>NZ_QZCF01000010.1 GCF_003591485.1 Paenibacillus sp. 1011MAR3C5
CTACTGGACCGACAGGGGCCGATGGCGCAACTGGACCTACTGGACCGACAGGGGCCGATGGCGCAACTGGACCTACTGGACCGACAGGGGCCGATGGCGCAACTGGACCTACTGGACCGACAGGGGCAACTGGACCAATAGTAACTTCAGAAGGATTTTCTGCTTTTACAACAGCCGCTGGAGTTGCTGCCTCACAGCAAGTTATTGGATGGACTGTTACTAATCCTTACTTTGCAGACCCAAGCTTCGACCCAGTGACGGGCGTATACACTGTTCCTGCAACTGGCAGATATTTAATCTCTGCTACAATAGGATATACAACAACTGCTGCCATTACAGTTAACTTAGGAGCCGGTGTCAACCCAGCCTTTGTTGTACGCAGAATTACCGATGCAACAGATCTTATAACTGGATTATTCCCTGTATTAAACGTCGATGTCGCCTTGCTTCTTACACTACGTGCAATACTTGGTAACGGTTCAGTAGCTTTGGCTGGGGAAGTAGAACTTACAGCCGGGGAAACGATTGGATTATTCTACGTTGCTGACGGTTTAACCATTCCATTGGATTTAGGGGGAGCAGGAAGCGGCGTCATTTGGTCCATTAACCAACTTGCGTAATCTAAATTTTGCCCTGCCAGTTCAATAATCACTAGAATTGATGGCCTTTGGTCCTCTTGGAGTGACCAAAGGCCTTTTGTGTGGGTTTGGCGTTATTAACTATCAACTCAAGGATAATGCTTCAAATTACAAACTGCCGATTCATGCTGCTGCAGTATCCTCAAATTTTTTGAAAAATTACACCGAATGAACCAACACGAACTCATGGTGAACCAAGGAGCACAGGTGTCATTTGGTCTTTTCATCAAATCCCCTAGGCTACGATTTTTCTTAAAGAGACCACTATATAAACTTTTGTGCAGAAGGTCCACTGGACTTTCTCGACACTCTGGTTCTCTTCTAAAGCCCTGACCATTATTTTCTGCAGCCTCCTGTGTCCTCCTCTACTAGTATTTTTTTTGGAAAGCTCTTCACAACAAGTACATATGATACATAGGCGAATTAACGATGGCTGGGGACCCAAAAATACAAGCAATAATATTTCAAAAAAAAAAGACACTCTGAAGAGACATCCATGCACAACAAATAAGAAAATCCCAAAACTTGTATCGAAGGTCCAACGGAACCAACTGGTCCCCTAGAGGTAAACGAGGACCACCGGCAGATACTCGATCAAAGCTACAATTAACTACACGACTAACGCCGTCATTTCCATTGCATTAGGAGCAAGTATCTTCCCTTCCTTCCGTGTGAGGCGCACCTCTCCCGGAATAACGGATCTGATTATAGCCGATTTCCCTATCCTGAACCTCAACATCGCCCTTCTGCTTAGTTTAAGAACAATTCTGGGCAGCGTCGTGAATGACGACAGAAACCCCTTCCGGATTGCAATCGGAAGGGATTTCTTCATGCCGCTAGAACGGCAGCTTGATTTGGAATAACACTTTAACCTGCTTCTCTTCGAATTTAACATCATCCACCGTGACCATATCCCCCGTCGGCAAGTCGAGCGGTACGACGATCGTCTCTAACATACGAAGCGGCAATTGAATTCCTTTCATCGTCAACGACTGGGGTCTCAATGCCAGATTGGGATTTTGCCACTCCAACCGATACTCGGCCCGGATGTGAGCTGGAATCCTATCTTTGTACGTGATGTTCAAATCCGCAATCAACCGGTCTCCATTCAGCTCGAACTCCGCACCATCTAGCTCGACACCTTCGGCCACATCACGGTCTATATGCTTCTTGATCAAATCATTCACTTCCGCCTCACTCAGCACCAGCTCCGGCTTAAGGCGTTTCACCATGTCCACAGCCTTCTGCCTGACATCTATCGGATTATAATTCAGATTAAGAGGCTTATCCGGTGAGATGTACGACAGAAACCACCATGCAGCCCCTCCTATGATCAGCAACATCACAATTAAGGTAATAAACAATCTTTTCAAAAACTTCCCCATTCTCTACCTCCTCGTCCAGCTCCTATTCTATCGAATTAGCTATTTTGAAGCCAGTCCCTTCATTCTTCCTGTCATAATGGTATAATGAATCCACTCATTATCCAAGATGCACACGACTGACGGAAGGAAGGTTCTCTATGAATGTTCATCCTTTATCTCATAACCATATAAGACTCGAAGAAATTGTACAGGCCCAAATGCATCTGAAAGATGTGAT
Source organism: Paenibacillus sp. 1011MAR3C5 (assembly GCF_003591485.1). Classification (GTDB taxonomy): domain Bacteria; phylum Bacillota; class Bacilli; order Paenibacillales; family Paenibacillaceae; genus Pristimantibacillus. The sequence continues at coordinate 2,241 of NZ_QZCF01000010.1, forward strand.
CTCCCGCACCCCGCTTCAATATAATCGAGTATTATCGGAACGCTATAATTGCCAGGTCTGGCTCAAACGCGAAGATCTGCAAGTCGTCCGTTCGTTCAAAATAAGAGGTGCCTATCATCTGATGCGCTCCCTCTCCCTCGAGGAAACGGTGAAAGGCGTCGTCTGCGCAAGCGCCGGCAACCACGCCCAAGGTGTAGCCTACTCCTGCCAGACGCTAGGAATACCAGGCAAAATCTATATGCCGACCACCACGCCGAGACAAAAGGTAAAGCAAGTATCTTTCTTCGGCGGTGACATGGTCGAAGTCGTCCTGACCGGTGACACGTTCGATGATGCTTATGCGGAAGCAATAGCGGAGAGCCAGCGCAGCGGTCTCGCTTTCATCCATCCGTTCGATGATCGGAAGATTATTGCAGGCAACGGAACGGTCGGCCAAGAGCTGATGGAGAAGGCGGAGACTGCGCCGGATTATATCTTCGTGACAGTCGGTGGAGGCGGACTCGCCGCCGGTGTAGCTTCCTACGTAAAGATCGTTGCTCCCCAAACCCAAATCATAGGCGTCGAGCCTGAGGGAGCTCCATCGCTCCGCGCCTCACTTGATGCGGGCGAAGTCGTGCCGCTGGAGATGATAGACAAATTCGTAGACGGAGCTGCGGTCAAGCGCATTGGCGACTTGACCTTCTCGATCTGCCAAGAGCTGCTGGACGATGTTATCACCGTACCGGAAGGCAAAGTATGTACGACGCTGCTTGATCTGTATAATGAAAATGCCATCGTAGCCGAGCCTGCAGGTGCCCTTCCTATTGCAGCGCTTGACGCTTACCGGGATCAGATTACTGGCAAAACGGTTGTCTGCGTCGTCAGCGGCGGAAATAATGACGTAGACCGTATGCAGGAGATCAAAGAACGCTCCTTGATTTACGAAGGATACAAACATTATTTCATGGTCAGCTTCCCGCAGAGAGCTGGAGCGCTCCGTGAATTCCTTGATCAGGTATTAGGCCCGAACGACGATATTACCCGCTTCGAATATACTAAGAAATCAAATAAAGACAACGGTCCCGCATTGGTCGGACTCGAGCTCAAGCATCGCGAGGACTATCAGCCGCTCGTTGAACGCATGCAGAAGAAAGGCTTCCAGTTCGTTGAATTGAATAAGGATCCTGTATTATTTAATCTGCTCATTTGAGTCCAGCCAGCACCAGACACACAACAACCAGCCCGAGAGACGTCTCTCGGGCTGTTCGCATGTCACGATACTTCTACCAAGCATACGCGCCTGGCGCATCTCCACCTGGACCAGGAAAGATTTCGTCAATACGCTTTAACGTTTCCTCGTCCAACTTCACATCAACAACCCGAAGGGAACGTTCGAATTGCTCGCTCGTACGCACACCGATAATCGGTGCGGTGACCGCTGGATTAGCAAGCAGCCATGCAAGCGACACGACATCCTCCGGCTCGCCTAGTTCATCGCAAAGCTTGGCGTAGGCCTCCAGTTGATCCTGAAACTTGGCGAGACGCTTCTCATCCCCACTTCGACGTCCGCCGCCTTTTCTGCGGCGCTGGTTCCCCGCGAGCAAGCCTCCATCAAGCGGGCTCCATGGCAGGACGCCAAGTCCCAATGCCTGGGATGCCGGAAGCACCTCGAGCTCCGGCAGACGGCACAACAAATTGTACTTGTGCTGCTCAGAGACAAGACCCAATATCCCTCTGGCTTTCGCTTCACCCTGCGCCACCGCAATATCCCAGCCGGCGAAGTTGCTGGAGCCGACATACCCGATTTTCCCTTGTGCCTGAGCAGTCTGAAAAGCACCCCATAGCTCGGTCCAATTCACTCTCCGGTCCACATGATGCATTTGGTACAGCTCGATATGGTCCGTCTGCAAGCGCTTGAGCGAGCCTTCCAGATGCCTGCGGATTTTGTAGGATGACAAGCCCTGCTCCCGATTGGGTCCGTCATATGTGTCATGCATATCGCCATACACTTTAGTAGCCAGAACGGTACGTTCCCTTCTCCCGCTCCCTTCCTTGAACCATCGGCCGATCATTTCCTCCGTACGCCCGGCATTCTCACCCCAGCCATAAATGTTCGCCGTATCGAAAAAGTTGATGCCGGCATCCAGCGCCGCATCCATAATTCGGAATGCATCCTTCTCATCCGTATCCACGCCAAAATTCATAGTGCCTAGACATAGCCTGCTTACCTTCAATCCGGAATTTCCAAGATACGTATATTTCATGTCCGCTGCCCCTTTTCAATTTAGAATGAGACGGATATTACAATAAATCTACAAAAATAATATAAAGGATCCACATGTCGTTCACGTTCGTGTTACAAATCATCCTTAGACTATGCTGTAGGAGGTGCGTCATGCTGATTCATTCTCATAACCGGCAATTGAAATTGCTGATTGTCTACGCCTCATACGGCGAAGGACATATCCAAGCAGCGAAAGCACTTCGCGATGCCTACATCGATTCCGGGTATCATCAGGTCGTCCTATACGATCTGATGGCGGAATCACATCCATGGCTGAATGAAATGACCAAGCGCTTTTATCACAAGAGCTACACGCATTTGCCCTTTCTCTATGGCTGGATGTATGGCATTACCAAACCGATGAAGCATAATTCCCTGCTGGGCAACTGGCTGCATTCCTTCGGCCGCCATAAGGTGAAGCAACTGCTGCTGGCGGAGAAGCCCGATGCCGTCATCTACACCTTTCCCTTCTATGCGATTCAGAGCATGAGGAAGCTTGCTTCATCTATTCCCTCTTATGCGGTGATTACCGACTTCGACCTGCATCGCAGATGGGTACACCCCAGCATAGAACGCTATTATGTAGCCACTAAGGATCTGTACCGCGAGCTTCAGCAGCTTGGCATTCGAAGCAGCGCGATAAAAGTGAGCGGACTGCCGCTGAAGAAAGAATTCCGCTCCATCGAGCGTTCTCCTGAGCTGTACAGCGGTTACGGACTTCAATATGGGTGCCCCACCATACTTATTATGGCTGGCGCTCAAGGTGTCATGCCCAACATCGATAAAATATGCGAGCAGCTTCTGCATGATCCGCATGTGCAAGTTGCCGTTGTCTGCGGACATAATCGCCAGCTAAAAGAGATGATCCAAGAGCGCTTCCGCTCCCATCCTTCGGCACACCGCCTCACGGCATTCGGATATATGGATCGCATTCATGAATTAATGGCGCTTGCAGACGGGTTGATCACCAAGCCTGGCGGTCTTACGTTAGCCGAAGCGATCGCTGCTGAGCTGCCAGCCTTTCTCTATCGTCCCGTCCCCGGCCAAGAGAAGCAGAACGCGTTGTATCTGCAGTCCAAAGGCGCAGCATTCATCTCCAGAGACAGCCATGAACTGGTTCGTCAATTGCTCCAGTTGGTGAATGATCCGATTAAGCTCATGAACTGTCGCATACGCATCCGGAGCCTTCAAGCGAAGGGTTCCTCCCATTCTGCCGCTGAGACGATTATAATGGATATTGTAACCAAATTGCATGTGCAAGATAAAGCTTCCTTCTTTTAAGTCAGTGTGGAAAAGGAGTCTATTCGTACTATGCGCCAAAATCATTGGGTTGGGCCGGATATGCGGCTCTTATCCGTCATTCTGTTTATTGTCGAATTCGTACGGGGAGCTGTGCTTGTCAGCCTTCTTCCCATCTATGGAGCTCGTTCTCTCGGATTATCTCCTGACGTTATCGGTCTGGCGATATCTGCCCACTACATTACGGATACGCTGCTGAAGATCGCCATTGGTTATCTGCTTGACCGCTTCTCTCCGCGTCTGATTGTACAAATCAGCTTGGCCATTGCGCTTGTCGGGGTCTATGCGCTCCAATTCGCCGATCTTCCCTGGATGTTCATCGGCGCCGCCGCAATCTACGGAATAGGCATGTCCCCCATCTGGATTGTCTGCTTGACCAGAGTGTCCGAGGAGCATCGAGCTACCCAAATGGGCTTCCTCTACACCATCTGGTTATTCGGACTGGGAAGCGGACCGATCATTTGCAACATTTTGCTCGATTACAGCTCAGACCTAACCTATAACTTGCTCGTCCTGATGTCGGTTGCGGCCTTGCTGCTGTCTTTCTTCATGAGAAAAAGCAAGGTGTCATCGATGCACCATATCCCGATCAAAGCGCAGATTCACGCCCTTCGCGATAAGCTTGTCAGCATGAAACAGCTTCTTCCGGGCATGATTCTGCAGACGACCGGCGCCAGCATGCTCATTCCGATCCTGCCGGGCTTCGCAACTCACGAGCTTGGACTGTCAGGAGCGCAATACTCCATTCTTCTGACGGTAGGCGGATTATGCGCTGTAGGGGGCCTTATCCCCATGGGCAAGCTATCCGACAGACTTGGCGGAAACAGATGGTTTCTAGTCGTCGGATTTCTTGCTTTTGCCTTTGGATTGTATGTACTGGCATGGGGACTTTCATTCTGGTATTGTTTAGTTATAGCGGTGGGACTTGGATTATCCTATTCGGCTATTCTGCCGACCTGGAACGCTTTGCTGGCCACATACGTACCACCTAAGCAAGAGGGAGTCGGCTGGGGTCTTCTGTCGACCTTTGAAGGTGTAGGCGTCATGATCGGACCTATACTGGGTGGCGTAATCGCCCTGTGGGGCGGCGAAACCGCTGTGTTCTGGACAAGCGCCATCCTATTCGGCCTAATCGGCCTTTACTATTCAACACTTAAGAAGATCGGGGTTAGGAATTGATGAGCAACTGGCAAGACTGGATTCAAGATTTGAAAAATATGGACCTGAACCAAATTCAGCAAACGCTGGAGAGCTATTCGCAGTTCGGTCCGCTTCCGGGCATTTTGCTGCCCTTCATCGAAGCTTTTCTGCCCTTCCTGCCGCTCATTCTTATTATTGCGGCTAATGTGAACATCTACGGACTCGGACTTGGGTTTCTCTTCTCCTGGATTGGTGTCACGGGAGGCGCGATATGTGTTTTTTTTATATGCCGTACTCTCGGACGCAATGTAAAAACCAAACTGATGGGCAGATTTCCGAAGTCAGAACGTTTCTTCAACTGGGTTGAGAAGAGAGGCTTCACTCCCTTGTTTCTGCTCGCCTGCTTTCCGTTTACGCCATCGGTAGTGATTACCGTCGTTTCCGGTCTTAGCAAAGTTCCCTTCCATACATTTTTGCTGGCGACGATGATGGGTAAGGCGGTTATGATCTTCGTCATCTCGCTCATCAGCTTTGACATTACCAACCTGGTGAATGAGCCATGGCGCATATTCGTCTCCATTACAGCTGTGCTTGTGATGTGGTTTGGAGGAAAGACGCTGGAGAAACGTTATCAGGTGAACGGGTGAGGTGACTGAGATGCAGAGCATAACCTTATGGCATCCCCACGCAGCTCTCCCCCCATTGTCCTCCTGGCTGAATATCGGGGCGACAGCCCTTGTGCTTCTTCTAGCTTGCGGACTGCTCGGAGCCATGTTTCTCGTCATACGCGTCATGTCGGATGACTCCGACAACTATAAGAGTATCCGCGGCATGGTGGAAGCCATCTTCGGAACACCAGCTCATCTGAGGAACGAGCAAGAAGAACCGCCCGCTTCCTCCTCCCCCAATAGCGGCAAGCCTCAAGCCTTCTACCGCGAGCCTTGCCCTGGATGCGGCGAGGAAGTAACCGAACGCGATGTCACCTGTCCTTCCTGCGAGCTCCGATTGCTGTAATGAACTTATATCTTCCCTTCTCCCGTGGCACACTAATACTGATCATCCTTTACGATAGATCATACTTCCTGCAAAGGAGCGATAGCCCATGTCCGGCAAAAATCCATCCGATCGCCAGAAGGCAGCAAGCAAGGCCCAGTCGCTCGCAGACCGTCATCAGGCAAGCAAAGAACAGGCCAGGGATCTGCAATCGGAAGCTGACCGTGCCGCTGTGCCCAAGCACGGCCTATAAGCTTTATGAAGACAGCTAAGGAGGATAAAGGCATATGAGCAACTCTCATGAAGAGCATCGAATGGATCCCATCTCCGGCGAGCCGGTGGAAGCAGACGGCGTATACCGCAATGAATGGGGACGGGACGAGAAGCTTGAGCGGGGCGACGTCTTCCCTGCCGATCCGATTCTCGGATCAACGGAGTGGAGACAGGTCGAGCTTGAATTCGACAACCATCACGAAGGGCGCACTGATCCTAGACTTACGCCCCATGATGACGACGACAACCCGGAAGCTCACATGCAGCATCCAAGACGCCATACGACAAGCAACAAGGATAAAGACGACTAATCTCGCTATCCATCCATACGAACAAGGAAGGGAGAAGCCGGGCGCATGCACCTTGCTCTCCCTTCTCCTGCTTGCTATTCCTTATGCAGCTGTAACTCTGTTCTGGCTGCCTCCACGCCATTCACCCATAGCGTGATCACATGCGGACCAGGGTAATGCTTGCGTGTTGTCAAATCAGCAAATCGATGTACTCGCGTATGGTCGATGATCTCGCCTTGACTGAACTCACGATCTGATAGCAGGAATCGCTTCAGCGAGGATTTGCCTCCGGACTTCACGAAATCAATCCCATATTCTACACGCAGCTTGAAGCGCTCCGATGAACCAGCATCGATGAATTGAATGCGGTAATGCAGCTTCACTTCCCCGCCAATGGAAATATCGGTCTCTGATAACGTCAAATCCGCAGATTGCACCAGTGACGCAGCAGATTCCTCATGGGCAGTATATCCGAATAGGGCCATTGCCCGAGGATCGGCACGCTTCACTAACGTCCGGCAAGCGTGTCGGACAATCCAATCCGTCCACTCATGCTGTCCCAGCCACTTCTCGGCAACGGATAAGACAAGTTCGGGATGATCTTTAGTAATATCATTCAGATGATTGGCGACACTCTTGCGCACATACAAAGATGGATCAGCTTTCAGCTTCTCCAAGAGCGGTATCATGGGCGAAGGGTCCTTCTTGAACATCTCAATCGCTTGTCCCCAAGGCAACCTTGGTCTTGAGCCTTCACTTGCAAGTCTCCTTACATGCTCATCCGAATCTCCAGCCCATTGCAGCAATTGCGGAATCATCCGCTCCGGGTGCTCGATAATAAACGGCCTTACTGCAAATTCCGCACTGGACCGCCGAGTAAACCGAGCCAGCGCCTTCATGGACAGATCCCAGTGCTCCTCCCCTCTTCCGAATACCTCCACAAAGTCCGGGAAGAACAGATAAGGAAAACCTACGCAGCTTTCATCTATACGATACAGCACATCCAATGCCTCTGGATAGTTGCCAGGCAATGTAGCTCCAAGCGCTTCGGCAATTCTCCGAATACGGGGCTTAAGCTCCAGCTCCGCCCAATCCTCTCTCCTGGCCTCATTCAGGAATCGCTTCACATCGAACGGCTGCCAAGCTTCCTTCAGTCTTGTCCCGAACTGCTCCAAAAATGTACCGTCATACATCAACTTTAGCGGCTCCGCCATCTCTTATCTCCTTCTTCGAAAGGATGGAATGCCATCCATCACTTAGGAACGTATGTTTGTATACTAGAGATATACCATGGAACAGCGATTCATTGCAACCTATGCATGTCGATTGAGCAGTTCCAGCTTGCCCGCTGCCGGACAGCGCTGGGGGAGGCGGATCGTGAAGGTTGTGCCGATGCCGAGCTCACTCTCGGCAGAAATAAAGCCCTCGTGATTGTCGATTATTTTGTAAGACACCATGAGGCCTAAGCCGGTTCCCTTTTCTTTGGTTGTATAGAAAGGCTGTCCCATCTTCGCCAGCTGCTCCTTCGAGATCCCCATCCCTTCGTCACGGATACGGATAATGGTCATGCCCCGATCGCTTACACACACATCTACACGAACAGTGCCGCCGTCCTGCATGGATTCAATCGCATTTTTAATCACATTAATAAATACTTGCTTCAGCTGGGTTCCGACTCCCATCACCCATAACGGATGCTGCACTTGTCCATACTCCAAGCGGACCCGGTACATATCAGCATGCGCTCTCAGGCTGGATACGGCTTCCGTGAGGAGCTGCTGAAGATCGATATGCGCATATTCGTACACTTGCGGCTTCGATAACATGAGCAGTTCGCTAATAATCGACTCGATCTGAATAAGATCAGACTTCATGATGGCGTAATAATGACTGTTATGAATGCGTCCCGAGGAAAGAAGCTGCATGAATCCCTTGAGCGAGGTAAGCGGATTGCGAATCTCATGAGCAATCCCGGCCGCTAATTGTCCTGCAATGGACAGCTTCTCGGCTTTAATAAGCAGCTCCTCATTCTTCTTCCTCTCCGAGATATCCCGGATAATAACTTGCTCGACCGGAGCCCCATAGAAGGAGGCGCGGACTCGAACCATCTCCGTATGAATGAGTTTGCCCCGCAACGTCCGCCACCGCAGCTCGGTCGTGAGTGCAGGTGCCCCGTCCGCCGGCAGCTCCGCATCCATCCATTCCGCAATATCGTCATGATGATTCGGCTCCAATAATTCGTAGACACTGGCGCCAATCAGCTCCCGCTCATGCCTCGCATCAAACAACGCGAGTCCGGAAGGATTCATATACTCCCATTTGCCGTCCTTGATCAGCGCGATGGTGTCCATCGAGTTCTCGACGAGAAGCTTGTAACGTCCATGAATAACGGCGAATTTCTTAATGTTGAACCAAGTCGTCAGGCTGAAGCTGATGATGAGAAAGGTGGTCATGCAGAGAATGAAGGCCAGCAGCAGCAAATATTCATTGAATCGTTCCATCGTCATAATATCGCGATACTGCACCGTTATGGCATGCATCCCGATCTGGTGCATCGCCATGCTGGAAATTCCAAGCACGAGGGCGTTAATCATTTTGTAGAAGGAAGGTTTCTTCTTAAGCAAGAGGATTGCGGTATAGGCACCGGCGAAGCTGACAGCGAAGGAAAGCACAAACCAGCCATAATGGATGGAATAAGCCTGAATCGAGTTTGAAAGAATGGACATGTAATGCAGCAGCATAGATGAACAGGCAAGTATAAAAGCAGCAATACCCTCGCATAACCGCGAGATATCCGCCTTGCGAAAGATGATATACAGTGCGGCAAAGGTCGTGACCACGCATGCGAAGAAGGTCACCATCATGCTCCAGTCGACAACCAGCATATAGTCGGAGGCCATCATCGATACAACATGCATCGTCCATAAGCCCAGACTGAACACTAATGCGGCACCCAGCATCCAATAAATCGATTGCAGGCCCGCTTTTGGTCTCATATGGTCAAAACTCATCATCGTAAAGGAGGCAAAGCACATGATCGAAAGCGATAGCAGCAAATAGTAAGGGTTGCCGAACAATATCGGGTGGCTCATTAGCGCTCCTCCTCTGCTACTGAATATCTTACATCTTAAGTGAGTTCGACAAATTACCAAAATATCCTTTTTCTTTCGAGGATATCCTGACGCTTTTTGTTGAATTAGGGCGTTCGCCCCGTTTGTTAGGTCTTGCTATTCTGGATTAGCAATGCTAGATTTGGTTCATACTAGAGTTACTAGGGTACCTGAGTAGAAAACGGAGGAAAGATCGATGAAAGTGAAGATGTTCAGTGAATTTAAAGAATTTGCCATGCGCGGCAATGTCGTAGACCTTGCGGTGGGTGTTATTATAGGAGGTGCTTTCGGCAAAATCGTCACCTCTCTTGTAAACGACATTATTATGCCTCCTATTGGATACCTATTGGGAGAAGTGGATTTTAGGGATTTGCAGATTCCATTGGTAGATCTATCTGCACTAAGTGAAGCAGAAAAGGCTACTGCACCTGTTATCAAGTATGGTCAATTTATAAATGTCATACTCGATTTTGTCATTGTTGCATTCTGTATCTTCCTGATGGTCAAAGGCATTAATGCCCTGCGACGCAAGAAGGAAGATCCGGATGCGGCCAAGGCTGAGCCTACGGAGAAGGATTGCCCGTATTGCCTGTCCAAGGTGCCGGTGAAAGCAACCCGCTGCAAGCACTGCACGTCGCAGCTAGAGACGGCCGCTAATGGCTGAGGAGAGATTCGACATCTATGATGAAGCGATGAATCCGATTGGTACGGCTACCCGCTCCGAGACCCATAAGCACGGATATTGGCACCGCTCGTTCCATTGCTGGCTGACTCGGCGGGTCGAAGGCCGTCCGGTGGTCGTGTTCCAACGGCGCCAGCTTTGCAAAGACACGAATCCAGGCAGCTTCGACATTACGGCGGCTGGCCATCTGACTGCGGGCGAGACGATCCGGGATGCAGCCCGAGAGCTTGAGGAAGAGCTAGGCATCCGCGCCGATTTCGATCAGCTTATCCCTCTGGGGCAAATTCGCGAGGAAGCGGAAGGCATAGTTGGCGGTGCTGCATTTATCGATCGGGAGGTCAGCGACGTGTTCGCTCTCGTATGTGAGCTGCCGCTGTCAGAATTCCGCCTGCAGCCCGAAGAGGTGGCTGGCATCTATGAGGCGGATATCGCCGACATGATCAGGCTTCTGGAGGGTTCGGCAGACAAGCTTACCGTCCATGGCATGAAGCTGGATGAAGAGCCTGTGCCAGGCGCATACCGACTCGTCCCGGATACCTGCGTCATCCGAACGGATCAATTCGTCCCGCGAGAGGCTTCCTACTATATTGAAATCATGAAGCAATTAGCGCAATTAACCTGACAAACGGGAGAAGCCCGGTCTGCTCCGACGCAGACCGGGCTTCTCGTATTCATGAGAAGTCTAGCGAATTAATAGAAACCGTAGCCGCCGCCATAGCCATAGCCGTTGCGACGATTCAAGCTTCTAACACAAATGTCGAACGTGATGACAGCGGAGCCTCGTCCAGAACAACAGCTGATCTTCACACAATCATAGCCAGGCTTCTTGAAGAAGCAAATTTCTCTGCACTTCCAGTCAAAAATTTCATTGATCGCTCTGCGGTCGCAATGGCGAATCGCAGCTACGAGCTTGCGCGCCTTGCAGCGTCTCCGAAGCTTGGCGAATGATCTGCTCAGCTCTCCGCCCAGATCTTGAATGCCTTCCACTGCAAAATCGTCATGATGATGTCTGCGGCGTCCAGTTGATGCACCGGCAACCCTTCTGCCATTCCTCAAACCGCTAATCTCTGCTTTTGCGGACATGTAGATCCTCCTCTCTATCATGCTTACTTCATCATATGCGAGATTAAGAGAGGCGTATGGGTAGATCATGTCCGACAAATGCTGAAAAATAAGACCAGCTGTCCCTTGTCCTGCAGTACAGCGAGATTAGTCTTCGTTCAGGTTGTCCGTCAAATATTGAATAATGCCGTCCTCCGCGTCCTGGGCGTATTCCCATACCATAGCGCCGGCCAAATTCTTTTTCTTAATGAAGTTAATTTTCGCTTCCACGGCTTCCAGATCCTCATAGCTGATAAAGATATCGCCGTTATACAGATAAGCAGCCTTCGCTTTTTCATCGAAGTAACGTTTAAAGCCATTTTTGTCCAAATAATCCTTCATGATCGTTTGGTAGTTCAGATTCGTCTCTACGATATCAATCGGTTCGCCCGTCTGGAAGAGGCCGTCCCCAACATCCTTCACACCCGACCAGCCGTACGAATAGGCCGGTATGCCAAGCAGAAGCTTCTTGCTGTCCACACCATGCTTTAAGTAGCTCGCGATGATCTGGTCGATGCTAAGCGGAGACTGTCCCTGACTGTCAGTATATAAATTGGCGTTGAAGCCGGTCTTGTCCGACCAGCGCCCGGTCAAATCATAGCTCATCACATTAATATAGTCGACGTACTTCTCCACTTCCTTCAGCTCTACCTTCTCGAAATACCAATCCTGCGAGCCAGCGGCGAATGTCAGGATATAGCGCTTGTCCCCCTTATGCGGAAGCAGATTGAGCTTCTCGCGCAGCTCCCTCATCAGGCTCGTGAAGTTGACCGTATCCTTGGGGCTGGCCTTCACCGTGCCCCAGCCGTCATGCCCCGGGAACTCCCAGTCGATATCGACGCCGTCCAGATCCAGCTCCTTCACCAGCTCGATGATGCTTTCCGTGAACAAGTAACGCGTGCCGTCCATGGAGGCGTCGGAGAAGCCGTCCACACTGTAGCCGCCAACCGCCAAGACAAACTTGGTTGTCGGATTGTTTTCTTTCAGCTGCTTGATATTGTTTTTAATCTGCTCGTTCGCCGCCTCATCCTCATGAAAGAACAAGTCTGTGCCCGCAATCTTCGCAAAGGCAACAAATGCGATGTCTACGCCCTTCTCTGACAGCTTCACACTCGCCGGATCGCGCCAGGCCTCGATATAAACGGTGTTGACACGCCGTTCTTCCCCGCCGATGCTCTGCACATAATAGACCGCCAGACCGATGAATAAGATTGCGACGATAAGTTTTGTCCATGCATTGATTTTGACTGCTTTGTTCGCTCTCAGATTCGTCACCCTCTCCCGCCGAATAATATCGCCGTCACATAACGATTCAGATTCAAGACCTTAACCGCAATGTAACTGACTGCGAACACTGCTGACAGATTAAAGATCAGACTTCCCGCCGTTTCGATGAACGAAGCCTCTACCCCCACGCTGCGTGCGACCATCGTCTCCACCAGCAGATGGACGAGATAGATGCTGAAGCTTGCCGCCGAGACAGAGCTAATGACCCTCCGCACCTTGTCGTTGGTCTTTCGCGATATGGCTGCATCCTTCTCCTTAAAGAAGAGGAAGAGCCCTACCGCCATTAGGAAGCTCGTGATGGAATAGTTGCCGTAGAACATTTCATCCAGCGTGCCGTTCAGCTTCGATACCCCATACGTCAGGACAGGCGTCAAGACAAACGATAAAATGCCCAGGTTGTACAAGACATGCTTCCATATGGTCGGCAGCTCGAAGTGGAACAGATAGTAGCCTAATATAAAGTAGCCAAGATAGCCCATGAACAATGGAATGTTCATGCTTGGGATATAGAGATACTGATCCGTAACCCGATATACAATATCGGAGACGAGCCGGTATAAGATGCTCACTACGAACCACAGAAGCAAGTAATAGCGCAAATCCTTTTCGCTGCACGCCTTCACAAACTTGGAGATTAGCGGCACGGTCATATAGACCGCGATAATCGCATAAAGGAACCATAGATGCACGTAGTTCTGGTCGGTGAGCAGCTTGTAGCCGTAGTCCGCGACGAACTCCAGCGCATTCATGTCGCTCTTTAGCAAATAGTACTGGTAGAACAACCCGTAGATAAGCGACCAGGAAAGCAAGGCTACGACGAGCGGCCACACCCTTTTCAAATAAAAGTCCTTCAAGGATTTCACTTCCGAGCGCAGAATCATCGCACCGCTAATCATAAAGAATACCGGCACTGCGAATCGGCAGATGGAGTTGAATACATTGCTCACCCACCAGGAGGTCGTCGAAAAATCGTTCGTGCGGGTTAGCAGCGAAGCCGAGATGTGCAATACGATGACGGCTACAATAGAAATAATACGTAATAAATCGATATAAATAATACGTTTTCCCGCCGTTTTGGCGGTGCTTACGCTGCTCATGGTCTGCCTCCGTCCGGTATCTGTTATCTGGCGCTTGCCGACGTATTGCGTCCTATTGATGCGACGCCCTTGCGCTCGACAAAGCCCCAGCCGTTGTCGTTATCGAAATATTTGAATGTGCCGATTACATTGATGTACATGAGCACCAGTCTGTAGGAGATGAGATCGTACTGACTGAACGCCAGCATTTTGACATACTCCCATAGTGTGAAGTGGCCGCCGTACTTCCTGCAGAGAAGAAAAGAAATACCGAGCTGTACGGCGTTAATGAAAATGGTAATGATGAGCAGCAGGAAAGCGATGAGCATATTGCTGCCGGAGAACGCCGCATCGATCAAATGAAACACTGTCGTAAATACCGTCAGCGTTCCCAGAATAAAACCGTCGATGGCAAAAAAGACGCTGATGCCCGGCTTAAAGCTGCGAGAGAGCTTCGACCAATAAATGAGAATACAGTCTACGAACGCCTTTTGCCAGCGGATACGCTGCTTGTAGAAGTTCTTCATATCTTCCGGGCATTCGGTGAAGCAAACCGCTTCAGGCGCATAGACGAGCCTCTGTTTCAGCTTATTCGCTTTGATATATTCGTGAATTTTGAGCGTGATGTCGATATCCTCGCCGACTGTGCTGCGGAAGCCGTTCACCTCATACATCAGCTCCTTGTAGAACGCGCCGAATGCACCGGAAATTACGACAATGGAGTTGAAATAGGATTGAGTCAGCTTCCGTACGTAGAAACTATGGATGTAGCTGATCATTTGGCTGCGCACGATGCCCTTGCCTGTAAAGCTCTCGTGGATTTCGCCGTCCTTGCGCTTCGCTCCTTGCACGATCTTGACCGTGCCGCCCAGCGCGACAATGGATGGATCGTGGAAGTATTGATTCACATACTTAAGCGAATTGGCCTCCAGCATGCTGTCGGCATCCAGCGTAATGACAATCTCGCCATCCGCATAGTCGATTCCCGCGTTCAGGGAATCCGCCTTGCCGCCATTCAGCTTATCAATCACGTAAATATGCGGGTAGAGTTCAGACTGGTAAAAGCCCCTGACCCGCTTATACTTTAGCCGATGATTCGGCTTGCGGTAATTGATGCGCAAATCTAACAGCTCCTGCAGCCGCTCGAATGTGCGGTCCTTGGAGCCGTCGTTCACGATAATGATCTCGTGATTGCGATAATTCAGGCCGTCCATTGCGTCCAGGCAATTCTGAATCGTCCTCTCTTCGTTGTAAGCCGGCACAAGGACAGACAGAGATTTTTCGTCCAATGCGGGATCGAGCTTCTTCACCTTGCTATACAGGAGAGGGATCACCGTGTACAGCACTTGAAACAAAAGAAAGCTAGCCGTCGTCAGATAAAGCACATAATACATGGACATTCACTCCTTCCTGGTTACGGGACTTTATGTCATTAGGAAGGTTAGACTGGGCAATTGCCAGCTCGAGCCAAGTTCAGCCTATATCAAGAAGTGTTTTCCCTTGTAACCAATAATTGTTTTTGTTTGTTCTAATACCCTATCCCAACGGAATTCATCTGTAAAATCGGATTTAAAAGTAAGAAAACGATAACAATAGTCCTTTTTTATACAAATGCTCGTTGTTTTATCCTTTTTCGCTCCCTGTATTAATCATTGGTGAACATTTTTGTCAAAAAGAGGCGTTAGCTATCATAACGTTAGGTGTGATTTTTACTCATAAAAAAGAGCCCTCTGAGGGAAAAAGGACGGTACGCCGTTAACCGCTTGCTCGGTTCTTGTGGAAAGAACCTGTATGCGGCAGCCTATCCGGCCTTCTCCTTGGAGGGCTTTTGGTTGTGTGGATTTGTGGGACTGACTCGGGGTAAAAGTTTTTTTATGGTACGATACGAACTAATTCGTCTGCTTGTGAATCGGTATATCTTATAAAACGGGATGCTCCCGATTCCCGGAGAGCTTAAGAAACCTATTGCGAATGTCGACAACGAGAAGCCTATATCAACTGTTCTTCATTCATCCGCCTCTGTTGGCACTACAGGCCGATTAACAGTAACATCAATAAGATCCAGATATAAATCATAGTCGATTTGAAATTCAAGGGTGAAAGCGAGCGAATTGAACTTTGGGTGTACCCCTTGCGGCTACTGACCTCCCTTACTTATCGGTCGTTTGCTTGACCAATTGATGGGTTAATACCGTAGCTCCTGTTACCAGGACACCTTGAATGATTCCTTGAACGGGAGAACCTACGATGACAATACCTCCAGTCATGCCGATGGCAAGAAGCGCCCACGGAATCGTCCAATTAGGAACCCTGGGCGTATTCTTAAGAAGCAGCCCCATAATAAAAAGCACCGGCATCAAGACCAGTGCTTCTTCGGTTACATATTGGATAAACTCGTTAATCATATGCGATACCTCCTTTCTCCAGCAGGCCCAGCCGATCCAGCAGCACTGCAGCCTGTGCCCGTGTCAACGGCTCCTCCGGTGCAAAACGCCCAGGCGTTACGCCATTCAGCAGTCCAGCCAGGCTTGCTTTGCGAATCGACGCCTCCGCCCAGTGTCCTTGAATATCGGTAAAACCTTCTGTCTGTGACGGTTCCGCAGGTAGACTCGGACCAGTCTTGACTGGAGCGGTCTTGGGCGGACTGTACGGATGGCCGGCAAATCGGCAATACCCTTCCACAACAGCTTCAGCATACTTCTTCCAATGCTGTCTCAGCCTGTCCGCATCGGTTGAATTCGTGCAAAAACCATATTCGACGATGACCGTTGCTACATCTCCGGTCAATCGGTGCATAAAGTAATAGTCCCCGCCCGATTCATTAGACCGGGAGAACGCCCTGCGGGATGGCTGGCCTGCATCTTTAAGGGCATTAAGCAATGTATTGGCCAGTTTCCCATCCGAATAGACGCTATAGATCGTCTCCGCACCGGCAGCGGCGCTCGATGGCGCCGCATTGATGTGGTTGCTGATGCAATATTTGGCCCCGCTGTTCTTGACCAGCTCAGTCCGAACCGAGGACGCTAATGTGATGTCCGAATTGCGGGTCAGCGCCACTTTAATTCCAAGCTCCTTGAAGCGCTGGAACTGATACAGCGAGATATCCAGATTCATCGCCTTCTCGACAATTCCGTTCCCGCTCGCCCCCGGGTCGCTCCCCCCGTGACCGGGGTCGATGATGAGTTCGGGTTTAAGAACTCCTATGGGTTTCATGTGGTTTCTCCTTCCTTAAGCGTACTACAAGCCCCGAAAAAAGAAGGAAACGACTGCTGCTACAATACCGCCAATCACCGTTCTCCATAGCCATTTTTGGTTATCTTGTACGTCATTAATAATATGGTGCGCCGCCTTTACGCTCTGCAGCGCTTCTGCAGCGTTCTTGGCTGCGACCATGGCCGTTTCTTTCGTCTCCGTCATCACATCGATCTTCGTCTCGACACGTACAATCCGCTCACGAATCTCCGATAACATTTCACCTGCATTATTTGGCATAGCTCTCCCTCCATTAATGAAACCTTGTTTAAAATCTCTTATCAGTAAACTTTGGTTTCACAATTATCAATTAAATACACCATTTCAGAGGATAAAGCTATTATTCTAACGCTACATACTTCATACTAGTGACTCCGTTAAGAGAAACAACGGGCATTCTAAACCCATTTTGCGCATGACAAATATAGTTTCCATCCCACTGAATGTAATAAATTTGTGGAGAGGAAATAGCGACTACCGGTGCAATTGATACACCACCAATAACGTTATCTCTATTAAAAAATGTATAATTACCATTTCCTATAGAAGGATTTCTGCCCCATATATATATATATCTTGGATTAAACGGCAATTCAGTCTCGACATAATTTAATGGAACTCTACTTGAATCACCTTTATAAAAACTCAATGTCGTTGAACTAATTGAAAGTGTTCCGGATGCTATTTGTAAACCACCCCCTTCACCCTGTAATATAAAAGCCGTACCGTTATATCTAAGAGTGTATATTCCATTAGCTATTAGTCTACCGGACGTTAGACTCGCCCCACTTGAATCGAGAATTGACTTGGCTCCTAGGTTATTGACATTTAAAGTAGCAGCCCCTGTGTTAGTGACATGCGTTTTAATAGCAACGGAAACCCCATCCGTATAAGCAGTCATCGCAGGTGTTAATGTTATGGCATATACCGTCCCCGAACCAGCAGTTATCCCATAGCCCGGTTGACGGATATAGTCGGCCAAATGAGCATTATATGTGGCCAGTGATGCTTGCTGGATGTTATCAACACTTCCTAATCCAACATCGCCTTTCGTCAAAACTACTGCGCCTGTCTTACCTGCTACGCTCGTTACTTTATTCACTTGAGCTCCTGCCGCAATACCGTCGAGCTTGCTCTTATCCGCTGCTGACATAAGTCCTGCGGCAGACCCGGTAGCGGAAGATGTACTAGCCTTCGCATTCCAAACAGTTTTCTCTGCATCCGTTACAAATCGGTTGCTTGCGTCTTGTGTGATCATAGAAGCCGGATGCGAGGCGGGATGAACATAGTTGTTCGCCCCCGCTGCAATACCAGTAAGCTTAGACTTCTCGGCTGGTGTATAATCCTCCGTAGATAATCCCTTTCCTGTGACTTTATCGACCTTCCCTGTAATCGCGGTATCGAGAATATCTGCATTTCCGTTAAAGTCATCAATGTTGACGTTGTCTGTTCCTTCCGGCTTCTTCAATTTCAAATTCGGTGTTAATTGCATCGATCACTCACCTCCGTAGGTTCTTAATTGATTCCAGGTTCGCGTGCCCGCTTGCTGCCAATTCAAGCCAGACACCATATCCCAAGTTGTAAATGTGTATACAAATGATACTGAAAGATGTGCAGGCTTAATCGCCTCCAGCGTCTGTACGAAACCTGCCATATTGGCCGGTACGCCAAGCACGCCGATAAACTGTATGATAAAACGTTTTTCTGAAGGGTACTCCTTTACGTCGACTTCACCGCCGGAAAAGGCAGAGGCGATATCGATCAGCTTTTGCTTTGTCAGCGTGCCATGCCCGCGCAGCTTGGCGATGATAATCTCACGGCGCCACTCCGGCGTCATTGAAATGTCTGCTGACAAACCCAGTTCCTTCTCCCAGTCGTCAAGCCCCCATGTTGTTGTCGATACAAACCACTGTCTCATTGCATCAGTATTGTTCGCCCAAGCTTGTCCAACTTCTTCCGATAGTGTAGCTTGGAGCTCCTCCATGTCGCGGATTTGGCGCCAGTAATGAGGCAAATACTCGATAAGCTGCACCTTCTTGTTATCTGGCTGTTCAGCAGCGTTCAATGAACTGCCATAGGGTCGAAGCCCTAGCTGTGATTCTCCATATACCATTAGGCATCACCCCGCAATTGGCTCCATGTGACACCTTTAGAGAGCTTGCTAGCCGCCAAATCATAGGCGATCTTAACTGCGCTGGCTGTAGCAGCAGTTGTAGTACTGGTGCTGTTAACAGCGGCGGATAACTGTACGATTCCAGGCGCGCTGACAGAAGCCGCCGGCAACCGCGCCGCGGCAAGTATGCCTGCTGATATATCCGCTGCGCTATGCTGGTGTGCTGCAGACGGGAATGTGGATGGTTTCCCCGTCACCCCAGCCCAAGGAACCGTGTCTGCTGCATCGGCTGCATTCACTTTTCCGTCGTCATTACTATCGTACACGGACCTTAGCATATCTCCATTGCCGGTACCACTCAGTTTTACGGCAATAGCTTGTGCCGTCCTCTCAGGTGTCATATACACGTTGGCAGCTGCTCCAGCTTCAGCCTGCGCTTGCGAGGCAATGCCATAATTCTCAACACTTCCGAGGCCGACATCAGCCTTCGTCAGCGTGACAGCTCCTGTCTTACCGGCTACACTCGATACGCTATTCACTTGGGCGCCAGCAGCAATGCCGTCAAGCTTGGTTTTGTCCGCAGCGGACAAGAGTCCAGCCGTCGAAGCTGTCGCCACGGTTGAGCTCGCCTTGGCATTCCATGTACTCTTCTCCGCATCGGATACGAACCGGCTATTCGCATCTTGTGCAATGATGGATGGGGGATGCGTCGATGGATGCGCATAGTTATTGGCGCCCGCCGCAATTCCCGCCAGCTTGCTCTTCTCCGCTGTTGTGTAATCTTCCGAAGAGAGCCCTTTGCCAGATTCTTTATCCACCTTGCCAGCCAACTGTGTTGTTACCGTCGCGGCAAAGTTTGGATCATTGTTCAAAGCATCCGCCAGCTCTTGCAGCGTATCGAGCGCTTCCGGAGCCGCTCCAATCACATGCTGAATGCGCTGGTCCGTCTCGCTTTTCGTGTAAGTCGACGCCTTGTCTGCTTTGGCCAGCAGATGCGTATCCACATACGTTTTATCTGCCTTGGAGATCTCCCCTGCGCTCAACCGGCTGTTCAAATTGCTCGTCAGCGCATCATTCGCAAGCTTGTAGCGCTCCACTTCGGTCTGAGTTGCCGTAATAGCCGCTTGTACTGAATTGATATCGTCAGCTTCTACTTGATCTCCTTGCGTCTGATACGTAATATAAACCCTCTCTGAATCAGAGAAGATCCTCAGCATCCTTTTCCACGGAGTCTCCGCTGGAATGGATACCACAAAGTCGGTAATCGCCGTTCCCGTCAACAACGGGCCTGAATAAGCTCTAATCGTGCTATTCGCAATATTGTCATGCGCCAGCGGACCTTCATATTTGCCATCTGCCAGTACAATGACTTCTTCAATGGTGTAAAAGCTGCCATCTGGCTTCTTATTCAGCTTTTCATTGTAATGATTAATTTCCTCAGGATAAGCCATAGCCTACACCTCCAATTGTACGCTTGTCAGATCAGGAAGCTCTTCCGAAGCCAGCTCGACGTTCGCTGCCGCTCCGTTCAGCGTCAAATTGGAATAATCGATTACGCCTGGCGTACGAAGCAAAATGGTTCCGATCTGAGCAATGCTTACATAATCGGAATCGATCGTCACGCTTCTCAGATAAGCTTGAACGGACGACGTAAGCATCTCTGTCACTTCCTGCAAAACATAGCCCTCTGCCAGCTTCACTTTGGCTCTAAGCACAATTGATTTGGCAGCAGCTGATACGACGGTAATCGCAGCGCCAATCGGCCTTACCGAATCAATATAGGCCTTCGTTGTATTGACCAGTACCGGCGCCGCTGGCTTCATCTGGCTATCGAAAATAACGACCTTCACCGATCCCGGCCCATTCCATAGCGGATACACTCTCGCGCCGCCAACACCTGGAACCTCCTGTGCCCAGCTTCGATAATCGGCTGCATTGCCGCCGCTTGACGGGTTGCGCACCCGGTGCAAATATCTCGCCCGCAGCGAGTCATCGGATTCAATATCCTCGCCATGCACGATAACCTCCGACAGCTCAGCCTTCACCAAGCCGGTAATGAAATCAAGCGGCAGCAATGGGCCATAATACAGATTCCCTGCCACTCCAGGCGTCTCGCATTCCAGTCTGAATACGCCGGCCGACAAGCGCTCTCGAGCTACGTAGCTAATTCCTTCTGCTCCGAATCGGCTGCCAACCGGAATATCTAACGGAGTCTGACTTTCACCGTAAAACAGCCCTTTGCGTTGAGCTGATGTCGCCGGCTGCCTGTTTACGCCAAAATCGGCTGTACGAAGCTCCAGATATACACCGCTAGACGTCACGCCAAAACCTAGCCGCTGCTGCAGCTCCATCTCCGCATAAAGCTGCGCCAGCTCAGCCGCAGCCGGGGCCAGCGCGTCGTAAATAACGCTACCTTCCCGCTTGTCGATGCTGCCCGGGACGCGATCCAGCATACGCTCTAAAATCACTTCCATTGTTTGCACATTGTCCAACTAACTCACCTCCATCGCGGCATCAAACGTTCCATATTGGGAGACTACAATAAACGAAAGCACCATCCGGTCGCCTTCCATGCTGGCGCTAATCCCCTCAACCGCTTCAATGCGGTCATCCTGCGTCAGCGCTTCTTCAAGCATTCTTCTTGCCTCAGCTGCCGCTATCGAGGGATGTCTGCCGAATAAGCTTTTCAGTTCATGTCCGTAATCTGTACTATATATCAGATGCCTGAATCGGTCGGTTTGTAGGATTTTGTAGACGGCTTGCCGCAAGGCATCTATACCATCTGTCATACCTGTCACCCGACCGCGATCCACGTCCAGCTTCCATGTGCGGGAGGGCTGTTCACCCACCTCGATCGCCTGGCTTAACACACCTCCTTGAGGAATCATGCGCTCACCGTCCGATCAAGCACCACATAACGCTGTCCGCCTTGCATACGAAGCAGGAGGACGCGATCCCCTTGCTCCAATCCGCGCAGCGCCAGGCTTTCCGTCAGGATTAAAAAACCCGCCGGCAGCGTGAATCGTTGATCGACTCGCACGCTCAGCGGGTGAACGGATACAATTTCCCCGTACAGGATATTGACGGGGTTGCTTGCTTCCACGGCACCTGCTCCGGCTTTTTTGATCAGCTCTAACATACTCATGAAATCACCTTCACATCCAGCGCCATCGTATGGGCGACGCTATCGAATTTATGCGTGCACTCATCCACAAGAAAGGGCTGGTTCACGCCGTATTCCTTAATCCATACCCGCACATAACAGCCTGCACGTACGCGCATGTCGCCGATCGCATTCAGCTTAAGCGTCTTGCTCTCCCTGTTGTGCAAGGTGGCCAACTGATCAAGGAGCTCCTCAATTTGCGTCTGATTTTTATTCTCATCGACAGATTGGTAGAGCTGAAGCGTCCCCCATTTGGCAATATTATTGCTGTCCTGCTTCACATGAAGCTCCCGATTTCCCGTCTTCTTATTGTCCTGATAGAGAACAATACGATTATATGTGTCTTGATCTATCGATGTGGACAAGCTGTAATCCGTCAACAGACTGCCCTCGCCAAGATAGAAATCAACTAGCATATCTTCAATATTCCGAAGCGTCAGCGAGCCAAAGTCATCATAAAGAACAAAGTTTTGCCCTTTATGAATGAGTGTAAGCGTTAATGCCTTGTCGCATATATCTAGCAGCTTCTGTCCATCCTCTACCATCTCGGGAATGACATAAGGCGTCTCCGCCAATTGTCCGACTTTCAGCTTCAGCTTGTTGGCTACCTCTCGAATAATTTCAGAAGCCCTTTTATTTTCAAAAACGAACGTGTCCGAGGATAGCAAATAGCGGATTTGGTCATACGCCTTCACCTTAACTGCTTCTGAGCTGCCTCCCTCAATACTGAAGACATAGCCGTAAAAGACCGGCTTTCCGTCCTTGGTCACATGAACGATATCGCCGTTCTGAATCTGAAAGGCCTGCAGTTCATAAAGCCCGCCTTTGATTAACGAAAAATCAAGGCTGCCCGCTTTGCCGATCCGGCTCGTCTTCCAGCTGAGGTCTCCGACGATGTCGGAAATATCCCATACATTGCCGTTCTTATTGTCAATCAGCACTCGGATCATGGCAGCTTCAGCACCCTTCCAACCTGCAGTCTCTTCGTCTCGGCGTCGCTAATGTTATTCAGCTTCTGAATCTCGCCCCAACGATTGCCGTCTCCAAGTTTCGACTTCGCTACTTTCCAAAGCGTATCTCCCGCCATCAGCGTGTAGGTCTTCGGCTTGGCTCGATCGTCCGGGCGCTGCTCTCCTTTCGGCACCACCGTATTATTCTGTACAACAACTTTTTTCGCTGCGTAGAATCGGTAGTGCTTCAGCTTAAGGGAATATTCAATATCGCCAATGCCACCAGCTACTTCCTTCCACTGGAAGGACTCAATCGTGGCAGGTGTGTTAATGACAACATCAGAAGCTGTTGGCCCGCCTTGAAAAATAAAACGGATGGGGCGTTTGCTCTCCATCCATCTGGAAATTTTGCGGACTTGCTCCATTGGCGGCACGACTTTAACAACTGGAGCAAGACTCTTCGTTTCCTCATTGTCATCGTCATCGTGAGAAGGCAGCATAAACGGATATAACTTCGCTGGGAAGAAGCTGCTGAACGCATATTCGGATAGCTTACGCGCCTTTATGACATTAATTTCGCCCAAGCCTACAACGTCGTACGTGCTGCCATTACCTCCATCTGAGATTTCGATAGAAGCAGGCAGCACCTGAATATCAAGAACCTCTTTACCATTGTTAAAGCTTAGTTCCATCCGATAGCTCATCGATATACCCCCTCAGCCGATACGGAAATCTCCTCTTGCAAAACCGTTGTAATCGCTTGAACCATGGAGCTAACGTCCATGCCGTTCTTGATATCACCGGTCTGCACGTTAACAGACGGCTGCAGCGTAACGAAGTTTTGGATATTCTTCATCTCCGCAAGCTCCCGCATCGTCTTCAGATCCTCGCTACTGATGTCGACGGTATCGTTGATTTTGCCGACCTCGTCCAGACGGCCGCCTCCAACTGACACTGCAGCGTTTTGTTGGAATTGAGTGCTTGGATCTTCATATGGAGTCACAGCCTTCTCTTCCGCGGCTATTTCTTGTTCTGCACGCTGAGCTGCACGTTCGGCAAGGAAGTTGTTTTCCTCCTCAATTCGCTGCTGCTTATTGAATTCTGCGCGGGCTATTGCTTTTTGCTTTTCATCTGGCGCCTTATCTACCAAATCCTGGACAAAACTCTCCATATCCGCCTTGAATGAAATCTGATAGCTTGTACCGAATACGGAGTTGACAACATCCAGAAACCCATTGATTTCATCAATGATGCCGTTCACTACACCATCAATTATTTTGCCAATGGTCTTGGCAAACATTAAGAATGGCTCGGATAAAGCATCTACGAGCGTCCAAAAGAAAATAACAAGCTGATCCCAGAAGTTCAGGATTTTATTCCATACTTTCAACATAAACAACGCTACAGTATCATTCGTTTTCCACAAGTTGATCAGCATCATAACCAAACCTGCAACTAGTGAAATGATGAGGAAGATCACATTGGCCTTCATCGCTGTGTTCAAGCCGTTCCAAGCTTTCCCCACGCCTTCTGTAATAGTCTTATGGATACCCATTGCAATATTCGTTAGTGCAGTATATACCTGGCTCAGTTGTTGAAGAGTGTTATAAACACTCACCGCTTTGTTCACACCTTCATAGATCGGTCCAACAGTCGACCAATTATCCGCCATAAAGCCTGCTACTGCAGCATTCTCTGTCATTAAAGAAGTAAGACTTTCTTTTAGAAGAGCAACAGATTCTGTTATTTTAGGAATTTGGCTTTCAACCGCTGGCGTAGCTTCTGCCGCAGCAGCTTCGGCTGCTTCGGCTGCCGGAGCCGGCAAAGCAAGCGTATTGCTTGGAGAATGCTCTATGATATTTGCCGCAGCCATAGCATTGGTAGTTTGCAAATCGCTAGTGGCCTTTTTCGCCAGTACAATGCTGTTTTCCGGTTTTTCGTAAGGTACCGGCAATAGATTGGAAGACCCGCCGTATGGAAGAGCTTCTATTACTTCAGAGCCACGCCCTGAAGAAACCTGGGCAATTGAAGAGACAATACTCGAAATCTTGGTCAGTATGCCGCTTAGGGAATCATTAGCTTTGCTGAGACCGCTTTGGATCGTTTTATGCATGGAATCCAACCACTCACCTAATTTAGTGGCAATTGATGTATTCAGAACTGCAAGTCCAGACAGTTTCGTGGACATTTCTTCGAAAACGACAGCCTGACTGCTCAGCATAGCTTCTATTTGCTTACTCGAGGACATCTCGGTTTCTTGCTTCTTCTTTTCTTCTGTCTTTTTCTTTTCAGTCTCTGTAATAGTATTGATATCCGGTATATTAGAGCCGATCATTTCAATAAACTCCCCAAATTTGGGGATAACTTCTTTTTTGATTTTCTCCTCCAGTTTGGCTCGTTCCGACTCTAAGGATACCGCTTTAGCTTCCTGTGCAGGAGGCTCCGAGGGAACTACACTCGGAAGCTGTATTGCTGTGGAAATTCCCGCCGTAACCATCGGTTGGGAAACGCTTATCATTCGCTTGCCAGCTGCTTCAATCGCCTCCGCCAATGCCGTTATGCCTTTAGCCGCCTCGTCTAACGGCGTAACCATTGCCGTAACCGCTCGTTCCATCGCTCCCAAGCTGCTTTGCATGCGTTCTGCTGCCTTGCGTTCGGCTATTACCATCGAACGCTGCATGTTATCCACGGCCAAAGCAGCGAGGTTCATAGAACCCATCATGCCCCGAACGACGCCTAGCATGTGCTTTTGTCCTCTCGCCAAAGCTTTTGTCGTACTCATCGATTCACCACCTTTCTGGTACGATCAAGGGACTGCTCTCTAAATTAAGAGAATCAGTCCCCCGTATATAAATAATCACTTTTTCCTCGCACTCTGCTTCCGCTCCGCTGCGATGCGTTCCTGGATGCAGGCAATCATGAAGGCCTTCTCCTCACGGGTCTGGCTCATGTATTCGCGAGGCGTCATGTGGAATTTCATGAGGGCGTAGTACGCATAGTTAGCATCGCTGTCGCCCTCGCGGATTAGTTTTTTGCTTCGTCTACAAGCTCCTCGAAGTTCATATTGTAGCCGGAGATTCGCTGAATCTCCTTCGACAATTCTTCGATTTCACCGGCCAGCAGCACCTTTTGCAAGTAACCGTCCGAATCAAAGCAGCCCAGCTTTTGAATGCTTGCAGCGTCTTTGAAATTAGGAACAACCGTATGGTTAATCACAATCGCTTTCGAAATCGCGCCAGAATCGATCTCGACCTTGCGATCCTTGCTTTTCGGATTGATTTTCATCGCGCGTTTCTGATACGATGCCATATCGTCTGCGCTCATCGCACGGATCGTAAACTTCATCAGCTTGCCGTCTTTGCCCTTGAACCGGTCGGAGATCACAACCTCCTCCGTCAAATTATCCACGGGGTGACTGTTCAGAAAATCTTGCAATGTACTCATAAAATAATGGCCTCCTCAATAATTTAGGTAATCTTAGGACTGAAGCGAGTTGAACTTATCCGGAATGTCGAAGTCCTCGAATGTGAACGGAAGCTCTTCTTCCAGGGAATCCTCCGCCGTAGCGTCGAACTTCATGAGTAGAATGCTGTCCAGGTTGCAGCGGCGAAGCACAATCGTTTGCTTGCCCGCTCTAGAAGCCGGGTCCTCGTTGACGATGGTAAGGTCGAAGTAGAAATCCTTGCCCGACTTCACGTATTCCTTCGTCAGCTCACGGAATTTGGACGTGACATAATAAAGCGTCAAAGTACCAGTGCCTGTCCAGCCTACGGTCTTCTTACCCACAGTTGTTTTGCCGAGCATAGGCACGTCAGCCTTAGTCTTTTCAATCGTCGCTTCACCCGTCTTGGCATAAAACAGTTCCTCAAGCACACCGTCAATGCTGACTGTCGCTTTCGCCTGCTTGCCGCTAATCGTGTCTTGTACGTTCATGTATGACATATTATTTTACCTCCACGGAAATATAGATTTTTTCAACTGCGTCTACCGGTTGAATATAGAGTCCCACAAGAACGCCATCCGACTGGCCTTCAATAGGCGCTACGGTAATATCCGCATCGGAGTCCAGGTTTTGAATCGCACCGATGTTTTGCAGGTTCGTCATGTAGTTGACGATTTCATTCTTCAGCAGCGTACGGCCGTCGGCATTGTTCGCCACTTTACCGATATAGTAGGAGCTGAACACGCGGGAAATATCGTTATTGATCGCATCCAGCACGCGAATGACCCGATTTTTGCTGAAGTAGCGGCCTTTATCCGGCGTGAACGCCGTGAACGTATTGATATCCTGTTCGACGAATGCGCGCGCGCCATCCTGTGAGAACAGAAATTCTCCGGTTTGCAAAGCTGCAACGATTTGAGTGTGCGTAAACCGTGGAGAAGCGTCTACCGCACCGTCATACCCCGCATAAGTGAGCGACTCGTTCGCTCCTGCTGCAGCGGAAGCGCCTGCGACCCATGCTGTCGCTTGGGCAGCATTAACCGTTCTGCCGTCTGCTAGAACAACGCCGTTCTTCACGCTGATAATGCCTTCGTAGTTGGCTGCCGGGTAGTTTTCTACCGCCAGCACAACCTTGCGGCCTTCGTTGTCGCGCAGATTGTTGATGAAGGATACAAATAGAGCCTTCAATTCCGCATCCGTCGAAGGAAGCGCCATAGCATGGAATTGCTGCGTCTCGATGGCATCAAGGTAATCGATATAACTTTGGTTAACGGCGTTGTCGTTCGAGCCGCCAGTCAGCGGGATACCCGCGCTTTCTGTTAAGCCGCCGGAAGCATTCCATTCCACCCATGCGTTGGCCTTCAATCCGGCAATATGAGCTACCGTCTGTCGATCCTTCTCCACGCCTGCAACGAGCGTACTTACATCGAACAATGCTGGGCTATCTGCATTAGCCTCAACAACTACCGTAATGTCGTTGCCTCTCTCGCCGCCATAGCGAGCTGTCGCAATGAGTTCTCCCAGGGTTGCCGATGCCTTCACGCCTTCGTTCACCCGGTAGAGCAGCAATGTTTTGGCGCGCTTCAGCGCCTCGCGTACCAGCAGCAGTTCCGGTGCCGACACCGGGTAGCCCAGTTTCTCTGTTGTGTTTTCGCCTGCCTCGATCGTGACGATACGCCCCGCTTCACCCCAAGAAAGCGTCACAGGCATCGTCACGATGCCGCGCTCGCCAACCGCCCCAAGCGGCTGTGGTGCGCTATTGAAATTTACATATACACCTGGTCTTACTTTATTTGTTGCTGTCCAATTTCCTCCGGTCATTCTACTCCACTCTCCTATTCGTAAATGTTTGCGCCAGCTGCTTTACCTGTTGGATCGAAAAAGTTGATCCGACTTCAAGCAATGCGTCCAGCAAATTTTTTTCCCGTGCGGACCAGCATCTGGCTCGCAGCAATTGATCTTTCGTGAACGTTCGCTCCACGCTCTCTCCGGATTCGCCGTTCATTTTATCATCACCGCCTTCTGTTCGATAACGCCCATTCTTGGCGCTTGCGGCTCCACTCGCTTCACTCGCATGACCATTTGCATGGCAAAATGAAGCTTTCCTTCCCGTACCTCATGCTTCAGATCTGACATGCGGTATCTCGTACCTTCAATCTCCACTTGCCCAAGCAATTCATACAAGTCCTCCGCCAAATCATGCAGCTCTGCAATAGCGACTTCTGTGCCGGCTGGGACTGGATAAGTGATCCCGAATGTATGCGTTCGGCTGCTGTAACCGCCTAGCATCGCCGTCTGAGACATCGTTTTTAGCTCAAGAAGCATGGATTTCGGATTTACCGTTCCCTGCGAAGATTCGCCTACGACGATTAGATGAGGAAAATGATTAGCCAACAGACGGATCATATCTTCTCTGACGCTATTTGCCGTAACGGTCATGGTGCGCAAGCCCTCCTTTCTGTCGATGCATAACAACTGTTCTCGCTGAGCTTTATCCATACTGCCTTTACTAGATAGCTAGGATATTACATAAAACAGGAACGTCTGTTCGCTTTTTTAACAACTAAAGCTTATCATAGGAACAGCCCCGAGTGCTCCCCAATCTACCCTCAACTTTCCTTCATACGAGCGGTGCAATATGAAAATAAAAAAATCGATATCCGGTAGATATCGATCCCTGCTGCAACAGCTATTGAAGAAGCAAGCTTACGCATTGCCTCAATCGCTTTCACTATTTATATCCCAAGTCAGCAGCCCCCACATCTTCAGTGTGTGCGCTACGGACAACATTCCATCGTTCATTCGCCGGTCTACGGTGGAGCTCTTGTCGCCCCGCTTCATATAATAGAGTGTTTCTGAATACGTATATCCTTTCAAATACCGCAGCGTAATTGCTTGCCGAGCCTCCTCATCGGGAATCATTGAGACGGCTCTTTCAATCGCACTCCGTATAAGATCGCATTCCTCGGCAGCCCGCTTTTGGTTCTGGGCTAGCTGCACCGCGTTGACTGTCTTGTTCGCGTAGAGGTCATCACCATCCAACCTGCGCGTAATCTCGCTTTCATAGATCGTTTGCTTGAGAAGCTCTGAATGAGCCTTATAATCTTCCACTATCAACTTAAGCTCTCTATATTTCCTCAGCATGCGCTGCGCCTGCTTTTTCTCCTCCGCCGTAGGCTTTGTCAAATAAGCTAGTGCTGCTTGTCCGCTAATCATGATATCAACCTCCGTTGTACAAGATACTTGTACTAATAACCCTTATTTTATGTACAAGATTCTTGTATGTCAAGTTTGAAAACCATTGAATTTGTAATCCTCTTTAAAAAATTGAAGATATATAGTACAATATACTTGTACCTGAATTTATTAGAGTTTAGCTAGTCCAGTTTTGCTTCTGCAAAACATTTAAGGAGAGATAATCGTGTTTAGAGCCGATCGGTTAACGGAACGCAGAAAGCATCATAAGCTCACGCAAGAGCAGCTTGCGCACAAGGTTAACCTGACAAAGGCCGCGATTAGCAACTACGAGCAAGGGCGCAGCGCACCACCGCATGAGACGTTAGCAGCTTTAGTAGACGCGCTCCACACGAACGCTGACTATTTGCTGGATCTTTCCGATAATCCCGATCCAAAGGCACTTCAACAAGCTGAAAATTCGTCTACATCAAAAGGCTTGGCACCCGGAAAAAGCGCTCAGCCTGAATCTGGCGTGTATATTGCATACTTAGGCGGTCCACCTGAAGAAATGGACGAGGAAGAAGCGGAGCATTTGAAGCGCGAGCTGGAGATGTTCCGGGCTTTCAAAGAAAAACGCCGCCGGGACCGGGAATCCTTAATCGAGTAAATGATTAATTAGATAAACCAACAAATGAAATATGTGTGAATTATAACTTTTTTTCCTGATGCACAGGTGCTCTAAGCCGAATTTCTCGGCTTACAGACCAGCTTTCCCTGCCACGCAGGCGCTCTAAGCCGAATTTCTCGGCTTACAGACAGCTTTCCCTGCCACGCAGACGCTCTAAGCCGAATTTCTCGGCTTACAGACAGCTTTCCCTGCCACCGCAGGTGCTCTAAGCCGAATTTCTCGGCTTACAGACAGCTTTCCCTGCCACGCAGGTGCTCTAAGCCGAATTTCTCGGCTTACAGACAGCTTTCCCTGCCACGCAGGCGCTCTAAGCCGAGTTTCTCGGCTTGCACGAGTTTCCTACCCAGCGACTCAATAGAGGCAGCTGTCAATAAACCCCAAGGGGTTTTATTTTTCGGTAAATAAGCGAACATACATTCTTATACGAGGAGGAGCGGCATGGAGATTCTGAACTTTGAACTCTATCGACCTACAGCTATGGAGCTGTGGATTCAAGCCAAATTCGAGGAAGGAGGCATTCGGACTCCCGAGGATTTGGAGGATTTGGATCATATCGCTTCCCTCTTTGACGCATTCATCGCTTATACGGAGGGTGAGACCAAGGTTATTTATGATGAAGACGGGGACTGTCTAATATTCTTGAATATACATATGGATCGTTATGAGCAGCGCCTCGCTTTTTTTCATGAGCTGTGCCATCCAGCGCTGCATGCCGGCAATCAGAGAGAGCTTCCTCCCTCCTTTGTAAGCCTGCAAGAGACACAAGCCGGGTTATTCCAGCAGTACAGCGCTATGCCCCTTCATATGCTCAGAGATGTAATGGCTATTCAAAATCAGCCGCCTTCTTGTTACCGTCAAATTGCCGAGGCATTCGGCGTGCCTGCTGAGTTTGCGGAAGCGCGGCTAGAGCGAATTACCCGGCGGATGAACCAAGAGCGACGGGATCGCAATCTGCGCGCCAGATTGGCTACTTTACCCGCCTTCAAGCACGGCTACTCGGAGGCGACAACCAAGCTGCTCGTGCAATTGCAGCGGCAAACCTATGAAAAGAAAGGAGCGACCAGCCAGCGATGAGACAAGCGGTCTTCTACGAACAGGATGGCGATACAGGCCAACCCTTGCCTATGTGGTTGATGATTGAAAAAACGGAGTGCCTCGACTGGAACAGTACGTTATATGTGCAGCTAGACGCACCGTTCGAACAATTTCTGTTTGATGATTGCGACATCGACAGCATGGCCTTGTCAGTCCCTGATCATGTCTATGTCCGCAATCTTGATGATCCATCTGTATTCGGCATCCATCTTCCCGCGCTTAGGGCTTACGTCCAGCGCATTGCTGCGCTGGCCGAGCATCCTTTCTCGCTCCACGATCTGTCACGGCTGATGCTTCGCATCTCCGACATTGAGGACACCTTGCAAGTTGAGGTGCGCGACCGGGTGCAATGGGACCGATCGGATCGTAGATAACCATTCTTTTGCCGCATACGTATCCATTAACTAACGAGCTTCAACCCAACGACAGAAAAAATAATGCCAAGAATGCAGCCGGTTCGGAGCCAGCTCTTCGGTTCTTTGAAAAAAATCATGCCGACGACTGCCGCTCCGACCGTGCCGATTCCCGTCCATACCGCGTAAGCCGTCGCCAGTGGAATTGTCCCCATAGCTTGAATCAATAGCTGAAAGCTGATGATAAATCCGCCGATCAGAATAAGATTGTTCGTCCAATTATTGTTCTGAGCGACGCGCTTAATGCCGATTACACCGGCGATTTCGAATAATCCTGCGGCAATAAGCATAAGCCAGTCCATTAGCGCTCACTTCCTTTCGCCGTTAGCTTCAGACCGATCATGCAGGCTAGCAGCAGCAAAATAAATACGATTCGCAGCGGATTTATGGCCTCGCCCGATAATATCATCTCCATAACAGTTGTGCCGAGCGTCCCCATTCCTGCGAATACTGCATATACCGTACCGACCGGGAGCACTTTGGCAGCCCGAATAATGAGGTCGAAACTAGTCAACAACGCGATAAGCACGACCAATGAGGGTATGGCTTCATACTTAAAGCCGCTTGCCCATACGATTTCGAGCATGCCGCCAATGACGACATAAGTCCATGCTTTGCCTTCACTAATCGGTTTATTGATCTTTTCCGTCATTTGAAGCCGCTCCTTCCCCATGCAGCAAATACCAGTCGACAATGTGATCGATATGGTCCATCACACCGGCATCGAGAGCATACACCTTCGAGTCCATTCCCTCTTCCGGGCGAATCAATGTCCAATATTTCTGCAGCAGAATCTCATCCTGCTCGAACCATTCCATAGTCAATTCAACGATCTCCGCTGCAAGCTGTTGTGTAGCAACCGATGATGGCGGCTCGTCCATATGCAACTTGACGGTGCGTATGAGCTGCGCCCATTTCATCGCGCGCGGGTCTTTTGAGCTAAGATCCGGCAGGTTTTTAATAATCGCAATCTCTCTTTCGGTAAAATGCTGCGCCAAAAAACGATCCCTGATTTCAGATGGCGACTGTATCGCGCGGATAAACAAGAAGATATCCTCCGGATCAAACTCCCCTTTGATCACAAGAGCATGCTTAGCGGTTTGCAGCAGCTTTGCCATATGATCAAGCCTCGCCCGCTCCCGCTCGATCGCCTCCAATTCCACATCCAGATAGGACATCCAGCGCTGCTCTTGATCTGCTGAATCTTTGCCCTGGGACAAAAGTTCCTTGATCGAAGCTAGCGTGAAGCCAAGCTCCTTGAGTGCCGTTATATGTTGGAGCAGACGAATCTCCTCATTGGAATAATAACGGTTGCCCGATTCCGCCACCTTGGCCGGCTTGAGCAAACCCAGTTCATCGTAATAGCGCAGCGTCCGAATGGAGATGCCGGTTCTTTGGGACAATTGACCGATGGAATACATACGCTTCGCCTCCTTCTGACCTCATTATAAACTCTCCAGTATACGTAAGAGTCAACTCTTCTTTTTTCCACAGAAAGATGACCGAATAGAATGCCGGATTTAGGGAAGGAATGAAGGAAGCACTTACTTCAGGAAGGGGATTATGATGGCCAAATTGCCACCGCTGCCAACTTACCCGGAATCCTACTGGCTCCAATCACTCAAGGGACTTCCCGCCTACACCAAGCTACAGCATGATACAGAAGCCGATGTGTGTGTAATTGGAGGGGGCATCTCCGGTATTACAACCGCTTATTTGCTTGCCAAAGCTGGACTCAGCGTCGTATTGCTCGAAGCCGGCAAGCTGCTTCATGGAACAACCGGCCATACGACAGCGAAAATAACCGCACAGCACGATCTAATCTACGATGAGCTTATTAAGCAGGAAGGCAAGGAGAAGGCTTCGCTTTATTTTCAGGCAAATCAGGATGCGCTCCGCTTTATTGAACGCACAGTCAATCAGCATGCGATCGACTGTGGTTTTTTGAAACAAGATGCTTATGTTTTCACCAACTCGGATGACTACGTCCGCAAGCTGGAGATCGAGATGGCCGCATACGATGCACTCGGCATTCCCGGTGCTTATCTGGAGCAAATTCCGCTAACGAATCTTCCTTCGAAGGCTGCTGTGAAGATGAACGATCAAGCCCAGTACCATCCGCTTCGTTACCTTGAGGCTCTAGTTCGCGAAATTACGGAAGCTGGCGGACATCTGTACGAAGGCACAACGGCCATTGATATTGAAAAAGGGCAGCTGCCCACTGTACGAACGGCTGACGGACATGCTGTTACATGCAGACATGTGGCGATTTGCTCGCATTTCCCGTTTTACGACGGATACGGATTTTTCTTCGCCCGCATGCATGCGGAGCGCTCCTATGCGCTTGGCGTAAAATCCACTCTGGATTATCCAGGCGGCATGTATATCAGTGCAGAAGACCCGAAGCGCTCAATTCGAAGCGCAACCGCAGAGGACGGCTCGCCTCTCCTCATCATCGGCGGGCAGAAGCATAAGACCGGCCAGGGCATATGCACCATTAATCACTATGAAGCCTTGCAGGAGTATGCTTCCCGTCAATTCAAGACGGAGGAGATTCTCTATCGCTGGTCGGCACAAGACCTCGTTACAGGCGATAAACTTCCGTATATCGGAACGATAACCGATGCGGATACCAAGTCTAATATCTATATCGCCACCGGCTACAAAAAATGGGGGATGACCACCGGAACGGCTGCCGCGATGATCATCAGCGATCTCATTCAAGAGAAGGAAAATCGGTACGCAGAGCTATTCTCGCCATCCCGATCACTTTCCGTGAAGACACTCAAAAACCTGGTCGTCGACAACTTTGATGTCGCCAGACACCTCATCGGCGGCAAGCTGGAGATGGTTCACCGTAAGCCTGAGGATCTGGAGCCTGATGAAGGGGCAGCCATCACCTTGCACGGGCGAAGAGCAGGCGCTTACCGGGATAAGGAAGGAAAGCTGTTCATCGTAGACACGACATGCACCCATATGGGCTGCGAAGTGGAATGGAATGACGGAGAACGCACGTGGGACTGCCCCTGCCACGGCTCCAGATTTTCGATTACAGGCGAAGTTATGGAAGGCCCTGCTGAGAGGCCTCTTCCCCTCCTCTCGGAACAGCATTAGTGCAAGCAAAGAACCCCCAGATCGTCATGATCCTGGGGGTTCACTTGGTCGTCAGTCCCATATGTAGGCTGGAACTTGCTGCGATGCGTATTTCTTAGACTGCTAAATCATAGTCAACTTAAGGCTATACCTATTGACGATAGTAGCTGGAGCTGCCGTAATTCGAGTATGGCTGTTGTTGAGTGCTTGCTGCATAGCTGCCAGTTGTTGCTGTCGAGTGGGAAATTTGGTTGCACAGGCTTGTAATATGCTGCATTTGTTGAACGGCTGTCTGATGTCCTTGCAGGGCTGTTTGAATTGTTTGTGCCGCTTGCTGCTCGCGCTGTGCAATCTGTTGAAGGAGTTGCGCGTTCTCCTGCTCTTGTTTCAATAATTGTTGATACTGAGCGGATGCTTGCTGTGTTTGTTGAATCAATTGCTGCACGATGCCTTCAATTTGATTCAGCTGACTGGATGCGTTGCCGGATTGGAAGTTATTCATGTGTTGCCTCCTCGAAAGTTTATGGTTGTAACCCAACTTATTATCTTTCAAAGGAATTAAAATCATACAGAAACTTCAACGTATGCAAGACTCGTGATGCTCACTCCAACTAATCACCTTAGTACCTTGCAGAATTAAAGCCATTTTTCACTCAAGTGTAGCTCTTGAGTTCTTTACCCGATCTCATGCAGGCCTTATCCTGGGACTGCGTATACTTCATAATGGAGCCGAGCAATATATAAGCTATTGCCGGGCTTGTTCCGGAAAACCATTTACTTTTTAAGGAGTCTACGCGATGGCAGAGAAAAATATTCTGGCTTACTTCCGCAGTCCCAAACAAGCTGAAAAAGCGCTTCATCGAATAAAAAGCCTTAAGCTCGTCGACAGCTCGATAGACAGGTTCGATGGGTATACCGGTGACGGTGTTGACCATATCATGAATCCACTAACCAGCAACTTCGACAGCTTGGCCAGCCTCACGTTAGGTGGCGATTTTCCAGACCCCGACGCTGGGGTTTTAGCATCTACAAGCGTAAGCGCTAGCGGAATGAGCTCTGGTGGCGAAGACAACGAAACGTCAGGACGCAATATCCTACTAACAATAGTCATCGAAGATGACGACTTCGATAAAGCTATGGCTATCGTGCAGGAGGAAGGCGCACTCGTATAGCCCAATTGACACTACCGCCCCATTCCTCGACGGCAGCCTTGACTGCTGTTGTGGAATGGGGCGGTTGACGTTCATTCTTATGCGATTCTGGCTGATCGGTAAAGCAAGAGCTTACTCTATTTTCGGAGCAACTGCAGTTCATTCGCCCGCACGACGGCTTGCCCGCGACGCTTGACCCCCAGTTTGCCAATGATTCTGGATACATGCGTCTTAACCGTCGTCTCGGTAATGCCAAGCCGCTCTGCAATATCCCTGTTGGACATTCCCTCAGAAATAGCCTCTAATATTTCCAGCTCCCGCTTGGTCAGCGGCTCCAGCAAGTCCTCTTGAACGCGGTCTGGAGCAACTGCTGAGAGACTCTCTTTTGCCATAGCCAAAGTCCCTTGCGGGTTCCCTTCAAGCAGACTGATATAAATCACGCGTGTTGCGATCAGCTCAAGCACTTTCAAGTCACGCTCCGTAAATACGCCAGGCACATGCCTGTTTTCCAAGTAGAGGAAGAAATCAGAATGCTCACCCGGAACTGAAAATGGCATGCACAGAATCGATCTGGGCTTCCGGGAGGCAATATAATCGTCCCTTATCCAATAGCTTTGTATCGCGTCATGAATGACGATCGGTTCGTTCACCGCTACAACATGCCGTAAGACTCGATCCGCATATAGTCCCTCTCCCCTGTGCGGCGACAACTCCAACACAGCTTCAATCATATAGTTCGCTTGCTCGCCACGCAGCACTAGTCCGCGATCAGCGCCTGACTGACGAAGGGCAGTATGCAAGAGATTCTCTGTCCATAGCCCGTTGCCCGGCTGATCAAATCCATGAAGAAGCTGCTGCAGCAGCTTCTCCTCGCCTATAGACGCTTCCGGCTTCTTCATGCTCACATGCTGCGGCATGTGCAGACGAACAAGATCTGCCTCGCCCTTCTCTGTCCGCTTCTCTTCGACTTCATATAGCTTAGGTGCAACACCTAACAAATTTGCATGCTCACTTCGGATTTGCGTTACTTTGGAGGTCACGCCCCAGTTCGAATAAGCCGTACCTGCGTCCAGTAGAGCAATCGTGGCTCCCCCGCTGCTGATTAGATCTTGCTCATAACATACCGCAAGCCGCTCGCAGATAATTCCCTCCATTAAGCCGTACTTCTCAGTTCTGGCTTGCTTAACAGCATCGAGATAATAACGCAGCGCCTTTTGCTCATTACCGGCCAATCGCTCGCATTCCGCTTTCACGAGCATATGGGCCGAAGAACCTGAACCAAGAAAGCCCTTCCACTTTTTCATACTTCGCAATTGCGAGTTCAGTGCCTTGCGAATGCGATTGCTTTCCTCCGTGCTGGCTTCGGGATATAACGATGCTAATGTCAATGCCTCGAATAAACGCTGCTTCCGAATACGCGCCCAATCCTCTGCCAGTTCGCTTATCCTGCTGCACTTTGCCCAGTACAGCGCTTCCCGGTATCTGCCTGACAAATAAGCAACCTCAAGCTTGCATATGCAGCTGTAATTATCCTCCTCGCGCTGTCCGGTACTTCCTTCTGCATGGTGCGGAATCGCCACGAAACCAGCCATAAGAGAATCATCTTGCAGCGCAGACAAATAATCTTTTGCGATATGCACCAGTTCGAGCGTCTTGTCATTGGCGCTTTGACCTATATGCTCCGTGAAAAACTCCAGCAAATCCGTCAGCTCATACAGGCTGCCATTATGCGTAATCAAGCAAGTGATCATCGCGATATTGGCAAACTCTCTATCCCCATGCTCGACACATCGGCGAAGAGCTTTATTGAGCAATCTCGACGCCTCATGCGGCTTCTCCAGTTGTTTGGCCATTCCGCTAACAAAAAGAATTCGATGAACTCTGGACAAATCCGCTGCTGCAATCGACTCCATGCCCCAAGCAGGAACAACCTGGACATAACCCGGGAGCACTCTTTGCATCAAGAGACTGTAGGTGCAAATCAGCATTGCCAGCGATTCGTTCATTCCCCGCCCAATTCCGTAACGGATAAATCGGGCACAGAGATCGATAAGCGCCTCCGCATTATTCACAAGCAGCGGGAGGAAACACAATTCCATTTGCTTGCATAGGTTTAAGTACTCTTCATCATTATGAAAGGGCAGCAATGCCAAGTTATTGCGCTTTCGATACAATACGGATTGCGTTTGCATCACTTCCTTCATAACAACCAGCTTTGATATCCCTTCCCGATACTCCCAGCCGTATGCCGCGAGTGCTTCTTTTGCATACTTGACTGCAATATCATTTTCCACAAACGTATGGAACTGTATCAGCGACGTCCATATTGGGGTCCGCTCCGCTCTGCTCAACATACGGTCGCGGCTCTTCAAGTCAAACACGATCTCGCGTCCCAGTTGAGTATTTCCGCTCATATATTCCGACCAAGCGGCAGCGAGGCGCAGCTGCACATACACGGAGCTCGTCTGCGGCTTCTGCTCTTCTTCTACTAGCAAAAGTCCAGCGTATGCATAACGTTTGCCTCTGGCGTACTGCCCTTCAGCAAGCGCGTTCTGCCCGGCTGCAAGGTTAAGCTTAGACAGTTGTCTTCTTTCTTGGAGCGACATGGCTCCTGAACCCAAATTCAATTGATCCACTGCCACAAGCGTCGTACGCACATCGTCCTCCGACTGTCTGCGCTGCAGCAGTCTTCCAATCGTCAGATGTCGCTGCATATTCGCTTCCGGATCAAAGGCATAAGCAACCTCGCGTATATAGTCATGCAGGAACAAATAAGTTCTCCCCTGTACGCACTCTGCTATCGTGTCATCCTCGTATCCAATCATGCCCCTGTCTACAGCAGCACGAAGCATAAGGACAGCAGAATCCAGTGTACATTCACAGGCTGCAGCCAATATCGACAGACGAAATGACTGTCCAATCGCAGCCGCCATTGCCAGCAGTGACTTATCTTCATTCGCTAAACTAGCAAAGTCCGCCTCCATGAGTCCGCGATTCAACTCCGAGCCGCTGCTTTGTTGTATCACTTCCGGGTCCCATATCCATCGGCGCCGTCTTTCATCAAAGCTCAGCTTGTTCTCCTGCAGCCAGCTTCTCAGCAGAAGCTCGATTGTACCGGGGTTTCCGCCCGTCTGATAGAAAAGAGAACTGGCCAATAGACGAAGACGAGGCGATTCCTCATGCAAAGCATCAGACAAATAACACCGTACGTCTTCATAACACAAGGGCAGCAAGTCCGCTTGCTCAACGGAAATGCCGTCTTCATTGGCGGACAGACCTGAGATAGTAGCTGTTATCTCATCCGCTGTTCCATCTAGCCCCTCGTTCCACCCCTTCGTGCGGAATGCTCCTATCAGAAGCAATCCTGAAGCCTTGTCCCGCTCTGCAAGCGCTCTTATCACTTCGTGCGTGCCATGGTCGGCACATTCCATATTATCTATAAATAGAACAAGCGGCGGTATGCTTTCAGCCATGCCAACGATCAAATCAGGCGCCAGCTCTCCGAATCGCTTCCAAGCGTTCTCTTTAGGAATGCTGCCCTTCTCTGCCGTGTCTCCGAGTAGTGTTCGCATTCCAGGCAACATCTTCATTAGTATCTCAGCATCTCGACCGTAATCCGTTCTAAGCTTTTTTTTCAATCGTTCAATCACACCAACAGGCTCGCTCCAAAACTGCTGAAGCCATTGCTCTAACGCATGAATAAGCGGCTCGTATGGCTTGGCTTCTTGCCCACGCACAGACCTGCCTTCGACAAACCGGCCTCCCTGCCGCACCACATACTCTCGGAACCGGTGAACGAGTGCCGTCTTGCCGCTTCCTTCCGGGCCTGTTACCCATCGGATTGCTTGATTGCCTTGCAACGCCTGCTTAAGCCCGGACTCCAGCGTAGGCAAATCGCTTTCTCGCCCGTACACTTTTCCCGGCCACCGAAACGTACGAGCCTGATCCAATCTTCCCAGCTCAAATGGCGTCAGCTTGCCGTCATCCTCCAGCATGACTCTGCATTGATTCAAGTCGTCCAGCAAGCCGTATGCGCTCTGATAGCGCTGATCCGGCGATTTGGCCAGCAGCCTCATGATAATAGTGGATATCGGGCCACCCCACTCCGGCCGAATTTCTGATAGAGGAAGCGCCGTCTTGAAGATATGCGCAGTCTCCCAATCCCGGTCTGCGTCAGGCTGAAGCGGCAATTGCCCCGACAACCGTTCATATAATATAACGCCTAATGTGTATAAATCAGAGCGTCCGTCCGGTATTCGGTTAAGCCGTCCCGATTGCTCAGGTGACCGGTAAGCGGCCTGCGTCTCTTCTCTCCCGGTCAGACGCGCTTCCTTACCTTCTCTTACCATTTTTATATTACACGGGTTCAAATTCCCAATGACAGCCATCTGTTGATGCTCGCGGCAGACCATCTCCGTCAATACAACGGCAAGCCGTATAAAGTCCAGCAAGTCGATAGACGCGCCCGGCCCATATTCCTTAAGCATGTTGTCGTTGCTGCTCATGAACTCACCTGTCTACATCATAGTGGTAACTTGTTAGTTAGATTGATTTTAATACGCGGTGGGAGCAGAGTCTAGCTTTGTAACAATTTCTCAAACAAAATAAAACGGCTACCTCATCAATCATCCCCATCCACACTGCCTATGAACTCCCCCGCCCCCGCACGTATGCCGCCGCTACTGTTCGCATACCTATGTAATAATACTCTACAACAGGAGGTTAACTCCTATTCCTGTCTGAGCTGCGTAATTCCCGTCATCTACGAAGCGAATCCGCAGCATACTGTACCTTTAGGTCACGATGCATGACCCGCGAGCCTTCATCGCGCCGTACAATGCTATTTTGCCGCTCGTGCTCTACGAATTGCACGTTATTACCTTGTTGGTTACGTAATCTTAAATTCCTCTCAGCCAGTCCAGCTGATAAAAAAGTTTTTTAGAAAAGAGGTGATGCCTCACATGTTTCAACGTCAAAGCAGGCTGCAGATCGAGCTGCCCCCTCTCCTTATGCCGACGCCAGAGCCGCCGTACAGGAGCTGCTTGAGGGGAGTTTGGCGAGATGTCGACGCTTAACAACTACCTGTATCAGTCCTTCAACTTTAAGGGTCGCCAGTATAACGGCCGAAGAGTTAGGCCATGCTACCAGAATGAATCTCTTGACCGCGCTCGAGCAGGTCATGCAGTCTTCTCCTTAACCTTCTCCGTCTCCTTAGCGACGCAGCTGCCTTATGATATACTGAATAAAGCTAAACTCGCGACGGACGAAGGTGATCCGCATTCAATTTCTGGCCATGTTAACAATGTTAATCGATCATATCGGAGTAGTATGGCATCCGGATGATACGGCCTGGCGCATAATCGGAAGATTGGCGCTGCCGTTCTATGTGTACGCCATGGTCACCGGCTACTCCCGAACGCGGGACGTTACCCGCTATTTGACCAGAGTTGGCCTATTAGCAATCATCTCCCAGCTTCCCTACCATCTTGCCTTTCGAACACATGGGCTGGAGATCAATGTCATAGCCACACTGTTCTTCTGCCTGCTGACCATGCTTTTGCTGGATCTGCTAAAAGGAAAAATGATGGCTTCCGTCTTGACGACAGCCGCAATCATAGTGCTACTAGAAGCCCTTCCGTTCGATTATGGCGGGTACGCGCTGTTATTAATGCTTATTTACCGATATGCCACGCCTCACATGATGGTTCTGCTTCATTTGGCGATTAATGTGTTTAGTATATTTTATAAAGGCTGGACGCTTCAGTTGTTCAGCTTGTTGTCCACGTTATGGATCGTTTATATGCCTGATCTTATGCGGAGCATGGATCGCATACGCATGCCGCGTTTCTTATGGCGTAGCTTCTATCCGCTGCACCTGCTCATCATTGCGATTATCTCTTATACGATCAATCCTTAATTAAAGCTTATATCTCGGACTTCTCAGCAAGCTCAAGCCTGGTCAGCAGTTCATCCAGCTCTTGCTGGCATTGTTCGGTCGTCTCCCAGGCTGACTCGTCATGGAGCAGCTTGGAGATGAACCATTGCACTTCAGACTGAAGGCTCAGCTCCTCCTCCCAGGTCTTCTCCGGCTGCCCTTCCGGATGCTCGTAACCGGCATACATCAGGAACAGGAACAAGTGGCCGAGGCCAAACCAGTCGCTGGACGGGAGCGGGCTTCGCATACGCCTCTTGATCGCAGAAGCGCTATCGGAAGCGATGGAGCCTTCCGCTTCACCCAATGCCTCTTGCAGCTTAGATGGAAGCCGCTCGCCGATCCGGCAAGCAAGCCCAAGATCAATGAGGAACAGCTTTCCGTCTTGCTGCATGACATTCGGTATACGTACATCACGATGCACATAGCCTTGTGCATGAAGGTACGTCAGCGGAGCTAACAGTGCCTTCAATATCGCAAGCGCTTCATAAGCTGAGTATGCAACACCTTGCTCGTATATCCCGAACTCCAGGTTGTGACCCTCAATATATTGCATGATGAGCGCTTCATCCCGTCTCCTGACGCTGTAATTCAGCCATTTTGGAATTTGCGGATGCTCAAGCGAGCTCATCAAGTCGCTTTCTCTTCTGAGCAGCTCGATTCCTGTGCTGCCTTTGCTCGGCTTATTGCGCTTGAGCAGCGCCACGCTGCCTGTTGACAGATCCGTACAGGCATAAGCCTGGCCGTAGCTGCCCATACCGAGCAGGCGATCAATCCGGTATCTGCCTTCCCAGATCACTCCCGGCTGCAGTGGATAGTCGCGCCAAGCATCGATAATCTCCTTGAGTTTTCCGGCAATTTTGCCCAGCATTCATTCATCAGCTCCTGTCTCTAGCTTACAGACGAGCATCGCTCCTGTCGAGTCGAGTGTAAGAAAAGGCATTCAACTTAGAAACCACTTGATAGCAGGTGCGTATAATCTAACAACGCCATTAATGATTCACCCCATTCAATAAAGGAGGTTATCGCATGCTCAAACGCATCTTATATTCCTTATCCGGTCGCCAGCGTTACGGCTACCACCACTACAGCAGCAGCGACTTCAAGAAAGGTTATTATCCGCCGCCGCATTATCCGCATCCTCATCATCCGCCATATCCGAATCAGCATGCTGGACATCCGCCTTATCCGAACGGACAGCCGCCTTACCCGAATCAACATGCACCGGGCCAGCCGCCGTATCCGCAAGGACAACCGCCTTACCCGAATCAGCATGCCGCGGGACAGCCGCCGTATCCGAACGGACAGCCGCCCTACCCGAATCAATATGCGCCGGGCCAACCGCCGTATCCGCCAGGACAGCCGTATTATCCGCCACACCCGCCGCATCGCTATAATCATCATTACGGCCACGGCTATTACAAGAAAAAGTGGAAATACAGCAGCTCCTAGCACTTGTTAGGAAAGTGTGAGCAAAATAAACATTCTCCTTACTATAGATTCATAAGAGGCTAAAACGTTCAAGGTAAAATGGGAAAAACGCAATCGGAGGTGCATAGTACGATGATGCGAGTCATTACCTTCAAAAATCGTTCGGTCCCTGTCTATTACCCTAACGAACAATCGGCATCTGTAGATATGCTTCATCATAAATTGTACGAGATGGAACTGGACTTTGATTTCAGAAAAAGATGGAAACGGATCAGATCGGTCGAGATGGTGCGAGACGTTGCTATATTCCAATATAGCGACGGCACGAAGTTATATTTGGAAGTCAGTTAGAACCACTCACGATTCAACCACAAAAAACTAGCCGGGCCCTTGAGGGCCCGGCTAGTTTTTGTCTGATCCGATAACGCAGCTCTATATGCGGCTTACGGCTCCCTGCTTCTGTTCGCCCGTGTCGGCCGCCTCTATGCAGCTAGCCAGCATCGACGTATCAATGACCGTCGGGTCCATCGGCATGCCGAGCAGATAGCCCTGCACATAATGACAGCCCCACTCCTTCAGCAGCTCATATTGCTCCTTGTATTCCACCCCTTCTGCGACCACTTCCAGACCGAGCTTCCGCATCAGCCCGATGATCGCCTCAACGACATGCCGTTCTGCGCTTTGCAGATCGATTCTGCGGATAAAGCTTTTGTCGAGCTTTAGGCTGTGTACCGGCAATTCCATGAGATGATGCAGGGAAGAAAATCCAGCCCCGAATCCGTCCAGTGCGATGCGTATTCCGCCCGCCCGCAATTTCGTAATAGCCTTGATCGACAGCTCGGATGAATGCATCATAATATGTTCGGTAATGTCCAGCTCCACCGATTGGCGAGACAACCCGAACTCTTGAAGAACGTTCCATACCGTCTGGACAAAAGAGGGATCTTGAA
Source organism: Paenibacillus sp. 1011MAR3C5 (assembly GCF_003591485.1). GTDB lineage: Bacteria > Bacillota > Bacilli > Paenibacillales > Paenibacillaceae > Pristimantibacillus. The sequence continues at coordinate 46,605 of NZ_QZCF01000010.1, forward strand.
GCTGGACTGGTGAAATATTCACGGACATCGTCAGCTCGTTCAACCCGTATTTCGTCATGCCCGCCAGCATTTTGCAGGCCTCACGAAGCACCCACTCGCCTATCGGTATAATCAATCCGTTGTATTCTGCGATAGGTATAAATTCATTCGGCGAAATGAGGCCAAGCTCAGGATGCTGCCAGCGAATAAGCGCCTCGAACCCTCTCAGCCGTCCGTCCGACAGCCGATAAATCGGCTGATAGCTGAGATGGAACTGTCGCAAGAACAAGGCTGGCCGGAGTCCCATCTCGATAGCGACACGCCTGTTCATACGATTCGTATCCTCCGCATTATAGAATACCGTACGGTTGCCGCCCTGTTCCTTCGCTTGATATAACGCAGATTCCGTGCGGCAGAGCAATCTTTCGCTCGTTAGCCCATCCTGAGGGAACAGACTAGCGCCGATGCTGCAAGTCATATAAAGCTCCTTTCCCGAATCGGAGACGGGCTTCTCCACCGCATGCTTGATTGCATCCACCGCCTTACAGCACTGCGGCGCTTCCTTCTCTACCTCCAACATCACAAGAAACGTATTCCCGTCAACCTTGTACACGCCCGGCTTCGCCGCCTCCAAATGCGTCGCTTCCGTATGCTCCAGGCGAGATGCAACGATTGTTAATACGTCATTGCCGAAAGTTGTTCCTCTCGTCTCATTGACACGATAAAATTTGTCCAAATCCACCAATGCAACCAGCAATCGCTTACCTGCTACGCGCGCGCCCTGTATCGCAAGCTCTAGCTGCATGAATGCTTTGCCGCGTCCAGATAATTCGATTGGCCCCTCCATCTGGATCCCCCCGTCCTTTTTTCGTTCCATTGTCGTACTTCTATAGTCGCATAGAATTATTAGAAATGTGCCGAACAGACTTTTAGAAGAATGTTAGAAATTTTAACGGATTACCTAAATAATTCATGTGCAGGGGATATTGGCAAAAAAAAAAGTACCCCGCTATTAGCGGAATACGATCTTTCTCTTCATATGAACAGACTTGCCCGGGTATGCGAATACTCTCCCGATGCTTTAAGTAGCAGCCTGTGCCGTATACTTGTAGCCAAACCCCCATACCGTTCGAATCAGCTTAGGTTCCTTCGGATTCTGTTCGATCTTCTTGCGAAGATTCACAATATGTACGTCAATCGCTCGGTCAGTGACAAACGAATCAAAGCCTCTAATGGCATTAATCAACTCTTCCCGGCTGAACACCTTGCCTGGGTGCGCAAGGAACAGCTTCATCAGTTCATACTCCGAGAAGGTAGTCTCGACCAATTGTCCGCGAACGAGAATCAGACGTCTCTCTACGTCAAGCTGAATCGGCTCTTCTTCCTCTACCGTCATTGAAGCTGCGGCGACCTGTGCGGCTGACTCTCCAAATACGGTATGCGATCTTCGAATTAATGCCTCGACTCTCGCCGTTAGCTCATGCATGCTGAATGGCTTGCACAAGTAATCATCCGCTCCGGTCTTCAGCGCTTGGACGCGCTCGGACACTTCACTCTTCATGGACAGTATCATAATCGGTACTTGAGAGACGCTGCGTATCTGCGCACATACCTCAATACCATCCATATCAGGCAGCATTAGATCGAGCAGAACCAGGTGCGGATCGAATGAGTCCGCAAGCTGTAGCCCATCATTCCCGCGATAAGCCTGCTTCACAATGTATCCCTCTTCCTGCAGATACATGGACAGCATATTGCTCATCATGACGTCATCTTCAATAACCAAAACTTTATACATTGGCGTCACCCTTTAATAAATTGAAGATATCTGTCGAGTAGTCGTATCGTAACTCTACTATACAATACGGAAAGATTAGGAACAACAGATTGTTAGAAAATTGTTAGATTTAATTGTCGAAACGATTGACCGCTTCGTGTAAACCCGCCAGCAGCTGAACCAGCTCCTTCTCCAGATGGGCAAGCACAAGCGCCAGCTCCTTCGGCTGCTCCCCGCGTTTGATTGCTTCACTGGCCTCATGCGCAGCATCTCCAAGCTCGCGAGCAGACAAGTAGCCTGCTGCGCCCTTCAGCGTGTGAAGCATACGAAGGGCCGTCTGCGTCTCGGACTGTTTGAGCATCATGCGCAGCTGATCCATGAATGAATCGTAGTCGAGGCGGAACTGCTCGATCATATGAAACAGAATTTGCTGCTTGCCGTTCACGCGCTCAAGTGCGCTATCCACATCCATGCCGGCAATCGGGGCAAGCGCGTGGCTCCCTGGACTGCTGCCCCGGTTTATCCCCGCATAGCTGCTGCTTCCATCCCCCAACACATATTGGGCCTTGGGCAGCGAAGCCGCCTTCTCCAGCCAATACTTCATAATCTCTCGCAGACGATCGCCGGATAGCGGCTTGGTCATCACATCATTCATCCCAAGGCGAATATAGCGGTCATGATCCTTCTTCACGGCGTTAGCCGTAACCGCGATAATCGGAATATGCTTGTACCGCTCTTGGCTTCGAATAATGCGGACGGCTTCTGTGCCGTCCATGACCGGCATGTGAATATCCATCATGATGATATCCCATGATCCCGCTTCCAGGAGGCGCAGCACTTCCTCTCCCGTCTCGGCAAGACCAACCTCGTAGCCGTTCTCCTTGAGCAGTTCAATCGCTACCAATTGATTGATTTTGTTATCCTCGGCCAGCAATACCCGCTGCGCATTTGACTGACTATGAGCATAAGGCCGATCGGCATGCTCTTCCCGCATCGTATACTGGCGAACAGCCAGTCTGCTTCTAAGTGCTTCATTCAACGATCGGACGATCGCCCCTCTTGTGACCGGCTTGGTCAGAATGGCAACGGGGCGTTCCTCTTCCTTCAGCTGCTGCAGCTCATCCCTGCCGTACGTTGTCGTCAACGCGATAATCGGCACGCCTGCGGCCTCCGCTTCACTGCGGAATAAACGCCATGTCTCGATTCCGTACATATCCGGCATCTCCATATCCATCAGCAGCAGGTCGGGCAGCACACCTTCCCCGACTCGGCGAAGCCGTTCACGGGTATTCTGCCAGCTGTTGTACGAGATTGCCGACCACCCAAGCGACTCGAAGAGGTAGGTCCAATGATCGCGCATTTTGGAATCGTCCTCGACAATCCATACCGTCCCCTCCGGCACAGGCGCGGCCGCCGCTACATCCAATTCATGGCGGTATGGGTTCACCTGGAACGACAACGCGAATGCGAATCGGCTTCCTACGCCTTCCTTGCTGCTGACATGAAGCTCCCCGCCCATCATCTCTACGAGGCTTTTGGATATGACAAGACCAAGTCCCGTGCCTCCGTATTTTCGAGTCGTCGAGCTGTCCGCCTGCGTGAACGGCTTGAACAGCTTGTCCATGACGCTTTTGCTCATCCCAATTCCAGAATCCGCAATAAGAAACCGAAGCTTGACCGCATCCGCATGCTGTTCCACAATATCCAGCTCCAGCTTCACAAGGCCCTTCTCTGTGAACTTGATCGCATTCACGCATAGATTCAGCAGCACCTGCTCCAGACGGAGCGAATCTCCGATTAGGGTTTGCGGCAGCTCGTCCGGCGTCTTAATCATAAATTCGAACTGCTCTTTGCCGCCAAGGAATACGCTCAGCCCGTTTGCCAATCGGTGGAGCAGCTCTTCCGGCTGGAACGGCAGACGCTCCATCTCGATCTTATCCGCTTCGATTTTGGAGAAGTCGAGGACATCGCTAATCATGCGATGCAGCGTTTCCGAAGACATGCTCATCTTGTCCAAATAATCCTTCTGCACGATCGACAGCTCTGTCTTGCGCAAGAGCTGGGTCAGCCCGATAATCCCGTTCAGAGGCGTGCGAATCTCATGACTCATCAGCGCCAGGAAGCGGCTTTTGGCCTGATTGGCTTCCTCCGCCTCCAACGTAGCGCGGACAAGCTCCTCCTGAACAAGCTTCTGCTCGGATATGTCACGAGCGATACAAGAGAAGAAGGGCTCGCCCGTAGACGCATCCACATGCGTGACGACGACCATCGAGACGAACAGCGGTTCGCCGTTGCTCTTCTGCAATTGCGTATTGCTTTCCCAGTAGCCGTATTCTCTTGCAAGCTCCGCGCCTTGAAGAATCTGCTCGTACATGCGAGGATCGATATGGTCCTTGACGGTGGAAGCATCCTTCTCCTCTCCCGGCAAACCAAGCATCTCCTTGCCTGCCCGGTTCATGTAGATAAGCTCCCCATTCATGTCGACGGATGCGATCAGATCCTTGGCGGACTCCACGATATCCAATAGCCGGTTGCGTGCCTTCTCGACCTGCTTCCGGTCCGAGATATCGCGCAACATGCCAACGACGCCGGAAAACTTGCCGTTCCGGTCCCGAAGGCCGTTCGAGCTGTGCAGGATTGGAATCCGGTGGCCATCCTTATGGATGAACGTCCACTCACGCTCATACGAGAACCTGTCGTCGCGCAGCTCCCGGAAGACTTCCAGGCCCGGCTGAATATGTCTGCCCAGCTGCTCCGTCAGGCGCTCGGCCTCAACTGCAATTTCCTCATTGTCCATAAATAACAGCGGTGTCGCATGACCCGCCAGCTCCTGAGTTGTATATCCCAGCATCTCTTCCGCCGTCTTGTTCAAATATGCCACCTTGTATTCATTATCGAGGACGATGAAACCATATTGATTCTGATTAATGATGGCATTCAGACGGTCGAACATTTCCTGCAGATGCTCCATCATCCCATTTACAGAATGGGCAAGCTTGCCGATCTCATCATACTGCGATGTATCCAGATGCTCGGCCTGGAATTCCCCCGCCGCCGCCTGCTTCGTGACAGACAATATCCGCTCCAGACGCTTAATAATCTGATTGAAATAGAGATAGAAGGACAGCGCGATAAAAACTTCCGCGACCGCTATGGTCGAGACGATGCGCCAGAATATCGGCGTCAGCATCTCCTTCATATGGGAGTATCGCTCCTGCAGCGCAATGCGCCACGGCGTCCCCGCCACCTTGGCATAGAACACGACATAAGCTTCGCCATCTACCTGAATATTAACCTTGCCTTCATTGTGGCTCAGAATCTCATGGGCGACTTCGCTTAACGTAGAGTCTGAACGCAGCGATGACATGCGTGCAACGCCTGGCGCAGAGCCGTAGATGATCTCTCCTTCGTCATTGTAGAAGCGTACAGGAGCGTTTTCATCCGCAAAATCAAAAAAACGGTTAAACGCAGTAAATGGAATAGACGCATAAATGACGCCTTCAATCTGCGTCCCCACCCCATAAACGGGCACAGCAATAAAGGTTTGCTCCACAACGGAGAAAACCGGCTTGTAAGGATCAGTAATGGTAATAGCGCCATTGATGGCCGGCTCGAAGAACGGCTCTCCCTTCATATCGCGGGACGCTCCGTCACTGCGATAGGCGATCCCGTCTTGACCGATGAATCCAATCGCATGATAGGTAAATCCGCTTCGTACCAGTTCTCGCTGAAAATAATTCAGCCGCTCGGCGTTCGTACCGTAACGTAGAGCGGACGTGCGGCTCATGACCAGCACCTCGGCCCGGCGAATATCCATCCAGGCAGAGATATTGCTGGCTTGGCTGGATAGCTTGCTGCTAATCTTCTCCATCTCCGAACGCATCATCGCGTCCTTGGCTGTGGAATAATTGCCCCATCCGGCAAGCAGGAGCGGGATAAACGATATGAGTACGATTAGAATTAATCCCTTTGTTCTAAGCGACATATTCGACATCGCTTATCCCCCCTTACGGCCTGACCTGTCTAATATCGGAGCGTATCCTATTCCTCCTTGGAGAGAATGCTTTCGATCCGGTTTAATTCTTCTTCGCTAAAAGCTAGATTGGCAAGCGCAGCCACATTGTCATCGATCTGCTCCACGCGGCTTGCGCCGATCAAGGCGGACGTCACTCTGCCGCCTCTAAGCACCCACGCTAGTGACATGCCGGCTAGCGTCTGTCCTCGCTCTTGCGCCAGCTCGTTCAGCGCCTTCACTTTGTCCAGCTTGCCTTCCGTAATCTGCTCCGACTTCAGGAAGATGCTTGGTCCGCCTGCGCGGGAGTCAGCAGGAATACCGTTCAAGTACCGGTTCGTCAGCAGCCCGCCGGCTAGCGGCGAGAATACAATGGAGCCGATGCCTTGCTCATCCAGCACATCCTGCAGGCCGCCTTCGATCCAGCGGTTGAACATCGAGTAGGAAGGCTGGTGAATCAAGCACGGCGTGCCCAGCTCCTTCAGAATACGGGAGGCCTCGGCAGTCTGCTCTGCGCTGTAATTGGAGATGCCGGCATACAAGGCCTTGCCTTGGCGGACGGCATGATCAAGCGCTCCCATCGTCTCCTCCAGCGGCGTGTCCGGGTCCGGACGATGAGAATAGAAGATATCCACATAGTCCAGCTTCATCCGTTTCAGGCTTTGATCCAGACTGGACAGCATATATTTGCGGGAGCCCCATTCTCCATAAGGACCCGGCCACATGCCGTAGCCCGCTTTGGTCGAAATAATCAGCTCATCCCGGTAAGGTGCGAGGTCATGCTGAAGAATGGCACCGAACGCTTCTTCCGCCGAGCCCGGCGGAGGTCCATAGTTGTTAGCTAGGTCGAAGTGGGTAATGCCGAGGTCGAACGCGCGACGCGCCATCGCCCTGCTGTTCTCGTAGCGGTCGTTGCCGCCGAAGTTATGCCAAAGCCCCAGTGAGATAGCGGGCAGCTTCAGACCGCTTCTGCCTACCCGATTGTATGTCATTGTATCGTAACGCTTATGATCTGCTGTATAGCTCATTTCCAAATACCTCCCCATTTTTAGGTGTATACCTTTTCATTCTAAATGATTTATCGGCAACAAAACACTATCGGGCCAGTCTTTGCTCCAGCTTAATGGTCGGGCTATTCAGCAGTGTCTCCCGGAAGAATGTCTCCTGCTCCACCGTAAGCCTCTCCCAGGCATGAATACAGCGGGGGTCAAAGTGTCTTCCGCTCTCCTGCAGCAAGATCTCCATCGCTTCTTCATGAGTCATCGCCTTCCGATAGGAGCGGGATGAGGTAAGTGCGTCGTAGACATCCGCCACTGCCGTTATTCGGGCGACAAGCGGTATCTCTTCGCCCGACAGCCGGTCCGGATAGCCGCTGCCGTTCCACTTCTCATGATGGGAGCGGATAACTGCCAGTTCCTCTACCATAAAGCCAAGCCGCTTGCAGACGTTATAGCCGGAGACCGGATGGGATTCAATAATCGATCGTTCTTCTTCGGACAGCTTGCCTGGTTTGTTCAAGATGCCGTCCGGTATGTATAGCTTGCCGATATCATGGACGATACCGCCCTGCGCAATCGCGCGAAGCTGCGAGGTAGACAGCCCCATCTCCTCTCCCAGCTTCAGCGCATATAAGGCAACACGATAATTATGCCCTGCCGTATACGAATCCTTCGACTCTGTCGCCATCACCAGCTCTCTGACACTTGGAGAGATATACGTATGGATCCAGTCTTGGGGATTGGCACGGAACAGCATTTTGACTGCGGCGGTAATGGAACCTGTATTCAAATGCTCTCTGACGATGCCGGCGACCATGACGATAACGGAAGCAAGCAGCAGGAAGTGGTACAGCCACCAGCTCGCCATCCACGCTTCCCCGGTCACCATAATGATTTGCGCGCTGAACATCCAGCCCGTACTGTAGACGATCGCAAGCTGAAGCGGGAAGCGGGAGGCTAGATAGGTTTGCAGATTACGATAGATCGTCCAAGCGTTCATAAGCAAAATCAAAGCGGTCGTCACCCACTTGCTGACATCTCCCTTCAAGTGAAGGAGATGGACAACATCGGGATTGAACCATACATATAAGCCGGACAGCAGTAAAATGGAGGACCAGACCGGCAGCAGCCACTTCTGGCGCATGGACAGCCGGCGGACGAGCTTATGATCGGCCGAGATAGAGCACATCCATAGCCAGAACGCGGATAACAATACGCTGAGCTGGGCGACATTGCCCGAGATGGAGGAATGATGGATCAGAAATCCCGGCGTCGATAATCCATGGAGAATGAACATCGCTGCCAAGGATACATAGGATAAGGACAAGAAGCTAACCTTTATATTCCGGATACGGATCGCCACGATACCAATCGCGGTCGCGACAGCCAGCGCCAGTATGGAGACCAGGCTGACAATATAGAAGTGGCCGTGCGGCGCATGGATATTCATATCGTAAGGCGACAGCTGATACAGAAAATAACCGGCGAGCGGCAGCAGTATGAATACCGCAAGCCTGGCTAATATGCGAGTGTCTCTTCTCAAAGGTTATCCTCCTCCAACCATTGTCAATAACTTAAGCGCTCAATCCATCCAGCCAAGCATCCACTTCCTCACGTGGCATTGGCTTCTTGAAATAGTAGCCTTGCATGATGGAGCATCCGGCCTGGCGCAGAAATTGGAGCTGACGCTCGGTCTCTACTCCCTCGGCTACAAGCTCGATATTCAGCTGCTGGGCTAGCGTAATGATCGTATTGACAATTGCTCTTTTGGAAGGCGATTCGAAATCTTGCATATACAGCTTATCCATTTTCAGTGTCTGGAATGGGATACGATCAATTGAGCCTAAAAACGAATAGCCCGAACCAAAGTTGTCCATGGATACACGCACGCCTGCCTCTTGAAGCGGCACAAGCTGCTCTGTCGCCTCGGTTGCATGATACATCACCGTCGACTCCGTAATTTCCAGCTCTAGCAGCTCCGGACGCAAGCCGGAATGGACCAGCGCTTCATTGACCATATCCTGAACACTGCGTGTTTCGAATACATTCGCCGACAAATTGACGGATACGCCTAACGCGTTGCTCCCCCTGCCATTCCAAGACTGACAGTCCTTGCACGCCTGATCCAGCACCCATCTCGTGATCGGAACAATCAATCCGGTCTCCTCGGCAATCGGAATGAATTCATCCGGCGCAATCGCGCCAAGCTGAGGATGCTTCCATCTGAGCAGCGCTTCAAATCCGACCGGCTTATTCATGGCCGCATTCCACTTCGGCTGATAGAAAGTCGACAGCTCGCCCAGCATAAGCGCCGTGCGAAGCCCCTTCTCGATCTCCATCCGCCTGGCCAGCTTTCGGTCCAACTCTTCATTATATGCGCAATACTGGTTCTTCCCTTGGCTCTTGGCATAATACATAGCCGTATCTGCCGCCTTAAGCAGCTCCGTCCGGCTCTGCCCATGCTGCGGCGCAAAGCTGATGCCGATACTGCTAGTGACGTAGAGCTCGTTCCCCTCCAGCCAGAATGGACGTCTGAGTTCCTCCAGGATAAGCTCGGCCAGCGACTCTGCCGTAAGCTGCCTCAAATCCTTGGTCACCAGCAAAAACTCATCGCCGCCTAACCTGAAGATATGCCGCTGCTTGTTGACGAACTGGTTAATCCGGCTGCCTACCTCTTTTACAAGAAGGTCGCCTACATCGTGGCCTAACGTATCATTAATAAGCTTGAATTGATCCAAATCAATAAAGAGAACGGCAAATTCCTGACTGCCTCGCAGCGTCTCATCGAATTCGTGATTCATCGCATGGCGGTTAGGCAATCCTGTCAACGGGTCGCTGTAAGCCATCCGTTTCAGGACAAGCCTCTCCCAATAGAGAGCCGTCCACGTCACAAGAACAACTAAAATCATGACACTCGACACAGGAATCAGCAGCGACAAGTCGATGCCTTCTTCTCTTAACTGATCAAGCGCTTCGGGCGTCGAGCACCAGAACATGGCCGCTTCCATGCCGGTATAATGCATGCCTGTCACGGCCAGCCCCATTAGCAGTGCCGCTGCAAGCTTGAACCAGCGGGCCCTGCTTTCATTGCGGAAGCGGGTAAGCAGATATAACGCGGCGTATGATGCAATTACCGCGATTATGGCGGAGATGATCCACAGCGTTTCATTATAGGTGATCGTCAGAAGCGAGGACTCCATAGAAGCCATGCCTGTATAATGCATCGTAACGATGCCCGATCCCATGAACAAGCTTCCGACAACCAGCTTCGCCTGTGTTACCTGCTTAGCCATCGTGACATAAAAGGCCAGCAAAGAAGCCAGTATACTGGCCAATATAGATATAACGGTTGTTAACACGTCATAGTTCACTTCTACGCCCAAATGAAAGGCCATCATTCCGACAAAATGCATCGTCCATATGCCGCACCCCATCACAAATCCGGAGATGATTAGCCACCCTAGCTTGGACCTGCCGTTCGAGTTCGATATTTTATAGGAAAGATTAAGTGCGGAATAAGAAGTGAACAACGCGATAACAAGCGACAGCAACACGATCCAGCTGTCGTAGCTCCCCAGTAATCTGATCAATATATCCCTCCGTGTCAACGCTTGTTACACGTTCTTTTTTTCGTCTACCTATACAATTAATACGATTCGACAAGCAATGCAAGCTTTTTTATTTTAGATTAAGGTTTTTTTGATCATGATTTGATATAGTAGGTGAAGAATTGCAAATTGAAGGGAGTTTATGGAATGAACAACAAGGAATCGCAGTCCAACGATACACCTATAGACAACGAAACTGCGAAAGAAGAAAACAAGGTTCAAGAGAACGATACAAACGGTGAAACTCAGGAGAACGCTGTCGAAACGGACAAGCCTGAGGGTGCGACCGATTCCGAACGCGCAGTTGCCGAGACAGCGGTTGCGGCGGCGGCTCCTTATTCCGCTGCGGCAGGCGTATCGCCTCGTCCGGAAGCAGCTGCTCCAGCGAAGAAGAGTGCAACGGGCTGGATCGTGTTATCCGCTGTACTTGCAATCGCGCTGATCGTTGTATTGATTAAGCCTCCTTTTGGCGGCGGAGGCAATGAGACTGTTGCTACCGTTAACGGCGCTAACATTTCGCAGCAGGAATTATATGACCTGCTGGTGAAAGTGAACGGCGAGCCTGCGCTCGACAACCTGATTCTGGAGAAGCTGGTGAAGCAAGAGGCTGATGCGGCCAGTGTTAAATTTACGGATCAGGACATTACAGATGAAATTAATGTGATCAAGATCGACTTCCCTTCGGAAGACGACTTCAATAATGTATTGCTGCAAAACAATCTGACCATGGAAGACCTCCGCGAGGACATGCGCCTAAGCGCAATGATCCGCAAAGTGCTGGAGCCTAAAACTACCGTTACAGATGAAGATGTAAAAGCGTATTTCGACGCGAATCTGGCCAAGTTCGGCGAGCATGGTGAACAAGTTCGCGCTTCCCATATTCTTGTAGAGACCAAGGAAGAAGCTGACGCTATTCTGGCTGAACTTAAAGGCGGGGCTGACTTTGCCGAGACAGCCAAAGCCAAGTCCGGCGACGGATCGGCTGCTAACGGCGGAGATTTGGGCTTCTTCTCCAAAGAAGACATGGTCGAGCCGTTCTCCAAGGCTGCTTTTGCCCTAGAAACCGGAGCGGTCAGTGAAGTTGTGCAAAGCGACTTTGGCTTCCACATCATCAAGAAAACCGACTACAGAGAAGCTGCAAAAGCAAACTTCGATGAGAATAAAGATCTGATCCGCACAAAGCTGGTTGCCGATGAAGTTCGTACGCTGTCCAGCGCATGGATTACTGAGATCCGCGAGAAAGCGAAAATTACGAACAACCTTACGAAAACGCCTGCAGACGGAGCAGCAAATACTGGAGCTGAAGGCGGCGCGGTTAAGGAATAATCCGTATCTGGTAAGTAGAATTTCGATCGATGCCTTGCAGTGTTATCTCTATCTGAGGCTGCGGCATCGTACATCCTTATCATGTTCTTCCAGGGCCTGGCACCGGGCAGCTGTACAAGCTGCCTTGTGCCGGGCCCTTTACTCATGCGCTGAATTAAGGCACAATAGTAGACATCATGATTTCACTTTTGGAGGTAGCAGCGTGAGTACATTTGAAGTTAGCCACTATCAAGATACGTATACGATCTATGAGTTAAAGGAGAATTCCACGTCATCACGCGTGCTCGTATGCCCGGAACGCGGCGGCATCGTGATCGGCTGCCAATTGAATGGCGAGGAGCTCTTCTTTTTGGATAAAGCGACATTCGAGAATCCTGCCTCCAACATCCGTGGCGGCAATCCGATTCTGTTCCCAATCTCCGGATCCCTTCAGGATTCCGCTTATGAGTGGAACGGCGTGACCTACAAGATGGGCCAACACGGCGTTGCTCGCATCTACCCTTGGGAAGTAGTCGGCACTTCGGCGGAAGGCGAAGCTTCCATTACGCTGCGTCTTCGCGCAAGCGAAGCTACTCTTGCCGCATATCCCTTCCAATTTGAGCTGATCTTCACCTATGTGCTGGTGAACGGCGAGCTCCATACCCGCCAGCAATATCGCAATATTGGCGAAGGCGAAGCCATGCCTTTATACCCTGGCTTCCATCCGTACTTTGCGATCGAAGGCAGCAAGGATATTCCGTACAAAACGGACGCTCCGCGTTATGTCGATCTGACGACCGGCGAAGAGGCCGATTATACTGGACGCGCCAACATGGATGACTTCATTGATTCCATCTGCCTGTTCGGCGCAAAAGAACCCAGCATCTCCTTCCCTATTCGCGAAGGCGTAACCGTCAACCTGCGTTATGATGATCTGTTCAAATATGTAGTTATTTGGTCAGTCAAGGAGCGCCCGTTCGTGTGCGTCGAGCCTTGGATGGGACTGCCGAACGAAATGAACAACCGCAATGAGCTGCTCTACGTGAAGCCAGGCGAAGAACTTCGCGCCGACCTCGTCATCGGCTGTGAGACGAAGTAAGCCTGTATAATGAAGAGGCCTCCCTTGCCATTGGCTTGGGAGGCCTCTTCTGTTGCGGCTCATATAAATTAGCCGCATAAGCGGATTTCCGCGCGGGCGGCACCTGTAAGCCGAGTTTCTCGGCTTGGAGCGCGGGTTTCCGCGCGGGCGGCGCTTGCAAGCCGAGAAACTCGGCTTAGAGCGCGGGTTTCCGCGCGGGCGGCGCTTGCAAGCCGAGTTTCTCGGCTTAGAGCGCGGGTTTCCGCGCGGGCGGCGCCTGTAAGCCGAGTTTCTCGGCTTAGAGCGCGGGTTTCCGCGCGGGCGGCGCTTGCAAGCCGAGTTTCTCGGCTTAGAGCGCGGGTTTCCGCGCAGGCGGCGCCTGTAAGCCGAGTTTCTCGGCTTGGAGCGCGGGTTTCCGCGCGGGCGGCGCTTGCAAGCCGAGTTTCTCGGCTTAGAGCGCGGGTTTCCGCGCGAGCGACGCTTGCAAGCCGAGTTTCTCGGCTTAGAGCGCGGGTTTCCGCGCGGGCGACGCTTGCAAGCCGAGTTTCTCGGCTTAGAGCGCGGGTTTCCGCGCGGGCGGCGTTTGCAAGCCGAGTTTCTCGGCTTAGAGCGCGGGTTTCCGCGCGAGCGACGCTTGCAAGCCGAGTTTCTCGGCTTAGAGCGCGGGTTTCCGCGCGGGCGGCGCTTGCAAGCCGAGTTTCTCGGCTTAGAGCGCGGATTTCCGCGCGAGCGACGCTTGCAAGCCGAGTTTCTCGGCTTGGAGCGCGGGTTTCCGCGCGGGCGGCGCTTGCAAGCCGAGTTTCTCGGCTTAGAGCGCGGATTTCCGCGCGAGCGACGCTTGCAAGCCGAGTTTCTCGGCTTGGAGCACAGCGAGGCGCTCGAACGGCGATGCTTTTAGTAGCCTTCGCCTTGGCCGCCGGTTACGATTGCGACGCTGGAGCTTGCGCCGATGCGGGTCGCTCCGGAATTAAGCATCTGCAGGGCGGTCTCCAGATCCCGAACGCCGCCGGATGCTTTTACGCCAATAGTCGGTCCTACTGTACGCCGCATGAGCGCAATATCTTCCGCAGTAGCTCCGCCTTTTCCGAAGCCTGTTGAGGTCTTAACAAAATCGGCGCCAGCCGCAACACACAGCTCGCACGCATTCACTTTCTCCTCATCCGTCAGCAGTCCCGTCTCCAAAATAACCTTGAGCGCCGCTTTCCCTTTGCAAGCAGCTACGACGCCCTCAACATCACGTTGAACACCTTCGTAATCGCCGGATTTCAACAGGCCGATGTTCAGCACCATATCGATCTCGGTTGCGCCGTCATTAATGGCTTGCGTAGCCTCAAATGCTTTGGACGCCGTAGTAGTCGCACCTAACGGGAATCCGACAACCGTCGTAATGCCGACGCCCGAGCCCTTCAGCTCTTCCGCCACAAGCGGAACCCAGCCCGCATTCACGCAGACCGTCGCAAAATGATGCTCTCTTGCTTCCTTGCAGATCGCGATAATATCTGACTTGGTCGCATCCGCCTTTAATATGGTATGATCGATCATCGCTGCTACTTCCGCCGATGACCAGCTAGTCTTTTGTTCCACTGTTTTTCCTCCATTCCCTTAATCCCAGGGTGTCTGTCACGTACTATTATACGAAGCTTTTCCGCAAACAACAACAAAGCAGCCTCTTTCATGCCGGCAATCCTAACTGGGAAACTGCGGCAGGAAGCTGAGGTTTACTTTGCCCCTTCTCTACGCTATTATGAGGGTGCCTCACATTCCCATATTTGCCGCGACCGGTCAGTCCGGTAGCCGGCTATACACAAAGGAGATTTTACATATGGACAATATGCTCGTCAAAATAAAAGAAGCGGCAGCCTATATCGAAAGCAAGCTGTCATCCAAGCCGCAGCTCGGCATGATTCTCGGCTCCGGCCTTGGGGTTATGGCTGACGAAGTAGAGAATGCCATTGTCATTCCTTACGGAGACATCCCTCATTTCCCGGTATCAACCGTAGAGGGACACTCTGGAGAGTTGGTTATTGGAGAACTGGAAGGAAAAACCGTGCTGGTGATGAAGGGTCGCTTCCATTACTACGAAGGCTACAGCATGAAGGAAGTTGTCTTCCCTGTGTATGTGATGAAGCAGCTCGGCATCGGCACGCTGCTGGTCACCAATGCAGCAGGCGGCATGAATCGCGCGTTCGCGGCAGGCGATCTGATGCTGATTACCGATCATATTAACAATACCGGCGACAACCCGCTTATCGGGGCAAATATTGCCGAGCTTGGCCCGCGTTTCCCGGATATGTCGGGCGCCTATAACAAGGAGCTTCGCGCCGTTATCGCCGAGCAAGCCCAATCGCAGGGTATCAAGCTGCAGCAAGGTGTATATGTAAGCATTACCGGCCCTACCTATTGCACGCCTGCAGAGCTTACAATGATGGCCCGTTGGGGCGCCGATGCAGTTGGCATGTCCACAGCACCTGAGGTCATTGCGGCGAATTATTGCGGCATTCGCGTAGCGGGGATCACTTGTATTACCGACATGGCGATCGGAGACGAGCTGGAGCCGCTGACGCATGAACAAGTGGTCAAAGTCGCCAATGAGACGCGTCCGAAGTTCATCTCACTGGTCAAAGCATCGGTGCGCGCATTTCAGATTTAATCCTGCTGAATCGAACGTTTAACAAGATTGCTATAAACGATTTCGATCAGGGCAAGCATACTCATCAAGTGAGTATCTACTGGCCCATTACCATTTTTCCAATTCCGCACAAAAATATGAAGCGCCGCAAACTCATTGCGGCGTTTTTACATTTAGCATGATTCGAAAGTATTCCCCCCTTGGAGCCCTTGAATAAGAACCTCTCCTCTATTGTTTTACAAAACCTTTAGTTTTTCGGTACAGGATTTCCAAACCGCGCCGCCGAATATCTCCCTGTTCCAATATTCACACTATACAAATAGGCGATGGAGGGATGATTCGTTCATGAGAAAACCATGGAATTGGCTGCTGTCCACTGTGCTGAGCCTGGCTTTGGTGCTGGGGCTTGCAAGCGGGGCGGCGGCAGAGGGCAATACGGAGCAAGGCGTCAAGCATCTGACCATTTTACACACGAACGACATGCACGCACGGTCAATCGAAAACGGAGCCGAGATGGGATTTGCCAAGGTAGCCGGTATCTTCGACAGCTATCGCAAAGCCAATCCGAATACGCTCGTCCTCGATGCAGGCGATGCGATTCACGGCACAACGTTCGCCACTCTAGTAGGCGGGCAAAGCGTCGCCGATGTGATGAACCTGATGGGGTACGATGCCATGGCACCGGGCAACCACGAGTTCAACTATGGAACCGACAGGCTGCTGGAACTGGCAAAAGGCCTAAAGTTCCCCGTTATTAGCGGCAACGTCAGAGACAAACAGAATGATCAGATCTTCAAGCCATATATCATCAAAGAGATTGACGGCATCAAGGTGGGCATCTTCGGTCTCTCCACACCAGAGACGGCTTACAAGACGCATCCGATAAACGTCGAAAAAATCACGTTCACCGATCCGGTCAAAGAAGCGCAATCCATCGTCGACGAGCTGCAGGATCAAACGGATCTTATTATTGCGCTGGGACATCTGGGCATGGACAAATCAAGCGAGGATAACAGCTTCAAGGTCGTCAAAGCCGTGAAAGGGATCGATCTTTTCGTAGACGGCCACAGCCATACTCTGCTGGAGAAAGGACTTCTGTCCGATAACGATACGCTTATCGTCAGCACAGGCGAATATACGCAGCATGTCGGCGTCGTTGATATTTGGCTGCAGGATGGCAAAATAACAAAACGTGAAGCGAAGCTGATCAATCAGGAAGACTCCGCCAATATCACACCGAATGAATCCGTTACAGCCAAAGTAGCCGAAATCATTAAGGCACAGGAAGTCATATTGGCAGAGAAAGTCGGCAACACCTCCGTAGCTCTCGAAGGTGCCCGCGAGAAAGTACGCGCAAGCGAGACTAACCTTGGCAATCTGATTGCGGATGCCCTGCTCTTCGTCACTAAGGCGGATGTTGCTCTGACCAACGGCGGAGGCATTCGTGCATCCATCGATCAAGGCGTCATTACGAAGGGAGAAGTCATTACCGTTCTCCCATTCGGCAACCAGATCGTCACGCTTAAGGTGAAAGGCGCTGATATTAAGTCTGCGCTGGAAAATGGCGTCTCCGATTACCCGAACGCCAAAGGAGCCTTCCCCCAGGTCGGGGGGATGAGCTTCAAGATTGATCCCGCTGCGGCTCCAGGCTCGCGCGTGCATGATCTGAAGGTCGGCAGCAAAGCAATAGACCTCCAAGCGGAATACACGATTGCGACGAATGACTTCCTTGCAGCAGGCGGGGATGAATACACCATGTTCGGCCAATATCCGCAGGCCGGTATGTACGGCTCGTTGGATGAGGCGCTTATCGCCTATATTCAGGAATTGGGTTCCGCGGACCCGAAGGTTGAAGGCCGCATCAAGGAATATGCCGCTCCCGGAACTGCAACACCGCAACCTGAACCAAAGCCAAACCCTGAGCCTAAGCCAGAACCAAAACCAGAATCTAACCCGGAAGTGCAGCCTGTCTATATTGTGAAGAAAGGCGACACGCTATGGGGCATTGCGCGCAAGCACGGTACAACCTGGCAGGCGCTTCGCGACCTTAACCATTTGAAAAACCCGAACCTGATCTTCCCGGGTCAAAAAATCATTTTGCCTGCCAAAGCTTAGAACGAGGATATAAACGGCATAAAGAGAACCGGTCGCTAGCCCAAGGCTCATGCGACTGGTTTTCTTTTTTCATGATTCCCCCTAATAGGCTCCTTGCAGCAGAACCAGCCGACGAGCGAACCGGGCATAGCATTACGGCTGCAGCACCCCATGCAAGCCACACTGCACCGCCAAGCCCTAAGAAACAAGCCGGTTAACCGTACAAGCTGCAATTGGTTGCTGCACTGGAGCTCACAATGGTGGCAGTACAAGAAAGGGCGAAGCAGATTAACCTCCTGCTTCGCCCTTTCTCTATATGCTTTTCAACTTGTCATTCACCGATTCCACATCACGCATAACCTATGCCAGACTGAAGCCAATCCATCGGAATAAGCGACATGGGGTTAGGTGGTTACACCCGCCTCACAGCCTATGCTCTGCCGAACTGCGCTGTATGCAAGCGGCTGTAGATGCCGCCTGCCGCAACAAGCTCATCATGGCGGCCCTGCTCGGTAATGCCCTTCTCTGTCACAACGACTATGCGATCCGCGTTCTTGATCGTGGCCAGACGATGCGCGATAACCAGCGTCGTACGTCCTTCCGACAATTCTGCCAGCGATTGCTGGATCGCCGCTTCCGTCTCTGTATCCAGTGCCGAAGTCGCTTCGTCCAGAATCAGAATCGGCGGGTTCTTCAGGAACATCCTTGCGATCGCTAGCCGCTGCTTCTGGCCGCCGGACAGCTTCACGCCGCGTTCGCCGATGACCGTATCCAGTCCATTGGGCAAGGATGCGATGAATTCCTCCAGCCTTGCCCGTCTTGCCGCCTCCAGAATGTCCCAATCATCAGCGCCTAGCTTACCATAAGAGATATTCTCCCGAATCGTACCCGAGAACAGGAATACATCCTGCTGCACGATGCCGATTCCCTTGCGAAGCGATTCCAGCTTCATATCGCGAATATCCAGTCCGTCGATCGTAATGCTGCCGTTTTCAACCTCATAGAATCTTGGCAGCAAGCTGCAAAGTGTCGTCTTACCCGCTCCAGACGGACCGACGAAGGCGACGGTCTCTCCTGCCCGAATGGACAGGTCAATGCCCTGCAGCACTTTGGATTCACCCTCGTAACCAAACGTAACGTCTTTGTAGCGGATATTGCCATGCAGACGATCAACCGTAATCGCGTTCGGCGAATCCGCAACATCCGGTGCCGTATCCATCAGCTCCACGTAACGCTTAAAGCCCGCAATGCCTTTCGGATAGCTTTCAATAACGGCATTAATCTTTTCAATTGGCTTGAAGAAAATATTCGTCAGCAAGACGAATGTCATAAAGTCACCGTATGGCATTCCTTTTTTCAAAACGTAATACGCGCCTGCCATCAGCACGAACAGTTGTACCAATCTCATTAACATGTAGGAGACCGAAGCGTTCAAGCCGATAATCTTGTACGCGATCAGCTTCGCTTCGCGGAAACGCATGTTATTGCCTTTGAACAACTTGCCTTCATGCTTCTCATTCGCGAACGCCTGCACAACGCGGATGCCGCCCACCGTATCTTCTACGCGCGCATTGAAGTCGGCCATGTCTGTGAAGAGGCGGTTGGATGCCTTGGTCATCCGTTTGTTGAAGTACAGCACCAGCCAAATAATAACCGGTACGATAATGAACGTCATGATCGCCAGCTCCGGCTGAATGAACAGCATAATGCCGAATGCGCCGATCAGCGTCATCGCTGCGATGAACATATCCTCCGGTCCGTGATGGGCAACCTCGCCGATCTCGAACAAATCATTCGTCAGCCGGGAGAGCAGATGCCCTGTCTTCGTATTGTCGAAGTAACGGAAGGACAGCTTCTGCACATGATCGAACAGCTTGCGCCGCATATCCGTCTCAATGTTAATGCCCAGCATATGCCCCCAGTAGGTGACTACGTAGCTTAAGAGCGTATTGATGATATAAATAACCAGCAGCACAGCGCAACCGGCAACAATAAGCCCCCAGTTCTCGTCAGGAAGCAACGAGTTCACGACATATCCGACCGCAAGCGGGAACACCAGCTCCAGCACAGCGAGAATAACCGCACAGGTAAAATCGAGGAAAAACAGCCGTTTGTACGGCTTATAATACGAGAAAAAACGTCTTAACATTATAAACTCCAATTCTGCCCTTATTTTGTCAGTGGGACTAAATGATAATGATTTTCAATAGGAAGATCATACCCAATCCCTTTTATAGTGTCAAGGTAATGAATGGTTTATAACGATTCGTTCAGCATGCGTATAGACCGTAAATTGACGGCCGCGGATAAAGCCCACGCATGTTATGCCCAGATCATGAGCCAGCCGAAGCGCCAGGTCGGTCGGCGCAGATTTGCTAAGCACAATCCCGCAGCCCATCTTGGCCGCCTTCAACACGACCTCCGACGACAGCCTTCCGCTGAACACAATCGCCTTGTTAACCGTGCTGATTCGCTGCAGCAAACAATGACCATACAGCTTATCCAGCGCATTATGGCGGCCGACATCCGTCATAACGGCCAGAAGCCCTTCTCCTTCAGCGAGCGCGGCATTATGAACGCCCCCTGAGCTATGGAAGTCGCTAGAGCTATTCTGAAGCTGTTCCATGAACGAGATGCATTGCTCCGGGGTTAACGTCCCTCTGGTCATAATCGTGCGCGCAGTCAGCATGTCGTTGTGAAAATAAAACTGGCGGCTCTTCCCGCAGCAGCTCCCGATGAACCGCTTCGACACCTTCTCCCGCGCCATGGAGGGCTTGCCAGCCAGCTCCGCGTAGGCGTAACCGCTACCCTCGTCGATATGCAGCCGCTTCACCTGAGCCGACTCCCTTATCATCCCCTCGGATGCGAGAAAACCATAAACAAGCTCGCGAAGATAGGTTGGAGAACAGACGACCGTCGCAAATTCTTCGCCATCCAGCTTGACCGTCAGCGCATATTCGGTTGCGATCTGATCCTCCATGGCTTCGAATTGCCCCGTATCGACACGGTACCGCATCGCTCCCCATACCGATAGATTGCCTCTCTCCATACGTCAGTCCCCCTTAGG
Source organism: Paenibacillus sp. 1011MAR3C5 (assembly GCF_003591485.1). Taxonomy (GTDB): domain Bacteria; phylum Bacillota; class Bacilli; order Paenibacillales; family Paenibacillaceae; genus Pristimantibacillus. The sequence goes on from NZ_QZCF01000010.1 coordinate 67,152, forward strand.
TCAAGTTGGCGGCTCCATATCCAGCTCGGCGACCGTCTGCTCCGCGTAGCGCGTATCCTTATGCGCATGGTATCTGTCCGCCCGTTCTACTTGAACTGACGCATTGTATTCAGGTATCCCGGCATGGGGCTCATAGACACCCCGCTTGAACAGCATATTGCTCTCCGGCCAATACAGCTCAATATTGCCGCTCGCGACCGGAGCCAGCTTCGCGCGGCCATGGAAAAGGCCGTGGCGGTTATGCACCACGATATCATCCCCATCCTTCAGATCCAGCCTGCCGGCATCCTCGTTGCTGATTAGCACGTCATGCCGGGCCGCGGCGTTGAAGCTGTCCTTCTCGCCATAGATCATGGAGTTGAACTGCTTGCCCCTCCGGGTGGTCGCATATATTCGTTCCGCTGACCGCAGCAAGTCGGGAATCAAGATCGGTATCAATTGCCCTTTCCCATCAGGAGTCGGACAAGAACCTCCCTCGCACAGCCAAGCATTGCCCCATTGGAAGACGTCACCGCGATTGCGAAGGAGCTGGATGCCATCATAGTTAGGCGCGGCTGCCGCGATCTCCCTGCGGATATCCTCCGCGCTGTGGAAGCGGGCCAGCGCTCCCCTGTCCCTGTTGATACGCTCGGCAAGCTCGCCGAATATGTCCCATTCCGCCCGCGCCTCGCCAATGCGCGGCCCCTCGATCTCCGGCGAGAAGTAGACCATTCGTTCGGTCGATGTCGACGTCCCCCCTCCGGGCTGTTCATAACGGGTCATGGCCGGCAGCACCACAACGTCCTCTACGGCGTCGGCGAGCGCCGAGCTGTTCAGCACAATGTCCTGATGCACACGCAGCTCGACCGATTCCAGACAGGCCTGGACATGCAGCGGGTCCGGCATCGTCTCCAGGAAGTTCCCGCCCGATGTATAGAACAGCCGCAGCTTGCTCTCATGCCCCTCCGGCAGCAATGCGTTCTCCAGCGACACGCCGACGATATCCCCTTGCCACGCTGGCAGGGGAAACTTCCATACCGCTTCGATTCTGGCACGATCCTCCGCCGAGCTCATCTCCCCTCCCGGCAAGCTGAACGGGTCCGCCCCCATTTCGCCAGAACCCTGTACGCCGCTATGCCCGCGAATCGGCATCAACCCGCAATGCTCTCTGCCCAGAAAACCGCGCAGCAAAGCCAGGTTGGCAACCTGAGAGATGTTGTCCGTCCCGAAGCGATGCTGCGTCAATCCCATACTCCATACGAAGACGCCCGAGCGGGCGCCAGCGAGCAGACGAGCCAGCTCCTCCATACGAGAGCGCGCAAGCCCTGAAGAACGCTCGATATCCGCCCACTCCAGAGCTTCCACATGCATGCGCAGCGCGTCGTAGCCATTCGTATGACGGCCGACGAACTCATGGTCAATCGCGGAACCGCTCGCCGCTTCTTCCATCTCGAACCAGCACTTCATGATGCCGTGCATGAATGCGATATCCCCGCCAATGCTGACCTGATAGAAGTCATCCGCAAGCTTGGTCCCGAACAAAGCCGACTCTGCAATAGAAGGAATCCAATACCCGTCCATAGCAGGCTCGCGATAAGGGTTAATGACGATGATCTTCGTTCCCTTGCGCTTGGCCGCGTACATATATTTAGTCGATACCGGCTGGTTGTTCGCCGCTACGCTGCCCCAGAACAGCAGCACGTCCGTCCCGATCCAATCCTTGTAGCTGCAAGTGGATGCGCCAACGCCGATAGAACGCTTCAAGGCGGCCTTGGACGGCGAGTGGCAGATGCGCGAGGCATTGTCGATATGATTCGTGCCAATCGCCCTGGCAGCCTTAGCCGCCGCGTAATAGGTCTCGTTCGTAATGCCTCTTCCGGTCAAATAAAACGCGATTCCCTTCGGATCAATCGCCCGCGCCTTGTCCGCAATTCGCGACAGTGCCTCATCCCAGCTCAATCGGCTGAAGCGGGTTTCGCCTCTCCGCCGGATCAACGGATAAGGCAATCTGCCCAACTGTCGAAGCTCGGCGCTGTTGAGCTTCCGCAGCTCCGCGATGTCCGCATGCAGCCAGCGCTCCTTGATGGCAGGCATCGTATTCAGGCGCAGCACGTTGAGGCGCGTCGTGCAGACATGCGGCCCTTCCAGCGTCTGATCATATAACCCGGATACACCGAGCGCGCAGCCATCGCATACTCCTTGCGTCAAGATCCGGTAAGCGTAAGGCAGATTGTTGCGGTTATCCCATACCGTCTTGAAGGTATCGCGAATATGATGCGGCTTTACAAGACCGAGCCCGAAGGGTCGCTTGCTCACCCACAACCGGGAATCCCAGCTCTTAGGCAGCTTGATCCGCCCGGTATGCTTTGTTTTGCCCATGCCCATTCCCCTCCCAATCCCAATCTATCGAGCAGCGATCGAAAAAAGACCGCTTTCGCAATGATCCCAAGTGTTCCCACTCCAAAGCTCATTTTTGGCAGTCTTATCGTTCATTCGTTGAACAGTTCGATTCAGCCCAGTGTATCAAGAAAACGTTTACATGACAATGTAAACAAAGGCAGCCTGAATCATCAGGCTGCCTGCATGGCAAATGATTAGAGTTAACCGTCAAAATCATCAGTACGTCCGCTTGAACTTTGCAACCATATATAACCCGGTTAGCATCTAAGATTGGCCGTTATAATCATGACTACGTACAGGAGCCCGGCCGGTTACTTCGGCATAAGCTCCAGAGCCGCTTGCTTGCCGCTTAGTTGAACGCCAGTTTTGCGGGTTCCTCTCACCTTGAGATCGGTGGCAAGTCCCTCCAGCAGCGCCTTGGCGGCTGGTCCTTCCTTGCCCTGAATACGAACTACCAGCAGAACGCCATAGCCTGACTCCAATAGCTTCTCCGCTTGCCTGCGCTTCGTCTCGTAATCATGGTCTTCAATGCTTGCTGTCAGGCGAATTTCCTTCACCTTGACCTGCCCATCCTTCTGGCGGGCTTCCTTGCCGGCCTTGTCCTTCTCCTGCTTTGCCGCTCCCCGGCTGACCAGCCGGCATGGCGGAGGGCTGCTCATCAGCGAATCGCATACCAGATCCGCTTTCAGCTGCTTCGCCAGCTCGAGCGCTTCCTGCCGGGATACGACCCCAATCCGCTCGCCATCCAAACCCGTCAGTGATACCTCGACAGCCTTGATCGCTTCATTCATTACTAATTTCGATGCCATGGTTCTTCTCCTTCAACGTGTCCATCTTGATCATCGCGGCTTCACCGGACGACACCTTGCCCTTATTATGGGCAACTCAGACCGCAATCGCAAGGCCGAGGTGACGCTCTTCCTTCTCCTCAGCCTATCCATAAAATTTTATCCGGCATGCATGCCTACAAGCGATCGGAAATCAAGCTTAGCTAGCGACTCTGCATAGATATAACGCGCTTCTTGGTCAAAGGTAAGCATCTGCGTCAGCGGGTTGGGCACAATTACACAAGACATGCCTGCCGCTACTGCTGCTCTGGCGCCATTAGGAGAATCCTCGATGGCAATCGCTTCTTCCGGCTCGACGCCAAGCTTCTCCATCGCCTTCACATACAACTCCGGATCAGGCTTCACCTGGCTCACATCATCCGCTGTGCAGATGACCTCGAAATAATGGCCAATGCCTAGCGCATCCAGATGCCGGTCAATCCAATCACGCCCGGAGCTGGAGGCAAGTCCGATTCGAAGGCCCGCATCCTTAGCCAGCTTCAAGTAATCCAGAATGCCTTCGCGAACGACTTCTTTCGCCAACAGAGTAGAGTGATCATTATGAATCTTCAAGCGGAATTGCTCCTTGTCGATCTGCAGGCCCAGCTCTGTCATCAGATACTCATAAGGATTAAAGGTATGGTTATTCGTGCCTACGCACTCCGAATATTGATCGATTGTCAGATCAACGCCATGCTCCTTGTAGGCATCTCGGAAAGCATAGAACCAAGGTGTCTCCGTATCAAGAATAGTTCCGTCAAAATCAAAAATCATAGCTTTAATCATAGGTGTGCTCCTCTCCAGCATCTCGCAATCGTTATGTTATCAAGACGGTAGCATGACAAAATAGGTACGTCAAGCCAAGCCCTCCAGCATAGCCGCCAAACACAAAACTGATTCCCTTCAAGAATATTGGCGACATCCATTGATAAAACTGTGATGGATACGGATTCTAAGAGCGATGACATAGGTCCCTATATTTTTTTAAAAAAAGAAAAGGGACTGTCCAATAAGGCGATATAGTTGTGCCGCACACCGCTAATTGCGCCGAAAGTACGGAATTGTCCGGAATTAATGGCTAGATAACTAAGGAACGCCCCGCTCTAAAGTGAAAGACAACTAAAAGCCAAAGATGGCGGTGCAGAGATAACACCCCTGGCACCGCCATTTCTTCATGTTCGCCGATTCACATTTATCAAGTGAGATGTCACTACGAGCTCTAATTCATCCTTCTATATTCATTCCGTTCATTCACTCCATTAATTATTGCCCATGTTAATGGGATGCGTGCTGCCCCTCTTCCCCCTTCGCAATGGCCGACAGGTCCAGCTTGCTTCTGCCCATAAAGAAGGCTACGAGGAGCGCAAGCACCGCAGGAATCGCCGCCAGGGCGAACGTCAAGGTAATCGACGACGACAATGCGGTCGTGATCGTATCCAATACTTCCGCCGGGAAGCTTGCGCGCGACTCCGGCTTCAGCAGCTCTCGCGGATCGCCGAAGGCCATATCGCCTCCGCCCTGTGCCCCGCCCGCAGCGAACGCATCCGCCAGCTTATTCGTAAACGCATTGCTCTGGATGATGCCAAACACCGTAATGCCGACCGTCATGCCGAGCGAGCGGATAAACGTAAGCGTCGAGCTCGCCGTGCCGCGCTGCCTTGTCGAGATGCCGTGAATAGCTGCATTGCTGAGTACCGAGAACGATGCGCCAATGCCAAGGCCGATCAGGATCATATACAAGGTCACTTGCAGGCGGCTCGACTCTGGCGACAAGGTCGTTACGAGCAGCGTACCGATGACCAGGAGGATCAGAGTCGACACCATAATGTTCCGATACGGAATCTTGGTCATCAGGAAGCCGCCGAACGATGCGGTAACCACAGAACCCACCATCATAGGCAGCAGCACTAAGCCGGAGTTCGTTGCGGTCCCGCCAAGCACACCCTGAACAAAAATCGGGATATAGACCGACGCGACGATAAATGCCGCACCGCTGAAGAATGAGGTCAGAATGCTCGTGGCATACACGCGGTTTTTGAACAGTCCATACGTAATAATCGGTTCCTTCGCTCTCGTCTCGACATAAAGGAAGATCGCAAGCAGAACAGCGCTCGCCGCGAACATCCCAATAATCTCCCAAGACCCCCAAGGGAACGTCTTCCCGCCGAGCTCAAGGCCCAGCATGAGACCGACAACCGCACCGATTAGCGTAGCGGCGCCCAGCCAGTCAATCGGCTGCTTCGACCTGTCATGCGACTCTTTGTAAAAGAAAGCAATCATACAGAAGGCAATCACACCAAGCGGCAGGTTAATATAGAATACCCATTGCCATGCAATATGGTCGGTAATGTAGGCGCCGAGCAGCGGACCGAATATGCTGGACATGCCGAATACTGCGCCGAACAAGCCTCCCAGCTTGCCGCGGGATTCCAGCGGCACTGCGTCGAACATGATTGTGAATGATGTGGGGATCAGCGCACCTGCGCCAATGCCTTGAATGGCCCGGAAGAGAGCCAGTTCTGTGATCGTAGACGCTGTACCGCATAGCGCCGAACCGATCATAAAGATAATTAAACCGAATACGAAGAACCGCTTCCTGCCGTACATATCCGACAGCTTGCCGAAGATGGGCATGCCCGCCATCTCCGCTACCATGTAGGCGGAAGTGACCCATACGAACTTATCTAGTCCGCCCAGCTCCCCTACAATATTGCCCATTGCCGTAGCGACGATCGTATTGTCCATCGACGCCATCAGAATGGCGAGCAATAGTCCGGCAATGACGATGCCGAGACGATTTTTTTGTTGTGATGCAGACATAAATTCGCGACCTCTCTTCTTCATCTACTATCAGACTCTTTACGAGTCGATTCTTTTATACGCGATACTCTGATTGCGCCATGGCATTGCCGCTCTTCTCGTAAGAATCGCGATATTCAACCCTGCCAATAACGCAGCCTTGTCCGATCCGGACCGTATTGCCGCGAACAACATCCGCAACCGTATGCTCCAGATCAAGCCGGTCGCCTTCGATCAGACCGGCACGCAGCTCCGCAATGGAATCCTGCTGGAACAGCTCTTTGAACAGAACGCCTCTGCTTCTGCGAACCGTAACGAGCCCGCCTACAACTTCACTGACCCTAGAAGGGCCATAGAGCTTGATCAGCGTTTGCCCGGCATTCACGCTGCCGCCCGATACGGCTCCGCGCAGCTCCAGCTTCTCGGCTTCAATGGCTCCTTGGGAAGTCAGATGCCCGGACATGCGCACCTGATTCCCGCGGAAATTCCGCCCCAGCCGCAGCTCACCTGTACCCCGCAAGCTTCCGCAGCTCATCGGGCCGTCTACCAGCACCTCACCGGTAAACTTCAAGTATTCGGAATCCAGGCTCCCTTTAATATGCGAAGTCCCCGTCAAATAAAACCCTTCGCAAGCCACATCACCTGCCAGGATAGCATCGCCGGTAATCCGGACGCGCCCGAAGCGGCCGCCAAGCGACTCTGTATCGCCAACCAGTCTGACATCATGCAGCTTTTCAGCCATACGTTCTCTCCTCCCTTCCAATCTCGGCATCTGGATGCCTGGTTAATTGGTCTCGATATTCCACACGTCCGATTTTGCACCCTTTTCCGATGATCACCCGCTGTCCCCTTACAATATCCGCATGCGTATATTCAAGCTGGATGTCGTCACCTTCAATGACATGCGCGACCAATCTTGTCTCACTGCCCGGTATGATCCACTTGAGCAGCCACTTCCAGCCACTGCCGCGAAGGCGGCGTACGCGAATCGACTCTCCTCCAATCTCGCCGGCTCTGCTCTCCATATGAGAGAGGCCCAGCTCCATCTCGCCCGCGTTTAGCAGACCTTCCACTTTCAAAGCGCCTTGCAAATGAACCTTCTCTGCCTCCACGTTACCGTCAGCCTTGAGGATGCCGCTGATCTTGATGGACTCCGCAAAGACATGGCTTTCCGCCTTCACGATTCCGTTGATGTTAATCATACGCCCCTTAAGGACACCTTCAATGTTAAGCTTTCCGTCAGCCCTCAGTTCAGGCGTATCCATGCTGCCTTCAACCGTCAACACGCCATTCACCCTGGCCGCAGAAGCAACCCCCACATCTCCTGCAATCCGTCCGACGCCATCGACATGCACATGCTCATACGTGCCTCCAACAGCACGAATGACCCCGTTCATTCTAAGATTCGGCAGGCCTCTCGGCCAAGTATGCTGCTCTTCCCTGTACATCGTACATCCTCCTTTCCTTATACCAATCGTTCGATGAGCTTCTCCGCCCAGTCCGTCATAGCCACCCGCGCGATCACCTTCACACCGCTGTCGAAGTACAATTCCGCAGAAGCGGATATCAGAGCAAATGAAGCGATCCCCATTCGTCTGATGAACACCAGCTCGCATGGCATCCCCTTGAAGGAAGGATAATGCTCGCGAAGCGTATGGATCAGCGCGTCCCCTTCCTCCATACTCATCTCGCCTGCCTTAAGCAAGGCATCCACTGTAAATAGATAAAGCATGTCTTGAAAGGCGTAGATCTCATTCCCGCTCTCCGTGCCGCTCCAGCGCTTCAACACCATATCCGACACGATGTTTCTCGCGGCGAACTCGCTTTTTCGCATTTCAATACCCGCTTGTTTGCCTGTCAGCTTATCGGCCAATTCATCCAGGGATAAATCATCCTTCAGATTTACAATCTTATCGATTCTCGCCAGTATTAGCTCCCGTGGAAAAAACGTCTCTTGTCCCGTAAAAGCAGACCTCCGGATGAACCACTCCTCCGGGATCAGCTGCTTCCTCTTCCACCGATAGAGCTGGCCGTAGGAGATACCCGTCGTCTCCAGCAGCTCCTTCTTGGATATGAGCTCAATCTCCATTCATGCCCCTCCTGTCACAAAAACAGTGTAACATAACATTGTTACGCTCCAAATCGGTCTACAGACTGAGCGCACCTGCACCTATGGGTCAATCCTTGGCGTGCATCCATTCTCGTCTGAACATAACGCAAAAAACCCGACGTTACGCGATTGAACGTCGGGTTTAGAACTATTGTTTTAATTTCACCGAAGCTTTCACCCTCTCGCCGTTTCCATACAGGAGAATTGCGATTACTTCCGATGCATCTTGAACTCCAGGAACAGCTCATTGTAATGCGACAGCATGCGTGGTCCCAGATTATCGTAAACCTCCAGTCGCTCTGTCAGCTCCTCGTCGGGATAAAACCGCTCGTCGCCAGATATATCCTCAGGCAGCAGGGCAAGCCCATCCTTGTTCGGTGTGGAATAACCGACATATTCGGCATTCAGCGCCGCAACCTCGGGGTCAAGCATAAAGTTGATGAACTGATGCGCGCCCTCCAGATTGCGGGCCGTCTTCGGAATCACCATGTTGTCGAACCACAGGTTAGAGCCCTCTTCCGGCACGATATAGTCAAGCGCTTCATTCTCGTCCATAATTTCCGACGCATCACCAGACCATACGAGTCCGGCTGCCGCTTCTTCATTCGCCATCAGCATCTTGATCTCGTCGCCGACAATCGCCTTCACGTTCGGCGTCAGCTTCGACAGCTTCGCAAGCGCTTCTTGCAGATGCTCCTCATTCGTATCGTTCAGCGAATAGCCAAGGCTGTTCAGTCCCATGCCGATAACCTCGCGCGCGCCATCGAGCAAGAAGACATTGTTGCGCAAACTCTCGTCCCACAGATCATCCCAGCTATCGAAGGTTAGATCGCCGACCAGATCAGGATTGAAGACGATGCCGACCGTACCCCAGAAGTAAGGCACGGAATAGGCATTGTCGGGATCAAAGGACAGATGCATGAAGCGGGAGTCGATATGCGACAGATTCGGCAGCTGCGAATGATCGAGCTCCAGCAGCAGATTGTCTTCCTTCATCTTGCTGATGGCATATTCGGATGGAATCGCCACGTCGAAGGTCGTGCCGCCCTGCTTGATTTTCGTCATCATCGCCTCATTGGAGTCGAAGGTTTGATAGATCACCTTAATGCCGGTCTCTTCCTCGAACTGCGCAATCAGCTCAGGATCAATATAGTCGCCCCAGTTGTAGACCGTCAGCGTATTGCCTCCGGAGTAGCCAGCGCTGGAGTTCAATTGCGATGTCACATACATTAAGCCGAATGCGGCTAGAAAGACAAGCAGAAACGTACGGACTAGCTGGCTCATGCGCGCACCCCCTTGCCTGCCGGACGGTTGTTGCGGCGGTTAATAAAGTAGTAGCCGATCACCAGCAGCACCGTGAACAGGAAGATCAGCGTAGACAGGGCGTTGATCGACAGCGATACGCCTTGTCGCGCCCGTGAGTAGATCTCGACTGACAGCGTCGAGAAGCCGTTGCCCGTTACGAAGAACGTCACCGCGAAGTCATCCAGTGAATACGTTAACGCCATAAAGAATCCCGCGAAAATGCCGGGTTTGATATACGGCAGAATGACCTTCGTCAGCACTTGCCAGGAGCTTGCGCCCAGGTCGCGCGCAGCATCGAGCAGCGAGCCGCCCATCTCCTGCAGCTTCGGCAGCACCATAATGACGACGATCGGAATGCTGAACGCGATATGCGACAGCAGCACCGACACAAAGCCAAGCTGAATGCCCGCAATTGTGAACAGAATCAGGAACGATGCCCCGATAATGACATCAGGGCTGACGATCAAGACGTTGTTCAGCGTGAGCAGCGTGCCCTTCGGCCGGTTGCTGCGGATATAGTGGATCGCGATGGCGCCCATGACCCCGATAATCGTCGAGATCGCAGCGGACAGCAACGCAATCACAAAGGTATTCAATACAATAATAAGCAGGCGTGTATCCTGAAACACCTCGCCGTAATATTCCAGCGTGAAGCCTTCGAAGTTTCTCATGGCTCCGCCGCTGTTAAAGGAGTAGAACATCAGATAGAAGATCGGCGCATACAGGATGATGAACACGGCGATCAGGTACAGGTTGGATAAGCGCCATTTACCTTTTGACAATGTCGATCAGCCCTCGCTTTCGATTCCCGGTCAGCAGCATCAGAATCGCCATGGCGATGATGAGGAACACGGCGATGGTCGCCCCCATGCCCCAGTCCTGCGTCACAAGGAAATGCTGCTCGATCGCGGTGCCGAGCGTAATGACGCGGTTGCCCGCAATCAGTCTTGTAATCATGAAGAGCGACAGCGCCGGTATGAATACCGCCATGCAGCCCGCCTTCACCCCGTCAATCGTCAGCGGAAATACGACGCGGCGGAACGTCATCCAGGGCGATGCGCCAAGGTCGCGCGCTGCGTCGATCAGTGTCGGATTCATTTTTTCCAGCGCGTTGTAGACCGGCAGAATCATGAACGGAATGAAGATATAGACCGACACGAACACGAAGCTGAAGTCGGTGAACAAGATTTGTTTGGTGCCGATGCCCGTTACTTCCAGCACCGTATTGACGAAGCCGTATGTACCGAACAAGCCGATGAACGCGTATGCCTTCAGCAGCAGGTTGATCCAGCTTGGCAGGATAATGAGCAACAGCCATAGCGCCTTATGCTTCGTCTTCGTAAGCAAGTAGGCCGTCGGATAAGCAACCAACAGCGAAAATAAGGTAATCAAAAAAGCGTACCAGAACGAGCTAAGCGTCATGCGCAGATAGACCGGCGTAAAAAACTTCTCGTAGTTCTCGAATGTGAATTGCCCTTCCACATTAAAGAAGGAATAATACGCGATCAGCAGAATCGGCGCGATCACGAACAAGACAATCCACAGCACATAAGGAACAAGGTACAGATTGCGGGCTCTAGCTTCCATGGCTGTCCCCACCGCCGCTTTCCTCGTACGACTCCAGACGCTTGTCGAACTCCTCTTCCGTCTCGCCCAGACGCATGACATGGATCGCTTCCGGCTCGAACGTCAGGCCAATTCGCTCACCGACCGTCGCCTTGCGCGTTGAATGGACTAGCCACTCATTGCCGGTGTCGTCATAACAGCTGATCTCGTAATGCACGCCCCGGAACAGCTGCGTGTCCACGCGCACCTGAAGCTTGCCGCTCTCATGCGATGTAATCTCCAAGTCCTCCGGACGGATGACAATATCGACCGTTTCCCCTTCACTAAGGCCTTGGTCGACACACTCGAACGTGCGGCCTGCAATCTCTACTTCAAAGTCGCGCAGCATGCGGCCTTTAACAATATTGGATTCGCCGATGAAATCCGCTACGAAGCGGTTGATCGGCTCGTCATAAATATCCGTCGGCGTGCCGGACTGCTGGATCGTACCTTCGTTCAATACGAAGATTTCGTCCGACATCGCAAGCGCTTCTTCCTGGTCATGCGTAACGAAAATAAACGTAATGCCCAGGCGGCGCTGCAGCTCGCGAAGCTCGTACTGCATCTCCGTTCTCAGCTTCAGGTCAAGCGCCGACAGCGGCTCGTCCAACAGCAGGATTTCCGGCTCGTTCACAATCGCGCGAGCGATGGCGACACGCTGGCGCTGGCCGCCGGACATCTCCGTAATTTCACGGTTCTCGTAGCCGCTCAAGTTGACGAAGCGCAGCGCTTCAAGCACCTTGGTTTTGATCGCGTCGTTCTTCAGCCCTTTGATGCGCAGGCCGAATGCGACGTTCTCGAACACATTGAGATGCGGGAACAGCGCATAGTCCTGGAATACCGTATTCACTTGCCGGTCGTTCGCAGGCACCCGGTTAATGACTTTGCCATTGAAATAGATGTTCCCCTTCGACGGCTCCGTAAATCCGGCAATCAAGCGCAGAATCGTCGTCTTGCCGCAGCCCGACGGCCCTAGCAGCGTATAAAATTTGCCCCGCTGAATCTCAAAGCTTACATCCTTGAGTACCGCAGGGTCGTTATGGTCGTATTGTTTCGTCACATGCTCGAAACGAATGATCGTCTCTTCCAATCCCACCAGCCCCTTCGTCCTATATAAAAGAAATCCATAGTGATTATACAGCATCTCCGCAAAAGGGCAAGTGGAAACCAAATAGTCGCCATTCAAACCTTTGACTGATGCAGTTGTTTTAAGTCCAATAGCCGCTCAATCTCATTAGGCGGAGAGGGGCGCTGGAAATAATAGCCTTGTCCATATTCGCAGCCAAACTGCCGGAGCGCCTCGACTTCACGCCCCGTCTCAATCCCTTCGCAAATGACTTGCAGATTCATACTGTGTCCAATGTCGATAATAAGCCTCACAATGGATGCGGAGGAAACGTCGCTCGTTAATTCTTTCGTAAAGGAACGATCAATTTTCAGGTAATCCAGCGGCAGCTGCCCCAAGACGCTCAGAGAAGAATAGCCTGTCCCAAAGTCGTCAATAGAGATTTTAATGCCGTGGCGCTTAAGCTCGTTCAAAATAGGAACCGATTCCTCTACGTTTTGCATCATGCTCTCCGTAACCTCCAGTTCCAACAGCGCGGGGTCAAAATCCGTCTTCTCCAATATGTTCAGCACTCTGGATGGGAAGTTCAGCGACTTGAACTGACGAATGGAGAGGTTGACGGCTAACGTCAGCTTGGCATTCCCAGCTTCATGCCAGCTCTTAACCTGCCTGCATGCTTCCTCCAGAACCCATTCCCCCAGCTCCACGATTACGCCGTTCTGTTCGGCGAGCGGAATAAAGTGGGTTGGCGCAATCGGTCCCATGTCGCTATGCGTCCAGCGCAGCAGTGCCTCCACCCCGCGGATAACCCCAGTTTCCAGCTCTACTAGCGGCTGGTAGTGTATCGACATTTCATTTTTGGTTATGGCGCTGCGGATGTCGTTCGCCAGCCTGACTTGACGCAGCAGCTCCTCGTTTTTGATATCAGAGAAGAAGCGATAACCGTTTTTATCGCCGCGCTTTATGCTATACATCGTTTTGTCCGCATATTGGATTAGCGTCTCCCCTTCCTCCGCATCTTCGGGAAACAAGCTGATTCCTATGCTGGAGGTCGTATAAACCTGCTTGTGCTCGATGTGGAACGGGTTCTGGAAGGAGCGGACAAGCCGTTCCGCCAGATCAGCGATTTCCTCCTCCCTCCGATAGGAGCACAGCAGCACGAACTCGTCCCCGGCGTAGCGGGCAAGGAAGCAGGACGAATCCGCGAAATGGCGAAGATGGTCCGCAACGTCCCGCAGCAGTTGATCCCCCGCTCTGTGCCCCATCATATCGTTCACATGTTTGAACTGATCAAGATCCAGGAACAGGACAGCAAGCGGCTTTTGTTGAGCGATATCTGTATTGAGATGCTTCATTAACGATTGACGGTTCGGCAGACCGGTAAGCGTATCGTAATAGGCCATATGCTCGAGCTGCAAGAGAGCTTCGTTAAGCTGGGCATTCAGCTTGGCATTGGCCACATTTTCTTTCCTCAGGTTCCGGAAGTAAAAAGCTAGCAGGGAATAAAGAATCATATTGATGATGACGCCGCCCAAGATCGCCTGCAGCATTGCCGGCGACTCCTCGGGCCAGACAATCGGCGTAATATAAAGGTAGTAGCCCGCTGCTGCAAACACAGGAATCGGCGACGGCAGCAGGAACGCCAGTAAGACGAGCGTCAAATACATAACGCTAATCAGCTTGTCGAATGAAAGCTCCGGCAGCGCGTTGAAAAAAGAGACAAACGCAACAACAGCAAGGCCGTATTTGAGCCACAGCGGTTTGACCAGAATGGAAGCTAAGATAAACACAGCAAATACAAGAGCAAACATATGGCCTTGCGAGCTGCTGACGGAGCTGATCGTATTGAGGCTAAGAGATATCGCCGTAAGGAAGATGACGATAAGGGGTGTTATCTGTATAAGGCGTTTTATCCAGGCTTGCTTCCATTTCATCGATCGCGATGCCCCCTAATCGGCTATTATTTGCGGCTTGATCCGAGTTAGATTCTTCCACTTACAAATTTCCATATCATATAGGGGATTCCTTCTGTTTTTTGGCATGCGCAATCTTTTTTGTGAAAGCAGCCCCTCCTTGATTCCATGAATGTCGAGATTCAGATGACTAGCGCGTGCCTATGCCCCACCATATATGTTCGATCACCGGACGAGCTGTCTACCCATGATTCGAAGGTTACCAATAAATGCCGCCAGACCATAATAAAACGGCACCTGATAAAGGTGCCGTTTGCTCGCTGATAATGCAGCGTAGGTGGATGGAAAGGTATTTCACCGCTTAGCTAGTCGCGCATGCGGGCATGCCGCAAACATAAGGGCATCGTATATGATGCTTACGATGCCCTTAGTCCAATTATGCAATTGAGGTGGATGCTTCTTCTCTTGTGCCGCCTTCCTTGCGATGGCTTGCGATGAAGTAAGCCAGCGTCAAGCCTGCGAAGACAACAGCATAGATGCCGAGCAAGCCGGCGTCTCCCCACATGCGAGTTGTCTCGCCGCTGGAGATGACATCCTTCAGGCCTGCGACCGAATAGGTCATCGGCAGCCAAGGCGTTACATGCTGCAGCCAGCCCGGGATTAGTTCCAGCGGGAATGTGCCTGCGGAGCTTGTCAACTGCAGGATGAGCAGTACGATCGCTACGAAGCGTCCCGGATTGCCCATTGATGCAACAAAGAATTGAATCAGCATCATGAAGGTGATGCTTGTAATGATCGAGAACAGAATGAACAAGCCCATATTCTGTACTTCAAGCTTCAATAAGAAGATCAGCGCCGCGTCTGCGATCAACGCCTGAATCGTACCGACCAGCATCAACGTAAGCGCCTTGCTCCAGAACCAGCTCCAGCCGTTCGCCGGGCGAATCGCAGGTTCTTTAACAGAGTAAACAATCGTAATCAACAACGCGCCTACATACAAACCTAACGACAAGAAGTAAGGGGCAAACCCTGTGCCGTAGTTCGGCACTTCCGTTACCCGGTCCACATCAAGCTGGATTGGCTCGGCGAACATGCCGACCATTTCATCGGTCATGGACAGCTCCGATGTCTGCGACGATGCGTCGCTCAGCTTCGTGGACAGCTCATGCGTGCCGTCCTCCAATTCCACTAGTCCGGATGTTATCTGTGTTGCACCCTCTTCCAGCTGTTTCGCGCCGGAAGTCATGGAGCCTGCCGAATCATTCAGCTTGCCCAGTCCCTGGGACAGCTCGACTGTACCGCCTGACAGCTTGGCAAGGCCGCCAGCCAGCGTGTTTGCTCCCGTCTTTGCTTCACCCAATTTGGATTGCAGCGTATCTGCGCCGGAATTCAGCTGCTTCAATCCAGCTTCCAAACCATGCGCACCGGCGAGCAATTCCTGTTGGCCTGCGGACGACTTCTCAAGTCCGCCGGCAAGGCCTTTGCTTGCCGCGATCAACGCTTGGAAGTTAGGATCGGCGGCTAACGCTTCGTTCTGTGCAGCTAGTCCTTCCAATCCGGCGGTCAGCTTGGCAGCACCTTGCTCCAGCTCCGCCGTGCCGGCTGCGGATGCCGTCAGTCCTCCCGCCAGCTTCGATGCACCGTCATGAGCGCTTGCTGCACCGCTTGCCAATTGGCCGCTTGCATCGGCCAACAGCCCCATGCCGTTATCCAGCGATGCCGCGCCGTTCTTCAGCTCCGATGCGCCGCTTTGCAATTGCTTGCCTGCTGTATTCAGCTTGGAGACACCATCCTGCAGCGTGGCCGTGCCGCTCGTCAGCTTGCTCAGATTCTGCTCCAGCAGCTGCGCGCCATCCTTCGCTTTTGTTGTGCCGTCGGCAATTTTGCCTGCTCCGTCGCTTGCTTTCACAATACCGTCAGCAGCGGATTCCAGTTTTTCGAACACCGTTCTGGTGTATACTTCCGTTACTTCTTTATTCAGCAAGCCTTTCATTTGCTCAACCGCCGTATTGCCGATTTGCGCGGCGAGGAAGTTGTAGCTTTCGTTCGGCAAGAACACCAGCTTTGCCGGTTCCGGCTTATCCGAAGTCAGCGATGTCGTTTTCTCGGAGAAATCCGCCGGAATCTCAATCGCCATATAATATTTGTTGTCCTTCATGCCTTGAACAGCTTCATCCTTCGATACAAAAGCCCAATCGAACTTGGGATTCTCTCTTAACTTCCCCTCAAAATCATCGCCGATATGCATCTGCTTCCCTTGAAACTCCGTTCCCTGGTCGGAATTGACTACCGCTACCGGCAGATCCTCCATCTTGGCGTATGGATCCCAGAACGCGCCGAGGAACATCGCTGTATACATGACCGGAACCGTCAGAACCGCAATAACCGGAATCAGCACCTTCTTGTTGCGTGCGATCGCCGACAGCTCTTTGCCGAATTGCCGCAATCCCTTTAACTTCATATTTCCCACTCCTTGTTTGTCTGTGTATGTTTGCCAGCATTGCCAGTACGAATTGACTGATTTGGACAATTAGTCATTTTATGCCGTAAAAAAAGGCATCCCGCTTACGCCGGCGCCAGGCCTTGCTCCAGATAAAACCGTAATCGCTCCGCTACTTGCTCTTTCTTCAGCGGCTCATGTGTTTTCTTCCAATCTACCGTTAGCGCCATATACAGCTTCAGCATAACGAACGCCGTCATCTCCGGCTCGCAAGGCTTGATCTCGCTTTTCTCTACCGCGGACTTCACTTGGCTCGCAATGTAGCCGACTACCGCTCGCTCCAATTGCTGCAAGCCTTCCAGCGCCATCGGCGTGCCGATCTCCCGCATCTCCTGCGACAGCTTCAGCGCCAGCTCATGTTCCTCGCGGAAGTCGAGCAGCAGCTCTAATGCCGCATTCAGATTATCGAAGAACTTCCTCCCGGGATCGATCGCCTGCTCAGCGAGCCGCTTCATATCCCCGATCATCCGGTTCATGATCTCCTGGAACAGCTCTTCCTTATTCGTAAAGAACGTATAGATGGTGCCCTTGCCGACATTGGCGATCTTGGCTACCCCGTCCATGGTCGTCGCTTTGTATCCGAATAGCGAGAATGACTTCGCTGCCGCATCTACAATGAGCTGTCGTCGATCAATGGCCACTCGCAACGCCTCCTTCTTCCTCTGACTTCGTGACTGAATGACCAAAATACTAAAACGGTCATTTCGTTGCTGTACACATATTATCACGATTTATTTTCGAAAATCAACCCCAAGCTGTGATTTTTTTAACACTTAAGAGGAGATCCTTTTCGTGAAGCCTATATAATGCTGCCCTTCTCCCTCATAATCCTTCTCAAGCGATACTAAAAATCCTAATTTCGAATGAAATTGAATGGACCCTTCATTGACCGCCGACGTGATGCATCGGACCGTGCAGCATCCAAGCTCCTGCACTTTGTTAAAGAACATTTCATATAATTGCTTCGCGATTCCTTTATTTCGATAATCCGGATGAACGCCTACGAAGTGAATGTACGCTTCATTCTCTTGCGATTGAGATACAAAACCGATCAAAAAAGCGACCATGCGCCCCTCTTCTTCCATTACAAAGCTTGTATTCTGAAAATGGACAAAAAACAGCCGCTGCAATAAATGGTCCACTTGACGGCCGCCCCACCATTCATTAACGACAGGAACGATTTCGAAATAATCGGATTCACGTACGGATCGAATCATCACCAGCGATTCCCCCCTTATTAGTATTAAATAAAAAAAATTCTCCAGTAATTCCCGCCATTATAGCATAATCAACATGGTGAGAAGATTGGCCAAAGGATGACTTTAATCGCAAACTAGAGATATAATAACGACAGGATACGGTATGAGCCGATTCAATCCACCTATAGATGAAGGAGTGTCACGCATATGACATACAGAGAAATTACAACCGTTGAAGAATGGGATAACATATTCCAAGCGTCCGAGACCAAGCCACTCGTTGTGTTCAAGCACAGCACGACTTGTCCGGTCAGCGCCAATGCGCATGAAGAATTCAGCCAATACCTCGGCGGCAGCCCGAAGGATAATATCGACTACGTGCTGGTGAAGGTCATCGAATCCCGCCCTGTCTCCAATAAGATTGCCGAAGACACAGGCGTTAAGCATGAGTCTCCGCAAATCATCTATATCGATAAGAAGGCAAAAGTATGGACGGCGTCCCACTGGTCCGTTACCAAAGCCCATATCGGCGCAGTATTGGACTAATTGAGATTACCTACCCTTAAGACGGCTTCGAGAGCTTGATCGGCTCTTGGAGCCGTTTTTTTTCGTTCATGCGCCAGCATGGACGTTATCCCTTAGTACCTATGCCATTGTTCGTTATTGCGTCTTTTGCCCCCTGAGCCCTTTTGCCAAATATATGTAAATGAGACTATAGCTATCGCCCATCCCTATGCACAAAGCGCTAGCGTCAGTAGGGCCTTCCCGAATGCCAAGGTTGCATCATTCTGCCCATTCTCAATAACGCCCGGATATGGTTATCTAGAGGATGTCGGAATAAATCGATTTTGGGAGGACATGGATAGATGAAACGGTTGGCACTACTTATGATAGGCATCACGATGGTTTGGGCGGCCATTATGCCCTCTTCCGCATACGAAAAAGCGGTTGCGGCAACGGAGGCCTCTCCATTCCAAGACACCCAAGGCCATTGGGCGGAGAAAACGATCATCGAGATGGTCAATCGCGGCATTCTGGAAGGCTATCCGGACGGGACTTTTCGACCAGAGGAAACGGTGAAAGTGGATCAATTCGTCAAAATGCTCATTCTCTCGTACACCGATCTTCATCAGAACGGCTCACGCAGCTGGAACAGCGGTTTCATGAACGCCCTGAGTCTGGAGAACCAGGCGATCCTGAAGCAGGATTACCGCTACTTTACCTTTGCGCCGAATACGGTCGGCTACTGGGCCAAGGACTTTATTGATATTGCAAGCGATCTCCACTTCCTGAATAAAAGCCGCTATTCTGATTTTCAAATGGACATGACGCGCGAGAATGTGGCGGAGGTCGTCTACTATACGCTGCAGGAAACGGAATTTTTGGAAGACAGCATCTATGGGCAAAAAATGGCGCAAGCCTTCGGCGATATTAAAGGAGCTACGGAGCGGGAGCAGCGATTCATCGCGGAATCGCTTGTGAAGGGCATCATGGAAGGCTATCCGAACGGCTTCTTCGGCGTCGGCCAGAAGGTGACGCGCGCTCAGGCGCTTGTCATTCTGGAACGTCTGACGGTCAAGCCGCAGCGACTCAAGATCAACGTATCCCCTGACAAGCTGGAGCGTATCGTGCCTACGTTCGGCGGCGGCAGCAAGGTTATCGTCTTCCCGGACAAACGGATGTGGGACGCTTATGAATCGCTGCTGCTTGTCGGACAGCTCAGAGGCGCTAACCATGACCTGTATGATACGACGCTGCGCCTGTTCAAGGATCAGACAGAGAAGGAGAACGTTCTGAACCGTCCGGCAGGCACCACGGTCATCAATGAAGAAGCTGCGATCTGGCTGGATCCGCAATACAATACGTACGGCATCACGATGAGACTTCGCGACGGCTCGCTGGCGCGCAACAAGGAAGCCGTCGAGATGTTCGCCAACGGGCTGTTCGGCTACAACGCCATTGCCTTCA
This sequence comes from Paenibacillus sp. 1011MAR3C5, assembly GCF_003591485.1. Classification (GTDB taxonomy): domain Bacteria; phylum Bacillota; class Bacilli; order Paenibacillales; family Paenibacillaceae; genus Pristimantibacillus. Next base: position 86,823 of record NZ_QZCF01000010.1, read on the forward strand.
AGCAGTTGTTTAGTGAAGTATGCGAGAAAGTCGAGAAGGGTGAGGCGGTTACACAGACCCACGCATCCATCGGCAATGATACGATCAACATACTGATCGACAGCAAGCAGAAGCAAGTGATCTTCTCGGTCGCAGCCAAAAAGTAATGATCGGCGCTTGCGGACATAACAGGGCAGCATGCATTTTCGCATGCTGCCCTGTTTTATATTGCGGCTACAGTGTATTTTTCGCCTTGAAGCAATTCAATCTGTAATGTCTGCCATATTGGCTTCCATAATAGATGATTCGGCGGATCATCGTCTGATCCGGCAAGATGGCGAACGGACAATGATCCGGCGTCGTATTCACTTCCAGAATCCAAGGCCTGAACTGGCTGTCTATGGCAACATCCAGGCCGATTTCATTCAGCCGTGGATACTTGCGGTGCAGCCGCTTGACTGTGCTGATACCGATGTCCTCCAGCCTCTCCTTCAAGCTGTCTAGTTGCGAGGGGCTCATATGGGCGCTCAGCACCTGCTCCGCGGTCAAGATAGAGCCTCCTTGGCTGCCGTTGGTGACGATCTTCTCCGGATGAGCAATTCTAGCGACTATCCCGGTCATCTCCCACCCGCCTTGCGGCGAGCGTTGCACAACAACGCGCAGGTCAAACCGTCTACCCTCGTATTTCAACAGATGAACGCCTCTTTGCACGAGGTAGCTTTTGCCCAGCGTGTCCCTTTTCAGAGAATGGTAGAGCCCGTCGAAGCTGTAGAACGTCTTGTGGTCGCCTCCAAGCTGATACCAATACTCTCCTGAGCCAAGCTTCTCGACCCTCATGACTCCCTTGCCCAGCGATCCATATGTCGGCTTCACATAGACCATCTGGTGCGCATTAAGAAGACTATGCAGCGACAAGCGGCTGAACTTCCTCGTAAGCGGAATATACCCGCGCAATCCTTGATCCCGCATCATCACATTTGTCTTGGCCCATTTGTCGGATACCCGATATGGCTTTCCGCTTGCTTTCACTTTAAGCTTAGCCATTGTCCTCAACCTTGCTCCCTTCACGCCGCCCGCGTGAACGGCGATATTATTTTGTCGTCTCCGGCTCCTGTCTATAGACTTGTATCTCTCCCAATCTCGTTCTATTACTACTATACGAAAATATATAAAAATCGCTTTAGGCCGCTGTCGTCATAGCCGAACCATCGGTACGCTCGCACATATGCTTTAGTAACGGCATGATGGACGATCGCATCATAATGCTAGGAGGATGACTATAGCCATGAATAATTGGAAGCTGACCGATCAGCTGCGCCTCATCGCGCGGCTGCATCCTTGGTATGAGCCGTTATTGCGCCAATCTGGCATTACTCTCTCAGAGATAGATTGCAGTCCTCCCGCTCTGGCGGAGCTGCCGCTCGTAACCGCAGCGGTGCTGGACCGCTATTATTACGCGCAGCCAGAGCGTATGGAACCTGGCTTGTCCATCTATCGGACTTCCGGCACCTCGAGCGGCATCCGCAAGTCGATCTACTATTCTCACGAAGATGATCTTCGATATATCGAAGCCAAGAAGGCTTCTTTTCTGGATTGGCTTGGCCCCCGTCACGCTATTGCGAAAGCGATGGCGGATCTCGGCACGGGCCATGCCGCCAGCACCGCTATTGCGATCTTTCAGGATCTTGGCATGGAAGCAGAGGCTATCCCTTTTACCGCGCCTGTTGAGGAGCATGTTGCTAAGCTTGAGCGCTATCGACCGCAGCTCCTCTATACGATGCCGTCTATTCTGGAAGCCATTGCGGATGCGCTCTCTTCCCCCCTCTCCCTTGGTCTGCGCAAAATCATTTTGGTGGGCGAGCTGGCTTCGGCGGAGTGGCAAGCAAATATGGCTGGCCGCTTCGGGATAGGCGCTAGCGATGTACTGGATACGTACGGCTCGATCGAGATCGGCGCCATTGCCGCATTTTCTCACGAGCTCGGCCGCTATGTCTTGTCGGACGATGTGTACGGAGAGTCTCTCCCCGCTGAAGCGCTGGGTTATGAGCCCTTAGGGCCCGATGAAGGTGTTCTGGTGCTGACCTCTTTCTCCCGCGCCCTCTTTCCCGCCATGCGTTACGTCACATACGATATCGTCCGGGATTTCCGCATTGTCGTCCATCAAGGACGAACGCTTCATACTTTCGCATGCATGACCAAGCGCATCGGGCCGGAATTGAAGCACGGAGAGAAAATCAGCCTATACGACATTGAAGAGGCCGTGCACAGACATCTGGCGGACGCTTCTCTAAGAGTGCAAGTGGAATCTAACAAGCTGAAGCTGTTTATCAAGAGCAGCCGGCTGGACGACTCTGTCGCGAGCGCTATTCAGCATGATGTCGAGCATAAGATCGGAGATATCGGCATGATGATCCGCAACCGGCTGCTGCAGGGCATAGAGGTTATACACGTAAGCGAGCGGGATCAGCTTCCTGCCGGTCCTGTGAAAGCCAAGAAGCTATATTAATGAAAGGTGCTGCTGACCATGAGGGAAAGCTGGTTGGATAGAATCGGAAATACGCCGCTCGTTCCGCTGAACAGGCTGTTCGGCAATACACGCGGCATACGTGTCTTCGGCAAGCTGGAGCTGATGAATCCAAGCGGCAGCGCCAAGGACCGTCCGGCTCTGCGCATCGTGCGCAGCGCATGGGATGAGGGGCTGATCGCCCCCGGCTCCGTCATGATCGAATCAAGCTCCGGCAATATGGCGATCAGCCTTGCCGCCATCTGCTCCATTCTGGGCATCCGCTTCATAAGCGTCATTGACCCCCGCACCGCTTCCGCCAATATCGCCATTATGAAGGCATACGGCGCCGAGGTATCCTACGTGGATACGCCCGATCCGCAGACTGGCGAATTCCTGCCCGCCCGGCTGGAGCGCGTCCGTCAGCTGCGGGAAGCCTTGCCCGGCAGCTTCTGGCCGAACCAATATGCCAATCCGAACAATTATCTGGCGCACTATGACGGAACCATGCCCGAGATCAAAGCTTCGCTGGGCAGAGTCGATTATATCGCTGGCGGCGTCAGCACATGCGGCACGATGCTCGGCTGCTCCAGATACATCGCCGACCACGGATTGGCAACCAAAGTCATTGCCGTGGATGCGGCAGGCAGCGTCATCTTCGGCGGAGAGAAAGGCCCGCGCCGCTTCCCCGGCCTTGGAGCGGGCATCATCCCTCCATTCGGCGAGACCCGCTTCATGGACTATGCGGTGAACATCACGGACCGAGAGATGGCCGTAGGCTGTCGCAGATTGGCAGAGACTGAGGCCATCCTCGCGGGACCGTCCTCCGGCGCTGTTATCGCTGCCCTCACCGGGATGCTTGACGATATTCCGGATGGCTCGACATGCGTCGTGATCCTGCATGATCGCGGAGAACGCTATATGGATACGGTCTTTAACGATGCATGGATGCGCGAGCAATTCGGCGCGGCGATACTTTCGGAGGGAGGCGACTACGCTTGCTCTACCTAGGCGAAAAGGACCTTCGGGTGATCGGCTTCCGCTGGCGCGAACTGCTCGGCGTAATCGGAGAAGCTTCCCGGATGATTGATCAGGGCGAGTACGCCCAGCCGCTTAAACCCTATCTGCGCTACGGCAATTCCGCTAATCGCATCATCGCGATGCCCGCTTATATTGGCGGCGGCATCCATGCGGCCGGCATCAAGTGGATCGCCAGCTTCCCCGGCAACCTCTCCGCCGGCCTCCCGCGCGCGCATAGTGTCACCGTATTGAACGACGCCGACACCGGCAAGCCTTCCGCCATTCTGAATACTGCGGCGGTCAGCGCTGTGCGTACTGCGGCTGTGAGCAGCTTGATGCTGGATCGCTGGCTGGCCAGCCGCTCGGCGGACAATCAGCGACTTCGAATCGGTATTATTGGCTGGGGGCCGATCGGACGCATCCATTACGAGATGTGCCGCTCGCTGTTCGGGGAGCATATCGATCATATTTACCTGACCGATATTCGGGGCGTGGAATTGGAGGTCAGACTCACAGAAGATATGAATGACCGGATTAGTGTGACAGAGCACTGGCAAACCTGGTATCCGCATTGCAACGTCATCCTCACTTGTACAGCAAGCTCCGCACGCTACATTGACACTCCTCCCGCTCCCGGCACGCTGCTTCTGGATGTCTCCCTCCGCGATTATCAATTGGAGGCGATCCGGGAGGTTCGCACCATTGTCGTAGACGACTGGACAGAGGTATGCCGGGAGAACACCGACATCGAGCTGCTGCACCGGGAAGCGGGCTTGCAAGCGGAGGATGTTATGACGCTCGGCGATGTCAGTTGCCGGGACGCTCTGGGCGAGCTTGCCGATGGGGAATCGGTGCTCTTCTGCCCCATGGGCATGGCCGCCTTCGACGTCGCCGTCGCAGATTGGTTCGTTAAGCAAGGGGAGATGCTAGGCATCGGGACAATGCTGGAATGAAAGTTCGGATACGAGACGTACTTGTCGCCGCTATACTTCGACTCCACCTCCCCCCTTTTCTGCGGGTTTCATTTATACTTGGAATCCCCCTATTTAAAGGGGACTGAGTATTCGTTGACAAATTGAGGGTCATTCGCTACTATTTAATTTAATGCAATTTAATTGAACCCATTAAAATAGATGAGGTTGGCCGTTCTATTGTCGAGCCCATGTTGGAGGCACTCTTATGCAACCGGATCAAACGTTGAAGCTGGAAAACCAAATTTGCTTTGCGATCTACGCTTGCTCGCGGGAGTTGACTAAGCTCTATCGCCCGCTTCTGCAAGAGCTTGGACTGACGTATACCCAATACGTCACGATGCTTGCCCTGTGGGAGCAAGATCAGGTCACAGTCAGTGCACTTGGGGCCAAACTATATCTCGATTCCGGCACGCTGACTCCGCTGCTAAAAAAACTGGAAGCCGCAGGCCTCGTTACCCGCACCCGGGACAAAAACGACGAACGCAACGTCGTCATCGCCCTCACAGAGCAAGGAAGTCAGCTCCGCGAGCAGGCGTTAGATATTCCGGAAAAGCTGCTGTGCCAACTGGACGCATCGCCAGAGGAAGGCGCCTTCCTGCTTGCACAGATGCAAGAGCTCATGGCTCGCGTGCAACAGCGCGCGAATACCGCCGATTCGAACACGAAAGGAGACGAATAAGCTCGTCTCCTTTTTTTAATGCGCTGGTTCTTGCTCCCCACTCGACTGCTACTCAGACCCATTTAAGTCGATTCTGCCGACTTGCTCCCCACTCGATTGCTACTCAGGCACATTTAAGTCGATTCTACCGACTATCTCCCCACTTCACCGCCGCTCAGGCATATTTAAGTCGGTTCTACCAACTTATTCGCCCGCCTTACCCCCACTCACGGCTCGGCTCATGGAAATTGCCTCCACCATAATCCGGCGCATTCGGGAAGCGCCGTCAGGCGCTCCTTCCTCACACGCTCGGATAACCCCTTCCCGAAGAAAAACGCCGTCAGATCCTCTGCTTGCTCCACCGATTCGAACTGGTAGTCCATACGCAGCCAGCGGTGCTGAAAGCCGTACTCCTCCTCCAGCGCACGATAATAGTCCAACAGAAACTCTGGTGGCTGAGGCGTCTCGTATCCGGTCCCCATCGTTTCGAAAATAATCACCGTCCCGCCCGGGCGCAGCACTCTCTCTATCTCGCTCATGACCTGCCTCAGGTTCTCTCTCCACTCCGGCACGCCAGACGCGCATAAGTAGCAGATACTCCAGCCCGACACCGCGAGATCGACGCAGCTATCCTCCAGCGGCAAGCTGCGGTGATCGGCAACCGCCGTCCCCCAGTGCTGCATCCCTGATGCCCTCAGACGCTCCCCCGTAAGCTTCAGCATCGCAGCGGACGCATCCGTAGCCAGGATCGACTTTACGCACGGCGCAAGCGCCAAAGTCAGCCTTCCTGTACCCGCCCCCATATCCAATACATCCAGCCCAGCGATCGGCATAAGCTCATTCACAATCTCCATTAAATTAGGCTGCGAAGCAATCAACTGATCATATCGCTCCGCTTCCCTGCTATAAATCTCGTCATGGTTTGGCATCCCAAACAATCCCCCTCAAGTACGTGTTTCCCCTACTCTAAACGTTGCCGTTACGAGAAGGTCAAGCCGCTTCCGCAAGGGTATTTCCGGCAGCAGACATGCTATAATAGGCAGGAGACTAATCCGGAGGTACACTTGTGCGCAAAAAGCTACTAATGGCGCTAAGCTACATTGGCGTCGCCATTGTCATTTATTTGTACGGAGAGGCGATCCTCGCCTGGTTCCAGCTGTCGGAGAATCTGCTTCTGGTAGCCCTGATGGCTATCGTCATGGCGCTTTTCCCCATCATCCCCTATCCCGTCATTGGCGGAGTCATTGGCGCTGCTCTTGGACCATCATTAGGGGCGGCCATTACTTGGGTTGGATCGGCTGCCGCTTCTATTCTGATGTTTTTGTTCATCCGATACGGCTTTCAGGAGTGGGGAGAGCGGGCGCTTCACCGGTACAAAAGCATCGACAAAGTAACCACCCTGTTCGAGCGGAATGCGTTCCTCGCGATTTTGTTCGCCCGGCTGCTGCCCTTTATCCCCTCTATCATCATCAATGTATACGCGGCACTCAGCCGGGTCGGCTTTCTCTCCTATGCCATCGCCTCATCCATCGGCAAAATTCCAGCCATGCTCCTCTTTGCGATGGTCGGCGACAATCTGATGAGCGACCCTAAGAGCAGCATAACGACGATAGCCGTGTACGGTATTTTTCTCGTCATTTCCTTGGGAGCCTATCGTCTGTGGCTGAAGAAACGCGCTTCTCAAGGACTTGCATGAGCCTAATGGCAGGTTAGATTTTAGAGCCGGCCCTATGGTAGAATAAGGTCGGTAACTGCCTACAATTACAACATCATTGTTCTAACGAACCTTTTAGGAGGAATCCAATTTATGCAACGTTTCAGGTTAAAAAGAAGCTTTGGCGCCGCGCTGCTGCTGTGCATCATATTTGCGCTGATCATGTCGGGCTGCGGGGTCGACCAGGGCAAGCCCGCCGACAAGGAGCCGGGCGCTGGCGGCTCAACGCCGACAGAGACGGCTACGCCTTCGCCTTCGCCATCGCCATCTCCTACCCCATCGCCTTCGCCTTCCGAGGAGCCGGCCGATGAGCTGGAGCTGCTCGGACCGGAGAAGCATCCGGTCGTGACGATTGAGATGAGCAACGATGAAATCATCAAAGTCGAGCTGTACCCGGAGGTTGCGCCGAATACCGTCAACAACTTTATCTCGCTGATTGACAAAGGCTACTATGACGGCGTCATCTTCCACCGCGTCATTCCAGGCTTTATGATTCAAGGCGGCGACCCCCAGGGCAACGGCACTGGAGGACCCGGCTATATGATCAAAGGAGAATTTACGTTCAATGGTTTCACCAACAATTTGAAGCATACCAAAGGCGTCATCTCCATGGCCCGAACGATGGTCCCCGACTCCGCGGGATCGCAATTTTTCATCATGACGGAAGACTCTCCGCATCTGGACAATCAATACGCTGCATTCGGCAAGGTGATTGAAGGCATGGAAGCAGTGGAGACGATCGTCAATCAGAAGCGCGATGCGGAGGACAAGCCGCTGGAGCCGCTGTCGATGAAGAAAGTGACCGTTGACAAAAAAGACATGACCTTCGAGCAGCCTGAGACCATTCCTGTCCCATCCTCAACTCCATAGCTTTAATCCAACAATCAGCATGTGCGATCTTTTCTTTCAGGGAAAAGGCCGTGCATGCTTTTTCATGCGCCTAGTTCCTTTTTTGTAGGCACAAAGACAACGGCGGCAGCATCACTCCCCCCCCTTCCATGCTTTCGAAGCAAGTTTTGCTTCACAAAACTGCACTAGGCGCCCTGGCCTTCACTTTGCTCTTATCTATCGTATTATCCGAGAACGTATCCGCGCATGGTTACATGGAATCTCCGGCAAGCCGCGCCTTGCTTTGCAAGGATAAGCAAAATACCAATTGCGGAGCCGTTCAATATGAACCGCAAAGCTTGGAAGCGATCGGCGGCTTCCCGCAGACGGGACCTGCCGACGGTCAAATTACCGGCGCAGGCATCTTCAAGGAGCTTTACGAGCAAACGAATACCCGCTGGAAAAAAGTAAATATGACAGGCGGCAAGCAAACGTTCACCTGGAAGCTCACTGCCGCGCATGTCTCCGACAACTGGAGATATTATATGACGAAAAAAGACTGGGACCCTAGCAAGCCGCTAACGCGCGCCGATCTTGAGCCAGAGCCATTCTGCTTCATCGATTACAAAGGCGCCAAGCCGCCTTTCACCGTCTCCCATGAGTGCAATGTGCCGACAGACAGGAGCGGCTACCACCTCATTCTGGGCGTTTGGGAAATCGCGGACACCGTGAACGCGTTCTACCAAGTGATTGACGTCAATCTGACCAACGACGGCTCTACGCCTCAGCCTCAGCCTGAGCCACCAAGCGCCCCTGGCAAGCTGGAATCCGTTCTGCAAACGGCAAAGTCGATTGTTCTGAGCTGGCTGCCTTCCTCGTCGGAGCTGAAAATCCAGAAGTACGATATTTACCGTGACGGCGTACTCTGTGGATCGACGGCGCACACGACGTATACGGATGAGGGCTTGCAAGCGGACAAGGCCTATACGTACACTGTACGAGCCGTTGACGTGAACGGAAAGACATCCCCTCTCTCCACACCGCTAACCGAACGTACGCTTAAGGAAGATAATGGCGGCGGCAATAACGGCGGGGAAAACGGCAACAGCCAGCTTCCGCAGTGGGATGCCAAAGCGGTCTATCTGAAGGGCAACAAAGTCCAGTACAAGGGACTGGACTATGAAGCGCAATACTGGACGCAGAACAATGCCCCCGATGCTTCCGCTGCATGGAAGCTGCTGAGCAATGTGACCGTAGAATGGCACAGCTCCAAAGCTTATCTGGGCGGTGACCGCGTCACGTATAACGGCGAAACCTACATTGCGCGCTGGTGGACGATGGGTGATAAGCCGGATCAATCGGATGTATGGCAAAAAGCGTAGCTCGCACTTAGATTTGCAATTGTAATTGCCCCTCCCCTGCCCTATAATAGGATTGAATAAATCCTATCGGAAAGGTAGGTAATAATATGAAGGAAATTCCTCTCGCCTACGTTCGCAGCAACCAGGCTGGCATCGTCGCGACATTGCTGATCGCCATCATCCTCCAATTGCCGTGGCTGATCGTCGTGTTATGGATCGTACAGCTGCTCGGCTTGCTGCTCGGACCTAAAGCTAATTTGTTTATCGCGATTGTCCGGCCTTTCGTATCGAAATATACGGCATCCGGCAAGACCGAAGCAGCAGAGCTCCAGCGATTCAACAACTCGCTTGGCATCCTGTTTCTGACCTGCTCGCTGCTCAGCTTCCTGCTGGGCTGGAGCGCGGCCGGATATGTATTCGCCGGCATGATGGGAGCCGCCGCTCTTGGCGCTTTGTTCGGCTACTGCATCGGCTGCACGATTTATTTCCAATACAAACAGCTTCGCGCAAGAAGGCTGAGCCGCGGTTAACCCGCTGCCCAGCCTTCTTCATGTCGTTATACGAGCGCTTCCTCATCCTCGCGCATCGTCAGCATACGCACGGCCTCAAAGTCCGGCCTCAGCACCAGATCCTGCAGATACGCCGAAACCATACTGCCCGGCACCCTCGCCCTGTTCAACTGGGCAATAATCTCCTGTCCGGTGCCAATACCGATCCCGTGGCCGAAGAACAGATTGTCATCGAGCTTGATCACGTTTTCGCCCTGCCACTCCGGCGAACCGGGATCATGATCGGGATTTTTGAAGTACATCACATCTCCGGCATACGTCTCGTTCAGGTTATTGCTCGTTGTCAGGCGAAGATCTCTGTCATATTGCCAGTCCCGCAAAAACAGTCTTTGAAAATGCCGGTTGAACGCGGCCTCTCCAATCGTCTCCAGCACCGCTTTGTACAGCATAATAATGATGGCCCCGGCGCATTCGAAGGCGTACAAATGCCCTTGTTCGAAGATATCCCTCACTCCAACGGAAGGCGGCACGCCCGGCCTGAGCAGAAAGCCGCCATCCGGCGTACGAATCCAGTACCTCCCGTTGCAGCGGGAATTGCTGAAGGTCGCAAAGCTGACACCGCTCTGGTACATCGCCTTCGCAGCCTCCACGATATTCGTCCTCATCTTCAGTTCGAAGAGCAAGGCTTCCAGCGACCGGTACCCGTACATTACGGGACTGCCTTGTTTCTGCCTCAACGTCTTCCTCTCAAGCTCCGTCAGCATCCCCGGCGGGAACTGTACGGGGCTGCCGTCCGAGATTACGATCACGTCATTTCCCCCAAGCTGTTGGTATGATTAGGTTATTGTACGTGGGCAATCGTCGTTTGGTGAGTTGAAAAAACAGCAGACAGGCGCAATTAGGAAATTTATGCCATTAACAATCCCGCTTCGATCAGTCCGTTGCGGATGCCGTTCTCGTCCACATGCGTCGTCACATAGTTGGCGAAAGGCAGCAATTCCGGATGCGAATTGCCCATCGCCACGCCGAAGCCGACATACTCCAGCATCTCCTTATCGTTCAGGCCGTCTCCAAAGGCCGCAGCATGCTCTGGCGTAAGCCCCAGCTTGTCCAGGAGCGCTGCAATGCCTTGCGCCTTGGAGCCGCCGAGCGGCAGCACGTCCATCGCCTGCGGATGCCAGCGGATAAGCGTAAATTCGGATTTCAATGTCTCGTACAGATGCTCCTCATGGCTCTCGCAATGAAGGAAGGCTTGGAAAATATCGTTATCCCGCCAAAATTGCGGCTCAAAGGAAGGAAGATCAATTTTCAGTGACTGAATCGAATCCGTAATGAACGGGTGATTGTCCCGATCGGAGCAGTAGCGGACCTCACCCTCGAACACCAGGCCATGGTCATGCTGCGCCGCAAGCGCAACCAGCGTTTCCAGCGACTGTTTTGTAATCTTCCTTTTATAGAGCGTTTGACCCTTGTACACGACATATGCGCCGTTCATGCATACATACGAATCAATGCCCAGTTTCTCGGTTAGCGGCTTGATGAAATACGGCGCCCTGCCCGTTGCGATAACAGGCTCGATCCCCTTCTCCTTCAGCTCGCTAATTGCCTTAATTGTATCAGCAGGAATTACCTTTTCCTCGTTCACCAACGTACCGTCAATATCAAAAAATACGATTTTGTAGCTCATGCTGCCATTCTCCTATCCTTTTTCCTTTAGTATAAAGAATAGTAGAGGTGGCGGCTAGCCCCGTTACCAGCCAAAATCTAGCGACTTGCCCGTCTCGGCATAGGTTTTTAGGCTGCTGAGAACGACCGCCCAGCTCTCTACCGCCTTCGCCTCGCTCGGATGATTGTCTGTGTACTGATCGTTGACAAGCGTCAGCTTTGTGCATGCCCCGGCCTGCTCCAGCGTATACACGATGCGCGATGTCAGCTCCGCATGATTCTCGTAGTAGGATGGTCCCGGATGCTCCAGCATCGTCAGCTTGCGGCCTTCTTCGATCTCCAGGATCTCGCCGTATACATGCACCGTCTCCGGTCCGTCATTGCCAGGACCGATATAAGCAAACGGGCTGCCAGGCTTCAGATCGGACTGGAGTACGCAATCAAAGAAGATGCGGCGCGTCCCTTCCGGCTTGACCAAAGCTTCCCATACTTTTGACGGCTCCGCGCCGATATACGTGACGAATGTATGACTCATAACTGCATGCACGCTCCTCTATAGATTTGATAGATACAAGGCAAGTATAATGGAGTTCATAGAGACTGTATTGTAAAAAAGCGACAAGCCGCTTAAGGAGTGATTCAGACGATGACTTCACCGCTCCAACACGCCAGCATGGGCGTAATGAAACCCACCGAGGCGGAGAAGCGATTCCAGCTGCTCCGGTTCCCTCCGTCGCCTGAGCTGGCTCCGTTCGTCAAGCATTATTGGATCGTGAGCTGGAATCTCGGCGATGGGGTCCACTATGACCAGGATGTCATCCCGAATCCCTGCGTGAATATGGTAGTCGAGCATTCCGGCATCGCCGTATACGGCATATCCAGCCATATGTATTCGAAGCATCTGGAGGGTGCGGGCAGAGCTTTTGGAGTCAAGTTTCATCCAGGGGGCTTCTATCCCTTTGCGAGACAGCCTCTGACCTCGTTAACCGACGGTTCCATGAGCATGATGGACGCTTTCGGCACAGAGGGGGAGCCGTTGCTGTCCGCCTTGCGAAGCGGCGAGCCGCCCGAGGCGCTCGTTCGCCATGCCGACCGAATTTTGAGGAACGCGATACCAGAGCAGGATCCTTTCTCTGCAACCATTCTTGAAATTGTAAACTACATTCAACAGAACCGCGATGTCACCCGTGTCGAGCAGCTCAGCGCCCACTTTAATCTGCATATACGGAAGCTCCAGCGATTATTCCACAAATACGTCGGCGTAAGCCCCAAATGGGTGATTCAGCTTTACCGTCTTCACAATGCGGCGGAGATGCTGGATCGAGGAGAAGCCGATGATTGGGCAAAACTAAGCGCGGAGCTTGGGTTCTTCGATCAGTCCCACTTCATCCGGGCGTTCAAATCGATGCTCGGCATGACGCCGGAATCTTATTATTCACTCCCGCCAGAGAGTTGACCTTCAGATGTGGTATACGGTATAGTAAGGAAAAATAAGGAACGGAAATGCGGGAAGCACCCGCAAGGATTGACATTCGTGTCAGCCTTGCGGGTGCTTCTTTGCGTTTTCGGCCCTATTTGCCAAAGGAGGAATTTATCTTGAAAGCCCCGTTCATGCTTCGAATTGTTTGTCTTGTCCTCGCTTTGTCGCTAGCCGGATCGGCAGCGGCATCGGCTGCGCCGTTCGAATTTTCCGCTACGGCGAAGAAATCGTTCGACAAAATCGTGGATAACGCCAAAGCTTCCGCCGCCACACAGCTCAAGAAGAATTACGCCGAGCTCCAGACGCTCCAGAAGCAAGATATCGGATTAGACACGAAGATTAGCGCGCTCCGTTACAAAAACCAGGAGAATGATACGCTCATGCGCAAGCGGATCAAGGACATCGACAAAAGCAAAATCGCTTCGCTGGCAGGAGACGTTGCTAAGACGAAGCAAAGATACAAGCCGCTATTCGATCTATACGATACGCAGAGATCGCAGCTCAGCCTCGCCAAAGCCGCCAAAAACAAAGAGCTGACCTCCATCATTAACGTAAAAGTCGAAGTAACAAAAATCGCCGTCCAAGCAGCCAAAAAGGATATTAGCGCCAAAGAAGCTGCCGTGAAGAAAGCGAAGTCGGACGCCACCGCCAAAACAAAAGCCCTACGGGATATTCTGGATGCCAACAAAGCGACGGAGTCGCGGATCAAAGCGGCCAAAAGCGCCGCAAGCCAGACAAAGAAGCTGTTCACCGCAGAATCCAAGGTGCTGCTGCAGACGGTGCGCAGCGGCGACACATCCGGCACCTCCGCTTCTCTGTCCCGGATGCTGGTGCATATTAGACAGATTCTGATCAACAAAACGAATATGCATTATTACGAGACGCAGATTGCTTCTGTCATAGCCAAAGCAGAGGCCAAGCTGAAGAGCTACTAGCCATGCGTGGACATACAAAGTCTCTTCCTTCAGACAGGGAAAGACGGCTCCAAGCCGTATTTCCGCTTAGAACCGTCCCTATTATCTTTACGGGTTAATAATAATGTTGAACGTCGATGTCGTATTTTTAATATCCTGATGATTGTTGATCAGCTTCAGATTGTTGAACGTGACGGAGCCAACGGCCGGACCTTGGCCCGGCTCTGGCATCTCATTGACCCAAATGCCGTAGCCCGACTTCGCATCGAAGGCGTCGCCGCTCTTCTGCGCTCCGGAAATCGTAATATTGCTGAAGACCGTGTCGGTGACCGGATTTTCCGGCTGCGAGCCGGTGTACTTCGTCTGGAACATAATGCCGGAGTAGGTCGGATCGATAATGTCGACATTATTGACCCGGATGCCCTGGAATACCTTCGAGGCCGAGAATACCCAGATGCCCGGGAACGTCTGGCCGTTCCAGAAGTGGCCGCCCGCCCTTACAATCGAGATGTTCTCGAAGTTCGTCGTAGGCGAAGCCCCGAAGCCATTCATCGGATAGCCGAAGTCCAGCGAGCTGATCGTAATGCCGGAGTACGTCAGCGTGTCTGCGATGTAGATATTGCGGAATGTGTTGCCGTAGCCGCCGTATACCGCCACACCCGCCGCACGCCATGGCAGTATGGCCGTCAGATTCTCATAGACGTTGCTGTGCATATCCGCGCCGCCTGCGTCGATCGCGGAGAATAGCGCAAAGCTATCGTCGCCAGTCGATCTAGCTTCGACGTTGGACACCAGGTTATGCGTGCTGCCGTTCGTCATGTTGATGCCATCCGCATACATGTTGCGAATACGAGAGTTCGTAATCTTCATGTAGTCCGTATTAGCGCCCCAGTAGAGGCAAACCATATGTTCCGCCCAGATGTTGTCGATCGTCATATTGGCGACATTGCTGAAGTCGAACACTTTGCCCGGACCGTCAATGCGCGACGTATAATTGCCGAAGTACGCAAACCCTTTGAAAGTAGAGCCATTCGCCGAGCTTTCCGCCCGGAAGCCGACATCCGTATTGTTCTGGTTCGACGGAGCGTAGAAACGCGTATACCAAGGGCCTGCTCCGACGATTTGTACAGGCTTACCGTACACCTGGAACTTGTTCGCCGTCTCGTAATTGCCCGGCGGCAGGTAGACACCTACCAGATTGCCCGTCGTATCCATGCGCACCTGATCCAGCGCGTTTTGCACCGCTTGATGCGTGAAGCCCGACGGCGTTACATATTTGGCCGGATCGGGATTGGCGATTGGCGATACATGCTCCAGATTAATAAAGTCGATGGCATAGCTTGTTGTGTTGGCCGCATCCTTTTGCAGCCTGATCTTGCTTCCTTGCGGGATGACTGTATCGAACATAATATTAGCTTCGTCATAGATATGTCGTGGCGACCCTTCGGACGGATTGTTCGAGGGGCTGGCTTCATTGCCATAATGCCATGTGTGCTTCGAAGTGAGAGGGATCGCTTTCGCAAACACGCCATCCACGTATACATTCAGCGTAGAGTTCTGTCCCTGGCCATTGGCTGAATCCGGGATGGAGTACCGTGCCACAAGCGTATTTGTGCTTGCTTTGGCCGTAAACTCCACATAGCTGCCAGTGGTGTTCAGTGTAACGGCTTTGCGGCCTGATGCTTCACCCGCCAGATCGCCGATGATTCGGTTAGGCCCGACAATGGAAGCTCCGCCGCCGATTGCCGCATCCTCCGCTTCATACATGTCGTACGGCATATTAGCCCCGCGTCCGACAAAGAAAGGCTGCGAGCTGCTGTTGTTGCCCTGCTTCACCGGCAGTTCATTGGCATCTGCCGCAACCTGCACATTCACGTTGTATTTGCCGTTGCCTGCCGTCCATGTTCCCATAACGACTGGCGCAGTTGTCACACCGCTGCCAATTACGCCGGTATATGCGCCTGTCAGCGTCTTCAGGACCGCATTGGTCGTCGAGTCGGTGATCGTCAACGTCAGGTTATGCGCGCCTCCCGCCGAGGCAATCGTGCCTTGGTTTTTCAATGCGACGGAGAAGGTTACCGTATTCCCCGCCGACGGATTGCTCGGAGACCAGCTCACCGACGAGGCGATTAAATCCGAGCTTGCAACGGGACTGACTACAAGTGGCGACTGGCTGGTATAGCTGTTGTTATTTTCATTTAGCTCAATGATGCTATTCGCCTCGTCTGCCTTCGCCGACACCGCATAGCTTCCGGCATTGCGGTTGCCGGTATTAACGAATACATTCGTAGAAGCTCCCGCAGCCAGTGCGCCTACAGGAGCGGTTCCGACCAGCGTTGTACCCAGGTAAAAGTTTACGTTCGTTGCTCCAGATGCTAGTGTGCCGGTATTCGCAATGGTCGCTTGAAGCGTAATGGCGTTGGTCTCTATCGGTGATTGAGGCGTCCATGACAAGCCCGTAACCGTCAAATCCGGGTTTGGAGCCTGCGAGCCGATGACCTGGAACTCCGCTACTTGCCCTGCGCTCGATCCGGTATTGGCGGTGAAGCGCAGACGAACCTCCTTCGCTGTAGCCGATACCGGTATCGTCACCGTATTGCCCGCAGCAGGATTAAACGAATAGTTGGCCGAGGCGGCAATGGTCGTGAATCCCGATGTGCTCTGCTCGCGGCCCTGCACCTCCAGCGTCTGCGTTCTCGTGCCCCAAGCGGAGCTAGGATTCAGTTTAAGCACAATGGACGTCACATTCGCATTGGCGCCGAGATCGACAGTGAGCAAGTTAGGATAGGAGCCGCCCGCTCCTTCCCAATAGGTGTTCACATCATTATCGTTCGCATTCGTTGCGATGAATGTATGAACATAGGACGAGCCCGTAATCGGCTTGCCTACAGCCAGATTGCTGCCAGAGCCTGGCGTTGGCGTCGGTGTCGGTGATACGGTCGGTGTTGGGGTAAGCGTTGGTGTTGGTGTTGGTGTTGGTGTTGGTGTTGGTGTTGGTGTTGGTGTTGGTGTTGGTGTTGGTGTTGGTGTTGGTGTTGTGGAAGGGGTTACCGTAATGGAATCCAGATTGACATTTGCTGAATCTCCCGGATCGTACTTATACGCAATTGTATTCGTACCGGAATTGAGCGTCAGCGATTCCTTTTGCGTTGCCCATTGCGACCAAGAGGATTGGCTGGCCAGCGTTGTTTGCTTTACTTTTGTGCCATTCACGTATACGCTAACGGTCTTGCTGCTGCCCGAGGCATTGCCATACCTTAGCGTGACGTCATATGTTCCAGCGGAAGCTGCCTGTACCTGAAATGCTGTGCTCGCTCCTTGCTGCCAATAGCCGTCTACGAAGCCGGAGCCGGTGTAGCCGGCATGATCATTGTTGATCTTGGCGCCGCCCGTTAGGGTGGCCGCTTCTGCTTCATAGACGCCAGAAGTGCTGACAGGCGTTCCGATCACTTCCAGCTCCGACAATTGGCCTGCCGACCATCCGGTATTAGCCGTGTAATAGATGCGCACAAACCTCGTGTCGGCCGAGGGCAGATCAATGTTCACCGTATTGCCCGTATTCGGATTAAATGTATAAGACGAAGATGCGACAATCGTATTGTAAGCGCTGCCATTTATGCTGCCTTGAATAGATATGGTTTGGCTTCTAGCCTCCCAGCTCCCCGGAAGCTTCAGCGTAACACGAGTGATGCTGGACAAGCCTCCAAGATCTACTGCGATCCACTGCGGGAACGCGTTATTCGCGCTTTCCCAATACGATCCCTGGTTGCCGTCATTGGCATTGCCCGGGCCGTACGGAGGCACAAACGAGCTGGCGGACATCGTCTTGCCTGCTGCCAGGTTGCTGGCCGCAGAAGTGGTCGGCGGATAAAGCGTAAGCTGTGACAATAAAAGTGTGAACGCTAGCAAAGCAATCAGTATAGCTCGATGTCTAGGGTAGGAAATGGTTTTCATTATGTTCCTCCTCTATTCTTTTTTCAAATACTGAGCCAATCCTAACAACTCTTTTTCGCCTGTATGCCGCTTTACTCACGCCTCCTCTCCATCTTCTCGGCTTCCCGGTCACTTACACTATACGGCACCCTCACCGTCCATCCTAGGCGTATTCTTAAGCTTTGTATGTCTATTCTTACAATAAAAAAAGAGGAGCCCCGCTTAGCCCCTCTTGTCTCATCTTGTTTTTCTATAGCGCAATACTGCAACAACAACCTCTGCTACGATCCCAACGGCGATGCCGCCTACCGTCACCATCATGAAGGACAGAAAGCTGATCAAGTCCTCCCAGCCCGTCTTGTCCGATCCGTATAAGGCCATTGCAGCAAGCCCTGCGATTAATCCCGCATTTGAAAATCCCCATAGCCAGCGCGCCCCGAACCAGCCTGCAGCACTGAATGCGAATGACACGACGGCTGCCAGCAGCAGCATTCTAAAAGCATATACACCTGTGAAGACTTGACCCATATGCACAAAACGAATGAGCCATATCGCCGCGCCGACGATTATAGTCATTCCAGCCGCGATGCCCCACCACTTGCCGCTTTTTGCCGCGGGAATCCATTTCATGGTTACCTCTCCTTCTCCCATCAGCCTTATGCATAAATAGACGCGCCGAAAGTCACAAGGTTTCGCTGGTAACCGCATACATTAGTCCTTATGTCTTAGACGGCATTCGTCTTGCCCGTTATCCTTGATTCGCGACCTCGCCAAGAACAGGATTCTCAGCTTCTGCTTATATTCTGCGTAATTGGCGTAAAACCTGTTTGAACGACGGATATGTCCTACAGCAATGCATTATGCCCGCTTTTCTTTACGCCTGTACTTCCGCTTGGGGTAGATGCTCTTGTAGATGGCGATCGTATGCAAAGCGTTCTTGTCGCATGAGACCAATGATCCATTCCCGTCCACGACGATGAGAGATCGGGTAACCTTGTTCCGGTATCGATATCCTTCCGCCCCATCACCTTCATACTGCAAGTATCCCATTAGTGCGCTAGCCTCGGCTGGATGCGCCTTTTCCAGAAACAGCTCAATCGGAGCGCGCGGCCCCGCATTCCCTTCCTGTATGCCCATCAACTGCACCTCCGATTAAATTAAAAAAGCACCGCGACTAACAGAACCAAGTTCTGATGTCACGGTGCTTCCGCGTTCAATTCGTTACACCTAATGTAACATGATTCCAAATGACCCGCAACCGCTCTGTCTTTCCTATTTAAAATGATTGTAAATGCTTCATGTTCTAAAGGATCGGATATTCCGGCGGCGAATCCGAAAGAAGGCGTCTCTGATTGCCCTATCTTAAATGAATGAAGGTGCTTCACATGTCCGGCTCTATAACGACAACCATTACCATTATATCAACAAGCGATATCCACGGCTTCCGGTGTCCGCCAGAGCAGTCGCCTTCGCTCTCCGACTGGAAGCGCATGTCCGCAATGACCGACCTGATCTTGGGCAAGAAGCGGCAGCACGGAAGCTCGCTGCTATGGATAGACAATGGCGATCTGTATCAAGGCTCGCCGTTATCCGATTATTATATGAAGCGTATCCGTGATCATGGAGCTGTGAGCCATCCCATGACGGGATGGCTAGCGGCGGCAGGCTGCGATGCTTTTGTACCCGGCAATCATGAATTCAATTACGGCAAAGAGACCATTCGACTTATTTCCGCCAGCGCGCCTTGTCCATGGCTTTGTGCGAATATCGTGGATTGTGAGACGCTCGAGCCTTTCTTCGGAGCGCCTTATCGGATCTGGACGAACGAAGCGGGAGTCAGAGTGGCGGTACTCGGACTAACGACCGCCTATATTCCTCATTGGGAGCTCCCCGCCCATATTGAAGGACTGACCTTCCTGCCCGCGCTGGAAGCCGCCCGCAGATGGGTGCCTTATCTTCGCGCGCAGCATTCAGCCGATGTCGTAATCGTCTCCTATCACGGCGGATTCGAAAGCGACCCCGCTACTGGCGAGCCGACTGAAGTCTGGACGGGCGAAAATGAAGGCTTCCGACTATGCACCGAGGTCGAAGGCATCGATGTGCTGTTGACCGGCCACCAGCATCGCCGCATAGAGAGTCAAACCATTGGCGGCACCGCTATTGTCCAGCCCGGCGTATATGGCACCCATCTGGGAGAAGTGCGGCTGACTCTTGCCCAGTCAGGCGATGGCCGCTGGGTGCTTCAAGAGGCAACAACACAGCTCATTCCGGTAACGGTGCCGGACGACTGCGAGCAGCCCGATTGGCTTGCGTCTAGTCTCATGGAGCTTAACCGCTGGATGGATGAGCCTCTTGGACGTATGGCACACGATCTGCTTATCAAGAATGCGCATGAAGCGAGACTTCGCAAGCATCCTTTCGTCCAGTGGCTGAATACCGTCCAAATGGAAGCTGCCGGAACACGTGTCGCGCTCACCGCGCTAATGGACAATCACGCACCCGGCTTCGGCACAGTCGTGACGATACGCGATATAGCAGCCAATTACCCCTACCCCAACACGTTAACAGTACGCAGGCTTAGCGGTCATCAGGTAAAGCTGGCTTTGGAGCATTCGGCCCGATATTTTGAGCTGGATGAGAATGGCGCTATAATCGTGCATTCCTCCTTCCTAGATCCGAAGCCGCAGCCGTTCCATTACGATATGTGGGATGGAATTGACTATACGCTGGACATTTCGCGCCCTCCGGGTGAGCGGGTGACGCGTCTTCTGTATGACGGCGCACCGCTGGCTATGGATCAGGAGCTGGAAGTAGCGATGAACCACTATCGTGCAAGCGGCAGCGGCGGCTATGAGATGATGCTTGACGCGCCCATGGTGAGACAGCATACAACGGAAATCACTGAGCTTATGGCCAATGCCCTCGCAGCCAAGGATGTCTGGCATGTGGTGCTGAATCCGAATTGGCATGTAACCGGCGGCCGGATTTCCCAGTGAACCATGAGCTTGCCTGTAGGCTGCCTTGACGCATCATCAGAGCTCTCGACGGTTGATAACGATGTGTTCTCCACTCAAAAAAAGACTCCAGTCCCGCTGATGCAGCGCGGCTGGAGTCTGAGTGTATATGCAATGGACCTATTTATAATAGCTTACCTCAGAACGGTGCAATCCACAGTCTCCCTGCCACGATGAACAATGCGAGCAGCAACAGTACAACGTTCATAATCAGAGCTTGGTTTTCTTTGCGTTTTACATGAAACACAATCGCAAGCACCATAATGATGGCAATGCCTAGCGCTGCAATCGGCGTAAGAATGGCCGCAATGCCAAGCGCGCCCGGCAGAATAAGCCCCAAGCCTCCCAAGAGCTCCGAAACGCCGATAAAACGAACATATCCATCCGAATACTCTTTCGTCCATGGAAGCTTTCCCCTCGACTTCTCGTTGATTGTCGATTTCATGAAGCCCGCCATCAGGAACATAAGTCCGAGAAAAATTTGAACAGCCCACAATGCGATGTTCATCATTCATCCTACCTTTCATTACCTATAATTATTAACTTACTTATTGTAACTTAGTTTAGTATAGTAATCTTTTATCGTCAATTCTTTTTTATCTGTCTGCATAAGCGTGTATACACTGTCTGTTAGGCGACTTTCATTCTGGAGCCTCCTGCATTCCAGCATCTGCGTTCAGACCCTCGCATTGTCCCTTTTGCGTGCTGGTACTATAATAGAAGTACAGAAAGGGTGTTCATGTATGGAGCAGAAGCAGCTTTGCACACGATTCGAGAAAGCCGTCGAACTATTAAGCAAACGATGGGTCGCATTCATCATTTTCCGGCTGTTGTCCGGTCCCCAGCGTTTTTCCGATATTGATCACAGTCTGCCTAATCTAAGCGGCAAGGTTCTGTCAGACCGGCTGAAGGAGCTGGAAGCAGAAGGGTTGATTCGCCGTGATGTTTATCCGGAGATGCCTGTCCGTATCGAATATTCGCTAACAGAGAAAGGCCAAGCATTATCCCCATTATTCACAGATATTGCTGGCTGGGCGGAACAATGGATTGATCCCGCTGTCCCCTCGACAGACACCAAGCCATAAGGAAAGGGCGGCAGAGCTTGCTCCGTCGCCTTTCTTTATGGCTTGGTTTCTTAATCGCATGAATCGTTTGAGGCATTAATCTTAATCCTTGCCCCCGCTCTAATCCTGTGCCGAGTAAGTCCTTTGTCAAGTCGATGACACTACGGGTGGCTTGATTATAATTAAACTCTACTGACAATTGTATCGTCCCCCGGTTGCATCTGGATTTGCGATTATGCTACACTTGGTTCATTCCAAGGAATGGAGGGTTACATGGTGATAGATTACATCCGAGTTAGGTCTTTGCGCGGCTAATTGAATAGCGCCGAAGCTCTGCCTGTGCGCAGAGGACTCAGGATTGGTCTGTCTACATTCATCGTAACCATCTATAGCAAGACATATGGAGCAACACTTCCCTTACATTTGGTATGCTGTGATTATCTTAATCAAGCCATGCCGTCGTATGGTCGTACGTTGCATATATGCCGGGCTATAGAAGACCATTCATTTATCCGCAATGGGGTTTTTAACTTTGTTGCCGGGTGCTGATCTCCTCTTGCGATAATGTGAACACAGGCTGCCTGCCTGTGTTTTTTTGATACTCTGTACAATCAATAGGAGGTTGAATATATGCAAGAATTAACAGAACAAGGGGTTCAAAAAGCTGTCGTCGTCGGCGTCCAGCTTCAGAAGGATTCGGACTTTGAATATTCCATGCTGGAGCTGCGCAATCTTGCCGCCGCTCGTTATATTGACGTCGTGGATGAATTAAATCAGAAAGCGGAGCGGGTCAATCCGTCCCACTATATCGGAACTGGCAAGATTCAAGAGCTGAAGGCGCTGCTAGCGGGACATGAGACAGAGATGGCCATATTCAATGATGAGCTCTCCCCTTCTCAGATCCGCAATCTGGAAGCCGAGCTGGAGTGCGTAGTAATGGACCGCACGATGCTCATTCTAGACATCTTTGCAGAACGTGCCAAGACACGCGAGGCCCAGCTGCAGGTAGAAGTAGCCCGGCTGCAATATTCCTTGCCGCGACTAATCGGTCTTAGAGCCTCACTGGGCAGACAGGGCGGCGGCGGCGGTGCCGGCTTAAGAAACAGAGGCGCCGGCGAGACCAAGCTGGAGCTTGACCGTCGTCGGATTGAGGAGCGGATTACCGTTTTGCAGGCTGAGCTGGAGAAGCTCGTCGCTACGCGGCAGCAGCAGCGGAAGCAGCGGAAGAAAAACGATGTGCCGGTCGTCTGTCTTGTCGGCTATACGAATACGGGCAAATCCAGCTTAATGAACGCGTTGCTGGAGACGTTTGATCCCGAGACAACGAAGCAGGTTTTTGCCAAGGATATGCTGTTTGCTACACTTGAGACTTCAGTCAGAAGCATCGATCTGCCAGACAATAAGTCATTCCTGCTGACCGATACAGTCGGTTTCGTGAGCCAGCTCCCCCATCACTTGATCAAAGCTTTCCGCTCCACGCTTGAGGAAGTGACCGAGGCGGACTTACTCGTCCATGTGGTCGATTACGCTCATGAGGACTATGAGCAGCTCGTCAGCGTGACGAACGAGACGCTTGATGCGTTGGGAGCGGGAGACATCCCTACTGTCTACGCTTATAACAAGTGCGACCTGACCGACCATGCTTATCCGCTGGCGAATGAACGCAGCGTATACATGTCGGTGAAGGAGCGCGCAGGGGTTGCCGAGCTCGTAGAAGTTGTAAAAAACCACATCTTCAACGACTACGTTGTGAAGGAAGTTTTGATCCCGTACGATCAGGGGCGTCTTGTTGCGTACTTTAACGAACGCGCCAATGTCCTGGAAACCAGCTACGAAGAAGGCGGCACTCGCATGAAGCTCGAATGCAGCCTGGCCGATTATGAGCGCCACCGGGAAGACTTCACCGAGCTGGAATAGTGAAAAGGAGCGCTCTGCAAGCCGAGTTTTTCGGCTTGCAGAGCCTCGCGGCACGCGGACGCACGCTCTAAGCCGAGATTCTCGGCTTAAACAGACTCGCGGCGCGCGGACACACGCTCTAAGCCGAGTTTTTCGGCTTACAGAGCCTCGCGACGCGCGGACGCACGCTCTAAGCCGAGTTTTTCGGCTTACAGAGCCTCGCGACGCGCGGACGCACGCTCTAAGCCGAGTTTTTCGGCTTGCAGCACTTCGCGGCGCACGGACGCACGCTCTAAGCCGAGTTTTTCGGCTTGCAGAGCCTTGAGGTGCACGGACGCACGCTCTAAGCCGAGTTTTTCGGCTTACAGAGCCTCGCGGCGCACGGACGCACGCTCTAAGCCGAGTTTTTCGGCTTACAGAGCCTCGCGGCGCGCGGACGCATGCTCTAAGCCGAGTTTTTCGGCTTACAGAGCCTCGCGATGCGCAGACGGGCGCTCTAAGCCGAGTTTTTCGGCTTGCAGCACTTCGCGATGCGCAGACGGGCGCTCTAAGCCGAGTTTTTCGGCTTGCAGCACTTCGCGATGCGCGGACGCACGCTCTAAGCCGAGTTTTTCGGCTTGCAGCACTTCGCGACGCACGGACGGGCGCTCTAAGCCGAGTTTTTCGGCTTGCAGCACTTCGCGACGCGCGGACGCACTCTCTAAGCCGATTTTCTCGGCTTACAGAGCCTCGCGGCACGCGGACGCACGCTCTAAGCCGAGATTCTCGGCTTGCACAAGAAATGCCCCTCCTTGCTTCTTTGCATGGAGGGGCATTTCTATTTACAGTGAGGACCAAGCGCAGCTAATGCTTGCGTTTATAGTAAGTAATCGCCAGCGCGAGTGCGAGGACGGAGCCTTTCACGATATCCATCGCGTAATATGGCACCGACATCATGATGAGTCCGTTGGACAAGATGCCGATCAGGACAGCGCCGACAAACGTGCCGAATGCATTCGGCTTGCCTGCACCCAGCACAGAGTAACCAATAAAGGCCGCCGCTACCGCATCCATTAAATACGAGCCTCCGGCATTCACCTCGGCCGTCATCACACGCGCTGCCAGGATCGTACCGCCGATGCCTGCGAACAATGCGGATATCAGGTAGGCCAGCAACCGATACTTGCTCACCGCAATGCCAGACAGCTTGGCCGCCTCTGCGTTGCCGCCAATCATATACATATACCGGCCGTGCTTCGTATAGGTCAAGAAGATATGCACCAGCAGCACGACAACGATCATAATGATAATAATCCACGGCACTTTGCCAAGCTCCCCGAACGCCTTCGGAATGACACCTGTTGCAAAATCGCCATTGGGCATAATCATATTTTGCGAGATGGTCGCGCCTCTGGTATACGTTAGCGCCACACCCTGGAAAATAAACATCGTAGCAAGCGTCATCAGCATATCCTGAATCTTGAAATTAATGACTAGGAAGGCATTCACCAAGCCAACGACCAGACAGAAAAAGATCGTAATCGCCAGGCTTACGCCTACGCTTTGCCCATGCCAGACAAACAGAGAAATCACTAGCGCATTCGCAACAGAGGCGGTGGAGCCAACCGACAAGTCAAAACCTCCGACTGCAAGCGATACCGTCAAGCCGATCGCAATAATCGTTACAATCGAGATAGAGCGCAGGATGTTGATAATATTGGCGGAGTTCAGAAAGTTGTCCGTCATCGCGCCAAAAAAGACAATCAGCAGCAATATCGTAATCAGCGTCCCGTATTTGTAGAGAAACTGGAATGCCCCGCCGCCACGGCCGGACCGGATTGCATTAGCCTTGTTCATGTGTGATTAAGCCCCCCGTGCTGTACAGCATAATTTCTTCTTCGTTGGTGCGAGCCGTATCCAGCTCCTTCAAGATCGCTCCGTCATACATGACATACATGCGGTCCGTGATGCCCATAATTTCCGCAATTTCGCTGGACGCGTACAACACGCTTTTGCCTCTGCTTGCAAGCTCCGCAATGAGATTGTAGATATCCCGCTTTGCTCCGACATCAACGCCTTTCGTAGGCTCGTCGAAGATATAGACATCCGCGTCTGTCAGCAGCCACTTGCCAATCGCAATCTTCTGCTGGTTGCCGCCGGACAAGTTGCGAACCTTGGCCTGCTGGCTCGGAGTCTTCACGCCAAGACTCTGAATAACCTCCTGTGCTGCAACCCGTTCCTTCCTTCTGCTCACCCATGACGCGCCGCTCGTATACTTGGATAGACTGGCAGCCGTCACATTCACAACGACCGATTCCTCGACAAAGATCCCCTCGCGACGGCGCTCCTCCGGCACCAACGCCAGACCGCTGCGGACTGCCTGATGCGGACTGCGCACCTTCAGCTTGGTTCCATTCAGGAACAGAGCGCCCTTAACAGTCTCCGATGCGCCGAACAGCGCCCGGCACAGCTCCGTCTTGCCGGCTCCTACCAAACCCGCCAGACCGACGATCTCGCCCTTCCTCACGGACAAAGAAACCCCGTTCACCTTGCCGCTGTCATAGATATCCTTCGCTTCAAACGCAACTCCGCCAATACGGCTTTCCCTCTCCGGGAATTGGCCGTCGAGCTTGGCGCCCAGCATATGCTCCACAATCTCCTGCTGCTCCAGCTTCGCAATCTCGTCTCGCGTCACCAGCCGGCCGTCCCGCATAATCGTGATGTCATCGCAAATCTCGTACAATTCCGGCAGCCGGTGCGAGATAAAGATAATGCCTACGCCCTCCGACTTCAGCAATCTGACGAGCGAGAAGAGCGCTTCCGTCTCGCTGATGCTTAGCGGCGCGGTAGGCTCGTCCAGCACAAGGAATCGGCATTCCATGGAGACGGATCGTGCAATGAGCACCATCTGTTTCTCTGCCAGCGTCAGCTCCTGCACCAGCTTCCGAGTCGGCACCTTCACCTTCAGCCGGTCCAATACCGCCTGTGCCGACCGGTGCAGTTGCCTCCAGTTAACCATATGCTTGCCGTGCATACCGTGCACGGTGTGCTCCATCATAATATTTTCGCCGACAGACAGATTCGGAATAAGCGCTGTATCCACTTCCTGATAGACGACCTGAATGCCGTAGCCCTTCGCATCCTTCGGGCTTCGGATATTCGCAAGCTGACCGTTCAGCAGAATCTCGCCTGTATAATGGCTGTAAGCGCCGGACAGCACCTTCATCAGCGTAGACTTGCCCGCTCCGTTCGCCCCGATCAGCGCATGTGATCTTCCGCTCTCCGTATGGAAATCCACTTCGGTCAGTGCCTGTACTCCGGGGAAGGCAATTGAGATGCCTTTCATCTCCAGACTCGTCCTATTGTGATCCGCCAAGAGGCGCACCTCCCTCTCCAAACAGGATTGAGCGCCCCCATCCATCGGATAAGGGCGCCTGTATGTGATCCTATTATAGCATCCAACCAGCTTACTTGGCGTTAGCTTCCTTGAGTGCCTTCATCCAGTCTTCTTCAAATGCATCTGTCGTGCCCCAGCCCGGAATAAGATCCGCAAGTGTCGCTACATTAACCGCTTCGCTCGACTTCTTCAGATTCTCTTGCGTGATGAGAGCCGCATCCAGATCGAAGGTCGCAGGCGTCTCTTCGTCAGCCAGCTTCTTCGCTGCGATGCGAACATTAACCGCGCCGATCATCTTCGCGTCTACAGCAGCCGTAGCTACCCATGGGCTGTTCTCTTCTTGCATCGCTTGCAGGTCGGCATTGGAGACGTCGATGCCGTAAATCTTGATCTCTGTACGTCCCGCTTCTACAAGAGCGCGTGTAGCGCCGATCGCGAATGCATCCCAAGTTGCGAAGATCGCATCGATTTCGCCTTTCGGATATTGGGTCAGCATAGCAGCAACCGCATTTTGCGTATCAACCGATGTGTTGTCGGAAGCAACGCCGAAGCGGCCTACTTCTTTAATGTCAGGATATTTCGCCAATACGTCTTGGTAGACATGGTTACGGCGAACCATTGGCGGGAAGCCGTCTACCCACAGGTATACGATCTTCGCTTCTTCGCCGTGCTGCTTCACCAGTTCGTCCAGCGCATATTGCGCCAGCGCCTCGTCCTTCTGGGAAGTCAGCGTCACACCTTCTACCGTGCTCAGATCGCCGATGGAATCGAAGGCGACCACTTCAATTCCTTTCTCTCTTAGCTTCTGAACCAATTCAACTACCGCAGCATCCTCCGCATGGGACAACACTACCGCATCTACATCGCTGTTAGCCGCTTGCTCGATTGCATCCAGATACTTCGCCGTATCGCCATTCGCGGAGAACGTGTCGACCTTGAAGCCAAGCGCCTCGCCCTCTTGCTTCGCACCTGCCAAAAATTGTGCCGTATGATCGTCGCCGCCGATTTTACGGATAACTTTAATGTTAATGTCGCCCTTCTCCTTCAATGCCGCAGGAAGGTTCTCTACCTCCTTCACGGAACCGCCGGACTTGCCGGTGTCCGCTCCACAGCCCGTTGCCGCGATTACAATCGCCAGCATCAGCAGCAAGACGACGCTTAATTTATTTTTCTTAAACATTCTGAACTCTCCCCTTCTGACTGATTCATTCACCGCTTTAATACAAGTAATCCTATCGGATATACCTAGGATCGTCAATAGGTTGTCCCTATTTTTTTCAAAAAAAATTTCATAGATTATTCCGTTTTCAATAGAGGTGCCTGATTCATCTTCCTTCTATCACATAGTTTCAGTCTTATGCTGGGGAAAATGAAGAGTAAATCGGGTTCCTTTGCCAGCCTCGCTCCTGACATCGATCTTGCCGTGCATCTTTTTGATAATGCTGAAGGAGATCATCGTACCGAGACCCGTTCCCTTCTCCTTGGTCGAATAATAAGGCGTTCCAAGACGCTTCAACTGATCGCCCGTCATGCCGCTTCCCGTATCGCGGATCGTTACCTTAACCGTGTCATTGCGGCATTCTGTCGCAAGCTCCAGCGTTCCGCCGTTCGGCATCGCCTCAATCGCATTTTTCCCAATATTAATTAACGCTTGGCGGAACTTATATCGGTCTCCCATCGTCATCGGCACATCCCCCTTCGCCAGTTGAACCGACAGATGGACATTATTGAAATTCGCGTAGGTAAGCAATATGTTCGACAAGTATTCGACCTCGACATTCACATTGATCGCTTCCATCAGTTCAGGATCGGTTCTGGCCAGCGACAAATAATCCGCAATAATATGCTCCGCCCGATCCAGCTCGGAGAAACAAATCGTTTTGTAGAATTCCTTTTTTTCCGGCTGAATGCCAGGAGAGCCGAGCAAATGGATAAAACCACGGACAGCTGTGAGCGGATTGCGAATCTCATGGGCTACCGATGCCGCCATGTCGCTGACAAGCCGCATTTTCTCGCTTTTCACGACCTCTTCTTGCATATGGTAATGCCTGTTCAGAAATTCAATAGCATAGACCGTAATCCCGACGATAAAAGCTTGCATGGCATATGTAGTCAGCATATGAAGCGGCTGATGCAGAAAAAACTGCGGTTGGTTCGTAATGGTGAGAAAGAGAATGAGCGTAATCAATTTAATGAGGATGCTGAGGATGACGGCCCAGGCGATCTTCCAGGCTAGGGATGCATGCTGAAATCTTCGAATGGCAATGTAGACGATAAGATAGGTGGGCAATATCGAAATAGCATAGATCAAATTATCGGGGCTGCCTAGCAAATAACGGGTAGCAATCAACGTGCCATAAAGCAGCAGAGCAATGACGCCGCCTCCATACAAGGAGCCGATCGTCAGCGGTATGGACCGGAAATCATAGTTGAACCCGCTAATTTTTACAGGGAAGCACATTGTAACAATCAGAGCCAGCGCAAAAATGAAAAACATCAGAAAGCGATAATACAGCAGACGGTTTTTCAATCTGTACAGATAGGGGTACAGCACGAACGGGGATGAGATAATAAGCACATTCAATAGAAAATCTTTGAGAAAGTGTTCCATATAAGCCCCCTTGACCACCTATTGATCCTCTATGCAGCGGCATATCAACCCAAATATAGCATAAAGACGAAATTCCTACCGTAAAAATCGATCCGCAACACGTATAACCAAAGAAGACACCTATTACTAGGCGCCTTCCATCAAGAAGCGTGTTCAGATATGGCAAAAGTCAGCTTGTTTTTCCCTTTGCTCTTGGAGGCGTACAGCGCCTGGTCAGCCAGCTTCAGCAGCAGCAACGGATCCGTTCCGTTATGCGGCCACATGGCGCCGCCGATGCTGCAGCTTACCTTCGCAATACCGGCTTCCAATTCGAACGGCTCGCGAAGGATCTCCAATATGCGATTGGCCGCATCGTTTGCCTCCAGCAACGCCCCCTGCAGCGGGACTGACAAGACGACAACAAATTCGTCTCCTCCCATGCGGAATGCATAATCCTGTGTATTCATGCAGTCCCTTATGCGCGTCGCGGCCTGGCGAAGAAGCTCATCCCCTGCTCCATGGCCAAGCGAGTCGTTGACCCCCTTGAACCCGTCGAGATCCATGTATAGGAAAGCGACTGCGCCTGCCCTCTCCTCAGCATGCCTGATCGCACTTGCAACACTCGCTTCCAGCGAAGAGCGGTTCAGCAGTCCGGTCAGCTTATCCCGATGAGCCTGGTCCTCCATCTTGACCAACTCGGATTCCGTAGCCGTCAGCTCTGCAATTAGTTCGCGAAGCGAGCCGGACAGCACTTCAATATCCTTAATCCCGCGCGTTTGCGGAATCTCCGTTTTCTCTCCCCACCGCAGGCGATCCGCCGCCTCGGCGATTCGGGATAGCGGCTTGGAAATTTTTCCGGCGAATACCCATGCCAGTATGGCGAAGAGCAACATAAGCACGATGCCTAGCAGCACGATGTCCTTTATAAGGGAATGAATCGGGGCAAAAGCAACCTCGGCAGGCTGACGAACGATAATCTTCCATCCCAGTCCGGGATAATTATTGTAGCCGGCGCCCTGCGCGAACCCCGTCAAATACGAGCGGCCGTCCGGCCATTGCTGGACCGTCCATTCATTGGCCCTGCTGTATGGCCCGGCTCCTTCAAGCATCAGCTTTTTGCCGGCCCAGGAGTCCGGACCAAGCAGCACGGTATCATCACTCGCACTTAAGATGAATACTTCTATCGCGTTTTTGCTGTCGCCCTGCAGCGATTTAAGGACAGAGAACTTAATTTCCTTGGTCCATTCCCAGCTGAGATGAGCGGCCAATACGCCCGTTAGATTCCCGTTGTCATCAAACAAAGGCGTGCTGATATCAACAAACTTAAGCGGCTCTCCCGTAGGATTCGGCAGCAGCTCCGATAAGAGCACCGCGTCGTGCACGTCACCAATGAACGGTTTCTCCAGCGCTTCTTCATACACCGGACGGCCGGCAATGCTGTTGCCTACAAGAACGCCCCCTGTTGAAGCAAGAATGTCACCATTAGGATCAGACAGCCCTACCCAAGAAAATGAAGGAATATTTTTATTCAGCTCATGCAGCAGCCCGCTTACTTCTTCCAGATCAGAAGGAATGCGTAGCGCTTTCAAATGACTTAATAATAAAATCTCGTTATAGCGCGACCACATATAGTAATCCAGCTTATCAGACATTTGATAGGCAAGCGCGGCCAGTGAGCCGCCTATCTCCTCTCTGACCTCATGGCTGGTTCTCTGGCTAATCACTACACTCATGGAGACGATTACAACGATAATTAGAAAAGCAAACGATAACGAGAAGTACGTTCTCAGCTTCAACGTTGCGCCCCCTCCCGCGGTCTATGTCGATACGTGTCGGATGCAGCCGGATTCAGCAGTATTATAGTCTATTTATGGGATTTAAGGAAGGTATAAAAAAGACGCCCCCATCTCCACTTGACTTGTGGGTTTGGAGGCGTCTGTGTTTATTAGCTCTCTTCTTACTTCCCGGCTACATCCTGTCGATGAGGCTCCGTCAGCAGCTCCGCCGCACGCGCATTGGATTCCACCTGAGCCGGATCCTTGCAGCCCGGTATAACCGTTGTTACCGCCGGGTGCTTCAAGCACCATGCGAGCGCCCAGCTTGCCATATCCACACTGGCTGGCACTTCCTCGCGCGCGATGCGCTCCACTTCCTCCAGCTTCTGCCGCGTAGCTTCAGCATCATGGCGATGGCGCACATCATTGTTCGCGAATACCGCTC
Source organism: Paenibacillus sp. 1011MAR3C5 (assembly GCF_003591485.1). GTDB lineage: Bacteria > Bacillota > Bacilli > Paenibacillales > Paenibacillaceae > Pristimantibacillus. The sequence continues at coordinate 118,521 of NZ_QZCF01000010.1, forward strand.
CAGGCTTATATTTGCCGCTCAGATAGCCGCTCGCCAGCGGAACGCGGGCAAGCACTCCGAGATCCTGGCGCTCGCAGGACGGGAATACCTGCTCCTCCGGCTTGCGGTCCAGCCGGTTGTATACGACCTGGATCGTGCGGGAATTGACGCTTGTCGACGCATCGGTCTGATGCAAGTTGTCATTTTTACCGATCGATGTGCCGAGGAACCGGATCTTGCCGGCTTGAATCTGCTTGTCCAGCGTCGTCCACAGCTCATCGTTATCGAACGCGGCATCCGGTCCGGAATGGAATTGATACAGATCGATATAATCCAGCTTCAGCGCCTTCAGCGAAGCGTCGAGCTGAGCCGTCACGCCGGCCGCATCGTACACGTCCGTACGCGTAAACAAGTTATGGAAGTGATGGCCGAATTTCGTCGCGACGATCCAATCCTCGCGATTTCTCCGGCTCAAATAATCGCCAATGAGACTTTCCGACAGATGGTCGCCGTAGCATTCTGCCGTGTCGATCAGATTAATGCCGAGCTCATGCCCTTTATCCAGAATCGCATCCGCTTCCGCTTGCGTATATTCGCGGCCCCACTCTCCGCCGAACTGCCAGGTCCCAATGCCGATCACCGACACATGCAGGTCTGTACTGCCCAAACGCCTATACTTCATAACGACTCTCCTCTCAGCTATACGTTTTCTACACCATTATACCTTTTGGAACGCGTGAATAAAAACAAAGACATGTTCTTATTTCAAAAGATTACAGTCTATGAAATTCCATGCAAGCCCCGGGTACAGGAAAACAGGATGCTCCATCCTGCGGTGAATACGCTACTGTATGAACCGCAAAGGAGGAATGTCCTATCGCAACCTTCAGAGCGTTCCTTAGGGGACGGAATGAAGTGCCGCCTGTTCGTACGAATGCTTCCGGCAATGTGATTATTCGTGAAATTGACCGCCGCAACGGCAACGGCCGCAGTGGGGATGAAAACAATGGTGGAGACCGCAATAACGGGAACAGACGCAGACGCAATCGCCGCCTCAGATTCCGGTTATCGCTTCGCAATATTAGACGCGTAACCGCGGCTCACATTCATCTTGGCCGCCCAGGCGAGAACGGTCCTGTTGTTGCTTTCCTGTTCGGCCCGAACAATCAAGGCGTATCGTTCAGACGAGGCGTCATTACCGGCACATTACGAGACAGCGACCTTGTCGGACCTTTGGCCGGCTCTTCCATTCGCCGCCTGATCCGAGAGATAGAACGCGGCAATGCTTATGTGAACGTGCACACTCGCCAGAACCCGGATGGAGAGATTCGCGGCCAACTTCGTTAAGACGTACAGCCGTGCCTTTTACAACCGCTATTGAAAGAAATAGCGGGATCTGTTGGCGTGTGCCTATCCGCATTTCAGCAAAAAAAAATGACGTGCCGACTGACTTCAGTCTGGCGCGTCATTTTTCTATCAATCTCCTGGCAGGGAAAACGTTTGATCGTGACGATCAAGGTTTTCTTTGCGAGCGAGCAGTTGCCTTAGCTTGGACTCCGTTGGAGACCCCGGTGCCGGTGTATAGATACTGCAACGCAGCTCCGAGCTTCCCTGTGTCTGCATCGAGGTCAGATGAAACAGCATCTTGCCTGCCTGGGCATGGCGGAACTCAAGGGACACCTCAGGCGCGTAGCTGACCCCGCTTTGCTCCCATAATCTTGTGAAATCCGGGTAGTTTTCTTTCATCTCGCTTATGAATTGTTCATACCACTCATCCTTAACGTATTGACCATAATAAGACCGGAACATAGCAAGGAAGCCGCCCGCAAAATGCTCCCAATTAGCGGCAAGCCTGCGAAGCTCTTTCCTGGAAAAAAGCAGCTCCACCATGTTGCGTTCGGCTACCGGAACCTCGGCAAAATCAAGAAAGACATATGCGGCAGCCTCATTCCACCCTACAATAACGCAGCGGCGATCCGATATGATAACCGGGCAATGCCTAAGCTCATCAATGATATACCTCAGAGACGGCGGGACGGCCGGCGAGACATGGTCCGGCTCCGGCTGCTCGGTGTCCGGCTCCAGCGCCAGCGTCAGCATATATCTCCGCTCGTCCTCATTAAGCTGCAGCGCCTTGGCTACACTGTTCAAGACGGAGGGAGATACCCGGATATCCCTTCCCTGCTCCAGCCACGTATACCAAGTCAGGCTGACATCCGCAAGCTGAGCGACCTCCTCCCTCCTAAGTCCCGGAGTTCTTCTGCGGGAGCCAGATATCATGCCGAACGACTCTGGCCGGAGCATGGCTCGCTTGGTTTTCAAAAACTCGGACAAGGCATGGAGCCTCGCTTCAGAATTCATATGTGCTTCCTCCAAGCTATTATCATAGTGCTCTTCATACTAGTATAAACGAAAACTGGTAATAGGATAACTTCTATGACAAACTAGGTTCAATTCAGATAATAAGCTAAGGAGGATCAGATAAATGGAGAGAGTCGTCATAACAGGGATGGGCGTGCTGTCGCCGCTTGGCAATGATACAGCGACATTTTGGCAACGATTGATTCGGGGTGAGTCGGGCATTGGCATCATTGATGCCTTCGATACCTCCAGGCATAAAACCAAAATTGCCGGACTTGTAAAAGGCTTCGATGCCGAGGAACGTTTTGGCCGAAAAGAAGCGCGGCGGATGGACCGATTCACGCAATTCGCTCTCGCAGCTGCGGAGGAAGCACTAGTGGATTCAGGACTTGATCTTAATGCGGCGGACAAGGAACGGATCGGCGTATACGTCGGCTCGGGCATCGGCGGCATCGGCACGCTGCTCGATCAAGCCAAAGTGCTGGCAGAGAGAGGGCCCGAACGCGTCAGCCCGACGCTTGTGCCGATGCTGATCTCCAATATGGCGGCTGCAACAATCAGTATCCGGTACGGCTTTACCGGACCGACTCTATCACCTGTTACAGCTTGCTCGATCGGCAATACGGCAATCGGCGAGGCTTGGCGCTTGATTCGCTCCGGAGAAGCCGATGCGGTAGTCGCAGGCGGCGCAGAAGCCGCTATTGCGGATATTTCCCTCGCGAGCTTCGGCAATGCAACGTCGCTGTCTACGCGCAATGATGACCCGACACGGGCGAGCAGACCGTTCGACGCCGGACGGGATGGCTTCGTGATGGGCGAAGGCGCAGGAATCGTCGTGCTGGAGTCGCTCTCTCACGCGCTCCGAAGAGGGGCGCGCATTCATGCCGAGGTGATCGGATACGGAGCCAGCTCCGACGCGTACCACATGGTCGCCACCCATCCCGAAGGAAGCGGGGCCTACCTTGCGATGAAGCAAGCGCTCCGCAGCGCGGGATTGCAGCCAAAGGACATCGATGTCATCAGCGCCCATGCTACCAGCACCGAGCTTGGCGATCGCTCCGAGACTGCCGCCATTAAGCGGCTGTTCGGCGAGCAGGCGCGCCACATCCCCGTGACGGCCAACAAGTCCATGATTGGTCACATGTTCGGCGCAGCAGGAGGGGCGGAAGCGATCGCGCTTGTGAAAAGCTTGCAGGAAGGCCTCATTCCGCCGACAATCAATCAGGAGTCTCCAGACCCGGATTGTGATCTGGACTACGTGCCGAACGCAGCGCGGCAAGCTCATCTTACAATCGGCTTGTCCAATTCCTTCGGCTTCGGCGGTCATAACGCAGTCATCGCGCTTCGCCGCTATGACGAATAAAGCCAAGTTGCTGTTTCGTATAAGGTTCATCTTGCTAATGGTGATTCGTAACTAATAAAAAGTGGCGGCACTGTCCCCCCTAAACTTAATGAAATAAAAAAATGACGGTGCCGCACATCTGCTATTAGTGTTTCCTCACAACGCTAAGCACCCCATCCGCGCATCAAAAAAGGCGTCCCTCCGTCGATCGATAGAGGGATGCCTTTGCTTAACCGTTTATTTCTTCGCCATATATTTGCGAATGTCGAAGGCGACGGCCGATACGATGATGAGGCCTTTAATAATAAGCTGCCAATACGGGCTGACGCCGATGAACGTCAAGCCGTAGTTGATGACACCGAAAATAAGCACCCCTGCCATGACGCCCGGCACCGTGCCGATGCCACCTGCCGTGGAGACACCCCCGACGACACAGGCCGCGATCGCGTCCAGCTCGTACATATTGCCGTAGTTGTTCGTCGCGCCGCCTGTGCGGGCAGCTTCGAGCACCCCTGCCAAGCCGTACAGAGCTCCGGAGATGGCGTAAATCATGATCAGGTTGCGCGCCACGTTAATGCCGGAGACATGTGCAGCCTGCACATTGCCGCCGATGGCATACATGTTTTTGCCGAGACGGGTTTTGTTGAAGATCACCCAGCAGATCAGAGCAACCGCGATCGCAATCAGCACGATGTATGGAATGGAATAACCGCCGCCAAGATCGATATAGCCTGAGCCGAACTGCGTAAAGTCTTTGCGCAGGCCGCCGATTGGCTGAGACTGGTTCGGCTCCATATCGAAGTAGATCGAGTTGACGCCGTAGATGCCAACCATCGTTCCTAGCGTCGCGATGAACGGCGGCACATGCAGCTTGGCGATAATAATGCCGTTAATGAACCCCACCAGAAGTCCCGCCACAATTCCAATCACAATCGGAATGCCGACCCATAGCTGCGGCAGGTCCGGGAAGAAGCGATTCGCATACGTATCAATCTGCAGCATCGAAGCCGAGATGACCGCAGTCAGTCCCACAACGCGTCCCGCTGATAAGTCAACGCCGCCTGTAATGAGAATGAAAGCCGCGCCTAGCGCAATAATTAGCCGCGTTGAAGATTGCTGTAAAATATCCCGGAGCGTCGAGAATGCCAGAAAGTTGGGATCCGCGATCGCAATGCCGACGACGAGCGCAATCAGCACAATGAAAATAGCGCGCTGCGCCATATATTCCTTCACTCTAAAATTGGATTGTAAGTTCATGGCTATTCCCCTTTGCTTCCGTCCTGCGCTGCTGCGCGGCTAACCGCATAATCTCCGCCTCCGTAGCTTCCCTGCCTTCGACGATGCCGGTAACCCGCCCTTCGCTCATGACCATGATCCGATCGGACATGCCCAGCAGCTCCGGCATCTCGGACGAGATCATGATGATGCTTTTCCCTTCCTTCGCCAGTCCCGCAATAATTGTATAAATCTCGAACTTGGCCCCTACGTCGATGCCTCTTGTCGGTTCGTCCAGCAGCAGAATATCCGGCTCCGTCAGCAGCCATCTCGCCAGCAGCACCTTCTGCTGGTTGCCGCCGGACAGATTGCGAATAAGCGTGTTCACGGAAGGCGTCTTCGTCCGCAGCAGCTCAACATTGCGCTCCGCCTCTTCCCTGCCCTTTCGCTCGTCCAGCAACCCGAAGCGGTTCCGGTAGCGGCCCAGATTGGCGATAATCGTATTCTCGTAGACCGACAGCACCGGGAAGATGCCTGTCACGCGCCGCTCCTCGGTCAGCAGAGCAATGTTATGCCGCTTCGCATCGGACGGGGATTTGATCCGTATCGGCTTGCCGTCCATGATCAGCTTGCCGGAGGATACGCCCCTCAGTCCGAACAGCGCTTCAATCAGCTCCGTCCGCTGCGCGCCCACCAGCCCGCCCAGACCTAATATTTCGCCGCGGCGCAGCTCGAAGGATACATCCTGGAACGACTTCGGATTCACGGAAGTCAGGCCCTCTACCTTTAACAACGGCGCGCCTGGAATATGCGTTCGCTGCGGGAACCGCTCCTTCAAGTCCCGGCCTACCATACGGGTAATGATCAGGTCGGTCGTCAGCTCTGCCGAAGGCCAAGTGCCGATGAGGCAGCCATCCCGCATAATCGTCACCTCATCGGCAATACGCAGAATCTCCTCCATCTTGTGCGAGATATAGATGATTGAGACGCCGCGCATCCGCAGGCGGTTAATAATCGTGAAGAGCTGCTCCACCTCATTGCCGGTCAGGGAGGAGGTGGGTTCATCCATGACGATCACCTTCGAATTGAACGACACCGCCTTGGCAATTTCCAGCGACTGAATCTTGGATACGGACAGTGAGCCCGTCCTGGCCTTGGGGTCGATATCCAGATCCAGATCACGGAACAAGTCCAGCGTATCCTGGTACATCCGCTTTTCGTTCACCAGCCGGAACAGCCCCGCCCAGAACATCGGGAACCGTCCAAGCCATATATTCTCCATCACGCTGCGATGCTGCACGGGATGCAGCTCCTGATGAATCATGGAGATGCCGTGCGCGATCGCATCCCTGGAATTGCTGATCGCCGCCCTCTGGCCATCGAGTACAATCTCTCCTTCGTCCGGCTTGTAGATGCCAAACAGGCATTTCATCAAAGTCGACTTCCCGGCTCCGTTCTCACCCATCAGCGCATGAACGGTGCCCGGCCTTACCTTCAGCGTCACGCCGCTCAGCGCCTGTACACCGGGAAAGGCTTTGGATATTCTGCGCATCTCCAGTACATAAGGATCTGTCACTGTCATTGCATTCCCTCCACGTCAGTTGTTCTTATGCCATCTCCTGTGATGCGAAAGGGGCAACGCCATGGAATGCCGTCGCCCCCTCCTCAACTGCCGTTTATTTTGCGTCGGCTACATTGTCCTTCGTAATTTTCTTGTAAGCGATCCAGACATATTTGCCGTCAGTAATGTCGAAGCCTGTGTTATCTTTGGTCGGCGTCTCGCCTTTCGCAAGCACATCCGCCAGCGCAACCGATGCCGCGCCTTGGTTCTTCGCGTCGTTCAGCACCGTGCCGAGCAGCGTGCCGTCCTCCAGCGCTTGAATGGCCGGAGCGGTAGCATCCACGCCGATTACCGGCATATACTTGTCGCCGCTGAAATAGCCCGCCGCCTTGAGTGCTTCGATCGCGCCAAGCGCCATGTCATCGTTATTGGCGATAACCGCTTCGATCTTGTCACCATGAGAAGCCAGGAATGCTTGCATCTTCTCTTGGCCCTTCACACGGTCCCACATCGCTGTGTCTTCCGCGAGCGCCTCCACTTCAATGCCCGCATCCTGAATGGCCTGCACGGAGAACTTCGTCCGCAGTTCCGCGTCCTGATGACCCGGCTCGCCTTGCAGCATGACATATTGCAGCTTGCCGTCTCCATTCTTGTCTGCCGCCGGATTCGCGTTCCAGTAATCGACCAGCAGCTGACCGGAGATCGTGCCCGATTCCTCTGCTTTTGCTCCGACATAATACACTTTATCCCACTTGTTCATATCTTCGGCAATCGGCTCGCGGTTCAGGAACACCACCGGAATGTCCGCGCCTTTTGCTTTGTCGATAATAACGCCTGCCGCCGTACGGTCGACCGGATTGATGATCATGGCTTTATATTTTTTGGAGATAAACAGGTCAACCTTCTCATTCTGCGTTGGCTGCGCGTTCTGGCTGTCGACAATGTCCAGCGATACCTTGCCCTCCGCTGCCGCTGACATCGCATTCCGTACGCCCGTCATGAACGTATCGTCAAACTTGTAGATCGCGACCCCCATTTTCGCCCCGCCGCCGGAGGATTCTTTGCCGCCTCCGCTGCTGCAGGCCGTCATGGCCAGCATCGTTGCCATCGCCAGCATCGCCCATCCTGTTCTCTTCATCCAATAGCCCCCATTCCATTTCATTCTGCGGAGCCGCCGGGGCTTCATCGCCCTTACTTCCGCCCGCTATGGTCATTATGCCTGATCCCCCCGTGTAAGCGAATTCAATATTCTCATGACTTCTAGCAAAATTCTCATCACTTTACGCAGCCCGTCCTGTTAGCCGGCAATTCTTGCCGATCCGGTCCTCCGCGTCTGCGCTGCCGCGACGCTGCTATTCGTCCAAGCACCGCCAATTGCGCCCTGTCACTGTACGAACGGGAAAAGCAGCTTCTGATTATTCATCCAAAACATATTGTCCGCATTAACGACCCGCGTCTCCAGCATCGTCGGATGGCCCGTTGTCTCTTTGCCCGAAAGCAGCGCAACTGCCTGCTCCATGCCAATATAGCCGAAGCTGAAGTCGTTCTGCACGACAAGCTGATGGATCACTCCATCCTGCAGCAAGGACAGCTGCTCAACCTGGCTGCCGAACGCCACAATTTTCAGGCTGCCTGCTTCGCCCCGCCGCTTTGCCTCATCCGCTAGTCCAAGCGACGCACCGGATTCAAGCGCAATAGCCCCGTCTATATGCGATGCGTCAAGCATGCCTTTCGCAGCGTTCCAGCAAGCGTCTCGCAGGTTCCCGCAGCTGGCGCTCTCTACAATCCGGATGGATGGATGCTGGGCTAGCGACGCCCGAATCCCAGCTTCCCGAAGCTCCAAATCCGGGTCCTTGCGATCGGATCGCATGATAGCAACCGAACCCGTGTCGCCGATCAGCTTCGCCAGCGCCTCTCCGGCTTGCCGCCCCGCCTCAACCTGGTCAACCGTAATCGCGCTTAACACGCCTTTGATCAGGCGCTCGTCATTAAGCGCCACGACCGGAATGCTTCTTGCCGATGCTGCTGCCGCCAGCTCCTCCAGTACATGCTCGTTCGCCGGATCGATCAGAATGGCGGAGACGCCTCCTTCTACCATGCGCAGCGCAGCAGCCAGCTGCTCGCTTGCATCCTCATCCGGCTTGAAGGAGGCATATTGCAACTGATAGCCGAATGCCTTCGCCGCCGCTTCCGCACCCAGCCGCATCGCATCGCCCTGCTCCCCCGCATGAATGGGAGCAATAAGCGAGATTGTGCGCGGCTCCGCCCTGCCCGAATCGATATCGGATGACGAGCAGCCCGCCATTCCCATGATCCATACCGCAGAAGCAAACCATACAACCAAGCGATACCACGGGTTGCATCGATCATCCTTTGCATGCTTGTTATTCCTCATGGCCAGCCTCTCCTTCCGCCTTGCGCACGGCAGGCATTCGTATCTGAGCGATCGTGCCCTCCTCGCGTTCGCTTGTATAGGACAATCCGTACCGCACGCCATAATAGAGCCTGATGCGATCATGCACATTACGCACCGCAACGCCGGAGCCCCCGCCAGCAGAAGGGCGCGCCGTCCCCTCTTGTTGAGTCGACTCTGGCTCCAGCAAGCCGGCAGCCTGCTCCTGCGACATGCCGACGCCGTTGTCGGCCACCTCCAGCACAAGCGTCTCTCCTTCCAGCCTGGCCCGAAGCCGAATCGATCCTTCATCTACCAAATATTCAATGCCGTGAACAATCGCATTTTCGATCAGCGGCTGCAGGACCAGCTTCAGCGTATAGCAATCCAGTGCCGCATCCTCCGCTTCGATCTCGAACTTGAACTTTTGCTTGAATCTCATCTGCTGGATTGTGAGGTAATGCCTCGCATGCTCCAGCTCCTCACTTACTTTGATGACCGTCCGCCCTTTGCTTAGGCTAATGCGGAACAGCTTGGACAATGACGTAATCATCGTAATGATGTCCTCATTTTTGCTCATGCCAACCATTCGCACGACCGAATTAAGCGTGTTGTACAAAAAGTGCGGATTGATCTGCGCTTGCAGAGCCTCTAGCTCGTACTTCCGCTTCGATTCCTGCTCGACGATAATTTGCCGCATCAGCCCCCGGATCTTATCCAGCATCAGGTTGAAGCGGCTGGACAGCTGCACGACCTCCAGCGGTCCGCGCAGCGGAAGCTCGACTTCAAAATCTCCCCGCTCCACTGCCTTCATTGTCGCGCCCATTCGTCTGATCGGACGGGCGAGCATAGAAGCAAGCAGCATAGAGATCAAAATAGACAATACGAGAACGATCGCCGCCACCTGAATGAGATACCGATTCATCTCTTCCCTCGTCGTCATCATTTCGTCCAGGTAAGCCACACCGACGACCTTCCAGCCTATGTTATAGACTGACCTGACGGTGTTAAGCCGCTTGATGCCATCCGCCTTATCGATATAGCTGCCGCTTGACGTGAGCGCCTTCTCTACGCTTTCGTTGCGCAGCCCCATATAGATCAGCTGCTGCTGCGGATGATAGACGATATTGCCCGCGCCCTCGTCGATAATGTAGACGTATCCCCGCTTGCCCAGACTGATCCGGCTGCTCAGCTCGTCGATCTTTTTGAAATTGATATCGACGAGCAGCACGACATTCATGGGCTTGCCGTCTTTCTCGATCGTTAGTCCCTTGCTCATTGAGACGACCCACTTGTAGGTGCCGTCATACAAATTCTGAACATGGGGCAGCGAAAAGCTGAGATGGTTTGATACCCGCATGGCGGAATGAAACCAGCTCTGCGCCGATACACGAGCACTGGGGCGGACAGGCTCCGCAGGGTGGTTGCGAAGCAGCTCGCCCTGATCGCCGAACAACGCGATCGACACAATGTCGTCCCGGCTGCTCATCAGAATATCCAGCTGCTGGGCCACCTGCTTGTCATCCCAGGCTGCATCGACCAGCATATACTGCTCGATTGTCCGATACAGCTGTGCCATCCCGTCCACATAATCCTCCAGATTATAGCCGACTTGATCCACGATCTGGCTCGTTCCAAGCAGCACATTCTCTTCCGCCGTGCGCGAAAACTTGTTATAAAGCAAGAAAGCGGCCAGCATGACGATAAGCAATAGGCATAGCGAAAACGACCACATAATGATCGACTGGATGCTGCTGGTCCGAAAGCGGTCCCGCCAATGCTGCAGCCTGAGGCCGCGCATGACCCGCAATAATCCGCCTTTCATGACGGAAGCTCTCCACTGCCCGCTTCCAGCCGTCCGCGGTATTCCTTCGGCGATATGCCGAGCCGCTTCTTGAAGCAGAAGCTGAAGTAATTGGGATCGGCGAATCCGATCCTCTCCGCGATTTCGAACGCCTTCAGCTCCGTCTCTCTTAGCAGCGCCATTGCGGCTTCCATTCGGATATGCATCACATATTGCACGAACGTCATGCGCGTCTCCTTCTTGAACACCCCGCTGAAGTAGCCCGTGCTAATATGCAGCATGGCGCATACCTGCTGAATCGACAGATCGGGATCGCCGTAGTTTTCCTTCGTATAGCGAATGGCCTTCTCCACCATATCCTTATACGTATATTGCCGCTTGCTGGCAATCGCCTGCATGATGCGAAGGCACACGTCTTGAAGCCATAGCTCCATCTCCTGTATCCCCGCAAGCCGAAACAGCTCCATATGAAGCTGAAAGCCCTGTCCGAACAATTCGTCCATCGAAATTCCGGCGTCCTGAGCCGTGCGCCATACAGCCGTGCATACCTCCAGCAAATAAACCTGAATATCGCTATAGGCATACCCGTGCCGGGCAGGCTCTGCGAAGAGAGCCGAGACAGCTTCCCGCAGTTCCTCCTGCGTGCCGACCTTCAGGCTTCGAACGAGTGCGCCTGTCTTCAACTCGTCAAGCCGCAGCTTCTCGGCAGCGCGATGCTCCATATCCCCAATGTAGATCACTTTGCCGGTGCCAACCACGAGCCGGTAATCAAGCGCAAGCAAAGCATCCGAATACGAATCCTTCAAATGGGACAAATCCCCCGCAACGGAACCGACGCCAATCGTTGTCGACAGCTTCAAATAGTGGCGAATGCTGCGCACAATATTGTCCAGCGTCTCGCCCATCCGCCTTGTCCATCCTTCTCCATCTCCCTCGCTGTCGATACCGATAAGCGCCACGCTCTCCTGATGAATGAATGCTCCGCCGAGCTGGGCAGCGCTCCACCATTCTCTGGCGATATTCAGCATCGCTTGCAGCATCAGCTCGATGTCGCCGGAGCCTCGCAATGAATCGGATTCAGCGACGCTATCACTATCCTCGCTCTGATGAAGCGCAAGCACCGCAGCCACGTATCCGGCTCCCTTCAGTCGCAAGCCATAGCTTTGCGCCTTTTCCTCAATGACGGATCTGGACAGCTTGCGTGTGAGCAAGGAGGCGAGGAATCCCTCGCCCAGCAGCGGCAGGCTGGTGCGGTAATGCTCCTTCAGCCGCTGCATATCCTCCCGCTCCGCTACCTCCGCCTCAATTCGGCTTCTGATCTTGTCCAGCAATTCCGCAAACGTGTCCGAAGAGAACGGCTTGAGCAAATATTCATCCACACTTAATCTGACTGCCTGCCTTGCATAATCGAATTCATCGTATCCGGTAAGAATAACGATCTTCGCCAGCGGCTGGTGCTGGCGCAGCCAATGGGACAGCTCCAGACCGTTCATGAAAGGCATGCTAATATCGGTAATCACAACGTCCGGGGACAGTCTCTCGCATAGCTCCAACGCTTCCTGGCCATTCTCGGCCGTACCGGCAATGACAAAGCCATGCTTCTGCCAATCGATCTCGCCCAGCAGCCCTTCCCTGACATCCGCTTCATCATCGACGAGCAGAACCTTGTACATCTTCGTTTCCCCTTTCCGTCTCTTTGCATAACCACTTTGAATTGGAATCGCTTACATATGGATGTAAAACATTATTATTCATTCCATGCAAAAAATCCACCACCTCTTTTCACGAGGTGATGGATCGGAACAAAATCTATTTGATATATACGCTGCCGAACGGGAGAACCTCCCGAAGCAGCCGCTTGAACCAGCCGTCGCCCGTAAGCTTGTCCTGCAGGCCGGTATCGCGTGAGCCGGTCTGAATCAGTACGGGGCCCTTCCCCCGCAGCTCCCACTGCACGTTCATATGCTGGCTCGCCAGTGAGTTGCCGTAGACGGACAGCTTGATCTCCGCATTCTCGGGGTACGCCACCAATGCGCTCTTGTCGACAAAGAGAGGACGCTCGGGATGGAGCTGGATCGCTGCCAGATCGCCTGCGGTCAGCACGCCAAGCGTACCCGGTCCGCTGAACTTGATCCGTATCAGCTCTCTTGTGATCCATGCAGTCTTCCACTTCAGAATTTTGCTCTTGAAGGTCATCCCGTCAGAGAACATGGCCACATGCCGGAAGTCGAACAGCAAGCTGCTGTCCGCCGGAATGTCGATTGTCTCCAGCGAGCAGCCGGGCGGAAGGCCTAGCAGAAATTCGCTGGTCCCCTGCAACCGGGAACGAACCCACTTCTTCTTCCGGTATGCGCCCCCGATATCCATAAATCGGTCCTCGCGGCTGCGCGGATCGCCTTGATACGCAACGATGGACTTGGGATGGAGCACATGCAGAGCATCCTGCTCGTCCAGCTGCACCCGCACATAGCCGGTCGGCGAAGGCGTGTCAATCTTCATGGCAGCATAGCCTCATGACCGTGGCCGCTGCGTCTCTGCTTGCGCCAGACGGCGAAGCGCCAAATTCTGACCGACAAGGCATAGGCTGCAAGGACCGCAATGAGCGAGACGGCAATGAATATAGCCTTGTTGTAGAGGGACTGCTTCTTCGCTTCGGCTGCCTCCATCTGGGCGATGAGCGTCTGATTCTCCGATTTCAGCGATTCGTTATACTTCATTAGCTCCTCCTGCTCGGCAAGCAAGCCCTCTTGCTGAGCGAGCAGCGCTTCTTGCTGGGCCAGCAGATCCGACGCTTGCTGGCGGGTAAGCTCAAGCTGCTCGCGCTGCGCCTCCAGCTGTCCTTCCAGCATCTGCTTGGTCGACTCGTATTGGCCTTTCAGCTCGGCCAGCTTGTCCGGCGCCTGGTATATGTCCTTTAGCCGATCGAACATGCCTGCATGCGCTTTGGCGGATGCAAGGGGAAACGTTATGATCAGTAGCAATAATACGATAATGATAGCTTTGGTCTGTCTCATGGGAATCACCTGCTTCTTGGACGAGATGGCACGAAGGATGTTCGCACAGTATATTCCCTTATTCTATCATATTTTTGTCGATTGCTGTCATTTGAAAGATTCCAATAATAGAGAAGTGTTGGTCATGAATCAGACGTTGGCACGGTCGCCGCTTCCAAAGCCTGATCCAGCTCTCTCTCATACGCCTCCTGTTCTGTGCTGCTCCAGTCAAGCTCGCTGGCCATAGCCTGCAGCACAGCCCGCTTCCATCTGCGGACTTCCTGGATACGGAAGAACAGCAGTCCGGTCCGGCGGATGAAGAAATCGACAGGCTTCGCCGCCATCTCCTCTCGAATAGCATAAAGCAGCCCAAGGGAAAGCTCAATCGGCAAGCCATGAGTCTCCGCCAGCATCAGCGCATCCGGGTACAAGCCGAACAATCTATCGGCATTCGAGCCGTAACGATGAGCCAATCGGGAAGCCGCCGCTTCCTCAAGCCCCAGCGCAATGCCCGCTGCCGTCCTCGCCGCCGCGTAAGCCGCGAAGCCATTCGAGCCGCCTGTCTCGCCTCCGGAGATCGGCATATCTCTAGTCAGGCTGGGGCCGAAGGACGCGGCGCCCGCTGCCTGCCCCAGCTGCTTCACCGCCCGGTCCACAACCGCCTCCGCCATCTTGCGGTAGCCGGTCAGCTTGCCTCCGGCAATGGATATAAGGCCCGATGGGGATACGAAGATCTCATCCCGACGCGAAATCTCTGACGGCGACTTCCCTTCCTGATGAACAAGCGGACGCAAGCCCGCCCAGTTGGATTCAACATCGGCCGGGGTCAGCTTCAGTGTCGGGAACATCGCATTCGCCGCTTTCAGCAGATAGGTGCGATCCTCCTGCGTCATGGCCGGATTCGCCGTATCTCCCGCATATTCCGTATCGGTCGTACCCAAGTAGGTCTTGCCATCTCGCGGTATCGCGAATACCATGCGGCCATCCGGCGTATCGAAGTAGAGAGCTTGCCGAAGCGGGAAACGCAAGCCGTCGAACACCAGATGCACTCCTTTTGTAAGATGAAGCGTCTTGCCCTGCCGGGAGCCGTCCGACTCCCGAATCTCATCGACCCACGGCCCGGTCGCGTTAATCACGATTCCCGCCTCCACGGGATACAGCCCGCCGATGATTCTATCTCGGACCATCGCCCCGGCAATTTTCCCGTCCGTACTGCGCCGCAATTCCTCCGCCTTCGCATAATTGACGGCCAACACGCCTAGCGATACAGCTTTCTTCATCACTTCAATCGTAAGTCTGGCATCATCCGTCCGGTACTCGACATAAAGTCCGCCGCCCTTCAGCCCGATTCGCCTCAGAAGCGGCTCCCGCTGCAGAGTCATGGAGCTGCTGAGCATTCTTCGCCGCTCTTCCTTCCTCACTCCCGCCAGGAAGTCGTAGAAGCGGAGCGCCAATGACGTAGTCAGCTTGCCGAAGCTCCCCCCTTGATACAGGGGCAGCAGCATCCGCTCCGGTGTCGTCACGTGCGGGCCGTTCTCATAGACAACCGCCCGCTCCTTGCCCACTTCGGCGACCACTCCGATCTCCAGCTGCTTCAAATAGCGAAGCCCGCCGTGGATCAGCTTGGTCGAACGGCTGGAGGTTCCCGCCGCAAAGTCCTGCATCTCCACGAGTCCGACTTTCAAGCCGCGGCTTGCCGCATCCAGCGCGATGCCCGCTCCGGTAATGCCTCCCCCGATAACGAGCACATCCAACTTGCCTTCCGCCATCCGCTCCAGCATCTGCAGACGGTTGCCCGAAGGAAATGCTGCCCCGCTCATCCTGTCTTCACGCATGATACTCCCTCCTGTCTCTCTCTTCATAACATATGGCTATTTCTTCTTCTTTGCCGCCATGGCGTATTCCCAAACATAAAAACCGCAAGTGTCCGACATGCCCTTCCTTCCGGGACGTCGGCCAGCCTACGGTTTCTTGTATCGGACTATTATTTATCAGAAAAGGCCATTGCTGCCCGAACGGCTCTCTTCCAGCCGCCATACAGCTCTTCCCTGCGCTCATTCGCCATATTCGGCTGGAACAGCCGATCCACTTGGCGCAAGGAGGCAATCTCTTCGCGGTCCTTCCAGAACCCGACCGCCAGTCCGGCAAGGAACGCTGCCCCGAGCGCAGTGGATTCTCCAATCACCGGCCGTTCGACCGGCACGCCGAGCAGATCGCTCTGGAATTGCATAAGCAGATCATTCGCGACCGCGCCGCCGTCTACAGCCAAGGAATGCAGCTTAAGTCCGGACTCTTCCGCCATAACCGACAGCACATCCTTCGTCTGGTAAGCGAGCGACTCCAGAACCGCTCTGACGAAGTGTGCCTTGCCCGTTCCGCGCGTAAGGCCAAAGACAGAGCCTCTTACGTCGCTATTCCAATACGGCGTACCCAGCCCGACAAAAGCAGGCACGACATAGACACCATCCGTCGACTCCACCTCGGCGGCAAGCGCCTCCGATTCAGCAGCCGATTCAATCAGCTCGAGACCGTCACGCAGCCACTGGATAGCCGCACCCGCGACAAAAACGCTGCCTTCCAGCGCGTACTCCAGCTTGCCGTCAAGCTCCCATGCGATGGTTGTCAGGAGCCCTTTTTGCGATAGGATCGCTTTCTCTCCGGTGTTCATCAGCATAAAGCAGCCCGTGCCGTACGTATTTTTGGTCGAGCCCCGCGAGAAGGCATTCTGCCCGAATAAAGCCGACTGCTGATCGCCCGCTGCTCCGGCTATCGGAATCTCCTTGCCGATCAGCGACATCTCCAGCTTGCCGTATATCTCCGAAGAGGATCTCACCTCCGGCAGCATGGCTGCCGGCACGCCAAGCATGGCAAGCAGCTTCTCATCCCATTTCCGCTCGTGAATATTGAACATCAACGTACGGGAGGCATTGGAGACGTCCGTCACATGCACCTTGCCCCCGGTCAGCTTCCAGATCAGCCAGGTCTCGATCGTGCCGAACAGCAGCTCCCCCCGCTCTGCCCGCTCCCGCGCTCCCTCCACCTGTTCCAGAAGCCAAGTGATCTTCGTCCCGGAGAAATACGGATCAATCAGCAATCCTGTCCGAGCGCGAATCTCATCCTCATAGCCGTCAGCACGAAGACGCTCGCATATGTCCGAGGACTGCCGGGATTGCCATACGATAGCCGGGTGAATCGGCTCGCCTGTCGCTTTATCCCATACGACCGCCGTCTCCCGCTGATTCGTTATCCCGATTGCCGCGATCTGATCCGCGCTTACGCCGTTCTTCTTCAATACATCCTCCAGCACTCGTTTCGTAGACTCCCATATGAAAGCGGCGTCCGCCTCCACAGCGCCGGGCACCGGGTAGCTCAAAGGCAATTCTTCTTGCGCGATAGACGACAGGCTTCCGTTCCGATCCACGAGCAGCGCCCGTGTGCTTGTCGTCCCCTGATCGATCGCCAGCATATATGGACCCATTCCGATCTCCCCCATCGATAAGAACGCTTACAATAATGTTATAAAAGGTATACCTTATTTTACAAAAATTCAAACCGGATTTCACCTGCTTCCTTTATCCGGCTCCCGCTGCCGATGCTGCGAGCGAATAGGAGCTGGAACTTGTTCCATATTCATGGCGGGGATGAAAACAACGGCGCGCTGTGCTACAATACGAAAGTTATGAACCGAATATGGTCCCAGGAGGCTTCAACACGCTCATGCTTATTATAGGAATCGCAGGCGGCACGGGATCGGGCAAGACGACCGTCGCCCGTTCTGTCATCGACAACCAAGGAACGGATAAAGTCACCTTTATCTCACAAGACAACTACTACAAGGAGCACTCGCAGCTTAGCATGGAGGAGCGGGAAATTGTGAACTACGACCATCCCCTGGCCTTCGACAACGAGCTGCTGATCGAGCATCTGCTTCTCCTGAAGCAAGGGCAGCCTGCATATGCGCCTGTCTATGACTTTACGGAGCATACCCGGTTTGTCGATCGGCAAATTGAGCTTCTCCCAAGCCGCATCGTCATTCTGGAAGGACTGCATGTATTGTCCGACGAACGGCTGCGCGAGCATCTTGATATTAAGGTATTCGTAGATACCGATCCGGATGTGCGTATTCTTCGCCGTGTATTGCGCGATATCGAAGAGCGCGGACGCACAATCCAATCCATTCACGATCAATATCTGAATACAGTGAAGCCGATGCATGAAGCATTTATCGAACCGTCCAAAAAATACGCAGACATTATCCTGCCAGAAGGCGGGCATAATCAAGTCGGCATCCAGCTGCTCTCCATCCTGACGGAAAAGTATTTGAACGGAGACCGCATCTGGAGCAAAACATAATCCCCAGCAGCTATGGATATGTGGATGAAGCTGTTGATGAACGGCTTAAACGCGTTATGCACATGTTGATAATTATTTTTCCGCCAACATTCATGCAGGCTGTTGATAACTTTTCTGAATCGTCAGTCTATCGCCACAAGAAGCCCCATGCGCCGATCAGCGGCGCATGGGGCTTCTCTATCGCATTTATTTTCTTTACACCCTTAAATAAACAAATTGACTTTGGCTTCCGTCGCATCGCCCAGGTAAGCCGCTACTCCGGCGTATTCTATTCCATCTATCAATTCTTCCTTCTGAAGACCCAGCAAATCCATCGTCATCGTACAGGCGACCAGCTTCACCCCTTGCTCCTGAGCCAGCTCAATCAGCTGCGGCAGAGACAGCGCATTATGTTTTTTCATCACATGCTTAATCATTTGCGGACCCATACCCGCCATGTTCATCTTCGACAGCCCCAGCTTCTTCGGACCGCGCGGCATCATCCAGCCGAACATTTTCTCCAGCAGGCCTTTGTCCGTCTTGACGACCTCCTCCTTGCGCATGGTGTTCAGACCCCAGAAGGTGAAGAAAATCGTCACCTCATGATCGTAAGCCGCCGCCCCGTTCGCGATGATGAATGCCGCAATCGCTTTGTCCAAATCCCCGCTGAACAGCACAATAGTCGTTCTTTCCTTCTCCGTTAAAGCAGTTGTCATCGTTCCGCTCCTTTCGAAATATACATATACCCGTAATAGTATTGTTGTCGGTAAAAAAAGAGGAACGCCATCCCGGGGGATTGCCCCGCTCATTCATTCCGTCTGTCCGAGACAAGCCCCTTAATAGAAGCCCCCCTCGCCTTATCCTATAGCAAGCCTTAGCGGCTTTTCACTAACAGCTCTACAGCTTCCTTCACCAATTTGCTGGTGTCTCCGCCCTTTTCCTTCTCCTCCGTAATACATTGCTCCAAATTATGAGCGACGATATAGGCCATCGCTTTGTCGGATGCGCTGCGCACAGCAGACAATTGAGCGACCACGTCCTTGCAGTCCTTGCCTTCCTCCATCATCCGCATCACGCCGCGAATCTGGCCTTCCATTCGTTTCAATCTTCGGATGACGCTCTCATCGTACTCCATGTCACATCCTCCAGCCTGTTTGGAATCATATTGCCGAAAAAGATACCCCTAGAGGTAATATAGCTTGTCATTGCGGGAATAGCAACTGCCGGTTGCTTACGCTCTTACTGCTTCTTCACGTAAAACGTAAATAAGCCATCCTTTTCTTCATACTGCACCAGTTCATGCTTTGTTCCCTTCACCCAAGCCCGGAAGTCGTTCAAGGAACCTTGGTCTGTCGACAATACTTTCATCATTTGCCCTGTCTCCATGCTGTCCAGCGCTTTCTTCGCCTTCACGATCGGCATTGGACATGCCAGTCCTTTCGTATCCACAACCACTGCTTCTGTTTTCATTGTTAATACCTCCTGTGATGGTTATTTGTCATGAATGGCGCAGCGGTTCGGACCGATCTCCATCTCCTGCTGCTCTTCGTCTGTCGGGCTCATGCGGCCCATATTGGTCTGGCGGATTTGCTGATAGGCATTAGGCTGCTGCGGCAAGTTTTCCGTAACCGCTCTGCGGAACTCCGATTCGTCCTCCAGATGAAGGCCCGGATTATCGCGGAACAAATCGCCAAGCCTGGCCGCAACCTGACCCGTCTCTCCCAACTCATCCATCTGGCCAAAATGAGCCGGAAGCACGATCATATCCGGCGATAGAGAGCGGTATCCTTCATACAAGGTCCGGCGCAGATCGCCTGCCCAATCCTCCGCTTGCCCGGCCAGATCCGGCCGCCCGATCGATGCAATAAACAGAATGTCACCGGTCAGCAAATACTTGCCATCCACGACAAACGAAGTGCTGCCGATGGTGTGTCCGGGTGAGTAGAGGGCGCCGATGCCGATTTCCGTAGCACCGATTGATACCCGCTCGCCCTCCTCGAGCTTCTCGTAAGCGAAGGTCACTTCGCCTGCATCCTTCGGCGGCAGCCAATACTTCGCTCCCGTGCGCTCTGCCAGCTTGCGGCCTCCTGAGATATGATCGGCATGCAAGTGCGTATCCAGCGCATGCTTGATCGTCACACCCAGATTCCGGGCAAATTCTTCATAAACTTCGGTTGTCCTCATCGCATCGATGACGGCAGCTTCTCCGCCTGATACGACCATGTAGGACAAACAGCCTTTACCTAGCCGTACGAATTGATATAACGCGCCGTCCGGAAGCTCGCCCGCCTTCACCGGCTCCAGATGCTCGCTCCATGCCTTCATGCCGCCTTGCAAATAATGCACATCTGGCACACCCGCTTCCGCAAGCTGCTCCGCCACAAATACGGATGATCCTTCCTTGGCGCAGACTACGAGAATCGGGCGGCCGGCGGGAAGCTGCTTCACAGCCTTCTCCACGCCATCGAGCAGGTCGAAGTACGGAATGTTGATGCTCTCTATGCTTTGCCCTTCGATTTTCCAATCCCCGTAGGCGTCTTCATTGCGCACATCCAGAATAAACAGCGGCTTGCGGTCGATCAAGTTACGCGCCAGTTCCCCGCTTTCCATCGCTTTAACCGTTGTTGTCATCGTCATTGCTCCTCCACTTCAGATTGTGTCTCGCCTATCCAAGCCGACATGCCAGGCACCACGTTCTTCACTCGGCTGAAGCCAT
The DNA here is from genome assembly GCF_003591485.1 of Paenibacillus sp. 1011MAR3C5. Lineage (GTDB taxonomy): Bacteria > Bacillota > Bacilli > Paenibacillales > Paenibacillaceae > Pristimantibacillus. The sequence goes on from NZ_QZCF01000010.1 coordinate 139,216, forward strand.
GTTCGCTTAGCCACTGGCAGGCCATATCGCTTCTCGTTCCTGTTCTGCATATCACATAAAGCTCGGAATCCGGGCTTAGCGATAGATGCCCATTCTCCAGCTGTCCCAGCGGGATCGAGATCGCTCCCTTCACATGGCGGAACGCATACTCTGCCGCTTCCCTGACATCCAGCACCCTGATGTCATCGCCGCTCGCCAGCCGCTGCGCCAATTCTTCATTGCTCGCTGTATGCGGATAACGGATTTCCGGCTTTGCTTCTGCCGAAGATGCTTTTCGGATGTAATGCTTCAGCACCTCGCCCTCTGTGACCGTCCCCACATATTGATGCCCTGCCTTCTGCGACCAAGCCTGCAGATCGGCAAGCGAACCTTTGTCGGTCGCCTGAATTTCCAGCACTTGTCCCTCGGCCAAATCGCCGATCGTCTTCCTGGTCTTCACAATCGGCATCGGGCAGGCCAGACCGATGCAATCCAGCGTCATATCCGCTTGAACTTTTCCATTCATTCGTTATGCCTCCATTCTCTATATACCCTATGGGGTATTGTTTCTGCAAAAAAAATTTACCCTAGAATATCCCACCAGATTTTCACAACGGTTGCTGTAATCAGTAGCGACAGCAGCCATTGCAGCACTTTTACATTCATTCTCTGCCCCAGCTTCGCGCCAATTGGAGAGCCGATAATGCTCGCAACAATCATAACGATGGACGGAATCAGCAGCATATGTCCACCCATCAGCTTGCCGCCCACCGAACCGATGGATGACAAGAAGGTGATCGCCAGCGAAGATGCGATCGCTACGCGCGTCGGAATTCGAAGCAGCACCAGCATAATCGGCAACGTGATGAAGGCGCCGGCCGCTCCGACAATGCCGGACAGGATGCCTACTGCTGCAGCTGATCCCGCTGCAAGGGGTTTGTTGAATGACAGCTTGTCGAGACTTCCTTCCTCCCCTCTCTTAGGCATAAACATCATCACTGCAGCGACTAGAGCCAGTATGGCATACGTCATGTTTATGACCGAATTGGATAGAAACTTCGACCCGAATCCGCCGAGAAAGCTGCCCAGCACGATTGGTATGCCCATATACAGAATCAGTTCTTTGTTGATCCAGCCGCCCTTCCGGTAAGCTAGCAGCCCCGCCAATGAAGCAAAAAATACCTGTGCCGCGCTCACCGCGGACACCTCCTGCGCCGTGAACGCTGCGAACCCCAATGCCGGCGGTATATAAAGCAGCATGGGATACTTAATGATCGAACCCCCGATACCGACCATGCCGGATAGGAAAGAACCGATAAAGCCGATGGCGAATAGCGTAACAAGCCAGCCTATCTCCACATTCATGAGCACCTCGCTTTGATTGGATTGGCATACGCATAATGACTGGTCTGCATTATAGGTATACCCGTATGGGTATTATATTAAGCTGTCGGTAACTGAAAGTCAACCTGTGCGAGCCAGGTATATATTTTCCAGTTGAAGCATCAAGCCAGCCCGCTCTAAAACAAGGAGACCGTGCCCGCTTTGTTGAATACAGGTGAGATTGCCACAAAAAATTAGAATTTGACAACCACAGAAAGGGAAAGGTATACCGTAGTGATCATTATTTGGATAGCTGCATGCATCATTCTATTGTTGTTCGTATGGATTGTCCTCTTCGAAACAAATTGGGTCAGATTAACGAGCCATACCCTGCCAAGCCCACGCGGCTTGAACATGACTGTTGTGCATCTGACGGATCTTCACGGGCGAACCCGATTCATCAATAGCCGTATCAGCCAAAGAGTCAATCGCCTTCATCCCGACCACATCATCATTACGGGCGATCTTGCAGGCAACTACGAACGCGAGACACGGAGCGGCATCCGCAAGCGGAGATATACGGAACAGGAATACCGGGACATCATTCAGTCGCTGCAGCTAATGAACGTGAACGTATTGACGAACAGCAGCTACATAACCCGGCAGCAAGGTCTCGTATACGGCTTCGATAACTCCATCTACGGGAATGAGCGGTTAACGCTCAGCCGCGCGGAATTGGAGCGCTCCGACTACACCATCATGCTTGCCCATTCGTCCGGCATTATCGATCTGTTACAGGAAAGCAAGCTGCCCTTCGACTTGCTGCTTGCAGGACATACTCATGGCGGCCAGATCCGATTATGGGACCGAACAATTGGCGCCTACAAGCATTTTCATAGTGGACTTAAAGCTCTGGACGGCCGGAGACATTTCTATATCAATCGGGGTTTAGGAACAGTTAAAATTCCAGTCCGTCTTGGTTGTCCTCCAGAGATCGCCGTGTTTCGAGTCGAGCAGCAAGACGCGTGAAATGAGCAGCTTGTTGCAACCATCAAACGACCACGCAAACACAAAAAAGCCCGGCCGCTTCGCTCTTGCGATGCAGCCGGCTTCTCCCGGAAGGGTTTTCAGCTTTGGAATCTAGCCCACATATCCGCCGATTCCTACAGAAGCGGGAGTGAAATGACAATCGTCGTGCCTCTGCCCTCATCGGATTTTGCTTCAATGGTCCCGTTATGAGCGAGGACAATCGACTTCGCGATGCTCATGCCTAAGCCCGCACCGTTTTTTTCCTCCGTATTGGTGCCGCGGTAATAACGCTCGAACAGATTCAATAGCGTCTCCCCGTCCATTCCTATGCCGTCATCGCCGACAGTCAGAACGGCAAAGCTGCCTGATACTGCGACGCTTACCGTAACGGTCGTGCCTTCCGGATTATGCTTGACGGCGTTCATGATCACATTGTCCAGCATCCTGGCGAACCATTTGTCATTCGCAAGCACCCGAATCCGCTTCTCCTCGTCTTCGTTCTCGAATTGGAACGTCGTGCCTTCCATCGTCATATCATTCACGTAGTTAAGAACAATCCGTCTGACGAATTCCTGCAGCTCAATCGGCTTTACTTCAAACGGCACTTGCTTGTTCTTAAGCTGGAATGCCAGCGAGAAGTCCTGGATCAGATCGATCATATAGTCGCTCTTATCCCGAATCGTACCGCCCATCTCCTTCAGCTCTTCCTCTGTAAAGCTGTATTGCCCGCTCTCCAGCAAATGACCGTAGCCCTGTATCGAGCTAAGCGGAGTGCGCAAATCATGGGAGATGCCCGTCATCCATTCTTCCCTCGTCTTCTCGAGCCGAATGCGGTCCTGCTCCGCAGCGTGCAGCCTTAATGTCATCTCGCGGAATCCGTCGATGACTTCCTTGTAGAGCTTATACTTTCGGCGCAGCTTGCCGTTCTTGCGATAGACCCGCTTCTGATCCTTCGCGGACAACGTCTCTTCATATTGTCCTCTGCCAAGCCGTGCGAACCAATCAATGAACAGCAGCAGCGGCCTGCCATAGCGATAGCCATGATAAATAGAGAAGGCTAGTGTTGCGATTAGAATGGCTCCTCCAATGAAGGAAGCCGAGATGATGACTTCTTTCATAAAAGGCTGCTTGACATAGCCTCCCCGTTTGCTTTGGTGCAATACCCAGAATGTATTCGTTTCACGATCCGCATGGACGGATACGATCGTTGGAAAATCCCCCTTCATCTTTTCCATTGTAATGAGCTCAAGCGGAGCGTACCGTTCCCGTTCCATTGGCACGCCTACCGATTGCTGTACTTGCCCGTTGCCATCTATAATTTGCAGCGTATGCCGAGATTTCGTCAGTTCTTCGTTTAGCTGCTCTGCTGATTCTTCCCTCAATACACCGTCTCTCGCATATTGGGCATAAATGGACTGCACCTCAACCGAACGGTCATTCACATAACCAAGCATGAATAGAACCATGTTCGGCACCGATTCGTCCAGCGATATCATCACTTCGTAGGGACCGTACCGCTTCGTCTGCTGGATAACGAGCAGCTCGCCCGTAGTATAAGCTTGCGGCACATCCTCAGGCGTGTTCGCTTCATAGATCACATCGCCATGGCTATTCACCACTTGGAGCCAGTAATGCTGTTCTGCCAGCTGATCCACCCAACGCTTCGGCACTATGGCTTTCTGCTGAGTCACATCCGTCTCCATCATAATGACATCCAACGACCCGAACGGAAATCTTTGTTTCATATCCTCATTGACTAATAATTGGACAAAGACAAGCACTATCGTAAATAGCATGAGCAGAACAAAGACGAACAGCAATAACATCTGATAGGTAAAATGAAGAGTAAGCCTTCGCTTTACATTTCGAATCTTCATGGCTGTTTTACCTTCGCCAGCTTATAGCCGAGCCCGCGAATGGTCAGAAGATGGCTTGGCTCGCTTGGATTGCGCTCAATTCTCTCACGGATTTTGCGGATATGAACCATGACGGTATTGTCATCGCCCTCGCCCTCGAGTCCCCATACAGCCTCATACAGCTGAGCCTTGGAAAAAACGATGCCTGGATTTTTGCACAAGAAATGAAGCAGCTGATACGCCATCGCTGGACAAGCGACCTCCTTGCCTTCCACCAGCAGCTCACCCGCCGCATCGTCCAGCACGAACCGTCCGAAGTCATAACGCTGTCGCTTCTCCTCCAGTACCGTGACAGGCGTTACGCCGCCGCGGCGCAGCCGCGCTTTTATTCGGGCTGCAATCTCAAGCGGATTGAATGGCTTCGTGACATAGTCGTCTCCACCTGTCGCAAAACCGGTCAGCACATCAAGATCAGACGCCCGCGCAGTCAAATAAATGATATGGGCATCGGACAGCTCTCTAATCCTGGGACAGAGATCAAAGCCGGTCCGATCCGGCAGCATTACGTCCAGCAGCACAATATCAGCGCCATGCTTCCCAATCAACTTGAGAGCATCTACGGCATTATGGGCGGTGTACAGATAACGGAAGCCTTCCTTGCGAAGCGTCATGTCCAGCATCTTCGTAATAGCGCGTTCATCATCTATCATTACAATTCTCGCGTTTGACATATCCAATCTCTATCCCCTCCATCCTTATTTTACTATAGAAACCTTAATTTCCGTTTAACGGATGCCCGTCTCTTCAGCAAAAAATAAGACCGGCATTAACAGCAGGTAAATTACGGTTTCTATAATGGGGATCGAGGTGATGGAAAATGATTCAAAAAATAGGAAGACAAAGCATCGTAGACGAAATTCGCGGCTTGAGCTTGCTTGGCATTCTGCTTTCCAATTTGCTCATCTTTCAGTATGGCATGTGGGGGAAGGACGAGATCGATCTGTTCGGGCTCTCTGATGCGGATAGCATGGCGCACACTCTTGTAAAGATCGTGATTGAAGGCAGCTTCATGCCCATCTTCGCATTTCTATTCGGCTTCGGAATGCTCAAGCTGATGGAGGGACTCGAAGCGAAGGGAACCGGGTTCAGGATGGTCATCGTGCGCCGATCGATCATGCTTATCGGGCTTGGGATGCTGCATTCCTATTTTCTCTGGGAAGGCGACATCTTATTATTGTACGGCGGTATGAGCCTCTTCCTCCTCCTGTTCCTAAGACGCAAGGCCAAAACGGTCTTGATCTGGGGCATCGCGCTTCTGCCGATTATCGGTCTGGCCGGTATGGACTCAACAGGCCCGCTGATTGAAGAAACAAAAATCATCCAGGAAAAAACAGAGGCGTATGTCTTGAAATCTATCGATGTGTATCAGAGCGGAAGCTACTCGGAGATATTCGACTTCCGTCATGATGAGCCGAAACCGCTCGAAGCCGACGGCCTGATTCTAATTGCCGCTTATCTGCTCGTCCCGTTCATGACCGCCCCCATGTTTTTGTTCGGCATGTATGCGGCCAGAAAAGACTGGTTCTATCAGCCTGAGACCAAGCGTGCCTTTTACTTCAAATGGGCATCCGTCTTTCTACTATCAGGTTTGATCATGAAAGCGATAAAGCAGATTTGGCCTGATACGATCTTTGGCGGAGTGAGCGGTGCGCTCGGGATGCTGATCCTGTCGCTCGGTTATATTATGGGGTTTGCCTTGCTGCTCTCGCTGGGTAGAGCAACGGCTCTGCGGAACGGCTTCAAGTCCGTCGGCAAGCTGTCGCTCACCAATTACTTGCTGCAGACCGTCATCTGCACAACGCTCTTCTATGGCTATGGCTTTGGATGGTATGGCAAGCTTGGCATTATCGCAGGTATCGGCATAGGCATTGCCATCTATACGCTCCAGCTATTAGGCAGTGCGCTTTACCTGAAGCGGTTCCGGATCGGCCCCGTCGAGTGGCTGCTTCGGATTTGGACATATTGGAGCTGGAACGGCAAGCCGAGACAGCAAGTGACGAACGACATAGATGTTAAAGCCTAATCGCAAGAAGGCGTTCCCGACCCGGTCCAGGACCGAGCAGCGGGAACGCCTTTTCGTTTCTACATATTCATGATTTCATTCCCTGTATTTCCTCTGTACATGTGTGAATGCGGATATCTTCCGTTCATGGTTGTTTGACCTTCAAAATAATGATAGTGCCCCCCATTCGGCAAGGGGATTGAAGGACCAGTCGTTCCTCTAATGTAATGGATATGCTCGTCATTAAATGATGTTTTTGCAAAATATTGATGAACGTGTTGGCCCCCGCTAGGCGCTGGTTCGGTCATTCCTGCATAATGATGGTTATGTCCTTGGTCAAAGGAAGTTACGCCGGAAAAAGCGTGCACATGAACTGGACGTCCATCCCAAGAAGTAATATATAAACGATGCGAGTGTTCTGATTCCTTATCATCATTCGAGACGATAAAACCCGTAATTGGTATTTCCATATACACAGCCTCCATTAGGGAATTTGACTATGCATTATATGGGTATATGCATGGTTTGGAGCAGGCTTCCGTCTAGATTAAACAGGAACGCCCGAAAACAATTCTTTTCTTCTGGTACATGGGACAGCAGAAGGCAATATAATGCATGAGTCCAACTAATAAGGAGAACATGGATGAAACGCACACTATTCTATGATTACATTATCGTAGGGACAGGACCCGCCGGTGCTGTCATTGCCAAACTCCTCTCCGACCAGAAAAAAACTTCCGTTCTGCTCTTGGAGGCTGGAGAAAATAATGATAAAGATATACCGATTAGCCATTCGACATTTGCTCCTGAACTGGAGGAACAGTTTTTCCCGAAATACTTTTGGCAAGGAGAAGGCACCCCTCAAGCAGGCGTAGACGATCGCACGTTTGAATGGACCACCGGGCGGCTTTTCGGCGGCGGCTCCTCGATTAACGGGGAACAGTATGTGCGGTATACAAGCGCCGTATTTAAAGAGTGGGAAGAGCTCCTGGGTCCGCTTTGGTCACCGGCAAGGGTTATACGACGGTTTAAACAACTGGAGAACTACAACGGAAAAACAACCAATCCGAATGCACGCGGTTATAACGGGAGGATCGACATACGGCAAGCCCCTGTTCGTCCGACAGCCATGGCTAAGAAGCTGGTTTCTGCTATAGAACGAGCTACGGGGTTTCCGGAGATCGTTGATTACAATAATCCGAGAACCCCTCTCGGCCCCTTTACCCGTTGGCAGCTGTATCAAAATCCGAACGGCCGAAGGGTGAGCTCGTCAACTGCGTTTCTTTCTTCGGACATTGTAAGCCCAGGCGGCCGAGGAGTAGGAGGGCGGAGGTTGCGACTGTTATCTAACTCAACGGTTCTTCGTGTGCTGTTTTCCGGTAAAGAGGCTAAAGGCGTGGAATTTTTAAGAGAAGGGAAATGCGTAAAAGCATATGCCCGGAAGAACGTCATTATTTCCGCAGGCATTAATAGTGCTCAAATTTTGATGCTATCGGGTATTGGACCGTACCATATTCTTAAACAAGCAGGAATAACCCCAATATTTAATAATCCCAACGTAGGAAAGAGCTTAAGAAACCATACCTTAAACTTCGCTGTTTTTTCAGCCAACCCTAATGACAAGGCATTACCGGCCTCAGATCCTAACTCCCTTTATACCGGGGGAGCCTTCTTGCCGGAGCCTTCTGGCACAAATCCCAGACGCCGTGCAGTACAATTGGTCGGCATCGGTTCGGAAGAAAACCGATTGTCGTTAGCGCTCATTTACCTACGGCCCCTGAGCCGTGGTTCGATTAAAATCCAAAACAAAGATCCTCTAAAAATTGTGCTGGCAGATGAAGGCTTTCTTGATAACCCTTCTGATATGGAGGCAGTCAAAAACATCTATAAAGAATATGTGCGAAAAATAGCGGCCGAGCTGGCGGCCATCGATTCGTCCTATCAACTTATATCCCCAACAATCGATATCATTGACGATGACTCCAAACTTGAGGCGTTTATTAAAAGCAACTTCGACCACAATCATCATCAGCAAAGCTCGCTCCGCATGGCTCCACTCAATAAAGGCGGGGTTGTCGACCGCCGCGGATACGTCCACGGAGTGAAAAAGTTAATGGTTGCCGACGCTTCCATTATCCCGTTCACTGTAGACGGGAATACCTCTGCCGCATCATTCCTTATTGGTTACACCATTGCCCGGCAATTAATCATGCATAAGCGAAGATTACAAAGACATCGCAAATTCAAAAAAATTAGATATCTGTTCGAAAATGAAGAGGAGTGAAAATCGCTAAAGGCGATCCTACCCCGGTCTATGACCGAGCGGAGGGATCGCCTTTTTGTTCGTACTATTCAATAGACTTTAAAAAATTGTGGTAAATACGCTTTGTTCCGCTCCAGCATTTCTTCCAGCAGCGCCTCGGCCACATTGGCGGAATCCGTGAGCGGGTGGCTCGCCAGCGCCAGAAGCGCCTTCTCTTTGCTGCCGGTGACGGCTGCTTCGATTGCTAGGCTCTCATACGTCTTGACGGCATGGATGAGGCCCTTCGTTCCTTCCGGCACACACTTCACCGGAACCGGAGCCGCGCCATCGCTCATGACGATACAATTGACTTCAATAGCCGCTTCATCAGGCAAGAAGTCCAGGATACCGTCATTGCGCACGTTCAGCGTCTGAATATCGCCCGTGTTGTTGTAGATGGAGTGCATCAGCTTGACCGCTGCTTCGGAATAATAGGCACCGCCTCGCTGCTCCAGCTGCTTCGGCTTCTCCGCCAGCTCCGGCTGCTTGTAAATCTCGAACAGCTCCTCCTCCAGGCGCTTCACCATCTCGGCCCGGTTCTCGCCTCTGGCAGCAGCCGCCTTCCCCTCTTCTACCATCTCCCGGTGCAGATAGAAGTATTTCAAATAATAAGATGGAATCGCTCCCAGCTCCCGCACCAGCCTGTCGTTCCAAGCCAGCTGCGGCACGTTGGTTGCCGAATAGGAGCTTTGGCGATCCAGCAGCTCTTCCAGCTTCGACTCGCCGTCGACCTCAATCCGGCTAATCCAGTGCAGATGGTTGAGACCCGCAAACTCGCAATAAATACGGTCAATTGGGACATTGTACAGGGACGAGAGCCACTTGTATGCCGCAATCGGCGAATTGCACAGGCCAATAGAGCGAATGCTGGAATGCTTCAGGATCGCTTCCGTCACCATGCCCGCAGGATTCGTGAAGTTCAAGAGCCAGGCATCCGGGCAGAGCTCCTCCATGTCCTTGCATATATCGAGCAGGACGGGAATCGTGCGCAGCGCCTTCATCATACCGCCGGCACCGGTCGTCTCCTGTCCGAGCATTCCGTATTTAACCGGGATCGACTCATCCCATCCCCTTGCCTCCAGTTGACCCACGCGCATCTGTGTGGAGACGAAATCCGCTCCCTCAAGCGCAGACCTCCGATCCAGCGTTAACTCGATACTAATCGGCAAGCCGCTTTTCTCTACCATGCGTTGCGCCAGAGCGCCTACAATGGCAAGCTTATGTCGTCCCTCCGGTATGTCTGCCAGTACGATCTTGCTGACCGGGAATGATTCATGTCTTTGAATAAATCCTTCAATCAGCTCCGGTGTGTACGAAGAGCCTCCTCCGATGACTGCTACCTTTAGTCCATTACCCATTCGACGTTCCTCTCCTTCACCGATAGATCGCGCTCCAAATTCTCATATACCTTTGTCTCTACTGCCATTCCATCTCTATCCATTGCAAGCAGCAATGCGCCGGCTGCCGGTTCAAGACCCAGCGTGCGCAGACGGCAATTCGGCGCTGCTTCCTTAACCTGGCGCTCAATGAACGGCACAACATATTGTCCGTCCCCGCGGGTGAGTATGCTTCCCGCAAGCACGACTTCGAACGTATCTGCTTCCATATTCAGCTTATGAATGACCGCACTTGCCGCACGCCCCAGCTCCATCCCTTGTCTCTCCAGAATGGAGCGCGCCATGACATCCCGATCAGCGACCTGGAATAACAGCTTCGCAAACGTGTGAGGGGCCCGCTTGCCCTCATCGAGAAAACCATGAAACATGTCGGACACATTGTCATAACCAGCAGCATCCAAAACCAGCTCCGTCAGCGCGGTCGGCTTCTCTCGGCCTTCCCATGCGCGAATAACCGCACGGAACGCTTCCTTCGCCAGTTCGACGCCTCCGCCAAAATCGCCGAATTCATAACCGAACCCGCCTACCTGCAATTCTTCTCCTGCTGCATTCATGCCGTAGCAATTCGTCCCGCTGCCGCAGATCAGCACGACACCATCCGATTGTCTCGTACCCGCGCGTAGACCGATGACCGTGTCGCAGACAATGTCATGCTTGGCGTAGCCCATCGCTGCGACCATTGGTCTCAAGATTTGAAAGTCAGCTTCCCTGTCCGCGCCAGCAAGCCCGAACATTGCATAGGCGATATCATCCCGCTTCAGGCCGGCAGCCGCCAAGGCCGTCTCCGCCGCTTCCCTCATATTCCGGTCTGCCAGCTCCACGCCCAACTGATGGTTGCCGCAGCCGCTCATCCCTCTGCCCAAGATGCGTCCCGTTCCATCCGACACGACAGCGAGCGTCTTGCTCCCGCCGCCATCAATACCCAAGTAATACGTCAAGTATGATCTCTCCCATACCACCTGACTGATGAAGCCGGCTCCATCAGCTCACATGCGCTTCCATCTGCATGTTCCGCCCAATGTACGCCGGCCTCAGCCAGGGTCATTATTTTGCTGCGTTAAGCTTGCTTACGTTCTCTTGCCATCTCTCTGTTTTGAACTTCAGCAGCTTGTCATAGCCGGCTTGCTGTGCATCGGCTTCTGCTTTATCCAGAATGGCGAGCACTTCTTCATCCGATGACGCGGTGCTGATCGCCCTTGCTCTTGCTTGCTCGTAGATTTCAAGCACACGCTGAGCGATGATGCCTTCATCAGTATCGCCTGCCGGATCCAAGTTGACGTATGCCGTCGTATTAAACTGTGTCTTCCACGTAATCTCCGACTGCCAATAGGTCTCCCAGTTGCGCTTCTCTGGCGGAAGCGTCGATTCGAATTTCATCTTGGAATTGTCGACATATACGGTGTTGCCGTTCCATTGGAAGTTGACGGTGGAGTTCATCAGCTCGTCGCGTCCCTTCGGATCACTCGTGAATTTCTCAGTGAAGAGCGGTACTTCCTCGCCGTCTACACCTTCCCAGTACAGTCCTTCAGGTCCCCACATAATCGTACGTTGGCCTTCCGGACCTGTCAGCCAATCCAGGAATGCGAAGATCGCTTCCGGATTATCTGCGGATTTCGTAATGACGCTAACATTCCAGCCCAGCTGTTTGTAGTCGCCAGGGAAGATTTTGTTGCGGTCAAGCCCTTCCTTATGAACCGGCCATACCATGATGTAGCCTGCCTCCGGATCATGCGAGGACAGCTCCATGTTGCCTTTGGAACCGAACTCCGTCGGGCTGGACGCCACGTATACCGCAATCTTGCCGGTTACAATCTTCTGCTCTACTTGCTCCAGCTTCTGCGTGAATGCATCTTGTGTCATTAGCTTCTCACGATACAACCGGCTGGCATATTGAATCAATTCGCGATAGACCGGATCCGTGAACAGCGATACCAGTTCATTGCCTTGCGGCACCGCGATCATCGAGTTGAACGTATACGGTCTGTTCTCTGCAAAAGCCGATACCATGACATCAACGCCTGAAGCCGTCTGACCAACTTCCAATGGCGTGACGTCCGGGTAATTCGCTTTTACCAGCTTCAAATAGTTGTACAGATCGTCCGTCGTCTCCAGGCTTGGCGCTCCAAGCTCATTGTAGATCTTCTTATTGACCAGATACCCTGCATTTCCGTTCGGCTGCGTCGTATACCAGTTCGGGAACTGATACAGCTTGCCATCCGGTGAGCGAAGCATATCCAGCGTGGATTCGCCGGCCCACTTCTTCAAATTCGGATACTTGTCTAGATAGTCATCGAACGGCACCAGCATGCCCTCTGCACGAAGCTTCTCCACATCGGCTCCGCGCTCCATCCACATGACGTCCGGCAGCTCGCCGGATACGATCATCGTGCTCAGCTTATTTTTGGCTGCGCCGCCGGAGCTGATCGGTACGACGTTGACCTTTTTGTTCTCTTTGATCCATTTCGTCGCAAGATCGGCTCCCCACTCCGGCATCGTATACCAGTCGTAATGTCCATAGAAGGAAAATTCCAATGGCTCTGCGCCTAACTCGAATACACCCGAAGCATTTTCCGTCGGCTCGGAAGGCTTATTGGTCGAACCCTCCGTGTTGTTTTTCTCTTTAGAACCCGAACACCCCGCTAAAGCTGTGACAATGACAAGCGTGACTGACAATGATGCGAGAAGCTTACGTTTCCATCTTTTCATTGCATGCGCTCCCTTCACAAGTTCATCTATGGTCAAAGCCATTGGCTTTACACCCTTCTGCTACTCTTTCAGCGAACCAATCAATACGCCCTTCACAAAATACTTCTGCACAAACGGGTACACGCATAGAATCGGCACGGTTGCCACCATCATCGTTGCCATCGACAGCGACTTGGTCGTGACCGCTCTCATTGCGCCCATTCGGCCTTGCGCAGCGGAGTCCATATTTTGCATCTGCTCCAGCATGATGTTGGAATTCAGGATTTGCTGCAGCTTCGTCTGAATCGGCAGCAGATCAACATTCGAGATGTAAATGCTCGGTGCAAACCAGTCGTTCCAGTGATACACCGCCGTGAACAGCGACAGCGTGGCGATTACCGGCCCGGATAGCGGAAGCACGATCCGGAAGAAGATCCCCCAGTTCGAAGCGCCGTCAATGGAAGCCGACTCTTCGAGACCAGCCGGAATGCCCTTGAAAAAGGTACGGAAGATAATCATGTTCCACACGCTGATGATGCCGGGGATAACCATAACCCAGAAGGAGTTCATCAGTCCCAGCTCGCGGATCAGCAGGTAGCTCGGAATGAGGCCTCCGCTAAAGTACATCGTGATGATACACATGACCATATAAAATTTGCGTCCCATCATCTCGCGCTTCGTCATCCCGTAAGCGAAGATCGCCGTCGCGATAATGGACATTAGCGTTCCGACACTCGTGCGAAGAACGGAAATGACGAACCCGTCGATCAAACGCTTGTCTTTGAATACAACCTCATAGTTGGATAGCGTAAATTCGCGGGGCCAGAACGTAATGCCGCCGAGCATCGTATCGCTGCCGGAATTGAACGAAATGACGGCAGCGTTCCAGAACGGATAGAACGCAACAAAACCCAGTAAGAACAACAACGTATAATTCACGCCAACGAATAATCGGTCTCCGTAAGACAGCTTCATTGCCACTCGCCCCTTCCTGCTACCATAAGCTGTTCCCCGACCTTCTCGCCAAGTAGTTGGCCCCCGCCAGCATCGCTACACTAATGACAGCCTTGAACAACCCGGCTGCTGTGGCGTAGGAGAATCTGCTGTTCTGTATCCCGATCCGGTACACATACGTATCGAGAACGTCACTGACTTCTCGCAGCACAGGATTGCCCGCAAGCAGCAAGATATCCTCAAAGCCCGCATTCAGGAAATTGCCGATAGCCAGAATGGAGAAGACGATTACAACCGGCATAATAGACGGTATTGTGATGGCTACAATCTGCCTGATCCGGCTCGCCCCATCGATGGAAGCGGCCTCATAGAGATGCGGATTGATGCCTGCAATCGCTGCCAAATAGACGATGGAGGAGAAGCCGATCTCCTTCCATACATTCGTTGCGACCAGAATACTCCAGAAGTAGCTCGGTTCGGACAGGAAGTTGATCGGATCGTCGATCAGGCTCAGCTTCTGCAGCAGCAGATTTAAGCTTCCGTTATCTGTGGACAGAATCGACGTGACGAAGCCCGAGACGATAACCCAAGACAAGAAATGGGGCAAATAGCTGATCGTCTGAACGAGCCGCTTGAAGAACCGCCTGCCGATCTCATTAAGCATGAGGGCCAGCAGGATAGGAGCCGGAAAGCCAATGCAGAGCTTCAGTATGCTGATAACCAGCGTATTGCGCATGACCGTCCAAAACTCAGGCGCGTTGAAAAACATCTCAAAATGCTTGAATCCGACCCATGGGCTCTGAAGGAAACCTTTGAACAGGCTGTAGTCCTGGAATGCCATCAGGACGCCGTACATCGGAATGTAGCTGAACACAAAAATAAACAGCAGAGCCGGCAGTGCCATCAGTTGAATGTCCCACTGCTTCAGAAAACGAATGAAAGGACTCTTTTTGCGATGCGTCTGCCTCTCGACAACCAATTTGGCTTGTGGCATCGGCTTCCCCCTCTCTTATTAACAAGTAAGATTGGCGTCAGTATTCCTGACACAATCTCGTGATGTCTGTATATTTATTGTAAAGGAGACCTGCCCTTGTTTCTCTGCCTATACAATTAAAAACCAGCACTATTTCACTGGTTTTTAACATTGGTGCTTTCTCGATGCTTTCGGCGTGACGCCGACATGCTTCTTGAAGAGCCTATTGAAATTGGTGAGCGTACGGAAACCGCATTCAAGAGCGATATCCGTAATCTTCATGCTCCCGTTCTCAAGCAGGGTTACAGCCCTCTCCAGCCGAATCTGGATCAGATACAAGAGAGGCGGCATACCGACCGATCGCTTGAAGATATCGCTAAATCGCGAGGGACTGAGATAGACGAGCGATGCCAGCTCCTCCAGCGTCCAGGGGTGAGCGTAATGCTGCTCCATGACCATAATGACCTGTCTCATCTTCTCCAGCTGCTGCTCGCTGATGCCATTATCGTGCCGGTGAATACCGTCACTGCGGAAGTCGCGGTTCACAATTGCGAGGAAGCGCAGCATGATGGAATGGACCATAGTGGCGTAGGAACGCCGTTCTTGCTCATGTTCTTCCTGCAGCTCCAGAAGGAGTTCTCGCAGCATTGCCATTTGTGGATGGTCTCGATTGAGACGATTCGTGAAGTGCCTTCCCATCTCGCGGAACGGACTAAGCAATTCCGGGTCGATGCGCAGGCCGTGGATAAACCAGGAGGGGTCGAAGGTGATGACCAGCATCACAAGATCATTCGACTCGTACGCACAGTGCAAATCGTTGGAGTTCATGAGGAAAATATCGCCTTGCTGAAATGGATAGCTTTGACCGTTAATGATGTAATACCCTGTCCCGTATTTGATCAGGTTGATCTCCAGCACATCATGCCAATGCAGCCTCTGATAAAGGCTCGTGACACCAACTGTCTCTGCGACAATGAGAGGATATTTTTGAGCTAATTTCACTTTTTCCTTCGGAATTGCCCCTTCACGTTTATTAGACTCCATCCTTTCTCGCCTCCGCTACGCTTGTTTTAATGAAACCGCTTAACGTATACACCAATATGTCATAATTTCTGCCACAAGGCAACAGGATATTTTTGTAATTTTCTGATTTATTTAATATCACACGCGGTTTTCTTCTATATAAAAAATAATAGGCGATTCCATCCGATATTTCCGGAGGAGATCGCCTAGACAACTTCCTATTTCGTAACAGAAGCATTTTCAAATAAAAAGATCAAGTTCATTCACACCGCATCCAATACCTAGTAAAATGGTATTACTGAATACCCGCACATCTTACCGATTACTCATGCCATCTTCATGATAAGGAGCGATTCGTATGTCCTTTGTAATGCGAGCAAAGCTTAACCTGATATTCCTCTTTCTCTTCACTCTTCCCACTTGGGTCGCGGGCAGTGTTATTGATATACGTGTTGTTCCGCTATTGATTGGGTCATGGTTGGGATACAATATTTATTTGTTCTCCAATCCAAGCTACAAGCCGTTCAACATACGGGAGATTGTCATTACGGCAGCCGCTTTTGCGATATTCTACGGAACCATAACGAAGGATTTGCAGGAAAGCGCACTAATTGCCGCCATAATGGCGATATGCCTATATTTCTTCATCCCAAGACATAATCGCATATTGTATGCCGATCAACGTACCTGAAGGGTAGTTGTTAATCCTTATAAGGATCAAATTCATCTGCACCTGCCATGCAGACGCCGATCGGCTTCAGCACATGGAGCACGTCGATCGTCTCGGCGTGGGCATCCAGCACCTCTTGAAGCTTGCGGTAGACGAACGGGCTTTCATCCGTACCCGCTCCTCTAAGCATAACACCGTATTGCTGCACTGCCTCACGCATCTGCTCCGGCGAGATCAATCCTCCTGAGCGGGTGCGCGTCTTCCAGTTCATCTTCCCCGCCGCCTGCGTCCGGCTCATGATTCGTCCGGCGCCATGCACCGTGCTATAGTAGGAATCCCTATTCTCCTCTGTGTCCTTCCCTTTTACGATGACGGAGATATCGCCCATGCTCCCTCCGATAAAACCAAGCTGCCCCGGCGCGGACGGTGTAGCGCCCTTGCGGACTACGATTCGCTCCGCTCCGTCATGGGTTTCCTTCCAAGCATAATTGTGATGATTATGCACTTCGAAGTCTGCTTCCGCCTCCAATATGGATAGCACCTCGCGGATGACATAGTCCCTCCCCGCGTAGGCATATCTGCCCGCCAGCTTCATGGCGCGGTAATACATGTCGCCAAGCTCGCTGTCCAGATCGAACAATACGGGAACTTGATCCATGCTCTCGCCCGGCGCCTTGCCCAGAAACTCGCGGCCCGCTGCCAGATTCAGAAATCCGCTAGCCGTCTTATGTCCGAAGCCCCGACTGCCGAAGTGATTCCCTATCCACAGTCTGCCGCTCTCCCCTTCCACGAACAAATCGACATAATGATTGCCGCTGCCGACCGTTCCCAGCTGGCTCTGAGCCAGCGCCTTCAGCTTGTCATGCTCCTGCCTTCCTACCTGAGCGTAGACGCTCCAATCGGAATCATCGAACAGCTCATGATCCACCCGTTCGCTATTCACGCGGCCAACCCCGAAGGAGATGGTGCGGGCGAGCTCGTTCATAATTACATCCAATCGTGGGAGGACGTCTGCCGCCATCAGATTGGTACGGACCGCCTTGTTGCCGCAGCCAATATCGTAGCCTACACCCGAAGGCGATATCTGTCCGTCGTATACGACGACCCCGCCGATCGGCTGACTGTAGCCTTTATGATGATCGGCCATAAGCAGCGCCTGCACGACATGGCCGTGCTCGGCGCAGGTTTTCGCTTGCGACAGCGCGCCGTCCTCGGGATTGCCCCATACGCGCACGCCATCTATGGTTTGGTAAGCCATTTTGTTTCTCTCCTTAATTAGATGCTTTCGTTCATTGCTACATATACATTATAGGAATTATGATAACGATTCACTCCACGCCTCTATCAACAACTCGCGGAACAGTTCATCCAACTTAGCGTCAATATCGGACTTTGCGCCCGGCAATTGCGCTGCGGCTTGCTCCAATGAAGCTAGACGATCTTCAATATATGCATTGAGCAACGGAAGCCTCGGCTCATCGTCCAGCTCGTCTCCTGCCTTCTTGCGAGCAAGCAGTTCCTCAATCAACCGGTAGAGCTCGCCGTCCTTCGGCAGCAGCTCATCCACTAAGCTCTCGAAGGACATCGGCGGCATCGATCCATTGAGCAATATCCATTCGCAGGCGAGAATAGGCCGGAGAACATAGAAGTATTTCTTAAGCCGAACAACTTCGCCTTGCAGATAGGTCCGGTAGTTGCCGCGCGCCATATGCAAATAATGATAGATGCTCGCCTTGG
This sequence comes from Paenibacillus sp. 1011MAR3C5, assembly GCF_003591485.1. Taxonomy (GTDB): domain Bacteria; phylum Bacillota; class Bacilli; order Paenibacillales; family Paenibacillaceae; genus Pristimantibacillus. Next base: position 157,206 of record NZ_QZCF01000010.1, read on the forward strand.
GCGAATATGCTTCATAGCTGAGCCGGCGCAGCCGATCCGCCGTTTGGAGCGCCTCGGAATAAATAATCGGAGAGTCCAGCCACTCCATCAGCGGCGGATTGGACTTGCGGAACAGATTCAACGTCTTTCGGAGATCCCATCCGCTTATATCCAGCATCTCGCTGATCGGCCGCTCAATCACATCCCTCTTCTCAAAGATGGAGAGATACCAATCTACAGGACGCACATAGATGAAACGCACATCATAGTCGCTGTCCTGCGACGGAAAGCCCCACGCTCTGCTGCCTGATTCGCAGGCGTACAAGATGCGGACACCCTCCTCTTGCTCCAGCCGCTCCAGCTCTTGCCGGATCTTTATAGTCATGTCTGTCATTACCCTACCCCCTTCAGCTCTAGCCGCTCTTTTCGTTGATCCTATTGTCCTTTATCTACGCGTGCGCGAACAGGGTGAAAGTATGGCGACCCGAAGAAAAAACCTCCATTTCCACCACTCTATCCTTTTGATAGAATAAAGCGTAAACCATTCAACAATCCAACCAGCGAGGAGATGCTGCTATGGCAAGAGAGAGCTTCGATAAGGAAATCCAGTTTCTTCGGCTGCTCACGCTGACCGGGGATGCGTACAACCGGCAGCAATTCGCCGCCCGGCTCGGCATCTCCGTACATACCTATGACAAAACGCTGCGTTACTTGAAGGAAATGATGAACGCCAACCAACAGGGTCTCACGAATGAGCAAGACATGGCATTGACCGAAGCCATCAGGTACAACCACTATGAATCGGCCGATCCGCTGCTGCTGTTTCTCTATCGGGCGAAGTCTATTAAAGCTTCGGAGAGCCTGCGCCTTACGCTGTTGCTCTCGGCGATGCGCCAGCAAGCTTTAACCGCCATGGAGCTGATGGACCTGTGCAGCGAGAGCATGCCCGCCGATTATCCGGCGCCCGATGAAAAAACGATACGCGGCGATCTAAAATATTTGGAGGAAATCGGGGTCATCTTCCGAGCAGACGGCAAACGACCCTACCGCTACCGTGCCTCAACGGAACTTGTCGATGCGCTGACAAACGACGAACTGATCGATCTCTATGATTATGTTGATATATTAGCGAATACGCAGATCCCTTCCGTACAAGGCTATCTGCTGCGGGATACGCTGAAGAAGGCGCTGAGGTTAAGGGGCCTCGAGACCGATATCACCGAGTCGCATGTGTACAAATACCACTACCATTCCCGTATTCTGGACGAAGCGCATCTCTATACAATCTATCAAGCGATCGAAGGGAGGCGCAAGCTGACTTTCCTCTATCTGTCGCCGAAGAAGGAGAAGCGATACGCCTCCAAAAATACGAATCCGCTCTTCGAGCGGGAATCGGAAGGCACGGACCTGACCGTCCTGCCGCTTCGCGTCATCTATGACCATCAATATGGCAGATGGTACTTAATCGCGCATCAAGGCAAGCAAGGCGTCATGAAATTCCGTATGGAAGGATTAACGGGTGTGGAGCTAGGCGATGCCGTGGCGGAGGAAGAGTTCGATATGCGGCTCGCCCATGCCGAGAGGCAATTGCAGCAAAGCTGGGTGATCGATTCCATGAGACCGCTCCCTGTCAAAGTGCGTTTCTTCCGACCGGAGGGCTCGGCTCATGATTTTGTCCGGGAGCGTGTAGAGTCACAGGGGCAGTGGGGGACGATTACAGAGGAGTCGGAATCGACCTTCATCTACGAAATCGTCGTGAATGGCATAACGGAGATCAAACCTTGGCTCAGGAGCTTCGGCTCCAGCTGCGAGGTTCTCGCTCCCTTATGGCTGCGCAAGGAATTTATCACGGAATGGAAGGAGATTCAGTCGTATTATGAACCCGTTCGAGAAGATCTTTAACTATCAAATTTTATCGCGTCTGGATGAGAGCGGCGCATTCGCCCTTACCTCTCAGGAGCGGGTATGGCTGAAATCGATGCTTGAGCTGGATGCTGCCGGGCATGCCTTTACGCCGGAAACGCTGGATAAGCTGAATGCTCTGCTGCAGAACGAGGCACCCTTCCATCTTCGGCGCATCATTGTCGAGAAGGGCCGAAACAAGGATCGGCATGTGTATCATCCCCTGCTGCGCCAGCTTCGACGCTATATCATACAGGGCCAAGGCATGAAGCTGACCACCAAGCTTAAGCATGGAGGACAGAAAGCCGATCAGACCGGCATCCCTTACAAGCTGGAGTATTCCATGGTCAAACGGGAGTGGTACCTGCTATGGTACGGCACAAGGCAGCATAACCTCATGTCGACCAAGCTTCGCAATATTGTCGAGCTGCATCCGTGGGAGCTGCCGGCAGAGCGTACAACCACAGCCAGAGCAAGACTTCTCCAACTGCTGGAGGCGCGCAAACGGACGGCACTCGTCGAGGTCAATCCGCTGTACAATGCGGAGCTGTCCCGTATTCTGTCAGCCTTCTCCTGCTTCGATAAGAATGTGTCCTATGAGGAAGAAACGGATACGTACCGCATCCATATTCAGCATCTCGCGGACGAAAGTGAATTTTTGCTTTCCAAAATTCGTTTTCTCGGGCTCCGTGTCAAAGTGATTGACCAAGGCTATATGAGAAGACGGATGCTGGAGGCCTCCACGAAGGCACTCATGAGATATGAAGCAAGCGAGCCTCTCCCGTAACGGGCAGAGGCTCTTATTCATGGAATGATCCATCCGCTCAGAGCCCAATATGCCAGCCATCGATGCTCTCTTCAGATAATCCCCTTCGACCAATCCAACTCCAGCATCATGCGAAGCTCCTCGAAGCTCCACCTTGTCACATTCGGTGGGAACTGATCCGCCTCAGAGCAAGCCGCCAGCTTATGGTTCTCATCCAGCTCATACGTCTTGAAGAAATATGGCCCGCTTTCCGGCTCCAGCGAAATGCTGCGATCTTCATTCACCATGATGGAAAAGGAGTGAAGCGGAATAGAAAGCCCCTCTCCCCTGCACTTGATATAGCTCTCCTTCAGTGTCCACAATTCGTAGAAGTGCGGCAATCGCCCCCCGTGATTATAGGACATCAGCCGCTGATATTCCCGTTCGGACAGAAACGATTCCGCAATATTCATATCAATGGGCTTAATTTCTTCCACATCAATGCCCACAGGGGCTTGGCTTACGAACACGGCCACCCATTCTCCCGAATGAGACACGTTAAAATGGAAGGAGCCATGGCTGACTAATGACGGCTTGCCATACTCATTTTTTGCAAAACGAATATGCTCATTGTCGAGCCCAAGCCGACTCACTATAGCAGCACGCACAAGCGCCTCACCCAGCAGAGTCCGATACGCATCCTTCAACAACCTCAGCTTCTTTACTCTCCCCCTCTTCTCCTCAGATACCTGATTAAGCAGCCAGTTATAGTCATCCATCCCCAGAATGGACGGTATGTTCAATATGATAATTTCAACGTTCAACTTGTTAAACACCCCCACTCGATGTCGGCCTTTGGACGCATATCCATCACACATGTCCCACCCTTATCGTAGTGAATGCATCCAACTTTTGTAAGGGAGATTTTTGTGAGAATTGGGGGAAATTTCAATGATCTTGCATGAATTAGTCATTTTAGCGGTTGAAAATGGCATTGTATAGGAGGTATGCTAATTACGTTTTTTTATAACTGTTTTTTGAAAAAGGAGGGAATGCTTTCGCGTATTCGGATTGCACGATCCATACCATCAGGGGGAGTCCAAACATAATTGTATAAACCATACCGATCATTCCAGCTACGTACGAATCCGATGATTGAAGGAGGTTTACAAAATGTTCCCTGCTTCGCCGGCCTATGTCCCGGTACTCTTACACGTAAAATGGTTCATTCGGGACCATGACTGGACACCGCAGGCTATTTCTCGCGTTATAACCCCTACGTTTCTTTTTTGGCTAGGTTTTACCCTGTTCGTACTGTTAATCGTTTCTTTAAGCACCCCATATCTCAACCGCCATCCATGGAGCATGGCCGTCGACCGCTTCATGAACCGGCTGAAGCCCCATATGCTTACCGTCCTTCGCGTAGGCCTTAGCATCGGGTTGATTATGCAACTGGCTACCGGCACCTACCTGGCGCCAACACTTGTATCCGATGATCCCGGCGTCTATGTCATCCTAACGATCGCCATTCTAGGTTTGGTTCACAAGCGAACGCTTGTTATAAGCGGGGCCGCTATTCTTACGCTTTACCTTATCGTTTCACGCCAATATGGTTTGTTTCATGCGTTCGACTATATGTTTTACCTCGGTATCATCTACACGTTGTTCGTTGCGAATACTCGCTTTCACTACACCTACCCCATCGTACTCTATCTCTTCTCGGGAATCTCTCTCGCCTGGCTGGCGATGGAGAAATTCACGCTCGCCAAGCTCGCTTGCTCGCTGATGCATGAATACGGCATTCCTTCTTTAGGTTTTACGGTAGAGGATTTTGTCTTGATCAGCGCCTTTATTGAAATTGGACTGGCTTGGGCCTTTATAGCCGGCTTGTTGAACCGGTTCAGCGCGCTTATGTTAACGGGTCTCTTCCTGACGACAACAATGATATTCGGCGTAACCGAAATCATCGGACACGCCGTTGTCCACACGCTTCTGCTTGTCTTCATCATCGGCGGCAGAGACGCCTCCACAACGCTTCATCGTCTAGTGCCTAACCCCATTCTGCGGCACACGAGCGTACTTGTATCGTTCGCGCTGCTATTATTCGGCCTCATGGCAATCTACGTCTGGATGGGACAGCCGAGTAGCTGGTTCGTCTAACAACACTTCATTTATTCTGTCATCGTATGCCAACAAACCTTCATTCATGAACAGGATGATGGTTCCTTTAGCCTATAGGTGCAGCCGGAACTCTGGACAGGCAGCCGCCCTGGCGAAGGACTCATTCGTCGGCGGCTGTAGGTCTGTAGAAGTGGGCGATAACAACATCTTTGTCCGCAATCGGACAAAGATGGGAATCGCTCAATCATGCCCGATCCCTCCATCTGCCGGATCGGGTTCATTCTTGGTAGCGACTTATGACGGACAAATACATGTACCTCCAATCCCTATAGCTTGAAATCTCATTAACCTAGTTATATACTTATACCTAGATATTCGATGCATTGAAAATAAAGGTATGGGAGGAGATGATACGGAGCCATGAAAATCAACAAGGAATTGATGAAAGGAAGCACCGTCATCCTGATTCTGTCGTTACTTGGCCGAAAGGATATGTACGGCTATGAAATGACGAAGGAAATCGAACGGAGCTCGGCCAATGTGTTCACCTTCAAGGAAGGCACGCTATATCCGATTCTGCATACGCTTGAGGTGGAGCGCATGGTCGAGGCCTATTGGCATGAAGAAGGCGGGAGGAAACGCAAGTATTACCGTATTACAGAGGAAGGACTGCGCCAGCTGGAAGAGAAGCATAAGGAATGGACGCTGTTCCGCACAACGGTAGATCGCGTAATCGGGGAGGGCAGCTTATGACTGATCCTATCGCCAGCCACCCTTTGGTTATCGCTTACATAGAAGAGATTTGCGCTCATGTGAAAGCCAGAGATGTGCATGAAGATATTAAGCTGGAGCTGCTCGGACATCTTACGGAGCGGATCGAAGAGTTAATGGAAGACGAATCAACTTCCCTAGAGGAAGCCATCAAGGCAGCTGTGAAGCAAATGGGGGACGCCAAGCCCGTGGGCGTTGGCCTCAATGCCGCGCATAAGCCGAAGCCGGAGTGGAGCGTGATCGGCTTAATCGCCGCCATGATTGGCATTGCGTTGTTCACTTTTCTGTTCGCCCTGCCGGAATCGACGCAAAGCAGCACGTCCCTTCTTCCAAAAGTCGTCTATGGATTAATAGGAATCGTTTTGCTCGTTGCGCTCTACTTTGCCAACTATCACAAGCTGCTGAAGCTGTCGTGGCCCCTGTACTGGGCGACAATTATATTGATGGCACTTACACAACTCTACGGGTCTGAGATGAATGGCTCTACGAAATGGCTTAGGATCGGCACCATATCGCTGAACATTTTTGCCTACTCTCCATATCTTCTCATGATCGCGTTTGCTGGCATTATCTATATGCAAAGAGAGAAAGAGAATACTGCTTCTAACCCCGATTTTCGTAGTCAGTTCATGGACGGGCTTAAGCGAGTAGCTGTATTTATTTTAATTCCGGCCTACTTGTATCTGAGCGCTCCTGAGTTGGCAGAGCTCATCATATACTCGTTTGGCTTGTTCGTTTTGCTTCTCTTGTATGGCAGACTTCGCTTTTTGACCTTATGTATAGGGTCGTTTGCGGTTATTACCTACATAATGATCACGCATACATCCTATCGTTTTACTTATGTATGGGAAAGGATCACAGGATATCTGAGTAACAATCCGGATGCCAATTTCCAATCCGTCCGCTCCGTGGAAGCCATCCAATCTGGCGGCATGTGGGGGCACGGACTTGCGATCCCTAATAACCGATTGCCTCATCAAAGCAATGAAATGATGTATTCCTACCTGATTTACAGCCTCGGCTGGGTATTCGGAGCTGCGATTGCCCTTCTCATCCTGGCTTTTATCGTTCGGATTGTTCGTATGGGCTTCAAGACTAATGATTTCTACGGAAGAGGCCTTGTGATCGGCTTATGCGCCGTGTTCGGCATTCGTCTTGTCTGGAATTTGCTTATGTGCCTCGGAGTGCTGCCGATCATGGGCATCGAGCTGCCATTCCTCCATCTCAGCTCCGTATCCGTCTTGGAATTCGCCTTGGTCGGTCTTATGCTTAGCGTGTATAGACGGAAGGATATGGTAGGGCGTTCCATTGCCTTGCAATCGCCAACACAGACATAATACGAGATTCGAAGTGATCGATACACCATTAGCGTGCAAGACAGAAAAAAGGAATTTGTACCTATTAGAAGGCGAAGTTCCGTTGCCGAGCAACATCTCCGCTCCTTAGGACAAATTCCTTTTGTTCATTATGGTTTGTACAGTTACGTGTTAACTTAAATCTCCTTGCGCTGCATGTGAGCGAGGCCTCCAAGCAAAAACACGACGAAGCTCCCTCCGACTGTAATAAGCACATTCTCAAGCGGAAGCGTAAAGGCACCGAATTCCATGCCTCCACCACTGACTGACAGCATGGCAAGCGCGGGCTGGGCCCATGGATAAAACGGACCGTAGTCTGCGGAATTCACGATCAGAATATTCGGCAGCGTAAACGCCACATTGATAGCGAGCGGAGCGGCAAAGCTGCTCCAGCCGATGGAAGCCCACAGCTGCAAAGCCGCAAGCGGCAAGCAGGCTACCCATCCACTCAGGAGCGAAGGCAAAGCGATGGCCCAATCTACCCCGCCTGCTATATGATGATATTGGGTTGCCAGGACCAGTGCGGCCATAATCAGCAGCTGCGTAATAGCCAGTAAAACAGCTACCGTTACGAACTTTGCCATATACAGCCCCGTTCTTGTCACCGGCAGCGACAGCATGCTCTTCCAGCCGCCGCCCCCATGCTCGAAACGGCATACGAACGAAGCGAATATGCCGGTCAGAATCGGGAGCAGCAGCATCGCATGCAGCGTAAGCACAGCCGATTGAAGCACGACATAGCGATCTGCATCAGCCGTGCCATCAAACGACGCTAGCAGGCCGATGACGAGGCCGATCACCGGGCTCACTGGAACAAGCAGCCAGATCGGGGACCGCCCCAGCTTTAGCCGCTCAGATGCCAGCAGGCCTATAAAGGATTTTAACCTCATCTAGTTCACATCCCTTCTGGCAAAATGAACCGTCCCCGCAAGCAGCACAATGAATCCGCCCAGAGCTCCTGCCGCCAAAAAAATCTCTTGATTCTGCGCCTTATAGGCAAGCAGCGGCCAGGTGAGGGGAAGCCATTCTGCGATGGCGAACATCGACAAGACAGCGAGCACGACACCCAGCGTAATGGGAATCGCCTGATTGCGCAGCGTCAGACACATCCATAGCAGCAAGGCCAGGAGCGGCAGGGCTGCGATGAACGGATAGAAGCCCAGCTTTGCAATATCAGCCAAAGGGAGCGGCGACCCGAAGCCAAGTCCCAACCCAAGCGCAGCCGTTCCCAACGCCAGCAGTACGCATGACACGCCGAGCATAATCACGGCGACCGCAAATTTGGCAAAAAACACCGCCGTTCGCGAAATCGGCAAAGCAAGCAGCTGCTTCCACGAGCTTGTGTTATGCTCGATATTCGCGATAAGCGAGCATAGAATCGTAATGCCCATCAGCAGGGCTATCGGCACAAAAACAGCCATATTGTCGAGCAAACCGCCCCACAGATCGTCTGCGTACAGTTTCTTCAAATAGTCATATCGCAAGCCGAAATTAAGCGCCTGCATCGCGATCAGGCCGACGGGTCCAAGACAGACGAGAAACCAGAAGCCCTTCCCCTTCAGCTTGAGCCAATCGGCTCGCATTGCCCTCAGCATCATAAGCCCCGCCCCTCCCCGACAATGCGCAGGAAGAGCTCCTCCAGCGACTTTCGCCTCTCTTCCACCCGATAGACGGAATGGCCGCTTGCCACCAGCTCCCTGACCGCCTTCGCGACAAACTCGTCATCCGTTCTTCCGATGGTGAGCAGCGAACCGTCATGCTCCGACTGAATGCCTCTATCCGCCAGCACCCGCATCGCCCCCATCGAATCGGATACGCGCAGCGCCATGCTGCCTTGTGCCTGCTCCCGCAGGCCTGCCATGGAATCCTGGAACACCATCTCGCCTTGGCGGATTATGCCTACCGTATTCGCCATTTGCTCCACCTCGCTGAGCAGATGGCTGGAGATCAGCACCGTAATGCCATGCTCGCGCGGCATCGCCTTAATCAGCTCACGAATCTCCAGAATACCCGCAGGATCAAGACCATTGGTCGGCTCGTCCAGTACCAGCAGCTCCGGACTGCCCAGCAGGGCGCTGGCGATGCCGAGCCGCTGCTTCATGCCAAGCGAGAAGCCTTTGACCGGCCGCTTCGCTTCCTTCGTCAAGCCGACAATCTCCAGCACCTCGCTAATTCTGTTCATCGGTGCATCGATAATCCGTCGAATCGCCTCCAGGTTGTCCGTTGCGCTCAGGTGCCCGTAATAGGACGGGTATTCGACCAGGGAGCCTATTCTTCTTAAAATTTGCAGCCGATTGCGGCGCAGCGGCTGTCCGAAGATTTGAATACTCCCCCCGCTTGGCTGGATTAATCCGAGCAGCATCCGAATAGTCGTAGTTTTTCCTGCCCCGTTTGGCCCGAGAAAGCCGAATATTTCCCCTTTTCCAATCTTCAAATTCAAGTTAGAGACAGCATAACGTCCTTTATATCTCTTGCTAAGACCGCTCGTCTCGATAATCCATTCCTTCATCTCCATCACCTCGATTACCAGCATACCGGCGCCAGGTTAAAACAAGAGACGGCCAAGTTTAAATTTCGTTTAAAAAAAGCCGGCATCAGCTGCCGGCTTCATCGCTTGTATTCGATTCATAGATCAGGATACGCGTACCCTGATCCAGACTTTCCCGCTGCCACGCAAGCCCCATCTCCCGCAGCAAGTACTCGACGATGGCAAGGCCAATGCCCGCCCCCTTACCAGCGCCATGTCCATTGCCGGCATTCAGGCCCGGCCCCCGGTCCTCGATGACAAGAACGGTCTGACCATCCATCCGCTCCAGGCGGATGCCCGCATAACGGCCCTCTGCCGCATGCCGGACTACGTTCTGGAACAGGTTGTCCAGCACGCGGCGGAAGCCTTCGCGGTCTACCTTCCAGATTATAGGTTCCTCCGGCAATCTGATATCCGCTTCAATCCCCGCATTCTCCCATACGGGATACCACGATGCGGCGCTCTCGCGCGTCAGCCGCAGCACATCCTGCGGCTCCGGCGACAGCTGGTATCGCCCGCTCGTCATAAGCGTATACGACAGCAGATTATCGATCAAGCCTCCGAGCCCTTCCGTCTTTTGCTCCAGAACGGTTACCGCCTCCTTGCCCTTGTCTGTTAAAGGTTCGTTCTTCAGCGTATAGAGATGTCCTCTCATCACCGTCAGCGGCGTTCTGAGATCATGCGACAAATTCGAGATGAGCCGCTTGCGCAGTTCCTCCTCCTCTGACTGTCTGATCCGGCCTTCTTGCAACTGCTCCACCATACCGTTAAAGGCGGACTCCAAGCCTCCGATCTCATCCTGCCGCTTCTCCTCTACGGGAGCAGGCAATCCATGCTCGTCTCTGAGCGACATAGCTGCTTGCAGCGCCAGAAGCCGCTTGCGGATATGCATGAAGAACAGCAGCGATACCGCGGCCAGAAAGGCAAACATCAGAAAGATAAAGCCCGCAATGAAAGGTGTACCCGATGCGGAGCCGGAGGACGCATGAAGATCGCTCCTTGGCAATTGCAGCACCATAAAAGCGGTATCGGCATTTTCCTTCCCAAGGAAGGAAACTACGGTGAACGGATCACCGTTGATCCTTGCTTTCATGAACCGGATCGCACTGTCCACCGTCCACTGCCCTTGTCCCGCAGCTCCTTCCGGAAGCTCCAGCCGGGTTCTACCTTCTCTGTCGACCCAGAAGACTGAAGCATCTGGATATTGGACTGCCAGCGCGCGCATGCGCTCGTCGATCTCTGCAGACGACAAGCCGTCCATCCTTCTTGCTTCGGCATGCCAGGCAGACTCTACTTCGCTCGCGCCGCCGTACTTTGTCTCTCCTGTCGTATCGGGGTGAAGCGCCAGCTGCGCAAGCATATAGAGCAAGCTGGCGAGCGGAATGATAATCGGAATAAAGAGGAAAGCTCCCAGCACAATCATCAGGTACCGGGTAAGCAAGGATTGCCGCGCCAGCCAGCCGGACTTTCGGCCGGACGCCCGACGGCCGCTCACGCCCTCACCCGATAGCCGATGCCCCGTACCGTCTCGATGATCTCAGGGGCAGCAGGCTCTCTCTCAATCTTCTCCCGCAGATAGCGGATATGAACCATCAGCGTCTTATCGCCGTCGAGATAAGGCTCTCCCCATACCGCTTCATAGATCTGTTCCTTCGTCATTATCTGGTTCAAATGTTTCAGCAAATAATTGAATATATGAAATTGCTTGCCGCTAAGCGCAACCTCTTCGCCCGTATCCTGATTCACAATTCGATTCTCCCGTTCATAAACAAGCAAATGCTTGACGGCCAAACAATCAGGAGCCGCCGTACCGGAGCGGCGAAGCAGCACTTCAATGCGGGCCGTCAGTTCATCAGGATGGAACGGCTTCGTGACATAATCGTCCGCGAACTGCAGCCCTTGCAGCTTGTCGTCAATGGCCGTTCTGGCTGACAGCAACAGAATCGGCAGCGCGGGCAGGGACTTCTTCAGTCTCTGACCGACCGTAAATCCATCCAGCCCTGGCAGCATGACGTCCAGAATGACCAAATCGCAATCCTTCGCCGCTTCAAGCGCCTGATCCCCGCTCCGCAGCCACTTCACTTCATAGCCGCAATTCTCGAGATGGCTGCTTACGAATTCCCCAATCTCTCGATCATCCTCTATGTACAGCAATGTTGCAGACACTTGCCCTCTCCCCCCAGCAATGCGTAATGCATGGAATAGCGAGCAGCGCACTCAGCCTGACCATGCCAGACATGCGCCAGCTCTACCCTTTTGTTAGTCCCATTCATCATACCATGGCCATTACCATTCTCGCACATGGCCCATTAGCCATCACCCAAATGTCTTCAACTCGGCCGCAAACGCCAAAAAACCCGGCGTTGCCGCCGGGTCTTTCATCATAATTACTGATTCACATGAGGCACCTGATCATACCCGATCAATTCAGATACCGTGACGAACCGGAAGCCGCGCTCCTTCAGCTCAGGCAAGATTTGCTTCAATGCCGGCACCGTCTGGGACTGACCCGCCACAAAATCGTGGAAGAGAATGATGTCTCCGTTCTTTGCATTGCGAAGCACCTTGTTCACAATCTTATGTACGCCCGGCCGCTTCCAATCCTCCGTATCCTGATTCCAGGACCATAGCACAACCTGGTAATGAAAAGTCTTCGCCGCATCAATCAGCCGATCGCTGTAGTAACCGCCCGGAGGACGGAATAAGGCCGGTTTTTGACCTGTAATACGCGTAATCGTCTCCTCGGTTTGCTCGATTTCCTTCTTCATCGCGTCCAGAGAAGAACGATTGTTGAAAAAAGGATGGCTGAACGTATGATTCGCCAGCTCATGCCCTGCTTCTACTTCTTGTCTCACGATATCTGGATAACGCTCCGCATGTTTTCCAATAATAAAAAACGTAGCTTTCGCATCGTATTCCGCCAGCAGCTTCAAGATTTCAGGCGTATCCTTCCGGCTTGGTCCATCATCGAACGTGAGGGCGATCACCTTCTTCTCCGTTGGCACTTCCCAGACGATCTCGCCTCTTGTCTCATAATATTTCCGTTCCTTCGCACCTGCTGCCGGACTAGCACCGGAAGGCGATGATATCATCAGCATTACGCAACAAAAAGCCGCAGCCGCTTTCCATTTCACCATACTCACTCCTACTTGTAGATTCAAGATGCCTAACGAGTAGGATTTCCTTGTTCAGCTTCATGCTATACCTTACGAAGGAGAATGCTCATGAACCGTTTATTGCAAAGCTTACAATCCGTTAAGAGGAAAGCAATCCTATTCGCTCTTCTCTTTATCGTCATCGGCTTGGCGTATTCTTCAAGCCGCGTGATCGCTGCCCCTTCCCGCGCAGAGCTGCATGTCCGTTCCTCCCCTGATGCGGGGCATGAATCCGTCAAAGTATTGCCGTCTTCGCTGCTGGACGGGGCGACGAATGCAGGACAAGGACCGCAGCCCGCCTCCGATCTCTACCTCTCGATCCGGCAGGCTGCAGGGAACCGCATGCTCGTCTATATAGTGGACGCACTCGGCAATCTCCACCGGGAAGACGGGCAAATCCTCCTTTTGCGTCCTGCAGCTCGCAGCAAGCTTCTCCAAGAGGCTGGGCAGCTGCGCGCCCGGCATTACGGCGAGCTGCTTCCATGGGAGGAAGCGAAGAGGGTCGTTCCGCGCAAGGCCAACCTGACGGTCGTTGATCTGGAGACCGGCCTTTCCTTCAACGCCCAGCGCAGAGCCGGAAGCAGCCATGCGGATGTACAGCCTTTGACCAAAGCAGACAGCCAGACGATGAAAGAAATCTACGGCGGCAAGTGGAGCTGGCATCGTAGAGCGATCCTTGTCAAGGCCAATGGCCGTACGCTGGCCGCTTCCATGCATGGCATGCCCCATGGCGGAGACGGCATTCCGGGCAATGGCTTTAACGGACACTTCTGCATCCACTTCCAGGGCAGTTCCACGCATGGCAAAGGCAATATCGATCTGGGTCATCAGCTTATGGTCGCCAAAGCATCAGGAACGCTTGAACCCTTTATTGGCGCGCTTGATCCGTATGATACGGTCAATGCCTTCTTTCTGGCCAACGAATACGGCGATCGGGCGCTCATGCGCGGCGTTTTTGCCGACAGTCTGTCGCCCCAAGCGAATACCCGGCACTTCGGCGCCCAAGAAGCCGCTATCCGCCATCTGTTTATAGCGCCTGAGGATATTCCAGACACGGCGCTAACAGCTGACATCCCGGTGGAGACTTGCCAGGTGCGCGGAGGCCGATGCGTGAACAAGTCCGTGAGCGTATTTCATCTGGGAAGACTGTCCCCGCTTGACACATGGAGAATTGACAGTATTACAGGGTCGCAGCAATAGGAGCAACAATACTCGTATCGTCTTCTTCTCTCGCCTTCTCCAGCCCCGCGATTGCAAATGCACCGGAGATGACCAGTATCAGCGCCGAGAGAACAAGCAAGCTGTCCGATAAGGAAGTCTCCGGTTTGGAGACTTTTTTCTTAGCCATAACGCCATTACCTTCCCTTCACAGAAATGATGCTTATCGCCAGCATATGTACGGGCGAAAGCCCGCTGCACGGCGTATGCCTACCCGTATGAAAAAGCAGCATGAATAGGCCATGCAGCGGAACCTTCGCTGCATGGCCTTGTATGGTCCTATCTTTCAACTATAAAGAGGAGAAACTCTTTCTACTTCCTACAAAAATCCGACGGAGCCTCTATCCTTCATCCAATCGCCGCTCTTGCCCTTCGAATAGTCCGACTTCATCTCATCAATGATGCCCATTAGCCGTACTTCGCCTTCGTAATGCTTCTGCAGCGCCGCCGACACATACAGCTCGCTCAATTGGGCGAAGGTGAAGCCGTCCGTCCGCCTGGCCGCCTCGCGCATCGTCTCGCCGTCTACCAGCTTCTCGATCCCCTTGCGCTGCATATACGCTAGCCGCAGGGGCTCGTCCGGCGACTTCACCTCGTAAGCCCGGTCAAAGCGGCCGGCGCGATTCATCAGCGCAGGGTCGATCCGTTCGGGATAGTTGGTCGTGCCGATCAGGAAGACGCCTTCCTTGGAAGCCACTCCGTCCAGAATGTTCAGGAAATAAGAGCGGCAGGATTCCGGCATGGAGTCGATATCCTCAATGACGAGCACCATCGGCGCCATCCGTACCGCTGCCGAGAACACCTCGCTGATCGACTCGCTGTTCGTATATTCCGTTATCTGCCAGTAGGCGACTGGCGCTCCCACCGTGCCGGAGATCGACTTGACCAGCGTCGTCTTGCCATTACCCGGCTTGCCGTATAGCAGAATGCCTCTTTTATAAGGAATGCCGTATGTCTCGAAGAAGGAGCCTTCCTCGTTAAAAAACTCGTCGACCGAGCGGTAAATATGCGTCTTCAGCGTCTCGTCCATAAAGACGTCGCTCCGCTCGACAGGAGTGGTCGCGCTAATATGCTCCCTCTCCAGTCCGTCTCGCGTATCGCTGTAGAGCATAATCTTCCGGCTGGCGAGCTGGCGCTCCCTCATATCTGCCAGGAACGCGGTCATCCCTTCGTCATGCTCGGCGAAGATCAGATCCTCGTAGCCCAATCCGTGATTCAACATTTTCGGAATGCGGGCGAACGCAACCTTAAAGTCCGGGTACAGGAACAGATTATTGCGCACGGATGGCCTGATCTCGTACGCGCCCTCGCGCAAGGCCAAGACCGGGTCCGATTCATAGCGGAACATATCGGTCTCTACTAGATCATACAAGCTGGCTGCATGCTCGACGCCGGGATGCACTCTTCGGATATCCTCCTCTAGCGAATCCCACATGTCATTGCTGTCCTCCTGATAGTAGAGGCGGAACGGGCAGCCGAACCGCTCCTGCAGAAAGTGGAAGATACGGCGTACCGTCTCTGGATAATCAAAGTAAACCTTTCCCGCCAAGGAAGCGCCCTTGCCCCGTGGGGCAAGGAACGGGACAGGCTCGGACTTGGCGGCTGCGCTCATAACGGCATGTGTTAACTGTGCGGTTGCTCTCATCGTTATACTCCTTTAACTGTCGCGAGCGGGCTGCATTTGGCCACGACAGTGGCAAGGCCGGCTCCAACGACGCTTTCAATGATTTGGTCAACATCCTTGTAGGCTTGGGGAGACTCGTCCAGAATCGACTCCAGTGCGCGATGGTTGACGACGATCTCGTCCTCTTGCCCCACACGCATGGCGGCTGCGAATTCATCGACGGTTACCAGCTGCTTCGTGGCGTTCCGGGAACGAATGCGTCCCGCACCGTGGCAGATGGAATAGTAATTGCCGGCACCGCCAGGCGCTCCTACCATCAGATAAGAGGACGTTCCCATCGAGCCCGGGATTAATGCGGGGTGGCCTGTCGCTGCATAAGGTGACGGATTACCGGGATGCCCTGCCGGAAGCGCCCTTGTCGCTCCCTTGCGGTGAATGAAATAACGCTCTTCCTCTTCCTCGCCCTCGCCGCAGGCATAATTGTGCATCAAATCGTACAGCGTCTTCAGCTCCACGGCAGGGCCAAGGACGTCGCGGAACGCCTCCCGCACCGCATAAGCCAGCAAGTGGCGATTCACAATGGCATAATTCAGAGCGGAGTACATCAGATTCGTATACGTGTTCCCAGCCTCGCTGTCCAGCGGCGCGAACTGCAGCTTGGGATCGGCTGTGCCAAGGCCCAGCCTGCGCATCGTCTTGGCTACATCGGTGCTGCAATATTGATTCACCGCTCCGCCCCAGGCGCGGGACCCGCTATGAATCATGACGATGACTTGACCGTCGAAGAGACCCCATTGCTCGGCCACTTCCCGATTCTCAGGGTTGATCTGAAGCGACTGAATTTCGACAAAGTGATTGCCGCCGCCCAGCGTGCCCAGCTGGCGGTGCGAACGGTGCCATACCGGCTCCGGCAGGCGGTTCAGCGCATTCTCGTCGAAGCGGAACCCGCTGCTCTCCACATGAGTCAGCGAAGTGGCGCGTCTTGGCGTATAGGCATCCGGCACATATTTGCCCGGCAAGCCGTGAAGACCCTTGCGCAGCACATGCTCCAGTCTGATGTCTGAGAAGTAGCCTCTCGTATGGCTTTCCACCGGAATGAGCCGCTCGATCGCCTTCACCAGCTTCCGCCGCAGCCGGACATCCTTGATTTGGTCCGCTTTCAGGTTCGTCACATGGACGCGCATGCCGCAGCCGATGTCGCTGCCTACGATAGAGGGGGAGACAAAGCCGTCCTCCTCGCCCCATACCGCCGTCGTGCCGATGCAGGTTCCGACGCCTACATGGGCATCCGGCGTATAGCTCATATAGCGGATATTCGGAATTTGCAAATTGTTATTCGCCATCTCCAGCACTTTGGCTCCCATGTCGCGGAACAGCCCGTCACTCGCGTAAATATGCAGATCGCCTGCCGGGAGGTCAATCTGCCGGTAATACGTTTCTTGATTGCTAGTATTCATATATTCGTGTATCCTCTCTTGTTTTGGAAAATGAAAAAAGACCGTAAGCCCAGTGGCTTACGGTCTTCAAGCATAAAGAATAAACCGGCACGAGCGCCATCCGAATATCCGGATGGATGCGCGCTGCCGCTAATCTCAGCTCAGGCCCGTAGAGGCCGAAGGACAATGAAGCTATGGAAGGTTAGGTTTGCTTTGCGAATTCTCATCATCTTAACGATCACGGCCCTCGGCCTCCTCTCCAAATGTAATAGAGCAATCATACTTCATGTATTCAGCAGCTTCAATGTAAAAAACGGTTATAACTGTTTTGGCATACTTAAGAATGCAGCAAATTCAGCTTCTCAGCCTTCGCGACGGCTTTCATCCGGCGGTCTACGTCCAGCTTCCTGAATATGTTGCGGACATGCGTCTTCACGGTTTCGCTTGTCACCGTCAGCCTGGCGGCGATTTCCTTGTTGGAGGCGCCTTCCGCCATCCATTGCAGCACTTCCTTCTCTCGCTCCGTCAACTCAAGCGGCAAGCCTGCCGGATCCTCGGCGGCGGAATGGGCCTTCCGCCAAAAGTCCATCACCCAAGCGCCGAATCCGCCGTTGCGATGGTCGAATGATAACAGCTCGGACTTCGCGAAAGACGTATCGCATTTGCCGGTTACAGTCGGACCCGCCACAAACCCCAGACCCGACAGGAATGCCTTCAAATGATCGTTGGTCGCGACAAGAAACACTCTCGTCCCCTCGCCGAGCAGCGACAGCCTGTCCAGAACCATATGGCCGACGAGCTCTTCTCTCGTATAGCCCGGATAATCCTCCCGGGCAGCAACCAGGACAGCCAAATGCGTATCGGCCTCCTCCGGCGAGACATAGACATCCATCACCGCCTCGCATTCCTCCAGTTCATCGAACTCGGTCCGAGCCAGCAGTTCACTGGTCTCCCGGTGCAGAAGGGTCACGATAATCATCCCGATCGGCTCCCCATCGCGATCGCGAAGCACGGCGATGCTTTCCGGCGCGTGGAGGTACAGCTCATCCAGCAGCCTATGATACTTCACGGCTTGCACGGGATCGACGCTATATTCGCACCATTGCCTTAGCAGCTCCTGAAGCAACGGCAGATCTTCCTTGCGCGGCAAATCCAGGCTCCCTGTGAAAGGCTCCGCTGAGATATTCGCGTATTGACGATTCAGCAGCGGCAGGGCTTCCCTACAAATCTGCAGCATCTGAGTAGCAATTCGCAGCCGCATGGCGGGAATCTCACTCTGCTGCAATCGGCTTTGCAGCATGTTCATAGCGCGATCCCTCAGCGCATGCAGCCGGTCCGGCTCGCGAAGCTTCAGATCCCGCAGAAGATGGAGGCGCGCAAAGTCATGCAGCGTAATGCCTCCCGGTGTCTGCCGAATAAACGAAAGTCCGGCAAGCGCCTGGAATTCCGTTATGGAGACAGCGCTGCCGCTTATATGCGCCAGCTCCTCCTGATTCGCCGTATGCAGCACGGACAATACATCCACAATCGGGAGCAGACCGGAACCGGCCAGCTCCTGCAGCATGCGTGCGCTAAGCTGACTGGAAATATGGAAGCTTCCTTGCGGAGGCAGATGCAGCTCCCCGTTCCGCCCGAGCGTATCCATCGTAAGCGCCAGCGTTAACGGATGGCCGCCGGTTAAATCATATAAGCTGGCTTCTTGAAGCGAATGATCCCCTTGCCTCTTATCCGCCGTTATCCAGTAGCTCTCCGTTTCTGTACGATTAAAATTTTCAAGCGTAATCAATCGGCAAGATGAGGCCAGCCGCGGATGGCTAGACCAATCAATCGAGAATGCCGGTCGAGAGGCAAGCACTACTATTACGCCTTGCTTGGACAATTTCGGAATAAAAGCGTCCATCATCCAGCGCTCCAGCATCCGCATATCCTCGTAATTATCGATGCAGACCAGTACGCGCTTCTCCGGCGTTGCCTTTAAGAGAGGCGCCAAAGGAGCAGCAGCAGGGTACCCCCCGCCTTCCATAACAAGCGCCGCCGTCAAATGATCCATGAAGGCCAGCGGAGAAGGAACCAAATGCCTCCCGTCCAGCCACAGGCACAGCACGCCTCGCTCCGAGCATATGCGCATATATTCCGACAGCAGCGTCGACTT
This sequence comes from Paenibacillus sp. 1011MAR3C5, assembly GCF_003591485.1. Taxonomy (GTDB): domain Bacteria; phylum Bacillota; class Bacilli; order Paenibacillales; family Paenibacillaceae; genus Pristimantibacillus. The sequence goes on from NZ_QZCF01000010.1 coordinate 176,191, forward strand.
GCCGACTCCGCCGATTCCCGTAACGGCCAGCACGGAGAGAGGGGCTTCCGCATGGGTCAGCCACTCCTTCAGGTATGATTTCTCCTTGGTCCGTCCTACAAAACGACTCCTGACCTCTTCACGCGGCATGTTCATCGATGATTAGCCTCCGAATTTTTCACTACCTTAACTTTATTATGATCAGGTGAGGATGACAAGGCATTCAGCAAAAGATCACAAGCGCATCCGTTCCGTATGCAAATCTGTAGCGCCACAGGCCCCAAGCTTCTTGGTACTGCTGAGCATTTAACGCCATAAATCATGTATCAACCGTAGCATCAGGTCACAGCGATTATTAAAAAAACCGTCAGCGGCGAGTCTCCTCACCCTAACGGTCTGAATGAACTTTGATTTTATAATAGTAGAAGAGATCCAAGTCCCAGCACCCAAAGCATCGGTATCAAATTGACGATAACCGCTGTCTTCTTCTTTCGCTTATGAATGAACCAAGCGATTAACGAGCAAGCCACCACCGCAATGGGATACGCCGTAATAGCCAGCACGAAAGACGTATTGGCAACGCCGATGCCATTGTCAAAGCTCATGAAAGACAATCCCCAGAACACCAGCCAGGGCAGCAAGAAAATGACATATACAATTTGAGTCAGAATCAAATACACCTTCAAACCTATCTCTCCTATTCGCTGACAGGCCAATCTCGAAGCACAACCTGCGCCCTCAGCCTTCGATTGCCGGAACAATGCTAACAAATTATAGCATTAATGATCAAACCCAGCTATCGTTTTTCTACCAACGAATGGAGGATATCAAGCTCAATATGTCGCTTCTCTCCCCATCGCTAATCTGCCATGCCTCTATTTCATTTTTGATGCGCTCCATGCTGGTATAGCCTTTCGCCAACCCGTTCAGCCTGGCGGCAATCGTGGAATCTTGCAATTGGGAGGGCGAGGGATATCTGGCGCTGAGCGCTTCAATTGCTTGCGGATACCGCTTGAGGTAATACTTCTGATGCCGCTCCTCTGCGACATAGAAGGCGCTGCAAGGCACAATGTCCGTCTCCGGTCTTCCGAGCCCGCTCCGCTCCCGGTTGTGCAGCACCCGCTCAATCGCCGCCCGTTGCCGTTCGTTCTCATAAACGAGCAGCGATTGGTACTGCCTGCCTTTGTAGCCGTTAATATTGATAGGTTGATGCCGTTCCCAGAAGATGGCGACCAACTCCTCAAAAGCCACTTTACCGCTATCAAATTCCAGCTGAACGCATTCCGTATGGTCGCCCATCTCACGGTATGACGGCTTATCGGTTTTGCCTCCCGCATAGCCTACCCGGGTACAAAGCACGCCCGGCATGGCACCGAACAGCGCCTCCGGGGTCCAGAAGCAGCCCATGCCCAGCGTGAATCGCTCTGCCTCCCCATTATTTGGTCCGTTCTTGCTGTCTGCTTGGTCTATATCCATGGGTTCGTTCCTCCTTTCGCCGCTTTTCTAGTCCGTATCGATGAGATACACACGTTCCGTAAAACCGCCTCGCTGCTCCGCTTTCTCCGACCTAATCGCCTCTAGCTGCTCTGCATCGCTGCCGTGTACAAGCGCCAAGGCGCGAATCACCTCCAGCATATCCGCCAGTTCCTCCAGCGCATCCGCGGGATCAGCCGCCTCCAGATACTCCTGAAGCTCCTCTTGCAGCTTGGCCCTCAATTCCTTACGGTATTCCGGCAGGCCCAGAACCCGGATGCGGCAGCTCTCGCCTTTGGCTCTGATGATGTGAGGGATACGGTCACGGACAAGCTTTTGGTAATCGGGCATGCCACTCTCTCCTTTTATCTGTTTGTTCCCGAAAATAAAAAAAACCAGAGATCATTATATCACGAATGATCTCCGGCTTTCTTCGCGCCGACCAAAGCGTTCAGCTGCTCCAGCAGGTTGCCCCCGCCGGTAAGCGAGATGCTGCCTACCCGGTCGCATATCTTCTCCAGGTACTCCAGCTCCTTCAGCCGGTACAGCGTCCCGCTCTCCTCCATCAGCTTCGCCGTATTGAGCAGGCTTCGAGTCGATGCCGTCTCTTCGCGGCGCATGATGAGGTTCGCCTGCGCTCTCTTCTCAGCCAGCAGTACTGTATTCAAGATATCCTTCACCTCGCCAGGCAATATAATGTCCTTCACACCAGCGGAAGCGAATCGAACGCCAAACCGGTCGCTATGCTCATTCAAGCGATTCAGCACATACCCGCCGATCTCTTGCTTCACGCGCAGCAGATCATCCAGCTTCATCGTGCCGACATATTCGCGCAGGATAAGCTGCAGCGTAATATAGACCTGTTCATCGAAGCCTCGTATCTCGAGCGTTCTGATCGGACTTACGATCTGATACTGGCAGACAAAGTTAAGCCGCAGCGTTATTTTATCCTCCGTCATCATCTCCTGTCCCGTCAGATCCAGCTGCTGCTGGCGCAGATCGACCAATTTCACTTGAACGCCGACCGGACCGTTTTTCCAGAAAACATATTTACCCGGTGCAAGCTCTCTCTGGAATACCTGATTATAATGCAGCATTCCCCGCTCATGGCTCGCCACTTCGAAGACCGTGCAATAAGGCATGAGCCGCAGAGGAATCGACGACGCCAACTCGGACGGCAGCTCAGGCTCGCGGATATCGATGCGCATGAAGCGATGCTCCTTCAGCACATTCCAATACGCGTAGCTGCCCGCTCCCAGCACGGAGACGAAACGACCGTCCTCATAATGCAGCACATATTCAAGGTCTTGAACGTCTACGAACGTCAGCTCCTGAGCAAGCTCCGCATCCTGGCGGAACAGCGCAAGCTCTTTGCCGTGGACCGCGAACGGCTTGGATACGTCCATGACGACGATCTCGTTCCCCGACCATGCGGAGTTGCGGTACGTTCCCGGCTTTAAGCTGTGTTTATAGCTTCCTTTATGAAAGAGCAGTCCCCGCTCATCCGATTTGACGATTGTCGTTTCTATCCATTTTTTCATCACATTCACCTCTTCATAAGTTGATCTTCCGCGAAGAGCGGTCCTTCAGCATCGGGACGGAATCCGAGTTTCGAATAGCGTGCGCCGCCGATCGGCTGCATTGGTCATGAGCAGACGATGGAGCCCTTGCCATCCATGTCTGCCTCATGCTTCAGCCAGCCTGGCGCGAACGGCTTCTGCTACGCGGTATTCCCTGATTGCATAGTCCGGCCAAAGCGGAACCTGCTGCGTTCGCGCATTGCTTGCCGCGCCTTCTTTTGAAGACGGACAGGAATGGGCGTACCGCCGCTGCTCCGACCGTTCCCGGGAAGATCGTTTCTACATGCTCTATTGCTCGATTGATTGTATCGAGTATCCAACCTGGCGCCCTGATAGACGATTGGGATTCGAACCCAATAATAACTTTGTTGGATTAATGTCGCCCAATCGCTCAGTATACTTGGACCGATCCGGACCGGCACTGCGGAACATCAGAAGTTCTCGCCTTGGAACATTGCGGCTAACGATTAAACCTCCTTCATCATGCCAGAATCCGGCAACCGCGAACATGGCGGAAGTATTACAACGCAAAAAAAAAGCCAGCCAAATCATGATATGCTCCCCTTTAGGTAGACAGGTGAAATAATAAAACCTGTTTATCAAGGGGAGTTTTTTTTCATGTCCAAAATAAATGAGTACTGCGTGGAAGAGAAATTAGCCATTTTGAAGGAGCATGAA
>NZ_QZCF01000011.1 GCF_003591485.1 Paenibacillus sp. 1011MAR3C5
TAGGGAATGAAACGACGGTAAACTTCACGATCGACACGACTCCGCCTACCGTGTCAGGGGTAACCGAAGGTGAGGTATATCAGAAAGCAACTCCTGTATTCACCGAAGGAACAGCGAAGTTGAATACTATAGCATTTATTAGCGGCACTGAAATAGTTACTGAAGGTGCATACGCGCTAGTCGTAATGGATGCAGCAGGGAATGAAGCGACGGTAAACTTCAAAATCAAAAAAAACAATAGCGGTAGTCCAGATAGCAGCGGAGGTTCCGGAACCACAGAAAGCACATCAACCTCAGAAGTTTTACTTATTTCGGGTAATAAGTCAGAAAAAGCGACCAAAGCTGTCGTCACTACAACGGGTGGAAAAAAGGTAACAACGGTCATCCTGGAAGAAGAGCAGCTAAAAGGTTTGTTGAAGGAAGCAGGCAATAATCCGGTTATTATAATAGCGGTTCGCAATAAATCAGATATTGTCAATTGGGAACTGAATGCATCACTCCTACAAAGCTTTGAGAATAGCAACGCGATCATTCAAATAGTTACGGAAAATGCAATGTATAGTCTTCCATTAGATCAGGTCCCTGTTGATAAATGGCGCAATCAATTAGGAGCTAATATCCCTTTGAAGGATATGAAGATCAAGCTAGAGTTGAGTATTCTTTCTAATTCGGCATTTGTGTTCAAGGATTCTGGCAACGGACAAGTCACACTTGTCGCTCCACCCGTCAGCTTCTCTGTAAAAGGTGTTTATGGCAGCCAAGAAATTGAGCTGAACCAATTCGATACTTATATCGAGAGGCGTATTGCGATACCTGAAGGGGTAAACCTGAATCGTATCATGACGGGAGTAAAGATAACCTCTGATGGAACGCTCATTCATATTCCGACTAGGATCATACAAGAAGACGGTCGCTATTATGCTGTCCTCAACAGCATGAGCAACAGCATCTATGGACTAATCAAAAATGAGAAATCCTTTAATGATGTATCCACTCATTGGGCCAAATCAAGCATCAATGACCTGGCATCAAGACTAGTCATTAATGGAGCAGACGAGCAGCGGTTTTTACCGGATAGCGAAATTACGCGCGCAGAGTTTATGGCTATTTTGATCAGAGCATTAGGCTTAAGCTCAGCTAACAAGACGTTAGATTTCCAGGATATAGCGGAGAAAGCATGGTATTATCAAGCAGTTCAGATCGGATACTCTTATGGGCTGATCGATGGATATAGCGATGGTTCCTTCAAACCTAATGAGAAGATTACAAGACAGGAAGCGATGGTGATTCTATCCAGGGCAATGATGCTTGTGAAGCTGAATAGGGAGATAGACAATACGAAGCAGCAAGAACTAGTCATCAATTTCGCAGATAGCGAACAATTGGCCTCTTGGGCTCGTCAAGCTGCAGCGTTAACCATTGAAATCGGCGTTATCAGTGGATACAAAGGCAAACTGCATCCTCTGCAAAATATTACGAGAGCAGAAACCGCAGCAATCATTCAGCGATTTCTTCAAAAAGCGGAATTCATTTAATAAATAGGGATAATAAAGTCAGACTGAAGGCAGCCCCCTTCCGCATTTATTTATAAGAACAGTTGTATTGGATATATAATTTCCCCGTGTATTGATTATCTGATAGTTGAGTGAATGGACTTCAGTATTTTGTAGGAGGCGAGACCCCTCGCCTCCACTTAAAGACAGAATATTTTCATTCTGTCTTTAAGTCGATGCAAGGGCGGACTCTCTGGCTTGAAAGATGAAAAGAGCTATCTTAGAAATTCTAAGATAGCTCTTTTTATTTATCCTGTTTGCAGCTCGTTACTCTCCATTTTCCATCTAATCTCAAGACAATTTTAATTAAGCTATGCGTCTTGATGAATCCTGTGTATCAGAAAATGCATAATTGTCAAGGCTTGTAAAAGAACGTGTGTTCCCTTATGTTTATATCTAGAGAGTTTATAAATGTATTAAATTCGTATGAAAGTAGGTAGGTACACAGTGAACATTGACACACCTAAGATCCCTGAAGATCTAACAGAAAAAAGATTTTCAGATATTTTTAACGAAGAAGATCCGGAATTTGAAATGTGTATGGTGACCAATTCAGAATTTGCCAACGAAGCACTTGATCGAGTGCGACTATATAAAACAGTGATTAGAAATTGTAATTTCACAAATACGGATTTTAGCCGAATTGATCTCATCGATGTGCGCTTTGAGAATTGTGATTTATCCAATACTAATTTGGGTAATGCCTCTATGAATCGAGTTGAGTTTCTTAATTGTAAGTTACTTGGCAGCAGCTTAATAAAGTCTTATATCGGTAATACAAGATTTAAGGACTCCATTCTTAATATGGTTACGTTCGGTAATTCAAAACTTGAAAAGGTGATTTTTGATACTGCTGCGTTAGAAAGCGCTGATCTTTTTGACTGTAAGCTTAAAAAAGTAGAATTTCTTTCATGCAATCTAGATGGAGCGAGCTTTGAGGAGACACCATTAAAGGGAATTGATATAAGCTCATCCGATTTTGATTCATTAACTGTTTCAATAGAGAATTTAAAAGGATGTACAGTATCAACGTCTCAAGCGGTACAATTTGCTTCGTTAATAGGCCTAAAAATCCGATAGTTTTCTACCGATTAATCCCTTTTAACTTCGCACTTTGAATATATTAATGAGAGGTTGAAATAGATGGCAAATTATCAAGTCATTGATTTAGAAAATTTTTCAAGAAGAAATTATTATGATTATTTTATGTCGACAGACACAACGTTTGAAATGACAGTGAAAATTGATGTTACTCGAGCAGTTGAAAAATGCAAAGACGAATCTATTAGTTTTTATGCTTACTCTATTTTTAATTTAACAAGATCGGTTAACAAGATTCCGAATTTGAGGTATGCTCACATAGATGAGCAGTTAGTAGAATGGCAAGAATTAGTACCAACGTTTACGAACTTTAACCAAGAAACGAAATTATTTTACAGTTTATGGTTGGAAGGATTAACGGATTATAAATCTGTTGACCGTGAGTACAAAAAACTTATAAAAGAGTATGCCAACACAACAGATATCGCACCAATGGGAGTTGTTCCACCCAACGTAGTGAATATTTCATCAATTCCTTGGATGCATTTTGAACATTTTTCATCTCAACCAGGAGCTATCAAAAATAATTTGACACCAATGATTACCAGTGGGAAGTACGAAAAAGTCGGTTCACAGTTGCTGATGCCAGTGAATATTAAGGTTCATCATGCAACAGTAGATGGATATCATGTGACGTCATTTTTTGAAATACTGCAACGTGAAATGAACCTTTAACTTAGGTGAATCTAAGCTAAACGCGACATGTGGCTAATCCGAAAATAAGCTAATATCTACTTTCAACGCACTCGTAATATGTAGCTCGGTAGCAAATGAAAAGCGATTAATCATATCTGTATAAAATAGGAGGCGATACCCGACGACCTCACCAAACATAAAATCCACAACCGCGAGAGGTTGTGGATTTTAGCTTTTATTACGAGATGACTATAGCTTGAATTTTGATACCGCTTCTTCCAGACCGGTCGTCCTTGTCTCGAGCTGCTTGCTCGTATCGGCTATACGTTTCGTGGCTTTTAGCTGATTGGCTGACATCGATTGGACGGCTACCGCGTTTTCCGCAGCTGTTATGGAGATTTGCGAGATTTGCTCAACCGATGCGGCGATTTCCTCGGAGCCGGCCGATATCTCTTGGGCAGCGGATGAAATATCCTGAATTTGTTCGTTCACGATCAAAAACCGGTCAGCCGTATGGTTGAACAGCAGTTCCACTTGGTTGAACAGCTCTGTGCTTTTCGCCATTTCATCACTTTCTTTCAACATCCACGATCCGATCTGCGAGGATTCCTCCTGGATTTGCTGCAACAGCGAGGTAATATGCGCTGCTGAAACCGAGGAGGCTTCCGCTAGCTTACGTACTTCACCGGCTACGACAGCAAAGCCCGAGCCATGCTCGCCTGCTCGCGCAGCTTCAATAGAAGCATTAAGAGCAAGCAGCTTGGTGAGGTCGGCAATGTTGGAAATCGAATGAAGGACAGGCTCAATCTCCACCATATAAGTATTCAGCGCTTGTACGGAGGTTGTTGTCTGGTTGACCACTTGAGACATTAAAGCGACTTGCTCTTTCAATCCGTTGATGGAACTGCGTCCGTGTTCGACCGTATCCAATGCTTCACCGGAAGCGTTGGACACATCGGTGGAGGCTTCGGACACTCGCTGGATGGCATGGATAATTTCCTCCATGGATTTTGCACTCTCTTCGGCTGCAATACGTTGATGCTGCGCTCCGTCCGCCAGCTCAGTAATGGATTGCTCGAGCTGCTGGTTCAAGGAGAGCAATTGGTTTACCTCCAAGCTGAATCGCTCGGTAGAATGGACGAGATCATCTGTCGTTACAGCAATATTGCCAAGAACATCGCCAAGGGTGGCACCCAGCCGCTCCAGCATTTTGTTCATAGCGGAATGCGCCTGTCCGATTTCATCGCTGGACTTCACACTTGTGGTGAGCAGAATCGCCTTCGCTTCCGCGAGATCTCCTTGGGCAATGGCTTCCGCGCCGCCTACGATAAGGCGTAGGGGTCGCAGAGCTCTGAACATGAACCACGCAATCAGAACAAAAATTAACAAGGTTAAACATCCCATCAAAATAAATAACGGGTTGCTGTTTTTCATGATCTCCCGATGAATCGTGGCTGCAACGGCCACATTGGTATCGATGCCTAGCACGCCGATCATCGTTCCGTCCGTATCGTGTAGAGGCGTATATGAAGATATATAATCTCCGTACACGAGGTTGCGGATCACGTCGCTCTTCGACGATTTCCCGTTCAGCAATGCGTTAATAGATGCTTCCGGCACATCGGTGATTTCCCCGATTGGTGAGGCGGCATCCGATTCCTTAGGTTGTCCGTCGATAAGCAGGATAGGCTGTCTTTTGTCGTCAATCGTAAAGGTGTATACATACTGTGCGCCAATCTGCGAGCGGAACTGATCCATTTCTTCGCGGATACTCCAATACAAATCACTTTCTTGCGGATCTTTCAAAAATTGTTTGTAGGCATTCAAGTCGAATCTTTGCGCGTATGCTTCGGCTATGTGAATACTAAAGCTGCCGATCGTTTCGTTGCTACCCTTCTTGATGTTTTGAATTTGCATGTAGATGAGAGTGGCTGACAAAATGATGAGCAGCGCCAGAATACTGATGGATAATTTTACAGCGAGACGATTCTTAAGTTTTAACATGAAGCCGTTCCTCTCCCTTGGTCCTAGTGCCATGAATGTCAATGAATAAAATATCCCAATCCCATAAGTTGTTCGACAATGTTTTCTCTTATCCTGCTATATCTTTCGTTAATTTAGCGATCAGCTTCATCTAGCGGGGGCTGAACATAATCACGATCTCGCCTGAATCAATGGAAGCCTGGAGGCTTTTTGGCCGTTCTTGTGTGCATGGCGGTTAGTAAAACTGCGTGGTTGAGAGGATATGCAGTATAGTATGGACGATGTTTAAGGTTTATGAGAAAAAATTGTCGCTGCATGGTAGTTGGTGCTTGGAAAGCAGGAATTTATCTATTAAAGTGGGAATTTATAGAATACGGAAAGGATAGATGAATGATGCATGTTTCTAAAAAATTCAAAGTGTCCTCTTCTGTATTTCTAGGCTTGTTCGTAATTCTGAGTGTGACTTATTACTTTCCTCTATTGAGAAAAAACGATCGATATTCTGTTGTAATCCATAGTAACAAGTTAAGAGCTCCCTTTTTGAAAGAAATTAAAAATAGGTCTCAATAAATAAAATCAATATTTACTTTCAACGCATAAAAATAGGAGGCGATACCCTCGCCTCCACATAGAAAAAGCCCAATCCGCATGAGGACTGGGCCTAACTTCACTTATTTACTTACGGTCATCGTAGAAGTCATCATCGTCATCAAAGTCATCAAAGTCGTCATCATCATCATCATGATCGTCATCATAGCGATCATAATCAATCGAAAGGACGTTACCATTCGCCGCATGAATCTCTACTTCGGCAGTGCCTTCGCTTGTTTTGAGCTTGACTTCATACTTCTGAATGCCGTCATCCCGTTCTTTCTCCACTTTAATCACTTCGCCCTTAACCGCTTGTTGGGCCAGTTCGATTGCACGTTCTTTTGTGATCACTTTTGCACCGTCAGCAGCAGTATTCTTTGTACTTCTGCTAGTACTAGCGCTCGTATCCGGCTTCGCAGTCACGGACGGTTTCTTGCGATCGTCATCCCGATCGTCATCCCGATCGTCATCCCGATCGTCATCCCGATCATCATGGACGGCCAGCACTTTTCCTGAAGTCGCATCGATGTATACATCCGTATCCTCGCGGCTGTCTTTCTGTTGCACTTCGACCTCATAATAGGCCTTGCCATTCATATGCTCTAATTCAAGCTCCGTAACGGTACCTGGCACTTCTTTCAGAGCTGCTTTTGCAGCTTTATCCTTTCCAATGTACGGTACGGCTCCCGATGCAAAGGCAGCGCTGGTGCCTCCAATGACTGCAAAAGCGACGATGGCCACAATTAATCCTTTTTTCTTCATCTTTATCATCCTTTCGTAATGGCTTGCTCATCTCACACTTATTACTTTACACAAGCTTTCTAAGAGTGAAATTACAGCCACATTAGAATTTGATGATAAACTAATCCGAATCATCCTCATCATCGTCATCGTCATCCCATGTTACCGATTGGACCTTGCCCGAACCGGCATGCAGTTGCACGGTTGCTTCACGGCCGTCTTTTGTCTCCAGCTCTACAAAGTAAAACCATTTGCCGCCTTCTTGCTCCAGCTCTACTTCTTTAAGCGTGCCGTTAACTTTCTCCAGTGCAATTGTGATAGCGTCGGCTTCTTCTAACAATACGGACGGATTTGGCGATTTCTCCGGCGGCGGTGACTGGCTTGGCTTGGCCGTCTCCGATGGTGCTGGTGTCTCCGCAGGCTTGCCGGGAGCGTCCGTGAACAGCTCAATCTGGCGTATAGACTCAATAGCGGCAGTGGATCTGTCTATCGTCAGTTCATATAAGCCTTTATCTGACCGCAATTGCATAACATAGGCTTGCCCCTCTACGGTTGTATGAACGATATGGCCATCATACTGTTTGAGTATTGTTTTCTCTGCTTCCTCTTGGGACAACAGCTTATCGCCGCTTGATCGCGAATTCGCAAAAAGCAGGATGCCCCCTAATATTATAAAGGCGAGTGTAAGAAGAGCAATTCCCATTCTTACAGTCCGTTTTCCCATCATCATCCCTCACTTCCGCATCTGCCTTACCCTACAATAACCGCTGTACATTACAATTTCATGAGAATCGCTACTCCTGCTGGGGCAGGGGTAAAAGAAGGGTGGCCGTCGTCCCTTTGCCTTCCTCGCTCGTCAGCACAATTTCCGCTCCGATCGCCCGGCTGATTTCTTGGGCCAGGGACAAGCCCAGACCCGTTCCTCCTTCGGAATCCTGATCTCTGCTGCGTGACGGGTCCACCCGATAAAATCGTTCGAACACATGCGGCAATTCCGCCGCAGGAATGCCGATTCCGCGGTCTTTTATCCGAATAAGGCTATGATGGCTGTCTCGTTCAAGCTCAATGTCGATCCGGTCCTGGCTATATTTCCTGGCATTATCGAGCAAAATAAACAGGAGCTGCTTCAACTGATCGGCATTCGTATAAGCATGTACCGGTTCAGCAGATGCTTGAACGTAAATGTCCCTTTTGTAAGCGCGCCTAAAACCGGCTGCCGCTTGTTCAACCTCCGGCTGCAATTCGATCACGTTTCGTTCATGCTCCTGATGGCGGTTCGGGGTGGCAAGCAACAGCAGCTGCTCGGTCATTCCTTTCATTCGCACCGCTTCCGACCGGATCGCTTCGACGGATTCCTCGAATAACTCCGGCCGCTCCAGCCCCCTTCGCTGCAGCAGACGAGCATAGCTTTCGATAATGGTCAGCGGCGTCTTCAATTCATGCGAAGCATTCGACACGAATTGCTCTTGCTTGTGAAAGCTATTCTCCAGCAAGCCGATCATTTCATTAAAAGTCTCGCCCATTTGCACAAGCTCATCCTTGGACTTCGCGTGCTGCTCTAAACGAACAAACTTGCCGCTGCGGGCAATCTCCTTCATCGTTCGGGTCATGGCGCCAATCGGACGCATAATCAACCGGCCCAGTAAGCCGCTGGATAAAAGAACAATAATAATAACAGCAATGGACACAACAATGAGTACAAGCCGCAGCATAGCAAGCAACGATGTCAACTCATCCATGCTTTTCGTTATTTGCACATTCGCAACCGCGCCGTCCGCGGCAATAATGGGGATGGAGGCGTAACCGTAGTCCCTCTGGCCGATCTGGACCTTCTCTACGATTCGCTGAGGGGAATAGGCCGATGGTTGCTCGCTGAGCGCCGTTTCGGATGAAGTGGTTACGAGTAATCCGGCTCTGCCGCCCGCCTTTTCTTGCGTAAGTCTGATCATGCCCGACACCGGTACATAAGCCCGAAGAAGCTCCTCTGTCGCGAGCGGGTTATTAGAAGCACGAATGGCTTCCGCCGCTTGTTCGGTCTCGGCGGCTAAGGCATGCAGCTCCTGTTCAATCGTTAGCGAATAAAAAACAAAATAAACCGTTATATTGGCCGCCAGAAGCAGCGAGGCGAACAGGACAGAGGAGTATAAATGAATTTTGCTGCTTAGCTTCATGGCGTTTCCTTCAGGACATAGCCGATCCCTCTAACGGTATGGATAAGCTCTTTCCCGTAGCCCTCGTCTACTTTTTTGCGGACATAACGAATATAGACATCCACGACGTTCGTATTGCCGGCGTAATCATACCCCCACACCTCAGCTAAAATCTGATCGCGGTTCAGCACTAGCCGCTTATTGCGAAGCAAATACGCAAGCAGATCGAATTCCCGTTGCGTAAGGTCCAGTTCTTTTCCGCCTCGCATGACTTCCCTCGATTGCAAATTAACCTTTAAATCGTCAGCCGTCAGCCACTCTTCGGGAGGCGACTGCTGTTCCGTACGCGCAGCCAGACGCAAAGCGGTGCGAATGCGCGCGAACACCTCTTCGATTTCGAAGGGCTTCGTGATGTAGTCGTTTGCCCCAAGATCGAGACCGGATACCTTGTCCTCGACGGCGCTTTTGGCCGTCAGCAGCAAGACAGGCGTATCGGCATCAGCGGAGCGAATGCGCCGCAGCAACTCGATTCCGCTAATGCCGGGAAGCATAACGTCCAGCAAGATCAGATCAATGCCCCCTTCGAGGAATGCCGTCCAGCCCGCTGTCCCGTCCAATGCTACTCGTACCTGGTAGCCTTCGCTTTCCAGCTCGATTTGCAGCAGCCTTGCAATTTTCCGCTCATCCTCTACCACTAACAGGGTCTCAGCCATGATTGCGCCTCCTCTACGAAACATCGTTATCCGTTATCATCTTTTAGTATGGAACACATTCGTTTGGTTAAACGCCGACTTTCCGTGATTCTTTTTATCATAAACAACACAGCGATGCTAATACAACACCGTGTATTATGCAGGAGCAATGTTTTTTGTTCTAGTGTGACAATCTTCACATCCATGCCTTCGTCCGTTCGTTAATATTACTTTATAGTCCCATGGTGGAGGCGAATGAACGTGACGAATCGCGGAAAAAAGAAAAAATTAGTTCTCATCGGGAACGGAATGGCCGGTATTGGCACACTAGAACAAATACTAAAGCTAACAAGAGCGTTTGATATTACGGTATACGGTTCAGAACCTTATCCCAACTATAACCGCATTCAACTGTCATATGTACTAGAAGGCAGTAAATCGGTCAACGACATTATTATGAATGGTTACAGCTGGTATGAAGAAAACGGAATTACGCTGCACACGGGCAAAAAAATCGTTCGAATCGATACTGCTGCCAAACGTGTATACACAGATGCAGGAGAGTCGGCCGAGTATGAGGTTTTGATATTGGCTACCGGCTCCTTACCGTTCGTACTGCCCATTCCAGGTGCAGATAAGGAAGGAGTCGTCGGGTTCAGGGACATAGCCGACTGCGACACTATGATTGACGCATCGAAGATATTCAAGAGAGCAACCGTAATAGGCGGCGGTTTACTCGGCCTGGAAGCAGCCAAGGGGTTGGTGCAGCTCGGAATGGATACGACAGTCGTTCATTTATTCGATACTTTGATGGAGCGTCAGTTGGATGCCGCATCGGCTGCCATGCTCAAGACGGAACTGGAACGGCAAGGGATCAAGTTCGCGATGGGCAAGAAAACGGTAGAACTAACCGGTGAATCCCGGGTTACCGGCCTTAAGTTCGATGACAGCACCGAGCTGGCGGCCGACTTGGTGGTGATGGCGGCGGGCATCGTTCCGAACACGGAACTGGCGAAGGCCAGCGGTATCGAGGTTGCACGCGGCATAAAAGTGGACGATTACATGCAGACCAGCGTCCCGGATGTTTATGCCGTCGGAGAATGCTGCGAACATCGCGGCGTCTGTTACGGTCTTGTGGCCCCTTTGTATGAGCAGGGAACGATACTTGCGAAAAGGTTGGCTGAGGCTGAAACGGCTCCTTATACAGGCTCTTCGGTCTCGACGAAGCTGAAGATTTCAGGCGTAGACGTCTTTTCGGCAGGCGTATATGCAGAGAAGGAGACACATCGCGTTTTACGAATTCACGACGACTGGAAAGGCATCTATAAAAAGGTGCTGCTCGAAGGAAACAAGATCGTCGGTGCCGTTCTTTACGGCGATGTGACCGACTCCGCCGTTCTATCCCGTTGCATCCGGGAAGGCAAGGAAATGACGGACGACCTGTATAAGCAACTGTTCGGCGGCGGAGAATGCTGCGGAGGGACAGAGAAAACGTCAGCCGTTGAAACGATGGCGGACGAAGAAATCGTATGTGGCTGCAACGGTGTGACGAAAGGGGTTATCGTTCGAGGGATCCGGGAAGAGGGTTGGGATTCGGTGGAACAGATCAAGGCCTGCACCGGTGCGACCCGTTCTTGCGGAGGCTGCAAGCCGCTAGTAGAACAATTGTTGCAATACGCTCTTGGAGATGGCTACGATAAGTCGGCAGCCAAGCAGCCCGGCATTTGCGGATGCACACCGTTTACTCGCGACGAAATTGTTGCGGCTATTCGAGAGAAGAATCTCACACATGTCCGCGAAGTCATGAACGTCTTGGGATGGAACGAACCGGAGGGCTGCTCCAAGTGCCGTCCCGCGCTGAACTATTACCTGGGCATGATTTGGCCAGAGGAACATGAAGACGAGAAGGATTCGCGTTTTGTGAATGAGCGACTGCATGGCAATATCCAGAAGGACGGCACATTCAGCGTCATTCCGCGAATGTACGGCGGCGTGACATCGCCTGACGAACTACGTAAGATCGCCGACGTGGCGGACAAATACGATGTGAAAATGGTGAAGGTGACAGGCGGACAGCGCTTGGACCTGCTGGGTGTAAAGAAAGAGGATTTGCCAGCCATCTGGGCCGATCTTGGCATGCCCTCGGGATACGGCTACGCCAAATCGCTTCGTACCGTCAAAACTTGTGTGGGATCTCGGTTTTGCCGCTTCGGCACCCAGGATTCGATCGGCCTCGGAATCGAGCTCGAGCTTCGTTATGAACGTCTATGGATGCCGGCAAAATTCAAAATGGCTGTCAACGGTTGTCCGCGGAACTGTGCCGAATCGGGGACGAAAGACATTGGAATCGTAGGCAACGACGGAGGCTGGGAAATCTTCGTAGGAGGCAACGGCGGTATCAAATTAAGAGCTGCGGATGCTCTTTGCAAGGTGAAATCTGATGAGGATCTAGTCGATATTTGCGACGCATTCATTCAATACTATCGTGAAAATGCTAATTATGCAGAACGCACTTCCGATTTTGTAGAACGTATCGGCCTGGACAACGTGCGGAAGACAGTTGTAGAAGATCAGATCGGACGAATAAGCCTGATAGGACGGCTGAGCCAAGCGCTTGAGGATTTGCGCGATCCTTGGCAGGAAGTGCTCGAAAATGAAGAGCTCCGACAAAAGCTATATCATCCGGTTCATCCACAGGTATAAGAGGAGGAGATACCATGCTTCGAACTGAAAAGGCGACATTCGCTTCCATAGGTCTGATTGAAGACTTCCCAGTCGGCTTAGGCCGGGAAGTGCGAATGGGCAATGTTCAGATTGCCGTCTTTCGAACGACGGACGGGATTTTTTACGCGCTTGAGAATCGAACGCCGCATGCCAAAGGCGGGACTTTGGCTGAGGCTCTTGTGAGCGGACATTATATTTATTGCCCGATCCGGGACCTCAAAATCTCTCTCGAAACTGGACTTGTCCAAGCGCCAGACACGGGCCAAGTCCGGAAATTCGACATCCGAGCGGTAAATGGTATCGTCGAAGTCGCGCTAAACGGTGCTCCTGAATGCACGGTTACGGAATGAAGAGGGCCTCCCATGCTTCCATTGAATGGAGGGTGCAGGCCGCGTCGAATGAAAAGTGATTGCGCGAGAAGAGACGATTGCAGGATTTACTAGCCGCATGCCTGGTGGTGCATTCGTCGGAATGGGTATCATCCATAACGGCGAATGGTGGAATTGTACATCCACGGTTCGCCTCCACCATGTAAACCCGGTCCGCATGAGGACTGGGTTTTGTGTTGGAATGAATTATCGGAAGTTTGTCTGAAGGCATGGTATAATGAAGTATTCCGATCGATGAGGAATGAGAGAGGCTGCTCAATATGAATGTATTTGAAGACTGGAATCTAAAAGTAAAAAAGACGTTTAATGAAACGAGTAACGTAGTCGTATTAACCGTCACGGAGGCAGGAGGATTACTTGGTCTCTCCAAAGACCAAATGAAGACCTTCGTAGATAAATATAAGCTAACCAAAGTCCCGATCATGAGAAGTACCCATAGATACCTGCTACTGAAGTGTGAAGTAGACGAGATTGTATCGAATAGGGCTGTTTAATAGAGGGCATGGAACAAGAGTGGCGTATCTTCGTTCAGGGCTTGAATCCCCTGGTCTCCACCATGCAGATCCACAACCTCTTGAGGCTGTGGATTTTTTTTCGTAGTAGTTCACAAAGGAAAGGAGCCGGCAATGAATTGTGAAGCAAAAGCATAGACAGCCCAAAAAAGGGAAACCGGTCAATTGGGGCCTGGTAGTATTTGAGGCTATTGGCTGGCTTGTTCTGGCCAGTATGCTGTTAGGCATTTATATTTCCAGCAAAACCATATCAGTCATCCTAGACGCCAAGCCGATTGTTCAACTTTCGGCAGATACTACAGGAATCGTAAGGCTAGAGGGACTCGTTGACAGTGAAATAGAAGTAACGGAACCAGGCACACTGCGGCATACTTATGCTTTGGTGCAGAAGGAATTATTTAATTGGGCATGCAGCAGGAGCTGTGATTATAAACCCGATCAAGACGCCAAACCGAAAGTATCGGGAAGCATAAGTGTGAATGATAGTAAGATTCAGGCTGATCGGTATCTCTTTTATAAGAGCTGGTTACCGCTGGATAGCGAAACGGTGGAGCCGGAACACTTATCTCGGATATATGAAGGGGGAACAACACGACCACTCTTCGTGGAGGAACATAAAAATAAAGCGTATGGATATCGTACAGTTTCTCCGGGAGAACGGATCACGGTCATTGGGCATGCGGTCAATGGTCAGATAGAACCTTTTACTATTTCGGGTAACGAAGAGCCTGTAGTTCTTATTGGGGACAATATAGGGCAAATGGTCGCAAAAGAAAAGGAAGCTCGAACCTTTTATATATTAATAGGATTATTCGTTATGCTGTTTTTGTTGCCAGCGATGATCGGCAGGTTCCGGCGGCAGAATAAACGTGCTCGAAGCTAGTTACGAAGCCTCGAACTAGGTGACATTCAATCGTTGACTACAACAGAGGCGTGATCTTCGGACAGGGGTATCTCCTCGCCTCCATTCCAATCCACAACCGTATGAGGTTGTGGATTTTTTGGTGTTCCAGCTTAAGTGCTCCGCATGCTCATTAAGCGTGTAAAAGGGCTGGCAAATCCCGCTTTTGTAACGCCTGCCCGATGTACAAAAAACAACATAATTTCTTAATAGCTTAAGAGCATTAATTTTACAATGCACTGTTATAGTTCTCATTGAATCGTCATTTTACTAAGGGAGAAGGAAAAGCAATGAGAACAGTATTACGTAAGACAATCATGATCGCATCAATGGTCACGTTGCTAGCAGGAGGATTGTACAGCGGATTCGGTCAAACTAATCATATTTATGCGGCAGATGAGGCTATGCCATCCATCGTCATTGAAGATTTTGAAGATGGAATCTCGGATGTGAAGTTTAATCCAAAACGGATGTATGAAGCATCGCTGCACTTGGAAGATAATAAGAAGCGCGTAAGAAATGGACAATATTCGGCCAGAATTGATTACGATATGATTGGCATAGTAGATAACCCTTCTCAAATTGAGGTAGGTTATCAAGCGGGGAGAATCCCCGTTACAGGTTACCCTGTTAAAGTAGGCATGTGGGTTTATGGGAATCATGAAGGGCATCTGCTAACGACAAAATTTAGAGATGCAGACGGATCTTCCTTCCAGGCAGAATTCTATGATGAAAGTCAGATCGGTATCGACTGGTCCGGCTGGAAATATATTGAGGCCGATGTTCCGCAGGGGAAATCGGGTCCTATT
Organism: Paenibacillus sp. 1011MAR3C5; assembly: GCF_003591485.1. Taxonomy (GTDB): domain Bacteria; phylum Bacillota; class Bacilli; order Paenibacillales; family Paenibacillaceae; genus Pristimantibacillus. The sequence continues at coordinate 14,783 of NZ_QZCF01000011.1, forward strand.
GTCCTTGAATTGTTTTTCCAATTGAAGCAATCGAATATGAGCAAGAAGAATAAGGGCTCCATTTGGGTGGATGATATTGCCTTTATCTATGAGGAATCGGATGAGGACAAAGATGTTCCAACCATTACAGCTATAGCTCCTAAGGAGAATGAAGTATTAAGCGCTCCGCTTGATGAATTAAAGGTTGAGCTGACCGATCATGGGTCGGGTCTGGATTTGGATACATTAGCTGTTCTTTTGGATGGAACGGATATTACGGGTGAAGTGAACTATTCTCCTGATACAAATTTATTAACTTATCCAGGAGAATTGGTGGATGGCGGTTATCATGTGCTTGATATTGAAGTGAAGGATAAGAACGGCAATCCGGCAGGGAAAACGCTCGCCTTCACAGTGAATGCAGGAGAACGTTTGTCCATGATGGCTGACCAGGAAGCAGTAAGCAATGAGATCTACGCTGTTCAGGTTAGTATTAAAGATTATTTGAATGCAGAACGGGCAGAATTCGTATTGCATTATGATGCCAATACCCTTCAAGTTGAAAGCATTGCTCAGGCGACTGGGGTTGCCTTAACCTCAGATATTGATAATGAGCAAGGAATGGTTCAGATCGCGCTTGATCACGTACCAGCGACAGCTCATGACGTCGTTACGATTAACTTCAGAGTAAGCTCTCATGCCGTGTTGGAGCGCGGTGAAGATTACAAAACCATCTCCATGAGCAATGCGAATCTCACAGCGGGTGAAGTTCAGACTAGCTCTCCGTTAGCTGCTCCTGTTCACTATTCCATCGCATTTCCTTATCAACTGGAAATGGCGGGGGTTGGTTTGGGCACATCTTCAACATTTACAGTATTGGACCGCGAGGGCAAGCCGTACGAAGGTGCGGATATTGCATTCAATGGATTATTGAAGCAAAGCTCAGTCGTTACCGTTAACGCTGCCGCGTCTAATGTATACGAGGATGATGATATGTCCTCCGATGTATTAATGGTTGCAAAAGCTGGTGAGCGATACTATGCTTCAGCAGAAGCTGAGGATGGATTATTCGAGGTTATCTTCCCAGATGGCCAAGCAACGGGCTATATCTCTGAAGCTGATGTTAGCAGTCAGTTATTGAGCGGCAGCCTTGGTAAGACAGATGCCAAAGGGCAAGTTACGACAGACCTGACTACTTTGGCGCTTGGAACCTACCAGGTTCAAGCTGTCAACGGTGATCAGAACAGCAAGGTTGTCCATTATGAAGTTGTGGAGAAGTATGGTACGGATGAACCCCAATATATTCAAACCTATGTGGCGGAAGATATGTCTTCACAACTGAGCGTGGCCTGGCAAACCAATTCAGACCAAGCCTTTACTTATATTCAATACATCGAAGCTAGCATATGGGGAGCAGGAGAAAACCCGGATATCAATAAAGTGAAACAGGATCAAGCTGAGAGTGAACTTCAAGTGCTTAGCATGAAGGAGAATGGAACGAAGGGTGAGATCCGGTTTCATAATGCTCGGGTTGAAGGATTGAAAGCAGCTACCACGTACAAATATCGTGTAGGCTTTGAGGGCAATTGGTCGAAGTGGCATGAATATTCTACGATAGATAAGAACAAATCAACACCGGCTTCATTCTTGTTTATTACAGATTCTCATACGAATCAATTGCAAGGGCAACAAATCTATCAGGAACTAATGACTAACGCTTTGAAGCAATATCCGTCAACACAGTTTATTATGCATGGCGGAGACATGGTAGATGCGGGTGGCGCATTTGAAGAATGGCAAAAGTTCTGGGAAGCCTCTTCGGTCTATGCCACAACAATTCCAACTGCTCTTACATTGGGCAACCATGATGTGAAGAGTGAAGGGAAGGACGTATTCACCAAAGGCGCGAATTTTCCGAAAAACGGGCCGGAATCCCAACTGCAATATGCGTACTCTTTTGAGGTTGATGATACTCATATTGTCGTATTGAATTCGGAAGGTACAGAGGAACAAATGATAGCTCAAGCAGCATGGCTGGAAAAAGATTTGGAACAAAATGATAAAAAATGGACCATTGCTATGTTCCACCGTCCTGCCTATCATACAGAGAATGGCCGAGAATCCCTTGTTGAGTATACGCAAACGTATTTTGCGCCTATATTGGAAGAGAAGAAGGTTGATTTGGTTCTGGTCGGTCATGATCATGTGTATGCGCGCACCTATCCGATGCTGGCTGGAAAGCCAAACAAAGCTACTAATAAGGGTACGGTCTATCTGGATGGAGGCGCTTCGGGCTGGAAATTCTATGATGGCACTCAATATCATTACTTGAATTATATCTTTGATGAAGATGTCCCGGTATATTCCGCTATTAAAGTTTCCGAGAAAGAGATTCGTGTAGAGGCACGTACAATTACGGGGGAAATGATTGATGAGTTTGCTGTCGTGAAAGCAAAGGCAACAGAGCCGTCGGTTCCAACACCGACACCATCGCCAACGCCAACGCCAACACCAACGCCGACACCGACGCCAACACCAACACCAACACCAACACCAACACCACCAGTACAGACACCAACGCCTTCGAAGCCTGTCTTCAACGACAAGGTAGATGTAGAAGCAGTTAAGGCTATTGTGGAGAAAGAGAAATCTGCTCCTGCTGCAAGCTTTACGGACGTACCAGCATCATCTTGGAGTGCTTCCATCGTGGAGCGTGCCGCTAAGATGGGGATTGTAACGGGTTATACGGATGGTTCTTTCCAGCCTGGTAGAGAGGTAACCCGCGCCGAGTTCGCCACGATGCTTGCAAAAGCTTTTGGTCTAACGGCTTCAAGCGGTTCTTCCTTCACTGATATACAAGGGCATTGGGCTTCCGAAGCGATTGCAGCATTACAGGCCAAAGGAATAATCATAGGTTATGGCGATGGTTCTTTCCATCCTGACCAAGAGATCTCCCGCGCTGAGATCGTTGCAATGCTTGCTCGGCTGACTAACTACGTTCCTAGTACATCCAGCCCATTCTCGGATGCAGCTGCGAACTGGGCTTCCGAACCAATCCATGCTTTCGCAGCTGCAGGCATCGTAAGTGGTAAAGGCAACGGACTGTTCAAACCGAATGATGCTGCATCCCGTGCCGAGTCAGTTGCGATGATCATCCGCATGTTGGATAAATTGCTTGTTTAATAAGTGAAGTGAAGTCCAAACACCATCAAGAAACCGTATCGTCAGATAAGGGATATCTTTGATGGTGTTTTTGCTATTATTAGCAAACTATCCCATATGTCAAAACTCTTTGTTATAATGAAAGTTGTAAATCCCTTGAAGGGTAAGTACGAGCAAAACGCATTTGTGCAGGATATATTACCTGTAAATAGGCTGGTGAATCCGGGTGAGTGAAAAATTTTGGTTAGTCGTTCAGTATCCTTTGAAAAGTGCAAAAGGCAGCGGGCGTGACCAATGGTTAAAGGATAAAGTCATGGAATATTTGGAGATCTCTCTAGCAGATGCTGATCTAGGCACTGTTGATGGCTTTGATATGGGGAAATGCATATCCGATCCGAAAAAATATGCGCTTAATATATTTTGTGTCGTGACGGAAGAAGAGCGGAGCATCGCCTTGATCAAAAGAGTGTTAAGAGAGAGCAGGCTTGATTATACGCGGATAAAAATAGCTGCAATGCCTTATGGCATAGAAGAAGGAACGTATACGTTGAAATATGCCTCTAAAAAGGGTGTTACTGATTTTTCGCTCTAGCGTCCTTAGATTAGAGGATCGACTCATAATAATGGGGAGGTGACCCTATGAAGTTCAGAAATTATTTTGTCATCGGGACAAGTGAGTGGAGTGTAACGGTGAAGTGGTCTCTGCTTGCTGGTGTTGCGCTAGGACTGCTGATTGGTTCGGCATATCTCCTTAGAGTGTTATAAGGGGTTCGCATTAGATTTTACGATATGACGGGAACGGGGAAAACGGCCATCCTTAGGCAATTGAAGCAAGAAGGATTCCCCGTGCTAGATTTGGAAGGCATGGCTGGACATCGCGGTTCTGTATTTGGACATGTCGGCATGAAGGCGCATAATCAGAAAACCTTTGACTCGCTCCTCGTCGCTGATCTCCTTCAACTTCAACAGTCGCCTTATGTACTGCTGGAGGGAGAGAGCAAACGAATCGGCAAAGTGGTGCTTCCGGAAGTGATTATGAACAAGAGGGAGCGAGCTGCCCAATTAATTGTACAATTGCCGATCGAGGAACGTATTCAGCATATTGTGGCAGACTATCAGCCAAGGGAAAACAAGCAAGGGCTGATTCAAGGCTTCAAGCATATTAAAGGACGGATACACACTCCTATCGCCAAGGAGATCATGACGAGCCTGGAGTCGGATCAATACGAGCAAGCTGTAAGACTATTGCTGGAGCACTATTATGATCCGCGTTATGAGCATGCCATGCAGCAATATGGTCAAGTGAGTACAGTCATTCACGCGAATTCAATTGCTGATGCTGTACAAGGCGTAAAGGATTATATAGCTGGCCAGTTTAAATAATGCGGAACACCATCCGAAGGAGGATGGTGTTTTTTTTGCTTTTATGTTGAATTCCCCGTTAAAAATGTGAGCTTTTCGCTCATCCCACCCATTATCTGGTATGATAATGACAATACGAAGTAATGGCGGCATATGCTTTATGAAGTCGGGATTACAGGAGGGCTTATGGTACAAGCGGGGTTCAGCAAGTTTTTCTGGGGATTTTTGTTCATCATGTTTGATTTCAGAATTCAGGGTGTAGATATTTTGCCGGACATTATCGGGTTTATTTTATTCGCGGTGGGATTTCAAGCGTTAGCCCAACATAGCGATCACTTCACCAAGGGGAAAATCTTTAATTTAGTGCTGGTTTTCCTGTCTATCTTCACCATTTACGAGCAACCTAACCAAGGCGGGGGCGTACACATTAATCCAATCGGCATAATCGTAGGGCTGGTTTCACTCGTCCTGCTTCTCTTGACCGTTTATCATGTACTGATGGGGATCAAGGACATGGCATCCAGGCTGAGTCGTTCTGAAATCATGGAGGAAGCAGAGAAAAAATGGACTTATTTTCTTGTTTTCCAAATCGCCAGCTTGTTTCTATTTGTTCTCATCCTCATTCCGCCTCTGTTTATTGTGATGGTTATTGCGATGTTTGTGGCTTCCATTATTATAATGGTGACTTTAATGGGCTTCATGCGGAGATGCGGGGAGCAATTATGAGGCCTGTTAGGGTGCTTAACAAGTTGCAAGTCATAACAAATCGACCATTGAGAACGAAAAAGGCGAAAGTTAGTTGTAAGCCAGAGGTGGATGTGTTATAATTAGTCTATTGGAATTTCGACCTGAGATCACATATTGGAGAGGGTTATGATTTTAATGTGTAACCTTTTGCAATGTGTGATTTTTTTATCAAAATTTTAATGACATGCAAAACGAAAATATGGAGGTAATAAGTCATGGAACAAGGTACAGTAAAATGGTTTAATGCAGAAAAAGGCTTTGGTTTTATCGAGGTTGAAGGCGGCAACGATGTGTTTGTACATTTCAGCGCAATCACTGGTGACGGCTTCAAATCGTTGGACGAAGGCCAACGCGTTGAATTCAACGTGGTTCAAGGCAATCGCGGTCCACAAGCCGAAAACGTTGTAAAACTGTAAAATTTTTCAAAATGATTACAATGCCCCAGACCTAGTGATGGGGCTTTTTAATTTTTCGTCAATGATACCAGGATAAAAGGGGGATGCGGCTTGTATTATTCACGGAAAAGACCCATGGATGATCTTCCAGTGGAATTAACAGCTATTTGGTCATGCACCAATAAAAAGTGCAACGGATGGACGAGGGATAACTTTGTTTTTTTAGCACAACCGGTGTGTGTGCAATGCAATTCTCTTATGGAAAAAGGCGAGAAAATGCTTGCGATCTTGGAAAACACAAGTTTCAATCAGTCCAAGCACTAAGTTAAGTAAGGTTCGGGTGACCCATAACACGTTGATTACACCCGTAGAAGCCTTTGTGGCGTTGTATTCAGACAGGGATTCATACTCCTCGTCTCCACTATGAAAAGCCCGACCTCATGAGGTCGGGCTTTTCATTTGTGCTGGTTTCATTTTTCGATTCGTAAAAGGTCGATATTCCAGCCAGGATTCGCATTTTTTACGCGTCTACTACTTTCGGATGACTCCTTTTTCGCCCGGAACGACTATACTATGGCCTGTGGCGAGAGCTGGAACAAGCTGATGATCTCCGGAAGATGATTGAGGCAGGCTTGTTATTCAACAGCTCGTACCTGTACAACGCCTGACGAAAACTGGTTTATGACAGCTATGACCGTCATAACAGACGTTGTCCGAGAACAGGTCGTCAATATTCGAAATGGAGGCAAGAAGGTAATGAAGAAAACTATCGTGTATCTGCTCATTACAATGCTTATTCTAACAGCGGTTCCATATGCTTCTGCGGAAGACAATGGGATTGAGGATGGAAAAGGCGATGGAACCTTTAAAGCGACGGATCAAATGAATCGGCAAGAAATATTGTCAAGCGTATCGGTATTGGCTGGCAGCGGGGATTTTGATGACTGGGACGGGGCGGCGCTGACGGCATCCTTCCGTATGCCCCAAGGGCTGGCTGTAGGGAGTGACGGCTCCGTGCTCGTAGCAGACAGCAATAACCATCTCATTCGCCAGATTAGGAATGGACAGGTTACTACATATGCGGGCTTCATGCTGGATGCGGATGCCCATGGAATTCCGAGTGGAGGCTGGAATGACGGAACAAAGCAAACCTCTGCATTCAACAGCCCTGCGGGTATGGATACGGATTCAGAAGGAAACGTATATATCGCGGATTCAGAAAATCATGTCATTCGAATAATTTCGAAAGGCGGAATGGTGTCCACCCTGGCTGGAGACGGCGTTCTCGGTCATAAAGACGGGGCAGCTGCAGAAGCAAGATTCGATCGCCCGCAAGATGTTGCCGTTGCTGCGGACGGAACTGTATATGTTGCGGATGCCTTGAATCATATGATTCGCCGGATAACGCCTGATGGACAGGTGACGACCCTGAATGCTCCATCGGACCGTGTCATTGAGGTTACTGCCGGCTATGCTGTTCCTGCAGGCGATTACGCGGACGGAGAATTGTCGAAGTCCAAGTTCAATGAGCCGACCAGCCTTGCAATAGACGGCAAAGGCAACCTATATGTTAGCGATACAGGGAATCATCTCATACGGTATATAGATTTGGCTGAAGGTACAGTTACGACCGTTGCAGGCTTGTCCCAAGGAGAGCTGCCAGTATACGAGAAGGGGGCTCTCTATGCTAGAGGCGGCTATGCAGATGGTTCCAGTTCAGAGGCGCGCTTCTATTCACCAAGAGGCATTGCCGTAACGGAGGAGCAAGGACTGATTATTACCGACAGCTTGAACCATGCGATTCGTTATTTTGTGAATGGGCAAGTGAGTACAATTGCCGGAGTGCCTGCACAATTCGGACAAGTGGAGGGCATTAACGGTCACAACCTGCTTCATCTTCCGACTGATGTAGCCGTATTGCCGAGTGGCAATTTGCTCATTGCGGACAGCTATAACAACCAAATTCGTGAGCTTGAATGGTACAAGCTTCCGGGCAATTTGCCGGAAAACGATCAAGTGAAGGTAGTATTCGGGGACCAGATCATACAGTTTGATGCGCAGCCTGAGATTGTACAGGGACGCACCATGGTTCCCGTCAGAGCATTAAGCGAAAAGATGGGTTACGAGGTTGGATTCGAGGATAGCGAGCGTAAGATTGAGCTGACAAAAGGCGATGCAACAGCGAGGCTGCAGGTTGGGAGTCTTGTGATTGCAACCGAGAACAAGACGGCTGGTACGCAAGAGCAGCGGGAAATGGAGGCAGCGCCTTATATCAAAGCCGGCCGGACTTATGTCCCGCTCAGATTTTTCAGTGAGGCCTTTGGGGCGGATGTAGCATGGGACCGGAATACGAGAACGGTTATTTTGAGAGAAATAGCGGAAGCCGTTGAATGGGCGCCTCCAGCAGATCGCAAGACGAGAGCAGCGACGCTTGAGCAGATTAATGGAACAGTATGGATCAGCCAGGCTGGAGGTTCATTGAGCTATAGGGCCTATGATGGCATGAGTCTTCATCATGGCGACCGTATCATAACTGAGTTTCAATCAAGCGCAATTCTGAAAACGGTTGACCGCAAGGATGAGCTTACAGTTAGCGAAAATTCGGAGCTGTACATTTCCGATTTAAGCAGTGCGTCACAAGTGAAGCACACGAGCTTTGTGCTATGGAGCGGAATGATTGGGGCTAGCGTGACCCCGCTGATCGACTCCAAGGATACCTTCAAAATCATGACCGCGACAGCTCAGACTGATGTTCGCGGAACGAATTTTATTGTGGGGATCGATCCGGTTACGGGGGCTTCGAGACTATTTGTAAGCAGCGGCCTTGTTCAGGGAAGCGGCAGCGGAACGGATCAAGGTCCCGTTCCCGTATACCCTGCACAGCAGCTGGGCGTTATTCCGGGATCAGGTTCTACAGAGCCTAATGTTCCTTATATCTTAGATCCAGCCGATTTCGTGAATCAAGCCTCACCCGCTGTTATTGAGCAACTGTTGAAGCAAAAGCAGAAGCTCGACCAAGAGAATCGGGAGATGCTGGAGAGAATGAAGAATGGAGCCGCCGGGTCTGGGCCTGGCGACAATCCGTATCATCTGTCTCCTTACGATCTTGAACAATTCGGGGAAAATATGAATAATCTGCTTGCGAATATTGCGAGGCAAGCCCTCGACCAACAGAAGTTGGATAGAGATCGGCTTCAGGAAATAATCGACGAGGCCAATAAGGACTCGGATAACAAAATTGATCTGAACCATGTTCCTCCCCTTCAATTAACGGAGCAGCAACGGCAGCAGCAGGAAAGACAGAAGCGGCTGGAGGACGAAAGGAACAGGCAGCAGGAGGAGCAAAGTAAGCAGCGTGAACAGCAGGCATTACGGGATTCCTTAATGAACAAGATACTGGCAGAAAAAGAGCGGCTTGAGCAGGAGAACAAGAAGCAGCAGGAAGCAGCATTGAAGAGAGCGGAGGATTTATTGAAGCAGCAGCTATCGGATGCAGAAAAACAAAGATTCGAGCAACAGCAGCAAGCATTGGAACGGCAAAAGCAGCAGCAGGAGGCAGCGCAGCGGCCGCAGGCTCCGGCCCCATCAGGACCTCCCACTCCCGCTCAGCCAAGAGCAGCAATGCCAGCGGCAAGTATCGAGAGCGGAAGCGTGAAGCCTGGCACAGAGATTGAGCTGACGACCGCGACAGAGGGGGCCGCGATATATTACACAACGGATGGAAGCGCGCCTTCGGCAAGCAACGGCACGCTTTATGGGGAGCCGCTCGTGATCGAGCGAGATACAACGATCAGGGCTGTTGCCGTGAAAACGGGATATACGAACAGCCCAGTCCTTACCGTTAGCTTCACGGTGATCATTCCTGAGGAAGAGCCTGAAGCAGCAATGCCAGCGGCAAGTGTCGAGAGCGGAAGCGTGGAGCCTGGCACAGTGATCGAGCTGACAACTGCGACAGAGGGAGCCGCGATTTATTACACAACGGATGGAAGCGCGCCTACAGCAAGCAACGGCACGCTTTATGAGGAGCCGCTTGTGATCGAGCGAGATACAACGATCAAGGCTGTAGCTGTGATGACAGGTTATACGAACAGCCCAGTCCTTACCGTTAGCTTCACGGTGATCATTCCTGAGGAAGAGCCTGAAGCAACAATGCCAGCGGCAAGTGTCGAGAGCGGAAGCGTGGAGCCTGGCACAGAGATCGAGCTGACGACCGCGACAGAGGGGGCCGCGATTTATTACACAACCGATGGAAGCGCGCCTTCGGCAAGCAACGGCACGCTTTATGAAGGTCCGTTCGTGATCGAGCGAGATACAACGATCAAGGCTGTAGCTGTGAAGACAAGTTATACGAACAGCCCAGTCCTTACCGTTAGCTACACGGTGATTATTCCTGAGAAAGAGAGGCCTGAATTTGCCGAAGGGTACCCTAAGACGTATGCCGAAACGTTGGATGAACTTACGCTCATCAACGTCCTCGTGCAGACAGATCAATCGGGTATGGTGTTTTTCATTGTAGTGCCGCATGATGCAGCCGCACCTTCAACAGAGCAAATGTTAGCAGGCTTCGTTAGCCCCGATCCGGGCTGGCTGGCTTACTACTATGCGGATATTGCAGCAGATCGGGAGTTTCATTACGCAGTAGAGTTGAAGGACCAGGTCACAGAGTATGATGTTTACGTCGTATCTGTGGTAGGTTTCGATGGAGCGGCAAGCAAGGTTCGCAAAGCGACAGTTGTAGCTCCTCCGGAAATAGATCAGCCTGATGAAGATGGGGAATTGCAGCCAACTTCATAATGTAAATGGAAAATGAAGAGAGACAAATACCCTAACGTCACAAGTTGTGATTTATGGGTATTTGTCTTTTTCATTCTGTTGGAGGGCGTTTGCGCGAACATTTCTATGAATTGGCTTTAAGCAGCAGCTCTTTTATTTCACGAAGCTGGCTTTCCGTCATGTGTTGGGATTGCTCGATGGCAGTCAGCTTTTTCTCTACTTGCTCCAGGCGAAGCTGAGTATCTTTTTGTATGTGCTCGGCTTCCTTTTGCGTTTTGGAGTTGTCCATGACAACGAGAATGGTAAGGCCTGCGCTGGCAATCGTCAAACCTCTGGCAATTTGATTCAAATCCAGTTCATTCAGGGCGAATAGGCAATCCGAAAGTCCTGCCCCCATTAATATGCCGCCGATCGTGACAATTCCGTTCCATTTCCACTTATCCGGGATGATATTTCGTGTTTGTTTCATCATGAGAGCTCCTTCAGCATGGTAGTTATAGTAGCAATGTATATATCTATCATACATAAACGCTCAACGAACAAAAGCAGATGCCCTAAATAATTGAATGGAATAATTAGGATTGGAACGATATCAACGGTACGACTGTCCAATGCCACAAAGCTGTAACAATTTGCCCATTGTGCATGTTTGCCCATTGGGCAATAATATTAATTAGAGGTTAACTAAGGACATACTAGTACTAACTTTTAAAGAGAGGTGTACGCTTAGCCGGAATATGATGAATAAACCTGGTCTGCGCCATATGAAAAGGGAAGCTACCGCAAGTGCGCTTGCCGATGCAGCTTTTGCGCTTGCGCTGGAGAAGGGGCCGGATGGCTTCGTAGTGGAAGAGATCGTCCAGCGGGCTGGCTACTCCAGAAGAACATTCGCAAACTATTACTCCTGCAAAGAAGAGGCGGTGGCGGCAGCGGCTGTCAACTTCCAAGGAGCGGAAGAAGTCATCGAATGGATCGAGGCACTCGACAAAGAGAGGTCTCCGCTTGACAGCCTGTACCAAGTGTTGAAAATGCAAATGACAACGGAGCACTTCCACAAATTGCGCCAGCTCGTGTCGCTTTCCAAGCAGCACCCGACGCTCGAGCCATATATTCTAAGCGCGCTCCATGGCTTGCAGAGAAGCGCCCAGGAGATGTTAACCGAGCTGTCACGCGGACGTCACCCGGAGGGCTACACCCATCTTCTCACAGGCGCTGTTTACGGCGCGATTCTGCCGCTCTTGGACGGCAGCCTGAACGTGCGGCTCCCGGATCACTCTACAGCCGATACGGAGGATGCTGTTACATTCGAGCAATATTTGGATACCATGTTTGGTTACTTGCGTAAAGGATTCTAGCTGATAGTTAATCATTATTACAGTATGAAAAGGAGCAACATGATTCTATGTCCACATTCTTGTACAAATTAGGCAAGTCGGCTTATAGCAAGCCTTGGGCCTTTATCATTAGCTGGATTGTCATTCTCGGGGCTGTACTTGCGATTCTTGGGGTTAACGGCATACATGTCACGTCCGATATGAAAATCGAGGGAACAGAATCTCAGAAGGTGCTGGACAAGCTTGCAGAGGAACTGCCGGAAGCTTCCGGCGGACAGGCCAGCATCTTGTTCAAGGCGCCTCAAGGCGAACGCTTAGATACGGAGGAGCGTCTAGCCTCTATCATTGAAGCGGTGAATAAGGTCTATAACGTAGAATACGTCATTAATCCGATTGAACTGGCTGAGAAAGCCGGAGTAACAGCAGGCGATGCCGCGCAAGGAGCGGGCGCTGCTCAAGGAAGCGAAGCAGCTCAAGGGAATGCGGTGCAAGGAAGTGATGCTGCTCAAGGGAATCAGCAGGCTGCCGCTGGAGAGCTTCCTCCGTTTGGCCCGCTAATGATGAACGGAATGCCGGTGCCGGGCGTCATGCTCGCAACGGATGGCAGCGTAGCCCTGTTCCAATTCCAGTTCACCGTTCAGCAAATGTCGCTGCCGGATTCGGTGCCTGATTCCGTTATCGAAGCAGCCACAGCTGTGGAGAGCAGCGGAATTGAAGCCTTGCCGAGCGACTCGCTGATGAGCAAGCCTGCTATTGGCTCGACTGAGGCGATCGGTATTGCCGTCGCAGCTGTTGTATTGTTCATGACACTCGGTTCGGTAGTTGCAGCAGGATTGCCGTTGTTGACTGCTCTGATGGGTGTTGGCATTAGCGTAGGGGGAGCATATGCCTTCTCGAAAATGTTCCATATGACCGATCTCACACCTGTTCTGGCGCTCATGGTAGGTCTGGCTGTCGGCATCGACTACTCGCTGTTTATTGTAAACCGCCAGCGCCGGATGATTCTGGAGCAGGGAATCAGCGCGAAGGAAGCAGCGAGCAGAGCGGTAGGAACCGCGGGCAGCGCCGTCTTTTTTGCCGGGTTAACCGTAATTATTGCCCTATGCGGCATGCTTGTTATTGGAATCGGCTTCTTGTCTGCGATGGCGCTCGTAGCGGCTGTAGCGGTTCTCGTCAATGTGCTTGTCGCCTTAACCTTGCTGCCGGCGCTGCTAGCCTTGGTGGGCGAGCGGATCTGTTCGGAGAAAGCCCGCGCCAAGAGCCGGGAAGCGGCGAAGCAACCTCGCAATGGGACTGCACAGCGCTGGGTAACGACTGTGGTGAAGGGCCGCTGGGTCATTGTTTTGGGGGTTATCGTTATCCTTGGAGCGGCTGCGCTTCCAGTAGTGAAGATGGAGATGGGCATTCCTTCAGGCGCAACCGCGAACCTGGACACGGCCGCAAGACAAAGCTATGATGCGATTTCAGAGGGCTTTGGTGAAGGCTTCAACGGCCCGCTGCTCCTGGTGGCCGAGCCTCAAGAGTCTTCGGGGACGCTGGCGCCTGAGACGCTTGGCCTGTTAGTTCAAGAGCTTCAGCAGCATGAGAATGTATCAATGGTTACGCCAATGGGCTTGAATCAAACAGGCGATATGGCGATTATTAGCCTTATCCCGAAGACAGGCCCGACAGATGCGGAGACGAAGAACCTGGTGCAGGAGCTTCGCGATACGGATTCCGAGATGGCGAAGACGCATGCGATCAAGCTTGGCGTCACCGGATTTACGGCGATTAACATTGACATGTCGTCGAGATTGGCGGAGGTATTCCCGCTGTACGTGGGCATTATCGTCATTCTCTCTCTTATTATTTTGCTGCTCGTATTCCGCTCCATTATTGTTCCGGTCAAAGCGACTGTCGGATTCCTTCTCAGTATTCTGGCTACGTTCGGAGTAACGACGGCTGTGTTCCAATGGGGCTGGCTGCACGATCTCTTCGGCTTCGACACGGGTGGTCCTCTGCTGAGCTTTATGCCAATTATGGTTACTGGTATTTTGTACGGACTGGCGATGGATTATCAGGTGTTCCTGGTTAGCTCCATGCGTGAATCTTATGTTCACGGACAACGCGGAAGAGCAAGCGTCATTCATGGATACGATCAAGCGAGCCGAGTTGTTGTAGCGGCAGCTATCATCATGGTATCTGTGTTTGCAGGATTTATCTTTGCTCATGATATTATGATTAAGCAAATTGGGTTTGCTCTGGCAATTGGCATTCTGATTGACGCATTCATTATCCGGATGGCGCTCGTTCCTGCAGTCATGGCTATCTTCGGTGACAAGGCCTGGTGGCTGCCGAAATGGCTGGACCGCATGCTGCCGAACCTGGATGTCGAAGGCGACAAGCTGATCGCTGAACTGAAAATCCAGGAAGAAGGCTTGGCCAAAGTGGCGTCGGTACCGAGTCGCTCCCGCTAATCCAAGACCTGCGAATCAAATGTAATACAAGTCCAAAGAAAAAACACCTTCAAAGCTGGCTGCCAGTCTGATGACGAGGCATCAGGCGCTTGAAGGTGTTTTTGCGTTAGCTGCACATGGACTGCTTGAGGGAATTACTTTCTTCCGAAATCCGCTTTGATCTCGCCCCAGACTTCGGTATTCCATTTCAGCACTTTATTGTCATACGTGTTGGACTGAAGCCATCTTATTGCCCGGTCGGCCAGCAGCCATATTTCCTTTGTGGAATCATCCCGGACAAGACTGGAGCTGATGCTTTTCTTTTTGAGCCAGCTTAGCGCGGTCTTGGAATCGGAATAAACCGTCTGCTTGCTTCCCTTTTGCTTCAGATAAGCCAGTCCGTGGACAATCGCAATGAACTCCCCGATATTATTCGTCCCTTTTGCGATAGGGCCATGATAGAAGAGAATCTCGCCTGTTTGAGTATGTACACCCTTGTACTCCACAATGCCCGGATTGCCGCTGCAGCCGACATCGACGCTGATGCTGTCCCAATCGATGTCTTCAACCGCATCCGGTGCGATTAGTACAGGCTTCTTCTTGACGGGCTTATCTGTGCTCTTCTGCCCCCAGTGCAGCCGCCATCCATCCCGGTAGGCTTGTTCAGCCTCCTCACGAGAGCCGAATGATTTATATTTCGCATCTGTGAAGTGATTCGTCTGCTCCTGGCATTCTGCCCAAGTCGTATAGATGCCCGGCTTGTGGCCTGCCCATACGACATAAACCTTTTGTTTTGCCACTAGGTCACCTTCTCGATTCATAATTCGCAAAGGATACAATTCGATAGCCGACTGCTTAGTTCCTTCTATGGTTTCTAACCAGCGACGCAGATCAAGCCGGTGTTAAGGATCACGGACTGCTGGAATCTTCGTACATAGACCCTTGTAGACAGTCTTTGGGGAAGATGCTTACCTCAGTCTCTTTGATAAGGCCTGTTTCTTGCGAGATGTATGAATTAGACAAGGGACGACAGAAAGTCAAGAACATGATGATTGAATTCCTCCGGCTCCTCGACAAATGGAAAATGGCCGCAGCCCGGCATCGTAATTATTGTTGAGTTTGCGATTTTGGCATGAGCAGCATTCGCAGTGCGGATGTTGTAGGGATGATCCTGCCCGGGAACGATAATCAGAGTCGCGATAGGTAGTTCATGCAATCGACCGAATGCATAAGGCTTCGCAGCAAGTGATAGCTTTGGCGAGAAACGGCAGAAGTTGCGGCTGTTGCTCATATTTTGAACAACCCTTTGCCGTGCTTCTTTCTTGGCGTATGCGGGAAAGCAATATTGCCAGAATGGATTGGCCAAGAATTGTGCAATAGCTTGCTCACGCCCTCTTAGGCGAACATGAATAAAGTTTTTGATGCCTTGCCACATCAAGGAGGGAGGATAGCTGTTGCCATGAATCGAAGGCGCGACTAGAATCAGTGCCTTTACCAGCTCCGGATAGGCAAGCGAGAAGTCTACCGCAACGCTGCCGCCGGATGACGAGCCTATTAAAGTGACGTTGCTCAATCCTAAAATGTCCACGAGCGCTTTTAAATCTTTTACATTGGAAAATGACGCAGTTGGAGTGCTTGATTGGCCATATCCCCGCAGATCATAGCGTATGCACTGATAGTGTGAGGAAAGCACGGAAGCTTGCTCATCCCAGATGCTGTGATCATTAAAATTCCCGTGAATCATCATAACGGGATCGCCGACTCCGGCAACCGTATAGAAAATGCGCCCTCCGCTTACCTTGACATATTGTTCGCTCATCGATAAGGCCCCCTTTACAATAAATCGGCATTGCTCAGGTTGTCCTCGATAATCGCTCTGATCACTTCGGATAGGGAGTAATCGCCCCTATGGCAGTAGCGGTCAATTTCCTCCCAGCAGGCTTGCGGCAAGGTTAATGAGATTTTGCGCGTCATGCCGATGGGCTTCCGGCCAGCCCCATTTCGATAGCCGCCCTTCGTGCTTGTCATAGATCCCGTATCTTTGCTATTTATTATTTTTTCCATATCATCACCCTGCAATGATCATTCCATATGATGACCGGGCAGTCAATTCATGCTACCTAAATCAAAACGATAGCTCTAGTGATCGGATGTTCCGTAATCTTTGATCGTTATTTTCACCTCGCAATGGATGGGGACCTCGCTAAAGGTTTGATCCCAATCATGCTTGACCTTTTCCCACACACGAGGATATTCGATTCGCAACCGGTTGCCGAATCCGGATACGTCTGCTTGGTACTTATGTTGAATTTTATGGAGTACGTTTTTGACTAAACGCTCGACCTCTTTTTCAGAAGCCTGCTCCGTTCTTTTCAAGTATCCATTTTCCAATTCCTTCTCCGAAGCATCCCAATGCTCAGCAATCCTTCCTTCGGACTCGATGATGACATCGAATGAAATGCGGTCCCCATCAACTTTAGATGTAATGACGCTCTTCATGGACAGAATTTCGTATACAATAGGCAGGCCAGTTGCTTCATCAAAACCTCTCACCAAACCGCCTTTTCCTTTTCCGGATAACCACGTTAAGCCCTCTAATTCTTCTTCATTCAAAAAACCGCTCAGTTTGTTTGACTTCCCTTTAATAACGGCAGCGCCTGTAAATTTGATCTCCCCTTTCATCGAGCTCACGCTTTGCAATAAAAAGCTGGCTCCTGAATTCAGCTTGCCTTGGATTTTGGTAAGTGTCATAGGGGGCAAGATTTTGGTCGTTCTGTCATGGCCTTGTGTCATCTCGATGAGTTGAAAGGCTGGAATATCAATGGGGTTCTTCGATTCTAGTGTACGGCTTGCCCGGTCTCTAGCGATCAGGATGAGTCCGCTTGGTCTCATCTCTTGCTCCCTGATAAAGAAGTCAAGCGTCTGTTGCAGATTCAAGGAACGTGCAAGATTTTCTCCAATGACAAGTACTTTTGAATGTTCAGCAAAAGCACGCTTGTCGAATCTCAATATCATATTGCGTAAGGTAGGAAGGGCAGCATCGCCTGTCTCCGAAATGTTTATGTATGCTTTTTGATACGTTTTGCCTTCTTTTATACCTGTACCAATGGTCTCTGAGGTTAGAAATTGATTCGTTACGGTAAGTAGACTTCGGCTATGCTCGGGGTCTTTCTTTTCCAAATCCAATGAAGTGCCTACAATGATCCCTAAATTCTCGATTTCTTTGCTGCTCCAGCAGCCTGCAAGAGGCAGAAAGATAAGAATGGCCAGTGTGCACAACAGCAATCGCAGTAGCTGATTATTCATGCTTTTCCACCCTTCAGTTTCGATAGGAGGAGCAGGATCAGGGGCAATACAGCAAACAAAAGCAACGCGACGTTGCCGACGATGTCCCCCATGCTAAATAGGTCATTAATGTTTTTGGGCGTCATGGCAATCACATATATAACAGGCATTAAACCATATATAAAAGGATGTATGTCCTTGTTGAAAAGTTGTGATAGACCTAGAGCAGCAGCATAGTAGGTTATCGTAAATGTAGTGAATATTTGCATGATCCATATCACAAGCAAAAAAGACTCAAACCGTTCAAAAATCAAACCGGGGATCTCAAAGCCTCGCATAAGCTCAAGCGTAGGCCAAGTTCTCGTGGTCACTCCATCGATCGATAAGGCTCCTATCACCATGACGACAGTTATGACGTAGAAGACCATGGGGACGGCTACCCCAATCAGAACGACCTTTACAGCTCTCTCCGGCTTTTTCATAATCGCGACAAGGATCAGCATGATTTCCGAGCCTAGAAAAGCGAGTGCAGTTGTTTTAATCCCTTTTAACATAGGTGCAATTCCCAATCCTAATACGGGACGGAGATTATTGAACTCAAAGATGCCTAAGCTTAAAAAGGCCACGAGTAAAAAGATGATGATCGTCACAGGGAAGATCATTTCGAACAGTCGGGCGAGCGGAGTTATTCCGCCTATGATGAGATACAGACCTATCCACATAAAGGGCATGATGATCGCCCAGGTGGGAGTTCCCTCCAGCAGAAAAAAGCCGGTTACTTCGGCCATTGTTCTGACTTCATATGCGGAGATGGTGAAGAAGTAAGCGACAATTAGCATACTAAGCAGTCCGCCTACCCACTTCCCTACAATTTCTCCGCTATATTGATAAAAGGTTCTTTCGGGATACCGTTGGTTTAATTTCACGATAATGACCCCTGCGATCATGGCGATCAGACCGCCGATAATCACGCTGATCCACACATCCGGTGTTTTTACCTTCTCGACAGATGTCCGAGGCAGAGTAAGGATCCCAGCTGCAAGAATATAGTTGACGAGTATTACGGCTGCTTGCGAATTCGAAATTTGATCCTTTGAATTACCGCTCATAGCTAGTCAATTTCCCTTCGTAATGAGCTATTTTTTGCGTGAGGCGATTTTCACAGGCATCCGATTCATCGCTTTGCGCTTCATCTTCATAAGAGGCATACGAATGACATTGGCTGTCCAATTATTCAATCGATCGGGCATGATCGGACTGACATAAGGTACGCCAAAGCTCTTCAGCTTCACCAAATGGCTGCAAAGGAACAGGGCAAACAGAACAACCCCATATAATCCAAACACTGCCGCGAAAAACATAGCGGGGAAACGGAGCAAGCGCAGCGAAATCCCGGCGCTATATTGAGGAATGGCAAAGGATGAAATAGCGGTTAACGCTACTACAATCACCATAATGGGACTGACGATTCCCGCTTGTACGGCCGCTTCCCCGATGACAAGGCCGCCCACAATGCCAATCGTTGGGCCAATTGGCTTCGGCAAGCGCAGTCCGGCTTCCCGCAAAATTTCGATGGTTACTTCCATGATCAGCGCTTCTATAATTGCAGGAAAAGGAACGCCATCCCTTGTGCCCATAATGGATAAGGCTAGCTTGGTTGGGATCATGCCCTGATGAAAGGAGACAAATGAAATATACAAGGAGGGTCCAAATAGCGAAATAGCTGCCGCCAGATAACGCAATAGACGGAAGAGAAAACTGGGCAGCCAGCGTTCATAGTAGTCCTCCGGTGAATGCAGCATCATACTAAAGGTAACTGGGACAATCAAAGCGAAAGGTGTCCCATCTAATAGAATCGCCACTCTCCCTTCCATCAAGGCGCTGAATACACGGTCAGGACGCTCTGTATTCTGCACTTGTGTGAAAGGACTCAGATAGTTATCTTCGATCAGCTGCTCGACATAGCCGGATTCCGGTACATCATCCACATCTATTTTTTTGATTCTTTTCTTCACTTCTTCGATTAAATCAGGATCGGCAATATCTTTGATATAAGCAATGACCAGTTCTTTTTTTGTACGTTGCCCGACTTGAAACTTGATGAAGGATAAGTTGGCATTTTCACCTTGCTGTCGCAGAAGGGCAGTATTATCACATAATGTTTCTGTGAAGCCTAACCGCGGACCTCTAACCAACGCTTCCGATACCGGTTCTTCAATAGGGCGCGATTTTGCCTTAGTTGTACCAAGAACGAGCGCATTCGGGACGCCATGAATGAGCAATGCGGTTGATCCGGTCAATACCTTGGCAGACAGATTATGGATGATGCGCTCCTCTGCCAATTCACCAATGGAGAGGACTTGGTTGGTGATTAATTCCTTGGAGACTGTTCCGTTCGCAACATTCACCATTAATGCTCTAATAATGTGTTTGTCGATAAGCTCTCGATCCGACAGTCCTTCTACAAATATGATGGCAGCACAAACATCTGTGCCTCCTATGTAAAACTCTCTAAAGTGCACATCCGAGTTATGACCAATTTTGTTTTTCACAAGTTCAAGATCTATGGTAATGTCACCAGTAAAAGAGTCAGGATCTAAGTTTTGTTTCATCTTTGATGTCCGCCATTTCATGTTCTTCCTTTGAATTGCTAATCCATTTGTATAATCTTGAAATCAAATACGGAATTAAAAATGCGATGAAGCCCTGCATAAAAACAGTCCATTCCGGTAAGTAGAACACTGCCTGTTTCCACATTGTCATCACCCTATTACACCAATCATCATGTATTCTTTTATGACTCCATTATGATCTATGCAACTCCGATTTAAACTTCCTTCGCGTTAATCTGTATAGGGAGCGAGCTTTCATCCTGTACATATTACGACATCAATTGCAGATCGCTAATTCGCTGGAACTAAGGGGCAAGGATAAGGAGTAGTTCCAGGTGCTCTGTATATAAATTCCATTTTTAGTTATAACCAATATAGGCGATGGATGCGATTCGGCTGAACGGTGATGAACTAGGTAGCCGGATTTCCGGTCCTATCTCCGAAAACATTGTACCGGAGGGATTTTCATGTCAAGAGCAACGCAAGAGCTGCAATCAATTCCGTTTCGTCATTTGATTGGAGCGCCGCTGACTGCTGTTGTGCAAGCGCAGGCGCAGGCTGCACAGACAACTATCGAGTTTATCGAGAGAGTCGGCTTTACCCCGGATGCCAGCGATCCGACCAAGCTGGGCAAGACACGGACCGTCAAGTTCGAGTACAACAAGGTCAGCGAGAATGGCACGCTGAGGGATGCATCGCTTGAAGTTCCGGTGCTTTCGATCGTTCCGATTCCGTTTATCCGCATCGAAAGTACGGAGATTAATTTTACGGCCAAAATTACGGAAACGGAGACGATCGACGTCAAGACTTCGACTGCCATAGGGATCGAGACCAAAGCGGCATATTCCAGCTGGCTGTCGCCGGTTCGCGTCGAGTTCCGGGCGAACTTCAGCTACAATCACAACTCGCATAATGCCTCCAGCTTCAATAAGGAATATCAGATGAACGTGAATGTACGCGCCGTACAAGACGACTTGCCAGCAGGGCTTGCTAAGGTTCTTCAAATCTTGGAAACC
This sequence comes from Paenibacillus sp. 1011MAR3C5, assembly GCF_003591485.1. Classification (GTDB taxonomy): domain Bacteria; phylum Bacillota; class Bacilli; order Paenibacillales; family Paenibacillaceae; genus Pristimantibacillus. Next base: position 35,883 of record NZ_QZCF01000011.1, read on the forward strand.
TCAATTACGGAGAAAACGACGTCGCCGAGTAGTTAATCGGACTAACAGGAGTGAACGATAGTGGATTTGAAAACGGTAATTGGGGGTATTCTCGGATCGGTGGCGGAGGCGAGAAGCTTATCCGACCGCGTTTCGCGAGAACTAGCGGTGCTGTATGAGAAGGACCCGCTCATGCGCGCCTTTCCCGTTCCCCGCGTTGAAATCGACAATATCGATTTCGATTTAAAATTTGTCCTGCAAAGCGAGCCTGACACGATGCTGCAGGTCGAGCCATCCCGTGCCCATGATCTCGTCAAGCTGACGGCATCCCGTGTCCGCAGCGCTGTCACGACAGCCATTCCCGAGCGGAAGCTGAGCACTCAGCTAGCCTTTCCCCGTACGAGGGACTATGAGCTGATCGGAATGATCGTCGAGGAGACGACACTGAACTTGATTCTGGGGCCTACAGCATTGGCGGTCAATACGCCGCCTGACGACTCAGTCCAAGTGCAGACGTTCGATGTGCTGGAATGTGCAAGCCGAATTGCCAAGGCATTGGAGGAACGCAATCTCGCGACGATTAAGTCTGACGGAGTGGCAGAGCGAATCGCCGGGCTGCTGGCGCCGATCCAGAAGCAGCATGAGGAGGAGGTGGCATCGCTGCGCGAAGCCTTGCCCTCACCAGGGCTGCGAATGAACGCCTTGTTCGCATACAAGGACCTGGTAGAATTGCCGCCGTCTGTGTTGTCGACGATTAAGCTGACGGTCAACGTACGCAATTACGAGTGGACACAGGTCGGCGAGCAAGATGGCGAACCGGTTCGCAAGCTCGTTCCGCAGTGATGATGAGAGGGAGCTGTGGCTATGACAATTGACCGAACGTTCCTTATGCTTAGCGGAGGTCCCGGCCTGAAGAACCCGAAGGATAAGGAGCATGATCAAAGCTGGGCCAATTATGTTCAGTACCCGCTCAATATCGCACGTTCGAAGCTTTTTCCCGTGGAGCGGAATGAGCAGGTGGTCTGGGTCATTTACAAACCGGCATATGAGAAGCGCTGGAGTGATGATCTGAAGAAGAAGGCTTCCTCCACGACTGAACTCAAGGATAAAGGATTCACATCCTATGTCGACATGCTGGAGAAGAGGGCCAAGACATACGGTTGGATCTTGAAATGGATCAGCAAGAATAGCGAGTTTTGGAGTATCATACGCACACTTGGCACCAAACCGGTGAGCCGATTCTGGTACTTCGGCCATGCCCAAAACGACTTATGGTTGACGTTGGAGCACAACTCTCTGAATGAGGCTGTCATGCCGTCAGATGGAGGAGCTGTGGTTTGGAGCTCGGATATTAGCGTGGGTTTGAAGCCTTATATTTTGGGAGATCAGAAGTCATACAAGCCGAACACGGCAACGAAAATATTTGGGTGCAGAACGGCCTCATTCGCTAATCTATGGGCAACAACGTTCAAGGTATACGCAGAAGGCGCTGTAGGAACCTTGAAGTACGATGAGTTTCTGAAATCGATCAATAATCACCAAAATAACGCGGCCGGATGCACATGGGTCAAATACAAGCCGGATGGGAAGGTCATGTAGATGGAACTTTCAACGGGTACGATTACGGCTAACCTGGAGCGCATAGGGGAAGGACTGCGCACGATGCGCGGTAATTTTCAGGACGCTGGTTTTCAGGAAGCGGTAGTCAGCTATAGGCAAATGAAGCAGGTGCTGCTGCAACAGCGTCTGCTGAGCTTATCGAGTCAGGATCCGAAGCTGAGGGAGCAATGGCAAGCCGTCCATCGCGAGACAGAAGAAATCGCAGGCCTGCTTCAGCCGTTCTTGTCCGTCATGGAAGAGATCGGACGGGTCGCCGCGATGAACAGCATCAGCGAGCAGCCGGAAGAAGCGGCGGGCAGTGGAGCATAAATAACAGAGGAGCAATAAACGAGGCAGCGCATGAATTGCGCTGCCTCGTATTTTTTATTTGACGGTTAGTCAAGCTAAGTGTGACTATTCTTCCATGAATGCTTCCGTGAGCAGATTTCGACACCAGACATTTGCGCTTACACGAATCCATTCATGAGCTTATTTGTATTCAAATTGAAACGAATTTTTTATTGTGATGTTACTTAATATCTGTTAACCTTAAATTAAGTAACATTATTCGGAGGGGTTCTCTGTGCAATTTGTTAATCCGATTCGGGACTTGAAAACCATTCAAGCGATGAAAGAAGAGTTGAGAAAACACTCTATAAGGGACCTGTTGCTATTTGTACTGGGAATTAACACGGGGATTAGTCTCCTTGATTTACTGAACCTTACGGTACAGGACGTTTGGGATGATAAGAACCCGAAACAGTTTCTTTATATTAAGGATGAAAAGACGGGGGAAGAAAAGGCTCATTACTTAAACAGCAAGGTCGGGGAGATCCTAACCGAGTATTTATCTAACACCAATTGGAAATCGGACGATTTTTTGTTTAAATCCAAAAAGGATTGTCGTCCCATTACCCGTCAGCAGGCATATCGAATTATTAACCACTCGGCAAGGGAGGTAGGAATATCTGAGAAAATCGGGACCCATACACTGAGAAAGACATTTGGTTACCATGCGTATTACAGGGGAGTGGCCATCTCCATCCTGAAATCGATTTTTCATCATCATTCCACGGCAGAAACACTTAAGTATTTGGGGATCGACAGGGTTGAGAAGAAACCAATTAAAGTAGATGTCAATTTGTAGATGATTCCTGTGTGGAAAAGATAAAAAAACTCTCCGCATGGAACATGCGGAGAGGGTTCGTTCTTCATTGACTATTATTGGGCAGAGTCGTCTAGACCCATCGCTGTAGAAATATCTACGTTTTTTAATTCGGTGACGATCCCGTCACTAACGAGCACGTGTAAAGTTGCGGCATCCTTCATAAAGCGGAAAATTCCGTTATCGAAATCTGTATCGACTTCTTTGAAGAAAATGCCCTCATATTCGGTTTGTTTTTCGTGATTGAAGCTTAGCTTATAATGATCCCCATCTTTGACCAAATAAGCACGAACTCCCTTTTCATAAATACCTTCTTCATCCCGAATATAACGGGCAACGGAAACAATATGCAGATCGACAAATGGGATCTCGCGTACTAAGGAATTAATGATAGATCCCTTCGTAATTTGTTCCCACCGGCTGTGCGCCGTCTGACCAAGAATGATCTGTGTAATGCTGTTATCTCTGGCTACTTCTGCAATGACTTTAGAGACAGGGCGGCTTTCATTGTCCTTCATAATAAACTTAGCCGTTGCATGAGAGTGGGCATATTCTTTCCATTGTTCGATATAGAATAATTTCTCGGCATCCAGCTCGTCGAATGGCTTGGGATCAATGGTCAATATATATAGCGGAGATTTCATCATATTAGCGATTGCACAACCGCGTTTGATTAGTCTTTCGCCATTGGGACCATAATAAACGCAAACAAGAATGCTTTCATTATACACATTATTCATTTTAACTATTTCACCTCAATACCACTTAGTAGGTCTCGATTAAACTATGTAAGACTATAGTAGATGTTACACGAAGAGTCAATACGTTGATAAGGAAGCGGAAGTCATGAATAAGGAGGAGTACGCTTGGCTATTTTCTATACGTTTGTTTTTCTCCCGTTGATCATTGCAATACTTGTACCCTTACTATATAAGTATTTGAATCGCTTCGTACATACGGGATGGTTCGTTTTACTTGTACCACTATCTATTTTTGTCTATTTGTTGCGGTATATACCTGACGTTGCGTCTGGAAACACATATAAATACACATTGTCCTGGATTCCGTCCCTCGATATGAATATGACCTCCTACGTAGATGGGCTCAGCCTGTTGTTCGGTCTGCTCATCAGCGGTATCGGTACTTTGGTCATTATTTACTCCATTTTTTACATGTCCAAGGCTCGCGAGGCTCTCCATAGCTTCTATGTCTACTTGCTCATGTTTATGGGCGCCATGCTGGGGTTGGTATTCTCGGATCATCTCTTAGTCCTGTACGGGTTCTGGGAGTTAACCAGCGTCTCTTCTTTCTTATTAATATCCTATTGGTACGAGCGTAAGAGTTCTCGCCAAGGCGCCTTAAAGGCGCTGCTCATTACTGTCCTTGGCGGGTTCGGCATGTTAGCCGGGTTTATTATGCTGATCATGATGGCGGATACGTACAGCATTCGGGAGATGATCGCCAACCTGGAGGCCATCCAAAGCCATGCGTTGTTTATTCCTGCCATGCTATGTGTGTTGCTCGGTGCATTTACGAAATCTGCGCAATTTCCGTTCGGTATTTGGCTGCCGGACGCGATGGAGGCGCCAACCCCGGTGAGCAGCTATCTCCACTCGGCTACGATGGTCAAGGCTGGCATTTATTTGGTGGCTCGTATGACGCCGCTTTTCGGAGGCAGCTCCGTATGGTTCTGGCTTGTGGCCGGGATTGGTCTCGTTACCCTGCTTTATGGTTCTTTGACTGCCCTGAGACAGACGGATCTTAAGGCTATGTTAGCTTATTCTACAATTAGCCAATTGGGACTGATCATGTGCCTGCTTGGGGTCGGTTCCTTAGCGATTTATTTTGGACCTGGCGATAGTGGTACTGTCTTTACGGTAGCTACATTTGCCGCCTTATTCCATCTGTTTAATCACTCGACCTTCAAAGGCAGTTTGTTTATGGTTGTAGGGATTATTGACCATGAGACAGGCCGGCGTGATATTCGCTATTTAGGCGGTTTGATGCAAGTGATGCCGATCACGTTCACGATCGCTGTGATTGGCGGCTTTTCTATGGCGGGATTACCGCCGTTTAACGGTTTTTTGAGTAAGGAAATGTTTTTTGCAGCGGTGAATGACGTATCCGGGGCCGGTATTTTCGGTTTAAGCAACATCGGTATCCTGTTCCCGATCATTGCCTGGGTAGCCAGCATATTGACGTTCGTCTACTGCATGGTTTTTGTATTCAAAACCTTTGGCGGAACCTATCGCCCTGAAAAGCTGACGCGAAAAGTGCATGAAGCGCCTTGGGGCATGCTGTTTTCTCCAGCCGTCTTGGGCTTGCTTGTTATACTCATTTTCTTCTTTCCGAATGTACTCGGAAAATATATTCTCACTCCGGCATTAACCGCTATATTGCCTACGATTCCGATATCTCCATACGACCTGAAAATTAGCGCATGGCATGAGCTGAATATGGAGCTCGTGATGACGATCGGTGTCATTGTTGTCGGCATCCTTCTCTTCAAAACCAAGAAGCGGTGGATTCAGGTCTTGCGAAATTACACGCAGGGATTAACGTTAAATCAGCTGTACAATCAGGGCTTGGCAGGTACGGAGAAGCTCTCGGCATCTCTGACGAATCGGTATATGACAGGCTCGCTCAGACATTATCTCATCTACATTTTTTCTTTCTTTGTCATCGTATTGCTAAGTTCGCTTCTGCTGCTCCATGGTATTCAGTTCGATTTCTCCAATAATGCAGTCATCAGTATTTTTGATGCGGGGCTTGTGCTTGCAATGGTGATTGCCGCACTTACTGTCTTATTGGCCGGCAATCGAATCATGGCTATTGTTGCACTAGGGGCGTTAGGCTATATGGTTTCCATGTTCTTTGTCATCTTTAGGGCGCCTGACCTGGCTTTGACGCAAATGGTGGTGGAGACGGTGACAACGGTTCTGTTCCTGCTATGCTTCTACCATTTGCCGAAGCTAAAGAAAAGGATCGAACGTATTCCTTTCAAGCTGACAAATCTGATGATTTCGATCGCGATGGGTTTAACGGTGACCCTGCTCGGATTGTCCGCGAATGGACATAAATTATTTGAACCGATTTCATTGTTTTTTGAAAATGCCTATGAGCTGGCGGGCGCCAAAAATATTGTCAACGCGATATTAGTGGACTTCCGCGGTTTCGACACCATGCTGGAGATATCCGTGCTCGCCATTGCTGGGCTAGGTGTGTATATCTTGGTTCATCAGCGTTCCAAAAGGAGGGAACAACATGAAAACGAATGATGTGATATTGAAAAGTGTAACTCGAGTGGCAGCCGTGATCATATCGACCTTTTCGATTTATTTATTTATGAATGGTCACCATAATCCGGGAGGAGGATTCATTGGGGGACTTAGTACGGCATCCGCTATTGTCCTGCTGTTCCTTTCTTTTGGAATCGAGAAGGTAAGGGAAAATATACGAGTCGATTTCAAAAAGCTTGCGGCGGTCGGCGTGTTGATTGCGCTTGGAACCGGAATGGCAGGCGTCGTATTTGGCCAACCTTTTTTAACCCAGGCCTTTGGCTATTATGACCTCCCTATATTTGGCAATACCGAGCTTGCGTCTGCTTTGATTTTTGATACCGGAGTCGCTCTGGCTGTTATAGGCACCGCAGTCAATATTATTCTAAGCATAAGTGAGGACCGCTAATATGGAGACACTCATGGTCATACTTGTCGGTATTTTAGTATCTATTGGAACCTATTTGATTCTATCTAAGCAGCTGCTGCGGATTGTGCTCGGATTATCGATTGTGAGTCATGCGGTCAATTTGTTGATCATGACTTCCGGTAGACTGAAGATAGGGACCGCCCCTCTGCTGGGAGAGAAAGCCGCGGGCTTTGCGGATGCTATTCCTCAAGCCTTAATATTAACTGCGATCGTCATTAATTTTGCCGTGACAGCGGTAGTACTCGTTTTATGTTACCGCTCCTATCAGAGCTTCGGGACGGATGACATGGAGCAATTAAGGGGAAATGAGCATGAATAATTTGTTGATTGCGCCGATTATCATTCCTCTGTTGATTGGAATGGTCCTCATTATATTCCAGAAAAATATACTCCTTCAGCGGATTCTTAGTTTGGTCGCTTTGTTAGCTACCATTGTCATTGCGGTTCTATTGATGAATCAGATCAGAGATGCCGGTATTCAAACCTTACAGCTGGGCGGTTGGGAAGCGCCTTACGGCATTAGTTTAGTGGGTGACATGTTCAGTGCTTTGCTGCTCTTGGCCACCTCTATTGTCGCAGTAGGCTGCCTGATCTATGCCTTTTCATCGATTGGCCGAAGGCAAGAAAAACTTTATTTCTATCCGTTATTTTTGTTTTTGATTACAGGCGTCAATGGTTCGTTCTTGACAGGGGATTTGTTTAACTTATATGTCTGTTTTGAAGTATTTCTGGTTGCTTCGTATGTGCTGATCACAATGGGGGGAGCCAAGAGGCAGCTTCGCGAGTCGCTGAAGTATATTTTTACGAACATTATTGCATCGGCGTTTTTCTTAATCGGCGTTGCCTATTTATATTCGATGACGGGCACATTGAACCTCGCCCATTTGTCGATCCGGATTGCAGAGATTGGCCAGGACGGGTTAATAACCACTGTCGCATTATTATTCCTGATCGTCTTCGCCATGAAGGCGGGATTATTGCTTTATTTCTGGCTACCCGGGTCATATAGCGTACCGCCAACGGCAATCGCTGCTATTTTCGCGGCGTTGCTCACTAAGGTAGGGATCTATGCCATTTTCAGAATGTTTACACTCATCTTCTATCATGAACCGCAGATTACCCATATGATTATCGGGATATTAGCCGCCATTACGATGATTTTAGGCGCACTCGGAGCGAGCGGTTATTCGGATTTGAGAAAAATATTAACTTACAATGTGATCATAAGTGTCGGATTTATTATGGCTGGACTTGTCTCATTAACAACTGCCGGCATAGAGGGCTCCATTTATTATTTGATTCACGACATACTGATCAAGGCGATTGTATTTATGATTGGAGGAACGATTGTTCATCTCACGGGAACAAGCGATTTGAAAAATATTAGCGGCTTGATTCGGCTTCACCCCCAATTAGGCTGGATGTTCTTCATCGCAGCTTTGTCTATGGTTGGAATTCCTCCGTTAAGCGGTTTTCTTGGCAAAGTATTTACGACACAAGGCGTCTTTGAAGCAGGGTATTACTGGCTAGGTGTAATCGGACTGGTGGCCAGCTTGTTCATTCTGTATTCGATGACCAAGCTGTTTATGAACGCTTTTTGGGGTGAAACGATTCTGAGTGTAGAGGAGGAGAAGGGGACGACGAAAGGCTTGTTGTTTCCGATCGCTCTATTGACGGTGGCTAGTGTTGCCCTGGGAATCGGCGCTGAGGCGATTACGGGTTATGTGGCTCAAGCTGCAGAGGAATTGCTGAATCCAAATTTATATATTCAGGCCGTGTTTGAATAAAGGGGGGAACAGCCATGCCCGTTCAGGTGCTACTCAACATATTCATTGCTTACTTGTGGATGTTTCTGCAAGAGGAAATGACCATATTAAACTTTATTAGCGGTTACTTAGTCGGTCTGATTATTTTACTGTGTATCCGCCGCTTCTTTAATAAACGGTTTTATCTATTTACGCTAGCCGCAATCGGCAAGCTGTTCATTCTTTTTATCCATGAGTTGAATACTTCCGCGGTGGCGGTCATGAAGCATGTACTCCGTCCTAAAATTGATGTCAAGCCAGGCATTTTCAAGGTAGAAACGGATTTGGAGGGCGATTTGGAAATTACGCTCCTATCCTTATTAATTTGCTTAACGCCAGGCTCGGTCGTCATGGAGGTCACCCCTGATTCAAAGGTGCTGTACATTCACGGACTGAACATGCCCGAATCCAAGGAATCGGTATTAAAATCAAAATCTGTTTTTGAAAAAGCGATAAAGGATGTGACGAGAAAATGATATTTGAGACGGTGTTGATCATTGCATTAGGTATATTAATGCTGTCCATCCTGGCCAATTTATATCGGGTTGTAAAAGGGCCGTCCAGTGCGGACCGAGTTCAAGCGCTGGATTCCGTCGGGATAAATCTGATCGCCAGTATTGCCGTATTCTCCGTGCTGCTGCACACTCATGCCTTTTTTGATCTTATATTATTGATCGGAATATTGTCATTTATTGGAACTATTGCCTTTGCCAGATTTATTGAAAGAGGTGTTGTGATTGAGCGGAAGCGGTGAAGTAATCGGGGCGATCCTCATACTCATTGGCGCTATCTTCAGCTTGATCAGCGCGATTGGGAATGTGCGTTTGCCTGATGTGTACACAAGATCCCATGCTGCATCCAAAAGTTCTACGCTTGGCGTGCTGTGCGCGCTCGTTGGAACCTTGCTGTATTTTATCATTTCCGACGGTTTCTTCAGCATCCGCCTCATCCTGGGAATCTTCTTCGTATTTTTAACAGCTCCAGTGGCTGCCCATGTGATCTGTCGGGCCGCTTACCGACACAAGGTGCCGTTAACAGAGGAGAGCGCCCAAGATGAATTGAAGGATTATTATAGAGAGAATGAGATCCGGGAGTCAGAAGATAAGGCCAGCTTTGTAATGGATCAAGGTAAATGAAGAAAACGATCTAATTGACACTAGATAGGATGAGAGGGTATCCATATGGGTGCTCTTTTTTTCGCAGTCATACGTATCCCTCGATCCCATGAATACCAGGGGTACTCCAGCTTTTATTCCTCTATTGGCGGATCCATATGCAATTCCGCATCCGGCGCAGTTTGAACCCAGCGGGTGAAGACAACCTCTAGTCCTGACCTTGTTGGGGCGCAGAAGAAAGGTCCGGCTTGCTTGCCTTCAGGATAGGGGAAGCGGGCTACGCGGATCGTTCGCCAGCCCTCAGACCCGGAGCGGGCTCTTAGAATGACCGCATCCTTCATGCGAGAAGCGCGAATGGTCACTTCTTGTCCTGCCCAATCGGATACGGGAGCCAGTGACCAGTCTGAATAGCCGTCGGTGACGACGACAGCAAGATGAGGGACGCCATCGTTAATCTCGACACCAGCTTTGATCCATTGCTCTTGGCCGTACCACAGCATGAGACCAGCCTGATCATACAGCTCGGTGAACGAATCGAGCCGGAACGTTACTTCAACGGCATGGCTATCCTCCCAAGGAACAAGCAACGCATGACCGTTGCGATGTTCGAACTCATACAGCGTTTTCTCCCAATAGTCGCTCCCGTTCTCGGCTACAGCTTTCAAGCAGCCATCTTCGACGCTGACCGATACAGGTTTGGTTGTCCATGACCCTTGATTCCATGGAATGCCCTTTGTATCCATCTCTCTTCACTCCTTCATGAGTTTACCGAATAGGGTATACCCTCATGCTAGAGCATCCTTCCAGCTGTTGTCAAACCCGTCCATTTCCTGCATAGATGAAATCACGACGGGCATTTGGTATGCTAGGTATGCAGCTTTTATTGGGATGAATAAGCATAGACATCTAGAGGGATGAGACAGACAGGAAGGGGAATAACCATGGATACATTCGAACAACAATTAAATAAATATGCGGAGCTGGTCGTCAGAGTAGGCGTGAACATTCAGACCGGACAGGTGCTGATTGTCCATGCCCCGATTGAGACGGCTGAGCTTACGAGACGGATCGTCGCCAAAGCGTATGCGGCAGGAGCCAAATACGTCATCGTAGAATGGGATGATGATGCCGTTACCCGCGCGCGGTATGAGCATGCATCGGATGATTCCTTCGACTACTACCCGCAGTGGCAGGCGGACAGCATGGTTCACTTTGCGGAAGAGGGCGGAGCCATTCTACATATTAAAGTGCCGAATCCGGAGCTGTTCCAAGGCATCGATTCCTCCAAGGTTTCGAGAGCGGTCAAGGCGGCAGCTGTCGCACGCAAGGAATATTCGACGTATACGCGCAACAGCAAGATCAGCTGGTCGCTGATCAAAGCGCCTACCCGGGCATGGGCGAACAAAGTATTCGCCGATCTGCCGGAGGAACAGCGTGTGGATGCGATGTGGGAAGCGGTATTCCGCATGGCCCGTGTCCATACAGAAGATCCGATCGCCGCTTGGCATGATCATATTGCGCAATTGAAGAAGAGCCAGAACCGTCTGAATGAGAAAAGGTACAAGAGCTTCCATTACCGCGCTCCGGGCACGGATATCCGTGTGGAGCTGCCGGAAGGCCATATCTGGCGCGGCGGCGGCGGGGAGAATGAGAAAGGCGTCTATTTCGTCGCCAATATGCCGACTGAAGAAGTCTATACCATGCCACACCGCTTGGGTGTGAACGGAACAGTGAAGAGCACGCTGCCGCTTAACTTGAACGGCCGTCTGGTGGAGGGGATTACCTTCACATTCAAGGATGGCAAGGTCGTGGCATATGATGCGGAGTCGGGTAAAGAGCATCTTACTTCGCTGTTGGAGACGGATGAGGGAGCCGCATATCTGGGGGAAATCGCCCTGGTTCCGCATGATTCGCCGATCTCGAACATGAACCGGGTGTTCTACAATACGGGGATCGACGAGAATGCCTCCTGCCACTTTGCGCTGGGCAGCGCTTATCCGGTCAACCTGGAGGGCGGCACGAAGCTGTCCAATGAACAGCTGGTAGAGCGCGGGGCGAACGTCAGCCTGACGCATGTGGATTTTATGATCGGCTGCGCAGACCTTGATATCGATGGAGAGCTGCCGGACGGCACGATCGAGCCAGTCTTCCGGAAAGGGAATTGGGCTTAATTGCACGTAAAACGCAAAGAAACCGTCAGAACGGTGAACGGTATCTCCAGATGGGGATGCCGTTCACGCAGCTGACGGTTTCTTCTTTATTTAAGTATTAAATGAAACGTGCATATGTCGTTAAATCAGCAAGCGAGCCGCTATGCGAATATCGGATAATGTAGGTCCCTTGCGTGAAATTTGTATTGAAGTTAATCGTGTAGCTGACGACATTCGGATTCGAGAAGATATTCGAACGGCTGCTCTCGACCAGGACTTCCGTTCCGCCTGTTACGCGATAGACATTCGCAAAGATGACCCCTGCGGCAGGCGAGCCGCTGAAGTAGGCAGAGCCCGTAATGAGCAGCGTGCCTTGGCCCGTTACCGTATCCGTGTGGTTAAGCGGAACCGAAGCGCTTGCGACAGCAGAAGTCATGAAGAGCATAATAACGGTAGTGAGCAGGATGGCGACCTTTTTCAATTTCATTCATCTTCCTTTCAGAGTGGGAGATAGGCAGAAGGCGTACTTCTCCAGGTGCTCGAATGCTGGCCAGCGTTCTGTTTGGTTGTGAAAACCCTTCTGCGTTCCATTATACTTAGCGTACAAGTTGAATATGTGAGTATTTTAGTTATTGCATGTAATAATAATTTTTGGTCTTTATAAGATTGATTTTTTTGTGAAAAATTGATCTGTCCAATGGGAAATCCAGCTTCCATTAGCTAGAAGTAATGAGAAAAGTGAATCCTTTTGCCCCCAAATCAGGTACTATTAGAACAAGGGATAACAATGTTGGAGGAGGGATTCGTCTATGGGCATCCTGTCCAGATTTAAAACGATTATGTCGAGCAATGTGAATGCCAGCCTGAATCGGTCTGAGGATCCGGCGAAGGCATTGAATGAATATATGAGGAGCCTGAATTCGGATTTGGGCAAAGTGAAAGCGGAGATGGCTTCGATGGTGGCGGATGAGAGCAGGGCGAGAAGAGAGCTTGATGAATGCCAAGCCGAGATTCGAAAGCTGCAGCGCTATGCGGAGAAGATGGTGCAGGATGGCAGGGATGATGAAGCTCTGCGGTTCCTTGAGATGAAGGCGGCGGAAGCGAAGAAGGAGATATCCTTGCAATCCGCTTACGACCAAGCAGCGGCCAATGTGAAGCAGATGAGACAGCTGCAGGACAAATTATCTGCCGACGTTGGAGCGATTGAAGCGCGCGTGCTCGAAGCGAAGGGACGGTTGGCTGCCTCACAATCCCGGCAGAACATGAACGGGGCGTCATTAGGCGCTCTGGAGGAAAAAGCGGAGCAGGCGTATTACGAAGCGTTGGCGATCGCAGAGCTGCATAAGGATGAAAGCAGCGATCTGGACGAGCGTTTCGCCGAACTGGAGAGAAGCAAGGCAGAAAGCCCCGCGGATGAGCTGGCTGAGCTTAAGAATAAGCAAAACAATCGAGATTGATGATCATGACATCAGGCAGGTGAGGGAATTGGCAGTAGTAGACTACAAATGCCCGAGTTGCGGCGGGGAAATGGCATTTGACAGCGCATCGGGCATGCTGTCCTGCGGGAGCTGCGGAAGAAAGGACAATATCGAGCAATATACGGACGCACCACGCTCTTCGGTACTCGCTCAAGGCGAGATGAAGGAATACCAATGCAATAGCTGCGGCGCTGTCATTGTGACCGAGCCGGAGACTACGGCAACCATGTGCAGCTTCTGTAATTCAAGCGTCGTACTGATTGACCGGATGGCAGGCAAATTTGCCCCGTCCAAAGTTATTCCATTTGCTATTAGCAAAGCTGAAGCACAGAAGGCGTTCAAGAAATGGTGCAAGAACGGACGTCTGACGCCAGGCAGCTTCATGCGTGCGAACCGGATCAAAGGCATAACGGGCCTGTACGTCCCGTTCTGGCTGTATGATCTGCACAGCGATGTTGAAGTGCGGGCGCATGGCACGAAAGTAAGAACTTACACTAGTGGCGACTATATCTATACGGAGACGCAGCATTTTGATGTCTACCGGGATATCGTACTGGACTATGTGAGAGTGCCGGTGGACGGGTCGGAGAAGATGAATGACGAGCTGATGGATAAGCTGGAGCCGTTCCCGTACGACCAGCTGAAGGACTTCAAGACGCCTTATCTGGCTGGATACATCGCAGAGAAATACAATTACGACGACCACCAGCTGATGCCACGGGCGCAGCATAAGGTAGACGGATTCATTGATTCCTATGTACGTTCGACCATGTCGCACTATCATACGGTTACGTATAAGAGCAAGGATGTCGACACGACCGCGCGCAAGGCGGAGCACGTGCTGCTGCCGGTATGGGTATTCCATTATGATTACGATCGAAAGAGATACACATTTGCGATGAATGGCCAAACGGGCAAAGTGGTCGGCAACCCGCCGATCAGCAAAGGCAAAATGGCAATGTGGTTCACGGGAATCTTCCTGGCATCCCTGATTTCGGTGAAGTTTGTTTCCTTGGCGATGGGAGGCGGTTTCTGGTGATGAAAGGAAGACGATGGACAGGAACTGCTATGCTCATTGCCATGCTTGTCGTCTTAGTCTCGCCATTCTTATCGTCCGCCGCGTATGCGGCTGAGCCGAAGCGGATGATCTACGACGAAGCCAAGCTGCTTGATGCGGATGACAGACAGCTGCTTGAAAATGCCGCAGCGAGGTATGCACAAAAGCGTGAAACGGACTTTATTGTCTATACGACGAATAATGAGCAGAACGTCGATGTGGTGAAGCTAACTCAGGATTTCTACGATAAGCAGCAATTCGGGTATGATAAGCCCCATGGCAACGCGGTTATCCTGACGATGGATATGAAGAACAGGGAGATCTATCTTGCAGGTTTCTACAAAGCGAAGACGCTTCTGGATGACGGCAGGCTGGACAAAATTCGCAATAAAATCACACCGAAATTAACGGAAGGCAACTATTTCTCGGCTTTTTCGGATTATCAGGATACAGCGTATCGTTACATGGGATTTAAGCCTGGCGTTAACCCGGATAACATTGTATTCAATGGCTGGTTCCAGCTAGCGGTTGCTTTCTTCATCGCATTTTTCATTGTATGGGGAATGAAGGCGGGTGCAGGCGGACGCGTCACCATCAATGCCGGAACGTATGCGAATGCTGGAACGTCGGGCATTATCGGTAAGCACGACAACTACCTGCGCACGACGGTCACGAAGAAGCGGATACCGAAACCGACCAATACCAGCGGTGGTGGCGGGGGTGGCGGACGGACTTCGGGGGGCCATTCGCACAGCGGCAGCAGAGGATCATTTTAATCTAGAGAGGACTGAGCGGTCTTATGTCATTTTTCAGAAATCAATTCGCTAACGTCGTGGAATGGGAAGAGTTCCGCGATGACATGATATTTTGGAAGTGGAGCAACAACGAGATCAAGAAGGGGAGCAAGCTGATCATTCGTCCCGGACAAGACGCGATCTTCGTCCATAACGGGAAGATTGAGGGCATCTTCCAGGATGAAGGGGAATACGCGGTTGATTCGCAAATCATCCCGTTCCTCTCTACGCTGAAGGGCTTCAAGTTTGGCTTCAACAGCGGCATGCGGGTGGAAGTCGTCTTCGTCAATACGAAGGAATTCACCGTCAGATGGGGAACGCAAAATCCGATCCTGATTCCGACGCCTCAGCTTCCGGGCGGATTGCCGATTCGCGCGAACGGCACCTTTGTATTCAAGGTCAAGGATTATGTGACGTTTATTGATAAAATCGCAGGTGTACGAGAGAGCTATCTGGTTGAGGATGTACGCCTGAGAATTGTGTCAGTGCTGGATCAGCTGCTGATGAAGTGGATCAGTACCGAAGGCAAGGATATGTTCAACCTGCAGGCGAACGCCCATGCGATCTCCAGAGGGATTCAGGAAGATCTGGACATGGAGTTGCTGGCAAGCGGCATCAGCATTACAGGCTTCCAGGTGATGAGCTTCAACTACCCGCCAGAAATTCAGCAGATGATTACAAAGACCGCTTCCCATAGCATGATCGGCGATATGCAGCGTTACCAGCAGGTGTCGATGGTGGACGGGATGGCTTCGGGCAAAATGCAGGGCGGCGGAGCTGCGGCGGATATGGCCAGCATGATGATGGGTATGAATATCGCCAAAGAGATGATGCAGAACATGGGTCAGAATCAGAATGGCGGGAGTAACGCTGGGCAGCCTGCTCCGGACTCCGGTCAGCAACAGCCAGCAGGTCAGCAACAGTCAAACGGACAGCAGCAGCCGGCAAGCCAGCCTGCTTCCCCAAGCGGCGCCAAGCCGAACTTCTGTCCGAACTGCGGAACCAAAACAGAGGGTGCGAACTTCTGCCCGAATTGCGGCCAGAAGCTGGGATAGACGATTTCAGCAAAAGGAGACGGTCAACAGCATTCTCCTGCGCAGCGGATATAGGCAATGCCTGGGCTGATTCCGGTTTATGCCGGAGTCAGCTTTTTGCTGCAGCAGGTACAGCGGCACGGGTTTATTTGCTAATGATAGTGGTTCCATTATAATAGGGAAAGTGATGATAACGGACTGAAGACATAAAGTGGGGGGCTGCAACCAATGGAGATCGATGACCCGAAGCAGGTCGTGCTGCAAGTGGGCTCCGTCCTGAAGAAGCTGCGAAAGGACAAGGGGCTGAGCCTGGAGGAGCTGGCGCAAGTATCGGGTGTCAGCAAGCTGACGCTCGGCAATATTGAGCGGGGAGATACGAATCCGACCATCGGCATGTTATGGAGAATATCCAAGAGCCTCTCGGTTCCTCTGATGGCGCTCTTCTCGGATCAAAGCGGCGTTCAATTATCACGGGCGGGGGAAGGACTCAGAATAGCCGGCGACGGCGAAGCTTGGGTGATCGAACCGATCTTTCAGCAAAGCAGCCAAGAAGTCGAGATGTGCCGGGCGTATTTGCAGCCGAACAGCTCTTATTATCCGGAGATGCATCATCCGCATACCACAGAGATTGCTACGGTTATGTCCGGCATGATTGAGATCAATGTGAATGATGAGAGGTATACGCTGAATGCCTATGATACCATCAGCTTCCGCGCAGACGATACCCATTCTTACACGAATCCGACTAATGAGCTTGCCGTATTGCATCTTATTTTGAGATACAACTAATGTGCAGCTTTCTCGCTATGATTATACGGTTGGAATCCCTCAATCCGCATGGGTTGAGGTTTTTTTGTTCTTCAGTAATAGCGTTCAGAGTGATGCAGAATTGAGGCAAAATACGGATGTGGACAAAAAGAAACTTATATATTATGATATGTAATATTAATTAATAAGTATATTATAATATACTGAATAGTGGATATCTCTAATGGGTTGTGAGAAACGATAGGAGGCAGTCAACATGAATGCAACAGAGCGTATGCAAGATCATACGGAGAAACGGAGAACCTTTGGCCGTCCTTCGGCAGCTTTTTTACTTATAGCTGGTATTGTTTTTATCGCGATGAATATGAGGGCGCCCTTAACATCGGTAGGTCCGTTGTCGGAGCTCATTCGAGGGGATTTGCAATTGACCGGCACTTGGGCCGGAATGATTACGACACTGCCATTGCTGGCATTTGCTTTGCTGTCTCCGTTCGTGCCTCGGCTTGGAGGTCGATTTGGCATGGAGCGGGTATTGCTCGTCGCGCTTTTGTTTTTGTTCATAGGCACTGTACTGCGTTCCACATCCGGCACAGCGGCTTTATTCGGGGGTACAGCCATATTGGGACTAGCCATTGCGGCGTGCAATGTACTGCTGCCGGGATTGATTAAGCGAGATTTTCCCGATCGGCTGGGCGTCATGACGGGTGTATACTCCATCTCAATGAATTTGTGTGGAGCTATTGCTTCAGGCATCAGCGTACCGCTTGCGGTGGGCGCAGGATTGGGATGGAAGGGGGCGCTTGGCGTATGGGGTATTTTAAGTTTCATCGCCCTATTGGTATGGCTGCCGCAGCTTCGCTCCCGCCAGGCGGCAATCGCTTCGGTAAGTTCGGAAAGCGAGCGCCGAGTGAATGTATGGCGATCCCCGCTTGCGTGGCAAATCACGCTGTTCATGGGGATTCAGTCCATGTTGTTCTATGTATTGATTGCATGGCTTCCTGATATGCTCCGTCTGCAAGGCGTGAGCTCCGATCAATCCGGCTGGCTGCTGTCCATGATGCAATTGGCTGTGCTTCCTTTTACCTTTATCGTACCAGTCATTGCAGCCCGTATGTCCAACCAGCGCGTTTTGGTTGTGATGACGTCCGTTCTTATATTGGCGGGAACGCTTGGTTTGCTGTACGGAAGCTCGAACTTGTTGGTGGTTTGGATTATCTTGCTCGGCATGGGCGTAGGATTTGCCTTCAGCTTGTCCATGATGTTTTTGGGCTTGCGCACCAGGACCTCCAGGCAAGCGGCAGAGCTATCCGGCATGGCGCAATCGGTAGGGTACTTGCTCGCCGCGACAGGTCCGACACTATTCGGGTTTCTGCATGACGCCACACAAAGCTGGAAGGTTCCTCTAATGATTTTGGTTGCCGCATCCGTCTTGCTCGGCATAGTGGGCCTAGGCGCAGCGAGGAATCGGTACGTGGAATAAGTGGGAATGCTTGGTATGCGCAGGAAGTGCTTTAAGAGCTTAAGGGAAAAAAAAGCATATAGGGTAGCCTTGAAGACGTGCTAGAGGTCTGTGTGAACGGGGATGATTGCGCAAAGAGGGCTCTGCGCTGCGGAATAAGTTATGACGCCAGAGCTTCATTCGTAATTTTCGCGATATCGATGGGGGATCTTGCGCCTTCGCTGACCATGTCGGGCAGGATGTGCTGGAGAAAATAGGTGACGCAGTGCAGGTTAATGCCTTTAATCTTAATTAATGCGCTCCGGTACATGACGATAAATTCCTTTTCGGTATTGCCTCGCTGCAGCTCTGCGAACGCCTCGTAGATCTGGTCGAGCTTATCGGCAACTTCAAGAATCTGGCCTTCGATGGATTCATCCTTGCCCTCGCGCAGCTGACGGCGGAAGATCGGCTTGAATGCCTCCGGAATATGCTCATCGATGAAGTGCGCGACCATGCCTTCCTCGACCTGCTGCAGCATGGAGCGAAGCTCCAATGAGTAATGCTTCACGGGTGTTTTAATATCCCCGATAAAGATTTCGCCATAATCATGGCTGCTGGTGATCTCGTACAGCTTTTTCCAGTCGACGGTGACACCATGGCTTTCTTCAATATCCGCCAATGTCTTCGCGTATTGGACGACCTTCCAGGAGTGTGCGGATACGCTATGCTCTTGGAATTTGAATTTGCCTGGGCAGCGAATAATGCGCTCCAGATCGGTCAGCGATTGAAAATACGTATGAATGCCCATAAGATGATTTCCTTTCTTTCGAGATAGAATAAGTGCTTCATGATGCTAAGTATAAATGCCGTTTGTTAATGGATGATTAATTAAGTTGCTATAATTGTAAAACCCGCAAAATGGACACTTGTCCATCTTACGGGTTACAGTTGCACAGTGATCGGTGACGGAGAATTCCACAATTGGTTTCTAATCGAGCTAGATTTCGCGAATAAGTCTGCGAAGGCGTCTAATGAGGCGTCTCACTCTGCGAATCTCACGACGGTCTGCGCCGCGGCGAATCAATCTGCGCAGGAGTCTGCGTAGACGTCTGATGAGACGTCTGATTCTGCGGTTTCTGCGGTTGCGCCACCGTCCGTTGCCACATCCGGAATCGCGGTCAAAACGATCGAAGCCATCGAAATCAAAATCATCAAAATCAAAATCATCAAAGTCATCGAAATCGTTACAATTGTCGAAATCAAAATCGTCATCATCAAATCGGTTGCTGATCTCTACTTTTTTGCTCATTTCCATCTCCCTCTCTTCAAGAATAGTTCATTCTATTCAGTAGATTTGAAATGGTATAGATAGATTGATAGGGAGATTAATTGATTTAACTCCGCGTGTATACGGAAAAGCAGACGGATGTCCCGCTAACTCGAGAAGATGGGCCGTTGTTCATGCGTTCGGCCAAATATGCAAAAACCTGTAAGATGGCGATTGCCATCTTACAGGTTTTGATTTGCCTTAGGACCGATCTTCCAGTCTGCGAATGAGTCTGCGGATACGTCTAATGAGGCGTCTCAGTCTGCGGATTTCACGGCGGTCAGCGCCGTTGCGAATGAGTCTGCGAAGGCGTCTGATAAGACGTCTCAACAGGCGTCTGAGTCTGCGGAGCTGACGGCGTCTGTCGCGGCCGTTACCGTTACCGTTGCCGTTACCGTTGCCGTTGCCATTGCGTTCGAAGTCATCAAAATCAATGTCATCAAAATCATCAAAGTCTTCGTCATCGTCAAAGCGCTGGCTGATCTCTATTTTTTTGCTCATGCTTATTCCCCCTTTCTGCTAGCGAATAGTACATGGTATTCAAAAGTGAATAGATGGTATGGATAAATGAAGAGGTAGATTTAACCGTATCCGCTAACAGAAATATGCGAAAATTAAAACGATTAATAATTTTCAGGGAAGAAGCATTTCGGCAAAGGTAGTGGTATAGTAGTCAGGAGGGTAAGGCACGACCGTTTATTTTTGCAAGAGATGGAGAGGAATATGAATAACTTAAATAAGAAAGCAGAAATAGCTTTGAATCGTAATTATGTGTTGGAATCGGTATCAGATTTTGGGTTAAACCATGTGCTAACGCAGCTGAAAAAAGACAGCCTTATGCAGAAAGCAAGCGCTCACGCCATTGTTGGCCGTTCCAAAATGAACAAGGCTGATCTGGTATCCGCAATAGCGGAGTCGATTGTCCAGTCGGAGACACTGCAGGAGATGCTTCTGCTTATGCATCATGATGAATTCAGCTTTTATCAGGAGCTGTTGGAATCGGAAGCTGTAACGGTTAGTGATTACATGCCTGTTAGATTTAGGTTTCTTATTGATAAGGGCGTGCTGGTCAGCGTCAGGCAAGAGGACCAGTATGGCTACTTTATACCGCTTGAAGTAAAAGAAGCGCTGGGGAAGCTGGATTGGGCGCATGTAGACAAGACAAGAGCGTATGAGCAACAGGTGCTGAACTATATGAGCGCTGCTGTTCATTTGTACGGTGCTTGCAAGCCGGAGCGGGTTGTGGAAATCTATAATTCGCATCAAGCCAATCCTATTACGCTTCAAGCCCTGCATACAGTCAACGAATTTTACAGCAACAGGGAGCAGCCATTTGTATGGCACAAGAACGGGTGCCTGATCGATACGTATTTTGAAGAGTCGGATATCTCCGAACTGGAAGATCTGTTGGCTAAGATAGAGGACAAGCCCTATTATTTGCCGAATCAAGAGGAGTTCCTTAAGTACGCCAACCCGGCGCATTATGAAATGACCCCGCAGCTGCACAGGCTAAAGCTATTCATTCAGAAGGAGCTTGAGCAGCGGGAGGGGATTGCCTCCTTGGTAATGGAGAACATCCAGCTTATGCTCTCTTGGGAAAACGGAATGGAAGAGGTTTTGAACGAGCTTACGGATAGAGGCATCGCATTCCAGGACCTGAATCAAGCAAAGAAGTTTGTCAGCTTGGTAACGGAAGCTGCTCAGCATACGAGAGTATGGTCTAATGGCGGATATACTGCTGCTGAGTTGAGTGAGGCGGCGACCCCTGCGAAGGCAACGGTTCGGCAGCACTTGAACCCGGTGAAGATCGGGCGCAATGACGCTTGCTACTGCGGCAGCGGCAAGAAATTCAAAAAATGCTGCAGCGCTTAACCCTACACGACAAACAACTTTTTCTCAAAAGGTGAAATAGGGTTGCTGCACACCACTAATTGCATCAAACATGAAGAAACTCGAAATTAGTGGTGCTGAGCAATGCTAAATACTCGGTATCGCCGTAAACGAAGAAATAACGTTGTCACACAACACTAATTTGGTCAAAAGTGCTGAAATTCGGAAATAGTGGTACTGAGAAACGTTAAATGGTCTATATCGCCTGAAAAGGTGAAATAACGTTGCGACGCAACACTAATGATGCAAAGAAAAGGGCAGTTCCAGATCGTCAGCGATCTGGAACTGCCCTTTGTTATGATCCATGGACTCGACTGTCCGGCTAGTTACTTCTTTGGTTTTATTCCTTTTCTTTTACGGCATTGGACGCTTTTTTGCCAATTTTATACGACTTGGCTACTTTCACACTTTTGGTCGCTTTGAACATTTTCATGGATTTAATAGCTTTAAACGATTTGATGCCCTTGAACGCTTTGATCCCGGTGAGGGAGCCAATGCCTACGACTGCCTCCATGAATTGCGTAATGGATATCGACGTTCCGACCGCCAGAATGCTGAGCCACTGCTCCTTGAAAAATCGGCGTACATCCTTCGTGATGAAGAATATAACGATCAACTCCGCAATGAAAAACCAAAGGATGTAGTAAGCGATCCGGTCAAGCGGCGCCAAGACCTCCTTCGAGATCGGGGTAAAGCCCAATATCGTAACCACTACAAGATATAGCGACAGAATAAACGATACAATCAGATACCACTTCTTAAATTCCTTATGTTCCATGATCGCGCCTCCTACTGAAAACAAGGAATAGTGTAGCATGTTTTAGGGAGGGGGAGCTAGTCCGACTTTGAATCCCAACACTAGAGAGCATGTCTAGCTGATGCGCACCACGACTGATCGCTTTTGCTGCCAATCAAAAAAAGAGTGAACGCACCCGGCGTACACTCCTTTTACTGTTGTTTATGTCATTAATGTCTGCATAAAATGCTCCTGAAACCGCTTGGCGTCGACACGGGTGCAGACGTTGACGTTCGGCTGGTCCGTACAGCGCGGACGCAGATCGGCAATGGTTCTGCCATAGGAGTGGACACCCTCGAGGTCTACCTGGAGAACCATCGGCTGCACCTCGACCAGGCTTGGGTCGATCGCCACAGCTACCGCTAGCGGATCATGCAGGGCACAGCCTGTCCGATCGCCATAGGCTTGCCGGTAGCCTTCGATATAGTAGGAGGTAATGTCGGCCAAAAAGTGTGCAAGGTCCGAATTCTGCTCTCTCCACTGCTGAATATCCTCTAGCCTGAGCTCAGTCTGCATGGTCACATCCAGTCCGATCAGCGTAATCGGAGCTCCGGATTGGAAGACGAGCTGAGCCGCTTCCGGGTCGGAATATACATTCGCCTCCGCATGCATCCGGCGGTTACCCGCCACCTTCACAGCTCCGCCCATTACGATAACCTGCCGCACCAGTGTAGTAATCTCCGGCGCTTGCAGAATGGCAGCAGCCAGATTGGTCAATGGGCCGACACAGATGAGCGTCACCTGCTTGGGGTATCGCCTAATCTGATCTACCATAAAGGCCGCCGCGGGCGTTGACACTGGCTTGCCTGCCGGATCGGGGAATGTCAGGTCTCCAAGCCCATTCTCGCCATGAAACTGGGCGGGATAATCCTTCTTAGAGGGATGGAACAATGGGGCGGCTTCCCCCATTGCGACTGGAATCCCGGTTGCTCCTAACTGTTCCAGCACATGGAGCGTATTGCGCGTCGCGAGATCCACCGGTACATTTCCGAAGCAGGTTGTGATCCCGATAACATCCAGAGCCTGGGACCGGATAGCGTAGGCAATCGCCAGCGCATCGTCAACCCCTGTATCTACATCCAATAATATTCGGTGCATCAATCATGCTCCTCCTTCGTCTGACGGTTATGACAGCACCGTGCGAATGTAATGCTGCAGGAATGCCTCTTCACGGACATGCATACATACGGAGGCATTGGTCCGTGACGGCGGCCGTCTGAAGTCGACCAGCGTCGCACCGGAGGATAGCTGACCCTTTGTCTCTATATAGACGTAATAATCCTCCATCTCTACAAGGGAAGCATCCTCGACGACAGCCACTGCCAGCGGATCATGCATCAGCCGGTTTTTGCCCTCGTTCAAGCGTTCGCTTGCCTCAAAGCTGAATGTGAAGATATGCTGCATGAATGCCTTTAATTCTGCCTGTTCATCCGTAAAACCGTTCATCAGCTCATGAAAATGAGCTTCGCCGAATTTGGCCTTCCCGGTTACGTCAAGGCCTACCATCGTAATCGGAATCCCGGACTCGAACACCCGGTGGGCTGCTTCAGGATCGCCATGGATGTTGGCCTCGGACACCGGCGTTGTATTGCCTGGCACTTTGATGGCGCCACCCATCAGTACCAGTTTGGCCTTCTGTGCAATCGACGGATCTTTGGCGAGCGCGACTGCCAGATTGGTCAGCCTGCCGGTGAATACCAGCGTAATATCATGCGCCTGCTCCCGCACCTTTCGAACGATGAAATCGGATGCCCTCTCGTCCACCGGCAATTGACTAGTCTCAGGCAGCTCGTATCCGGCTAGGCCGTTGGCTCCATGAATGGCGGTTACGTTCTCGCGGCGGGGACGAAACAAAGGGGCGTCCGCCCCCATGGCAACCGGAATCTCGTAGCGGGGCTGAGCCAAGGCCAGCACCCTCAGCGTGTTGTCCGTCGCCTGCTTTACATCCACATTGCCAAATACCGTTGTAACGCCTTCTATATACAGCTTATTGGATTTAAAGGCATAGATGAGCGCGAGAGCATCATCCACGCCGGTATCCACATCCAACAGGATATGCTTTACTTGCTCCATATCGTCACTCCCTTGCTCCCTCACTTATGATGCTTGGCAAGCTCGTCCGCAAGCTCCGGTATCGCCAGGATGTTGCTGCCGATACCCAGGGAGTAGCAGAGTCTGCTAATATGCGGCTGCTTCAGCATCGCCTGCTCCAATACATCCAGATTCCAGAAGATGGCCCTCTTGTCGTCATCCGCAATGACCTGGCGGTTCGCCATGACGATGATCCGCTGGAAGTTGTTCACGACAAATTCCATATCATGCGTAATCGTGATAATGGTTTTACCTTCCTTTTTTAATGTCTCAATGAGATGAGATAACCGCGCCATAGCCGGAATATCCTGGCCCGCTGTCGGCTCATCCAGAATAATGACACTGGAATCCATCGCAATGACGGAGGCAATCGTGACGAATTTACGCATGGAGTAGGGCAAATTGTAGGGATTGTCCTTCAGGAAAGGGACGACACCTGCCAGCTCCGCCGCTTTCATGACGTTCGCTTTGACCTGCTCCTCCGGAAGACCCAGCTTGCGGGGGCCGAATTCAATCTCGCTGTACACATCGTTATGAAAGATCTGGTCATCCGGGTTCTGGAACACATAGCCGACCTTTCTCGATATTTGCGCGGTCGTATAATCCCGCGTATTCCAGCCATCAATGACGACGTCCCCTTCGGAAGGCTTCAGCAGTCCGTTCATCATCTTGACCGTTGTTGTTTTACCCGCGCCGTTCTGGCCTACAATGGCAACCGATTCGCCTTTTTTGAAGGTCATGTTGACTCCATCCACTGCTTTGTAGCCATTCGGATAGGCAAAGGATACATTCGTTAGAGTGAGGAAGCTCATGCTTTTACCCCCTTCTTCATCCAAGCCTTCACGGCTTCAATCGCTTCTTTTTCCGTTAACGGTATCGTACCGAGATCCATTCCGCGCTTGCGCATTTCCAGGCCGAACATCGAATATTGAGGGATGGCGGCCCCGAATGAAAGGGCGCGCTCATCGGTAAGAATCTCTTTCGTGTTACCTTGCATCACCACTTCACCCTCGTTCAGAAGGATGACGTAATCGGCATATTCGGCAATCAGTTCGATTTTGTGCTCGACGAGAATGATAGTTTTTCCTTTCTTCTTCATCAGCTCAATAATTTTGAATACTTCTTCCGTGCCCTTCGGATCAAGCTGTGAGGTCGGCTCGTCAATGACCAGCACATCCGGCTCCATGACGATAATGGAAGCGAGGGCAACCCGCTGCTTCTGACCGCCGGAGAGCTCAAACGGGTTTTTATCCCGCAAATAATCGATTCCCAGCATCCGAATAACCTCAGCTACCTTGGCTCGGATAAGCTCAGGCTCCATGCCCAGATTTTCGAGGCCGAATGCAATCTCTTCGAATACGTTATCCTTTACGCCGCTAATTTGGGTAAAAGGATTCTGAAACACATAGCCGATTTTTTGGGAAAGCTCGCCCAATTCCCATTCACGAATATCCTTGCCTTCAATCAGTACCTCGCCGCGCAGATCCCCTTTATAGAAATGGGGGATAAACCCGCGTATGACGTTGCACAGGGTTGTTTTTCCGCCCCCGTTGGCACCGACCAGCGCGTACAGCTTGCCTTTTTCAATCGTTACATTCACGTCTTTAAGTGCATCCGTCTCGCTAATGGGGTATTGGTAGGATAAATTCTTGATCGTAATGATACTCATAGCGCAACTCTCCAGACGATTAGGATAACAAGCAGAACCAGCAGCAGGATTTGAACGAGCCGGTCAGCCTTTGTTTTCTCCAGTTTGTAGATGCTGCTTTTCTTCACTTTGGCTGAGAAAGCTCGCGATTCCAGCGTCAATACCCGTTCCTCCGTGCTTGCCACCGATCCTAGAATAAGCGGACTAAGCGTTGGTATGAAGGCCTTCATGCGGACAAACAGCTTGCCTTCGGTTTCGACACCTCTTGTTTTTTGCGCATCCATGATGACATGGGTCAGCTTTTTCATCTCCGGAATAAGCTGCAGCGTGGACAAGATCACATAGGTTACTTTGGACGGCAGGCCGACCTGTTCCAGAGAATAGACCAAATCCTTGACCTTGGTGATGCGGAAGAACAGAATGAATGCCGATGCTACCGCCACGATTTTGGATGTCAGGAACAGGGCGAACTCCAGACCCTCCCGCTTGATGGAGAAGATGCTCCAGCTCCACATAATGTCTTTGCCGGGATAGAAGAAGCATTGCAGAATAAAGATGAATACCACAATCATGAGCAGTGCCTTGACCGCCAGATTGGAAAATTCCTTGAAGCTGCCGGCAAAGTAGGCCAGCACCATGCAGATTGGCAGAATGGCGTAGCTGAACCCGTAGCCGGGTACGATAAAGGCGGCCAAACATAAAGCGATGGTAATGAAAAACTTGGTTGTTGGATAAAGACGGCTTAACATGGACCGTTCATTATTCACAAGAACCCCTCCTTCTAAAGAGCGCAACCATTACTGGCTATACGTCATTTCTTTTTGATGAATATCGCGCCGTAATTCAGCTTGGACAAGTATCTAGGCGACATCTTCATCACGATGGCAAAGGCGATGAGATTGGTGAGAATTTTATCGACGCTTTCCACTAAAATTTTGGTTGAGAATACCGCTGTCCATATCTGTTGTCCCGACGCCAGGAACGTAGCGACCACGGCATCTGAGGAGTTGCCGGTCGCACCGCCGAACATCAGTACCTGGATCGGAGATGCAACGATCAGCACGGTTAGGACGACGGCTAATGAAGCCAAGATGACTTTCCACAGCTTCGTATACATCCCTTTCATGGCCAGCACGCCGACCACCAGACCGACGGCCATTTGTACAGGTGTAAATGCGAACGAGACCGGATTCGTTATTCCGACTACGAGATTGGTGCTTGCCCCCGTAACCATACCCACCCAAGGACCGCCGATCATAGCGGTCAGAATCGTTCCGATGGTGTTCAGATATATCGGCAGCTTGAGCAGCAGCACAATTTGCGCACCGACAAAGTTGATTGCGATACCGATTGGAATTAACAAAATGGCCAACAATGAAAAATCATATTTAAGTCCGCGTTTGATTCCCATCGCTTTTTCCCCCTAGGAGTATATTTGGCATAAAAGAATCTCATTAAAGTGCGTGTTCAAAAAGTTGGCTTTTCAGGACCGAGAAGGTTACTAGTGTCAGCCAAGATGGTATGGAGCGCAACCTCCACCATGTCATGGAAGGACTTCTCGCTTTGTTGATGTGACGAGCGTTCATTGGTCAGCAGATGGCTGCCTACCGTTAATATGGACAGCGCCCTTACGCCATACTTAGCGGCTAGCGTGTACAATGCAGCACTTTCCATCTCGACCGCGAGCACGCCGAATTCCATGAATTTATGAAGTCGATCCAGCGTTTCCCTGTAGAATTCATCCGAATTATAAATATTGCCGACAAAGACATTGACGCTTTTCTCTTGAGCCAGTTGATGGGCCTTGCTTAACATCCCATAGTCGGCTGTAGGAGCGTAATTGCAGCCATAAAATATTTTTTCCATCATATTGCTGTCTGAAGATACGGCTTGAGCCAGCACGATATCGCGGACCTGAAGCTCCTTTTGCATGGCGCCGCATGTACCGATGCGGATCAGCTTTTTCACACCGTAATCCTGAATCAGCTCTGTCGCATAAATACTCATGGTCGGGTTGCCCATTCCTGTGCCTTGAACCGACACCGGAACTCCTTTATAAAGCCCGGTATACCCATACATGCCTCTTACTTCGTTGTAGCAATGGACATTCTCCAAAAAGTTCTCTGCTACAAACTTTGCCCGAAGCGGATCGCCGGGCAGCAATACACGTTCTGCGATATCTCCCAATTTTGCTCCCAAATGTATACTCATGCTGCTCCTCCTGCTGGCCTCCCTCTTAAGAAAGCGCTTTATTTTCTATCTGTCTTCATCATAGTAAGAATCAGCGGGAGAACCAAGACCAGAAAGTTACGGAGCTTAACGGAAAAATGCAACCATGAGGTCTCATGGTTGCATTAATTCCTTGCGGATATTCTCCAAATCCCGCTTGGTCGGTATCGTGGAGATGATGACCACGGGTACGGTATTCAGCTCAACGGGGAAGGTGCTGATGACAAAGTCAATGCCGTGCTTCTGAATGATTTCATCATGGAGTCCCTCCATAATGGAGGTGTTGATGATCAACTCGTCACCGATTTCATTCTTGATGAGCTTGGCTACGTAATGGCGGATGGAGAATTCCCCGCCGATCAGTAGGAAAGCTCTTTTGCTCTTATAGCGCAAGCTGGAGATGATCAATAACGTCAGCTTCGTCAGATGATAGTCATTATACAGAATATCGGAATACCGCTGACTCCAATCCTGCATGCAGCTCTTTACCCGTTGGTACATGGGACTGCATTCTTTCTGGACATATTCAGTCAGGTTGCTTGTCGAGATCGCAATCATATCGGGCAGTACATTTTCCAGCCTCAGCTTCTCGAAGAATTCCCCGACTTCCCAGATAAACCGGTCATTCATATCAATGGCAGGGAAAGCGGTAAGCGCAAGCATGAGAAAATGATTGACGATTTGATACTTTTCCTCTTGGATCTGCACGAGATTGGTTTTCTCCATCGCGATCATCGTGCTGATTTTCGCCTCATCATAATAGTTGTATTGGCCCAAGCTGAACATGGCTTGAAGGAACCGGATTTCGTCCATCGGCAAATGAATGGAATACCGCTGCTCAAGCGAGCGGGCCAATGCGGTAACGGATGAATGGAGCATGCTGCTCTCCCAGTCGTATTGACCTTTGGGAACGTCTGCATATTTCCCCTGCAGGACCCTCGTCATAATGATGGCTGCCAGGAAGGAAAGGCTCCGCTTAGCATTGAGGAAATATACGATATCATTCTCTGACTCGATTCTCGTGATGTATTCGTGGATTTGAGCCTGGTCCATGCCAGGGAACGGCCAGCCGGAAAATTCATAGGCATCGTAATACAATTTCCAATAAAAATAACGGATATTCATTTCATTGCCTTTGACCTCGGGCATGGAATACGCGATGCGCAAATGATATCTCTTCAATTCATGATTGTTCAGCCGAATAATCAGCTTTTTCAGCGAGGAGGAGCTCATATACAGCTTGTCGGCCAGCTCTTCCAGTGAGCTTAGGCCCCCCTCGGCGAACAGCAAATCGAGCAGCTGATACAAGGTTCTCTGCCTGTACATGGAGGAGATGACTTCACCGATCGCGGCATTTCGTTTCTCATAATGAAGCATGACGCCTTTGCCTCGGGAAATCTCAATATGAATCGAAGGAGGAAGCTCCTGTATGGTTTCGTCAATAATTTTACGGATTGTTTTGTCCGATACGCCAAGCTGCTCTTCAATTTCGGCCAGGGTAAACCAGCGATATTCCGAATCGAGCAGGATCAACAGTTTTTGTGTTAATGTAAATTCCTTTTCCATGGTCTAATCTCTCCTTCCTGAAAGAATCAGTAAGATGAAGTCGTCTCTTAAGTTGATAGACCTAAGTATGGGACATAATGTGCGTATTTATAAATCACTTCGTAAAGCCTATTGGGCTCCCCGCTTAATTTGGCGTACAGATGGACGAGTATCCTTATAGGTATCGTAATGGGCTTTGCAGCTTTAAGCAATCGGTATATTCAAGCGTTAGGGAAACGCACCCTGGTTGCCAATGCAAAAACACCTCTAAGTTGTCCTCCATATCAAATAGGCAGGATAGCAAAATAATGTCACGAATACTTTCTGCATAGAGTTATTTAAGATGTTCGCAAATAAAACGTTAGATGAAATACCACTAATAATGAAAGGACAATTACAACAATGAAATCAAAGACTATAAAATTACTTAAGTCATCACTACTTCTCTCGGTAATATGTATATTTGTTTCTTTGATTGGATTATTTTCGAATGTTATTATGCAAAATGCGCAAATACCTACCTGGATAATTTTAATTCAGATTATTCCACTGCCAATTTTTTTAATTATATTAACAATGACTAGTCTTGATTTAGGCAAACAGGATGATGTAACTATAAGGGGAAAATTAGTTGAAAAGAAAGTATATACTGTTGGAATTTTAATGGAGAATGGTAAAGTGAAGAAATTTAGGGCGCATGAAGCATTTGTTAAAGAGATTAAAGAGCGGAGATTACAACAAGAAATTGAAATCCAGTATTATAGACGAACTAAAGCAGTGATACAAATTAAGAAATGAATTGAATCAGAGTTCCGCCAGTAGTTATTTCTTCCAGATCATCGCGGAGCGGTAAGAGAAAGAAGCGATTATCCTGACCTTCAATAAATTCTACGGGCATGGGGAGAAAAAAGGTCGGACTCCATACCGTGTCGAATCATTAGACAGAGATTGTTCAGATTATAAAATGACGTCGAGGTACGAAGTGATGAATGAAGAAGAGCTGAAAACAAAGTTTTCAAATTTGTCCATCTGGAAAAAGAATGGTCAGAGAGCACCGCATAAACCACTATTGCTGTTGCTGACACTTGCTCATTTCCAACAGAATATTACGGTCCTCTTCTATGAGGAAATAAGGGTCAAGCTAAAAAAGCTGCTGTTTGAATTTGGACCTCCAAGACAATCATATCATCCAGAAGAACCTTTCGTAAGATTAACTACTGACGGTATCTGGGAGTTGAGTGAACCAGTAGATAAGAGGCGTTTTTCGGAGAAACAGCTTATAGATAACCATGTTACAGGTGGGTTTACTGCTGATGTGATAAGTTTGATGAACAAGAATGGGGATTTAATTCAGCAATTAGCAGAAAGATTGCTGTATGATCATTTTCCTGAAACGACACATCAAGATATCATTGAAGAAGTAGGGTTGAACACCTCTGTTGTCATTAGACGGAGACGCAATCCTGATTTTCGGAATAGAATATTGAGAGCTTATGAATTCAGTTGCGCGGTCTGTGGATTTAATGTCCGGCTAGGTCATCAATTAGTAGCAATAGATGCAGCGCATATCCAATGGCATCAAGCTGGCGGGCCTGATCGTGAAGAGAATGGGATTGCTTTATGTACATTGCATCATAAACTGTTTGATCGAGGCGTATTTTCCATTACGAATGATCGACAATTTCTGGTTTCGGAAGAAGCACATGGATCGCATGGCTTTGAAGAATGGCTGATGAGATATCATGGCACAGCTATCCGTTCCCCAATAAATCCTGTGTATGGACCTCAAAAGGATTATCTCGATTGGCATGTAAAGGAAGTATTCAAAGGGCCTGCCCGTTATTATGGTTAATACAACAGAAACCCAGCCGTAAAGGCTGGGTTTCTGTATTGTTGAAATAGAATTACTGCCGCCCGAACGACTTTAATATTTCCTCTGAAATTCGATGAATGGCTTTAACTTCTTCTAATGATTTGCTGCGTAAAAATTCAGTATGTACCGTTAAGACGTACTCTTTATTCATTTCTGTTTCATCAACCGGGTTATCCTTTAAGTTGTTAAACGGGAATAGTTCGTTATATTCAACATCGAGCGCAATAAGGATCTTTTCCAGTGAATCTAAGGATATGTTGCGGGTTCCTCGCTCGACACCACCGATATATTGATACATGAGGTCAGCTTTTTCTGCCAGTGCTTCCTGTGTCATTCCTTTTCTTTTGCGAATGGTACGTATGCGGTTTCCGATAAATTTTCTTAAGATCTCCATTAGCAAATTCACCTCATTACTATGAGGGTAGGTAAATGGATATGAATTTATAAGTCACTTATGAGTTTTATTATTGATATTAATACATATTAGGATTATAATGAATTCATGAACAATCAACATGTCTAACGTAGGGAGAAGGGTATGGATCTTCTTATACGCGGTATTCCAGCAAAAGCGTTGTTTTATCATTCCGATAGCAATGAAGCCTATGAAGTGTTCGTTTCGATTCAGCATGGCTGGCCTGATGCTCCGCGCTATTGCCGCAGATATGGAGATGTGGACATTTTAGAGGTGGAGCGGTGCGATTATGAGTTCATCCATTATGTTCATAATCGAACGTTGAAGCGGTATTTCGTCGAGAAGATGATTATGGATACAGAGAGCGAAATTCAGATGTATGAGAAGGAAATTATGCATTGCCCGATCATTCATTTGGCCCAAAGATGGGCAGAGACGGACAACGATAGATGGTGGACGCAGCTTTATCCGTCACGCTTTGAATTGCTGCGCTTGAACAAGCAGCGGGCGTTAAGACGGCTCAAGCGTTATTTGAAGCTGCGCAAAGAATGCTGAACGGCTCAGGTATCTCAACAGATTTGGATTACTTCGCCAACTTAAACGATACAAACAAAACCGACCACAGACGGGTCGGTTTTTTCATTGATTCATCCGCTTTAACGTACCGTGCTCAACATGCCCCTAAGCGAAGCATTACCCCGAATAAGGAAGCTCCACGGTGAACACCGTTCCTTGCCCCGGCGTACTTGCCACTTCAAGCATCCCTTGATGGGCAACGACGAATTCCTTGGCAATGGCAAGTCCGAGACCCATACCGCCGCTATTGCGTGCGCGGGCTTCATCCGTTCGATAGAAGCGATTGAAGATATGTTCCAGCTGCTCGGGGTCCATACCGACTCCAGTATCGGAGACCGCAATTCGCAGAAAGGACTTATCTCTGTCATGCCGATCCTCCAGCATAACCCGGACAGCCCCGCCCTCTGAGGTATAGCGTATCGCATTGACCAGCAAGTTGAGCAGCACTTGGGTAATACGGTTAGCGTCGAGCTCTATCATTCTCCCGCTTGAATGATTATCCAGTGTTAAGTCAATGTGCTTCTCTCCGGCATCCGGTTCCACATGCAGCATCACTCGCTGCACGAGCCCGGCTATATCCGCCGGTTTCTTCTCCAGCGGGAGCTTGCGGGCTTCCGCCAGCGACAGGAGATGGAGATCGTCAACCAGCCGCGACAGACGGATCAACTCGTCTTGCAGCGGGAGCAGATTTTCCGGCTCGATGGCAGAGCCCGACTGCTGAAGCGCGTCGAGCTTGCCGCGCACAATCGTCAGCGGCGTGCGCAGCTCATGGGCGACATCGGCAACCAGATTGCGCCGCACATCCTCGTTGCGCTGCAAATGAGTGGACATCGAGTTAAAAGCGATGGCCACCTTGCCATACTCATCCTTCGAGAGGACAGGAGCTTGCGTCCCTAGCTCTCCTTGCCCTAGTCGATCGATCGCTGGAATCAGCCCTCGAAGCGGGGCTGTAATTCGTCTTGCAATCCAGTAGGCAATTAGAAGCGAGATGAGAACAAATAGAATGGTCGATACCAGCAAGAGAAAGGTTACCGAGATCGGGATGCCAAGGCGCAGCTTGGATAGTCCGGCTACCTCGGAGTCGTAATACCGCAAGTGTCCGATCACTTGGCCATCTGAGCGCAGCACTTCCTTCAACCCCAGATTAGCGATCATCTGAGGATTGGCTGTTCCTGCGGCATACAGTTTCCGGCGGTCCTTGGACAGCAGTACGATGCTTGCTTCCGGGTAATGGCGCCACCCTGCGTCGTCTGGCGTGAATTGCTGAATGCCGTCCCACGAGTTCCCATGCTGATTGTAATAGCGGGTGAACTGCTCGGACAGCTCCTCCATGAGTTCCCCTCTGGCCTGTCCCGCCATCACCTCAAAAGACTCCTTAATAACGAAGTACGTCAGGAAGACGAATATCGCAGCCAGACAGACGACGAATGATACGATGGCGACAAATATTTTACGGGTAACCGTCATTAGCTGCCGCCGAACCGATACCCAAAGCCGTACACCGTTTGAACATAAACGGGATTTGCGGGATCATCCTCGATTTTTTTGCGGACACGACTAATATGGGCGTCCACCGTTCGTTCATCGTTCAGGATATCGTCCTCAAGCGCAGCTTGCAGAAGCTGCAGCCTGCTGTAGACGATTCCCGGCTTGGCAGCCAAGGTGAGCAGCATCTTGAATTCCGTAGGCGTAAGCGGCACTTCCTCGCCGCGTTTCCATACGCGGCATTGTGCTTCGGACAGCGTCAGCTCGCCGCGCTCCATCGTCTGGGGCGCCATGGCATTGCCGTCCATCCGCCGCAGGA
This sequence comes from Paenibacillus sp. 1011MAR3C5, assembly GCF_003591485.1. Lineage (GTDB taxonomy): Bacteria > Bacillota > Bacilli > Paenibacillales > Paenibacillaceae > Pristimantibacillus. Next base: position 70,170 of record NZ_QZCF01000011.1, read on the forward strand.
CGGAACGGATTCGCGCAGCCAGCTCGCGCAGCGAGAAGGGCTTCGTCAGGTAGTCATCGGCGCCGACCTCAAGCCCGATAATTTTGTCACTCTCCTCATTGCGGGCCGTGACCATAATAATGCCCACCGGGCCGAGCTTGCGCAGCTCCCGGCATACATCAATTCCGTTCATGCCCGGAAGCATCCAATCGAGTACGACGAGCGACGGATTAGCCTCCTTGGCTTTATTCAGCGCATCGATTCCGGTGTTCGCCGTCACGATGTGATAGCCTTCCTGCTGCAAGAATGACTTCATAAAATCGATAACCCCGGCCTCGTCATCGACCAGCAGCAATGTATGCGTCAATCGCTTGCACCTTCCTTCTTTAAGTCATATTCCCATCAGTATATCCCATATTTTCAGCCCCTGGCGAAAATTCATGTGATCCGCAACAGTTCGTCATAAGTTCACAACATCTTGTTGATAGGATGGCATCAGAGTCAGGAATGAACACATGAAATGGAGGATAGAGAAACCATGAAAAATAGAGCCGTTATTGCGCTGATTGCCACGGTTGGGGGAATCGTCGGAGGGTTTGTGTTAGCCGAGCTGATCGGCATCCTTGGATTTTTATTATTCGGCAAAGCAGTCGGGGTCAAATATTTGCCTATTATCCTGCCCGTTCTTGGTGCAGTCGTCGCCTTGATCTTCACGAGTATTTGGAAGCCAAGCAAAGCTCATGACAAGTAGGAAGAAACAAGAATAGAAGGAGAGGAATTTATATGTCGGACATAAAAACAAACGGCCGTGTCAGGCTGTTCAAAATGATATTTATCGTATTTGCTTGGGCGCTTGTGGCCTGTATTGCCTTGCAGACGTTTATAGCGGGAATGGCTGTATTCGATGATGCCGAGCACTGGAGGCAGCATGTCATCTTTGTACACCTCTTTGAGTTTATCCCGCTCTTGATGCTCCTGTTCGCTTTCCCGGCCCAGCTTCCCAAACGGTTCAAATGGATGAGCCTCACGTTGTTTCTGCTCATCTATCTTCAATATTTCACGGCCAATATGCCGGCGGCAGGCGCGTTCCATCCTGTCATGGCGCTAGTGCTTATCGTGCTGGCGCTGCATGTGGCGAGATTGGCGCAAGCATTCCGAAAGAAGGCGTCTTAATATGGTGGATGTTCGTAACCATCAAAGAAGACGCATCTTCATAACTGGATTGCTGCTTATCTTGCTGATTGCAGTTGCAGGTTGCGGCTATCAGGATGCGAAATATCCCGAAGAAGTGAATATGGGCGATCACCACGGTCATCACAGCAGCGAGGTAGCAGCCGTACAGGCAGCATCCTGCACGGACTTCAAGGATGCTCGCGGCAGCGAGCCTGTCCGTTCCTTTCAATTGACAGCTGCCAAGACCACTATTGAACTTAATAATGGCCAAAAGACGGATGCATGGACGTACGAAGGAACATCTCCGGGGCCGGAGCTGCGTGTCCGGGAAGGCGATCGGGTGGTTGTCCAGCTAGACAACCAAGATATTGATAAAGGTGTATCCATTCACTGGCATGGAGTCGTCCTGCCATGCTCGCAGGACGGCGTTCCCGGCGTGACTCAGGATGCCGTATGGCCCGGGGAGAGCTTCACATATGAATTCATAGCCAGACATCCCGGCACCTACTGGTATCATTCTCATCAGCAAAGCTCCGAACAAGCGACAAAAGGGTTAATCGGCAGATTAATTGTGGAGCCCAAGGAGCCAACATATCAGGCGGATCGGGACTATGCCGTCACGATGCAAAAGCTCAACAATCATAAGCTGACGAATGGACAGACAGGAGGGCTTGCACTGGAGGCAAGGCCGGGGGAGACGGTCCGGCTGAGGATCATTAATGCCTTTAACCGTGTTCAGCATATGGGTGTGGCAGGTACAGACTTCCGTGTCATTGCGATGGACGGACAAGACCTGAATGGCCCAACGGATTTAAGCGAGAAGTGGGTCGCGATTGGCGGCGGCCAGCGCTATGACCTGCTGTTCACGATGCCCGCAAGCGGTCAGGTGCAGGTGTACAGCCGAGATGAAGTGGAATGGAAGGTGTTACTGGGAGAAGGGGCCGCACCGCAGAAGCTGGGCAACGATGCCGATTGGTTTGATTTCACAACGTACGGCACACCTGTAGATGACGGGATTACGACGGATATGATGTTCGACCGGACGTATGATCTGAAGCTTGGAGGGGCGGAGATTAACGGCAAGCGATTTCACGAGATCCCGCCGATTATTGTCCAGGAAGGCGAGTGGATCAAGGTGCGATTCGTTCACCAATCGGGCAGCGAACACCCGATGCACCTGCACGGCCATCTGTTCAAGATCTTAACGAAGAACGGCAAGCCGTTAACCGGCAGTCCGATCTATGCAGACAGCGTGCTGGTGTCCCGCAATGAAGAGTATGAGGTGGCTTTCCTGGCCAACAATCCGGGCTTATGGATGGAGCACTGCCATAATTTGAATCATGCGGCTAATGGGATGACGATGATGGTGAATTATGAAGGTGTGACGACCCCTTACCGGGTAGGTACCAATTCGGGAAATTTGCCTGATTAACGAGGGGGAATTGTTGCCCGGCGGTATGAAAACCTGACCGATTTTGGTCAGGTTTTTTATTATTTTGCTCAACTGTACATTCCATCTTGTTCAAGCGACCTGTTCCTGTTATGATCATGATGGCTTATTAAACGCATTTAAAAAGTAACTCTACTCCGAGGTTGGTGAGACAGGTGAATGAAATACCTACTTCGCAGGATACCAAGTTAGCCATCATTCGAGGCATTCGATCGGTGTTATTAGAGCTGGGCAGCGCCACGAAGGTGGAGCTTAGCGGGGCCTTGCAAATAAGCTTCCCCACAGCAGGCAAGTTTCTGTTGCAGATGGAGAAGGCGGGGGAAGTTTTTTTAGTGGGGTTAGATGAATCCAGTGGGGGACGAAGGGCGCAAAGGTACGCCTACAATCCAAATTATCGGCTGGGCTTGGCTATTTTTTTGGAGCGTAACGAAACGAACTATACCATATTCAATGCTTTGGGTGAACGAATCGATGATGGCAATACGGCTAGTCTGCTCGGGGAAGAGATTTCGAGCTTAACGAAGCTGATTGAGACGATCAAGCATGCCTATCCTGCTATTCATGCCGTATCGATCGGCGTGCCGGGGGCCGTAAATAACGGCAAAATTTTTCTTATACCTGCATATGAACACTACCGCGATGTGGATTTGAAGCACTATCTAGAGGAACGTCTGTCTATTCCTGTTGTCGTCGAAAACGATATGAACGCCGCTGTTCTCGGCTATCAGGATCATCACAAGCTGCAAGATAAGGCGTCGTTGGCCTACATCTATTTAGGGCAAAATGGTCCAGGCGCAGGGATCGTCGTTAATGGTGAGATTGTGCGTGGGAAGTCGTATTTTTCGGGAGAAGTTTCCTTTATACCGCAGTACGATAATCAAAACTTTCATCAGGCTTTAACCATTGGAAAAAGCGGGGGAGCAACAGCTTCAGCGATGGAGGATAGAATCGATGCGATTAGCCGAATCGTCGTTTCTATAACCGCAATCTTGAACCCGCATACGATCATTTTTGGGAAGGAGGAAGTGAATTCCTCTATGCTCTATCAGATCACAGAGAGAAGCGCAGTGTATGTTCCGAAGGAACACCTTCCGGAGCTGGCAGCTAGCGATTGGAAACAGGATTATCTATACGGATTGCAGCGGCTTGGACTTAGCTTGCTGCTTTCCTACCACACACATACGTAACCATCACGAAGGAGCACAGATACCTCATGGCAACTTTCTTCTTAATTATTATTTATTTGGCGTTTATTAGTCTGGGACTGCCGGACTCCATGCTGGGGTCGGCATGGCCTGTCATGAGACTGGATATGGACGCTTCACTTGGTACTGCGGGTGTGCTGTCCATGGTTATTGCTGCCTGTACGATTGTATCCAGCTTATTGAGCGGAACGGTGCTGAGATTATACGGCACGGGTAAGGTGACGCTGGTCAGCTGTATGCTGACAGCAGGCGCTTTGGTCGGATTCTCTTGGTCGCCATCCTTGATTTGGTTCGTTCTGTTCGCCATCCCGCTGGGACTGGGCGCGGGTTCGGTCGATGCAGGCCTCAACAGCTATGTCGCTGCCCATTACAAAGCCCATCATATGAGCTGGCTGCACTGCTTCTGGGGTGTTGGCGCATCGCTTGGACCAATTATTATGGCGTCCTTCATGGCTGGCGATAACCTGATGTGGAGACAAGGTTATCTGGCTGTAGCGGGCATTCAATTTTTGCTTGTGATCATTCTGTTCGTTACGCTGCCATTATGGGACAAAGTAGCGAAAAGCAGCAAGATGGCGCGGGACGATCATGATGCTCCGGATCAGCGTGAGGAGGGGGCAACTACGGCTTCAGGCACGGTGAAATCTTGGCGTGTAAGAGGCGTCAACCTGGCCTTGCTAACTTTCTTGTTCTATAGTGGCGTTGAAGCCAGTGTAGGCTTATGGGGAAGCAGCTTCCTGGTGAATATGAAGGATCTGCCCGCGTCAACAGCGGCCCAGTGGGTATCTTTATTCTATGTAGGGATTACGGTCGGCCGGATGCTGACGGGCTTCATTACGTTTAAAGTGAACAACCGCATGCTCATTCGATATGGTCAATGGATTGCGTTGGCTGGCACCTTGCTCTTGATCCTTCCGCTACCGTCCATTGTCTCGCTGGTCGGCTTGATGGTCATTGGACTTGGACTCGCGCCGATCTTCCCATGCATGCTGCATGAGACGCCTGCCCGATTCGGAAAGGGTCATGCTCCGTCCATTATTGGTTATCAGATGGCGGCAGCCTATACGGGCACCACATTGGTGCCGCCATTCCTGGGTTTGCTCGCGTCCAACTCCACAATCGGCATCTTCCCGATGTTCATTGTTTTGTTCGCCGTAGCAATGATTTTGTGTACGGAGCGATTGAATTATTTTGTGAGAAAAGTGCGGGTGGGATAAGAGATTCAATGAGGGTCATAGCCTTCTCCATGTTTAAAACATAACCATTCGGGTAAAGGCATAACATACCCAGTACAAGGGCTGTACAAGTCCGGTGCAGGATGGGATTGAAAACATTGGAGGCTGCCTATGAAGCGGATATACGCGTGGCTTAATTTGATCGGTTTTGCAGGCATGATTGTCGTGAATTTCTTAGCGAATAAGCTGCCTATTGGCGGCCAAACGACGGGAGAGATTTCGGCTCAATATCCGGTGCTGGTGACGCCAGCCGGGTATGCTTTTTCCATCTGGTCCATCATCTATATGCTGTTGTTCCTGTTTGTTATCTATGGCTTTACCAAGGACGGGAGAGTCAGCGGCAGGGTGGCGGCAATCGGCAAATTTTTCTTTCTTTCGTGCTTGTTCAATATCGGCTGGCTATTACTGTGGCATTATGAGTTGCTGACGAGCAGCGTGTTTATGATGTTCGCGTTGCTGATTGCGCTGGGTATCGTGTATGGTAAAATCAACCGTACACAGCCCGCACGGCAAGCGGAGAGATGGTCGGTCCGGCTGCCGTTCAGCATTTATCTGGGATGGATCTGCGTAGCGACGATTGTGAACGTGGCGATCGCGCTCTCTGCTGGCGGATGGGACGGATTTGGCCTGCCGGATACAACGTGGGCGATCATTATGTTAAGCGCCGCGACCGTTGTTGCATTGGCATTGGGACTTAAGTTCAAGGACATCGCCTGCATGCTGGTTTTCGTCTGGGCATTCATTGCCATTGGCATCAAGCAGCAGGCTTATCCGGAGGTTGCCTATACAAGTTATGCTTTAGCAGGGCTGCTCGTTCTTGTGGCATTGTTCATCGTTGTGAGAATGGTGAGGGGGACGAGAGAGGTGGACGTAGTGTAGCCAATTTTGTTTGTCGTTATTGCAGGTATAAGAATGATTTGCAACTTAATCGGTTTTTGTTGTGTTCTATATTGAGTGAGTAAGCGCGATAGCGGTGGTGAGCAGTCACCGTTATTTGTGTTTATGTAGAATAAGTAAAGGACTGATCGAATGAACCGATTCAGAACAAGCATATTGATCGGATTAACTGTATTGCTGCTTTCATCTGTCATATTGAATGTCATTCAAAATAATAAGAACAAAAAAACGGAGTTTGCCCTCTACCAAGTCGCAATGGATTTTAATCTTCTAGAATACAGAAAGATCGGAACGATTTATCAATCACTTGCTAAAGCCGCAGAAGAAAGGAAATTATACGCGAATGATTTCCGTCTTCATGAGAAGTTTCAACAATTAAGTATGCTGTATATGGAAATGGTGATGCTGTACGGGACCCTGCATTCTTACCAAGATATTAGCAGTATTGGAACGAATCGAATGTTTGATATGTTACAGGATTTTGGACAGTACTTTTCACTGTTAAATTATGCTCAATCTCTTTCTTTAGCTGAAGATGAGATCGGTCAGTACGTTCAATTAACCGATAGGCAAGTTGAAAGCATTGCTGAAATCGCACAAGTGATGGGGGAACTTGATCACATCAGATTAGGGGTGGGGTCTTCATCGGATGATATCCGTTCGAATTGGGTGAATATCATGTTGAATAATGAAGCTATTAGCAACTCGCCTGGCGTAGTAGAAAAGCATCAGCATATTATTAATGAGATAAAATCTTTGAGTGAAGAAAAACAATCATAATGCCGACAACTTTTGTTAATATCTTTTTCAATATATAAACTGACGATCAGGAGTGCTTACGGTGAAAAACAAATGGCTAACACTTTGTTTTCTGGTGTGTACTGCGCTACTCTTAACTTCCTGTTCGACAATTAATGGAGCGGACTCTTTACCACAAGTTGAATTGGATAGGGCTGCCCTTCCCGAAGGTTACACCATTGATTCGTTTAAAAGTGCAATTATCGAATATGTCAATTATCGGATGTGGACAAGTCCGGATCATATCTACGGAACTGTCAGCGAAAAAAGCTTTGAGCCGTTCGTTGGTCAAATAATTGATGTCAACATCAGGGTATATGTCGATGATGCTGAGAAAAAGACGGTGTACGCCCACACGAATGAAGCGGATTGGCTGATCGTGCTAAATCAGAGGGCGGACATAGTGTATGGAGACGGACAAGTGAGCGAAGGGGAAACGAACTGGCCGCAAGGGAAGTGGGAGTCCGTGGCTCAATTTCCGATTTCGGTCGAGAAGGCCCGTAAGCCGAACTACGGATCTTCTCCACGCAAAGACAAGATGATTGCTGCGGCAGAAGTTCAGTTAAAATACTATCTATGTGAAGACTTCGTTCGAGGAGAAGGCGGGGAGAAGTGGATTGGCGCCACAGCTTACTTAACTGATTTCTTTGAGTATGAGGAGGGCGCTTCGGCTTGGCTGATCCGAGGCGATGGATATGCTGCCTATACACCGCTTGCTTTCGTCGAGGGAAACAATGCCTTCAAAGCAGTTGGTGTAAAGGGTTTCTCTCTGGAAAATATACACTCGCAGGACCCTGGATTTACGTATGAGCAACAGATCAAAGACACCGTGTTAAAGTTTACTTGTGAATAGACCCAAATGCCAGAAGGGCTGTTCCAGCAGATAATCTGCGGAACAGCCCATTTGTGATTAACAGCTCCATTATCGCGCCCCAGCTTGCTCCAAGCTCTTAATCATTTCTTGATAGCCGTGCTTCTTCGCATGCTGGAGCGGGGTGACGCCTGCGGAATCGCCGAGGTTGACATCGGCTCCGTGCTCAATCAGCAGATCGACGATCCGCTGGTGCCGCTCGCCTCCGTCGCCCAATATGACGGCCTCCAGCAGCGCGGTCCAACCAAGATTGTTCACATGATCAATGTTCACATCAGAGATCGTCAGCAGCTCCTCCACGATCTCGACATGACCCCGGTCAGCGGCGGGGATAAGGGCCGTGCCGCCAAAACGGTTGGTCAGTGTCGTATCCGCACCCGCTGCGATGGCGGCCCGGACGAACGGGAGCAGCCCTTCCGCTCCTGCGTAGAGAAGCGGGTTGTCAGAACGCTGGTCCCGATTATTGATATCCGCACCATGCTGGGCGAGCAGGTTAAATACGTCCAATTGATTCGAATGGACGGCGATCATGGCGGAGGTGCGTCCTTTCGAATCGACTGTATTCGGATCGGCACCATCATCCAGAAGCTTGAGAACAGCTTCCTGATCTCCTTCTGCGACTGCGGTCCATAACGCCTGGTTCTGAGCAAGATTTCCCATATCATTCACCGTCTGGGAGGATTGCGGCTGGCCTTCTGTCTGAGTGCTGCGGCTGCTTTGGCAGCCGGAGACGGTCAGGGCAAGGGCTAGCAGGATCAAGACGCTTATTCGCAACATGTCCCATCCTTTCTCTCAAGATCCGTTCATTTACGATTGCAGGGTGATGTCAGACGCCGTCGCCCAGTTGCCGACAGGTGTTACTTCATATGTTACGCCTTCTGCAAGCTTGCCTTCATTCTGCAGTTCGAATACGCCAACTGCGCCTTTGCGAGTCTGTACTTTGTATTGAGCGGTCAGCGTCGTGCCGTCGGAGCCCTTCAATTGAATCGAGCGGTAACCGAACAGCTCATCCTCAGGGTCCGCTGTCAACGTCACATTCAGCGTAGCCGCATCTACCTTCGATACGGAAGCAATTTGAAGCGGCGACATAGCTTCAGCTGTGAACGTGTTGTTCTTAAGCACGAACCAGTCTGCTGTCACGGTATACTTCACACCAGGCTGAAGTGTTGAGCCAGCCGGGAGACGGAACTTCGGTTCTTGCTTGCCGTCCGTCGATTGCGTGAATCCGACATAACTTACCGTAATCGGCTCTCCGCCTTCCGGTGTCAGCGTAGCTTGTCTAGTCGCTAGGGACGAGATAATCTGCATAGGTTGCCCGTTCCACTCGTTGTTCTCATCCACGACGATTGCATTGGCGCCGCGGCCTCCGGCATAAGCGGAGATCAGGTAGCCGTAGTCGACGACTCCGTCAGCGCGGAAGGAATCTACCTCGAATGTATCAGCCGTTACCTGGCGGACGTCCTGAAGCTGGATCATCTCATCGCTTGCTGTCACCGTATGCGATTGCTGGCCTTTATAGTTTGTTGTATACGTCGTACCCGGTGTCATCGTCTGTACCGGAACGATGTAAGTCGCGATAGATCCCGTCTTCAGGCGCGGCTGATTGACGAGCTTCAGATCATGGTCGAAGGCAAAGTTGGCATTGGCTGCAGCCGTCGTCTCATCCTCCAGCGTAAGCGGTGCGGAGAATGTTACTTCCAGCGTAATTTTGTTTAGCGATTTGATGGATGTGATCGAGGCGGATTCGGAACGAATCGCTTGCTCAGACAATACCAGAAGCTGAGCGGCTTGTCCGCGAGTCAGGCTTTCCTGGCCGACACCGCTTTGCTCCATCCAATACTGCACGGACTTGTTGTCGCGCTGCAGCGCCTTGGCGATGATAGCCGAGATATCGGAGCTTGCTGCCGGTGCGTTCGGCTGCAAAGCCTCTGCGCCTTCGACCAGGCCGCTTGCAGCAGCGGCTTCCAGATACGAGGTGTACCAGCGGTCCTGCTTGCCTTCCAGCTGTTGTGCGGCTTTGCCTTGATCAGGATTCAGCGCGAGCAGAATCATCTTCATCATCTCGGCATTCGTTACTTGCTTCTCGGCTCTCATACTGCCGTCGGCGTAGCCTCTAAGCACGCCTTGGTTAATTAATTGCTGGATGGCTTGTTCGGCTTGCTGGTTGAAATTCGTGACTGCGGATTGCTGAATATTGGCTACCGGCGCCAGTGATGCCGCTTTTGCCGTGAACGGAAGCAATGCGCCCCCGCCTATAAGTACTGATAGAGCGACGATTGCCGCTTTCTGATTGATCATTTTCATTTGCTTATCTTCCTCTCCGTTAATAGTGGTGTGTGGCTTATATTCATCTTAAGCGACCACTCTAAATCGGCAGATAAGAAAGTATAAACAATTTCTAAACGGAAGGATAACTTTTTGCAAAATCGGCTGTCAGGCCCTCAGATCGTAAAGCGATAGCCGGCGCCCCAGACGGTCTCGATGAACTGCGGATTGGAGGGATCGGCCTCGACCTTCTCTCGGATTCTGGAGATGTGTACCGTCACTGTAGCGATGTCGCCGCTTGATTCCAATCCCCAGATTCGCTCGAACAGCTCATCTTTATTAAACACCCGGTTAGGATTCGAAGCCATGAACAGCAGCACTTCGAATTCCTTGGCGGTGAGCGATACTTCCTTGCCGTGTACGAAAACCCGATGCGACGACTTGTGGATGGACAGTTCGCGGATATCAATGCGATCCGTACTTGCAGCTTTCTGTCCGCCTGTGAACCGTTCATATCGCGCCAGATGCGCCTTCGCCCGGGCGACCAGCTCGTTCGGGCTGAACGGCTTCGTGACGAAGTCGTCCGCGCCAAGGCCGAAGCCCCGGATTTTATCGATATCCTCTTTTCTCGCGGATACGATTAGAATCGGCACATCCAGCTGTCCCCGGATCATCCGGCAGATCTCGAAGCCGTCCATGCCCGGCAGCTGAAGATCGAGAATGATCAGATCATAGCTTCCGCCAAGCGCCTTCTCCGCGCCTTCGCGGCCATCGTGGCACACATCCACGCCGAAGTCATGCAGCAGGAAGTAGTCCTTTTGCAGCTCTGCAATATAAGGGTCATCTTCAATGATTAATATTTTCTTCACCATGCATCACCGACGATCTACAAAGTTTTTTAGTGTAAAACGGATGGTCGTGCCTTGTCCGGGCTCACTGCTTGCCCAAATCACGCCGCCATGCCCTTCGATAATCTGCCTTGCAATCGCAAGCCCCAGTCCGCTGCCGCGAACGGATGGGCTTCGTGACGCTTCCTCCCGATAAAACCGCTCAAAGATATGAGGCAAGGCCTCCGGGTGAATGCCCGGGCCGTTATCCGTAATGCTGACCAGGACTTGTTCTTCCTGTCGCTTGATGCCGATCGTTAATCGCTTCGGATGCTGATTCATATACTTCAGGGCGTTGTCGAGCAGGTTCATCAGCACACGCTTCAGCTTCTCGCGATCGGCGAGCACGTACAACGGCTGCGCTTGTTCTTCTTCATCCCATTGCATCTTCACGGACTGGTTGTCCAATTCGATCGACAGCTCGCTTACGATACGATGCAGGAACGGACTCAGCTCCACCTGCTCGAACGAGAAAGGCTCCTTGTTCAGATCAAGCTTGGAGTAGAAGAGCAGCTCGTCGACCAGCCGTTCCATATCGGAGGCTCTCGTATGGATGGCCTCCACATACTTGTTCAGCTTCTCCGGCGTATGCGTCACACCGTCTCGAATGCCCTCGGCATAACCTTTGATCGTCGTAATCGGCGTACGGAGATCATGCGATATATTCGAGAGCAGCTGCTTGCGGTTGTCCTCGTAATGGAGCTGAAGCTGGACCGACTGATGCAGCTTATCACGCATTTGATCGAAGGTCTGGACAAGCTGTCCCACTTCATCGCGTGAGGAAGCCTTAAGCTCATAGGTCAAATCGCCGTCTTTGATATGCTCGGCTGACTTGCGGAGTTGGTCCAGCGGATGGACAATCTTCCGGGTGACGTAGCGATAGAGCAGGAAGCCGGTTAATAATAAAATCGCGACAAAGACGAATATTAACAGGGGAAGCAGCGTTCTGATCATCTCGGCGAAGGGGCTTCTCTCCCGCAGGACAAAGACACTGCCCTTCTCATCGGCCTCTGCGGAGAAATAGAAATCAAACTTCGCGTACGAGAAAAAATGATTGCCCGCATTCATCGTATGGCGAATGGTGTTGTTATACATATCGTAAGGCGGTAATACCTCGTCCAAATTAACATCCTTAAGCTTGGGAGCGGCATAGAGGATCTTATCGTTCTCCCGGACGACCAGCATTGCCTGCACCATCTTTAGCTGATAATCATATTCCTCGAGTATCTGCTTATTTTTGAGCTGGGCGGGGTCATGCTTGGCGAGATATTTCATGTCGAGAAATAAATTTTCTTCTTCCTCGGAGAGAGGGTGGAGCGAGAGATGAATCTTGTAAAAGCTGCTGATGCTGCGGAAGTCGCCTGTAACAGCGACGGATAGAAGGTAAGCGGCAAGCACGAATAATATGACGGAGATGACGACGACCGATGTGAACGACAATAGCAGTCTGAAGCGAATAGACAACGTCTCACCCTCCCGTATAAATCGATTGTAAGCGTAGAATGGCACATCCCGCGCATTATTTATGAATTGTAGTGGAGAAAGTTATTCTGCGCAACCGCGGAGTGAATCATAATTTACATTGACATATCGAGAATATTCGATATAATGATAAACATGAATCCAATCGAAGTGTTCAAGGCATTGTCCAACGAGTCGAGATTGCAGATTTTGGAATGGCTGAAGGAACCGTATGACCATTTTAGACCCCATGAAGGGATTGATATGAAGGAAATCGGGGTATGTGTAAGTCAATTTACCGAAAAGCTGAGCATGACGCAGTCTACGGCTTCTCAATATCTATCGATATTGCAGAGGGCAGGCCTCATCAAGACGAGGCGTATCGGCAAATTTACGTATTACCAGCGAGATGAAGAGGCGATAAAGAGCCTGGCAGATTTCTTGAAGCGCGAGCTATAAGTGAAAACTGAGTTCTTGAATAAGGAATTCAGTTTTACTCCGGCCAATCAATTCGACATATTGCGATTTATTTATTTTTTTTAATTAACATATCGATAATTCGTAATTTGTCTTCATATAAAACAAAGCATAGGAGTTGGGTCATATCATGTCCGTTAGTTGGAAAGTATACATTTTAGCTATTATCAGTTTTTTAGTGGGAACATCGGAATATATTCTATCCGGCATTTTGGATAAAGTAGCGGCTTCGTTCGGCGTATCGCTCGCTTCCGCAGGGCAGCTTATTACGGTTTTTTCGCTTGTCTATGCGATATGCACGCCCATTCTTATGGCATTAACCGCGAGTATGGAACGGCGCAAATTAATCATTTCCGCTCTTGGCTTGTTTGCTGTCTCTAATTTATTGGCGTTTGTCCTTCCGGGGTATGGTTTATTCGTCGCTGCTAGAATCATTATGGCGCTTGGGGCGGGGGTTGTCGTCGTTACCGCTTTGAATATTGCGGCTAAGATCGCTCCGAAGGGCAAGCAGGCCAGCTCGATCGCTACGGTTATTATGGGATTTACGGCATCTCTCATTATTGGCGTCCCGCTTGGACGGGTAGTATCGGACGCGATTGGCTGGAAGTATGTATTCGGCTTTATTGCGCTGCTCGGAATGATCGCAATGTTGATTATCTATTGGACCATCCCGCGTATGAAAGGGGATGAGCCCATACCGCTGCGCGAGCAATTGGGGCTGCTTAGGAGGCCGAAGGTCGCTTTGGGGTTGTCGATCACCTTCTTTTGGCTTGGCGGCTACTCGATCGCGTATACGTATTTGTCGCCCTATCTGCTTCAAGTGTCGGGTTTGAGCGATTCTTATATCAGCGTAGCTTTGCTCGTATTTGGCATAGCCAGCTTGATTGGTTCAAAGATTGGCGGGGCCGGCACGGATAGATGGGGAATTCATCCTACATTATTTGGCGGTATGACCGTGCACATTGTGATGCTGCTCGCTTTATCATTTGTAGGAAATACGCTTGCCGGCATACTTGTCGTATTAACCTTGTGGTCCATTTCGGCATGGTCTTCGGGACCGACTCAGCAATACTATTTGACGACGATTGAGCCGGAGGCTTCCGGGGTCATGTTAGGACTTAACCAGTCGATGATGCAGCTTGCAATGGCAGCGGGTGCGGGCATTGGCGGGGTTGTTGTGGAGGGAATATCGCTTTCGGCCATTACTTGGATCGGAGCGGCAGGCGTAGCGATTGCTATCATCGCGGCTCTCATCCTTATACGTCTTGGGTCAGAGCGAAAGATGAAGGTTCAGGGGCAAGTTATAGATCAAGGATAAACTGGAAATTGAAGACTCTGTTTTCTAAAACCCGGCTCCGCATGCTATGATGGTGTCAAATCATACCTAATAGCCAGGGAGACTCATATGGAGAAGACCAAGATTCTTATTATCGAGGATGAAGCTGCGATTGCCGAACTGCTCGCCTACGGATTATCGAAGGAAGGTTATGTGGCGCAGACGGCAAATACCGGCGCAGCCGGACTTCGAGAGGTGGCGCAATTCATGCCGGATCTGCTCATTCTGGACTGGATGCTGCCGGATCAGAGCGGGTTGGAAATATGCAAAAAAGTAACCGCGAGCTTCAACATTCCTATTCTGATGATTACGGCCAAATCCGATATTACCGATAAAATTCTCGGCCTCGAATTCGGGGCGGACGACTATGTGACCAAACCCTTCGATCTGCGCGAGGTGATTGCCCGAATCCGCACCATTCTTCGCAGAGTGGCTCAGGCCAGCCGTGCCGGCCAAGAAGAGAACGGGAGCGATACGCTGCAGATCAAGCATATGGAGATTAACCGTCAAGAACGACTGGTGAAGAGCAAAGGCGCTATGGTGGAATTGACACCCAAGGAATATGACTTGCTGCTCAAGCTAAGCGGCCATCGGGGGCGAATCTTTTCGCGGGAAGAGCTGCTGGAGCTGGTGTGGGGTTACGATTATGTCGGCGAGACCCGGACGGTCGACAATCATATTCAGCGGCTGCGCAAGAAGCTGGACGCCAGCGACTTGATTACGACGGTATTCGGCGTTGGCTACAAATTCGAGAAGGATGCAGATTAGCGATGAAGCTGCGCATCCGATCCATCCGGACCAAGTTTATCATCGGTTTTTTTCTGATCTTCGCGGTATCCTTCGTGCTGCTGAATCAGACCGTCACAAGCATTATTCGGACAAGCAACCAGAATATCATTACAGATGATCTGATCGGGCTGAAAAAAACAGGCAGCAGCTATGTGCGCCAAGCCTTCCTGATGAATCACTTCGGCAATGACGATATCTACTTCGAGCAAATCGCGGAGGAAATGATTCGCGATCTCTACTATGCGACATCCAGCGAGGTCAGCGCTTATTCCATAGACGGCAAGCTGATCCATGCCTCCGATCCTTCCGTATTCACTGGTACAACAGTTGATGATCTGGAAGAGGCGATCCGCGGCAATACCGCGTATACCATCTCCTATGAGGAAGGAACGGCAAGCGTTCTGTATGCCTATCCGGTCGTCATCGACGGCGTGAAGGTCGGCATTCTTCGGTATGCCAAGCCGTTCGATCTGCTGTATGAGCAATCGGGGCGCATCCTGAATGCGGTTTTCTATATTGCGCTGGCGATCTTCGCGGCGGCGTTCCTGTTCTCCTACCTTTTATCGCGCCATATTTCAATTCCGCTGACGAAGCTGGCCGCTGCTTCGAATGAAGTGACGAAAGGCAATTTGGATATGCGCCTTTCTATGAAACGGCAGGATGAGATCGGCAGGCTTGCAGTCAACTTCAACGAAATGATTGATCGATTGAAGAACCAGATCGGCAAGATTGAGCGGGACCGCGATCGGCTGGAGAAGCTGCATTTGCAGAATAAGCATTTTTTTGACCATGTGACGCATGAGCTGAAGACGCCGCTCACCTCGATATTGGGCTATGCGGAGCTGATTAAGGAGAATGGGAAGAGCGATCCCGCTTTCTTTGCGAAAGGCATGAATCATATTGTGGATGAAAGCCGCCGGCTGCAAGACATGGTGGCGTCGCTGCTGGAGACGTCGAAGGAGCAGGGGCGCTGGGAGGAGACTGGACGAATCGACGCGGGGCAGCTTCTAAGGGATGTGTGTGACGCGATGTCCTTCAAGGCGCAGCGCTACAAGAAGGTGATTCGCATCGAAGCAGCAGGGGAGCTGTATGTAGAGGCACAGCCTGACAAGCTTCGCCAGTTGTTCATCAATCTCATTGACAATGCGATCAAGTATGGGCATCCTCAGTCGCATATTGAGGTGAAGGCGAGCGCTGAATCCGGCATGATCCGCTTCGAATTTGCCAATACGAGCGATCCCATATCGTCTGAGCGGCTGACGAGCTTGTTCGAGCCGTTCCGTACGGACGACGAGAAGCTGGCAAGAGAGCAAGGCAGCGTAGGGCTAGGCCTTCATATTGCGCAATCCATTGTGGAGGGATTGAACGGAACGATCGCGATGGCAAGCGCGGACGGAATGACGCGTGTAACAGTGCTGCTGCCGATTGCAGCGGAGGGGGTGGGATGGTCATGAATGCGAAACGAATGCCATGGCCCGCTTGGATCGCCGGGGCAGTCCTGCTGCTGCTCTTATCTGGCTGTGCGGGAGGACTGCGCACCGAGACAATCCTTATTCCCGATCAACCTGAGACTGTGCCAGACACGGGAAGCGGACATGCCTTCGACGTGAATACGATTTACCGGCTGCCGGGAATGGAAGAATTCAATGTGAGCTCGTGGCGGTGGATGGCATCGGATATGCTGGCTCGGCTTTCATGGGGGAGAGGCGGCTGGGAGAGTATCGACCGATATGCGTCACCGTACGAGAAGCCGGAGAAGCTTCTTAAGCTGGAAGGCTATCCGCTTGAATTCAGCGACGTATCACCGAATGGCCGCTATTTCGCCCATTTAGCACCTGGCAATGGAGACCAACATCATTCAACCTTAACGCTGGTATCGATTCCGGAAGGCGTCAAGACAGAGGTCAATTCGCCATATCTGCTGCCAAGATCGGCTGCGCGGGAGCTGACGTGGTCTAGCAATAGCCGATTTGTCTCTTCCTTCTACATGGATGAACAAGGGGGAATTGGCATTGCGGTCTATGATGCCGAGCTTGGCGAGCTGATAACGTATATGATGCCGGACCAGAATAAGTCTTCGCTCCTTCACAGCGTGAAGCTGTCGGCGGAAGGAGACGGCGCGATTGTGGTCAGATCGGAGCCAGGCAAGCTTACGAGCTTTGTATTGGGCCTATGGAAGGACGGCCGATTCGTCAGTGAATACGAGCATTCGCTCCATGAGAATGGAGGGGTGGAGTGGCTCGATCCTAATCGTGTCGTGTTTGCCGGTACGGATGGAACGCTGTTCGTCTATGACCGGCGCAATGGGGATCTATCTGTATTAATGGATCAGAGCGGTGCATTCGCCTTATCCGCAGACAGGCAATACATTGCCTATTCGACCGATGAGGCGACCATTGACGTTGCAAAGCTGCAAGGCAACAATCTGTTGAACAAGACAACGGTGTACCACGGCTTGATCGCTGATGAGCTGGCATGGAGCCCGGACAAAAGCGCGCTATTGGTGCAGGGGCGCAAGCCTTACGAGGCACCGTCAGTCGTAGCGCCGGCCGTTGCGGCTGAAGAACCGCTTCCTGCTCCGAGTCAACGGGACCTGTTCGGTCAACAGGCGATTATTATCGCATTCAAGAGCAATAAGTAGGACATACACACATGAGCATCTTCCAAGACGGGGATTCGACGCGCTGCGAATCGTTGACAGAGGATGCTTTTTTTTGTGACAACTTGTAGACATCTCCCACATGCTTTCGTGACATTGCTGCCTTACAGTGAGGAGGCAGGCAACACAGGGGCAAAGATAGAAGGGAGACGCTATACGATGAGAACAAGATTTATAGGCATACTGACAAGTTTATTGTTGATTTTTGCATTGGCCGCATGCAGCGGCTCGAATGATGCGGGTAATGGGGCGACAGGCGGCCAGCCTTCGAATACCTCTGGGGATAGGCAATCGGACAGCGGCAATAGTGAGGGGGGACCATCTCCTCAGAACGGCAGCGGATCAGGTATCTCAAAAGGTGAGAAAAAGACCATTGTATTCTCGACCTTCTGGAAGGATGAGAAATTCGCGGAAGCCAAGAAACGGTATGAAGCGCTTCATCCTAATATTGAGATTAAGCTCGATTATATCGATACAGACAATGACCAAGTGGAGGCCGATCTGGAGAAGTTCGCCACGACGGTCAATACCGCGATGCTGGCGGGAAAAGGGCCCGATCTGCTGGAGATGGACAAGCTGCCGATCGATAGTTATGTGAAGAACGGCCTGCTGATTGATCTGGAGACGATGATCGAGCGGGACCAGACGTTTAAGCGTGACGATTATTTTACGAATATTTTGGATAACGCCAAGGTAGGCGGCGGGTTGTACGGCATGCCGCTTTCGTTCTTCCTTATGGGCTTCGCAGGCGATGCGGATGCCATTGCCAAGGCAGGCGTGCAGGTCGATGACAAGAGCTGGTCCTGGGAGGATTTCGCTCAGGTTGGGAATAAGCTGGTGAAGGACGGAGAGTTCAAGAACGTGATCGCGGCCACTCCGGGCAGCCTGCTGACGATGATGGTGACCGACCATTATGCCAGCTTCGTCGATGTGAAAAACAAGAAGGCGAGCTTCGATTCTGCGGCGTTCATCGCGATGATGCAGCAGGTGAAGAAGATGTCGGAGGAGGGCGTTATCGGCGAAGGGCGTCCGTATTTCTTTCCGACCCAGATCAACTCGGCAGGCGATTACCTGACGACGATGCAGGAATATCTCTCCAAAAACATGCATCTGTACGCCAAGCCGCATACGAAGGAGACAACCCCTGGGGGCTACTTCCGCTCGTACCGAACGATCGGCCTGAATGCCAAGTCTGAAGTGAAACAGGAAGCCTGGGATTTCATCAAATTTATGATGTCGGAGGAAATGGCCTATTCGCCGCTTTCGGCCGGATTCCCTATTAATAAGAACGTATATGCGAAGGGCATCGAGGAGTTGAAGGGGATGGGTTCGGTGAAGGGGCATGAGGAAGGGCCGCTCAAGGGAGCATCCGTGCAGGTGGACGATGCCCGCATCGAGCGATTGAACGGCTATGTGAGCGGAGCGGTTCATCCCGTAGCGTATCAATCGGACAAAATCGAGGAGATCGTCTATCAGGAGACGATGGCTTTCTTCAGCGGACAGAAGTCGGCGGAGGCTGTTGCGAAGCTGATCCAGAACAAGGCGACTACCTATCTGAATGAGTAAGAGTAAGCTGCAGCGCTGGATGCGCAGGGATGCCGCCGCCGCGCTGTTGTTTCTTGCCCCAAGCGTAATGGGATTCGGGATCTTCTATGCGATCCCGTTCCTGCTTGGCATCTACGAATCATTCACGGACCGGACAATGGGAGGCGCGTTTGTCGGCTTGGACAATTACAAGGAGCTGCTGGATAGCGGCTCCTTCCGCAAGGCGGCAGGCCATACGCTGCTTTTCACCGCTGCAGGTGTTCCTCTGTTAATCGTGTTATCACTCGGCCTGGCGATGCTGTTGAACCGCAGCTTGTATGTTCGGAATGGGCTGCGGACCGCATTTATCATCCCGCTCGTCGTGCCGGTGGCTTCGATCGTGATGATCTGGCAAATCTTTTTTGATTGGAACGGCACGCTTAATGCCTGGCTGCATGCGATGGGCAAGGAGAGAGTCGATTGGCTGCAATCCGATTGGTCAATGGGCATCATTGTCATGATGTATGTGTGGAAGAACATCGGCTACAACATGATTCTATTTCTGGCGGGACTTCAGTCGATTCCGAAAGATTATTACGAGACGGCGAGAATTGAAGGAGCGGGAAGGCTGCGTCAGTTATTCGGCATTACGCTTGTGTATTTGACGCCCACGATGTTTTTTGTCGTACTGATCTCGATCATCAATTCATTTAAGGTATTTCGCGAGACGTATTTGCTGGCGGGCGATTATCCATATGACCGCATTTATATGCTGCAGCATTTTATGAACAACATGTTTTTTTCGCTCGATATGCAGAAGCTGACGGCTGCCGCTACGCTGATGGTCGGCTGTATTGTGCTGCTTGTATCGGGGATGCTTCGGGTGGAGAGGCGATTCCGTGAGGATATGGAGTAAGGGGGAGTGGCAAGTGAGGAAGAGATGGGAATGGCTTCCCCGGCTGGCTCTGTCGCTATGGCTCGGATCGCTCGCGGTACTGATGCTGGTGCCTATTCTGCTGACGGTGACGAATTCGCTTATGACGGAGCGGGAGATTGGGCTGAACTAC
Source organism: Paenibacillus sp. 1011MAR3C5 (assembly GCF_003591485.1). Lineage (GTDB taxonomy): Bacteria > Bacillota > Bacilli > Paenibacillales > Paenibacillaceae > Pristimantibacillus. The sequence continues at coordinate 90,243 of NZ_QZCF01000011.1, forward strand.
GGCTTGCTGGGGCAGATGGTCGATACGGCTTCGGGCGGGAATAACGCTTTCGTCAATCTGAAAATAGTGCCCGACTGGTTGTCGTTGGAGCAGTATACGCATGTGCTGGTGCTTGCGCCCAAGTTTTTGCGCATGTTCTGGAATTCGGCGGCGATGGTCTTGCCGATCATCGCGGGACAAGTCGCTGTAGCTGCGCTCGCTGCTTATGCTTTCGCCAAGCTGCGGTTTGTGGGAAGGGATAAGCTGTTCATGGTCTATTTGATGACGATGCTGATGCCTTTTCAGGTGACATTAGTGCCCAATTATCTGGTCATCGACTGGCTAGGGCTGATGAACAGCGAGGCCGCAATCATATTACCTGGCATCTTCGGCGCGTTCGGCGTCTTTATGCTGCGGCAATTCATGGCTCATATTCCGTCTGCCTATACCGAGGCGGCCAAGATGGATGGAGCGGGGCAATGGACGATTTTCCTGCGCATCGTTCTGCCGCTGGCGAAGCCGGGGCTCGCGGCGCTTGTCGTGCTGCTGTTCGTCGACTACTGGAATATGATTGAGCAGCCGATTATTTTTTTGCAGGAGGCTTCTAAGCAGCCGCTGTCCCTCTATCTGTCTTATATCGACAAGGAGGCGAGAGGCATCGCGTTCGCAGCGTCCGTACTATACATGACGCCGATGGTGCTGCTGTTCCTTTATGCGGAATCCTATTTTGTCGAGGGCGTGCAGTTGTCGGGCATCAAAGGGTAGATGAGTTTGGGAGTGATGGAGTGTGGAGATAGAAGAGGTGACGGCGCATGCGAAAAAAAGAAAGCTCCGCCTCGCAGCCGGTATATTCATAGGTTTGCTCATCTTGCTGACGCTTGCGGGGAATACGCTGCAATCCTTGACGCTGCCCAGGGTATACACGGTGGAGGCGAGCAGCGGCGAGCTGATTCACGCCTATCAAGGCATATCTGTGGTGTATCCTTCGGAGGTGAAGGAGCTGGCTAATCCGGCTGGCTGGAAGGTGTCGAAGGTGCTGGTGAAAAAGGGGGAAATGGTGCAAAAAGGGCAGACGCTTGTCGAATATGATGATTCGGAGGCAAAGATGCAATTGGAGGACCAATATTCGGCTTTGAAAAAGCTGCAGATGTCAATGGAGGGGCTGGAGCATAATTACAAGTTGGGCTATATGTCCGAGGATGTATCGGCCAAGATGAGCGCCAAGCTTGCGATTGAGACCGCCAAGCTGGATATGGACGATCAGAAGCGGCGTATTGAACGGTTGGAGTCGGAAGCGAGCGAGCATCATCGGTTAACGGCTCCGTTCGACGGTCTTATCTTGGACGTGCTTGCGGAGGAGGGATTCGGCGGCTCCGGCTCTCCGGATGTGCGCATATCCAGTACCGCGAGAGGCTTTCAGGCGGACTTTGCCATTCCCCAGTCGCTCGCGGAGCTGCTCCAAGCAGGAGAAGACCTTGAGGTAGAAGTCGATGGCGAGAATCGCCGCGTAACTACAGGTCAATTGGCTGAATGGATTGCGGCTGATTCTTCAGCGGGGAATGGGGCAGGCAGCGGAGCGGGTAGCGCCGCTGGCGGGCAGAATGCTCCGACTGCGTCGATCAGGCTGCTCCTCAGCGACCAAGAGCTTCGCGGAGGGGAGAAGGTCAGCCTGAATCTGAAGCGGTCCAAGGCAACAGACAGCGTAATTGTTCCGAATGAAGCGATCCGCAAAGATCTGGAAGGTGCGTACGTCTATATCCTGAATGAACAGCAAGGTCCGCTGGGCAATGCCTACTACGCCATGCGCGTATCCATTACAATCGCTGATGCCAATGAAACATCCACTGCTGTTAGCTCCGGGCTGTTCGACAAGCAGCGTGTGATTCTAAGCAGCAGCGAGCCGGTGATGGATGGGATGCGGGTGCGGTATTAAGGACGATATTGGTGAAGTCCGAACCTAGTTCGGACTTTTTTTGGATGCAATCGACATAAATTACGTCAAAATCATTGACATAAATTATGTCAATGCGTATATTGGAGTCATAAAAGATGTCAGCAGGTGATGAAAATGAGAGAAGCGCATCAAGTACAGACGGTATTGGAGTATTTGGTCATGCTGAATGAACTGTCCTATTCTGGTATCGGACGAAAGCTTAACATTACGCCGCAGCAGTTCTCCGATTGGATCAAGAAGCGCAGGCCGATTCCGCAGGAGAGGCTTCATGAGCTTGCCCATTATTTTGGAGTAGTGCCAGACGCGCTCATTGATTCGAATTATTATGCGAAGCCGCTGACGCTGCTTGGACGGATCGAGCTCCATATGCGGCTTGTAGAGCAGAAGATCGCCGCACTGGAAGCCGCTGGCGCGGAGCGTGAGGATATGGAGCCTTATTACGAGAAGCAGAAAGGGCTCAGGCGGGAGAGGGAGGATGAGATTCGACTGGCTAGAGCAGCAGAGCTGCTGCGGCAGGGGGATCATCAGATTCGTTCAATTATTGATGAGGTGCTGGATGTGCTGGAAGCGGGACATGTCGATGAGTTGATCCGCAAGCTGAAGAGGGAGGGTTCGTAGATGAGCACGGCCATTTACTTGAGCAGGGATACCGTGAAGATGCTGGGCAAAAATCAGGATGTCCCTTACGATGGGGCGTATCTGTTCACCAATAGCCGTCAGGTTGCCAAAAAAGCGATGGTCATGCCTCCGGCGAAGCCGATGAATTGGATATCGCGTTTCGGAAGCATTACCGTGTCTCAGGTAGGCAAGGAATACCCGAATGGGGGGATGAATGAGGCGGGCCTAGTCGTGGAGCAGACGACGTTATGGAGTTCATTCTACCCTGAAGTTGGGGCGTTTCCTGCGATTGGTGAATTGCCGTTGATTCAGCTATTGCTGGATACATGCGAAAACGTGCAGGAGGCTATTGAGCTGGCTGCCCGGGTACGTATCGCCGAGCCCATGTCCCGGCTTCACTATATAATGGGCGACGCGCTAGGAGAGTGCGCAGTCCTCGAATATGTGGACGGTGAGTTGAAGGTGTATGACAAGGAGTCGCTGCCGAAGACGATTCTGGCGAATACGCCTTATCGCGAAGCGCTGGCCGATCTGGCCGATACGCGGAATCATTGGCAGCGATCTGATGATGATTACGCGCGGAACTCCATGGAGCGCTTCACCATCGCTGCTGCTGCGGCATCATTGCCTGTGCCGTCAGGCAGAGAGTCCAGGACGGCATATATGCTGAACGCGCTGATGGCCGCGGGAAGAGAGGATACGGCATACAGCCTCGTGTATGACATTGCGGACAAAAGGCTCTATTTTAGAACAAAGCGATATCCGGCACTGAAGAGGATTGAGATGACGCACCTGGACTTCTCGCCGGGGGCTAGAACGCTGGCCCTTGATCTCCATCAGCCGGAGGAAGGTGACAGAGGGAGTCATCTGATGCCTTATGATCAGTCGCTTAACTTTCGAGTAGTCCAATCCTTCTTCCGGGACCCGGTTCTGACAGAAGCATTCGGCTGGAGCCTGTCGGATGAGATGCTGGAGTTCCTGTCAGCTATACCAGACTCCTATGAGGAAGCGGCAGAGAAGAGAGAGTTATAGAATTGCGAACGAGGATATGTCTTAAGCCCATCAAGGGCTTGAGGCGTTTTTTTATTTGGCGAATCGCTTATTCTACTCTTCCAAGTGTTCGACAGCTTATGAGCAAACTGCAGATCGTCCTGTAAAATTAAGGAGCCAATCCAGGTAAACTCTGCTAAAATAACTAAGGGATGCGGACTGGCAGAACTATGTTGCTTTGTAAATTTTGCATCGATCTGGGACGTTGCACGTAATTAGTTTTATGGAGAGATGGATAATGGTTCCACTCAGTGCTCGGAGAGCCCATTCGATGGAATGGAGGGGGTGTATCGGATGAATAGCGCCAAGGCGGTTAAGCTGCTTGGATTAATAATCGGAATCGTAGTACTGAACATCGCAGTATTGTCCCCAGGGCTGCTGGGGGTCGAGATTGGAGGCGACAGCGTACTGGAGACGGCCTCCGGCATTACGCTGCTGGTTGTCAGCTTTTTGGTGCTTCTGTATGGAAGCTACACGCTGCTCATTAAACCTCCGTATGTGCCGCCTGTAAGAGAGGTTAGGACACATGAGGATTATGTAGCTGCGCTTGCACAGTTCCGCAATGTGAAGGGCTTAAAGAAAGAAATCGCCCTTGCTCTGGATCAGCTCGATCGGATCGATAAGAAGAAGGATACGCTGCTTGATGTGCTGGAGCAACGATTCGACCCCTCGGAATTAAGCTACAAGAAGTTTATTTCGGTTATTGATGAGGTTCGCAAGCTGTTTTATCTGAATATTCGCGGTATCCTGAACAAGCTTAGCGTCTTTGACGCCCAAGAGTTCGCCAGCTTTGCCGGCCAACAGCACAAGCCAGGTCTCTTCTCGAACAGGCTGGTGCAGGAGAAGGCGGCGCTCTATCAGGAATACATGGCTCATATGTCCGGATACCTGGGGGTCAATGAGGAGATTTTGCTGAAGCTGGACAAATTGCTGCTGGAGATTTCCTTGCTGGGCAGCACGGATTACCGTGATGTGGATGATATGCCTTGCATGAAGGAAATCGATCAGCTCATAAAACAAACTAAATTTTATAAGCAATAAGGGGGAGTGGGACATGGCAAACAAAGGCAAGGCGTTTTTTGTACTAATTGCTATAGCCGCTGTTGTTTTTGGACTCGTATATGCAGGAATTACATTAACCTCTAATCTGGGCAAGTCGGATTCGCAGGTGAACACGGAAGACGCGGGCAAGCGCCTGGATAAGCTGTACAAAAATATTAACGTCAATAACGTTGAGCCAGTGAAGGGTCAGATCGACCTTGATCCGGTTGCGGTCGGCGATTCCTTGCCGGATATCTCGAAGTTTGCGGTTTCGGTCGAGAATACGACAGACAGCTTCGTCGAGATTTTCTCCTCCACGGAGAAGTCCGGTACCGGCATCGACGGCTGGCTGAATGAAGTGGCGGAGGCTTTCAATCAATCGAATGCGCAGGTGAACGGCAAGCCTGTATCCGTCAAGATTCGCAATATTGCTTCAGGCACAGCCACGGATTATATACGGTCGGGCAAATATGTTCCGGATGCGTTCACGCCATCCAATGAGCTGTGGGGAGAGATGGTGAAGGCCGAGGGGATATCGGCCGAGCTAGTCTCCAAGCGCCTCGTCGGCAACGTGACGGGCATCGTTACACGTAAAGCGAAGTACGATGAGCTGGTTGAGAAGTACGGATCGATTAATGTAAAAACCATTACGGATGCAATCGCGGACAATGAGCTGTCCATGGGCTATACCGATCCTTTTGCAAGCTCGACAGGCCTTAATTTCCTTGTGACTTCACTCAGAACATTCGATCATACGGATTTGCTTGGAGAGACTGCGGTGCAAGGGTTCGAGCGCTTCCAGGCGAATGTGCCGTTTATCGCCTCGACGACGATCCAGATGCGTGACGCGGCCAAGACGGGCATGCTGGACTCCTTCGTTCTGGAATACCAGACATATGTGAATGCAGCGGATCTGAAGAGCGGTTATGTGTTTACGCCGTTCGGCGTAAGGCATGACAGCCCGCTGTACGCGCTTGGAGATCTGCCGAAGGAGAAGCTGGATATCATTAAGGCGTTCGCGGATTTCGTTGCCCAGGATAAGAACCAGAAGCTCGGGACAGAGAAGGGCTTCAACGGCCTGGAGGAATACCAGTCGGAGCTGGAGGCGGTTGATGGCGGTACGCTATTATCTGCACAAAGATTGTGGAAAGAGAAGAAGGACGGAAGCAAGCCGATCGCAGCCGTATTCGTAGCCGATGTATCCGGCAGCATGGACGGCGAGCCGCTGAACCGCTTGAAGGAATCGCTCTTGCAGGGACAGAAGTATCTCGGCCGCGACAATAGCATCGGATTTGTGTCCTATTCCAGCGACGTGTCCATTAATCTTCCGATTGCGAAGTACGATACGAATCAGCAGTCCATGTTCGTCGGAGCGATTAACAGCCTGCAGGCAAGCGGCGGGACGGCGACGTTCGACGGCATCGTCGTTGCGATGAAGCTGCTTCAGGATGAGGTGGCACTGAATCCCGACGTGAAGCCGGTCATCTTCGTGCTAAGTGACGGGGAGACGAATGAAGGCCATTCGCTTAAGGATATTAGAGGTCTGATCGAGACGTATAAAATTCCGGTTTATACGATCGGCTATAACGCTAATATCGAAGCGCTGAAGAGCATATCAAGTATTAATGAAGCTGCCAGCATCAACGCTGACACCGATGATGTCGTGTACAAAATCGGCAATCTGCTGAATGTTCAGATGTAAGTTGTAGCGAGGTTTGGAGCAAGCGTTTGATATAAATGGAGTACCTATTCGCTAAGGAGGGATTGCATGTCGTTTACGATGGAAGTGATCAAGCCGGAGGAAATAAAATCTGCGATTGAAGAGCAGGTGAAGCCGGAGCCTGAGGAAGTAAGCCAACTGAAGGAGCTTGCGCAGAACAATGTATCCTCGATTCTGGCACTCGACATCGAGTCGCTGGAGAAGCGCAAAGAAATATTACAATCGATCGACAGCTTCGGCATGAACACGATGAAGTCGTCCTCGGACAAAAACTCGCTATTGCAGGTTTCCGTAGGAAAGCTGTCCAAGACGGGCGATGAAGGCGGGCAAGTGGCCAAAGGCCTGACAGAGCTGCATTTGCAGCTTAAGGATTTGGACCCTAGTGCGGTCGACTTTGCCAAAGGCGGGTTCCTGGGCAAGCTCTTTAATCCGCTGCGTCATTACTTTGCGAAATACCAGAAGGCGGATGCCGTCATCTCGGATATTATCACTTCCTTGGATAAGGGCAAGACCGTCCTCAGAAACGACAACACGACGCTTGAATTCGAGCAGCAGGCGCTGCGGGATCTGACGAAGCGTCTGCAGAAGGAAATTCAGCTCGGCGTGCTCATGGACCAGGAGATCGAGGCTCAGATAGAAGCGGCAAAGCTTCGTATGGAATCGGAGGACAAGATTCGCTTTATTACGGAGGAAGTGCTGTTCCCGCTGCGCCAGCGGGTGATGGACCTGCAGCAGATGCAGGTCGTGAACCAGCAAGGCATTATGGCAATCGAGGTCGTCATGCGGAACAACAAGGAGCTGATCCGCGGCGTTGACCGGGCAAGGAACGTAACCGTATCCGCTTTGAGGATTTCGGTAACGGTAGCAAGCGCGCTCTATAACCAGAGAATTGTGCTGAAGAAGATCGAGCTGTTAAATCAAACAACCGATAATCTCATTAGCGGCACGTCCAAGATGCTGAAGAATCAGGGCGCGGCGATCCATAAGCAATCGCTGGAGACGAGCATTTCGGTAGACACGCTGAAGCAGGCATTCTCTGATGTTCTGGAGGCTTTGGACTCGATCAGCACCTACAAGCAGGATGCATTGCCGAAGATGAGAGATACCATCACTCAGTTCAGAGAGCTGGCTGACAGCGGTGAACAGCAGATTCAGCGTTTGGAGAAGGGGCAGAAGCTGGGGCTATAATCCATTCAAGTGATCAATGATTAAGACCATACATGATTAAGGACCCAAAGGAAAGGGGCGCTGATGCGCTCCTTTTTTCATTAAATGACGCATATAGACATTAGAATGAGAAAACCTCCCTCCATTCATCTGGAGGAAGGTTATCGTTACGATCTTTATCGGAGCAGACAATTGGGCTAGACGTTAGTTGCAGCTTGTTCCTTGCGCCGATCGTTAATGAGACCTTCGATGCGGCTGCAAGCGTCTTGAGGGCTCTCCATGTTCATCCACATCAACTGCATCTCATCTTTCAGCAGATTGACCTCGCTGTTCGTCAGCTTCAGCTCCAGCAGCGTCTTCGCATTAGGCAATATATCTTTGAAGATATTGTAGTCCTTGGGATGGATCTGCGGATTAAGCAATGAATCGTCTTCCGCGATTTCCTTCCGTGCCGGTATGGTGCAGCCTTGCTTCTTGAGCAGCGACTGCGCTTCGGCTCCTACCATATAATCGACGAAGCTTTGCGCGAGCTTAAGCCGCTGGCTGTTCTTATTGATGGCGAGCCCTCCGCCAAGCAGCAGCGTCCCATCGGACTTCTCCTTCGGGACAGGGCGGACGTTCCAAGGCAGCGCGTTTCCTCTGAATTCATTCATGAAATAGTACGTACTCAAGATCATGGCTACGCGTTCCTTGACGAACAATGCCTCCGCCAGGTACTCGCTTCCATGAGAATAGATGGGGGAAACCTTTTCTTTATACATTAAATCCAGGCAAAATTGCAGTGCCTCGATCGTATTGGCATTGTCAATATTGGCGGCCTCATGGGATGACGCCAAGCTCCCATCATTCTGCAGCATGAACACAGGCCAGCGGTGCGGAGATGAGGAGAAGCAGAAGCCATAATGCTCGATCCGGTCATCCTCGTCCAGGTCAGCCGTAAGCTTCTTCGCTGCATCGAGCAGGGTGTCCCAGTTATGAATAGGATAATCGCTTCCGATACCTGCCTGGCCGAATAGCCCTTCATTGTAGCAGATGACTACTGGCGAGAACAGGAAAGGCGTAATCATCGACTGGCCCTCCCATTCGAACAATTCGAATATTTTGGGATAGCTGTCCTTATCGGGCTGCAGCTCAGGCGAGATGTAAGGCTGGATCAAATGCATCTTCTCCAGGTCCAGCAATTCGCGGAACTGACTGTCGGACACCATGAACACATCCGGTCCATCGCCATTCTCCATGAGCTGGACGATTGTATCCATATAGCCGGACTCTGTGATGATCGAAAGCTCAATGTCCGCGAAGGGTTGTGAGGCTTTATATTGGTTGATAATCTCGCGTACGATATCGATTTCATAGGAGGTCGAAAACCACGCAAGCTTGATCGTTTCTCTGACGGCAAGACCGTTATTCGGAGCGATGACCCGGTTTCCTTTGCCGGATATTTTTTCTATGAGACCTTCTTCGACGAGCTCTGCAAGTACTTTGCGTACGGATACGCGGCTAAGCTGATATTGCTCGCTCAAAGTATTCTCAGGTAGGATAAATTCATCAGGCTTAATATTCCCGCTTAAAATTTCACCGCGGAGATCATCCTTGAATTTCTGATACCGCTCCATGAAATCATCTCTTCTACGTAACACAACAATCCGCTCCTATAACTTTATATCAGCTTCTTTCTATTATATACTAGCCTATTTCTAATTTATACTAGTTTCCTCCTTCAACCAACGATCCAGGAACTGATAGCTTATGCCGCGAATCGGCTCGGGGAAGTCATGTCCTTCATTGCCTAGCAGGGACATATAGCGTTCTGCGCTGCCCAGCCATTGATATAAGCGATGAATATCAAGTGAAGCGAAAGAGGCAGCTTGCCAGTTCGGGAAGATCGCATCATTCTGAGTAAACCAATTGAAGATCGGTCTTGGCGCCATGAGCGCCATAATTTCGTGAAATTCGAATGGTACGTATCCAGCGTTCAGATCCTCCGTCAGCCTCGGAATATGAGAGAACCATTCGCGCTGTCCCCAGCGATTCGGAGTAGGGTCCTGCATGAAGGGGCAGAATCCGCAGCTCGATACAACGGCTTTGACCCGCTCATCTACAGCGGCCAGGAAGTAGGCGTTATAACCGCCTAGCGAATGGCCAATAGCGCCGATCCGATCCGGATCGACATAAGGAAGAGCTTGCAGCAGGGTGAGGCCTTGCTGATGGTCGTGAATCATTTTGCCGACAGCGGTAGATTCCGGGTAGGACGAATAGAAGGGAGCGGTCTGGAACGGCTCAGCCCCCTCATAGATTCGCTCGCCTGCTGTAATCGTATCTGGAGCAAGCACGACATATCCTCTGGCGACAAGCTCCAGTGCATATCTGCGGCCCTCCCGGCCCGCTTCGGTTGCAATATCCGCCTTTCCCTTTTGGTCTGTCGGATGCAGCGCCAGCATGGCAGGATAACGCTTCTCATCGGCAGAAGGGTGCGTTTGGCCTGGGATAAGCAAGTAAGCCGTCACACGATCTCCGAATCCTGTCGCATAAGACAGGTGAACCCGGATGTGATCGGCCTCGTGATGCTCGGAGTGAATGACATGCTGCGGAGGGATCGGAGCGGGCATCCATCCGATATAGCGCTGCCATACAGCTGCGATGTCGTTCCGTTTCACCTCCCAACTCTGGCGGTTCTCTATGCCTTGAAGCAAGCTTGGAAAGGTCTTCTCCGTTAATTGAGACAGCGGATAACGCATGTATCGTTCACCCCTTTGATAGAGAATAGCTCCACAGATGCGTGGATGCGGCAAAAAACAACGTATCTCCCCGCTTGACGAAGCCGGAGGTGACGGGCTGCGGCGGAATGGCTATCCGCTCAGGCTTCAGGCTGCCAAGCGGGATGCGGAATACCGCTTCGCTTAGCACGCCGTAGATGCAATCATCCGCTTCATCGAGCTGCCAGCCAGACCGTACAATCGTTCCCCACATCGATAGATTCTCCTCGCAGAGAATGGATTCGGAAGCAGGGTCCCAGACGATGTATTCCGAGCTGGACGTTAAGGTATGAATCCGTCCCATGGCGTCAATCAAGAGCAGGGAATATTCGCGTATATCGCTGCGCGGCTGCCACCTGTTCAGAACGGCGCGATTTTTCCAATCCAGCCGATAGAGACAAGCCGTATGGCTTACAGGGTCGGCGCCGCCTGGAGTCTCAATGCTTGTGCCGCCTATGAGATAGCCATCCAAGGTCTCTGCCAATGCGACGGTACTCTGATGCGGGATAAGCCCAGTATGGGGAATGAGGGTATCCTCGCCTGTTGGGAGGTGATAGATGCATAGACCGCCGCCTACCATCCCGTAGCCCGGAAAGCCTCCATAGGCGATATGCTCGCCTTCACTCATCGCGACAGCGCATCTTGGCCGGTGAATCTCGATATGCCCGGTTACACAGATCGGATTGCGCAGCTCAACCGGCGATCCCTCCACTTGGATAGGCTTTGCCGTATGGTAGAGATGAAGCCTTCCGCCCGGATAGGAAGCTCCGGCAATCAGCTCTCCTTGTGTGGTGTAGGCGGCAAGATTGCCGCCGGAGCCGTCCTCGATCACGTGAGGTCCCAGATTGTCCAGTCTGGCCGATTCGGGATCATAGGTGAAGAAGTGCAAGGGATGGTTGGACGTCCCGTAGATATTGCCGTCAGGTCCGAGAAAGAGCGGCGAGAGCGAGGCTCCCTCCGAGACATAGGGCAGATGGATCGTCCTGATCTGCCCTGCCTTGCGATGCTTCAGTTCCAGCACGCGTTCCGATAAGCTATGCCGGATGACTTCCCATTCACCGGGAAGCTGGCGATGAAGCTTTCCGAAGCTTTCGCCTATATATAATGAAGCGGGAACCTGATCCTCCGTCAGATTCTCGACAACTATTCCTCGTTCAAGCCGAACCCATTGCTTGCCGATCAGCGCATAAGCCAAGCATGTCTGATGGCGCAGACTGGGATTGCTGGCTGGCAGCAATCGGTATCCTTGTCTGACCAGGCCGATGCCGGTCGTTCGCAGATCATCTGGAAGCAGGGAGTGGCTGGTCCCGCTAATAGAGTCGTAAGCGATCATATTTTTCCTGGCTGTTCCGGTTCCGATATAGACCCAGCCATGGCTGTCGACCGCCATATGGGAAGGGTATTTTTGTTCCGTATCTACCTGACCTAGAGGGATGAGATCCCGTTCGACAGGACGATAGCGATAGAGACGGCATTGCGGGTACGAGGCCATATAGATATGGCCGTGTTCGTTCTCGGCATAGCTGAAGCCGCACAGTTCATCCTGGCTTTCAGCCCTCAAGGCATCGACGAAGTCGAGACGGAAAGGATCGAAAGCATAGAACATAGTGCCGGCTCCCATATACAGCATGCCGTCTCTGCTGCTGAATGTATCATAGGGATACTCGGCATAACCCTCCGGGAAATCCGCTTGCCGGCAATCGCCGGTCATAGGGTCTACGACGAGCAGGAAGCCTTTGGCCGCAATCACGACGCGGCTTTCTCCCGAGGGGTTCGTGCAGACAGCCGCGGTTCTGGATTCGACCGCATCGACCGGTATGCCCAAATCCAAAAAGCTCATCACAGATCCCTCCTATGCCAGTCTACTTTCCATAATATAAAGCAATCTTGCGAATAGCCGCAATAATGTCCAGAATATCCTGATCGGAATAGAACTCGTTCAGAGGCACTTGCACAGCTGTCTGCAGAATCGTCTCCGCATTCGGGCAATCGCCTCGGTTATAGTGAACCTCCGAGAGCTCAAAAGGGAATGGGCTGCCAAGATAGGCTTGCTTCTGCTGGAACATCGGCTGCATATAGAGCACATCCGGAATGTACCCCATCCGATTGGTGATGCCTTCCGCGCTTAGCGCGGCGCAGAATTCCTCGCGGCTGCAAGTCAAGTTGTCCAGGGCAAGGCGGAACATATAGAACCAATAGGTGCATGTGCTATCTTCAGGTATGCTCATCACAGACAGGGAAGGCAGGTCCTGAAGCCCTGCGTTCAGTGCCAGGCCGAGCTGGCTTCTGCGCTCGCATATCCATTCCAGCTTACGGAGCTGCGCGATACCGACCGCTCCCTGCAGCTCAGTCATGCGATAGTTCGGTGCAAGGCTCTCCGGCGCCCGGCTTACGTCGGTACCCATGCGCCGGTAGTTCTTGTCCGCGAAGGCATGCGTCCGATGGTAATCCTCCTCAAGTCCGGAATTTACGGTTACGATGCCGCCGTCCCCGGTTGAGATATGCTTGAAGTCATTCGTGCTGAAGCATCCGTAATCGCCGATAGTGCCAACCAGCTTGCCTTTATATTTAGTAAGGTAGGCTTGTGCGCAGTCTTCAATAACCTTCAGCTTATATTTCTTTGCGAGTGCCATGATCGGGTCCATATCGCAGGGATTGCCTGCCAAATGTACAACCAGGATTGCTTTTGTTCTTGGCGTGATGCGCGATTCGATCGAAGCCGGGTCCAGATTGTACGTGTATGGATCCAGATCAGCGAATACAGGAACCGCATTCTGGTACAAAATTCCGATCACCGTGCCTTGATCGGTAATGGGACTTGTAATGACCTCATCGCCTACGGTGATACCAGCGGCGCCCAGCGCTACATGAAGGGCGGCTGTGCCTGATGAGGTAGCCACGCTGTAAGGGACTTGGTACATATGGTTGAAATCGGACAGAAAGGTTTTGACTTTCTGGCCGAAGTGATAGAACAAAGTGTTCTGCTCCAGCGCTTCAAGCAATTCTTTGGCTTCCTCCGCGCCAAACCGCTGGCCTGTGCCGAAGGGAGTTGTTTTGGTTTTATCCCCGCCATGTATAGCGAGCTTTGGAATAGAATTCACGATTGATTCACCCCGTTAATGTCATTCCATCATTTTCTTTTTGCATCGCAAGCCATATCTGATGTGCACGTCCTCGGCATTGCTGGACTCGTTGCCCAGCAGGGGAGTCCATACGACGGCCCCGCTTGCTTGGCCCGGATTGCTTACGATCGGCAATCCGTTCTCATCCATGCCTTCTACCCGGATTTGGCGTCTTGCCCGCACCCAATTATTGATCTGTGCGCCGGTCCAAAATTCAAAGCCTGCGCTGCGCGCTTCTTGAATGACGGCCACGATCGCTTCCCGGACCTTCGGCTGCTGTAAAATATGCGTCTGATGGAACAGGAAATGCGCCACGCCGCCAACCCTTTGAACGCCTTTCAAAAACGGGCCGATCACGCTTCTGTCTGCGAGCGCATGATGATCGAGATCCTGCGTTAGAAACCCAATCTCCAGAACGGAATAGATACGGTTCTGTTGGTCCGACCAAGCGATAGGGAAGTAGGGATGGCAGGTTCCGAATACAAAGCCGATATTGCCTTTCTTGCTCGGGCCTCGGGATTGATCGGATTCGATATTATATTTCTCGCACCAGTCGAACAACTCTCCCCAGCCTTCGTAACGGGTGTAGTGGTTCTTGTTGGAGATCGAACGGGAAGAGCGGGTGGCAGACTTGAACCAGTCGAGCTGCCTAGCGAATTCATCCTCGTCCCAGAAACCACCATCCAGCTCAAGCGCATTATAATGCAGAGCAAGCTCGTGCCCGTCCGCTTTAATCTGATCATAGAGGCGGGGGGAATACCCCGGCTCGATCATGCACCATGTGCTTTGCACATCCTGCTCCCGCAACACCTGCAAAGTAATCCCCGCCGCTTCATCGATATTCAGGTCGCTGTCATGCGAGATCATCGCGATGTGCTGAATGCCGCTTGGCCAATGATCGACGAATGGCAGCGCAAGTCCTTGCTCGGCAGCAACTTGCAGCAAGTGTCCGGCGAGGGCTTGCTTCCACAGGTCGGCGTAAGGATGGGCGAAATAGTCCATTCCGGTCTCCGTTGCGGTCCGGTCGTATTCCCAGTCCTGCTGAATATCGTCATCCGCTTTCAATATCCAATCATCGACGGAGGCGGTTCCGTCATGAGCGGGCAGGCCGTCGGTTACGATAGGATGCTTCCCTTGCTGAAGCCTGACGACAGTGGCCGGTATATCGACGGACCATCGTTCCAGCCTGCCTTCCCCGATCTGAAAGCTGTGCAGCAGCGTGCCGGATGTCATGCCGTCCGGGTTGTTCTGACGAAGCGCACCGAGCTGAGAGCAGCCGAATTCAGGCTCAGCTTCCGATGGCTCCCAAGGACGCGCGTCGAAGCAGCGGATCGGCACATCGCGGTACCATTCGGATTGGAAGTCGGCATAGCTGACGGAAACTTCCCTCGATTGGCGGAAGCCCAGCCTGGTAGCGAACGGCCCCATTCCGGAATAAGCAATGACAGTTCCGCCTTGCATCATGTACGTCCACAGAGCTTCCATATCTTCTTTTCGTTCGCTGGTCACAGCTGCGATGACGATATCCACGGTGTCGGGATTGATCTGCTCTGCGTGATCCAATCGCTGATACGTGAAACCTGTATGGTCCAAGATTTCATCTATATATTGTTGAAAGACATTGACGCCATAACGGTGTCTATGCTTCACGGCTTCTTGATCCAGCCATACTCCTACTCGGGCCATAGGCATCGTTGTCACAACCTTTAAATGAGATAATGAGAAAAAAGAGGTTGGGCTTGCGCGAAGCCCAACACGGTATCGTTATGCTTTAGAGGTAGTTCAAAAAGTCCGCTTTTGATCACGCACTTATTTATTTCCACACCCGATCGGTATAGCCGCGTGATTTTATCACTGCGTTGTACTCTTCGATGATCTTCGATCCGCCGCGGCTCAAGTATTCCTGAACCAGGGCATCCCAGTCCGCGACAGGACGATTGCCGGTAATCATTTTGGTCTGCTCATTCATTAGTAATAATGTCAATTCTGCACCTACCTCTGTTTCGGTCGGCGAGATAATGCCTACATGCGGCGGGTAGTAGAGCTTATATTGCTTGTTAATATCTACAAGCTGCTGGGTGGCATCGATGAGCTTCGGCTCCGTATAGGCCAGAGGGAATTCCGCATCATCGTTAGGACCAACCCAAGCCGTATTATCAAGGAAATACAGGAATGGCTCTATGCCGTCGCCCGGCTCTGTCAGAGGGACGCGGACATTGTTCTCATCCAGCGTGTAGCCGACGCCTTCATTGCCGTAGAACCAGTCGAAATCCTCGTTGTCCGATGTTACTTTCGATGCTTGGTAATATTGACGGGAGAATCCGTGAATCTCCAGCATCTTGCGTACCTTGTCCGGCTGGTCAGCCAGCTTGGCGTTAAGCGTCAGGAATCTGGAAAATCCAGGGCCGGCTGCAAAACCTTTCGATCCATCAGGCGCAGCGAATGGTTCCAGCACAACGAATTCCGCATCAGGATCGATCGCTAGCAGTGCCTCCATATAATCTTGGGACATGCCGCGCGGCGCAATCAGGAAGACGCCTGCTTTGCTGGAATAAAATTCATTATTGGTATCCGCCCAGTTCACGACCGCGAAGTCGCTGGTCAGCGCTTTCTCCTTGTACAGGTCGCTGAAGAATTGAATGAGTTCTTTTCTTCCCTCTGAGATCAAGCCGGGGATGTAGTTGCCGTCGGCATCTTGGTGATACCAGGTATCATGCTGCCAGTAGGGCCCCATCGCGAAAGTCGGGTTGATGTTCTGGCCAAAAGCAAGGCCGTACGTATCCTGCTTATTGTTTTGGTTAGGATCATCCTTTGTGAAGGCAATGGCAACGTTCTTCAGTTCTTCATAGCTTGTAGGCACCGGAAGTCCCAAATTATCGAGCCAATCCTTGCGTACCATGAACGATTGGGATTCTACCGGAGACCAGGTCGGAATGCCGTAGATTTTCCCGTCTATCGTGAAGGGAAGCCAAAGCTCCTCAGGGATCGCCTTCAAATAATCAAATTCCTCAATATAGTCGTTCAGCGGGAGGAAGGCCTTCTGGTCTGCCCAGCGATTGAACAGGTCGATGTTGGCGGAACGGAAGCTGATCTGATCCGGCATGTTTCCCCCGGCAACCATCGCTGTAATCTTCTCCACAAAGTTGTCATTCGGAATTTTTTCGGCAAAATAATCAACGTTGAACTTCTCGTTCAGCATTTGCTGGCCGCGCCCGTCCTTCGGAGGCGGGTTGCCGAAAATATAGGTAGCCCCCGTAATTTTGTAGGTTTCTTCCGGCTTCTTTGTCTCGGACGGCTGACTGGAGCTGTTGCCTGCCCCTTGAGTAGGCGCGGGCGTTCCATTATTGTTTTTTGAACAAGCTGCGGTGAACACAAGAATCAATACAACAAGCAGCATCATTGATTTTCTGACATTCATTGAGCTGATCCCCTCCATTATGAATTGCCAATCGAATAGCCGAGCCGGTCACTCCCGGCAATTAACCCTTCACAGAGCCGATCATCACCCCCTTGGCAAAATGCTTTTGCAGAAATGGGTACACAAGTAGGATGGGAAGCGTAGCGACCAATATCGCTGCCATCTGAATGGTGACAGGCGGCGGCTGGTTTTCCAGCTGCAGCATGACGTCCGAGCCCAGGGCAGACGTTGCTTCGTTCATAATGACGATTTGCCGTAGAACCACTTGAATAGGCCACTTCGCAGCGTCGTTGAGATACAGGATGCCTTCAAAATATTTGTTCCAGTGGCCTACCGCATAGAACAAGCCGAAAGTGGCGAGTGCCGGCTTGGATAGCGGCAGAATAATCGACCAGAACGTCCGAAGCTCGCTGGCTCCATCGATCAAAGCGGCTTCTGACAGCTCATTGGGTATGCTTAGGAAAAATTGCCGGATCACAATGAGATTGAAGGAACTGATCGCACTAGGGATAATCAACGCCCAGAGCGTGTTCATAAGTCCTGTTTCCTTCACGATCAGATAGACCGGAATCATGCCGGCGTTGAACAAGATGGTGAAGATGACCATCAGCAGAATAACGCGTTGGCCGAGCACCTTGCGCGTAAGTCCGTACGCCATCGTAGATGTCAGAATGAGGCTTACAGCTGTCCCGACAATCGTGATATAGATGGTGACGAAGATGGAGCGGATGAATGAGTCGGAAGCAAATATAGCTTTGTAAGCATCTACGGCCCAGTTCGTCGGCCACAGAATGAACTCTTTCTGAAGCACATCCTGCAGCGAAGAGAAGGAAACCGAGAAGATGTGAATGAACGGCATCAGCATGAGGCCGGCGATAATGACAAGCAGCGCGATATTCAGTCCGTCTACCGCTCGTTCGGCCAGGGTTCGTTTGATCATAAGTACATTCGCCTTCTTCCTTTTCGAGAGTCACTGGAAACCATTAGTACAATCCTTCCTCGCCGAATCGCTTCGCCAGGCGATTGGCCCCAAGCACCAGCACGAGACCAACCAGGCCCTTGAACATGCCTACCGCTGTAGCAAAGCCGATATTGCCTTGCTGTATGCCTTTGAAGTAGACATAGGTATCAAGCACATTCCCGGTATCCATATTGAATGGATTCAGCATCAGGAAGATTTGCTCAAAGCCCGTATCCATTACGTTGCCGAGCCGCAAGATGAACAAGATAATAATGACGCTGCGAATGGCCGGCAGCGTAACATGCCAGAGCTGTCTCCAGCGGTTGGCTCCGTCAATGACAGCGGCTTCATAAAGCGACGGATTGACGCCAGCCAGCGCGGCCAGAAAGATAATCGTGCCCCAGCCGGCTTCCTTCCAGATGACCTGGAGAATAATAATCGGTTTAAAGTAGGCCGGATCGGTCAAGAACGGAATTGCCTCGATGCCGAAGTTCGACAGGATGGAGTTAACGAGTCCTTCGCCGCGAAGGAAGACGACGAAGATGCCGACGACCACAACCCAGGATAGAAAGTGAGGCAAGTAGATCATGGATTGGATAAAGCGCTTAAGCGCCGCATGCCGAAGCTCGTTCAGCATTAAAGCGAGAATAATAGAGATCGGAAAGGCGACAAATATTTGGAGAAGCGAGATTTGGATGGTGTTGACCAGTACCTGAATAACTTCACCGCTTTCGAACATGCGGGCAAAATGCTTGAAGCCGACCCAGTCGCTATCCCAGAACCCGGTAAAGGGATTATAGTCCTTAAAGGCAATGATCAGTCCGGCCATCGGCACATACCGGTATATGATGAAATACAGAACACCCGGTAAAAGCAACAGATAGATATACTTTTCGCGTTTCATTCTCGTTAGCAATTTCCCCACAATAGCGCCACCTCGTTATACCTGTATTTTACCTGTATATAAAAATTATCGTAAAATGGATTAGGTGTCAATAACCCTGACATATATTTTTTATTTCGAAAAGTAAACGGTTTCTAATTTTTTTGGTGTGAGAAAATATTACTTGACTCTTGAGTTGAACCTATGCATACATGTAATATACACGTATGCAAAAGAATCTGTTGTATGCGTAATCTTTGAAAAAGGAGTTGGATGATGATGAAAAGAGGGTTTCGGAAGTCATTATTGTACTTGCTTTGCTTTTTTCTGATTGCGCTTTCATGGGCAGGGATTCCGGCGGATGCTGTGCAGGCTGAAGCAGAGCCGACAAGAATCGAGCTTGCCAATGCCGGGTTTGAGGAGGCGGTTGTCGATGGCAGCATTCCAGGCTGGACCCAAATCATGGGTACGGCTGAAGGGGGAACCATCTCCGTTGATTCTGCCCAGAGCAGCGAAGGCAGCAACAGCTTGAAAATGGCAGACAATGCAGCGGTGAATTATGCGGTTGAGAGCGATAAGGCGGCTGTCGAGTCGGGCCAATCCTACCGCGTAACGGCATCGGCCTATATTGGCGTAGCGGTGCAGCTCCAACTGCGCTTCTATGACAGTACCGGTAAGCTGATCAGCCCGATACCGGTGCATGATCCGAACTTTCAAGCCGATCCCAAGGGAACATGGCAGACACTATCGCTTGATGCGATAGCGCCGGAAGGTGCGGCCCAAGCATCTGTCGTCTTAGTCACTGCCAAGAGCGGCAAGGGTACGAGCTACTGGGATGATATTCGTCTCTACAGCTTGGCTCAGAATGAACCAGATCCGGAGCCAAGTCCGGAACCAAGTCCTGAACCAAGCCCGGAGCCAAGTCCGGAGCCTGAAGACCCGCAATACCACATCGCCAATGCTGGCTTTGAGCATCAAGGCGATGGCGCTATTCCTAATTGGACAATCAAGTCTGGAACGCCTGTCGTCAGCGATGAGCGGGCGGC
Organism: Paenibacillus sp. 1011MAR3C5; assembly: GCF_003591485.1. Lineage (GTDB taxonomy): Bacteria > Bacillota > Bacilli > Paenibacillales > Paenibacillaceae > Pristimantibacillus. The sequence goes on from NZ_QZCF01000011.1 coordinate 109,958, forward strand.
TGTCGGTGATTACAGCCTGAAGGCGCATTTGGTGAAAGATCAAGGGCAGGCGGCGATCAATATGGAGTCTGATCTGATCGATGTCGAAGCAAACAAGTCATATATCTTCTCTGCTCAGATGTACCTGGAGCTCGGATCGATTCAGGGCTTCTACATTTACGCATACGATAAGGACGGTAATCTTGTGAAGGGTGCGGACGGAAGAGACTTCCATTCCTATATAGCCGTTACAAAGCCTCAAGAAGAATGGCAATATGTGGAGCAAGCGTTTACGGTTCAACCGGGAGGAGAGAAGCTTAAGGTTTCCTTGATCACGGGGGCGAGAAATTCTTTCACATTTTATGTGGATGAGGTCAGCGTGACGGAACAAATGGCAAATGGCGATATGGAGGAGCCGGTCATCGGCGGCCTCATTCCGGGCTGGAGCAAGACCAAGCCTGCCGATGCCGACTCCTTTGCGATTACGAACGAGCGGCAGGATAGCGGGGAACATAGTCTTCACATTAAGAATACGCCGGGTGAATACATCAATATCATAAGCGAAAGAGTTCCTGTCGAGGCGGGCGCTACATACACGGCGGCTGCTCGCACCTGGATCGAGCAAGGCTCGGCGGATATGTATGTGCGGTTTTTCGATGCGAGCGGAGCTTATATGGGCAAGCAAAATTGGAGCATCGTTGCCGAGCCGACGGATGTGTGGTTCGATCAATATGTAACGGCCGTTGTGCCAGAAGGCGCGCAGTATGCGGCTGTCATGTTCGCCGGCAGCAACAACAAGAACTACTCGTATTATGTCGATAACGTAAAGCTGATGCGCGGAGCGCATGAGAAGCCGGAGACGCCTGTCCCGGATAATTCAATCACGCTTGTAGGGGAGAATCTGGGGCCGCAAATTCGAAAAGCGACCTTGATGCGCGGAGCAATCGGACTAGACGGCGATAACCGTCCAGTCATCTATACTGTTGTTGCAGGCGCTCCGGCGATCTTCACGATCATCGATATCGAGACGGAGCAAGTCGTGAAGAGCTTGCCGATGCCGGATACCTCCGGCGCGTGGTCGGTTACGATGTCGAGTGACGGCTCCGTCTATCTGGGCGCTTACAACCTGGGCCTGCTGTACCGGTATATCCCGTCGACGGATGAGCTGGTGAATCTGGGGCATCCGCTGCCGTCCAAGGATTCCGTTCTCTATCCGATGGCCGCCGGCAAGGACGGCATCATGTACGGCAGCACCTATCCAACCGCTCATCTATACGCCTACGATCCGTCTAAAGGCTCCTTTGCCGATTATGGGACGATGGCTGAGAAAAGCTCAGGAGAACGCTGGACGCGAGTGACGGTATATGACGAGGAATCGCATAAGATTTATGCCGGAGTGGGCAATGTCCCTCGCTTGCTCGAATACGATCTGGCGACCGGGGCCAAGCGGGACCTGCTTCCGGCAGGCTACGAGAATATCGTATCGGTCTACGATTTGAATATTGCGGATGGCAGGCTGTTCGCCCGCAAGGAAGCGAATAATCCCAACGAAACCTTCGTGATCGATATAGAGAGCGGTGAGCAGGTAGAGGTAACCAATGCGGATACGGGAGAGTCGTCCATGACGTTTATCAATTTCTCCCGCGGCATATCGCCGGTTTCGCCTGTTGCGAACAAGTTTTATTTTGCAGGATCAGGCGGCATGTTGTTTGAATACGATCTCGACACGAATCGCTATCGTTCAACGGGAGCATCCATTGAGGGGGCAGCTATAGCCTATGACTATGTGGAGCTGAATGAAGCAGGCTTCCCGGGGTACAGCCTGGTCGGATTATCGGGCAATTCAGGCAAGATGTTCAAGTATAATCTCGAGACGGGCGCGGTCAAGCTGACCGACATTCAAGTACCGGCAGAGCCGGTCAACATCCACGAGATCATCAAGGGTCCTGATGGAAAAATATATACAGCAGGTTATCTGCAAGGGAATATGGGTGTCTATACGCCTTCATCTGGCGAATCCCTTTATTACGAGGGCATCGGGCAAGGCGAAGGCATGACCGTCATTCATAATAAGCTGTACTTGGGTGTATATCCAGGGGCTTCGATCTTTGAGTACGATCTGTCCCAGCCATGGAACCGTACGAATGCCGATCAACTGAACCCGAATCGCCTGTTTACGCTTGGGGATATCAATCAGGATCGCCCGTTCGGACTTGCGGGAGCAGAGGATCTGAATAAGCTCTTTGTGGGGACCGTGCCGAAGAATGGCATGTTGGGCGGAGCGTTGGCTGTCTATGATATCGAAGCCGGAGGCGCGCCGGAAGTTTACTCGAATCTGATACCGGATCAAAGTATTCTATCCTTGGCGTATCAAGACGGCTTTCTCTACGGCGGAACATCCATTCACGGAGGACAAGGCGGCACGCCGACGAAATCCGAAGCCGTATTGTTCGTATGGGATGTTGCGAAGAAGGAAAAGGTGTTTGAGGTTATTCCGGCAGCCGGCAAGCAGGCGATCACCGCGCTGCATATCGGTCCGGACGGCAATCTGTGGGGCCTCGCTAACGGCACGCTGTTCGTCTTTGATATTGCGAAGCGGGAGGTTGTATATAGTCATAATGCGTTCCCGGCCGCAAACGGTCGATGGATTGACGGATCGATGGAGACGGGAACCGACGGTCATGTGTACGCAACCGTAGGCGGCAGCTTCTTCAAGGTCGATGCAGCTACAAAGGAGATTACAGTTCTGGCAACCGGCGTACGGAAGCTTGCTCAGGACGACTTCGGCAGCTTCTATATGTTCACCAACCCGGAATCGCCCGATTTGTACAAATATACGATTGAGGAGCTCTTGCTGAAGCTGACAGGCGTCGAATTGTCCTTGTCGGCAGCGAGGTTAAAGTCAGGTGAACAGGCTTCTGTCAGCTTACTCGCCCAACTGGAAAAGGGACGCACAACGACCGATTTGGCGGGCGCGGTGAAAACCTATACAAGCAGCCTTCCCAATGTGGCTGAGGTAGACGAAAACGGAGTCGTGACAGCCAAGAGACCTGGCATGACAGAAATATCGGTACAGGTCGCACTAGACGGCGTAACGGTGGGATCCGAGCCGGTTAAGCTTGTCGTAACGGGACCGGTCTCGCCGGGGGGACCTGGCAATGGATCTCCTGCGGGCGGCTCGCTGGTCGAGACGGTGGAGGTGAAGCTCGAAGCGTCCGCGGGTATTCTGGACGGCCTGATGCTGGACATTACCCGAACCAAGGAGCCGGATGGAACGGCAACGGATTGGCTTCGCCTGGATGCGAGGCTGGCGCAGCAAGTGGTCGAGCGTCTGGAGGGCGCGGCCTCTACGCTTGTCATCCCGTTGCCGGATGCGAAGGAAGAGATTAGCGGGACGACGATCGTCATCGATACGCAAGCGGCTGCCATCTTATCGGATGCGGAGATCGAGCTGGTTCTAACTAGCGGGCATGCCAGAATCGCGATTCCTGGCCAATCCATGAACGGTCGCAGCGAAGAAATCACCTTCCGCATCATACCGCTGCGGAAGGGTGAAGACCGCTCGAAAATCGAGGATCGAGCGAATCAAGATGCGGAAATCGTAGCAGCAGGTCATGGAGAGATTGAAGTGATGGGGCGTCCTGTGAACATCGAGACGAATTTGCAAGGCAGATCCGTTATTCTGACGCTGCCTGTTGATACTCGCGCCTTCACCCTTGCGGAAAGCCATGCGCTTGGTGTCTATATCGAGCATAGCGATGGCTCCAAAGAGCTTGTGCGTGGGGAATTCGTTCGCCTGGATGGCAACAAGCCGGGGATTCGGGTGAACGTCGATCAGTTCAGCACATTCGCTGTTGTGAAGGTAAACGCGTGGCTGAAGGAAGGCAACTCAGCGGTTCCGAAGTATATGCATGGATACGATGACGGCAGCTTCCGGCCGCAGCGTTCCGTATCGCGCGCGGAAGCGGCGGCTATGGTGGCCCGTATTATCGAAGACACAGGGACGGGTCCCGCTGTATCGTTCCAAGACGTGCCGGGCACGCATTGGGCGGAGCCCTCTATTCGACAGTTAGTGCAGCTAGGCGTAATGAGAGGATACGGCAATGATAGCTTCAAGCCAGACCAAGCGATGACGCGCGCCGAGTTCGCGATGGTATTGCTGCCGCTGCTCGCAGAGATAGACAGGGAACAAGAGAAGGCATTGGTTTCTTTCTCTGACATGTCGGGACACTGGGCGGAAGAAGCCGTTACAGGGCTGCAAGCAAGAGGCATTGTGCAAGGTTATGGTGACGGATCGTACCGTCCGGATCTCACGTTGACACGGGCTGAGGCCGTGACCATGATCAATCGTCTAATCGGCGTTACGCCCGTAGATGCGGCAGCACCGATATGGTCGGATGTGCCCGCCGCTCATTGGGCATATGGGGACATTCAGGCGGTATCCGAGTAACATTCGGCAGATAGGAGGAGCGACGATGAAGAAGCAGCCTGCAGCCATAGCAGGAATTGAAGTATTGGCAGTGCGTTACCTAGAGACGGGGGAGCGGGCTGCTGTCCACATACACGCGCATGATGCGAATGGTGGTTTTATAGCGGCTATTCCACCTCAGGATGTGATGATCAGCGTTAGCGACTCTACAATCCTGCAAGTAGAGGGAGACGCTATCATCGGTGCTGGTTTGGGCGAGGCTGACGTCACGGTGACAGTCTCAATGGAGGATGGACGCTCGTTTGGAACATGTTTTGCAGTCGGTGTGATTCCCGGTGCGAGGGCGTATATCTCACAGTTAATTGACCATCCCCGCATTTTGTTTACGGCAGAGGAGAGGCGTACCCTGCAGAGCAGGATAGCTTTCCAGGAGCATAACGTATTCGGCATCAATGTTCCGGCGATCTGGGAGGAACTGAGGAAGGAAGGAGACCGTTACGCGGAGGAGAGCGGCTTCCGGGTCACTTATGCCAATGCGCCCGATGTCATCGATGTTGTCTATCCGCTCTTGCAGCCTGATCCGCTGCCGAATCCCCCCGGATATGTAGACTATCCGTTCTGGACGATGTATTCACGCGGAATCGAACATCGGTTGATTACGCTGTCCCTCTTATATGCTCTGACGGAGGAGCGGGGGTACGCGGATAAGGCAAAGGCGATGCTTCTCGACTTGGCTGCTTATCGGCGCTGGTATGAGTTTCCGGCCCGCGGAGCGGAAGGGAACTTGAGCAATGCGCATTTTACGCTGGGGGCTGCGACTGCGTATGATACGTTGTATGGCATGCTGACGATTGAGGAAAGAGAGATTATTCGTACATCTATTCTAGAGAAGGGGCTTAGACCGCTGGCAATCGATTTCGGCAACGCCGATCAGCATAATATCATTGTAGCCAAACAGGTGGCAATGATGATCGGGGCGCTTGCCATCGTGGACGAAGAGCCGGCAGCAGCCAAATATGTCAAGCAAGCCTTCGATTATATTCATGCGTATCTGGATGCTCGTGTGGAGTCGGAAGAGACAGAAGGGCTCATGTACAACAACATCGCAGCTACTCATCTGGCGCAAGCGGCGGCGGCATTCAAGAAATCGACTGGCCATGCGGAGCTTATGGAGCATCCATTCTTGACGGTCTTCGTGCCGGACCAGTTTTTTTACTTCCAGTCAGCGGGGAATCAGCCTACGTTCGCGAATCTGTCAGACTGCCATCCCAAGCTGAATTTGGCCTATATGATGTCGATGCTTGCTGAGAATGCGTCTAATGGTGCCGCGATGTGGTATGTGCAGCAATATGAGTCGAATAGTCTAACGGTGCTGTTAAATGTGGTCCGAGGGACGGAGGCGATCCCGCCTGAGCGGTATTTTGCCGGACGTATGTCCAAGGCATTCCCGAGGATCGGTTGGGTTGCTTTGCGAAGCGGATGGGGAGAGCGTGATCATGTCATGGCGTTCACCTCTAGTCCATCGGCACGGGGACATAATCATCTCGATCAGAATCATTTTATCTTGAACGTAGCCGGTGAATGGTTGATTGCCGATCCGGGCTATCAGGATTACAGGCCCGGTCCGAAAAATGAATTTACAGACGGTTCGGTCGGACATAATGTGCTCTTGGTGAATGGACAGGGACAGCGATTGCGCGGGGGCGGCAGACTGACTTCGTCGCATATGTCTCCAGGCTTCGATGCAGTGAGAGGAGATGCGACCGCCAGCTACGAGGGAGCCATTCGTCATTGGTACCGGACAGTAGCCCATATGGACGAGAGCTGCTTCATCATCATCGATGATATAGCACTTCATGACGCTTCAGATCGGGCAGAGCTCCTGCTTCATGCGAAGGACGGTATTGTCATCTCGGAAGCGGGCGATGGCGGAGCATACACCTTCTCCGGTGAGAGAGCATCGGTGCTTGTGTGTACATCCTCCTCCCACGGAGCCTCTTCCATGATCACAGAGTACCCGGGGGCAGAGGAGTATGGGCCGTATTTGGTCTACCAGGTGAACGCTGACCCGAAAGGGAGAGCGCGCTTCGCAACACTGCTTGTGCCACGCCCGGAGCTTGAGTCTATAGAGAACGAGCCTTGCGAGTGGCATGTCGAATGGAGAGAAGAGGGCTCGGTCATCACGATCAATGGCCGGGACCGGCTGCGCATCTGGAATCACGGCGGCATGGAATGGGTCCGCGAGTCTGCTCCCAATGGAATGCCGGAAGCATATGCGCTATTTGCAGGCCAATCGCTTCTCGCGGATGACAAGGAGCTGCTTTCGTTCTCGCTTCCGGCGAGCGGGTCTGTACGGCATGACAGGGATGTCTATACCATCGCGCTTACGCTGCCGGCCGCGACTCAAGTAAAGCTGATGCTGCCGGCAATCTCAAGTATTCAAGATCAGTCTGGCTCTGAGGTTCAAGCCATGATCGTTGAAGAAGGGCGAATTCTTATGGACTTGCCAGCGGGAGAGCATCGGTTGATTGCGACCCTGTCATGATTGATTAAGCTTGTCCATTGCGAAGCCACAGCTTGTTGAAGCTGTGGCTTCGCTTCGTTTCCTATGAACGAGATCAAGGTGTGATCGGTAACAATAAACGGTTAATGATAGTTGTGTTCAAGATCATCGATGCTATAATGAACGGAGTGAAAGGGGGGAGGCAAGTGGCCGAGCTGGCTTTAGTTGAATGCTTGGCTGCTGATTCCTATGACGGCTCATGATTTGCCTTTGTCGAGAGAGGCGATATTGGATGCGGCAGAGCAGGTGTTGAGGCGCTTTGGACCGGACAAAACATCGGTTGTGGATATTGCGAAGGTGCTGAAGGTTAGCCACGGCACGCTGTACCGCCATTTTGCAAGCAAGGCTTCCATTCGAGAAGCGGTAACGGAGAGATGGCTGCATCAGAGCATTACGATCCCATTATCGGCCATCATGGACGAGGACGGAGGCAGCGCGGTGGAGCGCTTGCGCCTATGGATGGAGACGCTTATCCGGCTTAAGCGAACCTTCTCAATCGAGGATGCGGAGATGTTCAGCATGTACGCAGCTGTCACGCTTATTGAAGTGGAGATGATATCCGCACATGTGAACCGGCTCATTGCTCAGATGGGTCAGTTGATTGAATGGGGCATGCAAGCCGGAGATATTAAGTCCGGGGATTCGGCGCAAATGGCAAGGGCTGTCTTCCTGGCGACCTCGCGCTTCCATCATCCCGCTCATGCGCAGGAATGGCTGCAAGACAGTTCTACCGCTGATTTTGATGCTGTGTGGCAGCTGGTTTTGACAGGATTGCTGAGCCGAGAATGAAGCTAGATCCAATACGAATACCAATCAGGAAGTTGAAACCTTCGATCCGCTGACGCGGCTCGAAGGTTTTTTAATCAGTTTTTTGGTGAATGAATGAGGCCATTCATTGTATCAAAGGGGAAGCTGTATCTTTGAATGACAAATAATAAAAAATGTCATTTGACATTTATTTGGCGAATGAGCTATGATGATCTCACATTGCACACGGCAAAGTATTCAACTGCATATGAGGATAGACTAGCAATTAGTCAATAAGCCGCGGTTGTGCTTGATGTCTGGCAGCTGAATGACGATAAAGGCGGGATAAAGATGGAACAATCATTAGTTGGCAAAGTGGCTCTCGTTACAGGCGCATCAAGAGGCATGGGGAGACAGATCGCCGAGGATCTGGCGCAGCATGGCGCCAAGGTCGTTGTGAATTATTCAAGCAGCCCGGCCAAGGCGGAGGAAGTTGTAGCGGGTATTGCGCAGCGCGGCGGCGAGGCGATCGCTATTCAAGCGGACATCAGCCAGGTAATGGAGGTTGAGCGCTTGTTCCGGGAGACGCTGGACGCGTTTGGGCAGGTTGATATATTGGTTAATAACGCGGGTGTTATGGTGACGAAGCCGCTGCTTCAAACGACTGAAGAAGACTTTGACAAGCAATTTGCTATCAATGTGAAAGGGACGTTCTTTGCAATCCAGCAAGCGGCGAAGCATATGGGCGAGGGCGGTCGCATTATCAACTTCTCTACTTCGGTGGCGGGTCACATGTTCCCGGCTTACAGCACTTATGCAGGCACGAAGGGCGCTGTCGAGCAGTTTACGCGTCAGCTTGCCAAGGAGCTGGGACCTAAAGGCATAACAATCAATGCTGTGGCGCCAGGCCCAGTGAGCACGGAGCTGTTCACCGTAGGCAAGTCGGAGGAGCAGATCAAGGCGATCGGCAGCATGAATGCTTTCGGACGTATCGGCGAGCCGGAGGATATCTCCGAAATCGTCCTGTTCCTTGCGAGCGAGCAGTCGCGCTGGGTGACAGGGCAGACGCTTCGCGCTAACGGCGGATTTATTTAATAGCATGAATGGTTTATCGGATAAGTGACAGAGGAGCCGGACCCGGAGGTCCGGCCTTTTGGTTTGAACCGGATCACTTACAGGTCTCATTCGCGTCTGTTACCCTGCCGTGTCAAGAAAGGAGTTAAGATAAGAGGGAAGGACTGACTGACTCAGATCGGTGCGGCATCGACAATGGAACAATATTTTGTGAATGGATATAGATACTGATAGGAATCGGCAATGGCAGTCGTATTAGCTTGTAGGAACAACCACTTAAGCAAAGGAGGGCAGACAGGGTGAGCATATCGGAGGATAACGTAGTGAAGCACATTAAGAAACGCAACGAAAGCGCGCTGGCATTCATCGTCAGGACATATGGAGGGTTGCTGGCGGCGATTATTAAGCGGCATGTGCAGTTCAATGAGCAAGAGTACGAAGAGTGTCTGGACGATGTGCTCCTTGCGGTCTGGCATCATATCGACTCGTTCGATGAGGAAAGGAATACGTTCAAGCAATGGATTGCGGCCATTGCGAAGCACCGCGCCATTGATTATCAGCGTCGAATGTCGAGAAGAAGGCAGCATGTGGTGCCGGCAGACATCACAGATGAACTGTACTACAAGCAGCCTGTATCCATGTCATCGCATGATGTAGAGGATGTGCTGGAGCAATTATCGGATACGGAACGGGCTGTGTTCGAAAAATATTATCTCGAAGGCGTGCCTTCGCGCGAGATGGCGCAGCAGTTGAACGTGAAAGAATCATGGATTCATAACAAGCTGTCGCGGGGACGCAGCAAGCTAAGGGACATATTGATTCCGAGGAAGGTGTAAAGGGATGTCGATCTATCGCGATTTGAATGAGATGAGACTGGACGTATCGCAGTATGAGGAGGAGTCTCTGTCCGATATTGAACAGAAGCATTGGGTGAACCGTGTCAAAAATAAGCTGGGCCGCCGCAGCATGATGGCTGCGAGAAGATGGGTTGGTTTCGCCGCGGTATTGGTTTTGGCGATGGGTGTGACGCTGTCTTATGGGAAGCTGACGCTTGCCAAGATCCCGGCAACGGCAGGCCAGATCGAACGATTCATCCATAGCGAGAATCCTCCGGATTATTCCGCTTACAAGACTATCATTGGCGAATCTGCCGAGAATGCGTACGGCAAGCTGACGCTGAACGAAGTGCTCGTCGATTCCGATCGACTGCTCATCAGCTCGACCTTCGAGCCGGCAAAGGGAGTCGACTTCAACTATCAGACACAGCTCAGGCCGAGCGTGCTGGTGAACGGAGAGGATCTTCAGCTTACGAGAGGCTCGCAGTCGGTTAGGGTGGTGGAAGGCATGTACACCGTCTATGGAGATATTAACGTAGGGGAGCTCCCGCGAGACGGGCGGCCGCTCCAGTTGGCTATCACCTACGATCGGATCATTGGAAGTGGCGAGCATGAGATCACAGGCAAGCCAATCGAGGAGCCCTGGGTATTTCATGTGGAGGTGTCTACGAGCGAGCTTAACGCTGCCATAACAGCCATTGAATTGAATGAAACGATACCGCTTCTTCATGGAGAGGCCGTCACGATCGATAGTGCGATCCTGTCGCCGATATCGACGCTGATTTATTTTGACGCGGCGGAGGCATCGGATTCACTAAGGTTGAAGCTTGTCTCGGACAGCGGTCAAGAGATTCTGGAATCGGAAGGTTATATCTCGGATGAACCGGGAGAGAGGTCGTATATTCGATTCCGTTCAATTGATGTAGGGCAAGAGTCGTATCGCATCGTTCCGATCGGCTTTGACGATCGTCAGGAGCTCGGGCAGGGCGTTCAGATTCCATAGGTTAAAAAAAGGATGGCGCGGACCTTGAAGGCCGTGCCATCCTTTCCGCTTGCTATGCTTCTACCGCTTCCGGACGTTTAATTTGAAGAGGAGGGGGGACGAGCCAGCCCTTTTCTTTGCTGATGCGAAGTATTTTTAGACCATTGGCCATTTTGGTTGCATGGTACTTCGCGAACAACGCACCAACATCCTCACGGATGGACTTGCCCATAATCTGGCTGCAGGCTACAAGCCCGGCCGCATTATCGGCTGCTACCATAGGAGCGATCTCATTGTCAGCGAATCGCGCGCCTGCAGGGATATCCTCCAGCCTTGCTTCAGGTCTCGAAGGCAGAGCTGGGGGAGGAGCAATGCCGTTTTCTTTTAAAATCTCATCACATTCTTCGGCCTCAAGCTTGGCTTGATCAATCGTCTGGTCGAGATATTTTTTTAAATCCCCATCGCCCGCGTGGAGTTTAAGGGCGCTATTGACCGAGATACAGCCCTTGGCAACCATAGAAAATTGCCAGATATCGTAGATCTCGCCGTAATGAAGAGGATTGTCCTTCGGATTTCCTGTTAAAATGCCCATGTTGACTTCTCCTTATTTGCCTATTTTTTGCTGTGTTATTGAGTCATAGTAGGGTATGTCATAGTCGCCGTTCTTTGATAGTAGCCCGGCGCACCCATTGCGTTCGCATTTGCAGGCTGGTAATGATTCAATACTGTATTGGTCGTCATTTCCTTCATCGTTGGAACCTGATAATATCCAGCCTGGTTCATGTATTGCCAGACTTCGTAGGCTTGCTCGGAGCAATTCACCGCGCCTTGCTGCATCATGGACCGCAGCTGCGGGTTAGCGCATTCCAAGGCAGCAATGATCTTCATCGATGCGGAAGACTTGTGTAGTCCAAGCAATGCACAAGCAACATCTCTGTCATCAATTTGATTCGCAGATGCATTCGGGCTTGCAGGAGCCGGATGATCCAGACCGTATGTCGGTGTGAAGTTTTTGGATGCTGCATAAGGCGAGCCTGGAGTGGCGCCTTGTCCAGACAGGTGTTGTACAGCTTGAACGCAGCGGTTATATTCATCAATCGTGAATTGAAGCTGCTTGTCCATAATTTGAGTAAGCTGCGGATCCTTGGCGTGCGGTCGATACAGTTGCATCGTGTTGATACCCGTAATTGTGGCCGACAATACTTCATGTACTTCCATTGTTTCATGAGCGCCCAAATGTGCTGCCAAAATAGTTCCTCCTCAAGGGTTGAAGTGTACATCGTGTTTAAATTGCCTATATAGGCTGTTAAATATGCAAAGCTAAGGGAACTTGTTCTAAACCTCGATAATGATAGGGAGAATCATCGGTCTTCTTTTTGTTTTCGCATAGAGGAACGATCCGACCGAGTCTTTTGTTTTTGTCTTTAACAAGGACCATTTCCAGTCATTCCCTGATTCTTGAAGCTCTTCTATCGCGCGAATGACGATTCTGCTGACTTCGCCAAGCAGGCCTTCCGATTCCTTGACATACACGAAACCTCTCGAAATGACGTCCGGATCCGATAGCAGCGCGTTTTCCTGACGGCTTAGCGTGATGACGATGACGATAATGCCATCCTCGGACAGATGCTTGCGATCCCGCAGTACAATATTCCCCACATCGCCAATTCCGAATCCGTCAACTAACGTATTGCCTGCTGGTATTTGTCTGGTGCTGACTGCTTTGCCGCCGCTAATATCCAATACATCACCGTTTCTTAATATAAAAATATGCTCCCGTTCAACTCCGACATCTACGGCAAGCTGCCGATGCTGGTGAAGCATACGGTATTCTCCGTGGATGGGGACAAAATAAGTCGGCTTCATGAGGGTGAGCATCAGCTTCAGCTCTTCCTGGCTGCCATGCCCGGATACATGCATCCCGGTAGATCCGCTGCCGCCATGGATCACATGCGCCCCCAGCAAATACAGATGATCCAGCGTGCTGGCAACATTGCGTTCATTGCCGGGGATCGGAGACGAAGCGAAGATGACGGTATCGCCGGGATCGATTGTGATCAAAGGATGTGTAGAGCTTGCCAGGCGAGACAAGGCTGCCATAGGCTCGCCTTGGCTGCCGGTGCATAATATTGCGATGCGATCGCGAGTGAACTGGCCGGCCTCCTTGGGCTCGATGAGCATGCCTTCCGGTACATCCAGATAGCCAAGCTCCTGGGAAACCCGGACGACATTCACCATGCTGCGCCCGAGCAACAGCAGTTTGCGGTCGGTTATGCGCGCAGCGTTGATTACCTGCTGCAGTCGGTTTACGTTGGAAGCGAAGGTAGTGAGAAAAATTTTATTTGTTGCTTTCTGGAAGGCTTCTTCGATTCTCTCTCCGACCAGCTTCTCGGATGGCGTGAATCCGGGACGCTCCGCATTGGTGCTCTCGGATAATAAGAGAAGCACACCGCGTTCGCCTATCCGGGCCATTTTATGCACATCGGGAAATTGCTTGTTGGCGGGGGAGAGGTCAAACTTGAAGTCTCCGGTATGAACAACTGTACCCTCTGGCGTATCTATGGCGATCCCTACGCAATCTGGAATACTGTGATTGGTGCGGAAAAAGGATAGCTTCATCGCTCCGAGCTCGACGATGCTGTCGGTTTTAATTATATGCAGCCCTTTATCGCTCAGGTTATGCTCCTTCAGCTTCCCCCTTATCAGGCCGAGCGTCAGCGGTGTTCCATATACCGGCATATCCAGCTGCTTCAATATGTATGGGATGGCCCCGATGTGATCCTCATGTCCATGAGTGATAATTAAACCGCGGACCCGCTGCTTGTTCTCCAGCAAATACGTAATATCGGGAACGATGAGGTCGATGCCGAGCAGGCTCTCGTCCGGGAATTTGGAGCCGCAGTCAATAACGATGATATCGTCGTCATATTGCAAGACGTACATGTTTTTACCAATCTCGAATACGCCGCCTAGCGCGAACACGGACAGTTTTCCTGCATGTTGCGGTTTTTTATGTTGATTCATCTTATCCGTCCTTCCAGTAGAATCCACAATCGATATTCAGCATGCACTTGCGGTTTAGGTTACCTTTAATATTCGATTATTCGGTTAATCTATTCACTAGCCGATCTTTATGCAGCTGTAAGGTTATGGAACCCTGTGATTAAACTAGTTATGTGAATGGAATAATGTTAAGATAGTGTTTAAAACTAAAGTGGGTAAAATGATGCATGCTGACCATTAACTATTTTTGCAACTTCTTGTCGAATTTTTCGTTATAATAAGCATGTGGCACACAAAATGTATATATAGAACTCAGTCATTGTCAGACTGGGTTTTCTTGTGATGGTCACAATTTATTCGAAGAGTCATTTACCAATAATATAAATACTAGAAACCTCTGGCATCATGACAGTATTTAGGTTATATTGAGTACTGTACGTATTACTTTAAGACTACTACCATAACTAATGAACTAGTTTTTTGGCGAGATTCGTGCTTCTCAAGTCCTCTATGAATATATGTCTCTATGAATGTGGTCCATACTCCGCGCACTATGATCTGTTAGCGTTCACCTGGTTCCATTCGAAGCATGCGGCAATTAGTCTTGAATTATGCATGAAGGGAGAAGGTGTCATGAAATTAATTCTACTATCAGGCGGATCCGGCAAGCGTTTGTGGCCCCTATCTAATGACAATCGTTCCAAGCAGTTTATCAAAGTTATGCATAATGATAATGAAGGCGAAGGACCAACTTCAATGATTCAGAGGGTTTGGGCTTCGCTTCAGAAGATGGGATTGGCTGAGTCGGCTGTTATCGCTGCTAGTCAAGTTCAGGAAGAAGTGATTCAATCTCAATTAAATGGGGCTGCGCATCTTGTGCTGGAGCCTGTTAAACGTGATACATTTCCTGCGATAAGTTTAGCATCGACATATCTTTTTTCGAAAATGGGGGTTAATGAAGGCGAGATTGTTGTCGTGATGCCGGTTGACGTTGAGGCGGACGATAGCTTTTTTGAAGCTATTAAGCAGCTGGGCAAAGAGTTCGAAGAATCGGATTCCAACATCGGTTTGATTGGACTTAGACCAACAAGCCCCTCAGAGAAGTTTGGGTATATACTTCCCCGTAAGGGGCTTGCAGATTCGGGTATGCTTCAGATTGATCGATTTATTGAGAAGCCCGACTCTGCTGCAGCGGAAAGGTTAATTAAGCAAGGAGCTATGTGGAATTGTGGCGTGTTTGCATTCAGACTTGGCTATATGCTTGAATTGTTGCGTTCTAGTGGATGGTCCACCGACTATGAGAAGATGATTGCTAACTATCATTTGATGCCTTCTATTAGTTTTGATTATGAAGTGGTGGAGAAAGAACAGAATGTGTCAGTGAAGCCGTATTCAGGCCGCTGGAATGATCTGGGAACTTGGAATGAATGGACAAGCATGATGCCTCGGAGACTGAATGGCAAGGGAGTATTGAGCGAGGACAGTATCAATACTCATATCGTTAACGAGCTGCAAATCCCAGTCGTCGTTTTGGGAATACCGAATGCTGTAATTGCAGCGAGTCCCGACGGCATACTTGTATCGGACAAGGAGTCCAGTACGAAGCTCAAAGACGCGGTCAAATCGTTGTCTGCCCGACCCATGTATGAAGAAACGATCTACGGTTGGTACCGGGTTATGGATTGTGAGCGTAATGGATTGAATCAACAAGTTGTGACAAAACGAGTTCATGTATGGACAGGGAAGCATATCAGCTATCATGTGCACACTGGTCGAGATGAGATATGGACGATTATTGGCGGAAAGGCTGAAATTATGATAAACGGACGAAAATTTCAGGCCGGCGTCGGTGAAGTTATTCATATTGAATCGGGTATCCGGCATGCAATTCGGGCAATTGAAGCTGTCGATTTAATTGAAGTTCAAATCGGAATGAATGTGAATGAAGACGATATCATACGATATGAGTTTGATTGGCAAGTAGGAGAGCAGCGAAAGAAAGGACGTAAGACCATATGAAGGCAGTACGGATTGGCGATGCTTTGCTGCAGGCCGGATTAATATCGGAGAAGCAATTGCAGGAAGCGGTCGAGTATCAAACCAAAAATGGCGGGAGACTTGGTGATATTATCATCGAGTTGACAGGCATTGACCGGGAAGAAGTGCGTGCAATAACAGATAACGTACCTGTCAAAGGCCGACTAGGCGAGATGCTTGTGAATACAGGGCAAATTTCGCAGGAACAATTGGATCGCGCTCTTGCCTTCCAGCAGAAGAGCGGCGGCATATTGGGCGATATTTTGCTCTCACTGAAATTTATTGAACCCGATCGCTTGTATAGAGCTATAGCTACACAAAACAATATGGGAAGAATCGGCCAGGAATTTACCTTTGAGAAGGATGAGAAATTGCCTGAAGAGATGGCTCGCTCCTATAATGCAGTCATTATCAATAAAGATTTCAATCGCTACCTGATTGCTGTTGGATCGAGGCTTACTGAAGAGCAGCAGTCCGGGCTGGAACAATATTTGGGCAGTCCAATTGAACAGGTTATGGCCACAAGGGATGAGATGGAGTTTTTCTGGAAGGAAATCTATGTAAGTGAGCTTATGCAGCAAAGCACAGAAAAGCTGATCGCCGAAAAACCGGAAGACTCTGCCCATATCACTTTTACAACAAGCCAGAAAATATTCCTGTATATTACCGCGGCTCTTTTTATAGGAGGACTGTTGTGGAATTGGCTATGGACGCTTCTTGCTATTAATATTGCCGTTCAGATCGGTTATTTGCTTATGTCCGTCTTCAAATACGGCATATTGATTATTGGGGCTAAGGAAACATCACAGTTGAGGTTTACACCAGAGGAAATCGCGGCAATTGATGAGAGAGATCTGCCAATATACAGTATCCTTGTGCCAGTGTACAAAGAAAGCAACATTATCCCTCAGTTGATTCGCAATATCGAAAATTTGGATTATCCCAAATCGAAGCTAGATGTACGGTTGCTTATCGAGGAAGATGATATTGAAGCCATTGAATTGTTGAAGAAAGACAAACCGCCATCTTATTTTACCGTATTGGTCGTACCGCATAGTCTGCCTAAAACAAAACCGAAGGCATGCAATTACGGTCTTATTCGTGCGCGTGGAGAGATTGTCGTCATCTATGACGCTGAGGACCGTCCGGATCCTGATCAGTTGAAAAAGGTGTATCTGTCCTTCAAAGCAAGTCCAGATAATTGCTGCTGTATTCAAGCCAAGCTCAATTATTACAACAGCAATCAGAATTTGCTGACCCGATGGTTTACCCATGAGTACAGCATGTGGTTCGAATTGCTGCTGCCGGGCGTGATGAAGCTGGATATTCCGCTTCCGCTTGGTGGGACTTCCAACCATTTTAAAACAGAAGTATTGAAGAAAATAAATGCATGGGATCCTTATAATGTAACCGAAGATGCCGATCTAGGTGTGCGGCTATATAAAGAGGGATATAAAACAGCTATTGTCGATTCCCGAACATGGGAAGAAGCGACAAGTCGCGTAGGCAACTGGATCAGACAGCGCTCGCGTTGGATTAAGGGCTATATGCAGACTTGGCTTGTTCATATGCGCAACCCGGTTCAACTTTGGCGCGATCTGGGGCCAAAAGGTTTTCTTGGATTTCAGGCAATGGTGCTTGCCACGCCGCTGCTTCCTCTATTGAATCCGATATTTTGGACGATGTGCTTGCTATGGTATTTGGCGAAAATAAAGTTTATTCCGATGTTTTTCCCAGGGCCCATCTATTATATTGCGGCATTTGAATTGTTTATAGGCAACTTTATATTCGTCTATAGTCATACTGCCGGTATGTACTGGGTAACAAGAGATATGCATAACAAAGGGGAAAAAGTGTTTTCCTTTTCGCTGATCAAGTACTCGCTATTGACGCCAATTTATTGGGTGCTAATGAGTATTGCGGCGATGAAAGCTGCTATCCAGCTTATCACGAAGCCGTTTTACTGGGAGAAGACGGCACATGGACATGCTACGACAGATACGCACAGCAGCAACGGTCCTACGGTAGATTTGTAGCGAAATATGGGAATGGTAAGGTGAAGGTATGTCAGTCGCTTGGAAGCGTTCAATATTCGCAATCTTTATTATTGTATTTCTGCTGGAGCTTGCGGTTGGTTATTATTTGACAGCTATTTACGGTTTTATGTCCGGCGATGCATCTAGCCGCGTAGCTAATGCATTTTACGTGCTATATAGCCGTGAGCCGAGTCTTGCCAATATCGGTTTCATTTGGAATCCGCTCCCCAGCCTAATGCAGTTGCTGCTGCTGGTCTTTTATCCTATTTTTCCTGGACTTGCATCAGAAGGTGTAGCTGCGGTTATTGTATCGAGTTTGTTCGCTGCTCTAACTGCCGCAATGATTGTAAAAGCGGGTTTTCGATTCGGCATTAACAAATGGCTGACCATGGTTTTTGCCGTACTTTATGCGCTTAATCCGTATATTTTCTATTATGGCGCAAACGGATTGACCGAAGTTATTTTTATATATTTTATCAATATAGCTGTCATTCAATTGATTCTTTGGATGAGAGAAGATGGGGCAAGACCGCTTGTTATCGCGGCTATCGCACTGGCACTGGCCTTTTGGACGAGATATGAGACCGTGTTTTTTGGAGCTGCTCTTGCATTCACTGTGTTAATTTGGATATTGCAGCAAAAAACAGAATCGTTGAAAGACCGTCTCCGTCAAGCGGAGGGAACCTGGACTCTTCTGCTTACGCCAGTCGTATTTTCCGGTTTGCTGTGGATATTTTTTAACTACACCATTATGGGCGACGGATTTTATTTTCTGACGGACAGTTATGGCAACTTGGGTCAGGCCGAGCTTCTGAAGAACGATGAACGATTCGCTTCCATGGTGAACAATCCGGGACTAACATTGCTTTTTGTGGTAAAAAGGCTTTGGTATTTCTGTATACCTTTAGTTATCATTTTTGTAATGAGATTAATAGAGCGGAGATTTTTCCGTTGGGACACGCTGATGCTATTCATCTTGGCGGTATCGATTCCTTCAATGCAGGTTATTTTATTGCTAAAAGGCGGCACGGCAGCGTGGATACGTTACTACATGTACGCCTTTCCAATCGCGGCGATCTGGATTCCTTACGAGATTAGTCTGATGAAATTTAAGAAAACAGGCGTGACATTGCTGATTACAGGTATGATTGCCAGTGCAGGAGTTATGGGGCTGATGATGAACGACCCTACCGTGGCTTCTGATGAATATGAAGCCTTCAGACAAAATAAACTCTATGCGGAGCAAGAAGCAGGTAAGGCGGCGACTCGATATATTAATGAGCAATTGTCTGATTCAATGATCCTTACGGATTCATTCAGTAGCTTCAGAATCATAATGGGAAGCAAAACCCCTAGAAATTTTGTCATAACAAGTGATGATGACTTTGAAGACTCAATGAAAGCTCCTTCGGAGCATGGAATTGATTATATTTTAGTGCCTAATCCTCAAGCTGTATTGTCTTTGGATGGAGTGAATCAGCAATACCCGACTCTCTATGAGCAGGGGGCTGAATGGGCACAGTTGCAGCAGGAATTTGATGGTTACTGGAAGCTGTATAAGGTTCTGGCTGACCCGATCCTGCAAAAGGACTAATATTTTTAAAAATATTTAGGTACATTTGGAGAGGGCCCTGTATCGGTATTCATGCTGATACAAGGTCCTTTTTTGTCCGACTATTTATTTAAAAGCGAAATGAAAAATAAATTAATCCGTTGACTTTTGAAAACGTTTTATTTATGATGGGAACTAATAGATCCAACATAGATCTATTATAGATCTATCCAAGAAACCCCAGGAATGGAGGTTGAGTGAACTTGTCACAACATCAGGTGATCGCAACTTACCTCATCGAAACTCCTTATTCCCTGGCGCATGCGGCGGAAGTTATGGCAGGCGAGCAATCAACAGGCACATTCGTAAAGGTGCCTGGCGAGACGCCAGAATTAATAGCTCGCCATCGTGCGGCAATTATTCATATAGAGGAACTGGATGAGAGGTTAGAGCCATCCTTGCCTTACACTATGCCGCCTGCAGGGGAGAAAAATCTGATGTACCGCAGAGGGCTGGTGCAGCTAGCCTTTCCGATAGATAACTTCGGCGCTTCTCTTGCTAATTTAATGAGTACCGTAGCCGGCAACCTCTATGAGCTGCGCGAGCTGTCGGGAATTCGGCTGGTGGATATCGAGCTTCCTGGGCCATTCGCCGACAGATATCCCGGACCACGATTCGGCATAGAAGGGACACGCAGGCTGACACAGGTGAATAGCGGTCCCATAATTGGCACAATTGTCAAACCAAGCATAGGGCTTCCGCTCTCCGAATATGGTCCGCTTGTAAGAAGCCTGGCCGAGGCGGGACTGGACTTCATCAAGGATGATGAGCTTTGCGCCAATCCGCCTTACGCGCCATTCGACCAGAGGGTGAAGACGGTGATGGAGCAGATCGAGCGAGCGGCTGATCGGACCGGCAGGAAGCTGATGTACGCCTTTAATATTACTGGCGACATCGACGAGATGAAGCGGCATCACGATCTCGTCGTGAAGGAAGGCGGCACATGCGTTATGGTCGCTGTCAACAGCATGGGCCTGCCGGCCGTGGCCCACCTGAGACAATATGCTGAGGTGCCGATTCATGGGCATCGCACACAATGGGGGGCGATGACCCGTTCTCCGATGTTAGGGATGGGCTTCAAGGCTTACCAGAAGCTATGCCGGCTCGCCGGTGTGGATCATCTGCATACGAACGGGCTGAACAGCAAGTTTGCCGAAAGCAATGATGGTGTTGCACAGTCGGTCAAGGATTGTCTGAACCCATTCCTGGGCGGCTATCCGATTATGCCGGTACTGTCCTCGGCACAGTGGGCCGGAAGTGCAGAACCGACTTATCGGGCCATTCAGTCGACCAATGTGATCCATTTGGCTGGAGGAGGCATATTGGCCCATCCGGGCGGAGCTGCTGAGGGAGTAGCAAGTATGCGGCAAGGCTGGGAGGCGGCTGCAAGCGGCATACCGATAGAGGAGTATGCCAAGACGCATCCGGCTCTGCAACAAGCCATACAGACATTCGGGAAAGCTCGCAACTAGACTAGACGGAGGTACAGAACATGCAGGACAATGAACTTCTACTCGCTTTCTACGGGGATGACTTTACAGGTTCCACGGATGCCATGGAAGCGCTGTCGCAAAGCGGATACCGCACAGTATTGTTTCTTGAAGCGCCTTCGCCGGATATGTTGAAGCGATTCGAAGGCATCCGATGCGTAGGTGTCGCCGGAACAAGTCGGGCGAAGAATCCCGAGGACCTGGGTAAGGAAGTGGGGCCGATAATGGAGCGGCTAGCGCAATTGCCAGCCGGCATCATCCACTATAAAACATGCTCCACCTTCGACTCCTCACCGGATTTTGGCAGTATCGGGGAAGCGATTAGCGTTACACTCCCATATTTCAAGGACCAAGAGACAGTGCCGCTTTTGGTTGGCGCTCCCGCCCTTGGCCGCTACACGGTATTCGGACATCACTTTGCCCGATATGACGGAGAGGTGTATCGGCTGGACCGCCATCCAGTTATGTCGCGTCATCCGGTCACACCGATGGGAGAAGCGGATTTGAGGCTTCATTTGCAGAAGCAGCTGGATGCCCATATGGAACTGGTGAGCATTGTGGAGCTGGAGGGCGGCGAGAAGTCGGCGAGGACGGCTTACCGGCACAAGCTGGAGCGGAAGCCTGCTGTCATCTTGTTCGATGCGCTGGGTGATGGCACAATGAGGCTGACTGGCCAATTGATTTGGGAATCCGGCGTCGAGGGACAGCGCTTTGTTGTAGGCTCCTCCGGCGTTGAATATGCCCTGACCGCTTATTGGGAAGAAGCGGGCATCCGGAAATCCGATGATCAAACGAATTCGGTTCGTAAAGGTCTCGTTCCGGCAAGCAGAATCTTGGCTGTGTCCGGCAGCGCTTCGCCGGTTAGCCAGCGCCAAGTGGAGACCGCGATCGAGCAAGGGTTCATTGGGTTGCGTATCCCGCCGGAATGCTTGGCTGAGGACAGGGACATGCCGGAGCAGCTGCTGAAAGAAGCGATTCAGCATTTGAATGAAGGACGTAGTGTCGTGCTTTACACTGCACTTGGCCCGGAAGACCCAGCTATCGCCGCCACGCGCAAGGCTATGGCCGACAAGGGCATTGGCGGCTCGCAAGCGGGAGAGCATATCGGCCGTCAGCTCGGCAGATGGACGAAGCATATTATGCTGCAAGCGAACATCGGCAGAGTTGTCATTGCCGGCGGAGACACTTCCGGGTTTGTGACGAGTGAAATGGGGATCTACGGTCTGGAGATGGCATTGCCGGTCTCCCCTGGAGCGCCGCTTTGCAAAGTCTACTCGCAGGATGAGAGAATGGACGGATTGGAGCTCGCGCTCAAAGGCGGACAGTTCGGAAGCCCGGATTACTTTATAAAGGTGCGGGATGCCGCCTCTGGTTAACGAATAGAGAAAACGTGTTGAAAGGATGTTGTCTTGTACGATGGTTGGACAAAAGAAGGACTCACTTCTATTGAAGGACATTGCCTACAATCAAATCAAAGAGCATATTCTCGATGAACGCTTCGAGCCTGGGCGCTTCTTGTCCGAGCGAGAGCTGATCGAGCTGCTGGAGATGAGCAAGACCCCGATCAAGTCGGCGCTCACAAGGCTGGAGACGGAGGGGTTCCTGACCGTATCCTCCAAGCAAGGCATCATCATCAACGATCTGGCAATCGACCGTATTATTGATATCTACGATTTGCGCACAGCGCTGGAGACGTTCAACATTCAGAGCATTGTGGGCAGAGGACTTTCCGAGTCGCAGACATTGGAGCTAAAGGATAATCTTGAAGCGACAGAAGAAATAGTTGGACGGCTCAACGTGAAGGAATTCGCCAAGGCGGATCATGAATTTCATTTGCTCATATGCAAATTCGCAGGCAATCAGGAAATCCATAGAGTCCTGCTGAATTATCAGGATCATCTCCTTCGCATTACGCTCAGACATCTGAAGAAGGACCCGCACCGCATGAAGGATTTCTTGCAGGATCATAAAAATATTTTTGCAGCATTGGAGAAGGGAAGCGCCGAGAGCGTGGATCGCATGAAGGAACATCTACAAGCCTCCAAGCGGAAACTATTGTTTTAAGGAAAGAGACAGCATGAATAAGTCAGAATGGGGGAAAATAGATGAAAGCCGTGTACGTGGACGATGCTTATACCGTTGTAGTGAAAGAGGTAGACAAGCCTGAAATTCAGGATAACGAAGTATTGATTAAAGTAAGAGCCGCAGGTATTTGCGGATCGGATATTCATACCTACAAAGGCTTGCATCCCTTCCGGAAGCCTCCGGTCATTATCGGCCATGAAATCGCCGGTGAGGTCGTTGAGGTCGGACCAGGCGTTACGAAATTCAAGACTGGCGATCGCGTTACCGTTGAACCGCAGACAGGTTGTGGACATTGCGAATACTGCCTTACTGGAAATGTGAACTATTGCTCGGATCGCGGAGCGCCGGGTATTGGAAGCTGGTATGGCGCGATGGCGGAATACTTTGCGGCGCCTGAGCAGACGGTGTTCAAGCTGCCGGATGATATGGACTATGATCGCGGCGTATTGGTAGAGCCGTTCGCCGTTGGCGTTCATGCAGTAAGAAAAGCAGGCATTCAGGTCGGAGATAAAGTCGCAGTACTAGGAGCAGGCCCAATCGGGCTATTGGCTATGGCGGCTGCCAAGGCAGCCGGCGCAACGACAACGCTGGTAACGGATGTGATGGACTACGCCTTGGAGGCCGCTTCCCATATGGGTGCCAGCCACACGATGAATATCATGAACCGGCCGGAATGGACGGAAGAAGCCAAAGCGGCGATTGGCGGGGATTTCGATAAGGTGCTTATCGCTGCAGGCGTTCCGGGCATCATCGATCAATCGCTTAAGCTGCTGCGCAAGGGCGGACGAATCGTGACGATTGCGATGTTCCACGGTACTCAAACCTTCGATATTCATAACCTGCAGAACCAGGAGAAGGAAATTATCGGCTGCATGACCTATACACGCGAGGATACGATCACAGCCATTGATATGATTCAGGCTGGTGCGGTCAGGGAAGAAGTCCTGATCACGCATAGACTTACTGCTGAGCAGGCGGCGGAAGGCTTCCGTCTGGTAGATAAGAAGGAAGATTCTTCGCTGAAGGTGCTGGTATTGTTCGATTAAGCAAAGGAATCATCCATCAGCCAAGAGATGGCTCGCATTCATCCTATTGCAACAAGCCGGCCTCATGCTGTGACGCTGTGAGGCTGGACTGATCATACAACAAGATTTATTCAAACTGGGAGGTCAATGATATTATGTTGAAGAAATTTTCGGTAGTAGCGGTCCTGATGGTCCTTATTGTAAGCGCTGTCGCTTGTGGCGGCAATACGAATTCCGGTGCCAATAGCGGAGGCAACAGTGGCGGGGAAGATAAAAAGGTTAAGCTCCGTCTTGGTCATATCACAGGCGAGTCTGACGCATGGCATGTAGGCGCGCTGAAATTCGCGGAGCTGGTGAAAGAAAAATCCAACGGTACCGTCGAGGTTGAGATTTATCCGAGCTCTACACTGGGCAACGACCGCGACCTTATCGAAGGCATGCAGCTTGGCTCCGTTGACTTTGCGCTAGTAGCGGGCGTATTGTCGAACTTCTATGAACCTTTCTCGATTCTGGAACTTCCATACTTGTTCCGCGATCAAGACCACCTGGAGAAAGTGCTGTATGGCGAAGTTGGCACTCAGATGAAAGAAGATCTGCTGACGAACGCACAGATTCGCGGACTTGAGTTCTGGGTTAGAGGACCGCGCGAGCTGACAAGCAACAAGAAAGTTGAAAAGGTTGAGGATCTGAAAGGTCTGAAAGTACGTGTTCCGGAAATTCCGGCATCGATCGCAGCATGGAAAGCGATGGGCGCCAATCCGACGCCAATGGCATTCGGAGAAGTGTATTCTTCCCTGCAAACCGGCGTAATCGATGGACAAGAAAATCCGCTTGCTTTTATCGCCAGCAACAAAATTCAAGAGGTTCAAGATTATCTGGTTATGACCAACCATGTATACGGTTATGTCATGTTGACGATGAGCGATATTACGTATAGCAAGCTGTCCGAATCTCAGCAAAAGGCGGTAGAGGAAGCGGCGAAGGAAGCAACTCAATTCGAGAATGAGCTTGTGGCTACTCAGGAAGCGGAATTGATGGAGTTTATGAAAGAAAGCGGCGTAACGATCATCGAGCCGGACACAGCGCCATTTATGGAAAAAGCGATGACTGTGCATGAAGAGTTCGCCAACAAGTACGGCAAAGAGCTTTATGACAGCATTGTGAACACCAAGTAGACAGCAAGAGCAAAGGAATAGAACCGGCATGCCTGTGACATCCGTCCATTGGATGCCGGTCTTTCCGCTGCACATCTATACTCAAATGTGACACTGCCATGTGTCCATCGGGAGGTTGAATCATGCGGACAACGATGAAATGCATCGATTGGATGAACAAATTAGTGGGGGTAATCGTTGGTCTCATGCTTGGGGCTATGTCTATCTTCATCATAGCGCAAATCGTAAGCCGGTTTCTCATTAACATGCCGCTGCACTGGACGGAAGAAGCAGCGCGCTACTTAATGGTGTATATCGTCTTTCTTGGAGCGGCACTGGCCGTTCGGCATAACCGGATGATCGCGATTGAGATCATCATGGAAAATGTTAAGCCCAAGGTTCGAAAAGTGTTAAAGATTATCATTATGGTCATTTCGATTATTTTCTTTGTGATCTTGCTCGTACAGGGAGTGGATATGCTGGATATCGTGCATCGCCAGCTGTCGGCCGGACTGGGGATTACGATGGACATCCCGTATATGGCCATTCCTATAGGCGCGCTTCTCATGATTATTAATTCGGTAGCCGTCATCATCGAGCTGCTGACATCGGACAAGGAGCAAGAGACGGAAGTCGAGGAAGCGCTGAGAAAAGGAGGACAACTCTGATGGGCATCATACTATTCCTTTTTCTCATCCTGTTCTTCGCTCTTGGAGTACCAATCGCGATCTCGATGGGCCTGGCTTCTGCCGCAGCGATCTGGATCGATGGCGGAACACCGCTCACCGTATTGGTTCAACGTTCGTTCACATCGCTTGATTCGTTCCCTCTCATGGCGATTCCGTTCTTTGTATTTGCGGGCATCTTGATGGAATACGGCGGCATATCGAGGCGTCTCGTTAACTTTGCGAACGCGCTTACGGGACATTTCTCCGGAGGGCTTGCCATTGTAACCGTCGTGACCTCGATGTTTTTTGCGGCGATTTCCGGCTCGAGCGCAGCGACTACCGCGGCGCTGGGCAGCATACTGATTCCGGCAATGATTCATAGAGGCTATCATCGCAACTTTACAGGCGCGGTTCAATCCGTATCCGGCGAGCTGGGCGTTATTATCCCGCCAAGCATCCCGCTAATTCTGTACGGCATCTCGACGGAAACATCGATTGGCGATTTGTTTATGGCCGGCTTCCTGCCGGGCTTGCTCATTGCCGCATCTCTGATGATTACGATCTTCATCATCGCGAAAAAACGGAAGTATGCGAAAGAAACAAGAAAAAGCGGCAAAGAGCTATGGATTGCTTTCAAAGAATCGTTTTTTGCTTTGCTGATGCCCGTTATTATTTTGGGCGGCATCTACGGCGGCTTCTTTACGCCGACAGAGGCGGCAGGCGTGGCAGTAGCCTATGCGTTCCTCGTTGGTGTCGTGATTTACCGTGAAATCAAGCTGAAAAAGATTATTCATATTATGACGCAATCCGTTGTTACCACGTCGACGATTATGTTCATTCTGGCAAGTGCAGGACTGTTCGGCTGGATTCTGACGCGTGAAGGCATCCCGCAGACCGTCGCTCAATTCTTCATGAGCATATCGGATAATCCGCTTATATTCTTGCTGCTGGTCAATGTGTTCTTGCTTATTGTCGGCATGTTCATGGAGACGAACGCATCCATTATTATACTGGCGCCATTGCTAGTGCCGGTCGCGATGCAGCTTGGCATCGATCCGGTTCACTTCGGCATCATTATGATTGTGAACCTGGCAATCGGAATGTGTACACCGCCGCTTGGCATTAATCTGTTCATATCGGCGCAGCTTGCGAAGATCAATTTGCTGCAGATAACAAGGGGCATGATCCCGTTCTATATTGTGTTAATCGTAGCGCTATTGGCCATTACGTATATCCCGAAAATTTCGATGTTCTTGCCGAATTTGCTTAAGTAGCTTCATGGTTAAGACAGGAGGTTGAGTCGCATGCCGAATGCATCCGATATCAGGAAAGAATTGCAGCACACGGGCAAATATATGATGCAATACGGCCTTGCCTGGGGCAATGCCGGCAATATTAGCGCGAGAAGCGAGGGTGACCGCTATGTCATTACGGCGAGCGGAACCTTCCTTGGAGAGCTGGACGAAACGGATTTGATCGAATGCGACATGTCCGGTGCTGTCTATGGTACAGAGCGCAAGGTTCCGTCCAAGGAGACGCCTATGCACCGCGCGGTCTATGAGAATCGCCCGGAGATCGGCGCTGTCTTGCACGCATCACCGTTCTATAGCACGCTCGTAGCCTGCTCCGATATTGAAATTCCGTCCAATTGGTTCGTGGAGACGATGTACTATTTGGAAAAGGTAGAGCGCGTGCCTTACTATCATCCTGGAAGTGAAGCGCTAGGTGAGGGGGTCCGTGAAAAGGCTAAGCATGCGAATATATTGCTGCTTGAGAATCATGGCGTCCTTGTCTATGATACATCGATTCGTGAAGCGCGCATGGCGCTGCAGACGCTGGAGATGGCCTGCCGCATGCTCGTCGAATCGCAATCGGCTGGTATCCCGATGAAAGGTTTATCGCGCGATACCGAGATGGATTTCCTGGAGAAATCGGACTATAAGCCGCGAAGAAATTGGAATCTGTCTTAGCAGAGCTTTGTCTATGCAAAAGGAGATGTCTCAACAGGCGCTGAGCCTGGTCTGAGGCATCTCCTTTTTGTTGCGGGCTTTGAGCTTAGATCAACGTATCTTGTCTTGTCGCTGCACTTCAGCTGATTAGCTTCTTTGGCTGCTCTTTCGGACGGTATTGTTCGCGTGTTTTATAGGTTTCCGGCAATCGAAATAAATGTTCAGAAAGAAAGGCTCGCAACTGCCCGGTAGCGGCAGGGAGGACAGAACCTTTAGATTTTCTTCATTTTGTTAAGATTGCAATATTTCCTCGCGATTGGCGCTCCACCATAATTAAGCGTAAGCAGCGCATCCGGCCCTATCACACAGCTAAAGGAGTCCAAAGAATGAGAGCGACATCGCGAGTGGCAACCAACACCCGAACCTGGAAGACGATAGCGAAAGAATGGGATCTGTATCTCATGCTCGTGCCGGGACTGGCATTTCTACTTTTGCTAAAGTATACGCCTATGTATGGTTTAATCATTGCTTTCCAGGATTTCAGCATCTACAACGGAATATCGGGCAGCAATTGGGTAGGCCTCAAGCATTTTGAGAGGCTGATGACGAGTGATCAATTTTTGAATGTATTAACCAACACGATTTTGATAAGCGTTTACAAGCTGATCTTCTTATTCCCGGCGCCGATTATTGTAGCCGTCCTGATGAACGAGCTGCGGAAAATGATGTTCAAGCGCATCATTCAATCCGTGATCTATCTGCCTCACTTTATTTCATGGGTCATCATTAGCGGCTTGTTCTTGAATCTGCTGTCGCTGAACGACGGTATTGTCAACACGGTTATCGAGCGGCTGGGCGGAGAGCGGATCGCGTTCTTCATGGATCAGAGCGTATTCCGATCGCTCCTGGTCGGTACGGAAGGGTGGAAGGAAATCGGCTGGGGGACCATCATTTACTTGGCAGCTATCGCGGGCATTGATCCGCAGCTCTACGAAGCGGCCAAGATGGACGGAGCCAGCAAGCTTCAGCAGATGGTTCATGTCACGCTGCCAGGCATCTTCTCGACGATCGTGCTGATGCTGATCCTGAAGCTGGGCAGTATGCTGGAAGCGGGCACGGAGCAAATTTTGGTCATGTACAATCCGGTTGTCTATGACGTCTCCGATGTCATCGGGACGTACGTCTACCGGGTCGGCCTCGGGGCATCCGACTACAGCTTCTCGACCGCTGTGGGCATGTTCGAATCGGTCGTAGCCTTTATACTCGTCGTGGTTGGCAACACGGTGTGCAAAAAGTATCTGGGAAGGAGCATCTGGTAATGGCAACAAAGGCAAACCTAGTGCGTAAGCCTAAGAGCAGAATTAAAGAATCGTTCGGAGAGCGGCTGTTCACGGTATTGAACTATACCTTTTTTACAATTCTCGGCTTGATCACCTTATTCCCGTTCCTCAACGTTGTGGCGAAGTCCTTCAGCAGCGAGGCGGCAGTTGTATCCGGCCTGGTTACCTTTTTTCCGATTGACTTCCAGACCGGAACCTATCAACTTGTACTGGGCAACTCGCAATTTCTGAATTCGTTCAAGATTACGATATTGATTACCGTAGTCGGCA
This sequence comes from Paenibacillus sp. 1011MAR3C5, assembly GCF_003591485.1. Classification (GTDB taxonomy): domain Bacteria; phylum Bacillota; class Bacilli; order Paenibacillales; family Paenibacillaceae; genus Pristimantibacillus. The sequence continues at coordinate 139,237 of NZ_QZCF01000011.1, forward strand.
CGGTCGCTTCACTGTTCATGACCGTATTAGCGGCATATCCGCTGTCGAAGCCGACCTTGAAATTCCGCAAATCGCTGCTGCTTATCTACGTATTCACGATGCTGTTCAACGGCGGCATTATCCCGTCCTATCTTGTTATGCGCGAGCTTGAGATGGTCAACACGATGTGGGCGCTGTTCGTGCCGGGGCTGATCAACGTCTTCTATATGCTTATTGTAAAAAACTTCTTCGAGGCGCTCCCGGAAAGCCTGGAGGAGTCGGCCAAGCTAGACGGTGCGTCGAACATGCGGGTGCTGTTCAATATTGTATTGCCGCTGTCCAAGCCGGTACTCGCGACAGTCGGGCTGTTCTACGCGGTGCTCTTATGGAACAGCTACTTTAACGCGATGATCTACATTACGTCGCCCGAGCTGAAGACGCTCCAGCTATACTTGAAAGAGCTGATCGCTTCGACCCAGGAGGTGCTGACGACGGCGGGGCAAATTGATATTAACCGCGACTTGAATCAGGCACCGGAGGCGGTGCGGGCCGCATCCATTGTAACGGCGACTATTCCGATTCTGCTGGTCTATCCATTCCTGCAGAAGCACTTTGTGAAAGGGGTGCTGGTCGGGTCCGTGAAAGGTTAGCAGAAGTCAATCCCCTTCAATTGCCACTGAATTACCTACGGCAATAAAGGGGTTTTCTGCTATCATAAGTTTGAAACAACACAAGTGTGAGGGGGCGACATCATGCTAACAGCGATTCTGGTGGACGATGAACCGATGACGAGAAAAGGACTCTTGCGTTTTGTGGATTGGCAGCGGCTTGGCATACAAATCGGGGGCGAGGCTGAAGATGGCCTTGAGGCCTATGAGCTATATGTGGAGCTTCGCCCAGAGCTTGTATTGTGTGATGTCCGCATGCCTAGAATGGACGGAATCGAGCTGGCGCATCGCATTCGCCAAATCGACCCTGATTGCAAAATCATTTTTTTAAGCGGTTACAATGATGTGGAATACTTAAAGTCAGCCATTCAGCTGCAGGCTGTCGATTATATGCTGAAGCCCATTCAGATGGAAGAGTTAACGGCATTAATCGAAAAGACGGCAGCTTCTATATCCCACGCCCGCTCGAAGCAGCAAGAGGTGGACGAGATGCGCGAGCAGCTCGATCGCAGCAAGCCGGAGCTGGCGGAGCGATTGTTCAAGATGTTGCTAAAGACAGGTCCGGAATTTGAAAGCGAATACATAACGGTGGAGAAGGCTATCGCTCGTCTAAGCCCGGAGCTGCTGACGAAGGGCTGGTATCAAATTGCCGTATTTCGGTTCCAGACCGAGGATGCGCTGCAGCATTGGCGGGAAGAGGCCGAGGCGGCGGCAGCGGAGGCAGGCCTTAACGTCATGACGGCCGACATGAACGGAGTTTGCGTCGCGCTATTGGCGCTTTCCTCGCAGCGCCAGGATGATCTTCCAGCGCTCTGGCTGAACCGGCTTACCCGACGCAGAGGGAATGAAGAGCGCGGCGTCGTAGCAGGTGTGGGAGAACCGTTCCAGCATTTGAAGGGCTGTGCCACCTCGTATGAACAAGCTGCCAAGGCGTTATCCCATAGCTTCTATCGGGGGTGGAATACGGTTATCTGGTACAGTAATCTTGCCCCTCAGCAGAATACCGCCAGCCTATTCAGTCAGCAAGCGTTCATTACGTTCGAGGAGCTGCTCAGAGGGAAGGAGCTTCGTGCAGCCTCCGAATGGCTGGATCAAACCATTAATGAGCTGCTGCTTAAGCCGCCGCTTGACGTAGAGTCGGTCAGGAAGAAGCTGTTCCGCTGGTATGTAGCCATGACCCGCATCTATTCGGAGACGATGTGGGAATTTGAGAATGATTATTTGTGGGCGACGACATTCATGTCGGGAGAGCTGTATATGATCCGCAAGTTTATGCTGCAACGGCTCGATATTTTGCAGGAAGCGCTGGACCAGACGCTTGCGAGCGACAAGTCGGTCATTCGCGATATGATCCGCTTTATTCAGCAGAACTACAATCAGGATGTTTCCATTAATACGGTCGCTGCTCACGTGCATCTTGCCCCTACCTATATGTGTATCTTGTTCAAGAAGGAGAAGGGTGTCTCCATCAATGATTATATTACGCAATACCGGATCGAGCAGGCGAAGCGGCTGCTTCGCGACCGGAAGCTGAAGCTGTACGAGGTATCGCATATGGTTGGCTACCAGGACCCCAACTACTTCTCCAAAGTATTCCGTAAGCTCGCGGGCGTCATCCCATCACAATATCGGGAAAGCCAGCGTGAGGAAGGATGATAGGGGATAATCTGCTGCGCGAGAAGCTGTCTCGAGTCCGCATTAAGACCAAGCTGATGCTTGTCTTTATGGCTTTAATCTTTATCTCGGTTGGACTCGTCTCGGTCATTATCTATCAGAATACGATGCGCATCCTGGAGAAGAGGGTGGAGCAATCTACGGAGATGGCGATCGGACAAGCGAGCTCGTTCCTGTCATACAAGATGGATAATGTGAAGGATGTATCCAGTATTCTGTTCATGAACAAGGAGCTGAATGATACGCTCAATAGCGGCCGGGTGGAGCTGCCTCTAGCCAGGCAAATCGATGACTATCATAAAATATTGAACATTCTCCGCTCCGCGCAAACTAGCCGGGAAATCTACAGCATCCGCCTGTTCACTGACTCAACGAATATATATGCCCGGGAGAACAGCACCATATTCGCCTTGTCTGACATCCAGGATGAGGCTTGGTATAAGGAAATGCTGGCGAATCGGGAAGGGCTATACTGCCAATCCACCTACGAATACGACTATCTGGGCGAGAGAGGCAAGCAGAATGTCGTAACCTGCAGCCGGGCGTTGTATTCCGATGGCTTTGTTGGCGATATCATGGCCGTCTTATCCATTGATATATTGGAAGAATCCTTTCAGGACATTATGAAGAAAGCGCAGATTACAAGAGAAGGCAAGGTCTATATAACGGACCGGGCAGACCGTATCGTATCCAGTGTCGATCCTGCCGATATCGGGCAAGCCATCGATTCGGTAGATGTACGCGCCTATATTGTAAGCAGCTTGCCGATAGCAGGCACCAGCTGGCAGGTGGTCGCCCATATTCCGAAAGGGGAGCTTTACGCAGAGAGCAGGCAATGGTCCTATCAATTATATGGACTGCTATTCATCGTCTGCATCTTTGGCGTCATATTGGCTGTCGCGTTTTCTGAAGGATTGACCCGGAGGATTGGACCGCTGCTGCAGCAGATCAAGAAGATCGAAGCGGAAAACTGGGATTCGCAGACGCAGGTAACGGCTCATGACGAGATTGGGGTGCTTCAATCTCATCTGAATCAGATGAGCGTGAACATGCGAAGGCTGATCGAGGAGAAGTACAAGACCGAGGCGGAGAAGCGGACGGCCCAGCTGCAGGCGCTCCATGCCCAGATCAATCCCCACTTCCTGTACAATACGATGGACCTGATTCATTGGATGGCGTTGGAGAAGGGGGCCAAGGACATTAGCGAGGTCGCAGGCCAACTGTCGGACTTCTTCCGGATCAGTCTGAGCCAAGGCCATGATGTCATCTCGATTGCCGATGAAGTGGAGCATGCGCGAACCTACTTGAATATCCAAAGCCGGCGCTTTGGCGGGAATATCCAATTTATCATCGAGACAGACCCGGAATTGCTTCGCCACAAGACGGTTAAGCTGATCCTGCAGCCGATCGTAGAGAATGCGATTCAACATGGCATCAGGGAGAAGCGGGACAAGTCGGGCGAAATTCGGATTACAGGCCAGCTGTCGGGCGACTATGCCCGGTTCATCATCGAGGATGACGGAGTAGGCATGAGCGCCGAGAAGCTGGAGCAGCTCGGCAGCGATTCCCCGGATGTCGGATACGGCATCCGCAATGTGAAGGATAAGCTTAGGCTTTATTTTGGCGAGACGGCAGGCGTAGCGTTTGAACGGCGCGAGGAACGGGGCATTCGAGTGACGATTGTGTTCCCGCTTGGCGCCAGGGATGAGAAGTCGTTTGACGATAACTCAGGAAATAGCCAATAAGGACAACAAAGGCAGCTACTATCGACAAATACGCAAATAAGACCGGATGCTAGAATGAAGTCGTGCTAGACATACTTTCACAAATGGGGGAGATACGGTGAGCAAGAAATGGAGTATCGGTATCGTATGTATGTTGATTATGGCTTTGCTTGCAGCCTGCGGCAGCAGTAATGATTCGAATAGCGGAAAGGGTAACGGCTCGGAGCAAGGCGGGGAGAAGCCGGTACTGAAGCAGCTCGGTTTCCAGCGCAACTTCGATCCGAATCAGGATAAGGTAGCAGCATTCCTGGAAGAGAAGACAGGCTACAAAGTGAAATATGAGACGCTTCCACTTGAGAATCCGGACGACAAGCTGAATCTGCTTATGGCCAATAACGAGCCGTATGATATCGTGAAGCTGTCCGGCACGCAGTACAATCGCTTGGCGGTACAAGGCGCGCTAGAGCCGCTCGACAAGCTGCTCGAGGAATTCGGACCCGATTTGTTGAAAGCGAATCCATCCGAGCTTTTTGATAACGCCAAGGTGGATGGTCAAATTTACGGCATCCCCGAGAAGCATCCCCGCGGATTTGTAGGCAGCGCGCTGGCGATCAACCAGAAGCTGCTCGATGAGCTGGGCATGCAAGTGCCGACGACGATTGACGAATTCTATGAGCTTTTGAAAGCGATTAAAGAGAAAAAAGGCATTGTGCCGTTGACTGGCTTTGAGAGCATTATTCCGGAGATTTCCGGGGCATTCGGCGTTGTGACTTCCTTTGACGTGGAGGACGGCAAGCTGATCCACCGCTTGGAAGGCCCGGGCATGAAAGAGTATTTGGCCTTCATGAACAAGCTGTACAGTGAAGGATTGGCAGACCCGGAATGGCCGGTGAATAAGGCGGAGACGATCCAGCAGAAGTTCACCACCGGCAAGGCGGGCATGATGACGTACGGCTGGGGTGTTGCTCCCGCGGTAACCGAAGCGCTGCATAAAAATGATCCGGATGCCACAATCACGCTTATTACTTCGCTGAAAGGCGAGAACGGCGAGATCGGCAACTGGGTGCAGGGCGGCGGCGTGAGCTGGTATATCGCCATTCCGAAGTCCTCCAAGAACAAGGAAGAAGCGATGAAATATATGAATATGAAAGTACAGACAGAGCTGTTCAAGGAGCTGGCGATCGGCGAGGAGGGCGTACATTATGAGAAGGACAGCGAAGACAGGATGTTCCCTATTCTTCCGGCGTTCAATGACGATCGCGGCAACTCCGACTGGTTCATGACAAGCACGGATGCTGAGGCATTCGAAGAGCTGTGGCTGCTGCGCGTGCGCAAGGATCCGGTGTTGTATGCGACATTTGAGGAAATTCAGGCAAAGCAAATGCCGATCTCCAGAAGCGATCCGACGCTCTTGGCGCCGCCGCTTCCGGTTGTGGCCAACAATCTGCAGAAGCTTAACAAGCTGGAAAGCGATTATATGATCAAGGTAATGGCGGGTGCAGAATCGATCGACTTGTATGACAAGTTCGTAGCCGATTGGAAAGCCCAGGGCGGAGCGGATGTATTAGCCGAGCTGACCGAGTGGTATGAATCATCGAAGTAACAGCATGTAGTAGTGCTCCCTCCGGCATGAGTCCGGAGGGAGTTTTTTTAGGTGGTGTGGAACAAAACCTCAAGATTTTCCTTGTTTTCGTAAGATCATGGCATAACGGCCCGTTCGCATATCGGTTTTAATAGAAGGAGAATGTGGCTCATCATGCGAGGAGGACTGCTCATGCCGCCAATACTTCCATCTGCCGGCAAGAAGGAACAGGGAGCCGGCTTTGATGTTCGTTACTTGGAGAGAGAGGTGTCGTTGAACCTGGTGCATCTCTTTCAGGTGCATGACCGCTGCTGCCGGGAAGAGGAAGGTCGTTCATCCGCCGACCATTTCATTGTGCTGTATATGTTGTCGGGGAGCGGAGAATTGGACACGGATGGACAACGTCAGTCTTTCTCGTATCGGCATCTGGTCGCGCTGGAGCCGGGCATTCGTTACAGGATTGCTGCAAATGCGGGAGAGATGATCCGATTCGTAAGGCTGGAGATCAAGCCTTTGTCCGGGACGCTGCTCGACTTCCCGCTATTCCGGCCGGAGGCATTAGGCCGGATTATCCGGGATCAGTGCGGCTTGGATGAGCGGTTTTTTGCATTAATGAGGGAGTTGAGGTCGGGGGATCGGTATACGCGCGCGATGCTGGACAGCCTCGTCAATCAGATTTTGATTCAAGCAGGGCGCATGCTAGGGGGCTCAGTCTTGGGGGCAGATACAGGTTGCATGTCCCTCCAACCGCTATCAGCAGCCCAGAGGGCAGAGGGCAGAATGAAGCCGGTCAACAAGAAGGAGCTGGTCTATCAGGCTGTTCAATACATGGATTTGCACGTCGGCCATATCGAGGAGCTGGGGCAAGTCGCTGATCGCTTAGGCTACAGCTACTCGCATCTATCCCATGCCTTCCGGCTGGAGATGGGCATGCCGATGCAATCGTATTGGGTCAGCCGAAGAATGATGGCAGCCATGAACAAGCTGCAAGCCGGCAGGGACAGCATTACGCAAATCTCGGAGGAGCTGCGTTATCAGTCCATTCACGCCTTCAGCAAGGCATTCAAGAAGATGACTGGCTTTACGCCATCCGAATATCAAAGCTTATATGGAGCGGGGTGGAACGATGAATAAGATGGCGATGCTGATGAATCCCGCTGTCGTCACCCGCGTGTTCACGCCAGAGGCGATGGCTCGATTGAAAGCGCTGACGAAGGAGCTTGCCATTCCGGAGGGGCCGCTGCAAGAGAATCCTTGTGATGCGGGTGCAGTGATGCGCGGCGCCGATGTCTTGATCACGTCATGGACGAGTCCGGCGCTTACGGAAGAGTGGCTCGCCCCTGCGCCTGGCCTCAAGCTGGCGCTGCATGCGGCGGGTTCAGTGAAGCCGGTCGCGACAGATGCGCTATGGGCGCGCGGGATTCCGGTTGTCTCATCGGCGTCCGTACTCAGCAGAGGGGTGGCGGAGACCGGGCTTGGCCTAACGATTATGGCATTGAAGAATATTGAGGAAATAACTTGGCATACCCGCACGGGCGATTGGTGGAATAATCGGGCGGATGAGGTGCGGGGGCGAATAAGAGAGCTGTACGGTATAACGATCGGCGTCATTGGCGCAGGTCAGGCTGGCAGGAGGTATATGGAGCTGCTGCGCGCCTTCCGAGTCCATGTCCTGCTTTATGATCCGACTGTATCTGAGCAAGAGGCAGCGGAGCTGGGCGCGCGCCTCGTCTCGCTGGAGGAGCTGTCGGCCAGCGCTGCTCTCGTGATGGTACTGGCCCCAGCCATACCGGAAACTTATCACATGATTAATGAGGAGCGATTATCGCTTATGAAGCAAGGGACAGTCCTGATTAATCTAGCTCGGGGCTCGCTTGTGGATGAGGCCGCTCTTCGCAGAAGACTGGATGCTGGGGGATTCCGGGCGATCCTCGATGTGACCGGGCAAGAGCCTCCGCCTGCCGGCCATTGGCTGCGGATTCACCCGCATGTTACGTTGACGGGCCACATTGCGGGATCAGTCAACAACGGATTGCTCGCCATCGGCGACTTCATTGCGGAGCAAGCGGAACGATTCGCGGCAGGACATGGTTTGATTGGACAAATTGAGCCGTCAAGGCTGCATGAATTAGCTTAGGAGGATTGCGATGAGAACAGCAATAGTGGTAGCCGGGTCATCAGTAACCGTACCGGGAGCGCTACAAGCCGAACGATTCCAATGGGGGGAGCTGGAGAGCTGTGACCTGAATCAGTATGATGCGGTCCTGCTGCTTGGTTCTGGCAGCCTGGAAGCAGCGTCGGCATTGACGCCTGCAGCATCCGCCAAGCTATGGGATTATGTCGAGAGGGGCGGTCGGCTTTATGCAGAGCTGGTAGAAGCCTTCGACTTTTCTAGCTCCCGCTTGTTCGGCTGGAAGCAAGACTTCCCGGCTACGAGAAGAACGGTAGAGAAGCTAAGGAGCAAGCGACATATACCAGGATTGACGGAAGGGGCTTTGTTGGAATGGTCGGGCGCGATGCGGCGAGGTTTTGCCGTTGATGCCGAGGTGTGGCTTTCCATTGGGCATTATCAGGATACGCATATGAGCTCTAAGGAAGGGAGCGGGAGCTATCCGGGGCTAGTGGTGCGGAAGCTCGGACTGGGAATCGTTGTTTATGTGGCATTTTCGCTGCTGACCTGCACCGAACCGGTAACGCTGCGGCCTTACAGCCGATGGCGTCCGCTGCTCTTGCAACTGGAGATGGAGACAGGTCTTCCGTTATTGGCTGCAGACCCGCCGGTGACGCTGGCTGGCAAGCGGACATCTGAGCAAGCGGTGAAGGCAAGCGCGAGATGGTTCATCCAGTCGGGCATGCTGCCGGAGGCAGACGGTTCCGCTGGTGTGTATGAGAATATTCATTCGGTAACCGTCCATCTTGCGAAGGACAGAAGACCAGATTGCCATGCGCATACAGCATTTATGTTCCACTTGTACGGAACATGGAAGAAGGATCAGGAGTGGCTGGACGCTTCCAGTTGTCTGCTTCATTACTTGTTCGATCAGGGGTATCAGGATATGGACCCTGCTTCGCCTTCTTACGGATTCTTCAAGTGGTTTGATTATCCCGGCAAATATCCGCAGCAGATCTTCACCGACGATAATGCCTGGGTCTGCTTTGTGCTTCTCTATCTATATCGCAAGACCGGCAATGCTGTCTATCGGGAGCGAGGACTGCTTCTTGCGGCAGGGCTGCTCGCTACGCAGCGCGAGGACGGGTTGCGTCCAAGCGTCCTTACTCGGGATCAGCTGGCGCTGCTCGGACGGGAAGGCGTGAGGGAACTGGATGCCAGCATGAATCCGCATTTTGAGAGCATTGCTCATGCGGCCTTTATACAGGCATATCTTGTTACTGGCGACGAGGCTTACTTGAATTCGGCCTTGAAGGGCTCTCGTACACTGCTGGCCAATAGGGATCACATGCAGTTCATGTACAGCCGAACCTCCGGTTGGACCCGCCTACTGCTGCCTCTCGGCTACCTGGCCCGTCATGACCATACGGGAGAGATTGCATCGGGCCTGTGCGATATCGCGCAAGCTCTGACGGTGAACCAGCATGCCCTTGGCGGGATAGAAGAGGCAGATAACCCGGATCCGGAACGATTCGGACTAGAGGATGCGGGTGTCTATATCTCCAATGGAGAGGGAATCGCCGACCAGCTGTATACCAACAATTTCTTGGTGATGAACAGTTGGGAGATGTGGCGGGCTACCGGTAATGAGTCATACAAAAAGCTGCATGAGGACGTAGCGGCGTTTATGCGGAGCATTCAGATTTGCAGTGCCGACAGTCGTTTCGACGGGGGCTGGATGCGAGCCTTCGATATGAATAGCGGCGAATACTTCGGCAATAACGGCGACACGGGATGGGGCCCGTACTGCATGGAGAGCGGCTGGACGAATGCGCTAACCTCCGCAGGCCTGCTGCTTGCGTTATTGAATGAGAGTGTATTTGATTAACTCCTGCTGGAGGGTTGATTCAGTTGATGATATGGGGTGCAGGGTAGCACTGGAGGCCAAAGGGGGCAAGAGAACATGCAGAAGTTGTTGGAAACGATGACGCTGGAGGAGAAGGTGGGGCAGCTATTCACCTTCTACTATCATGAGACATCATTCGGAGCAGAAGCGGAGCTATACATCGAAGGCTTCAAGGCCGGCGGGATCTTTCTGGATATGGGTTGTCTGGACTCGCCGGAGCAGGTTCATGAATTGACGGGGAGGATGCAGCGATCCGCTTTGGATAACGGAAGCGGACAGCCGCTGTTCATAGCGGCTGATTTCGTTGCGGGAGCGGGCTGCAAGCTGCCGCGCGGGGGAGCAGTCTACTTTCCGAAAAATATGGCGATCGGAGCGGCGGCTGATGAAGAACTAGCCTATGAGACCGGCAGAGTGACAGCCGAGGAGTCACTGGCGATGGGAGTCAACTTTAACTACAGTCCAGTCGTGGACATTAACAACAATCCCAATAATCCCGTGATCGGCACCCATTCCTTCGGCGATACGCGGGAGCTGGTCACTCGCATGGGCGCATGCGTCATTCGCGGCTATCAAGAGCATGGCATGATTGCGACGGCTAAGCACTTTCCCGGCCATGGCGATACGAATGTCGATTCTCATCTTGATCTTCCTGTATTGAACTTCGACCGGGAGCGGCTTGAGACATTCGAGCTGGCACCTTTCCGCGCGGCGATCACAGCAGGTGTCGAAGCGGTCATGATCGGCCATATCGCAGTACCTGCGATCGATCCGTCATGCTTGCCCGCTTCTTTGTCATACAGCGTCATAACGGAGCTTCTTCGCAAGGAGATGGGGTTCGAAGGCTTGATTGTAACGGACGGCATGTCCATGAAAGGCGTGACGTCTGCCTATACGCAGAGCAAAGCTTGTGTTATGGCGCTGAAAGCGGGTGCGGATATCGTGCTTGTCTGCCCGGCAAATCGCGAAGAAGCGCAAGAGATGGTGGGTGCAGTGTTAGAAGCCGTTCGCTCAGGTGAACTGAGCATAGAACGAATAGATGAATCCGCGGCCCGCATCATCCGCTCCAAGCGGAAATACGGATTAACATCGGAACGATTCGAGCAGTTGCCATTTGATCCATCCCGATTCGATACAGCGTCTTCCAGAGCCATTAGCATGGAGGTGGCACGGAAGGCTATTCAGATTCATGGTGATCAATCCATATGGTCATCCATCCAGAGCCTGGCTCATTCAGGCCCTATGCGCATTAGGCTCATATGCGAGCAGTCGCTGCCGATATTTGCGGATCGGGTCGTGGGAGATGGGGCAGCTGCGGAACTGAAGCGAATCGATGCTTACGATCAGTTGCCGGATACGTTGGAGCAGTGGGGTGAGGATGGACCGGTTATAGCGGCGATTACTTGCAATAAGCGGATGCGGCGCGACGTGCTGGAGCGAATTAATCGCGTAGCCGTCCGGTGCAGGAACCCGTTGCTGCTCGTTCATTTCGGCTCGCCATATGACGCGGAGTTCTACACGGACATTCCCGTATTGCTGATGCACGATCGCGCCCCTTCCTTGCAGGAGGCGGCAGCGGAATATATCAAGGGCCTGTTAGGCAACGAAGGAAGGGAGCGACAAGATGCGGAATAGACATGCAGATGTTGTCATTATCGGAGGAAGCACAGGAGGCTGCGCGGCTGCGCTTGCCGCCGCCAGAGCTGGCAGGACAGTTATCATGACGGAGGAATCGGACTGGATTGGCGGACAACTGACAAGTCAGGCGGTGCCGCCTGACGAGCATCCATGGATGGAGCAATTCGGCTGTACAGCCAGCTATCGCGAGTTCCGTACGCGCATAAGAGAGTACTATAGACGAAACTTTTTGCTGAATCCAGCGTCGCATGCCTCAGTCCGCTTCAACCCGGGCAATGCCATCGTCAGCGATATTGCGCATGAGCCGCGGGCTGCTCTGGCGGTACTGAAGGATATGCTGGCTCCATATATCCACCGGGGCTCATTGGCGATCATGGAGAACGTTAGGCCGGTTCGGGCGGAGACGGAAGGAGATCGGGTAAGGGCGGTTTATGTCCGCCATGAGTGGACGGGCGATGAGACGGTTCTGACCGCTGCCTGCTTTCTCGATGCGACGGATGAAGGCGATCTTCTTCCGATGACGGGTACGGAGTACGTAACGGGAGCCGAGTCAGCAAGAGAGACGGGTGAGCCTCACGCGCTTGCCGGTGATGCGGATCCATCGGATATGCAGGCATTCACCTGGTGCTACGCAATCGATCATATCGAGGGGGAAGACCATACAATCGCGAAACCGGCACAATATGACTTCTGGAAGCAGTATCGGGCGGATTTCTGGCCGGACCGTCAGCTTAGCTGGACGGGGCTTGTTCCCCATACGCTTGCGCCTATTACGTACAGCTTCTTTCCTGATGGCAAGTCCTTCTCACTATGGCATTACCGCCGCATCATTGACCGGTCGCAGTTTGCCGAGGGCTCCTTCGAGAGCGATATTACGCTGGTCAATTGGCCGCAGAACGATTACTGGCTTGGACCGATCATCGATGTAGAGGAGGCGGAGCGGCAGAAGCATCTGGAGAGCGCCCGCCAACTCAGCTTGTCCTTGATGTATTGGATGCAGACGGAAGCGCCGCGTCCCGATGGCAAAGCGGGCTATCCTGGCTTGCGTCTTCGCGGCGATGTGACGGGCACGCTTGACGGGCTGGCGAAGCGTCCGTACATCCGCGAATCCAGAAGAATCAAAGCCGAGACGACCGTTGTGGAGCAGCATGTCAGCCCGGAATGCCGTCCTGACGGCAAAGCGATGGACTACCCGGATTCGGTCGGTATTGGCGGTTATCGGATCGATCTTCATCCCAGTACCGGGCTTCGGTCCTATATTGACGTATCCTGCCTGCCGTTCCAAATCCCGCTTGGCAGCCTAATCCCGGAGCGCATGGACAATATGATTGCCGCTTGCAAAAACATAGGCACTACGCACATTACGAATGGCTGCTACAGGCTCCATCCGGTGGAATGGAACATAGGGGAGGCGGCTGGGTTTCTCGCGGCATATTGTGCGGAGCGGGGACTTCAACCTAGAGCCGTAAGGAATAATGAAGAAGCGCTGGCTGGCTACCAAGCTTGGCTGAGAAGAGCTGGCGTTGAGACGAAGTGGCCGCAGCTGCGAGCATTATAATCGAAAGGATGATCCTAAGATGTCAATCCTAACGCCAGGTACGCTGGTTGTGTCTTGCCAAGCGCTTGCTGACGAGCCTTTGCACGGGTCATCTTATATGGCAGGCATGGCCCGCGCAGTCGTAGAAGGTGGCGCAGGAGGCATAAGAGCCAATAGTCCGGAGGATATACGGGTAATCCGGTCAAGTGTCGGGCTGCCGATTATTGGTTTGTGGAAGAGAGACTACGAGGGCTATGAGATGTACATTACGCCAACCGTACAAGATGCCATAGCGGTACATGAAGCGGGTGCCGATATCGTTGCGATTGATGCGACAGGACGGCCGCGCCCAGATGGAATGAGCTTGCAAGACTCCATCGCTGTGCTGAAGGATAGAGGCATCTCCATCATGGCCGATATCTCGACCTTCGAGGAAGGCTTGCATGCTGCAGCATGCGGAGCTGACTATGTCTCCACGACATTGGCGGGCTATACACCATATAGCGAAGGTCCGATACCCCGGCTCGATCTGGTAGCCCGGCTGGCCGACAGATTGGAGGTGCCGGTCGTAGCCGAAGGCGGCATATGGACGCCGGAGCAAGCCGCTCTGGCTCTGGAGAGAGGGGCATGGTTTGTTGTGGTCGGCTCCGCGATTACACGGCCTCAGCTCATAACGGCGAAGTATCGGGCTGCCATGGATCGCAGCGCACGGACGGGTGCATGAACACGGTCAAGTTCGAAGCTCCTTACCTCGGAATAGACATCGGAGGGACAGGCATCAAGGCTGGATTAGTGACAGCAGACGGTAACATTATATTGGAGCGCACAGTACGAACGCCAATCGAGGAAGGCAGAGCCGGAATGATGAGAGAGATCAGCCGGCTTGCCGCCGATCTAATGGAAGCTTCGGCAGGTAGTGTAGAAGGAATAGGAATCGGCTCGGCCGGATTGATCGATCCGGATTCTGGAGAAGTGATCTACGCAACAGACAATTTGCCCGGATGGACGGGTCTTTCGTTGGCCTCGTCTGTCTCACGGGCAACGGGCCTGCCTGTATGGGCAGATAATGACGTGCACACCGCGGCACTCGGGGAAGTGTGGATGGGGGCAGCCCGTGATTATCATTCATTTGCGCTTGTAGCGCTGGGAACAGGAGTCGGAGGCGCGATTGTTCGTAACGGGCAGATCAGTCACGGGTTCGGCGGTCGAAGCGGCGAGATCGGGCATATGATCCTGGAGCAAGACGGATTGCTGTGCAATTGCGGCCAACGAGGCTGCATGGAGCAATATGTATCGGGAAGCGCCCTTAATCGAATCGCTCGCGTAATCGAGCCTGACTGGGACAGCCGGCGGTTGATCAGAGAGGCGCAAGCTTCTGAATCGCGCGCTCTCCAAGCTATAGATCAATTCGCAGCTCGTCTGGCTGCAGGACTGATATCCATCTACCATCTCATTGGTCCGCAATCCATTGTAATTGGAGGCGGACTGGTGAATAGCGCGGATGTATGGTGGTCGAGGCTGGAGCATGCGCTGCGGAGGAAGACGGATATGCCGATTCGGATAGAACCAGCGGGCTTAGGAAATAGGGCAGGTATTATCGGAGCGGCTTATATGGTGAAATGTAAGCTCCGTTAAACACTTGAAGGATAGATGAGATCTGGTTGTTTCAGGCCAGGTCTCTTCTCGTTGTCTTCGCCGTACGCGAATGAGGCTCCTTCCCATGAAGGTGAAGCGCTAGGACAAATGGTCTCGTAATCGCTGGACGAGCCGAAGCGGTTAACGGCAGTGTCGTTATGGCCGACCAAGGCTACGCTTCGAGGCCTGACGAAGGTAAGCCTTAGGTCGGGTGGCTTTCGCTTGCCCATCATGGCTTAAGAAAGCGGCTTCCGGTTCGAATCATATTGTTTCTTGGCCTTATAGGAGAAGAGGCTGGCAAGCGCAATCATGATCGGAATGGTCATCCAGAGGAAGCCCCGGCCTAGCGCAAAAGGCGTCTCGAACAGGAAGGAACCCCAGAATGCCGCCCCTTCCTTCTCCCATAGCCCCGGTGTGTAATATAACGCTTTGGGGTTCAGGAATACAGCAAGATCGATACTGTTCGTTGTAATTAAAACGACAAAGAGAGGAATGAAGCAAGCGGCGAGTGATGTCCACATGTCCGCTAATCTTTTGTAGCGTCCTGCTTTGGAGTCCAGATCCGAGAAGATGTCATCTTCTGTGTCTGTACCGGTTTTCTTGAAGTATTGAGCGCCGGAGCTTCTTGTTCCCGCGATATGCGCCCAGCCGCAATCCTCGAACAGTGCGCGATAATCCTCGAAGTCGGAGGCACGGCGGAAGGTGCGGTAATCGATTCGAATAGCGACATCCAGTCCGGGCTTGGCGGGCTCGAATTCATACCCGATCGACTTGCGGGATAAGATATAGCCTTGTCTTGCCATGTCATTCAACCATTGTTCTTCTTTCTCCAAATCAACAAAATAGTTAAGCTTCCGCATGATATTACCTCCTGTTGTTCCAACTGTCATTCGTCACGTTAATCATATGCAACATTCGATCGAAGTCGGCTCTTAGCATCGACACGCCTTGCTCTGTAATTACATATACTTTGCGGCGGCTGTCCTCGCTCGGAACAGGCTGAATCCATTTCAGCTTCATCAGGTTGTCGATTGCGCCGTATAGTGTTCCAGCCGCCATTCGGACTTGGCCGTGGCTCAACTCCTCGACCTTCTGCAGAATGGCATAACCGTGTGCGGGCTCAATCAAGGCAAGAAGGATATAATAGACCGTCTCGGTTAACGGCAAATTCCGGTCTCTTGGCATCACAAGTTCTCTCCTTTAGTAAGTTGAAGGTTACTGCACAGCATGAAGAACTCACTATACCGTTCAACTATTCAGTTCAACTATATAGTTGAATTATATACAGTTGAACTGTATAAAGCAAGAGGGCTATAGATTTTTGGTTGTTCAAGTGCTAGGCTGAATAGAGAGGTACGTGCGCGATCAGTGTTGCGAAGGGGGCAGCTCATGAGTACGAATGGCTTAATATTGGAAGGCGGAGGCATGCGCGGCATTTATACGGCGGGCGTGCTGGAGTATTTTTCAGAGCAAGAGCTTTATTTTCCATATACGATCGGCGTGTCTGCCGGCGCCTGCATGGGAGCAAGCTATTTATCCAGACAGCTTGGGCGCAATCGCGTCGTGAATGTGGATTGGGTGAGCGATCCGCGCTATATATCATGGGGTAACCTATTGAAGAAGGGACAGCTGTTCGGCATGGATTTTATATTCGATGAAATTCCAAACAAGCTGGTGCCGTTCGATTATGAGGCTTTTCAGAACAGTCCGGAGGAATATGTCATTGGCACGACGGATTGCATGACGGGTGAGTCTGTCTATTACGCCAAGAATGATCCCGATTATGATTTATTAAGGTTGCTAAGGGCATCAAGTTCGCTTCCCTTCATTGCTCCGATCGTGGAGTTCGGAGACAGGAAGCTGCTGGATGGAGGCATTGCCGATCCCATTCCGCTGCGAGAGTCGGAGAGGCAAGGCTTCAAGCGCAATGTGCTGATCCTGACCCGTAATAGCGACTATCGCAAATCCCCGTCTCGCTTCCCCTGGATGCTGAAGCGTGCCTACGCCAAGTATCCGAAGCTTGTGGAGACGATGCTGCGCAGGCATGAGGTCTATAACGAGACACTGGATTATATCGAAAGTCAGGAGAAGGCGGGCAACGTATTCGTCATTCGGCCGCAAGAGACAATGACCGTAGGCAGAATGGAGCGGGATAAGGAGAAGCTGGATGCGCTCTATATGCAGGGCTACCGCGATGCGGGCAATCTGATGCCGTCTCTTCAGGAATGGATGGGCATCACAAAAGGATGATAAGGTCAGCCAATGATGAACTGCTCCCCGTCAAGTAGACAGTACAAAAAATAAAGATCTATGATGCGGCCTTAGCCCTAAATTCTTTGGGACTGAGGCCGTTTAGTTTTTTCTGTAATCGTTCGTAATTGTAAAAGTGGATA
>NZ_QZCF01000012.1 GCF_003591485.1 Paenibacillus sp. 1011MAR3C5
TTGATCGTTTGGTGATGACGGCGAAGGGGAACCACGCGTTCCCATACCGAACACGACCGTTAAGCCCTTCAGCGCCGATGGTACTTGGACCGCAGGGTCCTGGGAGAGTAGGACGTCGCCAAGCACAAAATGGCCTGCCGCAGTGATCTGCGGCAGGTTTTTTGTGCGTTCGGGGACTTTGGGATAGACGAAGCCTTTCATCCCAAAGTCCCCTGGCGACGTTCCTCTCCCTACTGGGAGAGTGTCCGAACCTTTTCATCGAAGCAACTCGGCGATGCGGGCCCGGCCTTAGCGGTAGGTTCAGACGCCGACCGTGATGCCGCGCTTCGAAGCCTACTCATCCGGTGCGGAATGGACATCGCCAAGCACAAAATGGCCTGCCGCAGTGATCTGCGGCAGGTTTTTTGTGCGTTCGGGGACTTTGGGATAGGCGAAGCCCTTCATCCCAAAGTCCCCGGCGACGTTCCTCTCCCTGCTGGGAGAGTGTCCGAACCTCTTCATCGAAGCAACTCGACGATGTGGGCCCGGCCTTAGCGGTAGGTTCAGACGCCGACCGTGATGTAGAGCTACGAAGTTTACTCATCCGGTGCGGAATGGACATCGCCAAGCACAGGAGCCTATCGTATGGATGCGGTAGGCTGATTAAAGAGCAAATGAAAAAGATCAAAAGATAAAGCTTAAAAGATAAAGTCAAAAGATCATTCTCTACGGGAGAATGTGAAGGGCCCTGTTGCTTGTATGCGACAGGGCTTAAAACATTATTAGCGATGATAATAGGATGCTTCTTTCCATTGAAGACGCAGGACACCGTCCTTGCGCTGCTTGCGGAACGCAAAGGATAACATGAGCCGGGGAATGATGAGCCAGATGTGCCAAGAGATCAGACTGATCATAATGGACGGTGGTGTCCACGGATACAGGACAGCAATGATGCACAAGCCAAGCCAGAATAGATGGCGATGTACGCGTCTGAAGATCAGGAGCGAGATATCATTGGCCGGCTTAAATCCGATCCAGGGCGGTGTGATGCGCCATGTCCATTGACGCTCCGCTGCTTCAGTGACAGAGATAAAGGTTAAGACGATAATAATGAGGTGGAGCACTTGTATAGCGGCAAATCCGAATAACCAAGCGAATAAACCGTGAATGCCATAATTCAGCATTTGGAATCCGAGAAAAATAGCGGCTATGATGAGATGGCTCAGGATGAGCTCTGACTTGACGATGACTCTTTTGACCAATTGATATTGATAGATCGTGGCGTTCATTTGATCCGCTAACGATTGTTTCATGCAGGACATCCTTCCGTTATCTTGCTAAAACTTCATTACATATATCGGCAAATGCAGGAGGTTCGTGAAGTTTAACTTTTACGCTGCTGTCAATCACCATTCGCCCAGACGCCGCATAAGATATATAAATATTTGAAATAGGTTATGAAACAAGTATATTTCACTAGAATTCGTGGCATAATAATAGGAACAGAGTTAACGGAATGAGAAAGCGGGGATGATTATGGATCAAACCACCACTCATCAATGTACGATTTGCGGCAAGCCGAAGTCGGAAGGGGAAGGTATCCGCATTGTACTCGGCTTCATATGCGCCGACTGCGAAACCGAGATGGTCCATACGGATGTGAAGGATGCCAAATATCCGTTCTTCATTCATCAGATGAAACAATTGTTTGTTGAAAAAAATGCTTGAAACAGCCCTGGGAACAGAGGCTGTTTTTTTATATCCGCTGAATCGATTAGCAATACGTGCATGAGAGATACATGGGTGCAAAGCGTTATAAGCGCTGCCTTATTTACGTCTGGGACATGACTTCGTACAATAGATGAATAGATGTCCAATTATTCGAGGGACTAAGGGATTGGAACGGAAGGGTGAAAGAACGCGATGGGAAGAATAAATGCACCGTTATTTGAGGCATTGATGAGACATGCGGGAAGCAGTCCGACCAGCTTTCATGTACCAGGTCATCATAACGGCGAAGCTCTACTGCATGCGCTCCATACTATAGATCCCAATGATTCATTAGAAATAGGAAAGCAGCTATCCGCAGTGATGCGGTTGGATCTGACGGAGCTGTCTTCCACCGATGATCTGCATCATCCGGAAGGCGCTATTCTGGCAGCGCAGCGTCTGGCAGCGCAATGTTATGGAGCGGAGGAGACTTGCTTTCTGATTGGTGGCAGCACATCTGGTAATTTGGGGATGATTCTCGCTGTGTGCGATCCCGGCGATATTATCATCGTACAGCGGAATGTCCATAAATCAGTTATTAATGGGATGAAGCTGGCAGGCGCCAAGGCTATATTCCTGACACCTCATATCGATTCAAGTACAGGCATCTCAACGATTCCATCGCTTGAGCAGGTCAAGCTGGCGCTTCGACAATACCCGCAAGCGAAAGCTGTATTCCTTACAAATCCGAACTACTACGGGATGAGCGTGAAGCTGGATGCATATGTAGAGGCCTGCCATGAACAAAACAAGCCGCTTCTGATCGATGAAGCCCATGGAGCTCATTATGGGATGCATCCAGATCTGCCGAATTCGGCGATTCAGGCGGGCGCAGATGGGGTAGTCCAATCCACGCATAAGACCCTGCCAGCGCTAACGATGGGAGCTATGCTTCATATGCAGGGACAGCTTCTGGATCGACGTAGGGTGCGGGAGGCGCTGGCTATGGTGCAGAGCTCCAGTCCTTCGTTCCCCATTATGGCTTCACTCGATATTTCCCGCGCAATAGTGGATAAGCTTGGCGGCAATCTCTTCCATACGGCAATCGAGGCGGTACATTCTTTCCGAATATGGGTAAAGGAAAGTAAGATGATATTCACCGTAGGGGAGACTGAGCTTCATCCGGACAAAAAGACGGATCCGCTGAGACTAATATTGACGGTACCGAGCGGGAAGCTGACAGGATTCGAGCTGCATCGGGAGCTGGAGAAGCGCGGTTGCTGGGCGGAGATGTCGGATCCTCTATATACGGTACTGGTCATAGGTCCTCATGTCTGCGCTGAAGGGGCTATATCCCGGTTAAAGGATGCTTTGACAGATATTCATCATGCCTATGCTTCTGCCGAATGCCGTCAATTAGAACGACAGGAGCAGATGGAGTCCAAGGACCCAAACGAAGGGATCAGCGAGCCGGTCTCCTTCGCAAGAGTGAAGAAGCAGACAAGCAGGAGTGTTCCCTTGCATGAGGCCCTCCATCATCCATCCGCTGAGATGATCATTCCTTACCCTCCGGGGATACCGCTTCTCTATCCGGGAGAGCGATTCACGGATCGTCATCTTGCGGATATCCGGCGATTATCGGATGCGGGTGCGAGGTTCCAGGGAGCTGAGGACAGCACAATGGATATAGTAGCTATATTAATAGAAGAGAAATGTTGAAGAGGGTCGAAATACAGGGGATATCCCTTTAAATTTCATTGTAGTAGCAGTACCGCTTTGTTACAATGAAAGGACAAGGACGCTACTTACAGTAAGGGGAAACCGAAGATTGACTACGGGACTGTTTATTACCATAGAAGGCGGCGAAGGCGCCGGCAAAAGCTCACTCATTGGGCAGCTTGCGAATACAATACAGAATAAGGGATATCGCGTAGTCGTGACGCGAGAGCCTGGGGGCATCCCGATCGCGGAGAAGATTCGCACCGTGATTCTGGACCCGGAGCATACAACGATGGATGCAAGGACGGAGGCGCTGCTCTACGCGGCATCCCGCAGACAGCATCTGGTGGAGAAGGTTATTCCGGCTTTAGACGCAGGAGAGATTGTCATCTGCGACCGGTTCGTCGACAGCAGCCTTGCTTACCAAGGCCATGCAAGGGGACTTGGAATCGATGAAGTATGGCAAATCAATCAATTTGCCATCGGCGGTACGATGCCTGATCTAACCATCTACATGGATGTCTCACCGGAGGTAGGGCTGTCGCGAATCGCGAGCAATCCTCAGCGGGAGATTAACCGTCTGGATCTGGAGAGACATTCGTTCCATGAACGGGTACGCGAAGGTTATCACTTGGTGATGCAACAATTCCCGGATCGCATACACCGGGTAGATGCGGAGGAAACGCCGGATCGGGTGCTGCAAGCGGTTGTGGCTATTGTCGAACAACGCTTGAGTAGGATATAGCTTGCTTCGTTGCAGCGTCAATTGTAAGGAGTATCACAACAAGAGCACAGAGGAAGACTAAGTGATTTATTACCACAATAGAATATATAGGTTTTCCGAGGGTATCGGATATATAAATTCTATTTGGCGATAAAACCTACCTCTGAACGTACTCGCTCAATCTGAAAGGCACGATAGTGGGTTTCTCATTTACCTATTCTAATGAAGCCAAGGGGGAATGAAGATGAAATTAGTCATTGCGGTTATTCAAGACAAGGATAGCAACAAACTGTCTAATGCGCTTGTTCGGGAAGGATTCAGAGCGACAAAGCTGGCTAGTACGGGGGGATTCCTTCGCGCAGGCAATACCACGTTTATGATCGGGATTGAAGATGAGCGGGTGCATGAGGTACTCCAGGTTATCAGCTCTAATTGCAAGGTGCGCGACCAATTGGTCACGCCGGTATCACCGATGGGCGGATCGACCGATTCCTACATTCCGTTCCCTGTAGAAGTACAGGTCGGAGGCGCAGCAGTATTCGTCATGCCGGTAGAACGCTTCGAACACTTCTGATTGGGTGTGACATAGATGAGAGTTGACCAAGGTTGGCGCCCGGTCGGGCAGAACCGGGCGAGCGCCGATTCATCCATGAAGCCGGTGCAGCCCGCAAGCTTCGCTGATGTGATGGTGCAGCAGGATGCGCAGCGGACGCAGGAGCAGCTGAATCAGAAGCTGCAAGATATTCATCGGCAAGGCGATCGGCTCGCCAAGAATATGACAGTAAGGGAACTGATGCTATATCGCCAAATGGTGAAGCGGTTCCTGGAGGATACAATCAGACGCGGCGTCGGCTTGAAGGAAGTAAGAGGCTTCGACCGCCGCGGGCGGGTGAAACGCTACAAGCTTCTGGATGAAATCGACGCCACGCTTGTAACGATGGCGGAGGACTTGCTCGACAGTGAGGAAGGAAGAATCGAGCTGTTGAACAAAATAGGCGAGATAAGAGGGATTCTGATCAATCTCATGTTCTAGCCTTGCGATGCCAGGAAAGGTAAGGAACGATAGTGATGAGCTTAGAGCATGCCGACGTACAATGGAAGGCGCAGCGTATACTGAAGCACGCCCTCCAAAGCGATAAAATTTCACATGCCTATCTATTCAGCGGTCCATCCGGCACAGGAAGAATGGAGATGGCTCGGCAATTTGCCAAAGCGCTGTTCTGCAGCACCGATGGCTGGGATGCTTGCGGCGAATGTCTGGAATGCCGGAAGTTCGACCATGGCAATCAGAGCGATCTGATTATGGTTGCCCCGGACGGGCAAAGCATTAAGATTGACCAGATCCGTGAATTGCAACGTTCGCTGTCCTATCGCAGCACGCAGACAGGACGCGTCGTCTATATTATTGAAGCGGCGGAGAAGATGACGATTCAAGCGGCGAATAGCTTGCTGAAGTTTCTGGAGGAACCGGTATCTCCGATCGTTGCGATTTTAATTACGGATAATGGACAAGCGGTATTGCCGACCATTCGGTCGCGTACGCAGTGGGTGCCTTTCCTTCCGATGCTGCCGGAGGCGATGCTGGAGCGTCTGGTGGCGGAAGGTGCTTCGCCTCTGCTGGCTAGAGCGGCTGTTCAGTTATCGTCCGGGCTTGATGGAGCTAGACAAATTCTCCAGCAGAATGGGTTTGCAGAAATCAGAAACCTAGTGATACAATTAGGCAAGGAGAGTACGTCCCGATTCACCGCGGCGATGATCACTGCCCAGCAGCAGTTATTTAAGACAGACTTAGCGAATCACATGGATCTGCTGCTTTCATTATTGACACTATGGTTTAAAGATTTGACACAGGTCCAGGCCGGAAGGCAGGACAAGCTTGTTTTTATAGATCAGTTGGAATGGATAAGCAGCAATGCTTATAACCGCTCCTTCGCGGGTTGGGTAAGCTGTATGGAGCATGTCTTGGAAGCAGGCAAGCGCATGCGGGCGAATGTATCGCCACAACTTGCGTTCGAGCAACTATTGGTAAACTTACAGGAGGGCTAATCCTTGTATAATGTCATCGGTGTCCGCTTCAAGAAGGCGGGCAAGATCTATTACTTTGACCCGGTCGAGCACCCCGTGGATAAGGAACAGCATGTGATTGTTGAGACCGCCCGCGGAATCGAATACGGTAAAGTGGTGGTGGGACAGAAGCAAGTCGGTGAATCAGATGTTGTTCTCCCTCTCAAGAAGGTGATACGAATCGCAAGCGAGGTTGATGCGCAGGTTGTGGAAGAAAACCGTGCAGCAGCCAAGAATGCATTCGCAACCTGTCTTGATAAAATCAAGAGCCATCAGCTTCGCATGAAGCTGGTTGATGTCGAATTTACGTTCGACCGCAATAAAATCATTTTCTACTTTACGGCTGAAGGCCGTGTCGACTTCCGGGAGCTCGTCAAGGATCTGGCCAGTGTGTTCCGGACCAGAATCGAGCTTCGCCAGATCGGCGTACGGGATGAAGCGAAGATGCTTGGCGGCATCGGGCCTTGCGGACGCGTCCTCTGCTGTTCCTCATGGCTCGGTGACTTCGAGCCGGTCTCCATCAAGATGGCCAAAGACCAGAATCTATCGCTGAATCCTACGAAAATATCGGGCCTGTGCGGACGTCTGATGTGCTGTTTGAAGTATGAGCATGACAATTATGAGAGCGTGCGCGAAGAATTGCCTGCCGTGGGCAAGATCGTCGTTACTTCGTATGGTGAGGGCAAAGTGACAGGAATCAATGCCGGATCGAAGAGTGTGTATGTGCAGCTGTTCGATTTACCAGGCAAGCCAAAAGAGTTGCCGTTAGACGACGTCGTTGTGAAGTAAGCAAGCGGCAGAAGTCATTCTGATAGGTGAGGTAACGCTCACGCTTGAAGTTCTGGGGTGGGAACTTGGAGAAGAGAGATATTTTTGTTCAAATGGATGAATTGGATAATCGAATGGGAGTGTTCCATGCCGAGCTCAGCGCTCTGAAGCAAAAGGTAAAGGAGCTGCTGGAGGAGAACAAGCGTCTTAGCATCGAGAATCATCAGCTGCGGCAGGTATTCAGGCGAGAGACGACATCCGAACGCGAAGCGGTGGGAGTTGCCGTACAGAGCGAGATCCGTACGGCGGATGCGGAGCTGTCGCCGAATCATGAGGCTGGCCTCGAAGAGGGCAGCGTTGCGGTAGGCGAGGGTCATGACAATCTCACGCGGCTATATCATGAAGGATTCCATATTTGCAACGTATATTACGGACATCTGCGAACGGAGGGCGACTGTCTGTTCTGCCTCTCCTTCTTGAACAAATAAGTGGAATCCGTATCGACAGGTCGTCCTTACCGCTGAGGACGGCCTTTTTTCTAAATAATTTTGGGGTAAGAAACAGACTAAAAATGGAAAAAATGAACGAAGGATATAAAGGAGAGACCTTGAACGTGTCTGAACAACCATCTATACCTCTTGCCGAGGGTGAAAGAATCGACGATTTGTTAACGGATACAGGGCTAATGATTATTCAAAGCCGTGAAGTGTTCAGCTTCTCGCTCGACGCAGTGCTCTTGTCGCGATTTGCGAATATTCCGAAGCACGGCCGGATTGCCGATCTATGCTCAGGCAACGGCGTTATTCCGATTCTGCTCTCGTCAAGGACGCAAGCTTCCATCGATGCGATTGAAATTCAGCCGAGACTCGCCGATATGGCGCGAAGAAGCGTCGCATTGAACGGTCTTGAGGAACAGATTACTGTGCTGGAGCAAGATTTGCGGACTTATCCGAAAATTGTGGCCAATGGCGCCTATGATGCAATTACGGTGAATCCGCCTTATATGCCGGTTACGGCTGGCGATAAAAATGAGAATGAGCATTATGCCATTGCACGCCATGAAATTCATTGCACGCTGGACGATTTGTCCCAAGCCTGCTGCAGGCTGCTGCGTCCGGGCGGCAAGCTGTCGATGGTCCATCGGCCATCCCGGCTGCTTGATATTGTAGAATCGCTTAGACGCTGGAAGCTGGAGCCGAAGCGAATCCAATTCGTCCATCCCCATGCAGGTGCGGAAGCGAATATGGTATTAATCGAAGCCATGCGTGACGGGAAGCCGGATATTAAGCTGCTGCCGCCTATTATGGTATACAACGACGAAGGAGTTCAGATTGTATGAGGACACAGCGAAGCTATTCGATACAAGCAAGCAATGGCATGAATGGAGAAGCGGGGACGCTTTATTTGGTGGGGACGCCGATTGGCAACCTGGAGGATATGACGATGCGCGCCATTCGTACCCTGAAGGAAGTGGATCTGATTGCAGCCGAGGATACGAGGCAATCCCGCAAATTGCTCACCCATTTCGACATTCATACGCGTCTGGTCAGCTATCATGAGCATAATAAGGCTGCAAGCGGTCCTGAGCTTATACGCCTGCTGACCGAGGGACAATCCATTGCCCTCGTGAGCGATGCGGGATTGCCGGCCATATCCGATCCGGGTGCCGATCTTGTTGCGGATGCGACAGCACAAGGAATACCGGTAGTCCCTGTACCGGGTGCGAATGCGGCCTTGTCGGCCCTTATCATGTCAGGATTGCCGACGGATCGATTCCTGTTCGCCGGATTTCCGCCTAGGGAGAAGAAGTCACTTGGAAAGTGGCTGAAGGATCTGTCGGGACAAACTGTGACACTTATTATGTACGAATCGCCGCATCGGCTGACGAAGACGCTGGATGCGATGCTTGAGCAACTTGGCGACCGAAGAGCGGCAGTCATCCGAGAGTTGACCAAGCGGCATGAGGAAGCAGTGAGAGGAACGTTGTCTGAATGCCAGGACTGGTTTCGGGACCATGACCCACTGGGCGAGTTCTGTATCGTCGTGGAAGGCGCAGAAGCGGTGCAGTCGTCCAATGAAGATATGTGGTGGTTTGAGCTGGATGTAGCTGCGCATGTCGCTCACTACGAGACAACGATGGATCGGAAGGAAGCGATTAAGAAGGCGGCCATCGACCGGGGAGTACCCAAGCGAGACGTCTATAATGAAGTAAATCGATAGGATGCGAGGGAGGGTCCAATAGAATGGCCGGAGAAAAAAAAGGACCTTCCTGGCCGGGTTCTAGCGCAGGAAGGCAACAAGGAGTATAAAAAGGTTAGAATTAACAAGTAGGTATAAATTGATTATAACCGATTTTTTTTATTTTGTCACAGGAGTAGGCATTTCTGATAAACAAATATGGCAAACAATTTTTCCTTTGAAGTAGGAAACGTTCTCTGCATTGCCGCAGAAGATACAAGCAGGCTCATATTTCTTCAGCATAATGCGCTCTCCGTCTACATAAATTTCAAGCGCGTCCTTCTCGCCAATACCCAGTGTACGGCGCAGCTCAATTGGAATTACCACACGGCCCAGCTCATCAACTTTACGTACGATACCTGTTGATTTCATCATAATCTATCAATCCTCTCACAAAATGTATTTTCGTCATCATTCGACAATGTTTGTAGATTCTATGTTACTATAATACCAACTCTTCCCAAAACAGTCAACCTAGAATCTTCTGCCAGATTGCTGTAACCACAAGCGATCTCGGGAGATCTTCCGACAATTGCTATGTAATAGAATACAACAGCTTCGACAATTTGGAAACTATTTTACGACACTATTCGACATTAGAACTGCGTTTTGTGTCGAAACTATGAACAAAGGAGATGAGAAGATGAGAGAGCCGTTAACGGAAGAAAAAGTATTCAAGGATCCGGTTCATGATTATGTATATGTCCAAGACCAGACGATATGGGAGCTTATTAATACGAAGGAGTTTCAGCGGCTTCGCCGGATCAGGCAGCTCGGTACAACGTACCTGACGTTCCACGGAGCAGAGCATAGCCGATTCTCCCATTCGCTCGGCGTATACGAAATTACGCGGCGCATCATATCGCAATTCGAGCGCAGCGGTTACCCGGATTGGCCGTCCGAAGAACGGCTGGTCTCGCTCTGTGCCGCATTGCTTCATGATGTGGGTCACGGTCCCTTCTCGCATTCTTTGGAAGAAATATTCGACACCGACCATGAAGTATGGACCTGCAACATCCTGCTGGGCGACACGGACATCAATAGGGTGCTCCGTCAAGTATCCGATGACTTCCCGGACAAGGTAGCCGCAGTCATCCGCAAGACATATCCGAAGCCGATTGTCGTCAGCCTGATATCGAGCCAGATGGATGCGGACCGAATGGATTATTTGCTTCGGGACGCTTATTTCACCGGGGTTAACTACGGCACCTTCGATCTGGAGAGAATACTAAGGGTGCTGAGGCCGTATCAAGGCAAAATTGTCGTGAAGGAAAGCGGCATGCATGCCGTCGAGCATTACCTGATGTCACGTTACCAAATGTACTGGCAAATTTACTTCCATCCCGTTACGCGCAGCTCAGAAATTATATTGAGGCAAATTTTCCGGCGGGCGCAGGAATTGAATGAGCAAGGCTATACGTTCCGCTGGATGGCGGGACCGCTTCAGCAGCTCTTGAACAATACGCTTTCACTGGGCGACTACTTGAAGCTGGACGAACCGCTTGCCCAGACGGCGTTCGCCGAATGGGCCGAGGAATCGGATGAGCTGCTTAGCGATCTGTGCCGTCGCTTCCAGCACAGACAGTTATATAAGTATGTAACCATCGATAACCCGGATGAATCACTTCTATTAGAGGTAGCCAATGCGCTGCAGACGGTTGGTCTCAATCCCGATTATCATATGGAGATTGATTACCCGTTCGATCTTCCGTATGACCTATATAGACCGGATCAGAACAATGGGGAAAAGCGTGAAAAAGCGCCGATTTTGTTGCTGGACAGCGAGGAACGAATCAGCGAGATTTCCATGAAATCCGACATTGTTCGTTCTATTACAGGATTGCATCAAGGGCAGTATCATCTTTATTTTCCGGAGGAGCCGCTGAGGGAGAATAAGGAGCTTCTGTCTGAGCGGATGCTGAAATTGTTCAAGCTCGACTTATAATGAAATGAATGATTATAGGAGTGAAACGATACATGACTTTACCGGTACTTTTTGACACGCATACCCATCTTGATTCTTACAAATTCGACGATGACCGTGAGGCGGTTATCGAACGCGCGCGCGCGGCTGGTGTCGAGCTAATGGTTAATATTGGCTTTGACCGGGAGACGATTCCGACGACGATGGCACTGGCTGAGAAATATGACTTCATCTACGCAGCTGTCGGCTGGCATCCGGTGGAGAGCATCCATATGAAGCCGGAGGATCTAGATTGGATCGAGGAGCTGTGCAAGCATGAGAAAGTCGTCGCCATCGGCGAGATAGGACTGGATTATCACTGGGATACATCGCCAAAGGACGTGCAGCATCGTGTATTCCGGGAGCAGATCAGGCTCGCGCGCAAGATCGGAAAGCCGATTGTCATCCATAACCGCGATGCGCATGAGGACATAATTCGCATATTGAAGGAAGAGAAGGCCGAGGAGGTTGGCGGTGTGATGCATTGCTTCTCCGGAAGCTGGGAAACCGCCAAAATTTGTCTCGATATGAACTTCTATATCTCATTCGGAGGACCTGTCACTTACAAAAATGCAAGGGTGCCAAAAGAGGTTTTGGAAAGGGTTCCAATGAACCGACTTTTGATCGAAACAGACTCCCCTTATCTAACACCTCATCCATATCGTGGCAAAAGAAATGAGACCTCTTATGTGGCACTTGTGGCGGAGACGGCAGCCGAAATTAAGGGGAAAACGGTGGAGGAAATTGCTCAAATCACAACCGAAAACGGTAAAAAATGTTTTGGAATCGTATGAAAGTCGGTTTAAAACCGAGAAATAAAGACCTTTCGCGCAATAAAACTGATTTTTGTAGCCGAAATCACGTATATTTTTGAAGTTTTCCTGCTTTTTTCGTGAAAATCGCATTTTATCGCTTCTTTACAACTGGGCTCTGATGAAGGTATCATTCAAATCAGAGCTTTTCGTTTTGTATTGGATTTCCAGTCTAGCAACCCATCATAAGCCTCATCAACACTCCTCACTCCCATCCCATCTGTGAACGCTTCGGCGCCTACCACACACATCCTTCACAAGGGCGACATCCATCCCAAGTTTGAATAAACGGTAAAACGTCGTCATAGGGATAAACAGGGAGGTGAGAGGGACTGCTTTACTGGAGCGCGTGCTTGCACGCCAATATATTATAGTCGCGTCAGTTGTAACATGCGTAACACTTGGCGGCGGGGCTATGAAGGAGGACCGAAGAAGTGGGATTAATCCAGTCATCTAAGGACACCCATGGGAAACGATCATCCAGCATGACTTTCGCAATGCGATGGAAGCATGGAAACTTGCGTTTGATTATGTTGAGCGCTGTAATCTCAATCGCTATGACTTTCATGTTTTTGGTGTTGTTGTACGGAACGGCTGTCAAAAGCGTATCCGTAGTAGTGAATGGACAAGAAACCGTTGTGGAAACAAAACAATGGGTCCTGCAACGCCTACTGGATGAACAAGCTATTACAATTGGACCTCATGATGAGGTGTCTGTCCCGCTTAATTCACCGATTAAGAATGGGGACCGGGTCGAAGTGAATCATGCGATTCCGGTCGTTGTAAAAGCTGATGGCAAGACATCAACGGTGTACACGACAGAGAAGACGGTACAGGCGGCGATAGAGGAACTCAATCTAACGCTACGCAATGAAGATAAAATTAGTCCGTCCCTACACGAATCGGTTGAGGCGGAAGAGATGATAACTATAGTTCGAGTGAACACGAAAGTGTCAGAGCTCGAGAAAACTGTGCCATTCTCTATCGTGAAGAAAGAAGACCCGACGCTGGAACAAGGCAAGGAGAAGGTCGTGCAGACCGGCAAGGAAGGCGTTGTGGTTGAGCAGAAGAAAGAAATGTACGAGGATGGCGTACTGGTATCGAACCAAGTTGTGAACAAAGTCGTTCAGACAGCAGCGGTGGATCAGGTGGTTGCGGTAGGCACCAAGAAGCCTGAGCCGAAGGTAACCGTACTGTCGAACAATAGTCCGAGTGTGATGACCGTGACGAAAGACGATGTGACATTCAAGGCCAAGAAGATGCTGAAGAATGTTACGCTGACAGCCTATTCGGCTGGCGTCTCGTCTACCGGCAAGGATAAGGATCATCCGGACTATGGCATTACCGCCTCCGGCACTCGTGTGAAGGAAGGCCGCACCATTGCGGTTGACCCGAAGGTTATACCGATCGGTTGGTGGGTCTATATCGAGGGCATTGGCTTCCGCCGTGCCGAGGATAAGGGCAGCGCCATAAAGGGCAATAAGATCGATGTTTATTTTGACAGCAATAGCCATGCTACGAAGTTCGGCAAGAAGACGGGATATACCGTCTACATTCTTGGTCCGAACAAACCGACGGCTAGCTAACCTGCGTCAAGGCGAAGCGGGGCTGTTCCGAGGGTCACATGACCACCGGAACAGCCCCGTTTGCCTTGAACAATGGATGGTGTATCTTTGCATGATTAAGGAAGGTAGGATATGCTGAAGCTAAGGGAACGAACAGGAAGGAATGGGAACGTTGATTAAGGAAGTAATCGTGGTGGAAGGCAAAAGCGATACGGCGGCGATCAAGCGGGCTGTCGAAGCCGATACGATCGAAACAAACGGATCGGCTATCGGCGAGGATGTATTGCGCCGCATCGAGCTTGCGAACGCACGAAGAGGCGTGATCATCTTTACGGATCCGGACCATGCCGGCGAGCGGATTCGCAAGATTGTGGCACGCCGTGCTCCCGGCTGCAAGCATGCCTTCCTGCCGCAGGAGCTGGCTTATTATAAAGGCGATATCGGCATTGAGAACGCAAGTCCGGAGGCGATTGTGAAGGCTTTATCGGAGCTGCGTACCGAATCGTCAGCGCAAGTGGGCGAAATTCAATGGGAGGATCTGATGGGAGCGGGATTGATCGTCCATGACGATGCGGCCAATCGGAGACTGATTATGGGCAAGCTGCTGGGCATTGGCTATGCGAACGGCAAGCAGTTCTATAAGCGCTGTACGAGCTTCTGCATATCGAAGGCAGAATTCGAAGAGGCCTTGCGCGAGATGGAGAAGAAACTGGAGGAATAAACGCATGAGCATAGAGAGCGGAAGCGAGCAAGCCAAGGCGCCGAAGAAGTCGGGCGCCCCGGATATTGGCACGCCGAGACGAACGAAGGAAATTATCGCAAAGCATGGCTTCTCGTTCAAGAAAAGTCTTGGACAGAATTTTTTGATTGACGGCAACGTCTTGAATAACATTGTAGCTGCGGCTGAGCTGGACGAGCATAAGGGCGCGCTGGAGATCGGTCCAGGCATTGGCTCTCTGACGCAGAAGCTGGCGGAGACAGCTGGCAAGGTAACGGCCATCGAGATCGACCAGCGGCTGATTCCGATATTGGCTGAGGTACTCGCCGACAAGCCGGACGTAACGGTCGTTCACGGTGATGTGCTGAAGCTGGACCTTCAGGAGCTGTTCCAGCAGCAATTCTCCAATTGCACGGGCGTAAGCGTAGTAGCGAACTTGCCTTATTACGTCACGACCCCGATTCTGATGAAGCTGCTGGAGCAGCGTCTGCCGCTTCAGCATATCGTTGTCATGATCCAGAAGGAAGTGGCGGAGCGGATGGCAGCGAAGCCGGGAGGCAAGGAATATGGCAGCCTTAGTGTGGCTGTTCAATATTACTGTGTGCCTCAGCTTGTCTGTACCGTGCCTCATACGGTCTTCATCCCGCAGCCGAATGTCGACTCTGCAGTCATTAAGCTGACGGTAAGGGATAAGCCTGCTGTTGATGTGCCGGATGAGGACTATTTCTTCCGTGTCGTGCAAGCCAGCTTCGCACAGCGCCGCAAGACGCTGGCGAACAATCTGACCGCGTTCATAGGCAAGGAGCGCCGTGAGGAGCTGACGGCCATGCTGAACCGTATCGGAATCGATCCAGGTCGTCGAGGCGAGACGCTGTCCCTGGATGAATTCGCCTTGCTATCGACAAGCTTGCATGAAGCGGGCTGGAATCGCTAGCCTACATTTTTGATCACCATTCGAAGGGTCCGCCCATAGGATAGACGAAGAGGTGATTAACCTATGAAGCAAGGGGACCTGGTCGTCCGCAAATCGTATGGCGGTGACGTGTTGTTCCGTGTCGAAGATGTACGTACCCATAATGCCGTCCTGAAGGGCACGGACTACCGGCTGCTGGCGGATGCGCCAATTCCTGATCTGTCGGTCGTGCGCGATCCCGAATCTACGCGCGCAGTACAGCAGGTACGGATTAAAGTGAATGAATCATTAATGAAAATGCACACCGATAGAGAGCGGCAAGCGCTAGGCACAGAGGAATCCATCAGGCTTGCTCAGCAGCAGCAGAATGCCCATTACTTTGAGGTGCCCGGAAAGGTGCTTCATTTGGACGGAGACGGCAACTATCTGAAGAAGAGCATGCAGCTCTATAATACGATGCATGTTCCTGCTCACGGACTGCATATCCACGAATCTCAGATGGCGGATGTGCTGTATCGGCTGCTGCCCCAGATCAAGCCGGATATCGTCGTGATTACCGGACATGATGGTGTCCTTAAGAATCGCGCTCCGAACGAAGTCTACAGCCTTACGAGCTATAAGAATTCGCAGAACTTTGTGAATGCGGTGCGAGTGGCCAGGGAATATGAGAAGAATCGGGACGGCCTCATAGTAGTGGCCGGCGCTTGCCAATCGCATTTTGAGGCGCTCCTGCAGGCGGGCTCCAACTTTGCCAGTTCTCCGGGCCGCATCTTGATTCATGCGCTCGACCCGGTCTATATCGCGATCAAGGCCAGCTATACGTCCATAAAAGAAGCCATCAATCTGCCTGATGTAATACATGGTACGATCAGCGGAATAGATGGCGTAGGCGGCATTGAGACGATGGGGCGGTACAGGGTAGGCTTGCCCAAACCCAAGGTAACGTCCGCGCCGTAGGTCGAATGGAAGGTATAATCAAGGGAATAATGCACAAACTATTGTTTAGATTTTCTCATTTTTAAAAAAATGGGTGAAATCACCGTTGACAAGAGAAATATTGGACTGATATAATATTTTGCCTCATTTGACAAACCCTCTTTTTTTGGTTATAATGGACAAGGAAAGAGGTGGTAGCTGACAATGGCAAAAAATGCGCTGTTGGATATAAAACGCAGCTTGGAAGCCCATGTGGGAGCCAAGATCCGTCTTCGGGCAAACGGTGGTCGCCGAAAGACCATTGAACGGACCGGCACGTTGGAAGAAATCTACCCTTCTGTGTTCATTGTTAAGCTGGATGAGGAACAGCACGCTTTCAAACGCGTTTCCTACAGCTATGCGGACATCCTGACAGAATCCGTGGAAGTGACCGTGTGCAATGATGAGGGTCAAGTACGCATCGCTTTTCAACAATAGATCGACATCAGTTTCATAAGGCCGATAAGGCATCTGGCGCAGAGCAATCTGTGCTTTTTTTTGCGCATAATCGCCTGTAGGGGACACATACTACCTTCGTCAAGCCGTAATTGCAGCATAAGATGAGCAAATTCTAGCCAGCGGAGGGATAGGGATATGGGACGCAGAAGGCGCAGCGTGATGTCAGAACAGCTTAAGTACGAGCTGGCCAAAGACTTGGGTTTTTACGATACCGTCCAGCAGGAAGGCTGGGGCGGCATTAAAGCGAAGGATGCCGGCAACATGGTCAAACGAGCGATTCAGCTAGCGGAGCAGGCAGCGTCGAAGTCACAGCAGCCATAATGAAGGTGCGTAGAAGCTAAACCTGGGCAGCCTGCAAAGATGCAGTTGCCATGGTTTAGCTTTTATTGTATTCCTTTGTTATAATGAGGCTTAAGCTTAGAGACGAACGGGTGAACATATCGGATGAAAATTTATGAAAAAGCACCAGCCAAAATCAATTTGCTGCTGGACGTGCTTCGCAAACGGAATGATGGTTATCACGAAGTTGAGATGATCATGACCATGGTCGATCTGGCCGATCGCCTGGAGATGGAAGAGCTGCCGCGTGACACGATTATCATATCGAGCCAAGTCGGCTATATCCCTCTGGATGAGAAGAATCTCGCCTTCCAAGCGGCAAGGCTGATCAAGGAACGCTACGACGTCAGGAAAGGCGTCTATATTCATTTGGACAAGAAAATTCCGGTGGCCGCCGGTCTTGCGGGCGGAAGCAGCGATGCAGCTGCTACGCTTCGCGGTCTGAACCGGCTGTGGGATCTGCGTATATCAGAGGACGAGCTATGCGAGCTTGGGGCGGAGCTCGGCTCTGATGTGCCGTTCTGCGTGACTGGAGGGACAGCGATTGCGCGGGGCAGGGGAGAGAAGCTGGAGCATATCGATCCGCCGCCGCAATGCTGGGTCGTGCTGGCGAAGCCGCCGATTAACGTATCGACCGCCGATGTGTACGGACGGCTGCGCGCGAATGAGCTGAAGCAGCATCCTTCCATCCCGGCGATGCGGGAGGCGCTCGCGAAAGGCTCGTTCCAGGACATGTGTGCGGGACTTGGCAATGTGCTGGAGACGGTCACGCTGGATCTGCATCCAGAGGTGCTTCAATTGAAGGAGAGCATGCTTCGTCTGGGTGCCGACGGGGTGCTCATGTCCGGAAGCGGACCTACCGTATTCGGGCTGGTATCGAAGGAAGCGAAGCTTCCTCGCATTTATAATGGACTTCGCGGATTTTGCAAGGAAGTATACGTGGTAAGAATGCTTACATAATGGTGACGTTCTTCTTGATTAAATCCGTATAAAAATGTTATATTGTGTTTATATTATTCGGATTTAGTGGGGGGCAGAGGGAAATGAGGAAGTTGAAACGAAGTTCGAGATTGGTAGAAATGACGCAGTACCTGTTATCTCGTCCCCACACGTTAATTTCGTTGACAGCATTTGCTGACCGCTATCAATCTGCAAAGTCATCCATTAGTGAGGATTTGGCAATTATAAAAGAAGTGTTCGAGGAAGAGGGCATCGGCGAACTGCAGACGCTTGCCGGCGCTGCTGGCGGCGTGAGATATATGCCTCAGATGCGGGAATCGGTATCTCTCGCTATTATGAAGGAAATCTGTCTGAAGCTGGAGCAGCCGGATCGGGTTCTGCCTGGCGGCTATCTGTATATGACGGATATGCTGGGACAGCCGGAGCTGCTGGCTGACGTTGGCCGCATGTTTGCGACGGCATTCTCGGGCCGCAAGATCGATGTCATTATGACTGTAGAGACGAAGGGGATTCCTTTGGCATACGCGACGGCTGCTTGCCTGAACATTCCGGTTGTCATTGTCCGCAGGGACAATAAGGTGACGGAAGGCTCCGCGGTGAGCATTAATTACGTGTCAGGCTCGACCAAGCGCATTCAGACGATGTCGCTTGCACGAAGAGCGCTGAAGGAGCAGTCTCATGTTCTGATTATAGACGACTTTATGAAGGCCGGCGGCACGATTCAGGGCATGATGGACCTGCTCTATGAATTCAAGGCGACGGTAGCGGGAGTCGGCGTATTCGTAGAGTCCGGCGAGGTAGAGCTGGAGGAGCGGTTGCTGGAGGACTATGTATCGCTTGCCAAGCTGACAGCCGTAGATATGAAGACGAAGCACACAACGGTTGTTCCGGGCAATTATTTCAAAAGCTGAGAGGCAGGAATCCGTCATGACAACAAATACGAAGCTCGAAGTCATCTCGACGAGCGAGGCGCCGGCGGCGATCGGTCCTTATTCGCAAGCGATCAAGCTGGGCGGATTGCTCTTCACGTCCGGTCAGATTCCTCTGGATGCATCGGGCGCTTTGGTAGAGGGCGGCATCGAGGAACAGACGCATCAGGTATTCCGCAATTTGAAAGCGGTATTAGAAGAAGCGGGAGCGACGTTCCAGGACGTGGTGAAAGCAACTGTATTCATGAAAGACATGAATCAATTTGTAACGGTCAACGGCATTTATGCTTCCTATTTCGGCGACCATAAGCCGGCTCGCTCAGCCGTAGAGGTGGCGAGGCTTCCGAAGGACGTGCTTGTCGAAATAGAAGTGATTGCATCGACATATGTCGAATGAAAACGAAAAAAATTCATACTAAAAAAAATATTTTAAATTGAGTATCATTTTACCAAAAATGTAGAAGGAATTGGCACAAAAACGTGGAAGTATACACCAAGTCTCAGATAGGCAAAGGTGGTGAACACAAGTGCAAATTACTGATGTCAGACTCCGCCGTGTGAACTCGGAAGGTCGCATGAAGGCTATTGCTTCCATAACCATTGACAACGAATTCGTCGTTCACGATATTCGTGTTATCGATGGTAATAATGGTATGTTTGTAGCTATGCCTAGCAAGCGGACTCCAGATGGTGAATTCCGTGATATCGCTCATCCGATTTCTTCCACGACTCGTGAGAAGATTCAAGCTGCTGTTTTGGCAGAATATGAGCGCGCGGCTGATGAA
This sequence comes from Paenibacillus sp. 1011MAR3C5, assembly GCF_003591485.1. Classification (GTDB taxonomy): domain Bacteria; phylum Bacillota; class Bacilli; order Paenibacillales; family Paenibacillaceae; genus Pristimantibacillus. The sequence goes on from NZ_QZCF01000012.1 coordinate 19,621, forward strand.
GTTGCGATTGAAGAAGGGGCTTAATAGCGGAGCGATTTCAGCTTCTGCAAAAAGGTATGGTAACGTATGGAAAAGAGAGCCGAGGCTCTCTTTTCTTTTGTTTCAATTTGAGCTATATTCTAGTGAGGATTGCTAGGAGATAGGGAGGGTATTCAAAAAATGAAAGTGATGGCGATTGTGCTGGCTGCCGGTCAAGGCAAACGGATGAAATCGAAATTATATAAAGTGCTGCATCCCGTCAGCGGGAGGCCGATGGTAGGCCATGTTCTGGATACGGTGAAGGAAGCGTCCAGCGAGCGTACGGTAGTCGTGGTCGGGCATGGAGCGGAGATGGTGAAGTCGTATTTGGGCGATGCTGCGGAATACGTGCTGCAAGAGCAGCAGCTTGGAACGGGCCATGCGGTTCTGCAGGCTGCGCCGCTGCTGGGCACGGAAGAAGGTACGACAATTGTAATCTGTGGCGATACGCCGCTCGTTCAGTCCTCTACGCTGCACGCAATGCTGAAGCTGCATGCAGATAGCGGCGCAGCTGCGACGATACTGTCGGCTTCCTTCGAGAACCCGGCTGGTTACGGACGGATTATTCGCGGAGAGGACGGCACGGTACAGCGGATCGTCGAGCATAAGGACTGCTCGGCAGAAGAAGCGGCGGTACAGGAGATTAATACGGGTACGTATTGCTTCGACAACCGCAAGCTGTTCGACGCCTTGGGTAGAGTAACCAATGAGAACACGCAGGGCGAATACTATTTGACAGACGTGATAGGCCTGTTAAAGGAAGCGGGAGAGATCGTACAAGGCTATTGCACGGATGATACGGCGGAAGCCATCGGTGTCAATGACCGTGTCGCACTGGCGGAAGCGGAGCGCTATATGCGCGAGCGTATCAACCGCAAGCATTTGCTCAATGGCGTGACGATTATCGATCCGGCGAATACGTACATTGAGGTTAGCGTGCAGATCGGCTCGGATACGATCGTCTATCCCGGAACGGTTCTTCGCGGCGCAACCATTATTGGCGAGGATTGCGTTATCGGTCCGGCTGCGGAAGTGGTAGATACCGTTATGCATAATGGCGCTTCCATTAAGTACTCCACTGCGGCGGAATCGGTCATTGGCGAAGAGAGCGCAGTCGGTCCTTACGCTAACCTTCGTCCTGGCTCGCAGCTTGGCCGTGCGTGCAAGGTAGGCGATTTCGTCGAGCTGAAAAACGCTTCGCTGGATGACGGCAGCAAGGTGTCGCATCTGAGCTATATAGGCGACGCTGTTGTCGGCAAGGACGTCAACATTGGCTGTGGCGCCATTACGGTAAATTATGATGGCTTCAATAAAGCGGTAACCGAGATTGGCGATGGCGCCTTTATCGGCAGCAACGTGAATCTGATTGCCCCAGTAAAGGTGGGTAACGGGTCATATGTCGTTGCGGGAACGACCATTACGCATGATGTGCCGGACGGGGATTTGGCCATTGCCCGTGAACGCCAGGTCAACAAGCCGGGTTATGCGGACAAGATTCGTGCTCGCGCGAAAGCGAAGAAAGAACGTACAGAGTAGTCATAGTCGGTTCGATACGGCCTTATATATGATTAATTTTTGGTAGTTGTGGGTAAAGTGATATGGACATCCAATTCTTCGAGGAGGGTTCCATATGGCAATTGCAATACAAGCGGAACAACGGACTGGAGCTACCAAGGGCGATTTGCGCCAGCTGCGCATTAGCGGCCAGGTACCTGGCGTCGTATATGGTAAGCAACTGCAGTCTTCGGCTGCAATCAGCATTAGCGAGAAGGAATTGTCTACCTTGCTGCGTTCTCATCCCAATGCGGTGCTGGAGCTGAATTTGCCCGAATCTGGTGTGCACTCCGTCATGGTGGCGGATGTTCAGCGCGACTCGCTGAGTCAAAAACTGCTTCACGTAGACTTCCACCAGATTAATATGAACGAGAATGTACGGGCGAACGTTCGCATCGATGCGACAGGCGATTCTGCAGGCGTGCGCGAGGGCGGTATCCTGTCAGTGATTCTTCATGAGCTGGAGGTTCAATGCTTGCCGGGCGACATTCCGGATGTGATCGAGGTTGATGTATCCGGACTTGGCATCGGCGACAGCATTCTCGTCTCTGACCTTTCACTGCCTAAGGGCGTAGAGGCCAAATCCGATTCGCAGCTCCTCATCGTTACGGTGCTGGCACCGCAGAAAGAGCTGAGCGAAGAAGAGAAGGAAGCGCAGGATGTGGAGGCGCAAGAAGCGGAATCGCGTTCCGACAATGCGGTTCATGAGGAAATCTCCACAAGCTCGTAAAGCGGGCCTATGAATAAAAGATCTCAAGCTGCCCTCCATATGGAGGGTGGCTTGCTTGCGTTCGGGGAGAGCGCTTCGCAAATTAACGCTAATTGTGCTACATTAAGTAAGTGATGTGGTTGCGGAAGGTATTATCGAAAACCTAAGCAGATGCTTACGAAGTAGGTTTTCTTCAACTTAAGCTTACGCTTAGGTTGTGGTTGAAAACCTTTTAGGAGGATTCATATGAAATGGATTGTGGGGCTCGGTAATCCGGGCGCTCAATATAAGGATACGCGGCATAACGTCGGATTTATGGTCGTGGATGAGCTCGCGAAGCGATGGAGCATCACGCTGACACCACAGGGCAAGCATAGAGCCGTTATCGGCGAGGGCAATGTCGGCGGCCAGAAGGTGGCGCTTATCAAGCCCATGACGTATATGAACTTGTCGGGTGAAGCGGTACGCTCGTTCCTTGATTACTACAAGGCTGATCTGGCCGATGGCATTATCGTCTATGATGATCTCGATACGGAAATCGGAAAGCTGAGGCTTCGCTATCAAGGCAGCGCAGGCGGGCATAACGGCATCAAGTCGCTCATCCAGCACCTGAATACGCAAAGCTTCAACCGGATTCGGATGGGCATCTCTCGTCCGCAGCCAGGCATCGTCATCTCCGATTACGTGCTGGCGAATTTTCCGAAGGCGGAGCGCGACAAGCTGTCGCATATGATTGAGCAGGCCTGCGATGCCGTCGAATTCGGCTTGAAGGCTCCTTTCGAAGAAACGATGGCAAAGTTTAACCGGTAACCGTTAAATTGTGAGGTTGCGGGGCATACTGAAGGGTATAACCACTCTTCAGGAGGCATACATATGGCTGTAAACTATATATGCAGGCATTGCAAGACGTCGATTGGCTCCATTGACAGACCGTCGGTGACAGAGCAGCAGTTGGGTTTCCATTTCTTGACCCCCGAGGAGCGCAGCGATATAATAGCGTATGACTCGAACGGTGATGTTACGGTCAAGGTTGTTTGCGACTATTGCAACGAAGCGCTGACTACGAATCCAGACCTATTGCTGATCAGCAATCCTCTTCAATAACCGATAGGAAACTGCGAGAACAAGCTATGCCGCCCTTTGGCCGGATGTAGCTGTTTTTGCGTGGGCAGATCAATACGGACTGAAGCTTCCAAGCAGGCCAGTTGGTGCGAGTCGATCGGCTGGCGGAATGCTGCGAGTCCCTAATCTATGACATACAAAGATTTTTACCCGAACATGGTTGTGTATAGAAAAGAGGTGCCGCAAACGTTGAAAGCGCTAATTCAAGCTTTTGCCGCGGATTCGGACGTCCAGTCAGTTTTGTCCGGTATCCGCAAAGGGATGCGTGAGCAGATGATATCCGGGCTCGCCGGCTCTTCCCGCCAAGTGTTGATCGCAGCGCTGGAAGAAGCGGTAGAGCGTCCGATGCTGGTTGTAACGCATAATATGTTCTCCGCTCAGAAGATTGCGGAGGATCTGCAAGAATGTCTATCGCCCGATAAAGTGATGTTGTATCCTGCGAATGAGCTTATGGCTGCGGAAGCAGCGATCTCGAGTCCTGAGACGCTGGCGCAGCGCATGGATGTGCTGATTAAGCTGTCCAAAGGCTATCGCGGGATTATTGTCGTGCCGTTCTCCGGCGTGCGGCGCTTTCTGCCGATTAGCAGTGTTATGGCTGATGCGCAGATCAAGATCGCGGTCGGCGATACGCTTCCGATGGAGGGCTTCCTGCTCCAGATGACGGCGCTTGGCTATGTGAGAGCAGACCGCGTGGAATCGCGCGGGGAGATGAGCGTACGGGGAGGCATCGTTGATTTCTATCCGCTTACAGCATCGCAAGGATACCGGATAGAATGGTTCGGCGACGAGATCGATTCCATTCGGGCCTTCGATCCGGCTGAGCAGCGTTCGTCGGATCGTATGGATTCGTATGTGATCCCGCCATGCCAAGAGATTATCGCCGACGCTACCCGTATGTCAGTTGCGGCCAGGCATGCTGCCGATCTGCTGGAGAAGCAGCTGGAGAAGATGACAGACCGCACAGCGAAGGACCGGCTGCGCTCCGAGATTGGCAGTGAGCTGGAGAAGCTGAGAGAGCAAGTCTACTTTCCTGAAATCTATAAATATATTGCACTGCTTTATCCGGAACGCCAGACGATCCTGGATTATATGCCAAGCGATACGCTTCTTGTGCTCGATGAGCCGACGCGTCTCATTGAGACGGCGAAGCAGCTGGAGCGGGACGAGAGCGAGTGGGCACTGCATCTGCTGCAGAGCGGCAAGTCGCTCCCTGGGCTGACGCTTGCGCGTGATACGGAGGAGATTCTTCATCAACGTCCGTTCCCGACCTTGTTCTTATCCTTGTTCTTAAGACAAATTCCGCACAGCCAGCCGCAGAATATTCTCAATATGACCAGCCGTTCCATGCAGAATTTCCACGGTCAGATGAACGTGCTGAAGTCGGAGATGGAGCGGTGGAAAAAGATTGGCGCGAACGTCATTATGCTTGCAGGCAATGCGGAGCGTATGGATCGTATGCGCCGCGTGCTGGATGATTACGGCATAGAGCCGCCTAATCTGCTGGAGGGTAATCTTCAGCAGGGTTTTGAGCTGCCTTCTTCGCATCTGGTCGTCATTACGGAAGGCGAGATGTTCTCTCAGAAACAGCGCAAGCAGCGGCGCATCGACAAGAAGATGGACAATGCCGAGCGAATCAAAAGCTATACCGAGCTAAAGGTCGGCGATTACGTCGTTCACCATAATCATGGTATTGGCAAATATGTCGGCATCGGCACGCTGGAAATCGGCGGCATTCATCGCGATTACTTGCATATTCTGTATTCGGGCGGCGACAAGCTGTCCGTGCCGATTGATCAGGTTGATATGATCCAGAAGTATGTCGGTTCCGAAGAGAAGGAGCCGAAGGTCAGCAAGCTGGGCGGTGCCGAGTGGACCAAGGCGAAGAGCAAAGCGAGAGCTTCCGTACAGGATATAGCTGACGATCTGATCAAGCTGTACGCACAGCGCCAGTCGACGCCAGGCTTTGCCTTTGGAAGGGACACGTCCTACCAGCAGGAATTCGAAGCGATGTTCCCGTATGATGAGACGAGAGACCAGCTTCGTGCGATAGAAGAGATTAAGAGAGATATGGAAAAGGGCCAGCCGATGGACCGCCTGCTATGCGGCGACGTTGGCTATGGCAAGACAGAGGTGGCGGTGCGCGCAGCGTTCAAGGCGGCGATGGAGAGCAAGCAAGTAGCCGTTCTCGTGCCGACGACGATTCTGGCGCAGCAGCATTATGAGACATTCCGCGAGCGGTTCTCTGGTTACCCGATCAACGTGCAGGTGCTAAGCCGATTCCGCTCTCGCAAAGAGCAGAATGAGACGATTAAGGGACTGAAGAACGGAACAGTTGATGTGGTCATCGGTACGCACAGACTGCTGTCTCAGGATATTATCTTTAAGTCGCTTGGCCTGCTGATTGTGGATGAGGAGCAGCGGTTCGGCGTATCGCATAAGGAGAAGCTGAAGAAGCTGAAAACCAATGTGGACGTGCTTACGCTGACGGCAACTCCGATTCCGCGCACGCTGCATATGTCCATGCTGGGCGTACGCGACTTGTCCGTCATTGAGACGCCGCCGGAGAACCGGTTCCCGGTTCAGACGTATGTCGTGGAATACAGCCCTGCCCTTGTACGCGAAGCAATTGAGCGCGAGCTTGCCAGAGGCGGGCAAGTCTACTACCTATATAATAGGGTTCAAGGCATCCACCAGATGGCCGAAGCGATTAACGCGCTTGTGCCGGATGCGAAGGTGACCGTAGGGCATGGCCAGATGTCCGAGCAGGAGCTGGAGAAGACGATTCTGGACTTCTTGGACGGAGAATCCGACGTGCTCGTCAGCACAAGCATTATCGAGACGGGCGTCGATATCCCGAATGTGAATACGCTCATCGTGCATGACGCTGACAAAATGGGTCTGTCTCAGCTGTACCAGCTAAGAGGCCGCGTAGGCCGTTCGAATCGTATCGCATATGCCTACTTTACGTATCAGCGGGATAAAGTGCTGACCGAGGTGGCGGAGAAGCGCCTGCAGTCTATCAAGGAATTTACGGAGCTGGGCTCCGGGTTCAAGATTGCCATGCGTGACTTGTCTATACGCGGTGCCGGGAATCTGCTTGGAGCGGAGCAGCATGGCTTCATTGCGTCTGTCGGCTTCGATATGTATTCGCAGATGCTGGCGGAGGAGATTGCCAAGCGCAAAGCGGAGATGTCTGGCGAAGAAGTCGTGGAGGAGAAGACGGTCAGCACGGTCATCGACATCAGCGTGGATGCGTACCTGCCTTCCGACTATATATATGACAGTATTCAGAAAATCGAAATTTACAAAAAAGTGGCGGCTGTTCGTACGTTCGAGGAGTGCGACGATTTGATCGACGAGCTGATCGACAGATTCGGTGACCTGCCTCAGGCGGTCAGCAATCTAATGTCGGTAGCAAGGCTTAAGATCTATGGCAGCCTATACGGAATCGAGATGATCACCCAGAAGGGAGACGATCTTATCTTCCGTATGTCCGAAGCCCAAAGAAGCCGCATCGCCCGGAAGAAGGTGGACCAGCTCTGCCTGAAGCTGGAGAACCGCTTCAAGCAAAGCGCGGAGCAAGAGTCGCCGCCGACCGTTCTCCTTCGCGGGAAAGGACTGAATATGGAGCAGAAGCTCCATCTGTCGGAGAAATTCATGGAGGGCTACAGCGAAGCCCTGCCTAAGAAGGAAGAGCTGCAGAACGCGACGTCGTAGGACAGATTCGCTTTTCGGGTTCCTTTTCTGATACAATAAAAACAGTTTATGTTCAAAGTCGGTTGGCATCATGTCATGCTTCGTGATCAGAAGTGACTATTGAACAGCCTCTAATATAGTGCGTGTTCTAAAAGTCGGATTTTCAGCACCGAGGCTGGTCGTTCGCCTGACGGCGAACTGCTCGCCCATGCATCCGGGAAGGTTGCGAGAACCTGAAGAAGGAGGAGCGGAGTGTAGGCAAACCTACATGAGCACCGGACTTCGAAGGTGAACGCAAGATTCGATGTCGAATACGTTTCTTGGCTGGCTTCGTGATCAAAAGACGATTTTTTGAACAACCTCTAATAGCTTATAATCTGAAAGGGGATTCTACATGTTTTACAGTACACGCAAATCGACATGGCGCAGAAGCGCACTGCTCGTCCTTGCAGCGGTGCTCGTCATGACGATGCTGGCGGCATGCGGAGGCAAGGGGAAGGGTGAACATTCCTTGCAGTTCAAAAACGTAGACAAGGGCGAGGTAGTCGCGACATTCAAGGATGGACAAGTTACGCAGGATGAACTCAAAAAGTATCTGGACGTCTATGTGCTGGCTCAACCGGCTTACGAGTCGATCGTTGAGATCCCGCAATTCCAGGAGATGCTGCTAGAGCAATACGTAAGCTTCAAGCTGCTTAGTGCTCAAGCTTCCGAAGAGTCCTTGAAGGAAGCACGCAAGCAAGTAGACGAGCAACTGACAGGATTCAAGGAGCTGAAAGGATCGGACACGACCTTTGCAGACGAATTGAAGACGAAAAAAATCTCGGATGCAGACATCGCGACTTTCCTGCTGCTGAATTCCGCAGCGGTCGTGCATATGAATTCCCTGGTTACAGATGAAGATATGGCGAAAGCCTTTGAAACGATGAAAGCAGACTTTGCGGTATCCGACGTGCGCCACATCCTGGTTCAAACGACAGAGACCGATCCAAATACGCAAGAAACGAAAGAGCTTCGTACAGACGAAGAAGCACTGGCTCGCGCCAAGGAAGTAAAGGCGAAGCTGGATGCAGGCGGCGACTGGAACGAGCTGGCTAAGACGTATTCCGATGACGGCGGTTCAAAGGAAAACGGCGGCTTGTATGAAGCCAGCCCAGGCAGCAAGTGGGTAGAGCCTTTCAAAATCGCGACTTATGAGCAGGAAATCGGTGTGATCGGCGAGCCGGTGAAATCCGATTTCGGCTACCATGTTATTAAAGTGGAGAAGCGTGAAGACAAAACGCTGGATCAACTGACGGAAGAAGAGAAGAACCAAGTGAAGGGCGCGGCGGCTTACACGTACATGGAGAAATTCATGACAGAAGAGATGCCGAAGCAAGAACTGAAAATTACACTGCCTAAGGCCGAAGAAGGCGCGGGCGAAGGCGAAGCACCGGCAGACGGCGAGACTCCATCGGAGACGCCAGCCGATGGCGACGCAGCAGCAGGTGACGAGAAAGCCGCAGAATAACTTCTGCCTTATAGCAATATCATAAAGACCGTTTGACCGGCATTATGCCGGTCAAACGGTCTTTTTCTATGGGATGCTTGGATAGATTTTCCCTGAATTGAAAACAATAAAACGGATACAGCGCGAGATGGGCTGCAGCTATTGATGAAGGGCGGTGACAGCATGAGGCTGATCAAGGGATACAAGCGAACGAAGCAGCAAGCGAAGAAGCTCCCTACCAACCATACCTTGTCCGAATTTGAAGGAACGAGACTGAACGGCTCGCTGCGGCAGCTGGAGGAGATTATGAACAGTACGCTGGGCACGAGTGCCGATCTGGCCACTCGCAAATTCCAGGTATTCGGCCAGTTTCCTGCTGTCATGTACAGCTTCTCCCATATGGTTCAGCAGGCAGTGGTCAATGAAGATATTATCAGACCGTTTATGCATGTCCCTAGGCATCTGCAAGACCGCAACATCGAGCTGGCACAATTGCCAGACATCCTTTTGTACGAGACGCTATATCACGGGGAAGTCCAATTGCAGGGAGAAATCGATCTCTTAATTCGGGCGGTGCTAGGCGGGGATACGGTTGTTGCCATTGAAGGCATGCCGGAGGCTTTCCTGATCGGTACGCGCAGTATCGACAAGAGAGGCATTGAACAACCGGCTACAGAACAAGTCATCCGCGGACCGCGTGAAGGCTTCATCGAGTCTTTGGGCACGAATCTGGCTCTCATCCGTTATCGGCTGCAATCCACTGAGCTGCGTGTCGAATCCAGAGAGATCGGGACACGGACAAAGTCCAAGGTAGCTATATGTTATATGGACGGCATTACAGATCCTGAACTGCTGAAGGAGCTGGATCGCAGGTTATCGGAAGTGAAGATTGACGGTGTGCTGGATTCGGGTTATCTGGAGCAATTTATCGAAGACAACAAGTGGTCTCCTTTCCCTCAAGTGCAGTATACGGAACGGCCGGATAAGGTCGTGGCCAATCTGCTGGAGGGCAGGATTGCGATACTCGTGGACGGCTCGCCACTAGCCCTCGTTATTCCTACTGTATTCGGGCAGTTCTATCAGACGGTCGAAGACTACACCGAGCGATTCCTACTCATGAGTGCGATTCGAATGGCGCGTCTGGTCGCCCTGATCTTCTCGCTTGTCTTTCCGTCCTTGTATGTCGCCATTATTTCGTTCAATCCTGAGCTTATTCCAACCGAATTCGCGGTGGCTGTAGCAGGGGGAAGAGCGGGTGTGCCGTTCCCGGCTGTCATTGAGGTGCTGATCATGGAAGTTTCCATGGAAGTGCTTCGGGAAGCGACGATCCGGTTGCCCCAGCAGGTCGGCGGAGCTCTGTCGATTGTCGGCGTGCTGGTCATCGGTCAAGCAGCTGTAGCGGCAGGGTTCGCCAGTCCGATCACTGTCGTCATTATCGCGCTGACTACGATCGGTTCATTCGCAACGCCGGCCTACAACGCCGCTCTAGCGCTTCGGCTGCTGCGCTTTCCGCTTATTATTATGGCTGGGATATTCGGCTTGTACGGCATCATGGTCGGCCTTATCGTGATCGCGAACCATGTGCTGTCGCTGAAGTCGTTCGGCGTGCCTTATCTGAGTCCGCTCGTGCCGGGGGATAAGGAAGGAATAAAGGATCTTCTCATACGGGCGCCGATCAAATGGATGAAGAACAGACCGGCGTTTCTCCATCCCCAAGATAATATAAAGCTGCAAGTGGAAGATCAGGCTCCATCCCCGAGCGCTGAAGAAACCAGTCCAGAAAAAAGATAGCGGAAGGAGCATCTCGACATGGACAATACGCAGACCCGACAAATTACCGTTCTTCAGACAGCGGCTATCCTCGTCAGTACGATTATTGGCGTAGGTGTGCTGTCGCTTCCTCTGTTTGCGGCCAGGGCGGCTGATTCGGCTGCCCCGATTGTGACTCTCTTTGGCATTATCGTCGCTTTCATTGGACTAGCGCTTATCACATGGCTGGGCATGCGCTTCCCGGACCATACCATCATCGAATACAGCGAGCAAATTATCGGCAAGTGGCTCGGCCGATTAGGCAGCGTATTGATCATTGTATTCTTCGCCGTGTTAACATCGTTAACCGCCAGAGAGTTCGGTGAAGTGGTCGTTACCGCTGTATTGAAAAAAACGCCGGTTGAAGTAACCGTTATCGTGATGCTCATGCTGGCTGCGATATCAGCGCGGAAGTCGCTGACAACCTTCGCGTATATTCACAATTTTTATTTCCCTTTGCTGCTGGTGCCTTGCTTGTTAATCGCCATTCTGTCGCTCAGTAATGCAGAAATTGTTAACCTGCAACCGATTATATGGACCAAGTCTAATCATGTTCTCCTAGGAACGTTCACGATTGCCGCGCTATTCCAGGGCTCCTTCATTTTAACGCTGATTATTCCATCTATGAAGCGGCCCAAAAAGGCTATGAAGGCAAGCGTATACGGCATCTTAATTGCAGGCGGACTCTATCTGGTTATCGTAGCGGCAGCGGTTAGCGTCTTCGGCGCCGAGGAGATCAAGAAGCTGCTATGGCCTACGCTGGAGCTGGCGAAAGGCACCAATTTGCCGGCTAATATATTGGAGCGGCTGGATGCGGCTTTTCTCGCCGTATGGGTAACGGCGGTATTTACGACATTGTTGTCCAGCTACTTTCTGACAGCTTACGCAATGAAACAGCTATTCCGATTGCGCGAGCATCGGGTATTCTCGTTTTTTTTGTTTCCTTTTATATTCTTCATGGCGATGATTCCGCAGAATGTGACCCAGCTCTATGGCATCATCGAGCAAGTCGGCAGATTGGGTCTTGTCATCACGATAGCGTACCCGGCGGCTTTGCTGCTAATGGCGATGATGCGCAAGAAAAGGGGGCAGCAGCAGTGACAAGCAGGAAGATGTGCCGCTTCATACGGTTAGTCTGTACGGTACTCGTGCTTACCCCTCTGTTAAGCGGCTGCTGGGACCGGCTGGAGATCGATGACCGTGCTGTTGTGCTGGGTGTATCGATAGATGAGGTGGACAGCGAGGCAAAGGCGACACGAGAGGAGGACGAGGTCACCCATGTACGAGGCTCTCTTCCGCCGCCCAAGCAAGGTATGGTAAGAGTGGGGGTGCAAATTGCCCTGCCGGGGCAGATTCCCCTCGGTCCCGGCGAATCGGGCGGCATGGGCGGCGGCAATCCGAATCGAACGGTATGGGTGATTAATGTGGTAGGGCATTCCATTAACGATGCGTTCATGAATTTGCAGCAGCAGGTATCGAGCCGATTGTTTTTTGGACATTTGCGCATCATTGTCATCTCGGAGGAGGTGGCAAAGAAGGATATGAGCAACATTAACGATTACTTCCGGCGCAATCCGGAAGTGCGCAGAATGGCATGGATGATGGTATCTAAAGGAAAGGCATTCGAGCTCATGAATGCGGCGCCCAGGCTGGAGCGGATCCCGACGCTGTATTTAATGTCGACGCTCGATAATGCGATTAAGATGGGTAAATTCCCAAAGGACTATATCGGGCAGTACTGGAGCAATTCCTCGAAGAAAGGGCAGGAAGGCTTCTTGCCCTTTGTGGAGATTAAGGAGCAGGACAATGTCGAGATTAAGGGATTGGCATACTTCCGAGGGGAGAAGCTGGTTGGCATTACGAAGCCTCTGGAGATTTCCGGGTTCCTGGGCTTGCGCGGCATTAATCCGGCCGGCTATCGCGCGGTCATCCTGCTGGATTCGGAGGATCTGTCCACTTCCGTCATGACGAACGTGACGCATAGACATTCCAAGATCAATCTGAGCGTGAAGGACGGCAAACCGTATTTTCAGATTAGAGTGGAGCTGGAGGCGAACTTGGATGAGAAGATGAGCGAGAGCATTGCGCTGGACGATCCTGCAACGATTGCGGCGATCGAGCGAAAGCAGGAGAAGGGCTCTGTTCAATTCTATCAAAACATTATTAAGAAGACGCAAAGCAAAGGCTCCGATATATTTGGCTTTGGCGAGATGGTCCGGGCCAAAAAACCGGGGTATTGGCATCAGTATATCGGAACGAAGGAAAAGTGGCAGGACATGTACAAGGAGACGACCTTCGATATTGAGGTAGCGGTACGGATTCGCCGTATTGGTATGAAAGCAACGTGACGCATCGTTTTTTGACAGTGTTGGAGCGCGATTGGGGCTGTAGCAGGAGGGATGGAAAGCATGATATTGAGTATAGTCACGATTGGACTGTCAGGTTACCTTTTTTTCATCTGCGTCTTGTGCGGCTTGTTCTTGCTGTTCATTGACGCCAGAGAAACCCACGTAACCAAAAAAGAATATCGACTGTCCAACATTTTCGGCTGGCTCCATCTATCGCTAGGAGTGTTCATTCTGATGATGCTTTGGCTGTCTTAAAATAACGATTGCTTATATTTGTAAAAAGTGATATCATGATCATATCATAATGATATGGGAGTGGATCTCATGAGGGAGAAAAAAGCATTATATGTCAGCGGATATTTGGCGCTTCTGATCGCGATTGTTGCAGCTGTAGGCGGTGCGGCGCTGATCATCCTCCAACTGTCCTCGTCGTCTGTATCGGCATTCAGCATTCTACTCGGAGTTGTGCTGCTTCTTGTTGCCTTTCTGATTACGACGTCATTAGTTATTGTTCAGCCGAATGAAGCGAAGGTCATTACCTTCTTCGGCACGTATATTGGTACGATTATCGAGAGCGGCCTATGGATGGCCTTGCCGCTTACGACGAAGGCGACGATATCGCTTAAGGTGCGGAACTTCAACAGCCAGAAGTTGAAGGTGAACGACGCGGAAGGCAATCCTGTGGAAATTGGCGCGGTTGTGGTCTTCAAGGTCGTAGACACGGCAAAGGCCACCTTCGACGTCGATCATTACGAGCGGTTCGTCGAGATTCAGAGCGAGACGGCAATCCGTCATATTGCGGCGCAATACCCGTACGATATCTTCGATGACGAGAATGGTGTATCGCTGCGCGGGAATGCGGATGAAGTGGCAGCTGAACTGCAGCGCGATCTTCAGACGAGGCTGGAAGTAGCAGGCGTCCAACTGATCGAGACACGCATTACGCACCTCGCTTATGCGCCGGAGATTGCAAGCGCGATGCTGCAGCGTCAGCAAGCGATTGCGATTGTAGCGGCGCGTCAGAAGATCGTCGAAGGGGCAGTCGGCATGGTAGATGCCGCGCTGAAGAAGCTGGAAGAGAACGGAATCGAACTGGACAGCGAGCGGCGGGCCGCGATGGTCAACAATTTGATGGTTTCGATCGTATCCGACAGGGCGGCGCAGCCTGTCATCAATACGGGCTCTCTGTACAGCTAAGGAACGCTGAATAATGGGGAAAGAGAAGAAGGCGTTCCCGCTGCGCCTCGATCCCGACATCCATCGTGCGCTTGAGCAATGGGCCGCTGACGAATTCCGCAGCGTGAACGGTCATATTGAATTTCTGCTGCGCGAAGCGCTAAGCAAGGCAGGGCGGCTTGGCAAGCCCCGCAAAGAAGAGGAATAACCGGACGGCATACGCAGGCTAGCGGCGTATGCCGTCTTTGACGTAGATTGGACAACTCTGGATACATACGGCTGGGCAGGGCATCATAAGGCTCTGGGCCGTGAGGGGCCGCTCCCATCAGGCGGTTCTTCAAGGGAACAACGGGTCGTATTGGAGACGTGCATAAGAAATTGGGAGCGGATGAATACTATGGTCAGATTCAAATTCTTCATTGAAGGATCTTAACACTTCAGGTACCGGAGCAGCACCAAGACCCTACGATAACAACGGCCTGCTGCGAATGTTCTGGTATGGGATATGATCTGCCAAGCCGCCGGCTTAGCGCTACCCGGAAGAAATTCGAGGACGCCGAAAGTCCTCGTGGAGCTCTCAGTGATGTTTCTTTATAAAAAAGTGATGCAGGAATCCAGTCGATTCAAAATCCTCTAGGGAAAGCGGGGCAACAAGAAATGAAAGCAACTGGAATTGTACGTCGTATCGACGATCTCGGGCGTGTGGTGATTCCGAAGGAGATTCGCCGTACGTTGCGTATACGCGAGGGCGACCCACTGGAAATATTCGTTGACCGTGATGGTGAAGTCATCTTGAAGAAATATTCTCCGATTGGCGAATTGGGCGACTTCGCTAAGGAATATGCGGAATCGCTGTACGAGAGCACCGGACATATTACGCTGATCTCCGACCGCGATACCATTATTACGGTTGCGGGGGCATCCAAGAAAGAACTGATGGACAAGGCTATCGGCAATACGCTGGAGTCATGCATGGAGAATCGCAAGACGCTTGCGGAAACGAATGGCGGCGCTTATGAAATTGTGAAGGACGTACAGGATCAATACAGTTCGTTCGTCGTGGCCCCTATTATTGCAGGCGGAGACCCGATCGGCGCGGTTGTGCTGCTGAGCAAGGACGATTCCGTCAAGATGGGACAGCTTGAGACGAAGATGGCCGAGACGGCTGCAGGCTTCCTGGCGAAGCAGATGGAGCAATAAGCGAGCCCTTATTGCCGCCTACACATAAGCACCAATGGTCACGGCTTCTCCGCACGGCATTTGTCTTGCGGAGAGGCTTTATTTTTGTATCTGCTCCCGTTTACGGTATAATCATTAATCATAACCAATCATAGGGAGCAGGGGACTATCATATGAGCCGGACGGCATCGAGACTTCGCGGAGGCGGAATCTGGCGGAACGGCGTAATCCTGATGGCAGGGGCTGCACTCGTCTCCAAGCTGGTAGGCGCTTTGCAGAAGATCCCGCTGCAGAATTTGGCCGGGGACCGCGTATTCGGCATCTACAATGCCGTCTATCCGTTCTATCAGCTGATTGCGGTCTTGGCTACAGCGGGTCTGCCTACGGCAGTATCTATCATTATTGCGCGCAAGCTTAAGGAAGCTGAACCTCTGGAGGGGACAAGGAGTACGGTTATCGCCGCATCGATCCTGCTGGGAGCGACAGGCGTCTTTGCGTTTCTGGGGATGTGGCTTACCGCAGACCTGGCAGCATCGTGGATTGGCGATGATTCGGCGGCCCTGGCTATCCGGGTATTGTCGGCTGCATTATTATTTGCGCCGTTCGCCGCAGTGCTTCGCGGCTATCAGCAAGGGAAGAGACGGATGGGCCTGTCTGCCGCATCCCAGGTGGCTGAGCAATGTGCGCGCGTCGCGATTATGATTCTTGTGCTGCAGATAGGCCTGAGCGCAGGATGGAGCGATTCCGCCTTGGCTGCGGGCGTCATGAGCGGAGCTTGCGCGGGTGCGATTGTCGCGCTTATTCTTCTGTTGATAGGCAAATCGCGGGATCGGACCATAAGAAGCGACACCGTGCCAGCCCCTATAGGCAGGCTCCGTCTCATGCGGGAGATCAAAGAATTGGCAGCTTTGGCCGCTCCGGTGGCACTGGCATCCATCGTTGTGCCGGTTGTAGGAGTGGTCGATGCATTTATGGTACCGCGGCTCCTGGGAGACAGCGGCATGGCAGAATCGACGGCGATGAGCCTGTTTGGCGTATACAGCCGGGGCGGTCCATTGGTGCAGCTTGTTACGATGGTTGCTGCGGCAGCGGCAGCGGCTATGGTGCCGGGTCTTGTGAGTGCAAAAGCCGGGGGCCAGTTGGACGAGCTGCAGAACCGTCTGTCGCTGCAGCTGCGGATGGCCTGGATGATGGGCGGGGCGGCGGCTATCGGCCTCTTGCTGCTGGCTGAGCCGCTCAACATTATGCTGTACAAGGATGCGAAGGGGACGCTAGCCTTCGCCCTTGTCGGCTGCACCGCGCTGGCCGGCTGCGTGAACGCGATTGTCGCGCCCGCGCTGCAAGCGCTCGGCTCGGCGCGGGTGCCTGCGGCGCTGCTCTTGCTCGCAGCGCTGTTGAAAGGCGCGCTGAACGCCGCGCTGGTGCCCTCCCTCGGGATCGAGGGAGCAGCGCTCTCCGGCGTGATCGCGCTAAGCGCCGCCGCCTTGCTGGGCGCGGCGGCGCTGCGCCGTGCGGCTGCGGGGCTCCGCCCGCCGCACGAGCGGATGAAGCGGCGGGCGAGCATTAGCCCCGCCGCCGCAGGCGTGGTCGCGCTGGCGGCTATGGCCAGCGCGGTACTGCTTGCCGAGCGCGTGCTAGGCGCCGCGCTCGGGTACGGGCTGCCGCAGCGAAGCTTGGCGGCAGCCCTGTCGCTGGCGGGCGCAGCCGTCGGCGTGATCGTCTTCGCCGTCGCCGCTCTGCGCGCAGGCGCGATAGACGCGCACGAATGGCGCGCGATTCCGGGCGGCGATCGGCTGGCCGCCCGGCTGCGGCGGCTGCGGCTGATCCCGCCGCTGGACGAGCGGTAGCTCGTCTGTTACATAAGGAGGAGGATTCAAGGTGGCACATTCGCCAATTGTAATTGTTGGACTTGGCTCCGGCGACCCTGATCAGCTTACGCTGGGCATCTGGCGGCGGCTGCAGGCGGCGAAGCGTATCTTCGTCCGTACTGAGCATCATCCCGTAATGGCTCTGCTTCAAGAACATACAATTCCATACACTACATTCGACAGCTTGTACGAGCAGCATGAATCCTTCCCGGAGGTCTACGAAGCGATTGCCTCAAGACTGCTGGAGGAAGCGCTGCAAGGCGGGAGCGAGCGTGAGGCTTCGGCATCTGACGATGCGATTCTTTATGCCGTTCCCGGCCATCCGATGGTGGCGGAGCGCACTGTACAGCTGCTTCGCGAGCGCTGCGCAGCAGAGGGCATAGAGCTGACCGTGTTGGGCGGCGAGAGCTTCCTGGACGCAGCCTTCGCCTCGCTTGGCATGGATCCGATTGAGGGCTTCTCCCTGCTGGATGCGGCAGAGCTGAAGGCATCTCTTCTACAACCGGAGTTGCATACCATCATCGGTCAGGTGTATGATGCTTTTACGGCTTCCGACGTGAAGCTGGCGCTGATGGAGCGGTATCCGGAGGATTATGAGGTCGTTATCGGCCATGCGCTGGGTGTACAAGGTGAAGAGCGGATCATCTCCGTTCCGATCTATGAGCTCGACCGCAATCAGGAATACGGCAACTTGTCGATCATTTATGTGCCGCGCTCCGAGGACCCGGTCTTGCGCAACCGGACGTTCGAGCGGCTGCATGAGATCGTGGCCATTCTGCGCAGTCCCGATGGTTGCCCGTGGGACCGCGAGCAGACGCATCAATCGATTCGCAAGAACTTCATTGAAGAGCTCTATGAGGCTCTGGAAGCCATCGATAACGACGATCCTGACGGCATGCAAGAGGAATTTGGAGATGTCATTCTGCAAGTGATGCTGCATAGCCAGATGGAAGAGGAAGTAGGCGCATTCTCGGTTTATGACGTCATAGAGACGCTGAACGAGAAGCTGATCTTCCGTCATCCTCACGTGTTCGGCGAGACCGGTGCACAGAATGCGGATGAAGCGCTGGCGAACTGGGAAGGCATGAAAGCGGAGGAGAAGCGGAGAAAAGGAACGGACGCGGCAAGGGTGTCGCAGCTGGACGGCATTCCGCCGGACTTGCCTGCGCTCATGAAGGCATACAAGCTGCAGAAGAAAGCGGCGAAGGTCGGCTTCGACTGGGATGAGCTGGGGCCTGTCCTATCAAAGATCGAGGAAGAGCTGCTAGAGCTGCGGGAAGCCATCTCTTCCGGTGACGAAGAGAAGCAAGCCGACGAACTGGGCGACCTTTTATTCGCCGTTGTGAACGCGTCGCGGTTCATTCACGCTGATCCCGAGGAAGCTCTCTCTCGAACGAATCGAAAGTTTAAGAGCCGATTTCAATATATTGAAGAGCAGCTTCGTATAAACGGCAAAACTTTTGACCAAACTGATTTACTAGAGATGGATCGATGGTGGGAAGAGGCTAAGAGACTTTAGCTTGCATGATTTTCGCCACAATTCGCCTTAATTCCGCACTATTCCCAAAAAAAATTGAAGTACGCGGCAGGATTTTGTTCTCTGGAGCAGAATAAGTATTCTTCGTGAGAGCAGATTTTGCTAATGGGTGAGCCGCCTCGACGCGGCAGCCACAAATAACCGTCATTTATTAGGAGGATATTCACATGAACAAAACAGACCTGATCAACAACATTGCAGAGAAGAGCGGGCTAACGAAACGCGACGTTGAAGCTGTCCTGAACGGCTTTCTTGGCGAAGTAACTGACGCGCTTGCAAGCGGCGACAAAGTACAATTGATCGGCTTCGGTACTTTCGAAACTCGCAAACGTTCCGGCCGCGTGGGCCGCAACCCGCAAACGGGTAAAGAAATCACGATCCCAGAATCCAAAGTTCCTGCATTCAAAGCAGGCAACAAGCTGAAAGAAGCGATCAAGTAATACATGCGCTTAGATAAATTTCTCAAAGTGTCCCGCCTGATCAAACGCCGTACCGTTGCGAAGGATGTATCCGAGCAAGGGCGCGTGTGGATCAACGGCCGCGAAGCGAAAGCAAGCAGCGCCGTCAAGGTTGGGGACGAGCTCCAGATCCAGTACGGTCAGAAGATCGTGACGGTCCGCGTGGAGCGTCTCACCGAGACGACCCGCAAGGATGAAGCCGGTGAGCTCTATACTTTGGTGAAAGAAGAACAGCGCCCTCGCGAGAATGGTCTCGACTGGGAGAAGCAATAATAGAAGGGCTGTCCGGCTATGCCGGGCGGCCCTTTTCTGCTGCAATTAGCCTTCCTTGTCGGTGATAAAGCTGGCTATGGCTAATCCGTATTCTGAAAGGCAGAGGCTGGGTTCAATACGGAATGTTCAATTCCGGGATTCTCAGCGTCTTGCTTGCATAGTGTATTCGCATTCAGGGGACGCTTGTCCTAATACAACTCTGTACCTTGTCTATATCGAAGCCCGGCACTTGCACGACCGCAGAACAGGCGCCAGGGAGTACACTCCGTTATGTTCTCTCCGCCCTAGATTCGCAGGTTCTAAACCTTGTCCCTCCCCCATACAGTAATAGAGAAATTAACGAAGCGGGGGACGAGTCTATGGCTGAAGCGGGCAAGGGGCAGAAGAATCAGGATGTAAGGCTGATTAATCGGAAGCTGCTGGAGCTTACCGGGGTCGTGAATGTGGAGAGCTTCGACAGCGAGGAATTTCTGCTGGAGACGGAGCTGGGCTTTCTGACGGTTACAGGACAAAATTTGCATATTAAGCATCTGAGCCTGGAGCAGGGCTTGGTTGCGATTGAAGGATTGGTT
This sequence comes from Paenibacillus sp. 1011MAR3C5, assembly GCF_003591485.1. Lineage (GTDB taxonomy): Bacteria > Bacillota > Bacilli > Paenibacillales > Paenibacillaceae > Pristimantibacillus. Next base: position 39,429 of record NZ_QZCF01000012.1, read on the forward strand.
CATTCTCTCGCCTATCTGGACGGAGCGGCCGCCAGCAAGTCCAAAGGGCTGTTCGGCAAGCTGTTTAAGTGACGTTAAGCGTACAATGGCTGACGGTAGCCGTCATGCTGCTATCCGGTCTTGGAATGGGCGTTGTCTTCGACGGATATCGTGTCGTGTCGAATGAGCTGCGATTCCCGCGATGGTGGCTGCCAGTGCTTGATATCATCTATTGGATGGCGGCTGCGGTCGTCGTATTCCGAATGCTGTATGCCAGCAACAATGGCGAGGTGCGGGCATACGTGTTTCTAGGACTGGCTATCGGGGTAATCCTCTATTATTGGCTGCTAAGCAAACCTGTGATCGGCATAGTCAAGTGGGCGATCGATGCGGTACGAGCTTTCATTTCGTTCATTTTGAAGGTATTCGACATGATGATCGTCAAGCCGATCCTGCTGCTTTACAAAGCCTTGATGGTCATTTTAGGATTTGGGTCTGCGCTCACTATTTTCCTTCTAAAAATTGTGGTACAATTGGTTCGTCCAATTTGGCTATTGCTGTTATGGCTGTTAAAGCCTGTGACTCGCCCGCTGGGGCGCTGGCTGAAGCCTCATTGGGAGCGATGGAGGGTAGAGGAGCGTCTCGCGAAGGGACTAGCTGCCATCACCGGGCGTTGGAATCAATGGTTTAGGAGGGGTCAGCGTTAATGTCGAAAGCAGCTGCAAAAAAATCAGTAAGCGGATCTGCCGCGAAGCGCCGGTACAGGATCTGGATGATGTTCATTGTCCTGTTTATGGGCTGGGCGGGTTATACCTTATTCGGTCAAATGCAGCAGCAAAAGGTGACGTTCGAGAAGCTGACGACGATCGAGAGCGGGATTGAGGAAACCAGATCTCAGACAGAAGCGTTGAAGCGCGAAGTGGAGCGCCTTAACGATCCGGAATATATCTCCCAGCTGGCTACCAAGGAGCAGGGAATGGTAAAAGAGGGAGAACAGCAAATATTTAGCGAATAATGGGGCACTGAAACGGGTGAACGTCTGTTGACCTTGCTTCGGCGGTTCGGTTATAATCACGATAGATACAAGACTTTTTTATGGCGGGGTTAGAGGATGTTTCAAATACGATAATCGTGTTTAATATCGATTAAACCCGGCTTAATGACGAAATAAGTTTTGTTCGAATCAAGCTCGATGCGTCGGGCAATTGAATTATCACAAAACTTTGAGAGAGGAACATTTTATTTTATGGCAATTGAAGTGGGCGCCAAGTTAGAAGGAAAAGTGACGGGCATCACGCATTTTGGGGCATTTGTCGACTTGTCGGGAGGTGTCACGGGTCTAGTTCACATTTCAGAGATTGCCGATAACTACGTCAAGGACGTGAAGGATCATCTGAAGATCGACGACGTCGTGAAGGTCAAAGTGATCAACGTTGATAAAGACGGAAAGATCGGACTCTCCATTAAGCAAGCCATTGACCGGCCAGAAGGCCATCAGCCACCACCGCAACGCGAGCGTGTCAGCTCAGGCGGACCTGGAGGCGGAGAACGATTCAACCGCGGAGGCCAAGACCGAGGCGGACGTCCCTTCAACAAGCAATCGTCTGGCAGACCTGCCTACGGCAAACCGTCATTCGAGGATAAAATGTCTCGCTTCTTGAAAGATAGTGAGGAGCGTATCTCTTCCCTGAAGAAGAATACGGAAGGCAAACGCGGCGGACGCGGTGCCAAGCGAGTATAAACCTTTACGTTACTTACTACCCTATAGATCAAGCAGAACCTACGCGGTTCTGCTTTTTTTATTGCGCTGGGGCGGGCTGCCCACGAACTGTCCTCAACCCAAGAATGGGTCGGGCAGGCTGAAGTCCACGGATGTTGAGTAAGTCGGTAGGACCGATCTAGGCTGGACTGGTGCCGCGCGGAGTGAATTAAGTCGGTAGGACCGAGCTAATGGTTGGGCTGGGGTGCGCGGAGTGAATTAAGTCGATAGGGCCGAGCTAATGGTTGGGCTGGGGTGGGCGGAGTGAAATAAGTCGGTAGGGCCGAGCTAATGGCTGGGCTGGGGTGGGCGGATTGAATTAAGTCGGTAGGGCCGAGCTAATGGCTGGGCTGGGGTGGGCGGAGTGAAGTAAGTCGATAGGACCGACCTAAAGGTTGGATTGGTAGTGCGTGGAGTGCATTAAGTCGGCAAGACCGACTTACAGACTGGCTTGGAGGCGGTATGTGCGGAATAAGTCGGTACAACCGACTTAAGTTCAGAAACGCAGCAACTGCGTGTGTCACTATAGCCAATACTCTCGGCTTCTGGTCTATATATGTTCCCGCCTTACGCCAGATGCTGTCAGCAATGGGGATAGAGCTAGGCAAATGCTCAGTACCTGTCGAGTGCGGCAGCACGAAAGTCGGTTTGAGCCATATTCCTATTGGAAACTAATACTTTTCTTCCATCCTCCGCTAATCCCGACAGGTTACCGCGTCCATTCGCCATCAAATTGGAAGCGCTATCTGTCTTTTTTGTTGACTGAGAACACACCGGCGAACAACGCAGACCTTGGTCAAAGCCAGTGGGGGCGTACGATTGACACTGACGTGACAATGACTGCAAGGCCATGCGATTTTGTCGGAAAAAACTTTTAGGCGTATTACGATAAGTGACAAACTTCATACGGACAAGCTCCTATAATGGGAAACACAACAAACCCGGATTGGTGGTGTCAAGTAGTGAAGAAGGAAAACGTGATGGGAATCCCGGCGCTGAAGCGTGCGGGATGGTTTCAAACAGCCGTACAGAGAGGGAAGGATATGCGTGCCGTCAAGGGGGCGGTAAGCATGCTTCTCGCCAAGAAGTGGACCATACTGCTTGTCGCTATTGGATTTTTGCTCGGACGAGCTGTCATCTTGGAATCATTGATGCCTTTTGCCGTCGCTTATTTTGCCGTCTTATATTTTATGAGAAGAGACATTTATGGCTGGGTAGCTGTCTCTTTGGTAGCGGGAAGCTGGTTCGCAGTTGATCCTGCTCCGTTATGGATCGCGATGGAGATTGCGGTGTTGTTCCTGCTTATGAAGGGATTGGAGGCGTACGAGAAGGCGGAGCTGTCAACCGCTCCTATTCTGGTCTTCACCGCTACGCTGCTCGTCCAGATGTTCAGCGTCTTCATAGGAGATACGCTGAGCTGGTACAGCTTTATGCTCGTTGTGGTAGAGGCAGCGCTTGCATTTGTACTGACGCTGGTATTCATTCATGCGATACCGGTGCTTACGATGACCAAGAAATCGGCGGCGCTCAAGCATGAAGAGATCATTTGCGTCATGATTTTGCTGGCATCCGTCATGACAGGAGCTGTGGGATGGCTGGTATATGGCATGTCGGCTGAGCATGTGATGTCGCGGTATATGATCCTCCTGTTTGCAATGGCTGGCGGGGCGCCGCTAGGAGCCTCTGTTGGCGTCATTGGAGGGCTGATTCTGAGCCTGGCGGATTTCAGCGCGCTAGTGCAGATGAGTATGCTGGCTTTTGCCGGATTATTGGCGGGGCTGCTAAGAGATGGAGGCAAGATGGCAGCTGCTTTTGGCTTGCTGCTTGGCACATCCATTCTTTCTATATATATAGGCACGGGAGCGGATGTCATGAGTTCAACATGGGAGTCCGTAGCGGCCGCTACGCTGCTTCTATTGACCCCGAGGGGCGTCATTCGTACGATTGCCCGTTATGTGCCGGGAACGAACGAGCATGTGAAGTCGCAGCATGAGTATGCGAAGCGGGTACGGGAGGTAACGGCGGAACGGGTATCCCAATTCTCGGATGTATTCCGTCAGCTCTCTCGCAGCTTCGGCCAGTTGAATCAAAATGTAGCGGAGGTGAAGCGCGAGGAGGAGATCGGGCATTTCATGAATGCGGTAGCGGAGCGAAGCTGCGCGAGCTGCCATCGGCAGAAGGCTTGCTGGGAGGACAAGTTCTTCCACACCTACAAAATGATGACTGACATGATGACGACCGTAGAGGAGAACCAGGTTCCAGGGACAAAGGAACAACCGCGCACGTGGACATCTCATTGTGTGAAGTCATCTCAGGTGCTGACGGTGATGAAGCATCAATATGAGCTGCATCAGAACAATAAGCATTGGAAGAAGCAGATCCTGGACTCCCGTCAATTGGTCGCAGATCAATTGCTGGGCGTATCACAGGTTATGGAGGACCTGTCGAGAGAGATTAAGAGGGAGGGTCAGACACTTCATTTGCAGGAGGAACAAATTAGAGAGGCGGTAGAGGGACTCGGACTGTCTATACAAGGCGTAGATATTGTGAATTTGGAGGAGGGGAATGTCGAGATCGAGGTGTATCATTCGTTCGAAAGGGGCTTCGATGAGTGCCGTAAAATTATCGCGCCGCTGCTAAGTGATATCCTAGGTGAGCATATCGCGGTGAAGATGGAGGTGCCTCCAGCCAAGCATGGTGAGCCGACAATGGTCACATTCGGTTCAGCAAAGCAATATGAGCTGGAGACAGGTGTGGCCGGAGCAGCCAAGGGCGGGGATCTGCTGTCGGGAGACAGCTTCAGTCTGGTGGAGCTTGGCAACGGTAAATTTGCGGTCGCGATTAGCGACGGGATGGGCAATGGCGAGCGGGCACGCCAGGAGAGCAGTGCGGCGCTGTCGATCCTGCAGCAGCTGCTGCAATCTGGTATGGACGAGAAGCTGGCGGTGAAGTCGGTTAACTCGGTGCTGCTGCTTCGTTCTTCAGAGGAGATGTATGCCACAGTCGATCTGGCCATTATCGATCTTTATACGGCTCATACGACCTTTATGAAGATCGGTTCTACACCAAGCTTTATCAAGCGCGGCAAGGAGGTCATTCCAGTAACCGCCAACAATTTGCCGATCGGTATTATTCAGGATATCGATGTTGACTTCGTCTCCATGCAGCTGCAGCCGGGTGATACGCTTGTCATGATGAGCGACGGTATCTACGATGCGCCCGGCCATGCGGTGAATAAGGAGATGTGGATGAAGCGCATCATTAGCGAGATGCAGACGGAGGACCCGCAGGAGATTGCGGATACGCTGCTGGAGACGGTCGTGCGCTATCACGAAGGCGACATTGTAGACGACATGACCGTGCTCGTCGCCCGCGTGGACAAGCACCTGCCGGAATGGGCGTCGTTCAGATGGCCGGGCGTGACGCGGATGGAGCGTCCGCGGACGGTGAGTTGATGGAGAGTGGACAAGCTTTGATTTGATAAGGCAAAGGAGGTCTAGGTAGTAAGAGGATAACTTAGAATGTTGATTATAGTCCCCTCACGGTAGACAATGTACATTGCTCATCTGATAGGATGAACTTGAATGTCCATAGATTGGAACTAGCCTCCGTTCTTAGAGCGGGGGCATTTATTTTGGAGAAATTGAGACTAAAGAAATAGTTATATACGGACATGGTCGCGGTGAATATAATTAATCTTGTTGTGCGAAAAAAGTGAAATTATAGGAGTGGAGGAATGTATTATAAATTGGCTCGGAATTTTCTTTTATTCGATGAGAGTGGTAAAGCACAATCAGAAGTATCCTGAGAGTGTGATTTAGGAGCGTATCAAAAGACTTTACGTTATATCGAGGGTTACATACCATTTATAAGTTATTATCTAGGAGGAAACGAGATGAATAAACTCAAAAAAAGTTTTATATTTATCATCTGCTTCTGTCTAATTCTTGGAATCGGAGTTCCAGCATCGATTTCTGCAGAAGAGAAAGAGATAATTGAAGAACACATTGAATCGATTCAAGATACGGAAGAGGTAGTCGATGATAATAAACCGATCTTAGAAGCAGCTCCTGCAGACGTTATTGAGAGCGCTAGTGAATATGGAGAGATGGTTCTAGGAGAAGCTGTTGATTTAAGGACTTCTAATAGCAAGCATTTCTTATTATCGGATAATACTTATATGGCTAGGGTAACGTTTACCGACCAGCACTATTTGGACGAGACAGGCACTTGGAGAAATATTGACACAAGCTTAACGGATGAAGCGGAAATTGACGTAAGTGATCCGCTTATTTCGTTGGAGGCAGCCCAGACGTTAACGGCGTCGTTTTCGGCAAGCTCCCGGAAAAAAGCTGATACGTCTGAATCGGATATGAGAGCGCTGAAGGTTCCCTTTGATGTAAAGCTCCCTAAGCGTATCTCCAAAGGCTACACCATTGGAAAAGGTTCTGAGTCACTAACCTTTATTCCGCTTGAGGCTTCGAATACAAAGGGAGAAGTCCTAGGCAACAAAATGCTGTACAACGATGTATGGACAAGCTCCGATGTAGAGTTGGAGGTTATGGAGAATGGCATTAAAGAGACAATTTATTTAAAAGATGAGCAAGCGCCTACAACATTCCGCTTTCAAGTAGAGGGTGATCTTGCAGGTTCTCAAACTTTTGAATTGCAGCCTGCCTGGTTAATTGACGCGAACGGTACGACTCGCGATGTAGAACAAGTGATTAGCGAAGAGAATGGACAAACGTTTGTGGAATTGACGGCGGATGTGTCGGAGTTGGTTTATCCGATTGCGATTGATCCGACAGTAAAAATTACTTCAGAGAAAGTAGCGTACCAAAGTACTGTAATAGAGGGAACGACAACTAAAGATAATAGTACTTTATCATCACTTCGAGTTGGGAGAAATATAAACAACATTGAGTACAAATACTTACTACAATTTAATTTTGACGATATAGGTACTATTCACCATGCTTCTTTAAGTATGTTTAGAGGTAGTCTATCTAATTTTATAAATATTGATTTTTATAAAATAACTCAACCCTGGGTAGCTTCTAATGTGTTAAATAATGCGGGTATCCCAGCAACGGAACAGACTAGATTCATGAGAACTCTTATACAAGCAGGCTCAAGTGGAAGGGATACTTTTGATATATCAGATATTGTGAAAGGATGGAAATCAGGTGCTATACCTAACTATGGATTTTTAGCAAAAACTGATAATGGAACAAATAATTTAGCCAGTTATGGTAATTTTAATTCTACCGACCCCACACAACGTCCTTATTTGGATATCATTTACACACAGCCTCCAAGTGCACCAGAAGTAACTGCCCCAAATGGAGGGGAAATATGGACAGGAACAAATACCATTACCTGGAGGGCATCTAAGGATGCTTATGATTTTATGGGCAAACGAACTTCTTTTGAATATCTTTCTAGTACTACACAATTATCAGGGCAAACCTTTACTACAGGGACAACAGGGCAAGAAACCCTATCTAAGGTAGATTTTATGGTTGGCGGTGGTTCTGCTCTTGGAGATTTAACCGTTCAATTATTTTCAACATCGGGTGGAGTACCTACAGGTTCACCGCTTGCTACTACTACCGTTTCTGTAAATGCAACGGGGAAGCATACAGCAAATTTAACGTATACTTTAATGCCTAACACAACGTATGCTGTTGTATTTGGCACTACTAATTCCAAGACTAGCGTTTCACTAGAATCAACAAATAATGCGTTTTCTGGAGCGGTGGGATCAATTGTAAGGAAGTCAGGCACTGGTAATTATACCGAGGTACGTAACCAGTATTTAAATATTTCAATAGAAACCACCAAATCCAATCTCCGCTATCAAATTCAAGTTTCAACAGACGCGGGGGCAACTTGGTCTAATATTGTTGCTCTAACGTCCCCTGGGGTGACGTCATACCAATATAATTTCACTCCAATTAAACAAACCTTTAATGCCAAAGTACGAATTCGCTCGTACAACGGACAATTATACGGAGCATGGGATGAAAGTGATAATGTGTTCATTATTCACCAGCTTCCGAATCAGCCGACAGGATTGACGCCAGGCAGTACGAATTCAGCTACGCCTATGCTGGCTGCAAGCACGACTCCTGTTCTAAGCTGGACCTTCTCCGCTCCGAATGCAGGAAGCTTCCAGTCCCAGTATCAGGTTCGTTTGTTCAGTGGTGCAACGGTTGTACATGATAGCGGCTGGGTTCAATCTTCCAACCCATCCTATACCGTTCCTTCAGGTCTGCTAACAAGAAAAAACACGTATAGCTGGCAAGTAAGGATTAAGGATAATGTCGGAACGGAATCAGCCTATTCCGCTCAGAGCTATATAAAGATCAACGGCCTGCCTGTAGTTAATGTAACGTCTTATACGAATGGGGCAACGCTGACAACCAACACGCCACAATTTACATGGACATATACGGATAGTGAAGCACAAGCTCAAACGGAATACCGCATCATGGGTTCCCAAGATAATTGGCAGACGGTCGGATACGACTCTGGTCCGCTTGCAGGCAATGCAACGACTTTTACAACTACGCCGCTAGCAAATGGGGCTTGGAGCTTTAGAATTCTAGCCAAAGACGGTATGGAATGGTCGGACCCGGGGGTTAGAAATCTGATTCTACCGGCATCCTTCGAGCCTAATAATACGTCTACGCAGGCGTTCGCGATTAACTATAACCAAAGCTATTCGACGGTAATAGATACAAGCACGGATATTGACTTCTTCAAGTACGTAGCTGCTTCTAACGGAGTAGATACCTTTACGCTGAACGTACCAGCCGGTAAAAACTACGATGTGCATGTATATGATAGCAATATGATTCTGATTGCAGCAGGCATTCAGGGTGTTGGAGCTGTCGAAAACGTACTTTACCAAGTAACCAAAGGAAAAACGTATTTCATCAAGGTATTTGGCATGGATGGCCATTTCAGCGCGACAGTGCCGTATTCTTTCATTCTGAAGAAGCTGAATCTTCAATATGAGACGGTCTACCAGTACGATGCGAACGGCAATATTGTGGGCAAAACAACTACCCAAAAGAATTAAGGAGGAAGCTTCTTGAAGATATCGGCAAAGCGGACGCTCATTATTCTGTTGCTTAGCGTCCTTCTATTCCCAGATCTATCAAATACCATTCAATATACGATTACTGCCGCGCAGGGAGTGGACTATCGCCATGTCAATACCAAGCCTGACGAGGCACCCTTCCGAGTAGAGCTGGGCAATGAGACAATATCTACTCTATCCGGCAGCATTTCCTTGGGAGCCAGCGATCTGAGTCTGCCAGGGCGTAATGGTCTGGGCTTCACACTTAGTCGCGTATACGATAGCGGAAGCTCTCAGCTGTACCAGATGACGAGAGCAAGCACGACTAACGGAACAGATCAGTCTCAAGAGGAGAAAATGTTTCCGATTGGCAAAGGCTGGAGCTGGGATATTTCCTACCTGGAAATTAACGAGGGCGGCAAATATCTTCACTTAGCGGGTGCAGGTGTATTCAAGATTAACAAAGATAATGAATTTATGGGCTATCCGTGGAAGGACTATACCTTCGAAGAGAACAAGACGGTAACGGTGGGGGCTCTTACCTCTGCTTATGCAGTGAAGTCCATTCACAAGGTCAACCAATACTTCGATTCGCAAGGCAAGCTGATTCAAATTTCAGATTCCTACAACAATACCATTAAGTTTGAGTACTCAGGATGGAAACTTATCTCCATTACTGATGCGATCGGCAACAAGATTAACATAAGCTATGGCGAGGGTACTGTTGTACTAACTACAGGGACTAAGACGGTTACCTATACGTTGATTAAAACAAATGGCAAGGATCTGCTGCAAAAGGTAACGGACCCAATCGGACGTGAGATAGGTTATGAGTATAGCGTAAAGGAAGCAAAATTCAGCCTTGTTCATACGACGCCCGCCGTATCCAATCCATATGCATTGCTAACAGGAATTACGTATCCGACGGGTGCAAAGAGCGTTATTGAGTATGAAAGCACCCCAACAACCCGGTATATTGGCAAAACGATGGTTAACCAAGTGTATCGGGTAAAGTCGAGAGAGGATCAATTCGTTCAGCAGGGCGGGACTATCTTCAAGGCGAATCGAAAAGACGTCACATACCCGCTCAGCGACATGGGATCGTCTTATGATACCGATTATAATTTCTCGGTAGCGATTAATGACGGTCTGTCAGTTACAACCTACACGAATGAGAAGGACTACATTAACGAGGATTACTCACCGGTCTTCTATAATAACAATCGTGCGAGCACTGCGGTTCAGAGTGGAGTCACTTATACTTCACGTGTAGATTATGAATACGACCGAATTAGAAGATGGCCGGTGCCAATCAAGATTACCGAGACAACTTCCAATTCAGCAGTATCCGCTACAAAAGTAAGCCAGAACAGCATGCTGTACGACTCCTATGGCAATGTGGTGTCTTCCGTTGCTCCTAACGGAAGAATCACCATTAATACGTATGATGAGAATTCACACTTGCTAGTGGGGGTTCAATCCCAGATTGATCCATCTCGCTATGTATACAATGAGATCGTTAGAGACAGTGTTCATGGGCATATTTTGACCCAGAGGGTTAGAGAAGGCAGCCCGACAGGAAACATATTGCAAGAAACCATGAACAGCCAGTATGATTCATACGGCAATGTTACACAGCAGAAGCTGCTTCAGAGCTCAGGCGGCTACATTACGGTCAACACAGAGTTCAAAGCGACTGCGCCATATAACGGAGCTTTTCCAACCAAAATAACGACCTCTGGTTATGATGTAGATCGCAAAGCGATCACGGTATCGGAAGTTCTGAATTTCCAGACGGTTGACGGGATACTAACTAGCTATACGGATGGGAAGGGCAATACGACAGCCTATCAGTATGATAATCTCAACCGGGCAATCAAGGTCATTAATCCCGACTCGAGCGCTCGTACAATTAGCTATCGCGATAAGCAAAATGAGATTGAGATGACCGATGAGACGGGTATTAAAATGTTGACAAGATGGAATCCGTTTGGCTGGAAGACCGAGACGGGCATCATTGAGTACCATGTATTTAAGCCAAAAGCGAAGTATCGTTATGATGCGTTCGGGCGTGTGACACAAACAGAGGATGCACGGGGTAACCTGACAAGCTACGGGTACGACCAGTGGAGCCGTCAGAATAAAATTGTGATGCCGGACAACACATCCTCTAGAGTTGTTTACGACGATATCGGTAGTACTATGACCACTATTGACAGTGTGGGTAATCAGCTAAAGGAATACTACGATATTGCGGGCAATGTGCTGAAGAAAGAAGAGGTTACAAGCACGGGTACTGTAACTATCCTAGGAACCTACACCTATGATTTGGCCGGAAATGTCTTGCAGGCGAAGGATAGTACACAGAACACGACGAAATATTCGTATGATACACTGAGCCGACTGACAAGCGTTACCAACGCCCTTAATGAGACGACAGCCTATAAGTACAATATGCAGGGCAATATGATTCAATTGTTGTATCCAGACGGGAATAGCCTGCGCAAGGAATATGACGAATGGGGACGTCTCATTAAGTCCATTGATGCCAAGAATCAGATTGAAACGTTCTACTACGATGCCAATAATAATATGATTGGCTCAGTAGATCGGAAAGGCAATCGATTTAAGTATTCCTTCAACAACCGCAACATGATGCTTTCATCCGAGCTGGTCAATGTTCAGGGTAATCCACTTCCGATTAGTGAGAAGGTGGCCTATCAGTATGACCTGGCAGGCAAACGAAAGCAGATGAGCGATGTGACCGGAACAACATCCTATACGTACAATCCGAACACAGGTCAACTAGTGGAAGTACAGCTCCCGGATAGCAAGACGATCAAGTACGATTATGATGCAAATGGCAGCCGGGTTGCGATGAAGGATCCTTTCGGGTTCAATACGTATTACCGCTACAATGCGAATAATCAGCTAGAGATGGTATCTTCTTCTCTGAACTTTAATCGCGATTATGTCGCCAAATACCAGTACTACTCGAATGGTTTGTTAAAGCAAACTACGCAAGGCAACGGAGTGGTCACAGATGTAGTTTACAATGGACTCCGTATGCAGGGGTTGCAGCATAAGAAGAGCGATGGAAGCGTCATTAATGCGTACTCCTATAAGCATGATCCTAATGGCAATATTAATTCACGTACAACGAATGGTATATCAGATGTATTCCAATATGATTCATTGAACCGGATATCGATTTCTTCCCAGTTTAATGAGAGCTACCAATATGACAGTCGCGGCAACCGCAGCAATATGTCCACCAGCAATCCTTTTGATAGTGCGGCGTCTGATCTGTCCTATGATACCCGCAATCGCCTCACTCAGGTGACGACTACAGATGGCAAGACCGTTTCTTATACGTATAATGGTGACGGTCTGTTGTGGGAACGAAGCGAGGGAGGCAAGACGACCCGTTATTATTGGGATGGTGACCAGATTATAGCGGAGGCTATGGTCACTGGTGGCACAGTTAAGTTCCACGCTCGTTACATCAGAGGCAAAGGGCTGGAAGCCAGGGAAGATGCTCAAGGTAAAGCCTATTACCTAAAGAATGGCCATGGTGATGTAGTTGAGTTAAGGGATTCATCAGGTAACCTTCGGCTCAATCAATATGAATATGATATCTTCGGCAATATGACTATTCAGAATGAGCTTATTCCCCAGCCTTTTAAATATTCAGGTGAGATGACAGACTCAGCTACTGAGCTACAATATCTCCGAGCTAGATGGTACGATCCATCTATTGGAAGGTTTGTTGGGGAGGATACGTATGAAGGTGAACTGACGAATCCGCTCAGTTTGAACCTTTATACTTATGTGGAGAATAACCCCTTGAAATATAGGGACCCAACAGGACATTGGAAGGATGGGGATGAGTATATCCCTAGTAATTCCAGTTCATGGATTAACATAGCATATTGGAGTAAAGTATGGGACAATGCAAACAACGGAATGTACAAAGATAATGCTGCAATGAAAAAATTTGCAGAATCACAGGCTGATCATGCAAGAACTACCTATTGGAGTAATTTAGGAGCGAGTTTAGCGAATAATATTGGGTATATTGTACCTGACATATACGCTGCAGGATCGACAGTGGCAGCCCCAGGAGGAATTGCAAAGCCTGGTGCCCCAGGAATAGCTGGAGTAATTACTCTAGCGGGTACAATTATTGCTAACGCACTGTCATCTGAGATGGTTGATCCAGTAGCAACGTCGCTACAGACATCAAAGGGACAAACCGTGATATTTCGAAATGGGTCTGGAAGTAATATGAATCTAACCCCTAGACCCCAAGATACAACCGGACTATCTTTTTTTACAATGTCTTCATCTGATAAATATGTATATACTACCATTGAAGCAATTAATGCAACAGGGGTATTAAGAGCTGTGGTTGATAACCCAACAACAGGTCATGTGAGTGTCTATGCTACCAATCCAGAACATCATCAAGCATGGATAGCTTCGAGACCAGATTCAGAAAACAATCCGTATTATTTAACAATACTTTTAAAGTCAATTGTCGTTAAAAACAAGTAGTATTGGCATGAAGGTCGTAATGGTCCAATTTGAAAGTCTCTATTTAAATCTGTTGATATGAAATATACTTATGAGGAGGGAAAGGGATGAAATGTTTGGCAGAAGTCGTACTCTATCCTGAACTTCTTGGCTCTAATGGACATATGCAAGAAGTTCAGTTGTATATCAAGTTTATTGAAAACAAGTCTGTGGAACTAACCCTTGTAACGGAAACAAATACCTATAATAAAACTTCTTTTAGTTATATCGATTGTTTGCTTCAGATAATGCTGCAAATTTCAACTGATGTACAATTGAATTTTAATAATAAGGTCCGTATTCAGCAAGAAAATCGGAATAGTATTCAAACAATAGTAGAAATAATTTCTGTTGTATATGATCATTCTGATGAAGAATATTATTTGAAATTCCACCTCTCTACTAGGGCTCCTAGTGGAAAAACAATTTGTGAATCATCTGGCCAAGAGGATTTTACTATTCCTTTGCAGTTATTGAAGAATCAAATGAAAGCAGAGTATAACATTTGTGCATTCTGTGAAAATGCTGATTTTATGTCAACAGGAAATGAAGATTTGAGGTACGGATGGTACTGTTTAAGAGAACTCTCCGAACGAGAAAAAGATATTCCTTGGTTCAAAAGAGTGGAAGAGTTTCATAATGCAATTCCGTATGTAAATGCGTTTCATTGGTGCCCTCAATTTAAAAGAAGCGATAGAAGTTTCATTTAAAAAGCAACACGCTGTTTAAATAGTTGCTGGGAACTTAGTCGGAATTGGAAAAAGACCCTACGCGTTCTCTAAGTGAGTAATAAATTGTTCGAGTCACAGGCGAGTATGAACTGTACCCCACCTGTTAGATGATGTCTAACAGGTGGGGTACAGTTCATTTTTTTGCAAGTGGCTTTCTTTATTATCACGGGAATGGGTTTGTGAGGGGATAGAGCTTTTGAAATACAGTTTGCATAGGAATCGTAATAGTATTTATGACGTTCTTACTGTAATATCGATGTAAATCGTTTCAAAAAATTACATCTTGATATGGTGGGCATATCGAAGAAACACCTGGCATGGAATCTCTAATCATTCATACATGCATAGTAATATAAAAATCTGGAGGAAATATATTGAACCTGCGTTAGGTATATACTCTAAGGGCTCGAAGGGTTCATTTTAAATTGAGCTTATGTATTTACTGCAATAATCGGTATAGTTTTATTAAGCAAGAATAACTCAATATAACTTATTATCCCGGGAGGGAGACTGTGCAGAACCTCAAAAAAGGAATGTTCATATTTTCTACATTAACAATTGGAGCATCTATAATTTGGTTTTTGCTTGGAACCACTGCTAATTTTCAACGGGGAATAGATTTAGTCACAACAATTAAGTTTATTGTGATTTGGGTTCCAGCTATTTTATAGTTCGTTGTTCCATTACTAATCATAAAAAGTCGAAAGAGAACGGCATTTCAAATTCTAATATGGCCGCTAGTGATTGTACATTTTTTTCTAGCCATACAATTATATAAATCTGTAGAGATTGAAGGCTGGTTAATAAATGCAGTGTCAAGCGAACCTGTTAAAACAACATCAGATGGTCTGTTAGATTATCGTCTAGAGTTAATAAACCTGTATCAAAAAAATAGTCATGTTCGGCTTTTCATCCATGATAACCGTACGGGACAAGATTTCTATATACCAATAGATGCTAAAGCAAGCGAAGTCCAAAGAAATTGGGTTGGTGAAGGAGAGATATGGATATGGTCTTCATTGTCAGGCATAACTGACAATAATTATCGTCAATTGAGTGTTTGGCGCATGGAACCTTTGCCCCAACTAGAGTTCCTAATAGATATTGAAGATGCAAACTCAACCCGTTTAACACAATAAATTTGGATATAACTGTTATAAAAACCACTTGTGAGTATGAACTGAATTCCACTTGTTTAGATGGTATCTAACGAAAGGGGTGCGGTTCAGAACTCTATGTGGTTTTCCTAATTATATTTAAAAAATCAGTAATAGTATTTATAACGGTCTTAATGGTGACGGTCAGTTGTGGGAACGAGGTGAAGGGGGCAAGACAACCCGTTATTATTGGGATGGTGACCCAGTTATAGCGGAAGCTATAGTCACTAATGGCACAGCTAAGTTCCACGCTCGTTACATCAGAGGCAACGGACTGGAAGCGAGAGAAGATGGTCAAGGAAAAGCTTATTACCTAAAGAATGGTCATGGTGATGTTATTGAGTTACGGGATTCATCAGGAACCCTGAGGCTGAATCAGTATGACTATGATATCTTTGGCAATATGACGGTTCAGAATGAGCTCATTCCTCAGCCTTTTAAATATTCGGGTGAAATGACAGACTCAACAACTGAGCTGCAATATCTTCGAGCTAGATGGTACGACCCGTCTATTGGAAGGTTTGTAGGGGAGGATACGTATGACGGGCAGATTGATAATCCGCTGACATTAAATCTTTATACATATGTTGGTAATAACCCTCTCATATATGTAGATCCTTCAGGGCATTTCTGGGAAACAATCGCAGATGTTATAAGTATAGGATGGAGTGCAGTTGAGTTTTGGAATAAACCAAGTTGGAGCAATGCAGGATTTTTAGCCTGGGATATTGCTGCTGCTATTGTACCTTTTGCTCCAGGTTCGTATGTAGTAAAAGTAGGAAAGTTGACTTTCAGAAGTGGTGAAGAAGCTACTTCGTATTATAATAAACTTAAGAAGACACAAAATCTGACATGGGATGCTCATGGGAACAAACACACACTGAATAAGAAGGTGAAGTGGGATAAGAAAACTATAAAAGCAACAAAATCCGGTAATGCAAAATATAAGTCAGGTATAGATAATGAAATGTTAGAACGTATAGGTTGGGATCAAGGGACAATTGTTAAAAATGAGGAGGGACAAATGTGGAAAATAATGAAGTTTGATGACGTGGTTGGGGCTCATTTAGGAAAGGAAACAAAATATGTCGTTGTAAAAATGAGTAAAAATGGCAATGCAACTCCAGTTATACATGGCCATCCTATAAATGAATCAGAAGCATTGCAATATTTAAAAAATGCGTAAAAGGAGGGGAGCATAATTAATGTTTGATGACATTGATTTCTCACCTGGAATTGTTGCCTATAATGGAACGAAATTCTTGGATCAAGAAGACATCTTTCAAGTCAGATATAATGATGATATTAATATTATTATTGATGTTGGCTGGTATAGAAGGCATTTTAAGGTGGTTGTAATTAAAGATTATGATTGGGAGAAGCCATTGATCGAAAAACGATGTGTAGAGTCGGATAAATTACATGCGTTAGTTCAGGAATGCTCTGAGTACGTAAAAAAATACTTAGGTAATGTAAAAAAGAGTGATTGAAGAAGCGTTAGGGTAACTAAATTAATAATAGGCCACATAGGAGCAATATGTTCTGTGTGGCCCTTTTTGTGTTCTAATTGGTTTTTTCCTTACTTCACGAATATTTTCATATGAGCAAACTTTCTCCGAACTTGCCGGGTAATACTTATAGAACAGCAAGAAAGAGGTGAATGAGGTGGAGCTTGATACGATCAGCCGGATTGTTCAGGGTGACAGGGAGGCGTTCCGCAGTCTGTATGACGAGTACTTCGATTATGCGATGAGGACGGCCGCACTGGTGGCGAAGAATCGGGAGTGGGCGAAGGATGCGGTGCAGGAGACTTTTCTCCGTGTATACCGGAACATCTGGCAATATGATAAAGCAAAGCCGTTCAAGCCGTGGTTCTACAGCATTTTGCTTCGCGAGTGCTACCGGGTAATGGAGCGGGAGAAGAAGGTTGTGCCGATGGGTGAACAGTTGGAGCGAGTGGCGGTGGATGCGAACATACCGGATGGCAAGGTCGATCTGTACGATGCTCTCCAATCGCTCCAAGATATGTACCGGATACCGCTCATCTTGAAATACCTTCATAACTACAGCGAGCGGGAAATCGCCGACATTATGGAGCTTAACGTCAATACACTGAAGTCGCGCCTCCTCAAGGGGCGGGAGCAAATGAGAGACCGATTGGGAGGGGAGCCATATGGATCAAAAGCTTAAGCAGCGCCTAGAGGAAGAATCGACTTATTCTTCCCATCTGAAGGAAGAGATGTGGGCGCAGATCGAGTCGCAACTGGAGAACGGCTCTCCGTTGCCGGCAAATTCAATAGAGGGGCAATTGAACAACACAGAACAGCCACATGGGAAAGGGAGAAAACGGACGATGAGCATTATCAAAGCAACTACAGGACTTGCAGCAGCGGTCATAGCTGTTACAGCATTTTTGGCTTTGCCGCCAGGAGAGGCGTTCATGAAAAGCGTGCAGAACTGGTTTGCGCCGGAGAAAAAAATCGAGGTTGAGGTCGAAGGGAACAAGGAAGAGACGAACGGACAGGTGCATGTAAATGAAGAAAGCCGCTACGCCATCTATTATGACAAGGAGCGCTACAAGCTCGTTCAGCAAGACGGAAAAGACGTCATCACGACTATTGACCCGTTGCCGGAGCCGTACCCGCAAGTATCGCTGACGATTGAACAGAATGTTGATGCATTGCCTGAGAAGCTGGCTGCGGAGATCGCAGGCAAGCTGGCCGACCAGTTTACAGAGGTGCGCGATATCGAGAAAGTGAGCGAGCCTGTAAGAGGTTATCGAATTCACGCGATTAACGGTCATGATCGTCTGAGTGAAATCATCACGGTATACGTCACAAGTAATGAGCGGCAAGGTAGCTTCATCCTGACGATGAACTATTTCCTGGAGGCGGCTGAAGGCCATGGGGCGAGATTTACGCAGACGCTGGAGCAGTTCAAGGTATTGGCAGAGGAGTAACTCGGGCAGCTAGTTTATATAGTTTCTCATAATACCATAAGGCTACTTTTACTGAGACACGACATACCTTGAACAACTATGCCAAGTTTTATGATTTCACTATATACAAATATAAGAAATCGGCCTTAGTCCAATTGTGTTTAGGACTAAGGCCGATTGTTTTTATGTGTAAATCAAAGGTATATGCTACTTTAACTATTTGAATCCTCATCATCTTCAACAGAAACAATTAGCTGATCAACGGTAATATCTAACGCCGTACATATTTGTTCTAACGTACGGATATAGACTCTGTCTACGGAATCTGAACAGAGATGACTAATGGTTGCGGGACGCATATTCATTTTAAGGGAGAGTTGACGTTGACTAATACCTCGCTCTTCAAGGATCTCTTTTAAGCGGATTTTGATTTTCAATATAATTCCTCCACCAACGAAAAGATTACTTTTAACAGTAGCATCTGAAAGTAATATATCATAAGCGTTAAAGAATATCATTGAAACTTACGCTTAAAAGTAATACAATAATTTACATACTCTAAAGAGTAATACTCATAAAGGTAATTTCAATATGTGCTATCTTGTTCAGAGGAGGAATTTATGTGAGAGAAGTTCTAAAGGATAGGGCATCGTTATGCAGACAAGCTAATGACAAGCATTCATTTTCATACCATGAGGGTAAAAAAATTGATTTTATGGAGCAAGGATGGCGCTATCATCATAAGGTTTTGATAGCTGCTTTGCTCCCTAAATTCAACTAAATCGGTGGCGCCCATGACCAAACCAATGGACACCTACAATCACTACGTTGAGCAGGAGGATACGTTCTATCAGCAGCTGGAAACGCTGGAGCAATGCCAGGTTGCGGTGTTTGACCATATCTTCCGTTATGGTGAGCGCTTCAACAAAGCCATGGCCTGGGAAGTGCTGCGGAGCGTTCATCAGCTGGAAGTAAGCGTACGCCTGGAGCTGCTGCAATTACGGCTGGACAAGGCATTCCTGGCCTATGACATGAAACATAGCTAACCGCAATAATGGAACCGCCGCAGCTCTTACTCCCATCAAAAAAGGCTACCCCAACAGGCCCATGACCCCGCTAGAATAGCCTACCTTCTTATAGCACTAATGTCTCATCTTCTTGACGTACAGCCTGCTCCTCCCGAACAAGGCGGATGAACTCTCTCATGAAGCCCGGCAGGTCCGGCCAGGCATGGCCGCTGACCAGCTTACGGTCGGCATGCAGCGTGTCCGTCGTGTATGTGGCGCCCAGGCGCTCAACATCCGGCTTCACGGCGTTGTAGCACGTCATTGTGCGGCCTTCGAAGTAGCTCGTATCCTTCAGAGCCATGAACACCAGCGCGCCGTGGCAGATGACACCGATCGGCTTATCCTCATTCAGGAAATGCTCGACGATGCGCGGCAGCTCAGGATGGTTGCGTATATATTCCGGGGCGCGGCCGCCGGGAATGACAAGTGCGATATATTCCGACGGATCGATATCCGCGAAGGAAGCATGAGACGGCAGCAGATGGGCAGGCTTCTCCGTGTAAGTCTCCCAGCCCTCGATAAAGTCGTGAACGACGGTATTCAGCACTTTTTTCTCTGGGGATGCAATGACGGCATCATAACCTTCCTCTAATAGGCGGTAATAGGGATAAAAGATTTCCAAAACCTCTGTTCCGTCACCCGTAATCAGCAGAACCTTGTTCGACATGCGCTCACTCCTTCAAGGAATTTTTTGGCATACACTCCTATTATCTATTGGTCATCCTGGTCTGTAAATCTATCCGAAGTCACCGTGTCCTTCTGCCCAATCCTAGTTCGAATGCTGTCGGATTCGGGCGATGGCAACGCAAAGAGGGATGGGCTATACTAATATGAACTTACCTTTCAGCGGCAGAAAGCCGATAAATACGGGTAAGGATAAGGAAATGATAGGAAATAAGCGTTTATCTCTCTCAAAAAAGGCAAAGCTGATAGAAAAGGCTTTTGATCTTGCTAATACGGAGGGATAACGATGATGAGGCAAATATTGCTAATAACGGATGGCTGCTCGAATGTGGGGCTTAGTCCTGTGGTGGCCGCGGCTCATGCTAAGTCGGAAGGCATTCATGTCAATGTGGTGGGTGTGCTCGACCATGGTGATGTAGGCGAGCTGGGAGCGGCAGAGATTGAAGAGATTGCGCGTGCCGGCGGGGGAATGAGCCGTATGGTCAATACGCGGCAATTATCGCAGACCGTCCAGATGATGACGAGGAAGACCGTCGTACAGACGATTCAGATCGCGGTGCAGAAGGAGCTGCAGCAGGTGCTGGGCAACGGCTCCATCGAAGCGCTGCCGCCGGAGAAGCGGGGCGAAGTGGTACGCGTGATCGATGAGCTTGGCGAATCGTCAGGTCTCAGAGTGGCGCTGCTGATCGATGCCAGCGCGAGTATGAAGCCGAAGCTCGCCGCTGTGGAGGAAGCGATTCATGATTTGATGCTTAGCTTGCAGGCCAGACAGGGTAAGAGTGAAATAGCGGTGTTCCATTTCCCAGGCTCGCGTCATGGCGACGACTGCATTATGGATTTGGCTTGGACCAGCCATCTAAGTGGCGTGCATTCGATATTTCCCAAGCTGCAGATGGGCGGGACAACGCCGACAGGACCTGCGATTATGCAGGCGGTCGATTATTACAGGCAAGGCGAAGCGGGGGACTACGGCCGCAGAGGCAGACATGAAACGGATGGGATGATGGGTGACTACGTCGTTTAAGCTGGAGCTGCGGCGCGGAAGCGTCGTAATCGGCAAGTGGAGGCAAGGCAAGTACCGGGTGGAACGGCTGCTGGGAGAAGGGGCCAACGGGAAAGTCTATCTGGTCCAGAAGGACAGGGATTGGTACGCGCTCAAGGTAGGAGCGGATGCGGTAGATCTGCAATCCGAGGTGAACGTGCTAAAGTCGCTTGCTCAGCAGAAGGGACAAGGGATGGAGCCGTTTCTGTTCGATGTCGATGATCTGTACGGACCGGGCGGGAAGGAATATCCGTTCTACGTGATGAGATATGTGCGCGGAACGACGCTGGCCAGTTATCTGAAGGAGCAGGGGGCGGAATGGTTCCCTCTTGTCGGGCTGAACCTGCTGAGCAAGCTCGGCAGGCTGCACCGGTCAGGATGGGTATTCGGCGATCTGAAGGTGGAGAACGTGATGGTGGCCGATTATGGCCATGTCGAGCTGGTGGACTTCGGGGGTGTGACGGCTGCCGGCAAAAGCATTCGCCAGTTCACGGAGATCTATGACCGCGGATACTGGAACAGCGGCTCGCGCGCGGCTGATCCGAAGTATGATCTCTTCTCGTACAGCGTATTATGCATTCAGCTGCATGATCCCAAACGGCTCCATCAGCTGACCAGGGAGCTTCTGCCGCAGAACCGGTCAACGGTCGAGCTTATGGCAACCGCAGAGGGCTGTGCGGCGCTTAAGCCGGTCGCCGGCTGGCTGCGTAAGGCGCTGCAAGGCGAATTCAGAGACGCAGATGAAGGCGCGGCTGCATGGCGACTGCTGATGCACCGGAAGGAGACGCGCAGATCCACCGCAATGCCGGGCTGGCTGAAGGGGCTCGTTGCGACCTCCGGAATTCTGCTTGCGGCTTCGATCTTCGTCTGGCTGCTTCGCAATGTATGGATGTAGCAGAGGAGGGCAATAGAATAATGAATGAACCGCTTCAGATGGAACTCGCTAAGGAAGCGGCTGCCCACAGCATGTGGGAGAAGGGCGACACCATTCTGGTCGCCGTGTCGGGAGGCCCCGATTCCATGGCATTGCTTCATATGCTCCAGGGACTGACCGCTGAGCAAGGAATCAAGCTGGTTGCCGCTCATGTGAATCACGGATTTCGGGCTGAAGAATCCGCCTTCGAGCTGGAGGTTGTTCAATCAATCGCTGAGAGCCTTGGGGTCCCATGCGAGACCATTGTCATGGATCTGCCTTCTTATATAGAAGAAAACCGATTGAATCTGCAGGCTGCCGCAAGGCAGAAGCGATACGAATTCCTGTACCGGACAGCGCTCCAGTACGGCGCGTCGCGCATTGCGCTTGCCCATCATGCCGATGATCAGGCGGAGACGGTGCTGATGCGACTGATAAGGGGAGCAGGGCTCTCGGGGCTGTCGGGCATGAGCAGCGTCCGGCGCGAAAAAAATGTGCAACTCATACGCCCTCTGCTTCGTATGAACAAGTCAGACCTTCTGCGTTATTGCGAGGAGCATGAGATTCCTTATTGCGTAGACAGCAGCAATCTGGCACGGTACTACTTCCGTAATACCATTCGTCTGGACGTTATTCCGTATTTGATGCAGTTCAACCCGCAGCTTCCTCAATCTCTCCAAAGACTGGCTGAAGTAGCCGGTGCGGAGGATGAGTGGATGGAGCAGCAGGCATCTGAATGGTTCAGTCGCATCGTACGTTGCGGAGAACGTGAATGCCAGGTAGAATGCCGTGAGCTGTCCAGCCTGCACGTCGCTTTACAAAGGAGATTGATTAAACTAATATTAAATTATCTGTCTCAGGATACGGAAAACATAACCTATGGCGCCGTCGAGACTATGCGGCAGGCGGCATCTTCGCATGCCCCAGCTACATGGCGGATGGACGCTGCAGGCGGGATCCAATGCTTGCGCGAATACGGTGTTATGAGATGGGTACATACGAATGCAAGGCAGGATATGGCAGGCGGGTACGATTATGTCATCGAACAGGGAAGCGATGAACGAATTGAAGCGGCGCCAAGCGGATGGAGCTTCCAGCTCGAGTGGCTGGAGACTGCGGCTGAGAAGCCATCATCCCGCATGGAAGCGTATTTCGATGTGGCCGGTCTCGTCTTTCCGCTGCATGTGCGCAACCGCGTGCCGGGAGACAGGATTCATGTTTTAGGATTAAATGGTTCGAAAAAAGTGCAAGATATGTTCGTTGACGAGAAGGTACCGCCCTCCCGTAGAGAGCTGTATCCGCTGCTTAGCGACGGCGACGGCAAGCTGCTGTGGATTCCCGGCATCCGCCGATCCGCGCATGCCCTTCCAGGGAGCGGAAGCGCACAAGTTCTGCGTATTACGGCACTCAACGAATAAGGAACAAGGGAATACACATAAACATAGGTAACGCGTGGGAGGCTTTTGAATTGCAGAACGACATCAAAGAAGTGTTATACAGCGAAGAGCAGATTGACGCCAAGGTAAGAGAACTGGGGGCTAAGCTCAGCGCTGATTATGAAGGGCGGAATCCGCTCGTTATTTGCGTCCTCAAAGGCGCGTTTATTTTTATGTCCGATCTGGTGAAAACTATTACCGTTCCGCTTGAGATCGACTTTATGGCCGTCTCCAGCTACGGGGCTTCCACCAAATCATCCGGCGTCGTCAAGATTATTAAGGATCTGGACGTGTCGGTAGAAGGACGCGATGTCCTCATCGTCGAAGATATTATCGACAGCGGCCTGACGCTCAGCTATCTGATCGACGTATTGGAGCGCAGAGGCTCGAAGTCCGTGACCGTCGTCACGCTGTTCGACAAGCCAGCGCGCCGTACGGTTAGCTTGGAGCCGAATTACAAAGGCTTTACGCTGCCTGACGAGTTCGTCGTCGGCTATGGTCTGGATTATGCGGAGAAATACCGCAACCTTCCTTATATCGGCATTCTGAAGCCGCAGGTTTACGAAAAGTAATCGCGCTGGAGCCGTACATGTCCACCCTCCGATAGCCTCTATTGTGATGGAAAGTCATGCTATGGTAAAATATCTAAAGCGTCTGAGAGGAGGTAGGGGATGAATCGGATCATCCGAAATACTGGTTTTTATTTGATCATCTTTTTGGTTACCGTTGGTGTTTTTCAATATATTAGCGGTCAAGGGGATTCCACCAAGCCGCTGAGATACGATGAATTCCGCCAAGTTGTGGAAGCGGGAAATGTAGCATCGATTACCGCGAAGTACGATAAGGAATCGTATTACATTACGGGTAAATATAAGACAAAGCCGGAGGGGGCGGAGAGTGACAACTTCACGACCCGCATGAATACCTTCACGGCACAGCAGAATCTGGGTGCTTGGCAGGAGGAGCACGGCTTCGAGTATAAGGCCGAGCCGATGGATACCCCAAGCTTCTGGGTGACGTTCCTGACGTCAATTATTCCGTTCATTCTCTTGATCGTGCTGTTCTTCTTCCTGATGAATCAGGCTCAAGGCGGCGGCGGCAAAGTGATGAACTTCGGCAAGAGCCGTGCCCGTCTGTACAACGAAGAGAAGAAGCGTATCACGTTCGAAGACGTGGCAGGCGCAGACGAGGAGAAGCAGGAGCTCGTGGAGGTCGTTGACTTCCTGAAGGATCCTCGCAAGTTCAATCTCGTCGGCGCGCGTATTCCGAAGGGCGTACTGCTTGTAGGTCCTCCGGGTACAGGTAAGACGTTGCTTGCCCGGGCAGTTGCGGGTGAAGCGGGCGTGCCGTTCTTCAGCATCTCCGGTTCCGACTTCGTAGAGATGTTCGTCGGTGTCGGCGCATCCCGTGTACGCGACCTGTTCGAGAACGCGAAGAAGAACGCGCCATGTATTATCTTCATTGACGAGATCGACGCTGTCGGCCGTCAACGCGGCGCCGGACTTGGCGGCGGGCATGACGAGCGCGAGCAGACGCTCAACCAATTGCTGGTTGAGATGGACGGCTTCGGCGCGAACGAAGGCATTATCATTATCGCAGCGACGAACCGTGCGGATATTCTGGACCCTGCACTTCTGCGTCCGGGCCGCTTCGACCGTCAGATTACGGTTGACCGTCCAGACGTGAAAGGCCGCGAAGCGGTATTGAAAGTCCATGCGCGCAACAAGCCGCTTACCGGCGAAGTGAAGCTGGACGTTATTGCGAAGCGTACGACAGGCTTCAGCGGCGCGGACCTCGAGAATCTGCTTAACGAAGCGGCGCTTCTTGCGGCACGCCGCAACAAGAAAGAAATCAACATGGTGGATATCGACGATGCGATTGACCGCGTGATTGTCGGCACGGAGAAGAAAAGCCGTGTCATCAGCGATCGCGAGAAGCGTATCGTGGCCTACCACGAAGCAGGTCATACAATTGCTGGCTTCTTCCTGGAACATGCCGATCTTGTGCACAAGGTAACCATCATCCCGCGGGGACGCGCAGGCGGATATGTCATTATGCTGCCGAAGGAAGACCGCATGCTGGTCACGAAGCAAGAGCTGCTTGATAAAGTAACGGGTCTCTTAGCAGGCCGCGTAGCGGAAGAAGTATTCATCGGTGAGATTGGAACCGGCGCATACAGCGACTTCAAGTCGGCAACGGGCATCGTGCGCAGCATGATAATGGAATACGGCATGAGCGACAAGCTTGGTCCGATGCAGTTCGGCAGCTCGCAAGGTCAAGTGTTCCTGGGTCGTGACATAGGCCATGAACAGAACTACTCCGACGCAATTGCGTACGAGATTGACCAAGAGATGCAGAACATCATCAATGATTGCTATGCCAGAGCGAAGAAGCTTCTGACAGAGAAGAGCAAAGAGATGCATCTGATCGCGAATACGCTGCTTACGGAAGAGACGCTTGAGATGGAACAAATCAAGTCCTTGATCGAAAAAGGCGTGCTGAAGGCAGAAGGCGATTCGCCATCTGGCGAAGGCTCCTCCTCGGCAGAGGTTACAACTGCTGAACCGATCATCGACGAGATTGGCGATGTGAAAGTTCGCATCCAGCCTCGTGACGAGGCGGAAGTGAAAGACGCGACGCCACCTGATCAATCCGGCAACGATTCCGACGATCCAGATAAAAAATAACCATACTCGTCCCGTCGCTCCTTATGGAGCCGCGGGACGTTTCATTTTTTTTAAACTAGTGTGATTATTCATGCAATTCATTACATAAACATGCAGTAGTGGTGTTAATGTATCTAACACAATTTGATTGACGTAAATTTTTTTGTAACTATAATGAAATAATAGCGGCATGAAACAGCAATACTGTATGTAATGCTGTGATTGTTGTTGTCATGTTCAAAAACAATTTAATTAAGGGGAGAATTGAAGCATGAAAAAGACATTCAGCTTTATGCTCATGCTAGTAGTCGCTCTGTCGCTTGTATTGTCTGCTTGCGGACAAGCCAAAAACGGCGGAACAAATGAGGGTGGAAACAAAGTCGAGTCTGACGGAAGCGGCAAAGACTTCAAGATCGGCATGGTAACAGACGTAGGCGGAGTTAACGATAAATCGTTCAACCAAAGCGCATGGGAAGCTCTTCAGAAGCTGAAAGCCTCCACTGGCGCGGAGACGAAGTTCCTGGAATCCAAAGGCGAAGCGGACATGGAGCCGAACCTGAACAACTTCGTTCGTGAAGGCTACAGCCTGACTTGGGGCATCGGCATGCTGTTCGAAGACGCGCTGAAAAAAGTAGCGTCTGAGAATCCGGATGCTAAGCTTGCCGTAATTGATGCTGTTGTAGAAGCTCCGAACGTAACATCCGTTACTTTCGCAGAGCAAGAAGGCTCCTACCTGGTAGGCGTTGTAGCAGGCCTGATGACGAAAACGAACAACATCGGTTTCGTTGGCGGTATGGAAATTCCGGTAATTACACGCTTTGCGAAAGGCTTTGAAGCTGGTATCAAAGCCGTGAATCCGGATGCTAAAGTAAATATTACGTATTCCGGCGCTTTCGATAAGCCTGACCTTGGCAAGAGCATTGCAGCTACTATGTACAACGATGGCGCGGACATCATCTTCCACGCTTCCGGCGGTACAGGCAATGGCGTATTCAATGAAGCTATCGAGCGCAAGAAAAGCGGCAAAGAAGTATGGGTTATCGGCGTAGACAAAGACCAATCGCTGGAGTTCGGCGACGAAGTAACGCTGACTTCCATGATGAAGGGCGTTGAAGCGGCGGTAACGAAAGTATCCAAAGACCTGATCGACGGTGAGTGGAAAGGCGGATCGCATCAAGTACTTGGTCTGAAAGACGACGCAGTAGGTCTGCCTGAGACCTCTACGAAGAACGTTCCAGAAGACGTTCTGAAAAAAGTAGAAGAGTACAAAGCGAAAATCGTCAGCGGAGAAATTACAGTTCCGGCTGAATAAGATCGAAGGATCGGACTCACGATAAAGCTTGGCATGGGTCACAGAGGCAAGACCGGCATGAGCCGGTCTTGTCCTGTTTCTCTGATCAGAAAGAGCGAATAACTATATGTGATCCCGGGAGATGATGAACGCATGGATCAGAGCGGGGCAGTCGTACAACTGAAGGGCATTACCAAGAGGTTTCCTGGCTTGGTTGCGAATGATTCCATTAACTTCGAGCTGAAGAAAGGCGAAATTCACGCTTTGCTTGGCGAGAACGGTGCAGGCAAGTCTACGCTTATGAATATCTTGTTCGGCTTATATCAGCCGGATGAAGGAGAAATTTGGATTAACGGAGAGCAGACGGTAATCGACGGCGCCTCCAAAGCGATTGAGCTGGGCATTGGTATGGTGCATCAGCATTTCAAACTTGTGCAGCCCTTCACGGTAGCGGAGAACATCGTTCTTGGCAATGAACCGAAGAAGGGGCTTACGATTGATTACAAGCTCGCGAACGAGAAGGTTAAGTCGATCTCCGAGCGCTATGGTCTGAAAGTAAATCCGCAGATGCGGATTCAAGATATTACGGTTGGCATGCAGCAGCGGGTTGAAATTTTGAAAACGTTATATCGGGGCGCGGAGATTCTCATCTTCGACGAACCGACAGCTGTTCTGACCGTTCAAGAAATCGAAGAACTGATCGAAATCATCCGTAACTTAGCTGCTGAAGGCAAGTCCATTATTATTATTACGCATAAGCTGAAGGAAGTTATGGCGTTGGCCAATGCGGTAACGGTTATCCGCAGAGGCAAGGTCATCCGCACAATCAGCACAAGCGAGACAAGCGAGCGCCAGCTGGCGGAGCTGATGGTAGGACGGGATGTCAACTTCCAGGTAGAGAAGACAAAACGCAAGCCTGGCGAGGTAGTGCTATCGGTTGAAAATCTGCGCATGAAGGGCGATCAGGGCAAAATGGTGCTGGACGGAACCAGCTTCCAAGTGCGCTCCGGTGAAATTTTCGGTATTGCAGGCGTAGACGGAAACGGACAAAGCGAGCTGATCTATGCCATAACGGGCATGCGCAAGGTGCAGGACGGTCATGTGAAGCTGAACGGTACAGATGTAACCAACGATACCCCTCGTAAAATCTCCAATGCAGGTGTCGGCCATATCCCGGAGGATCGGCATAAGCATGGGCTTGTGCTTGATTTCAAGCTGAGCGAGAATATGATTCTCAATACGTATTTTAAGCCGGAATACGGCAAGTCGGGCCTGATTGACGAGAAAGCGATGGACAATCTGACAACCCGGTTGGTGGAGGAGTTCGACGTTCGCACATCGGGCATTTACACGCATGCGCGTGCGTTGTCAGGCGGCAACCAGCAGAAGGCAATCATCGCCCGCGAGCTGAATAAGGACCCAGATCTGATAATTGCGGTACAGCCTACACGGGGTCTGGACATCGGGGCGATTGAATTTGTGCATAAGCGTCTCATGGAGGCGCGCAATGAAGGCAAGGCCGTTCTGCTTGTATCCTTCGAGCTGGACGAGCTGTATGCCTTGTCAGACCGGATTGAGGTTATGTATGAGGGCAAGCTGGTTGGAGCGGTGGATGCCGATCATCGGGACGATGAGCGTCTCGGCTTATTGATGGCCGGCAATTCCGATCATGATGGGGAAAGGGGCTAGCGGCTATGGACGTAATCAAGAAGATTTTTAATGAAAAAAGATCGCTGCTGGTGCCGGTTGTCTCCATCGTGCTCGGCTTGCTGATCGGGGCCATTGCCATGCTGGCAGGCGGCTATAATCCGATTCAGGCGTATAGCTCGCTCTTCAATCGGGTAATCGGCAGCTCCTATCATATGGGTGAGACCATTCGTGCGATTACACCTCTGATCTTTACAGGTTTAGCGGTAGCTTTTGCCTTCCGCACCGGCTTGTTCAACATCGGGGTAGAAGGACAGTTTGTCATGGGGATGACAGGCGCGACACTGATTGGTGTATTGCTCGACTTGCCATGGTACATTCACGGTCCGCTTGCCGTCATTACCGGAGCGGTCTTCGGCGGTATCTGGGCTGGTATTGTAGGTTACTTGAAGGCCAAGCGCGGCGTGAACGAGGTTATCTCGTCCATCATGCTGAACTGGACGGCTCTGTATCTGGCCAATTTCATTGTGACGCGGTTCCTGACTGATCCGGGTCAGCAGAAGTCCAGAGCGATTCATGAATCGGCGCTGATGAATATCGAATGGCTGGTTCAGTTGATGGACAAAGCGCGGATTCACTGGGGGACCTTCGTGGCGCTGGCATGCGTGATGATCTTCTACATCATCTTGTGGCGTACGAAACAAGGCTATGAGCTTCGCGCAGTCGGACACAATCCGGATGCCGCGCTATATGCCGGTATGAACGTCAATCGTACGGTCGTGAAGTCGATGATGATCAGCGGCGTGTTCGCGGGTCTTGGCGGTGTGTTCGAGGTGCTTGGCGTATTCGGCAATCAGACCATTATGGCGGCATCGCCTGGTTACGGCTTTGACGGTATCGCCGTTGCTTTGCTTGGAGGTAATACGCCGATTGGTGTCCTGCTGGCTGCTGTTCTGTTCGGCGGCCTCAGCTATGGCTCCGCCGGCATGAGCTTCGGCGCGGGCGTGCCTCAAGAGATTGTCCGCATCGTCATCGGATCGGTTATCTTCTTCGTGGCTGCGCATGGCATCGTGAAGTTTATTCTTAAACCGTTCATGAGCAAACGAGCAAAGCGGAAGGAGGCGGCGTAAGATGCAGTTTATTGAAATATCCGGCCAGCTCATTAATATTACGCTCGTATTCTCTACTGCGCTTATCTTCGCTGCTCTTGGCGGCATGTTCTCGGAACGCTCTGGCGTAGTCAACATTGGTCTGGAAGGCCTGATGGTATCCGGCGCCTTCGCGGCAGCGGTCGCGACAGACTATGCAACGCAGGCCGGTCTTGGCGGCATTTCGCCTTGGATTGGCCTGATTGCGGCAGCGGTCTTCGGCGTTGTGTTCTCGCTCCTTCATGCGGTGGCGACGATCACGTTCAAGTCGGATCAGACCGTTGTCGGCGTCGTTATTAATATCCTGGCGCTCGGAACGGCGATCTATTTCACCAGAAGCCTCTATGACGGCTCGGCTCAAACGAGCCAGCTGACGGAAGTGTTCCATAAGGTGGCTATTCCATTCTTGTCCGATATTCCGATTATCGGGGAAGGCATCTTCCGTTCATACCCGACGACGTACATCGTCATTCTGCTCGTCATTATCAGTTACTTTGTGTTGTTCAAGACGCCGTTCGGCCTTCGTCTTCGCGCGGTAGGCGAGCATCCAAGCTCGGCAGACACGGTAGGCATCAGCGTAACGAAGTACCGCTATATCGGCGTTATGCTAAGCGGCGCGCTTGCCGGTCTTGGCGGGGCTACGATTACGCTGACAACGACAAGCAGCTTCGCGCACAATACGATCTCAGGCCAAGGCTTTATCGCGCTTGCCGCCCTGATCTTCGGCAAGTGGAATCCGCTTGGCCTTGCCGGCGCAGCCGTATTCTTCGGCTTTGCTCAAGCCTTGCGGAACTTCGCGCAGCTGTTCGATTTCTCCAAGCAAATCCCGACGGAAGTGTTCTACATGCTTCCGTACGTGCTTACGCTTATCGTTCTTGCGGCGGCAGTCGGCCGTTCCAGTGCACCATCGGCGCTCGGACAGCCTTATGACCCGGCAAGAAGGTAAGCAGCCCGCTTGAATCACAAGCAGTCGATATGACCGCCCTTAAAAGATCGCAATCCATCGCAGCCAGCGAATGGATTGCGGTCTTATTTAGTTCGCGCGGACAATTATAGTCAACCAAATGGTTGACTTTTTGTTTTGATCGTTTTATAGTTAACCACATGGTTGAATATATCGATGATAACGAACAATTGGATCGCATTTTTCACGCCTTGTCCGACGGCACGCGCCGAGAGATGCTGAAGCTGATGGCTGAGCGGGAGCGTACCGTCTCGGAACTGGCGGAGCCGTTCGCGATGTCTCTGGCTGCGGCCTCGAAGCATGTGAAGGTGCTGGAGCATGCGGGTTTGCTCCATCGGACCGTTCAGGGCAGAACCCACCACTGCCGGCTGGAGAGCGACACGATGGCTCAGGCCATGAAATGGCTGAAGTTCTATGAGCGTATCTGGACAGCCAGCTTCGATGCGCTGGAGAGAGAATTGATGGGTGGTCTGTCTGAAGATGAGTAAGATGCGTATGAGAGCATGCCTCATGCAGGCAGACTATTATGGAAGGAAAGCATAGCAAGAAAGGGTGAGGAAATTGACGGAACAAGCAAGTCATACGACGCTTGTAATGGTACGCGAATTCAGGGTGCCGGCGGACAAGCTTTTTGAGGCCTGGACCAAGCCGGAGATGATGCGCAAGTGGCTGATGACAACGGCGGATACGAACAAGTCGGCCAAGTGCGAGCCGCATGTGGGCGGAACTTGGGAGATTATTAGCATTCGCGAAGGGAAGGAATATTTGGCAACGGGTCGATATGTAGAAGTGGAGCCTCCTGTGAAGCTTGTTTTTACATTCAAGATGCCACAATTCAGTGACGCCGAGGATACGATTACGGTCGAGATCAAGCCGAACGCTCAAGGGTGCGAGATGGTATTCACGCAGCATATCTATGTGCCTCATGAGGACAACTGGACGGAGGGGGACACGCTCAAGGCAGTCCAAGAATTCCACGACCAGTCCCAGCATGGCTGGCATTATATGTTCCTTGGCTTGAAAGGGCTTGTAGAGGATGGCATTACGCCTGTCATTCCTAAATCTTAAGGAGGATTTTCTGTATGCAAAAAATCAATACGTTTCTGATGTTCGAAGGACAAGCAGAAGAAGCCATGAACTTCTATATAGCGCTATTCGAGGATTCCGAGATCATAAGCATCTCCAGGTACGGCCCGGAGGGACCAGGCGAGGAGGGCACGGTCATCCATGCGACGTTCAAGCTGGCTGGTATCACTTATATGTGCATCGATAGCCATGTCAAACACCAGTTCAGCTTTACGCCTTCGATCTCGTTATATGTAAATTGTTCCTCCGAGGCCGAGATTGAGACGTTATGTGCGAAGCTGTCGGAAGACGGGAAAGCCTTGATGCCGCTTGGCGAATACGGCTTCAGCCGGAAGTTTGCCTGGATAGCCGACCGGTTCGGGGTCACGTGGCAGTTGAACCTGGCATAAGGTTAGATGCTGCTGGGCATATGGCGATAGCATATAGCGATGAATGGGGCTCGTCCGGCAAAGGACGGGCTTCTTTTCTATAAAATGAGGAAACATCCATTGACAGAGCCATCTGCCAAGTGTAAATTAAATCTTAATCAAATGAATTTATCCCTTTTGGTTTAAACTATAGGCAAGCGAATCCCTAAGTTTGTGCATCATTTCACAAAGTCGCTATGCCGCATAACGGAATGGGACCATCGTTCGTCAAGGGAAGGCCCATCCCTCATAAGAGGAGAGGATCTATCGTGGAAGCATTGGCACTGGAGCGCAAGGCGGAGCAGAATCGCGAGCTGCGTGAGAGGCTGTTGCAATTGAAGAAAGAGCGTAATGCCATTATTCTTGCTCATTATTATCAGCGGGATGAAATACAGGAAGTAGCGGATTTCCGTGGGGATTCCTTCTTGCTCGCGCAGAAGGCTGCTCAGACGGATGCCGAGGTTATCGTGTTCTGTGGTGTGCACTTTATGGGTGAGAGCGCCAAGATTCTGGCTCCCAACAAGACGGTTATCATTCCAGATGAGCGCGCTGGCTGCCCGATGGCGGACATGGTGAATGTGGATGGCCTGCGCAAGCTGAAGGCTCAACATCCGAACGCGAAGGTTGTCACGTATATCAACTCTTCGGCCGAGATCAAGGCGGAGACGGATATATGCTGTACTTCCGCGAATGCGGTGAAGGTCGTCAACTCGGTTGAAGGAGACGAAGTGATCTGGGTACCAGACAAAAACTTAGGTCACTACGTTCAGCAGAACACCGACAAAAAGATGATCATTTGGGAAGGCTACTGCAATACGCATGATATGCTGACGGTGAAAGACGTAGAGGAGATGAAAGCCAAGTATCCGAACGCGCAGTTCGTCGTCCATCCGGAATGCCGCCCGGAGGTCGTGGAGCTTGGTGATTTTGTTGGAAGCACAACCGCTATTATCAAATACTGCAAGGAATCCGATGTTCAAGAGTTTATCGTTGGAACTGAGGATGGAACCGGCTATCAGCTGAGACTCGACAGCCCGAACAAGACGTTCCACTTCGCATCGAAATATTTGGTATGTCCGAACATGAAGGTGAACAATTTGAAGAAGCTCGTCAAAGCGCTTGAGACGATGCAGCCGCAAATTTACGTTCCGCCGGCTGTTGCGGACAAAGCCCGTCTGTCGCTCGAGCGCATGCTGCAAGTGAAGTAGCATGCGCTGCTTCACTTATAAGCGATAGTTGCAGGCTGCATATCAAGATGACCCCGAGGTGGAGGAGCTAGCGTTATGATTCCTAGATATTTGGTCGACGTGGAGCTGGACAAGCTGCCAGTCTTAGATAAAGATGTCATCGTTATTGGGGCCGGCATTGCCGGTCTTTTTACCGCTATACGGGCAAGCAGACAGCATTCTGTGCTAATGATCACGAAGAAGTCGCTGCTCGACAGCAATACGCGTTATGCGCAAGGCGGGATTGCCGCGGTGATCTCCGATGAGGATTCCCCTGCGTATCATAGGCAGGATACGCTTATTGCAGGCGCAGGGCTATGCTCGGATGAAGCGGTCGATGTATTGGTGCATGAAGGACCGAAGGGCGTGCAAAGCCTCATTAAGATGGGAACGCAATTCGATCTGGAGAACGGCGAGTTCGCCTTGACCAAGGAAGGCGCACACAGCCAGCGGCGCATCCTGCATGCGAATGGCGATGCGACGGGCTATGAGATCGTGCGTGCGCTGTCCGAGAATGCTGTAGCTAACGAGAAGATTGAAGTATGGGACGACCATTTCGTTATTGATCTGGTTACGCAGGACGGGGAATGCTGCGGCGCAATTGTTCAGAAGCCGAATGGCGAGCGGTTGTTCGTTCGCGGGAAAGCCACGATTCTCTGCTCCGGCGGTGCGGGCCAGCTTTATCGCTACACGACCAATCCGGAAGTGGCGACAGGAGACGGCGTTGCAATGGCCTATCGAGCGGGTGCCTACATAAGAGACGCGGAGTTTGTTCAGTTCCACCCTACGGCGCTATGTTATCCCGGAGCGCCGCGATTTCTGATCTCGGAAGCGGTGCGCGGGGAAGGCGCGGTATTGCGCAACATTCGGGGCGAGCGCTTCATGGAACGCTACCATGAGCAGCTGGAGCTTGCGCCGCGTGATATCGTAGCACGTGCGATCGTCAGCGAGATGGAAGCGACCAAATCAACCTTTGTTTATCTTGACGTTACCCATGAGCCGGCAGATATGGTGAGGCATCGCTTCCCAACGATCTATGAGTACTGCTTGAAATATGGCCTGGACCTCACTTCCGACTGGATTCCGGTTGCGCCTGCCATGCACTACATGATGGGCGGTGTGAAGACGGATTTGAACGGCGAGACGAATATTAAACGGTTGTTCGCCTGCGGCGAAGTGTCCTCGACCGGTGTGCATGGCGCGAACCGGCTGGCGAGCAATTCACTTTCCGAAGCAATCGTATTCGGCCGCCGCATCGTGAAGCGGATTGAGAATTCGCCGCCGCTTGATATGGAGCCGAAATTCTATAATGAAGTGGAGCGCAGCAGCGCTCCTATGCAGGCTGTCGTCGAACGGCGGCTGAAGCTGCAGAAGATCATGGTTCGGTATGTCGGCTTGAAGCGGAATGAGATTGGCCTGAGGAAAGGACTAGAGGAGCTGAAGCGCCAACTGCCGATCTTCCAGTCCATTCTGACGGAGCGCGAGGAGTTCGAATTCGCAAATATGCTCACTTGTGCGCTGCTGATGACCGAGTCGGCGATTACGCGGGAAGAAAGCCGAGGCGCGCACTACCGAGAGGACTTCCCGGCACGCGACGATCTGGTATGGAGAAAACATACGGTGCTGCACCGCACAAAAGGTATGACCGAGGAGCGAATTGAAGATGTTTGAGTGGACGACAGGCGGATATGATGCGCAGATTAGGGATCAGATCAGAAGCTGGCTTGCCGAGGATATCGGTAGCGGAGATATTACGACCGAGACGACGATTGCGGCAGGCTCCCGATCGACAGCTGTCATTCATGTGAAGGAAGACGGGGTCATTGCCGGTGTTCCGCTTGCGAAGCTGGTGTTCGACGTAGTTGACCCTGAGCTTTCCTTCGAAGCACGGGTGATGGATGGCGATTACGTCACCAAAGGGACGGTACTGATCGAACTGGAGGGCAGCACGCACAGCATTCTAACAGGCGAGCGGCTTGCGCTTAATTTGATGCAGCGTCTCTCTGGCATTGCTACGAAAACAAAAGCGTATGTCGACGCGCTCCAAGGGCTTCCCGTTCGTCTGGTCGATACACGCAAGACAACCCCTGGACACCGCATGCTGGAGAAGTACGCGGTACGTGTCGGCGGGGGCTCCAATCATCGATTCGGCTTGTATGATGCTGTCATGATCAAGGATAATCATATTAAAGGTGCCGGAAGCATTACTGCCGCAGTCACATCGGCGCGGCGGCAAATTCCGCATACGATGAAGATTGAAGTGGAGACGGAATCGCTGGCACAGGTAGAGGAAGCAATCGCTTGCGGCTCGGACATCATTATGCTCGATAATATGACGCATGAATTAATGAGGGAGTCCGTCGCTCTGATCAAAGGAAAAACCCCGCATATCATTGTGGAAGCTTCCGGCGGGGTGAGGCTCGACACCATTCATGGCATTGCCGCTTGCGGCGTAGACGTCATCTCTGTAGGAGGACTCACTTATTCGTTCCAAGCGCTTGACATAAGCCTGGATCTGAACGAGAAAAAGGAGGTCGGACGGGGATGATTCTGGTCATTGACGTAGGCAATACGAATATCGTGCTGGGCATCTATCGCGGCCAAGAGCTGCTGTATCATTGGCGGCTGAGCACGAACCGTTCGGCAACCGTTGATGAATACGGCATGAACATTCATAATTTGTTCCTGTACGCAGGGATCAAGATCGAGCAGGTCGACGGTGTCATCATTTCCTCCGTTGTTCCCCCGCTGATGAGGACGCTGGAGCAGCTATGCCTGAAATATGTGCGCAAGACGCCGCTTATCGTTGGACCTGGTGTTAAGACAGGGCTGAACATCCGTTACGAAAATCCGCGAGAGGTCGGAGCCGATCGGATTGTTAATTCGGTAGCGGGTATTGAGAAATACGGCTATCCGCTTATTGTCGTAGACTTCGGTACGGCGACCACCTTCGATTATATTGATACAACCGGCAGTTATCTCGGCGGAGCGATCGTGCCAGGCATCGGCATCTCGACGGAAGCGCTCTATCAGCGCGCGGCGAAGCTGCCGCGCATTGAACTGGCCAAGCCAAAGAGCGTCGTAGGGCGGAATCCGGTGACTTCGATGCAAGCAGGTATTATATTTGGTTATGCGGGGCAAGTTGACGGTATCGTGAATCGGATTCGTGCCGAATTCGGCGTGAATCCGCGTGTCGTGGCTACAGGCGGGCTTGCAGAGCTAATTGCCGCTGAGTCAGATACCATTGAAGAAGTGGACCCGCTGCTGACGCTGGAAGGCTTAAGAATTATTTATGAACGCAACCAGGAGGGCTAATAGATGGAAGAGCAGCTGAAGGACATATTGGTGCGAGGCACGGCATGGGACGGGAAAATTCGCGTATTCGCGGTCCGCACGACCAATATCGTGGAGGAGCTGCGGCGCAGACATGATTCTTTTCCTACTGCGACGGCCGCACTGGGCCGGACACTCTCAGTAGGCGCGATGATGGGTGCGATGCTGAAGGGCAAGGAAAGATTGACCATTCAAGTGAAGGGCGACGGTCCGATCGGACAGGTTGTGGTCGATGCCAATGCAAACGGAGAAATCCGTGGCTACGTCGATCATCCGCAGGCGCATCATGCCAGCAATGATAAAGGCAAGCTGGATGTTGCGGGAGCGGTCGGTACGTCAGGTTATATTCACGTGACGAAGGACCTTGGCCTTAAGGAACCTTATCGGGGCAGCGTTCCGCTAATCTCCGGCGAGCTGGCGGAGGACTTCACGTATTATTTTGCTGTATCCGAGCAGACGCCATCGGCGGTCGGGGTTGGGGTACTGGTGGAGAACGACAATTCCGTGCTGCATGCAGGCGGTTATATCGTTCAACTTATGCCAGGTCTTGCGGATGCAGAGATCACACGTCTGGAGCAAGCCGTGGCGAAAATGCCGCCGGTCACAACCTTGCTGGCTCAAGGCCAAACGCCGGAGGATCTGCTAAGGTGGCTCGTAGGAGAGGACTTGGTTATCCATGATACGATGCCGCTGGTGTTCAAGTGCCAGTGCTCCGAGGAGAGAGTGGAGCAGACGCTGATCAGTCTCGGCGAATCCGAGCTGCGCATGATTATTGAGGATGATGCAAGGGCGGAAGTGGTATGCCACTTCTGTAATGAGAAGTATTCGTTCGGCAAGGATCGGTTGGAGCAATTGCTGGTTCAAGCAAAGCCGAAGCCGGTTCAATAATAGAAAGGCAGTCCAGGCCATGAAGAGATATGAGGTTCTGAAGGCTGTGGTCATCCTTCAAGCCGTCTGTATGATTGCTCTGACGGGCATGGTGATGGTTAAGGTATGGCCCCTGCCTGGTTTAAGAGGAAACGAGCAGGGTGAGCAGACATCTCCGCCGGCTCCGACCGGCTCGGAGGGAAGCGGGCAGAAGGCTGTTGCAACGGTAGGAGGTCAGCCCATTACCGGTGCAGAGCTAACGAGCGAGCTGTACAGGCAATATGGAGACGAAGTGCTGCGGGTCATGATGCTCCGTCGCGCTCTTGAACTGGAGTCGAAGGCAACCGGCCTTCGCATCTCGCAGGAAGAGCTGGACCGGGAGATCGCCTCGGTAGCGGAAGGCTACGGAGATGAAGAAGCTTTCTACTCCATGATGAGAGAGCAGCTCGGATTGTCCAAGGAGCAGATTCAAGAGGAGTACCGCTACCGGCTGCTGCTGGAGCATATTACAATTAAGGATATTACAGTCGCCGACCATGAGGTGGATCGCTATATGCAGGATCATCCAGAGCAATTCGAGCCGCAGCTGCAATTCCATTTGCGCTGGATTGTGACGAATACGAGAGAGCAGGCAGAGAGCGTGCTTGCGAAGCTGATGGACGGGGAATCATTCGCTGCCATGGCCAGGCTCTATTCCCAGGATGAATTTACAGCTGAAGACGGCGGGGATCTAGGCATGATTGACGCGGATGATCCGTTCTACGACGGAGAAGTGCTTGCGGCTGCGGCAGGGATGTCGGTTGCGGAGATAGCAGGTCCCATTGAATTGACGGAACAAGGCTACGCCATTATCGAGCTGGCGGGCAGGAAATCCACGTCCAATCTGGCGAGCGACCGGCTGTTCGAGCAGGCTCGCAAGCAGCTTGCGCTGGAGCGTGCCAAGCCGCTGAATGTCATGGAAGACGAGCTGCTGAAGCGATATGATGCGATGATTATGAAGTGAAGACGACCGTGCCGGGAGCGCGGTCGTTTTTTTCCAATAGAAAGCAAAAGTGACTATTGACAACATTGGCGCGACATTGTTAAGATGTAATTAGTCAAAAACCAACTATTTTAGTCGGAATAAGGAGGACTTTCATTCCATGGCGAAAATTGTACAAAGCGTAACAGACCTGATCGGAGATACACCCCTTGTTCGTTTAAACCGTCTCGTGCCGGAAGATAGCGCGGAAATCTATGTGAAGCTGGAGTACCAGAATCCGGGTGCCAGCGTAAAGGACCGTATTGCGGTCAGCATGATCGAAGCGGCTGAGCAAGAAGGACGCATTAAGCCGGGCGATACCATCGTTGAGCCTACGAGCGGCAATACAGGCATCGGTCTGGCACTTGTAGCGGCTGCCAAAGGCTATAAAGCGATTCTTGTCATGCCTGAGACAATGAGTATTGAGCGCCGCAACCTGCTGCGCGCTTACGGCGCAGAGCTGGTGCTGACACCGGGTTCCGAAGGCATGAACGGCGCAGTACGCAAAGCGGAAGAGCTGGTTCAAGAGAATCCTTCATATTTCATTCCTCAGCAATTCAAAAACCAGGCGAATGTGAAAATTCACCGCGAGACGACAGGTCCTGAGATCGTGGAAGCGATCAATTCCCTGGACGGCAAGCTGGATGCCTTCATCGCAGGCATCGGCACAGGCGGAACGATCTCCGGCGCTGGTGAAGTATTGAAGCAAAACTACTCGGATATCAAAATTTATGCAGTTGAGCCTGCGGCTTCCCCCATTCTGTCGGGCGGCAACCCTGGTCCTCATAAAATTCAAGGGATTGGCGCGAACTTCATTCCGGATATCCTGAACCGTGAGATCTATGACGGTATCATTACGGTTGAGAATGATGATGCATTCGAATACGCGCGTCGTGCAGCGAAGGAAGAAGGCATTCTGTGCGGGATCTCCTCCGGTGCGGCGATCTATGCAGCGCTGAAGGTAGCGAAGGAACTGGGCAAAGGCAAGCGCGTTGTTGCTATCGTGCCTAGCAATGGCGAGCGTTACCTGAGTACGCCTCTATTCAATTTCGAGAACTAAGAGCTTTGTCGCAACTACAAAGCTTACGATAAGAAGGGCCTTTCATTCTTCGGGATGGAAGGCGCTTTTCTTTTGCCGGGCATTTCTGTATACTGAGCGAAATAAGCATCAGGGATCGGGGGACTGACAAGATGGTCACCGCTTGGGAAGAGTGGATTCGGTGGCGCGCCGAACAAACCTATACGACGCTGCCGCTAGTGAAGGAGCTGCCTCTCCAGAGAGAGACGGGGGGCAAGGTTGCTTCTTGGGAGGAAGCTTGGCAGGACGCATCGCCGTATGCCTTCGTGCTGGAGAGCGGCAAGGACGGGAGATTCACTTATCTGGGACTGCATCCCGATAGCGTCATTCAGGGCAAAGGCATGCAAGCGGAGTCGATTGACTTCCGCGGCCTGGACGAGCATTCGCAGGAGCGCAGGAAGTGGAAGGGCAAGCCGCTGGAGGTTGTGCGGGCTTGGATGAGCGACGGCAATGGACCTCGGCTTACTGATGCGGACGGGCCGAAGTGGCTGGGCGGCTGCGCAGGCTTCTGGAGCTATGATATTGTGCGCAGCATCGAACGTCTGCCGGAGCTTGCGAAGGATGATTCCGGCTTGCCGGATTATTTGTTCATGAGAATGAATGAAATCTGGGTCGTCGATCACAAGCGCAGCGTTGTCTACTGTGTCGTACATAGTCCGGTGTCGTTCGGCCAATCGGATGAAGAGCTGAGAGCCGTCTATGAACAAGCCTCGCTGCGTGCGGAGGGAATGGCGGACTACTGGCTGACTTGGTTCGAGGAAGAGAAGGCGCGCGAGAGGGCGGAGAAGCTGCGGGCAAGCCGTCTTGCCCATATGGACGGAGAATCGCTTCATATTGACGTCAAGACGATATCAGGCATCGAATCGCCTACTACCAAGGAGATGTACATGGACGCTGTGCGGGCTGTGCAGCGCTATATCGGGCAAGGAGACGTGTTCCAGGTTAATTTGGCCCAG
Organism: Paenibacillus sp. 1011MAR3C5; assembly: GCF_003591485.1. Lineage (GTDB taxonomy): Bacteria > Bacillota > Bacilli > Paenibacillales > Paenibacillaceae > Pristimantibacillus. Next base: position 80,487 of record NZ_QZCF01000012.1, read on the forward strand.
CGCCAGTCCAAAGCCGTGTCGACGCCGCCAGAGGAGCTGTATGAATGGCTCAGACTATTTAACCCGTCTCCTTATATGGGCATGCTGCGCTCGCCGGACTTCCAGCTGGTATCGGCTTCTCCGGAGCTGCTGGTCGAGCTGAAGGGCCGCCAGCTTGGGACGCGGCCGATCGCGGGTACACGCAGAAGAGGACGCACGGAGGAGGAGGATCTTCTCTTCGCCGAGGAGCTGCGCACGAATGAGAAGGAACGGGCCGAGCATATTATGCTGGTCGATCTGGAGCGCAACGATCTGGGCCGTATCTCCACCTACGGAACGGTGAAGGTGAAGGAACTGATGGTCATTGAGCGCTACTCTCACGTTATGCATCTGGTCTCGCAGGTGGATGGCGAGCTAGCCGAAGGCAAGGATGCTTATGACGTTATAGCGGCGACCTTCCCCGGCGGCACGATTACCGGTGCTCCCAAGATCCGGACGATGGAGATCATTGAAGAGCTGGAGCCTGTGCGCAGAGGTCCCTATACGGGATCGATGGGATGGATTGACTATAACGGGGATATGGAATTTAATATTATTATTAGAACAATGGCTATACAGGACGGGATCGTCTATATTCAGGCCGGAGCGGGCATTGTCATCGATTCCGATCCGGGGCGCGAGTATGAGGAGTCGATGAACAAGGCGAAGGCGCTGTGGAAGGCTATTCAATACAGCGAACGGTTCGCAGCCGGGCAATCGCGGGAGCGGGACAGCGCAGCTAAGCTGCTACAATAGGTTTGGACAAAGGGGATGTGGAGCCATGATACTCGTAATCGACAACTATGATTCGTTCACGTACAATCTGGTGCAATATTTGGGCGAGCTGGGGGAAGAGATCGTCGTAAAGCGGAACGATGAGATTGATCTGGCCGGCATTGAGGATCTCGCCCCCGATCATATCTTGATCTCGCCGGGACCGTGCTCGCCGAACGAGGCGGGAATTAGCCTGTCGCTGATTGATCACTTTAAGGGTAAAATCCCGATATTCGGCGTCTGCCTGGGCCATCAGTCGATTGGACAAGCGTTCGGAGGCGAGGTCGTACGCGCGGAGAAGCTGATGCACGGCAAGACGTCCCCGATTCTGCATGACGGGCGGACGATCTTCGATGGGCTGGAATCGCCATTCACGGCTACGCGCTATCATTCGCTTATTGTTCGGCGTGAGACGCTGCCAGATTGCCTGGAAATCAGCGCAGAGACGGCAGAGGGCGAGATTATGGGGCTAAGGCATAAGGAATATGCGATCGAAGGCGTGCAATTCCATCCGGAGTCCATTATTACAGACCATGGGCATACCATGCTTCGCAATTTCCTGCGCCATCGGACAGGCGTTGTGCAATGAAAATCGGTCTGAACGGTAAAGTGGTTGAAGCGCATGAAGCTGTGATCTCAGTCTATGATCACGGCTTTTTGTACGGTCTGGGCTTATTTGAGACGTTCCGTACCTATCAGGGAAGACCCTATCTGCTAGAGCGGCATATGGCGCGATTGAAGGCGGGCTGTGCGGAGCTGGGCATCCCTTTCGGCATGAGTATTGGAGAGCTGGAGTCTTGGATAAGCATGTTATTGCGGGAGAATGGGCTGAAGGATGGCTACGTGCGATTGACGGTAAGCGCCGGGGAAGGTGTGCTAGGCCTGCCGACCGGAGATTATGAGCAGCCGAATATCGTTTTATTAGTAAAGGAATTGCCTCTAGTGAATGGAGAAGCAATGCGATTGGGCAAAGAGCTGCGCCTTCTCCGTACCGTGCGTAATACACCGGAAGGAACGGTGCGATTCAAATCTCTTCATTATATGAACAATATAATGGCGAAGAGAGAGCTGCTCGGATTGGCTGGTGAAGGGAGCGCACATCTGATGCCGGCGCATCCGGGAGCGGAAGGACTGATGCTGACGCGGGAAGGCTGGCTGTCTGAAGGTATTGTGAGCAATCTCTTTTTCTTGCGCGGCCGAATCGTCCGAACGCCTGCCATAGACACGGGAATCCTGCCCGGCATTACCCGGCAACGCGTATTGGAGCTTGCTGCAGATGCAGGATATGAAGTGGAGGAAGGCCGCTATCGGTGGGAAGAGCTTGTTGAAGCCGATGAAATTTGGATGACCAACTCCATTCAAGAGCTGATACCTATTACGCAGTTAACGCGCTATGATTCTGATGAGAGAATCGAGATGAGCGGCAGCTCTGCAGGACCGATGACGATGGAGCTGCAAGCCTTATACCAGGCGGACACTGGGAAGTAATCATAAGGTTATGGGTGACAGTCGGATTGGGGCATGCTAGCCGGAAGAGGCGACTGAGCAGGAGGGAGATGTGACAAATATGAATAATAGACCGACCTATTGGAAGCGATCCTACGACTTATGCGGCGGCGTGAAGCTCGAACTGGGTACGCGTACGCTAATTATGGGCATATTGAACGCGACACCGGACTCGTTCTCGGATGGAGGCCGCTATAACGATGTGCAACGGGCGGTTGCTCATGCCAAGGAGATGGTGGCTGCGGGAGCGGATATTCTGGATATTGGCGGAGAGTCAACAAGACCGGGCTTTGAGGCAGTCAGCGCGGAGGAAGAGCTTAAGCGGGTGCTGCCGGTCATCGCGGCCGTTCGCGAGGCCCTTCCGGAGGTCGCCATCTCGGTAGATTCCTATAAAGCCGCGACGATACGTCAGTGCCTGGAAGCGGGCGCTCATATCATTAATGATATCTGGGGGCTGAAGGGCGATCCCGATATGGCGGCTGTAGCCGCGGAGTATGGTGTGCCGGTCATCATTAGCCACAACCGACACGCACGGGATTATAATGACTTTGTTCCTGATGTACTGGCGGATCTGCAAGCCAGCGTTGGCTTGGCCCGCAGAGCGGGAGTTGATCCTCGGCATATATGGCTGGATCCTGGCATCGGATTTGCCAAAACCTATGACGATAATCTGGAGCTGCTTGACCGTCTGGACGAGCTGAACGAGCTTGGATACCCGGTGCTGCTTGGCACGTCGCGCAAGCGATTCATTAAGCAGACACTGGGCTTGCCGGTAGATGACCTCGTCGAGGGAACGGCGGCGACGGTAGCTCTCGGCATCGCGAGAGGCTGCCAAATTGTCCGTGTGCACGATGTGGAGGCGATCAAGCGCACGGCATTAATGACAGATGCGATCCTCTATCGCGGATAATGAAAGCGACCAAGCCGCATGAGCGAGGTTGCGAACTGGAAGGAGCAAGAGGCAATATGGACCGAATGAAAGTAAAGGGCATGCGCTTTTATGGATATCACGGCGTTTTCCCGGAAGAAAACAAGCTTGGGCAGCAATTTTATATCGATCTGGACCTGGGTATCGACCTGGAACAGGCCGCCAATACGGATGATCTTGCTTATACGGTGAACTACGCGGAGCTCCATGCGCTGACGAAGTCGATTGTGGAAGGGACTCCCTTCAAGCTGATCGAAGCGCTGGCGGGGCACATTGCATCACGAGTTCTCGAAGCTTATAATATGATCAATGACGTTACCGTCCGCGTGACAAAGCCGCATCCGCCGTTCGATATTCACTTTGACGGCGTGACAATCGAGCTGGCGAGAAAGCGGGATGCCGATGGCCGAATCGTACGCGCATAATGCCGCTGCAGTCGAAGCTTACATTGCTCTTGGCTCGAATATGGGGGAGCGTGACAAGCTGCTGATGGATGCGATCGAGCGCATAGACGCTCACCCGGAGATTCGGGTGCTGCGCGTATCCGGTATATATGAGACGGAGCCGGTTGGCTATACCGATCAACCTTCTTTCCTGAACATGGTGATTGCCGTGTCCACGACCTTAGAGCCCTTGGCTCTGCTGCGCGAGCAGCTGGAACAGGAACGCCTCCTCGGGAGAATTCGACATGAACGTTGGGGACCAAGAACCATTGACCTCGATCTCCTCCTATACGATAATGTCAGAATGGATCAAGAGGAGCTGACGCTGCCGCATCCGCGCATGATGGAGCGGGCGTTCGTGCTTGTTCCCTTGCATGATGTGATCTCGCATTCGCATTCTTTGCACGGAGGGGTTCAGGCTGCGTCTTATGCGGCGCTTCGGGAAGGAAAGGAAGGCATCACATTATGGAAAACAATCAATTGGCGCAGCGCGTCAGAGCCTTTCGAAAGCTGAAGGGCTACACACAGCTAGAGCTGGCCAAGGAGCTTGGCGTATCGGTGGCGGTGCTGGGATCGCTGGAGCGAGGCACACGGAAGAATGATCCTAAGCTGCTCAACCATATCGCGAAGACGCTAGGGATCAGCTACGAGGAACTTATGAGCATGAAGGAGGAATGAGGAGCGACATGCTGAAAATCGGAGACATCGAGATGAAAAACAGAGTCGTGCTGGCGCCGATGGCAGGCGTGTGCAACCCCGCTTTCCGACTGATTGCCAAGGAATTCGGCACGGGGCTTGTATGTGCAGAGATGGTTAGCGACAAGGCGATTCTGCACGGCAACAAGCGCACGATGGAGATGCTGTTTGTAGACGAACGGGAGAAGCCGCTAAGCTTGCAGATCTTCGGAGGCGACCGTGAATCGCTGATCGAGGCGGCCAAAGTGGTCGACAAGCAGACGAATGCCGATATTATCGATATTAACATGGGCTGTCCGGTGCCCAAGGTGACCAAGTGCGACGCAGGCGCGCGCTGGCTGCTGGACCCTAATAAAATATATGAGATGGTGTCCGCGGTCGTGGATGCTGTCGACAAGCCGGTAACGGTGAAAATGCGGATCGGCTGGGATGACGAGCATGTCTATGCAGTCGAGAACGCACGGATGGTCGAGAAAGCAGGCGGCAGTGCCGTCAGCGTGCACGGCCGTACGCGCGAGCAATTGTATACCGGCAAGGCGAATTGGGATATTATAAAAGACGTCAAGCAAGCGGTATCCATTCCCGTTATTGGCAACGGCGACGTATTCTCTCCGGAGGATGCCAAGCGTATGCTGGAGCAGACGGGCGTAGATGGCGTTATGATCGGACGCGGAGCGCTGGGCAATCCGTGGATGCTGTATCGTACGATTCAGTATCTGTCTACTGGCGATCTGCTCGGGGATCCAACCCCGCGCGAGAAGATGGAAGTAGCCATTCTTCACATGGACCGGCTGATTGCGCTGAAGAACGAAGCGGTAGCGGTTCGGGAGATGCGCAAGCATCTGGCCTGGTATCTGAAAGGACTGCCGGGCGGCGCGCGCGTGAAGGATGTCATCATGGAGGAGACCGGCCGCGACCGTATGGTTGCGATTCTGGAGAATTACATCCACTCGCTGGAGAGCGAGGAGCCTGCACCGGCCGCCTCCGACCGCAGAACGGAAGAAGAAGTTGTACATTAACCCCATTGGAAAGACACGTCAGGCGGTTATTCGACAATGGTCGACAATAACCGCTTGTCGTCGTCTTTCCTTTTTGGAGGGGAAGTGAAACGGTTTCAATGACGGGGCTGGCTTCGATTGACATTCAAGTTACCATGCAATATAATCGTGCAATATAATCTAACAATAGGTTGCAGTACACCATAGTCACCAGCAGGTATGATGGTCATCATGCGTAATATATTAAGTAACAGTGAATTCATACAACGTATGAAAAATTAGTCACACGACAGGAGAATCGGAAAGATGAACGATAAGCAAATCATTCTGACTCAGGACGGGTTGAAGAAACTTGAAGAGGAGCTTGAGAATCTGAAGTCGGTCAAACGTCGTGAAGTAGCTGAGCGGATCAAGGTCGCGATCGGTTATGGCGACATTAGCGAGAACTCGGAGTATGAGGATGCGAAGAACGAGCAAGCTTTTATCGAAGGCCGTATTATTACGCTGGAGAAGATGCTTCGCAATGCCCGCATCATTAATAATGATGAGATTGATATTGATACCGTCAGTATCGGATCGATTGTTACAGTAGAAGACCTGGAGTTCGGCGACACAATGGAATACGCAATCGTCGGCACAGCGGAATCGGATCCGCTCCAGAACAAAATTTCGAATGAAAGTCCCGTTGGCAAAGCGATTCTGGGCAAGAAGAGAGGCACAGTCGTAGAGGTTAACGTACCGGCGGGCATTATTCAATATAAGATTATTGATATCAAAAAATAAGGTGTGCGATTCACGATTTCGAAAGCTTCCTTGCCGGAAGCTTTTTGAACGTTTGCCTAATGTATTAAGGAGATGAATGAAAGTGGAACATGATAACAACCAGAACAGCGAGCAGGAGCTGAGCGAACTTCTACAAATTCGCAGAGACAAGCTGGATGAGCTACGCGGGCTAGGCGTAGACCCGTTCGGTCAGAAATTCGAGCGGAGCCACAATGCCAAGGACATTCTGAGCGCCTACGAAGGCCTCAGCAAGGAAGAGCTGGAGGAGCAAGGCAATAAGGTCAGCATCGCCGGCCGTATTATGCAGAAGCGCGGCATGGGCAAGGCTGCCTTCGCTCATATTCAGGATCTGTCAGGCCGCATTCAAATCTATGTCCGCAAGGATTCTGTAGCCGAGAACAAGTTTGCGGCATTCGACCTGCTCGATATCGGCGATATCGTAGGCGTGCAGGGCGTTGTGTTCAAGACGAACACGGGCGAAGTGTCGGTCAAGGCGCTTGAAGTGGACGTTCTGACGAAGTCGCTTCTTCCGCTTCCGGACAAGCATCATGGTCTGAAGGACGTGGAGCTGCGCTACCGCCAGCGTTATGTCGATCTGATTGTGAACCCGGATGTTCAACAGACATTCATCTCCCGTTCCAAAATCATTCAATCAATGCGCCGTTACCTGGATTCCCTGGGCTACCTGGAAGTGGAGACGCCTACGCTGCATTCCATTGCTGGCGGTGCTGCTGCACGTCCATTCATTACGCATCATAATGCGCTGGACATGCAGCTATATATGCGTATTGCGATTGAGCTTCACCTGAAGCGCCTGATTGTCGGCGGTTTGGAGAAGGTATACGAGATCGGACGCGTTTACCGCAATGAGGGTATCTCCACACGCCATAACCCTGAGTTTACGATGATTGAGCTGTACGAGGCTTATGCCGACTACAAGGATATTATGGCACTGACCGAAAATATGATTGCGCACATTGCCCAAGAGGTTCTCGGCACAACCAAGATCAAGTATCAGGGACAAGACGTAGATCTGACACCGCAATGGCGCAGAGTCAGCATGGTTGACCTTGTCAAAGAGGTAACAGGCGTTGACTTCAGCGTTCAAATGACCGATGAAGAGGCGCATGCCCTTGCGAAAGAACATAAAATTCCGGTAGAGCCGCACATGACGTTCGGCCATATTCTGAATGCCTTCTTCGAGGAGCGCTGCGAGGCGACTCTTATTCAACCTACATTCGTGACGGGCCATCCGGTTGCCATCTCGCCGCTTGCGAAGAAGAGCGACGCCGATCCGCGCTTTACGGACCGCTTCGAGCTGTTCATCGTGGCGCGCGAGCACGCGAATGCGTTCACGGAGCTGAACGACCCGATCGATCAGCGCGAACGCTTTGAAGCGCAGCTGGAGGAGAAGGAGCAGGGCAACGACGAGGCGCATGATATGGATGACGACTTCATCCGGGCGCTGGAATACGGTATGCCGCCGACAGGCGGTCTGGGCATTGGCATCGACCGTCTGGTTATGCTGCTGACAGATTCCCCGTCCATTCGCGATGTCCTGTTGTTCCCGCATATGAGAGAGCTATAGCTGTCTCATAACAGCATCATATTGCAGGTTAAAATCAATGCCCCACAACAGTGGGGTGTTTTTCAAAAAAAAGTTTTCTGGAAAGTGCAACCAAATGCCTTCTCATAGCGTTATATAATAGAGTGAGTCCTAAATAGATTTTCGACAAAATCTCAACAAATTCTGAAAAAAAGCATAGCTGGGGCGTCCGTTTTACAATTTATGACTTTACCAGGATGGAAATAGTGGGATATACTGATAGGTATTAAGAATACCGGGATAAGTTGCCTGCTGCTGTGGATGTCTGTCTATGTTAAACTGTTGGTCTATTATGCCGATAACTAGATTGACACCTATTTTCTAGCAGGAAGACGTGAATCAAATGATAGATATCCATACTCACATTCTACCCGGGTTAGACGATGGCGCCCAAGATATTCAGGATTCGCTTCAGATGGCTCATGCCGCCATCGACGAGGGAATCAACGTCATTATCGCAACTCCTCATCATGCAAATGGAGTCTATATCAATGCTGCGGCAGAAGTGTCCAGGCACGTGCAGACATTGAATGACAGATTTTCTGCAGAGGGAATGTCCCTTCGTATCGAACAGGGGCAAGAAATTCGCGTACATGACGATTTGTTGGAAGCGTGGCATAGGGGCGAGCTGTTATCATTGGCCGGTTCTGCCTACGTATTGTTGGAGATGCCCTCATCTCGTATCCCGAGGGTGATGTCAGAACTCATTCACGAGCTTGGCATTCTGAAGCTAAAGCCGATTATCGCACATCCAGAGCGTAATGCAGAGGTTGTGCAGCATCCCGGCAGATTGGCTGAATTAATTGAACTGGGGGCCTATACCCAGGTCACCACCCACTCTTTGCTTGGCGGATTCGGCAAACGAATCGAGCAGGCTGCATGGTCGCTCCTGAGAAGCGGCAGCATCCACATCGTATCCTCCGACGCGCATCATGTAGAACGTCGCGGATTTCGCATGCAAGAGGCCTATCAGGCCATAGAGAGATCCATGGGTGAACAATGGTCCGAGTATCTGAAGAGAAACGCGGCCGCCGTCTTGGTGGACAACCCGTTCGAGGCACCTCCGCAAGTGGGAACTTCGACAGGTTTTCATATAAAAAAGTTCTATTCTTTCTTCTTCAAGAAGTAGAAGGAACGGCATCCAAGACCTACTAGATTCCTACATAGGGAAGTTGGCTTACGGTTTTACTAGTCTTTCATCTTTGCGATGGGGACCTAAACTAATTATAGAGGTGAGAGAAAGTGACTTTAAGAAGAAAATTAGCAGTAACTACAATTGCGGCAAGCGTTGCTATGTCTGCATTCGCAGGCATTCCGCTTAGCAACAAAGGTTTGGCAGAGAAGTTGGGAGTAAGTAATGTTGCTTATGCAGCTTCCGCTACATTCCCGAATCAAGACATTATTAAACAATTGCAAAAGGTTGAGAAAGCCCTTAGTGGATTGGAAAAACAAGCTCTTAGAGATCTCCGCGATGCATTGAATGGTCTTGAGGATTCTGTAAAAGGACAGGTTGTAGCTCCAATCGTTAATAAGCTTGTCGATGCTGATGCTCCAGATGCACAAGAAAAGAAGGATGCTTTGAAAAATGTGTTTATCGATGCAATAGCACTGACTTTCGCACCATCCGAAGCGAAGCTTGAAGAGTTCCGGGTAAAACATCACGATCTGATTCAAGAATATGCTACAGAAGTTGGCGTGCCTGATCTGACAGTTGATGATATTGCTGCTTATTTCCTGGCTATTCAAAATGAAACTTTCAAAATTGTTAACAAAAAGTCTCTTGTTCAATTGCTAGACCTTTTGGGTGATTCTGAGAGTGTGAACAGCCTGTTCGAAGAAGTGTTGGCTGCTATTCCTAATAATAAGTACGCGATTGAAAAAGTATTCCTGGAATATAAAGTAACAACTGAAGATGTTGTGGCTGTTGTATCTGCTGGAAAAGCGGCGGTTAATGATAATAGCTTGTTCAATAAAGCTGCAGCAGCACTATATGAAGTTTACAAGAGAATCAATAGCACTTCAGGCGGCGGAAGTGGCGAAGCTGGACCAATCATCGACAACTCGATCTCAGCTGAAGCTCAAACATTGATCAACAACTTGTCTGAACTGAAAGCTAAGCTTGCTGCTGCTTCTGAGGAAGAGAAAGCTAAGCTGATCGAAGACGCTATTAAGCAAGTGGATGAGCTTGTGAAGAAATTGGCTGTTATCACTGTAAAAGTTGATGCTGTTGATGGTAAAGCTACTGTCACTCTTGACGAAACGAATGCTGTAATTGCACTTAACAGCATTGGCGCAGTTATTGCGAAGCTGCAAGAAGTTGCGAACGTGTCCTATAACGCACCGAAAGTAGCAGGAAATGCTGGAGATGTAACAGAGAATGAAGTTGCTGTTAAACTATCTGCTAACGTTGTTGCAGCAGCAATCAAAGCAAAAATCCCTGCAATCTCCTTGAAAATCGGAGCATTTGGTGTTGAGCTGCCATTCGGCGGTACATTCTCCAAACAGGTTGATTTTGGATACAAGAAATCCGATGCAAAAGAAGACGTACTTGGCGGCCTGAAAGCTGCTTCTCAAGTGTATGACTTCAGCCTTTCCGTAGGTGGCGTTACAACTACAAGCTTCGATCGTCCTATCGTAATCAGCCTGCCATTGGGTGACACGGCGGGTCTGGACAAAGAATTGTTGTCCGTAGTGAAAATCGTTGAAGGCGGTCTTGAAATTCATGGCGGACGTGTGACGGATACTTCGGTCATCGAATCCCGTGACAGCTTCTCCTCTTACGTAGTTGTAGAGAACAAAGTATCCTTTGGCGATATTGCTGGCGTATCTTCGTGGGCTGGCCGTGCGATCGAAGTGGTAGCAGCAAAAGGAGCTATTAACGGCAAAGCAGAAGGCGTGTTCGACCCGAATGCCAAAGTAACTCGTGCTGAGTTCGCTAAAATGCTGGTTCGTGCTCTTGACCTGGAGAACGGCTCCTCTACTGAAAACTTCGCTGACGTAAATGCAAACGACTGGTTTGCTCCTTATGTAGCAGCTGCAGCGGAAAAAGGCATTATCAAAGGTAAATCCGCTACAAAGTTCGATCCATCCGCACCGATCAAACGTGCTGAGATGGCTACCATGATCACTCGTGCACTGCAACTGGTGAATGGTTCTAAGGATGTTGCTGATGTTGATGCAGCTCTGGCTGTGTTCTCTGACGCAGCTCAAATCAACGAAACATTGAAAGCTGGCGTTGCATTTGCAGCTGACAAGGAAATCGTTGTAGGGAACAATGGCAAGTTCGATCCGATAGCAAGTGCGACTCGCGCGCAAGCGGCAGTCATTATCTACCGTGCAATTAACGCTAACTAATATTGCATAAACAATTGAAATCTTCCTCTCATGCAGATGGGAGGAAGATTTTTTCTTGAAAAGCACGAGCTTACTATAGTCAACGGAGGAGTAGTCAGAGTGACTAATGAATTAGATTTGCGGCAATACCTGTCCATTATTCGTAAGCGTTTAGCGTTAATCCTATCTATTGTTGTTATCTGTTCTGCAGTGGCAGCAGCTTACAGCCTATATTTCAAAGATCCTATCTATGAAGCTTCGACAAAAATAATCGTCAACCAAACCCCGTCGCAATCGGCGACCCAACAACTCGATTTGAATCAGATAAATACGAATATTCGCATGATTGATACTTATAAAGAAGTTATTAAGACACCGGCAATATTGGATAAGGTTGTAACTCAATATCCAGAACTCGGATATACAGCTCAAGAAATAGGCAGGCACATTCAAGTAAGCTCTGTAAATAATACTCAAGTTATGACACTTGTTGTAGAAGATGTGAATTATCAAAGAGCCGCTCAAACCGTGAATGCTGTCTCCAATGTGTTTCGTGAGGAAATTCAACATATTTTTAAAGTAGAGAATGTTTCTATTCTCAATGAAGCAGATCTCAATGCGCAGCCGGGACCAGTGTCTCCTAACGTGCCTTTGAATATCGCAATTGCTTTTATTGTTTCACTGATGTTATCCGTTGGCATTGTATTTTTGCTTGAGTATATGGATGACACCATTAAGACAGAATCGGATGTATTTGAGCATTTAGGCCTTCCTACTATTGCTATGATTTCACGAATGAATCCGGAGGAGCAGAAGTCCACTCAAACTCAAGCAACTACCCGAACTTACAAGGCTGGTGAATTAGAGCGTGTCACTATTGAAAAATAAACGTCAGCTTATTACGTTGACCAACCCTAAGTCTCCTATTTCAGAGTCTTATCGTTCGCTGCGAACAAACATTGACTTCTCGTCAATCGATGAAAAGATGCAGGTTATTATGGTTTCCTCAGCCGGCCCAGGTGAGGGAAAGTCGACAACGATTACAAACTTAGCGATTACTTTTGCTCAGTCTGAGCGTAAAGTTGTTCTAATTGATGCCGATCTCCGTAAGCCAACGGCTCATCATACGTTCTCAATTTCTAATCGATTTGGTTTATCGTCAGTTTTGTCACAGCAATGCTCACTGGAAGAAGCAATTCAACATTCGGATGTTCCAGGCATGGATATTATTACATCTGGAGCAATTCCGCCCAATCCAGCGGAGATGTTGAATTCCAAAAGGATGACTGCGCTCATTGATGAGCTCAGGCAAAAATATGATGTTGTTCTTATTGATACTCCGCCACTACTCGCGGTTACAGATGCACAGATCGTATCCACCAAGAGTGACGGTGTTGTGTTAGTTGTTGATCAAGGACGGGTTAAGCGAGAAATTGCTAAGAAGGCTGTACAGAATCTTCAAAGTGTCAATGCTCGCATACTAGGTGTTGTACTAAATAATGTGAAGCGCAAGGCCAAAGAAGAGGCCTATTATTATTATTACGGTACACAAGAGAAATAAGACATAAATGGTTGCGACGGCGGAGGGAATGAGCATATGAGTTACAGAAGAAGGATGCTAATTATTCTGGTGGTTGATATTATCATCATTTGGGTGGCCATAGGGGTATCCTATCTGTTCCGCTTTAATGGAAGCATTCCTCCCCGCTATGAGGAGCAAATGCTGTTATTTGCTATCGTAACGACGATCATATGCGGTAGCAGCCTTGCTTTCTTCAGAATGTATCGAAGAATGTGGCAATATGCCAGCATCGGAGAGATTATTGAGCTTTTTAAAGCAATTGCAATTGGAATGATATTATCTTATGCGGTAGCTTCACTGATCTTTGGCGAGCGTATTCCGCTATCAATAGGTTCTAGAACTTTAGAGCTTATGCTGCTTCTAATGGGCGGGTCCAGATTTTTGTGGCGCTTAATACGAGTAAACCGATCCATTAAATCGGAGCAATCTCATAATCTATTAGTTGTAGGAGCAGGGGATTGCGGAGCTCTTATTGCAAAAGAAATTATGACAAGCGATCGTTTCAAGGGAAGTCGGTTAATTGGTTTCATTGATGACGATAGTTATAAACGTAGTATGCAGGTCGTAGGGGTTCCGGTAATGGGTAACCGCGAGAACATAGGGCATATAGTACAGAAACATGATATTCATGACATTGTCATTGCTATGCCGTCTGCTAAGCGGTCGGACATTTCAGATATAATTAATATATGTAAGTTAACTGGAGCCAAGGTTAAAATTATACCTGCCATTAATGACTTTATATCTGGGCGATTGGCTGTTCAAACTTTACGTAACGTTGAAGTTGAAGATTTATTAGGCAGAGAGCCTGTCAACATTGATATGAAGGGCGTTATGGATTATGTAACCGATAAGGTTGTTCTAGTTACCGGCGCAGGAGGTTCGATTGGATCAGAGCTTAGTAGGCAAATCGCATCCTTCCAACCATCTAAGCTGTTATTGCTAGGCCATGGAGAGAACAGTATCTACTTAATTGAGATGGAGTTAAGAAATAAGTTTCCAAAAGTGCAACTAGAGACCGTAATTGCGGATATTCAGGATCGCGATCGAATAGATGCGGTGTTCGCCAGATTTAAACCACAGGTTGTATTTCACGCAGCAGCGCATAAACATGTTCCACTTATGGAGCGAAATCCATCGGAAGCTGTTAAAAATAATGTGTTCGGAACAAAAAATGTTGCAGATGCAGCGGACAAGTATGGGGCGCAACGTTTTGTTATGATCTCATCGGACAAGGCAGTTAATCCAAGCAGTGTTATGGGGGCTACCAAGCGAATCGCAGAGATGTACATTCAAAGCATTAATGCAACAAGCCATACGCAATTCGTTGCTGTTCGATTCGGCAATGTGCTTGGAAGCCGGGGAAGCGTTATACCAAGGTTTAAGGAACAGATTGCGGCTGGCGGTCCGGTTACCGTAACTCATCCAGATATGGTGAGATACTTTATGACGATACCGGAGGCTGTACAGCTAGTGATTCAGGCTGGTGCTTTTGCAAAGGGTGGAGAGATATTCATCTTGGATATGGGCAAGCCAGTACGTATTATGGACCTAGCTACAGATCTAATCAGGCTATCAGGACTTGAACCAGATGTGGATATTAAAATTCAGTTTAGTGGTATGCGTGAGGGAGAAAAATTGTTTGAAGAGCTACTGACAGAGTCAGAGGAAACAACAGTTACTCAGCATGAACGAATTTTTATCGGCAAGCCGGTGGAAATTAATCGGGCAGAGCTAGACATGCAGTTTAGAAGATTTGAGAAAGTATTGGGCGAGGATCATCATTCCGTAAAAGCTGCCATTGAGCGGCTAGTACCTTTCTATTCTCATGTATCGTAAAGACACACTATCATTTGATCAGAAGAGGTGAGAACGAGTGAAGAAGTGGAAAAAGGTCCTGATTTGGGTCGCTTCTATTATCGTAGTATTGGGTGTAGGTGGTTTGTTCGCAGCTAATTACGCCATGGATCGTATGATTGCTTCTTTGGCAAATAGTCTAGAGACAGATTTGGTAGCTGAAGTGGATAAAGGGAATGTAGAGCCAAATGATAGTCAAACAAGTGGAGAAGAAGATTCAGATAAAGATGAACCTGTGAATAACCAAGGTGAGTCAACTAATAATGGAAATTCTGGTCAAGGCACAAACTCCACAACTCAACCGTCTAAACAACCTTCTAACGACGGATATACGGCTGAAATCTCTACTGATAAAGCAAAGGATGTACAAGAGAAAATTACAGTTGGTGAAAAAGCACAGCTAGCTGGGGTTCTTTTAAAACAATTAAGTGTTGATGATATGAAATTGCTCCAAGAGTTGGCAAGTGGAGGGCTTAATCTTGAAGAAAAGAAAGAAGCCCGTAGTATTATATTAGAAAAATTGTCTCCAGAACAATATGATGAATTGATTCAAATTGCAAAGAAGTATGGTATGAGCCAAGGGAAAAGCTATGAAGAGGTTATCAAGGAGTAAATATAACCCGTCTACAGCCAATGGAGGTAATTGTATTGAAAGTCAGGAAAGCTATTATACCTGCTGCAGGACTCGGAACGAGATTCCTTCCTGCTACCAAGGCTATGCCTAAAGAGATGCTTCCAATAGTCGATAAACCTACCATTCAATATATTGTGGAGGAAGCAGTTGAGTCAGGCATTGAAGATATTATTATAGTCACGGGTAAAGGCAAGAGAGCGATCGAAGACCACTTTGACAACTCCTTCGAGCTTGAACAAAACTTGCTAGAGAAGGGCAAGCTGGAGCTTCTGAGTGAGGTTCAGAAGTCATCTAAAATGGTTGATATACATTATATTCGGCAAAAGGAAGCAAAAGGTTTAGGGCATGCCATATGGTGCGCAAGAAAGTTTATTGGTAATGAGCCATTTGCGGTGTTACTAGGTGATGATATTGTTCAGGCTGAGAAGCCATGCCTTAAACAAATGATTGAACAATATGACCGTTATAAGTCATCCATTATAGGCGTACAGCGAGTAGGTCAGAAAGAGGTTTCCAGATACGGCATAGTTGCGGGGAAAGAGATTCATGAGCGGCTATATAGTGTGAGTGGGCTCGTCGAGAAACCTAAAGTAGAAGAGGCCCCCTCGGACATAGCTATTATGGGACGATATATTCTTAGCTCTAAAATTTTCAACATACTGGAATCTCAAAAGCCCGGTGCTGGTGGAGAAATTCAATTAACGGATGCTATTGCTGAGTTGAATCGTTTTGAGGCGGTATATGCTTATGATTTCGAGGGCACTCGATATGATGTTGGTGAAAAATTTGGGTTTATAAAGACAACAATTGAGATTGCTTTGCAGAATCCAGGTTTGCAATATGAATTATTGGAGTATCTGCAAGAATTGTTGAAGACTAGCCTGGTAAATAAGAAATAATACTGTGGTTAATGGACTGATTTTGTACATTTAAACCAACTCCAAACTAATAGTTAAGCAATTTTAATAATAACCTGTTATGAATATGAGTATGTTTAGATTTTTATTGGGGGCTAGCACGTTTCGGTTGAACAGTGGAATGCGCTAGCCCTTCTACCACCTTGTTAACTTTATTGCTTGTGCTCGAATCGAGTGTTAGTGTAGGTGGTTTTAAGCAAACAAGGATACTACTGGTTATTTGTCTTCTCTGACAAGATAAGAGGTAGAATAGGGGAAAGTTCCCTAATTCTTAGTAAACATGATAGGGCCGAATCTACTAGACATATAATTAGAAGGAGCGTTGAAATTATGGCTTCTAAGATTTGGCTTTCTTCGCCTCATATGAGCGCTGAGGGCTACGAGATGGAGTATGTAAAAGAAGCGTTTGAAACAAACTGGATTGCCCCGTTAGGACCAAATGTAAATGAGTTTGAAAAGGAGTTGGCTGCAAAAGTTGGTAGTAAATCAGCTGCCGCAACAGTCACGGGCACAGCTGCAATACAACTAGCTCTTAGATCAGCAGGGGTTAAGGAAGATGATATCGTCCTTTGCCAGTCCTTAACTTTCTCTGCTACAGCTAATCCAATTGTATACGAGAAAGCCACCCCAGTTTTTATTGATAGCAACTATGAAACGTGGAATATGGATCCCGACGCATTAGAGAAGGCATTTGAGAAATATGGGAGTCGGGTAAAAGCAGTACTAGTCGTGCATTTATATGGTTTGTCTGCAGATATGGACAGAATTGCAGCTATTTGTAAGAGGCACAATGTGGCATTAATTGAGGATGCTGCGGAATCACTTGGTACATACTACAAAGGAAAACATACCGGAACAATTGGTGAATTTGGGATTTTTTCATTTAACGGAAACAAAATAATAACAACATCGGGCGGTGGCATGCTCGTATCTGATAATGAAGAGAAAATTGCTAAAACGAGGTTTTGGGCAACCCAATCCAGGGATAAAGCTAGGCACTATCAGCATAGCGAATTAGGCTTCAATTACCGAATGAGCAATGTTGCGGCTGGAATTGGAAGAGGGCAGCTTAAGGTGTTGGATCAGAGAGTTGCAAAGAAAAAATATATTTTTGAGTTTTATAAAAGCGAGCTTGGTAAATTGAAGGGCATAGAGTTTATGCCAATAAATGAGTGGAATAAGCCGAACTATTGGTTGTCCTGTATTACTTTGAATGGAAAAGTAAGACCCATTGAGATTATGGAAAAACTCGAAGAGGAATATATCGAATCAAGGCCAGTATGGAAGCCGATGCACATGCAGCCGTTTTTTGCTGAGTATGATTATGTAGGTTCAGATGTAAGTGAGAGGCTTTTTGAGAATGGTGTGTGTTTGCCATCTGATACGAAGATGACTGATGAGGATCTTGAGAGAATATGCGGGATTATTAAATTGTTATGGAAATAGAGTGGATGATATGAATGTGACTGAAGCTAAACTACGTAAAGGTATATATAGAAAATTTCTCAAACGACCAATGGACTTCATTTTGTCTTTGATGGCGATTATCGTTTTGTGTCCTATACTTATAACCATAGCAATTCTTGTTAGGTTGAAGCTCGGTAGTCCGATACTGTTTAAGCAGAAAAGACCTGGACTTAATGAGAAAATCTTTACCATGTATAAATTCAGAACGATGACGGATGAGAAAAACGAAAAGGGTGAGCTGCTTCCAGACTCAGTTAGGCTTACTAAGTTTGGTAGGATGCTAAGATCATCATCTTTAGATGAACTTCCTGAGTTATTCAATATACTAAAAGGTGATATGAGTATTGTGGGGCCAAGGCCATTACTTATTCAATACTTAGATCTCTATAATGAACATCAACAGAGAAGACATGAAGTGAGGCCTGGTCTTTCAGGACAAGCTCAAGTCAATGGGCGTAATGCTATTAGCTGGGAAGATAAATTCAATCTTGATGTTGAGTATGTAGATAATATTAGCTTCTTAGGCGATTGGAAGATTATCTTTCTAACCATAAAAAAGGTACTTGTTAAGGAAGGCATCAATTCAAATAACTCGGTTACGATGGAGCCATTTAGAAGAAGTGAAATTAAGCATTAAGATACTGAAAATGCTGCAATCATACATTTATTAGTCCTAAAAGGGATGTACTTATCATGAAAGACAAATTGATTATATAGTGCCAGTGAATACTGAAGGGTAGTTGCTGAAATCGCAATAAAAAATAAGTGGTAAAGCATCGCAATCCTCAATGATGACGAGGTAAGACCGTTGATGCTTTTACATATAAATATGATACTGATTTCTTAGTTGCTAGTGGAAATGATGCGATTAGAGAAATACGTGGCTGCAATATACCTTCCAATGTCCAATAACCAATTTGAAAAAATAAAGTGGCAAACGATATTGCAAAAAGTATTTGCGAAAAGTGCATGATCGGTTACGATGGCGGTAAGGGACATAGCAATTTCTCCTTTGGTATGAGTTGCCGTGGTTTTTACCACTAGGAGAGCGCTTTGTCTCTATTCTTTTTTGATTATACAGATTACTACTGGAAGCAAGATTTATGTTGGGGTTCCGTTGAGGGAAATAAACTAAATATTACTGAATTTGAGGTACTTAAATTGAAGAAGAAAATCTGGTTATGGAACCATTATGCAACTGATATGTATAAGAATAAAGGTGGAAGACACTATTGGTTTGCTGAGAATTTAATTAATAAAGAATATGAAGCCACTGTATTCTGCGCTAATACATATCATAACAATTCAGAGTTTATTGATACTGGTAGGAAGAAATATGCAACGGAAAATTTAAATGGTATTCCATTTGTATTTGTCAAAACATCTACGGCATTAGGTAATGGTTTAGATAGAGTAAAAAATATGGGGCTATTTTATTGGAATTTATTTTCTGTTGCTAAAGCATTTGAAAAAGAAAATGGAAAACCGGATGTAATCGTTGCCTCAAGTGTTCATCCGCTTACAATGGTTGCTGGAATACAAATAGCAAAGAAAATGAATGTGCCTTGTATTTGTGAAATACGTGATTTGTGGCCTGAAGCCATTTTTTCTTTTAATAAAGCCAAAGAAAATAGCATACTAGGTAAAATCCTAGTGACTGGTGAACATTGGATTTATAAAAAAGCAGATGCTTTAATATTCACCAAAGAAGGTGATACGGATTATATTAAGGAGAAAAAATGGGATATCAAACAAGGTGGCGATATCAAATTAGATAAAGCCCACTACATAAATAATGGTGTAGATGTTGAGGCATTTAATAAATCTGTAAATGAAAAAGTCATTAAAGATGAAGACTTAGAGTCAGGAAAGTTTAATGTTGTTTATGTAGGAGCTATAAGACCAGTTAATAATGTTGGGAATATTCTTGATGCAGCAAAGCTTTTAAAAGGTGATAAAGATATTCAATTCTTAATCTACGGGGATGGAATACAAAAAGAGATGCTTGAAAAGAGAGTTGTAGATGAGGGTTTAGACAATGTAAAAATAAAGGGCTTTGTGAATAAACAGTATATTCCTTATATCTTAAGCAAGTCATCTGTGAATATACTAAATTACTCTCAAACTCAATACAACTGGGCAAGAGGTAATAGTTCAAATAAGTTGTTTGAGTATATGGCTTCCGGTAAGCCAATCATATCTACTGTAAAGATGGGATATTCAATAATTGAAAAATACAAGTGTGGAATGGAATTAGAAAATAGTACCCCAGAAGAGTTGGTAAAGGCAATAGTTGATATTAAAAAAATGCCTGAACACGAGTATAGGCTTCTTGGAACCAATGCAAAAAGTGGGGCAAAAGATTTTGACTATACAGTTCTTACTCAAAAACTGATAAATGTAATCGATACAGTTATGGAGGAGAATAAAAATGATTAATGTAATAGGGTTAGGCTATATTGGCCTTCCAACTGCTTTAATGTTTGCTAAAAGTGGAGTCAAGATTGTAGGAACAGACTTGAATGAAAAGTTGGTAGATTCGCTTTCAAAAGGAAAACTTACTTTTGAAGAAAAAGGATTAGAGGACCTGTTTAATGCAGCAATTGAAAGTGGCATTGAATTCACAACTAAGTATCAAAAGACTGATACGTACATAGTTGCAGTTCCTACACCTTATATAAATTCAAGTAAGAAACTAGATCCTAAGTATGTTATATCGGCAGTAAATAGGGTTCTTGATGTGTGCGAAAAAGGTGCTGTGATTATTATTGAATCAACGATATCACCGGGATCGATTGATAAATATGTCAGGCCTGAAATAGAAAACAGAGGAATTTCCATTGGGAAAGATATTCATCTCATACATGCCCCAGAGAGAATTATTCCTGGAAATATGATCTATGAACTTGAACATAATTCAAGAACCATCGGTGCAGATGATCCAGCTATCGGTGAGCAAGTAAAAAAAATATATTCAAGTTTCTGTAAATCGGAAATTGTTGTTACAGATATAAGATCAGCTGAGATGTCAAAAGTAGTTGAAAATACTTATCGAGATGTAAATATTGCTTTTGCAAATGAATTAGCCAAGATTTGTAGAGCGGATAATATGAACGTTTATGAAATTATCCAAATTGCTAACAAACATCCCCGAGTGAATATTCTTCAACCGGGTCCTGGAGTAGGCGGACACTGTATTTCGGTTGATCCTTGGTTCTTAGTAGGAGACTATCCTGATCTTACGAACTTAATTCTAACAGCAAGAAAAATCAATGATTCTATGCCTTCACACGTTCTAAGAAGAATTAGAGATATCATGAGAGAGCATGGCATAACGGATATTACTAAAATAGGTGTGTATGGACTCGCATATAAGGAAAATATTGATGATACAAGAGAAAGTCCAACCTTACAGCTTCTCGAAAAAATGGATGAGCATTTGGCCGTTGGGGTTAAAGTATTTGATCCTTTTATTAAAGAAAGAATGGTTGATCATCAGGTCATGAACTTTGAAGATTTCTTGGATGAAATAGAGATTTTGGTTATTATTACGGCTCACGATCACATTAAGAATAACCTTGAATTTATCAAGAATAAATTGATTCTTGACACAAAAAATATATGTAATTTTGATGGGGTCTACAAACTCTAAGTCTTGGAACAAACCTGAAGCAATAGAGATGATGCCCATTAGTATAAGAACTGGAGACAAGAGGAAACCATAATACAATCGTTTGTGTCACTGGTCGTCATAGAGAAATGATGCTAGACTGGACTCCGGACGTATAATATTTATTCTCCAATCTGTAGAAATTTAATAGACAAACTAAGCAGATTCTACAAAGCAATTGTATTATAGACAAAACTGATGACGAGTCTTAAGAACTCAACTGGGGTGATTATTAATGGGACTGTATGAAGATATAAGCATTAAGAAAGAGAGGATATCCGTAATTGGATTAGGGTATGTAGGTCTTCCTCTTGCAATTGAGTTATCTAAAAAATTTAGTGTTGTTGGATTCGATATTAATGAGGCTAAATTAGATAAATACAAAAAAGGTGTAGACATTACTAACGAGGTAGGAAACCAAGCCATTCAAGAATCGCAAATAGACTTTACAAGTGATCAAAGTAAAATTAAACAATGCAAGTTTCATATCGTAGCAGTACCAACTCCTATTAATAGTGATAAAACACCTGATTTGTCCCCAGTCATTGGAGCAAGTGAAATAGTAGGCAAAAATCTAATTAAGGGATCAATAGTTGTATTTGAATCAACTGTATATCCAGGTACAACAGAAGAAATCTGTATACCAATACTTGAGCAAACCTCAGGTTTGAAGTTTGGCACTGATTTTAAAGTAGGCTATTCTCCTGAAAGAATCAATCCGGGAGATAAAGTAAACACATTAACTAAAATCACAAAGGTAGTTTCGGGATCGGATGATGAAGCATTAAATATAATATCCAGTGTATATAATGCTATAATTGATGCTGGTGTGCATAAAGCGGAATCAATTAAAGTTGCAGAAGCAGCTAAAGTTATTGAAAACTCACAACGTGATATTAATATTGCATTTATGAATGAGTTGGCTATTGTATTCAACAAAATGAATATTAACACAAAGGCTGTGTTAGAAGCGGCAGGAACAAAATGGAACTTCCTAAAATTTACTCCAGGTCTTGTCGGTGGACATTGTATTGGAGTGGATCCTTATTATTTCACCTATAAGGCTGAACTACTAGGGTATCATTCGCAAATTATTCTTGCAGGAAGAAAAATAAACGATGACATGGGTAAGTATGTTGCGAGTAACATTATTAAGAGCCTAATTAAGGCTGATAAACATGTTAAAGGCTCTAGAGTCGCTATTTTAGGAATTACTTTTAAAGAAAATTGTCCTGATGTAAGAAATACCAAGGTAATCGATATCATAAACGAACTACAAGAATATGGTGTAGAGATTCTAGTGTATGATCCTGTTGCTGATAAAGAAGAAGTATGGCATGAATATAATATTTCATTAGTTGAACGCAATAATCTGAGGGAACTGGATGGAATGGTGGTTTCTGTTGCCCATAGTGAATTTACGCAATTAGAAGTCTCCTATGTGGATACCTTATTCAAAGAAACTGGAGATAAAGTATTGGTAGATATTAAGAGTATACTAAACAAAAATGTATACGAAAAAAGAGGGTACCATTATTGGAGTTTATAATAAACCTTAAGTGAGGGCCTGGTAATGAGTATCCTACATATTTGTTCTTATTATATCAGTAGTAAATTGTACAAAAATTTAGTTAATGAACTGTCGAGTCAGCGTATTACTACTCAGCATATATTCGTGCCGGTAAAAGATGAGAAACAACTTGGGTTACACCAAATTTCAAATCACAATGTGCATTTTTACTACAGGCATATGTTGAGGAAATGGGATAGGTTTCTATATTTCCATAAAATAAAGAAGCAAATGAAAGAAGTTGAAAGAAGTATTTTATTGAATCAAAAAATCGACTTCATACATGCTCATACGGTCTTTAGTGATGGAGGTACAGCATATAAACTTCATCAGAAATACGGAGTCAAATATATTGTTACTATCCGTAATACAGACATAAATAAATTTTATAAGTATGGTTATCATTTAAGACCGTTTATGCATAAAATTCTTCTAAACTCAAGCGCAATTATATTCATCTCACATGCTTATAAAAAACAAATGTTGAGATTAATTCCTGAGAAGATAGCTAATCAAATCGCAGAAAAAATTCAAGTTGTGCCAAATGGAATAGATCAGTATTGGATCGAAAATGTTGTGAAACAACCAAGACAATTAAGTAACGATCAGTTGAAGCTCATTTTTATAGGAAATATTGATAAAAATAAGAATGTGCATAATATTATATATGCAATGTCAAAATACAAGCAACATGGCGGTCAGATTACTTTAGATATAGTAGGCACTGGTCCGTGCCTTATTGAAGTAATGGAGATAGTCACCAAACTTGGGTTGACAGAAGAAGTTAAACATCATGGATATATATCAGATAAAAATGCAGTTCTAGAAATACTGACTTCATGCGACATATTTATAATGCCGTCATACAATGAAACTTTTGGATTAGTATATATAGAGGCATTGTCACAGGGCCTTCCCATAATTTATTCAAAAGATCAAGGAGTAGATGGCTTTTTTGACAGAGACCCTGTTGGGGTAGCAGTAGATCCTTCAAAAGTACAGGACATTGTCGGTGCTTTCTCAACAATAAAATCTCAGTACTATGAAATGTCTAATAATGCAATTGAGCAATCTCGTAAATTCAATTGGCCTTCACTAGCTAAAGAGTTTATTGAAATCTATAAAAACAAAGTTTGACTCTAATGTTAAATGCGAAATTCAGTATCCATAAATTAATTTTTGTAATTACCTTATTATCTAGTTTAATTCCCTTGCAAAGCTTTGAGATTCCGGCTTTATATTTCTTTATGCCTATACGGGCATTTTTCTTTGTTTTCATGTTAGCAGGAAAAGTAAAAATCCTTAAAGTTTCAAGGGTTATATTATTTCTGTTTGTGATAATAATTATTGAGATTTATATATCGACTTTTTTTGGGACAACATTGGCATGTGGTCATTTCATATTCCCTGGTGATTCAATTTAATATGTGGCAAGAATGCTATTTGTATTGTATATATCTACTTTCATGTTTTACGGAGAAATGAAGCCGATTGAATTTATAAAGCTGTTTATGATCATATTAATAGCTGGTATGCTAATCGGTATAATGCAGTGGCTTCCATGGCCAGGAAGAGTTATGTTTATTAATCTTTATCCATTTAGGGATGGAGAATTACAACTTTCACATTTAACTCGGGAGTTGCATTCAATTAGAGTGCATGGATGGGCTCAATTTGCCACAGCTAACGGTGGGCTTGCGATGTTAGCTTTTGTATTTGGCTTTTCAGTGTATAATTTTTCGGGAAAGTTTAGAGTTGCTGCATTGGCTCTAATGTTCCTAGCCGTGTTGAATTTAATTGTGAGCCAAGCAAGGGCTGGCATGTTGGTTTTTGTGTTTGCAATAATTTTATTATGTATTATTTAATTATATATTGCTAAAACTTCTTTTAAACACATAGTTAAATACTTAGCGGGTATTATTTTAGTGATTTTTACTGGAGTATGGTTAAACTCTAAAGGCAATCCTTTTGTAGAGCAAATTGTATATCGCTGGAATGTACTGTCTGAATGTTCAGGTGGAGCAAGGGTGGATCAAATCAAGTAGGGGCTTTCAATAATAAATAACTATCTCGAATATATTTTTGGCATATCAAAAGCGATACAGAGCCATAGTGGATCTATATTCTACTTGGAAGTCGAACCTGTGAATATTTTCGTGCTCTACGGGGCAGTAGGATTTCTATTACAATACGGATTAATTCTAGTTATCCTTATCTATTTGTTCAGACAAATAAGAGAGCTAAAGGACAATCCTGTTTGTGTAACCCTACTAGCATCGAGGAACGGATAGACGCTTTTTTTGTAACTCGTTAAAGGGTTTGAGGAAAAAACATAATATTACCTTAATCAGGAGAAATAATATTATCTTAAAGGAGTACTTACATGCTCGAATTAGCCTATACCTTCTTGCTTAGAATAAGAAGAAGAAATTTTAACGGAAAGATGCTTTTTTATATTAGAAGAGCTTTGAAGTTGTTGGTCAATATAATTTATCCAATATACTACAACATTTTCCCAACTAGTAAAACGGGTATAAACATCAATAAAAACGAAAGTGATGAAAAAATAATAATTTCTTTAACTACTTTTCCTGCACGAATAAATACTGTTTGGTTATGTATTGAGACATTATTAAGACAGAAAAAAAAACCTGATGAGATAGTATTGTGGCTAGCTGATTCTCAATTCGAATCAATAGATCAACTTCCCAAAAATCTAATTAAGCAACAAGAACGTGGTCTTACTATTAAGTTTTGTGAAGACTTAAGACCTCATAAAAAATATTATTACACTATTAAAGAGAACCCTAATGCAAATGTAATCATTGTAGACGATGATATGTACTACCCAAACTTTTTGGTAGAAATGCTTATAGATAAATCTAAAGCATACCCTGGTGCAATTATATGCAACAGAGGACGCTTTATGAAATTTAATGAAAATAATTCAATAGCACCCTACAAGCTATGGACAAATAATTCAGATACGAATGAGCCGAGTTATGCGTTATGTCCTATAGGTTGTGATGGAGTACTATATCCACCAAATACATTGCATTTAGATGTATTTAACAAAGATGATATTTATAATCTTTGCCTTAATGCTGATGATTTGTGGTTGAAATTAATGAGTTTAAGAGTAAACACAAAAGCTGTAAAAACTGATGTCAATATGATTAGTTTTTTTGATATAATTACTACACAAAAAACGAAATTGACCAGTTTAAATGTTGAAAATGATGGTAATGACATACAGATGCAAAATATTTTAAAAAAGTACAATATAGATTTTAGTGACTATAATTCTAATCAGAAGCAAGTAGAAAGAGAAGGCCATGAATAATAATTTATTGAAAAAGTTTCTTTCTTATTCTTACGGTGGTTTTTTAGGAGCAATTATCGGGTTTATAACGACTATGATAACAACTCGCATTTTAAGTCCGGAGGAATTTGGAAAAGCCTCTATGTTTACTTTAGTAAGTAGCATTTGCATGATTACTATTATTTTTGGTACTGATCAGGCATTTGTTCGTTTTTTTTATGAAGAGAATGAAAAGAAAAGAGGCGCGCTATTATTCAATTGTTTAAAAATAGCTGCCGTAATTAGTGTGCCATTTTTTATTATTTTCATTTTATATAGAGAGCCAGTATCAATTTTATTATTTGGGGAATATAGTTTTGTAGTTATAGTTTTATTGCTTGTTGGTGTTTTGCTACAAGTGTTAAATAGGTTTGCATTATTAGTTGTAAGAATGCAACAAAAGGGAAAACTCTATTCAACATTTGAAGTTTTAAATAGAATTTTTATACTAGTGGGCGTAATTTCTTTTTATGCCTTATACGGTAGTTCTTATACTGTATTAGTATTTGCGACTGTCATATCCTACGGGATATTAATTATTTTTCAATTTATCGGGCAAAAAAATTTTTGGAGTTTAAAAAATCTAAAAATTGAGGGTACTAAGCATTCAAAAAAGGAAATAATTAAATATAGTTACCCATTATTGATGACGATGTTACTCACATGGCTTTTTGAAGGAATGGATAAAATCGCACTCCGGCAATGGTCCGATTTTCAGGAAATTGGTTTATATTCAGCAGCTTTTAAAATAATTGCTTTATTAACAATATTGAAAGGCGTCTTCAGTACCTTTTGGGTTCCCGTTGCATACGAAACATACGAAAAAAATCCTCAGAACAAATCTTTCTTTTCAAGAGTATCTATAATTGTTTCTTTTTTAATGTTGGCTCTCGCAATATTGGTGATTATGTCTAAAGATTTAATAATATTATTACTTGGTAATGAGTATGTAGAGGCTGGACTGATGTTATCATTTCTAGTATTTATACCTGTCATGTATACTATATCCGAAACCACAGTTCTTGGGATTAATTTTAGTAAAAAGGTTAAGTGGCATGTTGGAATAGCTCTTGTTGTTTGTTTATGTAATATAGCTGGGAATTATCTTTTAGTCCCAGAATATGGTGGAGTCGGGGCGTCAATTTCTACTGGAATATCGTATATTCTCTTCTTTACACTTAGAACGTTTATATCACTAAAGTACTTTAAAGTTAATTATGAATTGAAGAAAATTTACAGTTCCGTACTAATAGTTGCTCTATACGCAGGGTATGTATTGTTTGAATTAAGGCTTTTAAATCAGATAATTGCAGGTATGATTTCATTGTTTATCATAACATTGATTTATAGAAATTTTTTAATAGGTGAATACAAAGCGTATAAGAGAAAAAAAATATAGAGTAAATGAAGAAGGTGAATTTATTATTTAAAAAATAACGAAAAGAAAGAGTGGTTGCTTAAAGATTGCAATAGCAGAAACGGGATATTTGGACCTATCAAATGCAATATTATGCGGGTTGCTTTATTTAATGAGCTTGACTCCTATGCTGAGGTTAGGAGGCTCAATAAGCAACATATCAGAGACGGGGTAGGTCTTGACCCCCTTTTTGGAACACATTACAACAAACCATCATTTGGTTATGGCAGGCAGTGTCTCCCCCAAGATACCAAACAGCTTCCTACTAATTGTTCGGATGCACCTATTAATAATATGGGTGCAATAGTCGATGCGAATCGGACAGAAAAGACTGTATTGCCGAATTGATTATATATAGAAATCCTAAAATGGTTGGAATCTATCGACTGACTATGAAAATGGATCAGCAATTCAGGGGGTTATGAAGCGAATAAAGGCAAAAGGTATTGAGGTATTTGTATATGAACCAGCGCTTCAAGAGGATACCTTTTTCAAAAGTTATCAATAACTTTGAAGTCTTTATTCAAAGTAGTGATGTAATTGTAGCTAATCGTTTATCTGATGATTTAAAGCCTTTTAAGCACAAGGTATATACTAGAGATTTATACAGTTGTGACTAATTCATAGATGTAATTGCGGAAAAAACATGATCTTGTCGAAACAAAACCTACCATAAGAGCGTCTAAATGAGTAGTACGTTTATATTTCATTAAGGAGATATGATTCGCAAGAAAATAATAGAATCATAGACGAGGGTATGACACAAAAACAAAGAGTATGGATAGCAATCTCAGCAATTCTCCTTCTTGGCCTATTGACTTATGGAGGAGTTAATCTAGTCTCAAAAATGAATGAAGTAGATGAGCTGAATGGCAAAATTGCTGATGCAGAAAAGACGGGAGAGGAAGAGCTGCCGGAAGAGCCTACCCCATCCGAACCTGGTGACTCGGTGAATAATCCTGATAGTTCAGAACAACCGGCAGAGACGACGAATCCGTCGGAGAGCCAGCAGCCACCAGCAAGGGGCACAAATCAACCTGATAATAACTCAGGTGTCACACTAGGGAATACAGGCACTTCGCCTGAGGCGACACCGAAGCCTACATCGCCTGGTGGGAATGGAGGCACCAAGCCCACAACAACACCTCCGACTGATAACAAAGATAAAAAGAAAAAGGAAATCGACGCAGCAACAACGACAGGAATGGAGAAGTTGCGAGCTTCATGTACAGCAACAAGTAACAATCTGGTTAATCAGATTGTGAAGCAGTTGAAGGCTGATGAAGATGCGACAGCGGAATCTATTCAAGGAGACTTTCTGACGGACATTATGGCAGCTGAAGCTAAATGCGACGTTCAATTTAATGCTCTGATCGGACAAGCTAAAGCACAATACGAAGCCGCCGGTCTTGATGAACAGTCTTTGCCGGATTGGGGCTCGGAGTATGAAAGTGCCAAATCCCAGGCTAGGTCCAGTGCGCTTACCGCTATCGCTAGTGCTATGAGATAGACCCCACTACTATTTACAGACTGGAGATTAATAGTGAAAAAAAACCGTTTCTTATTAGTATCATTAGTTGTCATGCTGCTCGTTGGTATTGTTCCTGCAGGGGTAGGGGCTGCTACGCCAGCTCCGAAGACCATTTCTATCAAGACCCAACTTATTAATTTGATCTTTGATGGTCAAGAGCTGAAGCTTCCGGAAGGCCAATACTCCTTCATTTATCAAGGACGCACTTATGTACCGATCCGGTATATGTCCTACGCTTTGCAGAAGACGGTAGGATGGAATGCAGAGAAGTTCATGGTAAGCATTGACGAACCGAATGAGCAAGAGCTCGCTGAACTGAAGAAAGAGCTTCTGCTTGTCACTTCAGGTGAAAAGAAAACTCAACCAACTCAAACATTGGCTATGAAGCCTGTAGAAGCAAAGCTTGTTTTTAATGGCAAAGATAAGACGTTGCCAACGGGCCAATCTCTTTTTATCTATAAAGGCTCGATCTATGTGCCACTACGCTTCCTTTCGGAATCGGTAGGTTCTGAGATTACTTGGGACGATAAGACAAGAACCGTAAAATCGGAATCGGCTGCTTATCGTGAAGAGCATGGTTCAGAAGACGGGACTCCATCTAATCCCGGGCAAGGTGGAAACGGTGATGGAGGGACTACTCCAGGTGTGCCTGGCGGTGAAACTTCAAAACAAACCTATGAGCAAATAACCGCAAACGCAGAAAGCAGATTGGATGCACTACGCAATAGCTGCGAAAATGAATTATTTGATCTGGCATATAAGTATTTAGATGCAGATGATACAGGAAAAGAAAAAATAAAGACACAAATCTCGCAAAAAGTAGATAGCTGCACAACAAAGTTCGAAGCGATCATTTCTGATGTTACTGCAAAATTAGAAGCGAATGAGTACAGCACCGATGTGATTGCACAGTATCGTAAGACTTTTGAAGCAGAAATCGAGGCCGGTAAGAAAATCGTCGAGAAAATGGGCTAAATCTTTAAAGTATGAATCCCTGGTCATAATGACCAGGGATTTTTGGCGTCTTATAAGGTCGTTCATAGTCTCATAGGCTCATAAAAGTTTTGAATATAGGACTGAAACATCATGTTGAGGTCACAAAATTCTGGTAAGATACGCTTACAAAGCAACCTAAACGATAAAGGCAAAACCATTGAAAAATGGTGACGCAAAGCTACAGGGGCTAAGCCTAATCGAGTATGCCAGCCAGTTTCCGAATATCGTGCCTCCCGAAAGGGTTGCGTGCATAACAGGAGGTCTACCATGAAAAAACGAATCCAACTTGCGAGAAATTGGCATTATCTCTGCGTTGTCTACTACAGGCTATTGTTGGAAAGTTGTTTGGATGAATCTCAGCGATTCAAGCTCTCTATTAAATTGAATCAGCATAAAAACAAATTAGCTGATCTGGAGTTTTTCCAAGCTGGATAAACGATCTTATTTTTGTTTGTAAATTTCTGGTTAAGACCCCATTTAGTGGACATTTAGAAAAAGCCCTATCCCATAAGCTGTTTCCGGTATTGTGCCGGAGACAGCTTATTTAATTTTCTTTGCGGACGATGGTTGTTGTAAAAATGAATATATTCTTCAATTCTGCTTTGTGCTTCCTCGATCGATCGGATATCATAAAGATAGAGTGCTTCCGTCTTCAAATGGGAGAAGAAACTCTCCATTGAGGCATTCTCGTAACAATTGCCTTGGCGAGACATGCTGATTTGGGCGCCAACCTTTGGCAGCATGTCGTGGTAGTCGTTGGACGTGTACTGGAATCCCTGATCGCTATGAACGATTAGCCCAGCCACGTCCTTTTCCTGTTCAAACGCTTTAGCAAACGTTTGGAGTACGAGTTCCTTATCAATACGTAAGCTCATGTGATAGGCGACAATCTCGTTTTGACACAAGTCTTTAATCGTGGAGAGGTACAACCAGCTATCTTTCACTCGGTATTGTGTGACGTCTGTGACCCATTTCTGATTGGGTGCATGTGCTTTAAAATTGCGATCCAGCACATTTCTCACAACCCTATCGCCTAAACTCCATGTGCGATGATGACGGAATTTGCGGCGTATCTTAGCTTGCAGTCCCATTTCTTGCATGAGGCGCAGGATCTTCTTGTGGTTCATCCATACCTGATGAACTTGATACATAAACAGTTGAATTTGCCTGTAGCCATAAATGCCTTTATAGCGTTCATAGGTGGCACGAATGACCTCTTTGGATGGTTTGTCTTTATCTACTGCTTTTCGTTCAAGATAGGTATAGAATCCGCTCTTAGAGAGTCCGACTTCTTTGCAAAGCTCCGTAACGGTGAAATGCTCTCTGAGCTCTTCAACGAGCCTACACTTCTCTGGTACACCTCCGCCTTCGTAATGGTCAACCACTTGTTTAGGACGGCATTCTCCATTTCGAACCGTTTCACATAACGGTTCTCATCGACATATTCTTTACGCTTTCCGCGGGTGTCTGTTAAGCCGAATTCGCCCATCTGTTTGTAGCGACACATCCAGACCTTTACCCGCCCCACATCAACGATCCCCAGTTCCTTTGCAATTTTCTCTGCTGTCATTCCTTGTAAACGCATCTCAATGGCTTTCCTCTTCGTTTCCATGCTGTACGTTAGAAACTTCTGCCCCTCTTTCGCCATAACGAAAAGCACCCCCTATAGTTTCATCGGTTTAAACACTAGGGTGTTTTTCCAATGTCCACTATAAGGGGTGCACTTTACGCAGGATGGCGTTTTAAATATATGCAATGTAGTTCTCGCTTTACTAGAAATGCTAAGCTCGTTCACCTCCTCGACGTATAAGTTCACTCACGCGACAGAAAAGCCCAATCTTAATGCCAATCTTCCACATTTGGACAAGTCATCTATTGATTTACTAGAAAAATGTGGTAGTATAGAACCATATAAGCAATACACGATAACGGCAAACCTATTGAAAGATAGGGACGCAAAGCTATAGGGCCTTCCGGATGATGGCAGCCAGCTACCGAATGGACATGCTTATTTTTGTTTTTATAGGACTATATCGAACAAATAATAGGTCTATATCGAACGAATCGTCGAATAGTAGACTCGATAATGGCAAACCTGCCGAAAGTCAGGGACGCAAAGCTATAGGGCCTTCTGAATGATGGCAGCCAGCTACCGAAAGGAGTGTTGTTCGTGCGTAGGATCACACTAATACTCATTGCAGCAGTATTCATTTTTCTTACCGTTCCGGCTACAGAGTCGTATGCTAGTACCAGCAATAGCTGGCTGGATACGTCCGGCATTTCCCGCGGTATAATTTCGATTTCATATAAAATAAAAAACATTAAGATTAAGGTTATGATTACAAAGGGTAAAGAAAGTTATACTTACAATTTGTTGAGTGGCAAGGATTCGGAGCAATTCCCCCTACAGTTCGGCAATGGCGAGTATACGATATCCCTGCTTGAGAACACGTCCGGAAAGTCCTATAGGGTGCTGGAACAAAACAAGCTTCAGTTGAAGTTGAAGGATGAGAATGTCATCTATTTGAACTCTGTTCAAAATATCAGCTGGACAAGCACGGATAAAGCCATTACGAAAGCGAAAGAGCTCGTTAAGGGAAAGAAGACAGTTGAAGAAAAAGTGAAATCGATCTATGATTTTATTACGGCCAATATCGCTTATGATAACAATTTGGCGAAAACTGTGCCAACTGATTATTTGCCCGACATAGAACGAACACTATCGACCAAAAAAGATATTTGCTACGGTTATTCTTCATTGTTCGCCGCAATGCTACGCAGCCTGAATATACCGACGAAGCTTGTAATGGGCAGTACGGAATATGTGGATGTCTATCACGCTTGGAATGAAGTGTATTTGGAGGACAAATGGGTCACGATCGATACAACTCTCGATGCAGGAACGAGACAAAGCAAAAAAAATCCTAAAATGATCAAAGACAACAATAGATATACGAAACTCAAGCAATACTAATGAATCTATGTATAATACCTAAACCGTTGACGCCGTTACAACCGCCCCCTTCAAAGTTCGCAAACGACCATATAGCAGTTGTATTTAATCTGCTCGCAAGCGGCGAGCTATACACTGTACCTGTCCATAGTCTCTATGTCCCATCATTAATGACGGCATGCAGTTCTGTATCCTGCCAGACGTCTAAGCTTATCACATAGATCTGATGATCTTTGTCCCTGGCACCGAATACCTTGGGCATGTTGTCAATACGGGGAAGTCGTTTGTCATGCCGTTTGCGGTGTCAGTCAAAAACCATCTGCAATGCTAAATGGATCCAAGCCGTGTACCGCGCCACTTACATATTGTAATTGTGCTTGGTGGTAGATAGCCAGAACTATCTTCAGGCCGCGAAATGGAATACTGGATCGAATTCAAGCCCTCATCGACTTCTGATTATTTTCTACAATTATGTTCCATGCACTATTGTACTGTGTCTCATAAAGGGTTACTTTACTTGCATTATGTTGTGTAAGCGCCATGTGCAGATAGCAGGAACATATGTCCATTAATACTCTGCTAGAGCTTCTCGTGTGTCAACAGAATGCCGGAAATGAAGGTTGTAGTCGTAATACATTTATATAGAACAATCCCCGACTAATCGTTTTAACGGTGCAGGAGATAGCATAAGAGCTTGCTATTGTCGTCGTAGCTCCAATTGTTCTAAGTTGGGTTTAACATCAACACCCACGAGATCAAGGAACTTCAACAGTCCTACTATAAGGTCGAAGTCTTCTCGTGTACTTCCAGCGGAAGACTGTAATCTTCCTGACCGAGAACACCATGGAAGCGGGCTACCTTCCGCATTTTAATCACATAAATTGAGTCAATTTGTCGGCTATGGTTTGCTGTAGCGTGAGCATAGAATCCCCTTTCAAAATCATTATTTACTGCATACTTAAATTCAAGTAATATAACAGAAGCAACTAATTACTATTAAGGAGAGTATTGAAGGTTGACTACATATAAATATACCAGACTAGATTGGCTTGACACAGCAAAAGGAATTGGAATAGTCGCCGTTGTTATCGGACATTCAGGAAGTTCTATCTTATCGAGTTATATTTTTTGGTTCCACATGCCATTATTTTTCACTATCAGTGGTTTTCTGATGAAACCTGCGACAAGTTGGCCGGATTTGAAAGAAAATGTGATAAAAAGATTAAAACAACTACTAATACCATATATCTCCTTCTTCATATTAGTATTTTTTTTGAAAGTAATATATGAAATATCATTCAATGAATTCAATCCTACCTCATCTATACTGGATGTAATTAAGATGGTATACGGTGGACAGGCCTTAACAGGATTTTACGCAACATTCTGGTTTATCACATGTCTCTTGGTGACTCAAGCTATTTCATCTATCATTTTATTATTATCCAAAGATCTAAAAATCCAAATAGTAATAATAGGATCACTATTTTTCATTGCTCATATCGAATCATGGTTTTCTAACAATTACATAAGAATAACCTTGCCTTGGAATGCTGATGTCTCATTAATTGCGATTACTTACTTCTTTTTTGGCTACTATATGAAATTATTGGACAATAAGGTAAACCATAAGATTATCGCCCCGACAGTTGTTATTGCATCCATACTCATTCTTTATCTTGGATATATTGGGGTGTTTCAATATTCCCTTGATATGAAATATTTACATTACAATAATTTTTTCTTAGACCTATTGATCCCTATAACTCTTTCTTTATCAGTCATTTATATATCTATTATTTTTAGTAAAATACCATTACTTAAATTAATGGCAACAGAATTGGGCATATCTTCAATAACAATAATGTACTTACATTTCGCAATACGAAAGTTTCTTGAGCTTTCCCCCTACTATAACGTTTTTACTTTTACAATTGTAGGAGTTTTTATTCCGCTTGCAGTATCAAAAATACTTGAGAAGAATAACTTAACTAGCTTCTTTTTCCTTGGTAGAATGTCTAAAGAAAAATATGTTATGCATCAAAAAAACCTTCCTTCATAAGCAAGGTCATCAAAGATTGGTGTTCTGATTCAATAAAATTTGGAGAGTTGTCATCTACATTAAAAGGACATGAATAAATTTCTTACTCCACATATCCCTCCCCTTTTCAGATTAAGTCTGACACTAGTAATAAAGAAAATGTTTGAACTTCTTTACTGCTACTAGTCGCATCGATTCTGGTATATGCCCTTTCGATACATATGCCAGAATCAGTTTCACTCGATATTAATGAAGCCATAATCCCCCTCATACACACTAATTGCTCAAACGATTTCGATGCCACATGCCTAGACCATATCCTTTTGAGGTGTTTGCCGTGCTAGTATTGCCGAACAAACAGTGCTTGTCCCAAAAATCCAGAAAAGAGAATTAGGTCCATTCTCGCAGTTCATCCACGAGAGACAAGAGCGTTATGTGATGCCCATATTAGTAGAAGAATATTTTGAAAGGCTGAACTCACTGAGAGGTAAAAGATTATTATGGTCTGAACATTTTTTGAATGTCTTTCATCTGAACGCTCCGGAGAAAATGAAGGGGCATTAATAAAATGGATGTATATATATGAAGATAAACTTCTATGAAAACTTTTTTAAAAAAGTGCTTGCAATCGTATAGGCATACATGATATATTATCTAAGTCGCCGCTGAGACATACGGCTGACACGCAAGAAACGAGAGACACAAGATTGTTCTTTGAAAACTGAACAACGAGCGAAACTGCCCGATACAATCGCAAGATTGAATCGATAATGAAGTTTCCATAATCAGCTTGCTGGTTATGAGAGATTTCGAAGCAACAACGTTATTGAGCAAGTCAAACACTTTTATGGAGAGTTTGATCCTGGCTCAGGACGAACGCTGGCGGCGTGCCTAATACATGCAAGTCGAGCGGACCTCACGTTTCTTCGGAAACGTAAGGTTAGCGGCGGACGGGTGAGTAACACGTAGGTAACCTGCCTGTAAGACTGGGATAACATTCGGAAACGGATGCTAATACCGGATACGCGAATCGGTCGCATGGCTGATTCGGGAAAGACGGAGCAATCTGTCACTTACAGATGGACCTGCGGCGCATTAGCTAGTTGGTGAGGTAACGGCTCACCAAGGCGACGATGCGTAGCCGACCTGAGAGGGTGATCGGCCACACTGG
>NZ_QZCF01000013.1 GCF_003591485.1 Paenibacillus sp. 1011MAR3C5
TATCCACTTTTACAATTACGAACGATTACAGAAAAAACTAAACGGCCTCAGTCCCAAAGAATTTAGGGCTAAGGCCGCATCATAGATCTTTATTTTTTGTACTGTCTACTTGACGGGGAGCAGTTCAGGTTGCGCGCTAAGGGTGGGTATTCACGTTCCAGTAAACTTGAAGGGACATCCCATCCAAGCCCATTATATAGGCCAAGTGTTATCAGCACTTGGTCTTTCTAATGCCTTTTTAACAGTTGCATTGCAGATAAAACACAATTACTTATAGATAGTCGTCCGTTACTGTGTTGACTTCTTGTTGAATCATATCTCTTGCAATTGCGCTGTTGACTTCGAGATTTTAGCCAAGCTACAACGAGAGCCTAGCGTTCACAATAGTGAAAACTCTTCGGCTTTTTGTTTGTCTATACAGACCATACGAGTGTACGCTCTAATCTACACTTCAGGTACGTATGAGCGTTGACTCCGTGTGGACTTCAGACACTTTGGGTACATGCCAGAGAAACTCACAAAACCAAGTGCCATGTACACGAAGCACTTGTACGATGCGACCTCTCGGCTCTTACTTTTCCCCCACCGCCACCGGATTCCCCTTATATGAAATCCAATCGCTCCAGCTGTAGTTTTTACTTGTGATACAGTTCCCCTTCAACACCCTAACTGTGAAAAATTTCGCTCTAATTATGATAAGGTTCTCCGTAACGGGTCTATCGGCGAAAAATGGAGCCGTTTTTGATGGTTTTTTACAAGTCATAATATACTCCGGTTAACTTTTCGGATTGTAACCAAAGTTTTTCCGCAAGCTGCACATCCAATGCCTTTTTGGGAAAATCTACAGACTTCGGTTTCTTAGCCTTTAGTGGATTCATTCCTAACCCTATGTAATTATCTCCGGTGACTGTCGAATCCGTCGCCGCAATAAGTGATGGCCAAGATGATTGATCAGGAGGAGTTCCGAATATTTTCATTAATAGCAGTCCGAATGCTTTGGTTCCCTTCGGTGCATTTCTCCCGATGCCTGTAGGACTTGTACCGGGATGTACTGCTATAGAAGTGATACCTCTCTTCTTCGCACGTCGATTTAATTCTCGGGCAAACAGTATATTTGAAAGTTTAGAGCGATTGTATCCTGCCATTGGTCTGTATTTCTTATCCATCTTTAAATCAGAAAAATCTATATCACCCATTTGAGCTGACTGTGCGCTAACTGTAATGATTCGCCCGTGGTTTTTTTCAATTAAAGGTAATAACAAACCTGTCAACGCAAAGTGACCAAGATGATTGGTTCCGAAGTGCATTTCAAATCCATCGGCCGTCAGTTCACGAGTGGGAACTGCCATTACCCCAGCGTTGTTTATAAGGACGTCTATTCCTTTCATTTTCCCGTGGATCGTGTCGGCGAAGCCTCGAACTGACTTCAGATCAGCCAAGTTTAATGGCTCCACTGATACATCAATATTCGGTGCCGTTTGTTTCATCTTTATGATTGCTTCTTCGCCGCGCCTAGGATCACGACTTCCAATGATCACTTTGGCATCGTGCTTCGCCAGCTCTAATGCCGTATAATAGCCTACTCCGCCATTGCCTCCCGTTACGATAGCGGTTTTTCCCCTTAAGTTTGGGAGATCGTCAGGCGTCCAATTTGGTCTCATGAATTATTCCTCCGAAAGGTTATATTTTAAATATGTAATTGGGTCATTACTACATGCAAAACTGTTTCAGTCAGTCGTGAATAAACGAGGATTGTTTGATATAACGAGCATGTTCGACTGAATCGATCATGAATCTGGCCACGTCGTCACGAGAAATTTTAGCTAGCATGGAAGGAGTGAAAGCACCGTGCTTGTATCGCCCTTTGCCCGGCTCATTGGTGAGCCTTGATGGCTGAACGATAGTCCAGTCCAGTCCACTTTTCCGCACAATACTATCCTGCCTTTCCTTATCGTAAAATTCTCGGAACGTTATTAAAGAAACTAGCATTACTATCATTCTCATCCCAATCCAGAGCTGTTTCCTGCTTTCTCTGCTGGTGCCAAAGCCCGTAAGAACGACCAGTCTCTTTACTTTATGCCTTCTCATCGCGTTCACTATTGAACGAGTCCCACGTAAGCATAGATCTGAAGGACTTCCTGCTGTGGCTCCTAAAGCTACAAACACCGCGTCTTGCCCCTCAACAGCCGATCCTACATCCTCTTCACTAAATACATTGCCTTCCACAACTATTAATCCCTCCCGGGTAAACGGGATTCGATCTGCGGCACGTACAAAGGCTTTTACGGTATGTCCCTTGTTGATCGCTTGGTCAATTAGCTGTAAGCCCGTACCCCCGCTAGCTCCAAAGATGGTAAACTTCATTGTTCTTTGCCTCTCTTTTATCTATATTTCACCTATAATAAGTGAATATTCATTTATTAAAGGCGGAAAGAACAGCGATGCTGCGCATCGCTTAAAATACTTGCTATGCCTTAATAGCGTCCCAACTCATCTTGATGGCAGAATCTAATTGTTTACTATCCAGTATGTTCCCGTTCTTCAAATGTGCTTTCAACAATTCAGCTATTGGCAAGATGGAGTAAACAACTAATATGTTAATATCTACCTTCTTCAATAGCCCCTGTCGGATGCCGGCGTCAAACATCTCGAAGATCGGTTGAAACTGAACTGCCGTATCCTCTAGGCACCATTTCTGGGGCAAAGGCGAATTCATTATTTGCTCCAGGAACAAAAAATAGTCTTTGAAGGATTGAATAAAATCAACATAGTTGCGGATGATAGCCTCAAATTGTTCGTAAACTGTTCGGGTATGATCCACTCCCTGAAACATTCTCTCGCTCATCTTGCCTTTAATCTTCAAGTAGGTCTTGTAGAGCAGATCCTCCTTGTTCTCATGGTAAATATAAATCGTCGCTGCCGATACACTCGCTCTTTTGGCAATTTTGGAAATCGATGTTTCTGAGAACCCAATTTCATTAATAAGCTGTACTGTCGCGTCGAATATGGCTTCGACTTTGTTATCATCTCTGTATCGCATGAAACAATAATAAACGTTCGTTTATTTATTGTCAACATTAAGATATTATTGATAGCAATTACATGTCTTCCTCTAGCAACACCCGCGCCTCAGAAAGACTCTCAGCTCCAAATTTCACCCTATTTGTGATACGGTTCAGCTTAACGGGTTTATCGGCGAAATATACTCCTAAGTGTGCCGCGCGGCGGCGTTTCAGGCTTTAAAGCAGGTTTCCCATAATTCCTTCCTAATTATCTACTGAAGCCAAGTTTGTCATTATTTCCGCTCCCCCTCTATGCTATGCTTTAGTCGAATTCAAACTTGCCATAAGCCATTCTTTATTCAGGTAATTCTAGCCGCCGATTTTGGTGGCTTTATTTTTCATCGATTTCTTTAAGTTCAATAATTTCACGAATATCTCTTGAATGAAGCTCGACTACTTTATTCCGTAAAAAGCCCTATAAGCCAAACCAGCCGTTAGATTACTGGATTCGAGCTTAAAAGGGCTTTATTTTTACGAGTTGAGAAATTCTTATTTTAGATATGCACTCCAATGCAATCCTTTTCAACTAATACTGGCCTTAATCGTCGGTAATGTTTGATTAAAACTAACGTTCCCAGTTCGTTCAATCGTGTTTATAGGGACTGACTTTGAATCGGTATACTTAGTTCTTTCCTTTTGAGCATCACGAATTTTTTCTAATTAACTTCTTGCATCTATTCGATTCCTCCTCCAATGGCAGGGCAGCAAATCGCGGCAACTACGATTGGATAATCCGCTCCGCCTCCAAAGCATCCCAGTTCGGCGTAGGCACATCCGACTTGGTCCTCAACTCGGCGAATGTGTAATTCAACGCATGAAGCTCCACATCCGTCCCATCAATCAACCGACTAATCGGGAGCAAGAAGAAAAGCTTTAGAGCCCAGCGAACTAAGCGTGGATACCTTATAATCGAAGATGCTTGACCCGCCGGGGTCAGCGGGTAACCCAATGAATCCAGTACGTGAAAGCCCTCCCCCATCGCCGCCACCAACTGACGCAATCTCTTGTCGTCACGAACAACTTTTTTCATTTGGAAGCCATGGAACAGAATGACCATGTTCATGGGCACGACTAACACCATGTGATTTTTTAGCCAGGCATCGATCTGATCATGATAGCTGAGCTTGTACTTGGTTCGCTTGAATGCCTGGTCCAGCAGGGAGCGGAACGGAATGGGGCTGTTCAGTCCCCCGATGACCATCTGCCCGTGGCCGCCACGGATGCAAATGACTCGTCCGTCGGTACGTGTACCTGCGGTAGTTTGGAATCCAAAAGCGATCTGTTTGGGCGATTGTCCATGTTTACTCAAATAGTCCTGCATGGCGTAAGCATCCATATTATTGCCTACCATTACGATATGACGGCTAACGTTTTCTGCGAGGATCGGTAGCACAGCCCCGAAGTCTGAATACTTCATCATGACGAAGATCAAGTCATACGCGTCACCTGTCTCCAGTCTACGAATTACACGAACCCGATCGACAGTTGTCTTGCGCTGAAGGTAATGTCGAATGACCAGTCCCTCCTTTTCCAGTTCCTCCGCTCGCTTTCCTCTTGCTAACACAGTCACGTCATGACCGCTCTTTATCAGGACATGTGCCAGATAGCTTCCCTGCACACCTGCACCGTACACAAGTATGTTCAATATAGTCCCCTCCCCATGCAATTAACAGATGTTGAATATGTAACATCTGTGTACTACAATCAAGGTATCATTGGAACTAAAGCAAGCGCAATGGCTAATCGTAACTGCTTTTGTTGAGAAATGAACAATGAAAGCTGGATATGTTCAAAAAAGAGGGGAAAACATGGATCGACGCATCGAGCGATCAAGACAAATGATTATGCAAGCGTTCATCGAGTTGTTGGAGGAGCAGGATTTTGAGAAGATCACCATTCAAGGGATTGCGGATCGGGCCAATGTCAACCGCGGAACAATCTATTTGCATTTCACAGACAAATATGACCTGCTGGAACAGAGCGTGGAAACGTATCTGATGATGCTTGTTGACAGCTGTTTACAGGAGGAAGGAGCCGCTGAACTATCCCGGGATCTGCTGATTCGTGCGTTCACGTATCTGAAGGAGCATGCGTCGATCTACCGCGTGTTGATGACCAACAAAGGCATTCCAACTTTCAGACATCG
The DNA here is from genome assembly GCF_003591485.1 of Paenibacillus sp. 1011MAR3C5. Classification (GTDB taxonomy): domain Bacteria; phylum Bacillota; class Bacilli; order Paenibacillales; family Paenibacillaceae; genus Pristimantibacillus. The sequence continues at coordinate 5,209 of NZ_QZCF01000013.1, forward strand.
TATGACACAGATCATTAAGGGAAATATTACCGTGGTGGTGAACTACATGAATCTGGAAACGGGTATCCATCGAGATGTGATGGCGCAATTCTTATCCATTTCCGTTACGGGGTTGATTGAGTGGTGGATCGTCGAATCCATGCCGTATACGCCAGAAGAGATGGTCGAACAGATGACTAAGATACTGGAAGCACGGCTGCAGCTATGGTGAATTTAATTACTAATCCAAGTATAACATTCTTTCTTAGGGACTCTATTGAGTCCCTTTTCATGTTAAATGTATGCATAACTTCGGAACTTCGGCGAGAATGCGAGGTTCCAAGTTTACAGATTTCCTGTAAAATAATGATATGAAAAAAATATTATCGTTCATGGATTGGGGTATATTCGCTCTTCGTTTGTACCATTATATTTTGCTGTTGTCACAGGCTCTGGCGGTAAGTGAGTTTTCGATCCGAACGTTACTAGACGTGATTTGGCTGAGCATAGCCTTTGTCATCCCTTTGCTGTTCTGGTTTCCTGGGCGCCGGACGAACAAAGTCTGGTTCTGCATACTGGAGCTATTACTTGGCGGTTCTTATTATGTGCATTCTGTGATTGATCCGGATTTGACTTCAAAGGCGGACTATTTGCTGCCGAGTCTTACAATGGGGTACTTATTGACTAAGCAAACTTTTTGGATCATTCCCGTCGTTGTTTTCATTCCTTTTTCCTTTCAGTCTTACCTCAGATTATCTTGGGAGCAAGCCCTAAGTATCGGAACAGACAACCTGCTGTTCTGCTTCATTGGCATGTGGGTAAGCTTCGTCGCCAAGGCGTATGATCAGAAAAATAAACTGGTAGCCGAAGTGGAGCGTCAAAACAAACTGTTAACTCACTACTCGACCGAGATCGAGAAGATGACTTTGCTTGAAGAGCGCAACCGCATGTCGAAGGAGATTCATGATACACTGGGACATTCCTTTATCTCACTCATTCTGAGTCTTGATGCCTCTATTGCCCTTATGGATAGCAAACCCGCCGAGGCCAAAGATCGATTAACTCGCTTAAGAACATTGGCTGAGAACAATCTGGACGAGATGAGAAACATCGTTCACGAGATGGGAGAAGAAGAGGAATCAAGTCTGATTCGACAGGTTGAATCCCTTGTGATCCGTTTCCGGGAACACACGGGTACGGTCCTGACTTTGAGTCTGCCAGAGATAGAAGGCTCCATACGTTTTGAAGTACGGCAGGCGATCCTTCGGGTCATCCAGGAATCCCTTACAAACGCACTAAAACATGGGAAGGCATCTCAGCTTCATCTGGAGCTTAAATTTTCCGAGAGCGTTCTGCAATTGTCCGTTCGAAATAACGGGAACCCGATCGACAAGCCCAATTTCGGTTTCGGCTTGACCACGATGAAACAGCGGGTTGAGCGGTTGGGTGGTCGCCTTCAGCTATTATCGGTGGAGGGAACTCCAGCAATGACCGAAGTCCGATGTGAAATCCCGCTGATAGGAGTGATGCTGCATGGAGAAAATTAAGGTGCTGATCGCGGATGATCAAGAACTGATTCTCGAAAGTTTACATATCGTGTTGTCCATGGAAGAAGATTTGGAAATTGTCGGTTTGGCCAAGAATGGCGAAGAGGCACTGAAGGGCTGTGAGCAGTTTTTGCCGGATATGGTGTTGATGGATATCAATATGCCCGTTATGGACGGCGTCGCCGCAACGGCCCTGATTAAAGATCGAATACCTGCAACCAAAATCATCATGCTGACCTCCTATACGGAAGTTGAATATGTATTAGCGGCGTTAAGCTGTGGAGCAGAAGGTTATCTGCTCAAAGCCCTTCATCCCAAAGAACTGGCTGCAGGCATACGGGTGGTTCAGGCGGGAGGGACTCTAATCTCGCAGGAAATGGCGAGTAAAATGATCAAGAGCATTAACAATACCACCCCTGCGAGAAATAATGAATTCGGGCTCACTGCCCGTGAAATAGACGTGCTGCATAAGCTGGCTTCTGGCCTTCGTAATCAAGACATTGCCGAGGCGCTGTATCTTAGTGAAGGGACGGTCAAAAACTATATCTCACTGATTTATTCGAAGCTGAATGTGAAAGGAAGACGGGAGGCCGCCCGCAAAGCCCGAGATTCGGGAATGCTGGATCATTCATAATCCGATCCCCAAGAAGCTGGTCACTCATTAGAGTTACCGGCTTTTTTCACCTATAGCCATAGACGAAATGATGACTAAAGCGCACTGTCTCTTGTGACTTTTTCAGCCTATACTCATAGCATCAAGCAACACAGGAGGCGATGTTGGTCATGAAGAAAAAAGCATCTGAAAATAAAGAGAACCTGCAGAATGGCGGGAAATTAAGCGCTTGGAGTTCATTTTGGCGTTTTCCAATCGTCTGGATGCTTGTGGGAGCTATCGGTATTGTTCTTATCGATACGTTATTCCGGCAGCTGACTGAGCGAGTCGATGGGGTGATTTCCCTTGTCCTTACACTAGTGATGGGGTTGCTGGCCATCTTGGTTTATAAGCTCACGCTGACATACCTGGCCCGGCGTTCCACTCCGGAGATAGCTAGACAACGCGCAGGGATTGAAGCTGTCCTTGGCGTACTTACCGGAACCATCTTTATTGCAGGGTCCGTCTTGATTATTATGGTGCTGGGAGGTTACTCCTTTCAGTGGGCAAGTTCTGCGAATGCGGGTTCTGTTCTACTATCCACCATTGGAGCAGCTTTAGGAGCAGCCATTGTCGAGGAGCTTATCTTTCGTGGACTTATGTTTCAAGCCATTGATAGATTGGGGGGAAAACCGCTCGCACTCGCTGTGACTTCTCTATTCTTTGGAGTTGCCCATCTTGGCAATACAGGGGCAACATTATGGAGCGCGTTCGCCATAGCCCTGGAAGCAGGTGTTCTGCTCGGAGCGGCCTTCCTGTGGCGGCGGAACTTGTGGTTTGCGATGGGACTGCATTTTGCTTGGAATGCCCTTGAGGGCTTGCTTGGCATTCCTGTTTCCGGACACTCAACTGCTGGTCTATTTACTGTAGAGGTGAACGGTGCCGCACTTCTCACAGGTGGCGATTTTGGACTTGAAGGTTCCATTGTTCCGGTTTTGGGTAGTCTTCTATTGTCTATTCCTATGCTAATTGGGGCTGCACGGTATTTTAGGGCCGAGGCCCGGAACCTTCCTATATCCAAGTAAACGGCAGATAAGTTTTTCTGAAGGCTAATCTATGCGGGATCCCTTGTCATGAAAAAAGAAGTTTTATACATTCTCCATTTACCTTGTACTCGATCTTATGTCTACGAGTATACTCAAGGTATGCCGAATAAAGGAGGTATAAGTGGTATGGAGAGCCGACGTTTCTCGTCCGCATTAGGCGAATTTATCAAAACGCGCCGATATCGGCTTCAGCCTGAAGAAGCGGGAATCAAGTCATTCCCCTGATGTGTTGTCCCAAATCAGCCAAGCGCTGCAGCTGGATGAGGACGAGCGGAAGCACTTATTCGATCTGGCCGCACCCGATCCGGTCCGTTTCAGTATGGCACCGAAATCAGAAAAAACCGAAGCCGGATTTCTGTAAAACCTTGTGGATCAATCACGTTATCCTTCTTTCATCGCAAATGAGGTTGCCGATATGATCGTTTGGAATCGGGGAGCAGAGCTCGTTATTGCGGATTTCGGTCGTCTGCCGGAAAGTGAACGAAACATGGTGACGCTGCTGTTTCTGGATCCGGAATACCCGAAAAGGCTGTTGAATTGGGAACAATTCGCCCGTTACATGACAGCATTAATTCGGGCAAGCTTCGACCGTAACAAAGACAACCCGATGTACATGGAGCGATTCGAACTTTTGAGACGGAATAGCGAGGACTTCGTACGTTTGTGGGAATGGCATGAAATTCGGCAAAAAAGCTCTGTCCCGGTCCATTATCTCCTCCCGGACGGACAGAAGCTGGAGTTCACGATCCATTGCGCCGCCGCCATCGACAATGATCTTGGACTGCACTGGTGCTTTCTCGTTCCGACGCCTGGTACAGGCACGGAGGAGAGACTCGCGCTGCTGCTAACAGAAGACACCGAATCGTCATGGTCTTCCTAACCTATTAGTCCTGGTAATAGTAGGAAGGCACTGTGGTTAGCCCCGCCTGTCGTTGGTATGATCAAGACAACTTTAACGACAAGGGGCTGTTTCATAAAATCATATCATTATCAAGGCAAGCTGGCCGTTGTAACCGGCGCTTCCTCCGGAATCGGCGAGGCGTATGCATAAGCGTTGGCGGCGCGAGGCTGCCATGTCGTACTGACCGCACGTTCTCAAGATAAGCTCGAAGCGTTGGCTGGAGAAATCAAACGGAAGCACGGCGTGCAGGCGTATGCCCTGCCCAGCGATTTGTCCCAAGCAGTGGCCTTGATCATGGAACGCATTTCGCGCCCCAAAGCACACTGAGGGGATGTGAGCATTCGTATCTCTCCTATTCCGAGGACTAATAGAACGGGACACTGAAAAAGGTCGACATCAACACAATTGGAGTCTTCTGAGCTATTCAAGTTTGACTAAATACAGTGTTTCTATCTGACTGTAGCAGTAAATAAGTGCATCACAAAGAGATCGAGCTAACTTTGATGATGAGATTGAGGAATACTTCCAAACTATTGCCTTGCCTCTTCCGCTAATAAAGCAGAGGGGGCTTTTTGTGTTCCTAGCAAAATAGTTCGTAGTAAGTAGGGGATTATGATAGCAATCTAATTTTTTATATCGTATGATTTTTTACATACAATAAGATTTTGCAATAAGCTTCATGGAATGGAGAAACTATGAAAAAAATTATTGCCTTTATGATTGCATTACTTATACTGTTCACCGGATTCGCAACACCAAGTTATGCATTATCAGATTCGCAATCTGATTCCATACAAACATTGTTGGATGATGCAAGCCGTATATCAGGTGTACCGGGAATATCAATCTCCATACTTGCGAACAATGAAGTGCACTACTTTTCTTCCGGGTACGCAGATCGTGAAAAGGGACTGCCGGCAAGTGAAAATACTCTATATGAGCTGGCTTCGGTAAGTAAAGCTTTTACCGGCATGGGTATTCTGCTGATGGAAGAACAAGGACTGCTGTCCATGTCAGACTCTATCCAGAAATATTTGCCTTGGTTTACGTTAAAGTATCAGGGGAAACCCGTTGAGATGCAAAGTATGACACTCAATAACTTTTTACACCATACTAGCGGCTTAACAAATGGCCGTCACAGTCAAAATATTCCACAAGGCAATACGCCGGATATGTTGCAAAAAACCGTAGAAATGCTCGTAGATTCTGAATTGTCGTTCTATCCTGGGGAGCAGTATCATTACGGAACTGTTAATTATGACGTATTAGGTCTGGTTATTGAGGTTGTGTCGGGACAAGGCTATGAAGACTTTATGAGGGAACAGGTATTTCAGCCGTTGGGTCTTCACCAGACGTATGTTTATAAAGAAGATGCTCAAGCCACCGGGCAGTTGGCACAGGGCTACCGTTCTTCCTTTTTTATGACAACTCCATATAACGCGCCGGATTATTCCGGGAATAAACCCGCAGGCTACATCATTTCTTGTACAAAAGATATGGCACGTTGGATGGGCATACAGATGGGTATTGTGCAGGACATACCCGAAATATTCCATACAGTTATCGAAAAATCACATCAGGGTGATAGGTCTGTTCCGGCTGTCAACGAAATGTATTATGCGGCGGGCTGGTTGGTAAACGCCAACCAATCGATTATAGAGCACCCAGGGGGCAATCCCAATTTCGGAACCGAAGTGGTCATACTACCAAATGAACGAATAGCCATCAGCTTGCTGACCAACGGCGAAAATATCAATAGAAGCATGGTACTAAAAGTTAAAGATATATTAGACGGCAATCTGACGCAGTCATATAGAATAAGCGGCACACAGCTTTTGGACATCATTTTGTCGTCTGCCACAATTATTCTTTGCCTATTGGCTGTTCTGTTCTTTCTCTTAGGTTTACGCAGAAGGAAAACGAATGAGCGGCAGCCAATGACAAAAAAGCGAATAATCGTAACAGCTATTTTGCTGATTGCTACGATTGTCCAGTGTATAACGTGCTTTGCATTAGATTGGTCAGCGATACTTGTTTGGCGAACATATAGTGTTCTTACAGCTTTGATTTCGTCGGCATTATTAACAGCAAGCATTACATGGTTTGTATACACTCGCCGATATAATGCCTCACTCCGAAAATAAGCATTTCATTCGTTCGCCTTATTGAAAAAACGCGAAGAGTTCTTTTAATGTGAGAACAATATTAGCAAAAAGGAAGTGCCATGCAGCCCCTATTTTTCGCCCTACTTATGATAAGGTTCAGCTTAACGGGTCTATCGACAAAAACAAAAAGCGGCCTAATGGCCGCCATGCGTTGTGTTTAGCTTGCTGCAATGCTTTGTCCAGAGGACTTGATTACTTCAATACTCCCCTTTAATGACGAAGAACGTACCTCGAATCGTCCCGGCCAGCTTGGACTTCTGTCTTGCGAATTTGAACTTTTTCTCTTCCAGTTCCCGAGGTACTTCCATCCCCTCGGACAACTTAAATCCTACGGCTCGCTTCTTAGGATCATCCACCGTATACATGACGTTAACCGCCAGACCGTCTTCATAGAAGACGAAGGCCCATTGGATATTTTCGACTTGAAAACGTGCCGTTTCCAGCGGTTTGGCTGCAAACGCAATACCACGTTCTTCTTTTAACACTCGTTCCACATAATCTAGTGTCTCCTGGCTTTCGCCGGCAGGTACGACCGTGAATTCATGCTTGTATTTGTTCATGAAATAACGGGCTTCATTCGCACGCAAACCAGCTAGCGCTTCTGCTACCGGCGAAGAACCCAGACCGGACGTAGACACGTTTTTAAAATCAACGATAGTGGACATCCTCATTCCTCCTACTGATCTCGTTTACTTCTACTTCTCTACAACCGGAACCCACATTTCGCCATAAACGAGGCCGTCCCGCTGCCCTATCTCAACCGTTGCATTAGGCCCGCCGACATAGGCGTAATTATCGGCTGCCGGTAAGGGCTTGACCAAAAGCAATGCCTGTAAGCATGCTGCTGAGCTCATTGGCCGACTTACCTTCGCCTTTAACGACGAGATATTGTCCCTTAGGGAACTGGATCACTCTGTGCTCTTCCGGTACCGATGAATCCGTCATAACGCCGGCGTAATACATCATCTTCTGATTGACCGCTTCGTTTACGGCAAAGATGTAGGCGTTCGCAGAAGAGGCGGATTATTCCCGTCGACAATCTCACCGATGTCAAACCATACCCCGAGAAAAAAAGGATGAGCAAGAAAAAGATTGCAGAACAACTAGGCAAACAAGAAGAATCCATCAACCTGGTCGTCGAACTTGGTCCCAAGGCGATTGCCCAGTTCAAAAAGTATCATCCTCTAAAAATGACGATTTCATATACGAATCCTTATCAAACTACAGCGATCTTAAAGACGTTCCTCAATGTTCATCATCCGGATGAATTGACCGAGATCACAAATTGGCTGCTTTTCTTGGGTGCAGATATTAAGGTCAGGGAAATACCGAAGGAGGTTGTAGAAGAATTGCAGGACAGAGTGGAGGTGTTGGGGAACAAGTAATTGGCCTTAACATGGCCGATCAGTTGAAAAGACGGATTTTCATCAAAGGAAGGGCGGGATCTGGCAAATCAACTCTGCAGAAGAAGCTTGCCTCCGCTGCTTGCCCATTGTCACGAGCAGCGTACCGGCTGGATAGTTCCGTTCAAATCGGTTGCTGCTCATAAGTCCCGACCTTATGAACGGAGGTGAATCATATGTCGGAGCTTGCCCAGCATCCATAGCCGCATATAAAACGAATAATAACGGCGTGACTTGGTATCAAGTCGGTTGCTGCCAATAATACTTATATACTTCGAAATACATAGGTACCCTTTTGGGTATCCGTATTTAATTTTTAATCAGTAGTTTATTTTGACTATCTCCCAATCAAAGTTAAGGCCATCCTTAGCGGATGGCCCGAGATGAGTTATGATATTAAGAAGTAACCTCAAAAACGGTGCCTTGGTTAAAATAAGTCACCTTCATAGAACCATAAATTTCTACTTACAAAGTAATCTGAACGGAGCCCAAAATCATAATCGGATTCAATGACGAAAATCATTTAGTTACAATCCGATTGTACCTAATGTAAGCTAAGCCCCTCTAACTGGAGGGTGAGCCCCTTCATCCCTTTCCATTTTATATGACTCTTAAAATGTCCCTTTAATTCTACTTATGTTTCGTAGTATCAATACGGTATCATAACTCCCTTAATCCCACACCAACCTTTCACTTGTAGAACGGTTCACTGAAGTGAATCTAGGTGAGATTTTAATAATTTTGTCTTCATAATAAATTTATATTCGGGATATGTAACTCTATATCCCAGTAATTTAAAAAAACAATATTTTTTCGTAACCGGAGGGACTATTTTTTTATTTTTAGAATATAAACTACTTCTAACTTTATCTAATCCATTAGAATCTTTCATAAGCTCTACATAATGATCAATGTTTAGTATTGGAGTAGGTATTTCCTTCTTACCCCCTGTACCAATTGAATAATTAGTTATTATAAAATAGTCTACATTTTTGGGTTTAACACCCTTATATTTTTCACCATAATACTCTTCTAAAATTGTTAATACATTGGCTTGAACATATTCCTTAGCCTCACCAATTTGGTTATATCCTTCTTCTAACATTTTATCAAGATTCAATATATCTCGGCCAGATTCCACTGGAATTTTATATTTTAGTTCTACTACTTGCAATTCATTATTGTTTTCATCATAAATCAATAAATCCATACCAGGTCGTATATTTTTAGACTTTTCATCTTTATTAGAAGTGAGGTAATTAGAGAATATATTATTAGTTATTTTCGATATCATTTCATATTCAAAATTATTTTGAGCTTTGTCATAACTCTTGAATTGTCTTTTTGCTAATAATCGTAAAGCATTTACCTCTGGTCGTGTCAAACTAAAAATAACTTCTGGAACTAGTAATAAATCATTTTTTAAATGTATGAAGTACGTCAAAGAGACATCGCTCTTTAATAGATTGTCGTATGTAAAGAAATTAATTATATCAATTACTTTTTTAGTATCAAGAGTACTTTTCTCAACAATTTTAATTACCCAATCATCTTTAGAATATATTAACCCCACTTCATTATTAACATGCAATATATACGTATTATTTTTTTTCTTACTTAAAAAGTTTTCAGTAAATAAATCCGTTAATGCTGTAGTAAACTCTTTATAATCCTCTAGATCAAATCCTGAAAACTCAACTTTAATATTACAATTAAAATCTAAGTGGTGTACTTGTTTCATTAATTCTTTATAATCAGTTCTAATGGACCCACTGATGTTATTCAGACCTTCATGTTCGGTTGTCTCTCGTAAAAGTGAATCATAACATACGTGCTGTTTGAAAACTTCTTCATTAGTGTAATTAAATGTAATGTGATTTTTATCTTTTCTGTAACGCATAATACCTTTATTATGTAAATCCCAAAAAAGGTGAAATCTATCGTAAGCATATGCGATTCCCATTAGCTTAAAAATATCTTCAACTTGTATTTTTTCAGCTTGCTTTTGAGGTGTATTTATACAGTATTGTGTACACCAACGCATAATCCATTTTATTGATTCTTGAAAAAATGAGAGTTCATCTATCCTTTCTTGTTTTGTATCATAATATTCTTTTATTATCTTTTGAATTTTATTTTGATTAATGAGAGTTAACTTATACAAAACTCCCGCTTTCTCAAATAATAAAAAATATGCTTCCTCAATCGGTAAACTAAATAATTTATTTTTTTGTATTTCACACTCTATCTTTTTTTTAAAATCGTACAAGATTTGATGCTCATTCACGTTAATCACCTGTTCTTAATTAAATATTCTCAGCTGAAGTAACTACTTCAAACCACTCCCAATAGTGAATTACTGGCGATTCTACAGTTTATCTCAGTAGAACAACACGATGCTGTTATCAAGCTTATGGAAACGGTGACGCGAGATTATTACGAATTCCATCGGTCTTGGTGAAGCCTATGCGCAGCAAGTGGCAAGAGAGGCAATGGAAGAGTGAGATAGCTCCAGAAAAATGGATAGGGAGACCGCAAAGGAGAATGCTGTGAAGGATGTTCTCCGTGTAATACCGAGGATAAACATGTAACTATGATCGAACGGATGGAACAAGTCGAATAGAGACGACTACTGTTTAGCTTTTATTCTCGTTTCAAACGATATACTTTTCTTGATAAATATTCAAAATATGCCACCTCCTGATGCTTCAATTATGTTCATCCTTTCAAAACAATTTTTGATACATATGTAACATATGATAAAATTCTATCAATAAAATAACATGATTCTTCTAATGTAATAGAACTTATATCTATATCACCATGTCTAATATCTCTATATTCATTATGAAATATTTTCCACCTGTGTCCATCTGTAACAATAACCTTTGATCCCCATACATTCAGTTTTCAAAGAGCAATGTGTACAAGAATATTATAGCGAATTTTACAAGTAAATTGCAGAAGATGTCAGATGCTTGACGTGGCAAAAGGAAATGTCTTATCCGAAGACAATTCATCTCATGATTAAAATCATAAATGTTCTCGGCTATTTCATAAAAAAATCAAGCAAAACGATTTGCAGTCGCCCACTTTGTAATTACCTTATCTAAAATATCAAGACGTGGCAACGACCGATACCAATGTTGCGCTTGGTCTCCAGGCAAACAACTCGCGCCCGCTAAAAATGCCCTTTTAATCCATGGTGTGAGCTCCGATATATTACGTCTTCTTGCACGGAACCAATGATCTAGTCCAGCACGCCCCATCGCTAGTATAAGCTCCCTTTGGCAATATTGGTCGGTTAACTCCGTGAATAGTCTCATGAATTTATCATCGTTATTCCATTCATTATTGTATGTAAACGTACTAAGTATCCATATCCTATTGTATTCTAAATGCCCAACCACTGAGTCCGTGCATAATTTTAAAAGATCCGTTCCAATTCGAGGCTTTATTAAATTATTGATATCGATCGTTTGAAAGTACAACATTACTTCTTTGATAACTGGATACAACTTATTAATATTACGTAATAGACAATCGACACTGTCGGGACTTCCAATCTGCGTAAGGCGTTTTAAAAGGAATTTTACAAGAGATATATCAATATCATCTGCTTCCTCCAAATGTCTCTCTAAGATTCCCTCTAGGTTTAAACGTTTGATCTGTTCTTGAATATCGTCACCAAGTTCGTCCAAGTCAAAGGAATCATATGGATTGAAAATCACAATATCAGACAGTATTTCATGAAGCTGCTCACTTAATCCATTGATTTCTTGGTCTCGCTCGCTCCCCAATATCTTACTTTCGAAATTATCAACTGTCATGACCCGAGTCTTATGTTGCTGTAAGGTTAGACCATGGTTCTCAAACAAAAGGTTAGCGAGTGTACCTAATGCTCCAAGTGCGTCCTTCTCACTTTCGCAAAAAATTCTGAAGTCATCTACAAAACGACAGTGTATTAATCCCTCTCCCACTAAACCGCGATCAACATCATCCAGCACCAATTCAGCCAAAAGTCGTGATGCTGATTGCCCAACAGGAATACCGTAAGATACGCTCCCGTTAAGCTGGCTTAGACATCGTTTCAAGGCTTTTATATGGTTTGTTTTCGTGGTTGCTTCTCCTAGTGCTTGTTCCAGTGGGTGAGAATAAATACGAGGAAAGAAATCAGCAATATCAGCTACAACGACATATTCGTATTTTCCGGATTGTGCTAAAACTGTACAATGATCTTGAAATGCCTGCCAATTATAACTTTGGTCATACATTCGCCCATCATCATCAGGTTCGAATCTACTGGAAAAAACAATATTCTCATCTTTAGGAATTCTGAAGTTTTCAATGTCCTTCGCTATCTCGTAAATCAGTGATGTAAAAATAATTGAATCTAATGGATCCAACTGAGTAGAGATTCGAAAACCATACCGATGTTTAGGTGTTAATAAGCGACGATATGATCGCAATTCCCAGTTCAACACATTCTGCTGAGTAATTTCAGGCTTTATTTCCGAGTCCCAGTACGCTCGAATTGCGGCAAACTCAAACGGCAAAGGGAAAATATCGGTATCACCATATTTTTCTATATGCTCTAATGCCCAGTCGTAAGACCGCTCTTGCAGCTTTAACATGTTAAGCCTCCCTTATGAAAATTGAAAAATTACTAATAAATCATTAAGTTCTAAATATTTGAGTCCTACTTTTCGTCGTCACTTATGGTACTGTTCCCCAATTAATTTCTAAACAATCCCGGATCGATTGATAAGATTAGCTCACTGCGGCCGAAGGAGAGGCGCCGAAACGGCTACGATGCGGTTAGTCGTGCGGATGTGTCCAACTGATCCGATACCTGCCAAACTTATCTCTTGCCAAATGAACCCCACAGAAATTGGATATGTATAAACCAGTCCATTACTCAGTATCCGTCATATCCGCACTCTGTATCACTAGACTATCTTTGTGCTTCACATATACAATCGCAATAGGAAAACTTGAGGGAGACCCCTTCCCACCTTCCAGTACTCTGACTTCACGTGCACCGAAAACGTAATAGTCACTATCTAATAATTCCTTGATCATTTTGGTTATTTCAAAACTGAATCTAACTCTTTCACCGGATTCAAAATCGCTTAGTAAATCTCCAAAATCATGCAGATATTGTAGAAAGCCTGAAATCAATTCAACCTCAGTCTCATTTTTGGGTTCATCATGGTCAAATTCATATCCCATTGCTCTATCCAAAATATTAATGATTTCTCTTCCGGTTGTAATTCTAGGTAACTTTTCAGGAATATTCTCCTTGATTCTTTTAATTCTCGGAGGTTTGTCTTCTTGGTGGTCAAGGCTTTTAGATACCCAAAGCTCATGGTTTACTTTAAGTTGTTTAATAATATCTTCGGTAAACGTCTCGGGTTGATCATCAATCATCTTATGATGAATACGACATAACAGAATTAAGTTCTCATAAGTATCTATTTCATCTTTAGGGCGGTTTGGATCATGTCTAGGCCCATTCCTCTGTCCAGAAATAATATGGCATTCCTCACCGACAATTGACGAATCATCTTTTTCAGTCTCATCAACAATTAGTATTTGCTTACATATGGAACATCTATTTCCCGATCTACCCCATAATATCTTTCTAGTCTTATCTGAGATCGACATGGGATTTTCGCTGACCTCCCTTAAATATGAGTTCGACTAATGTCCTACACTTTAGAGACTTTTATTATTTCACCTCTAGTTTCTTAATGGAACACGTAGCTCGCCATTAGTTCAATAATACCACGAATTTGGAAAACATTGTCGCATTTGGTCGTACAAAAATCCCCCTAGAACCCACCTCTAGGGGGATTAGCATATTTTTATAGTACCTTCCTCCAACACTATTACAGGCTTTTACATCCTTCTTGTTACAAATTTTAGCTGTCACTTATGGCACCGTTCCCCCGATTAATCTAATTGCCCCATACATCTGCTCCACCAGCACCAGCCGCATAAAACATCTGGTAAACCGAGCGGCGTAGGTACGCAGCGGAAAAATGGTTTTAGATGATGCCACCGACATCTATGAAAGACCTACTAAAGACTGTAATTGTAATAACTCGATGTTCCATAATCGTATAATGAAATTGATTTATTCTTTACTTCTCCACTAAAATGGCATGACTGCCCATAATCATATCCTTCAAACTTAAGTCCTTTTATTTTAAGTTCAATATGGTGGCTGTCACCATAATGGTATAAATCGTATTTTGAACTTCCATGATTTCCTGAAACATGACAACTATTTTCGTAATCATATACCTCAACTTTACTATCATCTATCTTACCATCAATGCTGATGTATCTAGATTGCGAATAGTCATACACCGAACCTGTTTTAACACCTGAAATAATCCTTCCAGCGATATAAGCAACAGCTGCCCTTGTATGATTTTTCATTGAGATTCCTCCTATTTTTAAATGTTTTATTGGTGGTTTCGTTCATCGTTCATATATTCACGACGTCCATTGCCCTTAGATAGCTCTTATCTTAGGAGAATGGATGTGTCCGCAGCCTATACTTCCTGAAGAACTTCTGTGGACCTAGAAACGAAAGGATCGATGAGCGAATATGGTGTTATGTGATGCTCACTGCTTCATTGGGATACTTTCAATTATTATTGATTTTCTTCATTATTATTAAATATCTTTCTGAACCCAATAACAATTCACTATAAAAGAACATGTACTGCATGTGATAACTCATATTAAAACTACTCTTGTGATACTTTATTAAATGGTCTACATATTCTTTATAAAAGTTCTTTATCCGCTTTTCTGTCTTTATTGTGTCAAGATAGTTTGATAATTCTATTAGTTTTTGTTTAGTATATTCCAGTACATCCCGAATTTCTTCTTCTGTTAATTTCTCATATGCTTCTGATCTGGAGTTCCAATGGTTATCGAACACTTCGCGGTTTTCATTTAAGATGAAGTATATTGGTTTGACTAATTCTCTTTCTTGTTTCAACCTATGCATTTCGAATGCATTTTTTAATTTCCGAATAATGAGACATCCCACCTCATTTAAAGATCTACTATGCTCTTAGGGAGTTTCACATAACATCGTATTCACGAGCTTAGTAAATACCTTTGTTACAATCTGGTATTCGAAACCGCTCACCTTGTCTAATCTTACCACACAAGTGGGAAATAGTGGATATATTTATAGTTACATGGAACTAGAAAACCTCTGAAACCAACGGTGTCAGAGGCACGTTACCCCACGTTTTTATTTCCTTGACAACCCAAATTTCGCCGTCACTTATGGCACTACTCCCCGTTTTAATTATTTGCCCGATACACTTGCTTCAGCAGAGCACATGCATTCGATTAGTGCGGGAAGGTCAGTCCCGATTTCAACGAGAGGCTGGGCAAATGGCAGCTTTTTAAGCGGAGCCGCTTCCATTGACAATATAGCGAAAGGGCTTTTCCTTTGTCTGGAAAAGCCCTCGGTCAGAGACACGTGCCTTCGTTTATCATTTAAACGTAATAAGACAATTTCAGAATCCACCTTTTGCAGAGCCTCATTGTACCCTCAAAAAAATAGGCGGATTGCAGCTCTTTACAGACTATACGGTAGTACAGCTTTATTTGATAAATATTTCAGTTATAACCTTAGGCTTCCATACTCTACCTACTTCTACATCATCCCTAATGCGCCCAGAATACACCCCAAGAAATTTTGTTACCATTGATCCTCCGATTAAATGACGCCCATCGGCTGTCGAATACCCACTTGAGATTCTAAGAATCACTGGTGACCCCGACATCCCACTTCGTGTTGTTGCATCAATTAGAAACATTCTTCGTCCTTCGTAATCCACCATCGGGTCTGAGGCTATATGGCCTGTCTTCCATATTGGCCAACCAGTGGAAGACAATCCTAATGGAAATCCAATAATGGATGTTAGTATTGCTGGTCGAAGCACTACATCAGTATTTATCAGATTAAAATCCAATGGATATAATGAAATATCATTTTTTTTAGTTACAGGAATAGCTTACAGCTAGAGTGTTTTGCTAACGGTCAATCACTTGGGTTTGCTACTGGCTTTGTCCCCATTCTTGTTTTATAGTGCGAGTCCCTCATACTATAATTAATTAAACAGTTTGTCCAAACTCTTGCTACAGCAGTGTTCATACCATTTGATTTCATTAGCTATAGTCGAAAATCATCAGGTAGTCAGGAAAAACGCCTTTAAATTTCACCAAATTTCGCCCTACTTATGGTACGGTTCCCCCCGATTAATCTTCACCGCCCTATAAACCTGCTCCACCAGCACCAATCTCATCAGCTGGTGCGGCAAAGTCATCCGCCCAAAGCTAAGCTTCTGCTGGGCGCGCTTGAGTACCGAGGGAGCAAGACCATTGCTCCCTCCAATAACAAAAGCCACGTGGCTGCGCCCATACGTGGCTAACTTATCGAGCTGGTCCGCGAGATCCTCGCTGGACCAGAGCTCGCCATCGAGCGCGAGCGCGATGACGTGGGCGTCTGGCTTCAGCTGCGCCAGAAGCCGCTCCCCCTCACGCTCTCGCACTTGCAATTCTTCCGCCGGACTCATCGTCTCCGGCGCCTTCTCATCGGGCACTTCCGTGAGCGTAAGCTTCACGTAAGGCCCGAGCCGCTTGGCATATTCCGCGATGCCAAGCGTCAAGTACTTCTCCTTCAGCTTCCCGACGGACGCTATCTGAATATGCATATGAGGCCCATCCCTCTACCTATTTTTTGTACACTAACAGAAGTGGGCAGACGCTCTCTCTCACCTTTACAAGCAGCTCGTCTGCTCCATCACTCCAGCTGTCTTCATCTTTCCCGTCACGCTATACCACCAGGAACGCCGCAGCATCCTCGCAGAAGTCGCACTTGCGCGGCGGGTCCCAATCCGCGAATTGCGTCTCCTTCAGATCGACCACATCCGGCGCATCCTCGTATTCGTCTACAAAACGCTCCAATGCCTTCTCAATACACGGTTTACATACACAATACATAGCTGATTCGCTTCCTATTCTTCGAGAGTATAAGTGCTTATTCGACTTCTTCCAGCATAGCAGAACAGGCCCTTTTCTGTGAAGAAAACATTTTGTTAGCAAGTCACATGAAGAAAGCATGTGGCGCCACCCCTACCGCTACACCGACCGCACAAAGCTGCGCATGTTGCCGAACCCAGCACCCCGCCCCTCATCCATCCTGTATATCCAACCCTTAGTCTATGTAGACAGGCAAAGCCTATTCCAACAATCCGGAACACAAGTCTTCACCTAAATATCCGCTCCAAAAAGCAGCACACTCATCTATTTCTTCACATGAGTCTTCGCCGCTGTTGGCCGCCAGTTGATCATCTTGATCAGTTGATCCTGCATATAGGCAGGCGTATACTGAAAGCCGCCCTCAATCCAGTGGAACACAAGGCCCATGAGCGCATGGATGCTGTACACCATCATCAGCTCGCGGTTGATGGACTCCGTCTCCTGCTCCAGCTCCTCGCTGGACAGCTTCTTGATCGCCCCGAACATCTTCTCCTTGATAACCGGCAGCACATCGCTGTGGAACAGCGTCGTATACACCGGCGCACGGTCGTGAATATGCTCAAAGATCTTCACCGAGTTCGCCGTCAGCTCATCCACCCGGAACACATCCAGATCGCCATACGGCGCACGGAACGACTCAATCAGCTCGTCGATCAACTCCGAGATGACTTCGTCAAGCAGCCCCTCCTTGTTCTCATAGTGGGTGTAGAATGTCCCCCGGTTATAATTGGCCCGCTCCACGATCTCCGTAATCGTGATAGCCGAGAAGCTCTTCTCCGACATAAGAGTCAGAAGCGCATCCCTGAGCGCCACCTTGCTGCGCGCAATACGCCTGTCCGCCATAATATTTTCTTCCTTCCACAAAAAAGTAATCAACAACCGTGCGTGTTTTGTCTGTTAACGTACAAATGAAAACGTTTTATATATTGTGGCAATCTGCCTTATTGTATATATTGATCTTAACACCTGTTCGCTATTATACAAGTGTTAAAATTCCGCCTCACAGGCGCATAGCCGTAGTCCATCAAGAACCATACTAACTCTTTAAGAGGAGGACTCTCACATGAAACTTAATGGCCAAGTAGCCGTCATCACAGGCGCAGCATCCGGCATGGGCAAAGCGACAGCCCTGCTCTTCGCAGCAGAAGGCGCGAAGGTGATCGTATCTGACCTGTCCGCCGATAACGCCGCAGTCGTCGTGCAAGAGATTGAAGCGAAGGGCGGTACGGCCATCGCCGTCGCTGCCAACGTAGCCAAAGAAGAAGACGTGCAAAATCTCATCGATACAGCCGTAGACACCTACGGCACGCTCGACATCCTGGTGAACAACGCCGGCATTATGGACAACTTCGTGCCAGCCGCCGATCTGACGGACGAGCTGTGGGATCGCGTCTTCGCCGTCAATACGACAGGCCCGATGCGCGCGATTCGCAAGGCGCTCCCAATCTTCACCGCGAAGCAAAGCGGCGTCATCGTCAACGTGGCATCTGCTGGCGGCCTGTACGGCTCCAGAGCCGGGGCCGCGTATACCGCAGCCAAGCATGCTGTCGTCGGCCTGACCAAGAACGTCGGCTACCAATACGCGACGCAAGGCATTCGCTGCAATGCGATCGCTCCAGGCGGCGTAGCGACGAATATTAGCACCACCATCAATTCGCCGAACCCGTACGGCATGGAGCAAGCCATGAAGGGCATGGGCCTCAACCCGCGCACAGGCGAGCCGGAAGAGATCGCCAAGGTTGCTTTGTTCCTCGCCTCCGACGACTCCAGCTTCGTGAATGGCACAGTTGTCACAGCCGATGCCGGCTGGACGGCCTACTAATCGATTCGTTGCTGCGCTAATGCGGAGATTCATTGCCTAACCTCAGCTCATAACAAAGCCGGAAGGCCCGTCACAAGACGCGCCTTCCGGCTTTATTCATATGCGCTTACTCCTCCGGAACCTGCTCCTCCAGCTTCAGCTTCACAGACTGCAGCTCGCCGTCCCGGTAGAAGGATACCGTAATGTCTTCACCAATCTTTTTCTTGCTGTATAAGTACTTGCGCAGCTCCATCGTGCTGCTCACCTTATAATCATCCAGCTTCACGATGACGTCGTTGAACGTCAGCCCCGCTTCTTTGGACGGGCCTACTGCCTCCAGCACGATTACACCTGACAGTACCTCATCCGGCAGCTGAATGGCTCCCGATCCGCTTGACTCGCCGCTCTTCGGCTCTCCGCCGCCCTCTTGCTCATCCTCGAACATCTTCTCCAGATCCTGCTGCTCCCAATACTGCTCCAGATCCATCGTATAGACACCGAGATAAGGACGAGGCACATAGCCTTTGCTAATCAAGCTCTCCACGATCGGCATCGCATTGTTGATCGGAATCGCATAGCCGATGCTCTCGACGCCGAAGTCGGATATCTTCATGCTGTTGATGCCAACCACACGGCCGTTCAGATCAATCAACGGTCCGCCGCTATTGCCTTGGTTGATCGCGGCATCGACCCGGATCACTTCCTGCTCCCAGTCAATGACGCCGTTCTGATTCAGTGATACCGGAATCACTTCCTTGATGACGCTGACGACACCCATCGTGATCGACTCGCCCATGCCAAGCGGATTGCCGATCGCCATGACGAACTCCGCAGCACGCAGCTCTGAGGAGTTACCAATCTCCGCCACCGTATCGATGCCCTTGGCGTCGATCTCCAGCACCGCCAGATCGGTAATCTGATCCATGCCGACGACGCGAGCCTCGCGCACCTCGCCAGTTGTCAGCACCACTTTCACCTTCTCCGCATTCGCCACCACATGATAGTTCGTTACGATGAACGCTCTTCCGGCCTTCTTCTCTATAATCACGCCCGAGCCGACGCCTGCCTCGCGCAGGACACCCGAGCCTTCGTCTCCATTCTCCAGCCGCTTGCCGCCAATTCCGAGTCCGAACATCTGCTCATTGATGACACTGACTACCGCCGGCTTCACCTTGGCCGTCGCCACAATCGTGCGCTCTGAAGGGTCGCCTGTTGCCGTCAGATGGACCGGCGCCGATCCGCCGCCCCCAAAGCCGCCGAAGATCAGTCCGAACAGGAGGGCCGCAGCTACGGCACTCGTGAAAGACGAGATGAACGCAACACGCAGATTAGACCACTTGCGCTCAGTACTCCCGCCGAAAGATACCCGATGATCGTCCTGCTGGCTCTTGCGGACGGTTCGCCTGGACACCTTGGTCGAATAAAAATCGTCGTCGAATATGCTCACCCGGGAATCTCTCCTCTCTCTTTCGAACCTTGCGGCAAATTTCATAATCTAGGAATGTTTTCGGAAGAATTGACTAAAATAATAATAGATTCAAAGCCTGCTGCTCTACATTTTTTTCAAGAGAGACCGCTTACGCGCAAATTTCGGTATAAAGGAGAGATTCACGATGAAAACAAAGCCGTCCCAAGCATGGGAACACGTACAGCTTGCTGCCAAGCTTGCCGATCTGAAGGAGGAGCATTACCGCACCGTTCTCACATTAAGCGCCATGCTGGAGCTGTTCATAGAGAAGGGCATCCTTAGCCGAGAAGAGCTGGAGAGCAAAGCCGAAGCGCTGGACGCGCAGCTGGAATCGCTTATTTCCGCTTCACTTCGTCCCATGGGGTAGGCTTGTCGTGATACGTCTTGCGCAGAGGAAATTCATCCTGTTTATAAAATATTCCGTGGTTCTCCAATATAGAATTGACCGTTAGCATAGCCAGGTCCATTTGATTATGATCCAGGCTGAGATGCGCCAGATAGACACGCTTCGTTCGGTCCGTCATCAGCTCGATGAGCGCTTCGCCGGCTGCCACATTGGACAGATGCCCGACGTCGCTTAGGATACGCCGCTTAATATTCCACGGATAGCGGCCCATGCGCAGCATCTCGGTGTCATGGTTAGACTCTAGCACGAGCACATCGGAATCCACGATCTGGCTTCTGACTTTCTCGCTCACATAGCCGAGATCCGTCGCGAGGCTCAGCTTCTCTCCTTGCTCCTGGAAGCAATAGCCGACCGGCTCCGCCGCATCATGCGAGATCGGATACGACTGCACGCGCATCGAACCAAAGTCCAGCGCCTCACCCGTCTCCATAATAACCCGCTTCTCCGCAGCGATCGTCCCGACATGGCGTTCCATTGCACCCCAAGTCGCTTCATTGGCATAGATCGGAAGCTCGTACTTGCGCGCGAAAGCGCCGAGTCCCTTAATATGATCGGAATGCTCATGCGTCACGAACAGGGCGTCCAGATCATGTCCGGCAATGCCCCGCTCCCGCATCAGCTCGTCCAGCTTCTTCATGCTAAGGCCCGCGTCTACTAGCACCGTCTTCTCGCTGCTCTGCACGATCGTCGCGTTGCCGGTCGAACCGCTGGCCAATACTGTAAATCGAAGTCCCAAAACGTCCAGTCCTCTCCCATTGCCTCTCTCGAAGCTACCTACATTGTAACCTCGATTGCGTCCAATTTCCCCTGTTGTTTTCTGGCTATCCGAATGAGAGTCAGCCATACGGCAATTAACCTGCCATTCTATCAGATGCCTGACTCTATCAATCATCGTAAAAGAGGAAGAGAGAAGACCCACAACACGATCCTGCCCAGATCCATCATGGCCTCTAGCCAGGTTATCGTGCCGGTCCTCCTATCTCTATACCCTCTTCCGGTCATCTCGCAACATCTATGATCCATCTATTGTATGAATCTCTTATATAGACAGCTGCCGCTGCTCTATTACGCTGCATACTAAGCATAACATGGCAGCGCGCCGACAGCTATGCCGCCGGCGACTCAGAACCCGCTTCCTCGTCTGCGCCTTCTGTCGCAACCTCGCCGCTGATCGCATGGACATAATACACCTTGCCATCCCCCAGCATGACGCGCCAGGTCGGAGCCGACACTTGCTTCTCGGAGTCGAAGATCTGGCCATGATAACCAAGCTGAATATCGGCAATCACTGAGCCTTCGTCCAGGTAAGTCTCAATCAAGGACACGACAACCTTCGCCGATCCGATCACTTGCTTCTCTTCGCCGTGGCCAATCGCCTCTACACGATCCTGTTGGAAACCGGTGATTTTCCGGTTGCTTGTATACAGGAGCTCTAGCTTCACATTGAACATCGGGCGTCCGTCAACCATACGATGCATGACAAATACGCCATCCCGGTCACTGTGCAGATCATATTCATAATCCTCAATATCCGGGATCTGACCGCCCAATGCTTTCACCAGCTCTGCCTTGGTGAATATGAGTGCGCTATCGACCGGCTTCTCCAGCTTCTTCGGCAACGACTTATGATCCGATTGAAGCAAATACGTCAGGTCACTCAGCTTCGGCGTTCCGGCAGGCAGATTGGCAGTCAGCGAGATGCGTTTCTGCCCCATGAGCTGCACCTTGTCCGCAGGCAGCTCCGCAGAGTTCACATTGGCGTTCAACTGCTCGCTAATATCCACCCACAGCTGATAGCCGAGAAGGACATTCAGCATCAGGAACGATATGATCAATACACTTTTCGCTCGACCCCAATCCACTTGCCTCCACCTCCTCTATCAGCCTTATGATCTGGCCCGCAATAATTCCGGGTCACCCTGCTCTTCTGTGTCCGGTACATGCTCCTCCGGAACCTCTGCCTGCTCTTCATCCTCTGCTCCGCTCGGATCATCAGGCGGGCTGTCGGGATCGTCTGGATCAACAGGCTCTTCGTTATTCTCTGTCTCCTGAGGAGGCAGCACAGCAGAGCCAGTCCCGGGCCCATCGCCAGGAGCGGTGCCTTGCTCCGCTCCTGCGCTGGTCTGTTCTTCCTGACCACCCGTCGCATCGGCATGACCTGGCTGGTCCGTATGAGCGTCAGCGGTGCCATTCCCTGTATTCGGCTCAACCGGCTGCTCCCCTTCCGTAGCTTCCAGAAGCACAACCTCGGAACCGTCGGTCAGCTTCACCACCCATACAGGGATGAACTTCAGCCGGTTTTCCTCCAGCAGTACCGCTCTCAGCGCCGGGAATAACGCGGTTACCTCGCCGCGGCGTGGATAACGCTCCAGCGTCTCCTCCAGCCTTGTCCCGCCCTGCAGCCAGCGCGGCTTGCGCGACTCCGTCTGCGCACTGAGCGTAATGAGCGACCGCGCATATTCCGTCACTACCCCTTGCTGCAGCGTCAGCCGGATATGGCCGTACCGGAACGCCAGGTTGTCGATGACCGGATATTGATCAATATATTGTCTGAACGTCACATATTTCTTCTCTTGCTCCGGCGTCGAGCTTATCAGCCGATGCGTGCCGTCCCAGCCGCCATGCTGATTGATAAAGTCCACCGACGCATAGACGTTCTCGCTAAGCGGCGTATCGCTGCTGATCGTGGCAGCCGGATTCGTATAGTTGATCCACATGCCGTCCTGCTCGACCTTAAGCCCTCTCTTCCCGTCTGTGAAGATTTGCGAGCCGCTGCGATCCTCGAAGGAGCGCGTCGTGCTGGAATCGAAGGGCAGGCTGCGCTGCATCTGCTCCGGCGAATACGTCTCGTACGGGTAGATCAGCTCCGTCGCCATAATCGGCTCCACCGGAATGTAGAGGCCGTCTGCCGTCATGCGGTATTGCGGCAAATGCGCCCCGAAACCGACATAGTCCTGCACATCCCTCACTGTCAGATCGGCCCTTACAGATTCATAGACGACATGCTCCTCGCTGCTGAAGAAGAATGTTCGGATCTCTTCCGTATCGGTCGTCTTGAAGATCCAGATCTTGTCGATCTTATCACGAAGGAACAGCAGGTCTCCCTCCATCTTCAGCAGCTTCTGCAACAGCTCGACCGATATGCCGTCCGCAAAGCGGAGCTCGATGCCAATCGAGTCCTTGCGCACCTCATCCCAATCCAGAATGCTCGCCGTACTGCGCTGGAAGCCCTTGAACTCCCTGCCGACAATACGCTGGTTCAGGATCATCTCGTAGAACTGCGTGCCGGGATAGATAACCGTGTGCTTGTCCTCGCCCATATGGATAATTAGTTCCTCCGGGAAGATGACGCTCTCCACGCTTGTCGTCTTGCCCAGCGGCTCCGCATTGACGTAATCCTGATCGCTTCTCACAGTAGCGCCCAGACCCGGCATGCTATAGGCCAGCAGATAACTCTGCAGGAGGCTGAGCACGACCAGAACAATAAGTATAGCTGTCTTCGCTTTCTCCATCATTCTGTCTCGCCCCCTTCCTGCAAGAGCGGCAGTGTGAATGATACCGTCGTGCCTTCATTAAGCTCAGAGGCTAGCAGGATCGTGCCGCCATGCGCCTTTACGATTTCCCGGGCAATCGATAATCCCAGACCTGTGCCGCCCATATTACGGGAGCGCGCCTTGTCTACGCGGTAGAAGCGGTCGAAGATACGCGTCAGATCCTTCTTCGGAATGCCGATACCGGTATCCTTCACGCTGATCTCCAGCAATCCGGTATCCTCCACCTTGCGGGCGGCAATCTGGATGGAACCGCCGTCAAGCGTATATTTGATCGCATTGGAGATGAGATTGTCCAGCACCTGATCGATCTGGTCCCGGTCGAGCCAAGCCTTCTTCAGTCCCCGCTCGACATACACATTCGCCGTAATCGATTTCTGAAGCAGCTGGAAGGAGAAGCGGTCTGCCACCTCGTCCAGCATCTCATGAATATTCGTCTGTCTTCGTCTAAGCGGAGCTTGATTGGAGTCCAGTCTGGACAGATGAAGCAGGTCGGTAACGAGCCTGATCATCCGTTCCGTCTCGTTGCTAATGACGCCGACGAATCGTTCGGACAGCTCCCGCTCCTCCAATGCCCCGTCACCAAGCGCCTCCGCGTAGCTCTTGATCGTCGTAAGCGGCGTCCGCAGCTCATGCGATACATTCGCGACGAATTGACGGCGCGACTGCTCCAGCTTCTCTTGCTCCGTGACATCCTGCAAGACGGCGATCGTACCCGTAATGCCCTTGTCTCTCCGATGAATCGGCGTAACCGTCAGCTTCAAGAGGCTGTCATCATGGCCCTCCGTCTCCGCGTGGTCGCGGTTAATGAGCAAGGTACGCCCGCGCCCCGATTGCAGCTCCGCCAGCTTCTCTGGCGATAGCCCCAGCAGATCGGCCAATTCCACACCCTGGAACGTCTCGACATCGAGCAGCTCCAGCGCCCGGCGATTCCAGACGATAATGCGGCCACGCTCGTCGGCGGCGACCACTCCGTCACTCATATTGGAGAGGACCGACACCAGCTTCTCATTCTCCTCTTCATTCGCCGAGAGCGCTTCCTTCAATCGAATCGTCATGTCGTTAAAAGCCATACTGAGCCGCCCGATCTCGTCATCCCCAAGGACAGGCGCCTTCAGATCGAATCGCCCGTCGGCGACCGCTTCCGCCTGTCGCGTAAGGCCTTGAATCGGATTCGTAATCGTATGGGCGAGCAGAATGCCGAGCACGCCTGTCAGACCAAGCGCGATCAGCGTACCGGAGAAGAAGATTTGATTGACCCGATTCACCGTTTCGTACAGCTCCGTCATGGAAGCCACGACATAGACAGCCCCTACGACCTTGTCATTGTACGTCACAGGCAGCGCAATCATCTTCTTGCGCGTATTGTCCTCATCGATAATCTCTTCTTCATTATCGGGAATATTCTGAAGCGCACGGCTGACCGCCAGCGACTTGTTCTTCTGCCCGATATAGGATTGATGGACCTGCAGCGAGGTCGCCACGACCTTGCCGTTCGCATCCAGCACCTGAACCTCGGCGCCGCTAATACTGAACAGGTTGCGGACGACGAGATTCAGATCCTCCGTCGTATTGTCGGTGGAATCCCCTTCCGATTCCATGTTCGGCAGCAGGCTTGGCGCCGCGAACTTGGACAGGATATCGGCCTGCTCCTTCAAGTTGTTCGTGAAGCTCGTAATGAGCGAGTTCTTGACCGTGCTGATAAAGTAAACGCCGATAAGCTGCATCGCTACGAGAATAAGCAGCAGGTAGATGATGACCAGCTTGACCTGAATCGTGCGGAAGAAGCTCCGCGCCTTCATCCGTTACCGAAGCCTCCCGACTTCGCGTTGCGCATCATGTAGCCTAAGCCGCGTCTAGTCATAATATATTCCGGACGGCTAGGGTCGTCCTCGATCTTCTCCCGCAGACGACGGATCGTCACGTCCACCGTCCGTACGTCGCCGAAGTATTCGAAGCCCCATACCGCTTGCAGCAGATGCTCGCGCGTCATCACCTTGCCGCTATTGCGCGCCATATAATAGACAAGCTCGAACTCCCGGTGGGTCAGGTCCAGCGGCTCGCCATTCTTGTATACGACATACATATCCGTATCGATAAACAAATTGAACAGCTTCAGGCCAGACTGCTCCGACTGCCCGTCCTGCTGGCTGTCCGAAGCGCCATCCGAAGCTTGTCCGCTCTTATTCTGACGGCGAAGATGCGCCTTCACCCGTGCCAGCAGCTCCCGCGTGCTGAACGGCTTCGTCACATAGTCATCTGCACCCAGCTCAAGGCCGAGCACCTTATCAATCTCCGTATCCTTTGCTGTCAGCATGATGATTGGCATTTGCAGCTTAGTGCGCACCTCGCGGCACACATCCATACCATCCTTCACCGGAAGCATCAGATCCAGCAAGATGAGATCCGGCTGCTCCTCGAATGCGAGACGCACCGCTTCCCCGCCATCGAAGGCGCAGATGACCTGATGGCCTTCCTTCTCCAAATTAAATTTTATAATATCCGCTATCGGCTGCTCGTCATCGACCACTAATATTTTTCCGTGCATCGTTACACCGCCTGTCGCTAGTCCTAGTTATGTCTCTATTCTAACATATCAAGGCGCAGCCTACACAATCAAACTCCGAATACACCACCAATGATATGCCCATAAATTGGATTGCATATTTCGGAAGAAATTACGATTTTTGAAGCAACTATAAAGCCGATTCATGCGTTTATCTAATATCGAAAAAAAAAGCACAGCCCGGACCTAGTGTCCAAGCCATGCTTCTTCGCCATTATTCTGCCACGCATAAAAAGTATATTATAAGTACTTCATCGGATTCTGAGGTACGCCTTTCTTGTGAATCTCGAAGTGCAGATGCGTGCCAGTGGAGTTGCCTGTATTGCCCATCACGCCGATCTTGTCGCCCTTCTGTACTTTCTCGCCCTTCTTCACGCTGTAAGAGCTCAAATGCCCATATAACGTCTTGAAGCCGTTCTGATGATTAATAATAATCGTCTTGCCCGTGCCTCTTCTCGATTCGACAACTTCTACAATACCGGAATCGGATGCCAGAATGCTCTTATTGCCGATAAAGTCGATGCCGGAATGCAGACGGCCCCAACGTTGGCCGTACTTGCTTGTAATACGGTAATTCTTCACCGGGATGGCGAACTTGCCTGTCCCCTCACCGAGTACGACCATAGTGCCTTTCTCAACAATCTCCGAGATGGGCTCTACGATGACTTCTTTATTCATCAATTCCTCGGTTACAACGTAACCGTTCTGTTTCACAATTTCATACGTCAGACGCTGCGTGCCTTCGACACCTTGTCTGATCACCTTCGATTGGCCAACTCTAATCTTGTCGTTCTTGCGAACTTCGACAGGAGCTGCAATCTTCTCCAGCTCAACCAGGCTCTCGACCGTACGGACGGTCAGCTCCGGCTGGAGCACCGTCAGATCAAGCTCGTCACCGACGGTAATGCGGTCATCCTCGATCCACGGGTTGTTCTCGTAGATCACTTGAGGAGAAATATCGAATTTCTGTGCGATACAACCAATGCAGTCGCCCGCTTGCACGACATATTTGGTAGGCTTCGTACTGCCGTCGATAATCTTCTTGTAGATCTCTTCTCCCTCGGCAATTTCCGTAGGGCTGATATCAACGCTAGCTACCTGAACTTCCTCTACGAACGATACTTCTGTTACCACTTTGCCCGGCTCGGTATGCTCCTTGGCATCCTCCGTCTCCGACGCCTCGACCTTGCCGTCCTTGTTGTAGGATAGCGTCGTAACCGTCTTCGCTCCTTTTGCCGCCGCAGCGAGCTCTGGAGCAAACTTGCTCTGAACGCGCTTCAGGATGCTGTCGGCTGTTGCCTGATCCTTCACGACGCCGATGACCTTGCCTTCAATCTTCACCTCAACGCCAACTGCATGGGATGTGAACATACTCTCCAGCTTAGCAAGTGTCGCATCTGTCTCGGGGACCGCTTTAAAGGCACTATCGCTTTCGTATGTAATATCACCTGAATCCAGCACCATCGTAACATCCGGATTCGCTTGCTGTACTTTTACCGCTGCTGCGTCAACCAATTGATCAACCGCGCCAGGGTTCTCTACTGTTCCTACTGCTTCGCCATTCATATATACATGATAGAATTGGAATGTGTTGCGTTCAACGTATTGTGTATATTGCTGATAGCCGATAATGCCGGCAACCGTGAGCAGTACTGCCGCCCCGCCGATGATTTGCGTCGACTTCTTCCGCCAAAGTGGGGTAGATACGATCACGTCAGCCGCTTGTTGCTCGGTCTTACCTGTCAAGTCTTGCGAGTTCGTACGTCGAAAGTACTGAGTAGTTCGTTCCCATACTTTCTTCATACGACTCATGTCCCTGAAACCGGTCATGATAGTCTCCTTTTCGCACTTCTGCTGAGAGATTTGCGAGTTCCAAACAGAAAAAAGACGAATTCTCCTGTCGGATCACTCGCCTAATACTTTATCACAGCCTTTACAATAGGGGCAACCTTTGCCATGGTAACGTAATATTAATATTTTTTCAGAATCTCCATCATTTGCTCGTATTCCGACTTGTCGAGATGCTGTGCCATAATCTGTTGAACGCTCGTCAGCTCCTGCTCCGTAAGTCCTCCTTCCATATATTCAGAGATTTCCAGCCAGGACTCCGGAGGCAGCTTCGTCATTAATAATTCGAACAATAGCGACTTATCCTCTTCGCTCATCTCATCCTTCGCCGATGCAATATCGTCGGTTGTCACCGCCGTCTCCGCGCCATCGATTTCGACCTCGGCTCCAGTCTGACCCGTTCCTTCCTGTACACCATCTACCGGATCGCCGCCTTGACCGCTCCCCGCGCCAGGCTCCTCCTCGATCCCGCCGAATACTTCCTTCGCAGCCGGCTCCTGCCCGTTATTCGCGCTGCCGCTCTCTTGCTCGGGTTCTATGTCGGAAGCCAATAGGGGATCGCTGCCCCACAGCTTGCCCCACACACCGGACATCGCCATAGGCGGCACTTCGACGGGCAATTCGAACTGCTTCAGCACCGATTCGACATAGCTAGTCACAATATATCCCGTCGTCCAGATTGACAGAAAGCTGAGGATCAACCCCGCTGCTACGATCTTGCCAATCCAAGCCAAACTCTTCCATACCATTCTCCCTCAACTCCTATCCGTTATCTATCATTATGGTCAAGGATCGAGAGAGGCATTCCTCTTAGGAGGTCAGCAGACAAAAAAATAGCGCCCCGGATCGCTCCAGAGCGCTATGCCTGCGATTATTCTATTCGTAGATTGGACGAACCGGATTCGTCTGCTCGCGGTTGCGGCCGACCGAGAAGATGGCGATCGGAATGCCTGTCAGCTCGGAGATACGGTTCAAGTAGTTCAGCGTGTTCTGCGGAAGGTCTTCCAGCTTCTTCGAGCCGGAGATATCCTCCGACCAGCCCGGATACTCCTCGTATACCGCTTCGCATTCCGACAGCATCTTCAGGCTTGCCGGATAGTGCTCGATGATCTCTCCGCGGTACTTGTAGCCTGTGCAGATTTTCACCGTATCCAGACCCGTCAGTACGTCCAGCGAGTTCAGGGACAAGCCTGTAATGCCGCTTACGCGGCGCGCGTGACGGACGACAACCGTATCGAACCAGCCTACGCGGCGCGGACGTCCTGTTACGGTGCCGTACTCATGGCCTTTGTCACGGATAATTTGGCCGATCTCGTTATCTTGCTCCGTTGGGAACGGGCCATCGCCTACACGTGTTGTGTACGCCTTCGCCACCCCGATTACTTGCTGAATCTTCGACGGTCCTACTCCGGAGCCGATGCAGACGCCGCCTGCGGACGGATTGGACGACGTAACGAACGGATACGTGCCTTGGTCGATATCCAGCATGACGCCTTGCGCGCCTTCGAACAATACTTTCTTGCCAGCGTCGATCGCATCGTTCAATACAACGGAAGTATCCGTGACATATGGACGCAGAATCTCTGCGTAGCCCAGATAATCGCTCACGATTTGGTCAGCGTCAAGCGGCTCGCCACCGTACACTTGCTGGATCAGGTTGTTCTTCTCCAGCATTACGCTGCGTACACGAGT
This sequence comes from Paenibacillus sp. 1011MAR3C5, assembly GCF_003591485.1. Taxonomy (GTDB): domain Bacteria; phylum Bacillota; class Bacilli; order Paenibacillales; family Paenibacillaceae; genus Pristimantibacillus. The sequence continues at coordinate 35,312 of NZ_QZCF01000013.1, forward strand.
CTCGAACTCCTCAGCGTCCATCAGATCGCTGATGCGGATGCCGTTACGTGCGGCTTTGTCCATATAGCAAGGGCCGATACCTTTGCGCGTTGTGCCGATTTTGTTGTCGCCCTTGCGGTCCTCTTCCAGTGCGTCAAGCACCAGGTGATACGGCATGATGACATGCGCGCGGTCACTGATTTTTAAGTTGGTTGTCGAAAAACCATTGTCATGAATATAGTTAATTTCGTCGATCAGCGCTTCCGGATTAATAACCATACCGTTGCCGATGACGCAAGTTTTATCATGGTTAAAGATGCCCGATGGAATCATCGTCAGCTTATACTTTTTGTTATCGATGAGAATGGTGTGTCCGGCGTTGTTTCCTCCTTGGTAACGAGCAACAACGTCAGCTCCCTCTGCTAGGAAGTCGGTGATTTTGCCTTTCCCTTCGTCTCCCCACTGCGTACCGACTACAACTACCGTAGACATAATCATACCCCCGTCCGATGTTTTCGAACATCGAAAATTACCGTCCCTGCAGCTCCTTTAACGCGGCGCTCGCCAGAAGACAGCATTATTAGTGTAGCAGTCTCACCTGCAGAAGTCAAACGAAAAACGAACAATTGCACAGTCGCCCATGCAATTGTTCGGATATTACGAGGCTTGTGACGGATCCTGATGGCTCCGGTCCAAGCTTACGAATTTATTGTAGTTTTTGAGGAAAACCAGCTCGACGGTGCCGACCGGACCGTTACGCTGCTTGGCGATGATAATCTCGATGATGTTCTTCTTCTCCGATTCCTTGTCATAGTAGTCGTCCCGGTACAGGAACGATACGATATCGGCATCCTGCTCGATCGAGCCGGATTCCCTAAGGTCGGACATCATCGGACGCTTGTCCTGCCGCTGCTCGACGCCCCGGCTAAGCTGCGACAGCGCGATAACGGGAACTTCCAGCTCACGCGCAATCTGCTTCAGCGTACGGGAAATTTCGGATACTTCCTGCTGGCGGTTCTCGCCAGCCTTGCCGCGTCCCTGAATGAGCTGCAAGTAGTCGATCAGGATCATGCCTAGTCCGCGTTCCTTCTTCAGTCTGCGGCACTTCGCGCGAATGTCGGCGACAGTAATGCCTGGCGTATCATCGATGAAGATCTGTGCCTCTGACAAGGCTCCGATCGCCATCGTCAGCTTCTCCCAATCGTCGCCTTCCAGGTTGCCTGTCCGCATGCGCGTCGCGTCGACATTGGCCTCGGCACAGATCATCCGCTGTACAAGCTGAGCCGCTGACATCTCCAGGGAGAAGATCGCGACGGTCTCCTTCGCCCTGACGCCCACGTTCTGGGCGATATTCAGTGCGAAGGCAGTCTTGCCGACGGAAGGACGCGCCGCCACGATGATAAGGTCGCTTCGCTGGAAGCCGGCCGTCATCCGGTCGAGATCGACGAAGCCCGATGGAATGCCCGTCGTTCCGCCCTTGTTGGCATATAGAAACTCGACCTTCTCGAATACCTCCATCAATACATCCCGAATGGAGATAAAGCCGCTGCTGGACCGCCGGTTGGAGATCTCGAGAATCTTCTTCTCCGCATCGCTCAGCAGAACGCCGACATCCTCAGCGTTGGCATAACCATCGGTGACGATATTAGTTGCGGTACGGATGAGGCGCCGCAGCATCGATTTCTCTTCAACGATCTGGGCGTAATAATCGACGTTCGCCGCAGTTGGCACGGCATTGGCGAGCTTCGCCAAGTAGCTGACGCCGCCAATTTCCTCCAGCAGCCCTTGATCCTGGAGATGCGCCGTAAGGGTGACTAGATCGACCGGTTGATTGCTCTCGCCCAGCTCAATCATGGCTTCATATATTCTTTGATGTCCGCTGCTGTAGAAATCCTCGCTCCGAATCCGCTCCATCGCCGTAATCAATGCTTCCGGCTGGAGCAGAATCGCACCGATGACCGCTTGCTCCGCTTCCACGTTTTGCGGCGGAACCCGGTCGAACATCGGCTCCATACTCATCGTGCGCCTCTCCTTTCATTTATATACATTGCTAAAGTAGTCAAAAATCAAATAGCTGGGCATAAACGCTGCGAGAGGGGATTATTCCTCCGATCGCTGTTGTAGACGGAATCTCTCATTTTCTTCAACCGCTAAGCGGTTAGAATCCGTCTACAAAGGCGAACACTTCATTTCTCCGGAACAATCCCCTCTTCTCCGCGCGTACCCGCACGCCGAGCTTTTTTAATACATCAAGCCATGAATAATGGCTTCAAATGAATTTTCAACTGAACAATCCTTATTCCTCAGCCGTCTGAACGTTCAGCTTCGCTTTCACGTCAGGATGCAGCTTTACTGGAACCTGAGTAACACCCAGCGTACGGATCGGCTCATCCAGCTCGATTTTGCGCTTGTCGATTTTGACGCCTTTTGCTGCCAATGCTTCGGCGATCTGCTTGCTGGTGATAGCGCCGAACAGGCGGCCGCCTTCGCCAGCCTTTGCCTTAACGACAATGGTCATCTCTTCGAGGCGCTTGCCCAGTGCCTCAGCGTCTTCCTTTTCCTTCTGCTTGCGCTTCTCTTCGGAAGCCGTCTGAACCTCAAGCGTCTTCAGGTTGCCGTCCGAAGCCAGCTTCGCCAGACCTTTCGGCAGCAGGAAGTTGCGTACATAGCCCTCCGACAGATCCTTCACTTGGCCTCTTTTCCCTTGGCCCTTCACGTCTTGCAAGAAGATTACTTTCATTCGAATAACCCCTCTTCCGATTCAATTTGTTCGAGTACGGCCTTCAGCTTGGCCGCTACCTCGCCGACAGTCCCTTCGAGCTGGGCCGCCGCATTCGTCAGATGGCCGCCGCCGCCCATCCGCTCCATAACGACCTGTACGTTCATGCCGCCAAGTGAGCGTGCGCTGATGCCGATTAATCCGTCCGGCCTCTCGCCAATGACGAAGGAAGCCAGTATATCGGTCATATTCAGCAGCGTGTCGGCCGATTGCGCAATCAATAGCTGCGAATTTACCTTGCCGCCTTCGACTACCGCAAAGGCAACATGGTCATACAACACCTGCGCATGCTTGATAATCTCCGCTTTGTTCACGTAGCCTTCGAGATCCTCCTGCAGCATGCGCTGGATCATCATCGTATCCGCACCGTTGCGCCGCAGGAAGGACGCCGCTTCGAATGTTCTGGCTCCCGTACGGAGCGAGAAGCTCTTCGTATCGACCGTAATGCCCGCGAGCAGCGATGTCGCCTCGCGAATATCGAGCACGACCCGGTCGTGGATATATTGCAGCAGCTCGGTGACCAGCTCGCATGTGGAGGAAGCGTACGGCTCCATATAGACCAGAATCGCGTTGGAGATGAATTCCTCACCGCGGCGATGATGGTCGATGACGACAATGCGGTCGGTCTGCGACAGCAGCTTAGGCTCCTTAACCATGGAGGCCTTATGCGTGTCGACGACAATTGCCAGCGACTGCGGTGTTATCAGCGCCATCGCTTGCTCCGGCGACACGAACCGCTTCGATAGCTTCTCGTCCTCGCGGATGAGCTCCATCATCTTGTCAATGGAGGAGTTGACTCCCTCCAATACGATATAAGCTTCCTTGCCGAAGAGCTGAGCCGCCTTCAGTACGCCGATCGCCGCGCCAACGGCGTCCATATCTGGCAGCTTGTGACCCATAATGACAACATTGTGGCTCTCACGGATCAAGTCGCGCAGCGCATGAGCGACAACCCTCGCTCTGACGCGCGTCCGCTTCTCGACCGCGTTCGTCTTGCCGCCGTAGAATGACTGGCGGCTGCCGACCTTGACCGCCGCTTGGTCGCCGCCGCGTCCAAGTGCGATATCAAGGCTCATATGCGCCCACTGGCCAAGCTCGACGATCTGCTCCGCGCCTGCGGCGAAGCCGATGCTGAGCGTGACCGGGATCTTCTGCTCCCCGGTCATCTCACGCACTTCATCCAGAATGACAAAGCGCGAATGCTCCAGCTGGCGAAGCGTCTTCTGGTCGGTAATCAAGATAAAGCGGTCGGATGTGACCCGCTTAAGATAGATTTTGTACTTCTGCGCCCACTCCGTAATCTCGGTTGTCACCCTGGAGAGCAGCGTGCCGCGCTGGTGATCATCCAGTCCTTGCGTCACTTCCTCCAGGTTATCGATCATCACGACGCCAATCGACAGCTTCTCGTCCTCATACTTGCGGCCGAGCTGCCAGAGGTCCGTAATGTTCTTCACATAGAGAATGCGTTCCTTAGGCCGAAAGATCAGCTGATACATATGCGTACCGACAGCCGCTTCTACCGTGCCTTCGCGGTCCTTCGCATGCTGGAGCGTCGGGAACAGCTCCGTCAGCGGTACTCCGATCAAGGATTCCTTCTCCATTAGCTGCGAGATATACGGATTATGCCACTCAACCGTGCGTTCTTCATTATATAAAATAATGCCGAACGGCAACTCGTTGATCACGTCGTTGCCGCCTTTCTTCACCCGATACGACAACGTGCCGAGGTACGTCTTCAAGTCCTTGCGGAACGCGCGTTCCGCAAAAAACGTGTAGACTGCTATTCCGATTGTCACGATAAAAGCGGCTAGGCCGACGATCCACTGGAACCAGGCCAACACGGCAGACATGAGCAGCATGGCTCCAAGCGCCGCCACATGATGCATGCCGTGCCATCTGTTAATTAGAAACTTTGGCATTTCCCATTCGCTCCCGTGCTATTGTTGTTTGGTAAACGACTTCCGGATCGGAAAGGCGGTATCCAGGACGCCAATCAAGCTAAGCGGCGGCAAGAGCAGCACTGGTATGGCGATTAGGATCGGGACGGCTTTGTTCCACTTCCTCTCATGTGCAATGAAAAAGAAGAAGCCGATCGCTTGTATCGCGAATACGTAACTGAGCAGCGGCACCAGATTCATAAGCGCCACCGCGAGGAACGAATCGTCGCCTGGCTTGATGAACAGGTCGATCACATACGCGATCAGATAATAAATAACCAGAACGCGTGGCAAGCGCCAGTCCTTCGCCATCGGGAACGCCGGAACGTCTAGTCCGGTGCGCATGACGACTCTGCGCGATACATAATGCGAGAATACCGTGTACACAAACGCCAGGACGATAAAGGTTAGCGGGATCATATGGATGACTCTTTGAATCAAGAGATCAATAAATTCCGAATCCCAGCCCGGTGCAAGCAAGTTCTGCTCCTGCATCGAATCGAATGTCGTGCGTATCGTGTGGCTCATCTCGTTCAGCAGTGAAATATCAAATATCATTTGGAACAGCATCAGCTCTAGCATAAGCAAAGCCAGGATGACGATCGTACCCGTCCGTATGACCTTAGCTGCAGCAGCCCCGCTCTTGTACAGATGTCCCATGACAATTGCCGGGACGAGGAAGAACAAGCCGATAATGAGAACGGCGGGGCCGGCGATTAATCCCGCAAGCAGCCATACCGGTATTAAGTGTAACAGGAACGCTCCTCTGGACAGTGTCGTATAGAGTACCACATACGGAACCATCATCAGCAGCAGCGCTGGTAAGTTAAGCAAAGGCACAGCCAGCAGCAGCAATAGCAGGAACGCCGCTCCGCTCCACAGCAAGGGTTTCAACCCAGTCTTCATCCGTTCACCTCTTAAGCCATTTCTAAGTTCTTGTGTCTAGGAGACATTCATCCCTCATTATAGCACAAAAGCCCGTTTGCGCACGCATAGATGAGTCCGCCTTATGGCTGGGTATTCCGGTAATAAAGGGAAGGGACTCCCCCGCTGAATCATTCAGATCCGTTGGGACAGTCCCTTCTGGCAATAATCAATAATTTCGCTTCTGCGTACAATTCCGATAAAATGATCGCGATCGTCCACGACCGGCACAAAGTTCTGCACTTTGGCAAGTGAGATCAGATCGTCCATATTAGCATCAATATTCACCGTCTTATTGTTAATCCGCAGCGGTACGTCGATCAGCTTCACCTTATAGGAGCTGTCGAACGTCAGATCCGGACGGTTCTTCATGAACCATAGCAGATCTCCCTCTGTAACCGTGCCGATATATCCGCCATCTTCATTAATGATGGGAACGGCAGAATAGCGGTGATATTCCATGCGCTCCAGCGCCTGTCTGAGCGTCGCGTCATGCGGCAGACATACGACCTCATGCTTCGGCAGCAGGAAAAAGGCAATATTCATCCTTCCATTCACTCCGTTTCATGCACCGACGACGCACTAGAGAGCGCTTCTACCTCTTTCTTGCTGTCTTGATATTTCGGAGGAAGAATCAAGCTTCCTGCTTTCGTGTCGGCGTTCAACCAGTTTTTGATCATCAGCTGGACCCCAGCCAGGTCGTCTTCATTGGCAAAATAATACCAAGCTCCTCCGGCTTCCAGCCTGTGGCCTTCGCCCAGAATCGTCTGACTGTACATGTTGCGGTTCTTCGACTGCACCATGCTTTGGGCCAAATCAACCAGCTTGCCCGGCTGCATATCCGTGCTGAAGTTCTCGCCCATGATGTCCAGAAGCTCCGGAACCTTGCTCCATTGCTTCATCGCGGATGCCTTCTCTATCATAGCATGAAGGAACTGCGAATGTCTCTCCGTACGGCTCATATCGCCGCCGGCATCCTCGCGGTAACGCACGAAATTCAGCGCATCGTTGCCGTTATACAGGTCTTGCCCGCCTTTGATGGTAAATTTCTCATGGTACGGGTCCTTGTTTACAATATCCTCTTCAATCGGAAGCGCAATACCGCCCAATGCGTCAATTGCGGCGCGGAACCCTTCGAAGTTAATGGAAGCATAATAATTGACCGGCGCATCGAGGAACTTCTCGACCGTATCCATCGACATGCCCGCTCCGCCGAAGGCATAAGCGTGGTTAATCTTGTCTTCACGATCCCTGCCGACAATCTCCACATACATATCCCGCGGAATCGACACAAGCAGCATATTGCCGTCGTTTGGACGTACGACCGTATAGATTAGCGTATCCGACCGCCCGACCTCCTTGCCGCGCTGGTCGACGCCAAGCAGCAGCACCGAGAACGGATCTTGTTTGGTTTTGTCGACATTGACCGGCTTGGGCTCGCGCCCTTCAATCGGCTTATACGTGTTCTCCAGCCGCTTCTCCACCTCGCCCTGCAGGAACCAGTCGAAGCCCATCATAGCCAGCGCACCGCGGTTAAAGTAGGCCAGTGATAAAATGACGAGAGCGACTGCACTAATGATATAGGCCCGTTTATATTTCTTCATATCCTACCATTCTCTCCATTCCGATATCTCTTTTTGTCGATTTAGTTGTGATATACCCCTTTTTATTTTAGACGAAGCAAAGCCCAAGCAGGTTACAAACCCGTTACAATTCATTCGTTCCATTCTTGGGAAAGATTTGCTATAGTAGAGGGGTCTATTGCTAGTCCTAACCGAATATATTGGTTATATAACGAAGATGATCAGAAAGGGATGAACTTATCTCCATGCAGCCCATTCAAGTCAATCCAGACCCGTCATCGACCGGACTGGACCCGAAGATAGCCGCATTGCTCTGTTACTTGGCCGGATTTATTACAGGCATCCTATTTCTGGCGATTGAGAAGCAGAGCCGGTTCGTCAAATTTCATGCCATGCAGTCTACAGCTGTCTTTGTCATCTTGGTGGCCGTCCACCTCATCCTAGGCGTCATTCCGATAATTGGCATTCTTGTCTCCTTTATTCTGACTCCGCTTACCTTCATTCTCTGGATCGCGCTGATGCTTCTCGCGCTTCAGGGCAAGCAGTTCAAGCTGCCTTATATCGGTGAGTGGTCGGAGCAGCAAATCGGCAAGTTCTAAGCATACGTACACTTGTGGCAGCAATCCTCAATAAGAAGAGAAACCCGCCATCTAGACGGGTTTCTCTTCTTTTCTTCTATAGTAGCGGCTGTCCAGGGCGCAGAAGAGGCTGTGCTCCCGCACAGCCTCCTAGTGACAGCTACCCGCTCTTCCCGCTGTCCTTCTGCTCCATCCGCTTCCTCTCCGTCTTCAGATCATCCTGCACGCTGCCCTTCCATAGCGACACACCGGAACGATAAGCCGCGCGTCCGTTCAGATGCCCGGCTACCGGCGAGGTGATGAATACAAACACAATCCCAAGCAGCAACTTAATGCTGATATGATTCTCGAATGCCCAAAAGTACAGAAATCCGCCAAACAAGATAAGGAGCACGCCCATTGTCGCGCTTTTGGTCGCAGCATGGGATCGCAGATATACATCCGGCAGCCTGATGAGACCGAAGACGCTGATCACGCAGACGATTGCTCCAAGTAAGATAAGTATGCCAATCAGCCACTCACCGATCATCCCCAGACTCAAGGACTACACCCCTCTCTATATATCTCGCGAATGCTGTCGTGCCGATGAACGTCAGAATGCCGAGAAGCAGAATAATATCGAAGTAGGCTGTCGTCCGGAGCAGTATGCCCAGCACCGCGATCGTCGCCAGCAGCAGAATGCCAATGGTGTCGAGCGCTGCGATCCGGTCCGGTATGGACGGGCCCTTGAGCAGACGGTACAGAGCGCCGATAATAGCCAGCGACAACAAAATAAGTGCAGACAGCAGCAATCCTTCCATCATGCGCGCGTCACCTCCATGATGGCTCGTTCGAATGAGTTTTTGATTTGATGGGATAATTGCTCCGCATCCTCTATATCCATCGCATGAATATACAGCGTCTCCCCGTCGCCCGCTACATCCAGCGTAAGCGTTCCGGGCGTCAGACAAATCAGGCAGGAGAGCAGCGTAATTTCCCAATTCGACTTCAGCTCCGTCTTCATTGCGAAGATGCCAGGCCGGATGGAAAGCTTCGGCTGCAGGATTTGCCTCAGTACGACGTAACTGGATATGAACAATTCCCTATTAAAGATAAATAACAGCTTAACCCCTGCCCATGTCCGCTTCAGTATAACCATCTCATCTACTCCTTTAGCACCGCGTCAATATAGATAGCCGGCTGCACTAGGGTCTGGCCCGCTTCCGATACGAATCCGTACACCCATTCCGCCCCGAGCCCCATTGCAATCACGAGCACAAACAGGCCAGCCCCAGACCAGAGCTTCATCCGGTAATCCGACGCTCTTACCGGCACAGTCCCAGCTATAGCCATACGTTCCTTGCCCCAGAACGCCGCCATAAAGATGCGGATCAAGGAATACAGTACGACGAAGCTGGAGGCGACGGATAGCGCCGCAAGCACATAGTTCTCCGCCGCGAAGCCGCCGCGTATGATCATCAGCTTGCCGGCGAAGCCGCTGAGCGGCGGTATGCCTGCGATCGCCAGAGCGGTGACGAAGAACATCCAGCCGAGATAAGGATGACGCTTGATCAGCCCTCCCATCTCGGACAGCTTCTTCGTCCCTGCGGCCGCGATGATCATGCCGCCAAGCAGGAAGAGCAGTGCTTTGCCGATCATATCATGGAGCAGATAGAACACTGTCCCGTCCAGCGCATCCTTATTGGCAGAGACGAGACCGAATGCAATAAAGCCGACACTGATGACGACATTGTAATTCAGAATGCGCGGAATGTCCTTGTAAGCCAGTGCCCCGATTGCACCCAGCACCATTGTCGCCCCTGCCATCCAGCCGATCCATGTATGCGTAGTGGATGGATCGTGATAGAAGATGAGCGTAAAGGTGCGAAGCAGCGCATACAAACCAACCTTGGTGAGCAATGCAGCAAAGATCGTGCGAATTGCGGCAGGCGGCGCGCCATAGGAGCCCGGAAGCCAGAAGAACAGGAACAATCCGGCCTTCAGTGCAAATACGATCATGAACAGCATAGCAATGACGTTCAGGATACCGCCTTGCCCCGCTTCTGCGACACGCACGGACAGATCAGCCATATTCAGCGCACCGGTTACACCGTACAGATACGCAACCGCGGCTACAAATAAGGCGGAGGACAGAATGTTAATCAGTATATATTTGAGCGATTCTCTTAATTGAAGCTTCGTGCCTCCAAGTACGATGAGCGCATAGGAGGAAATCAACATGACCTCGAAGCAGACGAACAGGTTGAAGATATCCCCCGTCAGGAACGAACCGCTGACACCCACCAGCAAGAATTGAAACAACGGATAATAATAATGCTTCTCCCGCTCCTCTCCGATGCTTCGGAAGGAGTAGAACAGGCAGAACAAGCCGATGACCGCTGTTGCCAGAACGAGCAGCGCCGCAAGCATATCCGCTACAAATATAATGCCGTATGGAGGCGCCCAGCCGCCCATATACAGCGTCTGAATGCCCTCCGACTTTACCTGATAGAGAATGTAAGCGGCGACTGCCACATTCGCTATTCCGCTTATACCGCTAATCCAGCGTTGCAGCGGAATACGCCCTTTCAAGAAAACGAGGATGACTGCCGTCAGCAACGGGATGATGAGAGGAAGAACCAACGTATTATTCATTCTTCTCCCCCCTTAGCTGTTCCATATCATCTGTCCCAAGCTTTTGATAAGCTTTGTAAGCAAGCACGATGAAAAAAGAGGTAACGCCGAAGCTGATGACGATGGACGTCAATATGAGCGCCTGCGGCAATGGATCGACATACGACTCCGCATGCTCGCCAAGCAGCGGCGCTGAGCCTGTCTTAAGGCGCGACATTGTCAGCAGCAGCAGATGAACGCCATGCGTCAGGAAGGACGTGCCCAGAATGATGCGCAGCAGGCTTTTGGACAGAATCAGATAGACACCTACGGTGAATAACACGCCGATCGTCAAGGACATATACAGTTCCATCTATTGATCCCTCCCGATCGTAAAGATAATCGTCATGGCGACCCCGATAACCGTCAGATAGACACCAAGATCGAACAACGTCGCCGTTGCCAGCTCCAGCTCGCCAATGACCGGAAGATCGAAGTAATCAAAGGTATGGCTGAGGAATGGCGCGTCAAAGAAGAAAGAACCGATTCCCGTCAGCAAGGCGATAACAATACCAAGTGCAGTCAATCTCTGAAAATTAAGCGGTACAACTTTATCCACCGATTTCATGCCGTACGCCATACCCAGCAGCAGCAGTGCAGCAGATGCCATCAAGGCTCCGATGAATCCGCCGCCGGGATGGTTATGTCCCATATAGAACATGTACAGGGAAAACCCAAGAATAATCACAATCGCCAGCTTCGCCATCGTCTTCAAGATCATATCATTGCTCTTGAACCCGTTAAGCGGAAGGTTCTTCCCCGATTGCAACAACGAGCCCTCTATCCCATCCTCCTTCAGCTTTAGCATGATCATGGCATAGATGCCGAATGAGGCAATGCCAAGCACGACAATCTCCAGCATCGTATCGAAGCCGCGGAAGTCCACAAGGATGACATTGACGACGTTTTTGCCGCCCGCGAGCTTATAACTATTTTCCAGGAAATAATGAGAAATCGATTCAAACGGCTTCGTACCGCTTGCGCTAAGAGCAACAAGCGTCATCACTACGCCTACCCCAAGCGCAATTATAAAGTTCCCGAGCTTGAATCGAAGCGATACAAGCTCCTTCTTCAACTTCGGCAAGTGATAGAAGCATAGCAGGAACAAAGCTACCGAGACCGTCTCCACACTTAGCTGCGTCAACGCCAGATCCGGCGCTCTGAAGATAACGAAGAACAACGAGACGAGATACCCCACTGCCCCTGTCAAGATAATCGCCATCAACCGCGAATTGACGAACAACACAGCAATTGACGCGATAACGAGCGCGATCATGACCGCCGCTTCGTAGAAGCTCATATCTGCAAAGCTCGACATATCCAGCTGGAAGGCATCCTGCGTGAATAGAGTCAGGCCAATCGCCAGAATCAGAAAGGCAAAGATATAGATCAGGTAATGACGGATGGATCCCGTCATATATACCCTTGTAATGGCATGGGATACACGGTCGATCATACGAAGGCCGCCGTCGTAGCTCCGGTTCAGGGTTGCTTTGGCGAATAAAGGCTGATTCAGCACAGCTGTCCGCTTATGAATAAAGAACAGGATGAGACCGATTGCCACGACTCCAGCCGTCATGAACAGCTCCATCGTAAAGCCATGCCATAGGTCGATGGACACCAAGAACTGCTCACCCGGACCAAGCAGTCCTGGATGGACGGCAGCCATAGCCGGCTCGATAAGCGAATAGGATGCCAAATTCGGGAATAACCCGAATACGATAGCGAGTGTGGCTAGCACCACCGGCGATAGCAGCAGGCCAAGCGGCGCTTCATGCGGCTGCTTCTCCAGCTTATCGAACTGAGGCTTGCCACCGAACGTGCGGAAGACAATCAGCATGCTGTATACAAATGTGAAGATGCTGGCCACCCATGCGATAACCGGGAATAGCGTTCCCCATACATCCATGCCGTACAGGTCCATGTTTCGTATATTCAACACGGCGGTAAAGAACATCTCCTTGCTGAGGAAACCATTGAACGGCGGAATGCCGGCCATAGAGAACGACCCTATCATCGCAATAGTGAAGGTGATCGGCATGACGGACATTAGTCCGCCAAGCTTGCGGATATCCCTCGTCCCCGTCTCATGATCGACAATGCCGACGACCATAAACAAAGCGCCCTTGAAAATGGCGTGATTCAGCAGGTGAAAAACGGCGGCCATTGTCGCTTTGCTGAAGAACTCAGCTTGTGGCGTCCCTGCGTATAGAGCTGCTGCCGAGCCAAGACCGAATAAGCTCATGATCAGTCCCAGCTGACTGATCGTGGAGAAGGCCAGCATTGACTTTAGATCGACTTGCTTCAACGCGCGATATGAACCATAGACCAGCGTCAACAAGCCAAGTCCGGAGACCAGCCATAGCCATAACGCCTCTCCTGCGAAGATCGGGCTCATGCGCGCTACCAGATAGATACCCGCCTTCACCATCGTTGCAGAATGGAGATAAGCGCTGACCGGTGTCGGCGCCTCCATCGCATCCGGCAGCCAGATATGGAAAGGAAATTGCGCTGATTTCGTAAACGCCCCGAGCAGAATCAGGAGCATCGCCGGAATAAACAGATCATGTCCCGCAATCGCCGCGGCATCGCCAATCAGCTCCCGGATACTGAATGTACCGGACATCACGTACAGCAGCAGGAAGCCCGCGAACATCGCTAAACCGCCGAATACCGTAATAAGCAGCGACTTCAACGCCCCATAATTCGATTTCTCCCGCTCATGCCAGAAGGCAATCAACAGGAATGACGATATGCTCGTCAACTCCCAGAATCCGTACAGCACCATCAGATTGTCCGACAGCACAAGTCCTAGCATCGCCCCCATGAACAGCATCAAGCTGACATAGAAGCGAACAAGCTTCTCCTTGTTCTTATTCAGATAGAAGATGGAATACAAGAGCACCAGAGATCCGATTCCCGTTATCAGGAGCGAGAACAGCAGCGACAGTCCGTCTGCATAGACATGTACATTCACGCCTAGTGACGGCATCCATGAGATCGTCCCCTCTTGGGGCCCCTGTTCCCGTATAACAGGAATGAGACTCAGCATATACGCGAACAGTACCGCCGGCACCGGCAGCATCAGCCATCCCACATGGACGCGCGGAAGCAGCTTGTGCAGAATAGGCGCGCCAATCGCGAATAGAAAAGGCAAAATAATGGCGAGATGAAGAATAACCAAGATGCAACCTCCTATTGTAGTATCCATAATTCAACAACAGTATTGCCCATCAGAAGGAAAACCAAGCCATACTGCCCAGCTTGATCACCATTTGGATCGGATAACCCCAAAAAAACGCAAAAAGAGCCCGCTGTTGGCAGGCTCCTCCACTTCAAACCTATGAATGCTTACGCACAAAATGTAAGTCAATTATAGCTTTCAGCCCATTCGTTGTCAAAAGAAATTACCAGCATCGGAATGAAATCAGCACCCCAAGGGGATTACTCATTATAAAAGGAGTGAGTAAAACCTGTGCTGAAAACCAAAATAACGTTATGTGCGATTCTGTCCTTGTCACTGATTGGCTTAAGCGCAATCGCACACCATCATATCAGAAAGGATCATGATTCCTATTCGATGCATCCTCCTGTACAAGAAGGTTCTTACAGAATCTACGATGATTACAACTCAAGCCGCGATGGAACGATCTATACACCCTATCAACCGAGAGAATACGTCCGAATCGTTAAGCGATCCGTTCCTCAATAAGCTGAATTTGCCTTTGACAAAAGGAATGTTGTCTCCTATCATGAAACACATCAAGCAAAATTACCAGCATCAGGCTCCTGCTTGAACCCACTATTGCCAGGATGTGATTCATTAATGAAGAAACAATTTTTGGTCATTGGCTTGGGACGCTTCGGCTCCAGCCTGACACGCACGCTGATCGAGAACGGCCATGAAGTGCTGGCAGTTGATAAGAATGAGCACCTTGTGCAGGAGATGGCGTCTACTGCGACCCACGCGCTCCAGGCCGACTGTACGGACGAGTCTGTGCTGCGCGAACTTGGCGCGAGCAACTTCACGCATGCCATTGTCGCAATCGGCGACGACCTGCAGGCGAGCATTCTGACCACGCTGCTGCTGAAGGACCTTAAGGTGCCGAAGGTAACGGCCAAAGCCCGCAATGAAATGCACGGGAACGTGCTCAATAAGATCGGTGCGGATTATGTGATCTATCCTGAGCGAGATATGGGCATCCGGCTGGGTAATCAGCTCAGCTCCGACAACCTGATCGATTATATCGAGTTGTCGCCGGAATACAATCTGTCCGAGATCCTAGCCCCTCCTGCCATGAACGGTCTATCGCTGAAAGATCTGAACATTCGCGCCCGATACGGATGTACCATTATGGCCATCAAGACAGGTCAAAACATTAACGTATCGCCGAAAGCCGAAGATGCGATTCATACCGGAGATATCCTTCTCATTATTGGCAGCTATGATGATATAAGAGATTTGGAGAACGATTATGGACGCCCTTAGAACGAGGCGCAATGAATTGAGCTTTGTCGAGCGAACGATCAACCGGTTGAAGGGCAATATCAGTCCGCCTCAGTTGATAACGATTGTGTTCTTCTTCTTAATCTGTATCGGCACCGTGCTGCTGAGCATGCCCTTCTCTTCCAGTAACGGACAGTCTGTCGGTGTGCTTAATGCATTATTCACATCTGTCTCAGCCGTCTGTGTGAACGGTCTAGTCGTACTGGACACCGGCTCAGCCTTCTCTATCGCCGGACAAGTTATCATTATGATTCTTATCCAGATTGGCGGCATCGGCTTCATGACCTTGGGCGTCATGGTAGCCATCCTGTTAGGCAAAAAAATAGGACTGAAGCATCGCCTCATTATCCAGCACTCTACACAAGCGACTTCTGCACAAGGACTGGTGCGGCTATCGTTGTATATGGTGCTAATTGTGTTTCTGTTCGAATCGATCGCGACTTTAATCTTGACGCTGCGCTGGGAGAACGAGATGGGACTTGCACACGCTGCCTATTACGCCTTGTTCCATTCGGTCTCCGCCTTCAATAATGCAGGCTTTGCGCTTTGGTCCGATGGACTAAGCCAGCATGTTGGCGATCCGATCGTCAACTTCATCATCATTACCTTGTTCGTCGTCGGCGGCCTTGGCTATATCGTGATCGTGGACATATTCCGCAAGCGTTCCTGGCGCAAGCTGTCCTTGCATTCCAAGATCGTCATTCTGGCCACGGCCATCCTGTCCGTCATGGGATTCCTGCTCCTGTTTCTGCTGGAGAGCTGGAACAGCGCAACCTACGGGGAGCTGTCTTTCGGCGAGCGAATCATGGCTTCGATCTTCCAAAGCTTTACCCCGAGAAGCGCGGGGTTCAATACCGTTGATATCGGCAGCATGCTCGCTGTATCCCAGTTCCTGCTGATTATCCTCATGTTCATTGGGGCCGCCTCCGGCGGTACCGGCGGTGGCATCAAGATTAATACCGTAGTCGTCCTGCTGTTGGCTACGTTCAACACCTTCCGCGGGGGCGGGCAAATTCATGCGTTCAAGCGCAAGATATCGCAAGATACGGTCATGCGGGCGCTGGCTGTCGTGATTAGCTCGCTTGCCTGTGTACTCCTTGTCACACTGCTGCTGACGATTACGGAGGATATGCTGGAGGATCACTTCCTGGAGGTACTCTTCGAAGCAACCTCGGCCTTCAGTACAACTGGTCTTTCCATGGGGCTTACAGCCGAGCTATCACCAATTGGCAAAGTGATTGTCGCCATTACGATGTTCATCGGCCGGCTTGGACCACTCACCCTTGCCTTCGCCTTATCGCAGAAGAAACAAACCTCCAAGATCGGATATCCAGAGGACCATATCTTGATCGGATAATCAGCCGATCACCTACAAGGAAGGCCCGCAACGACAAGCGTTGCGGGCCTTTACATATCCTTCATTAACTAGGTTTGTGCCATTGGTGTCCCGATGGTTGGGATAATCCGATCTTATCCACCATCCGGCGGCTCTCTTCATTCAGTCCAAGGATGTCTACCGTCTTGCCCAACTGCTCATACTTGCCCACAACCTTGGAAATTGCCGTCACTGCGGAATGATCCCATACATGGGAGTCAGAGAAGTCGATCGCAATACGATCGGGGTCGCCCTGCGGATCGAACAGATCCGCGAAGTGGCTCATCGTTCCGAAGAACATCTGCCCGCGAATATGGTACACCTTGCGTCCGCCCGCTTCCAACTCTGAGACCCCCTGTATACGTGCAATCCTCCAGCCGAAGATCAGCGCGCTCATGATCACGCCTACCATAACACCTCTGGCAAGATCATGCGTATACACGACGACTGCTACGGTCGTCACCATGACCAGCGTATCGGACATTGGGATTTTCCTCATATCCAGAATAGATCGCCAGTCGAAGGTGCCGATGGATACCATAAACATAACCCCGACCAAAGCAGCCATCGGAATGACCCGAACGACATCCCCCAGCACCATAATGAGGAACAGAAGCACAATGCCAGCGGTCAGCGTCGACAAGCGGCCCCTGCCGCCGGACTTCACATTAATAACCGATTGGCCAATCATAGCGCATCCGGCCATGCCTCCGAAGAAACCCGTCACCGTATTGGCAATGCCCTGACCGCGTACTTCTTTATTTTTATCGCTTTTAGTATTCGTCGCTTCATCCAGAATAGTTGCGGTCATCAGCGACTCCAGCAGTCCTACTATCGCCAGCGTCATCGACACTGGGAAAATAATAGCGAGCGTGTCCCAATTAAGCAGGATATCCGGCACATGGAAGAGTGGCAACGAGCGTGTAATCTCGCCCATATCTCCTACCGTGTTCACCTGAATGCCGCCAAATACCGTTACGCAGGTCATCACGATAATCGCGACAAGCGCTGAAGGCACAGCCTTCGTAATGCGGGGCAGCCCGTAGATGATGAGCAGCGTGGCCGCAACTAATGCATACATCACCCAAGTGGCTCCTTCGAATTGAACGAGCTGCGTCATAAAGATCAATATCGCCAGCGCATTCACAAAGCCGGTTACGACAGACTGCGGCACGAACGTAATGAATCGCCCCAGCTTGAGCGAGCCAATTATAAACTGCAGGATGCCCGTTAAGATTGTGGCGGCATACAGATACTCCAGTCCATGATCAGCAACCAAAGTCACCATGAGAACCGCCATTGCCCCGGTAGCGGCGGATATCATGCCCGGGCGTCCTCCTACAATGGAGATGATAACCGCGATGCAGAATGAAGCATGCAGTCCTACCATGGGATCAACGCCGGCAATAATCGAGAATGCGATAGCCTCCGGTATCAAAGCCAGCGCTACCGTAATCCCCGCCAGAACATCGCCTCGGATGTTGAAGAACCAGGTGTTTTTCAGTTTTGACAATAAAATAAGAAATCCTCCTCTATGTTGTATATGGGTGACCTTCCACTCTCAGAAAGGTCGGGGCCGGTGGTCAACGTTACTTATTATACATAGAGTTGTTTCGTTATTCATCTTATTTCTTTCTTATGTAAGCGGATTAATGACTATATTTCTTAACTATCCTCTATTATGCTCCGCATTTCATTTCTCTTATATCGTCGGTTAACCACCCTATTCATCGTCTGCATCTCATTAGCAGCTCCCTTCCCTGCATAGCAAAAAAGAGCCCAAGGAATACCAACTTGATTAATTAAAGATAGTGTGTTTATTATATTAATAACTTCCTTTGCATTACATTAGATTTCCCAAGTATTGGGCTTCACTCGCCGTTAATCTGAAGGAACCTTCCCCAAATATCTTATACATTAAAAGGAAGCGATAATGTGGATCAGATCGATAAAAACATCCTGTTTCATATGGAAAACCAGGCCAGATTGTCCATGACCGAATTGGGAAAGTTGGTGGGACTATCACAGCCAGCCGTCACGGAACGCGTGAAACGACTGGAAGAAAGCGGTGTGATCGAAGAGTACCGTACCGTTATTAATCCCCACAAAATAGGAAAACAAAGTACATCGTACCTGCTTTTTCGGACCAGAGAATGTAATGCTTTCCTTGATTTCTGCCGTTCTTCGCCCGAAGTTGTGGAGTGTTATCGCGTAAGCGGGGAACATAACTATTTATTAAAAGTCATGACTGACTCCATTGCGGACCTAGAAGCGTTTGGAGATCAGTGTGACAAATACGGGACCTACACTACACTTATCGCGATGTCTTCGCCTATTGCGCATAAAAACCTGATTGAAGGAACCAATCCCCTCATTTAAGTATTACGTATTTATTCAAAGACCGCCCATCCATCGGTTACGTGGATTGGGGCGATCTTTCATATAATGCAGGAAGTCGTTTTACAAGGTGTTCCTGACAACTGATCTTACCCGATCTAAACATTCACCTTTAGCGAGTTCTAGGAAAACCATGTTTTCGGGCGGTCCAAGCTACAAGAAGGGTAATTAGCAACAAAAGAACCAATGAACCTGGTAGGAATCTCGCCCCGATCCAATCAAGCAGGATAGCACCAACAATTCCCCCTGCACCAATTCCGAGATTCCACGCCGTTACCAGCATGGATTGAGCGATATCCGCACTTTGCCCTCCTGCAAGTGCAATGGCTGTCTGTAGTAATGTGGCTGCTCCGCCAAAGGTCATTCCCCATGCAATGACACCGAAGACGATGACGACCGGCTGATTTATCCAGATACCCATTGTCGCTGAGGCAATGGCAAATATCGCAATGCTTGATAAAACCAGTATTCTCATAAAATGATCAATCAGCAACCCAATTATCCAAATGCCGATCACTGAAGTCACGCCGAAAATAAGCAGAATCAGATCCACTCTGTGGGCCAGAGCCGTGTTGACCAGAAAAGGAGAAATGTAGGTATACAATATATTGTGAGCTAGCACCCAGCCGAGAACTACAAATAAAATAGGCCGAATTCCAGGTATAAAAAAGATTTTATGCAATGGGAGTTGATCCTGAGCGGGCTCACCGTCATAATCCGGCACTTTCCAGAGCACCCATGCGATGAGGGCCAGCGTCAATATGGATACTGTTCCAAAGATCAGGCGCCAGCCTGCATACGTTCCGAAAAATGTTCCTATCGGAACCCCAAGCGCCAATGCCAAAGGTGTGCCGACCATAGCGACGGCCATGGCTTTTCCTTTTAGCGACTCAGGCACCATACGGCGTGCATAACCTGCAGTCATTCCCCACAACACCCCCGCTGCTACTCCTGCACAGAAACGGGCGATTAGCGTTATAGCATACACCGAAGATAAAGCAGTCACCGTGTTAAATACCAGAAAACTTGTGATACAAAGCAGCAAAAGCGGTCTACGTCTCCACCCTCGTGTCGCTGTGGTCAACGGTATTGCAGCTAGCAGAGAGCCTACTGCATATAACGTAACTAGTTGTCCGGCCAGCCCCTGCGTTATGCCAAGATCAGTCGCAATCTGGGGTAGCAGCCCCGCAGGCAGACTTTCCGTAAGTATGCAGATAAATCCTGCCATAGCTAAAGCCAGCAGACTTGTCCATGGAAGACTTTCATTTTTGGCATCGATGTCATCATTGAGGGAATTCATTTCGTTCGAGATCACAAATAATGCTCCTTTAATCTGTATTTTGAGATAGCTCAAAATGCTCACTTGCTATCTTTGATAAGCTTATATAAATAAGCTCTCATTGTGCATACAGCATTAAAGGTAGTGAAACCTAATCACAAGGATAATCCATTTATTTTATAATGTTTACTTTTAATTTTAATGGTTATCGTATTTTAGCCACCATGACTGTGCCAACCTGCCCGTTAGCTTAATGAAATAAGAAGAAGCAGCTACCGCTTCGGCAAGCTGCTCCTGGATTTAAACTAATGTTACCCGATAGCTTAACAACCATTGTCTTCATAATAACTAAAGAACTGTGGTCGAGTAACTCCCAACTATATGTACCTGATGTTCAAATGTTTCTAGAATTTTAATTGCTTTGACCATACGCTCTTCACTTTGAGCTACTTCAGTTTCGATTAGAAATCTATATCGCTGCAATATTGGTATTACTGGATTATTTAACATATTGGGCGGCCGTTTCTGTACTATCTGTATATTCACATCTAAATCCATGATTTTTAATAAATTCTCTGCATTGATTTAATGCGGGACTTATTGACTTCGGTCCGGTCGAATGCCGCTCGTACACCCGATCCGGACGCTAGCAAAATACCAGCTCCCATCCTCGTACATCAATCGGAATACCGCACCTTGTGCGTTCATATGTTTACCTCCGCATCTTCCGTTATATTCAGCAAATAATTTTGCAAGTCCGCTTTCTCAATGGAAAGTCCATAGGCTTCTACCTCATGAATAGGCAGAAGGTTGGACTCCAAATTCATGACCAGCTGAACAATTACGATTGGGCTGGTCTTCGCAAGGCGTGCTTGAATACGACCAAGCCCGAACCTCCGCTAGGTCTCACCGAACTTGCTCTCAACCCTTGCACATTAGCCGGATTCCTTAGAGATGACACCCATGCTGGGCATACAACAAAAAATGGAGGACCCTAATTAAAGGGTCCTCCATTTTAAACATTCGACTATTCAGTCGTGTATGGCAGCAATGCGATTTGACGGGAACGTTTAATTGCAACAGTCAGCAAACGTTGGTATTTCGCGCTTGTGCCTGTTACACGACGTGGCAAAATTTTGCCGCGCTCGCTAATAAACTTTTTCAGCAAATCAGTGTCTTTATAGTCAATGTGAGAAATTTTGTTCACAGTGAAGTAACAAACTTTACGACGTTTGTTACGTCCGCCTTTACGGCCGCCGAATTTGCGTTCTGGACGCTCATCGCCGCCTTCTCTTTGCTTAAAGCCCATGATACATCCTCCTTATCGTCAATAGTTAGAATGGTAAATCATCTTCGGAAATGTCAATCGGGCGTCCGTCATCCTTGAACGGATCATTGTCGTTCCGTGATTGATTCGAACGGTTGCCGCTATTCCCGCCGCTACTTGAAGGGTTGCCGTTGCCGCCTCCACTATAGCCGCCCGTATTGCCACCGCTGCTGTACCCGCCTCCGCTTTCCTCACGCGGAGCTCCACCTTCGCGGCTCGACTCCAAGAACCGGACGTTGTCTGCAATAACTTCCGTTACATACACACGCTTGCCCTCATTGTTCTCGTAGTTCCGCACTTGAATGCGCCCCTCTACAGCCGTCAGACGGCCTTTACGCAAGTAATTGGCACAGGTCTCCGCAAGCTGGCGCCACGTCACGACCGGAATGAAATCCGCCTCGCGCTCTCCTTGACCCGACGTGAACGGTCGGTCTACGGCTAGCGTGAATTGCGTCACTGCTACTCCGGCTGGCGTGTAACGGAGCTCTGGGTCCCTCGTCAATCTGCCAATCAATATTACACGGTTCAACATGTCATGACCTCCCCATTGAACAAATTCCTGTGGAAAATTAAGCTACGTCTCTGACGATCAACGTACGGATAACTTCATCCGTAATCTTCATGATACGGTCAAGCTCATTGACAACTTCAGTTGTTGCGTTGAAGTGTACCAGAACAAAGTAACCATCACGAATCTTATTGATCTCATACGCAAGACGGCGTTTGCCGATTACGTCTGTTTTCGTAACCTCTCCACCGTTGGAGATGATGCCATTGAACTTATCAACGAAAGCTTGAACGTTCTCTTGCTCTACGTCTGGACGAATGATGTACATCACTTCATATTTGCGCATATTGTTTCACCTCCTTTTGGACTAACGGCCCCGCAAAGCGGAGCAAGGAACGAGCCTTAGGCTCGCATCTCTATACTATATCAAATTCCACCCGCAATGACAAGGCTTGCAGGCGTCCGAATTCTGTCAGACATGCCCGCTCCGAATTTAGCCCATACTAAATCATGGACGATGCTGCTCTGCCATAGCAGTAAGCTGAGTCCTACATTCATCTGGAGGTGCTGACAATGGGCGAATTCACGATGTTTAACCAAGGTGACCGTGCTCCAAACAACGGTACGTACATTGAGGCGGGCGTCAATTCCTTCCACATGGGCATTGAGAACCCGAAGAAGGTTTCGCTTCACAAGGGAGAGCGATTCCCTGAGAACACAAATCACGAGCGCAAGTGGATTCGGATGCCAAAATAATTTTTTTAAGCCCTCATGTATGAAACATTCGTAAACGGGCCATTCTAAGTTTCGACGGTGGAAGAGAGGTGTGGTTCCATTGGACCAACTGGTGCAAGGTAATCAAGCGTATTCCTTTTCATTCACTTCAGCATAGAAGCGAGGGGTTGTGCTAAAGACTACGGTCTGTAACACACACATTTCGAGCCTATAAGTAAGCGAACGCTTCTGCGTAGCTTGGTTATACGTGCTCATGAGGATTCATGAAGCGCTTGCTGATTAACTCCGATGAGGAATGTTGATCTCCAACGTTTCAAGCTAATAAGTGTGAATTGATACTCGTAACCAATCCAACTCACCGTCAGGAAGAGGACCCGCAAGGGTCCTCTTTTCTGTTTTTTTTGAAATGGTTAGATGTGTTAATAGAGCAAGTCCCTTTACATCATTTTACAGAATAATCATTAGAGCAACTGCTCCCTCACTTACTAATTCAATTGATAAGCCTTTGCAGCGATATCGGTATTCAAATGCTTATTTCCCTTGGACGAAGGGTGAGTGAGGCTCATGAATTAAGGGCAATGGTTACAGAGCCAGCCACTAGTCTGAACGCAAGAAAGAGGACACGTCATGTGTCCTCTTTCTTATAGTGTTGCTATTCTGTGTAGCTTTTAGTTGTATCGATGACAATCATCTTTTTCGCTTCGTCATACGTGATGCCAAAGTTGAAAGCTTGGCCGATGTCTCTTAGTTTAAAGTAGTTATTCCCGCCTATTTTGTAAGCCGCCAGCTCCACTTTGTTGCCGTTCAAATAAACATTGGATGTGGTTGGCCAAGCTGCGACATGTATCATCTTGCCTGTTGTTGCAAGCTCTCCGCCTACCGGCGTGTAGGCCTTGCCCGCAGCCAGCATAATGGAATCCTTCTTCGCATCATAGGATACGTCGAATTGCTTGCTTGTTCCACTTAACGCCATACCGAGGTCGCGCAGCTTAAAGTAATTGTTGCCGTTGATGGAGTAAGCTTCGAATGCCACTTCTTTGCCGTCAATAATCACCTTCGCGGATGCTGACTTAGCTGTCACCATATCGGCAGGTTTGCTGATATAACCCCATTTGCCATTCACCATGATGGCTCCAATGCCTTCGCTGAAGTGCCAAGCGCCCTCAAATCCGTCCATATACACTTCTTCGCCTTTGGCGTTCACAAAGTTATAGGTCGAGCCATTGAACACAAGCACATAACCATCCCGGAAATCACCCATCTGCCACTCCTCATCCAGCGGCTCGTATTTAAGCGGTACGACAACCTTTCCTTTCTGGTCAATCATCCCCCACTTGCCCTTCATCATGACCCATGCGAGGCCATTGTTGAAGGGAAAGCCGTAATCATAGCTATGCGGGACGACTGTCTGTCCCTTCTTGTTGATATAGCCCCATGTTCCTGCTTTGTTCTGTACCGCTGCCACGCCTTCAGAGAAATCTTGAATCTCCAGGTATGTGGTGGGACTCACTATTTCTTTTCCTGTATGATCCAGAAATCCCCACGTTGGCGCTTTGTTTTCATTCAACAGACTAGCCATAACCATACCTTCCCTGTACGCACCAACAGCCAATAACGGCGAGCCTTTGTATGCTGCCAATATAGGAGTTGCTTTCCCTTTCTCATCTATCAGAAAACGTTCATACTTATCATTCGTTACAATCGCCTTGCCCTCGCTGAACATATTGGACTGCTCCAGAACGTAATCACGCCAGATGAATGACAGTGGCGTTCGATAAGTTGGCTGAATGATCTGCTTCCCGTCATACGAATAGAACGCCCATTTTCCGTTCTCATCCATTAACCATACATAGTCCGAGTATTCGTACGGATTAACGTACTGCAACTCCTCTACATAATACATATTTGTCTCAGCTGCTAACTTGCCGTTTTTATCGAGAAATACAATCCCTTTATCCTCCGTCAGTGCCAGCGCATAACCCTTATAGAAGTTGGATACTTCAACATATTGATAGTCGATCACGACATTCCCTTCTTTATTTATAAATCCCCAGTAATCGCCATCGGATACTGCTGCGCGACTCTCTACAAAGTCGCCCGGCTGCACCGGAAACTGCGGCTTTATAATTTCTTTGCCTTTCTGATCGATAAATCCCCACTTGCCATTCTTAGATACATCCGCCAGTCCCTCAGTAAAGGTTAGCGAGCTGTTCTCATATTGAGGAGGAGTCACATACGTTCCTTTCCGATCAATCAGTCCCCATTTGCCGTCCTTCTCGACGAATGCGACTCCATTCTCGAATACGGTAATGTCGTCGTACTGTGGTTGGATAATGATCTCCGAGATGGCTTTGTTAGCCGCCGCTGTTGCGGTTATAGGGAACATCATCGTGATCAGCAAGCTGATCGATAGTAATACCTTTGTCATGCTCTTCATTCTTCTAGCATCCCTTCCGCAGTTAATTATTTATACAGACTATTGATTCTCCTTGACTCTTCCATTTCCTTCTTTCTCCAATAGAACAACAAAAAAACGATCTCATCTGAGATCGCTGTTCGTTTGATTCGTTATGGCGGAGAAGGTGGGATTCGAACCCACGCACGCTTTGACACGCCTAGCTGATTTCGAGTCAGCCCCCTTGGGCCTCTTGGGTACCTCTCCGCATGTAATAAATAATATATCACACAACTTGTCTCTCCGCAAGCACCTTTTTCATGACTTTAAACTGAAATTCCACGTGCAACAAATCGCCCGTTATTGCTCACTCTGTCCCTCTTCGCTAGCCTTTGAGCGAAGCACTTTCTTCATGTTTTTCTCGAATTTCATTCTTGGAATAAGGACGCTATGCTTGCACCCTACGCACTTGATCCGGATATCCATGCCCATGCGGATAATCTCCATCTCATTCGTGCCGCAAGGATGCTGCTTCTTCATCTGAACAATATCCCCAAGCTCAAAATGCTTCCGATCCATCCTTACCCCTCCTCATACGTTCTCTGATACGTCACCATGCGCGGATACGGTACTTCAATGCCGTTGCGGTCCAGCGCATCCTTAATAGCCTTGTTCATCGCCCTGGCCACCATATGATGCGTGTTCGGCTTGCATTCCCCTGTCACACGAATCGTTACCGATGTGGCGGACATCAACTGTACGCCCAATACCTCTGGCTTATTCACCAGGTTCTCATGCTCCAGCTGGTTCATCGTATCGGATATGATGCTCATCGCCTTGTCCACTTGCGCCTCATAGGCAACCAGCACGTCCACTACAGCAAGCGTATTATTGACCGAAAAGTTCGTCACTTCATTAATCATGCCGTTCGGAACCATATGCACTTCGCCTGTCCAGCTTAATATCTTCGTCGTACGCAGGCCAATAACCTCTACAGTCCCTTTGAATGTGCCTGTCTGAATGACGTCGCCTACTGCGAATTGATCCTCCAGTATGATGAAGAAGCCGGTTAGAATGTCCTTCACGAGGCTCTGAGCGCCGAAGCCGATTGCGATGCCCACTACGCCAGCTCCTGCAAGCAGCGGCCCCAAATTAATGCCGACCTCCGACAACAGCAGCATAAACACGATAAAGTACATGATATACGTCACAACGTTTTTGACAAGCTTCCCTACCGTTGTCATTCGGCGCGCCTGGCTCGGCGGATGCTTGCTGGCACGCTCCAGCACGATACGGTCCAGCGACTTATGTAGAATCCACATAATCATCTTGCTGATTGCAATAATCAACACAATACGTATAGCGGTTATCCCAAGATCCTCCCACGTATTGCTGTCGGTGAGCGTATCCAGCAAGCTATGATACCACTTATTCATTATTCATCATCTCCATACATCCCTAATGGACGCCCTGCTATAGCTCTAGCTGTTCATACCCTGCTTCAATCGGTTTGAAGATGCCTCTTATTTCAACCCGTTCCTGATCCATTACCTCTTTCACCCTGCTCAAATCTTCTTCCGGGAAGTGGATGGATAACGCGCAGCCCGCGGTTATCTCCTTCGGCGTCGGACAAATATCGATCTCCACTTCTGCATATTCAAGCAGCATCTCTGCGCGCAGCGCCTGCTGTGTGGAATCAAATGCGATCAGCATACGGACATCCCTTCCCTTCTTTATCCTGAATTCTCTTGTTGCACGACGTATAAAATGGTTGTCCCATCCATATACTAGTATCATATAAGCGTTATTAGGAGGGATTCTATGAAACTACCATTTATGAAGGATGCCCCGTTCAAGGTGCCCTACACGACTGCAAATATCGTTGGCATGCTGGTGAATCGTCTTTCCGGTTTCTTGGAAGGTCTCCCTTCGAATCGTCCGATCGTTATTGTCTGCATTGGTACGGACCGTTCTACCGGCGATGCGCTGGGGCCGCTCATTGGCACCTCGCTGCTTAAGTACCGCAGCCCGAATTTCCATCTCTACGGCACGCTCGAGGATCCTGTACATGCGATGAATCTGGAGGATACGCTTATCGATATCAATCGCAAGTTCGACAAACCATTTATTATCGGCATTGATGCCTGTCTCGGCCAGGTCGCAAGCGTCGGCTGCATCCAGATCGGCGAAGGTCCTGTTCGTCCAGGCGCCGGCGTGAATAAAGATCTGCCCCCCGTCGGAGACATTCATGTGACCGGCATCGTGAACGTAGGTGGATTCATGGAATATTTCGTCTTGCAGAATACAAGGCTTCATCTCGTCATGAGAATGTCGGATGTGATCGCAACCAGTCTATTCACAGCGATCGCCAACCATATGCATATTTCTTCCTCTGTACGTGATCAGACAGCCGCAGCGGATCTCACTTAACTGAAAGCCGCTTATTTCGCTTCCTGCATCGCCTTGCGCTCTTCCGGCGTGAGCGGATAAGGGGATTCGCCCTTCTCTACCGGCTTCGCATACACATACGTGCTATCACGGCTATGCAGTCCGGAGAATACCGCTCCATCCTTTTCTTCATTCACAATTGCAATGGAAAAGCTCAAATCGCTGCCTCCATCGGAAAATGCATTGTACCGATGAATGCCCAGCTTCGTCTTCATCTGAGGCAGTACCGTTTGAACGCCTCTCAGCTCGTTTTGCAGACGATCGATCTGCTCACGCTGCTCGTCCAGTTGGTTTTTCAGACTGACTACAACTTCTTCAATATTCGTTACACCCGTATCCCCCATCACAGCCAGATACTGATTGCGAAGCTTTTTCAGTTTCGACCCCAGCCCCAACACCCGTATGAACAACAATAATACGATAATAGCCAGTACCGCTGTAATAATAAATATCGGGTCCAAATACCACTCGTCCATGATTCATCCCATCCCCTATATCCCGTATTGCTCTGTAATTTCCTTAATCGCATGCAAGAGCGCTTCTACTTCAGCCGTCGTTGTATATATGCCTACGCTTGCTCTGATCGCTCCTGTGGCAGACGTACCTGCCGCCATATGTGCCATCGGCGTACAATGGAATCCCGCTCTTACGGCAATGTTGTAGTGCTGATCCAATATAAACGACAATTCAGATGGGTCAATACCCGCCACATTGAACGCCACAATGCCTGTTCTCTCTTCCCCAATTCCGGGTCCTAACAGCTGCACAGGATTCAGGCTGCTGAGACCCTCCAGAAGCCGCTGTGACAGCGCCCATTCCTTAGCATGAATAGATGCTGCGGTTTCCTTCAGGACGTGTCTAACGCCCATTTGAAGCCCTGCCAACCCTGGCGTGTTCTGTGTACCCGCCTCGTAGCGGTCCGGCCTCACATGCGGCTGATGCAGCGCTTCCGACTGGCTTCCTGTCCCACCATGCAGCAGCGGTTCAATCTCCATATTCGGGGAGATATACAGCCCGCCTGTACCCTGTGGTCCCAACAATCCTTTATGTCCCGGAAAAGCCAGCATATCAATACCCATTGCCTCTACGTCGATTGGCAATATACCTGCACTCTGAGCCGCATCAACGAGCAGTTTGATTCCGTTCTTTCGCGCCAGCTCCCCGACATCAGCTACTGGCATAATGGTGCCTAGCAGATTGGAGCTATGATTCATTATGATTAACGTGGTATGTGGTCTTATAGCAGACTCCACATCTTCCACCTTTAGTTTGCCCGTCAAGTCCGACTCAATGTAACTCACTTCAATCCCGATCGTCTGTTCCAAATAATACAGCGGCCTTCTTACCGAATTATGTTCTACCGCAGTCGCGATGACATGATCCCCTGGCTTCAGCCAGCCCTTGATCGCCATATTAAGCGCCATGGTTGTATTAGAAGCAAATGCAATATCATTTGGATTTTTAATATGAAACAGCTTAGCCAATTGCTTTCTTGTCTCAAATAATATCCGACTCGCCCGTACGGCCATAGCATGACTGCCTCTTCCGGGATTCGCCGCATCATGGAGCGTCGCCTGCACGACCGCTTCCGTCACTTCCGGCGGTTTCGGCCAAGATGTGGCCGCATGGTCCAGATAGATGAATGGCTGTCCTTCTCTGCTCATCTGAACGCTCCTTTCCCCATTGAAATGACAATGGCATATCTTAGTTTAATCCTTCAATGGAAAGATTACAACTTGGATATGCCATTGTTCCCTTCATTCAGAACGAATGATTATTTAATTAAGCCATACGCTGAAGCAGTTCAAGCAATCTCTCCAGATCCTGCTTGTTGTAGTACTGAATCTCAATCTTCCCTTTATCCTTTTGCTGCTTGATTTTCACCGTTGTTTTGAATTGCTCACGCAGGTTTTCTTCAAGCGATTCAATGTATGGATCTCTCTTTTTTTGCTTTTGCGTCTTTTGCTGCTGTGTTTGCTTGGAATCCAGCTTTTGTATCGCATCCTCCAGCTCACGAACGCTCCATTCAGCGCTAACAGTTAATTCCGCCAATTCCTTCTGAACCGGTTGTTCCTTAATGCCAGCTAAAGCTCTTGCATGCCCCATTGAAATTGTTCCACGTGAAACATAATCTTTAATTTCAGCCGGGAGTGTCAATAACCGAACAAAGTTCGCGATATGGGAACGGGACTTCCCTACCTTCAAGCTCAACTCTTCCTGAGTCAGATTGAACTTGTCTATTAAGGCTTGATAGGCTACTGCTATTTCCATTGCATTCAGATCTTCACGTTGAAGATTCTCGATTAATGCAATCTCCATCACCTGCTGATCCGAGAATGAACGCACGACCGCCGGAATTGTCAGATTGCCACAATATTGCGATGCACGGAATCTCCGCTCACCCGCAATAATCTCATAGCCCTTAAGAACAGTCCGTACAATAATAGGCTGGATAACGCCATGCTGTTTAATCGATTCAGCCAATTCCTTGATTGAATCCTCGTCGAAGGTTTTGCGCGGCTGATATGGATTTGCACGCAGCTGATTAATCGGCACTTCAATGACTTTATCATCATCATTCACGGATAGTGATGGGATTAACGCATCAAGCCCTCTACCTAGCCGCTTGCTCATACATGATCACTTCCTTCGCCAGTTCAAGATAAACTTCTGCACCTTTTGATCTCGGATCGTATGTGATGATTGCTTGTCCATGAGACGGCGCCTCGCTCAGACGTACATTGCGAGGGATAATCGTCTGATATACCTTCTGCTGGAAGTACTTCTTCACCTCTTCAATGACTTGAATACCAAGATTTGTCCTTGCATCCAACATCGTCAGAAGCACACCTTCAATTTGCAAGGTCGTATTCAAGTGCTTTTGAACAAGCCGTACTGTATTCAACAGCTGGCTCAAGCCTTCAAGCGCATAATATTCACATTGAATAGGAATAAGTACGGAATCCGCAGCAGTCAACGAGTTAATCGTCAGAATCCCTAAGGAAGGAGGACAATCAATGAGTACATAGTCAAATTGATTCTTTACCATGTGAAGTGACTTCTTCAATCTTAGTTCTCTAGAGATTGTTGGTACCAATTCAATCTCTGCACCAGCTAGCTGGATGGTTGCGGGTATGACGGTGAGTCCCGGCACGCTGGTTTCAACCATTGCATCCTTCGGATGTACGTCATTAATCAGCACGTCGTAGATACAATTCGGCACATCCGCTTTATTAATGCCTAGTCCGCTTGTTGTATTGCCCTGGGGATCGATATCCACCAGCAGCACCTTTTTGCCCAACGAAGCGAGGCAGGCCGCCAAGTTAACAGACGTTGTCGTCTTACCGACACCGCCCTTCTGATTTGCAATTGCAATAATTTTCGACACTTCTAACTCACCTCATGAGTGAAACTTTTGTACAAATGGCATCGCCGCCCTCATATGAAGGCGGCTAATAGTTGTCTGAATGAGAATAAAATATGGGAAGATAGCTTATCTTTTCGGAATTTGAATAACAATCTCGTAATGATCTTCGTGATCCTTCTCGTTGGTCTTGATTTGCAAACCAGACCCTGAGACCATCTCGATCGATTGTCTGATTGTATTAAGCGCCAAACGCACATCCTTTGTAAACGAAATCCGCTTAGCTTTCTTAGCTTTGGCCGACTCCTTCAAAAAGGCAATACGCACTTCGGTCTGCTTTACATTGAGATCCTTTGCCAATACCTCTTCCAATACTTTTAGTTGCAGCTCTTCCGTATCGAGAGACAATAGCGCTCTAGCATGCCGTTCCGTAATTTTTCGTTCCATCAATGCGATCTTGATTGTCTCTGGCAGAGCTAACAACCGAAGCTTGTTCGCAATGGTCGATTGACTCTTCCCTAGACGCTGTGCCAAGCTCTCTTGCGTTAATTGGTGAAGTTCAATCAGTTTTTGATAAGCAACCGCTTCCTCAATAGCCGTTAACCCTTCACGCTGCAAATTTTCAATTAGCGCGATGGAAGCCGTCTGAGAATCATTGAACTCGCGAACGATAGCCGGAATAGTATCCAAACCCAGCTTTGTCACTGCACGCCATCGTCTCTCACCGGCAATAATCTCATAACGATTATTGCGGATACGAACAACGATAGGCTGAATGACGCCATGTGTCCTGATTGTCTGACACAATTCATCGATCCGCTCATCATCGAATACCGTACGAGGTTGGAACGGACTCGTATCGATATCACCAATCGGTATTTGACGCACTTCTTCTTGCCCCGTACGCTGCTCGGATAAACCGAACAATCGAGAAAGTTGTTCTTTCATATCGATGACTACCACCCGACCCTGTAATAAATCCTAAGCTCTTTACGTTTGACGCATGATGAATAGCCGTTCATTCCATCAAAACGTACCTTATATCTTTACAAGCTTAGACTACCTTTCGAGGAGAAACTTCTACATTCTAATTGAACGAAATTTTCGATATCCAATAAATTCGACTTGCTTCGATTGATCTCCTGCTTGACAAAGGAAATGATTGCAGAAAATACAATACATTCACCTATAAAATCCGATATTTCGTCACAACTCTATTAGAGTCCGGCTATAATCATACGGATTAACCCTCAGACCGTTCCATAAGGTCTGATGTAATGTTCCACGTGAAACATTACAAGATTTACAAAAGAGGCTGTTTCAATGGCGTACCCGCTTTGCGCGGATACTTTTTAGGCGTGATGTCCTTCTTTTCAACCAGCACGATATGACGTTCTGATTGTTCATTAGGCAAGCTGAAAGCATGCTGAGACAATAGCTTTCCCTTCAACTCTCTTAAGCTAAAGGAAGCCTCTCTCACCTCTCCATCCGATTGAGCACCCTTCATCGCGGCGAATAATCCGCCTTTCTTCACAAAAGGCAAACAGAACTCATTCAGTACGTTCAGCCTTGCTACCGCCCTTGCTGTTACAAGATCATATTGATCCCGGTGCTCCGGAAGCCTGGCTATATCCTCTGCACGACCATGAACGCATTCCACACCCGACAACCCTAATTGCTCGCTTAACGCTTTCAAAAAGCCAATTCGCTTATTCAGCGAATCTACAATCAATACATTCACATGCGGGAAACAGATCTTAAGAGGAATGCTAGGAAATCCAGCGCCCGATCCAATGTCGGCCAATCGCTGTACCTTATTCACATCCGTATAAAAAGCCAGGGACACGGAATCGTAGAAATGCTTCTCATAGACAGCATCCCGCTCCGTTATACCTGTCAGATTCATTCGTTCATTCCAATCCACCAGCATCGTGTAATAAAGCTCGAATTGCTGAAGCTGCTGCTCGGAGAGAGGAATGCCTCTCTCCTTCAGCACTTGCGTGAACCACTCTGTTGTTTTATCCATTGCTTACCCTCTAGCCGCAGTTACACGATTATAATGTTCCAGGTAGACGAGCAGGATGGAAATATCAGCAGGCGTAACACCCGCAATACGGGATGCCTGGCCAATCGACAATGGTCGAATGACGATCAGCTTCTGCTTCGCTTCCGAAGACAAGCTGTTCACATCATTGTAATCAATGTCATCTGGAATCCGCTTTTTCTCCATCTTGTTCAACCGTTCGACTTGAAGCAGCTGTTTTTCGATATAACCTGCGTATTTAATTTGAATTTCGACTTGCTCCTTCATTTCATCCGTTAATTCATAAGGAGAAGGGGACACGCTAGCCAGATGATCATACGTTACCTCAGGTCTTCTAAGCAACGAGAGAATATCCCCGCCTTGCGTAAGCGGTGCGGAACCAGCCGACGCCAACATCTCAGCTACATCATCCGGCTTAATTTTCGTATTGCGAAGCCGCTCCACCTCTTGCTCCACCAGCTCCTTCTTACGCAGGAACTGATTATAGCGTTCTTCCTTAATCAGTCCGATCTCAAACCCGAGCGGAGTGAGACGCAGATCCGCGTTATCATGACGGAGCAGCAGACGGTATTCTGCGCGTGAAGTCAGCAAGCGATACGGATCGTTCGTTCCTTTTGTCACCAGATCATCAATCATAACGCCAATATAGCCTTGGGAACGTCCAATAATAATCGGCTCTTTCCCCTGCACTTTGCGAGCCGCATTGATGCCCGCCATGACGCCTTGTCCTGCCGCTTCCTCATAACCTGAGGTGCCATTGATTTGTCCAGCTGTGAATAAACTATCGATCTTCTTTGTCTCCAGCGACGGCCAAAGCTGAGTGGGGATAACGGCGTCATACTCAATCGCATAACCATTGCGCATCATCTCAACTTTTTCCAATCCTGGAATAGAACGTAAAATACTGAGCTGTACATCCTCCGGCATGCTTGTGGATAACCCTTGAACGTAATATTCCGACGTATGCTTCCCTTCCGGCTCCAGGAAGATCTGATGCTTCGGCTTGTCGGCGAAACGGACAATCTTATCCTCGATAGACGGGCAGTAACGCGGTCCAGTGCCCTCTATAGCGCCCGTGAACATTGGAGCGCGATGCAGGTTGTCGTTAATGATTTGATGCGTCTTCTCCGACGTGTACGTCAGCCAGCAAGGCAGCTGTTCATTATCGGATGATTCCGTTTCATACGAGAAGAACTTTGGCTTCTCATCACCCGGTTGAATCTCCGTCTTGGAGAAGTCTATTGTATCTTTATGCACACGCGGAGGTGTGCCGGTCTTGAAACGAATGAGCTCCAGACCATGCTCCTTCAAGCTGGCTGACAGACGCAGCGAGGGCTGCTGGTTGTTAGGTCCGCTCTCATACATCAGCTCGCCCATAATGATCTTGCCGCGCAGATACGTGCCTGTCGTCACCACAATCGCCTTGGCACGGTAGATTGCACCTGTTTTGGTCACGATGCCTACGCACTTGCCATCTTCAACGATGAGCTCTTCCGCCATGCCTTGGCGAAGTGTCAAACCTGGCGTCTCCTCGATCGTCTTCTTCATTAGATGCTGATACGAAAACTTGTCGGCTTGTGCGCGAAGCGCATGAACAGCAGGCCCTTTGCCTGTGTTCAGCATCCTCATCTGAATAAACGTTTTATCGATATTGCGTCCCATCTCGCCGCCCAGCGCATCAATCTCCCGAACGACATGGCCTTTGGCCGGACCCCCGATGGATGGATTGCAAGGCATGAAGGCCACCATATCCAAATTAATCGTCAGCAGCAGCGTCTCGCAGCCCATCCGGGCTGATGCGAGGGCTGATTCACAGCCGGCATGACCGGCGCCAATGACGATGACATCAAATTCTCCCGCTACATATCTCATTATCGATCACCCTACTTTCCAAGACAGAACTGTGAAAATATTTGGTCAATCAACGAATCGCCCGCTTCATCGCCCAGAATTTCGCCGAGCGATTCCCAAGCCTGGCGCGCGTCTATTTGAATTACATCAATCGGTATACCGACATGCGTAGCCTCAATCGCATCTACCAGCGATTGCTTCGCCCGCTTAAGCAGCGCGATATGCCGGACATTGCTGACATAAGTCAGATCATTCGCTTCCAGTTGTCCCTCGAAGAACATCTCGCTAATCGTCGCTTCGAGAATGTCGAGCCCCTTCTCTTCCAGCACAGACATGCGTACAATCGCCTCAGGCGATACGTACTGCTCCACTTCAACAAGCTCCAAGAGACCAGGTAGATCCATCTTATTAATAATGACGATGACAGAACGGTCCTTCAACTGCTGGAGCAGCTGTCGGTCATCGTCGCCCAAAGGCTCATTATAATTCAGAACGAACAGAATCAGATCCGCTCCCTGTAGCGCATCGCGGGAACGCTCAACGCCGATCTTCTCTACTACGTCGCTTGTCTCCCGTATGCCTGCGGTATCGAGAAGCCGCAGCGGAATGCCGTTCAGCGTAACGAATTGCTCGATCACATCGCGCGTCGTCCCCGGAATATCGGTCACGATCGCTTTGTTCTCCTGCGTCAGCACATTCATGAGCGAGGACTTCCCGACATTCGGCCGTCCGACAATTGCTGTCATTATGCCCTCACGCAATATTTTGCCTTCGTTTGCCGTTTTTAGCAGCTTATCAATCTCCGTAATGGCAAGCTCACATTGCTCCCGGATATAGGCGCTTGTCATGGCTTCGACATCATGCTCCGGATAATCGATATTCACCTCGATATGCGCCAGCAGTTCAATAACCGTCTGCCGCAGCGACTTAATTCGCTTCGACAAGACGCCTTCCGCTTGCTTGCGAGCAACGGAGAATGCCCGATCTGACTTGGAGCGAATCAAATCAATGACCGCCTCCGCCTGCATCAGATCAATTCTCCCGTTCAGAAACGCACGCTTCGTGAATTCCCCCGGCTCCGCCGTCCGGTAACCGTCCAGTTGCAGGACAACATCGAGCACCTTCTTCACCGCAATAACGCCGCCATGCGCGTTAATCTCTACAACATCCTCCGCTGTGAAGGAGCGTGGTCCCTTCATCACGGTAACCAGCACTTCCTCCACTTTCTCGCCAGAGGCAGGATCTATGATATGTCCATAATGCACCGTATGCGAATCGGCGTCCTTTAGACTTATTTTCGACCGGAAAATGGTATCCGTCCCGCTAATCGCTTGCGGTCCGCTTATGCGTATTATAGCAATGCCGCCTTCTCCCACTGCTGTGGAGATGGCCGCAATTGTATCTTGAATCATGTTGAATCAGCACCTCTCAGGGTCAGGCTTACTGGAATAACTTAGTCAAACTTCTATTCCGAATGGAAAAACAGCAATGACCTTGGGAAGCCATTGCTGCATATCGAGTATAAGTATAGAAAGAGTTCATCCTACTTCAGCGCAATGACGACTCTCCGATTCGGTTCATCGCCCTTGCTGAATGTTCTCACCTTGGGGTGATTCTGAAGCTGGGAATGAATAACCTTGCGTTCGAGCGGCGTCATCGGCTCCAGCACAACCTCTTTCCTTGTGCGGATGACGCGTCCCGCCAGACGATCGGAGAGCTCCTCCAATGTCTTGCGGCGACGCTCGCGAAAATCCTCTGCATCGAGAACGATACGAAGATGACTGTTCGAGAAACGGTTAGCCACAATATTCACCAAGTACTGCAAAGCGTCTAACGTACCGCCGCGCCGTCCAATCAGCATGCCGAGCTCGCCTTCGCCCGATACAGACAGCTGGACGCCGTCCTTCGTCTGCTTACGATCGATTCGAACCGACAGTCCCATTGTTCTTGCTACATCAAGTAGAAATTTCTCGGCTTCTTCCAAGGCATCCGGTATAAGCTCAAGCTCCACCTTCGCCTCTTTGACGCCAATCAATCCGAACAGCCCTTTGGAGGGCTGCTCCAGCACAACAATCTTCACGCGATCTTCCGTAACTTGCCATTGTGTTAATCCATTACGTACAGCATCGTCTATCGTCTTGCCCGATGCAACGATTTTCTTCATTTCGCAAGGACCTCCTTCTTACCCTTGTCTGATGAACGTACGTACAGGAAGTAGTTTTGAACGATTGTATAGATGTTACTGAATACCCAGTACAGCGGAAGCGCCGCAGGGAACGACATCGACATCACGAAGATCAACACTGGGAAGATCGTCAGAATGATCGACATGCCCGGCATTTGCTGGGTTTGTGTTTTCTGCATCATTTTCGACTGGATGAACGTCGTCGCAGCCGCTAAGATCGGCAAGAAGTACCATGGGCTTGGCTCACCAAGCACAAAGCCGAAAATATCGTCCGTACGAATGTCTTTGTTCCAATAAATCGCGTTATACAGCGCGATAAAGACCGGCATCTGAACAATCAGCGGCAAACAGCCCGCCATCGGGTTCACTTGATGCGTCTGGAACAGCTTCATCGTCTCTTCTTGCTGCTTCTGCGGGTTGTCCTTATATTTCTTCTTGATCTCCGCCATCTGCGGCTGGAGCGCTTGCATAGCCTTGGAGCTGCGGAATTGCTTAATCGTCAGCGGCAGGATTGCCGTACGGACGATAATCGTGAGCAACAGGATCGCAAGCACATACGAACCGCCTAACCATCCGGCGAACGAATCAAGCGTGATCGCAAAGTAATAAACAACGTTTTTCTCCCAGAAGTTACCCTTAAGTAGGTCCTCCGTCTCCATGGTATGGTCAGCGGGCACACAACCTGCGAGCAATCCCATCAACATGACCAAGCCAAGCACTAGAAGCCATTTTCGCTTAGAATTCCGAAACAACATGTAATCTCCTCTCTGAGAGCTATCCGCATAGTTCTATTCCAAGATAGACTATACCATAATTTATAGCACAAATAAACAAGCTGGGCGCTTGTCCCGCGACTTGATTATCATTTCAGCAAACCGGCCTTCTTCAGCACATGAATAACGCTCTTCTCCATCTCTTTCATCGACATCGTCGTCGCCGGTTTCCTTACGATTAATATAAGGTCCGTATGCGGCTGCACGCGGTCTTCCAGATGACGGACAATTTCCTTCACCATGCGGCGCATACGATTTCGCATGACGGCATTGCCGATTTTTTTGCTGGCGGATACGCCAAGCCGGAACGGATCAGCAATCCGCTGCCTCGACCAATAGACGACGAACTGTGAGTTTGCGAACGATTTGCCGCCCCTGTATATACGGTTGAAATCTTCGCGGTTGCGAAGACGCAATGACCTGCGCATGACTGCCCGTCACCGTTCCCTTCCTCATCATCTCATTATCTCCAATAATATGCGTATCTAAATGTAAGCAAAAAAAAAGACCACCGTTACGTGGTCTTCTGCTTACGCGCTCAGTACTTTTCTGCCTTTTTGACGACGAGCCGCCAAAACTTTACGACCGTTCTTCGTGCTCATCCGTTTGCGGAAGCCATGCACTTTCGCACGTTTGCTTACATTCGGTTTAAATGTAGGTCTCATTATGCTGCACCTCCTATATTACATGTGAATGTGAAAACGGCATACGCCGCCCCTGTTTTAAAAATCACTTTTACTATTAAACCACGATGACGCCCAAAAGTCAATGTATCCTCCCTTATGCAGTCATTGGCAAATCGTGTGGCATGCCCGGTATGGAATAATTGTCCACAGGAGCGAATTTCGGCAGAAAATAATAACATGTGGATAGAAAAGCGGCTATAAAAACGAACTTTGTCGAAATCTTAACAAGATATAAACAATATCTAGTGTTGTAGATAACTCTTATACACAAGTTATTGACGATGTGGATAATATCCTCAAATTCGTTGAAATATAAGGCATCATTTGCTATGATGGATATGTTTTCGTTGTGGATGAGTGTACTTCCCCCTCGATTTTATCAACAACCTGTGGATAACATTGTGAACAAGTTTATCCCCTATTTATAACTCGATTCTTAAAATCCGTCATAATGTGGATGCTTTCGTGAATAACAATAGCTATTCGACATATTTCCGCTTACCTGCGCGACCCGCGCGATTGATGATAAGGAGTGACAGTCTGTGGACAGCCATACCTACGATTTATGGCAACAAGTATTGTCTATCATCCAGACGAAGTTAAGTAAGCCAAGCTTTGACACCTGGTTTAAGGAAACCAAAGCTTCTTTCGTGGATGATTCCGTACTTGAGATAACGGCGCCAACAACTTTTGCCGCAGAATGGCTCGAAGGACGCTATACCAAGCTCATTCGATCGACCCTGTACGAGTTTTTGGGCAAGCAAGTCGATGTGAAATTTTCGATCGGTGAACCGAAGGCAACGGAACAAAGCGTCATCATGCAGCCCAAGCCGCCCAAACCGGTCATCGTTGCAGAAGAGACGCATTCCCATATGCTTAATCCGAAGTACACCTTCGACACCTTTGTCGTCGGCGCGAACAATCGCTTCGCCCACGCGGCATCGCTAGCTGTAGCCGAAGCACCGGCCAAAGTGTACAACCCTCTCTTCCTATATGGAGGCGTAGGTCTTGGCAAGACGCACCTTATGCATGCGATCGGGCATTATATTATGGACCATAATCCCAACACACGGGTTCTTTATATCTCATCAGAGAAATTTACGAATGAATTCATCAATGCCATCCGCGATAATCATGGCGAGAGCTTCCGAACCAAGTATCGCAATATCGACGTCCTGCTAATTGACGATATTCAGTTTCTAGCTGGCAAGGAGCAGACGCAAGAGGAGTTTTTCCATACTTTTAACGCGCTCCACGAGGAACGCAAGCATATCGTCATCTCCAGCGACCGTCCGCCAAAAGAAATTCCGACACTGGAAGACCGGCTGCGCTCCCGCTTCGAATGGGGACTGATTACCGACATTCAGCCGCCGGATCTGGAGACGC
Source organism: Paenibacillus sp. 1011MAR3C5 (assembly GCF_003591485.1). Taxonomy (GTDB): domain Bacteria; phylum Bacillota; class Bacilli; order Paenibacillales; family Paenibacillaceae; genus Pristimantibacillus. The sequence goes on from NZ_QZCF01000013.1 coordinate 75,004, forward strand.
GCATCGCGATCCTGCGCAAGAAGGCCAAAGCCGAGAACCTTGACATACCGAATGAAGCGATGAACTATATCGCCAATCAGATCAATACGAATATCCGCGAGCTGGAAGGCGCTCTCATCCGGGTTGTCGCCTATTCCTCGCTTATCAACGCCGATATTACATCACATCTCGCTGCGGAGGCGCTGAAGGATATTATTCCTTCCGGACGTCCGCGAATGATTACGATTCAGGACATTCAGACCAAGGTCGGCGAGTTCTACGGGCTTCGCCTGGAGGAATTCAAGGCGCGCAAGCGGACCAAAGCCGTCGCGTATCCAAGACAGATTGCGATGTACTTGTCCAGGGAGCTGACAGACTTCTCTCTGCCGAAGATCGGGGAGGCATTCGGAGGCCGCGATCATACGACCGTCATACACGCCCATGAGAAAATTACACAGCAGCTGAAGGTGGACCAGGAACTCTTCAAAATCCTTCAGAATTTGACCGAGAAGATCAAAAACCAAATGTGAACAACTAATCAAGCCTATGCACACGCTATGCACATGTGGATAGGCTTGATTTATCGCCATTTTTCGGGGTTATCCACATATTCAGGGCCCCTACTACTACTTCTACTAATAAATCTTTAAAATAATATCATTAAAAATAAGCAGAAACGGGTGACGAAATGAAACTAACGATTTCCAAAAACGAGCTGAACGATGCCATACAACAAGTAGCCAAAGCAGCGTCCTCTCGTCCCGCTATTCCGATTCTCGGAGGCATTAAGATCGACGTTAACCACCAATACGTAACACTGACTGCCAGTGATACTGATATATCTATTCAAAGCTTTATCACCGTAGAACAAGGGGATACGATTATTGCACAAGTCGAAAAGCCGGGAAGTGTCGTGCTTCCAGCCAAGTTTTTTGTCGAAATCGTAAAGAAGCTCCCTTCCGACCAAGTCGTCATTGAAGTAGGACCAAGCTATCAAACCATCATTCGTTCGGGATCAACAGAAATCCAAATGGTCGGCTTGGATCCGGAGGAATTCCCGATTCTGCCATCCGTTGAGCAAGATGAGTTCCTGCAAGTTCCTGGCGATCTGGTCAAATCGATGATCAGGCAGACCATTCTGGCCGCTTCTACCAGCGAACAAACCCCGATTCTGACTGGCGTATTGTGGAACCTGCAAGAGGGGCAATTGAAATTTACAGCGACAGACCGCCACCGCCTGGCCAGCCGCACAACGAAGGTGGATGCCGACGGAGCGCTGCAATTCAGCAATGTCGTCATCTCCGCGAAGACGCTTGGCGAGCTCTCCAGACTGATCCCGGATCAGAACACGCTTGTGGATATCGTCGTAGCCGAAAACCAAGTGCTTTTCAAAGTGGATAATATTTTGTTCTACACGCGCATTCTGGACGGCACTTATCCGGATACATCGAAGATTATTCCGCAAATATTCGAAACCGAACTCGTCCTGGATACCAAAAATGTCATGGACGCCATCGACCGCGCCTATCTGATGTCGCGTGAGGAGAAGACGAACATCGTACGTCTGGCTACGCTGGAAGACGGCATGATCGAGATTTCCTCCAGCTCTACCGAGCTAGGCCGCGTAACGGAACAGCTAGAAGCCAAGAGCATGTCCGGCCAGCCGCTGCGCATCGCATTCAACTCCAAATATATGCTCGATGTGCTGAAGGTCATCGACAGCGAGCAGCTGTTCATCGGCTTCACGGGCGCCATGAGACCGATTATTATTAAGCCAATGGATCATGACTATAGCATGTATGTCATTTTGCCTTACCGCACGACGAACTAACGTCGTCCGAAGGCTACGAGAGGAACGAGCAATCGCATGAAAGAAGTGGAAATCCGTACGGAATATATCGCGCTGGGACAATTCCTCAAGCTGGCTGACTGTATATCCACAGGTGGACAAGCGAAATTTTTTCTCCAGGAAGCAGTTGTCCACATTAACGGTGAGCCGGATAACCGGCGCGGCAGAAAGCTCTATGCAGGCGACCGCGTGGAAGTCGAAGGCTGCGGCGAATTTAGGGTCGTAGCCGGCAAGTGAAACGCGGAGGAACCGGGAGGCTCGGAGAGTGTTCTTAAACAGCATTGAATTGCAGAACTACCGCAACTATCGCGAGCTGAAGCTCGCAACGCCGAATAAAGTGAATGTCTTCCTAGGGCCTAACGCGCAAGGGAAGACGAACTTGCTGGAAGCGATATTCGCGCTGGCACTGTCCAAGTCTCATCGAACGTCGAAGGACAAGGAACTGATCGGCTGGCAGGGCGATACAGCGAGAATCGCGGGAGAGGTCAGCAAGCGGTACGGCAACGTGACGCTTGACTTGACCTATTCCTCCCAAGGCAAGAAAGCTAAGATTAACGGACTGGAGCAGCGCAAGCTGAGCAACTTCATTGGCTCGGTCAATGTGGTGATGTTTGCTCCGGAAGATTTGGAGATTGTGAAGGGCGCGCCGGGCGTACGCAGAAGATTTCTCGACATGGAGATCGGACAGGTACAGCCCGGTTATTTGCATACGCTGACGCAATACGGCAAAGTGCTCCAGCAGCGCAACAACTACCTCAAGACCGCCACGCCCGGCAGCGTGAATACGGCTATGCTCGACGTATGGAATATGCAGCTTGCCGAGTTCGGTGTTAAAATCATGAAAAAAAGGAAACACTTTATTCATAAATTGGAAACGTTCGCGGAGCAGATCCATGCGGGCATTACAGGCGGCATGGAGAAGCTCTCCATCCAGTATCGCCCGTCCTTCGATGCGGATGCGCTGCAAGATGAATCTGTTTTATTTGATCAATTTATGATAAAGTTAACACAGGTGAAAGATCAGGAGATTCGGAGAGGGGTTACGCTTGCGGGACCGCATCGCGACGACCTCGCCTTCTTCATCAACGGCAAGGAAGCTCAAATATTCGGATCGCAGGGACAGCAGCGCACGACGGCGCTGTCGTTGAAGCTCGCGGAGATCGAGCTGATCAACGAGGAGATCGGCGAATATCCGCTGCTGCTGCTGGACGATGTCTTGTCGGAGCTTGACCAGAATCGGCAGACGCAGCTGATAGAAACCTTTCAAAGCAAAGTACAGACGTTTATTACAACAACCGGCCTGGAGAGCGTCAATATGGCGAAGCTCCAAGATGCCGGTATCTATCATGTGCGTGAAGGCAACGTGACGGTCTAATAGTCCGTGTTCAAAAAGTCCGGTTTTCAGCACCAAGAAGATGGGATGAGGCTAGGAAATGAGGAGCGGAGCGTAGTGGAGCTACGTGAGCACCGAAAGTTCCGGCCGAATGCCATATTCGATGTCGAGTAGGCTTCCTGGTCGGCTTCGTGATCAAAAGTGGACTTTTTGAACAACCTCTAATGACTCGGGCGAATAAGGAGAAGTGAACCGGAAATGTATATTCATTTGGGCGGAGAGAAAATTATCCGCGCGGCCGAGCTGGTGGCGATATTCGATATTTCCATCGAGCAATCTTCCAAGCTGTCCAAGCAATTCGTCGCGGGCGCGCGCAAGCGCAAGGACGTGGAGACGATCGGCGAAGAAGAGCCGAAGTCCATTGTCGTCACGCAGAAGAAAATATATTATTCGCCGATATCATCCTCTACGCTCAAGAAGCGAGCACATCATTTTGCGGCGAATGGATAACGAACAGGAAGAGCAGTTGAGAGGAGCAGTGAACTTGCATGTCTTTGGAACAGCATACGTATGACGAGAGTCAGATACAGGTCCTGGAAGGATTAGAGGCGGTACGCAAACGTCCCGGAATGTATATCGGCTCCACCAGCGGGAAAGGCCTTCACCACCTGGTATGGGAGGTCGTCGATAACAGTATCGACGAAGCGCTGGCCGGCCATTGCACCAAGATCGATGTTATCGTTCACGAGAATAACAGCATTACCGTCATAGATAACGGCCGGGGTATTCCGGTCGGCATGAATACAAAGCTGCAGAAGTCGACGCTGGAGGTCGTGATGACCGTCCTTCACGCAGGCGGCAAATTCGGCGGCGAAGGCTATAAAGTATCCGGCGGTCTGCATGGCGTCGGCGTATCCGTCGTGAACGCGCTGTCGGAGCATGTTAACGTGCAAGTCAGCCGCGACGGCAAGGTTTATCAGCAAGAATACCGCAGGGGCATTCCGCAATATGATGTCAAGATCATTGGGGATACGGAGACGACAGGTACGCGCACGACCTTTTTGCCTGACACCGAGATCTTTACCGAGACTACGGTCTATGAATACGAGATTCTGCAAAACCGGATTCGCGAGCTGGCGTTCCTGAACAAAGGCATTGAGATTACGCTAACGGACGAGCGTACAGATGTGTCCAATTCGTTCAAGTATGACGGCGGACTCAATGAGTTTGTCTTGTTCCTGAACCGGAACCGTGAAGCGCTGCATGAGACGCCGATCTATGTAGAGGGCTCGAAGGACCATATCCAGGTCGAGGTTGCTCTGCAGTACAACGACAGCTATAGCGAGAATATCTATTCCTTCGCGAACAATATCAACACGCATGAGGGCGGAACGCATGAGTCCGGCTTCAAGAGCGCGCTGACGCGTATTATTAACGATTACGCCCGCAAGTCCAACTTGATCAAGGACAATGATTCCAACTTCTCCGGCGATGATGTGCGTGAGGGTCTTACGGCGATCATTTCCGTGAAGATTCCTGAGCCGCAATTCGAAGGCCAGACGAAGACAAAGCTCGGCAACAGTGAAGTTCGCGGCATTGTGGAATCGTTCTTTGCCGAGAAGTTCCAGGAGTTCCTCGAAGAGAATCCGGGCGTATCCCGCCGTATCGTCGAGAAGGGTCTTCAAGCTGCGCGTGCTCGTGAAGCAGCGCGCAAAGCGCGTGAGCTGACGCGCCGCAAGAGCGCGCTGGAAGTAGGCTCGCTGCCTGGCAAGCTGGCTGACTGCTCGTCCAAGGATGCATCGATCAGCGAGCTGTACATTGTCGAAGGCGACTCCGCAGGCGGCTCTGCGAAGCAAGGCCGCGATCGTCATTTCCAGGCGATTCTGCCGCTGCGGGGCAAGATCCTGAACGTTGAGAAGGCCCGTCTGGACCGTATTCTCGGCAATGCCGAGATTCGCGCGATCATTACGGCGCTCGGCACAGGCATCAGCGATGACTTCGATATCGCGAAGGCTCGTTATCACAAGATTATTATTATGACGGATGCCGACGTCGACGGCGCGCATATTCGTACGCTGCTGCTGACCTTCTTCTATCGCTACATGCGCCAGATTATCGAGGCGGGCTTCGTCTACATCGCCCAGCCGCCGCTCTTCAAGATTGAGCGCAATAAGGTTGTCCGCTACGCGCTGACGGAGAAGGAAAGAGATGTCGTGCTCGCCGAATTTGGCGAAGGCGTCAAAGTGAACATCCAGCGCTACAAGGGACTAGGCGAGATGGATGCCGTCCAGCTATGGGAGACGACGATGGATCCGGAGAGCCGGTCCATGCTGCAAGTGTCGATCCAAGATGCGATCGAAGCCGACACGATCTTCGATACGCTTATGGGCGACAACGTCGAGCCGCGCCGCGAGTTCATTCAGAAATATGCAAAATATGTAACGAACCTGGATTTTTAATCATAGCGAAAGAGCAGCCCTTGGGAGCTGCTCTTTTTTTGTGCGATGGGATTGCGTGCCGTCAATATGCTTGCAAGGAGCCCAAAGGCGAGAACGCGCTGCCGTTCTGTCAACTAAGGCCGGACGATATGGCTAGCGACCGGAGCTTTTGGCTTTCATTCCGCCATAGGCCAGTGAATACTTGCGGACTTTCCGGTAGATGCTTTTGTCGGACAATATCTTGTAAATATAGGGATGCGGCTTCGTATTCACTTCAAGCACCCATGGATGCAGCTTCGTATCGATCGCAACGTCGGCTCCAAGCTCCTTGAGATTCGGATAAGCGGTACTGAGCTGGCGGCCGATCGCCGTGCCTAGCTTCTTCAGCCGACTGCTGTATGCGCTAATTTCGGCGGGGGAGAGATGCGCCGACATCAGCTTCTCGAAGGTCATTATCGTCCCGCCGCTATGGTAGTTCGTGACCACGTTGCGCGGAGCCGACAAGCGTCCGATAATGGCCGTCGTCTCCCATTTGTTTTGCAAGTTCTTTTGCACCATGACGCGGATATCGAAGCGCCGCTTCTGATGCTTCAGCAGATGGACCCCCTTTTGTATGAGGTAGCCCTTCTTGCCGGTGTAGCGCTGCAATCCTTCGTAAAGTACGTCGAACGTCGCAGCGAAGCGGCCGTCCTTCTGGATTTGATAGCGATAGCCTTGGGAGGGCTCGGATGTTTTCTCCACGCGGATGACGCCTTTGCCGAAGGTTCCGCTGTCCGGCTTCACATAGACCATCTCATACTCATCCAGCATGGAGCGAAGTGTCTCGCGATTGAATCGTTTCGTGTGCGGAACGTATTGGCGCAGGTCGCTGGCTCTGTTCAGAACCTTTGTTTTCGCCCATTTGCTCCTAACGCGCTGAATCGCCAACGTCATATCACCTCTTCTTTTCAAACATAATGGTTTTGGATCGGAATCGCCCGGGGTTCAATCCTGAATCTATAAGCAATATTTCTTGGTCTCAGCTGGCTTGACACAAGACAGACACTGGAATGAATGGTATAATAAAAGTTGGGTCTGTTTACTTTATGACGTTTTTTTTGAGATGGAGAGTGAAAGTTGGCCTATTTTTTGCCGATTCTTCATGTAAGGGACAGATAACCAGGAACATAGCCCAAGCTAGGTTTATATGTACTGCTTTTGTGAAAGTAATATAATGGAATTCCTATTTGGGCAATCAGATAGATCACGTCAGGGAGGTAAAGCATGGCGGAAGAACAACGAATGTCAGTGACAGACCGCGATATCGGTACGGAGATGCGAGATTCCTTTATGGACTATGCGATGAGTATCATCGTAAGCCGCGCGTTGCCTGATGTAAGGGACGGGCTTAAGCCGGTGCATCGGCGTATTCTGTATGCAATGTCTGAACTGGGCATGTCACCGGACAAGCCTCACAAGAAGTCGGCGAGAATCGTGGGCGAGGTTATCGGCAAGTATCATCCTCATGGCGATTCGGCAGTCTATGAATCCATGGTCAGGATGGCGCAGGACTTCTCCATGCGCTATATGCTCGTTGACGGACATGGCAACTTTGGTTCGATCGACGGTGATATGGCGGCAGCCATGCGTTACACGGAAGCACGCTTATCCAAGATGGCGATGGAGCTTCTGCGGGATATTAACAAAGAAACCATTGATTTTGCGCCGAACTATGACGGCGAGGAGCATGAGCCAGTGGTTCTGCCTTCGAGGTTCCCGAACCTGCTCGTCAACGGCGTTACCGGCATTGCCGTAGGTATGGCGACCAATATACCGCCACATAATTTGAATGAAGTCATTGACGGCACGCAGGCGCTTATCCGCAATCCGGATATAACGCCACTCGAGCTGATGGAATATGTGAAGGGACCGGACTTCCCGACGGCAGCTTTCGTTATGGGGCACAGCGGTATTCGTCAGGCTTACCTGACGGGTCGCGGCTCCGTGACCATGCGCGCACGCGCGACGATCGAGGAAGACGGCGGCAAGGCGCGTATTATTGTGCATGAGCTTCCTTACCAGGTCATTAAGGCCCGGTTGGTGGAGAAGATTGCCGAGCTGGTACGCGAGAAGAAGATTGAAGGCATCACAGATCTTCGCGATGAGTCGGATCGCAACGGCATGCGCGTCGTGATCGAGCTTCGCCGTGATGTGAATCCAAGTGTCGTGCTGAACAATCTATACAAGCAGACACAGCTGCAATCCAACTTCGGCATTAACATGCTGGCGCTGGTTAACGGCGAGCCGAAGACGTTGAATTTGCGAGATATGCTGTATCATTACTTGCAGCATCAGATCGAAGTTATCCGTCGCCGTACGGAATACGATCTGAAGAAAGCGGAAGCCCGCGCTCATATTCTGGAAGGCTTGCGCATTGCGCTTGACCATCTGGATGAAGTCATTGCGCTCATTCGTGCTTCTCAGACAGCGGATGAAGCCCGCGAAGGCTTGATCACGCGCTTCTCGCTTACGCATGAGCAAGCGCAAGCGATTCTGGACATGCGTCTTCAACGCCTGACAGGCCTCGAGCGCGACAAGATCGAAGCGGAATATGCTGAGCTGATGAGGAAGATTGCGGAATACAAAGCAATTCTTGCTGACGAGCAGCTTGTGCTTGATATTATCAGCACCGAGCTGAACGAGATCAAGGAGAGATTCGGAGACGAGCGCCGTACTGAGATTACGGCAAGCGACGAAGAAATTCTCGATGAGGATCTGATCCCGCGTGAGGACGTAATTATCTCGATTACGCATTCCGGCTACATCAAGCGTCTGCCTGTTACGACGTACCGCAGCCAGAAGCGCGGAGGCAAGGGCGTAGTCGGCATGGATACGAAGGAGCACGACTTCGTCGAGCATCTCTTCGTCTCCAACACGCATCACTTCTTGCTCTTCTTCACGAACAAGGGCAAAGTGTACAAGCTGAAGGCATACGAGATTCCGGACCTCAGCCGCACGGCAAGAGGAACGCCGATTATCAACCTGATTCAGATCGAGCAGGGTGAGACGGTTAATGCGGTGATCCCGGTACAAGCCTTCGACTCCGAGCATTATCTGTTCTTCGCGACCAGACAAGGCGTCGTGAAGAAGACGCCGCTCGATGACTACGTCAATATCCGTAAGGTCGGCCTCATTGCCATCTCCTTGCGCGAGGATGACGATCTGATCGGCGTGAAGCTGACGGACGGCAACCAGGAGATTATTATGGGTACGGCTCAAGGCATGTCGATCCGCTTCTCCGAGCAGGATGTCCGCTCCATGGGACGTTCCGCTACAGGCGTGAAGGGTATCGGTCTTGATGATGACGATGCGGTTATCGATATGGACGTTGTCGTAATGGATAAAGACGTGCTGATCGTAACCTCCAAAGGCTACGGCAAACGTACGCCGATTAGCGAGTACCGGATTCAGAATCGTGGCGGAAAAGGCATCAAGACGCTGAACGTGACGGATAAGAACGGACCGATCGTCTCGCTGAAAGTCGTAGAGAACGATGAGGACTTGATGATCATGACCGCGCTTGGCACACTTATTCGGACCAGCATGGAGGGAATCTCCACGATGGGCCGTAATACGCAGGGCGTCCGGTTGATCCATACGCGTGAGGATGACACGGTTGCGACCGTAACGCGAGTCGCCCGCAGTGAAGTGAATGATGGCGAATCGGAAGAAGACGGACTGGAAGAAGGCGCTGAGGGCATTGAAGGCGCAGAAGGCACAGAAGGCCCTTCCGTCTCTGAATAAATGGATAAATCCAGCACACAGGGGAGGGGACTTCCGTGGGAACAGTAGCAGTTGCGCAACTTAAGCTTGGCGACAAGATCGGAGAAGATGTCCTCACCCCGCTTGGGAGCGTTTTGTTTCAGAAGGGTAAGGTTATCACTTCGAAGGAAATCGACATACTGCAGGCTTTTCTCGTAACCAGCGTTACGGTAGTGAACAGCTTCAGCGAATCGAAGGCCGGCGATGAGAAGGCGGAAGAGAAAGATGGCGCGGGGGCAAAGGGGCAGCTACCGGCTACCCCATTGCAACGCGAATACGAGAAGATGATCGACGTGCTCCGGCATGTGTTCAACTCCTACATTACGGGACAAGGCATGCCGATCATGGATATTCGCACGCAGTTGGAGCGGCTGCTCCAGCATATTGCGGATTATAAGATTCTTACATTCGCGCCAAGAACGTTCCAGGAACGCGATTATTTGCTTCATAATAGTGTGACATCAGCCATGACATCCTATCTGATTGCACAATGGGTCGGGCAGCCGCAGAAGGAATGGATGCAGGTCGCCCTGGCCGGCCTTCTGAAGGATATTGGCAACGTACGCATTGATCGAAGCATTTTGTCCAAGCCCAATGCGCTTACGCAAGATGAGAAGGAAGAGATGAAGCGTCATACTGTGCTCGGCTATCAGCTGCTCAAGAATGTCGCAGCGCTGAATGAAGGCGTAAAGCTTGCGGCGCTGCAGCATCATGAGAAGGTAGACGGTACAGGCTATCCGCTCGGCATCGATTCCAGCAAGATTCATCCCTACGCCAAGATCGTCAGCATTGCGGATATCTTCCATGCGATGACGCTGAATAAGTCGTATCGCAAAGCGGCGTCGCCTTACCTGGTGCTGGAACAAATTCAGAGCGATGCCTTCGGTAAGCTGGACCCCGGCTATGTCAGAACGTTCGTCGAGAGAGTTACGCAATTCCATAACGGCACGGTTGTTCGCCTGAGCGACGACCGGATTGGGGAGATCGTATTCTCGGAACGGACGCATCCGACGCGGCCATGGGTATCCATTAATGGCGTCATCGAAAATTTAACGGTTGCACGGCATCTTCATATCAAGGAAGTTGTGAAGTAATCGTATATGCACCATCTACAGCAAGCCTATCGATCATTTCCGGAAAAATGGGAAATGGAGATAGGCTTGTTCTTTTTTTGTGCGGAAGTGTAACGAAAGGCTGCGGAGTGTCGACTAAATAAGGGAAGGGGGGCAGCGATGAAGCAGATTGAGCGGTTATATCGAGAATATAAGCAAGATGTGTATCATTATGTGCTGTCCCTGACGAACAATCCTTCTCTTGCGGATGACCTGTTATCCGAAACCTTTATTAGCGCGATAAAGTCGATCCATCGTTTTAAAGGGCAGTCTTCTCTAAAAACATGGCTATGCTCCATTGCCAGACATAAGTGGCTGGACCATCTGAAGAGGCAGAAGGCCAGCGTTGAATATAACGACCTTCTTCAACTGTACGTGGCAACAAGTATAGAAGGCCATATGATAACGGCCGAGCTTGCGGAATATGTACTTGTCTTGCTGCAGGAGAAGGATGAGCGAACCCGGGCTGTTATCGGGATGCGGGTCGAAGGCTACAGCTATGCCGAAATTGCGGAACGACAGGGCATATCGGAGAGCTCCGCGCGCGTGATTGATTTTCGCACAAAAAAATGGCTGAAGGAACGGCTTGCAAAGGAGGATTGGCTATGAAGGTAACGTCCGATGTGATCAGGGACCTTATTCCTTTGGTGAAGGATGGGGTTGCGAGCAGCGATTCGGTTGCGCTGGTTGACCACTATATGAAGAAGGATCCCGCAATGCGCGCGGAATATGATAGTTATGGGAAGGAACTGCCGGAGCGGGATGTATCACAAGATCAACGCATCCTTGCAGCGATCAAACGAGGAGTAGTCATGACTCAGCTCTTTGTACTGCTGGTTGGGGCTATTATCGGCATTGCAATGACGGGATCATTCGGCATGTTCTATAACCTGATCATTATGCCTTTTGTGGGTGCACTCGCTGTGTTCAGCTTGAAGCGGGGCTGGAGCTTGGCAATGCCTTTGATTGTATTCGTAGCATCCTACCTGTATCAATTCATTAATAGTGTAATAAGAGGCGGCTGGGACCCGATTGTATGGGGCACTAGCCTGCCTTACAGTGGGATATATGCATTGCTGACCGTTATGGGGGTCGTGATTGGATTACTGTTGCAATATGCTTTTCAGAAAGGGAGTCGATTAGGATGAAAACTTCACGAAAAAAGATGATGCGGGTGATTGCGGGAATTATCGCATTTTCACTCATAGGGCTTATTTTATTTGTGACTAATGCTTTTGTAGGCAACCCCATCTCGTCTGCAATCGCAAAGTCAGCGATCGAACGGCATATCGCGGCGCATTATCCGAAGCTGGAATACGAGTTCGTATCTCGGGTAGGGTATAACTTTAAAGACAGTTCCTACATTGCGCAAATTCAGTCGCGTACGAGCGCCGATACACGTTTCTACGTCGAATATCATGGCAAGCATGATATTAGGGATGATTATTCTTTTAAAGTGATGGAATATGATCAGACCTTGCACAGGTTATCGAAGGAATATGCCGCTATATTGGAGAAGGAGCTGTCGGAACAGCTTGGCATTGCGATCCGCCATGTGTTCGTCATGTATCAGACGGAGGAAGTGAAAGACTACAAGGATATGCTGGATCTGGATATGAAGCTGAATCCTCGTCTGCCGATTCCCTTGCACTTAAATATGAGTCTTGATACGGATGATACGGATCTGGCGGAAGCGGCCGAATGGATTAACAGGTCCTATAATTGGGCGACGGCGCAGGGCTATCCAATTAAGCAGTATGGGATGGATGTTGAGTTTGGAGAGAAGCTGCTTATGATTTACGGGGTAAGGGATAAACATATTGCAGGTGGGGAGCTGTTGTCCATTCTGGAGAAAGCAAGGGCGAATAAAGAATACGACGGCATTATTGTAACGATTAAAGGAGAAGACAAAGGCTGATAGTAACGGTTTAATAAGGAATATATAAGGAATGAAAAAAGAAATTAAAAAAATGATAAAAAAAGCTTGCAATCGTATAGGCATACATGATATATTATCTAAGTCGCCGCTGAGACATACGGCTGACACGCAACAAACGAAAGACAAATAATTGTTCTTTGAAAACTGAACAACGAGCGAAACTGCCCGATACAATCGCAAGATTGAATCGATAACGAAGTTTCCATAATCAGCTTGCTGGTTATGAGAGATTTCGAAGCAACAACGTTATTGAGCAAGTCAAACACTTTTATGGAGAGTTTGATCCTGGCTCAGGACGAACGCTGGCGGCGTGCCTAATACATGCAAGTCGAGCGGACCTCACGTTTCTTCGGAAACGTAAGGTTAGCGGCGGACGGGTGAGTAACACGTAGGTAACCTGCCTGTAAGACTGGGATAACATTCGGAAACGGATGCTAATACCGGATACGCGAATCGGTCGCATGGCTGATTCGGGAAAGACGGAGCAATCTGTCACTTACAGATGGACCTGCGGCGCATTAGCTAGTTGGTGAGGTAATGGCTCACCAAGGCGACGATGCGTAGCCGACCTGAGAGGGTGATCGGCCACACTGG
>NZ_QZCF01000014.1 GCF_003591485.1 Paenibacillus sp. 1011MAR3C5
TTGATCGTTTGGTGATGACGGCGAAGGGGAACCACGCGTTCCCATACCGAACACGACCGTTAAGCCCTTCAGCGCCGATGGTACTTGGACCGCAGGGTCCTGGGAGAGTAGGACGTCGCCAAGCACAAAATGGCCTGCCGCAGTGATCTGCGGCAGGTTTTTTGTGCGTTCGGGGACTTTGGGATAGGCGAAGCCCTTCATCCCAAAGTCCCCGGGCGACGTTCCTCTCCCTGCTGGGAGAGTGTCCGAACCTTTTCATCGAAGCAACTCGACGATGCGGGCCCGGCCTTAGCGGTAGGTTCAGACGCCGACCGTGATGAAGCGCTTCGAAGCCTATTCATCCGGTGCGGAATGGACATCGCCAAGCACAAGAGCCTACCGTATGGATGCGGTAGGCTGATTACTTTTTAAAGAGCAAGAGATTAAGATTAAAAGATAAAGTCAAAGATAAAGACCAAAAAATCACTCTCCACGGGAGAGTGGCTAGATTCCCTGCAGTTCGATGATGTAGGCACGGGTTAGCGATATCGCCGATGCCAACCGTGATGTGACAGCTTCGCAGCCTATTCATTCGATGCGGAATGGACGTAACCTAGCACAGATGTCTATCTAAAGAAAAAGGTGGCAGGTGTTTTTTCTATTTTTATAAATGACCTGAAAGTTGAAAAGATCATGCGTAAACTATACAGCATCAAGCTTAAAAACCTTTTGCAGAGATTGCATCAGGTTTTTTTGATATGAAAATAATGATAGTTATAACTTTTATAAAATAAGAAGATTCAGCTATTAATATGAATGATAACGTGTAATTGAACTAAATTACATAGAATTATTAAAATATTTTAATCTTTTACTCCAAATCAGGCAGTAAGATTGTGCAAATTTTAATGATTCTGAATATTCACCTTTAAAAAATTATATTGACAAATGTGTGAAGCTTGAAATATATTAATAGCATCAACTGGTATAGACGACTACTTCACTATATGACATGAACCGAGGTGATGCCATGAAAGACTTGAAAGGTTTTATTGATCGCACTAGCGTAATACCCCTTTACTTTCAAGTGAAGGAGTATCTGCGCAGTCAGATTCAATCAGGTTATTATAAGCCTGATGAGTTGATTCCTTCTGAGCGTGAGCTATCGGAGGAATTTGAGATCAATCGTTTGACTGTCCGTCAGGCGATTAATGAACTCGTGCAAGAAGGCTTATTGTATCGTCAACGCGGAGTTGGCACATTCGTATCCACGCCGAAAATTGAGCAACCGCTTACGAAATTGACTAACTTTAGCTCAGATATGCAGAATCGTGGCGCAGTGCCAGGAGCGCAGGTTGTGTCCATTCAGGTAATCCCTTCTACCAAGCAAGTGGCTACACAGCTTCGCTTGGAGACAGGTGAAGAAGTATTGGAGATTGTGCGAGTGCGTACTGCAGATGGCGAGCCAATGGCTCTTGAACGCTCATACCTTGTGTATGAACTGGCCAAGCCACTGTATGGCATGGATATGGAGAATGTTTCCTTATACGAAATGCTGGAGACATTTTGCGGACTAAAGCTTATGAAAGCGGTTCAAACCATTGAGGTGACTTCCGTTTATCCGGAAGAAGCAGGGATTCTCGAAATTGGACAACATGATGCTGCGATGCTGATCGAGAGAACTACTTATGCCGAAGGTATGGAACGTCCGGTGGAATATGTAAGATCCCTATATAGAGGAGATCGCTACAAGTTTACAATCGAAATGAACGTCTAGACATCTGAGGAGGAACAATATGAGTAATCATTTGAAGCTGTCGTTCGAGATTTGGCCAAACATGCCGTGGGGAAGACTGGAGATTGCAGGTCCTGCCTGGAACTCCTGGGGAGATAAATCACTAGATTGGTGCATTAGACAAATTGCATCCTACGGCTATGAAGGGTTCGATGTCATCTATCCGAAGATTCAAGAAATATTGCCTCATGAATATGACGACACGGTTAAAAAGGTGCGTAAGGCGATGGACGAAACGGGACTGGCCTTCTCCTCCATCGGCTGTCATACAACCTTTGTAACGCCGCGTTATTTTGACCGCGATGCCGGAATTGCCAAGTTCAAAAAAGCAATCGACGCCGCATCTGATATGGGCGCAGGTACAGTCGTTACGCTAATTGGAGACGGTTACTACGATCCGCCGCTATACAACCTGATGACACGAAAAGAAGCTTGGCATCAAGTCGTTACGGCTACGCAAGAAGTTGCGGATTATGCCAAAACAAAAGGAATCGACGTCAGCATTGAATTGATCCAAGGCACCATCATTAACAACATTGACGACATGCTGAAGCTGTTTGAACTGGTCGATCGTCCGAATGTCTATGCTTGTGTGGATGTCGGCACGTTCTATACAACCGTTAAACCGCGCATGCCGATCAAAGAAGCTATCCGCAAGCTAGGCGACCGGATTCGTGTCACTCATGTAAAAGATGAAGTCGGTTTCCCGAACATTATGCAATCTCAGCACGTATGGTTTGGAGCTGGTTTTGTAGATTTCCGCGAAATGGCGGAAGCGCTTAAGGAAGTCAACTTCCAAGGCTATAACTCTGTAGAGTGGGAAGGCTTCCAGACAGGCGGACTATACGGAGTTGGCGATCCTTCAGGCGTCAGCATGACAGACTTCGACAGAGTGGCTGAAGAGTCCAAGGAATACCTTGAAGAATTCGGATGGGGCAAACAAGGCTAATGGAGAAGGTGATTGCCGCTTCAGCCCCTGGAGAGATCGAAGAGCTATTAGCACGTCTCATTGCGATTGAGAGTCATAGCGAGGTGCCAGGACAGGAGATGCGGTTAGCCGTATACATTCAACAATGGTTTCAAGATCAGGGGATCGAATGCCAGCTGCAAGAGGCGATCCCCGGTCGCCCCAATGTGATTGCACGGCTCGCTGGAAGAGGAGGGGGGAAATCCTTACTCCTCAACGGCCATCTCGATACAGTTCCCCCCTACGGTATGAATGACCCATTCAAAGCGATTCAAATCGGAGATCGTCTGTACGGCAGAGGCAGTGTAGATATGAAAGGCGCGCTTGCGGCCATGATGATGACCCTCGCATCTATTCACCGCAGCGGGATCAGCTTAGCTGGCGATATCATCTTCGCAGGAACAGTTGGGGAAGAATCGTACAGCCCAGGCGCTCACCACTTGGCACGCAGCGAGTTTCGGGCGGATTACGGTGTCGTAGGCGAGCCGACCGGGATGAGAGTAGGCATTGCGCATAAAGGCGTAGCCTGGTTCGAAGCGGACTTCGTAGGCCGCTCGGTTCATGGAAGCGTACCCGAGCAAGGCGTGAATGCCATCTATCGAGCTTCGAGATGGATCAATTATATACAGGATCATTATTTGCCGGAGCTGAAGCTTCGAAATCATCCGCTGCTCGGTTCTCCGTCTCTGAATATCGGGATGATACAGGGAGGAACCAGGCCGGTTATCGTTCCGAATCATTGCGCGATTGGCTTTGAACGGCGCTTGCTGCCGGGAGAGACGGCCGAGACAGCTTTGGCGGAACTGGAATTGACACTAGCGGCTGTTCGTGAAGAGTATCCCGACTTTGACGGAAGGATTCGCATTTCCGACAATTTCCATGGCGTACCGCATGGTCCGATGGGGACGAGCGCTGACAGCTTGCTGGTGAAAGCGATGCTGGAGGCTTATCAAACGGAGTTTGCAGCGGCAGATACACCGAAGAATGCTGAACCGGTCGGACTGCAATTCTGGACAGACGGAGCTTTGCTGCAAGAGGTATGTCCTGAAATCATCGTATGCGGACCAGGCAGCATTGAACAGGCGCATTCAAACGAAGAGTATATCGAGCTTGGACAGCTGCACAGCGCTTATCGCATGTATGTTCAATCCGCCCTCACCCTAGCGGGCCAGTCCGTATCGGACACGGAGGAGGAGCGCTTATGAGTACGTTTCGGCCGGTATGCTGGTATTGCGGTGAGAGCTACGAGATAGAGCCAATTTATACTTGCCGACGTTGCAAGGGGACTCTGGAAATTCATTATGATTATGAGCAGATTTGCAGTAAAGCCTACTTTACGCGATTGGCGGCCTCATCGGGCAGCGAGATCTGGAGATTTCGAGAGCTGCTTCCGATACTGCCGGAGGGGAGAACGATCTCGCTTGGCGAAGGCGGGACACCGCTTATTCGCACCAATAATATACTGAATATTGCGAATAATCAATCTTTGCATTTGAAGATGGAATCGATTAATCCGACGCTTGCGTTCAAGGACAGGCCGCTCGCAGTCGCGATAACAGCAGCCGCCCAATTTGGGCTTAATGAGGTTGTATGCGCTTCAACTGGCAATACCGGCGTGGCTGCGGCAGCCTATGCGGCGCGTGCCGGCTTGCGATGCACGATTTATGTGCCTGAGAGCACGCCTGAAGAGAAACGATCCGCGATGGAGCAGTACGGTGCGGTGCTCCATACGGTGGAGGGCCATTATAGCGATGCCTATCGAGTTGCAGAAGAGATGGCTGTCGCACGACAAGCCTTTAATCTGACCTCCACCTATATGAATCCTTATGCAGTAGAAGGCAACAAGACGGTTGCCTATGAGCTGGCTTTCCAGCTTGGCAAGGTTCCGGATTGGATCATCGTGCCGATAGGGGCAGGACCTTTATTATCCGGGATCTACAAAGGCTTTAAAGAAATGAAGCTTGCCGGATTTACGGACAAGCTGCCGCGCATGGCAGGCGTACAGGCCGAAGGATGCGCGCCGATTGTGAAAGCGTTCCACGATGGCGAGGCTGACGTGCAGCCTTGGAGCGGTCCTGCTCAGACGATCGCTTCGGGAATAGCCGATCCCTTGCTGACTTATCCTGCGGATGGAACCCGCACCTTGTCAGTCATCCGAGAATCCGAAGGAATTGCGCTGGCTATAGCGGATGCCGAATTGATCCGTTATCGCAGACTGCTGGCAGAGCGCGAAGGCGTGCTCGCCGAGCTGTCCTCTGTGACTGCTGTCGCGGCAGCGGCGCATATGCAGCAGACTGGCTTGCTTGAGCAGAATGCTACCGTCGTATCGATTGTAACCGGGCATGGCCTTAAGGATATGTCCGCTGCAATAAATCATACAAAAGGGAGTGTCTTGTAATGAAGAGTAAAAAATTTCTGCTGCTGATCGCACTGGTTATCGTGCTTCAAACCGTGCTGGCGGCATGCTCGTCGAACAGCGGGGGCTCGGAAGGCAACAAGGACAAAAACGCCAATACGGGCAGCGGCGGGGGTAATGTAACGGAAATTACGCTATGGCACATGGAGGAGCCGCCGAACCGGGTGAAGCGATTCCAGGAAATTGCGGATGCCTTTAACAAAGCGAATCCGGACATCAAAGTAACGACGCAAGTGCAAAGCTGGGGAGATGCATACTCGAAATTCCCGGCGTCCATCATGTCGGGCACAGGCCCGGACCTGCTCTTTACGATCCCGGACTATACGACATTGATCAAGGAGCTGGGCGTAGTTCAGCCGGTGGACGATATTATCGAGTCTCTGGACAGCAAGCACGGCTTCCTTGATACCGCTCTTGAGCCATACAAGTACGATGGCCAGACTTGGGCAGTTCCGATATTCGGCATGGTTCAAGTGCTATGGTACCGCAATGACTTGCTGCAAGCGGCTAACGTAGAGCCGCCGAAAACATGGGCAGAGCTGAAGACGGCAGCAGAGAAGCTGACTTCGGGCAACAAATACGGTATTGCTCTTCCAGGCTCGAAGTCGATGGCCACCGACCAGGTGCTGTACAGCTTCCTGGTATCGGGTGGAGCCAAGCATGTCATCAATGGCAACAACGAAATTACTTTCGACAATGAAAAAACCGTTGCAGCCTATCAAATGTATACAGATCTGATGAAGTTCTCTCCACCGGACAGCAATACGTATCAATGGGGCGAGCCGCAAGCGTTGTTCAATTCCGGCAGCGTGGCGATGGCGATCGAGAAGGGTCAATACCTGTCGACCTTTGAAGCGGAATCCGGGCGTCCGGCCTCCGATCTGGGTGTCGTGCCGATGCCGGTAGGTGAAGGCGGAGAAGAAGGCAGCATCTACTACTCCAACGGTATTATGGTTCTGACCGACGATGCGGCGAAGAAAGAGGCAATTACAAAATTCTTCGAATTCCTGTTCGAGCCTGAGACTTACGGAAGCTTTGTCAACGCAGAGCCAGGTCTGTTCCTGCCAGTAACAGAAGACGGCAGCAAAGCGGAGAGCTTCTGGAATGATCCGGTCATTAGCAAATATAAGGATCAAGTCGAAGTATTGATCAAGGCTTCCAGCAACGGAGCGCTGTTCGGCTTCACGGATGGCGTCGCAACCAAGATTGGCCAGATTGCAGGGCCGAACTATATGGCTCAAACGCTTGAGAATATCATCATTGCTGGCAAGTCGGTAGAAGATTCAGTCAAGTGGGGACAAGCCCAGATGGAAACTGCTGTGAAATAATTGGAAGAGGGGTTTGATGGGCAGGGGTGTGAAATATGGTCATACCCCTTCTCGTCCCTCCAGGGGAGTGAAAAGGCTTGGAGATGTTAGGCAAAGGCAAAAAGTTTAACAAACTGCTGCCCTATCTGCTAGTTGCGCCTATTGTGATTTGGATTGTGGTGACCATATTTATTCCTTTATTTAGCGTAATCAAAGAAAGCTTCTACAGCACAGGTTTTATCGGTACAAAAGGCACATTTGTCGGATTGGATCAATACAAAGCCACCTTAACGTCAAGCGCTTACTGGACAGCTTGGAAGAAGAGCTTGATCTGGGTGCTTGGCAACGGCTTGATGCAGACCGTGCTTGCCTTTGGCGTAGCATTGTTGCTGAACAAAGCATCGCGCATGACGAATTTCGCACGTAATTGGATGATCATCCCTTGGATTATACCGACGATTGTCGTCGCTATCTTTTGGCAATGGATATTTAACGGGTCCTACGGTATTTTTAACCACGTGCTTCAATCGCTTCATCTTATTGATAAACCGATTAATTTGCTGGGTGACAGCTTCTGGTCGTTCCCGATTGTCATCTTCATTAACACATGGCATTGGTTCCCGTTCATGGCGGTTATCGTTCTGGCGGGTCTATCTACCATTTCACAAGACATTTATGAGGCCGCCGATGTGGATGGCGCGAACAAATGGCAGCAATTCTGGAGCATTACGTTCCCTTCGTTAGGGAAAATCACGTTCGCGCTTGGACTTGTCGGCACATTATGGTCGTTCAATATATTCGATACGATTTACATTTTAACCGGCGGCGGTCCTGCAGGAGCTTCAACGACTGTACCGGTCATGATCTATCAGCAGGCATTCGAGCAGTTCAAGATCGGACAAGCTTCGGCAACCTCGATTATCACTGCTGTATTCTTGAGCATATTCGCCTTCTTCTTCCTCAAATTCGCAGGGCCTAAGGAAGATTAGCAACAAGCTTATTTCATCGCTACCGGAAAGTTGGTGACTGTCGTGAAAATATTCCGATATATCATCGGTATATTGCTGACCTTTTTGATTGTCTTTCCCTTCTACTGGGTTATTGTCTCTTCGTTCAAGCCGGCTGATCAAATCCTGAAGCCGGATTTATTCCCGAAGGCCTTTACACTTGTTCATTATCAAGAGTTGATCGAACAGACGTCATATTTGACGAACCTGTCCAACAGTATAATCGTCTCCATTGGCACCATGGCTATATCTGTACTCATCGTCATCCCGGCCAGCTTTGCGCTGTACCGGATGAAGTTCAAGGGACGCAAGTTCGTAAGCCGCCTTATCCTGGCTACGTATGTGTTCCCGGGTATCCTGCTGCTGGTTCCTGTCTATCAATTGATGGCGGATCTGCATCTGGTCAACTCATTGCTAGGCTTGATGGTGATTAACGTAACATTCGCCGCACCGTTCTCCGTATGGCTGATGCAGGGCTTCTTCGACAATGTGCCTCTTGCGCTCGACGAATCGGCAGCGATAGATGGCGCAAGCCGGATGCGGACGCTATTCCAGATTATATTGCCGCTTATTGGGCCAGGCATAGCGACTATTTCGATTTATGCGTTCATTATGGCTTGGACGGAGTTTGCCTTCTCGTCGGTACTGATTAACAGCGATTCGTTGCGCACACTCCCAATCGGTCTTAATGCCATTATGGGCCAATATACGGTCCGCTGGGGCTGGACGACTGCCGGTGCGGTGCTTGCCTTGCTGCCGGTTGTTATCTTCTTCGCCTTTGTCGGCAAGTATTTCGTGAAGGGACTTACGGCCGGTGCGGTCAAATAATCGATTCCTGGAGGTATCGGCATGGACAAGCTTCGTATCGGATTAATCGGGACGGGACGATTCGGCAGACTGCATTTGCGCGTACTCCGCCAATTGCCTCATGTGGAAGTGGCTGCGATCGCGGATGTCTACGTACCTGCACTCCAGGCAACGGCTGAGGAGTTCGGCATACGGAGTGAGGATTGCTATCAGGATCCTCTTGAACTGATCAAGAGAGAAGACCTGGATGCGATAGATATCGTGTCCGATGAGCAGTCGCATGGTCCGCTGGTCATTGCGGCATTGAAGTACGGCAAGCATGTCATTGTGGAAAAGCCGCTATCCGTCACTAGCGAGGAGGCGCAGGCGATCCAATATCTTCAGGCCGAGAAAAATCGACAGGTTATGGTCGGCAATATCTCGCGCTTCAGTCAGCCTTATTACGCAATCAAGCGAAGTATCGACAATGGCATGCTGGGAAATGTGGCGGCCATTCGCTCCAAACGGAATTTCAGCCGATCGTGGTTTCATTCCTTCGGCAATCGCGTGCATCCCGTCTACGAATCCGGCGTGCATGAGCTCGATCTTATCGTGTGGTACGCCGGTTGCCGATGTGTCCGGGTATCCGCATTTGAGCGAAATATGAGCGGCTATGTACATCCCGATCTGTTCTCTGCCGCTCTGGTCTTCGAGAACGGACTGGTCGCTTCACTGGACTCCAGTTGGATGGTGCCATCCGGCGGACCGCAAAATTTGGTTGAGACGCTGGAGCTGGACGGTACGATTGATGCAGAGATCGAAGTTATCGGTGAGAAAGGGACGGCGAAGTTCGGGCTTGCGCATCCCGGATTTACAATTTGGACGGACAGCGGCCTGCAGCATCCCGAGACAACGCTTTGGCCGACGGGGCCAGAAGGAATCGGCGGTGCGATTCTGATTGAGCTGACTCATTTTGTGAATCAGATCATGAAGGGCCAGCCGTCGCCGGTTATGCCGCTTTCGGATTCGGTTCATGTGATGGAAATCGCGGAAGCAATCGTGGATGCGGCTAGGACTGGCGAAGTTGTGAAGCTTGCCGGAAACGGCATTCGAAAGTAAGAACATAGAAAGAAGGAGTGGATGAAGAGATGTCCATCGAGAACCGCTTGCAGCAATTAGGCATCACGATTCCTCATGTTCCGCCTCGTTTCAATTTCATCCCCGGTGTCCAAATCGGAGACCTGCTGTTTATATCAGGCGCTACTCCAGAGATTGACGGAGTGATGCAGCAACCGGGCCGGCTTGGTGCGGATATTGATGTGGAGACCGGACAGAAGCTGGCAAGACTTGCAGCTCTGAACTGTCTGGGCGAGATTCAGATGGTGCTTGGTTCGCTGGATAGAGTAAAGCGTATCGTTCGGGTCATGGGGTATGTGCGCTCCGCTGCCGACTTCGGGGATCAGCCGCTGGTCATCAATGGCGCTTCCGATCTGCTGGTCGAAGTGTTCGGCGAATCAGGACGACATGCGAGAGCTGCGCTCGGGACAAGCGAGCTTCCGTCAGGAGCAGCTGTCGAACTTGAAATGATTGTGCAGGTCAAGGATTGAGATGAAGATTAGCAGAGATATTTATTTGATAGGAAGCGGGCAACTGGGCTTCGACTGGACTCATCCGGCTGACTGCAATGTCTATGCGGTGAATACGGGAGAAGGGGTGGCATTGATTGATAGCGGGACTGGCTTGTCGGTAGACCAGCTGGCGGACAACTTGGAAGAACATCAATTCAATATGGCAGATGTGACGCATATTCTGCTCACCCATCTCCATGCGGATCATTCTGGAGGAGCGGCGGAGATTGCCCGTCGCACGGGTGCGCAGGTGGTTCTGCTGGATGAGGCTGCATCTGTTCTTGAGGCAGGGGATGAGCAGGCGATCGACCTTCCTCAGGCTAGAATGGCTGGCTTCTATCCGGCAGATTACCGCTGGACGCCTTGCAAGGCTGATATTCGATTGCAGGACGGGGAACAGCTTACGATTGGCCGATATTCTTTCACCGCGATGCATACGCCGGGACATTCACGTTACGATACATGTTATGTGATGGAAGCAGAGAGGGGGCCACTCGTCCTGATCAGCGGAGACACCATCATGTACGGAGGGAAAATTTCGATGCTCAGTACACATGATTTTTCGGTCAGCGCTCTTGCTTCAAGCATAGAGCGGCTCACGGCAATGGAGCCGGAGATGCTGCTGCCGGGACACGGGCAGCCGGCATTGTCCCGGGCAGCGGAGCATATACGCACAGCCTCTCGAATTTTTGGCACACTGGGCATTCCGCCAACTATCGGTTAACAAGGTTGGCAATCAGGAAGGGGTATTCATATGCTTGCTAGCAAATTTGTTCATGAAATTATAGGTCATATTCATTTGGTAGAGAAAGAAGAGCGCCATTCTATTATGCAGGCAGCTGACTGGATCGCGGATTCTGTAGCCCGCGACGGGCTTGTCCATCTGTTCGGATGCGGTCACTCTCATCTGCTGGTAGAGGACTTTTTCTATAGAGCCGGAGGCATGGTGCCAGTCAACGCTATATTAGAGACGAGCATTATGCTTCACGAAGGAGCGGTGAAAAGCTCGAAGATTGAGCGGATGACCGGGTATGCTCCTGTTATTCTTGATAATTACAACGTGATGGCGGGCGAGGTCATCATTGTCATATCCAACTCCGGGATCAACAGCTTGCCTGTAGAGATGGCCCAATCGGCCAAGGAGCGGGGGCTAAAGGTAGTAGCGATCTGTTCGTCTGCTTACTTCAACGATGAAACCCGCCACCCGTCCGGCAAGCGGCTTAGCGATATCGCGGATTTGGTCATCGACAATCATATGCCGCATGGAGACGCCTTGGTTGAGATTCCTGACTTCTCCATGAAGATGGCTTCCGGCTCTACCGTTATTGGCAGTGTCATTCTGAATATGATCATGACCAGCGTGGCGGAGAAGCTGGTGGAGCGCGGCATAGAGCCTCCGGTCTACGTCAGCGGCAATATACCTGGCGGCTTTGAGCGCAACCAGGTATATATCGACAAGTACAGGCAACGAATCAAGCATTTATAGAAGCGCCTGAAGAGCAACTTGTGAAAGCGGGGAGTGGAGATGAAGGAAGCGTCTTTGGTACTCAGCATCGATATCGGCTCCACAGCCGTCAAAGTCATTGCAATGACAAAGGAAGGCGAGATTGCAGCTTCGGAATCCGGTCATTATCCGACCAGCTCTCCTTATCCGGGCTGGGTAGAGCAAGACCCGGAATCTTGGTGGGAGGCAGCTGCGGCAGCGATCAAGGGATGTCTGGAGACAGTCGGCCCGTCTGCCATTGGAGCGGTGTCCTTCTCCGGGCATATGAGCGCGCCAGTTCTGTTGGATGAAGACGGTACACCTGTCATGCCCAGCATCCTGATTGCCGATACCCGCTCGCATGAGGAGTCGGCTTATCTCAAGGCACACTATAGGGGGGACTTCCTTCAATTAACAGGCAATGAGCCGATTGACGCCTTCACGGTATCGAAATTGTTATGGATCAAGAGAAAACGGCCGGAGGCCATGGACCGCGCTTGCACCTTGTTGTTTCCCAAGGACTATATCCGGTACAAGCTTACGGGACAACTCGGAACGGATCAGACGGATGCGGGGAACAGCTTGCTGTACAATCATGGCAACGGCGAATGGGCCATGGAGCTCATTCGAGAGCTGGACTTGCCGGCTCATATCTTCCCGCAAATCCATGCTTCCTCGGATATTGTCGGTTATGCTTCCCAGAATGCCTCCATAGCAACGGGACTTCTGGAAGGTACTCCAATTGTAGCCGGAGCTGCGGACATGGCCTGCAGCCAGCTCGGTACGGGCGCTGTCCACGCAGGTACGCTGGCCATCACGTTAAGCACATCGGCACAAGTGGTCATGAGGGTATCTTCCATCTCTACCTCCGGTGCGGGTCAAGTAACCTACCATCCCTCTGCCATCCCTGGAACTTTGTATGGAATGGGTTCCGTCTTTACAGGGGGGCTTGGGATCGACTGGGCTTATCGCCTTATCACAGGGAAGAGCAGGCTGGCGGCGGAGGATTATGCGGCCATTAACCAGCTATGCGATGGTATGAAGACGATTCCTCCCGGTAGCGGCAACATCATGTTTCTTCCATTCCTGGTAGGCAGCGGGACGCCGCATTTTGATGCGGCGGACAGAGCGACCTGGATTGGACTGTCGACAGGACAAACGCCTGAGCTGCTTATGCATTCGGTCATGGAAGGCATCGCTTTTAATATTCGGGAAAGCATGGAAGTATTCCAGAAGGGCGGGCATTCCATCGACAAGGTCCATTTGGGCGGAGGCGGAAGCCGCAATCAGGTATGGAGCGCCATGATTGGCGACGTACTGGGCAAAAATCTGTCTCTTCTGCGCAATCGCGATGCTTCGGCAATCGGAGCCGCCATGCTGGCCGGAGTAGGAACAGGCATGTGTTCGATGGAAGATATCGTTTCGCAGAAGCTGATAAGCACCTCGGAGCCTGCGCCTTGTTCAGCAGATCGACACCGTTCTTATGACGCAATCTATGCCAGATACCTCAAAGCCTACCGGGCGCTCAATGAATGGTATCGGAATGAGTAGGCTTCATAAGCGGTACTAAGAAGGAATTCCTAAAGGCATGATGCGGGACTGACCCTATAACGTAAGCATAATCAAAACACCTTCAAGAAACTAAATCTCCATGTCGTAAGATAGGGGACAACCTTGGAGGTGTTTTTGTATTATCGTTTTATTGATACAACTGACTATACCTCAATTCAGTTGCCTGTGAAGAACAGTCGATTGGTAGGGAGGGAATGAATGAAAAAAAGATCGTATTTCGTTTTCGTTTTGGCGGGACAAAAAGGAATCCCTCAAGCATGTACTCAAGTAGGGATTCCTTTTTCATTTGCATTTTGTAAGGTTTAATTAACCGATGCAGGATGAATGGCTCTGGATTCTCCGGGCTTCACGGTTGCAAGCTTTCGCT
Organism: Paenibacillus sp. 1011MAR3C5; assembly: GCF_003591485.1. GTDB lineage: Bacteria > Bacillota > Bacilli > Paenibacillales > Paenibacillaceae > Pristimantibacillus. Next base: position 13,308 of record NZ_QZCF01000014.1, read on the forward strand.
TAAGCAATGCGAGGACAGTGGAGGTGACGGCGATCGATAGAACAGAGATGAGTCCGTTTGTAAGCGAGTAGGCAAAGAGGCTGGACGCGATGACGATAAAGTCAAAAGCGAAGTTGCTTTTGCCGGGATTGATGCCATGCTTCCGGTGCAGATACAGTGCCAGAATGGTAGCCCCGCCTAGCGATGCGCCGTTCCGGAATAATCCGATCAATCCGATCCCGATAAAGGCCCCGCCAATGATAGCGCCAGGCAGTTCAGGGATTGTGAATGCGGGCAGCAAGCTATCCAGCGAGCTAAGTCCGGTGAGTATAGCAATAGCGATAATCGTGGTAAACGTAAAGGATTTGCCCATATAAAAGTACGAAAAAACAAAGAATGGCAAGTTGAGTAAGGCGAACAGGTAATGGAACGGAATGTTCAGTATGGGAGATAAGCTAAGGGCTAACCCCGCTGTCCCTCCTGTGACGACACCGGAATGCTTCAATAGGAGAAGTCCGCCGGCTGTAACGAAGCAGCTTATTGCAATATGAAGCCATTTCCACACAGATGCCTTCACTTTGCAGCCTGATAATAGCAACATTTTGCATGCACCACCTGCATAAGGTTATATAAATTAGAATACAGCAGGATTAAATAAGGTTATATGTTCATCTGAATGATTTTCATGTTAATATAGATAACATTGAATCTTATTTTCGGGAATGACAAGCAAAGTGAAAGGTGGCTTATAAAGATGGACCATTTGGACCGAACGCTCTTGAAATTGCTGCAAGAAGATGGGCGCATGACGGTAAGCGAGCTTTCCAAAAAACTGGCCCTGAGCCGGCCCAGCGTGTCGGAGAGGCTTCTTCGTCTGCAAGAGAAGGGGGCTATTACCGGTTTCGCGGCCAGAGTGTCGCCAGCTGCACTCGGGAGGAGTATTCAAGTTATTATTCAAATTAGTGAGCTGAAGGTCTCGCCCAACGAGTTCGAGAAGCGTATCGTGCACGACGAAGATATCTTGGAATGCCATCGTGTTACAGGGACGGTAAGCTATATATTGAAGGCAGCCGTTGCCGGGATGGATGAGCTTAGTCTGCTGGTGGAGCGGCTGATGCCCTTCGGCAATGTGAACACGTCGGTTATTCTTTCTTCACCGGTTCTGAATCCTGTTGTGCTGCCCAAATCATAAACGAAAAGCAACCCTTGTTTCTGAATGGAGCAAAGGGGGTAATTCCGGGGTAGCTGCATATGCAGCTTTCAAGGAGGGATGTCCATGAAGGTGAAGACCGTTTTGACTTTGGTTTTGCTGGCTGCCGTTGCTCTTGCTGGCTGCGGGTCCGACTCTAAGGAGAAGGCGGCTTGGGACTATCAATCAGGCCGTGTGATTGCAATTCAGAATGATCAGCTATTGGTTGTGCAGAGCAAGGATGTGACAGAGCTCGAATTAAAGCCGGAGCTGGAGTCGGTGGATGAAATTCTAACGGTGCTGCGACCTCAAGCGATCTGGTTGACCGTCACCGATGAGACGGATATGGCCGGCGTTGAGGTGGGCGATGATGTGCGAGTCGAGATTGAGGGAGGAGTCGCCGAGTCTTATCCGGCGCAGGCCACAGCCCGCAAGATTGAGAAGGTGCAGTCCAAGTAAGGGATGCTGATGCAACGAATGTCATCAATCGCCGTTATATACAGGTATAAACCAAGCTTCGGCGCATCAAGCTAGATAGTAGCGATGTGCCGATTTTTGCATCTGTATAAATGTTCAGAAAATTTAAACTCCATTGTATTGACCTGCGGTAATTTTTGCGTATAATAAAGTTAAAGTCAAAGAAAGTCAAAGTCAGTTGAGGTGCAGCTTGCCTCGTCAATGGCTTTCATTTGGCGCAAGATCAGGGAGGTTGGTGGTTTGCGTAACATTTCCGATCTCATTGAACAGTATTTGAAGCATATGCTGGATGACAGCGACGAAAGCTCCGTTGAGATTCAGCGCAACGAGCTTGCGGATAAGTTCTCATGCGTGCCTTCACAGATCAATTATGTGATCAGTACCCGGTTTACGCTGGAGAAGGGATACATGGTTGAGAGCAAGCGTGGGGGCGGAGGCTATATCCGAATTCAGCGCGTAAATTTGCCGGCGCTGAAGACGATCCAGTACCACATTGAGCAGACCGTAGGGAATAGTGTTGATCAGAGCGCTGCGGAAGGGCTGATTTATCAGCTGCATGAAGCGGGACTGATTACGAAGCGAGAGGCCAATCTGCTGGGGGCAGCCATCCATCGCGATACGATTGCCCTGATGCTGCCTATGCGCGACGAGATGCGGGCAAGATTGCTGCGTTCGATGCTTATTTCACTACTGGTCAAATAGGAAGGGGGACGTGTTTTGTTCTGCCAAGAATGCGGCAAGAGGCCGGCTACGCTTCACTTTACGAAAATTGTGAATGGCGAGAAGACGGAGTTCCATATTTGCGAAAGCTGCGCCCGCGAGAAGGGCGAAGGCATTCCCGGCGCACCGAACAGCTTCTCTATTCATAGTCTGCTCTCCGGGTTACTCGACTTCAATTCCCCAAGCGCTACAGCGCCGCAATCAGCGCCGCAGACGGTACGCTGTGAGGAATGCGGGCTGACGTATGCGCAGTTCAGCAAGATTGGCCGCTTCGGCTGCAGCTCATGCTATAGCGCGTTCGCCGATCGGCTTGATCCGCTGCTCAAGCGCGTGCATAGCAGCACGACACATAGCGGCAAGATTCCGAAGCGATCCGGGGGGCAAATTCAATGCAAGCGGGAGATTGAGCAGCTCAGGAAGGATATGCAGACTTATATTGAACAAGAGGAATTCGAGAACGCGGCAGAGCTTCGGGATCGCATACGCGAGCTGGAGCGAAAAATTGCGGAGCTGTAGACATAGCTAAGATGTAAAGGAGTGAGCCTGTTGACGAAGCATCGATTCTCAGAAGATGCGCTGAGCGATTGGATGAGGGGCGCTGGTCCCGATTCTGACGTGGTCATTAGCAGCAGAGTGCGTGTTGCGCGCAACTTGCGGCATCAGCCGTTCCCGATGCTGGCGACAAGCGAGCAAGCGACGGAAGTGCTGAATCAGCTTGCTGAAGTAAGCCAATCCGGGCAGTTGGACCCTTACGGCCGCTTCGATACGATATTGCTCTCCGATCTTAGCGAGCTGGATAAGCGAGTGCTCGTCGAGAAGCATCTCATCAGTCCAAATCTGGCTAATGAGTCGCGAGGAGGCGCCGTCATCCTTAGTGAAGACGAAGCGGTGAGCATCATGATTAACGAAGAAGACCATTTGCGCATCCAATGTTTGTATCCCGGATTTCAGATCGGCGAGGCATGGACGTTGGCGAGCGGAATTGACGATATATTCGAGGAAGCGGCAGATTACGCATTCGATGAGAAGCGCGGATATCTTACGACTTGTCCGACCAATGTCGGAACGGGCATCCGGGCATCCGTTATGATGCATCTGCCGGCATTAGTATTGACGCAGCATATTAACCGGATCCTGACGGCGGTAACGCAGGTCGGGCTGGCGGTTAGAGGGCTGTATGGGGAAGGCAGCGAGGCGCTGGGCAATCTGTTCCAGATCTCCAATCAGACGACGTTAGGCCAGTCGGAGGACGAGATTATCGAGAACCTGCACGGTGTCGCGAAGCAAATTATCGAGCATGAGCGGGCGGCGCGGAAGCGGCTGTTGGAAGAATCGCGCATACGGATTGAGGACCGGGTGAGAAGATCGTACGGCATTCTATCCCATGCAGCGATCATGGATTCCAAGGAAGCTGCACAGCGTCTGTCGGATGTCAGGCTCGGAGCAGATCTTGGTCTGCTGAAGGATGTAACGCCGCAGGTCCTCAATGAGCTGCTTGTAATGACCCAACCGGGTTTTCTGCAGCAGGCTTTCAATGAAAAGATGAATGCCGAGCAGCGGGATTACCGCAGAGCGGAGCTTATACGAAGTCAATTAAGCGGCAAAAATGAACATGGGGGTGTAGAACAATGATGTTTGGAAGATTCACGGAACGTGCGCAGAAGGTACTGGCATTGGCACAAGAAGAAGCGGTTCGTCTTGGACATAACAATATAGGCACAGAGCATATTTTGCTGGGTCTGATTCGCGAAGGGGAAGGCATCGCAGCCAAGGCGCTGACGGGGCTTGGCCTTGGACTGGAGAAAATTCAGGATGAGGTTGAAGCGCTCATCGGACGCGGCCAAGAACAGCCTAACAATATCGCCTACACGCCAAGAGCGAAGAAGGTCATCGAGCTGTCGATGGACGAAGCGAGAAAGCTCGGTCATACCTATGTTGGCACAGAACATATTCTGCTCGGACTTATTCGCGAAGGTGAAGGTGTGGCGGCGCGTGTGCTGAACAATCTTGGTATCAGCTTGAACAAAGCCCGCCAGCAAGTGCTTCAATTGTTGGGCAGCAGCGAAGCTGTATCGAGCAATCATGGCTCGCAAGCGAATGTAAGCACGCCAACGCTGGACGGACTCGCGAGAGACTTGACGGCTTACGCGAAGGAAGGCAATCTCGACCCGGTTATCGGACGCAGCAAAGAAATCGAGCGCGTGATTCAGGTGCTGAGCCGCCGGACGAAAAACAACCCGGTACTCATCGGTGAGCCTGGCGTCGGTAAAACGGCGATTGCGGAAGGTTTGGCCCAGAAGATTATCGCAAACGAAATTCCGGAGACGCTGCGTGACAAGCGCGTTATGACGCTGGATATGGGTTCTGTCGTTGCCGGTACGAAGTACCGCGGCGAATTCGAGGACCGTCTCAAAAAAATCATGGATGAGATCCGCCAAGCAGGCAACATCATTCTGTTCATCGATGAGCTGCATACGCTGATTGGCGCAGGCGGCGCGGAAGGCGCCATCGACGCCTCCAACATTCTGAAGCCGGCGCTTGCGCGCGGCGAGCTGCAGTGCATCGGTGCGACAACGCTGGATGAATACCGCAAATATATCGAGAAGGATGCTGCACTGGAGCGCCGCTTCCAACCGATTACGGTAGATCAGCCATCCGTTGAGGAAGCCATTCAAATCTTGCACGGTCTTCGCGATCGTTATGAAGCGCATCATCGCGTAAAAATTACGGATGATTCCATCGAGCAAGCCGTAAAGCTGTCCGACCGTTATATTACGGATCGCTTCTTGCCAGACAAAGCGATTGACCTCATCGACGAAGCCAGCTCCAAGGTAAGGCTGAACTCGTATACGGTTCCGCCTAACCTGAAGCAGCTGGAGAATCGCCTGGAGGATATCCGCAAGGAGAAGGACGCAGCGGTTCAAAGCCAGGAGTTCGAGAAAGCGGCAGCGCTTCGTGATACGGAACAGAAGATCAGAGAAGAGCTAGACGTCACGAAGAACCAGTGGAAAGAAAAGCAAGGACGTACCGATTCCGAGGTTACGCCAGAGGATATCGCACAGGTTGTAGCGAGCTGGACCGGCATTCCGGTTAGCAAGCTGGCAGAAGAGGAGACAGAGCGGCTGCTCAAGATGGAATCCATTCTTCACGACCGTGTCATCGGTCAAGAAGAAGCGGTGAAGTCTGTATCCCGTGCCATCAGACGCGCCAGAGCGGGTCTGAAAGATCCGAAGCGCCCAATTGGATCCTTCATCTTCCTTGGCCCGACAGGGGTAGGTAAGACTGAGCTGGCTCGTGCGCTGGCAGAAGCGATGTTCGGCGATGAGAATGCGGTTATCCGTATCGATATGTCGGAATACATGGAGAAACATTCGACGTCCAGACTCGTCGGCGCTCCTCCGGGATATGTCGGCTACGAGGAAGGCGGCCAACTGACCGAGAAGGTTCGCCGCAAGCCATACTCCGTCGTGCTGCTTGATGAGATTGAGAAGGCGCATCCGGAAGTATTCAATATTTTGCTGCAAGTGTTGGAGGACGGCAGACTGACCGATTCCAAAGGCCGCGTCGTAGACTTCCGCAACACGCTGATCATTATGACGTCGAACGTCGGCGCTGATCAGATCAAGAAGAACTCGTCCCTGGGCTTCACAGCCGTACAGGATGCAGGTCGCGACTTTGCGGTCATGAAAGACAAAGTCATGGCTGAGCTGAAGAAGAGCTTCCGTCCGGAGTTCCTTAACCGGATCGACGAGACGATCGTCTTCCACTCGCTGGGCGAAGAGCATATCGCTCAGATCGTAACCTTGATGTCCGACGAGCTTCGCAAGCGTCTGCGCGAGCAGGAAGTGGACTTCTCGCTCACGGATACGGCGAAGGCATTCCTCGCGAAGGAAGGCTACGATCCGCAATACGGCGCGCGTCCGCTGCGCCGCGCGATCCAGAAGCATATCGAGGACCGTCTGTCCGAAGACTTGCTGATGGGCCTCATCCAGAAGGGCGACTCCTTCGTTATCGATGAGAAGGATGGGGCGCTTGTTGTCAATAAGACACAGAAGGAGCCTGCTCAAGAAGAGTCGGCGTCCAAATCATAAAAGTGAAGCTAATCCCGACAGCCCAGGCTGTCGGGATTTTTTATATATAAACTATGCTCCTTCATATATAAAGGCATGCCGAATTCGGGAGTAGTCCTTCCTACTGCTGCTGCATTATTGTTTTTTACATGAGTTCATGCTAATGGGGATGGCTAATTTGCGTATGTTAGAGTTTATGGAAATGGGGTATTTAACCGATAATGATGGCAATGGGTTGGTGAGGGGTTATAATAGAGAGGATCCAATTATTTTCGTGAATAATGTGTCTTTATAGGATGGGAATATAATGATAAACTTTAAATTATGAGAATTGTTAGAAGGAGTTCGGGATGGCCAAAATAAAACTGAAGTTCGTATGTACCGAATGCGGCACCGAATCACCGAAATGGCTGGGAAAATGTCCCGGCTGCCAAGCCTGGAACACAATGGTGGAGGAGAAGGAGACCGTCGTTAAGACGAAAGGTGTCGGCTTATCGACGATCCATACGAAAGAAAAGCCTCAATCCATCATACATATAGAGAGCGGGCAGGAACCGCGGATCGAGACGCGCATGGTCGAGCTGAACCGTGTGCTTGGGGGCGGGGTTGTGCCGGGCTCGCTTATTCTCGTCGGCGGAGATCCAGGCATCGGCAAGTCGACGCTGCTGCTGCAGACGTCACATGCGCTCGCAGTAAAGGGCTTGAAGGTTCTCTACATATCTGGAGAGGAATCTGTGCGGCAGACGAAGCTGCGTGCCGATCGGCTGGGCGCGCTTACGGAAACGCTTTACGTATTGTGCGAGACCAATATGGAGCAAGTTAACGATGCCATCGAATCGGTTCAGCCTGACTTCCTGGTGATCGACTCCATCCAGACGGTCTATGACCCGAGAGTGGAATCCGCTCCTGGCAGTGTCTCGCAGGTGCGTGAATGTACGGCCCACTTCATGCGCGTGGCCAAGATTAAGGGCATCGCGACTGTGCTGGTGGGACATGTGACGAAGGAAGGCGCCATTGCAGGACCAAGGCTTCTGGAGCATATGGTCGACTGCGTCTTATACTTCGAGGGCGAGCGTCACCATACCTATCGTCTGCTGCGCGCGGTCAAGAACCGGTTTGGCTCGACGAACGAAATTGGCATTTTCGAGATGGGAGAGGAAGGGCTGCGGGAAGTGTCGAATCCGTCGGAGCTCTTTCTGTCGGAGAGACCGCTTGGCGTATCCGGCTCCACCGTGGTCGCGAGCATGGAAGGGACGCGTCCTGTTCTGGTGGAGCTGCAGGCGCTGGTGGCAACGACGAACTTCCCTTCGCCGAGGCGAATGTCGACTGGTATCGATCATCATCGAATGGCATTGATTATTGCGGTGCTGGAGAAGCGCAACGGCATGTTTCTTCAGACCCAGGATGCTTACCTGAACGTAGCGGGAGGCGTCAAGCTTGATGAACCGGCAGTCGATCTCGCGGCGGCGGTCAGTCTGGCGTCCAGCTTCCGGGATGCGCCGACAAAGCCGTATGACGTGATCTTCGGCGAAGTAGGCCTGACCGGCGAGGTGAGAGCCGTATCCCGTGCGGAACAACGGGTGAAGGAGGCCGAGAAGCTCGGCTTCAAGCGGGTGATCATGCCGGAGAAAAGCCTGAAAGGCTGGAAAGCTCCGGATGGCATCGAAATTATCGGAGTTGGAACGGTAGCGGAAGCACTTAAGGCAGCGCTTGGATAGGGGGGCATCAGATGAAAGAACCGACACAGCAGGAAGTCATGAATCAGCTTTTGCAATTAGTTGCGCCAGGCACCCCTTTTCGTGAAGGGTTAGAAAACGTGCTTAGAGCAAAAACAGGCGCTCTGATTGTTGTAGGCTACAGTCCAGAAGTCATGGAAGTCGTCGACGGCGGCTTCTCCATCAATTGCGATTTTTCGTCCAACTATCTATACGAGCTTGCAAAGATGGACGGCGCGATTATTATGAGCGAGGATATGAGACGTATTCTGTATGCGAATACCCAGCTCATTCCGAACAGCTCGATTCCATCTATCGAGACGGGGATTCGCCACAGGACGGCGGAGAGGGTCGCGAAGCAGACGGGCAAGCTGGTCGTGTCCATCTCACAGCGTCGTAATATTATTACGTTATACCAGGGCAATCTGCGCTATTCACTGAAGGATATGGGCGTCATCCTGACCAAGGCGAATCAGGCGATTCAGACACTGGAGAAATACAAGGCGGTCCTGACACAGTCCTTCACGAATCTGTCTGCACTGGAATTCGAGGAGCTCGTTACGTTGCAAGAGGTGGCCCACGTCATCCAGCGCGTGGAGATGGTGCTGCGCATTAAGATGGAGATTAACCGTTATGTGAACGAACTTGGCACAGAAGGCCGTCTGATCAGCATGCAGATGGATGAACTGGTCGGCGGAGTTGAAGAAGATGGCTGGTTCTTATTGAAGGATTATGCGAAAGATAACTCGGATGAGAAAATCCGCGAGATCCGCAATGGACTGAAGAAGCTCAGCTCGGAGGAGCTTCTCGATGCTACGCCGATCGTGCGTCTGATCGGTTATCCGCATACGAACAATATGGCGGATGAATCGGTTTCGCCTCGCGGCTACAGATTGCTTAATAAAATTCCGAGACTGCCGTTTATTATTATGAATAATCTGGTAGAACGCTTCCAGCGGCTCCCTCATATTCTCATGGCAACTATCGAGGAGCTGGATGAAGTAGACGGAATTGGAGAGGTACGGGCACGGGCGATCAAGGACGGACTGCGCCGCATTCAGGAGCAGATGTTTATTGACAGGCAAATCTAAATCCCATACAATTGATAGAATGTGTTCCAAACTTTATAGGGCTGTGCAGCCTTATAATTGGGGCATAGTAGAGAAGAGGTGGAATAGATGATCGCAAAATCGATACCGAGCCTTCTCACGGTTGGCAACTTATTTCTTGGCGTCATCGCCATTATCTTGGTATTCAACGAGAAGCCTGCGTTGGCCGCCATGATGGTGTTGATCGCCATGCTGCTTGACGGCGTGGACGGACGGGTCGCGCGAGCGCTAAATGCCCAAAGCGAATTCGGCAAAGAGCTGGATTCCTTGTCAGATGTCATCTCTTTCGGCGTGGCGCCGGCTTTTATTATGTATGTTGTAGCTTTTCAGGACCTTAGTCCTGCGCTTGCATGGACTGCAACCGCCTTATTCCCGATCTGCGGTGCGCTGAGACTAGCGCGGTTCAATGTCATTACGAGCAATGCTGGCTATTTCATCGGGCTTCCGATTCCTGCGGCTGGCGGCGTATTGGCGACTTTGGCTTTATTCAAAGAAGATATTCCGGTTTCCGTTTTGCTTACGAGCACACTCGTTCTGGCCCTCTTGATGGTCAGCACGATTCGATATCCAAATTTCAAGAAAGTCGGCATTCCGCGCAGCGCCGTATGGGTGGTTCCGATCATTGTGGTCGTATCCGTCATTCTGGGGCTGCTGTTCGAGAGCCAGCTATCTAAAATCCTGTTCATTCCGCTTTTGGTTTATGCGCTCTACGGTCTAAAAAAAAACGTTGACCGTCGTCTACCGAAACGGTTCCGTAAGCGCGACAAGGCACAGGAGTCAACCGAAGAATCGGTTAATACTGAAAAGCCGGCCTAGACTGGCAGCAACTTTACGAAAAAGAACGTTCCGCAGTCCTCCATGGACGGGAACGTTCTTTTTATTATGTCGATGTCTTATGGTTCTCTTGAAGTGCCTAAGTAAGATTGAATAGGCCAAGCGTCGAGCACTTGTCGTATTCGTCGGCGACTACCTCGTCGAGCTGGATCTGAAGCAGATTACACAGAGCGGTCATGTAAAATAAATTTCGCCCAAGCTCGCTCTTCAGCACCTCGTTGCAATGTTCGCACAGCGAACCCGCCAAATGACTCTCCAGCGTTTCTTTCGCATCTTGCAAATTCAATTCGTCGGAATACTGCTGCTTGCGGGCATTCAATTCGATACAGCCGCAGTCTGTTACAGCTTTCGTGACCGCGCGGTTAACGGATGCGCCGGATTGTCCCAGCTTGGACAATACGTCCAGCAAGCTGCGATGCCGCAGCAGGAGCTCCGATACTTGCTGCTGGAATTGATCCAGTGTTGGAGCATTCATGGATTCCACCTCATTCACCCACCTTGAGTAGAAGTAATCTCTTTACCTATTATAAACCTCCGGGACATTGTTTTCCACAAGACATAAGATATTGAACATTTTGCCTATTGCCACGATTAGGTATTGAAAGATTGGATCATAATTGTAATGGAGGTGAACCATTATGGTTAGACGAATGATACAGTTAATCGGGTTATTGTTTGGCGGAATGGCTGGCAGTGAGGTGTACAAATGGGTGAACGGTTCGACCGTGTGGACGAGCTCCTCATTCGGCATGCTGCAGCAATCCGGCACTTATTACATGAATGTAGGGATAGGAGCCTTATTCGGCGTAATCGCTGCAACGATTCTAGCACGTCCGGCTATCTCGTATATGCAGAAGGGTGTCGAGCTTACGTCCGAGATGCCGCTGAGACAGCTGCTTGCCGGCGCGGGAGGCTTGCTGTGCGGCTTGCTGCTTGCTGTGCTGCTCTATCCAGCCGTATCGAGCTTCGAGAGCGTAGGTGCCTTGCTCCCGGCGGTTATGGCGCTAGTATTCGGCTACTTAGGCTTGCGAATCGGTCTATCCAAGCAAGAAGAAATTGCTGAAGGATTCCAGCAGCTTGCAGAGAGCCGGCGTGCGGTACCTGTACAGGATCAGTCGGGTACGTATGAGGAGCATAAAATTTTGGATACAAGTGTCATTATTGATGGCCGGATTGCGGATATTTGCAAAACAGGCTTTATCGAGGGAACGCTTGTCATACCGGAATTCGTACTGGAAGAGCTGCAGCATATTGCAGATTCTTCTGATCTGCTCAAGCGCAACCGCGGACGCAGAGGCCTTGATATTCTGAACAAGATTCAGAAGGAGCTCGATGTGAAGGTGCTGATCTACGAAGGAGATTTCGAAGAGATCGGCGAGGTGGACAGCAAGCTTGTGAAGCTGGCGAAGGCGCTCAGCGGCAAGGTTGTGACCAATGATTTTAATTTGAACAAAGTGTGCGAATTGCAGGGCGTCTCCGTTCTGAACATTAACGACCTTGCCAATGCCGTCAAGCCGGTCGTATTGCCGGGTGAAGAAATTATCGTTCAAGTGATCAAGGATGGCAAGGAGCACGGGCAGGGCGTAGCATATCTGGATGACGGCACGATGATCGTCGTGGAAGGCGGCCGTGACTACATCGGAACGACGATGGAGGTGCTCGTGACGAGCGTTCTGCAGACGTCTGCGGGCCGGATGATATTTGCCAAGCCGAAGCTGTTGGAAAAAGCGCAGTAACGAGGTATGATAGTACTATTGTACTCGGGATGAGCTTGTATTGTATGCGCAGGTGCGCGGGGAGCTGATCCAGCAGCGCGTATCGAACGGATGCCGGGTGAGAGATGGCTTAACCGTCTGCGCCTGACAACAGTTCAAGGCGGGTTGAAGCATGGTAGAGAAGTGGGGAGTCGTCATCGTAGCGGCCGGACGCGGCACGCGCATGGGGACAAATGAAAGCAAACAATATTTGCATTTGGCGAACAAGCCAATTCTAGTTCATACGCTGGAGCTGTTCCAGCGGCTGAGCTTTGTGAATGAAATTTCCTTAGTTGTTGGAGCCGATGATATCGAACGATGCCAGTCGTGGGTACGCGAATACGGACTCTCCAAGGTGACCTCCGTGCTTGGCGGAGGACAGGAGAGGCAGCATTCCGTTCTGCGCGGTCTCGAGAAGCTCACGTCGGACTGGGTGATGGTGCATGACGGCGTGCGTCCGCTTGTATCGGAGGCGGCGGTGGAGAACTGCTGCAGAACTGCGCTTCAAGGCGGAGCAGCCGTTCTTGCCGTGCCGGTAAAGGACACCATCAAGCAGGTAGACCAAAGCGGCGTCATCGTATCGACACCGGATCGCAGAAGCTTGTGGGCGATACAAACCCCGCAGGCTTTTCGACGTGTATTGCTGCTTGAAGCGCATAAGCAGGCTTCCGAAGCAGGGTTTCTAGGTACCGACGATGCTATGGTCGTGGAGCGAATGGGCGCTCCCGTCACCGTAGCGGAGGGGGATTACACAAATATTAAGATTACGACGCCTGACGATTTGCCGTATGCGGAGTTTTTGCTGGGGCAGCGAAGGATGGAGAGGGGAAGTATGACATGATTCGAATTGGACAAGGATTTGACGTACATCAATTGGTGGAAGGCCGTCCATGCATTATAGGAGGCGTAACCATTCCATATGAGAAAGGGCTGCTTGGCCATTCTGATGCGGACGTATTGCTGCACGCGATCTCCGATGCGATTCTAGGAGCGCTCGGGCTTGGCGATATCGGCAAGCATTTTCCCGATACGGATGACGCCTTCAAGGATGCGGACAGCCTGAAGCTGCTGGAGCGGGTATGGGAGCTGGTGAAGGAGCGCGGGTATAAGCTTGGCAATATCGACTCTACGATTATCGCGCAGCGTCCGAAGATGCTGCCTTACATCCCGCAGATGGCGGAGATTATCGCCAAGGCATTGGAGGCCGATATCTCGCAGGTTAACGTCAAAGCGACAACTACCGAGCAGCTTGGCTTCGCAGGTCGCGGAGAGGGCATCGCCGCTCAATCGGCTGTACTGTTGTTGAAGGTGTAGACCTTGGCTACCTCTTGCGTCGCTCAGATATTCTCCCGAGTGAAGAGTGCAACGTCTCTATACGGACGATCTGATTGCGGAGATGAACAGCGTTGCGAGAAACAGCTAAATCGCGAAAATGACGTCGCAGGACGGATTAGTGTTGTGTGGCACGCTTATATGGCCGATGTTGCTAAATGGAGCGAAATAGCGTTGCGAGAAACGCTTAAATCGCGAAAACGATGTCGCAGGACGGATTAGTGTTGCCAGAAACGCTTAATCGACCAGTTGCTGCTAAATGGAGCGAAATAGCGTTGTGAGAAACAGCTAAATCGCGAAAATGACGTCGCAGGACGGATTAGTGTTGCGTGGCACGCTTAACCGACCAGTTGCTGCTAAATGAAACGAAATAGCGTTGTGAGAAACAGCTAAATCGCGAAAATGATGCCGCAGGACGGATTAGTGTTGCCAAAAACGTTTAATCGACCAGTTGCTGCTAAATGGAACGAAATAGCGTTGTGTACAACGCCTAAATGACTGAATCTGCGACATAGCCAGCTATAGCGCTACCAAGCTTATAGAAAGTAGATTGGCAGTAGTGAATGTAGAGTAGTATGATTGAAAAACGTTCAGCTCAAAGCAAGAGAAACGGCGAACTTATCATATTTCATCTTGCAACCGAACCATTGGAATGAGTCAACAATATAAGCTAGAGAAATTGTTAACGTGCTACATCCTAAGGAGGAAAAAAACGATGACAGCAGAAGTGCGCGTTCGTTACGCCCCGTCGCCAACGGGTCATTTGCATATCGGCAACGCCAGAACGGCCTTATTCAACTATCTATTCGCCAGAAATCAAGGCGGCAAATTCATTATCCGTATCGAGGATACCGATGTGAAGCGCAATGTCGCCGGCGGTGAAGAGAACCAGCTGACTTACTTGAAGTGGCTCGGTATCGATTGGGATGAGAGCATCGACATAGGCGGGGGCTACGGTCCATACCGCCAGACGGAACGTCTGGATATATATCGCCAATACTGGAAGGAGCTGCTTGACCGCGGTCTCGCTTACCGTTGCTACTGCACGGAAGAAGAGCTGGAGCGGGAGCGCGAAGAGCAGACTGAGCGCGGCGAAACTCCGCGTTACTCCGGCAAGCATCGCAACCTGACGCCTGAGCAGCAGCAGGCTTTTGAATCGGAAGGCCGCGTTGCCAGCATTCGCTTCCGTGTGCCGGAAGGCAAGACCTATGCTTTTGACGATATGGTAAAAGGCTCAATCAGTTTCGATACAACGGAGATGGGCGACTTTGTCATCGTGAAGAAGGACGGAATCCCGACATACAACTTTGCCGTGGTGCTGGACGATCATTTGATGAAAATCAGCCATGTGCTGCGCGGAGAAGACCATATCTCCAACACGCCTCGTCAGCTCATGATCTATGAAGCGTTCGGCTGGGAGCCTCCAGTATTCGCGCATATGACTCTGATCGTGAACGAAAATAAGAAAAAACTGAGCAAGCGCGACGAATCCATCATTCAGTTCATTGAGCAGTATGATGATCTTGGCTATTTGCCTGAAGCTCTGTTCAACTTCATAACGCTGCTGGGCTGGTCGCCGGAGGGTGAGCAAGAGATGTTCACCCGCGACGAGCTGGTGGCTGTATTCAACTCCAATCGTCTGAGCAAAAGCCCGGCTGTATTCGATACGCAGAAGCTTAGCTGGATGAACGGCGAATATATGAAAAAAGCGGATCTGGCCCGCGTCGTTGACCTCTGTCTGCCTCACCTGCAGCAAGCAGGCTGCATTCCAGATACGCTGGATGCAGTGGGGAGAGAATGGGTGACAGCGCTTGTGGCGCTTCATCAGGACAAGCTTCGCTTCGCGGCGGATATCGTTCCGGTAACGGAACTATTCTTCCGCGAGACGGTGGCGGACGAAGAGGAGGCTGCTGCGGTGCTATCGGAAGAACAGGTTCCGACGGTTCTGGGTCAATTCCTGGCTCTGCTGGAGGCCAAAGCAGCACCATTCACAGCGGACGGCATCAAAGAAATGATCAAGACGGTCCAAAAGGAATCGGGCTTCAAAGGGAAAGCATTGTTCATGCCGATCCGCGCGGCTCTGACAGGCCAGACGCATGGTCCGGATTTGAATCAATCCATTGCTTTGCTGGGTGAGCCGAAAGTCATTGCCAGACTGAAAGCGCGTCTAGGATAGAGACATAAAGCGGAAGATCGCCGTGATGAACTTTTGAATGGAATGCTTGCACTTTTTTTGCGATTCGGTATACTATGACTATCAATAAGATGAATCGGCCATGAACAGGAGAAGTACGTTAGCTGTGGATTCGCAGAGAGGACAACCGTCATTCGAATCACTCATTACGAGATTGGAATGGGGCTGAAAGTTGTCTAGTCCGCTTGAACGGAAATATGCACCTGGGAGCCTTGTTCCGAGCTGCTGTCTCAATCGGTATCAACCGACGGATAGCAGGGTAGGCGACAACGTAAAGTCTGCGTTAAAGACGTGAAGATGTGCAGCCGACGGCTATGAAAGCCGATCGTGTTGTTCAAGCAGAGTGGAACCGCGAGACGACGCCTCTGCAGCTTAATGCTGCAGGGGCTTTTTATTATTTTGCGGTAGAGAGATAGCAAGGGATAGGTTTGGCAGCTTTGAAGGGAGAGGTCATCCATGTTTCGCCATTTTCGCTCAGACGTGCAGACGGTTTTCGAAAACGACCCTGCCGCACGCAGCCGGTTTGAAGTCATTTTTACGTACTCGGGCGTCCATGCCATATGGGCGCATCGTATCGCTCATTCGCTTTACAGAAGGAGATGGTTCACGCTTGCGCGTGTCATCTCCCAGGTCAGCCGGTTCATGACCGGCATCGAGATTCATCCCGGCGCCAGAATCGGGAATCGTTTGTTCATCGACCATGGAATGGGCGTTGTCATCGGTGAAACTTGTGAGATCGGGGACGACGTGGTCATCTACCAAGGGGTAACCCTCGGCGGAACGGGGAAGGAAAAAGGTAAGCGGCATCCTACAATTGGCAATAATGTGGTTATCGGTTCCGGGGCGAAGGTGCTGGGTTCTTTCACAGTAGGGGATAATTCCAGCATTGGCTCCAACGCGGTCGTGCTAAGGGAAGTGCCGGATAATTGCACGGTCGTCGGCAATCCCGGGCGTGTGGTTCGCCGCAACGGTGAACGGGTGGGCGACCGACTTGACCATACGCAGCTGCCTGACCCGGTGATCGAGATGTTCCGGGCGATGCAAAAAGAAATAGACGGGCTCAAATCCGAGCTCGATGAAATGAAGTTTACGAAAGCGGGAGGAGAAGTCAAGTCATGACAGTTTCCATCTATAATTCGCTCACACGTTCGAAAGAGGGCTTTCAGCCAATCGAACAGGGCAAGGTCAACATGTATGTGTGCGGACCAACGGTCTATGACTATATTCATATCGGGAATGCAAGACCCATCATCTTCTTTGACGTCGTACGTCGATATTTGGAGGATACCGGGCATGAGGTGCAATACGTGGTCAACTTCACAGACGTGGATGACAAGCTCATCCGCAAGGCTGACGAACTGGGCACAACAGTTCCTGAAGTGGCGGAGAAGTTCATTGGCGCGTTCTACGAGGACATTGAGGCGCTGGGCGTGCGCAAGGCGACACTTAATCCGCGCGTAACGGAACATATTCCGGAAATCATTGCGTTTATTGCCGGGCTGGTGGAGAAAGGCTATGCTTATGCGAGTGAAGGAGATATCTACTTCCGGACGGCTTCGTTCGAGGATTACGGCAAGCTGTCGCATCAGAATATCGATGAGCTTCAGTTCGGCATTCGTGTGGAGCTTGGCGACCGCAAGGAGAATCAAGGCGACTTCGTGCTGTGGAAAGGCGCCAAACCGGGTGAAATCAAATGGGATAGCCCATGGGGACCAGGCCGTCCAGGCTGGCATATCGAGTGCTCGGCGATGGCTCGCAAATATCTGGGCGATACGCTTGACATTCACGGCGGCGGACATGATCTGCAGTTCCCGCATCACGAGTGCGAAGTGGCGCAATCGGAATCGCTGACAGGCAAGCCGTTTGCGAACTATTGGATGCATAACGGGTTCGTTCATATCAATAACGAGAAAATGTCGAAGTCGCTGGGCAACGGCATTACGGTCAAAGAGATTGTGAAGAAGGTGAAGCCGCAAGCGGTTCGCTATTTCATGCTGGCTACCCATTACCGGAGCCCGCTGAATTTCAGCGATGATACGATTGCCCAAGCGGAGAACAGCATTGAGCGGATCGCCAATTGCTACTCCAATTTGAAGCATAGGCTGGATGCTGCTGATGGCGAAGACGCTGCGGCAACGGATGTGCTTGATGCACTGGGCTCCAAGCTTGCGAGCATTCAGGCTCAGTTCCATGCGAAGATGGAAGATGATTTCGGTACCCCGGATGCGATCACGGCTTTGTTCGAACTGGTAACAGAGGCGAATGTGTATATGCAGGAACAGCATGCGCCGATTGAAGGCATCAAGCTGTTGATTGATGCCTTCGACAAGATGGACAATGTGCTGGGGCTTCTGCCAGTTGCGTCTGATGACAATTTGTTGGACGAAGAAATCGAAGGGCTAATTGTGGAGAGAACGGAAGCGCGCAAGTCGAAAAACTGGGCACGCGCCGATGAAATCCGCGATTTGCTGAATGAGAAAAACATCGTGCTTGAGGATACGCCCCAAGGCATCCGCTGGCGGCGCAAATGATGCGCCCCATGGATGAAGAAGCAGGCGTACAGCAACCCGTGAACGATGGGGATTCCGGTTTGGAGCATACTGACGTGGAATTGAACGCAATCCCGAATCGAGTTGAAGAGGAACAGCGGGTTGCAACAGATGCGGTACCGTCGGCTTCAGGCAGCAAGGCTAAGTTGGAGCTAGCAGCGTTCAACCCGTTGGCATTGCACAAGCCGTTGGTGAAGACCGGTCTTATGAATCCGGTCGTTCTGGCTTATATGGGTGACGCGGTGTTCGAGCTGCTGGTACGCCAATATTTGATTTCATTGCCGAACAATAAGTCGCATCATCTGCATAAAGAAGCAACAAAACTGGTATCGGCTAAAGCCCAGCGGGAATTGCTGGAGCGTTGGCAGCCCCATCTGGATGAAGAAGAAGCGGATATCGTTCGCCGCGGACGGAACACCAAGTCAGGCGCTCCTCCAAAAAATGCGGATCCGGCAGATTATCGCTATGCGACGGCGCTGGAATGTCTGGTAGGTTACCTCTACTTTGAAGGGCGGCTGGACCGGCTCGGAGAATTGTTCCATATTGCTCTGTCGGAGCGGGCGTAGTCTAGAACTAGCGTTAGCATGTATTAGGATTGAGCACGGATGGCGTTTGGCGGCGTGGAGTTTAGGTCGATCGCAACGGCTACGATGCGTCGAGGGTACTTGTTGGTGATCGTTAAGTCGGTTAAACCGACTTAAATGAGCCTGAGTGCCTGAGGTGATACGATAAGTCGATCAAACCGACTTAAAGAGCCTGAAGTGTCTGATGTGATACGATAAGTCGATCAAACCGACTTAAAAGAGTCGAAAGTGTGATGAGTGGCGCGATAGGTCGATCAAACCGACTTATCACGTACCAAACGCCAAACGCCCAATTCGTCCTTGAATTGTCAAAACTGACTTGCAATGATGCACGAACCAGCAAGATGGTTAATAGGTAAGGTACCCATGATTCATTTGGCCCATTAGACCGCAACGCATTGTTGCAGCGATAGGGTTCGCATACATCAAAGAACGTACTATGACAGGAGGGCAATTATGTCCGTAGAAGTGAATCAGGATGAGCTTATTGCCGGCAAGCATCCGGTACTTGAGGCTCTGCGCTCCGGGCGCGAGATTAATAAGATCTGGATCGCCGAGGGCTCGCAAAAAAGCGTAACCCAATCCATCACAGCCGAAGCCAAGAAGCAGGGCATCGTCGTCCAGTTCGTGGACAAGCGCAAGCTCGACAACATGGCCCAAGGGGTGGCGCATCAAGGCGTCATCGCGCAAGCGGCGGCTTTTGCTTATGTGGAAGTAGAGGAGCTGCTTGAGATCGCGAAGAGCAAGGATGAGACGCCGTTCCTGCTCCTGCTTGATGAGATCGAAGACCCGCATAATCTGGGTTCGATCCTGCGTACGGCGGAATGCACCGGTGTGCATGGCGTCATTATTCCAAAGCGCAGGGCAGCAGGGCTGACGGCGACAGTGCTGAAGACATCGGCAGGGGCGGCTGAGCATGTGCCGGTTGCCCGGGTGACGAACCTGGCACAGACGATCGACAAGCTGAAGGAAGCGGGTGTCTGGGTTGCAGGGACAGACGTGAGCGCGAAGCAGGATGTATTCAAAACAAAATTCGATATGCCGCTGGCGATTGTGATTGGCAACGAAAGCAAGGGAATGGGCCGTCTGATCAAAGAGAAATGCGATTTTCTCGTGAAGCTTCCGATGCTGGGGCAGCTTAACTCCTTGAACGCGTCCGTTGCCGCGGGTGTGCTTATGTATGAGGTTGTCAGGCAGCGCCGGAGTGAATAGGCATGAATCGGCGCAATGACGTCCTGCTTGTGGACGGCTATAATATCATAGGGGCTTGGCCGGAACTGGAGAAGCTGAAGGAGCATGATCTGGAAGACGCCCGGGACAAGCTCCTGGATATGCTGGCAGACTATCAGGGGTTCACTGGCATGCAAGTGTATGTCGTCTTCGACGCCCATCAGGTTCCGGGACTGGGATCGACATTCAAGCAGCATAAGCTGACTATTGTCTATACCAAGGAGAAGGAGACGGCAGATGAATGCATCGAGAGGCTGTGTAATGAGCTGATTGCACGGCGGCGCAACCTCTATGTTGCTACGTCTGATTTGGTGGAGCAGCATGTCGCCTTCGGCAAAGGCGCGCTCCGGATATCCGCGAGGGAGCTCTTGATCGATATTGGCCAGAACCGGAAAGCCATCGAGCAGTCCATTCGGGAAGAGAAGCCTCAAAAGCGCAACTCAGTGGATCAGAATATAAGCCTTGATGTGTGGAGCAAGCTTGAACGATTGCGAAGAGGCGAGAAATAAGGATATCCAGGTTTTGGGGAACCGCTTTCAAAGAGTGCCACAATGTTACATTTTTGCTATAAAATCGATAGTTTTCGGGACGCTCATTGGTTGACGGTGTAAGGTTACATAATGTATACTGACTCTATATTTCCTAAGAATCTAGCGCGGTGTACGCCTGGCAGGCCGGAGGGATAGTGTGTGAGTATCGACCTCAAAGAATGGAGTACGCTCGAATATGAATGCAGTACGGACGAAGATATCGTAGAGGCGGTCCGTAACGGCGACAGCGTAGCGCTGGAATATCTGATAAACAAATATAAGAACTTTGTGAGAGCCAAGGCCCGTTCGTACTTCCTGATCGGCGCCGACCGCGAGGATATCGTGCAAGAAGGCATGATCGGCCTGTACAAGGCCATTCGGGATTTCAAGGGTGACAAGCTTGCAAGCTTCAAGGCCTTCGCCGAATTGTGCATCACGAGGCAGATCATTACCGCGATCAAGACCGCGACACGCCAGAAGCATATTCCTCTCAATTCTTATGTTTCGCTGGACAAGCCTATCTACGACGAAGATTCCGACCGGACTTTGCTTGATGTGATATGCGGCACGAGAGTGTCCGATCCTGAGGAGCTTATTATTAACCAAGAGGAATTCGTAGGGCTGGAGGACAAGATGTCCGAGATTCTAAGCGAGCTCGAACGGAAGGTTCTTATGCTTTATCTGGACGGACGATCCTATCAAGAGATTGCGGTCGATCTCGATAGACATGTGAAGTCGATCGACAACGCTTTGCAGCGCGTGAAGCGCAAGCTTGAGCGATACCTGGAAGTGCGGGATATCGGCGGGATATAAGACGCATCTGACAACGGACTGTCTTTTCTGTCTGACGTTTTTCAGGCAGTGAAGACAGTCCATTGGTTTTAAAAGAAAAGGTTTCGACCATACTGGTAGAATCCAATTTCGAACCAAGATGCCAATTATTCGCTAGCCGAACGGCTCCCTTCTTTCGTTGACACGAGGTATGCCTTGTGATAAAGTGTTTAGGTAGGCCTAAATTCGAGGTTTTTTTCGTATTGGCGATTGGAATCAATGAACTTACTATATAGCTTCAATGATTCGTATTTTTAAGCAGTTCGGGAGGTGTAATTCAATGCGGGTAATCATCACGTTGGCATGCACAAACTGCAAACAGAGAAACTATGCTACGACCAAGAACAAGCGCAATCACCCCGACCGCATCGAGTTGAAGAAGTTTTGCAAGTTCTGTAACGAGCAGACTCCTCATCGCGAGACGCGATAGCCCATTGGAGGTGTAACAATGGCTTTTTTGACGAAGGTGAAGCAGGGCTTTGGTACGACGTTTAGTTTTTTTGCCGACAGCTGGGCGGAACTGAAGAAGGTACGCTGGCCGAATCGTAAAGAGTTGACAAGCTATTCCCTGATCGTTCTGGTCACGGTAATAGTTGTGACGATTTACTTCTGGCTTCTTGACATCGGGATCTCGGAATTGGTTCAGCTGATTGTCTAAGAAGGGACCAAAGGTGGATTATTGATGGAAAAAAGATGGTATGTCGTGCATACTTACTCTGGCTATGAGAACAAGGTGAAAACCAATCTGGAGCGCAGGGTTGCATCCATGGGCATGGAAGACAAGATCTTCCGCGTGCTTGTTCCTATGGAGGACGAAGTGGTGGAGAAGGACGGGAAGAAGAAGACCGTCCAACGCAAGGTCTACCCCGGCTATGTTCTTGTGGAAATGGTTCAAACCGACGATTCGTGGTACGTTGTTCGGAATACGCCAGGTGTAACGGGATTCGTTGGATCGACAGGATCCGGCTCCAAACCGACTCCTTTGCTGCCTGATGAAGTGGAACAAATTCTGAAGCACATGGGTATGGAAGAGCCGAAGCCGAAGATCGAATTCGAACTCAAAGAGACTGTTCGCGTCAAGGTAGGTCCTTTTGCAGACTTTGTCGGTTCGGTGGAAGAAATTCTGCTGGATAAAGCGAAGCTTAAGGTTCATGTCAACATGTTCGGACGGGAAACCCCGCTTGAGCTGGATTACACTCAAGTGGAGAAGATATAACAATCCGGTTTCCGGAGCAGGCAAATGCGCTTGTATAACAAGGCAAGGAGGTGTGAGTCATGGCAAAAAAGGTCATCAAGATGGTCAAACTGCAAGTTCCTGCAGGTAAAGCGAACCCAGCGCCACCAATCGGTCCGGCACTAGGTCAAGCAGGCGTTAACATTATGGCGTTCTGTAAAGAGTTCAACGCTCGTACTGCGGATCAGGCAGGTCTGATTATTCCAGTCGTGATCACTGTATTCGAAGACCGTTCCTTCACATTCGAGACGAAAACTCCGCCGGCAGCAGTATTGCTCCGCGTAGCAGCAGGTATCGAGAAGGGTTCGGGCGAACCGAACAAGAAGAAAGTCGCAACGGTTAAACGCGATAAAGTTCGCGAAATCGCTGAGACGAAAATGCAAGACCTTAACGCAGCTTCCGTAGAGGCAGCCATGCGTATGGTTGAAGGTACTGCTCGCAGCATGGGCGTATCCATCGTTGACTAATTTCGCTTCTGTCTGGTAGACAAGCGATTGGATGTCTTCGGACATCTCGCTTTGCGAAGCGTTGCTTCGCAAGTGGGAGGATCATCCCTAGGAGGATGAGCCGTTATAACCACAAAGGAGGAACTTACAATGGCTAAACACGGTAAGAAATATGTAGAAGCTGCTAAGCTGATTGACAGCGAAGCAACTTACGAGCCTTCCGATGCAATTGATCTTGTGAAGAAGGCAGCAACAGCTAAATTCGACGAGTCCGTCGAAGTAGCGGTTCGCTTGGGCGTTGACCCACGTAAACAAGACCAAGCGGTTCGCGGCGTAGTCGTACTTCCGCATGGCACAGGTAAAACAAAACGCGTTCTCGTTTTCGCAAAAGGCGAAAAAGTGAAAGAAGCGGAAGCTGCCGGCGCTGACTTTGTTGGCGACGCAGACATGATCAACAAAATCCAACAAGGCTGGTTCGACTTCGACGTTTGCGTAGCAACGCCGGACATGATGGCTGAAGTTGGTAAGCTCGGCCGTATCCTGGGCGGTAAAGGCCTTATGCCTAACCCGAAAGCAGGTACTGTAACGTTTGACGTTGCAAAAGCCGTTCAAGAAATCAAAGCAGGTAAGATCGAGTACCGTCTGGACAAAGCGGGTCAAATCCACGCTCCAATCGGCAAAGTATCGTTCGACGCTGAGAAGCTGAACGAGAACCTGAAAGCTCTGATCGACGCTCTTCTTCGTGCGAAGCCAGCTTCCTCGAAAGGCGTTTACCTGAAAAACATTGCTGTTTCCTCGACAATGGGTCCTGGCGCTCGCGTCTCGACTGCATCGTTCCGCTAATCCGGATAGGAAACGCTACTAACATTCGAATACGCATACCGTAGACAGTAGGTGCCCCCATGGGCTTAATTTCCTACCGAGGTGTTATGATAAAACGTTTGGGAATGCGGCAGGTCAGCCTGCTTGCGATCAACGAAATCATGGCCTTCGCATCGTCTGCGAAGGCCTTTCTCATGCACCAGTGGAAAGGAATATCCGTCGTATTCACGGGATGTATAATATTACGGGAGGTGTACAGTTTGGCTAACGCAAAGATCATCCAAGAGAAACAAGAAGCGGTTGCTGTGATCCAGTCGAAGTTGACTTCGAGCTCCAGCACGGTTATTGCCGACTATCGCGGATTGAACGTTGCGCAAGTTACTGAACTTCGTAAGCAGCTCCGCGAGGCGGGCGTTGATTTCCAAGTTCTGAAAAACTCGCTCGTTCGCCGCGCTACTGAAGGTACAGAATTGACGGCGCTTAATGACATTCTGACAGGACCTACTGCTGTTGCATTCAGCGGCGACGACGCTGTTGCTCCGGCTAAAATCCTGAACGACTTCGCTAAGAAGAACGACGCTTTGAAATTGAAAGGCGGCGTTGTTGAAGGTAAAGTCGTGGATACAGATCAAATCAAGGCTCTTGCAGAGCTTCCTTCTCGCGAAGGTTTGCTCTCCATGCTCCTCAGCGTGCTTCAAGCTCCAGTTCGCAACTTCGCCCTTGCGGTTAAAGCGGTTGGAGAGAAACAAGAAGCAGGCGCTTAATCACATTTGTGATGTCCTTGAAGTCGGACTCGCTTCGGCTTCGTAACTTGCAATACCAAAAACTAAACCATTTCGGAGGTATATACCATGTCTAAAGAGCAAATCTTGGAAGCAATTAAAGGTATGACTGTTCTTGAACTGAACGATCTTGTTAAAGCAATCGAAGAAGAATTCGGCGTAACAGCTGCAGCTCCAGTTGCAGTAGTAGCTGGCGGCGGCGCTGCTGAAGCTGCTGCTCAAACTGAGTTCGACGTTATCTTGACAAGCGCTGGCGCTTCCAAAATCAACGTTATCAAAGTGGTTCGCGAAATCACTGGTCTTGGCCTGAAAGAAGCTAAAGATCTGGTTGACGGCGCTCCTAAACCAATCAAAGAAAAAGTTGGCGAAGATGAAGCTAACAGCGTGAAAGCTAAGCTTGAAGAAGCTGGCGCTTCCGTAGAAGTTAAGTAATTTGACTTCACAACATGACAGCATGGTTGGCTGATTGGCGAGCTTATGCTGAGGGACCCCTTAGAACCGCATGGTTTTAAGGGGTTCGTTGTATGTTATAGAGGTTGTTCAAAAAGTCCGTTTTTGATCACGGAGCAGATCAGGAAGCCTACTCGACATTGAATATGTCATTCAGCCGGAACCTCCGGTGCTCACGTAGCTTTCACTACGCGCCTCATTTCCTGGCTTTATCCCATCTTCTGCAGCGTTTTGAAAATAACGCATCATCGGAAGCATAAGCTCATGTGCTGAAAACCGGACTTTTTGAACTCTCACTTATAGGGAGTTATGCGTAAAGGAGGCGGAAGGATGTCTGGCCATTATTACTCCAAGAAGCCAGAGGTGAATCATAACAGGCAGACCCATGCCGATTCACTCAGAGGTTTTTCGATGAAATTCGTCACGGACGCCGGTGTATTCTCCAAAACAGGTGTCGATTACGGGAGCAGAGTGCTGGTTGAGACGATGCAATTAGATGAAGGAGACCGTGTGCTGGACGTAGGCTGCGGCTATGGTCCTATCGGGCTAACGGCAGCGAAGCTGGTCGGCTCCGGGCATGTTACGATGATTGATATCAATGAACGCGCTGTCGAGCTAGCCAAGGAAAATGCGAAGCTAAACAAAATTACGAATGTAACGGCGATTCAAAGCGACCTGTTCGAAGCGGTCAAGACTGACCGATTCAATGTGATATTGACCAATCCTCCAATCAGGGCCGGGAAGACGGTCGTTCACCAAATCTTTGAAGAAGGTTATGCTTTATTGCAAGAAGGCGGCAGCATGTGGGTGGTCATTCAGAAGAAGCAAGGCGCTCCGTCCGCTATGGATAAGCTTGAAGCGATATTCGGAGAAGTGGAAGAAATGACGAAGGATAAGGGCTATTGGATTTTGCGGGCGCAGAAATAAGCCTAAAAAAGATTTGACTTGACATTTTGAATATGGTAGTATTATAAAATGTCAGCATAAAATTGCTTGAAATCTCTTTAGTCAACTAAAATGTCAAGTGCAAATTTTTAGCGCGGAATGCATACTTTTGCATCATTTGACGTATAATGTTTACATTTTGGGCAAAATTACTTGATATGACACCGTCGCACCCGCGCTGCGAATGGTAGCTGCCGGAAACATGCTCTTTTTTCGAACTATATTCGATAAGGGCTTTTCTTTATTTATCTATATAGGCGGGTGATGCCGTCTAGGGTAACGCAGCGAAGTATCGATGCTGTGAGACAGACATGAGGGGTGAGGTTAAGTTGGCAGGACAACTTGTTCAGTATGGTCGGCGGACGCGGAGAAGCTACGCTCGGATCAACGAGGTGCTGGAAGTCCCGAACCTGATTGAAATCCAACAAAAATCGTATGAGAAATTTCTGGAGACCGATCTGATCGAGCTGTTCCAGGATATCTCGCCGATTTCGGACTTTACGGGTAATCTATCGCTTGAGTTTATCGATTATAGCTTGGGCGAGCCGAAATATTCGGTGGATGAATCAAAAGAGCGCGACGTGACGTATGCGGCACCGCTGCGCGTGAAGGTTCGTCTGTTCAATAAGGAAACGGGCGAGGTTAAGGAACAAGAAGTGTTCATGGGTGATTTCCCGCTGATGACGGAGACAGGCACGTTTATTATTAACGGCGCCGAGCGCGTTATCGTCAGCCAATTGGTTCGCTCCCCAAGTGTGTACTTCAGCACGAAGGTTGATAAGAACGGGAAGAAGACGTACACGGCGACGGTCATTCCGAACCGTGGCGCTTGGCTGGAGCTGGAGACAGACGCCAAAGACATTATTTACGTTCGTATCGACCGGACCCGGAAAATACCGGTAACGGTGCTTTTGCGTGCACTAGGCTTTGGCACAGACGCGGAAATTTTGGATTTGCTCGGCCATGACGAGTATATTCGCAACACGCTGGACAAGGATAGCACGGATTCCACGGAAAAAGCGCTGATTGAGATCTACGAGCGTCTTCGTCCGGGCGAGCCTCCTACCTTGGACAATGCGAAGAGTCTATTGGTCGCGCGTTTCTTTGACCCGAAACGATATGACTTGGCCAATGTAGGCCGTTATAAGATAAACAAGAAGCTCCACATCAAGAACCGACTGTTCAATCAGCGTCTTGCCGAGAATCTGGTTGATCCGTCCACGGGCGAGATCATCGCAGAGACGGGCCAGATGATTGACCGTCGTTTGCTTGATGAAATCCTCGAGAAGCTCGAGACAGATGTAGGCTTCAAGACATACCATGTGGCTAACGGTGTACTGGATGCTGATAGTATTCCACTACAAGCGATCAGTGTATTCTCGCCATTGGACGATAACAAAGTGATTAAGGTCATTGCCAACGGCATAATTGACAAATCCGTTAAGCACATTACGCCTGCGGATATCATTTCGTCCATTAACTATTTCATTAACTTGCTGCACGGCGTTGGCAGCACGGACGATATTGACCATCTGGGCAACCGTCGTCTGCGCTCTGTCGGCGAGTTGCTGCAGAATCAATTCCGTATCGGTCTATCCCGTATGGAACGTGTCGTTCGCGAGCGGATGTCCATCCAGGACGCGAATGCGATCACGCCGCAAGCGCTGATCAACATTCGTCCGGTTATCGCATCGATCAAAGAGTTTTTCGGTTCTTCCCAGCTGTCCCAGTTCATGGACCAGACGAATCCGCTTGCGGAACTTACGCATAAGCGCCGTCTGTCCGCACTCGGACCTGGCGGTCTGACGCGTGAGCGCGCTGGCTTCGAAGTTCGTGACGTCCATCACTCGCACTATGGCCGTATGTGCCCGATCGAGACGCCAGAGGGACCGAACATTGGTCTGATCAACTCCTTGTCTACGTTCGCCCGCATCAATGAATACGGCTTTATTGAAGCGCCGTATCGTTGGGTTGATCCGAAAACAGGCATTGTAACCGAGCAGATTGCTTATCTGACGGCAGATGAAGAGGACAACTACGTAATCGCGCAAGCGAACGCTGAGCTGAATTCGGAGAGCAAGTTCGCCGAAGCACAGACCATTGTCCGTTATAATAAACAAGCAGACAACATCTTAACCATGCCAAGCGACCGCGTTGACTACATGGACGTATCGCCTAAGCAGGTCGTATCGGTTGCGACGGCGCTTATTCCGTTCCTGGAAAATGATGACTCCAACCGCGCCCTGATGGGTTCGAACATGCAGCGGCAGGCTGTTCCGCTTCTTATTCCGAAAGCGCCGTTCGTCGGCACAGGAATGGAGCATAAGGCGGCGAAGGATTCCGGCGTGTGTATCGTCTCCAAGTATGACGGTGTCATTGAGCGCGCGTCTGCGAACGAGATTTGGCTGCGCCGCGTCGAGACGATTGACGGCAAGCAAGTAACCGGCGATCTGATCAAGCACAAGCTGCATAAGTTCATGCGTTCCAACCAAGGAACATGCATTAACCAACGTCCGCTTGTCCGCAAGGGCGATGTCATCAAGAAAGGCGACATCATGGCAGACGGTCCATCCACAGAGATGGGCGAATTGGCACTTGGACGCAACGTTGTCGTAGCCTTCATGACTTGGGAAGGTTACAACTACGAGGATGCCATCTTGCTTAGCGAGAAATTGGTGAAGGAAGATGTTTACACTTCCATTCACATTGAAGAATATGAATCCGAAGCCCGCGATACCAAGCTGGGACCTGAGGAAATTACGCGTGATATCCCTAACGTGGGTGAAGAAGCGCTCCGCAATCTCGACGAGCGCGGTATTATCCGCGTCGGCGCCGAGATCAGCGCAGGCGACATCCTCGTAGGTAAAGTAACGCCGAAGGGCGTAACAGAGCTGACTGCCGAAGAGAGATTGCTCCATGCGATCTTCGGTGAGAAGGCACGCGAGGTTCGTGATACGTCGCTGCGCGTACCGCATGGTACGGACGGCATCGTCGTAGACGTGAAGGTATTCACACGCGAGAACGGTGACGAGCTGCCTCCTGGCGTGAATCAATTGGTCCGCGCTTATATCGCTCAGAAGCGTAAAATCTCTGAAGGCGATAAAATGGCCGGACGTCACGGCAACAAGGGTGTTATCGCCCGCATCATGCCGGAAGAGGATATGCCGTTCCTGCCGGACGGAACGCCTGTTGAAGTCGTTCTGAACCCGCTGGGCGTACCTTCCCGGATGAACATCGGCCAGGCGCTCGAAGTTCACCTTGGCATGGCGTGCAAACACCTGGGCCTACATGCTGCAACTCCTGTATTTGACGGCGCTCGTGAGAACGACGTATTCGATACGATGGAAGAAGCAGGCATGCAGCGTAACGGTAAGACGGTTCTGTACGACGGACGTACAGGCGAGTCCTTCGAACGTGAAGTGACCGTCGGCGTCATGTACATGATCAAACTTGCGCACATGGTTGACGACAAGATCCATGCCCGTTCGACGGGTCCTTACTCGCTCGTTACGCAGCAGCCACTCGGCGGTAAAGCCCAGTTCGGCGGACAGCGCTTCGGTGAGATGGAGGTTTGGGCGCTCGAGGCCTACGGTGCAGCCTACACGCTGCAAGAGATTCTTACGGTCAAATCCGACGACGTGGTCGGCCGCGTGAAGACGTATGAATCGATCGTAAAAGGCGAGAACGTTCCGGAGCCTGGCGTTCCAGAGTCGTTTAAAGTATTGATCAAAGAGCTTCAAAGCTTGGGCATGGACGTGAAGATCCTGACCGAGAATGAAGAAGAGATCGAGATGAAAGAAATCGACGATGACGAAGAGGCAACTGGCGATAAGCTCAACCTCAACCTAGAAGGCGCAGAAGCAGGCGTTGAATAACACGATGACTGAGCTTCAATCGGGAGCCGCTTCGGCGGCCCCGCGATTGAAGTTCAGCTTCTGATAAGACACAGTCATACATGACGAAGGAGGGTTGCTCCTTGTTGGACGTGAACAACTTCGAGTATATGAAAATTGGTCTGGCTTCGCCGGATAAAATTCGCTCGTGGTCCCGCGGAGAAGTCAAGAAGCCGGAAACCATTAACTACAGAACGCTTAAGCCCGAGAAGGAAGGTCTCTTCTGTGAGAAGATTTTCGGACCGACCAAGGATTGGGAATGTCATTGCGGTAAGTACAAACGCGTACGCTACAAAGGCGTAGTCTGCGATCGCTGCGGAGTAGAAGTAACCCGCGCGAAAGTACGCCGTGAACGTATGGGCCACATCGAGCTTGCAGCTCCTGTATCCCACATCTGGTACTTCAAAGGCATTCCAAGCCGCATGGGTCTTGCACTGGATATGTCCCCTCGCTCCCTTGAGGAGATCATCTATTTCGCATCTTATGTCGTGACGGATCCAGGCGATACGCCGCTTGAGAAAAAACAGCTCCTGTCCGAGAAGGAATACCGCAGCTACCGTGAGAAGTACGGCTACGGCTTCCAAGCTGGCATGGGTGCTGAAGCTGTCAAGAAGCTGCTTCAAGACATCGACGTTGAGCGCGAGCTTGAGACGCTGAAGGAAGAGCTTCGCACGGCACAAGGCCAACGCCGTAACCGCGCGATTAAGCGCCTTGAAGTTATTGAAGCATTCCGTAATTCCGGCAATCAGCCGGAGTGGATGATTCTTGATGTGCTGCCGGTAATCCCGCCGGAGCTTCGCCCGATGGTACAGCTGGACGGCGGCCGCTTCGCGACCTCCGACCTGAATGATCTGTACCGCCGCGTAATTAACCGGAACAATCGTCTGAAACGCCTGCTTGATCTGGGCGCTCCGGACATTATCGTACAGAACGAGAAACGTATGCTTCAGGAAGCGGTTGACGCCCTGATCGACAACGGCCGTCGCGGCCGTCCGGTAACAGGACCAGGCAATCGTCCACTGAAATCCCTCAGTCATATGCTGAAGGGTAAGCAAGGCCGTTTCCGTCAGAACTTGCTCGGTAAACGTGTCGACTACTCTGGTCGTTCCGTTATCGTTGTAGGTCCTAACCTGAAAATGTTCCAATGCGGCCTTCCGAAGGAAATGGCGCTGGAGCTGTTCAAGCCTTTCGTGATGAAGGAGCTTGTGAACAAAGGTCTTGCTCACAACATCAAGAGCGCAAAACGTAAAGTCGAGCGCGTAAGTCCTGAAGTATGGGACGTTCTTGAAGAAGTCATCAAGGAGCATCCGGTTCTCTTGAACCGTGCACCGACGCTTCACAGACTTGGTATTCAAGCATTCGAACCGATTCTGGTCGAAGGCCGCGCCATCAAGCTGCATCCGCTCGTATGTACGGCTTATAACGCCGACTTCGACGGTGACCAGATGGCCGTTCACGTTCCGCTGTCTGCGGAAGCGCAAGCCGAAGCTCGCCTTCTCATGCTGGCATCCGGCAACATCCTGAACCCGAAAGACGGCAAGCCTGTTGTTACGCCTTCCCAGGATATGGTTCTGGGCAGCTACTATCTGACGATGGATAACATCGAAGCTAAAGGCACAGGTTCCGTATTCGCAACGGTGAATGAAGCGATCTCCGCATACCAACGCGGAATCGTATCCCTGCACGCGCGTATCTTCATTCCGGTGAAGGTCCTGAAGAAAACCAACTTCACAGAGCAACAGCAAGCTTCCTTGCTCGTTACGACTGTAGGTAAAGTCATCTTCAACGAAATCTTCCCAGAAGATTTCCCTTACATCAACGAAGCGACGAAGGTTAACTTGCTGCAAGGCACTCCTGATAAGTACTTTGTGTACGAAAAGGGCGCCGATTTGCAGAAGTTCATCGACGACTTGGCTACGCCGGGCGCGGTAGGCAAAGACTACCTTGGCCAAATTATTGCGGAATGCTTCCGTCAATACCATACAACGCTGACTGCGGTTATCCTTGACCGTATCAAGCAGCTTGGTTTCACGTATTCCACTAAAGCGGGTATTACGATCGGTGTTGCCGACGTTATTATTCCGAAGGAAAAAGTGGAAATCATGAAAGCATCCGACGAGAAGGTTGCTACCGTTATGAATCAGTACCGCCGCGGTCTGATCACGAACGAAGAGCGTTATGACCGTATCATCGGTATCTGGAGTAAATGTAAGGACGAAATTACGGAAGTTCTCATGAAATCGATGGATCGTTACAACAACATCATGCTCATGGTGGATTCCAAAGCACGGGGTAACAAATCCCAGATTACACAGCTTGGCGGTATGCGCGGTCTGATGGCGAATCCATCCGGTCGTATCATCGAGTTGCCAATCAAATCGAACTTCCGTGAAGGCCTGACGGTCCTCGAGTACTTTATCTCGACGCACGGTGCGCGTAAAGGTCTTGCCGATACAGCGCTTCGTACTGCTGACTCCGGTTACCTGACTCGCCGTCTGGTAGACGTGGCGCAGGACGTAATCGTCCGCGAAGACGATTGCGGCACGGACAAAGGCTTCACAGTCAGCAAGATCCAGGATGGCAAAGAGGTTATCGAGGATCTGTATGACCGTATCGAAGGCCGCTATGCATTCGAGACGATCCGTCATCCGCAGACGGGCGAAGTGATCGTCAACCGCAGCGAGCTGATCGATTCGAACAAAGCCGATGCGATCATCGATGCTGGCGTAGAGCGTCTGCAAATTCGCTCTGTACTCAGCTGTCGTGCGCGTCATGGCGTATGTAAGATCTGTTACGGACGCAACCTGGCGACTGGCAAGCACGTTGAGATCGGCGAAGCGGTAGGCATTATCGCGGCGCAATCGATCGGCGAGCCGGGTACACAGCTGACGATGCGTACGTTCCATACAGGCGGCGTTGCCGGCGACGATATCACGCAAGGTCTTCCGCGTATTCAGGAGCTCTTCGAGGCTCGTAATCCGAAAGGCCAAGCGATCATCTCCGAGCTTGACGGCGTCATCAAAGAAATTCGCGAAGCAAAAGACCGTCGCGAGATCGAGGTTCAAGGCGAAGCCGAGTCCAAGGTCTATGCGGTCACTTACGGCTCGCGTATCCGCGTAGCGGAAGGCCAGCACATCGAAGCAGGCGACGAGCTGACAGACGGTTCGATCGATCCGAAGGATATGCTTCGCATCAAAGGCATTCGCGGCGTACAGAACTACATCCTGCAAGAGGTACAGCGCGTATACCGTAACCAAGGCGTTGAGATCAATGATAAGCACGTCGAGGTTATGATCAAGCAAATGCTGCGCAAAATCCGCATCGTCGATGCCGGCGATACGACTCTGCTGCCAGGCGCATTCGTAGACATTCATGAATACGAATCCGCTAACCGCGAAGCGATCTTTGCAGGCAAAGAGCCGGCGGTTGCGAAGCCAGTATTGCTCGGTATTACGAAAGCGTCCCTCGAGACGGATTCCTTCTTGTCTGCAGCTT
The DNA here is from genome assembly GCF_003591485.1 of Paenibacillus sp. 1011MAR3C5. Taxonomy (GTDB): domain Bacteria; phylum Bacillota; class Bacilli; order Paenibacillales; family Paenibacillaceae; genus Pristimantibacillus. The sequence goes on from NZ_QZCF01000014.1 coordinate 46,472, forward strand.
CCTTCCAGGAGACAACTCGTGTCCTGACGGACGCAGCGATCAAAGGCAAGGTCGACCAGCTTCTTGGTCTGAAGGAGAATGTTATCATCGGCAAGCTGATCCCGGCTGGTACGGGTATGCAGCGCTACCGCAACATTCGCTTCGCAGGCCTGGAAGAAGAAGCAGTCGAAGGTGCCGAGAAAAGTGAAGCTGCTGAGCCATTGGCAGTAGAATAAGCGTTTATCGCCTTATCAGGCGATTCGATAGAGCGACACATGGGTTCTCGCACGTTGTGCAGACGACCCATGTGTCGCTTTTCTTTGTTTTCGGTGTAAACATGGCAGAGGGGTATGGAATATGCTAATAGTGATCCATCATTTTCAAATGATGGGAATGAAGAAGCAACTTTGAAGCTGGGCTAAGCGTTCTATTGGATGAGAGCGCTTTGACAGCTTCTTTTAACAAAGCAAAGGGAGCTGAATGATGTGAAGACCATCTCATTAAAGCTGCTTGTTCTAATTATGTTAATTGTGCTGGCGGTCATTTCTATATGGCTGGAGCGCAAAGCCGATGATGGAGCTGCCAGCGGGGCAATAGGCGATCAGGTAATTGTAGTTACCGACATGGAAGAGCTGAGCGAGTTGTGGCTATCATCTGATGGGACAGTCAGTCCCCTAAGTGAAATTCAGTTGGAAGGCTTCGACTGAACGGAGAATAACGAGTGCGTGGAGTTATCGGCGAAAGAAGTGAGAGGTTCGTTAATAACTAATTGACGGCTAGTGACGATGGTTTCGTATTCATAAGAATGGTGTAAGGATATAAAGTGAATTTTGAAAAGGGAACAGAGGAGCGATGAATTTGAGATATAAACAATTCTATATCATACTATTTTCTATAGCTGCATTTCTCCTGTTAGTCTCATTGTTATGGGAACGGAAGGGAATTGAAGAGGTCATAGCCGAGCATGAGTTGGATATGACCCTATATTCAAACTATGATAATCTGTATGCGCTTGCAGCGGATGAGGAGCAAAAGAGTGAGCTGAACTTTTTGAAAGCCAATGATGTGATGGGGTCCGGCGTTTGGTTGCGTGAAGGGCTAATCATTGTTGGTGAGCTCCCGCAAGATCAGAGGAGGCTTACTTTGCAAGCTGTCAGAGATAAGCTGGAAACCTATACAGATGACGAGACGCTAATGAAGCAACTTAATTTAATTGCGGGAGCACCAGATTGGCTGGGTGCTGGGGATGTTGGCCGGGTTATATATCATCTGAACGATGAGGGAACGGATTCGATTCATTTCTCCTATGGCGTTATTTCATATGTTCATCAGGATAGCAATGGCGCAGAACAGATAGAGCTTCTGAACAAGCCGGATTCATATGAGAACAAGACAAATGTGGTTAATCTGACTATGCCTGACTATGACATTACGACTAATTTGGCTGAGATGGCGAAGAAAGCTGAGCTCATCGTTGAGGGACAGTATAAGAACAAATTTGGAACGACGCATAGATCAGGCAACTTTTATTCGGATGAATATACGTTTGTCGTGGATAGAGTCCTATTTGGCGACTTGGATCAAAGTGAAATTTCTATATCCATTCCAAGCTATCAAGTATATTCACTGCGGCAAGATGATCGGCTCTATGAAGCGAAAGCGTCCGGTCCTTATTTTGAACAGATTAAAGCAGGGAAGACCTATATTCTGTTCTTGAGGACACAAGACGGTTATGACGAATACATTCAAGCATGTCTGCCCTTTCAAATCTCTTTTGACGATCAAGATATGGCTACGCTAGACTTTTTGCGAACGATCAGCGAGGATGTAAAGATTACGCCGAACGGCGACAAGCTTATTGTTAAACGGGAAGCGCTGGGTATTGAACATTTAGATCGAATTAGCGGAATGAGTCGTGAACAAATTATAGAGCAGTTGAAGACACGTTGAGCGATGCCTTTTGGTATGTAGGATAGAGGTGTGTTCGACCTTATTTCAAGGAGGCATGATTCAGAATGAACGAACGACATATCCATGAGTCATTGGAGAATCGTCGCCATGTAGAGAAGAATGAAGGATATCAAGACCCCCAACTTACATCGATCCAGCAGGCTGAAGGCGGAGGGCCGATCAAAAAAGTGAATTTAACCGATATGCCATTACCGCTGCGGATATTTGGCTATACCGTAAAAACAATACTGATTTTAATGGTGGTGGGGACCATTATCGTTAGTTTGAAGTGAGTAGGCAACCTGACATAACCCGTAACCAGCGATAGGGAGCAATATAGGACAACCACATACAAGCTGAACAATCTATTGGACATGATTAGGAAGCGTCTGGAGATTAGATTTCGAAAGTGTGGAAGCATATACACGAAATTCCTGAGTCTATTCGCTCTTGGCGTATCAGATCAGAGGATAGGCATAGTAGGTGTGGCCTATAAAGTCTACCTGGATGGCAGCGCAATGATATAACGTTCAGTTAAATTTGTGTAAAGATTCCTATTCGACAATAAACACCCGATTTCACGCTTGACATGCATATGTGCGAAGTGATACTATATCGGAGTGTGCCTGACGACTAGGCTTAAGGAATACTAATGTTCAATTATGAACCGCCTGGCTCTGTGGGCTTAAAATTGGGTGAAATGTCTACCATCATAAAGACATGAATAAGGGGAGGGGGTGGCAACATGCCAACAATTAACCAGCTCGTTCGTAAAGGACGTCAAGCGAAAGTCGTTAAATCGAAATCGCCAGCCTTGCAAAAAGGTTTTAACGCACTGAAACGTGAAGCAACTGACATCAACGCGCCTCAAAAACGCGGTGTGTGCACTCGTGTAGGTACTATGACTCCAAAGAAACCGAACTCCGCGCTTCGTAAGTATGCGCGTGTGCGTCTGACTAACCGTGTTGAGGTTACAGCGTACATTCCAGGTATCGGTCATAACCTTCAAGAGCACAGCGTGGTTCTGATCCGCGGCGGTCGTGTAAAAGACCTTCCGGGTGTTCGTTACCATATCGTGCGCGGCGCATTGGATACAGCAGGTGTTAACAACCGTAACCAATCCCGTTCGAAATACGGTACTAAGCGTCCTAAAGCTAAGAAATAAGAAGTATAACACTACCTTGTTAATAACAAGCTAGAACAAGTTACTATTAGAAGAAAGGGGGACTTTCTCATGCCACGCAAAGGTCCTGTAACGAAACGTGATGTGCTTCCGGATCCGGTTTACAATAGCAAACTGGTTACCCGCCTAATCAACCGTATTATGATCGACGGTAAGAGAGGCACTGCACAAACACTGTTATACGATGCATTCAAACTGATCCAAGAACGCTCGGGAAAAGATCCGATGGAAGTGTTCGAAGCAGCTTTGAAAAATATTATGCCGGTTCTTGAGGTTAAAGCTCGTCGTGTAGGCGGTTCTAACTACCAAGTACCTATCGAAGTTAAGCCTGAGCGCCGTACGGCTCTTGGTCTTCGTTGGCTCGTGAACTACTCGCGTAACCGCGGCGAGAAAACGATGACAGAACGTTTGGCTGCTGAAATTCTGGATGCTTCCAACAACACTGGCGCATCCGTTAAAAAGCGTGAAGACACGCACAAAATGGCAGAAGCAAACAAAGCGTTTGCTCACTACCGCTGGTAGGATAACCATTAACGAGAGGAGACATATTCATGGCAAGAGAGTTCTCCTTGGAAAATACGCGTAATATCGGGATTATGGCGCATATTGACGCTGGTAAAACCACAACTACTGAACGGATCTTGTTCTTCACAGGCCGTACCCACAAAATCGGTGAGGTGCACGAAGGTGCAGCTACGATGGACTGGATGGAGCAAGAACAAGAGCGCGGCATTACGATTACGTCTGCCGCGACAACCGCTCAATGGAAGGGTAACCGCATTAATATCATCGATACCCCAGGTCACGTTGACTTCACAGTAGAAGTTGAACGTTCCCTACGCGTATTGGACGGGGCCGTTGGTGTTTTCAGTGCGAAAGAAGGCGTTGAGCCACAGTCTGAGACTGTATGGCGTCAAGCTGACCGTTACGGCGTTCCTCGGATCGCTTATGTTAACAAGATGGACATCATCGGCGCAGACTACCTGAATGTCGTTAAAGACATGCGCGAGCGTCTGCAAGCAAATGCTGTTGCTATTCAGTTGCCAATCGGCGCTGAGTCCGACTTCGTTGGCGTAATCGATATCATCGAGCGCGTAGCATACACGTACAAAGACGATCTTGGCAAAGATCCGATCGAATCCGAGATCCCAGCTGAGTACAAAGAGCAAGTCGAAGAGCTTCGTCTTGAACTGGTAGAGAAAGTTGCTGAACTGGATGAGGATCTGATGATGAAGTATCTGGAAGGCGAAGAAATTACGATTCCAGAACTGAAAGCAGTACTTCGCAAAGGTGTTTGCGAAGTTAAGATCTTCCCGGTTGTTGCAGGCTCCTCGTACCGTAACAAAGGTGTTCAATTGGTATTGAATGCAGTTGTTGACTACCTGCCTGCACCGGTTGACGTACCAGCGATCAAAGGTACGCTCGAAGACGGTGAAGAAGCAGTTCGTCCTTCATCTGATTCCGAGCCGTTCTCGGCTCTGGCATTCAAAATCATGACGGACCCTTACGTTGGTCGTCTGACGTTCTTCCGTGTATACTCGGGTATCCTGAAATCCGGTTCGTACGTTCTTAATGCAACAAAGAACAAGCGTGAGCGGATTGGCCGGATCCTGCAGATGCATGCGAACAGCCGTCAAGAGATCTCCGAAGTACACTCGGGCGATATTGCAGCTGCAGTAGGCCTGAAGGATACGACTACAGGTGATACACTGTGTGACGAGAAGTCCCCAATCGTTCTTGAATCGATGAACTTCCCTGAGCCAGTTATCCAAATCGCAATCGAGCCTAAGACGAAAGCAGACCAAGACAAACTTGGCGTTGCAATCTCCAAGCTCGCCGAGGAAGATCCTACATTCCGTGCTTATACAGACGAAGAAACGAACCAAACGATCATCGCAGGTATGGGTGAGCTTCACCTTGAGATCCTCGTTGACCGTATGCTTCGCGAATTCAAAGTAGAGACGAATGTTGGTAAACCTCAGGTTGCATACCGTGAAACCTTCCGTCAAGCGGCTAAAGTTGAAGGTAAGTTCGTTCGTCAGTCCGGTGGTAAAGGTCAGTTCGGTCATTGTTGGGTTGAATTCGAACCTCAAGAGGCTGGAACAGGCTTTATCTTCGAAAGCAAAGTCGTGGGTGGATCGATTCCTCGTGAATACATCGCTCCGATCCAGGCTGGTATCGAAGAGTCGATGAAGAACGGCGTTATCGCTGGCTTCCCGCTCGTTGATATCAAAGCGACTGTTGTCGATGGTTCCTACCATGACGTCGATTCCTCGGAGATGGCGTTTAAGATCGCAGGCTCCCTGGCGCTTAAAGCTGCGAAAGAAAAATGTAAGCCTGTCCTTCTTGAGCCAATTATGAAGGTTGAAGTTACCGTTCCTGAAGAGTACATGGGCGACGTAATGGGCATGCTGAACTCCCGTCGTGGTCGCATCGAAGGTATGGATTCGCGCGGAGGCGCGCAAATTATCCGTGCTAAGGTGCCTCTCTCCGAGATGTTCGGTTACTCCACTACACTTCGTTCCGGTACACAAGGACGCGGCGTATTCTCGATGGAACTCTCCCACTACGAAGAAGTTCCTAAGTCGATCGCCGAAGAGATCATCACCAAGCATAAAGGCGGAGAGTAATTTACTCGATGTCCTACTGCAACAAATGTTTGTAATCGGCCGTCATCAGGTATGCTTGCACTCTCGGTGCCGGCCCACACATAAAAAATATCAAGTTATATTGAGGAGGACTCAGTTCAATGGCTAAGGCAAAATTTGAACGTAACAAACCGCATGTTAACATCGGTACAATCGGTCACGTTGACCATGGTAAAACAACACTGACTGCTGCGATCACAACTGTACTTTCCAAAAGATACGGCGGTGCGGCAATCGCATTCGACCAAATCGACAAAGCTCCAGAAGAGCGCGAGCGCGGTATTACAATTTCTACATCTCACGTTGAGTATGAGACTCCTAACCGTCACTACGCTCACGTTGACTGCCCAGGTCACGCCGACTATGTTAAAAACATGATCACTGGCGCGGCTCAAATGGACGGAGCAATCCTGGTTGTATCCGCATCTGACGGCCCAATGCCGCAAACGCGCGAGCACATCCTGCTCTCCCGCCAAGTAGGCGTTCCTTACATCGTTGTATTCCTGAACAAATGCGACATGGTTGAAGACGAAGAGCTTCTTGAACTGGTTGAGATGGAAGTTCGCGACCTTCTTTCCGAGTACGAGTTCCCAGGCGACGACACTCCAATCATCCGTGGCGCTGCTCGTGAAGCGCTGTCTGATCCAGACGGTGCTTGGGCTGACAAAATCGTTGAGCTGTTCGAGCAAGTTGACACGTACATCCCAACTCCAGAGCGCGACACGGCTAAGCCTTTCCTTATGCCTGTCGAGGACGTATTCACAATCACAGGCCGTGGTACAGTTGCTACAGGTCGCGTAGAGCGTGGCGTTATCAAAGTTGGCGACGAGATCGAAATCATCGGTCTTCAAGAAGAAACTCGCAAATCCGTTGTTACGGGCGTTGAGATGTTCCGTAAATTGCTTGACTCCGCTCAAGCAGGCGACAACGTTGGCGCATTGCTTCGCGGTGTAGACCGTAAAGACATTGAGCGTGGTCAAGTATTGGCTAAGCCAGGTTCGGTTAAGCCACACACGAACTTCACTGCTCAAATCTACGTTCTGACTAAAGAAGAGGGTGGCCGTCATAAGCCTTTCTTCACTGGCTACCGTCCACAATTCTATTTCCGTACAACTGACGTAACAGGTATCATCAACCTGCCTGAAGGTACTGAAATGGTTATGCCTGGCGACAACATCACAGTTACTGTAGAACTGATCGCTCCAATCGCGGTTGAAGAAGGAACTCGCTTCTCCATCCGTGAAGGCGGCCGTACTGTAGGCGCTGGCGCTGTAGCTACAATCCAAAAATAATGTGATGCAGCATTAGCTGCATCACATAGAACGGCCCCGAGCTTAGCTCGGGGCTGTTTTTTGTTGTTCTCTCATTTATCAATTGCTATTTCCTTAATATTAGGATTGACGTGACTATCATGCACCTTTAATATATGTATATAAATTGATGAAGTCGTCCGAATACTGCGACTTTATTCACCAGTTATATCCATACACTTTATTGGATTAATGCAACATTGCAACAATGTATTAATGCGGCAATCGTTTTTAATGGCAATGAAGGTAAATGGATGATAATGAGAGGGGTCATTGAAGTATGAAGAAAAAATTCTGGCTTGGATTGGCACTGGCGTCACTTATGGCTGTAACTGCTGCGTGTGGCAGTAATAGCGGAGGCAAATCAACGGAGGGCGGTAATTCGGAAGGCAAGGAATATACGGTAGCAATCTCGCAGATTGTTGAACATCCATCGCTTGACGCAACACGCGAAGGTTTTCTGAAAGCGCTTGAGGATGCTGGCTTGAACGTGAAAGTAGATTACAACAATGCTCAGGCAGATCAAAATAACATTAAATCTATTTCACAAAAAATCGCAACAAGCAAAGCTGACCTGGCCCTAGGTATCGCAACGGATACGAGCATTGGCTTAATTGAGGAAGTAAAGGATATTCCGGTATTGTTCGCGGCTGTAACAGACCCGCTCGATTCCAAGCTCGTGCCGCAATTGAAAGCTCCAGGCGGCAATGTGACGGGTGCTTCTGATACAAATCCGGATGCGATCGTTCAATTGATGGATTTTATCGCGAAGGAATTGCCGAATGTGAAGAAAGTTGGCGTTGTTATTAATGAAGGTGAATCCAACGCTGTCGTTATGAGCAATATCGCACAGGAAGCGCTTGCGAAGCATAACATTGAATTGGTGAAAGCAGCTGTCGTGAATAGCTCTGATGTACAACAAGCGGCGCAATCTTTGGTCGGCCGTGTTGATGCGGTATATGTTACGCTGGATAACACAGTAGTTGAAGGCGTTGAATCGATTATCGACGTTGTGAACAAAAATAAAATCCCATTCTTCTCCGCAGATCGTGATACGGTCGAAAAGGGTGCTTTTGCAACAGTTGGCTTCAAATATTTTGACCACGGATATGAAGTAGGCCAGATGGCTGTTGAAATCCTGAAAGATGGCAAGAAGCCAGGCGAGATGGATGTCAGATCGCCGGAGAAGCTGGATTTCATTCTTAATCTGAGCGCAGCAGCTGAGCAAGGCATTACTGTAACGGATGAAATGAAAGCATATGTTAAAGATCCAGAGAACAACATTATCGAGTAAACTGGACTAATGATGTGATAACAAACAGATGGGGTGATCGGGCTTCTGGTTCACCCCATTGCTATTTTCGACACCTGAAAGGAGGGTGCCTTACATGCTTGTATCGTTGGTAGGAGCAGTTGAGCTTGGCCTGTTGTATGCGCTTATGGCATTAGGCGTGTACATTACATTTCGAATCTTGGACTTCCCGGACTTGACGGTAGACGGGAGCTTCACAACCGGGGCTGCAATCGGAACCGTCATGACTATCGCGGGTACTCCGCCTTGGCTTGCTGTCATCTTTGCATTTTTTGGAGGAGCGGCGGCTGGCACATTGACAGGGCTGCTGCATACAAAAGGAAAAGTAAACGGTTTGTTGTCTGGTATTATTATGATGATCGCCCTATATTCCATCAATTTGCGCATATTGGGCAAACCTAACGTCCCGCTGAGAGGCGAAGCCAATGTATTTGACGGTGCTTCAGTGCTTGTCATAGGTCTGATTCTCGCTGTTGTAGCGAAGGTAGGGTTAGATATGTTCTTCAAGACGAATATGGGGCTTAGTTTGCGCGCCACAGGAGACAATAGCCGCATGATTCGCAGCTTTGGCGCGAATACGGACATTACGATTATTATGGGCGTAGCATTATCCAACGCTTTGGTAGCTTGCTCGGGCGCATTAATCGCACATTCGCAGAATGCGGCTAACAACTCGATGGGTATTGGTATGATCGTAATCGGCTTGGCATCCGTCATCATCGGTGAAGCGATTTTTGGAGCAAAGACAATCTTCCGGGCTACTTTGGCTGTTGTACTAGGCGCGATCATTTACCGTATCATATATGCGCTTGCATTGCGCGTGGAATGGCTGGATGCGCAAGACATGAAGCTGATCACAGCTGTCATTATTGTCTGCGCCCTGGTTGTACCGACGGTCCGCCGAGCGGTTAAGTCGAAGTCTACCGCTAAGAAGCGTACGGAAGAAGTATTAGCGTCTATGGGGCAATCGGGCGGAGGTGGACGCTAATGCTGAGAATTGATGGCGTATCCAAGTTATTTAATCCTGGAACCGTTGATGAAAAGATTGCATTGTTGAATGCGAATCTTCAGATGAAGCCTGGAGATTTTGTAACGGTTATCGGAAGTAATGGAGCTGGCAAGTCGACGCTTATGAATATTATTTCAGGCGTAATGAAGCCTGATGCAGGCAATATTTTAATCGAAGATACGGATGTCAGTCAGCTGTCCGAATTTCATCGAAGCAGATGGATCGGCCGTGTGTTTCAAGATCCGATGGCTGGAACTGCGCCGCGTATGACAATCGAGGAGAATCTGGCTATTGCGTACAAGCGCGGCAAGCCGCGAGGTTTGTCCTTGGGTGTTACGAGCAAGAATCGCAAAGTATTCCGTGAAGAGCTCAGCCGGCTTGGCATTGGCTTGGAAAACCGTATAACGGCTAAAGTGGGATTGCTCTCCGGCGGCGAGCGGCAAGCGTTAAGCTTGCTGATGGCTACCTTTACGAGACCTCAGATCTTATTGTTGGATGAGCATACGGCAGCGCTTGATCCGGCTCGTGCAGAGCTGGTCACGAGGTTGACGGAGAATATCGTGCGTGAGTTGAATCTGACAACGCTCATGGTTACACACAATATGGAGCAGGCAATTCGACTGGGCAACCGTCTGATCATGATGGACAAAGGCAAAATTATCCTTCAGGTAGATGAGGAACAGAAGAAAGGCCTCACCGTGGAACGCTTGCTTGGTGAGTTCGAACGCATCAGCGGCAAGAAGATGGCTGATGATCGTGTTGTGCTTGGTTAGTAGCTTTTGTGGGAATAACGAGGCTGTGTGATTATTGGTTACGAGCCTGCGTGAATGGTTAATTGATCCAGTAGAAAAAGCAGCGACATGATGTCGCTGCTTTTTCTGTTGCACTATTTATATAGAAGAAACTCGTTAAGGGGCAATGTAAGAGTGAATGATTAATTGGATAAATACGTTGATAGTGGACTTTTATGAGGTATTTAAGGCGAGTATGCATTTAACTAGGTTGATGGATGTGGTAAAGAGCAGCTGCTAAAGGTAAATCTGTCTTAAACCAATCCAGATATCTGAGGGCAACCGAACCACATGAAGATATGAGTAGAGTCAGCGCAAATGTTTAAGTCGCTTGGAACGGCTTGAACGTATGCAGGTGAGTGAAATGCGTTTTAAGTCGGTCATATCGACTTAAAAGAATAAATGCGTGCAGAATACAGCTGTAAGTCGGTTATACCGACCTAAACGTATGCAGATGAGCGAAATGCATTTTTTAAGTCGGTCATATCGACCTAAAAGGACAAATGCGTGCAGAATACAGCTGTAAGTCGATCATACCGACCTAAATAGAATATATGCGTTAAGCACGAGGCTCTAAGTCGTATAAATCAACCGCTAACATAAGTCACGTGCTCACTACTGGGAGGCGATACAACTGAGTGCCTTTATAATGTAACTAAGCTAACGATGAAGCTACTCTACTCCTTTTACAAATAAGTACCCATCTACTCTAATAATCTACCCGCCTTATCTCTCACGGTCAGAATTTTCGCTTTCCCAAAAGCCCACAACGACGCGGTTTCCCGCATGAACAACAATTATTCAGAAAGACGGAAGTTTTAGTTGCAAATGCCCGCCCAATCCGATATAATATTGACTGTTGGTCTGACGTTGCGTTGATGTGAGAGGTTGCCGACACACCCGGCTCCTTTGCCATGGAGCTTGTGGCGGGTTTTCTCACGGAGTATGTCCGATTAAAAAATTGGGCGAAAGAAGGAGGGACTTATATGGCAAAGCAAAAGATTCGTATCCGCTTGAAAGCATACGATCACAGAATTCTTGACCAATCCGCTGAGAAAATCGTGGAAACTGCAAAACGTTCCGGTGCAGGCGTATCCGGGCCGATTCCGTTGCCAACGGAAAAGCAAATCATCACTATTCTCCGTGCGGTGCACAAGTACAAGGATTCCCGTGAGCAATTCGAAATGCGCACACACAAGCGCTTGATCGATATTGTGAATCCTACGCCGCAAACGGTTGATGCGTTGATGCGTCTGGATCTGCCATCCGGTGTAGATATCGAAATCAAACTTTAAGCCGTATATACGATCATAGAGAGGAAATGAGGTGTCAACATGAAAGGTATCTTAGGGAAAAAACTTGGAATGACTCAAGTATTTACTCCTGAAGGCAACGTAATTCCAGTAACGGTAATCGAAGCTGGTCCTAACGTTGTTCTCCAGAAGAAAAACGTAGAAACCGACGGCTACGAAGCTGTTCAACTTGGTTTCTCCGATAAGAAAGAGAAGAGAGCGATCAAGCCAGAGATCGGCCACGCTAAGAAAGCGGGCGCGACTCCTAAGCGCTACGTTCGTGAAATTCGCGGGATTAACCTTGGTGAGTATGAAGTTGGCCAGGAAGTGAAAGCTGACTTGTTCGCAGAGGGCGAATTTGTTGACGTAACAGGTATTTCGAAAGGTAAAGGCTTTGCCGGCGTTATCAAACGTTGGGGACAAAGCACTGGACCAATGTCTCACGGCTCCCGCTATCACCGCGGACCAGGCTCCATGGGTTCGATTCAAGCGAACCGCGTACCGAAAGGCAAACGCCTTCCAGGTCACATGGGTAACGAGACAATCACGATTCAAAAACTCGAAGTTATCCGTGTAGACGCAGAACGCAACGTGATTCTGGTCAAGGGTTCCATACCGGGTCCTAAAAACGGCTTCGTTAAAGTAAAACAAACAGTTAAGAACTAATCGCTCTTGAGGAAAGGAGGAACACGAAATGCCTAAAGTAACAGTATTTAACGTGAGCGGTTCGCAAGTAGGCGAACTTGAACTGGCAGATAGCGTATTCGGTATCGAGCCTAACACTCATGTTATGCATAGCGCTGTCGTTCTGCAGCAGGCTGCAGAGCGTCAAGGAACGCACAAAACGAAAGGTCGCTCCGAAGTACGCGGCGGCGGTCGTAAGCCTTGGAAACAAAAAGGCACAGGCCGCGCACGTCAAGGTAGCATTCGCTCCCCGCAATGGGTTGGCGGCGGTACTGTATTCGGTCCAACGCCACGCACGTACGGATTCAAATTGCCTAAGAAGGTTCGTCGTCTGGCTATCAAATCCGCATTGTCTTCCAAAGTGATCGCTGAGAGCATCATCGTACTGGATCAATTGACATTCGCGGCTCCAAAGACGAAAGAATTCGCAGGCATCCTTAGCAACCTGAAAGTTGACCGCAAGGCACTGGTTGTTACGGCTAACTACGAGGATAATGTAGCATTGTCCGCTCGCAACATCCCTGGCGTGAAGTTCGTCGCAGCTGACGGCATCAATGTTCGCGATGTGCTTGTATACGACAAGCTGATTATCACTAAAGAAGCAGTAGAGAAAGTACAGGAGGTGCTTGCGTAATGAAAAATCCTCGCGATATTATCAAGCGCCCGGTTATTACGGAACGTACGAGCGATTACATGGCTGCCAAACGTTATGTGTTTGAAGTTGACCTTCGCGCGAACAAAACCGAAATCAAACAAGCTATTGAACAAATCTTTAACGTAAAAGTAACCGGCGTGAACACGATGCGTGTTGCAGGTAAACCAAAACGTTATGGCAGACATAGCGGATACAGACCTGACTGGAAAAAAGCAATCGTTCAATTGAGCGATGACAGCAAAGAACTTGAGTTCTTTGAAACGTCTGTTTAGAAAAGGAGGGAATACAAGTGCCAATCAAAAAGTACAAACCGACATCTCCTGCGCGTCGTAACATGTCCGTCTCCACTTTCGAAGAGATCACGACAAGTACGCCGGAGAAATCGTTGCTGGCTCCGCTTTTCAAAAAAGCAGGCCGTAACAACCAAGGTAAAATTACGGTTCGCCACCATGGCGGCGGACATAAACGTAAATATCGTATCATTGATTTCAAACGTACGAAGGATGGCGTTGTGGGTAACGTTGCGACGATCGAATACGATCCGAACCGTACATCCAACATCGCACTGATTCATTACGTTGACGGCGCGAAAGCTTACATCATCGCACCGAAAGGCCTTAAAGTAGGCGATCAAATCGTCTCTGGACCGGAAGCGGATATCAAAATCGGCAACGCTTTGCCGCTGAAGAACATCCCTGTTGGTACAGTTATCCACAACATTGAGTTGAAACCGGGCAAAGGCGGCCAGTTGGTTCGCGCAGCGGGTACTGAAGCTCAATTGCTGGGTAAAGAAACGGATTATGTATCGATTCGCCTGAGCTCTGGCGAAGTTCGCCGTATTCTGAGCACTTGCCGCGCAACAATCGGCTCCGTAGGCAACGAAGATCACGAACTCGTGAAAATCGGTAAAGCCGGCCGTTCCCGTTGGCTTGGCAAACGTCCTGAAGTACGCGGCGTCGTAATGAACCCGAACGATCACCCACACGGTGGTGGTGAAGGCCGTGCTCCAATCGGACGCAAATCGCCATTGTCCCCATGGGGCAAACCGACTCTGGGCTACAAAACTCGTAAGAAAAAGAAAGCATCGAGCCAATACATTATTCGTCGCCGTACGAAGTAATAGTTGCTTGATACCATCCGCGTGAGAGAGATCTCACGCCAGCGCTTATGCGAAGGGAGGATTCTACATGGGTCGCAGTTTGAAGAAAGGTCCGTTCATCGACGGCTATCTGCTAAAGAAAGTCGAGGATCTGAACGAGACGAACAAAAAGGTCGTTATTAAGACTTGGTCCCGTCGCTCGACCATTTTCCCGCAATTCATCGGTCACACTTTTGCTGTCTATGATGGTCGCAAACACGTGCCGGTATATGTGACAGAGGACATGGTTGGACACAAGCTTGGCGAATTCGCGCCAACTCGTACGTACAAAGGCCATGCCAGTGATGACAAAAAAACGGGCAGACGTTAATTTGCCCTTTATCATTTTTTTATGAACGAGAGGAGGTTCCCACATGCAAGAAGCTAAAGCGCACGTTAAGTTCGTTCGTATCGCTCCTCGCAAAGCGCAGCTCGTAGCGGACTTGATTCGCGGCAAGCAAGTAGGCGAAGCGATTGCGATTTTGCGTCATACGCCGAAATCGGCTTCCCCGATTATCGAGAAGCTGCTCAACTCCGCAATTGCGAACGCTGAGCATAACTACCAGCTAGACGTAAACAAATTGGTCGTATCGCAAGTATTTGCGAACCAAGGACCAACAATGAAACGTTTCCGTCCTCGTGCAATGGGACGTGCTAGCCGGATTAATAAAAGAACCAGCCACATCACCTTGGTGGTATCTGAAAAATAAGGAGGGATAACGTGTGGGTCAAAAGGTAAATCCAGTCGGCCTTCGTGTCGGGATTATCCGTGATTGGGAATCCAAATGGTACGCTGGCAAAGACTTTGGCGATCTTCTTCTAGAAGACGTTAAAATTCGTGAGTACTTGAAGAACAAGCTGAAAGACGCTGCAGTTTCCCACATCGAAATCGAACGCGCGGCTAACCGCGTGAACGTGACGATCCAAACGGCTAAGCCGGGTATGGTTATCGGCAAGGGCGGTTCCGAGGTTGAAAACCTGCGTACGGAGCTTGGCAAAATTACTAAAGGCAAAAAAGTTCACATCAATATCTCTGAAATCAAACAAGCGGATATGGACGCTATCTTGGTAGCTGAAAGCATCGCTCAACAATTAGAGCGTCGGGTATCTTTCCGTCGCGCACTGAAACAAGCGATCCAACGCTCCATGAGAGCTGGCGCTAAAGGGATTAAAACAGCGGTTAGCGGACGCCTTGGCGGCGCTGAAATCGCACGTTCGGAAGGCTACAGCGAAGGAACGGTTCCGCTTCATACGCTGCGCGCAGACATTGACTACGGCACAGCAGAAGCTCATACAACTTACGGCCGCATCGGCGTAAAAGTATGGATCTATCGCGGTGAAGTCCTTCCTACGAAGAAGAAAGCTCCCCTGGAAGGAGGCAACTAATCATGTTGGTACCTAAACGCGTAAAACACCGTAAGCAACAACGCGGTAACATGAAAGGCCGCGCTAAAGGCGGCACTACAGTAGCATTTGGTGAATACGGCCTTCAAGCGCTTGAGCCATCTTGGATTACGAACCGTCAGATCGAAGCGGCTCGTATCGCGATGACACGTTACATCAAGCGTGGCGGTAAAGTATGGATTAAAATTTTCCCTGACAAGCCGATCACTCAAAAGCCTCTCGAGGTTCGTATGGGTAGCGGTAAAGGTAACGTTGAGAAATGGGTAGCCGTTGTTAAACCGGGCAAAATCATGTTCGAGCTTGCTGGCGTACCTGAAGAAGTAGCTCGTGAAGCAATGCGCCTTGCGGCTCACAAACTGCCTGTAAAAACGAAGTTCGTGAAACGCGAAGAAGTGGGTGGTGAAGCAAATGAAGGCTAGTGAATTTCGCAACCTGACCTCTGTTGAGATTGAACAACAGATCGCTGGTTTCAAAGAAGAGCTGTTCAACCTTCGTTTCCAATTGGCTACTGGCCAACTGGACAACCCGACTCGGATTCGTGACGTGCGTAAGGAAATAGCTCGTGCTAAAACCGTTTTGCGTGAAAGAGAACTCGGAATCAGCAGCTAATAGATCCTTACCAAGACAAGTACGATCACGGATGAAGGAAGGAGGAAGAACATGAGCGAACGCAATGCCCGCAAAGTTCAAATCGGCAAAGTCGTAAGCGACAAAATGGATAAAACAATCGTGGTGGCTGTAGAAACCTACAAAAAACATGATTTGTACCATAAACGCATCAAGTACACGAAAAAGTACAAAGCGCATGACGAAAACAACCAAGCGAAAATTGGCGATACCGTGAAAATCATGGAGACTCGTCCACTATCGAAAGACAAGCGCTTCAGACTGGTAGAAGTCGTTGAAGTAGCTATCGTTCTCTAAAGCGCGCAAGCAGTAGCCTAGCATTTTTTCCGGAAGGAGGACGTCAAAATGATTCAACCATTTACACGTTTGAGAGTTGCCGACAACTCTGGCGCTAAAGAATTGATGTGTATCCGCGTTTTGGGTGGTACTGGCCGTCGCGTAGGGCACATCGGTGACCTGATCGTTTGCTCCGTCAAACAAGCAACACCAGGCGGCGTTGTCAAAAAGGGTGACGTAGTAAAAGCGGTTATCGTTCGTACGAAACGTTCCGTTCGTCGTAAAGACGGTTCCTACATCGCATTCGACGAGAATGCTGCAGTAATCGTTAAAGAAGATAAGAGCCCGCGCGGCACGCGTATCTTTGGACCAGTTGCTCGTGAGCTTCGCGATAAGGATTTCATGAAAATCGTATCGCTTGCACCAGAAGTAATTTAAGGATTGACCAGATAAAACCTGAAAGCTTAAGCGAGCAGGAGGTGTAATAAATGCCAAGGCTGAAAAAAGTATTGGAATCCCACAACAACAAGCTGCACGTGAAGAAAGATGATACGGTTATCGTCATTACCGGTAAGGACAAAGGTAAGAAGGGCCGCGTCATCGCAGCTTATCCGCGTGAGAACCGCGTACTTGTTGAAGGTGTGAACATGGTGAAGAAGCATTCGCGTCCTTCCCAAGCGAACCCGCAAGGCGGAATCATCGAGCAAGAAGCTCCGATTCATGTATCGAATGTGATGCACGTTGATCCGAAGAACGGTGGAGTAACTCGCATCGGATACAAAGTGCAGGACAACGGTAAAAAAGTACGGATTGCTAAAAAATCCGGAGCAGTGATCGACTAATCGTTAATGTAGGAAAGGAGGTCCATGATCAATGACAGCAAGATTGAAAGGTCGCTTTCTTAATGAAATCACTCCTGCTTTGATGCAGAAGTTCAACTATACTTCGGTTATGCAAGTGCCGAAAATTGAGAAAGTCGTAATCAACATGGGTGTTGGCGAAGCGGTTTCCAACTCCAAAATTCTTGATGTTGCAGTTGAAGAATTGCGCATCATCTCCGGTCAAAAGCCGGTTGTCACTCGTGCGAAGAAGTCTATTGCAGGCTTCAAGCTTCGTGAGGACATGCCAATCGGGGTTAAGGTTACGCTGCGCGGCGAGCGCATGTATCACTTCCTTGATAAACTGTTCAATATCTCGCTTCCACGCGTACGTGACTTCCGCGGTGTATCGACCAAAGCATTCGACGGTCGCGGGAACTACACGCTGGGCCTTAAAGAACAGCTGATCTTCCCAGAGATCGAGTACGATAAAGTTGACAAAGTACGTGGTATGGATATCGTCATCGTAACGACGGCGAAATCGGACGAAGAATCTCGCGAGCTGCTGACCCAAATGGGCATGCCGTTTGCGAAGTAATCCACTTTTAGGAGGTGTAATACCCAGTGGCAAAAACTTCGATGAAAGTGAAGCAACAACGCACACCGAAATTCAAAGTGCGCGCTTATACGCGCTGTGAGCGTTGCGGCCGTCCGCACTCTGTTTTGCAAAAGTTTAAAATTTGCCGGATTTGTTTCCGCGAATTAGCATACAAGGGCCAGATTCCTGGCGTTAAAAAAGCAAGCTGGTAATCAAGCCTAGTTCGGGAAGGAGGTTCACATAAATGGTTATGTCTGATCCGATTGCAGATATGCTGACACGTATTCGTAACGCGAATGTCGTTCGTCACGAAACTGTGGAAATGCCTGCTTCGAAAGTGAAGAAGCAAATCGCAGAAATTTTGAAGCGCGAGGGCTTTATCCGCGATGCAGAATATATCGAGGACAACAAACAAGGGATTATCCGTATTTTCTTGAAATACGGCCCTAACCAAGAGCGCGTTATCACTGGTTTGAAGCGTATCTCGAAACCAGGCCTGCGTGTTTACACGCAAGCAACTGAGATTCCTCGCGTGCTTGGCGGACTTGGAATTGCGATTATTTCCACGTCCAAAGGCGTAATGACAGACAAAGAAGCTCGTCAGGTTAAATCCGGCGGCGAAGTTGTCTGCTACGTTTGGTAAGAAATAAGTCAGAAAGACAGGAGGTGTAACAATGTCCCGTATTGGTCGTAAACCAATTGCAGTCCCTGCTGGTGTAAGCATCAACTTGGACAACACAGTGATTACTGTAAAAGGACCTAAAGGCACGCTTTCCCGTGAAATTCATAAGGAAATGAAAGTGAATGTAACGGAGAACGAGATCGTGGTTGAACGTCCTTCCGACAATAAAATGCATCGTTCCCTGCACGGAACGACTCGCAGCATTATCGCAAACATGGTGACAGGCGTTACAGACGGCTTCTCAAGAAACTTGGAGCTCGTTGGTGTAGGTTACCGTGCAAGCAAATCCGGCGACAAAATCGTGCTGAACGTTGGTTACTCTCACCCGGTTGAGATTGCTCCCGAGAGCAACATCGAGTTTGAGGTTCCAGCTAACACGAAAATTACCGTTCGCGGTATCGACAAAGAGCGCGTAGGCGCTGTTGCCGCTCAAATCCGTTCCGTACGCGAGCCTGAGCCGTATAAAGGCAAAGGTATCAAATACGAAGGCGAGCGCATCATCCGCAAAGAAGGTAAAGCTGGTAAGAAGAAGTAAGGAACGTGAGACGTTCCTTAAGATAGCTTCCTAAGGCAAAAGGAAAGGAGTGAACCAAGCATGATTACGAAAGGCGACAAAAACAAGGCTCGTCTGAAAAGACACCTTCGTGTTCGTAAGAAAATCAACGGCACAGCAGCACGTCCGCGTCTGTCTGTATTCCGTTCCTCCAAGCACATTTACGCTCAATTGATCGACGACGTAGCAGGCGTAACACTGGCATCCGCATCCACTAAGGATAAAGAACTGGTTAGCGCAATCGGTAACGGCGGCAACGTTGAATCCGCTGCGAAAGTTGGCGAATTGATCGCACAACGCGCTCAAGCAAAAGGCGTAACTGAGGTCGTGTTCGACCGTGGCGGTTATCTGTATCATGGCAGAATTCAGGCACTGGCTACAGCAGCTCGTGAAGCAGGCCTGAGTTTCTAATATCTAATAAGGAGGTAAAATGACTTGCGTGTAGATCCTAATACGTTAGAACTGACTGAAAAAGTCGTTCACATCAACCGCGTAGCAAAAGTTGTTAAAGGCGGACGCCGCTTCAGCTTCAGCGCGCTTGTAGTAGTTGGCGACGGCAAAGGCTACGTTGGCGCAGGGATCGGTAAAGCGGGCGAAGTACCTGATGCGATTCGCAAAGGTATTGAAGACGCTAAGAAAAACCTGATCCACGTACCACTCGTAAATACAACAATTCCACATCTTGTAATCGGACATTTCGGCGCAGGAGAAGTTCTTCTGAAGCCGGCTTCCGAAGGTACTGGTGTTATCGCAGGCGGCCCTGTTCGTGCAGTTCTTGAACTTGCAGGCGTAGGCGACATTTTAACGAAATCTCTTGGTTCTTCGAACTCCCTGAACATGGTTAACGCGACACTTGAAGGTCTCTCCCGTCTGAAACGTGCGGAAGACGTTGCCAAGTTGCGTGGAAAAACAGTCGAAGAGCTGTTAGGTTAAGGAGGGACATACGATGGCAAAATTGCAAATCACCCTCGTTCGCAGTTTGATTGGCCGCAACGAGAAACAACGTGCAACGGTTGAATCGCTCGGCCTTCGCAAAATTCGTCAATCGGTCGTTCTTAACGACAGCCCGGCTATTCGCGGCATGGTTAACCATGTCAGCCACTTGGTTAAAGTTGAAGAGGTTTAAAGAATAGATCGGACATTTACGAAATCTACAAGGAGGTGCACGAACGATGAAATTGCACGACTTAGCACCAGCACCGGGCTCGACTCAAGCGCCAAAGCGCAAAGGTCGCGGTATCGGTACCGGTAACGGCAAGACGGCCGGCAGAGGTCACAAAGGTCAAAACGCTCGCTCCGGCGGCGGCGTTCGCCCAGGTTTTGAGGGCGGACAGAACCCATTGTACCGCCGCGTTCCGAAACGTGGCTTCAACAACCCTTTCCGTACCGAATATGCGATTGTCAACATTGAAGAGCTGAACAGCTTTGCAGCAGGTACTGAAGTTACACCAGAAGTTCTTCTTGAACAAGGAATTGTCAAAAATCCTTTGGCAGGAATCAAGATCTTGGGTAATGGTGAATTGAAAGTAGCTCTTACTGTTAAGGCGAAAAAGTTCTCTCAATCTGCGGTAGAGAAAATCCAGGCTGCCGGCGGTAAAACCGAGGTGATCTAATTGTTCACAACCGTGTCCAACATATGGAAAGTGGCGGATCTGCGTACACGGATCCTATTCACGCTTTTCATCCTATTCATTTATCGGATCGGATCCTTTATTCCGGTACCGGGTGTTAACAAAGATGTATTCAAGAACATGGATTCGGCAGGTGCTGATTTGTTCGGCCTGCTGAACACGTTCTCCGGCGGAGCGCTCTTCCAGTTCTCCATCTTCGCACTTTCTATTACGCCATATATCACAGCTTCCATCATTGTGCAGCTGTTGTCGATGGATGTAATTCCTAAGTTTGCAGAGTGGGCAAAAGAAGGCGAAAACGGTAAAAAGAAACTAGCTCAAATTACGCGTTACGGAACAATCATTCTCGGTTTGGTGCAAGGCTTCGCTACGGCGATCGGCTTTAACCGCCAGTTCGGATTTGAGATGATTCCTGGCGCTACCTTCGTAGATTACTTGGTCATCGCCATCATCCTAACGGCAGGCGTAGCCTTCCTGATGTGGCTTGGCGAGCAAATTACGGAGAGAGGTATCGGTAACGGTATCTCGATTCTGATCTTCGCAGCGATCGTAGCCGGTATTCCTGGCCACATTCGCACGATTTATGAGGCCGAGTTCGTTGGTGCTCAAGATCAGCTCTTCTTGAACATTGCGAAGATGCTACTGATTGTAATTGTGATTATCGCAATTATCGTTGGTGTTATCTTCATCCAGCAAGGTATCCGGAAGATTCCGGTTCAATACGCGAAGCGTGTTGTCGGACGCAAAATGTACGGCGGACAATCGACTCACATTCCGATGAAGGTCAATGGCGCAGGGGTTATCCCGGTCATCTTCGCGGTTTCGTTGCTCATGTTCCCGACAACAATTGCGAACTTCTGGTCCGATAAGCTTTGGGCGCAATGGATTATCAACAATATGCAGTATGACCAAGCGCTTGGCATGGTCCTCTATGTATTGCTGATTATCGGTTTCACTTTCTTCTACACATTCGTGCAAATTAATCCGGTACAGATGGCTGATCAGATGAAGAAGAATGGCGGATACATTCCGGGCATTCGTCCAGGCAAGCCGACATCGTCCTACCTGACTCGCGTTTTGTCGCGGATCACGTTGACAGGTGCAATCTTCCTGGCGCTTATCTCCGTTTTCCCAGTGTTCTTCGGAGCATTGGCTGGATTACCGCGCTCGGTGCAGCTTGGCGGTACTTCGCTCCTCATCGTTGTCGGCGTTGCGCTTGATACGATGAAGCAGATCGAGGGCCAGTTGATCAAACGCCATTACAAAGGGTTTATCAATAAATAACATTAGGTTCGAAGGCGGGCTGCAGCGCATTCACGCGTAGCCCGAACGAGCCTATTGTGTTTAAAGCGAGGAACACGGTAATGAACATTTTATTCATGGGCCCTCCAGGAGCCGGCAAAGGTACGCAAGCTGAACGTATCGTAGAAGAGTTCGGTATCCCGCACATTTCGACTGGCGATGCGTTCCGCCTTGCGATGAAGCAAGAGACGCCGCTTGGTTTGAAAGCAAAGGAATATGTAGATCAAGGTCTGCTTGTTCCAGATGAAATTACAAACGGCATTGTGAAAGAGCGTCTGGCTCTGGATGATTGCCAAAAAGGGTTTTTGCTCGACGGATTCCCTCGTACGCTGCAGCAAGCCGAAGCGCTTGATGTAATGCTGAGCGAGCTGGGCCGCAGCATTGACCATGTCGTAAACTTGAAAGTTGATCGCGGATTGCTGCTTGCTCGTTTGACGGGTAGACGCATCTGCAAATCTTGCGGAACGACCTACCATGTATTATTCAATCCTCCGAAAGTCGAAGGCGTCTGCGATAAGGACGGTGGAGAGCTGTATCAGCGTTCTGATGATACAGAGGAGAAAGTGGGCACGCGCCTGGACGAATACACGTCCAAGACGGCTCCGCTTCTTGACTACTACAGCGGTAAGGGTCTCCTGCGCGAAGTCGACGGCGAGAAAGATATTGATGTCGTTACATCCGATATCGTTTCCTGCTTGAAAGGTACGTTGTAATGATAATATGCAAATCCGAATCGGAGCTGCGATTAATGAGGGAAGCCGGACGCATCGTTGCGGAGACGCATCGTCTAATGGCACAGGCGGTTAAGCCGGGCATCACTACGGGTGAGCTCGACGCGATTGCCGAGAAGTACATTAGAAGCCAAGGCGCTACTCCTTCATTTAAAGGTTACAATGGATTTCCTTCCAGCATATGCGCTTCTGTCAATGACGAGCTGGTACATGGCTTCCCTGGATCACGCAAGTTGAACGAGGGCGATATTATAAGTATCGACATCGGCGCGCAGTATGAGGGCTATCATGGTGATTCCGCTTGGACCTACGCGGTCGGCAGCGTAACGCCTGAAGTTCAAAGGCTGCTAGACGTAACGGAAGAGTCGCTGTATGCGGGTCTTGCGCTCGTGAAGCCGGATGTTAGACTCTATACGGTATCGCACGCCATCCAAAAGGTTATCGAAGCGGCAGGTTTCTCGGTCGTTCGGGAATACGTAGGGCACGGAATCGGCGCGGATCTGCATGAAGAACCGCAAATACCGAACTACGGCATACCGGATAGAGGGCCGCGTCTGAAGCCGGGTATGGCGCTTGCAATCGAGCCGATGGTCAATATCGGTGAACGATATGTCCGGACGCTTGAGGACAATTGGACAGTGGTAACGCAAGACGCTTCCTGGTGCGCTCACTTCGAGCACACGGTTGTCGTCACGGAGGACGGCTTTGAGATTTTGACCAAATTGCCAGAGCAGCCAGAGGCTTAGGTCGATGGAAACTCAACCGCAAGTTGGGCAGATCGTCAAAGTGCTTCGAGGCAAAGACGAAGAGAGCTATGCCGTTGTCATTGGAATCATTGACGAGCGATTCGTTATGATTGCGGACGGCGACAAGAGAAGATTCGATTTGCCGAAGAAAAAGAACGTTCTGCATTTACAGTTACAGCCTGCCATCAGTCAAGAGGTTACAACCAGCTTGCAAGAGTCCGGCAGGGTGACCAATGCCAAGTTACGTTATGTGATTCAGAAGTACGCGTATGCGAAAGGAGAATGACGGTTGGCTAAAGAAGACGTCATTGAGGTCGAAGGCACGGTTATTGAGCCGTTGCCAAATGCCATGTTCAAGGTGGAGCTGGAGAACGGTCATCAGATTCTCGCCCATGTTTCCGGCAAGCTCAGAATGCACTTTATCCGCATCCTGACAGGAGACAAAGTGGTTATACAGTTATCGCCTTATGATTTATCAAGAGGGCGCATCACCTATCGGAAGTAGGCCGTGACTTACGGCTTGCCCACGAAAGATTCGGGAGGTAATCACAATGAAGGTTAGACCTTCGGTTAAGCCGATTTGCGAAAAATGCAAAGTCATTCGTCGCAAAGGCAACGTTATGGTGATTTGTGAAAATCCGAAACACAAACAAAAACAAGGATAAAAGGAGGGAAATATAGCCCATGGCACGTATAGCTGGTGTAGATATTCCGCGCGACAAGCGCGTTGAAATCGCCCTGACGTATATTTTTGGTATCGGCAAAACGACGTCTCAAAAAATCATAGCTTCGACTGAAGTTAATCCGGACACTCGCGTTCGCGATCTGACTGAAGACGAGCTGGCTCGTTTGCGCGAAGCCATCGACAAATCCGTAAAAGTGGAAGGCGACCTTCGTCGTGAAATTTCACTTAACATTAAACGTCTGACTGAGATCGGCTGCTACCGTGGTCTTCGTCACCGTCGCGGTCTTCCTGTTCGCGGTCAACGTACGAAAACTAACGCTCGCACGCGCAAAGGTCCTCGTCGTACTGTAGCGAACAAGAAGAAATAAGAAGGGAGGATAATGATCAATGGCTAAACCAAAAAAGGTCGTCCGTACAAAACGTCGCGACCGGAAAAATATTGATAGCGGCGTGGCACATATCCGTTCCACGTTCAACAACACGATCGTTACGATCACCGACCCGCACGGTAACGCAATTTCATGGGCTAGCTCCGGCAACCTTGGTTTCAAGGGTTCCCGCAAAAGCACCCCGTTTGCCGCTCAAATGGCTGCTGAATCCGCTGCGAAAGCAGCAATGGAGCACGGCATGAGAACGGTCGAAGTTATGGTTAAAGGACCAGGCGCAGGCCGTGAAGCTGCGATCCGTTCGCTTCAAGCTGCTGGATTGGAAGTTAACCTCATTAAGGATGTTACGCCAGTTCCACACAACGGATGCCGTCCGCCAAAACGTCGTCGCGTATAGTCTGATCCACGGTGGTATCAAATAACAGCAACTTGTGAATAATGGTTGTGAAGGTTTGGCATACTACGAGATTTGACATAAAAACGACAAGGTAACGGAGCGACGTTTGAAGGAGGGTACTATTGTGATTGAGATCGAAAAGCCGAAAATCGAAACCGTAGAACTGAACGATGAAGGAACCTACGGACGTTTCGTGGTCGAGCCGCTGGAACGCGGATACGGCACGACGCTTGGAAATTCGCTTCGCCGAATTCTGTTGTCGTCATTGCCTGGTGCGGCTGTAACGTCGGTTCAAATTGACGGCGTGCTGCATGAGTTTTCTACGGTTCCTGGAGTGATTGAAGACGTAACGGAAATCATCCTGAACCTGAAAGGCCTGTCGCTCAAAATCCACTCCGACGAAGAGAAGGTGCTGGAAATCGACGCGGAAGGCGAAGGCAACGTAACAGCGGGAGACATTCGGGCAGATAGCGATGTCGAGATTTTAAGCCCTGATCTTCACATTGCGACCTTGGCCTCCGGAGCGCGACTCCATATGCGGATTTTTGCTAATCGGGGACGCGGTTACGTGCAAGCGGACCGGAACAAGAGCGACGATCAACCGATCGGCGTCATTCCTGTCGATTCGATCTACACGCCCATTACTCGCGTTAATTACAGCGTAGAAAACACTCGCGTCGGCCAAGTCACGAACTATGACAAGCTGACGCTGGAAGTATGGACGGATGGCAGTATTCGCCCTGAAGAGGCTGTAAGCCTCGGCGCTAAAATATTGACCGAGCACTTGGACTTGTTCGTTGGATTAACGGATGAAGCCAAAGATGCGGAGATCATGGTTGAGAAGGAAGAAGATAAGAAAGAGAAAGTCTTGGAGATGACCATCGAAGAGCTGGATCTTTCGGTACGTTCATATAACTGCTTGAAACGTGCAGGCATCAATACCGTTCAAGAGCTGATCACGAAATCCGAAGAGGACATGATGAAGGTTCGTAACTTGGGCCGCAAGTCGCTTGAGGAAGTTCAAGAGAAGCTGGAAGAGCTGGGCCTTGGCCTTCGCATGGAAGAATAGCAGTTCACAGCTAGATCTGACAACAGAGCAAGGGAGGGGAAAACAAGATGGCATATCAAAAATTGGGACGTGACGCAAGTGCGCGGAAAGCATTGTTCCGTGACCTCGTTACTGATCTGTTCCTGTATGAGCGCATTCAAACGACAGAAGCTAAAGCGAAAGAGGTTCGTTCTATCGCTGAAAAGCTGATCACTAAAGCTAAGAAAGGTGATCTTCACGCTCGTCGTCAAGTGGCAGCATACGTGCGTCGCGAATCCGTAAATGGTGAGCAAGACGCAATCCAAAAGCTGTTCTCCGAACTGGCTACTCGCTACTCGGAGCGTGCAGGCGGATACACGCGTATCCTGAAGCTGGGTCCTCGTCGCGGTGATGCCGCGCCTATGGTTTACCTTGAGCTGGTTGACCGCGCGTAGGTTGTTGCAAGTAAAGGGTGGTCCCTCTGGACCGCCTTTTTTGTTTGCTTGCAAGCGGTCAGACTAAGACGCGGCTTCAAGATCGTTACTAGTGGAGGTCCAATAGGTCGATTTCATCGACTTAAACGTACGAAAGTAAGGGTGACCGATGTTTTAGGTCGCTGAAATCGACTTAAAGCTGCAAACGAGGCAGCGCGTGGCCAAATAGGTCGATTTCACCGACTTAAAATCTAAGTTGATAACGGGTAGAGGGTGACAACAATGCGTAATATCGGCGTAAAGGTCAGTTATGACGGAACGAGCTTTAACGGTTTTCAATCGCAGCCATACGGACGGACGGTGCAGGACGAGATTGAGAAGGCTATTAAGCATCTGACAGGGGAAAATATCGTCATTATTGGCTCTGGGCGAACGGATGCCGGAGTGCATGCGTTGGGACAAGTATTCAACTTCCATACGGCGTCGACAATACCGACTGAACGTTGGGCGATTGCGCTGAATACGCGGCTCCCCAAAGATATCGTCATTCTGGATGCATGGGATGTACCGGACGGCTTCCACTCCAGGCGCTCGGCAAAACGCAAAACCTATCGGTATTCGATCGATAGGGGCAAATTTCCGGATGTGTTTGCCAGATCGTATCGCTTCCATCACCCGACCAAGCTGAATGCAGAAGCGATGGCGGAGGGTGTGCGGCATTTGATCGGTACGCATGATTTCACCTCTTACACGTCTATCCATTCGACGAAGCCGCATCATATTCGCACCATATATGAAGCATACTTTGAGCAGGAAGGTGACGCGCTTCATCTATATATTACGGGGAATGGCTTTCTCTATAACATGGTCCGCGTCATTATGGGAACGTTGCTGTGGGTGGGACAAGGCAAGCTGCTGCCTGCTGATATGAAACGCATACTGGAAGGCAAGTCACGCTCACTAGCCGGTCCGACCGCCATGCCGCATGCCCTGACACTGATGGAGGTGGAGTATGGCGAAGGCGGGGCGACTACTATCTCGGATGAAGATGACGATGGGTAGTGCCGAATTCCTGTGTTCATGAGGCAGAACATCGATCAGACAATCAAAAAATAAAAGCTTCCAACACCACATTAAGTGGTATGGGAAGCTTTTATTTTTTTGCATCATTTCAACTAAACAGCTGATCATAACCGACCATTGTGAAGTCGCATTTATTTAAGAACGAAGTCACCCGATCCCGTCTGGACATTCAGCTTAATCTCTCCGCTGCCGAACCTGCCTTTGATCTTGTTGGCACCCTTCGAACCGCTGTCATAGGTGAAATCATCCTTCTGAATAACTCCATCTCCTGAGCCTGCTTTGAATTGAACGCTGAGGGAATTTGGATTGTTTTCGAGAATGACAACTACATCGCCGCTGCCTGTACGAAGATCAGCATGACGGGTAATGTTGTCGGACTTCATCATAATATTACCAGAGCTCGTTTTCCCTGCCAGCTCAGCCGTGCCGTCCTCGAAGTGCACATCACCGCTGCTCACCTTAAAGTCGATGCTGTCAGCTTCATATCCTTTGACCGAGAGATCTCCGCTTTGCGAGGATAGATCCATCTTCCTGGCTGTTACGGTGCGCAGCGTTAAGTCGCCGCTATTGATGCTGACAGATAAGTTGCTGTCTACTTGGAGGTCAGCAGCTTCGACATCGCCTGAATTGGTTTGAAGCTTAGCATTCTCAACCCGCATTTGTTCAAGGGACAAATCGCCGCTATCCAGATCAACATCGAGCTGGTTCCACGTTTTCTCCGGCAGCTCAACCGTCATTTTCACACCTCTAAATCCGAAGCCGAAGCGAATGCCGCGGTCGTTCTTCAGTGAGAGCTGGAGAGTGCCATCCTTTTTGGTGCTTTCAAGCTTCATGTTTTTAATGTAGTTTTTGGAGGCCCAGCCTTCCAGCTTGATAACGGCATCGGAGCCGCTGCCTTGTACTAAGCGGACATCCAGGCTTCCCGAAGAAATATCGAGATTGCGGACATCGCTAATGTCGATCGTTTGCTGCTCATTAATTTCGGATGCGAAGAAGTTGCGAATGTTTAAAAGCGTATTGCCGCTTCCGTTCTCATACACGTATAGCACGCCAATGATGCCTACGATGATTAGAATAATGCCGATCGTGGTCTTGGGTCTCATGGTTTTCTCTCCTAATGTACAGCACTCAAGAACAAGTTCGCTCGTTCAAAGCGCGTTTATTATCCTCATTGTACCAATCAGATGAAGCCAAGGGAACCGCCCCCTGATGGGGGACGACTCGGTCTTCAGACCGAGTTTGTATTCAATCTATTATATTTCATCGTCACTGACAGTCGGAATGTGAACCGCGAAGGACTAGACTGTACAGTATGGTGTCACTCGTGTCTTACCCAGCGCGGGAAGCTGTGCACGAAGAAAGTAGCGGTTATATTTCTCTACAAATGTATACTAGATATTGCTCATTTTCATTAGTACTGTTAATATTTTCTATGATAGAGTAAAAAGGATATGCCTATGGCGGAACATTCGGGCTTTATATGGATGCTGTTGAGTTTAACGGCAAACTCTATATCGCTTCTGTAGTAAATCAGCTGCCGGTCGAAGACTTATCCAATTACCGCAAGTTAGAGGCCAAGAGAGCAGCATTGTGTTGATGAAAGAAAGCGGAAAAACAACTTGCACTTTGCCAGTCTATATTGTAGAATATAACTTGTGCTTTCTTAGTGGCTCTCCCACAGCCCCGACTAAGAATGGCCGCCAAATGCAAGATTCAACAATGAATATCAAACCAACGGAAACGTTGTTATAAAAACGATTATTGTAACAGAATTAAGGAGGATCATCCATGCGTACCACCTATATGGCTAAGCCAAATGAAGTTGAGCGTAAATGGTTCGTCATCGATGCGGAAGGCAAAACCCTTGGTCGTCTGGCTAGCGAAGCTGCAAGCCTGATCCGTGGCAAGCACAAACCGCAATTTACGCCGCATGTTGACACTGGCGATTTCGTTGTCGTGATCAACGCTGAGAAAATTGTTCTGACAGGTAACAAAATGGCAGACAAAATGTACTACCGTCACTCCATGTACACCGGTGGCCTTAAGGTCACTCCGGCACACGAGATGATTCAGAAAAAGCCAGAGCGCGTAATCGAGCTGGCTGTGCACGGCATGTTGCCTAAGAACCGTCTTGGTAACAAAATGAAGCTTAAATTGAAAGTTTACGCAGGTGCGGAACATCCACATCAAGCACAAAACCCTGAAGTCTACGAGCTTCGCGGGTAATAAAGAGGAGGACACGTTTCATGGCTCAAGTGCAATACTATGGAACCGGTCGTCGTAAACACTCTGTTGCACGTGTACGTCTTGTGCCGGGTGAAGGACGAATCATTGTTAATAAACGCGATTTGAATGAATATTTCGGTTTGGAGACACTCAAGCTGATCGTAAAACAACCGCTTAACCTGACTGACACATTGTCCAAGTACGATGTATTGGTTATCGCTAACGGCGGCGGCATGTCCGGTCAAGCTGGTGCAATCCGTCACGGTATCTCCCGTGCTCTGCTGAAAGCAGACCCTGAGTTCCGTCCGGCTCTGAAGCGCGCAGGCTTCCTGACTCGTGATCCGCGTATGAAAGAACGTAAAAAATACGGTCTTAAAGCGGCTCGTCGCGCTCCACAGTTCTCGAAACGTTAATCGTTACAACCAAACGCTTTCTCTGCTTGCAGAGGAGGCGTTTTTTTGTGTTTATGGTCATTTTAGTTGAAAAACTTAAAATATTTGGAAATCAAGCTGGGTTACGATAAAAAAAGACTTATCATACACTTGCCTGGGCCAGACCCATCTCTCGTGAGGAGTAAATTGCGCGGCTTTGCTGCGCTTCTTGAGGGACTTTAATTAGTCCCCAGCCACCCGTACATCCAAGAGGGTTGAGGAACATGCCCATGCTTCCATGAATCTAATGGATTTATAAAGCCCAACTATGCCCTTCATGGTATTTTTTGCGTAAATGTGCAAAGTTCTGATTGAACTAGCGTGTAGAAAGGCATATAATCAATTATACAGACTACTTTACTTGGAATTAATAACGGAGGTCATACGTATGAATCTGTTTGAGAAGGAAGCACTTATTGCGCAAAAGGCTGTCGAGCTGGAGAACGCGACGCCGGAGGACATTATTCGTTTTGCAGTGGAGACATTCCCGAATATTACGTTTGCGTGCAGCTTTGGCGCGGAGGATGTCGTTCTGGTAGACATGCTGCAGAAGGTTAGCCCGACGACGGATATTTTCTACTTAGACACCGATTTCCACTTTAAGGAGACTTATGAGACGCGTGACCGGCTTGCAGAGCGCTACCCGGGTATTCCATTCGTCGAAGTGAAGCCGGAGATTACGCCGGAAGAACAGGCTGCACAGTTCGGTGACGAGCTATGGAAGTCCGACGCTAACAAATGCTGCGATATCCGCAAGGTTCAGCCGCTCACAAAGATCCTGTCCAAATACGAAGCATGGATCACAGGTATTCGACGCGATCAGGCGCCTACACGCGCCAACGCGAAGAAGATTGAATATGACGTGAAGTTCGGTTTGGTGAAGTTCAATCCCATAGCCCACTGGACAACTGAAGATGTATGGCAATATATCCGCGACAACAATGTCGTCTACAATCCGCTTCATGACAACTATTACCCGAGTATCGGATGTGAGTATTGCACACGCCAGGTCATGCCGGGCGAGGATCCTCGCGCGGGACGCTGGTCGGGGCAAGAGAAGACGGAGTGCGGGCTTCATAAATAAACCATTTGCGAAGGTATGTATAGGAGGACTTCTACGATTATGAGTCAAATCTTACCTCATGGCGGTGTGCTGGTTAACCGGATCGCCGAAGGCGCAGAGCGCGAAGCGCTGCTGCAGGAAGCAAAGGGCCTTAATTTCATCACGATTAATTCATGGACGATTTCTGATCTGGATCTGATCGGTGTAGGCGCGTTCTCGCCGCTGACCGGTTTTCTGAATCAGGACGATTATACGTCTGTTGTGGAGAATACGAGATTGGCCAACGGCCTGGTGTGGAGTATCCCGATCACACTGGCTGTCGATGATGTGAAAGCAGCGGAATTGAAGGTAGGCGAGAAAGTGGCGCTTATCGGAGAAGATGGCATTACGTACGGATTCATTGCGGTGGAGAGTATCTATTCCGTAGATCAGCAGGTAGAAGCGGTCAATATTTTCAAAACGAATGATACGGAGCATCCGGGCGTACAGAAGCTGCTGGAGAGACCCTCTACTTATGTCGGCGGGCCGATTACGGTGCTGAACCGTCCGAAGCCGGAGAAGTTCCAGGAGTTTTACTTCGATCCTGCTGAGACACGGAGGCAGTTCGCTGAGAAAGGATGGAAGACGGTTGTCGGCTTCCAGACCCGCAATCCCGTTCATCGTGCACATGAATATATTCAGAAGACCGCGATGGAGATCGTTGATGCGCTGTTCCTGAACCCGCTGGTCGGCGAGACGAAGTCTGATGACGTGCCGGCTAATGTACGGATGAAGAGTTACCTGGCTCTGCTGGAGAACTACTATCCAGCGGATCGCGCATTCCTTGGCGTATTCCCAGCAGCCATGCGTTATGCAGGTCCTCGTGAAGCGATTTTCCATGCTATTGTGCGGAAGAACTACGGATGCACCCACTTTATCGTGGGACGTGATCATGCGGGAGTAGGCGACTACTACGGAACGTACGAAGCACAGGAGCTGCTCAAGTCGATCCCGGCTGAAGATCTCGGCATTACGCCGTTGTACTTCGAGCATAGTTTCTTCTGCACAGCTTGCGGCAATATGGCAACGAGCAAGACTTGTCCGCATGAGAAGACGGCGCATTTGACACTCTCCGGCACGAAGGTGCGGGCGATGCTGCGCGATGGGGTATGTCCTCCGCCGGAATTCTCGCGTCCTGAGGTTGCGAAGATATTGATCGAGGGTATGACGGAGCAGCCGGTAGGCTAAGCTATCCGTTCTATGCCGGAATTGCCGATACGGCACATATTTGACCATCTCGTCCCATATACATGAATGTGCGCACAAGGCTTATCCTACCCGGTAGCCGGATAGGTTGCTGCGCATTTATCGATATGGAAGACGAGGTGGTTTTTTGATGCGCGGAATGAAGCGGCATTTTGTCGTATGGATGACCTATAAAGGCGCGCTTCGGCTAGCGGTGGCTGCGCTGGTCATCGTGCTTACGGGCCTGCTGCTTCGCCAGAGCTTGCCGGCGTCGAGCACATGGTCGTATTGGACATTGCCCCTCTCCGGCAAAACAATTGCCATTGATGCAGGGCATGGGGGAGCGGATGGCGGTGCAGTCAGTAAGAGCGGTATTATCGAGAAGGATCTGAATCTTGCGATTGCCCTGTACTTGCGCGATTACTTGCAGGAAGCTGGGGCCGTCGTCGTAATGACCAGGGAAGGGGATTATGATCTGGCTTCAGGAGATGCTCATGCTTACAGCAAGCGCAAGACGGAGGACTTGAAGCGGAGAGCGGCACTGATTAACGAGAGCGGCGCATCTGCCGTCATCAGCATCCATATGAACAGTATTCCGCAGCAGAAGTGGTCGGGAGCCCAGACGTTCTATCAGCCGGATAATCATCCGGACAATCGGGTGCTTGCGGCTTTCATCCAGGATGAGATCAAGCGAAATCTGGAGAACACGACTCGCATTGCCGCTAAGGTAGGGGACGTCTATTTGATGAAGGCGATCACACAGGTGCCGACGGCGCTTGTTGAAGTCGGCTTCCTGTCCAATCCGGGGGAAGCGGCTCGGCTGGCGGATACGGAGTATCAGCGGAAGGTGGCCGCGTCTATCTATCAGGGCGTATTGCGCTTTGTGTCGGGTGAGAAGCTGAGCGGGAATTCGCAGCAGGAGCTGGAGCTGCAGAATGGCAGCGGGAAGTAGCCCTCGGGATGAGCCTTCGTTCATGAACCGTTCATGAAACGAAGGCTTCCTGTGTTATAATAGAGAGGAAGTTCTCTTAACTCATAAAGGTGGGACATATACGATGTTGACACGGGAGAAAGCCATCGAGGCCATCGAATCTGCGATGGCCCAGCAGCAATATCAAGCGGAAGGCGTTAGCTTCCGCGATGTTATGGTTCGGAACCGTCAAGTATCGCTGACGGTTCTTGGAGCAGGCGCGGCGATTCAGCCCGCGCTGGAAGCCTCGCTTCGCGAGGCGCTGGCGCCAATCGGCGTCGAAACCGTGCATTGCCGGTTTCGGGACGAGGAGGCGCCAGCCGCAGCGGGCAGCGCGCAGCCTGCGCCCGCGGCAAGTGCGGCGCCGGGCGGCAATGCCGGCGCCAAGACCAGCAGCCCCGTACAGGGACACGGGGCTGGAATCGCCAGCCCGCTGCTGTCTTCGGGCAGCGGGACGACCTTCATCGCCGTCGCCAGCGGCAAGGGCGGCGTCGGCAAGTCCACGGTGACCGTCAACTTGGCGGTCGCCTTGGCTCGCAAGGGCAAGCGCGTCGGCATCATCGACGCGGATATCTACGGCTTCAGCGTGCCCGATATGATGGGCATCGAGGATCGTCCAGTCGTCGTGGATGAGCGTGTCATTCCGATCGAGCGCTACGGTGTGAAAGTCATCTCCATGGGTTTCTTCGTCGAGGACAACAGTCCGATTGTATGGCGCGGACCGATGCTTGGCAAGATGCTGCGCAACTTCTTCCAGGAGATCGAGTGGGGCGAGCTGGACTACATGCTGCTTGACCTGCCGCCAGGTACAGGCGATGTCGCGCTGGACGTGCATCAGATCATTCCGCAAAGCAAAGAAATCATCGTGACGACGCCTCATGCGACAGCCGCATTCGTCGCGGCCCGTGCCGGTGCAATGGCGATCAAGACGGAGCATGAAATTATCGGCGTCGTCGAGAATATGTCGTACTTCGTATCCAAGTCGGGAGAGAAGGAATACGTATTCGGACGCGGCGGCGGCGGCAAGCTGGCTGAGACGCTTCATTGCGATCTGCTGGCACAAATCCCGCTTGGCGCACCGGACAACCATCCTTCAGAGCCAGACTTCTCCCCTTCAGTCTATAAGGCGGATTCCGAGACTGGCAGCTTGTATCTGGAGCTGGCGGACAGCGTCATTGAGCGCTGCGGAAAGTAATATTTACATGACAAAACCCGAGCTTCGGGCTGCCCCTGCGGCAAGCTCGAAGCTCGGGTTTTTTTTGATCAAGCCAATATGAATTCGGCTGTTACTCCATGCCTTCTTCTTCTTGCGAGCCCTGTTCCTCTTCTTCGCCTTTTTGCTCTTCCTGCTGGCCTTGCGTCTTCTTCACTTTCTCATCCGGCTTTGGCTGCAGCTCTTCCTGAACCGCCGCTTTCATGAGATCGAGCACTTCGAGACGGAAGAGCGGATTCTGCATCGATTCCTGCATGAGCGACATGACTTCTTTACGGTACTGTGCACTCTTCAGTACTTCAAGAATCAGCTTCTCCATTTCCGGGTTTCTCATCGTCTTGATTAATTCCTGCTGATAAGCAGGGTCTTTAATAAGTTCTTTGTGAATGTCCTTGTTTTCTTTATTGACCGCTTTGGCAAATTCGCCTGCAAACCGGGTGTCAGTCATGAGCTTCCGAATGACTTTGTCATAATCCGGCGAACTGATGACATCCTTAACGGCCAGCCGCACTTCCTCTTGATCCTGCACAGATAAAAGCTTGGAGGATTGAGCCGTGTAGCCTGAGAGCTGCTCGGCCGACTGCTGAAGCGCCCTCTGAGCATCCTCCGTCTTCAGGATGTCAATGACCATCGATTTCATGTCCTTATAGCTGAGCTGCTGTTGAACGTTTCCTGATGACTCGGTACCGCAGCTTGTCAGCAGCAATGTTAATGCCAATAATGAAGACGATAAAGTCCAACGGATACGCATATCCTGCTTGCTCCCTTCTATGTCATGGCTGGGCTGTAATATCGGGTGGTTGGCGCGTGCCCAGTTCACCGGATAACGGCGACATGCGGCGGGCGGACCAGCGCTTGATCGTTTTTATTATGCGCATTGTTCACTGTTTTATCATGGACGGGCATTAGCTTTTTGTTGCGATCGTGGTAAAATAAAGGGAAAACCTTCGGGGAGTCGAGCAAAATTCGAGCTTTACTGTCGAAGTTCGTTTTGCTGCCCAAAACTTTTTAGGGGGATTTAAACGCGTGAACATAAAAAAGTGGTTCTTTTTATTTTGGAGCACCATGGCCATCGGGGCGCTTGTATGTGTTGTCGTTGGTTCGGTTATGCTGCTAACTAATCAAGAGTTTGGTTTTCTTGGCTTTGAAGCGACCGGGTTCAATGCGATGATGATGGCAATATCGGGCCTCATGATCGGCGCTTTCAGCCAAATGGGCTTTTTCGCTTATTTGACGCTTAATTACATCGCCCTCAGCGTATTCCGCAAGAAATACTTATGGAATGCCTTGCAGGGTTATACGACGTTGTTTGCTGTATTTGCACTGGGCTATGTACTATATGAAGACCGGGCGAACAATTGGTTCTTCTGGGTGCTGCCGCTTGTCGTTTTGGTGCTTTCCTTCGTTATGACATGGCTGAAGGTAAAGCAAACGAACAAATCTGCACTTATCCCAACGATGTTCCTGATGTTCGTTGTTACCTTTATTGAAGCGTGGCCGGCACTGCAAGGGGTGACAAATGTCGCAGCTATTATCTTTATGATGTCTCCGCTATTCGTCTGCAATGCGTACCAAAATATGATGATGCACCGCCTGCTCAAAAAAGATACGGCCAACTCCGCAGTAACTCCTGCGAAATCGGCCGGTTAATCTTTCGATTATTCAGCAGCGCTAAGCTGCCCTTTGGCGTTTGATTGTTTGTCTTGCACCGCGCTTCCGTCAGTTTCCGTCTGGGTAATGAGCTGCGTCACATTGACGAAGTCATACCCTTCGGTACGCAATTGATCGATGATGGCAGGCAGAGCTTCATGCGTCTGGGTGACCGTATCGCTCGCATGCATGAGAATGATGTCTCCAGGATGAGTGCGGGTGACGACGCGATTGACGATTTTATCCGTTCCGATATTCATCCAATCCATGGAATCGGTATCCCATTGAATGACCTTATACTGCAATTCTTCTGCGATACGAAGCACTCGTTTGTCAAAGTCACCGTTCGGCAGACGGATCAAATTAGGCTGCTTGCCCGTAATATCGGAGAGAATGGCATGAGCCGTTGTAATCTGCTTGCGAATTTCTTCTTCGCTTAGCTTGCTGTAGAAGTCATGCTTGTGGCCGTGACTGCCGATCTCATAGCCGGCGTCTTGAATCTTCTTCACCAGATCGGGGTGGGACTGGCTCCATACCGACGATACGAAGAAGGTTGCGTGGCTAATGTTTTTCTCCTTTAATACTTGGAGGATAGGCTCGGCACGCTTGTCTCCCCAGCTGATGTCGAACGTCAGGGCGACAACCTTCTTGTCGGTCGGAACGCTATAGATGGCAGCTGGCTGCTGAGGCGCAAATACGGTGATGTTGTCCCGTTCGGCATAGATGATGCCAATGGAGAATATCAGCGCAATTGCAATAAAGAAATACTTCTTGAGTTTCTTGCCGTTCATGACATAAAACATGTTCATGGGGGAAAGCGCTCCTCTCTTCGCTTCGCCCCGGGTAGAGGCGTCAGCAATTTACATTAGTAGTACAATCTATGCTCGTACCATCGATACTTATTCATTTAATTTGACAGCAAGCGATTGGAATGTTGGAATCGCGATAATCGGGAGGTGTGCGTTTGTTCAAGCTCAGCGCCATCATACAGCACTTTAAAGATATGCGGGGCTATATCGGTTTTGCTTTTATTCTGTTTTTTGCGGGCATTGTGGTCGGCGGAACGAATGAAGGCTTCCGCGCTTTTCTTGAAGGCCAGCTGACAGGGCTAGGCCAGCTTGTCGAATCCGTAGACAACAGCAGCAATCCAACCTTGATGATGATGATCGTTATTTTTCTTAATAATGCGATTAAGTCGATATTGGTCATGTATTTGGGCGCGTTTTTCGGTATATTGCCGCTGCTCTTCCTAGGGATTAACGGAATGGTGATCGGATTTGTATTGAAGCTTACAGCTGAATCGCCAGATGCGCTGCCGGTATGGGAGCTGGTTGTCAAAGGTTTGCTGCCGCATGGCATTATTGAGATACCGGCTATTATTGTAGCTTGTGCTTATGGGTTGAAATTCGGCACATTAGTGATCCGGGCGGGAGGCAACTTGTTATTTGCGAGAGCTAAGCTGCCTGGGATCGGACGGGAGATCGAGCATTTTGCTATTCGTACGGTGCCGATGATGGTGATTTTGACCGTAGGACTTCTGGTCGCTTCCATTATAGAAAGCACCATTACACTTTGGTTGTTGAAATAGAGTAATAATATTTCCAATATTTGAGCATAACAGTAAGGCGGTGTCCGAAGCGCATTTGCGAAGGAGCCGCCTTTTGTTCGTCTCAGGACGGTCCATATGCGCTATATACCCCAAAGGAGGCCGCTTACGGTTATGCTCGGAATACTATTCAACGACAAAGAATGCAAGGAACTCGATTACGTATTGCGCAAAGAACTGGATGAGATGCTGTTGGATCTGAACGACTCCCGATTAGATGGAGATATCAAAAGCGCTATAGCAAGACGGTACAAAATCATTTTCAGAATGTATGCGCGCATTGCTTCACCGAAGGAGCTTTCGCGTTACGCGCTGAATGCCAGAACATACAGATCTTAAGGCCATGAATAGTTTTTAAAAAAAATATAAAAAAGGGGTTGCATTCAATTGGGCCCCTGTGATATATTATAAAAGTCGCCGCTGAGACATACGGCTGACACGGTAAAACGAAAGACAAATGATTGTTCTTTGAAAACTGAACAACGAGCGAAACTGCCCGATACAATCGCAAGATTGAATCGATAATGAAGTTTCCATAATCAGCTTGCTGGTTATGAGAGATTTCGAAGCAACAACGTTATTGAGCAAGTCAAACACTTTTATGGAGAGTTTGATCCTGGCTCAGGACGAACGCTGGCGGCGTGCCTAATACATGCAAGTCGAGCGGACCTCACGTTTCTTCGGAAACGTAAGGTTAGCGGCGGACGGGTGAGTAACACGTAGGTAACCTGCCTGTAAGACTGGGATAACATTCGGAAACGGATGCTAATACCGGATACGCGAATTGGTCGCATGGCTGATTCGGGAAAGACGGAGCAATCTGTCACTTACAGATGGACCTGCGGCGCATTAGCTAGTTGGTGAGGTAATGGCTCACCAAGGCGACGATGCGTAGCCGACCTGAGAGGGTGATCGGCCACACTGG
>NZ_QZCF01000015.1 GCF_003591485.1 Paenibacillus sp. 1011MAR3C5
CTTCGGTGAATACAGGAGTTGCTTTCTGATATACCTCACCTTCGGTTACCCCTGACACGGTAGGCGGAGTCGTGTCGATCGTGAAGTTTACCGTCGTTTCATTCCCTACTGCATCCGTTACGACCAGCGTGTATGCACCTTCAGTAACTATTTCAGTGCCGCTAGTAAATGCTATAGTATTCAACTTCGCTGTTCCTTCGATGAATACAGGAGTTGCACTCTTGTACACTCCGCCCTCAGATACTCCAGTAACGGTAGGTGGGGTCGTATCGATCGTGAATCTTATCGTCGCTTCATTCCCTGCTGCATCCGTTACGACCAGCGTGTATGCACCTTCAGTAACTATTTCAGTGCCGCTAGTAAATGCTACCGTATTCAACTTCGCTGTTCCTTCGGTGAATACAGGAGTTGCTTTCTGATATACCTCACCTTCGGTTACCCCTGACACGGTAGGCGGAGTCGTGTCGATCGTGAAGTTTACCGTCGTTTCATTCCCTACTGCATCCGTTACGACCAGTGTGTATGCACCTTCAGTTCCAATTACAGTACCGCTAGTAAATGCTACCGTATTCAACTTCGCTGTTCCTTCGGTGAATACGGGAGTTACTGACTTATAGACCCCACCCTCTGTTACTCCCGTAACCGTTGGTCCGACATTATCGATCTCAAATTTAACCGTTGTCACATTGCCTGCTGCATCCGTTACAACCAGCGTGTACACGCCATCTTGATCAATCTTTGTACCTGTATTAAAAGCAACACCATTCAACGTCGCTGTTCCTTCGTTGAATCCGGGAGTTACCGACTTATAAATTCCACCCTCCGTTACTCCCGTAACAGTAGGTGCTACTGTGTCGATCGTGAAGCTAATGGTCGTCACATTCCCTGCTGCATCCGTTACAACCAGCGTGTACACGCCATCTTGATCAATCTTTGTACCTGTAGTAAAAGCAGCACCATTCAATGTCGCTGTTCCTTCATTAAAACTGACGGTCACTTCTTCTTTATAACTCCCACCGTTCGTTACTCCTGTAACTCTAGGCGCTGTCTTGTCGATCTCAAAGGTTATCGTTGTTACGTTACCTGCCTCATCCGTTACAATCAGGGTATACATGCCATCTAGAGCAACCTGTGCACCACTGACAAAAACAGCCCCGTTTAAAGTCGCTGTTCCTTCGTTAAAGGTAATCGTTTTGTTTGTGTTGTATATTCCACCTTTTGCAACTCCCAACACGATAGGTAACGTCGTATCAACCCTGAAGCTCACCGTCGCATCATTGCCTGCCAGATCGGTAACGGACAGCGTATACGCTCCATCCTGTGTAATCGTTGTACCACTGGAATAAGGGTTTCCATTGAGCAATCCGCTGCCTTCACTAAATAGAGGCGTAACTGTGCTGTTATATACTTTGCCATCCACTACATTCGTAATAACAGGAGCGGTCGTATCTACTGTAATCGTACTGCTAATAACAGAACTGCTCGAATTTCCGACTTTATCTCTATATTGTACATATACGGTCTTAGCTCCCTCGCCAGCGGAAAGGACCCATGACCTCCCGTTCAGGTCAGCGATACTGAACCAACTGGTCTGCCAACTGCCGTTAATATTGGAGAGACGCACCTGCTCAACTCCTGAGCCGCTTCCATCCGAATAGGTTCCTTTCAAAGTGACCGTCGCTGATTTCGTCCATGAGGCACCATCATTAATGATCAGTGTACCTGTTGGTGCTGTCTGATCTAATAGAATGGTCTGAGAAGAATTGGCGGAGAACGCATTATTGGAATCCCTCAACTGCATATAGATGGTCTTCGACCCATCTCCTCCAGTCAGACTGAATGTTGCAGAATTGCTGAAAGGCAGCCAAGATGCCGCCGATAAATTAGCAACGCTATTCGCAAATCTCATATGGGTAACACTATCACCTGCATCAGGATCTGAACCTGATACGGATAGATTGACTGTGCTGGTGTTCGTTGCTGTTCCCTCCACAATTGTGAAAGAGCCCGTAGGGGGGGTATTAACTGGTCCAGTCTCATAAGTAACGACTAGCTTCGGACGGAATGCAGCATTCGAAGCTTCTAAGGAATACAATATGAATCTCCCGCTGTCTGCATCTGCCTCATTTCCGTTAAGTGTAAAAGTTACTATGCGATCAGAACCATCCGTAAAGGCATCGACAGCGCTCTTAACGTTGAGTGTAATCGTTTGATTTTGAAGATAAGTGCCCATCGGCACTTCGGCAGTGCTTTTCGCCGTAAATTCATCTGAATAAGGGCTGTCCGTATCTACAGAGGGGAAGATACCCGTAAAATTATGGTCCAAACTATTCGCGGCAGAGCCCCTTGCCTCCATGTACAAAGTGTGATTTGGGACTCTTAATACAGTAGCAACCGTCAAGACCAGCTCTGCTGATACAATGGTCCCTTCTGGAGCACCTAGATTGTAAGAAGCAGCCATTCTATTGCGCACGTTGACGAAGCCATCATTATTGCTCATGCCGACATAGAGATAACCATCGCCGTCATGATCATAGATACCGTTATATTCCGGTTGACCATTTAATTGCATTGTATCCGCAGTTGCTGTATAAGTCCTTGTAACTGTGCCTCCTGCTGCTTCAGCTCTTGGTACCAACCCGGGTGTAATCAGCGTGAATACCATAACAATAGTCATTAATAGAATTAGAATTCTTTCTTTCATTGTTTCTCCCCATTTCATCGTAAGGTATCGCCCATACCAAAAGGCAATGCTGCCCGAAACTGTAAAAGGCAGAGCCTCCCCCATTCTCTTCAGAACATCATAAGCCAAATCCTAAGAAGTTGTAGTCCTACTAAAGATGTACATCGCTAATTTATTTAATCCATACGAAAACCTTTTCTAACTTGGAGCAGGTCATTCATGAATATGTCTCGTTTTCCGAAAACGGCTGTAGCATAAAGATTTCTCTCTATTCGTGTCTATCTGACTGGGGTATGAGCATGCTTCACGACCCGCAATGCACCTCGGACTTGTTATATTTAGAATAGAGAGGGGCCTTACCCCCCCCCACCTAAATACTCATATTCTATAAATTCCCACATTATTAGACAAATTTCTGCTTTACCAAGAACCAGCCACCATACAGCGACAAATGATCTCTCATAGACCTTAATATCATCAATACTAAACTGCTCCGTCAAAAACATTTTCTTCGCGTCTCTCGCTAAATAAACACCTGGGAGCTCTTCTCCACAGGCTCTAAATTAT
The DNA here is from genome assembly GCF_003591485.1 of Paenibacillus sp. 1011MAR3C5. GTDB lineage: Bacteria > Bacillota > Bacilli > Paenibacillales > Paenibacillaceae > Pristimantibacillus. Next base: position 3,251 of record NZ_QZCF01000015.1, read on the forward strand.
TTAAAATGCAATAGAAGCCTCATGTCTCTCGAGCATTGTCAAAACAGCTTACGTACTACACACCCTACGCCATCAAAAATTTCCGCGGTTTCACTAACCTCAAATGCATACGAAAAAGCAAAAAAAAGCGACCTAACACGGTCGCTTTTTCCATAATTTGGTGGATACGAGGGGTCTCATATCCCATTATATACAGACTTTTTTTGATCAAACTAAACCGTGCTAATTACATTTAATTGCTATCTTCACGACTATTTAGTTTAACACTACCACAACTGCCTGTAGAGCACTTTAATTCTTTTTCGAGTTCTCTTATTAATAAAGTGTAACCTTAATGATTTTAATATATACTTTTTATGAACTCGTGTACTTTATCATAGGGATCATTTACATTATGAATCAACAATGGATTACCAAGAGAAGAAGAAATTTCATTGGCATACTTAATTTCTTCTCGCTGTAGTGCTTCAACTAATTTTTTGTCAAAAGCCACCATCGAATCCCGCTTGGTCAATCGAGCCAATATTTCTTCAGACGTATCTTTGAGTAAAATAATTCCTACTGGAGCGAGGGTCCTGAATGTTTGTTTGGGCAGTTTCACAATTTCCCCTTTTTCATTTAACAAACAGAAATGACCATCTAAAAGCAGCACATTATCGATGTGTAGTTCATTTATTGCGTCTATTAAATAGTCTTGGTTTTCATTTATCTTCTCAACTCGTTTATTGCTTGGAAATTGTATTTGTTTTTTACTCGTAATTAGTTGGCTTGATGAATGGTGAGTAAACTGATACTGCTCTACAATCATTTTGCAAAAATAAGTTTTTCCTACTCCGTGCCCTCCACAAACAAATATAATCTTAGTCATTTTTTAAACCCCTCATTATTTTACGACATATAACAAAAAGATTGGGGAGCAAAGAACGATTCATATTCTTTCTTAGGGTCGATAGGAGTATCGTACAATATAGGGTTAGAGATCTTTATTGCATAGCCTTCAAGTCGATCTCCAAAATATTGTTTAAAAAATACCGAGCTTATTCCTGAGCCGTCTGCTGTTGCTTCCCAGATCGCTTCCGGACAATCAATAATTATTTTTTCAATTTTAAACTCCCCAACAATTTTCCCCTCAGGCATAGTAGAATAGACGACTATCGTGTCGACATCATCTTTCTTGAAAATAACTTTCCTATATTCATACTTTTTCTCACCACTAAAAATCTTCTCAACAAATTCTGGTTTAATCGATAATAAGACTTTCATATACATCACCTTTAATCACTATATTTTTAAACTCTTGCTCACTTAAGGAGAAAAATCCCCAATAGTTACTTTTCTCTAATCCTACTTCTTCAACCAGGCGTTGTTGGTTTAATTTCCTGCGAAGAGCTATGTTATAGGTCATTTTAATCACATACATTTGTCCTGACCTATTCCATAGTTTTATTAGTTCATCTTTCGTAAAAACAGAATAAGCACTGCAATATTTCATGTATTCATTAAATGAAGCGAACTCACGTCGATGCCTTACTTCTTCCACTACACAAATTGAAGTAGCAACAGAAGTATACCAAGCTTTTGTATTCTCTGTTCTCATCCGGTAGATGAGTAATAAATCCCCTGGTTGAATCACCGCCAGCCCAGGTATAAAAGCGATATACACTTTATGAATACTGTTCGTATGAGAGACATCCTTAATAATATCAATTCTTTCATTTCGAAGAATTGAATCAGGAAAAAGTTTTGTGTGATATTCCGGTTTAATAGCTAACAAATGTTTATTTGTGCCTTTTGAACGGACTAGAGGATAATCAAGCAAGGTGATTCCCTTAACTTTCTCTAATTCTTTCACTAGCACCAATTCTTGACCTGCACTCGAAATTTTAATTGAATTGTCTACAAATCCATACTTTTTAAAAACTTCAACAAGCTTTTCATGTTTTGGGAAAACCGTCACATAAACGTGTTTAATGTCAAGAACAATTGCGTAGTCCAATATTCTTTTAATAAATCGTTCGCCCAATCGAGTTCCATGGGGATTCACTTTCATGGTTCCAACCTTTAACCATCTTACTTCTCTAAGTGTCGGTTGAACATCAGTAATGGGACCCATTTCTTCTTTCATATAAAGAAATGCTTCTAAAGCTCCTTGTTGATTATATAAAACCTGTGCATTCTCTTCACTTTTTTTCATAAACCATCTTTCAAACCTAGGGTAATCCTCTTTTAAAGTATCAAAAAAAGGATCTCCTAGATTTATTTCACTAAATTTTTTCAGTTCAATAATTCCGTCCACTTAAAACGCCCCCATGTCTAGTTAATGATTACCACAATATTACCAGACGATAGGTGTCGAATGTTGTCATATTTAGTCATTGCTGCAAATGTTCTAACTTATAAAGGAACACACGTTCCTATTGTACATGATATATTTAGAATATAACAGTTAATTTTTCACCTATTATTAGAGCCGTACAGCGATTAATCCTCACTGTCCTATAGTCCTACCAGCTTTGTGTGATGCAATTTATCTATCCGTTGTACTGAATAAAACCAATGAGCCGACTTTACTAGGTCACCAGGAATATTTCGTATTCAAAGATTAAAATTGCCACACCAAAACATCTCGGATTCGTTTGTAGCTTCCTTAGGAAAACGTAAAAAGCGACCTAACACGGTCGCTTTTCCCAAATCATAGTGTAGGCTAGGGGGTTGAACCCCTGTCCCAAGATCACACCACACGGCTTTCTACGGGTGTAGCTGCATTTTTGATGTCACCTAGGGAGGCCCCTGTAACAAGGTCCTCTCTAGGTCAGCCTGACTGTCTTCTTCAGCACTCCCCAGGCGGAGATGTGACAGCGTATCCCACTAAGGTTGGGCCCTCATCCCTTTGCCCTCCCAACAATGACTTTAAATGCTGAACGTTGATTAGAACATCACCGAAATACTTAAATTACATTTTCCTCCTTACGTTTAATCAACTCTTTAAGCACACTTTCACTTAGCAACAACAATTTGTAAGATAAAGTTCCGAGCCCCTGCTTTTCTTCTTCTGTTAGAATTTTAGCATGAAATAATCCATTCCTTGTTTTAATAAATTTGGCCACTAATTCTTTCGATAGTTCAATCTTATCCAAACCATAGTTAATATCAGTAATTGCTAATGATTCGGTGAGTATGCTATACAACTTATCTATCCTTCCCTTATCGGTTGCTGACTCAAAAATTTGCTTTATCCTACTTTGGATTCGATCTCTATGATCTTTTGTAGTTGTATTTCGACTAACTGCTTCTGAAATACTGTCCATAAGATCAATAATCTGATTATCCTTATAAATTTTTGAGTCCACAGATTCATGAAAAATATTTTTTTCTATATATTCTATAATAACAAAGAGGTTAAAGTACTTACTTTTTGAATCAATCAACCCTAATGAATGGTAATAACAATCCATCAGAAACCATAAATCAACATCCATACCTATCTTGCCCAATATCTGACTAACATCGTTGACCCTGAAAGTACTCGCTGCAATCATATGAACAGAATCTTTTATTCTTAAACTATCGTAAACCTCCATGTAGACATTATGATCCTCTTCTCTTTTGGAGTCGTTAAAAACAAACTGTTCGTATTTACTATACTTGCTCTCGGTTACTTTAATATTTTGTTGGTTATACGTGAATTTAATCTGAAACTGAAGAGAATTAGAATTTTGGGACTGAATTACATACGAAAGAATCTGTACATACTTATTTACCATATTATTCGCCATATCTAATGCATATGTTTCATTATCTGCATAGAAGCTACTTATAGATAATACATGCTCTTCTTGAGAAATTGTAACGAGAAATTTTTCTTGACTTTCAAAATCCCCTTTCTTAATTATTAAATCTAGAGTGTCAAGCACACTGTCTTCTAGTAGAATTTTCAATTCACCACTCATATTATGATTGCCTAAAAGAGAAAAGCGAAAATACTCCAGTGGGACCTGGATATTATATTTAAACATTAGCTTATTCTCCCTTACTAGTTATTTGTCCTGTAATAAAAATCTGTATGCCGTTAGAAATGAATGACTCATCATTTGAGTCAGATTAAACTGATACCCCATTATCTTGTTCGCCGAAATTGAATTCCAAGTTTTTCGAACAAATACTCTTCGAGGACAATAATTTCAATACGATGTGGATCTCGTTCGTCGTCAAGGAAGTACTGAGTAAATGAGCCTTGACCTGATCTTGGCACTATTCTCAGCTTTCGCGGATTTCCAAAGGCATCGTTAACAACCTCGTCATGCAATATCTTTAATTGCCAACATACAATACCGTAGAGACGATTATAGGAATGATTGAAGTTTTTATTTAGAAGATATTTAAATTCCACATATCTCAGCATTGATTGATCCAAATGTACACGTGAATTTTTTAATTGTGCTAGTACATCAATACCAGCATGCGTATCATAATCAATAATATCAAAAGGAAATAACGTCGGTTCAAGAACATCCATAGCTCGATATATTGAAAACACACCCTGTTCTTGTCGTGGTTCGCGTAAAACTATTCCCTTATACTCTGCCGTTTTTGCATTACGTGCATGCTTTATACGTTTATCCAGGTCATTTTTCTCTCTTCTTTCACTTTGATAGGCATCAGATTCTCTAGTCAGATAATCAATATTAGCCCAATCATCGCTTTCAGTAATTTGTCGATATATCTTCTCTACTTCTTTCTGAATCTGACTCAGAATATCTGCTGGTGTATTATCTATAGATCCACGGTTTGCGGTCAATTTTAAAGCTTGACAATTAAAGAAAGCATGTAATCTTGTAAACTCAGTACCCTTTGAGCCAATCCAATCATTCTTCTTTTGTACAGGGATAAAATCTTTAGATAGCCAAAGTCCATACCTTTCTTGAACAGTATAGGCTCCATCAGGTGCGCGGTAGCCACTCCGTTTGATCATTGAATTGTACTCTCTTTTCGCTTTATTGCCCTCAATATAGAAAACAGCTTGATATTCAATTTCAGGGGAATTCGGTAAACGACCTGTATGCCGAAAAGCCTTTACAAATCTATCTGGTGCATCTGCTAAATGATCATCTAAAAGACTATCTAGACTCATTGTTTCCGAAGCAAAGACATGCCCGAAAGAAACCTTCTTGGCTTCTCTAACATCTATACCTTGCAAGAACAGTTCCATCTTTTGGTGTGGAAGGTCCTTATATTCATCAAATTGTTGTTCAAATGAACCGAACTTTGTGAACCATAAAATGTAATCTTGAAGTTGCTCTTGCTTAAACATATATCTCTCATTACCGTTGTAACCTATAATCTCTATGAGAGTTCCTTCAAAAAACTCATCTGATTCAATAACTTCAACCTCCGGAACATATCCATCATAAAGACATCCAATAGGCTGCCTCATATGGCACTCGTACTTTTTACCTTCTTTACCAGTGACCACACCTATCTGTTCAGAGTTGAAATAGATTTTGGTTCCATGGCCCTTTTCACCAATTAATAATGGATCATCGTCTTTTTGATGAATTCGCTTGGAATTACCTAAATCAAAGAATGAATTCAACTCTTCGTAATTCATACCATTACCGTTATCACGAATCAATATTTTCAGTTTTGGGCGACCATGCTCTTGAAATGTAGTGAACGATAGATCTATACGACTGGCTTTAGCATCAAACGCATTACTTATTGCTTCACGCACCAAATCAAGCGGATTTGAAAAATCCGAAGCTATCTCAAGAAACTCTCGACTAGGATTTACTTTTGGAATGAAGTTCCGATTCATATAGACCTCCAAGAGGATTTATTTTGATTAATTCCTGAACGAATTTAGCTCCCAAATACATACACAATTCGATTTCATGCGATCAATTACCTGCTTAAAAACAAAATAAAAAGCGCTCTTCTGAGCGCTTAGTCCTAAGAATTGCAACTAATTTCCTATATCATTCAGCTTAATCTTCTATTCCAACACAAATACAGGATTTATGATCGTATTACCTCTTGAAAAAACGGGTATTCACGATTTTCACGATAAAGGATAATCCGTCCATAAAGAATGGTCGTCTGCCATACGCTGCTTGGTAAACCATTAAGAATTAACATTAGCAACTCCCTCATTGAAGAAGTGGCAGCTGTTATTTCAACATTGAAATTTAGTTCGTCCTGGTACTTTCTTTTCTCGTACCTAAATGTGTATGGAAGTCTAGCAGAAAGCAGTCTCAGCAGTTCTTGAGCACTTATTAAACCTAATTGAATAAAATCAAGATCTCTATCAATATCTATAGGATGATTTAAGTCAAACACAGCTGGTCTCTGAGTATCTCGTTCTTTCCCTGGGTCATTGCCCCCGAATCCAGAATTATTCCAAGGTGCACCATAATGATCAATCAAGATTGTCTCCAAATCGGCATTCTTAAACACAGGAATAGCTACTGCTTTAAAATGCATTAAATTAGGATCAAGATTATGCCGATGTTTGACGTGTTCTGAATGTCTTAAGAGTCGATTCTGAAAGCCGCCTCGTGAATCGGTCTTTCCAACATACATAACTTTATCATCCTGTAATAGAAGATAAACACCATTCTTCTTTGCGGGAATAGAAGATACATTAATAAAAGTTAATGGAGCTGCTTCTAGCCCATCAATAAACGGTGGTAGGTCTCTCTTAAAAGCCAACTCAAGATCTAACTCAAATTCATCAAATCCTTGTACATTCATTACAAACACCTACTATTCTCCAACGGTATCACATTGGCATTATATAAGGCAGTGGCAACTTGACTTGTAACATGTTGGGCCAGTATCACTGGAACAGCATTCCCGAGTTGTCTCATTGCTTCACTCCAAGACCCCTCAAATACTATCTCATCAGGGAAGGTTTGGACTTTTGCTGATTCTCTAACTGTAAGATAGCGATACGTTCCATCAGGGTAAGCAATCATGTTCTCCCCCCCAGGCACCCCATGAGCACCAGCTTTTAACGTTTTGCTAGGTTCGTCGAGCACACTACCTGAATGTCCTGGATACGGACGCGCACCTGATTGGAATATATGATTTTCGATCTCAACTGTTGTCTGAAACCTTGGATCAGGCAAATCAGAGATACAGTCTCTCAAGGTAACCCATGGTTTTAAGTGAGTACATTGCTCCCGATTTCTAACGATGCGTTCAAGCATCTTTTCACTAGGTCTAACTTGCGTGGGCTGAATACCTCTAGCTTCCCAATAGGTTTTAGCAACCCATTTTTGGTACGTAAGTTCTTCACTGGAATGTGTCTGTGTTGGAAAAGAGAAGTTTGCATTAATATCCGCCCTGAATCCAACGAAGAATATACGCTCCCGTTTCTGAGGAACCCCGTAATCGGCTGCATTAAGCACACGCGGAGGTATAACCTTATATTCAGGATTTCTACCACCAGTACCAGTATGGTGTTTTTCGAGTCTTATTAGATGAGCATCCCATTCTTCATTTGATTTACGAACCAATGATGGATAAGTTAACTGAAGTTGGATATACTCACGATATGTGGTGAATTTTTCTCTCGCCAAGCCCCTTACATTTTCAAAGACAAACGCTTTAGGCCTAATTTCACGAACTGCCCGAATAGCTTCAGGAAACATGTCCCTATTATCATCCCAGGCTTTGTGCCTACCGCCGATTGAAAACGGTTGACAAGGCGGGCCTCCTGCAATGAGATCTAGATTAGTTCCCCATTGACTATACTGTATAGTTCTCACATCCGCTTGAACTACATCCCACCCTGGTCGATTTCGCCGTAAAGTTGCACACGCATCTAAGTTCCATTCTATAACTGCTACATGTTCAAACCCCGCTTGTTCTGTTCCAAGTGCTAGGCCTCCAGCGCCTGCAAAAATTTCTAGCGATTTCATGCTAGCCCTCCTATAATGCAAACGTACGTTCTAACTATATATTATAATCTATCGATTATCTACATCACAATCCTGAGTTTAGTATAAACCATACGCTCTAATATATTTCATATTATTTAACAATGTCATTAAGCCTCCTCCACTAAAACAAGAAGACCGTCAATTCCTGCCGTCCTTTATTATTCGACATAGAATCATCAATACCCTGCTTTAAGCATAAGGAACGCGCCACGAAGGCGCTATTTCTGCTTTATTATCGTTTCAGTTAATGAATCGGTCTCGTATGTCATCATCTTCTTCTCATCATTCAAACTAAGGAATACTTGCCCCCGAGCCTTCAATACTAATTGTGATGTCATATACATCCATGTAGGTAATTCGGAACGATTCCTGATATGGCTCTTGCTCTTGGTAGTCTAGCATACCTTCACCTACATCAGTTATCTTAAGTTCAAAACAATACGTTTGACTTGAGTCGCACCATTTACCTTCAAACCCGCTTATAAGGTCCATAGCGGTATCGCCTGGGCTTGGCTCTGAGGTCTCTATTACTAAATAATCTCGACCTAGTTCATCCACATACCCGAGCGAATTTATATCGTCTAACCGTATACTTGTAGGCCACTAGCGAACTCCGACAAGCATCATGACTCTATCATATTCAGTCTTCTTAAATTCGAAATAGTTCAAGAACCTCATCGCCTTTTTCATAAAACGTAATTACGCCATAACTGCTGTCTGTGAAAAAAATATGAAAGTCGTGTTTGTCGGATGTCCAACGCCCTTCGAAATCCTTCAGTTCGTATTCTTCTTCTGCTGAAGATTCTTCTCCCTCAGTTACAGACGGCGTACTTGTCGCTATTCCCCTCAGCACTGGGCTTTGCTCCAGACGACGTCACCTTTTATATCGGTCGTTCCTTCAATATATGCCGTAATGCTGCCCTCCATATTGATGACATTCAACTTGCGATCTGCAAAAGCTGGAGCATACATGATATTTGCATCAACCTGATAGCGTCATTCCTCTGCACCAGTCGTTGCATAAATAGCGATTAGATCAAAATAGGCAGTGGTTCCTTTAAAATCTGGATGTTCGCCACCCCAAGAACTGATGTATAGCTTATTTTCTAATACCACTGGTTCGGTGATGACCCAGGGTTGCATTGGACAGCAACGCCTAAAATCCCTTGTACAATCAGCGTTTACAACCTCCTCGAACCCTTGCTGAGGATACCTAAACATACAAAAAGAGAGCACCTATTACGGTGCTCTCTCACAGGTAAAATGGAGGCGAGGGGATTTGAACCCCTGTCCGAAGATCACGCCACACGGCTTTCTACGGGTGTAGCTGCAGTTTTGATGTCACCTGTGAAGACCCCCTGCAACGCGGTTCCTCATAGGTCAGCCTGATTATCTTCTTCAGCACACCCCAGGCGGAGATGTGACAGCGTATCCCACTAAAGTTGGGCCCTCATCCCGGTACATGGGCGATACAGAGCGAGAGCACGTGAGCAGGTTATTAAGCTGCTACAGCGTAGTTTGTTTGTTGTTTGCCATTTAATTGGCTTTAGCGTTGATGAAGCAGACGACTCCCTGCTACCCGCTGGCTCGCGCTCGTCCAATCCCCGTCGAATCCATAAACGCCCCCGAATGGGCATAAACGCTGCTTATGCTCTTGCTGAGCATCAGCGTCTAGCTAGACGGGACCTCTGGATTGAGGTGTGACTAAATCGCACAAGTCATGTACATCTGAATTCGGCTGAGTCCTTACAGGCTCCTGCCGATTGGCAACCCACCGTTGCCGTTTACTTAGTATACCACGAACATCCTGCATTTGTCCGGGAATGTTGCTGGCAGCGTTGGCCGATTCATCCATGGGATGAACGTTATCTAGCCACCTTCTGCTTCTCCCGAAGCGCGCGCTGGATATCGCGCTGCGCATCCCGCTTAGCGGCGGTGTCGCGCTTGTCGTATTGCTTCTTGCCTTTGCCCAGCCCGATCAGCAGCTTGGCGTAGCCGTTGCGCACGTAGATCTTCAGCGGCACGATGGCATAGCCTTCTTGCTTCGATAATCCCAGTAGCTTGTGAATCTGTGCCTTATGCATCAGCAGCTTCCTTGCACGCGTCGGATCAGTCGGGTTATGGATGTTGCCCTGCTCGAAAGGGCTGATGTGCATGTTGTGAATGAAGATCTCGCCATTGCGAATCGTCGCGAATGCATCGCTGATATTCGCCCTGCCGTTGCGCAGCGACTTAATCTCCGTTCCCATCAAGACCATGCCCGCCTCGAAGGTCTCCTCAATGAAATAGTCATGGGAGGCCTTCTTGTTCTGGGCGAGCTGCTTGCCGTCGTTCTTCTTGGCGCCCATGCTAATTCACCTCGTTTCTTCTTCAAGACCAGCGTCTCTGTTGGTTCATTGTAGCAACTTTGGTTGTCAAAATCAACAATCGGGAAAGGTACTCTTTCCTTTAAACCGATCTTCACCTCATGAACCATTAAACCGAGGACTGGCACCCACTAATACAATCTATGTGAAGCAAAAGACCGCTCGACTCGAGGTCGAAGCGGTCTCTCCGAGATTAAGCTATTACAGCTTAACTACGTTTTCAGCTTGTGGTCCGCGGTTGCCTTGAACAACGTTGAACTCAACGCGTTGGCCTTCTTCAAGAGTTTTGAAGCCTTCGCCAACGATTGCGGAGAAATGTACGAATACGTCGTTTCCGCCTTCAACTTCGATGAAGCCGAAACCTTTCTCAGCGTTGAACCATTTAACTGTACCTTGTTGCATGTGGAATTACCTCCAAAAGATTAAATTAATATGCGCCTATTTGTTCTTTAAAAAAATATTCACACATTGAAAAGGGTTTCATGACGACTCTAATGACACCCTTTTCAATATGTGAATTCAGGTTCATCTCATCCGATTGCTTTGAGTATACTATCCCAGCCGCTGAAAAGCAAGCGACAAGCCTAAATATATTTTCCCATTATGTCCAGTTGGCGGCACTTTCATTCCCAGTAAAGGAAGGAAAACAATGCCGCCATCTGGCTTATGAGATTGAGCAGCTTCTTCTAACTAGCCGCCTAACGGTTTTCTTCTCCTCCTGGCTTACTTCCGTTTCTTGCGTACAAAAGCCGCTGTGGAGTTGTTCAGATCACCTTTTTTCTTAGGCTTCTTTTTCTTCGCTTCGCCCGTCTGCGAGGATGCTGCTCCCGCTTCCCCGGCGTTGAACACTCCGTTAGACGTCGCTTTTTTCCGGCGTCCGTTGCCGCCCTTGCCTTTCTTCTTGCCTGTGTCGCCCGAACTGCCGTCGCCCTTAACCGGACGGCCATCCTTGCCGCGGCTTTCCTTGCGGGCATCACCTCCGCCAGTGCGAATCGGAAGCCCCCACATATCGGTGCGAGAACTTTTGCCGTCCGCCTCAAGCTCCGCGGCCCTAACATCGATCCAGTCACCATTGTCTGCCCCGCTGTCCTTACCCCACGGATTGCCGCCATTTTCATTCGGAGCAGCTGCGTCCTTGCCTCCGCGTTTGAACCGGCTTTTCGCCGCTGGGTCAGTCGCACTCGGCTTCTCTTTCTCATTGGCGGCCGGCTTGCTGGCATCGCCTCGCCCGGCACCGCCTTTGCCCCGGCCGCCCTTGCCGCCGGCGAATGAACCGCGCCCACCGCCGGAAGCCTCACGACTGCCTGGTCGACCACCCTCACGCTTACCATATCCGCCGCGCTTGCGGCCTGCTCCGAAGCCGGCATCCGCGACGCCTTTGTAGTTGCCGCGCGGCTTCATGTCGACCATCTCGAAGTCAATATTATATTCGTTCATATCGACGCGTGCGACTCGAATTTTCACTTCGTCGCCGATTCGGTACACCTTCGACGTACGCTCGCCAATGAGCACCATATGGAGCTCATGGAAGTGGTAATAGTCATCCGTCAGATCGCTTAAACGGATCAAGCCCTCGACCGTATTCTCCAGCTCGATGAACATGCCGAAGCTAGTTACACTGCTGATGATACCGTCGAATTCCTCACCGACTTTATCCAGCATGTATTCGCATTTCTTCAGCTTATCCGTATCGCGTTCCGCATCGACAGCTGCCCGCTCCCGCTCGGAGGAATGCTGGGCAATATCCGGCATACGAGCGGTTAATGCCTCATGCCGCGCCTCGGTCAGCGCTCCGCCGCCCTCGATCACTTCGCGTATGACGCGATGAATAACCAAGTCTGGGTAACGGCGGATCGGCGACGTGAAGTGCGAGTAGAACTCGGCTGCCAAGCCGAAGTGGCCAAGACTCTCCGCATCGTATTTCGCCTGCTTCATTGATCGCAGCATCATCGTCGAGATGACCGTCGACTCCTTCGTCCCTTGAATCTCTTCCAAGAGCGTCTGCAGCGCACGCGGATGAACGGTGTTATTCCCTTTCCCGCCCTTCACGACATAACCGAAGTTCGCTGCGAACTGCATGAATGTCAGCAGCTTCTCCTGATCCGGATCTTCGTGAATCCGGTACAGGAATGGCACGCGCAGCCAGTGGAAGTGCTCCGCTACCGTCTCGTTAGCTACCAGCATAAACTCTTCAATGATCTGCTCCGCAACGGAACGCTCGCGTTTGACAATATCGACAGCCTTGCCGTTCTCATCGACGATAATCTTCGACTCCTGGAAGTCGAAGTCGATCGCGCCACGCTTCATACGCTTGGAGCGCAGGCGCATGGCCAGCTTCTCCATCAGATCGAACATCGGCAGCAGATCTGTATATCGCTCCTTCAGCTCCGTCTCCGGCTCCTCTTCGGTAGCAGTCAGAATGCGTTTTACATTCGTGTAGGTCATTCTCTCCTTCGTACGAATCACACTCGTGAAGACATCATGCTTTACACGCTTCAGCGTCTTGGCATCGAACTCCATCTCGCAAGACAGCGTCAGCCGGTCAACCTGCGGGTTAAGCGAGCAGATACCGTTCGACAATCGGTGCGGCAGCATAGGAATGACGCGATCGGTCAAGTAAACGCTGCAGCCTCTACGGAAGGCTTCTTGGTCCAGCGCAGACTTCTCCGTTACATAATAGCCTACGTCCGCGATATGAACGCCAAGCAGGAAGTTGCCATTCTCCAGCAGCTTCACATGCACCGCATCGTCGAGATCCTTCGCATCTTCGCCGTCAATCGTGACGATGATCTCCTCTCTTAGATCGCGCCGCCCTTGCTCCTTGATTTCTTCTTCGGTGATCGTATCCGGCGCAGACTCCGCTTCGGCCATGACCTCATCGGGGAAGCTTTCCGGCAGCTGATGCTTGCGGATGATGGACAGGATGTCGACACCCGGATCATTTTTGTGGCCCAAAATTTCCAGAATCTCGCCTTCAGCCGCGCTGCGGCCCTCCGGATAAGACACAATGCGCACAACGACTTTCTGTCCAGTCACCGCGCCTTGGAATCCGCCCTTCGGAATGAAGATATCCCGGTTAATCCGCTTATCATCGGGAATGACGAAGCCGTATACCTCGTGATTCTCGAACGTGCCGACGATCTGTGTCACTGCACGCTGGACGATACGGACAACCTCGCCTTCCATACGTCCGCCGCCTTCGCTTTTGGACGTAATCCTCACCAGGACAATATCGCCGTTCATGGCGCTTTTCAGATCATTCGCGTGAATATACACATCGGGATGATCCTTCTCATCCGGGAGCAGGAAGGCAAAGCCTTTCGCATGCGCCTGCAACTTCCCGCGCAGCAAGTTCATCCGCTCCGGTATACCGTAGCGCTCGTTGCGCGTGCGTAAGATCTTGCCCTCTTCTTCCAGTTTATTGAGCAGTTGAAGAAATTCCTTGAATTCCGCTGCTCCCTCGATGCCGAAGTGTCCCTCCAGCTCTTGGTACGTCATCGGCTTATATGCCGTTTCTCGCATAAAATCTAGCAATTCTTGCTCGCGTTCCATCATGAATGGCCCTTCTCCTCAGAACCGCGCTAAGGGCTATACCTCTTGCGGTTGATAGATTATCATATACCATGTAGTATACACGAAATGGCTTCGGCACATCCCCATTTGCGAAAAAAACGAAAACCCGCCGCTTCCGTCAGATGTCATTAACCTCTGTGCCCGCAGCCTTGTGACTCGGTCTTCTCCAATCTCTTGCATGAAATGCCCACCATATCGCTACGCACACGAAGATCGAAGGCACGACCCCCCACAATCCGGCCAGGCGGAACCCAGCGACAGCCGACCAGACCGTCATATGCGGAAGCAGCAGCCAAAATCGTGATATCCGCACACCTTTGCCGAGATCCGCTGAATCCCATGGAAATTGCGCAATAAACTCCTCTGTTCTCCACTGCTCCCATTGCATGCGAAGCCATGGTACGATTAGGAACAGAAATCCTCCGATTAGAGCATAAGTCGCGGATGGCGGCACCAATACGATAGCTCCCGTAGTTACAGACAAAAAGCCAATCCCTATCCGCAATGTGGACATCGATCTCACAAAGGTGATGATGCGCAGCTCAGCGAGGATCGTACCGGTATCGGACTTCTTGAATAAGCGCCGGGACTGGCGCATGAACAGCGGCTGCTTCAGCTTCATCGCCGGCTTGCGTTCGATCACTTGGCTCATGAGGAGCTCTGTCGAAGACATGCGCGCCGATCGTTCATTTTTCACTTCCGTCTCAAAATGAAACGGCCTGCGAAGGCAAACATACAGGACGATCAGAACCAGGAGAGCAGCTCCTGCCAATGTCAGTCCGACTACGATCGTAGGATTAGCCAGCGATAGCATCGGATATAAATATGCCCCTGCCCCCACGAGCAGAACAATTGTCTCCACGCCTACCTGGCGCCACCTACGGAACCTCCCATTCAGCAAATGAAGCGTCATTGACATCAACATCGCGAACAGCAAGGAGTAAAGGTAAGCTGCTCCGATCTCTTGTAACGAGATCTGCTCCACACGCAAGAGAAATGGCAGTAATACTGCGAATGGCAATATTAGCACCAGCGCTTGCATCAGGAATGAATAGATCATGCCGTAACGCTTCAGCAACGTAAGCCAGCGGGGCTGCTGAAGCAGGAATAACCGGTCCGCTTCATCGACAAAGATTCGAATGCGTCCTCCGAACGCGATAATAAGAAATAGCATGATCGAAAAAAGCAGCAACCATGGGACCTGATTAGCCCATTCCGGCATATCCAGCCATATTTCCCGATACATTCCTCCGAATAGGACAAGACCGGGTACTAATATATAAACCCAAACGCTCCAATCGAAAACGCTGTTCCACGCGCGAGCCTGCTCCTTCACATTACGCTTCAGCCGGTAGAAGAACAGCTGTGATGGTGTCATCATCGCTTATTCCTCCTTATGTCAACGCCATGAAGCAATCGGACAACGCCGCATTCTCCGCGCATCCCGCATTCAATCTGACCTGCTCCAGCGTCCCCTGCGCAACAACCGAACCTTGATTAATAAGGACGAAGCTCCGGCAAATCTTCTCGGCAGTGTCCAAAACATGAGTGGACATCAGGACGCCTGCGCCCCTTTCAAGCTCACCCTGCAGCAAGCTCAGAAAGTCGCTGGTCGCCCGCGGGTCCAGTCCCACGAACGGCTCGTCCACAATATAAATATCCGGCTCCAGCAGGAACGCGATGATAAGCATCAGCTTTTGTTGCATGCCCTTGGAGAATTGCATCGGATAATGGTGCTTCTGCTCCGTCAGCCTGAACTGCTGAAGCAATTGATCCGCCTTGCTCTCGAATTGGCTCTCTGTAATGCCGAAGACCGACGCTGCCAATCTCAGATGCTCCCATAGCGTAAAGTATTCATAATAAACCGGCTGCTCCGGCACATAGGCATATCGCTTATGTTGGCCACCGATTTCCACTTTCCCCGTTACATTCGGCATCAGTCCCATAATCGTTTTGACCGTCGTACTTTTCCCTGCGCCGTTAGGACCGATTAAGCCCATCAGCTCGCCGGGGCCAACCTGAAGGTTAATATCCCGAATGATTGCCTTATTCTCTTCATATCCCGCTTTCTGAATAGCCGCCCGCAGCACATACGCTGTCTCTTTCTCTCTAACTTCCCGCTCCTGCCCCATTTCATCACCCTCCATTCTTCTCTATTCTACGAAACTCCCTGATTATGGTATCACAAAAAGAAATCAAAAAAAGACGAGGATAAGGTTCCTCGTCTCTCGTTAGTTCATCATTATTTTTGCACGAAATAAGATACAATCAGCGACAATAAGAAGAATCCAATTGCCAACGCTACCGTCAGACGCTGCAGGAACAGGTCCAAGCCACGGGCCTTCTGCTTACCGAACAAATGCTCTGCGCCGCCGCTAATCGCACCGGACAAACCAGCGCTCTTGCCTTTCTGCAACAATACGACTGCAATCAATCCGATAGAGAATAATACAAGCAGGATCTTCAATGTAATTTCCATTCCATCCACCTCCAGCGTAGCCGCTCATAAAACACATAAGGTTATTGTACCATAGCTGCACAGGATTGACAATAGTACATGCCCTTAAGAGAGGCGTTATGCGTAGCCCAGTTTTTTCAAATAGAGTATATTCGCCATCGCGCTATCCAGCGAGGTAGTCAGGAAGTCCTCCTGCTCCACGAACATATACTCCACATCGGCCTTCTCAATCTCTTGCAGCAGCCGCTCTACTCCAACAACGCCTTTTCCCAGCTCGGTGTCCTTGCGTCCGGTTTTGAAATCACGAATATGCACTAAAGGCGTCCGGGCCTTATGTTTCTTTAAATAGTCCACCGGGTCATGCCCCGCCATGTAGATCCAGCCGAGATCCAGCTCGGCAACCATCAATTCCTCGGGCACCAGCTCCAATAAGCGGTCGAATGCAGGCCTGCCGTCCACCAGCTTCATTTCATAATCATGATTATGCAGAGCCAGCTTCATACCCGCTGCCTTCGTCTGTTCCCCGCAGCGTATGAGCACATCCGCCAAAAAATGCATGTCTTCCATTGTGGGCTGCTCATGCATTGGCACCCATGGCACGATGATATAAGATACGCCGATCCCGGCGGCAATCTCGATGTCCCTGGCGAAATCCCGGCCCAGCTTCGCCAGCGTCTTGAAGTTAAGCGATACCAGCATGGAGGGGATGGCCAAGTCCAGTTCATCCGCTCTTCTCTTCAATTGGTTGGGAGGCGCATTGAAGTAACCGATCGACTCAATGGCTTTATAGCCCATCTCGGCCACCTTCTCGAGCGTCTCCAGAATATCGCGCTCTGCCTCATCTCTTAATGAATACATCTGTATTCCCGCAATTGGCTTGCTCATACTTCCTCCTAGTCCCTGACGTACATAACTCCGTGTTATTCTCTCGTTCATTATGCACATGGATGACAGCAGGAATACTTGATTACTGCTCTAAGCTTATCCCAGCCTGATACTGAGCATCCAATGAATTAAGGATGATCGTGCAACAAGCGGCGAATTTCCGTTATGCTAGAAGGAAGCAGCTCCTCCATAAAGCTGCCGTTTCGCCTTACTCCTGATCCGATGTGAATCTCATGGACTCTCGTCTTGCCGACGAACTCACCTACATTGCCCGCATGAAGTCCGTAGCCGCCCAAAATGGATATGCCCAGCCGGTCGCCTGCCTCCCGGAGAGCCCGAATTCGCTCTGCGGACTGCGGAGCAGGCTTCAATCCGCCCGCCGTCAGTACACGGCTAATGGACGGATAGTCGGCGAGCTGCCGCAATGCCGTTAGTTGATCCTCAATCTCGTCGAATGCACGATGGAACGTTACATCGAGACCTTCCGCAGCTCGCAGAGCACGTTCAAGCAATGCTCTGTCCAGCTCTCCGGAAGGAGTCAGCATCCCGATGACGATGCCCGTTGCTCCAGTTTCCTTAATCGCTTCGATATCTCGCAGCATAATGTTCATGTCTGATTCACTGTAACAGTAAGACTGGCTATGAGGCCTAACCATCACTTGAACAGGAAGCGTAGAAGCATTTACTGCCGCTTCCACCAAACCAAGGCTGGGTGTTAATCCGCCTTCCACGATCCCGGTTACCAATTCGATCCGGTCCGCTCCTCCCTCGGCTGCAGCTTCGACATCCTCCGTACGAATGGCAATCACTTCAATCAGCATGTTCCATTCCTCCTCTAACATCCTTATCCGTTTATTCTAGCGAAAAGACAATGTGCACGCCTCACATCATGACTCATCATTCAATCTATTCGAGCCTACCTCATGAACAAGCAAAAAGGAAGTCCCGCAAGTCTGCCGCATAATCAACACAACTTCAAATGATGTTCAGGAGGAGATATCCATTGGGCGAAGATCAAGCCCCTAACCGGCGTATAGCACAATATCGATTCGTTGAAACAAACAATGGATACCGAACACGTCTCAACAAATGAATAGCGCCATACGCGATTTTCACCAAGCAAAAAGAGAGCATATCCCTGAGGGACATGCTCTCTTATTATTTCACAAGCAGCGGACCTGCCTGTTCTTATTTGAAGTTTTTCAGGTTGTAGAATGCTGCTTTGCCGCCGTATTGAGCAGTGGAGCCCAGTTGGTCCTCGATGCGGAGCAATTGGTTGTACTTCGCTACGCGGTCCGTACGGGAAGGTGCGCCTGTTTTGATTTGGCCAGCGTTCGTCGCAACTGCGATGTCAGCGATTGTGCTGTCTTCGCTTTCGCCGGAACGGTGGGAGATAACCGCTGTGTAACCAGCGCGTTTCGCCATCTCGATTGCGTCGAATGTTTCAGTAAGCGTACCGATTTGGTTAACTTTAACCAGAATGGAGTTGCCTACGCCTTTCTCGATGCCATCGGACAGACGCTCTGTGTTCGTTACGAACAGGTCGTCGCCAACCAATTGGACTTTGCTGCCCAGCTTCTCAGTGAGAAGCTTCCAGCCATCCCAATCGTCTTCGGAGCAACCGTCTTCGATCGATACGATCGGATACTTCTCAACCCACGAAGCAAGCAGGTCAACGAACTCAGCAGGCGTAAAGGATTTGCCTTCGCCAGCCAGTACGTATTTGCCGTCTTTAAAGAACTCAGTGGAAGCAACGTCCATACCCAGGAATACGTCAACGCCTGGCTTGTAGCCTGCGCGCTCGATTGCGGAGATGATTGTCGTGATTGCTTCTTCGTTGGAGCCAAGGTTCGGAGCGAATCCGCCTTCGTCGCCAACAGCTGTGTTTAGGCCTTTGTCATGCAATACCGCTTTCAGGTTGTGGAAGATCTCTGCGCCGATGCGAAGAGCTTCTTTGAAGTCGGAAGCGCCTACTGGCAGTACCATGAACTCTTGTACGTCGATGTTGTTGTCTGCATGCTCGCCGCCGTTGATGATGTTCATCATTGGAACTGGCAGCGTCTTCGCGTTGAAGCCGCCCAGGTACGTGTACAAAGGAACATCCAGAGCGTCAGCCGCTGCGCGGGCAACAGCCATGGATACAGCCAGGATTGCGTTAGCGCCCAGCTTCGCTTTGTTAGGCGTGCCGTCAAGCTGGATCATTTTGCGGTCGATGGCTACTTGATCAAGCGCGTCAAGACCGATGATCTCAGGAGCGATAATCGTGTTTACGTTTTCTACCGCTTTAACAACGCCTTTGCCCAGGTAACGGGATTTGTCGCCGTCGCGAAGCTCTACCGCCTCGTATGCGCCAGTGGACGCACCGGATGGAACGATAGCGCGGCCTTTGCCGCCGGACTCAAGAGCTACTTCTACTTCTACAGTTGGATTCCCGCGGGAATCCAGCACTTCGCGTGCATATACATCAACGATAATGGACATTTGAATGAACACTCCTTTTCTATAGTTCGCTTAATCAATATTGCTTCATTCCACTAGTCTACTATTATTGGCCAAGCAATGTCGAGCCTGTCATCTCAGCCGGCTTTGCCAGACCAAGCAGATCCAGCATCGTCGGCGCGATATCTGCCAGGATGCCGCCATCGCGCAGCGCTGCGCCTTCTCTCGTTACGATCAAAGGCACCGGATTGGTCGTATGCGCCGTATGTGGACGGCCATTCTCGTCGAATACCATATCCGCATTGCCATGGTCCGCCGTAATGATGCAGACGCCGCCTTTGGCGAGCACCGCTTCTACGACTTTGCCCAGACACTCATCCGTTGCTTCTACCGCCTTGATTGTCGGCTCCAGCATGCCGGAGTGACCAACCATATCCGGGTTGGCGAAGTTCAGAATGATCGCATCATGCTTATCCGCTTCAATCTCGCGTACCGTGGACTCCGCCAGCTCGTAAGCGCTCATCTCCGGCTGAAGATCGTAAGTGGCAACCTTCGGCGAGTTGATCAGAACGCGCGTCTCGCCCGGAAGCTCCTTATCACGGCCGCCGCTGAAGAAGAACGTCACATGCGGGTACTTCTCTGTCTCCGCTGTACGAAGCTGCGTCTTGCCGTTCTGGGCAAGCACTTCACCCAGCGTATTGTCGAGATTCTTCGGCGAGTAAGCGACATAGCCGCCCACCGTCTCGCTGAACAATGTCAGGCAGACGAAGTGCAAGCCTACCGGATGATTCGCGCCGCGGTCGAAGCCGCGGAAGTCGTCATTCGTGAATACTTGCGACAGCTGGATGGCACGGTCCGGACGGAAGTTGAAGAACACAACTGCGTCCTCGGACTCCACCAGTCCTACCGGCTTGCCGTCTCCGCCTACGATTACCGTCGGCATAACGAACTCATCATATACGGATTTCTCATACGATTCAACTACCGCTTGCACAGGGTCTACGTATTGAGGTCCATCGCCGTACACCATCGCACGGTAGGACTTCTCCGTACGCTCCCAGCGCTTGTCGCGGTCCATTGCATAGTAACGGCCTTGAACCGTTGCGATGCGGCCTACGCCAAGTTCTTCGATCTTCGCTTGAAGCTGCTCGACATAACCCCTCGCGCTATCCGGCGATACGTCGCGGCCGTCCAGGAAAGCGTGGATGTAGACGTCCGTCAAGCCTTCCTTCTTCGCCAGCTCCAGCAGCGCGAACAAGTGAGCGATATGGCTATGAACGCCGCCGTCGGACAATAGCCCGTACAGGTGAAGCTTCTTGCCTCTCGACTTCACATGATGAATGGCAGCCAGTAGTGTCTCGTTGTCGAAGAATTCACCGTCGCGGATCGACTTGCTGATGCGAGTCAGATCCTGATACACGATGCGGCCAGCGCCGATGTTCAGATGGCCGACTTCGGAGTTGCCCATCTGGCCCTCCGGCAAGCCAACGGCTTCGCCGGATGCCGTCAATGTCGTATTCGGGTATTGCGCCATGTAACGGTCGTAGTTCGGCTTGTTCGCCTGCGCAACCGCATTGCCCGTCACGTCATCGCGAAGGCCGAATCCGTCCAAAATAATAAGTGCTACCGGTTTGCGGGAGGCCATATTACTTGGCCCCCTCGATCAGAGCGATGTAGGAAGCAGGCTCAAGGCTCGCTCCGCCTACCAGCGCGCCGTCGATATCTGCTTGGCCCAGGTACTCCGATACGTTGTTCGGCTTCACGCTGCCGCCGTATTGAATGCGAACCTTCGCTGCAACAGCCTCATCGTATAGACCTGCGATCACGCCGCGGATGTAGCCGATCACGTCTTGCGCATCCTCGGAAGTAGAGGATTTGCCCGTGCCGATTGCCCAGATTGGCTCGTAAGCGACAACCACTTCAGCCGCTTGCACAGCCGACAGGCCCTGGAATGCAGCCTCAGTCTGCACTTTGCATACTTCTTTTGTTGCGCCGGATTCACGCTCTTCCAGCTTCTCGCCTACGCATACGATTGGCGTCAAGCCGTGCTTGAATGCCGCAACCGTCTTCTTGTTCACGATTTCGTCGCTCTCCGCGAAGTAAGCGCGGCGCTCCGAGTGACCGATAATGACATATTTCACGCCAAGATCCTTCAGCATAAGGCCGCTGATCTCTCCTGTGTAAGCGCCGTTGTCCTCGAAGTGAACGTTTTGCGCGCCAATAGCGATTGTGGTGCCTTTAGCCGCTTCTACCAGTGCAGGAAGCGCTGTGAAAGGTGCGCAGATAACGCTCTCTACGCCTGCAACTTCCGCTTTGCCCTTTACTTCAGCGAAAAATGCCGTTGCTTCGGATACCGTTTTGAACATTTTCCAGTTACCTGCGATAATCGGTGTTCTGCTCATAGGATGACCTCCCGTTTCTATCGTAACTAATTTTTACTTGTCGTTCAGTGCTACTACACCTGGAAGGACTTTGCCTTCCATGAACTCTAGGGATGCACCGCCGCCAGTAGAGATGAAGTTCATTTGGTCAGCAAGACCAAACTTCTCTGCAGCCGCAGCAGAGTCGCCGCCGCCGATGACCGTGTAAGCCGAAGTCTCAGCAGTCGCTTGCGCTACTGCGCGCGTGCCGTGGGAGAATGGCTCGATTTCGAATACGCCCATTGGTCCGTTCCATACAACCAGCTTGGAGTTTTTGATCACGTCTGCATAAAGCTCACGTGTCTTAGGACCGATGTCGATGCCTTCCCATTCAGCCGGAATGCCGTTAACGTCCACGATTTGCGTGTTCGCGTCTGCGCTGAAGTCGTCCGTTACGACGATATCAACCGGAATGTAGAAGTTTTTGCCCAATTTCTTAGCCTTCTCGATGAACTCAAGCGCCAGATCAAGCTTGCTGTTGTCCACCAGGGATTTGCCGATTTCATGGCCTTGCGCTTTGAAGAATGTATAAGACAAGCCGCCGCCGATGATGATGTTGTCAGCGATCTCCAGCATTTTGTCGATAACTGCGATTTTGTCCTTAACCTTGGAACCGCCAACGATCGCCGTGAACGGGCGCTCAGGATTGTTCAGCGCTTTGCCTAGCACTTCAAGCTCTCTCTCCATCAGCAAGCCGGATACAGCCGGAAGAATGTGAGCGATGCCTTCAGTGGAAGCGTGAGCGCGGTGAGCGGCGCCGAAAGCGTCGTTAACGAACAGGTCAGCCAGCTTGGCAAAAGACTTCGCTAGCTCCGGATCGTTTTTCTCTTCGCCCGGGTAGAAACGTACGTTTTCGAGCAGCAGAACGTCGCCGTTCTCC
The DNA here is from genome assembly GCF_003591485.1 of Paenibacillus sp. 1011MAR3C5. Taxonomy (GTDB): domain Bacteria; phylum Bacillota; class Bacilli; order Paenibacillales; family Paenibacillaceae; genus Pristimantibacillus. The sequence continues at coordinate 26,215 of NZ_QZCF01000015.1, forward strand.
ATTGCAGCGACTTGAGCTTCTACGGCTTCGCCGATGGCTTCGTTCGCTTTCGTTACCGGCTTGCCCAGCAGTTCCGACAGGCGCACTGCCGAAGCTGTGTGGCGAAGCTCTTCTACGACTTGTCCGTTCGGACGGCCCAAGTGGCTCGCCAGAATCACTTTTGCGCCTTTTTCGATCAAAAAGTTAATCGTTGGAAGCGTCTCGCGAATACGCTTGTCATCCGTAATCTTGCCGTCTTCGAGCGGCACGTTGAAGTCAACGCGGACGAATACGCGCTTGCCTGCCAATTCTGCTACGTCACGTACACTCTTCTTGTTCATGGTTGAAATCCTCCCCAATAGTAGTTTCTGCCGGCTTATCGGCTCATATCTATCTCTATAAAGCAAAAGGCGTCCCTTCACCCTTAAAGGAAGGAACGCCCATAGGTCTGGCCCTGCGAGGGCGCAAACCAAGGGCCGAAGCTCTTACACGTAAGGAGCCGCGGCCCATCAGCTTTCTTTCCTTACAGACCTTTGCTTGCGATATAAGCAGCAAGATCAACTACGCGGTTGGAGTAGCCCCACTCGTTGTCATACCAGGAAATAACTTTAACCATATTGCCTTCCACTACCATAGTCGACAAAGCGTCGATTGTGGAGGAAGCTGGGTCGCCGTTGTAGTCGCTGGATACCAGCGGCAATTCGTTGTAGTTCAAGATGCCTTTCAAAGCACCTTCGGAAGCTTCTTTGAATGCTGCGTTAACTTCTTCAACGGTTACGTTAACTTTCAGCTCAGCAACCAGGTCCGTTACGGATACGTTAGGCGTAGGAACGCGCATAGCCATACCGTTCAACTTGCCTTTCAGCTCAGGCAGTACCAGCGAAACAGCTTTCGCAGCGCCTGTGGAGGAAGGAATGATGTTCTCTGCAGCAGCGCGAGCACGGCGCAGGTCTTTGTGCGGTACGTCAAGTACGGATTGGTCGTTTGTGTACGAGTGAATCGTTGTCATCATACCTTTAACGATACCGAATTTATCGTTCAACACTTTAGCGAATGGAGCAAGACAGTTGGTTGTGCAAGAAGCGTTGGAAATGATAGTGTGAGCAGCTGCATCGTATTGATCTTCGTTAACGCCGATAACCACAGTGATGTCTTCGTTCGTTGCAGGAGCGGAGATGATAACTTTTTTAGCGCCGCCTTGCAGGTGAAGCTCAGCTTTTTCTTTCGCTGTGAAGATACCAGTGGACTCAACTACGATCTCAGCGCCTACGGAACCCCAAGGCAGATCAGCAGGGTTGCGCTCAGCGAATACTTTGATTTCTTTGCCGTTTACAACCAAAGCGCCTTCTTTTGCTTCAACAGTAGCGTCAAGAACGCCATGAGTTGTATCGTATTTCAACAGGTGAGCCAGCGTGTTAACGTCTGTCAGGTCGTTGACTGCTACGATTTCCACCTCAGAATTGTTCAGCGCTGCACGGAATACGTTACGGCCGATACGTCCAAAACCATTGATACCAACTTTAACCATTGTTTGTTCCTCCTAAGCGTTTTTGGATTGCTATAAAATATATTTCAAGACGTGTCCCGGCGGCTGCTATTGCAGGCCGTTCCTCGTCATGATGCCTTTCTTACCTATTTCACAAGTCCTTGTCCCGCGGCTGGCTCTCTTCCAGAAGACTGACCATCTCCAGCGCCGCAGCTTCATCGGTGACCAGTACGTCGTTATGGCCGAATCGCATGGCTGCCGCGATCGCCTCGCCTTTGTTCTTGCCTCCGGCAACGCCAATCACTAATTCAGTGTTTACGATATCCTCGAGCCGTAACCCTACGGTCTGCATTTGGTGAACGACGGCCCCGCTTCGGTCGAAATAAAATCCGAATGCCTCAGCCAGCGCGCCTTCCGCCTCAATCTCTGCCACAACCTCTTTGTCCAGCTTCCGCCTTCTCGCCATGATCATGGCATCCCCGATCCCATGTACGACAATGCGCGCACTGCGAATGACGTCCACAATCTCCCGGATGTTAGGCTCTTGCATGAGTGAAGCGAATGCCTCTTCACCCAGATGATCCGGCACATGCAGCAGCCGGTAATGTCCACCCGTCCGCTTCGCCATGGTCGAGGCCAGCGTATTCGCTTGATAATCCAAGCTTTCGCCAAGTCCGCCTCTTGCCGGCACAAACCAGATATCCTTCATAGCTGTCGTTGTCGTAAGCTGATTGGCTACCTGGGCAATCGTTGTGCCCCCGGTTACCGCTACGACATCCCTCGGCTTTAGCGCGGTGCGAAGCACCTGGCATGCCGCCCTTCCGAGCTCGCGCTTCGTTTGAATCGACGTCTCAGAATCGCCTTGCACGATGACAACCTGGGTTAGCCCGTATGCCCTGCGCAGTTTCTCCTCCAGTTCGGACAAGCCAAACATCGACTTATACAGAGGCTCCAGCTGCTCCAAGGCGCTGCGACCTTGCTCGCTGATCCGCATGCCCGCCGTATGTATCTCCAGCAAGCCTTGCTCCTTTAGGAAATCGGTCTCTGCCCGAAGCACTCTCTCCGTCATGTCCAGCGCGTTCGCCAGCGTACGGCGGCCGATCGTGTCCGAAAGCATAACCTGATGCAGGATCATGTACCTCTTCCGCATGACTTCCAGAAGATCCGGCACAAGCTGCTGCTGCAGTTCAATGAGCTGTCGCATCTCTTATCCTTCACTCCATCGGTCATTAGCATAATGGGGTTCAATGAATCGTTGGGACCAATTTCGTCCCGCATGTTCATTTTAAGTCCCACCTTTATTTTAACGAAAATAAGAGCAGCCTGCAAGAGTCGAATCGCATTTGAAAACGATTTCCGACACCTTTTTCACAAATTTAATTTTCCCAGCCTGCTTGCTTTAACGGTATGAATATCATATAATCATCTCTGCTACTGTTTTTTGAAGACGTGCGCCCGTGGTCCAATGGATATGACGTAGGCCTCCGGAGCCTGAGATCTAGGTTCGATTCCTAGCGGGCGCGCCACTATACGAATGAACAAGCCGCTTAGCCTATGCTGAGCGGCTTTTTTGCACGCAGCAACTAACCTGTGCATCATAACTTCCTCCGCCCTGCAACAAACCTAAGTACAATAACGTTTGTATCAACAACTATGAAATTTCCTAACTCTGTCGACATTTGGAGGGAAATGATGAAGCGGAAAAACAAGCTTTTGCTGCTGGCAGCTTTTGTTTTCGTTCTCACAATAGCGGGTATTCAATCTAAGCTCATGCCAAAAACCTTAGCATCTATTGCCGCAGCTATATATGTAAAAACTCATTACGGCGGTCAAAATTACTCATTCGCCGGGGTGGAATATGAATCTCATTTCGGCCAATATATCGTATCGTTCAAAAACCGCTCCGAACGCCTTCATTTGATGATGTACCCAAACGCCATGCCCGTCCTCGTCCAATATGATCCTCATGATACGAGCAGATAACCTCTTCACATTTCTTCCGCCATTCCTCCTGATCCCGCCCTTGCTCGCTTCTCTTATTTCTGCCAAAAATCGGGCGGTTCATAACCAATCAGCGTAAAGTCGAGTTCGTCACCCTCAGGCGTCGCCAATTGGATTAGCAGCAACTTGTCCGATTCTGCGGGGCGCAGGTCGCCCGACTTGATCGTAATGACCTGCACGCCTTTTCTCTGGGGCTTGCCAAGTACGACGATCTGATTTCCTTTCGTATAGACATCGACCACAGTTGTCTGGAAAACAACGAAATACAGATCAAGATCAGTTGGATTGTGAAACATCGGGAAGTCAACGCCCACTTGCTCCTTAAACGTCATCTCCCCCGATAGGCCAATATCATACGTTGCGAACAACCGATGATGCGCAGTGTCCACATGCGAAGAAATATTGCTCCATCTGCCGCCCCAGTATGTGCTGTGCCAATGTTCGTGATAGATGGGTCTCATATAGTCTGGATCTTTTTTGATCGTAGCAAAAGGAATTCTGACTCCTTGATCGCGAACTTTAGCTATCGGAACCGTAACGTTCGGATAATGCTTTGCGGCATTCTTCTCCTCCTCCGACTCGAGGATCGTGATCGGCTCCCTGGGCTCAAGATTATCCAACCTTCTCTCCAATTCATCGATCTTAGTGCAGCAGCTATGTGCATCCGTGCTCGGAATGACTCTCGTTGTTGATCCCTTCACCAAGCCGGTTGTCCCTATATCTGGTTCGTCCTTCCTTATTGCTTGTCTCGCGACATCGCCGATTCGATCAGCACGCCCGCTCGCTTCCACTATTCCGGTTAAGAAAGAATAGATCCCTGCGCATGCCAGCATAGCAACGAAGAGCGCCGCGACCCTTCCCATTCGACTCCGCACCCTATCACCTCCGTCATAGGTTGCGCCTAACTTGCCCGCTTTATCGGACGTATAGGCAAAAAAAGAGCATGCACCTTCGCACATGCCCTCTCCCGTATGAAGCCGCTATGAACGTCGAGACAATCTGATTTCATCATGAGCCGATTCCACCCAATCCGACCGCTCAAAATCTCTTCCTCTCACCACGACACGATCCTCATATACATTGACAAACAACCCTTGACTGCCGTCCTTATGCTGGTCCTCATCCGTCCATAGATAAGCCGTAGAGACGGCGTTCACCATCGCAGGAAGCTTGCCTACTCCGTCATAATACGTATGCCCTGCTTCCAGCTCCCAATGAGTATGACCAGAAAAAAGAATCGCCTGCGGGTAGCCCGCAAGCACTGCCCGCAGCCCGACATCCTCTTCGACGCCGTGCCACTGCTGCTCTTCATAGGAGCCCGCTACTGTGTTTTTGAGCGGCTGATGCAAGAAGATAAAGATCGGTCGTTCCGATCCAGCTTCCTCTTCCAGCTTGTTCTTCAGCCAGCGAAGCTGCTCTTCCGATAAGGAGCAATGAATCTTGAGATTCCGTTCCGTGCCCAGGAATATGAATCGATGCCCTTCAATATCATGCGCATGATAAGGCGTTCCAATCCTTCTTTACCTTTAAGCTGCAGCGGGAAATCGATGTCATGCTAGGGGCGATCCAAGCGGTGATTCCTCAGCTCAGCGAAATGATTCTTGAACTCAATACATCCGAAGAAGAGCGGAAACAATGTCTGGAGGATCTGCACAAGCTGAAGCATGCTGTCAGCTGTTACGAATGGCTGCAGCGCTTCGTCAATGATTTGCAGAACGAGGTCTACTTTACGGAGCGGACAGAAGAGTAATTATGGGCTTTGGCCTGAAAAATCAATTTCTTTGACCATCTTTGACTTTTTGATTTTAATCCGTTATGATAGGAATACGAATTTTTGATTCATGCTTTTACGTAGACGAAGGAGGACTGGTTCGAAATGAATTTTGTGCCTATGGTTATTGAGCAAAGCAATCGGGGGGAACGTTCATACGACATCTATTCCCGCCTGTTGAAGGATCGCATCATATTTCTAGGCTCTGGCGTGAATGACGTGGTAGCCAACTCCATCATCGCGCAAATGCTGTTCCTGGCGGCGGAAGACCCGGATAAGGATATTTCCCTATACATCAACAGCCCTGGCGGTTCCATTACAGCCGGTATGGCCATTTATGATACGATGCAGTACATTAAGCCGGATGTATCGACGATCTGCGTAGGTATGGCCGCGTCCATGGGCGCGTTCCTGCTGACAGCAGGCGCGAAGGGCAAGCGTTACGCGCTGCCTAACAGCGAAGTTATGATCCATCAGCCGCTTGGCGGCGCTGAAGGCCAAGCCAGCGACATCGAGATCCGCGCTCGCCGCATCCTGAAGATGCGCGACAAGCTGAACCACATCCTGGCAGAACGTTCCGGCCAGCCGCTCAGCCGCATCGAGCAGGACACCGACCGCGACTACTTCATGAGCGCAGCCGAAGCTCACGCATACGGCCTCGTGGACAAAGTCATCGAGAAGGTCTAATTATTCATAACGCATAAGAAACCTCCCTTCCACTTTTGTGGAGGGAGGTTCTTTAATTTGCCGGGCGTTACGTTTATACCCCAGAGTCTGTCTCTTACATACTACCGAAACCCTCACTTCAAATCATCAACCAGCTCACGCAACGGCTCCCCGCTGATATAGGCATACCTCAACTTAACATGATCAATAATGACGGAATTAGGTTCATCCAGCCACAGCTCATAATTCGTTACTCTCAAGCTGACACCTTTGTGCTCTAGCCAAAACGAATAGTCTGGATCACCGTTGGTCGGCAGTTCTCTGTCCTGCCATTGCAGCAGACGCAGAATGTCGTCGATTCTCTTGATTGTTTTCTGCTGCTTAATCTGACTAAAAGACGTGGGATTCGCATTCAAATCCGCAACTTTCATAACTTCCATTGGTTCGGCTGCGCATCCGGTTATCATCCATAAACAAACGATTAAAACCATTACCTTCTTCAACTGATCCAACCCTTTTCATTTATAAGTATGAACGGTTCATTCACGCTACCCTTTCTTACTACAAAGACACCCTTCATCGCCGCTATGTTGCAAACGTTATAACTGTTTCTCACAACACTATTTCCCCATTCCAGTCAATTTTCCACGATTAACGTTGCCCCACAACATTATTTCCCCATTCCAGCTAATTTTCCACGATTAACGTTGCCTCACAATGCTAATTCCCTGTTCCAGCTACTTTCCCACAATTAACGTTGCCCCACAACATTATTTCCCCATTCCAGCAGCACCTCCGCCCGCTCCTCCCATTTTTTCCTGCTCCATAGTGACCTTTATCACATCATTCCAATTCCGGCGCGTGCTATATTGGCATCACAACGACAACAGACAGATGCAACAGAGAGATAGACAGGAGGAGTACCTATGGAGATCGAAGCGTTGCTCAAGGTGGAGCAGCTTGCCTTGAAGAAGCTGCGTATATTCCGGCAAAGCCTGTGGCGTTACCTGTCACGTTCCATGCTGGCAAGCATGTTTATCGGGTTCGGCGTTATCGTCGCCTTCAAGACAGGCAGCTTCTTTTATGTCGAGCATTCTCCGCTCACCTATCCCATGGCCGCCCTCACGTTCGGCACCGCAATCATTCTGATCAGCTATGGCGGTGGCGACCTGTTCACCGGCAACACCTTCTACTACAGCTACGCCGCCCTGCGCAAAAAAATGCGCTGGAGCGATACCACTAAGCTATGGGTTCTAAGCTATGGCGGCAACATACTCGGCGCTGCGGTGTTCGCCCTCCTGATCTGGCTGACCGGACTATTCGCCGATCCGAACGTGAACGGGTTTCTGCTTGAGGTCGTGGACAAAAAGATGCATACGCCGATGGTGGAGCTATTCTTCCGGGCGATACTGTGTAACTGGCTCGTCTGCCTGGCCTTCTTCGTACCTATGGGGCTCAAAGGAGACGGCGCCAAAATGTTCGCCATGATGCTCTTCGTATTCTGCTTCTTTATCTCGGGCTACGAGCATAGCATTGCGAATATGTGTACCTTCGCGATTGCGCTAGTCCTGCAGCAGCCGGGGACAATATCGCTGGACGGCATCCTGCACAACCTGATTCCCGTCACGATCGGCAATCTGATCGGGGGAAGCGTGCTGATGGCAGCGATGTACCACTACGTAAACAAACCATTTATCGAGGAATAAAGGAGACTATCATTTATGAAAAAATCAAGAATCGTTATCATCGGTACGGGTGCCGTCGGCTCGACGACCGCTTATACGTTGCTGCTTCGCAATCGCATGGATGAGTTGGTGCTCATTGACGCCAATGCCGACAAAGCCGCAGGAGATGCGCTGGATATGAACCACGGCATGCCTTACCTCGGCGGCGCGAAGGTCTGGGCAGGCACTTATGAAGACTGCAAAACAGCCGATATTATCATCATTACGGCAGGCGCAGCGCAGAAACCGGGAGAATCGCGCATCGATCTTCTGAAAAGAAATATCGCGATCTTCGACAGCATCATTGATCAGGTGCTGCTTCATACACGCGATGCGATATTGCTTATCGCATCCAATCCGGTCGACATCATGAGCTACAGATCGTGGAAAAAATCAGGTTTGCCAGCGCATCGCGTGATCGGTTCGGGCACGCTGCTTGACAGCGCGCGCTTCCGCTATCTGATCGGACAGAAGCTGCATATCGATCCTCGCAGCGTTCATGCGCATATCATCGGGGAGCATGGCGATTCGGAGCTTCCAGTCTGGAGCCTCGCGAATGTGGCTGGAACCGAGCTGCAGCTGAGCGCGGTGGATAAGGACGAGATTTTCCTGAATACCCGTGACGCCGCGTATCAGATCATTCAAGCCAAAGGCGCTACTTATTACGCCATCGCACTGGCGCTTGACCGCATCTGTACAGCAATCCTCGACGACGAAGGTGCTGTCTTGAACGTCTCGACTCTGCTGGAGGACTACCGGGGCGTATCGGATGCTTACCTGGGCATCCCTTGCATCATCGACCGCAGCGGCGTTCGCTCGACACTGGAGCTGACCCTTACCGATCACGAGCAAGATCTCTTCACCCAATCGGCTGACAAATTGAAGAACATCCTTGCTACACTTGAGAGCTAATGATCATCCATCTTGAAAAACATTAGATTAAGCAGGCAGTCTATTTGCCTTCTCTCCATCCCATGCATAACAAAAAAGCCTTCCTTCTACTCCTAAACGGCGTCCGCTGCAAGCTTTAGGCTTGCAGCCGAATACCGATCTTCAGAGTGAAGGAAGGCTTTTGGCATATCGAGAAAGACAGTCGCACAAATAAAAAAGAAGCCGCTTTGGCGCGCGAACAAGTCATGCGGCAAAGCCACTTCTTTCCTCTTATTGGTTATCCAATTCCTCTTTGCTGACCAGGGCGACTAAAGCGTTTACAGCCTGTTCCGCGTCCGACCCGTCCGCGCTGATCGAAATTTCTGTGCCAGAGCTGATTGCCAGACTCATAATCCCCATAATGGATTTGGCATTAACCTTCTTATCGTCCTTCTCTACAAATACCTCGGAGGAGAATTTGTTCGCTTCTTGTACGAATAACGCTGCTGGTCTCGCATGAAGCCCCGTCTTCAGACGAACGACAACCGGAAGCTTAGTCATGGAAATCTTACCCCCTATATTTTACTAAAAGCTTTATCATGTGGGAAATGTTGAATAATATAAGCCAATTACACCTTATTATATCATCATACAAGCCGTTGCACTAGGCAAAAGTTGAACCGCCCCGGATTTTTTCGGCTAATTCGTCGATTTTGCGAAGACGATGATTGACGCCGGATTTGCTGACCTTTCCGCGAAGCATTTCGCCTACCTCTGTCAGGTTCAGATCGGGATGCTGCAGCCTGATTTCCGCCACCTCGCGCAGCTTCTCAGGCAGGCTATCCAGTCCGACTTCCTTCTGCAGCAGCTTGATATTGTCGATTTGTCTCACAGCCGCACCAATTGTTTTGTTCAGATTAGCCGTCTCGCAGTTGACGATCCGGTTGACGGAATTGCGCATATCGCGCATGATCCGTACATCCTCGAATTTGAACAGCGCTTGATGCGCTCCGATGATGTTGAGCAATTCGATAATTTTTTCGCCTTCTTTGATGTAGAAGATAAAGCCCTTCTTGCGCTCGATGCACCGCGCGTTCAGGTCGAACTTGTTCGCAAGGTCCACCAGCGCGCCGCAATGCTGCTCATACATCGACGAAATTTCCAGATGATATGAGGAACCCTCCGGATTATTGACCGAGCCTCCTGCGAGGAATGCACCCCTCAGATATGAACGCTTGCAGCAAGGCTTCCGTACAATCTCTTTGTCGATGCCGTCGTTGAACATGAAGCCTTCCGATACGATGCACAGCTCGCTTAACACCTCTTGCACTTGAGTCGGCATACGCACGATATAGACGTTGTTTTTCTTCAGCCGCATCTTCTTGCGAACGAGCAGCTCCACATGGACCTCAAAATGTTTTTTGATCAGCGAATATATTCTTCTGGCAATGGCCGCGTTCTCCGTCGAGATGTCCAGAACGACCTTGCGGCTGGATAGGCTGACCGAACCGTTCATCCGGATAAGGGCCGATAGCTCGGCACGCTCACAGCAGCTGTCCGATTCGATTAATGTCAGTTCCTTCTTCGTTTGCGCCGCAAAAGACATTCTTCCTCACCTCTTTCTTAACATCCAATTCTCCACTAGCTTATATATATGATGGCTTAATCGTTCCGCGTCATGACGCAAAAACTTTCGAAATAAGACGAGCCGGTCGGCAATGACCTTATAACCTCTGCTTTCGACCTCTGCCATATCCAGATGAACCGCCTTAGCGCCCAGCTCGGCGTATTGACTCTCCACCTGCGGAGGAATTTCCCCGTCATTCACAATCACATAATCGAATAAGTGATGGCCAATATGCGCATGAATTGCATCCAAATGATTGCTAACCGAATAATTATCCGTCTCGCCTGGCTGTGTCATAACGTTGCAGACGAACAGCTTTACTGCTTCTGATTCTACAATGGCTTGCGCCAGCTTCGGTACGATCAGGTTCGGCATAATGCTCGTGTATAAGCTGCCCGGCCCGATCAGAATCGCATCCGCGGTCTCAATCGCCTCCACCGCTTCAGCCAGCGGCTCGACATCGGCCGGCTCCAGGAACACCCGTTTAATCGCCTGCCCTGCCTTCGGAATCATCGATTCACCTGTAATAATCGTGCCATCCGCCATCTCCGCCTTCAGCACGATGGCCCGGTCGGCGGCGGGCAGCACCCGCCCCTTGACCGCCAGCACCTTGCTGAGCTGCCGTATTCCCGATACGAAGTCGCCGGAGATATCCGTCATGGCCGCCAGCATTAGATTGCCTAGGCTATGTCCGGCAAGTCCCGTGCCGTTTGGAAAACGATACTTGAGCACCTCCGTCAGAAGCGGCTCGGTATCGGCCAGCGCCGTCAGGACGTTCCGAATGTCTCCGGGGGGCGGTATTTGCAGCTCGTTGCGCAATATGCCGGAGCTGCCGCCGTCATCCGCTACCGTGACGATAGCGGTAATATCGAGCGGCTTCTCCTTCAACCCCCGCAGCATGACAGACAGTCCCGTACCGCCGCCTATGACGACGATTTTGGGACGTCTGACTATTTTCTGTATGGTCTGCATGCTCTCACCTCGTGTCAGTGCTTATCTCGCTCGGAATCGCGGTGGCTGACACGCACCCGCTCCGTATCGCTGCTGCCAAGCATGCGGCCCAAATATTCCGCGATCGCGACAGAGCGGTGCTTTCCGCCCGTACAGCCAATCCCGATGACCACTTGGCTCTTGCCTTCCTTGCGGTAGAGCGGTATGAGAAATTGCAGCATATCAAGGAGCTTCGTCAGAAACTGCTGCGTTTCCGGCCATTTCATCACGTATTCATAGACATCCGGATTTTGCCCCGTATTAGGGCGCAGATGCTCCACATAGTGCGGATTCGGCAGGAAGCGGACATCATAGATCAGATCGGCGTCAATCGGAATCCCGTACTTGAAGCCGAACGACGTCACATTGATCGACAAGCTGTTCTGCTCCAGATGAGTAAAATGATTAATAATCCGCTCTTTCAATTTAAGCGGCTTCAAGTTGCTTGTATCAATAACCTGGGATGCGGAGCCCTTCAGGTCCTCCAGCATGCGGCGCTCGCTATGAATACCGTCTAGAGGCAATCCCTGCGGAGCGAGCGGGTGGCGGCGGCGGCTTTCCTTATAGCGCTGCACCAGCACCTCGTCGGTCGCATCCAGAAACAGAATCTCGCAGCTGATCGTATGATGCTCTTTAATATAAGCTAACGACTCCGCAAGCGCAGTGAAAAACTCCCTGCCGCGGAGATCGATGACAAGTGCTACTTTTCCTATCTTACCATTGGACTGCTCGATTAATTCTGCGAACTTGGGAATAAGTACCGGAGGCAGATTATCGACGCAAAAAAATCCGAGATCCTCAAGGCTCTGGACAGCAATTGTTTTGCCCGCACCCGACATACCGGTAATTATGACAAGCTTCGCCAATGTCGCTGTCGTTTCCATGAGAGACACCTACTATCCTCTTAGAATAAGTCCTGCCGCTCCGACGATGCCCGCGTTGTTGCCCAGCGTAGCCGGAACGATCTTCACGCCTTCCTTCGCCTGGTCTAGCGTATACTTCTCGAATACTTCGCGAATCTGATCGAACAGGAAGTCGCCTGCTTTGGAGACGCCGCCGCCGATAATGAAATATTGCGGGTTCAGCAAAATAGCCAGCGTGGACATGGATTTACCCAGGTAGAATGCTGCGCGGCTCACAATACGTGCCGCCACTTCGTCGCCGGCTTTCGCCGCATCAACGACATCCTTTGCCGTAATATCCTCAAGACCCGACAAAGTTGTACGGTCTCCGCGCTCCACTGCATCCTTCGCCATACGGATAATGCCCGTAGCGGAGGATACCGTCTCCAGGCATCCCATCTTGCCGCAGCCGCACTGGATGGCTTCCAGATCAGGGACGATCGAAGCATGCCCGAGCTCGCCCGCCATACTTGCGAACCCTTCCACGATTCTGCCGCCGATAATGATGCCGCCGCCTACACCCGTACCGAGTGTGTAGCAGACGCAGTTGTCGATGCCTTTGCCCGCGCCAGCCCATGCTTCGCCAAGCGCTGCCACATTCGCGTCATTGTTGACCTTGATCGGCTTCTGCAATTCTTGCTCCAGGAAGCCTTTCAGATCGGTATTTTCAATATAAAGATTCGCAGAAAACTTTACAAAGCCTCTTGGTATATCAAGGAAGCCGGCGATGCCTACGCCCACACCCTCAACCTGTTCCCATTCGAAAGGCGAATCTTTTACAATCTCCCGTGCATAACTCGCAATATTATGAAGGATGACGTCCGTTCCTTTACCTGTACCCGTCGGCCCTTCAAACGTGTGGAGCAACTGTCCCTCCGCATCGCAGATGCCTACCTTGATCGTAGTACCACCGACATCGACTCCAATGTAAATCTTCTCAGACATGACAAAGCCACCTCATCCATAAAGTTAACGTTCTCTGTTCCAACTATAAGCGTTGTAACCGCTTCGGTCAAGCGCAATCCACCACCCCGAACACTCGCCAAAAGGGCTGAATTACCGCATCACAGCTGACATTTTTCCCTATGCAAGTATCTCGCAAGTGCATCCATGGAAGGGATTCCGATGACACCCTTCAGCCCTCTTGCTTCAATAGCTGCAGACGAGGATACCAGCCTGCTGGCATTATGATTCCTTCCTCACTTGTATCGCCGGATAGGAAAAGGACTGCAGGATGATTGGAATCAACCCCGCAGTCCTTTCCGCTTGCTCCAATGGCTTAAAGCGATTGGCTCCAATCCTGCGTGATATGTCCCTCCAGGAACCTCTCGCAGTCCAGCGCCGCCATACAGCCGCTGCCCGCAGCCGTAATCGCTTGGCGATATTTGTTGTCCTGAACGTCGCCGCATGCGAATACGCCCGGTACGTTCGTCTCGGATGTACCCGGCTTCACTTTAATGTAGCCATGCTCATCCGTATCAATCTGGCCACCAAGGAACTTCGTGTTCGGCGTATGGCCGATCGCGATGAAGATCCCGTTCGTCTCGATGACTTCTTCCTCGCCCGTCTCATTGTTCTTGACCTTCAGGCCTGTAACGCCCATGCCGTTCGCCACAACTTCCACCGGCGTGCGGTTGAGGCTCCAGCTGATCTTCTCGTTCTCACGCGCGCGATCCTGCATGATCTTCGATGCCCGCAGCTCATTGCGGCGGTTCACCAGCTCAACATTCGTTGCGAAGCGAGTGAGGAAGCTCGCCTCCTCCATCGCAGAGTCGCCGCCGCCCACCACGATGATCTTCTTGCCGCGGAAGAAGAATCCATCGCATGTTGCACATGTGCTGACGCCTTTGCCCACATTGTCCTTCTCGCCAGGAATGCCAAGATACTTGGCAGAGGCGCCTGTGGAGATGATCAAGCTTTCGCCGACGATCTCGCCTTGCCCCTCAACTTGTAGCTTGAACGGACGCTGCGACATATCGACGCTGTTCACCCAGCCCGTCATAAACTTCGCACCGAAGCGCTCTGCTTGCTTGCGCATATTGTCCATTAGCTCAGGTCCCATAATGCCTTCAGGGAAGCCTGGGAAATTTTCCACATCCGTCGTGGTCGTCAACTGACCGCCCGGCTCAGGCCCTTCAATAATGAGCGGATTCATGTTGGCGCGCGCCAGATAGATAGCAGCCGTCAGTCCGGCAGGACCCGTACCGATAATAATGGATTTGTACATCTGCTTCACCTCATGATCAAATTAGTCTTCTGTTGGCTGCTGCGCAAAAAATACGGAGTTGATTGACTTCATCTTCTCCTTAATGCCGCAAGCCTCATCGATTAGCTTCACGTGTTTGCTCACCGTTGCAATGGATGTGCCGTATCGGAGCGAAACCTCGTGATACGATATCGCGCGGCGATGCATCTTGGCTGTCAAATATTCCAGTGCCGCCGCCCAGCCCTCCGGTTTCGCAAGCTTCGGAACGTTGGGATAGACCCTGGTTAGAAATTCAACCCATAATGTCATCATATCATGCTGCTGCACAAGATCATAATGCTTGCTCATGCGGCTGATCGCCGCCTGCGCCACCGCTTCCCACTTATCATCCCATTCCGGCAGTCTCGAAGGTACGCGGTTCGGCTCGATAACCGACTCCTTGCCCTCCAGCATCACCTGAAGCGGTTCTTGAACACCCATTGTACGAAGCACGAATACGGCGATTTTTTTCAAATAGTCATCTTCCTCCGGCTCCAGCAGGAAGGCACGAAGCACATCCTTCACTTCATTATCGGCAATCATGCCGAAAGCCTGGATGACTTGCAGCTTCGTATGCTGATCACCGTGCCGCAGCGCCCAGAAGAAGGACGAGCGGACAAGCGGGTCGCGCTTCAGATGATCCGGCATCCCGTCCGATGACTTTTCCCACAGCTTGAATTGCTCCTCGAACGGCAGGTGGTAATGGTAGCTGATCGGCGAAGCCGTCTCGCCGCCGCGAATCAGCTGCAGCTGATCCAGATAATAAGAAGCTACCCCCGATGCGGGATCAAGCTTCATCGTCCCCTTCCACAGACGCTCTGCGTCGTTCAGCTGTCCGGAGTTAAAGGCAGCAACCGCTGCATAATGGTGGAGACAAGGGTCCTGCTGTGCCTCTCCATCCTTGATCAGTCTCATGAAGTGACGGCGCGCTACGCCATGCTCGCCCAGTATTCCCATTGTCGTCGCCAGCTTGAATGCATGCTCCAGATGGAACGGCACTGTTTTCGCCAGCAGCTCGACCAGTCCTTTCAGGCTTTCCGTATCTTCTTCATGCTGATAGAAGATGGCCAGGTTGCACAGAGCATGAAGATTCCCCGGCTCATGCTCCAGCACGCCTTGGATGCAAGCTTTGGCCTTATCGAACAATCCCATATAATAGTACGCCAAAGCCAGATTGTTGCGCGCCGCGAGAAAGTCGGGCTGCTGCTCCGCAATCTCTTCCAGAATGCGAACGGCCTCGGTGAATTTCCCTTCCTCCAGCAACGCCCTTGCCTGATCGTGTTCCACCATGCCTTGGCGGGACTTAATATTTTTGAGCGGCGCTGGTCTCTCCAGTTCATAATGGAGCAGCTCCATCATTTCCTCGGCTTCATCCAAATAATGACCTTCCGCATCCTCTTGCAGATATTGCACAAGCGACTGCTCAGCCGATTCGTACATCTCCATATTGGCAAAGTTATTCGCCATATAGAAGTGGCATTCCGTCATCTCGGGGTCAAGCTCTTCGATGATCCATTTCAGAATCTCATTAGACTCCTTATAGTTGCCCAACTCCGACAGAATGCCCGCCATATTGCAATGGTTCACGGGATTCTCCGGCTCATATTCAACGGCTCTGCGGAAATACTTCAGTGCCTTGTCATAATGATACCGGTCCAGCGAACGGACCGCGCGCTCGAAAAAGAACGTAGCGTCCCATTGTATAGGTATGATTTTGGTTCCTGCTCCTTCATTGACAGCCATACGTTTCTTTCCCTTCATTCGCAAGGCACCTCCCTGTATGTTTTGCTCTAGCAGCCTGCCATTCACACATCACAGCACGGTTCGCATCAGCAAAACAGCCTTCGTACATTTTTAGCAGTTTTGCGTTAACAAAACAACTTTGCATGCTATATCTCATCATTAGATATGCTCGTTCATCATTCGGATCGCTCACTCCGCCTTGCAAGCCGAGTTTCTTGGCTTACAGCACTCCACGGAGCTCATTCTCAGCTTGCAAGCCGAGTTTCTTGGCTTACAGCACTCCACGGAGCTCATTCTCAGCTTGCAAGCCGAGTTTCTCGGCTTACAGCACTCCACGGAGCTCATTCTCAGCTTGCAAGCCGAGTTTCTCGGCTTACACACTCTGCTGAGCTCACCTCCGCCTTGCAAGCCGAGTTTCTCGGCTTACAGCACTCCGCGGAGCTCATTTCCACCTTGCAAGCCGAGTTTCTCGGCTTACAGCAAATCGCCGAGCTCGCTCCCCGCTCTTATCCCTTTAGCAATAAAACGTAAATTACGTTTTGCATGAGCAAAACTGCCGTTGCGCAGCCATTCCCAGCAATGCGGCCTACCAACGATCAGCGAGCGCTAACCACGTTTCATGCATGCAAAACGCAACTTCAAACCTGTCTTCTCCAATCAACCACCGTACGCCCTTCCCATACCATTCAACTGCACTCCACATCACCTTTCAGTCAGCCGCATCACTCGAAATGTATATGCTCTCCTCGGCTCATGGCATGCAATCGGACGACTTCAAAAGTTAGCTGCAACGAGCCGGCCCCTGTACGTCCCTCAGCATCCGATATCCTCTGCAGCATACGAATACGCTGAACGCAGCAAAATTATGGATCGAAACATAAAAACCACCGCATAGCGCAAACCTTTGCGCACCATAACGCGTACCTTCGGCTTCAACAACAAAAAACACACTGCATCGTGCGTCCGTAAACAGCGGCGGCTCTCATCGCCCTTTTCTGTCCCGTTCCCGTTTTTTACGATTATACCATAGCCCCGCAGAACTCAACACGTAAGATTATTGGATATCCCAAAAGTCGAAAAGATCGCGGACAGCATAAGCCGCCCGCGATTCTCTCTTTGTCGATATGCGATTACTGAAGCCTAAAAGCGCTATACACCTTTGTTTTTGAACAGGGTGCTGATCGAGCCGCCGTCCAAAATAATGCGTGTCGCTTCCGCCAGCAGAGGCGCAACCGACAATATTTTGAAGCGTTCCGGCGTCGTCTCCGGCAACATGATGGAATCGGTTACGATGACTTCTTTAATATTGGGATGATCCAAACGCTCAATTGCGGTTCCGGAGAAGAGCGGGTGCGTCGCGCAGACGTATACATCCTCCGCGCCTCTTTCTTTCAAGCCTTCGACAACATTCACAATCGTATTGCCCGTATCAATCAAATCTTCGATAATGATAGGTGTCTGGCCTGCAACATCGCCGATGACATGCGTAATGGACGACTCGTTGTGAGCTGGACGTTTCTTGATCATAATCGCAAACGAAGTGTCCAGATAGTTGGCCAGCTTCTCCGCCGTGGATGCGCGGCCTGCGTCCGGCGATACGACAACCGGGTTCTTAATGTTCTTCGACTTCAGATAGTCGCTGATCAGATCAAGCGCCGTCATGTGGTCTACCGGAATATTGAAGAAGCCTTGAATAGCCGGAGCATGCAGATCGATCGTAATGACACGCGTAGCGCCTACTGTCGTCAGCACATCTGCCAGCATTTTCGCCGAGATCGGCTCCCTCGGAGCAGCCTTGCGTTCCTGGCGTGCGTATCCGTAGTACGGCATAATGATGTTAATCGTTCTTGCGGAAGCACGCTTCGCCGCATCGATCATGACAAGCAATTCGACGAAATGCTCGTTAATGGGATGCGAGAACGACTGAACCAAAAATACGTCGCAATTCCGTATCGTTTCTTCGTAGTGGACATAGATCTCGCCGCTCTTGAAACGGGACAGCTTGATTGCACCTAGGTTCAGCCCTAGTTCGCTGCTGATTTTCTGAGCCAATACCGGATTTGACGAACCCGAAAAAATACGCACCTTGTCGCTTAACATGATACCCTCCTGAGCGTTTCAACCAAATAATTTAAAACTTCGATCATTCTTACTTGTCCTATTATACATTGATTTACCGATAATTCAAAAAGGTATTGCTACTATTTTTCGACAAAGTCATGACTTCCGGCTTTTACCTCATCTTATTCGTCGTCGGTTTGCCGTGGCGGTTCTCCAGCTCGGACATGATATCGTCAAGCGGAAGTCCCCTTTCACGGAGCAGAACCATGAGATGGAAGAGCAAGTCGCCCGCTTCGCTGCGCAGCTCGTCGTTGTCCTTATTCTTCGCTGCGATGATCACTTCGGCGGACTCTTCACCGACTTTTTTCAGGATTTTGTCGACGCCTTTGTCGAAGAGGTACGTTGTGTACGTGCCGGACGGACGCTCCGCATAACGCTGAGCAATGACCCCCTCCAGACGGCCCAGAATACCGAATCGGTCGGCAACGGGCTCCACGTCTTCTTTGGCTCCTTCACCCTCAACCGCAATCGAATTGTAAAAGCAGCTGTAGCTGCCCGTATGGCAAGCCGGCCCCTGCTGATTCACGCGGACGAGCAAGGTATCCCCGTCACAGTCATAAGCCATGGAGACAATCTGCTGCGTATGCCCGCTTGTCGCCCCTTTGTTCCACAGCTCGCTGCGCGAGCGGCTCCAGAACCACGTTGTGCCTGATTCAATGGAAAGCTTGAGCGACTCCATGTTCATGTAAGCAAGCATAAGCACTTCCTTGCTCTGCGCATCCTGCACGACGGCCGGCACGAGACCGTCCGCATCCCATTTGATCTGCTCCTGTAGCTCTACTGTTCCCATTATCTCACCTCGACTCCCTTCCTGCGCAAATCATTCTTCACTTCTTGTATCGTCATTTCCTTGTAATGGAATATTGTTGCCGCTAAAGCCGCGTCTGCGCGCGCTTCCTCGAACACTTCATGGAAGTGCTGAATCTGTCCCGCTCCGCCGGATGCGATAACCGGAATCCCCACGGAATCCGATACAGCCGCCGTCAGCTTCACGTCAAAGCCATCCTTCGTGCCGTCTGCGTCCATGCTCGTCAGCAGCAGCTCGCCTGCGCCCAGCTTCTCCGCCTCGCGCGCCCACTCCAGCGCGCGAATGCCTGTCGCTTGGCGCCCGCCATGTGTATAGACTTCCCATTCGCCCCACTCCGGGTTGAACTTGGCGTCGATCGCGACTACGATGCACTGCGACCCGAAGCGGCGCGCGCCATCGGATACAAGCGGTTTATTTTTAATAGCTGCCGTATTAATGCCGATCTTGTCCGCACCCGCGCGAAGCAATCTGGTCATGTCGTCGACATGCGAGATGCCGCCGCCAACCGTGAACGGAATCGTAATTTCCCCTGCCGTCCGCTTGACAACCTCAATCATCGTTGCTCTACCTTCAACGGAAGCTGAGATGTCCAAAAAAACAAGCTCATCCGCCCCTTCGCGGTCATAGGTTGCCGCAAGCTCTACAGGATCGCCCGCATCGCGCAGATTCACGAAGTTCACGCCTTTAACAACGCGGCCGTCCTTCACATCCAGACAAGGAATAATTCGTTTTGCCAGCATGCTCTCTCTCCCCTCTCCCTATTAGACCGATATCGTCTGCGGCTTGCCGCTTCCCGTCAAAGCCAGGAAGTTGCCTAGCAGCGCCATGCCCAGATCCCCGCTTTTCTCCGGGTGGAACTGCATGCCGTATACGCTGCCGCGCCCTACGATAGCAGTGACCGGACCATAATAATCCGTCGTGGCCAGCAGGTCGGACGCGAGGCCCGGCTTCGCATGGAAGGAATGGACGAAATAGACATGCCCTTCCTCAAGCCCACGGAATAAAGGAGAGTCCCCTTGCCGGAAGCTCAGCTTGTTCCAGCCCATATGCGGAATTTTGAAGCTGCCGTTGAACCGGATAACTTGGCCTGGCAGCAAGCCTAGCCCTTCATTCTGGCCGTACTCCTCGCTCTCACTGAACAGCAATTGCATGCCGAGACAAATGCCAAGGATCGGCTTGCCCGATGTCGCGTAAAACTTCACGACTTCGTCCAGTCCGGTGTTGCGCAAGTTCTGCATCGCGTCGCCAAAAGCGCCAACGCCCGGCAAAATCGCGCCGTCCGCCTCCACAATTTGCTGCGGATCGGCCGTTATAACCGCTTCATAACCGAGACGTTCCACGGCTTTGCTGACGCTGTGGAGATTGCCCATCCCGTAATCGATAATCGCGATCATCCTACAGTACTCCCTTCGTCGAAGGCACTCCTTGTACGCGAGGATCAATGCTGGTCGCCTCGTCAAGCGCTCGTCCCAGAGCCTTGAATACGGCTTCGATCATATGATGCGTATTTTGGCCGTAGTGCACAATAACATGCAGCGTAATGCGCGCTTCCAGAGCCAGCTTCCACAGGAACTCATGAACAAGCTCGGTGGAGAAGCTGCCTACTTGGGAAGAAGGATATTGCGCCCTGTATTCAAAGTGCGGCCGGTTGCTCACGTCGATCACAACCTGTGCAAGTGCCTCATCCATCGGCACGAACACGCTGGCATAACGCTTGATGCCGCGCTTGTCGCCCAGCGCCTCGCGAAGCGTCTGGCCGAGGCATATACCGATATCCTCTACCGTATGGTGATCATCGATATCGATGTCGCCCTTCGCATCGACTGTCAAGTCGAATTGTCCGTGCTTGGCGAACAGGTCAAGCATATGGTTCAGGAACGGAACATCCGTCTCTAGCTGAGATTGTCCTGTGCCGTCTACCGCAAATTTGAGCGTAATATCCGTTTCATTCGTCTTCCGCGCTACCGAAGCTTCGCGCATCGCTTGTTCTGTCATCGTAACTCCTACCTCCATCTATGTTTCCTTCATTTATTAGCTTCTTACAAAAAGACTAGCCGCACTCTGCTGCCCGTTTCTCGGGGTCCACTCTACTTCGAGCCATTCTCCTTATCCAGACGAACCTGGATCGCTCTGGCATGGCCTTCGAGTCCTTCATGACGGGCCAGTGTCATAATGTTTTCACCGTTTTTCATCAGAGCTTCCTTGCTATAGTAGATCAAGCTGGATTTCTTCATAAAGTCATCCACATTCACAGGCGAGGAGAAACGAGCCGTTCCGTTGGTCGGAATGATGTGATTCGGTCCCGCGAAGTAGTCGCCTACCGGCTCCGAGCTGTAAGGACCGAGGAAGATCGCTCCTGCATTCTCGATCATCCCTAGCAGTCTCATCGGCTCCTCCGTCAGCACCTCCAGATGCTCGGGAGCGAGCTGGTTCACGACATCGATGCCCGCTTCGATTGAATCGACCAGCAAGACCGCACCATACTGGTCGATCGAGCTTCTGGCGATGTCTTGTCTCGGCAGCGTCGACAGCTGGCGCTCCACTTCACCGGAGACGGCTTGTGCCAGCTTCTCAGAAGATGTAACCAGGATCGAAGAAGCCATCTCATCATGCTCCGCCTGGGACAGCAGGTCAGCTGCGATATAGACCGGGTCGGCAGACTCATCCGCCAATACGACGATCTCGCTCGGCCCCGCGATGCTGTCAATATCGACCGCGCCGAATACGGCGCGCTTCGCCAGCGCCACGTAGATATTGCCGGGACCGCAAATCTTATCTACTGGAGCAATCGTGTCTGTACCGTAAGCAAGCGCCGCAATCGCTTGCGCCCCTCCAACGCGGTACAGCTCCTTCACGCCCGCTTCAGCCGCGGCGACCAGAATATAGGGATCAATTCCTTCCTTCCCACCTGTAGCTGGGGGCGTTACCATTACGATTTCGGGTACGCCCGCTACTTGAGCCGGAATCACGTTCATCAGTACGGATGAAGGGTACGCCGCTTTGCCGCCTGGCACATATACGCCAACACGCTTCAAGGGACGCATGATTTGTCCCAGCATTGTACCGTCAGGCTGAAGATCCATCCATGAGTTGCGCAATTGCTTCTCATGGAACTTTCGGATATTGGCTGCCGCTTCGCGCAATGCCGTCAGGAAAGCAGCATCGACACGATCATAAGCCGCATCAATCTCCTCCTGTGTCACACGAAGCGAAGCTGCATCCAGCTTCACCCTGTCATGCTGCTCCGTATAGCGCAGCAAGGCAGCGTCGCCTTCCGCCTTCACGTCTGCTACAATCCGCAAAGCACTTTCATTCTGCTCCGGCGTGCCGTACTCCACCTCGCGCTTCAATCCAAATTGCTCCGCACGCATAATGCGCATGTTTCAACACTCCTCTCCCTGCGCTCTGCTGCCGCGCATCTTGCTATATCTAGAATGACTTCGTTGCAATCGTATCTTGCAGCCGGTCGCACAGGCTCTGGATGCTATCGTTCTTCATCCGGTAGCTCACGCGATTGGCAATCAGTCGGCTCGTAATGCCGAAGATCGTCTCCATCTCCACAAGGCCGTTCTCCCGCAGCGTCTGGCCCGTCTCGACCATATCGACGATACGATCGGCCAGCCCGATCAGAGGCGCAAGCTCGATCGAGCCGTTAAGCTTAATAACTTCAACCTGCTGACCCTGCTCACGGAAGTAGGCAGATGCGACACTCGGATACTTGGTCGCTACACGCGGCTGGATCGTCGGTTTCCAGTCTGGCAGACCGATGACCGACATTCGGCACTTCGCGATGCCCAGATCAAGAAGCTCGTAGACATCCTTGTCTTCTTCCATTAGAACGTCCTTGCCTACAATGCCAATGTCCGCGACGCCATATTCGACAAAGGTCGGTACATCAACCGGCTTCGCCATAATAAATTCCATCTTCGCTTCAGGCTGTTCAATAATCAGCTTGCGAGTATCGTCAAAGTCGCCCGGAATCGGAATGCCCGCTTCACGGAACAGCTTCAGCGCTTGCTTGTATATTCTGCCCTTCGGCATCGCAACCTTCAATATGTCTTTTTCGCTGCTCATGTTGCGCTGCCTCCTTTCGTTCCTGGGCCAGCCATATACGTTCTCAGAGTCGTATAGCGAAGCCCTTTATATTGGAAGCTTCCAGACTGAGCGGCCTTATGCAGCTCATCCGGTAGCGTATCGGCTCTCTCCGTCACAACCAGCCCGCCTTCTGCGCGCAGCTGCTGCGCCTCTGCCAGCGCTTCGTCGCGTCCGGCAGCATCGTATACGATTAACGCACGTTCTTCTTCTTCATCGCTTTCCGCGCCCAGAAGCTCAAGCACTCTCGTCGTCTTCAGAGCAAAGCCGGTTGCACCTGCTGGACGTCCGAATTGTGCCAGCAGATTATCATAACGGCCGCCGCTGACGACAGGAAACCCCAGATCGGCAGCATATCCTTCAAAGGTCATGCCCGTGTAATACGAGAAGTCGCCGATCATCGTTAGATCAATCAAGACATGCTCGCTGACGCCGTATGCCTTGAGTGCATCCCAAATCTCGCACAGATGGCTAATCGACTCTCTCGCCGTCTCGTCCGTGCATAGCTCCAGCGCCTGGTCGCATACTTCTCCGCCGCCGCGCAGCCGCAATATCCCTTCCAGCTCAGCGCGCACCGGCTCTTCCAGCGACAGCTTCCGCAGTTGGTCGCGATAACCGACATAATCACGCCCCAGCAGGCATGACTTCAGCAGCTCCTGCTCCTCTGTGCGGCCCGGCAGCGCTTCGCCAAGCAGACCGTTCAGGAAGCCGACATGGCCGATCGCAATCTTGAAGCGCTCTACCCCTGCCGCCTTCAGCGACGCAATCGCCAGCGCGACAACTTCAGCATCCGCTTCTGCAGACGAATCACCAACCAGCTCAACGCCCGTCTGGAAAAACTCAACCTCCCGTCCGGCTTCCTCTTCAATCGAACGGAATACATTAGAATGATAGGACAAACGCAGCGGGAAATCGGATTCCTTAAGCAGCGAAGAGACGACCCGCGCAATAGGGGACGTCATATCGGAGCGGAGGACCAGCGTCGTACCACGGTTATTGAGCAGCTTGTATAATTTATGGTCGGATGTGGAGCTTGCCGCCCCCACCGTATCGTAATATTCCATCGTTGGCGTAATGATTTGTTCATAGCCCCAGCCGCGCATGCAGGCCAGCACTTCGCGCTCGATATGACGCAGCTTGCGAACCGCTTCCGGCAGATAGTCCTTGGCACCGGTCGGCTTCTCGAACATCTTTGGTTTAGACATAACCGTTCTCCTTCATTAATACTTTAGTGATTTAAAGTGTTACCATACTACCAAAATAAAGATATTAGTGGTTATCGTAGCATGATTAACGCTCTCCCGTCAAGCTGTCACAGCCCCTTGCCAGCCTAACAACCCAGCTTCTCCTTGTATCGGCAGAACGCCTCCCTATGAATAGCAGTATCAGCTTATTTCCTCATAAAAAAGGACATCCTCCCGCATTCACGATAAGCGCCTGCGCACTATTCGCTCTGCATGAAGGACATCCCCGTTGCTGTGAGTCTATCATCTCTACCTATGGACAGCCCGGTTCTTGCTCTCCTGATTGGAGAACGCTCTTGCGTAAGCCACATCAATCCAATCGACGCTCAATTAGCCTCATCGGATTGCCGCCGACAAAAGCATGTGCGGGCACATCCTTATGAACTACCGACCCGGCGGCGACAACGGCATGATCCCCGATCGTAACACCGGGAAGAATAGTCGTGTTCGCGCCAATCATGACATGGTCGCCGATATGTACGTAGCCGAGACGATATTCCTTGATCAAATATTCATGCGTCAATATCGTTGTATTATAGCCGATAATCGAATTATTCCCTACCGTTATCCGTTCCGGGAAGAAGACGTCCACCATCACCATCAGAGCGAATGCTGTATGCTTCCCGACCTGCATCCCCAGCACACGGCGGTAGATCCAATTCTTCCAAGGCAGCACAGGACAATATCTCGCCAGTTGAATAAAGATAAAGTTCCGTACCGCCTTCATTCTGCTTACTGTCGAATAGACCTGCCATAAGGCATTGGGTCCTTCAACGGGGTAGCGTTCAACGTCTCTCAAGCGTCCCCAGCTCCGATCCCGCGAAAGCATACAGCTCCCGCATATCGTCAATGACATACGTTGCGCCGGCATCCCGCAGAATCTGGCCTCCCTTAAGCGACCATGCGACACCAACGCCGATCGCTCCGGCGGCGACCGCAGACTGAATGTCGACCGTGCTGTCTCCTACCATAATAGTCGTCGCTGGATCGGCTCCGAGCAACTTCATCGCCTTCAAGACCGGCTCCGGATGCGGCTTGGCATGCGTCACATCATCGATCGTCACAATGGCATCAATATAATCGTATATGCCGACGAACTTGAGGCCTCTCTCCGTCGTAAGCCTCATCTTGGTCGTCACTACGCCGATCTGTACGCCCTCCCGATGAAGATTCTCCAGCACTTCGTTCACGTATTCGAACGTCCGTACCAAATCGTCATGCAGCCTCAGGTTGACTTCGCGATACGCCTTCACGAGATGCTCCACATCTTCCAGTCCCGAGAACAGCTTCATCTGGTCAGCCAGCGTCAGTCCCATGCTCGGGATGATGTGATCCCGGCAGAAGTCCTCTGGCACATAGCCCTTCAACGACTCCAGGAAAGAACGGATAATAAGCTCATTCGTATCCAGAATCGTACCATCCAGATCGAATAACATCGTGCGAATTTGATTCATGCTGTACGGCCTCCTAAATTCACAAAGCTGACTGACTTCCCGCTATAATGACATTCAAGTCTACGATTACTTCTTGTCTTCGCCCGCTTTGGAAGCCGTGGCGATATCTTGCCCATCTGCCGTTAAGCCGTTGCGCTCCGGCTTCGTGGTCACAATCGGATCGGCATAGCGTACATCCGCTTGACCCGTTATGCGCCGTACAATAATGAAGATGACCGCTGCGATAATGAGCAGCAGAGCCAGCAATTGCGAGATGCGAATATTGCCGTAGGCCGGGTCCAGATACCCTTGATCGAACACTCCGCTAATTGGCGACCATAGACCGTTGATCAGTGATACCAACCAGTTCGGCCCCATAAACGCCAGGCTGTCGATACGCAGCGCTTCAATAAAGAACCTGCCGATGGAGTACCAGATGAAGTAAGCGGCCGTCAGTTCGCCGACGCGCAGGAACTTCTGTCGGCGAAGGACGAACAGAATAGCCAGTCCCACCAAGCTCCAGAGCGATTCATACAGAAACGCCGGATGACGGAAGGCGCCTTCCGGAATAGCCGAATCTACAATAAACATATGATTGACGATAAAGGACGGGATATGCAGCGTATTGCGAAGGAACTCTTCACTTACAGGTCCCCCGTATGCTTCCTGGTTCATGAAGTTGCCCCAGCGTCCAATCATTTGTCCCACCAAGATCGATGGCACTGTAATGTCGGCAATTCTGAGGAACCGATATCCTTTATATCTTGCATAGATAATGCCGCAGATAAACGCGCCGATTATCGCGCCGTAGATTGCGATGCCGCCTTCCCATATTTTGAAAATATCCAGCGGCCGATCTTTGTATTGATCCCACGTGAACGCCACGTAATAAATACGTGCAGCAATGATAGCTGATGGCGCTCCAAGCAACAGCAAGTCCATGAAAAAATCCGGCTTGATGCCGAATCGCTTGCCTTCCTGCACAGCGAGCATAAGACCCGCTAGCGCACCTAATCCCAAAATAAGTCCGTACCATCTAATCGACAAACCGCCGATTTCGAATAGCACCGGATTAATCGCGAACGTATCCATTGGTTTGATCTACTCCCTCATTTCATATATTGGCTATGTGTGCGATGTTGTGTGCATGCTCAATCGTAATCATCCATATCGTCAGCAATCGTCTCGGTGAGTTTGTTCGTGAATTGCAGAGCAGCATTATAACCCATCCGCTTCAATCGGAAGTTCATGGCGGCCACTTCGATAATAACAGCCAAGTTCCGCCCCGGACGAACCGGAATGGTCACGAGCGGTATATCCGTATCAATGATGCGCGTCACTTCTTCATCCAGACCAAGACGGTCGTATTGCTTATCCTGCTGCCAGTTCTCCAGCTTGATGACAAGACCGATCCGCTTCTGCGTGCGGACAGCCCCCGCACCGAACAGCGTCATAACGTTGATGATGCCCAAACCGCGGATTTCCAGCAAGTGACGGATAAGCTCCGGCGCTGTCCCGTGCAGCTGCCCATCGGATGTCTGGCGGATCTCGACGGCATCGTCCGCTACCAGACGGTGGCTCCGCTTCACCAGTTCCAGAGCCGTCTCGCTCTTGCCGATTCCGCTGCCTCCCGTAATCAGCATCCCGACGCCGTATACGTCGACCAGAACGCCGTGAATGGTAGCGGTCGGCGCCAGCTTATGCTCCAGGAAGTCCGTAATGCGGCTGGAGAGAATCGTCGTAGCCGTATTGCTGCGCAGCACAGGCACCTGCATCGCATTCGACTGCTCGATAAGCTCCTTAGGCGCTTCGAGTCCGCGAGTCAGAATAATACACGGCGTGTCCTCGTTACACAGGCGAACCATGCGGTTCTTCCTCTCCTCGCTGTCCAGCATGTTGAGGAATGATATTTCGGTACGTCCAAGCAGCTGTACCCGCTCGCTCGGGAAGTAATGGAAGTAGCCTGCCATCTCCAGTCCCGGACGGTATAAGTCATCTACAGTAATATTGCGTTTAAGTCCGTCCTCGCCTGCTACAATCTCCAGCTGGAACTGCCGGACGAGCTCTGATACTTTCACTTTTTTCGGCACGGTATGGACCCCCTTCATCTGCGCGCAAGCTTGATCTGTCCGTATGTACATCAATTTTCCCAATGTCTTCATCGTAATGCAAAAAGACGCCGAACGCAACGTTTCCCGCCGCGCGGCGCCCCTGCTTTATTTGATTGGGACTGATATGTCTTGCAGAACATAACCTTGATATTGGTAGACGTCAAAGGTTAACGGCTGGACATAGTCTTCATTCGGGATATGGTAATAGTACATGCCTATTATCGTATCGTTGCTGGCTCGTATTCCTGTAAAGTTGTTATTCCGGCTATCCCCATATTTCAATGGATAAACCTGACCTGAGGCATCGCGGAACGTTCCGTCAAATTTGAATAGGCTATAGGCTCTCATACCGCCTCCAGGAATTTCATCCTGCAGCATTTCAAAATTGAAATCAATCGCATCATCCCACTTTACAACTTCTGATAACGATAATCTTTCGTCGGGTGCGCTGATCATCAACTCTTTTTCGGTGTCGATCACAACTTTGAGATTGCGGTCCGACATCAATACCCCTTTTGCGACCATCGTCAGCGATTTGGCCTTGTTGAAAGAACCAACTTGAAAATGTTTTCTTAATGTCGTGTCCAAATCTCCTATACCTGTTTGCGAGGTGTAGCTTCTTCCACGCTCATCCACGAGCCTTAGATCAATCAGGTCTATAAGCTGCTTGCTATTCGATGAAGGACTCTTGAAGTCTACAGTTACCTGAAGCGGCGTAATGCTTACCTCCGTAATCGTAATCCGCTGCCCCGCTACTTCAAACGTCTCATCCACCTTAAATGTCTCTTCCAGATCTGCAAATTTCTCATGGTCGATCGGCACGTTCACTTCGAGCCATTCATCCCCCAGTTGCATCATGACGCTCAGCACTTTCGGTATCGCCTCACCAGACGTAACTCGAATATCCAAATAGTCTTGTACGACACCCTTTTTTTCCGTCGCATCCCGGAAGAAATGGGAGCTTGCAGACATCGCCTGAAGATCTTCCCCGCTCCCATCCTTCAGTTTGTACGGCAGAAAAGTCATATTCTCTTCCGTAATGCCCGGTCCCTCCGCTGTATACAGAAGTACGATCCGCTGCGAATCGGCGAGAACGCCATTCACGGTAAAGGTATAGCCGTTCCTCTCATCGGATTGGTTCACAAGCTGGAAGTATTCATGGTCCAATGCGGTCATTAAGGAGCGATCATAGGATACCAATTCCACAAATCGTCCAAAACCGGGAATCTCCTTAACGATAGCGGCAAAGGCTGGCGAGATGCGGACAAAGGCCGTCAGCATGAGCATGAGACAGACAGCCGCAACTCCCATTTGCAAGCTGATTCTTTTTCTTCGATTCGTTACGCTGCGCCTGCGTCCATTAGCATGCCCATTGCGCAATGCCTGGTCTAATCGATATTCCAATTCAGACTCATGATCCAGTTGAATCTGCCTATCTACCCGTTTGCGGTCGCCTCTTAGATTGTCCAGCAGTTCAGCAAACTCAGGTTTCCCCTCCAATTCATCGAATTGTCCTGCACTCTCTTTCTTGTCTCCGTCTTGTGGATTAACCTTATCTTCTTCCCCAGCCTTCTTCCACGACTCGCTCATGATCGACGCCCTCCTTTCCCTGCTCCATCTCGCGCCGCAATTGCTTCAGTGCCTTGTGCAGCCAAGTACGAATTGTACCGTCCGGCTTTTCGAGCAACTTGGCTATTTCCATTACGGTCATATCCCGATAATATTTCAGCACGACGACCATACGATATCGCGGCGGCAGCTTCGCAATCTGTTCTGCCATCCCGATGCGCTCGATCGTTCGGTCCGAATCAGCCGCCCGTTCTAATCTTTCATTGGGAGACGGCTGCTCCCGCTTCCGTTTCTTCCGCTCATCCATACAGACATGGATTAAGATTCGTATCATCCATGTTGCGAAATATCTCGGCTCCCGGAGGCTTCGCCGCTTCATCCAGACGCGGCATACCGTCTCCTGCACGGCTTCCAGCGCATCCGCTTCGTTGCGCATATAGGCATAGGCAATTCCGTACATTTTGCCCTTCTCCCTCTCTATTCGCTCCAGCAACGCTTCATCGTCTTTGCGCAGATCCGCGTCATTGTGTTCATCATGCCCCATTGCTTCCCCCCGCCCTGCCTTG
Source organism: Paenibacillus sp. 1011MAR3C5 (assembly GCF_003591485.1). Taxonomy (GTDB): domain Bacteria; phylum Bacillota; class Bacilli; order Paenibacillales; family Paenibacillaceae; genus Pristimantibacillus. The sequence continues at coordinate 56,163 of NZ_QZCF01000015.1, forward strand.
CTGCCATCTTTGTATGTATTAGACCGTTCAACTCCGCAAACGGTTTTCCTATATTGAAAAAATAAAATAAAAAAGAGCCTCCGGAATGAACCGGAGACTCCTTGTTATAATCAGCTATTAGTTCTCGAAAATGTTCAGTTCTGTCTCTTTGTCGAACAGGTGAACCTTGTTCATGTCCAGAGCCAGCTTCACGCTTGCGCCGTCGCGGATTGCGGAACGGCCGTCAACGCGTGCGATAACCGTGTCGGAACCGATACCGTTCAGGTACAGGTACATTTCGTGACCAAGGTTCTCAGCAACCTCAACGTTCGCGTTCACGATCGAGTTAGGGGATGCTTCCAGGAATACAGGCTCTTCATGAATGTCCTCAGGACGTACGCCCATGATGACTTCTTTGCCGATGTAGCCTTTGGAACGAAGCGTAGCCGCTTTGCCTTCTGGTACAGAAACGTCAACGCCAGCCGCTTTGAAGCGTACAGCGCCGCCTTGCTCGGACAGTGTGCCTACAATGAAGTTCATCGATGGAGCGCCGATGAAACCTGCTACGAAGATGTTCTTCGGATTGTTGTACAGTTGCTCCGGAGAATCTGTTTGTTGAATGAAGCCGTCTTTCATAACGACGATACGATCGCCCATTGTCATGGCTTCGATCTGGTCATGCGTTACGTAGATTGTTGTTGTTTCCAGACGCTTAGTCAGTTTGCTGATTTCCGCGCGCATTTGGCCGCGAAGTTTAGCATCAAGGTTGGAAAGCGGTTCGTCCATCAAGAATACTTGAGGTTCGCGGACGATCGCACGGCCCAAGGCAACGCGCTGACGCTGACCACCGGAAAGTGCTTTTGGCTTACGGTCAAGCAAATGCTCGATATCAAGAATTTTAGCAGCTTCACGAACGCGTTTGTCGATGTCTGCTTTTTTGAATTTACGAAGTTTAAGACCGAATGCCATGTTTTGGTACACGTTCATGTGCGGATACAGGGCATAGGATTGGAATACCATCGCGATGTCGCGATCTTTAGGAGCTACGTCGTTCACAAGACGGTCGCCGATGAACAATTTACCTTCCGAGATTTCTTCAAGACCTGCGATCATACGAAGAGTCGTCGATTTACCGCAACCGGATGGTCCGACCAATACGAGGAATTCTTTGTCCTGGATGTCTAGGTTTACATCGGTTACAGATGCTTTGTCCGAACCCGGATATTTTTTGTAAATGCCTTCTAAGCGTACGCCTGCCATGATCAATTTCCCCCTAAAAAAGAATTTCGATATGCATCTATCTTATCCCACAGGGAGACAGATGACTATGCACATACCTTACAAAAAATTTAATTCCTTTTCGTAACTTTGTACAATAGCAAAATAATCTTCACGAGAACGGCATCCCGAAACTGCCGTACGTCCAGTCCTGTCTCCTGCTTCAGCTTGTCCAGCCGGTAGAGGAGCGTATTGCGGTGAATATACAGCTTCTTGGCCGTCTCGCTGACATTGCAATCGAGGGAGAAGAAGGTGTCCAGCGTGCTGAGCATCTCCGCTTCGACGAACAGATCCGCCCGCTTCAGCGACTGCTCCAAATACTTGGACCGGTTCGACTCAGGAATCGCATTAAGCAGTCTCTCCAGCTGAAGCATCCAAGGAAGATGAATGTTCGTTCCGACATGGAACTTGCGGCCCAGATGGATCGTCTCCCGCATTGTAATCGCCGCCTCGACCATCCCCTTCGCCGGAGATATAGGATGCGTAACGGCCAGATGACATTCGCCCAGCCATTCGCTTGCCAGCATCTCATGGAGGCCGATCGCGATGGAAGCCAAGCTGTCTTCCATCGTTTCTTCCTCTGCGAGCTCGTGCATCTCCGCGTCTTCATCCTTCAACAGCGACATCGGCCCCCATATAAGCCATTCTCGGCTCTTGAGCGGAATTAACAAGATATCGTCTGAGAGAAAGGAGCGCAGCAGCTTCTCAAGCTCCGGATAGGCATCTTGCTTGACGCTGGATTGCTCGGCTACAAGCAGGAACGGAATCATATCATGATACAAGCGGTTGCCGACTGTCAGATGATCAGGCAGCGAATAGACCGGCTCTTCCGATTCAAGCTGCTTCTGCAGCCATTCTCCCAGCTTGAACGCCAGCTTCTCAGATTCCGAGGCGCCCGTGTCTTCATGCTGCTTCGATACGCTGGATGCATGCCGCAAGGACCAACTGATCAGCTCCTTATCCTTCGTATCCATATCGCGCGCTTCCATCTCCAGGACGGACATCTGCTTCTGACTGATCTCCGCGACCATCCACAGCTTTCCGTCATGTTCGATCCAATTCCCTGCCGATACGATACCGTCCAAGAATGGTTCAGAAGCCGCTTCCGCCCCTTCGGCAGCCGCTTTCCATTCTGCCGCGTTCATAGTCAATACCGCTAACGGCCTGTTCATAATACGTTCCAGAGGCTTTACCCATTCATATGTGCTCATTTAAGTTCCACTCCCATGAAATTAAGCGCTCTTTTTCGTCCATTTTATCATATCATTCTGCTGCATTCAGCCTCGTCCGGCGTTTGACCGGATCAGCCATTCATGGTACTCTTTTACAAAGAAAACTTATCGGATAAGACCGCTATTTCTGACTGCTCATACGTGTATACGTGCTTACTATAAAGGAGATGCATCTTTCATGTCCAATTCTATTGTAATCATATCTGGAAGTCCGAACGCAACATCGCGTCTGAACGGAATTGTAGACTTCATTAGAAGAGAGCTTGATCTGAAGGGCTACCCGTCGAAGATGATTACGGTCGTAACCTTGCCGGCGGAAGACCTGGTCCATTCCCGCTTCGGCAGCCCGGCGATTGTAGAGGCCAATAGACTGGTAGAGGAAGCGTCGGCTGTCATTATTGCCAGCCCGGTATACAAGGCTTCCTATACAGGCGTATTGAAATCCTATATTGATCTGCTGCCTCAGAAGGGATTGGAGGGCAAGCTCGTATTGCCATTGTTCATTGGCGGTACGCTCGCGCATCTGCTGTCCATCGATTATTCCCTCAAGCCAGTACTGGCATCCATGGGCGCACGCCACTTCATCAAGGGCATCTATGCTACGGATAACCAAGTGAACCGCATTCAGGATGGCAGCAGCGAAACCAAGTTTGAGATCAACGAAGAGCTTACCGAAAGACTGCAAGCTTCGGCGCAAGAGCTGATCGAAGAACTGACACTGCGCAGCCGCACTGTTCAATAATGAAATGATAGAAGCTGCTCAACGAGTCCACGCGACTCATGAGCAGCTTCTTTTTTTACGCGCGTTTTCGAAACTCTTCCAATCAGACCATTCTTATGCGTGCATCTAAAACATTTCATTAATAGCGCATATAGTTCGGGGTAAGGAGCAAACGATTAGCTGCGAGCCTGAATCTCATCGATGAATGTCCATGCGCTGCTCGCCGGGACGACTTCCACTTTGACATAGCGGCCGGACACGCCGGACAGCCCGGTCACACGATAAGTTTTAGTCTGATCGGAGCTGCTGACTGCAGGCTTCTCGACCGTTCCGGCATTCGTAAAGGTGATATTGTCGCTGGACACGGAGAACCGCACTTCCTTGGGCAGCAGCACATAAACGGATTTCACTTGCAGGAAGTTGGCATTCAATTCGCTGATCGTGCGTACTTGCCCCAAATCAATGACAAAGCTATAAGGGCTTGCGGTATTGCGGCCTTGCCAAGCTCCGTCTACATAAGACGCCGAGCCATAAGCTCCATTCGTGAGCTCCGTGCCGCCCGAATCCGGATAAGCGGCATCCGCAGGCATCGACGAAGCGTAGGACCTTCCTGCAGACCAATTATTCGGATAAGTCGTTCCTGCCGGAGTTGTTACGGATACTGACGATGACAGAGCAGACAGATTGCCTGCCGCGTCGAACGCACGCACGGCATACGTATACGAGATTCCCGGCGTCAGTTGTTTATCGACAAAGCTTGCAGCCGCGGTATAGTCGGCATAAACTAGCTCACTGTTACGGTATATTTGATAGCCCACTACCCCGGTATTGTCTGTCGAGCTGCTCCAGTTCAGGTTCACCGTCATCGCATCGGCGGCCGTTGCCGTTAGTCCTGATGGTGTCGTTGGAGCCGCCGAATCCATGACGCCAGTAGCTACATAGTCAGCGTAGGTCTCATAGTACAACGGATTAACGGTCTGAGGACTCATGTAATGGTTGAAGCTGAAGCTCGTATAATGGCTGACATACGGCTCCACCGCCAGCATATTGTCCAGCATAAGCTGCATATCCATCGGCCTGAAGTCCGTATTGAACGTCTCCGTATCCGCCCAAAGCGCCGTGCCCGGGCTCGAAGCGGTGATGGCATTTTTCGTCGCAGCAAACCAGCTTGCCAGATCGGATGTTACCGCATGACCGGCTCCGATACCGTCCTGCAAGGCAAGGATGTCGATGTCTGTACGGCTCAGAATGTAATTCCACATTGTCTGCCAGCCGGACGGATTCAACCCGCCTGATACATTGTAGAACGGCGAGATCATAATCGGAAGCCCTGGGGACACTGTATGGGCTACCGTCGTGACATCATTATAGAAGTCCGCCATGCGCTGCCATGAAGCGGCGTCAGGCAAGTTCCAATTGTCTACCTCGAAGCTTAAATACCAGCCCTTGAAGGAGTCATAGCTGCTGTATTGGTTCCACAAATCCTCGATTAACTCGCTGGCTATGCCCGCTTCTTCATCCAGCCATGCCACATTATTCGTATAATTGGCGAACCATTCATGATTAAGCTGAAGACCGATGTAGATATCGAGGCCGTATTCCTCACCCATCTGCAGCGCCTTCGCGACAACGTCTTGCGATGTCTCTTGAGTGAGGCCCGTTACGGTCGTCGGGTAGACAGCAGTTCCGAACTCCGTATTCGCCGACCACTGCAGAATCAGATGATCCATGCCGACTTCCTTCATATACTGGAATTCATCTTCCCACTGCGTGTTGCTCCACTGGTCGCCAAGCTCCGGCTGCAGGAACGAGCCGTTTAATTTCAGTACATTCGCAGGGGCAGGCTCTGCCTCCAGCACTTTCCACTCGTCCACGAAAGACCAGCTGCCCGGTGTGCCGGATACTGTCATCTTCACATACCGAGCCGTTGCAGGCGCTGCGGAATCGCATGAATAAGTCAAACGCACGATATCGCTGCCCGCTCCCTGCTGGCCTACGGAACACGCCGGCTGATAAACGGCATTATCTGCGGAGTAGCTGTATTCCACACTCGTTGGAGCAGGAATGCCGCCTCCCGCATACTTGAAGAATCCGGCCTCGAACCGCTGGAATGTCTGCGCTGCTCCCAGATCAACGGTGAAGGAATAGCTGCCCGGTGTGAGCCTGCCTTGCCATGCGGCATCGGCAAGCAGCGGCGCTGCTGTGATACCGTCCGTCAGCTCTACACCTCCGCTATCCGGGTAGGAGGCATTCGCTGCCATACTGGAAGCGTAGCTTTTCCCGGCGATCAGATTGGCGCCTGCTGCGACAGCCCTCTCAAGCCCTAGAGGGTTAAACCATACGACAATCATCGTCAAGCACAATACTTTGATCATCTGAACCCTTGCACTTCGCAACCATAAATCCTTCTTCATGAATCGATCTCTCCTTTGAATTAGGATGGTTCGATCCAGCTAGAAAATTCGGATGTATCTATCATGAAGCCAATACTGATTCTCAGGCATAGATCCGTATGAGGATACGAACTAACGGTTATCGCTTCAAGGCGGCTAGAGCAGCCCCAACTACTCCGGCATGTCGTCCCAGCTGTGCAGCGACGACAGCCACTGGCTCGGGCTGCTGATACACGGGCATGACTTGTCGGTTCAACAGCGTCTGAATTCGCTCAAGCAAGAATGTACCCTGTCCAGCCACAATGGCTCCGCCCAGAACGATAGCTGATGGATTGTAGATATGGATGAGACCGGTCAGACCGGCCGCTACATATTCGCAATATTGAGTCACGATGGATAACGCTCTGATGTTGCCTTCTCTTGCATATTGGAACAGCGTCTCGGGTTCTTCCCAAGGGCCGCCCGTCCATTCCTCATAAGCCAGCTTCTTCAGCCCCGTCACGGATGCATAAGACTCCCAGCAGCCCCGATTGCCGCAGCTGCATTCGCGGCCGCCCATGGAGACGATCATATGACCGAACTCGCCGGCATAGCCTTCTCTTCCGCCATAGACACGGCGGTCGCTAACCCAGCAGCCGCCTACTCCGGTGCCAAGCGCTACGCACAGGAAGTCTTCCCATTCCTGTCCCGCTCCTATCCAGGCTTCTCCAATCGCAATCATATTAACATCGTTGTCGACCACGACGGGAAGTCCTGTCTCTCTGCCGATACGCTCACCAAGCGGCATACCCGCCCATCCGGGCAGGGTTGCCGTTGCGCCCATTACGATGCCGCTTGCACGTTGGACTTGGCCCGCGGTACCGATGCCCACGCTATCCAGCGCTATATTCAAATCCGTAGAAGACTGCACCGCCTGCTCCGCAATAGCGGACAGCTTGTTCAGCAGCTCATCCGGTCCCCGCTCCGATTCGGTAGGCACGAGTCCCTCCAGCAGCACCTCACCATCTTCTGCGACGATGCCCCATTTGATATTCGTGCCTCCCAGATCGATTCCTACTGCGGAACGCATCTGCTTCATTCCTTTCCGACAAGCTCGGGTCTTTGGGTGAGCCCGTCTACGAATTTCTTTGTAATCGCCTCTGGCCGCGTGATGGCGCTGCCGATCACGACTGCGTGCGCGCCAAGCAGCAGACATTGGCAAGCTTGTTCTGGCGACTGGATTCTGCCTTCGGCGAAGACCGGTATTGTTGCCCGTCGCGCCAGCTCTTCGACCAGGTTGAAATCCGGTTCTTTCTGTTGAGGCGAATATTCCGTATACCCCGATAGTGTCGTGGAAATGATATCGAACCCCATTACTTCCGCCTGCAAGCCTTCATCGAGCGTAGAAACATCCGCCATTAACAAGCAATGCGGATACTCAGATCGTAGCAACTTAACAATGTCAGCGAGACTTTCCCCTCCCGGCCGTCGGCGTGATGTTGCGTCAATCGCAATGATATCAGCACCCGCCTCGGCAACGGCAATCGCTTCTTTGTAGGTTGGGGTAATATAAACCTGCGAATCGTCATAGCGTGCCTTCCATATCCCGATGATCGGAAGTGCGAGAGATTCCTTAATCGCTGCAATATCCGCCGGCGAATTGGCGCGTATGCCGACTGCCCCGCCCTCCCGGGCAGCGACAGCCAGCTTCGCCATCGTATCGGAGCCGTACAGCGGCTCCCCTGCATATGCCTGACAGGAGACGATTAACCCGCCACTCAGAGCTTGTATTAGGTCCTTATTCATATAGGTTACACTCCTTACGTACGGAAACATCAGCCTTTGATTCCTGTCAAAGTAATACCTTCGATAAATTGCTTTTGTGCAAAAAAGAACATAATGATCAGAGGCAGGGTGAACAGAGCCGAAGCCGCCATCAACAATCCCCACTCCGTGTAATGCTCAGCCAAGAAAGCTTGCAAGCCCAGCGTTAGCGTGTACATATCCGCATTGTTCAGATACAGCAGCGGCCCCATAAAGTCAGACCATGTATACAGGAACGTGAAGATCGCGACGGCTGCAAGAGCCGGACGACAAAGCGGAAGAATCATCGTCACATAGATACGTGACTCGGATGCGCCATCAATGCGCGCTGCCTGGATAATGGTATCCGGGATGGACATAAAGAACTGTCTAAGCAAGAAAATATAAAGCGGCGCTCCCGTGAATGTCGGGATAATGAGCGGCCAGTAGCTGCCGGTCAATCCAAGATCCTTGAAGATCATATAGATCGGAATCATCGTTACCTGGAATGGCAGCAGCATGGTCGCAATCACAATCGGGAAGATCCACTTGCGCCCGCTCCACTCAATCTTTGTAATGGAATAGGCCACAAGCGGCGCAGCGAACAATTGTCCTACAACACTCGCGAGCGTAACGAGCAATGTGTTCAAGAAGTATTTTGCAAACGGGATGATCTCGAATACATCCTTGTAGTTGCTCCATTGGAACGCCTCTGGCCATATCGTTAACGGGAAGGTCGATATTTCCTCCAGCGACTTAAGCGATGTCAGCAGCATCCAGATGAACGGCGCCAGGAAGGCAATCCCGATCACGACCAGAATGCTATGGACGGGCAGGCTTTTTTTAAGTTTGATTGTCCTCATCTTATTCGCCTCCGTAGGTGACCCATTTTTTCGAAGAACGGAAGATGAGCCATGTAATAATGCCAGCTATGATGAACAAGATCCATGCCATAGCGGAAGCTTTGCCCATTTTGAAGTAAATAAAGGCATTGTGGTACAGGTACATCGCATACATCAAGAGCGAATTCTCAGGTCCGCCGCTGCCCGGCAGATTGAGTGCGCTGCTCGATACAACGAAATAAGCTTGTGTGAAATATTGCAGATTGTTGATCACTTGCATAATCAGCTGAAACAAAATGATCGGTGATATGGTTGGTATCGTGATGCTCCAGAATTGGCGCCACTTGTTCGCTCCGTCGATCTGGGACGATTCATACAGTGATTGCGGAACCTCCTGCAAGGAAGCCAGGAAGATAATCATCACATTGCCCGAAGCCCATAGCCCCATCATCACCAGCGAGAATTTGCTTAAGCTCGGATCTGCGAGCCAGTTCGGTCCTGGCAGTCCAACCATACTGAGCAAGTCATTGAGCAGGCCGTATTGCGGATTCAAAATCCACATCCACAGCAGCGATGTTGCTGCGAGCGGCACGATCGTCGGGATATAATACACCGTGCGGTATATCGACAAACCTCTAATTTTCGTATTAAGCAATAGTGCCACTAGTAAGGAGAAAAACAAGTTGATCGGCGTGCTTACTACCGTCAGGTACAGCGTATTCTTCACACTTTTCCAGAATAGATCGTCACCCATAAGCTCCTTGTAGTTATCGAATCCTACAAATTCAGGCGATTGAAAAATATTGAAGCTCGTAAAGCTGTAATAGAATGATGCCAATAACGGATACAGCGTAAAAGCGAGAAAGCCTAATAGCCAGGGACTCGCGAATGCTAACCCGATCCAAGTTTTTTTCTTCATGGTTGCTCCCCCTGAAGTCTACTTTCCCCAACATAAATGCTGTACCGCCTCACCTTCCGGCAAAGCGGTACACGTAAGCTGACTTCACGATTCCTTATTTCAGCAGATTGGCGGACTTGTCTTTCATTGTCTTCATTGCTTCTTCTGCAGTCTTCTTGAAGTTCACGGCAAGCTCGAATTCATCCGTAATGACTTTGCCGTAAGAGCCTTGTTCGCCGAAGGTTGGGAATGACTTCAAATTCGGATTTTTGGCTGCCTCTGCGAAAGCTTGGAAATCCGGAATGTCTTGCAGCGCCGGGTCGTCATACGCCGAAGTTCTGGCAGGCAGATTGGCGAACTTGTCGTTGAATTTCACCATGTTGTCCTTCGACATCAGCCAGCTCATGAATGCCCATGCGCCGTCCTTATTCTTCGCATTGCTTGGGATAAAGAAGGTCGATGCGCTTACTTCGCCGCCGCCAGCCAGCTCAGGCTTGCCGGCTGGCGCTGGATATGGAGCTACGCCATAGTCGATATCCTTCTTCAGCACATTCTTCACCGTATGGCCGAACCATGGTCCGTCGAAGCGGATCGCTTGATTGCCTTGTATGAACGGATCGGTCGCATCCAGATACTTCGCGGACGAGTTGAACTTCAGGACATTATCGGCGCCGAATTGCTTGCGGTAAGCCTGCATCAATTCGATCCCTTTCTTCATCCCTTCGTTATCGGGAGTCAGCGTCTTGCCGTCTTCCGAGATGAAGTCCCCACCCATGGCAAAGGCCATGCTGTTCGTGTAATACACGTTCGGGAAGTCTGGGAAGCCCATCACTTTGATTGTGCCGTCGGCATTCGTCTCGGTTGTTTTAATCGCGTATTCAAGCAACTCTTCTTCTGTCTGAGGCGGTCCGTCATAACCGGCCGCTGCCAGAAGCGCCTTGTTGTAGAACATCATGTTAAAGTTTACGTTAATCGGAAGCGCATACAGCTTTCCGTCGTATCGGCCCGAATCCAGCGCCGCTGGCACGAAGTCAGAGATATCGTAATTGTCCCGCTCGATATATTCGTCAAGCGATTCCAGCATGCCTTTCTCCACATAGGAAGCAGTGTTATTGCTGAAGTTATCCGTTACATCCGGGCCCTCTCCGCTGGAGATGGCTACGATGATCTTCTGCATATCCGGTACGGACAAGCCCTTCACTTCATATTGCTCTTGGCTAGCATTGAACTCGGAGATCAGTTCCTCTACATACTCCCCTTCAACGCCGCCCCATAGATACCAGAAGCTAACCTCTGTCTTTTTGCCGGATGAGCCGTTATTGCCTTTGTCTGTGCTGGAAGGGCTGCCATTGCTATTGCCATTCCCGCATGCGACGAGTGCTGCGGTCAGAATCAAGGCAAGCGTCGTCGTGACCCATTTTCTCTTCAACATAATTCTCTCAATCCCCCTAAGTATGAAGTAATGATGAAGTTCCTGGAGTTATTATACCTCCGGGTCAGTTGCATTGTAAAGGATATTTCCACTTTATTTTTACTTTTGGGAGGAATTCTCCAAAATTGAATAGAGGAACTCCATTTTGCAGAAGGATAACGCCATTAGCTCTGCTCGCTCTCCAGCAAGAATCCGATTTCGAACATCCGCTTCCAAGGCGTGGTTACCTTCGATATCGTTAGCGCTCCATCATACGGGATATAATCATTCGCAAAGTGCTGCAGCTGTTGTTCAATCATCTCCTCTACTTTGTCCTGTACATGTTCGATTTGGAAGTAAGAGGCCTTCAGCCCTGGCAGAAGCTCATCGGTAATATACTGGCGTACGACAGACTGATAACCCCAGTCCTCAATCAGCCGGTAGTAATAATACATACGGCTAGCCGCTTCCTTCTGCGGATCGAGCTGAGCTTGCGCACGGTTGTAGGCTGTAATGATCGCATGGGAGATGACCGTACCAAGCGCATTGCCGGATGTATTCCATGCCGCATATCCGTCCAGCTTGTCTAATAGCCCCTTTTTCGCGAGCAGCTTCATCAGAATGTCATCACCGCCATTGCACAAAGCCACATCTCCTAGTACCATTACTTTGCCAAGGCGTGCGTATCTTTCTATTGCGCTTGCGAATTCACGTATATTGACTTCAGAGAAGTAGGAATGATGACGCGCGTCATAACGATCCGTCGTCTCGGCTACAGATACTCCGCTAGCCGCAGGCGAATGGACCATCAAAAAGATATCTGGAGCTTCGAATCCATCCGCTACGTATGCGCCCGATGCTGTAATGTGATGCTTGATGCTCTCATTCAAGCTGCGGTCCTCATACTTAGGCACAATGGCAGGACCAAGCGTCGATGAGTATCTGATGTGGATTAAAGGCTCATACTGATGAATCTCGCAAAAAATGCGGCTGAACATCGTACATCCGATCTCATCCGCGCCAGGGTATACCGCTATCCGGTCAAGCAGATTGCTATGCTGAATGAGATGCACGAGGCTCCGCTGCTCCGATGATGTATAACCGTATAAGGAATTATCATCTAACGGAATAACCAGATAATCGATAACGCCTTCATCTACAAGTGATACAGAGTGCTGATTCAACTGCTTATTCACTGTCCGTCTGCCTAAGAAATCATCAAATATAGTGCTCGGCACCGTATTTTCGATATGCGTTAACCGTTCCTCTTCGGCTTGATCCAATCCATCTCGCTTGCGCTTATCCATCAGCCATCCATATTCATATAGCTCCCGGCCGTAATCAGCGTAATAATCAGGCTCTTCCTCACTGCTCGAATAAGCAGGCGCTCTTGTAATGAGATGGAAGGCATACAGCTTTAAGGACGGATTAGCTGACTTAATAACTCGCAATACACTCATTCGTCGCTCCAGCTCTGCCAGGTCTAATTGATGAAGCCTGGAAGGTACAATGCCCCCATAGAGAAGCATATCGATACTGACCAACGCATAGTCTGCGTCGTCTGCTTCCTTAACCAGCCACTGGGCTACAGCCTCAGTATTTGCAGGTTGTTTCTTATCACCGAGCATAGACCGGCTGGGCACAGCCATTTGAAGATCTGTCATTCCTGCCAAGTAAAGCGGGTAATCATAATTGCAAGGTCTTTCATCCAAAGGTACGTATACAATCTTGTTCATAAGATGTGCTCACTCCTGTTCGTTAATAAAAAATCCATACGCCCAAAGGTACGCATGGATAAATTTTTCACATTCATATTATAGTACGGAGAATTACTCCATTACAATCTTTTTAATAAATTTTATGAACAACAGCCATTGAGGTTTTCTCCAAAGCATCATATGCCTTCGTCCGGTAACGGATTGCCGTTGCTGTAGTCAGAATATCAAGGACGTGAATTTGCGATAGCTTGGACGAGAATGCGCCGCCCTGCAGCGGAGTCTCCCGGGACTTGGAGAGCAGCACCACATCCGCATATTGCGTCAGAGGTGAGCGCAGATGGCTGGTTAGACAAATAAAGAAGACCGATTTTTGCTTCGCAATTTTGACGGCGTCCACAATATCCTTCGTACTGCCGGAAGTTGATACGGCAAACAATACATCGCCTTCTTCCATCAGAATAGCATTCATCGCCATAATATGCGGGTCAGTTACGACCTCGGTATTATACCCCAGTCTCATAAAACGGTACTTGCCATCCATAGCGGTATTGGCCGACGATCCTACCCCGAAGAAGTACAGCTTCTTCGACTTTCCAATCGCATCGATTGCCTTCTCCATCTGTTCCATGTCGAGAAGATTAAGTGTATTTTCGATTGACTTCGTATTTTCCGCCGTTATTTTAGCTGCGATATCATGAAGATTATCAGATTCATCAATTTGACTATGCACATTTTTAATCGGAACGACCAAATCTTGAGCCAACGCCAGCTTGAATTCTTGATAGCCCTTAAAACCGATTTTGCGGCATAAGCGCAAAACCGAGGTTTCCCCCACTCCTGCCATCTCGGCTAAGTCTGTTAATGTCACATATACGACCGCTTCCGCATCCTTGCGAATGACATCCGCGATTTTCTTCTCTGTCTTGGTCAGCGATTCGTAGATGCTGGATATCACTAATAAGGTATTGGCACCTTCGGAGAAACCTTTAAGCTTGGACATTTCATACACTCCTCAAATTGAAGAAATATTCCACTTTATAGAATAATAATAGACTTTCGCTCCATAAGTTTCAAGTATAATCAACTGACAAATAAAAAAGCCCCTTCAAGAGGGGCCATACAAATAAAAAAAGAGAGAATGCTCTCTCTGTTCGATGAATTGTTCAGTTTTCGTAAAAAAACTGGTGAGCCATGTAGGACTCGAACCTACGACACCCTGATTAAAAGTCAGGTGCTCTACCAACTGAGCTAATGGCTCTCAAAAAAGAAAGTGGTGGAGGATGATGGATTTGAACCACCGAACCCGAAGGAAGAGATTTACAGTCTCCCGCGTTTGGCCACTTCGCTAATCCTCCATGTTGCTTAGAAAAAGTGGTGGCTCGGGACGGAATCGAACCGCCGACACGAGGATTTTCAGTCCTCTGCTCTACCGACTGAGCTACCGAGCCTTACCTTATTCAAAAAATGGCGGAGCTGACGGGATTCGAACCCGCGGTCTCCTGCGTGACAGGCAGGCATGTTAGGCCTCTACACCACAGCTCCAAGCTAATATGGGGTCCCCGGAAAGTAATCGGTATAAGCTACAAAGCTTAGCTTCACTTTTTTGGGGTGTATTGATGGTGGAGGATGACGGGATCGAACCGCCGACCCTCTGCTTGTAAGGCAGATGCTCTCCCAGCTGAGCTAATCCTCCATATGGTAGCGGCGAAGGGGATCGAACCCCCGACCTCACGGGTATGAACCGTACGCTCTAGCCAGCTGAGCTACACCGCCACATGTCCCCGAAAATGTCGCTTGCAGCGCTCGGGGTCGCTAACAAGGTCAGGAAATGACATAGCCAAATGCCATGTGCAACTGATATTCTTCAGACGAAGCTTGTCCATCCGGAGAAAAAAATTGCGCCCTGAAAACTGGATACGAAAGTAACTGTTGAATCATCCTTAGCAGTAGGATAAGCCCTCGACCGATTAGTATTCGTCAGCTACACACATTGCTGTGCTTCCACCCCGAACCTATCAACCTCGTCGTCTTCAAGGGGTCTTACTAATTGGGAAATCTCATCTTGAGGGGGGCTTCACGCTTAGATGCTTTCAGCGCTTATCCCGTCCGTA
>NZ_QZCF01000016.1 GCF_003591485.1 Paenibacillus sp. 1011MAR3C5
TATCCACTTTTACAATTACGAACGATTACAGAAAAAACTAAACGGCCTCAGTCCCAAAGAATTTAGGGCTAAGGCCGCATCATAGATCTTTATTTTTTGTACTGTCTACTTGACGGGGAGCAGTTCAGTGAATCGAGGCGGCTTTTCTCATCTAGACCGTAATCGCGAATGCGATCTATTTTTATGAAGTGTCACAAACAAAGGAGTAGTGCCAACATAGGAGAGTGTAAGCATCGATGGAAAGATTCTAAGACGCGCGTAAGAATTAATCCGTTCGCCAGCTTAACATTATTTTATGGGGGTATTACGTATGGGATGGCTTATGGTAAATACATTGAATCAAGCAGTAGATGTAGAGGACATTAACTTTAATAAAATCGGTAAGATCAACGTTGGTGAGGCATATGGCTCGTTTGGCCAACATACTTCTCCACAGTACCTAAAAATTCGATTCCGAAATTCCTCGGGCAGTGTTCAAACAGGTTATTTGTTTGCTGACTGGGGCGGTGCTGCTGGAGACGTTGACACACCATGGACGAATTTACATGTTGGAACTGTAACTCTTAAGGACTACAGCACGCTGAACAACGTGACACACAAAATCTATAACGTTAGACGTTCCACAAATATCTATAAGCCGGATGGTACAACGATCATCGACACAATCTCGGCTGGTGGTCAAGTAGCTATGATGTCTTCGTATGCTGGCGAATCCGGTACAAGTAATCCGGATTGGATGCTAATCCATTACTACAAAAAGACATCATCCTCGGCATGGCAATCCATTCTCGGCAGCGTGTCGGAGTTTAATCTCTATCATGGTTTTGTTCCGATTGGACTAAACCATGGCTCCACAAAAAGTACACTGTCCGTATACGGTAACTGGTAATCTGAGAATACGTCACAGGGGAATCCCTGTGACGTATTATAATTCGTACCCATAGTATTATAGTAAATATTAACCGTTCTACCTTTCCTATCTAGTACGCACTGGATATCAAATTTTTGTCAACCGTGCTAAAGTGTATCGATGGATTCGTGAGAAGCTCGGTAAAAAGAAATAACGACTTCCAAAAGTCCAAACTCGAAAGTGGTTACATCAGCCGAGGAGTATCTCGGTCAGATTGAACTCTTAGCCGATGGGGTGACTGAAGATGAGGGGTGCGCCTCATCTTTTTTAATTAATTGAACTTTCTAGTCAGTTCAAACCATTCGTGATACTGAGAATAAAGAACTTCTCCCTTATATTTGGATATGACAGCAACAAAAAGAATCTTAACAATGGTATCAACCATCAACCATTAATGCTTCATCTCATTGCCGCTGACAGTTACCAATCCTTAGCTTGCAGAAGGAACTGATGAATCAGATCATTTAATTTATTTGCTGCCTTCGTAGGTATTTGGTGGCCGACTTTCTTAATATAATAGAGCTCGCTCTTCGGCAATCGTTGTCGAAGCAATTTGCCGTAAGGGTGAAACGATTTATCCTTTTCTCCATAGATCAACATGACGGGTTGATGTATATTCTCTAACCGTGCTGTACAGTTATAATGTAAACTGTATTGGTAATACTGGGTGGCATTTTTGGCGTTTCCTTTCTTGGCGTCTTTAAATAATAGCCGAATCAGAGACATCTTTGTTTGTGCTTGCGCCCAAGCGACGGAGAGGGCAATCGTGCTAACCGCACCGATTCGGGAAAAGATGCGGCCAAGCCTTATTTTGTTTTTTAGTTTTCTGTCGCTTACTTCCGACATTCCCCCGATTACAATTCCACCCAATGCCAGATCGGGATAGGTTAACAGAAATTCGAGTACAACCGAACCACCTGTTGAGTAACCGCACAAAAAGGCTTTATCGATCTTCAATCGCTCTATTAACCGCCTGATGTCCTCTACAATCAAAGGATAAGTGATTTCTTCCTTGGATGATTCACTACTGCCATGGCCTCTGATATCAAAGGTGATCGTTCGAAAATGAGCCGATAATGGTTGAATTTGATATTGGAAGACTAAACTGGTCAGCACAGGAGGATGGATAAATATGATTGCTGTTCCTTTGCCGCGATCGGTGTAATACATATTGTATCCGTTTATATGTAAATGGGACATTTGTGATCACCTTTTCAATAGAATTAGCAAGATTCAATAATCTTAAGTTCATCTTTGACCATGATTTATTAATTCCCAATGCCGGTTAATAAAAACCTAAAAGGGGTGTGGAATATCACTCATGAAAAACTTGGCGTGGTTAAAGGGTTTTGTATATGGGATTCTTCTATCTGGTATCGTTCCGTTAATCTTCATGTTTATCGCTCAGGCCCTGGCAGGAGGGATAACTTCTCTTTGGGGAGAAAGCTGGTTTTATTTTGCAGCATTGATACCATTCGTATTAACGTCATCCATACTTGGCCATGTCTTATATCATAAGAAAGAAATGACGAACAAAACGAAATGGCTTGTCAGTTAATCTCTGCCATGTTCATTTCACTTTTTACTGGAACAATAGGGGCTATATTCGGTGAGTATATCGTTAGAGGCAATTATGAAACGATTAATGTTGAGGATACATTATTGTGGGGGACGATCTATAGCTTTTTGTTCCTGCCCATATCAATTCCGCTTATGAGGGTAAATATCGAAATTCTTAAATATATAGTCAAAGAGCGATTATAATCAAGCCGCGCGGCTTACTGTTCGAATTGGCAAGCAAAGAGCATCGGAGCGTATCCGTTTGCTTTTTTTTGATGTACAAGTGTGAAGAATCATTCTATGTCAAAAAAATGCACATCCGAGTCAAAAATATGTCCTGTTAAAGGCCGCTCTATATCGCATAGTAGTAGGAAACGAAAAGAAGGAGCGGATACATCGGCGGCTGGTATTATGCAGGGAAAAGAAACTGCAAATTATCCTTTTAAGGCGCTTGACATTCTCCTTAAAATCATATATCTTAAATTTAAGATAAAATAGTAAAACAGAAGCGAGGGATACGGAAATGAGGGACCGCAGAATTATTCGCTGCAGCTGTTTATCGTTCTGTCGAGGGTCCACTAGTCGAACAATTGCTGCAGATTAGCGCGTGAACATATAGAGTGACGGATATGCGGCAAGGATAGCCATTTGCCCAAAGCGGTTGACAGAGGTTTTTTTAAACTATATATCTTAAATTAAAGAATCACAATTTTAAATTAGAGGAGAATGAGAAATGAATATGGATACAGGTTTGCTTATCATGAGAGTGGTAATTGGTTTGATTTTTGCCGGGCATGGCGCCCAGAAGCTTCTCGGCTGGTTCGGAGGTCCAGGGCTTAAAGGAACCGGAGGATGGTTCGATTCCATCGGTATCAAGCCTGGTGTCGGAGCGGCTATCGTGATCGGGCTGTTCGAAGTAAGCGGCGGCTTGCTGCTGGCGCTCGGCCTTTGGATGCCGATCGCCGCCGCGCTGATCGTGATTCCGATGATCGGTGCGATCGTCAAGGTTCATGGCAAGAACGGCTTGTGGATTACGCAGAATGGCATCGAATACAATTTGATCCTAATCGTTGTCGCTGTCGGCCTCGCTTTAATTGGACCGGGAGCATACGCCATCGGAAGCTGGTAATGCGCTGAGCACATCCTGCTGCGCAGCACAGGGGAAAAGAGTACAGATAAACATTATTCGGGAGGGAACACATTATGCAAACCATGGTATATGGACCAACACTTCAAGCGATCGGCGCCTTCGACGGAGGCACAATTACAGAGCAGAAGCCGATTGGCTTCTCCGGGGAAGGCTCGGCAATCAAGCGGGTGGGCCCGCTATTCTACTGGGCTTGGGCGAAGACAGCTGTCGAAGGCCGCATTCCCCTTCATCCCCATCAAGCATTTGAGATTATGACCTATGTCATCTCGGGCCAGGCCCAGCATGGCGATACGCTGGGAACGCGCAGTACGGTCGGAGCAGGCGGCGTACAGCTGATGCAGACCGGTTCGGGCGTCAGCCATGAGGAGCGGTTCGTCGGGCCGAATATGGAAGGCTTCCAGATCTGGTTCGAGCCGTATATCGACAAGGCGCTGCTCATGGAGCCGACATACAGCCAGTACGAGCACGAGCAGTTTCCTGAGGAGTCGGGCGATGGCTACTTGAAGAAAACAATTATTGGCGACGGATCGCCCATCTCGATTACGGTCGACGCACAAATGTGGGACGTAGTCATCGATGCCGGCAGGCCGTACAGGCATCCGGTATCAGGCGGCCGTGCGCTGACGGCGCTCGCCATACGCGGAGGCGGCTCATGGTCCGAGGGTGAAGGCGACGGCAGCACATCGACTCCCTTCAAGCCAAAAGACTTCATCGTGGCGCGTGCCGATGAGGATCATGATGTCATCATCACAGCCGATGAAGACGCGCCGCTCCGGCTCATTCTGATCGATGTGCCGCCGACGGTTGATTACCCGCTGTACCCGAAGCGCTGATTGCCAATCGGACGGCAGCGACATCAAGATACCCCATATGCTGCGAGGACCCCAGGATTTCACGGCTTCGTCCGGTCTGTGCTGGGAATCCGCAGAGATGGAGTAATAACTACGCGAAGGGAAAAAGCCCGGGAGATATCGATTCATGATCGATAACTTCCGGGCTTTTTGCTCATAACGGCAGCCGGTGCCTGAGTTCGGTTGTGTTCCAGTCCAGGCTTCTGAACGGGCACGACGCAGATCGTCGTAGCGGAAGTCATTTTCGTAAGCGGCACTCGAAGCCATTCATGGTTTTAGTGGACATCCGCCCAAGAGTATGGCCTCACTTGAAGAAGCACAGCCTCCTGAAATAAAATAAACAGGCTTTTCGAAACGGCGGCATGCCCAGTTTCTTTCTGACCAGATTATTATGCCTCATATTTTTATAAAAGCGACTGTACAATTGCTTCACCCCGTATAAGCAGCAGGTTCATGTATCCTGAACGACCGCTTTGCTTTTTATTTTCGATCTAATGATAAGCCCTCCGCTTGCTGCTGCGATGATGGCGAATAGAATATAGCATGTGTGTTCAAAGAGTAAGGTGCAAAGTTGCATGGGATCATTGGTAATAAAACGGCCTAAGGAGAAGAAGAGCAGCGTCCATATGAAGCTAGCTGGAAAGCAATGACTTCCTGGAACGTAATTTATTTAATATAGGAGCTCCTATCCGGCTGCCAAACACATATCCGAATGTTAGTCCGGATATAACGCCCAGATAAGCCGAAAGAAACGTGGCAATCGGATGCATGGAATCGGCGTTGCTGACGGCACCGCCAGTCATGACAATCACTTCTTCAGGAAAAGGCGGACCTATTATACCAAGCCATAGCGAAAAGAACATTGCAGTATAACCGAGCTGATTGATCCAGTCAGCTAATTCGGACTCATTCATCATGAAATTGATATAATGCCTCCTATAGCATGACTTTGAATACAATTTGAATTATAAACAAAATTATGACTGTCAGTCAACTTTTTGGTTGGCGTTTCGTATTAAAGAAAAACCGATGTCATGATACAATGAGTGGCAAGGGAGGCTGTATGTGTGAATCGGGAAGAGAAGAAGCGCATAACAGAAGAAAACATCATTGACGCTGCTTATCAGTTGTTTTCCAGCAAAGGCTATGACTTAACAACCGTAGCGGATATTACCGAATTGGCTGGCGTAGCAAAAGGCACATTTTTTAATTACTTTCGTACGAAAGACGAGGTTTTAGTTCGCATTCAAAAGTCGTTGTTTTTTAGTGAAATCACACAAATCAGCGAGCAGGCAGACAGCCCCTTTACACCAAAGGTCTTGTCTCTGGTAAAGGAATTAGGAGACTCGTTTAACGGCAACCGAACTCTGGTGCGCGTATCCCTTCAGCAGCTCTTGTCCGGCGGCTCGGCGGGAACGATTCAAGGTAGCATGCAAGCCAAAGTAGATGCCTTAACGGTTATTTTCAAAAAAGCTCAACAAGCGGGAGAGTTGACCGGAGACATTCCAGCCGAAGAAATGTCGCAAACAGCGCTGAAATTATATAAAGGCACACTGATGGATTGGTGCACAAGCAGAGTTGAGGCGAACCTCGGAGATCAATTGATGGAGGCTTTTCGCATTTTTACAAGGGGGATTCAAAGATAAAGCACAAGTCATTACGCAATGTCCCTTTTCAGATGAAAAAAAGAGCTTAACCAGGCATTTGCTGCCGGTTAAGCTCTTTTTTTTGCATAAAACAGATGGATGCCACATCTGTTTGTCCAAGCCATTCCTTCATGCGCTGCATCTTCTATAAGTGTACAACCCCTAATCTTGGATTTCCAAAAGGAGGCGTTTAAAGAATGGCGACTGTTGATGTAGTTAGTGTGTTTACAAGAGGCGCAAGGTCAAGCGATACGGCTGCGCTGCGCCAGACAAGAGTAGCGAATGACATTGCAAGAGCGACAGCGGTATGGAGCACAGGTTTTTTCCCGGGAGTAAGCTGCAATATCAATTTTAACAACTTGCAGATTATCTTCCGGGATGACGTGACGCTGGAAGCGAACACCGTGCCGGGTATTAGCGATCCCAGAATCGTCAATCTGATCTCGCAGACGAAAGCGGCTGTGAACAACGCAGTAGCGATTTATGTTATCTACGTTAGCGGACCAACCTTAAGCTCTGGCGCAATTGGCAATGCAGGACCGCAATTCGATAATTTCGTCAGCACAACAAATTTTCGGCTAGTGGGAAATTGTGTCATGAGCGACGATGCCATCGATACCTACGCATTGGCGCATGAAGCGGGACATGTTCTGTTTGGCCGATTCCTGAATAATAACTCGGACAGCTTTACGATTAACGATCCTTCGAACCCGGGAGAAGCTCATAACAACGTTCCGAATAATATCATGTTCCCGTTCATCCCTGCAAGTAATCCGTTCATCAATGCCGCGCAATGCAACGTGGCGAGCCAAAGCCGAGTCATCCGCGAGAATGCCGGTGCAACCCCGGTGGCAGCTATGGCTGGGGCGAATGCTTTCTCTCCCATCACGAACAATGCTGCCGCTGCCGGTTCTTCATCGAAAAAAGGAGGATGCTGTTCGTGCTGCGATCAAGAACATCACCCCGGTTATATCTGTGTGCCTATTCCGAAGCGGGTGAGAAAATTGAATGAACATGTGTTTAAGCTGCTGAAGAAGGCTGGTCCGGATAAACTGAATACGACGTTTAATTTTATCTGCAAAGACAAAATGATCGTCCTTAAACACAGGTAAACGATTGGATCGATCTCAGATCAAACCCGGCGTACATCCAGGAGAAGCCGGTCCATCGAAACCCGGCTACCGAGTTTGGTCCTACGAACACGGGGAAAAACCAGAATTGTCCGCCATGGTGCATCCAGATATACGTGAAGCGGAACATGCAGCGGCGAATGCCGCCCGGATCGACAGCTAGCAAGGATGCGGATTGCTGTTGCGGAACGAAGGAAGGCGGAGGCGAGGTTGGCGCCATTTGCTGTCCTCCTGGAGGGCCGGGGGTTGGTCCCGGGCCGGGTCCAGGAAAAGTGCCAAATGGTGGTCCTGGCGGCGGTCCGGGAGGCCCCGGAGGACCTGGTGGTCCGAAGGGCGGGCCAAACGGTGGTAAATATGACATGAAATCACTCCATTTTCATCAGGATGAACGTATGAGGAAGCTTGAGAAGTCAGCACATGTGGTGCTGATTTTTTTTGTATTCTATGCCGCTGTCCGCCTACAGGTGATGCAATTGGCAGGCAGCCGTACGCCCAACTTGTCGGGAGCATGAACCAACATGTGGTCGTCAACGGAAAATGTCACCGGATAGCTGGTTGTCATATTAGGCTGTCCAATAAGCAGGTTTGCTTGCTTGATGAGATAACTCGCATCATTAAAAACGCAAGCATAGGCAGAAAACGCCGGAATTCCCGGTTATTTTTCATTTACCCAAACACGCTCGCCGGCTCAACCATCCTTTGAATCGATAGCGCGAATCCTTCCTTACTTTCAAGGTCGATCTGATCGACTTATTCAGGTCAGAAGAGGCTTCTAAGAGTATTTAAGTGGGTGTTACCGACTTATTCGAGTTAGATGAAATTGCTGCATTCAGTTAAGTCGATTCTATCGACTTAATCCCAATCTCTGAGCGAGCATGTCCCACAGTTCGTACGCAATAACAATAACGAGATGTTCGACTCCAGAAGAGAGCCCTCTATGCCGAGCAGCCTTCTGATTTAACTATATGAGCGAAACCTCCCTTATCAGATCCTATTAAGACTTGCTATTCCTTATTTCTTGTTTTATAATCGTAATAATTACGATTACGAATAAGGAGAGTACAATAACATGAACATGAATCATGAACAAGCGGCCCCTGGCAATCAGAATAAACTCCCGGTAACGGTATTAAGCGGCTATCTGGGCTCCGGCAAAACGACGGTGCTTAACCATGTGCTGAACAATAGAGAGGGCTTGCGCGTAGCCGTGATCGTCAATGATTTGAGCGAAGTGAACATAGACGCCGATCTGGTGCGGGGCGGGAGTGGACTGAGCCGGACGGAAGAGAAGCTGGTGGAGATGTCCAACGGCTGCATCTGCTGTACGCTGCGTGATGATTTGCTTCAAGAAGTTGAGCGGCTGGCGAAGGAGGGGCGGTTCGATTACATATTAATCGAATCTACCGGGGTAGGCGAACCGGTGCCCGTCGCGCAAACATTCACTTATGTGGATGAAGAACTGGGCATTGATCTATCGCAATTTTGCCAGCTCGATTGCATGGTGACAGTCGTGGACGCCTACCGTTTCTGGCATGATTTCTCTTCGGGTCAATCGCTGCTTGACCGCAATGAGGCGGTAGGGGAAGGGGATACGCGCGATGTGGTCGATCTGCTGATGGATCAGATTGAATTTTGCGATGTGCTGCTGCTCAACAAATGCGATCTGGTAGAGGAAGAGGAGCTTGCCGAACTGGAAGGAGTCTTGCGCAAGCTGCAGCCTAGAGCGCGCATCATCCGTACAGAGCAGGGACGCGTGAAGCCGTCCGACATTTTGCATACGGGCTTGTTCAACTTTGAAGAGGCCAGCGTCTCGGCGGGCTGGATGAAAGAATTGTCGAAGCCCGTCCATACGCCGGAGACGGAGGAATACGGCATCTCATCCTTTGTCTATGAGCGTGCAAGACCGTTCCATCCGGTTCGGCTCATGAATTGGATGGAGGACTGGTCGCCAGAAGTGGTCCGGGCGAAAGGAATTGTGTGGCTGGCTACGCGCAGCGAGCTGGCTCAAAGCCTCAGCCAAGCGGGGCCATCCGTTCAATTCGGCCCGTCGGGCTACTGGGTAGCCGCGCTTCCGGCTGCGGAGCAGAGGGCGATCCTGCTGGAGGAGCCTGACCTTGCGAAGCAATGGCATCCGGACTTCGGGGATCGGATCAACAAGCTTGTTTTTATCGGCATCAGCATGGACAGGGACGGCATTACGGCAGGGCTTGACGATTGTCTGCTGACCGATCAGGAGATGGCGATGGATTGGCGATTGTTCGCCGATCCAATGCCGAACGCGATATGACCGTTTAAGGAAGCATTATAGCTTGTACGTTCCTTGTATCATGAGGTTCAAGAGGTTAATCCGTGTCTAACGGGTTAACCTCTTTCTGCATTGCACGATAGCGTAAACGCCATTCCCTTTTCTTCTGTACGTTACCTTCCGAGTCTCCCGAACCATTTTCAAGCCTCTATCCCTTCCCTTCCAAACTGGCTTTATTTGCTTAGCCAAGCAGCATTCGCCCCATGAATATTATGGGTGCTTAATATGAAAAATAGGGTCAAATCCTGATTTTGCATGGGGAAGCAAATATTCCGTCTTTTTCGTTAAGTCTATCCTTCTCATCCAGAAAGGAGTGTTCCCGCTGATTGAACTCATCGATATCGAGAAGGTATACCGGACTGGCAAGAAATCATCCTTTATCGCCCTGCGCGGCGTTAACCTGAAGGTGGAGAAGGGAGAAATCTTCGGCGTGATCGGCCGGTCCGGAGCGGGGAAGAGCACACTTCTCCGCAGCGTGAACCTGCTGGAGCGGCCAACCGGAGGCATCGTTATCGTAGGCGGGGACAAGCTGACGGCATTAGGCGTGAAGGAGCTGCAGGAGAAAAGGAAGCGGATCGGGATGATCTTTCAGCATTTTAATCTGCTCACGACTGCGACCGTCCGGGACAACATTGCATTCCCGCTGCGGATTGCCAGACACAGCGCTAACCGGATCAAGACGCGTGTCGATGAGCTGCTGGAGCTGGTCGGGCTTACTGCCTATCAGCATCACTATCCGAGGCAGCTGTCCGGCGGACAGAAGCAGCGTGTCGGCATAGCTAGAGCGCTGGCGAACGATCCTGAGGTGCTGCTCTGCGACGAGGCGACCTCGGCGCTTGATCCGCAGACGACAGACAGCATATTGACGCTGCTGAAGGAGATCAATCGCAAGATGGGCATTACGATTCTGCTCATTACACATGAGATGGGGGTTATTCGCTCTGTATGCGATCGCGTCGCCGTGATGGAGCATGGCCGGATTGTGGAGAGCGGTACCGTGCTGGATGTGTTTCTTAATCCGAAGGACAACATCACGAGAGAGTTCGTCAGTGAGGTGTCTGAAACAATTGGCAGCGAAGCGATTGACGCTTATCGCGCGCAAGGGAGTATGGTACGCATTCACTTCCGGGGAGATCAGACCTACGAACCTGTCCTGTATGAGACCGTACGGCGCACGGAAGCGACATTTGCCATCCTGCAAGGCACCGTATCTAAGATGAAGGACGTTCCGTACGGGCAGCTGATTGTGGAGCTACGGGGCAGCGAATCCGAGGTTGATCGCATTATTGAGGAATTGGGCCAGCAGGGACTTGAGGTGAGCAGATTATGACAGGCAAGGTGGCCACGATGGCGGGTTCGAACCTGTTTTCTTTTTTCTCGGATGTCCGATGGGACGACATCTTCCAAGCTTCGAATGAAACGATGTATATGCTCGTATTCTCCTTGCTGTTCACGGTTATACTGGGGCTGCTGCTGGGCATTGTGCTGTTCCTGTTCTCTGAGGGCCAGCTGCTGCAGAACAGGGCGCTCTACGGCATATTGTCGGTCATCGTGAATGTGCTTCGCTCCGTTCCGTTTGTCATCCTGATGATTCTGATCATGCCGGTTACGAAAATGATCGTGGGCACGTCCATTGGCGTGAAGGGAGCGATTCCGCCGCTCGTCGTAGCCGCCGCTCCGTTCTTTGCCCGGCTGGTGGAGACCTCCTTGCGGGAGGTTGACAAAGGCGTGGTGGAGGCAGCGACGGCAATGGGAGCCTCGAAGGGCATGATTGTGCTGCATGTGCTGCTTCGGGAAGCGCGTACAGGATTGATTGCAGCGATTACGATTACGGCTGTTACGCTTGTCTCCTATACTGCCATGTCCGGCGTGATCGGCGGCGGCGGGTTAGGCGATCTTGCCCTGCGCTTCGGCTACCAGCGCTTCCGTCTGGATGTCATGATTGTAACCGTCGCATTACTGCTTATTCTGGTTCAAATTCTGCAATCGGTGGGCGATATGCTGGTCCGGGCGTTCAGCCGAAGGTAACGATCCAACCATCCGATATAGAAACAGGTGAAGATGCACATGAGAAACCATTCGACTAAAATGCTGGTTCTAATCCTGCTGACTCTGATGCTGGCAGCTTGCGGCAACAATGGAGCGAGCAATGACAACGGAACGGGCGGCGCCACGCCTTCCCCCGGTACTGAAGGCGGCCAGACGGAAGGAGAGACCGTCAAGCTTAAGGTTGGCGTCTCCCCGGTTCCCCATGCCGCTATCTTGAACCATCTGATTCCCGTGCTGAAAGAGCAGGGTGTCACCCTGGAAGCTGTGGAATTCAACGACTATATCCAGCCCAATGTGCAGCTGTACGAGAAGCAGTTGGACGCGAACTTCTTCCAGCACGAGCCCTATCTGGTTCAATTCAATAAGGATCGAGGCTACGATCTGGTGAAAGCGGCCAATGTTCATATCGAGCCCTTCGGCGTCTATTCGCATAAAATCAAAACGATCGAAGAGCTGAAGGACGGCGCGAAGATCGCCATCCCGAACGATCCGACCAACGGCGGCCGCTCGCTCATTCTGCTGGCGCAACATGGCTTGATCGAGCTGGATGAGAGCGTCGGCGTCGAAGCGACAGTATCGGATATCCAGCATAATCCGCGCGGCTTCAAGTTCGTGGAGCTGGAGGCGGCTACTCTGCCCCGGGTGCTGAACGAGGTGGATATCGCGGCGATCAATACCAACTTTGCGCTTGAAGCGGACCTTAATCCGACGGAGGATGCGCTCTTTATCGAGGACAAGGACTCCCCTTATGTCAATATCTTGGCCGTCCGGGCGGACAATAAGGACAGTGATGCCATTCAGAAGCTGGTACAGGCATTGAAATCGCCGGAGATCGAGACCTTTATCAACGATACGTATAAAGGCGCGGTCATACCGGCATTCGACTAGCGCAGTCGGTCAGGTACAGATCGCCATCCCTTCGCATCATGCGGCAGTGGATGGCGATCTTTTGCTGCTGCTTGATTTTCTTTGATTTCAGATAGAGGAATGGTTAAGATAGAGAAATAGACCAGCTCTGGCATGAGGAGCGATAACAACGACGGGGTGATAGCTTTGTCTTATTCATTTGATGAGTTGATTGATCGTAAAAATTCGCGTTCCTACAAGTGGGATCAAGTAGGCCCGTTATTCGGAGATAAGGATATATTGCCGCTATGGGTGGCCGATATGGATTTCCCTAGCCCTCCTGCAGTCCGGGAGGTTCTGCACAAGCGGGTGGAGCTTGGAGCCTACGGCTATGCGATCCGCACGGATGATTATTTTGACGCCATTATGGGCTGGTTTCAGCGCAGGCATCATTGGAAGTTGGAGAAAGACTGGATTGTCGACAGCCCAAGTGTCGTAACGACGCTGAGCCTGGCTGTCGAGCAATTCACCGCGCCTGGCGATAAGGTCGTCATTCAGACGCCAGTCTATTATCCGTTCTACGATGTCATCGAGAGCAATGACCGCGTCCTGGCCCTTAATCCGCTAATTAATCAGAACGGCCGCTACGAGATGGACCTGGAGCAACTGGAGTCTTTGTTCAGCGAGGGTGCGAAGCTGATGCTATTCTGCAATCCTCACAATCCGGGCGGGCGCGTATGGAGCCGGGATGAGCTGCTGGCGCTTGGAGATCTGTGCCTCCGTTATGGCGTTACTGTCGTGTCGGATGAAATCCATTGCGATTTGATCTTCCCCGGCCATGAGCATGTACCGTTCGCATCGCTGTCGGAAGAGCTTGCAGCTATTACGATTACGTGCCTGGCTGCGACCAAAACCTTTAATCTGCCTGGCCTTCATACTTCCTTTATGGTCGTGCAGAACAGCGGCATGAGAGCGCGCCTCGACAAGCGGATCAAGACGCTGAGCATTCATATGGCGCAGCACTTCGCGCAGGATGCGGTTGTGGCGGCCTATAATGAAGGCGAGGTTTGGCTGGAAGATTTGCTTGTCTACGTGAAGGGCAATCTGGATTATGCGCTTGCATATCTGGAGGAGCACCTGCCGCAAGTGAAGCCGATGAAGCCCGATGGCACTTACCTGCTGTGGCTGGATTGCCGGGCGCTCGGCCTGGACAAAAACGGACTCAAGCAGCTGATGCACAAGAAAGCAAAGGTTGCCTTCAATGAAGGCTCTATGTTCGGCGTGGAGGGCGAAGGCTGGCTGCGCGTCAACCTGGCATGCCCGCGGTTTATTGTGGAGCAGGCGCTGCGCCAGTTCTGCGAGGCCGCTAAGCAATAGCTTATGAGCACGGTATAGGTTCATAGCAGAAGGAGGCCGTTCGATGTTGTTCATTCTCTCGATCCTGTTATTGCCTTTTGGGCTTGTCATGCTCATTCAGCCGCAATGGATATGGGCCATTTCCGAGGAGTGGAAGTCTAATGATGCGACCGAGCCATTCGATCTCTACTTATTTTCTACCCGATTCGGCGGCGCCATAAGCACGCTGGTGGCGCTGGGCGGCATTATTGCGAGTTTTTTCTTATAGGGAAAAGAGCGGCACCTGGATGCCGCTCTTTTTATTTGCTCAGCTCTTATTCTTCTGTACCCGAAGGCTTCCGCAAGTAAGCTTACGGGGACCTATGATTGCTCCTGATTACGGCTCGAAGCCCTCTTGGCTAACGAGCCATTCGCCATCCCGGAATTCCCCGCGAATGCGTTCGATGACGGTCTGCAGCGCATCCGGATGATACCATTCCGATAGGCCATGCTTACGATAGAGATTTTCCAGCCCCAGCCGCTGCGTCCGCTTGCCGCCGCTGCCATCGCCGTTGAAGTAATCGTCGATGCATACGCGGCCAGTCGCTTGGCGAAGCAGGCGAGGGAAGTTCTCGCTGCTAGGCAGGAGCGGTGCGATTGCCGCTTGCGTGGCAATGCCTTCTTCGCTTAACGCAGTCAGCGCCCGCAGCCGCGCAGCAATAGGTGGCGCAGACGGTGAGAACAGCTTGCGCATATCATCGCGGTCCGTCTCGATCGTCATGCTGACGCGCACACGCTCTCCCAGTTGCTTCAGTAAATCAATATCGCGCGTGATCAGCGGGCTGCGCGTCTGCACGAGCAGAAAGTCCGGCGGTTCCTCGACCATTGTCTCCAGCAGCGACCTGGTAACCCCCTCCTTATGCTCGGCAGGCTGGTAGGGGTCGGTGCTGGAGGACATGAAGATGGTGACGGGCCCTTTCTTCTTCGCTGTGCGAAGCTGGCGCCGCAGTACCTCCGCAGCGCCTTGCTTCACGTCGACCCATGTTCCCCACTCCTGCTGCCGGAAGAGGGAGACGGGCATTTGCCTGACATAACAGAAGGAACAAGCGAATGCGCAGCCTGCGTACGGGTTGAGCGAATGCGTGTAGCCGGAGAGGAAGCCTGTCCCTTTGTTCAAAATCGATTGCGGCTCTTTATAATGAAGCGAGGTTCGCATGCTCTAGCTCCAATAGTTTGGTTTTCATCGCAAGTCCTCCACGATAGCCTGTGAGGGCGCCATTTTTGCCTACGACTCGATGGCATGGGACGGTGATCAGCACGGGATTGGCTCCAATCGCGGTCCCGACCGCCCGTACCGCGGCGGGCCTGCCGATCGCTTGCGCAATATCCGAATAGGAGACTGTAGTGCCATAAGGAATGGCCAGCAGCGCCTCCCAGACGGTTTGCTGGAAGGGCGTCCCCCATACATCGCGTTGGAACGAAAACGAATTGCGCTCTCCGTCCCAATACTGCTTGAGCTGATCCATATATACTTTAAGCCTGCCGTCATCTTGCACCCATTGCGAGGCCTTAAAGCGGGACGACCCACGCCGGATCAAATCCTCCAATGACTCTCCTATTGCTCCTACGCAGCTTAGTCCGTCCCCGGTAGCCCCAATGGGCACAGTCCAGCTGCCGTGCTCCAGCAGCGCTCCGTAAATCGTTTGGTTGCGGGTTTGCGTTAATGTCATCATCCATTCCCTCCTATATGGAGCCGCTGCCTGAATGCAGCAGGCGTAGATCCGTTTGTTTTCTTGAACAGGGTAATAAAGTAAGGCGTATTGCGAATGCCGACAAGCTCGCCTACGCGGGATACCGGGCTGTCCGTCTCGGCCAGCAGTCTCGCAGCATGCCGCATCCGAATCTGCTGTACATAAGCAAGCGGCGTCATGCCCATTATTTTTTTGAACGTGCGATGCAGATGATAGGGGCTGCCATGGCAGATCTCGCCCAAGGTTGCAAGATCAAGCTCCTCCATATAATGACGGTCCACATATGCTGCAATTTGAGCTGACCATTCTTCGTCAGGCAGACGTTCGCCAGCAGGCTTGCAGCGCTTGCACGGGCGGTAGCCGGCAGATACGGCGTCCGCCGATGTGGGAAAGACCTCTGCGTTGCTTCGCTTCGGGGGTCTGGATTTGCAGGAGGGCCTGCAATAAATGCCCGTCGTTCGCACCGCATAATAGAAACGTCCGTCATACGAGCCATCGTTGGCGCAGATGGCCGTCCACTGCTCTTCGGAGATAGATCCGGGCTTTCTGTTCTGCGGGACATCTGTTGCACGATTAGCTGATTGCCGATTCGGCTCATTCGCCATCCGTCTCACTCCTTCTGCTCCTAGTATAGCGGATAGAAGGAACGAATGTACGCTGTATAAGATGGAAAAGCAAGATTGTGAAATCGATGACTACGTGGAAGAACAAAGGAAATACGGCCAAGTGACCGTGGTTATTGGATATATCGGGTCTTGGTCATGAGTGAGATGATAGTGTGAGGAAGTGCGGGGATTAGTCTTTTCGAATAACCCAATAAATAATCAGGCCTACGACAGGGAATATAATCGTGCCGACGAGCACGAGCAGAGCATATTCATTGCTTTTACCCAGGCGCTTGGCATCCCGATAAGCCCATACGCTGGTAGCAATATTCAGTAGAAACAGCATGAACATAATGAGCAGCATAAGCAAGCCCAGTATTCCGAATCCGGACATAAAGCACTCCTCCTTACAGAAGCAACTGCGTGATTTATCTCTATCGATCTATAACTTTAAGTACGATTGCCGGACCTGTTTCGTTTCGATAATAAAAAAAGTCCTGCCGGCAAACCCGAAGGTTTACTGGCAGGACGGCTTGTCCTATTAATGAGCGGCTGCGTCATCGTCGTTCGTCATGCGAAGCACTTCGAAGATTTTGAACAGCAGGCTAAGCACGATCGCTACGATAGTCGCAAGCGCCATGCCGCTGAAGGATACTTCGCCGATCGTAAGCTTCACGCCGCTGAGGCCGATGACGAGTACAACGGTCGTCAGGAACAGATTGGTCGGTTTGCTGTAGTCGACCTTCGATTCCACCAGCATCCGCAAGCCGGAAGCTGCGATAACGCCGAAGAGCAGGAGCGATACGCCGCCCATAACCGGAGTAGGAATACCGGATATTAGCGCCGAGAACTTGCCGGAGAACGACAGGATGATGGCGATCACCGCTGCGCCGCCAATGACGAAGGTAGAGTATACTCTCGTAATCGCAAGGACTCCGATATTTTCGCCATAGGTCGTATTCGGCGTGGAGCCGACGAAGCCGGACAGAATCGTGGAGAGCCCGTTGCCGAGCATCGAACGATGCAAGCCGGGGTCTTTGGTCAAGTCCTTGCCGACAATATTGCCCGTTACGATCAAGTGTCCAATATGCTCAGCGATAACAACGAGCGCAACCGGAGCGATCGCGATAATCGCCGACCAGTGGAACTCAGGGAATGTAAAGGTCGGGCTGGTGAAGACGGAAGCATCGGCCACATTGTCGAAGTTGGTTTCCTTCATGAAGTAAGCCAGCACATAGCCGAAAATGATGCCGAACAGGATCGGGATAATTCTCATGAAACCGCGGAACAGCACCGAACCGAGAACTGTGACAGCCAGTGTTGCTGTCGAAATAATCACAATATCTGGATTCATAGCCCAAGTAAGCGGATCATCCTTATCGCCCGGAATATAACCGGCCATTTTCGCTGCAACCGGCACAAGCTCAAGACCGATAATCGCAACGATCGCGCCCATGGCCGCAGGAGGGAAGACAACGTTCAGCCATTCCGTGCCGGCTACTTGAATAATGAAGGCCAGAACGGTGAAGATAACGCCTGCCGCGATGAAGCCGCCGAGCGCTGCCGCATAGCCGCCGCCTGCCGCTTGGCTAAAAATAATCGCACCGCCAGGGCCGAGGAAGGCGAAGCTGGAGCCCAGATAAGCAGGGATCTTTCCTTTTGTAACGAGAATGTACAGCAGGGTGCCGATACCGTTCATCAGCAAGCAAATGGCGGGATCGATCTCAAAAATGTTGGGTACGAGTACCGTCGAGCCGAACATCGCGAACAGATGCTGCAAGCTGAGCAGAAGGCTTGGGACGGCTGGCGGCCTCTCGTGGACGCCGATCGTTTTACTCATAGATCATTCTCCTTGAATTATAATGAAATTCGACAAATTCCTTTGATGATTCTACAGATTTCCTCTGAAATTGGCAAGCGTTTTCTTCACACCTGCCGAGATTTATCCGGTTAAAGCGCAAAATGCCCATGTGGCAGCGAAATGAACGCGATAGGAGCGACGGTGCAATGATAGTGCCCATTTATCGTTGCACCTTATGAACAGCAAAAACAACAGGCAGCCGAGGGGCTGCCTGTTGTGCAATCATGCTACAGTTGTTCAATCGTTTGGTAGAGAACCTTCTATATAGAAGGAATTAATTTGCCGCCAGCAAATTGTACAGCACTTGAGCAACTTGCGCTCTTGTCGAATTCGCTTTTGGCGAGAGCTGTCCGTCGCTGCCGGATACGACTCCGCTGGCCACAAACGTCTCGAACGCTTTCTGAGCGTACGCTGCGATTTGATCCGCATCGCTGAAGTTCGCCGGGGAAGCATCTGATTGCTTAGCGGGCACTTCCTTCAGAACCTCCAGCGCACGGTACAGCAGCGTGAACAGATCTTGGCGCGTGATCAGATCGTTCGGCTTGAACAGATTGTCGCCTGTGCCTGTCGTAATGCCCAGACGCTTCGCAGCAGCCAGGTAGCCGGTGTAATACGTATCCCCGGCGTCGGAGAAGTTGGCCGCTCCTGCGGCATCTGCTTCAATACCGTATGCTTTCAGCAGCAGGACGATGAATGGTCCTCTTGTAATGGCCGCTCCAGGATTGTATTCGCCGTTGCCGGAGCCGTTCGTAACGTCTCTTGCAGCGAGGAAGGTAACCGCATTGCTGTACCAAGCGCCTGCAGGGACATCAGAGAATTCGACTTTGTTGTAGCCGATAATGTATTGCGAGAAGTGAGTAGTCGCAAATTCAACAGCTCCCGCAGCAGCGGAATATTGACCGCGCACCGTATGCAATTCGCCTTCATCCGTTACATGGTAGACGATGACGGCTTGTGCTTCCTCGCCGGCTCGCAGACGGTAAGGAATGCTGACGTTTACTTCGCTTCCGCCGAATTCGGATACGGTCGTTTCACCTGAGAATACGCTCAGGTCATAGACCGGTCTGTCGCCGAGCACTTGCTTGCCTTCCTCTGTCAATGAGGATTTGGCGATAATAAAGCTGATGTCGCCTGTATCCTTCGACCCGCCGATCGCTTTCAAGGCTGTGGAATCGAAGACGAGGGAGGCGTACCCTACATTTACTTTCAACTCCACATTCGAGCCTGCGATCAGCTTGTCATAATCTTCGCGAGTCAGCGTTACTTGCGTCGATCCGTCAGCAGAGTCGGATTTCACGATCAGCTCTACGGTAGTCGGCTTGCCGGCAGTTGCATCTTGCTTCGCAACTTCAATCAGCTTCGCAGCCTCGTCCTCGCTTACAACAGCAACCGTAATCCCCGTTGTTGCATCCTTGCTTGCAGGGAGCGTCACGACAACAGGCTTGCCATTGCTGCCGGATTGTTCAGGTGTTGTTGTCGGCTCCGGAGTTGGAGTCGACGGACCTGGGTCTCCGCTTCCAGGGGAGCCTGAGTTCGCTCTCACAATGACATCCACCGATTGTCCGGCTTCATAATAATTATCTGTAGGCTCTGTAGCACCTGCATTATAGCCAGTTTTTGCCCTGTAGCGGACTTGATAGGTGCCAGCCGCTAAGCCGGTAATCGTAGTGCCTTCTACAGGCAGGTAAGTTTCGGAGCCGGAACCCTTGTATTCCAGCGCCTCGGATACGCCTTTAATTTGGCCATTCTTGTTGCTGACCGAAGAAGCATTAACTGTAGTCAGATCAGTCGGCACCGATTCTTGTCGGGTGGACAGCAGATTCAGCGCTTTTTTGAAGCGGTCGCGGTTGCCGCTTGCATGGCCTTCTTCAATGTTGGTCCAAGTGTACATGAGTTCAACATGTCCGTAGATTGGAGCGGAAGCCCCCGTATGGTCGACATTGTCCTTGTTGTACGTAAATACATAAGGAACCTGCAGTCGCTTCGCATAGACTCTGCCCTCGCCTTCACCGGACCAGATCAGATAGCTGCCGCTAGGCGTCTCTGGCGGTGCAGCCGGATTGCCGTTTGCATGCTTGCTGTTCGCTGTCGTTATGTTCGTCAAATACTGATTGACCAGATCGACGTAGATACGGGCATTGGGATGATTCACGTCACGTACGTGAAGCTCGGCACTCTTGAATTCTTTTGTGATGGGGTCAAAACCGTTGTCCAGTCTTGTATCCCATGTATAGACCGTCTGAATGCCTTCGTCAATCGCCCATTGATTGACCAGATCGATGACTGGCTGCGTGTTCGGGCACCATGGACCGCCGTACAGGATGGCGTAGTCGCCGGAGCTTTCTTGCAGTTTCTTCAGCTCATCATATGTGACAGCCTGGAATACGACGCGAGCGCCTGTGAAGACGGTGCGGCCTGCAGCTGCAGCGTAAGTGGATCTGAAATAGCTTTCGTTATCGATCAGGGTGTGGGAGGCAACCTTCTTGCCGTCCGTTTCCTTGGAGATCGGATCGAATACCTCGCGAACCTTTGCCTTGTAGGCTTCCACCTTGGCAGGGTCGATCTTGCCGCCGGTCTGGAAGTCTTCCGCCGACAGAAGCTCCTGCAGGTCCGATACGATCGGAGCTGCTCCATCGCCGTTGGTCCGGTTATAGACGAACAGGTAAGGCGATTCGATGCGGTCAGCCTCGCCAGATTGGGAGCCGACGGTATAGGAGATCTTCTCCGCACCCTCAAGCTTAAGATTCGTCAAATGCTGGTTCACCAGCTCCACATAACGCTTCCGGTATGTATCCGGGCTGCTGCTGTCCGCAATATCGGCGGAAGCCGTGTCCCCGTCTAATCTCGTATCGAAGTTGTAGATCGCTTTAATGCCATATTCTTTCGCTACATCATTGATATAACCGATGACGGATTGCGTTTGATCGCTCCACGCGCCTCCGAACAGAACGACGTATGTACCGTCCGAATTGAACAAGTTCCACAGCTGGTGGTAAGTCAAGGTTTCGAATACGTTCGACTTGCCAGCCAGCTCGCTGTAGGAGTCGGAGAAATAGGAGGTATAAGTACCGTACTTGGCGACTTTCGCAGGAGCGTTGTCCGCTGCGCTGGCAGGGCCGGCGGAGACCGCCGGCAGCACCAGAGTGAGCGCCAATAACAAAGTCAGTATCGTTTTAAAGCTGCGCTTTTGCATAGTGGGTTCTCTCCTCTGAGTATAAGGTGATTAGCATTCTTCTTCCGTGCTGCCTTCGCCGCCGCCAGTGGATGGCGCAGGAGCGGAAGGAGCAGGCGTCGGCTTCGAAGGCGCTTCTGGAGCCGAGCCGGAAGAGGAATTGCCGGAAGAACCGGAAGAACCGGAAGACGATGATTCCGATACAACATTCGTCTGGGACGGCTCAGGCTTTGCAACCGTTACAGGCTTCGACGAGTTGGAGTTGTTGACGAAGCTTATCGATTTGCTTGGGCCGGATTCCGCAGCAGGCGCTGCAGGCGCTGTTTTCGGCGTATTCGCTGCATCAGGTTTGCTTTCTTTGGCTGGAGCGGTTGCTGCAGGAGCTTCCTTCTGCGGCGCCGCCGATGGCTGAGGCTCCGTTTTTGCCGTGTCTACCGCAGGCTTATTGTCAGCCGGAGCTGGGACCGGAGCTGGAGCGGATATCTTCGCTGCTCCATTATTCGATTGTTGCTTAGGCGTTTCAACAGCTGCCTTCGCGTCAGGTGCTGCTGATGGAGCAGCCACTGGCGCATCGACGGCAAGCTGAACTTCAGCTTCGGGAGCATTCACTTCAATCTGTGGCGTTATAGCGGTTTCGTTCGCTGGTGCAGCCGGCTCATCTACAGCCGGAGCTTCCCGCTTGTTCTCAGCGGCAGCGACAATCTCTTGCGTGCCGGGATCATTAGGGGGAGACTCCACTTGAGCCTTATTGGCGGATACGGCTGCATAGGTTAGCACGGTGAACGCGGCGACAGATGCGAGCAGTGTAATGGACAGCTTGTTTACTTTTGGTTTTTTCATGATGGGTAGACCTTCCTTTCGCGAGTGGCTCCATAAGAGGAGCTTGATTGTTGTTGTTGATTGCTTGTTGCTGTACGAGAGGGATACAGTCCGCCGAAGACCCTCCTTTATCATGAATTCGGACAAAAAAAGAAGACCCAACAAGAGCAAAAACTCGCTCTCATTGAATCTCTGGTTATCCAGTCGATTAATTTGATCGTTCGCAGTCCCTATAAAAGTGGCTGTTCCTACTGTATCTGGCTATAGTTTATGCTGGCGGATATACATTGTCAATGATTATTTTAATTTTTCCTATAGTTTTTGTCGGAATTAATTGAAAAGCAATAATTACCATAACATCCCATAAAAATTTTTTTCATAAAACGGATTGACAATGT
Organism: Paenibacillus sp. 1011MAR3C5; assembly: GCF_003591485.1. Taxonomy (GTDB): domain Bacteria; phylum Bacillota; class Bacilli; order Paenibacillales; family Paenibacillaceae; genus Pristimantibacillus. The sequence goes on from NZ_QZCF01000016.1 coordinate 22,389, forward strand.
CATTTATTGTTTGTAAATTGAATACGATATTCCGATAAATATTATAGGATTAGGAGGTTTTAATCGGATGGATAAAATAGATAACAACTTGTTATTAGCCATCGAAACGAATTGGTACAGCTTTGTCGTCTCCGTATTTGTGTTTGCGCTTTTGTTCTTCCTCGCCCGGAAGCGGGTAGGATTCGGTTCCCGGGTTCTGATCGCACTAGGGATCGGGGTCGTTACAGGCATCGTATTCCAAAGCCTTGATTCATTCGAGATTAAGGGCATTACCACCTTCGGCAGCATCTATGTCAATTTGATCAAAATGCTCGTTATTCCGCTCGTATTCGTACTGGTGCTGAACAGTATTGCGTCGCTGAAGAGCTTGGACTATTTGCGGAAAATCGGCTTTAAGACCTTCGCTTGGTTTCTGGGCACGACGGGAATCGCTTCGATTATCGGTCTTCTTGTGGCGCTGGCCTTCAATCCGGGCAAGGGGCTGCACCTCGATATTCCCGCAGAATTCGCAGCGCGTGAAATTCCGACCTTCTCGCAGGTTATTTTGGAGCTGGTGCCTTCCAATCCGATCAACGAAGCGGCGCAAGGGAAGGTTGTGCCTGTCCTGATCTTCGCGATCTTCATTGCGGTCGCCATTATTAAAGTAGGCTCCAAAAACGAAGAAACGGTGAAGCCGGTTCGTGATTTGATCCACTCGCTGACTCAGATTCTTCACCAGGTCGTTAAGTTCGTCATTCGTCTTACGCCTTATGGCGTATTCGCCCTGATCGCAGGCATGACCGCCCGCTATGGCTGGGAGACATTGACGGAGCTTGGCAGTGTCATCGTATCCTCCTATGTGGCTCTGATTCTGCATTTTGTGCTTATCTTCGGCGGACTCGTCTTGCTCGTAGCCAGAGTGAACCCGCTGAAGTTCTTCCGCAAAATCTATCCGATGATCGCGGTCGCCTTCTCGACGCGAAGCAGCTACGCTACGCTTCCGATTAACCTGGAAGTTATTACGAAGCGGCTGCATGTCTCCCCTCGGATCGCGAGCTTCGTCGCTCCGCTTGGCGCGTCGGTCAACTTCAACGGCTGCGGCGGCGTATGGCCGGCTATCGTCGCCGTCTTCTCGGCGCAGCTATTCGGCATCACGCTGTCCCTGACGGATTACATTATTTTAGTGCTGGTCAGCATCATCTCGTCCATCGGCGTGGCAGGCGTGCCGGGCCCGGCGGTCATCTCGACGACGGTCGTCTTGACCGCACTTGGTCTGCCGCTTGAAGGCATTGCAATTGTAGCTGGTATCGAAGCGCTGATCGATATGGGCCGCACAGCGGTTAATGCGACAGGTACAACAGTTACGTCGCTGCTTGTAGCAAATTCTGAAGGCGAGTTCGATCGCGAAGCGTTCAACCGCAATGACGATGAGGAGATTGTCGTCAACGCGGTATAAGCATGAAATTAGAGGGAGCCCCCCAAGCCATATGTGACTTGGGGCTCTTTTTTATTTTTATAAATGCAGGAAGCGGGACCGGGCGCCTCCATATTCAGGTAAAAAGTCGGTAGACCCTGGAAGGTTAATACCTATAATGGAAATAAGATACCAACATGATGCCCGCAAGAAGCATAGGATTGCCGGCAGCATACAGGAGGCGAGACTTTGGGAAGATCATTTGCGAATTTGCATATGAAGTCGGACAGCTTGGAGAGGTCTATTGAAGCATTCAGAGCGTTAGCCACACAGAACCCTGACGTGTTAGGGTTATCGGATGAAGAGCAAGGACAAGCGGACTTAACCGGGACTCACTATGAATCCGATAAGGACAAGCTTGTTCTGTATATTAGCCAAACCAACAAAAACTGGGTCAGTGTGCTCCAAGACTTTTTTGTATGGGGGACGGTAAAGCGCATCGGCGAATCGCTGTCCAGACTTGTCTCAGAGCCGGTCGTGACGGTCGGATTTATCCATGATGAGATTTTTGAACTGTCAGTATTCAAGGATGGAGAGATGCAGGCCGAACGAATTTTTTGCGAAGAATGGACCAGAAGCGAGTATGGACTTCAAGAAGAGCGGCTTCATGATGACCATCTGCGGGAAGCGCTGGATATCCCTCAGGAAGAGATGGATGAACTCATAAAGATCACGAGTCCGGCGCAAGCGGTAGACAAGCTAACCGAGCTTACAGGCCTGTCGCTATGGAGCGACTGGGAGTGGGTTCCGCATGAAGAGGGGCTAAGAAGCCGATTTGCTGAGCATGAGATTTCTTTAGCAGACTAATAGGCGTTCTAGCCTATTACTAAAGCTGTTTGATCCATAGCGCGAAAACAAATAAAGGAGTTACGTCAGCTGATGCGGCGTAACTCCTTTGCTTTTAGTCTCTCGAATGGCTCTGTGGCCTTTGTTAATCCCATCTCCGGTACAGGAACGGGATCGGATGGAAGGGATGATCCAGCGGCGCATTGTAGCTTTCGGATTCGCCTGATATCGGACGATAGGGATAATGATAGGTCTGGTTTTGGATCGCTTGCTGATAAGAGCCAGGCGCCATTTGGGCCATATTCATGCCGCCGTGATTCATCATCTGCTGCATGGGCATCCCATTGGGATGCTGCTTGGAACAGGAAGCGGGAGGTCCGATGATGACAGTGTCCGTAATTGGCGCAAGAGTGTCCTTCACCTTCGCCTCATCCAGGCAATACGAATGCGCCAGCACATTCGCAGGCGTAAGGCGCAAGATATCTGAGCCGAAGATGACCTCCGGAACCGGAGCGTCGAAGATGGCCAGCAGATGGGTATTGTCCTGATTCGCTACCTCATAATGCCACCAGCCTTGCGGCACATTGGCGACTTGGCCGGGCGCGATCGTAAAGTTGAGCAGCTCTTTCGTATAAGGATTGATCAGCGATACGACGGCCCCGCCAGTAATACAGTACACAAGTTCGGTTGCATTCTGATGGATATGAGGTTCCACCACGTTATCTTTGCTGAGGAAGATATCGAGCAAAGATACATTGCCTAGCGTATTCAATTGATTGATCGATAGCGTATTAATGACATTTTGGGCATCTTTTTGGAAAAAAGGATTGTCGGACAGTGTATAAGTAAATTGGGTATTCGGCGAAGTGAAGTCCATGTAGGAATCAGCCATGTTTGTAGTTCCTGCCTTTCGTAAGTAGAATTTGACAGGATTATTGTATGTATCCGCCCAGATGAAGGTGAGAGCTGCTTATACAAATGCGGGTCTGTAGCGAAATAGTGCTCTTACACGCGTGTAATCAGTCGCTGATCCGGCTGAGCAGAGGATGCTTGCGGAACAGCTCGGAGCAAGGCTGCGAAGTGCTCATAGCACGCGTGACAGCTTGCGGTATTCGGTGGCGGAGATGCCCTCATGCTTGCGGAACAGACGGCTGAAGTAGTGAATGCCGGAATAGCCCAATTGCTCGCTGATTTGCTCCACGGACAGATCGGTTTCGCGGAGCAGGCGTCGCGCCTCGCGGTGGCGGACATTGTGGAGAAATTCATTGGGCGGCAAGCCGGCCATTTGCTTGAACAGCTTGGCGGCATGATCGAGACTGAGATTCAGCCGTTCGGCAATGCCCGCATTCGACCATGGCTCGGCTGGCTTGCGCTCGATTTCGTCGATGATCGCCATCAGCTTGCCGCTGTATTGTGTAGTGAGCGAGCGGGAGCGGGATTGCTGCAGCCGAAGCAGATGAGTCAGAATGTTCAGCATCAAAGCCTTGCAGGCCAGCTCATAGCCGATAGGCCGAAGCGTGAATTCCTGCACCAACTGCTCCATCAGTTGCACACAAGCCAAGGTTGGCGTATAGACGGGCTGCTGCGATAAGGGCTGGAAGCCGTCAGCGACCGCCTCATGCGCAAACCTGTGCTCCTGAATATGATCTTCGTTCACGATCATATCCGCTTCGGTCTGGATATCCAGTTCGTCGAAGAAATCAAAGTGAATGCCCAAAAATCGCGTATCCGGGCTGGATACCGCTTCATTCCGGTGGTAGACGCCCGCCGGCAGGACGATCAGCTGCCCGGCGGACAGCTGATGCCGCTGGCCCAGCATCGTGGTGGCGGCTTCGCCTTGGCTCACATAGAGCAGCTCGAAGTCATAGATGCGCCGATCGGGAAGCGAGCCTGTGGGCATCCGTTGGAACTGGGCGTAATGGATGCGCGGCGACCATTCTTTGACCGGGGCATGGCGCCGCAGCGGAAAGCTGCTCCGGTTTGCCTTCATGATGTTTTTCCTCCTCTATTTCATCTGCAGTCGATTGAACGGATTTGTGCAAATAATAACTTTTCCCGCTAAAGAATAATGCTTATTAAGTGGTTAATATAAAAGTATTATGGCATGAAAAACCGTTCGTCACAAGTGAGCGGAATCCGACAAATAGGAAGGAGCATTACAGATGAAAAAAGGAATCAATATCTGGTCGTTCCGGTCTGACCGCACGATTCAGGAATGCGCACGGATTGCGAAGCAGGCTGGTTTTGACGGTCTGGAGCTGTCCTTGAACGAGACAGGAGAGCTGGGGCTCGAGGCGACTGACAAGGAAGTCCTTGCCATCAAGTCGATGCTGCAGGATGAAGGGCTGGAGATCGCGGGTCTTGCGACGGGGCTGTATTGGGATTATGCCATGACGAGCGAGGATGAGGGCAAGCGCCAGAAGGCTATTGATATATGCAAGAAGCAATTGGAGCTCGCTGCAGCTTTTGGCGTGGATGCGATATTGGTCATTCCGGGCGCCGTGGGCGTTGATTTTATTCCGGGCTCTGAGATTGTATCCTATGACCGCGCTTATGACCGTGCGCTGGAGGCGATTGGCAAGCTGGCGCCTCATGCGGAAGCAGCAGGCGTATCCATTGCCATCGAGAATGTGTGGAACAAGTTCCTGCTCTCGCCGCTGGAGCTTCGCGGCTTCATCGACGCGCATAACTCTCCGTTTGTCGGTTCTTACTTTGATGTGGGGAATGTCGTGCACAGCGGCTACCCGGAGCAATGGATCCGGATATTGGGCCACCGGATCAAGAAAGTTCATTTCAAGGACTACAGAAGACAGGCCGGCGGCTTGCACGGGTTTGTAGACTTGCTGGCTGGCGATGTCGACTATCCTGCTGTTGTACAGGCATTGACGGATATCGGCTATAAGGGCTATGCGACGGCCGAGATGATCCCGCCTTATACCCATCATTCGGACCAGATCATCTTTAATACTTCAAAAGCGATGGATGCCATTCTGGGGCGCAGCTAAATAAAACCAGTCCTTAACCTAAATGAAGAGGAGAGATGATGATGCTTAAAGTGGGACTTATCGGATTTGGTTTTATGGGACGAATGCACTTTGACAATTATGTGCGGCTTATGAGCGAAGGAGCAGAGGTGCAATTGGTTGCCATATGCGACACTCGCATCGAAGAGCTGAAGAATGCATCTGCACGGGGCAACATTGCAACGGCCCAAGAGGTGTACGACCTGTCGCCTTACAGATTGTATGAGAATATAGAGGAGATGCTGGAGAAGGAAGAGCTGGATGTCGTCAACATTACACTGCCTACACCTCTTCATGCCGATCTGACGATCTCGTTGCTTCAGCGGGGCATCCATGTCTTGTGTGAGAAGCCGATCGCCCGCACGTCGGAGGAAGCGCATCGGATGGCCGAGGCAGCCAAGCAGACGGGCAAGACGTTAATGATCGGTCAATGCCTCCGCTTCTGGCCAGCTTACGAGTATGCCAAGCAATGCGTGACCGATGGGCGCTACGGCAGCGCATTGTCCGGCAGCTTCTTCCGCGGCAGCGCGGCGCCGCAAGGCTGGTTCCTGAATGGGGAGCTAAGCGGCGGCTGCATGCTGGATATGCATATTCATGATACGGATATGATCAACTGGCTGTTCGGCAAGCCGGATCAAGTATCCTCCATCGCGCGGAATGTCATTCCCGGCAGCGCCTATGACAGCGTCTCGACCAACTATATCTATGCGGACGGGAAGGTGCTGAACGCGCAGGCCGACTGGACGCTTCAGGGAGACTTCGGCTTCGCCATGTCTTACCGCATCAACTTCGAAGGCGGCAATCTGATATTCGAGCGGGATCAGCTTCGCGTCAATCCGAACGATCAGCCAGGCTTCGTTGCCGATCTGCCGGCGGATATGGGCTATTACCGGGAAATCAAGCATTTCCTGGAGGCTGTAGCGAAGAATCAGCCGATATCGGTATGCACGCCGGAGAGTGCGGCGGCTTCGCTGGAGATTATAGAAGCCGAGATTCGTTCGGCGGACAATCGCGGAGCGTTGGAGAAGGTCTAGCGGACCGAAATAGCGGCATAGGTCGTTTCGATATTGCACATATGGGGCATTCCGCCTGCAGGTTGTCTGCAGAGAGGAATGCCTCTCTTCCATATACAGGCTTCCTCCGGCCGTCCCATTTGCAATTGCGGTCTCATTCATACTAAGATGGATTCATCCGAAGTGAAGGGCGGCGATTGCCGTTTCTATAGAGGGAGATTCGTTATGAAACCAATACAATTCGAACAGTTCAAGAAGATGAAGAATGAAGTTACACGCTTTATGATGATGTATCAATTCGCGCTTAACGAGCTGGAGACCAAGATAGAAATATTGAAAGAAGAATTTCAATTCCTTCATGATTACAATCCGATCGAACATACCAAATCAAGAGTAAAGTCGCTTGAGAGTATCATGAAAAAAATTAGCCGCAAAGGCATTCCGTTCGTACTGGAAGATATCAAGCATCAAATTAAAGATATCGCAGGACTTCGCATTACTTGTTCATTCATTAAGGATATCTATCAAATTCGCGATATGCTGACTAATCAATTTGGCCTCCGTGTTAATGAGGAGAAAGACTATATCGAGAATCCGAAGCCCAACGGCTACCGCAGCCTTCATCTGCTTGTTGAGGTCCCGGTCTTTATGTCGGACGGGCAGGAGAGTGTCTGCGTAGAAATCCAAATTCGTACCATTGCGATGGACTTCTGGGCGAGTTTGGAGCATAAAATATTTTACAAATATAATCAGTCCGTTCCATCGAGCCTTCTTCAGGAGCTGAAGGAAGCGTCTGACTCCGCCAATCGCCTTGATCTGCAGATGGAGCGCCTGCACCGGGAAATCTCCGTCATTAAGGAAACGCAGGGCGAGGACGGTGCGGAGGAACTGACACAATTGCTAATGGGCAACCAGCAGTTCAGGCTGCCTTCCGCGCTGCTTGAACTTGGAAGAGAAGGGAACTAGCCCCTCATTTACCTCTCGTTGCTGTTCCAATCTCGACTCTATGATTCTCCTATTGGACATGAATATTAATTTCTAGTAGGATAATAGAAAAGTAAAAAGCACAGCGACGATGAAATAGGGGTTGAGACTTATGCTGCAGCTAGGATCCAAGGTTGTCATAGTGGCTGATCAATACGAACAAAAGCTTCCCATCGGGGAGTATGGCTATATAATCGCTTACGACCGCAATGCCGACAATGTATTTGACTATGTGGTGCGCGTGCCGAAGGCGAATCGCAACTTTCTCGTTCCCGACGAAGACGTGGAGCTGGAAGAGGTGCTGATTCAATTGGAAGTCGATCGCATCGAGCGGGAGGCGCTCATCGATTATGCGCTTGTCACGCATAACGAGGAGCTGTTCAAGCGGATTATGAAGGGCGATGAGGAAGAAGCGGAGGAAGAGCATGCGGGCAAGGAGCCTATCAGCCGCGAGGACTTCATTCGCCAGGTTAATCTGAAGGCGTGGATCTAGCGGCAGGGCGCTGCTTGGCGCAACGGTTCAAGAGACTGTGACGCCGAGCGTCTGGCTGATACGCGTATGCATAAGGACGGAGTTTGGGACTAGGGTCCCCTCCGTCCTTTTTTGTATGGAAGGGGCCCGCATCAATCCGTTCCCTATCATTGCTGATCGGCGCACAAGTAGGCTATAATAAAAAGAATGACTTTTGCAGAGGAGAGTACCCTGATGAGCATAACATTGAAGGATGTTGAGCATGTCGCCAATCTGGCCCGCCTGGATCTGAGCGATGCGGAGAAAGCTCAGTTCACCGAGCAGCTCAACGCAATATTGAAATATGCCGAGAAGCTGAACGAACTGGATACGGAAGGCGTAGAGCCGACAAGCCACGTACTTCCGATTACGAATGTCATGCGCGACGACGTGAAGAAAGAATCGCTTCCGATCGAGAAGGTGCTGCTTAACGCGCCTGACGAGGAAGACGGTCAATTCAAAGTGCCGGCGGTGCTTGAATAAATTACGGGTTTATTTGAAGGGAGGAGCTACTGTTGGCACTGTTTGACCTACGCCTGCAGGATGTACATAACAAGCTAAGCAACAAAGAGCTGTCCGTAACGGAGCTCGTAGACGCGTCATACGCGAGAATCAAGGAGACCGATGAATCCATCAAGGCGTTCCTTACCTTGAACGAAGACGGCGCCCGCTCGCAAGCACATGAAATGGACAAGCGTCTGCAAGAAGGCGGCGACAAAGGCCTGCTGTTCGGCCTTCCGGCCGGCATTAAGGACAATATCGTAACGGAAGGTTTGCTGACTACATGCGCAAGCCAATTCCTGAGCAATTATAATCCGATCTATAGCGCGACAAGCGCACGCAAGCTGAAGGATGCGGATGCAATCACGATCGGCAAGCTGAACATGGACGAATTCGCGATGGGCGGCTCGAACGAGAACTCCAGCTACTTCCCGACGCGCAATCCGTGGAATACCGACTACGTGCCGGGCGGCTCCAGCGGCGGCTCTGCGGCTTCCGTAGCGGCGGGACAAGTCTACTTCTCGCTCGGCTCCGATACAGGCGGCTCCATTCGCCAGCCAGCCGCATATTGCGGCATCGTAGGCCTCAAGCCGACATACGGCCTCGTGTCGCGGTTCGGCCTGGTAGCCTTCGCATCCTCGCTGGATCAGATCGGCCCGCTGACAAAGAATGTCGAAGACGCCGCTTACGTGCTTCAGTCGATTGCAGGCTATGACGCCAGCGACTCCACGTCTGCGAATGTCGACATTCCGGATTACACATCTGCCCTGACAGGCGATGTGAAGGGATTGCGCATTGGCGTTCCGAAGGAATACCTTGGCGCAGGCATCGATCCGCGCGTGAAGGAAGCGGTTATGAATGCGCTGAAAGTCTACGAATCGCTGGGCGCAACCTGGGAGGAAGTGTCGCTTCCGCATACCGACTATGCGATCGCGACGTACTACTTGCTTGCTTCTTCCGAAGCGTCCTCCAACCTGGCTCGCTTCGACGGCGTTCGTTATGGTGTCCGTGCAGACAATCCGGACAATCTGATCGATCTGTACCGGAAGTCGCGCAGCCAAGGCTTCGGACCGGAAGTGAAGCGCCGCATTATGCTCGGCACCTATGCGCTTAGCTCCGGCTACTACGACGCTTATTACTTGAAGGCGCAGAAGGTGCGCACGCTGATCAAAGGCGACTTCGATAACATTTTCCAACAATACGACCTGATCATCGGACCAACGGCTCCGACTCCGGCTTTCCGTATCGGCGAGCAAGTCGGCGACCCTCTTACGATGTATCTCAACGATATATGTACGATTCCAGTCAGCCTGGCCGGCATCCCTGCGATCAGCGTTCCGTGCGGAACGGCTGACGGACTGCCGATTGGCCTGCAAATTATCGGCAAGGCATTCGACGAATCAACGGTGCTTCGCGCCGCCCATGCCTTCGAGGCTCATACCGACCATCATAAGCTGCGCCCGCAGCTGTAATTATCGCGTACAAGTAGGACGCTTAGGAAAGGAACGATAAGAATGTCTGTAGCGAACAAATACGAGACGGTCGTCGGGCTGGAAGTGCACGTCGAGCTGCATACGAACAGCAAAATCTTTTGCGGCTGCTCCACTTCCTTCGGCGCTCCGCCGAATACGCATACCTGCCCGGTATGCTTAGGCCATCCCGGCGTATTGCCGGTGTTGAACCGCCAGGCTGTGGAATACGCGATGAAAGCTGCAATGGCGCTGAATTGCACCATTGCCGACGTCAGCAAATTCGACCGCAAAAACTATTTCTACCCGGATTCGCCGAAGGCGTATCAAATCTCGCAATACGATCAGCCGATCGGCGAGAACGGCTGGATTGATATCGAAGTGAATGGCGAGACGAAGCGCATCGGCATTACGCGCCTTCATCTGGAGGAAGACGCGGGCAAGCTGACGCACGTGGACGGCGGGTACGCCTCGCTGGTTGACTTCAACCGGGTCGGCACGCCGCTTGTCGAGATCGTATCGGAGCCGGATATCCGCACGCCTGAGGAAGCGAAGGCGTATCTGGAGAAGCTGAAGGCCATTATGCTGTATTGCGATGTGTCTGACGTGAAGATGGAAGAGGGCAGCCTGCGCTGCGATGCCAACATCAGCCTTCGTCCATACGGTCAAGAGAAGTTCGGCACGCGCGCCGAGCTGAAGAACATGAACTCGTTCCGCGGCGTACAGCGCGGACTCGAATATGAGCAGTTGCGTCAGGCAGAGATTCTGGACGCCGGCGGAGAAGTCGTACAGGAGACGCGCCGCTTCGACGACGCGGCGGGCAAGTCGTTCTCGATGCGCGGCAAGGAAGAAGCGCATGACTACCGCTACTTCCCGGACCCGGATCTGGTTCGCCTGCATATTAGCGGAGAGTGGAAGGAGAGCGTCCGCGCTTCCATCCCGGAGCTTCCTGATGCTCGCAAAGCCCGCTATACGGCAGATTATGGCTTGCCGGCATACGATGCAGAGGTCATCACCGCTTCGAAGAAGCTGGCTGACTTCTTTGAGGAGAGCCTCTCCTACACGAAGGATGCGAAAGCCGTCTCGAACTGGATTATGGGCGACCTGCTAGGCTACCTGAATGCGAACGGTCAGGAGTTGTCCGATGTCAAGATTACCGGACAAGGACTTGGCGAGATGATTGGTTTGTTGGAGAAAGGCACCATCAGCGGCAAAATCGCCAAAACCGTATTCAAGTCCATGCTGGAGAGCGGCAAGCTGCCGCAGCAGATCGTAGAGGAGCAAGGCCTCGTCCAAATAAGCGATGAAGGCGCGATTCTGGCCATTGTCGATGCGATCATCGAGAAGAATCCGCAATCAGTCGAGGATTTCCGTGCTGGCAAGGAGAAGGCCATCGGCTTCCTTGTCGGACAGATTATGAAGGAAACGAAGGGCAAAGCGAATCCGGCACTCGTCAACAAGCTGCTGCTTGAGCGCCTTCAATAACGATTGACCCTGTATTCTGTAAGGCGCGATTCATCATGTAGAGATGAGTCGCGCCTTTTGCCGCATAGGATAAGATAGGCAGGGATAAGGTGCTTAGATTACAAGATGAGAGGTCAAGATCGACGATGATGACATTAAGCGCGTTGCATAATCCATGGTTTATTGATGAAGTGGACATATTGATCCGATTGTCGCTTGCCTTGCTGCTTGGCGGATTGATCGGGCTGGAGCGGGAGCAATCCAATCACGCGGCGGGCCTGCGCACGAACATTTTGGTTTGTCTGGGAGCCTGCTTGCTGATGCTCTTGTCCATCTACGGTTTTTCGGATTTCGTCGAGGAGCCGAATGTACGCGTCGATCCGGCACGTCTGGCCGCTGCGGTTATTACAGGTGTTGGCTTTTTGGGCGCTGGCACCATTTTGTTCACAGGCAAGTCAATTACAGGACTTACAACTGCGGCTTCGCTCTGGGTCGTGGCGGCGATTGGTCTGGCAGTGGGCGCCGGGTTTTATTTTGCATCGGCAAGCGTCACGGTAATGGTTTTGCTTACGCTATGGCTGTTTAACAAATTGGAGAAGCGGTATATTAAAGCTAAAAAAGAACATCTCATCAGTGTCCATGCCGCAGACTTGTCTTCCGTAATGAACAAGCTTAATCACATCTTGGATCAACGCAAAGTGACGATTAGAAAAATGTATATGGAAGACGTGGCGGATAGCGACAAGCGGAAGGGCGGCGATGAGCCTCTTACCAAGCTTGTGCTGCATATTATAATGCCACAGCGCAAGAACGAGAAACTGATGCAATTAATGGACGAACTGAAGAAACTGGAGGGCATACGTTGGGTAAGCTCGGAATAAAACAGCGGGCCGGAAGGCTGCTTTCCGTCCTGCTTGCTTTTGCGCTGCCAGGTCTCGGCCATGTTCGAAACGGGCAGTATGCCAGAGGTTTTCTTCTGCTCGCAGGATTGCTGCTCGATTATGTCGCGATCTTCCGCTTGGCGGATTCCGACGGAGGCAGGCATCTTCTGCTGATTGTATATTTGGTGCTGCTGTTGCCAGTGTTCTATTTCATTAGCGTCTTTGAGGTGCTGCAATTTGACCATGAACAGAAGATGGAAGGCGCTCCGCTAAGGCTTAAGGATGGTCTAGGACTGACGCTGGCAGGCGTGTTCATGATGATTCTGCTGAAGCCGCCAGCCATTATGCTGCCATGGATGAATGAGCTGGCAGAGTGGTCGGTCGGACCGCTGCTTATACTCGTCTCGCTCTTATGGCTGCGCGCAACAAGGAAGGGAGAAGCCACTATGTTCAGGCTGGGGAGAATGACAGCATGCATGATCCTGCTGGCTATCGGCGCGTTGCTGCTCTGGGACCATCTCCGGGGCCGGAATGACATTGCGGTACTGAGGGATTGGTGGCCGGTTGTGTTTGTGTTCCTGGGCATAGAGATTATCTTGTACAGTACGCTGCTGAAGCGGAGGGCATCGGGTCTTCGACTGGATGCGGTGGGGATGGCCGCCTCCCTCGTCATCGCGGTTACCGCTTATGCAGTCACGCAGTATGCGGATTTTCCGGTAAAGTGGCTGGATCAGTTCAATGTGGATTTGAACGGCAGGAAGGAATATGCGGAGGAGAACGGATTCCGTTTTGACAAAAATGTGATGAAGGTACCCTTTGACGAAAGCGTGGAATCGCTGCGGATTGAGAATGCCAACGGTGATATCCACGTCCGCTCTGGCGATGTGAACGAAATTGAGATCTATACGACGATATGGGTCGATTTGACTGATGAGGCTGAGGCCAAAGCTGTTGCTGATCAGTCTATTGTTCATGCTGCACCTGGTACGGAGACGGTGTTAGAGGGAAAAGGGCAGTCCTACGGAGCGAACGGCAATCGGCTGCCGAAGATGAACGTAGAGATCATTATACCAAAGCTGGACGAGCCGCAAGAAGACCTGATGGGCCCGCCCACCCCGCCTCCGGAGGAGCAGCCTGATGAAGGACTGGCCAATGGCATCGAAGAGACGAACGGTGACTCTCTTCCACGGGAAAACTCGGGTACGCCTGTAGCCGAAAATTCGCAAGATTCCACTATCGTTCCGCAAGAGTCCGATGAGGCGGTCGGGTCGGGCGATACGATGCACGAAGAGGAGGCTGTGGAGAGTGATTCCTCGGCTCCGCAAGGTGATACAGACGTAGATCAGGTACAAGACGGCCCGGTGCCGGGTATCGACTCAGGCGATTTAGTAGACTCGGAAGAACAGCGAGCGCCTGGCGGAAGAGCATTGAAGCTGAACATTAACAGCGGCAATGGTTCGGTAACCGTTATGGATGTGCACGCAAAGGGCGGCGTACTTGTTCGGAGCGGCAGCGGTCTCGTGCAATTGACTGCAATTCATGGCGACATATTGGTGGAGGGCATTAATGCCAGTCTCGAAGCGTATTCCATCCATGGGCAGAGCAGCCTCGTGACCAAAAACGGAAGCATCAAAGTCGAGTCTGCGACTGACGACGTCTTCGCAAGCACGATGAACGGCAATCTGGAATTAATCGATATCTATGGCGATCTGGACAGCGAGACGAAAAACGGCGGCATTCGGATCTTGAACGCTGCAATGGACATTAAAGCGAACACTTTGAACGGCAACGTGGATATCGATAGTCCTGTCGTCGGAGGCAACTGGGATCTGGACAGCTCCGTGGGTGAGATTAATCTTCGGGTGCCTTATAGCGGCAGCTATGCTGTATACGGATCGGTAACTTTCGGCAATATTACGACCGATCTTCCGCTTGACCAGACGCGCAAAACGCTGCGCGGAGTCATTGGAGACGGTGATTATCGCATTCATATTAATGCGACGAACAGCATATCGATACATGGTCAGGGACTTTAGGCAAACGGCTCATTCATTGACAAATTTGCGAACGTGAACGTACAATAGTAATAACTACTATGAAGAAAGGCGTGAGGGGAATGGCGGCCAGCGTTCAATTGGCACTAGAGCAACTGAAGATGAATGGCGTCCGGATGACCCCGCAACGTCACGCCATATTAAGCTATCTAATGGATTCCAAGTCTCATCCTACAGCAGATGAGATCTATAAGGCGCTCTCACCGGCATTCCCGAGCATGAGCGTAGCGACCATATACAACAATCTTCGATTGTTTGTAGAAGCTGGCTTAGTGCGTGAACTAACGTATGGCGACGATTCAAGCCGGTTCGATGCGGATTTATCAGATCATTATCATGCGATCTGCAAGAGCTGCGGACAAATTGTCGACTTTGGCTATCCGCCGCTGCTTGAAGTGGAGAAGGCTGCTTCGAGAGAGACGGGTTTTACGGTACAGGGGCATCGAATGGAAATATACGGATTGTGTTCTTCCTGCAACACAACCGCGAGATAAAACGTATATAAACTTGATAAGTCTTTACACATAACGTGCCGGAAGCGATCATACGCTACACTGCACGTTTTTGTTTGAGAGGGGACTTGATTCAATACGTGGATTGGAGAGTGAGGGATTGGAGACGAATGCAGGGCGCGCAACCCGCAAGAGACGAAGAGGCGGCTGCGGCCTAATGCTTGTATTGTTTTTTGCGGCGGCCATTATTACCTTCGGGTGGTTCGGATATATGAAGTTCATCCCGAGTAACGAGCAGCAAGCGCCAAGCTATAGCTCCGCGAATCCGATTGTCGTTTCCGGCAAGGATACGGGGTACGGGGCGATCATAGACGACGGGGGAGTGAAGCTTCCGCTTCCGTTGCTTGAGACGTTACTTGGAGAGGACAAGCCGATTCATTATGAAGAAGAGACGAAGACGCTTGTGATGACTACGGCAGACAAGGTGCTGCGACTGAAGACGGATGCTTTGACTGGCATTATGAATCAAAGTGACTATAAGCTTACGATAGCGGCTGAAGTAGTGGACAACACCGTATATATCCCTACGGAACCGCTTGAGGAATTGTTCGGCATTCATGCCGAACATGACGAGACCAGCTCGATTATTACGATCGTTCGGGAAGCTGATGTGATCCAGCTGGCGGAAGCAGCGCCGAAGGATGGAGCGGCGATTCGAGTCGCGCCTTCCATCAGAGAGCCGTATTTGTTCAAGCTTGCTCAAGGAGATACCGTGCGCATATGGGAAGAAGCCGACGGATGGATGCTAGTCCAGAACACGGCAGGCCATGTCGGGTATATGAACAAAAAGGATCTGAGACTAACGAAGATCGACCAGATTCCAGAGCGGGAGAAGCCAAAAGCCTTTATCCCCTGGAAGGTCATGGGCAGCAAAATCAATCTGACCTGGGAAGCGGTCTATAACCGGAAGACGGATACGTCCAAGATTGGGGACATGCCGGGCGTCAATGTCGTCAGCCCGACCTGGTTTGAGCTGAAGGACGGCAAAGGCACCATTGAAGGAAAAGCGGATCCGGCTTACGTGAAATGGGCGCATAATCGAGGTTATCAGGTGTGGGGGCTCTTCAGCAATGGATTTGAGCCGAAGCAGACGACAGAAGCGCTGTCGACTGTTGAGACGCGATTCTCTATGATCCAACAGCTGTTGGCATTCGCCGAAATCTACAATTTGCAAGGAATCAACATTGACTTTGAGAACGTCTATACGAAGGATAAGGAAAATCTGGTGCAATTCGTGAAGGAAATGACGCCGCTGCTCCATGAGCAGGGACTGGTCGTCTCCATCGATGTGACGCCGAAGTCGAACAGCGAGATGTGGTCGGTCTTCCTGGACCGTCCTGCACTTGGCAAAGTCGTCGATTATATGATGGTGATGGCTTACGATGAGCATTGGGCTTCCAGTCCGAAAGCGGGTTCCGTCGCCTCGCTCCCTTGGGTAGAGAAATCGATTACCCGTATTCTGGAGGAAGACGGTGTGCCTGCAAGCAAGCTTATTCTAAGCATGCCGCTGTATACGAGAATTTGGACCGAGCAGAAGGATGAGTCCGGGGCGGTGAAGGTTTCTTCGAAAGCCGTAGGCATGGAGACGGTGAAAACCATCATTAGCGAGAAGAAGCTGAAGCCTGTACTGGATGAGGCTGCTGGCCAGAACTATGTGGAATACCAGGAGGACGGGGCGCTTAAGCGGATCTGGATCGAAGATGAGCTCTCCATGAAGTCGAGAGTGGAGATTGCGCGAAAATATGATTTGGCTGGAGTCGCCACCTGGCAGAGAGCATTCCAGACGCCTTCCATATGGGGAGCTATTAATGAAGCGTTGACCAAAATGCCATAATGTTTTGCTTCATAAACTAAAACAAGACCTCCGGGCGCTAGCGCTCGGAGGTCTTGTTATGTAGAACAGATAGGTTACGCTTTAACCTCTTCCACCTTCAGATCGGTTGCTTGGGACGGGTCTAGCGTAAGGATCGTACGGCAGAACATGCAGCGGTCGGTTTTGCCCAGCATCTTGGTTTGTCGTCCGCATTCCGGGCATTGCAGCATCGTCGCACTTGTCGACATCATGCCGGCCCAGAAATAAATCGCGACACTAATGAGCAGTGCTATCATGCCGAGCACCATGAAGATTCCCGCAATGATTTTGCCTGCTTGTCCCCAGAGGACAATACCGGCGGTCCCCAGTATCATAATCCCCATGCCGACTAGTGTAAAGACAAGTCCCCAAAGGCGGAATTCATTGATTTTTGCCGATTTAAAAAAGATCTTTTTCATCATTCATACCCTTCCTGTGACTATTGGCTTACGAAAATAAGACGCAATTTCTACGACGGAAAGCAGGAAAGTGCATCCGGTTTGTCGAAAAGGAATAAATCTGTAGATTATTATTATAGCCTAATCTACTTCGATTAGCTATACGGAGGAACCCAGTGGAGCATATCAGAGAGCATGTAATAGACACCTATCGGGAACTGCCTGGATTGTTGGCCATATCTGTCATCAAGAACCCGTACTCCTATAACCCGCTTATTGATGGTTTAGATATGTTGGTGCTTCTCGTGACCGAGCGATCTGTCGACGTGGAATCCGCGGAGCATGTTCAACTGGATGATGAACGAGCGCTTATTCGATTGGTACATCGTGATGAACTGGATAAGTGGATTACAGGCGGCGAGAATCGCAATATTATTGAATGGTTAGTGCGGGGGGAGATATGGTTGGATCGCGACGGTTATCTGGCAGGCGTACGTGAACGGTTGCTTCTGTTCCCTGAATCCATGCGTGAGCAAAAGCAATTCATCGAGTTTACCGGATTTCTGAGAACGTATTTGCAGGCAAAGCAAGATCTATTGGATGGCAATCTGCTGGATGCGTACAGTCATGTGCTGACGGCCCTTCATCACTGGGCGCATATTGTGCTTATAGAAGAAGGAAGACATCCGGAGCTTACCGTATGGAAGCAGCTCAGACGGGTGCATCCCGGCGTATATAAGTTGTACGAAGAGTTGACAGCAAGTCCCGAGACGCTGGAGCAGCGTGTGCAGCTTGTTATGTTAGCTTGCGAGTTCTCCGTTATGAGCAAGATGAAAGCATGCTGTTCGATTTTATTGGATATAATGAACAGCCGCGAGGAGCCTTGGAGTATCGGGGAGCTGCAAAACCATCCGTCGATCAGTCCTTTGCAAATCGAGCTGTCCCTGATCATTCACAAACTGGTCAAGCGTGCTTACATTAGAGAAGTTGCCATTATGCAAGAGCCCAAAGAGTCTGGAGCCCTTGAGCTTAGATACATGGTAGCCGCCACATCATAGGTGGGTTAAAGGGAGATGTGCTGAGCGAATAAGCTTGGTGCGTCTCTTTTCATTTATAACGTGAGAAATATGTCATTTGGTGTTGACGAGCTCTAGGTCTCTGTGATACATTAGAACTCGCCGCTTTTGCGAGTGATCAAAATCGATAAGAGACATGGATAAAAAAATGTCGAAAGTCGAAAAAAAGTACTTGCAATAAGATAGGCACCTGTGATATATTATAAAAGTCGCCGCTGAGACATTGGGCTGACAAGTAAGACGACGAAAGACATAAGATTGTTCTTTGAAAACTGAACAACGAGCGAAAATGCCCTGTTAATTCTAAGGAATTGATAGAAAAGCAACAAACGTTATTGAGCAAGTCAAACACTTTTATGGAGAGTTTGATCCTGGCTCAGGACGAACGCTGGCGGCGTGCCTAATACATGCAAGTCGAGCGGACTTGATGGAGTGCTTGCACTCCTGATGGTTAGCGGCGGACGGGTGAGTAACACGTAGGTAACCTGCCTGTAAGACTGGGATAACATTCGGAAACGGATGCTAATACCGGATACGCGAATCGGTCGCATGGCTGATTCGGGAAAGACGGAGCAATCTGTCACTTACAGATGGACCTGCGGCGCATTAGCTAGTTGGTGAGGTAATGGCTCACCAAGGCGACGATGCGTAGTCGACCTGAGAGGGTGATCGGCCACACTGG
>NZ_QZCF01000017.1 GCF_003591485.1 Paenibacillus sp. 1011MAR3C5
GTATTCAACTTCGCTGTTCCTTCGGTGAATACAGGAGTTGCTTTCTGATATACCTCACCTTCGGTTACCCCTGACACGGTAGGCGGAGTCGTGTCGATCGTGAAGTTTACCGTCGTTTCATTCCCTACTGCATCCGTTACGACCAGCGTGTATGCACCTTCAGTAACTATTTCAGTGCCGCTAGTAAATGCTATAGTATTCAACTTCGCTGTTCCTTCGGTGAATACAGGAGTTGCACTCTTATACACTCCGCCCTCAGATACTCCAGTAACGGTAGGTGGGGTCGTATCGATCGTGAATCTTATCGTCGCTTCATTCCCTACTGCATCCGTTACGACCAGCGTGTATGCACCTTCAGTAACTATTTCAGTGCCGCTAGTAAATGCTACCGTATTCAACTTCGCTGTTCCTTCGATGAATACAGGAGTTGCTTTCTGATATACCTCACCTTCGGTTACCCCTGACACGGTAGACGGAGTCGTATCGATCGTGAATCTTATCGTCGCTTCATTCCCTACTGCATCCGTTACGACCAGCGTGTATGCACCTTCAGTTACAATTTCGGTACCGCTAGTAAATGCTATAGTATTCAACTTCGCTGTTCCTTCGGTAAATACAGGAGTTGCTTTCTGATATACCTCTCCTTCGGTTACCCCTGAAACGGTAGGTGGGGTCGTATCGATCGTGAAGTTTACCGTCGTTTCATTCCCTACTGCATCCGTTACGACTAGCGAGTATGCACCTTCAGTAACTATTTCAGTGCCGCTAGTAAATGCTATAGTATTCAACTTCGCTGTTCCTTCGGTGAATACAGGAGTTGCACTCTTATACACTCCGCCCTCAGATACTCCAGTAACGGTAGGTGGGGTCGTGTCGATCGTGAAGTTTACCGTCGTTTCATTCCCTACTGCATCCGTTACGACCAGCGTGTATGCACCTTCAGTTCCAATTACAGTACCGCTAGTAAATGCTACCGTATTCAACTTCGCTGTTCCTTCGGTGAATACGGGAGTTGCACTTTTATACACTCCGTCCTCAGATACTCCAGTAACGGTAGGCGGTGTCGTATCGATCGTGAATCTTATCGTCGTTTCATTCCCTGCTGCATCCGTTACGACTAGCGTGTATGCACCTTCAGTAACTATTTCAGTGCCGCTAGTAAATGCTATAGTATTCAACTTCGCTGTTCCTTCGGTGAAAACAGGAGTTGCTTTCTGATATACCTCTCCTTCGGTTACCCTTGAAACGGTAGGCGGGGTCGTATCAATCGTGAAGTTTACCGTCGCTTCATTCCCTGCTGCATCCGTTACGACCAGCGTGTATGGACCTTCAGTTCCAATTACAGTGCCGCTAGTAAATGCTACTGTATTCAACTTCGCTGTCCCTTCGGTGAATACAGGAGTTGCACTCTTGTACACTCCGCCCTCAGATACTCCAGTAATGGTAGGCGGAGTCATGTCGATCGCGAAGTTTACCGTCGCTTCATTACCTACTGCATCCGTTACGACTAGCGTGTATGCACCTTCAGTAACTATTTCAGTGCCGCTAGTAAATGCTACCGTATTCAACTTCGCTGTCCCTTCAGTGAATACAGGAGTTGCACTCTTGTACACTCCGCCCTCAGATACTCCAGTAATGGTAGGCGGAGTTGTGTCGATCGTGAAGTTTACCGTCGCTTCATTCCCTGCTGCATCCGTTACGACCAGCGTGTATGCACCCTCAGTAACTATTTCAGTGCCGCTAGTAAATGCTACCGTATTCAACTTCGCTGTCCCTTCGGTGAATACAGGAGTTGCACTCTTGTACACTCCGCCCTCAGATACTCCAGTAATGGTAGGCGGAGTCATGTCGATCGCGAAGTTTACCGTCGTTTCATTCCCTGCTGCATCCGTTACGACCAGCGTGTATGCACCTTCAGTAACTATTTCAGTGCCGCTAGTAAATGCTACCGTATTCAACTTCGCTGTTCCTTCGGTGAATACAGGAGTTGCTTTCTGATATACCTCACCTTCGGTTACCCCTGACACGGTAGGCGGAGTCGTGTCGATCGTGAAGTTTACCGTCGTTTCATTCCCTACTGCATCCGTTACGACCAG
>NZ_QZCF01000018.1 GCF_003591485.1 Paenibacillus sp. 1011MAR3C5
CACACATTGCTGTGCTTCCACCCCGAACCTATCAACCTCGTCGTCTTCAAGGGGTCTTACTAATTGGGAAATCTCATCTTGAGGGGGGCTTCACGCTTAGATGCTTTCAGCGCTTATCCCGTCCGTACTTGGCTACCCAGCGGTGCTCCTGGCGGAACAACTGGTACACCAGCGGTACGTCCATCCCGGTCCTCTCGTACTAAGGACAGCTCCTCTCAAATTTCCTGCGCCCGCGACAGATAGGGACCGAACTGTCTCACGACGTTCTGAACCCAGCTCGCGTACCGCTTTAATGGGCGAACAGCCCAACCCTTGGGACCTACTTCAGCCCCAGGATGCGATGAGCCGACATCGAGGTGCCAAACCTCCCCGTCGATGTGGACTCTTGGGGGAGATAAGCCTGTTATCCCCAGGGTAGCTTTTATCCGTTGAGCGATGGCCCTTCCATGCGGTACCACCGGATCACTAAGCCCGACTTTCGTCCCTGCTCGACTTGTAGGTCTCGCAGTCAAGCTCCCTTATGCCTTTGCACTCTTCGAATGATTTCCAACCATTCTGAGGGAACCTTTGGGCGCCTCCGTTACATTTTAGGAGGCGACCGCCCCAGTCAAACTGCCCGCCTGACACGGTCCCTGCACCGGTTTCACGGTGCCAGGTTAGAACTCCGATACGATCAGGGTGGTATCCCAACGGTGCCTCCACCGAAGCTGGCGCTCCGGCCTCAAAGGCTCCCACCTATCCTGTACAGATCGTACCAAAGTCCAATATCAAGCTGCAGTAAAGCTCCATGGGGTCTTTCCGTCTTGTCGCGGGTAACCTGCATCTTCACAGGTATTAAAATTTCACCGGATCTCTCGTTGAGACAGCGCCCAAGTCGTTACGCCATTCGTGCGGGTCAGAATTTACCTGACAAGGAATTTCGCTACCTTAGGACCGTTATAGTTACGGCCGCCGTTTACTGGGGCTTCGGTTCACAGCTTCGGGTTACCCCTAACCGCTCCCCTTAACCTTCCAGCACCGGGCAGGCGTCAGCCCGTATACTTCGCCTTACGGCTTCGCACAGACCTGTGTTTTTGCTAAACAGTCGCTTGGGCCTTTTCACTGCGGCCCCCTCGGGCTATTCACCCTACCGAGGCACCCCTTCTCCCGAAGTTACGGGGTCATTTTGCCGAGTTCCTTAACGAGAGTTCTTCCGCGCGCCTTAGCATGCTCTGCTCGCCTACCTGTGTCGGTTTGCGGTACGGGCACCTAGATCTAACTAGAGGCTTTTCTCGACAGCCGGAGTACATGACCTTCGCTACTGCAATTTTCGCTCCCCATCACAGCCCAGCCTAACAGTTGGCGGATTTGCCTACCAACTAGCCTCACTGCTTGGACGGACTATTCCATCAGTCCGCGTCACTGCCCTTCTGTGTCACCCCATTGCTCAAACAATCTTCGGTGGTACAGGAATTTCAACCTGTTGTCCTTCCACTACGCCTTTCGGCCTCGCGTTAGGTCCCGACTTACCCTGAGTGGACGAGCCTTCCTCAGGAACCCTTAGGCTTTCGGCGGACAAGATTCTCACTTGTCTTTTCGTTACTCATACCGGCATTCTCACTTGTATACTGTCCACCAGTCCTTACGGTCTGACTTCAACCTATATACAACGCTCCCCTACCCAA
>NZ_QZCF01000001.1 GCF_003591485.1 Paenibacillus sp. 1011MAR3C5
GGCCCAACGGGTCCGACAGGGGCTGACGGTGCAACAGGTCCCACGGGTGCAACAGGCCCAACGGGCTCGACAGGTGTTGACGGTGCAACAGGTCCCACGGGGCCAACAGGTCTAACAGGAGCAGACGGTGCAACAGGTCCCACGGGGCCAACAGGAGCAGACGGTGCAACAGGCCCAACGGGCCCGACAGGGGCTGACGGTGCAACCGGCCCAACGGGTCCGACAGGGGCTGACGGTGCAACAGGTCCCACGGGGCCAACAGGTCCAACAGGCGCAGACGGTGCAACAGGTCCCACGGGGCCAACAGGAGCAGACGGTGCAACCGGCCCAACGGGACCGACAGGGGCTGACGGTGCAACCGGCCCAACGGGTCCGACAGGGGCTGATGGTGCAACCGGCCCAACGGGTCCGACAGGGGCTGACGGTGCAACAGGCCCAACGGGTCCGACAGGGGCTGACGGTGCAACCGGCCCAACGGGTCCGACAGGGGCTGACGGTGCAACCGGCCCAACGGGCCCGACAGGGGCTGACGGTGCAACAGGTGCCACGGGAGCTGATGGCGCAACAGGTGCTGACGGTACAACTGGACCAACTGGACCGACGGGCCCCCTCCCCGAAGTAACCATCGTACCTACGGTAAATAGGTATTTTTATATTCCTAGTTCAGATATTGATTTGTCTGCTCCTGTAGTTATCCCAGCTAATCTGTTCACAGACGATTCGGGAAATCCAATAAATCTATTTCCGGTCCTTGGAATGAATAGTTATAATAATCTTTTTATCAACGGGATTTTGCAAGAAGGCAACACATATAGTCTAAATCCAATTGCTTTGAATTTTAACCCGCAAGGCAGCATTATATATGCCGGCTCACCGATTATTCTAGAAATCGTGCAGTTCTTTGCTTTAATCTCGTAAAAATGATGCGATTCCATCAATAGATTCGCCCTAACTATTCTCAATTATTGACATAAAATAATGTACTGGAGAAGGGGGGTGAAAACTATGCCGATTACTAAACCATTTATGGCTGCAAGAAGATTTACTACCACAGTAGGAGCCGGAACAGGTACTGGCGCAACGTATAACATTCTTGCTACAGCTACCACCAATGACGCCGGTACTGCTGCAACCGCCTTTCCAACTGCCCCTGCATATTACAATCTGTTCATTAATGCACAGATCCAAACAGCTGACACTTCAACTGTCACCACTACTGCAATCACCATTCCAGATGGTGATACTCTCGATCCTGCGACTCCAATTGTAATTGAATTTGTTGTAAACTAATTTAATGATGGAAATACCGATAATCCTCAGTTCCCGGATTGTCGGTATTCTTCTTGAACTTGCCGTTACTGGTTTATAAGAAGGTAGCAGTGACGAAATGCTATAGACCGGAAATATGACCACTGCGGCGTACTTAGGTGACCGGGAACTGAAACGTAAATCCTTGACCATTGGAGTGGAGGCAGCGTGAAGCAAGCTAATAAGCGCAGCCGCGTTCCGTCTGGACCGCGGCTGCGTATGGTTCATGGCGTCGGCAATGCCCCATCCTTGCCGTTCCCGTCATCGGATATGGGCTTCTCGCCCCGCTGAACCGCCAGAACAGCAAGCTCCAGCTTGCTCAGCATCAGCCCGTATTCATTCGTGAGCTCGAAGTTGCGGGGCAGCGGAAGCTCGCGGAAGTAAGGAAGGACCTCCTCCATGCTTTGGAACCAGTCCCCCTGCTCCGCCGGCTCGAGGGGATGATCCTTCCAAGCCGCTTGCAGCGAAGGACTATAGATGCGCGAAGCGCCTTTCTTCAGCCGCCCGCCCAGCAGCTTCTCCTCATAGACGCGGCGAGGCGGCTCATGCCGCACATCCTCATACAACGAGGCGGCATAGTCGCTGCGCGAGCCGGAATGCTTCACTGCAGCCGCAAAGCATCGCGCCCCGTCGAAGACGCGGGGAACGCCGAAGAGCATCGCATAGAGGCGCTTCCCGAATTCAATCCGCTCATGAATATCGCGGAAGTCCTCCAGAATGAGTCCCGCAAGCTGGAGTCCGTCGCCATCCCCTCCATCGCAAGCCTCCTTCCCGCCGCCACTCCCGTAAGGGAAGAGTACGCCGTTCAGCTGCAGCAGCGACTGAAGGCCGAAGAACAACGTATGAAGCACTCGCTTCTCATAATAGTCGTTCCGTACGACGCGGCTCTCGATATAATGCTGTTCATTCACAATAAGAGCTGTTGTCAGCAAAGCAGAATCCTTTTCGCGCCAGAACAGCTTCCACACCGGAAGCATAAATTTCGATACGCCGAAGGCTGGCAGCAGATGGAACAGGCTGCGTCCCAAGACCCGGCTCCACTGATACAGAAGGAGCTGCGGATATGCATCCTGGAAGATGAGCGCGTTCGCGCGCTCCAGAAAGAGAAAGACGTCGCGCCGCTGCTCTTCCGTAAGCAGTCGAGGCAGCCATTCCCCTTGAAGGTCGGTCATATTCCATCCGCCGTTGCGGGATACGAGATGGGCCAGCAGCGCCCAGTGCAGCTCCGGGGTACGGAAGTACATATTGCGGTAGGCCTCCGTCCTCGTTACGTTGTTGCGGTTCGCCTCTGCCGTCTCCATCCGAATCCGCTCAATGAGCATCTGCTCATCGGCCGTCCAAGAAGTGCCATCAGCAGCGCCATGCCCTTTCTCCCCACTGGCAAGCCCCGATGCAAGCTGCTTCGTCCATGCTTCCTTCAGCCGGGCGACGGCAGCGGGCGATAGCGTCAGCGGCACCGCCGCTTCCAGCATGTCGCTGGATGCGCTCATCGCCTTCCACTTCCCCGTCGCATATGCCAGCGCTTCGCCGGGCAACGCCAGCAGATGCCCGAGCCAGCCGCCGAGACCCGCCCGCTCATCCCGGTCCTCGCTTCCGCGCTTCTTCTCCTCCTCCATCCACTGTCCTCCTTCCAAAAAAACCGCTCTTACCATTATCCGCGAATGAATGGCTCGTCATACCGAGCGGAATACATATACCGTACCGTATGCGCGAGAGCGACGGCTTGCTTCTCGCAAGCCCGGAATGAGAAAGTTATAATATAGGGGACAAGTTCCGATTTAAGGAGGAGACAGGCATGTGCGGTCGCTACACGGTAACCATTACGCTGGAGGAATTAATGGTAAGATACATGATCGAGGAGACGAACGTCCCATTCCATCGGCCGCAATACAATGTCGCCCCTGGCCAGCACGTGCTGGCGGTCATTAGCGACGGCAGCCGCAACCGGCTGGGCGAGCTGAAGTGGGGGTTCGTCCCGTCTTGGGCGGACGATCCGAAAGTGGGCTACACGATGATCAATGCGCGTGCCGAGACAGCCGCTACGAAGCCGGCGTTCAAGAGCGCTTTTCAGAAAAAAAGATGCCTCCTCCCCGCAGACAGCTTCTACGAATGGCAAACGACAATACGCGGCAAGCAGCCCATGCGCATCAGGCTCAAAACCGGATCCCTATTCAGCCTAGCCGGCTTGTACGAGACATGGACATCGCCAGAGGGCGAGCGGATCAGCACCTGTACCATTCTGACCACCACGCCGAATGAAATTGTTGCGCCTATTCACGACCGGATGCCCGTCATTCTGTCTCCTGAGCAGGAAGCAATCTGGCTGGATCGCGAGCAGCAGAACATCAATCTGCTCTCCTCGCTCCTGAAGCCCTATCCTTCAGACCAGCTTGAAGCTTACCCCGTCAGCCCCGCTGTGGGCAACGTACGCAACGACGAACCATCGCTGATCGAACAGCAGGAGCCTGGCAGACAGCTGGAGCTATGGTAATAAATACAAGCCGGAGCGCATGACCAATCATCGCCCCGGCTTGCTCTATTTCATGCTACTTTCAACATCATGTAACTCCCCTGCCAAGCTGCTTAAAGTCTTGACTCTCTCATGCGGATCTTGATTATCAAATAATAGCTGCTCCATAAACTCCCATATATCCTCCAGCTGACGTCTAATCCCTGCCACTGGCACTGTCATTAGCAAATATTTCAATTTTTACCCCCATCCCATTCATCCTTCCCCAAGCACTTTTGAATAACCGGACACTGCTCTTTGAAATGAGGCAGCTTTGGCAAAGGAAAATCAGTGACGGATTCCAATAAAGCTTTGAATTGCTGCAATTGAATGATTCGATCTTCAATTTCTTGAATTTTCGACAATGCAAAGCGATACATGTCCTCTGTCGAGATAAAATCGTCATTCTTATAAAGGGATAACACTTGTTTAATCTCTTCAAGCGTGAACCCAATTTCCTGCGCTCTTTCAATAAATTGGATGTCCTCCACTGCTGCATGTGTAAACATCCGGTAACCGTTCTTGCTGCGCGGCGGCTTCGAGAATTCGTTATGATAAACGCTGTACCTTGATACAAGGTCAACAACGATTTTATTAAACTAGATCGCTACGTGTGATCAAACCATTTGGCAGAGCATCAAGCCTTGTTTCAGTCGCGGCACTTGGCAATGATCTGCCCTCTTTAGGCCGATTGCTCAATCGACTTGATCATTGGAACAAAAAAATGCAGCTCGTATCCTTCAGGATGCGGGCTGCTTCTGCTTTGTTATACTGATCAATCGGTAATGGTACTCGTATAATATTCAATAATGTCTTTCCGGCGAATAATCCCGATAAAAACCTGTTGCTCGTCGATCACAGGAACAAAGTTCTGATCAGCAGCCAGCTCCAGCATGTCCTCGAAATCTGCTTCAATCGACACACATTCATTGTGCGTCCGGCATTTGATCTCATGAACCTTAATGCTGTCGAGATTATGAAATCCGAGACCTTCCGTATACTTCATTTTCCACAACAAGTCGCCTTCGGAAAGCGTGAACACGTACTTCCCATCCCTATCGATCACAGGAATAGCTGTATACTGCGTCTTTTCTAATATTTCAAGGGCCGTCTGCAGGTGGTCGGAAGAATGAATATAGGCCACTTTGTTTTTGGGAAATAAAAAATCGGATATTTGCATCGAACGCTGCTCCCTTCTGCCGAATCCCAACATCTTGAGTGTCGAAAGATAGATGTGTATGTATCTAGTTTAGCATACCCCGGCAGTCAATAAAAACCCTGTGCGGGAAATAAGCTAATCATCATACAAGTGACTTACAAACCCTAAACCTGGCCGGCCACCAAAGAGACGGAATGCATGATGAATTTCATCCTGCGAAGTTATCCACAGACATTATCTGTTTCTTTCATTTTCAAAAAGGAATCATAAGCCCATAGCAGCAGAGCAAGTCCGCTAACCGCTGCACCTAACCAGCAGACTCCCCTCCACCCTGCCCAGGCGTATACCCCGGTTGAAGCGATCGAGCCTGCTGCGCTGCCAATGGAATAGAAGATCATATAGGCCGCAGTTAATCGGCTTTGCGCCTCGGGACGAGCCCTGTAGATTAAGCTTTGATTCGTCACATGTACCGCTTGTACCGCCAGATCAAGCAGGATGACCCCTATTACAAGAAAACCGATAGAGCGGTATAGGAGCCCGATTGGCACCCAAGCGATTAACAGGATCGCCAACGAGATGCCGCTGACCCGTCGGGCATACCCGAGGTCTGCCAATCTGCCAGAGAAGGAGGCTGCGAGCGCCCCCGCTGCACCGGCCAGCCCAAAAGCGCCAATCGCGGTATGAGACAGAGACAATGGCGCGCTGCTCAATGGCAGCACCATAGCCGTCCACAATATACTGAAGGCCGCAAAAATGAGCATAGCCAATAGAGCGCGAATTCGCAGAATCGGCAGATCGCGGTACAGTTGAAATACGGATAGAACAATGCGGACATAACCGATCCCAGTACGTTTTGATTCTTGTTTTGGCAATAGCAGATACAGCGCTATACTGCCCAGCAAGGTAAGACTAGCCGAAAACAGATAGACGGAGCGCCACCCCAGCCAGTCGTTCAACGTACCTGCAACCGTTCGCGCCAGCAAGATACCGATAACAATACCGCTAGTGACTAGCCCGACGGTACGCCCCCGATCCGATGGAGCGCTGAATGCGGCAGCGGCGGCCACCATCGTCTGAGCGACTACAGCCAGCAAACCGACGATTGCGATTCCCGTGAACAGAACGGGAACGGATGACGATACGGCTACCGTCAATAAAGCTACAACAGATAATAGCATCTGGATCGCAATGAGCTTGCGTCGATTGAGCAGATCCCCCATTGGAACCAATAATAATAAGCCTGCCGCATAAAAAATTTGGGTGACCGTTACCACGATGCCGATCGAGGCTGGCGCAATCTGAAAATCATGCGCGATAGAATCAAGCAGCGGATGCGCATAATAAACATTAGCGACAGAAAGTCCGCTGCATACGGCCAATAAGAGAATAACGGGACGAGCCAATCCACCCTGAGTTGATGGGACACCCTGGACTTGATGAGAAGCATTCATACGGACTAACACCTTTCAAAGGAGAGTAGGCATTTCTTTTTGTACCAATCGGTACATTATATGATGTAGATTACGTCATCATTTAAGGCTATGTCAATAGGAATAACGTGAGCTTTGAAGATGAAACTGAACCAGCATACTGCCTATACCCCTATACTATTGGTCTCACACCCGTGATCACACGATCTATCGTTCATACAAACTTGACAGTTTGGTCGTCTGGATTTACGCTATAATCATACTGATTGATACAAAAAGGTGATTCTAATGGTGAGACAACGTGAATTTGATACAGAGAAGGCGCTCGATGCAGCGATGCATATTTTCTGGGAAAAGGGATTTGAAGCGTCCTCGCTCCGTGATTTGACTAGCGGGATGGGGATTCAGAGGCCTAGCCTATATGGTGCTTTTGGGGATAAGCAGGAGCTGTTCGAAGCGGCGTTGCGCCGGTACAACACGTGGCATGCCTCCCGGGTGAGGTCGCGGCTTCATGGCGGTACTTCCGTTAAGACCGCATTCCGGGAGTTATTCGAGCAAATTGGAATAGAGGAGAATAGGAAGTCCGATATTCATCGGGGCTGCTTTTGCATCAATACGATGGTCGAGCTTGCTCCGCATGATTCCAAATTTGCCGTTCTAACGCGCGAGCATCAAATGTATTTGGCCGCCATATTCAAGGAAGCCATCGAATACGGGCAGCAAAGGGGGGAGCTATCAGGCGAGCTTCATGCCGAGGCACTGGCGCAATCTCTGGTTGTATCCATGATCGGTCTGACGGTCATGGTCAAGTCAAAGCCGGATGATGCGTTCATTAAGCAAAGCATAGATATGACCTTATCCTTATTGGATGGAGGAAAGTAAAACGCGGTTATTTGTCACACGCCAAAAAGCCGTTCTTCGATCTCGCTATCGAAGAACGGTCGTTTGGCAGCGCGATTAAGTATAACTTGGCTTATAGATCCGATCCGTATCCATATCCAAGACGATGTCCGGCTTTAGCTCTGCAGTGTCTTCCATTCCGGTCATATTGCAGACTTCGCAAAACAGTCTAGCCAGCTCATGAACCGAAGCAGCATCGCTGCGGAACCGATTGTACAGACCCGATAGTTCCGCTAACGAACCGTCACCATCGGTTGTCAGATAAGTTTGGCCATAATACCCATCAATCTCGATAATCAGAAGAAAGCAACTCCTATTATCTGCTCAGAGCTAAGCGGGTTATCTCGCGGTAAACGCTGTCAGCAGCTTTATTTTCTCCATGCGGATCATTCCGGCAACGGCCTGGAGATCCTCTTTGCCGCTCCAGTATTCATACCGACGCAGCTCGACATAATCGAAGATTCTCTCCCATACGATATGCCAAGCCTGAAAATCAGAAATCAGTACTTCGTCCTCATCAAGCTGGACCTCCAGCAATACGCCTCTTTCACCCTTAGGCAATTTTCCATTGCATCGCAGATCAGGGCGCTTCGTCCATAACCATACCGGAAATCCGCCTTCATAGCGCGGAATCCGCTTTTTCATTTGACCCATCATCCATCCATAACTTTGCATGCAATCCGGCCATACACATTCAGGATTCCCCTTCAGAAATCCATTAGCTTGTGCTTGATTCCAACCCTCCACGGTTTGAATGGTCCAACATTTCATGATGGCCTATGCCCCTCAATCTTTCCGAACATCTCTTTTATAATACCGCCGACGCACCGCCGTCAATATTAACAGCCGTACCCGTCACATAGGACGCCGCTCCCGAGACGAGGAACGTGATTACTTTTGCGGCTTCCTGCGTCTGCCCAATTCGACCTAGCGGAATGTCATGGCGAGGGTCAGCCGCGAACTCATCCCATGTAAGATCCGGCGCCGAAGACTTCCACTTCTTCTCGATCTGATCGCTGCGGATCAGTCCAATACATACGGCGTTGACGCGGATATTGTCCGCTGCCAGATCCTTGCTCATCGCTTTCGTCAGAGCTAGTCCGGCTGCACGGCTGACAGAGGTCGGCAAAGATGATGCGGACGGCGCCTTTCCTTTGATCGCCGTCACATTCAGAATCGCCCCGCCTCCCTGGCGGCGCATATAGGGTATGGCGGCTTTCGCACTATTGACCGGACCAAGCAGCTTCAGATCTAGATCCGTGTCCCAGCTCTCCGAGTCCACTTCTTCGAACGGCTTCGCTGCGGACGTGCCTGCGTTATTGACCAGAATGTCGATAGCGCCAAAATGCTCAGCCGTACGCTCCACAGCTGCCCGCGCTTCCGCCTCTACGGAGATGTCCGCCGAGATAACCAGCGTCTTGGCTCCTGTCGCTTCTTTAATCCGCTCAGCCGCAGCTTGCAGCGACTCCAGATTACGCGCCACGATAGCAACCTTCGCGCCTTCCGCTGCCAGCGTCAGCGCCGTCTCCAGCCCGATGCCTTTGCTGCCGCCCGTTATTATCGCCACTTTATCCTTTAATCCGAGATCCATAACCACAACTCCTTATCCAACTCAAAAGTAGGTATGCCACCCTAATCATATCATAAAAAAAAGCTGACCCCTCAAGGTCAGCGGAACATGCCCCATAGCTTCAGCAAATGGAACGTATTATTGGGATCGATCTTCTGCGCAAGCACAAAATTAATGATCTGATCCTCCTGCGTATCCGATAGTTTCTCTTGCAATATGACAGCGGCTGATTTCACCAGCTTGCGTACTTTGACGCGGTCTTGCAAGTCGTATTTGGTGACATGCCCAAGCAGTTGTCTGATTCGGTCCTTCACGACAGGATTTTTCATCTTCAGCTTCACACGCTCGACTAGCTGCGGCTTAATGCCGTAATTCTGGTAGCTCACCGGCTGACGCACCTCCGCTTCCGCATTCCTTCTCCATAGTTCCACATGAACTAACTATATGCCGAAGGGGCGCAATAATTGCCTAGTCCAGCTGCTCGCCCTGAAATAATTGGTCCTGCCGGAGGATGCTCCATAGTCGCGAGAAGGACTCATTGCTCCAGAAGTCTTCCCGTTCCGTCAGCCTGCCCGCATCCTCGCGCGCAATCTCCAGCACCTCATAATCGGCCACCATATCCGCGACGCGGAATTCCGGCAGGCCGCTCTGCTTCGTACCGAAGAAGTCGCCGGGACCGCGCAGCTCCAGGTCGCGCCTTGCGACCTCGAAGCCGTCGGTCGTCTCTGTCAAGACCTTCATCCGCTCGCGCCCGTTCTCCGACTTCGGATCGGCGACAAGCACGCAATACGACTGGCGCTCGCCACGGCCGACCCGTCCGCGCAGCTGATGAAGCTGAGATAGTCCGAATCGCTCTGCATCCATAATAACCATCAGCGTCGCGTTCGGCACGTCGACGCCTACCTCTACGACTGTCGTCGCGACAAGCACCTGCGACTCGTTGGCGCCGAATTCCGACATGACCGCATCCTTCTCCGCAGCCGTCAGACGGCCATGCAGCAGACCGATCTTCAGGTCGGGGAAGGCTTGCTGGAGCTGGACATACTGATCAATCGCATTTTGCACATCCAGCTTTTCCGATTCTTCAATAAGCGGACAGATCACATACACCTGCCGCCCCGCAGCAACCTCCTTGCGAATAAACCCGAGCACCCGGTCCATGGAGCCATGCTTCACCCAATACGTCTTGATCGGCTTGCGTCCGCGCGGCATCTCCTTCAGCGTCGAGACATCCATATCGCCGTAAGCCGTAATGGCGAGTGTCCGCGGAATCGGCGTCGCCGTCATCGTCAACACATCGGGATTCATCCCCTTCTGCCTCAGAATACTGCGCTGATTCACGCCAAAACGGTGCTGCTCGTCCGTCACGACAAGTCCAAGGCTTCGGAAAAACACACCTTCCTGTATGAGCGCATGCGTGCCTACTACGACATCGATAAGTCCCATCTGCAAGCTTGCCAGCAGGTCTCTGCGCTTCCGCTCCGTCAAGCTGCCCGTTAACAAGCCTATCTGCAAGCCGAGGCCGTCATACAGACGCTGGAGCGACTTCGCATGCTGCTCTGCCAAGATCTCCGTCGGTACCATTAGCGCACCTTGATGCCCTGCCTTTACCGCGCCATATAGCGCAATCGCCGCCACGACCGTTTTGCCTGAGCCGACATCCCCTTGCAGCAGACGGTTCATGCTATAACCTCGGCGCATATCCGTCAAGATTTCGTTGACGACCTTCTTCTGCGCGTCCGTCAGCTCGAACGGCAGCGTCGCGGCGAAGGAGCGTATGGTCTCGCTCTCAATACGGAAGGCAATGCCGTCATTTCGGACTCGATTCAGCGAGCGATAAGCCTGCAATTTCAGCTGAAAGAGAAAAAGCTCCTCATAGACCATCCGTCTGCGGGCTTCCTGTCCCTTCCGGAAGTCGCCGGGCATATGCAGCAGTTTGAACGCTTCCGCGCGAGTCATCAGCCCGTGCTCCTCTACCAGCTCATACGGGAGCACTTCCTCCACCATCGGCCCATACTGCTCCAGTGCCGCCGCAATCATCTTCCGAATCCACGGCTGTGTAATGTTACCCCCAATGGAGTAGACGGGCTGAAGCGAGCCCGACTTCGAGCTTTTGGCACTGTCGGGGAATTCAGAATCCGATACCGTGATCTGCAGCCGGTGCTGCTCCCACTTGCCGGTCAGCATAATTTCACGGCCCGGCGTCAGCTGCTCCTTCAAGAAGTGGCGATTAAACCATACTGCGGTAACAAGCATTCCGGCTATCTCAATCTTGCAAGTGAGGCGGGACTTGCTTCTGCCGTAGCGCTGCAAGATGCCGTTGCCGCGAATAATGCCCAGCACGGTTGCTTTCTCCCCGTTTTTTACCTCTGTTAATTCACGAACACGGTAATCCTCATATCGAAATGGGAAGTACCCCAGCAGGTCGGCTATTGTGCGAACGCCAAAGGCGTGAAGCTCCCCTTCTTTCAGAGCGCTCACGCCTTTGAGTTGTCGAACTGAAATTTGATCCAGCTTCACCATGCCTCATTCACACCCTGTAGACGAATACGGCAGATGTACCCGGACCCGTATGTACGCCAATGACCGAGCCGACTGTCGTATAGCCGACCTGCTTCACATTGATCGCTTCTTTCACCCGATTGCCCAGCTCATCCGCTATTTCCTTATTATCCGTCTTCGCCAGAATGAGACCGACCGGCTCATCGCCGAACTTCTCCTTCAGCATCTCCGCAATACGCGCCATCGCTTTCTTGCTGCCGCGCACCTTATCCACAGAGTAGACGCCACCGTTCTCGTCGAGCGAGAGAATCGGCTTAATATTCAGGATTGAGCCGATCAGCGCCGAAGCTCTGCCGATACGGCCGCCCTTATGCAGGAATTCAAGACTGTCTACGAGGAAATAAATTTGAAGATCCTTCTGAATTCGCTCGATCTCTTCCAATATCCGTTCCTTGCTCTCTCCGGCTTGCGCCATCTCGGCCGCTCTTACCACCTGAAGACCGATACCGTACGATGCGGATTTGGAATCGACGACCGTCACATCGGCCTTCCGTTCCAGCATTGATTCCGCAATAAACGCGGATTGATAAGTGCCGCTTAGGATCGAAGCCAGATGAATCGAGATGATCGGCGAATCCGGGTCCTCGTCGAGCAACCGCTCATACAGCTCCGAGAATTCGGCCGGTGAAGGCTGAGAAGTCGTCGGCAGAATCGGCGAAGCCTTCAGCTTCTCATAGAACTCGTCGGCCTGGATGGTGATTGAGTCCGTATACGTTTCTTCCCCAAACAGCACCTTCAGCGGAACCATGGAAATACCGAGACGTTCACGAATCTCTGCCGGTATATCCGACGTGCTGTCTGCCACAATGCGTACTTTGCCCATCTAATCCCCTCCCAAACATCGATGATAGGTCACTTATTCTACAGCGAACAAATAAGGATAAAGCGGCTGTCCGCCGTGTTGAACCTCAATTTCAAGATCCGGGTATTGCTCCTCTGCCCACTCGCATATAGCGGAAGTCAGCTCGTCTGTCGACTCGTCTCCTGTCAATACCGTCAGCAGATCCCCGCCGTCTGCCAGCATGCTGCCCAGCAAGCCTTGGCAAGAAGCCAGCAAATCCGCATGGGAGACGACAATCGCTTTCTCCTTGATACCGATATAATCGCCTTCGCGAATCGTAACGCCATCGATGGAGGTATCACGTACCGCCTTCGTTACTTGTCCCGAGATTACGCCTTCCGCCGCACTCTTCATCCATGCGCCGTTGCGCTCCGGCGTCTCATCCTCCTTGAACGCCAGCACAGCTGCAAGGCCTTGCGGAATCGTGCGTGTAGGAATGACCGTAATATTGCGATCGCTCAGCTCTGCCGCTTGCTCAGCCGCCAGAATGATGTTGCCGTTGTTCGGAAGCAGGAAGATATGCTCAGCCGACAAGGCGTCGATTGCCATCAGGAAGTCCTCTGTGCTTGGGTTCATCGTCTGTCCGCCCGACAGCACTGTATCCACATCGCTGCCGAGGAACAGATCGGCGATGCCGTCGCCCATCGCTACAGCAATGATGCCATACGGCGCCTGCTCGAATACTTGGCCCGGCGACACTCCTGTCAGCGCTTGTCCTGCCAGCAGCTCGGCGGAGGACAGATCGGCGACCGAAGCGCCGGTGTCATGCTCCACGATATCGCGATGCTGCTCGCGCATATTCAGGATGTGGATATCCGTCAGCTCGCCGTACGGCAAAGACGCATTAAGCACATCGCCCGGCTTGCGGGAGTGGACATGCACCTTGATAATGTCGTCATCGGTAATGACGAGAATGGAGTCTCCGTCTCTCTCCAATATCTTTTTGTAAGCGGATTCATCAAAAAACATCGCAGTGGATCCAGAGCGTGTACGATTAATAAAAAATTCCATGTCATATAAGAACTCGATATCTTCCGTAGACAACAGGGCTTGTGCTGAGCTAGGCTCGCCTCTGCGCTCCGCTTTCGCTGCGGACGGTACAGCCACCTCTTCTGGCAAGGCTGCCTCGGACGGCAATTGGAACAGCTCCTGGTAGCCGCCGGATTCGCTCTCGGTCAGACTGCGTACGAAGCCTTCATAGATGTATACGAGCCCTTGTCCCCCGGAATCGACAACGCCAACCTGCTTCAGCACCGGCAGTTGGTCCGGCGTGCGTTGCAGCGCTTCATGCGCCTTCCGATGGACTTCAACCATCAGATCGGTCACATCTGTTGCCCGTCTAGCATATTGAACGGCATGCTTGGCCGCTTCTCTTGCAACGGTCAGAATCGTCCCTTCAACAGGCTTGACTACAGCCTTGTACGCCATATCGACGCCATGCTGGAACGCTGCAGCTACCTCCACTGCCGACGCTTCGCCGAGCGTCGAAAGCGATTTCGAAAAACCGCGGAACAACTGCGACAAAATAACGCCTGAGTTGCCTCGCGCGCCCATAAGCAGGCCTTTGGACAATGCTTCCGCTGCTTTGCCCACATGCTCGGACGGCTTGCTGCGAAGCTCTCTGATGCCGGAGCTCATCGTCAAATTCATGTTCGTGCCAGTATCGCCGTCCGGCACCGGGAACACGTTAAGTGCATTTACGCGTTCCGCGTTGTGCTGCAACAGCTCTGCCCCCAGCAACGCCATAGCGGCAAAATCCGATCCGTTAATCGAGCGCTTACCCAATGAAAATTCCCCTTCCTGCTACCTGGATACCCTTACGTCTTGTACAAATATATGGACTTCATCCACCTGCAAGCCAATCACGCTATTGAGCACATAGGTTACTTTGGATTGAATGTTATGCGCCACTTCGGAAATCTTCGTTCCGTAGCTTACAATGATGTGGAGGTCAATATGCAGCTTGTCATGCTCGCGCCGAACCTCTACGCCGCGGGACATGTTCTCCCTGCCTAGCAGCTCTGCAATGCCGTCTTTCAAGCCTTTGCGAGAAGCCATGCCGACAAGTCCATAACAATCCATGGCTGCGGAGCCAGCCAGAACGGCGATGCAATGGTCTGTTACATGAATAGCGCCTAATTCCGTATTCAGTTGCAATGTCATGGCAATACACTCCCTTGCTGTATATTATGGACTATGTACCATTGTACTATAAACATGTCCGTTATTGAAGTCTGTACATGAAAAATGACGAACAATCCATAGAATTGGGTTGAATAGGCGCTATGTTTATGATACGATATTCGAGTGTGTTCAATGATACAGGTGTATCTGAAACGAACGTTGGAATCCAATTTCTAAAACTAACGCTAATGCAGCGAAGTTTGCTTCACAAATTTTGAAGGAGGTGTAGTCATGTCCCGCAAATGTTATCTGACTGGCAAATCGCCGCGTCAAGGCAATAACGTATCCCACGCTAACAACAAAACACGTCGTTCTTGGGGCGTTAACGTGCAAAAGGTTCGCATCCTCGTTGATGGCAAGCCGAAGCGCGTATACGTGAGCGCTCGCGCTCTGAAATCCGGTAAAGTAACTCGCGTATAAGAATGGCTAGCGCCATAGACAAAAGCACCTGAATCTCAGGTGCTTTTATTTTTTTCCTGCCACCCTGGCCTATTCCGTGGGCGTCGGCGTCGGGATCAATTTTTTTGGAACGTGTTCAAAATCGCTTTAACAAACCCGCCCAGAAACTTCGGCAGCTTGATCGTATAAAATTTCATGCCTTCATCCCTCCTCAGACACGCTCATGAAATGGTTCCGTGACACATCCTGCGCTCATGTAACCATCCTATGCGAAGGATCATTGTCCTATTCCATTGCAAGCGCTCTAAGGGCGGGGATTATGAAGTCCTATTGAAAAAGCTCGGGGTTCTGCTGCTGGAACGTATAAACGACAAAGCTGAGAATCGTAATAAAGGTAAAGACCAGCGCCAGCACGATATAGAGTACGCGCATGCCAACTGTCTCGAACCGGCGAAAATATCGAATGCCGATATAAAGAGCAAGCAGTGAAAACAAAAATTTCACAAAGCCTTCAATCTGCGTGAACAGAGCCATACAGATGCCTGTCAGCAGCGAATAAAACATAACGACAAGACTGGTCTTTACGGTCTCGTTCATGCCTGTCCCCCTTGCCTCAGCGCTGCTATGGCAGCCGCACGGTCCACTTCTCCGAACACGGCGTTGCCCGCTACCAGCACCTCGGCGCCTGCTTCAACAATCGCTCCAGCCGTCTGGCGGTTGACGCCGCCGTCTACTTGCAGATGAACGCCTTGCAAGCCGCGTTCCTGAATCATTTCCCGAACTTGACGAAGCTTTACCAGCGAATAAGGTATAAACGATTGCCCTCCGAAGCCTGGATTGACCGTCATAATAAGAACCAGGTCCAGATCATGTATAATCGGCTCCAGCACAGAAACTGGCGTAGCAGGGTTGATCGCGACTCCCGCAGGCAAGCCCTTCTCCTTAATCGCATGGATCGTCCGATGAAGATGGACGCATGCCTCCGCATGAACCGTAATACGGTCAGCACCAGCTGCGATATAATCGGCCAGAGACAGCTCCGGACGCTCAATCATCAGATGAACGTCGAAGGGTAATGTTGTTACCGAACGAACTGCTCCGATAACAGGCGGGCCGAAGGTCAGGTTAGGTACGAAGTGGCCATCCATCACGTCAACGTGAATCCAGTCCGCGCCGGCCTTTTCCACTGCCTGAATTTCCTCGCCCAGCCGCGAAAAATCCGCTGATAGTATAGAAGGGGCGATAATGGTCATAGTTGTCAGTACCTCCGTTTCATCTCTTTCATCTCTGTCAGGAACAGAACGTAATGATCGTATCGGCTTTGCTCGATTTCGCCCGCCTCCAAAGCAGCGAGCACGGCGCAGCCCGGCTCATGGACATGCGTGCAGCCTCGGAACTTGCAATCCGGCGACAGCTCTCGCATCTCGATGAAGCAATAGCTTAAATCATCAATGCCAAGCTCGCCGAAGTCCAACTGGCTGAAGCCTGGCGTATCTGCTACATATCCGCCTGCCACGTTGATAAGCTCGACATGTCTGGTCGTATGCTTACCACGTCCCAAGCGGTTGCTGATTTCGTTCGTCTCCAGCGTCAGACCAGGCACGAGGGCGTTGAGGAGCGAGGACTTGCCGACGCCCGACTGTCCAGCGAATACGGCGAGATGGCCTCTCAGCCGTTCCTTCAGCTCCTGAATACCGGCTCCTTTGCGGGAGCTTGTCCCGTATACCTCGTAGCCGAGCTTGCGGTAGATGCGGTTGACGGCAGAAGCGGCCGAAGCCGCTTCCTCCGCAAAGCCGCCTTCCGTCTCCAAATCCTGCTTGCTTAAGCAGAGGACGGCTGGAATGCCCGCATGTTCAATATGCACAAGAAACTTGTCCAGCAGCTGCAAGTTCAAGACAGGCTCCGTTACAGAGAAAACAAGAATAGCCAGGTCGATATTGGCGACCGGGGGACGGATTAGCTCCGAGGAACGGGGAAGCAGCTCCTCTACTGTTCCTTCCCCGTTCTCCGTCAAGCTGAAACGCACTTCGTCGCCTACAAGCGGCGTCAGCCCCCGCTTCTTGAATACACCCCGCGCCCGGCATTGCACAGTCTGAGAATCAGGGGAATCCCCTTCAGCCCTGACGTAGTAATAGCCGCTAAGCGCCTTGACGATTCTGCCCGAGGCCTGCTCTGTCTTAATGCTCTCCTTCGCTTTCGCCATTGAATTCGTCTACCTCCGCATTTGCCGGTTCCTCAGGATTGTTGGTTTCAACAGGAGGCGGAGTAGCGCCCGGGATATTCAGCCCCGGCGATCCTTCCAGCTGATTGTAATTGATATTGACAGCATCTACGAAATGTCCGTCACGGTATACCGTTACCGTAGCGACCGTATCCGGCGACAGCACCAAGGATACCGGAATCGTAACCGTTCCGTTAATAGAACGCGTCTCGCCCTTCACATCTCCGCGAGCATCCGAATAGTCGATTCTGATTTCGCTCGGCTTATCCAAGCTGGCCGGCGAGATCGTGACATTATAGGACCCGCTCTTGGAATCCGACGGAATGCCTGAGCTTACAGTTAACCTTATCGAGGTGCCCTTCGGTATTTTATCCGACGGATCGGCATTGTCTACGCTAATAATATGATCCTTTGCATGAATATAGCTTGGGATATATGAGATATCGTCTTCATTCAACACCAGCTCCATCGACTTCAGCCATTGCCGTGCGGCCGAAAGCTTGTAATCGATCAGATCTATCATCTCGACCGTCTCGGGGCCGATGCTGACTGTGAATGAAATTTCCGCCTTTTCCGGATCGAATTGCTCTCCGTTAGCAGGCGTCTGCTCCAGGATCGTATCGGCAGCTTCCTCGCTGTTCTGTTCCTTGATTCGGATGCGGTCATCCGTGACACCTAGTGCATTTAATTCCTCTTTGACGATCTTGATCGACTGGCCGACGTAATTTCTTAACGTCGACAGCTCCGGACCGTCGC
Source organism: Paenibacillus sp. 1011MAR3C5 (assembly GCF_003591485.1). Classification (GTDB taxonomy): domain Bacteria; phylum Bacillota; class Bacilli; order Paenibacillales; family Paenibacillaceae; genus Pristimantibacillus. The sequence goes on from NZ_QZCF01000001.1 coordinate 17,840, forward strand.
TGACGGTCAATGCGATGGATGTACCCGCCTTGACCCTCATCGCTCTCTTGCTTTGCTCCATAACCTCGTCCTTCGGCACATCCCGGCTAGGCTCCCTTGATACCGGGTCTTCCACGCGCAGGCCCTTTTCCTGAAGCTTGACTCTAGCAACCTCCAACGTATCACCGACCACATAAGGCACTTCGACTTCTTCCGTATCGAATTTATCAAGCACCCACATAAAGCCAATGATAATAAGCGCCAGCAGGGCCAAGGTGACGCCGACGACAATAAGCGGCTTTTTCCACCCTTTTCCTTTACGCTCGCCTTCTTCCTGCCAATTCACACTCGTATCTGTTGCGCTTGGCTTCGGTTCCTTGCGATCGTTATAAGAATGATTAGTCACAGACAGCTCGCCCCCTCGAATAGCCGGCATGACGCGCGTCTCCTCCATGTCGCTGAAATGAGAGAACGTAGCTTTCGGCTCATTCAGGCGATCCGGCCGCAGACAGGTATCCAGATCAAGCAGCATTTCGTGAGCGGAATTGTACCGCTCGCTCGGATTTTTGCGCATGGCCTTCAAAATCACGTTTTCCACACTTTGCGGAATATGAGGATTGACTTCACGCGGATCCTCGAACGTCTCCTGCAGATGCTTCAGCGCTACGCTGATCGGACTTTCGCCCAGAAACGGCAGCTTGCCCGTCAGCATCTGGTACAAGACGATCCCTAGCGAATACAGGTCGGACTTCTCTCCCGTATTGATGCCTTTCGCGTGCTCAGGAGAAAAATAGTGAACAGATCCGACCACAGAGCCTGTCTGAGTAATCGTCGTAGAGGTGACCGCTCGGGCAATGCCGAAGTCGGTTACCTTCACCCGTCCGTTGTTGCCAATAAGTATGTTATGAGGCTTAATATCACGATGTATAATATGATTCTGATGCGCATGATCCAGCGCATCGCAGATTTGAACGGCGACTCTGACAGCCTCTTCAGCCTGCAGCGGCGCCCTCTCCTGAATGATTTCGTTCAGGTTGCTGCCTTCCACGTATTCCATCACAATGTAGTGCGTATCTTCCTCTTGCCCGACATCATAGATACTAACGACATTGGGATGGGACAGGGCAGCTGCAGATTGTGCTTCCCTGCGGAATCGGCGAATGAACTCTTCGTCATTCACGAATTGCTGGCGCAGCACCTTGACGGCGACATTCCGGTTAAGCAAGACATCGTGGGCCTTGTATACAAGGGCCATTCCGCCGCCGCCGATTCTCGTTAATATCTCATAACGGCCGCCTAAATCATGTCCGATCATAGTGAGCCCTCCTCCCGCTTAGCACCGGCAGCTTCCTGCAGGAGCACGACTGTCACATTGTCGTCCCCACCTGCTTCGAGCGCCAGCCCTATGAGATGATCCGCCTTGCCTTCGAGCCCTTTCTCCTCGCTGGCAACAACAGCATGCATCTCTTGTTCGCTAACCATATTGGTCAGCCCGTCGCTGCATAACAGCAGCACGTCCTCCGGAGACCATGCCAGCGATTGGACGTCGATCTCTACCTGCGGATCGGTCCCGATGGCCCGGGTCAGCACGTTGCGACGCGGGTGATTGGCGGCTTCTTCATCCGTAAGCTGGCCGGACTTCACCAGCTCATTAACCAAAGAATGATCCATCGTAAGCAACTGAATCGCATCCTTGGTCACCTTGTAGGCCCTGCTGTCGCCAACATGTCCGATAATGGCGTTGTTGGCATGCACCAGTGCAGCTACAATGGTCGTGCCCATATTATGATATTGTTCATTGCTGGCCGCCATGGCATAGATCGTCTCGTTCGCCTCGCTTATCGCTTGACGGATCAGCATCTTCCCTTCCTGCTCCGTTAAGTCAGGCTTCGCGGCATGCTGCTCCAGCACGCTGCGAAAAGCGCCAACCGCCATTTCGCTGGCGACATCGCCGGCCTGATGGCCGCCCATGCCGTCAGCGACGATAGCGAGCGTTACGCCGTTATCCAGTTGACCAACCCATGACTGGTCTTCGTTGACATGCCTGACTCGTCCGACATTACTGCGGTTTGCCGTTAACAATGGTTCATCACCTCGTCGTGGACTCCATATGTTTCGCTCTCAATTGGCCGCAAGCGGCAGCGATATCATGGCCTTGCTCCCTGCGAATCGTCACGTTGATCTTGTTGCGCTCAAGTACACGCTGGAATTCGAAGATATCCTCGCGCGGCGTTCGAACGTAATTGCGCTCCGGCACATGGTTGACTGGAATCAGGTTGACATGGCACAACATGTCCTTCAGCACATCAGCCAGCTCTTGCGCATGCTCGGCTTGATCATTGACTCCGCCGATCAGCGCGTACTCGAACGTGATTCTTCTGCCCGTCTTGGCAATATAGTAGTGGCAAGCCTCGATGACATCTTCGAACGGGAATCTTCTGTTGACCGGCATGAGCTTGGACCGCAGCTTGTCATTCGGCGCATGGATCGACAACGCCAGGTTGATCTGCGTATTCTCATCGGCGAATTTGTACATGCTTGGCACGATGCCGCTCGTCGATACCGTAATATGGCGCTGGCCGATGTTCAGCCCCTTCTCGTGAATCATGTTCCGAAGGAATGTCATCGTGGCGTCGTAATTCTCAAACGGCTCGCCCGAGCCCATGATGACGATGCTCGATACCCGCTCGCCGGTCGCATCCAGCATCTGCTGGGCAGTCACGACTTGAGCGACAATTTCGCCAGCGGTCAGATTGCGTTTCAACCCGCCAAGCGTAGAAGCGCAGAACGTGCAGCCAATCCGGCAGCCGACCTGTGTCGTTACACAAACGCTGTTGCCGTAATTGTGCCGCATAATGACCGTCTCGATCGCATGATTGTCATGCAAGCCAAACAGGAATTTTACGGTTCCGTCTTTGGATTCGAATTTTGTAATTTCCGTAAGCGTGACGAATTGGAAATGCTCGTCTAGCTTCTCTCGAAGCGGCTTGGGCAGATTGGTCATCTCCTCAAAGCTCTTCACCCGCTTGACATAGATCCAGTCGAACAGCTGGTCCCCGCGGAAAGCAGGCTCGCCGTTCTCCTTCATCCAATCTCTCAATCCGTCCAGCGTATAATCATAAATAATCGGTTTCATCTCATCACACCTGTATTTTATTGTAGAACGGCCTCATCTATGACTACTCAAGCTTCTTGAGGGCCGTTGTCGATTTATTCTACCACAAACGCCCAACCTCAGCCAGAAGCCGCGTCAGTGTGCCTTCACCATGCGCGCAATATAGAACCCATCGCTGCCAAAATGCTGTGGAAGCAGCTGCAACTGACCGTCAAAATCATCTCCGATCACACCCGCATCCCGCAGATTGGACAGTATGGCATCCGGCCAGTCCGCATCCAATCTGAATTCGGGATGCTCCTTCAGAAAACCTTCAATCTGGCGCTCGTTCTCCTCTTTCTCCATCGTGCATGTGCTATAAACCAGCGTTCCTCCAGGACGGACCAACCCGCTTACGCGATGCAGAAGCTGGCGCTGCAGCGCGGCAATCTCCGAGATATCGCCTTCCGTCTTTGTCCACTTGATCTCGGGCTTTCTCCGGATAACGCCGAAGCCAGAACAAGGCGCATCCAGCAAGACAGCGTCCATCGACTCTGCGGCGAACCGCTCGGACAACGCCATCGCATCGCCGACGACCGCTTCCACGTTGCGCAGCTTCAGCCGCTCGGTCTGCGTCGTGATCAGCTCCCGCTTATGTGCATGAAGATCGTTCGCCCACACCTTGCCTTTGCCATCCATAAGCTCAGCCATATGCGAGCTCTTGCCTCCAGGCGCAGCGCAGCAATCCAGCACCTTCATTCCCGCCTTAGGGGCGACGACCTCTGCGACGAGCATGGAGCTTTCATCCTGCAAGGACCATAAGCCTTGCCGGAAACTATCCGTATCGGCCAGGTTGCCCCCGCCTGAGACCACAATGCCCGAAGGTGCGATGGCGGAAGGCTCCGCATGTAAGCCGCTGTCCTGAAGCTGCCGCAGCCGTTCTTCCCGGTCAGCAAGCAGCGTATTCACCCGAATGCTGGCATGCGGCTGCTCGTTGCCCGCTGCGCATATCGCTTCGGCTGTCTCGGCGCCGTATGCCGCCACCCATCTCGCCACAAGCCATTCCGGATAAGAATGTCTAAGCGCGATAGTCGCCACCGGCGTCTTCTCCTGAATGGCGGACAAGACCAGCTCACCGCGGCTCCGATCCATGCTGCGCAATACGCCGTTCACCATGCCGGATATCCCTGTATGCCCTCTTCGTTTGGCGATAGCCACCGCTTCATTCACGGCTGCATGCGTCGGAATTCGATCCAGGAACAGCAATTGGTAGGCGCTCATCCTCAACAGCTGATGCACCCACTTGTCCAGCTTGTGAAGGCCTTTGGACACGAACTTCGACAGCCAGTGATCCAGCGTTGCCTGCCGGCTGATCGTGCCGTACACCAGCTCTGTCGCAAGGCCCGCGTCCTGCCTCGACAGGCCGGATTCCTGCAGCGACCGGTTCAACTGAATATTGCTGTATGCACCGGATTCCGCCACCTTCACCAAGATGTTGAGCGCCAGCTCTCTAGGCGTTACAGCTTTGCGCTTCGGTGCGTCTGTCTTCGGCTGATTTCCATTCCACCCTCCATTGCGTGGGCGTCTGCCGTGTGGCGTTCTGCTTGGAGCCTGTCCGCCTTTGCCTGCCGGACGTCCATTATCGCCGCCGCTCATAGCTCCTCACCTTCGCCGAATCTGGTGCCCGGTTCAATCCGCGCTCCCTTGATCCACTCCGATACAGCCATGACTCGTTTGCCTGCAGGCTGAATCTCCTTCAGCCGCAGTCTGCCTTCACCCGTCTGTACGACAATGCCCTCCGCATCGGCAGCTATGATCTCGCCCGGCTCCGCATTCCCGCTCCGTTCCTGCAAGGCTTCGCATGCGCGAACCTTGAACACTTCACCGTTCAAGTATGTAAAGGCTCCCGCCATCGGCGACAAACCTCTAACCTGATTAAACAGCGCTCTTGCCGGCTTGCTCCAATCAAGCCGCTCATCCTCGCGGCTCAAGTTCGGGGCGTATGTAGCGTCTGCTTCTACTTGCGGCACAGCCTTCGCCGAACCGTCCATAATAGACGGCAGCGTCTCTCCAAGCAGCTTAGCGCCAGCTGCGCTCAGCTTCTCGAACATCGTGCCCGACGTATCCTCGTCCAGAATTGGAAGCGCGACTCTGCTGATCATATCGCCCGTATCCAGTCCTTCCGCCATATACATAATCGTCACGCCCGTCTCAGGCTCCCCGTTCATAATCGAGCGCTGGATCGGCGCTCCACCCCGGTACTTCGGCAGCAATGAGCCATGCACATTGATGCAGCCGAGCCGCGGCAGCTCCAGTACAGCTTTCGGCAGAATCTGTCCGTATGCGGCCGTCACGATCAAATCCGGCTTATATTCCGCCAATGCGGCAACAGCCTCCGGATTCCTCATCCGTTCAGGCTGCAATACGGGTATACCAAATGACAACGCCGCTTCCTTGACAGGGGGCGGCGTCAACGTTTTTTTTCGGCCCTTCGGCCGATCCGGTTGCGTTACGACAGCGACCACTTCATAGCCGCCTGAAATCAGCAATTGCAAGGAAGGGACGGCGAAATCCGGCGTCCCCATAAATACGATACGCATCAATTACTCGCCGCCTTTTCTCGGTAGGTCCGAAATATCGTAGACGCTCTCGGCCAAATCCGTGAACAGGATGCCGTTCAGGTGGTCAATCTCATGCTGGAACGCGCGCGCGAAGTATCCGCTCGCATTGACGGTGAACTTCTCGCCGCTGCCGTTCTGCCCTTCCACCACGATACGGTCCGCCCGGCGCACTTCGCCGTTCAGGTTCGGAATGCTCAGGCAGCCTTCCGGACCCAGCTGCTCGCCTTCTTGCTCGACGATAACCGGATTGACCATCTCGACCAGTCCGTTCTCGTCTCCTACATCCACGACGATGACTCGCTTGGAGATGCCAATCTGCGGCGCCGCAAGACCGACGCCTTGTGCGTCGTACATCGTCTCCGCCATATCCTTCAACAGCTTCTTCAGATTGTCATTGAACTTCGTAACCTCCTTGGCCACTTCGCGCAATACCGGATCCGGTTCCTTCACGATCAAACGAATACTCATGTTGTTCCCTTCCTTTACTCAATATCTATCGATTTTTTATAAAATGACCTGGGGATCTACATCGACGCTGAACGTCACGTTCTTCTGCGGCGATCCTTCCGTAAACGGCTGGAGTGCGCGGCGGACGAGCGCGGATACGTCGATGCTTCCACGATATTTTATCACACATTGAAAGCGGTAGCGATCTTTCATTCTCGCAATCGGAGAAGCGACAGGGCCCAGCACTTCGAGCGCCCTCGGAAGCCCGCTGCCAAGCGGAGCAAGCAAGCCCTCATGCTCGGCCAGCTCCTTCAGCTCGGCTGCAAACCGGCTGCTTACCGATACCAGCAGCGGGAGCTGTTCATGCGACATCGTCACCAGCACCAGCCGGCAGTACGGCGGATACCCCATTACCGACCGGTGCCGCAGCTCCTCGCCGATGAAGGCGGCATAGTCATGCTGCTGCGCAGTCATAATCGCATAATGCTCAGGCGTATAGGTCTGAATGACCACCTCGCCCTCCAGCTCATGCCTGCCCGCCCTTCCGGCAACCTGTGTCAGCAGCTGGAACGTCTTCTCCGCTGCGCGGAAATCGGGAAGATGAAGCGACGTATCCGCCGCAATAACGCCTACTAACGTAACATATGGGAAATCAAGCCCTTTGGCTACCATTTGCGTGCCGAGCAGCACATCAGCTTGCCGCTCTCCGAACCGCTTCAGCAATTTCTCATGCGCATGCTTCTCTGTCGTCGTATCCACATCCATCCGGATAACCCGGATACCGGGGAACAGCTTGGCCAGCTCTTCCTCTACCCGCTGAGTGCCCGTACCGAAGTAACGAATATGCTCACTGCTGCAGGCAGGGCATTCCTTAGGCGCCTGCTCCGCATGCCCGCAGTAATGGCAGCGCAGCACCCTCGTTTTCTGATGATAGGTAAGCGAGATGTCACAGTGAGGGCAGGACGCCGTATGACCGCATGAGCGGCACATCACGAACGTCGAATAGCCTCTGCGGTTAAGCAGCAGCACCGACTGCTCGCCGCGCTCCAGCCTATCCTGAAGCTTGGCATGCAGCTTGCGGCTGAACATGGAGCGGTTCCCGCCGCGAAGCTCCTCGCGCATGTCGACGACCTCGACCTCAGGCATTGGACGCCCTCCGACCCGCTCCGGCATTGGCAAGAGCGCCGATGAACCGCTTCCCGCCTGACTTACGGGCCTGCTTGCTGCCGCGAATGACTCCATAGAAGGCGTAGCCGAACCCAGAATAACGGTCGCACCGTGCTGCTTCGCTCTCCTTACGGCCACATCGCGCGCGTGGTATTTGGGGCTTTCCTCCTGCTTATAGGATGACTCATGCTCTTCATCAATAATAATGAGGCCAATACGGTCGAACGGGGCAAATATCGCCGATCTTGCGCCGATAGCCACTTCTGCCCGCTTGCTTCGAATTTTGCGCCACTCGTCGAACCGCTCGCCGCTAGACAAGCGGCTATGCAATACGGCGACGGCATCGCCGAAGCGTCCCTTGAAACGCTCCACCATCTGGGGTGTCAGCGAGATTTCCGGCACTAGCACAATCGCTTGCCGCCCCTGCTCCAGACAATATTGGATCGATTGCAGATAGACCTCGGTCTTGCCGCTTCCCGTTACGCCATGCAGCAGCATCGTTCGGCCTTCACCTTCATCCAGCGCGCCTATGACGCGGGTGAACACGGCTTGCTGCCCATCAGTAAGCGGCAGCGGCTTTGTGCGGTTGAAGTTCCGATCCGCGTACGGGTCTCGGCCGCTCTCCACCTCGCGTAGCTCAAGCAACTCTTTCTCGACCAGCGCCTTAATGCTTGCCGCCGACGCGCCGGACGCTTGAACCATATCCTGCAGCGGCATCGCCTCGCCATGCTCATACATGAAGGCTAACGCCTCGCGCTGCTTGGCCGCGCGTGCAGGAACCAACTCTAGCGCCTTCTCCAAGCCGTGTCTGGATTCCGGCAGGAACACCGTCAGCACCTTTTTGACTGAGAGCCTGTCTTTAATAGAAGATTGCTGGAGCAGCGTCCCGTCGCTGAGCGCTTGCTTCACAGAAGCCGTATGCTCCGGGAAACGAGCAAGAAGAGCGTCCAGCTTCACGAGGCCGTCGCTCTTTCCGATCCATTCTACAAGCTCATCGGGCAGCATGCCGGCATCTGACGGCTCCGCCAAACCGATCTTCTTCTCTTCCTTGCCTTTCAATGCGGCCGGAATCATCGCTTGCAGCGCTTGTGTCCACGAGCAGCAATATTTGTCGCTCATCCACCGGGATAGCTCAATCATGTCCGGCAGCAGAGGCGGAACGGCATCCAGCAGCTCTGCGAGCGGCTTCAAGCGAGACCAATCTACCGAAGCAGATTCCGCTATGTCTATGACAAATCCTTGCAGCACACGTCCGCCGAAGGGAACCCCTACTCGGCTGCCCACTTCGATCCATGGCTGCATCTCCATAGGCACCTCATAATCAAACGGCCGATCCGTCTGGCGGCTCGGCACGTCAACAATGACTTTGGCGATCATAACCGGCTTCCACCGCCTGCAACGATCCGTTCACTGATCAGCTCCAATAGCCTGACCGCTGTCGCCCGCTTGGACATAAGAGGCAAAGACTCAACCAGCCCCTCCGGTCCGTATACTTCAACTGCGTTCGTGTCGCCGTTAAAGCCGACGCCTTCCCGGCTGACATCGTTCGCTATAATCAAATCGCAATGCTTCCTGCGCAGCTTATCCATGGCGTATTGTTCCAGATTCTCTGTCTCCGCGGCAAAGCCAACCAGAAACTGATGCGTTTTTTGCTCGCCGATCGTCGCCAGAATATCGGTTGTGCGCTCTAGCTCGAGCACCAGCCGCTCTCCCGTTTTCTTCAGCTTCTGCTCATGAACCAAGACGGGTCTGTAGTCCGCAACAGCTGCCGCCTTCACTACGATATCCGCCTCTTGGAATTGTGCCGTAACTGCTTCTAGCATTTGCGCTGCAGATTGCGTCCGCACCACCTTAACGCCCTGTGGCGGCTGCTCTGTCGTACGACCGGCGATTAGCGTCACGTCAGCGCCCATCAATCGGGCGGCTTCGGCAATCGCGAAGCCCATCTTGCCCGAGGAATCGTTCGTCAAGTAACGAACGGGATCCAGCCGCTCCATTGTGCCTCCTGCCGTCACGACCACTTTTTTCCCTTTCAGCTTTTGGTTCTGCGAGAACCAAGCGCCGACAGCCGTCACGATATCTTCCGGTTCGGCTAATCTTCCCTTTGCTACATATCCACAAGCCAGCTGGCCTGTTCCAGGCTCCACAAACATGACGCCGCGCGCAGCCAGCCGCTCCATGTTGTCTACGACTGCAGGATGCTCATACATATGCACGTTCATAGCTGGTGCAACCAGGATCGGACAAGTCGCCGCAAGCAGCGTTGTGCCCAGCATATCGTCCGCATGTCCGTTAGCAAGCTTCGCCATGAAATTCGCTGTGGCAGGCGCAATCACGATCAGATCCGCATGATCAGCCAAATGTATATGCGTGACAACCTCCGGATTGCGCTCGTCGAATGTATCGATATGAACCGGATTGCGCGACAAGGTTTGCAGCGTCAGCGGCGTAACAAACTCAGCAGCGGACTTCGTCATAATAACATGCACACTCGCCCCGGCCTGAACCAGCTTGCTGCATAGCGCGGCGCCTTTATAGGCGGCGATGCCTCCGGTAATGCCTAATATAATTCGTTTTCCTGCTATCATGCTGCCAACTCCTATTCATCAAACATCCGCCTTCTGCAAGGCGGATAGCGCTTACCATTCCATTCGTTCTCTTAAGCTCATAATATGAGCGACATGATGGCTGCCGTGCCAAGCCATATAGGCAAGCAAGAAGGATAATTTCATCTGGCTGCCCTTCTCGGGATGATAAAATTGCTTCTCAAAATCAGCTCGCTCCAACGATCGCAGCAACTGCGAGGTTCTCGTATGCAGCCCGTCAATAATAAGCAAGCTTGAATCCGGTGCTGCACGCAGGGAATCCGCCGTATTCACCCATCGATCCTCATCAAACGGCTTAATCGTCGGATTGGATTCCGTCAATGCGAGCTTGAACCTGGAGAACATGTTCATGCTGGCATCCGCAAGATGATGCACAACTTGCCGGACTGTCCAGCCTCCTGTGCGGTAATGCGTATCGAGCTGCTCATCGTCCAACCCTTCGATTGCTGCTCTCAGCTCGCCGGGCAGCTTCTCCACCTCGCTAATCCACTTCTCCATCTGTACCGCCGACATGCCCTCGAACAAAAATTTGCCATTGGGATAACGCAATTGCTCCATGATAAACTCCTCCTAAACGTTTTGTGAAACAAAACTGACTTCGCAAGTCCAAACTTTACGTTTTGCGGGACAAAACAGATTAAATAAGCTTAGGACCAAACGTTTTGTGAAACAAAACTGGCATCATCATCTGCTGCTTCTGTTAGGTGTAATATAACGGATGCACTTGTATGGGACTAGATGTTTTGCGTTGCATTATGCGATTATTCAGATCGGCCGAGCAACAGCGCAAGAGCTGCATTCTCCCCTTATCATATCATAATGCGTGCCAAAAACTAGACACTGCGCATCGGCAACCGGCAATCACTTTTTGCTATTGGATCATGTATTGAATGACCCCGATAGATAAAAAAACAACAACTAAGACAATAACAAAAGCTATGAAGAAATTCAGGACAGAAGAACGTCCCCTGTTCATATTCTTCAAGGATTGAACTTGCTTCTCCAGAGTATGGATCTGCTGCTTCAGCTCCTGGATATCGCGTTTCTCGTCAGACATTGGACCGCCGCCTCCCTGACAGAAATAATATGATCCGTCTATTCCGTTATTTCATAGGTACGTACGTTCCGTCCGTAATCTCACAGCGCTATTCGTCTATTACTCTAGCCTAGATGATTAGAATCTTTACACCGCGATTGCATTTTATAAACCTACTGCGTCTTTCTGCTGCTTCTGACAGCAGTCTGAAGCTCCATATTGTCATTGTTCTTAGCCGCGTCCAGCAACTCCTGGTAGGCTTCCGTCTCCATCCCGTAGATCGCAATCCTGCCTTCATCATTGTAATGGACGCCCCAGCCGTACTTCTTCGGCAGCTGGGAAGCTCTCATGCAAGGATGGCTCTTCGCCAGCAGCTCATCCCGCAAGCGGGAGCGTTCAGCCTCAGGCATATCCGGATCAAAGCCCTTATGCTTGAGATACACCTCGAACAACTGCTCCTCGAAAGTAAATTGATAGGGCTGAGCGGACAATAACTCATACTGAATCACATGCGCCGGCTTGCTCTCCCGCTTCGATACCGGCACAACTCCCGTCTCAACCGGACAGTCCGGCGCAACGGCCACAAACATATTAGTCCAATGTCTAATCATCGCTATTAACTCCTATCGAACAAATTCCGCACCTGGCGTTTCGTTTCCTACACTCGTTTATCCATAATATGTTTTTTATCCTCTTGAACCTCTTTCCGAAGTTCCTTGATCTCTGCGATCAGAATATCCATTTTCTGCGACACATTAGAATTGTCGATTGCACTGCGAATCACCAAACTCAAAATCAGTAAAAACAAAACAGATAAAATAACTACGAATATGATTCCTCCCACGCCCGATCCCCCCAACATGTTATTCATCTCTCACAGTACTTATCCCCATACCTATATGACTGTCCAGACAAAAAAAGAGGTGTATCCCTGTCTCCAGTTCACACCTCATGCTTTGATCAATCTGCCGTGCTATTCGTCTTTCGCTCCAAGCGATTCCACTTGAATCACGTCGCCGTAAATTTCTTCAAGGGCTACGCCGACATACTTATGCGAGCGGGGATTCACCAGTTCGGACTTCTCTCCGTTGCGCAGCATACGCGCCCTTCTGGAAGCGGCTACGACAAGCGTGTATTTGCTGTCTACCTTCTTCACCATTTCGTCAATGGATGGATACAACATTAGACATTCTCCTCACTCAGGCTTTCTCAATTGTGGTCTTCATTCCCATTACATAAGGCATGAAGTGTTCCCTGCGGCAATGCTCGGCAATCACAATACTGCGAATCCGATCGCAAGCCGCATCTATCTCATCATTAATAACGGCATAATCATAATGGCTAAGGAGATTCATTTCCTCGACGGCGACATTCATGCGGGTATCGATGATATCCTGCGTTTCCGTACCGCGTCCCGTAATCCGCTGCTTAAGCTCATCCAGCGACGGCGGCAGCAGAAAGATAAAGATCGCCTCCGGGAAGTTTTTCTTCACCTTGAGCGCGCCTTGCACTTCGATCTCGAGAATGACATCCTTGCCCCCCGCAAGCGTACGGTCGACAAAATCACGAGGAGTCCCGTAATAGTTGCCCACGTATTCTGCGTGTTCGAGCAGCGCGTCGCGCGCGATCATATCCTGGAACTGCTCTCTCGTTTTAAAAAAGTAATTAACGCCTTCAACCTCGCCCTGTCTCGGTTGCCTGGTTGTGGCCGATACGGAATACACAATCTCCGGCATTCTTGCGCGAAGCGCAGTGCATACGGTTCCTTTTCCCACTCCGGCAGGACCGGACAAAACAATTAACAATCCCATTTGTTCCATACTCCCCGTACTATTCGTCGTTATCGTCATCCTTGGTGGATAATCGATGGGCAACCGTCTCCGGTTGAACCGCAGATAAGATCACATGATCGCTGTCGGTAATGATAACCGCGCGAGTCCGGCGGCCGTATGTCGCGTCGATCAGCATGTGGCGATCCCGTGCTTCTTGAATGATGCGCTTGATCGGAGCCGATTCCGGGCTCACGATCGAGATAATGCGATTCGCAGATACAATATTCCCGAATCCGATATTAATGAGCTTAATAGCCAAGCCAGGTCCCCCTCCGCCTACGGTCCTTCTATGCGCAATGATAGGTGCCGATTCCCAAAAAACGACAGACCATTGCTCTATTGTTGACGAAAAAATGAATGAGCATACGTACTTCGACTGCCGTCCGCTCCAACTTATGCCTTATTCTAATTGATTTCTTCCCTTGGAACAAGCAAAAGTTAGGTGACATCCATATTTCGGATGATCAGAAGCTAGCGTTTTGTTTTTTCCCACACGTATTGAGTCAGCTGTACAGCCATGTCATAGAACATAAATGGCGTAATCAGATAGATTCCGTTAAAGTGCTGAAGCGCGCAATCCAGCAGCTCCTTCGCGATCTGTACGCCTTCCGCTCGGCCTGCTGGACCTTCCAATCCGGTCATGCGGGCACGGACGTCGTCCGACAGCTGAATGCCTGGAACCTCGTTATGCAGATATTCCGCGTTCCGTCCGTTCGCAAGCGGCATAATGCCGATGAAAACAGGGACGCTGAGATGCTTGGTCGATTCCGCAATTCGCTCGATCAGCCCTGTATCGTAAACTGGCTGCGTCATAATGTAATCCGCTCCGGAAGCGATCTTCCGCTCCAGCCGCTGAACTGCCTTGTCCAGATGTTTGACATTCGGGTTGAACGCTGCGCCTACGACAAACTTCGCTTTCTGCTTGAGCGGTTTGCCGGAGAAGGCTACGCCTTCGTTCAGTTGCTTGATCATCCGGATCATCTCGAAGGACGTTAGATCGTAGACCGAGCTCGAATCCGGCAAATCTCCGAATCTAGCAGGGTCGCCCGTTACGGCAAGAACGTGATCGATGCCAAGCGCGTCCAGCCCCATCATATGCGACTGCGTGCCAATCAGATTGCGATCGCGTGCAGCGATATGGACAAGCGGACGGATGTCTATCTTCTCTTGCAGCAGAGCGGCAAGCGCAATGTTGCTCATACGCGTAACGGCAAGCGAGTTGTCCGCCATCGTCACGGCGTCCGCCTTCGCATCTCTCAGCGCAGCAGCGCCCTCCATAAATTTGCGGATATCCAGATCGCGCGGCGGGTCAAGCTCAACGATCACCGTATGGCGCTCCTTCACCAAATCTACCAAAGAAGGCTGCTGGTGAATGTCCCCGTAGGACCCTTGCTCCGACTGCTTCGGCGCGCTCTCGCGCACTAGTGTCGCTTGGCGCTTGGCCGCGGCTGCCGCTCCCGGCTGAGGTACGTAATTTTCAAGAGAAGCTGCCATTGCAGCAACATGCTCCGGCGTCGTGCCGCAGCAGCCGCCGATAATGCGGGCGCCGCGATCCGCGAACTTGCGGGCGCATTCCGCGAAGTAATCCGGCCCGGCGGAATACGTATATTTGCCGTCTACATAATCCGGGATACCGGCATTCGGGTATACGGAGAACGGCAATGCTACTGACGCGTTGATAGAATCCATCGAACGCATAATGCCGTTAGGGCCGCTGCGGCAGTTGAAGCCGACTACATCGGCCCCCAGCGCCTGAAGCTGGCTGAATGCATCCGCCAGCGCAACGCCGTCCGCCGTACGTCCTGAATCTTCAACAGCGAATTGGCAAATGATCGGAATATCCGTAAGCTCGCGTGCGATCCGAACCGCCAGCTTCATCTCTTCCAGATCATAAAACGTCTCAAGCAACAGCCCGTCGACGCCTTCCTCGACCAATACCTTCATCTGCTTCTCGTAGGCGTCGATGACGCGCTTCGTCCGCAAGTTCTTCAGCTTGCCGTCACGGATCGAGCCCACAGAGCCCACTACATAGGCATCCGCGCCAACGGCTGAGCGGGCAATCCGCACGCCTGCGCGGTTAATGGCTTCCATCTCGCCCTCCAGCCCGTGCCTTGACAGCTTCTCCAGGTTGGCGGAGTATGTGTTCGTCTCGATCAGCCTTGCGCCCGCTTCATAATAATGACGGTGCACGCTCTCGATGACTTCAGGTTTGAGCGTATTGAATTCCTCATATGAAACGCCGACAGGGAACCCCATCTGATAGAGATAGGTTCCCATGGCTCCGTCGCCTACCAGGATGCGCTCTGCCAGCGCTTCCCTCAGATCCGGTCTTCTCAATTGTTCCACGCCCATAATCGTCACCTACAACCCGCCGCGGAATACTTCCGCAGCAGGCCCTGTCATATAGACGTGATTGTCTTCCTCATTCCATTCGATCAGCAAATCTCCGCCCTTCAGGGAGATCGTCGCTGTACGGTCTGTTGCTCCTGTAAGCACGGATGCGACAAGCGTCGCGCATGCTCCGGTGCCGCAAGCAAGCGTCGGTCCGGCACCGCGCTCCCATACCCGCATATCGGCTTGCGAACGCGAATTGACCGTTACGAATTCCACATTGATCTTGCGCGGGAACATGGGATGTGTCTCCAGCTTGGGACCCCATGTTTCCAGATCGAATCCGACTGCGTCATCCACATAGATCACGCAGTGCGGATTGCCCATCGATACAGCCGTGAAGGCAAACTCGCGGCCGTCCACTTCGATTGGATGCTCAATAACGCGTTCCGCATCTACGGTAGTCGGCACTTGCAGGCCGCCCAGAATCGGCTCGCCCATATCGACGCGCACCGTTTGCACTTTGCCGCCATCGATAGTCAGCTGTACCTTTTGCACGCCAGCTCCAAGCGTCTCGACCGTAATCTCTTCCTGATTAGTTAGGCCATTGTCATAGACGTATTTCGCCACGCAGCGAATCGCGTTGCCGCATTGCTCCGCTTCGGAACCGTCGGAATTGATAATCCGCATGCGGAAGTCCGCCTTCTCCGAAGGTAGAATATAGACAAGTCCGTCAGCGCCGATACCGAAGAAACGGTTGCAGAGCGATTCCGCAAGCTGCGCTGCGTTGTCCGGCAGCGCCTGCTCTCCCGATACGACGATAAAGTCATTGCCAAGACCGTGCATTTTCGTGAAGTTCATCTATCGATCTCTCCTTGTAGGCCAATGTATGCTAATCTATCATCATTCCTATTAGCATACCGTAAAGGAGAAAGAAACGCTATTCATAATTTGCATCAACATTTGTACTTTTCCGCGTTATCTGGCAGCCGTCTGAGGACCTAGCGGCCATTTGGAATTGGTTTTGGTTTTACCGGATTTGCCGAGCACGCTGCCAATGCCCATCACGAAGGTCGGAATTCCCGCCGCGACAAATACCAGACACCATTCGCGGAATCCGATCGGTACCGTCTTGAAGATCGGCTGCAGCGCTTCAATATATAGAACGCCGATCATAAGCAGCAGCGATGAAAGAACCGCCAGCACCAAATATTTGTTCTGGAACGGATTGCGATGGAAGATCGAGCGCGAGCTGCGGCAATCGAATACGTGGATAAGCTGCGCCATGACGAGTGTCGCAAACGCGACAGTCTGGGCCTTCATCAATCCGTCGGCCGTGCCAGCACCCTCTCGCAGCGTAATCCAGAAGGCGCCAAGCGTACAGATGCCGATCAGGACGCCCCTGCTAATAATTTTCCAACCCAGCCTGCGGGCAAAAATATTCTCTTTGGCAGAGCGCGGCTTCTGCTGCATCAGATCCTTCTCCGCCTGATCGACGCCCAGCGCCATCGCCGGCAGGCCGTCTGTGACCAAGTTCACCCACAAAATTTGAATCGGTACGAGCGGAAGCGGCAGCCCCGCCATCATGGCGAGGAACATGACCAATATCTCGCCAACGTTGGATGCAAGCAGATATCGAATGAACTTGCGAATGTTCTCATAGATGCCCCTGCCCTCTTCAATCGCCGCTACAATGGTTGAGAAGTTATCGTCGCTCAGAATAAGAGCGGAAGCCTCCTTCGATACGTCGGTTCCCGTAATGCCCATGGAGATGCCGATATCCGCGGCCTTGATCGCAGGCGCGTCGTTGACTCCGTCGCCCGTCATCGCCACCACATGCCCTTTGCGCTGCATCGCCTTGACGATACGAAGCTTGTGCTCCGGGGATACTCGGGCAAAGACATACGTATTGTCAACCAGCCGATCGAGCTGCTCGTCGTCCATCGCCTCCAGCTGTCTTCCGCTCATGGCAATGCCGCCGCGTGGCATGATGCCCAGTTGGCTGGCGATCGCTTCCGCCGTCAACTGGTGGTCTCCCGTAATCATGACCGTCTTGATGCCCGCTCTGCGGCAGGTCGCAATGGCATCCTTTACTTCGCGGCGCGGCGGATCGATCATGCCGGCCAGCCCTACGAAGATCAGATTGTTCTCCGCTTCCTCTTCTGTCTCGCATCTCTCCGTTGACCGCAAATCCCGATAAGCAAAGCCTAATACGCGAAGCGCGGACTGTGCCATCACTTCTCCCGCCTCCGCGCATTTTCGCTTCAGCGTATTGGTGAATGGAACAACCTTGCCGTCCCATAGGACATAAGCACATTGCTCCATTAGCATATCCGGCGCACCTTTTGTGCAGAGCAAGCGGCCGCCTTGATGGGAAAGCAGCACCGACATCCGCTTCCGCTCCGAATCAAACGGAAACTCCTTGACCCGCTGATAGAGCGCCTCCAGCGACTTGGCCGATGAGCCCAGCTTGGTTGCCAGCACCGCAAGCGCGCCTTCCGTCGGATCGCCTTTCAGCGTCCACTCCTGCTGCGGCTCCTTGCTTTTGCGGCGCTTCGGCTCCTCCGGCTCCGACCTGACCAGCAAAGCGTTATTGCAGAGCGCGCTAATTTGCAACAGCCGCTTGATCGACTGGTCGTTTTTCAAGTCAAGCGCCTTGCCGTCTTCATAGATAGCGCCCGTCGGATCGTAGCCCTCACCGCTAACCTCCAGCTTGCGGCCGCCGACCCAGACATGGGTGACCGTCATCTTATTCTGCGTCAGTGTTCCTGTTTTGTCCGAGCAGATGACGGAAGCGCAGCCGAGTGTCTCTACGGAAGGAAGCTTGCGGACGATAGCCTTGCGCTTGATCATCCGCTGGACGCCGAGCGCCAGCGCAATCGTCACGATCGCAGGCAAGCCTTCTGGTATAGCCGCCACCGCGAGGCTTACGCCAGCGAGGAACATGCCATATGCCGGCTGGCCATGCAGGATGCCAGCCACTACAACCATGACCGTCAAGCCGATCGCTACAACAATGAGCAGCTTGCCGAGCTGTTCCAGCCGATGCTGCAACGGCGTCTCCATCGACTCCGTCTCTTGAATCAGACCGGCAATCTTGCCCATCTCCGTCGCCATGCCCGTCCGGATGACGACCCCCCTTGCTGTCCCGCGCGTAACCATCGTTCCCATAAAGCCGATATTCCGCTGGTCGCCAAGCGGCAGCTCTTCATCCCCAATGACCGCGGCATGCTTCCCGACAGGAACGGATTCGCCCGTTAAGGCCGATTCCTCTATGTAGCAGCTGTTGGCCTCGATAAATCGGAGGTCGGCAGGCACGCGGTCCCCGCTTTCGAGATAAACGATATCCCCGTTCACCAGATCTTTGGCGGCGACGGTAACCAGCTCACCGCCCCGCATTACCTTGGCCGAAGGGGCCGATAGCTCCTTAAGCGCCCGGAGCGAACGCTCAGCCCGGAATTCCTGCATAAAGCCAAGGACTGCATTCAGCACGATAATAGCCACAATCGTAATCGCGTCCAGGTATTCGCCAAGCAATCCCGATATTAAGGTGGCGCCCATCAGAATGAGCACCATGAAATCTTTGAACTGATTCAGGAAAAGCACAATCGGCGAGATTCGCTCTCCTTCAGACAGCTCATTGTGTCCGTGCTTTTCGAGCCTCTCCGCAGCTGCGGACGGCTTAAGTCCGTTTTCTTGCGAACTGCCGAGCGTCTCAAGAAGCTCGCTTGTCCCCATCTGATGCCATTTCAATTGTTCCATCCCATGATTCCCTCCCGTTGGTTGCCGTTCCAGCGGACAGCCCATACTTACGCTAAATGTATTCGGACAGCCTATAAAATATCCCAGAGAGGCTTAAGTTTTTGTCCCGAATATGGCATGATAGAGTCATACTGCAAAAGAGAGGTACACTAATTATGGCATTAGACGGCATGGTCGTCGGAGCGGTCGCCGCAGAACTACAGCGCTGCGTCGGCGCGCGCATTCATAAAATCCATCAGCCAACCGAGCATGACCTCGTATTGGCTATACGCGGAGGCGGACTTAATTCGAAGCTTCTGCTGTCCGCGAACCCTACGTATCCAAGAACGCACTTTACCACGGCTACTTACGTCAATCCGCTGGAAGCACCGATGTTCTGCATGCTTATGCGCAAGCATTGTGAAGGCGGCGTTATTGAAGCTGTTCGCCAGATCGGGCGAGAGCGCATCATCCATATCGATGTCCGGCAACGGGACGAGCTTGGCGATCTGAATTTCAAAACCATTGTGATTGAGATCATGGGCCGTCACAGCAACATCATCCTGATCGATACGGCAACCGGCGCCATCCATGACGGCATTCACCATGTGACCCCTGCGATCAGCTCCTATCGGATCGTCATGCCGGGCGTAGCCTACACCTCGCCGCCAGATCAAGGCAAGAGCGATCCGCTAGCCGTCACAGGCGAGGATCAGTTCAGAGCAGTGCTGACCAAGCCTGTTGAAGAAGCGCCCATCCCGCTCCACCAGTCGCTCGTCGGTGCCTTCAGCGGACTCAGCCCGCTGCTGGCAAAGGAAATCGTCTATAGAGCCCAAGCAAGCACCGAAGAGGCTGCCGCGATTCCCGCGCTTTGGAGCAGCTTCGCTGCATTGATGAACGCCTTCCGCGAGAATAGATATGAGCCAGTTATCGTCACGAATACAGCCAGCGGCAAATCCAGCTTCTCTGTGACACAGCTTGATCATATCCATGGGACAAGCGTTTCCTTCGGCTCCATCAGCGAATGTCTGGAGGCCTTCTATGGCGATAAGGCCGAGCGCGATACCGTGAAGCAGCGTGCAGCAGACCTGATCCGCTTCGTCCAGAACGAAAAGAGCAAAAATACGACCAAAATCAAAAAGCTGGAAGAAGCCTTGGAGGAAGCGAAAGACGCCGAAAAGTACAGAGTGCTTGGCGAGCTTCTAACCGCTTATATGCATCAATTCAATCGCGGTGACGAATCCATCGAGCTGGTCAACTTTTATGATGAGGATCAGGCTACGGTCAAAATCGGGCTGGACCCACAGCTGACGCCATCGGAGAACGCCCAGCGCTACTTCCGGCGATATACGAAGTACCGCAACAGTCTGACGGTCGTAGCACAGCAGATGGAATTGGCGAAAGGCGAGATTGCTTACTTCGAGACGCTGATCCAGCAGTTGAATGACGCCGCGCTGGCCGACATTGAAGAGATTCGAGAAGAACTGGTTCAGCAAGGCTATCTCCGGGAACGCAAGACAAGGGGGCCGAAGCGCAAGAAAGCGCAGCACCCGTCCCTGCTCTGCTACACTTCCTCGGAGAACGTCCCGATCTACGTCGGGAAAAACAATATGCAAAACGAATATTTGACTAACCGGCTGGCTTCTCCAACGGATACATGGCTGCATACTAAGGATATACCGGGCTCCCATGTCGTCATCCGGGGAGGAGACTTCGGGGATGCTACGCTGGAGGAAGCGGCAATGCTTGCCGCTCATTACAGCCAAGCCAAGGATTCCAGCATGGTTCCGGTTGACTATACCTTCATCCGGCATGTTCGGAAGCCAAGCGGAGCGAAGCCAGGCTTTGTTATATATGACCATCAGAAGACGCTGTTCATCACGCCTGACACCAGTCGTCTCAAAGCTTTACCATTCGTAGTGAAATAAATGTTGGCCCCATAATGAACACCCCCTGGAATCATCATTGATCGGCTGACAAGCCTAATCCTTGAAGTTCCAGGGGGTGTATGATGTATGGTGAACTCAGTATTCCTTAAGAGATAGCGTACACTTTTACCAGGAAAGAAGCCTGAGCACCACTTGGATTGGCAATATAAAGCGATCTTGCCGAGATGACCTTGGATGTATTCCCGCTAATGACATCATCCAGTTCAGTGGGGTCCGTACCTGCTGATACATCCCGCATCACATCAAAGGTAATGTCATACTGATCTACTCCTCCGCCTTCCACTTCCCATTGTAATCGCTTTGTTCCGGGTGGAAGAACCTCCGTACTGAAATTTCCGCTGGAACGATGCTTTTGACCACTTAACGGCGCTTTCTCCGATCTGATACTTGTGACCAACTCTCGCGGCATGAATTTCCCTCCATTTTTTATATAAGTTTGTTACATTAACATCCATACTCATATATGGGATCATGTAACAAATTCTATAAAATGGAATCGTATTCATGAAAATAAAGCGATTTTGAGGTAGGTTTACAAGGTTGAATATTCATTAAGCATAGGAAGGATGATCAACTGGAAGAACTCAGGCTCACCGCCATTCGCCGAAGCTGCTCCACAACGAAAAGCTCTACCCCGCTGCTCCCGAGCAGCCCATGGTAGCTCTCGCCTTCCCGTTCACCGTGAAAATCAGAGCCGCCCGTGATGATAAGCTCATGACTTGCCGCAAACGCCCGGTATCGGTCCGCGTCCTCCGCACTATGGTCGGAGTGGTACGCTTCAATACCTTGCGCACCTTCCCGAACCCATTGCTCCAGAAGCTCGTCCCGCCCGTACAGTCCCGGATGGGCAATCACGCTTACGCCTCCCGCCTCGCGAATCCATTGCAGCGCTTCGGTAGTTGTGACACTCTGTACTTGCACGTAAGCCGCGGCACCAGAGCCCAGATAACGCGCAAAGGCCTCCTTCATATCGGGGACGACACCCTTCCGGATTAACGCCCCCGCGATATGCGGACGCCCGATGCTTCCTTTTTTGCCGGCAGCAGCTTCGCGAACATCTTCCATCGCAATACCGATCCCAAGCTCCTGCAGCTTATGCAGGATCGCTTCATTGCGCCGGTCGCGTGCGCTTCCGATCCATGCCAGCCGTTCCAG
This sequence comes from Paenibacillus sp. 1011MAR3C5, assembly GCF_003591485.1. Classification (GTDB taxonomy): domain Bacteria; phylum Bacillota; class Bacilli; order Paenibacillales; family Paenibacillaceae; genus Pristimantibacillus. The sequence goes on from NZ_QZCF01000001.1 coordinate 39,798, forward strand.
CCATAGAGGATCGGCGTTATCGGGATAATAGGCCAATACGTGGATATCCGCACTGCCCGTAACCGTGCTGATCTCCACCCCGGGTACGACCGTCATGCCTGCTCGCTGACCCTCCGCAATTGCTTCTTGTACCCCGGCAATCGTGTCATGATCCGTAATTGCAATGGCGGACAACCCAGCAAGCTTCGCTCTTCTGACGACTTCCGCGGGGGGATACATGCCATCCGACGCTGTCGTGTGCGCATGCAGATCCGCTTTGCCGATTATAGCCATTGTTGAAGATCCCTCTCTCTCAGGAATGTCAAGAACGTGACAGCGGAGATTGGGAGCAAGGCCGACTTCAGATAGATGGAGTAGAAATGCCGCTGGAATTTGGTATCCGATACTTTGACGACCTTGATCAGCCCCAAGGCAACCTCATGCTTCACCGAGGATGCCGACAGGAAGGAGATGCCAAGCCCCGCTTCCACCGCAGATTTCACCGCTCCCGTACTGCCAAGCTCCATGACGAGCTTCATAGAGGCTGGATCGATTTTCTTCTTCCTTAATTGTTCTTCCATCACGAGACGAGTGCCTGAGCCTTGCTCACGAAGAACAAAGGGATATTGCATCGCTTCATCCAGCGTGACCGACTTGTGCTCGGCCAATGGATGGCCGCTTGGCACAACAAGCATCAGCTCATCGCTCATGACCGCTTCCATATGCATATCGGGATGATTGACGGGCGCTTCGATTAGCCCGAAGTTCAATTGATGGTTCAGAATATCGTCCATAATCTGAGCCGTATTCATCACTTTCATGCTAATGGAGATATGCGGGTACTCTTGTCCGAAGGGCCCTAGCAGACGAGGCAGCACGTATTCACCAATCGTCAGACTGGAGCCGAGCTGCAAGCGGCCCTTCAATTGCTTGGTAAAGGTGGACATCGCTTGATCCGTGTCCCGAATCAGATCGATGCTGTTTTTGGCGTAAGGCAAAAGCGCCCTTCCGGCTTCCGTGAGATCTATTTTCTTTGTAGAGCGAAGCAGCAGCTTCGTCCCAAAATAATCCTCAAGCGATTGTACCTGCATCGTAACTGCCGGCTGAGTCATATGAAGGGCTTGCGCTGCGGCGGAGAAGCTTCCGCGCTCTGCAACCGTATAAAAGATATGCAATTGATGAAAGTTAAGCGCCATTTGCAATCCGTCCTTTCTTTGGCCTTATTATATACTACAGTCCATGAAGGAAGCGACATGAATATGGGAAAATGAAGAAACGCGACCCTGAGGATCGCGCACTTATTCCAATATTTGTATTATGTACCGATTATTTTTTGAAAAGTAAATCGTCATTTGCGTTTTCGGCTGTTTTTCACCAGTGTCATTCTTCTGGAATGCCTCAGCCAGGAATAATAAGACTTTAGGTCTCGAAGCTCAATGGTCTCCGACATTCTGCCCAGGAAGGTGACGATGATCATCTTATGCAGCGGATTGCCCAGCAGATCAATCTCCGTAAGCGAATCCGCGAATTCCGCGACAAACACGAGATCCTCGTCAATTAAATAAACGTCCTGCTCATTGCGATAGTAAGGTTCGATCCGGCCCTTCTTCAAGCATTCCCACAAATACTCGGCAATATCTTCGTATCCGGTCTTCTCGCTCTCGATCCGATCTAGCCAGCGACTTTTGGCATGGTTGGTAATTATGACGTCAACCACCTTTTTGTCGCCAAGTTCGACATAAAACGACTCATAAGTACTCCATCTTCTCGTCATTTTATCCTTCATCTCGCAACCTACTCCTTCCAAGGAACCAGGGCTTTTATCCTATTTATTTATTACCATTCTACCATGATTGTCCGATTTTTCAACAATAAAATAAACTCAGGCCATATATGGCTTAATATGTAAATTAGCATATAAAAAAACCGCCTCTCAGCGCTAATAATGCGCCAAGAAGCGGTTACTTCTGCCGTATTCCCAAATTACAGGCTGTAAAATCTTGTTTTATCTTCGTTCTCCTTGCTGTACTCCGTTGGAATCTCGGTACGGTAGGAACGCTCTACCTTCCGCACGAAGGACAAACGGCTCATCTGCTTCAAGGATTCCTCCGTCTTGTCGGCATTCATATACAGCACGACATAATGAAGCTTGCGTGACATGAAGTGAACGGTCCCGAACCTCTCCAAAGCCCTCGCCGCCTTCAAATCGCTCACCCATACGATAAACCCCGTTCGATCCGGTAACATCAGCTTGCTCCTCCTCCATAACCTCCGAAGCTGCAAGGCGCGGTCTTAACCGCAGCCGCCGCTGCCGCAGCCGCATGATCCGCCGCTGCCGCAACCGCCTCCCAGGTTCCTCTCGTTGCCCGGCACCTTGATCATATCGGATACCGACTCCGCAATCATGCGGGATACTTCATACAGCATATCGTCCACAACCTGCTCAGACGCCTTGAATTTGCTGACGCATTCCAGGTCTGCAAGCTGTTTCTCAATTTCCTTTACCTTGTCTTTCGCTTCGTGGTAGTTCGGATGGAAACGTCCGAAGCGCTGGCATTCCTCGAATAGCTCTTTCGCCTTGGCGAATTTGATCTGCAAGCTCTTCACTTCTTCGTTCTCATTCACTACCGACTTCCAATATAAATAATCGGTCACTTCCGCCGATTGATTAATCCAGTCCCCCAACTCGTAAGCGGACAAAAGCAGCGACGCCATATCGAGTGAAGATCTGACGCCATCTTCTTGCACCGACGGAGCTGTCCATGATTCGGCAATAGGCATTGATCCACCTCTTTTCAATTCGCTTGCTATTAATTTATCATATCATAGCCCCTAAGCCAATAGATAGAGGAGGTTAAAGGTTGACCCCGTTTGGCAGCACCAGCTTCATCTCATCCCACATATCGGGAGTTAAGCGGCTTCGCTCCGATTGCTTGTCGTCAACCAGCTTGCCTGTAACGGACCATTGTTCGCCGCGAAGGTCGATCTGCTCCGGTATGAAATGCCGCAATTGTCCTTCCAGCTTAAGCTGTACGGCCGTTTCCATAGCTACAGCCTTCTGCATCAATTCTTTGCGTGTAGACGCGTGGTAGCTGCGCAGCTGTCTCCACCATGCAGCGGGTACCTGATCTAATCCGGGAAGAAGCTTTACGACTGTGGCTTGCGACCCCTGGTCCAGCTCGTAATGCCGCAATGTCATCGGCTCATATAGCCACTCGTTTGACTCGAATAGCTGGTCGGCCGCTAATTCCGAATCATGCTGTAGCTCTATGCCGGGAACAGTCAGATCAGGGTAAGCGGCATCCTGATCCTCCAACGATTGAATGATTCTCTTGCGAGGCGGATATCCCGCCTTATTCAGCAACTGCCTGATCTCGCCAACTGCAGAAGGATTTACAATAAAATCCTTTTCGCTGATTTGAATGAGCAAGTGCGAAGCAAGCCCGGACTGCCTCTTCGCTTCCTCCGCCAGTTCAGCTGTATCACATCGCAGAAGAGTAGCCTGCTCGAATGTATAACGGCAAGATCGGCTCGCCCATTGCTCCAGCATCGATACTAGCTGAACGGGCAATCCCTTCTCTCCGCTGGCTTTCATCAGAAAGCCGGCCATGACGTCCTTGGTACGTCCCTGTTCAAGCGCAGCTGCTACGGAGGCGGCCGTCATACGATACAGCACCGGCTCTTCGTTATGCATTCGCTCGGCGATCAGTTCCATCTCCCATCTCATGCCGAAGGAGCTTCCCGGCTCAATGAGCATCTCTCCAGTCGGCTGTACGATGAGCTGGCCGACAATAGCAGACGGGAAGCCTCGCCGTCGGAACAACAGCTCTATCCCCTTGCAAGGGTCCTGCCCCTCGGCAAGCTCCATCCAACCTAGTTCCTGCAAGAAATACAGCCAGCGCTCAATCTTGTTCATCATGGGGCTATCCCCGAAGGCGGTCCCGCTATTTTCTATGAATAACGCACCCCATTCCGCCACTTCGCCAGCAGAGTGCCACTCGCCCGATGGCGCGCTTGCCAGTACAGCCCCAATATGCGCATCTTCTCTGGATCCTCTGAGCAAATATCCGCAAACCCAGTGAAACAATTCTCGCTCCCGTTCACAATCGCTCATAGCGCACCAGCTCTGGAGCCTCTCCTGATCAACGTTGACTCCCCGCTCTTCACGCCGCAGCAATCCGAGCGCGGCGGCAGCAGCCAAGCCAACAGCGACCGGGACAGGGTAGCTCTCTCCACGCGCAACACGCCATGAAAAAGCTTCAAGCGGCCCATTCTCCAGCCCTAGCGCTGCCTGCATACGCTGGATTGTTTTTTTGGGCAATACTCCCTTAGACGTGTATGCCGTCTCTGACTTCATTAATGCTGAAAGCATATAAAGCACTCTGCGGCCAAACGGTTCCTTCACGCCGAGGAAACCGCCGGAGGCATCCATCAGCGGCTGGACGGAGGCTGTCGTCGATTCAGTCCATCGGCAAGGGAACAGACGCTGCTGCCAGATCAGGAAGCTGTCTGCCGGCAGGAAGCAGCTTCGATCCCCCCACATTTTGGCGGCGACGAGTACAATTCCCGCTTCCTGAAGCTGGCTTAGCCCCATGCGGGCCTCCGCTCCCGATAGTGTCGTATGCTCCCGCACTTCAGCCAAAAGCCGGTCTTCCTCGACCGATTCAGCGCCAAAGCGCAGCAGCAAGGCAGCTAGCGATTCCTTGGCAAATGAAGACAAACGGTTCAATGCCGCATTCACCGCATCGCTGTCCAGCATAGCTTCTCGCCAGGACATTTCTTGCGCAGAAGCGTCTTTCCAAACAGCCGATTTTTCAAATTGCTTCATGCGTTCATCCGATAGCTTGGCGATGGATTGTGCCAGATTCATCCGTTAACCGCCTCCGATCGCCACCGGCTGTTGGTGTCAGCCGCCGATAGTTGCCTATATTCATACCCTTGCTCCAGCATGAACAGCTGCCGCTTAAGGGCAAATTCCGTTTCCTTCGTCCCTTCGGTTACAAGCGTATAGAACCACGCCTGATTGTCACCCTGCTTCGGCCGCAGCAGCCGTCCTACCCGCTGGGCTTCTTCCTGCCTGGAGCCGAAGCTGCCCGACAGCTGAATGGCCACCGACGCATCCGGCAGGTCGATAGCCAAATTGGCCACCTTCGATACAACTAGCACGTTAATACTTCCTCTCCTGAACAGCTCATATAGACGCAGCCGTTCCTCATGCGGCGTCTCGCCGGTCAGAAGCGGCGCGCCAAGCTCAATGGCGACTTCGCGAAGCTGGCCTAAATATTGCCCGATAACAAGCGTCTGCTTGTCCCGGAACCGCTCCAGCAGCTCTCTTACGACGGGCAGCTTGCCGGGATTCTCCGCCGCGATGCGCAGCCTGCTGCGCGGCGCAGCAGCCGTATAGCTCAGATACTGGGAGGCATCCAGCGGCACCCGTATTTCAGCGCAGCTGACCGATGCGATATAGGCTCCCTTCTCCGCTTCCTTCCATTGCATATCGTATTGCTTGGGTCCGATCAAGGAGTAGACATCCTCTGCACAGCCGTCCTCGCGCACAAGCGTCGCCGTCAGTCCCAGTCGGCGCGTCGCCTGAATGGATGCGGTCATACGGAATACGGGGGCCGGCAGCAGATGCACCTCGTCGTATATAATGAGTCCCCAGTCCCTTTCATTGAACAACCCCATATGAATAAATTCGCCAGCCTTGGACTTGCGGCGGGTCAGAAGCTGATAGGTGGCAATGGTTACCGGCTTTACTTCCTTAACCTTCCCATTGTACAGCCCCACACTGTCTGCCGACAGCGTCGTCTTGTCCAGCAGCTCTTCCTTCCATTGCTCCGCCGATGTCCGGCTGGAGGTCAGGATAAGCGTTGCGGCGCAGAGCCGGGCAATTGCCGCTATCCCGACGACCGTCTTTCCTGTACCGCACGGCAGCACAACAACGCCGCTCCCGCCTCTTGCCGCACCGTCCTGGATGAAGGAGCCTACAGCGCGCTCCTGATAATCACGCAAGGCGAAGGAAGCTCCCCTTAATGTCTGATCTCTCAATCGGAGTGACAAAGACTCGCCCGCATGATAGCCAGCCTGATCCATGACGGGATACCCCTGTCTGGCCAGTTCCTGCTTCAGCAGCCCCCGGCAATCCGGAGCCATCTGCCAAGTTTCCTGGCTTCTGACCGTCTGCACCCAAGCCATTATGTGTGGAAATCGCCCTAGCGACTCCAGTAAAGCCGCATCGCCGTTCAATAACAGCACCTCATCCTCGGCATACAGCCTTAGCTTCCCGTAACGACTTGCCCACAGCCGAATCAATCCTTCCGCTTGAAGAGGCACATCGTATTTCGCGTGCGCCTTTAACGCCCCGACCGCCTGCTCGCCGGTCCAGCCTCCATCAAGGGCATGCCATAACGTCATCGGCGTGATGCGATAGGTATGGATGGAGCCCGCCCGTTTGCGGGCCTCAGCGAACCGCATAAGCTGCTCGCGAGCAGCTTGTGCGGTTAGACATCTTTCATCCAGAAGTACAGTCAAGTCGGACTGTACAATGATGGCTCCTTTGGTATTCAACGGGTATCTGCCTCCCATTCTGCGCATTCTCTCCACAGTATGAAAGAATTGTCTGGATTTTATCCCCTCGACCTTCTTTTCCTTCATCGATTATTGAGACCAATCTGTGGTATAGTAGAAAAGGATTTATTTGAATGCAACCTTTTAATTGGAGCTGGAGGCTATACTTCTATGAGACGTTCATTGCAATTGCTACTTCTGATGCTCTCCATCATGCTGGCAGGCTGCTCTGCCATTTCGATATCTGCGGACCAAAATGTGAAATCGGATACATGGTATCCGGTATCCGGTTACGTGGACGGCGATACGTTCAAAGTCAAAGTCGGAGATACGGACAATACGATTCGCATGCTCTATATAGATACGCCCGAGACCAAGAAGGCGAATACCCCGGTACAGGAATACGGTCCCGAAGCTTCCGCTTTCACAGAAGAGCTGCTGAAGGAATCCGGCGAGGTCAGACTAACGTTCGACAAGGAAAACAAGGACCGCTATGACCGGACGCTTGCTGTTGTGGAGTTGAAGGACGGCCGCATCCTGAACGAGCTTCTTCTTCAAGAGGGACTGGCCAAGGTGCTTATCGTCGAGCCGAATGTCAAGATGGAGAATGTATACAAGCAGTTGGAACAAACCGCAAAGCAGAACAAAGTAGGGCTCTGGAGCTCCGGCAAGGAGACGAGCCAAGCGGAAATATCGGTTGAGAAGTCATATCATATGGGACTTGTCATTGATGTGGATAAGCGGGGCGAACTGGTTACCATTACGAATACGACAAGCCAGCCCATCGATCTGGAAGGCTGGAAGCTCGTCAGTGTGCGGGGCAATCAGACCTATACGTTCCCTGAGATTGAGCTGCCTGCCCAGAGCAAGCTGCTGGTCTCATCCGGAGAGAACCATGCCACGGACAAAAACTCCCTCATTCTCATATGGGAAGTCGATAATGTATGGAATAATACCGAATCCGATCCTGCAGAGCTATATAATGAAAACAATGAGCTTGTCGCCTTGTGGGAGGACGAATAATCGTCCTCTTCCGCAAAGCGGCAAGCTCATTTTTTGCCCGTATAGTCGCTGGCGTATCCCTCGGCCATCCCAATCAGCAATCTTGCCGAATTCAGCATGGCCCTCTCGTCGATATCGAATTTGGGATGATGATGCGAATAAACTGCGCCGAGCTCCGGATTGCCGGCGCCCACGAACATGAAGCAGCCCGGTTTTTGATTCAAATAATAGGAGAAGTCCTCGGCTACCGTAATGGCTTCTGCCTCAAAGACCTGCTCGTCCCCAAAGATCGGCCTTGCAATCTTGAAGAACCGCTCCGCCTCTGTCTCATCGTTCACGACTGGCGGATAGCCCACGCGCATATGATAGGCATGCTTGGCGCCGTACATCTCGCACGTATGCCGGACAAGCGACTCCAGCCGGTCATGAATCAAGAATCGGGTTCCCTCGTCGAAGGCGCGCACGGTGCCCTTCAGCTGGCAGCGCTCCGCAATGACATTGTTGGTCGTCCCTGCCTGGAAGGAGCCGATTGTGACGACCGCCGGATGCAATGGGTTGACATTGCGGCTGACGATCGATTGAACGCCTTGGACAAGCGCCGAACCCGCCACAATCGCATCAATCGTTCCATGGGGCAGTCCGCCATGGCCGCCCTTGCCTTCGATATCGATTACAAACTCGTCCGCTGAGCTCATGAATGGTCCGGGACGGCTTGCTGCGCTGCCATACGGCAGCGGTGTCCACAGATGTACGCCATAGATGACGTCGACCCCTTCAAGCGCGCCGTCCTTGATCATATCGATCGCTCCGCCCGGCGTCACTTCCTCTGCCGGCTGAAACAAGAGCCTCCGCTCGCCTTCCAGGAGCTCTCGATTCCTGCTGTAGAAGTCCGCAACAGCCAGCAAAGCCGCCGTATGCCCGTCATGCCCGCAAGCATGCATGACGCCCGGTACCTTGGAGGCGTATTCGCATTCCTTCTCATCTTGAATCGGCAGGCCGTCGATATCCGCACGCAGGGCGATGACCGGCCCAGGCAGCTCTCCTCTAATCGTGGCGATCAAACCGTGTCCGCCTACGTTCTTCCGGACTTCGCAGCCCAGTTCCTCCAATCTGCCGGCGATCCACAGGGAGGTTTCCTTCTCCCTGAATGATAATTCGGGATGCTGATGGAGATGCCTGCGCCAGCGGACCATGTCCGGATAACGTTCGCTTAGCCATTTCTCCGCAATCGATTCTAGCCGCAAATCGCAAACCTCCTATCTATTTGTAAGATCGTCGTTCCCTGTTTGATATAGTGTAGCAGATGCCCGTTGCTTTGTGGAAGACTTGCCGGCATAATGGTGCAATGCAAGGTCAACATTCTCGAAAATGTCACGAAACTTTGCCTTGACGGTTAGGAGTAAGGCTTGCGCTGACTGGGGAAACATACTATCATGAGAAAAGAATATACAACAATGTCTTGTGAATTTGGGAGGAACTGAAATGATTATTGAAAACTCCGGTTTGAATGGCGTTCAGAGCGAACTTGTCCATCTGGACGAAGCCGCTGAGAAAGTCGGCTTTGTACGTTGGCAATGGGAATATTATCGCGCTACATACGATTTGAAATTGACAGACCGCACGAGCGGCAGCGACTACTTCCTTCGCGTGAATACACGCGCGGTTGAAGGCAAGCTTGAGAATCCTCATACCGTGCTAAATATTGAAGCCGTATACATCGGACGCGCTACGTACCCGCACGGAATGGAATACGAATCGCCGATTCCAAAGCATATCATGGAGACGGCTACACAACGACTCGGGCAGTTAAAGCAACAGCTCGTATAACGGGGCTCCTATGAAGAAGGCCTCGCAGAACGTCAGTCGTGGAAGGCCGGACTTCCTGCTTCTCATCATGACGCTGCTGATGGTTGGCTTCGGGCTCGTCATGGTGTTTAGCGCCAGCTCCGGCGTCGCTGTCGTATCGCCTAGATACGGTAACGACGCCTTTTATTTCACCAAGCTTCAGCTTGCTTGGGCCGTATTCGGCATATTCGTCATGTTCTTCATGATGAATCTACGGTATCAGGTGTTCAAGAAAGCGTATATGCTCCTCTTTCTGCCCGTGCTGATCATGCTAATACTCGTTCCTTTCATCGGCGTTGAGATCAACGGCGCGAAGAGCTGGTTCGGCGTCGGGTCACGGGGCATTCAGCCTACTGAACCTGCAAAGCTGGCCATTATTTTGTATCTGGGCGCGCTGATTACAAAGAAGGGCGAGAAGTTCCGCGACTTCAAGACAGGCCTCTTGCCTGTCATTATCGTCGTCTGCCTGATCTGCGGACTTATCATGCTCCAGCCCGATCTGGGCTCCTGCATGATTCTGGCTGCTTGCGCATCGATTATGATATTGGCCGGAGGCTCCAATCTGAAGCATGTGTTTTTTGCTGCAACACTCGCGGCACTGGCTGTGACAGTCATGGTCAGTATCTCCATGGCGATCAACCCCACTGCTTGGCATTACCGGGTCGCGCGCTTCACTTCTTTCATGGACCCCATATCCAACTCCCAGGACGGTGCGTTCCAGCTCATCTCATCACTGCAAGCGATGAGCCATGGCGGACTAACCGGCGCGGGCTTCGGAGAAAGCGTACAGAAGCTGCACTATTTGACTTATCCTTATAACGACTTTATCTTTGCGGTTATCGCAGAGGAGCTTGGATTTATCGGAAGTGCCCTTTTCCTGCTCTTCTACCTGCTGTTTCTCTGGCGGGGACTGATCGTCGCCCTTAGATGCCCGGATTTATACGGTACGGTAGTCGGGGTCGGCATCGTAAGCTTGTTTGCGATACAAGCCTTTATCAATATCGGCGGTGTCACGGCTACGATCCCGCTTACCGGCGTTACACTGCCCTTCATCAGCTACGGCGGATCCTCGCTGCTTGTCTGTCTCATGTGCATGGGCGTCCTGCTCAGCATATCCAGAGAGTACAATCGGCCGGAAAAAGTGAAAAGCTAACTGCACAAAAATACGGCACTTTCCGATATCGGAAAGTGCCGTATGTCGTATATCAATTATTTCAATCGTTGCTGCGGCTCATCCGGCTCTTCTTCCTTGAACGCAACGCCTTCCACCTTCACGTTCACTTCGACCACTTGCAGTCCGGTCATATTCTCCACTGACTCACGCACATTCAGCTGCAGCTGGCGGCTAACCTCTTGAATCGGAATGCCATAATGAACGATGATACGCAGATCAATAGCTGCTTCCAATTGACCTACCTCGACCGACACGCCCTTTTGCACGTTCTTGCCGCTCAGTCTCTTGGCAAGCCCTTCAGATATACCGCCAGACATCGCCGCAATGCCTGGCGTCTCGAGTGCTGCAAGTCCCGCTATCGTAGCTACTACATCGTCAGAAATACGGATTAATCCAGTTTGAAGGTTCTCGGTCATGTCATCCACTCCTCAATTTGCCATATATGTTCATTGTAATAGAACAGACGACATGAATCAAGGATTGCCCCCATATTCTGCGTTAGGGCTATGGACTTAGGCGGATATAAAAAAAGGCAGCCCTGGTATGGGGCTACCCCTTCGTTTTGCGGTCCAAAGCTTCATATAATACAGCCAAATTGCGTTCCAGTCGGTTAACGATATCCTTGCCCGCCGGCTCGGAGATCAAGCCTGCCCGAATGGCGAAATCAACCTCTTTGGAAAAACCGTATATTTGTGTATCCAAGACCTCTTCATACAAGGGACATTGACGTGTCGTCAAGTTCTCCATCTGTACTTCGATCAGCTTCTCTATCTTACTCGCGTCCTCTTGAAGAAGACGAAGCGCTCGTTCATGCATAACATCCGTAACTTCCGGTGCAGACATTTCTTCTCCCCTCCTGTGCGCGTAACCTGTCAAACTCTATACCCTTTATATTAGACGAAAAGTAGGGAATACACAAGGACAAAACAGAAAAGCGCCTCTTCCGAATGAAAGAGACGCGATTCAAATCCATTATTGCCGTTATTATCCGCCGATAACCGATACGTTCAGGTTATGCTTGGCGAATACTTCTGCCATGGCTTTCTTCGCTTCTTCAGCGTCGGGACCATGCACATGCAATTCATAGGCGTGGCCTCCCACTAATGTCGTAAACAGCCCAAGGATGCTTTTTACATCGATATATTTGCTGTCGGCCTGCAGTACGATGGAAGAAGTGAATTGGCTAGCCGCTTGAGAAATTTCTACAATTGCTGCGTTATTGGACATGGGGAATCCCTCCATATGATTAGTAAAGCTTTCCTGTCACCATGATACCCTGAAACCTTACATCCTTCAAGAGGTTTGGCGAAAAAAACGCAGTCTATTCCATTATTTCAAGTGCTCTGGATTAAGACCTTCCAGCTCAGGGAGCACAAAGAGGCCGTCTTTGCGGATCAGCACGTCGTCAAAATAAATGTCGCCGCCGCCGTATTCCGGACGCTGAATGAGCACGAGATCCCAATGCACCGAAGAGCGGTTGCCGTTGTCGGTATCCTCATACGCCTGACCAGGCGTGAAGTGCAGGCTGCCCGCAATCTTCTCGTCGAACAGAATGTCGTTCATCGGATGAAGAATATACGGATTGAAGCCGATTGCGAACTCTCCAATATAACGAGCGCCTTCGTCCATATCCAGAATTTCGTTCAATCGCGCATTGTCGTTGCTCTCTGCCTTCACGATCTTGCCGTTCTCAAAGGTTAAGGAGATATTCTGGAACGTCGTGCCGGAGTATACGCTAGGTGCGTTGTACGTAATCGTCCCGTTGACGGAATCGCGCACAGGCGCGGAGAACACTTCGCCGTCGGGAATGTTGCGATGACCGGAGCACTTCTTCGACCCAATGTCTTTGATCGAGAATGCAATATCCGTTCCCGGCGATACGATGCGCACCTTGTCCGTACGGTCCATAAGCGCTTTGAGCGGGTCCATCGCTTTCTCCATCTTGCTGTAATCCAGATTGCAGACATCGAAGTAGAAGTCCTCGAATGCCTCCGTGCTCATATTGGCCAGTTGAGCCATCGATGGCGTCGGGTAGCGCAGTATGACCCATCTTGTTTTTTTTACGCGTTGTTCCATATGTACAGGGTTGCGGTACAGCCTTTCGTATAGGCGCATCTTGTCGTCCGGCACATCCGCAAGCTCATTCACGTTGTCGCCGGAGCGCACCGCGATGTAGGCCTGCATATTTTTCATCCGCTCCAGATCCAGCTTCGCCCATAGCTCGATTTGCTCCTTCGTCGCATGCATCAGCATGGTGCGGAGCACAGAACGGTCGCTCATCTCCAGGAACGGCCTGCCGCCGCGTGCAGCGACTTCTTCAATCAGGCATTTGGCAAGCTCACTCTCTGCTCCGATCATATCAATCAGAACGTTCTCTCCAGGCTGAACGTCTACCGAATATTGCACCAAATTTTGTGCCAACTTCTTTAATCTTGGATCGCGCATATTGTACAATCTACTCCTTTTTGTCAAGTTGCCTCATCGAAAAAATGAGTCTAAGTCACTCCATATCGTATCATGATTGACCCCTTTGCGCACTTTAGTCCGTTCGCGCGGCAGAGCTCTCAAATGCCTGGAAACGGACGGATGTATGCCGGTTCTCCTTCAATCGCCGACCATTCCGCTCATAGGCAAAGGTTGTTATCTCCTCCATCTTCAGCGGAAGCATCCTTTGCTTGTCTACGACGATCTCATACTCCGTGCGCACCTCAAGCGAGCGAAGCATAGCGTCCAGTTCCTGCTTGGCCTGCTCGACTATTTCCTTGCGCTTCTCGCTTCCTGTCCCGCTCTTGATGACGACTTCTCCCGTCACCTGATCCAGTTCCTGCACCAGCACGCTGGTCCAACGTTTTTTGGCCGCATCCCGCTTTTCTACGGCACGCAGCACCAGCGTGTCCGCACCGCTGGCATCCCGTTCGCCGCTCACGATGATCTCCACCGATTCATGGGAACGATTGAGCGAATCCAGTACTTCGACCGGATTCCAATAAAGCGGATCTTGCTTGTCGGACTGAATCGTAAGCTGATGATGGTTCACCACCTTGCCCTCGAACATTTGCGGCTTGAACATAACGCCCTCCTCCAGCCCCATGCTCATCGATCCGCTAAATGCATATTGATCCATTGCCGCCAGGCCGGCATACGACAAGCTCAGCCACTGCTCCGGCGTTCTCTTCGCCTCAGGGACAGAACAGCCGCTTAATCCTAAAGCAAGCAGCAGCGCGGCGATTAGAACCCTTAGCTTATGACCATACATGCAATCTCCTCCTGTCTAACCAAGGCACAGACGCTTCTAGCGCAGTATGCCGTTCTCTCTGCCACTAGCGTCTCTTATTCTCCCCTGGATTATTCCAAGCTGCCTGCTGCCGTATGACACTCCCCTTCATTGTCAAAAAAGAACCATGCAAATAGCCCGTCCTCCATGGGAACGGGCTACATCTGAAAAAGCGCCTCCGCAGAAGGCGCTTTCCGATTTATAGCATAGTGCTTATTCGCCAACAATAATACAGTTCCGACCTTTGTTTTTGGCCTCGTACAACGCCATGTCCGCCCGATAGAACAACGACTCTACGCTAATCTTCTCATTGTCGAACGTCCACTCCGACACGCCGCATGAGACGGTCACGGTCGGGTCGGTCTCTTCGGCTACCTGATTGCGTATCCGCTCGGCTATGCGAAGCGCTTGCTCCGTTCGGATGCCCGGCAAATAGACTGCAAGCTCTTCCCCGCCCCATCTCGCGGCAATATCTCCTTGCCGAATCGACGATGAGATGATGCTGCTAACCTGGATCAGGATACGATCGCCGACCTGATGGCCATACGTATCGTTGATTCGCTTGAAATAATCGATATCGACCAGAATCAAGGAGCCGAAAGGATCCTTCCGCTGCCTGCTTTGGATTTGTTCATTCAAATAATGACGGGCATGCAGCCCGGTCAACGTATCGGTAATGACCATTCTGCGCACTTCCGCATGCAAGGAAGCATTCGCAACAGCAAGACCGATATGCGTGCTCATAACTTGAAGCAGCTTGTAGTTGTCATAAGAAAAGAAATTGGCGATCTTGTGCGTGACCAGAATGACGCCGACCACTTCGCCGTCGACGAAGATCGGCGCGGCGATGAGAGATCGCGATCCTGTATTGTCCATCAGCTTAGATGTCACCACGCGCGTATTCCAGTAGTCCGATATAATAAGCGGCTCCTTTGTCCGGTAAATCATTCCGCAAAACCCATATTCCGGCGAGAAGTGCTCGCTCGCCATGGCGGGAATATTACTGGACTTCACGACAAATTCGTTGCTGGTCTTATCGAGCTGAAGTACGCAGCAATAGTCGGCATCGAATATCGTCAGAAGCTCGCTAGTCGCAAATTGAAATATTTCCTTCAGGCGAAGAGATTGATTCAGCCTCTTCGTCATCTCATTGATCAGACGCAATTCATTAATGAGCAGATTGGACTGCTCATACAGCTTCGCGTTCTCGAACGCCGAGCCCGCTGTATCCGCAAGCAGCAGGAAGGCCGGCATATCCGATTCATCCCACTTGCCTCGCGCCAGCGTCATGCACAGCACGCCGTAAGCCGCCTGCTTGCCCGTCATCGGGACCGCAAGCCGCATCGTGCCGTCGCGCTCATGCTCCATAGCCGGCTTGCTCTCCAGGAACGCCTGGGCGACGATGTCATGGGCGGTATTCTTGAAGGCCAAAGGCTTTATTCTAGGGTCTCCATCCACATAATCCTGTGAAAGATAGAGATGGATTTCGGAATTTGGATATAGCGACTCCAGGCTCGCCAGCATCTCCGATAGTACGGAGGAGACGTCAATCTGGTCGTAGAGACGCTTGGCCGCAAGAAACAGCGCATCCCTATGATTCGCCTCGCGATCCTTCCGGTACTGCTGCTGTATCAAGTCCCTTACATACAGCTGCTCAAACGCATGATAGAAGCAGCTTCTCAGATGGAGCGCGGCGGATTCCAGCTCTCCCGTAAGGGAGGCATCCGGCTCGCCTGCGAATGTGTAAAGCAGAACGGCAAATACCGCATTGTCAGAACGGCGGCGAAGCGGAATCGCAATCGCATGACAGCCCTCGGCGCTGGCCTTGCTGGTTACGCCTTCGCTGAACGCATCCGGCACAGCTTCTCTTGCCAATCGGTCACATATGGCAGCGTCCAATTGATCCGCAGGGTCAATGAAATCAGAGAAGGCATGGCACAGGACATCTCTCGTATAAATCCCGAACTGCCCCATACGCAAAGAAACCAGCCCCGAAGCCTCCTGTCTCCATCGAAAAAAACTCTCTTCTAATAGAGATGGGAGATAAGGCTCGTCCGCATCATGAATATCTTCATTGGCAAACCAAATGGGAAGTTTCGCCATTCTTTCATTAATCATGCAGCACCTAACCCTTTCCCGTGAATGCAAGGGACAGCTCACTCATTAACAATATCATACTTTATTTTTAAGAATTTTGCACTATCGTTCCCAAAATTTATAGGACTTTAGACGCTTTTATCGCGAATCAGGCCTTTATGACCATACGAGGAACAATCTTGACTTTTCGCCTGTATTTCATATAATATTAATTGATGAAAACATGGGCGTACGGTTTTGTGTCACCCTCAGGACATTCGTTCACTGACAAGCCAGCGGCTGAAGTGCTTGGCAGGGATGGCATTCATCTATAGAACGTTTATCCGCGCAACACAACCCCATTCTCAAAATTACATTTGATGAAGGAGTTAACACGACACATGGCACGTTATACAGGACCTAAATTTAAACTAAGCCGCCGCCTGGGCATCTCCCTGAGCGGAACTGGCAAAGACTTGAAACGCCCTTTCCCACCAGGACAGCACGGCCCTAACCAACGCAGAAAGATGAGTGGCTACGGCGTTCAATTGCAAGAAAAACAAAAGCTTCGTCACATGTACGGTTTGAACGAGAAGCAATTCCGCAACCTGTACGACAAAGCAGCTAAGCAAAAAGGTAAAGCCGGTGAAAACTTCATGGCTTTGCTTGAAAGCCGTCTGGACAACCTTGTTTACCGTCTGGCATTCGCGAACTCCCGCGCTGGCGCTCGTCAGCTGGTAGCTCACGGCCACGTGACAGTAAACGGCAAGAAAGTCGACATCGCTTCCTACACGGTTGCTATTGGCGACGTAATCGGTCTGCGCGAGCGCAGCCGCGGCCAGAAATCCATCAAGGAAGCTCTGGAAGGCCGTCATCACCTTCCGAACTACGTGGAATTCAACGAGCAAGCAATGGAAGGCAAGTACATTCGCCTGCCTGAGCGCGCTGAGCTGAGCCAAGAAATCGATGAGAAACAAATCGTCGAATTCTACAGCCGTTAATAGTTAGGACGAAAGAGAGGCCGATTGGCCTCTCTTTTTCTTATTGTCCTGCTTGGCGGATGCCAATGAAAGACATCACTAGAAGCCCTTTCGACTCCATTTCGGAGGACGGAAGGGCTTTTATGTCCGGGCAGGATAAAAGGAGGAAGGCTGCGATGCCCTCCTCCTTCTTAATCGTTCTATGGCGTATCGGCAATCAAGATTGTACGGATACGCGCTTGCTCTGCTCCAGTGACCGCGTGATCGCTTCTAGCACCCGCCCAATGACAATGCCTTGATTGAGGTTCCAGGCCTGCCTTTCGCCACCAGCCGTCTCGATATCCTGAAGCCACTGTTCCAGCATCGTGAGCGGACGCTCATCCTCCTGCAGGAGAGGCAGATCCGTCCAGTCAGCATCGTTAAGCTGCTTGACCCGAGCTGATCCGGCATAACCGCCTCCGGTGAACATCCCCTCTGTCCCGAAGAGCTCCAGCGAGAAAGGAGAGACCGGCGACACATATCCCATCTCCACCGTCACCAGCAGACCTTCCTTGAATTCCAGCACGCACACCGCCGTCTCCGGCGTACGTGAAGCCGCATCGCCAGAAGATATGGCCGTCACCGCTTCCGGCTGTCCGAGCAGCAGACAAGCCATATAGATGCCATGCAGCCCAATATCCGTCAGCAAGCCTGTAGGATCTTCGATAAAATGCGGCGGCAGCATGCCCTTCAGCAGCCCGCCATGGGCATTGCGTATATGCACGCCTGTCAAGCGCCCGAGACGTCCCGAATCGACCGTCTGCTTCGCCGCCAGACAGACCGGCTTCTGCGCAAGTGGAAGATCTAGCGCAAAAGGCACTTGACCAGCACGGATCGCCTCTGCCACCCGCACCGCATCTGCACCGTTAACCGCGATCAGCTTATCAGCCAGCACGGCCTTCCCCGCCAACACGGCATCCGCGATTAAAGCAGCGGCGCGATTAGGCGCAGCCGTCACGATAACACCTGCAATAGCCGGATCGGATAGCAGCTCCTGATGAGACATGACCGTAAGATTGAGCCCCTCTGCGGCGGCTGATGCCAAAGCATGTTCATCATCGCTGATGGCTACGAGCTTCGCCTCGCCTTTCCTTGCCAGCATAGCTGCATATTCCTTTACATGAAATCCGTTCCAACTGCCTAATACTCCTAATTGCATCATCTCTACACTCCTTTTTATCTTTATAAGCTGACCAGAATGACAGCTGCTACTCCAATCAAAGCGCCCGTCCAGCCAGCTGCAGTCAGGCGCTCTCCATACACCACTCTGGAAGCGAACAGCAATCCGACGATAACGCTTCCGTTAATTGTGGGAAATAAGTACGCCCCGGCAAGCTTCGGCGTCAGCCATACAACCAATCCGTTGCCGATGCCCGTCGTTGCCGCCAGAGCGAGGATGACCAGCCAAGGAAAGCCGCTTGACGGCGCTTGCTGCAGAATAGACCCTAGAGATGCCGAACCTTTGGCTCTGTCCGGCCTTCTCCTCCGTCCTGAAAGGACAAGCGCCGCCAGCAGCGCCACAGCAGCAGCCGACAAAAATCCGATACCGAGAAAAGCTGCCGTCTCTCCGCCAACCACGATCTGCTGAAGCTTGCCGAATACGGATAGCAGCCCGTTCAATACAAATGCGCCAAGTGCATAACCGTACCAGCGTTTCTCAGGACGCGCAGACTCTCCCTTCCTCCCGGCATCAACAACAAGGATGAAATAAAAGGACAAGAGAAACAGAACAATGCCGATAACTTGAGGCAAGCTAAGCTTCTCCCCCCAAAGCATGCTGCTTGCGGCTACCGGAATGAGCATGCTGGCAGAGAAGCAAAATGAAGAATAGGATAACGGCCCGCAAGTCAACGCCTTGGCATACAAAATCATGGTGAGGGCAAAGTCGATGCCATACAGCATGCCTGTACCGACCGATGACGGACTGATTCGCAGGCTGCTGCTGAATG
Source organism: Paenibacillus sp. 1011MAR3C5 (assembly GCF_003591485.1). Lineage (GTDB taxonomy): Bacteria > Bacillota > Bacilli > Paenibacillales > Paenibacillaceae > Pristimantibacillus. The sequence continues at coordinate 58,683 of NZ_QZCF01000001.1, forward strand.
AAGCCCAGGCAATCAGGCAGCCAGCCGCGACAAGAAGCATATAAGCGGCATGGACCGTTAACGTATCCTGTCCTCTGCCGCCTAGCCTCTTAAGCAGAAGCGATTGCAGCAAAAACAGGGAAGCTGCCGCAAAGGGCATGAATAACACCACAGAAACAATCTCCTTCAACTATACCTGGATATTAATCGATAATCGGAAAAGCAGGCGGGAACAACACGTCCCCGGAACGGCGCTCCTGGTCGGTCACGGTATAACAGGCTTTATATTTATTGAAGCATTGCTGGGCTTTCTCCCGCAGCTCTTCCGTATCCAAGTCCGGCAGCGCAAAGTTTCTCATGACCGTCCGCCCGTTGATCATGACGTCGCGGACATTCGCTCCCGTCGTGTTCATAATGAGCGTGCGGATCGGGTCCTCGATCGGCGTGACGCGAAGCGAATCCAATTCGACGACGATGATATCGGCTTTGGCGCCCGGCGCCAGCTTGCCCAGATCGTCGCGTCCGAGCGCTTTCGCTCCATTCGTCGTTGCTGCGCGGAACAGATCCGCTTCCGTCGTCTTGCGCGTAGCGGCCTCGATTGGCCCGCCATAGGGATTGAACAGCTCACCGCGTTCGATAATTCGTGTGAGGTTCCAGGCGAAGTTAAGGTTCTGAATCATATCGGCTGGATGAGTGTCCGTTCCCATCGTCATATTGACGCCAGCCGCAAGGTAGTGGCTGAACGAATAGAGCGCCTGGCCGCCATGCGCTTCCGCGATCGGCGTATGGACAACAGAAGTCGCGGAATGCACGAGCAAAGCCAGCTCATCCCTCTTGGGCTTGCCGCTGCTCAGCATCGGTCCGGTTAGAATGGCATGCGGAATAAGTGTTCTTGCGCCCAGGAATTCCAGATGAGCCAAATATTCAATCGGCGATAGCCCGTACCGTTCCAGCAAATACGCCGCTTCCTGAGGCGATTCCGCGCAGTGCAGGCGAATTGGAACCCCCTTGCTGTCGCTGAAGGCTTTGGTTTCTCTGACAACATCCTCCGTCAGATTCGGCAGCTGGCAAGGCGATAGGAATGCTCGGATTAGTCCGTCGAACGAGCCGTCGAAATCCTCCACATACCGGAAAGCATCGCGAACGCTTGCCGGTCCTCTATCCGAATCAACCGGGGCATGCGGGGAAGGCGACATTCGGTAGCTCGGTCCCAGGTACATGCGCATGCCGAGCTCGGCGGCGATCTCTGCCCCGTCGGCCATCTCCTCGTACGTCTCTGCCCATGCCCGGAATCCGTCTCCCGCAATCGGCATCCCCGTCGTAATGCCGTTCATGATGAGCTGGGCGTACGACAGGCGATGCTTGGTGCGCAGCTCCTCCCGGCTGAACAGCTCCGACTTTCGGAAGGTGTCCGGATTGCGCCGATACCGGTCCGCAGCCGTTCTAGGAACTGCGACATCGAGAATGCCGTGATCTATATCAACTAGCGCATCGAGATCGATGAAGCCGGGGCTGATAATCGCCAGTCCCATATCCAACTCTTCATCAACCGTTCCCGGGTATTGCTTGCCCGCGTACAGAATCGTATCCCCTTCGTAGACCACTTCACCGTTCCGGTATATGACATGGTCATCGTCCTCATAGCCGATGACATAAGCAGCTTTCAGTTTTTTCTTCATGACCGCAGCCCCATATCCCGAAGCAGGCCGCTTAGATGAGAGCTCGCCTGCTGCAGCCGCTGATCCCGCTGCTCCGCATAGGAAGGCCCCTCGTAGATGGCAGGATCGGGAAGAGCGCCAGCCAATATACGCTGCTGGCAGCGCCATGCATGTCTGACCAGCTCCGCCGTCTCCTCTACCGTCAGATCAGGATGGCTGTTGCGCCACTCCGCCACATACAGATCCAGATGCATGAGGCCCTTATGGTCTTCGATCTGGATATGCAGGTCGGGCTGATGCGCCGAGATGATCGAGAAGATTTCGCGGAAGTCGACGAAGCCCTCGCCCGCCGGCTTCACTTGCCTAATCAATCCTGTATCCGAGAAATACAGGATGCAGTCCTTGGCATGCATCTGATGCACATACGGAGCCGTTCGCCGTGCTACGCAAACCGGGTCCTCCGCACGCGACACGACATTCGCGGTATCGAATGCCACACCAAGCACATCCTCTCCCACTTCCTCGATCAGACGCAAGATTTCAAAGGAGGTAATTTCCTCATGCGTCTCCAGATTAATCCGGGTTCCTGTATCTCTGAGCGCCGGTGCAAGCGATTTCAAAAACCGGGCAGTCGCCTGCAGCTGCTCTTCCCATGTCACATCCGTCCGAAACCGGTCATAGACGTGATAGCCCGTATGCTGTCCTTTCCAGCCGGCCGTCACCCCGATCAGTTCCTTTGCGCCCATGAATGCCGCCGCTTCCAGCATTTTCTCTACGGCGCGCTTGTAATCGCCGCCGCCGATCGTCCATGCCTCTGGCGTTTCATTTGTGTTGAACGGATTGACGCGGCCGATGCCGAAATCTACATACAAGCCCAGCTCTCTTGCGCAATCAGCCGCCGCCTGTAGTTCGGAACGATCAAGCGTCGGAGATACGGAAAGCGGCAGCTTGTAATATACGCCGTCGAAGCCTTCATGCTTCGCCTTCTGGAGCGCCTTCTCAACGGGCAGCTCCTCCTGCAAAAAACCGTGATGCATATCAATGCCTAATTTCATATACGTTCACCTGCCCCAATCCTATTAATCTATAATTCTTGCAGTCTACGACTCATCGTGCAGTGAGACTAGGAACGAAGCATCGGGAATAACCGCTGTAGCTGCTCCTCAGACGGGCGGCTGGCGTACGGCGCGAATTCGAACGGCTCCGCATACCTTACGCGCGATGCCCGCTCCTTGCCGTAGCCCTGCTCAAGAGCCGGCAGCATCTCTTCGCTTACATCGAAGAACGAAGCCCAGCCTGCCAGCAAAAACTGCTTTTTGCCCTCCCAATCCTCCGGTACGGGATGATCCTGGCCCCAAGAGCTGAACTCGTAGAACTGGGTGGCGTGAGCGTCGCAAGCAAGCAGCTTCTGCTCTACCGCTTCCCCGATGTCTACAACTAGATCGGCAGAATATCGTTCCTTCATGGAATAGTCCGGCATAAGCAGATAGATTGGCTCCTTCATCGGAATAGGCGTATCCTGTACCGTAAGCGGCACACGGACGAACGGCGCAGCATCGCCGACGATATGTCCGGCATAGCGGTTGTCAGGATGGCGGCCGCCTTCCGGATGGAACGAGATGACTACATCAGCCTGGAAGCGGCGAATCTGGCGAATGACCTCTTGGCGCAGCTCAATCGTAGGAAGCAGTTCCCCGTCATGCGTGTCCAGCACCTCGTATTCAACCAGCCCGAGCCGCTCTTTCGCCAGCTCCGCCTCCCTCTTGCGCCGCTGGACGAGTGCGGCACGATCCATGGTCTGATGCCCGCAGCATCCATCCGTCAGTGACAGAAATTTTACACGATGCCCTAGCGAGACGAACAGAGCCGCTGTACCGCCTGCATAGATATCCGGCTCATCGGGATGTGCCCCGATGACCATAATGTTCAATACTTCGTTCATACGTTTTCATTCCTTTCGTACGCCCCCTTACAGGGGTGTCAACATGATTGGGTTGAGAACAGGGCCTGTTCAGCCCTGCATCCCGATTACTTCATGGAATTGTTGTACAGCTCGATCAGTTTCTTCACGCCTTTATTTTCCATATCCTTCACATAGTTCTCCCAATCGGCATCATTGCCGAGACGGCCGAACACAAATCCGTCATGCGCTTTCGCATAGCTGTCCTTAAGTGTCGTAAGCAGCATATTTTCTTCTTCCTTCTCGTCCGAGGTCAGCTTCGGAACCTTCACAATCGGCGGGAACCAATTGTTCGCCCGCGCCTCTTCGGTAAGCGATGTCACGAGCGGATTGTCCAGAACCTTGGTGAACCAGTCGTAGGTATACAGCATCGTGTAGTTCTGGTTGGAGGCTCCGCTGTCCCACAGCGCGCGCTGGATGCTGGTAGCGCCTGTAATTTTGTCTGTGAACTGCTTCTTGCCGTCCACTACGGTGAAGGAATCGTTCTCCTCGCCCCATGTCACGATCGTATTGCCTTCGTCGCTGTACAAATAGTTCACAAATGCCAGCAGCTCTTCAAAATACGGCTTGTTGGCAGCCGAAGCCGGAAGGACAATGCCGTGCGGGATGCGCTGCGTGCTGGCAGCCAGCTTGCCGCCAGGACCTGCAATCGGCGGAATCGGAGCCAGATCAAAATCCGGGCTTACATTCTTCTTGCCGTCCGCATTCAGCTGAGCGAGCTCGCTTATCCACGTATAAGTGAATACGCTTTTCCCGGTAACCAGCTTCTGCTTCCATGAATCCAGACTGGAGGTGAACAGCTCCGGATCGGCCAGCTTCTCGGATACCAGCTTGTTCAGGAACGTCACATATTGCCTGTAATTATCGCTTGTATAAAGATACGTGTACGATTGCTGCTGCTCGTCGTAGACAAAGCCGTTATAGGAAGGATCGATGCCCCACGCCGCGCCGGATAAGTTGCGGATCGTCTCCGCGCGGACAAGGTTCGCCATCGGGAACGATGAAGGATCCTTTTCCTTCAGCACTTTAAGCACGTTGTACAGATCGTCCATCGTCTCAGGAACGCTCAGGTCATACTTCTTCAGCAAATCCATCCGAATGACTGGCGCTGTATTATAGAGGGCCGCCTCGTTCATGACCGGAGCCACGTAGAGCTTGCCGTCCTTCGTCCGCCAGTTGTCGAGCTCATCCTCGATCTCATACTCCTTAATTTTCTTCTCCAGATTCGGAAGCTTATCCATGTAGTCGCTGAGCGGAAGCAGCACGCCGTTCTGGGCAAATTCCAGGACGATCTCTTGCGTCACTTCTGTCACCAGATCGGGAATCGTGCCCGAGCTTAGCACAATCTTGAGCTTATTCTTATAGTCAGGCGAAGGAACGGCCTGCACATCGATCTGCACATTGCCCTTGGTCTGCAATTGCTTGAAGAGCGCCCATTCCTTGTTGAACGGATACGCGGAAGAATCGCTGTACATCATAGACAGTCCAGTCGGGCCAGCGGGATCGGAACTCGGCTCCTTGGATGATTGCGAGCAGGCGCTGATCGGCAGTGCCACAAGCAGAGCCGCCAGCGTCGTCATGACCCCTTTGCGAAATTTCATATTCATTGTTGATATCCTCCCTTTTTTGTAGTAGCACTAGCGAGATATAAGATCAATCAACCTTTGACCGCGCCTAGCATCACCCCCTTGGCAAAATGTTTTTGCGCAAAGGGAAATACACATACGACAGGAATCGTCGTGACCATAATAACTGCCGCCTTGAGCGAAGCCGAAGAGAGCGTCGTAATGTCATTTTGGCCAATACCCGACCCCATGGATGCCAGATCGGCGCCGGCCACTATATTCCGAACAATCATCATAACCGGATGCATATCGCTTGAATTCAAGTAGATCATGGAATTGAACCAGTTGTTCCAATAATACACGATCAAGAACATCGTAATCGCCGCAATAACCGGCTTGGATAACGGAATGACGATTTTAAACAGAATTTGCATCGGATTCAAGCCGTCGACCATCGCCGCTTCCTCCAAGCTCTCAGGTATGCCCTGGAAAAACGTCATCATGAGCAGCAAGTAATACGGCGTAATGCAGAACGGAATGACAACAGCCCAGATCGTATCGATCAAGCCAACGCTCTTCACGACCAGATAAGTCGGTATCAAACCGCCGCTGAAAAACATCGTGAACATGACGATCAAGACAAAAGCCTTGCGCCCTTTCAGGAACGTTTTGGAGAGCGGATATGCGCATATGATCGTCATGAACAATCCGATAGATGTGCCGAGCAGCGTTTGGAAGATGGAATTTTTGAAACCCTGCAAGATGGTCGGGTGATCGAAGATTCTCAGATAGGCGTCCATATTGAACCCAATCGGCCAGACGACGACCTTCCCGCCTAATATAGCCGCCGATTCGCTGAATGAAATGGAAATCAGATGGATGAACGGAAATGCGATCGCGAGCATAACCATGCCCAGTATGCAATAATTAAAGATCATAAATACACGATAACCTTTGGTTTTCCGGTATAACATACGACCCCTCCTTAATAAAGCGATACGCCCGACAGTTTGCGCGAGATATAATTGGCCGCCGAGACAAGCCCGAAGCCGATCAACCCGCCGAACAGGCCTGCTGCTGTCGCGTAGCTGTAGTTGTTGTTCTCAAGTCCCATGCGGAATACGAAGGTATCGATAATATCGCTCGTTGCGGAGTTGCTTGCCGTATAAAGAAGCAATACCTTCTCAAATCCTAGCGAAAGCAGCGAACCGAGCGAAATAATGAATACAACCGATATGGTAGGCAGAATTTGCGGAATCGTCACATGGATCGTCTGCTTCCATCGTCCCGCTCCGTCCAGCTCCGACGCTTCATATAATTGCGTATCGACCGAGGCCAGCGCAGCTACGAAGATGACGGCGTTCCATCCCATGTACTGCCAGACATCCGAGCTGATATAGATGAAACGGAACCATTCAGGCTGATTTACGAAAAATATCGGATCGATGCCAAGCGACCCCAGCACTTTGTTGACGATGCCGTTCGTAGGCGACAGCAGCTCCTTGATTAGTCCGACCACGACAACAATGGAAATGAAGTTCGGAAAATACGAGATAATCTGAATGAACCGTTTCAGCCGCGCCCCCATGATTTCATTAATAAGGAGTGCAAAAATGATCGGCAGCGGGAAGCTGATGCTCAGGTTCATCACGCTGAGCAGGATCGTATTTTTGAACGCCAGCCAGAAGTTCGGATCCTCCATGAACATTCGGAAATAACGCAGGCCTACCCATTCCGTGCCATAAGGCGGTCCGCCCGGCATGTACTTTCGGAAGGCCAGAATATTGCCGAATATCGGTCCGTAACGGAAAATGGAAAAATAAAGCAGCGGCAAAGCCAGCAATACATAATAGTAATAATTTCGCTTCCAGTATGAGCGCCCTGCACGCTTGACGTTCGGTACGTGATCCTTCGATCTCGGCGGCGATGCGGCGGCGTTATTCATGTCGTTACTCCCCTTCATGTGCGGTTATTTCGGCCGTCAGGTCCGTGAATCCATCAAACCACATCGCAAGGATCGCCCGTAATAGCCAAGTTCGCCCGCCGGTCACGTTTTTCATCTTTGCAGTTTCGTGCATAGGCGCAGCCCGTTGTCACTCTTTTCGCCCTTGTCACATGATTCGCACCGCCAGCCATGCGGACAAGCGATTAGCTCATGTTGCATATTTCCCCATGTCCCACAATTCCACTTTGTTGCAGATATCGCACGGCTACGCATTGCTTTTGCACCGAAGGTTACCTATAATTTGAACCAAACTTGTCTAACGGATCGACCTGTTCCATCCAACCAGCAACGAGTACAGAATGTCGATGAGGTGAGAACATGCAAAATATCCGTCACAGAGGGTCACGGCTCGGCTTCCGGAGTATTTTCTACCGGTTAATCATTTTATTCGTATCGCTGTCCGCTTTCATTCAAATTGCGCTGTTCCTGAGCACCAGCATTTCCATGAACTATATTGAAGCACAGCTCAGAACGAACTATGACCGTTCATTATCCAATCTTTCCTCTACCATGAACAATCTGTTCGACGGCATTTATCAATCGAACTTTTTGCTGGCGCTTGATCCGAACATTCTGAAAGTCATTACGACCCAATATGCGGAAGACGATATCGGCAAATACGCGGATTATTCGCAAGCCGTGCGCTCGCTCTCACGCATTAAGGCTAGCAGCAATTACATTGACAACGCCTATATCTATAAACGCGATGAATCTGTCATCATTAGCGATAACGGCACCTATGAACCGGAGTCATTCTATGAAAGCGCATACAAGATGGAGCAATATCCGCTATCCTTCTGGCAGGGATACAAAACGAATCATCATTTGTTTACGATATTGCCTCCTTCCGTTGTCTCAAGCAGCTATAGCAATCGCGGCGAATCGACGATCTCGGTCGTGCAATCGACGGTGGGCGGTCATTACTCCAACAATTTGTACGTCATTAATATGAAGGCAGAGGCTGTCCGCAATTTGCTGCAAAGCTACATGCAGACACCGAACAGCCTAATCATGGTCGCCGATACGGAAGGAAATATGCTGGCTTCGACTCGTATGATCGATGTGTCTATGCAATCCTTTATGAACGAGCTGCTGCTGAACCCGGAGACGAAATTTGACGCCGTGCATGAAGGCGAGAACATGCATATTATCAAATACACAACAAACTTCTTTTTCCGGGACGTGACGATGGTGGTGGCGGTTCCCCATACCGATCTTACATCGGCCTTGACCAAGATGAAGAGCTGGAATGTCACGATTACCGGCATACTCTTCCTTGTTTCTCTGCTGCTGTCGATCTTGTTCAGCCGCAGATTCTATTCGCCTATCCGCTCGCTGGTGCAAACCTTGCAAGGCACTGGCTCCAGAAAGGATAAAACGCACTCGCCTATCAACGAGCTGGAATTTCTGAATACGGAAATCAAACGAATCTTGACGGATGTAGACGATCTGAACCGGACCTTGTCCTATTCGCTGCCAATCGCAACGAAACATTTTTTGGCCAAGGTGCTCCAATCGAACTTTCCTTACGACCATGACGTGATCGATTCCTATTTGAACAAGCTGGATTTCCAGTTTCCGAATCCGTATTTTCAGGTTAGCCTGATTCAGTGCAACTTCCGAAAGCCGTTCTATGATCTGTATTCGGAGAAGTTCCAGAACGAAGCGACAGATACGATCTTCCGCATACTGAATGCGTTATTGCCGCAAGAGCATCCCCTCTACATCCTGGAGCTGGATGCCCATATGTTCGCTGTGCTGACCAACCCCGCGTCGAAGAATGACTTTGAGGTCTATTCCGCTTACTTCAGGCAAATTGACAGCTTGTTCCGTCAAGACGAAGCCGAGCTGCGTATTCACATTGGGATGGGACGGGTCCATGAAAATTATACGGGGATGCAAACTTCTTATGTAGAAGCCATGAAAGCGTTATGGCAGGTGTCTCCCTTCGATTCCAAACGAATCGTGCAGTATTCGGAGTATGAGCTTGAGGAGCCGCGCTATGTGCTTAGCCGGACTGACGAGAAGATATTGGCCAACCTCCTTGCGGCAGGCAAGCGCGAAGAGTTCAGAGGGCTGCTGGATGTCGTCATTGCCACCAATACGGACCGTTATATGACGGGAACCAACATGAAGCAGCTGTTCGTTCACTTATATTTGATCGGCATTCAAGCGCTGAAGAGCAAAAACATTGCCGAGGAGCATGAGGAAGAACTCGACATGACGCAATTCCTGCTCTCATCGGATGTTGGATCCACTAAGGAGATGACAGAGCATCTATACCAGTTTTTCGATCGGGTGCTTGAGCTCTGCGAGTCGCCGCCTACGGATGCCTTTAATATCAAGCTGTTCCGCACCTATCTGGACAACCATTACGCCGAGGAGATTACGCTGGACATTCTGGCGGACAAGTACAATACGACACCCAAGTACATGTCACGGCTGCTCAAAAAGGAATTAGGCACGACCTTCCACAAGTACCTGCAGCAGCTGCGGATAGTCCGAGCGAAGGAAATGCTTACTTCCTCTTCCGCTCCGATCCATGAGATATGGGAGCAGGTGGGCTTCAACAACCGCAATACCTTTATCCGCACCTTCAAAAATCAGGAAGGCATCTCGCCAACCGATTACCGGAGATGTCATCGTCCTAGCGATTAGCGCACCACTGCACTGTTGCCAATATGACATGCGCAAAGCAAAAAAAGGCCGAGTCAGGGAAGTTATCCTTCCCTGACTCGGCCTTTGCCGTGCTCTTCTTCGAACTGTTATTCAGTCGGATTAACCGGCTTGATTGGCGCCTGTGCAGCAGGCTTGCTCGCTGCCGCCGGAGCTTGGACCGGAAGTGCAGCTTTCGGCGCTGCCGGCGCAATCGCCTTGGAGGTCAATCCTTGGATCAATTGATTCAAGTCGATGCCGGACACGCTCTTCAGCATCTCTGGCGCCGTCGACATCAGCGACGTTACATAGTTGCTAAGCCGCGCTGCGCCTTCGCCATTGCCCGTATCTACAACGGTCAGCTTGTCGATCGAGCTGATCGGCTCCGCCACTTTGCCTGCCAGCTCTGGCAGCATCTTGACAATAATATCGAGAACCGCCGCTTCGCCGAACTTCGCGAACGCATCGGCCAGCTTTTCTTTCGCTTCCGCTTCTGCCAAACCGCGCAGACGGATAACTTCGGCTTCCGCCGTACCTTTGGCACGTTCAGCCTCGGCTTCCGCCAAACCGTCCAGACGCTTCTGAGCAGCTTGCGCTTTCGCTTCCGCTTCGATCCGGTACTGCATGGCATCCGCTTCACGCAATTGCTTCGCTTTGTTCGCTTCTGCCGCTTGCTCGACGGCATAACGATCGGCGTCCGCCTTCTTCTTCACTTCCGCGTCGTATTGCTTCTCGCGGCGAAGAATCTCTTTGCCCTCCAGATCGATCTCTCTTTCCTTCCGGACGAGCTCGACCTTCATCTGCTCCTCGACTACGCTTTGCTTCGCACGCGCTTCCTGGATAGAATACGCCTGATCCGCTTCCGCTTTCGCTGTATCTTGGTCGCGCTTAAAGGAAGCGACCTTCATTTCCTTATCCTTCTCGGCTTCCGCGATATTCGTATCGCGCAGCAGCTCCGCTTTCTGACCAGCCTCAGACGCAAGCGCCTTCTGGATACGAGCATCCCGTACCGCTTCCGCTTCGGCAATCTCTGCGTCACGCTTGACCGCTGCGATACGCGGCTTGCCAAGCGCATCCAGATAGCCGTGCTTGTCGCGCAGATCCTTGATCGTGAAGGAGACAATCTGCAAACCCATCTTCTTCAAATCCTTCGCCGCCACGCCTTGCACCTCTTGCGCAAACTTGTCGCGGTTACGGTATACTTCCTCTACGGTCATGGAGCCCAGAATCGCCCGCAGGTGACCCTCCAGAACCTCTTGGGCTTCGCCCTTCAACGCTTCCGTCGGCTTGCCCAGGAACTGCTCGGCAGCTGTCGCTACGTCTTCAATTGCACCGCCAATCTTGATAATCGCAACCCCGTCAGCCATAACCGGAACGCCTTGCTCCGTATACACCTCCGGCGTCGATACGTCCAGCTTATGCGACAGTAACGACAGAAACTCGGCCTTCTGGAAGATCGGAAGGATAAATGCGCCTCCGCCCCGAATAATTTTCACCTTGCGTCCTGACTCGTCTACAAGTGAATTCTTGGTGCCGAGGAATGACCCTGTTACCAGCATCGCCTCATCCGGGCTTACCGTCTTGTAGCGCGCCCAGAAAGCCAAGCCAAGGACGACCAGAACCCCAACTACAATAATAGGAATTGTTAAGTACTGTTCCATTCAATTTCTCCTCTCTTATTAAAATTATTAGATCGACAGGTTCAGCTCCGATACATACAATACGCCTTCCCTGACGTCAACCACTACCACTATCGCTCCGCCCGGTATCGGCTTTTTGTCGTAGCTGGCTGCGATTTGGTTGGTATTGCCCGCCCCTACCTTGACCAATACTTCGCCATAGCCTTTCTCCGGAATCGGAACGATCACTTCGCCTTGAGATCCGGCAAGCGAACCGATCGTGAATGCAATCGAATTCTCGCTGTTCTCCATCGGCTTCACATATAGGAAGAAAACGGCGATAGCGCCCACAATGGCGATCAGCAAAGCGATCAGCGCAATAACCCAGATACCGAGCCCGCTATATTGCTCCAGCAACAGTCCGGCTCCCCCGAAGATCGTAATGCCGCCTACCAGCGTCATCGGCTGGAAAATCGACGGACCGTCGAGCGACAGGAAGTCAAGCACTCCGTCCATCGCTTGGCTCAGCCAATCCCCGAATATAACGCTGACTAGCGCGTACAGAATGCCGCCGATGAGACAGGCCATATAGATCGTCTCCATTTTCCTCCTCCTCTCTCAAAAGGCATAACCTGTTATCGTTTCCGTTATTTATTACGTTTTAGTTGTGAAATAGTTTCTAAAATAAAGGCAACCGACAACACTTCATCGATTTATGATGCCATGCACACGATCGTTCTTCCATTTACTTGAAAAAGGCTTGTTTTTCGCTCTGGACAACTCAGGCATCCCTTGACCCGCGTTCACAGCGCCATTGCACACGGTATGATGCAACGGCGGTTCACCCTTCTCCATGGTACACTTGAACGATAGATGCGGCAAGGCTCTATTCATACACATTGCCTAACAAAACTTTTTCCCCTCTCTCTTCGTCTATAGATGAAGAATAAATGCAGCACTTTCTTCTATGACCTCTGCTGCATGCTGTATTCCAAGCTGCACTAGCGCTGTGGCACAGGGTTGTCATATGGACAGAAATGGAATATCAGGGCACGAGACATGTACCATAAAGGGTTTTGTGCTATAATGGTAATGCTATTTTGGAGGAGGAGTTATAAGCATGCAAGAAGATCGTCAACCATCGCCGAAGGCACCTTACAGCAGATGGCGATTATTCGGATTGGTATCATTCATTACTGTAAAATGGATTGTTTATTTTGGCATAATCTTTGGCTTGCTGGCAGGCGGCGTCATGACAGGCTACGTGGCCGCTCTGGTCAAGGATGAAGAAATTAGGCCGCAAAGCGTCATTCAGGACAAGGTCGGCGAATATTCCATGACCGGCTATGTGTACTTCAGAGATGACTCGCTGGTCGGACAGCTGCGGACCGACGAGGACCGGATCGTCATTACATACGACGAAATTCCGCAATCCGTCATTGACGCCCTGCTGTCTACGGAAGACAACAACTTCTTCGAGCATGACGGCGTCGATATTAACGGCCTCGGCCGCGCGGTCAAGCAGAAGCTATTTAATGAAGATACGCAAACCGGCGGCAGTACGCTGACACAACAGCTTGCGCGCCGGGTGTTCCTTAGCCTCGACAAAACCGACAGCCGCAAGATCAAGGAGATCTTCCTGTCGCTTCGCATGGAGCGTTATCTGACGAAAGAAGAAATCTTAGCGGCTTATTTGAACAAAATGCCGTTCGGCAATGGCTCCAACGGTTATCAAGTATTCGGCATCAAAGCCGCAGCCAAGGGCATATTCGGCATAACCGACCTGTCCAAGCTCAATACGTCCCAATCCGCTTACCTGGCAGGCCTGCCTCAGCTGCCTTCCCTCTACACCGCCTTTACGGGCTCAGGGAAGTTCAACGAAGCAGGGTTCGAACGCGCGGTGAAGCGCCAGCAGCTCGTTCTCAAGCGTATGATGGAGACAGGTAGGCTGAATCAGCAGCAATATGAAGAAGCCCTTAAATTCGATATTCGTTCTTCTATCGCACCGCCTAGCGAGAAGGCGTATACGACCTATCCTTACCTGATGCTTGAAGCAGAGCGTCAAGCAGCGGAAGTGCTGCTCATGCAAGGCGATCCGACGCTGACCAAAGCCGACCTTCGCAAGAAGGAGAATGCCGGTCTGATCGAGGAAGCACGCGAGCAGCTGCTGCGCGGCGGCTACCATGTCTATACGACGATCGACAAAGATGTCTATACGATTATGCGCGAAATTGCCAGCAATGAAGACAACTTCACGCCATACAGCGAGAAGAAAGGCATCGAGCAGATCGCAGGCGTCATGCTGGATCACAAGTCCGGCGCCATCATCGGCATGCTGGAGGGCCGTGACTTCTACGAAGAGCAGATGAACTTCGCAACGCAAATGATTCGTCAGCCAGGCTCCACGATGAAGACGCTGGCCGCTTATTTGCCCGCGATCGACGCCGGTATCATTCAGCCGGCAAGCATTATCGACGATGCGCCAATCGTAATGAAGGACGGTCAGAAGGGCTTCCATATCCCGATGAACGTAACGAATAAGTTCAGAGGGCTTGTCACGGCACGCGATGCGCTTAATCGCTCGCTTAACCTTCCTGCGCTGAAAATATTCAACGAAGAAGTCACGATTGACAAAGCATGGGAATTTGTAAGATCGCTTGGCATTACAACGCTGCAGCCTGAGGATGCTTATTCCCAGACAGGCGTTATCGGCGGCTTGCGCCTTGGTGTCTCGGTAGAAGAATTAACGAACGCATACGGCTCTATCCCGAATCAGGGCGTATTCCAGGACGCTTACATGATTGAAAAAATTACAGATGCCAACGGCAAAATGATCTATGAGCACAAGGAACAGCCGAAACGCGTCTTCTCTGAGCAAACAGCCTTCCTGATGACCGACATGCTGAAGACGGTAATATCCGATCCTTCCGGCTCAGGCCATCAGGTAACCAAGCAATTCAAGCAATACGGCAAGATTCCGGTAGCAGGCAAAACCGGCTCCACCCAAAGCTATGGCGACGTATGGTTCATGGGCTTTACGCCTGACGTCACGCTCGGTGTATGGGCCGGTTATGAGGAGCAGATCAATTCCCTCTCCAACAACGGCCAGACCCGCGCACGCTCCGTCTGGACGCTTATTATGAATAAGCTCACAGAAGAGAAGCCAGAGCTATTCGTAACGGACAGCTTCGCGAAACCGGACGGTGTCGTGAAAGCGACCGTATCCAAGGCAAGCGGACTGTTGCCTACGGAATTGACCAAGTCAGCCGGATTGCTCGTAACCGACTGGTTCAACAAAGAATATTTGCCGAAGAAAGCAGACGATGCACTCGTTAATATGAAATACATTACGTATGAAGGCATTAACTATGTCCCTAACGAGCTGACGCCTGACGATATGCTGAAGGAAAAGGTTGTCATCAAGCGCAAGAAGCCGCTAGATGTGCTGATGGACGAAATCAAAGAGGCGCAATCCAAGCTGCCTGCCAAAAACAGAAGGCCGCTGGAGGTATACGTCCCTATGGACGCACAGAATGACGCGCCTTCCAAGACCGATCCGCGCACAGATGACGGCGCTGCACCGCAGACGCCGGCCGATGCGAAGCTCAGCGCTTCAAGCGCAGGAGACGTTACGATCACATTCTCTGCCAGCAAGTCGCCTGACGTGGTCGGCTACAGGCTGTACCGTTCCACGAACCAAGCCGATTATGCGAAGTCCGGTGCATCCGTTCTTCTAGGCGACGAGACCAAATTCACCTTTAAGGCTTCGGACAAAGAAGCGGCAACGTATTATGTCGTAGCCGTCGATGTCGTTGGCAAGGAATCCGCACCAAGCGCCATTATGAATTATGGTTCCATCTTGCCGGAATTGCCTGAAATTCCGGGGGTACCGGGTATTCCGGGCTTCCCTGACGGCGAGAATAACGGCAATAATGGAAACAACGGCAATAACGGCAGCGAAACAGGCACACCGCCTTCCGCGCCTACCGGACTAACGGCGGAGAGCTCCGATCTCAGCATCCTGTTGAGCTGGGCAGCCAATCCGGTATCCGATCAAGTTACGCTCTACAACATCTATTACAGTGCCGGCAGCGACGGCAATTATGTCAAGCTGGGAACTACTTCTCAGACCAGCTTCGAGCATTTGGCGCCGCTATCCAGCGGCAGCTATCAGATCACGGCTGAGAATGGCTCCGGCGTGTCATCGCCGTCAGCGAGAGTTACAGTAGGTCAATAATACATGGGCGTTACTGAACCACTGGCCTATGTCAACAAAGCAGCGCCTCCCTTCCGGGGCGCTGCTTTTAGTTTGAGCGTACATGGCTGAACCCGCTTGTGTACACTCCTCTTATTATCTGGCTCTTCCCTGCTGTTTACCGATTGAACGCATCGTTTTGAATTTATACGAACAAAGAAGAAGCCTTTAGGTCTACAAACAGACCTAAAGGCTTCAATTCATTTGCTTATTAATCTTCAATTGTAGACAGGTCGCCTGTCGGCAGGTTCAGCTCCCATGCCTTCAGCACCCTTCTCATAATCTTGCCGCTGCGCGTCTTCGGCAGCTTATCCTTGAATTCGATCTCTCTTGGCGCAGCATGTGCGGAGAGACCTACTTTGACGAACTGGGAAATCTCCTTCTTCAACTCTTCGGACGGCTCGAAACCTTCGCGAAGCGCGATAAAGGCTTTGATAATCTCGCCGCGCATTGGGTCGGGCTTGCCGATAACGCCAGCTTCCGCAACAGCCGGATGCTCAACAAGCTTGCTCTCGACCTCGAACGGACCTACGCGCTCGCCTGCCGTATTAATGACATCGTCGATACGTCCTTGGAACCAGAAGTAGCCATCCTCGTCCATATAAGCGGAGTCGCCGGATACGTACCAGCCTTCCAGGCGGAAATACTCCGCGTACTTCGATGGGTTGTTAAAAATCTTACGCATCATGGACGGCCAAGGCACGCGCACAGCCAGATTGCCCATGCGGTACGGCGGAACTTCATTGCCGCTGTCGTCGATAATCGCCGCTTGAACGCCAGGCAGCGGCTTGCCCATGGAGCCCGGCTTAATGTCCATGCTCGGATAGTTGCAGATCAGCTGTCCGCCGGTCTCTGTCATCCACCATGTATCATGAATACGCTGATTGTAGACCTTCATGCCCCAACGCACAACCTCCGGGTTCAGCGGCTCGCCGACGCTGAGCACATGGCGCAGGCTGGACAAGTCGAATTGCTTCGACAGGTCGTCGCCAGCACCCATCAGCATGCGGAATGCCGTAGGCGCACTGTACCATACTGTTACTTTGTACTTCTGAATCACGTTGTACCAGTCGCTTGGGCTGAAGCGTCCGCCGCGAATCACATTCGTCGCGCCATTCAGCCACGGAGCGAAAATACCGTAAGACGTTCCCGTTACCCAACCCGGGTCGGCCGTACACCAGTAAATATCGTCGTCCTTCAGATCCAGAACAACTTGACCTGTGTATTTGTGCTGGACCATCGCATTTTGTACATGGAACACGCCTTTCGGCTTGCCCGTCGATCCGGATGTATAATGCAGAATCAGCCCGTCTTCACGATCCAGCCATTCGATCTCGGCTTCGTCAGACATCTGGCTGATCTCTTCTTTGAAGTTTACAATTCCTTCTTCAGCAGGGATATCGTCGCCGTAGACGATAATATGCTTCAGACCAGGCAGCTCATCACGCTTAATGCGATGAAGCAGCGCAGGCGTCGTCACGATTGCTACCGCTTCGCTGTCCTGCAGCCGGTCTTTGACCGCCGTCTCCATAAAGGCTTCGAACAACGGCCCTACTACTGCGCCGACCTTCAATGTTCCGAGGACGCTGAAGTAAAGTTCAGGTGTACGCGGCATGAAGATGAAGACACGCTCGCCTTTGCCGACTCCAAACTTGCGCAGGAGATTGGCAAACCGGTTGGATTGTTTGCTCAGCTGCTCGAATGTATACGATTCATCGCGTTCGCTGTCGCTGTAGTAAAGCGCTACTTTATGGCCTCTACCGAGCTCGAGATGGCGATCAATCGCTTCATAAGCCATGTTCACCTTTCCCGTCTCATGCCAGCTGAACTGCTTCTCGATTTGCTCCCATTGGAAGGTTGCTGCCGCTTCTTCGTAATTTTTTAAATTCGGGTTCGTCGCTGTTGCTGGTACACGCTCTTGATGCAAGTTGATCATTCTATCACTCTCCCATCAAATCTGTAAAACGTTGGTATAGGTATGCGCTTTCAAAAATCCACTATCATTATACCACAACACCTTTCCTTTCGACTACGCTTTTCATTTTCTTGATTGTTTGTTATAAACAATAGTAGGAAATAATCAATTTGGAGGAAGAAATAATCAGTTTTCTCGCGACAGTTGAAACGAAAGGGGACCACTGAATGGAGCACCGTAAGCGGCTGCAGAGAGACATGATTACGACCCGTGACAACCACGAGCTGATTATTGAGGGGCCTGTCCCTCCCGATCGCCTGACTGCGTATACGATGCATCAATCGCTAGATGCCTTCCGCAGACCGAAGGATCAGCATGAAGCGCTCGTAGAGATAGCCGGATTGGAGGAAGGGCGCATCATTCTTGCCCGCGAGGGCGACTTGATTGTCGGATATGTAACGTTCCACTACCCGGATGAGCTCGAGCGCTGGTCCGAAGGCGGCATGGAAGATCTGGTCGAGCTAGGCGCGATTGAAGTCGCCAATGATTACCGGTCCTACGGGCTGGGCAAGCGTCTGATCAACATGGCTTTTGCCGAGGAACAGCTGGAAAATATGATTGTATACACTACGGAATATTACTGGCATTGGGATCTTGAGGGCACCGGCCTGAACGTATGGGATTACCGGACCATGATGGAAAACTTAATGAAATCGGCTGACATGATCTGGTATGCCACCGATGATCCGGAGATATGCTCGCATCCCGCGAACTGCCTCATGGTCCGCATCGGCAAAGAAGTGCCGCTGAGCTCCATCGAGAAGTTCGATCGGGTCCGATTTCGCAATCGATTCATGTATTAAGCCGTACATTTTGCAGGGAAAGGAAATGAGCTCAGAATGGTATCAAACGCTGTATTCATTCATCATCCCGATTCATCCGGCTATAAATTTCATGATGACCATCCCTTCGATCCGATTCGCCAAGCGTTAACGATCGATCTGCTGAAGGAAACGCAAGCGCTTACGAACGAACAGATCATACGGCCTGATTATCTCATTGATGATGATATGCTGAAGCTTGTGCACCGTCATGATTACGTGCAAGCCGTCAAGCTGCTGGATACGGAGGACGACCCCCGCAGCAAAGCGGTGCTCGCCGAGCAATTCGGGCTGCAAACGGAGGACACGCCGTTTTTCCCCGGATTGCACAAGGCAGCCTGCGCGATTGTGACGGGCTCTGTAGAAGCCGCAGAAGCCGTTATGAGCGGCCGCGCCCTGCATGCCTTTCACTTGGCGGGAGGGCTGCATCACGCCTTCCCAGACCGCGCTGCGGGCTTCTGCGTGTACAATGACGCTGCAATTGCCATTACACATATTCGCAACAAATATAACGCCCGCGTCCTCTACATCGATACGGATGTTCATCATGGAGACGGCGTGCAATGGTCATTCTACGACGACCCCGATGTGTGCACGTATTCGATACACGAGACTGGCAAATATCTGTTCCCCGGCACCGGATACGCTTATGAGAAAGGCGTAGACAAAGGCTTCGGCGCATGCTTCAATGTGCCGCTGGAGCCCTTCACCGAGGACGAATCGTGGCTGGAGAGCTTTAATGTGACGATCCGTAAGGTGATTGAGGCGTTCAAGCCAGATGTCATTCTGAGCCAGCATGGCTGTGATGCCCATGCGTATGACCCGTTGTCGCATATTCACTGCAGCATGCGCATTTACCAGGAAATTCCCGCTATCCTGCATGAACTGGCGCACACGTATACGGAAGGCCGCTGGATCGCGCTTGGCGGTGGCGGTTACGATATATGGCGCGTTGTTCCGCGGGCCTGGGCGCAGGTGTGGCTGGAGATGACGGATCACCCGCTTGCCGCAGCAATCCGGGCACATGAAGTAAAGGCGCTGCCTGCCGACTGGCTGTTGCGATGGAAGAGCGAAAGCCCCGTCCCGTTGCCGGACAATTGGCAGGACGACAGCTCAGCCATCCCGCCAATCCCGCGCCGTGACATCATTAACGAGCAGAACCGCAATACGCAATCGATTGTGATACAGGATTTGTAACGTGATGTAGCTATCATTTGATCGTCATTCACTCCATAACGAGCAAGCAACCTAATAGCTATCGGTCAGCGCACTGCGCTCGGCTGATAGCTATTGTGCAGTAAAGGTGCGCGCGGCGTTAAGAGAAAAACGAAGCGCTGGTTGAGTTGACAGGGAAATAGCGGTGCATCGAATCGGGAAAATATTCATTTGTCGCGACTTTGAATTTAGTAGTGTCACACAACTCATATACAGCTGTTGTTGCATTTATGAGAGTGCAGCGGAATCTTGCAACAATAAAGCAAAATGAATATACGCCAGTATTTTTGGTGAAGCCTTTCCTCAACGTGGCCCAAATAACGGCATAAAGAAGCCGCTCTACCATCGATTGCGACGGCAGAGCGGCTTGATAAGTGCTTAGATATGTTTGACCATCTCGTCGATGATCTGATGCGAATGGGTCGAGGCTTTCACCGTGAACTCCGCAAAGTTCACATGAGCGGAGCCATCAGCCTTATCGGACATGGAGCGAATCACCACATAAGGAATGCCATGCATGTCGCATACTTGGGCGACAGACGCCCCTTCCATCTCGGCGCAAGCGCCCTGCATCGTCTGATGCAGCGCCTCTACCGCTTCGCGGCTGGCGATGAATTGATCGCCGGACAGTACTTTGCCCTTCAAGCTGTGTCCCGGGAACAGCTTCTCGCTTGCTGCATACGCAAGCGCGACAAGCTGCTTGTCCGCCGCAAACTCGGATCGCGGATGAAACGGGATGACACCTTTGGCAAAGCCAAGCGGCGTGCAATCCATATCATGCTGAATGCAGCTCTCCGATACAACGATATCGCCAATGTCCAGCTTGGGATCCAGCGCCCCCGCCACACCAGTGAACAGAACGCAATCCGCGCCCGCATCCAGCAGAATTTGCGTACAAACCGCAGCATTCACTTTGCCGACGCCCGACTTGCAATAGATAACCTGCTTTCCGTGCAGGGTGCCTTCATAATACGTAATGCCCGCTTTCGTAAATTCCGAAGCGACGGCGACATGCTGGTGAAGTAGCTCGATCTCCTCCGCCATTGCGCCGATGATGCCGATCTTCGATGTAGCCATTGTTTATTATATTCCTCCAACCGATTGGCGAATAACAATCTCATGAGGCAGCGTGACCTTGGATTGTTCTACATTTTCCTTCTTCATAAGCTTCGTAAGCAAACGCATGGATACTGCACCGATATCATACATCGGCTGAGCGACAGCGGTAAGCTGCGGGCGTACCATGGATGCCATGCGGCTGTTATCCACACTAATAATGGAAATATCCGCAGGCACCTGCAGGCCAGAGTCTTGAATGCAATGAATTGCGCCGATCGCCATCTCGTCTGTTGCAGAGAATACGGCTGTCGGGCGTTCTTGCAGGTCGATAAAATATTTCATCGCTTCGGCGCCGGACTCATACCGGTAGTTGCCGATGCGAACCAAAGTGTCATCGTATGTAATGCCCGATTGCTCAAGTGCACGCTTGTAGCCCTGGAACCTGGCATAACCATTGGAAGGGTCCTGCAGCGTGCCGCTAATCATGGCAATGCGCTTATGTCCCTGGGACACCAAATTCATAACCGCATCATAAGCCGCCTCTTCATGGTTGATGTCAACGGAAGGGATTTGGTTATTGTCATCACTGGTCGCGCACAGCACGATCGGAACGTTGGCCGTCTTGAATGCTTGCAGGTGATCATCTGTAACAGCGCCGCCCATGAACAGCAAGCCGTCAACCTGCTTCTCCAGAAGCGTATTGATCACTCGGATTTCTTTATCTTTCTTTTTGTCAGCGTTGCACAAAATAATATTATAATGATACATATTTGCGATATCTTCGATCCCGCGTGCGACCTCAGCAAAAATCGCATTGGAAATATCCGGTATAACTACGCCTACCGTCGTTGTTTTTTTGCTCGCTAGACCGCGAGCTACTGCATTTGGTCGATAGCCCAGACGTTCAATGGCTTCATACACTTTCTTCCTCGTCGCTGGCTTTACGTTCGGGTTGTTGTTCACGACCCTGGATACCGTAGCCATCGACACGCCTGCTTCTCTTGCTACATCATAAATGGTTACCGTCACGGATTCTCTCTCCATTTGTTCAGAATTTTATTTTTTCGTACGCCACATATTAGAGTAATGATACGACAAAATATTACTTTTCGCAATGTACGCCAGAGCAGACGCCCCATCCGAATGTGAGAATGTTGAATACATGTCCCCTCTTGTCTTCCAACGCCAGAAGGACATGCCGTCACGGAAGCCTTTAATAATCAGCCGTGCAAGCACAACGATTCGCAGTAGCGCAGGACGTTATGTATGAAGCTTTCTTCTGCTAATCTGCTGGAGTCTCTTGTTGATGTCGGCAATCCATGCCTCATCATCCAGCGACTGTGCCAGCAAATGCAAATCAAGAAGCATGTTCACCCGCTGCTCGATCAGCGCTTCAACTTCATGCAGCTCCGGCTGCTGCTTGTTCGCTTTAGCTTCCACTAACAAATCTGCCCATTCATTGCATTCGTTAAACAGGAACGTGCCTTTGTCGGGCTCAGCTCCAAGTTGGGCGATCAATCCGGTCAAGTCCGGCTTTACCTCCGGAATGACTTCACTTCTGCTGCAGGTCGTGCATGAGAAGATCGGCACATTGTCGATCTCAACTTTCCCTGAATAGATGACGGTGCGCAGCTTCATCGTCATCGTCTCGCCGCAGTGGCATGTCTTACGCAAGATGGTCAGCTCCTTCTCATAGCGGCAGAACCGCTATCTTACCTAATCGTATTCCTACTGAGAGTGAGTAAAATATTCGACCTTTTTTGGCAAAACTCCTGCTTATACGGCTATGTAATTTTTACTACTAAGCCTTTGAAAAACGCGTTCAGCCAGCCAGGCGTCTCCAGGCTCGGCGTATGACTGGAATCGACACTAGCAGCGTCCACACCGCAGCGCCGATCATATCGTTGCGCACATCGATGATGTCCATCATTCGGCCGCCCACGAACGACTGATGGAATTCGTCGGTTACACCGTACAAGCCGCACAGCAATACAATGACAATTTTCATCGACAGCTTATCCGAACGGGCGCCAAAGCCAAAGTCCAGCAGAGCTGCCAATATAAAATAACTGACGAAATGCCCCCAATTGAAATCCGTCATGCCAGGGAACAGCTTTTGAAAAAAAGGAAGAACCGTGTTAATCTCATCCCCTGTTCTGGAGGACAGCGCAAAAATGACAGCCATCCATAATACGGCGGGAATAAATCGGATCATACGGCGACCGGACAACAGCTTCTTTTTACTGCTCATTTGATTCATATATACTCCTTCGATACAATATGAATGTAACTATTTCATGGAGAGGGAGGGGATCACATGTCCTTGCAGAACCAAACGGTTATCTGCCTGCTAGACGATGAATTTGAGGATTTGGAGCTATGGTATCCCGTCTACCGTGTACGCGAGGCTGGGGCTACCGTGTTATATGCCGGTCCGGAGAAGGGAAAAACCCATATTGGCAAATACGGTGTACCCGCCGTTGCCGATCTGTCATTCGACGAAGTGAACAGCGAGGAAATCATCGGCCTTCTCGTACCAGGAGGCTGGGCTCCGGACAAGCTGAGACGATATCCTAAAGTGTTGTCGCTCGTTCAGGAACTCAATGCGGCGGACAAGCCGATCGGGCAAATCTGTCATGCCGGATGGGTACTCATCTCCGCCAAAATCCTGGAGGGCCGTCAGGTGACGTCTACTCCCGGCATACGTGACGATATGGAGAATGCAGGCGCAACCTGGCATGATGAGCCAGTGGTCGTCGACGGCAATCTGATCTCCGCACGCCGTCCGCCGGACCTTCCGCCTTATGCGAAAGCGTTCGTAGATGCCTTGGAACAGCGAATGGGTTAACCATTCGCTGTTTTTTCTTCCGGTTCTCTCTTGAACGCCTCCAGCTTGGCAATGACTTCAGTGCTCGTGCGGCATAGCTGCAGCTGCTCCAATAGCCCTCTGCTCTCCTCCTGCTTCGTCCCAAGCAGCCGCTCCTTCACATGGAGGATGGAATGGGCCGACATGCTTAGCTCGTCGACATCCAGACTCAACCATATCGGCAGTGCCCTCATATCCCCAGCCAACTCGCCGCATACGCCTACCGTAATACCGGAACGCTTCGCTGCATCTACCGTCAGCTTCAGCATCCGTAAGAGAGCCGGATGAAACGGCTCGTACAGATGGGATATCTCTTCGTTCATACGGTCTACCGCAAGCGTAAATTGTACAAGATCATTGGTCCCGATGCTGAAGAAATCGACTTCCTCCGCCAGCAAGTCCGCGATCATGACCGCCGCCGGCACTTCGATCATTATGCCGACCTTCATCCCCTTGTCATATGGAATGCCTTCCTGCTCCAGCTCCATCTTGGCTTCGTTCAAGATCCGATTGGCGCTGCGCACTTCGTCGACAGACGAGATCAAGGGGTACATCAGCTTCACTTGACCATAGACGCTTGCTCGCAGAATGGCCCTCAGCTGCGTCTTGAACAGATCAGTGCGGTCAAGCGAGATACGAATGGCGCGGTAGCCCAGGAACGGATTGTCCTCCTCCGGCAGCTCGAAGTAATCCAGCTGCTTGTCTCCGCCTACATCCAGCGTCCGAATGACAAGCGGATCTCCGCCAAGCTTCTCTGCGACACTGCGGTACACCTCGAACTGCTCCTCTTCCCTAGGGAAACGATTGCGGTCCATATATAGAAACTCGGTGCGGAATAGGCCGACTCCGTTCGCTCCGCTCGACAGCGCAATCTCCAGCTCCTTGATGGAGCTGATATTCGCCTCCAGCCGCAGAGCTTTGCCGTCAGGCGTCACCGAATGGCGCAATGCGAAATGCTGAAGCTTCTTTTTCTCTTCGGTCTGCTTGGTATGCAGCTGATTGTAGCGTTCGATGACGGCTTCTACGGGATCGATATAGACCGTTCCGTCGCCGCCGTCAATAACGATTGTCTGACCCGTCAATATCGGTTCCGTCAGTCCCTGTTCAACACCTACGACCAGCGGAACACCAAGCGCTCTGGCCATGATCGACGAATGCGAGGTGGTGCTGCCAGCCAGTGTCACAATGCCGAGCACATGATCCGGGTTAATATGGGCGAGCTGGGAAGGCGACAGCTCCTTCGCAATGAGTATAAAGGGCTGTGTATCCACAGGCAGCGCAATCTCCGGAACGCCGAGCAGATGCTTAAGGAGACGGTTGCCGACATCCTTGATATCAAGTGCCCTCTCCTTCATGTAGTCATCGTCCAGCAAGTCGAACATGGTTACGAAGTGATCGATCGCTTCCTTCACGGCCACTTCTGCCGCCTTGTACTGGCGCTGGATAATGCCCTGAATTTCATTCATGAAGACCGGATCGTCCAATATGGCCAGATGCGCATCGAAGATGTTCGTCTCCGCCGAACCGACAACTTCCCTCAGCTCATCCTTGATCTGCTCGATCTCATGCTTCGATGTCCGAATGCCTTCATAAACCCGCTCGAATTCACGGGCGAAGTCAGCGACATCGATCTTTTGGTCCGGCACTTCCCACTCCCAGTTCGGCAGCACGAACGCCTTTCCGATCGCGATGCCTGATGAGGCGCCTATTCCTTGAATCATTGCGTTTCCCCTCCACCGTTGCTCTCTTTAAGCACAACTGACATTACCGAAGATTGTCCTTTCTTCACTGCTTTGAATGGCGCAAAGCGCCATGAGCGGACCCGGTCGGAATTGGTGATGACCATTGGCGTGGCAAGGGACTTGCTCTCCTTGCGCACCTTCTGAAGATTGAAGCGGATCAGCAGCATCCCCGGCGTAACTTCGTCGCCTTCCTTTACAACCGCCTGGAAGTACGATTTGCCAGCAAGCTTGGACGTATCAATCCCGATATGCAGCAGCACTTCCAAGCCTTCCTCCGTCTTGATCCCGATGGCGTGCATCGTCGGATAAATATGGATGACCGTTCCCTTCACAGGCGATACAAGCTCTCCTCTGTCCGGCAGGAAGGCTACGCCTTGCCCCACAAGCTTGCCGGCAAAGATCGGATCCGGCACTTCCTCAAGCGGAATCATCCGTCCTTGCATCGGCGAATGGAACAGCACCTGCGCTTGGTCGCGATGAATCGCCTTCATCATTTCCTCGCGAATCAGCTCGGAATACGTGCCGAACACAACCTGGACATGGCCCCCGCCAAGACGGATCACGCCAGCCGCGCCAAGATTGCGCAGCGCGTTAATATCGAGCACCTTCTCATTCGATACCTTCAAGCGAAGGCGTGTAATGCAGGATTCCATCTGTATGATGTTCTGCTTGCCTCCGATTGCTTGCAAAATAAGCGGAGCGCGATATGGGATGTCTCCGGCCCACTCATCCAGCTGTGAACCTTCTTCCCGGCCCGGGGTCGGAATACGGAATCGGCGAATAGCCCAGCGGAACAAGACATAATAGACGATGCCGACGACAATGCCGATCGGAATGAGCAGCCAGCCTCGTGTGGCGAGGTGCTCATTGATAACAAAGTCGATCGCTCCAGCCGAAAAGGAGAAGCCATGGAGAATGCCTAATTCGTAAGTGACCCACATAATAATGCCGGATAAGATCGCATGCACAACATACAAATAAGGTGCAACGAACAGAAAAGCAAATTCCACCGGCTCCGTTACGCCCGTTAGGAACGATGCGAGTGCAGCATAGAGGAACGTTTTCCGGATCTTCGGCTTGAGGTCTTCCCTTGCTTCATGGATGATGGCAAATGCAATAGCCGGAAGTGCGAACATCATAGTCGGATACAAGCCGGCCATAAAACTCCCCGCTGTAGGATCGCCAGCAAAAAATCTCGGCAGGTCGCCGTATACCATATTCCCGGCTTCTGTCTCATATCCGCCAATCTGGAACCAGAACACATGGCTAACCAAATGATGCAAGCCAAAGACAACCAAAATCCGGTGTATGAATCCGTACAGAAATACCCCAAATCCGCCTCCTGATGCGACGATGTCGCCTAGCTTCACCAATAATGCTTCCAGATAAGGCGCCACATTGATCATGCCGATCGAAAAAAGCAGCGCGATAAAGCTGACAAAAAGCGGCACAAATCGCGGCCCGCCAAAAAACTGAATATATTCAGGCAGTCTTAAATCCTTAAACCGTTCATGGCTGATACCCGATATAATCCCAATAATTGCCCCGATCATAACGGTTGGTTCAATGCCCGCGTCCGCTGAGCCCGTTATTCCGGTATAGATAATCATGCCGATTAAAGAAGCCATCCCGGCAGCCAGCGCATTGCCGGTAAGCCCGAGTGCGACGCCAAGCGCGAATATAAACGGCAAATACATGAAGATGATCTCGCTCGCCGCTTGGAGATGCGCAGGCATCCCGGGTAAACCTATGTAATCCCAGGGCAGCTGGCTCAAGCTTAGAAACACAGCCGCGCCAGGCAGCACGATCATTGGCAGCATGAAAGCTCTGCCTAATTGCTGCAAGCTCCCTATGAATGTCATTCTGAACCTCCTAGAACGTCAAATCGCACGTATATGCTTAGTTTGTCTCATTCATATCTATTACGATGTTAAGCTCTCGCTCCCCATTTGTCAAAATAAAAAGACGGGCCTTTCGGCCCGCCTTCGTTGATGATTCTTTCCCGGATCGGATTAATCTTAACGGGAGTATTGGGAATTCGATTGCGCGCTGGAGGACTGATAACCATAACGCGCAATAACCGGACCGGCTTGCTCGTAAGCATTGGTTGCTTGGTATACCGGATTAATGGACGTGTTGGAATGGACAGGTCCATGAGATTGGTAGCCAGCTTGACCAAACGATTGTTGGCTATACTGAGCCGGTTGAGAATACGATTGCTGACCATATTGTTGGCTAAAACCTTGTTGCTGCTGTTGGTCTGGACCAGCTTGGTAGCCGTAACGCGCGATAACCGGGCCTACGTCGCCGAATGCAGTAGCAGGCGAGCTTGCATGGCTTTGCACCGGTCCATGGGATTGGTAAGCGTGATTCGAAACGGCCGGCTGCGTATAGGATTGAATAGCTGGAGCAGCATGCTGCTGGTAGCCATTAGACGAATGCTGGGACCCGGCGTTATTGAAAGACGGGCTTACAATGGATGCGGATTCCCGGCCAAATGTAGGATAGCTAAGCTGTCCTTGGTAATGGGACTGAACAAAGCCAGTCGGTTGGAAGTTTTGGCTTGCATTCGAAAATTGTTGTTGTCCGCCTTGGAACTGTGCCGGCTGTTGCGAATATTGATTCACGTTGTGTCCTCCTTGGGTTTCACCATAAGTCTTCCGAAAGCAAAGCGATAGCGCCTAAGCGACGTCATCCCTTCGATTCAGAAGCCTTTCTTATTGTGGAGTAGACACGTCTGAATTATGAGAGTCAGGTTTTGGATTTTCCGCCAGGGAGAAGAATGGAATCCTCCACTTTGATGCAGCGGTCCATAATGACGTTCAGACCGCCTGAAGCAGCGATCGCTCCCGCTTCCTCATTCAAGATGCCAAGCTGCAGCCAGAACGTCTTCGCGCCGATCGCGACCGCTTCTTCCGCGACCGGAGGCGTATGCTCGCTGCGTCGAAAGACGTTTACGATATCAACTGGAACAGGGATGTCGCTTAGCTTGGCGTAGCTCTTCTGGCCCAAGATCATGTCCGCATTGGGATTAACTGGTATGATGGTGTAGCCTTTGGCCTGCATCGCCTCTGACACCATATACGATACGCGCTCCGGATTATCGGACAAGCCGACAACCGCAATTGTATCGCTACCGCTTAATATCTCTTTAATTTGCTCTCTGTCCGGGTTTTGAAAAGACATGGCTGCACCTCCAAAAGTTATGGTCTGTTAGTGCGATCCTTCTACCCATTCCACCTGAGCGCCAAGCGCCGTCAGATGATCGAAGTAGATCGGGTAAGACTTGGCTACATGATGCGCATCATGGATGCGAATCGGTTTCTTCGAGCGCAGGCCAACGATAGACAACGCCATGATGACACGATGATCGTAATGCGCATTGATATCGACGCCGCCCTCTACGCCTTCCGGCCGTCCATGTACAATAATCTCGCTTTGGCGCTCCTCCACGTTGGCTCCCGCCTTGCGCAGCTCGTTCAAGTAATCGGTAATGCGGTCGCATTCCTTGTAGCGCAGATTCTCTACATTATAGAATCGTGATGTGCCCTCGGCGAATACAGCCGCCGCCACCATAGCCAGCACGGCATCCGTCGCGTGGTCGCCGTCAAATTCAACTGCCTTCAGCTTGCCGTTGCCCTTCACATGCACAACGCCGTTCTCATGCGTAAGCGGCACTTCCATCATCTTCAGCACGTCGACAACAGCGCGCTCGCCTTGCTTGCTGTTCTCCAACAGGCGGTTCACAATCACATCCGACTCTGTGACAGCGGCTGCTGCCAGAATTGCAGCTGATCCAGGGTAGTCGCCTTGTACATAGTACGTCTTGGCTTGGTAGCTCTGACGGCCCGGCACGCGGAAACGCATGTAATCTTCATCGGCATGAATGACGATGCCGGCTTGCTCCAATACTTCAAGCGTCTGTCCCACGACAACCTTGGACTTCAGATCATGCAACACTTCGATCTCGCTGTCCTCTTCCAGTAGCGGTGTCAGGAACAAGAGCGCGCTTAAGAACTGCGAGCTGATATTGCCGGAGACTTGAATATGTCCGCCGCGCGGCTGTCCGCCTTTAATCGTAATCGGCAGCTTGCCTTCATTATGCTCAATTGTGACGCCCATCTTGCTTAGCGATTCAATCAAATCATGATGCGGGCGCTTGCCGAGGGAATCCGGGTAACGATTAATAAAGGTCACATCCGGACAAAACGTTGCGATCGCCATAAGAAAGCGCAGCACGGCCCCCGCATTGCCGACATCCAATTGATCAACTGCTTTCGGATGGCGTCCAAAACCGGTTATCACGATTTTCTCATCGTCTTCTTCTACGGTTGCGCCCAAATCACGAATACAACGGCGCATTGCATCGCTGTCCTCGCTGTGAGCCGGGTAATATATCGTGCTCGTGCCTTCCGCCAGTGCGGCGACAAGCAGGTAGCGTGTCGTATAATTTTTGGAGGACAGGGCCTCGATTTTTCCTTGCAGCCTTGGAGTCGGCGTTACGATTACATCCATCTTCAATAGCTCTCCTTTAATGTTAGGATTTATGGGAAAGTGGAATGTTGCTTCCACGCCATTACGATACAATCAACGACCTCTTCGACCGACAGTTCCGTCGTATCGACAGTCAAGTGGGCAAAATCATATGCGCCCTTCCTCGTCTCCAGCAGTCCATAGACGCGTTCGCGAACTGCGCCTTCCAACAGCGGTCTGGATTTATCCAGCAGCACCCGTGCGATGATTTGTTCCGGATCAGCGGATAATGCGACTACAAAACCATGCTGCAGCATAGCGCTGCGATTGTCCTCGCGCAGCACAGCCCCGCCTCCTGTGGCGATAACGGTATGCGAATGCTGCTTCAGCAGCTTGCTCAGCTCGTGGGATTCCATATCCCGAAACGCCTGCTCGCCGTCTTCAGCGAAAATGTCGGAAATGCTGCGGCCTTCCGCGCGCTCTACCTCTGCATCCGAATCCGCACAGCTCCACGCCAGCTTCTCCGCAAGCAACCGGCTTACGCTGGATTTGCCGGTCCCCATGAAGCCTATCAATACTACCTTTCCACTCGGGGATATTGACAAGATCATCATCCTTTTGCCCTTTAAAGGCGTGAATTCTTCCATATCATATCATTTTTTTGCGAGAAGAGGGTATAAAAAAGTTGATTAAGCCGTATGGTTGATAAAGATGCATATCTGATGCATATTCCATGATCGGAGTGACTGCGCTTATGTCAAGCGAACCCTGCCCGAATTCCCTATACTTAACGCAAAAAAGAATCGATCTTATCCTTGACCCCGGTCATCCGCTATGCCGGGATGATGTGGTCTGGATGCTGGGCTATATCAAAAAAAAGGTGGCTGACGAAGACCCATCCTTGATGAGTCTGTCGCAGCCACGCCTGATGCAGAACTTTCTATACTTTGCCGAAGCCTCCATGGCGCTTATTCAGCGCAGGCATTACTGCGATCAAGAGGCTGATCGGTTAAGACTTTGGCTAATGCAAGCCGCCCATGGGCTTATCCAAGACCGTGAGTCTTAGGATTGCAGCCAATTGAAGTGGAACGAGCCTTCTTTGTCCACACGCTTGAACGTGTGCGCGCCGAAGTAGTCGCGCTGCGCTTGCAGCAGGTTCGCTGGCAGACGCTCTGTACGATAGCTGTCGAAGTAAGCCAGCGCGCTTGAGAACGCCGGTACCGGAACGCCGCTTGTCACAGCAGTCGCGATCACTTCGCGCCATGCGCCTTGGTACGATTCCACGATGTTTTGGAAGTACGGATCAAGCAGCAGGTTGCGGAGCTCTGGATCGCGATCGTATGCGTCTTTAATATTTTGCAGGAAGCGTGCACGGATAATGCAGCCGCCGCGGAAGATCATTGCGATGTCGCCGTAGCGCAGATCCCAGCCGTATTCTTCGGATGCAGCGCGCATTTGTGCGAAGCCTTGCGCGTACGAGCAGATTTTGCTCGCAAACAACGCTTTGCGTACCGCTTCGATGAAGGCTGCTTTGTCGCCTTGGAACGGCACCTTCGCAGGACCATTCAGCACCTTGCTTGCTGCGACGCGCTCTTCTTTCATGGCAGAGAGGAAGCGCGTGAATACGGATTCTGTAATGATGGACAGAGGAACGCCCAGATCCAGCGAGCTTTGGCTTGTCCACTTGCCTGTGCCCTTCTGGCCAGCGGAGTCCAGAATAACGTCAACCATAGGTTTGCCCGTCTCCGGATCGTACTTGGAGAAGATGTCGCGCGTGATCTCGATCAAGTAGCTGTCCAGCTCGCCTTTGTTCCACTCTGTGAAAATTTCATGCAGTTCTTCCGTGCTAACGCCCAGCACGTTCTTCAGCAGGTCGTAAGCTTCGCAGATCAGCTGCATGTCGCCGTACTCGATGCCGTTGTGAACCATCTTCACATAATGGCCCGCTCCGTCCGGACCGATGTATGTGCAGCATGCGTCTTCGCCGACTTTCGCGGAGATCGCTGTCAGGATCGGTTCAACCAGCTCATAAGCGGACTTCTGACCGCCAGGCATGATGGACGGTCCTTTCAACGCGCCTTCCTCGCCGCCGGATACGCCAGTGCCGATAAAGCGGAAGCCTTTCGCCTCAAGATCTTTGCTGCGGCGCTGCGTATCCGGGAAGTACGCATTGCCTCCGTCGATGATGATGTCGCCTTGATCCAGTAGCGGAACAAGGGAGTCTATTGTTGCGTCCGTACCTGCGCCCGCTTGAACCATGATCAGGATTTTGCGAGGCGTCTCAAGGGATTGTACAAATTCTTCGATCGTAAAAGTCGGTACCAGGTTCTTGCCGGCCGCTTCCTTCATCAGTTCATCCGTCTTCTCGCGGGAACGGTTGAATACGGATACCGTAAATCCTCTGCTTTCAATATTAAGAGCAAGATTCTTGCCCATGACGGCCATTCCAATTACGCCAATCTGTTGTTTTGACATCTGGTTCTTCCATCCTTCGTCATTATATTTAGTCACAATAGCTTTATTCTACTCTTTTTAGACGGATATGAAAACCGTTTGCTTGGAAAAATGTCGCTTTCCTCCATTAGTTTTCTTAACCGAAGTCCAAAGTTTTTCTTATATCCGCCCCTGCACATAAAAACGACCCCATGCTTTTCGCCCCCGGCGTCTGGCATAAGATCGTTCTAATGCTGGCTATGACGGCTGTCAATCATCCCTTATAACTCCAACTGCAGCATCTCTGACCGCAGCGCAGTCAGCCGCTCCTTCGATAATGCAACCGCTTCCCCGTCGTTGGCCTCCAAAGCCTCGTGCAGGACAGACAGCTCATAGTCCAGCTCATACCGCAACACGGCAGCGCGTTCCTCCGCCCGCTTCGATTGAAAGGCCTTGATCATTTCCTCTATCGTGACAAAAGGCTTCTTCTGATAAATAATCCGGTGCTCCATACCTGACACCTCCACAAGTCGTATAATCTCTCCGAACATAATGTTCTCGATTACGATTTGACGATCCTTGATCCGCTTCACGACCGCATGTCCACGTGTGTCATTAATCAGCTTCTCCAGCAGCTCCGACAGCTTTTCATCCTTGATGACATAATCGCCCACAATTTTGTACCGGTTGTTCATACGTTGGAAATGCAGCTTCACCAGCTTGCGCCCGGTGCGTATTGACACCAGAAACTGTCCCTCCGTCTCGCTCCAATACAAGGAGTACCCTTCCTGAATAAGATCACGGATGAGATTTTGGATTTGCCGGCGTTCGAAACGTAGCTCCAAATTGCAATACTCGACCTCATAGCTCTTGTTCACGGCAATCCCTCCCTTGGTTAGTATAGTTGACGAAATGTTCTGATAATTTGTTCTTATTAATATCTTATACTCCATCATATGTTATGGCAACTTGGATTATTGACTAATTTTACGAAGTGACCGTACGCGAGTTTCGAAAAGACTGTCAAAACGCCCTGCGGTTGCTCTCAACTCCGAATTGACCTATAATGATAATCATTATTTTTTGAGATACGTTATAGTTGATATATCCATTCATTTCATACAAAAGGAGCGCTGACCATGACGACGACTTCCACCGCCGCGACCTCCTCCTTGGAGGGTTTCACTTCCCATGATTTTGATGTATTCCAGCTGCAGGGCCTAGAGGAGCGCATGCTCGGAATCCAAGAGAGAATCCAGCCTAAATTCCGTGCGCTTGGCGAGCGTCTTACAGCAGAGCTTGCACCGTCAGCCGGGAAGGAGATGCATCTTCATATCGCCCGGCATGCCCGGCGCAAGGTGAACCCGCCAAAGGACACCTGGCTTGCGATCTGCGACAACAAGCGCGGCTACAAAGCACATCCCCACTTTCAGCTAGGCCTGTTCGACGACCATCTCTTCATGTGGCTTGCCCTAATCTATGAGGTGCCGAATAAAAAAGGAATTGCCGCGCATCTGATGAACCATCTGGATGAGGTAAGGTCCGCCGTGCCTGCCGACTATGTGCTGTCGATGGATCATATGAAGAAGGATTGCACGGTTACCGGCGGCATGTCCGAGGAGGACTGGAAGTCCACGTTAATCCGTTTCCGCGATGTACAGAAAGCCGAGCTTCTCATCGGGCGCCATGTCGTGGCTGGCGGGGAGCTGTTGCAAGACGGCGATGCGCTGCTCGCCTATGCGTCGTCAACGTATGAGCAGCTCATGCCAATCTACCGGATGGCTTGTTCGGTATAAGGGGATCCCCTATGTAGATATAAGGCTGTCCGGTCACAATGACCGGACAGCCTTATTGGATTTGCGCATGAAGCGCCTCCGCCGGACTTAAGCCTCTGACGCGGCAGCAGCTTCGGCAGCTGCTCCTTCGCGCCGAACCTCTCTTCTCTGTCGGCGGGACTTCCGGAAGAACAGCAGCTCATAGACGCAAGGGACGATAATGAGCGTCAGCAGCGTAGCGGCGGTCAATCCGCCAATGACGACGATAGCCAGGCTCTGGGACACGATGCTGCCGGATTCATGATTGCCGAATACGAGCGGCAGCATGGCGCAGATCGTTGCAAGCGCGGTCATGATGATCGGCCTCATTCTCGTGGTTGCCGCTTCGATCAGAGCGTCGCGTACCGTCATGGTCGCCTCGTTCTGCTTCACCCGGTCGATCAGGACAATCGCATTCGTCACAACGACGCCGATCAGCATAAGCGCCCCGAACATCGCCGTGAAGTCCGGTGTAATACCGGAGACGAGCAGACCTGTCACCGCTCCTATCGCGGCCAGCGGCAGGGAAATCATAATCGCCAGCGGCGCTCTTAATGTCTTGAACGTCAGTACCATAATCAGGTACACGATGCCGATCGAGATCAGCGCGGTGAAGCCCAAGTCCGCAAAGTCGCCCATTTGATCTGCGGAAGCTCCGCCTACCGATACCTTCACGCCGTCCGGAAGCGCCAGCGCGTTCACGGCCTTCGTCATATCAGCGCCGATGACGGATAGCTGCTTCGGATCTACGCTAGCCGTGACTCGAAGATAAGTCTTGCCGTCCTTGTGATAATACAGCGACGGCTGCTCCGTCTTCGTCAGCTCCGCCACCGAGCCGATCGGCTGTGGTCCTTCGCCCGTCATTACGGTTAGTTCGTTCAGGTCATTCTGGCTGTCCGGACTCGCAGCAGGAAGCAGCAGCACCCGCATCTCTTCCCCATCTACCTGTATGGCACCAATCGGTGTCGGATTGAGCAGGCTGTGCAATTGCATGGCCACTTGCTCCCCGCTTGCCTTGTCCGGCTTCAGATGGTACGTATACACGGGCTTCCGCTCTTCCTGGTTGCTCTCCACCTTCAGCACGCCCGGAATGGATGTGATCTCTTGCTGAAGCTTGGATGCCGTCTCAGCCAATTGGTCCAGGTTATCCCCTGTGACATCGACATAGATCGTCGATGAGCCTCCGCCCATCATCAAATCCACGGCATTCGCTTGAAGATCCGCTTTGGCATACGCTGACTTCAGCCCGCGAATATCTTCCATAAACGCCTCGGCATCGGCCCCTCCCTTCAAGTCTATGATGTACGAGACAAGGGTAGGCGACCCGACTTGTCCATATTGCGCGCTGTCGGCGCTGTTGCCAAGCGACATCATGACCCATTCCACTGAAGCATGGTTCAGCATATAGCTCTCCAGCTTCTCTCCGGCGCTCCTAACCTCGGCTGACGGCGTATCGCTGGCGTAATGAAGCTCGACGCTTACGTTCTCCGCGCTGGAGGAATCCAGCGCCCCCTTGGGCATCGCCACATATGCGCCGACCGAACCTGCGAGAAGCACGACCGATAAGATAAGAGGCAGCCACTTATGCTTCAGGTTCCAGGCGATAAAGGCAGAGAAGCGCGGCGAGCCGGCATGTGGCGCTTCCTTCGTCCCCCGCAGCAAGACAGCGCTGAGAAGCGGCACAACCGTCAAGGCAACAAGCAGCGAGGCAAGCAAGGAATACGTGACGGTCAAGGCAAAGGGCAATAAGAAGTCCTGAAGCGAGCCGCGGAGCAAGCCCATCGGCAGGAAGACCGCCACAGTTACGATCGTGGACGATGTAATCGCCGACGCCACTTCCTTTGTCGCATCCGTTATCAGCTTGATCGAGAATGTCTCTCGCTGAAGCCGTCTATAGATATTCTCGATGACGACGATACTGTCGTCCACAAGCCGCCCGACCGCTACGGCCACGCCGCCTAGTGTAATGATATTAAGCGACACACCGGATACTTGAAGCAAGTACAATGTGATACCCAGCGAGAGCGGAATCGAAACGATCGTGACGATCGTCGCCTTGAAGCTGCGCATGAAGAGCAGAATGACGATGGTGGCGAACAAAGCGCCCAGCAGCACTTCCCTCATCATACTGTTGACGGAATGTGTTATGGACTCGGATGTGCTAAGCGGCAGCGTCAATTCAATCCCGTCGTGCTCCGCATTCAGCTCATCCATCCTCTCCTTGATCCGATCGCCAACCTTCACAGCATTGGCTTCTCCCGACTTCGCGATCGTGATCATGACCGCTTCCTTGCCATTCATACGGCTGATGCTTTCTTGGGAAGTCCCAATCTCCACTTCTGCGACATCGGCAAGCTTCACACCGGGACCCACCGGCAGCGATTCCAGCATTCCCTTGCCGGATACGGTATCGACGACATTCACATTGGCGAGAGATCCGTCGATATTTTTCTCGCCGAGGGATACCGCCACTCCTCTGCCTTGCAGCACGCCCATCAAAGCTTGAACGGGAATGCCGGCAGCCTCCAGACTCTCGGCATCAGGCTTTACGGTTACCATCGAGTGAGATCGTCCAGTAACAACGATCTGGCCCGCTCCTTCAATATTTTTGAGTGAAGCCAGGACGGATTCGAGCTTCTGCTCCTTATCCGTCTGGCTAAGGCCGTCATCATAAGAAAGCATCATCCAGCCGATAGGAATCATCGATGTGTTCTGCTGAACGACGAACGGCTTCATAACATTGGCAGGTAACGGAACTGCAGCTATCGCAGCCTCGATCTCCGCCTTCGCTTCCTTCATATCGGTCTTGGAATCATAGTTTACGATTATTTGCGAATAGCCGTCTCCCGTTGTAGAGAAGATCGTCGTCTTTCCTTTCACGAACATAACCGCTTCCTCCAGCGGATTCGTGACCTGCTTCTCCATGTTGCCGGCATCGCTCCCTTGGCCCATAGCCGCAATTACGACTTGCGGATTATCCGCCGACGGCAGAAATTCCATCGGCAGCCGGAAGTAGCTGATCACCCCCATAACCAGCGCCATTACGACTAATAAGCCGATAGCCGCCTTGTTGCGGAAAGACCATTCTGTCCATTTGTGCATCATTCAGGCTCAATCTCCTTCTCCAACTTTGGTGATCTGTTTTGTCTGTTCTAATCATACGGATTGGAAAAGAACAGGAAAAACGTCTCGGGACGGTTATTGAACCTCTTCGCTGGACGGAGTCTGAATTAGACTTTGGTCGGGGAGAATATTCCATTCCAACGACTTTATGCAGCCGTATGCGGGCAAGCCTCGGCCATGACGATTTCCTAAAGAAATAAAAAAACACGCAAGACCAGCCGCAGGGCTTGTCTTGCGTGTTCTCTTGTCAGACTTCATATTGCTACCGAAATTAGGAAGAAACGGCTGTGTCCTTCTCCTGCGCGCTGTCGAGAAAACGGAACCGGACGACCAATAGCAGCGCTGCAAGACACAGAATGCCTCCTAGCAAATACGGCAGACCCATCTGCATAGTGAAGAGCAGGGAGCCCAGCAGCGGCCCAGCAATGCGGCCCAGGCTGTCCATCGACGAGCTGAGTCCGGATGCGACACCTTGTCCCACGGTCGTCTTCTGCGTAATTAACGAAGTCACACATGGTCGGATGAGCGCGTTGCCGATGCCGAATACGGCCAGCGACATGATCGCCCACCACAGCGAATGAGCGAACAGCAGCAGGAAAAATCCTAATGCCGAGATCACCAGGCCGATGGCAATATACTTCGGCTCCTCGCCCTTCTTGATCATCCGGCGAACGACGCCTCCTTGTACAAGCGCTCCCACTAGGCCGCATACAAAAAACAGCAAGCCTACTTGAAGCGGTGTGACATCAAAGCGCTTCATGCCAAAAAACTGTAAGGTAGCTTCCATACCCGCCAGCGTAAAGGTGACAAAGAAGGCGAGTATGTACAAATATTTGAGCGGACCTCTGAATGCCGTCCATCTGGATACCCGCTTCTCCGACTTCAGCTTGCGCTTGTCGGGCGTAAGCGACTCCTTCAGCTTCCACGCGGCAAGAACGAACGTGACCAGCGCCAAAGCCGATGCGGCAAAAAACGGCGTGTTCAGCGAGAAGACGCTTAGCAAGCCGCCTACTCCCGGCCCTAGCGTAAATCCGAGGCCAATGGACATGCCGACAAGTCCCATCCCCTTTGTCCGCTGCTCCGGCGGCGTAATATCCGCTACGTAAGCGACGATGACCGATGCAACCGCACCGGAGAACAAACCTCCGAGTGCGCGGGAGATATACATAAGCGTCAGATTGTCTCCTGCAAGTCCGAACAACAGGAAGCTCGCGGCGAAGCCGACCAGGCCAGTCAAAATGATAGGCCGTCTCCCGATCCGATCAGACCAGGTTCCCCATACCGGAGATAAAATAAACGAAACGAGAGAATAGAGCGCCAGCATTCTGCCCGTATGCATCTCCGCACTCTTGGGGTCCGCGGCCTGAATAATTTCCGGCATAACCGGGATGATAATGCCGAAGCCAATAAAGGTGATCATAAGTATAGACATCACTATAAGTAATCGCTTGTCTTTCATCCTGCTATCCCTCCACCAAACTATCGTACCATATCCGAAAAGTAGCAATCTATGAACAATTCAAGAACAAATGCCAAGTTGCCCTTTCTGGCCGTACTTTATGCATAAAAAAGCTGCTTGCAATCCCCTATGTTTTTGTTATACTCTATTTTGTTTGTACATCTTATCAGGAAAGGCAGGGATGATAGCGTTGGACCATAGAAAAACCCCGCTCTTCACTGCGCTTCGCCAACATGCGGAGCAGAATCCCGTTCAGTTCCATATTCCGGGCCACAAGAAAGGCCTCGGTAGCGATTCCGAATTTCGCGAATTTATCGGCGACAACGCCTTGTCGATCGATCTCATTAATATAGCCCCGCTGGATGACCTGCATCAGCCTACGGGCGTGATCGAGGAAGCGCAGAAGCTGGCAGCCGATGCATTCGGAGCCGACTATACGTACTTCTCAGTGCAAGGCACAAGCGGCGCCATCATCACAATGATTATGTCCGTCTGCGCGCCTGGCGATAAAATCATCGTCCCGCGCAACATTCACAAATCCATCATGGCCGCCATTATTTTTGCCGGAGCAAGACCTGTATTCATCTCGCCTGCCAGAGACAATAATCTTGGCATCGACCACGGCATTACGACGCGCTCGGTCCGCAAGGCGCTCGAGAGGCACCCGGATGCCAAAGCTGTGCTCGTGATCAACCCAACGTATTACGGCATCTGTGCGAACTTGAAGGAAATCGTCGATCTGGTTCATAGCTACGACATTCCTGTTCTCGTCGACGAAGCGCATGGCGTGCTGATCCAATTCCACGACAAGCTTCCGATGTCTGCGATGCAAGCCGGCGCCGACATGGCTGCGACAAGCGTCCATAAGCTGGGCGGCTCCATGACGCAAAGCTCCGTGCTTAACATACGCAAAGGGCGAGTCAATCCGCAGCGCGTACAGACCGTCATCAGCATGCTGACGACAACCTCGACCTCATATATCCTGCTGGCATCGCTGGACACCTCGCGCCGCAATCTGGCGCTGAACGGCCGCGACATCGCAGAACGGGCGATTGCACTCGCTCAGAGCGCGCGCCAGCAGATCAACGAGATTCCGGGCCTATATTGCTTCGGCGAAGATATTCTTGGCGATGAAGCCACATTCGATTACGACCCGACGAAGGTGACAATCCATGTCCGTCATCTTGGCACTACGGGCTACGAGACAGAAAATTGGCTGCGCGACAACTATAATCTCGAAATCGAAATGAGCGATATGTATAACATTCTTTGCCTAGTTACGCCTGGAGATACCTCCGAATCGGTAGCAAAATTGGTGGAGGCGCTAAAAGGCCTGTCCGCCGCCTTCTATGAAGGCGCCGAAGCGCGCGAGCTTGTCGTGAAAATTCCGGATATTCCGCAGCTGTCGCTGACGCCGCGCGATGCGTTCTACGCACAAACGGAGGTTGTACCGTTCAAAGAATCGGCAGGACGGATCATCGCCGAATTTATCTATGTTTATCCGCCGGGCATTCCGATCCTGCTGCCGGGCGAGGTTATCTCACAAAAAAATATCGACTATATCGTCGATCATGTGGAAGTGGGATTACCTGTTAAAGGACCCGAAGACCGCAGCATCGAATTCGTGAAGGTTATCGTCGAGGAAACGGCTATCTCCTAACGATTCCTCATATTGCCAGTTCTCTCAAGCTCATGCTATCATGGGCTTGAGGTGATCGGCGATGAGTCAGAGCGCTTATATCAAGCTGGTGAAAGGCTCTCAAGACCAGGAACTGACGCTTGAGCATATTCAAGGTACGCTGCTCCGCTATCAAGAGCAGACAGCCAAGACTGGCGAGCAGCTCGGCTGGGATTATGCCGGGGCTGCCTTCCCCTACACGATCGAATCCTCAGGGGATGAGCGATGGTTCTACCTGAAAGGCATCAACGTCCATTACAAGCATATGATTATTGGTCCAGGCATGACAAAGTCAGTCGCGGGCGAGCAAGTACCCTGCATCCAGGTCGTGCTCCCAGAGGAAGCGACGCATGGCGACAAGGCGAAGGCGAATGAGCTCTGCCGGTATATGGCCAAGTCGTTTGCAGCTGAACTAACTATGTTCAACGGCCGGACGATCTATTACAATCCTAGAAAATAACCGCAGCACTGCATTTGCTAACTATCGCAAAGAGGGGCTCCCCGCCAGGAATAATCCTGCGGGAGAGCCCCTCTGTCATGTCGCAGCTGGAAACTGGACCTTATTGGTCTTCGTTCTCCGTGCGAGCGATTTCCTCATAGATAGCGGTTACGCGATCCCACTCTTCGTCATCCTCGATGCCGACCAGGAACGCTTCCTCATCCTCTTCTTCGATGCGGAAGATAACGCCGTCTTGCTCAGGATCTTGACGATCAAGAAGAACAGCATATACCTTGTCTTCGGATTCGAACGTGTACACCATGACCATCTCACGCTCTTCGCCTTCATCGTTCGTTACGATAAAGACATGCTCTTCGTGCTCGTGGTCATGATCCTGTCCGCATCCGCAATCTTCCCCATGCTCGTGCTTATGCTCGCTCATGTTTGTTACCCCATTTCAATTAAGTAGTCATACCTGCACATCGTACCATGTCTGGATACATGAGGTCAAACAAATTGCCCCGTCCGATGCGGGGCAGATTGCATTACTTTTTGGGTACAATGGATGGAATCTCTTTCTCGGAGACAACCGCCCAATCATCGGCATCTGTTACCTTCATATAAAATCGCACCATATAGGTTCCGGCGGCATCGAATTTATAATCGAACTCCTCCGTTACAAACCAGAAGTTATTCGACGATGTTACATCCTCACTCTGAATGAGCTTCTCCCTGCCGCTTGGATCAGTAATCGTAACCTTCACGGATTTAATATCCGTCTGTAAATTATCGATTTGGGAGAATACTTTGATCTTGCCCGAGAAGCCTTTGTTGACAACACCGAACGGGCTATTGCCCTGATACATGAACATATGGACATTCGGCTTGTACACCGTCGCCCGCTTGCTCGCATTATCCCATTCCACAATGGCTTGCATCGAACCCGCGACTTGTCTTAACGGCAAATATGTCGTGCCATCCACGATAATTCCGCCAGAATCCAGCTCCGAGCCGTTAATGAGCACCCGCACCTTCTGAGCAGCAGCATTCGCAAAAATGATTGTCCCCCCGCAAAGAGACAGCAGCATCAGCCAGATGGCCACTTTCTTGAAATTCATGGCTGCCATAACCTCCATCCGCATATTCTGAATGTAAGGTTATACTCATCTTCTTGTACAAAGTTGCGGCTGTTCGGAACATTTTTCATCCATGAGATCAAATGAATGGCCATTTGTCAAATGCTGTTGAAATCTGCGCTTGCCTGGGAAATGATTCAGGAAATCAGACGTACGTTTTCGTCAGAATGCATGGTATGCCCTTCCCAACCGCTCCCGGCTGCTGCATACGCGCCAAGTAGTTCATGCCGCGCGCGCAAGGCGTCTTGCATACGGCACAAGTATCGGACAGAACCAGCTTGTAGGTGACTTGCTTCCGCTCGTTAGATATTTGCTTCTTCTTCGTTGCCTTTCCTTTGCCCTTGCTCATCTCAGGCCACTCTCCTCCACTCTTCCTGCTGCTCTGACAGTGTATGTCGGTGTGGGCGAGTTTGCTTCCGCAGTTGGCATTGTCCCACAAATTTTGTTACATTGATGAGGAGCGATTACATAAGGGAGAGGTAGAAATCATGCAGATTACGATGCTTGGCACTGGCAGCGCGTTTGCCAAACGCTATTACAACAATAACGCCTTGATTGAAGTCGGCGGCTATCAGCTGCTTTTGGATTGCGGCATTACGCTGCCCAAGGCGTTGCATGAGGCCGATCTGGACTTCTCGGATTTGGATGGCGTACTCATTAGTCACATTCATGCCGATCATGTTGGCGGATTGGAAGAGTACGCCTTTCAGATGTTGTTCAAGCATCAGCGCAAGCCAGTGCTCTATATTGCCGAACCGTTAGTGGAGCCTCTGTGGGATCACACGCTGAGAGGCGGGCTGACACAGGGGAATCTAACGAAGCTGTCGGACTTCTTCGACGTCCGTGCTCTGAAGCCGGACAAATCTGTAGAACTCGCCCCAGGCCTACACGTCGAGCCGTTTCAGACGAAGCATATTGAGGGCAAAGCAAGCTTCTCCTTCCGCTTCAATCACCGCTTCTTCTATACGGCAGACATGATATTCGATGCGCCTCTCCTTGAGAGGCTCGTGCAGGACGGCGTAGAAATCATCTACCATGACTGCCAGCTTGAGCCGCCAGGTGTTGTGCATGCGACACTCGATGAACTGCTGCAATTGCCTGAAGCCATCCAGCAGAAAGTAAGGTTAATGCACTATGGAGACGCGATGGAGCAGCACAAAGCCCGGACAGGCCCTATGCGCTTCGTGGAGCAAAGGAAAACATACGAGGTATAACGCGATGCGCAACGCCGGTATTCCGCAATCGAATTTC
Source organism: Paenibacillus sp. 1011MAR3C5 (assembly GCF_003591485.1). GTDB lineage: Bacteria > Bacillota > Bacilli > Paenibacillales > Paenibacillaceae > Pristimantibacillus. The sequence continues at coordinate 101,863 of NZ_QZCF01000001.1, forward strand.
TAGTGTATATAACGAAAGAGCCGGATGCTCTCCCTCGATGGGGAGATGCATCCGGCTCTCTATTCTTTCTATTGATGCTGTGCTATTCGAACAAGGGAAGCTGATCCAAGTTGTTGGTCGGATCTCCATCGGCGTCGCCCCGGATGTAAGTCTCGCCATCGCGGCCTTTGAAGGCGTTCACGCCAGCAATCCGCCCAGCCTGTACATCTTGAAGCGCTGTTGCATAATCCAGCACACGACCGGCGGATGTCTTGAACGCAGTCAAGTCTCCGTCGCCATTCTTCTGCACTGCGACAATCTGTTCTCTCGAATCCTGCTGGTTGTTGGTTGACTCCATACTTCGCTACCTCCTTCAATTGGACAATCAAGAAGTAGCATGCCCCGCTAGCCGATTCTTATTCCTTTATTTTCCGAAGCCAGACAAACTGCTCGTCATAGTCTCTGGAATCCGTCTTCATGAATGCTGCCAGAGATCCGATTACGACGCCAATGATCCCGAACATAATGATTGAGCTAATTGCCAAAACCGCATATTCAGCCGCCATCCCGCTCGCCTCCCACCCATTCCTTTCTATGAAGGTATGCAGGTGTGGGCGCTTCCATTACGACGTTTTGCGCTTCCGTTTCTTACTTCTGGACCTCTTACCGGATACCTGCGCTTCCGCCGTATCTTCATCCGATTTCTCGCTCCTTGCCGCAAGCACCGCCAATAAGCCTAATATGTCTCCGATCACGACGACGATGGCCGCCATTAAGGCCAAGTCGTCTGCAGATAGTCCTTTGTTGTCATCATCTCCGAATCCAGACATCGCCTTACCCCGCCCATCGTACCATGATGATAGCAGTCTATTCAGTTAGGCGCAGATGGATTGGGCTAATGAGCAGAAAAACGGGCTGTCGCCTTCTTTCATAGTGTTAATCATTAACAGTTTCAACAACAATAGACGTCTGCAGCAGACGCCTGTGAAATCATATTTCTTGTATGAGTGATGATTTATACGGTTGGAAAACGAATGTTAATAGAGCGATAGCCACTCCTACTTTTTCAGTAAATTGCGAGCCAGCTCATCGATCTGCTCGTTGTACGGCTCTTCCGGGTAGCCAGCCATGTAGACAAGCAGCACATTATTAACGTCATAAAAAGTCGGCTTATAGCTTAGCGCGATCGTCTGCCTCTCCAGTTGCTTCCGTCCCTGGAACTGCTCTTCTTCGGACTCAAATATGTACATATAAAGACTTGATTCATTGCCGGCCAGTTCGAAGGCCGTCTGCGTACGCAACCCTTCTACGTCCAGACGATAAATGTCAAACAAGTCTTTCTCCTCGAACGAAAAACCTTCCTGCAACAACTTGCTCTCGACCATCTCCCGGTCAAGCAGTCGGAGCTTATTATGAAACTCGTCGTCCTTGGAGCAGCCAGTCAACAAGACGATACTGAGCAAGAACAAACTGATTAGAATAAACGGCAATCGGGTACGCATGTGAAGCTCTCTCCTTTACACACTTTTTAGAACGTAATAGAGGCTGAAAAAGTTGCCCTGTGTGATTGGTCCTATACCGTTTTCTCTCCCATTATTGCATTAACGTTTCGATTAAGCTTATGATGAAATAGACAAAGGAGGTTATGAATATGACATTAATCTACTTATTATTAGGATTGATTCTCCTCATGATTATCATCTCAGCTTACAAACGAACCAAGCAAAGTCCTTCAAATCTGAATCGGCAAACGGATAACAGTGCCGTGCCTATAATCCCCAGCGGAGACGCATCCGCCCATGGGAAGTCCAAAGGCGGGTATTCGGAAGGCGGAAGCTCGGATCATTCAGCTAGTGACAGCAGCGGCGGAGATGGAGGCGGCGGTGGAGGCGGCGGTGGAGGCGGCGATTAGATATACGCCGCTCCATTCCGCTTTTTTTGACCAAATAAGGAGTTATTGTTCATCGTGGTTGTTCAGAAAGGTTCGAATCACATCAAAGAGCTTGTCCTGCTCCGCTGAACGAATATCATGAGCGGAGTGCTCGAAGCCTTCGACGGTGATGTGTTTCGCCATTCGTGAGTAGTGCTGCACGCCCTCGTCACTCAGCAAGCTTCCATCCTGCAGTCCTCTGAGCACAAGTACAGCTTGTTCTATGTTGTATCCAAACAGAAGTTGACGGGATTCCTTCTGAATGCCCCATACCGCCTCAGACCGAATATGGTTCATTCGCTCGTATGGAATGAGATAGTTGTGAATATAGTCTTCGGCCCATGCTTCTGTCATCGCTTTGTGCTGAGCCGGATAGTCCTGGACGATTACCGACTGCACGTGATTCGCGTAATGCTGCAAGTAGCCCATTGCATAGGATACGCCTCTGGAATAGGCATACAGATGGAATTGCTTTAGTCCGCTGGCATGTACGACGGATACGATATCGGAGACATGATCCTCCAAATCATAACCTGACTGAGGCGTGCCGCTCTGCCCTCTCCCTCTGAACGATAATACAACGCATCTTCTAGGCGATAAATAAGCGATCAGTTCCTCATACTCCGCTGCCGTCTCCGACAACCCCGGGCAAATGAATACAGGCATTAACGGGGAATGTCCTCCCGAATCCAAATAGTGAATATCCACTCCGTCGTTGGGAGCAAAATGAGCTGTTGTGGTCATCGGTTCCACCTTCCCTTTCTCTCGTGCCATAATGTTCACCCAATAGGTTCCATGTTATGATCATTATACTGGAAATCAGATTTATGAACAGTTAAGCTTCGTATTCTCATTGAAGGGAGTGAACCCTATGAAGGAGCTTGTAGGACATTGCCGAGCATGCGGCAGAGAGGTTTATTGCCGAGACGGTTTTTTGGATGGCGTTGTGCAGGAGGATTCGTCGGTTCTGTGCTTTGCATGCGATTCCGTTACGCCGCGTGCTGGAGATCAAAACGAGAGCTGAACAGATAACGGCAACCTGGAGATTATAGGAAGTACAGATGTAGGCTTGGAGGAAGAACCTAGTCGACCTAGAAACCGTCGCCTTGACTTAACAGTTGGCCTGATCGGGAAAGCGCTCATCAGCTAAACATGTATGCCGCCTACAGCAGGGTAGCATACTAATGCTATCTTGCCAAACTCATCCAAAGGAGTGTTTCTTATGCGCGAAGGTTTGATTCCGACTGTTCTTGGAGCCGTGGTATCTGCTTCTGGTGCAACACTGCTGAAAAGCAAGTATAAACTTGTGGGAACCGGTGTACTTGGCTTTGGACTTGCCCATGTTATTCTTGGAGCGATCGACTTGGTCGAGCATCGATAAAGTCTGGCAAGATGGGGGAGGACATTATGTCCTCCCTTTTTGCATGGAGGTGTTCCTTCCCCCATAAAATTGCAATATAAAAAAGGAGCACCCAGCGGGAGCTCTCTTGTACGGCTAATCCGTTTTATAAATAATCATGATCGTATCGTAATTGTTCGAGTTGTTGGAGCCTTCCGGATTGCCTGTGCTCCAGCCCTTAATATCTACAATGTTCTCGGAAGGAATCTCAGCCAGAAAGGTATTCACCTTCGACGTGAGCTCGGGATGCATAATTCCGGCGAACAATTTGATTTGAGTTTTCATCTATACTCACCTCCATACGAGACACTTCGACATGCGTCCTCTAAAACCTTCTTATGGCGTTAAGCATTAACTGAACTGGCACACTTCTTCCATTTAATGCGTTTTAGAGAGTTGGCGCGCCCCACAATCTTTCGATGCCCGTTAGTTCCTGACCACTAAATTCCATTTTGTAAATATCCGGCTTGGAGGCTTGCAGCAAGAAATTCAAACCATATCGCTTGTCGTAATACCCCATGATTAAAGCCATGATGGCTCCATGCGTACCTATCGCGATCCTCTGTCCTGGATGGGTGGTTAATACATGACGAATAACTGCGATGGCTCGATTCTGACAGGCTTGATTGGATTCGCCACCTTCTAATGCAAATGAAGGATCGGCATAAGATTGCTCCAGCAGAGGCATTAGCGTCTCATCAGGCAGTCGAATGTCTTTGCCGTCAAAACTTCTCTCCCTTAAATCCTCTATCTGGATGATGTCTTTCCCCATACGCTGCGCCAAATCCTGAATCGTCAGGATCGCTCGTTGAAAGGGACTGGATACGAATACCTCAATTCCTTCCGCCTCGAGCAGTTCCGTTACTCTGCGCGCATCCGCTATCCCCTTTGGAGTTAGCCCTCTCAATCTTTCTGTACCTTCCATTAAGGGCGAATCCCCGTGCCTGACCATGTAGATATAGGTTATCATTGGGCCTCCAACTTTTATGCTAGATTGATATTGATCAACAGTCACAATAAGTGAACAACAAATGGCGTATCACTATTCAACCGTCTTAATGACTAAATCAAATAACTATAGCAGTACTGCATCATTAATGCTTTACTATTGATGGAAAATAATTTATTAAATAGATTTTTATGATAATATATGTTGAAGGGGTGAGTTTGAATGACAAAATTTCCAACGAGACTTTTGGAAGCACGTATGAAGAGCACACTGACTCTTAATCAGGTCAGTGAAGCAACGGGGGTAGACGTATCCATAATTAATCGATTAGAGACTGGCGAGTACAATGCTGAACCAATCATTCTCTGCACATTGGCAAGCCTCTATGGAGTTTCTGCAGACTGGCTGATCGGTAGCATTAATAATCCCGACAGAACCCTTTCTGAAAACGAAAAAGCAGCAGCAGCAGCTATCCGTTCGTACGATTTAACAGCGTTTCTTGAGCAGCCATTCGTGCACAACGGGAAACCATTAAACCGCGAAGCAAAAAAGAAGTTGTACGTGATGGCCCAGCTTCTTCTTGATCAAGATGAGTAAGGAAGGAATCAATTAATTTACGATTCCTATCAGTCGGAGCTGCTATTTTATTCAAAAAATCTATTATTGAAACTGTATTCAATTTATCCATTATTATAATCACCCAATTTCTACTATTGAATTAATCGCTATATCATTTCCATTTAAACCCACTCCTTCTAAATACACCAGTATTATTCGTGGCCCCAATCTTTTGAACCAATCGACACAAAGCGACACTTCTCGTATAATTCATGTGCTATACTATGTCATTTACAAAAATGAGGCTCGACCATTTAGGTCAAGCCTCATTCATGCAATTATATCCTGGCTGTATCTGACGATTTTTTAAATTCAATTCCTCCATAATCGCCTCGTACTTTGGCCGTGACATATTGCACCATTTTGTATCAGGCCCTACATCATTATCAAAGCAGGCTCTGGAGAAAACTGGATCGAGATACGTAATATTGTTCATATTTATCGCTGCTGTTCGATCGCATAATTTAAAAGTAAAACCCTGCTGATTCAACACTTCTATCCAGTAGCTTAATGTACCTTTGAAATGATAACTTTCATTTGTAGTATGAAACAGCACATTTTTCTTACGCTTATCGCACTCAATAAAATGAATATCCTTGATTTTCACAAGTACAAGTCCATTCTCTCCATTAACGGATATGACCACTAACACCAACTCCAGTTTTAGTTCTTTATTAGCAACTCATCTGGCAAGTCTTCTTGATGTACGAATAACCAGCACGGACCGACCGCGATGACAACGGCAAGCGATGAGAGCGCTTTTGCCAATACGGAGAATAGAGCTGTTTTAAGCATGTCTAACCTTACCTCCTTTCAAATGGAATAACATAATGGACTGAGCCAAAAATGCCGCTGCAATGATTGGAGACTGCACAATAAAATTAATGCTTACGATTCCCGTTGAAATAACACGGAGATAACGAAAATATCGTTTTGGAAATAGCGTTCTGCCTTCTATTCTGGATGGCGCGAATACAAGCACAATTAGGACGCTTATCGCTGTCATAGTATGAACTACAGGCAAGCTGAAATCGGAAAATGAAAGAAGGGTCGCTCCGACTGTTGTCACTATAATACACATTTCAGATGAACCGAGATGAATGCCGCCTGATGTCTGTCTTAGCAATCCAAATGCGGCCAATGCGATCCACATTTCCGATAACCGCCCTGTGACCAATCCAATAACAGTTGTAATTAAAATAATCGGGATGACATTTAACAAAAAAGCTAACGTATGCCTGATTCGGCCTACTCGGTCTGAATACTCAGGAACAACTGCCACAATTCTCTCGGCCATTTTAGTAGCCAGTCCCTTAATTCTCAGTGCTCTCTCTCCTTTTTTATCGCATAATATAAAAATAGAGCCATGGATCCAATGAAAAACATGCCGGCTAGCAATAGGTTTTCACTGTACATTATGAAAATAAACGCACCCAAAAACAGTAACGATATTCCGTATATAAGTGGTCTCTCAAATTTAAATTCAAGCCTCTCGAATTCATTAGTAAATCCGATACCGAATTTGTAAAGCAACTTTCCAATTACTAAACCCAATACACCTGTTAATAATTGTATCTGATAGCGCGTAAAATTTTGGTCGTTAAGACCATCCAATGATCCGAATAACGTCGAAACAATCAAGAACTGCAGCAATGAAAACGAAAGGAAGCCAATGGCACCTGATGCTAGGGCACCAATTATCGGCAGACCGGCTATGTATTTCATAAATAATATCGAAAACAAAATATTAATAACTGGAACGACATACGATATATCCGTTGATTTCAATATCAAGTAGCTTTGCAGATTTGTGAGTGTGATAATGATTAGTACCGGTATTATGAATTTTCGAAGATCGAACCTAAATATGTAAAGCATCAATGCGTAAACTGCAAGACCTTCGATTGTAGCAAAAATCATGGAAACTAGAACATTCCACATGGCAAATCATCCCTTCGGGCTTTGATTAAAGCTGTACCATCGCCCCTCCCGTTATGAAATGGCAGACTAGATTCAACAAGTTAATTTTTAGTGATGATAATTGAATTATATGGCATAACCACATAAATACAAGACTTTATTGTATTTTTTTGTTTCTTTTGCTCGAAGTAATGCTATTAGAAGATATCATCTGTTGCTTTACGCAAAAACACCTCTACATTTACTCCCATATCTGAAGTTATGGTTTCAAATTATTGAGGTGTTCTGCCCAGGTCTACAGAGAAAGGAATAACTAGACTGCTCCTTTTTTCTATCATATGATTTTAGCTAATGCCTGCCTTTTTTAGTGCGCGACTATAGATAGGTGCACTTCTCATCATTTTTTTTACTTCCTCAAATCCGAATAATTCTTCATAGGTTTTTCTGTATGTAAAATATTTTGATTCAAACTTTCGCAAATCTGTTTTAGAACGAAAGATCAAGGGGACTTCATTCCCATCAGGTAGTACAAAACGTGTATAAATTTTGCTATGGTTCATGATTTCCTCCCTAGTTCTACAACATTAGTATTCCGAAAATAAAATAATTCATCGCAATAAAGATCCAATAATTCTTTTAGATGTCTGTTTCCGTTTGTGCAAAAAGCGAGTGACCACGATAATAAATCTTGGTCGAACCACTCAAACCTATACATTAACTTATGACCTCTTCTATGGATGGAGCTGCATCTAATTATAGTTGTAAAAATGTTATGTTTTAAATTATATTTGGAACCTACTGTTATCATAGGCGCATCCACTTCCCGACTGCTGCAAGCTGCCGCATCTGACTGATCTAAATACTCTGTTCCACATTTCATACACTGATGCATAATCATTCACTCCTGCCTCATTTTAATGTAACAAATTAAATAAAAAAATTATTAACTCTCAAAATAGTTAAATCAAGCACATCTAAAGCATCATTTCCTTATGTCTCTGAATCCATTCCATATAGCTATTATATGTACTTGCCTCTAATTCAGCTTTGATGAATGGAAGAGCCTGTTCTACAGCCATAATTTCAAATGCTGATGGGCTGTCTTTTTCTTTTGTACTGTAGCTAAACAATAAATTAATAATGATTTCTCTAGAACCTGCTTCAGTAATCTCCATGATTGCTTTCCTTCTTTCCTAAATATATTAAACATTCAATATCATTAACTCTTATATGAGTAGAGGGTAACTCCCCCTAATAGGCTATAGATAAGGATGCGCTAAACTTTATCTTTTTTAGTGTAATATCCAGCGCGTACATGTTCCCATCATATAAATCTATAAACCGGTCTAAATCATCCATGGTTTTAATATATTTCATCAATTCCACATACAAAAAAGAGTCCTGCTTCACGCCACAACAATGCTCCACCCACTCAAAAAAATGTTCAACTGAATCCTCCCAATTATAAAGCAATGAAACATTCAACTAATTATCCTCCTTATCATATTTTTTCCTCTTTTCCACATTAGCACGTAAGCTTGTAATTAAAAAGATAAAAATTTGATCTTTATTTTTTTCTTTACATTCAAATCGTATTATGCATCTTAGTATTCGAATTTTCCAATAAATGAGTCATGATGTGTATCTTTTTCTTTACCTAATGCCTTTATAAGAATTTTAATAGCTTCTCCTGTTACTCTAACCTCTTCTCCATTTATAAAAATCACTCTTCTATAATAAGAATTGAAATTCATAATTTTATCTTTATTAATTACAAATCCTTTATTCAAATAGCAATAGTTTTTATTCTTCTCTACCAGATACTCTAATAAGCTGTACGCCGAATTATGAAATGGGATTTCGGAAGTTAAGGTATGTATATACACTTTCCCTTTTTGTGGTGTACTGACATATAGAACTTCATTGGGATCCAGCAACCGCATTGTGTTGTTTTCCAGGGGTAAAAATAATAGACCCGTTTCACTTACATTATTTGATATGATTTCTATAATTTTATTCTTATAGTTAAATGAATAATGACTGATTTCATTTCTTAACATCTTCAGTAAACGATCACTGTTCATGACATGGATCTCCTCCCTTCCGTTAACAGTCCATTAGTCACTATTCTATATATTCAATATGATAATATATGACAAACCTATTATCATTTAATGGGACAATAGCACTACAAGTATAGCAAATGCTGTTATTACGAAGCAAGTTTCTGGAACGTATCAACAGCTATCATAGAGATGCAGCTTTAACTTATCAATTTATAGTATGGATTCTCCTTTTTTATGAAATATAGCATTTTTCATTTTAAAAAATCAAGCCAACGAAAAAATATCCTAAAAGTTTCCCTTTAGGATATTTCATAGAGTTCCCGTATGGTTCTTTCATTCAAAAAATCATCTTTGTAGCGTCTTAATGTCGTTTCATTAAAATTAAATTGCAGAGCGATTTCTTTGTAGCCCACTTTATCCAAATTGCCGTTCATCAATAATTGCTTTGCCTTCGCCAGCATCCCTGAATACATGATCGATGTAGGGTTTAGCTTTGGCTCATTAAAGTATTCAGCTACTGTGGAGTATCTTCGATAAACAACCATTCCATCGGCCTCTTGAGTGTTTTTCACACCAATGTCTACAGACCGAACTATAAATTCATTGCTTATCAGATGCGCCGTTTCCGATTTTATCCCCTTCTCCGGATTGCCGTTGCTTTTAATGAATTCTTCTTCCTTCATAGCCTGATGGCATAATCTAATAAATTCATGATCCACTTGTACCGTTCTTACACTTTTGTCCAGGTCGACTAATCTGGCTGTCATAGTTTCATCATCGATATCTGATTTTTTCAGGTTTACGATTTCAGAATTTTCCGTCCCCTTAATGCCTATAAACGGTGCATAAAAGACGATTGCAACCTGTGCAGATACAATGCCATTCACCATTTCTTTAATCTCTGAATCTGTCCAATAGTTTTTTTCAGGCTTGACCACAAACTGCTCTTTCCAGCGAACATCCACAGTCTCAAGCGGATTAATCCCATTATAATATTCTTCATCAATGGCCCAATCAATATATCCAGAGACGTATTGAACGGTTGACTTTGATGCACTTGGGGTGGACGCCATGAAAGTAAAAAACAGCTTTCGCAATTCTTCTCGCGTAAAGGTAAATAGCTCTTTATCCATATCTGACTCAAAGACCTGTGTAATTTTAAAAATTCGCTCCAAGTTTTTTTGAGTGCCTTTTTTGTGGGAACTGATATATTCTCTTTTCACTTCAGCATTATACATTTTATCTTCATAAACAATGTTAGACATTCGCATCAATCCCCTCTTAATCCAGGATATTATCCACTTGGGATTCAATAAATTCTCTAATTTGCGATTTCACCTTGTTGCTATTCGTTTTTCCTTGTCCTCCCATGATATCATTAAGCGGAGAGCTAACTTTGTTAAAGTTAATATGATCTATAACCGCTACAATCTTATCGACTGGAAAGTCTTTGCCGTACCTGTCGTATAGTTTCTTGGCAATGGCAATAAAACCAACATGCATATTATGATGGCTAATCCAAGATGATTCGAGGTTTTTAATTCTATTCTTTACTAGCTCAGATTCATAAGAAGGAATCAAATATTCATAAAACTTTTTCAGAACATCTTGTATGTCGTACCTATCCTTTGTATTTTCAGGCTCGAATATGTCTTGAATAGCTTCTGACAGGATCGCAAAATTAGTAATTGATATTTTTTTGTCTACTGCCGTTTTAATTTCAATCCGATTGTGGAGCACAGGGATTGTCATCAAATATTTCGCGATTTCTTGTCCATATTGTTCTCCGCCATAATATTTAGTTAATGTTTTATCAAATGGATTAACCGTATTCGTTATGGCTAATAGCTTTTGAGCTTTTTCTAAAGGGTAATGCTTAAGATCAATATTCATATATCCTTCGAATTCAGGATCCTCTTCTATAATTCGAATGACCGCTTCCAAGCGATGAGCTCCATCAATAATATTGAGTGTTGATTCTTTATGAATGGTCAACTCGCCGCTATTAAAGCTGATACTGCTATTTCCATCTACAAGCACATTAAACAATAAAGTAGAAGGGTTATATTTTCCTTCCTTCATGAGCTTTACGATATTACTTACACTTGCATTTTTTATATTTCTTTTTTTAATGATTTTACCTGTTTTTGAAATGGTTTTTTTGGCTAGTCGCTGAGTGTCAAAATTGTAAGTGAGCAAACCGCTATTGGCTAGAGCAGCCAAATCCTTAAATGATATAGCAGTCAAGTAATCCTCATTCGTTACTCTGATAACAGGACTAAATGTATATGGAAAGGCGATTTCCTCAGGCTTAGAAAACGCAAAGTATTTAATAGCTTTTATCGTGTTAAGATCAAAATAATTTTTGACAAATAAAGTTTCGTTTTGAGTAACCGTATGTATTCCGTTTGTAATGACTGCTAATTCCTCTGTAGAAAGAAATCCAACCTTTTCAGGATTAGCAACTAACTCAATAAATGTTCCCCTCATCATTTCATGATGCTCGACTAGATACTCTTCTATCATTCGTTGCTGATTTCTATGTTTCGCAATAGAAGAAAGTTCTTCTGAAAGCACCTCATAAATATTTTTCTCTTCTGTTTTCATCATTCTCAACTCCTTTAAATACAAATTTTCATTCCATTGATGATTATAGCACAACAATATGTAAAAAAAAATACATCCTCCTGCAACCTAATTTGTTTATTCCTACGAATAAATAGGAACATATGTTTGCTTAATCTAATAGATCATGCTATGATTGCCGTATACAAGACTCGTTTACTTTCATAGACCGTAAGGAGATGATTTCAATGAATTCCAACTTTTATGTAGCTGGCCGGCTTATCGTTCCTATTTATCTTGAGGTACAAGAATCTTGTACAAAATATGCAATTCAAGCAGCTTCCAAAGCGCTTAGTACGAATACAATCTCCGTACTTCATGGCAATATCCACACCTGGAATGGCAAAGAATACCCGATTATCGCCAATAGAATTCATGTTGACTGGTATGAAACAGTTAAAAAAGAAGAGATGATTTAGCCGTACTGACATTTTTGTCTTTACTAAAAGGTCATACATTGACTTTTATTTTTTCAAAATGATAGATTATCAATGGAATTATAAAAACATATTCTTCATTCTTAATAATGAAGCTAACTACATGAAGGAGTGAACCAATCACCATGCACAACTATTCTAAGGAGAAAAACGATGAAAACGTATATCAAAACAGGACTATCCAAACTTAGCTATCAGGATCTCTATTACGACGGTTTTCTTGGATATGGGGAAAGTTTCGATGAAGACACATCAGAAATTATACCCATACAAGATTACTGGACTCTTGTCTATAATTCCGTACAGCAGCAGCGGGAATCCTATAACTACACTCATACTAATAAATGACAGCAGACTGGAGCGAGCGTTTTGGACCATTTCATACATTCCGTATACATACCTTCGATTGAAGGATCCGATATTTATAATCATATGGTTAGAGAGAAAGCAATCGATCTGAAATATATCGGGATGCTTCCTCCCAGTCTCGAGCTTAATCAACTCATTAAATCAGGATTAAAATATTCCGTAAAAAAGGAAAATGGGAAATGTCTCTCTACAGATATCATCAATGTCAAATTCAATCAAAAGGTCGCCTCTGGGAAAACAATATTAAAACATATTTCAAATAAACTGCTCGGAGAGCTGGACGAAGGATACAAAAACAAGCTGAACGATTTTATGAGTACCATTGAAGCTGAAGCTTCTCTACCAAAGTGGGATGAAATCAGCAGCGAGCAATTGAGGATAAAGCTATATACCGATGGATTTGTTTTGAATGGCACCCACTATAAAGTATATAAGCGATCCAGCTCCAAATCCCGAGTAGGCCAATGTTTGTTTATCAAAGAAAAATTATACGATCGTATGATGAGATGGAGCCGTTTGGGATTAAATTTCGATGTTCAAAAACAAATCGATTATCCTTCTCTGCTCGCCTATGAAAGCCTGGTAGGTTCAGCTATTGAAAAAACGATTAAAATCGATCCGAAAAACATTCTAATTGTCAATGATGTAGAGAGCAGATTTGTCCAACGGTCGAACGTAATCCGTACAAGCAAAAACGGCTTCCTTAATAGTTTTGAGGAGGATGCTTGGATCACCAACAGTCTTTTTGATGGCGAGTCGCTGTTAGACAGCTCCTATTTTGACGAGGGCAAAAGCATGCTGCTCCTTCGCAATCATATGTTCAAAAGCGCAGCATTCAACTGCAACATTCAATTATTTCTAAAGGAGCATTGCCCTCCTTATATCAACTATGAGGAATGGGAAATCCCAAGCATGTTTGATGGAATAAAGCTGCTTGCAAAAGACGTTCATTTCATCATTACTCCCAGCAGTCTAAAAGCATTAAAGTTCAGCTCATTGATCGGTACTGAGCAATCCCTATGGGAGCATTGGAAAAAAGTCATTTATGCCGACGATTGCATCTTTGGGATATGCAAAAACGAAAAAAAATCCAAACAAGGGTATGATGAATCCGGCCATATTCTGCAGCAAACCAGCTATCAAATGATTAACTCTCTCCCCATCTCCCAGACGGACATGAGCGACTTATGCCAATATGAAAAAGACGTTATTACCCGTCTTAAAAACAATGATGATGATTTCATCTCCCATATCCGAAATAGCGCGAATGAGATGAATAGCCATTCTATGTTTGCAGATCTGTTTCTACATAACAAAGACCTGGCCAAAACCAAGCTATTCAGGAGATTTAGAAAAGATGTCATTCACAGCCATGTTAATCATATCAAAAATGGCAAGATTCGCTTACGAGGCGATTATTGTGTATTGCTAGGCAATCCTATTGAATTTTTGTTTCATAGTATCGGTCGATTGATTACGGATCAGCAGCAGCCTGAAAGCTTATCCTTAAAGAATAACGAAGTACATACAAAGCTGTTCGATTATAAAGAACTAACCGCCTTCCGCAATCCGCATACAAGTCCCAGCAATGTTCTGATCGTGCAAAATACGCCTAATCTGGATATCGAAAAATATTTCAATTTAAGTCCGAATATCGTCTGTGTAAATGCGATTCAATTCCCGCTACAGGATATCTTGTCTGGCTGCGATTACGATTCCGATACCGTACTATTGATAGATAATGAGCGCTTATTGTCAATAAGCCAACGTGTATTCGGAAAATATCGGGTTTGTGTTAATCTTGTAGCCAGCAATAAGAAAAAATATCAGATTACAAGCTATGATATGGCTGTCATTGACAATGAATTGTCCAAGAGCCAACGTTATATTGGGCGAACCGTTAATATTGGACAGCTATGCATGTCAACCTATTGGCATCTCTTGAATATTGGGGCTCCCAACGAACAACTAATCAGTCTACTGAAAAAAATCGATGTGGTGACCGTGTTATCCGGTATATGTATAGACTTGGCTAAAAAAATGTTCACTATTAATATTGGACAGGAAATTAGATATATAAGTGAAACTAGAGAATTAATCAAAGAAAAACCGCTGTTCTGGAAATATGTATCTCAGAATGATTCCATTCAGTCCGTTGCCTATCAATGTCCTATGGATTACTTGTATAACGAAATGACTGCTCTGAAAATGGCTGACTATCGTAAAAGTACAGAGCTCAGTTCCCTGCTGCTTCATCAGGAGCTAAGAAAAGCCGACAGAAAGCAGCTAGCCAAAATAGTTGAATATATTGAAACGATGTGTATGAGTATTAATCAAGCTTTTGCGGCTTCTCTGCCTGCCGACGAACGAGATCGAATCATCGATGACTTCATTCGTTATTATCAATTCTATATCGGCAAATTGAAAATCAATCCAAACACCATGTATTCCTTACTAGAGAAAATAGCTCGCGATGAGCAAAGAGCAAAAATCGCAACCAAGCTTATGAATGTTCTATATCGTACCCATAAGGAAATGTTTATTGCCGCTTTTAAATCAAAAGTTCCACACTAATAAGAGTTAAAAATACGAAAAACCCTTTTATACAATGGGTTTTTCTTTTGTTAAAAGTGTCGCCATATGATAGGTGAATAAACCTAGCCCAAAGCTATTACGAAGGAAGGAGGTTCTCAGATGAAAAAGAAAAAGCGCCTGCAAAGAGCTGAGCCGTTCCGAGCTATTAAAGAGGACATGGCACTGCTATCGATAAGTTGTTGGTATAGCTAGACCAAGAATCTTCCGCAAGTGAAATGGAGTGCTTAAACGGTATATGAAAACGATGTTAATGATTTATGATCCAATACAATAACCTTGTAAAGATATTCGAGGACAGCATAAGTCTGGATCAAGTGGGGACTCTTACATTCCCAACTGTCGAAGACTTCGTGCAATTAGGGGAAGAACAATATAATACATACTTATATCCATATCGGCTCTCCTTGGACATGTTCGATATCAATTCAGAGTATAAGGAAATGCTCTCCCTATTCGATTTATTTTTCACTCCTACCCTTACCGTAACCATTGGCTCTCGCAAGCTTACCTATCTAGAGCTGCTCACCGAGTCCCTGCAATTTTTCTTCAAGGAAGAAGTAAAGTGCTTAATGGAATCATCCAGTCTCAGAATTGGAAAATCAGGCAGCATTGACCGCAACAACTTTGATGAAGTAGCTGCCGCCATACTTCAAGTCACGAATATGGAAAAGATTAAGATCGAACCGCTGCCTGAATTCAAATCGGATCGCCATAAAGATATCTATCTAAAAATTATGGAAGGCCGGTCTCGAAACTCAGCAAAAGATGAACTGAATATGGCTACAGTCATTAATACTGTCATCCATGGAGGCAAATCCTTTATCCCATACGAGACAGTCAAAAAGATGACCTTAAACCAATTGCTTAACAGCTACAAGGCTATTCTGGAAATTGATTCATTCTTTATTAACTTTAATCAAGCCTTAGCGGGAGCAGATTCGAAAAAAATCGATCTCACTCATTGGGCCAACAAAATTAAAATATAACCTTAAAGGAGATTTAAACCTATGAACTATGGAATTAAAGACGCCGCAAATCTAACGATCCGCAAGAAAGCTGATAAAAGCATTTTCCTCTATACTCCATACGCGAATGTAACAACAAATGAATGGACTAGTGATCAAGTATATGCCAATGTGAAAGGCTCCCGTGCCATCCGTTGGGATAATAATAAACAAGGTAAGCTTACCGTCTCGTTGGAAGTATTTGATCTCAAATGGCTTGCTATGCTGGCAGGCGCCGACTGGAGCAAAGGCAAGACGGATATGTTCGTTCGCAAAGAGCTAACTGCGGATGCCGCTAACAGCATTACCCTGCCTTCGACACCGAAAGTCGGCTCCCTCTCTGTCTTCCAACTGCTGGACGATAAGGTATCGCATGGCGAGGAGCAGCTGGTCGGCGATCCAGCGCAAAATGAAAATGAATATACGCTGGCAGGCCAAAAGGTTACTTTGAACGCTGCAACAGCTCCTGAGAACGCTGTGTTTGTTGTTTACTACCAGGCGGAAACAGAAGTAACAGCGAAAACACTGGAGTTCAAAGCGAACAAACATCCAGAGGCTTTCGAAATTATTGGCGATACCTTCATTCGTCCAAAAGACGGCGGCGAAGACGAGTTTGTACAAATGTTTTATCCGAATGCACGTCCAGTATCCAACTTCACGATTACGATGGATTCCGGCAATGTGACGAATTTGGAAATCGTATTCGATCTATTCCCTGATGCCGATCAAAATCTTGCCGTCTACACACTGCTCTAATCATACCTTCTTCGTTTAAGTTTAATCCTAAGAAGATGGCAGAGGATCCCCTCCCCTGCTATCTTCTTTATTATTTGAGGAGTTGAAATTCATGAAGCGAAAATCCAAAAAAATGACGGTTGATCATTTGATTCAAGAAGCCAAAACCTATGATGTACTTAAAAAAGTAACGTTTGAAGATGGCTTATATGCGGAAGTTTATACAAATTTTTCGATTGTCCGAATGGATGATGCCCTGGAGGACTATAGCAAATTCATTGCAGAATACAGCCAGCATCACCCCATAAAAGAAAGAAAAATGATCGACTACATCAACCTTCATATTCTGTTATGGTTCACAACACTTGCTGATCCCGAGCCTTATTCATACGAAGAAAAGGTGCAGCTTTTCGAAATCATTCTAAAAAGCAAGTATGCGGAAACGATCTTCCTGGCCTTGGATCCCCAAGACATTCAAAAAGTCTATCAGCGTATGTTCAAGAAGCTTGAGACGCTTCAGGAGTTGGCCCAATCCAATGCGGAAGTTCGCACCCAATTTCTTGAGAGCCTACAAAGCTTGGATATAGAAAACAAAGATGAAATTATGAATTTGCTGTTAAAGCCGCATTCTGAACCCACAACATCTAAATAGGAGCTCGATTATGAAGAAAATCAAGTTTTATATTCATGAATTAGAGTATGCTATTCTTTTTCTCTATGAACTCAAATTAATCGATTACCATTCCCGGATGAAAACCCGATTCATCAAGCTTCTGACTGAACGTTTCCAGCAATACAAGGACGAGTATTTTGAGCTGGTCAAGGAACATGCTCATTTGGATGAAGACGGAGAACCGCTCCTCATTGAAGACAGCACCCAACCACGATATGACATCAAAGATATGGATAAATTTAAATTGGCCCTTATCCCCCTCCTTGAAGAAGAATTTATCATTGATGTCAACGAACATAATGAAAACATGATGAAAAGCGTTACGAAGTCTATCCTTCATTGCGGCCTATCCTTCGGAGGGCAGGATCAGTTCCTATATGAATCGTTATGCAGCAAATTTGAAGAGTTGTCGGAAGATGATGGCTCTAACTATACGAAATAAAAAATATTAGAATTCGGAGTGGAGAGGAATCGTTCATATTTGACTGCTCCACTTTTTTGAGTCACGAAAGAGGTGTAATCAAATATGTCAGAATCAGATCAAGTTAGGCTAAGTGCCGATTTAAATCGCGATGTATCCGTGCAAAATATTAATAAGAGCATTAAGGCTGTTGAAAGTAATCCCTTACTCAAACAATTTCGAGTGAAAATTGATGTCAACCAAGATGAACTGAATCAATTAATGAACTTTATGAATCCTACAGCTAATCAAGCTGTTATAAAAGATGCGCCTGCAACGGAAACGAAGAAAAAAACGTTGAGTAGTATTAATAAGGGCATCCAGCACATTCCTGCCTGGTTTGAAACTGCACGTTTTCTGCTGGATCCATTAGTAGCTGGAATGAAAGCAGCCATTCAAACTATCGTTCAAGTCGACAATCAGATCATCGAGCTGAAGCGAAGCATGAATGAAGAAACAAACTTCGACAACCTGCTTCTCAAAAGCACCGAACTGGCAAAGGAGCTTGGCCGTTCGCTTACGGATGTTAATCAGGTGATGATCGAGCTTGCTCAGCAGGGCTTTAACGAAGATCAAATGTTAAGCCTTGCGAACTCCGTAACCGTTGCCCAGAATGTCAGCAAGCTTGACTCCAAGGAAGCTATTGATACCATTGCGATCGCAATGTCGGCTTTCAATATTGAAGCTGATAAATCCATAGGAATTGTTGATAAGCTCGTTGCCATTAACTCCAGCTTTTCCGTAGCATCCAATGAACTTGCACAAGCACTGCAGCTTACATCTAGCACGG
Organism: Paenibacillus sp. 1011MAR3C5; assembly: GCF_003591485.1. Lineage (GTDB taxonomy): Bacteria > Bacillota > Bacilli > Paenibacillales > Paenibacillaceae > Pristimantibacillus. The sequence continues at coordinate 120,412 of NZ_QZCF01000001.1, forward strand.
GAGACGCCTTTGGTGTAACTCTTGAAAACCTGCTTGGGGATGCGACAGCTATCATGCAAGTGACCAAGGAGTCCGGCAACGTCACAGGCGACGCTCTGAATACGATTTACTCCCGGCTGACCACAGTTGAGCCCGCTGTAGATACACTTAAACAACTAGGTATTAACATTACCCAAGCCAATGGCTTGTTTAAATCTTCCACACAAATCTTGGATGAGGTAGCACGTAAATTCGGAACATTGAATGATGAAGCAAAGTTAAATGCTTCTATCACGCTGGCAGGGCAAGACTATCATAGACAATTTCTCGCATTGATGGATAACCGCAATGTTGCACATGAAGCGGCAGCTAAAGCGATGTATTCTGAAGGCAGCGCTATGAATGAACAAGCCTCATATATGCAGTCCTACGAGGGACGAATTGTCCAAATGAAGGCCGCTTGGCAAGAATTTTCGCTTGCAATGGGCAATGCTATCTTAAGTGATTCATTAATTATGATAACTTCCGCGTTAACTGAAATGGCTAACATATTTAGCTCGGTTGTTAGACATATAGGTTTCCTTCCTCCTGTTTTAGGTACAGTCGCAACCGCGCTCGCAGTATTGAGCCCAAATTTCAGAACAGCTACTATTGCAGTTATAACTTTTGGCAACGGCATAAAAGCATTAGGAGTCTCGGCAAAAAGTGCAACGGTGGCTCTCCGTTCATTAGGAGCTGCAACGGTAGTCGGCGCTGTATTTGTTGCAATTGGCTTTGCTCTTGAGGGCCTTATGAAGCTATTCAGCAAGTCAAAGGAATCGCAAGAGGATTACTTTGATTCACTGAAGCAGAATATGAACGAGACGAGCCAAAAGATAGCCAGTTTAAAAGAATTGCAACGGCAATTGCATGACAGCAACAGCTCACAAGAGGAACTACAAAACACTTATAAGCAGCTTGGTTCCATCATGCCTGAAGTGATTAGTCATTATGATAAACATGGCAATATCGTCTATAAGAGCAAAGAAGCGATTGACGAATTAATCAAATCTCAAAGAGAACTTTATGCGCTTCAACAGAAAAATGCAGCTTTTAAAATGAAGGACTCTGTCCCTGGCATAACTGAAGAGATGGAGAAAAGCAACAAAAATAAAAATAAGTTATCCAAACAAGCCAATGAGCAGTTGGCCCGAGAGGAATCTTATACGTTTCTCAAAAAGTTTGGCGATGAAACGAATGTATTCGATTTTACTTCCAATTACCAAGAAGATTTAAAAACGTTAAAAGAAGAATTAAAAAACATTTATAGCAAACACGGATTAGAAGGCTCCATTTTATCTGGCACACTAAGCGAAAATTTTGATTTAAGAAACTTGTATGGAGCAATTGATGAGGACACTTTTAAAAGTATTCAATCTAGACTCTCAAAAATCAATGGCGAAATCGCTGTAGAAACAGAAAACATTAAGAAAAGCACCCATGAGTATAATTACATTCTTAAAACTATTGGCCAAGCAGAAACTATTGATGGCGACCAAAATTTATCTCTATTTTTCAACCAATTGGCTGATGCCTTTACGAAGCATGAATCCTTTGCTACGAAAACTGAAGAAGAGCTCAATGCTTTTGCCAATAGCTATCAATCCACAATAAGCAACGTTGCTGCCTACATTAAAGATAATAAAATAGACATTTCGCAAATGCTACAAACCGGGAATATGGATGAACTTGTAAATGCCTTCCCACAACTATCTGAACATTTCGGTCTGCTCTCAACATCCATACAACAATCTGCCAATACCAGTAAAACTTTATTTCCTGTCTATGACGAACTTAAGAGACATATTGGTAATGTAAGCAGCAAATCAGATGCCGCAGCCAAAGGAATTAGGATTCTCGATGCTCAGATGGACTCTGCCACAGGTGCAGTCAAGTATGTAGGGAAAGTGGTTGATTCCAAGGAAGCAATGGAGGATCATAACCGAAAGCTTCAGGAAACCGTAAATTCGATTTCTAAACTGGAATCTGCTTACAATACGTTACAAAGCGGACAAGAACTCTCACTAAGCTCTACATTAAGTCTTCTTGAAGAATTCCCTGAACTTCTGTCATACGTCGACCAACATACGGGTGCATTAAAATTAGAAGGAAATGTAATAGAGGAAATTGCAAACCAACGCAGAAAAGCACGACTTGAGGAAATTAAAGATCGCCTTGAAGATCTTAAAAGTACCCATAGTGAATTGGAAACCAAGCGTGACATGTATTTGCAGTTTTATCAAGCCATGGCTGGCCATATGCCTGAAAATGTACTCCAATCTACCAAAGATAAAATGTTTACTGCTGAAGAAAAGGCAAAATTCGATGATTATCAAAAAAAAGTGGATCTATTAAATGGGCAAATTGCGGCACTTTCAAAACCAATCGTTTTCAAAAGTCCCTCCGGCAAAGGCGGCTCCTCTTCAACTTCTTCGGTTTCCGATGACCCGAAGAGCAAGGATATTACAGACGCCAAGATAAACTCTATTAACAATCTTGCTCTCACGCAACAGAAGGTAAATGATCTGCTGGAACAAAGCATCTCCAAAGAAGAAGCTTACTCCAATCAAATTCAGAAAACGAGCAAATTAATATCCGGCAAGACAGAAGAAATGAAGCTTCTTCAAGATGCCAATAAAGAGTTGCTTAATGAGCAGAAGCTGCTTGAAAAGGAGAACACCTATAACAAGCCTATCTCCACCTGGTATGATCAGAATGGCAATGCCAGCGAAGAGTTTATTAAACTATACAATAAACTAACCTCAGGAAAAGCCCAAGAAAGCCTTCAGGAACTATTCGATAAATACAAAAAATTTGATGATGCCATTAAATCCAATAAATCCAGTATTGGAGACTTAACCAAAGAGAACGCAAACTTATTAGCCTCTCTGGATGAGCTAAAGCTTGCTTATACGCAAAACTATTTGAACACACGCAATGCTGAGGTCGATACCTATAACCAGAAGCTTAAGAAATCACGCCAGGTTCAGTCCACATATGAGGAGAATTCGCCGCTCTGGATTAAAGAACAAGAAAAACAAATTAAGTTATTGAATGAAAAGAAACAAGCGCTTCATGAAGAAAACAACTGGATACGCGCAAGACAGGAAGCCAATAATTCAGCCAAAAATTCCGAGAAATTAACCACAGAGCAAATCGAACTGCTTAACAAGCAATTGGAAGCAAACTCTGACGCCTGGTACGAAACAGTAACTGCGATTACGTCCGCTACTAAGTCCCTGGATAACTATCGGGAGAAAAGTGCGGACAAAGTGATTGCCGATTACAAAAAAATGCTGGAACAGCAACGCGATCTTGAGCTAAGCGTAATCGACTCACGCATGAATGACGAGGATCAACGTCATAAGCGTGTGATGGACAACTACAAAAATGAACGCGATAGTCTGAAAGAAACTATTGATGCGCAATTAAAAGCATTCAACCGCACCAACGCAACAGAAGATTATGACAGAGAAATTAATAAGCTTCTTGAAGAAGAATCGCAAATTCAAAAGAAAATAAATGAGATTAGCCACAATAATTCTTATGAAGACAAGGCGAAGAGAAACGATCTAGAGGAACAACTAGCCAACGTTCAGGAACAGATTGAGGGTAAGCAACGCGAACGAGGCAGAACGCTCCAAAAGGAAGCTTTGGATGATTTGTTGGAAGACCGGGAACAGCATATCAGTAACCTAGAGCAAACCGAGGATACCCTCTATCAGAAAACAAAAGATAAGCTTAATGATGAAAAGGAACTGCGGCAGATCCATTGGAAATCTGTGCTGGGAAATGAAAGCGAGTTTTATAATCTTAAGCAACAGTTAATGAGTAACGATGTATTGCAAGTGGAATCCGCCTTAACTACCATTCGTGGAAAATATGATGAATTCTTCTCTTACTTACGTTCTAATTCAGGTTTTCTAGGAGAAATGTTCGGCACAATCAATTCCAATACGCAAACGGATTACAAAGATCTTGATAAGATGCCCCTCCCTTCCGCCAATCAAAAGAGCGAAAAGGAAAAAGCTTGGGAAGAATATCTAAACAATAAGAAGAAAGCGGAAGCCATTAAAAATTCATCCGATCCCGAATTCCAGAGACTTAAGGCGATCAATACAGCGCTTCGGGAAAAATGGGGATTCGAAGATGGAAGCTATGAAAAGCTTAAAAATGTTAAAACCTATCATCAAGGCGGCGAAGTTGGCGTTGAAGGTACTACCACGCAGAAATGGTGGGAAGACACGCTGCAATCGAATGAAGAGTTCGCTGTTTTGAAAAAAGGTGAAGTTGTGCTGCATAACCCGCTTTCCTTCATTAAAGATTTACCAATTCGATTAATGAATACCGTAACAGGGCTAGCTTCAAAAACGCAAACCATTGCAGCATCTTCTGGAACCGTCATTGAAAATATAAGCGTGGTGCTGCAAGGCACAGTCCAGGACGGCTCGAACTTCTCCGACCTATTCGTAGATGGTCTGAACCGCAAAGGCATTCGAATTGGTCGTTAATAAATATATGAAATACAAATTTGTTTGTTGGATGTGATGAATTGACGATTTATGATTCAGCTTACTTCACCTTTAATTCTGTACGTTCAAAAGACTTGAGCATGCTTAATGTTACACTTGACGGAAGTATGCAGGAAGAGTATTTGGGAGCTTCGCAATCCATCTTGGAGGACAAAATTAAAGGCAGGCATAAGCCATACTTTCAAGGTATTGAGAAGAAACCGCTTGAATTAACCGTACATTTTGCCTTCGAGAATGGCTGGACTACAGAAGAATTGCGATCTATTAGAAGATGGCTGACGGAGCCAACCTACTATGTTCCGCTCACCTTCTCTAATGATCCGGAAAAAATCTATTATGTTTTATATATTGATGATCCCTACTTGCTTCACAACTCGGCTTCTCAAGGATATGTGACATTACGCTTTCGATGCAATGATTCCTATGCTTACTCCCCTCTTATGACTTCCCCGATCTATGATTGGGCAGAAAATGTGCAGACCATCCGCCATCAAGATTTTTCAGCTGGAGAATTATTGGGGATTGTTCAGGATGCTTCCGGACGTCTCTCTCTCACTCCGGATGTATTTAAGTGGAGTGACCTCCCAGCTAGTGCGGTATGGAGTGACATTTTCAAATAACTTAGAAAGGCAGGTAAATAATCGATGTCAACACTAACGCAAAATCTAAAATTAATTAAACCGGAACTAAGCGATAATGGCCGACAGACTATCTTGGATCTTGCCTCCAACATGGACAAGCTGGATGAAGCCTCTGAGGTATCCTCCCTATCTATTCCGGAATCCGGTTACTGGAACAAGCAAAAGAAAATCTATTACAGCAATCCTCAGATTGGCGGATATGTAGGTGCCGTAAATATTCGTTCTGGTCAAGCCGCGCCAAAATGGTCCTCGCTGCGCCGTGTTGTTGTAGGTGATCCTATTGTTCCGTCGCAAGATAACGGTCATTACTATGTGTGCACCCAATCCGGGCATAGCGCGCCTTATGAGCCAACATGGCAGATCGCAGCCGGTTCCGTGACAGAAGATACAAAAAACAAAGCGGTATGGAGGCCGCAGCAGGTCTATCGCGAAAATGATATCGTCGTGCCGACTTTCCCAAGCGATCGCTTCTATGTATGTACGATAGCCGGCACTTCGGGAGCAAGCGAGCCGAATTGGTCTACCACAGATGGAAATGCAACTAGGGATGCCGGCATCATCTGGATGGCCTATCGGATCGTAAAATGGAAAGAATCCGGTACTGCCGCCCATTTCCGTCCTTTTGGAAAGATTGAGTAGGTGGTCTTATGTTAACCTGGATAGATCTACTCGGTATGAAAGGATATTACCAATCCGAACCCATCATGCTTGCTGTTGATGGTGATGGCGCAATCAATCATATGCACTGGAACGCTAGCGCACCGCCAGATACATCCGTTGTTGTATTCACCTCGATTTCCTATGACGGAGGATATGAGTGGACAGAATGGCTTCAAGCTGTTAATGGAAGCTCCATTCCAGGTATTCTGCCTCACTCGCCAATCGGAGGCTTGATGCTCAGATATCGAATACTTTTAAGTACAGATCATCCTACAGTGACTCCTGTCTTCGGGGATATCACCTTTACGTTTGAGCCTGTTATTGTAGTGGACAATAAAGGAGATACAGAGTGCAAACCAGAGGTTTGGATCACCAAAACAGGTGCTGGTGACTTTGCGCTTACGAACACCAGTCATATGAATAAAGAATTTAAATTCAGACAACTGAATAATAAAGAAACCGTATATGTGAACAACGAGCTGGAGTATATCGAGTCAGACCTCCCCATGGTCTACCGTTACTCTAATTTTAACGATCAATACTTAACGCTCTCGCAGGGAAAAAATGTATTCCGTGTAAAAGGAAATGCGAAGATTCAATTCCGCTATCAATTTAAGCTCATCTAGATTAGAAAGGAGGTGATAACATGCTAAGCCAGCTAGGAACGCTGGATTTATCTCTTAAGCCGGCAAGACCAAGACTCTTTCTAGCCAAACCTAACCGTGAAATCATAGCCAAGCTATCCGAAGTCAGCGGTATCAAGCGAGAGGTTTCCTTGACGGAGCTCTCTACCCTCTCCTTTCAACTTCCGTACTACGTCGATCAAAACAACGAGCTCGTAAGAAACCGGAATGTGGATCTGCTGCGAGAGAGATATCATTTGAAGGTTGTGACGGAGCATGCAACGGATTGGTATATCATTACAAAGGTCAATGAGAGTACGGGAGATCGGGGAGATTCTAAAAGCGTTCAGTGCATCCATCTCCCCCAGGAATTGAATGACAAAATAATCGGCGGCTACAAAAAAGATTCTCGAAACGCTAGACAAGTGCTGGAAGATGTGCTTTCACTCACCACCTCCTGGAGTATTGGTTATATGGATGCGGATTATGAATTGTCCTATCGCTCTTGGGAGTTCCCGGATAATACGCTGCTGGATGCCGTCTTTACAATAATGGAGAAATACAATGCCATTGTGGAATGGGATACCGAGCAGCGTAAGATCAATATGATTAAGCCTGAGCTGCATGGAACCAATAAGCTTGGCGTATTCTCCCATCAGAAATACTTAAAATCCGTTGACAAAGAATCCAACGCCGAGATCGTCGTCACGAGATTGCGGCCAATCGGAAAAGAAGGTATGGGCATTGAGCGGCTTACGCCGAGCGGAAGCCCTTATCTGGAAGATTTCAGCTACTGGATGTATCCATTCGAGCGCGACTCTAAGGGCACTACGGTCCAGCCAAGCTACTTTATGAGTGACGAGCTATGCCATGCTTTGTTAGATTATCAGCAGTTGCAAGAAAGCTATAAAGGCCAATTCGGTGCTCTAATTGAAATGGGAGATGAATATGCCCGGACGCAAGCCTCAAGAAGAACGGAATTGAATGTGCTCAAAAATGAACTGGCCGCCATTACTCAGATTCAGCTTGGGCAGCAATTCAATGACAAGATGTTATTTGATCAGTCTACATTCAACGGCGGTGTGAAGACTGTAAAATTCCAGATTGATCCCAAACATCATTATGCAGTACTGATCAAGTTGTCCGACAGTTCGAACAAGACCGTTTCGGTGAATAACATACCGGTCGCTCTTTCGGGAGGCAAGTGGGAGCTTACTCGGAAGCTATTGGGAACCGGGGATGTCAGCGTCTCCCTCTCCGGATCAGGACAAGCTGAATTATTTATCCAGGTAGCCAACATCACCAATGCCGAATATAGTGCTTCCAATAATGGCCCTGCCATCATCAACAGATATAATTTTGATCATAAGAAAAGTGAAATCGCAGATAAAGAAACTGTGATTCAGCAAATTCAAAACCAGCTAAACATCATTGATTCGGAAAAAAGTCAAATTCAAGAAGCTCTTTCCTTGCAGCAAAATTTCAGCCCTGAACTGATTCGAGAGCTTGATACTTTTATTTTTGAGCAAAAGTATGTCAACGAATCTCTTATTGAGGCCAAGGACATTTTAGAAGAAGGAAAAAAGAAATTTGAAGAATTCCGCATGCCACAGCTTCACTTGAAAATGGATATCGTCAACTTCCTGGAATATCTGGAGGAACAGCGGAACTGGTCCAAGCTTCTGCTCGGAGATAAAGTAATCGTAAAATACGACGTCTTCAACATGCTGATCGAAGCAAAAATCGTCAAAATCGACTTCGATTACGAAAGCTCCAATATCAGTCTTACTATAGCCAACTTTAAGGACTTGTCTACCAATCGATCTATGTTGGAGAAGTATATATACAACTCCAACAAAACAACCACAATTGTCAATGATCATAAGGACAAGTGGAACCAAGCCATTGTCGATAACAGCGATTTCAGCCGTATATTCGATCAATTCTGGGACAAGGTTACGAATCAGATTAATATGGCTGTTAATCAAACGGTCCATATTGGCGACAACGGCATTACCGTCTATGATACGCATGATCCTTTACGATTTCTGCGAATGACGAATGGAGCCATTGGACTCACCCGAAGCGGCGGATTGCGTTATGAAACCGCGCTTACTCCAGACGGTATTATTGCTGAGATGGTACTAGGGAAATTAATTTTAGGCCAACGGGTGACGATCGGGGATGAGAACGGCATCTGGCTGACAGAAGGCCCTAAGACTACCATTACCGATCGATGCGGCCGTGTGGCTATGAAGCTGGGATTGTATGAAGAAAACCCGGACAAATTCGGCATGGTCATTCATCGCTATGACGATGTGACCCCATGCTCCTCCACCCTGCTCAACCGAATTATCACCAATTCTGAGGAAGGGTTTAAAATACAACAATGGGACGGCCGAGAGTTTAAGGATAAGTTCTATGCCGATTTGAATGGTCTTCTCTTCGCTGAAGACATGACTGCCAAACGGTTACGAATCGTATCTGGGTCGGACGAGCTTATACTGGATAGCTATACCAAATATATGAACATCGGCAAGTTTGACGAGATTATTCTTGACGGCAAGCTTACCGCAATTGAAAAGCTGCAGGTTCTGGGAGAACGTACTCGCATCATCTCCGAGTATCAGAAGCTGCTCGATCAAGCTAATACCTATAAGCAAACCACTCGCGACACCAGTATTCGGATCAATACCGACGCCTTTACAAGCAGCTATCAAGCATTGCTGCTCTACCTGGCTCCCCTGCTCACGAATATGGATGAGACCTCTGAGATTGATCGGGATGAATTCATAGCCAAATTCAAAGCGTACTATGATGAAGTAACTGCAATCATCAATGCCATTAATGACTCCATCAAGTACTCTTCCGTTCAATTTGGATCAATGTTCAACAATGTGCTGATCGACTACGCTACTGGAATTACGGTAACCCGCAGTGACAACTTGTATCGATCCGTGATGAGCGGCACCCGAGGATTTGCTATACAGCGAAACACAGCTTCAGCTGATAAACCTCAATGGTCGGATGTCTTCTGGGCTGACTTAAACGGTATTGTCCATGCTCAGGGAATTAGAATTAAAGATTCATTTATAACGGATGGCGGTATCGAAGGCTCATATATCATATTACGTGACGGCTCTAATGGAGTTATGAAGCTTTATCCTTCTGAAGGTCTATGGGCAGGAGCGGAACAGGCTGCTGATGCTCCCTTCTGGGTTTCCCCGAAAGGAAAGCTCAAGATCGCAGGTAACGGCGGCTCTGTTCTTATTGATACGGAAGCAGGAATTATGAACCTGAACAATATCAATGTCATTGGCACGGGCCGAATTGAAGCCGATTCCATTATTGTGAATACGGCTATCGCAGGTATGGGGGTTATATCGAACCTATCCGTGAACAAGCTGATTACATTTGATAAAGCAGATACCGTGGGAACGGTAGCCGATTATATTCATATTGAAAAGAATAAGTTAATGCTCAAGACCGGTATAATTGATAGTCGTACGCAACTAAGCTCCAATGAGAAGCTATTGTTTTGGACAGATTCAAGCAAATCAAAAGCCACCACAGATCCCACTCCCTTTCCGATATGGCAGTTAGAGGTTAAAGACAAAGATAAGTTTATACTGGGATTTGAAGGCAGCGGCAACGATGGCATTCCATACATCCATATGGGACTAGGCGATGGAGTCAATGGCGACAGTGGTAAAGGTATCATCCGAAAGCCCAACGGCCAATGGAACTTTGTCTACCAGAACAACAATTACGCAAGAGAACGAAGATTGCTGTTTCTGAATGATGGAATGGAAATCTCTGTCGAAACGGGATTTCTTGAGATCAAGCATGACAGCGGAAGTATGATCAAGCTCAATAGCAATGGCTCGATCGATATTAACGCGAATGGCGCGATTAATTTCTCAGGCACTCAGTATAATTTTAAGTAGTCTAATAGATAGTTTTATCTTAAAGGGGTGATCGAATGGCTGGTGCAGCAATACATGGCTCAACAATAACGCCAGTAATTAAACCTAATCATGTGACTTATGATATTGAGGAATATCAGGAAACACGACCAAGATATTGTGCTGAGCAAGATCCAGAGCAACCCGATAAGTGCCTCGAATGGGTTCCTGCAGAATATGGATGGGTAAAAACAGGCTCAGGATCTACTGGCGCCAAAATTACAGGATCGGTTTCTTGCCCTGCATCCAAACTTAAAATACAAAGCAACAATGTTGCCAAAGTTGGTGACTTCACGATTGAGACTTGGGTTGCTGAGCCTCCTATTCCCTCAGATACTTCCTCCAAAAAATATGTGAATGTTAAGCCATTCCCACCGGGCAATGGACAAGGAACTATCACTGGCAGCAATAACAAGGCCTATTTATCTTCATCGAACATTGCAATGGTTGGTTCGCAAGTCACGACACACCTAGGTGTTACGACCACCATTGCAGACGGCAACACCAAATTGAATTTCTAGCTAAGGAGGTGATACATTGCCAACATTGCAAACATATTTAGAATATATCGACCCCACGGTGGGTACATGGAGAAGCGGCCGTCCAGGGGATGAATACAAATCTCGAATTGATTCACTTCCTGTCATCAATAGCAAAATTACGCTGCTTGAAATGCCCTCTGAATCACATAAAGTGATGATTTCAGGATTCAGTGAGCTTTCTCTGGACCAATTCCGGAGAAAAAAAACGATTGCGGAAAAAGAATTTTTCGTTGACTATACTACGGGAATTGTACAATTCCATCGGAACAATGAGGGTAAAACATTTACTTTGTCCTATCATGGAAAGGGCCTTATTGTCATTCCCGCTTCTCGTATTTATACGATGATTCAAAAAAATCCAGATGTCATTATTACTCTGCAAGACTACATAGATGAGCTTAAGATCTATATTCAGCAACTGGATCTCAAAATGGATGAAACGATTAAAGCCATTCAAGATGCAATTCAAGCTACAGCTCATGCTAATTTGGCAGCTGATCATGCCGTCTTAGCTACAGAAGAAGCTATCAAGGCTACTGATGACGCGAGAAAAGCAGCTGAATCCACTCTAGTTATCAGAAAAGAACCTGTTGATACCTTTGATGATCTCATTAAAGCCTATCCTTCTCCTGAAAACGGATGGCAAGTTACCCTTAACTCCACCGCTGATATTTACCGTTTTAATTCCCAGTCTGGATTATGGGAGCTAGTTGGAAATTTCTTGGGCGGCTCTATTCCTAATGCAACAGACCAACAGGATGGATTGTTATCAAAAGAAGATTTCTCCAAATTGAGAAGAATTGATGAGAAAACATACTCCAAAAGAGTCCTAGTGTTTGTATTACCCACAATTGAAGTTGGCATACAACCCATTATAGCTAGGCTTCCATTCAAAGGAAGGGTTATTGGTGCGAGAGCATTGTGCGGAACAAGAGGTGGAGGCAACACAGTAATTTCTATTGAAACTTCATCGGATATGATGAACTGGCAAAGTATATTAGCCTCCAATATTGTGATTTTGGATAACCAGTATTTTGACGATGGAACAGGAAGCTTATCTAACGTAGAAGTGCCTGAAAACACTTTGTTTAGGTTGGATGTGTTGGAAGTGGGAACTAATGTTCAGAATATTACTTTAGAAGTGATGATAGAAACAACTATTTGATTAGAGAGGGATGGTATACATGACTAAACCAGTAATTTATTGGTACGACTCAGCACACAGCGCACAAATTAAAGAACCGTTTGATTTTGGAGTAATTGACGCAGGAGATGAAAGTAATGTGTTTACTTTTAACATTTGGAATAATAGATATGAAGCATCCAAGGACAATTACTCTGACGTATCGAAAATGGAAGATTGCACAATTACAACTAGAGATATGTCTGGTGGGACAGGTTCTATTAATGGCAACATAGTCGAATCTGTGCGAGACAATTGGTTCCATGCACAAGTGGATTCCCTTGGTGAGACAGATTTAACGGAGTCCTCTTCTCGTATTGGTGCATCATATTCCAAGGTTGTAGGAACAACTGGCACTACAAAGCATAGAAAGAGCTTAACCGCAACTACTTGGATGGCATCGACTGCTTATACTGTTGGTCAAGCTGTTGTTCCTGCCACAGCTAACGGATTTGTTTACGTCTGCAAGACTGCGGGAACATCTAACGCTTTTGCACCTACTTGGAGTACGATATCAGGTGAAACTGTAAATGACGGTTCTGTGGCTTGGGATGTAATTGCAATTAATCACACACCAAAGGCAGGCGAAATTTTGGGTGTGCAAAACAATGGTGTTGCCGCAAATTCTGGCGGCAATTTTATCACTGTAACCATCCAAGCACAAGTACCACTTACTGCTTCGGCGGGAAGACAAAATATGAAATTACGTCTTTCCTATCGTTATGTGTAAACTAATAAAGGAAAATAGTATCTAACAAAAACATTAAGGGTGAGGGGTGAAATATATCTCTCACCCTTTTTTTCTTTATATAAAAATATATCCAATACAATGGAGATGAAAATATGTTTATTTTAGGAAACAGAAGCATGACGAATTCACCAGTTGATTTTCAAGACTTTTCGTGGATAGTTGAATATTCGGATGGTACACATCTAGCGGAATTTGACTTTGAATCAAAAAAACCAAATAACTTTTATGCGATAGATAAATCAAAAGCGATTCGATTCGGCCTAATCGGGAACAATTCGCAAGCTTATTTCGATATAGGCAATGGAATATTTACGGTCAACAATCATCGTTTCACAGTCTCCTATGAAGCTAATAATATAGAGTACCCATTGACAGGCAGATCATTGATTTATAATGATTTAATCACATATAAGGATGCTGTATCAGATGCATCTGTATTTAGCAGGAAAAACAGAGGTAGATTCAACGACACCATTACTCAATACAATTTTGGTTATAAGAAGAAGATGGAACTCTTAGATGTGAACATCTACTATCAGTGTGTCTTGAGTCTTCCCATCAATGGGACTGCATTCTTTCAAATCAAAATTTCTTCTGACAAAGACCTAAATGGTAAATTGATTTTCAGGAGAAATGGTAAAATAGTTGACGCTATAGAAGCACCATTACTTCAAGACATGTCTGGAAATATGAATTGGACTTTAAAATAAGGAAGTGATTTTGTGAGTATACAAGAGATTGGTTTTGTTATTGATTTGACAAAGGGTACATTTGTAAACACCATGAACAAAGATGGAAAGCTACAATTAGCCGAAATAGGATTAGACGCCAATAACAAGGTTATCTATGCCGAGCAAGGATATTGGGAATCCACACCTATTGTGATACAAGATAAAATCAAAGCTTTTAGTAAATTAGTTAAATCCGTTTCAATCGCTGGTAATGCTTCATTTAAAAACTATGTAAGAATTTCCGACGATGGGTACGTATGGGGCGACTACATTGAGGTTGGTGCAAATAACACTGTAACAAATGACTCCACTAAAAAATACGCAATGATTAAGATTGAAATATTTGGTGGAGAAGGGGATGTTGAAATATTAATCGATGACTTCCTTCAAGCGGGAGTTTATGACACTGATTTTGTCGATGGTAGCAATGGATTAAGCTTAATAAAAGATAAAAAGAATATTATGGTGGAAGATACTTCTCATATGGGAAACGGAAAGATATTTACTCATTCAGTAGTAAAAGCAGACTTTAAAAAAATTAATAGGATTAGAGTAAATGCAAAAAAATAATTTGAGGTGATGCTAATATGACAGTTCCAGCTACTACAGGGCAATTGAGAGATAATATTCATGAAATGGAAATCGGTGATTTCATAGCAATGTGTATTAACCCTGATTATGAATTTGGCACAGGAGGAAAGACAGAATGCCCAATAATAGGCGTTCCCCACAATGCATCAGTTGGCAATTATTTTTGGTACATGATAAAGGTTGACAAGGGGCTACTTATAAGCGACAGAGTGTGGATTCATACATTCGCTTGGAATGTTATCAATAATAATAAATGCATAGAAGGAATATTTATTCCCGCTTTAAACGGATATATCCGTTCTTTGACTGGCGGTGTTGGTTATGTTGGTGTTAATGGTAATTTATCCATGACACAAATCGATTTATCATATGGTGCTTTTCCTGTAAATAATGAATATGACACCTATATTAAACGATCTGATTTAGATGGGAAAATAACTCCTGATGACGATAATGTATGGCATCATAAACACATTCAAACAGTTGTTCAGGATACCCCTGTTGCGGGTACGCATGTAAGTATTGGTGGACAAACAAAAATTGTAACCACCTCGTTGAGAGTATTAAGAGGGTATGATAATAGAATGGACAGTACCTTCAAAGACTTCTCTACTGCAACAACAAATGAAGGTTGGTCTACTACTGGATTTCGTCCAGTTTTTGAATATAAAGAATGAGAAAGGAGTGATTAGTATATGGCTACAGTAGGACAGCAATTGCCTATACCAGAAGTAGGATGGAAAAGAATTGACGATATCAATCCTAGTATTAAATATGCTGGAACAGGATGGACTTCGGTGGCGCGTGACCCAAATACATACGCTGGTACAGGTACTTACACGACGCTATCTGGTGCTACTAACAATTCTATTCGATTTAGTTTTTATGGAACCAAGATTAGGATTATTGACTTGTATTGGACGAATAGGGTTATCAATGTAAACATAAGCATTGATGGTATAATTTCATCTTGGAACCCAAATAATTCTATAAATCTATATAAGATGCTTGTGTTTGAGTCATTGAATTTACCTTTAGCAACACATGAAGTTGTAATAACAACAAATAGTACAAGCGGTATTTTTTCAATAGATGCTATTGACATTGATTCAGATGGTCGTTTAATCCATCCTGACGAAGTATTTAAATTAAATGATTTAACTGTAGGCAAACGTATCAGATGCAACTATAAGGCTTCCTCTAATGCTGTAGGCTCTTTCAGTGGAATAGGAGTGGAAACTAAGGACTTCATACCTGTAGCTTCTTCCGCTACACCAGATGGAGATTTTTATTTCATTATGGTGGAAGATTGGAATAGAAGGAAGAGATTGATTGCTGACAGAAACATTCAACACAGTATATCTTGGGACACATTGAATATGTTTGGTCTTACGACTGGAAATAGGGTTGAAATTACATTAGATGATGGCACAAGGGTTGATCCAAACATTCGTCTTTTAACAGGTGGCACAACTGCTACGGATAAAGATAATGAGTGGGACAAATATATTGTCAACTCCACATTAAACAATACGATCATTGCAGGAGATAATAATGTATGGAACTGGAATGTGGGAATTACATCTTGGACTACAACAACTCCGGCAAACAATCCTTCTCTTAGAGTCAGAAGAGGGTATAACTCTTCGGTAAACACTTGGCTAGGAGATGCGCCAAGTAGTGGTGGGAACTATCTGTCATATAGTGCATTTCGACCAATGATGATAATTGAAATTCCCTTATCATACACATTATTTTATAATAATGGAGAATATAAGAGGTGGATAGAAGGGAATAAAGAGGTTAAAAGTTCATATACAGATGATTTAGTTCCTAAAATGATATCAAATAACTCTCCATATGGTGTAGTTAGAGCGAGTTCAACTTATGCATCAGTATCCCCATATTTAGCGTTTGACGATTCAAACACTACCGAAGCAAGCGCTTGGATAACAAATGCTACAAAGGCTGGATGGCTTGAATATGAATTTATTTCGCCAAAAATTATCACTAAATACACATTAGCAAGTCAAAAATTTAGTGGTGGCTCTACTGTTTCTGAATTGTTTGCGAGAGCACCTAAATCATGGACTTTCGAAGGCTCCAATGATGGTGTTATGTGGGACATTTTAGACACACAAACAAATGTTAGTGTATGGAGAGATGGTGTGAAAAGTGAGTTCGCAATAACCAACACGCAGTCATACCTAAAATATAGAATTAATATTACTGAAAATAATGGTTCTACATTTACTGCAATTGGTGAGTTTGAAATGCTTGGCACGATTCCTGCCGTTCCTGCAACACCATCTTATTGGAAAACAGTTTCGAGAACATTGCCTAGCGTAGACACTTTTATAAGTGACGGAATGGATTCATACCTATCGTCTCTCGTTAGAAAGATAAAAAAAACTGAGCAGACCATGACTGGTGGTAGCGCATTGGGTTCTGGTAAAATGTTCAGATCAACTATTGACTTGAAAAAATGGATTGATATTAGAGGCATAAAGGTGAAGTAGGGCTACTGCTCTACTTCTTTTCTTTTTTATGACAATAAGATTGGATGTGGGATGATGGCAACATTAGGTTCTTCTTTAACTGCTCCTGAGAGTGGATGGCAAAGATTTGATGATGATGATGGTAATATTGTATACGACAGCACTTGGGTAAGCTGGTCTGGTGCAAATTTTTATAAAGCAATGTCCTATTATACTAGAAATGCAAATGGAATGGTTACAATACCCTTTTATGGAAGTGGATTTCGCTTAATATCTGCAACAAATCATGATTGTGCTTCAAATGTTAGGATTGAAATTGATGGTGTAGCTGAAACAATTAGCACAGCGTCCACTCTTGTATACCAAGCCTTGGTTTATGAGAAAACAGGGCTTTCAATTGGAAATCATACAGCAATTATAACAAATGTCAGTGGCGGTGTTCTCTATATAGACGCGATTGATGTAGATGTGAATGGTGGTTTAGGAATCGGATTTGACCATAATATACTATTTTTTTCTGAACCTAACACAGCATTTTCAATTGAATCAAATCCTAATCAGACAGTTAATGCAATACCAAAAATGACTAGCAACACAGTTCCAAGTGGCGTGGTAAGCGCAAGCACTACTAGGGTTGGATGGGAGCCATACATGTCATTTGACAGGATAGACACAGATGGAAATGGCTGGACTACGAACGAAGGTGTTAAAACAGGTTGGTTAGCATATGAATTCCCCGAATCCATATGTATTGACACATATACAATTACCGCACATTATAGCGCATCCTGGGTGAATCTAGCACCAAGAGATTGGACTTTTGAAGGTTCTTTGGATGGAATTAATTGGAAAGTACTGGAAACAAGAGTGAATGAGATAGCGTGGGGTCCAAAAGAGAAAAGAACATTCTCTGTTAGAAACACAAGAAAGTTCAAGAAATATCGAATCAATATAACTGCTATAAATGGTGGAAATTACTTAAACATAAATGAAGTGGAAATGTTTAAAGGTGGAGCAACACTGATTTCTATCAGGGATAGTGTAGTAGAAAGTGATTTTTTAAACTATGGTTTAAACCTTCAAACACAGAAAACGGATGTAATGTTTATAGATATTTTACAGAAAAAGAGAAATAGCACAACGTTAGGTTCTGGAAAAACATTCACACATACTGTTGACTTAAATAAATTTAGAATCAATTCAATCAAACTGTAAATGGAAGAGACATTTTATTGAGATAGGGGAGTGAGAGTGTGGCTACAATAGGACAACCATTAACCTCACCAGAAACAGGATGGAAGAGGTATGACAATACTAACGCTAATTTTAAGTATATAGGAACTTGGACGCACGATACAGGGTCATTTTACAATTCAACAAGAAGTTGGACTAGCTCTAATGATAGTAAGTTAGTTTTGAAGTTCCGAGGAACAAGTATAAGGATTTTATCCTATATGAACCAAGACAGAGGGGATGCTTCTATAACGATAGATGGTGTAGGATATACTTACTCAGGTTATAGTTTAGCGGCAGGCACAGGAGGGACGTATCAAGGACTAGTGTACGAAAATACAAGCCTTTCTGAAAGCGAACATACAGTTGTAATTCAAAAGAAGAGTGGTTCTTTTTTGGATATTGATGCTTTTGATTTCAGTGAAAGCAGCGAACTCCTAGCCCCTCCGAGAGTAATAGGTGAGCAATTAACTGCGCCAGAAGCAGGATGGAAAAGGTATGACAATAAGGACTCTAACATTAAATTCACTGGAACTTGGAATAGTTATGCCAATGTTGGTTACAGTAGCGGCGAGTTGACAGGAGCAAATGTAGTGGGAAATAAGATTGAGTTTTCGTTTAAAGGAACTATGATTCGTATAATAGATGAGGGATTTACCAATAGGTCATCTGTGATCTCTATTACTATAGATGGCGTAACTGAAACCTATAGTGCCTATCGGTCTTCATCACAAAACCAAACACTTGTATATGAGAAGACAGGTCTATCGAATAAATTCCATACTGTAACTATTGAACTAAAGGAAGCGAGTAAATGGATAGGCTTAGATGCTATAGATATAGATGCTACAGGAGAACTGAGAGAACCATACAATAAATTCTTGATTTCTTCTAATAGTAGTATATACTCCCTAAGTGAAGAGAATGGGAAGAATGTTCTGATCAATGTCTCTAGCGCATCCGAAAATAACTTTATTAAACATGGATTCATTGCAACGAGTATTAATTTTATTGGTTTTTTTAAAGATAAAAGTTTTGTTTCTCAAACGAATATCGAAATAGGTGCAGGACGAGTTTTTAAACAATCTATAAACACTGAACCTATACCCATAAAAAATATGAGTATAGAATGATCGTTTCATTTAGATAAGAAAAGGAGTTGGGGGAATGGCTAACTGGAATCCCAATAAAAAAGGTGCTAATGTTACACTTTCCAATGGCAACATAACAGCAACTATATCTGGAAGAGAGGGGGTGTTTGCAACTAGTGGAAAGACAACTGGAAAATATTACTTTGAAGTTATTCATGATAGTGGCCCCCGAATTCTATCGATCGGAATCGCTAACGAGATAGCGCCAACAAATGCTACTTGGGTTTTTCAACAGTCGGGAGTATATTATGGAAATGAAGGTCGACTTTATGGGTTCACTGGCAGTTCTACTAGTGGCACTCCATATGGAAGTACATTTACAGTAGGAGATGTAATTGGAGTTGCCTTTGATGTTGACGCGAAAACTATCGAGTACTTCAAAAATGGAGTTTCACAGGGTCAAATTACTCATTTATTAACAGGTTCGCAGTTTTATGCATTTATAAGCAGAGGTAGTACTAGTGGAACTATAACTGCTACAGGTAGATTTTCTATTAATTCTTTTCAGTATCCTATCCCTGCGGGATTCAGTCCATATGATGAATATCGGGTACTTGTTTACAATAATGGTTGGAAGAAGTGGAACTCAAACCTTTTAAGTTGGGTAACTGTTACAATTTCCAACCCCACTGAAACTGACTTTAATTCTGGAATGTCTGATTATGAGTTGTCTTTGATTCCAGAGACAGCTTGGAGTCAATTGATTGGCGAAATTGAAATTAATGCATTCACATCAAATCAGGATAAAACAGAGGTATTATTTAATGTTGAAACTGAACCATTTACATTGTCACAAGAATGGGATGGAAAGCAGATTCAAATTATCGAATTTACTGATGATGCTAACAAAACAGAATCGAGTATTTTGTTAGAGACAGAGCCATTTATGCTTGAAGACTACCTGTCAGGCATTGATAAGTTAGATGTATTATATTACACCGATGATACTGAGGTAAGTTCTCCAACTTTGGAGATTGAAGCTAACTATAGTCCTTTAGATGAACTTGGCGATTTCGACATTGTAACGTGGGTGGAAGATGACAAGGTTAAACCAACAGTTGGAATCAACGCGTTACCTATAGGACAAGTTTTATTTAATGAAAATACTATTGAGAGATATATTGACATTGAATCTTTTGTCGCAACTATCGAATCTTCTAATGCAGATGCCAGTTTGATTAGATTCTTCCTATCATTTGATGGAGGATTGTCGTGGAAATCATTTAGGAACAACTATTGGAAGGAGGGGAAAGATGCTGACTTGACCAATAAATCATTAGTTAGAAGATATGGCATGAGTGCAAATGACTTGATGAGCATTCCTGAGTCCGAAATTAATCGTATGGTTGATGGCGAATTCAGGATTGGCTACTACATCGAAGAAAGAGCATGGACTGATGAAAATGAGAAGATTACAGAGGTAAGTTACAAAGGTACTGCCTATGTTGATGATGTGAAATTCTCAGACTTAGCCTTCTATATCTTAAACACAAAAGCAACAATCAATATTATATTCGCCGGAAATAAAGTGCAAGGTGTTCTTGATGACGAAGATAAAGGTAAAGTTCAATATCGAATCCTTCTTAATGGCGACCCCTATTTCCCTGTGAATGGTGAGTTCACTAGGCTTCTACCTTCCCCATTCCAACTGAATGTTGTAGTTGATGATAAGCGAATCAAATTTGGGGAGCAAAATTCCATAATCGTAGAATTTAAAGACTATTGGGGAGAAGTTGATTCATGGAGTTCGACCTTTATAGGTACACACTCAGGATTGGTGTTTACAGATGAAATGGGCAACTTCTTTACCACAGCTTTTGGTGAAGTGTTGAAATATCTTGATTTTGGTGAAATTATTGCTGGACAGACAACATTAGACCAAAAGGTTATCTTAAAAAATAATATTGGTTATCCAGTAAAAAATGTTCAACTGACAGCAAGTTATGCTGATAGTGATGTAGCAATTGAAATGTCAAAAGAGCACTCTCCGTTTGAATCACATTCCGAATTGCTATATCCAGACGTTTTGGATATAAACGAAGAGATTCCTTTTTACGTAAGGATTAGCACCAAACTGACTGCATCACCAAATGCTAATGGAGAGTTTGAAATAAGATTGAATGCAGACAGGGTGATTTAGTCTCAATACAATGAGATTGGAAGTGGACAACCATGGACGATGAATATGAGTACGACTTAGAAGCTATTTTTGCGGTCAGGACACTCTCAAATAAAATTGAGGGTGTTTTTAAGCTATATGCGGTTGATGATTCAGATATAGAAACGTCATTCGTTGTTGCAACAAGAGACAACAGTGATTTGGACATGGAGTTATCTGTAAAGGTACGCAGAGAAGCAGATTTGAATAGCACCTTCGATGTAAAGTACAGAGATAGCGACGATATTGAAGCTACATTTGAAGTTGTTGGCTCTTCTTATTTGGAGTCCACGTTGGAAATCAGACCCAATAACAGAATGTTCGGCAGATTTGAACTGCTGCCAGCACCAAGAGTAAATCAATTGATTTCGAGCGTTGAAGATTCAACAACTCGTAGCAGAGAAGACTTGAGAACACTGAACTATGGCGATTCTCAAAAAATGATGATTGGCAGAATTTTTGATGCTGACCTTGGAGAAGACTATCTCGAATCCTTTGTTAAATTCGGAGATGTTTCCAAAAACCTAATGGACTTGGCTATACTTGAAGAAGCGAGTCTGAGGTTATATTACACAGGCGACTTTTATGACACTGTTAATATAGAGCTTTGTTTGCCAAATCAAAATTGGCAGGAGCGTGGCATTACACATGCGAATAAACCACTTCCAAGTGAGCTAATAACAGACAAATTTACAATCAACAAAGATAAGCGTTATATTGAATTTGACATTAAAGAGACTTTCATGCATTGGTTCAATGGGGATATTAAAAACTTTGGTTTCCTGATAAGGTCGAACAACGGTTATTCTACTAGCTTCTATACAAGAGAAAGTAGTCGTCCTCCTGTATTAAACATTAATTATATATCAGATCAAGTCTACAGTGCAGGCAGAAGTGAAATTGAATCTACAATGTTCATTATTGGTAAAGGTTACTCTGACATAAACGCAACGTTTGAAGTTCATAGTGATTATGGATTTGATGAGCGTGAGGCAACGTTGTATGTTCACAGAGCAGAGGTTCCATTGGAAGAAGATTTGGATTCCTTGATTGCGATTAGCAAACCAGACCAAAACGTAACGTTTAGGATAGCACTTCGAGACGAAGATGATAAAGATATAACCATTGCAGTTATTGCAAAGAAGAATGAAGAGTTTAAGTCTTATATTAGCGTAAGCAGACCAGAAATTGATGGTATGATTGCGGTTGACCCTAACATTTCAATGCCTATCACCATTGAAGTTAAAGGCGAAGAAAAAGAGGATTTTGTTTCATTCCTTACTGTCACAAGAGGGAAGATTGAGCTTGGATTCAAAGTTAGGGCGATTGACCATGGTGATTTGAGTTCGACAATTGAAGTTCCTAACTACGATTATCTTGACTCTGTAATTACTGTATCGAATCCAGACTTAGAAATGACTTTTGACATCCATACGATTGACCTAAAAGACGTAACATTTGTAGTCAAAGAGAAAGAATATCTTGATGCTACATTCTTGGTTTACCAGCATAGCAATTTGGATATGTCCTTTGATATTAAATACGCTAACGAGATTGATGCAACGTTCGTGGTTAGCAAACCAGAACTGTCAGGCTACTTCTATCCTAGGGCAATCGGTGAAGATGAACTTGAATTGACATATCAAATTAGACAATTGGATGCAAGTGACTTAGATATATTCCTTACAGTTAAAGGAGAAGACAGCGGAGCGTACTACTTCATACTGTAATCTATAACTTCAGGAGCTTCTGAATTTTATTGAGAGTCAAGATAGGTGTTTACAGCAATATCCTGCAATTTATAAGAAATGCGGGATATTGCTTATTTATATTGAAAAAATTAAAGGAGCGGATATTATGTCATTCTACACCGATACATATCTGAGGATTTGGGGAAATAAAGATGTGAAAACTGCCACCGTTACTTCGGCCAATAATGGCATTGTAATAAACCTTGAAGATTCAACATCTTATACAATCGCACTTCCATCTAAACCCTACAAGTGGGACGATGTGCGACGAAAATCCGAATTAGTGGATGAGATTAATGCTCGGCTAAGATTATCTAATGCCAAAGTAGAATGTTACATTGGCGGAGTCTCTAAGGATACGAAATACGATTGCTTAGTTTTCAGGGCAACAGGTAACTATAAAGTTTCAAGTGTTGCCGGTACATTTACCGATGAGTTTTTCAAGTAATTCTATCAAAATCAAGCGTTGTATGAAAATGTAAGAGTGTCTATAGAGGCACTCTTTTTTTTCTAAATGCTAGGAGGAGAAAATTTGCAACTAGGAGCCTATATAAACTTTTGGACAACTAAAGAGATCACATTTTACGGCGTTGTGGGAGGGATTGGAACTTATATGTTTGGAACATTTACAGGCATTTTAGAAGTTCTATTTCTTGCCATGGCATTTGACTGGATTACAGGGGTGACCGCTTCAGTCATTGAAAAGAAAACACTAACAGCGATTAATAGTAAAAAGAATTTCATTGGTGGAGTGAAGAAATTCTTTATGATCATGATCGTCTTTCTTTCTCATCGTATAGATTTGGCTTTCGATCTAAATTGGGTAATGACAGGTGTAATTTATTTTTGGTTAATTAATGAGTTTATCTCTATCTCTGAAAACTTTTCAAGAATGGAAATTCCATTTCCTGCACAATTAAAGAAGTTTATCGCTATCTTAAAAGATAGATCATCTTACGACGAAAAGAAAAGCAATGAATAAAAGAGAGAAAACAAATTAGTAAATTGAAATGAAGGTGAACCAATGGCTTTTTTGATGAAGTACGAAGTTAAGCAAAAACTTTTAACAAAAAAAACAAAAAGACGATCTGGTATCTGTATGCCTTCTGTTAAATTCATAGTGTCGCATGATACTGGTAATGATGGAAGTACGGCCTTAGGGAACGTGACATACTATGAAAGGTCTAATAATGAAAAAGAAGCATCCGCACATACCTTTATTGATGATAAAGATATTATTGAATGCATCCCACTTACAACTGGACAACCAGAAAAAGCGTGGCATGTTTTGTATAATATAACTGAAGATAACAGGCTATTTGGCGGAAATGCAAATGATATTGCTGCCGGTGTTGAGCTTTGTTATTCATATACAAAAGGCTCAATAAATAATAAAGAATCGTATAAGAGATATGTTTGGTATCATGCATATTTATGTTTTAAATATAATATCGATCCTAAAAAGAATATATGCGGTCACAATGAATTGGATCCATCACGTAAAACTGATCCATTTAAAAATGCATTAAAGATAATGAATATCAGTAAAGCTCAATTTATTGAGGATGTAATAAATGAGTATGATGAATGTACAATTAAGGAGAGTCAACCGATGACAATAGAAGAGAAAACAGCTTTCAATAATCTAAAAGATATTGTTGAGAAACAAACAAAAATCATTACTACACTACATTCAACCATTAAATCCCTTCAAGAAAGAGATAAAATGCCGCAGATCCCTGAGTTCGCTAAGGAAGCAGTTGAAACAGCGGTTAAAGCTGGCTTGGTGGATACACCTGAAGGTGGCTCATATGATTTTTATCGATTAATTACTGTTCTGCATCGCAATAAATTGATATTTTAGTTTTCTGTTCCAATTTATAATTTAGTGTTTTTTATGATCAGCTTAGCATAAATAGTTATAAACGAGATACTAATATGGCTAGGAAAGCATGTGGATTTAAAGGAAAAACACTGAAAAATGTCATCCTAAACAAGTGAAATAACTAATCTTAGCCTCCCTCAAGAGAAAATAATGTCATCCTAAATTGATATTTTTTCAGATCTTACTTGAGAGAGGATTTTTTTATTCATCAGTCCAATATGTTTGTCTGTTTTTCGACATAAATGTTTTTGTACCGTCTTTAAAGTAGATGGTCAACTCTTCATATACGGGACTAACCCTAATACTCTCTATCCTATCTATCAGCTCTTCTGCTACAACTGTATCTTTGTTATCTTTACTGCTTCCTCTACCACCGATAATCCCTATATCCTTATACATATCAATTATAAAATGATTATGAATAAGTTCTAGCAGCCATTCCTCTTCCACTTTCCATCTAACGCAGCTACGGTAATTATGATACCCAGAACAAATGTACTTGCGCTTCCCTCTTTCGTTAACACCTCGAAAATTTTGATTGCAGTTGAGACATTTAATTTTCTTTGAAAAAAGATACATAGCTTACCTCCCATATAGTTTATTTTATAGCCTTAACAAATGTTATACAAACACTTGATTTTAAGTTAAGTTGTATGATATGATAATTTTCGTTGAAGGACGGTAGCTCAGAGGGAGAGCATTATCTTGACAGGGTAAGGGTCATGGGTTCGATCCCCATCCGTCCTACCATAAACAATCAATGCGAGAAGACAATGGTCTTCTCTTTTTTTATTTTCCATTGAAAAGTTAAGAAAGACACTCGTTTTGCGAATGTCTTTTTTGGTTTTATATTCATTATGGATAATTTTTTCTTGAAAAATAAACTTAGCAGGTGAAACCAGATGTAGTGCTCTCGCTGAGCTAATCACGTTAGCGAAAAGATATTATATAACAAATATACGGGCGAAGGTCAACATTTTGGGCATCTGATTTTCAAAAAAATTTACCTGTAGAGGAATACCTTGCAACCTATTGGTCAAAGCTTCCGTCAAAGAATATGCAGCTGCAAATACAAAACGAGGTGAGCACATGAAGAAGAAACCGTTGTTAATCATGGCCCTTACAGTCATCCTGATCTTTACGCTAGGACAAACCGTGATGGCATTCTCCGATGTAGCCAATAATCCTTATGGAGACAAAATCAAGGCGCTAAAGGAGAAAGGAATCTTAAGCGGGGTTGCCAACGACCAATTCAAACCCGGCGACAAGCTTACTTACGCATCCGGTATTTCCATGCTGGTAAAAGGCTTGGATCTCAATCTCGACCTTTTTGATTTTATTAAGGAACCAAAAGCAAGCGACTTTTTCTCGAATTTGAGCGACGATGCTTGGTACTCCCATGCATTCATTGTTGCACAGGCCCATGGACTTGAGATACCAAAAGATGTGAAGGCCAACGATCCGATTACCAAAGAGCAATTCGCCCATCACCTGTTCCAAGCGATGATGACGAAAGGCGACTACGCCTTCATCGAAATCTTCATGCTCATTAATGACGAAGCCGATGTGAACGGCGCTTATATGAACAGTATCCAAAAGCTGCTCATCAGTAAAATCGCATCCGTCGACAAAGACAACAACTTCTACCCGACACAGCCGATTACACGCGGCGAAGCTGCTGCTTGGCTGCATGACGGCTTGAAATTCGTTGCTGAAACCAAGCCAATCGAGCCACAGCCTGAGCTTCCTGAATTTGAACAAAAGCTTTCGGTTGAAGCTGTCAATGATTCCATTAATAAAGTAACCATCACGGCTCAAATGCCGCATCCGGGCTACGGCCTGCGTATTGCTTCGATCCAATTCGATGGTGAGCAAGCGATTATCCACACAGAGCCTATCCTTCCGGACCCGGACAAAATGTATCCGCAAGTGATTACCGAAGTGAAAGTATCGACTTATGTTGATGCAGCATTCAAGCCCGTCCTTCCCGCACAATCAGAAGGAAGCTCTTCGTCTAGCAGCGAAGCCATTGTGAACAAATAGTTTAACACATTAAAGTGCCGCTCCCTAAACCTGGTTTAGAGAGCGGCACTTTTTGTCATTCATCCGGTATTTGCCAATCTACAGGCTGGATGCCTCTTTCCGCAAGAAACACATTTGCTTTAGAAAACGGCTTGCTTCCAAAGAAACCATTTCGCGCTGCCAACGGGCTCGGATGTACGGAAGAAATAATGCCATGTTTATTCGTATCAATCGATTTTGCCTTATCCTGTGCATGCTTGCCCCATAATACGAATAAGGTCGGCTGCTCCCGCTCATTGAGCAACTCGATGATTTTGTCCGTGAACGTCTCCCATCCCAGCTTCTTATGGGAAGCCGGCTTCCCGTCCTGTACTGTTAGTACAGTATTCAGCAGCAACACGCCTTGGCGTGCCCAAGACTCCAGATTGCCATGGATCGGTATGGCGCAGCCCAAATCCTCAGCCAGTTCCTTATAAATATTGCGCAGCGAAGGCGGCAGCTTCACACCCTTCTGGACGGAGAAGCTTAAGCCATGGGCCTGTCCAGGGCCATGATAAGGATCTTGTCCCAGAATGACAACCTTCGTATTCGCAAGCGGTGTAAACTGGAGTGCAGCAAATAAATGTTCTTTTGGCGGATAAATCGCTTCTTCCTGGTACTGAGCTTCTATCTTCTCTAGCAGTTTCTGCATATAGGGTTTGGACAGCTCATCGCTCAAATGTCCTTGCCAATCGTTGTCCGGTAGCATAATCAATGTCTTCCAGCCTCCATCCCTTAACTCTCACTTCTATTATAACTGGATATGGAATGGAAGCCTATCTCCCCATACGACAGATGTACCATCCTTCTTGAGCACATAGGTTGCACCTTTCAGCGCAAAGATACGATCGACATTTTGGATTTTGGCCGGGTGGTAGAAGCGGTCCACTCCCGTTCTCGTGTCAAAGTCGATAATCGCGCCATCTGAGCTATAAATGACGAAATGTCCATCGGCTCCCGTAACCGACATGGCATTTTTGATATTGGCCGGTGTTTTGCAATCATCGCCCCAGCAGGCTACTGTCCCGTCCTTTTTCAATGCCATCGTATTTTGACCGGCAATGGCAATCGCTTTTACATTTTTAAGGCCTTTTGGCATTGCTGTACGCCCCGCAAGATCTCCCCATTCAACAACCGTGCCGTCCTTGCGAAGCGCTGCTGCATAGGATTGGCCGGCTGCAATCGCTGTGGCATTTTTGACAGTGGCAGGAACTTTGAGCACGGACGATCCGCTCCATCCCCATGCTTTTAGCGTACCGTCCTTCTTCAAAGCAAGCGAGAAGTCTGGGCCAGCAGCAATATCAATAACGTCTTTTAATCCGTTAGGCACTGTTGCTTCAGGATTTTTTATACGATTGCCTGCCATATCAGTGCCAGAATAACCTCCCCAAGCTTCAACCGTACCGTTATCCTTCAACACCAATGCATGCATGCTCGAAAATACATATTTCTTCAAGCCTTCTGCCCGCTCGGGAGCATCAGCCATGATGTAGCTGTTTCCTTGAACGGAAATCCGCTTATCTTTGCTAACTATAAAGCTTAGCTCATTATTTTTGTACAGGAATGTCGCGCTCTTTACATTCTTCAATTGGGTATTGTCATTGCGTTCATACGGATCAAGTACGATGACGTCCCCGTTCGCTAACACCCCGATATCGCCTGAAACTTGACGGAATGCCGTCTGGTCGTATCTGTTCAATTCCTTGCCTGTGTATGCGTCGAAAGCAATAGCAGTTCCATTGTCCATCAGTACCCATAACGCTTCGGAATGAGCGCCGAAGCTGATGGCCGCTGGCTTCACTTTTTCATTCTTTAATGAATCAATTCGTACAGAATGTCCAAACTCATCCCAAACCGTAACGGACACATCCTCATTTAGAATTGCCGCATACGATCCACCGCTCGCAATAGCAGTTGCTTTTGCTGTTTGGGCAGGCATCATATTAGCTTTATACCCCCAAGCAACGACCGTTCCGTCCTTCTTCAAGGCCAGATTAGGAACTCCAGCAGCTATCGCAACAACATCATCAAGATCTTCTGGCACTTCGATAAAGCCTAGACGATTGCTTCCCCAACCCGTAACTTTCCCATCCTGGCTGAGCGCTAAGGAATACTCATACCCTGCAGCTACTGCCGTTACATTCCGAAGTCCAGACGGAACGGTCGCTTCCCCATTATTGTTGTTGCCCCAGGCTATTACCGTTCCATCCTTTTTCATTGCAAGCGCATGTTGGCTTCTGGACACGGAGACGGACACCATATCCTTTGCAGCAGCAGGGATCTTTTTCAACTGGGGCGAACTGAACTTTGACCATTGCGTTAGCGTCCCATCATTACGAACCGCTACATACTCCGTATCATTCATGGCAACGGATGAGATCGAAGAAGCCGCTTGTGCCGGGACAAAACCGCCATAAGAAGCAGAAGGCCATTGGACCAATTGACCTTCCTTCGTCAAGCCAAGGGCACCCGCTTCCCCGTCGGCTACCATAGCAGCGAGCTTTGGCATATCCGGAAGCAGTGAAACTTTGCCCTCTTTCCAAACGGCAATAGAGCCATCAGCCCGCAGCAGGTAAATCTCGTCAAATCCCGCTTCAATACCAACGATATCCCGGTAAGGCGCTGTTTGAAGCTCTGTCTTCTCGAAGCCGCTGCCCCAGGCAATTGCCCTTCCGTCTTTGGTTAGCGCCGCAGACACCTGCGAACCAGCTGCAATAGCAATGGCGTTCGAGACTTCTTTCGGAACCTTGGTATTGCCTCTGTAATCCTTGCCCCAGGCGATCACGGTTCCGTTCTTCTTCAGCGCCAGTGCATGATAAGCGCCGCCAGAAATATCTGCCACGCCCGCCAAACCCTTCGGGATTGCCGTCAGCGGGCTGCCCCCATCATTGCGGTAGCGGTGATAGGATACTTTTCCGTTCTTATGTACGATTAGCAGCGTGCCGGCACTTGCAGATATGGCTGCAGCATCCTTCACCTTCGCTGGATCGATTCCTGCGTGTATGCTTTGCAGAATATCCCCGCTGCCCCATTGGACAATCGAGCCGTTCTTCTTCAAGGCAAAAGCCATCTTGCCAGATGAGGTTAACGCCACCGCCTCACGCACGTTAGCAGGCGTCTTTGGCTCACCATTAAACGAATCACCCCACACGACAACAGAACCGTTATTTTTGATTGTCATATAATGATATTGGTTTGAAGACAGCTTTTTTTGATTGGCAAGAACCTCAGCTGCTGTCAGTTTTGTGGCCTGTCCAGCGGAAACTGGCTGCACGGCCGCCGCTGTTAGCGGCAAAACAGATAACAATACCAGGAATGCGATCATGATCGCTAGACTCTTCATCGACTTGCTTCGCATTGTACACTCTCCTCCAGCAATTGGATAAATGGACATCCTATTATTATATGGCAAATAGGTATATTTGTCTCTTTTTGTCTGAACAGGGAGAAGAGAAGCGTATTTTCATAGGATAAAAGAATGATAAGCGGAGTGACCTATTTTCAAATATCGCCAATTTGCGATTTATGAGGTAAGCTAAAAGCTGATTACTTTGAAAGGGGCTAGTCGAAGTTTTGAAAAAAATCATCATATTCTCATTCATCATGGTCCTGTTGCTTACTTCTTGCGGAGGGTATGAAACCAAGACGCTTCTATCAACGGAGTATGAATACGAGTTGGTATTCCCTAGCGACAAATATCCGGAGACTGCTCTCCATATTCATGGGGCGATCGAGCAAGGCTACTCCAGCATTTGTACGATTGATCGGGACGGGGCTGAAGCCAATCGCAAGCTATCGCTTGCCGGGATTGATACAAGAGATGGCTATGACAGGGACGAGTGGCCGATGGCCATGTGCGAGGAAGGCGGAAAAGGAGCTAGTGTCGCGTACATAGATTCAAGCGATAACCGCGGGGCCGGGAGCTGGGTTGGACACCAGCTGTCAAGCTATCCGAACGGAGCAAAAGTGTTGTTTATCGTGGATAAGCCGAAGGTGCTGTTCCCTAATCATCCCGTGACTGCTAAGCCGTCGGATGCTCCAGTGGAGACACCTATAATAGAGGAGCTTCAAGTTGAAGAAATAATGGATGAGGTTATTGTATACGCCAACTGTGCCGCTGTCAGAGCAGCCGGCAAAGCTCCGCTACATGAAGGCGAACCCGGCTACAGCCGGAAGCTGGATCGGGATGACGATGGGGTTGCTTGTGAGTAGGAAGAGTGCTGCGAAGGGGATTCGCAGCACTCTTTTTAGTATCGAGGTACATTTCAAGAGGATTAGTTATAAAGCATGCCAATTTAGTTTTAAGTTAAAGCTTTCTGTCACGCTGCTATGATAATTATAGAATGTCAATTTTAAAGCTATTACACTACCATCGTTAGGGTCAGGCATGAGGTCAGCATCATAGAGCATCGTATAGCTTCGTGCCCATACTCTCGGCGATAATACATGAATACCGTAAGGAGGCGTATTCCTTTGTCCAGATACATGTCCCCGCACGTTATCTACATCTACATATGTAGCCCATAGGGAACGACCAAGCCCGTCAGCATTATTGGCTGCCTTGCGCCCTACAGTTAATTGTGCGCCATAGTTGAAATTATCGTATTCCGTATTACCCTCTAACGAGATGGATAGATTGAGACTGCGGCGACCTTTGCCTATTGGGATATAATAGGTTTGATATTCTTTGGGTCCAACAGAGACGCTTAAGGGTCTGGCTCCATATGGAGTGCCTCCAAATGCGACATCTCCTCCCTCCGTCCGGATTGATCGCTCATCTCGGTACCGAGGATCGTGGTATATTCGCTCTTTGAATAAAGGAAAACCGTTAGGATCAAAATGTTTATTAATATTTAGATTTCCTCCAGGGTCTTCACCGCCATATCCAATTAATATATAGCCTATTCGAAGACTACCGTCCGGCGGATTAGGAGGATATGCAATTCTTCCCCCTTCTGTACCAGCACTCAAGTAATGTATAGTACTGTTCTTATCAATGTATAGATATCTATATTCCCAGCCGTCTAGATCGCTTTCGGATACAATTAATGAACGGTTACTAAACCTAGTCTCAGGTATTAGCTTATACGACCCATCCGGCATAATAACCTCAGAAGCTGAAACTACGATGTCAGCTGTCAATTTGGGCCATAAAAAAACAGACCCTGATTTCAAGTAATTATCACTTACCCCATTTACTCCAGTGAAGGAGTTTGCAGTTTTACCTGTGTATTCAAATTCATAAACAAATCCAAATAAGTTAGGGTTAGTTATATCGTTAATATAGGCAGTCCCGCTTTCCGGAAATTGCTCCGTCGATTCCACATAAATCGTAGAAGCATTGATTGCGACAGCTGATGTCAACAACGTTTTAACTACCTCTTGCTTTCGATTCTCTATTCTAATAATACCACCGCTATGAATTCCTTTTCCCGCGATATCGTCAAGTCCTTTTTGTGTAATAGAACTCCAAGCATCTTGTAAGGCTTGCCTCAGGTAGGCTAGTTTCCCGGATAAAGCTGCGAATTTAGAGTTGACCTCTGCTCGTTCGTCCGGAGTAATTCCGGAGTCTGCAATTGCTGTCTCAATTGCGGTTAGCAGATCGTTAAAAGAAATATCATACTGCCGTTTAGCGTTTCCAAGGGCACTTTTCAACGTTACATTAGTCAAATATAAACTGGAATAAATCCGTTCGTATTCTGCATCCACATCCGCTTTTTCCTTGGCCAACTGGAGCTTATGCTCAGCTATGATTTGCTTTTCAGCTTCACTAATCAGACCGTCAGCAAACGAAGTCTCTATATAGTCTTCAAAATCATATTGTGCACGCTCAAGCTCCAATTGCTGCTGCTCCAGCTCAGCAGTACGCTTCTCCACCAGCATTTGGTACTCCCTTTGTTTACGACGGTATTGGAGCAAATAGTCAGAAACGTACAGCTCGCGATAATTGCCTAATACAAATCTAGGCGAGACTCGCTTTTCAAACGGATTGCGTTCATGCTCATAAATTCTGGCTGATAAATGATACCCCATCTTCTCATTGATAACCAGTACGTCATCTCCAACGTTTACTTCACTGAGCTCAATCGATTCAATATCATAGCTTTCACGCGGTAGTTCGTAATTCTTCAAATATCGCTCCATTACAGCTAACAACTTTGATTGTTCATCGATGTCGGACCATTCCATCTTTCCTTCATATGGGCGCTGTGAATCGTAGTAAGGAGAGTCTAAATATTTTTTTGTATGCCCCAAATAACCCTCAATCGTCAACCCATCTTTTCCGTATCCATATAACCGCGTAATTCGCTCCGTATCTTGAACAGTACGACGAATGGATTTCAGATTTTTGCGGTAACGAATTTGTTTACCTGAATTAACTCCCTTTCGAGTTGTGAAGGTAACCGTATAGTTGTCGTATGATAAATCCGCATTAAACACTTCACGCAGCTCATGAAGAAGAGCAAGCTTGCTCTTCTCACCCCATTCAAATATATCTTGGGCAATGAAAGTACCATTAATATTAAACATGAACGGCGTTCCCGCAAAAAGTCGAGTAAGCATTGTCTCAATGGTTTGCGCAGCTGCAAAATCAATATAGTCTTCATGATAGTAACGGCCCAAATCAAAGAAGATATGATGAGCTTCAATCTCCATATATGCATTTGACACATCATGTTTCTCATCTGACTTCCAAATCAGAAAACGCTGGTCTTTTTCAATCTCATTTGGAAATCTGATTTCATAACCCGTTTCAATCATTTCGTAACGTTCATCGTCCCCTGGCAGTTTAGGATAACGAAATGTAATATAATATTCGCCGTTTAATACTTCGCGAACACGAACGGAAGAGGCGGCTGGCAAATAGGCCAACCGCCCCTCGTTACTCCATAACTCTAATTTGGAAATCATTCCAACTCGCCGCCTTCAACTCCAGGTGAGCTTGTCTCTATCATCAACATTGTTCGATATGGCTCAGGAACATAATCAATTGGGAGCCGCCCTGATTGGACTGCTGTACGGTACATTCCAAGGTAGATTTCGTTTACATTATTCATCTGCATTTCCTCCCTCCAATATTTCAATTCTATTTCTTAAATAATCGACTTCTGACATAAGAACTGTAAGTAGCATAGTCGCCATCTCCATGTTCAGCTGAAATGTACTTTTATGAGGAGCCACCTCTATCCCCTTTGACTTGAGATAATCCACCGCATTTTGCAATGATGGTTCCATATTATGCCTCCTCCAGCGCTAATAGTCTTGCGGTATGCTGTGCCAATATCCAATCTTGTACGCCATCATGCGTCTTAATTGATGCGATATCTTGAGCAGATTGTGCCACAACACTGCTAAGAGTAGTTTGATAAGATATTGAAGCTTCCAATGCGTTTGATGTATATAAATGCTTATCTAATACAATATAGTCAACATAGACATTGTTGAGATCATTCAGCTCAGATACAGGTATTGATGCTCTACTGGTTCCATAAGCATTATTGGATACTACAACCTTCCATTTTTCATTTCGATTGCCACCATCATAAACAGCAGTAATCAATGCTGCCCTGCGATTTAACTGAGAGCCAGAGGGAATCTCGTAGCTAGGCGTCGTCACGTTCTGCATATTAATGAAGTATTCGTTGTTCGTATTAACTCCAACGCCTCTAACCGGGTTGACCTTCTCACGAATGACCATTCCTTCAAGTAGTTCAATCATATTTCCGCCAGATTCCAATGATAATCCGCCTTGGTCATCTGCAATTTGTTCAATAACTGGAGTCGATAACACATAATCCAGTGTTGCCCAGGCTTCCCAGCCCGGAGCTTTATTGTTTGCGACAAAAGCCTCGGTATTGGTGACTGGCGCTGCTCCTGTCAGAATCGAAACCCAATTTGTATACGAATTACCGTTATTTCCACTGGCGCGCCAACCATTGCTTAACGCTGCAACTGCGTTATTATTGGGATTAACGTTATCTATCCAACCACTATCCTCGTTTGTTACCGATAACACCACACCACCATATGCGGTGTTTAATCTAAATTCATTTGGGGCATTTTGAGCATTGTTTATGATATCTTGTCTGAGAATCGAACCATCGTACTTTACGGCAACAGCGCTATCATTAACATAGTCAGCTATTACATTACGCACAATTCTCTTGTATCCGCTAAAGTTTGAATGGAACACCCACCCCATTGTCCGGTCCAGTTTAACCCCCGTCCGCCAACGTCTAAACACTTTCCCCGTAGCGCTATCATAATTGTCCGTAATGCTTCGGTCAGCGTTACTCGCGAGTGGTACGGGACAATGAGCATATTGGTCGACCCGAGGTTCAAATAAGGCTGGGAGTTGATCTGCGTCGCCGAGAACAAGCATCCAATCCTTAAACTCAAATGTCCCAGTCGTGCCAGCATACATTGTGATTCGTATTCTAACAACATCGGATTGCGTCACAAAGGTCCCGTATGACGAATTTCCAGCAGGTAAAATTATTCGTTCTGTATACTTGCTTCCATCCGCCCTTTCCTCAAGTACTGAAGCATAATTACTTGTCGAATATCTAAACCATGCAAATGTATATGTTGTCTGGGGTGTGACGTTTGGATTTATCAGACAACCATAATCTGTTGCGGCAGAAGCATTAAGCGACACGTTATACTGGTTGATTAATACGGCATTATTATGAATGTAATCTGGCACGCCTAGCAACAGGTTTTTACCCCTCTTCCGTACATTCACGCCCTGCAAATGTTTTACTCCGTCTATATACGGCAAGTAGGCGTCAAGAGCGTCGCCTTTTAAAGTAGTACCAATGGTTGCAAAGTCGGCATCTGACACTTCATAAATACGAAAAGAATCAATAAAAGCAGTGCCTGTCGTCGAAGTAACACCACTTGTTCCTACATACAACCTAAAGCCATCTGTTGTAATTACATTATTTTTAGGTATTTTCACATAGACAAGTTGCCAAGTCCCTGTAATCGTCGATGATGCAGCGGCGCTATATCTTTGGTTAACTCCATTATTTTTATCGTATATCCGGATGGCAAAATTACCTTGAGTAATGGAGTCAATATAAATCCATCCAATAAGTAAATACTGTTTACTCCATTCGAGTTTATATGAATAATCCTTGTAGAGTAAGCTATTCTCGTTTGATACAAACTTAAATGATTTACTACCTGTCTTAAACCGTTCTGTGGATAACACAACAGGCGATCCGTACGAACTAAATGAATCTAACCTCTCACACCCTCCATCGCTACCAGTTATATTAACCAATGTCCGACCCTTAACCTGTACGGTCGCCCCGCTCGCTTGTGTTGTATTAACAACATTCATACCCCGATTAAGCATCGTTGTCTGATCGCGATCCTCCATCTGGCGCCTTTCCATTCGATCCAATCTCGCCTTCAGCACTGGATGAACTGTACCGTCTGATCCGGCTCTCGCGTCCACAATTTCGGAATTGCTATTTCCAGCTTGTCCAACAATGCCATTAATCCTCTGGTTTTGACTGTCAATCGCTTCCTTAACATTTCTAGCTCCGCTGACTGGGCCGCTATACGTAATGCGATCCGCAGGGTGAGCTGTGGTACTGGAAGTGTGAGCGTTGTCTGCGGTCATGCGGGCTTGTTGCTCCGCGCTCACTTGCTGTTGAAGTGAGCTCAAATCGGCATGGGCACGATCAAAATTTCGATTGTGTTTAGCTAAGTTATCAAGATCAAGCATCTTGTCTATTTTTTCAAATCGACTCATATTCTTACGCTCCTTTCGAATTAATAAAGATAAGTGTGTCTGAAAATAAAATCGACCGTGAGATTGGCTCCGGTCGCTGAAATCGTAATTTTATTTTCCCCTTCAATAAGTCGAGGAAACTTGCCCGTTGCACCGCTCACTGCACTAATTCCATTCTTGAGGATCGTTTGCTCAAGCGGAGCACAATTGATCTCGACTACATCATTAGCTGTCATCACGGTGTTTATCGTTAGTGATTCTGATGTCGCCGTATTGGTGATCTTAATGTTGGACCCGCTTCCTCTCATTCGAATGACAGGAAATGCTTCATGTGTTCCAGCGTGATATATGAGTTGAGACTTAGGCGATGTTGTAACTCCGAAGGAATAAGTATCGCCGTAACGTAAACCCATTCCAAACAAATAATTTTGCCCATATTCAAGCATTTGATGGGATTCCAATACACTTTCGGAGAAAGGATAGAAAGCCTTAAAGGGCAGAGTAAAGGATCCAAGAGACGCTATTTTTTCGATGGAGATTGTGCCATTGTACTTAGCCATCCACCGTTTACCCGGCATGCGGTCCAATACAAGCGGCTTGCTGCCCAGGCGAGCGTTGAACACTTTGGCTAATCGTTGCAAGGCTGCCTGATACTCAGACTCATCCTTTGTCAGCAATTCCACCGTTACTTCAATCATGCGTGGGCCATACCTCATCTCCATATCAAGAGAACCATCTAGTCCTGGCAAAGACTCTTCCTCTTGAATAGTTTCCGGAAGCAATGGAAGATTCACACCTGTTACAAGCAATCCAAGAGACGCAAAAGAGACGCCGCCATAACTAGCCCCGCCATTATCGGTCATACGGGTCTCTCTCCTCTCGCTATCATTTGCCGTACAAGATGATCCTGCTCGCGATGATAGCTGTTGATATCAGCCTGGTCTTCTAAGCGAACATCTCCGTTGTTTTCAATAAGCGGCCCATAATAATTGTGATGAACGATCCTCTCTTCGCCAGCTTCTCTTTTCATTACTAGATCGGTAATCTGTTGCGGCGTCAGTATGACTTCGCCAGCACGCAGAATTGCAGCTATTTCATCCGGCATGAGCATATTGCCCGCTGAGAAGTTGCTCACCCCCGCGATTCCCCCGGTATGGAAAAGCTTAACACCGTCTTTATACCATTTGCCTTCCTTACTGTTGTAATGTGCACCCAGTTTTTCGCCGAGTTCCTTATTGGAATCCGACAGTTTTTGCTTCTGATCCTTGCCTTCGGTATGCCAAGCTTTACTGTTCGCTTCCATCTGAGCAATATCCGCCAATTCACTTGGCGAAGGTCCGGATTGCGCCTGTACTACTGCCCCATACTTGGCTGACAGATCCTTCTGGAACTGATCAGCTTCAGCCAAAAGCGTTTTATTGGTGTTCCTAAAAGCAGATAGTCTATTATCTTCCATCAATTGATAGATTGGGCCAATATCACCGCTAAATGTTTCTGCAGCTATCTTGAGATCTGCATACCAGGACTCAATATCCTTCTTCTGCTTCTCGAATTCTGCCAGCTTGTTGTCTCGTTCTTCCTGCAGTGCGCGTTTACTGTCTTCAATATTCATCTTGCGCAGCTGCTCTTGCAGTTCTTTATACCGTTTTTGTCCTTTTTCAGAGGAAGCAAACTTGTATTTCTCCGCTTCTTCTTCTATGGATTGGCGTTCACGGCCTCGTTCTGACTCATCAATACCTCTTAGCAGATTATCGTAATGTTCTTCGGTTTTTCTTCTCTGTTCATCCAAGGCATCGAGTTCGGCTTTCCGCCTCTTGTCAATCTGATCCAGAAAGCTTTTGGTTAGCTCGCTCTGCTCTTTTTTAGCAGCTTCCACTGCATCTTTTGCTGCTGCTTCATCAAGTCTGCGCAACGCCATTCGGGCCTCATACAAGGCTCTGTCGGCTTGCTTGTAGTATTCCGTATCAGATGCATAGCGCGAACGAATCCTCGTCCAAGCCTCAAGCTGCATGATGACAATATCGCGTTCTGAATCACCGCGTTCAGTCATAAGCCGCTTTTCCTTCTCAATCCATTCCGATGACTTATCGAATGACCGCCTGTGTGCTGCTTCCTCTTCCCGTGCCTGTTCTTCTGCCAATTCCTTGGCATTGGCAGCTATTTGTTCGGCTACTCTTTGTCGGCGAGACTCCGCATCCATCCATATATCATCATACTTTTTATTTACCTCAGCTAGTTTCTCAAGCTTATCATGTTCTTGTTGTAGGGTAAGTGTACCTAGCAGGCGTTTCTTTTCCAATAAGTTGAGTTCCGCATCGTAATGTTGTTTCGCAATTTCTTCTGCTCTAAGCTTTTTGCCGCCTTTTCCAGTTCCCTTGTCGGTACCCTTCTCATCATTTGATGAGATATCGGGTAGATCAAACAATTTAACCCATGTACCGTTTTCAATCGCAGATAATTCGATTTTATATTGAGATAGATTTGCTTTTAGCGAATCAAGTTGGGTAGTAGCTTTATCAACCAATTTACTTACGGAATTTTGGTTTACATTATGAATGAAGAGGTCGTTATCCGTTAATTCCTCTGCCCATGGCGCTTTCTGCGGCTCTATATCCATCACTGCAGTAAGTGCTGCAAGATGTGTCTCAGCAGTGGTAATCGAAGCCTCTGTCGTGCGAATTAACGATTGGCGTTTTGCAGCTTCGGCAGTAAGCGTATACCGCAACGAGTCCTCTTCTGCCTTAATAATATTCCGGATTAGCTCCTCATTCGTTATCAACAGTTTCCCTTGAGCATCCATTTCGGCATGCAAAGAAGGGTACGTACTTGTCAGTTGTCTGACTATGCTAGTGAGTTGACCGTTTTCTTCAGCAGTTAATCCCGTTTTATTGCGTAGCGATTCATATTGATCCGCCAGCTTTTTAGTTTCTGTAATCTGGTTTTGCTTGGCTGCCGCTTCCTGCAACCCCTCCATACGCATCTCACGTATAGCAGGTCCGGATTCATCGATAGCTTTGTTCATCTCTTGTACAGCAAATTTTGCATCTGTAGCTGTATATCCCATAGCCTTTAGCTCTTTATCGACGGCTTTCACTTCATCTACCAAATTCATGAGAGCATGCGTGTTTTCGATTGAACCACGGCCCTCTTCGGCATCAAGCATGCGTTGATTATACTCATCCATAAGTCTGCTGCGCCGGTCCAATACTTCATTCAATACTTCAATATCTGCCTGCATCGCCTTAATGTCTTCAACGGTTCGATCAGTTGGAGACTGAGATAGCTTATCATTCAATTCACCTTGCGCAATAGCCAGCTTGTTGACAGATTCAGCCGCAACATTGGAAGCAGAGATATAACCAGCAAGTCCAATGCCAGCTAAAGATAACGCCGCAACAACCCATCCAATCGGGCCGAAACTAATACTCAGTGCAGTAGCAGCTGCTCTTACAGCACCTAATATGGTAATCAGAGACGTAAAACCGGCGATTAACCCAACAATACCAATACCTGCAGCGCTCAGACCGGCAACCAGCTCTTTATTGGATTCAACCCACTGCGTGAATCGAACAATGATAGGCATGACCAGCTCCATAAGTTCTTGCAATGCTGGCATAAAAGCTTCGCCAAGTTCCATACGAGCCATTTCTAATGTATTGTTAAAGATCATCTGCGTGCCTGCGTAGCTGTCAAGCGCCTCTTCTGCATTACCTGCAAATTGAGCAGCATTCTCCAATACGCCTGTAAAAGCGGCTTGTACCTTCTCGCCTTCTGTTAGTCGGTCAGCTGTGATACCTATTTTTGTTGCATATCGTTCATGCATTGCGGATAAGTTTGTTGTTATACCGGCTGATTCGATCATACCGGAATTACCTGATT
This sequence comes from Paenibacillus sp. 1011MAR3C5, assembly GCF_003591485.1. Lineage (GTDB taxonomy): Bacteria > Bacillota > Bacilli > Paenibacillales > Paenibacillaceae > Pristimantibacillus. The sequence goes on from NZ_QZCF01000001.1 coordinate 161,010, forward strand.
TTATGCCGGATACAACCTGCCCTATCGCTTCTCCCCATCCGAGATGGGCATCACGATTATAAGCAGCGGCATTTGCGGTAGCATAGATCAGTTCTCGAGTTTGCTCCAAGTTGAGACCCGACGATAACGCTGTTTGTATAGCAGTCGAAGCCTCCGATAAAGAAATAAATCCTTTTTTTGCCAATTCCTCAGCAAGGCCTGTCGTTTCCTTAACGCTTATCCCAAGTGTCCTGGCTACTTCTGACATTCCATTCATCGAGAATGCTAATTGATTGGCTTCTTCCGTTAATGATTTTACAGTATTGATAAGACCAGAAAACGCTGCTCCTGCTCCCAAAGCTGAAAAGCTCTTTTCAAGCTCAGCCCATTTATCCTTAGTCTCGCCTGATTCATTCTTTACGCTCTCCAGGAGCTCGCGTACCCGTTCCATTCCTTCCTTGAACTGGTTCATCTCCAGTTCCATACGAACTTTAATTGCTTTTATTTCAGTCGTCAACTTCGTTACCTCCTTCCTACTTGACCACGCAACTGTTCAAATGCACTGCGGTCAAATTCATCTTCTGGCATTTTTTCTGCCGGGTTCGCAATAAACTCAGCCTGCAGACTCTTAGCCAGCCGTTCATATGCTTGTTGATCAGCACTCTGGCTGACGATAGCGATATTTAGTGCTATAAGCCGGTCCTCCGCCTTTGCCTGGGCTATGTACCATAGAATCATAGGCAAATCAATGAGGTAATACTCCGTTTCGAGCGATCGCTGGCTTACCCCCAGGCTGACTGAAGCTTGTAGAAGAAAATCATCAAGCGTTACACCATTTTGCCGTCGCCCGGTGCCTTCATGCCGAGTCCCAACTGTCCGAGGACGGCCCGGAAGTTTTTTAATGTGCGCTGCAAATCATTTTTCTCGAGCGTCAAACGAATGAAATCTGTAATTTCGTTCAAATCTGCATGTGACGAAATATACTCTGCATCCATATCCGCCAGCACAGCAACCAGCTGGACCATTTCATCCAATGCCAAATTAGCGCCAGCCAGAACCGTTGCAACGAAATCATCCGTATCCCGATCTGCCAACACACGAATAACGATGGCCGGAAGCGTCTCAATACGTTCAAACAAAGCCTTGTACTTCTCTGGAGTTAATTTTGGAATCTGAACCGTTTTATCCCCTAGCTGGACACTATCTTGTTGCGATTGACCAAATAATTTTCCTATCACAGCAATCTCCCTTTCCTTTTGTAAAATAGAATAGACGGCTCATATGAGCCGTCTGCGTGCCTATTAAACCGATTTTGCGTTCGGATCACCGATACCAAGCAGCAGTCCATTTGTATCTGGGTAGCCTTTGAACGTCACATTCGTAACGAGCTCATTGTCATAGGAATACGTGTAGTTCAAAGTTGTTGTTGGCGCTGCTTTATACAAAGTGATCGTATCGTTGGCCGTAGCTGTGGAAGACAGCGGCTCAATTCTCACTTCTTTAGCATAATCGATCAAATCCACAATTTTGGAAGCATCCACGTCGACGCGTTGCTTAGTAGGATCCGTCTTATCCGTTACCAGGGTCGAACCCGGAATGACTTTAGCAAGCTTGACCAGATCGTATTCAGCGAACGGCACGGCAAGCGATGCCTTTCTACCTGTAATTATTTCCCGAACTGGCGTAGTGCCGAATTGGTCGACGACGACTTCACGCATCGTCATCTCGTACGTAAGTACCACGCCGCCTTTCGTTGTTTCAAAAACGACCGGAGTCGTACCGCCTACGTCAAACGTTACCTTGCATGGACCTAGCTTAACTTTTGTTGTATCAGTTGCCATAATAAAATTCCTCCTAAATGTTGTTTGTGATTTTATCGTATAAAAAATCTTAAAAACGGCTAAGCATAATAGCTGTGAAATTAATGGAATACAACACTCTATGATAATCGTCGAGTCCAAGATAGAGAGGCGCGGATTGGTCAGCAAATATAGCCAAAATATGTTCATCACCGATCTGACAATCATGGCGGCGATGAAATTCCTCATATATGGTGTTGGCTAGCTTCTCTGCAGCGGGGCCGTTATCTCCGCGCACTACAATTTGAATGGAAGGTCGACGCTGGCTTGTCCATTGGCTGGGGACAGTACCGCTATGAATTCGTACATAACCGGAATTATCTTCAGCCGATACCGGAAATTCATTCGGATAATACGTATAAGGCACGACAGACTGTACGAACGCAACTAGTTCAGTTATGGCAAACACATCCTATCTCCACTCCTTTCCGATTTCTTTTGCAAGATTGTTCACAAAGTCCTGATAGTTTTCCTGAAAGGGACGCTCCAGAAACTTCAGATGTTGTGTTGTGTTTGGATCGCCGCCAACTTCATGCAAGTAGATGGCACTCTTCTCATCCTGTGCATCCTCGCTACGAATAGCGGCAAAATATACCTCGCCTACTATATTGGAGCCTTCCGATTTTATATCAATCCAGGACTCAAGGAGAGGCTGGTCTCCGTTGACTGGCGCCAGCTGCTTAGCTTGCTTGTGCAGCTTTTCCATAGATCTTCCGATTTCGCTTTCAGCAGCGGTTAGCGTAGACCCTAGCATTGAATTCAGAAAATTCTCAACTGCAGAATCGTCATATGTTATTTGGAAAGATTGTGTCATTTTGCGTGCACCACCGTATAGACCGCACTTCCATTCAGCCAGCGTTTGCGTTGGATCTGAACAACATGGTATACACGTTCGTTTTCTAATTCATCCGTATACTTAAATGTATGGGAAGCTGAAATGGCAGCAAATCCCTTCAGCCATATTTGGACTGTCGACACAGCTTGTTTTCCGTGCGGGTCTGTTATGACTTCCGTCTGCACTTGAATACGGCATTTCAGCATAACAGGATTATCCCAGGACTGTGAATTCCATGGATGATTGCTGCCAGGTGGGCATAACATAATGTTTTGTTTAAGTGGAATCAATCCCATTTACAGCACCGTCCATTTCAATGCTCGACGAGAGAAAGATGCTTCTGGATTAGCATCTGTAATTAGCCTTAGAACCTTATCGGTTATTAAGCCGTCAAGTCCTGTCTTAGTTGACTCCTTGTACGTCACTTCTGCAACACCGGTTAATGAGTACGATTGGATCCCATGCTGGCGCAGCCGATTCACATCATTAAAAGCGATCGCCAATTCGTTCGCATATTCGTAAACTGCTGAATCCGGAATCGTAAAGCCTCGGTAGGATCCGAGAAGCATTTGCTTTGCTGTCAGCAGCAGCCTTTGCTTCCTTACTTCTTCTGAGTCAAACCAGTCCTCAGAATCAATACATTGCATACGGATATAATCATCCGCATCCAATACTGCAATTGCCAAAATTATCGCCTCCCTCCGCATCCTCGTTTATATGCTGTTTTGTTTAAGCCTATTTTGCGAGGAGGTAGTCAACACAAAAATGTGCTTCTTTTTCAGCAAGGCTTCAAGCGCCTTCCTCATTCCGACAACTTGCCCGTTTGCATCTACCGAGATTCCCGATTTATCCAACAGCCTATAAGCTTCATCAATCGCCTCTAAACGCAGATTAGCATGGGCTGCCGCTCGCTTATATTCAGCCTTCTTCACTCTTTCGACAGCCAATTTAACCATGGATGAGGCAATCGCCTCCGCACGTGTGGCAATTTCTTTCGAGGCTTTTAGCTCGGCTTGAATACGTATCAATTCTCTCAACGATGCCTTCTCTTGCTCGCATTCAACAGTCAGTTGATCCAACAATGCCGTTTTTAATGACTCTATCTCGCCGTATTTTTTACGTTCCCGAGCAATTCGTTTTGCAATAATGGCATCAAACTCTTCCTGCGTCAGATTAATGGTATCCTCTGTAGATTGATTGTGTAAGTTCATCGTATTATCCTCCGTGATTTGCAGCGCCGTCGCGCTTTTCTCCGTCAGTTTAAGGACATGCCGTAGGTCCGGTCGATTATTTTATCTGCATGTGTCCCCATTGAATATCGGGGTACTGGGGAGTATAGGATACAAAGCCTGCCGCTCCTTCATTAGCTGTATTATCGAGCACCATTGCGGTATACAGAGCTTCCTGAAGTGCCCGCTCCAGATGCATACAGATTCGATTAAGCTTAGAGTACCAAGGAAGAAGCAGCGTTTTCAGCGCATCGCCATCTGTGGCCGCATGATTACCAAGAAATTTGCTATACAACCATTCAGGAAAATCTGATTGCATAAATAGGAGTGAGAGCATGGTATCCAGTTCTTCAAAAGCGTCCTTCAGCTGTGATTCCCACTTCATATACCCTGGCAAGGGATCATCCTTGCCAACTGGAATATATTTACTGGAAATCCGAAGCTCTTTGGTCCCTATACCGTCCTCCAGATCGTTTGGTCCGTAGGCTATTGGATCTGCATGTTTCCATAAGATGTAGTCGATATGGGATAATCGGTCATGTATGGCTGCTAATATAGACTCCGACTTCTCAATGCCGCCAATGCCTCTCCAATCATCATCTACTGTTTTGTAAGGAATGTGAAAAACCAGCAGCCCATCTGCTCCAGTAGGAACGATATCCTCTTCCCTGCCTGTCGGCACTTGCTCAGTTATAGAGTAAACAGGCCTGCTTACACCATAGCTATCCTCTTTCCCGATTAGTTCCAGCTTGAATTTTTCATACTGAATATAACCTGGTAGATGACGTTCAACGTGCAAGTAATTGACTTGCTCATTACCGGAACCTACTGATTCTATGCATGTGAGATTTATAGCTCTGAACCTGTTCTTGTTACGCTGTCCCCCTTCAGGATAAACTGAAGACGCTTGGGCAATTTCCATAATGGCATCTGCCTTTGTGTTAGGTTGAGCCAACGCTTCCTCTACTAGGCCTCCTAGTTCCTCAGTTACACCATAACTAATCTTGAGCCAGGAGTCGCCGCGAATGCCGCTTCCGGTTACCAGTTCATGAATAAGCCGCTTCAAATGATTCTTTCGTATCATTCGGTCTAGAGCAGTTTGTGCCGTTGATTCATTGACTCCCTCTACCTTGAATGATATTGTGCTTCCCGCAATCATATCCGCTGGCTTTGAGATTAAGGTATCCATTACATTTATGGCTACGTTCAGCTTTGCAAGCTGCGGTTCCAACGGGGTATCGCGCAGCAATTCTGAAATACGGCTGTACATGAGACGTCGGCCTTCATAAACTGCTTTGCTTCGTTCATATTTAGCAAGCCGTTCAATATCCTCAGCTGGCGGGAATAAACCGCCGACTTGAAATTTTTTTGCCACCTTTCTGCCTCCTGTCGTTAGGAATTCGAATTATTTCGTGAATGGGATAAATGACCTTCATAACGTATAGGTTTGAGAGCAATCAAAAAAGGGGGATGAATTAGAACAAATGTTCTCTTTTTCTATAATTAATATAGTTATAGGGAAAATAAAAACGCCAACAATGGCGTTCAGAGTGTTACTGATGCATTAACTCGAAATGCGAACGGCGTCTCTTTGTAGGCTTCCGATAATTCCGTCCGTCAGCTCCCGTTTCCTCTACTGCTTTAAGCCCTGTTTCACGGTCATGCCGCAGTTTCATTTGCCATTCACTCAGAAAGGGATATTCGTTATGTGCGATTTTATACACATCCGGATCCGACAATTCTTCTTTTAATATATAATTGCTTAACCGATTGAGCTGGTTAGAGTCAGGGGTATTTCCGGTCAGAGAAACAAAACTATCAATGAGTGCAGCAATTGTGGCAATACGCTTTTTTCTCTCAGGAGTATGGTATGCAATTATTTGCGTCACAGCATCTTCAAAGCTCGCCTCGGCAACGCCCAGTTTTGATTCCCACTCTGTTAGTATCATGAATGTTCCTCCCCCTCATACTCGACAATCACATGTGCATAATTCCATTGAACAAAGATTGCTGTAATACGTTCTACTCCAGCTGCGACCAGATCCTTTACGCTATCTTTGCGTATCCCCATCATCTCTGCCGCTGCTTGTTGCGTTGCATCATTTTCATATATCCAGGCGACTGCTTCTCTCTGGCGGTTCGTAAGTCCAGCTATTTGTATTGCTGTATTCAAATCGATCAGAATATCTGATGCCGACATATCGCCTCTTCCTCTACGAGCTGAGATTCTATGCTGATCACGAAGCAATTGCTTGACTCCAGTGGAAGTATTAAGGGCATATTCTTGAGCATATCTTCTTGCGTTTTTCATCATATCCAAGTTGTTCATCCGCATTTAGTTGTCCCCCGTTTTTTTTAATGATTGAACCCACCAACAATAAAAAACGAACTTATGTTCTTATTTTATCTATGAAAAGTACAAGAGTCAACCTCTTTTATTGAATATCGCCAAGTATGTATTACTTTCTTGTACAAAAATTGTTGTACTTCACATCGATTTGTTCAGGTCAGAGTGCAAAAAAAGGATAGCTATCATGATAGCTATCCTTATCTGACACTTTTTAATTTTGATCGTAACATCCCTTGGCTCCAATCTACTTTTCCCGACCTTCTCCATTCGGAAATTCTTCAATAGGTAATAGTTCAAATAATGTTCGATTGCTGCAAACATCTTTTCCTTGAACGTCTATACTAGTCGAGGGTATACGAGTACTTCATTTCTTCAAATATTCGAACTTCTAAATCTATAGAATGGTTAATAAAAGGCTAAAAAATTTAGTATCCTACATCTTTAGGAATGGCATCCGGCCATGTCCACATAGAAAGATATACATATTCTTCGATGTCATTTGAGCAGTTTCAATCATATAAATTTCTGGAAGGATAACTGTATTTACTCCATCGAGCGCGCGACAGTTGTATCATGTTTCAGCTCCCAGCCGAAATCCAAACACACCAAAACGGCGTCCGGACCTTTAATGGTTCGGACGCCGTTTCTTTTTGTCGCTTCACTCCGGCTTCGGCCGGCCGGAAGCGTCTATTCGTCCATCAGCTTCATCTCAAGCAGAACTCGCTTCAGCACAACAACCGCTTCGGCGCGGGTCGCCCGGTCATTTGGCGCAAAGACGACCTCCGTTTTGCCTTGCATAATGCCCCGCTTCACGACGTATTCGACCGCATTCCTGGCCCATACGCCGATCCGATCCCGGTCGCCGAACTTGTCGGCTGCCCCGTCCGCCGCGCCGCCGGCGCCCAGCGCATTCGCCGCCATCACCGCCATCTGCTCACGGGTGATCGTATCGTTCGGCCGGAAGCTTCCATCACCGAAGCCAGAGATTAAGCCGAGCTCCGCCGCAATCGACACTTCGCGATAGAACCAGTCCGACGCCTTCACATCACTGAAGTCCGCACTGCCGCCGATGCCGGCCCGGAGTCCCAGCGCGCGCACTAGCAGCGCCGCAAATTCAGCGCGGGTGATGGCATCCTGCGGTGCGAAGCGATCCTCGGACTTGCCGAATACGATCCGCTTCGAGGAGAGCTGCTCAATGCTGGCTCGCGCCCAATGCCCCTCCATGTCGGCGAACGTCTTGGCACCCTGAACCACAACATAGATGCTGTTGCCTGGGCTCATGATCGTCGCTGTCGTGCTTTCATCCTCCGAAGAGAACAGAGCCGGTACGTAGCGGAACTCCCTTGTGCCCGGATCATAGATCATGGCCGCAGATGTCGCCGGGTTCAACCTTCCGTCTACCGTAATCGTGCGTGTCATGTATGTCCGCCCGAAGCCGTTCAGCTCCTGCAGGCTGTCGCCACGCTTCAGATACAGACGGAACTGCACCGGCTCTCCCGCAAGCTCAAGCCCGGCCGCCCGCGCCTGTGACGCGATTTCATCGCGAAGCTGTGCTGTGACGCCTTCCATTTTCAAGATCAGCGTGCCATCCGCTTCTGTGCCGCCCTCCTTGACGTACGGAGCAATCAGCCTCATGAAGTCGACTGGCAGCACGTAGCTGGCTCTGCCCGACTTCGCAACGACCGATGCGTCCGGATTTTGCACCGCCGCTGCCCGAAGTGCCGCAATCGACAGCTCCGCGACGCCTTGCGAATCGACGGACAGCTCGATGACCGGCAGCTTGCCCGCTGCGCCTTCGCTCAGCCTTCTATCATTATCAGCCGAGCTTCCCGGCAGCTCGGTCGGTCCGCCCGTTCCGGAACCTTGCCCCGGTCCCTCCGGTCTATCCGACAGCCGATGGATCCGGAAGGCGTCTCCCGCTGCATTGTTGATTGTCCCGAACTTCGTATGGCGGATGATGACATTTTTGAAATTAATCGCGCCTTTAACCGTCGAGCCGACCTCTATGCCGGTCAGTCCGGCTCCATCGATGACCATATCCTCTACTGTCACCTTAGCGCGCTCGCTGCTTACGGATCCCAGCGTCTTGGCGCCGCCGATGGACAAGCCATGGTATGTGCTGTCGAGCGCCGTATTGTGGCGAATGATGACTTCGCTGTCAATATCGCGATCATAGGCGTATATCCAAATTGCACCTGTGCTGTAGCCCGCGCCGGGGTCGTTGCTGCCTGTGCGGATCAGCGTATTCCGCTCCACAACGAACGTGCCCTCGTACGGCGTAGGCGTGAACTTCGTCGATACGCTGATGCCTGAACCGTGGGTAACCGTGTCCAGCACAATATTGTCCTGAACCTTATGGTTTTTGCCGCCAAAAACAATGATGTTGTTGGCCAGCCACGGCAGCTGCACTGTATTGAAACGGTACGTGTTGTTTTCTGTGTAGTCGGTCGGCACGTTCTCCACGAAAGACCACATTGCCATACCATCGTCGCCGGGATACCGGATGTTCATATGCTCGGCCATGCTGTTTTTCGTGTTTACGGCGAAATTCATGCCGTCCGCCATGACGTTGCGAATACGCGAGCCAGCGATATAGAATTCATCCGTATACAGGTCGGTATTGAACGTGTAGCCGCCTTTGTTGATCGGACGTGTGAGCCACAGCCCGGTCTTCGTGTGCTCAATCCACACGTTCTGGACCGTCGAACCGGGACCAAACGCCCCTTCAAACCCGTTCGTCTGCGCAATGTCGTCGCGCACGCTGATTTTTCCATCGATGAACAGATCGAATACGCCGATATTGCTGCCGTTGCCAAAAAACTTCGCTCCGTTCAGAATCGTATGCCATTTGCCCGCTCCGCGGATCGTCACGTTGTCGAGTATCAGCAGTCCGTCGCCAACCTCAAACGTGCCTTCCGGCACCCAGACGCCTTTTCCCGCAGACTTCGCGGCTTCCATCGCGGCTTTGAACGCCTCCGTATCATCCAAGCCGTCATCCGCTACAGCGCCGAACTCAGCAATCGACAGGAAGCCCTCCGGCATCTCCAGCGCAGGTCCCGCCTGCTCCAGATCAACCAGGTCGATAATATAGTACTCTGCTGCGTCTGACTCCCGCACTTCCAGCCTGACGATGGATCCCGCCGGAATCTGTCCGATGATCGCCCGCGCGTCGTCATAGAAGCGATGCGCGCTTCCTTGCTTCGGATCGTTCGACCACGGATAGTTGCCGTATACCCAAGCATAAGCCGAGTTCAAATCCAGCTCAGCGCGCAACTGTCCGTCAACGTAAACGCCGATCGTTGCTTCAATGCCTCCGCCTGTCGGCGCATCCGGGATTGAGTAACGGACGACGATCGAATCGGCGTCCTTGGCCGCTTCGAACTCCACGTAATGCCCCGTCTCGCTCAGCCTGACTGCTTGCCGCCCGGATGCCTCCGACGCCACGTCCAGATAGACGCGGGACGGTCCCAGCAGCGAGCCGTTGGTCGCCATATGCTCCGCTTCATATGTCGTATACGGCAGAGTAGCGCCGCGATAGTCCAAATTGACGTTGTCTTGCACCACGACGGCATCAACCAGCGCTTGCCCCGTCCCGGTATCCGCTGCTGTCCGTTCCAGACTGACGGAGTTGTAGCCCTCACGCAGCGGCAGGGTAACGGACAATTCCCGCCATACGCCGCTTCCGGTTGGCGCAAGCTGCAATTGTCCTGCGTCCAAGCCGTTTACCTTCAAAGTCAGCGTTTGCGCAGTAACGGACGGATTGCTGTACCGGATCGCAGCTTTGTACTCACCGTCCTCCTGCCCGTTCACCGCCATTATTGTCCGCGCGCCCGTCTTGCTGAAGCCTGACGCGTAGCCGGCTGCTCCCGCAGCTCCCGACGTTACCGCAACGCCGCCGGAGACGAATGCTTTTTCCGCTTCGTAACGAACAGTACCTGCCACCGGATCAAGCGTCCAGCGGGAGGCATCATCGCCAGGAGTGCCATATTGCACCGTTTCGCCGTTTTGCCGCAGCTGCTGGCCGCTCAGCAATACGCTGACGATCTCTTCGTAGCCCAGAATCTCGCGAATATTCCATTGCGCACCAAGTCCGATAGGCGACGATCCGCCGACGCTTGTCGTTACTTCGGAGCCGACGGATGACACCATGAGCAAACGGCCGCTTGCCCGGTTCTTGAACAGCTTGTGGCCGTTATAGTCCTGTATCAGCCAATGGGCCTGCGGGTCGTCCACCGATGCCGCAGCCTTTGCCGGAATCGCCTTGCCGCCTCGCTCTAACAGCAGCTCGCCCGTTGCCTTGTTGATCAGACGCACATAGTTCGAATCGTCGAAGATCGCCGTTGCCGCATTAAGCTGAGGCTCCTCCGGCCATTCCGGCGTCACTGCCTCTGCCGGCGCCGTCTCGAACGTCCAATGCAGGCTTGGACTCGAAATCAGATGAAGGCCGCGCTCTGGATAACCCAGTGACGAAGCCGTATTCAAATATTCATCCGAATAGCCAGGCATCAAGCTCCGGAGCATAAAATCGTCTCCAATCGGAGCCCCTTCCACGATCCATTGCGAATTGCCGGCGATGACGCCGCTTGCCGTCGCTTCGGCATATTTGTAGTCCGGCGTCAGGGATAGGTACATACCGGTCGCGCGGTTTTTAATCCGCTGCGTGCCGTCGCCGCTCTCCAGCAGCCAATGCGAATAAGCATTGTCAGCCGCAGGTTCGCCATATACGACCACGTTTTTGTCCGATTGCAGCAAATATTGCCCGTTTGCGGCATTTTTGATCCGGATATAATTGGCCGGCAGCAGCAGTTGATCCGCCGGTACGCCTTCCATAACGAATTGAATGTCGTCATCACCGGGTTGCGGATTCTCGACCTGCTGTACATGGCCGAGCTCATCCTTGGTTGAGAGGAAGCGCCAAGGATTCCATACGTTATTGAACTGCACATATCCGGCTGTCGCCGCGTCTTCGATCATCCATTTGGGACTCGCCGATCCCCATTCCATCTCAAAATGCTCGACGCTGATCGCCGACGCCGGGTTGTCACGGTCCATAAATTCAATATTAATGTAATGGCCGGTTGCGCGGTTGCGGACATATTGCGCTCCGTCTCCGGCATCCTCCATGAACCAGTGCGTACGGGAATCGGAGGCGTCCAGATCGCCGTAGCGAAGCTCCTTATCCTGCTCATACCAGTAACCGCTTGCGCTTTTGCTTTTGATTCGCACATACGGGGACATGTTCGGCGCGTTTTCGAACGCAAACCATTTGCTGTCCTCCGCTTCCGGGGACGTCAATTGCGCGGAGCGAATACGCTGCAGATGGCCAAGACCATCCTGGTTCGTCAAATAATGATCGTTTGTCCAGCCGTTCTTGAACGCTTGGAGCTCTCCGTTTTCCTCCACGATCCATTTGTGGCTGCTCCACGCCGCATCCACCTCGATGACGCGAACAGCCATGTCCGCATTCTCAATCTCGGATTCGTCCGAACCCGACGGCTGCATCGACACGTAATGTCCCGTAGCCCGGTTGCGGATGACCTTGCGCCCGCCGTCCGATTCCTCCACCAGCCAATGCGACAGAAAATCGGTGTCGGCCGGATCGCCGTATTTTACTACGCCATGGTCCTCATACCAATAGTCGCCCGTCGTATTGTTTTTAATGCGCACATAAGACACGGCATCATCCGCAACGGCCACAAACTGCCATTTTGGGCTGCCCCAGTTCGGATTGATGGCGCTGTATTCCGCGTATTTGGTCAAGTTTTGCAAATTGATATACGCCTGTTCGCCGGAATCGTTGTTCAGGTCCTGCGCGCTCCAGATGTTTTTGCCGCCGCCGTTATCCTTAATGCGCCACAGCACGCCAAGCAGCTGCTCGTCGGTCAACGTCTCGATATCCAGTGCCGACAACGGCAAATGGCCGGTCGTCTGATTCAGCACGTTCAAATAATGGCCGGTCTCGCGGTTCTGGATCAGACTGCGGCCGTTGTAGCGCGTCACAATCCATTCGGCGCGTTGGTCGCCAGGTCTTGCGTTGCCGTATTTCAACACTCCATTGCCATCTTCGTACAAATACATGTTTTGCCATACATTGCGGATTTGCACGATCTGCGGGTCTCCACCCGCGCTTGCGGCCGGGTCCTCTACGTACCACTGAGCATCGCTGCCCGCGGGATCGACCTCTCCCGATTGGGCGAAGCCCATTGCGTCTCCGACATGGATGTAATGGCCGGACCGGATCACGCTTTCCAGGCTTACAAAATTATCATATAGAGGCGATTCGTTCAGCCGCCATTGTCCCGCTCCGCCTTCATCCGCCAGCACCTCCAGCGGATCTTCGGCAGCTCCGATATTTTCGGGCGAAATATAGAGCCCGGACTGCAAATTGCGAACTCTTTTGCTTCCGTTGTAATCCTCTATGATCCATTGGTAAGCGGCGCTGTCCGCCTCCAGCGTCCCGTATCTCACCAGTCCCTGATCCTCAAACAAATAAATCTTACTGTTCTCGTCGCCGATGTCCCGATAGTTGACGAGCCTGACCGGCTGGACGGCGGGAGCGACTTCGATTCGCCACTGTGCATTGTCATTGCCGGCATTCGACCAGTTGTTAGATCGGACAAATATGTCATCGAACTGCGTGTTCAGCACGTATGTCCCTTGCGGAATCTCCTCCGGCGAGTCTTCCCCCGTTTCGGCCGCATATACGTTCGTGAAGGTGACGTAACCCGTGTTCGAGACGGGCGACATCACCCATTGGTTTTTGGAGCTTGCATCCCAGGTCTTTCCTGCGATCGCCGCCCAGTGCGTACCTTGTGTGATCACATGATTCGTAAGCGCGTTGCGGAGCTCGACCGTCGCACCCCCGTCTCCGTTATCCGCTACCTCATGCACGTACCAGTGGGATGCCGCATCGTGGTAAGCGATATCGCCGTATGCGATTTTCCCCTTGTCCTCTCCCTCTTCCGTCACTTCGTAGAGATAAGCTTGCTGGGATTTGTTGTAAATCCGCACAGCCTGCTCCGTCGGCGCCGTCTCAAACGACCATTGCGGGCTTTCCCATTCCGCGCCGATATCGCCGCTTACCTGGGCGTAACCAAGCTGATCCTCCTCGTGGATAAAATATGTGCCGCCCGTAAACTTTTCGCTGCGGATCGTGAATTGACCCGCGCGGTTGACCGCCGGCTCCACGATCCAAGCCGTCTCGCCCCCATCTGCGGTTGACGCCGTTGTCAGCGCGCTAGTGCGTCCGGCAATGTCCGCGACAGATATGTATTGTCCTGACGCACGGTTGCGAATAGACTTGGAACCGCTTCCATTTATCCCCTCCTCAATCGCCCAATGCGAGTTGGCATCGGTAGCCGACGTGAAGCCGTAACGGACGATACCGCTTTCATCCTCGTACAAATAATGGCCTGTCCACTTGTTTTTGATGCGCACGAACTCGCCTGCCGGCTCCGGGCCCTGTGCTGCCCAGACTGTGTCATCTCCGCCGAACGGCACCATTGGCCCGGCAGCCAACGTAGACAGCAGCATGACAATCGCCAGCAATAGCGATATCGGTTTTCTCTTGTGTAGCATCAACATTTTCCAAGACCTCCTATTTTGTGAGCTAACCTCATTATAGGATAAGATCCCGGCTGCTATGATTGGCGTTATTAAGGGGAATATGTGCGTTTTTACGGAAATGGGGCTCAATGGCGAAAAAAGGATATCTTATTCTCATTTGACGGGTGAGCTGGTACAATGAATATAACTTTCATCTCTTCCAACCCATTTCTACCAATAAAGGGGCCGTGTTATGAAGCAAATAAATCGTCAAATCGTGTCGGATCATGATTTCGAGAGAATGCGCGTCTTCTCCCAACTTATCGCCGTGTACCGTGACAACGAGCTGCTGGACGGCAATATTCGGATCGTCACCCATAGCGAGCACTCCGTAACCTGCGACAACGATATCACTTATATCAAGACGAACCACCAGTTTTACCGTTTGTAGGCGGTAATTGTCTGCCTTGCACGCACTAAGACATAAGTTTTTGACTCTTCAACTTAGAAATTGATACAACGATAGCAGAGGACGTGAAAAAAAAGTCCTAGACTATCGCAGTTTCATTAAGCTCCCTCGAAATGATTCAGTTTCCTCACTCAGACTCATGAATTCCAGGATTTCATCCTGTAGTTATAATGAAGAAGAGGATGTGGGAGGAGTCGGGGGCGAACAGACGTAAAAATGGGCATGCGGGAATAAAGGTGAATGCTGTACCACCCATATTGTTCCATTATGCGCACGTCTCCACGTCGCCCTAGCGATTCTCGCTCCCATGTCTCAACGGGTCATAGCCCTTTCATTCCTTCGTCACATCTAACTACGGGGTGGAGGTCGGTCTTTCTAACGGAACGGGTCCGAGCCCTTTTGCGTAACGTCTCCCGATACTCCGTACTTCTTGTAATCCTGCGAATGCTTGAGCTGGTGAGGGTCGACTGCGCTTAGGCAGCCTGCGGGAAAACTCTGGTTGAATCGTAAGCTTCGCTACTCTTAGCCAGACCGACTAACAGACGAGCTACCTTACTGCATAATTTCATGATGGATTTCATCTTCTTTAGCTTCTTTTCCTCCACATTGTAACGATGTAAAGCCCGAATTTCGGGGTTCGTCATAACCATACACATGGTCATTAGATACAGAAAATGACGCAGACGTGGACGCCCACGTTTGCTGAGTACCATCTTCCCTCGCCATTTCCCAGAACTAGCCTCCGCTAGATTTAGTCCAGCATGCCGAAGCAGTGCATTTCCATGCGAAAAGCCGCTTAGATCACCGCTCTCACCAAGAACACCAGCAAGACACGTAGCACTGACGCCTCGTATTTCAAGCAGCTTCTTTGCGTAAGGGATGCGTTTAAGAATGCTGTTCAGCTCATACTCAATCTGTTCAAGCTGACTCTGGGCCAGGTCATATTCTTCTAGCAAATGGCCAAGATGAAGCTTGTATGCGTGGAGGGCCTGAGTGGTGCCAACACTAGATTTTGCAAGTGTAATGAGCAGTTCAGCACGTTTAACGCCAGCATGACGCTTCACGTATTGCTTCCAACCTGTTAAAATCTGTTCAGTACTTAACTGACGGATGTCGCTTGGCAAAGGAAAGAGTCTGAGTGTTGCAATTGCACTGGTGCAGGTAAGGATTTTGAAGACCTGACACAGTTCAGGGAAAACAATGTCTACCCAACGATGAATCTGGTTAACTGCACTGTTCAAGCGCTTAGTAACCGTCTCGCGGTTTGCCATGAGAATACGTAGCTCCTCGTAGGCTTCAGGATGAAAACGAACGGGGGAGTAGTACCCGTTTTTGATCATATCTGCGATGACCAGCGCGTCCTTGCGATCACTTTTTGAAGGCGTATTGTCCCGGTTTTCCTTGTTCTTTTTGACGAGATGAGGATTAACTAGAACAGACTCAATTCCCTGCTCGATGAGCCAGCGTGCTAGACTGAACCAGTAGTGGCCGGTCGGCTCCATGCCAACGATGATGCTGCTCAGACTGTGGGTCTTGAGCAGATCCTGTACCCAACGCTCGAACAACTTGAATCCTTCGCGATGGTTGCCGAACTCGAGGGGAGCGCCTAAAGCAATCCCACGGAAGCTGACAGCCCGGGCAACATGGGTTTCCTGAGCGATGTCGACGCCAATGACTAGATGTTGAACGGTAATGTTTTCAATGAGTTGATTTTGCTTGTCCTGTGCCTTAAACTTCATAGTAGAGCGACCTCCTGATGGGCTTTTTGAGGCATTGACCTCGTGCGTAACCCCATCTTACTGGAGGCGCTCGTTTTTGTTCAAACGCCAAATTTTTCGTTTTACAGGAATTCTAACGAGTTATACTCGGATCGTAGAACCCGAGAATTTCTTTATCGATTAAAGCTTAGTTTTACGGTGTCAGCTTACATGTTGGCGAAAGCATCGGCATTTTACTCATGCAAACATAGAGAGCAGGCATCATTAAGGTGCCTGCTCTCTCCTATGACCTCTTATGAGTCTTGATTGGCTAGCCGATAATACTCCCGGTAAAGCTGCAGCAGCTCCGATTCTTTCTCCGCGATCAGCTCGGAGATTTCTTCCAAACGAGGTCCGGCAGGCTCGCCGTTTCCGTCAGTCGATGACGTATCGTCATCTGCATTCGTCGATGGCGGCTGCTCCTCGGGCATCCCCTGTTCGGTCGTCTGGTCCCAATTGAGCATAAAACCGAACGTTCCGGCAACCCAGTCATCCGCTTCTTCCCTGCCGGATTCCCGATAGATGCTTGCGTATTTTTCCAATGCTGCGTTTACGGTCAACCGACGCTCCCAGCCCAGAATCCCTACCGCATCCTTGGCCCGAGAGACGGCCAGCATCAGCTGAAAGTCGTTCAGCTTGCCACGCACGGCTTCAATATGATCAATTTCACTCATCAATATCGGGTACACATTAGCGAATTCTATCGATTCCTGCACCATATCATCTTCCGAAATGATAAGGCGTTCCATTCCCGCTCAATCCCTTCCTGTTGGTTTCGGTTGCGTTCCTTCTATAGTATTCGAAGCTTAGTTGTAAATTCAGGCGGACCAATGTTGTAATTTTTCTTTGTTTACCTGCCACAAAGCATAAGCAAGCATCGTCTCTGTGGCGAATAGCAATTCCATATGTGCATACTGATGCGCTTCGGATGTGGGTGGCAAGCTCAAAGCCAAGTTCCTGCTTGGCAGTACGAAGGAACATTTTAATGGGTCAGCGTATAGACTTCGAGTGCTTGTTCCGGTTTAAGAATGATTACAAGCTGTCCCCACTCCGTCCCTAAAGCAAAAAGACACTCATTCCTCATGGGTGCCCGAAAAAAATGAAAATAAAAAATCCCTTTCATATCAAGGGATTTCGCATTTCTTATGTGGTGCCGAGGACGGGAACCGAACCCGTACGGTGGTCACCCACCGCAGGATTTTAAGTCAAACGGCGGTCGGCTTAAAAGATTTGATGCCGTACGGCGTTTCCTGTACGTTGCCCCTCGTATTTAACAGTATTACTCACAGTATAGCCTCCGCTGGCCTCATCGTTGGCTAAAAATCCTGACGCGGCTCTAATCGTGTTCTCGAAAAAAACGCGCCTTATATCCACTACGGTAATTCTATCATTACGCTGCTTATCTCGCAATACCAACGCAACTTCAACCCGTCCGACTCCGGTCCGCCCACGTATACGGCCGACGGGCTTCGACACCTCTACGTTCCTCTGGCGCAATAACTTTAACGATCCCGGCCCGCTCATCCCACGTTATGTACCGATCATCCGCCAACTCCCGTATTGCTGCCGATATCTGTCCCGACGTCCGGCCGGACAATCGCGCCAACCGATTATCGTTGACCCTTGCGGCCGCCGATTGGTATAAGTTGAAAAATATACGGTGCAATTTACGAGCTGTATCGTCTAACATTTTGCTCATTCTTCGCCACCTCCGAAATTCAGCGTATATCACATCAGAATTATAGAGCTTCATTTTAATGGGATCATATGTTCTAGTCAATAAACAAGGATAATGCACTTCTTTCTTTAGTTCTACTTAGTTTGGAATATCTGAATACTACTATTTACCTACTTTTTTGATCTATTTTAGGAAATATATAGCAATGATGTGTGTTATAGGGTAATATATCCATCAGAAGACAAGTAACTTTGAGGGTGTAATATAGGGGGATAACAATTGACAAATATTATTTCTATAGCGCTTTCTTTAATACTTCCACTTGTGCTTCTAATATATGGAGACAAAATTAAAGAGTATTATTCAAACAAAAGCATAAAAAACACTGAAAAAAGAATCTACCAACTAAGGAAGAACCTTAATAGGTACAGTAGTTTTAGAAACAATCCCTCAACCTTAATAACCTGGGGATTAAACATAATCTTTACTATTCTAATCTGGATTTTTGTTCTCTATACTTTTAGGTACTACGCCTCAATCCTCACTGAGATTAGTACTGAGGCATTTAAAGAAATAAATTACACTTTAGATATACTTTCTTTCATTGTTTTTTACGTGATATTTTTAAACCTTGTTTACCAATCAAAAACAATAAAAAACTTAAGAGACTATGAACGATATATTCTTACACTAAATAAAAAAATTGAACAAGCAGAACTTGCTATTCAGAAGAAGAAAAACGCTAAATAGATTGAAAAGAGCTCGCTAACCGTAATTGGTTATCGAGCTCTAGTTTAAGGCTGGGCTTTCAGTCGTTAAGATTGATCGGAGGAAATCAACGAAATGTGTCGAATGTAATACGTATCCAAATATAGGAGGCGTTACTTATGCAAATGATATCGGTATTGTCTTCGAATATTTCTGCAATTGGTTACGACGCAGCCGCCCATCATCTATATGTCCGGTTCCATTCGGGTACGACATACCGATATAGCGGGGTTCCTTCGTCTATTCATTCCGGGTTGATGAACGCCACGTCAAAAGATAGCTACTTAACTCACTGTATTAAAGACCGGTTCCCCTGCAGTACCAGTTCGCTAATCAACGTTAATCACTACGATGGCTGGACCGTTTAAGTTAATGCTTACATTTTCGTACGGTTCGACCATCGCTGTTTGTACGCCCTCGCGTTTCGCTAATTCTTTCGTCAGTTCCTTCGTACTATACTCCGCTAGTGTCACACGTTCACCTCCGTCATTTATTAATGCATACGGTCCTCGTCGCCGCATCCCACGTCACCTTATCATCTACGCCGCACATCTCGCCAACGGCCGCCGCGATTTCTCGTGCGGGAACGTACGTCGTGCTATTCGTAATGTGGTCGTCGGACAATTTCGTTCCATTAACGATTACGTTTACGAACGATAACGTTGCTGTATTCGTAGATGGCTGCGTTGGCTTAACCGGCTCTGTCGGCTTCAGCGGCGTAAGCTTTCCGGAAACCATCGTCTTAAACTCGGTCCATCCCGTCCACTTACCGTCCTTGTTCATGAGGCGCGGACAATTCTTACGGCTCCAATCGTAATGACGACGCAGCCAATCAACGCCCCAGCCGCGTTCACGTAACATGTTTGCTACTAGTTCCGCTGCCCGATTGAGTGTCTTCGCGTAATCGCCGGATTCGCAAATCTCGATTCCGATAGATGTACGATTACCGCTAACGGCTTTACTACCGTCCCCCGCGTGCCAACCGACCTCGTTAAGCGGTAGACATTCGATTGTCTCACGTTCATCGATTGCGATATGACACGATGCCGTCACCTTATTCGTTGGGTTCGTCAGCCAATTACGTTCATTGCGTGCGGTAGATTTCCGGTATTGTGGATCGTAATATATGTCGGAACCATTGCGTCCTGGACGCCGATTACACGGAGTAGACTTCGGAATATGATCGATTATATACGTCATTACTTTCCGCTTCCCATTGTTTTCAAAACGTCGATTACATCGCGCAGCTTGTCCGGCTGCGGCATCCCGGACCTGCCGAGATTCTCCGATATGCTAACCAACTCATTTGCGATGTAGAAGTAGACGGCGGCCGTCATTACAATCGCGTCGAGTCCGAGTAGGATATCGATCCGGTGCGCTAGGAAGATAACGAGCAGCGCCAGCCTTTTTTGCCCGCGCCAATACTCGCAACTGAGGACGATAAGCCGCGACCCTCCGCTCTACTTGCGTAAATACCGGTTATGATATCGATAGCGAATGCGACAAGTAGAAACGATATTGCTTCCGTCCAATGTACGAACGCATACGCTACAACCGCTCTGGCTGCGCTGGCTGCGACCCTGATACTCCGTTAATAGTTACGAGATTCATTCCGAATCAACCTCCGTTGTATAATGTTTTATTGCTGCCGTAATTTCCGTCTGCAACTCCGTTAATATCTGCGTCTCCTTGCCGGGATGGATATGTAGGAATTCGAAAATAACGTTATTGATTTCCGGGATCGGTTCGGATGCGTTAACGAGAAATTCGAGCTTATGCGTGACTTTCTTCATGTTTACGCGATACCTCCGTATAATTAAATTTGAACGCAAAAAAGCCCCGGCCATTTACGGCTAGGGCTTACGTTGTTTATTCGAGTTACTTTTTCAGCTTCGCTATTTGTGCGTCAATTTCGGAAAGTCTCCGACGGCGAGTCTACTTTGAACCCGGCTTTGTCGGGACTGACCCCCGTTTGTGAGACAGGGATCAAAACACCTTTCCATTTAAGCGACCAGTCGTCTGTATTCAACAGGCGACTGGTTATTTAGTTTCGTTTGAACCCGAATTGAGTTATAGTAAGTGATGTAGTCTCGAACGGTCTGTTCAACGATTGCCGTCGTTGTATGGGTTAAGCCTTCGAGGTAGAACGTTTCAGACTTTAGTGTGGAATGAAACGATGAGGGTGGGGGCATTATCAGCGGGCGTACCCTTGCGGGACATGCTCATGGTAATGCCTTTTCCTTTGACAGCTTCCTGGTACGCTTGTGACGTGTAGACACTGCCCTGATCGCTGCGGAGCACCGTTCCTGACAGAGCAGGCAGTTGATCAAGTGTGTCGAGTACAAAAGCCGTGTCCTGCTTGTCCGACATTCTCCACGCTACAATCTCTCCGTTGAACAAATCGAGAATACTTGAAAGGTACAACATTTTCCCGCCAAACGGCAAGTATGTAATATCCGTTACAAGCTTTTCCATCGGCGCATCCGCTTGAAATTGACGCTTTAAGAGATGCTCCGCTACATACGCTGGCTGACCTGTTGTCTTCCGCTTCTTGACTCTGACTCGGCATTGCAGCTGCTCCTGCTGCATGATTCGTTGTATGCGTTTATGGTTAACCGTATATTCCTCCCTACGCAGCAACGCTGTAATTTTCCGGTATCCATAGCGGAACTTGTGCTGCATACAGAGCTCCCGAACTTGTTCGACCAACCCATCCAATGGATGCTCCTCTGCCGCTCTCCAACGATAGTACGTGGCACCAGAAACGCCGAGCCAAGCACAAACTTGAGTAACACTCACAATCCCTCGAAGCGTTTCGACGATCTTTACCGATACCTCCACTCTAACTCTTTGTACTTTTTTAGCACGTCTAATTGTTGTTTCAAGAAACGATTCTCCGCCTTTACCTGCTCTAACTCGGTGCGGTACTCTGGCCCTTTTCCATAGCTATATTGTTTGCCTACAGGTTGCTTTAGCCGATTCAACTCGCCATTGCGATACCATCTCATCCATGTTTTTACTTGTGTCTTATTCTTGATGTTAAGGCGTTCCATGACCTCCTTTACAGGTACACCCTCCAATCTCATTTCAATGGCTTTCATCTTCGTTTCCACGGGATAGCTAACTCTAGTTGCCAACGCAAAAACACCTCCAAGGTTATCCCCATATCTTACGACATGGGTCTGTTTTCTTGAAGGTGTTTTGATTTGTCTCACGTTATGGGGTCAGTCCCGTCTGCTTTAGACTTATCTAGGGTTTCTTGATACGAATCAACAAGCGACTCATCTACTTTGCTGAGTGCGTCTGTATAAAATGAAATTACATGATCTGCATCGTTGATGTAATTGGATAATGTCGTTGCTTCATTTTCTAGCCGCTTTTTTTCTTTCGCTAGACCTTCAGCATCGAGGTTTTCAATAGCTTTATCTGTTTCTACGGACTCAGTTACCGTTGTCAATAAAACCTCTCCTTTTATTGTACCCAACGTCTAACCCAGAGGCTTCCGTACCCTGACAGACGCCTACGATACCCCGTCAATAATCAACGCCTGTCCTATAACACTTCCGTCTAAAGTAACGGAAACTTCTGATTTGATCGTTCGACCTACGAGACTCTTAGAGTCCGCGTAAATAACCGCTGCGCTACTTACGATCAGTAGTACTAAACATAGAGTCACTACAATTTTCATAGTATTATCCTCCCTTATGCTTTAATCACTTTTACGATGACTACAACATAAAGTTACAGAATGTTACGGATTTTCCAATGCGCTAAGTCTACTATATATTACTAATAGAATACTACTAAACGACATAGAACCGAAAAACATGTTACTTGTTCCGGTTAAATACAGGTTATACGAGGAAGGTACTTGAATATTTGATGCCATTGTTATTAGACCCCCGTTAATAAAAACACTCCTACCTTAATCCGGATTATCCCGTCATTCGCCGCTATATCGTAATTCAGACCGGACACTAGCGAAAAGGTATCCACCGCCTTGCATACCGGAATACATCGCCGTCCCACCGCTAATATGTTTGAGTATCGGGGACGCATACGATGTTGAATCGCCTCGATCTCGATATAGCTCGTCTCCGACTTCGCGGCCTTAAACACGTAATAGTCCGACGACAGCTCTACGAACGGAAACCCGTCGGGATTTGTCCGGAAGTTGGACGCGATAATATTACCGCTAAATTGCGCGTCCCCCGTATCCGCATCGAGCCATAACGTTTTTTTGCCCGCTTTATTATACGCGGCGAATCCGTAATTACCCGGCTCAACCTGACCTAGCCGGACGCGCACGCGGTTGAGTTCGTCCGATACCGCCATGCCAAGGCCGTCCACTAACGTAATGGAATCGTCGTATTTAATGCACTCGAGTACGGCGTTTTCGGACGTATAAACCATTGCCTTCCGCGAACCGACCGTTGCCTGAAAGATGTAATCGGACGTTTTCATTTCGCGGAAATTTGCCAGCACAACGCAGCCCCGTTTCGGCTCGAATGGGTACCGCTCATACTCCGTAATTCTCGCGTCAAAACGAAAGCCCATCGACTCGTCAATAACGATAATCGTATCGCCGACTTCACGGATCGCCTCCGACTGAAACTCCGCGTCAACCTTTTCGAGTTCAACGAAATCGATTTCGTATGATACTTTCGGCAGCTCAACGGTAGTTATGTACCGTTGCATTTCCGCCAACAACCGCGCCTGATCCTCGATCTCCGGGAAGTCGACGGAACCTTCGAAGATGTGCGCTGGATCGGCAAATTGACTATCGATGTACTTAACAGAGTAGCCTGGTAACCCTTCGATTGTCAGTCCGTTCTTACCGTAGCCGTACAGCCGAGTTATCCGTTCCATATCGTGGCTCTTACGGACGATTCCTGCGAGGTTTTTACGATAGCGGGTGACGACGCCGTTATTCGCACCTTTACGAGTAGTGAGCGTTATGAACGTGTTGTCATAATCGAGATCGCCGTTATATAACGTGCGGACTTCGTTCAGCAATTCATGCCTCCGCTTTTCGCCAAACTCAAATACGTCTTGTGGCGTAAAAGAACCCTCCACCGCGAAAATGAAGGGCGGATTATTCCCTATAAGTCCGAGCTGATACGTTGGCGGCTGATTGGCGCTGTAGTCTACGTAATCATCGGTTAAGCTCAAATGCGACGTGATGCGCCTCTACGCGTTTATATATCCGCAGACCTCGCCGCTCTTCGTCGACACGTTTTATTACGAACGCTTGACCGCGCTCGACGTCCGAGGGGAATCGTACTTCATTACGTTCGACTAGCGCGTTATATCGCTCGGTATCGTCCGGCAACCGAGGGGACGTGAAGGTGACGTAGTACGAACCGTTAAGCTGCTCGCGTACACATACGTCCGTAGCATACTGTAGGATATGACGGGCGGATACGCCTACTATCGTGTGTAATTCGAGGCGGCTTCGAAATTTAGACGTGATATTAAACACCTTCCTTCAAAAAAAGCCCTACACGATTTTTGATTACGATATTGTAGCCATGCGTAGATAATTTTCACACCTTTTTCATTATTTTATTCTGTGTTTATCATCCTAACTTGTGGTAAAATTCAAGTTATACTCTAGGGAAGGTGCTATTAAATGCAAATTAACTCAACCAAAAGTGTTTCACTCATCTTCTTCCTTTTTTTATTGCTATTTTCCTTAGCAAGGCTTCAAATCGGGAGTTCTTATCTTACCTTAGTGGGAGGAGCATTGTTTACTTTCCTCTACTTAATTTCACTACCCTTATTAACAAGTGGAAAAGGAATAAATAAAAGCTCATTTTGGATTTTGTGCACATACCTGATATTTCAAACAACATATATCTTGAGATATAGCGAGTACACAAAAGATGAAACTTTAGGGAATATTGTTTTTTCAGTTTTTTACGGGATATTAATGTTTATTGTATCGAATTTAAAGTGGAACGAATTACATATTAAAACACTATCCTATATCCCGATCATTATTTACCCGATTGTGATGATCTACATGCAGTGGAATCAAGATGTTGTAAACCCTAATCAATTAGCAATATTAGTTTTTATACTCTCATATTTCTCGTTGATATATTCTGTAGGGTTTAAAACAAAATCAAAGTATAAACTGTTCTCGTTGATAACTTTAGCTGTGTTGTTTTTTACTGGATCAAGAACGGCATTATTGTGTGCTGCATTTGTTATTTTGACGGTCATCATTTGGAAACGTATAACAAGGAGTAAATTTCTATTTAACTTTTATTTTGTTTCCATAGCGATTTTTGGTTTTATAGTCACCGTTGTATATCCAAATCTATATAAGATACTTCCAAATTTTGATGTGTATAACTACTACATGATTAAATACACAGGTAAATCCATCAATTCTGGACGCGATCAAATTTGGGGGGTAATCGGTGACATTGTAATGAATAAACCCTTTTTCGGTCATGGAGCAGGAGCAATACCTGTTGACTTTACTAATTGGGAATTGTCTTCACATAATCAATTTTTACAGATAGCTTTACAAGTTGGATTAGTTGGTCTAGCGATATTAATTTTAGTTTTATTTTTGATATGGAATCAATTCTGGAAAAACAGAAATGATAAGAGAGTAATGTTGACAGCTAGCTATTTCATCGGAATCATTGTTTATCAACTTTTTGAAGTTACATTGACACATAATGCGACAGCTAGTGTTATCCAATGGATGATTTTAGGATTAGGTTTATCATTTGCATGGTCGAAAAGCCCTTCGGAAAACTGAGAATGGTGCCGAGGTCCTCTATCAGATCAACATAAAGGTTAAAAAACGAGCCTCTAGAACTGATTCTAAGGCTCGTTTCTCGCATCTAAATTACATAGCTAATTCCTAATTTACTACTTCTACCCTGGCATTATATTAGTCCATGCTCCCCCTGTATCGTTATTATTCCCCGTCCGCATCCATAGCCCCTCTGAATTATCTTGCTTCTTGTAACCGTATTGATCTCCTAACGCATAAACAGTAACTATACCCGGTGCATTGTTCGGCATTCCTGTTGCTCCGCTAGAGTTTACGGCAAATGAAGTTATTCGAATTGCGAAGAAACCCGAAGGCGGGGTCGATGCGTATGGGTATACTCTTGTTTGGCGTGATAATAATCGGATGCTATCCGATAAGTAACTAACCATCCCCCCAATCCTTCCGGAAACCCATTAGCCGCAGCAAATGTATTGTTTATAGGTGTAATGATAATTTTGTTCGCCATAAAAGACGTTACATTTTGAGATACACTTCTAGCATTTTGTGTTTCTATCAAAACTCTATTGTCCGTCAAGTTTGTAAAATTCCCATCCGCATCAACGATGAAATTTTTTGAGTTCCTGATATCAATGATGTTCCATAGATATCAACCCCCTCTTTCGGAGAAACAATCGGGATATTTAGACCACGTGCATAATCAATGGTATCCCTTAAATATTGCAACTGAGTAGCGTTAGTAGCACCTGAATGTATAACTAATACTAACCAGTTTTTTATGCTCGAGCCTCGTCGACACGCGCTTTAGTACTCTAAGGAGTCGCCAGCGAACGGAAATTCTGACGGGCGAATATCAAAATAGCTACCTAACGCCACCCGGTCTATGGCTTGATTATTGATAGTCGGATAGTTTTTACCAACGTTCTGTGCTGCCGTTTTTGCAAACGCGCAGTTGAAGTATTTACGAACAATTTCGATTTGTCCAGTTACGGTATTCGTTATACGGATAGATAAAACCGCTCGGATTGAAACCATTTTGACGTAGTAAACTTAAATTTATTTTCACGTCCTCGTCTAATTCTTCTGGCGTCAGCGTCGATGAATCACGATGCTGATGACTGTGCGCCATAATTTCGCATCCTACGGGTTCCATTTCTTTTATCTGTGCGTATGTCATATATCCGGAAGTTCCGACTAGTGCGGTAATCACGCCTATACCAAACGGTACGTTTTTTTCTTCGGCTATTGGCTTTATGCGAGTTACATCTGTTGTAGGCGCATTATCGCAAATAAAACTAATAAGCGGAGTTCTTCTCTTTCCTTTGCTGTATAATCCAGCAAAGGACATTTCAAGGTCTTGTCTGTACGCCTTAGCTGACAACTGTCCATCTACTGCATTCAGTCGCGCCCCGAGTACAGGATATGCATCTCCGTTTTCTGGTTTTCTTGCATCCACAATCTCTACACCGCCTGGAAGCTCTAAAATTCGCAAACGTTGTCTGTGCCTCTCTCCCGCATTTACAGATATAGAGAAGTTGATCACTTGCTTTTCGAAGGCATTAGACACTAAAGAACAACCATTCTCTTTAAAAAAGGTCGGATACTTCTTCAAATGAGTATCTTCCCCTTCTCTTAACTGTCGTTACCTCCTTCCCACACTTCCCCGCAGCCGTTCGAAAGCTGATCGGTCAAATTCGTCATCATTCGTCTGTTTTTCGTTTGTTTCCGTAAAGTCAGACCGCAGTCCGGCCGCAAATCGTTCGTACGTCTCTTTGTCCGTCGTCTGGCCCACCGTCGCGATACTTAACGCCATCAGCCGATCCTCTGATATAGACTGCGATTTGTACGCAATATGAGCGGCAAGTCGACGAGGTAGTATTCCGTCTCCGACACACGTTGACTTACGCCGAGTTTTACGGCTGCCTGCGCTATAAACTCATCAAACGTTAAGTTTCGGTCTTGCCGTCGCCCGGACTCGGCTTCGCTACGAACTGACCGAGGACGGCCCAGAAGTTTTTTAATGCACGTTGTAGATTTTCTTTTCGAGAGTCAACCGGATAAACGCGGATGTCTCAGCCAAGTTCGCATGTTTCGAAATATAGACATCGTCGATGTCCGCAAGTACGGCGACAATGCCTACCGCTTCGTCCAACGCCAAGTTAGCGCCTGCGATAAGCGTCGCGACAAAATCGCCGGAGTGACGTGCCGCTAGGACGGCTACGTTGATATCTCTTTGACGCGGGTCCGAGCCGGATATCTAGCGGCCGCGAGCGCCTGTTTCAACTTGTGAACGAAAAACTCCTGCGCCACCTGCGCTTCAGCCGCAATATAGTTCGGTTGATAACGCGTTACCTTTTCGACAATGGTCCGCAGGAATACGTCAGGGTGAACACGCTCGCCCCACGCATCGACTACGTAAATCGTTCCCGTTTTCTTATGTCGGGCAATCGTAACGATGGCGGAATAGTCGCCCCGCGTCGTACCCATCGCAAAGTCAATGCCCATGTAAACGTCAAATTCGGCGGCTGGGCGTGGGTATTGCGTAAGGAGCTTCGCAATGTCCTTTCCGTCCCAATACGAAAAAGAATCCGGCCGGAAAACGGCGGATTCTTCATCGATAGGATTATTCACATATATTCGGTATTGAACGCTTTCGAGCTGTTGTCCCATTTCCATACTAGTAGCTAGTAGATCCCATAACGGCTTAACTTCCGGCCACAATACGCGTGATCCTCGGTCCATCTCGTTTTTATTTGCGAGATATAAGGCATATGCCTCCGCCTTGCGTTCGTCCTTTGGCTTGTCCGGATTCTGATAAACGAGACGGCAAGCTTCCCACAAATCCATACGTTCCGGCCAGTCGATTATCGCTCGGTATACTCGCGTCTTAAAGTCGGTACGGTCCCGGAGAATTCGGATAAGTAACGCGTCATGATGTACGGTTGTACCATGTATACGATAGCCGTCCGTTTTCCCTTCGGATCGCCTAGCGGCATACAAGTTGGCTAAACCAGTCGCGCATCTCCTGGCGTAGCAGCTCTGTATTCGTATTACGCTTGTCTTCGAGTTCATCGCATACGATATAATCCGGCCGTTAGGATCGGATAATCGCGAGTCGACCGGTAGCTGCGGAAACACTCGTCGAAGGTTGCCCGGAGGATTTCCGGTCCGTATTCGTCGAGCTCCCGTTTGATTACACCCTGCTCAAATCACCAATTGCGGAGAGGAACGTATTCGGCTCCGTACAGCAATTCATTTATTACGCTAAAGTATTCCTTAAAAATTAATGTATTCCAATAATTCGTAGGGAGATTCGGCCATTCGCGGCGTTGCTCGGCGGTGATTTTTGGCTGCTTCCGTTCAGTTGCCGCCGCTTTCGCCATGTTCTAACGCCAACCTCGCGGTTCTTTTCGCATACTTCGCCATATCTTCGAGGCTAGCGAATATCGACATCGTAAGCCCAGCGATGGTTTCAAGCGCCTGCCTATAGCGCCGATTCTCTACGCGAAGACGTCGAATCTCTGCGTCCTCGATCGCATACCCACCCGTAGCGTCTAGCGCTTCTTTTGCGATACGCGCCATTTCAGAACGTGGAAGCATCGGGTTAGTGCTGTCATCGAATCGGGCTAGTACGCCTCGTAACCACTCAATATCCGCTAACGCCGCAGGCCAGCCAGTACGGGCTTCCGCAATGAAACTTGCATCTGCTTCGTTCGGTGCCTCGCCACACGATTGATCGTATTCGTCCGGATAACTTCCGAAGCTCATAACGGCATATCCGTCGCCTCCGCAAAATAGCCCCTCGTCATATTCTCCACTCTGCTCATATGTCCATGGCCCCGCCGTCGTAGCGTCACATGTCGCCAGATCCGCTGCCCAATCGCGTCCTTCAGCTAGTTTATTCGTCATCGTCCGCGTCCTCCTTTACGGAAATGTTGCCGTCCCATTCGGCGAACCTACGCCATGCTTCCGCTTCAGTTTTACGCTCCCTTTCCATCGCTGTCTGCTTCTCCCGCCGCATCTCTACGTTTAATGTCGTATCGTATAACTGTTGATCTTGCGGACCTGATACTTCGTCAACTTCGTTTGGATCATTTCGGTAGATTGCGGTGTAAACCCGCTTGTACCGTTTAATTCGCGCAAAGGCACTCGTTCGGACAACGTAAACTTTAACTATATGCCTCGGCTGCCTTGTCCTCTCATCTTCCGTTATACTGACTGTTACGCGGAATTCCTCACCGTTGTATGTTACGGGAAATTTACTCGCTCTCATTTACCGTCGCCTCCTTCGTTTGTTCTGCGGCTCCATACGCGATATCCGCTCTATACGCCATCTCTGCGTACACGTCCGCCTTGCCTCGGTAATAATCCGCTATCAAACGGGCTCGTGACACTAAGTCCTCGTAATACCCCGCCTGACCGGCCACGTACGTCTTCATCGCCTTTATGTTCGCCTGCAGCCGGTCAACCTCCGCTTGTAGTTCGGCACGCCGCGCATTATGGGAAGCGTCGTTTTCGCGGAGCAGCTCCGTCATAGCATCGCGAATGATCCTCGTACCGACGTCGAAATCGGCGACCGCTGTCAATCGAACACCGCCGGAATCAACGCCGAACTAATCATCGCATTAAGCCTCGACAACTCCGCCTGGATCGCCGCCATATATTCCGTTACGCTGCTGCCGGAAAATGAATCGTTAACGGATCGGTGGGTGACGTATAATAGAATCGACCGGAGCCCGTCCGTCGTTTGCGAATAATACCGGTTAATAGTCCGCCAGTCTTCGTACGGTTCCGGATGAGCTACACCGGGCTCCGGCTTATACGACGGAGCTTTCGTAGGATCGACGGTAACACGTTTGTACAAGCTGTATTCGCGGTCGGAGACGGTAAAGCCGTATGTTGCATTAATCGTGATAATAGCCGGATCGGCTGCGGTGGGTTTCGTCTTTGTTGCCGTCATTATTCGGTCACCTCCGAGATATCGAGTTTTAACGTGCGGGCTGCGAATTGAATACTTTCAGCAAAACCGCGATATTCCGCTGATGTACTTCCGCAACGCAACCTCGCCCACTCACGTTCCTTACGTCGGACATCAACGTACTCTTTGCGCAGAATCTCGCACGCCTCTTTACGCTCCTTCGCCGCAGCTTCTTTCGGGGAAAGTTCGATTTCATATCCGTTGATGAGCGCGGCCATGAGCGTGTCGAACGGGATTGACCAGAGCAACTCGGATGTCGGTCCGTCGAATCTATCAACGTCCTGCCAGCGTCTAGCGATGAACTCAACACTTCCGTTCATCTTACGAGCCCATTCGATCGCATCCGCAACATCGCGGGGAATTACCGGAATCGTTGGGACAAGCGGGGTAGTTTCGTTTAGTTTCATCATGGTTACGTCACTTCCTTTTCATAAGTGTAAAATAGTGCAACCTTTTCGGGTGAACTTCGGAGATATTCGTTAAGATTACGTTATAATGACGTTAAATTTACGCTTGACATTTCAGGGAAGATACATTATTTTATAAAATCTTTTAATATCTTAAAGACTTTATAGATTTAAAAGATATTAAGTATTAAATATCACTACGTTCTATTTAATACTTCCAAAATCGAGCCATAACCGGTATCGATTTCGGGATTATATAGGCATATAGAATACGTTGGTCTTAAAAACCCTTAAAAGATAAGACCAAATTGCTCACGACCACCGCCTCGCCCCCACAGATTTCGGCCCGGCTCTGATCGCCGCCATATCGCCGTCACCTCCGATCCTTGTTTTCACCGTTCCAAACACGGCGTTTTTGCCGTCCTAGCTCCGAAATGGACTTACGATACCCGACCGCAAATATAAGCGATATTTTCACGGGAATTTCAGGGGACATATTTTGTCCCACGTAAATTATCGTGAAAGGTGCGGATATAACATTCGAAGATTAACGCAGATATCCGAAAACTTCCGCCAGTATACAAAAAGTGAAAATACGAGTGATTACGTCGGGATTGCGATAGCTGCTTCGTATATTCCGCCTTACATACGGAATCCGAAGCTCGACGTCATCTCGCACACTTGCGGCTCACGTTACCGTAAATTTTCCGTCTAAAATACCCGTAGAGCCGTCGTAGTCCGGGAGAGTATTCGTAGCTGATGGCGATAGAGGCGGAAATAGACGGGATATTTACGGGTTAAAACGGCTTACACTTGAATAGTCGTAACGAATGCGAATATCGCACGCTTTTCCGAAAATTAATATCGTAAACATTCGGACAAACTGGTAAAATTGAACTATACTTTTATGGGAGATGATACAAATGACCGGTTTATTGAAATTCCTCGGCTGGGCATCGATAGTATGCGGGATTGGACTCGGAATCTATTACGGAGTGCAGGACGATCCGCTCGCGGAGATTCTTCGCGACTATGACGATAGCTTCCGTATTGCGACTGCGGTTACTTGGTGGGTGAGCGGAGCCTTATCAGGGATTGTGTTTTTAGCGCTGGCGCACATATTGGAAAACGTGGAGGCGATCCGGGCGCAAATGTACACGCCACAGACTGGCTCCGTAGCAAGACAGACGGAACGGCCTGAAACGGGAAAATCGAGAGTGACACTCGGCTCCGTGAAGGACTTTAAAATGAGGAATACCGATTAGAAAACTTACTTAGTGATAAAACTATAGAGCCTATCTAGTATCGTAAAACGAAAAAGCCTCGTATAGAGCCAGCGGAGAATGCCGGTTCTATACGAGGCTTTTTTAGTCAAAGGCTAATGATTCAAGCGGTGAATAGCGCTCATGTTTTCGTGAAATATCATTAGAGAATAAGTTGACATAGTTACGAACCATATCGAGGGACGCATGTCCAAGTATAGCTTGAAGGGATAAAGGATCTCCGCCATTCATAACATACATTTTCGCCATAGTATGTCGGAATGTATGCGGACTAACACGAACCCCGTTTATTTGCGCACTAATTCCGTAGTCTTGAATGTTTTCTTGCATTGTACGAACCTTCATCGAAGTATTATCTATGTTTACGAACAGAAAGTCATGATCAAGTAACTCACGAATTTCAACATACTGCTTCAAATGCTTCTCCAATGTCTTCTGAAACGGTACATATCGCTCTTTCCTGCCTTTACCATATACCTTAATCCTTCGTTCGCGCCAATTAATGTTTGGAATAATGATTCCCTCAGCTTCTGATATTCTAACACCTGTATCTAAAAGTAGCATCATCAAAACATAGTCCCGATAACCAGTAAATTTAGATTTGTCAGGAGCCGCAAACAAAGCCTTAAGTTGTGGCTTACTGAAAGTCTCGATAATTCTCTTCTCTGGCTTATATTTCACTACACTGTCGTACGGGTTTTCCAGGATGAATCCTTCGGCGGTCATAAAGTTAAAAAAGGCACGCCAACCCCTCAAATATTTATCAATCGTCGCATCATAACCGCTAACCGCAATCGTGTTCCATCGTCTTGTCAAACGTTGGTCGCGCATAAAAAAGACACCTCACTGTTCGCGTGATTTTCGGAGTGAAATCCGAATAAAGCGCGGTTATAAGGTGTCTTTTACGCGGTCAAAACGAGTCGAGCGCGTCAGGATTCGTGTTTTACGATGCGTAATATGCTGTTATATTACCGTTACACTACCGGCTGCTTCCGATTGGCTTATCGTTGGCAAACCGCGCAGCTACGGGCTTTTTCGTAAGAAGTGCCGAGGACGGGAATCGAACCCGTACGGTGGTCACCCACCGCAGGATTTTAAGTCCTGTGCGTCCTTGCCATTCGCCAAACCCGCATGAATACTGGCTTCGCGGCGTTTGGGGTATTTCCAACGTTACAGGACTTGCAATGTCACAGTAATTCAAAAATCGGCTGGTCCTGTGCTGTTGGATTTATTATAGCAGGCCTGGACGCGGAACGCAAACTCGTTTCATCTATTCTTACTTTGCTCTAGTCCTTATTGATGTTAATCGAATTACCCAGCCTTCGGAATCCTCTTCCGTTTAGAGAAGACTAATACCAGCCCTCATACCTTCAGGACTTATTCGAGTCATATTACCAAATGCATTACGATAATCCACGACATCCCAAATCCAAGCTTCTCGCATAGCGAAACATTCATCATACATAATCCAAATCAGTTTATCCCACTCATAATTGCGAGCCTTTGGAACTTTCGTGATCTTGCTTCCTTTCTTACCGCTCGGACGGCAAGCCTTTACCTGATATCTGATACCTTCATAAATGAAGTCGTGGCCCTTAGTAACCGCGCTATTGGTATGTACGGATTGCACGTAACCATCGAACGGACAACCAATAAGGCGAGCAGCATCGAACTCCGAAACGGCTGATATAACGGAAGGTGCGATACCAAAGACCTCTTGCCACTGTAGCGCCATAGCAACAAGCTTATTGCGCATAGCATCACCCTTATCGCTGGCATAGGTCCAAACTGGATGATCGTCCGTCAGCGCGTCAGTTACTTCAATAGTAATTGAGTATAAATCGAATAGGACACGGTTAGGATGGATATGGGACTTGAGGATGTCCGTTACCTCTTCTGTAGTTTCCGCCTGTATGTACCGTACTTCAACAATATCTTCGCCGTGGTATGGTAGTGAGTGCGTTACTTTCCACCATCTTGTTCTGCCGTCTCTGTCTCGTGACTCCATTATTGAATTCTTCCTTTCTATTACTCTATAAGAAAGAGGCTAGGCCAGTACCTAACCCCTTCCTATGAATGGATAAATGATCGATAATTATTCCTCTTCGAACTCTGTCATACTGAACCGTAGTTGTCCTCCGTTCTCACGGATAATACGTTGGAATGCTTCATCGAAGCCGCCTTGCGATGTGGCCTCTACTTCTATGGTTATCGTAACCGTTCCGTCATGCTTAAGAGCAAAATGGCTCAGTACTTCGTCATAAATCTTTGCGAAGTCCATTTTAGCCGTCGTTTTTGGTAATTGCACCTTACCGAAGAATCGACGTTTAACTTGCTGTGCTGGTGGAAGGACTACAGGTGGCACTGGATTGATAGGACCAACAGGGGATATCGGCACTCCTGACGTTCCTTCAGTAGGAGGATTAACTGGTGGATTACCACCACTAGGAGGAGTTGTCCCGCTTCCCCCCTGAAGCTCAGCCTCCCTTTGCGCCTTCAATTGCTTCTGGACAGCATCATAAGCTTGAGCAATTATTGGATGAATTAACAATGTAGTCCCATCCAAAATGACGCTTATGTTCTGATCCAGAGCAAATCCTTGATACTGTTCACCGTCTCGCCCATAGGCAATACCGAAGAAGTCTATACTCCGAACACCCGCATCAATCGCCTGATGGTAGACGGATTGATTATAAAGACGAGGCAAGTAGAGGTATTGACAAGTCTTCTTCCACACATCAAGAGCAGGTGCATCATTCAACTCAGTCTTCCAGAACCAAGTCTTTAACATGGAACTCAGATGAACTGGAGCCCACGTGGTGATAAGTAATCCATCTTCCCTTAACTTGTTTGCGATTTCCACCATAGCATCATTCGCATTCGGCTGAATCGACACGGCATCCCAGGTTACTTCTGTTACACCCTGGCCTTGTTTCGCTTCTTGAAAAGGAACCAAAAGCCATTTGAATGCTTCACGCAAGGTACGTGAAACTACATCTTGAGAGCGTACCAACTGCTCCTCAGCTTGCTTCTGCTGTACACGGTCCAAATTAAGCCTAGCGTCTTTGATATCACTCACGATAGATTGCCATGATAGTACCGTCCGAATGCTCTCTCGGAGACGCTGTACTGCTTCGTAGTCTGCCGCTAAGAAAATCAAGCGGTTCTGATGGCTGCGCGGCTGACTTCCCCTTTTAGTCAAGATATCGTTAGCAATGGTTGTAGCTTGGTTATGTTCGGAACGACTATATGCTCCATTCGTTGGGAGAACCACTAACCTCAGTTCCTCGTCATCAGGTACATCAGCCGAAGGTGTAAATATGTGTACACCAGTAAATTCTCGTCTCGTATCGAGCATTTTAGCAAGTCGATTACGAATCTCAGAGTCTGTATCGGTAAATCGCGACTTCCGCTCTTCCATCTCTCGTCGAAGGTTCGGACGAGTATCGTAGTAAAATCGATTGTTCACGTTGTTAAGATAGTGCAGGACATCACTCATACGCCTCAGCACATCTTTATATACACCGATGGTTTGGCCAGGCTGTACGCAACCAAGAAGTATCCGCGATTGATCGACACCTCGTTGAGATTGTAGCGTTACACTAGGTGCACTTCCCAAGAAGATTGTTCTTGCTACCCGCCGCGCAGCTTGATAAGCTCCAAATCGTGTATCACGGTCAATTGTAATCGTCTCTGCACGGTGACCATCGACATCCCGCTCAAGAACGGGGTCCCAACCTTGTGGCAGATAGTAAACCATCTCGTTTCGAACATCCTGATCGTTAAGCGGCAGGTCGCTACATTGAATCATTGGAGATGCGTTTCCTTCTGTCCAAAGCTTATGAATAACCTTTGCCATTAGCTTCAGTACACCACGAGTACGTTGGAACTTATCCAACGATGACCAGTCCTCATACAGACGATCAAAGACTTCAGGATGAATTGGGTATGATTGCTTTAGTCGATCCAGATACCGAGTCTCCTGTGTCTCGGAGGGGAACTCCGCACTGTTCTGAACATAAAGTTCGGCATAAGCACGACAAACATCTTCAACCGCATGTATATCCGTTATGTTAGAGAATAGTCTGCGCCGTACAATCTCAAAAGCTTCTTCTGTAGCTACAGGCTTCCATAATGCTTGAACACGTCCAAAGTACTTCTCTAGCGCATCAAGTGCCTGTTGTCCACGAATTCCGCCAAGCTCTGCATGCGACTCAGGCAAGGATGCAAGCATCATAGCTTGAGGAACAGCCTTAAGAGCTTCGGTCAACGCCTGGATGAAAGACAGATTGGAATCGAAAGTACCCCCTGCATAGGTTCTGCCTTCTTCAAATTGTCGAAGATACGCAACCAACTCATCGATAAGAATGACACATGGCGAATATTTGCTAAGCAGTTCAGCCAGAATAGCCTTCCCAGGAGAAGTTCCACTCACGTCAGCATCTTTTACTATACTGTATGCTTCAGCCTGTCCAAGCTGCCATGCGAGTTCTCCCCACATGGTGTGAATCAGTACGCCATCTCTGCTTTGGGTCTGGTTAGGAGATAGCTCATTTCCATCCAACACAACAATTCGGGCTTTAGGCACATCCATAATACCAGCGGCATCTACAATGGATGCCATGCCTTGCAACTCGCTAATGGGTGCCTTACCGCTTGCCAAGTGGTATACAGCAAGCATCGTATGCGTCTTACCACCGCCAAATGCTGTTTGAAGCTGAATAACAGGGTCTCCCCCGCGTCCACTCAAGCGCTTGATAACGGAATCCAGCAACAACTTCATACCTTCGGTAATGAAAGTACGTGAGTAGAATAGTTTTGCATCGCCGTATTCAGGTGATGCCGATCCCTGATGTACACGGCTCAAATCAGCCGCAAATTCAGATTGTTGAAATGTCCCCTGTAATACGTCTTGATGTGGTATGGCAATCTCACGCCATGGTTTTATACTCATATCGAACGATCTCCTTTAACTGTGCTTCAGTTAAAATAACTCCAACTGTGAACCATGGTGTCCTATTTCATGAGCAGCAGCATCTATTGCGTCCCAGCTTGCGATAAGCTCATTATAAGGGCGTGCATCATCTGCCAACCCCTTCCGCTCGCAAACTGTATATAAACGATATGCAAGACTTCTTACGGATTCTGAACGCGCTGGCATGCCTGCAAGAAGAGCTCCTGCTGCTTGTTCTCCTTGTTGTTGGAGAGCTCGAATTAAATGATGAAGGGCTTCCCATACGGGTGTTCGATTGTCTTGTTCAGGTAGCCAACCCACTGGATAGTTCTGCCATCTTAATAAACGCACTTTACCCTGACCTGATTCTAAAACACCCGCTAATTTCATACCTTCAACGGTTGTTCCTTTCGCTGTGGCTAATACTTCTGCTTGACCGTATTCACCTTGTCCCCAGCCATATTGATCGAACCAGTTAAGACAATAAAGCGTGTCCGCATCCAGTTCGCCATCGGAGGCATTTAAGTAAGCATCTACTACTCGATTTATGAGTTGTAGTGCAGTTCGTACAGTCATCGGGCTTCCGTCTGCTTCTAATACTGCCGCGTATTGCGAGAATACAGACATACCAGGCCCAATAGAAGCCTGTTGTAGATCGACTGCTGCTACAGGTGAAGATTCAGTTTTTCCTCCGACCATAGCCTCTAACGCCTCTGGTATAATTTCGTTTAACTCTCGGATGAATATTCGACGTGAGATTGTCTCTGCTTTATTTGATCTCGGTCTACATACGAGCACGATTGATGAAGCAAGTGCGTTGGTATCTGCACCAACCATTCTATTCGATAATTCAGTCCGCATTGGCCAAGTTCCAGTAATTGAAAAGCCAGCTGTAATTACTGCATCAAGAAAAGTCACCCAACCTGTAGAAGAAGTTCCCTCTTCGGCTGTTTCTGTCTGTTTGAAAGCATAATATATAGTGACTGGGAATGCTTGATGACCTTTTACAGCAATATTATTCATTACTTTTGTCATTCCATCTAGAAAAAAGTGCTCTGCTTTATCTTTCCCGCCATGCCTATATGGAACTGCAACTAGTTCCTCAGCTTTCGGTACGGATAACGTAGCATAGGTTGAAGGGAATATTCCCTTCAAACAGCGTCTTAACCAAATATAAAAGAAATCGGATAAATCAGCATAAGCAATGTTATCATAGTATGGCGGATCGGTAGAAATAACTTTATCGCGACTTATATCTTGTGTCTGTGCATCAGCTTGGAGAACGACTCCACTACCTGAATGCTGGAAATTATCAATCACTTTAGCAAGACTGTTTAAGCTGACGCCATAATCCCCTGCGGACTCTGAAAAGATGTTGGGCTCAGCAAAATCCCAAACCATTGGTATCGCTTGGCGACCAAATAAGTTTCGGACTTGAGTTTTTGTAACTTCCCATCGACATAACGCGTTACAGATGTCACTCATTCTGCTCACTGCCATTCCTAGATACACAGTCACAGCCTCGGCGTATGCTTTAGCACCGTTCCCACCGTTTTCTAAACCCATATCATCTAGAGAAGACCTACCAGCTTTTAGTGCATCTTGATAAATGTCATCTTGAATTTCCGTGACTAACTCGGAGTAGATCGATAGAGCATTCAATTGTCTAGAAGTAAATAATTCATCCCAATGTGTTATGCCATACCCACGGCCGCTAACCAAATCCTTGCTTTCTTGATTCATTACTAGATCAGGTTTCCAATAAGGCACCACTTCCAATGCTTGCCGTTCCATGTCTTGCTCAGGCTTAAGAAATACTCTCCCATAACTACTATCGGCAACAACTGCAATCAGCTTATATCCGTAACGTTTTGCAATAAACTCTTTGCGAATATAGTCCTGAGATATTGGAGTTTGGGAGATGATACATCTAAAATTCGCTCCCCTTGCAAGCTTAGTTCCGTTTTTCACCTCAGTCATGTCTTCACTCTGAGGTTTATCATATACAATATCAAAGTAGTATTTATCACCTTGAACTACTGGCTTTAAGTATACTTGCTTATCTGGTTTTGTTGATAAATAAAATGTAGTCATTAATGGGACATCTACATGACTATATGCAGGATTCGGGCTCTTTACCGTCCTAGCCCAGACCCAAGAAACTATATTCGTACTTCCTCCACCAAACTTATGAGGTAGTTCAATAGATGGATATAAATGACCCATTTTTTTGTATGCTCTGTTCCTAACAATATTTCCATAATATCTAACATCTGCTGCTAGACCTCTGGCGCCCTTCCAATCATCTGTAGTCTGTACTACATATTCTTTCGTCTCTGGATTAACTGGACTTAACCCCGCAAACTTTGGCGGGATTTCAATCATAGCCTTGTTAATCGTTATTGCTACGGGGTTAAGATCAGACGCGAATGCTTCCATTCCCAGCCGTTGGGCTTCATATGGAATAGCCCCGCCACCAGCAAATGGATCATGAAATGCTGGAAGCTTGTCGGGATCGAATCCAGGAATGCCTTTATTTAATTCACAGGTTTCACGCCAGCTTTTTCTTATTTCTTCTCGGGCTTCATTCAGCACTTCTTCATTATTAATGTTCTCCCATTTAACGAGTCTTCGAATAATACCGAATAAACGTTCACGCTCTTTCTGGGCTGCTTCCTTATTCATACCTCTGCCAAGATGGCGCTCATAACCTGGATCGTTTACTAACTGAGCAAACAATACAGCACGGGCAGCCGCAAGTGGTCGTCTAGCCCACCATAAGTGCAGGGTAGACGGATGTCCATGCCGAATAGACTTCTCACGGGCAGCCTCAGCATTTATATCATCAAGTGGCAATGCCACTTCAATTAGTTTCTTTGGCGATTTAATATTAGCCATGTATCTACTCACTCACTTCGTCTGTAATAGTCATTCGTTCGGCTCTTTCCAACAGAAGCCTTATATCCAGGTTCTTACTTACTTCAGCCCAGTCTGGTCGCTCCTGGAATGGGTGACGGATATAATACGGTCCATCGACTTCATTGCCATCTACAATTACGATAGCTAGAATGAACTTATCCCCTTGGTTCAGGCCATACAGCATTTCATTCCGAGTAACTGTAATTGTATCCTGTCCTTTAGCGCGGCCCTTAACTTCTATATGACGATCTACTCCATACCTGCCATCTCCAAGTGGGATACGGGCAGTAACATCCCATCCGCACTTGTCAGCAGATACATCGATGACCTCGTGTCCAAGCAGTCTCTCTGCATCCATAACTGCCTGCATAGCCAACAATTCTATTCGCCTACGGCTGGCTGCATCCACAGAAGGCTGCTGACCTCTTCTTTGAGCAAGAAGTCCTGCTGGAATAACAAGTGCACCGCCAATAATAATCGGGGTTGCCGACACAACATGACGCTTGGCTTCCAACTCTTTATGACGTTGTTCTAACCGTGCGGTTAAATCATCAATCGTACGTCGGACGTTTTCAAGATGCATGCGTGGCTTTTTCCCTGCACTGATATCCTCCTGAAGCTTCAAATACCTGTCTTGCCAGTAATTGATCTCCACGATAAGCCGTTCATGTACAGCCTTAAGCGTCCGTTCGACTTCCAGTTCTCTACGTTGTCTGACTTCCTCGTAATGAGGCATTCCAATATGACCAGCCGCGAAACGGGATGCAAAGCCTTCTAGATCACCAGTTATCCATTGACCTTGAAGTACGTCAGCAACCAAGTGGCGCTCCTCGATAGCAGCTTTACGTAAATCAAGATGAGGTGCATATCCAGCAGAAGTAGCATTACCCTGCTCATCAATCGAAACAAACTGAATACGACGAGAAACTTCGCGGGATGTATTCTCGAAGTCATTTTCTCTTACCGCATGTTCCACCATAAAGAGCATCTTAGGCGTGATACCGTCATCGCTCTCATCAATTAGGACAGTACCTTGTTTAAGCTTCCCACGTTCCCGCTCCAAGATCAAGTCCGTTACGGATTGCATAAGCGGATGTCCCGTATGAATTAATGCTGCCTCACGTTTATCCTTCACTCTGATTAACTGCTTTTCAAAGCAAACACGTTCATACTTCGTTAAAACTGGTTTCCTATTGCGTGTTCGACCGCTGATTTGGCGATCCCGTTCACGAATCACGGCAGGAACATGAGATATTTCGTAGCGCTCTTGCTCACGTTCTTTCAGGTCTCCCCCAAGACGTGTGAACGCTTCGCGGAAAAAGGCTCTGATGAAGTAAGGTTGAAGCCTTCTCGCCTGTGCTTTCTCCATCTCATCCTTTACCTTATACATTTGTTCAAGCGTCATTACTTCTTCAGTGAGTGCATTTCGGTTCAAAATATCACGCAAATGCTCTGGGCTCAATGCTCCTTCCACTTGCTGTTGCAATTGGGCCTTAACATCTGGGCGATCACCGTATCTGATTGCATCTATTAGTAATTCGCGAAGCGAACGATGTTCAAACACCTTACCCAGTATATCAAATACACGACCGCCAAGGGCTTCGCGTTCGATTTCCAATTTGTTCAGTAATCGTTGGAACACATCGCCTTCACGTGTTTCAGCCGCGACCATATTCCACAGGTGACATACTTCCATTTGTCCAATCCGATGGATACGACCGAATCGTTGTTCTAGGCGGTTAGGGTTCCATGGAAGATCGTAATTTACCATCAGGTTAGCGTTCT
Source organism: Paenibacillus sp. 1011MAR3C5 (assembly GCF_003591485.1). GTDB lineage: Bacteria > Bacillota > Bacilli > Paenibacillales > Paenibacillaceae > Pristimantibacillus. Next base: position 202,559 of record NZ_QZCF01000001.1, read on the forward strand.
GCAAGTTGACACCTTCACCAGCAGCGTCTGTTGCGATCAAGACAAGCGTATCATGGTCATGCCTGAATAGTTCCTGTACCTTTCTCCGATCATCCCGCTTCACTCCACCGTGAATCGTTACGACCGCCTTATCATTACCAAGCAATCCACTAATCTTATTTTGCAAATAATTCAGCGTGTCGCGATGCTCTGTAAAGATTATGAGCTTACGTCTATTGCCAGATGAATCACGCATCATGGGCTCATCCAGTAAGAGGCTTGAGAGCTGCGACCATTTAGTATCCTGATTGGATTGAACAACCTCACGCGCAACCTGCTCCAGATGCTTTAGCGACTGAATTTCCTTCTCCAATTCCTGAATCGTTTGCGCGGCGGTCGCTTGAGAAACAACTTCTTCTTCGAATTCCTCGTATTGCGTGTCCGCCATCTCTTCATCGGATTCATAGATATCATCTGGAACTTCATAAGTAGTATCCCAGGCGACTTTGCCGCGCTGTTGTACCTTCATTTCCTCAATACGGCGTTCCAAACGCTCCTTACGTTTCTTAAGCGATTGGTAGATGGCTTCAGGACTAGAAGCCAACCGTCGCTGTAGTGATGTCAACGCAAATCCAACTGTACCCTTGCGTTTCTTATCTTCCAGCTTATCGGCCTTGTCCATTTCTTCCTTAACATAGGTCGTCACCTTGCCATAGAGAGCGGCTTCCTTATCAGATAACTTGTAGTTAATCGTAATTGCTCTTCTCTCTGGAAAGAGTTTTGTCCCGTCGAACTTGTACAGTTCTTCTTTGACCATACGACGCATCAGATCGCTAACTTCGACTTGCTGTACTCCGTCTCTAAACTTCCCGTAGAAACGATCTGAATCAAGCAAGGAAAGGAACAATTGAAAATCCTCTTCTTTCCCATTATGGGGGGTTGCCGTCATCAAAAGAAAATGTCTTGTTATGCTGCCAGCAAGTTTACCAAGCTTGAATCGCTTGGTTTCATTTACTTTTTGGCCGTACCAGTTAGCTGACATCTTATGGGCTTCATCCACTACAATTAAATCCCAGTTCGTTGCCTTCAATTTTTCTTGAAGTTCTTCGCTTCGGCTTAACTGATCTAACCGAACGACAAGAAAGTCTCGCTCTTCGAATGGATTGCCTGATCGACTGGCGTTCTCAAGCTCTCGTGTAAACAATTCAAATTGTAAATCGAACTTCTCATACAGTTCATCCTGCCATTGTTCAACAAGACTGCCAGGAGCGATAATCAGAATACGTTTGGCATCTGCACGGATCATGAGCTCACGCATAAGCAGCCCAGCCATAATTGTTTTACCTGCCCCTGGGTCATCTGCAAGAACGAATCGTAATGGTTGACGAGGCAACATTGATTCGTACACAGCTGTGATCTGATGAGGCAATGGTTCAACGTTCGATGTATGTACGGCCATCATTGGATCAAATAAGTGGGCAACGTTAATCCGATACGCTTCTGCGGCTAACTTAAAAGCATCAGCATCTGCATCGAATGACCATGGGCGACCAGCTTGTGCTAATGATAAGTTTGTCTCGTCACTCCGAAAAAGCATACGCTCCTGAATGGCACCACTCATGGATTTGTAAACTACAGATATAGCGTCTGTACCTACTTGCTCAACCATCATGATCTTTGCAGACTCAGTTGGAAAAAGACCGTTGATTATTGAATCCTTCTTTACCTCTTCCAGCCTTAGCATATATAAACACCTTCTTATCTTGTTTGGTGGCTCATTATCGTTCATTGTCGGCTATACCATTAGTCCTATATACTTCGACATGCATGGTCAGATACCCTGCACCAGAAAAAGTAAAAAACACCCTAAATGGGTGCGAAATTGAAATAGACATTCGACTATCAAATACTCAATTTTAGAAATGCCTGATTATCTTCTTCAGCACATCCCACAGACGGAGATATGATAGCGAAATCAGACAAAGGTTGGCTCTTGACATTTTGTGTCCACAATAATACTATTGTTTTAGTGGCCACAAAATTAATTCTTGAGGTGATTATTATGAATCCAAAAAAACCAGGGCGACCTACAGATTCAGTAAAAGATAACATATTGAAGTTACGGATTGATTCCGATACCTTAGACAAGCTCGACGAATTGGCAGAAGAGCGGCAAACAAGTCGATCAGAAATTATTCGCAATGTAATCCCTGTTATCTCAAGTAAAGACTTCGAAAGCATGATCACTCTAGATAACCTTCAACGCTTGGAAAAGTATTCGAATCAATGTGTCGAATATTTTCAACAAGCCAATTTCAAATTGAAATTACAAGATGTTCAAGCTAACTTCCCAGCATTTGTGAGTGCTGGTGAACCTCCAGTGCTGAATATCAAAAAACCGACATACAAAATCAAGATACTATTATTCGGTAACACTGTAGCCGAACGTGTGCAAGAGTTATTAAAAGATGTTAGTGGTATTTCCCGCGTTTATTTAACCCCTAGTGCTGTCTTCAATAATAATCAAATGAGCATGGAATTTTTACCAGAGGTTATGTGCTTACAAACCACATTATCTGACAACATAGTCTTAAAAGATGCTGTGTGCGATATCTTATCAAGAAATCAAATTCTATTCGAGATTTGGCCTGCTTATAGTATTACAGGGCAAACCGTAAGAATCATTAACGAGAACAATGATTCTTATGTGGTGCCCGTGTAACAAATCAAATGCCTGTGTATGAAGAATTGATTAGCAGTCTTCGATCTATTAATGGGGACATGTTATCCTTGACCAACGTGTCCAAATGCCTACCATCCTGTCTTATGATTTTAAATATAGGAATGTATCTACCCACTATCTCAAAAGAAACTGGTTCTCCTATATTGTAGAATTAAATTGAAACAGTCACATTAATCAGGGCTGCGCATAATCAACTCTAGCCAGCCTTACCTTTTTTTAACTGCACCAAATCGTTATTAACTTATTATTCAGCATCAACGTAGTTATCAGGAACTCGTTCCCATGTGTTGCATTTTCGTCTTACTTCTCTCTTGAATTCACGAAACAACTGATACTCATCAAACTGTACCCCTGGTATGTTTGATTTGACAGCCTCACTAAGTGCTTTCCGCATTTCAGTTGACAAATGATCTACAATCTCTTCCATTTTAATTCTCGCCATTTACACGACCCCATTTCAAATGAATTTAAGGAATTACTGTCTCCAATCATCGGCAATAGTTGGCCAATCAAGCTTCCGTTCCTCAAGTCCCACCCATACATTCCAATAGTCTGGATCAGAAGACTCTGGTCTTTTTTCCAATGGCAGCTCCTTCATCTTAACAAGTACTGGTATTGGGGAAGCCCATCCCATTATAATCGCCTCACCAGCAGGTAAGCTTGGAAGCTCGGAAAGTAAACCTCCGAGATTATCAGGCACAAGCTTACTGACAAGTTCCTGATCTCTGTCGTTAACTATTCGATGCAAGAGAAAAGTATTGCACTGGGATAAAACTGTTGGGGACAGGTCTGAAGGTCTTTGAGAAGAAAGAACAAGCCCTAGACCAAATTTACGACCTTCTCTGGCGATCTTCTCAAATATCTTTCTGCACTCAATACTTGCTGAAGATGACTGATCGTCTGCAATGTCCCGTTTTATAAATGTATGGGCCTCTTCAAGCACAAGAACTGTTGGAAGTTCTTTTCCCTCGTTAAGCTTTTTATATCTTTGTACTGCTTCAAACACAATTCTTGAAATGACTGCTGCAATTACATGGAGCAAGTCCGAAGGTACTAGTGATAAGTCAATAACTGCTACTGGACCGTTTTGAGCTTGATCTTTACCAATATAGGACTCTAACCACTCTTCAAAAGTTAGATCATTCTCAGGCGCAACAACTTGATTAAAGCGCCTATCGCCAAGCATGGTCCTGATCCTCATTATTAGATACTGAATATTAGTTGCAGCGCCGCCCCCCGCTTCCGCAGCCAAGGCCTCTAAGTACTCAGGAAAATCTCCAATGTTAAATGAAACAGGTGAATCTGCATCAACTCCACTATCTGGAATCGACGCTTCAGTTTGAACTACAGATAGAAAGCTTGAAATTTCTTGATGAATATGGGTTAACACTGGTTCACTAAAATCATTAAAGTACTCTTTCCTTTTATGATTGTCAATGACTTCCCTACATTTCCCCTTCAAGGTGTTTAACCCTGTTTCCCACGTACTCGAGACCCCTAATGTACTCACCATAAGAAAGTAATGTTCACTTTCTTTAAAAATATTCTCAAGCAGTAGACCACAATTCTGCCTAGCGGGAAATCCTGAATAGCCAGCTGGTCCTTGTCCGATAATTGACCCAAGCTGCAAGAATCTTCCCTTGAAGACTCGAATCAACCTTCTTTCAATTGGATCACTTATTGACAGTCCTTCACGAATGCCCTTTAACGCTTGTGAGAGGATAGGTCTTTGCACCTGTGAAGATGCTCGTGAAAATGCTCCCCATTCATGGCTATTCCATAACCAAGCAGGAACCTTTAATTGTTCAGAAATCACATCTGGTTGAACTTTAAATACACGTGAACCGATATCAGAGAATGTATTTGAATACTCACCATTAGGATCTAGAATGATAAAACGCGCATTGACGTCTTCACTTTGCTGATCCGTCCCACTAACAGGTAGGATACCCAATTCCATTGACTCTTTTCTATCCTTCTTTGCTTCTTCCAATGACCAACGTATAATTCCTGCGACAGAACAAGATTTGCCACTTCCTGTGTTCCCAAGGATAGCTAAATGTCTGCCAAATATCTTATCTGGATCAATACTAACCAGAGCATTCTCAGCTAAAGGAGCCTTTCCAATTACAACACGTTTGTTGTTACCGCTTGCCTCTACTATTGATCTTAGTTGCCTTATTGTAGGCATACAAACCTTATCGCCAACAGATGGAAATATTGAGATGCCGCGGCGAAGTTCATAGGATTCAATATTTTCATTTGATCTACAAAGAGTTCCAAGAGGCACTACTGAAAGCTTTCTAGTCGGAAATGGCAAGTCAATCAAGCCGAAGTCCTTTAATCCTGTTCTTTTTGGGTACAAGGAGCGCTCTATTCCAATCCATGAAATCAATCCAACTACCGCACCTTGCTCATTTGGGATTAAAATATAGCCGTTTATTCTAGGAAACCCCCTTGGGATTCCTGCATTCATAGCAGTAGATTGTGGTGCGTCAGCATCCAAAATAACCTTAAACTCTCGAGGCGACACTGATTCGACTGTGCCTACGACTAGTGACGATAACCCTTCTATTGGAGTGGTCATACAGTTGACTCCCTTTCATCTACTTTCAAACTATTCTGTTCTGGGGGTTGCTGGGATTGTGCTCTTTTTGCAATCAATTCTGATTTTCTTATAGTAATCGTATCTATTGCAGATTTGGGCAGATAATGCTTTACCAAGTTACTGATATCTCCAAAATGGTTCCCAATCAACAAAGATATTTGAGCATCTCGTCCGACTCTTTCAACAAACTTAGGAATTCTGCCCCCTGCGGTATCAAATGAGATAATTACTAAGTGGGTAGATGGAATAGTGAGCATATCTGCGATAACCCGATTAATATGATCATCACCAAACCCATACCCATATGTAACAATCGCTGAATTGGGACGACACAGAGCGGCCGAGAAGTCCCTGAATAACTCAGCATAGGGATATTGAAGGGTTTCAACGTCTTTAGCTGGGTTTGGATATATCATTACTTTGTTAACAGGATCGTCAACATTATAAAAGTACTTGGAGGGAGCCCCAAAAGGTACAGGCCATTTTCTAAGTACCTTATCAGCATAGTGCCAATCGAGCGAACCGTGTAATTTGGCCAATTTCACAACGCCTTCAAGATATCGAGGTTCCCCTCTTATACCTGGTGGATTATAATGCATGTCTATGTCAATTCGCGAAGAGCGAAATATTGGTGTAAGTGTTCCTACAAAACGATCTATAACTCGTAAACCAATTAAATCGCATGCATACTCTATTAGCCTGTCGTAGTTTGTTGTAAAGATGTTCAAGCGTTCCCTTGTCGCAGTTCTGCTTGCAAAGCTCATCAAAAATGAAATTAGCACACTTTGAGCTATTTCCCCGTCAGGTGAGCCTTCTTTTATTTTTTCGTCAATACCTTGTTCCGTTTCTAATAAGCTTGTAATAAAGTCATTGAGTATCCTTGCTAACGCTTGCTTCCAATTAGGCAGTTCAGGGTCCTGAATTATCTCTAGCCCTTCCGTTAATGCTAATGCAGCTCGAATTTGATCTTCAATATTGGCTACTCCACGCCCACAAGCAATTGCCGACTTTTCTGCATAAGCATTCAACTGCTCTTCGTACTTACAACCGAACGAATCGATTCTCCCCATACCCGTCGCAGAAGATTTAGTTAAATAACCAATTGAAGACGTAAATCCGCTCCCTAATAGTAACGAGAGATGTTCGCTTTGAAATAATGCAGACAACCAAGGCTCAATTTGGGAGCGAGCCTCTTTTATCTCTTCCTTGGACAAACTCTTACTGAATTCCATATATTCTGAACCAGTGCGGTATATATTCGATGCCCAATCAGCCATATTGATTCCCCCTACATTATTAGGTCCGTACATTGTTAATCAAACACTAAAAAAGTTATTATCACATTTCGACTAATCACGACTATTCTCCTGCTTTTTGGAAAAAGAAAAAGCCCTCATAGAGGCTAAAAGTCCTATAAGAGCTATATCTTATCTCATCAAAGATCCTAGCTATGTATTTAGAAATGTGAGATATCCCCGCGCCACCTGAATGTCCTTGTAGGAAACATTCAGCATCTCGGCTTGCTGGTAGTAATCATTCACAATGTCTGGTTGCTTCTGTAGGAGCGTCATTAGCTTATACAACAATCCAATTGGACTATGGTTAAGTAAGTCTTTATTAATCACGATGTAAGCATTTCTTGGCCCAGCTTTCTTTATCGCTTCAAACTTAATCAGATTCTTGAACCGTTTTGCTACAGCAGTCTGTGATACACCTAACATTTTCGCAATTTCGGTTTGTGAAATTCGGCTTACACCATCCGAATCCTTGTTAGATGACAATATGTTGATAACGGAGATATAAGCATCTAATAGATATTGAGCATTTTCCTTTTGCTTTTCTGGGCTTGCCAACACTGAAAATCACACCCTTTTGAAAATAGTTCACAAAAGTCCCGAACTTTTTTCCAACATTCGACAAAGAAGGGCGAATAACCTGCTTTTGAGCAAAAGAAAAAGCGTCGCCGTGGACGCTCTTGCATATGGTCATGATGTTTTCTCTACTTCGTATTATTCGATCTTTCCAATACATATCTATGCTGGTTATCTGTGAAGCCGAGTGTGCCTGTTTCATACGGCACGAGATACGTCGTCCTTTCTTCACTACCTATTTTCAAAAGAACCCGATCAAGTTTTGCTTGGAGCTCGTACTTAAACGGAGTAGTTTCTTCCTTTCCATCAACGAAATAAGTAATAATGCCTCTGGATTCATCAGTGAAAGAAAGATTAACGACCAGTTCATCCGATCCAGGCGTATTCCACGTACCTTCATATGCAATCATAGGATTGTCAGTTTTGATTTCATCAACCGCACTTGATACTTTATCGTTTTCAGCGTAAAGTTCAACATTTGGTCCATCTTTATACGCCTTGATTCCCCTCTTTGTTACAACAATCATGCCATCATCCACGAGGATAGGAGCATATTCGATGAAGTCACTTTCCTGGTATTGCCATAACACATTGCCTGTATCTACATCCAGGGATAGGAGCGTGGAGTATCTCGCCGTTCCATTCTTTTGTTGATCGTCCCACATCGCATAATATACTTGATTATCGGCTACGGAGGAATTGGTGACTGCAACGCCATACATGTTCGTGAACGAGGGATTACCAATATTCTTACTCCATAGTTCCTTGCCATTCGAGGCATCCAGCATTATCGCTATGCCATTCTTCACTTCTGTTAAAAGAACCTTATTATCGAGCAGGGTAATCAGCGGCCTGTTCATCATATCAAAGCCATCGTTCTCATAGCTCCATTTGGCTTGCTTACTTTTCAAATCATAGGCCGTTACCCCGCCGCCAAGATCGGAAACTATCAGAAGCTTATTACTGGCAGCCACGCTACTTACAGGTGATCCGTGTTCGATGGTATCCAGTTCTTTGCCTGACTTCTCATTGATGGTATGTACGCCGCCTTCAAAGGGAAGATACAGCTTGTCTCCCGCTACAAATGGAGAAATCTTGAGTGAAACGCTATCCCCGTAGCTCCAACTTTCCTTACCAGTCTTTATGTCCAATGCCTTGAGGGTAATGCGGCCATCCTCAAGCTGTTCAGGAATGAATACGTGATTCGATGACGCGGCGGCTTCTGCTGGTCTTGCTTCGTAAGGAACTTCCTTCTTATATAGATGCTCCCACAGCAGCTCTCCTGAATCAGCATTCAGGGCATGAACCCCTGCATTATCAATAAAGCTGACCGTACCACTGGATACGGCGGGACGCGATATCATTCCATCAACATCATGCGTCCATAGCTCGTTTCCCGTCTTTGTATCAATGGCGTAGAGATACCGCAAATCAGCGACATACATAGCTTTCTCCGTCACTGTAGGTTCCAGCGGTGGGGTTTGAAACTGTTCCTCATTGTACCAATCCACACTTGCAATACCTTCAATTGCCTTGCCTTGGTATACTCCTGACGATTGCGTAGAGCTTGCGTTATTGCCGCATCCAGAGATCATTAGGCCGATTGAAATGGCCGCGATCCATCCATATCTCTTTCTAAACAACTTGTATTCCCCCCGCGATCTATTTGCGTTCTGTTCGCTCTTCATCGAAGAACATCTTATTGCGTACAGTCCAATCGATTCCGTTATGCTGCAACTCATATTGAAAGCTTTTTGTATAGTCCCAAGTCTTCTTCATGCCGTCATGTTTCCATGTGAATTCCGTACTTCCATCGAGAAACATCCTGCCATCCGTGGCCCCTTCTTTGACAGAGGTAAAATGCACTTTAACCGTCTTAGCTACTTCTGGGCCGTATTGATCGCCAATACTTTCCTTAACCAATTGCGTTACCTTGGCTTTAGCCCCACCGTCATTATTGTCTGTTGCATCAGCACCGCATCCAACAAGCATAAGCAGTGCGAGTATCATCGCCGCGGCCAATCCCATCTTTCTCATGCAAGCCCTCCTTTGCGAAATAATTTCCTTATACGATTTCCAGACTCACAAAAAATTGAACCCCAAGTTATGTATAGTAGAATGTTGTCGAAATTCCTAACTCGCCCACCCCCTCCCTGTGGCACTGTAGTTCTGCCACACTAGAACAAAATACCTACCATTCATGTTACGATTATATCATGCAATATATTGGTTAGTTAATATGATATGTTGCATTATAATGTTTCGACGATGATTCACTATTACTCTACTGTTTTTGGTAGAGGTGAGGGCATGGCTAGAAAATCAAGGGATGTTCAAAAGATCAAGACTGCCGTGGGTCAGCGGCTGCAAGGCTTCAGGAATCATCAAGGCAGAACTCAAGAGGATGTGGCTCATGAAGCCGATGTCCATCCTTCCTATATAACCAAACTGGAATCGGGCAGGTCTAATTGGACAATTGAAAGCTTGGATAACATTCTGAATGCTTTAGATGTATCGTACAGCGAGTTGTTCCATAACATTGATGAATCCAAGCACAGGATCGACAACACTGTGCTGATTCAGATTGTAAAGTTATTGGAAGGAAGAAGCCTCGAAGAGCAGCGTAAGGCACTGCAATTATTAAAGGCGTTATACAGCTAATCGTATAGCACGAACACTGGGCTCTGTTGCTTATCCCTAATGGGATAGGTAGCAGGGCCTTTTTTGCGATCATCGGCATTACAGAGATAACCAGGGCTGTGAGAGGACGCCCACGTTGGAGGGAGGTGAGCAGAATGGCAAGTTGCCTAAATGAATTGACCGATCAGCAGTTGTTGAACGTGCTTAAAGCAGCAAGAGAACTGGAATTGGATGCGGCATTTATCAGATTGATTGAAAGCGAGTTAGTGCGCCGCGACATCAACACTAACCCATGAAAGGAACGATGCACGTGAGCAAACAGCTACTGGTCACTAAGACCGCAAGGAATACGCAGTATCAGTTATACCGTGTCGATATGCTTCATCCTGCTACCTACAATGACTACAGAGGCACAATCATCGAGCAGAACGTGAGGATCACTGCATACGGCATCGTAGCAATTACATTCATCGGTCAAGAAGAAATCTATTATGATAGCGGCCCTCTCTCAGCACAGGGCTATCAGGTGAGCTGGCTATTCAACTATCTTCACAGGCTGGGATTCAATGATCTTGTTGAGATAAGGGAGGTGATATGGAGAGAACATGAGAGTTGGACGTGGAACCAATACGGCAATCCGTTCGGGAAGGTTGCTAATCAAACGCTTCGGAAACAAATAAGGAAACTGCTTCACTAAAGGGCTTCTGCTTGATACCTGGGAACGGGTATTAGTAGGAGCCCTTTTTCGTTTAACAGAGAACCCAATACAGGCCGAGTGAGATAAGGTCAAAGGGAGGGATTAACTTGGAGGAATTTCGTAAGAAGCTGAATGAGGCATCGGCTGCGTTGATTCTGTTAAGTAGATCGTTTGAGCAGCTTGAATTGGATCATTCCGATCTGCTTAGCAATGATTATCCATTCAGCGTGTGTCTACGTGAAGTTGTACACGACATGATGAACTGGCAGGAAACAATCAACAATTTGGATGTGATGAAGCGTGGAACAGAAACGGCAAATAGCTGATGATATGACCACTCTGGTTAGGCAACTCGTCGCTCAGAATTAGTTGGTTATGGCAGCTCGCGTCTTAGGGGTGTACTTCCAGCGTGTGTGGAAAGTTGACGAAATGCTAGCTAATCGGTATGTGTGTGGATATTTCGCTAAGTACTACCCTGAGCAGTTAGAGAAGCATTTGAAGCGAAATCATCGAGCCAGTTAAGGAGGTATGATACACGATGATTAAGCAGCTACAAGAGCGTAAAACGGCTCTACAGAGCGTTAAAAATCGTCTGAACGGCAAGGCATCTCTGAAAAGCGAGGACGGGCATAAATACTTACGTTGCCTGGCAATGCTCGTTAGTACGGAAATGCAGATCGAAGAACTGCAAGACAAAGCAAAACGGCCGCTCTGCGAAAGCGACCGCTAGTAATTCCTACTCGATTAAATGATAACTCAATAACTTATCACATTTCAAGGGGAGTAGCTTCGGCTGCTTCCCTATTTCAATTTCTTGGAGGTAATCCACAGTGAACATATACTCTATTAAAACAGCCTTAGCTGATGCTCTGTGCGTGAAAGAAGATAGTACTGTCATTCAAGAATTATTTACTCGATTTGTAACGCCATATGAACTGCTTGATGCTAATGAGTTGGAACTTACCCGCATTAAGGGTGTCGGCCCCGCGAAAGCTCGTCAGATCGTTTCTACGCTTAAGTTGGCCAGAGCATTGAACACCCCTCGTGAGAATCCTTCCATTATTCGTTCACCAAAAGATGTATTCGACATCATGCGCTTTACCGTTGGTCACCTGATGCATGAAGAGTTCTGGATTCTACCTCTGAACACCAAGAATCATGTTATTTGTAAGGAGAGAATCAGTGTCGGGACGCTTAATTCTGCAATTGTGCATTGCCGTGAAGTATATCGTTCTCTAATCCAGAGAGCAGCAGCAAGCTATATCGCAGTTCATAATCACCCCTCGCAAATTACGGACAGTTCACCCGAAGACGTTCAGTTAACAAAACGTTTAGCAGAAGCTGGAGAGTTACTCGGCATCGAATTACTTGATCATGTCATTGTATCGACCGACAGCTATTTTTCGATTAAAGAGCACGGGTTAATGTAGCTCATCGTTGGGAGTCGGCTTACTATGCTGGCTCCCTACTATATTACGCCTTCGGCTATGGGGGTGCGCTCGCGTTGCTCGCATTTGTGTTCGCACGTTCGCATCATACGCAGTTCTATGCATACAAAATCAAAATCAGTGGAGAAATGCTACTATGATCAACAATAACACAGTAATTACTGGATACGCTTTGCTTGCAGCTCGTGAAATGGGCTTCTCTAAGGCTGAACTTGAACAATTGGAGGTTATTATGCGGTCGGTGCTTGATGAGTACACGGAGGATGAAGCGGCCGATTTCTACCGTCAGAACTAGGAATGTAATTGCGGAGGAGCCAGTACTATGATTGGCTCTTCTTAAGTCCCGCATTAATCTCGGCATATGAGAGGATTGAGTTCGATGACTAAAGCAGTATACATCTCCCAACTTTCAAAGCAGGAGCAAGACGAGATAGCCGCAAAACTAAAGGCAATACTTATTGCAGAGGGTCTGTCAGAAATAGAGGTTTTCCGAACGGTTAAAGATGCAATGGATAGCAAATTAGCTGACCTTGCGTATCTACTCAACAATAATTGATTCATTTGGGGGAGCCAGTCAGCACGGCTGGCTCTTTCCTATTACTTCTCGTTCATTAGCGACCTTACACTGAATGTGTAGTTTGGATCAGCCAAACGATGTGCCATAATCTCCATTGCCAAATTTCCATTGTCATACGTAGGGGTATCTGAGCTTCGTTTCTTCTTTAGGTTCTCGTACAGGTTGATCATATGGGAGTTTGAGGCCTTTTGCGCTTCGGAACATGTACTCAACTCACTCTCACGTTTCAAAGCCTCTATTAGATCATCGTAATTATGCATTGTCATCATCGTCTCCTTCATCGTCTTCATCAGTGCTAAATCCAAATACATAATCTGCATAATACTCTTCGTCTTGCTCGTTCATTTCAATAGTGCTGTTCATGCTGGTTGTCCCCCTGTATCAATTTTTAGTGTATTCCTCGCCACCGACAGGCTACAGTATCGTACCCCATAGATCGGGATCATTATCGGTAATGGCCTTCCAATGTGCTCGTTGCTCATCAATAGTCATATCAAGCGGTTCATCAGGTGCATCCTGATCAATTTTGAATTGCAGAATGCCGTCTGAGTACATTTCTTCATATAAGTACGATTCGAACTCTTTTAATCGCCTCTTGGGGATTAGGCGCTGGCCAGTTTCAATAAGCGATATCGTCGATGCCTGCAAGCGGACAATCTTCCCTAGCTCTTCCTGGGAGAGATTATCATGAATTCTCTTAAGTTTGATTTGTTTATGCAGGGGCAACTGGTCAGGATCGATTAATACGCTCTTTCTTGCATTAAAAATACTCATGATATCGTTGGGGTCTTCCACGTACGCCTTATGGAAACCGAATTCCCCATATTTCTTTAGATCATCAAAATCCATAAACATCATTCCTTTGCAAGTTTCGTGCCTCCCCTCTGGTGTAAGAAAGGGAGGCTATATTAGGAAGGAGAACACGATACAGGGAACAGTTGGGAACCCGTATCGCTCTAACTCGAACGTAACCTTTTATTTCGTTATTTGTCAAACGGTTTATTTACTCAATTAATAATCCTCATTTCCTTTCTACGACCTTTACACCCATGAAGTACATATGAATTACCAAACCCTTGTATGACTAGGCTTTCGGGCTTCTAAGGTCGAATTCTCAAACAGTGGTATGGAGCACCTTCGATGGGGGGCTAAGCACAAAATCAAGTAATCACGCTTAATCATGGCTGGTTAAACACCGACTGTTAGCCATTCAATTGCTAAAGCAGGCTGCAATAATACGTGATATTATCGCTATATACTGGGAATTGGAGGATACAGGAATGATAAAGGAACTGGTACATGAGGATGCATTCAGGAAGTATCTTGGCAAGGTATTAAGCAGTGAGAGGCTAATACGCGATTGCATATCTCGCAGTCGCCGTGTAGAGCTACATGAAGGGAATCTATTAAAACATTACAATGTGGATTGCGGAAGCTCACTACTTGATCGTTTGTCTTACAGTAAAGATGATGCGAATCGGGGAATTGAACCAGCACACGGTATTTCATTCAAAGGAAGTAAGGGATACATATCCATATATGAAGGAACGGTATCATTGAAGCAAGCAGTGGTACATTACTTCGACTTCCTAAAGCAACAAGGATAATGGTGGTTCTTCCCCGCCGATCCGTAAGACCTAAAGGCAGCTCGCCGCAAGCAGGCTCTCCAAGCAAGTTGGAGAGGCGCAGGACAGCTTCTGTGCTTGCCAGTCGCATCGTAAAGGGCAAGCCGCTTACGCGGTCGCTGTGCGCCCCTTGACGTGCTTAATTTTGATCAAGAATCGTTTTGATGTGAAAGGAGTTACAATGCATGGAAATGAAACCCTTTGAATGGATATCGTTTATACTAGCTGCTGCAGCTGTTGTCGTCAGTGTATTCTCATGGTGGATTGCCCGCCGCAAAACTCAGGCCGATAAAAGAAATTCAGTTGCCGTCTTCTTTCGGAACCCAGGGTACACTATATCACGAAAAACCTCAACCCGTCGGTTGAGGTACGTGAACCCTATTTATTTAGTTATAATTGGTGACGCGACGCCCTCTCATAATTAGCTGCTTTAGTTCGTTATTTCGGAATGCTTCTTCAATGCAAGAAATCGGCAATAGTAATCTCCTGATCTCACTATAAATTCTCTCAAGCTCCTCCGAGTGGCCCCTTACTATCTTCCTATTCTTAACTATCCCTGAGTCGTTTAACTTTTCAGGTAATTCAAATAAATCATACTTCATACTTGTGTTATATTTCGGACTGAAAACGAAGCCTTTATTGAGCATCGGTGATTGATTATGATCACCGAAGTTCACGACACCGATAAATGGAATCGAAAGACATTTCCCTGTCGAAATGCCATTTACCCAATGTCCTATGCACCAAGTTCCACAAGGGGCCACACTGATCCCGTAACCATTGGGCTGGCCATTTTTCCATTCTCCGTAATACTCATCCATTTCACCGTACACCAGTTTAACTATTTTCCCCTCTTCACCGTGATTCCAATAGGTCTCACAATAACTTCCATCCATTTGAGTCAATCTGCCGAATCCATGATACTTGCCATTGTTCCATTCGCCTGTGTACTGCTCACCGTCCATAGGACTAGTGAAGGTCCCGTGTCCGTAAATCAAGCCATTTTTCCAATAACCTTCTGCAACCGCTCCCTGTAGATTTACCTTGTGGAAACCATTAAGCAGTTCACCATTAACCCGTGCTTTAATCGCTATCATCGAAATTGCCTCCTATGAAATTAATGTACCATCTATAATAAGTTCGTTGATATATTCATCATGGAGCCAGTAACCTTCTATAACAGTTCTATCGGGATATTTGAGTGAACCATATCCCTTTCGGACAACATTCCATGAAGGAGTTCCAGCGTTCACAATTATTGCGTCCCCCTTATAAACTGATCCATCACAATACTTGATGGTAACTGCTCCTACGACATCGAGCACATCGTTTACTTTCAGAGTTATTTCAGAACCATCTGGTTGCTTGATTCGCCAATTTGGAAGCATAACATCATGTCTCCAAGTAGCCATAATCGCTCTCCCATTCGGGTAAAACTCGGTGCCTACACCATGTCGCTTGTCATTTACATATGAGCCTTTGAAAACATATCCATCTGGCATCTTAACCGAGCACTTACCGTGGAGCATGTCATCTTTCCAGAATCCCTTAATCTCATAGCCTAGTCCTTCCATTACTCCATAGCCATGACGCGCTCCATTCTTCACTTCACCTGAATATGTTTTCCCGCTTCCGCAATCTGCTTTATGGATATGATATGACTCATTTGATTTCAAATAACTCATCCCCTCTGATCGGATAGTTTAAGTCGTAATAAATACCAATCAGTTCCACTACCAAAACTGCGTATGAACCGATACAATTACTTGACTCTTTCGCCTTGGCATTTGATGATTCATGATCTGCGTCCCCCTATCTTGACATCATCTTGTCCCATAAGCCCTTCTTACCTTCTTCCGTCGGTTGGCTAACGGCTTCTGATCCATGATTTTCAAAGACCTTCTGAATTGTCTTCATTCCTTCGTCTTCAACAACTACTGCGACAGCGACCATTCGCTTCAAGGTAATGAAGTCCTTCCCCGCTTTATCGACTTCCCAACCTAGCTCATCCAATTGCGCATTAAGGTATTCTCGCGCCGCGATCGTACTGACCACTTGCTTAGCGATCCTTCCACCGATTACTTCACAGTGGGATGATGTATTGGAAAGCGTAATCTCACTTACATCATCCAATTGTTGCCGAAGATGGTCTTGAATCCTGGTGATGACCAAAGCCTTTTCTACCGAACCAATCGTAGCCCTTGGCTTAGGTGCCGATGTCAGCGATTCAACAGTATGAATTAGAATCCATCTGCCATCGTGTGCGATATGACGCCCCTCCATGGCAATAATCTCGATATCCTGAATAACAGGAACATCTCGGATACTTGCCTGGCTAAAATCCTTAATTGCCGCCTCGCAGAAGAATACTCCGCTTTCTCGAACCATTGCATAAAGTGTACTCATAGTTTCCGCCTCCTTGGTATTTGAGGAATCTTTGTGGCTCGGATAAAGACTATCACGCCCATAATTATTTTTAAAGAGTTATCAAGAATATTACTTGCATCTCTTTATAGATACTAGATTCGTGGTATAATTAACATGGGAGGAGTACTCATGATAAAGAAAAACGCTGAATATAGAGGACGAATACTTGATGGTGATGATTTAATCCACTTCAACACATTAGGAGTCGGCCAGAAGCTGAGATACATAAGGGAGATATTAGAGGTTGAGTATGGAGAAGAGTTTTCGAGGAGTAGTGTTGCTAAGGTTAGCGGGGTTATTTCCCATCAAGGATTACATCACTTGGAAGTAAACAGTAAGCGAAAACCCAAGGCAAGGACATTAAATAGGCTAGCTGAAATGTATAACATCCCCCACTCGTTGCTTGCAGATAGTCATGATATGCCAAAAAGCAGGTTCAGATTTGACCCTGTACCGATCTTCATTGGAAAACCAGAAGATAAAGCCCTGTACCTTAAGGACATGGATGAACAACAGCATAACTCACACAGAGATATTGCTTCATTCATTCCTAAGGTCGATGATGTTTTAGAAGTCGATCTTGATATTGTTGTGTACGGCCCGCAATATCCTTTCATTCATAAGAAGCAGGTTGTTGCACACCGTGCAAAGCTCACAATGGACGATATCTCGACTATCCAAGAACTGATTGGCAAGCAGGTTGAAATTATAACAAGCCGTAGAGAAGCTCTTATGCAGCTCAAAGATAATCAAACATAGGAGGTTCGCCGCATGTCCATAACCAGCTTAATAGCCACGAATGACAAATTGAAATCACTTTTCGCTGCTATCTCCAATCTTAAGGAATCATTCATAGGGATGGATGGCGGCGATCCATTCCCATCTAAGCCTCAGATAATCGTACAGCGTGAAGGCCGCGCCAGTCCTATGATCGGACATGCATACGACTATCTCTTGAGAGCTTATGTGCAACGGTTGAATGGCATCCATGAGGAACGCGAGAATGGCGATCTAGCCGCTGTTGTCGCCGTTAATATCTTGGACAGAAAGAACATCTATGAGGCGTATACTGGAATCGTGGAGCGGCGAAATGCCTACATAACAGGAGAATCACCAATCACTCAAGCTATTGTTGGAGATTCAATCATTTTGGGGCAACTGGAGCAGTATTACCGCTCAGGTACGGGGGATATCCCATCAATTCTTCAATCTAGAGATGAGGATGTTCATGACCTCCAAAGACTCATACAAGCCACGGAAAGGCATCACCAGTGTTTCCAAGCAACGCAAGGAATAACGTGCAATCCGCGCTTTGGACAAGCCATAACAGCCCTTGTAGACGGCGCAGACGGTGACTTAATGATAGACAATACATTGATTGACATTAAGACGGAATCAGAATTCCGATGGAAGATTGGGCAAAGCCGCCAGCTTATTGCATATTGGATAATGTCGTGCCTATCACCTGGATTTACTCCTGAGATTAATCATCTGGCACTGTGGAATCCGCGATATTGCCGTATGGTTTCCATATCAGTAGAGGATATCTGCCGCGCATTTAACGTGATTGATTTCGTGGACTCATTCATTGCCATCATAACGGCTGACAACTTTGAAGGTAGTGCCCATCTCTCCCCTGACCAACGGAAATCTCACATCCAATCAGTAAAGGAAACATGGAACGCTGCCGACAATCCGACAAGGAAGCTATACAGATAAAGGGACGGTTGCCGCCGCCCCTCTACAGTTAATTAGCCAGGTTCAACCCCGTAACAACACGTTTGTTTGGAACGATGATCGGAGCCCTCATAGCTCCAGTTGTTGCTGAGATAGTGGACGATCCAAGTACAATCCTACTGCTGGATTGCAACTCCCTGTCCACTACCAACGGTATAAATGGCTGCTGAATAACAGGCACGTTCGGAACTTTATCCATCCATGGAAACAGTAAAGGCGGAAGAGGCACATTACTAATCACTGGCGCGATTCCCGCTTGGGCTATCCTCTTAAGATACTCCCTTTCTTGCCTCTCGTTCTCCGTATGTATACCGTTCGTACGCTTTACAATAAATCCGAGCAAGGTATCTGCCCACTTCTCCCCATGCATTTCTTTAAGCCGATGATGGATATCCCGCTCATTGGTCATAACAAGACTGGATAGATTGAGCCGCCGCAAAAACCTCTCCAGGTAGTCATTAACGAATGATTCCGACATGACATGTCCAAGTTGCTGTGACTTAACATGCCGATTCATATCGTAATGAACCACACCAACTTCAAATCGCATCACGTTTTGGCTAAGTTCAAGATCGCGCTTATCTTGGCACCCTTTCTCGATGAGTTGAGCCCTCTTATCGTAGAACTTACAGTCCTTAGAGCCATTCTCGAAGGCCGCAGTTTCATACCGATAATTAACTGTCTTGTATCCCGCCAACGAAAGCTGTGCAATAGCCTGCACTTGAGCCGCAACATCAGGCACCTTGAAATCATAGTACGCATCCCCGCTTCTGACCCTCCACTGATCGGCGGGCCGCAAAAACTCAATGGCTAAGTCATTAACGAATGATTGCTGTAACTTATCGATAAAGGCGGATACATGAGTAGCATCCATACGCTTCATACGGTATCCGAACATGAAGTATGAGCAACAAGGAATAGTTATAGTTACTCTCCCTCTGTCCTTGTTGAACTTGAGTCTAGGCATTAGTGGATCGTTCTGTAGCTCGTAGGAGAAGGTGGTAAGCTCGTCCTCTTCTTCTTCCCCTGGGTTAAGATACTTTACCCTAGCTCTCTGATCCATCATACACTTTAGTCCTGTTTCTGGTATTCTACAATCCGCTACTATGGTGAGTGTATCGAACATAATGGTGTGCCTCCTACGAGAATTTGTATAACAATCGGGTTATTATATTGGAGCATGAACGCTTCAACCTGATCTGCATGTATCCGATCTAAGCGAAGCGTAAGGAAGTTGTTCATGGCGAATCATCTCCGTTTCGGTTTATTACGAACGATCATAACATATACATTTCATTTACGCAACATGTTTTATTGCGTTTACGCAACATATGTGATATACTATTCCTACAGAAGAGAAAGGAACGTGAATCCAGATGGGATTTATACCTTATGTAATAACAGAAGAAGACCTTAAAACGCTCAGCGGGTTTCAACACCTAGGCGAAATCCACAAATACATCCGTGAGACAGCGGAGTCACGGAATCCTGGCATGTTTACGATTAATGCCTTGGCCGACAAGATCGGCACATCCCCTTCTACGCTTTCCAGATATGAATCGGGGAAACAGCGTGAGCTGAAAGCAGCATTACTTTCCAAAATCGCCCAAGCGATATCAGTTCCCATCGAAGTCTTCCAGTTGGAATACTACATGGATGACCCTAGGCCATTTACGATATGCGGAATAACGTCATCCATTAAGAACTTCGACTTGCTCGAACCTACGCATCGAATGCATCTGAGCCTGAAAGCATATTCACCAGCGGGAGTTATGCATGAAGAAGTAGACGAGATCGTAGAAATGAGCGTATTGGAATATGAAGAGTTTATCGAGGAAGTGAAACATCTAATTCAGAAGGTTAGATCGCGCCGCAATACGTGGATGAGGAAGAAGGCTGCTGTAGAACAAATGAATATTACCAATCCTACATAAGCACAGGAAAGCCAGAGGATGGACATGTAGGCGATAGTAACACATATTGGCAGCCACTACAATCGAGATACTATGCGCCTACAAATACCCCCTACTTATGGTTTCCATTCAAAATTAGGATACTGCTGCTTCAAAACATAAAGCTCATTTAGCCGAGCAATAAAGTGCTCTTGAACGACTTGGATATGATCGGCGGCGGACAAGAATTCAAGTAGATTCTTATCGTAATAAATGGTTGCCCAGGATGTGTTGTCATCCATATCTTGCGATTCCCAGCCTTCATTCTGTTCTACAAACTCATTCATAGCTTGTATCAGTCCAGCGCGATTAGGGCATTTCGGATTTACTTGGAACAATATCGACACGAGTGGATATTCATCATTGGTTAGATAGAATCCAAAGTTAATAACGGTAAAGTTGCCCTGGTCATTCTGCTTCATGTAGCGTCCATAATCCCTTAACTGAGCAAATCGGTTTGTCCAGCCTGTCGATCTATTGAAGAGGGCAGTTACCGTTTCTTCAACAGGACCGTCCAGACAGGCATCCATCATTCTTATTAGCCGCTCCATATGCTGGATCGCGTAGATATCCTGCGGAACGAATCTTCTGCTGTCGTTCAAATGTATCTCCTCCATGTATCCTAAGAATAGATCGATCAATTCACTTCGATGTCCTTGCAGCCAATTGTATATTTGATACCAGCGCACCTGGTCAAACGTTGCCGCATTCCCATTCTGAATAATATCGCTCTTCTTCTTGGGATCATAAGTCTTTGTTATGTATATAAGGTGCGTTTGGCAGCCGTCAGCCTCATAGCTCCGTAAGTGATCGGCATATCGCTTCAATTGCTGGTAGCCCTCTCCAGTACCAAGCTTATTCTCAATAAACAAGATGTGCGGCTTATCCCTATCGGAGAAACGAATCATCATATCAGGACGGCTATCCGATATATGGTCTACCTGCTTCGCATATGTCTTCTGAGTTGTTACCTCTCGAATATCCATGCTGCTTATGCTTATTCCAGTAAGCGTCCGAAGGAAGTCGAGAAGAAGCCCGTCTTTCTCTAAGATTTCAGCGAAGATTTCCGTTAGATAATCCTCTTGCTGATTGCGATCTTTATTACCGAGCAATCGATACAGACGCATCAATAGTGAACTCATACATATAACACCACTCTTCATATCCGATTACAACTACTCAGCGGTATAAGAAAAGAGACACCTGTGTGCAGTGCCCCAAACCTCATCATTATTTATTTAGCTTCTCATCGATATCGGCAATATCGTCAAGGCTGTCTGGACCGAACCAATCTGACAGTTTCGCCCTTGCTTTAGACTTTACCTCGTCATCGATATAGACAGCGACGATAGCCAAAGCTGCGGCCAACGCCCCTAGATCATCACTAAACCCTACAACTGGGGTAATATCAGGAATCGCATCAACTGGAGATATAAAATACGCTAGCGCTCCGATAATAACCGTCTTGGCCCAGGCTGGTGTCTTAGGATTCTGTAGAGCAAAATAGAGCAACAGAGCCGCATATACTACCTTACAACCCGCCTTCTTCGCAAACTTCTTCAGCTTCTCCCAGAATGATTCATCGGTATAGTTTGAATTTGATACCTCTTGCTCCGACACGCTTATCATCTCCTTGTTGTCACTATCGAATAGGACTTTTGCAACCCATAACTCAGTTCATTCGACATAGATCAACTAAATCCTGCAAAAATGGATATTAAGCCCTGTGAACTATTTTAGCACATGAATCTTAGCGTTCTTCCGCAGGCTCTTCCTGTATTCGTACAACATATCATTTAGTTTAACCCAGAGCGGTGTGTACCGCGTATCTTCTTCGTCCAATGTCGCAAACCAATTCTTCAATACTTTCTCGGTATCCCTGCCGTCCTTACCGTCTCCGCGTAGATAATCATTACTGGTCATGTTCTTATAACCGACATACTTACTGGGGCCGAACTGATCCAATTCGGAAATGTAGTACCAATGCGTAAATTGACTCAACTGGTCATTTACATCCCTGCCAGCCTTCAGATCAGCATTGAATTGTTTCACATTATCGAGCACTTCATCTAGCTCCGTTACAAGCACATACATGATTAAGTCACCTCACAAAGTTCGATAATAAAGATTTCGGCAATAATCGATGAATCCCCTTCTCCTAGTAGTATAGGCTCAATAAAGAAAGCGGAGGCGAACCCCCGCAATTGTCATTCCTATTTCAGCTTTACCATCCGCTTCTTTGACGGTAGCAGTCTCTTAATTGGCGAAGCCATGGTATGCTGATTCTTCAAGTCATTGTTCGTCAGTGCTACATATCGCTTCGTCATCTCCAGTGTGACGTGACCCAGCATCCGTTGCAGAGCCAGTGCATTCCCGCCTTGACGCAGGAACAAGATCGCGAACGAATGCCGCAGGTCGTACGGGACAATATGCGTTCCAAGCTTCTTGCAATAGAATTCAATCCTGTCTCCCCATGTATGCCGATTTAACGCCTTACCTTCATAGGTGCAGAAGATGGGAACTGATTCACCCCATTCCTCTGGTCTAACAGATAACAATTCCGAAATTACCTTAGCCGTTTCGGGCGAATAATGTAGCGTGCGTGAAGCTTTCGTTTTAGCCGTCTCCTGCCTTACTTCGACTTCCAATGCACGGATATTAAAGTCCGATTCCAGAAGCGCAAAAGCCTCTTTTGGACGTATGCCAGTGTCCAAAAAGAACAACATAAGTGCTTGATCGCGCAACCCCGTATAAGTGCTTGTATCGGGTGACATCAGTAGCTCGCGGATCACGTTCTCATCCAGATTGACAATGCGGCCTTCGGCTTTCCGTTTCTTGAAGTTCAGCAGCGGATTATCATCGATCATCTCTTTGTCAGCACACCAGTTAAAGAACGTGCTTAGATACACAAGCCGATTATTATAAGTAGCTGGTTTAATACCGTCCTCGCCCAGATAATCGTATGCGCTCTTTTCCAACGCTTCTGCATCCCATGGTTTGCTTGCTTCGGGATATCGACGGAAGAATCGATTTACATGTTCCCTGTAGTCCTTCATCGTCTGTTCGGAAATGCCCTGCGCTTTCTTCCATATCAAGAACTGTTCAAGTGCCAACTCATATGATGCTGGAGCCGCCTTCTTCACCTTAGTTAAACGTCCTGCCATAACAAAAACCTCCTTCATCATCACCTGAGTTTTACCCCAAGCACTGCGAAGGAGGATTCATGCTTTCACTTGTGATCCTGTGTACCTGAACAGCCCAATTCAGATACACAGGACCAAGCGATTATGTACGATTTAGCGAATGTTCACTAAAGGGCCGAAACCCTAAGAAATCAAGTGGTGCCGAGGACGGGGGTCGAACCCGTACGGTAGTCACCTACCGCAGGATTTTAAGTCCTGTGCGTCTGCCAGTTCCGCCACCCCGGCATGGTGATGCTAAGACAAATGGTGGGCCCTGAGGGACTCGAACCCCCGACCAATCGGTTATGAGCCGACCGCTCTAACCAACTGAGCTAAGGGCCCTCGAAAAACGTTTATTTAAACGTATTTGATCGATAAGTTTGGTTGCGGGGGCAGGATTTGAACCTGCGGCCTTCGGGTTATGAGCCCGACGAGCTACCGGGCTGCTCCACCCCGCGACGTTAACCATTTGAGCAGTAGCTTCTTTAAATGGCGACATGAATTAATATACTATAGGTCAATACTTACAGTCAAGCATTATTTTCTAAATTATGCTACGGGAGAAAACGCACCCCATATCGTCCCTTGCGCGAGCGAAAAACCTCCACCTCACGAGGACAGTCATAGCCATAGATCCACCAGTCATTTTCCATACGCTTCACCAAGCATCCCGCTTGAAATTTCGTTTCATACAAACGAAGCCAATATACCCATTTCATAAAAAGCACGCCTCCAGTTGCGCCGATGTTGCGTATAGAATACCCAAAAATATGCGAATACAAGCATGTCCTGTTCTTAGCTATTCCATGTTTCGGGTATACTAGTCATAACAAGCAATCAATTTGGAAGGAGATGAATGCAATGCTGTTCGGTATTGCCCTATTCCCAGAGAAGGAAGTTCAGGACGCCGCCAATAGCTGGCGTATCCGTCATGATCCGCATTACTGCCATATTCCTCCCCATATGACCCTGCGGGAAGCGGAGGACTGGAGCGATGAGAAGCTGCAGCAAGCCATTTCACATGTAAAAGCTGTGGCCGTCCAGACCCCACCGTTCCTGATGACGTTCAATCGCGTATCAACCTTTTTTCCTGTAAGCCATGTCCTCTATTATGCGCTGGAAGATCCCGCTCCGGTCATTAAGCTGCATCAGGAGATCTGCAGCGGACCGCTAGCCATTACGCAGCCGAAATACGTGTATACGCCGCATGTCACGATCGGACAACAGTTGGCCGAAGGCGAGCTGCACGATCTTCACGGCAAACTGAAAATAAGCCAAATCCGCTATACAAGCCACGTAGACAGAGTCCACCTGCTCTACCAGACCGACCAGGGAGCCTGGACGGCTTATCAATCTTTTCAATTGGAGGGGTAGCCCAAAGAACCCTCATTTACAAAGAAAAGCCGCTGTTCGGCCTGTAGAGGCTGCACAGCGGCTTTAATCATTCCTTATTCTTCAACTGCCACTTCATCAACTGGAACTTCTTCCACTTCCACATCAATTTCCCCAGCAGCAGCTTTGACGGCTTCTTCTTCCGTCATCGTTCTTGGCATAGGCATAGTACCGATGGAACCGTCGCCTCCACCTTCGTTCGTTTGCTGAAGAGCGGCGTTGCCTTTCGTTTCCCACTCAGCGAGTGCTTCCTTCGTCGTCTTTGTTCCGTTTATGACTTCTTGGAACAGCTCATAGCCGAAGCTTTGTGCTTGCCATAGACCCGGCTTCTCACGATGCAGCTTGTCGTCATTGTTGGAGAGAGGCGGCAATGGTTTGAGCGATGTGAATGCATCGATATTGTACGTCAAGTCGCCAACAGGCTTCAGGAACTCCTTGCGCGCTACAAGCTCGTAATTGCTTCTCGATTTCAGCTTTGCCCAATCCTTGCTGTTCGAGAACTTGATGAAGTCCCAAGCGCCTTCCGGGTTTTGAGCCTTTGAGTTAATGCCCATCAGCTGGCTGAGGCCGATATTGCCGCCCGCATCCGGATTTGCTGCGCTTACTGGCACTGTCACAACATCCCAGTCTACCATTTCAAAATCCTTGATATTCGCCGCATTGTCGTTTGCTCTGCGAAGCTCGTTCACATAATACGATTCGCTGATCATCATCGCAACGTTGCCGCTCAGGAACAGATCGCCGAAGAATGGATCGAATGGCGCATCCGGGCTGCTGCTTCTCTTCTCATACAGCTGATTCATATATT
The DNA here is from genome assembly GCF_003591485.1 of Paenibacillus sp. 1011MAR3C5. GTDB lineage: Bacteria > Bacillota > Bacilli > Paenibacillales > Paenibacillaceae > Pristimantibacillus. The sequence continues at coordinate 228,245 of NZ_QZCF01000001.1, forward strand.
GCTGATCTGGAACGATCTTATCTTTGTGAAGACCGTAGACCGAATCCCATACTTTCAGCCATTGATCGTTGTTAACCAGCATCGTCTCGCCTTTTTCATCCCAGTAACGAAGCTGCAGAGCATTGCTATAGTAGCTTGCATCACTGAACGGATCATTGGCCCAGCGATTGAAGGAGAATCCGAATACGCGATCCTCGCCTTCTCCGCTCGCTACCTGGCGCGCTTTATTGAAGACATCCTCCCATTGCATTTTGTCCGTAGGAGGTTCGATATTCATTTCTGCAAAGATCTTTTTGTTATAAAAGAGTGCCGAAGACGTAAATGTAGGCGTCAGCGCATAGATGTTGTTGTCGCCTACCGACTTGATGCCGTCGATGACTGTTGGCACATAGTCGCTAATATCAAATTTATCCTTCTGGATCATCGGATCCAGCGGCTGAAGCAGATTGTCTTGCGTAAAGCGGCGCAGCATGTTGTAATCCAGCACCACTACATCAACAGGGTTTTGGCCTGTCATCATTTCTTTCATTTTTTCATAAGGATCCGGCTGTTCTTGTTCCTTGCCAGGCTCGGTCTGTACGTAACGCTGATCCTCGTGGTTGATCGCACCTACAATTTCGAACTGTACGTTCGGATTCTGCATCTCGAACATATCCGTATACTGCTGGCGGAAGTAAGGCTCGTTATCAGCACCGCCGTAAAGCACGCCGATACGTATGACGGATGTCTCAGCCTTAGACGGATCATTGCCTCCGCTGCATGCGGACAGCAAGCCGGTAAGGAGCGTGAGCGTCAGAGCAATCGTCGTCCATCTTGAAAAACGAGATTTAATATGGCCATTTTTATTCATTGCCACTACCTCCTAATGATTTTGGCGAAGAGATCACAATCCGCTCTCCGTCGAATTCCATGGATGCCTTATCTTTAATGCCCAATGCCGTAAGATACTCCTTCGGCACCTGAAGCCGTCCGACCCGGTCCACGACCACGTATGCTTCATGAACGGAATTGAGGTTTCGGCCCGCAGACTGAATTAAATCCCCCCCATCCGTAATATTGGGATTGCGCTTAATAAATTCCGTACTAGTGAGACCGTCACGTATGGCCACAACGCGGTCAACCTTGCTTGCCAAGGTCATGTCATGCGTAACAATGACAATCGTGATGCCGATCTCTCGATTCAGCTTCCGGAAGATGCCCATAATCATGTCGGATGTAGTGGTATCGACAGAGCCTGTCGGCTCATCCGCTAGCAGAAGCTTGGGACGGTTCGACAGTGATATGGCAATTGCAACCCGCTGCTGCTCGCCGCCTGAGAGCTGATGCAGCTTGTTGTGCATCCGCTCCTTCAAGCCAACCCACTCCAGCAGCTGCTTGGCATATGCGCGGTCCGTCTTGCCGGAAAGCATCATCGGCATCTCCACATTCTCAAGCGCGCTCAGATAAGGCAAGAGGTTGCGGGCATTGTTCTGCCAGATAAAGCCGACCGTATCCCGCTTGTACTGTACCAATTCCTCTTCCGTAATTTTGAGCAAATCCCATGGACCGACTTTGACTTGACCGGCTGATGGCCGGTCAAGTCCTCCAAGTGTATTAAGAAGCGTCGATTTGCCGCTGCCGCTGTTGCCGATAATCGCCATCAGCTCGCCGTCTTCGACAGTCAGATTCAGACCTTGAAGCGCAACGACCTCGAGATCGTCGGTTTTGTATATTTTGACTAGTCCTTCGCAATGGATCATTGGCCGTTAACGCTCCTCTCCCATTTTCACTGCTTGATGCACCTTCAGTCTGCGGATATGCAGGAAGAGCAGCCCCGCGCCGACCAGCATCATGACGCCTACGACTACGAAGAGTTGATTCGTATCCCTCGCCTCGAAGATGACGCGGAACGGCGGAACCGTCTCTGCGACATTCTCTGTCGTCTGCAAGAAAGGCAGGAAGAGCTTGCTGACCACTTTGCCGATCAGAACGCCGAGTCCGATCGCTAGGCCTGCTGTAAACAGCTGCTCCAGAAGAAGCATGCCGGTCAACTGCTTGCGAGATAATCCCATCGCACGCAGGACACCGAATTGTACGACCCGGCCCGACAGGTTGAAGAACCAATAGAGCACATAGCCCGCCAGCGTAATGACTACCGATACTAGGAAGCCAAGGCTCAGGATGCCGAATACGCCTCCTCTTGTCGGGTGCTTCGATTGGGTAAGGAGCTCGCTGCGAACGTCTTTAATGCTCGCAATTTCCATACCAGCCTTTTGCAGCTCATCGACGATTGGCGCGACAAGCGCGTCAGGCTTCATTTTCAGCCACACGTTGTATGGCATAATCGGAATCTGATCGAAGATATAGTCCAGATTCGTAATGATGAACGGCGTCTTATCCGGGTACTGGCTAGGCCAATATGGCAAGATGCCGACAACCGAAAACTCAATCATTCCGTCCGGGAAGCCAACGGAGACGATATCGCCGAGCTTCAATTGATATTTGTCTGCGACGCCTTTTGGAATAATGGCCGCATGCTCGAATAACCCCAAATTGTGCAAATAGTAATTCGGATGCACCGGATAGAGATCGTCACGGAACCAAGCTACTTCCGAAAAATCCTTGTTGTCGATGCCGACAATATTACCTTGGCCGATCGACTTTCCGGAGACTACGATGTTGCCTTTTGTCGTCAAGACACGGGCAGCCGCTTCGACACCTTCCAGCTGACGGTAGATCTCGAACGGCGGTTCATTGTACAAAATGCGGGATGGCACGCCGCCACCGTTGCCGCCTCCACCGCCATTTCCGCCGCCGCCGTTGCCACCGCCGCCGCCTCCGTTGCCGCCTCCACCGCCGCCGCCGCCATTTCCTCCACCCCCGCCGCCAGACGGTTGCTGAGTTATTTCCGGCGATCCATGCCATACGGTCTCAATAATGACATCTGATCCGTATTTATATAGGGTGCGCTCCGTCGAGTTCAAGTCGATGGTTCTCGCCGCCGAAGCATTGTAGACCCCAAGACCAAGTGTCAATACGAGCAGAATCATCAGCGGATAATAGCCCTTTGATGAACGTGATAGCTGAGTAAGCGTCAAATAGAGCGGAACCGGAAGGAACTTCCGTCCCAGCCAATTGAACAGCTTCAGCAGCCAAGGGAACAGCCGCAGGAAGAATAGGCCCAGCGCGAAGATCGAGAGCGCCGGTACGAAGAACAAGAACGGCTGAACGTTCAGCTGATCCGTTGTCATACCCGTCTTGAACGTCAGCATCTGACGTTCGTTGAACATATACCAGCCATAACCGGCTGCCGCCAGCAGGAGCACATCAAGGAACCACCGCTGCCAAACCGGCTTGCGGTCGGAGCGTGCCAGGTCCTGCTTGTAGCTGACGATGGAAGCTCTGGCATACATGATGGCCGGGATAACCGTCGCCATAATCGCAAGCAATACGGCGCTGCCGCCGGCAATCATCGCTTCCGTCGAGAAGCCTACCGGAATAGACTTCCGGTTGACGAAGGACAGGAAGCCGTTGGCGGAGCCGATGCTCTTGGCCATGAACCAGCCGATGAACGGCCCTAGCCCAAGCGCCACCGCGCCAAGCAACAATCCCTCAAGCAGATAGATCCATATAATCTGCCTGGTGCCGGCACCCCGGCTTCGAAGAACGGCGATATCGCTGCGCTGTTTGTCGAGCGATTGGCGCGCGTTCATCGCGATGAAGAAGAATACCATCGCAATCATCGGTGCGGCGAGCGTGAAGAGCAGCGTCTGCAATTGAAGGCTCTGCTTCTTGAACTCCGTCAGGATGGAAGCGAATGAAATTTCCACACGCGTATCCTTCAACCGTTGATACAGCTCGATATCCAACCGGTTAAGCGTACGTCCCAGCGGGGACAATTGGCTCGTCTTCACCTCGGACAGGTCGAAGGAATAGTACCAGCCTGCATTATGAAGCGGAATTTTGTTCTGCTCCATCAGCACCTTCTGGAAGGTATCCTCATTGACTTGCAGGGTGTTGAACAAGCTGTCGAAGCCTTGATACCAATATTCATCCGACGCGTCAAGCGGATTGACTGCGCCGACAATCTGAACGCGAAGCGTCAGGTTCAGACCGCCATATACCGGGTATTCGAAAATATCACCGATATGTACGTCATTGCGGAACATCGCTTCTTCCAGCATGACCGCTTCAATAAGATCCGACTTGCCCGCGCCGTCCTCGAACCAGCGGCCTTGCACAATCTCTGCATGGTCCTTCAGTTCCGTCAACGACATCATCGTCAGCTGGCGGTTACGGCCGGCATCGACCGTTGTTGGATCTTCAGGCACGACATCGGCACTGCGAATGGAGTAGTTTTTCAAATACGTCGTGTATGTAAAGCCGATGTCTTTTGGCACTTCAGATTTGATGTATTCATCCAGGGTGGACAAAGCGCCAAGCTCCGTCGCTTGTCCTGGAGTAGACTGATAACGTATTAGCAGGGAGCCTGCGGGCATGCCTTCGCTCTTCTCATTCAATGACTCGGCTACTACCCGCTTAAGCGCCCCATCCGCATACATCGGTATGCTCGTCGCGAAGGCGACGGCCAAGATCAGGCCCGCCAGCGTACTTAACGTCAACCATCGCGTATTCCACATTTTGCGGAATAAGAATCGAAACAGCGGAATACCCATGGGCTATTTACCTACGACTTTCTGTCCCGGCTTAAGCCCTTGTAAAATTTCCACTTGGGTATGCGTCTGCTGGCCTACCTGGACATCCACCTCGCGTTTGCCGTTTTCATCAGTCACCTGGACATAAGTACGCGTCCCGATGTTGCGGAGCGTCGATGGCGGAATCACAATAGCGTTTTCGGTACGTTTCATAATGACATTGATGGCTACAGGCGTGCCGCGGTTCAAGTCCTTAGGCAGTTTCGGAATATCCAGCAGCATAAAGTCTTCCGGACGCTCAGGCTTGTTTTCGCCATTGCCGCCGCCAGGGAAGCCGCCTCCGCCGTTGTTCTGCTCGGTCGATTTGACCGGCAATTGCTTAACCTTGCCTGTTAGCTTGCCTACGCCTGTAATGGTGACTTCCACTTCCATGCCTACCGCAACCTTCTCTAGCTCGGTTTTGGTCAGCTTCGAAGCCGGCGTAATCAGCGAAGTGTCCGCTACGATCGCGATAGGGTCATATGCCTTCACCGTGTCGCCCTTCTGAACGTTAAGCGATACGATTGTACCGGCGAACGGCGCAACCAGCGTCGCTTTAGCGATCTCTTCTTCAAGGTCAACGAGCTTCTGGCGCTTCTCTTCGAACAGGATCTGCTGCTCCTCGAATTCGAGCGGCTCCATCGTGTCGCGGTCCCGAAGCGTCTTCTTCATCTCGTTCTCGTCGCGGCGGAACGATAAGCGATCGTTCCTCAGCTGCTTCTCCAGCTGCTCAACGTCCAGCTCCGCGATAATATCGCCCGCCTGAACCTTGTCGCCTGTTTTCACATAGACCTCTTGAATATGCTTCTCGCCGAGGGTGAAGTACAGCGTTTCTTCCTCCATGGAGATGAGCTTTCCCGTCAAAGGTACGCCTTGCACCAGCGTGGCAGTTGTGACCTCATATTCCGGTTTCTTCGAGATTTGCGCCGGCACAATCTCCGGCAGCACTTCTTCTTCTTTTTCCTTAGGCAGCAGCGAGCAGCCGCTTGTAAATACAATTGTCGTGCTCATTGCAACTATCAATGAACGTTTAAATAAACTTCCCGTCCACCATTTCATAGACATGATCGGCAACCTCCAAAATTGTAGGATCGTGTGTAGTCATACAGATAGAGACATTTTCAGTGCGAATAATATTTTGAAAGACTGCCATGACTTGCGCAGACATCCCCGTATCCAGCTCGGCCGTCGGTTCGTCGGCAAGCAGCAGAATCGGCTTGTGCGCGATGGACTTGGCAATCGCAACACGCTGCTGCTCGCCCCCGGACAGCTCGAACGGACGGTGATGCATCCTCTTCTCAAGTCCTACCAGCGTCAGGCATTCCTCAACGCGTTCCTTCCATTGCGCTCGCGGCATACCCGCCATGCGAAGCGACAGCTCTACATTCTCCCAGGCAGACAGCAGCGGCATCAACGCGAACGCCTGAAAGATAAATCCCATATCTTTGCGCCTGACGAGCGTTCTCTCGTCGTCGCTCTTCGTGCTGAATGGTTGGCCGTTGAACACGATCTCGCCTTTGCTCGGTGTATCGAGGCCTCCAAGACAGTTAAGCAAGGTCGTCTTGCCGGAGCCTGAGCGCCCCTTCAGCATGACGAGCTGCTGCTGCTTCACTTCCATCTGAATCCCTTTCAAGACATGCAAAGACCTGCCTCCAACCTGGAAGATTCGTTCAACCTGGTTGACAGACAGCAATGTTTCACCGATCCCTTGCGAAAGCCTCTCACTCGTTTTCTCCCGCTGCACGGCTTCCTCTGTTTGAGCCTCTTGATCATCGTTAATCTCGGCATTTTGCATGATGGCCATAGGCTTCCCCTCTCCCCCAATCCTCTACCTAAAACTTCATAATTCTAATCTACACACATAGACGGTGCAAAGTATAAAAAAGTTACGAATAGTGACATGTTTTTCTAAAAGTTTTTTTCAGCTAACCTTCAGCTATCACGCAAAAATCCGCCCCGGCCAAAAAATCCATAGCCAGAGCGGATATCCCGCTTCTATTGCTTCACTTTGAAGTGCGCCACCGAGCTATTAAGCTCCCGGACGATCGCATCCAGTTCCTTCGATGAGGACGAGATGCTCTCCATAAGCGCAAGCTGCTCCTCCGTCGCTGCCGCGACGCTTTCTGTTTTCTCCAGATTGACGACCGCGCTTGTTGCGCTTTGCTCGACCGAAGCGCTCACTTCCTCGGAGCTTGCCGACATTTGCTGCGTAATTGCAGAGTTTTCCTGGATCTGCTGCGTCATTTGCGTAATCGACGCCGCAATCAGATTCAGGTTATGACTAACGTCCTTCATCCGTTCTCCGCCGTACTCCACTTGCTGCATCGTCTCTCTCATATAGCCCGATGCGCCGGATATCTCCTGTTGCGTTAGCGTTACCAGATCGTTAATATGCTCTGCCGACTCCAACGAGCTGGCTGCAAGCTTGCGAATCTCGCCGGCAACAACCGCGAATCCGCGTCCGTGCTCGCCTGCACGGGCTGCCTCGATGGAAGCATTCAGCGACAAAATATTCGTCTGATTGGAGAATGCTGTAATGTTCTCGGCAATAGCGCCAATCTGCTGCGACCGATTCTCCAGCGTGCCGATTGTATCGGACAGCTTCGTAATTACTGTCTTAATCTCGTCCATCTGGCCTACAAGGCGATGGAGCGCATCCTGTCCTTGATCCGCCTGTGCCGTTGTGACATTCGATTGATCTGCAATATCCGATGTATTCTCGGCGATTCGGCCGATGCCTACCGCCATCTCTTCAATCGCTCGCGACATCTCCTTCGCACCGCGCGCCTGGCTCTCGGAGCTGGTCGCCACTTCTTGAATGTTCTGCGCGACATTCTCCGAAGCTGAAGCAGACTCGCTTGCCGCGCTTGCAAGCTGCGAGGACGACTCGCTAACCTTGCGCGTGTTGCTCATAATTCCGGTGATCAGACCGTTCATGTTCGCAATCATATCGTCAACCGAACGCGAGATTTGGCCAAGCTCATCCTTAATGTATTTGCGGTCGGGCTCCACAGTCAGATCGCCTTCGCCGACCAGCTTGGTCTTCCTCACTACAGAACGGATCGTATTCATAATGAACTTGATCATCATGGCCGAATATCCGATGAGCAATGCCGCAACTACAATCATGGAGATCAGAGTCGACAGCTGGTTTTTATCCAAATCCTTTTCAATTCGTTTAATCGTCTCTTCAGCATGAATGTCCATGCTTTCGCCCACTTCGTCGATGCCGCTCCGGCTTAGCCGGAAGTCGCCTTCGATCTGTTCGCTGATCTCGGCCTTGCCGTCCTCTGTTGCCGAATACGCTTCCGTGAACCAGTTATTGAACGCGGTGTCGAAAGCATCGAAGATTTCGCCGGCCGTCTTCCCGGACGCGCCATGAGCCAGATGAAGCAAATCGGCCTTCTCCATCAGCGCCTTGGCGGCCGCTATGCGCTCAGTTGCCTGATCCTTGTTTTCTGACATATCCGTTTGTGCTGAAATAAACCGTTCATGCTCCAGCTTGCCGGACTCGATTTTGAGATAGGCGACATAAGCTTGATACATGTCGCGGTCCGCATTCAGAATCAACGATTCGACCTGATTTGCATTCTCATAGATTTCTTCCGCCATAATATTAAATGTCTTTCTTTCCTCGCCCAAGACATACAGGACGGACACCGCGTAGCACAGCAGCGGCAGCACTGCCATGACCGCAATCTTCCATCGCAACGAAAAACTCATCATTAACCCCCAACCTTCCACAGTTCTGTAACTATCTATACTTATATCGGTCTATTGCCTTATAGAAAAAAGGAGGGGCTGCAAATTTTTAAAGAATATTGTCGAATTTTGAAATAGACCGAAAGAATGCGCATTCTCGGGTGCGATGGCACCAAAAAAAGCGTACCGTCTCATCCAGACAGTACGCTTATCTTTGCTAAGTGGCTGTTACTTGCCGAACGACTCAGGATCGTTGCGCCAGGCTTGGAGCGCTGCAACGTCTGCTTCTGCAACCTTGCCCATTTGAACCGCCGTTTCGATCAAAGCCGAATAATTCGAAAGCGTATCCAGGGTAAATCCGTCATTCTCGAACGCTTGAGCCGCATGAGGAAACTGGTAGGTAAAGATCGCCAGTACAGCGCTGACTTCAGCCCCTGCCTCACGAACCGCCTGTGCCGCCTTTAGCGAGCTGCCGCCGGTCGAGATCAGGTCCTCGATGACGATGACCTTCTGACCTGGGACAATTCGGCCTTCGATTTGATTTTGCTTGCCGTGGCCCTTTGCTTTGTCGCGAATGTAAGCCATCGGCAGGTTCAGCTTCTGAGCAACCCATGCAGCATGCGGAATGCCCGCTGTCGATGTCCCTGCGATTACTTCCGCATCCGGATAACGCTCGCGGATAATCGTTGCGAAGCCTTCGGCAACCAGGTCGCGAATATCCGGATACGCCATTGTCAGGCGATTATCGCAGTAGATTGGGGATTTCAGCCCCGATGTCCAGGTAAAGGGTTCATTCGGACGAAGTGCTACCGCTCCGATCTCCAGCAAACTCTTTGCAATCTCGTTAGGCAGAGACGCCAATGATACGTTACTCAACCGAAATCAGCTCCTCGATAATAGTTTCCAATGCTTCGCGCGGCTGCGCTGCCGCTGTAATCGGACGGCCAATGACCATATAATCCGTGCCTTGGCGCAGCGCCTCGGCAGGCGTCATAATGCGGGACTGGTCGTTCAGCGCGGCTCCGGCGGGACGAATGCCCGGCGTGACCGTCTGGAAGGAAGCGCCCAGCGCCGACTTAATGGCCACCACCTCGGAAGGAGAAGCCACGACACCGTCAAGGCCCGCTGCCTTCGCTAGGGAAGCGTAGCGAAGGACCGCTTCCTCTACCGTGCCTCCGATACCGATCTGGTCGTTCAGAACCGACTGGCTCGTGCTGGTTAACTGGGTTACCGCGATGACAGCCGGCTTTGCCGCACCGCTGGACAGCGCGGCATCCACGCCTTCAAGCGCCGCTTCCATCATGGCTTGTCCGCCGCCCGCATGCACGTTGAACATATCAACGCCAAGCTTCGTCACGCTGTTTGAGCCGCCTTTGACCGTATTCGGGATGTCGTGCATCTTCACGTCCAGGAAGACATAATAGCCGCGTTCCTTCAGACTAGATACGAATGTGGGACCCGCCGCATAGAACAGCTGCATGCCAACCTTCATATAGCAAGGAATTCCCTTCAGCTCCTCGATCAGCTTCTCGGCCGCAGCAGCTTCCGGGTAATCCAGCGCCACCATTACGCGCTTCGCCGCTTGTTCTCTCGTCAGTTTCACAGCCATGTCCCCCTCTATATAGTGTTGAAGCTTCTGAGGCGCTTGCACGCCCCAGAAGCTTCGTCTTATTGCTTACTTCTGTACAACCGGCATGGCGTGCGAGGAGAAGTTGATTGTCTCCATCATGTTCAGCAATGCGCGGACCGTATCCAGCGAGGTCATGCAGACCACACCGTTCTCGACCGCTTCGCGGCGAATACGGAATCCGTCGCGTTCCGGCGTTTTGCCTTTCGTCAGCGTGTTGACGACGAATTGGGCTTTGCCTTCGCGTACCAGATCCAGGATGTTCGGCGAGCCTTCGCTCAGCTTGTTCACACGGGTCACATACAGACCTGCCGCTTCAAGCGCGTCAGCCGTACCGCCGGTTGCGATAATTTTGTAACCGATATTGTAGAATCCGCGGAGCAGCTCCGTAGCTTCCTCTTTGTCCTTATCCGCAACGGTCGCCACGATGGTGCCCGAAGTCGGAATCTTCATACCTGCGCCGATAAGTCCTTTGTATAGAGCTTTCGCATATTGCACATCGCGGCCCATAACCTCACCCGTCGATTTCATCTCCGGTGTCAGCGTCGGGTCTACGCGGCGCAGCTTCGCGAAGGAGAATACCGGTACTTTGACCGATACGTATTCGTCTTCCGGCCACAGACCGTCTGTATAGCCAAGCTCGGACAGCTTCGTGCCCATAATCGCTTGTGTCGCCAGGTTGGCCATCGGCAGGCTCGTTACCTTGCTCAGGAACGGAACCGTACGCGAGGAGCGCGGGTTAACTTCGATGACATAAGCCTTTTCCTGATGGATGACGAACTGGATATTAACCAGACCGATGACTTTAAACTCTTTAGCAATCTTAATCGTAATATCGACAATTTGCTGTTTGATATCGTCGGACAGCGATTGCGGCGGATAGACCGCGATGGAGTCGCCGGAGTGAACGCCTGCGCGCTCGACATGCTCCATTATACCCGGGATAAGCACCGTCTCGCCGTCGCAGATCGCGTCGACTTCCGCTTCCTTGCCCAGCATGTAGCGGTCAATCAGAACCGGATGCTCCGGATTGATCTTCACAGCCACTTCCATGTAGCTCAGCAGCTCTTCGTCGGAGTAGACGATTTCCATAGCGCGTCCGCCCAGAACGTAGGATGGACGTACCAGCACCGGATAACCGAGCTTCTGCGCCGTTTCAACCGCTTCGTCGACCGAAGTTACAGTGCTGCCGTCAGGCTGTGCGATGCTCAGCTTGCGAAGCAGCGCTTCGAACTTCTTGCGGTCTTCGGCAGCATCGATGCTCTCCAGGCTGGAGCCCAGAATGCGCACGCCAGCTTTGGCAAGCGGAGCTGCCAGGTTGATCGCTGTCTGTCCGCCGAATTGAACGATGACCCCGATCGGCTTTTCTTGCTCGATGACGTTCATGACATCCTCGAAGAAGAGCGGCTCGAAGTACAGGCGGTCGGATGTGCTGAAGTCGGTCGATACCGTCTCCGGGTTGTTGTTGATAATAACCGCTTCGTAACCCGCTTTTTGAATCGCCCATACCGCATGGACAGTGGAGTAGTCGAACTCGATGCCTTGGCCGATACGGATCGGTCCGGAGCCCAGCACCAGCACCTTCTGCTTCGTTGTCTCTGTTACTTCATTCTCAACTTCATAAGTCGAGTAGTAGTAAGGCGTTGTTGCTTCGAATTCCGCTGCGCATGTATCAACCATTTTGTATACAGGCTTCAAATCGTTTTGCAGACGGAACTCGCGTACTTCCGCTTCTGTCGTATGGCTGCCATTCGGGAAGCCTTCCTTGCGGATTTCTGCGATAGAGCGGTCGGAGAAGCCTTTGCGCTTCGCTTCGTACAGCGACTGAACCGACAGCGTCGCTTCCTTGCGCAGACGATCCTCGAATGCCACGATGGATTGAATTTTGTCCAGGAACCACCAGTCGATGCTCGTAATGTCTTGCAGCTCTTGCAGCGAGAAGCCGCGGCGGAACGCTTCCGCTACGAGGAACATGCGCTCATCGTCCGGCTTAGCCAGGCGCGTGCGCAGCACGTCTTCCTCAAGGGAAGTTGCGTCTTTCAAATGCAGGCGGTGAGCCCCGATCTCCAGGGAACGTACAGCTTTATGAATCGACTCTTCGAATGTACGGCCGATAGCCATAACTTCGCCAGTCGCTTTCATTTGCGTGCCCAGCTTGCGGTTGGCGTTGACGAACTTGTCGAACGGCCAGCGCGGGATTTTCGATACGATATAGTCGAGCGTAGGCTCGAAGCATGCATAAGTTTGGCCTGTAACCGGGTTTACCAGCTCATCCAGGGTGTAGCCGATTGCGATCTTCGCAGCCATCTTCGCAATCGGATAGCCAGTCGCTTTGGATGCAAGCGCTGAAGAGCGGCTTACGCGCGGGTTAACTTCGATAACATAGTATTGGTAGCTATGCGGATCAAGCGCGAACTGAACGTTGCAGCCGCCCTCGATGTTCAGCGCTCTGATGATTTTCAGAGATGCGGAACGCAGCATTTGGTATTCACGGTCGGAAAGTGTTTGGGATGGCGCGACAACGATACTGTCGCCTGTGTGTACGCCAACCGGATCGAAGTTCTCCATGTTGCAGACCACGATACAGTTGTCGTTCGCGTCACGCATGACTTCGTATTCAACTTCCTTCATGCCGGCGATCGATTTCTCGATCAAGCATTGGTTGATCGGGCTGTAGCGGATGCCGGAAGCTACGATCTCGCGCAGCTCTTCCTCGTTCGCGCAGATGCCGCCGCCCGTGCCGCCCAGCGTGTAAGCAGGACGTACGATGATCGGGTAGCCAATGGTGTTCGCGAATGCTACCGCTTCTTCTACCGTGGTAACGATGTCGCTGTCCGGTACAGGCTGCTCCAGCTCACGCATCAGCTCACGGAACAGGTCGCGGTCTTCCGCTTTCTCGATCGCTGTCAGCTGTGTGCCGAGCAGCTTCACATTTTCGCGTTCCAGCACGCCTGCGCGCGCCAGCTCAACCGCCATGTTCAGGCCGGTCTGTCCGCCGAGTGTAGGCAGCAAGCCGTCTGGACGCTCTTGACGAATGATTTGGCTTACGAATTCAAGCGTTATCGGTTCGATGTATACTTTGTCAGCCATGTTCGTGTCGGTCATGATCGTAGCCGGATTGCTGTTGATCAGAACAACCTCATAGCCTTCTTCCTTCAGCGCTTGGCAAGCTTGAGTGCCGGCATAATCGAATTCCGCCGCTTGTCCGATGACAATCGGGCCGGACCCGATTACGAGAATTTTTTTGAGTTCATTATTTTTGGGCATACTGAAGCTCTCCTTTCAACGTCTCCGACAACACAGCCTGACGAGGTTTTTGTGGGTTGTTTTTTTTGTGCGTGCGGATCATCTCCAGGAATTCGTCGAACAGATAGCTGGAGTCGAACGGTCCCGGTGCCGCTTCCGGATGGTACTGTACGGAGAAGGCAGGGAACTTGCTATGTTTAAGTCCTTCGATCGTTTTATCGTTGTTGTTGATATGTGTAACTTCCAGCTCTGTTCCTTCAATCGAGGAATCCACTACTGTGTAGCCATGATTTTGGGAAGTGATGTAGCAACGGTTCGTCGCCAGTTCCTTAACCGGATGGTTGCCGCCGCGATGGCCGAATTTCAGCTTTCCTGTATCCGCTCCGCAAGCCAGAGCGAACAGCTGGTGACCCAAGCAGATGCCGAAGATCGGAATTTCGCCCAGCAGCTCGGAGATCATTTTCACCGCATGCGGTACATCTTTCGGATCCCCAGGGCCATTGGACAGCTGGATGCCGTCCGGAGCGAGGCGGCGAATCTCGTCTGCCGTCGTGTCGTGAGGCACGACTACAACGTCACAGCCGCGCTGCGTCAGCTCGCGCAGGATGCCGCTTTTCGCGCCGAAGTCAACCAATACGATGCGTTCGCGATTGCCTGGGCTTGAAAACACATGCTTGGTCGATGTGCGCGCAACCTGGTCTGTCATCAGAGTGGACAGGTTCAGGCGCTCTGCCAGTTCTTCTACGCGCTCATTGCCCGTTGTAATCAGGCCTCTCATGGTGCCGAAGTGGCGCAATTTGCGGGTAAGCATACGTGTATCGATGTCGCTGATGCCTGGAATGCCGTATTCCTTCAGCAGTTGGCCCAGCGAATATTGGGCGCGCCAGTTGCTTGGCACCGGCTCATGGCGGCGTACGACAAAGCCATGAATGTACGGACGGATCGCCTCGAAGTCATCGCGTGTAATGCCATAGTTGCCGATCAGCGGATACGTCATGGTAACGATTTGTCCGCAGTAAGAAGGATCGGAGAGAACCTCCTGATAACCTGTGATGCCTGTATTAAATACAACCTCGCCCATCATCTGCGCTTCTGCGCCGAAGGACAAGCCGGTGAATAACGTTCCGTCTTCCAACAATAGTCTTGCTTGCATCCGTATCACTCCTCTGGTGTTCTTCTTTATGCTTAAAATGGATTCCGTATCTATTCCTTATTCCGACCAGACGATCTTGCCGTCGACGATCGTTGTAACCGGCCAGCCCTTCAGCTCCCAGCCGCCGAATGGCGTATTGCTGCTCTTCGACAAGAAGGTCGACGGGTCAACCGCACGCTCGCTCTCCAGGTCTACGATCGTCAGATCCGCCGGCGCGCCTTGCTCCAGGCGGCCTGTCTCCAGGCGGAACACACGGGCAGGATCTTGCGTCATGCGCTTCAAGAGGAAGCCAAGCGTCCACTTGCCTGTCGCAACAAACTTTGTATATAGAAGCGGGAAAGCCGTCTCGAAGCCGACGATGCCGAATGGCGCCAGGTCGACGCCGCGTGCCTTCTCTTCTGCGCTATGCGGCGCATGGTCCGTTACGATCATGTCCAGCGTGCCGTCCTCAAGCCCTTCAATGACGGCCTGCACATCGCGAGGAGTGCGCAGCGGCGGGTTCATCTTCCAGTTCGCGTCGTCCAGACCCGGGATATCCTCATCCGACAGAAGCAGGTGATGCGGACATACTTCCGCCGTCACCGATACGCCGATCGACTTCGCCAGTCTGATGAGGCGTACCGATTGCTCCGTGCTGACATGGCAGACATGGTAATGCACGCCTGTCGCTTCCGCTAGAAGCACGTCCCTGCCTACATGAATCGCTTCGGATTCATTCGGGATTCCTTTAATGCCATGCTTGCGGGAAAATTCGCCTTCCGACGCCCAAGCGCCTTCCACCAGCGAATCGTCCTCGCAGTGTGCGATGACCGGCATATCCAGCGATTTGGCCAGCGCCATCGCGTTTTTCATCATTTGTGCATTCTGTACGCCTACGCCGTCATCCGTAAAGCCGATCGCTCCTGCTTCCTTCAGAGCGGCAAAGTCCGTCAGCTCTCGTCCGAGCTCGTTTTTCGTAATGGCTGCGTAAGGCAGTACCTTCACCAATCCAGCCTCAGCCGCTTTGTCCAATACATATTTTACGGTCTCAGGCTTGTCGATGACCGGGCGTGTGTTCGGCATGCAGGCGATTGTTGTGAATCCGCCTTTCGCTGCCGAACGGGAGCCCGTCACGATATCTTCTTTATGTTCAAAACCCGGATCGCGCAGATGGACGTGCATATCGATGAAGCCTGCCGATACCAGCTTGCCTGCTGCGTCAATCACTTCCGCGCTGCCTGTGTCGATAACTCCGGCGTCAACGACCTCGGCGATCCGTCCGTCGCTTACGCGTATGTGCTTTTGCTCCAGCTTGCCGTTTTCTTCGTTCCATACGTTGCCGTTAATAATCCACAATGACATGTTCTGATCACCCTCCGATTGTATTCGCTCTGTCGCTTGCTGCCGATGGTCCGGAAGCCTGTCTTCTGCGTTTAGCTAAGTGCGCGTTCGATTACCGCCATACGGATCGGCACGCCGTTCTCCATCTGAGGGAAGATGCGGGATTGCGGGTGCTCTACCAAATCCCCGTCGATCTCCACATTCCGGTTAACCGGTGCAGGATGCATGATGATTGCATGCGGCGCGATGCGCTGCGCTCGTTCAACCGTCAGGCCGTATTGCTCGCGATAAGCTTCGGCCGAATTCAGCATGCCGCTCTCATGTCGCTCCAGCTGTACTCTCAGCATCATCACCACGTCGGCCTTCAGCGCTTCGTCCATCGAGATGTAAGGAGCGTCAAGCTCCTTCGCCTGCATGTTGCTCGGTGCGCAGAAGCTTACGTTAGCGCCGAATTTGCGCAGCGCCCACAGGTTGGAGCGCGCTACCCGGCTGTGCAGAATATCGCCGACGATCGATACGTTCAGGCCGCTCAGCGAGCCGAACTGCTTGCGCATCGTGTACAGGTCCAGCAGCGCCTGCGTCGGATGCTCGTTGTTGCCATCGCCCGCATTGACAAGCGGGACTTTGATCTTCTCGGCCAATTCAGCCAGGAGTCCTGTCGGCTTGAGGCGAATGACGCCAACATCGATACCCATCGACTCAAGAGTCCGCACCGTATCGTAGATTGATTCGCCCTTCTCGACGCTGGAAGCCGCCGCAGAGAAGTTGATTACCTCGGCGCCAAGCCGCTTCTCCGCTACTTCGAATGAAAATCTCGTTCTTGTGCTATTCTCGAAAAACATGTTTGCCGCGAATTTGCCTTGCTGGCCTCCATGTACTTTAACCGGGTGCTTCTCCCAATGAGCCGCTCGCTCCAGGATGGATTCGATTTCTTCTTTGTCAAGGTCTTTCAGACCGAGCAAGCTGCGCTCTTTCAATTGTGCAAGCGTCATTAGGTCTACCCCCTTTGGTTGATTAAGGTCACTTGATCGATGGTGTCGATCTCTTTTAGCGCGACTTGTATTTGTTCTTGCTTGGAGGTAGGAACGTTCTTCCCGATAAAGTCTGGCCTGATCGGCAGCTCGCGATGGCCCCGGTCGACCAGCACAGCCAGCTGTATGCTTCTCGGCCGTCCGCAATCCATCAGGGCGTCCATGGCGGCGCGGATGGTCCGGCCCGTATACAGCACATCGTCGAACAGGATGATAATCTTGTCCTTCGTTGTAAAAGGCATGCCCTCAAGTTCGCCGAGCGCAGCCGCGGCTTCCGCCTTGGTCACAGCCGCATCCAGCCGGTCGTCCCGGTACTGCGTAATATCAAGCTCCCGAACCGGTACCGGCCTTCCTTCAATCTCGCCGATCCGTTCCGCGACGCGGTTAGCCAAATAGATGCCTCTTGTGCGAATCCCAACAATGACGCAGTCGTCGATGCCTTTGTTCTTTTCGACAATTTCATGCGCGATACGCGTCAATGCCCGACGAATCGCCGTTTCGTCCATAATGACCAGATGCTCTTCTTCCGCCATAACCGCTCACCTCTTCGCTACAACTTTTCTCCGTTTGCTCCGACAAAAAAACTCCTTGCGGAGTTCGCAAGGAGTTGGTGTGATTAGTCAGGAATAGAGCAGGTCCCGTTCTCTCGGCCGGCACAAACCGCGCGGAGAGAGGACTCCTGTTCCTATCCGATTATAGACCTATATTCACGCTACCTTGCCAGTCTCACGGGACTGAATTAAAGGTACTGCTCTGTATCATAGGAATTATCCCACGTTGGGCATAAGAAGTCAAGAGCGTAACGCCCTTTGCTTAACCATAGTGTGGAGAATCCGTTCCCGACTATACAAGGATAGCGTTGGCAATTCGAATGGGTTGCTGATTAATTTCCGCTTACAGGCTGAGCTTGCGGATCCGATCTACCGCTTTCTCCGTATTCTCGCGGCTGCCGAATGCCGTTAAGCGGAAGTAGCCTTGTCCGCTTTGGCCGAAACCTACGCCTGGCGTTCCGACAATATTCGCTTCAGACAGCAGCTTGTCGAAGAAGCTCCAGGAATCCATGCCTTTTGGCGTCTTCAACCAAATGTAAGGCGCATTCACACCGCCGAACACTTCAAGGCCGATCGATGCAAGGCCGTCGCGGATAATCGCTGCATTCGTCATATAGTACTCCACCAGCGAAGCAATTTGCTCTTTGCCCTCAGGGGAATAGATCGCAGCAGCGCCGCGCTGCGTCACATAAGATACGCCATTGAACTTGGTTGTGTGGCGGCGGTTCCACAGATCATTGATCAGGACGGAATTTCCGTTCGCGTCTAGGCCCTTTAGCTCGCGGGGTACAACGGTATAAGCGCAGCGCACGCCTGTGAAGCCGGCGGTCTTGGAGAAGCTGCGGAACTCAATCGCTACTTCACGCGCGCCTTCCACTTCATAGATGCTGTGCGGCACATCCTTTTCCTGAATGAACGCTTCATACGCGGAGTCGAACAAGATGATGCAATTGTTTTCTCTTGCGTAATCTACCCACACTTTAAGTTCATCCTTCGTAAGCGTCATGCCCGTCGGATTGTTCGGATAGCACAAGTAGATCAGATCCACTTTGCGGTCAGGAAGGCTTGGCTTGAAATTGTTCTCCGCCGTGCATTCCAGGTAGACGATGTTCTCGTAACGCTTGGTCTCCTGGTTGTACTTGCCGGAGCGGCCCGCCATTACATTCGTATCCACATATACAGGGTAAACAGGGTCCTGTACGGCTACGATGCTGTCCTGGCTGAAGATTTCCTGGATATTGCCTACATCGCATTTGGAGCCGTCGCTGAGGAATACCTCGTTCAATGCGATATCGATGCCGCGTGCTTTGTAGTCATGTTCGATAATCGCTTGAATCAAGAAGTCGTAGCCTTGCTCCGGACCGTAACCGCGGAACGAGCCAGGCTGTGCCAGCTCCTCGACGGCTTCATGCATCGCCTTTACAACCGCTTCAGGCAGACCGCGTGTAACGTCGCCGATGCCCAGGCTAATAATCTCGGCATTCGGGTTCTCCTGCATAAATTTTGTACGGCGTTTGGCGATTTCAGAAAATAAATAGCTGCCTTGCAGCTCCAAGTAGTTGTGGTTAATGGCTGTCATTGCTTTCACCTTTCCTTTTGTAGAATACAACAATTCTACGTTTAGGATAACGCACTTGAGGGGCGAACATAATGCAGGATATCGTCAAAAGTTTGCACTTATTTCAGTATCGCATTCATACGTTCGTCACTATGCGGCTAGACGAAAGCAGCCGGTGCGATGCACCGGCTGACAACACTCTTCTTATCTCGACTTCAAGCTGGCAAGCACATGCTCATAATCCTCAGGCAGCGGCGCTTCGAACAGCAGCCTCTCCCCAGTACGCGGATGTGTGAAGCCCAATACAGCCGCATGAAGAGCCTGTCCGTCCAGCGCGACCGTCTTGTTCCGTCCGTATACGGGATCCCCCGCCATCGGATGGCCGATATATTTCATATGAACGCGAATCTGATGCGTGCGGCCCGTCTCCAGTTGAAGCTCAAGCAGCGTGTAGTCGCCTATACGCTCCAATACGACAAAATGAGTAACAGCAGGCTTGCTGTTATGCTCCGTTACCGTAAACAGCTTGCGGTCGTTGCGGTCGCGGCCGATCGGCGCATCGATGGTGCCTTGGTCATGAGGCACATTGCCGTGAACCAGCGCAATATATTTTCGCGTGACGGTATGCTCCTTCAATTGCTCGGCTAGCGAAACATGCGCCAGATCGTTTTTGGCCGCCATGAGAAGACCTGTCGTATCCTTGTCGATCCGATGCACGATGCCGGGACGCAGCATGCCATTAATGCCGGAGAGGTCCTTGCAATGATGCATCAGCGCGTTCACGACCGTACCTGACGAATGTCCCGGTGCAGGGTGTACAACCATGCCTCTCGGCTTGTTAATGACGATGATATCCGAATCCTCGTATACCACTTCAAGAGGAATATCCTCGGCTTTAATATTCGCGTCTTCCGTCTCCGGCACAGCGATAGCCAGAACATCCCCCAGAGCGAGCTTGTAATTTGCTTTTACACTCTTGCCACCCACGGTTGCCGCTCCGGCCTTGATCCATTCCTGCACCTGAGTGCGGGACAATCCCGGCATATTCAACGTCTCGGCAATCCATTTATCAATTCGCTCGCCTGCTTGTTCGGACTCTATCGTCCATTCTACGAGCGTTGCGTCATCATCTTGCTGTAGGTTGCTGTTCATGCTCACTTGGCTCCTTATTGTCCTGTCCTTGCGCGAGCTTCTCCTCGCGGGCGCTAAGAAGCGCATCCAGCAGAATTAGCCCCACACCTATCACAATTGCGGAATCCGCAATGTTGAAGATCGGGAACGTATAGCTGCCAAAGTTGAATTTGAAGAAGTCGACCACTTCACCGAAGCGCACACGATCAATGAAGTTCCCGATAGCTCCGCCCAGTACCAATGTCAAACCGATAAACAATCTCGGCTTGCCCGTTTTACGCATCGTATGGGTGTACCAGATTAGCCCGGACACTATAGCGACCGTAATAATAATGAAGAATACGCGCTGTCCCTCCAGAATACCGAAGGCAGCCCCGCGATTGCGATGCGACGTAATGAGGAAGAAGTTGCCGATCACGCTAATTTCATCGTACAGGTTCATTTTAGTCGCCACGATTTTTTTGGTCACGTAATCCAGGATAAGTACGATCACTGTAATGAGGTAGTAATAGGTATAGCGCATCTGATCACTCCTAAAAAAGGTAACTTGCATTCGGCTTGCCGCCATCGGCCATTCATGGCAATATCCGCTTCACCTAGTGTAGCATAGGGGAGCGGCTGGAAACCAGTTATATCCTAGGCGAGTGGGCTATGCTGCCATCCAGCCATGCCCATACTGAAATCGTCCGCTTCGGCAAAAGCTAATGAGGCAATTATGTATGGTACAAAGGACGGTGCTATCCTTATGTCTTATCCATCAAGCTCCCAGCTCGCCCTGCTGCGTCTTCGCCTGCAGGACGAGCATCAGGAAATTGAATCCCGATTGATGCAAAATCAGCATTATGGCAAAGGAGACTCCCTTCGCGATCAGACCGGAGAATTGTCGCCGATTGATAATCATCCCGGCGATCTTGCGACCGAGCTGTACGAGCGGGAGAAGGATATCTCCCTGCTGGAGCAGGAAGAGCTTCATCTTCGCCGGATCGAGGCCGCTCTTGCAGCCATGGACAATGGCAACTATGGTGTCTGTGTTGTCTGCGGCGAACCTATCCCTTATGAAAGGCTTGACGCAGTCCCCGATACCCTGTATTGCGTCAGCCACGCTCCAAGAAATATAGTATCCGACCGCCGTCCGGTTGAGGAGATGTTCCTGCAGCCTCCATTTGGCCGGACGAGCATGGACGAACATGAGGGCGGATATAACGGGTTCGATGGCGAGGACGCTTGGCAAATTGTCGAGTCTTGGGGCAATGCCGATTCGCCGGCGATGTCGGAGAATCGGAACGCCACTGATTATGAGCATATCGGCATTGAGTCCGAAGAAAATGACGGATACGTAGAATCGCTGGAAAGCTTTCTTGCAACCGACATTACAGGCCGCTATGTATCGGTTATCCGCAATCGCGAATATGAGAACTATATGCAGAGCGAGGAAGGCGATCACATGCTGGAGGGCGAGAACGATGAAGCGTAATGCCTAATAGCTCTTGCCTTCCAGCTGGATCTGTACGATTCGTACGATATCCGCAATATAATCCCCGATAATGGGAAGATTGAGCGCTCCGAGAATTTGCAGCACATACAGGATCGTTGCGGCAAAAAACGTGAACCCGATCGCGATGCCGACACCCCTTGCTACACCTGACAGCAGATTGCGCCAGATCAGCGAGAAAGGGCGGTTAAGCAAATCGACATATTCTGCGATATGGGTTCTCTCCATCTCTGAGGCAATATGCTGCATACGCTTATCGAGAGCAGCCAGCGATTTCTGAAGCATGCTTAAGTCGTTCGCTTCTTGCTCAGGGAGCGGATGCTTTCCTTGATGTCTTCTCTTCACCATAACCATCACCTCCGGTTCAAAGCAGAGAAGCCCGCTCCGCCAGCATGGCGGCAAGCGGGCTTCATCCTATAAGGTTTTCCTAAGCCGTCTTAACCTTATCTGCGGAACAAGTATGGCCGCCTAAGCGGCTAATGCATTTGCATTTGTTCCCTTACTATTTCCCTAACCTTTGATGAAAATGCCTACTTCCTTCTCGCCCAGCTTTACTCTTTCCATACCCTCTAAAGCTTCGAACGAAACGGACTGCAGCAGAACGTTGTCATGGAGAACAGCTGAGAACGCTTCAAGCGCAGCCTTCAGCTCGCCATCTACGTCCAATGCCAGATCCACGCGCTTCTCGATCGGAAGATCCTGCTTCTTGCGCGTATCCTGAACGGCGCGAATCACTTCACGAACCCAGCCCTCTTGCTCCAATTCCGGCGTAATGTCCGTATTAAGCGCTACGGTCATGCCGCCTCCGGATGCCGATGCGAAGCCGGACTTCGCTTGCTTCTCGACAAGAAGCTCATCCAGACTGATCGACAGCGCCTCACCTTCAGCTGTCGTGAAGCCGAAGCTGCCTCCGGTTACAACCTCGCGCGCTTCGTCCGCAGACAGAGCTTTCAGCGCACCTTGGATCGGGCCGACATGCTTGCCGTATTTCTTGCCCGCAACCTTCAGATTCAGCTTAAGGTTGAAATCTACGAAGCCGCTGTCGGAATGCTGCACGACAATGCTTTTCACGTTGATTTCATCCTTGATGATCTCTTCGTAATCGGAGATCGGGAATTCGCCGTCAAGCGATACGATCAGCTCAGACAATGGCTGTCGCGTCTTGATCGATGTTTCATTACGCACGTTGCGCGCCAGTTCGACGATTCCCTTCGTGCTCTCCATATCGCGCTCAAGCGTTTCGTCGATAACCGCTTCATCTGCGACCGGGAAGTCAGCCAGATGAACGCTGCCTTCGCCGCCCAGGTTGCCGTACACGTCATCCGCAAGGAGCGGCGCGTAGGGTGCGATCAGACGAGATAGCGTCAGAAGCACATGGCGAAGCGTCTGATAAGCTGCCACCTTGTCTTCCGACAGTCCGCTGCCCCAGAACCGGTCACGGGAACGGCGGATATACCAGTTGCTCATCTCGTCGACGAACTGCTCGATCGACTTGGCAGGGTTCAGGAAGTCGTTGACTTCAAGACCTTTCGTAACCGTCTTGATCAAGCTGTTCAGGCGGGATACAATCCAGCGGTCCAGCTTGTTGCCGGATGCCTTCGCGGCATGCTCCTCCGGCTTGTAGCCGTCGATGGATGCATACAGCGCATAGAAAGCATGGGTATTGACAATCGTATCGATCACCTTCGATTTGGCTTCGCCTACGATGCCTCTGGAGAAGCGCTTGCTGTTCCATGGCGCGCTGTCTGCGAGGAGAGCCCAGCGGAAGGCGTCCGTGCCGTATTCGTTGATGATTTCCCAAGGATCGATTACATTGCCCTTCGACTTGGACATCTTCTGTCCGTTCTCATCGAGAATGTGGCCGGTCGAGATAACGGCTTTGTACGGCGCTTTGCCGTTGTAAAGCGTCGATACCGCCAGCAAGCTGAAGAACCAGCCGCGCGTCTGGTCGATGCCCTCACAGATAATATCTGCCGGGTACTGATCCTGGAACTGCTTCTCGTCTCCGAACGGATGATGCTGCTGGGCGAACGGCATGGAGCCGCTGTCGAACCATACGTCGATGACTTCCGGCGTACGTCTCATGACGGCACCTTCAGCATAAGGCGATTGCAATAAAATATCGTCAACATAAGGTTTATGAAGCTCGATATCCTCCGGTACATCGCCTACTGCGCGTGCGCGCAGATCCGCAATGCTCTCTGGCGCGTATTCCTTGCCCGTCGCTTCGCACACCCATACGTTAAGCGGCGTGCCCCAATAGCGATTGCGGCTAATGTTCCAATCGACCAGATCCTCCAGGAACTTGCCGAAGCGGCCTTCGCGAATATGGCCTGGATACCAGTCGACGCCATTGTTGTTCGCGATCAGCTGATCCTTGACCGCCGTCGTCTCGATGAACCAGCTCTCTGTTGCGTAATAGAGCAGCGGCGATTTGCAGCGCCAGCAGAACGGATAGCTGTGCTCATAACGTTCTTTGGAATAAAGAAGACCCCTCTCGCTCAGCATCTTCACGATATCGACGTCGCAATCCTTCACGAAGCGCCCTGCAAGATCCGTTACCTCATCGACATAACGGCCGGCGTTGTTCACGACGCTCAGCATGCTGATGCCGTTCGCGCGTGCCACCTTGTAGTCGTCTTCGCCATGTGCTGGCGCGATATGGACGATACCCGTACCGCTGGTGTCGCTGACGAAGTCGCCCGTAATGACGATATGGCCTGTTTCGATCGGCACATAACGGAATGGCGGCTCATAAGCCTTGCCTGCCAGATCGGCGCCCTTCAGCGTGGACAATACCTCGTAATTTTCCTTCAGCACGCTCTCCGCAAGTGCTTCCGCAACGATGTATACCTCGCCGTCCTTCGATGCGCGAACGTAGGTCAACTCCGGATTAACCGCAAGCGCCACGTTGGCCGGGAGCGTCCAAGGCGTCGTCGTCCAAGCGAGCACATAATCGCCGGAATCGATCAGCTTGAACTTGGCTGTTGCGCTCAGATCCTTTACATCCTCGTAGCCTTGCGCCACTTCATGGGAGCTTAGAGTAGTCTGGCAGCAAGGGCAATACGGACTGACGCGGTGACCGCGATACAGCAGGCCTTTCTTGTGAATCGTGGACAGAATATGCCATACGCTTTCGATATATTCATTCTTCAGCGTGATGTACGGATTGTCGAGATCGGTCCAGTACGCGATCGCTTCCGTCAGCTCGCGCCATTGCTTCTCGTATTCGAATACGCTGTCCTTGCACTTCTTCACGAAGGCTTCAACACCGTAGTTCTCGATCTCCTGCTTGCCGGAGATGCCAAGCTGCTTCTCTACGCCGAGTTCGACTGGAAGGCCGTGCGTATCCCAGCCTGCCTTGCGGACAACACGGTAGCCCGCCATCGTCTTGTAGCGGCAGATGAAGTCTTTGATGACGCGGCCCAATACGTGGCCGATATGAGGTGCACCGTTCGCAGTTGGCGGTCCTTCGTAGAAGACGAAGTTCGGCTTGCCCTCCCGATTTTGGATGGATTGCTTGAACGTATCATTGTCTTTCCATTGCTGCAGCACACGCAGCTCGCGGCTGCGGGCGCGTTCCTTTACGTCAACGCGTTGCATGTTTCATTACCCCTTCCATATCTTGAGAAAAAAAAATAAAACCCCGCCCCTGTAAAAGGGACGAGGTTAGCTCGCGTTACCACCCTTGTTCCGCCTGTCCCCTTAGAAAGAAAGGGCATGAACATCGTCCCTGATAGAGACGGTGCGACCTGCGGCACTTAGAAGCGAATCACATGATTCGCGGTCCCTGTAACGGGGGACGGCCGTCGACGCTTATTACCGCCTGAATCACGGGTTAGGCGCCTCTTCTCGGAGATGATATTCCGTAATGGCTCATACGCCGGACTTGCAGCAATCATCCGGCTCTCTGGGGAATGAACGCATAACGTACTTGTTCTCGTCATGGAAGTTCAATTGATTGTAATAGTTTAGTTATAGCTTAAATCGGCGGTTCTTGTCAAACGGGCTTTCGCCTATTCCCGCTACCCGCGCAGAAGCTCACGCTCCGGATCGCGCGCCGTATTCGACGAATCCAGCGTATCCCACCCGTCTTGCTTCAGCAGATCAAGCTGTGCCTCGACAAGCGTACGGAAGCGCGCGCGATAGATCGAAGCTTGCTTCTTCAGCTCTTCAACCTCAAGCGACACTTTGCGGGACTTGTTCAGCGAATCATTCACGATGCGGTCGGCGTTCTTCTCCGCTTCCTTGATAATGAGCTGTGCTTCCTTCTTGGCGTTGTTGCGCACTTCGTCTGCTGCTTCTTGCGCAACGATAATCGTCTTGCTCAGCGTCTCTTCGATATTGGAGAAGTGATTCAGCCTCTCCTGTAACGCCAGCATCTGATTTTGAATTTCTTTGTTTTCGCGAATGAGCGATTCATAGTCTTTGATGACCTGGTCCAGAAACTCATTCACTTCATCCTCGTCATAGCCGCGCAGACGGCGCGAAAACTCCTTGTTATGTATGTCCAATGGCGTTAGCGGCATTGGCGCACCTCCCTATTCCTGATATGGTTCCCACGCAACCGGCGGTAGCCTTCGCACGTTCACCACCGTCAACATTCCGATGTGAAGAGATTCGACAGTCCCTCGCTTTTTCCTGCATCCGGTCAAATAAATTTGCCGATCTTTACACGAATCCTGCCCTTTTTTGTCAAGCCGTCGACTTCAAGTACCTTGAATCGACCAAGACCCTTCAAAGACACCACATCGCCTTCCTTGAGCGGCTCTGACGGATTCTCCTCCGTCTTCCAGTTCACCCTGCAACGACCCGCCCGAATGGGCTCCACAATCTTCGAGCGGCTAATGCGGTAGACATCGCTGGCGATGCCGTCCAGCCGCATAGAAGCGACCGTGAAGCTCATCTCCTCCAGCTTCGATACGATCGGCTTCAACTGCTCAAGGGGCAGAATATCCGTCAGCACGCTCAATCGGTGCACTTGACGGAGGTGTATATTTAAGTAATCGGCAATCTCGTCCGTAACCATAATATGCGCGAAGGATTCATGAACATGAATGTCCCCTATCCGGTCGCGTTTGATGCCAAGACCTAGTAAGGCGCCAAGGAAATCGCCATGATCCAGTTCAAGATGAGTTGCGCCTGCCGCTCTTGCTTCAAGAACGGCAATATGCATCGGCTCGTTGTCTACGTCGCGGTAATCCGGTGCGATCAGCGCACGCTTGCGCTCGGCATTCGCGTGACCGCCATCCAGCCGTAGCAGCACATCTGGATTGCGGTTGGCCAGCATCTCGACAATCTGAGCTTGTCTCGGGTCCAAAAAATCGGTCCGCTTCAGCTCATGCTGCATGGCGGACCGATCTATCCATTCCAGTGCCCGATCGACAAACGGCTTCTCTTCGGGGTGAAAATGATTATAAATAGCTGATTTCATGTCGCTGTCCTCTACAAAAGCAGGAATTCAAGCACAGACTGCAAGCCGATCACAATGAACCGCAGCGCAAAGATCGCGATGATCGGGGACAAATCTAGCACGCCGCCGATTGGCGGTATGAATCTTCTGAAGATGCCGATATACGGTTCGACAATCCGTCCGAGCAATTGCCCGATAAAGCTCTCGCGAGCATTAGGAAACCAGGATAACAGAACGTATCCGATAATCAGATAGCTGTAAACGTTGGCTACCGTGCCGATAAATCCATAAATAAACAGTTCCAATCCAAGGTCACCTCATTTTGTTGTAATCGATCTCCTCTGCCAGCATTTCCGTTATGGCACCTTGAATTTCAACCGTGTCCGGTGTGCACAGAAATATATTAGGACCGAGCTTGGAGATGCTGCCGCTTAAAGCGTACACTGTACCGCTTAAGAAATCAACAATGCGAAGAGCGAGGTCGCTTCTGACCCGCTGCAGATTGACGATGACAGCGCGGCGCGAACGCAGATGATCGGCGATTTCCTGCGCTTCGTCATAGGAACGAGGCTCGCTGAGCACGACCCGAACGTTTTTCTGCGAGTGGATGCTGACGACATTATTGCCGCTTCCCGAAGTACCGCCCGTAATTCCGCTATTGTTCCTTAGGTTTCTACGTGTCTCGAACGGCGAGGTTTCAGACTCTTGCTCATCTGTTTGCGTGACGCGCTCCCGCTCGACTACTTCTTCCTCTTCCTGCAGTCCAAAAAAGTTCATAAAACGGTTCATGACGCTCATTCCTCATTCCTCCTCTTTCCCGACTAATGTTGTGCCAAGCCGAACCCATGTCGCGCCTTCCTCAATAGCAACCTCAAAATCATTAGACATGCCCATCGAGAGATGAATCAGATCTTCCGCATGGGCCGATGTGGCCCTGATCTCATCCCTTAATTGGCGCAACGCCCGGAATACCGGTCTTGTATCCTCCGGCTTGGACTCGTAAGGCGCCATCGTCATCAGCCCGATCGGCCTCACCCCCGGAAAATCAGCAAGCTTGTCCAGAAAAGCGGACAGCTCCTCCGGCTGGAGTCCGTGCTTAGATTCCTCGCCCGACACATTGACTTGAATAAAGCAAGGGACGTTAATGCCGAGCTGCGCGGCGCGCTTATGAATCGCTTCCGCCAGCGACAGCCTGTCCAGTGAATGAATGTATGTGAATTTTCCGATGACGTCCTTTACTTTATTCGTCTGCAGGGAACCGATAAAATGCCAAACCGGCTTCCCATCGTTCGATGCCTGCTCACCGCCGCTTAGCGCCAGCCACTTCTCCTGCGCATCCTGCCAGCGATTCTCGCCGAGATTCGACAAGCCGCAATTGAATGCTTCCCTTGCCGTATCCAGCGATACGTATTTCGTTACAGCAATCATATGAACATCTTCCGCTTTCCGGCCTGAGCGATCGCATGCTGCGGCAATTCTCTCTTCCACCGACCGGATTCTCTCTTGCATGGACATCTTCGTTTCACCTTTCTCGAATGCCAATCCAGCTGGCCATTCGTCCCGTTTTGCCGCCTTCCACCCGATAAGAGTAGAACAAATCAGTCCGGCAGCCGGTGCACCAAGTAGTTAATTCGATACGACTCGGCAAAATTCCTGCTTTTATCATAATCTGTCGGTTTAATTCTTTCAAGTTTAGAGAAGCTTTTCCATTTTCCTTCCTTTGCATGCAGCTTGCCTGTTCCTCTTCCGGCAGGTTCAATTCCCTCATCACCCGGTCAACCTCCGTCATCACAGGCCCGTCTACCTCATAACAGCAATCCCCGATTGAAGGTCCGATAGCTGCAAAAATCCGTTCACGCTGCACACCATACGCTTCCTCCATAGCCTCTACCGTCATTGCCGCAATCTCTCCCACCGTACCACGCCATCCGGCATGGGCGAGCGCGACAGCTCCTTGATCAGGTGCATAGAAGTAAAGCGGTACGCAGTCCGCATAAAAGGAAGTCAGCAGCACGCCAGGCACATCCGTCATCAGCGCATCGCAGCCGGTGATCGTATCGTCCATGCGCTCCTTTCCTTTGCCCCGCTCCGCCAACGTCACCTTTGCCACACGGTTGCCATGGACCTGTTCAGCGCAGGTCCATGCCTCGAACGGCCACCCCAGTGCTTCTGTCACACGCTTCCGATTGAGGATAACCGCCTCCTCGTCATCCCCGACGTGAAGCCCTATATTAAGGCCGGTCCACGGCTCGCCGCTCACGCCGCCGCTCCTGCCCGTAAAGCCTGCAGTCAAACGCTCGTCAACGTTTATCCATTCCGGCAACAAAAAAAGCGAAGGCTCCTTCGCTGTATCTTCTCTCTTGCTTTGTACAAACGGTTCCATTCTCTCACCCCATGAATAGGACATAAACAGCGCCCTGGTGCAGGGCGAGCCGTCTATGTCCAGTTTAACCCCTCATGCGCGGACGTGCAAATCATCCTCATCGGTTCGCAACGCCTTTGCTTCATCCATGCGGACCAGAACGACATCCGCTCCGATCTTGACGATATTCCGCCACGGAATCACCATCTCGGTTCCATTGCTTCCGAACAAGCCGAATACTTTTGTATACTGCGGCACGACAATGGAATCAATGCGTCCTTGACGCAAATCCAGCTCAAGATCGCTAATGTGTCCCAGTTTTTTTCCGTCAACAATGTTAATAACATCCTTGGATTGAAAATCGGAAATTTTCATTTTGGATCACCACATTTCCTGCGAATTAATCAAACGCAGCTTCTTGTATCAGTATATGATTCATTCGCCCAATATGTCCCCTTCCCAAAAAAAGCAGAACATGATACTTTTATTATACGATATCGTACAATAAGGGGGATGTATGCTGTATGCCCAAAAAAATAGCAACCGAAGAAGATTGGATCGCGCTTGGTTTTGCCCGGTTTTCAGAAGGAGGAGAACAAGCGCTTGTCATCGAGCGTCTCGCAAGGTCGCTCGGCACCAGCAAGACCAGCTTCTACTGGTATTTCAAAGACCGCGCTTCCTTCCTGCGCCGAATTATTGACGACTGGCAGGAGAGAAGCACTTCGGTCCTTATCGCCCAATCCTCGCTTGACGGCCTATCTCCCCGTGAAGCGGTCATGACGGTTATGGAGGGCATGTTCGCTCCCAATAAAAGCCGCGATTTTCTATACCATTTGCGCAGACTGGGGCGTTCAACGCCATATTATGCCGAGCAGCTTATTCGAATTGAAACCGTCAGACTATCCCATATGTCGAGACTGCTAGCTGCGACTGGACAAAGTCCTGAAGCTGCGGAGCGCAAAGCCGAGCTCCTCTACAGCTATTACTTGGGCTGGCATGAGCGCCAGCATGGAAGGGATCAGGATGCTGATGATTCAGAGTCGGCAATTGCGCTGATAATGCCTTATCTGGCGCTGGATGGAGGCGAATGCTGATGATGATTCCTGTATGGAGTTGGACCCTGGCCGCCGTCTTCACCCCGCTCGGCTTGCTTCATTTGTACTGGCTCCTTGGCGGCACACGAGGAATTCATGCGGCCATACCCACCATAGCCGACAACAAGCCCTTGTTTCAGCCGGGGAAATTAGAAACTGCCGCTGTAATGGCGCTGCTCTGGATTGCTGCATTCTGGATGCTCTTGCTGGGCCGGGAGCTGCCTGGCATGCTGCCGTCATGGCTTGTTAATACTGGAGGATATTTGATAAGTGCGATTTTTTTGATTCGCAGCGTTGGCGATTTTCGATATATCGGGTTCTTCAAGCGTTATCGCGGCAGTCCTTTCGCGCGAATGGACAGCCGTTATTATTCTCCGCTTTGTCTGGCACTCGGCGCGTCAACCCTGATTCTGCTCTTGCATTAACAGCAAAGACGGCAGCGCCGAGTTGGCGCTGCCGTCTTTGGAACCTGACATTCAAGTTTTCACATGTTTCTGCATTTGCTGAATCGCCGACTTCTCCAGCCGTGACACCTGCGCCTGCGAGATGCCAATCTCGTCGGCTACCTCCATCTGCGTCTTGCCTTCGAAGAATCGCATCGACAGAATCATTTTCTCCCGATCGTTCAGCTTGTGCATCGCTTCGCGGAGCGCAATCTCTTCAATCCACGACACATCCTTGTTGCGGTCGTCGCTAATTTGATCCATCACATAGATGGGATCTCCCCCGTCATGGTAGATCGGTTCGAACAGCGATACCGGGTCCTGAATCGCATCAAGCGCGAATACGACATCTTCCTTCGGCACATTCAGCGCCTCCGAAATTTCGAAAATCGTCGGCTCCCTGGAATTTTTGTTCGTTAGGCTGTCGCGTACTTGCAAAGCCTTGTAGGCGATATCTCTGAGGCTCCGGGATACTCTGATTGGGTTATTGTCGCGCAGATAGCGCCGAATTTCCCCAATAATCATAGGCACGGCATAGGTGGAAAATTTCACGTTTTGACTAAGGTCGAAATTATCGATCGCCTTCATAAGTCCGATGCAGCCCACCTGGAACAGGTCGTCTACAAACTCTCCCCTATTGTTGAACCGCTGGATGACGCTCAGAACGAGCCGCAAATTGCCGTTCACCAATTTCTCTCTTGCTGCCCATTCACCCCGGGCTTGCAACGCCGTAAACAGCTCCCTCATTTCGACGTTGGTCAATACAGGCAGTTTCGCGGTATCCACACCACAGATCTCGACTTTATTTCGGGTCAACGTGATTACCTCCCAAGGAGAAACATTAATGTTCATTATCTCCCCGGACCCTCTTTTTATTCCTATTCTGACATCCTTCGACAAATGCAAAAGGGGCGCATTGCGCCCCGTCTGTTACACCATCTTATTAAATTCCTTGCGCAGCCGCTTAATAATCCGCTTCTCCAGCCTGGAAATATAGGATTGCGAGATGCCGAGCATATCAGCGACATCCTTTTGCGTCTTCTCTTCCCCGTCAGCGAGGCCGAATCGAAGCTCCATAATGATGCGTTCCCGCTCCGACAGCTTGTCGAGCGCCTTGTGAAGCAGCTTGCGGTCCACCTGCTCCTCGATATTCCGGTAGATGGTATCGTTCTCCGTGCCGAGCACATCCGAGAGGAGCAGCTCGTTGCCGTCCCAATCGATATTCAGCGGCTCGTCGAACGACACCTCCGTTCTGGTCTTGCTGTTGCGGCGCAAGTACATCAAGATTTCATTTTCGATACAACGGGACGCATAGGTAGCCAGCTTGATTTTTTTCTCCGGGTCGAAGGTGTTGACTGCCTTGATCAACCCGATTGCGCCGATCGAAACGAGGTCCTCAATATGGATACCCGTATTTTCGAACTTCCTGGCTATATAGACCACAAGCCGCAGATTGCGCTCAATCAGCATCGCCCGTATCGCCGAATCTCCGGATGGCAGCTTCTCCAGCAGATATTCCTCTTCCTCTCGCGTCAGGGGAGGAGGCAACGCTTCGCTGCCGCCGATATAATAAAGTTCTTCGCTTTTTAGTCCGAATAAAAATAAAATCCGATAATAATATAGATGCAGTATCAGTTTATACTTGACGAGCATGTGGCCCATCCCTCCCCGATGTAGTGTGCGTATAAATCTTACGTTTGTACCATAGCCGGATGGATAATCGCTTGATAAGCCCCATCTGCCGCAAGCTTGCCGCCATCGAATCCAATTAATACCCTGCTTGTTTCAAATACTTGTCCTTCACGTGCCACTTCCACCGAATCAGGTTTTAAGGCAAGCATAAATTGCGAACCTCTGTTCACTCCCCGAAACGGCACTAATCGAAGCCTGTCTTGCCACTCGAACGATGAATCAGCATCCATGTCCGCTATCAGCCGGTCTACCCCGCCTTCCCTTACGCTCTTAATCCACGAATCAGGCAGCGCTCCTTCCCAGCGAGAAACTTCCATGACCATAACGGGAATGCGCGTGAGCGGATCGTACAGCTGATTGCCCGTGTCAATTAATCCTGTGCATGCATACGTCTTGTCCCCTATCGTAACCTTGACTTCAGCCATATGATTGCGAACAAGCTCGCGCTCCCGTCTGCCGGTCATAACTGCCCGGTATACGTATAGCCCAATCGCAAATGCAGCGGCCAAATAAAAAATAGATAGCTTGATCTCAGCCTGTATGCTGCCTCCGGCGATCGTAAGCGTCTTCCACATCGCGCCTGACCCTTGCATAAACAAATAATACAACCCGAGCACTGCTCCAGCCGCGACGAAATTAACGGAATAGAAAGCTGCAATGTTCCGAATATAATGCTGCAACGACGAGAATCCGAACGCTATCCATACCATAACAAAGGAAAACAGGACCTTAACAACGAGCGTAAACAGGAATGATAGCTGGGGGTATAGCATAAGTACAACATAACAGGCTCCAAAAGCCGACGCGCCCAATATGCGCCACGGTCTTGGCTTCGTATGGCGCACCCAGGCCGTTGTCAGTAATACAGCGCCGTCTACCAGCAGCTCGCGCAAAAACAAAATATCTACATATACCGTCATGCAAGTCCTCCTCCTCCCTTTCTGCCGAATCGTCACATAGATTCGGTCTGAGGAGAACGATTGAGACTAGTATATGTTAATCGTATTTCAAAGTCTGTCTATTCATGACGGGTTCACCCATCTTTTTTTGTCGACTTCGCAAACAAAAAACGAGGCTATTTTAACCGCAATAAGATTCCCAATCGCTAGACTCTTCTAGAAAGAGGCTTCCATGGGGAAGATTCCACAATAGGGCTCACGATCCCCTCTTCTCAGGAAGCGCATTTTTCTATCGAGATCCTCTATTTCTTCCCCTTTGAAATAAGCCTCTTTCCTTCAGTGGATCGTGCTAAACCATGCAATGAATGGCCACTTTCGGCTGTCGATCACCCATTTTTTCGCTTCAATTCGACTTTCCTGTACGTTCCCCCGTCTTGCATGCAGCAAATTGATCATTTTGTTTAATCTCCCCAAGATGCTGTCGAACATCTTCCTGAGCTGATGGGAGAATGAGCCCTCTACAATAAGAGAACTAGTGGATACAATTGTTTAATGAAAACTCTCCCTTGAAAAAAAGTACAGCCAAAGGAACTGAAAACCACAATTCCGATATTGATATTGGTATCTACTACGACTCTGATAAAGGACTGGACATTACCCCTCTTCGTCAGGTTGCCGCTGAAATTGATGATGGCCATAGAGAAAACTTAATAACAGAAATAAGTGACTGGGGACCATGGATTAATGGCGGAGGCTGGATGAAGGTCAATCACCGGATGTCTTTTCAGGGAAGTATCCTGCTTGAATCAGGTTTTGTTTGCAAGGAACGAAACCTTTTTGATGAATGAAAAAGGGGCTGTTGCCATCGCGGATTCATTCAGCATAGTGCCAAGCCAATACGCTCAGAGAATAAGTGAAATTTTTACTTTGATCACGGAAGAGGAAGAGAATTTGAAGAAAGCGATATACATGATGCGCGGACTGATTCAGGAAACAGAAGCACGGATGGTTTAAACTTTAAAATGATAGTCAACATAAAAAAATGACGGTGCAGGACATAGATTCCTGACCGTCATTTTTGTGTTCCTATCTATCCGAACGAGGCTGCTTGCGCAGGAACGCTGGAATCTCCAGTTGATCGCTCGAGCTTCCCAGACCGAATGGCTTCACGCCGGAAGAATTGGAAGCCGTCTTCGGCTCCTGTTGTGCTTGAGCTGTCTCCTGCTGAACGCCTCTACGAGCAGACTGCGTATTCGCTTTGGCCTCAAATCCTGTCGCGATAACGGTAACCTTGATCTCGTCCTTCATATCTTCTTCAATGATTGCACCGAAGATCATGTTCACATCCGGATCGGATGCGGAGATCACGATTTCTGCCGCTTCGTTGACCTCATACAGGGACAGGTTGCTGCCGCCTGTAATGTTCATAATAACGCCGCGTGCTCCATCGATAGACGTCTCCAGAAGCGGGCTCATGATTGCTTTGCGGGCTGCTTCAGCTGCACGGTTCTCGCCAGCTGCGATACCGATGCCCATCAGCGCAGAACCGCGCTCTGTCATGATTGTTTTTACATCGGCAAAGTCAAGGTTGATCAGACCAGGTACTTGGATCAGGTCGGAGATACCTTGTACAGCTTGTCTAAGCACGTTGTCCGCTTCGCGGAATGCTTCAAGCATAGGCGTCTTCTTGTCAACGATCTCAAGCAGTCGGTCATTCGGAATGACGATCAGCGTGTCGACTTTTTCCTTCAGCGCTTCAATGCCTTGCTCTGCTTGAGCGGCACGCTTGCGTCCCTCGAATGTGAACGGACGTGTAACCACGCCAACCGTCAACGCTCCGCATTCACGAGCGATCTCCGCAATGACAGGAGCAGCGCCAGTACCTGTACCGCCGCCCATCCCCGCTGTAACGAATACCATATCGGAGCCCTTAAGCTGATTCATGATCAGCTCGCGGGATTCTTCAGCCGCTTTGTTGCCGACATCAGGATTGGCTCCTGCGCCAAGCCCGCGCGTCAGCTTATCGCCGATCTGAAGCTTGTGCTCGGATTTCGCCAGATGAAGCGCCTGCGCATCGGTGTTCACCGTAATGAATTCAACGCCTTTTACACCGTTCTCAATCATTCGGTTCACGGCATTGCTGCCGCCGCCGCCTACGCCTATTACTTTTATTTGAGCGAGCTGTTCAAGCTCCAAATCGAATTCCAACATCTCTCATTTTCCCCCAGTTCAAATAAATTCGTTAAACATATTTTTAATCCGCTCGAACATACCGGGTTTAGATGAAGGTGCAGGACCCGCTTTGCGGCTTGGCGCCGATGCTTTCTTCACTGCGCCAGCGCCTCGAACGCCCATATACTTCGATACATATTGAATCATGCCCACACCGCTGCTATAGGCAGAATCCTTCACTCCGATATAATCAGGCAATGCTGTACGGACTGAGCTCTCCAGCTCTAACTGGGCTAGAGCGAGCGTTCCTGGAAGAGCAACCGCACCGCCTGTCAGCACATACCCATTCACTTTATCGCCGTAACCTAAACGGCGCACCTCTTGCCGGATCAGCTGGAAAATCTCCTGCATCCGCGGCTCGATGATGCTAGCCAAGTCCCTTTGCGAAAATTCCTTCTCGACATTACTGCCCATGCGGGTTACCTTGAACTTCACGTCATCCGCAGCGTCAGCTACGTTGGCGCATCCGTACTTCAGCTTGAACTTCTCCGCCTGATCGCTTTGCGTACGCAAGCCGTAGGCAATATCGTTCGTGACGAACTCTCCGCCGATTGGCAAAGTCGAGACGGCAGCGAGGCCGCCTTGCTCGTATACGGCGATCGTAGTCGATGCCGCGCCAATATCAACGAGCACGGTTCCCATCATCTTCTCGTCCTTCGTCAGCGACATGACGCCAGAAGCTAAGGACAATAAGATGACGCCAGAGATGCGCAGACCAGCCTTCTCCACACAGCGCATCAAGTTATGTATGGCTGTCTTCGTGCCGGTTACAATAGTTGCTTCCACTTCAAGTCTAACGCCGATCATGCCCCGCGGGTCGGAAATTCCTTCAAGACCATCCACCAGATATTGCTTCGGCACCAGGTTGATAATTTCCCGTTCCGGCGGCAATGCCACGACTTTCGCGGCTTGCAGCACGCGTTCTATATCTTCTTCTCCGATTTCCCGGTCCTCATTGGATACGGCAACAACGCCATGATTAGTCTGCAATCCAATATGATTGCCTTGTATACCGACATAAACATCGGATATCTGAATATCGACCATGCGCTCCGCATGCTCTACAGCGTTGCGGATCGATTGCACAGTCTGATCAATATCGACGATTGCTCCCTTGCGTATACCCTCTGAGTCGGCAGATCCAACTCCAATAATATTAATGGCTCCATTGTTCATCTCGCCAATAATAGCACGAACCTTGGATGTACCGATGTCCAAACTGACGATGATGTCATTGCTGCTCAACTCGCGGCACCTCCGTTCCCAAATAGTAATGATAAGTGCGTTTTATGTTGTGATTATGAGTAAGTCTCTCTACTTATTCAACGCTCTTAATATTTTCCCTCTTTTTTCAACAAATTTTTCATAACTTTCATGAAGCGCTGTCGAAGTGTGGCTTTTATGCCGATTTTATGTTTTTGGTAAATGCGAAAAGGATACTGAATGGACATAGCGCCGCCGCCCGCAGCGCATGGTTATGCCTATTCTTAGAAACATCGTAAATAAAATTCTACCATTCTTTCAAGGAATTTAGTAGTCTATTTTTACTCAGAATCCACTTTTTCTGAATCAGACTCGTCTCCCTCTTCCTCTGTATGGAAAGGAACGTACGTATCGGCAAGCAGCATCGTAATTTTCCCCGGCTCCTGCGTCTCGATAACGGCATTCAAAGCGTCAATCTTCTCCGTTAATACGGAGACGGCTGTGATGACCTCGAATTTGGTGCGCGTGTACATGCGAATGCGATCGGGATATGCCTTGGAAGGGAGCGGTGATATCTCCGACAGATCCGACAGCTGCTTCGCCGGTATCAGAGCGAGCTGCTTGGTTAGTTCCAGCTTCACCGGATCAGTTGTCTCCCAACCGGATAATACCGGCTTGTCCAGCAGCTGCAGGCCCTCCTGCTCGGCTGATACGCTTGTTCCGTTTGATAACAGCGCTGTCAAATCCCCTTGTGCGGATAATTCAAACGCAACAACCGGATATTCCTGTACCGCAATCTTCACAATGCCCGGGAAGACCTTCATTACCTTTGCATCCTCAACCTGAGGCAGCGTCTTGACGTTTGCGGATATATCGGCTGATGCGATCTGGAAGAAGGCGTCTCCTACTTCGACTCTCGAGGCTCCGGCAATTTCCTCCGTAGAGGTGAAATGCGTGCCGGTAATTTGAATTTCGGATATTTTGCTAATGGATGAGTTAAAGAATAGCACCGCAAGCAGCGCGATAAACAATAGAAATAGAACGGCAAGCAGCTTTTTATTGCCTCTGCGTTTGCGCGGTGGTTCCTTCAGCACAGGCATTTGTGTGCTCATAACTTGTCCCTCTTTTCTGTGAAACGAAGGCTTCCCAAGGGTTTGCGTAAGCAAACCCGCATCGGAAGCCCTTCGTTTCTATATGGCCGAAGTCTAGCATATGATTTAAAGATTAGGCGCCTGCGGCACTGGCGAAGACCGGGATATTCGCGCTCCAAGCCTCGTGAGCATCGTTTCGATCCGATCATAGCCTCGATCGATATGGTGAACCTGCTCCACGGTCGTCCGGCCTTGCGCAGCAAGACCTGCGATAACGAGGGCTGCTCCGGCCCTCAGATCGGTCGCTTCCACCGTCGCTCCGTATAAGCGCGGCACACCCCGAATGAATGCCGCATTCATGTCAACGCGAATATCGGCTCCCATGCGCGACAGCTCATCCACATGCTTAAGCCTGCCTTCGAAAATCGTTTCTTTCAAGATACTGACCCCGTCGGCCAGCGACAGCAATACCATGATCTGAGATTGAAGATCAGTCGGAAATGCCGGATAAGGCGACGTGACGATCCGCTCAACCGCCTTTGGCCTGGCAGAACTGCCGACCTTTATTATATCACCGTCGACGACAATTTGAACACCTGCGCGGCGCATCACATGAATAAGCGAGGATAAATGGGCGGGCTGTGTTTCCTGGAGCGTGACCTGACCGCGTGTAGCCGCGGCTGCTACCATTACGGTTCCCGTAACAATACGGTCCGGAATGACCTTGTAACGGCAAGGCGTAAGCCGGTCAACGCCTTCAATGGTAATGGTATCGGTTCCCGCTCCCATAATTTTGGCGCCCATGGCATTTAAGAATCGCTGCAAATCTTGAATCTCCGGCTCTCGCGCAGCATTGCTGAGCGTCGTGTGTCCTTCAGCGAGGACGGCAGCCATCATAATGTTTTCTGTAGCCCCGACGCTTGGGAAGGACAGATGAATGTCGGCGCCGGTTAGCTTGTTTGCCCGGCATACAATGCGGTTGCCCACTTCCTCGATCTCCGCGCCAAGCGCTTGCAGCCCTTGCAGATGCAAATCAATCTTTCTCTCGCCGATTGCGCATCCGCCAGGCTGGTAGACCTGTGCTTCACCGAAGCGAGACAGCAGGGGTCCCATAAGGAATATGGAGGAACGCATCTGCTTCATCAAGTTCTCCGGCACATGGGACGTATGGGCGGATGTCGTATCCAGCACCACCGTGTCATCCGTATGCTCGGCGCGACATCCTAATTCGCGCAAAATGTTCAACATGACGTCGATATCCAGCAAATGCGGCACGGAATCGATCGTCGTCGTGCCTTCTGCCAGCAAGCTGGCAGCCAATATCGGCAAGGCGGCATTTTTCGCTCCTTGGATAACTATGGTTCCTGAGAGTGGTTTCCCGCCTTCAATCACCAATTTGTCCAATGTATCACCTCCGAATTACCGCTCGCCCACCACCAATACTTCCGGCACCAGCTTGACGCCATGACGCTGCTCTACAGTGCTCTGAATATGGGACATAAGGGCGAGAACATCTCTAGCTGTCGCTTGCCCGGTGTTTACAATAAAATTGGCGTGCATTTCGGATACTTGCGCTTCACCGATTTGGAATCCTTTAAGCCCTGCTTCCTCGATTAGCCGCGCAGCATAATCGCCCGGCGGATTACGGAATACGCTGCCTGCAACTGCCAGCTGCAGGGGCTGAGTCCTCAGCCTGCGCTCCTTGTAGGAGGCCATAGCGGATGCAATCTCCATCCGGTCTCCCTCCGCTAGCTCAAACGCTGCTTCCACGATCAGACCCTTCATCTCATGAAGAGCGGAATGACGGTATTCAAAGCGCATTTCATCTGCTCCGTAACGAACCAATTCTCCTGTTTCCAGTACAATGTCAGCATATTTGAAAATACGTGACACATCCGATCCGTGCGCCCCAGCGTTCATGTAGACGGCTCCGCCGACCGTGCCCGGAATTCCCCCCGCGAATTCCAGCCCCGTCAAGCCTTGCTTGCCTGCCATAACCGACAGTTTGATAAAAGAATAAGATGCGCCCGCAATCGCGGTCGCCCCTTCAAAACGCACGTAATCTAGACCATTGGCCGGTTTGATCACAACGCCGCGAATGCCCTTGTCGCCGACAAGCATGTTGGAGCCGCGACCCAGATTGGTCCAGCTTTGCCCATGTTTAATCAATAGCTTAACAATGGCAATAAGTTGTTCTTTTCCTGCGGGAAGGATTAATAGATCGGCGGGACCGCCGATTTTCCATGTTGTATGTTTCGTTAGCGGTTCGTCATATAATAGTTTTCCAAGATTCGCTTGCTCAAGCTCCGCTATAAGTGCTTCCATCTGCGACTACCTCCTTCGATGCTGCGTGTTTTGCCGTTCGCTGCGGCTTCTAAGCCGCTGTAATGTGATCTTACGCTCCCGTTGGTGTCGGTCACGAATATAAGGTATCCTATGCCCTCCTGGCACGTTGTGTGACAATCGCCCAGTTCGCCTAACTTATCGCCGCTTGCCGTCCATTCGCATCAGCGCGTCCGCGATGCGGTTCGCCGAATCGGGCACAGCCAGCTTTGCCGTGGACGCCGACATCGCAAGCATGCGGTCCGTGTCGCCGAGCAGCTCTTCCATCATGCGGAGCAAAGCTGTCCCGGACAAGTCCTTCTCCAGCAATATTTCGGCGGCTCCGGCCGATACCAGACTGCGGGCATTCGCCTCCTGATGATTGTTGGTTACATTAGGAGACGGGATCAGAATAGATGGCAGTCCCAGCGCTGTAATCTCTGCCAGGGAAGACGCTCCCGACCGGCTGACGACAAGCGTAGCGTCCTTCAGCACCTCTGCCATGTTATGAAGATACGGCACCAGTGTCAGCCTCTTAAGCGCCTCTGGCGCTTCTTTACGGATGCGTTCCTTTGTGGACTCATAATAGATTTCGCCAGTCACGAAGACGATATGGGCATCCTTAATTCGGTCCAACGCGGGAGCCATCTCGATGATCGCCTCATTCAGCGCGCGAGCCCCTCGGCTGCCCCCTACGACAAGACCCAAGCGCGTTGCCGGAGACAAGCCCAAAGACTGAAGCCCCTTGCCGGATTCAGCTCGGAGCACGTTGGTCGCACATGGATTGCCCGTGAAAGACGTTTCCTTCGCCTTCGGAAATTGCGATGCCGATTCCGGGAAGCTGACGCCTACATGATCCGCGTAGCGGGATAAGAATTGATTGGTTAAGCCTGGAATAGCATTCTGCTCATGAATGAAGGTCGGAATACCGAGCTTGGCTGCCGCATAAACGACAGGTCCGCACACATAACCGCCAGTACCGATTACGACATCCGGCTTGAATTCGCGAAGCAGCGCCTTGGAGCGCTGCGCCCCTTTCAGGAATCGCATCACAGTCTTGACGTTCTCGAATGACAGCCTCCGGCGGAAGCCTGTAATCTCAATCGCCTCGAACGGAATGCCTTGCTCTGGCACGACTCTGCTTTCCATGCCTTTGGCCGTGCCGATATATAATAGCTTCGTGTCCGGATCGTTCTGCAGCATATGCTTGCCTACGGCGACCGCGGGATAAATATGGCCGCCGGTTCCTCCACCGGTCAACACGATACGCATAATCTTCACCTCGAATAACGGGATATGTTCAGCAGGATGCCGAGCGCCGTCAGCAGCAGCGTTAGCGATGAGCCCCCATAGCTGACCAGCGGCAGCGTAATGCCGGTAACGGGCATCATGCCGATGACGACACCAATATTGATGAGCACCTGCACGCCGATAATACCGGTAATGCCGACTGCGAGCAGGCTGCCGAACGTGTCTGGAGCCGCAATTGCAGCGCGGATTCCGCGCCAGACGACCACCAGGAATAATAAGATAAGAGCGACGCCTCCGATAAAGCCAAGCTCCTCCGCCAGAATGGAAAAGATAAAATCCGTCTGCGGTTCAGGCAGATAGCTGAACTTCTGCCTGCTCATGCCAAGGCCGAGTCCGACCAATCCGCCGGGCCCGATGGCAAACAACGATTGAATGATTTGATAACCGCCGCCGAGCGGATCGGCCCACGGGTCCAAAAAGGACGTAATGCGCTTCAGGCGATATGGAGCGGCAAGAATCAAGCCGACTAAACCGACGACGCCGATCATCGCCAGACCTCCCAGATGAGACAATCTGGCCCCTGCCGTAAAGATCAGAATTAGAGATGCGCCTACCATAACCGCGCCCGTACCGAGATCCGGCTGCAGCATAATCATGCCGAATGCAAGACCGACGAGCCCAAGCGGCGGCATTAGCCCTTTGGTGAAATGAGTAATGGTCTGCTGCTTCTCCGACAGCCACTTCGATAGGAACAAGATCATGGCCAGCTTCATGAACTCCGATGGCTGAATGCCGAAGGAGCTAATGCCGAGCCAACTGCGCGCTCCGCCGCGAACGACGCCCACGCCGGGGATCAAGACTATAACTAAAAGCCCGAAACATACAATCAAGGCCATCGGCGCCCACTTCTTCCAAGCGGAATAATGGACGTTCATAGTAAATAGTAACGCACCTACGCCCAGTACGGCAAACAATAGCTGCCGCTTCACGTAATAAAACCGGTCGCCGAACTCATGGAAAGCGAGCACGGCGCTCGCGCTATACACCATTACAATACCGATCGCAAGAATAAGCCCTATTGCGGCAAGCAGCCAAATATCCGGGGCAGACCGCGCTTTTGCCATCGCGAACACCTCTTAGCATGGGAAAGTAGGGACAGGCCCCCTACTTACAAGGTATGCGCCGATTGCTTAAAAATGCTCCCTCTCTGCTCATAGGATGCAAACATGTCCCAGCTCGCGCAAGCAGGCGACAGCAGGACGGTATCGCCCGGCTCTGCCAGCGCTGCCGCTTGGCGCACTGCTTCCCTAAGCGTGCTTTCGGCGTCACCTTCAGCGTTCACCGAATGAGCATTAGCTAAACCTGCCAGCTCTGCGACGCGAAGAAGCTTCTCCTTCGTCTCTCCCAGCGCTACCAGACCTTTCAGATTGCGGAATACAGGCAATAGCTCCATATAATCGGAGCCTCTGTCCAGTCCGCCGGCTACGAGCACGATAGGCCCTTTGAGCGAGCGGATCGACATCGTAGACGCCGTCGGATTGGTCGCTTTGGAGTCATTGTAGAATTTAACGCCATTCAGCTCGCGAACAAATTCCAGGCGATGCTCCACACTCCTGACGAGCTCCAGCGGCTTCGCCAGCCCTTCAGACGGAGCGCCGGCTGCAAGCGCCGCTGCAATTGCCGCAAGCGCATTGGCCGTATTATGCCGCCCCGGAATGCCCAGCGCGTCGACCGGCATAATGACGGCCTCTCCGCCACCGGCCGATGCTGGACGCCGATACACAATGACGCGTCTCGGCTCATCGGCACCTTCAGCAAGATGATCTCGGCTGTAAGGAGGCTCAACACATACCCCCGCCTCCAGCCGCTCATATAAGGAAAACGGCAGCACATCTGCGGACAATCCCTCCGCAATGGCGCGGCAAGTCTCGTCATCCCAGTTCAGAACGGCGGTATCCCCGCTCTCTTGATTCGCAAACATCTTGCGCTTGGAAGCGACATAATCCTCCATGCCGCCGTGATAGTCCAAATGGGTCTCCGCCAGATTCAGCAGCAAGGCGATTCGTGGACGGAATGCGGTGGTACCCTTAAGCTGGAAGCTGCTCAGCTCCGCCACAATCCATCCGTCCTCTTCCGCTTCCTCTACAGCATCGCATAAAGGCAAGCCGATATTCCCCGCCACGATCGGCTTCATCCCTGCCGCATCCAGCAGCTTGCCGATAAGTGTTGTAGTGGTTGTTTTACCATTGGAGCCTGTAATGCCGATGATCGGAGCGGGAGAAAGCCAATACGCCGCTTCTACTTCTGTAATCACTTCTACCCCGCGATCGAGCGCTTGACGCACTGGCGGAGCCGAATATGGAATACCGGGGTTTTTGACGAGAAGTACGGTTCTGTCATCGACAAGATCGTCCGGATGGTAGCCGCATAGCACAGAAATGCCCAAAGCGGTCAATTCGTCCGCTTCGGGACATGTCTCCTTCTTATCATTGACGATGACGTCCGCGCCCAGTTTGTGGAATAGCTTTGCCACGCTGACGCCGCTTTTGGCAAGACCCAGAATAACGACACGTTGGTCACGATAGGTTGACGGATGATTCATAACGACATCCCTTTCTATGGATGCAGGAAGCGGCTCTCCGTGCGAGAACCGCCTCTAGCGTAATTGTGTTAGTTTTTTAGATGACGAACATAATGCCAGCCGCGGCGAACAGCAGCCCGACCAGCCAGAACACCGTCACGACCTTCCATTCCGACCAGCCGACCAGCTCGAAGTGGTGGTGGATCGGACTCATCTTGAAGACGCGTTTTCCTCTTGTTTTGAACGAAGCGACTTGGATAATAACCGATAGCATCTCCAAGACGAAGACCCCGCCGATCACAATGAGCAGAAGCTCTGTCTTGGTCAGAATCGCAACCGCGGCAATACCGCCCCCGATGCCAAGTGAACCCATGTCGCCCATGAACACCTTAGCCGGATGAGCGTTGAATACCAGGAAACCTAGTACGGCGCCAATCATCGCTGCTGAGAATACGGCAGATTCATGTGCGGAGGTCTGCAGCGCAACAATCGTGAACGCGCCGAACGCAATCGCGCTTGTCCCCGCCAGCAAGCCGTCAAGACCATCTGTAAAGTTGACGGAGTTGCTCGCCGCGAACATGATAATGACGACCAGCGGATAATAGAACCAGCCCAGGTCAAAGCCCCATGCTGTGCCTGGTATCGTTATCTCCGTGCTATGGTTCATATTATACAACATGGCACAGACGATAATGGAGAACAGAAGCTGACCGAACAGCTTCTGCCTCGCTGTAAGGCCAAGCGATCTCTTGAATACAATTTTGATATAGTCGTCCAAAAAGCCGACAAGTCCAAAACCAAGCGATGCCGTCAGCAGCACCCAGAATTCAGGTGTTTTGTC
Source organism: Paenibacillus sp. 1011MAR3C5 (assembly GCF_003591485.1). Lineage (GTDB taxonomy): Bacteria > Bacillota > Bacilli > Paenibacillales > Paenibacillaceae > Pristimantibacillus. The sequence goes on from NZ_QZCF01000001.1 coordinate 273,153, forward strand.
TGCGAAGCGGATGAACGCAATCATAAGGGCGATCATGATGAGAATGCCGCCCATCGTAGGCGTTCCACCCTTCTTCAGGTGGCTCTGCGGGCCTTCGGTACGGATCTGTTGGCCGAACTTCAGTCGCCGAAGCAAAGGAATGAACAATGGTCCGAGCAATACTGCTAGCAAGAATGAAACGCCTATTGAAAACAAGATGACCATCATGTCCATATCCTCACCCCTTCTCCAAAGCTTGGACAACCTGCTCCATCTGCATTCCTCTTGAACCTTTTACAAGAACAAGATCTTCAGGATGGAGCTGCTCCCGAACCCACGCGGCAAGCTCGTTTTTGTCTTCAAAATGCCGTACATATCCGGCTTCAGCCGCTTCCGACAGCTTCTTGGCTGCGGCTTCCGATAGGATTGCTGATAACGGCCCGAACGTAACAACGGCTTCCGCTTTGCCCTTCGTTATATATTCGCCAATCTCCTGGTGCAGGGACGCTTCCTCCGGACCGAGGTCCAGCATATCGCCCAGCACGATCCATCTGCGGCCGAAGCCGCCAAGTCCGCTCACCAGGTCGATTGCGGCGCGCACCGCTGTGGGATTTGCGTTATAAGCATCGTTAAGTATAGTCGCCCCGTTATAAGCTTTCGACGGTTCGATCCGCATGCCGGTCAGCTGCAGCCCTTGGAAACCTCTTGCGATGTTCTCGGGCTTGACGCCGAAGATGCGGGCCGCTGCAATTGCAGCAAGCGCATTGCTAATATTATGACGGCCTGGGGTGGAAATATGAAGCTTTTCCATTCCCGTATTCTCATCTTTGTATCGGGCGTTGAAGGTGCTGCCATCCGGCGCAAGCGCGATATCCGCTGCCGACCACTCGTTGCCTCTATCAAGCCCGAACGTGCGAAGCGTGATGCCTTCCGGCAGATTCATCGCTTTAAGCCCTTCATGGAGCAGCGGCTCGTCGCCATTGAACAGCAGCATGCCGTCATCGCCAAGGCCAGCCGTAATTTCGAGCTTCGCCTTTGCAATTCCGCTGCGGGAGCCAAGCTGCAGCATGTGAGCTTCGCCGATGTTCGTAATGATCGCAACATCAGGCTGCGCGATCTTCGTCAGCAGCTCGATTTCGCCGAACCCGCTCATGCCCATCTCCAGTACGGCGACTTCCGTCTCCTCGTCCATTTTCAGAATGGTGAGCGGCAAGCCGATATGGTTGTTTAAGTTCCCTTCTGTCTTGAGCACGCGATATTGAGTAGCAAGCAGCGCAGCCGTCATGTCCTTTGTCGTCGTCTTGCCGTTGCTGCCGGTAATCCCGACCACGCGCGCCATCAGCTCATTGCGGTAAGCTGCCGCAAGTGCCTGCAGTCCCTCCAGCGTATCCTTAACGAGCAGGAAAGGAAGATGCGCCAGCGAGGCTGGAATCTCCTTGCCACGCTGCCACATAATAGCCTTCGCTCCGCTGGCAACGGCCTGCTCTACGTAGTCGTGACCGTCAAACCGGTCGCCGACCAGCGGCACGAACAGCTCGCCGCTCCCCGCCAATCTGCCATCCGTCATAATGCCGCTTATCGTTTCCTCCGGGCGGCCGCCCTTGCGCGCTCCGCCGCACATGGAAGCGAGCTGCCCTACTGTCCGTTTTATCAATGTAATAGTCCCCTTATAGCTTCTTTTGCTTCTATTCGATCATCGAAAGGATAGACTCTCCCTCCGACCAATTGGTAGGTTTCGTGACCCTTCCCCGCAATCAATACTACATCGCCTTGGCTTGCCATTTCAACCGCTTTTTGAATTGCGGCGCGGCGATCTGGTATGAATAGGCAGCGGGACGGTTCCATCTCCTGTTCGGCCAGCCCAGCAGCGATGTCCGCCATAATGCGGTCAGGGTCTTCCGTCCTCGGGTTATCGGACGTGACAATGACCATATCGGCGTATCGGGCTGCAATCTTGCCCATAAGCGGCCGCTTGCTCCGGTCGCGATCGCCTCCGCAGCCGAATACGCATATGACGCGATTGCCCGCGAACTCCTGTATGGCTCGGAGCACATTCTCCAGGCCGTCGGGCGTATGGGCATAATCGACGACAACAGAGAAGGGCTGCCCTTCCTCCACGCTCTCTACCCGTCCTGGAACACCGGGAATCGATTCCAGCGATGCCTTAATATCGGACAGCGGGACACCTTCGATCAGCGCCGCAGAGATGGCTGCCAAAGCATTGTATACATTGAACTTGCCGGGCAGGCGGAGCCGGATATCGGCCTCTCCGCGGAATGTTTGGACATGGAAGAAAGTTCCTCTGGCCGATACGGATATGGCTGTGGCACGCACATCGGCTTCCTCTTCCGTGCCATATGTGATCACTTCAGCGGAAGTGAGCATCCTGAATCGTTCTGAAGCCACATCGTCGGCATTCAGCACAGCGTAGGAGCGCTCCTGCGCCGGCTGCGAGTAAGCATTGCCAAGTCTGGAGAAAAATAACCCCTTCGCATCGGCGTAATGCTCCATCGTGCCGTGATAATCCAGATGGTCCTGAGTCAGATTGGTGAAGATGGCCGTTCGGAACCGGCAGCCCTTCACCCTTCCTTGCTCCAGCGCATGCGAGGAAACCTCCATCGCACAGTAGCGCATGCCCGCATCCCGCATCTCGCCGAGCTGGCGCTGCAGCTCATGCGCGTCCGGCGTCGTGCCTTTCATCGGAAACGACTTGCTGCCGTAGCGCCATTCGATTGTGCCGATGACGCCTGCCGGCATCCGCTGGTCATTCAATATTTTTTCTATTAAATAAGTCGTAGTTGTCTTGCCGTTTGTGCCCGTCACGCCGATCAGCTTGATGTGCTCGCTTGGATGGGCATAGATATGATCCGCGATAATAGCTGTAGCAAGCCTGCTGTCCTTAACGAGAAGCTGCGGCACATCGAGCGCAAGGAGCCGCTCTGTGACGACAGCTACAGCTCCCATGCGGACGGCTTCTTCCGCATATGCATGGCCGTCTACTGTCAGCCCCGGCACGCATAGGAACAGCTGCCCGGGCTTCACCAGCCTCGAATCCTTCTCGATATCCCTAAACTCCGTCTCTCCATCCCCAACCAAACGAGCTGTAATGAGCAAATCCGTAAGATCGCGCAGACGCATCTCCTTCAATCCTCCCTCGAATACTCTGACGGAATACTATATGCCGCCCAGAGCAAACGCGTTAACGGGAGAAAAGCTTAGTGCGAATGAGGAATATCCTCTTCATCGCCCAGATAGATTCGGATCGTTGAGCCTCGATCGACCCGCGTGCCTGCCGCAGGCGCCTGGCGAATGACCACTTTGCCGGTTCCTGCGGAAGTCAAGTTTAAATTCATATTCAAATCCTCATAGAGATCGGATACGCTCTTCCCAATCAGATTGGGAACGGTAACGATCGGCGTCTCGCCGTACTTGTACAGCCGGTCGATCTGCTTCTCCCGAGGAGGGATATCCAATATCGTCAAAGCGTCTTCCATTATATTGCGTACGATTGGAGCTGCGACGACACCGCCGAACTGAATGCCTTGCGGATTATCGACAGCGACGTAGACCACAATCTTCGGATCATCCGCAGGCGCAAATCCGATGAACGATACGATATGCTCATTCGGAGAGTAGCGCCCGTTCACAACCTTTTGGGCTGTTCCCGTCTTGCCGCCTACGCGGTAGCCGTCAATAAAGGCATTGCGCCCTGTGCCTTTGGCGACAACGCTCTCCAGCGCTTCGCGCACCTCACGAGACGTCTCCTCGGAGATTACTTGACGCACCGCTTCAGGCTCCATCGTCTGTACGACTTCTCCGCTTTCCCGGTTGATGAACGCCTTCGCTACATGAGGCTTGTAGAGCGTCCCGCCGTTAATGGCGGCCGAGACTGCGGCAACCTGCTGGATCGGTGTGACCGATACGCCTTGGCCGAACGCTGTCGTTGCCAGCTCGACCGGCCCTACCTGACTCAGCTTGAACAGGATGCCGTTCTCCTCACCGCCAATATCGATGCCCGTTTTCGTGCCGAAGCCGAAGTTCTTAATATATTGAAACAACGTTTCCTTGCCGAGCCTGTTGCCTAATGCAACAAAGCCGGGGTTGCAGGAGTTCTCTACAACCTCCAGAAACGACTGGCTGCCATGGCCGCCCTTCTTCCAGCAGCGCAGCCTCGCTCCCCCGATCTCGACCGCACCGGGGTCGAAAAACCGTTCGTTTTTCAAATCTACTTTATTCTCTTCGAGCGCAGCGGCCAGTGTAATGATCTTAAAGGTAGAACCCGGCTCGTACGTCATCCAGATCGGCAAATTTCGGTTATACACCTCTGATGCAACTTCTTTGTACTTGTCAGGCTCGTACGTGGGACGGCTGGCCATCGCGAGGATTTCCCCATTGCTCGGGTCCATTGCGATAGCGATAATATTATCAGCCTGGAGCGACGTCATCGCCTGATCGAGCTCGCGCTCCATAACCGTCTGGACCGCTTGGTCGATCGTCAGCTGCAGCGTCAGACCTTCCTTCGGTTCGACATACATATCGGAGGAATTCGGCATCTGGCGTCCTGCAGCATCCGACAGCCAGGATACATTGCCTTGGATGCCGCTAAGCATCTCATTATACTTGGATTCCACACCCGTCAATCCCTGGTTATCAATACCCGTGAAGCCCAGCAGATGCGCGGCTAGGCTGCCATAGGGATAAAACCGCTTATTATCCTCCGCGACAACAATTCCAGGCAAATTCAACTGCTGAATTTCATCCGCCTTCTCCAGCGTAATCTTCCTGCCGCCGGGCGCTAGCTTCACAATCATCGATTTGGTCTTGAGCTTCTTCAGGATGTTCTCCTGAGGCATATCCAGCAGCCTGGACAATGTCGCGGCGGTCTCCTCATGATTCTTCACCTGTACGGGGATGGCCCATACCGTTGGAGAACTGATATTGTATGCAAGCTGCACACCGTTGCGATCCCATATCTCGCCCCGCTTGGCGACGTACGGAATGTCCCGCCTCCATGAATTCTCCGCTTTCTCCGCCAGCTCCGCACCCTTCCACAACTGAACGTATGCAAGCCGGAATCCCAGCGCAATAAACGCAACGCCCGCAAGGATCAGCACGATGAACAGCCGGCGTCTAACCGTCACATTCGATACTTTCATTCTTATTCCTCCTTGTACCGCCGCTTGGCAACGAGCGTACGCTAACGCTCATTCCCAGCCTATTCGGGACAAGGGGGGGTTATGACAAGCTATTGGGCCGCGTCCTAATTTTCTCCGACATGCTCAATATCAATAGTTTCTGGAGGCGCACCCTCTGTCGTGTCCGGCGGATCGGCATTGCCGCTGCCTCCGGAAGCATCAGTTCCATCCGCACCGCCATCGCTGCCTTCGCTGCCTTCGCTGCCTTCGCTGCCTTCGCCGTCGCCACCTTCTGTATTTGTTTCTTCAACGTCATTCGGATCAGGCTCGACATAATCATCCGAGCCAATCGGAGGCGACAGCTTCACTCGAATAATCCTCACTCCGTTTTTCTCCTCCACCTTCTGCGAGACCACGAAGCCCGTCCCTTCCGTTACAAGCTTCGCTCCAATTAACGAAGACAGCTCTAGAGCATCCCTTAACGACACGCCGGTCAGGTCCGGCACCGGGATTTTGTTCAGCTGCTCCGTAATGAGGAAGAGCCGCTGCGTCGGGTGCACCAGGGAGCCCGCGGCCGGAATCTGGGCGACGACCGTGCCGCCATTGCCAACGATCTCGAACGGCATTGCCTTCGCTTTTAATTCCGCTTTGGCCTTCGAGATGTTGGCATCCTTCATATCCGGCACTTTCACTTTAATTTCCTTCGACTCCGGATCGCCTTCCGGCACCCAGTTAGGAGCTATGCCCATCTTGCGCAAGCTCTTCAGCACAATCTCGCGGAAGGCTGGCGCTGCTACCGTACCGCCGCCAACATTCGGGCTGTTCGGTTCGTCGACAGCAATATACAGAACGATTTTCGGATTGTCGACCGGCGCATAGCCGATAAAGGACACCATGAATTTTTCCTTCGAGTATTTGCCGTTGATGAACTTCTGGGCAGTACCCGTCTTGCCCGCCACGCGATAACCTTCGATATAGGCGTTTTTGCCTGTGCCGATTTCTTGGTCAGAAACAACCTGTTCCAAATATTCGCCTACTTGACGAGAGGTTTGCTCCGAGATGACTCTCCTGACCATCTTTGGCTCCGTTACCGTTGTCGTTTTGGTGTTCGGATCTGTTATGTTCTTGATAATATGCGGCTCCATCAGCTTGCCGCCGTTCGCCACCGCCGCAACAGCCGCCACCTGCTGAATCGCCGTTACGGCGACGCCTTGGCCGAATGAAGCCGTTGCGATTTCACTATTGTACTGGAAGCGGATCGATCCTGTCGCTTCATTCGTCAGTTCGATACCCGTCTTCTGGCCAAAGCCGAAGCGTGTGAAATAGTCGCGAAGGCCCTCCGCTTTCAGACGCTCCAAACCCAGCTTGATGAATGCTACGTTACTGGACAATTTCAAGCCCTGCAAGAAAGTAATTTCGCCCCAGCCATCCAGATTATGGTCGCGAATGACAACCGTATCCCCCGGTATTTTATAACGACCGGATTGATACTTTTCTTCTGGATCGAAGTAGCCTTCCTCCACCGCCGCGGCAAGCGTAGCGATCTTGAACGTGGAGCCCGGCTCGTAGAGAGAGCCGACAGCGTGATTGTACATATTTTCATAAGGACTTTTCCAATATTCATTCGGGTCGTACTCCGGCATATTGGCCATCGCCAATATCTCCCCTGTATTCGGATCAGCCGCGATTGCCGTTGCATTCTTAGGCTGGTATTTATTCATGATTTCACGCAGCGCTTCCTCTACGTAGTCCTGAATTTCATTGTCGATCGTCAAAGTAATATTACTGCCGTCCAGCGCTTGCTGAAATTCAACCTCGCCCTTGGCGAGCTGTACGCGCGCGCCGTCCTTCTCATAACGGAAATATCCGTCGACGCCGGTCAATCGGTCATTGAAGTAGGCCTCAACGCCCGTCATCTTCTCTCGGTCCAGACTGACATAGCCTATCAGCTGAGAAGCCAGCGTCTTGCGCGGATAATAACGTTTCAGCGTCTCGGCGATCATAATGCCTGTATCGCTGCCTAGTTTCTTGTCTAGCAGCTCCGTTTTCAATCCCTCACGGAATTCAACCAGCTTGTCCGCCAACGTCTTTTCAATCTGCCAGCCGCCATTCCGAAGCTCTCTGTGGGCGAAATGGACTCCTTCGTCGTTTTTGGCTGTAACGACTTCTCGAGCTGTACTCTCAGGAATGCCCAGAGATTCTGTTAATCCTTTAATAACCTCCTCTGTTATCCCCAGCTTGTCTATTAATCTCGGATTAACCGATACATTGTAAGCAATCGTGTCCATAGCCAAAACATTGCCGTTCCGGTCTGTGATCGTCCCCCTCTTCGCTGTGAGCGTCTCCGCTGCGGCCCAGCGATTTTTCGCCATCGCGTAATAAGTATCCCTGTCTATCACCTGAACATAGTAGATTCTGCCGATGAGAACGAGAAAAAGGAGGGTCATCACCCCTCCGAACAACAACGTGCGCAGTTTAATCCGTTTACTCATAAAATGTCACACCCTATTCATGCAAAGCTATGCTGGGATTGACGCTGTCTTTTTTCACCATGATGCCGTTATCCACGCTGCTGCTGACCATGCCCTGCGACTCCGCCAGCTTGCGGATACGCTCCGGATCGCCCAGCATCTCGACCTGGCGTTTTAGCTCCGCCATTTCCACATTCAACGTCTGGTTCTCCGTGTTCAATTGTTTAATGTGGAGATTCATATCGTAGATGTGTGCGTAACGAGAAATAATAATGCCGGCTACAACAACGCAGATGATAACCGTGAACAGATACAAGAGCTTCTCCTGTACGGGCAATGACTTGCGTTTGATGACAACTTTCTTCGTTTCGCGAATGACCTCTTTCTGTCCCGGCTTTCGCTTCGGCTGAAGCGCCAGATTACCATTAACGTACGCCACTAGTAGATATCCCCCTCTTTTATCCCAATTTCTGGGCTATTCTCAGTTTTGCCGATCTGGCTCTCGGATTCTCCTCCAGCTCTGCCTCGCTTGGCAGAATCGGCTTGCGATTAATTAGCTTGAGTGTTCCTTTATTCCCGCATACGCATAGCGGAAAGTCCGGCGGGCATGTACACTTCTCCACATATTTGGCAAAAATCTGCTTGCAGATCCGATCTTCCAGAGAATGAAAGGTGATAACGGAAGCTCTTCCCCCGGGAGCCAGACATCTGATACTTTGCTCCAGCGCTTCCTCTTCAGCGCCCAGTTCATCGTTAACTGCGATCCGGAGCGCCTGGAAGGAACGCTTCGCCGGATGGCCGCCTGTCCTGCGCGTGGCAGCAGGAATCGATACCTTAATCAGCTCTGCCAGTTCTCCAGTCTGCTCAATCGGCGTTTGCTGCCGGATTTTCACGATGTTCCTGGCAATATTGCGGGCGAACTTCTCCTCGCCATATCGGTCCAGAATGCGTGCGATATCCCGCTCATCCCATGTATTCACGATCTCGTGGGCCGTCAGGTCGCTCTCTCTGTCCATTCTCATGTCAAGCGGCGCATCATGATTGTAGCTGAAGCCTCTTTCCGCCTCGTCCAGCTGCGGACTGGATACGCCGAGATCGAACAAGATGCCGTCTACCTGAGGCACCCCGTCTGCAACCGGCACATCGCATCCCAGAAGCTCTTGCTCCAGGTAACGGAAGTTGCTTCGTACAAGCGTTACTTTATCGATATAAGGGGCAAGCCTCTTGCGCGCATTATCCAGCGCCCAGTCGTCCTGGTCGAATGCGATCAATCGTCCTCCTGCACCGAGGCGGGAAGCAATCAGCTCGCTATGTCCCGCTCCTCCGAGCGTGCAATCGACGTATATGCCGTCCGGCTTGATCGCCAGGCCGTCAACCGCTTCCTCCAATAACACGGTCTTATGCTGAAACACGCATGTAGTCCTCCCATTCCTATAGTCCATCCTGTTGTCGGTTCATTCTTAAAAGTTAAAGTCAAAATCAACCAGTTTCTCAGCAATCTCATTGAAAGTCTGCTCCGATTGCTCGTAGTAGCCTTCCCAAGTCTGCTTGCTCCAGATCTCCACACGGCTGGACACGCCCAGCACCATGCAGTCCTTGTCAAGCTTCGCATATTCCCGCAGATGGCTTGGTATATTTACCCTTCCCTGTTTGTCCAGCTCGCATTCCGTCGCCCCGGAGAAAAAAAACCGGGTGAAGGCACGCGCATCGGACTTCATAAGCGGCAGCGTCTTCAGCTTCTGCTCCAGCACGCTCCACTCGCTCATCGGGTAGACGAATAAGCAGTTATCCAGGCCGCGTGTTGCAATAAAGGAAGTACCGAGCGAATCGCGGAATTTCGCAGGGATAATAATGCGCCCCTTCTCATCAATGCTATGTTGATATTCACCCATAAACATGATGCCGCTCCACCCCTTCCCCTAAAAGCTCCACTTTGCCCCACTTTTCCCCACCTTGATACAGTAGTTCGCCACCTAAAATAAAAATCCTGCTCCAAGAGCAGGATTTTCGAAAATTATTTTAGCCTATTAATCATCTATTCCTAGCCATTCTATCGGGGTTAGTTCTTAAGCTCTAAAACCTCAATCACACCCCAGCAAAAGTCCTGGGTAATTGGACTGCAAATTAATGTTCTGTCCAGCTGTCCAGGTAAGCGATCTGCTCCGGCGACAGCTTATCGATGCCAAAGCCCAGCGATTCCAGCTTCAATCTCGCCACCTTCTCATCCAGCTCATAAGGAACGTTAACGACTTTGCTTCCAATGGATTGGAATTCATCGTTCACGTATTTCAGAGACAATGCTTGAAGAGCGAACGTCATATCCATGATCTCCGCAGGGTGACCGTCGCCGGCAGCCAGATTAACCAGTCGGCCTTCCGCAAGCAAGTAGATATTGCGGCCATCCTCCATCTTGTATTCCTCGATATTGCGGCGAACCGTACGCTTGCCCGTAGACATGGCCTCCAGCTCGACCTTGTTCACTTCTACGTCAAAGTGACCCGCATTCGAGAGAATCGCTCCGTCCTTCATTACTTTGTAATGCTCCCCGCGAATAACATCGCGGTTGCCTGTGACGGTTACGAACATGTCGCCAAGCTTAGCCGCTTCTTGCATCGGCATCACAGCGAAACCATCCATATAGGCTTCCACCGCTTTGATCGCGTCAATTTCGGTCACGATTACGGTAGCGCCAAGGCCTTTGGCACGCATCGCTACGCCTTTGCCGCACCAGCCGTAGCCCACAACAACAACGGTTTTGCCCGCTACGACGAGATTCGTCGTACGGTTAATGCCGTCAAATACCGATTGGCCTGTGCCATAGCGGTTGTCGAACAAATATTTGCAGTAGGCATCATTAACTGCAACCATCGGGAAGCTCAGCGAGCCTTCCTTCTCGAGTGCTTTCAGACGGATAATGCCCGTCGTCGTTTCTTCCGCGCCGCCGCGCAGATTAACCCCAAGCTCACGGCACTCGGAGTGAAGCAGCGTCACGAGATCGCCGCCATCGTCAATGATCAGATCCGGCTTCGATTCCAGCGCTTTAATGTTCAGCGCCTTGAACTCCTCTGGCTCCGGGTTGTACTTGGCGAATACGGTAATGCCGTCCTCCACAAGCGCCGCACACACATCGTCCTGTGTGGACAACGGATTGCTGCCGGTAATCGTCACGTCCGCCCCGCCCGCTTGAACCACCTTCGCCAGATAAGCCGTCTTCGCTTCCAGGTGAAGCGAAATGGACACTTTCAGCCCTTTGAACGGCTGTTCTTTCTCGAACTGCTCTTTGATCTTGTTCAGGACTGGCATATGCGCGCTTGCCCAGTCAATCTTTAGATGCCCTTCCGGCGCAAGCGCCGGATCAGCGATAATGCTTTTCTCCAATGAGCTCACTGTGGTCCCCTCCAATTAAGTTCGATATCTTACAAATATACAATTTCATGTCCGCCCGTGCGGTCATACGGCGCATCAAGGAGCTTGCCCAGCCAAGCATCGCCATAACGATTCCAATAGACAACCATCGACAGCACGCGCTCCTGCGGCTTGCTTGCCGGCAGGATGGCGGCTGCAATGCGGTCAAATTGCCTGATGGATGCCTCGAATTGCTTATTGTACGCATCCACAGTTTTGGACTCCATATAGCTGATCTGCTCCAGGATCTTGGTCATATTGGTCTCGCCAAGCTTAGCAAGCCCCGCTTGCACGGAAGCCGCCATATCAACCAAAGGCTTATACATCTCCTCGAATGACGCTTTGACGGCGCCGAACTTCTCTTCGATGGCCAGTCCGTCCTGTTCCTTCAGCCAAGCTTCCTTACGCGCGTCGAAGCGTTCCATGACATCGGCGAATGACAGCTCGTACTTGGTCATATTTTTTGCGATCGTGCCTTCAATTAGCGTGTAGGACATGCGCGGCACAATGATCGGCATCTCCATGCCGAGCGTGCGGAAGGCTTCTCCCGTAAGCGCCCAATAGGCAATTTCCCCAGGACCAAGTACAGTTCCAAGCACTGGGAACAAATAATCTTGCATCAAAGGACGCGTCAGCACATTGTTGCTCAGCAGCTCCGGCTGCTTATCCGCAAAGTGCAGCAGCTCCTCCGCAGACCATGCGGATAAACCCTTCCGATCTTGGAAGGAACCGTCCTTCTTATGAAGCAAAGTTCGCTCTCCGCCCTTCTCCGGGTGGAACAAGAACAGGTTCGCACTGCCTGGAACAACATCTGCCTGAAGCGTATATCCGAATGACTTCACTTTGCCGGCAGCAGAGAGATAAGCCCGCTCCAGCTCGTCATTCCGCTCGATCAGCTTGCGGAACATAGGGGCTTCCAGTCTGCGAATCTCCGGACTATCCGCATCCAGGAGCACTAGACCCTCTCCTCCGAACAAGTGGCTAAGCAGTCCTGCGAACATATCCGATAGCGAGGACGATGGCCCGGACAGGTCTGCCAGCTTCTCCAGCATATGCGGCTTAAACTCGGAATGAGGCAGCGATTGTTCCAGATCGACAATCAATTGCTCCCATGCTTCAGGGGTGAGCCCTGTCCGGCTGACCGATGTTCTTGGCCCTTCCGGCCTGGCCGCCGCAAGCTTCTTCAGCTCTTGATCCGCCGTAATGACATATGCGTGATTCGCTTCATCCCAATCATGGTCTTCTCCCGCGATCCAGAAGACAGGGACAACCTTGGTTCCTAATTGCTCGCTTGCCGACTTGGCCGCATTGATGATGGAGACGGCTTTATGTATGACAAGCAACGGGCCTGTCCATAGACCGGCTTGCTGTCCGCCGATTACGACGGGCGCTCCTTCGCTAATTGCAGCGATATTAGCCAGCGTCTCCTCTGAAGCTCCCCACTTCGCCTGATAAATCCGCAGGCTCTCCGCAACGTCAGCCGCATTTGCTCTTGTTGGTGTCAGGTCGCGCAATGAACGGTAACGCCGCTCCCAATCTGACACGGCACCTGCATAATAGCCGTATAATTCCTCGATTCTTGCATCCGACTGGTGAATGTAAGCCTCCGTCAATGGCTGGGCAACGGGAAGACGATACGATTCTGTTGACATCATCAGCCAATCCTCCCTTATGATCTATATGATGTTGAATGGGTCAGACGATCCGATACGGTACCCCATGTAAAAGTAACGCCAAAGTCATTGTACACAAAGAACGAGTAGCCCGTCAAAGCAAAAAAGCCCCTTCGCTCAGGGGCATTTCTTCTATGTATAGTCTCTTATGCAACGGTAAAAACGAGTTTGCTTAACAAAATCAACATAAACACGAGGTACAGCGCGCTTGTTGCAAAAAAACTGAGCCGCCAGATCGCCCGGAAGACGCGCTTGACATCCACACTGCCGCGCTTGCGGAATTGGGCATTGCCAAGCAATCCGCCTGCCAATATCATCACAAGCAGAATCCCGTAAAGACCGAAAGAGCTTTTGAACAGCATATTAAATAAAGCGGATACGCATAAAACAAAAAAAACAGTCGATACGTCCATTGCCATAATGAGCGCCTTTTTCCGGTTTTGGACGATCGCGCCGTAACCGAACAGAACGATCGCAAAAGGAAGAATCGGTATAACCGCGAGTGCCGTATAAACGATTTGTATGCTATTCCATATCGCGCCCATGCTTGTCCCCTCTCTTTATTGCTTCTGCTCGAAAGATTCCACGATTGCCGCCATCGCTTCATTCAGCGGCGCGGTCAATCCAAGCGAAGCGGCCAGCTCCGCCACAGCGCCGTTAATAGCCCGTATCTCCGTCTCCCTGCTTGCGCGGACGTCAGCCAGCATGGAAGAAACATTGGCGCTTGTACGCTCGCATACGTCCAATACCTGCTCCCAGCTGTCGCCGGAATCTTGCATCCCCGCTCGTTTCAAAATTTCTAAAGTTTCATTATGTAATGCCCGCATTATATGTATGCGCCGCTCTTGCTTCGGGAGCTCGCCATTCGTCACATCGTAGATTGCAGTTAGCGGATTAATGACCGCGTTGATCAGCAATTTATGGAAAATCCGATTATTGATCTGATTCGACAAGAAGGCCCGAAATCCTGCCTTTTGCAGAGATAATAGAAACTTTTTTTGAGATTTTGCGCGTATTTCGTCCATCTTGGGGCAATTCTCGGCTGTTTCGCCGATCCATAGCTCACCCATACCGGCAAGCCTGACCGTTCGCTCATCCTCGCGTTTGGCGCCCATGGTCGTGACAGCCGCATAGACCGGTACGCCGCCAAGCGCCGCTGCCAGTTTCCCCAGATGGCCGATGCCATTCTGCAAGCATAATACGGCTGTATGCCTGTGTACCTGCGCCAATACCCGAAGCTGCCCGATAAGCTCATCGTTAATCGCCGTCTGTTTGACTGCCAGTATGATCCAGCAGTCGTCTTCGTCCTTTGGCGCCTGAGCCAATCGGTGCCGCTCCATCGGCTCGCATGCCAGCCGGACCGTTCTGCTGTTCCCTTCCGTATCCACCAATCGAATACCGGCTTCTACAATAAAGAAGCTCTGCCGCTCTGTCCGCGTCCATAATCTCACACGTGCTCCAGCCGAGGCGAGCTTGGCCGCAGTCCACAGTCCGATGGCTCCTCCGCCTACAACCTCGATTTGCAAGATGCCTGCCCTCCTGTCCTGTCGCTTGTCCCCCGTATTATACACTTAGCTCTTTTCAGATGAAAAGCCCACCGTCTTGTAGACGGCGGGCTTCCCTAGTATCGCTATAACTTATTCAATGCGTTCCAGATTGCCATTGGCATCCATCTTGAACCTGGGCTTCGCTTCCTCTTCACTGGATAACACGGTCAACCGACGCGCGCGATCCATAATCTGAATGAGGGTTTTGTAGTCATCATTTACAGCACGGTAGTCTGTCTGAGCGCTGCTTGCTTCCTTGGCCAGTCTCTCATTCTCGCTGCGCAGCCGGTAAAGCTCTTCTTCCTTGTCTTTCATATCCTTCTCGAACAACTTGATTTGCCGCGACAAATCCTGATAGGTCGTCTTCCAGCTTCTAAGGAAGCGGATGACGGCGTCAATCGATAATCCTTCGTCAAGCGTACCTGCGTCATGCTTGAATGTTCGTTCTTCTGTGTCATATACCGCAAGCGATGAGACTTGAGAAGTTGCCGTTACAGTCTGTTTTTTCAAGTAATTGCGTTTTTGACGCTGTTGCTTGGCAATCTGTATGGCATCCTCGTAACGCTTGCGAACACAGCTGTTCCAGCGGAAGCCGCAAGCGGCGGACGTGCGTCCGATTCTTTCGCCCACTTCTTCGAATGCTGCGAGCTGAGTGCTTCCTTCGCGAATATGGCGTAGAGTTACCTCGGCGAGAATGAGATCATCGTCCGGACTCCACGCGTCTTGTCTAACTGCTGTCATGCAATCAAAACCTCCTAACGTAAAAGGCGCTTACTTATCTCTATGCCCTTGGTAGAGTTCATAGAATCTATTGGATACTAAATTGTATAACCATTTTTTCGCTGCCTCATACATGATTAGGATGATTCATGTGCAAACTGTAAATAACGCGAACACGTTTAGTCAAAAAGTTTGCCAATTCGTCACGGTTTCAGGTTTACACTCGCATGGTCAAACGTTATAATGAAGTTTAGAAAATCGGGGCAGGGTAAAAGGGGGATGTAACATGGCACGCATGTATCGGGTACTTGGCTTCTGGTGCTTAGTCATCGGGCTTATGGCTTTTGCAGGCCATATGACGGAATTCGCGCTGCTCTTCTTCGCGCAAGCCGTCGCTTTCGTATTCTTGGGGTACTTGAATTTCTCCGAAAGAACGTACATAATGATGTTCTGGGGTTATATGGCGGTTTCCTTCATTGGATTCACCTATTGGTCGGTCTTCAAGATGAGCCTTCCATTCTAATAACTACAAGAACAAACAAGGCTGTCTGTACTGCGATCCAATCGCATGCAGACAGCCTTTTTCTATGTCTTCTCCACTATCATGACCTTGAAACTCTCGCTCATCCCATCGCTCAGCAACAGCTGCCTAACCGCCCTATTGCGTTTTGCTTCTTCGCCAAATGGATTGGAGCCGTCATGACTGCCTAGCAGCTCAAAAATGTCGTTATCGAGCAAAAACTGCTTTTGCGTATCGTAATAATCCACTCGGAACCCCGCTTCTTCCGCCGATGACCGAATAAAGGAAAAGGAGACATGAGCGGTAATATCCCTCTCACCTGCGCTTAGGAAAGGCGAATCGCTGGCCTGATGGCGCGAATACGTCATAAGAGTCCCCTGCATGCGATGCTCCGCCGCATATTCTTCGGCCTCATGGCCGTAATCAATCAGCATGACACGGTCACCCGCATGAAGCAAACGGCCAAGCTGCAGCAGCCAATCGCGTGCCCCCGGGCACAATTCCGTAATTTGACCGTCTCGCAGACAAATGCCGTCGCGCTCCAGCCAGGCAAGAAAAACCGCATCTGATAGCGGCATCTCCGCATAGACGAATCCATGTCCGGGGGATTCCGCTACACCAAGCTCTCTGTAAGTCTCCCCTTTGCGAATGATCCGGTGAACAGGAAAAGCGTCAAGCAGCTCATTGGCTATAACCAAGACCGCTCCTTGCTCTTCCCGCGACTCCCGCTTCATGACATACTCGCGGGACGTATACACCGGAGGTGCTGTTGGAAGACCGGCTTCATCATACGAGGCTTTTACTTTCGCCCGATGCCCGGGATGATCCTCTATCAGTCTTTGACTGAATCGGCTCTCCCATTGTGGCGTCAGCTTGCGCAGCGATGCGGCGATCCCTGCGGACAATCGCCCCGTGCCAGCCCCCCATTCAGTAAGGACAACTGGCAAACCCAGCGTTGACTGAAACGTTAAGGCATACCGGGACACGATCTCCGACATGATGCTGCCAATAGCAGAGCTGGTATAGAAGTCTCCTTCCTTCCCGACTCTCGCTTCGCCTGTACGGTAATAGCCGTAGGTTTCATCATACAGGCAGGCTTCCATATATTCATGAAAGGTAATGCATGGCAGTAGTTGTGTTTCCACACCTGGCAGTTCATACCACCCTTCCTGGCGGGAGAGGTTGATACGATCGGCGATTCGATATGCCAGTGCAGTATCCGGGAAACTTCTCATAGCTCGTTTCACCCTTTTCCAATTGTAAGATATAATAGAATGGGCTGCCGCATAAACTAGTTGGTGAGTTTGTGCTTACGAAGCAAGGTTTGCTCCGCAAACCTTAGCAATGCTTACGAAGCAAGGTTTGCTCCGCAAACCTTAGCAATGCTTACGAAGCAAGGTTTGCTCCGCAAACCTTAGCAATGCTTACGAAGCAAGGTTTGCTCCGCAAACCTTTTAGGAGGGAGGATGACGTTGACTGAATTTAGCATCCGCCATCGAATCGCGGCCGCCCTATTGGCTTCGCTTCTCTGCGCCTTCATCATACTCCGGCTGCCCGTACTCGCCGAAGAGCGGGCCAAGCCCCCCGACGATTTGCACTCGCTTTTGGAAAAAAGCCTGTCTGTCGTTGAAATTGATAAGGAAATCGCCCGAATCCAGCAAGAGAAGGACGCCTTGCTCCTGACCATGACAGAAACGGAGAAGCAGCTCGCCGCACAGGAGCTGGCTATTGACGGCAAACGGAAGCAGGCTGGAGATGTGTTGCGGGCCTATTATATGGGAGAGCGGGACATGTTGTACTTGTCCTTGCTGACGACGGATTCCTGGACGAATTTTTTTACATTGCTGGACTATATTGATATTATTATCTCGCAAGACAAGCATACCTTGAATGCTTACATCGGGCAATATCGGGATTTGCAGGACCGTTATGCCACGCTTGAAGGCAAGCAAGCCAAGCTTGTTGCCATGGAAGAGAAGTTAAACCTTCAACGGGAAAGAGTATTGGCGCTGGAATCCCAGCTCGAAGGCGAATTGGCTGGGCGCTCGGACAGCGATCGGATTCGATTGTTGATTGAACAGCTCACAGGTTTCTGGGAATCTGCCGGCTTGAAGGAGGTTCGCGACTACTTCGGAGCATTATCGAAGTCAATGGGCAAGCTTCCGGAATGGATTCAAGACAACAAGGATTTGATGGAGATCAAAGGACTGCAATATACGATTCGTGTGCCTGAAGATAAATTGAACGAGTTTTTGCGCGAGCAGGATGAGCGGTTCAATGACTTCTCCTTCCAGTTCGAAGATGATACCATTACCGCCTACGGCAAGCGTGACAATATCGAGATCAGCATCTCCGGCCATTATAGTCTGGTTCAGGAGCCGCGCAACGGGCTGCTCTTCCATGTCGACGAGCTGTTGTTCAATGGATTCATGTTACCGGATACGACACGCAAATCGTTAGAGGATGAGTTCGATCTTGGCTTTTATCCGGGTTTGATAACTTCGTTCCTTAAAGCAAAGTCAGTGGAAATCAAAGACGGCGAGCTGATCATCAAGTTGAGCGTCACTTTGTAGGTGAGTTTACTTTGTGGGTTATTCGTTAGTCGTTAGTTTGGCCGGGTTAGGAGATTTATTTGCTACGGTTCGTTTGTGAGCAGGTTATGAGTTTTATTTTGTTGCGGCTCGTTTAGTTGAGCGGGTTTGGAGTTAGTTCTAATTCGTTGCGGCTCGTAAAGTGAGCGGGATAGGTTGTTAAACTCATAAGAAAGCGCAGGTTCCATGGCTAAGTCAGCCGTAGAACCCGCGCTTATTGTTTTTTTGAAATAATTCTCCAGTATCGCGATTAACTTGATACCGTCGATCGTGAGTACAGTAGACAAGAAACTAATTCCCAACTGCTCGATCAGCTCGTTCCCACACTCTGCAAGCCGAGTTTCTCGGCTTACAACTCCTCGTGCGGCTCATTCACGGTATACAAGCCGAGTTTCTCGGCTTACAGCTCCTCGTGCGGCTCATTCACGGTCTGTAAGTAGAGTTTCGCGGCTTACAACTCCTCGTGCGGCTCATTCACGGTATGCAAGCCGAGTTTCTCGGCTTACAACTCCTCGTGCGGCTCATTCACGGTCTGTAAGCCGAGTTTCTCGGCTTACAACTCCTCGTGCAGCTCATTCACGGTATGCAAGCCGAGTTTCTCGGCTTACAGCTCCCCACTAGGTAGGTAGGTCCAACGTATGCTTGCAACCCACCAAGAGCAGCCTTATTCCTCCGATTCTGCGGGTGTGATCATTTGCACGAACACATCTATCCAATCGGTATCCCTGCCGCCTGCTGCCTTCCAAGCGGTTGACCAGTTGCTCCAGCGCTTCGGCCAGTCCGGATCAGGCTGCACGCTGTCGGTCCCTTGCACCTTGGTGCTAAGCGCCTCAAGCCACCAGTATGGCGGTGTCTCGCCAGACTTCGTGATCAGCCTCATCTGATCGTATAGAGACGGCCGGACAGGCAGCTTCCCGCCTTCCTCGAAGTCCTTCAAGCTGCTATATGGACTTGTCATCTCCTGGATCCATAACATAGCCTCGCTCTCCGAGGGACTGTTGGTACTAATGGCAAAGCTGGCGCCATTAAGCCAAGGATATTGAATATCCCTTTGTTCTACAATTAGCTTGTTGCGGGCAGACTGACTTAAGCCGTTCAGTTCCTCCCACGGCATAATCAGCATAAGCAATCGCTGCTTCTCGATGAGCTCATTCAAGTCAGACGCGCGATGCGACGGAATCGAGGAGACGTTCCCCGCTGATTGCATCCAGGTCAGCCGATTCAGGAGCTGTTCCGGCAAGGCATGCAAATTTATAAGCCGCTCTTTCCCCCCGCTCATTCTGGTTGACCAGACCAACAGCTGCTCGAACTCATCGGGACTGAAGTTCATCAGATAACGCTCTTGGCCGGGCTCCGATGGATTCGGTGCGGATACAACCTGCTCTACCAGCGCTTGATAGGTATCCCACTGTTCCGGCGGCTCCGAGAGCCCCCCCTCAGCCAACAGCTCCTTGTTCCATGCGACCACATATGGATTAATGCGATAGGGCACTGCCCACAAATAACCATTCCACTTCAGCGTCTCCATCAATCGCGGCAATTGATCGGTTAATACTTCTCCTGTCATCAGACTGTCTACCGGCTTCAGCAAGCCCTTCACCGCAAGCGGAATAATCCCCCCGTTGTCGACCAGCATCACATCGGGTGCCGTCCCTTGATTGCTCATCGTCAACAGATGCTCGTATCTGCCGGTGTTATTCCTTTCATTCGAGATATCAACCCGGATGTGGGGGTACTCTAGCATAAAACGTTCCGTACGCTCTACCAGCCGAGCGTAATCCGCGGAAGGCAAGGAAACGTTTACATAAAGATCAGTCGACAATTGTGCAATTCGCTGGCCTCCAGCAGGCTCTATCGGTGCAACTCCGTCGGAATGATTCACTCTATTCCAGTTCCAGCTCACAGATCGTGAGAAATATAGCAGCAACAAAGCAGTGAGTAGCAGTGCACCGATAATAAGCGGTGCATACTTGCGAGGAGACACAGCTTTCTTCCTTTCCGGCTACCTTGGTTATGGGTATAGAATAGCAGTTTGCAGCCGAATTGTACAACCCTTATGAGTCAAAAGAACGACGATTCTTTCCAAAAACAATTTCTTTGCTCTATGGACAAATAAATTTAAGGTCAAAATGGAGAGGGTTATCCCGCCGCATCAGCTCGCAGGATAACCCTTCCTTAATTGTTAAGTTTGCCGCCGGGCAGCGCTACAGCAAATCGGCAGCATGCTGCGCAAGCTTGGAACGCTCCCCCTTCTCCAACGTCATATGGCCGCTGATGTTCTCACGCTTGAACTTTTCAACGATATGCGTGAGTCCGTTGCTAATGGAATCCAGATAAGGATGATCGATTTGCCCTGGATCGCCCATCAATACAATTTTGCTGCCTTCCCCAACCCGTGAGACGATCGTCTTCACCTCATGCTTGGTCAGATTTTGAGCTTCATCAATGATAATGAATTGCCCCGGAATCGAGCGGCCTCTAATATACGTCAAGGCTTCAACCTGAATGCTGCCCATGCCCATCAGTATTTTATCGATATCACCCGCTTTTTTCGTATCGAACAGGAACTCCAGATTATCGTAGATCGGCTGCATCCACGGCCGCAGCTTCTCCTCCTTCTCGCCGGGCAAATATCCGATATCCTTGCCCATAGGTACGACCGGCCTTGCAATCAGCAGTTTCTTATACTTATGCTCATCCTCGACCTTCAGCAAGCCTGCCGCCAAGGCCAGCAGCGTCTTGCCTGTGCCGGCTTTACCGGACAAGGTCACGAGCGGAATGTCATCGTTAAGCAGCAACTCCAGCGCCATTCGCTGTTGGGCGTTGCGAGCCGTAATCCCCCATACCGGATCATTGCTCAAAAAAAGCGGCTCTAGACGTACGCCATCCTGACTTACCTTAAGCAAGGCCGACTTGGAGGTCCCCATCTCATCGCGCAAGATGACGAATTCATTTGGGCTCAGACGATCCTTCAATTGCAAATGACTAACACTCAAGAAGCGATAGGAATAAAATTCATCAATCACAGAAGGATGAACATGAAGCGTTACATTGCCGGTATAGAACTCGGAATGATCCACGATCCGGTCGGACAAATAATCTTGCGCTTCCAGCCCAAGCACATCGGCTTTGATGCGGACCAGCACGTCTTTGCTGACAAGTACGACGCTCCGTTTCTCCTCGACCTTCTCCTGCTCCATATGATAATTAAGCGCAACAGCCAGGATTCGGTTGTCATTGGACATCTCGCCGAACATCTCATGCACGCGCACAAAGCTGCGATGATTCAATTCTACCTTGAGCAGACCGCCTCCAGGGAGCGCAATGCCTTCATGCAGATGTCCCTGTTCCCTCATGTTGTCAAGCAATCTGGATACTGACCTGGCATTGCGGCCAAGCTCGTCAGCAAGCCTTTTTTTAGAATCAATTTCTTCCAATACGATAGCTGGGATGATCACCTCATTGTCGTCAAAGGCGAAGAGCGATTGAGGATCATGGAGCAATACGTTTGTATCGAGCACGAATATTTTATTCATGAGAACCCTCCCGGCGTCGGATATACTTCCGCATACATAGCGTCAGATGGCAGCGGACACACTAGTATACAAGCGAAATTGGCGCGACACACACTGATAAAGAGGTGGCATACATGTACAAATGGTTATCTGCTGCGATCGTTATTGCGTTACTGGCTACAGGCTGTGGCGCGCGAAACGATGCATCACCCTCCCCGCAAAATGATCGCCGCTATCAGGCTGCACAGGATGGCAGCGGCAAGAAGCTCATAGAAAATCGCAGCGAAGTGGAAGCTCATCTGGAAGAGCTCGCCAAAGGCGTGGAAGGTGTAGAGAATGCTCATTGCGTCATTGTAGGCAATACCGCTATTGTAGGTATCGATGTCGAAGGCTCTCTGGAGCGCTCACGTGTCGGCACGATCAAATATTCGGTCGCCGAAGCGTTCCGCAACGACGAATATGGCGTAGACGCCTTTGTCACAGCCGATATCGATATCGCCAATCGGCTGGAGGAGATCGGCAACGACATCCAGAGCGGGCATCCGTTCTCTGGATTTGCCGAAGAACTGGCCGACATTATGGGACGTCTGGTTCCCCAACTGCCGCGCGATATCGTGCCTCCCGATGATGAGCTCAATGACAGCAATGGGATGACCGATCCTGACCCCGATCAAGCTCAGGATTCGCAAGATGATGTACAGGGTGAAATGTTGGAGCAAAACAGTCTCACCAAGCCTGCGCCATCACGCTCGCGTTAAGAAACGGTAAAGATGTCCAAAAGACGCAAAAAGCCTAGTGATCTGATCACTAGGCTTCTTCACATGCAACAACTTGCATGACTCTATACTTGTCCCCATCTTTCCCTTTGGCAACAGAAACAACAGCTAGCCGCTTGCTCCAACCATACATATCGTCAGGATGCGGATCTACCGCGATTACTGCTGGATTGTTCATCCGCATAACCTCCTTCTGAATCGGCCTTCATTCAAAAGCAGCTTGCTTAGCTCCTATTATAGCTATATTATGACTGACAGTCTACGGTCATTCAGCCATTTTTGCCTGTAGGGCTGCTTTCACCTTCGCATGGCTGGCTTCATCGATGTAGACGTTCGGACTTTTCCATACACCTTCAAGGGATAGAAACTCAATGTCGCTGCTTCTGATTGAATAGTACGTTTCGAGCATACGGGTAATTTCTTGCCTTTGCATATCAGCAGAAATATTTTTCCCCACAGCTTCGATGACGCCGCCAATCTTAGGAATGCCGCCAATGCTGACGAGCTTGTCTACGATTGCTCCAAGCACCTCCGACTGACGGCGGTTGCGGTCAAAATCGCTGGACATGTTTTTGCCGTCATTCGATTTCCGGTAGCGGACGAAATCAAGCGCTTCTTTGCCCTTCAGTGTCTGGATTCCCGGCTGCAGATCGATATTCGTGCCATCTCTCGTATCTTCATACTTCATTCGCATGTCTACATTGACTGTAATGCCACCTAAGGCATCCACGACATCCGAGAAGCCTTGGAAGTTGATCATGGAGGCATATTTGATATCGATATCAAACAGCTTGCCCATGACTTCCTTGACTGCCTTCTTCGCTTCCAAATCGGCCGCTTCCTTACTTAAGCCCTTATCGCGTGTAGCGACAACGTAGTTGTCCGCATAGAAGCGATTGGCCTTCCGCCCGCGGTAGCCTTCCACTTCGACATATGTATCACGGGGAATCGCAACGACCGTCGCTTTTTTCGTCGTCGGATTAAAGGCCGCAACCATCATCACATCGGTATTCAATCCTCCGCCATGGTCACGTGAATCAATGCCCATGAGGACAAAGGCGACCGGCTTTTGCTTGACCGATTCCTTTACAGGAACAGGCGTAGCTTCTGTCTCATCTAGTGCAATCGTGTCAATTGCGTCCGAAGTCTTCAGCGCCACCACGACGATAAGTGCCGCCGCTGTAAGCAGCAGTCCGAAAAAAAGAAAAAAGAAAGCCTTAAGAAGCGGATTTCTTTTTTTCTTCTTATCCTTGCCAGCTTTGGCAGGAGGACCTTTTCGCCCGCTTGAACGCGGCGGCAATGAGTTCGATTGTTGGCTCATCCTCTCACCTTCAAGCTTCGTTGTATTTGGGAGTAGCGTTAATGTCATGAAGAAGCTGCTCCCCGACTTCCCGGGGATACAGCTTCAGCAAGGCGCGGCCGTCCTTCTCGTAACGAACGTGAAGCATGGTCTCGTCAGTCCGCTCGATCGCATAAGACGACAGACCATGATCTTCCCGCAGAATTTCTTCAAAAAAAGCAAGCGTGTCGCGCGCAGCCCCATCCTCTGGTCTCGCATTGGCAACGAGCTGGATTTGCAGCCAATTGAACAGCGCATCCTCCAGTGTCATTGCCCTTGCTCCGCTTCGCGCGATTCCGTACCGCCTGTCTTGCCCTTCTTCCACTTGTCATACATTTGACGGCCTCTCAGCATCAGCATCATGATGACGGCAATCGCCATACACTGAATGATCGGAAGCTTGTCGACCTGCATAATCATCAGGACGAACGAGCCTATCGCCATCACGAGATAGACCATAATTTCCTTCAGGATCGGCAGCTTCGCCTGAGGGCGGAATACCGAATTGAAGATATAGATCGTGAATCCCAATATGAGAAGATAGGAAACGAGCTTATGCTCGCTCAACCATTCCTGCATCTTTCTTACCTCCTAACGCAAGTTGGCAGCTTGCGAAACGATACACTCCGCAGTTCGCTTATACGCCAGCTTGCGACATTTTGCGATGCTTCTCGGCACGCTCACGCTCGCTCTTCACGAGAATTTTCTTGCGCAGGCGGATCGACTTCGGCGTAATTTCACAATATTCGTCATCGTTCAAATATTCCAAAGCTTGCTCCAAGGAGAAGATAACCGGCGTTTTCAGCTTAACGGTATCATCCTTGCCCGCCGAACGAACGTTGGACAATTGCTTTTCCTTACAGATATTGACGATGATGTCGTTATCGCGATTATGCTCGCCAACGATCATGCCTTCATAAATCTCGGCGCCCGGCTCCAGGAACATCAAGCCGCGGTCTTCAACACCCAGCATGCCATAGAATGTGGATGTGCCGTTCTCGCTTGCCACAAGCACGCCTTGATGACGGCCGCCAACACCCGAGCCAGCAAGCGGTCCATAGCTGTCGAACGCGTGGTTCATAATGCCGTATCCGCGTGTCAGCGTCAGGAACGACGTACGATATCCGATCAGTCCGCGTGCCGGAATAATGAATTCCAGACGCACTTGGCCGTTTCCGTTATTGATCATGTTGACCATTTCGGCTTTGCGTGTGCCAAGGCTCTCCATAACAGAGCCCGTGCTTTCTTCCGGAACGTCGATCAACAGGCGCTCGTATGGCTCCTGCTTAATGCCGTCGATCTCTTTCACGATAACTTCCGGCTTGGATACTTGCAGCTCGTAGCCTTCACGACGCATGTTCTCGATAAGGATGCCAAGATGCAGCTCGCCGCGGCCCGATACGATAAAGGCGTCAGGGCTCTCGGTCTCTTCCACGCGAAGCGCAACGTCTGTCTCCAGCTCTTTGAACAAGCGTTCACGCAGCTTGCGGGATGTTACCCATTTGCCTTCGCGGCCTGCGAACGGACTGTTGTTGACAAGGAAAGTCATTTGAAGCGTAGGCTCGTCGATTTTCAGAACCGGCAGCGCTTCAGGATGTTGAGGGTCGGCAATGGTCTCACCGATATTGATTTCACGAATACCTGCAATTGCAACGATATCGCCTGCGCCTGCTTCTTCAATTTCGACGCGCTTCAAGCCTTGGAAGCCGAACAGCTTCTCAATTCTCGCCTGCTTCGTCTTGCCTTCACGGTCAATGACGGCTACCGGCTGGCCTTGCTTGATTGTTCCGCGATTGACGCGACCGATCGCAATACGGCCCAAATATTCGTTATAGTCAAGAAGAGTAACGAGGAATTGGAGCGGCTCTTCCACATTTTCAGTCGGGGATGGGATATGGTTGACGATAGTATCATACAGCGCCATCATATTGTCATCCTGCTTCTCGGCATCCAGGCTGGACGTACCCATGAGCGCCGATGCATAGACAACCGGGAATTCCAGCTGATCGTCGTTCGCGCCCAGCTCAATGAACAAGTCAAGCACTTCATCAATAACTTCAACCGGTCTTGCGTTCGGACGATCGATCTTGTTCACAACTACGATTGGCGTAAGCTGGTGCTCAAGCGCCTTGCGCAATACGAACTTCGTCTGCGGCATACAGCCCTCGAAGGCGTCAACGACCAGCAGAACCCCGTCGACCATCTTCATAATCCGTTCAACTTCGCCGCCAAAGTCGGCATGGCCTGGTGTATCCACGATGTTAATCAAGTAGTTCATGTACGTAATGGCTGTGTTTTTCGCCAGAATCGTAATGCCGCGTTCCCGCTCCAGGTCGCCTGAGTCCATCGCGCGCTCTTGCACGGCTTCATGTTCCCTGAACGTTCCCGATTGTTGAAGCAGCTTGTCAACCAGTGTTGTTTTGCCATGGTCAACGTGTGCAATAATTGCGATGTTGCGTAAGTTCTCTCTTGCTTGCATAAGAAATAATCCACTCCAATTGTTTTTAGATTAACCTGTTAAATCTGACCTACCAGCGCTTGCGCGGCCCGAACATCATCCAGGCACCGGCCGCAATGAACAGCGCCGCGATGAGATATATGCCCCAGCTCCACATCAGAATGAGAACCAGGAACAGAACGGACGCGATTGCGAGCGCGATAGACGCCGTGAACACGACTCGCGGCACGGAAGCCCCGCCGAACATGTAGTATTCATATAACCCTGCGGCAAAGCCGAAGATGAACATCGGCCATAGATACTTTAAGCTATCCCATCCAAAAATGTTGCAAATGATAAACAGCAGTGCGTATACTACGAGCATTCCGCCAGGAACCAGCATAACGGCCGGAACTACTCTGCCGAAGTAGAGTACGTGAAGCAGTACCCCGGGTATCAGGACAAGCAGCGGCCAAAAGATCGCTCCCAAAAAGCCGAACACACCTATTTTGCCCAACAAGATAATGACCCCGGCTAACAGCAGGATAATTCCAGCGGAATATTTGTTAGTTGGCATATCCATTCCGCTCCTTACAAACATCGATCGTATAGACAGACGAAAGACGCCAGTTTTTTTATCTTTATTAGTTTAATGGAACTGCGGCAAAAAAACCAGTAATCTGTCGAGAGATTCACAAAAAAAAGCAGAACTATGCAAAAAACAGCGATTGCTCGCTGTTCCCGCGCATTCGGTTATTTATCCCTTATCGATATTCCGCCCGTTTTTTCAATATAGCCAAAATGACGACAAACGGCACGCATAATAGCGGAATAAGCTGCTCCAGCATCTGATTGCCATGGAATAGGACTGCGTGGAGTCCAGGGTCCTTCATCAGCATTTCCCCTGCCGCGAAGGCAAGTAATGCCGCTCCTATGTAGGCAAGGAAAGGATATTTGGCAAGCATTCTTCCCAGCAATTGGCTGCCCCATATAATCATCGGTATGCTTAGCGCGATCCCGAGCAAAATAAGGACAAGATCTCCGTCAGCGACTGCAGCGATTGCCAGCACATTATCGAGGCTCATAATAAAGTCTGCTGTGACGATTGTCCATACCGCATGTCCCAGCGTTGCCGCACGTTTCACATGATGGGACTCTTGCACAGAACCCGCGTCTCCAAGCAGCTTGACGGCAATGTACAGCAGCAGAATGGCACCTGCAGCTTGCAAATACGGAACTTGGAGCAGCTGCAATGCCACGACCGTCAGGATGCATCGCAGTCCCACTGCGGCGAATGCCCCCCACCAGATCGCCTTCTGGCGCTGCTTGGGCGGCAGATGCTGGCTCGCCATCGCAATGACGATCGCATTGTCTCCGCTAAGCAATACATTAATTAACGCGATTTGAAGAAAAATAAGTACGCTGTCCACGATCGATCTCCCCTCTCATAACAGGGGTATGAACAAGCTATGGGGAATATGTCCAAAAATCCATCTTCCCGAAATTCCTGATTTATTGTAGACTTCAATAAGCAAGCATAGAGATAGAGAGGAGGAAACATAATATGGACTTTTTCACGGTCGAATTTTTCACTGCCCTGTTGACTATCGTATTCATCGACCTTATTCTGGCCGGGGATAATGCCATTGTCATAGGATTGGCCGCACGCAAGCTTCCGCAGCATCAGCAGAAGAAAGCCGTTATCTGGGGTACTGTCGGAGCCGTCGGCATTCGCGTCATTGCAACGCTGCTGGTCGTTCAATTGCTCTCCGTGCCGTGGCTCAATCTGGTAGGCGGTCTGCTGCTTCTCTGGATCGCGTTCAAGCTGCTCGTGCAGGAAGACAGTCACGACAACATCAAGGCAGGCAATACGCTATGGCAATCCATCCGCACGATCATTATCGCGGATGCGGCGATGGGCATCGACAACGTTATCGCAGTCGCTGGCGCGGCAAAGGGCTCCTCTCATGGTGAGCATGAAATCATACTCGTCATTCTCGGCTTGATCATCAGCGTTCCGGTCGTCGTATGGGGCAGCACGCTCTTTATCAAGCTTATCAACAAATACGAGTGGATCGTCTATGTGGGCTCCGCCGTACTTGCTTATACCGCATCCAAAATGATTACGCATGAAAAACAGTTCCACGGTGCGCTGGATGAAAACAAAGCCATCTACTGGGCCTTCATCATCGTCGTGGTCATCGTGACAGTAGGCTCCGGATACTTCGTCAACAAACGGAAACAGGCGGCAGCAGCACAGAAAAGCAGCCAATCCCATTAAGGGATGGCTGCTTCTTTTTTTGTCGATATCCGAATGATTCACTCTCCATTCCTTAGAACCACTCGTCTTCCTCGGCCGTTTCTTTGGATTTCATCTCACCTGGTGACAGGTACATATATTCCGTTCCTTTGATCGCATCTTCGATCATCGAATCCAGATTGGCAATTCCCGCCTCGATATTCTCCACGATATGAAGATTCGGATTCGTGCTTGGCGACTTAGGCAAGAACAAGGTGCAGCAGTCCTCATAAGGCAGAATGGAGGTCTGATACGTGCCGATCTTCTCGGCCATGGCTATAATTTCGCTCTTGTCCATCATGATAAGCGGCTTCAGCATCGGCAATTGGGTTGCTCGTCCAATGACATTCATGCTAGGCAGGGTTTGGCTTGCTACCTGCCCCAGACTCTCCCCCGTAACGATACCAAGAGCGCCGCTTCTGACCGCAAGGCCTTCCGTAATTCTCAGCATGACTCTGCGCATTAACGTAATAATGAGATTATCCTGCCCGCTCTGCGCAAGGGTTGTCTGAATCTCCGTGAACGGCACGAGATGCAGCTTCAGAGGCGCTCCGCTGAAGTAGGAGAGACGCTTCGCCAGCGCAACGACCTTATCCTTCGCCTGCTCGCTTGTGAACGGATAGCTGTGGAAGTGGACCGCTTCAATCTCCAGCCCTTTCCGCAGCGCCATCCAGCCAGCTACGGGACTGTCAATGCCGCCGGAGAGCAGCAGCATAGCCTTGCCGTTCGAGGCGAACGGGAAGCCGCCGGCCGCTGGAATGACCTCGCAGAATAAGTAGGTGGCCTCTTCTTGGATATCCACCTTCAATTCCACTTCCGGATTTCTCACATCTACGCTAAGCTCGGGGAACGCCCGCAATATATGGGCGCCGACGAGATGATTCATCTGCTGCGACTGATGCGGGAAGCCTTTCCATGCGCGCTTTACGCTAACCTTGAATGTCTTCGGCGGTGTCTTCAAGGAATTCATTAAGGTCATTGCAGCCGCCCTGATTGCCTCCAGCTCCGATTCGGAGCTGATGACCGGGCTGAGCGATATGATGCCGAACAAGTCCTTCAGCCTGTCCGCAATCGGCTCATAGGGCTGGCCGTTCAGCTTCACGTACAGCCGGCCGAAGGTCTTCCAGTAGGTCACGCCTTTGAATGGCGTCAGCGCGTTCTTCACCTGTCGCTGCATCCGCTTCTCGAATTGGTTGCGGTTTCTCCCTTTCATGATCAAATCGCCATAGCGAAGCACTATCTGGTCGTATATCAATGTTGGTTACCCCTCTCAAGCGGCTTTAATTGTACAATCACGTCCGTGAGAGCTGCGATCAGCCGCTCCACATGCTCTTCCTGATGCTCGTCCCCGAAGCTGATACGCACGCCGCCCAAAGCTTGCGCCGGGCTGGCCCCAAGCGCCAGCAGCACACGGCTCGGCTTGTTGTCCTTCGAGGAGCAAGCGGATTTCGTCGAAGCTATTATATCATGCTGCTCCAGCATATGAACGATCACTTCCGGCTTCATCCCCGGATACGAGAAGTGGACGATATGTGGCGCCAGCGGCTCCGCACCATTAAGCTTCAGTTCCGGCCTGGTCGCGATGAATGCGCGCAGTCGGCGGGCAAGCGCGTACATTCGCTCTGCGCGCTCCTCCATGCTCTCCATCGACATGCGAATCGCCTTCGACGAAGCGACGATAGCCGGCACGTTTTCCGTACCTGCACGGAAACCTCCCTCATGCGAACCGCCTGATGACAGCGCATGAAGCTTAACCCCATCTCTCACATACAGCCAGCCGATCCCTTTCGGGCCGCGCAGCTTATGGGCAGACGCGCTGACCAGATCGATGCCCCATCCTTCCGGATCGAGAGGCACCTTGCCCAGGCTTTGTACGGCATCGACATGGAACAGGATCTGTGGATAGTCGCGAAGCAGCTCGCCAATCTCGCGAATCGGCTGGATTGTTCCGATCTCGTTGTTCACATGCATGACCGTGACCAGAATCGTCTCGTCCGTCAGCGCGTCCCGTACGGACTCTGCCGACACATGGCCCGTCTCGCTGACGGGCAGTAACGTCACTCGATAGCCTTCCGCTTCCAACTGCTTGAGCGCTTCATGCGCGGAAGCATGCTCGATACTTGACGCAATAATATGGTTGCCGCGCGAGCGATAATGTCTGGCAGCACCCTTCAGCGCCAGATTATTCGACTCCGTGCCGCCGGAGGTGAACAGCCAATTGCCTCTTGACGTGCCGAGCTGCGAGGCGACCAGCGCTCGCGACCGTTCGATCAGCTTCGCTGCCGCCACACCGCCGGCATGCAAGGACGATGGATTGGCATAATGCTTTCTCATGACTTCCATCATGGCGGTGACGACCTCTTCATATGGCGGTGTAGATGCGCAATGGTCGAAATATAACATCCTGATCATCCTCTCTTTGAAAAAAAGAAGAGATCGCGATTCTGTCGCAAATCATGCGAACCATGAATCGTGATCTCGATACGTTAAAGCTTAGCCTGTTGCACTTTGCCAATATAACGCTGTGTCTCTCCCGGCAGCTCGTTCCACTTCGCCAGCAGCTCCTCTTGCGAAGATATGCCCAGACGGTCGATTCTGCCAGGCCCGGCATTGTATGCCGCAAGCGCAACCGCTTCGTCCCCGCCATACTTCCGCAGCAGCATCGCCAGATATCGCGTGCCCCCCTCGATGTTCTGTACAGGATCGAAGGAATCCGTCACGCCAAGTCCTCTCGCCGTGCCGTCCATCAGCTGCATGAGCCCCTTGGCTCCGGCATGGGACTGGGCAATCGGGTTGAAGCCCGACTCCGTAGCGATCACGGCTTGAATGAGAGAAGGATCGACACCATACTTGGCCGATGCATGCTGGATCAGTCCTGCGAACGGCGACGACGAGTCGAAGCTGTCTGATGAATCCGTCAGGGCAGACACGGGACTTACCGGAGCGAACGAATAAGAAGACAGCTGCTCCCATAGTGTGTCCGACCAGATCGGCGTTTTGCCGGATTCGGCGGATTCGTCTTGCGAGCCGGCAAGCCGGGACGTTAAGATCGTATCGAATGGCGAGACCAGCTCATCGGATGAGCTGCTCGCCGATTTTTTGGAATTAGCTCCAAAGTCTAGCTTCGGCGCCAATTGCGCCTGCAACAGCGCCTTCATGGAGCGCGGGTCGATACTCATGAATGATGCCCCCTAACTTAGTCAGAAAAATCGCACATGAGTGTTATATCGGTATTCATTGTACATGTTTTTACCCCCCGCGGCTAGTCTTTCCCATTTAGTGGACATCAAGAAGCCTTCCGTCCCGCTGCTTGCGGTACGAAAGGCCTCTATTTACGTTTATGCGCTTTCGTTATTCCCCTCTGGTGCAGCTTGCTCCGACGGCTGCTCCGGCGATTGCCACTTGTTGTTAATCCAAGTCATCAAGAAGGACAAGCCACCAAGAACGAGCAGAACGAGCACTTTGAACAGGGCGTCCTTGCCGCTCAGATCCATAAAGATTGCTTTGACCGCCACGATGACGAGCACGACCGTACCGAACCATCTGAATGTTCTTTCCTTATAATAGGTACCCCATAGCATAAGCAGAAGCGCGTATACGGCCCATACGACAGACAATGTCAGATTCATGTAGACACTAGGCGCCTCAGCATAATACTCGGTAAAAATATTCTGGATTTGTCTTGCCATCAGTCCGCCTACAATCAGGTGAGAGGCAAGAGCGAAGATCCGGGATAATACCCGGTTGGTTGTATCCGAGAATCCTTCAAAGGCGAGCTTTCTCGCATAGAAGAAACCAAGCGCAGCCAGCAGCATCCAAGCAATCGCTCCCCAGTTCAGGAATGGAATATAGACGCCAAACCATTCGCCGCGCGGAGTCCACCAGGTGACGGCATACCAGAAGACGCCGACATAAAGCCAGATAACGATTCCCAAGATGGTCGGAATAATCCACCGTTTCACATAACCTAATGCGGCCAGCATGCAAGCGTATGAAGTCCACATCAGCACATTGAACAGAACGCCTTCACCAAAGCTGTTGATCGACATGAGCAGAAGCAGCACGCCGCCTAACCCGAAGGTGACAGAGGAAGCCGACATATTCCCCTTAAGCTTGTAGATCGTCACACCCGCAATCAGATACACAACCGCAATGAACGCCAGCACGAAACCGTAATCCAAATCCCCATGCCAGATAATCAGCGCCCAGATGCCGAAGATAATGCCGTTCGCCGCGCTCAAATACAGATCCAGCCCATCAAAGCTCAGCTTGTTTCGCCAAGATGATGCCATAAATGCGATCGTATAGAACAGGAACGCAGCCAGCGCGTAACGGATCGGCATGCTCCACAAGCCGTCCATTGGAGGCCAGAAGTGAACGAAGTAGACCGTATACATCATCCAAGTGCCAGCGAAGCTTACGATTCGCAGCTCCATCCAGCTCTTAATGATACTAAGATAGAAGAAAGCCGCATTCAGCACGAACAGATAAAGGAACAGCGTAAACACTTGATCCGTCTCCGGCCTCATCAGCAGCGGCGCAAGCAGGGCGCCCGCCATCGCAATATTCATGAGCATGCGGGAGTCGAACCGGTAGGCATAGACGGATATGCCGATCGTTACAGCCGTCATGCCCAGCAGGACAAGCGTCGGCTCCCACAGGTTGTAATAGATGCCTGCGAAGGAAAAGGTTGCATAGAGGACGCAAGCGCCGATGCCAAGCAATATTTCACCCGTAATGACAAGCTTCGGACGCTGGGCCAGCTTCCCTCCTGCTACTCCGAGGCCTGCGCCGGCCAGCAAGCCGAAGCCAATCTTCATCGCGTCCGATATCCATCCGCGATCCACCGAATACTGAAACAGCGTTACAAATGCGGCGACGATGAAGATGGCGCCTAGCAGCGAGGTCCAATGTTTCTTTAACAAATCGATCATGTCGTTTTCCTCCCGTTCATCCAATACGCTAATTGTGATATCCCGTATAGAATCAGGCATAGCAAGACCGCAACAGCTTCCAACTGGAGCAAATACCACGGCCATGGGGCAAGAAGGTCAAGCAGCGAAGCTGAAGCGGGCTTACGGGCCAAGAACATGAAGTTCGTCGTTCCTGTCGCCATATTGACGATGGCGGCGGGAACAGCCAGCACATGAAGCCACAGCCAGGCTCCGAATGCAGATCGCAGCGTCGGCTTGTAGCGCTCCACCGTCATGAGATACACTGCGGAGGCGATAATGCCGATATGCGCGATAAAGAAATGAAAATATCTGAAGTGCGGAAAGGCTTCATCCAGATTGGGCGTTGCCAGCGCCTGCAGAGCACCCAGCGTCCCGAGGAAATAGATGATGCTGTACAACTGTCGAATCCGGAAGGCCAGTGCGGCCGCAGACAGCAGGAGCGTCAAGCTGCACAGCTGGAATGGCAGCGATCCAGCTCCCCAGCTCCCTTCCAGGACGTAAGAGGTTTGTAGCGCGATCTCGCATGCAATCAGCAGGCTCGCAATGCCCAGGCGGAAGATCCGATTGCCCCGTTCTACCCTAAGCCGCTTTCGGCTTAAGACGATTGCCGCAAATACGATAAAAGCAAAGGCTAATGCAACCATATGCTGAATCGAAAACATCTCGAACATCTTCCGCCACCCCAATCTTTGTTTTTCCAAACTTTAGTACCTGGCCTCAAATACAGCTTACAATATTTTCATAAAAAAAATAGTACCATTTGTATATGGTACTACTTTCGTTCATTCTTATGATCCAGGAGCCCCATATCCTTCACCTTGGCAGCCGCTTCCTTCGAGCCTTTCACGCCTAGCTTCTTCAGAATATGGTTCACATGGTTTTTGACGGTGCGCAGCGTGATGAACAGCTTATCCGCAATCTGGGGCTGTGAATAGCCTTCTTGAATAAGACCTAGCAATTGCAGCTCAGAAGGCGTGATGAGATCGCTCATCTTCTTCACTTCGAACTCCCGCTCCAGCGCCTTCAGCCGCTTGAATTCCTCACGCAGCTGCTCCGCCGCCTCCGGACTGATCGGCGATTGCTTGCGGTACGCTTGCCGGATCGCATCCGGCAGCTTCTCGAAGCTGCTCTTGATCTGATAGTCAATTGCCCCTGCATGAAAGGATTGCAGGATGAGCTCCTTCTCCTCCATTGAGGTCAGCATAATAATGCGCGCACCTGTCGCTAGAGAAGCTTCCTCCGCCAGCAGGATGCCCTCCGGGCGACCGTCCAGCATAATATCCATCAGAATAACATCCGGCGAACGCTCATCGCCAAGCAGCGCCTCTCGCAGCTCACTAGCACTGGATACCGTCCAGATCAGCTCAAAGTCGGACTCCCCCGCCAAATAATCGGCAAGTCCTCTGCGCCAGTCCGGATCGTCCTCCACGATTCCGATACGAATCGGTTTACTCATCGCATTCGCTCCTCCGTCCGTGTATGATGATATTCCGCCAGCACCGCTTGTTTGGGGAAGGAAAGATAAAAGGATGTCCCCTCGCCTTTTTTGCTTCGCATTTGAAGCGTGCCTTTATGCTTCCTCATGACATGCAGCGCATACGGCAGTCCTAGCCCAAAGTTATGCCCCGTTCTCTTAGTTGTATAGAAAGGATCAAATGCATTCATCCGCAGCGTGCGGTCCATGCCCGGTCCTGTATCGGCCAATTCAATGATCAGCTCGCGCTTCGTCTCCGTCAGCGTGACGGTCAGCTTGCCCTGTCCATTCATCGCCTCAATCGCGTTCATCGCGATATTCGTCACCGCTTCAGCTGTCTGGGCGCGATCGATGCTGCAGATCCAGCCCTTCGTCATGGAGACATGAAGCTGGATCGCGCCAAGCGAGGGTTCCAGCGCGCGAAGCGCTTCTTCCACAACCTCGGTCAGGTCCGCCCGCTCGGGGCGAAGGGTCAAATCCTCCGTTCTCCGGTGAACGCGGGCCACCATCTCCTCCATATGACGGGAAGCCGACAGAACGGCCTCCACATCCGCCAGCAGCTCCTCCTGCGAAGTCTGAATCGCATAGCGCTTCATCTTCTCGCCGAACAGCCGCAGCTTGCCCGCATCGTTCTTAATGGCATGATTGAGCATCGCCGTGCCGGAAGTTACGGCGCGAAGCGTGGAATCGTATCTCCTGCGATCTATCAGTATGCGAATACCCATAAATCCGTATGTAAATAACCCGAGCACAAATACGAGCGTGCCGAGTCCGACAATCCACGTATTATAGACCCACATTCGCAGCATGCCGAGGCTCGGCAGGATGTAATTCATCGCCATTGCGAACAGAACAGGCGGCAATACGGCGAAGCAGACCATCCAGTGCGTCCGGGCCATCGCCGCAGGCGGAACCCGCTTGCTGAGCACCAAATAGGCGCCTGCAGCTATGTAAGGCACTGCCCACCATACGACAATCGTAAAGGTGATGGGGTGCAGCGTGTTATACGCCGGCGTGAACAGCGTGCACAGCACAATCGGGATGAGCAGCAGCCAAGGCAGCGATAACGCATAGGCTCGTTTCAATTGGATGCCTCGATAAGATAGGGCGAACAGCAGGAAGAAGTACGGCACAAAGTAGTAGGAGAACACGGATGAGAACGCTTGCAGCCGATACAACAGAAGCTGAACGCTCTGTCCTGCGCCTTGCTTGATCGCATAAGGCAGCCAGCTCAGATCCAGCAGCGCCGCAAGCGCTCCGGCGCCCCCGCTGAATGCGAGCGCGCCAAGCCGCCTGTTCACGGCGGAACCCGGATCGGACAGCCATACAATGCTGGCTACGGCCCATAAAGCAATGAACACAAATAACATGCTTCGGCTCCTTCAGTAATAACCCTTATTCCTTTACTTCTATTGTAATAGGCGACCATTCCGCAATGACGGTCTGGCCGTGGGCGGATACGCTGCCCTCCGGCGTGAGGTCCTTTTCGGTCATAATGCCGAGCGCCACCGTAAATGCATTGAATTTCACAGGCGTATTTTGCTCTCTGCGAACCTCTGTCCCATTGACATAGAAAATAACCTCGTCATTCGGACGATTGTAAGTAATCTTATACGTATTGAACTCGCGAGGCGCGAATCCTTCTTTTTCTTCCTTAAATACGCAGAAATATTTGGTGCGATCGCTGTCAGGCACTTGCACGCCCGGGAATGGTAGCACTGCATACACGCTGGCATATTGATCATTGCTGACAAAGAAATCCAGCGCGCCTCCCGTTGTGAAATCCAGCAAGTTAAGCGACACATATCCGTCATACAGATCGCCTGGAGCTGTGTTGGCTGTTCTGGCGCGAATCTTCATCTCGAAGCTGATCTCGCCTGCTTCCGGTACTTTCACTGGCTCGTTGGAATAATACATATGCTTGGCATTATCCAGAATCTGTACCTTATCGTTGCCCCTGCTGATCGTTGCGCGCACATACAGGATGCCGTTGCGCACAATGACGACTGCCTCCGGCTCGCGGTACTGCCAAACCGTACCATCAGGCAATTGGAATCCGCCGATCTTCCAGGTAGCTCCTTCATCCAGTATAGTATGGAAATCTCCTAGCGTCCTTATATTGCTCATCGATAGCCCTTCTTTCTAAGTTGTTGGTCGGAATGAATTATTGCAGCGATCCTTGGACGATCAGCGCAACGATCAATATGGCACCGCAACTCATCGTAGCCTTCAAGGAAGCGCCCATAAGCGGCAAATAGGCGACAGATTGATTATGCGAGCCCAACCGGCCATATACCAAATATATCGGAATAGCTGTGAGCAGGGCAAGCAAGGCGTATATCGGCAGCGCGCCAGTTACTACGCACAATATAAGCGCGGCGTAAGCCAGGAACATTAGTAAGCGGGAGAAGCGAAGCGCCCGCTGCTCGCCCCATACGACAACTAGCGTCTTCTTGCCGGCTTGCCGATCCGCTTTCCAATGCAAGAAGTGATGATTGAACAGAATCAGCGTGGTCAGAAGACCGATCGGCAGCGACAGAAGCAGCGCCCTGTAATCCAGCTCAGATACCTGTACATAATAGGCGCCTGCGACAGGCAGCACGCCGAACGAGAGCAGAATCGCAATCTCGCTGTATCCTTTCCCCCGGTAACCGAATCGAATCGGCGGTGCGACATAGAAGTACGCGATAAACGCGCCAGCCAAGCCGAACACCAGCACGGGCCAGCCGCTTACCAGACTAAGCGCCACCCCTGACAGTGTCGCAATAGCGAACATCAGCCAGGTTACCGCCTTGAATTTGCCGAGGCTCCACGTTCCGTTCGTCAGAAAACCGGAATTCGTCGATATCGCGCCTTCCGTTCCTTTGGCAGCCGTATCCGTACCGCTTTTGAAATCCCACAGATCATTGACCATATTGGAGAACAGATGGGCGGCGCCCGCTCCAATTAAGGTCAGAATGAAGAGCCAGGGATGGAATTCCCCTCTCCAGACATAAGCGCCTAGCGCGCCTAACGCCACCGGAATGAGCATAACGGGAATGACCCTGAACCGGGAGGCTTTTAAGAATGACTTCAACATAGTTGTATGACCCCTCTTCTAGTTTGGGAAAAATAGGACTGATCTATTAGGGCTTCCTCATATAGAGCGCTGCTTGGCAATAATGTCTGGCCAGAGCTTGCAGGCGGGCAGCTTGAATCGAAATGACCGCGACGAACAACACCGTATGAAGCGCCGCCTTCTGATCGGCTGATAATGCGGGCATCGCCTCGGCCGACTTGGCCGCCTCTTCCCACACAACCTGCTCCAGCTGCTCTTCTTTCATCGATTCCCACTGCTTGCGCCTGTCCAGGGCTTGATACAAGCTCGTATACCGGTCAAAGAGCGAAAGCGGCGTAATCCCCGCCAGCGCCGGCTTGCCGTTATCCTCGCTCTCGCAGAATAACATGGCGAACAACCGCCTGATTGACTCGAAATCCAGATTAGCCTTCAGGTCGTCTATCATGAGCAGAAGCGCCGTTTGATTAAGCGAATATTTTTTGCCCGCTTGCGGGCAGTGAAAATACATCTTGAAATCTCTTTTCACCCAGTTCTGCATAGATGTAACGGATAGTGTAGAAAATTCCAGTAAATGGCCAAGATCTGCAATCTCATGCAAGGAAAATCCCCGTCTCTCCGTACATCTCATCAGCTTCTCCGCAATGGGCGGAAGCGGGCTACCGCGAAGCATACCGCGTATTTCGCTTTGTCCGGCTCCGGGCTCATTCCTCGTCCATGCATGGCGCAATATATCCGAGGGCTTCTCGCCTCCTCGCTCTTCAAGCGAGCGCAGCACGTTCGCAAGCTCTTGGCGAGTCAGCCAAAATCGATCCATTCGCCCACCTCCTGCCTACGCTTCAAGTTCATATGAACTCATCTTAAGGCTGCGAATTGTCGTTGTAAAGACTCGAAAAACAATGAGAACGACGAATACGTTCCATCTAAATGAGCCTAACGAGACCTAAACGCCTCAAACCGTTCCTTTTGGCAGTTGTCATAACCTGTAATCTTTCGCTATAGTAAAGCATAAGTAATTAAAAAACTATAAATATAAAGGGTAGTGAGAATCGAAAATGGGTAGTGGTATAGAACTTAATTTAATCTTGATTGCTCTTCTTATTTTTTTGACTGCTTTTTTCGTCGCGACGGAGTTTGCCATCGTCAAGCTGCGCCCAAGCCGGATTGAACAGTTGGTGCTGGAGGGCCGGAAGAACGCGGTTTCCGTTCAGAAGGTTACAAGCAATCTGGATGCCTACTTGTCGGCATGCCAACTTGGTATTACGATAACCGCTCTTGGACTCGGATTTCTGGGAGAACCGACAGTAGAGAAAATACTTTTACCCGTATTCCACGGAATGGAAATGAACGAGACATTGAGCCATGCCTTGTCCATCGGCATCGCGTTTATCTTCATTACCTTTATCCATGTCGTCGTTGGCGAGCTGGCTCCGAAATCCTGGGCGATTCAGAAAGCGGAGTTTATTACGTTTTTGACGGCAAAACCGATTATTTTCTTCCATACCTTAATGTACCCGTTCATCTGGCTGCTTAACGGCTCCGCCAATGCGCTTGTGCGCTTGTTCGGCCTTAAGCCGATGAAGGAGCATGAGGATGCCCACTCCGAAGAAGAAATTCAGTTGATTCTGAACGAGAGCTACCAAAGCGGCAAAATCAACAATACAGAGTATGGCTATGTAAGCCGTATCTTCGCATTCGATGAATTGCTTGCGAAGGAAATCATGGTTCCGCGTACAGATATGATCTGTCTGTATACCAACTATTCGCTTATGGAAAACCTGGACATTATCCGCCAGGAGCAATATACACGCTTTCCGGTTGCACTGGAGAGCAAGGACAATATCGTGGGCATGATCAATACGAAGCAATTGTTTCTGGAGTATGATGCCAACAAAGCGTTTGATCTAAAAAAGCTGATCCATCCCGTACTTAGTGTATCTGAAGTTACGCCAGTCAAGATGCTCCTGAAACGGATGCAGCAGGAACGCGTTCACATCGCTATCCTGGTTGACGAATACGGCGGAACCTCCGGCCTAATTACGATTGAAGATATATTGGAGGAAATCGTTGGCGAGATTCGTGATGAGTTCGACGCCGATGAGCGCAAGGAAATCGAACAGCTCGCCGAGAATTGCTATCTGCTGGACGGCAAGGTGCTGCTCGACGAACTGGCTCAGCTTACCGGCATGAGCTTCGAGGAAGAGGATGTCGACACGGTAGGCGGCTGGCTGTACAGCAAGCTGGTAGATCCGAAGCCGGGCAAAGAGCATTATATCGGGAATTTGAAATTCATCATCCGCGAAACGAGCAAAAACCGTATCCGCAAGATTGAATTGCAAATTGAAGAGCCTGAAGTGGAAGTCGAAACGGCTTAATTTATATCCTACATGACTTGCAATTAGAATGACGCACCCGCTGCCATCAGCGGGTGCGTCATTTATTTTGAAATACAGCATTTATTCAAATGCTTGGTTCACCGATTCCATTGCGTGTATGACCGTCGTATCGAATAAGGGCACATCCGAATCCTCTTGTTTGATCAATAGGCCAATCTCCGTGCAGCCGAGGATGATTCCTTCCGCTCCATGATCAACCAAGTTTTGGATTACTTGCTTATAGAAGTCTCTGGATGATGGTTGAATGCTCCCTGCACATAACTCTTCAAAGATCACTTTATGGACCATTTCCCGTTCTGATTGATCTGGAACTAATACCGTGAGGCCGTTGGACACTAGGCGCGACTTATAAAAGTCTTGCTCCATTGTATATCTTGTTCCTAACAACCCTACCGTCCGAATGCTTGTTTTTTGGATTTGTGTTGCGGTAGCGTCAGCGATATGCAAGATAGGAATGTTTATTCTTTCCTCCATGCATGCAATAACCTTGTGCATCGTATTGGTGCAGATAACGATAAAGTCTGCTCCGGCCTTTTCTAAGGAATGGGCAACGTCCCCTAAATACATGCCAGCCTGGTCCCATCGCTCTTCTGCTTGATAACGTTCAATTTCCGCGAAATCAACGCTGTATAGCAGACATTTTGCTGAATGCAGCCCTCCGAGCCGATGTTTAACCTCTTCATTGATCAGTTGATAATAGGCAGCCGTTGACTCCCAGCTCATTCCACCTATCAGTCCAATCGTTTTCACACAGACTCCACTCCCTCATATTGCAAACTGCATGCACTTAATCAAATTATAAAAGGTTTGGCTGGATGCATCAAATGCCATCATTAATCCTTGACGTTCTCCTTCGCCGTGCGCTCGCGTACGACGAGCTTGAAGATGAACGTGCGGCTCTCCATAGAGGAGCGATACC
This sequence comes from Paenibacillus sp. 1011MAR3C5, assembly GCF_003591485.1. Taxonomy (GTDB): domain Bacteria; phylum Bacillota; class Bacilli; order Paenibacillales; family Paenibacillaceae; genus Pristimantibacillus. The sequence continues at coordinate 314,359 of NZ_QZCF01000001.1, forward strand.
GTTCCACATGCGATGCGGCCAGTCGCGACTCATAGTAGCCCGGCACATACTTGTCAAGCAACGCCTGCATCGCTGCTGTCGCCTCGGTCAGATCGGGAACGGGCTCCATCTCGCCGAAAGCCATGACACTCATATATGCCGTGTCTGTCTTGGCGGGAATGGGGCTTGGGATCGTACCATGCGACTCGCTTATCGTCAGGCAAGCTTCCTTATTCCGCGCCATCAGCTCCATCTTGCGCCCCTCTTCCGCACCGTGAAAATAAAACGCGCCACGCTCCTTCATCCATACGAAGTTGAGCGGCACCACGTATGGAGCAAGTCCATCCGTCAGCCCCAGGAAACCGGTTTGCGCCTCCTGCAGGAATTGCTCGATCCTCTCGCCATCCTTGCATTCTCTTTGGCTCAGCCGAACTGTAAACATCTTTCTCCATCCCCTTCACATTCAAATCATGATTATGCTACAGTCACTTTATAGGGAAATTGTCACTTGCAAAAGTGACAGTTTCGAAGAAAACAAAGGGGACAGATAAACCATGTTATCGATTACGCCGCTATTGGAGCGAATGCAGGGTACTCCGTTGTATATCCAGCTATACAGCTATATTCGAAGCGGCATTGAAGGAGGCAGCCTGCCGGCAGGCGAAGCGCTGCCTTCGATCCGTCAGCTCGCCCAGCATCTCGGCATTAGCAAAAATACGGTAGAGTCCGCCTACGGTCAGCTAGTGGCGGAAGGCTACCTGGAGAACCGGGAACGAGCAGGTTATCTGATCCTTCCGCTGGAGCAATTCCCATACGGTATTGCTCCAGCTCAAGTGCCCGCAAATGGCGTTAAGAAGCCTGTCTCTACCCAACAGCCTCACGCTGCCGTACAGTATGACTTTCATTACGGCGACATTGCCTTCGACCGCTTCCCGCACAGCCTGTGGAAATCCTGCGTGACCGAGGCTCTGTCTGCCGATTACGTTCATGTGCTTGGCTACGGCAACCGCATGGGACATCCGGGCCTGCGCGAGGAAATCGCAGAATACGTCTACCAATCCAGAGGTGTGATATGCGAGGCCAATCAAATCATTATTAGTGCAGGAACCCAGCATCTGATGAGCGTGCTTGTTCAGCTGCTTCAACTCAGCAACGAAACGATAGCGATGGAAGAGCCCGGCTATAGCGGGGTCAAGTCCGTGCTGCGCAATCTGGGCTGCACCTTAATCTCTATCGAAGTGGAGAGCGATGGCATTGATGTGTCGCAGCTCGGCGATACGGAGAACGTCAAGCTCGTCTATGTGACGCCGTCCCATCAATTCCCGCTCGGCATGGTGATGCCGATCCAGAAGCGCTATCGTTTGCTTCAATGGGCGACGGAGCGCGGCAGCTATGTCCTGGAGGATGATTACGATAGCGAATATCGTTACAGCAGCGCCCCTATTCCCGCATTAAAAGCATTGGATAGCAACGACCGCGTGATCTATATGGGGACCTTCTCCAAATCGTTTTTGCCTTCGGCCAGATTGAGCTATGCCATATTGCCGCACAGTCTGCTGAATACTTGCGGCGAGAAGCTGACATTCCTCAGTCCCTCAGTATCCCCGCTCATTCAAGAGGCTGTATGGCTTTTTATGAAAAAAGGACATTTCGCCCGGCATTTGCGACGGATGCGGCGCGTATACCAAGCGCGGCATAAAGCGCTGACCGAGGCGATCCAGGAAGTCTTCGGCGACCAATGCGGCATCATCGGCGACAGCTCGGGCATGCATCTGCTGCTCGATGTGAAGGGACGGCAAGCGTCGGAGCTTATCCCGCTGGCTGAGCGATTCGGCTGCAGAGTCTATCCCCCGGACAAGCATTGGAATATTCCCTCGGATTGCCCGGAATCGTACATCATGCTGGGGTTCGGAGGACTGGATGAACGCCGGCTTCAGGAAGGCATCCAGCAGCTTGGAAGGGCTTGGCTAACCTCATCATTTGTTTGAAAATTTAAACTTTAAAAAAGGTATTGCATATCCCATATAATCTGTGTAATAATACATCTTGTGTTCGAGAATAATACGTGCCGCTGTAGCTCAACTGGTAGAGCAACTGACTTGTAATCAGTAGGTTGGGGGTTCAAGTCCTCTCGGCGGCACCATCTTCTCGGGACGTAGCTCAGCTTGGTAGAGCACCTGGTTTGGGACCAGGGGGTCGCATGTTCAAATCGTGTCGTCCCGACCATCATTGAACTTATTGCAGTACATATGACAAACGCCTTCGCAGCGCAAGCAGCGAGGGCGTTTTTTTCTGATTACGGCATTCATGCAAATAAAAACAGCGGTCTCAGCCACATCATAGCTGATTCCGCCGCTTATCAGGCGAGGTCTCCCTGCGCACATGTTTATTCGTCCGCTTCGTCCCACTTTCTGGAGTACGCTTTTTTCGTCACCCAGAGCGTGACCCAGGTAACGAGCACGATAATGATTGCCGAAAATATCCATACCGATGCCGGAACATTGCCCATTGCAGTACCTCCTCTCTTATTCCCCTTATTGTACATGAATTCTAGAGGAACATTCATCAATAAGTTAACAAATTCGGGAACATTTTTTGTCCAGCATTAGGTATAATGAAGAAGTTATGAGCACAACAGCTGCTTTTAGGAGGATATTACATATGGAATTCAGAATCGATCTAATCGATACAAAAGTAGAATGCTATGAAGCCTACGATATAAAGTCGCTGGAGACTCAGATGGAGAAGGCTATCGAGATCAATAAGGCGCTTATGCTGGATGTACATGCCGTCTCGCATCAGACAACCTTTGATCCGCGCAGCGAGAAGATGCTGTACAGCGCGATGGTTCATTTCCGCATCAAGAAATAAAAATGAGCATGCCAAAAAAAGAACTGTCTCCGGACCATTGCTGGTCCACTTGAGACAGTTCTTTTTGCTGTTGCGTATGGTTTGAGAATTTCGAATGGCTAGCTGCTTATTGCAGCCTCCACAAGGCTGGCACGTTTGCCGGCTCCCAGCCTGCAAGAGATGTATGAGGCTGCAAGCAGACATAGGTTTTGCCGGAATAGGTAACGATATCGCCAGCAACATAACTCTTTTGCGTCACCCATGTCGTTGGGCCGCTTGCGCCTTCCGTCGTCGAAGCCTGCAAAGCATTGCTTACGGCCGACAGATTGCCTGCCGCATCCCTAGCCTTGACAGTGAACGTGTACGAAGTGTTTGAAGACAGGCCGCTGATCGTAGCCGTCGTGCCGGCGACGTTCACGCTAGCCGTACCGTAATAGACGGTGTAGCCGGTCACGCCGACATTATCGGTGGAAGCATTCCAGCTCAAGCTGATCGTGCTGGATGTTGCACCGGTGCTTGCCAGTCCGCTTGGCGCGGACGGCGCAACTGTATCTCCGCCTGTGCCAGGACCGTCGCCGCATGGTCCAATGACCTTCCAGGCTCCCCATGAGCCGCTTAAGTCCGGACGGTCGCCTCGCGTCCACCACTTTGCTTCATAGATGATACCGCCGTAGGAAGCTCTTTGGCTGCCGTTATAGGCGGTGGCCGCATTCCACTCCTGAACGGTACATACATTTGCCGCGTCGGTTGTGACTGTGATCGGCGAGCTGGCAGCGGAAATATTGAGCGCTGCATCATAAGCCTTTACCGTAAAGGTATAAGCTGTGCCTGGCGTCAGTCCGCTAATGGTTGCGCTCGTCGATGGCACATTAACCGTATTGGAGCCGTAGGTTACCTCATAGCCGATAACGCCAACGTTATCTGTGGAAGGCGTCCATGACAGTGATACGCTAGTTGACGTCTTGCCTGTCAATTGGACATTGCCCGGAACTGTCGGCGGTGCAACATCCAGAATCGGCTCATCTGTCGTAACGGTAAGCGTTGCGCTGGCCGCAGATAGATTGCCGGCAGCGTCCCTGGCTTTAACCGTAAAGGTATAAGGCGTATTCGAGAACAATTCGGTAATCGCAGCAGAAGTACCGGTTACAGTTGTCTGTTTATTGCCGTAATACACGATGTAGCCGGTAACGCCCCGGTCATCCGTGGATGGGCTCCAGGACAAGCTGACCGAGTTTTGCGTTTTGCCTGTCGAGATCAGATTGGCAGGCACGGTCGGCGGTGTGACATCATTTCCTTCCCCGCCCACGAATTGGTCCAGATAAGCTCGGTGGTTCGTGGAAAACTGGAAGTTGTTATATTTATCCCAGTTGATCGACCATGTCATCAGCCCCCTCATGCCGGGATGCGACCCGCCCCGAAGCTGATAACCGCCGCCGTAGGACTGCCCTTTCATCAAATAATTAAGCGCCTTATGCACTTCTGCTACTTGAGTAAAGCCTCCGCCCGCATTTGGATTCGCAGGCAGACCGATGACGACTTGATCGGGACGAAGCGGCGGGAAGAAGTAGTTGGCATTGCGGGCAACCGGGAAGCCGGTCAGCACCATGTCCGCCATTGCAACATGGAAGTCGGCATTGCCCATCGCATAATATTGATTATCCAGCGCCGTGATCGAGCCGGAGTTGTAATGCTGCACTTGCAGCCAATCCAGGATGTCCCGCAGCGCGTGGATGACCGGCAAATAAGCGCCTGCGCGGTTATCGCATGAGATGCAGCTTCCTCCGTAGAACGTATAGCCTACCTGTACGAAGAACGTCTCCGGTGCCATGGTCAGCATAAAGGTGTCGCCGTAGAAGTCATGAAGCTCCCTTACAGCCGAGATCAGATTCGTAATAACGGGGGTTGTCGGATTGCGGAAGTCGCTGTCCCCGCTGTTCAGATAGAGCGAATGCCCTTCGAAATCAATGTCCAGTCCGTTAAAGCCGTATTTGGTAATGATCGCTTTCATCGAGGAGACGAATGCGTTTCTCGCAGCCGTGGAAGCAAGCTGCACCTGACCGTTCGCTCCCCCGATAGAAATAATGACTTTCTTCCCTTGGCTCTGCAAATATTGAATGTCGGAGATGAACTCCGCATCGGTCGCATTATATGGCGCAAAGCCGATCGTGCCGCCTTGCGGGCCGTTGGTCGGCTCCGCGAAGGATACGTTGATGACATCAAAATCGGGCGAAATATCACGTAGTCTGATATTGCCGGAGCCGTTATCGAAGTTGTGCCAGTATCCGACAATTATTTTTTTGTCGGCCGGTATAGAGGCGCTGGCTTTGTCATTGCCCCAAGTCATGCCGGTGAATACAAGCGACAGCATCAGCACAAGCAGAAGCGCACGAGAGACGGGGCTGTTCATCCGAATTAGAGTTGTCATAGCTTCTCCCCTCCCCTATACCAAAGTCCACAGCGCAGGAACATTGGCCGGTTCCCAGCCCGGAAGCGATGTATGCGGCTGGCGGCAGCTGTACGTGCGGCCTCCATAAGATACTTGGTCGCCGATCTTATAGCTTACATTCGGCGCCCATGCCGCCGGCCCTGACGACACATCGGTTGTCGCTTGTACGGAAGCGTTCGCCGATTGGTTGCCTGCTGCATCGAAGGCTTTCACATTAAACGTATACGTCGTGCCGGATGCTAGACCGCTAATGACAGCTGTCGTGCCCGTCACATTGACGCTTGTCGATCCATAGCTGACTGTATAGCCGGCGACGCCGACATTATCGCTGGACGCGCTCCACGAGAGGGATACGCTGGATCCTGATACAGCCGTCACTTGCAAATTGGATGGCGTAGTAGGCGCTACAGTATCATCCTGCGATGGCGTTGTACGGGTCAGCGCATTACTTGCTGGCGACAAATTGCCCGCCGCATCTCTTGCCTTGACCGTGAAGGTATAGGCGGAATTCGGCAGCAGTCCGGTAATCGTCGCGCTTGTTCCCGTCACATTCACGCTAGTTGTAGCATAATAGACCGTATAACCTGTCACACCCACATTGTCCGTCGAAGCGCCCCAAGACAATCCGATGCTTGTCGCCGTTGCGGCTGTCGAGATCAGGTTGGTCGGAGCGGTAGGTGCAGTCGTATCCGCTCCGCCGCCGCATGAACCGATCAGCTTCCATACGCCCCAAGTTCCGCTCAGGTCGGGACGGTCGCCTCTCGTCCACCATTTCGATTCATATTCGTTGCCGCCGTAGGAGACTCGCTGTCCTCCCGAATATGCCGTGTCTGCGCTCCACGCTTGAACGGAGCAGACATTTGCCGCATCCGTCGTGACGGAGAGCGGTGCGCTCGCTGCGGACACATTGCCCGCCGCATCATAAGCCTTGACCGTAAAGGAATAAGCTGTGCTCGGCGTAAGACCGCTAATCGTTGCGCTGGTTGCGCTTGTATTCACATTCGTAGTGCCATAGCTGACGGTATAACCCGTCACGCCTACATTGTCCATCGATGCGTTCCAGGACAAGCTCACGCTAGTGGAAGTCTTCGCTGTCACTTGCAGGTTCGCAGGCTGCGACGGCGGCGTCACATCCACGACCGGCGCATCCGTCGTGACCGTCACCGGAGCGCTTGCTGCGGATTGATTGCCGGCCGCATCTCTCGCCTTGACTGTAAAGGTATACGCAGTGTTCGCGGACAAGCCGCTAATCGTCGCTGTTGTACCAGATACAGTCGTCTGATTAGAGCCGTAAGAGACGATATACCCCGTCACGCCGCGATCATCGGTAGAAGCGCTCCAGGACAAGCTGACGCTGTTCGAAGTTTTCGCTGTCACTTGCAGATTCGCCGGCTGTGTCGGCGGCGTTACATCGCTTCCGCCTCCGCTGCCGTATTGATCCAAATAAGTACGGTGGCTGCTGGAGAATTGATAGTTGTTATATTTGTCCCAGTTGATTGACCATGTCATGAGACCCTTCAGCTCCGGGTAGCCTGCCGGATTACGCAGTACATAGGAGCCGCCGAACGACTGTCCTTTGATCAAATAATCAAGCGCCTTCTGTACGTTCGCTGGTGTCGTATAGCCTCCGCCTGCGGCTTGCGGAGAAGCAGGAAGTCCAATCAGGATCTGATCGGGACGGAGCGGCGGAAAGACATTATTCGCATTGCCGCCAATCGGGAAGCCGACCAGCATCATCTCTGCCATCGCGACATGGAAGTCCGGCGTGCCCTGCGCATAAGCTCTTCCGTCAGGGCCAAGCATCGTGCCGGAATTGTAATGCTGCACATGCAAGTAATCAATATCATCGCGCAGCGCATGGATGACTGGCAGGTATGCGCCCCAAGGACCGCCATACGTACTGGCCCCGCCTTGTACATATGCCGTCTCCGGTGCCATTGTCAGCAGGAAGCCCGGTCCGTAGCTAGCAATAATTTCTTTGGAGGCCGCGATCAAATTCGTGATTTTCGGAGTAGTCGGATTTCTGAAATCGGTATCTCCCGAGCCCAGCGCAAGCGAGCTTCCCTCCAGATCGATATCAAATCCGTCGAAGCCGTACAGGTTAATAATGTTTTTCATTGTCGTGACGAAGGTCTGCTTCGCCTGCGTCGTATTCAGCTCAATCGTGCCGTTCGCACCGCCGATGGAGATGAGCACCTTTTGCCCGCGGGCCTGGAGGAAGTCGACATCGGCTTGGAACTCGCTGACCGTCGCATTGTACGGCGTAAACACCATATTGCCCGTATGCGAACCGCCCGAAGGCTCGGCGAACGCGACCTGCACCACATCGAAGTCTGGTGATATATCCCGAAGTTTGATATTAGTGGAGCCATTATCAAAGTTGTGCCAATAACCTACTATAATTTTGCCTCCGGGCGCGGCAGCTTTCACGGAAGGAGCCCCCCATTGAAACCCAGACCATACGACAAGCAAAGCTAGCGTAATGAGACAAACCCGTTGAATCGGCGACAACGTTCGCGAATAACGATACATCATTTCCAAATCTCCCTTCGATTTTTGAATACAAGAATGGAAACATAAATGTAAGCGATTACATAGCGTGAACTGACGAAATAGAGCCCCCTTTCTATACGACGGAACTAGAATGATAGCCTTGCAGTTCATACAACAGGCTTGCGGCTTGCGACTGGCAGGAATGGCAGAAAACATGAAAGAGAAGAAGATACTGACGCGGAAATCGTGAAGAATATTGGAATGGATAGGGAAGATATCTATATTTTGCAGGGGAGCAGGCCTTGTTGGAAAGGAGATAATCCTATAGTGGTAGGGGAAATATCTATGGTTCATAGTACTTTGGGAGTTGATAGTCCGCTAGAGATACGACATTCTTAGCATTTGCGCCCAAATGACAGATGCTGTCTGATGATGAAATGCGTCGACAAGACAAGGATCGAGGAATGGTGACAGAGTAAAAAATGTAACTTTCTTACTTTCAAATACGTTTATTACCTTAAGTACCTCTACAAAGGAGGAGGCTTATGTTGAAAAGAAAAAAAGCGCTTGTGACGAACTTCTCTATTTATACGCCAAGAAAAAAGGGGTGTCCATCCCTGAAGAGGAATTGAGACGGTTTATAGATGAGCAGAAAGCTGTGTTGGAAGTGACGGATCAAGCGGAAATGGCAGCGTGGATGCAAGAGCGCATCCGCCTGACAGGAATGGAAGAAGAGTCGTTCAGGCAAGAAAACACAAATTCAATAAAGGTAAACGGGGATGCTCTGGAGAAATCTAAACCGTAAACACGTGAACGGATGGATGAGTGATTAATGATGAAAATTGCTGGGGTTATTATACTTGCTCTATTATTATCTGGCTGTACCCTATGGGGTGGAGAAAAGGAAGCAGAACAGTCCTCTCCACCCCCTGCTGTATCCGATGCGGAAGCAGCCTTAACGCCTGTACCCACAACGGTCACCGCTGAACTCGAACCATTCCATACCGAGCAAGCCATCCATATTGGCAAGAGCGACCAGGGCGACGTGTATGAAGCTTTCGGCCATCTTTATCTCTTCGGAGCCGATCAGCAAGCCGTTGAGATCGGCGATCCCGCTGTGCCAAAGCGGGGAGCCAAACTATCGAAGGACGGCTCCGTTATCGCCTACCAATTTATGGACACGACCAATTTGAGCAGCCCGCTAGCTATAGCCCTTCATGCCATCGATACTGACAAGGTGACTGTGCTGGATACATACTCCCATTTGCCTGTGCTTGGCGATCACCTCTGGGTAGGTGATCAAGTTCTCGTCATGAATGCCAGCCAGTCGCATGCTCCGGTGTTCGCCATGTACAGCGGCAGCACTGGGGAGCGGACAAGAACGGGTCAAGTATTCCAGCGGCTGCAGGGGACGGACATCCAGAGCAGCTATCTGCTTCGGTTTGATCCGCCTGAGGAATTGGAATCGACCGTGAGTAAAGATTATCCGATTACGATCTCTGTGCTGACATCCGACGGCGCGTTGCATGATTTGTTGAAAGAATCTTTCTATGAGACGCAATTCCTGGATGTTCGCTTGTCGGAGGATCGTTCCGCTATCGCCGTATGGACGCATCTCGTACCGGACAATTCCTCTCAGCTCATGCTAGCTGCCGTGGACCCAGCAACTTGGAAAACTGGCGAATGGCAGACGTATAAGACCGCACCCAAGAAGGAAGGCTTCATCCGGTTCCACACAGACCGGCAAATCGTGCTGCTAAGCAACGAGCAGAGCTTCCGGCTTCCTTCTCCGATTGATCCGTCTTAAGCGTTCTGCTCATCCGCTGGCTATGCAACTGGTTCACACCGTGACTATTGTTCCATGGAACCTGCATATGAGCCAACATGCGAAAGCTCCGTAAGGCTAATGCCTTACGGAGCTTCTTTACAATACGTCCCATGAGAGGGCCGTCTATAGTTTCGTTAAGATAACTGGACCGTCCTCTGTAATCGCGATGGTATGCTCATATTGAGCGGACAGGGAACCGTCAACGGTACGCGCCGTCCAGCCGTCCGAGTCGATCTTCATGCGGTGCGATCCCGTCGTCAGTATCGGCTCGATCGTAAAGACCATGCCTTCCTTAAGCCGGACGCCTTTGCCCGCAGGTCCGTAGTGGAGCACTTGCGGCTCCTCATGCATCTTCTGACCGATGCCATGGCCCGTGAAATCTCGCACGACCGCGTAGCCCTTTGATTCGGCATACTTTTGGATTACATTCGACACGTCGCCGAGCCGATTGCCGACGACGGCTTTTTCGATCCCGAGATAGAGCGACTCCTCTGTCGTTTTCAGCAGGTCGTCCGCTTTCTCGGACACTTCGCCTACACGGTAGGACCAGGCTGAATCGGCTAGCTAGCCGTTTAAGTTGACGACCATATCGATCGTTACGATATCCCCATCCTTAAGCGGATTTTTGGCAGGAAAGCCGTGGCACATCACTTCATTAATTGACGCGCATGTTGCATATGGAAAGCCGTGATAGCCCTTCTGCTCCGGCGTTGCGCCGTTCTCAGCCAGAAAACGCTCTACGAATTGCTCGATCTCCCAGGTGGTAACACCCGGCTTGAGCATAGCTTCTATCTCCTGATGGCACTGTGCCAGAAGCACGCCAGCCTCACGCATCTTGGCAATTTCTTCTTTTGTTTTCAACACAATCATTTCATTCACCCTCAAATCTTATTGCTTTTCCTCCCCTATTATATCGCGTTTCCCCGCTTCGGTTCTACCCGCAATGAGATGAGAGCGCGTCGATGCCGTTATTATCCAGGCTATGGACAACGCTTTCTGGCCAGTTTCTTCAGATCAATCGGTAGTGATCCAACATTGATCATTCGGGCTAAACCCTTGCCATGGCTGGTATCAGACCCGGTTGCAATCATAGCGATTTCCTCCGTTATCGGGGAGTGGATGAGTATGCTAGTCCATTATTTGCGAATTGCGATGAACAAGCCGACTTCCTTCGTGATGTGTACAGCGCCTTCAGCGCTTATCGCTTCATTCAGCATAAATGCTAATTTGGCTAAGCGGGTGTCGGTCAGATTTTCCCGGCCGCCGGGCGTCGTTCTTATGTAGGCGATCAGCGGCTTGGCATCCGTCACTTGCAAAGCATCTTCATATCGCTGTAAGCGGATATTCCCAAAACCGGCAGCATCCAGCTGATCCTCTCCGTTCTCCAGCCCGAATTCACAGGCGAAATCCTGCCGCCCCGTATCATACCCGGGATTAATGGCGCTTAGAAGCCCTTTTACTTCCTTCATATGGTTCATTCCCATCGTCGAAGCGAACAGCACGCCCCCAGGCTTAAGTACACGCCGGATTTCCTTTAACGATTGATGCCGCTCGCTCACATGATAGAGCATATGATTGGCAAATACCGCATCGAAGCTTGCGTCGGGAAAAGGAATCGAACGCGCATCGGCTGGAGTGAAGCGGAACCGGTCGGCAGGCACGCTATGCCGGAGCCTGTCCTTGGCATCATGAAGCATCCCTTCCGACAGGTCAGTTAGTATCACGTCCCAATCCGCCGGTATCCGGTCCGCATTGCGTTCCCACAGCGCTCCGTCCCCGCAGCCTAGCTCAAGAATTTTGCTCCGCTCGGGTATAACGATCCGGTCGAACAGCCATTGATGCCACTTATACGGGTTGATGCTGAATTCATCATGCAGGTGAATCCTCGTCTGCAGATTAAATGCATTCTCATACTCCTGATTGACGACCCGGATAATGGATGCGAACAGCTCCCATGCGGGACTGCTCTCACGATCCCCGGCAGACGAGGGCTTATCCTCCTCCTCGTTCTCCAAGCTTTCCAGCAGTGACAGCGTCTCCTTCACCGTTTTTTGGACAAGGCGAAGATGCTCCATTTTCTGCCCGATAATGGTGCTCTGAACTCGCAGGGATTCCTTCAGATCCACATTAAGTCCGTCTTTATGAATGATCCGGCTGATCTCGTCAATGGTGAGTCCGATATATTTGAGCGTCAGGATTTGTTGAAGCCGCGCGAGGTCCTGTTTCGAATAATACCGGTGTCCCGATTCCGTTCGGTGGCTCGGCGTTAACAGCCCTACCTTATCGTAAAAACGCACTGTACGTATCGTGACTCCCGCTTTATCCGCAAATTGTCCTGCGGTCATCCATTCTCCAGCTCGCAACTGCATGCACGTATCCCCCGTGTTATCGTTATCGCTTACCATCTCATCTAATACCAGTATAATAGATGACCATACGTCACCTACAAGCTTTATTGCAAAGTTGCGGAATTGTTGGCTTGAATCCAGCTGGAAGCAAGGAGTTCGAGAGTACAGCACCGAATAAAAAAGAGTACGTGTGGAGGTGGCGCCTTGGATCAGCTTATCTACCCGAAGTGATTCAGAAAGCGCTATGCTCAAAGAGCAGCGTTGCAGAAGCTGCTTTCCTCTGCTCAGATTATCCGTATATGTCAATTATAAACGGCTGAAGCCTCCCCGATTGAATCGGAAAGGCTCCAAAACTGGGTCATTTCACGCCAAATTGTGCAGGCAGCTCGGAGACAAAGCCGAAGTGGCGGGCAATGATGTGAACGATTCTTTGCGACGCTAGTCCGTCCCCGAATGGATTAATAGCATTCGACATGGCGGCATAGAGCGCTTGATCCGTCAGCAGTCTGGTCGCCACCGCATGGATCGCGGACTCTTCCGTCCCTGTCAGATAGACCGCATTGGCTGCTACAGCCTCCGGCCGCTCCGTCGTATCGCGCATTAAGATAAGCGGCTTGTTGAACACGGGCGCCTCCTCCTGGAGCCCTCCGGAATCGCTCAGAATCAGATAGGAGCGGGCTAATAAATTGATCATGTCCGGGTAGTCGATCGGATCAAGCAAATGGATGCGATCATGGTCCGATAGCATGCTGTAGGCTGTCTCGCGGACAGTTGGGCTAAGATGAACGGGATACACGACGGCAACATCCGGATGCTCGTCCGCTATTCGCCGTATGGCTCGGAACATATTCTGCATAGGAACGCCAACGTTTTCTTTTCGATGAGCGGTAACCGTTATGATCCTTCCCTGTTGATTCAAGATAGGTTTTAATCCATCTTCGTGAAAGTCGTATTGAGCGTCATAAGTCAATAGAGCAGCATCAACGGCCGTTTGGCCGGTAACATAAATATGGTGTTCCTCGTAACCATCTCGCAGAAGATTGTCCTTGCTCAGAGATGTGGGTGCGAACATTAAGTCGGACACGACATCGACGATTTTGCGATTGATTTCTTCCGGCCAAGGTGAATATTTGTTGTGCGAGCGCAGTCCCGCTTCGATATGCCCGACAGGTATTTTATGAAAAAAGGCGGCCATCCCGCCGCATACAGCCGTTTGCGTATCACCGTGAATGAGAATCAGATCCGGGCGTTCTTGGGCGATCAGCTCGTCTAATCCTGCAATGGCGGCGGATGTGATGTAGGCCAGGGATTGATTTTCTTTCATCAGATTGAGGTCGGCATCCGGCTTGATATCAAAATGAGCGAGCGCTTGATGGAGCTGCTCCCGATGCTGACCTGTCAGGATCACTTTTGTGTCAAACCATTCCGCGTGACGCTTTAGCTCCTGGATGACCGGACACATTTTGGTCGCTTCCGGACGTGTTCCGAATATAAGCATGATCTTTTTACGATTTGTTTTTATGATGAAAACCTCCTCTTTAGTTTTACAATTAGGTGTGGATAAACGCTCCACAGCGTCAATTCCCCTCGATTATCGCCATTTCCCAGCTCCCTTCCTACTAATCGAGCGCTTCGAAAATAAGCGTAAGCGGTGACGTTACGTCACATGCAAGAGAGAATAAAGAATCGAGGTAAAAAGCTTGAAATATATCGAAATAGGCAAAGGCAATACCTGGTTCATTAGAACTGAGACTGAACTCAGTGATGGATCGGAAATTGAACAGCGAGGAGTTGTAAAGCCGATCCTGTTTCACTCTGCTTACTTGAGAGTTTGGATTGGCAAGACTGTGTACATCTGGGATACAAAAGAAGGATTCAAAAAAACGAAAAAGTCGCGTCGAACGCTTAAGATCGTTTTTGGACTGACAAGTTATGTAAGTAATGATGAATCTCAACCTCAAAAGTCCTAAGGCACACTGCTTTAATCAACTGTCTAAGTCATCGCGTATAGCCAAAAAGAGCCTCAACCCACCGCAGTGAAAGTTGAAGCTCTCTAGTCTCTTTTTGCAGTTTCATCAAACAGGCTGCATCACCTGCATAAATTTCTCCATCCGCTCCAGCGCCTTCTCCAAATCGACCAGCGAGGTCGCATAGGAGCAGCGAATAAAACCCTCGCCCCCTGGCCCGAACACATGACCCGGAACGACCGCTACCTTCGCTTCCTGCATCAGCCGAAGAGCGAATTGCTCAGAAGACATGCCGGTTGAGGCAATGGAAGGAAACGCATAGAAAGCACCCTCAGGCTTATGACATGCCAGCCCGATTGCATTCAAGCCCGCTACAAACAGCTTGCGGCGTTCGTTATAGCTTGCCATCATCTCATCCTTGGCAGCCAAGCCATGACGCAATGATTCAAGCGCGGCAATCTGTGCAAGGGTAGGTGCGCACATCGTCGTGTACTGGTGGATTTTCAGCATGCCGCCAATCAGCTCTCGCGGGCCGCAAGCATAGCCAACCCGCCAGCCTGTCATTGCAAATGCTTTGGAGAAGCCGCTAATGACAATCGTGCGCTCCTTCATGCCCGGCAGGGAGGCGACACTGATATGCTGTCTCTCATAAGTCAGCTCGGCATACACTTCATCTGATATGACAACCAGATTATGTTTGATAATAAGCTCAGCAATCGGCTTCCAATCCTGCTCCGTCATCACTGCTCCGGTTGGATTGCTCGGATAATTGATCATCAGGACCTTTGACTGGGGTGTAATCGCCGCTTGCAGCGCTTGCGGAGTCAGCTTGAACTGCTGCTCCGCCATAGTTGCTACCTCTACGATTTTACCGCCATGCAATTGGGCGATTGGATCATAAGCAATATAGCTCGGCGCCGGAATCAGCACCTCATCCCCAGGATTAATAACCGCCCGCAGCGCCAGATCGACGGCTTGACTGCTTCCCACCGTCACAATGATTTCTTGCTCGGGGTCGTAGGAAAGCGCGAAGCTGCCCAAAAAATAACTTGAAAGCTCCTCACGCAGCTCCATCAATCCAGCATTGGAGGTGTATTTCGTCTGTCCTTCACGCAATGCCTGAATGCAGGCCTCGCGCACCTTTTCCGGTGTAACAAAATCCGGCTCTCCAACGCCAAGAGCAATCGTATCGTCTCCTGCCGCTTTCAGACCAAAAAAAGCGCGAATGCCTGACGGCTGAATTTCCCTTACGCGAGAAGATAAAAACTGACCTGAACCTGCTTCACTATACATAGTGCATCTTCCCCCATTCCTGTTTCCGCTCATGGAGCGAGCTCGCAATGATACGGTCCAGCAGCTGGGAAAAGCTAATATTCTGCGCTGCTGCGCTCTTGGGAAGGAGGCTGGTAGCGGTCATTCCCGGCAACGTGTTGACTTCCAGCACATAAGGGATATCCTGACACAAGATCATATCGACTCTAGCATAGACCTTGCACTGCAACAGACGATAGCTCGCAAGCGCCGCCTCTCTCACAGACTGCTCGATGACGGGAGGAAGCTGAATCACCTGCTCTTCTGCGCCGCCAGCTTCATATTTCGCTTTGTAATCGAACCATTCCGAATGCGCGGAGCGAATGCCGATAATCGGCAATACTTCGCCATCCACAATGGAGCACGTTATCTCCGTCCCCTTCATATAGCGCTCGATCAAGATCGTTTGATCCAGGCTGCAGGCTTCTTGTACCGCTGCCTGCAGCTCCTTCTCATTATGAACAAGCTGGATGCCGATGCTGGAGCCTCCTGTATTTGGCTTAACAATAACAGGGTAGCCCAGTCTCTCGACCGCTTGCGGATCGTAATCCTGCAGCCCTTGCCAGCAGAACCCTACAGGCGTATGCACGCCCGCCCCATTCAACAACATCTTGGACAGCTGCTTATTCATACACAGGCTGCTGGCCAAGACACCGCTGCCGGTGTATGGAATCCCCAGCGTCTCCAGCGCGCCCTGCACCGTTCCGTCTTCCCCGAACTGGCCATGCAGCGCCAATATTGCGAGGTCAATGCCTGCCTGTTGAACCTTCGTAATCAGATCGACTCGCTGATCAATCACGATCGGAACCACCTCATAGCGGCTCCGGTCCAAATGGTTGACGATCTCTTGACCAGTCTGCAAAGATACCTCACGCTCAGAGGAAATACCGCCCATAATGACGCCGATTTTCATCCTAACACCCCATTTATCATTTTGCGTTCCTCATCTTGCTTGCCTGCTCGCCGATGATCCTGATTCCCCGCTCGATATTCTCATCCGACACTCTTGAAAATCCAATGCGAAGCGTGTTCGTCCCTTCGCCTTCATGAATGAAAAAGCGGTCTCCCGGCGTAAAGATAACGCCTTGTTCCCTGCAGGTAGCCAGCAGTTGACGTGTATTTACGCCCTTTGAGAAGGTTAGAAACAAATGCAATCCCCCGTCGCCTGTCAGCTCCGCGTTGGGAAGATAAGCTTCACAGCATGCTTTGGTTAGTTCATACTTGCGCTTATATTCCGTTCGCGCTTTTTTCACATACTTATCGAAATTGCCGTTGAGCAAATACTGATACAAAATCGATTGATCGATGGTGGAGGTATGGATCGATCTAGCCCGCTTGACGCTTTCCAGATGGTCGATCAGCGCCTTATCTCCAAGCACCCAGCCTACCCGCAAACCGGGAAACAGCACTTTGGAGAAGCTGCCGATATAGATAACGCCGTTACCTTGCCCTGCTGTCGCAATGAGTGGTGCAATATGCGCTCCCGAGTATCGCAACTCCTCGTTAAATCCATCCTCAATCACTGGTACACCGTATCGCGTCATAAGCTTCATAACGGCGCTGCGCTTCTCCGGCGACATGACAATACCGGTCGGATTGTGATAGGAAGGCGTCAGATAAGCCAGGTCGAACGTGCCTCCCTGCTTCAACACCTGCTCGAGCTTCTCAGTAGAAATACCGTCGCGCTCCATCGGTATCCCGGTAATTTGGTAGCCTTGCAGCTTCAAATTTTTGAGCGCCGTATGATGCGTCGGATTTTCACAAATAGCTGCTCCGCTTCGTGATTCAGGTCGCAGTGCAGACAAAACAATGTCGAAGCCTTCCGTAAAGCCGTTTGTGATGAGCATATCTTTGCCGCTGAGATCGACGCCCTTATTCTCCATATACCGCATCAAGTAGTCGATAAGAGGCTTATAGCCCTTGGCGTATCCGTAATTGAGCAGCACCTGCCCTTCGATCGCCATCCGGTCCATGAAGGCTCGCCTGACATCTCCCAGATCGAACAAATGCTCATCCGGCGCAATGCTGGTGAACGATATCATGCCCTTCGAACCGCGAATGCCCGGCTTCATAATATCCAGCTCAACTGCCGATAGGGCATATCGGTTCATTCTTGCCTTCCAATCAATCTGAAGGCTTGAAGAGCCGTTTGATTCGCTGCTGTCTGCTGCCGAGTGGCCTGACATCACGGCTACATAGCTGCCTTTGCCGGGAATCGCATACGCAAAACCGTCATCCTCCAGGCTTTCGTACGCGGCAATAACCGTATTGCGGCTTACCTTCAGCAGAGCGCTCATTTCTCGTGTGGAGGGCAGCTTCTGATCTGACTGAAGCGCCCCTTTTATAATTAAACGTTGCATGTATTCTTTCACTTGTATGACGACCGGCCGGTCACCAACGTGCTTGAAATCCTGGAACACTATTCATCGCCCCCACTTACATGATGGCATAGTCGCGTTGCGAAAAAAAGAACCACCCCATTGGATTTTTCATCCTTGGGTGGTTCCAATGCATCTAAGATACTTCTGCACAATAGCATGTGAGCAGTTATTGGACTATTTGTCCTTATAACAGAAAATGAGGTTAACCAGATTGAAACACTATTTGGAAATAGTGTCCATCACTGCCTCCTTTCACTCTTCGACTTCCTTAGCTTTTGCCGCAATAACCGCATCATTCACAGCGCTTTCCATTTTATCCATTACGTCGTCCACTGATTTTGTGCCCATAATGAGCTCAGCCAATAAGGGGGCTGCCGCTACATATGCAATCCCTTCGTAGATGCTTGGTCTATCTAATTCAGGTAGATCCATCTCAAACAATGCTTTTAAGTTTTTGTTTTGGAGCTCCGGAATATTTTTTCCAAAATTATCATTATGAGTAAATTCGTTGAGTACAGTTCCTGATCCATTTTCCACCATGTACTTTTGCAGTTCATCCGATACCAGATATTTTATGATCTCAAACGCGCTTTCTTTATTTTTACTTTCACTGTTGATGTGAAGAGAAACTGTCCTCGTTCCAGATCCTATATTGGAAATGGCATCAACTCGGGGGAAGGTCACCAAATCGATATCTTGATTGTTGGCGGCTCCCAGTACGATTGGATCTACCAGAACACCAAGATACATTGCCGTTGTCCCGTGTTTCAAAAAGCCATCTGGGTAAATCAAAAAACTCCTCGTCGGTCTATTCCCGTTCTTTTCATAAAGGTTATCAATCTTTTGTACCACTTCCAATAATTCGGAAGATGATTTGAATTGATCGGTTTGCGGATCCAAAACCGTGACGTTGAATTGATCTAATAGCATTTGTAATCCGCCGCCACTTAAAAGGTCTAGACCTACATATTTCGATCCGTTAGGAAAATCAGAGAACTGACTTGCAAGTAGGATCACATCGTCCCAAGTCATTCCATCGGTCGGATAGGGAATATCGAAAGCATCGAAAGGGGCTTTATTATAAAATAATGCGGTTAATAACCTTTGGACTGGCAACCCATATAACTCGCCGTTCTCACCGGAGTTTCTTTCTAATAGAGCCGGAGGAAATTGGGTTAAATCCACATTCTCACTGCTTATATAAGGACTTAAGTCCGTATAGAATTTATCCCGCAAATGGGGCGGGACGGCCGCGAAATCAGTATCAAGAATAATATCGGGTAACTTCTTTTCTTCGTACAATGATTCGATTTCATTGTAAAGAAGGATCTCATAGGTCATTTCATAATTTGGAAATGCGTTGTTAATTGCCGTTTGAAGATCTTCTCGAATCTCCCCAGGAGCACCAATCGACAATTTTATATTTTCTTTCTGTACGGGACCCACTTTGGAGCATCCTGCTATAATCAATACAATTAATATGCACATTACGAAAATTTTTTTCAATAAATTACCTCCCGCATAATTTGTCAATTTTTTAAAAGATGCTTAGGTATCACGAATTCAGGACTAGATGTCTAAGTAAAATTATACATTAATATATATGTTTTTGGTATAATTTCTTGGGAATATATAGGCGTGATGGCATAGCCGCGTCATGAAAAGAAGAACCACCCCGCTGGATTTTTCATCCCTGGTGGTCTATGATACTTCTGCAACGTTGTGCTCCTTTTCAAATAACGACGAATACAATCCGCCTTTTGTATCGTAGATAATCGTGGACCAATCGTCACGTCGAATGTCTTGAAGCGGTTTTCCATTAATTAATATTTCGCCATGCTGAGGTTCATAGACGAATAATTGAGCAACCGTTGACTTTTCTCCCCCGCTTGATCCTACGAATGCATTTTTTTGCCTGCCGGTAAATCGAGGGATAAATAATTGTAATATACTGTATACAATCATTAAATTATACGTGAAATAACAAAATTGTGATTGATTCTTTTTAGACCTTCATAATAAAACAAGCGACCTTCGGAGCGGTTAACCGTCTTCTCGAAGATCGCTTGTTTCTATCCTCGATAATAACTCACAGTATAGTGATTGCCAATCATGACCACGAGTGGAACCTATCGTTTCCCGGTTATTGTACAACTTCAAAACGAAGTCTCATGGAGCCGCTCGTTTCATAAAGTTGTGTACCAATGAGCTTCAGGTCGTTTCTTGCGGCAATGCCATCCAGGTATCTCTTACCGCTCCCAAGGATGACAGGGTGGGTAATCATGTTGATTTCGTCCACGAAACCTGCATTTAATAGACTTTGCACAAGGCTGGCACTCCCCGGAACGATAATATTTCCTTCGATGTTGCTCTTAAGCGCTGTTATTCGTTCACCTAAATCGCCGGCGAGGAGTGAAATCGTGTCGCCGAAGTCCCCCCATTGCGCTTCAAGCTCGCGGTTGCCCGTAACCACATACTTGGGAGTCTTGTTCATAGCTTCAGCAAATTCCCCCTCCTGGAATGGCCAAAAGGTAGAAAGCCCCTCGTAATTAACCCTTCCCATTAAGATGGCATCAGCTTCCTGAAACATTGCGAGATTGTCGGCAGTGGAATCTATAATTCCAGGCATTGCCCAGTCCACCATGTTATTTTCGTTACCTTGCGGTCCTGTATAGATCCCATCCAACGTACAGCTTACCGATGCAATAATTTTACCCATCTATATCTCCCCGATTCATCATTAGTTTGGTTGACTTTCAATTGTTATATGATATATTTGCACTGTACAATTAAACCTCGTGGACTTTCCGGCCGCCTGCATCTCCCAATGACTTGCGGCTGGGACCATGGAGGTTTTTTATGTGAATGCAATCAAATTTGCAGCAAGCTTATCTAACGACTGGTTCATGCCCATGATGGCATATTTCAGCATCTCTCCAGCCGTCCATCCATACTCCGTAATCTTAAGCTCCGTTCGTTCGCCTTTGGCAATGAATTCGATAACGAACTCGATATTTCTTGGAAAATCCGATGGTACACCCGCTTCAACCGGGTCGATGGCGCTTCCGTCTCGGTCAGATAAGTAGGAAGAGAATTCAAGCCGCTCCATCGGCACGATTTTCTTATAGACGCCTGCCGAGTACGACTCCATACCGCCTTGCGCATCCGGAGCGCGCATACAGAACACGTATTTCCCGCCTTCGCGAAAATCAATCTCGCATCGAGGCGAGGTATAGTTCGTCGGCCCCCACCATTTCATAACCAGTGTCGGATCTGTCCAAGCCTTCCAAACTAGCTCTACCGGATAATCATACTCGCGCGTAATGACAATATCTTGCTTGTTGGGACTTGCGTTCATCGGGCAGTTCTCCTATTCCTTATGATTGTTTTTCAGCTTCTCCATTTCAGCCTTCAACACGGCATCCAACGCATCCAATCGACTGCTCCAACGCTGCCTCATGTTATAGATCCATTCTTCCAATTCAACCATGGATTCCGTGTTAATCCGATATATGCGCTGTTGCGCTTTTTTCTCTACGTGTACCAAATTGGCTTCTCGAAGAATTTTCAGATGCTGGGAAATAGCCTGCGGGCTGGACTGGAATTGGTTGTGAATATCCGATGCGGGATAACCGTCGTGGTCCGCCAACATTTCTAGAATTCTCCTTCTAGTGGGATCTGCTATAGCCGAGAATAGATCTGCTGGCATATATCGTTTCACTCCTCCTTTCCGTTCAATTAAATCATTCGATCTCAAACCCATAATACACCATTTCTTTTATAAAGCAAACTCTTAATTAAGTATTTGGTTGATAATGATTTATAACATTAAAATAGGGCAGACAATTGACGATATTGCCTGCCCCATTACATCTTTTCAATTTCACGCATGAATGTACAGCTCTTGTGCGCCTTGTCAAAGCCGAGTCGGCACCGTTCCGCGAAGGCACTTCGAACCAGTTTCGAGCGAATTGCCGCGTCTTTATACAGAGCCTCTTCGCCGCTCCTCGGCTTCCAGCAGCTCGAATATATCTTTTTTCAATTTGGCCAACACCTGTTTTTTCATATTTGCTTTATTGGCGTAGCTTCCAAACAGAGATGTTCGAAGATCCTCTTCGTTCCGATATAATCCGGGGAAGGTGTCCAGGATTTCCTTGCGCCGCAGTCTGGTGTACATTTTAAATTTTTGCACAATCTCGTAAGCAACGTCGTTATGCTTGGCGTACAAATCCTCCAGGCCGAGCACGTCGATATTTTTTTGCATGGACGGATGATTTCTCAACGATACTTCCAGCATCTCCTCGGTGAACAGAAAATCAATATTCTCAATATTAAACCGGCACTGCAGCAGCGGGTCCAGATCTTGCGCATCATAAGGCGACAGATCAATGTCTTCTTTGCCTTTGGCATGATTGCAGCATGGACATGACGGAATCAGGTTGTAAAACGACATGGCGAGATACGGATAATCCGATTTGTTATGAAAATGATCCAGTTGGCTCGTCCGTTTCGTTCCCCGCTGCGGGCGGGTCACATTCCCGATGTGATTGCGATTGCATAAAGGGCATACGCGAAGCTTCAATTTGTCCATCAACTGAATTGCGTTGTATCCTGAATTTCCGATCGACTTCCCTTGTCCTTCAGAAAAGTAGTCGTACATCGTTTGGAAATACATTATTTCGCGGGGAAATCCGGCCGGAGACAACGCCGTTCCGCAAATGGACCGTATTTCCCGCAATTGATCCGGCTTCGCCTTAATCACGTATTCAAGCGTAAAACGGGGATCGGAGCGTTGCAGCCATCGCTCCACGGCAGCTACACTGGAGCTTCTGCATTTATTCAGTTGCGCAACGATCTCCGTATAATGCTCATGTGCCAAAGAATCGTGGGAAACCTCATAAATATTAATCATCTCTACCTTCCTCTTTATCGCGAAGTCTCTCCAGCTCCTGCTGCCAATATTTGATTTGTCTCAGTGCATACCGCTCCGGTTCATGATCATCCAGCAATTGCTCATACCGCTCCAGCAGTCTGTCTGCGACCAACGGTTCTCCGACCGAACGTATCGTTGACAGCAAATGCGAAATCGTCCCCTCAGGAATGTAAAAATCCTCCTTTTTCATTTTTTCAAAGTTCCCCAATTCCTGAATCAATTGATTAAGCTTGATTCGCGCGAACTCGCCAACAGTCGTTCCCATAAAGAATCCTAGCGAAAACATATCGTGAATATTGGCGGCGAGCGTTTTTTTGCCGCTGGTTAAGCCGTCTTCAACCGTCAATTTCCGGTTTTTTCGCTCCAAATAAACGACGCTGGAGCTCGGTAAATCCGAAAGCAGAAATGGAGAATGCGAGGTCATAATAATTTGAAAACGGTTATTTGGAAATACAATGGTCAAATAAGAAATGACATCATGAATAAATCTCCGCTGCCATTCCGGATGAAAATAAAGCTCGCCTTCGTCGATCAGCAATAACACATCTCTGGACAATTTTTCATTGTCTCCGAAATATTGTCCGTCCACTCTTGTAAACAATCTGGCAAATAGATTAAGCATCGCCGTCTGTCCCGAGCTTAGGTTATGCCAGCCAAAATCAAGATACGGATACGCCCGGTACGATCCCCGGTAAGCTTGTATAAATTGATGAGATCTGCTTTTCTCTATATCCCCCAATTCAATCGGGATGGAGAATACCCGCTCCGTCCAATCCTCGATTTGTCCTGCGAAAGAATCGTAGAAATTCAATACTTTCATGATATTTTCCAACCAATAGTTATGGTCCTTCTCATTGCTGCGGTTGATCAAAGCTTGCAGAAACCGCCGTGTAAATTGGAAAATCGTCTCCTTTTGCGACTGTACTTTTTCCAGATTGAGCAGTCCGACAATGCTATCCAAATACGGATCATTTTGAAAAGCTGCAAGCTCCTTCAGCAGGCTGCGTACGCTTGCCCTGTATGCGCGGTACATAAAAATGCTCTTTTTCAAGGCTGCTTTTTCCCGGTTAGTGATATCCTTTTTATGAAGCCGTGCCTGCTCGTCGGCTATTTTTTGTTCGATCCATTGGTTGAATTGTACATAGAACGGTGCGTAAGCACCTAATAATTTGTTGATTTCAATCTCTGCATCAGGCCTTGCATCGCGTATGCTTACGGTCAGCCGTTCCGGAAGAGGAATCGGCAGCTCCTGATGATATTCGGCTTTATATTTATGCACAAAGAGCACCTGCCGATGAATTTCCTCATCCCGATGGACGTCGATTTCCTTCTGATCCTCAGCGAAACGCTCCTCCTCCAGCCGTTTTAAACGATCGCCACGAATAAGATAGTTGGTCGATAAATTATAGTAATGGGGAGCCTGATTCTCATAGGAATGATCGAAAACATTGGAAATAAAGATCGCAGAGGATTCCGACAAAGCGCCGGGAAACAATATCTTGGGGGATTCGAAACATGGCGAAATCAACTTTCGTCCTTGTACGTCCTTTAATTCGATGACGGTATCGTCGTACCAGATAAGATGCCGCTCGCGGCTGTCCTTGATGACGATCAGCGCCTGCTGAATTTCCTGACGGTTAAGAACAACATTTTTAATATAATCCAGAAAGCTTGTTTTCCCCGTTCCATTCTCTCCCACGAGCGCCGTAATCTGTTTCACAACGGCTGGTTTCGATGGATCGCCTAAACGGAAGAAATCGGATTGATAATCCGGGTTGTCTGCAACGTGCAAAATTCCATTATCATGATCGAAATGGAAACGATGCTGCGCGCTCAATTGAAAACCGGCTTGTTCGAATTGCAGATACTTTTGAAACCAAATATATAATATTTCCAAGTCGTTCAGCTCCCCGATTATGGTTCTGTCCTCATTCCGTTATCACACAAATACTTGGGCCAAATTTCCTATTTCAGTTATACTCTACAATGCCGACAAAACTCCAGAACTATTTTGATCGGACCAAATGAACCATAGAATCGACTATTTCTTTAACCTCTCTTTCCTATCCTATTCAGGCAAAAAAAATGACCGCCATTCCAACATCCGCGGTTGGAAAGACAGTCAAATTATGGCAGACAATTATCATGTCCGCCCGCTGAATGGGTACGCCGAAGCTTCTATACATGCTATCCATGATTCATCCAACAAATTATCTCGCTCAATTACACTTGCTAAACCCGCAACTGGCACATTGCTTGCAGCCTTCCATATTAATTAACGTCGCAGAGCCGCAGGATGGACATAAATCAATCTCCTGATAGGAGGCGACCTCCATATCTTTTTCCACGCTTTTCAACTCAGACGAGTAATTTTGCTCCCTAGAACTGTCATCCTCCACACTTACTGAAGCCTCCGCCTCTATTCCAGCCGCTTCGTTGTCGCCATGCATCTCCAGCGCCTTCGCGACCGCATCTGCAATCGACTCCACACGATTGACGCCGAAGCCGATGGCGCCGGAGCCGCCGATTCCCTTCAAATGCTTGATGAGCAGCCGGATCTTCTCGCCGTGGTCTCCATAACGCAGGAACAGAGAACACACGCGCCCTAGCGCCTCCGCCATGGCGAACACATCGGAGCCTGCTTTGCCGACGTTCAAGAAAATCTCCGCAGGCGAGCCGTCCAGATCGTTGATCGTAATATAGGCCATGCCAAATGGTGTGTTAATTTTGTACGTCGCGCCTCGCAGCACGGACGGCCGCTTCTTATATTGTCTATCCACTCCTGGAGCTGTATTGGCAGCGGCCACGGGAGATGCTTCGGCTGTCACCGTCGCTTCCAGCGCCGCCCACACTGCCTCACTAGACGATGAGGACACAGCTTCTGCAGCCTTGTCAGATTTTATTGCTCCTACCCTCTCCGCAGCCACAGGTTCCACAGATGGAGTGTCTGCCTGCTCTTTTCCAGCAGCACCCTTGTCCTCTCCGTTCTTATCAGTTGTAGACAGCACCTGCACATCCCGGCTGCCGTCCCGGTAGATCGTAACGCCCTTGCAGCCAAGCTCGTATGCCAGCTCATATAGCCGCTCCGTTTCTTCCACGGTGAAGTCAGCCGGACAATTGGCCGTCTTGGAGATCGAGCTGTCTACCCAACGCTGGATAGCAGCCTGAGTACGGATGTGGTTCTCGGCGGATAATTCCATCGCTGTCACGAAGTAGTCCGGCAATTCCTCGCCGGGATTCGCATCCTTCCACTCTTGCGCAATCGGGACAAGCTGTTTGTCATAGCCGAGCCGGCTCTGGCGGAAGTATTCGAATGCAAAATACGGCTCGATCCCGGTAGACGTACCGACCATTGTACCTGTGCTGCCCGTTGGCGCTTGCGTAATGATCGTCACGTTGCGAATGCCGCTCTTCGCAATCGCCTCGCCTACCTCGGGATACGCCTTGATCATCTCTTTCATAAAGCCGCTCTGTACGTATTTCTCCCGATCAAAAGCAGGGAACGAACCTTTCTCCGAAGCGATGCGCGACGATGCCAAGTAAGCTTCCCTCGCCATAAAGCCGTACAGCTTATCCAGAAAAGCAAGCGACTCCTCGCTGCCGTATCGGATTCCGAGCTTAATCATCAGCTCCGCAAGCCCCATCGTTCCCAGGCCGATCCGCCGCTCGCGCTTCTGGTTTTGCTCATTTTCCTCAAAATGGTACGGCGTCTTGTCGATGACATTGTCAAGGAATCGGACGGACCACTGCGTGACTTTGCCAAGCTCTGCCCAATCGACATCCCTTTTCCCAGCATCGTAGAATTTGGACAGATTAATCGCGGACAAGTTGCATACGCCCCAGCCCGGCAAGCCCTGTTCGCCGCATGGATTCGTCGAGACAATCGGGTTAAAGTACCAGCTGTTCGACATCTTGTTGTAACGCTCCATGAAGACAACGCCAGGCTCTGCCGACTTCCATGCCGAACCGATGATCCGATGCCAGATATCTTTGGCTCTAAGCTTCTTGTAGGTCAAAATATTTTTGCCGAGACTGCGCCATGCGTCCAGATCGCCCGTCCAGAGCTCATCAAAATCCGGGTCTTTCGTATCCGGGAAGACGAGCTCCCATTCCAGGTCGCGCTTGACCGCGTCCATGAACGAATCACTAACACAGACTGATAAATTCGCGTTTGTAACCTCACCCATCTTTTCTTTCACTGTTATAAATTCAAGGAGATCAGGATGCCAATCGTTCAGCATGAGCATTAATGCACCGCGTCTGCTGCCGCCTTGCTCGATCAAGCCCGTCGTATAGCTGAACAAGCCTCCCCAAGAGACGGAACCGCTGGAGCTCCCGTTGACTCCGGCGACGATGGCTCTGCGAGGTCGGAGCGAAGAGAGATTCATGCCAACACCGCCGCCGCGCGCCATGATCTCGGTCATATCCATGAGCGTCTTCATAATGCCGCCGCGGCTATCATGCGGAGACGGGACGACATAGCAATTGAACAAGGTCAGCTCATCGCTCGCCCCTGCTCCCGCCGCAATGCGCCCACCAGGCACCAGCTTCCAATCGTCCAGGATCTCGCGGAACTTCCGCTCCCACTCTACTTGCTTGGCCGGCGTACGCTCAACAGAAGCCATGGCTTCGGCAAGCCGGTCCCACATCTGCTCCGGCGACAGCTCGATCGGGTGGGTCAGCCGACCGGTCGTCGTCTGCAGCAATTCACCGTCACTAGTCTTGACGGTTACTGAATCCCCATCGCGGCTGACAACTTCAACGACCTCCTTCACAGGAAACTTCGCATCGTCCTTCAGCAGCGCAAGCACCGTGTCCCCAGCTTTCACCCGCCGCGCATCCTCATGCTTGCGCGCATACCGGTCCAAAAAGATTTTTTCGCTCAAACCCGTTAATCTCCGCATTCCGATTCTCTCCCTTCACTCCTATGAATCACAACTATTATCAACATATTGTATGTAATTATGATTATAACACACTATATATAGATATTCTTATGACAGAACCGTGAATCTTATTAATATGTCTCCAGAAGGCTATACTAATGACAACTAATCGCTGCAACTAGTGAAAGGAGCACTACGATGACCTTCGACTCTAAGACGCAGAACACATTGGACAACGGTTCGGCATTCGCAAGACGCAAGCTGCATCCGCATGTTGACCTGCAGATTGACCGCTCCTGGTTCGATGAGCTTCAGCATCGGATGAGCCGCAACGGACCTTGGGATGACTGGACGCTCTATCAGCTAGCCATGGAAGCAGAGCAAGCGAAGCGGGTTGAGAGCTTCGAACAACTTCAATGCCTGCGCACTCTGCCATCCTTCGAACCCATGCCCCATCAAATCGATACCGCCAGCAAAGTTCTGCACGAAATGGGAGGCCGGGCGATTCTGGCTGATGAGGTAGGCCTCGGCAAAACGATCGAAGCCGGTCTGGTGCTGAAGGAATATATGGTGCGCGGTCTCGTTAAGCGAGTACTTATTCTCGTACCCGCTTCTCTCGTGCTCCAATGGGTGAGAGAGCTGAACCAGAAGTTCGGCATTTCCGCCGTCGCTCAGAAGAAAGAACATACATGGGGCTATGACGTTGTCGTAGCTTCCATGGATACAGCCAAGCGCGATCCTCACCGTGAGCGTGTGCTCGGCACCGATTATGACCTGATTATCATTGACGAGGCTCATAAGCTGAAAAATAAAAAAACAACCAACTATCAATTCGCAACACAGCTTCGCAAAAAATATTGCCTGCTCCTGACAGCCACGCCGATTCAGAACGATCTGGACGAGCTGTACAATCTGATCACCTTGCTAAAACCCGGTCAATTAGGCGGACAAAGCGATTTTGCCGCGAATTTCGTCGTCGACAAGCGGCTTCCAAAGAATGAGGATCAGCTCCAGGAAGCGTTATCCTCCGTCATGATCCGCAACCGGAGAGGAGACGGCGGCATTCATTTCACCAAGCGCTTCGTCAAAAACATCCCGCTCTCCCTTTCGCCGGAGGAGAAAGCGCTCTACGATGCCGTCACCGGCTTCGTGAAGGAACGGTACGACGAGAGCGGCGGCGACTTGACCAGCATGCTGTCGCTTGTGACGCTGCAGCGGGAAGTATGCAGCAGCAGAGACGCGGTTTTCCTGACTTTAGTTAATCTATTCAAGAAAACAACAGAAGACTCTCCTCTCCGTCCAAAGATTTGGGAGCTGGTAGAGAAAATCAAAGGCATTACCGCCAATACCAAGGCCGAAAAAGCGATGGAGCTTGTTAAGGAAATGAATGAGAAGGTCATCATCTTTACGGAATACCGGGCGACGCAGGAATATTTGCTGCAGTTTTTCCGCGCGCATGATTTGATGGCCGTCCCCTACCGGGGTGGCATGAACCGGGGTAAAAAAGATTGGATGATGGACCTCTTCCGCGGCCGCGCTCAAATTCTGATTGCGACGGAAGCTGGCGGCGAAGGCATTAACCTGCAATTTTGCCACCATATGATCAACTTCGACCTTCCCTGGAATCCGATGCGGGTAGAGCAGCGAATCGGCCGCGTCCATCGTCTAGGCCAGACTGAGGACGTCAAGATCTACAACTTGTGCACACTTGGCACAATCGAAGAACATATTGTTAATCTGCTGCATGAGAAAATCAATCTGTTCGAGCTTGTCATCGGGGAGCTGGATCATATTCTGGAGAAGCTGGAAGGCGGTGAATCACTGGAGCAGCGGCTCGCCAAGGTATTGCTGGAATCCGGCAATGATCAGGATCTGAAGCGTCAATTGCATTCCTTGGGCAGCTCGATCAGCGAAATTCGCAATGAAGTGAAGTCGAAAGGCAGCAATCCGTATTCTCCTGGCCCCAATCTTCTAGTGAAGATGGACAAGCTCGGTCAGTCTGTGGAGGTGAAACCGTGAATACGAAGCAGATTCATAAGTTTGTCAACCGGTATTTGGAGGCGACCGATTGCTCCATTATTGAGAAATCTCCTGCACACTTCACAGTCAAGCTGTCGCCGGATGCAGACCGCGAACTGACCAATCGTCCGTACTATTGGAGCTTTGTGGACCGGGTAGGCGCCGAACCCGAGACGATGACCTTCCTGTTCGTTACGGATAAGGAAAAATATGAAGCTGGACTGCAACCCGACCCTGTGACAGCGAAGCCGGAAGTGCCGGATAGCCAGGCAGCTGCAACGGATGCCGCTCTTGCCCGCTCCTTCGGCTTTATTAACAGCTCGGTTAACGCACCAAGAATTCCAAGGCAAGACGTCTACTTTGGCTCCCAGAGGCTTGAGCAGCTGTTCGGCGCTGCCAAGTCGCGAGGCAGCTACGTTTACCTGTTCCAAGAGCCGGACAAGCGGGGAGCGAGCCCGTTCAGTTCCACCCCATATACCGCATGGCTAGGGGTCAACATCAAAGTGGAGTTCGCCTGCGACCGGAAGCGCGAAGAAATTCACAGCTTCGGCGTATCGCTTGTAACCGGCTATTGCGCCGACCACTTCCACGATCGGCTGCTGGAGCTGCGGCTTACCCCCCGTCTGCCGGCCAACATTCATGTGACCAAAAACGGTATATCATTCGTCAAAGCGCAGGCGATTGTGGAGCAAGCGTTGGAACGCAAGCTGAAAAACTATGATTATACGTGGGCGGGAGACGCCTCCGCCAGACTGCAAGAGGAACTGGAGCGAATCGACACTTATTACAAAACGCTTCTGCAGCATGCGACAGACGAAAACAAGCCAGCCATCCAGGAGCAATACGAGCAGCGGCAGGCAGAGACAAGGTGGCAATACGAGCCGCGGGTGACGGCTTCCGTCATTAACTGCGGCGTTTTTCACCTGGAGGGAATTGATTGAATAGAAAAAGACGGAAACCGCATCTATGCGGCAAAAAAACCTCTATTATTCATGGTGAAGCAGCGACAGGTTGCAACAGCCTTCTTCGAGCCTGTCCGCTACACTTAGATGGAGGTGATGACAAATGTCAAAAATCGTATCCAAATCATGGATGGCTGTACTGCTTGTTCTGTTGTGTCTAATCGCAGGGATTGGCAGCTTTCAGGCTGAAGCGTCGACAGTCGAGCCAACTTCCGATTCTACATTCTCTGACGTACAGTTACAGGCACAGTTCTGGGCGGACGAGCTAGCGGCTAAGCCTGGGTATAAGACTTGGAAGGGTTCAAGCATTACCGTATCTCCTCTTGGTCCGGGCACGCACAGCTGGCTTGCCATTATTCAGAATTCAACCCAGGAGCCTGTCGGCTATCTCGTTATTCACGCTGCAGAGGATGGCAGCTTCCAGCTCGGTGAATACGGTACCGGCTCTTATCCGTTGTTCAATGAACAATCGCTGCAGCTCTCGCTGCTGCAGCTTGAACTTATACCTAATCAAATTAAAGCGGAGCGTGTATACACCCATCCCCTTCACGCAGCATGGCGGATCACATCCAGTTCCATGGTCCATTATGCCGATGCTGTGTCCGGGGAGCATCTGCCAATTAGCAAGGATGAGGAGTGGGACGATCCTGCCGAGGATAGCCTTGCGGCATCTCCTGGCTTAACCGGCGCACAAGCGGAGATTAAGAAGGCTATAGTTATCCCTTTCTTCAATCCGTATGGCCGACTGCCATGGCTGACGAAATCGCCAATTACTATGAACGATCAGACCTATTCTTCATTGCTGAAGTGGGTTCGGGAAAAGAAAGAAATTCGTTTCACGGTGGAATCCTATGAAGGCAAGCTGCTTCAAGTGTGGTCGGTTGTGGGGTATGATACGTGGGAAGGCGGCCAGCTTTATCTTGCCTTAAGCAAGGAAGAATCAGATGACCGCCGATATATGCCAATTGAACTGCTGGTGAAGCAAGGAAAGTTTTATCGTTAAGAGTTTCGATGTGTGCGGCTTCTGCTGCGCCACCAGATAAGCAAGCTCGCAGGTCCCCATCCGAACCATCGCGTCAGCCAAGGCTCTCTTTGCGCCTTGGCTGTCGTTCGTGCTTGCTTCCGTTCCTCAGCAGGCGTCTCCATATATTGCACCAATTGCTCGGTCATGTATTTGACCAGATCATTGCCTCCCGCCATGTCCGTCACCTCCCGTAATACGTGCTATCTAAAGCTTTCCCTATTCTTTTTGCACCTAACCATGCATGAGTTTACCTCCGGAAAGCCACGATAACGTAAAAGGTCAGCCTTGACGACTAGTGATATGGAGAATATGAACAATACGCAGGAGGCGCAATCATGCATCGGTTGCTTATCATTAGCTTACTTTCGTTAATATGCGCTGTAGGGGGAAATGCCTCAGCGGGGGCATCGGGTGAGGAACGTTTGGAACGTTACGACAAGGAGCTGAGCTGGACGCTTCCGCATACGACGGTCATTATTGATGTCGGGCATGGCGGTATAGATGGAGGCGCATCGCATGGCTCGACCTTGGAGAAGGATATCAATCTGGCTGTTGCAAGCAAGCTTTATCTTATACTGAGAAGTCAAGGCATTCCTGCCGTCATGAATCGTACGGGCGATTATGCGCTCAGCGAAGAGAACAGATGGCATAACACCCGCTCGCGCCATCGCAAGGATCTGTCTCAGCGCAGGCAATTAACTGAAGAGATCGGCAATGAATTGCTGGTTAGTCTCCATGTGAATGCCGCACGCAACAGCACCAAACGCGGACCGCTTGTCCTTCATCAGACTGCCGGTGAAAGCGCCCTGCTTGCATTCTGCCTGCAAGACGCGCTGAATAGACAGCAAGCAACAGTAAGCCTCCCGCGTCTCGGAGAGCCGTTCTATCTGCTCCGTCGCGTCGACCAGCCCTCCGTCATTATCGAGATGGGCTTTATCAGCAATGCAGCGGATAGAGCAATGCTGACCGATCCTGCCAAACAGAATGAGATCGCGCATGCGATCGCCTCAGGGATTCGGCAATACAAATGGGTCGCTCATTGAGCCATTGATCATATCGGACAGCTTGACGAAGGTAGCAATATTCTGCATCCCGGGAATGGACTGCTTTAACACCGTAGCAGTCTTCTTGCCCGGTGGTCCGACATGTCCAATCGTCACGGCGCTATCATGGGTTTCCAGATGCTTCCGAAGAACGGATACCTGCTTCGAGATATGCTGCTCCGTATACACATCATCCAGAAATACATCATTCGAGAGAAGCGTGATGCCGACTTCCTCGGCTATCTTCGGCACAACCGTTTTGAAGGTAGTCCGGCTATCTAGAAAGAACAATCCTCGTTCCTTGCATACCGTCAACACGACGCGCATGATACGCTCGTCCGCAGTGATTTTGGAACCCATATGATTGTTCATCCCGATCGCGTGTGGCACATTATCGATCGCTTCCTCAATCCGCCTGCGCACGTCTTCGTCGCTGAGATCAGCTGTGATTGCACCCGGTCCAAGCCATTTTTTGAGTCCTTTATTCGGCTCCATCGGCATATGTACAATCACATCATGTCCAAGCTTATGAGCAGCCTCCGCATCTTCTTTGGTCGTTGGCATGAACGGCATAACGGCAACGGTGATATGCACCGGAAGCTTCAGCATTTCCTCTGTGCCGGGCATCCCATTGCCGAAGTCATCAATAACGATAGCCAGACTGTGGCTGTCTGCAGCTTTGCTCCCAGCCTCCGCCAACCCTTGAGTAACGGAAGCGTCAGCCATTACAGGTGCTGTCAGCAATGCCGCAAGCATCAGTAACCCGCTGGTCCGCTTCAGCAGCAAGCCTGCGCGAGTTAGCCGCTTCGGTTGTCCGCTGTTCTGGTTCATGTTCATAAGCAAGACTCCTGTTCTCTCAGTGTATGTTCTGCGAATATCTCGTTTATTATTTCCTTAACAGGAATGAATTATGAAACCTAGATTTGCTGAATCAAGCAAAGGGACTAGACTGAAAATTTAAACTTCAGGCAAATGGTTGACTTGCCCTCCAATGACATGCGACAATAAGTTTCGTCAATAACATATGCGGTCGTGGCGGAATTGGCAGACGCGCTAGATTCAGGTTCTAGTGGTGTAACAGCCGTGGAGGTTCGAGTCCTCTCGACCGCACCAACCATGCATGATAAACTCATCCATTGCGGAGACGCAACAGGTGAGTTTTTTTGCGCTTTTTTATTAATTCAGGCAGGCATCCATGCCGCATGTTTTTTTATTTCGGACCCAAAAGAGCCGCTTGAAATTATATATATTCATTTACTAATTTTACATTATTTGATAGATTGATTTTGAAGGTGAACGCCTCTTCACCCCATTGCTGGCCAGCATCTGTCTAGACATCCCCTTCAGAAATCGGATTGGAAAGGACGATGATCGATGAGAACGAAGAGAGCTATGTTGACCATGCTGGCAGTTATAATGGCGTTCATATTTACAATGCCTGCATCCGCTTCTACTCCTGCGCTGCAATACCCTTATGGCTATACCCTTGTAGGCGGAGGCGATCTTACGATTACCGGCTACTCGACACGAGGCGCTTACCCGGGGGATAATGACGTAAGACTTTACAAAGGCAGCTCATTGTACAATCAAACAAGTATGTTTGGAATCGGTCATTTCAGCTATACCTATCATAATTTGCCGGAAGGGACGTATTACTTCTTCTTCCCCGGCCAGCCATGGTCCATTTCCGACGTTACCTTTACGTTTAACTAATACATGCACCTCTTGCCCTGGAGCTTTGCTCCGGGGTTCTTTTACTTCCCGACTTTTTTTAAAATCAGGAAATAAATGCTTGACCTGCATTCAACCTTTATGGTAAGATCATTTTCGTTGACGTCAAATGACATGCGGTCGTGGCGGAATTGGCAGACGCGCTAGATTCAGGTTCTAGTGGTGTAACAGCCGTGGAGGTTCGAGTCCTCTCGACCGCACCATATCGTACTTAACAGGTTTCCATTCTGGTTCTGCCAGATCGGGAACCTTTTTTTGTTACCTGGAATTGAGTTGCTGCTGTTCCTTAAAGCCATCTGTCACTTGATTGGATAAACACCAAAAAGGTGCTAATCATTTAGCACCTCCCGTTGAATAATTTTCATTCTACTTGAAATGGACTAATTCCCAGGGTAATAGAATACGTTCGTCCCTCCCTTTTTTTATCCGCTATTATTATGAATAAATAACCAATGGCTGCAAAGTTGAAGACGTATATTGATGCAAAAAGTTGACCACATTTAAAATCGGTATCTGAATGGCGATACAAGTGAACTTGTCTTCACGATCAAGGCGAGAGCGAAAGATAGCAAACATATAGCGAGGAACCGTCAACATGTGTGGAGGATATGCCTAATCCTTCATTCCAAATAAATAGCGCAAGCTTCGAGGCCGACATCGCCTTGCAGCTTGCGCTTATCCTAAAATGTAATACGTTGCTCATACGCCCCTACTCTCCGTAACGCTCCAGTACCCGATAGATCGCATCCGTTCCGAAGCCGATCGCTTCCACAGGGACACGCTCATCCGCCGCATGAATCAGTTTGGTAAACTGCAGTTCCTGAGGCAGCGGCATGGGGAGAAACCCGTAAGTTTGGATACCAAGCCGGGCAAAAAATCTTCCGTCCGTCCCCCCTGGCAGCAGCATCGGCACCGGAACAGCCTCCTTGTCCGCTGCCTTCAGCACATCGGACAATAATGAGAACATGCCCATGTCGGGAGCGGCAGCGCAAGGATCATGGCGAAGCACTTCAAGCTGGACAGCTTTGTCTAGCATATGCTCATACAGCTCCTCCATGAATTGCTCTGGCGTTACGCCCGGCAGCGTTCTGCCGTCCAACTCGACGACTATTTCGCTGGGATGAACGTTGATCTTTTCGCCGCCGCGAACAACGGTAGCACTGACCGTATTGCGAAGGAGCGGAGCGAAGGTGCTCCCTTTCTCCCCTAGCAGCTTCAGAATCATATTGCCCAGCCGCGGTCGCAGCAGTCCCTTCAGCAGCAGCGCTGGCAGGAATGGCAGCGCTTCGGCCATGCCTTCTATCATGTATCGGGCTGCAGGATGGGGGCGAATCGGCAGCTTGTTCTGGCTAAGTGACTGCAGCATCCCGCCGAGTTGCGCCATGCAATCAACACCGGATTTGCCCATTGATCCATGTCCGCCGTCTCCCCGGATCGTCGCTTTTAGCCAGCAAAGCTGCTTCTCCGCCACCATAACAGGATAAAAGGTTTTTCCCAGTGCATGGAATGAAAAACCGCCAA
This sequence comes from Paenibacillus sp. 1011MAR3C5, assembly GCF_003591485.1. GTDB lineage: Bacteria > Bacillota > Bacilli > Paenibacillales > Paenibacillaceae > Pristimantibacillus. The sequence goes on from NZ_QZCF01000001.1 coordinate 350,081, forward strand.
ACTCGCCAATCGCATATCGGACATTCTCGAAATATCCGGCATGCTCCCGAACCAGGAAGGAGGCGCCGTATTCGCCTCCGGCTTCCTCATCGCTGACAATCGCCAGAATCAGATCGCCGCGCAGCGGCAGCTTGCTGACATGTGCGCGGAGAAAGGCGGATACCAGCATAGCAACGCCGCCCTTCATATCCAGACTGCCGCGTCCCCAGACGAAACCGTCATGGATCTCCCCACCGAACGGGTCCCGGCTCCAGGCTTGCTTGCCGACGCCGACAACGTCCACATGCCCGTACAGCAGCAGTGGAGGAGCTGCTCCGCTGCCCTTCAGCCTTGCCAGTAGATTGGGCCTGCCAGGATCAAGCGCTTCGATCCGCGTCTCGATACCCGCATCCTCCAGCAATTGCCGGATATACAGAATGCATGCAGCTTCCTCTCCCGGCGGATTGGTCGTATTGTAGCGAATCAGCTTTTGTAGAATTTCAACGGGTGAAGGCAACGATGCGATGCCATCGCTTATGTCTGGGTCATGCCAATCAAGGGCTTGTCGGATCACCGTTCCTCAGCTCCTTCCTATTGATGACTGCTTGCATATTGCCGATTGGATGGGGCTGTTCCGGGCAAGCTGCTCAATCCGAACTCATCCCGCAGGCTTGCAAGCCGTCGCTCTCTCTCTTCGGCAGATGCGCCTTTCGTGCGGAACACCGACTCCAGCATCTCAATGGCAGCCGTCACATGCTCCGCCACTACCTGCTCCCCCGTCTCACGCAGCTTATCGATAAGCTTTTGCACACTGCGGTAAGGCGTCGAAACGCCTTGCTCATATTGTGCCGCATTCCAGTTCCGGTTGCGGATACAGGTAGCAATCGCAAGGCAGCGATTCAGCAGCTCAATGGAATAATTACCGGCGTGACGGCGCGACGCCACGAGATGCGCTTCATCCTCCTTATCGTCGAAAGCCCATACGTTCAGACGCTCTGCTTGCGACAACCGCTTCAACACGGTGCCCGGGCCAAGCTCAACGGCGGCAGCAATGTCATTACGCTGTAGAAACTGGAGCACCGCTATCCAATTAACAGGGTCCGTCAATCCTCTCGCCAGCAGCTCTGGTATCTCTCCCGCATTCTCGTAAGGCAAGCCCGTCAAGGAAGACACAACGGGAAAACCCGGTTCCCCGTAAGAGATGCGGCCCAGCTCCTCAGCGAATTGCGCTGCCGCAGGCGCCATCAACGGACTATGGAACGGCGCGCTCACCTGTAAAGGTATGACGGAGGCGCCATACTGAATCAACCTCTCTGACGCTTCCCTGACAGCCTCCTGATGTCCGGATATTACCGTTTGTTGCGCTGAATTTATATTGGAGACCACCACGACACCATTCCCGCCCGCAGCATCTGAGCTCACTACCGAGCAAGCAACCGCAACCGTTTCAGGACTAAGCCCGTTCACGGCAGCCATCCCGCCGATGCCAGAGGCCGCCGCGCCTTGCATCAGCTCGCCGCGTCTGCGCACAAGCCGAAGCGCATCCGGGAATGCAATAGCTCCCGCGCAAGTTAAGGCTGTGATCTCTCCCAGGCTGTGTCCAGCGGCTATCGCCGGAGCATACCCCCACTCCCCGCTATAGACCCGGTACATGGCCACGCCCAGCGCAAGAATAGCCGGCTGGGCATTCTCCGTCCTTGTCAGTTCAGACATCGGCCCTTCATACATCAAGCGGTCCAGCCGCAGCCCAAGCGCCTCGTTCGCTTCATCCATCGTCTCTTGGACTACTCTATAGCGCTCGCTCAGCGCTTTCCCCATTCCGGCGCGCTGAGAGCCCTGGCCGGGAAACCATATCGCATGTTTGTCCAGCATCATCCGTCACGCTCCTTTAGGGGTCAGATTAAAGCAGGAATCTTTGTCAACGTATTGTTCAGCAGTGTCAAGACTTCCTTTTCTTGCTCATGCACAAAAAAATGTCCGCCCTCGAAGAAAGCCAGATCGCAGCCACCCGCTGCGTAGAGCTCCCAATCGTTCAATGAGCCTTTGACGGTGCTGTCCTCCTTGCCGCTAAGAATTGTAAGCTTGAGCGGCAGCGGCTTCCGCTTCTGAGGTTCATATTCGCCAACCAGCTTGAAGTCGGCTCGTAAGATCGGCAGGAATAGATCCAGCAGTTCACGGTGCTGAAACAACTCGGCTGGCATGCCGCCAAGCCCCTTCACCTCTTCCAGAAACTCTTCATCCGGCAGCTCGTGAAGAGAAAGTTTCTGTTCATGCTCACAATGCGGCGCACCTCTGCCGGAGAGGAAAGCCGCAACCGGCAGAGGCATATTTTCCTCTACCAGCGCATGAAGCAGCTCGTAGACTAGCAAGCTTCCCATGCTGTGACCGAATATAGCATACGGTGCGGCGTCAAGCGCCGCTTCTCGCACCAAAGGCAATAAATCCTCTACAGCTTCCGCTGCATTCCTGTAAAACGGCTGTCCCATCCGGCTTCCTCTGCCCGCCAGCTCAGCCGGGACCAGACGCAAGGACGGGTGAAGCTTTCCCGTCCAGCGTTTGTATACTTGAGCGGAGCCTCCTGCATAAGGCACACAAATTAAAGTGACCATCATAACGCCCGCCTCTCGGGTAGCATGATTGAACAAATGATCTTAAGCGCCTGCGGCAAGCGTTGTCCAGAACGCTTTTTCCTTCGCGAACAGACCGTTCGCAAACGCCAGTTCTCTATCGCGCTCGAAGTCTCCAGTCACAAACCGGTCCTTCACCAGATCCCATCCGTCCCGGACCGTACCAAGCTGCTCCGAGAGCGACTGATACAGCGATTCACTGATCAGCTTCTTCTCCTGCAAGGAACGAAGCAGCGATGTGTTGGCAATATGCCTGTTGCATATAATATTGACCCCGACCAGGCCATACGTCAGATGAGCTTGCTTTTTCTCCGGATCGGGATCCACGTTCCACATTCCCTCTATTGAAAACGCGCCAAGCTCCTTCACAAGCCGCTCCGCGTTTTCTACCACTTCAGCCAGCTTCAGTTCGTAGGGCTGAATGTTGTCTTGCAAATTGTATACGTAATAGGCAGGTCCCAAGTAGTCGGGATTCACATTATATTCTGCGTTGCCATATGCCTTAAGCAGCCTCTCAGCCGGCACTTCATGCTCTTCGTAGCCCGCAAGCGTATCGTCGATAACGTAAAAGGTTCCGCGCTCCTCGTCGTATCCGTTAAACAGCGAATAATGATACCAATGGAACGTCTTCCATGCCATACTGCCCGGCAGCCAATCATACAAATCGACGTTCAAGCTCATATTGCGCCCGCCTTTGAGCATAGCTTTGATTTCCTCTAAAACCGTATCGTTGCTGCGGAAGTGGCCCGGCTCAATGTAGCGGATCACTTGCGCAAGCGGAAACTTAGCCGGATTGTCCATATAATAGAGCGTATCAATCGTCGGATAGCGGAAGTCCTTGTCCGTTGCGGCCTCCCATGGGTAATAACGGTAAATATTAAGATATGCCGCCTCCCTGTAGCTTGGCTCCTCCGACACCGCAATGGAAAACGCCTGGTTCAGCATACAGTTCATCCAAAACTCGTTAAATGGTTTTCTTTCCATCGACAGCTTCATTATTCGCCGCCTCCTTCAATTGAAATTGTAGGATTAACCCTGTTCATTCCCCGCAATAATCGCACTGATCTTCCGGCTTCCGCCTCCTTCAATCATGGCACGCACGATCGCCACATAATCATCAACCAGCGCCTGTGCAGTCTCTTCCCCGAAGAGGCTTGTCGCGTATTCCAGACCAAATCCCATTACCCCGTTTCGGTCTCCCGCTTCGAGCGTTAGATCAAACTTGCTGACACCCGGATCAAATTCCTTAGGCTCAAACTCGATTCCGCCCGAGCGGTAAGCGACGCGATCTATATTTTGCAGAATAAACATCGTGTCAAACAACGGATTACGGCTCCGGTCCTGTTCGATTTCCAGCTTCTGCACCAAATCCTCGAACGGATAATCCTGATGCTCCAATGCCCGCAGCACATCTTCATGCAGCTCGGACAAGTAGTCGCCAACTGTCCTGTACGACTCCGGGAAGCTGCGAATCGCAACCGTATTAACAAACATTCCGATCAATCCTTCTAATTGCGCATCATTGCGGCCGGCTACAGGCGTGCCGACAACAATATCTTCTTGCCCGCTCCATTTGCTGAGCAGCATCGAATACGCTCCCAACAGCACCGTATATAGCGTCGTACCGCGCTCACGGGCAAATGCCTGGACTTGATCAGAGAGTTCCTTATCAAATTCAAAATGAATCAGACTGCCCTCAAACCGCTGCAGCTCCGGCCTTGGCCTATCCGTCTTGAGCTCAAGCGTAGGCAGTTCGCCGTCGAACGCCTCCAGCCAATAACGTTCATGTCCCTTATAGGCCTCGCTGTCGATTCGATCCTCTTGCCATACCGTATAATCCCGGTACTGGATGCTAAGCTCCGGCAGTTCACCGCCGCCATACAAGGTCGTCAGCTCCTTCAGCAGCACGCTGACGGATACGCCGTCGGTAATTATATGATGGATGTCCAGGAGCAGAAGATGGCGCTCTTCACTAAGCTGGATTAATCCAGCCCTGAACAACGGGAGGCTTCCCAGGTCATACGGGCGGATAAAACGTTCCATCAGCATGCTGATCCCGTTATCCAGCCCTTCGTCTCCGCCTTCCGAAAGCAGCTTGCCTGCCGCCATTCTAAGCCTCGCATTGCGCTCCAGCGTAAATACCGGCTCCGCATGCACGCGCTGGCGGAACTCGTCTTCCTCATGATGGAACGTCGTTCTTAACGATTCATGACGTCTCATAATCTTGAGGAATGAGGCCTCCAGCCGATCCACATCAAGCTTGCCTTGCATATGGACGGCAAACGGCACATGGTACATCGTTGCTTCGCCCGATATAAGCCCCATCATAAATTGGCGGCGCTGCGCTCTGGACATGAGATAATGCTCGCGTTCCGGCTGCTTCGGAATACGATCGGCGGCTTGCGTTCCGCTGTTGTCGAGCAGAGATGCAAGCACTTCAAGCGTAGGGTTCATGAATATGTCGCGCAGCGTCACCTGCAGGCCGAATCGTTCCGCAATGCGGCTGACCATGCTTGCCGCCTTCAAGGAATGGCCGCCAATCTCGAAGAAGCTGTCTTTGGCGCCAATAGCATCCGTCCCCAGCAGTTCCCGCCAAATCGCTGCCAGCTTGCGCTCTGTATCTGTCGTTAGCGGAGCAAGCTCACGCTGGCCTGCATTGGCCATTCCCGGCTGTGGCAGCGCCCTTCTGTCGATCTTGCCAGTTGGCGTAAGCGGAATCCCTTCCAGGAACATCATGAACGCCGGTACCATGTATGCAGGAAGCTTGTCACCGAGATAGTCGCGCAGCTTCCCGATCATCCGACTTGTATAATCAGCCGCATCCGATTCCGCTGTCTGAGGCTCCCGCAGGACGATGTAGGCGCATAACGCATAATCTCCATCCTCCTCCTGGAATGCCGTGACCACTGTTTCCTTCACATGCTCGTGGCGCAGCAGCAACTGCTCGATCTCGCCAATTTCAATTCGGTGGCCTCTGATCTTGACTTGAAAGTCACGACGGCCCGCGTAGACGAACTCGCCATTTTCAAGCCTTCGTCCAAGGTCGCCCGTCCGATACATTCTTTCGCCTTGCGCATAGGGATTCAGCACAAAAGCGGCATCCCACTCAGGATGGCTAAGATACCCTCGTCCGACACCCGCTCCGCCAATGCATATTTCACCGACAACGCCTGTCGGCTGCAGCTTTAACCCCTCATCAAGCACCATCATAACGGAGCCTTCAATCGGTGTGCCGATCGTAATGTCCTCGCCTGCGGTCACTTCCCGAACCGAGGTCCATACCGTCGTCTCTGTAGGACCATACAGATTGTACAATCTGGCTCCGGTTGCAGCGCGCAGCCTGTTCAGCAAATCAGCCGTGAGGGGCTCCGCTCCGATCATGAGCACACGCAGCGCCTGCAAGGCATCGGATTCGCCAGTCTGGTTCATCCACCATTTGAAGCGGGATGGCGTAATTTGCAGGACATCCACCCCGTGAGCAGCAATTAGCCCTTGCAGCAGAATAGCATCATTGCGCTCTTCTTCGCTTGCCAATACAATCCGCATGCCTAACGTAAGCGGCAGCACATTCTCTACAATAAAGATGTCAAAGGAGACCGATGCCATCGCCAGAATGCCTTGACCCCGCGCAAGCGGCATGCTGTTCTTGAAGCCGCTGATGAAATGGGATAAGCCGCGGTGCTCGATCATCACGCCTTTGGGCCGTCCGGTCGAACCCGACGTGTACAGCACATACGCCAAATCCCCCGGTTTATTGACCGGTTCCGGGTTTCCCCTGTCCGCAGCGTATAGTTCCGGTTCGTCCAGATACCATTCCACAATCGCCTGGGATACACGTCCGGCATACGCTTTTTCCGTCAACAGCAGCGCCTCTCCGCAATCCTCCAGCATCCAGTCTATCCGTTCCTTCGGATAAGCGGGATCAATGGCAACGTATGCGCCGCCCGCTTTCAGAACACCTAAGATGCCTACCAGCATCAGCGGACTGCGATCTGCCATAAGCGCAACAATCCGTTCAGGTCCTACGCCTTTTGCCCGAAGGGAGTGCGCTAGCCGATTCGCCCGTTCGTTCAGTTCGGCGTAGGATACAGTCTCTATGCCAAATTGAATCGCAGCTGCGTCGGGCGTACGGGCGGCTTGGCGCTCCACTTCCTGCACAATACCAACCCATTCCGCCGTTGCAAGCCGAGCGGCTGCGTTGCCGTCCCCTGGCTGGTCCGGCATTTCTTCCTGAACCTTCATTTCCATCCTGTCACTGCTCCTCTCTCTGCCAGTGGCCTTCACCGGCAGGGCCCCTCCGGCTATGGATGCCAATAGTTTCTCGCGCTCGTCCGTGCTCATCAGCTCCAGCTCACCGATCATTTGATCCCGTTTTCCGCACATTTCCCGCACCAGAACGGTGTAGCATTCCGCCATGCGGCGAGCGGTTTCCTCATAGAACAAATCTGCCGCATATTCCAACTGGAGCTCGATCTCGTCTTCCCTCTCCATCGCTTCCAAGGTTAAGTCAAACTTGCTGGTCCCCGCCTCGAAAGGCATTTCGCGGAATACGACTCCGTCCCCTTCCATGACGGCTTGATCCATATTTTGCAAAATAAACATGACATCGAACAACGGATTGCGGCTTCTGTCCATATCAAGCTTCAACTGCTCAACCAGTTCCTCAAATGGATAAGCCTGGCGCTGAAGCGCCTGTATGACATGGCTGTGCAGCTCGGTTACATAATCGCGCACCGTCTTTTCATTTGCCGGCCGTGTCCGCAGCGCCAGCGTGTTGACAAACATCCCGATCATCCCGTGCGTATCGGCATGCTCCCTGCCCGCAGCGGGTGTGCCGATAACGACTTCAGGCTGACCGCTGTATCTTGCGAGCATGGCGGCAAAAGCGCCAAGCAGAACCGTGTACAGCGTCGTCCCCGATTCCCGCGCCAGCTTTCTGGCACTCGCAGTTGTCTTAGCGTCCAGTCGGAACGAATACCGGTGGCCTCTATAACTCTGCATCGCCGGCCTTGGACGATCCGTCGGGAGCTCCAGCACAGGGAGCTTGCCCCCGAAGATGTCCAGCCAATAGCGTTGATGCTCCTCATATGCGGAATCCGCAAACCTGGCTTCCTGCCATACCGCATAATCGCTGTACTGTACGCGAAGCTCTGGGAGCGTGCTACCGGAGTAAAGCTCCGTCAGCTCCTTCACCAATATGCCGGAGGAGACGCCGTCTGTCACGATATGATGGATATCCAGAAGCAGCAGATGCTCTTCATCCTGATCCAGCCGCATAAGACCCGCCCGCAGCAGCGGCAGCTGATCGAGATGGAATGGACGCTTGAACGCTTCCATCAGCTCAGTCACCCATGTCTGGCTTGGCTTATTGCCGCCAGGCGTGCCCTCCTCGGTCCACGCCGCCAGATGCAGCATCTCCAGCTCGAAAGTATAAGGCTCATGCACCACTTGCCTGAACTGGTCATTCGTCATATGGAATGTCGTTCGCAAGCTTTCGTGCCGGCTAATCAGCGATGAGAAGGCGGCCGTAAGCCGGTTCGCATCAAGCTTGCCCTGCAGCCGAATAACAAATGGCACATGATACATCGTGGCTTCGCCGGCCAGCAGCTGCATCATATACTGCCGACGCTGGGCGCGCGACATCGGATACCACGCTTGACTCTCTGCAACCGGAATCGGCTGAATCGACACTGAGGCGACATCCTGCTCCTTCAGCCATACAGCCATGTCCGCTATCGTCGTCTGATCGAACATCACGCTGAGAGGCACCTCAACGCCCATGGCCTGCTGAAGTTTCCCCGCAAGCACGGCTGCTTTCAGAGAGTGGCCGCCAAGCTCGAAGAAGTCGTCAAATACACCAAACGTTCCTGTCGCATCGCCCAATACTTCTCTCCATATAGCGGCTACCCGCTCTTCCGTCTCATTGCGCGGAAGCTCCAGCTCCATAAGCTCCCGCCCCTGAGCCTCAGGTTCCGGCAAAGCCCGCCGGTCTACTTTTCCGTTGGGCGTAAGCGGTATCGCATCAATCGCTGCGACATAAGCAGGAATCATCGCTTCCGGGAGCTTGTCCTTCAGCTTCCTTCTCCACTCTCGCGACGGGTGCTTATCCGAAGAGACCACATACGCGCACAGCTCTTTTTCCCCGTTTTCATGCACGCGGACCACAACTGCCGCATCTTCAACTTCGGGAAGCGTGAGAAGCTGCGAGCGAATTTCGCCCATCTCAATCCGCACGCCTCTGATTTTGATTTGCTGGTCGGCCCGGTCCACATACATGGCGTTTCCATCCGGCAGCCACTTCGCAATATCCCCGGTGCGGTACATGAATCGTCCATGTTGCTCCGGATGCGGGACGAATCGGCTAGCCGTCATCTCCGAATTATTCCGATAACCGAGGGCAAGACCGTTGCCGCCGATATACAGCTCTCCGGCTGCTCCGAAGGGAGCAAGCTGACCGCCATAACCGTAAATAAATATTTCGACGTTATGCATGGGCCCGCCAATCGGCACATAGCCGCCCCGATAGGCCCCCGGCTTATATACATACATATTGGAGCAAACTGTCGCTTCAGTCGGGCCGTATCCGTTAATTATTCGAATGTCGGGATTAAGCTTCGTGTACAGCTCCAGCGTCTCGTCTTTGATCGGCTCTACGCCAACGAGCATTTTATTCAGCTTAATGCCGGACCTCTCTTGCTCCAGCAAACGCGCTACCTCTTTCAATAGAGACGGAGGAATGTAGGCGAATGTGGTTTGTTCTTCCGCTATAACCGCCGCGATTTTTCGCGGATCAAGCAATTTCGGCTCTGGATAAAGCACCACGCAAGCCCCAAACATAAGCGGCATAAACAATTCTGCTACACTGACATCGAACGAAATATTGGTCAGGCTCAAAGCTCTGTCCCCGGCTCCGTATTGTCCGTCAAAAAACGTCCTGAGCGAATGCCCGAAGTTGTAGAAGCTGCGATGCGGCACCATAACGCCTTTTGGCTGACCCGTCGACCCGGAAGTATAGATAACATACATGGGATCATCCGCCCTCGCCTCATGCTTTGTCGACGAGAATAGGGCGCCTTCCTCCTTCAAAAATAACGCATCGTCTGCCAGATCCAATACTTGCAGCGTTGCAGGAATGCAAGCTGCGGCATCAGGACGCGCGTCGTCCCTGTACACCAGCTCCGCGCCGCTGTCCGCAAGCATATAGCGGATGCGCTCCTCAGGGTAATGAGGATCGATGGGCAGATAAGCGCCTCCCGCCTTCATAACGCCTAGCATTGCGGCCAGCATCGGAATAGAGCGCTCCGCCATAATGCCGACCACGCTGCCGCGACCGATACCTTTGGCTTGCAGCGTGCGTGCCAGCGCGTCCGTGCGGGCATCCAGCTCCCGATAAGTCAAGGAATTGCCGCCGAAGGATACGGCCGGCAAGTCGGGAACGACTGCCGCTTGCTCCCTGAAGACCTCATGCAGGCAACGCTCTGGCGGGAATTCCGCTTCACGCCTTCCAATCGCAAGCAATTGCCGGCGCTCTTCCTCCGTCAGCATAACCGCTTCACCTAATGTTGCCTCTGGCCGAAGCGTCAAGCTGCGCAGAAGCTGCACATAATGCCTCATGAACCGATCGGCTGTCGCGCGGAGAAACAAATCGGTATTAAATTCCACAACAAGACGCATTCGATCCCCGTTCTCCACCGCTTGAATCATCAAATCGTATTTGGCTGTTCCATGCGCGAACCGCTGGTGGCGATATAACAATCCTTCCGTCGAAGAGTCCGGTATGCCCAGATTTTGCATGATGAACATGGTATCAAACAACGGACTGCGGCTGGCGTCCCTTCTGTCGATCCATTGGGCCATTTCCTCAAACGGATAGTCTGCATGAGCATAAGCTCCGGCCGCAGTCTCTTTCACTTCAGCCAGGAAGGCTTTGAACGATTTATTCGCCCCAGGATACGCCCGCAGGACAAGCGTTCCTGTGAACATGCCTGCCACTGCTTCCAGCTCGCGCCTGGTCCGACCCGCTATCGGCGTTCCAACGGCCACATCCTCGGCACCCGTGTAATGAGCCAGGAAGGTGTAATACGCCGCCAGCAGCACCATGAACGGCGTTGCACCCGATTTCACTGCAAGGCTGCGCACTTCCGCCATCAGACCGGCTTCGACGTATAGATCGAATGTTTCGCCGCGATTGCCTTTTACAGGCGGGCGTGGGAAGTCGGTCGGCAGCTCCAGCACCGGCCACTCGCCTTGGCATTGCTCCCTCCAATATTTCTCCGCCGCTTCAGAAGGAGGTATTGTCTCCTGCCATACCGCATAATCCTTGTATTGCAACGCCAGAGGCGGCAACGTGTCCCCCTGGTATAACCTCATGAGCTCCGACAGAAGAATGCCCGCCGACATGCCGTCCGAAGCAATATGATGCATATCCAGGAACAGCAAATGCCGCTCCGGTTGCAGCGTCAGTAATGCAGCACGCAATAGCGGGGCCGTATCAAGCTTGAACGGCTGGTATAGTCTTTGCAGCACCGCTTCGGCTTCCCGTTCTTCCGCCTCTATGCGGATGAGCTGGAAAGGAATGCTGGCATGAACGCGCTGCCTGATCTCCCCGTCTATCACATGGAACGTCGTGCGAAGCGTTTCATGTCGCTCCACGATCATTTGCAGGGCAGTCTCCAGCCGGTCCGCATCCAGCACTCCGTCCAGCTCCAGTAATTCGGGCAAATTGTAGCTCCGGTCATCCGGCATCGCCTGCTGCTGCAAGTACATGCGTTTTTGCGGTGATGAAACCGGATAATGCTCTTGCACAGGAGCTTTCGGCATAGCTTCCATGACATGCCTGGAGGCAGCAGCGGGATCTCCCTGGGAAATATCACCTTCCGCCACAGCCGCGGCATTCTCCTGTGCTCTCTGTTCAACGATGGCCGTAAACGATGGCAAATCGGCATGCGCCAGCAAATCCACAACCTGCACCCGAACACCTGCAAGCTCGCTTATCCGGTTCACAATTTTAAGCGCAATAATGGAATCGCCGCCAAGATCGTAAAATCCGGCATCCGCAGGCATTTCAGCATAGCCGAGCAGATCTCCCCAGACGTCTGCGACACGCTGCTCCCAGGCAAGGCCGGAACGCGCTCCGGTTAACGTAACGCTTCTGCCAGGCTTCGAGGTCTGCCCCTTCATCGACTCCAGCGCCGCTTGCCACCGGGCAAACGACTCTTCCATCTCTTGTCGAAGCTGCTGAGGCATATCCTCATTCAGCCACCTGTTGCTCCAAATGGCCGATGGCGTTTGAAGCGCAGCTCCATGCTGCTCCTCCTCCACCCAGCAATGATGAAGATCAAATGGATACGTTGGAAGCGGGATCCTTAAACGTCGTTTTCCTTGATATACCTTCTTCCAGTCGATTTCATGCCCTGCCGCAAAACGTCCGCCAAGCTCAGCAGCTTCCAGCGCCCGTTCGTCATGTTCGTGCTGCTGGCGCAGCCCTCCAGCCGCCGGGGAATCCGCCATGCCGTAATAGACGTTCGGCAATACAAGCTCATCCGGCAAACCGCCTTCGGCTACAGCCTGCAAAGCTTGAGCAAGCTCGTCCCTGCTGCTTGCCACAATAGCAAGCCGGTGCCGATGCGCTCCCCGGCCTACAGCCAAGGTATAGCAGACATTCGCAAGACTCCAGCCTTCGTCGCCGCCATGCTGTGAAACCCAGTCCCGATACAGCTGCACGAGCCTCTCCAATGCCGTCTTGCTGTGAGCGGATAAACAGAACAGCTCCGTGCCGGTCGAATTTGGCCGCAAGGCCCCGGTTGCTTCCCCCGCCACAGCAGACTGCGACGCGATTCCTCTCGCAGTCCCTCCCCGGCCCGCCTGACGCTGAGCCGGAGCTTCCTCCAGAATGACATGGCAGTTGGTGCCGCTCATGCCAAACGCGCTGACGCCGCATCTTCTAGCACCTGCTTCCGTCTCCCATGGCGATAATTCGTCATTGACATAGACCGGGGAATCCACAAAGGGAATCTTGCGGTTAGGCGACCGGTAATGAAGCGTTGGAGGAATTTGCTTGTGAACAAGGGACAAAATTCCCTTGAGCAGACCGGCAATGCCTGCCGCATGGTCCAGATGGCCGATATTGCTCTTAAGCGAACCGATTGCACAGAATTGCCGTTTATCGGTGTATCTCCGGAAAGCCCGTGTAAGCCCGTCGATTTCGATCGGATCGCCCAGCGAAGTTCCCGTGCCATGAGCCTCCATATAGGTTACGGTCTCGGGATCAATGCCCGCATCCTGCCACGCGCGGACAATGACATCTTCCTGTGCCAGCGCATTCGGAGCGGTAATGCCGACCGAGCTGCCGTCCTGATTCATCGCACTGCCCTTTATGACGGCATAGACGTGATCCCCGTCCTCCAAAGCACGGGACAACGGCTTAAGCAGCAATGCCACCACGCCATCGCCGATCCCCGTGCCGTCCGATGATTCATCGAAGGTTTTGGCCCGGTTGTCGCTCGACTCGATGCCGAGTCGAATACCTAGATCAAGCGGCAGCACATTAAGCTTTACGCTTCCGGCAATCGCAGCTTCGCATTCGCCGCTGCGAATGGATTGGCAAGCCAGATGTACAGCTACCAGCGATGAGGAGCAGGCCGTATCCACACTGATGGCCGGTCCCCGCAAATTAAGCAAATATGAGATTCGGCTGGGAATCATCGAGCTTAGATTGCCGGGAGCCGCCATCGAAAGGGCGTCCGGGCTCAATGTTTCTATCAATCGTTTGTAATCATGAAGAGCATCCGCATTATGTCCGATAAAAACTCCGGTGCGCGTGCCATGCAGCGATTCTCCCCCATGCCCCGCGTCCTCAAGCGCCTGCCAAGCGGTCTGCAAAAACAACCGCTGCGCAGGACTCATAAGGGAGGCCTCCTTGGGAGAAAGCCGAAAAAAGGAGTAATCAAAGCCAGAAATATCGTCCAAATACGCACCGTCAAAAAAGGAGACAGAGCCGTATTGCGCCTCCATACGACGCAAATACGGCTTCAGTTCCTCCTTGCGGGATTCTGGGAATCCGCCTACAAGATCTCGCCCGCTTCGCAGAAGCTCCCAAAAGGCTTCATGCGATTCTGCGCGAGGCAGCTTGGCGGATATCCCGACAATGGCTATATCCTTGACGGAAATATCGGAAATGGAACCCCCACTCCGCCCCTTCCGCCCGGATGTGTCATGATCTTTTTTTGCATCCAGCAGATCCAGTTGAAACATGGCGTCAATCCCTCCTAGCTAGTAATGGTACCGCTGACGGTTTGTCCCTTGCCCTTGCTTCGATTAGGCTGGCGCAGCAGCAGGCCTGCATGCACGGCAATGCCGAGTCCGCTAATCAGAGCCAATAAGCCAAGCGTGCCGGATTGCCAATCTACCGACCATTTTAATAGTAGATACAAGCTGCCCGTACTGAGGATATGTGCCGCAAGCGACGCCCAAAGCGAATTTGATCCGGCGCGGACAATACCATATACGATGGCACCTAACGCAGCGAACGCACCTATCGTCACATTCATAAATACGGCGCCAAACAGGACAGCCTGGAGCAATATCGTCCACGCAACAGATAAGCGCTGCCTTAAGGTATGGAACATCATCCCCCGGAACAGCCATTCCTCCAGCAAAGATCCGAGCAGCAAGCTGCCCAGCAGAAAGATGATGAACCGGCCTCCGGCTACAAATGCAACCAAATCCGCAATGGCCGGAAAGTTGACCTTTATCCAAGGCAGTCGGGTAAACGTTGCAATAAACAAGCCAAGCCAAATCCCCGTTCCGGCGGATAGCCACAGCGACCCGCTGCGCGGCCGGACAAACCCTAATTCCTTAAGCGTAATCTTTTGCAGGCGCAATAACGGGATATATATGGCCAGCACGATAATATTGGAGACAATCAGCACGATGCCGGAATTGTTCACAATCCAGTCGTGAAGCTTGGGATCGCTGATCCAGTTATACATGGCTTGATTAACCAGCATGACGATCGCCGCATAAATAACCAAATACAAGATGGCCTTTGCCGCTATCCGGATACTCTTCAAGCTGATGTCACCGCCTCGTCAGGCACCGACGCTGCAACTCGTCCGCGGTGCTTCACCGCGAAGAACAGACCCGCTGCAATCATGGCAGCCGCCACAGCCATGACGATCGACAGGACTGCCGCATTGTCCGACTCGGGTCCGTAATGCCACAGCAGGTATTGGCTGCCTTGACAGGCAATTTGCGCGGCAATCGGGGCCCAGATGGACTTAAACCATACGTACAGCAGAGCGAAAATGACCGCTCCGAGGAAACCATACAGAGACAGCGGGATATCCCCGAAGAAAAACAGGGCTCCATACAAAACGCCTTGAATTCCAATTGCCAGCCAAACCGGCATGACACGCCGGAACTCATTCATCAGAACTCCTCTAAACAACGTTTCCTTATAGATGTTGCCGAGAATAAGGAACGTCAGGAACACATACCATTCCGCACGGTTCAGATAATCAAACAACTCGCGGAACTGGAATTTGTCCGAAGCAATAGCGGGCAGCTGGGAGAATGCAACCGTAAACAACCCCGCACCAAGACCGATCCATAAGGCAATGCCGACCGATCTTCGATCCATTAAACGAAATTGAGCCGCCTTGAACAGATTCCCCTTGAACAAAAAGCGCCAAGCCAGCACCATTAACGGCAGTCCCACAATATCGTTCAAAATTATGACAGTAACCGTGTTCCGCTCAAACCATGGGCTTAGCGGATAAATATAATCAAAAAACAGGGTCGTCACCGTAAAAAACCAAGCAAAATACAGACCGACAATAACAACTACACGGGATAGCATAATTCCCCAAGGCTTCATGCGGTTAAACCCCTTTCCTTATCCGCGGCGAATCTGCCGTCAGCGTGTGACCAGCGAGTCCGTCCCGGCCGCTGCCGGAGGTCCGCCATACATAGATCGAGCCTCCCACGAGCGCAACCAGGAACAATGCTGTCAGGATATACAGCGCAACATCGCCCAGCTTGTCGTACCATTCATAGAAGCCAATGTATTTGAACAGGAAGATCGTGCCCATGGCCGTATTCTGAACCAGAATAGGCGCCCATAAGGAACCCGTGCGCAAGTATAACGCACCGTAAATGAGACCCGACCCGATACTGATGATCGAAAGTACTGCGCTAGGCTGGAAATAGGCATATGCCGCGGCTTGCAGCACCAGAGCCACATAGACCGGCATCACTCTGCGGAGTTCGCCAAAGATAAGGCCCCTGAACAATATCTCTTCGAATGCCGGCGCAATCAAGCCCGCTCCCAGAATGACATATAGAATCGAATCGCCTCTGATCAAATCGTCGACCAGAAAAGGAATGGATGGAAATTGATTCGCAATGTCGTCAATGACGATGAGGCCGATACTGAACAAGCTTCCGGCCAATCCTAAGCCAATCATCAGCAGAACGCGTGAAGTGCTTAGCTTCCTGAAGCCTGAGGCGCGGAACAAATTCCTCTCCGCATTCGGCCAGATCCAGGCCTTGATCCGAAAGATGAGCATGTACACCAGCGTGATGAGCGTAAAGAGCACAGCCATAAACATGGCCGGGTTGCGGTCCAGAAACTTGGCGAAGGACAGTGTCACTTCGTAATTGTAAGTGGAGCGAAGCAGATAGAGCAGCGCATAGAAGACCCCGATATACAGCGCAATGTTCCCTATCATCGTTAAGACTTTTTTCACAGGAAAGCTCCTTTCTTCCTTCTGTTTTGAAATTTCTCGGTCTCCGGTGCAACCCGGCTATGCCGCCCTGCCTACCCGCCCGAAGCGGCTCTACTAGCTGCGGCCCGATATTGCTCGACGACGCTCGAGAGCAGCTCCATATAAGAGGAGGCCCAATCCATCACCGTCTCCCTCTCCAGACGCCGGGCGTTGTAAGACCATACTCCGCTGATCTCCAATGCTCCCATTTCGCCTGAAGCGGTCTCATCTTGCACGTGCAATACAAGATCAAATAAGTCGAGGAGCTGCTCCTCTTCCTTGAACCCATGACGCATTCCCCCTGCAAATAACGGGAATAGGGCAAAATCTTGCTCAGCCTGCGTCCGTTTTTTGATTTGCCGCACGGCATAAGAATCTCCCGCAGAAGCCGGCTTGCCGGCATGCTGCAGCAATAGATCGAAGTCGCGCACCTCTGCGAAGTCGATTGTCTTCGGCGCGATCAGCCCTTTGTCCGTCATAGTCGGAAGGACAAGATGGGATACGCCGGACTGCCCGCGCCAGAAGTACAGATAGACGGCAAATGCTGCGGTTACTACCGACACTGACTTGGATTCTGCGAGCTCTGCCAGCCCTTCCGCCACAAATTCATCCAATACAAATTGAATGCTGCCTGATCGCTGTGCGGCATACACGTCATTCGCAAAGTCGCCGGATAGCGGCAGGCCGCTCCATTCCCAGCTTGCTAGATCCCTGTTCCTTGAATCCAAATACGCCGCTTGGGAGGCGATCGTCGGATACGTGAATAAATCCGTCACGCTGAGCGCTCCGGGATATAGCTCCTCCAGCCGTTGATGCGCACGCACTAGCAGCAGAGACTCTCCCCCGACATCAAAGAAACGGTGATGAATGCCGAAATCGTCTCGTTGCAGCAGCTCTCGCCATACAGCGGCAATCGCCTGTTCCGTATCGCTTGCCGCTTCCGCAAACTCCACTCCGCTATCCGGTGAAAATTCCGGCTCCGGCAGTGCCCTCCGATCGACTTTGCCGTTAAGAGACAACGGCATGGACGAAAGCTCGACCAGTTCCGAAGGAACCATGTAATCCGGCAAATGAAGCGCCGCAAATTCCCGCAGCTCCGGATGCTCCGCTTGTTCAGAGCAAACGACATAAGCACATAAGTACTCACTGCCGCTTGCCGCAGTCCGCTTCATCACGACGGCCTCTGAAACCGCCGGATGGCGGAGCAGAACATGCTCGATTTCTCCGCACTCAATGCGCAACCCTCTCAATTTCACCTGATGGTCGATGCGGCCCAAATACTGGATCGTTCCGTCTGGTAGCCATCTGGCAAGGTCTCCTGTCCGGTACATGAGACTGCCCTTCGCAAACGGATTGCGGACGAACTTCTCCTCCGTCAAATCCGGCCGTCCCATGTACCCTCTTGCCAGACCAACTCCGGATATGCACAGCTCACCGGCAATGCCGACGGGCTGAAGCGTCATCGCTTCGTTGATAATATAGAGGGCGATGTTGTCAATCGGCTTGCCGATCGGCACATTAACCGGAATAGGTCCCTTGGTGCAGTCATAATAGGAAACGTCGACCGTCGCTTCTGTCGGACCATACAAGTTAACTAGCTTGGCTCCAAACGGGACACCCATGCGATCCCGGAACCGCTCCACCTGATCCGCGGACAGTGCTTCGCCGCTTGCGAATACATGCGTTAGCGTCTCCAGCTTAGCCTCGCCGCGCAGTACACCGGGATGCTCCAGGAACAGATGAAGCATGGACGGCACGAAGTGCATCGTCGTGACGCCGTAACGCATAATCGTATCCACCATGAGCGCCGGGTCCTTCTCGCCGCCCGTAGGCAGCAGCACCAGCCTTGCTCCTGCGAAGCTCCACCAGAACAGCTCCCACACCGAGACGTCGAAGGTAATCGGCGTTTTCTGCATGATAGCTCCGGTTGCGTCGAGCGAATATTCCTTTTGCATCCAGGCGATCCGATTGATGACAGAATGATGCTCAATCATGACACCTTTCGGCTGGCCCGTTGATCCCGAGGTATAGAGCACATAAGCAAGGGAACGGGAGTCATGCAGCTTCTCCACAGGAGATGAGTCCTGCTCCAGCGCAATGGCTTCATTCACTTCCAGCACAGGTACGGAAGCATCCAGCCCTTCCGGCGCTCTTCCTTGAACCAAGACAAGCTTGGCGCCGGCGTTCTCCAGCATGTATCGGATCCGATCCTGCGGCAAGCCCGGAGCGACAGGCACGTAAGCCCCGCCCGCTTTCAGCACCCCATAGATCGCAATCATCATATCCAGGCTGCGGTCCATCACGACAGCCACGCGCTCCTCGCGCATGACGCCTTGCTTCCGTAACGCTTTCGCCAGCCGATTCGCTCGCTGGTTCAATTCCTCGTAAGTCAAATGCGCTTCTTCCGCCTGGATCGCGATAGCCTGCGGCGTTTCCGCCGCCTGTCTCTCCAAATAGGCTTCTACCGTCAGATGACTTTCATAAGCAACAGATGTCCGGTTGAACGCTGCGGCTTGCCCAGCCGCTTCATTGGGCTCCAGCAGCCCGATTCTTCCCAGTGGACGCTCCGGCTCGGCAAGCGCAAAGGTCAACATACGAAGGTACCATTCCGCCATTCTCTGTATGCTTTCTTCGTTAAATAGCGAGGTGGCATATTCGATGGTTAAAGCCATGCCTTTGGCGCCTTGATCCGCGATCTCAAACGTCAAATCCAGCTTCGACACGCGATTGTCCGGCACGGCAGCCTCAAATTGCAAGGATTCGGCCGTCTTCTGTCCGACCTCCGTATGCTGCATCACAAACATCGTGTCGAACAGCGGATTCCGGCTCATGTCACGCGGCACATCCAGCATCGTGACCATATGCTCGAACGGGAGCAAGCCGTTGTCCATCGCGGCAAGCGCCGCTTCCTTCAACTGCCCGGCAAATGCTCTGAACGGAAGCTCGCCTGACGGTCTGCTTCGAATCGGCAGCGTATTGACAAACATGCCGACCAGCGGCTCGGTCTGCGGATGGAACCGTCCGGCGACCGGCGTCCCAACGATCAGATCGTCTTGCCCTGTCACCAGATGCAGCAGCGTATGATAGCCGGCAAGCCAGATATGGAATGGCGTAACTCCCCATTGCTCTGCTTCGGAGCGCACTTGCTCTGCAAGCGCCGCCGGGATCGGAAGCGCATGCTTGGCTCCCGTGAAGCTTTGCTCAGACGGGCGCGGATGATCCGCCGGCAGTTGAAGAACGGGCAGCGGGCCTGCTAACTGAGCTGTCCAAAAGTGCTCCTGCCGCTTTCTCTCGTCCGATGCCATCCATTCTTGCTGCCAAACAGCGGCATCCTTATATTGAATCGATAGCGGCTGCAAGTCCTGACCGCGATAGAATTGCTCGAAATCGCGCGCCATTACGTTCATAGACACACCGTCGGCTGCAATGTGGTGAATATCCAGCAGCAGGGTGTGACGGCTCTCTCCGTCCGTGACAAGGAATGCCCGTATCAATGGAGCCTCGCGCAGATCAAACGGCCGGATCACCTGACGGGCCCATGCATCAATATCCGCAACAGCCGTCCTGTCAGAGAAGGCAAGCTCAAAAGATATCCGATCATGAATACGCTGCATCGGCTTGCCGTCCACCCAATCAAAGCTGGTGCGCAGCGGCTCATGACGGTCAATCAAGCCCTGAATCGCCGCGCGAAGCCTGTCCGCATCTAGCTTGCCGTTTATGCTTATGACAAGCGGCAAATTGTATGCCGTGCTGGCAGGATACAGCTGCTGCAGCACAAACAATCTGTTTTGCGCCAGCGACAATGGATAATGCGACCGGCTTGCCGCTCGGGCAATCGCGTTGGCCGTTTTCTTCTCCGAAGCGTCAATGCGGGCAGCCATATCCCGCAGTACCGGAGCCTCAAACACATCCTTCATCGCATAGGCCACTCCGTAACGTTGCTCGATTAGCCCCGCCAGCTGTGCGGCGCGCAAGGAATGACCGCCCAGCTGGAAGAAATGATCGTCTCTGCCGACTGCGAAAGCACCAACGGCATCACTATTGGTAAGGCCAAGGATCTCCATCCACAGCGCTGCCAGTCCTATTTCAGTATTGGTAGCTGGAGCTTCGCCTGAGGCTGCAGCCGGTTCCGGGAATAGCGGTTGGGGCAGACGATTGCGGTCCGCTTTGCCGCTCGGGCTTAACGGGAAAGCATCCATTGCAACAAAGTAGGATGGAACCATGTAGTCCGGCAGCCGTCCCTTAAGTGCGGCCCGCAGTTCCGACTCCTCTGGCATCTCTCCTCCTGCGGTTACAAGATAACCGCAGAGTGCCATCTCACCTGCCTGGTCTGTAATAGCCGTCACTACTGCGTCGCGGATTCCTTCCTGCGACAGCAGCGCATGCTCGATCTCTCCGCATTCGATGCGCAAGCCGCGCAGCTTGACCTGATGGTCAAATCGACCCAAATATTCGATATTGCCATCCGGCAGCCATCTTGCACGGTCTCCGGTACGGTACAGCCTTTCGCCGGGGGCAAACGGATTCGGAACAAAGCTTTGCTCGGTCAGATCCGGTCTGTTGCGGTAGCCGCGTGCTAAGCCGACACCCGCAATGCAAAGCTCGCCGGACACGCCGATCGGCTGCGGCCGCATCCTCTCGTCCACGATATGGAGCTTTATGTTATGAATCGGCTTGCCGATCGGAACCGGCCCTAATGAATGGCCGGTACAATCGTAATAGCTGACGTCGACCGTCGCTTCCGTCGGGCCATACAGGTTGATAAGCCGTGCGCTCTGGCCTTCGCGCTCCATCATGCTGTAGAAGCCTGCGACATGCGCGGGCTTCAGCGCCTCCCCGCTTGCAAAGACGAATCGCAGCGATCGAAGCTCGCTGCTTCTTCCGGTATCCGCCACATACGGCAAGAAGACGCCAAGCATGGATGGTACAAAGTGCATCACGGTAACCGCCTGCTCCTCGATCACGCGCAGCATGACAGACGGCTCCTTCTCCCCGTGAGGCTCCAGCAAATAAAGAGAAGCACCGGCAAAGCTCCACCAAAACAGCTCCCATACCGAAACGTCGAACGTAATCGGCGTCTTTTGCAGGATGACGTCGCGTTCAGCCAGCGGGTATTGCGACTGCATCCAGTGGAGCCGGTTGATCACCGCCCGATGCTCCACCATCACGCCCTTAGGCTGGCCGGTAGAGCCCGATGTGTAGATCACGTACGCCAAATGGCCTGGACCCGCCGACAGTGATAACGGCAAGGCCAGCTCTTCTTCCTCCGCTGCTTCCCATGCGGCGCCTGCAGCAAGCGCATCAAGATCAAGCACCTCCCCATGGAAAGCTGGGAGGGTATGGATCCATCTTTGCCCTGCGAGAACGAGATGGGCTCCGCTATCTTCCACAATGCCGCGTATCCTCTCAGGCGGATGCTCCGGGTCGATAGGCAAATAAGCTCCTCCCGCCTTTAGCACCGCCATAATCGCAACCATCATCGACAACGAGCGATGGGCGGCTATCGGCACAACGGTTTCAACTGTCACTCCGTAGCCTCTGAGTACGGCAGCCATACGCTCCGCCTGTTCATTCAGCTCCTTGTATGTCAGAGCTCCTTCGCTAGATCTCACCGCCGTCCGGTCCGGCCACTGCTCTGCAGACCGGGCAAACCATCCATGAATGGTCTGCTCCTGCGGATACGGATGCGCAGTATCATTCCATGCGGCAAAACCCATTTCATCCGCAGGGGTCGCCATCGCCACCTCGCCGCAGCTTAGCTCAGGCTGGCCGGTCGTCTGCTCCAGGAGATGGAGCAGACGCTCCGCCAGTCGTTCCATCGTGCCTCGCTGGAACAGTCCCGTATTATATTCCAGCTCCGCGCGCAAGCCGCCTTCGCCATCACTGTACACATCCAGCTTAAAGTCCAACTTGGACGTTCCGTGACTGACTGGCACAAGCTCCATGCTCCAGCCGTCGCCGCGGAGGATCAGCTGCTGCTCTTCCTCAAACTGGTTGTGGACAATCAGCATCGTATCGAACAACGGGTTCCTCGACGGATCATGCAGAGGCTTGAGCGACTCCATCATCCGCTCAAATCCGACTTCTCCATGCTCGTACGCGGCAAGCAGCCGTTCATGCGTCTCGCCTACAAAGTCCAAAAACGGCAGCTCATCCGAAATCGATATTCGAATCGGCAAAAACTGATTAAACATACCAATCATCCGTGCCGTATCGGGGTGTGTCCTCCCCGCCGCCAATGAACCAATCACAAATTCCCGCTGTTGCGAGGTCCCCTTAAGCAGCAGCGCATAGGCCGCAAACAGCAGGCTGTTCAAGCTGGCGCCGGATCTCAACGCGATCTCCTTTAGCCGTCCCGTCAACAAAGCCGGAATATGGAAGGTATACGTATCTCCCGCAAAGGTCTGGCGTTCACCGCGCGCCTGATCAAGCGGCATATCCAGCAGCGGCAACGGGCCGGCAAGCCGTTCCGTCCAATACGCAAGTCCCGCTTTCTCCCGCTCTGAGCCATACTGCCGCTCTAGCCATGCGGCATAATCTTTGTAATGCAAGGAAACTGGAGCAAGCACCGCCCCATCAATCAAAGCCGTCAATTCCTCCAGCAGCAGCTTGACCGCAATACCGTCAGCTACGATGTGATGGACGTTCAGCAGCAGAAAGGCATCTGCCGAGTCCGACCCGGGACGGCAATAACAGGCAGCCAGGACCGGTGCTGCTGCAAGATCCAGCGGACGGTAAAACGAGCGAAGGCAATCGCTGCATGGCTGGCGCCCGAGATCAGCCGCTTGCATGGCGAATGGAACATCCGCATGGACGATTTGACTCGGAATGCCGTTTATTAATCGGAATGAAGTTCGAAGCGGCTCATGCCGGGCAATTAATTCCTTGATTGCCTGTTCAATCCTGGCCTCTTCCACCGAACCCGATAATCGGAGCGCAAGCGGAATATGATAGGCAAGACCGATATTCGCCATGCCTTCCGCCAAAAACATACGTTGCTGCGGCGGACTGAGCGGATAAGAGACTGCCTCTGGCGTTGCCGCTATCGGCTCATAAGCTTCAACGGTCGCCGCATCAATCCAGGCCGCCTGCTCTCGAATCGTTGGCAGGGCAAATACTTCCCTAAGCGGCATTCGCACTCGGCAATGCTTGTAGATTCCCGCTGCCAGAGCAGCGGCTTTCAAGGAATGCCCGCCTTGCTCAAAGAAATCGTCAAGCGCTCCAGCCTGAGGAATATGAAGCACTTCTTGCCACAGATTGGCGACGATTCCTTCCGTCTCTGTAGCCGGCGCTTCATAAGGAACGGTACGCACCGCTCCAGAAACCAAAGGGTCAGGCGCAGGCAGTTGTTTTTTGTCCACTTTGCCGTTGGCGGTAAGCGGAAGCTTCTCCAGCAGCACAATGGCAGACGGAATCATAAAGACCGGCAGCTTGCCCGTCAATTGCTTCCGAATATCCCCCTGCCCGGCAGCTTGCTCCGCAACGACATAAGCGCACAAATACGGCGCGCCTTTGTCTTCCACAAGCACAACTACCGCTTCCTTAATTCCCGGGCAATCCAATAACCGGCTTTCAATTTCCCCCAGCTCGATCCGGTAGCCTCTCAGCTTAACCTGGCTGTCGATCCTGTCCAGAAACTCCAAATTCCCGTCAGGCATCCGGCGCACCAAATCGCCGGTTTTGTACACAAATGCTCCTTTTCGGAAGGGGTGAGGCTGGAATGTCAACGCGGATTGCTCCGGCAAATTCACATAGCCGGCGGCCACTCCGTCTCCCGCTATCCATAATTCGCCCGGAACAAGCGACGGCAGCAGCCGTCCGCTCTCATCCAGTACAAGCGTCTCTGAACGAGCGATCGGAGCGCCAATCGGCACCGTAGCCGCTAATTCCCGATCCCATTTCTCGGCAATCGGATAACAAGTGGCAAACACCGTCGTTTCGGTAGGTCCGTACACATGAAGCAGCACGCCCGAGCCCAAAGCGCCGAGCGCTCTGCGAATATGCCGCACGGAAGCCCGTTCCCCGCCGAATAGAATGTGACGTACGCCGTTCAACGATTCCAATCCATGATCAACCAATGTATTAAATAATGCCGTTGTAACAAAAAAGACCGTGACGCCTTTCGTTTCAATTAGCTCGGTCAGCCTTAAAATATCAGCAACTTCATCTTCGCTGACGAGCGTCAGCTTCGCTCCATTCAAGAGCGCCCCGTATATATCAAACGTCGAGCCGTCAAATGCATAATTCGAAAGCTGCAATAACGAATCGCTTTCTGTGATGCGCACATAATCGGTATTCACGGCAATTCTGGATACATTGCGATGCGAGGTCATAATCCCTTTCGGTCTGCCCGTCGAACCGGAAGTGTACATGATATAGGCCAGATCGTCCGCATGGCCGTCGGTAGTCAGATTATGACCGAAATCGCCGGCTAACCGCATATCCAGTTCGTCCATGTTAAAGACTTTGATGCTGCCGACAGCAATCCGGTTGCCTAGCTCCATCATCGATGCGTCGGCAACGATAGCCTCGGCCTCCGTATCCTGCAGCATAAAGCTGATCCGGTCCTCTGGATATTGCGGATCGATCGGCACATATGCAGCTCCTGCTTTCAAGACAGCTAGCATCGCCGTTATCATATCGAGGGAACGTCTCATCAGAAGCGCAATCTTGGAACCCTGCTGAATGCCGCTTCGCGCAAGCTCACGCGCCAACCGATTAGCCCGATCGTTCAGTTCGCTGTAGGTGTAGGATTGCACACCCATCTCAACGGCAATGCGTTGCGGTGTTTCTGCCGCTTGCCGCTCGAACAGCCTGTGCAGCGACAGCTCTTGCAACGGAGCGGCGGCAGACCGGCTAAGCTCGAGAATTTGCTCCCTCTCTTGCCCATCGATGGGATCAAGGTCGGCCAATGTTATTTGCGGCTGTGCGGCGACAGCTGCGGCAAGCGATATATAATGCCGTGCCAATTGCTTGGCGGCCTCCTCGTCGTACATATCCAGCGCATACTCCAGCGTAAAGGCAATGCCTTCCCCGGTATCGGCACACTCCCAGGTCAGATCGAATTTGACCGATCCGGTATCGATCGCTTTAGGCACGTAAGCTACATCATGGCTCCGCCATTCAGGCAGCTCCATGTTCTGCAGCGTAAAGACGGTATCGAACAGCGGATTCCGTCCGTACTCCCGTCTGGCATTCGCTAGTTCTGCAACTTCCTCATACGGCACGTCCCCATTGCCGATTGCTGCAAGCGCCTCCCCGTTGGCTTGCTTCAGCCATTGATCGAAGCGGACACCGTCTTCCCCTCGGAGACGAATCGGAACCATATTGATGAACATCCCGACCACGTTTTGCTGCTCTGATCTCATTCGTCTCGCAGCAGCCGTTCCAATCACAAGGTCTGACTCCCCCGTATACTTGGCAAGCAGCGCGTAATAGACCGACAGCAACACCGTGTACAAGGTTACGCCTTCGCGTTCCGCCAAGGCACGGAGCCTTCCAGCTAGCGCGGGATCGAGCTCAAACCGCTCGACTGCCCCGCGATAACTGGGCGCTTGCGGTCTAGGGCGGGTGGATGGAATGACAGGAGACGGCACACCGTCTCGATAGGCCTCACGCCAATATTGCTGCTGGCGCTCCAGCCTGACGCTGGTCCTTCCCGCCTCCTCCCACAACGCGATATCGCCGCTGTGAATGGCCAAATGTTCCAGAGCTATCCCGTCGTATAGCGCCGCAAGATCGCGCATCAAGATGCCCATTGAAGTGCCGTCGGTAATGATATGATGCATATCCAGCAGCAGTACGCCGGACTCACGCTCCCGCAGTATAAGCTCCAAGCGAAACAGCGGCGCTTGCTCCAAGTGATACGGCTTCAGGAAGTCGCGCTGCCTGACCGACAGCTCCGATTCCGACCAGTCACTACCGTCAACGATCACAAGTGGAAGCTCGACTTCTTCATCGATGCGCTGCATCACATTATCTTCCTCCATAAAGAAGGACGTTCGAAGCGCCGGATGGCGGCGCATCAGGGCTTTCCACGCTTCGCGGAATCGCTCGATATCGAGCTGCCCCATCACCCCGATAGCAAACGGCAAATGATAATTAAGAAGACCCGGATTCAGCTCTTCCAAAATAAATAGCCGCTTTTGCGCAGAAGTCGCCGGATAATACGCTCGCTCCTTCGCTTTGGTCAACGGCAGAGCCGTGGCTCTGTTCGCGTCTCCATGCTGCCTCGTTTTTTGGTCTAGCAAAGCTGCCAGCTTCTCTACTGAATCATGAAAAAACAGCTCGGTTAGCGTCAGCTCCACTCCAAATTGTTCTTGAAGCTTAGCAGCGGCATAAGCCGCCTTAAGCGAGTTGCCTCCTTGCTCAAGAAAACGATCCAACCGGCCAATGCTTTCCTTCTTTAACACCTCGCGCCAAATGGACATTACCTGTTGTTGCGTTTCCGTCACGAGCTCCATGTCGGCATTCCCGCGTATTCCCGCACCTTCCTCCGACACTTGCTGCATCTCCAATGCGGCTGCCGCTTCAAACTCCGAGATTTCAGCTAACGCCTCTGCGAATGCTCCTTCCCGAAGCGCCTCCGCCAATACGTAGCGCTGAATTTTGCCCGAGGTCGTTTTTGGAATGCGCCGGATGGGCACTACAAAAGCAACCTCCAATCCGGCCGAACCGTTCAGCAGCTTTTTCACACCGGTAATAAGCGGCAAAAATCCGCTCATCTTCCCGCGATATTGAATAAAAACCGCAATCGCGTCCCTCTTCGTCATTTCATCCTGAACGGCGGTGATCGCCGTTTTCCCTATTTCGGCTCCTTTTAGAACACTAATCAACGCCTCCAGGTCATGCGGATACACATTTTGCCCGTTGACGAAAATGACGTCCTTCATACGGCCGGTCACATATAAACGTCCATTCAGCATGAAACCCAAATCACCCGTATTCAGCCAGCCTTCTGGCGTGATGATTTGTTCGTTTACATCAGGTCGCTTGTAGTAACCGGGGGTTACGTTGCGCCCTCTAATATGAATTAAGCCCACATTCCCGGCTTCCGAAGGTTCTCCGGACTCCTTGCAAATACGCACCTCGCACTCCTGTACAGGAGAACCTAACTCGACGATCTCGATGGCCGCATGGTCATCCGGCTCGGACAATCGGACCGGTTCTCCAAGCGCAAGCGATTTGCGTTCCAGCTTAACGGTATTCAGCATCTCTTCCGTACCTGGAAACGTAACGGCCAGACTCGCCTCCGCCAGCCCATATACCGGGAAGATACAATTTCCGTTTAACCCGTAAGGCTTCATCGCCTCCAGAAAATCGCGGCAATGAACGGCCGATATCGGTTCCGCGCCGTTGAAGATCAACCTGACGCAAGACAAGTCCCATTCCGCTGCTCCTTCCGGCTTCCAGTGCTGAAGAAAATGCACGTAACCAAAGTTCGGCGAAGAAAGGCATGTAACCCGGTGCTTATGGGTTAGCTCCAGCCACTTCATCGGGTGCAGTACAAATGTCGAAGTCGGCAAGTGCAGTTGGTTCATCCCGCAAAGCAACGGGGATAGATGAAAGCCGATTAGCCCCATATCATGTGTCAAGGGCAGCCAGCTGAGCGATGAATCCTTTTCCGTCGATTGTGCGCCACTCCTAATAGCGCGCATATTCGAAAGAAGATTGCCGTGCGTCAGTACAACTCCTTTCGGATCTCCCGTAGAACCGGAAGTGAATTGAATAAAAGCGATGTCCGTCTCCGCTGCCTCGTGCAGCTCGGCTTGCTGTCCGTTAATGTCCGAAGCCGCTTCCAGCAAAGCTGCAATTGAAATGCTCCCGGATTCCAACTGTGACGCTATTTCTTCCTCCCCTTGCTTCAAAGCGTAGCTTTGAATACTGGACCATAGCTCCTCATCGCAAAGCAGTCTCGGCGATTCCAGCTGACCCCATATCTGAATCAACTTTTTGCGGCCTTCGTCCGTACGCGCCGCCGTCACCGGGACGGGAATAATACCGCCAAGCACGCATGCCCAGAATAAGAGGAGAAACGGTTCGTTTTCTTCCGTCTGCATAACGGCAAAGTCACCGGCCCGAAGACCGTGCTCATGCAGCACATGCAACACCCTGCCGGCAGAAGCTAGCAAATGACCATAAGACAAGAAACGTTCTTGGCCGCTTTCACAAAACAGAATTCCCGCATCGCTTTGCTCATGCTCCAGCAAAACGCCGGTCAAATTACGGCTGGTTTTCATAATTGGCATCCCCCGATTCGACTTTTTGTCACACCGTTGTGGAATGCAGTTCCTGATATTCCTCCGTTACGATCCGATTTTGCTCGTCCATAATCACGACATGCGGCCGGTATGTGCGAGCGACCGACTCCTCCATCATAGCGTAAGAAATAATAATGACGCGGTCACCCGGCTGCACGAGTCTCGCAGCGGCGCCGTTCAAGCAAATCATACCCGAGCCTCTCGGCCCTGTTATGACATAGGTTTCGAGTCTTGCGCCGTTGTTGATGTTCACGATTTGCACTTTTTCATTCTCCAGAATGTTCGATGCATCCAAAATATCTTGATCAATCGTAATGCTTCCTACGTAATTCAAATTAGCCTCCGTAACTACAGCACGGTGGATTTTGGACTTATGCATCTCTCTGAACATGAATACACTCTCCTTGTCGGGTGGTCTTTAAAAAGAACGAAAGCTTAAATAAACCTCCTATAACGAACAAATTCATCCTAATATTCCCTAAAAAGAACAATCGTTTTAAAAACATCGTGATCTCTCTCTATCAAAGAAAAAAGATGAAGTTCAAATCATAGCTGGTTGCTAGAAAAAGGGATGTTAATCATACTGAGCAGGTGAGTTCATGCTGGCGAGTGGGTCGTACATAGTCGGTGGGGTCATGTTGATTGAAAATCTGAACGTATCAACGTGGGGTAAATCTGCGTATTCATAGGGTTTAAGCATGTAGAGGTAAAATAATGTGATTGTGTGTAGCGGTAATGAGTTAAAGCGTTGTTGCAAAATAAAAAAACAATTCCCATGAAGTTGTCAATGTGCGGGTATCCGATGCAAAAAATGATACATATATCAGAAAAATGATATATACCCACGAATTTTCTTGCATCCTTACCCCTATAGTAGAGGTAATTGTCCAATTGCGTAAGGGTGATAATCGTATCAAAAGGGGGGAAATTCTATTATTTTCAAATTCATCCTACCAAAGGTTAAGAGCCTTGCGCAAAAAAACACTCCCTTTTCTATTAGAAATCAACAGCTTGCCATACAACAACAAATTAAAGATCGTTACTTTGCTGCGAATAGACTGGCGGCAGTATTGAAGCGCCTTTTTGCGGTCGTGGCGGTTCAAATAACTGAGCGTATAATATTTGCTGGCAATGCCAATGTCAATGTAGGTAAGCTGCTTTGCTTTATGACTGATCGAGTCGGACTGAACGACCAATTCCCGAATATGCTCGCGTACTTTGATCGACTTGAAGCTAAGCCCTTCGATTTTGGCATAGATTTCCTCGTGCAGATGAATGGTATCGGGATCAAGCAGCCAGCGATCGCAAAAAAAGTAAAGGCTGTCAGGAGACTCCTGATACACAGAATGAGGCTTCGTCTGTAATGCTATCCTGTATCTGTCGAAGAAACGGAGCAGATAGGTGGTATCCTCTCCCAAATAAAATTGCTCGTTAATCAATCCGATTTCGTCCAGCAGTTCCCGGCGGAATACCATCGTGTTCAGTTGAAAAAAATTGCGGGTATGCGACAGGAATGCCTCAAACAGTCCTTTCTCGCAAACAATAATAGCTCCGTTGTTTTGCGTTTCGAACGATGATCTCATTTTATCCAGCAAATATCGTTCTACTTGATTGTCAAAATTGTAGGAGGTAACCTCCCCATGTCGCTCGACCCAAAGCGCAAAGCTTATGTCCGCGTTTGTAAGGTCGTGCACTTCCATGCTGTCTCCCAGATGACAGGGAAACCACTCATCGTCGGAATCAAGAAAGGCCAAATATTCGCCGTCAGCCGCCAGCATGCCCGTGTTCCGCGCGCCGCCCGGCCCTTTTGCCCGCTCATTGCGCACGTACCGAATTCTGGAATCGCTTTTCGTCCATTCCCGGATAACCTCTTCCGTGTCATCCGTGCTGCGATCATCTACGACGATAAGCTCCCAGTTGGTATACGACTGGCGCAATATGGACTCGATGGCGCCCGAAATGACTTTCGCCCGGTTAAAGGTAGGCATTACGATGCTAACTAACTGCTCCACTCACTCCACTCCAATCCTTCGTAATATGCGTTCTAAATCATCGTCAGTGTATATGTGGAAACAACTGCCCGTCAAGTCCAGTTATTATAAATTTTAGTTAAACTGCACAATTTAACCTGATGTTATTTAGGAATTTACTTCTATCCGAATATGCCCTTACTCTAATTCTAGACTTCTTATACAACTACTTAACGATATGATAAGATTAAGTTAATACCTAACCATTAAACGTCTAAGTTACATAAAAAAGCAGGTGTTCATCATGTGGAAGCCCGATCGCGACAGCGCGATCCCTCTCTATCGCCAAATCGCCGACCATCTGCATCAGATGGTCATTCACGGCGAATATCCTCCCGGAAGCCCGCTTCCTTCCGAGCGCAAGCTTGCGGAACAATTCGAAGTCAATCGGAGCACCGTCGTTCTCGCTTACGCTGAACTGCGTTCCCTGGGACTGGTTGAGAGCCGCCCTGGCAGCAAGACGCAGGTCAGCTCCAGTTGGAGCCCTGCCGCAAACCGAACACCAGAGTGGCATCGCTATGCCGAGAATGGCGGTTTCCTTCCGAACCTGCCTTTCTTGCGCCGGATCCGGGATGCGCTGGCGCAAGACGCCTCGATCATCGACTTTGCCAGCGGCAAGCTCTCCACCGATTTGTCGCCTATTCGGGAGATTAATGACATTATGCACAGCTGCACCTACCATCCCGACAATGGATCTGATGTCAGCCAAGGGTTTCCTCCGCTTCGGGAGGCGCTAGCTACCTTTCTGGAGCATAACCGCGGAATTCAAACATCCGCTTCTTCCATACTCATTACAAGCGGCTCCCAGCAATCGCTGTATCTGATTTCACAATGCCTGCTGTCTCACGGTGATGCCATCGCGGTCGAGACGCCGTCATTCACCCGTTCGCTGTCCATGTTCCAGTCCGCCGGGCTGCGAATCCATCCGCTCCCGATGGACGAACAAGGAGTCCGCCCCGAGAGCATCCGCGAGCTGTACAGCCGGCATCGCATCAAGATGCTGTTCGTCAATCCCAACTTCCAGAATCCGACAGGCACGCTGCTGCAAGCCGATCGGAAGAAGCAGCTTCTGGATACGGCAAGCGAGCTGGGACTTCCGATCGTGGAGGACGATCCTCTCAGCTTAACGGCCTATAGCAACGACTATCCTTTGCCGATTAGAGCTGAGGATGCCTCGTCCAACACCCTATATATCGGCTCCTTTTCCAAAATCGCTGCATCGGGCTTGCGCATCGGCTGGATCGTAGCTCCCAAATCCGTCATTTCACGGTTGGCCGACGCCAGAAGACAGATGGATATGGGATTCAGCGTCATTCCGCAGCAGATTGCTGCTGCCTTCATCAAGTCGCCGCTGTTTCTTCCGCATATGGAACGGCTTCGCAGCCAACTGCAGCAGAAGCTGGATCTATTAGTAACGGCGCTGCGCCACCACATGGATGGCCTCGTACAATTTTCGGTACCGCAAGGAGGCATGCATCTGTGGTGCAGAGTTGTCCCCAAGGTCCATGACGGACGATTGCTGGACGAAGCGTTGAAGCGCAGTGTCGCATTTGTTCCGGGAAGCGTATACGGTGCTGAGCCCGGCTATATGCGGCTAACCTATGCACGCCCGCAGACTGAAGAAATTGAAGAAGGCATCAAGAAGCTGGCTGAGGCCCTCCGGGCAACAACAGAATAACCGAAAAAAGCGCAGTACAAGGACAGAAACCTTGTGCTGCGCTTTTTCCTATACCTACTTCCCTTTTCGAACAAGCAAGATGTATAAGAAATAGGGCGCTCCGATTAGAGCGGTAATAATGCCTGCCGGAATCTCAAGCGGCGGAAGTATGATTCTTCCCAGCATATCAGCCGTCGCGACAAGCACAGCTCCGAGCATTGCTGCGACCGGTACGGCATATCTGCTGTCCGAACCGACCAGCAGCCTCGCCAGCGGCGGAACGACAAGTCCGACAAATCCGATCGTACCCGCAATCGCGACCGAGCTTGCGGCTAGTCCAACCGCAATGCCTAACAAAGCGAGCCGCGCAAGCTGAATGCGCATTCCGAGCCCTTTCACTGTATCTTCATCCAGTTGAAGCGTATTTAAGAGCCGATAGCACATCAGTGTTAGTAGTACGCCGACAACCGTCCAGGGCCAGAGGAGCTCCACATGTTGCCAAGAGCGGGCATACAGGCTTCCCTTCAACCATACAAGCGCTTGTGAGGAGGATAATGCAAATTTGACAATCATAAAGGTGATGAGCGCCTGGAAGCCAGTCGATAGGGCAACACCAGTCAAAGCCAGCCTCATGGGCCGGATGCCGCCGCGCTGATAAGATACCAGATAGACCAAAGCCGCTGCCAGTATAGCGCCGGCAAACGCAGCAGCAGGCAGCACATGGGCACCCAGATGCGGGAATAAGAGCAGCACGATCACTGCGAACAATCCGCCTCCCGCCGAAATACCGATAATATCCGGCGCAGCGAGCGGATTTCGGGTTATGCCCTGCAGGATGGAACCGGAAACCGCCATATTGATGCCTACCAAAACCGCAATGAGGAGCCTTGGCAGCCGGTATTTCAACACTAGCCACTCGCCAGTGCGCAGTTCCTCTATAATATCGGATACCGGTGTGCTGACTGCTCCAAGCCGGAGGCTGAGCACGGCCACAACGAGAAGCATCAATGACAGTCCTGCCATAATGAACAGAAATCTGCTTTTTCTCATGTCCGTCCCCCTTCTCGGCGACGCAGCAGGTAGAGGAAGAATGGAACGCCGAGTATAGCCGTTATGATGCCGACCGGGATATCGGCGGGGTAGAACAGCCATTGTGCCACAAAATCGGCCGATGACAGGAGCAGCGCACCCAATAGTGCGGATAACGGAATCATACTACGATAGCTGATGCCGCCCAGCCGTCTCGCCATATGTGGAACAATGAGACCGATAAATCCAATCGGACCGGCTACAGCGACTGCGCTGCCTGTCAATACGATAACTAGCAGTCCCAGTAATCCCCGAATTCGCCGTACATGAACACCAAGCCCGCTGGCGATTTCTTCGCCCTGCATCAGCACATTCAGCGTATTCGCCAGCAGGAATGCCGCAAGGATAACGGGCACGCCGAGCAGCCACACCAGATAATTGTCTCTCCATTCCGCGCCGGACAGCTTCCCGGCCATCCAGTACAGAATTTCGGTCAGTTGCGTTTCAAATAATAAAATAATGCCCGTCGTCATCGCGCCCATAAAGGCGCTAATCGCAACCCCAGCCAATACGAGCCTGGAGGGATCGCTTCCGCTGAAACGAGAGAAAAAGTAAATGAGGATGCCGCTTACTGCCGCACCACACAAAGCAGCAACCAGAATGATGTCTGCGCTATTCCCCCCCGCCAAGGACCATCAGCGCAATGACTGCAAAGCAAGAAGCGCCTTGATTGAGTCCCATAATCTCGGGATCGGCAAGAAAATTGCGGGTTACCGCCTGCAAGAGGCAACCTGCGATCGCCAGCGTAGCTCCCAAAGAAACCGCCAGCAGCAGTCTAGGCATCCGAATATGCCAAACCGTATAGGTTAGCAGCGTATCCTTCGTATCCGAGGAAGGAAAAAATAGTGGTTTCCAGGCAAAGCCGTTCACCTTGAATGTAACAGTCAGGCAAGCCACGCCAACCAGCAACAGGGCCAGAATGGCAAAAAGCAGCCGCAGGGAACCTCCTGACTGAAGTCCCCGCCGCTCTCTGTTCATGATGCTCATCCATTCAATCTCCTTACTTGCATAACCTAGTCTGCTTTCAGATGGAGGAGAAGCTCGTCCAAAATATGATTGGCTGCGATTGGTCCGCGTCCGCGTGCCCACAAATTGCGGTCAACCTCGATAAAGTGTCCGGCCTTTACGGACTTCAAATCCTGGTATAGCGGATTGGTTGTCAGTTTCTCCGTGCTGTCTCCATAGACCATTATGTAGTCCGGGTTAATTTCATGAAGGCGCTCCAGCGTCATCTTGGTGCCTTCTCCCTTTCCTTCCAGCTTGGATATTTCTCCGTTAAAAGCATAATCGACTCCGGCGCTGCTCAGCAGCGACCCGACAAAAGAGTCCTTGATCCAAACCGTAAATTCATCGTCAAAAAATCCGGCAACCACGATCGAAGGCTGCCCCTCGATTTGTCCCTTGACATCTTCGATCTTGGCTGTCAAATCCGCGATCACCTTGTCCGCTTCCGCTTCTTTGTTCAAGATGGCCCCAATGCTCTTCACATTGTCCAGTACTTGCGTGTAGCTCACATCGTCTAATGCTACGGTAGAGGCGATGCCCTCAAGCTCGGCGCGAATCATGCTGTGACGATCCACACTCGCGATGATCAGATCAGGCTTGAGCGATTGGATAACCTCCAGGTTAGGCGCTTTGCGTTCGCCTACATCGGTTACGTCCGCTTGAATCGAGCCTTGCAAGTATTCCGGAATTTTGGTTGTGCCGACTCCGGCATTGCCGGCAGGCACGACGCCAAGGCTTGTCAATGTGTCAATAAACGAAAAATCCAGCGTCACAACCTTCTGTGGAACTTGCTCTCCTTCCCATGTTCCCCATTCATGATGGATACTGCTTCCCTTTACGGCCCCGTTATCTGCCGTTTTGCCTTGATTCGCGCCATTGCTTACCGCTCCCGTATTTTTGTCCGATCCACATGCCGATAGCACTATACTGAACGCTAGCATCAAGATCGCGAACATTTGAAATTTGCGCATAATTTGCTCCCCCTTGGCCTCACCGTTAATGATTATTATTCTCAGTTACCGATTGTAATAGAAGGATCGCGCTTTGACATCATCCAGTTTCCAGCAATTGATACCATCCAGTTGGCGCGCGGAATAGGATAAACCGGCTCCTGCGCCTTCTTTAAACGGGTCTGTTCTGTTTGCATTCGTAATGCCATACTGTGCAATGCAATCTCATCGTAATGTAAAAAATATAAAAATGCTTGACCCGACTTTCTCATTGTGATATATTATTTCATGTTGACACAATATATGCGGTCGTGGCGGAATTGGCAGACGCGCTAGATTCAGGTTCTAGTGGTGTAACAGCCGTGGAGGTTCGAGTCCTCTCGACCGCACCATCTTAACAACGAACGAGCACTGAGTTTCCTCTCAAGGAAATTCAAGTGCTTTTTTTGATTCCTGGCTTCTGTCATGCAATGACAATGCCATAAGCCAAGCCAAAATTCCCTTTGTTTAAGATTACCCAATTTCCTCGTTTTTCTGTAACCGCTTCTTCCTCATGTTCCAATCTCGCTGTTATAGGCCGGATGTTTCCCACGGTTGTTAAAGCCATCTCAAAAGTTCAATTTCAGTAATCAGCAATTCTGCAAGCATGAGATCATCAAAATATAATTGATATTGATTTTCATTACCACATAGGCTACAATCATTATTGTTTACTAGTAAACTAAATTTTATCGATATCGTTTATACAAACTGTAAATATAAAAAAGTACTTAATTAATAGATAAACAAAATTAAGTGTATGATTGGTGGAAGCTGCTATGGAAAATAAGAAATTAACCAACACGGAAGAACAGCAAACTCAGAAGCCTATGAAGTTTATGCCTATGATTGTAGCGATTTTCATGGGAACTTTTCTGTCGCTGCTGAACAGCAATACAATTAATATCGCTTTACCGGTCTTGCAGGATGAATTTGCTTCCGACTTACATGTCGTGCAATGGACATTGACCGGCTTTATGCTGGCGCTTGGCACTTTCGCGCCTACAGCTGGCTATTTCGGCCAACGTTTCAGTTACAAGCGATTATATATTTTCGCTTTGCTCGGCATGACGGTTGCTTCCGTGCTATGCGCTTTGTCTTGGAACGCACCGATGCTCATCGCCTTCCGCATTGTGCAAGGCGCATTCTGCGGTATTATCGTGCCGGCGTCGATGACTATGATATTCCAGATCATACCGCGACACCAGCAATCTGTCGCCATGAGCATCTGGATCGCCGCTTCGATCGTGGCACCAGCCATTGGACCGACTTTCGCGGGCTGGCTTATCCAGCACGGCTCCTGGAAGTGGCTCTTCTGGACCAATGTCCCGCTCGGGCTGCTAGCGATTGTAATTGCTTTTTTCTTCATTCCTTATTATCGTCTGAAAGTACCGAAGGGATTCGATTTATGGGGGCTTCTGACGGTCATCGCCGCAAGCTCGCTGCTGCTGATTACGTTGTCGCAAGGCGCTAGCTGGGGATGGGGTTCGACCAGCACCCTGCTTTGTCTGGGGGGCGGGCTGCTCGCGCTGGCTCTGTTTCTTTGGCGGGAGATGTCAATCGAGTCGCCGCTTCTACAGCTCAAGGTGTTTCTGAACCGGCGGTTCACGTCGACGTTGATCTTGCTGTGTATCGTGATGGTCAACTTTTTTTCGGGTATGCTCCTTGTTCCCGTCTTCCTGCAAAATGTTCAGGGACATTCGCCGCTTGAAACGGGAGTAATTCTGCTTCCCTCTACACTTGCTATGGCGATTATGTCCTTAGTTGTCGGACGGCTGTACAAAAGGGTTGGCCCTATGCCGCTGCTGCTTCTTGGCGTATTGTTGATGGCAGCGGGAAATTTGCCGCTCGCTTGGCTGCAGATTGACAGTTCACCCGCTTATACACTCTTGTGGATGACGGTCCGCAGTCTAGGGCTGGCTCTGGTTCTGATGCCAGCGACAACAGCCGGGATGGAGGAGATTTCCCGCGAGTTCATCGGTCACGCCTCCTCCATTCAAAACTGGCTGAGGAATGTATTTGTAGCGTTCGGTGTGGCTTTGTTCACCACCCTGCTATCGTCCCGTACTGCTGATCACACCGCAAGGTT
This sequence comes from Paenibacillus sp. 1011MAR3C5, assembly GCF_003591485.1. Lineage (GTDB taxonomy): Bacteria > Bacillota > Bacilli > Paenibacillales > Paenibacillaceae > Pristimantibacillus. The sequence goes on from NZ_QZCF01000001.1 coordinate 387,572, forward strand.
GATTGATGGTGACACTGGACCGAATTTGGCCCGGATGTCCACAACGATGGGCATCAACGACTTGAACCTCTTATCCACGCTTATTGTGGTACTGGCACTGCCATTTGTTTTTGCCATTCACTCAAAACGGAAGAAAATAGGGAGGACGGACGGCCCCTTTAGCGATCCCGTTCAGCAATAGAAAAAACGATGACCGCTCTTCGGAACAAATCCGGGCAGCGGTCATCGCCATTTTGATTATGAAGCTGCAGGTTCATTCTTTGTAACATCGGCTTGTTCCATCTCATTCCACAAAGCCTGGTAGGCTTGCTCCTCCACCTGGAAAAAGACAGGAGCCCCGACATACATCACATAGTTGTCCGGGAACAGCCACAGTTGTACTTCCGTACCGTCCTCCAGCGTCAGATACAGCATCTTCTGAAGCCGCTTATCCTGATCATAGATCCCTTCCGCATTCAATCGATCCCGGTCAAACGGTTTTGCCTCGTACAGCGCCGCTACAAATGAATCGATAACGCCATCCGTTGCAAGCTCTCCGTATTCTGTCTTACTGTTGTACCAAGCATTATAGGGCTGCCAGGTTACGGATTGCACACGATCCTTCAGCTTTAGCTTTCCGATTAGATCCTCTCCTGTATGAATCGTAAGGCCATTCAATTTCTCGTACAGCTCGGCATAGATCTCACCGTTCTCTTCATGGTAGGACATAATGCGAAAGCCCTCGTCATACCCATTCACCGCAAATATGTCCGTTACCCCGATGCTCGAAGCCAGCTCCTCATAATCCGTTTTTTTGCTCCATTCATCAATTCCGCCCTTCGTCCGTCCGAGCCGCTCGCCGCGCAGCTGCTTGGCATCGGCCGCCCCCATTCGGGTGCTCGTCTGGGTATAGATGTTGCCTTCATAGACGACCAGCCCGATCATATCTGCCGATGCGTTGCTTTTCTTCGGCAGCTTTATCTTAGGAATGACGACCGCGTCCGAAGCTGGCTGTACGAACAGATCCAGCGTATTCAGACGCTCCGGTCCAACCTGTGCTACTGCCCATACAATCAGGCATACCGCTGCCAAGGAAGCGGCACCATAGGTGATGAGGCGTTTGCGCTTCTTCGGAGCGCTTGCCGCCCGTCTAATACGTTCTTCCATCCCTTGCTCCGGCACGATCGAATCGATCGCTTCTTGATAGTCTTGCCGATTCATCATTGCCCCTCTCCTTCCAAATCCAGCTTTAGCCGCTGCCTGCCGCGGTTCAGCCTCATCTTCGCCGCCGACTCGCTAATATGCAGAATGTCGGCAATTTCCTTCAAGCTATATTCTTCATAATAATAAAGATGGATAACGGCTCTGTAGCGGAATGGCAGCGCAAGCACCAGCTCTATTAACGGCTGTGCCGAGGTGTTGCCGCTTATGTCCGGCAACTCCGCTTTTTTGACCACTCGTCTGAACCAGGAGCTGCGGCGGATATTGCGGCAATGGTTCGTCACAACCCGGATCAGCCACGCTTTCTCATGCTCATCATCCCGGAATATCGGAGCATGGTACAGCAGCTTGATGAATGCCTCTTGCATGGCTTCCTCCGCATCATGCGGATGGCCCAGATGAACCATCGCCAGCTTGTACAGCATCATGCCGTGTTTCTTATAGCTCTCTGTAAAATCCGCGCCCGGCCGGAGCGAGTTGCTATGCATAGTGGAGCCCCCTTTCCCTAAACACAACTATAGACGCCAATCGGTCACATTTCGATACGAATAAATCCCGTTTATACAAAAAAAAAGCTTTCCCCGCGACCTAGATCGCAGCAGAAAGCTTGAGTTGAAACATGTCTTTTAGTCAAACAAATCGCCGAATACGTCCAGCACCGTCTTTTTCTTCTTATATGGCCTGCCATATTTGTCATAGCCGTATTGGCCTTGGTTTTTGCCGTAGCCGGCTTGCGGATAACCCTGGTTGAACGGCTGCTGGCCGGAGCCGTAACCGCCCTGTGGCTGTCCATAGCCTGGAGCGCCTTGCGGCGGTGTGCCATACCCGCCTTGCGGCGGCTGCCCGTAGCCAGGCCCCGGCTGAGGCGGCTGTTGACTGTAGGAGCCAGGGGGCTGCTGCGCAGGGTTGCCGCTGGCAGGATCCACGTGCATATGCTGCTCCATCCGCTCATAATCCTGGCGAACCTCACGCACGCCCTGCATCAGCTTCTCCAATTCGCCCCGGTCGAGCCACACGCCTTTGCATTCCGGGCAAACATCGATCTCAACGTCATCTTTTACGACTTCTCTCATGCGTACATCGTCGCATACTGGACACTTCATACGATCACTCCTGATTTTTGATCTTCAAAGCTTTATACGGACGGCGGAGACTTACGTTCCTCCGAGATCGGAATATATCGGTAAGACCTGCTCAGCTTTACGACACGGCGGCTTCGTTTGCGTACCAGGACAGAAGTCTCGTCCCAAGCGACGACAATCCCCAGCACGTCATTGATCTCCATCTCGTCCCGCATGACTCGAACGGTCTCGCCAGATTGCCGATATGCGTCCAATTCCTCTTCTGACACCATAAACGAACTTGTCCTCCTTCTCATGCTGCAATACCAAAACATGCTTACAGCTTTCATTATACTAAAAAACCCCAATGATCACATAATGCGAATCATCGAGGTTTTCAATATACGGCTTTTGGCCTATGCTCTTATCCGACGTGTTCCCGGTTGGTCTCATACCATTCGTCCAGCACGCGCGAAGACATCACACGCTTGCCGATGTATTCGGCTTGCTTATCAGTGAAATGCTCCTGCCAACCGACAGACAGCTCCTCACAAAGCTTCACAATTGTAAGCAGCTCAGACCAGGCAACGTAACGTTTATACCAGAAAAACTGCGGATGCTCAATCATATAAGGATACAGATCATCAAATTCCGTATGCTTGCAGTCCAATGCTCTCTCAAAATGCGTTTTGGCATCGGTCAGTTTCGACTGTAGAAATTCAGCAGACATATTCCCCATCACTTGTGCCTCCCCTCGATCACTTGCCTTTTATTATAAGCGAAATTATCGCTCAGGAAAAGAGTTATACCGCTGGTACATCTTACTCAAATTTGATTTCCCCATTATCGAGGGAAGCGATCTTCACCAGCGACTCCACCTGAATGCCTTGCTCCCGCAAGGTTCTGGCGCCTGCCTGGAATGACTTCTCCACCACGATGCCCATGCCGACCAGCGTCGCGCCTGAGCGCTCGATAATTTTGATCAGTCCGCGTGCAGCGTCTCCGTTGGCGATAATATCGTCAATAAACAGCAGTTGGTCGTCGCTCGACAGGAACTGCTTCGATACCATAATGTCCGTAACGATACCCTTCGTAAAAGAAGGCACACGCTCCATATAAACGTCGGGATCCGCGATAAGCGTCTTCTTCCTTCTTGCGAAGACGAGCGGCACGCCCAGCACGTAAGCTGCAGCGAATGCAGCCGGAATCCCCGATGATTCCACTGTAATCACTTTTGTAATGTTGTGCTCCGCGAATCTTTTGGCGAATTCCTGTCCCATCTCCATCGTAAGCGCCGGGTCAACCTGATGATTGATAATGGCATCCATTCGAAGCACGTCGCTCGACAAGACCGACGACTCTTCCAATATGCGTTGCTTTAATTTTTCCATTCGTAATGACCTCCGCCAAAAATTCCTTTTCGATAACGTACCATAAGCAAGGCAAAATGCGCAACCTGACATATCAGGATTGCCGGCTTGACGATTTTGATGCCTGCAATTTCCTTGAAAGATGAAAACCATTTAATAGAGAAAAAAAGCAACTTTCACACTGTGACTAACGTTTATATACATAAGAAACAAGATTCGGAGGAGCGCATATGAACCTATTTCGGAACGCTCATCACTACCATAGATTACTGCTCGTGCCAGCCCTTGCGCTGACCGTCAGCCTGGCAGCCTGCCAAAGCCCCGACAAGCTGATTGAAAACAAACCCCAGCAGAACAGCGGCAACGTCATCGACAGTCCCCAGAAGTCCTATGACCAGAAGAACGGAGCCACAGCTCCGCCTACTTCGCATCAACCAGACCCCAAAGCTTCGACGGAAACCTCATCGCTGAACAAGACTGGACCCGGAAACTCCGGCCAGCCCGATCAATGGAATCTGGAGAGCCCCCGGCTGAAAGGCGTCGCTATAGGCGATAGCAACGAAGTGATTCACGGCTACTTCGGTCAAGCGGAGGATAGCTACCATCTTGAAGAAGAAGCCGAGTCCATACGCGTACTAGAGTACGACGGCTTCTCCATTGGCCTTGACCAAGGCGGCTTCGTACACTTCGTCGAAGTATTTGGCTCTGATACCCTTGCTGGCCTTAGCGGACTGCGAATCGGCGATGAACCGGAGAAGGCGCTGAAGGAGCTGGGCAAGCCCGACTCTCGGTCAGACTATCTCTTTATCTATGATGCGGCGGGCGCCACGCTCAAGCTGGATGTCAACCCCGATCGGGATGAGATTGTCTCTATGAAGCTGCTCGCACAGGGCTAAGCCCTGCAGCATCGCAAGTTGTACAAGCGATTTTCCAATAATTATGTCATGCCTGTCCCTCCTTGGACATACCTTCTTAATAGAGAAGGCAGTCTGATCGGAGGAAGGGTACAATGCAGAAGCGGACAGGCCAAGTATTGCAGATAGCTTCAACTTATATGGGAACCATTGTTGGTGCAGGTTTTGCCACCGGACAAGAAATATTGCAGTTTTTTACGAGATTCGGCTACTGGGGATCGATAACAATCGTTTTGTCTACAGCTCTGTTTATTTGGCTAGGCACCAAGATGATGCTAATATCTAGTGAGATTCGCGCAAAATCGTACGAGGATTTGAACAAAGCGCTGTTCGGTGATCGTTATGGGCGCTTGATCAGCCTCTTCATGCTGGTTATCCTGCTTGGCGTCACCGCTGTTATGCTGGCAGGCGCAGGAACAATCTTTTACGAACACTGGAATATCTCCTACCAAGCCGGTCTCTTGATCACCATTGTGGCCAGCTTCTTTCTACTGCGCAAAGGCATGAAGGCTATCCTAACTGTCAACGCAGTCGTTGTGCCCGTCATGCTTCTATTCACGGTGCTGGTCATGATTGATACCTTCCGGACGCCAGGCTCGGACAAGTTCATGACGCTGGTCACCGATTATTCGCCTTGGGCCGCGTGGGCCTCCCCTTTCCTGTATACCGCCTTCAATCTCTCGCTTGCACAAGCTGTACTCGTTCCGCTGGGCGCGGAAATTCGCGACAGAAAAACGATCGTTATCGGTTCTTGGGTCGGAGGGATCGGCATTGGCTTCATGCTGCTGGCCGGCCATATTGCGCTATCCGTGCATATGCCGGGCATTCAGCAGTTCGCTATCCCCATGGGCGGTATCGCCAGACAGCTAGGCTATTATGTGCAATTCATTTATATTTTCCTAATCTTCGCAGAAATTTTCACAACCTTAATCGCCGATATATATGGCTTGACGCTGCAGCTGCAGGAACGGATGAAATGGTCGCGAGAGATGCTGACGATTGGCGTGCTAGTAATTTGTTATTTGGCCAGCCAGATCGGCTTCGGCCCTCTGCTCTCTACGCTGTATCCGCTATTCGGTCTTATCAGCCTGGGCTGGCTGGTGCTCATGATACGCAAAAAAGTCGCCTACCGACGAACGTAGGCGACCTTTCATTCAGCTAACTTTTTACTGCGGCCGTATCCAGATCCACGAGCTTGGCTTCCGGACAAGCGGCCAGCAGGGCGTCACGCGTATGCTCCTGGCATGTAAAGAATAGAATCTGCCGTTCCCCGGACAGCTCCGCCACTAAGTCTGCAGCAGCCTTTAGCCGGTTGCCGTCGAAATTGACAAAAAGATCGTCCAGCATAAGAGGCAGCTTGGTACTTTGCGAGGACTCCTTGGCAAGCGCAAGCCGCATGGACAGGTAAAGCTGTTCAGCCGTCCCGCGACTTAGGAAACTGCTGTCCAGTACAGTGTTGTCTCTGTCTTCAACCCGGATGCCTGAACGGCTTGGATCGGCGCTGACTCTCAAATAACGGCCCTCCGTCAGCTTGTTTATATAATAAGAAGCGTTGCGCAATACGATCGGCTGTCTCTCCTGCTCGTAGATGCGCTTTGTCCGCTCGATCAGCGATTTGCTAACCGACAAGACCGCATAACGCTCCATATCAGTGTCAAGCCCTGCCAGAATCATCTCGCGTTCGGCAAGCAAGCGCTGGCGCTCTCCTTCCTGCAAAAGCTGCTCCATTGCGGCACCTAAGGCGCCCTTTCGTTCCAGCAGCTCCCGGTGATCGTTGATCAACCCAGCTTCTTCCTGCCGCAGCTCCTCCAGAGTACCTGACAGCATCGCTTCATCGGCATGAATCAGAAGCTGTTCCACCTCTTCCCATTCCTCGTCTGCAAGACCTGCTGTAAGCTCTAGTTGAAGTCTTTGCCTCTCTTCTTCAAGCTCCGTCCATAGGCGAAGATGCTCGAGAGCGGCTGCATATTCCGCTTCCAGCGCAAGCCCTGCTTCTCCGATCGCAGCACTCATCTTCTGTCCGAGCGCATCGAGCTTGCTCACTTCATCAGCCAGCTCCAGATTCACTTCCTGCATTCGCGCTTCTAAGACAATAGCTTCCCTTCGAATATCGGCGTGCCTCCTGCACTCGGCCAGCAGCGCTTGCAAGCCAACTGCAGCATCTTGCTGAAGCAGCCGCTCGGCAGATTCGACGCCTTCGCATAGCTGCGCCGCTTTCCGTTCATGCCGGGACAGCTCCATGCACGCCGCTTCCCGGCGTATCGTCATTCGATCGTATCGCTTCAGCTGCTCAAGCGCCGACTCAGCGAGCTCGAAAACTTCCAGCGCCGCCGACGGCGACATGGTGCCGGGCAGCGACCGTGCGGACAGCCACTCTCGCCATTGCCGGGAGAAGTCTTCCGAGCGCCGCATTAATTCGTCCGCCGCCGCTTCCCGCTCACTGGCCGATTCCCGATATCGCGCCAGACGGCTCTCCGCCTCGTCATGCTTCATACGCCATATCTCGTATTCGCCCAGCGCTTCGATACGCTCTTGCACCTCTTGCCGGATCATTCCGCGAAACATGCTGCCGGACTTACTTGATATGCTTTGGCGATATTTCTCCAGAAATTCCTCTGTCCGGCTTTCCGCATCCTTCATCATGCCGGCAAGCGCCTCCCGCACCCGCTGCTCGCCTTGTCCGACCGTGCGGCGACGGCTTCTGCCGCCAACTGACCGAGGTTTTGAATCCGCAGCCGGGTCTCTCAATCTCAGACTGATCCATAAGCCGATGAAGACCCCGCCTGCTCCGACAGCGGCTGCCGCGCCAAGCATCCTCGCTTCGCCCAGCCAATTGAGCGCAGAGGCGCCGCCAAGCACTACAGCTGCTCCTGCCGCAATGATCGCCCCTGCCATCCTATTGCTCCAAGAGGTCCTGCGAGCAATAGACGAACGGTGCATTGCTTCAGAATCTGGCCCAAGCTCAAGCTCCCATTCTCTTAACGCATCGTCCAGCTCATTCCAAGCTGCCATCAAGCCGCTCTTTGAAGCCGGGTACAGCGAGAAACGCCCTCTCTCACTGACGTGAAGAACCTCATTCGCCCGTTGCATCCGGCTCCTTGCTTCGTCGAGCTGAACAACCATTTCTTTCTCCTGCAGGCGAAGCGCATCAAGCTCGGATGCCAGTCGTTCTTCATGACGAAGCAGCGAGTGCGCCCGCTCCTGCATTGTGCGCGCGTAATCGCGGTCCGCAATCGTTACATTCAATTCACGCAGCTGGCGCTCGGTCCACTCCGGCGAAATGCTCGTGACCAAGCCGCCGATTGCCTCATCCAGCAATCCCAGCTCATTCTCCCACTCCGACACTTGTTCCCTCAGCGCATGCATTCGCTCCGCGGACTGCAACGCGGCTTCTGTATCCACCGTTCTGGCAATCAAGCTGTCGTTATAATGCATCTCAGCCAGCTGTCGACCCAGTCTTCCGGCTTCCTGCTTCAGAACATCCCTTTTCCCTTCAGACGCCTGACGCTTGTTCAGCCAGTCTTGCCAGGCCTGCTCGGCTCCAAAAGGCAGCGATTCCGTATAACGGTACTTCTCCGCCTCAGCTGCCGCCTGACACATGCGCAGCCAAGCCGACCTGGATGCCAGCGCCTTCTGCGTATATCTGAGCTTCAGCTGTACCTTTGGCAGCCGATCAGCAATAGCCTCCAGTGACTTTACAGCATATTCTTCATGCTGCTTGCACTGATTGTAACCTTCTATGCTGTCTTCAAGACGTCTCCATTCCGCCTCAAGCTGCTCCAGCTTCCGGAGATTGGCATTCATACGCTGGTTGGTTCCTCTGGGCTTGAACAGCTGCTCCAGCTCCTGGTTGATTTCTTTCTCGGCAGCCGCCACCGCTCCCCCGCTCTCCCATCCCGCCTGATAGAGATGACGGCCAAGTTCCGCGCCCGACAAGATGCCTACTTCCTGCAGCTCCGTCAGCGTGACCGCATACAAACCCCGGAACAGCCGCTCCTGGATGCCGCCCAAATATTGAGCCTCCCATTCCCGCTGTTCTAACATCCGTTCCTCAAGGCTTGCGGACTCATAGGCAGTTCCCCAGGAATCAGATGCTTCACGCAATCTCGGCTTGCCACCCGCTTCATCTGCGTGCCGGAGCACATAATAGGATTTCCCGAAGGCATCGCGGAACAATAGTCGCCCTCCATGCCGTCCTCCATAAAGCGGTTCGGACCGTAGAGAGGGATTGGAGCGCCGGGCAAAGCCGTACAGCATCGTTCTCAAAAAACCGAACAACGTGCTTTTGCCCGCTTCGTTCGGTCCATATACAACGATAACCGGCGCATCCAAATCCAGGCGCCGGTTATGAAACCTTCCGTATCCTTCTATGAAAGCTTCTTGCAGCTTCATTCCGCTACCTCCTGCCTGCCCGGATCGGTGAAATCGCGCTCGCTCTTATGAACGGCGGTTATCGTCACCATCTCCGGCCATCAGTCCTAAAGTCAGTTCCTTCGCCTGCTGAAGCCATTCCTTCTGCAGCGCATCCCACTTCTCCCGGCCGATCCGATTCAGCTTGGGATGATCGGCCATCTCCGCAACCGCCAGCCCAGCCAGCTCCCGCCATTGCTCCTCGTTCTGCTGGAGTCTTGTGCTCAACCGGAACAGCTCCCCGGCAAAGCTGTCTTCTTCCTGCAAGACCTGCCAATCGATAGGAGTATTCGTGGACGACGACAACCCGTAGACATAAATCCAGCGCCCGCCAGACTCATTCGGCCAGCTCGCTTGCAGCTGATCAAGCCATGCCGCAAGCGATGCCGGCTGGCTAACCGTCCGGTGAAGCACCCCGCTGCCCGTCAGCCGCAGCCGAAGCATCAGGGAACAGCCTTCTCCGCCATCTTGCCTCTCTTCGCATTGCGCTACTCGCCGCTCCAACACTCGCAGCAGCTCTTGCTCCGTCGTAATCCCTTCGATCGATACCTCTTCCTCTAGCCACCGCACCTGGTCCAGCGGGATAAAACGCATATCTACTTTCCTTGCTTCCGACACATCGACCACGTAACAGCCTTTGGCCCCGGTTTCCTTCGGGTTTCGGCCCTGAAGGTTCCCGGCATAAGCGATATGTGGATATTCATGCAGAAGCTCACGCTTATGGATATGTCCGAGAGCCCAATAATCAAAGCCGCTGCCAATCAGCTGCTCAAGTGTACAAGGCGCATAGGGGTCATGTGAGGCGATGCTTCCCACATTGCCGTGCAGCAGCGCAATATGATAAGGCGCTTCCGGCGCTGTCCGATAGGTAGCAGCCAGATTGCGCGTCTCGGCACGCTCCCCATAAGACATGCCGTACACGTATGCAGCAAGCTCGCCTGTCCTCCGGTAAGCTGGCAGGCCAGACGGCCGCGCCGCGCCAAATATATGTACATTCGGCGGAAGCTCCATCTGAGCCCGCTTGCCGCCCAGATGATCATGATTGCCGTGAATGGCATAGACCGCTATCCCCTCCGCTGCAAGGCGCCTCCATTCGTGGAGCAAAGCCAGCTGCGCGCGCAGCGAGCGATCGGCCTCATCGAAAAGATCGCCGGCAATGACGATAAAATCAACTTCCTCCGCAATCGCAAGATCCGTCAGCTTCTTCAGGGCGGCGAAGGTCGATTCCGCAAGCCCTTTCCGGACGGCTTCCGGCGCCTTCGACAACCCCTTGAACGGACTGTCCAGATGCAAATCGGCTGCGTGGATGAACCGAAATGACACACTCATACCGTCACCAGCCTTTTATGATGCAAATATAATGATATTCGTTTTGCCTAATCAGAAGCCGCCCCGGCTGCAAATACCGGCAGCTACTCGGGCTTGCCTCCCGCATTCACTTCGTTGTACACCTTCTTCAACTGGGAGATAACACGCTGGAGCGAATACGCTTTTTTCGCCTTGTCCCAGCCGGACCGGGCCAAGTTATAGCGATACGTCGGATCAACGACTACCTTCTCCAGCGCATCGGCAAGCGCGATAGGGTCTTCGGGCGGTACGAGCAGACCGTTCACGCCATCCTCAATCTGCTCCGCAATGCCTCCGACATTCGTGCCCACAAGCGCTAGCCAGCAGAGAGCCGCTTCGGCAAATACCGAGCCGAATGCCTCAGCGCGCGAGGGCAATACGAACACGTCGAAAAACGGCATGAACTCTTCGGGATGGAGCATGTACCCGTAGAAGATGATATCGTCATACAGATCAAGCTTCTGAGCCAGCTCCTCCAGCTCTTCGCGTATCGGTCCGTCGCCGATAATATGAAGCACGAACGGATAACCTCTGCGCTTCAGCTCCGCGCATGCATGAAGCAGCACATCGATCCCTTTGGCAGGGACTAGACGGCATACCGTAATTAACTGCGTGACTTCGTTCTCATGGGCGATCGGCTTGAATCTTTTCTCGTCAAAACCATTCGGAATCACTTTTATGCGTTCGGGATGATCGATGTACGGAGACAAATAGGTGCGGAAGGATTCCGATACAGTCATCAGCTTGTCTGCCTTCAATTCCAGCTCACGGTAAATCGAAGTCAGGAAGCGATGCTCTATGCTGCCTTCTTTAATCTTGCCATTGAGAGTAAGCTCGCGCTCGTAACTGGAGTGCAGCGTCATAACAAGCGGAGTATCCGGGAACAGGTCCTTCATGACCATCGCAGCAATAGGGTGATGCGCATGAATGATATCGTACGGCTTCTGAATACGCATACGCGTCCACCAAACGTAATCTTTATAGGTTTGGATATATTTATCGACGAGCGGATTGCCGATATAAGGGGTAAGATCGAACGTTCGGAACGAGACCTCTTCCTGGCCTTTGTTTCTGACCCGCTTCGGGAGGGAGAACAATTCCATCCCCCATCCTAGCTTATGGAAGCGTTCCTGAATGTAAGGGATCATAGACGATACGCCGCCGGGCTGTTCCGGAGGAAAAAATAACGCTTGCAATATATTCATTTGTCCCAGCTCCTGATAGTTTCTAAAGCGGTGATCGCTTCGAATGCTCGTTAACTTCTGGCTTCAACTTCTACTGAAATATGATATAATAGAACGTATGTTTCTGTAAAGTTTGCTACTTATCCTACAATATTGGTGGTCGGACGATGACAATCATGCAATGGCTGACAGGCCCGAACGGGCAATTATTTTCCTCTTCATCGGTAATCGTAATCTTGATCCTGATGCTCTTCATGTCTATAAAATTATACGTAAGCTACCGCAATAAGCATACATACCAGCTGCTCATTACAGCCATATCGCTCAGCATTGTCCGGCAAGGCGCGCTGGTTGCCCTGGCGTTTCCCGGATGGAATCTCTCGCCGTGGCTCTATTTGCTTTCGGACGTGCTGCATATTGTTTCATTTATTATTATAAACTTTGTGTTCATGAAATTATATACTTACCGATCTGCACAGCTTCGGATTGTGCCGTTCGCCATCATGTCGCTCGCTACCGTAGGCTTGGCTGCCATTCAAGTCGCCATCCAGCCGTTCGAGGGCATGGACAGGTCTTCGGGGGACTTCGCCTTCCCTATGCTTGATGTGTACAGTATCGTCGTTACCCTCATTATATTGCTTGCAACGCGAAGTGCCGACATGAACGGCAAATATTATACGGGTCTGGTCGTCTTTTTCATCTACGAGCTGGCACGCGCCGCCGAAGGCTACGTATTCCACGGATCTCAGCCCTGGCTGATTCTGCTCGCGATGCTGATGCCGATTCTATACTTCTCGCTGCTGTTCATGCTGTTGTTCGAATGGGTCATCGAACGGCTAATGTCGACCTATCAGTCCTCTATCGTCGACGGCTTGACGGGACTGTACAACCGGCGGCACTTTAACACCAAAGCGGAGGGCTTGCTTGCAAGCAGCAAATCCGTGGCTGTCATCTTCTGCGATATCGATAACTTCAAGAAACTGAACGATACTCAGGGACATCACAAAGCGGACGGGGTGTTGAAGCGCGTCGCCGAAATCATTAAAGAGGAATCCAGCGGCATTGGCGCTGCCGGGCGGTACGGCGGTGAAGAGCTGCTGGCTTGCATCAGCACCGACCGCGTCAAGCCGGAGATCGTGGCGGAATCGATACGCAGGCGCGTAGAGTCCGAGACGATCGTGACGATCAGCGTCGGATTCAGTACCACCAAAGACACCTCCTCCGTCCAGGAGATGGTCAAGCTTGCGGACGAGGCCATGTATTATTCCAAAACAAACGGCAAAAACCGCGTCACCGCCTATAAAGCGATTCCCGCTTCCAGAAAGGGAATGAGTCTATAACGAATGAAGGGAAGTATCCGCATGCTTGATGCATGCGCGATGCTTCCCTTTTTTTGATTCGGCGATCTGGTTGACGGGCTGATTATGGACACAGAAATAAATAGACTAATAAATGGGCCAAGAACATTTTCAGTTGCAGCGACCGGGTCCATTCCTTACAGCTAAAGCCTATGCTGCTTCAGCAACTGAATGTGATTAGAATGCAAATCCTCATTAGGAGGAATAGCTCGACGATCCCGCTTCACATGTCCTCCTTATGTGAAATCTTCCATATTTGTGCAACTATATGTGGACAGGTGTCGTTCCTATAAATAGATTTATAGATATGAGTTTCATAAAATGTTGAAGAATTCAAGGAGGATGTGCTATTGAACCGATATAGCAGGGCAGGAATTGCTTGTTTGATGTTGCTCGCCGTTTTTGCCCAGGGATGCTCAGAAATCGGCATCGGCAAGAAAAATCCGCCGAACATTACCGTCAAAGTGATTGCACAGCCATTAGAGCGGTTCACCAGTTTCGAGCCTTTGCTGCGCGAACAATTTCCCCATATCACATTTGAAGTGAGGGATCCGTATGATGAGTTACGCAACTCGGATGTGAACAGATCGCCTGAGGATCATTCGGATGCAATAGCTGCAATCGTCGAGGATACGAACGCCGATTTGTTTCTCAACTTTTCTCCCGACTTATACATAAAGCATTATCCGCTGCTGGATTTGGCCCCGCTTCTCCAGGTTTACGGAATTGAATTAAACGATTATCAAAAAATAATGGCCGATCAACTAACGCGGGCAGACGGCAGCTTGACGGCGCTGTCTCCCACATTCAACAAAAACGTGCTTTTTGTGAATGCGAAGCTATTGCGAGAGGTGAATGTGGACGAGCCGGATAGTCCCATGACTTGGGAAGCATTCAGGCAAACCGCAGCTGCGGTCAAAGAGCAATCTCCGGAAATCAAAAGCTATATGAGCCTCACACCCCAGCTATGGAATCTGGAATGGTACGGGCGAATCATTATGGGCTGGAACATAATCGAGGATAACCAGCTGACGCTGGAACGACCAGAGTGGCGTCAATTGTACGAGCAGCTTTTCGAGGATGGCTTGGAAGAAGCCATTAGGGATAGTAAAACGTATAATCCGCGCACCTTTGACAACACGGGGCTGTACATTACCGGCGCGCATTATATCCGTTCTTTAATAAAAGGCGGTTTTTCGTCTGAGGACTGGTCCATTGTCCCGCTGCCGCGTGATCCGATGAACCAGCACCCCGTCTCGATCTCGCCAACAAATTCATTTGCTATCCATGCGGAGAGCGAATATATCGATGATCTGATGGAAGTCGTCGCCTATCTCATGAGCAAAGAAGCCGCAGCGCGAATCGATGCCGATGTAATTGGAAGCACTGCAGGCCAAGAACTGGAGGCCATGCATAACCCATTCGGCTTCGTCACCTATCCGGATGAGGTCTCTTATCATCCGTTTTCGACTCAGGCGATATTCGAGACTGGCGGCGCGAATACGCCATTATCCACAGCTACTCTTTCCAATGCGGCGTACGGTCATCTGTACCTTACGTTCGAGGAGCAATTCAAAGCCGTTGCCAAAGGCGACCTGACGTTCGACCAAGCCTGGGAGCGCGTCGCTAAGACCGTTGAGGAGATCAACAACGATCCGAACAACTTTACCGCTGCCGATTAGCCAACGTTTACGCGCCTGACGGGCGCAATGCTGCGCTGCAAGCCGAGAAATTCGGCTTGCAGCTGTTTTGCGAGCCCGCTCCGGCTCTCCAAGCCGAGAAAATCGGCTTGCAGCTGCTTTGCGAGCTCGTTACGGCTCTCCAAGCCGAGAAATTCGGCTTGCAGCTGCTTCCTGAGCTCGCTCCGGCTCTCCAAGCCGAGAAAATCGGCTTGCAGCTGCTCACTGAGCTCGGTCCGGCTCTCTAAGCCGAGAAAATCGGCTTGCAGCTGCTTTGCGAGCTCGTTACGGCTCCCCAAGCCGAGAAATTCGGCTTGCAGCTGCTTCCTGAGCTCGCTCCGGCTCTCCAAGCTGAGAAAATCAGCTTGCAGCTGCTTTGCGAGCTCTCTCCGGCTCTCCAAGCAGAGAAAATCGGCTTGCAGCTGCTTCCTGAGCTCGCTCCGGCTCTCCAAGCCGAGAAATTCGGCTTGCAGCTGTTTTGCGAGCTCGCTCCGGCTCTCCAAGCCGAGAAAATCGGCTTGCAGCTGTTTTGCGAGCTCGCTCCGGCTCTCCAAGCCGAGAAAATCGGCTTGCAGCTGCTTCCTGAGCTCGCTCCGGCTCTCCAAGCCGAGAAATTCGGCTTGGAGAGCCCTTCCCCGCCCAGCTTACTCCGCAAGCTTGCCGCGAAGCACCGTCACGGCTTGTCCAGACAGCAGCACACGGTCGCCTCTCATCTGTACGCGGACATAGCCGCCTCGTTCAGAGGCCTGATACCCAGTCAGCTCGTCACTGCGGAGCCTCCTGCCCCAATAAGGAGCCAGCGCGCAGTGCGCCGAACCCGTCACCGGGTCCTCATTTACGCCGATCCCGGGGAAGAAAGCGCGAGAGACGAAGTCGTAGCTTGCTCCTTCTCCTCTCTGCTCTGCCGCGCTTGTCACAATCACCCCTCTACTCTGCAACGACTTCAGCAGTTGAAAATCCGGCTGAAGGGATCTTACCGTAGCTTCGCTATCCACCTCGACCAAGTAATCCATTCGATTGCGGCCGACATAGCGCGGGATAAGTCCAAGCGCCTCAATCAGCTCTTTCGGCGCATTCACAGACTCTACCGGTTCGGCAGGAAAGTCCATATTCACCCACTCTCCGTCCCGATCCACCGTCAAAATGCCGCTTTTCGTATGGAAGACAGCTGTTTCACTCTCCGTGATCACGCCGATATCCCATAAAGCATGAGCCGCCGCAAGCGTCGCATGTCCGCACAAATCGACCTCTGCCTTCGGCGTAAACCAGCGCAGCGTGAACCCCTCATTTCCTTGCAAAACAAATGCCGTCTCCGACAAGTTCATCTCCGCCGCAATCTCCTGCATTCGCAAGTCCGGCATTGGCCCCTCCATTACACAGACAGCCGCCGGGTTTCCTCTAAAGGCTTCTGCTGTAAATGCATCAATAATATGAAGCGTCAATCCCATCCTGTCAACATCCTTTCCACCCTCACATTGATCCACCATCATTCTACAAAAAAAAGAACCTGCTTTTCGCAAGCTCTTCGTATCATTAGTCTTTCAACGGGATCAGAAGCTCGACCGGCTCTTCCTCCCAATGCTGCTCATCGATATAGAACAGCTCCAAGGTGACGGCTTGCTCGTTCTTCTCAAGTCCCTTTTCGTTCATCCAGGCATGCAATTGCTCATACCCTTCGCCAATCCGCTTGTTGGAGCTTGCGACCATCGCATAGCGGTGGGCAGGAATTGTGAGCTGCACCATGCCTTCCGGCACTTCGTCCAAATGTTGAACCTCATAGCAAGCCCAATACGTTGCAAAAGCTTCATTCCCAAAGTTAGGGCTGTACAGCACAGTCGATTTCACATTATCGTTCAATTCATGCTTTCTGGCGAGAAACTCGGTTTGCAGCCGGATCGCTTCATCCGGGAAGGATGAATACGGACCGCAATAACTGATTCCAACGAGTTGCAAAGCAGGCTTGATGACGATCGAGCAGTTTTCCACGCTTTGTTCCTCCTTAACGTTTTGTCGAACAAAACCGGTATCAAAGGCATTGGCTGGCATCAGGCTGTTCTCTTGCATGGCTTCATCACCGAAACGATACCGTAGGATGAGCTTTCACAACGCTAGTGTAGCATGAGTTCCCATTTAAAGGATAGTTTTTTCGAAAATAATCATTTGAAACCTTCGTGAACGAACCTGAATTCGGCTAAAAGCTAAAATAGCTAATCACATTCCAGCCGCTTCATGAAATCTTCCACCGCGCTATAGCCCTGCTGCTTCAAATACCAGTTATTCGCCGCCGCTTCGATCAGGCCCGCCACATCGCGGCCCGGCTGCAGCTGAATTTCAAAGTGGGGAATTTGGACGCCCATATATTCCACGAAACTAGGCTCCAGGTCCAGATCGTTATTCAGATCGTTTTCACGCCACCTGGTCAGCTCGATATCAAGCGTAATGCGCGTCTCGTCCTGGAACGCCTTGCGGCCGTACAGACGGACCACATTCACGAGCCCCACGCTGCGCAGCGCAAGAAATTCCTTCGATTTCTCGTTATGGCTGCCCAGCAGCGTCTGCGAGCTCAGCTTCTTGAGCACCACGATATCGTCGGCGACAAGCCGGTGCCCGCGCCGGATCAGCGTATGAGCGGTCTCACTCTTCCCTACGCCGGACTTGCCGCGCAGCAGAATGCCAATGCCCGACACATTCAGGCAGACGCCATGTACGGCGATCTCAGGCGCCAGCCCCTTTAGAAGATAAGCGTCCAGCATGCCAACAAAAGCAGCAGTAGGCTCTTGCGTCCGAAGCAGCGGGATGCCTTCCTCCACACAATGCTTCGTCAAATATTTCAGCCCCTCCTGTCCGGAGGTGACGATGAAGCATGGCGGATGATACTTGACGATATTGCCGATATGGAAGTTGCGTTCGTCCTCCGTCAGACGGTGGAGATACGTAATTTCTTTTTTGCCCAAAATTTGCACATGCTCCTGCGGGAAGAAATCAAAGTATCCCATAAACTCCAGACCCGGCCGATAGGCGCGAGCCTTCAAGATTTTCCGGTCCAAATGCTCAGTGCCCACAAGCACCTCAAGGTTAAAGCGGCTGGCCAGCTCCTTTACGGCAATAGACTTCATGATTCCGTCTCCCCTCCTGCGATTATAGCGATTCCCCCGCCCATCTGAGACGGCAGCGTGAGCGCATCGCCCCCTGATGATTAATTGCTGCTATCACCAGCTTACTAGAGAACCTGCCGCCTTGCAAAAATCGCCCCCGCCTTGCCAAAAGGCATAGTCAGGAGCGATCCTAGTAGATCCTATGAGTCAAGCTCTCGAATTAGAAGTTGAAGACGAAATCGTCGTCATTCAACGGCTCGACGTGAATCGTGCGCACATAACCGTTGCCCTTCTTGGAGAAGAAGTCATGCTGCTTCGTATGCGTGCTGATGCCATTGAATACGATCGGGTTGACCGGCTCCTCCGGGAAATGCGGCTCCATGCCAAGGTTCATGAGCGCTTTGTTCGCATTGTAGCGGACGTAAGCCTTCACTTCCTCTTCCAGGCCAAGCGTGCCGTACAGGTCGTCCGTGTAGATCACTTCGTTGTCGTACAGCTCGTTCAGAAGCGCGTAGATCTCAGCTTGCAACGATGCCTGCTCATCTGGCGTGAACGTCGCAAACAGCTCTTGAGCGAGTACGCCGACATATAGGCCGTGGATGCTCTCGTCGCGCAAGATCAAGTCGATGATCTCGCCGCTGCTTGTCATCTTGCCTTGGCCCGCCAGGTACAGCGGATAGAAGAAGCCGCTGTAGAACAGGTAGCTCTCCAGGAATACGGAAGCCGCCATCGCTTTGTACAGCTCTTTCGGGCCCGTAATGTTCGAATACCAGGAAGCAATCAGGTTTGCTTTCTTCTGCAGCTGAGGATTGTCCTCGACCCACTTGAAGATCGCATCGATCTCTTCGCCGGAAGCCAGCGTCGTAAAGATGCTGCTATAGGACTTGGCGTGGATTTGCTCCATCATGGACATGAAGGACAATACAGCCTTCCGCTGCAAGCCGTCTACATGCTCCAGAATTTTCGGCATGCCGACGCCGCCTTGTATCGTATCAAGCAAGGTCAGGCCGCCGAGCACGTTTTTGTACAGCGTGCGCTCGTCGTCCGTCATTTGCATCCAGTCCATTTTATCATCGGATAACGGAATTTCTTCGTCCGTCCAAAATTGCATCACGTTCTGCTGCCAGAACGTCAGCGTGAAATCATCGTCCGGGCGATTCCAGTTAACTGCTTTCATAGTAGGCATGCTCCTTCTTTGCTACGTAATCATAAAACCTTCGTAAGCCGGATTAAACGGCGCAGCTTGTGCATTCTTCGACAGACAGGCGCTTCGTCCGTGTGTAGTACAGGGATTTCAGGCCTTTCTGAGCGGCATAGACGTAGAAACGCGCCAGTTCGCGAGTCGTTACGTTGCTGTTCACGTGCAGGACGCTAGAGATGCCTTGATCGATATGCTGCCCGATTTCGGCGATCAGGTCAATCAGCTTGAACTGATTGATGTTGTACGCCGATTTGTAGTAGAAGAAATTATCCTGCGACAGGTACGGCATCGGGTAATACGTCGTCGAGTTCGCGTAAGTACGCGTCTCGATATGCTCGACGATTGGCATTACGCTGGATGTTGCGTTCTGGATATAGGAGATGCTTTGCGTTGGCGCAATCGCCAGACGGTAAGCGTGGTACAGGCCATGCTGCTGCACCTTCTCCTTCAGCTCTGCCCAGTCCTGCGGGGACGGAACATAGATGCCCTCGAACAATTCCTTCACACGATCCGTCTTCGGACGGTAGTCCGTCTCCATATAACGCGTGAAGTACGTACCCTTCGCATATTCGGAACGCTCGAAATTTTTGAATGTAGCGCTGCGCTCCTTCGCAATCTCCATGCTCTTCTCCAGCGAGTAGAAGTTCATCATCATGAAGAATGCACTTGCGAAGTCTTTCGCCTCGTCGCTCTCATAAGCGATTTTGTTCTTCGCCAGATAGCCGTTCAGGTTCATCGCGCCAAGACCGACGGAGTGAAGCTCTTCGTTCGCTTTGCGGACGCCCGGCGCGTTGTCGATCTTCGACAGGTCGCTGACCGTCGTCAGCGCTTCGATGCCGACATGGACCGATTCTTTGACTTTTCCGCGTTCCATTACATTTACTATATTGAGAGACGCCAGGTTGCAGCTGATGTCGCGGCGAATGACGTCGTCGAAGCCGTAGTCGTTAATTTCCGATGTTTCTTGCAATTGGAAGATCTCTGTGCACAGGTTGGACATTTTGATCGAACCGATATCCTTCAACGCATGCACGCTGTTGGCATTGGATTTGTTCATAATGTATGGATAACCGGATTCCAGCTGAATGGAAGCGATCTTCGTCAGCATGTCGCGCGCGTTCATGACGGTTTTCTTCGTCACTTGGTCGTTCGCAAGCAATTCCTCATACATCTCATCCATATCCATATCGTCCAGATGCTGGCCGTATGCCTTCTGTACCGAGTACGGTCCGAAGACGACAAGCGGACGGTTCTGTGCAGCCAGCTCATAGAATTTGTTCGGAATGATCAGGCCGATGGACAGTGTCTTGATGCGGGACTTCTCGTCCGCGTTGATTTTTTTGCAATCCAGGAATTCAATGATATCCCAGCCGAAAATGTTGTAGTAGCCTGCTCCGGAGCCTTTGCGCTGACCCATTTGGTCCGCATAGGAGAATGCATCCTCCATCAGCTTGAGGACCGGCATAATGCCTTTCGCCGCGCCTTCTACGCCTTTGATCGGTTCGCCGCGTCCACGCAGCTTGGACAGGTTGACCGCTACGCCGCCGCCGATTTTGGACAGCTGCATGCATGTCCCAAGCACATAGTTAATGGAATTGAGGGAATCGTCCATCTCCAGCAGGAAGCACGAGACCATCTCGCCCCGGCGGCTCTTACCCGCGTTCAGGAATGTTGGTGTCGCCGGCTGCAGACGCTGCTCGATCATCGCGTCCGCAATGCGAAGCGCGCGCTCGGCATCGCCTTCACCCAGACTCAGTGCTACGATCGCCACACGATCGGAGTACTGCTCCAAATATTGAGCTTTATTGTTCGTCTTCATCGCATAGTCCTTGTAGAACTTGGACGCCGCCATATACGATTGGAATTCGAAGCCGCTGTTTGCCGTCAGATTGAATACAGCTTCTACTTGCTCATATGTATATTTTTCGAAAACGTTATCATAGTAGTCGTTCTCGATCAGGTAGTCCAGCTTCTCGCGCAACGAAGAGAATTTCACGCTTTTCTCTTCCACTTCCGCCATGAACGCCCGTACCGCCTCTTTGTCTTTCTCCAGTTGGTAGAATCCGTCCGCTCCGCGCTGCATCAACTCATTATTTAATTCAATATGCTTCAATTGCCTGCACCCTTTCGACAAAATGTAACGTATCTTGACTCGTTCCCGATAACTCAAACTTCGATATGACAGGCACATGATACTTCTGGGAGATGGTATCCGCACTCTTCGCGAAACCCGGTCCCCAGTTGCGATTGCCGCTCGCGGATACCCCGCGCAGCATATTATGGTTCATCTCGAGGAAGGAATTGACCTTCTCCGGCACTTGTCCAAACCCGGTTGTATAAGTGACCAGCACGAACGGCTCGTCTACTTGTTTCTGCTCGTCAATCGGCACTGCACGCATATTCAGTTTTTTGATGAAACGTTTGACATTGCCCGTTTTGGAATCATAGACAACTAGCACCGCACACCCGCTCCCTTACTGAATTTCAGCAATCAAAAAGCGCTTCTGACCGTCGCTAGCAGGCAGACGCGCTTCAATACAATTTACTAGGCTAGATGTTGAAAAGCGCTATATCCATCAACATCTAGTTGCTGTTTTTGATTTTACATCAAGATATAGGTCTCGTCAATGAAAATTATGGAGAATCTATGAATCCCTTTTTGGAAGCTTTTTAGGCGCACTCGACTATTTTAACAGATACGGCTATGATGGGATAGTGACATTTTATAGCTATCTTGGAGGTATCCATGGAGAACAAATTAACACCGGAAGAGGCCCGCTTAGAGCTGCTTGAGTTGCATCGTGAAGCCGGCCGCGAGCAATCGGGTCTGCTGTCCTATCTGGCTGATCTGGAGGCCAAATGCAAGCGTCTGGAGGACGAGAACCGGAAGTTCAGGGATGCTGCCGCGCGAAGAGCGTCGTCCGCAGTGTCGATGAACAGCCGTCTCAAGGATGCGCTTAGAGAGTAATCGCAACAACATAAGGGATTTGCCAGCCGAGCATCGCGTTTTTCTATTGTCGAATAATGGCGAATTTTCTTTAGACTTATTATAGAAGGAACATGGCGCGTTCCCGCTTGGATTTTCCTTGTTCGACAGGCTACGGCATAGACGGAATGGCTGTCATAGGTCCAATCTCACGACGCGCTGAGAGGGCTTAAGACAGGTTTGGGGAAGTTCCCCCTATAAGGAGGAACGGCAAACGCTGCAAGCATCTGTAGGGGCATTGGAGCCGTTCAAAAGGATATGGCGACCATGCACAGCCTTTCCCTTTATCCGTAGAAAAAAGCCTCCGCCGCGTCAAGACGCAGGGAGGCCTTATTTATGATTTTATTTGACGGCCGCAAAAAACAGCCGTTCTGAATTTGCGTCGGCGGGCTTCAGCTCGAAGTCCGCATAACGATCAACCTTATCGAAACCCGCTCGCTTTAATGCCGCTTCCACCCAGTCGGGATCGTAGGCACGCTGCCTGTGCGTCTCCTCGAAGCGGTAGAAGGAAGCGTTCCGGTCGCGGGCGAAGATCGTCAGATGATGCTCGATCTGGCAGCGGGATTCCTCGAAATCGCAAGTCCAGATATACGCAATATCCCGCTCATCCAGGACGAACGGCTGCTCCTCCGCATAACGGATGAATTGCTTGGGCGGATGCATGTCGAACAAGAACGACCCGCCTGGCTTCAGCGCGGCGAAGGTGGCGCGGAACGCCGCCTCCACATCCGCTTCCTCTGTCAAGTAATTCAGACAGTCGCAGAATGAGATCACGGAGTCTACGGGCTCCGCCATCTCCCATCGGCGCATATCCTGCTGCAGCCAGCGAATCGTGCCTGTACGGGGCCGAATCGCTTGCTGGGGCGTCTCCTCCCACTTGCTGCGGGCAACAGACAGCATATCAGCCGACAGATCGATGCCGTACACATGGAAGCCGGAGCGAGCCAGCGGAATAGATAAGCTGCCTGTGCCGCAGCCCAGATCCACGACGGTCCCCGGCATGCCGTAACGCGACCAGCCTGCCCGGGCAAAGCCCAGCCATTCGGCATAGGGCATATCCTCCATCAACTGATCGTACACGAGCGCGAATTGCCCGTACGATTGGCTCACTCCTTCTCCACTCCCTCTGCGCCTGCGGGTGGTTCGTCAGGGGAAGCCAGATAGGTCCAGCTGCCCTTCTGCGTGACAAGCCCATCCTTCATCAGCTTGCCGAGCGCCCGCTTGAACGCCGATTTGCTAATGCCGAATCTTTGCTTGATCGTCTCCGCTTCTGTCTGGTCAGAGTACGGCATGCCGCCGCCCGGACGCTCCTTCAGGAATGCGAGCAGGCGGTCGGCATCCTCCACCCGTCCCACTTCCTTGCGTTCGGTCATGGACAGATTGACGCGGCCGTCCTCGCGGATGAATGTGACACGAGCGCGCACGCGTTCGCCGAGGCGAAGGGCTCTCGTACGGTCGGGGCTTGGAATAAGACCATATACGCCAAATCCGATGACGCCTCCGTCTACGATGACGAACGAGCCCATCTGAAGCGTCTTGGTTACCCAGCCCTCTACCCATGTATTGCGCCATGCATCGGGCGCATGGAATACAAGCGGAGACAGCTCTTCCTCGAAGGCAATCTTGGCGACGAGCCTTCCGATCTTATCATGCTTCATCACCACGAATACCTCGTCACCAGGCAACGGACGGTACGTAACGCTCTCCGGCAGCTCAGACAACGGCAGCAGCAGATGTCTGCCTAGTCCCATCTCCAGAAAACAGCCTAGCTTCGGATGCACGTCTACGACACGCAGACGCGCCAGCTCGTCTAATTGGAGAAGCGGCTTCTTCATCGTAGCTGCAATCCGGTCTTCGGAATCGTAATAGATGAACACCTCGACCGAATTGCCAACCTGAGGCTTCGAGCCGACCAGCTCCGTGTAATGGAGAAGCACTTCCGATTCGCCGTCGCTTAGGAAGTACCCGTACGGAGACACCTCTCGCGATATTTTGAGCGTATAGGTCTGACCGGCAACAAGGCTCATGCGAATTCCACAACCTTAGCGTCGGACCATAATCTCTCGATATTGTAATATTCACGCTCTTCGCGATGGAAGATATGGACAACTACATCGCCCAAATCGATAAGCACCCATCTTGCGGAGTCCATGCCCTCCATGCCGCGAATACGCACGCCTGCGAGATCCGCCTGCTTGCGCACCTCAGTCGCAATGGCTTGCACCTGAGTGTCCGAGTTGCCGCTGCAGATGATGAAATAATCTGCAACAAGGGAAATATCCTTCAGATCCAGCGCAATAACGTCCATTGCTTTTTTATCTTCAGCGGCTGTCACCGCTATTTTCATTAATTGATTGGATTGTACTGCCATCATATACCTCCTTTGTCTTTTACGCGTGTAATTCCTCAATAAGCCCATTGCGGGCTTCAATCGTCAGCGGATAGATCCGTTTGCCCTTGGCAATCAGAAATCCGATCGTTCCATCTAGTCCAGCCAGCACCGCTTTCTCCAGATGTTCCTCGCTAAGCGCACGGATGGCATCGACTCCCGGGAAATCGCGCCCCGGCTCGATATAATCCGCCAGCCATACAACCTTCTCCAGCTTGCTCATGCCTCTGCGCCCGGAGGTATGGTAGCGGATCGCATCCAGCACGCCGCCGTCGGTCACACCGAAGTCGCGCTCAGCAACCCATGCCCCGACGACTGCATGCCATAGCTCCTTGTCATAGCCAAGCACCTCTTGATCCAGTCCGTTGTCCCGGATCGCATTGCCCTGGCGCTCAATTGACCAGAATTTCGCCACGTCATGAATAATGGCGGCAAGCTCAGCGCGCTTCGGATCTTCACCGTACCGTATCGCAAGCGCTATGGCCGTCTCTATTACGCCTTCTGTATGGCGCCAGCGACGCTCGGGCATCTCAGCGCGGACCCGCTCCATGATGAGTTGTCGATCCATACAGTCCATGCCTCCTTATATAGTCGCGTACAGGCTCCGGCACAAGATAGCGAATCGACTTCCCCGTGAACAGACGCTCCCGGATCGCTGTTGATGAGATGCCAATTTGCGGCATGCGGGCCATCTGAAACGATTGCTGCAAATAAGACGGAAGCGAGTCCGGCATCGGGTTCTCGCCCGGACGCTCGAGGCCGATAAAGCCGGCCATGGCCGCAAGCTCCCCAATACGATGCCACTTTGGCAGATCGTTGATACGGTCGGAACCGATAATGTACGCGAAAGAGCAGCCTGGATGCTGCTCCTGCAGCTGCTTCACCGTATCGTAGGAGTAGCTGGTGCCGCCGCGCCTGATCTCGATATCAAGCGCCCGGAAGCGGTCATCTCCCTCTACGGCTAATCGCGTCATTTCGAAGCGGTCCCAAGCCGGTGTGGAAGGAGCCGCTTCCTTCAAGGGCGGATCTGCGGTCGGAATGAACCACACCTCATCCAGATCCCCCTGCTCCCTTGCCGTCTCCGCAGCAAGCAAATGACCGATATGGATCGGATCGAACGTTCCGCCCATGATGCCTATTTTCCTCATGGCCGCTCCCTCCCCCGATTCATAGCCTTCCTGGGCTCCATATGAACCTTGGCGGCTGCCGCCGTTCCTTAGGCTCTCGGAAGCTCGATCTTCTTGTGATCCTTGGATTCCTTGTACAGCACGATAGTCTTGCCAATCACTTGAACAAGCTCAGCGCCGGCCGCTGCTGCAACTTCTGCTCCGATTTCCTTCGGATCGTCGAGGCAATTGTTGAGCACGGACACTTTAATCAGCTCTCTCGTCTCGATGGCTTCTTCAATATGGCGAACCAAATGGTCATTGGTGCCGCCTTTGCCGACCTGAAAGATCGGTTGTAGATGATGCGCTTGCGAGCGCAAATAACGTTTTTGTTTGCCAGTTAGCATAATGGTATCCTTCTTTCGTCTGCATCAATCTTGCTAT
This sequence comes from Paenibacillus sp. 1011MAR3C5, assembly GCF_003591485.1. Taxonomy (GTDB): domain Bacteria; phylum Bacillota; class Bacilli; order Paenibacillales; family Paenibacillaceae; genus Pristimantibacillus. The sequence continues at coordinate 413,316 of NZ_QZCF01000001.1, forward strand.
CCTATCGATCTTATTGTGCGATAAGCCCGCTCGTCCTATCACTGAAGCGCGGCCAGCACCTCTTCCTTCATCGCCGCAACCGGCGCAGGCTGGCCCGTCCAATATTCAAACGCATAGGCCCCTTGATAAATAAACATGCCCAGTCCGCCGTGAGCGATGCAGCCTTGCTGCTCCGCGTCACGCAGAAACTTGGTCTTCAGCGGATTGTAGATCAGATCGCTCGCTACAGCGCCCGGCTTCAGCCAGTGCCCTGTCACGGGAGATTGATCCACCTGCGGGAACATGCCGACCGAAGTCGTATTAATGACAATGTCCGCATCCCCGCACAGCTCCTCCAGCCGATCGCTGGACGAAGCCGCAAGCTGCACCCCGCCGGATTCCAGAGAAGCCGCCAATTCTTCCGCACGCTGAATCGTACGGTTCGTGACCGTAATTCGTGCGGGCTTCTCTTGCAATAGAGCGTAGACAATGCCGCGAGAAGCGCCTCCGGCGCCAATCACGACAATATGCTTGCCTTCTAGGGACGGAGCCGCTTCTTCCTTCAGGGATCGGACGTAGCCAATGCCGTCGGTATTATAGCCGATAAGCCGGCCATTGTCATTCACGATCGTATTCACAGCGCCGATCGCTCTGGCGCCTTCGTGAATCTCATCCAGCAAATCCATCACCCGCAGCTTATGCGGAATCGTCACATTGACTCCGCGGATGCCCATCGCTCTTACGCCGCGAATGAAATCCTCCAGCTTATTATCCGTGATGTGAAAGGCAGCATACGCACCGTTGATCGCCGTCTCCCGGAACGCCCGGTTCATCATAATCGGCGATTTTGAATGGCGAATGGGATCGCCGATAACGCCGTACAGCACGGTATGGCTATCGATGCCTTGTCTTGCGGTATGTCCTGTCATGGCTGTTCCCCTCCCAAGGCGCATGCCTTAAATCATGGAATCGCGAAGCAGTACCTTGACGCCTTTCGGGGCGTATATATCCACGAGCGCCCCTCGGGAGCCATTGGCTTGAATCCAGCCGAGACCGGAAATGAAGATGTCCTGTCGTTCCCCCTGCCGGACCTTGAGCGAATGTCTTGTCCACGCCGGTATTGTCTCCAGCTCCGCCGTCGTAGGCGCGCCAAGCAGCTCGCCTTTATGATTGTCGTACAGATCGTCGGCACGCTCCAGCTTGGTACGATGCACATTCAGCGCATTCGACAGATATAGCGTAAACGACTGCCGCTCGCCTTCGACAAAGTCGAAGCGGACAAGGCTTCCGATGAATAGCGTCTGCTGCTCATTCAATTGATAGACAAGCGGCTTAATCGGCTTGTCCGGCATAAGCGTGCCCAGGAAGCTGCGCGGTACGACCTCGGTCATACGGCTTGTATAGACAATTCCTGGCGTATCGATAATCGCCTTGCCGTCCTCCAGCGGGATATGGACTGCGTCCAGCGTAGTGCCCGGATAACGGGAGGTTGTAAGCTCGCGTTCCATATCGCTGTAGTCGCGGATCAAGCGGTTGATCAGCGTTGATTTGCCGACATTGGTTGCGCCGACGACATAGACATCGCGTCCCTGGCGGTGACGGTCAAGCGACTCGATAATATGGTCGAACCCCATATTGCGCTTGGCGCTGCACAATACAACATCGACGGTTCTGAGCCCTTGCGCCTTCGCTTGCTTCTGAACCCAATTGCGAATCCGGTTCAAGTTCATGCCCTTTGGCAGCAAGTCGATTTTGTTCACAACGAGCAGTACCGGGTTGTTGCCGACGAACCGCTGCAAGCCCGAAATCAGGCTGCCTTCAAAATCGTACAAGTCGACAATATGCACCACCAGGCTGTCAGTCGCACCAATCCCGCCTAATAGCCGCAGGAAATCATCCTGATCAATGGCGACCGATGAAGCTTCATTATAGTGCCGGATACGGAAGCATCGCTGACAGATGACCGGCTCCTTCGCGATCGTTGCTTCCGGGATATAACCAGCCTCGTCCGGATTGCCGGATTGCAGGCGCACGCCACAGCCTGCGCATGATTGCTCCGTATGTTCTCTAAGCTGCCCTTCCATTACTTCGTTCCCTCCTCATACCACAAGCCGCGCTTTCTTAACCGTGCCAGCGCAAATCTCTCTAATCCTCTGTTTACCTTTGTCATGACGCCCTCATCAGCCGGTGAAATAGGCGCCACCAGAATCGTATATAGCCCCATCCGGTTGCCGCCGAGCACATCGGTCATCATCTGGTCGCCAATCATAACCGTATGCTCCGCCTTAAGGCCAAGAATGGCTAGCGCCTTGCGGAATGCGCCTTGCGTCGGCTTTCTCGCCGCATGCACGAACGGAATATCGAGCGGGGCAGCGAATTGTCCGACCCGCGTCTCGTTATTGTTGGACACGATGACGACCTTGAAGCCGGCCTCCCGCACCTTGTCCAGCCATATGACAAGCTCCGGCGTGGCAAGAGGCTCCTTGGCGCCGACGAGCGTATTATCCAAATCCGTAATAATGCCGCGTACGCCCTCAGCGTACAACACATTCAAATCAATATCATATACCGAATGAACGCGCATATTCGGCAATAATCTCTCGAACATAACCGATATCCCTCTGCTTTCTGCCTGCTATCTTACGAAACTATACCATATAAACGGAATTTGTTGCAAAGAAATACCGCCTGCCAGCATCGCTGTCAGGCGGCAGTCTATTCGAACACGAACCTAGACCCATTTACTTCAATTCACCAATCAAGTACCGGACTTTGTTCGTATAACGCTCGACTTCTTCCTTCGTTGCGCCCGCAGCTCCGTACTTCGCTTTCTCAAAGCCGTCCAGCACGGTTCGGAAGTCATCCTGCAGCCGCCGCTGGCTCTGCGACCAGCGGGCTACTGCTTCGCGCAAGGTCTCATGCTCTTCACGCTTCATGCCCCTCTTCTTGCAGAAGCGAATGAGACGGTTAGCCTCCAGCACAATCTGTTCGTTTGTATTCAAATTGCCGTGCCTGATTTTGAACCAGGCCATTGCCATCTGGCGGCGCTTCACAATCAACCAAGCGGCTGCAGCGATAACCAGTACAGCCAGGCTCGCCAATCCCCATACCCGGCTTGGCCCTCCGGATGTTTTCACTACGGCATCCGGCGACTCCGACAGCTCTTCTTCAGGCAAAGACAACTCAAGCTCTTCGCCCTCCGGCGACACATACGGAAAACGGAAGCCCGACGTCGGCTCGAATGGAATCCAGCCGAATCCCTCGAAGTAAATTTCGACCCAGGAATGCGCATCTGAATTGCGAACCGTATAGGTGCCTGCGCCTGTAGGATTGTATCTCTCGCCATCCAGCATGTTGTCCCCCGGCGGCCCATAACGATCAACCGGCAGGATGCCTGGCGTAAAGCCCTTTACCCATCGGCTGGGCAAGCCTACGCTTCGGGCCATGACAGCCATCGCGGTCGAGAAGTAATCGCAATACCCTTCCTGGAGCTCGAACAGAAACCCGTCAACGAAGTCTACGCTGTTGCCCGAAAGCTTGGATAAGTCCGGCTTATTATTGTAGATATAGTTTTGCCTCAAGTACGTTTCGATCAGCTTGGCGCGGTCATAATCGGTAGTGCCCTCTGCCGTGATCTCCTCAGTGAGCTCCCTTACCCGTTCAGGCAGACTGGACGGCAAGCTAAGATAATACGGATCTAGACCGTTCGGCAGAGTCGCTTCAGCGGTACGAAGTCCCTCTTCATCCAGCGAGACAACGAATGAGGTGACCGAATAGGACTTAGGATACGGCAATGATTCATTCCATCTCAATTCCCAATGCTCCGGCGACCATCTCATTGCATTCGACATGACGGCTGCCGTTTCGTCGTTGATCCAATTGACTTTCGAGACGGGAGCCGCGCCGAACAGAATGGGATAAGCATCCTCGCGCTCCAGCGTTACGACCTGGTGCACCTCAGTAAGCTGCGCTCTCTCCCTGCCGCCTCCGTCAGTGAGTGAGGCTTCCGCCATGACCCGGTCGCCATCGATCATCAGAGCATTTCTCCAGCCTTGGCCGGTATATTCTCCCAGCGTCTCCCCGCGCCAATAGCTTCGCTGTGAGGTCGATACCGTCATCATTGGGGAGAAGTCGTAATCAAACCCTCCGCCCAATATATCGTCATTCCGGCTATAGCCGGAGCTGGAATTGCCTACCTCAGCCGTAAAATCATCTCGTTGCAGAGCCTTGTCTCCCAGGAAAACTTGGACCTCTTCCCCGCGCGCTTTTTTCCAGATCGTATAAGGATCCTGCAGCAAGGGAGAAATGGAGGGCACGTTCAGCGCAATCACCAGCAGCACCGACAGCACAATAACAGCGGGAGTAAATACCCGGATCGGATATTCCAACAGCTCCTTCAAGCTCTCGGGATGCGTACGCTGGAGCCTGTCCAGATGGTTCAATACGAGCCATGCCAGGCCTATGAATACGACAACGGCGACATTATCCCAAAGCCAAATCGGCGTAAAGGAATCCGCAACCGTCAAGAGGACTATGCTCGCTCCGATAAGTCCGAACATCCTTGGCCGGGTTACCGTCCATCTCGTGAACAGCCAGTGAATAACGAGCAGCGACAATCCGATCCACAGAAACGGATGCAGCCCAGCCAGCGTCTCCCTGAACCACCAGCCCCATCCTCCGGAATCCGCCGAAGGCGTAGCCGACCATTCTATCCTCGCGAACCGGAAGGTGATGAACACCGCAGCCGCGAATTGAAGCAGCAAACGAATGATCCATCCTTTTAAAGGAAGAACAATATCGATAATGGCCGCGATCGCAAGCGTATAATAAGCAATCTTGAACGATTCCGGCCACCAGTAATTTTCGAAGATGGACAGAGAGCTCATCAGAATAGCAGCTACGAACAGGGAAACGAAGCGATCATACCAGTTCAGCTTTAAATAAGAAGCGATCCAGAATGTCAGCTTTTTCATGCGATCCCGCTCCCTTCGAGCGCTGCGGGAAGATCTTGCAGCCGCTTGATATCGTAGACCATCCAACCCCGGCTCTCCAAAATGCGCTTCCACGCCACATTCCCGCTAATTCGATTTGCAGGTGATCCGATATGAATGAGGCATGGCGTCACGCCTTTGCGCGAGAGCCATTCCATGCTTTGAATAACTTGCTCGCCGGTCTCCGAGGAGATCACAATTGCGAAGCAGCCCGGCTCTACGGCCGATTGGGCTTGCTGCAAGGAGGCATATAACGGATGTGGGGCGTCCGCATCGACACTCGTCAGATGCTTCAATACCATGTTCCGTTGGTCCGCACCCGACTTCGGCGGCAGAATCGCCATCTCTTCCCCGACCGACAACAGCCCCATTGCCGTATCGTCTCTGAAGCCGTGCTCCATGAAGGAAGCCGCTACGGAGACGGCAAGCTCGAAGGGCTCCGCCACCGCTCCATCTTGCGGCGTCAGATGGCGGTCCAGTATGAGCAGCGTCCGCGGCAGCGACTCCCGCTCGAATGCCTTCGACTTCCATTGGCCGGTCTTGGCCGTCGCGTTCCAATGGACCCGCGACAGCCTGTCGCCGTGATGGTATTCGCGCACGCCGTTAATTTGCGTCGTCTCCTTCGCGGACCTGGACGCCGTCGCATGCGAGTAGGGCCCGCGTATCCCTTGCCGGAATCCGTTCCATTGGCGAAGCGGAACCGTCTGGGGCAATACGCTGAATGCCGCATCCGAACGAAATTGGCCGGTATGCTCGAACAAGCCGAATACATCGTAGGACAGACATTCCGTATCTTTGAATTGATAGTTGCCGCGCGCAAGCGGCGGCGTACGGTACGTCACTTCTCCACTGCGCTTCCAGTTCGGTACGAAGGAGGTCTCGAAGCTGAGCGCCTGACCGTTGTGACGGATGAGACCGTCTCTTACGATAACGTAAGGAAGGGGGAAGAACCCCGGGATCTTCACATTCAAACTAACATCGAGCGCTTCGCCTGACGTAATCGCGCTATGACCGGACGCGCTGTGTCCGGAATACGATCTCGCGCCTGCCACTTTATTAATGCCGCTCCAGCGGCCAAGTATCAAATAAACCAGAAGCATGTTCAAAATGATAAACAGCATCAATGCCGTCTTGCCGCCCTGGAACAGGAAATAAAACAGGCTGCAGCCATAGACGAAGGCGACAAATTGCCAGCGGTATTGTTTAGCTTTCGTCGCATGGATCCTCATCGGATTAACGCTCTAGCCGAACCGGCACTTTCGTCGATTGGACGATCTGGCTGACGATATCCTCCCCGCGCAGCCCGTTCATGCGCGCTTCGGTACGGAGCAATAACCGGTGAGAGAGAACATAGGATGCAAGCGCCTTCACATCATCTGGCGTCACATAATCGCGCTGGCGTAGGAAGGCATGCGCTTTCGCCGCTTTGGTCAGCGCAATCGCGGCCCTTGGGCTTGCGCCCAGCAGGATGCTCGTATGCTCGCGGGTGCCCCTTACGAGCTCAATGATATAGTTGCCCACAGCATCATCGACATGTACTTCAGTCACTTGCCGCTGAATGCTGATCATGTCCGTCATATCCAGCACCGGCTGTACCCGGTCGGACGGATGATCGCCGGAGCTCGATGTAATCATGCGGCGCTCATCCTCGGCGCTCGGGTAGCCAAGCGACAGCTTCATCATGAACCGGTCAAGCTGGGCCTCCGGCAGCGTGTAAGTGCCTTCAAATTCAATCGGATTTTGCGTGGCCAGCAGCATGAAAGGCCGGGGCAGCTCATACGTATCGCCGTCCACGGTAACATGGCCCTCCTCCATCGCTTCAAGCAGCGCGGATTGCGTCTTGGTCGTCGCTCTATTAATCTCGTCTGCCAGCAGAATGTTCGTCATGACGGGACCGGGACGGAACAGAAAGCTCTCCTGCTTCGGATGATAGATCGAGACGCCAGTTATATCGGTAGGAAGCAAATCGGGATTGCACTGAATTCGTCTGAATTGGCCTCCTATGGACTTTGCCAATGCTTTGACAAGCTGTGTTTTGCCGGTGCCCGGCACGTCCTCAAGCAGCACATGGCCGCCAGCCATGACCGCGATTAGCAGTCTTTCAATTTCTTCATGTTTTCCCAGGATACAAGTATCTAAGTTTCGGAGAATCGATGTGCATAATTCCATATCTGCCGTGCGGATATCCATGACATAACCTCCCGGAAATATAATCTGAGATAATAGTACCATTTTACAGTAACGCATTGATGGAGCACAAATCGCAGCGCTACAAAAAATATTGGAGAATCCCACAGAATCCTCCAATTCAAGTGCCGAGCGCTTGTACCTAATGCCGGGCTAGCCCCGCCAGGAGCCTCATCTTGCATCCATGCGACCGTATTGCCGATCAATCCGCTTTCGCTTTAAGGCGAAATTGAAGCGAATGTTCATGCACTTCATAGTCGTATTGATTCCTTATAGGGGAAACTGGATCTAACGGACTCTCCGCGGCTGTTGCAGACTTCTTTCCCGTCTTCACTTCATAGGTGTAATAGAAGACATTCGATTCTCTTACTTCATCGTCTGCTCGATACTCATATTCCCTGATTACTGCCGTACTTTCATTTTCCCATCCGGCTACTTCGATGCTTCTGCCCTTGGACGCTTGCAGCGATCTTATTGGCTTGGCGTTCTTGTCCAGGAAATCGATCTGCTGCGGGGCAATGATCAAGAAATCCATATCGATCGCCTTCACCCATCTATCGGCCGCATCAGCCGACTCTACCCAAGCGATCGAGCCCGCTGCATTCCACTTCACCTTATCGCTTGGTACATAGTGGTCCTCCGGCAATAGATAGGCTCCCTGCGCCTTACCACTCATATCATAAAAGGTTACGGCTCCGCTCTCATCGTCAAAGGCAAAGCGGTCCATTGCCGGTGATACAAACAAGGACGGATATCCGGTCGTAGAATGAGGAATGACTCTAAATGACTCGTCCAATCGCTGATCGGTTCCACTCTTCAAGTCGAACAGCCATATCGTCCCTTCGAAGCTTTGGAGAAACAGCATGCCCTTCTCTTCATCCCATCGCTTCTGATAGATCTTGTCATAAGGATCCATTTCCGGCCATATATCGGAATGCAGTCGTTCAAGCTCGCCCGTCTCCGTGTGGAGTATAGAGAGATGAACCTTCACTCCGTCATCCGTAACCTCAGGCTCAAGGAGAAGCACGCGATTGTCGCCTAGCTTGCCTAGAATTCCCGAGTTGGAAATAAAGAAATTATAGCCTGGAAGGTTAGAGCCCGGAATGGTCTGGACCAGCCGAATCTCAGCCGTTCCCGCAGCCGGATCAACGGAGACGAGAGCATCGGTCAAGTTGTGATCATCATGGAAAACATGCAGGTATTGATAGATGCGGCTTTGAAGCTCAACCGAAGACTTCACGTAGAAGCTAAAGCTATCGCCCATCCCGTCCAGCTTCACAAGAAGAGTGCCGTCCTGCTGTACAGCTGGCGATAGCACCAGATTTCTTTCGCTTAAGGCTGTAGTGGGCTCTACTTCAGGCGCAGTCTGCGGCTGCTCCACAACCGGCAACGGGCTGCTTGTCGGCTGGACCGTCTTCTCCTCGCCCGCACATGCACCAAGGACGAGAGTCGCAAGAAGCGCAAGCAGGATCAGCTTGCTTTTGAACATGATATGCATGACAACACCTCCAAACACTAGACGTAAACTTCCCAAAAAGGTTGCCATATTTTCCAAATACCCGCTCGTTCCAATAGGACTATGGAACGACAACAACCTGTTGAGCAAGCTCAACAGGTTGTAATGGTTTATAGGAGGGGCCTATTCAGCCTTTAGGCCGAATAATTAAGGCTGCAAGAAACGAGAATATAATCGCGGCCGATATGCCCGCGCTCGTCACTTTGAATATGCCGGAGATGACACCGATCCACCCCGACTTGTGCAGTTCCGTCAAGGCGCCATGCACGAGCGCGTTGCCGAAGCTTGTAATGGGAACGGTAGCGCCGGCACCCGCAAATTTAATGAGCGGCTCGTAGAGATCCAGTCCGTCAACAATGGCCCCGATTACGACAAGTGTAGCCATGGTATGCGCCGGCGTCAGCTTCACTACATCGAACATCAGCTGTCCGAGCACGCAGATCGCGCCGCCGACAAGGAACGCCCATAGAAAAATCATTGTGATTGCTCCTTTCCTGCAGCAATGGCCACCGCATGGGCAATGCCGGGAATGCTCTCGCCTTGCTGGAACGATAAGGGAGACAACAGCGCGCCTGTCGCGACGACGAGGATTCGCTTAAGCTCTCCCTTCTGGATACGCTTCAGCAAATGGCCGTAGGTGACGACAGCGGAGCAGGCGCAGCCGCTGCCCCCTGCCTGAACCTTCTGCTTCTGAACATCGTAGACCATGAGCCCGCAATCCATGAAGAGGGTATTGTCCATCGGAACGCCATTCTGCTTCAGCAAGTCCTTGGCAATCGGATGTCCCACTCCCGCCAGATCGCCCGTTACGATCAGATCGTAATCGCCAGGCGATCGTCCGGTATCATTAAAGTGCGCCTGAATCGTATCGACCGCCGCTGGCGCCATCGCCGCTCCCATATTGAACGGATCTGTAATGCCCAGATCGACGACCTTGCCGATGGTTGCGCATTCGATAACAGGACCTTCCCCCGACGCGGCAATAACGGCAGCGCCCGCGCCTGTCACCGTATATTGTGCAGTTGGGGGTTTCTGGGAGCCGTATTCGGTCGGATACCGGAATTGCTTCTCCGCTGTACAATTGTGGCTGCAAGTGCCCGCCATGACATGTGTTGCAGCTCCGCTGTCCACCAGCTGCGATGCAAGCGCAAGCGACTCCATAGACGTGGAGCATGCCCCGAATACGCCAAGATAAGGAGCGCCAAGCGATCTCGCGGCAAAGCTGTTGCTAATAATCTGATTCATAAGATCGCCGCCAATGTAGAAGTCGAGCTGGCTTCGCTCCAGCTTGGCATTCTGGAGCGCGAACTCCGAAGCCTGCTCAAGCAGCAAGCGCTCCGCCTTCTCCCAGCTCTTCTGCTGCATATCCAGCTCCGGATGCACCAGATCGAAGTCCGCAGCCAGCGGACCGTCACCTTCATCCGGTCCTACGACCGTCGCGGTACCGATAATGACCGGCTTGTTGTCAAACCACCAGGTTTGTTTGCCCCGAAGCATCTTATTGCCCCCCGGTGCCCAGTATCAAATGAACGATACCGACAAAAAACGCAGCCACTGTGCCGAATACGATAACCGAACCGGCAAGCTTGAACATATTGCCGCCTACGCCCAGCACCAGCCCTTCGCTGCGATGCTCCAGCGCGGCTGAGCACATGGAATTGGCAAAGCCTGTAACCGGCACAGCCGAGCCTGCTCCCGCGAATTGGGCCAGCTTGTCGTAGACGCCGAGGCTCGTCAGGACAACGGAGATAAAGATCATGACGGCAACGGTGGGATTGCTGGCATCCTCCCGTGACATATCCATCAAATGGACGAACAGTTCCGTAACCACTTGACCAATTACACATATGAACCCGCCGATCAGAAAAGCCTTCAGGCAATTGGCCGGAATCGATCTGGGCGGTTCCTTATCCTTGGCGTACGCCTGGTATTCCTTTGGCGACATCGCCATTTTTTTGTAACGTTCTGCGTTTGGTTTCTTCGGCGCCAAATGAGCTTCCTCCTTTACCGCCCGCGGGTTCCCGATCTGAACAATGGGACAACTGCCTGCTTACGCCAGCTATCGGGCCGCTAAGCTTCCTTCCGTTTCATTATTTGTTATTTGCGGGTCCATTATGCCAACTTTCATACTCGAAAATGCAAATGCCCCAAGATGTCAGCCATCTTGGGGCATTGTACGATCATGAATCAATTATAGATGTGAAATCGGTGCACTTGGACCGGATCAGACAGGCAGTCCTGCTGCGGCGAACACTTTGTCAAAGCCTTCCTTCGACCGCTTCGCCAATTCCTCCGGCGTGCCCGCTGGCGGCGCTGAGGATAGAATCTCCTGCGCGACATGGCCGTCGTAGCCGATATGCTCCAGCGCTTTCAGGAAGGATGGCAGATCGATAACGCCTTCGCCCGGATAGAGGCGGCCATTGTCCAGCGCTTCCTCTACCGGCACGGCAGGCGCGTCGTTCAAGTGAACATGGACGATCTGGGAAGGAAGCAGCGCCTCGATGTCCGCAGCGCCAAGCCCCGTTGTATACCAATGATAGGAATCAAGCAGCAATCCGACATTCGGCTCGCCGATCGCGTCAATCCAGTCCAGTGTCTCATCCAGCGTCCAGATGAACGGATTGCTCCATCTGGTGCGAAGATGATGAGGCCCTACAAATTCCAGACCAATCGAGATGCCGAAGTCGGCCAGCAGCACCGCGCATTCGCGCAAACGGCGTGTCGCAACCGCCATGAAGTGAGCGGCCTTCTCATCCGTGGATGGAAGGATATAGGTACAGCAGCTCACACAGCCAAGAGCCTTAGCTGCTGCAGCATACGCAACCAGCTTCTCCAGATCCTCCAGAAACTTCTCCTCCGTCGTACGCCATTCCACCGGCAAGCCGAAGGAAGCCAGCACGACACCATTGTTGCTTAGAAGCCGCTGCGCTTCTTCCTCTCCACACTCATCCACTAATGCAAGCGGATCGAGCTCCACAGATTGAAACCCATGACGTCCGGCCAGCTCAATCAGCTCGCGCTGGCTTTCCAGCGCTCCTAAACCTGCTTTTGACAGTCCTCTCAGCATGATGCTGTCCTCCCTTATATCCTGCTCTCTATTTGTCGAGGTCCCAGTTCAGAATTACCTCATGGCCCGTGCGGGACGATTCGTAGATGGCATCCAGAATGAGATTGTTCGTAAATCCGGTAAGCGCCGAAGTGATCGGCTGCTTGCCCTCGCGAATGCAGGCCAGGAAGTGCTTGCTAAGGCGCGCTCTCTCGCCTTCATCATTCTCGGGCTTCGACAGCAATGTCTCCAGCGGACGATCGAATTTCTCCGTAAGCAGCTTGCCTGTTCCGCCTTTGTAGCTTGCGCCGCCTTCGGAACCCATCAGATGGATGAACGGCGTGTTGTCCGTATCCATATGAACCGCCCAGCTTACTTCCAGCGACAGCGTGCTGCCGTCCTCCATCTTGATCAGAGCAGTCGCCAGATCCTCAACATCGTAGACGCCGTTCCAATCCGGCGTTCCCCAATTGCCGATGCCTTTGCGCTTCGGCCCGAATTCCGCATAAGTCGCCCCATATACAGATACCGGCTTCGGATTGCCCATCAGATACAGAGCAAGATCAAGCATATGAACGCCGATATCGATCAGCGGGCCGCCGCCGGATTGATCCATGCGCGTAAACCAAGTACCCCAGCCTGGAATGCCCTTGCGGCGGAACCAGCCTGTTTTGGCCGTATAGATCTTGCCAAGCTCACCGCGGTCAACTTGCTCCTTGATCGCCATAGGCACCGATTCCCATCTCATCTGATGGCCAACCATCACGATGCGGTCAGACTCCTTGCTCGCTTTCAAGATTTGACGAGCCGCTTCGCTATTTATCCCCATCGGCTTCTCAAGCAGCACATGCTTGCCCGCCTTTAGCGCTGCAAGGGCCAGCGGAGCATGATGCTGATTCGGCACTCCGATAATAACGGCATCTACATCGTCACGGGCAATTAGCTCCTCCGGCGTTGCAGCCACTGCGCCAATTCCGTATTGAGCTGCTTTCGCTTCCGCCAACGGCAAGAATGCATCCGTAATAGCCGTAATTTCGCATTGATCCGCCAGCTTGGAGAACTCCTGGGCGTGAACGCCGCCAATGTTGCCCGCTCCGATAATGCCGATTCTGATTTTATGATTGATTCCCATTCTAAGTAGCCTCCCGAATGAATGTGGTGTACGAATTATTGTTATAACCGCTTACGATCTTTATGTTAAAATAAATGGAGCAGAAAAGCGTGCTTGTTTTTTCGAAATATATCTCATTTTTTCGGAGGCTCCGACGTTTCTATGACGTACTTTCCCGATTACTTCAAAACTTATCCCAACATGAATACGTCAAGCCCCCTCCATATTAGCCTGAACACGCTGCCCAGAGGCTTTCGGCCTCATCGTCATGACTTCCTGGAATTCTCCTATGTGATTGACGGAATGGGCTCCGAAGCGATTAATGAGAAGAAGCACCCGATGTCTCCCGGCACCTTCACCTTTGTGCTTCCCTATCAGGTCCATGAAATATTCACCACGGAGGGGAGCCAGCTTCAGCTGTATAATTGCAATTTCAGCATGGAGCTTCTGATGGAGCCTGGAACGGGCGAAGGCCTGCATACGCTGATCGATCTGGGAGGCGATATTCCCTACGTTCAGCTTAGCGGCACAGAGAATGAGCGCATGAAGGAACTTATCGAAGATATGTACCGCGAATATCAGGGCAATCAGCCATGGAGACAAACCATGCTGCAGCTGCGGCTAAAGGAGATACTCGTGATGTTCGATCGGGCGCGCCCTCGCTCCCAGCCTGACACAGCTGAGACCTCTTCTTCCAGAAAGGGAGCCTCCCTATGGCCCATTATTCACTATATTCACCAGCATTACCAAGACGACCTTGCTTTGTCCGACCTGGCGAAGCAATTCTCCATGAGCATGTCTCGCATCAGCGAGCTGATCAAGGAGACAACGGGTCAAACGTTCGTCCATTTCCTGCGCGACCTTCGCATCCGGCATGCATGCGGCCTGCTCGCATCAACGGATATGAGCGTGACCGAGATTGCGATGGAAGTCGGCTACGGGTCTTATAAAACGTTCTCGCGCGTCTTCCGGGAAAGCCGGGGCCTCGCGCCGAAGGATTACCGCAAGCTGAAGGGCTCCCAACTGCCGTTGCCACATTAAAAATAAGCCGCATGCGTCCGACTCGACGGTCGAATATCATGCGGCTTACTTGCGCTTGACTGAGAATCAGCTTTCCCAATTGGCGATCATGCTTGCTGTCATTACCAAGACGAATATCACATACAAGACGAGTGAAATGATCCGGATCGTCCGTCTGTTCATACCCCCGCTCCTCCCAGGTTCGCATCGGTCCTTATCTCTATCCTATGCGGACCATGACAGTTGCGGAGCTTGTTTCATTAGAATTAGCCCAATCTCTCGGAAACCAGCTCGGCCTTCCAATCCAGCTGCTTGCACATCTGCAGCAATCTGCGGATATCTTGACGGACTTCGATTTGCTTTAGCCCCGCGGCCCAAGCTTGTTCGATTGCCCATCTCATCATATAGACAAGCGTATCCGCCTGTGCTTCCTTGGCGCCATGCTCGTGAATTATGAGCGTATCCCCGCTTTCATATGCACGGGCATAACCCCAATAAGAGTCTTCAAACTCACGAACGCCGAACCATTCTTGCGCGCCGCCGCTTGGCAGCGGCTTCTCCAGCTGCTCCTGCCATTCTGCAGCCGTAGAAGCGCTGTTCACATGACGCTCCACACCCCATGACGCAATCTGCGCGGCCAGCTCCGGCGCCACAGATTCTACCGGATACCAGTCTTGCGGCGGATATTCCAGCGTCTCAGGCACGTCCACAATTATTTTCCAGCCTCTATAGGATGGCTTGCGGCCCAGTGACTCCATCATGGTCGGCATGCTAACGGCTGTCAGCTCTTGCTGCTTCGCAACATCGCTGATCAGCTTAAGCGAACCCGGCGACCCAATCGCGATATCGTTGCTGTGCATAACAACAATCGTGCCGTTCTTCAATTCGGGAATGATCACCTTTGCGATCGCTTCAGCAGAAATCCCCGCCCAGTCAAACGATTCTACGCCTTCGATATCGACATACCCTGCTTCATCCAGCCATTGCAAGCGCTCATCGTCGTAACTTGCATAGGGAAAACGCATATAAGCAGGACACGGCAAGCCTGTCGCTTCTTGATAAGCCAATTCAACCGCTTTCAATTCCTCCATGAAAACATGTTTCGGAATTTGTGCCATGCGCCGATGATGATAAGAATGCGGTGCCAGCGCATGCCCGCGACGAATAATTTCCTTTGCCCTCTCGGGGTAGCGATCCATCCACTCGCCTGTAAAGAAAAACGTGCCAACAGCGCCCTCTGCCTCCAGGGCATCCAGCCATAGACTAATAGGAAGACGGCCAGGCCCGTCATCAAAGGTAAATGCGTAATAACGGTCTTGCTCCGTTCCGCTCATTATAATGGTATCGTTCAAGCAGTACCTCTCCCTTGCGATGGAATAAATTCAGCTTGATTATAGCCCAAGGGAGTGGACAATGCTATCCTGTTGCAAGACTATAGTTTGATCCTACGCTCAATCAGGTAGATAGTACCATAAACCAGGCAAATCAATACGCCAGCCTCGAATGCAAGCGTCATCCACTCAAGAGAGTTAATCGAACCGAAGGTCAACGACATGTTCCCGTTGCCGGACTCGAGTGGACTAAGGCGAATAAAGCCGTATACTTCGCTCGTTGAGAACAGGATATCCTCCACCCACGGGATGATCGTAAAAATCAGAATACACACGACGATCCCGAGGAACGTTCCGCCTTTGCCCTCCACAATTCGCGAGAAAGCCATAGAGAAGAAAATGACCATAGTCGTAAATACAGATCCCCATATAGCTAATGCGATGGAGACTGCAATTTCACCGGCTGTCAGTTGTTCAATGAGCAGCACCAAAAACGAGGTCTTGTCGTACAGCGCGGAAAAAACGGCATCAAATGCTGCAAATAACAAGAACATTACGATGGTTAATCCAAACATCAACACAAGAGGCGATACGATGGTATAAATCGTCGGGAGCGGAAGCAGCCGTCTGCTGTAAGCTTTGATATTGGCAACAAACGTCTGGCAAGCCATGAGAAAAACGAGAAAGCCGCTAAAGAAAAAGAGCATGCATGCGATGACAATGACGAATTGCTCACTCCACCCGTTCCTCCAACCTACAGTCAAATTGACGATTTGCGCCACGAGCAGAATGATAAACCCCGCCAGCGTCATTGTGGCATTCCGCTTCCAATCATATTTCATCAGCTTAAGCATTAAGCATACACCTCTTTGAATAAGTCAACGACGCTCTTGCCATGCGTCATCCGTATGTGATCCACTTCTTCATGCAAGGCAAGCTGTCCGTTCTTAATGAATATCACCTCATCGAAAATTCTCTCTATATCCGTTACTAGATGAGTCGAGATCATCAGGCAGCTGTTCTCGCTGTAGTATTGGACAATAGCATCCAATATCTTCTCCCGAGCGACGGGATCTACGCCTCCTATCGGCTCGTCGAGCAGATACAGCTTGGCGTTGCGGGAGAGCGCCAGTGTCAGCTGAAGCCGCTCGTTCATCCCTTTCGACAGCGACGTGATCTTCTCGCGCTCCGCAAGTCCCATGAACGATAGCATTTCCTTCGCCTTGGCCCTATCAAAGTCGGCGTAGAAATCCTGGTAGAAAGAGATGGCGTCGCGAACGCGCATCCACGGCTCGGTCAGCGGCTTATCCGGCATGAACGACGTCATCGCTTTGGACTGCAGCCCGATCGGCTCCCCGCATATCCGCGCTTCGCCCGCGGTCGGATGGATGATGCCGGCAGCGATCTTCATAATCGTCGTCTTGCCGCTCCCGTTGCTGCCTAACAGGCCAATGATACGGCCAGCTCCGGCTTTGAACGAGATCCCCTCAAGCGCCGATTTGGAGCCGAATCGTTTGCCGATTGACTTCATCTCCAATATGGGCTCCATGTTACGCTTCCTCCTTGTCTTTCGTATCCGACTGCACAGCGCCTTCAACGAGCGCTACGATATCGCCCTCCGCAAAGCCAAGTTCTTTCATCCCGCTGACGAAACGGCCCAGCAGCTCTGACGCCATCTCTTTTTTCATTTGCATGATTGTCGACTCCTCATCCGTTACGTAGCGGCCAAGGCCGCGCTTTGTCTCTACGATGCCTTCCCGCTCAAGCTCCTGAAAGGTGCGCTGGATCGTATTAGGGTTGATCTGCAATTCGGCGGCTAGGTCCCGCACGGATTCAATCTTATCGCCGGGACCCATCTTGCCGATAACGATCTGTTTCTTGATATAGTTCATGATCTGAATGTAGATGGGGGCATTATTATCGAACTCGATAGTCACAATGGGCCATGCTCCTTTTACGATGCCCTGACTCATAGAACTAGGACACATCGCGTTTTCTGAAGATGAAGAAACTTGCAACCAAGAACACAATCAGATAGATGGCGATGACCGATGCCGAGAATGGGAGCGTCATGCCTTGCGGCATAGTGCCGCCATTCTGGTAGACGGACAGATCCACATTAGGGAACAGCGTGTACTTGATGAAGGAGTAGCGATTAAGCAGCAACGTCAATATTCCGCCCGCCATCACGCAGAACATGGAGATGCCGACCGTTGCTCCGCTTGATTTGGTCAATACGCCGACCAAGAATGTAAGTGTAACAAAGGTCAACGTGTAGATCGTCAAGTACAAGACATTTTCGCCAATAAGAGTCAAGGTCTTAGCGTCTCCTCCGCCGAAGCCGAATACGATAAAGCCCGTAATAAACGCCATCGCCAGCGTAGCAGCGATCAGTACGATGGAGAACAACAACGTGACGGCATATTTGGATGCCAATATCTTCGTACGGCTCTGCGCACGGATGAGCAGCAGCTTGATCGTACCCATCCGGAACTCGGATGGCACAATGTTGGCAATTGCAATGATAGCAATGAGCGGTAAGATTTGTCCAGCGCCCATCATCGAACCGAACAAGGCGACAAAGTCAAGCGCGCTGTCCATCCCCTCCATCGGGTAGCGGTGAATGAAATATCCGCTAATCCCAATGAAGAGCGCCATGATGCCAAAGTATACAAAAAACGATTTCTTCTTATATAGCTTAATCCATTCGTTAGTCAGCAAAGCTCCAAAATTACGCAATGCGGTTCCCCTCCGTCCACTTCATAAATTCATCTTCCAGCGTTGATTTCATCTCTTCGATTCGATAGAGCCCGACGCCGCCGCCAGCAAGCGCAGCTACAATCTCAGGAATATCCTCATGGCGGACCGAAAGTGTGATGCGGTCCACTCCTGCCTCTTCAATCGCTTGCAGGCTATCAATCTTAAGCCCGGTTAGGATACGTCTCGCCTGCTCCGTATGGGACACCTGCAGCGCAAGTCTGACCAAATTGCTGTCTTGTTCCCGCTCTCCACCAATCGATCTGACCGTGATCAGCTTGCCCTCTTGTATGACAACGACTCTGCTGCACATCAGCTCCATCTCGGAGAGCAAATGGCTGGATACCAGTATCGCAATCCCTTCCTTCTCCGCAATGCTCTTCATATATTCGCGCATCTCGCGAATACCCGCTGGATCAAGTCCGTTTGTCGGCTCATCCAGGATAAGCACGGACGGACGATGCAGAAGCGCCTGCGCGATGCCGAGCCGCTGTCTCATACCCAGTGAATAGGCTTTAACCTTTTTGTCCAAAGCATTTTGCAAGCCGACCAGCTTCGTAACCTCATGAATGCGGGCTTCCGTCACGCCCTCCGACATTCTGGCATACTGCTTCAAATTATCCATGCCGGTCATGTATGGATAAAACTCTGGATTTTCGATAATGCCGCCAACATGCCGGATAGCGCGTTCAAAGTCGGTACGGACGCTATGGCCTCCAATATGCACATCGCCCTCCGTCATGCCAATCAAGCCTACAATCATGCGGATCGTGGTTGTCTTGCCCGCTCCGTTAGGACCGAGAAGGCCAACAATCTCGCCCTTCGCAATCTGGAACGACAAGCCGCTAACCAATGTTTTGCTGCCGATCCGCTTCGTCACACCGTTCAACTGAAGAACGGAAGTTTGCTGTCCTTGCCCGTTTTTCCCCGTGTTCATGTGTTTTCTCCACTCCTATTTTCGTTCTCTTTGTATTAGCGTATTAGTGTTATATCTGAATAGTACACTAAGACATTAGGATTGTAAAGCGTATTTTTTCACCAGCTCATCAATAGCTCATTCGCGATTAGCGTTTCCCCGCACCACTATCCCTACATTTCTGCTCTCCTCACTCGATCAAGCTTTCCTTTTGCTTGTCGATCTGTAGGGATCGATATATACTCGATTAGAAAATAGACGACGAATATGGGGGTTTTTGCCCATGAATACGACCAAATCCATTCTTATAATCGAAGATGAACAAGATATTTCCCGCGTGCTGAGAGACTATCTGGTCAAACAAGGCTTTGCCGCCGATACCGCAGACAACGGCGTAGAAGGCATGCGCATGCTTGCGGCATCCGCTTACGACTACGTCATTCTCGACATCATGCTGCCCGATATCGACGGCATCGAGCTGTGCCGCCGCATTCGCGAGAGCAGCCAGGTGCCCATCCTGATCTTAAGCGCGCGCGACAGCAATACGGACAAGGTGCTTGGACTCGGATTCGGCGCGGATGACTATATGACAAAGCCTTTCTCGCTAAGCGAGCTGGTTGCCCGCATTCAGGCACACTTCCGGAGATACGACAGCGTAGTAATGCCAAAACAGCCGGTCGGAAGCGCCCTTCAAGCCGGTCCTATTACGATTGACCGCAAGTCTTACCGTGTGACGCTGCATGAGCAGGAAGTGTCCCTTTCCGCCAAGGAATTCGAGCTGCTCCACCATCTCATCAAGCATCGCAATCAGGTTTTTTCCAAAAACCAGCTGCTGGATGCCGTATGGGGATATGGCGTCTATGGTGACGAAAACACGGTTACGGTGTACATACGCAGATTAAGAGAAAAGCTCGAAAAAGACCCGTCTTCGCCTAAGATGCTGAAGACCGTATGGGGTGTAGGGTATAAATTCAATGAGGATCTCGAATCGGAATAGAGGAGCTGCGGAGAATGAATCAGTGGATTGCAAAATGGCTGGCCGCTGCGCTCTTGTGCTTAGCGGCCCTGGCAGGCAGCGCCATATATTTGCTTCAGACCGGGCAGCCAGCCTCACATAGAGAACAGGATGCTCTTGCTCAGACCGCCAGAGTGAAGGTCAATGAATTGCTGCTATATCTGGAGAGGCATCTGCATGAGATCCGGTCGGGAAACCATGACGAAGAGCTGGGGATGCTTAGCCGTACTGGTGAAATCGATGTGCTTGTCCTCGCATTGGACGGAAGCATCTTATTCGACTCCACAGGCGAGGCAAAAACGGCTTACAACCCGCGACTTCTGCTGACGTACGACCGTCTCGCAAACGATGAAGATTCCGGGCGCTACAACATCGCATACCCCATTATAGATGAGCGGGAGGATACCCAAATCGGGAACGCGGTCTTCTCCATGTCTCGGCTCTCCTTATCCTCCAGCCTTCCATCTCCAGTCTGGCTCGCCAGCACCCCCTATCTCCTGCCTGCTGTCCTAGCTATCATAATGTCAGGGCTGCTCCTTCTTATGGTCTGGAAAATGCGCAATCGCATGATGAAGCCGCTTCTGAAGCTTAAAGACCATTCAGAGCAAATTCTAAATGGCAATTACGGGGAGATAGCCGAATATGACAAACAGGACGAAATCGGAGAGCTTTACGCTGTGTTTGACCAGATGAGAGCGGAAATTAAACATTTGGACACTAGAAGAGTGGAGCAGGACCGGGCGCGCAAAGAGCTGATTACGAATATCTCGCATGACCTGAAAACGCCGCTGACCACCGTCAAAGCCTACATCGAAGCCATTCGCGAAGGCGTATGCCCAGACATGGATTCGGTCATGGCTTATGTCGACGTGATGAAGTCGAACACGGACAAGATGTCTCGCTTGACGGAAGATCTGCTCCTGCACGCACTCCAGGATCTGGGTCAGATCTCCGTTCATCTGCGAGAGCAATACAGCCGTTCATTATTTGAGGATATGGTGAAGCCGATCGCGCATTACGCGCGGTCAACCGGCGTAATCATCCATGAGCCCCGGTCGATCCCGGATGTGCTGATCTCGGCGGACTCGCAGCGGCTGGAGCAGGTCATCGGCAACCTGGTCATGAATGCTCTGAAGCATACGAGGCCCGAAGATACGATTCGAATCGATATTGAGCGAACTGCGGACGACCTGGCCGTTACAATCGCGGATACAGGTACAGGCATCTCTCCGGAGGATATGCCGTTCGTCTTCGAACGTTACTATCAAGGCCGCTCGAACAAAGCGGAAGCAGCTCTTCCAACCGATGGCTCGGGACTCGGACTATCCATCTGCAAGTACATTGTGGAAGCACATCACGGCATGATTTCCTTCCGCAGCGTCCGGGGAGAAGGCACCCGATTCACCTTCACCATACCGGTTCTGTAAGGATTTATTCATAATTTGATAAGAGGATATACACGTTTGCTCTCTATACTGACTTTATTACCAACTAGGAGGGTTAACCGTTGACCAAGCATGCCATCATACAAGCTTCCCATCTGTGCAAGACGTATACGACCGGCAAAGAAAATTATCATGCGATCCGCAATTTGGATATCGACATTTACGAGGGAGACTTCACCGTCATTATGGGCAACTCCGGATCTGGCAAGTCTACGCTGCTCTATCTGCTCAGCGGCCTCGACCGGCTAACGGCGGGAGAAGTCACGTTCAAGGGCAAGCGTATTGACCAATACAATGAACAAGAGCTTGCCAAGTTCAGAGCGGAGCATATCGGTTATATCTATCAGAGCATCAATCTGGTGCCGGATCTATCGTTCATTGATAATGTGGCGCTGCCCGGCTATGTGGCAGGAAAATCGAAATCCGCCGTCAAAAGCCGGGCGCTGTCTTTGTTGAAAGCCATGGACATCGAAGAGCAGCAGCACCGGCTTCCATCCCATACATCCGGCGGACAGCAGCAGCGGGCGGCTATCGCTCGCGCGCTCATTAATGAACCGGAGCTTCTATTCGCCGATGAGCCTACAGGCAGCCTGAATTATGCGCAAGGCGTCGCGGTGCTCGATATGCTGACGGAGCTTAACCGCCAAGGCCAGTCCATCGTGATGGTCACCCATGATATCAAGGCCGCATGCCGTGCCGATCGCTTCATCTATATCCGGGACGGCAAAGTAGGCGGCATGCTGGAGTTCGACAAGTATGAGCCTGCCGATACGGCCCACCGCGAGAATCTTATTTTCTCGTATGTATCGGGGGATTAGCGCGATGATGGCCATTTATACGCTTTGCCTAGCCCAGCTGAAACGAAAAAAACTGCAAAACATCCTGACTATCCTGCTTATTATGCTCTCTACCCTGTTGATGTCGACCTCGATGATCCTGCTTGCGAATACGGATAATGTCTTCCTGGATATGCACGACAGAACCAATGGCTCGCATGAGCTGCTCCTGCTCGACCAAGGCATCCATCCTCCAGCAGACGTGCAGCATTGGTGGTCGGAGCAAGCTGGCGTCTCCACTACGCCGCTGCTGCCCTACCAAACCATAAGCAAGGTGTCTAAGAACGGCAACGTCATCTCCAACGTATTCGTCTACCTCATGGATACGCCTAACGCGCCTATGACGGTTGACCGTTTATTGGTTGCACACGGCGAAGAGAGCATCCAGCCAGCGCCAGGCACCATTTGGCTGCCGTCCTCGCTGGCGAACAAACAAGGCATTGAAGTCGGCGACCGGCTGGAGTTCGAAAGCGGCGGCCGCGCGTTCGAGCTTTCCGTCAGCGCGATAGTCATTGATCTGCCTTACGGAGCGCCCTTCTCCACTTCATCCCGAATCTGGATGAATCCGGCCGATTTCAAGAGCCAACTCACAAGCGTTGCAAGCGACAGCTATATGCTGGGATTGCGGTATGATGCCTCCGTAGACCGAGCGGCGTTATGGGAGCAATTCGAAGCATCGCTGAATAGCCCCTATATTGAAACCAAGCTGACTTATGAAGAGATGTCTTCCTTCTATCTGATCTTGAACAAGCTTATCGGCTACTTGATGATTGCGCTTGGCGCGACGATGCTGGTCATCGCTCTTCTTACAATCGGCTTTACGGTATCCGACGCTATCCTTACCCAATACCGATCAATTGGTATTATCAAATCATTAGGCATGACGTCGAACCGTACGCTAGCCGTATTCCTGATGCAATATATCCTTCTTACGGTAGCTGCTGTCATCCCCGGACTTGCTCTAAGCGGCCTCATATCAGGTTTTATTATGGACGGGACCTTGTCCAACCTGAGACTGGGCCAAGCGGATGCCCCTTCATTCCAGGGCGGAGCCATGCTGTCCATTGGATTGCTTGTGCTGGTTCTGGTCAGCGCTTGTACCTATGCCGTTGCCAACAAAACTCGCCGTATTATGCCTGCCCAAGCTATTCGCTATGGCATGTCGGAAGATGACAACGCCCGCTTCAGCAAAAGACAGGCTGGATGGATCCGCCTCGACCGCTTCTCACCTTCTATTGTGCTGGCGTGGAAAAATATACGGAGTCATCAAAAGGGCTCTTGGCTCATCTTCATCATCTCATGCGTAACGGCCGCTGCTCTATCCTTCGGTTATACGCTGGTCAATAGCGTCGCTTCGATTGATCAGCGGGCCGGCGAATGGGGATATGATTCATCGCATATTGCCGCCATCGCCATTAATCCCGCCTCCTTCTCGCGGGACGCGCTCGATAAGGCTCTAGAGCAGGATAGCCGGGTACGGTCATCCGCTTGGCTCTCTACGGTTAACGGTGTTGTCATATCCGACAGCCCTATCAATATAAATATCAGTGTACTGGAAGGCAGCTTCGAAGAAACAGGACTGACTACAATCCAGGGGCATAATCCGCAGCTGCGCAATGAAATTGCGCTCGGGGTTAATGTAGCCCGGCAGTTGGATGTTGGCATTGGCGAGCATGCGGAGGTCTATATCCAAGGCGTGAAGCGAACCTTTGTCGTATCCGGCATCTATCAAGCGATTGCTAATATGTCCTATTCGGCGCGTATCTCATCGGAAGCGATTCTTGACGGCAAAGGAGTCTCCAGCTTCAAGCCGGACACTGCCTTCATCAACGTATTCGATCTGGAGCAAGCAGACAGCGTTGCCGCTGAGTTCAATGAGCGATTCCGCTCCTCCATGACGATTGTCACGCAGAAGCAGCTTCTGGATTCCGTATTCAAGGAAGCTACGGGATTGCTGATCCTGCCGATGGGCTTTATCGCGCTGCTATTCATTGCGGTCTCGGCTATTATTATCTACAGCACATGCAAAATTCAAATCCGTAAAGAAAGCAAAACATACGGCATCTACAAAACGATTGGCCTGACTTCATCCCGCATACGAGTTTCTATTCTTAGCGGAATTGCAGGTATAGCCTTCGCAGGTGCACTTGTCGGAGTTCTTACCGGAATTTTCGTCCTGCCAAGCTCCATCGAATCGCTGCTGCATAGTTATGGCATTCTATATTTGCCCATTGTGCTGGATTGGACCGGCATTGCCATTGCCGCATGCTTAAGCATCATTCCCGCAGCACTAGGCTCATGGCTGTCATCGTCGTTAATCGCATCTACCTCTCCTCGCAATTTAATCGTTGATTAAGCGAATAGCAAGCAGCCCGTTCCACTTCTAATGAAAAGGAACCATCCACTCCCCGCTAGGAGCTGAATGGTTCCTTTTTTTAGTTTTTTAGTTTCCAGAGCCCTATGATTCTTCGCGGTTCCTTCTTCTCAGTCCAGTCAACCCGAGCAAGCCGAGCAAACCTAACCAGTTCCAATTCGGACTCTTGTCCGCAGCCGGAACGGATGTCATGTGGTAGGAATCCAGATCTGAGCGCTGCAGATATCCGGGACTGCGCAGCGCCTTCGCCCGCTCTGATTGCAGCTGCATCTGCCTCACTTCCCTGGTTGTGCCTCCATTGTCCTGCTCTGGACTTGCTGCATTGACAGGCGCTGCGACTGCAAGCATGAGCAATAAACCAATGATGATATTCAGCTTCAGCCTTTTCATGGGCAACCTCCTGCTTTATTTGGGATTCCTATTTTTAGTTTTCCACCATTTCCAAGCACTATGCACCATCTTACATGACATCGCTGTATATGGAATCATCTGTGTATCTTCAGAAATTTGTATTGGCGAACGAAAATCCGGCCCATTTCGAGCAATAACCACATGGCGACTCACATGGTGCGTCGTCTTTTTCATGCTTGCTGCCCTCTATCATTGTGGATAGACGAATTTCTCTGAAATCATTGACGCGGTTCTATGAAGTATTTATGATCATATTATGAAATATTTTCTATAAAGCCCTTTTTTAATCATTATTATTGGAAACTCGCGATAGGATCACTTTTCCTTTCGCTTCATTCGAGGCAAATTGTCCACTGGGGGGATTATTATCATTTAAGTATAGGGGGCATAGAGATGAGAAAAAGAACAGACTGCTGGCTATCTGTCATATTAATCGCTGCGCTTCTGCTGCAAGGCTGCTCAACCCTTGGGGTTGGCAAGAAAGAGAAGCAGAACATCACGCTCAAAGTAATGGGGCAAACCGATGTGATAACACGATTCAAGCCGATGCTGGAAGAGAAGTTTCCGCATATCAGCTATGAAATTATCGATCCCATGATCACGCTGAATGCTGAGAAAATACCTGTGGACGGGTGGGATGATCGAATTGCTACGATCATCGAAGAGGAAGATGTGGATCTTTACCTGAACTATTATCCCGAAAGCTACATCGAGGATTTTCCGCTTGTGGATATGGCTCCACTGCTGACGCGCGACCGGATCATACGGAATGACATCCAGCAGATTCTTGTCGACTCCGCAAAGGGAACAGACGGCAGATTGCTGCAGCTCTCTCCTACTTTCAACCGGGATGTTCTCTTCATTAACCGAAAGCTATTCCGGGAGCTTGGCGTCCCTGAACCGAGAAGTCCCATGACCTGGGAACAATTCCGTCAGTCTGCCTTGGCGCTGCAAGAAAAAGACGCAACTGTACACGGCTATATCTTGAACATGCCATGGATGCTGCCATTCTATTGGGTCGCCGAAAACATTATGGGCTGGAAACAAATCGAAAACCGGCAGCTGCGCATTACGGAGCCCGAGTGGCGCCAACTATTCGAGCAGCTGTACGAAGACATGATGAAGGCATCGTTCCAAAACCTCGGAGATAGCCCGGATCGAGACCCGCAGCAAGCCGGCATGTACCTGGCGCCTGCCTCCTACGTCCAACAAATGATTTACGAACAGAGAACATCAGAAGACTGGACGATTACGGAACTGCCGAGAGACCCGTCACATACCCAAATGACACCTTTCGAAGCAACCAATAACTTTGCCATTCATGGCGATAGCTCTTATTCCGAAGATGCTTGGGGAGTCGTCTCCTACTTAATGAGCGAAGAAGCAGCAGTACGAATCATGGAAGAGCGAATTGCATATGGATTTGTCGCGTATCCGAATCTAATTTCCATCGGTGATTTTCCAATAGAACCAATCGTCACCGCCAACGGCACACCTTGGTCACCTTCTGACGAATCGTTAACCGAAGAAGCTTATCGCTCCTTGACCGATACGTTCAACGGGAATTTTGAAGCGGCCGCCATAGGACTTGTAACCTTTGATACCGCATGGGCAAACGCCGAGAAAAAAGTTCAGGAGCTTAACGCCGATCCGGGCTCATTTGAACAATAATTTTTTGCAACTATTCCATATGATGATGTGTTCTATATGTGGAGACCCCTATCCGGGACAGATAACCGATAAGATTCACCAGGCGCGTGTTCATGCAGCATCCGTATGATGTTTGTTTCTGCCGGACTACATAACTTTGACAGGAGGAATTTTTACATGAAGAAGGTTTGGAAATGGGTACCGCTCCTGCTGCTCGCTGCACTCCTTATGCAAGGCTGCTCCAGCTTAGGTATTGGATCCAAGGATAAATCTAAGGTTACATTAAAGGTACTGACATCTTCCACTCAATTCAATGCGTATGTACCATTATTAAAGGAAAAGTTCCCGCATTTGTCCTTTGAGGTAGTGGATGTGAACGGCAAGCTGCGGCAAGAGAATACGCCAGCCACTGAGCGGGAAAGCCGTGCGGTTGAAATCATTGAAGCCGAACAGCCCGATCTCTACTATAACTTCTCGCCCAATTACTATACAGAAGAGTCCAGGCTTGTCGATCTTGCCCCTCTGATCGAGCGGGACCACGTTCAACTGAACGAGGTCCAGCAGCAAGTCGTCGCCTCCACGGTCGACTCGGAAGGTGTACTGACCAGCATATCTCCTTCTATTGACCGGTACGTTCTGTTCGTTAATCGCAAGCTTCTTCAGGAACATAGCATAGCTGAGCCGTCTTCGCCCATGAGCTGGGAGGTCTTCCGGGAGACAGCTTTGGCCCTGAAAGAAAAAAATCAAAGCTTATCCGGTTATGAAATGAGCGATTCCTGGTGGTCCTATTATAGTATCTTCGTCGGAGAAACGATGATGGGGTTCCGCTCGATTGAGAATGGTCAACTAACGCTTGATCGACCGGAATGGAGAGCGCTGACGGAGCAGTTAGTTGAGGATTATCAAAACCAAATCGCAAAAAATGACGGATACAATCCTGACTTTAGTGAACGTCAGCGTACTGGAATGTTTGTAGAGAAAGCCAGCTATGTCCACAATATGCTGTCCAGCAATGCTACTACCGACAGTTGGTCCATCATGGAATTGCCAAATGGATTCGGCTATACAGGGTCGACCTCCTACTTGCTGCCAGCCGCCTTTTCGCTGGACAAATCGAGCAAGCATATCGAGGAAGCATGGAAGCTGATCATCTATTTGATGAGTGAGGAAGGAGCGTCGCTAATCAGCTCCAACTCGCTGTCAAGCGGATTCGTTACGTACCCCCAATATGTCAACATAGGCGATTTCTCAACGGATGTGATTTACCAGTCACAAGGAAGAGCCGCGCCAATATCGACCGAATCCCTCAAAAATGCTCCTTACTTGCAATTTAATAACGTCATGCAGAAGCAATTAAGCGATGCGGCTTCCGGTTCGATCACATTCGAACAAGCCTGGACAGAAGTTGAGAACATCGTGCGCGAGTTGAACGCCGATCCTGCGAACTTTATTACGAGAAGTAATTAATAATCAAGGGCCGACTAGCCGCAAGCCGTGATGGCTTACAGTTAGACGGCCCTTTCTGGTGGGCTCCTCTATGAATTATGTCGATAGCATCCACCAATAGACAGGCAGCATCAGCAAGGTGGAGATGATGCCTGCGGCTGCCATTGCGAAGCCGCTGACGCTGCCTTGCAGCTCGGAAGACTCCATCAGGCGCGCAGTTCCAATTCCATGGGAAGATGTGCCGATGGCAGCCCCTATGCCAATATCCGAATGCACGCCACACAGACGAAGAAGA
The DNA here is from genome assembly GCF_003591485.1 of Paenibacillus sp. 1011MAR3C5. Classification (GTDB taxonomy): domain Bacteria; phylum Bacillota; class Bacilli; order Paenibacillales; family Paenibacillaceae; genus Pristimantibacillus. The sequence goes on from NZ_QZCF01000001.1 coordinate 441,642, forward strand.
GCTGGTCCCGCTAAGCTTCCGAACAGCCCCGTAATGACAGATATGGCAGCAGCCAGCTCCGGTATTCCGCCAAGCCGTCTGGCAATTTCCATCGAGAATGGCGCCGATGACGACTTGGCTACAACGGAGAACATCAGCTCCATAGATGCGCCAGTCAAGTGGAAGAAACCGGCCGTCATTCCAGCGGATACAATCGCGCCCAGCGTTATCCCCGTCATAACCGGCGCAAGCCTGCTTCGAATTCGTGATGCATGCTTGTATAACGGGACAGCCAGAGCGACCGTCGCAGGGCCGAGCGCCCAGCTCAGCCATTCGCCGCCTTTGCGGTAATCCTCATACGGAATGCCGCTCAGCATCAGAATCGCAATAATCGCAGCAGCCGTGAGGATCAGCGGATGCACCCAGCGGCGATTTGCCTTCAGCTTGACTGCCCCCCAATATAAACCAACCGTTAGTACAATGCCAAAAATCGGACTATGCAGAATGGGACCCAGAAGCGTCACGCTGTTCCCTCCTGTCTGGCCACAGCTTTATGGCTAATCCCGTTGCCAGCATCGTCACCAGCGTGCCAATGACAATGCTTGAGCCAATTGCAAGCCACTCCGACTGAATCTGCTTAGTGATAACCATCGTACCCACGATCGCCGGGGCAAACAGCAGGCCCATATGCCGGATCGCGATCTTCGAGCTAGCCTCGACCCATTCCAGCTTGATCCATCCTAGAAACAACGCGCATGCGAGCAGACCCAACCCGATGACATTCGCAGGCAGCGGAATAGATAAACCCTTTTCCAAGGCCAAGCCTATCAAATAAAATGCAATAAAGATTGCAAAGCCCCTCATTCGTATTCCCCTTCTCGTTGTCTGTCTGATCTATTTATTGTAGCAAGGATAAGCATGCGACAACACCCCTTTGCTTTACATCTTCATGCCAGTGAATTGACTTGTTCTCCTAGACATGAAAAAACTTCAGACCCGCGCGGCGGCGAGCCTGAAGCTGTTGTTCATTCCTAAGTCTTATTCTGCCTATCTCTGTTATCTTCTTAATTGAAACCGCTGAACCAGTTCTTCCGTGTCTTCCCATGGAATCGGCCGTATCCATTCGCTTTGCGAAAGCAAGCTGTCGATCTGATCAGCTCTAACGGTCCAGGTTAGCGGGATATCCGCCCTTGCCGCATAACCTGCAGCGAAATACACTTCAGGACCTGCTCCCGTTAAGTCGGCTAAAATATAGTGGCTTTCAGCCAGCGCTTCAAGCAGCTCCGAGTCCTGCTTGCGCAGGCTCGATGGCAACAGCAGACGGGTATCGTATCCGCATTGCTCAAGACCAGGCAGCAATTGAGCGGACCACTCCAACCCGATCTCCTCGTCTCCGACTATAACACTGAACAGCTTGCGTTTGCCGCCTCCTGAGAAGGCAGCTGCTTCACTCCAGCCCTGATCCGTCAGCTTCAAGATGGAGCCTTCTCTAACAAGCAGTTCCGTCTCCCGCAGCTTCTCCATGATATAGACGAACTCCTGCAGATTCGTGGAATACGTCAAGTTGAAGCTTTTGGACAACGGATGGAGATTCACGGGCTCCAAGGCCGATTCCGTCCGCCGGTACAAGTACTGTAGAAGTCTCTTCTCCTTCTCCTCCGTCGTCATCGGGATATCGGGATCGACCATCATCTCCTCCATCTTGCCTGGCGTCAGCAATAGTCGTTCCCCATTCTCGGCCCGCTCGCGAATATAGGCCGATACGATAGGCAGCACCTGCCGTTTCTTGGCGTAGGAGAAAGCCTGGATATACGAATAAGCATCTTTGCTCAAATGATAATACGTATTGGGCGCGCACATGCACCCCGAATAACGATCGAATTCTTCATCCTGTTTCATATCAATCAGTTCATTGCAAAACAAACAATGTTTCTTCATTCCTGTTCACCTCTCTTATACCCTTCGGAGAAGATGGACAAATTGAGGGCATCTCTTCAGTTCCAATTCCTGTATGGAGGGCTAATCATCAAAACAGCCTCAGTATGGGATGGTAGCAATCGCTAAAAAAGCCTTCCTATGTGGAAGGCTTAATCATGTGTATGATTGGCAGCTCATGATAGATAGGCTTTACTTTTTACTTTTTCGTGTTCAAAGGTCCGCCCCATGCCATAATGCCGCTCGATAGATGCCCCATGTTGCGATAGCCCAGCTTGCTCAGAATTCTCGCTGCTTTCCTGCTCCTGAGACCGCTTTGGCAATAAAGGAGCACTTTGTGGTCCTTCGGGACTTCCGTCAGCTTGTCCTGCAACTGGGACACCGGAATGTTGACTGCATTCGGAATATGGCTAGCTTGATATTCATGAGGCTCTCGGACATCAATGAGCAGTGCATCTGCATGATCACTCAGCTCTTGCTCAAACCGGATTGGACTCATATTTTTCAGTCCCCTTGCCGTGCCGAATCGGTTCCATAAAAACAGGCCTATTACCGCTGCGATGAGAAGATTAATGATTGTTGCGCTATCCATTCGGTATCCTCCGTCTTGATGGTGTTGTTCGTTTTATCACCTTGTCGCAATACATTCAACAGATACCCCTATGGGTATGAAACAACTATAAACTACCTCTAGTTAGGAGTCAAGGCGGGGCTTTATGGTCTTTAATAATTTCAACCTGCACCTCTTCATTGTATATATCTGTTTATTTATATAAAATTATCATCATGTCGATATCAATGATATCCATTGGATTACATCATACTTTAGGGGAATGTGGGATGGACTACAGGCGTTTAACTTTAATCACTTTATTCTCAGGGTTAATAGGGTGGCTAGCCATATACATACTTGGCCACTATTCATTAATTGCTGTATTTGTAGTTCCTTTATTTACCATCGCTCCGTATGCCAGTCTCTTATTCGCGATTATTATGTTCTTCATGACGAGAAAGTGGCTTTCGGTCGAAAGGCTTCTAGCTGTTCTCTTATTATTACCGATTCTGCTTTCGGTGGTAATACCCCGATTAAATCAACAAATCGATTTATATAAAACGCCTACCCATACTTTGATCCGCTCTTATTTTGAGTCGATTTATTTTTCACAACGCCATGTCCTGGACCTCTCTGATCCTCTCGTGGAGTATAGTAATCAAAATAAAACGATGCTGATCAATATAAAATTAATACCAGAGCTCTTTATTCAAGATATGAAAACATGGGAGAAGACAAATGCTGAATCGCGCTCCGACGATTCATTTGCACGATACATAATGAACAATTTAGAATTACTATTTATCAGGTGGCCAAAAGAAATGAATCAGTATACCCTCAAACCTGAACATCTCGTTGTTCACGCTTATTGGGGCAACGAAATGTTGACGGAAGTTCACTTTCAGAAAATAAATAAAGAATATGTGATTATACCTCCTTATCCAAAGTTAAGTTTAATGGAAGAAGATGCTCAAGGTTATTTATTGGTTCAAAGAGATGATACCTTCAAAAAAATAAAAGTTTATGATAGCGAAACAGAACGTTCCGATATAAAGATTGATTTAAAAGTGCATTGATTTTTCGTTAACGTCCTTGTTTGTACTATGCAAATATGACTCATTTTTTTATAATTTCTCAACTGCATAAGAGTTTCGTTCTTGATACAACGGGGCGTCAAAGGACGTAAGCAACGCATAGAAAAACCGATTGAAGTCATAGGACTCAATCGGTTTTTTACACTTTTAAATTCGCGTTCTAATCGCGTATATTCAAACTTCATTTCCGCCAAAATGTCGTACAGTCTGCCTTGTCCACAATATTAAACTCGATCATTTTCTCAAGCAATGAGAAGTCGACCGGATTATCCCACCGAAATCGCACAAGTTCCTTGGTATGATCATAGCCAGCTTGTACAATTTCATCCGCAAATTGAACCATACCCGCTTGCTCAGGCGCAACAGCCAAATGCTGCTTGGATACGCTAAAGCCAATAATATATGTGTCGTGATCGGTGAACATCGGCTGCTTCCAAGCTATCTTGGGCTCCAAATTCGGAAATCGCTCGGACACCCATGTCAGCACCTCTTCCGTCCGGGCCCGATGCTGCTCATTCACAATATTGGCTAAATATTCAGCAAACACTTCCATGTTATTCCCTCCTTGAATGAACATTGACCAAACATAAATCAAGTATATCAGCAGATAATCATGCTGCATAATTCAACCCTTCCAGCCGAAGAAACCACTTCATTCCAGTCACGTATTACCTAAAAACTGGATTGTCGGAGGTTATGATGAAACGAATATCACGAAAAAAGCTGGATACGGGCTCGGTTATTTTGGATTTCTTGGTTGAGTTATTGATATACGTGCCTCGTCTGGTTATTCGAGCAGTTAGATGGATTTTCGATTAGCCGGGCCCATATTTTGCAATTAATGATTGACAACAATCACAAGGTGTTTTTATACTGAATACCGAAACGGAATAATAAAACCTGTTTGGGATGTATGTGGACTTTTCTGGAGAACACTCTCTATTTTCGCCACACAAAGGCTTAATGGCCTTTTGTGTGGCTTTTTTGCATTCAAAAGGGGGATTACAATGAAATTATGGCATTATGCGTTGATCGTTTTTTTAGGGGGCTGCTGTTATGGGATTTTGTCCACCTTTGTTAAGTTGGCATATGCAGCAGGATTTTCGGTATCGGACGTAACCGGGGGCCAATACTTATTCGGAGCTGTACTTGCTTGGCTGGCTGTTTTATTTACCAAAAAGACGAAGCTGACCCGCATCCAAATCACCAAGCTGCTTCTATCGGGTATTCCATTCGGATTGACAGGCGTTTTTTATTATCAGGCTCTACAAACGCTTAACGCATCATTGGCGATCATTTTTCTATTCCAATTTGTTTGGATCGGAGCTCTCTTTGAGTGGATGTTTCATAAGAAAAAGCCGACAGGGAGCAAGCTTCTATCCATTGGTCTGCTTCTGATCGGCTCTGTCCTGGCTGCCAATATTCTGTTCCAGGGAGGGATGACGTTGTCCTTGGCAGGATGCATCTGGGGCTTGCTTGCTGCATTTAGCTTCACCACTTTCATCTTCTTGAGCAGCATCGTTGAGAGAGCGACCCCTCCGATCTTAAAAAGCGCTCTGCTTTCCACAGGGGGAGTTATCGTCGTGTTTTGCGCATTCCCTCCAACTTTTTTATTTGATTTGGATGTATTGATTGGGGTAGCTCCCTATGGATTGGCACTCGGCATATTTGGTGTCGTACTTCCTCCACTATTGTTTTCCATCGGAATGCCGCATGTCGGCTCAGGTTTGGGCACCATACTGACTGCATCCGAATTGCCGGTCGTCATTATCATGTCCTCTGTCGTACTAGGAGAAGTCATTAGCCTGCCTCAGTGGATTGGAGTGATCGTTATTCTAATAGGGATTGCCAGCAGCAATCTGCGGTTTAGAAAATCGAGCAGTAGATCTGCTGCAGCTATTCAGAAATCTGCCAGCAGCTAACACAAAAAAGCCGTTCGAGATGAACTGCTCCTTGTTATGGATAACAGGGCGCAGTACATCTTGAACGGCTGCCTATTAAATGTCTTTCATTCTCGATCTTTGTATTCCGTACGACTACATGAAGAGCTTCATCAGTTTAACAAACATGGGATTCACCTGATATCCTCTTGGATTGACAGAATATCGCTTACCGGTATCCAACCTCGCAATTCGCTCCATATCCTCCTCACTCAAATTGAAATTCAATACATCCATATTTTCCTTTATGCGTTGAGGATTCGAGGACTTTGGTATGACGATTGTTTCCCGGTTTAGGTGCCAGCGTAAAATGACTTGTCCTACCGTTTTTTGATGCCCTCGAGCTATGTCCTTTAGTTCTGTATTCTCAAACAAAGCCTTATTTCCTTGCCCCAATGGTGCCCATGCTTCATGCAATATTTGATGACGAGACATATACTCTCTCAATGGCTGCTGTTGAAATTCAGGATGAGTCTCAATCTGATTAATCATCGGAGTAATCTCCGAATGCTTCTTCAGATGCTCCAGGTGCTCGATCTCAAAGTTCGCTACACCTATAACTTTAATCCTTCCCTCCACATACAATTTCTCTAATGCTTTCCATGCGTCGACATAATGAGGACCGGCAAAATGAAGAAGGTACATGTCAAGATAAGTTGTATTCAACTTTTTACAGCTATGCTCAAAGGCCTGCTGTGTCTGCCAATACCCCAGATCGGTTGTCCAAACCTTTGATGTAAGGAAGAAATCTTCTCGCGGAAGACCACTATCCTCTATGCCACGCCCCAAGGCTTGTTCATTGCCGTAAATACGTGCTGTATCAAAATGGCGATATCCGGCTTTAATGGCTTCATTAATGGTTTTTTCAAATACACCGTTCTTCCCTTGTTTGAGATTATACACACCAAACCCCAGCTGTGGAATTTTTACTCCGTTCGCGGCTTCAATGGACATATCCATACATTTTCTCCTTTATAAAAACTACGATTAATATTGCAATTACTTGCAAAGCGACAAAATGATATCAATCATATTCCGTATGTCCTGCAATTTTTCAATCGCATGGATACGATAATAGTTTTTGGTTCCTTCTTTATGAACGCTAACGATCCCTGCATCTTTTAACACTTTAAGATGGTGGGCTAAAGCAGGTCGAGACAGATGCGTATACTGTCCAATCTCGCCCACCCGCATACCAGAATCTTGCGCTCTTTGAGCTAGAGTTATCAATATGGCTTGGCGAGTTTCATTGCCTATGGCCAAGAGTACAGCTTGGTTACTTTTAAAATCACGCAGGGTACGATTCATAACATCCTGTTCCATCCATTCTCTCTCCTTAGCGAAGCCAATTAAACCGTCCGGCAGTAAATAGCTTAACATATGTTCTTCATTCATAATCGATCGGTAAAGGAAATCAAGACCATTGAATTTAGCCCAATACAAAAAAGCCGGCATAAGCCGGCTGTCACAAAACGATGAATACCTCGTTACCTCTTCGCCTTATAAACTCATGATCAGCTTCATCAGAGCCTGCTTCTCGATTCTCGAAACATAACTCCGCGAGATGCTCAGCTCCTTCGCAATTTCCCGCTGCAACTTCCTTCTCACGATCATCCAGTATGTCTAGATTCTTGTAAATCTTGCTTTTCTCAATCTTAAGCTGAACCTTATCCGCGACGTCATCCGTTTCCGTACCCAAGATATCGATCAACGTAATTTCGTTGCCTTCCTTGTCCGTCCTTATCGGGTCATGCAGCGAAACGTCCTTGCGGGTTTTCTTCAAGGATCTTAAATGCATAAGTATTTCATTCTCGATACAACGGGCGGCGAAGGTCGCGAGCTTGGTGCCTTTGCCCGTCTGAAAGCTCTCGATGGCCTTGATCAATTGTATGATGTTGTTAGAGATTCCTGATTACTTCCTCATGATTTCCTGCAGTCGCTCCGTTAGCGTATTCGCTCTGCGATATTCGAAAAAGAGCTTGCAGTGGTGTCTTGCTATTTATAATATAAATATATTCATATTAAAATATGTAATTTTAGATACCATAAACTAGTGATACCTCAGAATCATTATACTCAAAATTCACTCTGCCAAGTTGCCGATTAACTTCATATTCATTTCCACTTTGAGTTAACCTACCTTTTTCTGCAAACATATAAAGATGCCTCTTAGCACGTGAACCAATAACATATAGTAGCTTTTTAGAATGTTCTTCTTCAACCATATAGTGTTGATTTATTATACTGTTCCAGTGTGGCACATAACCTCTTAGTAATCCAAATGCAATAACAGTGTCAAATTCCTCACCTTTTACACCATGACAAGTATTTACTACAACTCCTTTAGCAATTTGAAACATCGAACGGAAGTAGGATATATCCTTTGGTAAGGTTACAAAGTCAGGTTTAGAATACCTTCTCTCAATCCCATTAAAAAATGACTCCCAATGCTCGTATAGAACTTTATGATCTTCTAAGTCAATATTTAATAATGAAAATAACAAAGTAAATGCTTGTTTTAAATATAGAATACCATTTGATTCGTCTATTTTTATTCCGTTAATTAATCTTAGAAACTTACGGGATTGTTTACTATTAGTTTCATAATTCGTATTTGTAAATATATTAATTTCTTCGAGTATTTGCTTACTCCATCTCATTCTAGTCATATACATTTTTGAGGATGGCTTAGTTAATAATAGTCTAGCAAGCTTATACCAAAAATTATCTAGAGAACGAGGAAGAGGGGTCAATCCAGGTGCGTCAAATGGCACATCTGGCAGAAGTGACTTTAACCTTCTTGAAATAGTAGTTAAATGATCCCACCGAGGAGCAATAACACATATTTCCTTTGGATTAGTTCCTTTATTAAGATGATCACGAATAATAGTCGCTAATTCTTGATATAATTTATCTTTATGTGTTGTATTATTAAACTTCACTATTCCTTTATCTCTTCCATCATCAATCATTGATTCCACATTTGTCACATGCCATTGATATAATGTATAATAATCAATTATCCTTTGAATTGAACGATAATTACCAGATAGCTCCAACTTTTTTATCTCGCATCCTATTTCTTCTGCTATTTCAGAAACTTCTTTAGCCATTCCGCCTAACGAACTATAAATTGCCTGGTTGGGATCACCTACTAAAAACAATTTACATTTTTTTTGACTGGCTTTTATAATTTGACCAACTATTGCATACTGTAAGTCCTGTGTATCTTGAAACTCATCTATTAAAATATATGTGAAAATTCTCCCTAGATGTAACGATATTTTAGGATATTTCATTAAAAGTTGATAAGAGAAATATAGTAACAGGTCAAAATCAATCATCCGATTGTTTAATAATCGCTTATGCAACTCTTCTGCTGGATTATTACCAGCACCTATAAAATCATAACTTCCCTGCCTATTTATCCTAGTATTTATCTCAGTGAATCCTGGCAAATTGTACTCTTCAAATATTTGTTCCTTTAACTCGTCTACCATAAATTCATCTGCAATACTAAAACCATATTTAAGCTCTGATAAATTACTTGAATATGGACTTAGGATCCACTGAAAACAAAAAGAATGTATAGTCCCAGCCCAAAGCTGCTCAGTTGAAATACCCATTTCATCAATTCTTTTGCTTATTTCCTCAGCAGCACGATTAGTATAAGTCAGAGCGACAACCATCTTCTTTTTTGTAGACATTTTTTCTAATTCATAAGCTATTTTGGATGTTAATACACGCGTTTTCCCACTACCAGGACAAGCTATGACTAATGCATTCTCTTGAAATTTAACAGCTTCTTTCTGTTGAGGGTTTAGTTTACTCAGCATATTGATGCTCCCTTTCCTTACAAACCATCTTATAGAATCTGGATAGTTGATTTTCCGAATCCAGTTTATCAAGAGCACTTATTATTTCCGCAAGAATTGCATCGTGTTCCAGAGACTCTACTTTTCCTTTTTCAAGTATTGCCTCAAAGGTAGACTTATCTAACCTATTCTCCATGATATGCTTTGCCATTTTTATAATGTGCTTTGAGGTAATATGACTAGAAGCAAAAGCAATAGCTTCTAGAATATACGTTGGGATTAGTGTCTTTGGAGACAATCCTTCAGCAATTAATAAAGCAAACCAACCTTTGCCTTCTTTTTCTGCAAGTCGTAGAATTTCTACACCTTTAGTTCGTGAATCAACAGACGCTAACTTTAATCGTGGGTTTGTCTTATCTGCCTCTCTTGTATAGATTTTATCCAATATAGAGATTGTTTCATCTTCATTACCACTAAGAATGAATTCAACCTCAAAAGTATGCTTTGCGTAAAATGGCTGAACCCATTGATTGTCCTTATAAACTGTATCAAGCTTACTTCTTCTTTCTATACCCTTAGTTTGAGAATCCCTTGCTTTTTTCTGCTCCTTGTTGTCTATAGAAGAATCTTCTGGAAGATCGATTAAAGATATATCATTGTCTGTAATTACTGAACACCTTCTATGAATTCTTTCGTCGTGGAATAGCTTAGCTATATGCTCAAAAACAGTACTACTCATATTAATTATACTAACTCCTATTTCATCAAGACTTATTCCAAAAACTTTTTTAAACATCTCTGGAATAAGAATAAGCTCAGCGTCCCCTTCTACTAAAATTACACCTTTTGCAAACAATAGAGTAGACCTAGTAGCATCAAGGTAGCGCTCAATCCTCATGCATTCTTTTGGTAAGAGCGATTTACTCGGATTACAAACGTACGTTTGGTTCTTATCTTTACTGAGTACATTTACAGCACTAATTTTACTAGCGGATGAAATGTGTGTCGAATGAGTAGAAGCAATAACCTGTGTATTTTCAAATTGATACTTATCAAACAAAGTTTTTTGAATATGAGTATGAATGTGAGCCTCTGGTTCCTCAATTAAAAGAAAATGTGCAGCCTTTTCTTCCTTAGGTTGTTTATACTCATATTCTAATAACTTCAAGGTTATATAGATTAAATTTGCCCCACCTAAGCTAAGATCTTCTAACTTGCCTTCTTGATCTTCTTCGCCATCACCTACCCATAATGTTAAAGAAGTTAGGAGTTTATTTATCTCCTCTGGCAATTCTGATTTAATATTTACACTTGGGGCATATGTAAAACCTAATGTATCATTCAATGACGACTTTACTTTATCGGTTAGCTGCTTGATTTCTTCTAATTCACTTATTGTAGCATTCAATTCTACTACCTTGTCTGTGATGAATTGTGAATCTTTAACTTTAATATCATTTGCAGTACCTCTTAATAAGTTTAATAAAGGACTTTGTCTTATTTGCTTTAAATCACCTACTACGTTTCGTAATGCCTTGATAAAGGTACAAGCAATTTCATTTCGAATTAAAAATGTTTGCGAAGTTGGATTTCCTAGCTCATCCTGATCATCTTTATCAGGATCAGGAAACTCTATAGTTTCAAAATCCCCAACAATTTTTTTGTATACTAACTCATTAGTTAAGTCTGCGTTTCCTCTAAAACAATATACCGTTTCATAGTCGTTTATAGTTATTTTAGACAATATTATTTTTAGAGCTTCAGCGTTTTTATCTGAACTCTCGGTTAATTCATATAGTAGTTTTCTTAATCTCTTATTCGGTCTAAAGTACATAATATATGTACCTCTAGATTCCTCTTCGAGAACATTTTCCATTTTATGAGCTAGCATAGTTGTAGCCTCACTAGAATCTAAATCCTTAAATTCTAATTTAATAGCGATCCAGTGCCCTCGCCAATCATTAAGCCCCTTATTAAAGTCTGTCTCAATTAGCTTGGAAGCATTAATAGATAAATTTCCATCTAGCATAAGTCGTAGCGCATAAAACGCATTCGTTTTCCCGGATCCATTTTCACCAATTAAAGTATTAATTCCTTTTTTAAAGATAAAATTGCTACTTTTAAAATTTCTAAAATTAGTAATCGAAAGGTTTGAAATGTACATATTTTCACATCCCACATTTAAAATACATGATCTTTTCTTTATATACATATTTTGGATATCGTCTCCAACAAACATTAAAATTGAACTTTCTGAAAACAATTACCCGAGATAAATTGCAACATATCATCCCCCTTAAAGGTAGCACCCTCTTTTATTTTTATTGATACTATAAGTAAATTTATTCGTAGTGCTGTTATGATTTTTAAGACAATGTGTTTTGTCCACGATAAGGAGATCATAAATACATCGTTTTATTGTTCTTTTACAATCTTCAAAATGAACAAGTCCAGAATGGAGGAGATAATAGAGTCAGAATTCTCCCCCTCCTTCTCTTGTATCAGAGAGTTAGTATAGTATTTTTCTTCCAACCCTGTCTTCCATTGTCCACTAAAGGAGCAGGGACCAAAACTAACGTGGATTTAATTAAACTTCGTGTAAGGAGTTCCTTGACATTCAAAATCCTGCTTTAATTGTTTTAAGTAATCAAACCTCATCAGCCAATATTGCATTTCACTGCAAATCTCGCAGCACTTTCAATGTTGCTTCAGATTGCCATCGAAGGGGGATTTATATCAAAATCGTTAAGGCACAATAAACGATCAAAATCTCTCTTTAGAAGAATAGTTTGAGACTACGGTTGCAGCTTAACGTTTAAGCTCGTTGATCTACCTGATATTAATGTTATTTGCTCGTTAGTTGGAAAAATCACATTCATTAAGAGAACTTCCTATAATATCAAGTAGCATCTTCTCTTTTAAAGACATTCATTTTATATTTCAATAGATCTGCACGCTCTATATACCGGAACTCTAAAGATTCATCATGATGAGGTTCATTACCTAGTAAAAATGTATCCTTATCTACTGGATAAAATACAAACCATTTCTCTTCAACTCCGTTCTCGTTTAACAATATATAAATTGACTTATCAGAAAACAAATCGTATTCGATGCATAACTTAAAAATTAATTTAACGTAAAACAATACAACACAAGAAAATAGTAAGAACGAAACGTAAACAACAATAATTTCCACAAAAAAATTATCACTAGTTAACTCAAAATCAAATGTTTGTTGATCGACTGTATTCCCTAAATAAAAAGCAGGAAGAATTATCAGAACACAACAATATAATAAAGCAGATAGTAATATAGTGAGCTTTGTTTTAAAACCTATTGATTTAATATAATTCTTAAAGCTCTTATATCCGATTAATTTCCATATAAAAAACATAAAACCAATAATTAAATATATAATCATCACCCAAAGTATTACTTTATAATAAGAAATATTATTATCATATGAATGTACAAATACAGAGAACATTGAAATAGAAACTATAAACACTTGAAATAAATATCTTATGGTTAAAATAGATAACTTCTTCTCTTTAGAGAAAAAGATTTTTTCTGCGCTTGTTGCTGTAAATAACGTGATTGGTTGGCTTCTAAATAACATAAATAATAGGGAAACCACGCCCGCAGTCACAGTGCTACCTCTTATGAAACTAGTAACAATCTCTTCAATTTGATTCATTTTACCTATCCCCTTTTGTATGTACTTTACATTCTAATACTCTTCATTCAAAAAAACTGTCGTATTATGTCGTTACCGCGTGGATTTTTAAACATTTTGCTTTACAATCATTCTTACAGAAAATAAGCCAATAAATTGATTTGAAGAATACGCTTATTGAAGTTCACGGCGAACCTAAAAACCCACAATAATTTAAGTTTTTTGCAAATTTAAAAGCCGAACAGGTTCATTTGGCCCGTTCGGCTCCTTTGTTTCACTATGCTATCTTCAAAAATTTGACCCTTGTTACTGTTAAACTAAACTATATTGCAATCTAATTACCTCTTCGCCTTATAAAACTCATGATACAGCTTCATCAGAGTCCTCTTCTCAATCCGGCTCACATAACTCCGCGAAATGCCCAGCTCCTTCGCGATCTTCCGCTGCGTCCGCTTATCCCCGCCATGCACCAAACCAAATCTGCCGATCACAACTTCCTTCTCACGATCATCCAGTATGTCTAGATTCTTGTAAATTTTTCTCTTCTCGATCCTAAGCTGAACCTTATCCGCGACGTCATCCGTTTCCGTCCCCAAGATATCGATCAACGTAATTTCGCTGCCTTCTTTGTCGGTCCCTATCGGGTCATGCAGGAGACGTCCTTGCGGGTTTTCTTCAAAGATCTTAAATGCATAAGTATTTCGTTCTCGATACAACGGGCGGCGAAGGTCGTGAGCTTGGTGCCTTTGCCCGTCTGGCAGCTCTCAATGGCCTTGATCAGGCCGAAAGTGCCAATGCTGATGAGATCCTCAAGGTCTTCACCGGTGTTGTCGAAGTTTTTGACGTTGTGGACACAACCGGATGTAACCAATGGTTTTTACGCGGACCACCACCCGATCCGCGTCATCGCGACTAGGCACGTTTTCCCCTCTTCAGCATGCCGAGTTGGCGCTTCTATTTTTCTCATGCTACGAAAATAACATGTTGTTTAACATTGCGAGATTGTACACATCAGAATAGATCTCGCGTTATAATATATATAACTTTCCTTTACGGAATATAGGCGGCTCTACATTAATATTTTTAAATGTCCAAGCGAGTAATGAAGGAGGTTCGGAAGTCGTGACATCAACAAATACAGGCAAGTTGGCGCTTGCGCTTGAAGGGGGCGGCGCCAAGGGCGCTTACCATATGGGAGTGATGAAAGCCTACCAGGAGACGGGCCAAACCTTCGACGCCATAGCCGGCACCTCTATCGGCGCCCTGAACGGAGCCGTCATCGCGCAAGGGGATTTTGAGATCGGATACCAGGTCTGGGAGCGGCTGAACGCCCGATCAATCTTCGATATAAGTGACGAAGAATACCGCTTGCTGATGCGGCGAAAGCTCGATACGGCCGCCTTACGCCATTTGGCTTCGCGCACCAAGAGGCTAATCGCGGACAGGGGCATGGACACGCAAAAAATGCGCCTGTTGATGGAATCCCTCGTCGACGAAAGTCGGCTGCGGGCTTCCGCCGTGGACTTCGGCCTGGTGACGGTCTCCTTGAGCGATCGGGCGCCGCTCGAGCTTTACAAGGAGGATATTCCGCAGGGGCGCGTATTGGACTATCTGATGGCCAGCGCCGCTTTTCCCGGCTTTCAGACGACGTACATCGACGATAAAGCTTTTATCGACGGCGGACTATACGACAATTGTCCGATCAACATGCTCGCTCGCAAAGGATATACGAGCATCGTCGCAGTCCGAACGCTCGGATTCGGCGTGACCCGCAAAATCCGTTATCCTGGCCTCACAATTACGACGATCTCGCCCTCCGAGCCGCTGGGCGGTATGATGAGCTTTAATCCCGAAACGATACGCCGCAGCATGAGCATGGGGTATTACGACGCGCTCCGACAGCTGAGGGGCTTGCAAGGCCGCACTTACTGCATTGATATAGGCGGTTTCACCGAAGAGGCTTGCGACGAGATGCTGGCTTCACTCCCCGATGCCAAGCTGCTTGCGCTTGGCCGTATGCTCGGCGCGAGCGGTATTCCTGCCCGGGAGCTGTGGAGCAGGGTCATCGTGCCAAGGCTGTCACGCAGCATGCGCCTCCCCGCTGACGCCTCCTCCATCACTTTTATCGTCCGTCTGGCGGAGGTACTAGCCTCGGCCAAGGGAATTAATAAATACGCCGTCTACCGCTTTCCCGATTGGGTGCGCTCCACAATAAACGGCCCTCTGAAGAACGTCCAAGGACTCGGTTTCCGACAAGTGGAGCTCTGCATGGCGGCTCAGCGCATTTTAGAAGGAATTCGGTTGTGATAAGCTTAGAATTTTCGCGGTATGTCTGCACCGACATTTAAGGCAGAAGAAGTAATTTGATTAATGCGTTCATTTTGATTGAATAGATAAGCATGGCCTTGTAAATTTAAAAAAGCCGGCATTGCCGGCTAATCAACAAATTTGCATCTTCATCTTTTCGCCTTATAAAACTCATGATACAGCTTCATCAAAGCCCGCTTCTCAATTCGACTCACATAGCTCCGCGAGATGCCCAGCTCCTTCGCGATCTCCCGCTGTGTCCGCTCATCCCCGCCATGTACCAGCCCGAATCTCCCTATAACAACTTCCTTTTCGCGATCATCCAGTATGTCTAGATTCTTGTAAATCTTGCTTTTCTCGATCTTAAGCTGAACCTTATCCGCAACATCGTCTGTTTCCGTACCCAAGATATCGATCAACGTAATTTCGTTGCCTTCCTTGTCCGTCCCTATCGGGTCATGCAGCGAGACGTCCTTGCGGGTCTTCTTCAGTGATCTTAAATGCATAAGTATTTCATTCTCGATACAACGAGCGGCGAAGGTCGCGAGCTTGGTGCCTTTGCCCGTCTGGAAGCTCTCGATGGCCTTGATGAGGCCGATCGTGCCAATGCTGATAAGATCCTCCAGATCCTCACCGGTGTTGTCGAATTTTTTGACGATGTGAGCAACCAGCCTTAAGTTATGCTCTATGAGCAAATTGCGCGAATGCGCATTGCCTTCAGCCATCAACGCCAAATGCTTTGTCTCTTCATCCTCCTTAAGAGGCTGAGGAAAAGCATTGTTCTTCACATACGACACGAGCAACGTAAGCTGTTTGATAAATAAAGCGATAGCCGTAAAAAATCCCATGCTCCGTACACCCCCAAGCTGAATTGCTCAGGCTTATTCATAAGCCCTAGCGCGAAGATTCGTCAGTTGTACATTGTATGTGGGCTAGGGCCTATGTGTGCATGTACGGCTTAATGATCGGGAAAAGTCTTCAATCGCTCACGTTATAAGTCAGTTCTCTTCTTGATCTTCAACCTGAAAAATGAGTCATTTTACAAATACAGTTTGTCCGTTTCAAAGATGCATTTTTCCGAATGTAATAGAGTAGCGACAATAGAAAAGAGGTGAGAATATTGCCCGAACTTCCAGTTAGGCAAAAAGCCATGATCGTGTTGAATTATTCAACAACAAATGCAGCACTCCCATCCCCTTTTGAGCAACTGGTAAAAAATCTAGTCACTCAGGGATACCAGATTAAGCAACAGCTGAATTTGGACAAAGGTATGACGTTTATTCTCGAAAAAGAGTATGACGGCTAGTAAAAAATTTTAGGAGGTTTGATACAATGTCAAAGAAAAGAATTACAACTGGACCATTTTTCGTTCCTTTATCACCTAGTGCAACCGATTTTTTCTTTTTTGGAAGAGTGAATAACGGCCTGAACATCATTCTTAAAAATCATTCGGATAAAGCCCGGACAGTGAGAGTAACAGTAGACCAATGCGCTGCTGCACTTTTTCCTGCTGTCAGCGTTGAAGGAGCACCTGCTTTACCCGAAACAACGGTTACGCTCCAACCCGATCAATGCACAATATTACCAGTTGTCGTATCCTTTCCTAACACTTATCGTGTAGTTATCCGCGGTGATATCGATCTGGATGCGGAGAAAATGGAAGTATCCGTTACGGGAGGAAGTACAAATGCCGGGCTTGTTGAATTTGCAGATCCTACGCTGTTCTTCCGAATGGAGGATTTTGTAAAAGACGAAGTAGACGACGACGATTAAATGATTGCTATTGCCAGGGGCTGTCCATCGGTCATCTATGATGACTAAAGGACGGCCCTCTTTCCTAAATAGACCATTCCATGGTGAAACGCGCAACCTGCACAAAAACTATTGTTCCGCCTGCAATTGTATCCAGTTTCCTGAACAAAGGTGTAACGGTGGGATTCCAACAAAAGAAACCATTCCTATGTAAAATGGAAGTGCGACCTGCCATTTACGAAGGAATGGTTTCTTTGTATACTCACTATCCATGGACCAACTTCATCAAAGTCGGCCGGGAGAACGTGTTCATGTGGATCCTTTCGGTCCATTGCGGCAGTTTGCGCGTCTCGCCATGATGCTCTCAACGTTAGAAAGGACGGCACAGCCTGCAGACTCATAATGTGAGGCCGTTCTCCAAGACTTCAAACGCTTCATTCAATAGCCGGGCAAACTCCGCTTTCGTAGCATCGGCATAGTGCTCCATTAACGATAAATTAATCCCTACGATAACCCCGGAAAAGGTCCGTATGGCCGGAGCGTCGACATTGCCGCCTATCCGCTTGGCAACAATCTGCGTTAACAGATGCATCATCTGCGATACATTGTTCATCGCCGACGCTCGCAGCTCTGGAACCGCCATAATAAGCCGGTTGCGCCGACGAGTTGTTTCCCACTCTTCGTCCGTTATTTCATTAATTCCTGAAATCATCACATTTCGAACAGCTTGCAAAGGACTTAAATCCGGCGGTTGATTTTCAAACGCAGCGACGAGCAAAGGATCGTAATTATCGGTTAAGACTACGTCCTCTTTTTTCGCAAATTAACAAAAAAATGTGCTTGGTGAAATTTCCGCTGCATCGGCTATTTGTTCAACTGTCGTCGCATGATAACCTTTTTCTTGAAAAAGCCTTAATGCATGCATCTGCACATTAGCCATCGTTTTCGCTCACGCAATCCGACTTTTGGCGTCGTGCCTTGAGACATCCTTTTTCTCTCCTAACCCTACCAAATGGAACTTCAATCGACATCTTCAACATCACATTGTCACTTTGATTAGAGCCAATGTCAACTTGCACTCCATTTCATAATACGTCAGCTTTCATAGCGGCCCGCAGTCTATAGATCTCGATGAGCCAGCTTCCTCCAGCCCGCGCAACCGCCGATAGTAAATACAGCAACCGATCCAACCACAGAGCTCCATGCAAGGCCGCCGCCTTGGCTGATGGCATACGCATCAAATAGCCATTTCAAAGCGGTCAAATCGGAAAGCATATAGAACAAGAACATAAGAAACACAATTCCGATTCCGAGAGATAACGCCCCCCGTTCGGTGGAAAGCCAGGATGTTAGCGCGTAACCGATTCCCATAAAACCAAGAACAATGAAAAGACCTGCCGCCATGACACCGCCTACAGCAGCGACGTTATTGATTACACCGAGACCTATGCCGATCAATAGAACTATACAAGTGGATAAGCTGGCGATAATGACCACTTTTACAACATGCGCCGCACATTTGGCCCAATAAATATTCGTTCTGCTGCGGGGTGTTGCGAAAAGAAATTCGGCTGTCTAATACACCTTTACGCCCTGAACATATGTTTCGCGAATCCGCAACGAATCTCCGTTGCGGTCGAGCAATACGAAATCCGCAGCCGCCCCTGCACCGAACGTCATTTCTTTGCCGTTCAGGAACGTCCGGGGACGAATGGACGCCATATTCCACGCCTCCGCGAAGGTGCAAAGCTTTAGGCGCATCATCTGCTCCACGCCTCGGAACAGCATTTGGGCAGAGCCGGCAAGCAAATTCGGCTGATCTGCAAGATGCAGCCGGCCTTCAGGCGTCAGAACGACCTTGCCGCCGATATGCGGCGCATATTCGCCAGCCGGCATGCCCGCCAGTTGAACCGCATCGCTGACGAGCATTGCCCGCTCCCCTTTCACCTTCAATATAACCTTTAGCACAGATTCGGGAAGGTGAAATCCATCGGCAATCATGCAAGCCCACAACCGATCCTGAGCAAGCTGCTCCCATATATAATTCGGATGCCGCGGCAGCATCAGATGCGCGCCGTTGCCCAAATGGGTCGACATTCTCGCGCCGGCAGCTGCCGCCTCCCGAATTTGCTCAGCGGTTGCGCTTGTATGGCCTATGGAGACAATGACGCCGCTTGCCGTAACCTTCTCGATAAATTCAATAGATCCTGGCCATTCCGGCGACAGCGTAATGATTTTGATTCTGCCTTGGGCCGCTTCTTGCCAACGCTGGAACAACTCCCAGTCCGGCGGCCGCACGAACGCCTTGCCATGCGCGCCTCGCGGTCCGTCCTCCGGGGAAATAAACGGTCCTTCCAGATGAATGCCCGCGACTGCATGATCCGTATATGCATCCGCAGCACAGGCAGCGGCAATCGCCGCGACCGCCTCGATGATAGCCTCGGAGCTGTTCGTGATGACCGTAGGCATATAGGAGGTGACCCCCTCCGCCCACAAGGCGCGGGTAAATTGCTGAGGCATCCCGGATGCAATCGGAAGCGTATTGAAATCCATCCCCCGATACCCGTTAATTTGCAAATCGAGCAGCCCTGGAGCAATCCAAGGCTGATTGCCCGCCTCCTCGTCCAAGCGGGTCATTCGTTCGATCTTGCCGCCGCTTAGCTCAACCTGCACAAGCTCGCCCGATTCATAATGAATCGCCTTCAGCATACCAGGCTTGATTCCTGCCGCATCGTTCGTCATATTTGATCAACCCCGTAAGCATCAGTGTCGACAAACAGCGTGCAGTTCGTATGGGTTCGCAGGATCGAAGCCGGGCAATCCGTCGTAATCGATCCGAAAAGCGCTTTATTCACCGCCTCGCGCTTGGTCGCTCCCGGCACGATGCAATATAAATGCTTGCCCGACATTAGCGCCGGAATAGTCAAGGTAAGCGCATGGGTCGGCACATCGTTGACATGAGGAAAACATCCGTCATTCACCTGCTGCTGCCGGCAAACCGCATCCAGCTCAACCGGCTTCACCCAGACCGGATCATGAAAATCAGCCACCGGCGGATCGTTGAAGGCAAGATGTCCGTTCTCTCCGATGCCCAGGCAGACGATATCAATCGGCTGCTCCTGAAGCAGCTGGGCATATCGGCGGCATTCCTCTTCGCCCGAGCCGGTTCCATCAATGAGATGAATGCGTCCGGGCCGAACACGATTGAATAAGCGCTCGCAGATATACGTACTGAATTTTTGCGCGGCATCGGCAGGCAGACCTATATATTCATCCATATGAAAGGCGGTTACCTTCGACCAATCTATGCCATCCGCCTGCGCAAGCCGATCGACGAATTCATTCTGCGACGGCGCGGAAGCAAAGATCATGCGCACCTGGCCCTGCTGTGAAATGAGCTGCTTCATCCGCTCTATGACCTGTTCCGCTGCGGATTCGCCCATCTCTTTCCTCGTATGGTATACCTGAATCTCCAACAGATCCACTTGTTTGATCTCCAGCGGTTTCGTCTTCATGTTCATTTCCCTCCGAGTATATCGCTAGTCGTTTGATCGTTCTCTTTCTTTCGTCACCGCTTCCCATGCGCCATTCAGATAAACCGCTCCCAACGCACGATCGTACAGCCCGTAGCCCGGCTTGCCCGTCTCCCCCCAGATCATCCGGCCGTGATCCGGCCTGATTGGACCGGCGAAATCAATATCGCGCAATGCTCGGATGATTTCCACCATATCCAGCGATCCAGCTGTCGAGAGATGCGCGGACTCCTGAAATGATCTAGGCCCCGTCCATTTCACATTGCGGGCATGAACGAAGTTAACTCTGCCTTTTGCTCCAAAATAACGAATCATCTCCGGCACGTCATTGGATGGGTCCGCTCCCAGGGAGCCGCTGCACAGGCAGAGGCCATGATTGGGACTATCATGCAGCCCGATCAGCCGCTCCAGGTTCTGCTGATTGGTTATAATACGCGGCAAGCCAAATATCGGCCATGGCGGGTCATCCGGATGAATGGCCATGCGAAGCCCGGCTTCATCGGCCACCGGCATAATCGCTTGGATGAAATAAGCGAGGTTTTCCCACAGCTTTTCCTCTGGTACCGATTGATAATGGTTGAATAAAATTTGCAACTGCCCATCCTCATAGCTGGTATCCCAGCCGGGAAGCTTAAGCTCGCCGGAGAGTGGATTCATCCGCTCAATAACTTCTTCCTCATAAATCAGTGCGGTTGAACCGTCTTCCAGCTCATAATCAAGCGAGGAGCGAGTCCAGTCAAAGACCGGCATGAAATTGTAGCAAACAACTGGAATCCCCGCTCTCGCCAAGTTGCGCAGCGTTTGCTTATAATTCTCGATATAGCGGTCGCGCGTCGGCAAGCCGATTTTTATATCTTCGTGCACAGGCACGCTTTCAATCACTTCCAATTGCAATCCCGCAGCTTCAATCGTCTGCTTCAAAGCCAAAATGTGCTCATACGGCCATACTTCCCCTACGGGAATATCGTAAATGGCCGTCACAATCCCGCCGACGCCGGGAATTTGCCGGATCTTCTCCAATGTTACCGGGTCCTGATGGCCGAACCATCGGAATGACATTTTCAATTCAAGCGCCTCCTGCCCTAGGTGTTGGTTATATCGTCATAGCCCCGAAACCGCCGTCGACGCGCAATAGCGTGCCGGTGACAAAGCTTGATGCCCGTTCCGCAGCCAGATAGACTGCGGCTCCTTGCAATTCCTCGGGACTACCGAAGCGTCCCATGGGCGTATGGCCCATAATCGCATCCGTCCTCTCCTTGGACAGAATGCTGCGATTTTGCTCTGCGGGAAAAAATCCCGGAATGATGGCATTCACCCGAATGCCCGCCGGGGCAAATTCGCGGGCTAAAAACTTCGTCAAATTATTGACCGCCGCCTTGGATGCGGAATAAGTAAACACGCGAGATAAGGGAGGATCCGACGAAACGGATGAAATGTTGATGATGCTTCCGCCTTTGCCCTGTCGTACCATCTGTTGCCCAAATAGTTGACAGACAAGAAACACGCTCTTCAGATTGACATCCATAATCGAATCCCATTCCTCGGACGTAATTTCAAAAAAAGGCGTGGCGCTGTTGATGCCAGGGCAATTCATGACTATGTCGACTTGGCCCGACCATTCCAGCACCTCGGCCAGCACACGCTTCAAGTCCGCTTCCTGCGTGACATCGGCACCAAAGCAACGGGAAGCGCCGCCGTTTTCTTCGATCTGCTTGCTCACCTCGCGGGACTTCTCCTGATTTCTCCCTACTATGGCAAGCTGCGCTCCATGTGCAGCCAGGGCGATCGCCATCGTTCCGCCAAGCGTGCTGTTTCCGCCAATGACAACCGCCGTTTTCCCCGACAAATCAAATAGATTCATAGGACCTCCATGACCGGCATCGACCATGCTTTCACCCCCTTAGCCTTCGATTAAAGTTTCTTGATCCGGTCTTTGAATCTCCCGATAAATCGGGCATTGGCTTCATCGCCGCCGGTTGCGTTGCCGCTCATCCAGATCGGCGGTTGAATTCCTTCCTCTTCCAGCAGCCCGATCGTTTCGGCAACTAGCGAATTCAGCAAATAAGCGTTGGCAAAGGTTGAAATGGCCGCCACTTGCTGCTCCATATCGCCGATCTGCAGAATCGCGTCCCCGACAGGCACCTTGCTATCCAGCACAACATCAACGAGATCATGCAGGTTTTGCTTGGAAGGATGTCTTGCCGCGTGGCCGGCTGGCGTTTCCGTCGCATGGCGAACCGAAGTGACGCCAATCGTTCGCACCCCGCGCTTCTTCGCTTCCAGCGCCGCATCAATCGTAGCGGCATTAATACCATATGCATTAATAATGATAAGCAGATCGCCTTCTTGCAGCCCATAATCGTCGATCACGATTTTCCCGTGGCCTGGCAGCCGCTCGGTCGCCATAGACCGCAAGGCTCCGCCGCTCAGCAAAGTGCCTTCATCGAGAATCGCACTGATATGCATCAATCCGCCTGCCCGGAAAAATATCTCCTGCGATCCCAGATTGGAATGGCCGCCAGGTCCATAGGCATAAACAAGCTTGTCCTGCTTGATCTGATCGGCTACCATTCGAGCGGCCCGAAAGACCGCCTCCTGCTCTTCATCATGCAAAAACTGGATATGAGCGATGACTTTATTTAGATATTGGCTCATTAGCTTCGTGCTCATCCTGATTCCCTCCATCCTGGATTGACAACATCTCTCTTATCTCTTGTTTGATGATTTCCTCAACGGAAGGAGCAAATCTCGCGGGCAGATGAAAGTAAACATAGGATTCATCCGCCTCGTAGCCGCCCTCCGCAAGCTGCTCGGCGGTCGGGATATAGCCGAGCATCCCGTTGCTGTAGCCAACCGGCAAAACCTTTCCTGCGAATTGCTCTTTCACAAAGCTCCCGTATTCGGTGACGACTTCCCCATCCATCGCCAGCAGCGATAATTCATCCGCAATCGATACTAAGCGGATATGGAACGGCACCGACCATCGACGGCTGCCGGTATCCGGCCTAGCTTCCAGTGGCAACTCTGCGGCGGCTGACCCGCTGCCGGTGTCTGGCTCGGCTTCCAATGGCAGCTCGCCGGCGGCTGATCCGCTGCCGGTGTCCGACTCAGCTTCCAATGGCAGCTCGACCGTGGCAGTCCTGCTGCCGATCATGCCGGGCCGAATACAGCGCATCGGACGATGCAATACGCTCATCACTTGATCCGCCAGCTCGGTGCCGAAGCGAATGACCTCTTCATTTCCTCCCCGGTAAAACTCGCCGTCCTTGACCAATCTTGGCCTGACATCCCCGCAGCAGCCCTGCAAATAAAAGGCCATCGTATCCGCACCGAGATGCTGCTCCACCAGCGCCATCGCTACGCCCGGAAACTCGGATGAGACCACATTCTGATCCGTCGTCGTCGGATGGCAGGCAAAATGCACCATGATCGCCTTCTGCCGGTTGTTCTCCGCAACAAACCGGATCACATTCAATTCGGGGTCGACAATTCCTTCTTCATTGGGAGCCATCAGGATCTGTCCGTCTTCCAGCCGTCTTCGGTTGATGCCAATCCCGCAATGTCCGATGCCCCGCTCCATCGTCACGGGCTCCAGATTGCCGAACGCTTCTTCGATGGCCTCAGCCAGCTTCATCTCCAGAAACTCCACATATCGCTGATCCACCCGGCCAATGACATGTCCGAACCGATCGCTCGTCTGCGGGCCCGAATGCGTGTGGGTCGCGTTCAGAATGACAGCCGAGGAGGAAATCCCCCAGCGCTGCCTGATCATAGCGTAAATACGCTCCATTCGCTCCGAACCCCACCAGATGATGTCCGCCGACACGATCAGAGCTAACGCGCGCGCGCCAGATATGTTGCTTGTTTGCATAACCACCGCCTTCAAATAAAGCGGATGCGCCTCCCCTTCCATCTCTCCGATACGGTGGCCAAACCCTGCGAGCGGCAAAGGATACAAGGGTGTAATGTCTCGTCTGGCAACCCCCAGACGGAGTGTGACGGTCATCGTTCGATTCCCCCCAGCTTGTTGACGTTTTGCCACGACTATGACGGCCTCGCAGCCAGCAATTCAATCGTCAGCAGCACGTTCCGCATAATGTGATAAGGATCTTTCACCGGAAGCGCAACCACCTTCTGCATCGGTTTCCCTTGCCGATCGCGAATCTGAATCCATTCGCCAACCTGCGGGTCGGGATGCGGGAACGTGCGGAATACATAATGATGCATTTGCTCGTACATGTGTAGAAACCGTTCATCCTGCGTCATATCATGGCATAGCAAAAACGTGTACAACGCCTCGGAATGCGGCCACCATATTTTCATATCCCATGTATCGCAGATCAGCGACTCATACCCGTCGTTGATTTTCCGGCCGCGCGGTTCGCCTCCATCCCGGTCCACATAGCGATAGAGTCCGCCATACGTCCCATCCCAGCCGATCTCGAACGCTTTCTTGACGACGCGTCCCGCCTTCTCGATCAGCTCTGGACGGCCCAGCTTGCGAGCTTCCTGAAGCACAAACCACATGCACTCGATTGAATGTCCAGGGGCGATCTGCCTGGCCAGCAGCGTATCGCGGCCCGCTTCATGAAGCGGCAGCAGCTCGGTCAGCAAATCATCCTCATGCACGAACGTATTCATGATTTCATTCAAATAATGACTGCTGCGCTCGCGAATTTCCGGCCCGGCCGGATGGGAAGCGGCCAACAAAGCATCGGCCAGCTCCTGCGCGACATTCAGCATAATCATCGCAAACGATTGCGACACAAAACCGTCGGGCACCGGATAAGGCTCGCTGCGAACGCTTCCCGCCGACAGCCTGGTCTCAATGCTTCGGTACAGCTTCAATGCCTGTTCCAGTACTTCGCTATCGTTCTGAACCCGGGCATATTCGGCAAAGCCCAATACAACGAAACCGTCCGCATAAAAACTGAGATCATACCCCTGTCCCGGAATAAATTCCTTTTTCTCCCCCGTCTCTGACAGCAAGTACGCGCAATTCCCGTTGTCCAGAAACACATGCTTTGCAAGAAAAGAGACCGTCTTTCCGGCATGCTCCAGCATTTCGTCCGCCTTCCAGCCAAGCTGCTTCTCGTCCAGCAAGCCTTGGCGGTACATCCGGGCCATCCGCGACAAAATCCAAACAAATCTTCCTTGCGACCAGGTGAACTTATCGGTGCTTAATAATTCTGTTCCTTCATTATTAAAGCAAGTGTATATACCGCCATGGGTCCGATCCAGCGCACGCTGCCAGAAAGGCCATAAGCTTTGCTGGAGATGATCTCGATAAAACGACAGCAGGTTATTCATTGGCATTCACCCGTTCATCGATTATTTGCTTCCCGTCATGCTGATGCTCTCGATGATGTGTTTTCTCAAGAAGATAAACACAATCAGGATAGGCAATACCGACATGACCGATCCCGCCGACATGACGGTCAAATCAATAGAGAAGGCCGATTGGAACATCGCCAGTCCCAATTCCATCGTATACAGCTTCGTATCGCCAACGACGAGCAGCGGCCAAATAAAGGCGTTCCAGGCTTCGATAAAGGCGAATATGCCAAGCGCGCTCATCGGCGCTTTGCAGAGCGGGGCCACGATGCGGAAGAAAATGCGCCACTCGGACGCCCCCTCCATCCTCGCCGCCTCCAGCATCTCATCCGGAATTTGCTGCATAATATTTTGCCGCATGAAGAAGATCCCGAAGCTCATCACCAGATAAGGAGCGATCAATCCGCGAAAATTGTTCAGCATATCCAGCTTTTGCATTTGCAAGTATAAAGGGATCATATAGATTTCGAACGGCACAATCGCAGTCGCGAGCAGAATAGCGAATAATACCGCGCCTCCGACAAAGCGAAACTTCGCAAAAATGTACCCGGCAAGCAGCGAGGTAAATACAATCGCTACTGCCGAAATCGTCGCCATCCGCAAGCTGTTCCAAAAATATAGATGAAACGGCACGGCATCAAACACCGCAATGAAATTATCCAGCTTAAATGATTTTGGAATAAAAGACGGCGGCCAAACGTTCAGCTCGGTCGGAGTTTTGAATGCCGTCGAGATCATCCAGAGAAAAGGAATGATCATGATGACGGCCCCGATGGTCAAAACGATTATTCGAATGATATTGGAGAGGCGTTTTTGCTTGATCATCGTTTCATCCTCCTGCCCGAACTATTTTTCTCGCGCGCCAATCCCATCTGAATGCCGGTTAGAATCAGGACGATCAGGAACAAGACGACAGCTTCAGCCGAAGCATAGCCCATATTGAAGAAGCGGAAAGCGTTTTCAATCATGTCGTATACAAGCACGCGCACCACATAACCCGGCGAACCTTGAATATCCGATGCCAGCACGTAAATCTGGCTGAACACGTTGTACCCGTGAATCAGGGTAATAACAGATACGAATACGGTGATTGGCTTCAGCAAAGGGATCGTAATGTAACGGAAAGCTTTGAGGCCGGTTGCTCCGTCAATCGAAGCCGCCTCATAATATTCCTTGGAAATCCCGGTAAGCCCTACCGTAAAAATGATCATATTGTAACCAATCGTCTTCCATACGGTCAGCATGATGACGGATACGATAGCCAGCGTTGGATCCAATAGCCACGGCTTGGGACTGATACCGAAAAAGGACAGAGCGTAATTAAACAATCCTTGCTGCGAATCCAAAATCCATTTCCAGGTTACCGCTACCGGTACCATCGGCGTAATATACGGCAAGAAATAGATCGCCTCGTACCATGATTTGAACCGAATGCCCTTGGACAGCAAATACGCGATAATGAGAGCGATCGGCACACTGAAGATTAAGATGCCAAAGGCGATAATCGTCGTGTTCTTGAGCGCAGTAAGGAAAGGATCGCTTTGAAACAACGTAACGAAATTTTCCATTCCGACAAAAGGCTTGTCGACAGAGACCATATCCCATTGAAACAAGCTGATATAGAAGGTCTTTACAATAGGAATGAACCTAAGATACGTATAAACCGCTATGATTGGAGTCAGTCCCAGCAGCACAAACCAATGATGCGGCTTAAGCCGGAACCTCTTCTTCGCCAAAGTTGCCATTGTTCATTTCCCTTTCATCCATTAATAAAGGGGGAACCCTCCCGTACTCGGTTCAGGTTCCCGGATTCGATTACTCGGCCAAATGTCCTGCCTTCTTTAAAATAGCGTTCGTATCTTTTGCCAGATCTGCCAGGAATGCTTTCATTTTGTCCGGATTATCGACGAACGACGCATCCGTGAAGCCTTTCTCCGATAAACGATCAGCAAACTTGGTCAAAATTTCATCAAACTCCGGAATGGTCGGATAAGCGTGCAGTTCCTGCTTTGTGAAGAAAGCTTTGAAGGCCGGGTTTTCTTTGAAGAAATCCTCGAAGTCCAAATCTTCCCTAGCCGGCAGCCAACCGGTCATCGTAACCATTTGCTTATGGTTCTCCGGCTCCATCAAGAAGCGGATGAAATCCCAAGCCGCCTCTTCTTTATCCTTGGCAGCATTCGTCACATAGAAATCAGACATGCCGATTACATTGGCTACAGGCAGCGGAGCAGTTGCATATTCCAGATTTGGCGCCTTCGCTTTTATATCGCCGATTACCCAGGATTCACGAACGAAGAAGGCGGCCAGTTCCATTTCGAACGCTTCCGCGTCATGCTTGATCGTCGGATCATCCGTTTTATATTTATGAACCATATCGATGTACATCTGCAGCGTTTTGAGACCGGCTTCATTGTCGTAATTCGCCACATATTTCCCAGGTGATACTTCTTTCACAATGCTTCCGCCATGCTGTGCGAGCAGCGTCCAGAACTTCTCGCCAAGTCCGCTGCCGCCTCCGGTCAGGCGCAAGCTCATCCCTGCACGCTGCAAGTTGCCCGAAGCGTCTTTGACAGCCAGCTTCTGCGCATACTCCAAAAATTGATCCATACTGGTTGGCGGCTCTGTCAATCCTGCCTCTTCAAACATCTTGGTGTTGTAATAGATAACCCCTTTGCCAAGCTGATGAGGGATGCCGTACACGACATTATCTACTTGAGCGCGATCGGCGATCAATTCCGGATAATTGCCTCCTGTCACAATCTGAGCCAGGTCTTCAGGCGCCTGCTTCAGCATTTTGCCTTGAATGAACCGCAGGGCAATAACCGGATTGAGCGACACAATATCCGCCGCGCTGCTGGACGGCAAGCCTGCGGCTACTTTCTTCTCGAAATCCCTTAAGGGAAAGGATGCGATGTTGATCGTGACGTTCGGATGTTCTTTCTTGTAATCTTCCGCCATCTTCTTATACCAAGGGTCAAGCTCCGGGTATCCGCCCCAGACGGTCAATTCTACTGGCTTATCCTGTTTTTCTCCGTCTTTCGTATTTTTTTGCGAGGTTCCATTGTTAGCGCTTGAACAGCCGGCAAGGGCCAGCGACACCATTAAAACTAGAGAAATCAGCGAGATCAAACTCTTTTTTGTTTTCATCGGATGTCCTCCTAAACGGATTTTTTCGTTAGTGAAGCGCTTTCACGGAAGAACGAATAACTAATTTCTCGTCTAGAGTAACCTGCCTGTATTCCGCAACATTCTCTTCAAAAATACGTTCAAACAAGATCTTCGCCAGCAGCTTGCCCGCATCGTATGTCGGAATGGAAACCGAAGTGAGCGGAAAGATCATAAGCTCGATATCGTCAAAGCCAACGAGCGAAAGATCTTCGGGAATTTTCAAACCTGCGCTTTCGAAGGCTTTAATCACGCCCATGGCGATGACATCGTCAAAACAAATCAGCGCAGTCGGGCGATCCTTCATGGCGATCAGTTGATTTCCCACATCGACCCCATCCGCCAAATGCTTGGCTTCATGGAATACATGCTCCTCCGATAAGCTGAGGCCATTGCCAAACATCGTATCCTTAAACCCTTGAAACCGCAGCTTGGAAGCTCTGGACGTTCGCTGACCTGTGACAAAACCGATTTTTTTATGCCCGTTCTCAATCAAATGGTTCGTCACCTGAACGCTTCCTTGATAATCGTCAAACTGTACGTAGTCGCAGGTCAATCCCGGAATGGAACCGAGTAGAGTAAACGGGATTTTCTTTCTCTTCAATTCATAAATGTGATCGAACGTAACTCCTTCCAGCAGCGGAGCGATAATGAGACCATCTACCCTTTTGCCGACCATAACCGTAACTTGAGTGGCTTCAACCATATGGTTCTCGCCGCTGCTGCATAAAAAGACGGTATATCCATGCTCATTGGCAATTTCTTGTACCCCTTTTGTAATCCGATTATAGAAAGGGTTAGTAATGTCTTTAATGACCAGACCGATCGTTTTCGTGAATTTGGAAGTCAGCCCCCTGGCAATCTCATTGGGTACATAGCCATGCTTTTCGGCGGCCTCCAATACCTTCGCTCTGGTCTTCTCCGAGAATCCAGCTTTGTTGTTGAGAACCCCTGAAACTGTGCTTTTCGCTAAACCGGTTATTCTTGACAGATCCGCAATCGTTATATTCATGATCACGTCCCTCCTTTATAATTTGAACCGTTTCAAATTTTGTTCGTACTTATAGTACCAGTTATACAATAGGGATATGTAACTGATACATTAAAATTTGAACCGTTTCAAATTCTATTTTTCTGAATTATAAAGCGTTTTCATTTTACTTGTCAACAACTATTTTGATATACGCCTGGATGGGATAAGTTGAATCTGCATTACAAATTGTCACCAAAGCAAAACCCTCAGATGGCTGACCGTTGAAGATAACGGCTAGCGTCGGGGGCTTTTCGAGTTACGTTATTTATTCCGTCCTAGTCGCATTCTGCTAAATAACCACTACTTTTTCGGCGATGATCCTGCTGCTGCACTTGAAGTGCGCTGTGCTTTCTGAACGACAACTGCCCGGCTGGTTTTGGTTACGGATGCGCAATAATGGCCTCCCACGTCTAATGGCACCAAAGTACAGAGCGGCTTAAAGTATGAATTGCTTTCTACTCAAAACAGAAAAACCGGCAGTTTCGACTAAAAGCGCCTTTGAGCCTCGAAAATAAAAAGCTTTAAGTCGGGAATACGACTTAAAGCTTTTCATGTTAGAAGATGTCCGTCCGATTCTTCATTAGGACCCGTAAGACATAATCACATCAATCAAAATATCCGCAGCAAGCGCGACCTGCTCCAGCTCGACCCACTCGTCCTCGGTATGCGCCTGGTCAATGGAGCCCGGGCCGAACACGACAGACGGGATACCGACAAGAGCCAGCTTGCTGGCATCGGTGCAGTACGGCACGCCGTGTGTCTTCACTTCTCCGATCCGCCTGGAAGCCGCTTGCGTAAGAAGACGCACGACATCGGAATCTGCGCTTGTATCAAGCGTATAATCCAGCACGAACGGCGGATAGACATTGACGCGCGCCCGGTCATCTCCAAGATTCAGCGCGGTCAGCTCATCACGAAGATCCGCCCATACCTGCTCGCTGTCCTCGCCTGGAATCGTGCGGCGGTCAATCTTGATGCGGGAGCGGTCCGGAATCGTATTGGGCGCGACTCCACCGACAATCTCTGTGACGCTGAGCGAGCCAGCTCCGACCAAAGGATGAGGCTGGGCCAGCAAGCGAGGATTGACGACATTCCTCAGATGGGAGATCACCTGCACCATGGCATCAATAG
Source organism: Paenibacillus sp. 1011MAR3C5 (assembly GCF_003591485.1). GTDB lineage: Bacteria > Bacillota > Bacilli > Paenibacillales > Paenibacillaceae > Pristimantibacillus. The sequence continues at coordinate 472,892 of NZ_QZCF01000001.1, forward strand.
CATTCACGCCTTCGCTCGGCCGGGAAGCATGGGCCGATACGCCAACCGTCTCGATCTCGCAGCGGACAACCCCCTTATGGGCAATGACGGCATGAAGCTCCGTTGGTTCTCCGACAATGGCCGCTCCAAATTTCTGATGAATTTGCAGCAGATCAAGTACGCCTTTGTAATGAACTTCCTCATCAACCGCTGCGGCCAAATAGACGGGAACGGCCGGCACTTGGCCATTTTCCACACACCACTCGATGGCGGCCAGCATGGCCGCAAGCGAAGCCTTCGTGTCGCAAGCTCCCCGGCCGTACAGTTTGCCGTCTACAACCCCTGCGGCGAACGGTTCGATGGTCATATTCGTCGTCTGCACCGTATCCATGTGGGCCTCCAGCAGCAAGCCCGGCGAATTGTTTTTTACACCAGGCAGCATCCCGACGATGTTCGGACGGTTCGGCAGCACCTCGCGGCGCTCGGAAGACAAGCCTAGCCGCTGGAAAAACCGTTCCACATAATCCGCTACCGCAAGCTCCGGCACGCCCCCTTCAAAGTTGGGGTTCACGCTCGGAATTTGCACGAGGTCCCTTAATATTTCCGTCGTACGTGCAGCGTCGATTCTATTTGTCATCACTGTGAGCCGCCTTTCATTTGAGTGTAGGGTAGAAGCGATTGGTCTTAAAAGGTTCAGCCTGCAGATAACTTCAACGTTTCGATTGACAATCCGTTCATGGCTATTCGTTCAGCTATGCAGCGACAGCGATACCTAGCATTCATTGTCAGGACAGCGCGCTATGCTTAATAATTGCAGCCTCTCGCATCGGTTTTAATCCGCCCGACGATCTCTCCGCCGCGCACTGCGTACACATAATCGTTCAAATTCGGGATGACGCAGGAGTGGTTCGGAATAATCTCGATACGATCTCCGATCGAAAGGCTGATATGTTCTGAATCGTAACGCAGCATACCATGCTCTTCATTGAGCGAAGCGATCATAAGATCCGGCTGTCCGACGATCATGCCGAAGCCGTCCGTATGATGGGAACGGTCGCTGGTCAGCGTCTTGGTGCCAGCGTCAATCGTCGCCATCCCCGGCAGCGGAATGCTGATGACCGTCGCAATTACCCGAAGCGCGCAATCCTCTGGCTCTGCCAAGCCCATGCTGACAGCCGACACGTCATTGTACAAATAATTGCCCGCACGCACTTCTGTAATCCCCTCCGCATGCTCGCACAGCTTCGATGTTGGGGTCGAGCCGGAGCTAACGATATCGACCGAAATTCCCGCTTCGCGAAGATCGCTCACAACACCGCGAATGATCCCAGCTTCTTCTCGTACCGCAGCCTCCAGCGCATCAGTAGTCTGATTCCGATAGACAAGGCCGAAATATGCCATAATGCCTACTATTTCAATACCCGGCAGCTCCCGAATCCGACGTGCGAACGCCACAATATCCTCGCCCGGCTGGCGTCCGCCGCGATGCAGGCCGCCATCCAGCTCGATCAATACACGCAATGGAATGCCCGCCCGCTCACCAACTGCGGATAGTCCGCAGGCTGCCTCCCAGCTATCGACGGTAACCGTTACACGGATGCGGCGATGCAGCCGCTCCAGACGCTCCAGATTGCGATCACCGACAATCGCAAGAGCAACGAGGATATCATCTATGCCGCCATCTGCGAATACTTCAGCTTCGGACAGCTTGGCAACCGTAATGCCTACCGCACCGGCTGCAAGCTGCTTGCGCGCCATTTCCAAGGATTTATGCGTCTTAATATGCGGCCGGTGGCGGATGCCATGCTCGGCCAGTTTCTCCGCCATTCGAGCGATATTGCGCTCTGCCGCATCCAGATCGACAAACGCATAAGGCGTAGGCGGATTACGGTCAAGCTCCGGTAAACCCGGTGTCACTTTATTATCGTTCATCTCTGTAACTCCTCTCCCATAAGGGCATCTCTATATCATTTATTAGGTAAGCCATTGGCTATGACTTGTTGTGCGGACGACCTCAGGACCCATACTTGTCCCGGTATTCCTGCGGCGTCAGTCCAGTATGTTTCTTGAATACATGAATAAAGGAATGCGCCCGCTGATAGCCAAGCCGGGACGCAATCTCATAGATTTTGTCCGATGTATCCAGCAGCAGCCGGGCAGCCTTCTCCATCCGTATCCGATAGACGTATTCGGTGATGTTCTCCCCGGTCTCCAGCTTGTAGATCTTCGAGATATAGACCGGATGCAGGTAGACATGTCTGGAAATCGCAGTCAGCGATACGTCCTCGTCAAGATGCTGCTCGACGAATTGCCGCACGTCGGCAATCAGCTTCGCTCGCGAGTCCTGCTTGTCCGATTCCGCCTCGCTGCTGAGCCTGGCCAGCAGCTCCAGCGACCAATCCAGCAATTGCTGCGCATTGCGGAACGGCAAGCCAACCGTCAGCTTCTCATAGCCCGGACCAATCAACTCGGTCAATCGCTGCCCGCTCTTGTGCGCATAAGAAGATGCCGCCGAAGCGATAACGAAATAGGCTTCCAGCAAATGCTCCTCCGTCTGAAGCTCTGCAGCAATACGCCTAAGCCGCTCCTCCGATTGCTGCCATTGGCCCGCTTCCAGCAAATGAGACAAGGACGGCAGCTCGTAAAGGGATGATAACGAACATGTCTCGTTTTCGCCCATTACTGCATCCGTTACAGTCAGAATGAGATCGGACACGTCGCCGATGCGCTTGCGCAGCGTCGACAGCGTGCCGTCATACATGGTTGCCAGATCGGACGGGAATACGCCTGTCCGGCTGATGAGTATCGTCGCTGAGCCGCGTAAGAACGTATGAATCGCATCCTTCAGCTGGCTCGCCTTACTCTCCAGCATACGGTACAGCTCCGCGCAATCTGCGCTGGCTTCCCTGTGCGTAATCAGGAAGACCAGGTATTGATGCACATCCTTGCCGTGCCACAGCTCGCAATCCGGCTGGAACAGCTCCTCCGCCATGTTGCTCACCGCATATTCGACAAGCGCCAGGCTATGCGGATCATAGTTGTGAAAGGGCTGCTCCAGCCTGACCAGCATTAACGCAAAGGGTTGTTCATAGAATCCGGGCACGGACAGCATCGTCATCTTGTCGCGAAGCTCCGCAGCCGCATAGCGCTTGCCAAGCAGCAGCTCCCCCAGTAGATTGCCGCGCATTTGGGGCAGGTTCTCCCGCAGAGCTTGCGCAATCCGCTCTTGCGAGATCACCTCGCGCCACTCCTCTTCCAGCTCGGTTCGCACCTGCGCAACGGCAGCCAGCAGCTCCTCATCCTTGGCCGGCTTCAGCAAATAGCTGACTGCTCCGTGTCGAATCGCTTCCTTCGCATATTCAAATTCAGCATGGCCTGATAACAAAATGCACTTCGTTTTGCGCCAGCGCCGCCGGATCTGCTCTGACAGCTCCAGTCCCGACATGCCTGGCATGCGGATATCGGTCAGTACGATATCGATCGTACATGACGCCATCACATCCAGCGCTTCCTCGGCGGAATAAGCTTTATAAACGCCTTTAATGCCTGACTCGCTCCATGGAACGAGCTCCGACAGCCTGTCGGTAATATGCCGTTCATCATCCACGATCAGCAATTGCGCCATGCTCCGATTCCTCCCTCCAGATCATGGTGACTTGCAGTCCGCCTAGCGGACTAATCGCTAGCTGAAGGCCTGATCCCGGACCAAACAGGTATCGCAAGCGTTGATGCACATTCCATACGCCGCAGCTGGTCTGCTCCTCCAGCGACTGGCGAAGCTTCTGCTCCAGCTTCAGCAACTGTTCGTATGGCATGCCCGCTCCGTTATCCTCCACGACAAGCATGTAGCGGCCTTCTCCGGCATGTCCGGTAATCCGTATCAGCCCAGCACCGGGCTTCCTCTCGATGCCATGGACAATCGCATTCTCTACAATCGGCTGCAGCAGCAGCCGCGGAAGCGGCAGCTCCAGCATTTCTTCCGGCACATCGATCTGATAGCGAAGTCTTCCTAACCGAAGATTGTGAATTTCCAGATAGTTCTCGACAAGCTGCAGCTCCTCGCGCAGCGAAGCTGGGCGATCCTCCATCCGGGTCGTATAGCGGTAATATTCAGCAAGATTCTGAGCCATCGCTACGACAGATGGCGTATCTTGCATTTTTGCCGTATTAATAATGAAGAACAGACTGTTGTACAGGAAATGCGGGTTAATCTGCGCCTGCAATTGCTTCAGCGTAGCCTCATGCCCCCGAATCTTCTCCGCATAGACACGCTCGACAAGATCCTGAATTTCCTCCGCCATCTCATTGAATCGCAGGAACAGGAAGTCGAACTCATTGCTGGAGCCGTTCTCGATCCGTGTCGACAGGTTGCCCTTCTTCAGCATCTGCACCCCGCGCATCAGCTTGCCAATCGGCCGCTGAACATTGCGGTACAGCAAATAGGATGCGATAACGCCCATAGCGAGCAGCAAGCCGATTGTCGCATAGAACATCGCATTCGTCTTGTGAATGGGCTGAAGGATGCTTTCCATTGGCACATAATCAACCAGATACCAGCCGAGCTGCTGCGACTTCACATAGAAGATCGCCACTCGCCCCATGCCGATATCCGCAACCACATGACCGCTGCCTCCGAGCTCTCTGCCGCCAAGCTCCCTCATAACCTCACGAGCGGCATCCGCATCCATTGATGTGTTGCCAATTGGATCGTATGCTTTGTTGTACAGGAACGGATCGCTTCGCCCATCCCACTTGACCATGTCCAGCATGCCGGAGATGTTCGATACGGGGAAGCCAACCTGAAACATCGCCTCCACCTGCTCCACAGAGGTTGCGCTATACGGCTCCGAAATTTGCCTGATGAAGCGTGCGCCCGGCACCTGGGCATAGCCCTTGGGATCGTCGTCATAGATCCAGCCCTTGCGCAAGGCGAATCGCTTCACATCGCCCCACGGATCATAATCCTTAAGCAGATTCGAAGACAGCATCATCTCTTGCTTCGGCAAATACAACGTAATCTCGTTCATCCACGAGCTGGATACGCTCTGCAGACTAAGCTTCTTGTTAATCCGGTATTCCTCGCGCTGCCGGTCGTACGGAATCGTCTTATCCCGCTCCATCAGCTCGCGCACATGAGGATCGGCGCTAAGCGTAACCGTATACATAGCCAACTGCTCGATCGTGGCGTCGAACTGCTGAAGCAAGAACGACAGCTGTCCGAGACTGTTGGCCCCAATTTCATTTTCCACAACATCTACGCTTACCTTATTCGTATAGCCATATAAGAAAAGGACGGGTATCAGAAACAAGACGATCATAATCATAATTTTGGAAAAAATCGTGCTTTTTCGCGGCATGGCGGCGCGCCCCTTTGTGAAAGGCATGACCTCTTGGTTGTACAAGTAGTTTAGCCCTTCACTGCGCCCGCCGCAAGACCGCTTACGATAAACCGCTGGGCAAGCAGCGCGATAATCAGTACCGGAAGCGTAATGACACAGGCTGAAGCCATAAGCGCGCCCCAGTTAATTTCGGAATAGGACATGAAGTTGAATACCGCGACCGGCAGCGTCTTCGTCTTGTCTCCCGCCAGAATAATCGAGAACATAAAGTTGTTCCATGAGAAAATAAAGGACAATAGCGATGAGGTAACAATTCCCGGTCCTGAGATCGGCAATACAATTCTTAGGAATACTTGAGTCGGCGTACATCCGTCAATCAAGCCCGCTTCCTCGATCTCCGTCGGCAAGCCCTCGAAGAAGGAGATCATCACCCAGATGATGAACGGCAAGCCAACCAGCATATGGCTGAGAATGAGCGACAGATAGGAGTCGACCATTCCGAGCTGCGAGAAGATGATGAACCAAGGAATAAGGAACGTGATGCCCGGAATGATGCGGGCAACCAGGATGACCAGGCCAAGGCCTTGCAGCCGGTGACGCGCAATCGCGTACGCTGCAGGCAGTCCCAGGATTAAGGAGCCGAGCGTCGATCCAGCTGCGACAATAAAGCTGTTGATGATAAATTTCATGAAGTCGTATTCACTGAAGACATTCACATAGTTTTGCCCCGTAGGCTTGAAGATCAGAAACTCATCGGGTGACATGATTTGCGCCTGCGTCTTGAACGAAGCCAGCAGCATCCATACGAACGGAAAGGCAAAGCAGATGACGACTAAGCCCGTGAGCGAGCTCATGATGATCGTTTTTAATCGTTTTTTGCGCTTCATGAAGCCACCTCCAGACGTTTGCGCACATAGATCATGAACAGCGTTAAAGCCATCACGATGGCAAAAAAGATCACAAGCAACGTTGAAGCCATGCCCAGCTTAAAGTATTGGAAGCCAAGCGTATAGCCGTAGATGTTCAGCGTCTCCGACTTCATGTTCGGACCGCCTTGCGTGGTCGCATAGATAATATCGAACGTCTTCAGGACATCGATCAGGCGCAGCATAACCGCCACAATAATCGTCGGACGAAGCAGCGGCAGCGTCACATACCAGAACTTCTGCCAGGTCGAAGCCCCATCCACATCAGCGGCTTCATACGGCTCGGTCGGCAGCGTCGCCAAGCCAGCCATCACAATGAGCGAGATCATTGGCGTCCACATCCACACGTCCATCAGAATAAGGGACGGCATAACCTGCGACGGCGAGGCGATCCATAGCTGCGGGTTGAGTCCGATCAACTTGAGCAGCGTATTGGCGGCGCCGATGCTTGGCTCATAGATCAGCAGCCAGACAAGGCCCATCGCAACAGGTGTCGCAACCATGGGAAGCAGGAAGATTGTTTTGACCAAATTTTTGCCGAAAAATTCACGGTGCAGCAATACCGCAATGGCCACACCCAGCACCGTCTGCACAATTAATGCGCCAAATGTAAAGACGAAAGTCTGCTTCACCGTCACCCAGAAACGGGCATCCGTCAGCAAAGCGATATAGTTGTCGAGCCCTACCCACTTGGGAGGCGTCGTTGAGGACATGCTCCATTCATAGAAACTGATTCGAAAGGTATATAAAATCGGGAATACCATCATAAGTAGCACGAATAATACAGCCGGCATGGTGTATATCCATTTCTGGTTGCGATCAAACCAGTTCGTTCGCATTGCCTCCATCCTTTCTCGTTGCGCCTCGGGATGAAGAAGGGACGCGTCCGCACGGACGCATCCCTCCGACTCCGCAGCTTATTGACCGGATTCGTTATCAATTAACGCTTGGAATTCTTTGTTAGCCTGGTCGGCGGCTGCCTGGATATCTTCGCCCGTAATCGCGCGCTGCACGATCGAGCCAATAATATCACGAGCTTCGCCTACGGCATTCACTTGCGGCAGGGAGTGGTCAACGCCGCCCTTCTGCGTCTCCATCGTCACTTCCGCCAGCTCTTTCGGGAAGGCTACCGTGCCTTCCGGGCTTGACCATACGGACAAGCGCGACCCCGGATTGCCCAGCTTCTGGGTCTCCAGCATAATTTCCTTGCTTGTAGCCCATTCGATGAACGCCCATGCTGCATCCTTGTCAGCGGCTTTCGCATTCATCGCAATGCCCCACGACGCAATGTTGAACGGCTGCGAGCCCGCATCGCCGGCCGGGAATACCGCGTAGCCGATTTGATCGGCGACGGTGGACTTCTCCGGATCGGCCGCATTCAGATAAATCGAATTGACGTCTGCGAAGAAAGCGGCTTTGCCTTGCGCGAATACGCCAATGGCTTGCGGCCAGGACATATTCAGCACCCCCGGAGGACCGAAGTCCCTCAGCAGTGTCGCATAAGTGTCCATGCCTTTCACCGATTCCGGCGCGTTCAGAGCCGCCTTGCCGTCGCGCATGAATTCTCCGCCCTCGGAGTACATGAACGACGAGATTTGCGACACGAGCGCGGAGCGTTGACCGCGAGCGGAGAAGCCGTACATCTCCTTGCTCGGGTCATGCAGCGCTTCCGCCGCCGCCAGAAGCTCGTCCATTGTCTTAGGCACGGCAATGTTCGCTTCCTCCAGCAGATCCTTGCGGTAATACAGGATATGCTGTTCGGTAATCGTCGGGATGCCGACGATTTTGCCATCGATCATATTCGTGCTGACGGATGCCTTCGAGAAATCCTCAAAGTCGTAATCCGCATTTTTATTCACATACTCATCCAGCGGCTGAAGCCAGCCATTGTTGTAGAACTGCTTGGCATGCTGCAGCGGGCTGTACATGAACACATCAGGCGTTGCGGAACCGGATGTGAACTGTACGGTCAGTTTCTGGGACAATTGATCCTCGAAGTAGCTCTGCACATCTACCTTCATTCCAGTCTCTTCTTCGAATTGCGGGATCAGTTCTTTAATGGCGTCCCCCCAAGGGTGGTTCGCCGTAGCGATGGACAGCTTCTTGCCTTGGAACGGCTTAGCCGCCCCGTCGCCCTCTGCGCCCGGGCTTGGCTTGTTCTCGCCGCCGCATGCGCTCAGCATACTGACCGCAAGGACTGCGGCGAGCGATCCTTGCATCCAGCGCTTCATCTTTCTCTTCATACGATTGACCTCCTGTACAAGTAGGATGAATAACGGGTGCATGCTGTCTGTCGATCCTTCGGTTCACCCGTTACATCTAGACTAAAGCATCCCGCTTACCGGTTAAATAACGCACATTCAACAACGATAACGAGCAATTAAAGAAATGATTCGTAATTTCAATGTGAAATGAGGGCTGAACGTTTAGATTGAATGGTCATGATGAACAATTTGATTATTTTCAAGTATTTTCTAAAAATATGAGAAACCCCCTATTCAGAACGAAACAACTTCTATAAAATTGAACCAAATACCCTATTGAAGGAGACCTATGCCATCATGACAAAAATAACTGCGTTCATCACTCTATTATTTTTCCTTTGCAGCACCTTGGCCTCTGCCCACCCGGGAAGAACGGACTCCTCCGGCGGACATACATGCCGCACAAATTGCGAGAAGTGGGGACTCGAGTATGGCGAATATCATTATCATAACGGGGGCGGCAAAAGCTCCACTTCTACTTCATCGACTTCAACGAAAGCCGCTGATACCAGAAGTGCGGAGGAAATCCAAGCGGACGGCTACATTTGGAACGGAGACTATTACTTGAAGCAGGGCAGCTATTATAATGCTTTGTATTATTATTTCAAAACCAAAGATACGGGCTACAGCTGGAAAGTTAATGCTTCGAATCAATCGACGGCAGCCAAAAAAGCAGCCGAGCAGGCAAAAGCATTCTTTGAATCCGACCAGCTCGATAAAGCCAAGCAGCATTACGAGCTAATAGGCCAAGATGCAGCATACAGCCATACCTACAACGTGCCCGGAAATCTCCAGCTCATTCAGGAGCGCCAAGCTTTCCTTCACGCCTTTTCCAATGCGCGCTGGTATTTCAATCAGAAAAATTATGTCAATGCCGTTCTCATCGCCGACAAAAAGATGAAAGAAGGGCTGGCAGCGAACAGCCACGCCGTTCAATTTATGAAAGACGCTTCATTAAAGCTCACGCAGCAAGCATACAGCGCATTTGTGAACAAGGACTACGCCAACGCCCTTAAGCGCTACAACGTAATGGCGAACGCGGAATACGCCCCTGCGGATTTGAAAGAGGGCGCAAAGAAAAACGCCATCCTTACCGAGCGGCGCATGAACGAATAAAGCTTCGACCAATCCCAATCCCGCTAACCGAATAAGAAAACAAGCTGGCTCCGGAACTGTGCCGGCTCCAGCTTGTTTCTTTTTCGGAACATGTTAGGTCATCGAAACTATTCTTCTAAAAGACGGCCCACATCAACAGCGATTGGAGCGGTAAATTCACAAAACATTCTTCGACTTTTTATTCCACATATCGCCATTCTTCTCTATTTGTTGTAAACTATAGATAAGAAATGATAGTTTCACATGAAAATTTATACTTTCAAAGGAGGATAATCCCTTTGGACTGTCTATGTAGAAATCAAATCGAGAAGCTCAGAGTCATTATGGAAAACACCTTTGACGAGTTCCAATCGTTCGTCGATCCCTCCGTGCTGCTGGCCAGCCAAGCGCTGGACGACGCTCTTGTCCAATATCGCAAATGCCCTATGTTCAACCAATGCAACCAATGGGGGCGCACCTGCACCGAAGACAAGAAGAAGCGCATGGCCGGCTAACCGCGCCTCTACCCTCCCATATACATAATCGCATAGACCGCAGTTGTATGGCATAGATGTCCCTACTAACTGCTCTATTGAAAAGAAGCCCCGAGACGCTCGGAGGCTTCTATTGTCATGCCTGATGTTTCCCTAGATGCAAATAAAAATCCAAATCCGCCTGCAGATGCTCCTTCATCAGCCTCTCTGCGGTTGCTGCGTCATGGGTGCGAATCGCATCCAGTATATGCTGATGCTCGTCGATCAGGAACGGGCGCTTGTAATAGACGACAGCTCTTCGGAACAGATAGATGATCGATTGCATCCGATCGATGATACTAATAATTTCCGGATTCCGGCTTGCCTGAACGATCAAATCATGGAATTGCTTATTTGCATCCATCGTTACCTCGACGGTGCCTTCGCGCGCAATTGTGATGCATTCCTGGACCTTTTCCTGGGTCTCCTCATCCATATAGGCTGCGGCGCAGCGCGCTGAGAAGCCCTCCAGCAGCATTCGCACCTCGAATATATGGCGCAAATCCTCCACGGTCGGCTGTACGACGCGCTTCCGCTGAATCAGCCCTTCCTGCTCCAGCTTCCGGATTGACTCTCTAACAGGCGTACGGCTTACGCCCAGCTCTTCCGCTAGACGTTCCTCTACCAGCTTCGTTCCGCCCGGCAATTCTCCATTCAATATTTTATCCCTTATCAGCTCATAACAATGCACATATGCCGCTTGAAACGCCTGCTTGCTCATCCATTTACCTTCCTTTGCTGCTCATAAAAAAAGCGGTTCGGTACAGACTATCCTTAAATTATAAAGCTATCGGATGGCCTTTGAAAGCCAATTCGAATATTTATTTTGTATCCATTTTGAACTTTTTGTATACATTTTTAAAATATTTGTGTACAATAACTTTCGAAATCACTTACCAACACGATATAGGAGGTTCCAACATGAAGATTGGTTTCGTTGGACTTGGCATCATGGGTAAACCAATGGCCAAAAATTTGATTAAAAAAGGATACAGCCTCACCGTCTACGATCTGAACGCGGAAGCCGTAGCCGATGTGGTACAAGCAGGCGCAGTGCAAGGCAGTTCTCCTAAAGCTGTTGCAATTGAAAGCGATGTCATCATTACAATGCTCCCGAATAACGCCATTGTGAAGACCGTCATGCTCGGTGAAGACGGTATCATCCATGGAGCCAAAGCCGGCACTATCGTAGTCGATATGAGCTCCATCTCGCCTGTTGTGGCGAAAGAAGCAGCCGATGCGCTTGCGGTTCAAGGCATCTCCATGCTGGATGCGCCGGTAAGCGGCGGCGAGCCCAAAGCGATTGACGGCACACTGTCCATTATGGCTGGCGGCGACGAAGCGGCCTTCCAGCGCGTATTGCCAGTCCTCTCCTGCATGGGCAAGGATGTCGTCCGCGTCGGTCCGAGCGGCAGCGGCTCTACGGCAAAGCTGGCCAATCAGATCATTGTAAACGTTAACATAGCAGCGGTATCCGAAGCGCTTGTGCTAGCGGCCAAAGCCGGCATCGACCTGGAGAAGATGTACCAGGCAATCCGCGGCGGACTCGCAGGCAGCACTGTGCTCGATGCGAAGGTGCCGATGATGCTGGAGCGGAACTTTAAGGCTGGCGGGCGCGTTGACATTAATCTGAAGGATTTGACCAATGTCATGGAGACGGCAGAGGCTTTCGAAGTCCCTCTTCCGCTGACCGAGCATGTGCGCCACGTGTTCGAGACATTAAGAGATGACGGCAAGCAAGCGCTTGACCATGCGGGAATCGTTCAATATTACGAGAAGCTGGCGAACGTTGAAGTCGGCAAGACAACTCGTTAATTAATAACACTACGACGAAAAGGTGGAAGCCCTATGTTAACTGGACCTATGCTCATAGTTGCATTCGTTATTGCATTAGCCTTTCTGTTTCTTCTTATTATCAAATGGAAAGTTGAGCCGTTCCTTGCGTTGACCGTCATTGCCTTCGGAACGGCAATCGCCATCGGCATTCCGCTGAAGGAAGTGCCGGGCATTGTCACCGCAGGATTCGGCAATACGCTTACCGGTGTAGGCATTCTGATCGGTCTTGGCGTTATCTTCGGCTCGTTCCTTGGCGCATCCGGCGCCGTCGAAAAAATTGCCGGCTCCCTCCTTAAGCTCTTCGGCATTAAGAAATCGCCAGCCGGGCTTGCTCTGACAGGCACAGTCGTATCCATACCGGTCTTTTTCGATGCTGCATTCGTTATTCTCAGCGGCTTGCTGAAGAGTCTGGCTACACGTACAGGCATTTCGATCATCACCTTCGTAACGGCGCTCGGCATCGGCCTAATCACTTCTCATAACATGATTGCGCCAACTCCGGGTCCTATGGTCGTAGCCGAGAATACGGGTTCCGACCTTGGCCTGTTCATTCTGTACGGCATCATTTGCGCGATTCCTGCAACGCTTGTCGGCGGCTTCCTATACGGCAAATATATCGGAAAGCGTGTGCAAGCCACTGTAGATGAATTAGAGGCTGTGCAAGCGGAGCCCGAATCGAAACGCAAAGAAATCAGCACGGGGTTGTCCTTCGGCATGCTAATACTGCCGATTGCACTCATTTTGATGAACACGATCTCCAAAATGCTGTTCCCGGGAACCGGCCTTGCCTCGTTCTTCGGATTCGTAGGCGACAAAAACATTGCCTTATTGATCAGCGTACTCGTAGCCATCATTGTGCTTCGTCCATATATTTCAGAAAATTACAATTCTCTTTATTCCGAGTCCATCTCCACAGCAGGCATGATTGTCCTGATTACCGGAGCTGGCGGAGCATTCGGAGCCGTCATTAATCATAGCGGCATCGGCGACTACTTGATTACAACGATGCAGAGCTGGAGCATTCCTGTCTTGCTGCTGGCCTTTATTTTTTCCCAAATTTTGCGTGCATCGCTTGGTTCTTCAACCGTCGCGCTTGTCACTACTTCAAGCATCATGGGTCCGCTTGTCCTCGATTTGGGTGTATCCCCTATCCTGCTTGGTCTGGCGATCTGTGCTGGCGGCATCGGATTGTCGCTGCCGAATGATTCCGGCTTCTGGGTCGTAAACCGGTTCGGCAAGCTGACTGTAACGCAAACGCTTAGAGTCTGGACGCTCGGCGGCTTCATCGCCGGTCTGACCGCACTGGCTGCCGTCTACGCGCTAAGTCTGTTCAGCGGCATTCTGCCGGGTCTGTAAGCTGCTTCAACTATATATAAAAAAGGTGTGAAACCTATGCATATTGGAAAACGATTGGCGAGAGACATATTTGACCGCTTGCCTGCTATAGACAGCAGGCAAGCGGATGAATGGCTTGAAGCGGAGCTGCAAAGCTTCGACCGGAAAATCATTGTGCTGGACGATGATCCGACCGGCGTGCAAACGGTACACGGCATCTCCGTGTACACCGATTGGACGCTGGAGACGCTGATAAAGGGGTTCCACGAGGAAGGGCCGATGTTCTTCATCCTGACCAACTCGCGCGGCCTGATCGCAAGCGAGACGGAAACGGTTCACCGCGACATCGCCCGTCATGCGGCGGAAGCGTCCAAACAGCTTGGCAACAAGCCTTATCTGATCGTCAGCCGAGGCGATTCTACGCTTCGCGGACATTATCCACTGGAGACCGAGACGCTGCGGTCTACGACGGAAGAGGCTTCCGGCGTCCTGTTCGACGGAGAAGTCATTCTGCCCTTCTTCAAGGCGGGCGGACGCTACACGATTGACAATATCCATTACGTCCAATATGACGAGGAACTGGTGCCTGTGGGCGAGACGGAATTCGCGCTTGACCGCACCTTCGGATATACCGAGTCCGATCTCGGCCGATGGGTTGAAGAGAAGTCGGGCGGTGCATTCAAAGCGGCCGACACTGCGTATATCTCACTGGACAGCCTGCGAGCGCTTCAGCTCGAAGATATCGAGGAGCAGCTTATGAACGTAAGCGGCTTTAATAAAGTCGTCGTCAATGCCGTCGACGATATCGACGTGAAGATCTTCACCATTGCGCTCGTTCGTGCGATGAAGCGAGGCAAAACTTTCATGTTCCGCACAGCCGCAGCTTTTACAAAAGTAATCGGCGGCATCGGCGACAGACCGCTCCTGACGAAGGAAGAAGTCGTAGGCGGTCAGCCGGGTTCAGGCGGCCTCATACTCGTTGGCTCGCATGTGAAGAAAACGACCGAACAGCTCGAACAGCTGAAAACATGCGATTTTGTAACCTTTATCGAATTCAACGTCCATCTGGTGATGCAGCCGGATGCATTCAAAGCCGAGATTGACCGCGTCATTACCGAGACGGAAGCTGCGATTGCTGCCGGCAAGACCGTGACCGTCTATACGCGCCGCGAGCGTCTTGACCTTGGCGAAGGGAAGCAAGAGGAAGAATTGCAGCAATCGGTCACAATTTCGGATGCGGTCACCAGCATTGTGCAGCGGCTGAACGTCCGGCCGAAATATATCATTGCCAAAGGCGGCATTACGTCCAGCGATATCGGCACGAAAGGCTTGCGCGTACAGCGCGCTACTGTCGCCGGACAAATCCAGCCTGGTGTTCCTGTCTGGATTACGGGAGGCGAAAGCAAGTTTCCCGGACTCTATTACATCATCTTCCCGGGCAATGTGGGATCGGCTTCTACGCTTAAGGATACAGTAGAGTTGTTGGAGCGCTAATCCTTTTGGGACTGAAGACAAATCGAGGCGTATGCGGTCCGTTATGCTCCGCATACGCCGTTTTATTGGGAAAGGGAGAGAAAAGAAATGCTGATACCAACCAAAGACATCTTGCTGGCTGCGCAACAAGAGAAAAAAGCAGTAGCCGCCTTTAACGTTTATAATCTGGAGACGGTACAAGCTGCTGTGCAGGCGGCAGAGGCAGAGGAACGCCCGGTTATCATTGCGCTGGGCGAACGCTACTTGCCTGCCGTAGACTTGGAGGGCTTCGCCGCAATGGCTATCGCGATTGCTCGCAAGGCGGCCATTCCCGTCGCGCTTCACCTGGATCATGCCTACGAAAAGAAATCCATTGTCCAAGCTATACGATGCGGCTTCACATCCGTCATGTACGACGGCTCCAAATACGAGCTGGACGAAAATATAGCACGCACCAAAGAAATCGTAGAGCTTGCCCATATGGCGGACGTATCGGTGGAAGCGGAGATTGGTTCCGTGTCGCGAGGCGCTTTCTCCGACGAAGAGGAAGGCGACGGAAGGCTGACCGATCCCGCTGATGCCAAGCGCTTCGTCGAGGAAACCGGCGTCGATTTCCTGGCTGCGGCTATCGGCACGGTGCACGGCATGTATACGGGCGAGCCCAAGATTGATCTGGAACTGCTGCGGCAGATTCAATCATCTGTACAGATTCCGCTCGTGCTGCATGGCGGCTCTGGCACGCCTGATGCGATTATTGCCCAGACGATGGAGCGCGGCATCTGTAAGGTGAACGTCAATACCGAGGTGTCCCTCGCTGCGGTGTCCCATTTGATTCGCTTCACCTCCTCAACAGAGGCGCAGCACACCCACTTATCCACAATTATGGCAGATATGCAAGGCACGATCTTGCCGGTCATGAAGAAATTCGTAAGGCTGCTGGCCCGGCAAGAACAGACTTAGGACTGAATGGGAAGAGGGAACATCCAACCATCATTGTTGCGACTTTAGGAATAGGGATCAAATATGAGCATCGCCCCCCTGGACGGATAGGAAAAAGGAAATAGCCACTTTCTGAAGAATACGTAACCGGACAGGAGGGAACTGGAACATGATCTATGTGGTCAGACACGGCCAGACCGATTGGAATAAGGAAGGACGATTGCAGGGACGCAGCGGATTGCCGCTGAATGAAACCGGTATCCGGCAAGCCGAGGAATTGAAGGGACAGCTGGCCTCCATTCGATTCGACTATGTCATCTCGTCTCCGCAGGCACGGGCGATCCAGACAGCCGAGATCGCTTCCGGTCTTCCCGTACAGATTGACGGACGGCTCGATGTGTTCGACCTTGGCGAAGCGGACGGCTTGCGGAGGAGCGAGGTGACTCTGGCGGGTCCGATTCCCGATGCCCGCATCTATAAGGGCATGGAAGATATCCAAGGCTTTATGCAGCGGGTATTCGCATTCATGGGGGAGCTTGAAGCCCGTTACGGTCAGAGCGGCGCAAATATTCTCTTATCGGGCCATCGCTGCACGACAGGCTGTATCGGCGCATACTTCGAAGGCTTGCCCGAGGACCGCAATATTTTGAGATACTCGTCGGACAATGGCGCGTACAAAACCTACGCCTTCCGTTCCTCCGCTTCTTGACTTGCCGCTCAAGTTAACTTGCTCTCCCAAAGCATAGCGTTCAGTCGGATATGCAGGCATGTGTTCATCCTATTAACGCCAACAACCCGCTCCTTCTATTCAATAGAAGTAACGGGTTGTTCGCTGTGCTGCGAGTTAGACCGTATTGGAAGCCAGCTGCCGCTCCCTGCCAAGCTCCGCCGCAGCCTTGCGATACCAGGCATAATCCCATTTGCGATTCAAAAAATAATTGCTGTCGATCAGGACGGGAATGACCTCCGCCCCTTTGTATGACGTTCGATCCCCGACCTTCTCCACGCGAAAATGATAATGGAACCGGATCAGCCGATAGAGCAGCGGGTCCAGCAAAGCGATAGCGAACAGCTTCTGGCGCGTCTCCGCATAGTCGAACAAATTGTACATAAGCAGATCCAGCGCCGAGCTGGATCTGAACTCCTTGGCGATTGCGAACTTGTCGATGACGAATACTTGCCGGTGATGACGCCGGATGCAATCGATCCCGCTGAAATCAAATACGCGATGCAGCTCATCCGCACCCTGCGGATCATAAGGCGCGAACTCCGCCGTCCCCGCCGGCTTGCCGCCTACATATAGCAAATACGCGTCCCCTACCGTTTTTTCATGCTCAAATCCTTTTTCATCCCACACTTCCATCCACAAATTGTCGAACTGGCTTCGTTCTCTCTCATTTTCTACACGAATGATCAATATCTCCCACCCTCGCTATTCTAGTAAGTGTTCTTAATAGAGAATTATAGCGGTTTTTCTCGGAAAATGCCAACTATTCTATCTTTTTCAACAATTTGTGGAGGATTCATGAATTTCGGCATCCCCTTTACAGATGTTTCACGCCTCGCAAATGCCCCCATAACAAAAGTGGATTACATTGGTTACGGGTGAACACCCCCTATAGGCAAGGGTACGAGATGGAGAGAAAACCCTTTTATGAATCGACAATGAATGCGTTTCGCAGATGCGAGAATGCTTCCTGAACCGATGCGTAAAAGGGTTTTTTGCCGTGCTCAAATCGCTGCCATCCCAATTGGAGAGGATGAGGAATTCATGAGACGAGCTTCAAAGCTGCTGTCCGCCATCATTTGTATGACCTTGCTGTGCGGATTGCTGCCGCCTATGCAGTCGATAAGAGCTGAGGACTTCCCGGTGGCTGACCATCTGGCTACAGAAGCAGACAACAGCCCGCAGGAAGACGAGCTGGAGGAAGGGGCGCAGCAGGAGTCTGACGAGCTTGCCGAAGACAGCGGTGATACCGAGCCGGTTGAGACGGAGGCTCCAGCAGATGAAGAAGGAACCGACGGTTCAGAGGAATCCGGCCAGCCGGAGGAAGGGAATCAAGAGGAAGCAGCTGAGCTTGCGGCAGCAGCGCCTCTGGAACGCCAGGCGCTATCCGTACCGAAAACCGATTATGCGCCTGTCATTGACGGCAAGCTCGATGATATGAATTGGAGCCTGGACCAGCCGATCGAGCGGCTGCCTGGCGGCGTGCTGCCTGAGGATGCGCCTGGTGCTCCGCTGGCGAGCTTCGGCGCGCTGTGGGATCAGCAATACTTATATGTAGGCGTACGCATTGAAGACGATACGCCGCTTGCACAGCAATCCGGCTATTGGTTCGACCAGGACAGCGTCAGCCTGTTCGTCGATCCGTCGCTGCACCGCTCCTCCCCGTTCGCTGCGAACGATATGCAGGCGGGCTTCATCTTCCGCGAGCAATCCGCGACGCCTCAATTCAGCTTCGGCGCAGCGCTCTCGAATCATGCGGGCAAGGACGACAAGGGCATCATGCGCGCCATGAGCAAGACGGACAGCGGCTGGGAGCTGGAGGTCGCGATCAGCTGGGAGCTGCTGCAATTCGACCCGCAGCTCTCCCGAGAGCTAGGTCTGGAGATCGGCGTCACTGACCGATTCGGCGAGGACACCGCGATGCAGCGTTCCGCTTATTGGAGCGCATATGAATCATCGTCCTTCTGGAACGATACGAGCGGTTACGGCACTTTGACCTTATCCGATGACATCGTCTCGGGCCCATCCGATCCGATCCTGCTGCAAGAAAGCTTTGACAGCATCCCGGACGGTGAGCTGCCTGCGGACTGGATCTCCGATGTGAATGCCGGCAGTCCGCCATTCAGCGTCAGCAACGGCAGGCTTGAGCTGGAGGGCAACGCTTCCGGCGCACAATCCCGAGTGACAGCGCCTGTACAGTGGGACAATTACACGGTCGAAGCTGACCTGCAATTCCATAGCGTGCTGAATGCGGCGAGATGGGCATCGCTCATCTTCCGCGGAACAACGGAAGGCAAGCAGCCATACAACCAGATGGCAATCCGCCAGAACGGCAGCTATGAAGTTGCTTACCGCAAGCCGGATAACGGATGGTCCGTCATCGCTTCCGGGCCATGGCAGCCGCTTGCTCTGAATGAAAACTATACGATGAAGGTTCGCGTATTCGGCGACAACGTCAAGGAATATATTAAGCCGGCAGCCTCGGATGAATATGTCCAGCTCATAGACCGAAGCTTCTCCCAAGATCTATTGAAGCGTGGCAAGATTGGCTTTCAGGTAGACCAGGCGCATGTCTCCTTCGACAATCTGGTCGTCACGCGCCTTACAGCGGAGACCATCAACCTGACGCTGCCGCCACAGCTTGAGGCGCTGAGCGGGCCTGTAGCGTTCACAGCCACCATCGACTACTCGGACGGCATAAGCGAGCCGGTTGATCCCGCGAAGCTGAAGCTGTATTCCTCCGACGAGAGCATCTTGAAGGTTGTCGGCGGCCAGCTATATCCGATCCGCGAAGGCACAGCAACCGTAACGGCGGTATATGCCAATGCGGAAGCTGCCTATGAGGTAAGCGTAAGCGAATCGCAGACAGGTGCCAAGGTAGTATCGATGAAGCATGAGCAAGGCTTTGAGCTGGCGACTGTCGGCACGCCTGTAGAGCTGGCCTATTGGTCCTTCCAGGCAGAACGCAGCGACTTCACATCAGGCACTGTACAAGGCGGTGAACTGGAGTGGATGGCAGAAGGCGATGGAGTCGAGATCGCCGAGGGCAAGCTGCATGTGAAGAGCAGCGGCGTACACCGGGTAACCGGCTCCATTGACGGTGTCTCCATTACCTTGCTGGTCGTAGCGAAGAAGCAGGACGAAGTAAGCTACGTGCTCTATGAAAACAACTTCGATCGGCTTGCGGACGGGTCGATGCCAGAGGGCTGGACCCGCAAGGAAGGCACGACAGCTTCCCGCGCAACGGTGAGAGACGGCGCATTCGAGCTTCATGCATCCGCAGCGCCCGACAATCCTTCACGCGTATTGCTCCCGGATTATCTGGGTTTGTTCGGCGATTACAAGATCGAAGCCGATGTCACCCATCTGAACGCGAATGATACGGCGAGATGGCACTCCATCATGTTCCGCATTCAGAATGGAGATTATCCGTATTATCAAATGGCCGTCCGTCAGGACGCCACCGCAGCGAACGGCATAGAATTCGCTGAGCGCAATCCGGCGAACGGCTGGTCCATTCTGGACAAAGGCCCGTTCAAGGAGCGGATCGACGCCAGCAAGATGTACCATTATACCGTCGTGGCAAAAGGAAACCGCGTGCAGGAATGGATCAACGACTCGCTAATCATCGATACCGACTCCGCCGCCGCATATGCCAAGGGACATATCGGACTCCAGTCGAACGGTAGCGTCATGAGAGTCGACAATCTGAAGGTCACGCTCCAGCTGGAGGAATTGCCTCCCATGCCGGCTGACCGGTTCGCAGACGTCTATGAGCCTGATACGAAGATTGTGATGGGACCCACTATCGTAACCGAGCTGACCAATGCCGAGGGGCTCTCTCTCTTGTCCGGGTCCGCCACTCCGGCAACCGTCATCCTTCATGTAGACGAGAAGCTGAATGTCGTGGCCCCATCTAATCTGAATACCGTTCTGTCGGATGTTCCGTCGGTCATGGAGCTGATCGAGGGCAAGATCATTCCTGCTTTCTATGTCCATTCGGAGAAAGCAGCAGACGCAATAGCCGCCTATGCCGAAGCAAACGGCTTGGAGGATGCGTTCGTCATCTCTGATCATGGCGAGTGGATCTCTCGCGTAAGAGCGGCAGTACCGATGGTGCGCGGCATTCTGGACTTCAGCTCGGCGACTGTAACGAAGGATTCGCTGCTTGCTATTCGCCGTGAGACGACCATCAGCGGTTCCAAAATCGCCATCTTGCCGCAAGCGGCAGCAACCAAAGGGCATGTCGAATACTTGCAGCAGCGTACCATCGTCGTCTGGACAAAGGAAAAGGCTGCAAGCGCCGATCGCTCGCTTGCGATGCATGAGCTGATCGCAACCGGCACGAACGGCATTCTGACCGGAGCGCCGGAAGCCGCATTTGACGCGCTGGCGGTCTATAGTAATGCGACAACCCTCATCCGCAAGCCGTATATTATCGGCCATCGCGGCATGCCGTCGAGGTCGCCGGAGAATACCATCGAAAGCAATCTGATGGCATACGAGAACGGCGCCGATTATATCGAAAACGATATGTACGTCACATCCGACGACCATCTGGTCATTATCCACGATTCTGTCTTACAGAATACAACGAACGGAACAGGCAACGTAGAGAGCTTTACATTAGAGGAGATTAAAAAACTAAACGCCAACAAGCCATACCCGAACGGCTTCCCGGACGTCAAGGTACCGACGCTGGAGGAGCAGATCGAGCTGGCTAGAGACAAAGGCATTATGGTGTATGCCGAGATCAAGACAGCTAATCCAAGGGCGGTTGACGTCCTCGTGGAGCTCATTGAGGAACAGAATGCCGAAGACTTGATTAATGTAATGGCCTTCCACTCTTCGCAGCTGCGCCTGTTCTCGGAGAAGCTTCCCGGCATGCCTGTAGGCTTGCTCGTCGGCAGCGGCTCGGAGACTGACATCAACGTCGGCAAAGCCTTGCGTGACACGATTCGCACGACCCAATCACTGAACTCGACCTATAATGCAGGCTTTATCGGCATGGGACCT
Source organism: Paenibacillus sp. 1011MAR3C5 (assembly GCF_003591485.1). Taxonomy (GTDB): domain Bacteria; phylum Bacillota; class Bacilli; order Paenibacillales; family Paenibacillaceae; genus Pristimantibacillus. The sequence continues at coordinate 494,354 of NZ_QZCF01000001.1, forward strand.
GCCTATATGGAAGCATCGAAGCATCGAGGCATTATTATTTCGCCTTGGACGATCAACGGTCTGGCGGATTACACGGACTTCTTCCTGCGTGGAGCCTTCGGTATCACAACGGATTACGCTTATTATTCCGCAGATTGGAACGTCGCTCTGAAAGCCAAACAGCAAAGCTATTCCTTGAAACGTAATGAAGGGCTGACACTGACGGCAATCGCAGAAACATATAAGCGTACAAACAGTGAAGTCGTGCCTGACATCGTGTGGCTGCAAGGTGAAGAGCTGTTCGAAGCGGCAGGCAACACATTAAAGGCTCAAAAATCGGGCACAGCCTCACTGTTGCTCCGCTATACGACGCATCTGGACAGCGGAGAGGCGTATGATCTCTACACCGCACCTATTCATATCACTGTTGTTCAATCATCCGGCAACGGCGGCGGTGGCGGCGGACAAACAGGCGAAGAGACAGGTACGGCTGGATGCGAGGTTCTGCCCGCAGCAGGCTCTTCCGTGAGTTTGACGATCTCTGAAGGTGGAGCTGCTTGCGAACAAGCCGTACGCGAAGCGCTTCAATCCGCTGCAAGCGTACATGTGCAATTCAAAGGGGACACTTGGCGTATAGCTGCAGACGCATGGACAGAGTCGTCCCGGACGAAAAACGGCACATTATCCGTAAGCAACGAATGGGCGACTTACCGTATTCCGGCTGCCGTGTGGAATCCGAAGCTGTGGACATCCATCTCCGGCGTTGATCCAAGCGCGCTTCAAGTTCGCTTCAGCATCAAAAAGGCAACGAATGAAGAACATGAATCGGCGCTGAAAGCTGTAGAGCAAGCTGGCGGCAAGCTGCTGAGCAAAGTCATTGCCTTCGAGATTGAGCTTGTGGATGAAGCCGGCAAGGCATGGCCTGTACCGCTCGGCACGGCATACGCCACCCGCGACATTGCGTTCAAGACGTCTGGCGATGCCGAGCATACGACCGCTCTGCAATTCATGCCGAATACAGGCGAGCTGCAATTTGTCCCGTCTCGCTTTTCATTCGAGGGGGATAAGGCAATCGCCCACATGAAGCGCAACGGCAACAGCATTTACTTAATCGCGGCTTACGACAAATCATTCGCGGATACGAACGGTCATTGGGCACAACAGGACATCGAGCTCGCGGCGAACAAAGGACTGATCAACGGTGTCAGCAGCGATCAGTTCCTGCCTGAACGCAGCATTACACGCGCCGAGTTCGCGTCTATGCTTGTACGGGCGCTTGGTCTCGCCGACGGTACGGCCGATCGCACCTTCTCCGACGTACCGGCTGACCGCTGGTATGCGCGAGACGTTGCCGCAGCCGTGAAGGCTGGCGTGATCAAAGGCTACGGGGATCATACCTTCCGTCCAGAGCAACTGATTACTAGAGAAGATCAGGCTGCGATGCTGATTCGCGCACTTACCTACGCTGGCGCTTCTGTACCGGCAATGGAGCACGCGGAGTCGCTTCTGCAACAGCAATTCAAGGACGCTGACGGCATTGTTTGGGCGCATGAAGAGCTAGCCGCAGCTGTGAAGCTGGGCCTGTTGAAGGGCATGCAAGGCGATATCCTTCAAGCTGACCGCCACTCGACGAGAGCGCAATCCGCTGCACTGCTTGTTCGATTCTTGACGATAGCGGTATTCATCTGAATCTAATACGAAGGGGCTGCGCGAGGTCGAAATGACCATCCGGGCAGCCCCTTTTTTTATGTAAGAAGAGCTTTCAAATCCTTAATCTGCCCGGTATGCCGCTGCTCATGCATATAGAGCAGCTCAATCCATTGAGATGCTCCATGTATCCACTTGTGCTAACTGGTTGAATTTAATTTCATTGAGCGTCGAGATTTCATTCATCAACCCTTCTCTGGCTGTACTCAGATGATGCTCATAACGCTGGATAAGGTCCACATTATTACCTCCCATGACATTAACGATCTCAACTCCTATTATTGAACATGGTATTAAGACTTGGTACTAATTATGCAGCTAATTAGTCCACGTAACAAAAAAGAGTTGCAGAGCGGACGCTCTGCAACTCTTTCCTATGTCTTCCTGTTTTGCTGGCAAACCCTTATTCAACGATAACTCTTCTCTCATCCATCCTTACTTCCTCAGGCAGCTTCCGCGACGCGCCGGGCACCTCCCGCGGCTGCAGCTCCAGAAGCTCCGAGGAATGGATCGAGATGCTGGCCGTTCCCGAGCCCGCATAGGCACGGATCAAGATCGGATGATCGTAGCGGTTCTCAAAGACAAAATCAGGCCCATACCAGCTCACCGTCGCATCACGCCCGGCAGGCACATAATGCACACTTCGGCTATGCGAATACCGCTCGACGATCGTAAGCCCCGCCCGGTCGACTGCATTGAACAGCGTAGAGGAGATCTGGCAGATGCCGCCCCCGATATCCTCGTACATCTCGCCTCTGACAATGACAGGCGCGCGAAGATATCCTTTCTCCTTCGTTCGCATGCCGACAGTCTGATTGAACGAAAACCGCTCGCCGGGAAAAACAACATGATTATTAATCGCCTGCGCCGCCAGCGCGATATTCGAGGAGCGATTGCGGTTGCGGCTATTGTAATAGGTCGCGTATTGTCCGATCTGTCTAACCTTGATGCCTGACAGAACCTCGCTGTCAACACGTGGATAGTTACGGCGCAGCGGAATCTCCAGCCTAAGCGGCTCGCCTTCCAGCATATAGCCGTAAAACAATCGCTTGAATGCGTTGCGCTCCAGCTTAAGCCCCGGCTGCTCCGGCACAATGCGCCCCGCCCCATCCAGCGTCGCATTCACCGGCTCGCGCTCCACCTTGGCCGCGATGCTATCCATTAGCTTGTTCAGTCGATCTTCATTCACAAGCGGTCCGACCGGCAACGGATACGAATAGTCGGACATGAGCACATCGTCCTTCACGACTTCCCCGCGAGATTCGATGGTCAGATTCGGATAAACCCATTGATGCAGCGCAATCAGAACGGCCAGCAGCCCATTCCATCCCATACAAGTCCAACTCCCGATTGTTAAGGTAACCGGAATAGTATGCGATAGTTTCAGCCGCTCCATTCGTTCCGCTCAAATTTTGCACAAAACTAAAGGCATCCTCGTCCGCATCAAAGCGGTTTTGGATGCCCTTTGTTCATAACGTTACCTCTTATCGATCTGCAATAAAGTCACATGCTTCGTCACAAATGTATCCTTCAGCTGATCCTCTGTAATCACCTTCAGCTTGAGCAGACTGGCAATACGGGACAGGTCCGGCTTGGATAATAGCCGCCACAATTGCGGGTCGGGAAGCGCCTCCGACAGGCGCGTATCATTATATTCCTTCCGCTCCTGCTTCACCAGCTTTACCTGGAAGTTGCCGACCGTCGCCTCGGTGACACCCTGCTCCTCGTAATACGCCAATATTTCAGTGCGCAGCTCCTGAAGCTCCTGCTCAATCTCCTTTTGCTTGCTCTTAAGCTGAAAATAACGGCCCACTTGACGGTTCACCTTCATCATCACGCTCCCTCTATACGCCATATATATGCGCTTCGAGAAGGATCTAGCATCGTGACGTTATTGTGCTTCCGGCTGTGTCGTCCCGCTTGCCGGAATCGCGCTCGTGCTTGGGGTGAGGAGCTCATTTTGATGAACGGCATCATTTTCTTTAAGCGCGAGCTTCGCGTTGGTCAGCTTGTTGTTCTCTACCGTATAGGCAGGCGCATCTATGCCCGCATAGGCTGTGGAGATGCCGATCGCCGGAATATTGGTGATGATCTCATTGCCGCGGATGATAGCAGCCAAGATATCATGCTTGTCGTTCCGCTTCCAGTAGTCGTTCAGCTTTATGATTTCAATCTTGTCCGAGGTAAGCGCGTTTCCTGTAATGGTATTGTTTTCAATCACGACATTTTTGGCCGACTGGACATTGACCGCTTGCGTATTGCCCAACAGGTTGAAGGTGGAGTTCTTCACTGTCAGATCCAGCTTCGCATGGTCGGCAGAGATACCGGTCCAAGCCGACTTGCTCAGGTTGAAGGTACAATTGTTGAAGACATACTTCCCGGCTAGGCTGACACCGATTGAGCCATGGCTTGCGCCCTCGGCACCTGAGAATTCGCAGTTGTTGTACGTCGCAGGCGGCAGCGACACGCCATAGGTCGAGTTGAAGCCGCGTACCTTCAGATTGTTAATAATACTTCCCGGCTCAATACCTCCTGTGACTGTTCGCAGTGAGGATTCCCCAGTAATCGTAATATTGTCTAGCCGAAGTTTCTTGCCCCATAAGGCCAGGCCGGACTCCAGCTTCTTGTCCTTGCTCGTAATCGTAACATTCGATACCTTGATTCCGAAGGCGTCTTTGGACGACAGCGACAAGACTGCATCAGTCAGTGCCATCCCGTCAATCGTCACGTTCGTGCCGATAAAGGAAGCCAGTGCCCGATCCACCCGGTTGCCGATAAACGTAGCATTATGATATGCCAGGATACGCGCCCCGTCGAAATGATTATTTTGAATAACGGCTCCTTCGAACGGTTCCGATATGGCAAGTCCAATAACGCCCTTGGAGCGCATCCGATTGCCTTCAACCAACGCGCCTGCGCCATCGTATAGGATAAGATCGTAGGACGCATTGCTGTGAAAGTCATTGTCTTTGATATAGATATTGCTGTTGAAATGGCCGTTATAATGATAGCCGCCTTCCACATCGATGCCGGATTGAGGCAGCGTACCCTTCATATGATGCAGCTCGTTATTTTGGATAAGTACCCTGTCGGCTCCGCCTACGGTGATACCCTGCCTCCGGTTGTAGGCGAACTCCGAATTTCTCACGACGATATCGGAGCTGACCGTCCGGCTCCATAGCTCAATATAGGCATCCTTGCTGTCGGCCTTTTGGAAAATAAGATGTACGCTCGCGGCTTTATTCGGAATGGCGATCGTCTCCCGCACTTTCTTGCCCTTCATCAGCTCGACGAACTTGCCTGACTTGTCCAGGAAAACAAGGTCGAACGTGCCGGGAAGCTTGATATTGTTTGTAATCTCAAACTTTTTTTGCGACAGCAGCAGTGAATGGTTGAGGCTGATCGGCTTCTTCGTTCTGATCTTTTGCTTATTCGCGACTGCCTTCCCCTTATCATTAAATTCTCCCGATACGAAGCTGGCGGCATATAAGTCCATAATCAGCTTGCCATGTCCGCCGATCATAAGGCCGTCACCTGTGAACTCTGTTGCCTTCACTCCATCGATCGTAACGGCGTTGGCGCCTTCAATCGCAATCCCATAACCGCTCTCATGTGTACCTGCAGAATGCACGCTGTCTTTCTTTTTAAAATCATGCGTTCCCTTGTCCCCCTTATAGCTGCCGCCTCTCAGCACGACGTTCTGAACGCCGACTCCGATATAGAACGTATGGTAAAACTCCTTGGCGTTCGTCTCCTTCTGAATGACGACATCGTTCGGAAGATCGAAGATCAGGTTGCTCACCATGTTAATGTAGCTGTTTTTGTCTATGAGATAAGTGCCCTTGGGCAAAGTGACTGACTGGATTTTATTTTTGTTCGCCCATTGCAGCGCCTTGTTAATGCCTTTCGTCGTCTCAATTGGCTTTGTCCCATCATTGTGGATGCCCCACTTCTTCAAGTCAATCACTTGCGGCGTCAGCTTCACATCGGCCAGCGGAGCTCCGACCGGAAGTTCGCCTTGCGCAATGGCATGGCTGGCTTTGCTCGTATCGCTCGACGCAGCAGCTTCCAGCAAATGGGCATTAGATGCAAGCGCCCTTGTGAACCACGCACCTGCTCCAGCCTGTGACCATAGCGAAACCTGTATCGCAATGAGCACGCTCCAAACTATCCATTTCATCGTAATCCTCCCAGCTTAGCGGTATATTTTATCAGAATAGACATAACCGCCCACTTTAACTATAGCAGGATTGTAGTTCTTGATAAAGAACATATAGACCTAATTTCAGGAGTGCCACATCATGAATCAATCACAGGTGATCGCACAGCTTTACTTTACGCTTTTCACTTATTGTCCTTCTCATTGCCTCTTTTGAAGTTCCCTGTAGCCTTAGCCATAATAAGCTGGGCTTCCTTATGTTCTTTGCCCTCGATGGCTTTCAGAAACTTCTCGCTCGCCTTTCCAGAGAGAATGGTAACTTGCTTCCCCTGCCAGTAAATGAACACTTTATTGTCTTTGCTCGCTTTATATGTGAACACTTCTTCACTTAATCTATTCCGCTTGTCAATGTTGCTCATATGAATACCGCCATTCTTATATATTGAAAAACGAAGTTACTATGCCGAGTGCTCGAATTTCAATGGACTCGCCATCTTCGAAAGTAATTCGGCGAGTAAATTCCGTGTAAAATCCGGTGTTTCTCGTATGGCCAGAGTTCTTCGTAATGATCTTCTCCTTGCTGTCTATGATTTGTTTGCATGCTCTCAGACTACCGTCATATGTACAATAAATGCCGTGCTCCCTCTCCAACCATTTAGCAAACCTCACATCATCAAAACCGGGATTCGTGAACACTAATATAATCAATGTCAACAAAATGAAGCCAAAGGTTAATTTCACTTTTCTGTTCATGTTCCCTCCGATCCATGGTAGTAAAGACGGATCAATACTCAAACCATCTTTTCATTTGTTCTCTTACCGAATCTGCTATTTTATTATCTCTCTTGCCAATCCATCTGTGCAGAGGTCCATCTATAAAGTCATGTAGGTGTTCTACTGATTTATCAAGACTTGTTACAAGCTCTTTATGATCATATTCAATTGGCAAATAACCCTTGCTTACGCATGCCTCCGGGTCATCTGGCCAAATAAATGCTTTATCCCCTTCATAAGTAATACTAGGAAAAGGATCATGTCCCAGCCATGGACTTTGTTTATCCGTAATTGAAAGTAAAATATCCGAGACCTGTTCCAAACCACAACAACAGCTCGGCAGAATAAGGCTCTGCTCATCTTGAAAAAAAGCAATCCCGCCAGAAAGAGCAACTTCCTCTTGCTTTAATAATTCACTGAACGACTTCTGGAATGACTGATTAACAGGGATATGATTGAAACCAAATAAAAGGATGAGAAATAACTCAACATCATGATCGTTGGATTCAGAGGATAAACAAATAAACTCTCTTCGTATGACTTCGCTGGTGATCCATTCAGGTTGATCATAGTAAGGGTCCATAACTACTGGTTTTGTGTATGGCATTTATCCATTCTCCTTTTAATGCCCATCACTTGTTGAAAAACATATTCAATATCCCGACAGCGTGGATATTGACGGATTCTCCGTCCAGGTTCTTATAATGATCTCTGTAGATCGTGTAAAGTCCTGTGTTTTTTACCCCTCTGGATCTCCAGTCGATTTCTTCGTTTGTCTCTGCAACTTGTACACAGGAGACTAATTGAACAGGATCATGAGCGCAAAATATCCCATGCTCCTTCTCCAGCCATACGGCGTACTTCGAGTCATCCGGAAAACCCGGGTTTGTAATAAATAAAATAATGACCGTTACTAGAAGTATTCCGATTGTAACTTTAACTTTTCTGTGCATTTCCCTTTTATGAATCCGCAAGTGTATCTCCTCCGATGCTAAGATTCTTGTCCGAATATCTCGTCAATTTGCTCCCGATCGTAGTAGAGAATCCATTCATTGAACCTGTTATATAGAAAAGTGATATCCTCTTTACGGGACGCAACAATATCGATCCCCCGGTTATCATACATATGGAACACAATACGGCGATCAGGATCAATAAAATATAACCGGTCAACCACAGATTCTTTCTTTTCCGAAAAGCCGCCGATTGCTCCCAGCAGCGAAGCACAATCGACATCCGATACCATACAGCGAACGCCGTACATGATGGAATAGCCTGTTAGCTCGTTTGTGTCTTCATCCAGTGATGGTTCTTTATAGATTTCTTCAATGGCTTGCTGTAATTGGTCGCTTAGAAAGGTCGAGGTGAAGTCCACCATACCTGCCACCTCCCATTCCATCGGCTCGATGGATTCATACGAACCCACCACGATGTAGATGGTCTGGTCCGGCTGAAACAGCGCTTGGAATAACGTGATTGCCCTTTCTTTCACAATGGCAAAATAGGTCTGATCATCGATCGAGGAATCCGATGGCCCCGCTTCAAAACGAATGCCAACCTTAGCGTTATAAAAGACTGGAGGTTCCAGCACAACTCCCGTCAATTGCTGTTCGATAAATGTTTTTATGGACATGCCCTGCCTCCTCCTCAGCATCAGCTTCCTATTTATTGTAAACGAAGCAAGCTATAGCCTCCACACTTTTCGTCAAAAAAGTATTATGCTGCCTCATATGGACAGCGGCATACGCGTCATTTATGAACACTCACCGATTAGGGCATCATTTGGTCATGACCAAGCATTTTCCAGTTGCGATACTTGGTTTTATTTGTTAAGATAACTGACGAACGTTCGTTAATTATTTGGGGGCGGTAAGCATGAAAAGTGATGAAATTAAGGAGGCAGCACTGAAGTACTTCACCATCCATGGTTATGAAGGGGCATCCTTATCCCAGATTGCCGATGAAGTAGGCTTGAAGAAGCAGTCGATTTACGCCCATTTTAAAGGCAAAGACGATCTATTTATGCAAGTGTTGCGGGATGCCAAAGAGACTGAGCTATCTTCGAAGCTTAATTATTTTAGCGAGATTGAAGCGCATCATCCGGAGAAGGATCTGTACGGATTTCTGAAGCTGACCATCGATCTGTTTCAACAGAATGAGCATTTAAAGTTTTGGCTGCGTATGTCCTTTTTCCCGCCGGCCCACCTGGTGAATGCAGTTAGCGAGGAAGTTATCGATATTGAAGACAAGGTTCAAGCGATTCTGGAGAACAAGTTCAAGGACTGGCTTGAAGCTGAAGCCATTGTCGGAATCAATGCCAAATCTCTTACGTTAGCTTTTGTAGGAGTTGTGGATACGATCTTGGTCGAGCTTGTATACGGCAATGATGCGCAGCGGCTGAAGGATAAGCTGGAGGCTTGCTGGTCTGTATTTTGGAGAGGCATTTCACAACACTGATTCTGACACAATGAGGTAGAGAAAGATGAAGAAGAGTATCAATCAACAAAAGGCAGTCTTAATCATACTGCTCAGCAACATTTTTATCGCATTTCTAGGTATTGGGCTTGTCATACCCGTCATGCCTTCCATTATGACAACAATGGATTTGTCGGGCAAAACAATGGGTTACTTGGTTGCCGTATTCGCAGTCGCACAACTCCTGATGTCGCCGATCGCCGGACGATGGGTTGACCGTATCGGCCGCAAAAAAATGATCGTCATCGGCTTATTCATATTCGGCGTTTCAGAACTGATTTTTGGATTAGGCACTCATGTCTATTTGTTATACATTTCAAGGGTTCTTGGAGGTATTAGCGCCGCCTTCATCATGCCAGCCGTTACGGCATACATTGCGGATGTGACGACCATCGAAGACCGTCCGCAAGCGATGGGCTACTTGTCCGCAGCCATCAGTACCGGATTCATCATAGGCCCCGGCATTGGCGGCTTCATTGCGGAATACGGAATTCGTCTGCCGTTCTTTTTTGCAGCGGGAATAGCGTTCCTGGCTTGTATCTTGTCATTCTTCATCTTGAAGGAGACACTCACCAAAGAGCAGATTGCGGAGTTTTCGACTCAGGCTAATCAATCCAGCTTCCTTCGTGATATGAGAAGATCGCTGAAGCCGGTTTTCTTTATCGCATTTCTGATCGTATTCGTACTCGCCTTCGGCTTGTCCGCTTATGAAACGATCTTCAGCCTGTTCTCGGATCACAAGTTCGGCTTCTCTCCTAAGGACATCGCCGCCATCATTACGATAAGCGCGATCTTCGGCGTTGTCGTACAGGTCTTTATGTTCGGCAAAATGGTCGAGAAAATCGGTGAAAAAAGGCTGATCCAGCTCTGCCTTATCGCAGGCGTTATCCTGGCAATACTGTCCACGATGGTTTCTGGTTTCTGGATTGTGCTTGGTGTAACTTGTCTCATCTTCCTCGCTTTTGACTTGCTGCGTCCGGCATTGACGTCCTACTTGTCTAAGGCAGCTGGCAAAGAGCAAGGCTATGTCGCAGGCATGAACTCCACGTATACGAGCCTCGGCAACATTGTTGGACCTGCCATGGGCGGATTGCTGTTCGATATCAATATCAACTATCCGTATCTCTTCTCCGCTGCCGTGATGTTCGTCGGTCTGGCGATAACTATATGGTGGAAGGAAAAACAGATGTCTGCAGGATTTGCGGAGTAAAGCTTGTGGGGGTTGCTTTTTGGGACAGCTTCTAGTGAATAGATGAGGCCTTCCTTTGGATGCATACAGCGCATTCGAAGGAAGGCTTTTTGTATATCCTTATTCTTGAGAACTGCCAGACTCCTGCCCAACAACCTGCTCCGTTACAATCCTGAATTGTGTAATGGAACCAACCAGGTCGGTGACCTCGTCTTTGGACATTCCTTTGGTATCGATCTGAAACGCTCCCGATATCTTTTGTGATTCATTACTTTTCACAGGGGTATTCACTTCTAATGTAATATTACGCTCGACTAACCGTTCCAAAATCTCCTTCGAAATAACGGGTGTCACCGATAAGACGACTACCGATTTCCCGAGCCTGTTCCACACATCAAAAGAATACGATACTCGCGTAATGTCTGGATTATTGCCGTCTAGCGAGGTGGAACTCATGTTAACGACAATGCCATCTTCAACAACTTTATCTTTCTCTCCCGAATTCGTGCAGCCGATCAAAGCTGCGAACATCAATAGACATACAAAAACAAACGTAAGTTTCCTCGTCACTTTATTACGACTCCTTCCTTTCTAGATGATTTGTTGCAAGCAACCTCAGAAGCTCGGGCAGTTCTTTGATCACACCATATGCGAGGCCATCAGCAGGCACAGGCCTCTCCGTCTCATTTAGCCATATAGCTTTCATGCCTAGTTCGGCAGGACCCGCCACATCGTTCCTCCAATTATCGCCGACAAATAGGGTTTCATGAGGCTCCACGGAGAAGTAATCTAGAGCTGATTGATAGATGAGCGGGTGGGGCTTCTCTACCCCGATTTGTTCGGAGATGAAGATGCTCTCTTTTGGGAAAAACACATCATATCCTAATGCCTCGATCTTATTGTACTGCCAGCTGGCCGTCCCGTTGGTTACAATACCTAGATGATAGCTGCCGCATAATAATTGCAAGGTTTTCCGTAATTCCCTCGTTCGGCTTGATATGAATTCTGCTGAATGTCTTGTATCGATCTTCAAAAGTGAACGCGAATTCTGGAGCAATCTCCCTGCCATGGTCTCGCAATGTACGGGTAATTCTCTCGATTCGATATTGTTCCACCGTAATTTCCTGCCGCAGATACAACTGCTCCAGATCCAAATCGTGCTTCCTGTATGCTTCAAATAGCTCATCGATATTCAAGTCCCTGGTTTCCCGAAAATAACGAAAAGCATCCTTCGCGCTCGCTTCCCAATAATGACGGAAGTAAACTAGCGTATCGTCCAGATCAAATAATACCAGTTGGAAGTTACTCATTAACATACTCCGATCTTTTTTCATACTAAATTGTGGATATAATTGTCAATCACTCAAACCCAATATATCATTCCTTTTGTACTAGGCATAGCTAATTATAAGCTATCGATTCGCGAGGCTTCCGTTCATTCTACATCGATATGGATTGCTTCAAACTGATTATTTTGGATATAGCAAACCATCCTAAATCAGCTAGGATTAATTCATAACGATATGTTAATTTGGCAAGAGAGAGGAAGCTACTCCCTATGAGACCCATGATTCATGCACAAAGAAACTGCGAGGATCAGGAAAAGATTGACCTTTTCTTGACGAATACCCGCACTGGCTTATTAGGCTTGGCAGACGGGCCTCAACCCTATGTCGTGCCGTTGAATTACGTTTGGTGGAACAAATGTATTTACTTTCATGGACTAAGCAGCGGCAGAAAGATATCCGTCATCCAGCAAAATAATCATGCTTGTTTTACCGTATTCGAAGAGTTTGGAACCATAACCGATCCCGTCCCTGCGAAAACAGATTCTGCCTACATGAGCGTCATGCTATTCGGACTCGTGGAAAAGGTGAATCAACTGGATGATTCGACAAGTGTTCTTCAACAATTTTTGAACAAGTATGTACCCGGTTATTATAACCGTCCATTATCGAAGGCTCATGTCGGTAAATACCGCTCCTCACTTGATCATCAAGCTGTATCCGTATATCGCCTGCGACCGCACAGCATAACAGCGAAAGAAAACCCGGCAGACGAAGAAAACATGTTTGGTTCGGCGAGATCGTTATCCAATTGCCCGGCTCACTAAATCCCATCAAGCAATCAGTTCGCACTACTTCTAAATTGCAGGAGAGGCACTCTATGTGATAGGATTCGTACAATCTATCATTATACGAGAACCATTGGAGGGGTCAGCCCAATGCTAACCATCAACCGTGACGACAATCGTCCCATATGGCAGCAATTGCTGGATCAAGCTATCCATAACATTACAACAGGAAAGTGGCCGCCAGGCGAGTTGCTGATCCCCTCTCGCGAGCTTGCCCAATTGGTGGGGGTGTCACGTTCGACGATCCAGATTGTATACGAGGAGTTATATAGCCGTGGATATACGATCACTTCACGACGCGGCGGTACAAGAGTTAGTGATTGGACGTACCGTCCTCATGCCTCCAAATCCATCACTTCTCAAGGGCCGCTTCAACCCGATTTGCCAGCCTTGAATGCAACTGCAAGCCACTTGCAGAACTGGCTCCGCGGCAAAGAGAATACCTATGCTGACATCGACTTCAACCCTCATGAGCCTTATTTGGACGACCAATTCCATAAGCAATGGCGGCAATCTTATATACAAGCCTCGTCCGTGCCTGACTTGACTCAATGGGCTTATGGCAATGCCTACGGCTATGAGCCGCTGCGCGAGCAAATTCAAAGCTACTTGTCGCTTGCGCGTGGCATCCATGTACAGATCGACCAAATCCTATTAACTTCAGGGGCCCAGCATAGTCTTGATCTGATCGCCCAAGCGCTCTTGCAAGAAGGAGATACAGTATCGGTGGAAGATCCCGGCTTTCCTGCTGCCTGGATGGCGATGAAATATCGGGGCATGGAGGTCAATCCCGTACCTGTCGATGAGCATGGCCTGCAAGTCGATCATATTGACCCGAGTTCCAAGCTGGTCTTTGTTACCCCTTCGCATCAATGTGCGACGGGTGTCATTATGCCGGAACCGCGCAGGCAGCAATTGCTGCATCTGGCCGCTCAACGCCCTTTTTGGATCATTGAGGATGATTATGACAGCGAATTCCGCTATCGTGGCGACCCGCTTCCAACCTTATTCAGTCAGTTGCCGCAAAATACGTTGTACATGATGAGTTTTTCTAAGATGGTCGCTCCCGGTGTGCGACTATCAGCGATTGTTGGTCCCCGGGAGGCCATCCGCCAAATTGCTCAAGTACAGCAGCTAGTGTATCGGCATCTTCCGATTATGGAGCAAGTTACACTTGCTCATTTTATCGAGCACGGCCACTTTATGCGCCACATGCGCAGAGTCCGCAATGTATACCGACGCCGGCATGAAGCGATGACCAAAGCAATCGCCGCAACCGATCTAGGTCAACGTTTCACGCTAAGCGGAGTAGAAACGGGGCTGCACATGCTGCTTGAAGCCGATGCGTGCTTCAACGAAGAAGCAGTCGCGAATCATGCGCTCCAGCATGGGGTTCGAGTTTATCCGCTTAGCATGTATTGCCTGGCAAGCAATCGAAAGGGATGGGTGCTGGGTTTTGCGAAAGTAGATGAGGCCGCCATAGAAGAAGGCATTTATCGCCTCGCGGAGATGCTTTAAGTAAGCAAAACTTGTCCGATTAAGATTTCTGGCCAGCCTGATAAGAATCATCCGCATCCTATGACTTTCCCGAAATTGCCCATGCATCCATGCGTGGGCTATCAAGCCTGCCATCAATCCCCAAAATGCGCCTCTGCCCCCTAATATCAAAGATCGTTTAAAAGAAGCGAATGAACGCATCGACCAAAATAGTGAAGCCTTATGGCAAAAAGCAAAATGAAATCTCTTCAAATCAGAACAGTTGTAAAGGGGGCAGACATGAAAAAGATTATAATGATACTTTTAGTACTGTGTTCTATTATGACAGGGTGCACAAATAACGAGAAAGTAATCAACTTAGTACAGATAAAAGAATTATTTGAGAAGCATGGGGTTCCTTTAGCAGAACAAGTAGATTTAAATAAGAATAATGTATTTCAAATGATTTTAAATGGTGTCGAGCCTGAATCTTATATTGTCAATGATAAACAAAAAATCAGTATATATGTATATGCGTCCAGTGAAGAAGTTAAGGAAGGAATAAAGGATTTTAAGAATAATACAGCGACAGCGAGTGTGATATCACATAGAAGATATCAAGTGGCAAATGTCTTGATGTTCTATATATCTGAGGGTCTAGGCTATCCTGAAGATGAACGAATTGAAATGGTTTTAAAGGATATGAACTCTCTTGTAGAATGAGGTATTAAAGGGAGACTACAAATTTGATCACATCTTTAACCTTTTTCGTCTTCAAGTGGCCAATAAAATGCCATTCCTTGATACAAAGCAAGCCAATTGTATCTGTCGCCTTACCTCCAAATAAGGCTAATTAAAGTTGATCTCTCGTACACGCTTAATTGCAGGTATTGAGCTTAGTGCTTTCATCACTTGCTCGGGTACTTTCTTATCCACTTTCAAGATCATGACCGCTGAACCGCCAATCTCGGTCCGGCCAACTTGCATCGTAGCAATATTAATGCCGCTTTCCCCGAGCAACATTCCGACATGACCTATGATCCCTGGCTGGTCAAGCTGTGAGATTAACAGGATATAACCTTCCGCTTTGAGTTCTACCGGATAAGGCCCAATACGAATGAGACGTTCGCCGACTCCAGCCAAGGCTGCCCCCGTAACCCATCTTTCTTCCATCGTTGTCTTTAATCGAATCGTAATCTCATCGGCCATGCCTTGGGCAATCAAGGATTTGCGTGTCTTGATCTGGACGCCCCGCTCCTTCGCCATATATAAGGCATTGACCACGTTGACTTGTTCCGGTCCGAGATGATGAGACAATATCCCTTTGAGCGCATAGGGTACAAGTGGCGCAATGTCTGTGTCAGCTAGCCCTCCCGCGCATTCTATCGACACTTCCCTCACAGTGCCATCCGTCATTTGAGCCAGCGACTTGCCCAGTTGATCGCATAAGGTAAAGTAGGGCTGCAGCCTGTTACGAAGCCCGGCCGGAATCGCAGGCATATTAACCGCATGCTGAACCGGCTCGTTACGCAAACAGTGGATAACCTGCTTCGACACAGCTACAGCTACGTTCTCCTGGGCTTCAATCGTAGATGCGCCCAAGTGCGGGGTAACAATGATATTTGGATGAGTAAAAAAGGGATGGCTCGGCTCCGGTGGCTCCTTCTCAAACACGTCAAAAGCAGCCCCGGCCACAATCCCTTCATCAAGCGCTTCGAGCAGGGCGACTTCATCAATAATTCCCCCTCGGGCGCAGTTGATCACACGCATTCCCCGTTTCATTATGCTGAATTGCCGCTTCGCGATCATATGATGCGTGTCGCTCGTTAGCGGCGTATGTACCGTGATGAAATCTGCCTTTCGCATGATCTCATCTATCGGCATAAGCTTGATCCCCAGTTCATCCGCCTTTTCTTCTGTTAGAAAGGGATCATAGCCAATGACGGTCATACTGAATGCCGCGGCGCGTTTGGCAACTTCGATTCCGATACGTCCGAGCCCCAGCACGCCAAGAATCTTGCCTCTCAGTTCAACGCCAAGAAAGGATTTGCGATCCCATGCTCCGGCAACGGTTGTCGAATAAGCTTGCGGGATATGCCGAGCCAATGCCATCATCATCGCAAAGGTATGCTCGCATGTCGTGACCGTATTGCCATTCGGTGCATTGAACACTACAATTCCCCGGATCGTTGCAGCATGCAGATCAATATTGTCAACGCCTACCCCCGCCCGGCCTATGACTTTCAATCGGACCGCAGCTTCCAAGATGCGCTGAGTAACCTTCGTATGAGAACGGACGAGCAGCGCGTCATACGCACCGATGAGGGCTATAAGCTCGTCCTCGCTCAATCCCGTCTTCTTCGTCACTTCCACATCCGCCGCACAAGCCAGCTGCTGCAAACCATAATCGCTAATCGGATCTGATACCAAAACCTTATACATGGGACATCCTCCTTATTTTCCGAGCACGTAACCAGGGGCTGAGCGGAGGCAAAAGTCAAATAGCCCACTCAACCAGTCACTCCTTATCGGAGTTACTTGCTAGTTTATCAAGAGTTGGATTGGAAATGGATATCCAAAATCATCGTTATGAAGCAATCCAAAAAGCAGCTACAACTTAAAATAAAGAAAAAGAGAAGACACTTGTTCCAGTGCCTTCTCTGTTATTAGATTAACTTTTCGGTTTTGCGCTAGACAAGTTTACACCTTTTTTGAATAGCTCTCTAACTTAAAGTCTTCTATGATTTCAATATTTCTCGGCGATGTACATATTCCACAATTTATTTTCCTATGTTTGGAAATAAAATGATGCTATCGAGCTTTTCCAAGGGTACCCACCTGATATCCGATTGGCTAGACCTCCCGCTTCACACCCTCAAATATGGTTTCCCTTATTCGGCCCCGCCACCAGGCAAATTATAATGAGTTCCCTCGTCGTCTTTATATTCCACAAGCAAGATGCAGTTATTTTTTATGATTAAAGCGGTCGGCCTGACTCTTATATGGCAGGGCATGTGCCACCTCTTTTCCTCTAAATCGATAAATAATGATCAAGCCTATTGGATCCAATATTTAGAAATTATCCCCCACATGAAATGTTGAGAAAAATAAATCAACTGATAAAGTACTGCAGCATATAATGCCCCAGTAAGGAGAGACTTTCTATCTCTCCAAGGAGTCAAAAAAATCAATCCAATCGTTATTTGCACTAATGTAATTAAAAAATAAATATTTTCCTCTAAAAAAATAGAATTGCTATAAGTATAGACAAACTGTCTAATTAGTCCATATGAGAAAGCAAAGCCTCCGCCGAATTCAGGCGTCGAACTTCGCGCAATGGCTCTATGCAGAGGCCATCCGACAATAACCCTACACCCTATGGCTCAAAATGAATTCATGTACCTCAGGCTGTGCTTTTGCCTCCCGCTTCTCCCAAACTCCTCGTGGCGAACACCCTTGCCCTTGGCCAATCCGGTAGGCGCTTGCCCACCCCCGCTCGGGACTTTCACTTTAGCGATGACGCCCATACTGGGCTTACAATTAAAAAAGGAACAGCTCATCACTGTTCCTGTTCCTATTAATTAAATCTGAGCGCAACAAAGTTCAATATACGCTATTAATAACTAGTGATTATTTCCCCTGATTATTCGGACCGTTCCACTCTTCGAGCGCATGCTGATGCAGATTTTGCATCATCTCCGACCACTTTTCGAGCTCCTGAAGCTTTGTGTTCCCTGTTTGGCCGGTGCTCTCCATTGCCTGACGACCCTGCTCGACAATTCTGTTAAGCTCCTGGAACCCTTGAATTCGAAGCCGTATCGCGTTAACCCAAGCCTCATCCGACAAAATAAAATAATCCGTTCGATCCTGCGGTTTCTGAGTGATGTCCAACATGCCGATGGTAATCAGCAGGCGAACATTCGTAGAGACGCTGCTTCTGCTCACCTGCAATGTTTTGGATATGGCTTCCGCCGAGATCGGTTCGGAAGCCGTCAGGAGCAGTCCCAATATTCTCCCGCCAATCCGAGGGATTCCGTAACTTTCATAGTACAATCCCATTTTATCAATAAACTTTTGGATACCTGCAGATATCTTCAACTCATCTTGCTTCTCTGTCATAATGAATTCCTCTCCTTCCATATTGGCTTGGCAGTAACGGGACTATGATGGTCAAGAAACGATATCATCAATTGGTTGAACGCTTCCGGATGATCCTGATTGGCGCAGTGCCCTGCATGATCGATCCAGTGAAATTCGCATGCAGGCTCGCGTTCAGCCCACAATGGCGAATTTTTCCTAATATTCCCAGTCTGGTCATGCACTCCGCAAACCAACAGAAACGGTCTCTGGATTCGATAACCTACTTCTTCATGCAGACAGGCCGTCGTCGCCAGGAATATCCTCTTAAAGTCGGCGGCGCCAACCAGATGAAAGCATTCTCGCAAATACTCACGAACATTCGGCTTAACTGAACTGGCACGAGCACTTTGTTCAACCATCGTTTTCCATGGATACATGGACAAGAGTAATGGCGTCAAACTGATAAGCTGCTTTTCCATAAACGAGAGTTTCATGGTGTTGCAGGTGCAATCGATCAGAATCAGGCTTTCCACTCTGTCGGGATGATAGAAGGCGATCTCTTGCGCCGTATTCCCGCCCATGGATTGACCGATAAAAGAGGCTCGTTCTATGCCTTCCCTGTTCATAATAGCCAACATATCCTCAACCAGCAGCTGAATGCTAAAGTCTGCTCCGATCGGTCTGAATTGTCCATGCCCTCTGGCATCCCATAACAGCACTCCGTATCTGTCATCGAGTGCTTGAAGCTGTTCGTCGAACATCCGATGGTCCGCTCCCGCGCCATGCATAAATATTAACCACGGGCCGCGATGTTCAGGAGTAATCCAGTAATG
Organism: Paenibacillus sp. 1011MAR3C5; assembly: GCF_003591485.1. Classification (GTDB taxonomy): domain Bacteria; phylum Bacillota; class Bacilli; order Paenibacillales; family Paenibacillaceae; genus Pristimantibacillus. The sequence goes on from NZ_QZCF01000001.1 coordinate 513,160, forward strand.
GATCGTGCAGCCATCCTTCTCTATCATTCGAAGTTCCAGCGTCATTGACGTTCCCCCTTAAACCCTTCCACTTTCACTGATTTCAGTATATACTGAAATTAGTGAAATAACAATGTGCCCGCATTGACCACCTGAACGTTGGTAGAGGTCTTTTCAAGTTGACAAATCGCTTCTTCGCCTGCAGAAGGAGCTTCAGGGATGCTTCTATGATCTGCCGAGCAGATCCAAACCCGTCCTCGTGCACGATAACAGTCCCCATTTGCTAAAAGAGCGCATCAACCAACATTTTACTCACTTAAAATGAAGTGTGTTGTTCTTCTGCCGTTTTTTTCTCTTCATCATATATAACTCACTTTTTTCTATTGAACAATGTTTCTAGACATTGTACATTAGTAGTAATCTGGAAATGATTAGTTGATTAATCCAATTACAACGCAATTCACCTCAGTCACAATCTTTCCTTACTGTAATCCCCTTTCATGACTTGTATTCGAACAATCACCGTACCTCTCTTGCTGCGTTTCGACATCAAACATCCTTTTTCCCATTATGGTCATACAAACGTTTCTTCAAGTATGGATAAACTCAGGGGGCTAATCGAACATGCCAAACCAAACGATGGAAAGCTACTGGCTTCAGGAGCTTGAAGAGCCGTTGCCAAAACTGGAGCTGCCATATGACAAGTTGCCGGAAAAGATTCGATCTGAAAAAGGCAGTGCAGTTGCAACAAATGTGGGAAGCGAGAGAATGGAGCGTGTAGAAGCGTATATGCTGCAGCAACATACGGATAAGCAGACCTTGCTTTTGTCCTGCCAATTCGCATTGCTGCACAAGCTGACCGGCGACCGTGACATTATTATTGGTATCGAGTCTGAGATAGATCCTCATTCGAACGAATCGCTGCCGAATCGGTTCGGGCTTCCCATACGGATCAGCTTGCATGAGGGAATAAGCTTCTCCGCCTTGCTGCGGCAAGTGGAGGAAAAATGCTCACTTGGACTTCGAAACAGCCGGTTTCTGTATGAGGAGCTTGCATCCAAGTTCGATCTCAAGCAATCGGGCCTGGAGAACGCGCTGTATGCGACCATGTTCCGATATATAGATGCTTCCTTCTCCCGACATACCGCTGGTGACGCTTCTTTGCCGCTAGTATTGCAATGCCGCATGGATGATTATGATGCTGAACTGCAACTTTTATATGATCCTTCCTTATTTCGGGCGGTGACGATCGAGGCTTATATGCGTTACTACTTGCATATTGTAGATCAGGTGCTGGACGAACCTCAGTTAGAGTTGGCTTCAATCGCTTTGCTCACTGAACAAGAAATTGAAGAATCGCTGCTAGCTACCTCTGTTCTACAAGCGCGCAACGATACGGATCGTCTCATGGCGCATGAGCAATTCGAGCGGCAAGCTTCTCTTACCCCTGAGGCTCCAGCCTTGATATTTGAACAAAAAACGATGACCTACCAGGAGCTGAATGCCCGTGCGAACAGACTTGCTCGTACGCTTCGGACTGGCGGGGTGACACCCGATGGAATCGTGGTGATCATTGCCCATCGTTCTCCCGATTTGCTTATTGGCATATTAGCCGTGCTGAAGGCAGGCGCTGCTTATTTGGCGATTGACCCGACCTTTCCGGAGGATAGAAAGCAATTCATGCTGGGGGACAGCGGCTGCCGTTTCTTACTTGTGCAGCGGGAGCTTAAAGGGGATATAGACGCAGAAAAGATCTGGCATCTGGACGAGGAATCCAACTATGATGAGGATGACCGCGATCTTGAGCCTGTCTCTGGTATGGATAATTTGGCATATATCATCTACACCTCCGGTTCGACCGGACGGCCAAAAGGCATCATGATTGAGCACCGCGGACTTGTACATTTTTTTGCCGGGTTCGCGGCTGAGCTGCCGCTACTGAAGGGTCAACGCATCTTGGGACTTGCGACAGTGTCCTTTGACATCTTTATAGTAGAAACCTTATTGCCCCTCTCGCTCGGCATGACGATCGTGCTGGCTAGCGAAGAGGAGAAGAACGACCCTTCCCGTCTGTCGGTTCTGCTGACAAAGGAACAAGTCGATGTCTTGCAGCTGACCCCGTCCCGCTACAAATGGTGGTCAGCGCAAAGCGGGGCCACCGAAGCTTTCAGCCGTTTAACCCTGCTTATGATTGGCGCAGAGCCGCTAACCCCATCGATCTGGCGATCGCTAAAGGCTTGTTTATCCCCTTCCGCCCGCCTATTCAACCTATACGGCCCGACAGAGACGACTGTATGGGCATCTGCACAAGAGGTTACAGAGGAGCAGCATCCCATTACCATTGGCCGCGGCCTAACGGGAACGCCACTCCTCGTCATGAACGCCGATGGACAACTGCAACCGGACGGTGTGCCGGGTGAGCTTTACATTGGCGGGCCGGGACTTGGCCGAGGGTATATGAATCGTCCTGACCTGACGGAGGCTGCCTTTGTCCGCCATCGTTATCGCAAGGGAGAGAAGCTATACCGTACCGGGGATATCGTACGCAAGCTTCAGAATGGCGATTTCTTATATATTGGACGACGGGATTTTCAAGTGAAAATACGCGGCTTCCGCATTGAAATGGGCGAAATTGAGCAAGTGCTGCTTCGTTATCCGGGCATTCACGAAGCCGTCCTTCACACTGTGCCGATTGCCGGACAGGATGAACTGGCGCTCTGCGCCTATATCGTGGCGGAGGAACAGCCGGACGCAGCCAAGCTGCGACAATATCTGGCCAGTCAGCTTCCGGCCTATTTGATTCCTTCCTATACCATGAGTCTGGAAGCTATTCCGCTCACCCCTACCGGGAAGGTGGATCGCAAGTCGCTGCCTGATCCGACTAAGCATTCCACAGGCATACTTCAAGACTTCACAGCTGGCGGTGAACATGACAACGAACCGCATAATGAGCAGGAGGGCATATTGTTTGCGGTATGGGAGAAGCTTTTGGGTCACCGTGCCTTCCATCGGAACCAGCCTTTTTTTGACTCGGGCGGCAGCTCCATTATGATCATTCGGGTATGCAGCCAATTGGAGCAAGAAGGCTGGAAGCTGAAGGTCGAAGACATGTTCCGGCATCAGACGATTGCCAGCATCGCTCCTCTCATGAAACGAACGGCTTCGGAGCATCAGGAGTGGAGTCTGTTCTCAGGCACGATTGAAGGAAAGGTGGAGTTCATTCGAGGGCAGCAAGCGTATCTGGCGAAAGCATGCTCCAGCTCTAGCGGAAGAGTATATGACTATAGCATCGTCTACTGTCCTGAAGGTTTTGACGAGAGAATGCTGACGCTTGCTCTAGGACGCGTGATGGAAAGGCACGACGCACTTCGCATCGGTTATTTTCCGAAAGGCGATGAAGTCATTCAATATAATCAAGGGATGTTCGCGCCACTATTCAAGTTCGAGCAAAGCGAGCTGCCGAAGGATCAGCCGATTATCTCTTATATGGAGCAAATGATGGAAGAAGCTGATCGCCGGAGGAGCAGATTTTCCGATTGGCGTCTTGAGGCGCATTGGTGCAAGGGAGATGCGGGAGATTATTTGGCCCTCATGGGTGATCCGCTTGTGATGGATGCCTTTTCCTGGAACATTCTATTGGAGGATTTAGGATCGGCCTACCAACAGGCCGTAGCTTCAACAGATATTCGCCTCCCTGCCAAAACAAACTCGTTCCAGCTTTATGCCCAATTAATGAAGGAGCAGGAAGCCAAACGTGGCGGACAGCCTCAGATTGACAGGATGAACCAAACAACGATGCATAGATACACCGTCAGTCTCGGAGCGAATATGTCGGAGTTGCTCCTGTCCTCCATCAGCGATGAAAACGACGAATGGTTTGTGGAAAATATATTGGCGCATACCTTGCTTCAAGCCATCGCCGAAGAGTGGCGTGATGAGCAAGCGCACATTAGGCTGGATGCCCGAACTATAAACCTGCCGGGGCTGAATTACAGCCGGACAATCGGCAGAATGGATCAGACATTGACGGTTGCGCTGAACCAATATGCATTTGAACCGGATCGGCCAGTCCAGGAATTTGGCATTGCAGATGATACACAGTCCGTGGAAGACGGCATAATCGCGTCCCCTACACGTCTCCTCGTTCGAATGGATAAGCTGGCAGCTTCTATGTCAGGGTTGGAAATGATTTGTCATTACCGTCAGCCCACAGGCTTTTATGAAATCGAAGGCTCCTTCGGTAAGTTCGAGTCGGAGCTATATGTAGCGTTCGACTATGCCAATAGCGAGGATTCGGCTACAATAAGACTCCTTGCGGACAGAGTGCTTGGACTGGTGCAGGACGTTGCCAGCTGGTATAAGTAAGCCGAAGATAGGCCAAAAGCCGCCTGTTCAATCATACAGGCGGCTTTCAGTGTTAAGCGTCACGTTAAAGTAGATAGTTACATTATGCTGGCAGGAGCAGTTCCGTATGCCGCTTTAGTTGATCCATCAGCTTGGGGATCAGCTCTAGCTCCATATCCCGCATGCGCTCCAAATTATGCTTGATGTGCTCATGCACCTGCGGGATTCCCTTCACGACATGCTCGGCATAGAGGTTGCGAGAATGATGGGCCAGCTCCTCCAGCTCAAGGAATTCAAGAAGCAAGCCTTCGTCTTGCGGAAATTTGTTTTCTTTTTGCAAGTAGGCGACGCGGTTTCTTAGCATTTTCTTATGCTCCCAGAGCAGATGAAGCTGCCGGGGCGGGTTCGCCCGCACGAGGGACTCGGGATGATGGTCTAAGATGTAGAAATGCTCGATCAAGTGGTCATAGCAGGCGATCCCGAAGGCCAGAAATTCTTTATCAGGCGAGAAGTAGCGATTCTGATCATTGTTGCTGCTTTCGGAACGCAAGTATTCCCCTAGCTGCTCGTAGATTAAGCGGATATTCAAGGAGTAGACAAAGTGAGGCAGCAGCGTAAAGAAATAGTTATGTTGGTCGTAGATGGCGTTGTTTTTCAAGTAGTTGTCGATGGAGTGGAAAGCCTGCTCCAGTTCATCAAAGGTGGTTTCGTGATAGCCTAGCAGCAAGTCTTTGCCGAACCCATAGGTGTGGTAGATTTGGCGATCTTCGTCATAGCCGTAGACAAGCACATGATGGGGAAACGGGTAGGCGTGGTACGCGGTGGTGTAGGAGATATGATATTCATCGAGAAATAATACGGGATAGACGCCCTCCTGAATCTTCTTGGTCAAGAAGGGATGAAGCTTCTCCTTGAAAATCTCATAAAGCATAGGTGTATCAATCGTGCTGGATAATAGGAAGGGATTGTGATTAAGCTCGTTATTCCCTCCTCGATAAAAATCGAAAAACAATTCTTGCTTGTCCTCCAGATAGTACTTGTTACAGCATACTTGGATAAAGTTGCTGTAAAACCAAGGATTGAAGTTCGGCATCGAGCTTGTGATGCTAAGGGTGTACGCCCAACTCAACAGCCCATACAATGGCGGATGGACAATCGGAAGCACATGCTTGGCCAACGTGAAGAACCCCCTGTTCAATAGGATAAATAATAGCGTGGTATATAGTTTATGATTTTTTAAATTGATTCCTTGATATTATATCAATTTTCTGCACTTTTTGTAATAAATTAAACGAAAATGCAACGAAAAGAATCATAACAGCTAATGCTTCCATGTCAGCTCAACATCGAATATCGTCCCCTTACGTTGTTGCCAGACGGGATCGCAGTCCACTAGTAAGACTTTCATCCTGCCTCCTTTCACACTCATTCTTCCGCTGCTTCCACGACACACCTTTTACGGTCTTCCAACTGTTTTCACCTTATATTCCAAATGGATTATTTACGACAAAAAGACACATACCCGTTAAAGTAGTGTCTTGTCCTGACAGTATGTTCGATAGGACAACTTGGCCGACATTGCACTCGTGCAGAAGACGGTGGCTTTGCTGCAGGAAGAGTTCCCCATATCGTTCGATCAGATTCTGTTTTACTTTCATCATTATCCTGTAAGTACATACAAATGATCACCAGCATACCCTGGAATCACCTCTTCCAAACTCTTTCACTTTGATATTCAAATAAAAAAAGAACCGTACAACAGTACGGTTCTAAATACCTACTTCCGCAAATAACTAATCGCCACCGTCTTAGGCCCAGTATGCGAACAAATCGTACATCCGCCCTCGATCATAATAACCTCTTTAACCGACGTATGCTCCAGCAAGTAATTGCGCATATATTCAGCCGCCTTCTCAGCTACAGTCTGAGCAATAACGACTACATTCTGATCAATAGATTCAATATTCTCTACTATATTATGCATGACGCCCTCTAGCGCCTTTTGCGTCTTGCCCCGGTATTTTCTCGTGGATAGAATAAGACCCTGCTTAATGCCAAGCACAGGCCGGATATTTAATAGGCTGCCGATCATGTTCTGAATGCTGGATACGCGTCCGCCCTTGTGCAAGTAGTCCAGTCGGTCGATCAGGATGTCGATCTCGACGCGGTCGCGGTGCGACTCAAGATGTGCGACCACCGTGTCCATATCCTTCCCCTGCTCCAACAGGCGAGCAGCCATAATGACCAGCATAGCGGTGCTTGCGGACAAGTGGGTGGAATCGACGAGCGTGATCCGCCCCTCGGGGAAATCATTCATGGCAATTCTGGCATTCTGGTATGTGGAAGACACTTTGGCAGACATGCTGATAAACAACACTGAATCTCCCGCGTCGATAGCGTCTTGAAATGCTTGCGTGAAATCATCCGGCGAAGGCGCCGCCGTACGAGGCAATACCCCGTTTTCCTCCACCCGCCGGTAGATCTCCTCAGTCGTTATATCAATTCCGTCACGAAAGACTTCCTCGTTAAAAATAATATAAAGAGGTACGATTGTAATGTTATACCTCTCTATCCATTCTTGCGGCAAATCCGACACGCTATCTGCGAATAATCTAATGTTGTTCAGGCCAGCTTCCTCCATTCGATAGTCTATCTATCACTATATAGTATAAACGATTTAATTTTATGGAGAGCCAATTCTTTTCAGGGTAATGTGTCCATTCCGCGAAAAAAAAAAGCCCATACCGCCAAGCGGTACAGACTTTCCCTCCAGTACTTTCCTAAAATAGATACTCCAGCAAAGGTCCATAGATCCCATGCAGGAACACGAAGATAAGCGCCCCCACCCCGGCTCCGATAAAAGCGCCGTTCAACCGAATACGCTGAAGATCCGTTTCGACCTTGCTTTCGATAAATTCTACCAGCCGCTCCTCGGTAAAACCCTCCAGCGTCTTGCGTGCAATACGCCCGATCAAGGCATGCTCCTGCTCCATGATGCCGTTGATGAATTGCTTCAAGTAGCGATCGAGCTGAGCTTTGGTCTCCTCATCCGCCTTGAACGCCTCCCAATACGCGCCGATCAGCTCCGACAGCCAGTTTTTCACATCGTCCACATGAAGCTGGCGCTCTTCCGCCGCGAGATACTTCAGCTCGCTGCCCGCAAGCAGCATGCCTCTCATGCTGTCCAGCAGCGCATGGATGGAAGGTTGAAGCGACAGCTCATCCAGCAGCTCAAGCTTCCAGGTCTCAATCGTCGCTGCCATATCCTCGCTTGTCTCCAGCTTCTCGGCAAGATCCATCAGCCGGACCTCTACCAGCACGCGAAGCTCATGCTTCGGATCCCTCAAGTCGTTCATAAACGATTGCAGATCATTATATAGCGTATTTGCAGCATCATCCAGATTAAGGGCATCAGCCGCTTCTGCGAAATCGACCAGCTTGCGCTTAAGCCACTTGGTGAAGGAGCCGCCTTCGGAGACGAAGTTGTCCTTTTCCTTCACCAGCATGGAGCGAATCGCTTTTTTCGTATCCTCACTAGCCACCCGCTTCGCCGCATAATCGACGACCTGGCCCATCCACTTCTGAAAATCGCTGTTCACCAGCAGCCAGCGAAGCCCTCTCCCGCCATAACGGGACAAATCCATGCCTCGAAGCGATCCCCGAACATATCCATCCAGCTTACCCGCCAGCTTCTCGGTATCCGTTCCCTTCAGCCAGGAAACCAACAGCTCCCAGCCTTTCTCGGCAATACCCATGCCGCCGCTGCCTTTACGATCCACCCAGCCGATGATGGCATCCACGATGCTGTAGGCCATCAGCTTATCTTTGATCATGCTTTTGCTGAGTAATTGTTCCTCCACCATCGCCGCAACGCCTTCGACCAGCTTCGTCCGATTGCGCGGAATGATCGCCGTATGCGGAACCCAGCGCATGCCTAGCGGATGACGGAACAACACGGTTACTGCAAACAGATCGGCCAGCGCGCCTACCAATCCCGCTTCCGCGGAATACAGCAGCAGCTTGGACCACCATCTGCCGGGATACCAGTACGTCAGGGCAGCCGCTCCGATGAATAATACAGCCAGCAGCAGCAAGCTTAGGTTAGCTTTGCGTCTCATCGTCATGTCATCGACCCCTGATCCAGAACGTGAGCAGATAGAGAATGAGGCCGACCAGCCCGCCTACAATCATCCCGTTCAGCCGAATATATTGCAGATCCTTGCCTGCTTTTTCCTTGATCAATTCAATAAGCTCATCCTCTGAAAAAGAATCCAGCTTCTCTCTCACTATACGCCCGATAAGTGCATGCTTATCCTCAATCCAGCCGAGCAACAGCGACTTGACGCCCGTGTCGAGAGCTTGCTGAAGGTCGTTTCGCGTTTTTAATTGCTCCAGCCCCTTGTCGATCTCTTGGCGCAACCAGCCAAGCGGAGATGCCTGAGGCGCTCCCTCTTCTTGAGCAGCGGCCATGAGTGCTGCCCGCGCCTTCTCGATACGGGCCTTCAGCAGCTCCTCCAGCGGGACATTCTGCTGAATCTTGACCAGAATGTTCAGCTTCCCGGCCTCAATGCTCTGGCGAAGCGCTTCATCCTCACGAAGCCTGCGTACGAACTCGGCAAGAAACAGCTTAAAGCTCTGGCGCTGCGGATGATCCTCTGCAGCGAACTGTTCGATAAATGCGGCCAGCCAATCCTGAACCTTCACGCTTATAGCGGGTGCATTCAAGCCCGCTGTGAAGTCGACCAGTCTGCGGCGCAGCTTCTCGCCTTCATAAGAGCGGATCGCAGATTCGGCGAATTGCTCAATCAGCGCCCGGAACGGCTCAGACTTCACGAGCTGCACCAGTGGCTGAACGACAAAAGCGATGATTTTATCATCATAGCCATTGCGAATTGTCCATTCCCCTACGTCCGCCAGCACATCGGATACCTGCAAGGAGCCGGCATGGTCATAGGCGAATCGCTCAATACCTCCGGCCAACTGGGCCGGCTCGACCTTCTCCAGCAGATCGCCTGCCAGCTTGCCAGCGAATTGCTGCACCTCTTCGCTCCCGCCGCTCTCGGACAAGTAGCGGACAAGCACGGCGCCAAGATCATGCTCCGCAAGCGTAGCCTTAATCGATGCAACCGTCAGCAGCTCCTTTTCCACCATGTCGACAAGCTCGCCAATCAGCCGCTCTTTATTACGGGAAATAATATGAGTGCCCATCCATTTCGGCCACTTGATCCGCAGAGGATCACCGAATAATGCGCTAATTGCAAAAGAATCTGCCAGTCCGCCAATCGTCCCAGCGCTGAATATGGCGAATAACAGCCCTCCCGCAAACGTGTGCTGGAAGGGGAACGCCGCCAGGATGCCTACGCCCGATAAAATCAAAATGGCGTTGGCTTGTTTTTTCACGCTCCAATTGTTCATCTCGTTGCTCCATTTCGCTTGCTAGAATACGGTAATGATAGTTTAACCTTTTTTGGGTCGCCCATCCACTCGCCTCTAGTCGCGTTCATGGGAAATAGCCGCCCCGGCCGGCAGTCTCCATATGGAGAACCGAACGAGACGGCTTATATCGTTTACCTGTTATTGCTGGCTGCGCGGCTGGCTGTCGATCTTGCCGCTTGGCGGAACTTTGCCGCCTGGAGTCGTTTTGCCCGCTCCGCCGCCGCCAACATTGCCGCCTGGCGCTTTGCCTGCTCCGCCGCCGCCAACATTGCCGCCTGGCGCTTTGCCTGCTCCGCCACCGCCAACATTGCCGCCTGGCGCTTTGCCTGCTCCGCCTCCGCCGACGTTGCCGCCTGGCGCTTTGCCTGCTCCGCCTCCGCCGACGTTGCCGCCTGGTGCTTTGCCTGCTCCGCCTCCGCCGATGTTGCCGCCTTTGCCTTTGCCTTCACCACCGCCGATATTGCCGCCTTTGCCTTCGCCGACACCGCCAACGTTGCCGCCTTTGCCTGCTCCGCCGCCAATACCGCCTTTGCCTTCACCACCGCCGATGCCGCCTTTGCCGCCGTCGATACCGGCACCGCCGCCAGCGCCGCCACCAGCTCCGCCGCCTGCGCCGCCACCAGCTCCGCCGCCTGCACCGCCACCAGCTCCGCCGCCTGCACCGCCACCAGCTCCGCCGCCTGCACCGCCACCAGCTCCGCCGCCTGCGCCGCCACCAGCTCCGCCGCCTGCGCCTGCACCAGCTTTGCCGCCTTGTGCTTTGCTCTTCGCATGAGCTTTCGCTTTGCCTGCTGCGCCTTTAGCCGTCGAGTATGAATAGCTAATGGATTGCAGCGTTTTTACATCCACTGAACCTGTTACAGCCAGACCATGCGTTTTTTGATAATATTTGACGCCGCGGACCGTTGCAGGGCCATAGTAGCCATCGATAGGACCACTATAGCTGCCGATCGACTTGAGCATGCCTTGAATGACATAGACATCAGGTCCTTTCGCACGTTTGCCTACAGCAAGAGAGGTATTCGGCAAGCTGAACATCAGCGCAAGCGTAATGATTGCCACGCTTAAGTATTTGGCCGAGCGCCACCCCGCGCCCACTTTCTTTTTTGTATAAGATTCAACTTGCTTATCCTTCATTCGTTTGCACCTTCCTTTTGTCAGCCTGGATTGGATTGTTGCTACCACCGTTACTATCCCCAAAAATCGCATTTCATTTCATCCAAATGAAAAAAAATCCGCAAGCTGAAAATTTGCTGAATTTCGCCCTATTTTGGCTGCAATGTGTTGGATATTAACATGCTTACGCTCATAATAGAGGGACAAGTGATCAAGTGGAGGACAACGGATGCGAACGCTTAATGGAATCAAAATTCTCGTTGTAGATGACGAGGCGGCTATCGTGCAATTTTTGGAAATGGGACTGGCGAATGAAGGGGCGCAGATCGCAACAGCCGAAGACGGCCGAAGCGCGCTTCAAGCTTCGGGCGAATTCCAGCCGCATGTCGTCATATTGGATGTCATGATGCCGGATATGGATGGATTTGCGGTGTGCCGGGAACTCAAGCAAGCGGGATCGCAAGTGGCGGTCATAATGTTAACCGCCAAGGATGAGGTGGAGGATCGCGTCTATGGCTTGTCGCTGGGGGCGGACGACTACTTGATCAAGCCATTCAGCTTCGAGGAGCTGCTGGCGCGGATTCACGCCAGATTGCGCAATCAATTTCCCAATCTGCTTGGCGAAGTGACCTACGGCCCCTTCCGGATCGATGATAAGCGCAAAGAATTTCGTTACCGGGAGGAAGCTGTGGAATTGTCGCCCACGGAATATGAGCTTCTAAAATATATTGTGATGAATCATGGCGTTGTGCTGAGCAAATCGCTGATTTTGGAGAAGGTTTGGGGCTATGATTTTGGCGGGGAGCAAAATATCGTCGAGGTCTACATCCGTTCCCTTCGCGACAAGCTCGGCGACAAGGACCACCGCTTAATCCGCACGCAACGCGGCGCTGGATATCGGATGGACTTGCCATGAGAGAGCATATCGGCATCTTCCGCCGCATACTTCGGCCCGGTTCGCTTCGGCTCCAGCTTCTTGTCCGATCCTTGCTAGTGCTGGCAGCCTTGTTCGTGCTAATCGGTACTCTGCAATTCCTGTTCATGAGAGATTTCCTATACCGCAACAAAGCAGAGGCGCTGAACGCACAGCTCATGTCGCTGCCGCCCGATCTATACCGGCCGGGCGTCAAGGAGCCGGGCATCCGCCATCCCGGCAGAGTGCGGCCGGATTCTCCCTTATTATTTCAGCCTGGATTTTCTTTAATCTTTATTGAGGAATCGGGGGAAGCGCAGCCGGTAACCGAAGACGGCAGCATCGATCGGAAGGAAACACCGCTGCTTGACATCGAGGGGTACCATGAGATCCGTAAGAAGCTTCAAGCCGGAGAACGTTCCGATTATCAGCTCATCACGTCAGACAATGGAAAACAATATATGGCCGTATTCCGTATGGCAGCCCGCCCCGGCGACAGAGGCAGCATGCTGCAAGCCGCCGTTGAGACGGAATCGCTGCGCAATCAGCTGCTTACACAGGTCGCTATCTTCGCCGCGCTTGCCGCAGCGGCTCTGATCGCGGGACTGCTACTGTATTTGCCATTGCTGAGAAGAACGCTGCATCCGCTCTCCAAGATCGTTCGGGCAGCAGAACTGACAGATGCAGGAAGCCTGGACACGCGGCTGCCGGAGCGGCAAGGACAATCCGAGATCGACTCCTTGTCCGAAGCGTTCAACAGCATGCTTGTGCGCCTCGATGCCGCATTCGCGCAAGAACGCGCGACTAATGAACGAATGAGACGTTTTATCGCAGACGCGTCCCATGAGCTGAAGACGCCGTTAACTTCCCTCCACGGATTCATCGAGGTGCTGCTAAGAGGGGCGGCTGCGGATAAGGAGCAGCTTATGCGCGCGCTCGCCAGCATGAAGACGGAATCGGTGAGAGTCAACAAGCTGGTGGAGGACTTGCTTCAGCTGGTCAGGCTTGAGCAGCCCGCACCGCTCAAGCTGGAAGCGGCACGACTCGATCTGCTGCTGGAAGAGATGGAGCCCCAGCTCGCCCTGTTGGCCGGTAATCGGCGCTACGTTGTACAAGCCACTACCAAAGTCACGGCACTCATTCACCGGGACAAGCTTAAGCAGGTTGTGCTGAACCTCTTCCATAATGCCGTTCAGCATACCGATGCCGAGACCGGAGTTATCGAGGTCATTCTGAGCGACAGCGGCGATACCGCTCGCCTCGAAGTTCGGGATAACGGCTCCGGCATTGCTCCCGGTCATCTCCCGTATGTTTTCGAGCGCTTCTATCGGGGGGATGAGTCCCGCTCGCGCGCGCGAGGCGGAACCGGACTCGGTCTAGCGATTACGCAATCAATTGTTGAGGCCCATCACGGGCATATTGAGGTGGTTAGCGGAATTGGCGTGGGGACTTCGTTTCTTATCACACTTCCCTTGAATGACGATCAACCTCTAGGCCCGCATCAATAAGTGTTCATAAGAGCTATGGCAACGTGTGCTCCAGCACGAATTCATCCCATAGCTTGCCGTCTGTATCATACGCCTCATACCGGAGGATGTTCCCGCTGATTCGAATAGCGACGAACATCCTTTTGCCATTCTGGATATGCACCTTGTGGTAGAACTGGTCCTTCTTCTTCTCATTCAGCTTCTCACCGGCTGCATTCGTAACAACATAGACTGTTCCGGCGCGCCCCCGCACATGTGAATCGTCTCCGGTTGCGATCTTGCCGTCTCTTAGCGGATAGGAGCGCGCATACTCATGGTTATGTCCCTGCAGCACCAAATCCACCTCGTAGCGATCGAACAGCTCCACCCATTCCCCGATGTTCTTGTTCAGATTGCCCCCGTACGGCCCCCTATGAAGGGAGACGATGATCCACTTCCGCGTATTCTTCTCCAGCACATCCTCCAGCCACTCCGTCTGGCCGTTTATATTGGATTCCGTATTGAGCATGATGAACCGGGCATCGTCATAGTCGAAGTAATAGGTTGTCCCGTCCAGCGAGTCCGTCGCGCCATTGTCCGGCACATGGAACAACGAGACGAACGGCTCCGCATCTCCGTCCACCTCGTCATGATTGCCAGTGACCGGCATCAGCGGAACCGAGGACAGCCATGGCGCAGCCTCGCGAAAGAATGCGTCCCATGCCCCCATATCCTTCGGATTTTCCGTCAGATCACCATTATGGACAATAAAGGCGGCATCCGGCACACTCCGGATCGCTTGCTTCAGTGTATCCCCCCACAGCTTGAAGTCCTCTTCTGTCTCTCCTTGAGAATCCGTTACATTAATAAAAGCAAATCCGCCATCCGCATTCGAGTCCGTAATAGTATAGAACAGCTCCGTCCCGCTCCATCCCTGCTCTGATCCGTCCCCGACCCGGTAAGCATAAATCTTGTCTGCTTGCAGACCGGATATGGTTGCCTGATGTACCATGCGCCGGTTGCCATCTATATCAATCAGATCGAATGTGCCTTCCACTGTCTCCGCATGTGCGCTTTCCCAGTCCACCTCTTGGCTCTCGCTCTCCACATATTGAATCAAGCTTCTGTTCAGCTTGCTGCCGCTCTGCCACGTGAACGACCGAACCGTCGCCGCATCCTCCCCCACATTCATGACGAGAGAATGCGGTTTGTCCAGCGACTCATTCTTCCTGCCTTCCACCCAGAAGAACACGGCAATAATGACAATCGCACACAAAGCGATAATGAGTCCTTCCTTCTTCATTCCGATCACCTTCACCTTCGTCCATTCGTTAGCCAAAGCTTAACATAACCGTCTCTTGACGCGCATTCAGCAATCTTTCAGCGGGCCTTAAGTTAAGAATAAGTAAAGATTTATACAATAGCAGTGGTTACAGAGAAGCGATCGAAACGAGGTGTGAAAAAAATGAACGGAGATCTCCAATACCGCAATGAGCTAAAGTTTATGATTAACCATCATCAGCATTTCATAATCCGCCAGCGGCTGAAAGGGCTAATGAAGCGAGACAAGCATGCCGGAGTCGGCGGCGAATATCATATCCGAAGCCTCTACTTCGACGATATCCATAACACGGCGCTGCACGAGAAGCTGGGCGGCATCCGCGACCGGGCCAAATACCGCATTCGCATCTACAACCATTCCGACGGCATCATTCATTTTGAGAAAAAAATAAAATTCAAGGACTACATCGCCAAAGTAAAGGAGCCGCTTACCCGTCAGATGTACGACGCCTTGCTCGCCGGAGACAACAGCGTCCTCCAAGAAGGCCGCAAGCCCTTGCTGCTTGAAATCCATGACCGGATGAAGCACAGCCTTCTGGCGCCCAAAGTCATTGTCGATTATGTGCGTGAGCCTTATGTGAACGAGCACGGCAACGTGCGCATTACGTTCGACAAGGAACTCCGCACCGGACTGCATGCGACCGACATCTTCGACCCGGAGCTGGCTCCAATCCGAGCGCTTGACCAGAACCTGATCATTCTGGAGGTCAAGTTTGACGAATACATGCCTTCGGCGATCCAGACCGCGATTCAACTGGAAGGCTTGAACCGCCAATCCGCTTCCAAGTATGTCATTTGCCGCAAATATTTGAAATCGAACTCATGGGAGGATTATTAAAATGGATACATCTCAGCAATCAACTAATTTCTCGGATATTATACGCAATTCGGTGATGGACAATTTCGCGTCGGACATCAGCCTTAGCAAAATCCTGCTGACGCTGGCCATCGCCTTCATCATTGGACTGTTCATCTACCTGCTCTACCGCCGCATCTTCAGCGGCGTGCTCTATTCCAAAAGCTTCAACGTCTCGCTAATCGGCATGACCATGATTACGGCAGTTGTCATTATTGCGATCAACTCCAATCTGGTGCTGTCGCTCGGTATGGTCGGCGCCTTGTCCATCGTCCGATTCCGTACACCAATCAAAGACCCGACTGACCTCATCTTCCTGTTCTGGGCAGCTGTAGCGGGCATCGTAACGGGCGCAGGCTTCTACAATCTCGCCATTATCGGCTCGGTGATTGTCGGTCTGATCCTCTTCTTCTTCGTAAAAGGCGGCACCGCGGAGACACCATTCCTGCTCGTAGCCCATGTTGAAAGCGATGAAGGCGAAGAGCTGCTGCACAAGCATGTGAGCCAGCATGCCAAGCGCTTCAACGTCAAGCAGAAGAACGTATCCGCAGGCTCGATCGAGCTCACGCTGGAGCTTCGACTGAAGGACCATACGGGCCGCTTCGTGAACCAATTGAGCGCATTGCCAGGCGTGCGCAGCGCCGTCTTGATCAGCTATAACGGAGATTATGTATCTTAGGAAATGGAGGGGATGAACCGATGGGAGCAATCCGTCAATACGCGGCCCGTCTGATGACGCTTCTGATCGTCGTCGCCCTCGTCGGCGTCGCGCTGGCCATGGACACCGGCGTAACGGGAACGTTCGGCGCACAGACGGTATCTGCGAATGAGCAGCTGCTCGATGAGCGTTATTTTCCACAGGATAAGATTGTCGATGTAAAGATAACAGTTGATCCTGACGACTTTCAGGATATGCTGGACAATGCCGCAGCGGAGCAATTCAAGCAAGCGACAGTGGAATACAACGGCGAGACCTTCGAGAATGCAGCCATTCGGACCAAAGGCAATCTTAGCCTGAACAGTGTCGTGAATATGGCCGACTCGGACCGCTACAGCTTTAAGATCTCGTTCGATGAATACGTCAATCAGACGCTTGGCGGCATCAGCAAGGTCAATCTGAACAACAACTACAGCGACAACAGCTATATGCAAGAATTTTTATCCTACGAATTGGCGGAGGAGATGGGATTGCCCACGCCAAAACGCTCCTACGTCAACGTATATGTGAACGGCGAGCTATGGGGCTTCTATCTTGCCGTGGAACAGATCGGCGATGCTTATTTGGAACGTCATTTCGGCAAGGCATACGGCACGTTGTACAAAGCCAACGGAGGCAATGGCAGCGAGCTGACATGGCTGGAGACTGCGGGAGCCTACACCGGACTCGATGTGAAGTCCGATAAGCGCAATGATGAGGCTCTACTCGCCATGCTGGACGAGCTGAATAACGGAAGCAGCTATGATCAAGTGCTGAATACTGACAATGCGCTGAAATATATTGCGCTGAACGCCGTCATCGGCAATATGGACAGCTACTTGTCCGAGAAGAAGCATAATTACTACCTGTATGAACTGAACGGTATGTTCTCTGTCCTGCCTTGGGACTACAATATGGCTTTCGGAGGCTTCGGCGGGTCGAGCATCCTGATCGACGAGCCTACGACAGGCGCTGTAGCGGATCGCCCGCTCGTCAGCAAGCTGCTCGCTGTCGATGCCTACAAGGAGAGGTATCACGAGATCATCTCGGAGATGCTGGACGGCTATCTGGAGAGCAGCCGCTTCGAGGTGAGGGTCGCAGAGCTGAAGGCTATGATTTCGGAGTATGTCAAAGCCGATCCGACGGCCTTCGTGACATACGAGCAGTATGAGCAAGGCGTGCAGCAATTGCTGAGCTTCACGGAGACGCAGACTGCCAGCATTGCCAAGCAGCTCGATGGCACGGAGCCTTCGTCTGGCGACGGCTCCGGCAGCGGCAGCCGCGGCTTTGGCGGCGGAGGGTTCGGCGGCGGCATGGGCCGTCCGGGCGGCCAAGCCGGTGCCAACGGCAACGTGAATACCGACGCCAACACAAATGCTGATGGCAACGCGGGCCTAGCCCAGCAAGGCGGCGAAATGCCGGAGGGCTTTACACCGCCAGAAGGCGGCTTCCCAGGTGGCGAAATGCCGGAGGACTTTACGCCGCCAGAAGGTGGCTTCCCGGGCGGAACCACCCCAGAGGCTCGCACGCTTCCTGAGAATGACAGCTCAGGCAGTGCCTCTTCTTCGAACGGAAACGTTCAAGCAGCCAATCTGCCAAGCAGGCAAAGCGGACAATTCATACTCGCGACGGAGACGAACGCTCAGAACGGCTCTTCTCCGCAACAATCCACGCCAAATGCGTCTCAGCCGGAGGGGGGCGTGAACGGCACCGCTCAAAGACAGAACACTCCAAATGCAGGCCAGCCCGCCGATCCGAACGGCAATGCGCAGGGGCAGAATGCTCCTGACAGTCAGAACGGCAATGCGCAGCAGGATCCCAATGCAGCCCAGTCGAATGGCAATGAAGCCGGCAGAAATCCGCAAGGCGGCTTCCAAGGCCAAGCCGGACAAGGCGGCTTTATGGGCGGCGCAAGACCGGAAGGCATGGGCGGCTTGGGCGGCGGCCGCTTCCCCGGCGACACCGCAGCGCTGAACGAAGGCAGCGAGAAGGAAGCCATAATGGCAGCTATATCCGCTGCCCTCCTGCTGCTCTCTTGTCTCTTCATTGTCTTTTATAAGCGCAGAAAGTTATAGCAGTTATCGAACTACGAGAAGAAGCAGCGGGTTAGGCCCGCTGCTTCTTGTTATGATGAAAGCTCTATCGCTTACGAAGCCCGCTCCGCCGCCGGCTTAGGCTGATCCTCGGATATAAGCCAAGCCAGTGCATATTGCATTAAGGCAGCGCCGAACAGGATAATCGGCATCCAGATCGATTCCAGATCAGAGCCGAAGATCGCAAGCAATGTGATCGACAGCACCCGTCCGATGTTCAGGAACAGCTCTCGCATGACGACCGATTCGATGCGAAGCTGGCCTTTTAACGGCAGTTCTCCGATGATTCGGTAGTAATAAGAGGTCAGCGTGTTGATCGCAAGCGGATTGCAAATAGAGAACAAAATCATGAACAGGACAACAGACCATAACTCCACTTGTATGAGCAGCAAAGCCGCGCCCAGTACTGTACCCGTCGTCGCCAGCAATACGTATCTGCGTACATTTTCCTTTTGAGCCTTGCGTGAGATCACATAACCTGTCGCGACCGTCAACGAGGAGAAGAAAACGCCGAGATAACCAACCCAGTCCTCCCGATTAACAGCCTGGAAGAGCAGAATGTTAGGCAAGAACAGCATGATGCCCTGGAACAAGCCGAGTACCAGAAAGCTGTACAAGCCTTTGACCCATCGTTTGTTGCGCCGCATGACCTCGCCCATCAGCTTTAAATAATACGTTTTGTGATGCGTCTTGATCGTCGGAATCCGGAAGCTGATCAGCGCGGCAATGACAAACATGATAAACGCAACCGTAAATATCATAATATACCCTGACAGACCGTCATTCCGTTGAATCACAAAGCCCGCGAGTGCAGGACCAGCAAGTCCGGCAGAGTTGAACGTGACCATATTAATTGCCAGAAAACGAATCCGGTTAGCCTCCGTCGATACATCATATTGAAGCACCAGATACCCCGTCCAATAGAATCCCGATGCAAAACCATTAAAGATCGCAAACCAGATATAATAATTCGGCACTTGCTCCTGCGCCAAAATAACAAGCAAATAAAAAAACGCAATCATGACAATACCGAACCGGTAAGTCACCATGCGATCGTATTTTTTCGATATCCAACCGCCGACAGCAAAGGCTATAGGCGTAATGATGAAGCTGATTATATTGTAGACGGCATTTATGACCAGATCCTCAGTCAGCCTCCACAAATACAAGTTCAAGAACAATCCGGACATGGACGCGCCTAACTGAAAGCAACTATGAATAATGAGTGCCGTAACCGCTTCCTTGCCGAGCCTTCGCTCCGGCTGCAAATCCCCGCCTTTTATCCCACTCCAAATTCGCTGCAAGACTTCCCCAAGTCGCATTTGACGTTCCTCCGTTGAATAAAGCATCTTATGTACGTCTATAATCTACCAACAGTGTATCACATTCATAGAAGATAGAAAGAGAGAATTGCGAAGCCGGATGAATTCATGCTGAATAATCCGCTCCCCCTCAACCGCACACTATAGATGCCACATAGAAAGGAGGTCGATATCATGGCGAAGCAGCAAGGACATGCCAACAAAAACACCAAAACCAAATCTTCGGACAAAAAAGGAAATGCCTCCGGCAACAATCACTAAACCAAGCTCTACACTGCCCTGGGAAGCCGCTATCGAGCGAGCCGATCCCGGGGCTTTTCGCGTTTTGGAGAAGGGGATCGGGCATGCGTGTAGAAGTTATAAGGATAGTGCTCTACGAATTTACATAAAAAAGTGGTGAATACGCATGACCCTGTTGCATGAACGTTCCTTTACCGTATTTGACTTCGAGACGAGCGGACTCGATCCCAAAAACGACCGCGTCATCGAGATGGCGGCCATTCGAGTCGTCAATGGCGAGGTCGCCAGCGAGTTCAGTACGCTTGTCCAATATGACGGCAAACTGTCGCCAAAAATCACTGAGCTCACCGGCATTACCGACGATATGACGGCATGCGGGATGGATGAAGAAACCGCATTCCGTATCTTGAACCGGATGATCGTTGGTGACCAAGTGCTAGTGGCTCATAATGCACAATTCGATCTGAGCTTCCTGCATCATTCCTTGATGCGGATCGCGGGCCGTTCTTTCCGCAATGATTTCATGGATACACTGACCATCAGCAGGGATAGACATGTCTATCCGCATACGCTGAAAGATATGTGCGATCGCTATGCCATCCCGTTGGTCGGCGGACATCGCGCACTCAATGATGTCATCGCATGTTGGGAGCTGTTCCGCACGCTGGATGAAGAACAGCCTGTGAACGATTATCTCAACACGCTAGGCTACATGCGCAAATACGGCCCGCCGAAGTGGAGCCCTCCCAACGCCAAGCTCAACCCGATTGATCTGAAGTACGCGCCTCGGGAAGCGTGATGATGGCAGATTATTCTTATTGTCTTACAAAATCGAAAAGATTGGACTACAACTGCTGTAGTCCAATCTTGATCGAAGCGCCGTCCTATTCTATTGCCTGCCCGCCTGGCGCCACCATCTTTACTTCGTAAAATGAGTAGGAGAATACCCGACATACTTCTTGAACACTTGACTAAAATACTTGTATTCCTTAAACCCTACCAGCTCCGCGATTTCGTATATAAGCTTGCCGCTATTTTCCATAAAATCAATCGCTTTAATAATTCTGTACCGGTTTAAAAAATCATTAAACGTATAGTTCGTTTCATCCTTGAACTTGGCATTCAGATACACCGTGGATACCTGCAATTTTTCGCTCAGATCCGTTATCGAAACTCTATGCGGGTAATTTCCTTTAATATAGTCCAGCATGGCCGATACATAGGTGGAATGAACCGATAAGGCTTCAACATCGAGCACCTCCTGATACATATGAAGGTATTCATGCTTCTTTTCTTCATGCTGCCTTGCATCGATTTTCTTTCTAGTTTTCCGAATCGCTATATCAAGCAATCTAAAATCAATCGGCTTTAAAATGTATTCACTGACTCCCAGCGAAATCGCTTTTTGGGCATAATCAAATTCACTGTACCCTGAAATAATAATCGTTTCAAAATCATGTACAGCCAGTGCTTCCTCCAGCATGATAATTCCATCCTTAAAAGGCATCCTTATATCGGTGATCACGATGTCAGGCTTTAGCTCTTTTATTTTATCCAGCCCATCATTCCCATCGATCGCACTGCCAACGACTACACAGTTATTGTTCAGCCAATCCACCTTATAGGTAAGTCCTTTGCGAATGATGTCCTCATCTTCCGCGATAAGCACTCTATACATGCTATCAATCCCCTTTATTTAAAGGTATCTTGATTTCAACATTCGTTCCTTCTCCATGAACGCTGTCAATCGTCATCCCGAACTGCTCGCCATAAATGAGCTGAACGACGCGATGCGAATGAAAAATACCGTAGTGCTCCGTGTCATTCGTTCCCCGCTCGAGCGATTGCTGAAGCAAAGCCAGCCTGTCCGGCTCAATTCCTTTCCCATTATCCTTTACAGCCAGATATATATAATCGTCTTTACGTAAAATGCTAATCGCAATATCCAAATGAGCCGTGTCCTCGATGCAGTGCTTTATACTGTTCTCGATGAGCGGCTGAATAATAAGCTTTGGAATTTTTATATCCCTTATAGATTCATCCACATCTATCGAATAATCCAACCGTCGGTTAAAGCGCATTTTTTGCAGTTTCAAATAATCCTCTACATATTTGATATCGGTTTCAACAGGAACCATCGTGCTTCCATAATGGATGTTGTACCTTAACAAGTTGGCAAATGAAACGACAATTTCCGATGCATTCTGAGGATCGAATAAAATTTCAAAACGCAGCATCTCCAATACGTTAAAAGCAAAATGCGGATTGAATTGCGCCTCCAGCTGCTTTATTTCCATTTTCCTCTTCATCTCTGCTATTTCTACATTGCTTTGCATTAAGGATTGAATTTGATCCATTTTAATTAGGAACTCATCCTGAATCATTTGAAACTCTTCAAAGGCCTGAGACTTCATCCCCTTGGAGGGCTTTTGAATAAAGTGAATTAACGAATCTACGGATTGCAGGCTTTGCCTCATAATTTTAGGCAGAACCAAATAAATAACAATAATCATAACTACGCCGATACTTATAAAAGAAATCAGCCCGATCCACACCGATTGTTTGAACGTGTTAATCGATAGCATGTTTATAATATGAATATCTTGATCATGAATCGTGCGGCTCGTTACATAGTAAGTATTATTATCAATCGTAGCTGTATTTCCTTCAAGGTAGTGCTTGTTTACCTTGCCGACATGAGCCAGCAGCTTTTGATCAGATACATAAATCGCTTGGTCAAACCGGTCTGTTATCGCAACCAAATCTGCTGAATGCTGAAAGTAGCGGCCGAGATCTTCAAGAAAAAAGAATAAATAGCCTTGAATATTTTCATCTGTCATAATCGCTTTAGCGAAAAAATAGGAGCTGCTTTGTCCTTCCTTAAACAACGAATAATCAACGGTTCGCTCTATCCCATCTCTTAGATCCGTATCTCTTAGTAAGCTTTGCATCAAATAGTCACTTTTTAACGCTTCTACATTCCCTTTGTAAAGACTAGTGGTGACGATATTCCCATTTTTATCGAAAAGAACAAAGTTCCCTTTAAATGGTCTGGATTTAATAAACGGATACAATATATGATTCACTTCCAATAATTGCGATCGCCCCTCTGTCACCTGCTGAAAAGCTTCATTCTGGACGAGCTTATCAAGTGTATTGCGATACCTGGAAAACTCATATGCGACAGTAGCGCGGATCCGGTCATTGACCTGATTGTTTTTCTTGACGACGACAACCATAAACGTGACGTATAGGGATAGAATATACAAGGTGAAAATAAGAGCGATCGTAATGATCGAATATTTGAGAAACACTTTTTTCATGTAGTCTCTAAAGCTTTTTTGCATATTCATTTCCCCTTTACCCTAAAACAATCACGATGCTTGAGATTCGTTAGAAAATGTGACACTGTCTTATCTTTTAAAAAGAACAGCCTCCGTTGCAAGGCTGCTCTTAATTTTCTGAAGTTATCGGCCGCAGCATTCTTGAATTTCGCCCCGCGCCATATTTATATAATCTTAAATTATCAAATATGGCTAATGTAAGCAACGAACACAATTCGTTGATGTTCTCCACGTCCAGCTAACTATACACTTACCTCGCGTTTGCCTGTCAGCTTGAAGAATAGTAATAACGAGATAATTGACGTTACAGTCAATATTGCTGAGTATGCGGATGCATTACCGTAATTACCACGAATTACCTCCGTATAGATCGATACAGTAAGGGTTTGCGTACCGCTCGTATACAATATAATCGAGGAGCTCAATTCACTTATAACCGTAATCCAGCTCATAATTGCTCCTGCCATAACCCCTGGCATCATCATCGGCACAACTACCTTACGGAATGTCTTCGCCTCTGATGCGCCAAGGCTAATCGCTGCTTCTTCAAGACTTGGGCTGATTTGGCCAATAATCGCTGTACTTGAACGAATCGTGTACGGCATCCTTCTAATGACGAACGACATAACCATAATTAACACTGTACCGCTCAGCACAAACGGCTTATCACTAAAGGCAAAAATAAACGAAATTCCTAGTACCGATCCTGGAATAATGAACGGGAACATCGAAACCGTATCTAGTATATTCGTAATGGCATTTTTCTTCCTTACTGTTAAATAAGAAATCAATACCCCTAGCACGACGATAATGATGATCGCGATAATACCCATTTTATAAGTATTCCAAATGACAGCCGTATTTTTCAAAAACAAAATATTTCTGTAATTGTCGAAAGAGAAGTTCCCGGTATAAACCTGGCCTCCCTTCGTTTCCAAAAAAGAAGTAAACGTTACGACTAGCTGCGGAAGAATCGCTAATAAAACAACGAAATAAACAAATGCATGAGACAAAATATTTTTAAAGCCTTTTACCTTTTCAACAGACATTGGCTTTAGCGCCGACATCGAATAGGAGAAGCGGCTGGCTACGATGCGCTGGACTAGAAACAGAACTAACGTTACAACTATAAAGATCATACATAACGCGGCAGCGAATCCATCATTGCCGCCTACTTCACTCATAAACTGCGTATAGATCAAAACCGGGATGGTGCGGTAGCCTTCGCCAATCAGCATCGGCGTACCAAAGTCCGCAATGACTCTCATAAAGACAAGGAGCGCGCTAGCGAGCATGGTTGGGATAATGAGCGGGATAATTATTTTGAAAATACGCTGGAAATTCGAATAGCCAAGACTCTCTGCGGCTTCATTGAGCGAGTTATCCAGATTTTTCAGCGCGCCCGAGATATAAAGATAGATGAGTGGAAACGATTGCAAAGATAGCACCAATACAATGCCTGCAAATCCGTAAATCCCATCAAACTGCGTGCCGAACAAATTATTGACGAACTCCGTGATTACACCTCTGCGTCCTAATAGCTGAATCCATGCATAGGCGCCGATAAATGGGGGAGAAATATACGAAATAATAACAAAGATTTCAATAAACTTACTGCCTTTAATTTTTACTTTCCGCATCATGTAGGCCAGCGGCAAACCGATAACCATAGATAGCAGCGTAGCAGCCACTGTTACCTTGAAGCTGTTTAAAATCGTAATCCAATAAAATTTCCGTTCGAAAAACTTGCTCAAGTATTCAAAGGTAAATTGTCCGGTCCCGGGATCAATCACACTTTTCTTTAAAACTAGAAAAAGCGGAAACGCAATGAAAAGCAAAAATATACATAAAATAAGCAAGGTGGAGGTGTTCCAAATATGAAACGGCTTTTTATTTGCTTTCATTGATCCCACCTACTTTAATTAGTGTTGTTTCATCCTCGCTGCTGAAAACGTTGATTTTAGTTGGCTTTACCTTCAAATATACGGTAGCCCCTTCCGGAATTAGCTCCACTGCGTCGGCATCCTGGATAACCTCTACCTCTTCACCTTGCTCCAGATCAATAAAGTAATGCGTATTAACGCCAAGGAACATGCTTCTAATCACTTTTCCCTTCAATCCAACCTTTTCCTCATTAATCATAAATTCCTGAGGTCTGACCGATACTAAGACTGTATCGCCGGGTTTTGCTTGATCCTTCAGATTCGCCATCTTTTCTTGATAATTATCGCTTAGTTGAATATATTTTTCGCCGTTCTCTACTTTTAGCTTTACTTTCAATACATTTGATGTACCGATAAATTTGGATACAAAAATATTGGCTGGACGCTCATAAATGCTCTTTGGCGTTCCAATTTGCTGAATAACTCCGCCATTCATAACGGCAATGCGATCAGATATCGCAAGCGCTTCCTCCTGATCATGCGTGACGTAGACGGTAGTAATGCCAACCTGCTGTTGAATGCTTCTAATCGCATTGCGCATTTCCACGCGCAGCTTCGCATCAAGATTAGATAACGGTTCATCCATAAGCAATACTTCCGGGTGGATAACAATCGCTCTTGCCAATGCTACACGCTGCTGTTGTCCGCCGGAAAGCTTATCTGGCATACGATCCTTATATTTCTCAATATGAACGACGCCTAAAATATCGTTAATCCGCTTCTCCATTTCTTCCTTGCCTAGCTTGCGATTTTTTAGCCCAAAAGCGATATTGTCTTTGACAGACATATGCGGGAAGATCGCATAGTTTTGGAACACCATCCCCATATTACGCTTGCTCACTGGTATATGGTTAATCTCTTTGTCTGCAATTCTAATGCTGCCGCCATCGATGGAATTGAACCCGATAATCATGCGCAAAAGAGTCGTTTTTCCACAGCCTGATGGTCCTAGCAGCGTAAATAGCTCACCCGGCTTTATTTGCAAAGAGAGCTTATTAATGACCGTTGTATCTTCAAACTTCTTCACCACGTTGTCGACTATAATAGATACACTCATGTTCGTCATCCTTTCAATCCTTAATAAAGATAGAGCAGCTTATAAGTAGCGTATAAACTGCTCTACTTTCGAAAAACGATTAATCCATTGATCTTTCTAGCAAATCCGTAAATTTAGCCGTAATTTTATCTTTGTTTTCCGAAATCCAAGCTTCGTCATAGTTTTTAGCAAGAACAATGCTGTCAGTTGGAACCATGTAATCTGCCAATTTAACGCCGTCACGAAGTGGTCTAACCGTAAGCTCAGAGCCTACTAAAGTTTGAACCTTGTCGGAAAGCACGTAATCAATAAACTTTTGTGCATTTTCCATATTTTTTGCACCTTTAATAATTTGAACGGATTCGCCAGGGAAGATAGCGCCTTCAACCGGGAAAATAACATCTACAGGAGCGCCGTTATTCATGTATTGAACAACTGGGTCCTCCCAAGTTAGACCAACAGGGTACTCGCCGTCAGCTACACCTTTGTGAACTTGGCCAGAGCTGCCTGCAATTTTACCGTCCAAATTAGCGATAAACTTCTCTACGAAGTCCCAAGCCTTGTCGGACATTGGGTCGCCGTCACCCATTGCATAAAGCATCGCTGCCAGCGATTGGAATGCGGAGCTGGATGCCGATGGATCACCGAAGGAAATTTTACCTTTTAGCGCTGGGTTCAAAAGATCTTCAAAGCCTTTTACCTGCACATCGCCGACGATATTTTTATTTACGATAAATACAGTCGGGTCAGCAAAAGCTGCCGAAAAATAACCTGTCTTATTGCGGAATGCCGGAATCATATGCTCATCTTCAGTTGATACATATTTTTCGAAATGCTCTTTTTTGCTGGAAAGCATCGTCTCGTCAGCTGCCCACAAAATATCTCCCATCGGGTTGTTCGTCTCAGATTCTACGCGCTTGATCAGCTCGCCTGTACCTGCGACAACGATGTCGACTTTAATACCCGTATCCTTCTCAAAATTAGGGATGACCGCATTGTTCAAGCTCTCGCTTCGTGCTGTGTAAATCGTTAGCGTGTTTTCATTCTTTTTACCACCGTTATCCTGGGAACAGCCTGATAAAATAAGTCCAGTTGCTAGTACTAGGGTAAAAGTAAGCGATTTCAATTTCATGATTTTTGACCTCCTCAAATTTTTCTTAATCCAAAGTATACGCTTCAATTTTCCGCTGCAAAATCCTAAAATAATTAACAAATACCAAAGAAACAAAACTAAATGAGGCTGTTCGGAGCCTCTTCCTTCCTAGTCTTCCCTATTTATACAGAACAAATAAAAAACCACCACCGAGTTACTCCTATGCTTACGGCATAGGGCAGCTCGATAGTGGTAAACTAGAAAACCTCCGCTTAGCATATCCTTCAAAAATATCTTGTTCGATCCTATTAATCCCTTCCTTCCAGCAATCCAAATTGAAATCAAGAATTTCAGTATCTTCATAGAGATTTGTAAGGGTTCTGAGGAAACATTCTCGGTCCAACAAATGGGGAAATGATGAAGTCCATGTTATTTTTTAGAATAGTTGCCTAGACCATTCAAGAGGAGAGTATTTTTCATGACTCAGTATCAGGTTACACTAGATCATCAATCGGCTCTCCATCCGAAATATCTAAGAGGAAATATGTGTTTAAAGAGGCTGATCGGGATCAAATGACTGTGATTTTATTTAAATTTCCTGTTGACCACGCTTACATTAAGGATGTAATATAAACTTAATTCACATATAATAACGTGTTTATGAATTATATTTGCAAGATACACTTATTTTTTAGTCGTTTAGGTTTATGATATAAACTTAAATGAACGAACAATCGATTGAAAGTAGTGTGATGACCCTATGAATGTAAACTTACCCAGCACGATACGCAAAATGAACAAAGATATTGTTCTTAACATCATCAAAGACCTGGGACCCCTGTCCCGGTCTGAGATCGCCAAGCATTCCGGGATCACGAAAGCGACCATTTCGGATATTGTCAAAGAACTGATTGAGGAAAAGCTGATCTTTGATGAGAAGGACGACGCCGATTTAAGCAAGCGCGGTACTAACCTTCATTTCTCCAAGCATACCTCGTTCGGACTTGCTGTAGATTTAGGCGGCACGACGATTCATATGGGCCTGTTCGATCTAGCGGGGGAATGCTTTATGAAACATACAGTATCCACCTATGATCTAGAGACGAGCCAAGCTTTCCTGGATCAGATGGTGGTCGATATGAAGACCTTTATCGAGCAAGCGAATCAGCCTATGGAGAGACTTTCGTTTATAAGTATTGCTACCCCGGGCATCGTTGATCCTGTAACGGGAATCGTGCTGGAAGGCTCCCCCAACCTCCCAGAATGGAGGAACATTCACCTAGCGCAGTATTTTCAAGACGTGTTCCAAATCCCTGTCACAATCGAGAATGATGTGCGGGCCGCATTGGTTGGCGAGATGTATGCAGGGGTGTTCCAGCATGTAAACTCTGCGGTGTTGATCGGCATTGGCACGGGACTGGGAGCTGCGGTGCTCATTGATGGAAAAGTCATTCGCGGCGCCAAAAATGCAGCCGGTGAGATTGGTTACATGGTTTTCAATTCCAATCAATTATACGCCCCATCAACGAAGGGGCACTTCGAAATGGCGTGTTCCGGATCAGGTCTGGAAGCTGCCGCGTCGGCGCTATTCCACCAAAAAATGTCGGCCAAGCAAGTGTTCCAACAAGCCAAGCTTGGAGATATTCAAGCGGGGCGCTTGGTTAATCAATTCGAGGATCATCTGGCATTGGGTATCCTAAACATCATTACACTCGTAAATCCGGAGAAAATTTTGCTAATGGGAGGCGTTACCCAATCGCTATCGCTCGAGGACCTCAGGAAGAAAGTGAGTCTCCATACTACGGAGGTCACTAGCGTAGCAATCGAAATTTCAAGTTTGCAGCATCAATCGGCCCTGCAAGGCATCGCGATTTTAGGACTGAATCAAGCCTTTCCATCGTTGCAATTCATGAAGGACAAACAACTTTACTAGCCAAGGAGCGTGAAGCAACATGTCAGGTATTCAATTACACCCGCACGATATTCTCGATGAAGGTATGCCGCAAATCATGTCGTACATCAGAAAGTTGCAGGATATCAAGTACGTCTTCCCTGAAGTGAATACGATCTTTGAAAGGAATCCTTATCCGGTCGGCAAGCTCCCTCGCAACCCTGTTCATGAGGTCGTCTACGGGACAGGCACGATGCATGCGATCCTTCCTTCCTACAAGGAATCCGGTCTGGATCAGCGCAGAGAGCCTGGTTTAAGCACTGAGCGCGATCCGCTCATGATCATCAAGGAAGCGATGCAGGATGAGGAGATTGAGGTTATCCCCTGGTTGAATATTTTGAACGGCCACTTTGAAGGTCCGCTGCTGGAGAACAATCTTGTCACCGATTTTCAAGGACAAGCTATCGCTCATTGGCTATGTCCCAATGCACCGGATGTGATCGATTTTTGGGAGAGAACATTCGTTCACTTATATGAACGCTACGGTTTTGCTTCCTATATGATTGATCGGATTCGTTACCCTGATTGGGCTGGGCAAGAAGTGAATCCAAAAGGATTGCTGACTTGCTTCTGCTCCCACTGCCTGAAGAAAATGGCTGATCAGAACCTGGATGCCGAGGCTATCAAGCATGAGCTGCAAGCCTGGGTTAGCCTGTTAAAAGACAAGCGCTTCGACGAAGCTGTTTCGTATGCGGAGCATAATCCGACGCTGCAAGCCTGGATCGTTTTTCGCCAGGAAAGCGTATCGGGTTTTGTGGAACGGTTGATTGATCGCGTAAGAAAAGTAAATCCCGACTTTACAATTTGGCTCGATCTATGGCCGCCTGCTTATAGTTGGATGCTGGGACAAGATTATGCCAACTTGACCAAGCTTTCGCCTGCCTTGAAGCACTTCCCCTATCACAAGCTGGGCGGGGGCGCTGACGTGCAGGGGTTGATCCATCACTTGGCGGCGACCGAGCAGGAGCAGGAAGAAGCGTTTCAAGCTTTCAAAAGATTTTTCAACCTGCCTTACGACTTATCCTACGCTACCTTCAAGCAAGAAGGCTTTCCCATTCAATTCGTAGCGGATCAGAATAATATCGTTCGCGCCCAATCCGCTCCGGGGACACGCATTTTCAGCGGGATTCAAATGTGGAATTTAACTCCACACAACCTGATCCAAGCCATTCAAGCCGGAGAGAGCAGCGCTGCGGACGATCTCCTGTACTATTGCTATGGCTGGGCAACAGACGACTTATTTGACGCCATACAAACTTACCGAGTGAAAGGAAGCAACTAACATCATGGTAAAACTACAACGCTCGATTATTTATTTCCTCATCTTTGCGACGATGTTCGTGCTTGGCGGAGTTCAGAATACGAAAGGTCTTATTCTGGAAAAGGTGCAGAACGATATTTCGTTGGATGTGAGCCAGGTTGGCATCATGGTATCTATTTTCCAAATTGGTTTCTTGCTGGCCAGTCTGATCGCAGGGATTTTTGCCGACCGTAAAGGGATCAAGATTGTCATGAGCATCGGTACGGTATTGATGATCGGCGGTCTCATCGGAACAAGCGCTGCCTTTACCGTAGCATTTTTCCTGGGATTCTATCTGATTGTCGGACTCGGTATTGGTTCGATGACGGTATCGGTTGCCACTTTGATTCCTACGTTTTTCAAAGAGCGGGCAGGTGTGGTGTTTAATCTGGCGAATGCGCTGTTTGGAGTCGGAATGATCGTAACGCCGCTTTTGTTAAATTTTATCTTCGCTCATAACGTGAGCTGGCGCTTCTTTTATATCGGTACTGCGGTTGTAATTGCGGTCATATTGCTCGCCCTGCTTTCCTTTAAACCGGCAAAGCAAGCCGCCTCGCAAGGGCAAGACACTGTGACGATCAGCTCTATATTGAAGCTTTTTCAGGACCGCCAAATTCTATTCGTGATTCTGTTCATTCTCTTTTATGTCGCCGTTGAGGCAGGGTTCCTTAACTTTTTCCCGATCTTCTATACTGCTCTGGATATTGCAGGTATGGATGCTGCGCAAAAAGCGGCTACGGCCGGTTACATTATTGCCAGCTTTGCGTTCCTGTTCACGATCGGCCGTTTTGTAGGCGGATTTATCATCTACAAGCTTGGCGAAAGACGCACCCTTGTCGTATTCTCGCTGTTCGCGCTCGTTTCGTTGATTGTCGGACGCATCTTCATGACTGATTTTAGCTATCTCATGATGCTATTCGGTCTGGCCTTGTCTGTGCTCTTCCCGACGGCGCAAGGGATTGCCTCCAAGCTGACCCGGCAGGCCGGATCTTTGCAGGGCTTAATCTATGTGGCCTCAGGATTAGGCGGTGCAGTCATCGGTATCCTGATCGGGCAAGTATCCCAAGTCTTCGGGATTTCGAACGGATTTAATTTGCTGATTGTGCTTACCTTGGTCATCGTAGTGTTGGCTTTGCTGATTCGCACGCCGAAGGAAAGCGTTGGTTGATCATACTATGATTTCAAGAGAAGGCTTCTAAGCATGGGGGCCTTCATATAAGAATGGATCGCCTGGATCTGGCAATGCTATTTCTTGGCGCCGCTCAACCAATAAAGAAAAGAGCCATCCCCCAACAGGCTCCCCTATAAGCGATACCGATACGTGAATCTCCGGCTTTGCTTATAGCGGGGCTTTTTGTTATGGGGACAGCTCTTTATGTATCCAATTTTACGCTTTGGCAAGCTTCACAATCGCGCCCAGCGCTGTGACGATTTCGCGTTCAACCGCGTTTGCGACAACATCAGTGTGCGGATCATAATCCGCTGCCAGATCGGAATCGGCGTAGCCGTCCAGCGCGAGAATAGCTCCTGCTCTTACGCCGCGAAGTGTTGCTACGATGTACAGTGCTGCGATCTCCATCTCCACCGCCAGCGCGCCTGCCGCCTTGAATTGCTTATGCGGCACTTCAACCACGCCGTTGAAGAATACGTCAAGCGTAACGGTAATGCCTTTCTTGACGATCCCTTCACTCTCTTGCGCCGTCTCATACAGCGCATCGACGATTGCGCTGTCTGCTACAGCCGGGAAGCCGTCTGGTACGAGCTGCTTAGTCAGACCTTCGGCACGTACAGCTGCCGTGCTGACAATCAGGCTGCCAGCAGGATGGTCGGCAGAGTATGAGCCGGCCGTACCTACGCGGATCAGCGTCGTAACGCCTCCGCGAATCAGCTCCTCGAAGCATACTGCCGCGCCAGGCGAACCTACACCATGGCTGACGACAGCCAGCTTAACGCCATTGTATTCGCCCACGAATGTCCGATACTCGCGAGCAAACGCCAGCTCCTTCGCATTCGTCAGCTTAGTGGCGATTGCTTCCGCACGTCTTGGGTCGCCGCATACAATCGCATAGGGCGGCAAGTCTTCCGCATTCACTTGCAGAATAGGCAAATACATCTTAATCAAACTCCTTCTTCAGCCATTCATCTTCCGGCATGCTGTTATCGTCACTGCTGAATCGCTGCTCCTGGAACGGATCAGCGTAGTTATGGAAGCCATTGCGTTCCCAAAAGCCGGGACGGTCTTCCTTCATGAACTCGATGCCGCGAATCCACTTCGCGCTCTTCCAGAAATAAAGATGAGGCACAATCAGGCGCATTGGCCATCCGTGCTTATCGGTCAGCGGCTCTCCGTCGAACCTGTGCGCCAGGATGACATCCTCTTTCAAGAGATCCTCCAGAGGCACATTCGTATCATAATCTTGATCGGCATGGATCATGACATGTTGCGCTTCCGGCTTCACGCCAAGCAATGGCAAAAGATCTGCAAAGCGTAAGCCCTCCCACTCCGTATCCAGCTTCGACCAGCGCGTCACACAGTGAATATCTCGCTTAATCTTATGCTGTGGGAGCTCCAGCAGCTGCTGGAAGGTAAATACTCTCTCTTGATCCACTTCGCCGAACACGCGCAGCGTCCACGTATCCAAATCGTATTCCGGCACTTCCCCTTCATGCAGGATCGGAAAGCGTTCCGTTACCGTCTGGCCCGGAGGTACGCGATGTGCGATTTCTTGCGGTACTTCGAATACTTTGGGAGACACTTTCTTCAGTCGTGCGGCCTTGTTGTGCATGTCAGTTATCACTCCTCCAAAGATGTTCAAAGGTCAGGCGAGTCACTTGCCGCGACTGGCAAGCTTCTTCCCTTATTGATTGCTTGAATCTTCAATCTTCAAGACGGTACACAGCTGAATGTTTCCAACTAGCCATAAGCGGAGGGAACCCATTGTTGTGGAGAAACGAAGTGTTCGCCTTTGCAGCCGGAAGATAACCTTAACTTATATCATCATAATCTTCCGGCTGGAACAGCGATCGGAGCAACAATGGGTTCCCGCAGCGCCTTAGCTAGCAATCTGGTTAACGCGAGCTCTCATTCGCCTTGCGCGCTTCCTGCATATAGCTCTTGTCCTTAAAGAAGAACATCGCAATAATCGTCACCACATAAGGCACCATCATCGTAAAATGCGTCGGCAGCGCGAAGCCCTGCAGCCTGATGCTGAGCGACTCCATAAATCCGAACAGCAAGCTTGCTCCGGCTACGCCAAACGGATTGGATTGGCCAAGCATCGTCGCAACCAGCGCGATAAATCCGCGTCCGGCGGTCATGCCCTCCGTGAACATCGTCACATTGCCGAGAGACAGCTGCGCTCCTGCAAGGCCGCACAGCGCACCGCTTAGAAGCACAGCGCCGTATTGGATGCGTGATACCTTGATGCCAAGGCTTCTCGCCGCCGTCGGATTCTCGCCCGCCGCAAGCAGACGGAAGCCGGTCACCGTCTTGAACAGGAAGTACTGCAAGCCGAGAACGATCAGAATCGACAGGTAGACAAGCGCCGAATGACCCGACAGAATATCGCCGATGTACGGAATGTCTTTAATAAGCGGAATTTCCCACTTCGGCAGACCCTTCATGCTTTTGTCGTAAAAAGCGCCCTTCACGTCAAAGATCGCGCGCAGGGAGAAGGTCGTCAGCCCGAGAGCCAGAAAGTTGAGCGATATCCCGACGACGATGACATTCGCCTTCAGATGGATGCTCATATATCCGAATAACAAGGAGTACAGCAGTGTGCACATCATGGCGAATAGTACAGCAACTATAATATTGCCCGTTAAGTAATTACCTACAATAGCTGTGAATGCGCCGACCAGCATCATACCTTCCAGGCCGACATTAAACAGTCCCACTCTGGCACAGATCGCGCCGCCAAGCGCGGCTAGCAAAATTGGGGTTACGGTCCGCAAAGCCGAAGCGAACAACGAAATATCAAAGAGCCCGTCCATTCTTCGCCCCCGCTTTCTTCCGTTTAATAAATGAATACGTTAGCTTGGCGGACACGAACAGAATGAGTACCGCCTGAATAATGCTGGATACCTCAAGCGGAACATCCGTATTCCGCTCCATCCCCATCCCGCCGGTCTGCAGCGCAGCGATCAAGATAGCGGCAAGCGCCGTGCCGATCGGATGCGAGCCAGCCAGCAAGGTGGCCATAATGCCCGACCACGCATATCCCGGTGACGTCAAAGCTCCATCAATGAATCGGTACTGCGTGCCCAGCACCTCGACCGAGCCTGCAAGACCAGCGAGTCCACCGCTGACGAACATGCTGGCGAGCATCAGCTTGCCCCGCTGAACGCCGCCGTAGCTGGCGAATAGCGGATTGCCGCCCAGCATGCGGATTTCATAGCCTTTCACCGTATGCTTCATGAACAAGAACATCAGTATGGTAACGATCACGGCAATCAAGAAGCCCGTATGCAAGGTCATGCCCTGGAACAGCTTGGGCAGCCAAGCCTCCCGGCCCAGCATCACGGTCTGGGACATCGCAGCGGAACCCGTCTTGTCCTTGAACGGATACGTAACCATATAGGCAGCAAAATAAGTCGCAATATAATTAAGCAGCAGCGTTGTAATGAGCAAATTCATTCGGAACTTGGCATCCAGCCATCCGGCGAACGCCGACCAGAGGCCGCCTGCGATCATCCCGGCGAATATAGCCGCGATCATCTTCACTACGCCAGAACCCGGCATGTAAATTGCGGTGAGCGCTGCGCTTAGCGCGCCCAGCACCATTTGACCTTCCGAGCCCATATTGAAAAATCCGGCACGGAAGGCAAGCGCTACGCCTAGTCCGATCAAAATAATCGGGGTCGCCCGCGTTAGCGTATTGGTCAGGAAGTAGAAGCTGCCAAAGGCGCCCTTCCACATCTCCGCATAGGTCTCTGTTATTGATCCGCCGACAATGACGATTGCAATCGCGCCGACGGCAAGACCTGCGATTACCGCAAGCAGCGGCTGTATGAGCGATCGCAGGGCAGTCGTAACCTTATCCAACGTTTTTACCTCCCGCCATTAGCAAGCTGATTCTCTCTTCTGTCGCCGTCTCTGCCATCAACTCGCCAACGATCTTGCCTTCGAACATGACCAGGATTCGATCGGACAGCTTCAATACTTCAGTCAACTCTGAGGAAACAAGCAGAATGGCGCCCTTCTCGCTGCGCCGCTGAAGCAATTCCTTATGAATGATTTCCATCGCGCCGACATCTACGCCGCGAGTCGGCTCAGCCGCAATGAGAAACGGCGTGCCCTGTGCAAGCTCGCGAGCGACGATCAGCTTCTGCAAGTTGCCGCCGGAGAGGAATTGAGCCTTGGTATTCAGCGATCCCGTCTTGATGCCGAACCGCTCCACCCACTCCGCTACCATCTCCCTGATGGAAGATCCGCGCAACAGACCAAGCTTCTGATGCCGTGCTGTATGGCCCATTAAGCCATTCTCCAGCACATCGGCTTCCTTGGACACGCCCCACTGGTACCGGTCCTCCGGAATATGGGCAAGACCGCCTCGCCTGATTTTGCCGACTGGAGCACCCGTCATATCCTCTCCGAGCAGCTTAACCGAGCCCGTGTCCGGCTTCAGCAGACCTGAGATTGCCTGCAGCAGCTCCGATTGTCCATTGCCGGATATGCCTGCAATGCCGACAATCTCTCCTTCATTGACTTGCAGCGATACGTCGCTGAGCAGCGGCTTGGTCCGATCGCCGCGAACCCATAGTGAATGGACTTCGAGCACCGGCTTTCCCGACTGTTTCTTCTCCCGGGTCAGGGTGACGAGATCTCTGCCCACCATCAGCTTCGACAGCTGCTCCTCATCCGTATCTGCAGCTTGAACGGTTCCGGTCACCTTGCCGTCGCGCAATACTGTAATCCGGTCCGCCACCTCGATAATTTCCTGAAGCTTATGGCTGATAATGATGAAGCTTTTCCCCTGAGCCGCAAGGCTCTTGATCGCTGCCAGCAGCTCCTTTACCTCCAGCGGTGTCAGCACGCCGGTAGGCTCGTCCAATATGATGATTTCCGCCCCTTGATAGAGAACCTTCAGAATCTCGACACGCTGCTGGACGCCCAGAGAACACTCGCCGACTTTCGCCCAAGGATCTACGGGCATACCGTACAGCTTGGCCAGTTCATTCGTTACCGCGGCGGCCGCCTTACGATCGAAGCCAATGGGTGTCGAGGGCTCTCTGCCGATCACGATATTTTCGGCGACGGTGAAGGAGGAGAACAGCATGAAATGCTGATGCACCATGCCAATGCCGTTCTTGATCGCGTCAGTAGGCGAATGGAAGGAAACCGGTTTCCCGTTCAGCCGAATACCGCCGCTTGTCGGAGTTTCCATACCATACAGAATTCGCATGAGCGTCGTCTTGCCGGCGCCATTCTCTCCAATGATGGCATGTATCTCTCCTTTGCGAAGATCGAAGCTCACATCGCTGTTCGCCGTCACGTTGCCGTAAGTCTTCGTAATATTGTCCATTTGCAGCAGCATATCGTCGCTCCTTTCAACAAGCAAACCGGCTGCGGGTAGCAGCCGGTATCATGTGTTATTCAACTGAGGGTATTATTGAGCCAAAGGATTAACTACTTCAATTTTACCCGATTTGATATCTTCCGCAATAACTTTTACTTTATCTACCGTTTCTTGGCCAATGAACGGGCTCAGCGGAGATTTGCTGTCTTTTGTTATAAAGGTTACGCCTACGCCATCTTCCTTCACACCGTAGTCTGCGGAGCCGAATTCAAATGTTCCTGTTGCAAAAGCTTTTACCGTCTCGTAAGCTACAGCGTCTGTACCTTTCAATTGGGACAAAACGATATGCTCCGGGTCCAGTTCAGTGCGGTCAACGTCCTGACCGGAAGAATAGAAGCCAAGTTCCTTCGCTGCTTCAAATACGCCAAGGTCGCCTACAGCAGCCATGCCCGCGACGAAGTCAGCGCCTTTGGAATGTTGAAGGATTGCAAGTTCTTTGCCCTTCGCGGAATCATCGAAGCCGCCAACGTAGTTAACCAGGAATTTTGCTTCCGGATTCGTATAAGCCAGACCTTGCTTGAAGCCTTCCGTGTACTTGCTCAGCAGCGGAGCGTCGATCGCCACAACTGCGCCAACCGTGTTCGTTTTTGTGGACAGGCCAGCCGTTGCGCCCAGCAGGAACGCTGCTTCATGCTCGCGGAATACAACGCTGCGAACGTTCGGCAGATCAACCACTGTATCGATAATGGCGAACGACTTGTCCGGATTTTCCGGAGCTACTTTATTGAGAGCATCTTCCGCTTGGAAAGTTGCTGTAATGATCAGATCGTAGTTTTCAGCGACCGTCGTGCGCAGGTTTTGCTCGAAGCCTGCAGGGTCTGTCGATTCAATTGTCTTAACTTCAACGCCGAACTCTTCGCCCGCACGCTTGAAGCCTTCATCCATCAGTGCGAAGAATGGGTTCACACCGATTTGCTCCGGCAGTACCAGCGCAATACGCTGCTTTTTGCCTTTATCCGCATCTCCGCCGTTTGCCGGAGCGTTGCCTTCGCTACCTTTATTATTGTTTGTGGAACCGCATGCCGCGAGGACGCCAATCGCAAGAACCAGTGTCAGCAGCAATACCAGATGTTTCTTCATGCCGATCTCCCCTTTTTTGTCCGTGAAATGTACTAATTCCTATTTATCCTAGTAGTTTTCTAGGAATTTGTCAATCCTATATATTCGACATTTTTCTACTTTATTCTACATTAATATAGCGCGGAAGCAATGTCGCACGGACAAACGTTCAAAAAGTTGTAACATTGATTCCGTTTTCATTCTTCTCTTTCCATATTGCGCTTCATTGTTGTGAACAGATCGAGCGCTTTCTCCATATCTTCCGTATCCATTCCGCGGAACAGCTTAATCATGACTTTTTCTCTTACTTGGAGCATCGACTGGACCATCGCTTCTCCGTTTTTGGTCAGCATTAGCATCACTGCCCGTCGGTCTTCCTCGCTGCGCTCCCTCGATACATAACCAAGCTCAATCAGCCTGTCAGCAATACCTGTTACGCCGCCGCTCGTAATTTGGAGTCCTTCCGCAAGCGCGGAAGCCTTCTGCGGACCGGATTCCGACAATATAATCAGCATTCTGCCGTGGGTCATGCCAAGAGCGTGCTCGTTCTCCCTGTTCCACTCCGCTTGAATCAGCTTCCTAACCTCGCGGAACGATTCGTCTAGCGACTTCATTAACTCCATTCTTTCTTCCATGGAAGTCATATGGGCCGTGTCACTCTCCTCTGGACTTTAGTCCCGATTTCTTGAACACAGTATAGACTTGACTCGGTGTAACGTCAATGATAGGCAGCATAATGAAGCCAGCCGGATTCTCTGACCGGCTGGCTTCTTCAATTGGCCGGGCAGTCAGCCCGTTATCGGGAATGGCACAATCACCAGACGCGTCCCCTCCGG
The DNA here is from genome assembly GCF_003591485.1 of Paenibacillus sp. 1011MAR3C5. Taxonomy (GTDB): domain Bacteria; phylum Bacillota; class Bacilli; order Paenibacillales; family Paenibacillaceae; genus Pristimantibacillus. The sequence goes on from NZ_QZCF01000001.1 coordinate 552,103, forward strand.
AAAATCCGCTTCCACCTGGACCTCCCGAAGCATCTCGGCAATGCCGCACATCACCTGATCCTTACGCAGCGTGCTTCGCGCCAGGTCGGCAATCTGCGCCTCGCTCATGCCTTCGCTGGCACCCTCCATCATCCGGGAAGTGATCAGCGCCACGCTCTCCAGGTAATTCAGCTTAACACCGCGCTTTAATCGACGTTTTGCCAGATCGGCTGCTATTGCGTTAAGCAGCAGCTCCTTTTCCCGTTCGGTCAAAGCCACATCCACTCTCCCCTTCCGGAATGTATTCGCTCTTCAATCAGCCAATCATGCCGCAAAAGAAAACGCATTATTACATGTTATATAATATAACATAAAATATCCCGTTTGAAGAGGGATTCGACAATTTCACGAAGGAAAAATAACATTCTCATTACACAATCGGATCCAACACTATCAAAAACCTAACGCCGTTCTCAGTCCCGACTTCCCTTTCACTTCAAAACCGTATTCGTACAGCTTTATCGTCTCCAAAAATCTGGAATCGATATTGTCCGCTCCCATAATGACAGAGATCAACCGCGTACCATCCTGCTTTACGGTCCCTGTAAAGCAATAACCCGCAGCCGGCGTGTAGCCCGTCTTAAGGCCATCATTGCCAGGATAGGCGAATGGCTTGTCGGTCAGCATCAAATTCGTAGATGCAAGCGTCTGTCTCTGGGTCGATACGCTGACACTGCCTCGGCTCGTAACCGCAAGCACCTCAGGATACTTCCCGATCAGATGTCCCGCAATGACCGCCGTATCCTTCGCTGTCAGCAGTGTATCACGTGCATGGGCTGAACCATTGTACGGCGCAATATCCGATTTGCTTAATCCCGACGCATTGCCAAATACTGCCCCATGAGACAGCCCGATGCTTGCAGCTTTCTTATTCATCAAAGCCACGAAGGCTTCCTCAGAGTCTGCCAAGTGCTCAGCGAGCGCTACGGCAGCATCATTGGCCGAATGGATGGTCATCGCGTCGAACAATTCTCTGACGCTCACCTCTTGACCTTCGATCAACCCCATTCTGGCGCCAGGCACTGCGGCAGCATAGCTGCTTGCCGTCGCAATATCGCTCCAGCGGGCTTCGCCTCTTGCAACAGCGTCCAGCACCAAAATTTCTGTCATCATCTTCGACATGCTTGCCGGAGGCAGCGGCTCGTTCGCATTTTTCTCAAAAATAACCTCTCCTGTCGTCGCATCGATCAGGATCGCCGATGCTGAGGCCAACTGCAGCACATCCTTTTTTAAAAAGCCGTCTTTCAGCCATCCCGCACCTATATATACGATCGCGACTACTGCCGCTACCATCGTCAACCGCATGCCGTATCTTGGTTTTGTCTTTACCATCATTTTCAACAAAAAAATCCCCTCTCGCTCTGTTGTCTATACTGATCAGTATAGGCAGCCAAGCTTAAGGAGACTGTAACTGTTTCATAAATAAATCTTAAGACCTTCTTAGTTTTATCTATAACCAGGCACTAACAGGTACCCATTAGTGTTCCGAGCGCGCTTGCAGACGGTTCACCTTCTATGATTCATCCACATATTACTGCAAGGGCAGGATTACGCGGAAGACGGTACGCTCCGTGTTGCTGTCCGCATCGATGGCTCCGCCGTGCTTCTCGACGATGCTCTTGCTTATCGCAAGGCCCAGGCCGGAGCCGCCTGACCATCTGGTTCTTGACTTGTCGGCCCGATAGAACCGGTCGAAGATATGCGGCAGATCAATCGCCGAGATCGGCTCGCCATAGTTCACGATAGCAACGGAAACCTTGCCTTCCATTAAGGCGATCCATACATCGATGCGCTTGCCCTCACGTCCGTACGACATGGCGTTCGAGATTAGATTCTCGAATACGCGCGCCAGCTTGCCGGCATCCGCTCTCACAGTAATCTGCTTCTCTTCACTGTGCAGCTGACTCACCATGCCCACTTCCTCCAGCGGCATATGGTACTGCACCAACAATTGCCCCAGCATCTCGACCAGATTGATCGGCTCCAGCTTGAGCGCGATCGTATCATGCCTCATTCTCGTATACTCGAACAAGTCATCGATCAGCTCGTGAAGATGCTGCGACTTCTTATACGCGATCGCAATATAATGGCGCAGCTCCACTTCATCGCGATACCGGTCCTGTTCGATAAGACCCAGATAGCCGACCACCGAAGTGAGCGGCGTACGCAGATCATGCGATACATTCGTGATCAATTCGTTTTTCGCTTGCTCCGCACGCCGTTCTTCCTCCAGCGCATGCTGAAGGCGATCTGACAGCCGATTGACGTTGCGGGCAAGCACGCCGAACCCGCTTCTTTGACGGACGGTGATCTGATGGTTCATCTCCAGCTGGCCGTCGGCAATCTGGCGTACCGTATCATTGATTTTGCCGAAGGCGCTGAATTGCACCCACTGAAGAATGAAGAAGCAGACACAGAATAGCAGCACCCATATGAACCACAGCCCCAGCGCATAGGGCAAATCATTGATGAAAAAGACACCCAAATCCCGCAGGAACCAAAACGATCTGAAGTTGCTGGACAGGAAGAGAGCGACGACATATAACAGTGCAACCCCCACCAAAGACAGGATAGCGGCAAAGAAAATATTCAGAAACGACCGGAACACAAGCCGGAAGACGACGTTATCCTTCAATTTTGTAGCCAACCCCCCACACGGTTACAATCAGCTTCTCGCCCAGCTCCTTCTCCAGCTTGTCGCGGAGCTTGCTGATATGCACCATAACCGTATTGTTTGATTCAAAATACTTCTCCTTCCACACCTGTTGGAAAATATCCTCTGCGCTGAACACCCGTCCCGGCTGGCTGGCCAGCAGATGCAGGATGCCGAACTCCGTGGACGTAAGATGCAGCTGTCTGCCGTCTACATTGGCGGAATGGCTCAGCTTGTCAATGCGGAGCGCGCCTAGCCTCAGCTCCTTGCTTTCGCTATCACGGCCTCCGTTGGAGGATTCTGCAGGCTTGCTGTACTGATAAGACCGCCGCAGCAATGAGCGTATTCGGGCAATCAGCTCAAGCGGGTTGAAGGGCTTCGTAATATAATCGTCCGCCCCTGTCATCAGTCCCATAATTTTGTCCATATCGCCGGTTTTAGCGCTGACCATCAGAATCGGCACATGGTGGTCCTTGCGAATTCTCCTGCATACCTCCAGCCCGTCCAGCTTCGGCATCATAATATCGAGAATGACAAGATCGGCAGCCTCCCGCTCGAACGCTTCTATCGCCTGTTCGCCGTCGAATGCTATCTCTGTCTGGAATCCTTCGTTTCTCAAGTAAATTTCGATCAGTTCGGCGATCTCCCGCTCGTCGTCCACGATCAATACGCGACGCTCCACACCATTCATCCTCCTTGATTTTGTTGTTTCTACTATACATGAACGAACGTCGAAACGTAATCGGGAAAGCCGTATTTTCACAAAGCTTAAGTCATTCTTAAGGATTAATTAATGAAGCGACCGGATATTGTCAGCAGTCCCCTTTATATAGCCAACGGTTGTCCGTTATGATAAAATTATGAGTATTCATTATTTTAGGTCATAAGCGCCGGGGCGCATGCAGCGCTCTGGCTATTTTTAAGGAGGTTCTACATTAATGGCGGCCAAAAGAATGCGTTCTGACATGATCAAAAAAGGCTTCGACCGCGCGCCACACCGCAGCTTGCTGCGCGCTGCGGGCGTGAAAGATGAAGACTTCGGCAAACCGTTTATCGCGGTATGCAACTCTTATATCGACATCGTACCAGGCCACGTTCACTTGCAGGAATTCGGCAAACTGGTCAAAGAAGCAATCCGCGAGGCGGGCGGCGTACCATTCGAGTTTAATACCATCGGCGTAGACGACGGCATTGCCATGGGCCATATCGGCATGCGTTATTCCCTTGCCAGCCGCGAGATTATTGCGGACTCCGTAGAGACGGTTGTGAACGCGCACTGGTTCGACGGCATGATCTGTATTCCGAACTGCGACAAAATTACGCCGGGCATGATTCTAGGCGCACTTCGCGTTAACATTCCGACCATGCTTGTCAGCGGCGGACCGATGAAAGCCGGCAAAACATCCGACGGCCGTCCGATCTCCCTCTCCAGCGTATTCGAGGGCGTAGGCGCGCACCAAGCCGGCAAGATCAGCGACGACCAATTGCTTGAGCTTGAGCAATACGGCTGTCCGACTTGCGGCTCCTGCTCCGGCATGTTCACAGCCAACTCCATGAACTGCCTTGCGGAAGCGCTTGGCCTTGCTCTTCCGGGCAACGGCACGATTCTGGCGGTTGCGCCAGAGCGCAAAGAATTCGTTAAGGAAGCTGCTCGCCAGCTGATGAAGCTGATCGATCTTAACCTGAAGCCGCGCGATATCGTAACGAAGGAAGCGATTGACAATGCTTTCGCTGTCGATATGGCGATGGGCGGTTCCACGAACACCGTGCTTCATACATTGGCAATCGCACATGAAGCTGGTATCGAATACCCGATCGAGCGCATTAACGAAGTGGCAGAGCGTGTGCCGCATTTGGCGAAGATCGCGCCAGCATCCGATTATCATATTGAAGATGTACACAATGCGGGCGGCGTAAGCGCCGTATTGAACGAGCTCTTCAAGAAAGAAGGCGCGCTTCACGGCGATACCATGACCGTAACGGGCAAGACGCTGCGCGAGAATGCTGAAGGTTGCGAAGTGAAGGATAACGACGTTATTCGCTCCATTGACAATCCGCATACCGAGCGCGGCGGACTAGCTGTCCTGTTCGGCAACCTTGCACCGAATGGCGCCATTATCAAGACAGGCGCAGTCGACAAGTCGGTTGGCGGCTACCACAAGGGTCCTGCGATCTGCTTCGATTCCCAGGATGAAGCGCTCGCTGGCATCGCTGGCGGCAAGATCAAAGAAGGCCATGTCGTCATTATCCGCTATGAAGGACCAAAAGGCGGCCCAGGCATGCCTGAGATGCTTGCTCCGACTTCCCAAATCGTCGGCATGGGTCTTGGCGCCAAAGTCGCTCTCGTCACGGATGGTCGCTTCTCCGGCGCTTCCCGCGGCATCAGCATCGGCCACGCTTCGCCGGAAGCGGCTGAAGGCGGACCGATCGCATTCGTACGCGACGGCGATATCGTCGAGATCGATATGAACAACCGCACGATGAACCTGATGATCAGCGACGAGGAGTTCGAGCAGCGCCGTGCTGAATGGCCTGGCTTCGAATTAAAGATCAAGCGCGGCTACCTTGCGCGTTACGCTCACCTCGTTACTTCCGCCAGCACAGGCGGCGTTATGAAAATGTAGTTAGGATGTCCAATCAGGAAGAGCAAAGAAAGGGCCCGATGAGGGCCCTTTCTTTTGTTTTAATTAATTATCCAATATCGTTCTTAAAAGACCCGGCTTATTGGTGATCAATCCTGCTACGCCCAAATCTATAAGATTTCTCAGATCTGCTTCTCTATCCACCGTCCAAGGATAAACGGCTTTGCCGGCAGCATTGGCGATCTCCATATAGGATTCGGTGACGAACGGATAATGCGGATGCAATGAAAATACTTCAACACCCGCTTCCTCTTCGAATGTTTTGAAGTCCGCAACCTCTTGATGATAGAGCAAACCAATGCGAATGTCAGGCAATTGTTTTTTAAGCTCCGCCAAGCAGCCATAATGAAACGAGGATACGACTGTACTTCCAATACGGTCCGTTTTGCTTAATACATCCATTAAGCCGCTTACCATACCGGGTGTTCCCGCGGCCTTTATCTCGACATTAAACTGGACATTAGCAGGCACCTTCGTCAATACCTCTTCAAGCAGAGGAACATATTCCCCAGCATATTGATCGCTAAACCAATTGCCGCAATCATAACCTTTCATATCTTCGTAATGAAGATTAGCGATTTCGCCTACACCATTAGTCGTGCGATCTAATGTGTGGTCATGAATAACGACGACCTGCTTATCCTTGGTAAGATGAACGTCCAGCTCGATCATATCGCATTCCTGCTTAACACCTAGCATAAATGCTGCCAATGAATTTTCAGGAGCCTCCGCTGAAGCACCGCGATGTGCGATTACAAGTGGCTTTGCCGCTTTCATTCTGTTCCCTCCATTATAAATAGAATAACGGTGCAGCTACGGCGTAAAGGGAATCCCGCCCGCTGCGTTAATTCTCACCTTATAGCTGGCTGTTTGCCCTTGATAAGAAGCGATAATCGTGACTGCACCTGGACGATGAGCAGTTACAACACCATATTCAGATACAGATGCTGTCTGCGGCTTGCTGCTTGTATACGTTGCACCCTCACTTATCGTGTGCCTTGTTCCATCCTCATAGATTGCGATGAGGGTTAAATTCAAGGCAGCATGCACCTGCATTCGCGGATCCGATCCGCTAAGCTCCAAACGAATCAGCTTCTTATCTGGCTCGTCTTTCTTAATAACAATTAGCTCATAGGATGAAATCAAGCCCTCATACTCTGCTGTGATGAGCACGGTTCCTTCCGACTTCGCCGTTACTGCTCCGCTAGCGCTGATCTCCGCAATATTCGGATCGCTGCTAGCATAGGCAACATTTGTCTCCACCAGTTCACGGCTTCCATCGCTGTACACAGCGGCAGTCGTTGTCTGATCACTCTCTCCAACGACCAGTGTAAGCAGCCCTTCGAGCTCAAGGGCAATCAGGCTCACTGGCTCTTCTTCGTCGCCCTCTGATACGGCTTGCAATACAGGACGTTTAGCCATTATGTCCCATCTCCAAATATCGTTAAAGTCCCACCCTAACTGGTCCGTATACGTTGATGGGTCTTCCACATCAGAAGCTGATAGGCCTAATCCTTTGAGGGTTGTTAATGTACCTTCAGCCACACCTTCCTTATCCACAATCATACCGTCAAATGCATAATTATTTTCAAGCGTTGCAGTGTGCCCCGCAAGAACCCGTCCCATCACACGGTTCGCCATCGTTGGCGCCGTAACCGAAGGGCCAAGGGCAATAACATTTCTGACGGCCGTATCATTATACCCGTAGCCAGTCACTCCGCCCGCATTGCTCGTGATCGCCCGAACGGTTCCAGAGGCATACACGTTTTCTGTTAAGCTGCCCGCGTTCGTAATGCCGATTAATCCGCCGGCCTGACTGACCTGAGCGGTTACATCCGCAGTAGAATAGCTGTTTCTTACGATACCATTGGAATAGCCTACTAAACCTCCAACTGTGCTGGAGCCTGTGATGGAGCCAGTTGAGAGGCTGTTCTCTAGCTCGCCATTGTTTGTGTTCACGAGTATGCCTATTCTGCTCCCGCCAGTGGCGCTGGCGTCTATCATCGCTATATTTTTAATCACTCCGCCATTGAGATGGAATAAGCCGCCGCTCGAAGAATTAAAATGATAGATTTTCTTCCCGTCTCCATCGAAAACACCGGTGAATGAAACCACTTTAAATAGTGACTCCGCCATTTGTCCATCGAAATCCAAATCCTGATCTAACCTATATTTTTCCGAGGGGAAGTCTTCCATCACGCTCAGATCGGCAATGGATTTGATTTTGTAATAACCTGCTTCATCTCTCTCCAATGGCACGGCAGGCTCTCCTGCCTCCTCCGGATTGCTGCTCAATACCGGACGCTTTAAAGCAACACTCCACATCCACACCGACTCAAAATCCCATTTCAGTCTATCGGTATACGTATTAGAGTCTTCAACCTGTAGTTGGGATAGTCCCAGGCCTTTTCTGTTATCGGCAGCGCCAACACTTTCGCCTTCTTTATCCACAAGCATGCCGTCGAATGCATAATTATTCTCAAGCGTTGCGGTATGCCCGGCAAGAACCCGTCCTACCACACGGTTCGCCATAGTCGGCGTCACGACGGAGGGATTAAGAGCAATAACGTTTCTAACAACCGTATCATTGTAGGCGTAGCCCGTCACTCCGCCTGCATTGCTTCTAAGCGCCTGGACGGCTCCCGATGCATACACGTTTTCTGTTAAACTGCCCGAGTTCGTAATGCCGATCAAACCGCCGGCCTGGTTCAGCTGAGCCGTTACATCTGCAGTCGAATAGCTGTTTCTCACGATGCCATTGGAATAGCCCGCTAGGCCGCCCACTGTGCTGGAGCCTGCGATTGAGCCTGTTGTATAGCTATTCTCTATCTTTCCGTTGTTCGTGTTAACGAGAATGCCTATATTACTCCCGCCTGTGACGCTCGCATCTACCATAGCAATGTTCTTAATCGTTCCGCCATTCAGATGGAATAGCCCGCCATTTTCAGAGTTGAAATGAGTTAAAGATTTATGATTTCCATCAAATATGCCAAGGAAAGGCGTCCCCATAAATAAGGGTTCAAATAGCTTCCCTTCAAAATCCAGATCGTTTTCCACTATATAATTTTCATTTGGAAATTCTGAAATCGTCTTTAATTCGCTAATCGAACGAATGATGTAGTATCCATCTTCGTTACGATCCAGCTTCGGCTTTGGAATATGATCCTCGTTAATTTGCTCCACATTGCTTTGCAGCAATGGACGTTTGGCATCTTCATTCCAGATCCAGATCGAATCAAAGTCCCAACCGAGGGTTTCTGCGAAAAATGATGACTGCGTGAATGCTTCTGTACCAACACCCTGTCCTTTTTCATTGTTCGGATCATTCACAGTCACATTCTCACTGCTAACAAACATATTTTCATCCGCATAATTATTGACTAAAGTGGCTGTATCGCCAGCCAACACCCTGCCGACAATTCGATTAGATGCAGTACCTGTAACAACGGAAGGATTTAAGGCCATACTATTTTGAATGACGGTATTGTTATATCCGTATCCGCTGATGCCGCCCGCATTTGATTCTTCTGCTATAACAGCTCCCATAGCATAGACCTGTTCGGTAACGCTGCCCCGGTTTGTAATCCCGATAATGCCGCCGGCTTGCTTGCCTCGTGCATGAACCCGGGCTGTTGAATAACTGTTCTTAACGGTGCCGTTCAAGTAGCCCACAAGACCGCCAACCGTAGAATTGCCTTTAATGGACCCGGTACTGTAGACATATTCCACGATTCCGTCATTCTGATCAACCAGAATCCCAACATTACTCCGGCGAACATCAATGTCAGCATGGATAATCCCTACATTTCGAATCGTCCCTTCATTAATGGCAAAGAGTCCCGCGCCGCCTGAGGAGACAATAACACCTGTAATCGTATGCCCTTGCCCATCAAATGTACCCGTAAATGGGGTTTCATTAGCGCCAATCGCTTCGAAAAACACGCCTCTCCCATCAATGTCCCGTTCTAAAACATAGTGTTTGTCCGGGAACTCATGCATTTTATAAAGTCCCTCTACACTTTTAATTTGATACGGGTTGTCTTCCGATCCCTCACCTAGCATTCCTTCTTTTGCTATCAAAGCATCCGTTAACGGCTCTCTGTCGACTGGGTTATTAACCAATCTTACGAGGATCATATGTTCATCCCCAAACGCAAGCGGGCTGTCGAGTAAGATGATTTGCTCACGTCCGAGATGTTCCAGCGTCGCTTCTTGAATAACCGTTCCTAACACCTGTTCACCCGTATGATCACGTTTTTCAGCGATAACCGTAACTCGTTCAACCGAATTGGGGTAATTTAAAACCCCTACGCCCTTCAAAACGTTATTTTCTACAATCGCGCTTGTTAAGTTCAGATAATTTTCAGGCTGTTCGATCGTAAATGAATCCACTTCTACACCGTCGCTGTTGTAAGCTTTCAAAGTAAGAGACTGATCGTTTGATTCTAAAATAACACCCGTCTGCTTATTCTCATCATAAACGATATGATCCCAGTCAAAGGTTTTGTTATCATAGAACGTTGGACCTGATGAACCAACTGTCACAAAAGTTGTTCCAAGGTTCATCGCGTCTTCCGAAATATCTTTTAAACCGTTTCGTATGGTTGTCCGTTTATACACATGATCATGGCCGCCAATGTACAAACTGACGCCAAGCCGTTCAAATGCCTGAGACAATTTCACTCTCATGATGTTCATACCGGTCTCATCGCCAGATTGTCCGCCATAATAAGGATAATGTCCCATGACGATTTTCCACTTTTTATCCGTTGCCCGCATATCCTTCTCCAGCCAGGACAGCTGCTTGTCGAAGTCCAGCACCGAATTCAGAACCGCAATGTGCATATCGCCGTAATCAAACGAATAATTCGTTTCCCGATAGCTGCCTTCACCGTTTTTCGGCAGGTTGAAGAACCCGGAGAATGCCCCGAATTTCCGTTCCGTCACGCGTTCACGATCCCCGGCTATATGGGCAGATATCAGATCCAGGCTGTTGTTGTATATGTTGTTGAACACATCATCCCATGCATACCTATTGCCGCCAAGCCAGGCCAAGTCTCCGACTTGAATCACAGTCTGTCCGTTCCCATTTTTCTCTCGCAGAACGTCCAGCATATCTTTATAGAGCTGGAAGCTTGCCGGATTTCGATCCGGAACTTCAAGATCCCCCATTACATACATAACGGCATCCCCTGAAGCTGGTGCGGTCCTAAAGCTATAACTGCCGCTCCATGGTCCAGCCGGTGACATGCCATACCGATAGTCATACTTAGTCCCTAAGGCGAGATCGGTTATATTCGCTTCATGGGCTGCAAGCACACGATAGTTGCTCTTGGCAAATGTATCGCCATACGCGACTTGAAAATAAGAGGCTTCCGCTTGCACGGCTTCAGCATAATCCCACGACGCCTCTGACTCAGGTTTATACTGAATATAGGCTGTTTCTAATGCCTTATCGGTCACGACATTTATTCCCACTTCACGTTCATTTGCGCCTACATTTACAATGGGTTGAAATTCATTTAAAATGTTGTCGGCATCCAGATTTTGTTGATCGACCAGCAGCCGGATAAGTTCAACACGCGTATTTCCTTGATTGTCGGTTGCGACATACTTAATGAAATATTCGCCATACATCTCTACCTTGAAATGCTGATCCAGAACGGCTGCTTCTCCCTTATCATTCAAAACGATTGCTTCCACTGGTATAGATTGACCACTGTTATCCGTCGCTGATGCGCCCCGCACTTCTACTTGATCCCCAAGCTCAACGGTGTCCGGATATTGACCATGAACCGTAATTTCAGGTGCATGTACGGTGCCCCTCGTTTCTTCGCCAATCCATATTGGAGCACTAACAGCTTCTTCACCGTCCCCTTGGAAAGCTCTAACGATAAAGTAATCCCCGTCTGCGCTTGCAAAGGTTTCTTCGATTTCGAATGAATTGCTGGCAATATTCCGGTACTCCTTGACGATTTCACCGCTGTTTTTGTACACAACGACTTTATCCAAATGATCGTTGGGATCAGGGTCAATGATCCGCACATAAAGATCAATTGCATGGGTATCGGCTGGAAGGATCGCACCCATCATCTGACCGTTTGCAGAAACCGCCATTTCTAAATGACGATCAAAGGATACATAGGTGCGGTGATTTCGCATCGCCTCGTAAAGACCCTCTCTTGTTAGATGGTCTCCCCACATCCCGGTTACATGGGGTTGAACCATCCCCCAATTTCCTTTGTGCTCGTCCCCGCCAAACACAGGAGATACATGCCAGCCTCGATCTAACGCCTTGGTATAGATTGCAAAATCATTGGAGGATTTGTACTCCATCATATTCAGATTTCTGTCCACATCCCGGTTGTAGTGTCTAAATTCATTGAAACTCCAATTTCCTGACGAGCGCGGATGATTAAATTGAGCAATAGCATCAGGATCTTGGGCAAGTCTGGCGTAGAAGGTGGGCAAATCGTATTTGATATCGCTCCAGCCCCAAGTGCCATCCGCACCTACTCCATGTGTTCTTGCAAACCATGGGGCATTAAATAAGTTGATATGGCCCGCTTCATCATACCAAGTCACTTCCGTACCGGGCAGCGTAATAAATTCGTTATCATGATTGTGAGCATCTGATTGCTCATGCAGCAGCTTGTATTCTTCTGAATAAGAGTCTTGAACATTCGTAATAAAATCACTGCCCGTACTGATGTCATACGTCACGTCGTGTTCCGTCACTGCAAAAAAATCAAAATCTGTGTTAGCCTTCACAAAATTGTAAGCGTCATTAGGCAACAATACCCCATCACTGAGAGAGGTATGGGAATGCATGTGACCTTTGAACAGCGAAGATCCTAAGTACTCCGCTCTATCTTTATTAGAAACAACCTCTTCCTTCTCGGAAGAAGCGGATACCATAATGCCGTAACATAGACTAGCAACTCCAGCAATCAAGCAGACCATTACGATTAAAGGCAGGTTTCTACTATTGGATTTCATCAAGATCCTCTCCTTTGTCGTCTTAAAATGTCATACAGGTGCCTGATAGACAAACAGCCCCTAAACTAAAAAAGGCAGTCTGAAGGCTGTTTCTATCCTCTATCTTGTTACTCACAGTCGCAGCAATGGCTTAATGATAGGTGCAAGCGATTGTGCCATGCGCAAAAATCCGAGGTCAGTTGGATGTATACCATCAACCGTGCAATCATGGATGAAATCATCGCCCAGCAGCTTAAAGCCGTCAACGAAATGGATATTGCGGTCTCCTTCTACCCGCCTCTGTTCCACATTCTCGATTTGAATCTGCCTGCGGCGATCATTAAGCTCCCTTCTCTTCCTATAGAACTGGTCTTCGGCCGTGATAATCCTGGAGACTACTACTATAGGAACTTCGGGATGCCGCTCTCTCAATATTTGAATGAATACAGGGAGCGTTCGTGCGATGTTATCGGCATCGCCCGTATTCCCTTCATAATCAAGAATGAATAGCGCCGGATCATCGATTTCCGACATAATATGCGCGAGCTCCGGCTCGCCTTTTCCATTCCCCGAGAAGCCAAGATTGACGAACTCCACCGGAATCATACGGCTGAGAATATTCGAATAAGCCATACCCGGCCGGGAGGCGCATCCCCCTTGCGTTATCGAAGTGCCATATAGAACAACGGGTCTGCTGCTAGCATAGGCAGGAGCATCGTTTATGACAGCATCCTGATCTACACCGATCCACACCTCTTCTACCCCTTGGTAGAGCGGCAGGTTTAAGGTAACGGCCACATCCTTTTTGGTATCCCACTGATAAAGCTGTGATTCATATTCACTTGCCGTTGGCTGGAATTTAGCCGTGGTGATAAAGCTCATCTCGCCCGGCTCTCCAAGATAGCAATCAATCCCGCATTGTCCTGTAGGCGCCATATGATACATATTAGCCGGTCCGGCAAGACGCACCCTGATGACCAGCCTCGAAGAATTGGTGCGAAAGCGAATTTGTCCCCCTGCCGTACAATAAGCCAGCGTATCAACCGCAGGCGGCAAGACAGCCCCGGAAGCGAGCGGCAGGCGTCTGTAAAGCCCATCCTGCGCAAGCCAAGGGAAGCCCGCGATGTGAAAGGGCGCCTCAAGCGGAGAATGCCAACTCAACTGTTCGCCATTCATGGTCTCCCGGTAGATCGTTTCGCCCAATTGATCTAAATTTATCTCTTTCGATTGAACGTTCATCTATAACTGCTCCCCTCTATCACTACATGCGTCATATGCTGCGTTTACTCGATCTGGAATACATGCTTCCGAATCGCCTGAGCAACGCCGTCCTCGTTGTTGGCAGCCGTGATCACGTCCGCTATGGATTGGATATGCTCTTCTCCGTTGGCCATCGCTACACCGAGTCCTGCCGCCTTCAGCAGCTTCGCGTCGTTTTGGCTGTCCCCTATAGCGATGACATCGGACATAGACAAGCCCAGCAGCTGACAAACCTGGCGCACTCCGCTTTCCTTCGATATGCCTTGCACGGAAATCTCCATATTGACAGGAGCAGAGTGTGTAATCTCAAGCGTTCCCCAACTGAGCAGCTCTTCTTTTATGCCCGCAAGCTTATCCTGGTCGTGGCTGCCGATGCCGAATTTCATCCAATCCCGCTCGAACATCTCCGCTGTCCAGTCCGTGGCGCCTGTCAGGCTTTCTACACTGTAGCCCCAATACCATTCGCCCCGTTCGGCAGCAATGGCGTGAATGCGGCGGATCGTATCGCGAGGAATAAAGACGCGTTTATGAAGTCTGCCAGGCCCTTCCCATATCTCTGCGCCATTGAGCAGCACCATTGGGGAATCGAGACCGAGCTCATCCCAGAAGCCCTTCGCATTTTGCAAGCCTCTTCCGGTAGAAAAGATGACGGTAACTCCATTGTCGACGGCATATTGAATCCACTTTTTGCTCTCTTCCGTAATTTGCTCCCGGTCTGTCAGGAGAGTCCCGTCCAGATCCAATGCCATCAGCTTATACTTCGCTTCTACCTGATGCATGACATTCATCCCTTCACCCCTCCCATTGTTGCGCCTTCCATAAGAAGTTTTTGGAATAGGATATAAATAATAATGGACGGTACCATCGCAATCGTTACCCCGGCAAACAAAGTGACCCAATCCGCCGTAAACTCCATTTGCTTGTTCGCAGAATACATTTGCACCGCAATGGGATATTTCTTAGGATCGCTCAAGTAGATGAACGGCGCTAAGAAATTGTTATAGAACCCTAGGAACTTGAATACGCCAACGGTTACAATTCCCGGTGTAGACAAAGGCACAATAACTCGCCAGAACTTTTGGAATAAGGTGGCGCCATCCATCGTTGCGCTCTCCTCAAGCTCCACCGGCAGAGAGCTCATAAACCCTCCGAGCAGCATAAGGTAGAATACGCTTTCTCCCAGACTGGACAGGAGAATTAACCCGGTCAAGCTATTGGTCAAGCTCAGTTCCCGCATAATGACGTATTGGGGTACAAGCGCATTGATGCCCGGCAGGAACAGAGACAACATAATCAAGCCCCAAATCAGTTTTCTTCCTTTGAATTTCATTCGAGTAAGCGCATAGGCATTAATGGTCGTAAAGAAAAGGCCAAGCACCAGACTTCCGCCAACATAATAAAGGGTATTTAAAAGTGATTGCCCAAAGCCGTATTGATTCCAAGCCTTCGAATAATTCTGCCATCGCAGTTCCGAAGGCAGCGCCCATATATCTTTAAAAAACTCAGGATTGCTTTTTAACGATTCGTAAATAACCCAGACTAGAGGAAATAATATGGTCAGCGCCCAGGCATATAGCACAACACGCCACAGAATGTCCATTAACGTTCGTTTTTCCTTCAAACAGATCCCTCCGAACCCTCATATGGAAACTAATACTCGTAGCCTTTGTTCGGCACAAATTTATCGATTAACAGCTTTGCTGTTACTAATATAGCGAACAGAATCATACCGACTGCCGAAGCGTAGCCGTAATTTCGATACTCTACGCCAAAAGCTAAGTTAAACATGTAGAGGCCGATGACGTCCGTCGACCCGAATGGCCCCCCATTCGTCATAATGAGGATGATTTCGAAGCCCTTCATTGTGCCGACGACGAGGAACAAAGCGCTCACGCGGATAATGGGCGTAACGAGCGGCATTGTTATTTTAAACAAGCGTGTCATATGTCCGGCTCCTTCAAGAATCGCCGCCTCATACAATGACTTTGGAATCCCCAGCATCGCATTGGCAAAGATAATGACGTACAAGCCGACACCGCCCCACACCCATGCCGGGATAATGGCTGCAAGCGCTGTGCTTTCATTGCCCAGCCAATAGAAATTCCCGATATTTATTCCGACGAATTTGAGAAGCCCATTCAGCAAACCGTACGATCCGTCATAAATGAAAGCCCAGAGGAGAGCGACTACGACCGTAGACAACACATTCGGAAAGAAAAACAATACCTTCAAAAATTTATTCTCTCTATACGTTTTATTCGTAATTAAATAGGCAAGGAGCAAGGAGATGATAATCACAAAGAACGGCACGGTTATCATAAAAATCAAGTTGTGGATCAGCGCGCGCCACACATATTTATCTTGGAATGCGGTGATGAAATTGGACAGCCCGACAAACTTGGCATCCGTAAACCCGTCCCAATTGAGCATCGCATAATAGACAGACAGAATGTTCGGAAACAATGTGAAAAGCAAATAACCGCCAAAGGGAGGCACGATGGCTATGAACAGAAAAATCCACTTCTGCGTATTCGCTTTATCCAGCCCCAGCTTGCGCACAGTCTTCACAGCGGTTGAATCAGACACGAGAGGTCAGCTCCTATCTTACTAGACGTTTATAAGTCATTTTCAGCGCGAAGCCTGATGATTCCAGAGGTCAAGGTGAAACAACTGTCGCCGCCCTTATGGCGACCGAGCGTTTCGTTCAGGGGAGAGCGGAGATGAATCCCCGCTCCCTCACGTTTTATTATTTCTTTTCAGCCTCTACAGCCTTCTTCAGCAGCTCTTCAGCTTGCTCCAAAATCGGTTTCGGGTCCTGCATGCCCATAGCAAATTTCGCAATATTCTCATTCATTAATTTTTCCGCTTGAGCAAGATTCGGATCGGAAATGCTGACAGACCGGCTTGCTTTGTAAGTATGAGCCTCATTATCCGCAATGTACTTCAGAACAGATTGGGCAGAGCTGGAAAGCGTAGCCGTTCTGGCGGGATCCTCCGTAAAATCCTTGCGCATAGGCAAAGCGCCTGCTTTTTCGGCAGCAAATTGTTGATTCTCAAGCGTAACCAGCCATGCAATCAATTCTTTGGCCCACTTTTTGTTCAGCTCCGGTTTGGCTGCCCAGATATAGTTGAAGTTTGAGGTCCCGCTGCGAATCCAAAGCTGTTGACTGGTATTATCTCTGAAAGGAACAGCCATGTAGCCCCAGTCGAAATCCGCAGGCGTTGCTTCCTTCATCTCATTCTCAACATGAGTCCCTGTCGATACCATCGCGGCTTGACCCTGGATAACCTGCATTTGCGATTGCGTATGGTTCAATGCCGGAAGTCCTTCTGCAAAATATCCTTGTTGGCCAAGCTCATAGAAGCGCGTCCAGGTTTCAACCGTCTCCGGATTTGTGTATTGCGGCAGACCATAGGTTCTAAAATTTTCGATAAATTCATCGACATGGCCATTGATATCAGCCAGCTCAAAGTTTTTGGCTGTTCCGAAAGCCCAGTTATGGTAGCTTGGATGAATGCCCGGGAACGTAATTGGAGCAATGCCGTCCGCTTTAATGTCTGCTAGTAGTGCTTTAAATTCGTCCCAAGTGTTCGGGTTTTGGTTCCAGCCATGCTCTTCGAATAGTTTTTTATTAAAAAACAATCCGCCAAAGCTGCTCGCTGTCGTAAATTCATACCGTTTCCCATTAATCAACGGCGTTGACTCGTACATGCCGGTCATCATCAGATCCTTGACCTTTTTGTCCGGCACGTCTGGTAGAGGGTATTCCCATATGTCATCCATTGGTTCAAGCTTACCGGCCTCTGCAAGCCCCACAATACCTCCAGACGGCTCTGTATTGAATAGATCAAACATGTCATTATCATTGCCTGCTGAGATCTTGGTAGAAAGAATCGTCTTCATATCAGCTGAAGCCGTGATGTCTACTTTGACATTTGGATACTTGGCTGTGAACGATTCAACTGCATAATCGAACCACTCTCGGCCATAACCTCCTACAAAGAAACCTACCTTTAGCGTGACTTTCTCACTTTTTGACAATCCATTCTCATAAACCTCTGTCTCTGCAGAGACACCATCCGAGCCAACAGGAGTTGTACTTGGGCTAGGCCCGTTCTTTCCGTTGTTGCCGGCGCATGCAGCCAGCATCGTTAGAGATAATATCGCTGCAACCCCCGTACTCATGAATCGTTTCATTTTTCCATTCAACATTTTAGCTCCCCCTTTTAATTAATAAATAAATTGGATTAACTATTTAAGGATAACTATGTTTTGTTAATTACCAATCAAATCAGGGTGAATAAATTGTAAATAAATTATGGATTTGGCCTTTTAAGCCTCACCTCCCATTATTACTTGTAAGCGTTTACAATTTTAATATTATTTACTGGATCATCAGCCCTCTTATCCATCATTTTGATCATGAATGGCTCTCTCAATAATCGGGAGCGTTAACCTGAATGCCCGAATCTCCAAAAAGGTTAATTTGAGCTGAAATACCGCAATGCTTCTTAAGCTTCGATTAGCGCTGAAACCGCCTGCCATCCCAAGACGATGCATAATATACTTCGTGCGGCGAATATGGAATAAATTTGTTATAATTATAAAGGATTCTAGCTGATACTGCGCCATTAATTGCTTGCTAAACATTAAATTCTGAACCGTATTATAGGATTTATCTTCTTCCAATACTCTTTTTTCCGGAACGCCGTTTTCAACTAGATACTTTTTCATCAGCTCTGATTCCGAACGACGCGATCCAACTGCTCCCCCCGATACAATGATATATTTGTGCCCATACTGCCGAAAAAGCTTGCAGGCCTCATCCAGTCTTTCCTTAAGCAAAGGATGTATTCGGCCGTCTTTGGATACATAGCCAAGCACAATAAGCGCATCTGCCTTACCAGGTTTTAACACAACTGCATGCAGCCAGCATACATAAGTGAGCACCGCCATCGCTGCTGCTGCCATGATCCATCCCATTCCTACCATGAATTGCTCCTCTTGACGTCAGTTTGTTTTATTTAATCAAATCAGTTTACAAATTAATCATATCCATTTTTTTCGCGATGTCAATACAATCCTTTGTTTTTTTGGTATTGTGGGATTAAAGGTTCCTTATGCCGGCCTGACTAGCAGCTTTTATTCACTTCGTATTAATGCTAAACTTGAAGCAGAGTATGTATATCATTTATCAAATGTTTTGAAGATCGATTCCTATATAATAGTTGTCGGAAAGAGGATGCATATCGTGAGCGATTCGGTCAAAAAATCCAGCCATATGTTATTAAAATCAATTAATCAGCAAAAAGTTCTTTTTCTCATTTATTCAGAAGGGCCGATCTCTCGCGTAGAGCTTTCAGAAAAGACGGGACTAAGCAGGCAAACCGTAACCAATATCGTGAACCGCCTGTTGGAGGAAAAAATAATCGTAGTAGGAGAGCTTATTGATCTGGAAGCAGGGAGCGGAAGAAAAAGAGTAGGCCTTCATATCAACAGCGGCAGCTTTTATGCCATTGGGCTTGAACTCGCCGGCAAATATATTCGCGGACAAGTGTACAACCTGCATCAAGAAGCCGTCGCATCAGCAGAACGCACGATTAACAAATACGGCTCCGTCGATGTGCTTCTGAAGCTGCTTCATGAAGTCATTGATGAGCTGATCAGTCAAGTGCCTAACACCTCCAAAATAAAAGGCATTGGAATCAGCATACAGGGCCTGGTGGATTCTCAGCATGGCATCGTTCTCCGTACGCCCGGCATAGGTTTTCATCGTCTGCGGCTCAGTCAGCTGCTCGAAGACAAATATCATATTCCTGTGCATATCGAGAACGACGTTAATCTTCTTTCCGTCTACGAGAACATGAACGGCAGCTTGAAAGAATCCAATAACAATATCACCATTAAGTTCGATTATGGTACAGGCGGCGCTATCGTCCATGATAAACAAATTGTAGCGGGATCGAACTTTGTCGCAGGGGAATTCGGACATTATAAAGGGTTTTATGGGGAAGACGCTTATCCTTGCCATTGCGGCAGATCCGGATGCTTAACGACGCTTGCTTCCAGCAGCGGACTAGGCGTGTCGATCAAATGTACGCTGGAGGAGTTCGCAGAAGGCTTAAAAACTGGAGATGCCAAGTTTCTTAGCTTGTATGAAAAAATTGTCGATGGCATCTCGATAGCCCTTGCCAACATAATTACATTCATAAATCCAGACAGCCTGCTTATGACTGGCCGTGTCATACATTCCATCAGTCCCGAGATGTTCAGCGAAATCAAAGCCAGAGTCATGCACCAGCTGCCAGTAACGGTGAATAACGTACAAATGATGTACCTTTATAACAAACCGGATGAAACGAAGCTTGCTGCCGGGTTGGTTATTAAACGCGCCTTTGAAATACCGCTGGATACGTTATCTCTTTAATTTTAGTTTTTCATAATTCCCTGAACTACAAAAAACTGTCCAGCCCGTCATGCGGGCTGGACAGTTTTCTCTAGCTGCCTGGAGCATTAAATGGCGGTCGTCTTGGAGCTGATCGAAGCGGCCTCTTCAACAGCTCCGCTAATGACCCGATCTACGGAATTAGTCACACTTTCTACCTCTTCCTTGATCATTCTTGTCTGAACGGTTGCGTACGAGACAATCTTCTGAACAGGCATCAGCAGCATACGCGGCGAGATGGCATCGCTTCTGTCCTTCCGCTTCCGCTCCTTGCCGTATTGCTTCGTATTGGTCAATACCTTAAGCAGCAGCTTCAGATAGATGCGCGTCGACTTAGCGAACAGCCCTTCCTTCAGCTTGAAGATCTCAAATCCCAACCGGTCTGCCCCGCGGTGAATCATCGTGACACCGTATACCGCCTTAATATGCTTGGCATCGGGATCGGCGGACAGCTGATCCGCAAGCTGCGGCAGCGCGCGCTCCACTTCCCTGAGCATGCGTATGCCTGTAGCAAGCGGGGACTTGGACGTAGCGGCGATGCTCGACAACATGCGGTTGTCGAAGTGCAGCTCCGCCACGGAATCTCCCTTTGCGATACCGCCGCCTTCGGCGAACTCCAGCTCGTCGCCATTATACGTTGTGACACGGTAATGGAAGGCCGGCGTGTCGCTGTCGCCGACTTTCTTCAGCCGGAACAGCGTATGGAATGCCTGCTCCCACATCAGCCATAACGAGATTATAAATCGCTTGCCCAGCGAACGGTGCACCGCCCGCTTCGCATCCGTCAGCTTCATCATCTCTTCGATGCCGACGAATGTATAGCCTCTCTTCGTTGCTTCTTCCATATACGCTTCCAGCGCACTTAGCATATTGCGGGGCGCATCATGGTCAGCGCCAAGCGTATTGCCACAGTCGTGCAGCAGCAATACCTCGCCTGGACGAAGCTTCTTCATCATTCTCTTCTGCAGACGCTTCGCGCCCACAGATTTGCGCCAATCCCCGAACATCGCCGACCACAAAATAATTCGCAGATAACCCAGATTGGAATAATCGAATACATTCACGATTCCCCATGGCGGCCGATAATAGATAGAGCGGCTTCCCGTAGCCTGCTCGATAATATCGTTCGTCTTCTCTATCTGGCGCCTAACCGTGCGAGGACGCATAACCCAATTGGATTTATGCACATAATTATGAATGCCGATGGTATGTCCTTCCTCTTGCATCCGGCGCAGCAATTCATTTTGCCCCTCCGCATGCGATCCAACGACAAAAAAAGTCGCTTTCGCATTGTAGCGGGCGAGCAAATCCAGCAGCAGTGGCGTATAGACAGGATCTGGCCCGTCATCGAACGTCAAGGCGATCTCTTTCTCTACCTTTCCCTTCTTGAACACGCGGAAGCCGAACGTTCGGCTTATCACGCCAGGGAGGAAGGCGTAGAACGTCATGACGTAGAATCCCCATAAGAACAAATTTTCCATCTTGTTTTCCCCACCGTTTGATGAATTAGTCGATGAATGAGTAGCGGTTCAGAACAACAACAATACCTCTAATTGTATCATACTCAAATAAAAAATAGGCACAATTCATAAAATCTATAGTACAATCTTAATGGAAAGATAACTAAATCAAGATCCCGAAAATGGGAAGAAGGGGAACCGAATGCTGCCTTTCTACAAAAAATACTGGAGAACCGCATTTGACATTGCTCTCATCGCATTAACCGTCTATTTGATCATGTATGCCTTCAGTTATGTGTACAAGATCGCCACTCCAATCTTTTTTGCGTTCCTGATCTTCCTTATTATTGAGCCGCTCGCAAAAAGATTGAACAAGTGGGGTGTCAAGAAGTCCATTGCCTCCGGCATATCCGTGCTTGTATTTACACTGTTGATCCTGGGAGCCTTCTCCGGCGCTGCTGTGCTCATTACGAAGCAAGGAAACGCCTTGATTGAGAACTTCCCAAGATATCAAAGCGTCCTGGCCGAACAGATCGGAAACTTGGCATCACAGCTGGAGAAGCAGCTGGACAAGCTGCCTAACGACATCAGCCTGTCGGAAGAGATCAAAAACGTAACCAAAGGCGCGACCGAAAACCTGCAGAATTGGATTACCGCCTTCCTGAACGGCTTGATCGGATACGTATCATCCTTCTCCACCTTTATTTTCAATTTTGTGGTCGGGATTATATTAGCTTATTTCTTAAGTATTGAAATTAAAACCTGGAAACAGGCTGCAACGGATAAAACGCCAAAAACTTTTAAAAATGCTTTTTTCTTCCTTAGAGACAATGTATTCCGAGGCATCGCCTCGTACATCAAGGCACAAGCCAAGATGATCAGCATTACGTTCATCGTTATTCTGATCGCCCTTATCCTGCTTGGTGTAGATAATGCCTTTATTATTGCGGTGGTAGCTGCTATTTTCGACGTGTTGCCGCTCCTCGGCGTCAGCACGCTATTCATCCCATGGATAATTTATTTGTTCATCGTCGGGAAATTATCGCTGGCCATTTGGTTGTCCGCACTTCTGCTGGTCGTCATTCTGACGCGGCAAATTCTGGAGCCTAAGATTACAGGCGATTCACTGGGCGTATCGGCGTTCACCATGCTGTCGTTCATGATTATCTCGCTTTCGTTGTTCGGCATCGCCGGCGTCATCCTGTCGCCGATTCTCGTCATTCTCGTCAAGTCGCTGTATGACCAAGGCTACTTCCATCGCTGGATTCGAACGCCTGTTGATGAATTCGATGAGCCTATTGCCGCAGCTGACGGTGCGCCGGAGTCTGTGAAGCAAGATACTCCGTTTATTGATTCACTGAAAAAATAATACCGTTACGAAAGAGCTCCCGTCCTCTGCTTTAGAGTGACGGGAGCTTTATTTTTTGGTGGCAGCCCCACCGGTTATAACCAAGCATATTGCTACTGTGACGGATGCCAAATTAACGTTGGCTTATAAACATTATTGCTCGATTATGCTTATCCTGGCGATTTAGCTGCGCCCCGTAACGACATCGTGAGTTATGGACCCCTAACTCAGCTCAGAAGCGATGTCCATGACCGCGCGGCTCATGCACATGCTTCGCTGCAATGTCCATGACACCCCGGAACAGCTTCGTTGCTTGGTGAGCGCTGCCAATGGGACGATTAGCCGCTAGTACTGCAACCGCATAGCGCGGCTTGGCTGCAGGCCCGTATCCGGCGAACCATTGATGGTTAAGCGCTGCACCGTCCTTCTTTGTCTCCGCCGTGCCGGATTTGCCCGCCAATTGCCAAGTGCCTGCACGTATGGAACGCCCTGTACCATGATCAACAACCGCCTCCATCCCCCGCAGAAGCGCCATTGCCGTATCCGTCCGAATACTCCTGCCAGCTACAGGCAGCTTGCGGGCCGGAAGCTCCACCATTCGCTCGCCGCTCGCGTAGCGGACCTCGCTGACAATTCTCGGCTCCATGACTCGTCCTCCATTGATCAGCGTCACCATCAGGTTCGCGGCTTGAAGCGGCGTCATGCGGACATCACGCTGGCCAATGCCGCTCTGGACGCGCACGCCGCCATCCGCCCCGCTCCCCCTGCTCGCGAACAATCGCCCCGCCTCCTCCTCCTGCAGCAGCCTAAGCGGCTGCGGGAAAGGCCCGAAGCCATGGCTGCTATGCCAGCCTACACGCTCCATAACACCAAGCGCCTCGGCTGTCCGCTCCATCTGCTCCGCTTCCAGCCGCTCCGCGATGGTAGCAAACACAATGTTGCAGGACTGCGCAAGCCCTTCCTGGAACGTAAGATCGCCATGGCCGCCTTCCTTCCAGCAGGACAAGCCGTACCGGCCATAATGGCCGTCGCAATGGAACTTCTCCTTCGGGTTAACTACACCGTACTCCAAGGCGGATGCAGCCGTAACCAGCTTGTAGATGGAGCCTGGCTCAACAGCTGTCAGCGCGTAATTGCGCCACTCCGTTCCGTCATTGCTATTGAATTGCCCGGGCTTCAGCTTGGGCCTCGAAACCATCGCTACGATATCGGCATTGCGCGCATCAAGGACCACAATCGCCCCTTCCTGCAGGCCCATCGCATCCGCATACGCCTCAATTTCATTCTGCATCGCCAGATCAATCGTAGTGACCACCTTAAGCGGGTAATATCGGTTGTTCGGCTGAACGACTCGCAGGTCAAGACCATGGAGCGGCGCATTCTGGCCATCGATGAAGTAAGACACCGATGTCTCTCCGATGCCGTGCAGCAGACCGTCAAGCGATCGCTCCAGTCCTGAACCGCCCACCTGCTCCGTCAGCTTCCGACGGCCCTGCGCAATGTCCCGCTCATGCGCAGTCATCAGCCACTCCGGGTGCTGGCTCGTAAATCCGATCAAGTGCTTCGCGTCGAACTGCGGCAAATATCGATTGCGGTACGGGAGCACTCTTACTCCTTCTACCCCAAGACTTTTAATAGCATTCGCTTGGTTGTCCGTCAGCCTGACTGGATTCTCCTTCCCCGTTCCTTCCCGCCAAAAATCCGGCTGTGTCATCCCGTTCCATCGATGGAGAAGCTCTTCCTTGGGGATGCGCAGCAGTTCAGACAGCTTCCTTAATTGCTCCTGGCTCCCCCTGACATCAGGACGCACCGGGAATAACACGACCGTCATGTAAGTCTCACCTGTAATCGGCAATCCGTTCCGGTCCAGGAAGTCTCCCCTGCCCGTATCCAGCACGAGGCTCCTCTGCCGCTGCACGACAGCCATACGCTTCCAGCCGTCCCGTCCTCCCGCAGCAGGCGACGCCGTCGGGATATGAGACGGGAGCAGCTGCAGCCATGCCATTCGGATCACGAACAGCAGCAGTACGAGGGTAATCAAGATGCCGATAGCTCCCGCTCTCTTCGCAATCACCGGGCTCACCGCCTTTCTATCCGCTATTCAAGCATCAGTCCATGCGCGTTCGTTAACGTCTCTCTTATCTAGTGTTGCCGAATGCCGTTCTTCCAAACTTCAGCTTCTTCGGAGCAAGCCATGTTCAGCATGCAGCAGGCGCGCATCCCGCAATGCAAACATAAAAAAAAGCTGCCCCCGGTATCGGGACAGCTTGGCCTAACGATATGACTATTCCTGTACCTTGAACTTCGACAACGATTCCTTCAGTCCGCGGGATACGGAATCCAGCTTCTCGGACAATCTAACCAATCCATCGCTGATACTAAGCTGCTCGGTGCTTAGTGAAGCCACTTCCTCGGACGTTGCAGAGGATTCCTCTGCTACCGCGCTGACATTCGTCATCGCTTCCGACAAGACGGATTGCGACTCGTCCAATTGGCCAATCGATGTGGTCGCAAGCTCAAGCTTCTCGACGAAGTGACCCATTTGCGCCTGCACCGTCAGGAAGATCTGATTCGCTTCCTTGACTGACGTAATCTGCTCCTGGAAGATCGGATAAGCTTCGGACAGAACCTTAACCGTCTCTTCGATCTCTCCTTGAATCTTCGCAGTAATCTGACCAACAATATCGATCGATTGCTTCGATTGATCAGCCAGCTTGCGGATTTCATCAGCAACGACCATAAAGCCTTTGCCTGCTGCGCCCGCACGCGCCGCTTCAATTGTCGCATTAAGCGATAGAATATTCGTTTGCTTCGTCAAGTTGTTGAGCACATCCAAAATCTTCACAATCGAACCGGTGCTGTCCTTCAGCGCATCAACCTTCTCAACCATGGAACGCGTCATCTCTTCCGTCAGACCCGTTTTCTGAATTAGTTGGCCCATATATGAAGTACCTTGTTGGCTCGCTTGGTCCACTTCAGTCGCGGATTGCGACATTTGCTCGTTCGCAGAGATGACATCTTTCATCTGCGCATTCATATGATTCGTCAGATCGCTGCCGCGCTCCGCTTCAACAGCAAGACTTGTTGCACCGTTGGCAATCTCATCTGTTGCTACAGCAATTTCCTTGGCCGCGATTGCCGTCTTCTTCGATGCATCTGTCAGCTCGGATGCCGTCTGCAGAACCTCTGCCGCCGAATGGGTCGTCTGCAACGCCAAGTTCGTAATTTGCGTCATCATGTCATTGAAGCTGTCAGCCAATTGGCCGATCTCATCCTGGCGCTTCTTAATCGTAGAGCGGACCGTCAGATTGCCTCTAGCGCCCTCTACCATCAGATTGCGCAGCTTCACAAGCGGATTGGCAATCGTGCGTACAACCAGAACACCGATCGCGATGGCGATAAGCGTGGCCAGTCCAACCATTAACCAAGTCAAGTTGCGGATGACGGACGCTTGCTCTACCAGCTTCTCAACCGGAATCGTCGCTACAAATCTCCAGCCTGTAATTTCGGAGGTCTGATATGCTGCGAGCACGCTGGCGTCCTCTACCGTTGTCATCTTCTCGCGGCCGAACTTGGCCTTTTCACCTTCAGTAGGCAAAGTGACGATATGAGGCTGGCCCAGCACGGACAAATCTTCGTTCGCTACATATTGACCCGCGCCATTCACCACTGCAAGCGTGCTGCCCTCGCCAAGCTGCACATCCTGATATCTCTTCACGATAGCGTCCAGGTTGACTTCCATTACAAGCACATACGGTCTGCTTGCCGCTTTGATGACACGCGCTAGTGCGATTGAGTTAGGCGACTTGGAAGCAATGATGCCTGTACCGCTCGGCTCGACCCACACCAGCCTGCCGTCCTGCTCAATCGTCTGCTTGAACCAGTCCGTCTTCGTCAGCGTATCGCCACGGTAGCCGTTGTTGTTGCCGGCTGTAACGACGCCGTCTTCTTCGTCGGTCGAAATAATAGCTGCACCAGTAATAGTCGTATTGCCCATAATATAAGTAGACATACGATCGGATACCGTTCTGCTGGACTGCAGAACATCATAAGAATCATTGGTTGTGGACAGAACTTTCAATTCCGTCTGAAGCTCTTTGTCAATCAGCATTTGAAGCGTCAGGTCCGCGTACGTCTGGAATACGATATCCAGGTTGTTGGTTACCTGATTAACGGTTTGGAAGCTTGCTTCCGATACGTTTTTCTCAACGAGATTTTTGGCCTGGCTGTACGCAATCAACCCGACAGTCAATACGCAGGCTACGATACTGACGATAATAATAAAGAAAAGCTTAAGCCCAACTGATTTGATTGGACTGGAAATGTTCGCATCTTTCAGACCGCTTTTCATCCACTTTGCTGTCGACTTAATGCTGTCGCCTGCTTTTTTCGCGCTCGCCTGCTTGCTTTCGTTTTGCTGCTTGTTGTCCATTTCTTTTTCCTTTTTCTTCCCTTTTGTACCCGGCATGAAGGTAGACACCGCCTTTGTAGTATGAAATCCTCATATGTAATGTGTATTAAAGCCTACATCCATAGAACGATACTACTAGATTTATCGACAATTAACATCGCATTCATAATACTAAAAACAAAAAAATAGGACTGATTATACCGAAGTATCCAATCAGTCCTATATTAGGCGAATCCATCAATACCTAAAGCTTGAATTGAGCTAGCGATTCCTTCAATCCGCGCGATACCGCATCCAGCTTCTCCGACAGCAGTACCAGATTATCGCTAATATGAAGCTGCTCGCTGCTTAGGGAAGCTACTTCCTCCGATGTCGCGGAGGCCTCTTCCGCTACCGTGCTGACATTAGTCATCGCCTCAGCCAGCACCTGCTGCGACTGCTCCAGCTGCCCGATAGAGCTTGTAGCGCCATCCAGCCGCTGGGCGAATTGCGCCATTTGCTCCTGCACGCTGACGAAGATGCCGTTTGCCTCCTTAACGGACACGATCTGCTCCTGGAATAACGGATAAGCCTCGGTCAATACTTGTACCGTCTCATCAATCTCGGACCTGATTTTGCCCGTAATCTGGGCGACTACATCAATGGATTGCCGCGACTGGTCGGCCAGCTGCCTGATTTCGTCCGCGACAACCATAAAGCCTTTGCCCGCCGCACCCGCCCGAGCGGCTTCTATCGTCGCGTTCAGCGAAAGGATATTGGTCTGCTTCGTCAGATTGTTAAGCACATCCAATATTTTCACAATCGAGCCTGTGCTTTCTTTCAGCGCATCGACCTTCTCCACCATGGAGCGCGTCATCTCTTCGGTCATGCCCGTCTTCTGAATGAGTGCATTCATATAGGCGGTTCCTTGCTCGCTTGACTGCTCCACGCTTGCAGCGGAACCCACCATCTCTTCATTCGCCGAGATGACCTGCTTCATCTGCTCGTTAATATGGGCGGCAAGTTCATTTCCTCTCTCTGCTTCAACTGCGAGACTGGTAGCGCCGCCTGCTATCTCTTCCGTAGCCGCGGCAATCTCTCTTGCGGAAGCCGATGTCTTCCTCGAAGCCTCCGTCAGCTCGGATGCTGTATGAAGCACGTCTTCGGCTGACCGGGTCGTCTGCTGGGCAAGCCCCGTAATTTGATCCATCATCGCATTGAAGCTTTCGCTAAGCGTTCCGATCTCGTCCTGCCGCTTCCGGATAGACGAGCGTACGGTTAGATTGCCTCTCGCCCCCTCCATCATCAGGCTGCAAATTTTGACCAGCGGCCTCGCAATCGCAAAGATAACAAGCACGCCTATTGCAATCGCAAGTACAATAGCAGCTAGCGCTGTCACTAGCGTAATATCGCGGATAGACTCTGCGTCCTTCACTAATTGCTTGACGGGTATCGTTCCCGCCAATCTCCAATCCATCGATTGAAGCTTCTGATATACGGCGAGCACCTCAACGCCATCGGTTGTATACAGCTTCGGCGATCCTGCCAGTGCCAGCTCTCCCGATATCGGCAAGCTGATACTTGCTGCTTTCCCCACCTTCGCAGCATCGTTTGCGACGACGTAATTCCCATTGCCGTCTATGATCGCCAGCTCGCTTTCATCCCCCAAGACAACGTCTTTGTAGCGGTTCACGATCGTATCCGCTTCGATCTCCAGCACCAGCATATATCCGGCTTCGCTCGATACCGTATTTTTCAGCAGACGTGTCAACGCAATTGTAGGCTTATCCGTGATCATTGATATACCTGTCGGCTGCGGGGCGATCCAGTTCACCTTGCCGTTCAGCTCGATCGTCTTTTGATACCACTCCGTCTTCATGAGCGGTTCGGCGCGTGTCGACAGCGATGAGCCTGCAGCTACAATATGCAGATTATCGGACAACGGCAACAGCATAATGCCTTTGATCGAATTATTGCCCAGCGTAAAGCCCTGCATCTTATCACCCAGTCTTCTTGCAGCCTCGAACCTCTCGTAATCATCATTGCTCGTGGCAAGCTGGCTGACGATTTCATGAAAATCTTTGTCGATCATTAATTGCAGGGACAAGTCCTCGTAGGTTTTAAAGATGACATCCAGATTGCTGGAAACCTGATTAATCGTCTGCATACTGGCATCCGATACTTTTTTCTCGACCAGTGTCTTGGCCTCAGAGTAGGCCAGCAGCCCTACAGTCAACACGCAGGCCAATATGCTTCCGAAAATGGCAATGAATATTTTCAACCCAACCGATTTCAAAGGATTTGTAAAAAAAGAACGCCAGACGGACGCCTCTTTCTTGTAACCGTTTTCAATAATCTCTTCCTTCTCCCCTGTCTCCTTCACAGACACCTGAAGCAGCTTTTTCTCTTTACCGGCCATGATGGCAAGCACCGCCTTTTGTTTGGTCAAACGCGTAAGATCCTTTTTCTTTAGCGAATTATGCCGAACGATGTATGTAGTCTATTTCCTATTATTTGATATTGTTAGTTTCTTGTCAATTAGTAGAGAAAAAACCCTATTCCGTTTAATCGGCTCCAACATCGCCGCGGAATAGGGTTGCTTCTAAGGGGTATGACCGGTCAAGCACGTTCGCCCATATTAAATTGAGCCAGCGAATCCTTGAGCCTTGTAGACACTTCATTCAGCTCCCCGGACAGGCTGACCAGGTTGCCGCTAATACCGAGCTGTTCATGGCTTAGAGACGCTACTTCCTCGCTCGTCGCAGATGATTGATCGGCCACCGAGCTTACGCTCAGCATGGCTTCGGACAATGCTGCTTGCGATTGCTCCAGCTCGGCAACTGAGCTTGTCACGCTGTCGAGCCCCTGTACGAATTGCTCCATCTGCTGCTGAACGCTAATGAATATGCCATTCGCTTCCTTAACTGAGCCGATCTGCTCCTGGAAGATCGGGTAGGCTTGCGACAACACCTGCACCGTCTCCTCGATTCCGTGCCGAATTGACTCTGTCGTACGAGCCACAATTTCAATGGATTGACGAGACTGCTCGGCCAGCTTGCGGATTTCATCCGCCACTACCATGAAGCCTTTCCCCGCCGCTCCTGCACGTGCAGCTTCAATTGCGGCATTCAAGGACAAGATGTTCGTCTGCTTCGTTAATTGATGCATGACTTCGAGGATCCCCGTAATCGATGCTGTGCTTTCCTTGAGCGCCTCTACCTTCTCGACCATGGAGCTTGTCATCGCTTCCGTCATGCCTGTCTTCTCAAGCAAATGCTCCATATAAGCTGTTCCTTGCTCGCTTGCACGCTCCACCTGTGCAGCGGAAGCCTGCATCATCTCACTGGCCGACATGACCTGCTTCATGCCTGCATCGATTCGCCCCGTAAGCTGGCTGCCGCGCTCAGCTTCGGATGCCAGATTGGAGGCGCCGCTGGCAATTTCCTCCGTCGCTACGGCAATTTCCTTCGCTGCGGCAGATGTCTTAATCGAAGCGTCAGACAGCTGGGTTGCCGTAGCGTGAACCGCCTCGGCAGACCGCGTAGCCTCATGCGCCAATTCGGTCATCTGCGCCATCATCCGGTTGAAGCTATCGCTAAGCCCTCCAATCTCATCCCGCCGCTTCCTGATCGATGAGCGTACCGCCAGATTGCCGTCTGCGCCCTGCAGCATCAGATTGCGCAGCCTCACCAAGGGGCGGGCAATCGTCATAATGACCAGTGCTCCAATGGCGACGGCAATCAATGCAGCAGCCAGCGCCGTTATCCACGTCAAGCTACGAATAGCCTCAGCATCCTTGGTAAGCGCCTTCACCGGAATCGTGCCGACCAGCTTCCAATCCATAGCCTGGAAGGTCTTGTACACAGCCAGCACTTCACTGCCGTCTGTCGTTATCCCATTCCAGGAACCGTCGCTCGGCTGAGTATCTTCAGAAGGCAAACGGATGGAGGCTGCTTGTCCGATTAATGCGGCATCCTCCGCCAGCACATACTTGCCTTCCCGGTCGACGATAGCTAGTGCGCTTCCTTCGCCAAGCTCAACGCTTGCATAGCGGCCGCTGAATGTAGCCGCATCCATCTCCAGCAGAAGAATGTACGACGCGTCGCTGGACACTCCGTCCTTCAACAGCCGGCTGAGGCCAATCGTAGGCGTCTTCGAATCGTATGATATTCCGCCTGAGTGAGGTGCGATCCACTGGGTTTTGCCGTCAAGCTCCAAGGTCTTGCGGTACCAATCCGAATCCTTGATCGCTTCCGCCTTCGTACTAAGCGAGGAGCCTGAAGCGACTACATGGAGGCCTTCCTTCACCGGGAGAAGCATCATTCCCTTCACCGATTGCTGGCTAAGCGCATATGCCCGGAATTTATCTGACAATGCCTTGGCCGATGAATAGCGGACTGATTCGTCTTCATGCCCCGCAATATCGCGAGCCAAAGCAAAAAAATCCTTGTCCACCAGCAGCTGCATCGTAAAATCCTCATATGTTTTAAAGACAACATCCAAATTATCCGCCGCTTGCACAATAGTCTGATGACTGGCTTCCGATACATTTTCCTCAACCATTTGTTTGGCCTGGGAATAGGAGATAAGACCCACAGTCAATACACAAGCCAGAATTCCTGCAAAAATAATAATAAATAATTTAAAGCCTACAGACGACCAAATTCGCGTAATATTAAGTGACATACCTTTATGTATACCCTTTTCGCTCTCCTTAAAACTTTTCGAATCATCTCTCGTTCGTTTGGAATCACTACCGTCTCGCTTCATCTTTGTTAACATACTTTACACCACCTTGTTTGTTGTGGTACAGAACATTAGAGTAATAACAGCTATAGATGAAAATGATAGTGACACAATCACTAGTTCTTAGGTTCTATTATTTAGGGTTATAGTCCCTGTTGTCAATGTAAAAATACAAATAAACCCTTAACCAATGAAGTTAAGGGTTTATTATGACTTTATGTTGGGAATTTTCTAATTTCTCCTAAAAATGATTAGCGTATTTTCTTGCGCATCATATCCATCGGCTTGACCGGCTTCAGCGTGCGTATGCGTACGGTTTGCAACGGATGCCTTGCCACATCCAGAGCAGCGCCAGACTCATCCGTCAGCTCCGTCACCGTCTGCTTGAAGAATGTGCCACCTGGGCCGACGAATTCAACTTCCTGTCCTACCTTGAAGTGATTGCGCTGCTGCAGGGTAGCAAACCCAGTCCGGTCATCATAGTCCAGCACAATGCCGGCAAAGTCGTACGGAGCGGCTTTTTCCTCAGGGCCGTATATATGATCTTCCACCCCTGGGGTATCCAGGAAAAACCCCGTATTAAGCGGACGGTTAGCGGCTTTGTTCATCTCCTCGATCCATTCCTGCTTCAATTCGTAGCCTTCTGGATCGGCGAAGTAAGCGTCAATCGCTTGGCGATAGACATTGACAACCGTAGCCACGTAATGAATGCTCTTCATCCGGCCTTCTATCTTGAAGCTGTCTACGCCAACCTCAATCAGCTCTGGCAAATAACCAATCATGCACAGATCCTTCGAGCCCATCGTAAACTGGTCTTCGCCTTGCTCGTACATTGGCGCATCGTCCACAAACAGGTCATACTTCCATCTGCACGACTGGCAGCAGCCGCCCCGGTTGGAGTCCCTGTCGGTGAAGTGATTCGACAATACGCATCTTCCGGAATACGACGAGCACATCGCGCCATGAATGAACGCTTCAATCTCGATATCGACATGCTTCTTGATCTCTTCGATCTCCTCGAAGCTTGTCTCACGGGCAAGCACGACGCGCGGCAATCCCTCGTCCTTCCAGAATTTAACCGCCTGCCAGTTCATCGTCGACTGCTGCGTGCTGAGATGCACCTCCAGCTTCGGCGCTACGCGCTGAGCCGTCTCGATAATGACCGGGTCAGCCGCGATAATGGCCGCGATGCCGACATCCTCCAGATTGCGCAAATACGCCTCAATACCTTCGATATCTTCGTTATGCGCATAGATATTGGTTGCGACGAATACCTTCGCTCCATAGCGATTGGCGAATTCGACGCCTTCTCTCATCTCTTCGAAGCTGAAATTGTCCGCATTGGACCGGAGACCGTATTTTTGCCCGCCGATATAGACGGCATCGGCACCATAGTGAATGGCGAATTTCAGTTTTTCCAAATTGCCCGCTGGAGCAAGCAGCTCCGGCCGATCCAGTCTGTTGCGCTTGCCCTGATAGCGGCGGGAAGCCGTTCTTATGCCTGTAGTCATCATGGTTCACACCTCCTGCATATATCCGATCAATACACTTGTTCCTTATAAAAGAAGCCGTAGCTTAGCTCGCGCTTCGGATCTTGCACTTCCTTGATCGAATCGAGCCACTCCTCTTGGAAGCGATAGCCTTCCGGATCAGCCAAATACGAATCAATCGCTCTGCGATAGACGCTAACGACTCTCTCATTGTATTCGACCGATTTCATGATGCCTTCGATCTTGAAGCTATCGACTGAGACTGCCAGCAGCTCATGCAAATTTTCCAACATGCAGATGTCGCTGGAGCTCATCACATGCGTGCCGTTGTCATCCTCGAAGATCGGATAACGCTCGTCGGGACGATCCGCTTCCATCATATACAGCCCGCGCTCCAGGTCGGCATCCGGGATGCGTTCCGGTTCGCCTTTATGCTCCAGGTAGCTGTGCACCAAGGAACGTTTGGAGTGATAGATATTCGTCATGCCATGCACTTGAACTTGAATCTCAAGCGGAGACTTTGCTTTCGTATCTTCTATCTGCTCCATATTGAGCTCCCGCGCAAGCACATACCGGGTTGCGCCTCTGCGCGCCCAGTATTCGGCCGTTGCGAAGTTCGTCGAGGTCATCTCCGTATTCCAATGCAGCGCCATGCCGGGCGCATAAGACTTCGCAGCCATTAACACGGCAGGATCGCCGAATACGATGGCGTCTACTCCCGCTTCATGAAGGAACGCCACATAATCGGGCAGCTCCGCCAAAGCGGCGTTATCGATGATATTGTTGACTGCTGCGTAGATTCGAACACCTTTCGCTTTTGCCAGGCTAACGGCTTCCTTCATCATTTCTCTCGAGAATTCACCGGCAAGCCGAGTCCCGTAACGGGACTCGCCAATAACGAACGCGTCGGCGCCGGCAGCCATTAGCCGGGACAGCTCTTCAAGAGACGATGCGGTGGCAAGCAATTCAGGTTTGTACGTCATTTTGTTTCTCCTTCATCTATCTTCTAGGGGGTCAAGCCCTATAGCTGGCATCCACCGCGTATTGATTACTGCGTTGTTTTTTCACTCAATGCGATGTTTTTCTGATGCTCCTTGAACGTCTCTGCGAACAGATGCGTCTGGGAGCCGTCCTTCTTCGTCACATAGAAGAGATACTTGGTGTCCGCAGGATACAAGGCCGCTTCAATTGAAGCAATGCTCGGACTTGCAATCGGTCCCGGCGGCAAGCCGTCTATTTTGTACGTATTATAAGGACTGTTGATTTCCAGATCCGAAAGCGACAAGCGAGCCTTCGGCGTATCCAGCGCATATTGGACCGTAGCATCGATCTGCAGTCGCATAGGGGCGGCAATCCGGTTGTAGATGACACCGGCTACGAGAGCACGCTCCTCGTCAACGACAACCTCGCGTTCAACCAGCGACGCGATTGTCAGGATGTCATGCAGCGTTCTGCCCGAAGCCTCCATGGCATCCTGCCAGCCTTCCGGCAAAGCGCTAAGCTTGCGATCGGTCTCCGTCAGCATCCGGATAATGATATCTTCCTCCGTGCTTTCCTTCTTCATCTCATACGTCTCCGGGAATAGGTATCCTTCCAGACGCTTGTGCAGTTTATCCGTCTTCGGCAAGCCGCGAACCGTCTCCGCATCTCCCCAAGCGCGATCCGTCTCGGCCAGCTCCAGAAACTTGTCTTTATTAATTAACCCCTCGGCCGCCAGCTTGTCCGCGATCTGCAGAACCGTGAAGCCCTCCGGAATCGTGAACCTGATGGTCTCTTCCGCAATCGTATCTCCAGCGTTCAGCTTGGCGATAACCGCAGATTTGTCCATGCCGGGCTGCAGCTCATATGTGCCAGCCTGAAACTTGGACCCTTCATCTTTCAGCTTCAAATAATAACTGAATACAAAACCATTTTTTATAATGCCATTCTCTTCAAGCAGATCGGCCACTGAATTGGCGGACATGCCCCGCGTAATCGTCACCTGCTTCATCTCGCCCTTCGACGTAGGTTGAAGATTGTTCCACAAGTAAAAAGCCGCACCGCCGGCGACCAGAACCATGATACCTACCAGGCTGACAAAAACCCATAAATTAATGAGCCATGTTCTAGGCTTCTGATTCTTGCTCCGTTTTTTCTTTTTTTTCTGCGTTTGCTTCTCTTCCATCGTATCCAACCAATCGCACCCTCTTCTGCAAGTTTCCGAAAAAAAGAGCGGTGGTAAGCCGCCCTTTTGGTTCCACTATACGAATGTATTTATTGCGCAATGACAAGCTGCCTGAGGCTATGGACGTTCTTCCCCGTCAAACAGCAGGTCGTCATAGGCTTCCGAGACTGATTCCCATTCCTCATCATCTTCAATCGTCTCCAGATGAGGCTCATTGGAGTCCAAATTGATGCGGAACAGCTCAACCTCGTCTTCGGCGCGCATCGCCTCGCTTTGCAGCGCGACATACTGGACCTCGCCTAGCCGGAACTCAGCCTTAATACGGAAAAATTCCGCCGTTCCGTCTTCGGATACAAGCTCAACCTCGCTGCCGAACAGCTCCTTCAAGCGGCTTAACCGTTCCGGATTGTTGTGGGAAACATCTGCCATTAGTCCTGCTCCTCCAACTCGCCGAGCAGCGTGTTGAACGTTTCCTCGACCATGTTCCATTCTTCTTCGTCTTCAATCGTATACAGTTTCAGGTCGTCACCGTCTTCTTCATAACGGAACGCATAGACTTCGTCTTCCTCGTCGTCTGCGCCGATTAGCGGCACTACCATCATATATTTCTGATCCGAATCATCTACCTCGAACTTCATGATGACTTCGAATTCCTCTTCATTGCCCTCTTCATCCGGAATATAAATGATTTCCGGCTCTTCGTACTGCATGTCGTCCTTTGTCATCGTTACCCTCACCTTTTCGTTTTAGAATCGAGATAATTTTGCAAGATGATCGTTGCGGCCATCTTGTCTATGACTAGCTTTCGCTTCTTCCGGCTGACGTCCGCTTCCAGGAGCGTTCGCTCGGCAGCTACCGTTGTCAGCCTTTCATCCCAAAGGTGAACTGGTATTTCCAACTTCTGCCTAATCTGCTCGGCAAATGCGATGCAAATTTCGCCACGCGGGCCGATGGATCCATTCATATTCTTCGGTAAACCGACCACGATTTCGGATACTTCATGTTCCTTTGCCAGCTCGGATAACCGATCCAGTTCTCCTCCGTCGCGTCGTTTTTCCACGACTGTGATGCCTTGAGCCGTCCATCGAAAGGCGTCACTGATCGCCACTCCAATATTGCGGTCCCCATAGTCCAGTCCCATCACTCTCATCTAATTGTCCGGCTCCTTGTTATTGTTTCTTGTGCTGCAAGTAAAACCGGACCAACTCTTCGATCAATTCGTCGCGTTCCTTCTTGCGGATCAAACTTCTGGCGTTGTTGTGCCGCGGAATATACGCGGGATCTCCGGACAGCAAATACCCAACGATCTGGTTAATTGGATTATATTCCTTCTCCAGCAATGCTTCATGCACGCTAAGAAGAATATCTCCAGAAGAAGTCTCCACCCCCTCAGCCTTCACGTTAAACTTCATTGTTTGGTCCATAGAACTCATCAACAGCACCTCGCTTTCCAAAAAACCGTCAAAAAGACATTGCCTAGCACTATCATATCACATTCGCCCGGTTAACAACCAGTTCTTCCGCAACTTTCAGCGCTTCGTCCAGCTTCGTAATATCCTTGCCGCCTGCTTGGGCCATGTCTGGGCGACCGCCGCCGTTGCCGCCGCAGACGATCGCTGCTTGCTTGATGATCTGTCCGGCATGGAAGCCCTTCTTCACGAGATCAGCGGATACCGCCGCCGCAAGATTGACCTTGTCGTCCGCTACCGCGCCCAGCACGATAACGCTTGCGCCGAGTTTCGGCTTCAGCTCGTCTACGATGCCCCGCAGCGCATCCATCGACGGCGCATTCACCTTCGCGCACAATACCGTCACTTCGCCTGCCTTCACCGCTTGCGATTCAAGAGACCCCGCCTCGATCCGGCTCAGCTTCGCCTGCAGCGATTCGTTCTCGCGGGACAGCTCCTTCAGCTGCGCATTCAGACCATCAATACGCTTCGGCACGTCAGCTACGCCTGACTTCAGCAGCGCTGCCGATTGCTTGAGCAATTCCACCTGCTCCTCGTAATACGTATAAGCATGTCTTCCGGTTACAGCTTCTATGCGGCGAACACCGGAGCCGATGCCGCTCTCTCCGAGCAGCTTGAACAATCCGATCTGAGAGGTGTTGCGAACATGGCAGCCTCCGCATAGCTCAAGGCTGTAATCGCCAACACGCACGACGCGCACGACATCGCCGTATTTCTCGCCGAACAGCGCCATTGCGCCCATCGCCTTCGCTTCTGCCAGCGACTTGTTCGAGATGTCGACATCCGTGCCCAGCCAGATTTGCTCATTCACTTTGCGTTCGATCTCTGCAAGCTCTTCGGCTGTAACGCTGCCGAAATGAGAGAAGTCGAAGCGCAGACGGTCGGTCTCGACCAGGGAGCCGGCCTGATTCACGTGATCGCCCAGCACTTCCTTAAGCGCTTTGTGAAGCAAGTGCGTCGCCGTATGATTTTTAATAATATCTTCGCGCGCACTCTTGTCGATCGCCGATTGCACGGTTGCGCCAGCTTTGGCTGTACCGGATACCACAACCGCATGATGAACCGTCTGACCGTGCGGAGCCTTGGATACATTCTCTACGCGAAGCTCGAAGCCGTCGCCCGTAATTGTGCCGCGGTCCGCGATCTGTCCGCCGCTCTCTGCATAGAACGGTGTGCGGTCAAGCAGCACCAGCACCTGGCTGCCTTCGCCAGCCTCTTGAACGAATGCGTCGCCCAGTACGATACCCTTAATCTGGGAGTCAGTTATCAGATCAGTATAGCCAACAAATTCACTTTTATCCGTATACTCGGACAGCGGTCCGCCCTGCACCTTCATGCTTTCGGTCTCACGGCGCCCGCCGCGTCCGCGCTCGCGCTGAAGCTCCATCTCAGCGTCGAAGCCCTCGCGGTCCACAGTCATGCCATGCTCAGCTGCAAAGTCCTCCGTCAGGTCGAACGGGAAGCCGTACGTATCATACAAGCGGAATGCATCAGCACCTTGGATGATCGTGCTCTCAGCCGATTTGGCGGAAGCCACGATGTCGGACAGCATTGCCAGTCCGTCGGATAACGTCTCGTGGAAGCGCTCCTCCTCCGTACGGATGACGCGCTCAATGAATTCGCGCTTCTCGACCACTTCGGAGTAGTACACGCCCATTACGTCGCCCACGACCGAAGTCAGCTCATAGAGGAACGGACGATCCACACCCAGCTTCTTGCCGTAGCGAACCGCACGGCGAAGCAGTCTGCGGATAATGTAGCCGCGGCCTTCGTTCGACGGCATAACCCCGTCGCCGACGGAGAATACCACTGTACGAATATGGTCGGCAATTACTTTAAGCGCCACATCCTGCTCTTCGTTCGACTTGTACGTTACGCCTGCAATTTCGCAAGTGCGGTCGATGATCGGACGGAACAGATCTGTGTCGAAGTTCGAATCCACGTCCTGCAGGATAGAAGCAAAACGTTCAAGACCTGCGCCTGTATCGATATTTTTGCTCGGCAGCGGCGTGTAGCTGCCGTCTTTGTTATGGTTGAATTGGGAGAATACGAGGTTCCATACTTCCAGGAATCGCTCGTTCTCGCCGCCCGGCCAGCACTCTGGATCGGACAGGTCGCCGTACTTGTCGCCACGGTCGTAGAAAATCTCCGTACAAGGACCGCAAGGTCCCTCGCCGATATCCCAGAAGTTCTCCTCCAGCTTGTAGATACGCTCAGCCGGCAGGCCGATCTTCTCATTCCAGAAGCGGAATGCTTCTTCGTCTTCCGGATAGACCGTTACGGACAGACGCTCCGGATCGAAGCCGATCCACTTCTTGTCTGTCAGGAACTCCCATGCCCAGGTGATCACTTCTTCTTTGAAGTAATCGCCGATGGAGAAGTTGCCCAGCATCTCGAAGAACGTATGGTGGCGGCGGGTTTTGCCGACGTTCTCGATATCATTGGTACGGATACACTTCTGCGAGTTGGCAATCCGCGGATTCTCCGGGATAACGCGGCCGTCAAAGTATTGCTTCAGCGGCGCCATGCCCGCATTGATCCATAGCAGGGAGGGATCGTTATGCGGCACGAGCGAAGCGCTCGGCTCGATCTTATGCCCCTTCTCTTCAAAAAACTGCAGCCACTTGGCTCTGATTTCACTTGCTTTCATCGACGATAGCCTCCTATAGGTTCTGTATTCTGAAAAATAAAAAAGCCCCTGTCAAATGACAGGGACGAATCGATATCGCGGTACCACCCTGGTTATCGCGCAGCATGCGCAATCTCCTTAGCGGACGATAACGGGTCCAGCCGGTGAAGTTCATTCACACTCCGAAAGTAGCTTTCGGCCATTTACGCACATAAACGCTCTCTCAACCGACGCATATCGCCGCACTTGGCAACTGCGAAGAAGCATTCTCTCTGGATGGCTTGCTATGGCTTACTTCATTTCATCATCGTGTTCAATTATATACGACAAATTATAACTTTGCCCCTGTAGACTGTCAAATAATCTTTCGCCGCACGTAGTAGGCGAACATATGCTGTACAATGACTTTGCAGGCTGCAAAGATCGGCACAGCCAGAATCATGCCCACGATGCCCGCAATCTCCCCGCCTACCAGCAAGGCGAAGATAATGAGCAGCGGATGCAGATGGAGCGTTCTGCCCACCACTTGCGGCGAGATGACATTGCCCTCTAGAATTTGACAAGCCGTATTCACAATCGCCACAAGAATCATCATTTTCAGCGAAACGGTCGATGCCATCAACAACGCGGGCGCGGCCCCGAAGAAGGGTCCCAGATAGGGAATTACGTTTGTAATCGCCACTATGCTGGCCAGCAGAAGCGCATACGGCATGCCGATGAACAAATAGCCGGTATAAGCCAATATGCCGACGATCAGGCAGACGAGAAACTGGCCTCTGATGTAGCTGCCCAGCGCATGATCTATATCCTTCATCAGCCTGACCGTATTTTTCCGATGCGACTTCGGCACGTAAGTTATGACCGTTCGCTCGAAGACATCGAAGTCCTTCAATATATAGAAGGCAAGGAACGGAATGATGAACGCAACAAACACCGTATTCAGCATATTGCCGATATTGTTGATAAAATGCAGTAGCGATTCCGACACCCGCTTCTCCATTCCGACCAGCGCCTTGTTCACCCCGTCGCGGAAGCTCTCCGGCAGAAAGGACGTATTGTTAATATCAGTCACCAGATTCTGCGCCCGCATGGACAGCTCCGGGATATGGCGGTTCAGCTCCTGAATCTGATTCATGAACATCGGGATCATATTGACGAGCAGCACCGTCACCACAGCGCAAAACACCGCATAGATCAACAGCACCGCAATCGTGCGCGGCACCTTCCGCTCATGCAGCAGCGTCACAATCGGATTAAGCACATAGGATATAATCATGGCAATAATAAACGGACCGAGCACGGCTTTCAAAAAATCGTAGATTGAGACGATCAGCGGCTTTAGCTGCAATAAGAAGTAGATCGCCACCAAGCTCAATATCAAATAAACGAGCCATACAAACAACCGGTTTTTTGTGAATCGTTCCACCTCTTGCACCCCCGAACATCCCACGCGCAGCTGTCCTTGCCGCATACTGGCAAAGGAACTCCTATGTTGTTCAGTATATGTACAAGTCTTGCCAATCATCCTTGGAACGCAAAAAAAGACGGCCCTTTGGCCGTCCCTGGTTGTTCAGTTTAATGTAAGTTCTCGTATTAATTGATGTGAATTTCTTGCGAGGCGATATCGTCCTCGAAGAACAGATCGTCGAGCGAGCTCAGCGTGCCATCCTCTTCCACCTGATAGACGGACATCTTCTCGCCGTTCACCGTCAATTCAATAAAGCAGCCCCAGCAGTAAAATTGGTGGGAACCGATCTTGCCGATATCTTTCGAATTGCAATTCGGACATCTCAGCATATTCATCATAAACATTTCTCCCTATTCTCTGAAATTGGAAGCTGCGACAGGCTCCAATTCCGCTTCACTGACAGCAGGAACGATAATCGCGTCTTCCCCGAGCAACACCATATCCGGATCGCTCGGCGCCTTTAGCCACTTACGCCCTTCCATCAGATCCGAAACAAAACCGTCAGTAAGCTCATAGCCTACTATCTGTGTACCCTGCAAAGGGTAAAAATAAACATCCGACAACAAACCTAACTGGTCGCCGTGTACGGTTACAACCGGCATTCCCTTTAATTTCACGACTCCGGTGTAAAAGGCGCGGCTTACTTCCTTGGGCTTCATCGCCATGACGGCTTTCTCGCTTGCGATAATGACGACATCCTCACCGCAGGTGAGCACGTCGCTCCAAGCGACAATGCGAACCTTCGCCGCAAACCACTTGCCGTATTCCAGCACGACTCCGTTCAGCTTCCAGTTCTCGTCGAACCAGCAGTCCTTCACGGTGCCTACTTGCTTGCCGGAATGTATGACGATGACCGGGAGCCCGATCAGCTGTTGAAGTTTGATCACTTTGGCCGGAAGCCTCCTAACCTAGCTCCGTATCCGTCTCACAATACCCGCGACAATAGGAGCGGCTTCTTGAAGTTCCTCCAAAGTATTCCCCAACCCGAAGCTAAATCTTACAGCTGAATCCAATCTTTCCGGCGGAATGCCCATCGCTCTCAGCACATGCGACTTCTCCAGTGAACCGGATGTGCAGGCCGAGCCGCTAGCTGCTGCTATGCCCGCCATATCGAGATTCATGAGCATCGACTCGGTATGCGCGCCGATAAAGCTAAGGTTGACGATATGCGGCAGGCTGTTCTTCAAATCGCCATTCACGACAACCTCATCGCTTGACAATTCGCCTATCATCAGCTCTACCCATTCTTTACGAAGTTTGTCCAAAAAAGGTTGCTTTTTTTGCATATCGTTCACACAAATGTCAACAGCTTTTGCGAATCCGGCAATTCCCGCTATATTTTCAGTGCCTGCACGGCGTTTCCGCTCCTGTGAACCGCCCTGCTGCAACGACTCGAAAGGCGCTCCTGCGGATGCATACAGAGCACCGACACCTTGCGGGCCATTGATCTTGTGAGCGGAGAAGCTCATAAAGTCTATAGGAAGCTCAGAAAGCCGATAATTTATCGTGCCGAAGGACTGTACAGCGTCCACATGGAACAAGGCGCCGCCTGCATGTGCAGCTTCGCCAATCGCCTCGATTGGTTGAAGCGTGCCGACCTCGTTGTTGCCGTGCATGATGCTTATAAGCGCAGTGTCGGGACGCATCGCTTCCTTCACTTGGTCCGCATGAATGCGGCCTTGTTGATCGACTGGCAGCACCGTCAGCCTGAAGCCTTCCTCACGCTCCAGCCACTCGCAAGTATGCAGCACGGCATGATGCTCCGCCGAAGAAGTAATGATATGGTTCCTGCCGCGCTTGCGCTGCGCCTTGGCCGCGCCGATCAACGCCAGATTGTCACTCTCCGTACCGCCGGAAGTGAACAACAGCTCCCCCGGCTTGCAGCCAATCGCCGCCGAAATCAGATCACGCGCACGACTGAGCTCTCCCTTGGCTGCTCGTCCGTACGCGTGCATGCTCGAAGCATTGCCGCCCGCTCCCTGCATCAGCCCGAGCATCGTCTTCACGACATCCGG
Organism: Paenibacillus sp. 1011MAR3C5; assembly: GCF_003591485.1. Taxonomy (GTDB): domain Bacteria; phylum Bacillota; class Bacilli; order Paenibacillales; family Paenibacillaceae; genus Pristimantibacillus. Next base: position 595,300 of record NZ_QZCF01000001.1, read on the forward strand.
GTGCATGGGCGTTGTAGCGGCATGATCAAAATAGTATGTACTCATCAACCGTCACCCTTATAGTAGATGCTCAAAAAGTCCGCCTCACGGGACGAGCTCTTCAAACCTCGTATAATTTCATTTCATCTACATCTTTATCTAGAAAAGTATATCACATTCGTCAAGGCTCACCTATCGTACGAATTGCGCAACTATAACGTCACGGGAAGCGTTTTATAGGCAGGAGGAATTATCATGAAAAAATGGATATTGTTATTGACAATTTTCGCAGCGATAGCCGTACTTCCGGCATGCGACTCCGCTCCTGCCGAGCCTTATCGAAGAATTGTTCAGTCGGAATATACAGGACTGATCGCCAAGGTAGACAAAGCTGAGCTCATTCAGTTGGCGGATGTCATCTTAAGAGGAGTTGTCACCGGACATCGATCGGAATACGACAGCGACTCCATGCCGGTAACTGATACCGATATTGAGGTGCTGGAGGTATTCAAAGGCAAGCCAGAAGATAGAGTCGCCGTTCGAACGAAAGGTAGAGATCCGTACCGGGAAGCCCATTTTGACGGCAGGCTGTCCGGCTATCTGCCAGGCGATGAAGTCATCCTCTTTCTAGCTCACCGAACCGCCAATCCGCCCGACAAGGACGATCTGGGCTACTATGTAGTCGGGGTTGACCAAGGTGCTTTCCTGATTGAAACGCATAACTCGAAAAAAGTGATGAACAATACGGCAAACAACGAATATGGCTTCATCTACGATGATTTCAACTTGCAGTTGCATGAAACCATGGGCGAGACTCAGCCAGAGAAAACGCTGACAACTATATTAATAATAAAAATAGATAAACATGAGCTGGAGCGTACAGCCAACGTCATCTTAAGAGGCGAAGTCCTATCGCAGACACCGGATCATGACGGTTTTGTCAATCCAATAACCGATACGGTTGTAGGGGTCCTCGACGTATACAGAGGGAAGCCGAAGGAAGAGATTGTCGTTCGAACGCCAGGCTTGTCTCAATATACGAGAGCGAAGCTTCGTGAAGAAGGACTGGGCGCCTACGAAGTCGGCGATGAAGTGATCCTCTTCCTCACGGATCAAAAGGGTGAACGGCCGGACAAGGATGAATTCGACTACTTTGTGATCGGCATGGGGCAAGGAGCTTTTCTCTTGGAAACTTATAAAGGCAAAAAGCAAATGGTGAGCCAAGCAAACGAGGAATATGGCTTCACGTTTAAATCCTTCAAAAAGCAATTGAAGCAGCTGGCGAAGGAAAACAAACAAAATCCAGTGACAGATTGAATAAAAGCTCGCCGATTGGATGATCGGCGAGCTCTTTTTTATGCGAAGTTTGTTATTAAATGTAAAACATGTAGCTGTCCTTCGCTTCTTCTTCCTTGAAAGCGATTAAGTTTTCTAGGGTTGTCGAGTCCAGCACCTCCGCGATGCTGTCGCGAATGCGCAGCCACAGATGGCGCTTCGCCGGATCATCCTCTTCCGTAAAGTCTACCGGAGAGATCGGGCCCTCAAGAATGCGGATTATATCCCCGGATGTAATCTGCGCCGGGTCCTTGGATAAAATATATCCTCCGTATGCGCCTCTAATACTCTTCACCAATCCTGCGTTGCGAAGCGGGGCAACCAATTGCTCCAAATAATGCTCCGACAATGAGTTGCGCTCGGCAATGCTCTTCAGCGAGATTGGGCCTTCTCCAAACTTTGCTGCGAGCTCCATCATAATGGTGAGACCGTAACGTCCTTTAGTCGATATCTTCAAGGTAGCACCTCTCTTTAATCACTGTAATCCTATTATCCTTATATGGTAACATATCGCACACCCCTCGTGTCAAAAAAGCCCCACTTCTTCATGAAAACTTTTTTTGCATATGATACAATGATGAAAGTTTCAAGAGACAAGGTGGTGGCATAGATGAGCAAATCAAACGCCGAAACGAGAGTGGTCGTCGGCATGTCCGGCGGCGTCGATTCCTCCGTCACCGCGCTCCTGCTCAAGCAGCAGGGCTATGACGTAATCGGCATATTCATGAAAAACTGGGACGATACCGATGAATTCGGGCATTGCACTGCGGAAGAGGACTCCGAGGATGTCCGCCGCGTATGTGATCAGATCGGCATTCCTTATTATACGGTCAACTTCGAACGAGAGTATCATGATAAAGTATTCACCTATTTCCTCGATGAATATAAGCGGGGCCGCACGCCGAATCCCGATGTCATGTGCAACAGGGAAATCAAGTTCGGCGATTTCCTGAACAAAGCGCTTGAGCTGAACGCCGACTATTTGGCGACCGGGCATTATGCCAGAGTCGAGCGAAGCGAAGACGGCGTGACCAAGCTGCTGCGCGGCGTAGATGCCGGCAAGGACCAAACGTATTTCCTTAGCGCGCTAAATCAGGACCAGCTCGGGAAAGCCATGTTCCCGATCGGACATCTGCCGAAGCCGGAGGTTCGCCGAATCGCGGAAGAAGCTGGACTGCATACCGCGAAGAAGAAGGACAGCACGGGCGTCTGCTTTATCGGCGAGCGCAACTTCAGGGAATTCCTGAGCGGCTACCTGCCGGCCAAGCCGGGCGATATGATTGATATTCGTACAGGCGAGAAGAAAGGCCGTCACGACGGCCTCATGTATTATACGCTAGGGCAGCGCCAGGGGCTTGGCATTGGCGGCTCCGGGACCGGCTCAGGCGAGCCGTGGTTCGTAGCCGACAAGAACCTCCAAGACAATGTGCTGTATGTCGTGCAAGGCGAAACCCATCCAAGCCTGTATTCCGAAAGTCTCCTTGCAACAGGCATCAACTGGATCGCCCCGCTTGACATTAAAGAGTCGTTTACTTGCAAAGCGAAGTTCCGTTATCGTCAGCCGGATCAAGGCGTAACCGTCACGATGCGGGAAGACGGAACGGCGCTTGTCACATTCGATCAGCCGCAGAAGGCCGTTACGCCAGGACAAGCCGTCGTCTTCTATGACGGCGAAGTATGCCTCGGCGGCGGTACGATTGATGCTGTGAATAAAATTCAAGCCGAGACGGTGCAATAAAGTCGAATAAAGGGCTCAATCGGGAGGTTCACACACTCCCGTTGAGCCCTTTCTTTATCGTCCGCTGTATATCCCCCGCCATATCGATAATCCGTATACGCAAGATGCGCAGATGCTGCATTTCCTCAACGATGAGCTGAAATCTCCCGTCGTCGTTGCTTACAGAATGCCCCTTCGCCGGGGGAAAGGGAAGCTGTGAATACAGCCAGCCTCCAATCGTATCGTAATCTCCGCTTTCCAGATTCATGCCGAAGAAGCTGTTCATCTCCTCGATCAGCATCGATCCGCTGACCAGACAGGAGCCATCCTCCTGCCTCACTATCGCAGCGTGCTCGGGATCGAATTCATCCTGAATATCGCCTACGATCTCCTCCATGATATCTTCCAGCGTCACTAAACCCGATGTTCCGCCGTATTCGTCAATCAGAATAACCAGCTGCGTCTTATTCCTTTGCATCAGCTTCAGCAGCACACTGATTGGAAGAGAGTCGGGTACCGATGTGACCGGCCTCATGACCTCTCTAATCGATTCGACCATTCCGGTGCTGAAGCTGAATAGATCCTTCATGTGCACAAAGCCGATAATGTCGTCTTTGTCCGTCTCGCAGACGGGATATCTCGTTCGCATATATTGGACAGCAATGGTTTTATTCGCTTGCAGCGAGAGCCCCGCATGCAAACAGATCATCTCCGTGCGCGGGATCATAATTTCCCGTGCGGTTGTCTCCGTGAAATCGAATATATTGTCCACGAGGGTAAGCTCGGTCTGATCAATAAATCCGCTGCGGTGGCTTTCCTTCAGCAAGTTGCGCAGATCCTCTTCCGTATGCGCAGGCTCCTTCTCGGTTGCAGGTGCGAGTCCTGCTAGTTTCAGCATAGCGGAGGTTGAATGATGGGCCAGCCAGACTAACGGCCATAAGGAGAGATAGAGGAGATGCAGCGGCCTCGCTGCCCGGATTGCAGCAAGCTCCGCTTTGCGGTGCGCAGCCGCTCTGGGCACCAGCGCCCCTATTGTGACATGCAGCAGTACAAGGGGAACAAACACAAGCGCTATAGAACTCCATATGGCAAGAGCCGGACTTATTCCCATGGCATCCGTCAGCCATGGCGCTGCCCGTCCTGCCGCCAGGTTCGAGCCAAGCCAACCGATGCCAATGGAAGCTCCGGTAATGCCGAGCTGGCAAGCCGTCGCATACCCGTTTCGCTCCAGCATTCGCCGCGCCCGTCCTGCATGAGCGCCCTTTCCCGCCGTCAAGCGTTCTATCCGATTCATTCTTGCTTTGGACATCGCATGCTGCGCCGCCACCAAAAAACCGTTCAAGCCAACCAGAAGCATCACAAGCGTCAGCGACATGCCAACCGGCAAAGGTTCTCCCAACCCATTCCCGTCAACCGCAGCGCAGGGCCCGGCGACGGGCGCACCTCCCTTTTTGCACATACGAGTATCAGCCTAATCTGCGCGTAGTAGTCATATGTATTCAGGATGGCTTAGCCGATATGCAATGGAATACAACTTGCTGCTCCAGTGAACTCTCCGCATCGGTGCGAATGACAAAAACAATCGTTTCCTGCGTGTCCCCCAGATAGAGCTTAAACCCTCTGATTGTTGCGCCCGGCTCATAATCTGTGCTTTGGGAGCTTAGAGAGGCATACCTATCTTCCGTCAGAACAATGCTGCCGACGCCCTGGTCGAATTGAATCTCGGTCACAAGGCTAGGCTCTATGGATGGCTGGGTCCTGTACTTCAACGATCCGTCCTTCTTTAATAGAACGTCCCTTATTGCATAGCTCCCTGATAGATCGCGATGTGCGGTGATCGTGATTTTGTCGCCGATCTTCACGTACGGAATTTCTGAATGAGTGTTCATCCAGGTCTGGAACAAACGTTCATCGGACGGGACAAGCTCCGCTCCGCCCTCTCCCTTCTCGGCAATCCCATCAAAGGCTGCGATACCGGACTTTACGATGATCCTGTAATCGTCTGAGGCATTCGAATACGAATCTAGTAGCAGAACCGCCAGCCCGACGAACAGCATAACTGCCAGTCTTTTTTTCAAAAAGCATCCCCCCGCTGTCCATTAGGCTTTCTTATAGGTATAAACGCGCTGCGCCCTCATAAAGTTGTTATTTTTTTCTAAAAGGCTGCATTCATCAAACGTTCATAAGTCTGCAACGAATTGATCACGACCTTGAAGCATTCCATATGGTAAAGATGGTATAATGCAAGGAGCGATTGCCATGCTGAAGCGCTGCCATTCGCAAACAAAGAAACGGAGGATTGATCCCTTATGAAACGAGCTTTGCTCATCCTTATGGCCCTCATCTGGCTCCTGCCCTCCGCGGCACTGGCGCACTCCACGCTGCAAACCGCATTGCCTGCAGTTGACGCCACGGTAGATGTATCTCCAGAGCGTATTGAGATGAAGTTTGACACCAAAATCGAGAAGCTAAGCACATTCAAGCTGTTCAACGAAGCCGGGGAACAATTGGAGACCGGCAAAGCCGAAGTGAGCGGAGACACGATGACAGGTACCGTGCCCGCCGCGCTGGACAACGGCAAGTACACGGTGAAGTGGACGATTATCGGGGCGGACAGCCATGCGGTAGAGGGCGAATATGCCTTTACAGTAGATGCGCCTGTACTAGCGACGCCGTCGCCTACCCCATCCGAAGAGCCAACGAACGAGCCTAGCGAGCAGCCGAGCGAACAACCAAGCGAGCAACCGTCCGCTACGCCAACAGCAACGCCGTCGGATAACGATTCCGGCGATGACATCGGCGAAGTGCTGGCATCGCCCCCAGTGCTGGTCATGATCGGTATCATCCTAATAGCTGTCGTCATTTTCGTTGTACTGATGAGGAAAAAATCGTCATGATTTACGTAAGCGAAGGACTTCTTTATATTAGCTTTGCTATTCTGATGGGAACGCTTGTGCTTCGGCTTGTGCCGGAGCGCAAGCGTCCTTCCGTTCAAGTCCCGAACGGGCTGTTAATGGCATGTGCGCTTGCCATTCCGATCTTGTCCTTCGCGCCGATTCATCAGCTTGCCAGCCAGTATGCCTCCCAATTCGAATTAACGTACGGCGAGATGCTGAAGAGCATTCTGATGGACGTTAAATCGGGCAAAGCGTGGATCTGGTCGACCGTCGGTTCCCTTGGCCTGGCTCTCTTGCTGGGCATGAAAGCATTCCGGAACGATAAGCATATGCCTAAGGTTGCGCTGTTCGTTACCGGATTGCTTGTTGTATGGCTAGGATACGCAAGCCATGCTTCGTCGCTCAGCTCCTTCAAAGGTTTGTTTGTACATACGATGCATTTTCTGGCTTTCAGCGTCTGGATCGGCATATTGTTCGTCGTGAGCTGGTTCTCCAAGGATAGGGAGAATTGGTCCGCATTCCTGAAGTGGTTCTCTCCACTCGCGATCATATGCGTGGTCGTCACGCTGCTGGCCGGACTGACGCTTATGACCTTTACTACACCGCAATACGTCAATTCATGGATTATCCCGTACGGCCAAGCGCTGCTGATCAAGCATTTGCTCATCCTGCCGCTTCTACTCTTCGCCTATACGAACGGTTTTCTGTACAAGTCTGTGTCCGCGAAGGACAGCGGCTTCCAGCCGGTCAGGTGGCTCCGTGCAGAGAGCGTCGTTGCGATGCTGGTGCTTGGCGCTACAGCCTTCATGGGCCAGCAGGCTCCGCCGCATAATCTGAAGGATACGCTGCAGCAGGTATCCCCGTCGCCGTTGTTCACTTGGCTGTACAAAGGAGCGTTCAGTCCGGATATTCAGCTTGCGTTCACGCTGCACATGGAGAGCGTGCTTATGTTTGCCGCAGCGCTGCTGATGGCGGTCGGCGTCGTATGGACGTATCGGTTGAACCGTCCAAGCGTCGCCTTCCTGATGGGGTTGCTCATGGTCGTGTTCGCTTATTTCGGCCTCATGTTTTCCATAGCGCAGTAATGAATAAGGAGCATCTTCCTCTCTCGGGATTGATGCTCCTTATTCATTAGAGAGAATAGACGACGCCCGCGGGCATGCTCCCGCTCATTCCTGCCCCTCATCCCGGGGGATTACGGTCATGGCTATGCTGGAATCTCTTCTCAAATATCATCCATCTCAATAGAGAGCCTATGCCTCCTACAAGCAGACTAACTGCGAGTACGGTCAACACTTCCTGTATCCCGAATTCCTTGCCGTTCAGCAGGGACACAAATCCGTGAATCAGCGTCATGAAAAGAAAGAAATAGAGAATCCATTTCAACACATAGCGGAACTTGCCTCCTTGCCTGATAAGCGCCCATTTCTTATATTCTTCATGGTCTAATACGTTCATCATGGCCTCCTAATCATCTGCTTATGCTCCATCCGCAGTATTGAAATCCGAACGTTCATTCGTGTATACTATTAGGATATTTCATTTTGGAGGCAAATATGAACTCAATTTCTCTCATTCTCATGCATTTTAAAGAAGTCCGGCGAAGAAGCATAAAGGTGTGGACATCAATTCCAGAGGATATGCTCCACTGGAAGCCGGATGACAACGCGTTGACATGTATCGAGATGGTTAGGCATGTACTCGAAAGCGAGCATTATTATCATTTGGCAATCCATAATAGAGGCAGCCTGCCGCAATTCGATTCCCCTTTTGAGAATCGGCCTTTCACAACTGTCCAAGATGAGCTTGCGTTTGCAGAGCTCTATCGCAACCAGTTCTTAGAGACGATTGCCGCTTTCACCGAATCTGATCTGGAAGATATTCAAATCGACCGCTCCGATTGCGGTTATATTAGAGGTTTGGGAGATATGCTTCTTCGTATTGCCTATCACGAGTCTGTCCATACGGGTCAATTACTGGATTATTTAAGAACGGCAGACATTCCTCGCGTACGAATCTGGGACTAATCCAATAATGGCCAAATAAAATCAGCAGCGTCACCTCAAGCGACGCTGCTGATTCTGTTTGATCTTCTCTTCCATCCCCTGCTCCGTCGCCTTGTAGAACGAAGCTTTCGCAAGCGGATCGGGCAAATATTGCTGCTTCACATAATGATTCGGAAAGTCATGCGGATACTTGTAGCCTTCATGACCAAGCTGGGCCGCGCCCTTGTAATGCGTATCGCGAAGATGAAGCGGCACTTCCAGGTTGCCGTTGCGCTCGATCGCATTCATCACATTGCCAATCGCGACCGCTGTCGAATTAGATTTCGGACTTTCGACCGCGAACAGAATTGCCTGGGAAATGTTATATTTGGCCTCGGGCCAGCCAATCTTGTGGTAGGCGTCCATAGCCGTTACCGCCTGGACCATCGCTTGCGGATTTGCCAGGCCGATATCCTCGCTGCAGGCTACGATCAGCCTGCGAAGGAAGGTCATCGGGTCCATGCCGAGCTTCTCCACGGCGTACAGGAACCAGAACAATGCGGCGTCACTGGAGCCTCTGACACTCTTATGAAAGGCCGACAAGACGTCGTATTGCGTGGACATATCCGCCCGGATCGATGGTTTGCGCACCGACTCCTGCGCAACCTCCAGCGTAATATGAACGGAGCCGTCCGGCTCGGAAGGCGTCGTCACCGCTGCCAGCTCCAATGCATTGAGCGACCGCCTGATGTCGCCGCCTGACATCGCCGCAATATGCTGCAGCGCTTCCTCATCCGCAATCAGCTTCATGAATCCAAGGCCGCGGTCCGCATCCGCCATTGCCCGGCGCATCGCTTCCATGGAATGCTTCTCCTCCAGCGCTTCGAGCTGGAACAGCGTCGACCGGGAGAGAAGAGCTCCGTTCACATGATGGAACGGATTCTCCGTCGTCGCGCCAATAAAGATAATGATGCCCTGCTCGACCGCAGGCAGCAGTGCATCCTGACGCGACGTGTTGAAGCGATGCACCTCATCGAGGAACAGGATCGTTTTGCGGCCGTACAGCGTCTTGTTCGACCTGGCCCGGTCAATGACTTCCCTGACATCCTTGACGGAAGCGTCCACCGCGTTCAGCTTGACGAAATCGCCTTCCGTCCGCAACGAGATAATGTTCGCAAGCGTCGTCTTGCCGCAGCCTGGAGGGCCGTATAGCAGGATTGATGACACTTGGTCGCCCTCGATCGCCCGGCGCAGCAGCTTGCCTTGTCCTACGATATGTTCTTGCCCGATATATTCATCCAGCGTCTGCGGTCTCATCCGATCGGCGAGCAATCTCGCCCGCGGCCGCTCCGCTTCCTCATAGCTAAATAAGTCCATGCCGATACTCAATCCTTTATGATGGTATAACTAGATGATAGCATACAGGCACAGATGTTCGCCAGACCGCGCATGCCTAAGCCAAGATCAAGTTGACCCATTAGGATAGAGCATGTTCCAAGACTCTCCGGTTTCTAAGCATCCAAGCCGCAGCGCGGGATCGCCAAGCTAATCCCCAAAGCGGACCTTGACTCTCGGGGTAACCATTCAAATGCCTCAGCACTGCATGTATGCTCCAGGATCACTTTCCAGACGGCCGCAGTATAACATGGTTTATATAACTGACGGAATGTGTTGTGGATAATAGGGTCTCTTCTTGTTCCATGGATACCCCCTTCAAATGAGAGGGAAATCACGCAGTTTATTGGGGTAATATGCGTTTCTCTCTCGATTCTTGCACCCGCATCACTGTTTTTTCGCTTACCATCACATCGCCTCCTATTCGAGTTCAATCAACGGATCCACTCTTTTTTCAATCCTATCAGTCTTCTAACAAACGGACCAATTGTGGAATAGAGAGGAAAAGCTATTTAGCAATCGAGAAGAAACTTTAGGAGACTGATGTGTTAATATTAGGAACAAGGATCATTAGTGAAACGGTTCTCCGCACGTTCTGTAACGGCAAGCTACAGCTCTCTATACAACTACCTTGAGTATTTTTCATTATGTGGGAGTAAAATTAATGACAAAAAACCACTGGAGGAATCACAATGTCAACACAAATTGAAATTACCTATACTTTCAATGCTTCACGAGAGCTTGTGTTTAAAGCATTCACCGAATCAGAACATCTACAGTGCTGGTGGGGGCCAAAAGGATGGCTGTTTGAGGTGGCCGAAGCAGACTTTCGTTCTGGCGGTGTCTTTCACTACAGCCAGAAACCAGCTGACGGCGATATCATGTGGGTTAAATTTATATACAGTGAAGTTGTAGAATCGGAGAAAATCACTTACACCAGTGTCTTTTCTGATAAGGAGGGCAACATAGTACGTGCACCCTTTGACGCTAACTGGCCATTGAAAACCCTAAATTCAATAACGTTCTTCGAAGACAAAGGAAAAACTGCCCTTACCATGATTGTGGTTCCCGAAGCCCCAACTGAGGCAGAGTCTAAAACCTTTGATGCCTCAGAAGAGATGATTCATAGTGGATTTACGGGAACTTTCGATCAATTAGCCGCATACCTGACTAAGATGTAACGCCGTTTCTATAGCGGGGTAATATTGAGTTTCGAAAAAGCAGCCGATCGTTAAGATTGGCTGCTGGTGTCGTTTATTAAGTTATCATGACTGTTAGATTAGCCCCATTCTGCCTCTAAGCAATAACATAATGCCTAATGACCATAAACCTGTCTATACTTCTCCCCAATACAGTTCCGTAACATATTCCATGGCGACAACGCCGTCTGCTTCATTGCTCCGATAGATGTCCTTCAGTTCCTTCATCATGGCTTCATAACGCGGGTGGTCCGGCGTCGGACTGTACGAGGAGGACAACAATCTTCCTTTCAGCGCAGCTTCGTCCAGCAATTGCTTCATCGAGAACGTATTCCGTGTCGGACCGCCGTCTGCGAAATAGGGACGCAGCGTCTCCAGCGTAATACTCTTATGGGCGACCTTCTCGTAATCCGTGCCATATTCCTGAAGCATCTTCTCGAATTGCTCAAGGAAAGGCGACCCCGAAGTTTTCCTGGAATTCCAGATGAGAACGACCTTGCCTCCCGGCTTCAAGATACGCTTGAACTCCGCCTTCACCAGCTCTCGATCGAACCAGTGATACGACTGCGCGCAGACAATGAAATCTACAGAATGCGCTGGCATGCCGGTCTCCTCCGCCGATGACGCAACAGCTTGGTACCGCTCCGAACCGCCAAGCGCCTGCACAGCTGCCTTGCGCATCGCTTCATTGGGCTCTACGCCGATGACGCGGCTTCCTCTCTCCAGCAGCAGTCTCGAGAAAATGCCCGTACCCGCACCCAGATCGGCGATGACGCTGTCCGGGCCAAACCCCAGCTTTTTGTATAAGAAATCAATAGCTTCTCCCGGATAGGTCGGGCGATACTTCACATAGTTATCCACCCGGTTCGTAAACCGTTCCTTGTTGTCCATAGTTGTTGTCCTCCCTCTTGATTGCCTTATTCCGCACTCTCGATTCGCTCCAGAAACTCCAGCCGGTTGCCGAACGGGTCCGATGCAAAGAAACGGCGGTACCCTTCTTCAAGTCTCAGCTCGTCATCGATTACCGCAACGCTGTGACGGCTCAGTCTTTCCTTCAAATGCTGAAGGCCACGTACGGCAAAGGCAGGATGGGCTTTCAGCGCAGGCACGAATGCAGGCTGTATGCCAATATGAACCTCATGGCTCCCGCATCGGAACCATACACCGCCTCTATGCCGCAAGGCCTCAGGCTTCTCCAGCTCGGTCCAGCCCAGCACGCCGCCATAAAACGCTCTAGCCTGCTCCTCGCAGCCCTCGGGAGCAGCCAGCTGCACATGATCGATTCCTGCAAAAACGTAGGACATCTCGTCTCCTCCATCCCACACCCGGATTGGTCAAGCAGATCTCATCACAACTAGTTTCACTAAGTGAAATACAGTTTCATTTTATATTTCTATTATATCCCATCTCTAGCTTTCCCGCAATCCACTAACTCGCACCTGCCAAACCATTCGATTGCTCTACAAAGCTTCATCAGATAAAAACAGCGCTGCGGCGGGCTTAACCCGTCGCAGCGCTGCTGCAAAACTTTATTTATCAGTAGGACGCTTAAGTCCCTTCCCGAGCTTGTCGATCGTTGCGGCCACTCGCTTCGCTCTGGTCTCCTCCCGTTTCGCCTCCAGGATCCAATTCAAATAATCTCTTCTCATGGAATCCGTCAACGCTTCGAAAAAAGTCCGGGCTTCCGGAACCGTTGCGAATGCGGCTTCCAGGTCATCCGGCATATCAGGCACGGCTGAGGATGACTTCACCGCCGCCGCACCTGACACAGGATCCTTCTTGCGGGAGCGGCTCGCTCTCGCAGCCCCTACCGGCCTGTAGCGCATCGCAGACCACGTCTCGTTCATAGAAATCATCGCGACGCCTTCCGTGCCGAACGTCTTCATGAGCGCCCAGCCCGTATCGCGATTGATATCCGTCTTAATACGAGATGTACCTTTTGGATAACAAATCCATAACAACGCATCTGCCTCCGCAGTGCGGATCGCGATAGGCGCGCGCTTCTCCAGCTCCGCAAGCGAAGTGACGAATAGCAGAACGAACGCATATATCCCTTCGCCTAGCTCGTCCTCTGTCGACTTCTCGGCTTGGGCCGGCAGTCCCAGCTCAGAGGCGACATCATAATCGGCGGGAGGATGAAGGATGACGGCTCGCATATCCGGCTCCAGTCTCAGCTTGCGGGAAAGCTCGGCATTCATGCGCCGGCTTCTCCTGACGCAAGCAAATCCTTCACCGCAACGCTAACCATGATCAGCCCAGCTACCGGCGGCACAAAGGCGTTGCTGGACGGCGGCTGCTGCGCTTTGCGGATTTCCGGAGCGTTCTCCGGCACTATGCGCTGCGTCACGTCCTCGCGCGGCTTCATCGGCTCCTCATCGGAGAAGACAACCTTGACGCCCTTCTTGATGCCATCCTTGCGCAGCTTCGTGCGCACGACACGGGCAATCGGATCGGTATGCGTCTTCGAGATGTCCGCTACCTTAAAGCGCGAAGGGTCCATTTTGTTGGCTGCGCCCATGCTGGAGATAACAGGGATGCCGCGCTCCAGACATTGCTTGATCAAGTGAACCTTATAGATGATCGTATCTGATGCGTCAATCACATAGTCCAGCGGATAGGCGAACAGTTGCTCATACGTCTCTTCCGTATAAAACATCCGCAAGGAAATGACATCGCACTCCGGATTGATCAGCTTGATGCGGTCCCGCATCAGATCCGCCTTCGGCTGGCCGACTGTCGTCATAAGCGCATGAATCTGGCGGTTAATATTCGTAATGTCAACAACATCCTTGTCGATCAGGATGATGCGGCCGACGCCGGTTCTAGCCAGTGCCTCCGCCGCGATGGAGCCAACTCCGCCGATGCCGAGCACGGCGACCGTGCTCCCTTTCATCCGCTCCAGCCCTTCCGGGCCGATCGCAAGCTCCGTGCGCGAGAATTGATGCAGCATGCTCTGCCGCCTCCTTTGCTGTAAGCTTATTTATCTTCGCCTTGTGCGGAAGCTGGCGCTCCTGCTGCAGCGACTGCCGGCTTAGGCTTCAGAACCGTGCGGATATGAAGCTGCTCAAGCTGGGACAGCTCGACTTCGGACGGCGCGTCGACGAGCAGATCTGTTGCGCTTGCCGTTTTCGGGAAGGCAATCGTCTCTCTCAGGTTCGTACGGCCTGCCAGCAGCATGACCAGACGGTCGAAGCCGAATGCGATGCCGCCGTGCGGAGGCGTGCCGTAATCGAAGGCGTCAAGCAAGTAACCGAACTTGTCTTGCGCCACTTCCGGCGGCAGGCTAAGCGCGTTGAACATTTTCTCCTGAACCTCACGCTTGTAGATACGCATCGAACCGCCGCCTACTTCGTAGCCGTTCAGGACGAGATCATATGCTTGCGCGCGAATTTTGCCAGGATCGGTATCGAAGTAGTGAATATCTTCTTCGTTAGGACGCGTGAACGGATGATGCTCCGCTACATAACGCTTCGCTTCTTCGTCCCATCCAAGCAGCGGGAAGTCTACGACCCAAGCGAATTTGAACTTCGAGTCGTCGATAAGTCCCAGATCGCGGCCCAGCTTCAGACGCAGGTTGCCCAGTACATCCGCAACCACTTTCGGCTTGTCGGCAGAGAAGGTCAGCAGGTCGCCTTCCTCAACGCCCAGACGCTCCGTCAACGCTTCAATCTCCTCCGGCTTTAGGAACTTCACGATTGGACCTCTCCACTCGCCATCCTTCACCGTGATCCAAGCAAGGCCTTTGCCGCCGTAGCGAGCAGCGAACGGCTGCAGGTCGTCAAGCTCCTTGCGGCTCCAGCTAGCACAGCCCTTTGCGTTCAGCGCTTTGACTACGCCGCCGCCTGCCGCTACGCTTGCAAATACTTTAACGTCGCTCGATGCGACAATATCAGTAATATCTTCGATCTCCAGGCCAAAGCGCAGATCAGGCTTGTCGGAGCCGTATTTGTTCATAGCATCCGCATATGTGATGCGTTGGAACGGAAGCTCCAGCTCTACGCCTACAGTCTCGCGAAGCAGTCTCGCAGACAGCTCTTCCATCATGCCAAGCAATTGATCCTGCGACAGGAACGAAGTCTCGATGTCGACTTGCGTAAATTCCGGCTGGCGGTCTGCACGAAGATCTTCATCGCGGAAACAGCGGGCGATTTGATAATAACGCTCAACGCCGCCAACCATCAGCAATTGCTTGAAAATTTGCGGCGATTGCGGCAATGCGAAAAACTCGCCTTCATGCACGCGGCTAGGCACCAGGTAATCGCGAGCGCCTTCCGGCGAGCTCTTCGTCAGAATTGGCGTTTCTACTTCGATGAAGTCTTGTCCATCCAGGTAGTCGCGGAAAATCTTTGCCGCTTTCGCACGAAGCAAAAGCGTCTTCTGCATCTCAGGACGACGCAGGTCCAGGTAACGGTACTTAAGACGGAGTGACTCATCCACTTCCACACCATCTTCGATCGGGAATGGAGGTGTTTTCGCTGCGTTCAGCACTTCAATTTCTGTTACGCGGATTTCAATCTCGCCTGTTGCCAGGTTCGCGTTGAATGTCTCAGGATCGCGCTCGACCACTTTGCCTTTTACGGCAAGCACGAACTCGTTGCGCGCACGGTCAGCGATCGACAATGCATCGCCGGAGAAATCCGGGTTGAATACGATCTGTACAATTCCAGTACGGTCGCGAAGGTCGATGAACAATACACCGCCCAAGTCGCGGCGGCGCTGCACCCAGCCGTTCAGCGTAACCGTTTGTCCTACATCTGCTTTCGTTAATGTTCCGCAGTGATGCGTCTTTAACATCGTCGTCATAATCATGTCTCCTCGCTTTATCGTTAATAGTTGTCATTCATCCTGCAAGTACATTCACTTACGGTTGAAGCTCAGCAGCAAGTGCGCTGATTGCGACCATACGCTGCTCGCCCTTCGCCATATCCTTCAGCGCAATCTCGCCGCGCTCCAGCTCATCGTCGCCAAGAATAGCGGTGAACCTTGCGCCGAGACGATCCGCAGACTTCAATTGGGCTTTCATCTTGCGGCCTTGGTAGTCGCGCTCCGCGTGAACGCCTTGCTGCCGAAGCTGGTATACCAATCGAGTCGCCTCCCGATCCGCTGCATCGCCAAGCGCGACGATATACACATCGATCTCATGCAGATTCGGGAGCTCCGTCTGCTGATGCTCCAGCAGAAGAATTGTGCGCTCCAGACCTAGGCCTAGTCCGACGCCCGGCTGCTCCGGTCCGCCGATATCGGATACGAGACCGTTATAGCGTCCGCCGCCGCCGATCGTATCGATTGCGCCAATCCCTTCCGCCTTGTACTCGAATGCGGTATGCGTGTAATAATCAAGGCCGCGAACCAACCTGTGATTTATCTCATAAGGAATGGACATATCCGTCAGGCACTGCTTCACCTTCTCGAAGTGAGCGCTGCACTCTTCGTCCAGACTGTCCAAAATGGAAGGAGCGCCTTCAAAATGCGCCTGATCGACTTTGCAGTCCAGTACGCGGAGCGGATTACGGTCCATGCGGGACTGACAGTCCTTGCACAGCAGCTCGCGCTTCGGATTCAGGAACGCCAGCAGACGCTCGCGGAATGCCGCTCGTACAGCCGGCGTGCCGACAGAGTTGATCTCGACGCGGACGCCCTTCAGGCCCACTTCGGTATAGAAGGTATAGCCGAGCGCGATAACCTCCGCATCCAATGCCGGATCGACAGCGCCGATCGCCTCAATGCCGAATTGGTGGAATTGGCGGTAGCGTCCCGCCTGTGCGCGCTCGTAGCGGAACATCGGGCCGATATAGTACAGCTTGCTGACATCCGGATCGCCGAACAGCTTGTTCTCCACGTAGGAGCGCACAACGCCAGCCGTTCCTTCCGGACGCAGCGTCAGGCTGCGCTCGCCGCGGTCGATAAAGGTATACATCTCCTTCTCGACAATATCCGTTGTTTCGCCTACACCGCGCTGGAACAATTCCGTGGACTCAAAGAGCGGCGTCCTGATTTCCCGGAAATTAAAACGGCGGCAGATGTCGCGGGCTTTGCCCTCTACGTATTGCCATCTCTCCACCGCGCCTGGCAATATATCCTGCGTTCCGGGCGATTTCTGAAATTTCATGCCTTTCCCTACCTTCTTCATTGATTCTCATCACAATCAAAAAAAAGCTCCCGTCCAATCGGCATCGCCGAAGGGACGAAAGCTTGTGCTTCCGTGGTACCACCCACATTCCGAACGGATCCGGTCAACGGATCGCTCGCTTGCAACGGGTAACGTCCGTTAATCGCAGTTCAGCTACTAAAAGCGATGCCATGCTGCATGGATGCATCATGCCCTCGTTCGCTGTCTGTTCTCGGGGAGGTCTTTCATTCATCCGTCATAAGGACGCTTGCAGCCAATTGGCGTCCCTCTCTGTGTACTTCGTGAAGAATTACTTTGTCCCGTCATAGAATCCATATATCGTATACTGATTGTTTATTTTACTTGCCGTTTGGCGGAAAGTCAAGAACGCGCAACAACTCTGGTGCCAATCCTGCGGAAACCCGTTCGCAAGACAGAAAAAAACCCGCAACATCGTGCAGGTCCAAAGTAAAAGTATATTTTAAAAAAGGGGGTCGAGATTTATTATAGGCCTTAGATGTTAATAGAACGTTAGCGATTGATTACAGGAATATTACAAATTAGAAAACGCTTTTATCACGCACGCCTAATTGCGGTTCCCCGATCGACCTGCATGCTGCGGTCTGCCTTCCCATTCCTCGGCTGCTTCCATATCCGCATCCAGCTCCGCCGCGATTCTGACTTCCCGCAGATCCGGATTCATTAACGCATTGGCAATTCGTTCTATACTCTGCTCTTTCCTCGACTGATGCATGACAGGCATACCTCCAACATCGGTAGTTCGCATGAGCGGCCGGCTTTCACGCCAACCCGCCATGCTGTCTACCTCTATTGTTGCCCGTCTGACCAATCTTAAGCGCCGCTCTCCAAAATTAGCGTCACGGGTCCATCATTGGTCAACTGCACGTCCATCATCGCACCGAACCGTCCCGTCTCCACGCGCAGCCCCAGCTCCCGAAGCGCATCATTGAACGCATTGTACAGCATCTCTGCCTGCTCCGGTCGCGCGGCGGCCATAAAGTTGGGCCTCCTGCCCTTGCGGCAATCTCCGTACAGCGTGAATTGGGATACGGACAGAATAGAGCCTCCAACATCCGTCACCGACAGATTCATCTTTTCCGATTCGTCTTCGAAAATTCTAAGGCCCGCTACCTTATCCGCCATCCAGCGTACATCCGCCATCGCATCCTCATGCGTAATGCCCACCAGCAGCACCAGTCCGGAATCGATGGAGCCGATCACTTCGCCTTCTACGGTTACTTTTGCCGCTTTGCTTCGTTGTGCCACAACTTTCAATGCATAATCTCCTTTATTGCATAATGCGCTGTACAGAATAGATATCTTGCACGCGCTTGATCTTCTCCACAACGGAGGATAGATGATCGACGTTGCGAATAAGCACCGTCATATGAATAAGCGCCATCTTGTTCTTGACGGATCGTCCCGTCACGGCAGAGATATTCGTCTTGCTCTCCGATACCGCATGCAGCACCTCGTTCAAGAGACCTCTGCGGTCATGGCCGGTAATCTCGATATCGACGCTGTAGTTCGCCTCCACCGATTCCTCCCATTCCACCTCAATGACGCGTTCCGCTTCTTCTCCGTCCGTGCCAAATGGAATGTTAAGACAGTCCATACGGTGAACCGATACGCCGCGGCCGCGTGTAATGTAGCCGACTATAGCGTCTCCCGGCACCGGGTTGCAGCAGCGGGCGAACCGAACGAGCAAATTATCGACGCCCTTCACCGTGACGCCATGATTTGGACGCCCCTTCTTGCCTGAAGCCGCTTTTATTTCCTTCTTCTCGTTCGTCAGCTCAATCTGGTTCGCTTCTTCTGCTTCGCGGCGCATCTTCTCCGTCAATTTGGTGCAGATCTGAGCTGCCGTGATACCGCCAAATCCTATAGCCGACATCATATCCTCAATGTCGTTGAACGTGAATTTGCCTGCTGCTTCCTGCAGCTTGTCATCCGTCATCCATACAGACGGCTCTAGGCCAAGACGCTTCAGCTCCCGCTCCAGCAGGTCGCGTCCCTTGGCGACATTTTCCTCGCGCTTCTCCTTCTTGAACCATTGCCTGATCTTGCTCCGGGCATGGGAGGATTGTGCGATCTTCACCCAGTCCTGACTTGGTCCGTACGAATGCTTCGACGTCAGAATCTCAACGATATCGCCAGTCTTCAGCTTATGGTCAAGCGGCACAATTCGTCCGTTCACCTTCGCGCCTATTGTCCGGTTGCCCACCTCCGTATGAATACGGTAAGCAAAGTCGAGCGGCACCGATCCCGCCGGCAGCTCGATAACCTCTCCGCTTGGCGTGAAGACGAATACAAGATCGGCGAAAAAATCCATCTTAAGTGATTCCATGAACTCCGCCGCATCGCGCGTTTCATTCTGAAGCTCCAGAATTTCGCGGAACCATGACATTTTGTCTTCAAAATTGCCGTCCGGCACAACCATGCCTTCTTTATACGCCCAGTGTGCAGCGATGCCGTACTCCGATGTACGGTGCATCTCCCACGTCCGTATCTGTACCTCGGTCGGCTCGCCGTTCGGTCCAATCACCGTCGTATGCAAGGATTGATACATATTCGCCTTCGGCATGGCGATATAATCCTTGAACCTGCCCGGCATAGGCTTCCACAGCGTGTGGATGATGCCAAGCGTCGCATAACAATCTTTAATATTGTCCACGATAATGCGAATCGCCATCAGATCATAGATCTCATTGAACTGCTTGTTGCGGCTCGTCATTTTTTTGTAGATACTGTACAGATGCTTCGGCCTGCCCGAAATATCGCCCTCGATGCCCATTTCCTCCAGCTTCTCGCGAATGCGGCCAATGACATCATCGATGAATTGCTCCCTCTCCGCCCGCTTCTTCTTCATCAGATTCGCAATGCGGTAATATTGCTGCGGGTTGAGGTAACGAAGCGCGATGTCCTCCATCTCCCACTTGATAGCAGAGATGCCGAGCCTGTGCGCGATGGGGCAAAAAATCTCCAGTGTCTCATAAGCAATTCTGCGCTGAGACTCTTCCGACTGGTATTTCAGTGTGCGCATATTATGAAGGCGGTCCGCCAGTTTGATCAGAATGACACGAATGTCCTGCGCCATCGCGACGAACATTTTACGATAATTTTCATTTTGCTGTTCTTCCTTGGATTGAAACCTGATCTTCTCGAGCTTGGTCAGTCCGTCCACCAGCATGGCACAGGTTTCGCCAAATTTCGCACGGACGGTCTGCAAATCCACAGTCGTATCTTCCACGACATCATGAAGAAGCGCTGTGATAATTGACAGCACGTCCATGCCCATATCCACCAAAATGTCAGCAACCGTAACAGGATGCAAAATATATGGCTCTCCTGATTTCCGCACTTGACCATGATGGGCTTGCTCAGCGAAATCATAGGCTTCCTTGATGCGTATGAGATCCTGCTCTTTCATATAGACGGATGCCTTCTCAAGTAACTGCTCTATGCCCATGAAACGTCCCTTTCCAAGCGTACGGGTTAACGCCATCTTATTCTCATATGCTATGCCGCTGCGGCATGATCCGAGTTTTCTAATATTATGCCTTTAAGTGAGCGGTTACGTCAACTTCCTGCGGAAGAAAAACGACGTCTTTTGACGCCAGACCGTTCATCCAATATCGCGCGATAGGGAAAAAAGCCCCGGCTTGGTGAATCGTCGGTAAGACGAGTCCATGCCGGGGCGCATTCAACAGCTTCTCTTGCGGCTGTATGATAGATGTCCTATTCGTATGTCATTAGAGAGAATACGTCAACGCCGTCCAATTTCGATCTGCCATTCAAATAAGCAAGCTCGATCAAGAAGGCAGCGCCAACCACTTCTCCGCCAAGCTGGCGAATCAGATTCATCGACGTTGCGATCGTGCCGCCGGTTGCCAGCAGATCGTCCGCAATAAGGACCCGCTGTCCTGGCGTGATCGCATCTTTATGCATCGCTAGTTGATCCTTGCCATACTCCAGATCATAGCTCGCTGTAATCGTCTCGCCCGGCAGCTTGCCGCTCTTGCGGATAGGCGCAAAGCCCACGCCAAGTGCCAGCGCAAGCGGAGCGCCAACGACGAAGCCCCGTGCTTCAGGTCCAGCGATAACGTCAATTTTCAGATGCTCAACCGCAGTGCGCATCTCTTCGATAACGGCACGGTAAGCCGCTCCGTCCTTCAGCAGTGTCGTAATATCTTTAAAGCGGATTCCCGGTTGCGGGAAGTCCGGAATAACTCGAATGTAATCCTTGAAATTGTATGATGCCTTCGACACGAATGGTCAACCCTTTCTTGTACACACTTGTTTAATTTGGAAATTGGAAATGTTTCAAGCGAGATCATGAAGACGGTCATGCTGCTCCTTCGCGGCACGATAACGTTCCGAAGACGCGAGCTCTCGCTTCTCCGGCGCAGCAGCTGCGACGTAAGCGCCATCATGACGTCCGATAAACTTCAATTCCTCGAATACGTCAAGCATAAGCTGAACGGCCTCCACAGTCAAGCCGACTTGCCCCGCTATTCGAAGAGCAATTCCTTGCTCTTGAACCCGATTTACTTTCCGCAGCCATTGATACACTTGACCGAATTGCTCCCGGCTTGGGAAGCTGGCCATCGGAGCAGGCATATAATGCAAATCATGCACTTGCAGCTGAGGCTTGCGCTGATTGTTCCACTCGTTGATCGACAGCTCGCCCACAACGTCCAGCCGGCTGCCTGCCGGCATGGCGGAAGCCATCTCCCCCATGCCAAAGCCGATGGCATCCAACAGCTTACGACCGCCGCCTAGCGCCAGCTTGAGGTGCTTGGAATCCTTGCCGATCGCTCTGCGATCTGCCAATTGAATGTCTCGGAACATGATTCGCGGAGATGGATTGCCGATGCCAAATGGCTCTAGGAGCGATAGCTGGCTAATGGTATCAAGCGTTGCATCCTCCAGGCTGCATTCCATATCCACCAGCGTCTTCGGTATCCAATGCTCTGGCGTCAGCCATTGCATCGCAAGCTCCGACATTCGCTTCTCCAGCTGCTCCAGATGATCCCGATGCAAGCTCATGCCAGCCGCAGCCTGGTGTCCCCCATAATGATCCATCAAAGACTCGCATTCCGTAAGGGCCGCATGAAGATCGAAGCCTTCTATGGATCGGGCTGAGCCCTTGCACATACCGCTCTCGGTATCAATGCCTAAGATAATGACCGGCCGATAATGTCTCTCCAGCAGCTTGGAAGCAACAATGCCGATGACGCCGACATTCCAGCTCTCCCCGCTTAACACAATAACCGAAGGCGGATCGATCCCTTGCTCCTCTGCGGCAAGTCGCTTCGTCAGCCACTGCTCCTCCGCTTCCTTCACGATAGACTCCACGATTCGCTGGCGCTCCTTATTCAGTGTATCCAATTGGATCGCCGATAGAATCGCTTCATCATATGCAGGAGTTGTAAGCAGCTCGACGGCCTTCTTCGCATGATCGAGCCTGCCTGCAGCATTGATGCGAGGTGCCATTCCGAATGCGATGCCTGTCGATACAATGGTCTGAAGCTCGATGCCCGTCGCTTCTGCCAAAGCCCGGAAGCCCGTACCAGGTTCCTTGCGCATCCGCTCCAGTCCATATCGAACCAAAATTCTGTTCTCATCGACCAGCGGCATCAGATCCGCAATCGTGCCGAGACTAACAATATCCGCCCACTCCAGCGGCGGCCTCTCCAGTAAAGCGGTGGCAAGCTTGAAGGCAACCCCTACACCAGCCAAACCCTTGAACGGATACATGCAATGCGTTTGCTTCGGATTCACCACGGCGCAAGCCTGCGGCAATTGCTCCGGCGGCTCGTGATGATCGGTTACAACAACGTCAATGCCAAGCGATGCGGCAAATTCAACCTCATCATATGCGCTAATCCCGGTATCAACTGTAACGATTAGCTTAACTCCATCATTGGCGGCCAGAGCAATAGCATCTTTGTTCAACCCATACCCTTCCAACGCCCGATGGGGTATGTAATAATCAAAATCTAGTTCCATGGTACGAAATACGTGAAAAAGCAGCGACGTGCTGGATACACCGTCCGCATCATAATCGCCGTATATGCGGATCTTCTCTTGATTGGCTCCTGCTTGCCGAATACGCTGAACCGCTTCCTCCATCCCGCTTAGCAAGTATGGATCATGCAGTCCGCTCTCGCCGCCATACAAGAATGCCCGAGCGCTCTCCTCGTCATGGTAGCCGCGTTGCACGAGCAAGCGGGCAACAAGAGGAGGAAGGTTCAGCCCCTTGCTCAACTTCCCGGCTGCACCTTCCCCCGACTCTTCCCATTCCGCAAGAGCCCAGCGTGTCTTTCTATGAATCATCAGGTTCTCACTCCTTCCTGCTGTCCGATAACGGCTATTGCAGCAGTGTCGGCATCTGCTCCTGATTAGGATCGTGATTGGATTTGTACGGATAACCGGGATCATAAGGCTCTACATAGATGGACACTTCCGTCAAATGATGAAACCGGTGCATCAGAAGCGTTCGAACCCGTTTTGCAATCTCTTGGCCTTCCAATACCGTAATACGGGGATTGACGCTGATAACGATCTCTGCCACAACGTAATGCCCATGCTCTCTGGCGCGAATGGATTGCACCGTAACGACGCCTTCCACACGCTGAACCACCTGCATCAGCTCATCCGCACTTTCATCTTGATCCGAATCCTTGTGATATCTTCGTGTGCCCCGAAACAGAACGTCCAGCACGTTGTCCCATATACGAGCTCTGCCCCGGGTCGTCTTCTTCCCATCTCGCGGTCTGGTTGACATATGAACCTCCTGAAAGATTTTGCGAAGCAAAACCTGACTTCGTAAGCAGCGGTTAGGTTTTGCGGAGCAAAACCTGCTTCGTAACGGCTCTCGGAAGCAGGCTGGCTCCACTCGCTTACCTTCTTATGATGTTACTAATCATCTATACGAATCGCACATGCGTGATCATTAAGGTGTTGGCTTGGCAGCAACCTTAGGCTTTTGCTTCTGGTTGCGCTTGAACAGGTACCACAGCGGGCTCGCTACGAAAATCGTGGAGTATGCGCCGCTGATAAGACCAACCAATAGCGCCAAGGAGAACATTTTGATCGACGGGCTGCCCAGCAAGAAGATACACACGGTCACAATAACAACCGTTAATACCGTATACAAGTTACGTGCCATCGTCTGCCAGATACTAGCATTGACCAGTTCAGCGAGCTGTGATTCGTTCTTAACGGATGCAAATCTCAGGTTCTCACGGATACGGTCAAAAATAACAATTTTATCATTGATAGAGTAACCAAGCGTCGTCAAGACGGCTGCGATAAACGGCAGATCTACCTCAAAGCGGAAGATGGAGAATACCGCAACCACGATAAAACTGTCATACAAAATAGAGATATTCGCGGCAAGCGCGAAACGCCACTCAAACCGGATCATGACATACAGCATAATCCCCAAGCTCGCAATCAATATTGCCCAAATCGTCTTAATCCCTAGTTCACGGGCAATATCAGGAGATACCACGTTTACCTCTGTGTCAATATCTTCACCGAATTTAGCCTTTAAAGCAGCCGTTACGGCGTTAGATTCTGATTGATCAAGAACATCATTAAACCGAATTGAAATACGGTCATTGTTCTGTCCGCCTACGGTAGGCGCTAGGCTTTCGTAGCCCACTGACTTCAGGACATCGTTCACTTCCTGCTGTGTCACAGCTTTGGTCGTGGATACATCCATATTCGAGCCTGCCTTAAAATCGATGCCTAGGTTCAATTGAAAAATAAAAAGCGACAATATGCCAATAAGTGTTGCCGCAAGGGAAGCAAACAAAAATTTATTGCGATTCCCTACGACATCATAACGAATTTTTGTTTCATAGTTCACGAATTTCACTCTCCTTCACGCCATAATAACCCGGCTTCATAAACTTGTTGCTTCGAACAAGAAGCGACAGCAAGTAGCGAGCGAGGAAGATATTCGTGAGAATACTAACCAGAATACTGAAGATCATCGTCAGTGCAAAGCCTTTAATCGCGCCATCACCGATGAAGTACAGAACAACACTGGCGATAATACTTGTAATATTGGCATCCATTATCGTACGGAACGAGTTTTTTGAACCGGACTTTAAGGATGATAGCATGCTCTTGCCGGTACGAATCTCTTCTTTGATCCGCTCAGCGGTAATAATATTGGCGTCGACCGCCATACCGACACCGAGTACGAATGCCGCGATGCCAGGCAAAGTGAGCGTTGCGTTCATCAGGTTTTGCACGAGCAAAAGCAGCCATGCGTACGTAATAATGGTAATCGCAGCAACAAAGCCCGGTACCCGGAAAATAACAACCATAAATACAAGAACAATCAAAGAGCCGATGATGCCGGCTGTAACCGTATCTTTAAGGGATTCCATTCCAAGCTTCGCGCCTACGCTTTGCGTATACTTGGCTTCAAGCTTGAGGGGCAGAGAGCCCATATTGATCAAATCGCGTAATTCTCTCGCTTTGTCAGCGGTCGATCCGCGCATTTCGATAACTGCGTTTTTACTTGCGATAACCGAATTAACTCCTGGATTAGAGATTAGTTCTTCATCCAAATAAATGGCCATAGACTGTCCAACCAGCTTGCCAGTCACTTCTTCAAACTTTTTTGCGTCCTTCAGTTCAATCGTGACCATGGGCTGGTTCATACTATCAAAGGCTAGTCCAGCAGCGTTTTCTACGAAGTCCGTACCAGTCAGCATGATCGTGCCATCAGGCGCACGGAACGTCAGATTAATAGGCTTGGACAACATTTGAAGCACTTCATCATCTTCGCTGTCGATGCCAGGGAGCTTGACACGAATGCGGTTTTTGCCCTCCGTCGTAATCTCAGGCTCTACCAATCCCGTATCGTCGATCCTCTTCTGCAAGCTTTGAGCCGTCTTCTTCAAGGTCTCCGGCGTTACAGCGGAACCACCCTCGAACGGAACGGCTTCGTACAATACCTCGTAACCGCCCTTTAAATCCAGCCCAAGCTTGACGCCATTGATTACCCACGGGCTTGTTGCGGCCATTGCCGCAAACCCGACAACCACAATGGCAAGGAAGGCAATTATTCTCTTCCCGAACATACGTTTGAATCCCCCTTATGATCTCAATATTCCCATTATACAGATGCGGCAAAAACGAGTCAAAAAAAGAAAGGCCCCGCCACTAGAACGGGTTACCCTTGAAAGCGCTAAGCGTCATGAAATTCATGAATTGCGTAATCTTGAGCGATAGAATATCATTCACCAGCTGATGCAGCTCCGGCTGGCCTGTCTTCGCATATTTGGCACTGACACAATCCCAAATCTCCTTGCCGTCCACATGCTCGTAGCCGATCAACCGGAATTCCTCCGCTTTGCTATGGCATAGTTCCTCGATCATGACGTCCAATTCCTCGTTGGCCATATGCTGCACCTCCTCGTTCGCGTTGCTGTCCCTTGTATATATTCGATCAACCGCCTCAATCTCCTGCCGACTCTCGAAGATGGTCCAAATTGACTGACATGGAAGAGGACATGCCGAGCATAAAGTGATAGTACATGCATGTCCGTGAACATAAACGCCTATGAGGCGTTACCTTCAATGAGAAGAGGTCCCGCTATGACAAAGCAATCCTTTATCAAGGGTGCGATGATACTGCTCGCCGCAGGCATCGTGAACCGCTTGCTCGGTTTTGTTCCAAGAATAGCCTTGCCCCGCATAATCGGAGCTGAGGGGGTCGGCCTATATCAACTGGCCTATCCTTTTCTGATTGTATTGCTGACGCTCATTACCGGCGGCATTCCTCTGGCCATCGCCAAATGGATTGCCGAAGCAGAGTCGTTAGGCGATACGAAGCGCGTCAAGCATATTTTTCGAATAGCTATGATCCTGACCATATCCATTGCGGTAGTGCTGACGATCGGGATGCTGCTATTCGCGCCGTTCATTATCCGCCATATCCTCCCTGACACCAGGGTTTATCGAGCCTTCCTTATGATGACGCCCATGCTGCTCATTGTCGGAGTTTCTTCTGTATTTCGGGGCTACTTTCAAGGCAAGCAGAATATGATTCCAAGCGCAGTGTCTCAGCTCGCCGAGACCATAGTCCGCATTATTGGCTCCCTGTTCTTAGCTTATTTATTCCTCCCGATGGGACTGGAATGGGCGGCGGCTGGCGCTATGCTCGGCGTCGTTGCCGGAGAAATCGGGGGATTGTTCGTCCTGTTATGGAAATATGTACGTGAAAAAAAGAAGGCAGCCGCAGCAAACGAGCCTCCTTCCTTGCCATCCAGCTACACGAAACCTCCCATTCTTCGCAAGCTGCTCGGACTGTCTATTCCCGTCACCGGCAGCAAGCTGGTCGGGTCCTTGTCCTATTTGCTCGAATCCATCTTCACTGCCCGCAGCTTGGCTGCCGCAGGCATCGTAACAGGCGTGGCTACCGCTCAATACGGCGCGCTGCAAGGTATGATTATTCCGCTCTTGCTGCTTCCTACAGCCTTAACCTATTCGCTTGCCGTCTCTCTAGTGCCGTCGTTATCTGAAGCTGCGGCACGGGGAGACAAAGCGCTTATTCAGAAAAGGCTTCACCAGTCGATGCGTATCGCACTTGTATCCGGAGCCCCATTCGTAGTCGTCATGGGCTTGTTCGCGGAACCGCTATGCCGGCTCATCTATGATCATCCCGAATATTCGCCAATGCTGCAGCTGCTATGCCTGGCTGGAATTTTCATCTATCTGCAGGCCCCCTTGCAAGCCGCTCTCCAAGCGCTGAACAAACCAGGAACCGCCCTGATGAATACCTTCATCGGGGCGGCAGTCAAGCTTGTATTGATTGTACAGCTGGCATCCAAGCCGGAGCTTGGCATTTATGGTGCAATCATTGCCATCAGCGTCAATATCGTATTGGTCACGATCCTTCACGGCATCAGCGTTATGCGATTCATCGGATTCCGAATGAACGTCTTGGACTTCCTTAAGGTCGGCGTCGCCATGACCATCATGGGTGCCGCCGCTCAGTGGACGATGAACCATTTTGTGCTATCCACCGAATGGCTGAGCATGATCATCGCTTGTCTGGTGAGCGCCATCATCTATATGCTGCTCATGATATGGATGCGGATCATTGACCGTTATGACATGGCTAGAATTCCTTGGCTAGGCATATGGTTCAAGTAATTTTTTTCTGATTCACATCTACAAACAGCTTCCCTTTATGGTCGATGGTACATAAGAAAACGTCCTTGAAATCGGTCACTTTCTGCTCCTGCAGCACATTTTTCAGCCAAAATCGCGTTTTCTCAATTTTCCCCAAATTCTCATCCTGCACTTTCCCGTCCATGATGAGCGGAATTGGCAATATTTCATACCGGAACCCGGGAGGAATAATTTTCTCCCTTCCTCGTGGCAGAGGTGTATGACTGGAAGTTTCTACATTAATATCAGGCGTCTCTGTGCCATGCGCAGAATCCGCTTCCTCTGCCCCATCCTTCGGTATAACAGACAGCTTGCCGCTTGTCTCCAGGATGGCGAACTCCACATCCGCAACGGATGTAATTTTGTTTTCGCGAAGCTGCAGCATCAGATCATCCAGATTATAACGCTGTTTGCGCATTACTTCCCGATTGATCTTGCCTTTGGCGATAATGACGCTAGGCTTGCCATCGAATAGCAGGCGCATCTTGCGATTGTTCATCGAAATCATCGCTGTGCTGACTTGTATAAGCAATAACATCACCATTGGGACTATGCCGTCCCACATGGATCGTTCGGTATCCTCAATAACGATTACCGCGATCTCCGCCACCATTACCGATATGACCAGATCAAGCACGGACAGCTTGCCGATTTCCCGCTTGCCCATAAAACGCATGATCAAAAACACGACGAAATAAATAACCGCCGTCCGGATTAACAGGCTCCAGATTTCCAAGTAAGCGCCTCCTCGAAAGTACCATACTGGCTGCCTAACCAGTTGTAACGTTGTACAGCTATTCTCACCCCGCCCATCGCTGATCATACGAATATTCGCACACGAATTAATGGCAATGATGCAACTCATTAGGCAAATATTGATTCTAGAGACCTGTACTATTTCAGCATGCTTGGCCATAAGGATAAGTAATACGCGAATATCGGATAGGAGGAATAGGATGAGTTCCGTCAAGCAAGCTCCCAAACCGCCGATTATCGGCTCGCCTGTGCTGGCTGGCGTCGTCTTTTCAATTATTTGGCTGGCGGCAGGCGCACTGCTGCTCTCCCTGTTGCTGCACTTCTCAAGCATGAAAGAAGGCAATCTGGGTACTTATTCCCTGCTCGTTCACAGCATTTCCGCTATGGCAGGCGGTCTTACATCCGGCAAGCGGTCGGAGCGGAAAGGCTGGTACAACGGCGGCTTGCTCGGTCTGATCTATGGCGTCATCGTCATGATAGTCAGCTTTCTCGCGGCCAATGCCGCACCGTCATGGAACAGCGCGCTTATCCTTGGAGCGGCATTGCTGGCAGGTGCGCTAGGCGGCATCATCGGTGTCAATCTCCGCAAATAAGAAATGGCCGACAAACCATAAGGTCTGTCGGCCATTCTATGTATGCACTCATTTATTCCGTTGCAGCTGCTGGTGCAGTGCTAACAATCGTGTTAACCGCGCTGCGCTCGAACGTCATCTTCGTCGTATCATTGACGCGAATAACAACTGTGTCATCCATCAATTCTACAACAGTGCCGTGCAAACCGCCGATCGTCGTAATCTTGTCGCCCTTTTTAATTTGATTTAGCATGGCTGTACGCTGCTTTTGCTTCTTCTGTTGCGGACGGATCAGCAAGAAATAGAATACGGCGAACATCAGAATGAAAGGCCAGATCAGCCCCCAAATTCCGCCAGCACCACCTGTTTCGGTTGCCAGAAACATCAAAATTCACCCCTTTCAAAATCCTTTGTCGTTATCATGAAGGCCGTAAGCGTCGAAGAAGGAATCCCTGAAGTCAAGCAGCCTGTCCTCCATGATGGCTTGACGAACGTCCCGCATGAGCTGCAAAAGGAAATGCAAATTATGATACGTCGTTAATCGCATGCCGAACGTTTCATCCGCCTTCAGCAAATGCCGAATGTAAGCACGAGAATAGTTCTGACATGTGTAGCAGGAGCAATTCGGATCCAGCGGCCCGAAATCCTCCGCGAACTTGGCGTTGCGTATGACGAGTCGCCCTCCGCTTGTCATGGTTGTCCCGTTTCTTGCAATTCGGGTTGGCAGCACGCAATCGAACATATCGACTCCGCGGATAGCCCCCTCAACCAATGCATCCGGAGATCCGACGCCCATCAAGTAACGCGGCTTGTTCGCCGGCAATTCAGGCACCGTATAATCAAGCACCTCGTACATCAGATGCTTAGGCTCGCCAACGCTCAGTCCACCAATAGCATACCCCGGGAAATCCATGGAAGTCAAATCTTTAGCGCTCTGAATACGCAAATCTTTGTGCATGCCCCCCTGAACAATTGCGAACAGGGCTTGGTCGTGAGGTCTCGCATGTGCCTTCAGACAGCGCTCTGCCCAGCGGGTCGTTCTTTCCGTCGATTGCTTGATATATTCATACTCCGCTGGATAAGGCGGGCATTCATCGAAAGCCATCATAATATCCGGACCAAGCGCGTTCTCAATCTCCATGACCACTTCCGGCGAAAGGAACAGCTTGTCCCCATTCAGATGGGAGCGGAAGTGAACGCCTTCCTCGGTGATTTTACGCATTTCACTCAAGCTGAACACTTGAAATCCGCCGCTATCCGTCAGAATTGGGCGGTCCCAATTCATGAATTTATGAAGACCTCCAGCGCGTTTGATCAGATCATGTCCCGGTCTGAGAAATAAATGATACGTATTGCTTAAAATAATTTGAGCGTCCATCGACTTCAATTCTTCCGGACTCATCGTCTTAACGGTCGCCTGTGTGCCTACCGGCATAAAGGTCGGTGTCTCAATAATGCCATGAGGTGTATGCACGCGTCCCAGACGCGCTCCGGATTGCTTGCATTGTTTGATTAATTCGTATTTAACAGCCACGTATTCACGTTCCATTCTTGTTATTTTAATAAATGAACATCGCGTCTCCAAAGCTGAAGAAGCGGTATTTATGCTCAATTGCTTCATGATAAGCTTTCATGATGGCATCCCTGCCAGCTAACGCACTGACCAGCATGACCAATGTTGATTTTGGCAAATGAAAGTTCGTTAGCAAGGCATTAACCAGCTTGAAGCTGTATCCCGGATAAATAAATATGGACGTCCAGCCGCTGCATGCCTGCAGCTCTCCGTCGCCGAATCTGTCCGCAAGCGTCTCCAGTGTCCGAGCCGAAGTGGTTCCGACAGCTACGATCCGCCTTCCGCTTCTCTTCGCCGCATTTAGCAATTCTGCATTAGCTTCATCCAACTCGTAATACTCTGCATGCATCTCATGCTCTTCCACCGTATCGACCGACATCGGCCGGAAGGTTCCAAGGCCAACATGCAGCGTTACATAGACGAGCTTAACCCCTTTTTCCTCCAGCTTCCGAAGGAAGGCTTCCGTAAAATGCAGGCCAGCTGTCGGAGCCGCTGCGGAGCCTTCATGGCGAGAATAAACCGTCTGGTAGCGTTCACGTTCATCCAACCGCTCCTTAATGTAAGGAGGCAGCGGCATCTCTCCCAGCCGGTCGAGCAGCTCTTGGAAGATGCCCTTATAGCGGAACTGGATAACCCTCGCTCCCATCTCACCTTCCGACAAAACTTCAGCTTCCATTAAAGGAGCGCCATTGCCGTCATCGCCGAACACGATTACAGCCCCGGTCTTCAGCTTCTTGCCAGGCTTGACGAGCGCCTCCCAGCGATCTTCGCCCAGCTGCTTCAGTAGCAGAAGCTCCGCTTTTGCTCCGGTATCCTTCTTGACGCCGAGCAGTCTGGCCGGAATCACTCTCGTATTATTCAAGACAAGGACATCGCCTGCTTGCAGCTTCTCTTCCAGATCCGTAAATATGCCGTGCTCGGCTGCTCCCGTTCCCTTGTTCAGCATAAGCAGCCTGGATGCCGTGCGATCCTGCAGCGGAGTCTGTGCGATCAGCTCCTCAGGCAGGTCGAAATCAAACCAATCCACATTCATCTCTTAACCTTCATTCCTTGGCTATAGTTATGCCCTTATAATAGTATTTCAAAATATATTGATAGTCATACCCTTGCTGGGCGAGACTTAACGCGCCATACTGCGACATGCCTACGCCATGGCCGAAGCCCGTGCCGTTAAAACTAAATGCCGGATTTTTGGTGGCCGCGCGAATGTCTCCATCTCCATCCAAGACATACATATAGTCTTGGCTATAAGAAGTCGACTTGCCATCCGCTCCCATCACATACACTTGTTTGGAGCTATCGGATTTGGTCGACTGTGCGCCGCCCGCGCCTTGAATAACTACCTTGCCCGTTTCCTCTACATTGAACAGCGTGCTTGGCAGCGACTCTCCTACTCCGAAGGCCGACCGAATGGAGTCAGGCGAGGAGAGCGCAATCGGGGTTCCGTTCACTGTCATTTCTATTGCACGGCCGGATACCCCGCGAGCGCTAACCTCCACCGACGTAACCGAACCCGTTAGCTTTGGATTCATACGCGAATTGATGACGGTCAGCAGTTCTTCACCCGTAAAGGGGCCTCTGATCCAATTCATCGAATTGGATTGCAGCACTTGCTCCAGCTCAATGACTTTTGCTCCGCTTTGCAGTTGGGCCACGACCGGAATCGAATCCTGAATGACAGGATGGCGGCGAATGTTCGTGCCGTCCGTCGTCAATTCCAGAATGCGGCTGCCTGCAGCCGTCTTCTGACCAGTATCCTTGACCAGATCCTCACGGATATACCCAACCTTACCGCTTGGGAGAACTACGCGATGCCAGCTTTGCAAGCCCGCTTCCGCTGAAGCGTCTGGACTGGACACGGACTGCAAATAAGGAATTTCGTTCTTCCATACATCTCTCGCATCTGCCGTCATCCCGCCGCCATTGGAGGAGAACACGGCTTCGATAACTTTGCCGTTATAGAGCGCCACCTCGCCTTTGGTCGCTTCAACCGCTTCCGTAGACGATGGCTTTTCCACACCCGTTCCATAATACGCTTGGCTTTGTGTCGTATCGACAACATGGGCGATTTGGAACCCGAAGCCTTTGTTCAATGCATAGGATCTAGCAGCAACCGCCTGCGCCTTCAACGCTTCGATCGGCCAGGATGTGTACATCTCCGCGGCAACAACCGAATACAAGTATTGCTCGAATGGAAGTTCATTGATGACTGCAAGCTTTCCGTTGAATGCGCTCAGCTCGAAGCTGCCGCGATACGTTCGATTGCTGCGCTCGGTCAGTCCGATTGGCTGAGCACCAGCAGGCGCCGCCCATACTTTCATATCGCTCGCAGGGAAGGCATACAGCTCAAGAGCCGAATCCGGCTTGCCGCTAATCGAATGATCGGCGCGAATCAACATATAAGGCGAGCTTGTATCCATTGGCTTCAAAGAGGCGCCACTCGGCGCTTTCACAGCCTCTGCTTGCAAGCTCTTCAACTCGTCCGCTGTTGACGCACCGCCGACTAGTACCGAATAGACCGCACCCTTCGCTCCCGCTCTTGCCGCAACATATGCATCCAATCCGGCACCGCCGAACGAAGCCGCCAAAGACTGCGCCGCTGCCTTGCTCTCCAAAGCTGGCGACTCCAGACGCAGCGGTCCATGCTGAACAGGCTTATAGCCGCCGAGCAGACCCCTCAGCTTCGCATCCGCATTCCATCGGCCAAGCGCTGCTGCCGATTCCTGAGCCGAGGCGTACGTGCCCTCGTACACTTGATACTGCGTGCCTCCGTTTTTGGGAACCGATGTGATATAACCCATTCCTCTGACGGATTGGATATGCAGATAGACAGCCCAAGCGTTGGCAAAATTCGCCGTCTCGATGAGCTTAACTTTATAATCATCTACGGCAAAGCGCACGCTTCTGCCCGCTTCTACAGCAAACCATTCTTGGAACCCCGTAGGCTCACGCGAGCCAATCCTGATTCCGCCTGCAGATTGAAAGGTTGCTGCAGCGGTCATCGACTCATATTTGCCAGGCAATTGAAGGAACATCGCAACTCTGATCGTATCTAGCGCTGGAACGGCTGCCCTCGTAGGCTGGACAGACAAGGTCGACACCAGCACAAGCAGCGCCACAGTCGCCAGAGACAGTCTTTTCCATGATGCTTTAAACGTCATTCTGTTCTCCTCTCTCTTACCGCACTTTTGATCATTTATACTTCTATAGTGTGTACTCACTTAATTACGTTTCGGTATAGGCAAGCCCAAATGGGTATAGGCACTATCCGTCGCAATCCGTCCTCTCGGCGTACGCTGCAAAAATCCGATCTGCATCAAGTACGGCTCGTATACATCCTCGATCGTTTGGCTCTCTTCGCCGATCGTCGCCGCGATTGTATCTAGTCCGACCGGACGGCCGGAGAACGTCGTCATCATGGCATGAAGCATTTTATGATCGATATGGTCCAGTCCCATTGGATCAACTTGAAGCAATTCAAGCGCAGAGCGGGCAATGTCATGCGTGATGACACCGTCTCCCCTCACTTGGGCAAAGTCTCTAACACGCTTCAACAGCCGATTGGCTATACGCGGTGTCCCTCTGGAACGCATCGCGATTTCTGCCGCGGCTTCCCCTACGATCGTTACATCCAATATCTCAGACGCGCGTGATACAATAAACGCCAGTTCATCCACCGTATAAAACTCCAGCCGGCTCACGACCCCGAATCGGTCACGCAAAGGCGCGGACAACAATCCCGCTCTTGTCGTGGCGCCGATCAGGGTGAATGGCGGCAGATCAAGCCGCACAGAGCGTGCGCTTGGCCCTTTGCCAATCATGATGTCCAGCGCAAAGTCCTCCATCGCAGGATATAGCACTTCCTCTACGGTCCGGTGAAGCCGATGTATCTCGTCGATGAACAGGACATCTCCCTCCTGTAGATTCGTCAGCAGGGCAGCCAGATCGCCCGGTCTCTCAATCGCAGGGCCTGACGTCGTTCTGAGGTTAACCCCCAGTTCATTGGCGATGATATTCGAAAGCGTCGTCTTGCCTAGTCCAGGCGGACCGTACAGCAAGACATGATCCAGCGCTTCCTTTCGCATCTTGGCGGCCTCAATATAGATAGTCAAATTTTCTTTGACCTTCGACTGCCCGATATATTCGGCCAAGTACCGCGGACGCAAGCTTAGCTCGACAGCTTGGTCTTCCATCATCAGGTTGGCGGAAATAATTCGATCATCCATCGCTTGCTGTTACCTCCTTCTTCCGTTACCCTTTAAACAATTGCTGCAATGCCCGCTTCATAAGCGAATCTACGGTCTCATCCGGTTTAACGCTTTCCTGCAATCCATTCCAGGCCTTGTCCAGCTCGGCGGCTGTATAACCAAGTGCAGCCAGTCCCTCGCGGGCTTCCTTCCATGCCGTGCCTGCTCCTTGCCCGTCGGCGTCTCCCGCAAGCTCGGCTGCGAATCCAGCTGCGGTAAGCAGCCCCCCCTCCGGAATAGCGAAAAACAGCTTATCCTTGAGATCCAGTATCATGCGCTGCGCTGTTTTCTTCCCGATCCCCGGCAGCTTGGTCAGCAATCCGATATTTTCCTGTTGGATCGCCGATACGACCGACTCCGGCTTTCCTGCAGACAACACTCCCAGCGCTACTCTTGGTCCGATGCCTGATACATCCAGCAGCTTGCGGAACAGCGTCTGCTGCTCCCTCGATTCGAATCCGAACAGCAGAATGGCATCCTCGCGCACATGATGGTGAATATAGACCGTCACAGCTTCCTCCTTGGCCGCAAAGACATAAGGATTAGGGACGAACACTCGATAGCCGATATCCCTGACATCCATTACAATGTATTCTGCTTCCATATGTACAACCGGCCCGCGCAAATAGTCGATCACGACCGCTTCACCTCGTTTATTTTCTGTGTCATGACAGCAGAGTGCGCATGGCAGATTGCCACGGCAAGCGCATCCGCTACGTCATCAGGCTTCGGAATAGCCGACAGCTTAAGAAACATCTTCACCATTTCCTGTACCTGCCTCTTCTCCGCCTTGCCATATCCGACGACCGACTGCTTCACTTGCAGCGGCGTATATTCTGCAACCGGCAATCCTCTCTGGGCCGCTGCCAATATAATAACGCCCCGCGCCTGTCCGACGGCAAACGCCGTCGTGACGTTACGATTGAAGAATAGTTTCTCCACCGCGACGGAGTCCGGCTTATACCTGTCCATCAGCGCTCCGGCCGATTCGTAGATTTGGACTAACCGTTCCTCCTGCGGTGTATGCGCCTCTGTCGTAATGGCGCCGTACTGCACAGGTGTAAGCTTATGTCCTGCTTTGTCTATAAATCCGAAACCCGCAATCGCAATACCGGGGTCAATTCCTAAAACACGCAATTCGCCAACTCCCTACCAACCTATCAAACGAAATTAGGCCTGTCTATCATTATAGCAAAACTTGCCGAGAATGAGAACGAACGTTTGATGTTTCTAATGAGCGATGACTAATTGAAGGACTGACCCCCCCTTATTGTCATAACAAAAAACCTCTCTTCGTCTGACTCAAGAGAGGTTGTGTTCGGCGGCAATGCCGCTTTTACGGAGCTTGTCCGCTAATAAGCCTGCTTCATCGCTCTTTCATCATGCTGCACGGCATAATCGCTGAAGGTAGACAGGACACTGTTGTATTCATCAATATCATTGACGCGGATACCTTGATTCAACAGATTCAGCTGCTGCTGCGGCAGGCTGCTTTCCATATAGCGAATATCTAATTGGAAGAAGGTCCGCATGACCTTCTCTTCTTTTGGCGTACCGTCGAACAGGGAGAAGTTCCCGCGCTTATCTACGCCAAAATGCGCATGCTCCCTGCAGTAATCGGATAAGTCCTCGATGCGATGCACCAGCATGACCGTTTCATTATCCCTTTGCAGCACCGCGCTCCATTCCGGATGATTGGACAGCAGCATTACGACCTCATGAGTACTCAACCTTCCCATTGGCTCCGTTTCTTCACCGCATACATAGATGCGCTGCAGAACGACAGGAACTGCTTCTTTCTTTTTTTTCAAATACGGTATGATGGACGGCCCCATATTCATCTGTGTCGATTTCTTCGCTATCTCTTGCTCTGCTTGTGAAATCCCCCATTTGCCGTCCTTTGCATGAGCCGCTACAGGCATTACGGCAGTTGAAGCGATCAGCAGCCAGCATACGAGCCCGCCTAAGGTCCAGAGCGGTCTGCGATTTCTGCGCAGCCTTCGTTTCAATTGCTTCCACAGGCTGAATGTCATCATGAGGAAGCCCCCTTTATTACGTTTTCCGATAGTCTGCTCCAAACTTGTATAATTATTCAAATTTAATGATAAAAGAAAAAACAAACCGATCGGTTGAGGTTCCTGATCGGTTTGCCCATTTATTACGTATGCGGTTTGCAGCCCTTGTTAAAAGATAAGCTTCCTATTGCTGCTAACGATTCAGCCAAGGACGGCTGCCGCCTTTTCTTTTCTTTTTGGAACTGGGAGCGACGGTACGAATGACTGCTTTCTTGCCTTTTTTACGCGGTTTTGCACTTGTCGATTTTGCCATTCCTGTCGCGTTCGTCAATTCATCTTCCCTTTTTCCTCCGCAGCCGCAATCATCCTTTGATTTGCCCGCAGGTGACACGGGAGCCGCATTGTTCGGCCATCCAGGATACGGATAACCGCTGGGGTAGCTGTTCAGGTAGGCGTTGGGATAGCTGTTCGGCATACCTGCATACCCCGGCGGCGGGTACATGGCCGAATAGGCCGATAAGCCTTGAGCATTTGCATAAGGTGAAACCATACCCGCGTTTGGTGCATTGGACATTGGTGAGACCATGCCCATATTCGGTGCATTGGACATCGGCGAGACCATGCCCGCATTAGGACCAAAGCTTGACGGAGACAAAGCTGCATTTTCCCCCATTCCATAGTAGGAATGATTGCCTCCATGGCCCCAGTCAGGACCTGCGCCGTATGGCATAATGGATGAATTCGGATAGCCGGACATGAACGTTCCAGGCGGACAATCATAAGGATACATTGGCTGTGTCTCCGAATAAGGAGCAAGATTAGGCTCGGCATTGACACTATACGGCATTACGCTGTTCGGCATGCCATAAGGCTGAATATTCGAAGCATTGGCTTCCGGATAGTTCGGCAGGTCATAGAGCGACATGACGTCAGAGGACGGAGTGCCATATTGTTGGAACAGGTCAATGCTCTCCATATATTCGGTGTTGGATGCGCTAAGTTTCTTCTCTGCTGATTTTTCGATAGGCAATGGTTTTTTGCCGGCATATGGCGTCACTTTAGTCGCCGGTGCATTGGACAAAGGTGCTAGGTTGGCGTTGGGTCCAGCGTTAGACGAGAAGGGCGCCATATTTCCTGTTGCAAGCGGCGCGATGTTCGTTGACATAGGGCTCATGTTGCCCATGGACTGCGGAGCCATGTTCGATGACAGCGGGCCTACGTTGCCGGTAGACAGCGGCGCGATGTTCGTTGACATAGGGCTCATGTTACCCATGGACAGCGGAGCCATGTTCGATGACAGCGGGCCTACGTTGCCGGTAGACAGCGGCGCGATGTTCGATGACATAGGGCTCATGTTACCCATGGACAGCGGCGCAACGTTCGAAGACATAGGTGCGATGTTACCCGTGGACAGCGGCGCAATGTTCGTTGACATAGGTGCCATGTTACCCGTGGACTGCGGCGCGATGTTCGATGACATAGGACTCATGTTACCCATGGAATGCGGCGCGATGTTCGATGACATAGGGCTCATGTTGCCCATGGACAGCGGCGCAATGTTCGATGACATAGGTGCCATGTTACCCGTGGACTGCGGCGCGATGTTCGATGACATAGGGCTCATGTTGCCCATGGACAGCGGCGCAATGTTCGATGACATAGGGCTCATGTTGCCCATGGACTGCGGCGCGATGTTCGTTGACATAGGGCTCATGTTGCCCATAGACAGCGGCGCAATGTTCGAAGACATAGGTGCCATGTTCGATGACAGCGGGCCTATGTTGCCGGTAGACAGCGGCGCCGTATTTGAGGATAACGGAGCTGTCTTGCCTGTGCCGAGCGGCGCTGCTTTCGATGCCAAAGGAGCTGTTTTTCCAGTAGCCAATGGCGCAATATTACTATTAGCCGCAGGGGCCGGATTTGAAGACAGTGGAGCAATATTGCTGTTTGCGAGCGGCGCAACGTTGTTCCCTGCTAACGGACTAATGTTGTTCCCTGCTAACGGACTAATGTTAGACGATAAAGGAGCTGTTTTCCCGGTTGACAGCGGCTCTTGCTTTTTGGCTGCAAGCGGTTCAGCCTTTGTAGCCAAAGGCTCAACTTTCTTTGATGCCAGCGGCTCTACTTTCGTAGCCAAAGGCTCAACTTTCTTTGATGCCAGAGGTTCTACTTTCGTTGCCAACGGCTCTACTTTCGTTGCGAGCGGTTCTACTTTCTTAGACAGCGGCTCTACTTTTTTCTCAGCGGCTGGCTCTACTTTGGCAGCAGGCGGCTTTGGTGCTGGCGCAGGCGGTACAGGAGAGACGATCGGTGCTGTCGGTTTTTTCTCCGCTACAGGAGCCGTATTTTTCTTCTCCGTTGCAAGACCTGTGAACGTTTTGCCAACAACCGACGGGGCAGTGGACAATTTTCCTACGATCCCCTGAACGCCTTGCATAAGCGAAGACGGGTGAAGCGGATGCGTTGGGGTTTTGCCGCCTACGTTTTGCTGTGTGATAGTCGTCGGCATCTGCGCATCGGCTTTAGGTATGTTTACAACCTCTCCTGTCAAAAGCACGTTAGGATTTTTGAGATGCGGGTTCGCATGAATCATCGTGGCCAGCGGAACACCCCAAGCTTTGGAAAGCTTCCAAAGCGTATCTCCTTGTTTGACGACATGCTGATGCATGATATCCATTCCACTCACTCCATTCTGTGCAGTAGGGGTCGATGGAATCTTCAGCTTCATACCTACCTCCAGCACATCCGGATTCGTAATCCCCGGGTTGAGTTTCAAAATTTCTTCGAGCGGCACGTTATACTTCTGACCGATAAAGTATAAGGTATCGCCACTTTTGACCATATGGATTCTCACTCGCCGATGACCTCCTGTCACGTTCTGAATAACTTGGCAAGGCTAATGCCCGTTATCAATCTCTACATCCTATGCAGCTTATAGGCAGGTGTCTCCACTTTATTTGAAAAAAATAGTCATTTCGCTCAAAGAACTGACATAGGTACAAGCTAATGGGAGCAAGGACTGCTTGGTTGGGAAGAGGAGTCGTATGACCTTATTTCAATCGGAGCAAATATTGAAGCTTGTTGAGTGCAAAGATGCGCAACTGGGTGGCGTGAGACTGAAAATCAGGCAAACGTTCCCTATTGCGTCGCTAGCGCTGCAGGTTCGATTGCGATGAATGAATTGAGTTCAGGTATGGGCTGATCTAAAAGGATAAAGTTGAAAAGAAGTCGCTGCAAGAACAAGCTGCATAATCCTTCTACACAATAAGCTGCACATAAAAAACAACCCTTTGCTGATGTAGAGGACTTCAGCGCATCTCGCGCGGTCATCTACACACGTACAAAGGGTTGTATATGGTTGAAATACAGCTAGCCATCTCAGCTAATTCGTATACTTTTCGGCCGTTTACATTGAAAATGCTGAGGAACTCTGCGGATTCAGCGCTTCCGGACTATTGCAGCGTTGCGGCACAGAGACGGAGACAAGCCCGTTTTTGCAGGCCATATATCCTGCTATCATAGTCATTCGTTAATTAAAGCAATTGCTCATACGTAAAGCTTGGGTAGCATCCCAGTACCCGAATCGAGCAGCCAATCGCTTCGATCTCTTCCAGCGCCGCAGGCAGCAGAACCGAATCAAGCGACATCTCTATCTCGATATAGAAGTAATAATTGCCCAGCTTCTTCTTCGTCGGGCGAGATTCAATCCGCGACAAGTTGATTCTCCGCCATGCAAAGGCGGACAACACTTGATGCAGCGCGCCCGGATAGTCCTCGGGCAGCGTGATCAGGATGCTGGTTTTAATGCGGTCCGACTTTTGGGCTGTATAAGGCTCGGAGCCGACCAGCATAAAGCGGGTATAGTTGTTGTCATGATCGGTAATCTCCGTCGCGAGCAAATCCAGTCCGTTATTCGCAGCGGCAATCCGGGTACCGATTGCCGCGATGCCTTCTCCCGGATGGTCACGCACGATGCGGACCGCCTCAGCGGTGCTGCTGACATGCTCCGTCTCCACGTTCGGCATATGCTCTCTTAGAAACTGGAGGCACTGAGCCATAGCGACAGGATGGCTAATCACTCTCTTGATGCGGGTGAAATCAAGCTCTCCCGCATCATTCAGCAGCTCCGACCGTCTGCTGATCAGATTCTGAATGGATGGATACACCCATTCCGCTTGCATAGGCAGATCGACCTCATGAACCAGCCAATCCATATGAAGGCTTACGGAGCCCTCAATTGTATTCTCAATAGGAATGACGCTGTAATCGCTAATTCCATTGACCGTTGATTGGAATACATCCGCTATGAGCCGATGATGCTTCCACTCGACCCGGTCTTCACCGGCAAACAAATGTTTAGCCGCTTCATCCGATACAGAGCCGGCCGGCAGCAAAGCTATGGTTTTCATGCTATGATTTCTCCTTTAATCCGATCCAGCAGCGTTGCCGAATCTCCAAATCCCGCCCCGCTGCTGACTGGTCTTTCCTCCACCGTCACGACAGGACCGCTTGTACATGGCGAGAGCCACAATGTCTCCGCGTCGATACCTTCCTTTGCAAGCGTCCCCTTGAGGAAGCCCTCCAGCTCCGTCTTGTCCGGGCTGTCCGCATCGACGAATGCAATCAGCGTAGGCCCAGCCCCGCTGAGCGCCGCACCCAGCGCGCCAAAGTCGGCGGCGCGCTCCAAGATCTCCGCCATGCCGGGAATAAGCGCTGCACGATAGGGCTGGTGCAGCCGATCCTGCATCGCATGGCGGATCAGGCCGAGCTCGCCGCTAGCCAAAGCCGCGACGAGCAGCGAGCTGCGGCCGACATTGAAGACAGCGTCGGCCATGGCAATCTGAGAAGGCAGCGCATGGCGAGCCTTCTCCGTCGACAACTGGAACGCTGGGATAGCTACCAGCGTCTCCAGTCTGCTATTCGGCTCGATCCGCACATGCTGCGCCTCCGAGCCGTCCCAAGCGGATACGACAATGCCGCCGAACAGCGAGGCGCCGACATTGTCGGGATGCCCCTCCAGCTCCGTTGCAAGCTGGAACAGCTTTTGATCGCTGAGCGGACTGCCGATCAGCGCGTTGGCTGCGACCAGTGCGCCGACGATTGCCGTAGCGCTGCTGCCGAGACCGCGTGCCAGCGGAATATCGCTGTACATAGCGATACGCAGCTCCGGCACCTTCACGCCGGCTTCTTTGAATACCAGCTGCGCTACTTTGTAGATCAGATTGGATTTGTCCTGTGGCAAGCCGTCCATACCGTCGCCATACAGCTGGAACGACGTCTCGCCTGAGACAGACTCCGACATTTCAATCCAGGCATACAAGCTAAGTGCCATGCCTAATGTATCGAAGCCGGGGCCAAGATTAGCTGTGCTTGCAGGTACTTTTACAATAACTTTGCGATCATTCATCTGCTTATCCTTCCACCCTGTACACGCTCTTCACTTTATAAACGACATCCAGCGATTCGAATGTAGCGAGCACCTTCTGGACAGCGGCTTTGCTTGCGTCATGCGTAATGATGATAATTTCCGCTTCCGGATTCGTAGGATTCGGCTGCTGCAGAACGGACTCCAGGCTCACTTCGGATTCCGCAAACACTTGCGTAATACGAGCGAGCACGCCCGCACGGTCAGCTACATGAAGCAGCATGAAGTATTTCGATGAAATCTGCTCGTCAGTCTTCAGCTTCGTCTCCTTGTATGCAATACCGCTTTGCTTGCCGTTTACGCCCAGCTTCAAGCTTTTCACGACGGCTACCAAGTCCGCAACGATGGACGTTGCTGTAGGCAGCTCGCCCGCTCCCGCTCCGTAGAACATCGTTTCGCCAACCGCTTCGCCGTACACATACACTGCATTGAACACGCCGTTGACGGACGCGATCGGATGCGAATGCTTCACCATCGTAGGCTGCACGCTGATGCTGATCAGATCATCCTGACGCTCCGCGATGCCCAGCAGCTTCAATTCATAGCCAAGACGCTTCGCGTACAGGATATCTTCTTTGCTGACCGCGGAGATGCCCTTGGCCGACACATCTTCAAGCTTCACGTTCGTGCGGAAGCCGAGCGTCGCCAGAATCGTCATCTTGCGAGCAGCGTCCAACCCTTCCACGTCAGATGTCGGATCGGATTCAGCATAACCAAGCGCTTGCGCTTCCTTCAGCACGTCGGCGTAGGCTGCACCCTCCTGGCTCATTTTCGTCAGGATATAGTTGGTTGTCCCGTTCACAATCCCCATGATTTTCGTAATCCGATCGGAAGAGAAGCCTTCTACCAGCGTACGGAGAATTGGAATGCCGCCTGCTACGCTTGCCTCATACAGTACATCACAGCGATGCTCCTTCGCCTTGGCCAAAATTTCCGGACCATGCAGCGCCATCAAATCCTTATTCGCCGTTACTACATGCTTGCCCAGTGAGAGCGCTTCAAGAATGTATTCCTTTGTTTGACCGATGCCGCCCATGACTTCAACGATTACATCGATATCCGGGTGGCGGATAACCTCCCACGGGTCCTCCGTCAGCTTATCCTGCGATATCGAAATATTTCGCGACTTGCTCTTGTTTTGCACAAGCACCTTCTCGATGAGAATGGGAGATCCCACTTGGCTTTGCAAATCTTCCTGATGCGCCTCTACGATGCGTACGACGCCTGTCCCGACTGTACCGAGCCCTAGCAAACCTACTTTAACCGGCTTCATATATTCCCTCCGTTGCCTATTAGTTATCCTCGTCCGATGATGGACGCTTTGCGTACGCCCGATTGGCGGCGAAGCAGCTCTATCAGCTCTGTTGCGTCACCCGCGACCTGCGAGACATCGATGGATAGCACAACGTTCGCGAATCCCTGCAAGGGGATGCTCTGATTCATCGTCAGCACGTTGCCTTCCTGACTGGCTACCAGCGCAAGCACGCTCGACAGCACCCCAGCCCGATGCTCCAAATCCATGGACACGGTAATAATCCGCTCTTGCGCAATTTCATTCAACTCGTATACGCCATCCTTATACTTATAGAAGGCGCTGCGGCTAAGCCCTGCCCGCTCTACGGCCTCATGTACGGTTGCCGCGCTCCCGTTGCTGAGGAGCGTCTTCACCAGTATGGTTTTCTGTATCGCTTCCGGTAAAATATCCTCCCGAACGACAAAATAGCGATCAGCCATCCCAGTCCTCCTCAAAAAGACAATTGTACACCTATAGTGGACATTATATCGAAATCCTGAGCATGCGGCAATAGGCTGGAAAGAAAAAAGACGACTTTCGTCGTCTCTTCCCCTTAATCGTATGGATTGTAGTCGCTTCCTTCAAAAAATTCAAAAGCAAAATCCGCTACCCGTACCATGTCTCCGTCCTTGGCTCCCGCTTTACGAAGTGATTCGTCTACGCCGAGCTTCCTCATAATGCGGGCGAACCGCATGACCGCATCGTAAGAATTCAGATTCATCCGCTTCATCATGCGGGCGATGCCTTCGCTCTCCACCACAAACACCTCGTCTTCGCGGTGGATCGTGAAGGTAATGTCTTCCTTCTTCTCGTAGCTGTATACCTTGCGCTCTTCGATCTCCTTGACCTCTTCGATCTCCGTTTGCACAGCAACTGTATCCAGCACGTCAGCCGCTTTGTACAGCAGCTCCTGAATGCCTTGCTTGGTCAGCGAAGAGATCGGCACGATCTCGTATACACGCTCGCTGCCGGACTGCTCCAGCTGCTGCTTGAACAGCTCGAGCTGCTCTGCCGCCTCCGGCATGTCCATTTTGTTAGCCGCGATAATCTGCGGACGTTCTGCCAGCTTATCATTGTAAAGCGACAGCTCCGCATTGATTTTCTGCCAATCATCGTAAGGATCTCGTCCTTCCGAGGCAGCCATGTCGATGACATGGATAATAACGCGTGTGCGCTCTACGTGTCGAAGAAATTCATGGCCAAGTCCAACGCCCTCATGTGCGCCTTCAATTAGCCCGGGCAAGTCCGCCATAACGAAGCTGCGGCCGTCGCCT
This sequence comes from Paenibacillus sp. 1011MAR3C5, assembly GCF_003591485.1. GTDB lineage: Bacteria > Bacillota > Bacilli > Paenibacillales > Paenibacillaceae > Pristimantibacillus. The sequence continues at coordinate 640,295 of NZ_QZCF01000001.1, forward strand.
ACATCGACAACGCCCAAATTCGGCGTAATCGTCGTAAAGTGATACGCGCCAATCTTCGGCTTCGCGCCGGATACGACCGACAGAAGCGTGGACTTGCCAACACTTGGGAAGCCGACCAGTCCAACATCCGCCATCACCTTCAACTCCAGCACGACCCAGCGCTCCTGGCCCTCCTCTCCGTTCTCGGAGATATATGGCGCGGGGTTAGTTGCTGTAGCAAACCGGATGTTGCCGCGTCCGCCGCGTCCACCCTTCGCCACGACAACCTGCTGGCCATGGCGAGTCAAATCCGCGATAATCTCCCCAGTGTCATCGTCAATGATGACTGTTCCAGGAGGGATGCGGACAATCGTGTCCTCCGCACTCGCTCCGTGCATCCCCTTGACCTTGCCGCGTTCTCCCCGCTGCGCTTTGAAGTGCTTCTGATACCGGAAGTCCATCAGCGTGCGCAAGCCTTCATCTACACGGAAAATCAGGTCGCCCCCATGGCCGCCGTCGCCGCCGGCCGGGCCCCCGTTCTCCACATATTTTTCGCGACGGAACGAGACGATACCGTCTCCGCCGTCTCCGCCTTTTACAAAAATTTTCGCCTTATCGACAAACATGTCTTGCCTCCGTTCAGGCGCGCATTTCCGCCCTTAGCAGCACTTTGGAGAAGCTCTGCACGGAGCCGACAGGCTTCAGCGGCGCACCCTCCAACTGCTGTTTTATTTTTTGACTCCATTGATGTTCATTCATCAGTTCGCCTTCATAATAAAACGATGCATACAGCGCTTCCTCATCTGCGCTCAATTCCAGCTTCAACACAGACAAAGCCGCACTGTCTGACTTGACTGCGAACCGATAAGCATTGATCGTATGTATGATCGTCTCCGCAACAGCCTCTCCATCCAGAGACAGCTCGTTCAAATGAAGGTCTCCCTTTATATCCACTTCCAGTGAGAGCGAATTAGTGATGGTTCTAAAGGATTGGATAAAACTGATTAACGATGGAGATCCAAGCTTCGAGATGGCGCTTTCGGCGGCCATTCTATCTCTTATTTTCTCCACATACCCGATCGTCTTATCCAACTTGCCCATTCTGGCGTAGCCGAACAGGACCTGCAAGTCGTTCATCCAATCGTGGCGATGATGATTCAAGGTGCGAATACCAGCATTCTGCATGGCTCCGATCGTTCTTGCGAGCCGTTCCTGATGTTCCTTGCGCTCCTCGCGAATCCAGTACGCCGCACATGCGACAAGCCAGATGAGGAGCAAGGCGTTCAGCCAGACCTTGCCCGGCCAGATCAATGTGGCGCTTCCCGGCAGCAAGATGGATGCCGCCGCGTAATGCTTCGCTGTCCTAAAGCGTCCCATTCGCAAGAACCTACCTTCACCCTAATGTACTAGCTCATCCAGTATACCATGGCTATCCAGCTTGGTCATCTCCCTAAATAACAAAAGCCCCGGGCCTAGCAATGCCGGCCGGGGCTTTATCGAAATACAAGTCGTATAGGTTTCGCACTTATACCGGGCTTCTATTTCGCCGCAAAACGTACGCTGCGCCGTCTTAGAAGACGACGCCAGCCGCTTACGTTTCTGTCTTAAGCTTCTACTGCCGCAGCTACTGGAGCTTGAGCAACAGGGTATACGCTCACTTTTTTGCGATCGCGTCCAAGGCGCTCGAATTTCACGACGCCGTCCACTTTTGCGTACAGTGTGTCGTCTTTGCCGATTCCCACGTTCGTGCCTGGGTGGATCTTCGTTCCGCGTTGACGGAACAAGATGCTTCCTCCAGTAACGGTTTGACCGTCAGCACGCTTAGCGCCAAGACGCTTGGAGCGGGAGTCGCGTCCGTTCTTTGTGGAACCTACACCTTTCTTCGAAGCGAATAGCTGAAGATTCAGTTTCAACATAGTGTATCCCTCCTTCTTAAGTTGTTGCCTTGCCGATTGGAGCAGCTTATTGCAGCCGCTCCTGTATAACGACGTGCTTGCCGTATGATGTAGCGATCGTCTCGAGCATAACCGCCATCGATTCAAGCAGCAGCTGCATACGTCCATCCGCTTCCGCGTCGGGCAGAACCGGAATATCCGAAGACAGCCAGCCGTTCTTCATCGTGTACGGGAGCTCGATCCCCGCCAATGTCTCAATCGCATTCACCGTGCCGACCGATACCGCCGACACGCCGGCGCAGACAATATCCTTGCCGGGCTTCGCATATTTAGCATGTCCTTCGACCGCAAATGATACGATGCGTTTGTCAGTCTCATTGCGAACAATCGTAACGGTAATCATAGAAGAATCCTCTTACGCTTGGATTTTCTCGATTGTTACTTTTGTGTAAGGCTGACGATGACCTTGCTTACGACGGTAGTTCTTTTTGGCTTTGTATTTGTAAACGGTGATCTTTTGGCCTTTGCCGTGTTTCTCGACTTTGCCAGTTACCGTTGCGCCGGATACAACCGGAGCGCCAGTAACCAATCCGTCCTTGCCAGATACGGCCAGTACGCGATCGAACGTTACGTTTTCGCCTTCGTTGCCGTCCAGTTTCTCGATGTAGATTACATCGCCTTGCTGAACTTTGTATTGCTTGCCGCCAGTTTCGATAATTGCGAACATTGTGGTGCACCTCCTTATTTTCGAAGACTCGCCTGATGTAGGTGGCGCAAGGCCGAAGCCTGCACGCTTATGTACCTGATCGGAGCGGTACCTGTACATTCCTACCAGATGATACGGAACATACACCCAAACAGTTTATCACAACCGTCAATCTATTACAAGCTATTTCATTAGGATGATAGGAACAGCTTCAAGAGTCGCCTAGCTGCCGCGTCCGCAGGTTTTGCATGCGCCGTTCATCTGGCGAATCGCATTGTCTCTCGCCTTCTTGCGCGTCAGCTCCATCAGCCCAAGCCTTGTCCAACCGACGATGGTGCATTTGGTGCCGTCACGCCTTGCTTCCTCCATCATTTTGGATAAAATTTTACTCTTGCTGTCATCCTGCTGCATATCGATAAAATCTATCACGACAATGCCTCCGACATCCCGTACGCGAAGCAGCCTGGATATAAGTTCAGCAGCTTCCAGATTGGTGCGGAAGACGGTATCCTCCAGATTATCCGTTCCCGTGTACTTGCCCGTGTTGACATCAATGACGGTGAGCGCTTCGGTCTCTTCCCAGATCAGATAGCCGCCGTTTCTCATCGGAATGCGTCTGCCGAACGCTTCTTCGATCTGCGCGGATACGCCAAACGCCTGGAACAATCCGCCGGGATTGCCATCCGGTTCATACAGGCGAAGCCGATCCTTCAGCGCAGGTGCCATGTCCGCCAGCAGCCTCGATGCTTCGTCGAATCGCGACGGGCCGTCGATCCAGACTTCATCGATGTCCAGCATGAGCGAATCGCGCACGACACGATGCATGAGTCCGGCCTCGCTATGGAGCATCGCCGGCGCCTTTGCTTCGGCAGCCCGTCCTTCTACAGACCGCCACAGCTCGCGGAGCTTGCCCACGTCCGCATCCAGCGACTCTTCGCCCTCGCCTTCTGCTGCTGTTCTCATGATGATGCCTTCATCATCGTGGCGGAGCCGCTCGCCAAGCATCCGCAGGCGCTCCCGTTCCGCTTCGCTGTCGATTCGTTTGGATACTCCGACGTAGTCTGCGCTCGGCATATAAACCAGCCATCTTCCCGCCAGGTTGAAGTGGGTTGTTACACGCGCTCCCTTGCCTCCAAGCGGGTCCTTCACAACCTGCACGACGAGCTCCTGTCCCGGCCATGCTATATCGGCAATCGCCGGCTTCTGCTTAGGCTGCTTGTCTGCATGAGGATGAAGCATATCATCGATGTACAAAAATGCATTTTTGCCCAGCCCGATATCCACAAAGGCCGCTTCCATGCCCGGCAGCACATTCACGACCCTGCCCTTGTACACATTGCCGACGAGGCTCCCGCCGCCGGATCTCTCCATAAAAAACTCATCCAGACAGCCGTCCCGCAAAACCGCCGTTTGCAGCGCATCCCCTTCAATATGCATCAGCAATTGTTTCATCCATACCGTCCCTCCCAGCAAGCCTTTTCTCTAGTTTAACTGAAAAGCTCGCTCACTGCACGATGCGGGCTAAGTCCCGACAAGCAGCCTTCTACGATCTTGCCCTCCGCAAGCACCAGCAAGCCAGGCTCAGTGGGATCCTTCACATAGACCAGATGATAGCGCTCCCTGCTGAAGAGCTTGGCGACAGACAGAATCGACTGCGTGCCGTTCACAATGAGCGGGCTGACCGACTTGCCCTGGTCCGCCGCATCATCAGCAGCATTGCTGCGATGCGTCAGGAATCGATAGAACAAATAGGGGATATTGCGTTGGTATGTCCAGTTCGTGAGAAAGAGAAACACGCCGACAATAAAGAGATTGAGCTGAATGCCTCCCCCACTAAGGAGAGGAAGAAAAGCGCCTGTCAGCATGAAGGTACTGAATACCAGGCTAAGACGTGCAGACCAGACCAGCATCCGGTAATAATTCGTCATATAGCTGAGAAGCGACTGCAGCAGCTTTCCCCCGTCCAGCGGGTAGATCGGCAGCAGATTGAACAAGGCAATCATAAGGTTGGCCCCGCCCACATATTGAGCCCATGCCTCATCCCAGATGCCAGTCGCGCCAAGCCCCCAAGCGAGCGCCCCCATCCACACATTTTGCAGAGGTCCCGCGAGAGCCACAATCGCATCCTCCTTGGCCGAGATGCCGCCTGCCTCCTCGACTTCCGCTACGCCTCCGAAGGGAAGAAGCTTTACCTCCCTGATCGTCCAGCCGAATCCTTTGGCAACGACGACATGCCCTAGTTCATGAACCAATACGATAATAAAAAGCGTAAGCAGCTCGGCAAAATATCCCGTAATGGCGGATGCAAGCATCACGATCACGAATAAGGGATGAATCGACCAGCGTATGCCCCCCCATTTAATCAATCGGTATCACGTCCAGCGGATCCATGTACCTGTCCTTCTGCTTCACCGCGATGTACAGGAAGCTGTGGCCGTCATGCCCGGCGGGCTGCAGCTTGCCGATGGTCTGTCCCGCTTCGACCCAATCGTTGACGGCTACATTCACCGCTGCCAGCTTGCCGTATATGGTCGTCCGTTCATTGGCATGCTGGATCAGGACGCTGTCCCCCTGGGGCGAGACTTGAATGACCCTGCCCGTCTCCACTGCCGCGACAGCCGCTTCCGGGTCGCCTGCCAATTCTACGCCGTTCAGCAAGTCCGCGAATGTCCGGACCACCGTCGCATTCTCTAATGGCGATACAACCGGCTGCTTGGGCTGACCGTCAACAAGTGTCGCCTGGCCGCCATTGCCTCCGAATATCGGAATAAAGGATGGCGCTCCCGCAAATACATCTTTGTACCAAGCTGCTACCGATTCAAAATCAATCTCGCTGGACATCGATTCCGTTACAAAAGCCTGTCCTTTGGCTGTCCAGGGATATTCGGCTTCGAACATTGCCCAAATCCCACCAAACAATGCTACTGATATCGCAAATTTCCATGCCAATTCATTACGAAATCTTTTCCATCCGCTTGTCCCTGGCGGATCAAAATCATCCGTATGCTGCGATTTCACATAGCTTCGAGCTCGACCCGGCTGCCGCTCTTCGTCCCAGGCAGCCCACGGATTCGGATTTTGCTTCCATGCCAGCTCCGGATCAAGCGATCTCGTCTTGCCTTTGTCCGAAACGGAAGCTCCCGCAGGTGATCGCATAGACTTGTCAACGCTGCTCTTCGGCACCAGCTCCTCTTGCAGCGGTGCGACGGCATTCATGTTGCTTCCTGAGTCGGAGCTCCATTCACTGGCTTGTCTGTTCGGCCCATTGTCCGACGATTCATTATAATGATGGAGCAGACTTCTAATTTTCTCATGCCTGCGCTGCTTCACGTCATCTCTAAGTCCCATGGCTTGTCCTCCCCGAATCGGCGGCCCTTCATCTTGCCGCCCATATCTCTCCTCTCATAATTATGAGAGGAAGAAGACAAGTATTCGCACGCACCTGCACGATACTAAAAAAGCATCGTCTGCCAGAGCGGAACTCCGGCAAGCGATGCTTTGTTGGTCCTTTGTTAATTATCGGCCAGCTCATATACTTCCTGGTGGGCCTTAATGCTGAATACCAATCCGATTGACAGCATATTGAGCAGAAGCGATGTGCCGCCATAACTAATGAATGGAAGCGTAATCCCCGTAATTGGCATTAATCCGATCATCATGCCGATGTTCTGGAAGATTTGGAATACGAACATGGAGACAACCCCGATGACAATGAATGAGGCTCGCCTGTCATAACACTTGAAGGCAATCATAATCATTCGATAGATCAAGAGGAAATAGAGAAGTAACAGCACAGCCGCACCCTGGAATCCGAACTCTTCCCCTATCACAACGAAGATGGAATCCGAATACGTGTATGGAACGAACCCCCCATTTTTCATGTCGCCTTGCAGGAAGCCGTCACCATTAAGACCGCCCGACCCGATAGCGATCTGCGCATTCAGCGACTGACGCCGCGCATCCGCGCTGGCTTCGCTTGGATTAATGAAGGTATTAATGCGTTCATACCAGTGCGTCTTCTTATGTCCTTCCAAATAATCTTTGATTTCCGTGTTGAAGCTGTTGAACAGAAAGACGAACAGCATAATACTGCCTACGACAATCGCAAGACCGATCGCGACATGCGAATATTTGATATTGCCTATCCACAACATACCGATCACGATAACCAGATAGATAATCGCATTGCCCAAGTCAGGCTGAATCATAACAAGCAGAAACGGCAGGAATACAAAAGCGCCGATCGTCAATATATCGTTCGTAAAATTCAGCTTATCGCCCTGCCGTCTGCCCATAATGTATGCAATCCCGATGATCAAAATGATTTTCATCATTTCCGCCGGCTGGAAGTTAATGGATTCTCCAAGCTTGAACCATCCTTTGGCGCCGTTAATCTCTGCTCCGACGAAATAGACCAGGATGAGCAGCGCAACGCCAATGCCGTAAAACACATACCAGAACTTCAGCACGATGCGATAGTCGAACAGTACAGATACAATCGCAACAACAAAACCAAGGCCAAAGAAGACCAACTGCTTCATATCGTTATTGTGATACATCGGATTGTTGGCCGTGGCGCTGTGTATCACCAAGGAGCTAATGGCCATTAGACACATCAGAATGATCAGTATGCCCCAATCCAGCTTTTTCAGTTTGTTAAGCACAAGGCAATCATCCTATTCCAAGGAACTTGCGGAATCGCTTGAAGGCACCCGCCTTTTCGTCCAGCAGCATAAGCGGTACCATATCGCCCAGAATGCGGCGCGCAATATTACGGTAAGCAATAGCTGCCCGCGAAGCCGGATTCATGACGGTAGGCTCTCCGCTATTGGCCGCAGATATGACTTTCTCATCATCCGGCACAATCCCCAATAAATCAATGGCTAATACTTGGCATATCTCATCAATATCAAGCATTTCTCCGTTCTTCATCATCGACTGGCGAATACGGTTAATAACAAGCTTGGATGGAATCTTCTCGCCCTCCAGCAATCCGATAACACGATCCGCGTCACGAACGGCGGCATTCTCCGGCGTCGTCACCACAATCGCGCGGTCAGCTCCCGCAATTGCATTCCGGAAACCATGCTCGATGCCTGCCGGGCAATCGATGATCACATAATCATGATCCTGCTTCAGCTCCAGTACCATACTACGGATCTGATCCGGCTTGACGGAATCCTTATCCTTTGTCTGAGCAGCGGGGAGCATATACAGCTCATCGAACCGCTTGTCTTTGACAAGCGCTTGACTCAGGCGGCAGCGCCCTTCCGCTACATCCACCAGATCGTATATAATCCGATTCTCAAGGCCCATTACAACATCCAGGTTGCGAAGCCCGATATCGGTATCAACCATGCATACTTTTTTGCCGAGCAGCGCCAACGCTGTTCCAATATTGGCCGAGGTCGTCGTTTTGCCTACTCCGCCTTTGCCCGATGTTACCACGATCGCTTCTCCCATGCTCTACACTCCTTTAAACATTATAGGATTATGCCTGATTCGGAATAATTGAGATAGCTTGTCGATCTGCATCTGACCTTCTTCCAAATAAGCGAATTCCATCGCAGCGTCTCCGGTCAGCCATTCCTCAGGCGGTCTGCTGACAACATCCGCTATACGCAGCTGCGTCGGCCTCATAAGAGACGTCGCAATGACGACATCCGTCCGCCCCGCTACACCGGCATGAGCCATTCCCCGTAGCGCGCCCAGCACATAAATATCCCCTGTACACAACAAGGTGCCTCCCGGATTCACGTCGCCGATCAGCAAGAGATTGCCGTCATGCTCCAGCGTTTGTCCCGAGCGCACGATGGACGTGATGACATGAAGTTTGGATGTGTTCGATGTATGGTCCAAGGGCTCCGGCAAATCTGATTCCATCGATCCGATGATTAGATTGCCTTGAGCTCGGATAATGCTTGCAAGCTGCTCCTTCTGCTCATCGTTTGCCATTCGCGAACCCAGCTTGACATGAATATGGACAAGCGGTCCGGTCAGCAGTTGCTGGTGAGTTTTCTCGAGCTTATATTGCAGTTCGGCTAGCAATGCTTCGAATTCGCATTGATCGTCGAGAAGGAACAACAGACCTTCCTTGACGCCTTTTATCATGATATGTTGCTTCTCGGTCACAACCGTCCCTCCCCAACCTAATGAATTCTTGCTAGCCGTGCCGAATTCCTGCATTTGCACGTCGATTTATTCTTCTTCGCTATCAGGCAAAGTCTTGCTGCGGGATTCGAATATGCGTCTGACCGGAATATAGCAAGCAAGCGCGAACGCGAGTTGAAGAAACAAGCTTGGCAATATATGATTCAGCAGCGCCCATGCGTAGGCAGCATCGGTAATCCGGAATACTTTGTAGATATAGAACAATGCCGTATCGTATACGATACAGGCGAAGCCGATGACCGTCAGCGCCATCATCACCGTCACGCGCTTGCGCTCCAGCAGCACGCCTGTGAAATAGCCGATCAGACCCATCATGAAAAAATGTCCGCCGATCAAATGCCCGTAATAGATCAAATCCTGCAGCAAGCCAAAACCCGCACCCAGCATCAATGCCTGGTGGCGACTGCCGTAAAGAGCTGAATAAAGCACAATGACGAAAATAAAGTGCGGAATGATCCGATCCCCAAACCCTGTCGGTATAATCCAAGGCATTATGGCGCCTTCAATTAAAAATAGCAGCAGCATGAGGCCAATAATCCGATTCATGCTCATTCCTGGTCCTCCGGTGACTCCGGAGGCTGAACGACAAATACCTCCGTCAGGTGATCGAAGCTTGCCGCCAACTTAACCGAGGCGGTATATGTCAGGCCGAAATCGCCAACCTGCTTTGTCTCCACAGTACCGACGCGAAGTCCGCGCGGATATACGCCGCCAAGACCAGATGTAATGACCGTATCGCCGATCTCCATCTTGTCGGTCTCCGCAATCTTCGTCATGACCAGCATGCCGGTATCGCGGTTGTAGCTGCTCAATATGCCGAAGGATTCATTCTCCCGCCCCTCAATAGTAGCGGCAATGGAATTGAATGTAATCGATACTTCATTCAGCTCAGTAATCGGTGTAATAGCCGCCGTATAAGGCGTGACAGAGCTGACCAAGCCGATCAGTCCGTCGACCGTCGTCACCGCCATATTCGGTTTAATGCCGTGTTTCGAGCCCAGATTAATGTTCATCGTGCGGTTGTTCGCATCGTTGTTGACGGATATTACCTGTGCGATCAAATAGTTATAGTTGTACATCTGCTTCTGTTGCTCCGTGAAATTAAGCAATTGCTGCAGCCGCTCGTTCTCTTTCTGAATAAAATTATAGTCCACCTTGTCTCGGGCGTAAGCAGCCGCGGTCAGGCGAAGCTGCTCATTCTCTTCATAGATTTGGCGAAGATTTCCGATATCCTCAAAGAAGCCCGCTATATAACCAGCGGGCTTGTAGAACCATTGCTGAACGTAACCGGTCGTATCTTTTAGAAACTTCTCCGGCCAGGTCAGCTCCTTGCGATCACTTAATGAGAAGCCGATGATCGCAATGAACAATATCAACCCGATCATAAGCATGAATACTCGCTTATTCCTCATTAGATTAAACAGCCCGATCACCTGCCCATCCCTTATCCATTCCTGTTACTCGAAAACCGGTTTAGCGCTTGGAACGACCCGAAGAGCCTCTGTTCTTAAACAAATGGATGTTGTCAAGCGAACGGCCCGTTCCGATCGCCACGCAGTCCAGCGGGTTATCGGCTACGATAACCGGCATGCCTGTCTCGCGCTGCAGCAGCTTGTCGATATTCCGTAGAAGAGCTCCGCCGCCTGTAAGCACAATCCCTCTATCCATTATGTCCGCGGACAGCTCCGGCGGGCATTTCTCCAGCGTAATCTTGACCGCATCGACGATCGCATTAATCGTATCGGTCAGCGCATCCGTAATTTCATCCGATGTAATCGCGAGTGTTTTCGGAAGGCCCGATACCAAGTCGCGTCCGCGAATCTCAAGCGTCTCCGGTTTGTCCAGCTGAAGCGCCGATCCGATCTCCATCTTGAGCTGCTCCGATGTTCTCTCACCGATCATCAAATTATAGAGACGCTTGATATATTGAATAATCGCCTCATCCATCTCATCGCCCGCCACGCGGATCGAACGGCTGGTTACAATGCCGCCCAGCGAGATAACGGCAACCTCAGTCGTACCGCCGCCGATATCGACAACCATGCTGCCGGTCGGCTCCCATACGGGAAGATCAGCACCGATAGCTGCTGCGAACGGCTCCTCGATAATAAAAGCTTCGCGCGCGCCTGCTTGTTTGGCTGCGTCCTCTACCGCTCTCTGTTCGACTGCTGTAATCCCGGAAGGCACGCAGACCATCACGTTCGGATGACGCGGGAACAACGACCGCTGCTTCTGCGCGGAACGGATGAAATACTTGATCATCGTCGCCGTTGTATCGAAGTCTGCGATAACCCCGTCTTTCATCGGTCTGATAGCGCGGATGTTGCCCGGCGTTCTGCCGATCATTTTTTTAGCTTGTTCGCCAACTGCTTCGATTGTTTTTGTATCAGTACGCAGAGCCACCACCGATGGTTCTCTTACGACAATGCCTTTTCCTTTTACATAAACAAGAGTGTTTGCCGTACCCAAATCAATTCCCAAATCTTTCGAAAAGCTTCCAAACATGTTCTTGCTCCCTTCTCATTACGACAATCCCTTATATTATATTACAGATGGCCTAGCTCCTTCAAACTGACGAATCTGCCGTCTCCGATAACCAGGTGATCGAGCAGTTCAATTCCGACCAACTGCCCCGCTTCCGCCAATCTCCCTGTCAAGGAGATATCCTCCGGACTTGGCGCAGGATCGCCGCTTGGATGATTATGCGCGCATATAATAGACGCGCTGTTATATTTGATAGCTGCCCGGAACACTTCTCTTGGATGCACAAGCGATGCGTTAAGCGTTCCTACGGACAATGTTTCCCGGGCAATAATGTGGTTTTTGGTGTTGAGAAACATACATACAAAATGCTCTTTCTTGAGGTAACGAAGCTCTTCCATAATATAGTCGGCAGCATCCTTCGGCCTTCTCACCGTCGTGACATCGCCAAGCCTGCTCTTTGTAATACGCCGTCCAAGCTCGATCCCTGCACGTAGCTGTAGCGCCTTGGCCGGACCGACTCCGGATATAGCCGTCAATTCTTCCATGCTCATGTCCATCAAATTGCGCAGACTTCCGCATTGCTTCAGAATCGTGCTAGCCACATGAACGGCAGACTGATTCCTGGTACCTGTCCGCAATAATATTGCCAGCAATTCTGCATGGCTTAAAGCTTCAGCCCCATATGTCATCATGCGCTCTCTTGGACGTTCTTCATGGGGGACATCCCGCAAACCTGATGTATGCGCAACCATGTCCCTAACCTGCTTTCTTGTTCAGATAATCATTCTTCATTCAACGACACGACTCAGTCATACATTCGTTTAAACAACCCGAATGCCGTACTGCTCCAGCATATCGGACAATAACGACAATGGAAGGCCGACGACATTGAAGTAACAGCCTTCGATTTCTTCCACAAACGTAGATCCAAGTCCCTGAATGCCGTATGAGCCGGCTTTGTCCCGAGGCTCGCCAGTCGCCACATAGCGACTGATTCGCAAGGTGTCAAGCTCCTTCATTTTCACTTTAGTTCTCCGGCTGGCGACCAGCGTCTTGCCGGAATCTGCAGCGATGCAAACAATACCTGTAAAGACGTCATGCTGCCTGCCCGACAGCCTCCCCAGCATGCTTGCCGCTTCATCGTCGTTCCGCGGCTTGCCCAGAATATCTCCGTCCAGCGCCACGATTGTATCTGCAGCAATAACCAGATCGGAGGTTCCGACGGTCTTGTGCTCCCGTTCGCGTAGCATGGCCAGCGCCGCTGTCGCTTTGCGCAGACTCAGCTCCTCTACGGTTGCCTGCGGTGTCCAATGGTCCAGGACCGTCTCGTCCGCATCTGTGGACAAAATATAAACCGGCAAGGAAAGGTCCAAAGATGCGACCAGTTCCTTCCGGCGCGGTGACGATGAAGCCAATACGATCCGGCTTATCGGTTCAATTACATTCTGATTGGTTGTCATGCTACGTATTCTCCTTAGATTGCCTATCCAATCGCTATGATTCTCCAATTGCCGGACCGCGTACTACATCTTGCGATACAACCAGATAGCGAGTGCTGCCCCAACGATGCTGAACAGGCTCAATTGCAGCTTCAACGTGAAATCAAAGCTGAGCACATACAAGTCAAGCGCAGGCGACCAGGTTGCCACGATCGGCTTGGTCAAAAAAGACAGGCCTTGAACAGGTTCCAGCCAGCGGGCTACAAGAGCGCCAGCCACAAGTCCAAGCACGATAAATAAGAAAAGGATCCAGCCATTTTTCTTCATCGTTCCATCCCTTTCGCCACGAAATGACACCTGACTCTATTATACGCAGGTTGAACGCTCTTTACAATGCGCTCATAGAATCAAACCATTCTTTCTGGGCCAGTACGGCGCGCATCAAGGCTTCCTGAGCAGTCCATAGATTTGCTTTGGTCGTCGCCTTGTCATAAGCAAGCATCGCCTTGCCGGCATCCCCGATTGCGTCTGTCAGCTTGGCCAGCTGATCACCTTCCTTGCCGTCGCCAACCCCTTTTTTCATCGTCTCGGCAGAGGACTTCCATTCGCCAAGCTTGTCTTGCCATGCCTCGGATGCTGCTCCTCCAATGGGGGACAACTCGGCCTGCTCCAATTGCGTCACAATCAGAGACGACCACGCAGCAACCAGCGCATGCGTCCGGTCAAAGAACAGCTTTGCGTCATCTTCGCTGCCCGTGAAGGCAAGTCGATCCGGAAAAGCCAGCTTCAGCTCTTTTTTGTAGATCAACATATCGGGCATCTGGGCGGCCAGCACCCCTGCTTCCTTCTGGTTCAACGCTAGGCCCGCGTACACATAGTAGGAATCTCCCGAATGAATCGTGGCGCCCGGCAACCCTTTTGCCGCAAGCTGCTTAAGCGCTTCATCGCGTCCCTCGGTCCCCTTGAACACGCCGTATTGCAGTACCGAATACGCTTGTTCTCCGCCTAGACTAACTGTTGCAGCGGACACAGGATTATCCGGCTGCTGAGATGGCGGCGTCTTTGTCCCGGCATTCTCCTTGCCCACTTCACTAACGCCTCCGGTAACTGGAAGGTTCACAATCTCGTCCAGCGTGACGCCGTTTCCATCTGCAGACTCGCCGTTCTGTGAGCTTCCGGGCCATATTATGCCGCCCGTAAACAAGGTCAGAATAAAGTAACCAAACAGAGCGCCCGTCGCCAGGGCACCCGCAACCGACAGGAAGACATTGAACCAGGATGGCCCGCCTGATTTGCGGACAATAGGTCCTTCTTCATCCAGCATCGGCTGATGGCCGGGCTCGCGACCCCAATCATGTTCAGTCTCGCTTTCTCTCACTTCCGGAATGGATATTTCATGCTGCAGGGAAGACCATGGATCAGCCAGCTCGGGCTCCTGCCCTTCTATAGACTCCCGATCCGCGCTATCGTTCCTTCTTGCATTTCTTGCACCCGCTTGCGCCGCATGACCATGCTCCTCTGAACCTTCGGCAGAATCGCGGATCAACTTCTCCAGTGCACCGACATCTTCCTGGAAGGCGCTGTCCCATGGATGAGTGTCATCTATACCATTCGAAGCCACAGGCTGATATAAGGGGATTACATTGCCAGTTGGCGATTGTTTCCTCCGCAGCTCATCCATTCGCGGCTGTTTGACTTCCTTGCTGCCGATCTGCTGGCCTTGCTGATCAAAACGATAGGTTATCCGGTTGTTTGGCTTCATGTCCATCTCTCCTCGTCCCATTGTCTGCTATTAGTCTATGAAATGAAAAAGAGAGTTATGACCGGATAATGAGAGATTCGAAAAAAGAAGCGAGGCCGTCTATAGACAGCCTCGCTTCTTACATTCTTCGTTTTAAAGGATCAGGATGCGGAAGTCAAATATTTGGCCAAAGCGTCAGCCGCTTTCCAAATATCGCCGGCACCCATCGTGATCACCAGATCGCCTGGAGCGACCCGCTCCTTAAGCACGCTCAACACTTCTTCCTTGGTTGCGATATACTCCGCCTTGGCATGGCTGTTCTTGCGAATCAGCTCAACCAGCTTGCTGGATGTAACGCCTTCGATCTGCTTCTCGCCGGCCGGAGAGTAAATATCCGTTATGATAACCTCATCCGCTTCCGAGAATGATCTGCTGAATTGCTCGAACAGGAAGAACGTACGCGTATAGCGCTGCGGCTGGAATACGGCAATGATGCGTTTGCCTGTTGCCTTGGCCGCGCTGATGGTCGCCTGAATCTCTGTCGGGTGATGAGCATAATCGTCAATGACGAGAATATCATTCACTTCCCCGAGTACCTGGAACCGGCGCTTGGCTCCGCGGAAGGAGCTGATCGCCGCTTTGATCGCATCGAAATCAAGACCCGCCTCCAGACAAGTAATGACGGTCGCCATCGCGTTCGACACATTGTGAAGTCCCGGAACAGACAGCTCGATATTGCCGAGCAGCACGCCGTTCTTTAACATATTGAAGGATACCTTGCGGTCGCCAAGCACGACATCGTCCGCCTTGTACATCGCGTCCTCATGAATGCCGAACGTGACGAGCTGGGACGCTTCACGATCCGCGTCCTCCTTATAGATATGAGGCAGAAGCTCCCTTACCGTCTCACTGTCGACGCAGACGATCGCTTTACCGCCATCCTTCACCTGCTGAAGAAACTGCACGTAGGCAGCTTTCAGCTTCTCGAAGTCACCATCGTAATTTTCCAGATGATCCGGCTCAATGTTCGTGACTATCGCGATGGAGGGATGATACTGCAGGAAGGAGCCGTCGCTCTCATCCGCTTCCGCCACCACATATTCGCCTTTTCCAGCCTTGGCGTTTGTGCCAACGTTAACGATTTCTCCGCCGATAATGTAAGTAGGATCGGCTTTGCATGCTTCCATGACAAGTGCGATCATGGAGGATGTGGTCGTCTTGCCATGCGCTCCCGCTACGGCAACGCCTTTCCCCGCATTCATCAGCCTTGCCAGCATTTGGGCGCGATGCAGCACCGGAATATTGAGTTCTTCCGCCGCTCTGCGCTCCACATTGTCGCTCGTCAGAGCTGTCGAGTACACGACCAGATCGGCGCCTCGCACATGCTCTGGCTGATGGCCGATATAAATATCAGCCCCTTTTGCAGCTAGCTTCTCCGTAAGCTCCTGCCGCGCGACATCGGAACCGGTTACCTTATAGCCCATCTCCAGCATGACGCGTGCAATCGCGCTCATGCCGTAACCGCCGATCCCGATAAAATGAACGTGTTCTGCCGTATTCAAAGACGGTTCACCAACCTTTTTCAGAATCCGAGTTGTACAGCAAGCGGGCGCGAGCGTCCGCTATCAAATAAAGCGTCCCTGTCACGACCCCAAGATCCGAAGACCCGGTAACCTGTTGTAATGTTTGCAATGCCTGCTTCCAATCCTTCTCGATGACAAGCTCGAACGGCTTCCCGCCTTGCAGCTCTTGGCGCAGTTCCTGCACGATAGCGGCCAAGTCCTGCGCTTCCATCTTCATCCGATAATCGGGCTCGGTTAAGATAAGCGTATCCACTATTGGTAGTATATGCTTAAATGTCTCCCGATGATTCTTATTCTCCAGCATCCCCATCACAACATGGAGACGTTCGTACTTATAAGTCTCCTTCAAGGCCTTGGCCAGCATCTCCGCGCCTTCCGGATTATGGGCGCCGTCAAGCAAAATGCGAGGATCGCGCTTCACCATCTCCAGTCTGCCCGGCCATGCCGCCTTGAGCAATCCCTCTTCCAGAGCGTCGTCATCCACGACAAGCGCCTGATATTGACGCAAAACCTCTAATGTCATAACAGCCACAGCCGCATTGGTCCGCTGATGTGCCCCGTTAAGGGAGATACGAAGAGGCTCGATCGTCCGGAACATGCCTTGGAAGCGGAACTGCTGCTCATCCTCCCTCACGTCCAGAGCCGATTCGCTGAACTGCTCGCCGAGCATATACAGCGTGCTGCTCTTCTCGCCGGCCACTCGCCGAATCACGTCGACCACTTCCGGCTGTGTCACTGCGCTAACGACAGGGACGCCTGGCTTAATGATGCCCGCCTTCTCTTCCGCTACTTGCGCGAGCGTATCGCCAAGACGGTCCATATGATCATGTCCGACATTGGTGATGACAGATATAACCGAGTAGACAATATTGGTTACATCCAGCCGACCGCCAAGACCCGTTTCCCATACCACATAATCGGGGAACGTTACCTTGGCGAAATAAAGAATAGCGAGCGCCGTTGATACCTCGAACATCGTCGGTGAACCAAGCTCCGTATCCGCAATTGCCTCAACATGCGGCTTCAGTTCATTGGCAAGCGCCAGCAATTCCTCTTCTTTGATGTCTTTGCCGTTATATTGAAACCGATTGGTGAACTTCGTAATATAAGGCGAAGTGAACGTACCTACATCATATCCGCTTTGGAACAGCACGCTGGTCAAATACGCGCATACCGACCCCTTGCCGTTCGTGCCGGCGACATGTATGAACTTCAGCCTGCGGTGCGGATTGCCAAGACGCTCCATGAGCGCCTCGATCCGATCAAGTCCGGGACGGATGCCGAACGGCATAAGTCCCGTAATCCAATCCGTCGCTGCTTGATAGGTAGGGAGAGCCTCGCTCTCCCCATGCTGTTGCATCGTTGTATCTGTCATGTCTATCCCTTCTTCCGCTTTAGGACTAGCCGCGCAACTCTGCGATGCGAGCCAGCACTTTGTCTCTCTTCTCGGCGTAGTCCGCCATCTTGGCGCGTTCTTCCTCGATAACCTTGGCTGGCGCCTTCGCTACGAAGCCTTCATTGCCAAGCTTCTTCTCCACTCGCTCTACCTCTGAGATCAGCGTCTTCAGTTCTTTCTCCAGCCGGGCGATTTCTTGCGAGATATCGATCAAGCCTGCAAGCGGCAAGTACAGCTCTGCGCCCGTAATAATGGCAGTCATCGCTTTATCCGGCGCGGCAATGGATATGCCGCTCTCCAGCAAGGACGTGCCGCAGAAGCGCTTGATAAACTCTTCGTTGCGGGACAGAATTGCCGCTTCGAACTCACCAGCCGGCTTAATCAGCAGTTCGACCTTCTTGCTCATCGGTACGTTCACTTCAGCCCGAATATTGCGCACCGCACGGATCATCTCCATGAGGAGCTCCATCTCTTTCACAGCGTCAGGCGCTTCCAGCGCAGTCTCGTAGGTCGGCCAAGAAGCCAGCGTAATCGTCTCGCCTTCATGCGGCAGATGCTGCCAGATCTCTTCGCTGATGAACGGCATGAACGGATGGATCAGGCGCTGCGTCCGATCGAGCACATAAGCCAGTACCGATTGTGTCGCGCGTTTCGCCGCTTCGTCTCCGCCATTCAAGCTAAGCTTCGAGAATTCAATGTACCAGTCGCACAGATCGTCCCAAATAAAGTTGTACAGCACGCGGCCGGTCTCGCCGAACTCATAGCTGTCGATCAGTCTGGTCACATCGCGTACAGTCTCATTCAAGCGATGCAGAATCCAGCGGTCCGCTGTACCCAGCTTCACGTTAATATCGATATCGCTTGCGCTGAAGCCTTCCAGGTTCATAAGCGCAAAGCGGGATGCGTTCCAGATCTTATTGGCAAAGTTGCGCGCCTGCTCGACCTTCTCATAGCGGAAGCGCAGATCCTGGCCTGGCGTACTGCCTGTCGAGATCATAAAGCGCATAGCGTCCGCGCCGTATTGCTCAATTACGTCAAGCGGATCTACGCCGTTGCCAAGCGACTTGGACATCTTCTGTCCGTCTTTGTCGCGTACAAGGCCATGCAGCAGCACATCCTTGAACGGCATCTCGTCGGTAAATTCTAGCGCGGTGAAGATCATGCGGGCTACCCAGAAATAGATGATGTCGTAGCCGGTAACTAGAACATTCGTCGGGTAGTACCGTTTTAAGTCCTCGGTCTGATCCGGCCAGCCCAGCGTGGAGAACGGCCACAACGCGGAGCTGAACCAAGTGTCCAGCACGTCGTTGTCCTGACGGAGATGATCGCCTTTCATATCCTCGCGGGATACATGCATCTCGCCTGTCGCATCATCGTACCATGCCGGAATCCGGTGGCCCCACCACAGCTGTCTGGAGATACACCAGTCGCGGACGTTTTCGATCCAGTTCAGATAGATTTTCTCGAATCTCTCTGGAACAAATTGTACGCCTTTGCCTGCTTTCTGAGCAGCAATTGCCGCTTCCGCCAGCGGCTTCATCGCAACAAACCATTGCGTGGACAAGTAAGGCTCAACGACTGCGCCGCTGCGCTCGCTATGGCCGACTTGATGCACATGGTCTTCAATGCTCACGCAGACCCCTTGCTCCTGCAAGTCCTTCACCAGCTGTTTGCGGCATTCGAAACGGTCCATGCCCTGGTAAGGGCCCGCTTCAGCATTCATCGTGCCTGTCTCGTCCATTACGATAATTTGCGGCAGGCTATGGCGCTCGCCTACCTCGAAGTCGTTCGGATCATGAGCCGGTGTAATCTTCACCGCTCCGGAGCCGAATTCCTTCTCGACGTATTCGTCGGCGATGATCGGAATCTCTCTGCCGACTACAGGCAGCACAATCATGGAGCCAATCAAATGCTTGTATCTTTCATCCTCCGGATGAACGGCAACCGCCGTATCGCCCAGCATCGTCTCCGGTCGAGTTGTCGCCACCGTAATGTGTCCGGAGCCGTCCTTAAGCGGATACTGCAAATGATACAGGTGGCCGTTCAGCTCCTTGTATTCTACCTCGATATCGGACAGTGCCGTGCGAGCGGCAGGGTCCCAGTTAATAATCTTTTTGCCGCGGTAGATCAAGCCTTTCTCATAGAGGCGAACGAACACTTCGCGAACCGCCTTGGACAACCCCTCGTCGAGCGTAAAGCGTTCTCTGGAGTAATCCAGAGAAAGACCCATCTTCGCCCACTGGTCGCGGATCGTATTCGCATATTGGTCCTTCCACTCCCATACCTTCTCCAAAAACGCCTCGCGTCCCAGATCGTGGCGGGAAGTGCCTTGCTCGCGGAGCTTCTGCTCTACCTTGGTCTGAGTTGCGATGCCGGCGTGATCCGTTCCCGGAAGCCACAGCGCGTCATAGCCTTGCATCCGCTTCGTGCGAATCAATATATCCTGCAGCGTGAAGTCGAGCGCATGGCCGATGTGCAGCATGCCCGTAACGTTCGGAGGCGGAATAACGATGGTGTACGGTTCCGCATCGGGACGCTTGCCCGCTTCGAAATAATTGCCTTTTACCCAGTATTCATACCACTTCTGTTCTGCCGATTTGGGATCGTAAGTCGTTGGCATTGCCGGTTTGAATTGGTCATCTGACATTGATTTCATCCTCCACTAATTCTTCTACACATGCAAAAAGACCTCTCGTCCTGTCAATAAAGGACGAAAGGTCATGCTTCCGTGGTACCACCTTTGTTCCGCTGAGAATCCTATCTCACGGCACTCGAACAGATAACGGCTGCTGCCGGCCTACATTAGCGCGAGAGGATCTCGCGGTTCGTATAGGCAACTCCGGGGCGACCCGTATGCAGTCTCATCCTGCAGAACCTCTCAGCGTAACGGTTCCGCTCTCTGAAGGCTCGCTGCGTACTAATCCCCTTCAACGTTGTTGTCACACATATATGTATAATCATACCTTTGTTAAGGTTCGGAGTCAACCTGATCCTATCACGATATAGGCAGAAGCTATAAAGGATCGTTCCTTATCTTCATTTCAGGCATGTGGGCAACGATAACAAAACCTTTTCATGGCTAAATAGACTTGTTCGGCGATTGGACCGAAATAGTGGTATGTGATACAACTAAATGTGCTAATTCGGCGATAGGAGCGAAATAGTGGTGTGTGGTAAAACGCTTTGTCTCTCTAGGGTTTCTTGATCCGTTTTTCCGGCTATGCAGTGTTATCTTTCAGAAATGCTTGTTCCCAAAAGCTTAATCTGGACACAAAAAATGGCTATGCCAGGAATGACACTCCTGAGCATCGCCATTAATTGCAATCCACTTTTTCCATCAGGAGTGGTTATCCTTCAGTGAAAGACTTCACTATTAGACAGCTCCTTCTCTGCCTTTATGGAATATACAGCAGCTGCCCTTCGGCAACCGAAGATTCATGCAACCCGTTATGAACTAGCAGCTCACGCGGGTTCAAACTGTATCTGAGCGCAATCTGCTCCAGCGTTTCCTCGCGCTGTACGATGCATACCCGGATTTTGCGGAATTCATTTTCCTCCGCTTGTTTGCTGAGGAACAGCTTCTTCCACTCGATCTCTTCCTCAGTTGTCGCCAAAGCGCGTTCAGCCTCCGCTTGCTCCGTAAGCGTCTGCTCGGCAGCTTCCCGCGCAGCTTGCTCGCGTTTGCTAGATTGAAGCAGCGTTCGGAAGCCGAGGTCTCCTTGCGACTCATTCGCCCCTGCCGACGGTTTGCCGGTAAATGCGATTTGTACCTCCTGCGGTTTACGCGGCTCCGCTTCCGCATCGGATTCCTGGAATACCGGCGCCTCTTCCTCCGATTGAATGGACAGTTCTTCCTCTTGCTGCGCGAATACAGGCTCCTCCGCAACTTCTGCCTCTTCTTCCGGGCGATAGGCCTGACTTTCGCTCCACTCCGTTTCTTCCCTGCTGCTCACTTGCGCGGATTGTGCTTGCTGCGACGGATAGGTCGGCTGCTGGAATTGCTGGTACAGTGATGCCAGCTGCGATACACCCTGCTGCTGGTAAGGCTGTTGAGGTGGAGACTGCTGATAGGACTGGCTCTGTTCATTTTGCTGCTGCTCCGCATTCCATTGAAGCCAGCTTTCCTCGGCGTTCTCATCCCTTGATGCCAGTGTACTCTCCTGCTCCTCTGCTGCCTCCTGCCACTCGGCGGCTTGCGCGCTTTCATCCGCTATGTAGTTTTCGTCGGCGCTTTGTTCTTCGCTTTCTCTGGCTTGATCCGATTCCGCCTCATTCGATAATAGCCCCTGGTATACCTTTGTATCTGAGTCGTCCTCGAATTCATTCGGCTCCTGGAGCGCTCTCTGATGAATTGCGGTAAAGGATTCATCCTCCCACTGCATTCCCTGCTCCTCTACCGGCTCCACGGAAATGCCGCGAAGCGAGAGCACCCCCGTAATGTTCAAGGTGCGGGCAGACAGCAGGTCTACATCAAAGTTATCGATCTCGATTGAAATGTCATCCAGCCGGGACACCCGGTTCATCGGCAAAGAAATCTCTACCGGTATCCAATGCTCCAGCGCAAGCGGTCCCGCCGCGCTATCTTGTCCGCGATAGACGCCGCTTAGCAGCAGCTGGCCTTTCAATACAGCCTGGTCCCCCTGATCAATGACCTGTATGCGGGGAACAAGCTCGATCTCCTCCAGCTCGTCAATTCCTGTGACGTCTTCGGGCAGATGAACCCGCTCATATACGTCAAATCGCAATCCGTTCGACCCTGTTGACATGACATATTCCTCCCTTCGTACTGAATGCTTGGGCTAACTGTACATTCACTACTTATCTATATGGGAGATAAGGCAGGAGCATGACTGTCTTTTTATTCAGGGACGAGTATCCCCGGACAAGCGCTTAAGCCAGTCCGGCCAAGGCGACTGCACGTCTAGCAGCTTGCCCGTCAGCGGATGGGAAAAGACCAGTCTCTCACCATGCAGCGCCTGATGTCCAAGCAATCTGCTAGAGCCGCCATAGAGAGTGTCCCCGACAAGCGGATGGCCGATATGGCTCATATGGACGCGTATTTGATGCGTCCTTCCCGTCTCCAGCCGGAGACGGACAATCGTCATGCCAGCCAGCTGCCCGATCTTCTCGTAAGTTGTCAAAGCAGTGTCACCGGACGGGGTAACCCTCCGGCGAGAAGCGTGATGGCGGTCTTTGCCGATTGGGCCGTCCACCGTTCCCTTCTCCTGCCTTAACAAGCCTTGCACAACGGCAACGTAGATGCGATCAATTTCCTTATTCCTCATCGCCTCATCAAGCTTCCATTGCGCAAGATCGTTTTTGGCATAGAGGACAGGTCCCGAGGTCTCGTCATCCAGTCGGTGAATATGCCGCACCGGAAGAGGATCGTTCTTTGCCAGCATATGCCTGCATGCGGCTTCGTCCAACGTGCCGGCATGCCCTTCATAAGCGGCATGTACCGGCATCTCCGCCGGCTTATTCAGCACAAGGCAATAATCGTCCTCATAGAGAACAGGGGGAGATGCAGCGGACCGGGATTGCGGGCGACCAGCCAAATTGCGGTATGACTTGTCTGTAGCGGTAACCGCTGCGGGAAAGGCCAGCAATCCGATCTGGTTGCCGCTCCACTTGATCCCTCCAACGGAAAATAAACGGTTGACCCATTTGGCCGGAAACAAGGAAGAGGCCAGCAGCCATTGCCGCACATGATGCGGATGACTGCCGGCCTGTAGCCCTGGCATCTCGGCTTTGTCGGGGAATCGATGTGACACATGGTCCTGCAACGCAGTCGCATCCAGCAACAGCCATTCCCCGCTTCTGCGTGTATAGTGTTCCAGCTCCAGCATGCCGCGAGCCTCCTCTATCGTTATTACAGGCGGCTCAGCGCTTGATCGTGAACGGCGATCGTCTCGTCAATATCAGCATCGCTGTGGACGGCGGAGACAAACATGCCTTCAAATTGAGAAGGCGCGATGCTGACACCCAGATCTAGCATAGCCGCAAAATAAGTCTTGAACCGTTCCAGATCGGTTGTCTTCGCCGTCTCGTAGTTAATAACGGTCTTCTCTGTGAAAAACGGGCAAACCATTGAGCCTACACGGTTAATTGTAGATGCAATGCCATGCTTGCTCGCATTCGCTTCGAAACCAAGCTGCAGACGGACAGCTTGTCTCTCAAGCAGCTCATACGTCTCCGGCGTCAGCAGCTTCAGCGTCGTATAGCCGGCCGCCATCGCAAGCGGATTGCCCGACAATGTACCCGCTTGATAGATCGGACCGCTTGGCGCGATCATCTCCATAATCTCCCGTTTGCCGCCATAAGCGCCAACAGGAAGTCCTCCGCCGATAACCTTGCCGAAGCAAGTCAGATCCGGCGTAACGCCGAACAGCCCTTGCGCGCACTGATAGCCAACACGGAATCCCGTCATGACCTCGTCGAAGATCAATAAGCTTCCATACTGCGTTGTCACATCGCGCAATCCTTCGAGAAAGCCCGGAAGCGGCGGTACGACACCCATATTGCCCGCTATCGGTTCAACGATGATGCATGCGATCTCTTCTCCGAATTTCTCGAATGCAAGCTTAACGGACTCGATATCGTTGTAAGGCACGGTAATCGTATGTGAAGCCACATGCTCGGGAACGCCAGGACTGTCAGGCAAACCCAGCGTCGCCACGCCAGAGCCCGCCTTAATCAGCAAGCTGTCCGCATGGCCGTGATAGGAGCCCTCAAATTTCATAATTTTGTTTCGCTTCGTATAGCCGCGGGCAAGTCGCAAGGCGCTCATCGTCGCCTCCGTGCCAGAGTTCACCATCCGTACAACGTCAACGGAGGGCACGCGCTCGCATACAAGCTCGGCCATAAGCGTCTCCAGCTCAGTAGGTGCTCCGAAGCTTGTACCTCGCTCTGCCGTCTTACGCAGCGCTTCAACTACCTCAGGATGGGCATGTCCCATAATAAGCGGTCCCCACGAAGCCACATAATCAATATAGCCATTCCCGTCGATGTCGTAGACGCGGCTGCCTTCGCCGCGCTCCATATAGACAGGCGTAAGCCCTACGGACTTGAACGCGCGAACAGGAGAGTTGACGCCACCTGGAATCACTTTCTTCGCCCTGGCGAACGCCTCGGCGGAACGTGCATCATTACGTCTTCTGTTACTCTCAGTCATCCTTCTTATTCCCCCTTCAGCCAGCGGACAGCGTCTTTGGCGTGATACGTAATAATGATGTCGGCTCCTGCTCTCTTCATACTCGTCAGCTTCTCCAGCACGATGGCACGCTCATCGACCCATCCGTTTGCAGCTGCAGCCTTGACCATCGAATATTCGGCGCTTACGTTATAAGCGACAACAGGAAGATCGAATTGCTCTTTGAGCGTCTTCACAATATCCAGATAGGACAGTGCCGGCTTGACCATTAGCATATCCGCGCCTTCCGCCACATCGGATTCCGCCTCGCGCAGCGCTTCCCGCGAATTGGACGGATCCATCTGATACGTCTTGCGGTCTCCGAATTGCGGAGCCGAATGCGCTGCATCGCGGAACGGTCCGTAGAAGGCCGACGCATACTTGACCGAGTAAGACATAATGGCAATATCGCTGTAGCCCGCTTCATCCAGACCCGCACGAATCGCATGTACGAATCCGTCCATCATATTAGATGGCGCGATGACGTCTGCACCAGCCTCAGCTTGCGAGACCGCTGTACGGACCAGAAGCTCAAGCGATCTGTCATTATCGACAACCGCCACACCCGTGGCCTCGTCCTGATGAACGATACCGCAATGTCCGTGATCCGTGAATTGACATAGGCACGTGTCAGCAACCACAACAAGCTCTGGCGCCCAACCCTTCACCGCCCGGATCGCTTCTTGCACGATGCCGTTCGGATCATAGGCAGACGATCCGTGCGCATCCTTATGGTCCGGTACACCGAACAGCAGAACGGACTTGATGCCAAGCGCGACGATCTCGCGAATCTCCTCCTCCAGCAAATCCATGGACAGATGATATACGCCAGGCATGGACGGAATTTCTTCCTTGACCTCCTTGCCATGGGTGACAAACAACGGATATATAAAATCATCTGCGCTAAGCATGTTCTCGCGAACCAGACTGCGAAGCCCAGCCGTTCTGCGCAGTCTGCGATGTCTTACAATTGGGAAACTCATCATAAACCTCTCCTTTCCTGATTATAGGCGGTGATCGCTTCCAGCAAGCTGTCGAGCGTCGAAGCTTCCGCCTCGACGGCTGCATGCAGCCCTGCCTCTTGGATCGTCTTGGTTGTAATAGGACCGATGCTAGCGATCGGAATGTTCCCCAGCAGCTTCACAGGCTCCTCGATGCCCCTGCGCCGCAATACTTCAAGCAAGTTCGTCACCGTGGACGAACTGGTGAATGTGATCATATGAATGCCGCCTTCGCGAAGCCAATCCAGCGCCAGGTCATCCTGCGTATCCGCTATCGTCGTCTCGTACACGTCGATCTCGACAGCCTCAACGCCTCTTGCCCTAAGCTCCTTCGGAAGCACCTCTCGAGCCAGATCACCGCGCGGCAGAAGCGCCCTGTCTCCGGGCTTCAGCCACTCGCTTACCCGATCTAGCAGAGACTCTGCATAGAATTGTACGGGCAGCTCCTCGACGGTCAATCCCCTTGCAGCAAGAGCCTCTGCCGTCTTAGGCCCAACAGCCACGATGCGTGCAGCATGAAATCTCCTCATATCGATGCCGAAGCGACGCAGGTACCGGAAGAAATAATCCACGCCATTTACGCTTGTGAACATAAGCCATTGATAGCTTTCAGCCTGCTCCAGGCTCGTCCGGACCACCTCGATGACTTGCTCGTCCTGCGGCTCCCTGATGTCAATGACGGGATACTCACACGGCTCCCCGCCAAGCGCCTCGATCGCATCCGCAAACTCGCTTGCCTGCGGCCTGGCACGAGTGACCATTACCCTCATCCCGAACAATGGTTTATTCTCGTACCATTTCAGCTTCTCCCGCTGAAGGACAACCTCGCCGACAATAATAACTGCCGGAGGCTGAAAGTTCGCATCCTTCACAATCGCCTCGATTGTCTCAAGCGTACCGACTATGGTTTGCTGCTCGACTCTAGTCCCCCAACGAACCAGCGCGACAGGCGTTTGCGGCGGCTTGCCGTGCTTGATCAGTTGGTCCGCAATATATCCGATCTTGGCCACGCCCATCAGGAACAGCAGCGTGCCTGTCGCATTTGTCACTTTGCCCCAATGAATCGACCGGTCAAGCTTATCTGGACTTTCATGCCCCGTCACAATGGACAAGGAGGAGGCCAGATCGCGATGCGTCACCGGTATGCCCGCATAGGCCGGTACGGCAATGGCCGATGTAATGCCAGGCACGATATCAAATGCAATGCCATTCTCATGCAGCAGCTCCGCTTCTTCGCCAACCCGGCCGAAGATCGTCGGGTCGCCGCCCTTGAGGCGCGTTACTGTCTTGCCTGCCAACGCCAAATCGACGAGCAGACGGTTAATCTCTTCCTGCTTCATCGTATGGCGGTCCGGCAGCTTGCCAACATAGACCATCTCGGCGCCCGGCTTGGCATATCTCAGCAATCTGGGACTAGCGAGCCGGTCATAGACGACCACATCGCTATCCTTTAAGCATTCCAGTCCCCGTACCGTGATCAGCTTCGGATCTCCGGGACCGGCGCCCACCAAATAAACCTTCCCCTTGTTCATGGCTTTAGCCCCCGATCTCCGCCAGAATGCGGTCGGCGCCGCCAGCGATTAGCGACTCGGCCACTTCCTTGCCCAGCTTCTCCGGATCCTTTCCTCGCTTCATCTCCTTCAGCAGCGTCTCCCCGTCAGGCGATCCGACCATGCCGGTCAGCTCCAGCACCGGGCCGTCCGCCTCCTCTGACACGATCGTCGCATACGCCCCAATCGGAACCTGGCAGCCGCCGTTCAGCCTTCCAAGAAAGCTTCGCTCCGCACGCACCGTTATTTCCGTCTCCCGGTCATTAAGAAGAGCAAGGAGCTCCCTGACTTGCCGGTCATTCTCCCGGCATTCGATACCAAGCGCGCCTTGTCCGACAGCTGGAATACATATATCTTCCGGAATGAGCGACGAGATACGGTCCTCCCATCCCATACGCGTCAGACCCGCAGCAGCGAGCACGACTGCATCGAAGCCTTCCGTCTCCAGCTTGCGAATGCGGGAGTCGATATTGCCACGAATCGATTCCAGCTGCAAATCCGGCCTTCTGTTTTTGAGCTGGCTTGCACGGCGCAAGCTGCTCGTCCCGACCCGCGCTCCCTGCGGCAGTGAATCCAGGTCCTGGCCTTCCCGCGTCACGAGGCAATCCAGCGGATTCACCCGTTTTGGCGTCGCGCCGTTCATTAAGCCCTCTTGCAGCTGGAACGGCATATCTTTCATGCTATGTACAGCGATATCGATTTCTCCATCAAGGAGCGCCTGCTCGATTTCTTTGACGAACAGACCTTTGCCCCCGACCTTGGACAATGTGACATCCAGAATCCGGTCGCCTTTCGTTACGATCTTGCGGACTTCGAACGTATAGCCTAGCCCCTGCTGCTCGCTTATGCGTTTCAGTTCGTCGATCACCTGGCCTGACTGCGTCAGCGCAAGTGCGCTTTGGCGGGTTCCTACGACGATCACGCGTTGTTCCTTCGAGTTGTTGCTCACGATAATGCCCTCCCTTTAGTCCGTTCTATCAAGCTCTCCAGCCATTGTTCCGGGGTGAAATTCGCAATCTCCCCGTCAAGCGCTTCTCTCGCCGCCAGCCCGAGCATCTCATCTTTCCATTCACGAAGGTCTTCTCTAGCCAACAGCAGCTTGCGCAGCTCGCCAAGCCTCGCTGCCGCTTCACCATACCGCTTCCCGTATGTTTCGTCCAGCTCTTTGTTGATCTCCTTGGCCAGAGCGGGACTGAGCCCCGTCGTCGTAACCGTAATGATCAACGGCCCTCTGCGCGTAACAGCTGGCGTAATAAACCTCCCGCTTTCATATGCATCCGCAATATTCGATAGGATGCCAAGCTTCTCCGCTTCCTCTGCAAGACTGGCATTAAGCGCGCGATCATCGGTCGCCGCAATCAAGAGCCATGCTTTCTCCATATCGCCTGTAGCATATAGGCGGCTCCGCCAGATCAATCGGCCGGCAGCGACCCAAGCCTCGATATCCTTCGTCACATCGGGACTGATCAATTCGATTCGGTCAGCTCCCGACTCCAGCAGCCCTCTTAGCTTGCGCTCAGCCACCTTGCCTCCGCCAATGATGATACAGAGCTTGCCGGATAGCCTTAATGCTATGGGGTAGTAGCCGCCAGGCGTACAGTCTTCCATGCCGGAGCCCTTCCTTTCTTGTTGCCGCTAATGGAATGAAGAAAATGAGTTCGTCATTAAATTCAGGAGAAGCATGCCGAATGCCAGCATATACAGCTTGGCTAATTGCTGGCCGGGACGATCCTTCACCGCTCTTTGATACACATAGGCAATGTACATGACAAGGGAAGCGAAGGAGGTCAGCACCTTCCAGTCCAGTAGAAGCATCGCCCTGCCCTCAACGATTAATGACACTGTTGCGATCGCGAGTGACATAGCCAGCAGTGGAACGCCGATTATGACGGCGCGGTCGGCGTAACGCTCAATCGTATCCAGACTTGGATACCTGCGCACAACCTGTGACCAGCGCTTGCGCTTGAGGCGATGATGCAGGAACAGATACATCCCGGCAAGCAGCGCTCCAATTGTCAGTGCGACATAGGCGCATAAGACCAGGCTGATATGGACGTATAGCAGCTCCCTTGCAGCCTGCCAAGGTTCATATGATGTGCCGCCGCCTCCCATTCCGCTGTACAAATTAAGAGCAAGAACCGCGAAGCCGATCACATTTACAAAAAAGACAATATAATCAATATGGTAAAAACGACTGATGACCAAGGATACCGTGGCCAGCAGCCAAGAGAAAGCAAGCCAATACAAGAAGGTGTTCTGATCGGGATATCCCAGATACAGCTTCGCTATCAGATAGCCAGTCTGCAATATCCATACAAAAACAAGGAGCCCTGTGCCTATCCGCTTCGCTTTCCGACTTGCATGCATGAAGTCGGAAAAGTAAAACAGCAGGCTCAGGGCGTAAATATAAAGTATCGCGTCGTACATCCAGTTAGCCGTTTCCATAGCTCCTCCACTTCACAGCCCTTCACGGATTGACAGGCGAGTACTTCGATATCAAAGTGATGAGCCGGTTATGGACGGGCAAATGCCGGAGCGGCATGGGAATGCACGAGTTTAGATTGTACGGCAGCAGGGGCTGGCTCCTGGGCCGCAGCCATCTCCTGCTCACGGGATTGTTCCAGCTGGTTCTCCAGTGCGAACAGCTTCACGAACATGTCCATCGCTTCATCAGCCTGTTTCTCGCCGGCCATCTCCTTGATACGAAGTATAGGATCCTGCATCATTTGATTTACGATGCTTTTGGTCAGCTTGCGAATGACCTTCAGCTCATGCTCGTCCAGATCAGGCAGCTTGTTTGCCAGACTGTTCATCGTATCCTCATGGATCTCCGCCGACTTCGTCTGCAGGGCCCGGATAAGCGGCACAACGCCAAGTGTCTTGTACCAATGCTCGAACAGCTTGATTTCCTCTTCAATCATCACTTCAATCTTCGCTGCCTCCTGACGGCGCTGCTCCAGGTTGCTTTGCACAATGCCCTCCAGATCGTCGATATCATACAGGAAGACGTTCTCTACCGCTGCAATCGTCGGGTCCAGATCCCGAGGAACCGCAATATCGATCATAAAGAGCGGCTTCGACTTGCGGCGCTGCATCGCTTGATGCACTTGTTCACGGTTCAGCACATAACCATTGGCTCCAGTGGAGCTTATGATGATATCTACCTCATGAAGCTTCTTGGCCGCCTCTTCCATCGAACACGGCACGCCGTTAAACTTGTCAGCCAGCGCTGCGGCGCGCTCAAACGTACGGTTGACGACGAGCACTCGGTCCGCCCCGTTCGCATACAGATGCTTCGCTGTAAGCTCTCCGGTCTCGCCTGCCCCGATCACCATGACGGTCTTTTTGTTAAATTGGCCGAAGATTTGCTTGCCAAGCTCTACCGCTGCATAGCTGACCGATACCGCCGTCTCGCCAATCATCGTCTCCGAATGGGCGCGCTTGGCCATTGTCACGGCTTGCTTGAACAGCATGTTGAATATCGTGCCTGTCTTCTTCTCGGCTTGCGCTAGCAAGAAGGCGTCCTTTACTTGTCCCAAAATCTGAGTCTCGCCAATAACCATGGAATCCAGTCCGCTTGTTACCCGGAAGAGATGCTCGATGGCCTTGCCGTCCTCGTACATATATAAATGGTTCGTAAACTGCGCTCGCGGCAGATTGAACCACTTCTCCATAAAGCTTCGGATATAATGACCGCACAGATGATGGCGATCCACTACGGCATAGATCTCCGTACGGTTGCACGTAGCCACAATAACACATTCCATAATGCTCTTCGTTTCCATGAGGCCCTTAAGCGCAGCCGGCAGCTCATGCTCGGCAAATGCGAATTTCTCCCTCACTTCTACAGGAGCTGTCCTATAGTTCAGACCTACTACGATAATGTGCATGTGTGATCTCCTGCCTCCTTCTGATGCTTGTCCAATCCCTTGATGTTATCGAATATTATAGCATAGTTCGACATTCATATTGGGTTCATTTATGAATAATGTTTGAAAAATACATTCACAGTATGCCCTGAATCCACAAAGAAATAACCATGGATTGGCTCCATGGTTATTCCCGTATCGTACAATAATGAGCCCTTACACAAGCTCGATTTGTTTCATTTTCGGTTCTTCGACTTGCAGCTCGCCCATGCCGCGAACCAGCTTCTTCGCATGGGTCGTCTTTGGCTTAAGCACCGTCAGCATGTAATCGATCGCGAGCTGAGGATCAACAGTTTCACCGCAGGTATAGCAGTCAAGCGCAGCAAAGCCTCTCTCAGGGTACGTATGAATCGAGAGGTGACTCTCCGACAGCAGCACGAGTACAGTCGCGCCTTGAGGATCAAATTGTTTGGATTGTACCGACAATACAGTTGCGCCGCAAGCTTCAGCAGCCTCTACCATGTGAGATTGCAAAAATTCAGCGCTGTTCAGCAATTCAAAATCTACACCCCAAGCATCAACAGCAACGTGTCTTCCGAAAGTTGAGTATTCCATCTTCCGGTTCCCCCTTCCTAGGAATAAAATGTTTAAAAAATTTCATCCGCTAGGACCTACGTCATTCACTTCCCGAGGGACTAATCTCTCGCAACATAACTATGTCCTGAGTGAATCCTGGTTCCTAATATTGTAGAGCAACAATGTTTTCAACGAGAATAAAAATAACATCTATCCGCGAGAAATGCAATAGTTTTTTTGTTTAGGCTCCATTTGGCAGCAGCACAAATGCATTACATATCAATCTATGTACGAGCAGATTGTCCCGTAACCGTTCCTACAAAAAAAGAAAGACCGGCTTACCGGCCTTTCTTCCTCGCTTCGGGCGTTCCCGTGAGCTCCTACGCTTCAAGCACAAACAGCTTGTGAGTAAGCTCCGTCAGCCTCTGGTCAATGGTGGCAATTTCGGCACGATCGGTTGTCTGGTTGCGCAGATCAAGCAGTTCATTCACTGCGCCCCCAATCAAGCCGATCTCCCGTTCAATCAGCCGACTGCGGAATACACGCTCCAGCTGACCAAGCGTATCCTTGTGTTCGAACACGATACGCTCGCCGGCTTCCGAGCTCTCCACGATCTTCTGGACGGCGCCGTTCCTATAGTGATAGATCATCGTATAATGGCTGTAAATGCGGTTGACGATCGCGTTGCCCCGGAAAGCGGTCACCGCTTTGCGAAGCGCGTTGGTCAGCTTAGGTTCTACAAGACGGCAAGAAAGCTCGCAAACATAATAGCCTTGCCTTCGCTCGAAGGTCAATCGGACTTCTTCCCTCCCTGCGATATCGTGAAGAAGGAGTTCCTGGTTGCCGTTATCAAGCACCAATACCTGCATGCGCAGCTGCTGATCCTCCATAAAAGCGATGAACTTTGTCATTTCTTCTTGATTTAACTGCAGTTTGGCATTTACATACTCTGTGGCTAGCCGCTTAGCCATAAAAATCTCCTCAATTCTTTGAGACCCCACCGGCTATTGCGCCAGTAGCAGCCTTTTCAGCATTGCTTATGTTTATTATACGTGATCCATCGTTTTTATTCCTGCCGGCCAGCCTTCATTTTTGCGCAAATTTCAAGAAAAATCGGAGGATTCCAGAAGGAATCGCTACAATTGCACTGTATTCTTTAAATTATAGAAGAACTTCCCGCACTATCTGCCTTATGTGGCAATCGCTTCGTTAATAACATCCCATAGCTGCTCGCGGCCAAGCCCTGTCTCAGAGGAGAAAAGCACGACAGAATCGCGAGGGTCTGCTTCCAGCGTTGTCTTGATCATCTTAATATGCTTGTCCCACTTCGACCGCGGAATCTTGTCGGCTTTGGTCGCGACGATGCAGGTCGGAATTTCGTAATGCTTGAGCCAATGATACATCAGCACGTCGTCCTTGGACGGCTCGTGACGGATATCGATAACGAGAAGCTGCAGCTTGAGCGGCTCGCGGCTCTGCAGATAGGTCTCGATCATCTCACCGAACTTCTCCCGCTGCGTCTTGGATACCTTGGCATACCCGTAACCCGGAAAGTCAACCAGATAAATGCTATCATTCACCCGGTAATAGTTCAACTGCTGTGTCTTTCCCGGCTGCGAGCTCGTTCTTGCCAGATTTTTACGCATGATGAGCTTATTAATTAAGGATGATTTCCCGACATTGGAACGCCCCGCCAGAGCAATCTCTGGCAAGGCATCCTCCGGATATTGCTGCGGACTGACCGCGCTAATAATAAATTGTGCGTCTAATATCTTCATGTATTCGTTGTCCCTGCCCTCTCCTCAGTTGCTGCCGGCAGCAAGGCGT
The DNA here is from genome assembly GCF_003591485.1 of Paenibacillus sp. 1011MAR3C5. Taxonomy (GTDB): domain Bacteria; phylum Bacillota; class Bacilli; order Paenibacillales; family Paenibacillaceae; genus Pristimantibacillus. The sequence continues at coordinate 673,701 of NZ_QZCF01000001.1, forward strand.
GCTTAAGCACTTCGGCCATATGGCTTACCGGCACAAAGTCCAGCTCGCTGCGAATGCTGTCCGGTATATCGCGCAGATCGCGCTCATTGTCTTTGGGCAACAGCACTTTCTTAATGCCGGCACGGTGTGCTGCCAGCGACTTCTCTTTAAGTCCGCCGATCGGAAGCACTCTGCCCCGCAGCGTGATCTCGCCCGTCATGGCCACTTCCTTATCGACATACCGGTTCGTCAACGCCGAGATAAGCGCTGTCGCCATCGTTATGCCCGCAGACGGTCCGTCCTTCGGAATGGCGCCTTCCGGAATGTGAATATGAATGTCATTCTTCTCATGAAATTGAGGATCAATTCCGAGCTGCTCCGCTTGGGAACGCGTAAAGCTGAAGGCGGCCTGTGCCGATTCCTTCATCACGTCGCCCAGCTTGCCTGTCAGCGTCAGCTTGCCGCTGCCGGGCATAACGGTTACTTCGATGACAAGCGTATCGCCGCCCACCTCGGTCCATGCCAGTCCCGTAACCGCGCCAATCTGATTCTCGCTCTCGGCAAGGCCGTACCTGAACTTCGGCGGACCGATCCATTCCTTAATCCGCGCTTCATCCACTGTAAGCGCTTCGACAGCTTCCCGGTTTTCATCGGCTACAAAATACTTGGCCGCCTTCCGGCATACCGCCGCAATCTGCTGCTCCAGATTACGCACGCCCGATTCTCTCGTATATTCGCGAATAAGAAGCTGCAGCGCTTCTTCCGTTACATGAAGCTGCTCTTCGCCAAGTCCATGCTCCCGCTTCTGCTTGGGCAGCAAATAACGAACAGCGATCTGGTGCTTCTCAAGCTCGGTATAACCCGGAATGTAGAGAACCTCCATCCGGTCCAGCAGCGGACGCGGAATGTTATGGAGCGCATTGGCTGTCGTTACGAACATGACGTTCGAGAGATCGAACGGCACCTCGATGTAATGATCGCTGAACGTCCCGTTCTGCTCCGGGTCGAGCACCTCCAGCAGAGCTGAAGCAGGATCGCCGCGGAAGTCGGAAGCCATCTTGTCGATCTCATCCAGCAAGAATACCGGGTTAAGACTGCCCGCGGTCTTCATGCCTTGCATGATGCGCCCAGGCATCGCGCCTACGTATGTACGGCGATGTCCCCGGATTTCCGCTTCATCTCTGACGCCGCCCAGCGATATCCGGACGAACTTGCGGCCAAGCGACTTGGCGACAGACCTTGCAAGCGAAGTTTTGCCGACGCCGGGCGGACCCACCAGGCACAGAATGGGGCCTTTCAGCTTTTTGACTAACTGCTGCACCGCCAGATATTCCAGCACGCGCTCCTTCGGTTTCTCGAGGCCATAATGGTCTTCATTCAAAATGTCTTCAGCCTTCGCCAAGCTAAGATCGTCTTCCGTTAATTTACTCCATGGCAAAGCAAGTAACCAATCGATATAATTTCGGATGACGCCTCCCTCTGCAGAAGATGGCGGCATCTTCTCCAGTCGGTCGATCTCCTTGCCTACCTTCTCCATCACAGACTCCGGCACGCCCGCTTCCGCCAACTGCCCGCGAAGCTCCTCCGCCTCTCCGGCGCGCCCTTCCTTGTCGCCAAGCTCCTTCTGGATCGCCTTCATCTGCTCACGCAAATAATATTCCTTCTGCGTCTTCTCCATCTGCTTCTTAACGCGCTGATTGATCTGACGCTCCAGCTCGAGCACCTCGCGCTCGTTGTTCAGCAGATCAAGCAGCCGCTCCAGTCTTGCGGCCACGTCGATCGTCTCCAGAATGTCCTGCTTATCCTTAATCTTGAGCGACAGATGGCTGGTGATCACATCCGCCAGCCTGCCCGGATCATCGATATCCGATACTGCGGCATACGTCTCCGGCGTCACTTTCTTCGACAAGGATATGTAATGCTCGAATTGACTCAGCACCGTCCGCATCAAAGCATCCACTTCAGGATCATCCGTCTCCTGCTCAGGGAGCTCCTTCGCCAGCACTTCATAGAACTGGTCGTTCTGCACATAACTCTGTACTTCCGCCCGCACGACGCCTTCCACAAGAACGCGTATCGTTCCATTCGGTAGCTTCAGCATTTGGCGCACTTTCGCAATGGTGCCGATTTTATAGATATCCTCTTCGGTCGGATCTTCAATGTTCACTTCCGACTGCGAGCAAAGCAGAATCATATGATCCTCCACCATCGCTCTCTCCAGCGCGCGAACCGACTTGTCCCTGCCCACATCCAGGTGGAGCACCATGCTGGGATACACGAGCAGCCCTCTTAACGGAAGCAAGGGCAGACGACGACCTTTCGATTTGCCAGGTCCCATTCCAGCACCTCCATTCATTAACATCTATCTTAGTTTATCATTCAGCTGAATCAGCCTGCAAATACGGAACGTTTGTCGAGATATAAGCATCGGTTCCGAAAGGTTTCTCGGGCTGCTCTTCCGCTCGTACCGACTGCGGAAATACGAGATCGAATACCTCTTCCACTTTATCGACCGGTATCACTTTCAAGCCCTTCAAATCGGCAAAAATGGCCTGCCAGTTCTCTTTTGGAATGACAACCTGCAACGCACCAGCCTGGAATGCGGCTTCGACTTTGGCCAGCACGCCGCCAACAGGCTTCACGTTGCCGTGTATGCCGACCTCGCCCGTCATCGCCAACTTATTGTCGATAGGCACGCCTGTAATGGCGGACGCGATTGCGGTTGCCATGGCAATGCCAGCTGAAGGGCCGTCGATCGGTGTGCCGCCCGGGAAGTTGATGTGCAAATCGTAGTCCTGCGGACGAAGCCCGATCCGTCTGAGCACGGTCAAAACGTTCTCTACAGAACCCTTTGCCATGCTCTTCCTGCGCAGCGTGCGAGACCCTCCGCCTAGCTCCTCTTCATCCACAACGCCCGTAATGGTGAACTGTCCTTTACCTTTCTTCGCTTCTATGGCGCTTACTTCGATCTCTAGCAGTGTGCCCATGTTCGGTCCGTATACAGCAAGACCGTTCACAAAGCCAATCTGAGGCTCGCTTGGCACCTTACGGTCCGGACGCGGAGGAATCTGGCTGCTGTTGACCACCCATTCAATATCGGATGCCGATATTTGATCCCGCTTCTCCGATAAGGCCACGCCCGCCGCCAATTGAATGACATTAACCGCTTCCCTTCCGTTCGTCGCGTATCGTTTGACGACATCAATTGCTTCCGGACAAGGGCCGAACCCGATTTTTTTCACGGCGTTCTCCGCTACCAAGGCGATCTCATCGGCAAGCAACGGGCGGAAGTAGACTTCCATACAACGCGACCGGATAGCTGGCGGAATCTCCTGCGGTGAACGTGTTGTCGCTCCTACCAGACGGAAGTCTGCAGGCAAGCCGTTCTGGAAGATATCATGGATGTAGAGCGGAATATTCGCGTCTTCCGAATTGTAATAAGCACTCTCCAAAAATACCTTCCGGTCTTCCAGCACTTTTAACAGCTTATTCATCTGAACGGGATGCAATTCGCCAATCTCGTCAATGAACAGAATACCCCCATGCGCTTTCGTAACAGCGCCCGGCTTCGGCTGGGGAATCCCTGCCACTCCCATGGCCCCCGCACCCTGATAGATAGGATCGTGGACCGAGCCGATGAGCGGATCCGCGATGCCTCTCTCGTCAAAGCGGGCTGTTGTCGCATCAATCTCTGTAAACTTCGCTTCCGGCAAAAACGGAGACGAGGGATTTTTCTTAGCCTCCTCCAGCACGACACGGGCAGCCGCCGTCTTGCCTACGCCCGGCGGTCCATAAATGATGACATGCTGAGGATTGGCGCTGCACAGCGCCGCCTTAAGAGCTCTGAGGCCGTCTACTTGACCAATGATATCACCCATCGTCTGCGGTCTCGTTTTTTCAGCCAGCGGCTTGGTAAGAGACACCGATCTCAGCTTCCTGAGCTTATCCATTTCCTTCTTCGATTCGCGATCTACCGCTGAGCGGTTCGTCTTCTGATTCCGAAGCAAATTCCAGAAATACAGACCAATGACAACCGCAAAAAACACTTGAACCAACATTAATACAAGACTTAGATTCATTTCTCACCCGCTCCTTTCAAGCGCAAACGTAAGACGGCGGTTACTGGCGCACTTCCCGATTGCTGATGTTCGTCCGTCAAAATTATCCGTATTAAGTCAGTATTGCCTCTTGCCATTCGGAATAATCGCCATGCCGTACGGAAAATAGCAATTTCAATCGACTCCTCACTATCCACCGAGAGAAAAAGGTAAGCGCCTACGGACTGCACCCCCTGACCTTTCTTGTCCTTCCCGCATATCCTAACAATATCAACAGGAAGGGGGGGGGATCTATTGAGTGAGACAAGCAATGAGGCGCATGTAACAGGTCAAGACGGGAAGACGGGCAGTGACGGCGCCAGCAGTACTACAGGCACAGACGGACAAGCATTTCACACCCAAGGGACTGTAACGGGTAAAGTGGTGCAGGACGCTCCGGGACACGGAGATGACGGCGTGAATGGAGCAGATGGCACTAAAGGCAAAGACGATTCACCAAAATTCGGAGACCAGGATGCGCTTGCCTTCTATGTCGCAGGACTAGACTGGCCCAATGGTTTGGCAAGGCTGCTTGACGAAATGATCACATCGTACAAGAACAAGAAGAAGAACAAGTCGTGAAAGCAAACGTAATAGTTGAGTTTGGCAAAACTTGAAATAAGGCGAGTCAATAGTTCGAGCAAGACATTGATTTAATTGCCGATGGCGATCTGGTTGTTGCAGGTAACAGCAACTGGGGCGGTGCAGCAGCGACGGGAGCCATAACAGGCGCGCCAGTCTACGGTGGTAATGATGGCCTTGGAGGAAGTGGCACTGGCGGTGCTGGCGGCGCAAGTGTTGCAAGCCGCAATGCCGGTGCCGATTCAGGCGGCGCTGGCGCTGCAGGCGCAGTCTAATCGCCTTTGCAGGAAGGAGGTCATCCTATGAACAATCAGCCCCTTGAAGGCGCTGTGCCGGGGTTCGACGCCATCCTGGAGGAACACACGCCGCAGCAAGCCGAAGAGTTGGCGATGGCAAAAGCGGAAGCTGCCGCTTATGGTGGACAAGGAGGCTTGGGAGGCCAAGGCGGCGTTGGGGGACAAGCACTCAATATTACGTATGTGGACAACTTCGCACTTCTGATGATCCTATATCCGCTGATCCAAATGCTGAATGCGAACAATATGGATTCGACGATTACATTCAGCTCAATCGAATCCGTATTCGAAACCGTTCTGGAACAGCAAAAGGAACAGCGAAAAGCTTTGCTGGATGCCATTAAAGCCATCAAGAAATCAAGTCACGAGTAAAGGCGGTGTCTAATTATGCGCGTCGATGATATCAAAAGGCTTCTATCAGCCACGATTTCAGCTGTCGATCAAGTCAAGATCGTCTTGAACGATCAGTATGCAACCTTGGAGAAGCTGGAGGCAGCCATTGGACAGGCCGAGCTATCCAAAGAAGATTTTCTACTGCTCATCGAAAAGCTGAAGCAATTACTGCAGCCATCCTCCCAGCAACCGCCAACCTCATCCTGATGGCAGCAGAATAAGAACCAAGAGGACTCTGCCCTGCAATAGGGTAGAGTCCTCTTCGTCATTCCGCAGTTAAGCGTGAGCGTGGTTCTTGCGGCCCGGAATTTCGCCAGTCGCCTCAAAAACGCGCACGATCTCATCAATTTCCTTCTTCAATTCGTTAAGAAGCTCCGCTTCCGGCACTTTGCGAATCATTTCTCCGTAACGGAACAGCATCCCTTCACCGCGAGCGCCTGCAATGCCGATATCCGCTTCGCGCGCTTCGCCGGGACCGTTCACCGCACAGCCGAGCACAGATACTTTGATCGGCACTTTTATCTTGGAAATATACTCTTCCACCTCGTTGGCAATCGAGAACAAGTCGATATCGAGGCGTCCGCAAGTCGGACAAGAGACAAGCGTTGCCGCATTCGTAATGAGGCCGAACGTCTTCAGCAGCTCTCTGGCAACCTTCACTTCCTCAACAGGGTCTGCGCTTAAGCTGATACGCACTGTATTGCCGATACCCATCGCCAGCAGAGCGCCAATGCCTGCAGAGCTCTTGATTGTACCGGTATGAAGCGTACCCGCTTCCGTGATGCCCAGATGGAGCGGATATTTGATTTTTTCGGCCGCCATGCTATATGCCGCAATCGCCATCGGCACATCGGAAGCCTTAAGCGACACGATTATATCATGGAAATCAAGCTCCTCCAGAATACCGATATGGAACAAGGCGCTCTCTACCATAGCCTCCGGTGTCGGATAACCGTATTTCTCCAGCAAATGGTTCTCAAGCGAACCCGCATTGACGCCAATGCGAATCGGAATGCCTTTTTCTTTGCAGGCTTTAACAACGGCTTCCACTTTCTCGCGACGACCGATGTTGCCCGGATTGATTCTGACTTTATCAATACCATTTTCGATGGCGGCAAGTGCGAGCCTGTAATCGAAATGAATATCCGCAACTAACGGAATATGAATGCGTTTCTTTATTTCTTTAATAGCATCCGCGGCTTCCTTGTTGTTTACGGTTACGCGTACGATCTGGCAGCCCGCTTCCTCCAGTCGCAAAATCTCCGCGACGGTTGCTTCCACGTCGGCCGTCTTGGTTGTGCACATGCTTTGAATGATAACTTCATTGCTGCCGCCGATCGTCAGATCTCCAACCTTCACCGCAACTGTGTCCTGACGCAAATACATAAGTGATCTCTCCCATCAAACGTATAAGACCCAAAAGCCTCGGTTATAAATGCCCATACATTCGTACCGATTTGGTAAATGAATGGAATAATGAATCATTTATATTATCTTACATTAAAACACGAAAGTCCACCCCATGGCGGGCGCGAACGCACAGATGCCATGGGGTGGATCTTGTCATGCAGTATAAAGGTTAAGCACTTTCTTCTTTCTTTTTGCCTTTTTTGGCGGAGAGCTCAGGCATGATTTTGTCCTGTACCGATTTCTCGGTAATGAGACAAGTGCTGACATCGTCGCGCGATGGCACTTCATACATAACCTCAAGCATAATGCCCTCGATAATCGCCCGAAGTCCGCGTGCGCCTGTATTGCGCTTGATCGCTTCCTTCGCAATGGCATCAAGTGCCGCCGGTTCGAAGTCGAGCTTCACATTGTCCATCTCCAGCAGCTTCTGGTACTGCTTCACAAGCGCATTCTTCGGCTCGGACAGAATCCGAACGAGTGCATCCTCGTCAAGCGGCTCCAAGGTGGAGATGACCGGAAGACGTCCTACGAATTCCGGAATGAGACCGAATTTAAGCAGGTCTTCCGGCAAAACCATAGACAGGTATTCGCCCGGCTTCAAATCCTTTTGCATTTCGCCGGAAGAATTGAACCCAATTACTTTTTTGCCGATACGGCGCTTGATCAGCTGCTCCAGACCGTCGAATGCGCCGCCGCAGATGAACAGGATGTTCGTCGTGTCGATCTGGATGAATTCTTGATGAGGATGCTTGCGTCCGCCTTGCGGCGGTACGGATGCAACCGTGCCTTCCAAGATTTTCAGAAGGGCTTGCTGCACGCCTTCACCGGATACGTCGCGCGTAATGGACGGGTTCTCCGACTTGCGAGCTACCTTATCGATTTCGTCGATATAGATAATGCCGCGCTCGGCTTTCTCTACGTCGTAATCCGCTGCTTGAATAAGCTTCAGCAGGATGTTCTCGACATCCTCCCCGACATAACCTGCTTCTGTAAGCGAAGTGGCGTCCGCGATTGCGAATGGCACGTTCAAAATTTTAGCCATCGTCTGTGCCAGCAAGGTCTTGCCTGAGCCAGTTGGTCCCAAAAGCAAGATATTGCTCTTCTGAAGCTCGACATCTTCAATCTTGCTGCCCGAATTAATCCGCTTGTAGTGGTTGTATACCGCTACAGACAGTGATTTTTTCGCAGACTCCTGACCGATTACATAGGAATCCAGAATGGCCCGGATATCCTTCGGTTTCGGAATGTCCTTCAGATCGAGCTCTTCTTCGTTGCCGAGCTCCTCTTCTACGATCTCTGTACACAGCTCGATGCATTCATCGCATATATATACGCCAGGACCGGCTACCAGCTTGCGCACCTGATCCTGGGATTTTCCGCAGAACGAGCATTTCAATTGGCCTTTCTCGTCATTGAACTTAAACATGCACTCACCCCTTCTTATAAGTCTTCGTCAATTAAACAAGGCCCGGCGAAGTAATGACCTTGTCGATCAAACCATAGGCCAAAGCTTCATCCGCGCTCATGAAATAGTCGCGGTCGGTATCGCGGTCAATTTTCTCGTACGGCTGTCCGGTACGATCAACATAGATTTGATTCAGCTTCTGCTTCGTTTTCAGAATCCAGTCTGCGTGAATCTTAATATCAGTCGCTTGCCCACGCACGCCGCCAAGCGGCTGGTGAATCATAACTTCGGCATTAGGCAGCGCGAAGCGCTTGCCTTTGGCGCCCGCCGTCAGCAGGAGCGAACCCATACTTGCCGCCATGCCCATACAGATCGTGGATACATCCGGCTTGATGTATTGCATCGTATCGAATATCGCCATGCCCGACGTTACAGAACCGCCAGGGGAGTTAATGTATAGATGAATGTCTTTCTCCGGATCGTCGGCCGCCAGGAAAAGCAGCTGGGCGATAACAGAGTTCGCGACGTCATCATCAATCGCGCTTCCGAGAAAAATAATGCGATCCTTCAGCAACCGGGAGTAGATATCATAGGATCGTTCTCCACGATTCGTCTGTTCAACTACGATCGGTACCAGATTCATGCGACCAACCTCTTTTCGTTTTGGAGTGTATGTTGCTACCTCATTGTATCACGTACTTGTTTTCATGTCATTTTTCCAATACTACAGTATACGGCAACGGTCAATCGATATGTACGCGGATTACCCGCAAATGCAAAGCTAAATACCAATATGTAGGGTGAAAATAAGGCACGTATTATACACGCGCCTTATCTTGGGGTATTTCCTATTCTTCTATACCAGCCAAAGCCGGGGATGTCTTAAGCCGTTTTGCTGTTCTCAAGAAGGAACTGAATCGTTTTGCGAAGCAGGATATCTTCTTCCAGGTTGCTGATGTTGCCATTCTTCTCGAAGATGTCGCGCAGTTCTTCGGCAGGACGGTTATATTGCTTGGACAGCTTCTCCAGCTCTTCTGTCAAATCAGCGTCAGTCGCTTCGAAGCCTTCAGCCTTCGCGATCGCTTCCAGCACCAGGTTGTTGCGAACGCGCTTCTCCGCGTCGGAACGCATTTGGCCGCGCAGCACTTCTTCGCTTTGGCCGGAGAACTGGTAGTACAGGTCAAGGTTCATGCCTTGCATGCGCAGGCGGTTTTCGAAATCCTTCACCATGTAGTCCGTTTCAGTATCGATCATCGCTTCAGGAATTTCCACTTCAGCTGCTGCAGTCGCTTTGTCCACGACAGCTACTTCGCGAGCTTGCTCGGCTTCTTTTTCCTTGTTCTCTTTCAACTTGCTTACGAGATCTTGCTTGAACTCTTCAAGCGTGTCGAATTCGCTGACGTCTTTGGCGAACTCATCATCAAGTGCCGGCAAAGATTTGCGCTTCAGCTCATGCAGCTTCACTTTGAAGATCGCTTGCTTGCCTGCCAGGTGCTCAGCGTGGTAGCTCTCAGGGAACGTTACTTCAACGTCCTTGAAGTCGCCAAGCTCCATGCCCACAACCTGCTCTTCGAAGCCTGGGATGAAAGATCCGGAACCCAGCTCAAGGGAGTAGCGCTCGCTGAAGCCGCCCTCGAATTGCTCGCCGTCAACGTATCCGTCGAAGTCGATAACGGAGATGTCGCCGTTTTGAGCAGGACCTTCCTCTACAACCGTCAGCTCGGCATGACGTCCTTGCAGACGCTCCAGCTCAGCTGCGATTTCTTCTTCCGTCACTTCCGCTTGAACCGCTTCAACTTCAAGACCTTTGTACTCGCCAAGCTGAACTTCAGGCTTAACGGTTACTTTTGCGTTGAATTTGAAGGATTGGCCCTTCGCGAATTGCGTTACGTCAATCTCCGGACGGTCAACCGGCTGAAGATCGTTTTCTTTCACGACAGCTGTGTACACTTCAGGCAGCAGGATATCGATTGCATCCTGATACAAGCTTTCCACGCCAAAACGGGATTCAAAAATGCCCCGCGGTACTTTGCCTTTGCGGAAGCCAGGAACGTTTACCTTTGCTACCACTTTCTTAAAGGCTTGGTCGAGTGCGACCGTTACTTTCTCAGCGTCTACCTCGACGTCGATCGAGACGAGGTTCTTGTCTATTTTTTCCCAAGTTGCTTTCATTTTATGCCTTCCCCTCCAAAAATGCGCATGCATCACAAGTTTTCACGTTACATAAACCATTCCATTATAATCAAGATAGACAAGCATTTCAAGGCTAGCCTTCCTCGCCGCCTGTTTGGAGCAGCATGGCCACTCCGCGAAGCGTTCTACACGCCTGCTCATAGCGGAATCTGAGGCTGTCCGTAATCCCGTATGTATCGCGTATATCGTCGTCATTTGCCGATCCGTAGACCGTCAGATTAAGCGTCAAATGCAGCGCCGCCGCGTAGCAATCGACTGTCTCGTCATTGTCGTGCAGCATCCATCGGTAAGCGGATGTGCCGTACAAATATTCCAGACTTTCCTTCCACAGCTCTCTGGCAAAATGAGGAAGCGTCGGATCATCCGTCTCGGCGACCGTCGCCGTTCGCTCCAAAATGCGTCCGATCGGCTGCGGGAATTCGTCCAATGTTAGCGGCGTCGCTTCGATTTCCAGCTCCACGTGCTCGTCCAGCCGTTGAAGCGCCAGCCTGCCCGATGCTCCGCGCTTGCGCAAGCATTGCAGCGCTTTGAATTGCAGGAGCGGATGAATCGTATCGCTTCGAAGCCATTCCAATATTGTCTCGGTTACTTGACTGTCATCTATGTATGCCGCTCTCTCCAGCGCCAGCATTTGCTGATCCATCATGGGATGATGCTGCATAATATACATCACTTGATGGATGTAAGCTTCATCCTGCACAGGCGGCTTCAGCAATTGCTCCCGAAGCGTGGCTTCTTCATTCTCGGCATCGACCGTTTCGAGGCCAGCGCCTCTCTCCGCATCGTCGGGGAATGCCATCTCCAGCCAGCCAAGCAGGCTGTCCCATTCCTCGTAATGCCGTTTCTCCTGGCCTTGGCACTGCAGAAGAAAAGTTAACAGCTCTTTGGCTTCGCGATATTGCTCCGCCTCCAGCATCCGGGTCAATTGAATCTGATATTGATCCAGCATGCTGGGAAATAAATAAACATTGTCTTTACCCTCTGTATGAGGGTCTTGAGGAGTTGTAATGATAACACCGCCTTCGAGTAACTCCCGTTTTGCTTAAGGAATCAGCCAGTAATCTTGGGTACGATTATAACACGGAGAGTAGCAAGAAAAAAATGTCGAAGTTTTTTTGTGAATATCAAAAAAATGGCTTGCAAAACCTTTTACTCACATGCTATATTATTACTCACGCGTCCCAGTAGCTCAGTTGGATAGAGCACTCGCCTTCTAAGCGAGTTGTCGGGGGTTCGAATCCCTCCTGGGACGCCATTGCATCGCACACACAGCTGCTCAATGAAGCCGATATCCGGCTTTGGGAGCGGCTTTTTTGTTTTTTGACGATTCGCTTCGTTGTGCCAGCTGGGCTAGGACGCTGTAAGCCGATTTTCTCGGCTTGCAGAATCTTTCTGCTGGGCCAGGGACCTGTAAGCCGATTTTCTCGGCTTGCAGGATGCTTCCAGCTGGGCTAGGGATCTGTAAGCCGATTTTCTCGGCTTGCAGGCTGTTTCCAGCTGGGCTAGGACGCTGTAAGCCGATTTTCTCGGCTTGCATGCTGCTTCCAGCCGGGCTAGGATGCTGTAAGCCGATTTTCTCGGCTTGCAGGATGCTTCCAGCTGGGCTAGGGATCTGTAAGCCGATTTTCTCGGCTTGCAGGATGTTTCCAGCTGGGCTAGGACGCTGTAAGCCGATTTTCTCGGCTTGCAGGATGCTTTCTGCTGGGCTAGCGCGGCTTGCAGCTGCTCCCAGCCGGGCTAGGGCGCGTTGCAGGTTCCTGCCTCTTGCCTAAACCATATCCTACATACCCGTTTACCTTCGAATGAATCAGAAACGAAAAGCTCCCCGCTCGAATCTTGCGGGGAGCTCGAATAAATCCGGTCACCAGAATAAAGCTGTTAGGATATTTATTCAAATACTAGCCTTATCCGCATTGCGCTGTTTGTAGCCCTGCAGCCAAATTGACGAAATTCCTGTCCAATATCGGCCTGCATACTACCGAATGCCAAAGCACCGCCTATACAGCCGTCGGCACACTCATATAGTTCACCTGAACTAATTGCAAGCTAGTTACAGGGACATACGCACGATTAAAGATAGCTTACCGAAGAGACAAACATACACACCGCTTCTACTCGACAAGCACAAACTTGTGCGGCAGTCCTACCTTCTCCCTGTGTCAGCTAGCAGCTGTTGTCCAAGATCAGGCTGCTGTTCTCCAAGATGTCCCAGTTAATGGTCGGTACATATTCCGCCCGCTTCTGAAAGTTGTTCCTCGGTTCCATCTACTCGCCGACGAGCAACTGCTCTACCATTACTTTTGTCTGCAAGCCATCCATGCAGTTGCCGTACTTTCTCTTCGGTCTACTCACTATCTGTGCAGTCGCCCTAACTTCTCTTCACTTTACTCACAATCCATTCAACTGCGCTGCCTTCTCTTCGCTCTACTCGCCAAACGCAAACTTGCGCAGCTTTTCTACCTTCTCCTCTGTCAGCTCGCCGCTGTTGTCGAAGATCAGGATGCTGCTCTCAGGGATGTCCCAGTTAATCGCAGGCACAAAATCTACCCGCTTCTGGAAGTCGCCCCAATTCTCCAGCTTCCACGTATCCCGTTCCGTTCCTCTGCCGACAATTCGACTGTGCTGCAGCTCCATGTCCTGCAAAGCAACAACAATCACCTTTACATCCACCTGCGCTTTGGTAAGCCCTGCAGCAGCAAGGACGTCCTCAATCCACTCCCGATTTTTCAGCTCCGCTGTAAACGGTGAAATCATAAAGACGTTTTGCCCTGCAGCCAAGTTCTCGATACATACATCCTTGGCGGTATTGTATTCCAAATCGCGCAAGTTCTTTTTATAGAAATCGGAATCACGATCCTTCGGGTCCAGTCCCTGCATCTCCAGAATCGCTTCTACAAAGCGCCCCCCGATCGTGTCCCGGTCTAGAAACGCCGCCGGCATATACCGGCTTAGCTTCAGCGCAACCGTCGTCTTTCCCGTTCCTGCTACTCCTACAAAAAACACCAGCTTTTGCATCCTGTCCGCCCCCAAAAAATATTTTAGGACAAATTATACCATGGATGCCGTTCAAAGAGTATCTGCGAGAGTCGCCTCCACTTCTTGACGAATATGAGCCGCAGCCAGTACGCTCTCCTGAAATGAATGCCTGCCTTTCTCATTGTCTGCATACGAAGCCTCTGCGGTGATGTCTTCAAATGCTTGATGCAGATTATTGTCGAACCAGTCCGTCTCCCTTTCCGCATCATTGCTCAGCACCGTCCGCAAGACGGCTTTTCCTCCCTCATTAGCAAAATAAGCGAGCACAACCGGAGCGGATTCAGAATCCGTATCCACCTCGACCTCAGCGCATGGTTCTCCGCCGCGGTTCACGATACCTCTTACTCGAGCGCCTGTCACGTTCAGTATCTCCCTCTCCTCTCACCTGTTAAAATAGTCCCATCGATTCAATGTGACTCTTCGTTTCGCTTGTGCCGCATTCATGCAGCTGCCGATAGATTCTGCTAATAATATCGTCGTATGCGCTATTCAAAGCTTCGTCGCTGTTCGGCGAGAAGGGGCTGCCTGCAAATTGAAACGTTTGCGCTTCATCCATCGATGACAGCTCTTCAAACAGCTCCCTGAGCAGATTGACCTGTTCGGCGTTCGCATGAATCTCCAGCTCATAAGCCGCTGCCCCTTGTTCCTCTAATAGTTGTCCGGCTTGTACGGATACATAAAAGGTTTTGCTGCCTTCAAATCTCTCTTCATGCCGATGCTCATCCATGATTGCATACCTCATTCCTTCTGTTTTCATTTTGCCTCTTCAGCGTCATGCTGCCCCTCTTAGCTTCCCCCGTCGGACAGACATTTTATCCCTTTTTTCAGCATATAACTGTTATTATCGCAACTGGAGTCCAGCATAGAGAGGAATGAGAAGGATGTGCGGAATAACCGGCTGGATTGATTGGAGCAGTGACTTGACCAGAGAAAGCGACAATCTGGAACGCATGACGGATACGCTCGCTCCGCGCGGCCCTGATGCGGCGGGAACCTGGATTACGACCCATTGCGCGCTTGGACATCGCCGTCTCTCCGTCATGGACCCGGAGAATGGCGCCCAGCCCATGATTCGGTATACCGGAGACGATCAATATGTAGTCGTCTATAACGGAGAGTTATATAACGCTCCAGAGCTGAAGAGGGAGCTGGAGAGCCGCGGGCGCTCCTTTACGACTACCTGCGACACGGAAGTGCTGCTTGTCGCATTTATGGAGTGGGGAAGAGCTTGCGTAGAACGTTTCAATGGCATATTCGCCTTTGCCATATGGGATGTGACAGCCCAGGAGCTATTTCTCGCAAGAGACCGGCTAGGTGTCAAACCTCTGTTTTTCAGCCAGCGGGACGGCTTGTTTATTTTTGGCTCAGAGCCAAAAAGTATTCTAGAGCACTCATCCGTCAAGGCGGAAGTCGGAGCAGAAGGTCTGGCCGAAATTTTCGTCATCGGTCCGGCGCGAACGCCGGGTCACGGTGTGTATAAAGGATTAAGCGAGCTAAGACCCGGACAATGCATGGTCGTGAACCGTGTCGGCGTGAAGACAATCACCTACTGGCAGCTTCGAAGCACCCCGCATGAGCATGACGTGCAGCAAACGGCGGAGCATGTCAGAGAGCTGCTGGAGGATACGGTCATCCGCCAGCTTATTTCTGATGTGCCCGTGTGCACGCTGCTGTCAGGCGGACTGGATTCAAGCGCGCTGACGACGCTGGCGGTCAACTATTATGCCAAGAACGGGCAAGGCAACGTCCACACATATTCCGTCGATTATCGCGACAACGACAAGCATTTTCAGGCGCATGCCTTCCAGCCCAATAGCGATGCGCCCTGGATTGAGCGGATGACCTCTCATCTGGGCACAGTCCATCACTCGATCCAGTTCGATACACCGGAGCTGGTTACAGCGCTGCACAATGCGACGCTCGCCCGCGACTTGCCGGGCATGGCCGATGTGGATGCTTCCTTGCTGCTCTTTTGCCATGAAATTAAGAAGGGGGCTACGGTTGCCATCTCGGGAGAAGCTGCAGACGAAATCTTCGGCGGCTATCCATGGTTCCATCGGGAGGATGCGCTGCAGGCCGATACCTTCCCGTGGTCGCTGGCCACAACGATGCGCGCAGACCTGCTCTCGCCCGACATTGCTGCCTGGATCAGGCCGCAGGAATACATCGGCGACCGGTACGCCGACGCGATAGCGGAGGTTCCGCAGCTGGATGGCGAAGACGAGACCCGCAGACGGATGCGGCGCATGTCTTATTTGAACATAACGCGATTTATGCCCACTCTGCTGGATCGGAAGGACCGGATGAGCATGGCTGCCGGGCTCGAAGTCCGCGTCCCCTTCTGCGACCATCGCCTGGTGGAATACGTGTGGAATATTCCGTGGGAGATTAAGTCGGCGGGTGACCGGGAAAAGGGAATTCTGCGCCAATCGCTGCAAGGCGTTCTTCCCGACGACGTCCTGTGGAGAAAGAAAAGCCCGTACCCGAAGACGCATAACCCGAATTATCTTACAGCTGTCAAAGGCTTGCTGCTGGATGTATTAAACGATCCTTCCTCCCCCCTGCTTCCCTTAATCAATGTGAAAAAGGTCAGGGAGCTTGCGGAGTCCGATACGGCCAGCTCGAACCTCCCATGGTTCGGTCAGCTGATGTCCGGGCCTCAGCTGTTCGCTTATCTCTATCAAGTCAATGTTTGGCTGAAGCAATACAACGTTTCGGTCCGTTAGCATACGACAGAGCAGGGCTGCCATCAAGTCATCGCGACTTGCGGCAGCCCTATTTGATATAGTCATCCATTTCCAGATAGACAGGTAACTGGGTATATGTTCAAATTGGACAAGGAGGTGACTCGCATCCATCCCGTTAAGAAAAGATTAGCCGCAACTGTTGCGGTAATAGTCGTCGTTTGGGCTATCTACACAGTTTATCAACATCTACCTGTAACCATTGATAAAGCTTTCCCTGCTATTGAATATTTGGAGGGCGACCCTTCTTCGGCTGCCAAGACATTCATAACGATAAAAGGAACGTTAAGCAAACCGTTGTTCCGCAAGCACAAATTCAACGGCAGGCTGGTCATCGAGCATTATGACTTTACAAAAACGCATGACATCGTAGACATGAAGTTCAAAGGTCTGAATGATAATCAAACTCTCCTTGTGTACACGGCAGTCAGCAAGGATGGCTCTCCTGACCTCATCTTGTTCGGATACATAGAGCAAGCCAATAATTTCGAGCACTTGTACATAAGCCGTAATCCGATGTTGGACATGGGCGAGAAAGCAGGAATGATGCACCATATCGCCGGTCCTGCGAATGACTTTGAAACTGCCGCAAGCATCAGCAGCTCATTCTCCAAATAACGAAACAAAGAACCCGGAAGCAGCATCCCTAACAGGAATGTCTTCCGGGTTCTTGCTCTTCTCATAAGCTTAGCCGGCAGCAATGCCCAGCTTCTTCATCAGAACCTTCAGCGCCTCGCCCCGATGGCTGATCGCGCCTTTCTCCTCTTTGGACAGCTCCGCCATCCCTCTGCCAAGCTGCGGCAGCCAGAATAGCGGGTCGTAGCCAAAGCCGCCGTCGCCATGCGGACGGTCCGTAATGATGCCATCCACCGTACCTTCTGCTTCGATGAACTCGCCCGTGGCTGGATCGTACAGCGCAAGCGCACATACGAATTGAGCGCGGCTGAGCGCTTTGGAGCCATTGCTCAGCGTGTCCCCCGGAAGCTCGGCGCCAATCTGTCCCAGCTCCTGAAGCAGCTTCGCGTTATTAGCGGAATCAGCCGCTCCTTCTCCCGCATATCGTGCGGAATAGACGCCTGGTCTTCCATCCAGCGCTTCTACGCATAAGCCGGAGTCGTCTGCAAGCGCCGGCACGCCAAGCGCGTCTCCGGTTGCCTTCGCCTTCAGCCTTGCGTTGGCAGCGAACGTATCGCCATCCTCCACGATATCGGGAATGGATGGATAGTCGTGCAGGCTGACGACCGCTTTTCCCAGCTTTTGAAGCGCATGGGCGAATTCCTTCACTTTGCCGGCGTTTTTGGTAGCGACGACAACCGTGTCGTGACCTTCCAGCCAGTTTCTCGTCATTCCGCTAACCCCCAATGCGAGCGGCAATCTCGCCCAGCACCTCGCGCTGCTTCTCGATCAGCTCTGCGATGCCCGCCTCGCCAAGGGCCAGCAGCTCGTTCAGTTCCTCGCGGGAGAACGGCGCATCCTCGCCCGTGCCTTGCACCTCGACGAATTTGCCTTGACCGGTCATCACGACGTTCATGTCAACCTTAGCCTTGGAATCTTCCTCGTAATTCAGATCAAGCAGCGTTCTTTCCTGAATCACGCCTACGCTGACGGAAGCCAGAAAGTCGCGAATCGGATATTTATTGAAGGAGACCGTCTTGGAAACATGATGTACCGCAAGAGCCAATGCCACGAATGCGCCCGTAATGGACGTAGTGCGCGTGCCGCCGTCGGCCTGGATTACATCGCAATCCAGCGTAATGGTGCGTTCGCCTAGTGCGCTCAGATCGACGACAGACCTTAGCGCTCTGCCAATGAGGCGCTGAATCTCCATGGTGCGTCCTGTGAGCTTGCCTCTGGCCGACTCGCGTTGGTTGCGCGAATGGGTCGCACGCGGCAGCATCGAATACTCGGCCGTAATCCAGCCTTTGCCTTGCCCCTTCATAAAAGGAGGCACCCTCTCCTCGATGCTTGCTGTACAGATGACCTTCGTATCGCCAACCTCGATCAAGACCGACCCTTCCGCGTGTTTATTTACATTCGTTGTAATCGATACCGGCCGAAGCTGGTTCGGCTCCCGGTTGTCATTTCTCATTTGATAAGCCTCCTGAATCATTCATCCATTTTTAACCCTTCCTATTTTATCAAAGTCAAGGATGGAATGCATCTTAAGGCGCAAATTACGATTCGCGCCCTTATGCAAACCTTATTTCTGCCGAATCCATGAGTTGCATAAAGGAGCAGTACCTTTCAACTCGAAACGTTCGCCGCACGGGGTTCGCGTTACCTCGATCAAAGACCGTTCGATTGCCTTCCCGGTCCACAACGCAGTAGCGGTTTATAACTGTATCGGCAACGAACATGGGAGTGGACGCATCCTATCTGCCTTGGCCGCCCGCAGGAATAACGCGTACTCCCCTCGACGAATTCCGATCATGACCACCTTCCCTGCAGAAAGGCAAGTAGAAAATTATTGCTGCAACTAAAACACAGTCCATTACGAAAATAAAAGACTGACCATAGCAGCAACAGCTCCCGCCGGGTCAGCCTCTTATCCGAAAGCAATCTATTAAGATTTCAGCGCATTGACATGATGCGGTCTGCCGACCGGCTGGCTGTAGGAGTTGTTGCTGTCGTCCACCAGGTTCGTCTCTCCGTTAATCCGGATTTGAACCTGACTCGCCTCTGTGCTCTCCGTCAGCGACAGTACCACGGCTTGCAGCATCTCGGATGGGATGGGCAGGCCTGTTACATAAGAATCGTCTTGCAGGTCAACGACAAGGACACCATCCTTCTCTTCGATGTTGGTCACTTCCACATCAGGCAAAATGACGCTTGTCAGCTTTTTCTTATCCAGCGGTCCCGCGATTAATTGCTCAAGCGCAGCGTGCGCCGTCGAATCGGAGCGTTCAATCAGCCTTGTGACTGGAACATAGTATTCCTCCTCATGCAGCGTCTCGGAGGAGAAGTACAGCGTGACCGGATAGGAGCTGGCGACGCTTACGCCGTCGGCCTGCTCGATATTGATCCCGATCGTGCGCGTCAGCTCGCCTTGAATCGGGAAGCCCGCTACCGGCATCGCCTCAAGCCGCTCACCCTCGACTTGAAGCTCTACGCCTTCGATACCGCTCATAGCTGTCAATGTCCAGGTAATCGCTTCGACGATAGCGCGCTCGTCCTGCTCCGGATAATTGGTGAATGACTCAGACAAATTGATTTTTGCGATTTTGTGCTCTTGATCGTATTCATAGGATAGCACCTGCGTGCCTTGAGGGATCAGCGCACGGAAGTCCTCCGGCAGAAGTGAAGCGTACGCGCCGCTGTCCACCATAATCTCCAGCGCCTTCTGCGGTGCCGATTCCTTTGCGGTCAAAGCTGCCGGCACCGTCACCGGAGCCAGATAGCCGTTGCCGTCCTGCAAATAAACGGTCAGCGTGGAGGCCGTTACGCCCTCTGCAGGAGCCTGTCCGGTAGGTTCATTTTCACCCTCGATGCCGTCGGTTTGCTCCACCTGCTGCTGCGGCGGATCAATCGACTTGCTGGTTTGCTGTGAGAACAATCCGCAGCCTGCGGTCAGAACGGGCAGTGCCAGAAGGGCAACGAATGCGGTGCGGCGAATCCATTTTTTCTGAATCATGTAGAAAATTCCTCCCCAATTGATTTTTGCCTGTCGGCTTTGTACAACTCCTCATTTGTAGTAATATGTATACGAGCCCTTCCCTGTTTTAGACCAGTTTTGTCCATAAAATCATGAGGGGGAACCATATTGAAAGAGAATGCGAAGATCTACAGCCTGAACAGCTCGAAAGTAGCTGCCGCAACGGATGAATGGCTCGCCAAGCGTGGAGTGACCAAGCAGGACATCGCCGAGCTTGTGCTCTTCTTGCAGAAGGATTATTTTCCAAGCCTGACCACGGAGGATTGCCTGGAGCATGTGGATGCCGTATTGTCCAAGCGTGAAGTGCAGAACGCCGTATTGACCGGCATTCAGCTCGACATGCTTGCCGAGGAAGGCAAGCTGCTGCCTCCGCTTCAAGACATGATCAAGCATGATGAGAGCTTATATGGCTGCGATGAAATATTGGCTCTGTCGATCGTGAACGTATACGGAAGCATCGGATTTACGAACTTCGGCTATGTCGATAAGGTAAAGCCGGGCATTCTTGTTCGCCTGAACAGCAAAACAGACGGCGAGATACATACCTTCCTCGACGATATCGTTGGCGCGATTGCCGCTTCCGCTGCCAGCCGCATTGCCCACCGCAAGCAAGCCGAGCGTGAAGGCGTCACAACGCCGCCGCTTGACTAATCTCCATGAAACAGAGGCCGTTCCGAAGGTTGCATACCTGCCGGAACGGCCTCTTTATACGCTATTCTTATGTCCTCATTAGGATGGCTGCAACAGCGGCTTATTGGGCAAATAATGAATGGAGCGGATAAAGCGAACCGTCTTCGTCTTCGCTCGCATCACAATGGAGTGCGTCTCTGCACGCTCGTCGGGAAAATAGCGTACGCCGCCCAAAAACTCTCCGGGCGTAACCCCCGTCGCCGCGAATATCACATCCTCCGTCCCGACCATGTCTTCCATCGTCAGTACGCGGTACGGCTCCTCGATGCCCATCTGGACACAGCGCTCGTATTCGAATGCGTCCGCCGGCATGAGACGGGCCTGCAGCTCGCCTCCCATACACTTCAAGGCTGCGGCCGCCAGCACTCCCTCCGGCGCCCCTCCCGAACCCACATACAGGTCTATGCCCGCTTCCGGGAATGCGGGAGCCATTGCGCCCGCGACATCGCCGTCCGACAGAAACTTAATGCGGACACCTACCTTTCGAAGCACCTTGACGATCGATTCATGACGCGCCCGATCCAGAATCATGACCGTTAGATCGGATACCTTTTTGTTCAGCGCATCCGCTGCTTTGTATAAGGTCGTCTCCATCGGGTCGCTAATGCTCAGCTTGCCAACAAGAGCAGGTCCGTATGCCAGCTTCTCCATGTACATGTCCGGCGCATGAAGCAGTTGGCCCTTGTCTGCTACCGCGATGACGGACAGCGCATTATTCAGCCCTTTGGCTACAATCTCAGTACCTTCGAGCGGATCGACCGCGACATCCAATTCGGGGCCTTGCAGACTCCCTACTTCCTCGCCAATGTAGAGCATCGGGGCTTCATCCATCTCGCCTTCTCCGATCACGACGGTTCCCCGGATGGATACGGAATCGAACATCGTCCGCATCGCTGTTGTAGCAGCATCATCGGCGCTGTTCTTGTCTCCCCTCCCCATCCATGGTGCGGAAGCGAGTGCTGCAAGCTCCGTTACGCGTACGATCTCCAGTGCCAGTTCTCTCTCCATGCCCATTCTCCCCTTTAGTCCCATTCACGCCAACAGAACGGAATTATATATGACGTATTAATTATATATAATGTGTAACATATAATTCATTAATACGCAATATATAAAACTTCGTTATCCCCGCGCAGGAAGAATCCCATGCCTAAAAAAATCCCTTCTCACTTGCGGCATGAAGCCGTTCAACGACGGCTTCCCAGCAAATTCGAAAGGATTGGGGATTCCATAACTATTTCATAATTTCAGGGTTTTCTTTTCACTTGGCGCTTTTCCAGTCAAGCAGCTTCTGGCAACCCGGGCCTTGTATCTCTGTATCACGGTCAAAGCGACTCATAAATTAGTGCAGCAGCGGCTTTCCGGCTCCGAATTCGGCCTTCCCGCTCCAAATAATAGAGATGTGCCAGTGTCTCCGACATGGCAAATCTCAAGTTATGGGGATTATCCCGCAGCCGAGCGCCGAACAGCGTCTCGCATAGCGCAAAGGCCGTACACGGCTCCTGCGTGAGCAGCTCTGCCATCTTGTCAAGCCTTCTCCCATGATGCCCGATTAGCTCATCGATTCGGCCTCCAAAGTCGGTAAAGGGATCGCGATGACCTGGCAAAGCGAATGCGACATCGTAAGACTTCAAATCGGTTAGACTGCCGAGAAAAGCTTCCAGCGGGTCCTGCTCCTCCCCCGGCACAACGCTGACATTGGGCGTAATATGAGGCAGCACCTGATCCCCGCATATCATCCAGCGTATATCCGGTTGATAGAAGCATAATGCGCCATACGCATGTCCCGGCGCGTCGATCAACTCCCACTCCCATTCGCCCAGCGCAAGCCGCTGGCCTGCCGACAGGTACTGCACTTGCGGCTGTGGAGATACAAGCTCAATGAATCCATTCAGATTATGTTCAATGCGATCCATGATTTCCTGCGGCATGCCGTGGCGGATATACAACTCGCGAATTGCCTCTGGAAAGCGGCTTTCTTTTCCCCACAGCCGCAATGCATAAGCATGCGACCTCTCTGTCATATAAACGGGCGCTTCAGCTCGTTCCTGCATATATCCGGCCAACCCGTAATGGTCGGGATGCTGATGGGTAAGAACAATCCGCTTAATGTCCTTCCATCCAAATCCCGCTTCCGCCATCACAGCCGACCATAGCTTCTTGGCTTCGGGTGTGCCCAGACCAGGATCAATGACAGTGACGCCTTCCCGCTCCGGGATGATATAGCTGTTGACCCATCTCAGCGAAAAGGGCAGTGGAACCTTCACCTGCAGCCAGCCGTGTTCTAATGTGGATATGTTCGTATTCATCATGCACTCCCTGCCTTAATCATTCTCGGCGATTCTTCCTTATCATAAGGATTCAAGTTAAGCGAATCACAGATTGTTATTTCCTTCTGTTCCCATCCTCGGAGATCGTGTAACGATAAAGGATGATATAGTCCTTGCCACAGCTTTGCATACCACGGTTTCATTGCTCAAAGTCTGCTTCCTTTCATCTGCCGAATGAGAAACGGCCATGATCATACCTTATCTTAGCATAAGTTTTGCCACGCGGCGCAAACTATGGAAGCTTGCCGCGCCACACGTGGGCGGCCAATCGATGCCAGGGAGGCGAGCGCCATGAACGAACGTATCCGCTTATTATTCGCCGAAGCGGCGGATCTGAAAACCTATACGCTCAACAACAACGCCATGAGCATCGATATCGCGTATATCGCTCCTCTATGTGACGAGAAGATGGTAAGCGACTTTATTACCGTCCCCTTTACCAAGGAGGAGATCCCTTATCGCAAGCAGCTCCAGACGATACCGGAATACTTGAAGGTCGAGGACCCTGCCCGATGGCAGGACCTTTTACTGCGCGGCAATATCTTGATTAAGGATAAAGAGACCGGGGAAATCTATTCCCTCTTCACCGGAAACGTCATCTGCAATGAAAGCCCGCAGACACAAGTTGAGAGCGCCATCCAAGGGCCGCAAATTGCCCTGAGCGAGGACTTGAACAAATCGATTAATCTGATCCGGACAATGTATCCCGTGCCCGAGCTTGGCATTGAGGAATATTCCGTAGGGTATATCTCGAAGACGCCTTTGCTTGTTGTATTCGATCAGAGGCATGTCGATCCCTCCGTATTGGACAATGTCCGCTCAAAGCTGAGCAGCATCAGCGTGGATATGGTGCATGCCGCCGGAGAGCTGGAGAAGCTGCTTATCGGCAAGCGTCGCCATCTCTTCCCGACCGTCCTCATTACGGAGCGCCCGGATCGGATTGCTAAGTCACTGAGCAAAGGAAAAGTGATCGTGCTGATCAAAGGCAGCATGTTCGCCCTGATCATGCCCGTCTCCTTCTTCGACTTCATGCATGCCATCGAAGATAATTACGAGGCTTATTGGATGACCAGGGCACTCATCTTGATTCGGTATATGTCGATCGTCTTGACGATTACGCTACCGGCGCTCTATATCGCCATTGTTTCGTACAATCCGGAGCTGTTCCGGGTGCAGCTTGCCTTCTCGATTGCAGCAAGCCGGTCCGCCGTGCCCTATCCGTCTTATATTGAAGTGTTTATTATGTTGTTCATGATTGAGACGCTGATCGAAGCCAGTATCCGCCTGCCCCGGTATATCGGTTCAACAGCGACAACGGTCGGCGGTCTGATCCTGGGCCAAGCCGCGCAACAAGCGGGACTGGTCAGCAGCATTATGATCATTGTAACGTCGGTAGTGGCGATATCCAACTTCGTCATCCCGATCAACTCGCTGTCATTTTCCGTACGGTTTCTGAAATACCCCTTAATTGCCGCCTCTATCTTTTTTGGCATCTCCGGTGTGGCAGTCGGATTGTTTCTTTATGTATGTTACCTATGCAATCTTAGGAGCTTCGGCAAACCCTATTTCCGTTTGCATGGCAAGATCAATCCGGCAGAGGGCGACGTTGGGCAGGTGAGAACCAAATGAACCGATATTTCTTCTACAACTTCATGCTCGTCAGCCTTATGAATCTGATGCTGTTCGTGCCTCATATTTTGGTGAAAAACCGTTATTCAGGCGCCGTATCTTCCCTGCTCGTTGCGCCTGTCATCGGGGCTATCCTCATTTATATGTTCACGAACGCAATGGCGCGTTACCCCGGACTCGGCTTTCCGGAAATTATGAAGCTGCATTATCCCAGATGGCTGGTAGCGCTAACGTCCATTTATTTCGCGGTCATGTGGTGGTTCTCCTCCACGATCGTCGTGGTCGCTTATGCAGTGCTCATTAACCGTTTTTTCAACCCGGACGCCAATACTACAGTCATACTCATTATGATGGTCATAGCTGCCGCTTATGCCGCATCCCGTTCCACGCTGACGGTAGCTTTTATCATTGAAATCGGAATCATTGTGAACGCTCCGATTATCTTGTTTGTCCTGTTCAAAATGGTACGGAGCCCGCAGCTTAATTTCGATTCGATCCGGGTTGTCGCCAATCACGTCATGGAGATGCCAACCGTTATCACGTTAGCCGCATCCACGCTTATTTTTACCGGCTATATTCACTTGGCGCTGTTCAACAGGCTGTTCCCGCCTAATTTCCGGTTTAAGCATCTCTATATCTATCCCATTCTGGGATTTATTATTTTGCTCATTACGTTTTTCGTTCCGATCGGCTTTCACGGAACGGAAGGGGTGGATCGCTATATTTATCTTTGGGCGGTAACCTCTGACTCTCTGAGCATGCAGTACGGTTTTATTGAGCGCGTCATGTTCCTGTTCTTGATTGTGTTTCTGAACCTGACGCTCGTCTATACGATGTCCGGCTGGCATCTGGGAATGGAATATATCAAGAGCTGCTTCAAAGGCAG
Source organism: Paenibacillus sp. 1011MAR3C5 (assembly GCF_003591485.1). Lineage (GTDB taxonomy): Bacteria > Bacillota > Bacilli > Paenibacillales > Paenibacillaceae > Pristimantibacillus. The sequence goes on from NZ_QZCF01000001.1 coordinate 699,023, forward strand.
CAAGCCGGAGATCGACAGTCCCCAAGCTCCAAAATCCAACTATATCATTCTTGGAGTATTCGCAACGGCAACTGTGCTGTATCTCATCTTCACAAATGAGAAGATCAACTATCTCATCACCTCCTATTGGCTGGTGCTTCGAATGTTCACAGAGGTGGTAGGTGTTCTCTGGGTGTTCATCCTTAGCAGAAGGAGTCTGAAACCGGAATGAAACGCTATGCGGCTGTATTCTCTTTATTCCTGGCATTGCTTACACTTAGCGGCTGCGGCTTCAAGGATATCGACAAACGATTTTTTGTGGTTGGAACCGGCATCGACTGGTCTGGCAACGCAAGCAAGCCGTACCGGATTACACTCCAGCTCGCCATTCCATCACCCAAGATCGAGCCTGGCGCATCCAAAATCCAGTATGAGACGATAGACGCGCCTACTATTGCAGAAGGGGTGCGCATGCTGAAGGCCTATGTAGACAAGGAGCTGGACTTCGGCCATTGCAAGATGATGATTATCGGCGAGGAGCTGGCCAAGCGGGACATTAATCATTCCATCGATTGGATGCTGCGCAGACGGGACATTCAAAGCGTTGCTACACTTGCCGTGGGAAGGCCTACGGCAGAGAAAGTACTGCATGTGCAGCCGGCATCCGAACGATACCCAGGCAACGCGCTGCTGCTGTCCTTCGGTGCTGATGGCACGGAGTCATCGTACAATTATGCCGAGACGTTATCGGGGCTGTCACGGAGAGTGACGGAGAAGGGGATGGATCCGGTGCTTGCGATCATTACGAATGACGGCATGGAAAGCTACGTCATTAATCAGGTCGCTTTATTCGACAAGGAAAAGATCAAATTGATTTTAACTCCTGCCGAAACCCAGCTGTTCAATCAAATGTCGGATCACTTCACGAAAGCTTCCATGCATGGCATGTTCAAGGGTACGCCTTTGGTCATTGCCATCAATCATCTGAACTCCAGCTTCCGCATCCAGCGGAATACCGATCCGCTGCTCATCAGCATGAAAATTAAAATGGATGTCGTGTTCGAGGAAGCGCCGACCGATCTATTCGATAGCTCGTGGCGGAAAATTGAGGATGCTCTGGCATCCGAGTATGAGAAGGCAGGAATGGCGCTGCTTAATAAGATTAAGCGCCATGGCATTGATCCCTACGGATTCGGTCTTCGTTACCGGGCGATTCAACCCGGAGCGGATTCCTGGAAGAACTGGACCCAGCTCTACCCGGATGCCAAGTTCAACATAGAGGCGATGGTCAAAATCGAAGGTACAGGGTTAATCAGATAACGGCAAGCCTGAAGAGCAGGCTTGCCGTTCGTATTGTTGCTATGTCGAAGAGATTCTTACGAGCCTGTCTGTGCCGCCAAGCTCCGAAAGAGTTGCCGCTCCGATACCGAACATAGTCGCTCTAAGCTCAAATTCGATCCGTTCGAACTGATCAATCAGCTTCTCGACTGACAAGGCGCTATTCTCTCCTGCCGCTTGCGGGAGAAGGGAACGTCCAAAGCCCGCCATATTCGCTCCAAGCGCAATCGCTTTGGCGGCATCCACGCCGTTATGCAGCCCGCCGCTGGCAACGATCGGCATCGAGGGCAGCGCGGCTCGTACTTCCGACACACTCTCTGCGGTCGGAATTCCCCATCCGGCGAACGCTTCGGCTGCCTGGCGGCGTACCGGATCATGAACCCGAAACTTCTCGACCTGACTCCATGATGTGCCGCCTGCTCCCGCTGCGTCGATAAAGGCGACGCCTGCATCACTCAACCGGGCTGCTGTCTGTCCGTCAATCCCCCAGCCTACTTCCTTCACGCCTACAGGAACCGCTACGTGGCGGCATACTTCTTCTATCCGGGAAAGCAGACCGCTGAAGTCCGTGTCTCCTTCCGGCTGGAATACCTCCTGCAAGGCATTAAGATGCAGGACAAGCGCATTCGCTTCGGCCAGATCGACCGCGTGTTGGCATGCCTCCGGCCCCATCCCGTAATTCAATTGGACAGCCCCTATGTTGGCGATAATCGGAATACGGGGCGCAAAGGCACGTATCTTGAAGGTCGAGGCAAGCTCTTCCTTCTCCAGTGCCGCGCGCATGGAGCCTAACCCGATTGCCCAGCCTCTCTCCTCAGCGGCCATTGCGAGCCGCTTATTAATGGCCCCCGCCTCATTCGTGCCGCCCGTCATCGAACTGACAAGCAGCGGCGCGCGCAGCGACAATCCGAACCACTCTGTATCCAGCCGAATACGCTCGAATGACAGCTCGGGGAGCGCATTATGCTTGAAATGATAGTCGTCAAACCCCGTTCGGATGCCGACACCGGCTACTTCCTCCTGCAGACAGATTCGAATATGCTCGCCTTTGCGCTTTTCGATATGGCCCTCGCTAGTTGACTTCAAAGATTGACCTCCTGGTTGCATGCCCGCACCTCCGGTTTACATCTGTCAGGGACGTGCTCTGCAAGATTGCTTTATCGATTAGCATAGCATATTTTTGATGTTCGCGCTCCCGCCGGGGGTTCCCAATGACGGAATGGGACGATCGAATAGGAAGAGGCTGAGATCACGCATACTCGTAGAACGGAAATGACTATTGGTTTCCTTAATAATCCAACTAACCCTTCATTACCCTATGATTATTTCAATCAATTATTTGAATTTGCCGATCAAAATCATTGTGTATTGCAGCTCTTTCATATACACTTAAGACATACAACAAACGGTATACAGCGGCGGCTTTTTAAGCCGTTGTTGAATTCAAACAATCAGGAGGCATTACCATGGACATCCGTATTTTTGAAACATCTGAAGAGCTTGATCTGTACGCAGCGGAGATCTTCCGCAAACTGATTAACGAAAAACCGAATGCGGTTCTGGGACTTGCGACCGGATCGACACCTGTCGGCATTTATGCCAAAATGGTAGAAGACTATACAAACAAAAAAGTGAGCTTCAGCGGCGTTACAACGTATAATCTCGACGAGTATGTCGGGCTGACGCCGGATAACGATCAAAGCTACGCCTACTATATGAATAAGAACCTCTTCTCGCATGTCGACATTCCGGCTATTCAGACACATCTGCCAGACGGTATGGCTGAAGACCCGCAAGAGGAATGCGTCCGCTATGAAGCTATGATTAACGCATGCCCTGCCGACATCCAATTGCTCGGTCTTGGCCACAATGGCCATATCGCGTTCAACGAGCCTGACGAGCAACTGTCCGCAGGCACGCATGTCGTGAAGCTGAAGGAAGAGACTCTCGAAGCTAACGCCCGCTTCTTCGCATCCATTGACGATGTGCCGAAGGAAGCGTATACGATGGGCATCGGCTCCATATTGAAGGCGAACACCATCTTGCTGGTCGTTCGCGGTTCCGACAAGGCGCATATTGTGAAGGAAGCGCTGACCGGTCCGATTACGACTCAAGTGCCTGCTTCCTTGCTGCAGACACATCCGCGAGTAACGGTTCTGCTTGATCGTGAAGCAGGAAGGATGCTGGGGTAAATGACAATGAGCTCCCTGACTTGGAACATTCATAACGTTCATATCGTGTTGGAAGATCGTGTTGTAAGAGGTAGCGTGCATGTCTCGAACGGTCGTATTGCCGCGATCGTGTCGGAGGAATCCTCCGGGGAGCTGCCTGCTGATGCAGAAAGTGTGGACGGCAAAGGCGGCTGGCTGCTGCCGGGCTTCATCGACGTCCACGTGCACGGCGGATTCGGAGGCGACTTCATGTACGCCAACAGCGAAAGCTATGACCGGATTACGAAGTTCCATGCATCGCAAGGAACGACGGGCATGCTAGCTACGACAATGACGGCTTCGAAGGAAGCGATTGATGCCGTACTGGATGCCGTTGCGGAGTATCAGCAATCCGGCAATCAATACGCCCCGCTGCTGGGCGTTCATCTGGAAGGACCTTTCATTAGCGAGAAGTGGCCTGGAGCCCAAAACCCATCCTACATTCGCGATCCTCAGCTGGATTGGCTGAAGGAATGGAACGAGAAGCATCCCGGCATGGTGAAGCTGCTGACCCTCGCTCCGGAGAAAAAAAACTCCAAAGAAGCGATCGCTTGGATGTCAGAGAATGGCATCATCGCGGCAGCCGGCCATACGGATGCCGTCTATGAGGAGATCAAAGCTGCGGCCGATGCCGGACTAACGCATGCTGTGCATACGTACAACGCCATGCGCGGCCTGCATCACCGCGAGCCGGGCACGCTTGGCGCCGTATTGACCGATGACCGCATCTACGCGGAAATTATCGCCGACGGTGAGCATGTGCATCCTGCCGCTATCGCGCTTATGCTGGCTGCCAAGCCGCTCGACAGAATGATTATCGTGACCGACGCGATTGAAGCTGCGGGCATGCCTGACGGCACGTACGAGCTGGGCGGACTGGCCGTTATCGTGAAGAACGGAACAGCACGCCTGCGCGAAGGCAATGCACTGGCTGGAAGCAGCTTGACGATGATTCGCGCATTCCGCTACATGTTGAACAACACGAAGCTCGGCATTCTCGAAGTGAGCCAGCTGGCTAGCGGCAACCCTGCACGAGAGCTTGGCATCTTCGAACGCACCGGCTCTATTGCCGAAGGCAAACAAGCCGATCTCGTGCTGGCAGACGCCGAGTTTAACGTAGAACGCACCTGGGTGCAGGGCCGCACTATATTTCATAAATCCGAATAAGACATTGCAGCACAATAAAGCCGCGCATTCCGGTATATCGGAATGCGCGGCTTTTTGATTAATCCGTAAGGTGAATGGATACATGATGGCGCTTCAATTCCTCAGCCAGCTCGCCCGTAAGCGGTGAGTCGGTAATAACCGCCTTCAGCTCCGAGATCGCGGCTACGGAGAAGAGCGACGTCCGATTGGTCTTCGTATGGTCGAATACCGCATACGTTTCCTGTGAACGCTTGATAAGCGCTTTGGCGCTTTGCGCCTCTTGCTCGGAGTAGCTGGAGATTCCTCCCGCCGCGGAGATGCCGTCAATACCGATGAACATCTTGCCGATATGCAGTTGGGCGATCATCCCTTCGCCAAGCGGACCGCACAGCTCGAAGCTGTTATGCCGCATAATACCGCCGGTCACGACAACTTGTATCGGGCTGCCTGCCAGCTCCATGGCGATGTTGACTGCATTGGTGACGACTGTAATCCCTTTGCGGGACTTGAGCAGCTTCGCCAGCAGGAAGTTGGTTGTTCCGCCGGACAGGCCGATCACATCGCCCTCGACGATATGCTTGGCTGCCGTCTGGGCGATCTTCTCCTTCTCCAGGATCGACAAGCCTTCCTTCTCGGCGAAGTGAAGCTCTCTCATGGTGCCCATCCCGTCGTACATGGCACCGCCAATCGTACGTATTACGGGATAAACCCCTTCCATCTGCTCCAAGTCCCGTCTGGCTGTCGCTTCCGAGCAGCCGAAGCGCTCGACCATCTCAACGATCGTGATGCGGCCCTGCTGCTTAAGCAGCTGCAGAATCGCCTCACGGCGGCGCTGTCCCTTCGAACCGTTCCCTTCGATCATCATTAGCGCTCCACCCATGCTTTCGCCGACATGCGTTGCTCTACGACTTCCCACTCCGGCAGCGCTTCCCAATCTCCGCGCATCTGTACGACCAGAGATCCATTAATGCTGGCAAGCCGGACCGACTCGATTGGCGTCAGTCCTTTCATAATGCCTGCAAGGAAGCCTGCGCAGAATCCGTCGCCGGCTCCTACCGTATCGACCACCTGCTCCGCCGGATAGAACGGAATAGCGGTCTCGACGCCTTTATCGAGCACGATTGTCGCATCTCCCATGCCTTTAATGACACTAATGCCCTTCAGAGCATTCAGACGCTCCATAATGCCAGCATAATCATCTGTGTCATACAGCAGCTTAAGCTCGTCCCAGCCAGGCAAGAAGTAGTCGGCATCCGCAGCAAGCGGCAGCAGCGTCTTCCTCGCCTCTTCGATCGACCACAGCTTGAGACGCAAATTAGGATCGAAGCTGACCAGCACGCCCGCTTCCTTGGCGATATCGACCGCCCGGCGGACCGTTCTGCGGCAATCCTCGCTTAAGGCGCAAGTAATCCCGGTAACATGCAGCAGCTTGGCGCTGCGAATGTAATCCTCGTCCAGATCCTCAGGCGTCATTCGGCTTGCGGCCGATCCCTTACGGAAATAGTGAACGGCCAATCTGCCCGCTACATGCTCGCGAAACATCATGCCAGTCGGCGCATCGCCGTTAAATTTCACGCGGGAGATGTCAACGCCTTCCCCGCGCAATGTCTTCATGATCAGCTTTCCGAACGGATCGTCGCCGAGCGCTCCGAACCAGCCCACGGAAGCACCGAGTCTGGCAAGGCCGATTGCAACATTGCTTTCCGCGCCGCCGAAGCTTTGCTCAAGCGTTGCCGCGCGCTCGATCGATTTATGCTCTTCCGGCATAAATAGCGCCATGGACTCTCCGAACGTTACGATCTGAGGTGAACTTTCACGCACAACCATATCCCCCTAATAATCCGTTCTTTATCACTTGTCCTAGAGTTCTTTGTAGATAGGCTCTACCATGAAATAAATCATGGCAACGTACAATACCAAAATAATTAGACTCATTACTTTTGCTTTGTTGATTGGCGCAGAAGCGCTTTGACCGGCTTGAATTTGACTTACGACCAGCTTAAGCGGCTTGGAGATAATGCCTCCGATTGCGGCAATAGCCAAAAATAAAACGGTAACAATAACCATCCAGATGACGGCATAGTCGCCTTGCGACATCAAGTATCCGCCTGTCAATAATTGCAGCACAAGGAAATATTGAGCGATACGGTTCGCCGACAGCAAACCGGAGGCAAGACCGCCTTGTCCCGATCCCGCAAGCTTCGAAGCTCCTCCCAGCATAATAGGCAGCACGATATAGAATCCCATACCGACAGCGCCCAGAACGTGCAGTAACATCATTGCTCCAGACATTCTCAATTCCTCCTGTTTTGTTTTACCTATAATAAGTAGTTTATCAGAAACCGAACATTTTTCAAATGAACAAAAAGCAAAAACTGCCACGGTAAGTGCGATTACCGTAGCAGTTGGCCCCTTTATTGCACAGAATCACCTAGCGGCAATACGACCTCAAAGACCGTCCCTTCGCCTGGCGTGCTCTTAACCCGGACTGCGCCGCCATGAAGCTCTGTAATCTTGTGGACGATCGATAGGCCCAGACCACTGCCTTCGGCGGTCCTGGTCCGCTGCTTGTCGCCCTTGTAGAAGCGCTCGAAGATCCGCTGCTGGTCCTCCTGCGAGATACCGATGCCCGTGTCGGACACTTCTACTCGCGCCTCGCCCCCCACCTTCTTCAGTGAGATTCGAATGCTGCCGCTATGCGGCGTGAACTTAATCGCGTTATGCAGCAGATTCAGCCATATTTGACTGAGGAGCTCCTCGTTGGCACGAATAGGGCAGGGCTCCGTATCCAGCTCAATATCCAGCTCCTTGTCCAGCCATTGCGGCTCGCAAGAGAGGACAACATGCTCAAGCTGCGTATCCAGCCGGTAACGCTGCTTCTCCCATTCCACATGATCCGACTCCAGCGAAGTCAGCTTCATCAGATTATCGCTTAGCCGCGACAGACGGACGGTCTCTTTTTCGATAATAGAGAGATAACGCCGCTGCTCCTCCCGGGAGAGATCCTCGCGCTGAAGCGTGTTCGCGAACCCGCGTATCGAGGTGAGCGGCGACTGGATTTCATGCGATACATCTGAGATGAACTGCTGGCGCAGCCGCTCCACTTGTCGCAGCTCCTGCGTCATCTCATTGATGGAGTCGACAAATTCGCCCATCTGGCCCCGATACTTCCCTTCCTGATCGATGACGACATTGAAGTCGCCTTTGGCGATGCGGCGAAGAGCGGCCATCAACTCGTTCCAGACCACGATTTGCTTGGGCCGCGTCACGATGCTGACTATAAATCCCAATAAGATCAGAATGAACAGGCCCAGGCCCCAGTTCACCAGTTGGACGATAAAATCGCTCAAGGATACCGGATGCGTCTCATAAAACCATCTGGTCAGGAAATACGCCGCCGTAAACGCGACGCAGCATAGCAGGAACATCAGGGTCAGTGCGCCCGCGCCTTTCACCGCCATCTCGGTTTTGGAGATTTTCCGGTTCATTCCGCAGCCTCCATCCGATAGCCGAGTCCCCGAACCGTCGTTATCCTGGCGGATACGCCCCAGCCCGCGAAGCGTTCGCGCAGCCGGTTCACATGGACATCGAGCGTTCGCTCGTTGCCATCGAAATCATAGCCCCATATTGATTCGATCAGCGAGCCCCTCGCAAGCGTTCGTCCCTTGTTGCCTATAAGGACGAAGAGCAGCTCGAATTCCTTCGGCGGCAGGGTCACGGGCTCTCCATTCACGCTCATCTGATAGGTAGAGCGGTCCATTATCAGTCCGCCAGCCGATACTTGCTGAGAAGTCGCGATCCGATAGCGTTTCATCAAGGCCCTTACGCGGACAACCAATTCCGGCGGATCAAACGGCTTTACAATATAGTCGTCCGTACCGATGTGGAAACCCTTCACTTTATCCTGCAATTCGCCTTTGGCTGTCACCATCAATATCGGTATATCATATTGCTCGCGCAGATTGCGGCACAATTCCCAGCCATCCATATTCGGCATCATAATATCCAGAATGACCATATCCGCAGGAGAAGCATCCATGGCGTCCATCGCTTCTGCGCCATCTGATGCCTGCTGCACCTGATAGCCTTCCTTCGCCAATATGACACTCACAAGCTCTCGAATATGAGGATCGTCATCCACAATTAGCACATAACTCATATACTATCCCTCCTCGCTTCATCAGGCGGATATATTCATCTTCAATTGTCCGTCCGCAAATTCCCGGTACAGGGCATGTGACCGGTACAATTGCTCATGCGTTCCTTTGCCTGTAATACGCCCCTTCTCCAAAAACACAATCGTATCCGCATCCACTACAGTCGACAAGCGATGAGCGATGACAACCGTCGTACGGCCTGCCATCAAGTTTTTGAGCGCATCCTGCACGACTTCCTCCGACTTGCTGTCCAGATTGGATGTCGCTTCATCCAGCATAAGCAGCTCCGGGTCGCGAAGCAGCGCTCTCGCAATGGCAATCCGCTGCCGCTGTCCGCCGGACAGCTTAATGCCCCGCTCGCCCACTTCCGTATCATAGCCGGCTGGCAGCTCACGGATAAAACCGTCGGCATAAGCCATGCGTGCAGCGTTCTCCATCTCTTCGTCGCTGACCGCCCGGTCCAGCCCGTAGCTCAAATTATCGCGGATCGACCCGGCAATAATCGGACTCTCCTGTGAAACGTAACCGATTTTGGACCGCCACGAACGCAGCATCACGTCCGACAGGTTTTGATCCCCGATGCGGATCTTGCCCGAGGTCGGCGAGTAGAAGCGCTCCAACAACGAGAACAAGGTCGTCTTGCCGCTTCCGCTAGGACCTACAATCGCTGTGACCTTGCCCGCCTCAATCGTCATGCTGACATCCTGCAGAATCGGCTCTTCCGGCTTATAGGCGAACGAAACCCGCTCCAGGGATACCGACTTGCGGATATTCACGACCTCACTGCCGCCATCTTGATTCTCTTCCTCCGCGCCCATAATAGCGATAATGCTGTCGGTCGCTCCCATAGCCTTCTGGAACTGTGTGAAAAACTGCGAGATTTGTGTAATCGGCAGCATGATTTGAAACAAATACATGATAAAAGCAACCAGCTCGCCGGCTGTCATCGCGCCTGACGATACTTGAACGCCGCCAAAGCCGATCAAGCCAACCAGCAGCAGCAATATAATAAAGGAAATCACTGGCGCAATCAATGCCTGCATCTTGGCTTCCTTCAGGCCGAAGCGGAACAAATTCATAATGCCGGCGCGGCCCTGCTCATACTCCCTTGGCTCGGAGCCTGATGCTTTCACCAGCCTGATTTCGGATACGACGCGGTTAATGACAGACGTAAACTTTGCGTTTTCTTCCTGCGTTTCCTTGGATATCTTGTACATGCGCGATCCGATCGGCCCCATAATAAGCGCCGCTACCGGGAAGACGACCAGCATCACGAACGTCATCTGCCAGTTCATGTAGAACAAGATAGCCAGTGCACCGATCACAGACAAGATGCCGGTGAAGAAGCCTGTAATATGCTCGGTGATCAAGCTTTTCAGAATAGCCGTATCATTTGTTAGCCTGCTGATCGTCTCCCCCGACGACTTGTTATCGTAATACGGCACAGGCAGGCGCAGCAGCTTGCTCCACAGCCGTTCGCGAATGGAAGATACGATCTTATTGCCGCTGTAATGGAGCCAATAGACTGACAGCCCTCCTGCCACAACCTGAGCGATAAACGCAACAGCGATGCCGATAATCTGTCCCGGACCAAGCGATCCGAATGAAAAGCCGTTTACCAGTTCTTTTGTAAACAACGGAATTGTAAGCCCGACCAGCGTCGTGACGACACTTAACAGCACAGCCAGCCCCAGCAGCAGCTTAGGAGGATTTGTCTCCATAATAAGCTTCGCAAATCGTTTGATCGCGCCCTTCTTTTTCTCTTTTTCCATCTCTCCACATCCTATCTCTATCTGTTCTATATTCTTACTGTACCTTCCCTGTTTAAACGGAATGTAAACAACTACGATACAAAATGAGTCGTCCCAAAAAACTTGGCATGAGTACATGACCGAACTTATAGATGCCTGTGCATGGCTGTACAAACCATCTGCACAACAACGATTTTCCGATCCGATACCAAGGTGAACGCTACCGCCTCTCCACTCAAAAAAAGAAGCCCGCCCTTGTAAAATGGAAGGGTGGAGCAACCATTTCAAAGGAGGCTTCTTTTGTCATTCAAAAGTATCAGCTTATAATTACAGAAAGCAGCGGCAGATCTAAGTAAACTATCTTTCAGGCGAGACAATCTCTAAGCCGAGTTTCTCGGCTTAGAGCGCGAAAGCGAGCTCGTATCTTAATCCGCTCTTTGTTTGCTTATCGTGTGTTATGCTTTCGGAAAAAGTAGAACGTAAGCGGGGCGAATACGACGATCAACAATGTTCCCATCCCAATGCCCCACGCAAGATCGGCTGTAGTAGCCGTTCCATGCATAAGCCCTCTGAGAGCGGATGCCGCAAGGCTGATCGGGTTAAAGTCCACTATTTCCCCCAGCCAGCCCGGCATCGTAGCCGAGTCCACAAATATGCTGCTTGCAAATAGCAGCGGATAAATCATGACCATGCTTGTACCGGAGACGGTCTCCGGCTTCTTCACCAAGATGCCCATCATCGCAAATATCCAGCTAAAGCTGAAGGCAATGAAAACGGCATATGCAAGAGCCATCAGCACGCCCCCCGCTCCGCCTTCCGGACGAAAGCCGAGCAGAAGACCGATGCCGATCGTGACAATCGATGCAACAACATAACGCAAGGAATCGGTCATAATCGGTCCCAGCACGCTCGCCGGCGGCCAGACTGACATCGTCCGGAACCGGTTGTGCACGCCTTTCGCAATATCCTGGCAAAAGGTGGTCCCGCTATAGACGGTCATGGGAGCTACAATGAGAACCATGGCGCCGGGGAGCAGAAATTGAATGTATTCGGAAGTCGATCCCGCAATAGCGCCGCCGAACAAAAACGTGAAGATAAGCAGCATCAGTACGGGCGATGCCAGACAATCCACGATAAAGCCAAACGGGTTGTTTTTGACGCCAAGGAAGGTTCTTCTCATAAATACGCCTGTTGCAGCAATACGTCCCGGTCTCCGCGGAACGGCACGCCGGATGATCCAGGCCGGTTGGCCCGATGAATCCGCAGCATGAGTTTTGTTCATGACACAGCCTCCTTGTTGCGCGCATCGGTTAACGAGAGGAATACCTCATCAAGGCTTGGCTCGGAGAGAGCGAATTCCACAACTGGACATTGATGGTCCATCAGTGTCTGAATAGCCCGACTTGCCAGCCGCTCATCCGGTGAAGGAACTCTAATCAATAGCGGATCCTCCTCATCCCGCGTAATATGCAGTCCGTAATCGTCAGCGAGCAGCCGGATATAAGGTTCAAGTGCGACTTGTTCCTTCAACCGGATCGTCAACGTCTTCCCCCCGACGGCAGCCTTCAGCTCCCTTGGTGTTCCTTCAGCTATAATACGCCCCTCATCCAGGACCGCGATCCGGTCCGCCAGCCGATCCGCCTCCTCCAGATACTGGGTCGTCAGCAATACCGTCGTGCCCTGCTTCAGCAAGGAGCGCACCACCTCCCATACTTGCAGGCGGCTCTGGGGATCTAGCCCCGTCGTCGGCTCGTCCAGGAAGATAACTTCCGGCTGGGCCAATACGCTTGCCGCAATATCCAGACGCCTCCGCATGCCGCCCGAGTATTGCTCCACAAGGCGATACTTCGCCTCCTCAAGTCCAAAAGCGGCCAGCAACTCGTCGGCTAATCCTCTCGCTTCCTTCCAAGAGTAACCGTAGAGCTTGGCGAACATCGCCAAGTTCTCAAAGCCGGACAAGCCTTCATCCAGTGCAGCAAACTGTCCTGTCAAGCTGATTTTGCCCCGGACAGCCGCCGCCTCCTTCACGACATCGCACCCCCCGATCTGCGCCGTACCGCCATCCGGCAAGATCAATGTGGACAGCATCTCGACGACCGTGGTTTTGCCCGCGCCATTCGGGCCTAACAGGGCGAACAGCTCTCCTTGGCGAATCGCAAGATCAACTCCTTTCACGACTTCCCTATTGCGGTATGACTTTCGAAGCTGATTCACTTCAATGGCTAACGACATCGCCATTCTCCTCTCCTACGAAAAAGCAAATGCTTGAATTTGCCGAATCTCCAGCTGTATACCGTAGTGGTTCTTTTAAATATAGAACGATTTTAAGTAAACCGATCCTTATGCTCTAGCACCCACTCGGCGAACGTTCTGGCCGGCTTGCTGGTAACCTGCTCCACCGTCGGCAGCACCGTATACCCGATTTCAGGCGGGTTTTTGCCCATCTGGACAAAAAATGCGATGGATTCCTCGTCATAGCCCTGCTCGCTCCATCTTTGTCTGGCTTCCTCCTCCGACAGCTCCTCGAAGCGGATATCCTTGCCTGTCGCTTCCGCGATGACGTTGACCGCCTCGACCCGCGACAATGCCTCCGGCCCTGTCAAGTAATAGCTTTGGCCATGATGACCGCCATTGACAAGCGCCGCAACAGATACCGCTGCGATATCTCCTTCGTGTATTCGGGCGCTGCGCACGGAGCCGAATGGCTCTCGGACGACTCCCTCCGCTTGAATAGACGGCTGCCAGTCGATTAGCGCATTGGACATGAACTCCACAGGCATAAGAATGGTCCATTCCAGCGAGCTTGCTTTAAGCGCCTCTTCGAGCGGCCCTTCCTCATAAGACATCAGCAGGGATACCCGCTGTACGCCCGCCTCCTCCGCAAGCCGGATAAGGGCTGGATCGGTATTCCACGGCATATACGAATCATAGCTGGAAGCGATCAAATGAATGCCGGTAACGCCAATCAGCGCCTCCCGCAGCGTATCCGCCTTTGTCAAATCGCCCGCTACCGCCTCTGCACCTTCCGGCAATTGCGCCTTCTCCGGATTACGAGTAACCGCCCTTACCCGCATCCCTTTATTCACTAGCTGCTCCACTACATGTCTTCCAATCGTTCCTGTTGCGCCAGTTACCAGAATCGTCATCTGTTATGGCCTCCTTTGGTTTTCATAGTTTGCGCGAATGGCTTCAAGCTGGTTCAACAATTGCTGCCTTAGGTCTTCTGGAGAAATAATCTCGACAATCGGACCGAAGCTGAGGATGACGGATAACGCATAAGCTGGCGAAAAAAACAGCGTATGCACATCGATATGTGTGCCCCGGTGTGTGCACTGGCCCTGAAACTGCTCGAAAATACGCGGCTGGTTGGTGGCTTGAAAGCGGAGATGAACCTCAATGGCTTGAACACTCTCCTCCGACATCCATGATGCCATCTCGAGCTTTGGGTGGAATTGGTCCTCCGTCACCTGCAGATGATTTATGCGGGATACCTTGAAGCAGCGCTGAGCCTGCTTCAACAGGCAGTGCCCCTCCACATACCACCAGCCCCGGTCCCAATACAACCGGGCTGGCTCCATGCTTCTCTCCGACACGTTCCCCGCCGAGTCCGTGTACCAGAACGTTACGATACGCTGCAGTCCGATCGCTTCATACAGCGGCTTGATCGCATCCTTCTCCAATACCGAAGCGCTTGCGTCGATAATAATCGGGTTCGGACTGCCTCCATTCAGCAGGGCGGGCTGCAAACTGCCCAGCTTATGGACGATCGACGTGATTTTGTTCCCGACCGCTTCTTCCATCCCTTTCAGCAAATGAAAGATGACAGACAAGTCATCGATGGAGAAATGCTGCTTGGACAAGTAATAACCGTCCATCAGCTCGAAGCCTCCAACCACGCCGGAGAAGGACACAACAGGTATTCCGGCTTCATTAATCAAATCCAGGTCACGGTAGATCGTACGAATGGACACTTCGAAGCGGGCGGCCAGCTCCGCCGCTGTAACCCGTTTTTTTGTCATCAGCTCTATCGTAATACCGAGCAAACGTTCCAGCTTCACACCGTTCCCCCTCTTCCAGGATGCTAAACTCCGATCCGCTACAAGGATCATAACGCAGTAAATATGACATCATGTATGTCAGTGTTTAAAGCCGGTATTTCTTTTATTTGTCATTATATCGGCCATTAATAAAGAAAAAACGGCATCAAGCCTTGGGCCTGATACCGCTTCATGTATTCCATTTATTCGGTTTCACTTCGAGCCGCTAGGTATGCCATGCTTGCACATCACGCCATGAATCGCGAAATAAGCCACGTCGGAAGGAAGCTCGTCCTTAATCGGCTTCAGCCGTTCTGAGCCTACAAGCTCTATTGCCTTTAATATATTCTCTTCTTGGTGAGGAGGAATGATCCGATCCCAGTCCACCTCATGGCCTTCGTCTGCACCGCGAATGATATGTCCCTCCACTGTCACTTGGCTGAATCCTCGCTCCTTTGCAATCTCGGCTGGAGACATGCCCGAGTTGAATAGCTCCAGCGACTGCAGATGACTAGGCTGCTCTCCCTGATCCGATCTTCTGGCAGCTGGTGCTTGCCTGCTTGTTCGAGAGTAGGACTCCGATGCGGAATCGCCAGGGGTTTGCGGGAACTCGGCAACGATACGGATAATACTCTCCCCGTATTTGTTTCCCTTAGCCGACCCGATCCCTTTCACATCAAGCAGCTCGTCAATCGATGCCGGACGAGCATTCGCAATCTCTCTAAGGGTAGCGTCGAAGAAAATCATAAATGGAGGCACGCCTTCCTTCGCCGCAGTGTCTCTGCGCCACTCCTTAAGCGCATCGAATAACGGAGAAGAGGCCGATGTTGCCGTTGCTGCCTGTCTTACAGACGCCCGCACTCGCTGCGTTATCCTCTCCTTGCCTTCCAGAACAGGCAGCGCATTCGCCGTAAGCGAGACGGTCGGATATTGACCTTCGCTAAGCCGCATATACCCTTCGGCTACAAGCCAATAAAGCCAGTCCGCAACTTCCTTCTCCGGCAAATGACGCATGAGCCCGTATGTCGTTAACCGGTCCAGGCCAAATTCCAGCAGCCGCTTGTCGCGGGAGCCCTTCAGCACTTTCGCCGCCATCGTCACACCAAAGCGTCCCTTCATTCTGCCTACGCAGGAGAGCGCCATCTTTGCGTCCTCCGTACGATCGACTGCTTCACTCTTGTCCAGACAGCTGCTGCATTTTCCGCATTGCTGCACGTCGCTTTCTCCAAAGTAGTCAACGATAAACTGCTGCAGGCAGCGCTGCGTCCGGCTGTAGTTCATTATCAAATGAAGCTTGGACATCTGAACGGACTTCCGGTCCGCATCCCCCGTCCCTTGCTCGATCAGGAAGCGCTGAACCTGCATATCAGCCGGTTCGAAGAGCAGGATACAGTCACTTTCTTCCCCATCCCTGCCGGCTCTGCCCGCTTCCTGGTAATACGACTCCAGGTCGCCTGGCATCTGCCAATGCAGGACATACCGGACGTTGGGCTTGTCGATACCCATGCCGAACGCGTTCGTCGCCACCATGACGCGGACCTGATCGAATCGAAAGTTCTCTTGCGTCGCTGCCCGCTCGGTATCTGACAATCCGCCATGATAAATGCCCGACTTAAGACCGAATTGCCGAACGATACCGCCTACCTCCTCTGCTTCTTTTCTCGTAGCCGTATAGATAATGCCGGATTGATCCTCTCTTTGCTTTAGAAAGTCTTTCAGGAACCGTTTCTTATCCACGCCGCTCACGACGGACAAAGACAAATTGGGACGAGCAAAACCCGTCACATACCGGCGCGGATCATTCAACCTGAGCATATGTGCAATATCATCAGCTACCTCTGCTGTAGCTGTCGCCGTAAATGCGGCCACAAGCGGACGATTCGGCATTCGGCCGATCCATCCGGCAAGCTGGCGGTAGCTTGGACGGAAGTCATGCCCCCACTGGGAGACGCAATGCGCCTCGTCAATCGCGATTAGCGGAATGTGCAGCTGCTCCGACAGTGTCTGGAACATCGGGGCGTCCAATCTTTCCGGTGCTACATACAATAGCTTGTATTCCCCTTGCATCGCCTTTCGGAGCACTTCCCGGTACTCTGCCGCACCAAGCGAGCTATTAAGGAAAGCAGCCGCTACGCCTACACGATGCAGGCTGTCGACTTGATCCTTCATGAGCGAGATTAACGGCGATATAACCAACGTTGTACCCGGCAGCAGCAGGGCCGGAATTTGATAACAAATCGATTTTCCGCCGCCCGTCGGCAGTATGGCCAGCGTATCGTGGCCATCCACTATGCCCGCAATAATGTCTTCCTGGCCTTTTCGGAATGAATCATAACCGTATATTTCCTTAAGCAATTGCAATGCTTTCTCCATCTCTTACTGCGGCCTCCTCTCTTCCAAAACGGAAAGAACCCTGGCAGCGTTCTGTCAGGGTCCTCCCGTACTTTAAGTCAAAGATATATGGGGATGAGACAAACGAGCCAATGCTACTGCCATTACTGTGCGGCATAACGACTGTATATCCCTATTCATCCCGTTTATTGTATGAATTAACCAGCATTTACGATTTGGATCACATTGCGTACGGATTGTGCGGATTGATCAAGTGCCGCTTTCTCTTCAGCCGTCAGCTCAAGCTCGATTACTTTCTCAATGCCGTCGCCGCCGATGACAGCAGGCACGCCCATAAACAGATTCTCGTATCCGTATTCACCTTCAAGGTACGCGATAACCGGGATGATCCGTTTTTTGTCTTTCAACACAGCTTCCGTCATTTGGACGAGGGAAGCAGCAGGTGCATAATACGCACTGCCATTGCCAAGCAGATTGACGATTTCGCCGCCGCCGACGCGCGCACGCTTGACGATGGCTTCGATGCGGTCAGCCGGAATAAGCTTCTCGATCGGAATGCCTGCTACGTTGGAGTAACGCACAAGCGGCACCATGTCATCGCCGTGCCCGCCAAGCACAAACCCGCGAACATCTTCAACCGACACATTCAGCTCTTGCGCGATGAAGGTGCAATAACGGGCAGTATCCAGGACACCGGACTGGCCGATTACGCGATTTTTAGGGAAGCCAAGCGACTGGTAGGCAACGTATGTCATCGCGTCTACCGGATTGCTCAGGATGATTACGTAAGCGTTGGGACTTGTCGCCTTTACGCTTTCGCAGACAGATTTGACGATGCCGGCATTGGTGTTCACGAGATCATCGCGGCTCATGCCAGGCTTGCGCGCTACGCCAGCCGTAATGATCACAACATCAGAATCCTTGGTATCCTCATAGTTCGATGTACCGATAATGTTCGCATCGACGCCGATAACCGGAGTAGCCTCCAGCATATCGAGCGCTTTGCCCTTCGTAGGGTTCTCCAGAGGCGCGATATCGACCAGCACGATATCGCCAAGTTCCTTTTGCGCCAACATAAGCGCCGTCGTTGCGCCCGTGAAACCTGCACCTACAACCGTAATTTTCTTACGTTGAATAGCCATAATCAATGACCTCCCTATTTTCATATCTCACGCAATCACATGATCATGCATCTATACCCTTTTATACACATATCTACATCAAAAGATACGTCTACCGCCACACTGCCTGCCTGCTAACCGGGTATGTAGGTGGATCGCGCGGTACTGTAGCCGAGTTTCTCGGCTTGCAGTGCTCCAACGGCTCGCTTCATGCTCTCTAAGCCGAGTTTCTCGGCTTGCAGCGCTCCAACGGCTCGCTTCATGCTCTCTAAGCCGAGTTTCTCGGCTTGCAGCGCTCTAACGGCTCGCTCTGCACTCTCTAAGCCGAGTTTCTCGGCTTGCAGTGCTCCAACAGCTCGCTGTACACTCTCTAAGCCGAGTTTCTCGGCTTGCAGCGCTCCAACGGCTCGCTCTGCACTCTCTAAGCCGAGTTTCTCGGCTTGCAGCGCTCCAACAGCTCGCTGTGCACTCTCTAAGCCGAGTTTCTCGGCTTGCAGTGCTCCAACAGCTCGCTGTGCACTCTCTAAGCCGAGTTTCTCGGCTTACAACGATCATTTAAGCCCAACAATGCCTATGCGCCCCTGTACTCCCTCGTGCTTCGAGCGGGAATTCAGAGGCGCATCGCCATGGCTCCCCCTATGGGAGAGTTAAAGTAGCTTCAATCAGGCGATCCCTCGAGCGGCTTGATAGCCGCCAGCGAACGGGAAACCTAAACTACATGTTTTTGATGATTTCGTCAGCAAATGCCGAGCATTTCACTTCTGTTGCGCCTTCCATCAGGCGCGCGAAGTCATATGTTACTGTTTTGTTGTTGATGGAAGTTTCCATGCCTTTATAGATCAGGTCAGCCGCTTCTTGCCAGCCCAGGTGCTCAAGCATCATAACGCCGGACAGAATGACGGAACCTGGGTTCACGACGTCTTTGTCCGCGTATTTAGGAGCAGTACCGTGAGTTGCTTCGAAAATAGCATGTCCAGTCAGGTAGTTGATGTTCGCGCCCGGTGCGATACCGATGCCGCCTACTTGTGCAGCCAGAGCGTCGGACAGGTAGTCGCCGTTCAAGTTCAAAGTAGCGATTACGTCGAAGTCAGTTGGACGAGTCAATACTTGTTGAAGCGCGATGTCCGCAATAGCGTCCTTCACGATCAGTTTGCCAGCAGCTTCAGCTTCTGCTTGTGCTTTGTTCGCAGCGTCAACGCCTTCAGCGTCTTTGATGCGGTCGTATTGGCCCCAAGTGAAGGTTTGCTCAGCGAACTCTTGCTCAGCCACTTCATAGCCCCAGTTTTTGAACGCGCCTTCTGTGAACTTCATGATGTTGCCTTTGTGTACCAGCGTAACCGATTTTCTGCCGTGCTTGATCGCATATTCGATTGCAGCACGAGCCAGACGTTTCGAACCTTCAGCAGATACTGGCTTGATGCCGATACCGGAAGTTTCAGGGAAACGGATTTTGTTAGCGCCCATTTCTTTTTGCAGGAACTCGATTACTTTTTTCACTTCTGGGGAACCTTCAGCGTACTCGATACCAGCGTAGATATCTTCAGTATTCTCGCGGAAGATAACCATGTTAACCAGCTCAGGGCGTTTAACCGGGGAAGGTACGCCGTCGAAGTAGCGAACTGGACGCAGGCAAGTGTACAGGTCAAGCTCTTGGCGAAGCGCAACGTTCAGGGAACGGATGCCGCCGCCGATAGGCGTAGTCAGAGGACCTTTGATTGCTACGATGTATTCACGGATAGCTGTCAGTGTATCAGCAGGCAGCCACTCGCCGTATTCGTTGAATGCTTTTTCGCCGGCAAAAACTTCGTACCAAGCGATTTTTTTGGAGCCGCTGTAAGCTTTTTCTACAGCAGCGTCAAGAACGCGTTTCGAAGCGCGCCAGATGTCGCGGCCTGTTCCGTCGCCCTCGATGAACGGGATGATCGGGTTGTTTGGCACTTGAAGCACGCCATTGTCAATAGAAATTTGCTCGCCTTCAGTTGGAAGAGCGTATTTTTCGAACTTAGCCATGAATAATTCCTCCTAAAAAGTTTTGTGATGGTAATCAGCGATTAGCTGATTGGAGCAAAACTTACTTCGTAAGCATAGACCTAAGTTTTGTGATGGTAATCAGCGATTAGCTGATTGGAGCAAAACTTACTTCGTAAGCATAGACCTAAGTTTTGTCATGGTAATCAACGATTAGCTGATTGGAGCAAAACTTAC
Source organism: Paenibacillus sp. 1011MAR3C5 (assembly GCF_003591485.1). Classification (GTDB taxonomy): domain Bacteria; phylum Bacillota; class Bacilli; order Paenibacillales; family Paenibacillaceae; genus Pristimantibacillus. Next base: position 719,319 of record NZ_QZCF01000001.1, read on the forward strand.
ATCGTTAGCATCAACCTTAAGTATAGCGATCTTCAGCCACGATAACCAGCCCGCACGGGAAGGAGAACAAGCTTGCCGCTTGCCCTCGCTTTATGCGGAATGTTTGTGAACGAAATTAGCGTTGCTCGATCGGAATGTATTTTGCATTGACAGGACCGACATAGTCCGCGCGAGGACGGATTAGACGGTTGTCTTGGTATTGCTCCAAGATATGTGCGCACCAGCCGGATACGCGGCTGATTGCGAAGATTGGCGTGAACAAGTCGCGCGGAATTTCAAGCGCTGTGTATACCGATGCCGAGTAGAAGTCAACGTTCGGCTTCAGACCCTTTTGACCTGTTACGAGCTCTTCGATTTTAACCGACATTTCGTATAGCTCCATGTTGCCAGTCAGCTTGCCCAGCTCACGGGACATTTTTTGCAAATGCTTGGCGCGCGGGTCGCCGTTTTTGTATACGCGGTGACCAAAGCCCATAATTTTTTGCTTGTTCGCAAGAGCGTTGCCGATGTAGCCTTCAACGTTCGCAAATGTGCCGATCTCTTCAAGCATAACCATAACGGCTTCGTTCGCGCCGCCATGCAGAGGGCCTTTCAGAGCGCCGATTGCGGAAGTTACGCCGGAGTAGATGTCGGAAAGCGTCGCTACCGTTACGCGAGCAGCGAACGTGGAAGCATTCAGCTCGTGGTCGGCATGCAGGACAAGCGCTTGATCCAAAGCCTTCACTGCCACTTCAGCCGGCTCATTGCCAGTGAGCATATAGAGGAAGTTGTACGCGATCGATACGCCTTTCTTCGGTGCAACCGGTTCCTTGCCTTCGCGAATACGCGAGAAAGCAGCGATAACTGTAGGCAGCTGCGCCTGCAATTTAATCGCTTTCAGCTGGTTAGCCTCAGGAGTCATGTCGTTCGCCGAAGCATCATACAGCGCAAGGCTGGATACTGCCGTACGAAGAGCCGCCATGGAGTTTGTATCTTTCGGATACAGTTTGATCTGATCGATTACTGCGCCAGGCACCTCCGAATATTCGTCAAGCTGCTTTTGCAGACCGTCAAGCTCGGAACGATTAGGGAGTTTGCCGTACCAGAGCAGATAAGCTACTTCTTCAAAGGAAGCGTTTTCTGCAAGATCGTCAATATCGATGCCGCGATAAGTGAGGACTCCATCAATGATCGAACTGATGGAAGACGCTGCTGCGACGATTCCTTCCAGACCTTTAGTTGCTGTCATCGTTCTCTCTCCTTTATACTCGATATAGTTCTCATTCTAGGAATGGTAACGTTATTGATGCACTATCTTCAATCATAAATGATTTTTCCAATGAAGCCAACAAAATGAGACATAAAAATGCTTTATCGGCATCATTGATTATTTGAATCGGCTATGTACGTCCGGTACGTGCTGTCTGTGCTTGAACAGGTTCCCGACAGCTCATTATTCCACAATCCAAATGCCAATATACTTCGAAAAAACCGGGTCGATGTGATAGAATGTCCCCATTACAGACGGCAAGTTACTATGCCGGAACGGAGGTTTACCATGACTGGACAACGTATCGGCATCATCGACATCGGCTCCAACTCCGTCAGGCTCGTCGTGTACGAGAGAACGGCAGGCGGTGCCCACCGAGTCGTAGATGCCAGCAAACGATCCGCCAGACTAAGCGGAAAAATAGATGAAGAAGGCGCATTAACCGAAGAAGCGGTCATTGAGCTTGTTGAGACGCTCCGACATTTCATGCGCATCTGCTCGCATCATGGTATCGGGCATATTCGAGCCGTTGCGACAGCGGCTATCCGCAACGCGACGAACCGGAGCTATGTCCTTGAGCGGATTAAAGCCGATACCTCTTTGACCATCGAGTTGCTGACTGGCGAAATGGAAGCCTCTTTCGGCTTTCTCGGCATGATCAACTCGCTTAGCGTGAGGGACGGCTATCTGATCGATATCGGAGGCGGCAGCACAGAGCTTTCGTTATTCCGTAACCGGGAGCTGATTCATTCGGTGTCCTTTCCGTTCGGCTGCGTCAGCTTGAACAAGTCCTTCGACGCCAAAGAAGAGCTGTCGGATGAGTCGCTGAAGGCGATTGAAGCGATAGTGACCGAGGCCGCAATGAAGCATGAATGGATACGCGAAGCACCGGGACTTCCGCTCGTTGGCGTGGGGGGCACGGTTCGTGCGCTGGGAAAGGTGCACCAGGCCGTACACCATTACGCATTCGCACAGACGCATAACTATGAACTATCAGGCGCAGGCGTTGATGAGCTGTTCCAGACCATGAGGAACCAGCCGCTGGAGCGCAGACGCAAGCTGCCCGGCTTGTCCAAGGACAGGGCAGATGTCATCGTGCCGGGCATTGCCGTGCTGCGTACATTGTTCCGATTAGTGAGAGCATCGCATTATCAAATTTGCGGAGCAGGCCTTCGAGACGGATTATTCCATGCGGCACGCTTCCCCGCACAGCCTAAGCTGAAGGATCCATTAGCCTACAGTTTGCAGAACTTGAACGCCTTGCACACTGAAGCGCCAAGACAGCATGTGATGCAAGTGAACCGTTTATCCATGGAGCTATACGACGAGCTGCATCGCGATATGCCCGCAGGAGGCGACGCTCGCTCCAGACTGCTCCTTGATGCCGCCTCGCAGCTTCACCGAATAGGCGCATCTATCGACTATTACGATTATGCGAGGCATTCCTTCTATTTGATTATCCATTCGCATCTGAATGGTCTCTCTCACAGAGAGATTATTATGACAGCGGCAATCGCATCGTTCAAAAGCAAAGGACGCATCAAAACCCAAACCGCGCCTTATCGCACGCTGATTCACGAACAGGATATCGATCACATATGCAGATTGGGCTTAATCCTTCAGTTGGCCGCGGCGTTAGATCGAAGCGAGACACAAGCGATCGGACAGATCGCCATCCGCCAAACCGAGTCGCAGCTGCTTCTGCGGCCGCTTCATCCACGCGGTTCGCTGGCGGTAGAGCGGCGGGAGGTCGAAGAGCTGGCTTCAGATTTCAAGAAGCACTGGCATCTCACGCCTGCGCTCGACCATTACCGGATGCAGCACTAGACCTCACCTTTCCACAGTGGAATCACTTTGGCTTCAAATTGGCTGCGGAACGGCCTGTCGCTCTTGCTGACAACCGGCTCATAGAGTCCGCTTGGCTTTAATTCTCTGGCCTTGACGTTATCGTCCAGATTCAGCCTCAGCATATTGATCAAGATGGCGCGCAGCTCAGGATCGAATACAGGGCACATCAGCTCGATTCGCTTCATGAGATTGCGCGTCATCCAATCTGCGCTGGAGAGATATACTTCTTCTTCCCCGTTATTGTAGAAATACATCACTCTGGCATGCTCCAAATAACGGTCCACGATGCTGATTACTTTAATATTTTCACTGCGCCCTGCCACGCCCGGCCTTAAGCAGCACACGCCCCGTACAATTAAGTCGATTTTCACACCAGCCTGAGACGCTTCATACAATTTATCAATAATATCCTGATTGGATAACGAATTCATCTTGGCGATGATATACGCTTTTCGCCCTGCGAGTGCGTTGGACTTCTCGCGGTCGATCAGCCGGAAGAGCTTCTCTCTCAAATCGGTAGGCGCCACACCAAATGCCTTCCAGTTATAAGGGGAGGAATAACCCGTAACCTCATTGAACAGTGCCGATGCGTCTCCGCCAATGACGGGATGCGAAGTGAACAAGCCGATATCCGTATACAGCGTTGCCGTATTATCATTGTAATTCCCAGTGCCGACATGCACATAGCGCCGAAGCGTCCCTTGCTCGCGTCTGACGACCAGTAATATTTTGGCATGGGTTTTTAGCCCGACAAGACCATAGACGACATGGCAGCCTGCCTTCTCCAGCTGTCTGGCCCAAGCGATATTGCGCTCCTCGTCAAACCTGGCTTTCAGCTCGACGACGACTGTGACCTGCTTGCCTGATTCCGCCGCCTTCGCAAGCGCCTGCACAAGCGCCGATTGTCCGCTGACGCGATAAAGCGTCATTTTGAGCGCAAGCACGTCTGGATCATAAGCAGCCTGCAGCACAAAATCATTGACCGGCTCGAACGACTCATACGGATGATAGACCAGCACGTCCCGCTGCCGAATCACATCAAACATATCAGCCGACTCATCGAATTCACGAGGATAGACCGGCTCCAGCTTCTCATATCGCAAATTATCATAGCCCACTAAGTTGCCGGCGAACCGCAACAGGAAGCTGAGATCAAGAGGCCCTTCGATCTCGAACAGATTGTCTTCAATCTCCAGTTCATCCCTGAGCGTTTGCAGCGCATACGGATGCATGCCCTTCGCCACTTCAAGACGGACAGGAATGCCCCATCTGCGCCTGCGCAGCTCCTTCTCAATTTCCTCCAGCAAATCCTCCGCCCCTTCTTCATTCAGCGTCAGATCTGCATTGCGGGTCAACCGGAACGGATGGACGGAAAATGGTTCGTAGCCGTTGAACAACGTATGAATAAATTGCTCTATCAAATCTTCAAGCAGCACAAACTCTTGCTTTTTGCTATTGATTCTTCCCGGTACAGTTACGAATCTCGATAAGATCGACGGCACCTGTACTATGGCAAATAACGGTTCTTCTTCTTCCTCTGCCCCTTCGCGCTTCAGCAGTACCGCCAAATACAGTTCCTTCGTATGTACGAGAGGAAACGGTCTGCTCTGATCGACGGCCATCGGCGTAAGGACCGGAAATACGATTTCATGGAAGTAGTCGGATACGGACTTCTGCTGGTTCGCATTCAGCTCATCCAGCGATCGAATACATATCCCTTCCTTGGCGAGGCAGCGTGTCACTTCACGATACGTGCGGTATTGTTCGAACATCATACTGGTAGCGCGTTTGATCAGCCGCTTCCATAGGCCTGCAGGCGTATACCCCGTAAAATCCGTCTTCGTCAATCCCGCTCTCATCTGATCCTGAATACCAGCCACTCGTACGCTCATGAATTCATCCAGATTACTGGACACGATAGACAGAAACTTCGCTCTCTCCAGCAAGGGATTACGCGTGTCCTGCGCTTCCTCGAGCACTCTTCGATTGAATTCGATCCAGCTTAAATCCCGATTGACGTATGGGGACAACTGCTTCGTCATGGTGATCCATTTCCTCGCTTTCGATGTGGCTTGCAAAAGCAAACCAAAGCATATGCTATCGATACCATTATGATAGATGACTATTTTTGGCACATTATCGATTTGTTAACTTCATGTAAAGATTAGAAGCGCCTAATCGTAAAGTCTCCATTCCTCATTCGTTTCTCCAGCCACTGCAATATCATATTGCGGAAGAGGGGTCTGGTGAACGGCAGAAGCATGATGATACCGACCAAATCACTGAAAAATCCAGGAATCAACAACAATAGCCCGCCAAGCAGCACACATATCCCGTCTATCATGGCCCGGCCAGGGATTTGCCCGGATTGCATTTGTCTTTGAGCCTCAATCCATACTTTCCTGCCCTCGAACTGAGCAACAAACGCGCCTGCTGCGCTTAATACGAGAATGAGCAGGAATGTGTTCCAGCCGCCAATCCAATCGCCCATTCGGAGAATGCCCCAAATTTCGATGATTGGAACCACTATTATCGCCGCCAATATCCATCTATACATCATATTCCACCTTTCGCTTGTAGCATGCACATCATTATTTCCGGACCAGCAAGCGGTAATAAGTCGATGTGGTCGACTTAAATGTTGCGCACCGGACCTGCGAGCAAGATTAAGTCGATAGGATCGACTTAAATCATGCGTACCAGCCCCCACACAGCATAGGCAGTCACTTACCTGCCGCTAATGAGCGCATACAACTCTGGTAGCACCCGGTTTAGCCGTGCCGGCTGCCACTGTTCATTCACCCAGACATGCTTGGTGCCGCCCTCAACTAATAATTCTCCCGGGAGCGCGCTGCTATACGCCACCAAGTCTGCCCTGAAGTCCGCCTCCGTCACTCTGCGAACCTGTGATTGGAACTCCACTCGCAGCGGCGAACTGCCGGCAATACGAGTGCACACGACAACGAGATCGTCGTATTTGGCAGGCGCAACATATGTGCACTGCAGATCCACAACCGGCAGCAGCAGTCCTTTGCTTTCAATCGTCTTATAGTCGTATCCAGCCGACCTTATCCATTCCGTACGTCCAACTTCGAACCAGGTTACATAATTGCCGTGAAAAACAACACCCATCTGATCCGTTTCCTGATATCTAACCCGAATGGGATATAATCTCCATGCGCCTTCCGTCTCCAACTTTCATCCCCCGTTCTATTGTTCGCGATTGTAGCGTGCCATAAGCTTATGGTGAGAAATCCTCTATCGAGGCCTTTCAAGATGAGCGGCTACAGGTTTGCAAAGCAAACCCGCCTCGTAAGCATAAGGTAGGTTTGTGGTTAGAAAAAACCTCTAGCGTGGCCCGTCTTAAGAAAACGGCCGCAATAGAGGTTAGTCCAATAGTTGAATAAAAAGCGACGGTGATCGCACCATCGCTTTCTATCGATTTATAAAGTTAAAGTTACAGCACTTTGGATTGGCCGGAGTAGATGAAGCCCGTTTCCGCATAAACGGTAACTTCCATGCCATCCTTCAGCGTATCCGTAGCACCTGTCACACCTAGAATAACCGGAACGCTCAGGTTAAGACCGCATACTGCCGCATGGCTCGTAATGCCGCCTTGCTCTGTAATAACCGCTCCCGCTTTCTCGAATGCAGGCATATATTCTTTGTCGGTCGAAACAGCAACCAGAATGTCGCCTTGCTGTACCTTCTCATTTGCTTCTTGCGGCGTACGGGCTACAACCAGCTTGCCCGTAACGGTCTGGCTGCCGATGCCTTGGCCTTTTGCCAGAAGCTCGCCGATGTGGTGGATTTTCATCAGGTTTGTTGTACCTGCGAATCCTACCGGTACACCTGCCGTAATGACAACCGTGTCGCCCAGCGACAGCAGGCCTGTGCCCATTGCGCCTTTGACCGCGTTGTCGAACATTTCGTCAGTCGTATCCGCGTCAGCACCTTTAACCGGGATTACGCCCCAGCCAAGCGCCAGACGCTTCATCACTTTCGCATCCGTTGTAACAGCAATGATCGGCGCTTTCGGACGGTATTTGGATACCATGCGAGCCGTAAAGCCGCTTTGTGTGGAAGTGATGATCGCTTTTGCATTCAAATCCAAAGCGGAGTTGGCTACTGCTTGGCTGATTGCTTCCGTCACGGAAGTTTGCTGAGCGTTCGCTTGCTTCGTGAAGATCTCACGGTATTCAAGCGCATTCTCCGCGCGCTCTGCAATGCGGGACATCGTTTGAACCGACTCCACCGGATATTTGCCCGCAGCCGTCTCGCCGGAGAGCATGATGGCATCTGTGCCGTCGAAGATCGCGTTCGCTACGTCACTCGCCTCTGCGCGAGTCGGACGAGGATTGCGCTGCATGGAATCCAGCATTTGTGTCGCCGTAATGACAGGCTTGCCTGCACGGTTACACTTCTTGATCATCATTTTTTGCACCAGCGGCACTTCCTCCGCCGGAATCTCAACGCCAAGGTCGCCACGGGCAACCATCAGGCCGTCGGATACTTCCAGAATTTCGTCCAGGTTGTCTACGCCTTCCTGGTTCTCGATTTTGGAGATGATCTGGATATGGCTAGCATTGTGCTTCTCCAGCAATTCGCGGATTTCAAGAACGTCGCTTGCTTTGCGCACGAAGGAAGCTGCGATAAAGTCGACGCCTTGCTCGATACCGAAGATGATATCATTCGCATCTTTTTCCGTGATGCCTGGCAACGAGATTTTTACGCCAGGAACGTTGACGCCTTTTTTGCTCTTGATCGGACCGTTGTTCACGATGCGGCAGTGAATCTCTGTGCCTTCGATGGATTCTACCGTCAAACCAATCAGGCCGTCGTCAATCAGGACAGTCGAGCCGATAGACAGGTCATTCGGAAGATTATTGTATGTTACCGGGATACGCGTGCGGTCACCCAGAATTTCTTCCGTAGTCAGCGTAATCGCATCGCCTTGCACCAACTCAATCGGCTCTTCCTTCAGCTTGCCCAGACGAATCTCAGGACCTTTCGTATCCAGCAAGATAGCTACCGACGTGCCCATCTCGGCATTAGCCAATCCTACATTTTTGATCCGGTTGCCATGTTCCTCGAAGTCACCGTGTGAGAAGTTGAGGCGAGCTACGTTCATCCCGGCTTGGATCAGTTTTTTTGTGTTTTCCAGTGATTCGCTGGAAGGTCCGATTGTACAGACGATTTTAGTTTTGCGCATGTTATGTTTCCTCCGTTTAGTGCCTGAAATGTCATTATTGAATATAAATACACGCATTCACGGGCTTGTCCCCCGCGTAATAGCGATTGTATACGTTAGTTAAGGGTCGGGGCAGCTTCCTGTCCCTCGGAATTGCTGGCTGCTGGTCCGCCCAGTCCGTTCCCTTGCTCTGCAGATGCGGACGGTTCCCGGTCTTCCTCAGCCGCTTCAAGCTCGGCCATCTGGAAATATCCGATTTTACGGAACTTGTTGTAACGATCCTCAATCAGCTCGTCGGCACTCATTGCCAGCAGTTCTTGAAGATGAGACCAAAGCCCTTCCTTAATGCGCTCCGACTGGTACTCCAAATCACGATGGGCGCCGCCTTGCGGCTCCTCGATAATCTGCTCAATAATACCGAATTCCAGCAGATCCTTGGCCGTAATCTTCATGGCTTCTGCTGCCTGGTCGGCTCTCGAAGCGTCCTTCCAGAGAATCGATGCCGCGCCGTTAGGCGAAATCGCCGAATAGATGGCATTCTCCAGCATCAGCACGCGATTGCCAACGCCAAGCGCCAGCGCACCGCCGCTGCCTCCCTCGCCGATAACGACACAGATGATAGGCACACCGAAGCCGGCCATCTCTCGCAGATTGCGCGCAATCGCTTCCGATTGTCCGCGTTCCTCTGCCGTATTGCCCGGGTAGGCGCCCTTCGTATCGATAAAGGTAATGATCGGGCGATTGAACTTGTTCGCCTGCTGCATGAGCCGCAGCGCTTTGCGGAAGCCTTCCGGATGGGGGCTGCCGAAGAAGCGTGCGATATTATCGCGCGTATCCTTGCCCCGCTGATGGCCAATAACCGTTACCGGCACGCCATTCAGCTTGGCCAGGCCGCCTACGATCGCCAGATCGTCGGCGAATAGCCGATCGCCGTGCAGCTCCATGAAATCGGTAAAGACCTCACCGATGAAATCGAGCGATGTCGGGCGTTGATGATGACGCGCCAGATGCATCTTCTGCGCCGCCGTCAGCTCGCTGTACAGCTCTTCTTCCAACTGCTTGCAGCGCTCCTCCAGCCGAAGAATCTCTTCCGAGAAATCAATGCCTTTGCCGACGCTCAAGCTTTTCAGTTCTTTAATTTTTTGACGCAATTCCACAATGGGCTTCTCAAAGGGCAGTTCATTCGCCATGGAACGATTCCTCCTTCACGCAGTGCATGTCCAGCAGCTTCGTAAGCGTCGCCTTCATATCCTTGCGGTGCACAACTTTATCCAGCTGGCCATGCTGCAAATTGAACTCAGCCGTCTGGAAGTTGTCCGGAAGCTTCTGACGAATCGTCTGCTCGATGACGATGCGTCCGGCAAAACCAATTAAAGCGCCGGGCTCGGCCAAATTATAGTCGCCAAGGCTCGCGAAGCTGGCGGATACGCCGCCTGTCGTCGGGTCCGTGAAGACGGAAATGTACAATCCGCCCGCCCCTTGGAACTTCGCCAGCGCAGCGCTTGTCTTGGCCATCTGCATCAGGCTCAGGATACTCTCCTGCATACGAGCGCCGCTCGATGTCGAGAAAATGATAAGAGGAAGCTTCTTCTCATGAGCCGCTTCGATTGCTCTTGTGATTTTCTCGCCAGCTACGGAGCCCATGCTTCCCGTAAAGAAGTCGAAGCTCATCACGGCTACGACAACAGGAAAGCCGCCAATCTTGCCTTCGCCCGTTACGACGGAATCGCGAAGGTTCGACTTGGCTTTCTGCTGCTCAAGCTTATTGGCATAACCCGGGAAGGACAACGGATCGACCGATTCCATAGCGGCATCGTATTCCGTCAGTTTGCCGTCGTCCAGCGTCATGCCGATCCTCTCCCAAGCATTCAGCCGGTAATGATGCCCGCAAGACGAGCACACCTTCAAGTTTTTCTCCAGCTCTTTGCTGTATTGAATCGTGCCGCACTTGGAGCACTTATTCATCAAGCCTTCTGGAATATCACGCTTGGGACGCTCCGAAGGGATCGTCGCATATTTTTTTTTCGAAAATAAGTCCTTAATTTGCACTGTTACACCTCTCAAGGCGCAATAATGTTGAATTAGCCATCAAGAGCGAAACAAGGAATTGAATACTTCCTGCACTTCCTCAAGCTCGCCTGACGGAACCAATATCTCATATTGCTGTTTAGACAGATTGACGGGCCGGACCTTTATCAAAAAACCTTCTTCCGTGAGCCGCTTCTTGATGTTTTCTGCCATTTTTGCTGTTGGTGCGATATAGATAACCGTCCACATCTTGGTACCTCCTGATAACCCCGCGTTAGCAAAGTTAACCTGTCGAACGTTCACGACTGTCGCCGTCCTGTCTAGTAAAACCAAACTAATCCCGCCAAAAGGCCATATGATGCCATAATGATAACATAGTTATGGCGAATCGGGCAAATGATATTGGATGGCTTTCGGATCGCCGTGAGCGATGCGGGCTGATGCCGCAGCCGCCAGTCCGGCTACCAAATCGTCCAGAAAGACATGGATTTTTTCGCCTTTTACATTCAATTTGCGAATGATGCCTGGCTTCATTTTGTCCAAATATCCGAAGCTTGTAAGCCCGATCATGCCGTACACATTCGTAATGCCAAGGGCAAGGGTCTCATCAACGCCATACAGCGATTCGTCGCGCTCCATAATGGATTGAAGCGGCTCAGGCAGAAGCTTGCGCTCGGCAAGCTCATCCAGGGCGATCCCGGTATATAGTACATATTGCACTTCTCTCTTCTCCAGCACCGCTCGCACGCTATCCCGGCACTCCTCCATGCGAAGGTCCGAATTGTACGGCGATTGCAGTGTATATACGATTTCCGCAACATCCTCAACAGTTACGCCGCGTGTCTCCAGCCATTTTTCGATTGCGTTCACGGACATCCTTCCTCTCGGGGCCTGCTTGTATCTCTATGCATATGCGTGGACAAGCCATAATGTGCATAGAAATACAAAATCCGATAAGAAGAGCGCCCTGCTCTTATTTGATCACGGCTGTACCTGCGCCCAGCAGTTGCTCGATTGCCCCCATCAGCTCAGGCCCAGGCTTCACGCGATGGCTAGCGCTAAGGGCGATGGCTTTGCCTTCCCGTTCATAAAACAATGCGCAATCGATCGTACCCGGATGGGACAGCAGCAATTCCTTCAAGGCATTCAGCACATCCGCTCGTTCGCTGCTCTCCGTAATTTTGATGTAGAGGAGCTGCCGCTTGCCTTCTCTTGTCTCGCTGCCGGCAGCAGAACGCACAGTTATGTTCGGGACGGCAGGCTGCTGCCGATCGCCGTCTGCATTCGGACGGGTTGGTCGCTCAGTAGAGGCACGGCGTTGCGTTGCCTCCCCTGGCGAGGAACGGTCCCTTCTTCCAGATGCTGTCCGGGAAGATGAATCTGCGCCAGCAGCCGGCCGGAATGGCTGCGATTTCGATTCGGCCGCTTGCTGCTGCGGCCTGCCAGCCGTTGCCGGAGGACGACTACTGTCCATTCTGGCCGAACGGCTGCGCGCTGCGTTGCGCAGTCGTCTGACCTGCGCAGCCATATAATCGTCGGTCCCCTCAATGGGTACAACATCATCGACCAGCAGCTTGAAATCCTCGTCCTCATGCTGGACCTTCGCTTGTACGATGACAAGCCCGTCTTTGGCTAGCTTGGCGCCAACCCGCTTCCATACAGCGGGGAATACGACGGCTTCCACTCGCATGATGCGGTCCTCTACTTCCATAAATCCCATCGCATTGCCTTTCTTATTGGTGAAAGGCTTGAGGCCCGCAACCATCACACCGACCACGGCTATCGTTCCGTCCGCCGCATCGTTCAAATCCACCAGACGGTCAAGCTCCAGCTGATCAAGCCGCTCTGCTACTGCATCCAGCGGATGGCCCGACAAATACATGCCCAGGAGCTCACGTTCAAAGTCCAGCATTTGAGAAGTCGTAAACGGCCTGATGTCCGGCAGCTCCACATCCCAATTCTGTACTTCCTCGAAGCCGAACATCTCGATCTGCAGCTCTTCCTTCTCCTTCCGCCACTTCACCGCCGTCTCCACCGTCTCCTCCAGCGAAGCAAGCAGTTGGGCTCGATGGCCCGGCAAGGAGTCCAGCGCGCCTGCCTGAATCAGCGATTCCAGGACGCGCTTGTTGACGACGCGCAGATCAACCCGCTTGCACAGATCGAGAAAACTGGCGAACGGGCCGTTCTCCCGCTCCCGAAGAATGGCGTCGATCGCCTGAGTGCCGACATTCTTAATGGAAGCCAGTCCAAACCTGATCGCGGATTCCACAGGCGTAAATGACACGCTGCTTTCGTTCAGATCCGGGGGCAGCACCTCTATATCCATCCGGCGGCATTCATCGGCGTATTCCGCGGTCTTGCGCATATTGCCCGTAACCGATGCCATCATAGAGGCCATGAAAGGTACAGGATAATGCGCCTTAAGCCAGGCGGTCTGGAATGCAAGCACGCCATATGCGGCCGCATGCGCCCGCGGGAAGCCATAATCGGCGAAACGGACGATCATGTCGTAGACCCGGTTGGCCTCCTCTTCGCTATAGCCTTGTCCCAGGCTGCCCTTTACGAAGTGGGCGCGCTCCTCATCAAGCACCTCGCGCTTCTTCTTGGATACCGCCCGGCGCAGCAAGTCGGCTTCACCCAGCGAAAATCCCGCCATGAGGGATGCAATCTGCATAATTTGCTCCTGATAGACGATGATCCCGTACGTATCCTTCAGGATAGGCTCAAGGTTCGGGTGAGGATAGGCAATATCCAGCACACCGTGCTTGCCCCCGATATACTTCGGAATAAACTCCATCGGACCCGGACGGTACAAGGCTACTACCGAGATAATATCTTCGAAGGTCGAGGGCTTCATCTCTCGCAGCACTCGCCGCACGCCAGTCGACTCCAGCTGGAAGATGCCCGTCGTATCGCCTCGACCGAGCATCTTGTACGTATCGGGATCGGAATCGTCTATCGTACGGAAATCGATCTCCTTCTTGAACAGCTCTTGCACCCAGTCGAGAGTCCGCTCCAGAATCGACAACGTCCGAAGGCCGAGAAAGTCCATCTTGAGCAGGCCGATCGCTTCGAGATGCTCCATCGAATATTGCGTCAGCGGTATCGATTCGCTCCCGCCCTGCAGCGGGACGTAGTCTGTAAGCGGCTCCTTCGAGATAATGACACCTGCGGCGTGAGTCGAGGCATGACGGGGCATTCCCTCCACCTTGATCGCCATCTTCAGCAGCGCGTCCGTCTTTGGCTGCCGCTCGCAGGCGGATCGCAGCTCCTCGCTCTGGCGCAGCGCCTCCTCCAGCGTAATGCCGAGCTGGTTCGGGATCAGCTTCGCGGCCCGGTCCACCTCCTGGAAAGGCACGTTCAGCGCTCTGCCCACATCCCGGACCGCAGCCTTCGCCGCCATGGTGCCGAACGTAATGATTTGCGCAACATGCTCCTCGCCATACTTGGCGGACACATAGGCAATGACTTCATCACGGCGCTCGTCGTTGAAGTCGATATCGATATCCGGCATCGATATCCGCTCCGGGTTCAGGAAGCGCTCGAAGAGGAGCTTGTATTTCAGCGGATCGACATCGGTTATCCGCAGCGCGTAGGCGACGAGACTGCCTGCGGAGGAGCCCCGGCCAGGGCCGGTGCGTATGCCGCGTTCATGAGCGAAGCGGATGAAGTCCCACACAATCAGGAAGTAATCGCTGAATCCCATATTTTCAATAACCGACAGCTCATAAGACAGCCGCTCTTCCGCCTTCGCGCGGAAATCCGAGCCGTCCGTCCACTCCGGCAATCCAGCATATCGCGACACGAGACCGTTCTGGCATAGCTCCGCCAAATAGTGAGCGGAGGATGCTCCGGCGGGAACAGGCCGGAACACCGGCAATGCCGCTCTGCCGAACGTCAGCTCCAGGTTGCATTTGTCCGCAATTTCCGCCGTATGGTCGATGGCTTCCGGCACATGGCGGAATAAAGCCGCCATCTCTTCTCCGCTCTTCATATACAGCTGGTCCGTCGCCATGCGCATGCGGTCCTCATCCTCGACCGTCTTGCCCGTACCAATGCAGATGAGCACATCTTGCACGCCGGCGTCTTCCGGCCGCAAATAATGCACGTCATTAGTCGCCACCAGCTTGATCCCCGTCTCCCGGGCAAGTTCGATCATGGCCGACGCCACTTTCTTCTGCTCTAGCATCCCATGGTCCTGAAGCTCCAGGTAGAAGTCGTCTCCGAATATCGTCCGGTAGCGAAGCGCGGCTTCCCTCGCCTCGTCCATGCGGTCATAGAGCAGATGCTGGGATACCTCTCCCTTCAGGCAGGAGCTCAGGCAGACCAACCCGTCGGCATGCTTCGCCAGCGTCTCCATATCCACTCTGGGTTTATAATGGAAGCCCTCCAGATGGGCGATCGAGCTGAGCTTCATTAAATTGCGGTAGCCCGTCTCATCCTTCGCCAGCACGATCAGATGATAGGTCGGATTATCCTTGCGGGAGCCTTTCTCGAATCGCGAGCCTGCCGTCAAATACAGCTCGCATCCGATAATCGGCTTGACTCCGTTTGCGCGGCAAGCGCGGTAGAACGGAATCGCCCCGTACATGACGCCGTGGTCCGTCAAGGCAAGCGCTCGCATGCCAAGCTCGGCAGCCCGGGAAGCCAGATCCCGTATGCGGGCGGCGCCGTCAAGCAGGCTATATTCGCTATGCGCATGAAGATGTACAAATGCCTTTCCTTGTCCGGCACTTTCGCCCATGGTATGACCACCTTTCCTAGCAAACCTCTGTTCTCATTTTAAAGTTATCGCTATTTTATCATAATCGGGTTGGACACGCCCATAGAATGGTATAAAGCGTTGGGATCATGGATTGGGGGCAACGGGCATGACCTATTTTTTATCAAAAGCGGGTATGGATTTTTTCATCGCCTTTGGCGTCGTGATCGGAGGAGCCACGCTGGCGGGCGTCGGCTCCGTCTTTATGCTGATGCCGCCTGCCACCGTTATGCTGGACACTGCGCTCCGGCTGAAAATATGGGCTATCGTAGCCGCAATAGGAGGCTCGATCGATCCCGTCAGAGTCATTGAAAGCAATATCTCTCTAGGCCAGCTGTCGCCGGTCGCGCAACAGATTTGTTTTATTCTGTTCGCCTTCCTTGGTGCGCATATGGCTACCGAACTGGTTCGATTAATATGCAAAGGAGCGCTGTAGTCGATGAGACTGCCTCCATTCGAACGATATATAAGGGGCATGCAGCTTGCAGGCGTCTTTATTCTGGGCATGCTGGCCGGAGCTGTCCTCCTAAATTCCCTGTTCGTAGCGCAGTTTGAAGCTTTATATCATACGAAGAATGAATTGGAGTCCAAGCTGGAGCAATACGAGCAAGACATTCGGGGGTTAAACCAATATAAAAACCAGCACACAGTCATTAAAAGCATTCAGCTGAGGCTTGCCGAAAATAATGGCAAGCGGACCCACCTGGATAAAGTGACCGAAGCCGAGCTGATCAAGCGCGTGAAGGAGGACCTCTCCATCTTCCTTGGGCAAAGCATCTATGAGGTCGACTCCGACGCCAAATTCGCCCGCAAAATTCTGGAGAGGAAAGTCTATGAGGACATTAACGGCAAAGATTATGTGGTTGAGCTGCAAACGGTGCTGCTTGCAGACAATGTACTTCAAATTTGGATGATTGCGCTGCCTCATGCCAAAGCTCCCGCTTCTTGATAGGTTTGTCATTTTCTAGCTTCATCCCATCTTCTGCAGCGTTTTGAAAAAACGCATCATCGGAAGCATAAGCTCATGTGCTGAAAACCGGACTTTTTGAACTCGCACTTGAAGCAAACACATACACAATCTGATACAATAGAAAACGATTGGCAGGCCGTGAACGCCAATTATCGGCTCAGGCCTCTATTTTTCGAATTAAAGGAGCTGTATAGGTAACATGGATCAACTGCTGCAATGGCTGCTATTCCCGGGCATCCTTATTACGCTGGCGCTTTCGACCGTATTCAGTTTCAAGTCGCGGCGCGCTGCGGATGCCAGAACGAGGGGCATACAAGCCGCTAGAATGAACATAAGCATGGGCGGCATGCTGCTATTTATCGCCGCTGTCCAGCTATTCCTGTCCGCCGAATCTACGCTTCGCATCGTCATTGGCGCAATCTTTATCGTCATCGGACTGTTCAACCTGTTCGCGGGCATCCGCAACTTGAGCATCTACCGTTCGATGGCTCCAAGCGAGCAGACACACCGTTAATACGGGTCGATCATCTGGGCCGTCAGCATCGCCTTCGCGGCTAACCCCTGCCGGTCCAGCACCTCGATCTCCAGTTTGGAGAATTTGCGGCTTAGCTCAAGCGGCCGCGGCTTTATCGTAATTTCACTATCGATTTGCACGGGTCTGACATAATAGGATGTCATGCTCTCCAGCAGGAAATCCCGCTTGCCCGTATCCCTGATCATTCTTCTGGCGGCTTGCGCCATAAGCGTAGTCAGAAGACCCTCTGAGGCCATGCCTAGCGCGCCTGACATTTGCGGCGTAATCGCCCCTTTGTAGCTGATGCCCGCGTCGTCCAGGCTGCTCTCCTCCGTCTGGATAAAGCCCGCCCACATTAAATCCTCAAAGGTCTGTCCCGATTCCGGCTGTTTGCCCGCGAATCGCATTGCATCCAGCACCTCTTGCCGCGTCACGACGCCCAGCAGCTTGCGATGCCGATCGACGATCGGCAGCAGATCGATGCCCTCCGCCGCCATCGTATGCGCTGCAGACGTGACCGTAATATTGGGAGCTGCCGTAATGGGCTGCCTGGTCATGACCTTGTCCACCGCGATATCTTCCTTGGAGCCCACCGCATCCTTCGCCGTCATCATTCCGATGACCCTGCCCCGATCATCAACGACCGGAAAACGCGAATATCCCGTTTCCTTGGACAGCCTGCTGTAGTCGGATACGGTAGCGCCGGTGCGAAGCACGTCCGCCGGACGGCTGAACGTAACGATATCCTCAATCAGCATGATTTTACGCTTGATAAGCCTGTCATACATCGCCCTGTTAATCATGGAAGCAACCGTATACGTGTCGTGTCTGGACGACAGAATCGGCAAAGAGAGCTCGTCCGCAAGCGCGATTACCTCTTCGCTTGGCTCGAACCCTCCTGTAATCAATACGCCTGCACCCTGCTCCAGCGCCTGACGGTGGACGTTCACACGGTTGCCCACAATAAGCAAGCTGCCTCTGTCGATATATCGAAGCATCGCTTCCAGCTCCATCGCGCCAATGACGAATTTATGCAGCGTTTTGTCCAGCCCCTCGCCGCCGCCGAACAACCGGCCTTCCACAATTTGCGCAACCTCGCCGAATGTCAATTGGTCCAGCGCGTCACGCCGCTTGCGGTCGATCCGCACGGTGCCGATCCGCTCCTTCGTGCTGACGAGGCCGGACGCTTCCGCCTCCTTGAATGCCTTGTATACCGTACCTTCGCTTACGCTCAGCGCTTTCGCAATGGCTCTAACCGATATTTTCGTGCCGATCTTAAGTCCCTGTATATGTTGAAGAATTTGCTCATGCTTGGTCGTCGTATCATTGCCTGGCTCATGGATCGTGCTCACGTTCATTCCCTCCTCGATAGCTCCATTATAGGACATGGAAACAAGAATCGGAAATTCGGAAGGCTTGTCTGGATCTTGGCGGCCTAATCTACCATTTCAACTCTACCTTTGTCACCTTTAAATGGGCGTCGACCGGCTGGCCGCTCGTCCCCAGCAGCTTCCATTTCTTAAACAATCCGTTCATGGTGTTCACATTAATCGCGCTCTCTGCACCTTCTACGATAAATTGCTGCCAGTCATAATCGATCGGCACACGGTAGCGAAGCTTGTGAATCGGATAATTCATATAATCGATAACCTGTTCCGGGATGGCTTCATAGATGTTGGAAAACAGAAATGACCCGCTTTCGCTATAGGGCCTTTCTATCGATTCCGATTTCAATTGCATCAAGTACTCCACAGTCTGCGTGTGCGCATTCACTCCGCAACTGAAAGTTCCCTTTGCTGTCGCGGACTTGTTAACCCGATGCGAGAAGCGGTAGATGAAGGACAACGAAAACGACACATTGCAATAAAAAGCCCGAACCTTTCTATAAAATTCAAATTCCTCTACCATCATCCCTTCTTCACCCTGCTCCTTCAACTATTATCCCACCATTCTAACACATTTGTCATATTTATGTTAATTATAATAAATCATCCACCACCAAGTCAATGACTATAGTCATGAATTAATATACATCCTATATAACGTTGAGGCACTGCGTTTAACCTTTTATCGTTAGGCTGAGGTGACTTTATGAGCGATATCGGACGTTTGGTCGGCGAGAACATACGTGCACTGCGCAAAGCCAAAGGGCTTAGCCAGGAGCAATTGGCGCTGCGCGCGGACATCAACGCTTCTTATATGGGACAAGTCGAACGCGGTGACAAAAACCCGACGATCGACGTACTGAGCAGGATTGCCGCCGCGCTGCATACGTCGCTGGAGACAGTTGTGAACATCCAGGCGGAGCAGCCTCCCGAGGAAAGCAGCGAGGCCGTGCGATACGCAGACAAGATCGCGAGCCAGCTGTCGGGTCTAAGCGTCAAGGAACAGGAAGCCGTCTATAAACTAGTCAAGCAATTAGTCCAGTTCAAAGATTTGGAATAATACCAGCATCTATTGCCGCACACCAAAAAGGCCCCCTAAGGAGGCCTTTTATTGTACAAGCTCATTCCGGCTTGTCTTCCTTTATCCTCTGCCTCTGGTGCGCTGCACAACCTCCGACCGCTTCGCAATCCGCTTCTCCAGAGCACGCTCCCACCGCTGCGCCTTTGCGCACTTGATGCGAGCCATCTCCCTGCGCTTCCCTTCACTCATGAGCAGCATATTCACATTAGCCGCTATGATGACCGCGGTAAAGCCGAGCCATACGTACCAGAACAAATGAGCAGCACCGCCTTCCCCGCTTTGCCCCAATTGAGTCAACGCATAAAAAAGCATGCCCGAAGCAGCTATAAGATAACATACATGGCGGCCCTTGCCCGGCAATTTCCGTTTGCGGTCCATATCCAACTCTCCTCCTTATTCACCCCGATGCGGACAACATCAGCCTTGTCCCTTGTGCTTCTATTCTATGATCCGGATTCCGACTCTATGACTGCGGGAAGCGCTTCGCCCCGAACACGCAATCACCATCCGTTAGGCGAACTCATATGATGAATTAATTCGTGTAAAAGACCTACAGGCCTCCATATCCAATCATCGCATGACCTTCTGGCTTGGAAGGAGATTAGAAATGCTTAGAACGAAAGTCGCCATACAAGTCATCGCTGCAAATCAGCTGCCCGAAGATACAATCGTGCTTGGCGAAGGCTACATCAAGCATTGGAAGATCCCTAGAGGACAGCATGTAGAGCTCAAGTTCGGCGCTTTCCGCCGGCATCTGAAAGTCATACCGGCTGCGAAACTCGACGGCATGCGCATCAGCCAGTCGCTCGCAGCCAAAATGGGCTGGCCGCCTGGTTCTCCCGCCCGTATCCATCTGCGTATGCATTACAAGCCGGCCACCGGCATGCTGTCGCTTGGTCCGCTCATCGGCGTGCTGGTAAGCCGCGACTGCCCTCAGACGCCGGATAAGCCGTTCGGCACCATTACGATGTTCTGCCGCGAGCTGGTGGAAGCATGCAAGGCACAAGGCGCGTATGTCTACTTCTTCACGCCCAACCATATCGGAGAGAGCGCGGATGAAGTCGACGGTTGGACGTATTCAGACGGATGGAAGCAAAGCCGCTTCCCTGCGCCCGATATCGTAAACAATCGCCTGACGACGCGAAAGCTGGAGAACAGCCATGAGGTCCAGCGTTTTATGAAAGAGACCAAGCTCTATCACTCGACCATCTTCTTCAACGAAAAGTTTCTGGATAAGACCGAGGTGTTCGAAGCGCTTCAGAAGGACGAATCGCTCGTCCGTTACTTGCCGGAATCGCATCCGCTGCGCAGTTATGCCACGCTGCGGAGCATGTGCGGCAAATACAGCAATGTGTTTCTCAAGCCGGTACGAGGCAGCCTGGGCAAAGGCATCATTCGCGTCTCCCATTTGGAGGGCGAAAGCTACCAGGCGCTGCATGCCACACCTGCAGGCTCGCGCAAGCAGGTATATCCCAATCTGACACGGCTGTACGCCTCGATCTCCGCCAAGATGAAATCGGTCCGCTACCAAATCCAGCAGGGCTTGCATCTGATTGAGATCCAGAAGAGGCCGGTCGACTTCCGGGCACTCGTCCAGAAGAACGCAACCGGCAAATGGATGATCACCTCCATTGTCGCCCGGACGGCCAGCAATCAGCATTTTGTGTCCAATCTGGCGCGCGGAGGGACGCTGAGCACCGTTACTGCCGCCGTGTCCAAGTGCAACATGAACAGCAGCATTAACCGGCTGGATGCGACCGGACGGCTCCGCAATGCGGCGCTGCAGATCGCTAAGGGCATCGACACGCATATTCCCGCCCACTTCGGGGAGCTTGGCATCGACCTTGCACTCGATACAAGCGGCAAGGTGTGGCTGCTCGAGGTCAACTCCAAGCCATCCAAGAACGACAATACGCCGCTGAACGAAGGCAAGATCAGGCCTTCCGTTCGCATGATGATCCAATACGCCCGCTTCCTCGCGGGTTTCTGACGGAGGCTGTTATGGAGCACACGATATTGTACCTGGGCATACTGGCTGCGCCGTTTCTATCGCCTGATTATGAAGGGCGAACAACTCCGCCGGAGCCGCGCCTATGCCGGGATCTGACCGAGGCCTCCGATCGGTTGTCCGTGCATGCGTATCTCTTCACCGCCGAGGACTACGACCATGCTGCTGGCACGCTGCACGGCTGGCGCTGGCAGAATGGCGAATGGATACGGCGGCCTGTGCCGCTGCCGGATATCGTGTACGACAGAACCTTCTTCCAGGCCAAACGAGACCGGCTCCGATGTGAAGCGGCGCTATCGGCCATCCATGCCCGCAAAGCGCATCGCCGCATGAACGGAAGCTTGCCTTCGAAGCCGGTCGTCTACGATCGGCTTGCCGAGGACACGAGGCTTGTGCGCCACACCCCGCCAACTGTTCGCTACGCTCCCGAGAGGCTGGAACCGTTCCTCGCCTCGCATGGCGGGAGCGCCATCATCAAGCCTGCCGCCGGCATGCAAGGAAGAGGCGTCATTCTGATTCGGCAAGCACTGTGGGACGATATGCTGACCGTCAAGGGCAGAACTCGCGGCAACCGCCCATTCGAGCGCATATTGCCGAACTTGACAGAGCTGTCGGCGCGGCTCTCTCGATTTATGGGGGATTCCCCCTTTCTAATCCAGCCCTATCTTCACCTGCGCGATAGCGAGGGACGGCCTTACGATATACGCGCGCTGATCCAGAAGGACGGGGATGGCAAGTGGAGAATAACCGGCACGGCTGCGCGAATCGGCCGCAGCGGCTCCTTGACATCCAACCTGCACGGGGGCGGAGAAGTGATGGACTCCTTCACCCAGCTGTCTGCCAATTTTGGCAAGCCCATGGCCGAACGTTTACTCCATGAAATCCATACTATAAGTGGGCATACAGCAAACCGGCTGGAGCATAGCTTCGGAAGATTTGGCGAGCTTGCCATGGATTTCGGGATTGAGCCGGACGGCTCCATATGGCTGCTGGAAGTCAATTCGAAGCCTGGCCGCGAAGCCTTCCGCCAGACCGGTCCGAATACCGTCTACGCCATGTCCATCGAACGACCGATTCGTTATGCCAGATACTTGAAGGACCGATTATCGCCGACCTTTACCGCATCCGAGTCTGCATATGACCTTTTTCAGCCGCAACGTTAGATGGCCCATTTTTTGGCAGGCTGAGGTCTTTACACGTTCAGGAGGTTCATCGATGAGTTTGACAACTTGCAACGTACACTTCTCACAGCAGTCCGATAAAATCGTCTATTTGTCCAGACCGCTCTACAGGCAGCTCAATCTAACCGGCAATAGGTCGATCCATCTCAAGCTGGGCAATGAAGTCATTACCGCCGCCGTCAAGCAATTGAGGCGCGCCGGCAACCATCTCTATCTGTCCGCCGGGGTCCGCAATTCTATCAGGGTGCCGAAGTCGGGCAACGTCTACCTGCTGAGCAACGGGGAGAATGAATTGCAACTTGGACCGCTGGTCGGCATCTTGACCGATACGATTCATCCGGCAGAAAGTTATCCCTTCGGCTCGCGCTCCGGCTTTATCAAGCAAATTATTCGCACGGGCGACCGCAAGGCTTATATGTTCGGCTTTACGCCCAGCGATATCAATTGGCAGCAGGAGACGGTCAACGGCTATTTCCTGAACGGCCAAGGCAATTGGTACCGCAAAATCGTGCCCTTGCCCGATGTCGTATACAACCGCCTGCCTAACCGCAAAGCGGAAATTTCCCCTTATATCAGCTCGGTGCGGGAGAGATTCGTGAAGAAGCAAATTCCGATCTTCAACTGGAGCTTCCTCAATAAAGCGGATGTCTACAAACTGCTGGACAATGATCCAGAGGGGCTGGCGCACTTGCCCGAATCCGTATCCAATCCGACCCCGGCCAAAATGAAAGAAATGTTGGACCAGCACCAATTTATCTATTACAAGCCGGGAGGCGGCAGCCTCGGAATCGGCATCTACAGGCTGACCTACCATCCAAAGCGGGGTTATTTCGTCCGTTACCGGAAAGGAAGCCAAAATGTGCTGGCCCGCTACAGCAGCTTCCAAAGCATGATGAAGATGCTTCAGTCCCGGCACGGCAGCCGACTTAGCCAATATGTAGCCCAGCAAGGCATCCGCCTAATCGAGATCGACAGATGCCAGTTGGACTTCCGTTTTCATATGCACAAAAATGGCAGCAATCAATGGATTGCCGCAGGAATCGGCGCCAAGAAGGCCGGGCGCGGCAGCGTCACGACTCATGTCAAGAGCGGCGGATCGCTCATGACGCCCGAGCAGGCGCTAAGCCGTACCTTCGGCAGTGAAGCCGGTGCAGTGTTGGAGAAGGCAAAGCAAGTCGCCGTCAAGCTGTCCGAGGCAATCGAGCGGAATTATCCGCACCGGCTGGGCGAGCTCGGCCTCGATATTGGCATCGACAAATCCGGCAGCGTATGGATGTTCGAGGCCAATGCCAAGCCGGGACGCTCCATCTTCAAGCATCCATCGCTGCGCTCGGAAGGAAAAGCGTCCATTTCTTACATCTTTGATCATTGCCTGTATTTGAGCCGCTTCAAAGGAGGTACCAGCCTATGAACAGCTTAATCCAGGATGAACGGTATATGAAGGAGCATTCACGCCCTTCCGCCCACGTGCTGGCGATCTTGACGGTAGACGATCCCGCAGGCGACTTTCGCGGCAACCGCGCCAACTTCGCCGATCTGATACGTACTGGGCAATCATTAGGCTTCTTAGTCTATGTGCTGACCGTCAAACACTTGCATCTGCATCGAAAAATGCTGCGCGGATACATGTATAACAAAGAAGCAGGAGGTTGGCATAAGCAGCTCGTCCCCTTCCCCGACATTATCTATAACCGCATCCCGCTGCGCGAGAACGAGGTTCAACCTGCTGTCCGCCAAAAAATCAATGCGTGCCGCAAGCATTCACGCGTCATTCTGTTTAATCCCTCCTTCTTCAACAAATGGGATTTGTTCGAATGGCTGAGCCGATCGAAGTCGACTCGGCCGTTCATCCCCACGACCAGGCGGCTTATGTCCGTAAACGGGCTGGGCAGGCTGATGCGCAAGCACAGCTATCTCTATCTGAAGCCGGAAAGCGGCAAAGCGGGCAAAGGCATTATGACCGTCAAGGTGCACGGGGAGAAAAGCCTCCCCTACCGCCTTAAGATTCAGGAGAACAAAACCAGCTCCACCTACAGCTGCTCTTCCCTGCAGAAGCTCTGGACGCGAATCCAGAAGCAAAGCGGGGGCGAAGCCTATATTGCGCAGCAGGGCATCCAACTGGCATCCGTCAACGACCGCAGGTTCGACCTGAGGGCGCTTGTTCAAAAAAATCGCAGAGGCTACTGGGAGCTGACAGGCATGGGCGCCCGTCTGGCAGGTGCGACCAGCATTACGACGCATGTGCCGAGAGGCGGGCGGATCGAGGATCCAGAGAAGCTGCTGACGTATTCATTCAACTCGGAGCAGGCTCATAAGCTATTGCAAAAAGCCAAACTCGCTGCCCTTACGATTGCCAAACAGATCGAGCACGCATCCGGGCAGCGCCTTGGCGAGATGTCGATGGATCTTGGCGTCGACAGCAACGGCAACCTGTGGTTTTTTGAAGCAAACTCCAAGCCGATGAAATTCGATGAACCTCATATTAGGCAAAAATCGCTTGAACGCATATTCCATTACGGGGCTTATCTGGCACGGAAGAAAAAATCAAAACAAGCGGGAGGCGCGTAACGTGGAGCTGCTGCTGATGACACCTGAAATGTGGATAAAAGAAAAGAGAAAGCTGCTTGGCTTTATTATTCGATTCGGGGAAAAACGCATTACAGTTGCGTCGCTTCACGCGCTTCGAAGCCTGGAGCCTGCTTGGCTCATGACGGATGAGAGCGGCTACAGCAAAGCGGCGGTGGTGATATCGAGGTCGGGCGGCCGAATCACCGGCCTCGGCTTCGCCGCCGACGGCGGCGAAGGAGGCTGCCTCATCGTCGTCCATCCAAGCGCCCGCCGGACCGGTACGGGCAGCGCGGTTATGCAGTGCATGATGCATGCGCTTGGCCGTCTGGCTTGTCATGTCGCAGCCGATAACATCCCCAGCATGGCTCTTTGCTTCTCTCTCGGCATGAAAGCCGTCTCGATCCACAAAGGGCCTACCGGCAAGTCGACGCTCCGTTTCGAGGGGGGAATTCAGTATGACGCAGCCCGTCCTGGGCATATTGACGCTATATCTCAATGACGCTGGCGCCCTGGAGGAGCGGGATTACTACCGGAAGATGACGGAGGAGGGCCGGCGACTTGGCATTGATGTATTCGTCTTTACACCGGAGGATGTGCATTATAAGCGGAACCGGATACGAGCCCAATACTATCAGCCTGATACGCGCACCTGGCACCGAAAATGGACGGATTTTCCTGATCTGATCTTCGATCGCTGCCGGATTCAGCGTTCCCACAGGTTCGAGCAGCTGCTGAAGTTCAGAGCGCGTTATCATGGCGAAACCTTCCTCAATCGCCCGCTTCGCAATAAGTGGACGATTCATTCCCTATTGGCCAAGGACGCTCGATTCAGTCCGTACTTACCGGCTACACGCTATTACGAAAGCGTCCAGGACGTAAAAGACATGCTTAGAACTTACGACCAGCTGTACCTGAAGCCGATTAATGGCACCGGCGGGCGGGGCATTCTCCGAATCGAGAAGGAGCGCGGCGGACAGCTGCTTATCCAAGGCCGAAACCACTCCAGGCGCATCATCCAGCCGAAGCGGATGGATGCCGGTCAACTGGGTGATTTCCTGGCAAGCTGGAAAGTGAGGGACTCCCGGTATATCGTGCAGCAAGGTCTTCAATTAAAGCTGAAGAACGGACGCGTCCATGATTACCGTCTGCTCGTACAGAAGGACGGCAGCGGGCAATGGCAAGTGACGGGCTGCGCAGGCCGGGTCGGAGCGGCTGGCAGTATTACCGCCAATCTGCATGGCGGAGGCCGGGCCGTCAAGATGGATGCTTTGCTTCGGTCATGGATCGAGGATGAAGCCAGAATCGCGAAGATCAAAGGGGATGTCGAGCGTTTCGGCGTATCCGTCGCTCAATATTTGGAGCTCTGCTACGATGCGCTCTGCGAGCTCGCCGTCGATATTGCCATCGATCGCAAGGGACGTGTCTGGATGATCGAGGTCAATCCGAAGCCCGCAAGAGAAGTGTTCATACGGGCAGGTGAATCCGACGTCTATCGCAGCGCCATCGTCAGGCCGCTGGAATACGCCCTCTGGAAGTACCGGACGATGAAGACTAGAGACAGCGGCGACGAAAATAACGAATAGCGATGAAACGAGACTGTAATAAGAGCGGTATTCAACGCAGCAGTTCGAATAAGCCGGCAAGACCGACTTCATAGCATCTGCTCGCCTCGGCAGCGGGAAACAAGTCGGTAAGACCGACTTATAAGGCGTCTGCTCGTCTCGGTTGAGGGAAATAAATCGGTAAGGCCGAATTAAAGTCATTCGGTAGAGGAAAGTTAAGCCGGACCAGCCGCATTACATCAAAGCGGCAATCGGCCAAAAGCAAGAAATGGCGATGCAGGGGTCTCCTTAGCATCGCCATTTCTTTGCTGTTTTTTGATCAAATGAGCTTTCTCGCCAATCGAGTTCACTTGCTTCCAGGGACAGCCCCTTCAGCTACAAACGCAAATCCGTCAGAATGGCTGCATGCCCAGCGTATCTACTTTCTCGCCCGTAATATCAACGCCCATCTGCTTCGTAATATCTCGGTAGTGGCCTGCACGGCGCTTGACCGGACTGCCGTCCGTCTCGCCGAGATTTGCTTCCAGGCCGTTCAACACCATGATGGTGACGCCAAAGCCGCGGTCGCCGAGCCCTTTGTCGATCTGCTCCTGCGTCGGCTTCCATTTGTTAATGATCACATCATGTGCGGATGGCTTCGGATCTTGTGGCGTCATCCAGTATAGGATAGCGGTCATATAGCCGACCTTGCCATCCTGCGCCAGAATCTCCGGCTTGTTCAGCAGCACGTTTTTGTCCCCATAAATGATAGAGCTGAACAACCCGTAGTTGAAGTTCCAGCTCATCATAATCGGACCGCGCCCGTAATAACGTTTGCCCTCTGCGCCCGGATACAGCTCGGCGCTGTTCGGATCGACGAAGTCGGACATGTTCGCCCCTGTCCTTCCCGCAATGTTCTCATTCCAGAAGAGGCCCCACTTCAGCTCGCCGCCAGGAGCCGTCGCCCAGCCGCCTCCCGTCTCATGGGACAGGTTCGCAAGGAAGGCCGCGAGCTCACGCTTCCGATCCTTCTTGAAGCCTTCCTTCAGGAAGGTGCCGAAATCAATGATAACGGTTTCAATTTCCTTCTTCTTGTTTTTCGATGAATTGAAATCGGCCGAGCGGCTGACAAGCGTCTCGATCCGGGCATCCTTATCCAGACGATAAATTTCCTGTACGCCCGGAGCATCTTTGCGCGTGCTGATTTTCAGCTTAATGTTTGCTACCTCTGTGACGGCGCTGATCAGGTTTTCGTAAGAGAAATAATCGGTCTGGTTTTCTTTATAATACTCCTTGCCCTCCGCCACTTCCTTCCAAGCCTTCGATCCGAGCCGGTACGGGAACAGCTCCTCGAAATCTTGCTTGGTCAGCAGCGCCCTTACCGCCTGAACAGCCTGGTCCGGCTTGTAGTCCGGGTCAATGCCATCCCATTCCCTGCGAATATCCTGGCGCGTCAGGAAGCGGTTCTCTCCAACGGCCAGCACGCTGCCTTCATACACCGAGACGGCTTCGTGCTTGGTTGTGCTTATGACTGGCTGAGGCCCCGGTGCGGCAGATGCGGAAAGCGGCGTCAGCAGCAGGGCGGCGCCAAGAGATAGGCAGGCTGTACGGTAGAGCATGTTGCGGGAACGCGATTCATTGCGTTGTAGCATGTACAAGTCTCCTTTACGAAAAATTAGTTTACTACTAAAAGATAAGCATGGAGACCGCACTTGTATATAGAGCCTGAATCCTGCATAGAAAGGCGGATATGCCGATTTCCGATCCGTTTCTTCCCTGGCATGGAGGGTGTACGGGAACGACTTCTTGCCTTCGCTGTCGAATTAGACAAAATGGTATATTATCCCATGTTGCGAAGGAACTAAGGGAGGGATCGTAATCCGGGCGAGCCTGTATGCAAAAAAAAATAACTGTCGAAATGAATTCGACAGTTCATTGTTGCCCAGATATTACAGCTGAAGCTGCAGCAGCTCCCGAAAATCGGAAATCCGTACATCGGCATCCGCAAGTTCCGAAGCGCGGCCATAGCGCGCATACGCGCATCCGACCGTCTTCAAGCCGTTGCCTCGTCCCGCTTCCACATCCGAAGAGCGGTCACCCACCATCCACACCGAATGCTGTGCGCTCAGCTTATGATCGTGAAGCAGCCTTGCCACCAGATCAACCTTGCTCGCCGTTTCGTATTCTCCCGCACTGTAAATGCCATCAAACAGCGAGGCTATGCCCTTATGCTGCGCAACACCTTTTACATACCATTCAAGACCGTTGCTCGCGACAAACAATTGGGCGCCATTCTCCTTCAACTGCCGCAGCGTCTCCTCAACATGAGGATACAAAGCGCCTTCGCCTTCTGCCAGTCCCTCCAGCTCATATTGCAGCAGCAGCACATCCGCCCGGCTGCGGGCCGCTTCCGTGCTGCCCGGCATAATTTCGCGCCATATATCATCCAGCAGCATGCCGAGACATCCCAGCAAGCGCTCGGCGGGCGGCGCCTCCTCCACATACAGCCCCTCTTCGCGAAGCGTCCGGAATACGCGCTCATGCACCGGAATCAGCAGCTTATCCGTCTCAAACAATGTTCCGTCCATATCAAAAATGACGGCATCCGGCCGCCCTTGTTGCCCAATCGTCATGAAATGCGTCATCCTTTCAACCAAATTGTACCTATCATAGCGGATGCCAACCGTTCCCGCAACCCTCGCTCTACTTCCCGCGCCATGCTGCGAGCAGCGCTAATCTCGAGACGCCATATGGACCCAGGTATGCGCCGCTGATCAGGAATGCAGGATTTAAGAGCACGCTGTGAACCTCCGTCATGAATACCGTATCGTCAAGCAGCGTCTTCAAGACTGCACCCGATACCGCAACGAAAAAAACAAAAGCCGCGAGGCAAGCCAAACCGTCAAGTCCCCTTTTTGCCTTCTCGTATTTCCCCCCGGCTGCCGCAAGCGCAACCGATACGATAGCCAGCCCCGCGGCAATCATGATGTACATTTGATCCCCTCCTTCCTTCGCTATTGATAAAATGAACCGATTATGTCAAACTGTGTGTTGGACCAAAGGCTTCCGGCCAAAACAACGCATTACGCAAGGAAAGGACGTGACGGTGCCGTTATGACCAAATGGCTGCTTCGCGCCATGACGGAGCTTAGCTCCCGCAAATGGATTTCTCGCCTGACCGGCAAATTCGCCCAATCCGCGGCAAGCCGTCTTATGATTCCCCGATTCGCCAAGCTGTATGGTATCGCAGTGGAAGAAGCCGAGAAAGAGCTTCGTGAATATCGCACGTTGAACGAATTTTTTACCCGCAGATTAAAGCCAGGCATGAGAATAATCGATTCCGGACCCGCTGCGCTGGCAAGCCCGGTCGATGCGGTCATCACCGGACTTGGCCCAATTCACGCGGGTACGATGATGAATATTAAAGGTCAAGACTATACCGTGGATGAACTGCTGGACGGTTCACCAAAAGCGAAGAGCTATTATCACGGTTACTATATGGTTCTCTATCTAAGCCCGACCGATTATCACCGCATTCACGTCCCCGTATCGGGTGCCGTCACAGAGAATGTACATATTCCGGGGAAGGTTTATCCCGTCAATGATTTCGGCTTGAAGCACATGAAGCGGGTGCTGAGCCGGAACGAACGTATGATCACCTACATTCGCCATCAGGGCGGAGAGGCCGCTGTCGTCAAGGTCGGAGCGATGAACGTAAGCAGCATCAAATACGCCGCTCCGCTGCCGAAGTCGGTAGAGAAGGGCGCCGAGCTTGCCTATTTCGAATTTGGCTCGACCGTTGTCCTGCTTCTTGAAGAGGACTCCTTCACCCCGCGTCCGGACTTGAAGCTTGGCACGAAAGTGCGAATGGGCGAATCACTAGGCCAATTGAATCTATAAGCTGTAGCCATAATAAAAAGACTGTCTGCGCTCATCTAATGACGAGGTTGACAGTCTTTTATTATAGGCAGCTATGTCGCAGCTTTTCATTCAACGAATTTCAGACGGACTTCGACCTGTATATTGCTTGAATTGGCGGCTGAAGAAGAAGATATCCCGATAGCCAAGCGCATCGGCCACCTCCGTCACATTCATGCCTGCATGCATAAGCAGATGCTGTGCACGTTCGATTCGGGTACGGATCATATAGGTCTGGACGGACATGCCGACCATCTCTTTGAACTTCATCGAGAAATAACGGGGTGATAGCTGGGCTCTCGTAGCCAGATCCTCTACCCGGTGCGGAATACCCGGATGCTGCCGTATATAATTCGCAATTTCATGTATAGCTTCGGTCAATTGATTGCTCGCCTTTTTCTCGATCGGGACATGATTATGATTGTCGGCCCTGAGCAGTTGGATCAGAAGCGCCTTCAGCACGATCTTAGCTTCTTCCTCCGCGGCATAGGTCTGTACCAGGAACAGCCTGACGTATCTGGACAGCATATATTCGAAGTCGACCGTTTCGTCCAGCACGCGATACCGTTCCGGGACTTGCTCTACCGCACCGTTGACCGAGAAATGAATATATGTAAGCACAAGAGGCCTCTGCGGGTTATGCGTTGCGCTCGTGTAGTCCCCAGGCCGGAACAGGAAGCAGCTACCCGGCCCCACCTTGTAGTGGGCGCCGTTCACTTCAACCTCTCCTTCTCCGCTCCAGACATAGAACAAATCATAATTCGCCATCGGCTTCTCGCGTCTGGCCCATCTCCATCCGGGCTCACAGGAGATTTTGGCGAAGGCTGGCTGCAGTCCTAGCGAATCGGGCGATATATGAAGCATAAGTGATCCTCCCTCGCATCATGCGCTGCTTTTATCGCGAAGGCGATGCCACAACGCTTCCTTCTTTTATTATAGTGGATTAACGCTATCAATCAATAGAAGGACTGCAAGCGCTAGCAACGATTAGCCCAAAATTATTCACAATCCTGAATGGTTTGCGGCGAACAAAAATGGTATAATATCACGAACATTAGTAGTACAATAACGATTGAATTCGGAAGGATGGAATGAAATCCATGAACCCACTGGCACAGCAATTAAATGAGACGTTGCAGAAGGAGAGCCCGAACGTCTACGCCATGTTGTCAAACCTAGGCAAAGCGATCTATTTCCCAAAAGAAGGCATTCTCAGCCAATCCGCTGAAGCGAAGACGAAGGCAACCAAGTTCAATGCCACCATCGGTATTGCAACCGAGGGCGGAAAGCCTATGCATCTCAAGCTCATTCAAGATACGCTAAGCGCCTATAATCCGAAGGATATATATGAATATGCACCACCTGCCGGCAAACCTGAGCTGCGGAGCGCTTGGCGCGCTAAAATGTTCAAGGACAACCCGTCGCTTGAAGGCGTGAGCTTCGGCAATCCAATCGTAACGAACGCGCTCACCCACGGACTGAGTATCGTAGCGGATCTGTTCGCAGACGAAGGAGACGCTGTCGTCATTCCGAATAAAAACTGGGAAAACTACGAGCTCACCTTCGGCATTCGCCGCGGCGCCGAGATCGTGGAATATCCGCTTTATAACGAAAGCATGCAATTCAACAGCGCTGCTCTGCGCGATGCGCTGCTCGCTCAGAAGGGCAAAGGCAAAGCAATCGTCCTGCTGAACTTCCCGAACAATCCGACCGGTTATACGCCTGGCGTTCGGGAATGCGAGGAAATCGTAGCTGCCATTCACGATGCCGCGGAAGCCGGTATTCATGTCGTAGCCGTAACCGACGACGCCTACTTCGGCCTGTTCTTCGAGGACTCCGTACAAGAGTCGCTGTTCTCGAAGCTGGCTGCGCTGCACCCGCGCGTCCTTGCCGTGAAGGTTGACGGCGCTACAAAGGAAGAATACGTATGGGGCTTCCGCGTCGGATTCATCACATTCGCTTCCGAATCGCAGGCAACTCTGGCTGCGCTGGAGCAGAAGACGCTAGGGATTATCCGCTCCACGATCTCCAGCGGTCCGCATCCGTCGCAGACCTTCGTCCTTCACGCGCTGCAATCACCGGAGTTTGAAGCACAGAAAGCCGAGAAGTTCGACATCATGAAGGGACGCGCCAATCGTGTCAAGTCACTGCTGGACAGCGGCCGTTACGGCGATACCTGGGAATACTATCCGTTCAACTCCGGATATTTCATGTGTCTCAAGCTGACGACTGTAACTGCTGAGGACGTCCGCCAGCATCTGCTTAACGAATACGGCATCGGTACAATCGCTCTGGGTCAAACCGATCTTCGCGTCGCATTCTCCTGCATCGAGGAGGAGTACCTGGAGGAGCTGTTCGACACGATCCACAAAGCGGTAACTGAAGTGGCCGCGAGATAAACTGATCTTTATACATGCGTTTATAGACAGCAAACCGCCCGGGGCATCTGCCTCGGGCGGTTTGCTTTGCTTATGTTTTTTTAGTCTTCGTCGGCATCCGATCTGATCTTGCGACGCAGCCGCATCGGTCTGACCGCCAGATACGCCAGGGCGCCAATTAGCATGACAACAGGCGGTGTTACGATGCCGGTTAGCAGCAGCGGCAACGCTGCGGGCAGCCAAAGCAGCAGCAATCCTGCCGCCAGCGCAACTCGATCCACCTGAATCAGCTGATCGGTCTGCTTGTCATCAGGAAGCGGATAGACATGCTTCCATACCGAATAGCGATGTACGCTGCGAAGCCCGCCAAGCTGCAGACTGAATACGATGCCGAACAAGGCATAGACAAAGGCGGCAACCCAGCCCGACAAGGAAGCTGCATCCGCCGTCATATAATTCACGAGCGCGCCAAGCAGCAGGATGCGAATCAGTATGCCGCCGATCTCGGAGCGAAACAGCGTGGCGCTGAACAAATAGTTGAACGTATACCGGTGCGCGAACGGAATACGCGGCAATATCCAGGACAGATACGCTCTGCGCTTGATGCTGGACGGGAGCACCGGCACATCAATGAACAGACCAAAGAACGCATAATAACGCCTCCGCGTCACCGCTTCCTCCGCAATCAGCCTCTCCCAAGGCAACCGATGCCGCTGCGGCAGCCGGTAGCACACGAAAGCCAGCACCGCACATAAAGCGGTAAACAACAAGGCTTGCCACGGAGACGTTAAAAGCCAAGCCGCAACCGCAAGACCCGTAAGCAGCCACCGCGCCGAACGCAGCAGCAATCTCATGCTGTTCCAGGCCAGCTTGCGCTCCTGCCATCCTCCGGCAGCATTGGCGGCTTTCAGAACAAGCGCGGCGAATACAATCCACACCAGATCGCTACCAGTGCCTACTTGCCGATAGATCGGCAGGTACAACAGAATAACTGCAGCTGCAAGAAAAACGCTCTTCACGATGGTTCGCTGAAAGGAGGATCGAAGATAAGGCCCCATCTCGTGCTCTCGCGGCATGAGATAGACGACGTCCGCGCCCGCCAGATAAGTGCGCATTGGACTCCAGCTTAATACGGGCGTCATAACGAGCACCCCGACCTGCACAATGGGAAAGTCTGCAGGCACATCCCGCACAAGAGTAAAATATCCGATAGCCGACGCAATGAACACCAGTGACAAAAAGGAAGGAAAACCGCTCATCGCCATGTAGCGGATATATGGCTTGATCTCATTCCGGAAGTCTTTGGCCCTGGTGCGCCACAGCGCTGCCGGATCATGACTGGCGGGCAGCATCAGTCTACTCCTCCAGCTACCAGCTTGTAGAAAGCATCCTCCAGCGTTCCGCTTCCGGCATCCATCCCCGCTGCGCGCCTGACGTCATCCAGATTGCCTTGCGCGGCAATTCTTCCATGATGCATGACGATATAACGATCGCAATACGCTTCTACTGTTGATAAAATATGCGAGCTCATCAATATAGCCGCGCCTCCGCGCTTCACTTCTACCAACTGATCGAGCAGCGAGCGAATGCCAAGCGGGTCGAGTCCCAGGAATGGCTCGTCAATAATGTACAAAGGCGGTGAAGCCAGCAGAGCACTCATAATCATGACTTTCTGCTTCATGCCCTTGGACAGGTGCGAAGCGAATGCCTTCCGCTTTGGCACCATCTGATACTGCTCCAGCAGCTTCGACGCCTGCTCCTCGTAATCACTACCCGGAACGTTGTATGCCATGCCGCTCAGCCGCAGATGCTCTTCTACTGTCAGTTCATCGAAGAGTACAGGCGTCTCCGGCACATAAGCGAAGGCCGAACGGTATTGCTGCGGCGATTCGTTCAGTGTGACGCCCGCTACCTTGATCCCGCCCTGATGGGGACTCATCAGCCCCAAAATATGTTTGATCGTGGTGCTTTTCCCCGCGCCGTTCAAGCCGATCAGCCCGACCATCTCGCCGGCCTTCAACTCGAAGTTCAGGTCATGGAGCACCGGTCTGCGCGGGCTATACCCGCCGGTCAATTGCTCGACCTTTAATATGGATTCCATATCAGTCACCTTCTGCCTTCCAATAATCGCCTTCCTATTAGCTAGCATACCGAATCCGGAGCCTAATATCAAAAAAAGGCTATTCAACTCTGTGGCTGAGATCACAAACTGCGCAAGATATATTCTTACGATCGCTGTTGTATCCAGATTCCTTGAACAATGGTTAAAGGTTGGATTCCGGACACAAAGGCGAACGCTATCGCTTCTCCAGAACATATCTTGCTCCGTTTGCTTCGGCCATACAGTACAACTTACGAAAATCCGATTCAAAATCTCTAAAATTGGACTAACATAAAAATAGCGATGCCAGGAGTAACCTCCTGAACACCGCCATTTTCACATATTGTAACCTATTTTAATCTAGAAGAGCTTCCGTCAAGTGTTTGAACTTTCTTTTCAATTGCCGATTACTTTATTTCAATCGTTTTAACGACGTTTTTGTCGCCCTTCACTTGAACGAGCTGGCCGTTCTTCAGCTTGGTAGCGTCGCCGACAATGGTGACGTTAGGATCGACATTATAAATAAGAACGGAATTTTGAGTGCTGTCAGCCGGGTTAATCGCGATCGTCGACAGCTTAGCCTGGGAATTGAAGCCCAGTGTGCTGACTACGCCAAGCTGTGTGAAGGCTGTGCTTGCCTGGCCGTTTTCTGTCACTTCGATAAAGACCACTTTGTTCTGGTAAGTACGCAGGAACAACTTATCTCCCGCTTGCAGAGCGCTGATCGGCGACTTCTTGTCGTCGCGGAAGATAAAGACCGTCGGATCGATCGCCAGCGTCAATTCCGTCTTGTCCGGCTTCACCAGCGTAAGCTTGCCATTGGCCGGCGCTGCCTTCAGTTGGCCGGAGATCGCTTGCGCGTCGTGGTCCGGCATCTCGCCGTCTGTACGGTCAAGCAGCGCAGCAAGCTCGGCGCGTGTAACCGGCTGATTCGGACGGAACGTTTTGTTGCCATGCTTGTCTTCGTAGCCGGTAATGATGCCCTTCTGCAGCGCAAGCGCGACATAACCGACGGAGCCAGCTGGAATCTCATGCGCATCCTTGAAGTCCAGCTTCGTATTGTTCAGCGCTTTTGCTTCGTTCTCCAGCTTGAGCGCTTTGATCAACAGAATCGTCGACCACAGTCTTGACGCATTTTGCTCCGGCTTGATTTCTGTATCTGTCTCGAAGAACAAGTCGTTCTCCAGCGCTACAGCAACGTAACCGACCGCCCAAGGATATTTTTTCTTCAGCTTGTCCGCATCCTTGAAGTGAAGCTCTGTATTCATCTCTGTCGAGGATTCCGCTTGGTCGCGGAGGCCCATCAGTCGCACGGCAGCTGTAAGCGTCTCAATGCGTGAAATTTTTTGCTTCGGCTTGAACGTACCGTCCTCATAGCCGGTGAATACGCCTTTGGAGGCCAGACGCATGATGTATTCCAGCGCCCACTGGAGATCAGCCTCGTCCTCGAATTGCCATGTTATTTTTTTCTCTTTTTTATCGTCATCATCTCTGTCATGCTTATCGTCTTTATCCTTACCTTTGTTCTTGTTTTGCTCGTATTCCGATTTCCACTTGCCGTTTCCGTTGTTGCTATGTTTCCCGTCAGCAAAGGCGGTGGTTGCTCCTGTTGCCAACATCACTAGCGCCGTAGCTGACAGCGCAGTTTTTTTCAACATTTTCATTTTAGACATAAAAAGCCACTCTCCTTTTTTTTGAACGATTGCGGGAAATACCGCTTTTTACCCTCGCCCATACCTTTCGGGGGCACTCGTTCGTTTAAAGGGGGTGGCTTTCTAAAAAATATTTTATTCCGGCTTCGAAGACGACTGGCGCTTCTCCTTCAACCACTTCGGAGCGCCCTTGTCTTTGGCTTCCCGTTTCCTGATCGCCTTGCTCTTCGCAGGCTTCACTTCAGGCTTGTCCTTCGCTCGCGACGGCTTCTTCGGCGCATGGCTTGCGCTGCTGCTCGATCGAGTGCGCGGAGCCGATTGCTCGCCTCTTGCCGGATCTGCCTGCTTGGCAGAGACGGATGCTTGCGCCGGCTTGACGTCTCGCTCGCCCGCTGGTTTGCCTGGCCGCTCAGCGGATGGTTTGGGACGATTGCCCGCACGTGCGCTCTCCTTGGCCAGCCGCTCCATCTTCGGTCTCGTCGCTTCGCGCAGCTCCTCCTCGGACAGCAGCTCACCGCGGTACATGGCCCTCTCCTGCAGATCAACGCCGAGCTGCTTGCGGAATTTCTCCATGATGAAGAGCTCGTGCGGCGTAACAATCGTAATGACCGTGCCGCTGCGTCCCATTCTGCCAGTCCGGCCCGCACGATGGACATAATGATCCGCATCGACGGCAGGGTCAAGCTGAAGAACGAGCGGAAGTCCTTCGATATCCAGGCCGCGCGCCGCCACGTCAGTAGCCAGCAGCAGCTGGCAGCGGCCGTCCCTGAACCGCTCAAGCGTCGCTGCTCTGCGCTGCTTGTCGGAATCGCCGTAGAGCATCTCCACAGTGAAGCCTTCATAGCTCAGCTTGGATTCCCAATTCGCAATTTCATTCGTCTCATTCAGGAATAACAGCGCTGAGGATGGGTTCAATAATCGGATAAGCCTTCTTGCCGTATCCGTCTTGTCCCGCTTGTCGCTGATGACGTAATAGTTGTCTATCGTCTGCGATACCCGGTGCTCCGGGGTCAGCTGAATGCGCTGCGTGCCTCTCATCCAGCGTCCTTCGAACCGCGCCATAATGTCCGGGTACGTCGCGGAGAAAAATGCCGTCTGCCGCTCCTTGCCCATGCCGAACAATACGGCCTCCACTTCCTTCGTCGAGCCGAGCTGGAACACCTGGTCTGCCTCATCGATGACGACATGACGCACATCGCTAAGCTTCAGCTTGCGGTTTTTCAGCAATTCATGAATCCGTCCCGGCGTACCAATCACCAGCTGCGGGCGGAGCTTCAGCTTCTCGACCTGTCGCTTCATAGCGGCTCCGCCGATCAGCTGCTGCACGCGGACGCCAAGCGGCTCCGCATAAGTCTGCGCAACGCGGACAATCTGCATGGCAAGCTCCTGCGTCGGAGACAGAATAACAGCCTGAATCGCTCCAGACTCCGTGTTGATCTGCTGCAGCAGCGGCAGCAGAAAGGCAAGCGTCTTGCCTGTGCCGGTCTGCGATCTCGCTGAGACATCATGGCCAGCCAGCATGGCGGGAATCGTCTCCGCTTGTACAGACGTCGGCTCCTTGATGCCGTTTTTGACCAATTCTTCAATCAGTACTTCTTGAATCCCTAGATCATTCCAGGTTATTCCGCTCATGGTTATACCTCGCTTATCTTCTTTAACCCTATCGTTATCTTATTTCTTGTTGAACAGTCCGCCGAACAGCACATCCGCCATCCGCGGGAACAATCCATAGAGCTTAATGCCAATAGACGCCGTACGCGGCAGATCCAGCTCGGCAGTCCGCTTCTCCATGACACGCACGATGGCGCGGGAGACGTATTCCGGCTTCATCATGAACCAGCTTACGTTTTTCACATAGGAGCCTGATGGGTCCGCCAGTGCAAAAAACGCCGTGTCAATCGGTCCCGGATTGATGGCCGATACATGAATGCCTTGCGGCCTGAGCTCCATCCTAAGCGAATTCGTAAAGCCAAGAACGGCGTGCTTCGTTGCCGAATAGCTGGTCGACTTGGAGGAGCCGATCTTGCCCGCCATCGAAGCCACGTTGACAATATGTCCCTCGCCGCGTTCCTGCATATGAGGCAGCACCGCCTTGACGCAGCGTACAATCCCCATATAGTTGGTATCCATCATCGCCTCGAACTGCTCGACCGGCATGCTCGTGATCGTCTCGAATTGGCCGTAACCGGCATTGTTCAACAAAATATCGATTTTACCGTACTTTGCGATGACCGCATCGACCGTGCTCTCTACGTCTTCCGTCTTCGTCACGTCCATGACGTAATAGGAGCATTCGCCTTGAATAGAGGCTGTCTGTTTCTTCAGCCGCTCGACATTTCGGCCGGTTAATACCGGTATCGCTCCCCGCTCTGCGAGCATCGAAGCGGTAATGGCGCCTATCCCGCTGGAAGCGCCCGAGATGAGTACGATCTTCCCTTTCAACATGCAGCATCACCCATCCCTCAGTGTACTCCATACCAAGCCCTTTAAGCAAAAAAAAGCTCCAAAAAGGAGCTTCTTTTGCATTAAGATGCGATAAGCACTTGAATGTCCAATTCGCCGATTCCGTCCATGATTAGAGGAATCGTCAGCGCTTGTGTAGCATTGAACCCTGCCGACTGGGCTGATTGAATCAGCTTCGGCGGCGTAATATCCACTCTTACGCCCTGATTGTACAAGATGGTGCTGGCATTGCCACTGATCATATTGCCGAGCTCGGAGATGGCGCTGCGTCCCATCTCATCGATCTCAGAAATCGCGTATCCGCCCATCATAGCCGATACCATCTTGAGAGCTACCTGTTCACTTAGTCCGAATACGATATCACCGTTCATTTGTCCGTTGAGGCCTATTTGAATCCAAATATAGTTTTCCACGAACTTAATGTCCTTGACTCCAAGCTGTCCTGTAGCAGGCTTAATCTGAACAAGCTGCTCAATTACGATTTTTGCTGACTCAAGAAACGGGTTTATATATTCTGCCTTCATAAAGAGGATGCGCTCCTTTTTCGACAAAATTCGCAATTTGTCTATTTTGCCACTATTATACTTGAAATAATAGGACAAGTATACTAGTTGAAACGCATATCGATCTTTAGACCTACAAAAAAATTGCATCTCTTTCTAGTCTAAACGGCTTTGTCTTGACTCTTTTTCCGGAAATGCATTCTCATCAGCCTAAGCCTTTCGTATAGCATCTCGACCGGTTTGCCGGGCTGTGAGGCGGCAGCTTCCCCATATACTTGATGAAGGACAGGCTTTAGGTACTGATCCCCGATCGAGGACATTGCCTCCAGAATCTGCTCCTGCTCCTCCTCTGGAACTGCGCTTAGCTCCCGCTGGATCAATGCTTCCACATCATATCCTTCCTGCTCCAGCAGCTCGATCCGCAAGAGCAGCTCCCGGCGCGGCAGCTTCAGCTCAGTCTGCAATTGGTCCAGTCCGCCCGACTGCTGCAGCACGGCCAGTATTCTCCGCTTCTCTTGCTGACGGTCCATGATGCCCTTATATTTGTTTTCCTTTTGCTTATACAACCAGGCCGTGTATTGCTCCGCATCCAGCCTCTCCTGCACCCAATCCAGCGGAAAAGAAGTGGCTCGCTCCATCCCTGCAGTAAGACCGATGATCGATTCCCCGTAGGCCTCCTGCTTGCTCTTGCCCCAGCCCGGTATTTGCTTCAGCTCCTCCAGGCTTTGCGGCACATATGTGCTGATCATCCATAACATCCGATTCGAAGCTATCAAATAGGCTGAGCGCTTCTCTGCTGCGGCGGTCTTGCGCCTCCATTCTCTCAGTGCCTGGAACAGCGCTTCGTCGGCGTTCAGTTCCCCGTAGCATTGCAGCATGGATGGCAGGCTGCCGACAGAGGCACGCCCGCTGTCCAGCATGCCATCCAGAATTGGCTCGTAGCCCGCCCCCATCATTCTGGCTACGCCATAGCGGAAGGCTGTCAGCATCTCCTCCCAGGAAGTGCCCTCGAACCAGCGAAGCGGCTCCTTCTCGCCGTCCTCATCGGCACCGGCTTCCAGCCAGAGAACCGAATAACGACCTCACTCCTCGCCGATAGACAGTTGGGCGGACTCGATTCGGCCTCCCTCCACCGGCTTCTCAAACGTGTTCAGAAATACGATTTGCATAGCTGCCTCTCACCTTTCGTCATGGATATTGGCGAATGCAAGAACGAACGCCTCGACTTCAGACATGCCAACAAAAAAAGCACCTCTTTCCGCAAAGGCAGAAGAGGTGCTTCCTCACACGTCCATGATTCGATTGCCAATATGCTAACATAATACGGTACATTAGGCAAGCCTATCCTTTATATTCGCATATGCGCTTCCTTATCTTTTGCTCCGTATTCAGGTATAATGTTCTCAAAACCGATGCGGAGGATTATGGCTATGGAACTGCCTCATTACGATTTTATGTCCGATACGACAGAAGATACGACTACGAGATTTACAACCTTTATTACGCCAGGCATGAAGCGCTTCGATCTGGCTGTGACGACGACGAACCGCTTCTACGGCAAGAAGCTCATTACGGATCTGCAGTCCGGCAAGACGGCTATCATCGGACCGGATGATTTGGAACAGGAAGGCTATCTGGAGCATACGTTCAAGCTGACGGAAGAAGAAGCCGGCGAGCTGGCCCAATTTCTCTACTTCGTCGTCGGCACGGTGAATTTTACCGACTGATCTCGGCAACCCTAGAATGGCAGACAACTGCTGGACAGGAGGGCTTGCCATTGGATCAATTTGATTCGAAACAGCGCGACGCATACGAGGATCTGGCTACAGTCGAATCCCATCAAAATGACCTGGCTCTTGAGGAATTTCCAGAGGGGCCTTACGGCTCGGATCTGATCAGCGAGTCACTGGGCAAAAGCACGCCTTGGAGCGCGGATCAGCGGTCCTCGCCGCGATTCGGATACGAGAACCGTGAGCTTCACGACGGACTTCCCCGCCAATACCCAGGAGAAGACGACAACGCTATGATTCCGGAAGCGCAGGACGAACCATAAGCTCTAACGATACAAACAACGCCCCTGTCAGCCAATTGGCTGACAGGGGCGTTGTTCATATTTCATGAAGCGTAATCTCGCTTCTGACCATAAACCGCGCGTTTATTCCCGCTTGCCCGATTCCTTTGGAAATATAATAGGTCCCGCTCGGGCTTTGATGAAGTCCCTTGTAGATGCCTTTGGCCGGCAGCGGCCCCTTCGGTACAAAAGAAAAGAAAAACGGAATATTCATCTGCTTCCCGTGCAGATGGCCGGACATCAGGTAATCGAAGGGTCTTCGCAGGACGGGCACGATATTGGGATCATGGGTCAGGACGATGACAGGCTTCAAGCTGCTGCCGCCTACATTCCGGTACGCTTCTTGTATCCGGCTATGGCCGGTTCCGTAATTGTCGATGCCCACCAGCGTGAATTCCGGAAGCTCCACCGATTCGTTGCGCAGCACAGTTACGCCATAACGCTCCATTACACCGATGATTCTCTGCACACCAGGAAAGTTATAATCGTGATTGCCAAGCACCGCATAGACGGGCACGCCCGCCTCCGCGATCATTCCGATATAGCGGTCCAGCACGGACAAGCAGCTTTCCTTATACGTGTAGTCCCCCGTCAAAAAGATATAGTCCGGCTTGGCCTTCAGGATCGCCTCCTGCAGCTTCCCGGGCGATACCCGAAGCATATCCACATGCAAATCACTGATTTGCAAGATGCGGGCGCCGATGCCAAGCGGGTGCCTCACCTGCTCCGTTTTGAGCCAGCGGGTAGGGACAATCAATAGTAAATAGAGCAAAGCGGCCGCAGCCGCAGCAGTTACGAGCAATTCCAGCAGCAGGTCCAATGGCGGCGCTCCTCTCCCTCATCTTATAGGAATATAAGATTCAGTATAGAGAAATTAAGCCTGTATTGCCACTGGCTGCTTGCTGCCAAGCAGACTGCGGAACATCCCGCCTTGCTCCTCCGCCAGCGTCTGGAAATCGCCCGCCTGTATAACCCGGCCATCATCGACCACGATGACATGATCGGCATCCTGAATCGTCGTATACCGGTGGGCGATCACGATAATCGTCAGCTTTCCTCTCAGCCGCTGCAGCGCTTGCTGGATTTTGGATTCGTTCAAGCTGTCCAGCGCGCTCGTCGCTTCATCAAGGATGAGGATGGAAGGCTTGCGCAAAATCGCACGCGCGAGCACCAGCCGCTGCCGCTCCCCGCCGGAGAGCAGAACGCCCCGGTCGCCGATAATCGTATCCAGTCCCTGGGGCAGCCCGCGTACAAATTCGATCGCCGATGAAAATTCCATCGCCTCCCACATCGCATCCTCTGTCGCTTCCGGATCAATCGACAGCAAATTGTCGCGTATGCTGGCATGATAGAGGAAGGAATCCTGCGGAACGTAACTGATCGAGCGACGAAGCCTCATTACCCCTTCCGGCTGAAGCGGCTTGCCGTCTACAGCCACGATTCCCCGCTCCGGCTGGATCAATCCGAGCAGCATATCAACGATCGTGCTTTTGCCTGCACCGGACTTGCCGACAATCGCCGTCATTCCGTTCACCGGAATGCGCAGGCTTACATTATGCAGTGTATAATCCGGGTTGCTGCGGTCGTAGCGGAA
The DNA here is from genome assembly GCF_003591485.1 of Paenibacillus sp. 1011MAR3C5. GTDB lineage: Bacteria > Bacillota > Bacilli > Paenibacillales > Paenibacillaceae > Pristimantibacillus. The sequence goes on from NZ_QZCF01000001.1 coordinate 762,325, forward strand.
GAAAATCTCCTTCAGCTCCAGCGCTTCGTGCATCGGCAGCGGAAGCAGCTTCTCCCCGGACGCTTCTACTGATTGTCCGCCCCGCTCTCTCTCCGCCTTGCATTCCAGTTGAAGCTCCATTAAAGCTCTAAATGCAGGGATCGAGGAAGCCAGCTGCTCCAGATTGGATTGAATGCCGGTAAATCTGGGCCATAGTCTTGCGAACAGCAGCGTAATCAGCAGCATCTGCCCGCCCTGCGTATCGAATAGCGTCACCGCCGCAAAGATGAATACTGCGATCAAGACGGCCGAAGCCCATTTATAGAACAGCTGCGAATTGTTTCGCACCTTGGTGAATTCGTATCGTTCACGCTCGATCTTCGACGACCAGTCTTGCAGCCAGCGATAGCGGGATTGCTCGAGCGAGTTGCTTTTAATTTCTTTCATGCCGTTGAAGTGATCGGATATGCCCGCCAGATAGCTTTGAGCCAAGTCCACAGAGACGGCTCCCAACTGTTTCGATTTGCGAATATAGCGCCGGGACAGCCATCCGATCAATAGGCCGCAGCTTAATATGAACAGTGTTAATGGCCAGGACAGCCACAAGGCCAGCCCAATCTGTATGAGTGTGAACGCAACAGAGGCGATCATCTGCAGGAACAAGAAGGCGCCATTCGTTACCCTTCCCAGCTCGCCTGTCAGCGCATTGATCAAATCCGATTTTCGTTTCCGTACAAAAAAAGTCCAATTCGCCTGCAGCAGCAGCCGGTATGTCTCCAGCCGCACATGATTGATAAAGCCTGTATGTATACGTACTTCCCGTAATGATAAATTTCGTTGGAGCAGACTCTGGGCCGCCACCAACGCAATATAGAAACCTAAAATAATCGCCAGCGACCGGGTAACCGGCATCTCTTGCAGGAAGGACAGAAAGCCTATGCCCGGAATCGTTGCCGTACTTGACGGGACAATGCCAATAATGCCGATCAGCGGCAACAGCAATAGGACTGCCGCGCCGTCCAGCAATCCGATCAACAACATCCCAATGAGATTCAAATAAAGGATTTTCCCCGCATACCTGTGGAGCTGGCCTGCAAAGTACATGAGCTGCTTCATACATTCATCGCTTTCTGGCTCTCGAATGCCATCGTTCGGGCAAACTTGCCTGTGACGGTAAATAGCTTCATCTCTTCCGCTCCGGTAATATACCATGGGCCGCTGCGAAGCCAGGCATGCGCAATCATGCCGCCCGTTTCGTTCTTGGCGGTCCCCAGATACAAGGTGCTTTCGATCCCTCGCCTCTCCAGCATTTTCATCCCGGCAACCGCACGGACGAGACACTTGCTCTCCCAGAAGGTATGCTCGCTCATCAAGCTTAGCGCATGCCGGACACGAGCCAGATCCTTGCGATGCGCTTCCGTCTCGTCATAACCCGTTTCCTTCATAGGCTCTCCCAGCCGGGCGGCCAAACCCGAGAATGGGCGGTACAGCAGCTGATAACGGGCCCAGCCCATATAACAGGTCGCTTCGACAAGCAGCGCAATGGTGCGAATATCATAGGACAACAGCAGCTTCAGCTTCCTTGAGATTGACATGGTTGCACCAGCCTTAAATGCCGAACTGGACGAGCCGTTCCTCAGAAAGATGCGTCAGGAACGAAAATACTTGCTCCTCGCAGGTCGTCCGGTCAATCTCATATTCATCCATCAGTGTATTGACGATGGAGCCGATCGTCTCCGGATACGCCATCATATCCCAGATACGGCCGCCGATGGCACCCAAATTGTAATACTTGCCGTTGTCGATGCTCAAAAGCACCTTCTCCCCGTTCATGTCGCTGGCGATGTTGTTTTTGTTCTGCACAGCGAGCAGATCCAGCGAGAAGGTCTGATATTCCGGCTGGCTGATTAATTCCCCTTTATAAACCATGGACTGTTCCCTCCGTCGATATCGTATTCAAGACAAGATCAGCTAATTCGGGTGCGGTGAACGCGGATTCGCCACGGCGCAGCCGGTATATATTCAGCCTTGAGGCCAGCGCCGCTGACTGCTCAAAGTGCCACTTCATCACATTCATGCGCTCGATTAGCTGATACCGGTACGTATGCTGGAACAGCAGAGGCAGCCTCTCCAGCTTGCCGACGGGCTCCAACGCGATTCCGCTATGTTCCGCATTCTTCGTCAGTTCAAAGACACCGCCGAGCGGCAATGAAGTGGATTGGAAGCTATCCGTCAGCGGAACGCAATATTTGGTTTCCCTGCCGAAAATCGAGCGCAGCGCTTCATAGCTCTGCCCCATCGCCTCCAGACTGTTCTGCCACAGCTTCTGCTGGGGATAAGACGGCGCTACAGTCGGCTGTCCCGTAAGCGGATCGATCGACACGGCAATGACATCATCGCTCAGCAGACGGCAGCCCTTTGCAATCAGCGCGGAAGCGAGCGTCGATTTGCCGGCGCCGGACTGGCCGACGATGGCATACGCCTTTCCATGGATGGCAAGCGCGCTGCCATGAAGCGGATAGATGCCCCGCTGCAGCAGCACGATACCGAAGCAAGTGCCAAGCACATATAGGCGAATTAAATCCTCATCCGCACCCGCATAGGGCGAGACAATGATCTTGTCGCCATCCTGCACGCGGAAGACGCCGGCATCAGGCATTTTGACCGTTACCGTATGGTCCTCGGCCACAAAATGATAGGGTTTCGCATCAAACCCGTTTTTCAGGAACGAATCTACCTTAACCACGACATCCGCGAAAGAGCTGCCGCTATCCAACTCCGAAAGCTCAGGCAGCACCATGTCGCTGTGAACGGATAAGCCGAAGGCTCTGTATTGCAGCTTTACTTTCATATCCAACACGTTTTGTTCACCCCACAAATGGAATCGGCAAGTCCTTATACAATCTCTGTATAAGGACTTGCCCAGTCGCCATTGCCGACGTTAGCTTGTAAACCTCGGGAACTCACTGTTGTTGCCAGGCGTATAAGCTTCATCAGTAAAAGGACCGTTGTGCGTCGAAGCCTCCGTCATTTGAACTTGAAGAACTTCCAATTCCGGCTTATTCCATTCTTTTTTTGCCATCATCATTCGTCACCTCCTTTCAAGCCGATTTCTGAAGAAACCGGTACAGTATCATTAAGTACATGGCAGCGTTGACATCCCGTCCGTAAGCATCTGCGGATTGGACTCCATTCCTCAGACGGGCAAGCACACCCTCTACGACTCGTCCATCCACGATCTCAAGCATACGGTCATTGCGGCCGATCTGCTGAAGCTCCTGATAGAATGATGACCAATTAGGCAATATGCGGTGAAGCCAATCCGCTCCCTGTACACCGCGTACGGTCTCGTTCAGCCGTATCGAATCGGGCAGCAGCTTCTCCGTCGCCCGCCTGACTAACGCACGCGACATTCCTTGCTTGACATATTGATCCTCCGGCAAAGACAGGCAGAAGCGAATGACCCGCAGATCATTGGTGGGATCGCGCTTCCACAGCTTATAGCGATGAGAGAGCTTGGCTGCAAGCGTATTGCTGGCGTTCCAGTGGAACAACTCACGGAAGTGGTTCTCCTTGTCCTTGTATGTATCACCAGAGGCCAGCCATCCGGAGTCGCCGATTCCGTATTCGCGCAATTGCTTATACACCTGTGTCCTAGCGGCGAATGCGGGATTGATGAGCGCATGATACGGGTTGTCAGCAAGCTCTCTGTTCTTTCCTCTCAGGAAGGGGAATGCTTCTTTGCTGACGAGCGACAAGAGATGCCCCCGTCCCGAGCCAATCGCATAGCTCCGAGACCGCAGCTCGCCCATTAGCTTGATCCACTTCATTCGCTTAAGCAGCCGGGCATAATAAGGGATCGCATCCCCCCATGAGATGGACAGGTTCCCTCTTCCTCCATTAAGAAGCACTCCGATGTTACGGTCGCTCGCTTCCTTGAAGATGCCCTTTAACCAAAACGAATTGCTATAAAATTTATATGGCATTTCCATTACATTCAACATGTCGTCCATATCTGAATAAGGGTCCAGACCCTCAAAGTCGAGGCAATGGGACTGAATACCTCCTATATGCGTGACCGTCTTCTCGATATAGGGTCTCTCATTTGGCATATACCACTTGGACGTGTAGTCGATAAAGTCGTGGACCGGCACATAACTGAACGTCTGGAGCGTCCGATTCTCTTCGCGTAGCCGTCTGGCGGCAAAGCTTACGACAGCGCCGGAATCCAGTCCGCCGCTGAGCTGAGCGCCTACTCCATGCTTCGTCCGGACTCTCGCATCTATCGCCTGCTGGAATACTTCTTGGAAGGCCTCTACATATTCGTTATCGGAACTCAGCTTCAGCGCACCGGATGATTCCAGCATGCAGTAACGTGACAAGCCCAGCTTATCATTCTCGAGCACAAAGTAATGGGCCGGCGGGATTTGTCGAATGTCCTCGTATACCGTCTGGTCTGTACTGGCGGCATCTACTACGGTCGAGATGGCCAAGTATTGCGCAAGCCACCGCTCGTTAATCGCTCGGGTTACCGCAGGCAGTCCCAGCATCGGCTCTATCATGGAACAAAAGCGGAACTGAGCGCCGTCCCAGCTGTAGTAGAGCATTCTCCCGCCGGAGAAATCCCTTGCCCCATACAATCTGCCGTTGCGTTCATCCCGGATCACAAATGCAAAGTCACCTATCAGACGGGCTGCAGTCCCAATACCCCACCTGTCGTAAGCCAAAAGGATGAGTTCCTGATCGCTTATCGAAGCTCTGTCCCGCCGATGTACACCAAGATTGTCGAACAGTTCCTCGCGATTGTCGATTATCGCGTCGGCAACCACCGTCAGTCCGCGCTCCTGGTCATAGTACGGATTAGGTACGCCGACCGATTCCGGCGTAATCCATTGATTGTGTGCGCCCATATAAGTAAGCTGGCCTTCCCAAGCCAAGACAACATCCGCAGGCTGATCGGCCCATGCCTGCAGCATGCGGCTGCCCTGCTCTCTCAGCCGAATCCTCCCGATATCTCCCTGTACTCCCGCAATCGCGCTCATGTCTGCCCCCGAATCGGCTAGTTTCGTTCATTTTAACGAACAAATTTACTAAATTTCATCCCTGTCTTCCGACAAAACAAAGTTCTTTATTAAGAACACAATTTCATATTATCCTCAAATCAATCGGGTGTCAACCGTATTTTTCGCCCTTTTTTGGACGATTTCTCTCTCTTTTTGTTCGTTATTAAAAACAATAGAAAGCTTTCACTTCAATGGAAAATATTGAATGAACTCCTCTTATTCTGTTATGCAACATCATTTATGTACGGCAAATGGAACATAATCACTTTCGTAATTCACTATATTTCGATATAATAAAAAAAAATGCATATAAGCATTAACGGAGGAGTTTGCTATGATCGGACAACGCATTCAGATGCTTCGCAAACGGAAGGGCCTTTCGTTAACAGAGCTCTCACAGCGCGCAGGGGTCGCAAAATCGTATTTGAGCTCCATTGAACGTGGTCTTCAGCAAAACCCTTCCATACAATTTCTTGAAAAAATAGGCGAGGTATTAAACGTGCCGGTCGAGGAATTTGTGAACAACGACCAATCGGAGCGACCAGCCGGGCTCGATCGGGATTGGGAGGCTTTAGTAAGAGAAGCTATGAATTCCGGGGTAAGCAAAGAACAATTTAAAGAGTTTCTTGAATTTAATAAATGGAAATCGGGCCGTGAATAGCGCTGTATATCGTCATACAGCGCTTTCCTGTATATTGGATTGCCCTTCCTCCTGAAGGATACGCAGAACCTTGCTCACTTCATCCGTCGTGAGCCCTTTCGCGCGCGCGCATAACATGAGCTCTACCCACTCCGCATCCAGTTCCTGCTGGTTGTCCGATATTACTCGTCTCATCCTAAATATCCCCCATCTCGTCGGGGCCGGTTGCACCACTGACTCCATGCGCTTAAGGTGCCCAGATACTAAACGCATTTCAACGTCGCCCTTATTCCGTATTCATTCCACAAGATGTATATTATCCCACCTCAATTGCACATGCTGTCGGTTCATGTCTCCATATTTTGAGAGATTGTTTCTCAATTTGTCGAATTTGTTAGAATGATATTTTTGCAATCGCATACATAACAAATTTCTTTGGCAGGCTCTTCTGATAGTCCCTTTTCCCCAATTTGGACAAGTATTGCGCGTCTCCATTTCGGATCGCACGGATGTAACGGATAGGGAAATAAGCCGCGGCCTTCTCGTCCCCGGCGCACTCCAGAACGGCTGGATGAGCGCAATACTCACTGATCGCGGACAGCCGCTCCCGCTCCTTCAAGCGTCCCGAGGACAGATTGCGCAGACAAGTGCGAAGCGTGTTAAGCAGCATCACTCTGATTCCAAAGTAATGGGAATGGGACTGATGCCGATAATGGGACTCCACCACCTCCTTCTGAATGAGAAACCCGTTCACCATATCGTGGAACAGATACGGCATATAGCGGCTGGTAGCTCCTCCCGCACGGTAATAATAAAGGACGTCGGGGATAATCTGGACCGTCTGCGCCTTCAAGAACAGCTCCAAATTCAAAAAAAGGTCATCGCCAAAAAAACGGATACGCGACACATAATGGCCGCTGGAGAGCAGAAGCTCCCGTCTGTACAGCTTGCCGTGAAGCTGCGGCGGAAAAGGGTGGCCGTGCAGGAAGGCGGGGACGAGGTCGCTGCGGATCTCATCTGCCTCATACAGCTTTTTTTGCTTGAAGTACCGGCTGCCGTTGCTCCTTCTGGGCCAAGCCGTATCATTCATGACTCTGTACATATTGCATACCGTAATGTCCGCGCCATAGGCAAGGGCTGCCCCCATCAGCATCTCCAGCAGCCGCTTGTCAGCCCAATCATCCGCATCCATATACAGAATATATGGAGCTTCGGACAGTTCCAGCCCCCGCCTGCGGGCGGATACGCTGCCGGAGTGCGGCTGTCTGTTATATACGATTCGGCTGTCGCCTTCCGCATATTGCTTGCATAAGGCATCGCTGCCATCGCTCGACCCGTCATCAACCAGCAGCAGTCTCCAATTCGGATAGGACTGCTGCCGGATCGACCGGATGCAGGCATGCAGCTTCAGACCGGCGTTATAGACGGGCACCACAATATCGACCTTGCTCACTAGCAGCACCTCGCCGAAGATAGATTATGAATGTTGAGATGACTGGCATCAAGTGCCGGATGCTCTACAGCCGCTGAGCGACAGGCTCCGGTGCCCGATAGCCTCTCGGGTTCATCGATTGCCAGCGCCAGGCGTCCCGGCACATCTCATCGATGCCTCTGGCGGCTTCCCAGCCTAGCTCCCTGCCTGCCTTGGACGCTTCCGCATAGCAGATCCCGATATCGCCGGGCCTTCTGGCTGAGATCCGATACGGAATCGCTTGCCCCGAGGCTCGGTTGAATGCTGCGATCATCTCCAGCACACTATACCCTCTGCCTGTGCCAAGATTGTACGTATGAGCGCCTGCGGATCGCTCGATCTTGCCCAGCGCCTTCAGATGGCCAATCGCCAAATCCACGACATGTATATAATCCCGGACGCCCGTACCGTCTACCGTCTCATAGTCGCTTCCATAGACGGATACCTCAGACAGCCTGCCTACCGCTACCTGGGCAATATAGGGCATTAGATTGTTCGGAATCCCGCTGGGGTCCTCCCCGATCCGGCCGCTCTCATGCGCGCCAACAGGATTGAAGTAGCGCAAGATCGCCACGCTCCAGTTCGGATTCGACTGTGCCAGGTCGACAAGCATCTGCTCGATCATCTGCTTTGTCCGTCCGTACGGGTTAATGGCACCAATAGGAGCTTGCTCGTCGATCGGCACATGCTCTGGGACGCCGTAGACCGTAGCCGAGGAGCTGAATATAAGCTTTTGCACCCCGTTGGACTCCATGACCTCGCACAGCGTTGTCGTGCTCATCAGATTGGAATGGTAATACCTGAGCGGCTGCTGAACGGACTCGCCTACCGCCTTCAGACCGGCAAAATGAATAACCGCTTCAATGCCGTGTTCTTTGAACACATGATCCAGCGAATCGCGGTCTAGCAGATCGATAAAGTAGGAAGGGAATGTTTGGTTCGTTATCTCCGATACTCTCTTCAGCGCCTCCGGATGACTGTTAGACAAATTATCGACAACCACGATGTCATAACCGGCGTTAAGCAGTTCCACGCAAGTATGACTGCCGATATATCCGGCTCCGCCCGTAACGAGAATAGCCATGTTCCATCTCCTCCACAATATTCTAATGAGAACATTTCGTTCTTTATAAAGAACATTGTAGCAGAACATTGCTTTTTTGTCTCTAATAACGAACAAAAGATTGTGATTTCTGTCCAGAACCGGGAATCAGGGTAGATGCACATTCTATAAAACGCACACGCCATTCCTACCAGTCTATCATATGAATATCAGTGAACCGTCTTTACTCATTATGAGAGAGGAGAGTAGATTGTATGGCCTCAAATAATAACGGTTACATCGATGTGAACGGACAGTCCTTTCTGATTTACGATGATTCCGCTATCCAATCCAGGCTGGATTCGATTATCGACTCTAATACAGGCCAGATCCGGCCGTCCGCCATCCCGGACAGCATCGGACAGACGCCCGGACCTACGGGACCGCAAGGTCCGGCAGGAATACAGGGCGTGACGGGCGCTCAAGGGCCAGCGGGACTGCAAGGAACTACAGGCGCAACCGGGCCGCAAGGTCCGGCAGGGCCAGCGGGTCAAGCAGGACCACAAGGACCGGTCGGTCCGCAAGGACTCGCCGGTCCCGCTGGCGCTGCCGGACCAAAGGGAGATACTGGTCCTGCGGGACCGCAGGGGCCGCCCGGCTCGGGAGCGGGAGGAGGCGAAGCCGCGTCCTATCTGATCGAGCTTGCGAGATGGGGCATAACGCCCGGCCTGCCGTCGAAGCCGTATACCGACCAGCATTACCTCATGGCCGACAAAAACATCGACGGCTTCAATAACGCTATCGCATGGGCGTACGACAACGGGTACCGTTACGTATTTGTCCCCAAAAATGAATACGCGATTTGTTTCCCTAAAAGCATAACGGTTGCCCAGAGCCATATGACGATCGACTTCGAAGGCTCGACCCTCAAGGTGCTCTACGATTCCGACCGCAAATCGCCGTTCGATACGCGCACGGGAACGACAGCTTACTATCAATTTCCCATTCAAAGCGGCATGAGCATTCAGCTCCCGGGGGTCACCGATTCCCATATCAAAAACCTGATTCTCATCGGCGACAAAGCGGACCGCAGCTTCGCGAATGCCGCCGAAGCTGCTCACGAGGGCACCTACGGCATTCATATTACGAAAGGCTCCTCCTTCTGCTCCGTCCGCAACAGCGTCATCAGCAGCTATATGGGGGACGGCATCTCCATCGACAGCGTGTCCTTCTACGATTATGCCGAATTTGCCTTGGGGCTTACCGTCAATGAAGTGCATCGTCAGACCGGCGCTCTTATCCAGGCGAACGGCAAGACGCTTGTATCGCAGCCTATCAATCTTCCGGCTGGCTATGACAGCTTCCTCGTTGCCGGAGCCGGCTATACCCGCCAGACCGCCTTGAATACGAAGGAAGTTGATGTCGCCTACTACGGTGCCAACAATACCTACCTTGGACGCTATGACGCCAAAAAAATCTACACGCCCATCTCCATCCCCCCCGGCGCCCGAACCTTCCGTTTCATCTTCAACAACGAGACTTCCACATCCAAAAACATGCAAATTACGCTGAAGTTCGGACTTACTCCCCATCACAACCTGATCGAATACAACGAAGTCTACAATACGCATCGAGGCGGCATTACGCTCGGCGGCAATTACAATACCATTCAAAACAATATCATTCGCGAAGGAACGGGGATGCTCGACCGCAAGCCCGTCTTCAACGATCCGACCCGCTACGGCATTAATCAAGAGGATTCCTACGGGGAAAATTGCGTCATCCGCAATAATGTGTTCTACAACCTGTACCACGGCATTCTGGTCGGATGCTGGTCGGTTGAGGTCCACAACAATCATCTGTACAATCTGTCCGGCATCGGCATCAACCTGTATTCGCTGCAGGTAGCCAACGTTCGGGAGAACTTCCTGCATCGCTGCCAGTCCGGCATCGGCCTGATGACCGCTCACCTTCCCAACGCGCATGTCAATATTGAAAACAACACGATGGTGAGCATCGCCAACACGGGCATGGCGGGCACGGGCTACGACGTCAACTTCCGCAACAACACGCTGATTGATTCCGCCAACTTTTCCTTGCCGGACGATGACCGGTTCATCTGCCGCGAGAATCACTTTATATGGACCGAAAACTTCTCCGGCACGCCGTTTGTTGTCGCGAACCGGATCGAGAGCTGCTCCTTCGAGGGCGTAACGGTCCAGCGGGAATTATACCTGCGCGCCTACGAGGTCATGGGGACGATTATGACCAATGTCAATGTCCGCATCGAGACGCGTTATCAGACGACGATTGCAGAGAATGTGCTGTTCCGGGATTGCACATTCAGAAACACCCTGCTGAACAACCATTTATTCGGCATGAAGCAGCGGACAGTGCGTTTCCGGTACTGCAAGCTGACAGATTCTATCGTCAAAATCGGCAACATTAATACGCCTGGCGAATCCCCGATTATGCAGCTTGAGCATTGCGACTTTATCGTCCGTACGGCCGCTTATCTCTTCCAAAGCGAATTCAATACCGGCTACGGCTGGATCGAAGTAACCGACTCCCGGATTAGAATCGCCAACAGCGGCTTCGCTTATTTTCTGACAAACAACTTTAATGTGACCGGCACCACAAGCGTTTATCTGAAGCGCTCAACCGTTAGCTATACTGGCGCAGGACGGCTGAACCTGCAATATTACAATCCAGCGAACAAAAAGGCGGTCAGAACCTTCGGCAACATCCGCAACGTCTATTCGCAAATCAATCTGCCGCTGCCGGAAGGCGCGATTTATCTAAATTACGATCCCGACATCGAAGGGGTCAGCCCGCCCGGACACGGATACTGGTTCCGCGGCGATCTGTATGGCAATGCCGCTCCCGTCCCCGGCGGTTACGCCGGCTGGATATGCATCACAGAGGGTTATGCCGCGAGCTCAGCCTGGTCCGCGGCTGCAGCTAAGACCAAAGGCGACCGCATTCAATCGGGGGGCTATGTGTACGAGGCACTCACCACCGGTACAACCGGCGCAGCGGCGCCGGTATGGCCGTCCGCTATAGGGGCTACCGTCGCGGATGGAAGCGTCACTTGGCAAAGGGTCAGTCCGCTTGCCGTGTTCAAGCCTTACGGCTTAATTGCCCCATAATCAAAAAGGCCATTCGACGGGAGCCCCCTAACGAATGGCCTTTATTTCTCGTCCGTACGCAGCAGCCGTGATGGAACGAGGCGCTTGAACGGATTAAACTTGGTCGCGAACGATGCCCCGATGCGGGCCAGATAAGCGAACTCCGGCGTTTTGAAAAACACAAGCAGGTAGATCACATTGACCACTACGAGCACGATCACGCCTTTGGCGACAAGCGCCAGCAGCGAATGTACCGGAAGCAGACTGCTTGCAGCGTGCGAAGCCCCGAGCGCGACCATGCCCAGCAGCGTATACAGCAGATACGTTCTGTAATAATGAAAGATGGAGCGCTTGAACACTTTTTTGTATACCAAGTAAGGCGTGGTCCAGAAGGGCACGAGCAGCGCGCTGATCAGTCCGCCTGCGAATACGCCGACGATTCCGATCTGTTGAACGAGCCACAAGGACAGCCCCAAATTGATGACAGCCTGAATGAGTGGAGCAAACCGGTCCTCGTGGAAGATCCCGGCCGTCGTCTTCACCGAGGTAATCGTATTGCGCATGCCGCGTTCATAGAACATGATGACGAGCAGCGCCAAGATGAGCCCGCTCATGCCGAAGTCCGGGCCAAGCCATATCATGATAAGCGGCTGAACGAGCAAATACATGCCTATCGACACCAGCGAATAAAGCCAGAAGCTGAGCAGCAGCATCACTTTGTAGACATCGAAGATTTTGGCGGCGGATTCGACGGCCACCATATTGCCGACGCTGTGGTTCATGCCGGCGAACACTTGATTCAGGAAGGTCCGGCTAATGTCGATCAGCATTTTGTAATTGGCATAGATGCCGACTGCAATAATGCTGACAAAGGTGGAGATCAGGATGCTTTCGATGCCGAAAATAAAATAATTCCCTACATTTTGAATGAAAATCGCCTTCATGTTTTTCATGAAGTTCGCTCGCGTCTCCGGGTCCAGAATATCGGCTTTGCCGAAGCGGAGGAACGGATATTTTTTGTCCACGATACGCGCCAGGACGATTGACGTTGCAATGGTAATGATGCTGTCCACTGCCAGATACAGCAAATAGTTCTCCGTGTAGTACAATATAGCGATGCGGATGCTGGTCGACACAATGGCCGATATCGAAAACACGATCGTGACAATGTAATTTTTCTGATTCACATTCAAGTACGAATGCTTGTATACGAACAGATAAGGCACGGCCGTATTCAGCAGGAAGATCAAATAGACCCATTCCAGATGCTTGACATCGGCATCCTGTACGATCACGTCCAGGAAAGGCATGATGCTAAGTCCCAGCAGCAGCACGATGACCGCGATGACTCGGTACGTATTGCGGTAGAGCTTCATAAGCGCCAGCACCTTAAGCCTGTTTCGCTCCGCCACCGGTTTGTACAGGTTGTAGATAATGCTGGAGCCTATGCCCGCTTCCGCAAGAGAAAGCATGGCCAGCACGCTCGTAAAGAGTGCATTGACGCCCAAATATTCGATGCCGAGGCTGTTAATAAAGACTGTTCTCGACACGAAGCTCAAGATCGTAATAATGAGCTGATTGAGCAAGCCTGCCGAAATGTTCAAGAAACTGCTTTTAACTCTCATGGCTTGCTCCACTCTCGCTGCCCAACAGCCATGCGCAGCTCCGACCCTCCATCTATGGACTGCCCGTACCGCTGGCCAAGCCGAATCGCAAAGCCTTGCGTGAACGGCAAAATGCCGAACAATGTGGAATAAACCCCGATATCCTTCGTATCGCCCTGGGAGAACTCTACGGCTCCGTCCCTCCGCGTCACGCTCCGCAAATAATGCATCGCCTTCCCCACGCATTTCATGGCAGGAGCGGAGAGCTCCTCCAGCTCCGCCGCCTTCATGAGGAACCAGGCGAGCGTCACTGTGGCGGAGGAGTCCGGACGGCTTTCCCTCCGCGTGACGGTCCAGCTCCAGCTGCCGCCTGGCTGCTGGAGCTTCATGACAGCTTCAGCGAATGCCTTCATGACATGTCTCAGCTCGCGCTTATAAACATGATTGCTCGGCAATTCACTCCACATATCGATGAGACCGATCGCAAACCAGCCAAGCCCGCGTCCCCATCCGATTAGCCCGAGCGGCGCCTGGCTTCCGATATCATAGGCATGTGCGGGAATACCCACTCCTTCATGAAAGCCGTGCTGCACATACGCCCGCAATTGCTTCATCGCAAGCTCAAGGCTGGACGTATCCCCGAACTTCATCCCGTAGGCGATAAGAAACGGGCATATGAAGCCGATCGTATCCACATAACGGTAGTCGCGCATCGCATTTCGGTAGCGCACCGTTCCATCCTCGCCCACATGCTCTTCAATGAGACGCCTTATCGCATCAAGCGCCGGGCGATAACGCCCCGCCTGTATGCCGGGAACCTTCATGACGGCATATGCGAGGATCGCGGAGTCAACATGGCGAGGCGCATTCCGCCAATCTCCCTTGTTGGTGAAGGTGGCGGAGAGAAAGCGCTCAATGTCTCGCTTCACTCCGCTTTCCTCCGGCAGCTCCGAGAGTCCGAGCAACAACGAAGCACGCTGCCAATCCTGCAGCGCAGAAGCCGAATATCGTCCGTTGAACCGCTCGATCACCGTCAGTCTTGTCTGATCGGTCACCTTCGCAACAGGCGTCCGGTTCAGCCATTTGGCCCCTCTGGCTGCAACAGCCGAATGCCAGAGCTCATGCTGATCATGCCTTCCGATATGAATGCGTCTCAGCCAAGTGTTCAGCAGCGGAACCAGGTCGTGAAGCGACAGGGCCGCTATGATGATAATCAGTACCAGTGCAATGATCCAACCTGCCGATAAAAGCTCCATTCGTTCAGTTCGCCTCCAACCATTCTCCATCATGTACGAGCTCATACAGCTTGCGTACTTCATTCTCCGTCCCCAACGCCTCTTCCGCCAATCTGGCGGCAAAGGCTTCCCGCAGCTCCGGATGCTCAATGAGCAGCTTAATTCCGCCCGCTATCGCTTGAGGCTGAATCTCCACCACAAGTCCGCTTTTGCCATGCTCAATCTGATCCGCTACCGTCGTGAAGGCGGTAGCGACAATCGGCTTGCCCATAATTTTCGCCTCGTCGATGGCGATTGACTTCCCTTCATACCGTGACGGCTGGACGACAATATCAGCCAGCTTCAGGTAAGGGTAGGGGTTGTCGACAGCCCCAATTAGCCGCATATGCTGCTGAAGCCCATAGCGCTCGATCAGCGATGTCAGCGATTCACGCTCTTCCTTGCTCCCCTCGCCGAGAACCGTCCAATCCACATCCACGCCCATTTCCCGCAGCAGCCTGGCCGCTTCAATGGCAAGATCAATCCCTTTTACATGATGCAACCTGGCAATCGTCAGCAGACGCACAGCGCTGCTCCGTTCAGCGGGAAGCTCGTCTTGGGCAAGCCTGCGAATAATCGCAGGAGACACGACGTTATGAATGACCTTGACCTTGGCCTTAAACTCCTCGAATGTATCCTTTACCGAATAGCCGCACTCCTCTGACACCGTCACAATATGATCCAGCCGGTTGAAGTACGGTTCGTCCAGCCGCCGGTCCATCCCCATATTTGCGTAATTGGTATGGATCCAGCCGATTTTGCGTCTTGCCTTCACCTTGTCGATCACATAATAGATCGGCGTCTTCTCCAAAAAACCGATCGCGGCGTCATATTGCCCGTCCAGTTGCTTGAACGTCCGGACGATATGCCGCCAAGCCAGCTGTTCTCTTCTGGCCGCATTGTCCTCCGTACGCATGACGAGGCCCAGATATAAGCGGGGCAGCACCGAACGGAAGGAGCCCTTCCGAATGCACTTCGCAATGGCAGAGCGAATCGGCATATCATAATAATGAAAATCCGCTGGCGGCTGCAGAAGCTTCACCTGCTTCGGGACATGCTTTAAAAACATGCCTTCGCGCTTGAACAAAAGCAGGTCCACCTCATACTGATCATAGTCAATCACTTGCAGGAGCGAGACGAGCGCCTTCTCCGCGCCGCCGCAGTCCAAGTGATTCATGACAAACAGCAATCTCGGCTTCATCAATCAGCCTCCTACCAGCTTATAGAGCTTATGAATCTCTTCTTCTGTTCCGAGCTTCTCCTCCGACAGCTCCTTCGCGAGACGTCCCGCAAGCGCAGGCTCGTCGATCAGCCGAGCAATCGCCGTAGCGACGCCTTCGGAGTCCATAGAGGCGATCAATCCGTTGGCTCCGTCGCGAATCTGATCCTTCGCTGTCGAGAAATTCGTGACGACGATCGGCTTATGCATTATTTTGGCCTCATCAATCGCGATGGACTTGCCTTCGAACCGGGACGGCTGGACGTAGATATCGCATTGCCGGGTATAAGGATACGGATTGGCTCGAAGACCAAGCAGGATGAACCGTTCTTCCATGCCATGCTTCCGAATAAGCTCTTGCAATGCTTCCCGCTCTTCCCCTTCTCCGATGATGAACCAGCGGATGTTATATCCGTTCGCCACGAGCGTTGCGCAAGCTTCTACCGCGAGCGGCAAGCCCTTCTGCGCATGAAGTCTCCCGATTGTCAGCAGAATGGTCTCGCCCGCCTGCCGTCCGTATACATCGCCGGCTTGCTGCTCGCCCAATCGATTGATAATTGTCGGCGACACGATATTGTAGATCGTGCTGATCTTCCGGTCATACTCCGGGAATCGGCGCTTCAGGATGTCTTCGCACTCCTCGGACACCGTTATGATGTGATCCAGCTTACCGAAGTACGGCTTATCAAACTTGGGGTCCATCTCCAGCTTGTCGTAATCGATATGAATCCAGCCGATCCGTTTGTCGGCCCTCACCTTATCCACACAGAAGTAGGTCGAAGACTTCTCAAGGAAACCGATCGCCACATCATATTTCTGCTCCAGCGTATCCATCGCGCGTGACATGTACTTCCAGCTATGCTGCTCGGTAACGGAGCTGCCGCTGCGGTATCTGTTCCGCAGCGTATAACGGAGACGGCTATAGGCCAGCCCAATATGGCCGGATGCCCATAGCGTCCTCACCGACCGGAAGAGCGGCAGCATAAACGCGTCGAACAACGACTGCGAATCAAGCAGCCTCACTTCCTTCGGCAGCGCATCGAGAAAGATGCCTTCCCGGTTGAATAGAAACAGGTCGACCTCATACCGATCAAAATCGATATGCGAAAGCATGGTGACAAGGCTCTTCTCCCCGCCGCCTGCAGCAAGGCTGGGCATTACAAACAGCAGCTTCTTCTTCATAGTCACCTCACGCCAATTCGGCCAAGTATTGAACAGCCCGATGCGACAGCTGTTGAAGCCGGGGAACGGATCCTCTCAGCGCCTCTCTCAGTACCGCCTCATCCCGCACCATCTCGTCGAATGCGCCTTTCAGCTTAGCGCCGCTCGATATGTCCTGAATGCCCAGTACCAGCTTCTCCTCGCCAAACAAGTCCTTGGCGATGCCTTTGGACTTGACGCTGTAGCCTAACACTAGCGTTGGAACGGCGTTAGAATACGCTGCGATGGTCGCATGGGTCCGCGCTCCGATAAAAAAACGCATTCTCGCAATATATCCTTTGTACTGAATCGCGTTCAAATGATCCGGCAGCAGCAGCACTCGGCCAGTATGCTTGTATTCCTCGTAATACGTCTGCAGCACCTCGTAGTCATTGTTGCCCTCCTGCATCACATGAGGCGTCAAGGAGATCGCCATATCTGTCGTATCCAACATATGCCGGATCAGCTCATGGACGGCCGCTTTGGATTGCTCGTTCCTCTTCCAGACAAGCGGACTGAAGTTCAGCCCCACCGTATTGCCTTCCTGCCATCCCTCCGGCAGCGCAAGCTCTTCCTTCTCCATCGTGAATGCCGGGTCCGCAACCAGTCTGACATTCGTCAGCCCTTTTGCCTTCAGCATCTCGTACGTCAGCGTCTCCCGGGCGAGAATCAAGTCATAACCGGCGAGATCCTGAAGCTTCGCCGGCGACATGTCCTCCTCGCCGATCGAGCAGCCCCAGAGGACAAGCTTCTTCCCTTGGCGCTTTACCCTGCGGTTCACCTCATACCAGCCCGGCTGCTCGCCGTAGCAATAATTGTCTCCTCCGATCGATAGACAGACATCCATATGGTCGATATGCCTGATAATATTGTCGTGAATCTTCCCTAGCGCATAGGATTCATCCTGGAACAGCTTGTTCCTGACGGAAGAAACCAGCCAGTCATAGGAGTACTTGCGCAGCGGAGATGGCGAGCCGTCGTACACATCGTCCAGCTTCGTAATAGATTGATCGGTATGCGGATTATCGGACAGCAGATACACCTGCGCTCCGCCAATGCCTTCTTTAATAATCGAAGCCGATGAGCGGACGATCGCTTCGCAGCCGCGATTCATGCTTCCTCCATGGCCGTACATCATAATCTTCATGTTGGCGTACCTTCCTTTATCCTTTATTTCGGGCGTTGCTATAAGCGGTGACGCAATATAAGCCAAGCGGCGACCGGAGCAGCATGAGCCGGATTAGCACCCGCTCATATCTCCCCATCCGATCCTCGTTCAGCTGCTTGTAACGCTCCAACGCCTCGCGCAGCAGCCATTGACCCAGCAGCGCGCGGACATAGCGGTATTTTTGGCTAAAGCTGAACGGCGTCGACGCGGAATAATAAGAATGAATAATGGAGATCGCCGACCTGACGAACTTGTTCAGCTTCAGCGGCTCCAGCTTCTCCTTGTCGAGCGCAGCCGTCACCTCGTCCGGCAGCCGGGATTGATACACCTCGAGCGAGCGGGCAAAATAATCGACCGACTCCGCTCGCCTCGTAGCGCTGCCCTCTGTCTCCCGGTAATAGTAGCCGGCATAATCCAGGCAGATGCCTCCCCGGGCATAGCAGAGAAACCGCATGTTGAACAGGCCGTCTTCGCCCAGCGCCACAGACTGCGGGAACGACAAGCCGTTGGCATCAATGATTTCCTTCCGGTACAGCTTGTTGCATACGGAATTGCAGCTGTCCGATTCTACGAATACCGGCAATACCCATTCCCGCAGGTAGGCGTGGTCCATACGGACGCCGGTCAAGAACGGGCCGTGAATGACTGCCATCTGGCCGCCCGCCGATCTCATGTAGCCGGAATAGACGATATCGCAATCCGCTGCGGCGGCATACAGCGTGCCGAATAGCTCGGGTGCCGCCCAATCATCGGCATCGACGAAGCCGACGAACTCGCCTCTTGCTGCCGCCAGTCCCGCGTTGCGCGCTGCGCTTACTCCGCTGTTGGCCTGATGAATGACGCTTATTCGCTGATCCCGCACGCGATAGCGCTCCAATACTTCAGCGCATCCGTCGCGGGAGCCGTCATTGACAAATATAAATTCGCAATCGGCAAGCGTCTGTCCCAGAAGCGAATCGATGCAAGCCGGCAGATAGGCTTCCGTATTATAGACGGGAATAACGACGCTAACCTTGGGCCGCCCTGCCGACACGCTGCTTGTATGCATGATTCTCCTCCTCCCGCTCGGCCGATACGCCTTCGATCCAGCCGTACAGCTTGGCAAGCTCGCCGGCATTTCCGTAATCCATCCCTTTAACCGCTGTGATCAACCGCTCTCTTAACGAGTCGTCCCGATAAAGCCGCTCGATTGCTCCGGCGATCGCCTCCGCATTCGTTTCACAGATGAGACCATCCACGCCGTCGCGCACCTGGCTGCCCGAGGTCGGGTAATTGGTAATAAGGACGGGCTTGCCTACAATTTGCGCCTCCGTCACCGTCACGGCTTTGCCCTCATAGCGGGAAGGCTGCACATACAGGTCGCAGGCCTTCATATAGGGATAAGGATTTTGCTTCTTCCCATGCAAAATGACCCTCTCCTCAAGTCCATACTCCACAATCTTCGCTCTCAGCTCACCCTCGGTTCCACCGAAGCCGACGATATGCCACTTCACTTTATGAAGACCCTTGGCTTCCAGCAGCCGGATTGCTTCAATCGCCATATCAAAGCCTTTTACATAAGACAGCCGGCCTACAGATACGAGATTGAAGCTGCCGTTATCCATGCCCTCCGCCTCATCCTCGAGCGCCTTGCTGCGAATGTAGGCTGGCGAGGCAATATTCTCAACGATAAACAACCTGCCGGACAAAGCCGGATACCGGCTAAGGAAGGCTTCCGTACAGGCTTCCGAGATCGAGGCTATGCCGTCATACGAGGCCCACATCGCTTCATCGACCGTATGATCGATCTGGAGTTTCGTGTAGTCCGTATGAATCCAGGCCAGCCTCTTGTCTGCCTTTACCCGCTTCAGCATAAAGTCGTGGGGCCAGGCGTAGCTGATCACTGCATCATAGCGCTTGTCGATTGAAGGCAGCAGCGAGGACATATAGTTCGACACCAGCTGCAGCTGGATGTAACCCGAGCCTTCCGACAGCTTCAGGCTTCTGGCCTTTGCATCTGCGATCAGCTTCACCAGCAAGCGAACGGCTACGCTGGCAATTCGCCCTTCCTTCAAGCATTGCTTCATGGGCTTGCGGAACACGGTATAGCTGCCTCTCTCCGGAAGGAGATTGACCGAGGGGGGCAATTGCCCCAAAAGATCGCCTTGGTGGGAGAACACAAGCAAGTCTACCTCATACCGCTCGTAATCGAAGTGCTCCAACATCGTAATGAGGCTTCGCTCGATACCGCCGATTTCCATGTCGTACACGGAGATGAGAATTCGTTTCTTCATAGTGACTCCTTGGCAGCAAGCGAAGACGATTCGGAATCGATCGGAATCAATCGTTTCTCCCGCTTGTTCGCAAATAAAGTATGTGCGGGCACATGGCCCTTCACGACGCTTCCCGCCGCAATAACCGCATGATCCCCAATCGTGGTGTCCCGCAGAATGACCACATTCGATCCGATCCACACATGCTGCCCGATCGAGACCTGGCCGATCAGCAAATGCTCATCCCCCGTGTGTCTGTAATTATGGTCATGGTCGTTGATGCATACATTGGGAGCGATCTTCGTATAAGCGCCGATGGATACCCGGTTGACGCAATTCATATTGCAATTATCGTTAATGAATACGTAATCGCCTAGCTCCAGCCTGCCTTCATGATCGACGCGGATGCTGGCATTTTTTCGAATGAACACATATTTGCCGATGCTCATCCGCGAACGCTTCCCGAGCAGCTCGATCGTGCTGTTCGCCTGCATGAAGAAGATCGAGCCTTTGATTTTGCCGAAGCTGAACAACCGTGCCAGCAGCCCTCTCAGCCATGCGAAAAATTGCACTTTATTCATCGCCAGGAAGCTGGCTATGCCTCTGGACCGATATTGCGTGCCTATCGTTTGCAGCGCTTTGACTAATGTCCCCATACGTGTGCTCCTTTCAAGCGCGCCTGGCCTCTAGGCGCTTGCTTCCCGCTTCTTCTCCGAGGAGCGGTTCCATATTTTCCTGGATGCCCACAGAATGGGACGCAGCGGAAAATATAAAAAATGCAGCTTAGCCGGCAAAGGCAGCGTCTTGGCATCCTCGGCCAGCGGATGCAGAATGCTGGCGAAAAACAGCAGCTTCTGTCTGGTTGTCATCAGCGCCAGCAAATACTGCCTGTGATAACGTTCAACGTCTTTCGGCACAGGCGGACTATGCAGATTAACCGTTCTTTGGACGTAGAACAGCGTATCCTCCGCCAGCCACTCCGCTTTGCGAGACGCCAGAATCGGCCGCATCTCCTCTCTCAGAGGCGCGGCAAGCAGCTTGGCAGCCAGACAAATGGCCTGCCCGCCGATATGCAGAAGCTGATGCTTGCGCAGCAGTTGGATGAGCTTCGGCCAATCCAGCTTCTGATTCATAAGCTGCTTAATATCGAGCAGCCAGCGCAGCCTGGACCAACCATGCCTCGCTCCATGCGATACGAGAAACAGGAACAGGTCCTCGCGTCCCAAATAATAGATCGGCCGGCTGATCAGCGCGCTCTGCCGCCTTCTGCTCCAGAGATCCTCGAAACCGGGCTCCTTCGATGGAGCCGGATTCAGCCGCCAATGCACTTCGACCTTGATCCCTTTCTGGGGATGCATAAAGGTCATATGGTGATGCCGCCATTTCCAGTCGTTCAGCACGCTTGTAATATATTCATCCTTCACATAACCGAGAGAAAGCAGATGCGCCTCCGCCGCCTCAAGCCGGTCCATCGGCACCAGAATATCGAGATCGCAGGAAGTGCGAAGCGATACGTCGCCATAGAGATCGGCAGCGATGACGGGTCCCTTCAGGAATAGAACGCGAATCTCTTTATTCAAAAATTGGCTGGCCAGCAGCTCCATCTCTCCGCTTAGCGCCAGCATCTGAATCGTATTCCGATAGTAATCCCGCTGGAACATGCCTATGACGAATGCCGGTACCCGAATCGGCCTTAGCTCCTGGAGCTTGCGGTTTATCGTCGGGAACACCCGATGATGTCTGGCAAGTGCGATAAACTCATGCCAATCGGCGTCCTGCATCAGCTCCCAATGCTCGAACGTCAGCGCCGTCCCTTCCTCCATCTCCAGCAGCGCGAGCAGCAGCTTCAGCTCCTGGGAGAATTCTCCGGTATGATCGTTTCTCATAAGTCTCCCCTTCACAATCATTCGCAAATAACGAACAAAATCCTACTTTTGTTCTATAAAACGAACACAATAACAGATTATCATTCGGCTTCCAATCTGTCAATTATTGCTTGCTATTACAGCAAAATTTTATGGAAAGATGCCAATATGCTAGAATAATAGGGAGTCGGAATGAGTTGAATCCGATCCAGCAGAACGCTGCAAGACCCCTTGCATTTCCGATCGCTGCTGCAGCCGGAAGGCCCGGACTCGATGAGTCTGGATAACCTTCCGGCTGCAAAGACGAACATTTCGTTATCCACAACTGCGGGTTAATCCGGTTGTTCTGCTGTCGTTCAACTTCAAATGTCTTCTATTGTAAACTGTTCGGAGGAATGTCTGATGTCGAAGCGTATCATTATATTCGGAGCCGGAGGCCACGCGAAAACGGTCGTGGATACGGCAGAGAAAGAAGGCGTCTACGAAATTGCCGGCCTGCTGGATCAGCGCCTCCCTGCCGGGGAGCAGGTATACGGATGCACAGTGCTGGGGAATGATGATTGGCTGGAGTTGCATGCCGATACGATCGACGGCGTTATTGTCGCCATTGGCGACAACTGGACGCGCGGTCTCGTCGTCCAAAGCCTGAAGCGCAGGTTCCCCGCTCTGCCATTCGCAACAACCGTTCATCCCTCTGCCCAAATAGCAAGAGGAGCCCGCATTGGCGCAGGCTCGGTCATCATGGCGGGCGCTGTCGTGAACAGCGACGCGATTATAGGCGAACATAGCGTGCTCTATCCCAATACATCCATTGATCATGATTCCCGGATCGGGAGCTTTGTCAGCTTTGCGCCTAGATGCGCCACTGGGGGCAATGTCTGCGTCGGCGATTATACAGCCGTCGCCATCGGCGCCGTTCTTATTCACGGCCGTACCATCGGCGAGCATTGCGTCATCGGTGCAGGCGCGACAGTTGTCTCGGATGTGCCGCCGCATACGGTAGCTTACGGCACGCCTGCCCGGGCCGTTCGATCCAGAGCCGCAGGCGACCGTTACCTTTAATTGACCGCTTTTGCGGTTAGTCCGGTCAATTGATGCATCACATCTTCCACCACATCGATCACCCTTCCCTGATCCTCCAGGGCCAGGCTGGAACCGGAAGGCAGGCATAGCCCTCTAAGGAACAAATCCTCGCAGACGGCCGTGCCTGCCGCCGAATGCGAGTAGAAGGCACTGTTACTGAATAGTGGCTGCATGTGCAGCGGCTTCCACAGCGGCCGCACTTCGATGTTGGCTCTGATCATAGCTGCCATAATCTGCTGAATGATATATTCAGCATGCGGACTGTCAATCGTCAGCGCAGTCAGCCAGCGATTGGAGCGCGTGCCCGGCAGCTCCGGCATAAAGCGAATCTCTTCCCAAGGCTTCAGCGCTTCCTCATAAATATGGTAGACATTCCTTCTGGCCTCGACACGATCATTGAGTACGCCGAGCTGAGCTCTGCCTATTCCAGCAAGCACATTGCTCATCCGGTAGTTGTAGCCCATCTGGCTATGCTGGTAATGCGGCGCTTCATCTCTGGCCTGGGTTGCCAGAAAACGCGCCTTCTCCAGCGCAAGAATGTCGTCCGATACAAGCATGCCTCCGCCCGAAGTCGTAATAATCTTATTGCCGTTGAAGGAGAAAATACCGAACCGTCCGAACGTTCCGCTTTGCCGGCCTTCATAAGTGCTGCCAAGAGACTCCGCCGCATCCTCCACGATGGGTACCCCATAGCGCTCACAAATGCTCATGATGGCGTTCATATTGGCCATACCCCCGTAAAGGTGAACAACAATAACCGCCTTGGGGAGCTGTCCGAATCTTGCGCCAAGCGCCAAGGCTCGCTCCAGAGCAGCGGGCGACATATTCCATGATTCAGGCTCGGAATCAATGAAGACGGGCTCCGCACCCAAATACCGGATTGGATTGGCGCTTGCTATAAACGTGAAGCTCGGGCAGCATACGCGATCTCCCTCGCCTACGCCGAGCAGGCGCAGCGCCAGATGGATCGCCGCCGTTCCGGAGCTGACGGCCGCCGCGCCGCCTGAGCCGACATAGCCCGATATTTCACTTTCGAATGCATTAATATGGGGACCAAGTGGCGCGATCCAATTATTCATGAACGCCTCCCCGATAAAGGCTTGTTCCTGGCCGCTCATATGCGGCGGCGATAAATAAATTCTGGCATTTGCAGATGCGGACAAAGGGCATCTCATCCTTTCTGATTGCTTGCATTGCCTTCGAAAAGGGGCATGGTCACATGATTGCCATTGCTGATGCCATCGGACTTCGCCACCCGTTTTACCGTTAACAGCAGTATTTTCAAATCCAGCCAAAAGCTTCTGTTCTCCACATACCAGATATCCTTGATGAAACGTTCCTCCCAGGTCACTGCGTTGCGCCCGTTCACCTGCGCCCACCCGGTAATGCCCGGCCTGACGAGATGCCGCTTCGCCTGCTCCGCCGTATAGAGGGGCAAATACTCCATCAGCAGCGGACGCGGGCCAACCAGGCTCAGCTCGCCCTTCACGACGTTCAGCAGCTGGGGCAGCTCATCCAGACTGAGCTTCCGCAGTGTCTGGCCAAGCGGCGTCAGCCGCAAATGATCCGACAGCGGCTCCCCCTCCGCATCTCTTCCGTCCGTCATCGTGCGAAACTTGTACAGCTGGAACGGCCTACCATGCATTCCCGGCCTAGTCTGCCGGAACAAGACCGGCCTTCCCAGCCTCGTGCCGACCAAGACTGCGACTACAGCGAGAACGGGCGACAGCAGGAGAAGCAGAACAGAGGCGACAAAAAGATCAAAGCTTCGTTTTATCATCGTATGGTTTCTCCTCTTTCTCTATGGATAACATTAGGACTGGACGAGCCACTTTCTCATCTTGGAGATGACTTTGGGACCTACCACCCTTCCCGCAACCCGTTTAATCCCGCTCTTCAACCGAACATGCGCCGGCAACCAGGATTGGGCAAAGTGGTGGATCGTGTAGCTGTCCGCTGTCAGATAGCTGCCTCCGTTGATGTAATCGTATGGACTAAAGTAAGTTCTCGGATAGAAGACCACCCTATTGTCCAATACCTGATGCTGGCCATTCAGCTTCAGTCCGTCCCGCTTGCAATGCTCGGAGATGACGGCGGTATTCGTCAGCATATCGTAGGTGCCGTCCGGCAGCAGGAACGCTCTTCCCTCATATTCATCCAGCAGCGCCTTGATCCACGGATGTCCTGCGGTCGCCCCCATAGTGCCTGACTGCAAATACGTCTCGTCCTCGAATCCGGTAAAGGCTTCATGGACCAGCAAGTCATCCAGCGGCTTCACCACTTCCACATCGGTATCCAGATAGATGCCGCCATACTGGTGGAGCGCATGCAGCCTTACATAATCGCTGACGAACGCGAACTTGCGGGCGTCATACGCTTCCTTCGTGTAGCGGCTCTGCCCGATGTCGAACAGATCCTCGTTCCACTCTATGAAGCGGTACCCGCTCAGATGCTTTTCCCAGCTTTTCATGCATTTTTTGATCTTCTTCGATTTCTCCCCGCGCCCGAACCAGCAGTAATGGATGATACGCGGGATCTGTTCTGAACCTTCCATAACGGATCCTCCTAAAAAGTTTTGCGCAGCAAAACTTTACTTCGTAAGCATGCACTTAGGTTTTGCGCAGCAAAACTTTACTTCGTAAGCTATTCGCTTCCTCAAAACGGCCACTTGATATAATCGCTGGTGTAGCGAATATCGAGAATAATGACATTTTCATAGAAGAAATACAGGAAATAAAAGCAGATAAACGTCAAGTACACGAAGCGCTGATCCTTCTCCCGAAACAGCTTGATCATCCACCCCATCAGAATGAGCTGATACAAGGTGAAGTAAATGCCGAGCCGGGCAAAAATCCAGTTTTGGGTCGAGATCAGCATAATGACAGCCCCCACCAGGGACAGGTTGACGATCACGTCGCTTTGCGGAAATATCGCCTTCAGCTTATCTCTTCCCAGATATGCGATGATGAGCGGAATCGCGTAGATGATAACCCGGATGAAATTCGCTCCGCCCTCCTGAAAGTTCTCGTACTCCGAATATTTTGTATTCTCGATTACGCTGAAGAGCATTGTGGAGAAGTAGTTGAAGCCGACAACGATGAGAATCGCTACCCCGAGCAGCAAGCTCGTTGTCAGCGTCCAGGCTCTTCTTCGCACCAGGAAATAAATCGGCACCATAATTAATGCGCTTTGGTGAAAGAACGAAGCGAACAAAACCACCGGAAAGTAGATCTTCCACTTCCCGTCCAGCAATGACTTAATCGCCGCAAATACGATCGCAGCCGCCAGGTATTGGCGAATGCCGTTCATTGATACGATGAATGCGCCGGTCGTAATATAGGCGAACAGACTGAACTCTACTAGCCTTGAGTAGCGATAGAAGACGATAACGATCAACAGATTCGTCACGAACGCCGTCAGGAAAATCATCAGCTGCGGATCGGGTGTCAATTGCTGCAGCAGCATTTGAAATAGATTGAAGCCGATATCCTCCGATTGCAAAACGGATTCCCATGTAAAGTCAGTCACTTGATAGCCGTGCATGTAGAGGTATGTATCGCCTATGTTGTTGCGCAAGCCCGCTACCAGAATTAAGCAAAGCGCTGCCAGAACGATATATCCTCTATTCGGCCGTATCGTCACGGGCGTCCTCCCAGTCTCCAGGGACAGAAACCTGCCCATAAACGCGCACAAAAACACAGCCGTAAGCGTGAACCATATCATTTCCATTTGCTTTGTTCCCTCCAGGCTTATGCGATAAGCGTCATCCGTTCTTCATGACTGTGCTTCGTTTCGTCCGGTTCAAATAGACATACAGCGCTACACCGAGCGGCACGGCAAGCAGCGTCGTCCATCGCCGCGGCGATTCGGACAGAAACCGACGGTTGCGCAGAATGAGATTGCTGGATACATAATGAACGGCTTCCCGAAATCGGTCCTTATACGTCACAGCATATTGCATGGCGGTTTTGCGGAAGAAAGAGAAGCCGCGCGGATTGCGCAAATATTGCTTCAGAATGTTCATGCTGGAGCCGTCTGTCCGGTATTCGACGATGCAGACAACCTCATTCATCAAGAGAAGGGGCTGCTGCTGATCGATCAAAATATACTTGTAGGACAGCGGACAATACTTCTCGCCTTCGAATACCGGATAAGGAGGGCAGCCGCTTGTCAGTGCCGAGCGATAAATGAGCTTCTTGTCTCCCTTCACCCCATGCCTGGCATACAGCTCCGACTGGGTGGCGCTCTGAAGGCCGGCGGGCAGCCTAGTGCCGATAACCGCTCCGTCCGGCGAGGCGTCGAGGGCCGCGATGCCGGCGTATCGTTCGCTCCCGTGCCGCTTCCAGAACGACAAGATGGCCTCGATCGCATGATCGGTCATATAGTCGTCCGAATCGATGCAGACGTTCAGCTCCGTCCGGATATGCTCGTATGCCGTATTGTGGGCGCCATGCATGCCCTGATTCTCTTGGTAGATATATGCAATGGGGAAATCCGCTTCCCGCTGCCAGCCCTCCACCAACCCGGCGGTGCCGTCGGTCGACCCGTCATCGATGATGAGCCATATAAAATCCTTGCTGGTCTGGCGCAGCAGGCTTTCGTAGCAAAGATGCAGCGTATAGGCGCGATTGAAAGTGGGTGTAAAAACAGTTATTAAAGGTTCCATCCGTAATTCCGCTCCTTCTTATTGCGATGATGCCGCAGCGGTCTCAAGCTGCTGCCGGTAGAAGGCACCCAGCCATTCTGCCATGGCCGCTGCGTCATAGCCGCGCTCCCTGAGCATGGCCCTCGTATCGGCATGCTCATACGATGCGCTCAGAATGGCGCTGCTCCACTCGTCAGGAGACTGGTCCAGCGAGAGGAATGTTACCCTGTTCGTCACATCCGTCTCCTTCGTAATGCGGTCGGATACGATGCAGGTAAGTCCCGCAGCCTGCGCCTCTACCAGGACGACGGGCAGTCCTTCGAATAAGGAAGGGAACAGGAACAGGTCCATCCCTTGCAGCAGCCGTGCAACATCCTCGCGTACGCCCAGAAACCGGATGGACTGCGACAAGCCCCTTCGCTCGGCTTCCCGCTCGATAGCGGGACGCAGGTATCCGTCTCCCGCAAGCACCAGCAGCGCGTCCTTTCTGCGCCGATGGAGCGATTCAAATATATCGAGCAGAAACTTGTGATTCTTCTGTTCGTTGAATCGTCCGATATGCCCGATGACAAGCGAGTCACCCGCATTCAACTCGGCTCTGACTTCCGCTCTCGTCCCCTCGTCGAAGCGGAAGTCCTCCGTATTAACGGCGTTGTTCAACACCGTTACCGCTTGCCCGCCGGTCGGCTTCTTGCCATAAAGCCATTCGCCTGCTCTGGCCGAACAAGCAAAATAGTGGCTCGGATTGCCTCTGATCGCCGCTCTCGCATAGAGACGGAACGGATATTTGTAATCCAGCGCCAGGTCGCTCAAGTGGCTATGAATGATGCGGCACGGCACACCGGCTTTTTTGGCCGCGCGTATAGCGAAGCCGCTATTCTCATTCATGTGGGCATGGACAACCTTATATTCCTTGTGCCGAGCGAAGAAGGCGTCCAGCTCCTTGAAGTAGCGGCGGTAATTGCCCGGCTTGATCGGGGGCATGCGGAAAATGCTGCCGCCGAGCGAGATAATTTCCTTGTCGTAATGGCCTTCCTCCGTCCGGTGTACGAGGAAATCAAACTGAATGCCGTTTTTACTCATTTGCCGGTAATAGTTCATGAGCATCGTTTCCAGTCCGCCCCGGTTCATGATGGTCACGACCTGCAGGATGCGAATCGGCTCCACGGATGTTCCTCCCTTTCTTTTTCGTTCGTAACAGCTCAATGCCGTTCAGCATGAAGTACAGCGGCAAAGCTAGCCTCAGCCTCGCTGCAGTGAAAAACAACTTCCATACAAGCGGTGAGGCCGACGCATCGAATTCAGCCAGCGCCGCCTTCATCCTCGGCTGCGACAGCAGCCCCTTAATCTGATCCAGCTTTCCCTTCAAGGACGCCGGGTTGGAGTGGCTAATAATATTCAGGCCCAGTCCCATTACATTCAGCGCAACCCGATTGCTCAACGCCTTGCGGTATTCAGCGTCATTTGGGCAGTCGCCGAAGGCTTCCTCCAGCTTCTCGTATTGCACGAGAAACCGCTTCAAGTGATCTGGCTTGTGGCGGGTCGTAATGGAGTCCTCGTTCGCTCGCCAATAATGGTAATAAGGCCGGTTCAAGAAGAGGAAGGAGCTGGCCTTGCGGAATGCCGCCACGTTGAACAGCGTATCTTCGTTGCTCCCGATTACGGATAAGTCCTCGAATGCGATCCCGCTCTCCTTCAGCAGCTCCGACCGGTACAGCTTCGACCATACCGTCCCCCAGGCATCCAGATGCTCCGGCGACGCCGTCTCCGCTCCGATCGGCCCAATGAGCCGGCGGGTCATGCCCGACTGTACCTCATCACCCCGAAGGAACGTCATATCCGGCAGCGGGAACGGCTTGGGATTGGCGTGCGTACCGAATTCCCGCGTATAGGCGCACATGACGATATCCGCATTATGCTCCAGTGCAGCGGCATGCATCTCGCCGTACATCTCGCGATCCACCCAATCGTCCGGATCGACAAAGCCAATATATTCGCCGCGGCAAGACGCCAATCCCAGATTGCGGGCGGCAGCCACTCCTCTATTCACGGAATCGATAATTTGAACTCGCGTATCGGCCGCAGCGTAACGCTTCAGTACGGCCAGACTGCCGTCCGTCGATCCGTCGTTAACCGTAATAATCTCGAAGAGCGGATACGTCTGTGCCAGCAGACTGTCCAGACATCTGGGGAGGTAAGCCTCCATGTTATATATAGGAACGACGATACTGATAATGGGCTTCATCTTTGGCCTCCATCATTGGCTTATAGAGCTCCTTCAGCTCCTCCAGCACACGCTCAAGCGAATAAGCCTTCACCCGCGCCCGGCCGTGCTCGCCCATGCGAAGACGCGTATCGCGGAATCGGAACAGTAGGAGCAGTCGGCTTGCGAATTCGTCCGGCTCATTCGGCTCTACGATAAATCCGCTTTTGCCCTCCATCACCAATTCCCCATGACCGCGATTCCGTGTGGCGACGACGGGCAAACCGCAGGCCATCGCTTCCATAATATTGACAGGCAGCCCTTCCCGAAGACTGGAGGCGACGGCTACGTCGCACATGGGAAGGAGCTGGCTCAGATCGTTCCGATAGCCGAGAAAATCAACCTGGGGCGCGATGCCCAACTGAACGGCAAGCGAACGGCATTCGTCAAGCATGGGTCCCTCACCGGCCAGCAGCAGCCGCGCGCTGGGCACACTGTCCTTCATCTTCGACATGGCGCGCAGCAGCAGCTCATGATTTTTGTTGGTATTGAATTCCGCAGCATAGATCATCAGGAAGTGATGCGGCGTATAGTTAAAGCGGTCCCTCATCGCTCGCTTCTCCTCCGGCGGAAGCGGAGCGAATCGCCCCGTATGCACACCGACCCCGTGCACATGGTGAACACGTCCCGCGCGGAAGCGGCTGTCGATGGCGCGCCGGTAATCTTCATGATTAATCGTAATAAGACTGTCTGTCATAGCCGCAAGCAGCTTCTCGACCGGATAATAGAGAAGCCAGCTCGATAGCGGAGCTCCCTTATGAAAGTGAAAGCCATGTGCGGTGTAGATGATTTTGGCGCCCCGCTTCCGGGCGCCCCGCGCAGCAATCCGGGCCAAAGCCCCTCCGACCGGCGTATGGGAATGAATGATGTCATACCCTTCCGTGTCGATGATGTGTTTCAATTCCCGGTACGCCTTCACGTTCTCAGCTTTCATAGGGGCGCGATGGATCGGTATATTGAACTTGCGGTCCACATGCGGAATGTCCAGCTCTCCGCGAGCCGCAATATGAACCTCCCAGCCCATCTTGCGAAACCATTCCAAAACCGGCAGATGAAAGGCTTTGAAATGATAGTCCACCGTCGCGCAAAACAGGATTTTAGGACTCATACGGCGCCGTTTCCCGCTGCAGCGTACGCGTCAAATAGTCGAGCAAGTCATAGCGAAGATCGTCTCTCTGCAGGGCAAATTCGATGGTCGTCTGGATGAAGCCCATCTTCTCGCCGACATCGTAACGCTTGCCTTCAAATTCATAGGCGAATACCGCCCTTGAACGGTTAAGCGTCCCAATCGCATCCGTCAGTTGAATCTCGCCGCCTGAGCCAGGTTCCTGGCGGCCTAAGATATCGAAGATTTCAGGCGTTAGAATATATCTGCCCATAATCGCCATATCGGAAGGCGCCTCATCGCGCGCCGGCTTCTCAACGAGATGGTTAATGCGGTGAAAGGATGGCTCCATGACCATGCCGTCTACTATGCCATACCGGGATACCGCTTCCTCAGGTACCCGCTGCACACCGATAACGGAAGAGCCGTATTGCTCGTATTTTTCGATCATTTGCTTCAAACACGGCTTCTCTGCCGATATGATGTCATCGCCCAGCAAGACGGCGAACGGCTCGTCGCCAATGAATTTGCGGGCGCACCAGATGGCGTGGCCGAGACCCCTCGGTTCCTTTTGACGGATGTAGTGAATGTCGACCATGTCGGAGGACTTGCGCACTTCCTGCAAGAGCTCAAATTTGCTTTTGGCGGTCAAGATCTGCTCAAGCTCCATGGAATTGTCAAAGTGGTCCTCAATGGCTCTCTTGCCTTTGCCCGTCACGATAATAATGTCTTCAATGCCGGACTCGATCGCTTCTTCCACGATGTATTGAATCGTCGGCTTATCGACGATCGGAAGCATTTCCTTCGGCATCGCTTTGGTCGCCGGGAGAAATCTCGTGCCCAGTCCTGCAGCCGGTATAATTGCTTTTCTTACCTTCATCGCTATTCCCCGCTTCTCTACCAAATTAATGAAACCTCTCGTTCCTTCCCTTACCCGGATACCGTCGCCAGCTTCTTGACGTCTACCAATGCAGGATTGGCCATATCCAGCAGCCGCGTCTTCAGCTCTGCCTGATTCATAGCAGGGAAGTCCGCAATGAGCTGCTCAATTTCTTCATATAAAATAGCGGAAGCTTTGCCGATGTAAATTTTGGGATGCACCTGCTGCTCCATCACCTCATCGTCCTTCAGCATCTCCTCGAACAGCTTCTCCCCCGGCCGAATGCCGGTATATTCAATGCCAATCTCGTCGACCGAAAAGCCCGACATACGGATGACGTTTGCGGCCAGCTGCGTAATGTTCACCGGCTCGCCCATGTCGAGCACGAAGATTTCGCCGCCCTTTGCCAGAGCTCCCGCTTGAATAACCAGTCGCGACGCTTCCGGAATCGTCATAAAGTAACGCACCATATCGGGATGAGTAACGGTCACCGGTCCGCCTTTGGCAATCTGCTTCTTGAAGAGCGGAATGACACTGCCTCTGCTGCCCAGCACGTTGCCGAACCGGACGGCTACAAACTTCGTATAGCTGATCCGGTCCATATGCTGAATAATCATCTCGGCCACCCGTTTCGTTGAGCCCATGACGCTGGTCGGGTTTACGGCTTTGTCCGTCGAGATCATAACAAATGTCTCGACGCGGCTTTTGCTTGCGGCTTTTGCCGTATTCAGCGTGCCTAACACATTGTTTTTGAACGCTTCCTCGGGGTTCCGTTCCATTAGCGGTACATGCTTATGGGCTGCCGCATGATAGACGACATGAGGCCGATGAGCCATCATGACCGCCATCATCTTTTCGGCATCCTGAAGATCCGCAATTTCAGTATAAAATTTGATGCTCGTATCCTTGAACGTTTCCTTCAGCTCCATCTCAATCGCATAGATGCTGTTCTCCCCGTGTCCGAGCAGCACCAGCTTCTCCGGCAGAAACCGCGAGATTTGGCGGCATACCTCCGAGCCGATCGATCCGCCCGCTCCAGTGACGAGCACAACCCTCTGAGTCACATATTCCGATATACTCTCGATATCCAGCTCCACAGGCTCGCGTCCCAGCAAATCCTCCACCTGCACGTCGCGGAATTGGGTCACGGAGATTCGGCCCGTCGCAAGATCCTCCAGCATTGGGATCATTTGCGTCTTGGCGCTCGTCTTGGCGCACTCCGTATAGATGTGATAGAGCTCCTTTTTATGCATTGAAGGAATCGCAAGAACGATATTGTCGATCTCCAGCTTCTTCGCGACGCTTACGATATCCGCGATGTTGCCGGCTACCGGAAGGCCCATAATATCGAGCATCTGCTTCTTGGCGTCATCGTCAACGAATGCAACGGGAAGCAGCTCGGTATCCGGATTGTTCATCAGCTGGCGCGCCAGCATCGTCCCGGCGGAGCCCGCGCCGACGATTAAGGTCCGCTTGCGCTTGCCGCTTTGCTTATTGAAGCCACCCCGAATCATCCGCCATCCGAGTCTGGAGCCGCCGATGAGCAGAATATGAATCATCCAGGCTACGGCGAGCCACTTCAGCTGTAGCGTTCCGTATACGACAGCTTGCGCAACAGCAGTCAACAGGAAGGATAAGCCCACCGCCTTGGCCATGATCACCAGTTCGCCCACACTGGCATACTCCCAAGCCTTCTTGTAAAGCTTGAAATACAGGAAAAATCCATGATGCAGCACGAGAAGAGTGCCCGTCAGGAAATAGATGCTGGTGCCTGCGGCGGAATTCGGCTCCAGAAGCCAGCGGCTAACGGCCAGTGCCGTAATTACGATTCCTGAATCAAGCAGCACAAGAAGCGAAAGCCTACTTCGATAAGTCATGACATGCTCATCCTTTCTCCTTGCATGGTAACGAACGTTTTTTGTGCTTTATAAAGAACATTTTGGCCGAAAAAAAGACGTTATCCGATGAGTCATCATCTAACGTTCTTTTTGTTTAAAATCGCCCCTATAATATTCGCTCCTGCAAAGGATAGAGATTGTTTCGCTTCAAGGGCCTTGCCATGTGTCGTCTTGCCGCAATGCAGCAGCAATACGACCCCGTCGCACTTGTTGACCAGCGCATTCGTATCGGGTGCCGACAATACCGGCGGACAATCGAATACAATGCGGTCATAATGCTGGACGGCTTTCTCCATTAATTCCTTCATGCGGTGTGAATCCAGCAAATCTGCAGAATTACCTTGCGACAATCCGCTTGTCAGCAGGTCCATGCCTTCGACTTCCGTCTCTTGCACAGCTTCGTCGAATGCGAGCTGCTGAGCCAGCACGCTTGAGAGGCCCGGCGATATTTGCGTATTAAATATTTTATGAAGGACCGGATTGCGGAAGTTCACGTCGATGAGCAGCACACGCTCCCCCCGCTGCGCCATGCTGACCGCCAGGTTGATGGCTGCCGTCGACTTGCCGTCTCCCTCCTCAGGCGATGTTACAAGCAGCGTTCGAATCTGCGCTCCCTCTGCCGCGTATTGAATGTTGTTGCGGATCGTCCGGTATTGCTCCGCTATTCTGTGGGAGGGATTCAAATAAGCGATCAAACTGCGGTTTACAACTCTTTTAGCTATTTTTGCCCGTTCACGAACCAATCGTCTCACTCCTAATTATCGCTTGCTTTGTCTTTTTTGTATGTATACGCGCATGACCGCTCTTGATTTTGGATATCTGACCCAGCATATTGATGCCAAGGGTGCTTTCGATATCATGCTCCGTCCGGATCGAATCGTCCAGCGATTCCAGCAAGAACGCTAGGCTCAAGCTTAAGATCAGTCCGACGACAAACGCCACATAAACGATCGTGTTGCTCTTCTCGTTAATAGGGGACGGCTCCGGCACCGCCGATGTCAGCAGACGGATGCTGCTAATGCCGAGTGTCTCCGCGGCTACGCTTCGATACACCGTCACAACGGCGTTCGCGATATCAGCCGCCCGATCCGGATTGGTATCCGCTACGGATATAACCGTAATGAGCGATTGCTCCACGCTGTCTACCCGGATTTGGCTCCGCAGCTGCCCGGCTGTGGCATTCAATCCCAAATCCTCAATGACCTGATCCAGCACAATCGGTTCGCGTACAAGCGCCCTGACCGTAGACATCATATCATTGGTCGCCGCAATCATGACCCGCGAGGACGAAGAGTAGACGTTAGGCTCCGACTGGGAATTATACATTATTCCAAGGACTGTGATGGCGCCAGTCAGCAGCACGATTAGCAATAGCTTGTTCTTGATCGTACTGAAGAGCTTGCGCAAGTCGATTTCTTTGCCGCTTGCCGGCACAAAACGTTCTTTCACACGATTCGTTTCCATTCATACACCCGCTTATTGTGTTAGTTATAATGAACACTAACACAAGTTTAGTTCTTTATATAGAACATGTCAACAGTAAAATGGTTTATTTTTCGTAAAGGCGGCTAATGGTCAATATGCAAAATAATAATATTGGACTTCTTTTTACTGTCGATATCCCTGTAATCCCTGCGCTGCCCATGCTCTTCCCGCCACTTGTTCGAGCGAACCAGCTCCTTCAGTGCGCGAAAATCCCCTTTGCTCATGCCTTCGTCCACAGCGTCCCGAATGATGTCATGCCACTCTTCATCCAGCACATCGTCCACCCATACCTTCGGAGCGAGCTCCTCACCTAGCAAATACTCAATGTTCGTGTCCAAATGAAACGCGATCTTGGCCAAAACCTGAAGCGAGGGATTATTTTGCACGTTACGTTCAATATAGCTTAGATAAGATTTCGAAACTCCGGCTAGATCGGCTAGTTTCGTTATGGAGTAGCCTTTTTGTTCTCTAAGTGATTTGATCCGTTCCCCAATCATAATATTCTCCTTCAGTCAGATTAGATCCGTGCTTTTATTTGTACGCGAAGCTTATCGGGTTTCTTATAACGGACAATAACTATATTTTAGTTCTTTAAAAAGAACAGGTCAATACCTTTACAGCGCTGTCCCGCATAAAAAATCACTCATTTTATTCACTATAGCGAACATTGTCGTTCATTTTCCAATTTATTTCCAGTCTACTTTGGAGACCATTGCTGATGTAAAAACATAGAAAAAGAGGCTTTCAGTAAAAACATAAAAAAGAATGAACAGCCTCCTGACTAACAACATTTCATGGCTAAACACACAACCTGCGCAAGAAGTATTCTTCCGATCGCTGTTGTATCCAGATTCCCTCAACTAAACCTTAACGGTTGGAATCCGGATACAAAGGCGAACGCTGCCGCTTCTCCAGAATATTTCTTGCTCCGGTTGTTCCCCGCCTTGACCATTTCATAATGAAAACATGAAAAAGCGATGCCAGGATTGTTATCCCTAACATCGCCATTCTATCATTTAGGTACGGACTAACGCAGCATCCTACCGATCTTGAATGAACTCGACCAATTCTCCGCCCGGTGCTTCCACATAGCAGAATCTTAATCGGACCGTCTCGCCTGAACGGGCCGGGATATCAGAATTACGAGGCTCGCCGAGCTGTCTTGCTCCCGCTGCTACCGCGCGTCTGACCGAATCGTCTACATCCGGGGTGCGTACGGCAAGATGCTGCCACTTGCCCTCTCCGAATAATTGCTTCGTCTCGAAAATTTCCAGGAAATCACCGTCAGCGAGGTCGACCAGCACGGCATGATCCTCCGCACCATCCTTGCCCCACTCCACGACAAAACGGGCGCCCAGACCTTCCATATAGAATTGGACGGACTGCTTAATGTCATTGGTTTTCAAACAGACGTGATGAATGCCGACTTTCTTATTCGTTCTATACACGAGGCAGCGCCTCCTTAAGCTATAGTTTAGATGCAGCTCCAATCGAAGATGGCACAGGTCTTCTCCATCGTTCCGTCTGCCATGCTGCTGTAGATGTCGTCGCAGCGCTCCGGCGCCGTCACCTCGTAGATGCCTTCAACCTTGATATGACCGTCCCGAATCCACTCCATCGACTTTGCAATATTCGAGAAATTGCTGTTCGGCATAAAATCTCTGGAATGACGCGGCAACGACCATTCGAAGCCCGAGCGCAATTGGATGAAACCGTAGAAGACATTCTTGAGCAGCTCATGGGCGAACGTATCCGTTGAACGATACCATGGCACGCCAATCAGATACAGCTCCCCGCCTCTTCTCAAGTTGGCCGCCAGCGAGTAGGTGCCTTCCTCGCGGCCCGAGCACTCCATGGCCAATCCGGCCACGCCTTTCACTTCCGGCACTTCGTCCAGCGAAGCGTAGACATGACGAATCCCGCAGGCTCTGGCTGTCTCTCTGCGATTCTCGTTCGGATCGAAAGCATAGACCTCGTAGCCGCAGTGACGCATCATCTGGGCGCACATGAGACCAACAACGCCAAGCCCCGTCACCAGGACAAGCTCCGTCGGCTTGATAGAAGTATGAATCATGGACGTCATCGAGACTGCCGGGAACCGGCCCATTACCGCATGCTCCGGGTTCATCCCTTCAGGAACAAGGCTGATCTCATCGCTCTTCACCCGGTTGTACAATTGATGGGGAGCGAGAGCAAGCACACGGTCACCGACATTGACGTTCTTCACCGCACTCCCGATCTCCAGTACTTCCATCACGGCAGCGTAACCGGTCGAAACCGGGTAGACTGTACCACCGAAGTAGTCCATATATGCCCCGCGCTCTGAACCTGTCGAGATAAGCGACACGATTGTACGGCCTGCTATCTCATCCGGCTTTAGCGGCGATCGATCCATCTCGCCCTCTATCAACGCCGCTTTCCGCTTCTCTATAAATTGAATGGCATATTGCTTCTCTGTCATCGCTATCACTCCTGCCTTCCTATCTATGAACGTCTCTATCGCTTGCGATCCGCCCTTACTGTCTCTCTGCCAATACAGCTCGCAATCCTTCCAAACAACGCTCGACACCGATAAAGCCGGGATAAGCCGCCTCCGATTCATGCTCCACGATCAGCCATTCGGTTCCCGCGCGCTCGCATTGCGTTATAATTTGGCTCCAGTTGTTCTCATCCTTGATGTCGCCGATGAAGGTTTCATGACCGTCCGTACGCGAATACGGCTTGCCATGCACCAGCAGCGGTCTGCCCGGTACTGCTGCTATGACTTCCGCCGGGTCCGCTCCCGCTTCAATGCAATTGCCTGTATCCAGCTCCAGCAGAATGCTGGAATCGGTATGCTGGCATAACAAATCCCACGGCGTAACGCCGCCGAAGTCCGTGTCGAACTCATGGGCATGCGTATGATAGCCGAGACGGAAGCCCTGAGCTGCAACCTGCTGCGCAATCTCATTCATCCGCACTGCATGGCGAATCCAAACCTCTGCACGGTCTTCATGCTGTTTATGTCCGATTTCCCAAGGACCGCCCAAGGCCGGGATCACAATATTCCTTGTGCCCGCACGCCGATGGTAGTCCAAGGTCGCTTCAATTGTATCTGGCTGAAGCAGCTTCCACTCTGTATGCCAGCCGCAATTAGTAAGCGCAAGCTCCTCCAGCAGCCCTTTGATCAACTCCGGCTCATGCGTAAATTCGCCGTAGAACTCCACACCTTCGTAGCCCAGCTTCTTCACGCGGCGCAGCGTAGACTCCAAATCCTGCTGCAAATCTCTATAGACGGAATAGAGGCCCAGCGCAATCGATACATTGCTCATGCGTACACACCTCCTGTCCCCGTGTTATGAAATCAGGCCAATCGCCCAATCGGAACCGTTCCTCATTAATTGCACCATTTGCGGATCGTCCAGCGCATCTGTCGTATGGCCCGGCGTGAGCGCTACAACACGACCTTGTCCTACGCTGTGAGCCCAGCCGCCAGCCGCTGTCACATGCTTCGAGGTGCTCAGCAGCAAGACATCTGTTCTCGATGTATCTACTTGGCAGTAATAATGCTCGTCGGTTGCCGTGAACGGCTCGATGCCCCGGGTAATGGGATGGTCGAAGCTGCGCACCGGCACATTGGTTACAGGCACATGATGCGGGGAATGCTCGATAAAGCGGCCCGAATTCAGCTCCGCATAGAATGGACTGTCCTCTTCAATCAAAACAAGGCCCGCATGAACGAACAACATGCCCATGCCGGCCTTCACCCGCTCCACAATGATTCCCTGCTCCTCCACGCTCAGATTCGTCTCGCCTTCGGGACGCCCATTCGTAAACCACATCGCCAAATCCGCCTCTGCGACATGTTCCACCAGATCGCGCGCACGGTCCGTCAACACGACATTCCAGCGTTCCGCATCAAAAACCCGCTCCATCACGGGATCTATCACTTCTTTGGGATGGTTCACGTCATCGCGGATAATATATACCGTTTTCTTCGACATTGGCTCTCCTCCATCTGTATGCTTCTGCTGCCTTGCCTACATTATAGAAGAGCCTTGCCGCATGAATAAGGCTTCAGATTTCATATATGGTGCCGATTTTTCAGGTCGGCGGCGGATTGCTCCTTTTGCCTGAACTCATTAGGGGAAACGCCCTCCAGTTCTCGGAATACGCGGTGAAAATGCTTGGCGTTCTCGAAGCCGGCCCGCTCCCCGATCTCATGCACCTTCAGATTCGTGCTGGCGAGCAGCTCCTTCGCCTTGCCGATCCGGATTTTTTTCAAATAATTGACGAAGCTCTCGTTCGTATACTCTTTGAAGGCTTGGCTGAAATAGGAGTAGTTCATCGAGATGTAATTGGACACCATCGCCATATTCAGCTCGTTATAATAATTCTCGTGAATATATTGAATCGCTTTATTCATCTCGCGATTATCGTTGTGAATGTTTTTCATATTGCCCACGTATAAATCCAGCTTCTTTATCAGGGTCTCGACATGATGGTAATAGTCCTGAAAATCCCAGAAGCTATATAGATCGGCGACAGACTTGTACAGCTTCAATATTTCGACCGATTCCTCGCCGTATACATTGAATACCTGATCGAAGACAAGGTCATTGAACGCGCGGCTGATGCCTTCCATATAGGAAATATCGTATTTCATCACGATACGCAAATCGACCACTTCCTTGAACAACCCCATCACATCAGCCTCTCTATCGGTGCCTAGCATATTCGATATCTTCTTGATCGATGCGATCGGAAGCTCGTAATGGGATTCCCTTCCTTCCAGTCCCTCGTACCCAAGAGAAACAGAATGCTTGTAGAACAGCGTATACTTGAGCGCCCTCTCCGCTTGTTCGTAAGCCTCATTCACCTGTGCCAGTCGGTCCATCCATTTGCTGGCCCCCATCTTCACGCGCATCTCTACCTGCTGTTGGATCAGCTCCTCAATGGCCGAGAACAGCTCAGGATCACCCGTCAGCACAATAAGATGGCCGTGACGGTTCATGAAGCGCAAGGTCAGCGCCTCCGCCTGATTCCCCAGACGCTTCAAGACAAGGTCAAGGAAAGCAAGCTTCTGTCCTTGATCTCTGCTGCGCTGATCCGCATCGGGCCATTTGAGCAGGGCAAGCTGGTACCCTCCGTCAAGATCCGGCAGCTCCAGCTTGCCAAGCCGCTCCTCGATCTCTCCTGCCTCCAGATCAGAGCGCAGGAAGACATAATTGAACTGCGTCTCTATATGCTCCTTCATCTGCTCGGATATTTGCTTGAACTGATGAGAGATCGTCTCCTTCTTGACCAGCGTCTCCTCCAGCATCGTCAGCGCTTCAACAAGCTCCTCGCGAACGATCGGTTTAAGCAGATACATGCGTACCTCGCAACGCATCGCTTCTCTGGCATATTGGAAGTCATCATGCCCGCTTAAGATCATCACTTCCGGCTTGCCTTCCATCTCCTGCAGCTGATTGATTAGCTCGATGCCGTCCATGACAGGCATGCGAATATCGGTAATAAGCAGATCGATAGCCTGCTCCTTCAATCTCTCAAGCGCATCCGCCCCGTTCACGGCGAACGTTATGGCATAGCGACCCGGCAATTCCCGCTCAATCATCGCTTTCAGGCCGATTCTTATATTTTTTTCATCATCCACGATCAGAAGTTTCCGCATGTCCCGCATCTCCCTCGGAGAAAAGTAGTGTCGGCAGCTTGATGCTGACAGTCGTATATTGCCCCTCTACGCTTTGCACTTGAATCCCGTAATCATTGCCATAGTTCATCTTCACCCGCTGATTGACGTTACGAAGGCCAATGCCGTTGCCCTTCTCTTCCCCGGACTTGACCGCACCTTGAACCTGGCGGAAATCCGCATCGTTCAGACGGATCATATAGTTAATCCGGTTCACCCCTTCGGCGTCCATCCCTTTGCCGTTATCCATCATCTCAATCAGCATATGATCATTTGCTTCATGCACCCGAATCGACAGAACCAGCGGCAGCTCCTCGCCTCGCTCATTGGTATACAAGCCGTGCTTGATGGCGTTCTCCACCACAGGCTGCAGCGACATCTTCAATATCTCATGCTCCATATA
This sequence comes from Paenibacillus sp. 1011MAR3C5, assembly GCF_003591485.1. Lineage (GTDB taxonomy): Bacteria > Bacillota > Bacilli > Paenibacillales > Paenibacillaceae > Pristimantibacillus. The sequence continues at coordinate 803,663 of NZ_QZCF01000001.1, forward strand.
AGCCGGCGGCACAAACAACTGGAGCGAAATTCTATCGTCGTACCGGATATTCATAATCGCGATGTAATTCTGTATATGATGAATCTCGTCGCGCAGACGGACGTAATTGCTCGTCCATTGCAGATTGTAGCGCATCATGCGGCCAAGAGAGGTCAAGGCATCCGACAGTACATATTGCCCCTCTACCTCCGCTAGCATCTTCAAATTTTCCAGTGTATTGTACATAAAATGCGAGTCGATCTGATTCTTCATCGCATTCAGCTCCGCTTCCTTGGCAGCCGCTTGCTTATTGACCGCATCCACGATCAGCGAGTTGATTTTTTTCATCAGCATCTTGAAGTGAAGCGCGATCTCGCCAATCTCACCGCCGCCACTCACATCGATGTTGACCTGCAAATCCCCGTTGCGCACTCGATTCATAGAGTTCTGCAGCATCCGCAGCCTCTTAAAAATAATTCGGCTCAACAAATACGTAATCAGCGATAAAATGAGGATCAGTACAACGCTGACCATAATCAAATTCTGCACCGTATCGCGAATCGCCTGAAGAGGCTCCTCCAGGGACACGGCGCTTATAATATAGGCGTCCAGCAGATCGATTTTTTTGAAAATCATAATATAAGGCACGCCGTTATAGGTCACTTCAAAATGAGACGCTTCCGTAGCTGCGGCAGACTTGATGCGCTGCTCCAGATCATCCAGCGGAATATTGGCCACAAAGGAAGTATTGTCATGATAAAAAAATTGCGACTTCCGATCCAGCAGCAGCAGCTTCGATTGGCGGTCCTGCTCGTCATGCTCCACCCTGGAGAAGAAATCGTCCAGATACATGTCAATCTGCACGATTCCCGCATGCTTATCCGTCCCGTAGCTAATCTGCCGAAGCAGCGACACCTTGGACTTCTCCTTCTGGAACGACTCGCTGGTCGGCAGACTCATCACGTTGCGGTCCTCCGTATCGAACTCCCACAGCTCCATCCCGTTGCGATCCTTCAGCTCTTGCATCCAGGGAACATTCGCGATCCGCTTCTCGTCCAGGAAGATCGGCCACAGCTCTTTCGTATAGGGATTATTGAAGTACATGCGGATATGCGCAATATTGGGATTATTGAATTGCAGCCGCACCAGATCCGGCAATACGTTTCGGGAGAAATCCATTAATGAGAGCGTATCCAATTCTTGCTTCAGAACGAGATAATCCAGCACCTTGTTGTCCAGCAGCATCAATTGCGCCGTGCGTTCCATCAGATCGATATTGTTGGTGATTTTGTTATACTCCACATCGAGCAAATATTGATTGGACTGAATCGTATCATGGATCGTATTGTTGTAGAAGTTGTTGGACATGTAGCTTGAAAAGATTAAAATCGGGATCAATATAATCAGGATATATGAGACAACCATCTTCGTCTGCAATCGCATATTTCCAATATAATGTGCTAGCCTGCTCCATCGCAGCCGTTGTCCCACAGATCGTCACATCCATAAAGTAGAGTAAGCAACAATACAGCAAAGCCCATATCCAGATGGGCCTTGCTGCTTGCTGCTTTAATACACACTGTTATTATTTAGTTAGTTTAGCCGCGTTCTCTTCATATTTCTTCTGCTGATACGCCACCACTTTGTCGAAACCAAGCTTCTCGCGATCCTGCAGGAAATCATTGAAGATTACATCAAAATCCTCATCCGACTTGGACAAAATCATCTTCGGCAGCGCCTTGCCCCACTGCTGGCGAATCTTCTGCGAGATGATGCCTTCCTCGGTGGTGCCTTGCGGATTCAGATTACTGAACGCAGAGAAGTTATGCGTCTTGCCTCTTGTCCAATCTTCCAGAATTGTATATTGCTCCTTCGTAGGCGGAGCCCATCTCAGCCACATGCTGTAATCGGTCATCATGAAGTAGCTGTATTGCGTGCCGTAGTCGAACTCCGTCTCGTCAATAACCTTTTGATACAGCTGGTCTTTCCCGTCAATCGTATCATACGTTACCCCTTTTTCACCAAGGGCAAAGTCCTTCTGCCCATCCTCGCTGATCATGTAAGTCAAGAACTCGATCGCTCTTTTCTTATCCTTCACATCCTTGGAGATCAGAGTGAGGCCCCAGCCGCCGATTTCCGGTCCGCTTAGCGTAGGATCTTCCAGCTTCGAATTCGACGGTCCGTCGATCGACATATAGATTCGGTTAGGATCCTTCTGGTATATGATATTTTGCTGCGAGCTCATGTCCTTCCATTGAAACAGCATCGCGAAGTAGCGCCCTTGTGCAATCTTCTCTTCCATCTGCGGTCTCTTGTCGATGAAGATGTCCTTGGACAGCAGTCCTTCGCTATTGGCTTGACGGAACGTTTTCAGCCAACTGATATATTCAGGGTCTGTCGTGCGGTCATTCAGCTTGCCGTCCACCTCTTGCGGAATCGCAAGGAAGTTCTGCAAGTAGTTTTCCAGCGCATAGTTGCCCGTGTCGGTAAATTCATGCAGACCAAGCGGAATGAGCGGCTGGCCGTCCACTTCCGGGAACTTCTCCTTCGCAAGCTTCAACGCGTTGATGAACCCTTCCGGCGTTCTCATATCCGGCTTGCCCAGCGCTTCATACATATCCTTGCGTACCATAAAGGTTTGCGTGGAGGTAAACATCGTTTCGTTCGCCTCATAATCTCTTGGAGATGACGAGTTGTTCGGATAGCCGTAGAAGTTGCCGTCCGGCTCAGCGAACCAGGAAGCCTTGGACGGGTCGATTACTTTGTAGAAGTAAGGGTCATACTGGTCAGCCAGCTCGTTCAGCGGCAATACCATCTTGCCTTCGATCAATCGCTTCACCGCGTCGTCATTAGCATCCAGCGTAATAAAGTCTGGCATCTTGCCAGAGGCGATCATCGTGTTGATTTTTTCGTTTTCGTTGCCCGCCGGAACGATTAGATTCAGGTTAACGCCTGTTTTTTTCGTAATATACTGGGATGTCGGATCGGAACCCCATTTTTTTTGGAACCAGGAGTAATTCAAATACCAGTCGAACGTAATTGGATCGGTATTGTTTTTCCAGCCCGGCGCATCTGGATTAACCGCCGTTTGCTCCGCAGACGGCTTAGGCGTCTCGCTGCTTTTGTCGCCGCCATTCGAGGCGCAGCCCGCCGCGGTCAACAGTAAGCTGATTAATGTAACTGCGGTAATGAATTTACGCATAACTGCCATGCTTGATACCCCTCTCTATGATGATTATATATGCTCTCAGCTTTGCCTGGCCAATAGCATTGCTGTGAAAGCCGACGTTATTCTTTCATGGAGCCAATCATAAAACCTTTCACAAAATATTTTTGCAGGAAAGGATACACGAAAACGATAGGCAGCGTCGCCACAACCATCGTAGCGAGCTTAACCGATTGCGATGTGACTGTCTTGGTCACACCCGTTACGGTCGATACAATCTGATTGGAGCCCGACAGCGCCACAATCCGGTATAGGAAGGTTTGGATCGGCTGCAAATTCGGATCATTCACATAGATAACGCCGGCAAAATAATCATTCCATTGATACACGCCGTGGAATAACGCGATGGTGGCGACGACCGGCATGGAGACCGGAATGATGACCCGGACGAAGATGCTGAAGTCGTTGGCGCCGTCCATCTTGGCTGCTTCCTCCAGGCCGTAAGGAATCTCTCGGAAGAAGGTCATAAAGATAATGAGATCGAAGAAGCTGAACATCGCAGGGAAAATATAGACCCAGAACGTATCAAGTAACCCCAGATCGCGAAGCAGCAAATATTGCGGAATAAGGCCGCCGCTGAAAAACATCGTGATCGTACCGACAATGAGATACAGCTTCCGGCCTACCAGCTCTCTCTGCGAAATGGCATATGCGACCATCGCCGTGAAGAACACATGGATGAAGGTGCCGAGCACCGTCTTCGCTACCGTGATGCCAAATGCGGTCATTAACCCGTCGTTTTTGAACACAGTCGTATAACTCTCCAGACTGAACACCCGGGGCAGCCAGTAGATGCCGCCGCGCATGGCGTCCGTTCCTTCATTCAACGAATTGATAAGCACATACCAGACCGGATAAAGCGTTGCGAAGCAGATCAATAACATGACCAGCGTATTAAACCAGTCGAAAAATTTTTCTGATCGTAAGCGTGTTTGCATAGTCCGTCCACCCTTTAAAATAATGATGTGTTATTGAGTCTTTTGGTGATGCTGTTCGCCGTGAGCAGCAGTATGAATGCAATGACTGACTTGACGAGCCCTACGGCTGTAGCATAAGAGTAACGGCCTTGCGAGATGCCGATCTGGTAGACATAGGTGTCGATGACGTTGCTGGCTACTTCGTTCAGCTGATTTTTGAGCACGAAGATCTGATCGAAGTTCGAATTCAAGATGCCGCTGACTGCCAGGATGAATAGGATCGTGATCGTACCTTTAATCATCGGAAGCGTAATATAGTACATCTTCTGGAAGCGTCCCGCTCCGTCAATGGTGGCTGCCTCGTACAGCTCCGGTGAAACCCCTGTAATCGCTGCCAAGTAAATGATGGCGGACCAGCCTAGCTCCTTCCATATATCCGAGCTGACGATAATCGTCCAGAAGTAACTAGGTTCAGCCAAGTAGCTGATCGGCTCATGGATGAAGCCTAGCGCCAGCAATACTTTATTTATGATGCCCACATCAGCTAGCCAGGTGGTCAGGATGCCGCCCAGAATGACCCAGGATAAGAAATGAGGCAGGTATGAGATGGTCTGAACCGCCTTCTTGAAACGGACCGATCTGAGCTCGTTCAGCATTAGCGCGAACAGGATCGGCATCGGGAAGCCGATTAACAGCTTCAGCAAGCTCATTCCGAAAGTATTTGTAATGACATAGCCGAGGCTGTCGTCTTCGAAAAACTCCTTGAAGTGATAAAGCCCGACCCAAGGCGCGGAGCTGATGGAATGAACGATGTTGTATTCCTTGAAGGCGATAATGATGCCGTATATGGGAATGTAGTGAAAAATAACCAGCCACACCATACCGGATAGCGCCATAAGCTGCAGGATCTTTTGCCTTTTCAGTTTCTTGAAGAAGAGAGCCGCCTTGTGTACGCGGGTTGCTTCATTGCCGTGTTTCTCTGGGATGGTAACCTGTGAGTCCATCGCGGCATTCCTCCGTATCTGTTCATATCTCTATTTGGTAATCCAAGTATAGAACAGGCGTAAGGGGCCTCATAAGGAGGGAGATTTCGTTTATGGTTGCAATTTTTCAGGTGAGGGGGGATGGCTGAGCGCGCACTACGCAAGAAAATATTCTTCCGATCGCTGTTGTATCCAGATTCCTTGAACAATATGTTATGGTTGGAATCCGAATACAAAGGCGAACGCTCCGCTTCTCCAGAACATTTTCTTGCTCCGTTTGCTCTCAGCCATAGAGGGGGTAAGGGAGGAAAACAACCCGAAAAAATCGTAACTAATCATTTTCGGCTGCAAAATTTCAGATAGTGTGACTTATAGCTGAAAGCGCCCACTGCGCAAGAAATATTCTTCTGATCGCTGTTGTATCCGGATTTCCTTGAACGGTTTGGTATGGTTGATATCCGGATACAAAGGCGAACGCTTACGCTTCTCCAGAACATTTTCTTGCTCCGCTTGCTCTCAGCCATGGAGGGGTTAAGGGAGGAAAACAGACCGGAAAGGACACATAATTCTCCGAGTTCTTCATTTTTTACGGCCATGGAGAAAGACAAAACAAAAAGAAACCGTTCCATCATAAAGGAACGGTTTCTTTGTGCATGCTATATGTTTCGGTTCAACAAGTGGACAGCTATTCTACTTTCCATCTCATCATCGTACCCGATTAGCTGATCAAGGCGACCAGACTCTTGAACTCAAGCTCTTCGAACTTGCTCAGCACCATATTCCGGTCGTAGCTCCAGCCGCATACACTCATATCGGTATCAAGCGGCGCGTTGCAATGAATCGTCGCAAGCTGGCGCGACAGATGCAGCATGTCGAGATCGGCTTCGATCTTCGCACGGACCGTCTTCGACACCGCATCCAGATTGGCAAGCAAGCCATCGATCGATCCATGCTCCAAAATAAGCTTATGCGCCGTCTTCTCGCCAATGCCGCGAACGCCCGGATAATTATCGCTCGTATCGCCCATAAGCCCCTTCATATCGATGATTTGCTGCGGTGTGAGCTGTCTCTCCTCCAGCAATGTCGCTGGTGTATATACCATGTAATTGCCGATGCCCTTCTTCATAATGGCAATGGATACACGATCATCCACAAGCTGAAGCATATCATGGTCACCCGTTACGACGAAGACGTCAGCTTCATGCTTGAAGCGATTCGCCAGCGTACCGATACAATCGTCCGCCTCGTAACCTACAATACCGACATTCGGCACATTAAAGCTCGCCACAACTTCCTTCACCAAGTCAAATTGCGGAATCAGGTCCTCCGGCGCGTCGGGCCGATTGGACTTGTAGCCGTCATATTGCTCCGTGCGGAACGTCTTGCTCCCCATATCCCAGCAGCAGATCACATGGGTAGGATCGAATTTATTCACCGCATCCATGAAATAACGGACGAAACCGTGTACGGCATTAACAGGCAAGCCGGAGCTTGTCCGTCTAATGCTGCCCGTAAACGATGTTGCAAAATAAGCTCTGAATAGGATCGCCATCCCGTCCACAAGCAGAAGTCTTTGTTCACCCAAACCATTCAACCCCTAACTTCGTCATAAGCATTCGCTTCTGCAAATACTTCATTACGATCATTTTATCACAAGCTCTCCACGGATAAATCGTCCAATTCGTGCCGCAGCTTCCAGCAGCCTGCTTTCGTCTTCGACAAGCGCGATACGGACATAACCCTCTCCCTCTGTGCCAAAAGCCTCACCGGGCACTACGACTACACCTGTCGCCTTCAGCATTTCCTGGGAAATGGTTCTGGAGGTCCATGCCTCTCCCCGATCCCAAGCCATCTTCGGCAGCGGTGCCCAGACGAACATTGTCGCTTTAGGCGGCTTCATGTCCCATCCTTCCGCACGCAGTGCATCCAGGAACAGATCCCGCCTGCGCTCGTACAGCTTGCCTGCCTTCGGCTGGTCAGGCGAAGCCATCGCTTCATGTAGCGCAACGGCTGCCGCCTGCTGGACCGGATAGAAGGCGCCATAATCGATATTCGCCTTCAGCTCGCGCAGCGCCCCGACCGCTTCCCGATTTCCCGTCAGGAAGCCGATTCGGCAGCCCGCCATATTGAAGCTCTTCGACATCGAATGGAACTCCACCGCTTGCTCGGCCGCGCCGGGCAGCTGCAGAATACTCGGAGGCTCATTCCCGTCGAAACCCATCTCGGAATAAGCCAAATCATGAACGACCAGCACCCCATAGATCTTGGCCTTCGCCAGCACCTTCTCGAAAAACGAAAGATCGGCTACGGCCGAAACCGGGTTGTTCGGATAGTTAAGCAGAATGAATTTGGCACGCCGCCACTCTTCCTCAGAGATCGCATCCAGATCGGGCAAATAACCGTTCTCCTCCCGCAGCGGCATCAAGATCGTCTCGACCCCGGCCAGCGCCAGCGAGCCTGCATAGATGGGATAACCCGGATTGGGCAGCAAGGCCGCATCACCAGGATCGCAGATCGACATCGCCAAATGGGCCAGCCCGTCCTGTGAGCCTAGCAGTGTGACCATTTCGCTTGCAGGATCCACAGTAACGCCGAAACGATGCTTCATCCAAGCTGCAGCCGCTTCCTTGAAGGGCATGCCGTCCTTGGTTGCCGGATACGCGTAATTGTCGCTCTGAAGTGCGGCTTCCGCAAGAGCGCGCCTGACCGACTCGGCCGGAGGCTGGTCTGGGCTGCCGATGCCAAGGTCAATGATATCCCTTCCATCCTTAGCCGCTGCCGCCTTCCATACCGCTACTTCCGAAAAGATCGAAGAGCCGAGTGCCGACAGCCGATCCGAGCGCCATGTTTTGCCGCCATTCCCTGTGTTCTTCATGCCCGGCCCCATGCCTGCTCGTATTGGTCTTCCTTGTAGCCTACGGTTACCTGCTTGCCGTCCGTCACGATAGGACGCTTGATCAGCATGCCATGCGAAGCGAGCAGCTCCAGCTTTTCATCCTCCGTCATGTCCGCCAGCTTGTCCTTCAGCCCAAGCTCGCGATACACCTCTCCAGAAGTATTGAACAATTTCTTAATGTCCAAACCGCCTACCTGGAGCAATTCCTTCAGCTCCTTGGCTGTAGGCGTATCCTCTACAATATGGCGGGTCGTGACCTCGTTTCCTTTGGCTTTCAGCGATTTGATCGCCGCTTTGCATGTACTGCATTTCGGATATTCGATAATCGTTACTTTACGTACTGACATGACTCCTCCATGTTCTCCTTCCGATATGTAATAGTGGGACTGCTAGTTTTCATCCGCTCCTAGCAGCTTCTCCAGCCTCACCAGCTCCGCAGGCAGAGGCGCTTGCCATTCCATTGGCACTTTCTTGATCGGATGCACGAACCCCAGGATCTCCGCATGGAGGGCATGACGTCCTGCGGCAAGCTCCCACTCTCCCACGCGGCCATGCTCCGGTCCATAGAACTTGTCCCCAATCAGCGGACATCCGATATAGCGCATATGCACCCGAATTTGATGGGTCCGCCCCGTCTCCAGCTTGAGCCGGACAGAAGCGGCCACTGTTCCCCCCGACCCAAGATAGGAAGCGATTACCTCATAATGCGTGACGGACGGGTAGCCGTCCGGCCTCACCACACGCAGATGCGGCTGCTCGTCGTCCCGGTCAATCGGCTCATCGATGGTGCCTGCAGTCGGCTCGGGCACGCCATACACATAAGCGCGGTACAGCTTCATGACGCTTCCCGCTTGCAACTGCTCCGACAGCTGCTGGTGCACATAGCTTGTTTTTGCAATGGCGACCAGCCCCGACGTCTCCTCGTCCAGCCGGTGAATGGGGCGGAAACGAACCCGCTCGCCCTTCTCCTTCCAATGATGGACGACACCGTTGGCAAGCGTGTTCGTATAATGGCCGTGAGTCGGATGAACGATCATGCCTGCAGGCTTGTTCACAATAAGCAAGTCATCGTCTTCATATACCACTTCGATCGGGATGGGCTGGGGTAAGATGTCTTCGGACTCTTCCTGCTGCATTCGAAGGCGAATGATATCGCCCGACTTCGCAGTCGCTGTCGTATAGACCCGCTCCTCGTTCAGCGTAAGCCCGTGCTCGGTCAGCTTCACCTGGGAGAGCAGCTTACGGGAGACGCCAAGCCTGCGTTCCAATATCGTCCGAACCTGTTTGCCGTCATCCGAATCCGTCACCTCGACGACAAGCGGAGCGTAGTAGCGCCCGTTCCATTGTTCCATTGCCGCTTCAGCCTTTCTCCTCGGATGTACCCTTGGTCTTGGCTTTACCTTTGCGGAATACTTCCGCACTTCTGACATATTCCGTATCCGGCACGCCGAGATTGTAATTGGCTACGCGGGCCGCTGCGAAGAAATAATCGGACAGCCTATTCAAGTAGATTAGTACATCTTGATTAATTACATGCTCGCCTGATAGAGTAACGACCCGGCGCTCCGCTCTGCGGCACACCGTTCTGCACACATGAAGCATGGATGACAACGCGCTGCCGCCAGGCAGAATAAACCGCGTAAGCTCTGGCGCTTCCACGATGTAACGGTCGATCCACTCCTCCATCCGAACAGCCGGCTCGCCATTCATCTTATACGGAACGCCTACTTTGGCATACGCCAAATCCGAGCCGCAATCGAAGAGTTCATGCTGAATGTCGAGCAAGCAGCCTGCCATCTCCTGAAGCGACTCATGCTTCGCCGCTTCGGCTTGCGCCAAGCCTACGAAGCTGTTCAGCTCATCAATTGTGCCGTATGCCTCTACGCGGATATCGTCTTTGCCGACTCTGCCGCCAATCAGCGACGTCTGGCCCTTGTCTCCGGTCTTCGTATATAACCTCATTCGATCCCTCCAAGTTCTTCCAACGGGCGCACACAGCCAAAGCTCAGCCCGTTATCCTTATAGCTCCGCTTATAGCAACAGCAGGCCGGATGGACTCCTGCCTGCTGATCGGCTAGCCTTGCTTTAATTGATGTACGAAATTTCCGATGCGGTCAAGCGCTTCGGTCAACTGTGTAACAGATGTCGCATACGAGCATCTTAGATGCCCCTCGCCGCCTAAGCCGAATACGTCGCCCGGCACCGCCGCGACGCCTGCTTCTTCCAATAGCCGCTGAGCGAATGTCTCGCTCGACAAGCCGGTAGAAGCGATCGAAGGGAAGGCATAGAACGCGCCTTGCGGCTCATGGCATTCCAGCCCGATTTCCCGGAATCCCTTTACGACAAGCCTGCGCCGCTGGTTATAAGATTCGATCATGCGGTCCTTTTCCTCCAGGCCATGCTGGAGCGCCTCGAGCGCCGCATATTGCGCCATAATCGGAGCACACATAACGGTATATTGATGAATCTTAAGCATTGCGGCAATGATGTCGGAGTGCCCGCAAGCATAGCCCATCCGCCAGCCCGTCATCGCGAACGCCTTGGAGAAGCCGCTAACCAGAATGGTCCGGTCCTTCATCCCCGGCATTGCCGCGAAGCTTACATGCTTGGAGCCGTACGTCAGCTCGGCATAGATTTCGTCCGAGATGACGATCAAGTCGTTCTCTTCCACGACCTTCGCGATCGGCAGCCAGTCCTCGTAGGTCATGATGCCGCCGGTCGGATTGCTCGGATAACATAAGATAAGTACTTTGGAGCGAGGCGTAATAACAGCTTGCAGCTGTTCCGCCCGCAGCTTGAAGTTATCTGCTGCGAACGTCTCGATGCCCACCGGCTTGCCGCCGCTCAGAGCCGTTATCGGTGAATAAGAAATATAGCAAGGCTCAGGAATCAGAATCTCATCGCCCGGCGTAATGAGCGCGCGGAGCGCCAGATCGATCGCCTCGCTGCCCCCTACCGTCACAATAACCTCGCTCGCTGGATCATATTCGACCGAGAACGAGTCATTCAAGTAATGCCCGATCGCCTCCCGAAGCGCAGGCATTCCCGCATTCGATGTATACTGGGTCTTGCCAGACTCCAGCGAGTATACTGCTGCCTCCCGAACATGCCATGGCGTAACGAAGTCCGGTTCGCCGACGCCAAGCGTTATGATATCCTTGCGCGTGCTGACCAAATCAAAAAACCGGCGGATTCCCGACGGTTTGATGTCTCGAACGAGAGGAGACAAATAGTCAGCCATCGATTGGCGCTGCACAGGGATGGAGGTTCCTTGCGATTGGTCTTTAATCATCACCATCACCCTTTATGTTACGGCGATACCATCAACCGATGGTCACCTTCGTTCTCCTCGAAGATGATGCCGTCCTGTTTATATTTTTTCAATATGAAAAAGGTCTTGGTCGAAAGCACCGCATCAATCGGCGACAGCTTGTTGGACACGAACGAAGCAACTTCCTTCAGCGTCTTCCCTTCAACCTCTACCAGCAAATCATAGGCTCCTGACATCAGGTAAACCGATTTCACTTCCGGATACAGATAGATTCGCTCGGCAATGCCCTCGAATCCGCGCCCGCGTTCAGGCGTAATCTGAACCTCGATCAAGGCTGTTACCTTCTCATCATCTACCTTGCTCCAGTTCACGACCGTCGCGTATTTGACGATAATATGCTCTTGCTCCATCGCGGCAATGGCTTCCTTCACTTCCGCTACCGGATGATCCAGCATGGTCGCGATCAGCTCCGCGTCCCTGCGGGCGTCTTCCTTCAGCAGTTCCAATACTTTTAATTGTAATTCGTTCATGCCAAAGCTCCTTCCAGCTCGCCTGCGGTTATAAAAAATATATTACACCTAATCCCCTTTTCCTGCAAAGAAAAAGTGTAATGAGAAAACCTCTATCGAGGCCTTTCAAGATGAGCGACCGCATTGAGAGGTAGGGTTTATCGCCAAATTGAATGAATAAATCCGCTATCCCCGGATAACTTATCAATTCTATTTAATAAAAAAAGACCCCGAAGGGTCTTAGCTATAATACGGCTGCTGCTGTTGGCCGGACTGCTCCTGGTGGATCGGATTGAAGTATGTTCCTTGCTGCGCTCCGCCCAGCGCTTGCTGAAGCTGCTGCTTCGTCTTTTGCGCCGTCTGCTTGTATTGCTGCGCCTGCTTGTCCAGCTCTTGTCTAAGCGCCGGTGATGCTGTATTGTACATATTGCTCTGCTGCAAGGCCTGGAACAGCTGTCCCTGCGCCTTTAGTGTATTGTCGAGCAGCTTAGTGAACAACTGGCGAATATCCGGACAAGTCGATTCCGTCGCCGCTGTCGCGTATTCACGTACGACGCGCTTCAGATCCGACAGGACGGTCGAAGCCAGATCTTCCTCCGTCAATATGGATTGCGATTGCTGATTCATCTTATTCCCTCCAAAACGGTATAGAATTTCATAGTGTTATTGCGGCTGGGTAGGCGCCATCTGCTGATGGTGCTCAATCGCGTGCATAAGCGAATCGTAATGCTGTTGATGCATCTGGATCATCTGGGAGCAGCAGTTCTTGATTGCTGGTGTAGTCGCGACCGAGACAACCGCTGCGCATTGCTTCATAAGAAGGTCCTCATTGGACATGGAATCCGCAATATACTCCAGCTCCTTGGCTGTCATAGGCTGCAGCATCGTAAATCCCTCCTTTGCGCTTGATATATTGACTTCCGTATTATGAGCCAGTTTCCTTTTTTTATGTGCCGCTCATCAATTGGAATTTGCCCGTATCCGTCAGATTCAGGTTCACTTCGATTTCTGCCAGCTGGTCCCGCTGCGGCATCCAGTCCCGGCCTTTGACATAGCGCTTCCAATAACTGTGATGATGGCGGTACAGATAATGCTCCAGATGGTAAACGTCCATCCCCTTCTGAAGGCCGAAGCGATAGGTAGACTCGATCTCTTCCTTGACCCTCTTCTCGATGGAATCGACAATTTCGCGTTCAGTCATCTGTCCGTCCAATTCCACCACATGCCCCTTCAACTGCACATTCAAGCGAAAAACCGCCTTATCCGGAATCGACGAATCGATACGGAACCGGTGGTCTGAGGCTGTCACCGAGACCGTTGCCTCATTCTCGTCGCCCCCTGCCTTCGCGAACACCTTATCGAATGATTCATCCAGCCAGCGGATTCCAGGCAATTCCTTCTCCAGCACATAGCCCTGATACTTGAAATTTTTGAACACAAATACGCCGTCGATGAGCTGGGTGTTCATCTTCTTGCTGTCGTGGCGCCAATACGTCTTCGTCGTATTCAGGGCCGGCAACAACGTCGTCATGGACGGCTCTCTAAGCTGCTGCACCACATTCTGCATCTTAAGCGGCCTTGTGAACGTGTACTGCACGTCATGCGGTCCCGGCATGTACAGAATGCTGTTCAAGGGCGACTGATCAAAGAAATTCTCCGTTGTAAAAATATTTTCGATCGGCTCGTTTGTGCCATAAAGCAGCGACGTATAACGCGAAGCGCGCTGCCGATTCAGCCCGTCCAGCACATCCGCTATTTTGCCAAGCGCCCGCTCTTGCACAACAATCGTTTTGAGATGCTCCAGATTAAGCGTTGTATAGCCGCCTCGGCTCAAATTATAGAAGGCGAGCAGTACGGAATCGCCCTTGCCTTGGCCAATCCATATCTTCTGCGCTTGCGGCTGCGGAGACTCGGTCTTGGCTACGGCCGCAAAATTGATCATCTGAGTATAGATGTTGTATTGACCATCCTTATAATCGACCCCAAGAGCGGATATATAGCTTACATCCTGCAAATTCACCTCGTCCCAACAGCCGGCTAGCAGAAGACAAGCCAGCACGAGGGCAGCGGCTGCGGACAGCCTTCGTCTCCATGCCATACATCCCCAGACCCTCCGGCTGCTCATGGGCGTTTCCTCCGGTTGGAATTCAGCATCCAAGGCTTCTGCACAAGCGATGAGATGGCATCCTTGATGTGGAGCGGCGCAATCGGCTGCATGTAGGGCTGTCCGAATGATTCCAGCGAGCACATATATAGAAGCAGCCCGAACATGCCTACAAAAAAACCAAACATGCCGAGTATAGAAGATAAGATCAGGATGACGACCCTGAAGAGGCTGACTGAGCCCGCCAGCGACTGATTCACGAGCGTGAACGTAGAGACAGCCGATACCGCTGCCACAACTAGCATCGTAGGCGAAGTCATGCCAGCCCGGATAGCCGCATCCCCGATAATGAGTCCGCCGACGACGGAGACAGTCTGGCCGACCGGCCTTGGCAACCTGACACCGGCTTCCCGGAACACCTCGAACAGCGTCAGCATCAGGAACATCTCCATCGTCGCCGACAGCGGCAAGCCGATGCGGGAGATGGTAACCGTCGCCAGCAGCGTAAAGGGAACCTGATCCGTATTGTAGGACGACAATGCAACCCAGAAGCCGGGCAGGAAGAGAGACAACAGCAAACCCAGAATGCGAAGCAGCCTCTCCAGCGATACAAAGTAAAACGGCAGATGCGTATCTTCAGGCGATTTGATCAACAGCAGGAGATTGCCCGGTCCGATCAATGCAGCCGGAGAGCCGTCGACCAGAATCGCGAATCTGCCCTTCATTAAGGATTGAACGACATAATCCGGCCTGCCTACGTAGTCCAGCAGCGGGAAGAGCGCAAGCGGACGGTCGGACAGCCGCTCCTCCAGCTCGCCTGCACCGTTCAGCGATGGAAGATGAAGAGAACGGACTCTTCGCCTGACTTCATCCAACAGTTCGGGAGGCGCCTGATCAGCCATATGCATGATTGCGATCTCCGTCTGGGTGTCGGCACCGATTTTGTGATATTCGATATGCAGATTAGGGGTGCGGAGTCTCTTGCGCACAAGCGCGATATTAACCGACAGCTGCTCGACAAAGCCGTCCCTTGGCCCTTTTAGCGACAGCTCCATCGAGGATTCCTCTGGCGTCCGCGCAGGCTGATTCGCAATGTTGTATTCGTAGAAGCCTTCCTCGTCCGAGAAGACCACAATGACGCTTCCGGCGAACAAGCGCGCATAGATGTGATCCGGATCATCAGGGTCAAGCGGAACGAAGATCCGGCTGGGACGGCTTTCCTCCGATCTCTCCGGCGACAGCGGCGCCTCGTTATCATGCTTCCACTTCTCCAGCGTTGGCAGCAGGCCCAGATGATACATTTGGCTGTCAATAAGTCCGTCGCAATAATAAATATAGGCCAGATGCTCCCGGCTCCCTCCGATATGGACGGTCTGCTCCATTACATCGTTGCATGGCTTGATTCGCTCCTGGAACTTCGCCAAGATAAGCCGTTCTTTATGCCGCAGGTTATCTCCTGTCGGTTCTTCCTTATGCATATTTCCGCTCATGATCTCACCCGCCTTTTCTTCAGAAAGCTGATGGCATAAATCGCGACGATCAGACTCATCGTAGCAACCCCAAAATATCGGAATCCAAAACCGATAATCAGCCGATACTCGATCATGTGGTTCGTCCAGTAAGCCGCCATGCCCCCAAACAAGACGGCAAGGAGAGCGGGAACGATCCATTTATGTCTCAATCGGCTCAGAGGATTGAACTCTAATATGAGATAAATGGTCAGCGACACCCGAATAAGAGCCCCGGAGAGCCACTGAAAGATCGCGAAGAAATCGACATGCTCGAAGTAACGGCCGATCGACACCAGTCTCCACTGCGCGAATGCAGGATATCGCATCTTCTCCGCTTCAAGCGGCCCGAATTCGGATATAGCCCCGGTCAGCGGACCGATGGCCAGTACCCCCAAAAATACGATAAGAAGCATCAAATGCCACCGTTTAAAGCTTTTCTTCAAATGATGCTGCATGAACAAAAGCATAAACAGCTCGCTGAAAGCCGTCATGCAATTGATAGAAGCCCTTACAACAGGCGAGAATCCAAATTCCAGCATCGGCAGCAAATAACGGTAATCCTTATGAGGCATGTTCGTAGACATGACGAAATCGCCAAGCAAGACGACCAAAGGCACAAGCAAACAGCTCATGAAGGCAATCGTTCTCAGCCCCATGCAGGCAGCGTATAAACAAAGAGCAAGAAAAACGAATGCAACGACATACGTAGGCGTGTTGGGCAGATAGGTGGTGCCCGTCCATGACGATGTAACGATCAAAGTCTCCGAACCGACCAGGAACAGCACAAGCAGAAAATAACCGATAATGATCCAGGCAAGGACAGGATGTATACGATCCTTCAGCCATTTGTCGAACCTTTGATGATTGAGTTTTTTGAGCAGGTTGAAAAAAGGGATGGCTGTCCAGGGCAAAATCACGATAAAAGCAAAAATAACAGCCATCCATGCATCGCGCTTGGCATCGCTCAGCAGAATGGGGACGATTAGCACATGGTTGACCAGGCCGACCGTTAAAATGATTATAGCGATAGACGGAATTATTCCGAAGGGTTTGACTTTCATGGCATTCACTTCCTCACAACCAAAAGGTTGCCCAGAAGCGAATGCCAAAATGCATATGGAGAGGTAAAAAATGATAGCTAAGGGGATCAATCGGAGAGATTAAAATATGTCCATGCTCAAATAACGCTCGCCTGTATCAGGCGCAATGCAAATCACGCGTTTGCCCGTTCCCAGCCTCTTCGCCACCTGCATGGCCGCCCATACGGAAGCGCCGGAGGACGGACCTACCAGTATGCCTTCCTTGCGGGCAAGATCGCGCATGGTGCTTAAGGCATCCTCGTCAGAAGCTTGAATAATTTCATCATAGACCGATGTGTTAAGAATAGCTGGCACGAAGCCTGGGCTTGTGCCTACCAGCTTGTGCGGACCCGGCTGGCCACCCGACAGGACGGGTGAGCCCATCGGCTCGACGACCGCTACGTGAAGTCCCGGAATCAATGATTTTAGCGTCTCTCCGGTTCCTGTGATCGTACCACCGGTGCCGGCGGTTGCGACGAAGGCATCCAGACGCCCTTCGCATTGATCCATAATCTCCAGCGCAGTTGTCGATCGGTGAATATCCGGATTAGCCCGGTTCTCGAATTGATTCGGAATAAAGCTGCCGGGAATGCCCGCCCGAAGCTCTTCCGCCTTGCGAATTGCGCCCGGCATCCGTTCGGCTGCCGGTGTCAACACAACATCCGCGCCATAAGCCTTCAGCAGCTTGATTCGCTCCGCCGACATATTGTCCGGCATGATCAGAATCATGTTATAGCCCTTTGCGGCGGCTGTCATTGCCAGACCAATGCCCGTATTGCCGCTAGTAGGCTCAATCACGGTATCGCCCGGCTTGATCAGCCCCTCTCGCTCCGCAGCCTGAATCAGCGAGAAAGCGGCTCGGTCCTTGACGCTGCCGCTTGGATTAAAGCGCTCCAGCTTCACGCACACATCAGCGCTTCCTTCTTCCGCCATCCGGTTTAATTGTACAATCGGCGTAAGGCCGATTAATTGGGTTACATCCGTTACTGCTCTAGCCAATAGTCATCCTGCCTCCGTTCATCTTCCTATTCAATCTGCGGCCGGCTGCCGCCGAGTAACCCCCTGTTGCAAAAAAGGCCTCATGCACCACCAACCTGCAATCGGCACGAGACCGACCGCAAGCATAAGCCATGTAATCGCCCTTGGCGAATCATAATTCGGTATGACAATAAGATAAGCTGTCAGCCCCAGCAAACGCCCTGCCGTAAGCGCCATCTCCCGCAATACGATCAATTCTTCGCGATGGTCGGCGCTCTCTTGATTGCGGCCGATCACATCGAAAACTTTGGTTGTCATTGGGATCATATAGAAGGGAAGGAACAGGGATGTGCCGATGCCGAACACCAGCAAAGTCCCATACGATACTTCCCAGAACAACGGCAAAATCACAACCGCGATCATCACAACGCCGGCGAGCATCGACCATGTCAGCCTCAGCTTGCCCGTCCACTTGCCTGCGATGCCGAAGCTGATCAGCGCAACCAGCGAGGTGATAAGTGAATAGAGGCCCAATTTGCTCTCGGTACGCGTCGCGATATAGACGGTCAAGCCGACAAGAAACATGAAGACACCTTCCCTGACGCCTTGCGCCGCAATCGCCGGGAACAGCCGGCGCCACGGATTCCCTTTCTCCTTCAATTGCTTGAGGCCAAGCGTCCATTCATACCGGCCTTCCCCATGCCGTTTCTTGAGCCAGAAGCTGAGCACGACGCCTAGTCCGAATATAGCCAGCGACAGCATAAAGATAATGCGGTAGCCCTTCTCGCCCTGCATGGATGTTATGATCAAGCCCGATATCCAAGGGGCTACTATGCCGGCAGCGGAGCCGAGCAGACCCGCCCAGCCGTTATAGCGGTTTCGCGTATCTGGATCCGTCACTTCGAAGTAGATGACATTAAAGGCAAGCCAGAACAGTCCCATGGCAATCCCGCTCAGCACACCGAGCGGGACTGCCCAGTCCTTGGCCCCATCGCCCAGGAAAAGAACGACGCAATAAAAAATGCCGGACAAGGCAATGCCCGTCCGCAGGCTGTGCATCTTGTTGTACTCCTTCACCCATTTGCCCGCAAGCCAGAAGGTCAAGCCTCCCAGCGCGTATTGAGCGAACGTGAACCAGCCTATAATCATATAGGAGCCGCTTGATTTCCATAGATATACTGGGACGAACGTACCAGACAGGGCACTTGAAAATCCGTACAGAGCTTGAACGACAAGAAGCAGAATGGCTTGCTTCTCCAATGCTTTCGCCAAAACGACACCTCCAGAACACGATAAGCCGTGCTTAGATATTCGTTTTGTAACATGCCCTGTTGCCGGAGCACCCATGCCCGTCCAATATTGGCAATGGATCTAAGAGTGGGCTTCCAGTCGGCTCACCATCTCTTCGCGGTCGCGAGGGCTTAAGAAGGATGCTGTATGGTAGCACGACGGACAGACATATAGATGAATCGTATACGGATTAGGCAATACCGATATGCCGATAGCCTGAGGCTCAGACGGCTGATAGCGGTCTCCGCCTACAATCTGCGTGCCCGTCTCGATCATATACTCCCGGCATGCCGGGCATTCCGGCACTTCAAGCTGGTTGTCGATAATACGCTGAATGACACCTTCGGCTGCCAGCAAGCTGCGATTGCCTCCGCGGAATCCATTCTCATCATTCATCCAGCTTGTGTCCGGCCCTTCCTCTTCTTCCTGCCAATCCTCTTCCTCGCTGTCATCCCGGCTATTCTCTTGCTCTTCGCCGCGCGCAAGTCCGACCTGCACGGAGCGGTAGGCGCTAAGTTCATTTTCGCAATGCGGACAATGCGTCTCCGGGCCAACCTCTTCATCCCAAATAATTTCCGACAGGCACCATTGGCACACCTGGCTTTGCTTCTCTTGCATAAGGTACATCCTCTCTAAATGTTAATCCAATATATAATGCCTACGATAAAAAACAGAATGGATACGACCAGCAGTGTTACCCACAAATACTTCATGCTTAAGGCCTCCAGCTCTACACGATAATCGTCGCCCCGATTACATAGGAAAGCGATACGGAAATAATCATAGCGATAAAACCAACTGCACGATTGTCTTTCTGAATTTCCTCATCAATACGGAATACGGGCGTCAAAAATTCAAATAAAAAGTAGGCGACCAGCAAGATGATGAAGCCGAATGCGCCCCACAGCAAGGAATGATAGATAGAATCATTGGATTCGATTGAGAAGCGGAAGATGTTGCAAATACCAAATATTTTGCCTCCGGTTGCCATAGCCACCGCCATGTTCCCCTTCTTGATCTCTCCCCAGCACTTGTATTTGGTCACCAGCTCAAAGCATGATAAAAACACAATAAGCGATAGAACCGTAACCGATACAAAGGCGAGCGTTGCCGCATACGGGTTATCAAGCAGCTTATCGATCTCTGTTCCCATGAACGTCCCCCCTATTTCAATTCAGCAACGGTCACGCCAATGCCGCCTTCGCCGTAATTACCGTTGCGGAAGCTCTTCACATGCGAATGCCTGCGCAAATATTGCTGAATGCCCGTTCGAAGCACGCCTGTGCCCTTCCCATGAATAATATAAACTTGTCCGAAGCCCGAAAGGAAGGACTCATCGAGGAATCGGTCCACTTCCATAATAGCCTCCTCCAAATTCTCGCCTCTGAGGTCCAGCTCCATGCGGACATTATCGTCTCTTGTGCGCTTCAGGCTCGCTGCAGCTTTCGGCTGCACCGTCTTCTCCGGCGCCTTCGTCTTCACAAGCTCCATATCGTCCAAAGCTACTTTCATCTTCATAATGCCAAGCTGAACGGTAGCGTCTGTACCATGTATATCGACCACAAGCCCTTTCTGATTCAGGCTGTAGACCATAACCTCGTCGCCGGCTTCGATTTTTTGAGGCTTGCCCGCTGCATTGCCCTTGCGCTTCGCGCTAGGCTGCTCCGGCATCGCTTCGTCCAGCTTGCGGCGCGCTTCAATGAGCTTATGCTCCTTGACGGATGCGCCTTCCTCCATCGCCAGCTTGCGAAGCTCGGCAATGATCTCCTCCGCTTCCCGCTTCGCTTTGGCGACAGCTTCCCGCGCTTCCTCCTTGGCTTTCAGAAGCAGCTTCTCCTTCTGTTCCTCAAACCGCTGGCGATCTTCTTCATGCTTCGAGCGCAGCTTCTCCATCTGCAAGCGCAGCGATTCCGCCGTTTGACGCTCCGATTCAGCGCTAAGGCGGTTCTCTTCGAGCGATGCGATCATATTTTCGACCCGCAGGTCCTCCTCGCTCACCTCACCCCGCGCATGGTCAATTATGGAGCGCTGAAGTCCCAGCCGCTCCGCAATCGCAAAGGCGTTGCTTCGGCCCGGCACGCCGACAAGCAGCCGGTAAGTCGGGCTGAGCGATGCGATATCGAATTCCATACTGGCGTTAATGACGCCTTTGCGGTTGTATGCGTACGCCTTCAGCTCGCTGTAATGTGTCGTCGCCACAATACGGCTTCCGAGTGCGTGTACATGCTCCAATATCGCAATTGCAAGCGCAGAACCTTCTGCAGGGTCCGTACCTGCTCCAAGCTCGTCAAGCAGCACCAGGCTCTTGGACGTCATCGCGTTCAGAATGCGAATAATATTAGTCAGATGGCTGGAGAATGTACTAAGGCTCTGCTCGATGCTCTGCTCGTCACCAATATCGGCATAGATCGCATCGAATACGCACAGCTGGCTGCCTTCCTCCGCCGGGACGAACAGTCCCGACATCGCCATAAGGCTGAGCAGGCCGATCGTCTTCAGCGAGACGGTCTTGCCCCCCGTATTCGGCCCCGTTACGATAATAGCGGTAAATTGATTGCCCAGCTCCACATCCAGCGGAACGACTTTGCCGCGATCTATCAGCGGATGCCGACCCCGCTTCAGCTTCAGGAAGCCGCGGTCATTCATGCGAGGCTGTGACGCCTTCATCTCATGGGCAAGCCGAGCTTTGGCAAAGGCGAAGTCGAGCTGTCCAAGCAAATCGAGATTCACGAGCAGATCCTCCACATATTCCGCGGCATGCGCCGTCAGCTTCTGCAGGATCTTCTCAATCTCGCGCTGCTCCGCAGCCTTCATCTCGCGAAGTCGGTTGTTCATCGCCACAATCGCTTCCGGCTCGATGAACAAGGTTGCGCCAGAGCCTGACTGGTCATGGACCAAGCCGCCAAAGCTGGAGCGGTACTCTTGCTTCACCGGAATAACATACCGGTCGTTGCGCAGGGTAATAATGGCATCCTGAAGCATCTTCTGCACCGAGGAAGAGCGGATCATCCCTTCCAGCTTCTCACGGATGCGGGATTCTCCCGTTCGGAGCTCCCGGCGAATGGAAGCAAGCTCCGAGCTGGCGCTGTCCAGCACTTCCGCTTGCTCGTCGATACAGGCGAATATGGCATCCTCCAGCGACTTGTGCTCGCTGACGCCCTCTGACAACGCCTTCAGCATCGGAATCGGATGCTCCTCATGGATCATCTCAATATGCTTCTTCACCCTGCGCCCGCCGCGCGAAGTGGAGGCAATGTCAAGCAGCTCCTGCGGATTCAATGTGCCGCCGATACGCGCACGGTGAAGCGGAGCGCTAATGTCGGCTACACCGCCGAACGGAGCGCTGCCCTTCAAACGGTCTGCAGCATAGGCTTCGTCAGTCGCCTGCAGCAGCAGCTTCACATCCTCCAGCTCTGTCACGGGCTGAAGACGTGCTGTTACCGTTTTCCCCAGCGAGGTGCTGGCATGAGCGGTCAATCTATTTATAATTTTTGGATATTCCAATGTGGTCAATATTTTGGCGTCCAACTTTTAACACTCCTCTCGCCCTTATATTATAGCCGAAGCTGTTTGCCGATGCACGAGGAGAGGATGGTTTAGATTAATTCGTACCATACATAATCCTTGCACCCTTGGCAACACTATAGATTGAACCCACAAGAACCATTATCGGCTATTCCAGCTTCCCACACACATTTGATTAGGAGGAATTAGATATGACCTTTCTTGGACATGTGGTCCGTTTTATCGTCTCGGCGCTCGTCTTGATGGTGGTCGGCTTTATCGTGCCGCAATTCAGCGTCGGCGGATTCTGGAGCGCATTCTTCCTGGCTCTGGTTATCGCTGCTCTAGGTTGGATCATTGAAGGCATATTCGGCAAAAAAGTGACGCCGTTCGGACGCGGCATCGTCGGCTTCCTGGCCAGCGCAGCGGTCATCTGGATCGCTCAGTTCGTTGTCGGAGGCGTAACCGTAACTTGGCTTGGAGCCATCCTGGCTGCACTGGTCATCGGGATTATCGACCTGTTCATTCCTGTCAGCACTCCGTATGAGGCGGGTAAACGGCACGATTAATCTAACAATCCGCTTCTCCATAGGCAAGCCCCCGCCTGTTGCGTCAGCAGGCAGGGGCTTTTTTTCATGAAATCATACTTTGTTCAACACAAGTTCATCACTTTGTCATAGTGTTGTCACTACAGCGGCTTTAAACGCCCAACATTTAGGTTAAAATGAAGGAGAATCTGATACTAACAAAACCTGATAAAGACGTTGGAAGGGGAACTTAATGATGAAAAAATGGCTTGTATTCGCATCTATGCTCGCACTCGCACTCGTTATTGCGGCTTGCGGCGCCAACTCCGATAATAGCAAAGAAACAACAGGCTCAGTTAGCAATGACTCCGGCAATGAAGCTTCGGCCTCCGATTCCGAAGTGGTCATTACCGCCAAGGACTGGGAGTTCGACCAGAAAGAATACCGTATCAAAGCAGGCGAGACCGTTGATCTTACACTCAAATCGGCTGGCGGCGTACATGGCGTGAGCATCCTAAAAACCGATTACAATATCGGTAACAAAAAGACGGTAGCTGTTAAATTTGACGCTCCAGGCACCTACGATATGATCTGCAACGTTCCTTGCGGTGGCGGACATGGCCAGATGAAAGCCAAGCTTATTGTAGAGTAGCATGGAAGCCTCAGGAAGCCCGCGATCTGTTCATACGAACAGATCGCGGGCCTTTTTTTGATAGCAGAATGCGATTTTGGCTCACTCCTTTTTCCAATCAAACGCACCTGAAGGAGCCCTTCCAATGGCAAGCCTGCTCTGATAAGATAAATGCACAACACCTCGCGAATGGAGGAATGCAAATGGGAGTATTGGAAGAACGTGTCGCCATTATAAGCGGTGCCGGCAGCGGCCTCGGCCGGGCGTCCGCGATTGCTTTCGCTGACGCTGGAGCGAGAGTTGTTCTTCTGGGCAGGCGAGTTGACAAGCTGGAAGAGACCTCCTCGGTTCTGGCCGAGCGGACTGGGACGCCTGCGCTGGTCCTTGGCGCCGACGTCACTGATGAGAAGCAGCTCGAAGAAGCGGTAGATGCTGTCCTGCAGCGATGGGAGCGCATCGATGTGCTGGTTAATAATGCCGCAGTGCTGGAGCAGGGCTCCGTCCTTGAGCTGACCTCCGAGGAATGGCAAAACCAAATTGCCACCAACTTGACCGGTCCCTTCCTGCTGACCAAGGCTGTGCTGCCTGCCATGAGGAAACAGCAATATGGTCGAATCATTAATATTACATCCAGCCTGTCTCGTAATGGTGCGGGAGGCTTCGCTGCCTACAGCGCGGCCAAAGCAGGTCTGGAATCGCTGACCCGCACGGTAGCGGACGAAGAGCATGAGCATGGCATCCTCGTCAATCTATACAACCCTGGCACACTTCGCACCGAGATGCACGCTACAGGCAAAGATCCGGCTCTTGTCACGCCGGATATCGTGCGGCTGGCCAGCCTGTCCTTTGGCGGACCTACCGGTACGATACATTCTTACGGATAGTGGTCAAGATACAACAAGCCTCCGGGCCCTCATTGTTTGAGGAACCGGAGGCTTCTGTATGCATAGGGCGGCAAGCCCCGTTCATTGGGAATTTGATTAAGCCGGTTACGCTTGCTAGCTCTGTTCGATCAGCTCGATCCATTCATTAAACTCCGTCTGAAGCTTGGAGTATTCAATCTTCAGCTTATGATGCTCATTCTTGAGCGCCTCATATTCCTTGGCGGTCTGTGATGTCTGTCTCGCCGCTTCATCCCGCTCATCCTGCAAATCGGCGATTTGATCCTCCCACTGATCCTGGCTGCTCGATGCGGAAGCCGCCTCACGAATAGCCAGCTCCATCTGCTCACGCAAGCTCTCTTCCTTCAGCTCCAGCTCTTCTTTCAAGCGTTGGGCTTGCTTGACTTCTCTTTCGAGCTCATCCACTCGCTCCTGCTGCTCCTCCAGTTGACGGCTGAGCTGCTCCTGCCGTTCGATCGACGATTCCAACTGGCTGGAGGCGATACGCTCGCGAGCTGCCGTAAACTCCAGCTGCTGAAGCAGTTCCTGCTCTGTGGCAAGCTGGTCGTCCAGCTTCTCCTGCAGCTTCTGCAGGGCTGAGAGCTGATCCGCTTCCTGCTTCGCTTTAAGCGATGCCTCGGTTTGCCTGTGCTGCTCAAGCTGTCTCAGCAGCTCTTGCTCCGCAGCCTCCAGCCGCTCGGCCTTAGCAGCTTGCTCATGTACAGCCGCTTCCTGCGCCTGAAGCTTGGCCGACAGCTCGCTGACTGTGTTCTCCCGATCCTCAAGCTTCGCAGTCAGTTCGCTTGCCCGCTTTTTCTGCTCCTCATCCCGTGAGGACAGTTCATCCGTTTGCTCCTTCTGCCGAGCAAGCTTAACGGTCAACTCGGCTTCCGCCTTCTCCTTCTCCACGAGCTTGGCGGACAGCTCTTTAGCCGCGCTTTCCTTCTCGGACAGCTTGGCGGACAATTCATCCTCGAGCAGTTGAAGCAGCTCCAGCTGCTCTTGCATCTCGCGAATAACAGCTTGATGCTGCGTCTCCAGCTTCTCGTTCATTTCATCCTGTTCCCGCTGCTGAAGCTCAAGCTGTCTCTTCAGCTTGCCTTCCGAAGCTTCGCGCTCCTCCAGCATAGCGGCAAGCAGTTGCGATTCATCCCGCTCCGCTTTTAACTGCTCTGCCAGTTCTTTCGCTTCCTTCTTCGCCGAATCCAGCTGCGATGCCAGCTCCTGCGATTCCTGCTGCGTCGAATTCAGCTTCGATGCTAGCTCCTTTGCTTCCTTATGTGAGGCGTCCAGTTTTGATGCCAGTTCCTGCGCCTCCTGCTGCGCCAAATCCAGCCTGGACTTCAGTTCCTGCGCTTCAATCTGCCCCAGCTCCAGCAAAACGGTGAACTCCTCGGTTTCCTTCCGCTGCTGCTCCAGCTTGGACGCCAGCGTCTGTGCCTCGCCTCGATTAGCTTCCAACTCGCTTTGAAGCTCGGCTTCAACAGCTTGCCACTGTGTCCATTTTGCTTGCCATTCGCGCTCAGCCGCCTCGCTGCTAGCCAGCTTCGCTTCCCATTCCTGCTCGGACGTCCGATATTGCTCCAGCTGCTCGGCAAGCTCCAGCTCTCTGTAGCCCAGTTTATCCAATTGCTCCCGTAAAGCCCGCTCCGCTTCCTCGGCGGTCGCTACACGCTTGCGGAGTCCGTCCAACTGCTGCTCAAGCTCTCCTGCGCGTGCCTGATAATCATTCGCCAGCTGCTGCTTCAGCTCTTCCTGGCTTGCAGCCCACCGTTTGCGTTCTTCCGCGAATTCGCTTGCTTGGTCCGCTGCTTCGTCCAATTGTTCGGTGTATGCCAGCTGCTCCTGCTCCAACTGAGCCATCGTGGACCGCAGCGCTTCCTCTTGCTCCATCGCTTGCGAGAGCTGTTCGTCCGCGATCGCGATCCGGTTCTCGTAAGCCGCTTTCTCCGCTTCTAGAACCTGCTGCAATTCCGCCAATTGAGCCTGCAGCCTGCTGCGCTCCTCCAGCCAGCCGGTTCTGCGGCGCTCCAGATCTTCCTTCGCAGCTTGCTCCTGCTTCGAGAGCTCCGCCTGATGGAAGGCCAGCAGGCCATCCTTCTCCGCTGTATGCCCCGCGGCAAGCTTCTCCTTCTCCGTGCGCTGAGCCGCTGCCAGCTGCTGCTTGTCCTTCTCGAATCCATCCTGGAGCTGCTTCTTAGACGCTTCATATTCCGCTTGCAGCTTCGCTCTCTCTGACTGAAGCTCATCCAGCTTAGCCTTCAAGGTCTGCAGCTCTTCTTGCAGCAGCTCCTTCTCGATCCGATAGTCATTAAGAAGCTTGGCGTTCTCCGACTGGAGTTCCTCACGCAGTTTCTCCTGTTCAGACTTATGCGCCGCAAGCAGCGCTTCCCGCTCCGCCGCGCCGGCTTCCAGCAGACGGTCGCGTTCGCCGGTCAGCTCTGCGACTACGCGCTCCTTCTCTTGACCAAGCTTGGCTAGCTCTGTCTCCAGCTTGCCCTTTAGCAGCACCAGCTCTGTCTTCTTCTCCATCGCGAGCGCTTCCTTGATCCGCTCGATCTCATCCTCATGCTCCCGCATCAACCGGATCAACCGCTCTTCGCCAGCTTTAATCAACTCGTCAGCTGACGCCTGTGCCGCCAGCTTCTGCTCTTCGGCCAAAGCCAGCAACTCTTCGAGCTGCTTCTCTGAATCCGCCTTCAGCTTGCGGATCAGCTCTTCATTCGCCTGCTTGCTTCTCTCGAGCGTTGCTTCCAATTCCCCGTTGCGATGCTTCTCCCACTCCAGCTGCTGCCGGGTTTCGATCGCACGGTTTTCCTCCTCCTGCAAGCGAGCATTATCGCGACGGAGCCGGAATACGTCCTCCGTTGTCTGCATCGCGACCAATACCGCGAGCTTTTGCATGTCGAGCCGAGGGTTCGTCTTCGCCAGCTTCTTCATGTTCTCATCGATAGAACTGGCTACTCTTTTCATATATTCGATATTGGAATGACCCTTGATTTTGTATTGAATACCATATATGTCAACGGTTACAACAGTTTGTTCACCATCCATGAAGTCATATCCCCCTATCATCCAAATCACGTTGTTGCCACGTCGATTGCCGATTAAAAACCTCCGGATTCCACCTCTGCCGGTATAAAAAGCCGCATCGACGTTCACTAGGAACTAATTCGATGCGGCTTTGGATGTTTCCTGCCTACTTACGTAATTCTGCTCCAAAAGATTGTTCCAAATTCTGGACGACCTGACTATGCAGCGAAGTCACTTCTTCATCTGTCAATGTACGTTCCGCATGGCGGTAAACCAGCGACAACGCAACGCTCTTCTTGCCTGCTCCGAGCCGCTCGCCCGTATAGACGTCGAATACGCGGACGGATTCCAGCAGCTCGCCGGCCGTACGCCATGCCTTGGCTGTCAAGCTGCCTGCCGCTACTTCGGTATCCACAACTACGGCAATATCCCGCTCGATCGCCGGATACTTCGGCAGCGTCTTGTATTCAATCTCGAAGCTCGCTTCTTCATAAAGCACATCCAGCCCAAGCTCGATCAGATACGTATCCGCCAGCTCCCACTCGACTTGCAGCGCGGGATGCAGCTGACCGACATAGCCGATCACGGATGGTCCTGCCGGCGTCTCCAGTGTAATGGAAGCCGTTCTGCCCGGATGGAAGTGAGGAGGCTGCGCGGGAGCATAGCTGATCTTATCCGTCAGACCAAGCACCCCTGCGATAGTCTCGACGATGCCCTTCGCATCATAGAAGTCATAGGCGAGCGCCTTGCTGTTCCAGGCGGAAGACGTACGGTTGCCGGTCAGCAGCGCCGCAAAGCGGTGCTTCTCCTGCGGCAATCTTGTAAGGTGTTCTTCATCCGTATGGAAGACGCTGCCGATCTCGAACAGGGCAGCAGACTCGTTTTTGCGATTGCGGTTATAGACCGCTGTCTCTGCCAGTTGGGCTAGCAGCGCTGTGCGAAGCACGCTGCGCTCCTCGCTCATCGGCATAGCCAAGCGCACTGGCTTTGCTTCCTCCGTCAGCGACGGGAACAGCTCTGTTCTTGCCGGACTTGTGAAGGAATAATTGATCACTTCATGCAAGCCGGAATCCGTCAAGCGCTTGCGCAGCTCGCGGCGGATTGCCTGCGGCTTCGTCAAGGAGCCTTGAATGACGTCTCCATGAATAAGCGTAGTCGGAATATTGTCATAGCCGTGCAGACGGGCTACTTCTTCGATCAAGTCCACATCACGTGTAATTTCGGCGCGGCGGGTAGGCACTTCGACATGGAATTCATCCTGTGCGCCCACCTCATAAGGAAATTGGAGGCGTCCGAATATGGTGCGAACCTCAAGGCTCGACAGCTCCGTACCCAAGTAACCGTTGATCTTTTGAAGCGAAACGGATATTTTGCTCGGCTCGACAGGCTGGGAGACGGACTCTACAATGCCGTCGGTCACCAGACCGTCGGCCAGCTCGGCAATTAGCGCAGCCGCGCGGTTAAGTGCAGGAATGACGCGCGACGGGTCCACTTCCTTCTCAAAGCGGACGCTTGATTCCGAACGAAGGCCAAGCTGACGTGACGTCTTGCGCACTGTGCCGCCGTCGAAACGTGCGGATTCCAGGATAATATTGACCGTGCTCTCTGTTACTTCGGAGTTCGCGCCGCCCATTACGCCGGCAAGAGCAATCGGCTCGTTGCCGTCTGTAATGACCAGCATATGCGGCTCCAGGCGGCGCTCCTGATCATCCAGCGTAAGCATCGTCTCGCCGTCTTTCGCCATGCGGACCACAATACGGCCGCCCGAAACGCGGTCAGCGTCGAATGCGTGTAGCGGCTGGCCGTACTCAAGCATCACAAAGTTGGTTACGTCAACGACGTTGCTGATCGGGCGAATGCCTGCCGCCATCAGGCGATTTTGCAGCCATTGCGGAGACGGACCAATCTTTACGTCCTTAATATAGCGCGCAGAATAATGAGGGCATTGCTCCGTTGCGGTCACTTCAACGCTCACAAGACCTTCCGTCTTCAGGGAAGCGTCGTGCACCGACCCGCTAGGCAGCTTCACCTCACGTCCAGTCAGTGCGCCTACTTCGTAAGCTACGCCAAGCATGCTGAGGCAATCGGAGCGGTTCGGCGTCAGGTCCAGCTCAAGCACCTCATCGTCAATGCCAAGCACAGCGCTGATCGGCGTTCCGATCGACGTAGCGGCAGGCAGCACAAGAATGCCTTCCTGCTGATCCTTCGGCAATAGCTTGTCGTTCAGACCCAGCTCCTTGGCGGAGCAGATCATGCCTTGCGACTCGACGCCACGCAGCTTCGCGCGCTTGATCTTGAAGTCGCCAGGCAGCACGGCGCCGATGACCGCTACTGGAACTTTTTGTCCCGCATCCACATTTTTGGCGCCGCATACGATTTGCAGCTCCTCGCCTGTGCCGACATCCACCTTGCAGACGTTCAGCTTGTCGGCATCGGGATGCTTCTCCTTCGATTTGACATAGCCGACTACGACGCCGGATACGCCTTTGTTGCGTGATTCCACAACGTCGATCTCAATGCCGCCGCGCGTCATGCGCTCCGCAAGCTCCTCCGCTGTCAATCCGTCAAGCTCGATATATTCATTCAACCATTGGTAGGATACATTCATCTTCTCTCGTCCCTTCTATTCTATCGTCACATTCTGGCGAACTGGCCAAGGAATCGCAGATCGTTCGTGTAGAAATGGCGAATATCGTCAATGCCGTATTTCAATAGCGCGATACGCTCAATGCCCATTCCGAACGCGAAGCCTGTCACTTCCTCCGGATCATATCCGCCCTTCTCCAGAACATAAGGGTGAACCATGCCGCAGCCCAATATCTCCAGCCAGCCTGTGCCTTTGCACATCCGGCAGCCATGGCCTCCGCATTGCACGCAGGTCACGTCCACCTCGGCACTTGGCTCTGTGAACGGAAAGAAGCTAGGACGCAGACGAATCTGGACCTGAGGTCCGAACATCTGCTGAACGAATTGCAGCAGCGTGCCTTTCAGATCGCTCATGCGCACGCCTTTGCCGACGACAAGGCCTTCCACTTGATTGAATTGGAACGAATGCGTCGCGTCGTCATCGTCTCTGCGATATACTTTGCCCGGGCAAATGACCTTAACCGGTGTCATGCCTTCCTTCGCTTCCATCGCCCGGATCTGTACAGGAGATGTCTGCGTGCGCATCAGAATGTCATCCGTAATATAGAAGGAGTCCTGCATATCGCGGGCTGGATGGTTCTTCGGCAGATTAAGCGCCTCGAAGTTGTAGTAGTCCATCTCC
The DNA here is from genome assembly GCF_003591485.1 of Paenibacillus sp. 1011MAR3C5. Classification (GTDB taxonomy): domain Bacteria; phylum Bacillota; class Bacilli; order Paenibacillales; family Paenibacillaceae; genus Pristimantibacillus. The sequence continues at coordinate 834,250 of NZ_QZCF01000001.1, forward strand.
ACTTCCGGTCCCTCTGCTACGGAGTAGCCCAGACCAATGAAGATGTCCTCGATCTCCTGCGCCACCTTGTTCAGCGGATGAACCGAGCCTGTTGGCAGCGGCTTTCCCGGAAGCGTCACATCGATCGTCTCCGCCATCAGGCGGTTGTTCGTCTCCGCTTCCTGGAAAGCGGCAGCCTTCTCTTCAATCACGCTCTCGATTGCCGAGCGCACGTCGTTCGCCACTTGTCCGATAACGGGACGCTCCTCTGCGCTAAGTCCGCCCATGCCGCGCAATATTTCTGTCAATGCGCCTTTTTTGCCCAAATATTTGACCCTCAGGTCATTCAGCGCCGCCGGCGTCTCAACGCCCTGCAGCTCCTGCAGCGCCTCGGCGCGCAGCTCCTCCAGTCTTGCCTTCACATTCATCGCCCCCTAATAGTGTCGCCCGGCCACTCGCTGCCGGAGCCCATAAAAAAAGGCCCTTCCTCCCCGAAGGGACGGAAGAACCGTGGTACCACCCTAATTCGAACGGCGCAGCCAGACTGGCGCGCTATTCCTCTAGACCCTGTAACGGCGGGACCCGTGCGTTCCTACTTGGGATGCGGCAAAGGCCTGGTCCGGTTCAGACGCATGCTCAGGAGCGAACTTCAGCAGCCTGGATTTCGCAAGAACGCTCTCAATCTTCGGCGTTCTCTCCCTGTACGAAGGCACTGCTTACTTTTCTCCGTCATCGCTTGTTCGTATGCAAAACATTACTGTTTATTATATTCAAAGTTAGCGTCCGATGCAACCGATGTTCTTGAGCGTTCTTGATTATTTATTGCTTTTCTTCGAGGCAATCCAAAAGGCGAATATGACAAGCGGAATCAAAATGAACCAAGGAATGCGAATCGTGCCCCCAAATATAAACGCAAGCACGAAGAGTACGATAATCCCGACAATGATATACAGGCATCCCCGCCCGAACGTTTCCATGCGATCCTCTCCTTCTCCTAATTGACCGTCGTCGCCCTTCATACAGATTTTATAACCAAATCCATAACGTGTAAATCCTCAGGAGATGGAGCTACCCCCGCAGCAAGCCTTGCTCCATGGCATATCTCGTCAGTTGAACCCGGTTCTCCAGATGCAGCTTCTGCAAAATGTTTTTCAGATGGTTTTTGACCGTATGCTCCGACAAACTCAGCGCAGCAGCGATCTCTCTGTTAGAAGCGCCTGTCGCCACCCGCTGCAGGACTTCGTGCTCGCGCCCGGATAACGGGGTGAGCGGGAATGCGCTGCTATGTTGATATTCGGCAGTTTCATTGCCTGCCATTCCGACGGAAGCTCCCGCCGAGAACTCCTGAAGAAGACGAAACGCCAGCTCCTTCGACATCGGGGCTTCGTCCACCGCGATCTCGCGCAAATATTGCAGCCATGCCGACGGATCCAGATTTTTGAGCAAATAGCCTTGCGCCCCTCGCTTAATTGCTTCGAACAGATGTGTAATATCGTCAGATACCGTAACCATAATAATCTTGATCGATGGCAGCAGCAGCTTGAGCCTATAGGTCGCCTCCAGTCCGCCCATGCCCGGCATCCGTATATCCATCAGCACAAGATCAGGCTTCAAATCAGAGGCAAGCGCAATCGCCTCTTCTCCGCTGGACGCCTCGCCCACCGCTTCGAACAAGTCATCGCCTAACAATATTTCGCGAATGCCTTCCCTGCCATGGGGGTGGTCGTCCACGATCAGCACCTTGACTTTTCCCGATCTTCCGTTCATGATTTTGCGCCTCCTCCCGTTATTTCAATTCGTATGCCGCCAAGCCCGCTTGAGCCTATTCCCAGCTTCCAGCCCATTGCCTTTGCCCGCTCCCGCATCATTCTAATGCCGTATTTGCCCAACTCCTGCAGCTCATCATCGGATGCGCCTTTGCCATTATCCTCAATTACGCAGCTGAATGCCGGTACGGGCACATTAAGCGCGCCGTGATGCTCAGCTTGAATGCTGACAACCGTAGCCCCCGCGTGCTTCTGCACATTCATCAGCGCTTCCCGAAGAATGGCCAGCAGCTCCACCTTCTGCCTGTTCGTAAGCAGCCCGTCGTACAGCTTGGAATCCACCGTCACGGCAATGCCTTGCCCTTGCTCCAGCTCTGAGGCCAGCTGATGAATGCCTTGCAGCCAGGTAGAATCCGCCGGCTGCGGCGCATTTTGCAGATTGGATATCGACTGCCTGACATCCTCGTACACATGGCGGACCGTATGACGCACGCCCTCCATCGCTTTCGAGGCATCCGCCTCCGACTGGGCGCGATCAAGCTTGTCCAGCTTCACCGACAGCATGAACAGGGACTGCGAGATGCCGTCATGCAGTTCCCTGGCGAGCTGCTCCCGTTCTTCGAACGCGGCTTTTACCACTTGCTGCCGTTTCAGCGAATCCTGCATCGCCTCCAGCTTGGCGAACAAGCGGCGGACGAGCGTCAGCGTAATGAGGAAGACGAAGATTGGAGCCAGCCAGTTTCCTAATTCCATCGAAACGTACGGCAGGAGAAAAGCGTGACGGACATATTCCCATAACCCGATCACAACGGTAGGGATCCATAGAATGAGCCATTTCAACCATCTGTAGGACAACGCTGCTCCTCCTCTTCACATTAATGGGTGGCAAAAGGGAACTCTCTCTCCAGCGTCTCCCCGGAGGCTTGCGTAATGGTAATGACAGCCGTCCAATTCCCCGGTCTCGGCAGGACAACCCCTTCCGCTCTGAAGCGGTATTCGTTGAACCCCGGGAAAGCGATGCCGCCTTCCGTTTCGGACCGCTCTAGCGTCACCTCAATGGCTGGCTTATTCTCATAACGAAGGGACAAAGCCACCGTTTGGGGCTCCCCGGCATCCTCCGGCAGCCATACGGTGAGTGAAGCGTCGTTCGGTCCCGGTGCATTCGGCGATACTTTCAGCGTATAATGCAGATTCTCGCCCATCTGGTGATGATTAAGCGGCTTCCCGTCCGGCATGGGGCTGATAGCTGTAAAGATAGCTGCAATCCCGATGATCAAGGCCATCAGCAGCCCATCCAGCTTAAGCCATACCCCGCGCGGCAGCTCGCGCCGCTTGGCGCGGTATCTCAGTACCGCTCCCACAGCGGCGACGCCAATGACCAGACTGGTTTTCGCGAGCAGCCATAAGCCCCAATCGGTATAGAGCAAGTAGAGCCAGCTTGGAATCAGTGTCCATGTCATCACTACTCCGCTTAACGTAAGAATGACGATCGCGAGCCATGCCACGGAGGAGAAGCGCTCCGCAAATCTTCCCGCTTCTTTCCGATCCACCCTCCAGAATAGCAGCAGCAGTATAACCCCCCCTGCCCAAAGTGCCGCACATGCAAGATGAACGAAGTCGGACAGAATAGAGAGCGTTGCCTGCTCGGAGGCGGCTGCATGTCCGCCGAAGCTCTCAGTCGCAAGCAGCAGTAGCGCCCATGCCGCCTTGCCGACATCGGGAAGCTTGACAGCCGCAGTACCAAGAAGCGATAACACGATCAACGCCAGCCATAACTGGCCGGAAGCTGTCTCTGTAAAGACCCGCAGCCAGAGGTCTCCTCCGCCGCCAAGCTCTCGAACGACCCGGGCAGCCTGCATAAAGACGTAGAGGATTGAGACTGCCAGCAGCGTCTTCACCGCCGTCCCGCTCCACTTATCCAGCCATCTCCGCTGTACGGCGCCCCTGTCGCCCTGCGGGATCATGAGTCTAAGCAGCATCATTCCAGCGGCGAACAACAGTGCCATATAATAAACGATTCTTACCGCGTACATCACGCCAGCTTCTATGTTCTCTTTCAACAACGCGCTATCCGATCCGGCAGTGCCCTGCTGCGCATGCTCATGCGCGGCGATCAACAAGCCTGGCCCCTCCGCATGTGCGGAAGGACTCGCGTACAATGCCAAGCAACCTAGCCATACAAGCAGGAGCAATGCACAGGCTCCCGTTTTTGCTGCTATTCCTGTCATCCAGGTATGAACGTCTTTTCGGGTATGAGATGAATTTGGCGTCAACGACATGCTTCCACATCCTTCTTTCCTCTTTCGACTCCAGTTTACTAGACAAGGGACAAAAGAACAATTGATCTCCGCCGCGCTAGAAAACGGGAAAAAGCGTATAAGGACAGGCTTCTTCGCTCATTCTGTTAAAAGTAGACCTGTGAAAAGGATGTGAACATTGATGATGGATCGAAACTTCCATGTGGCCCAATTGGACAATCTTCCTGATGCGCTTAACGCAATCAGACAATTGGAGGAACAGCTAAGCGACCAAAGCGGGGAAGACATCGCGCTAGTTGCGTTTGCATCTGAAGAAGATCAACATACCAAGGACTGATCCTGCAAGGCAATGCCCGTACATTCGGTTGCTTTCGGCAAAAAGGCATCCCGGCCGCGTATGCATGCTTCTCGCTGGCCTGGATGCCTTTTATATGTTTCTGTGCTTATCCGCTCTTACGCCCGCATAATCCGGCCAGTACCTATCGGGTATGGCTGGGCAGCCCCGATCGGTATCCCATACATATACCCATCCCGCCAGACCGCGGGACTCCAGGTCGGATACCCATATGCGGTCGTATTCATTGCTCTCCTCGATGCCGTAAAAGTCCTCCAGCATATCCATGGCCGCCAGACCTTGCCGGTCCACCGTTATCCACTGCCCCCGTATCGAAGCTTGTCCATCCTTCGCCGCATGGTCGCGAACGGCGGCTGGATAAGGTCCGACATCTACGAGCCTCCCCGCAACGACGCCCGGCATATAGCTTCTTACATAATTGGATACTACATGATGATTGCTTTGACCCGGCAGCAAAGAACCGTAAATAAAAACGCGAATAACGGACACCGAGATCGCCTGCTTTCTGTTAAAAATGGACTGATGTTTCACGTCAGATTTTCTAACATTATGCCGCATTTTATTCACATGCGCAATATATGGTACAATCAGGCAGAGCACACATCATATGCTTACTACAAGGAGGTCGTATCCCTATGGCAAGTCAGACTGGAGCCATTGTACAACAATCCCTGAACGCGTTAATGGGAGATTCTTCTTTCCTACCCCTCGTGCAAGGACAACGACGGGAGCAAGCCTTTCAATCGTTGGCGGCAATTCTGTCGACACCTAACAAAGTACATAAGGCGTTCCTGCGCATTGCGCTGGAAGACGGCAATGTCGTGCGCATTCCTGCCTTCCGTATTCAGCACAATGATGCGCTTGGTCCTTACAAAGGCGGCATTCGGTTCCATGAATCCGTCAATGAAGACGAGGTAACGAATCTAGCGGCGCTTATGACACTCAAAAACGCGCTACATGAAGTTCCGTTCGGCGGAGGCAAAGGCGGCATTGTGATCAATCCGCGCAGCTTCTCCGAGAAGGAGCTGTATCAGATCTGTAAAAAGTACGTCCAGTATTTCAGCGATATACTGGGGCCTGATAAAGATATTCCGGCGCCGGATATGGGTACGGGCGAGCGGGAAATGGACTGGATGATGGCGGAATACAAAAGCATTCATCCCGGTTCCCCTTACCTGGGCAGCTTCACCGGCAAAAGCCTGATCAGCGGCGGCTCGCTCGGCCGCAGAGAAGCGACGGGCAAAGGCGTATACTTCACATTCCGTTATATGATGCACGACTTCATCCGCGACAATATCGGCTGGCTCGCTGGCAGCTCGAACCCATTCGCCAAGACTGCGCTTGCCTACGCGAACAAGCCGATGTCCATTGCTGTACAGGGCTTCGGCAATGTCGGCTCCGTGACGGCGATGGAAGCTTACAAATGCTCCGATATCCGTGGCAAAGTCGTCGCTGTCAGCGATCGCAACGTGACGTTGTATAATGAGAACGGCCTCGATATTCCCGCGCTCGCGGAGTACGCAGCGGCGAACCGGGGCGATCTCCCGGCGACTGAAGACGCTTTGAAGGAAAGCGGCATCGCTGGAGAATTGCTGGACCGCGAAGCGGTGCTGTATTTGAATGTAGATGTCCTGTTCCTCGCAGCGCTTGAGGATCAGATCCACAGAGGCAACGTAAATGATGTGAAGGCCCATATTATTGTAGAAGGAGCCAATGCTCCGATTACGGGTGAAGCGGACGAAATCCTTACCTCGCAGGGCGCAATTATCGTGCCGGATATTTTGGCGAACGCCGGGGGCGTTATCGTCTCTTACTTCGAATGGCTGCAAGGCAGGGAGACGCAATTCTATTCGGAAGCGGAAGTGTACAGCCAGCTGTTCGCCAAGATGCAGAAGACGATGAACAGTATACTGCCTGCTTACTTCGGCGACCCGCTCTCGCTGCGGCAAAATTGCTTTGTCCATGCCGTTACCAAGCTCTCCTCCGTCTTGTACCGGCAAGGCAAACTGTATTAATGCAATCACAGGCGTCTTCCTTGTCAGCTTGCCCGGCCTGCTCGCCAGTAGCTGTGCTTGATTGAAGGCTGCGCCCCAGTAGTTCAATTCATGATGAAGCAACAGGAAGAGGCATGGAATATGGAAACAATCGAACTGATAGCATTGACCATCGGTTACGCGCAGCATTCATCCTACAAAGTCGCCTTTTCGAAGGCGATGCTTGTTATTGTCACCGATTACGGAGACAAGCTATGGTACATTGATGCGGATGGAGTAACCGACAAGGCACTCCTCTCCTGGTTCGGCCAAAACGAGGACATCCGTGTTCAGCTTACGGCTAAGGCCATAACAGGCGAAGAATATCAAGGCACCGCCTACTTTCACCCCAACGAGCCAAGCTCCGCCGCGGCGATTCGCGGTGATGGCGAGCTGTGCCGCATGAAGGTTTAAACGTTAGAGGAACAGGGCATATAAGGCTCGTCCAACCATAAAAAGGCGCTTGCCGTACGCATAAGAATGCGTAATCGGCAAGCGCCTTTGTTGGTAAAAACGATCGAGCGTTCATCAGATTCGGCGTTACTTGGAGATTTCCGGAGTGGTCAGTTGATCGTAGAAATCAACAGCCTTATCCTTGTTCTCGGATGAGCGAAGCGCCATTGCAGATCTTGGATGCTCATCCAGAATACCTGTGATCATGTAAGGGATGATGTAGCCCCACTCTTCCTTCTCACGAAGCGGAACCATGTATTTCTCGATCATGTCGAGAACTGGGCGAACATTGTATTTCGTATTTTGCAATTCCGATACAAGCAGTTCCGTGTTGCAGTTGCCTGCCGCGCGTCCCATGCCGTATACGGATGCATCAAGAAGCTCTACGCCTTTATTCGCCGCGATCAGCGTATTGGCGAATGCAAGTTGCAGGTTGTTGTGCGCGTGAACGCCCAGACGCTTGTTCGGCAGATGCTGCTGGAACTTATCCACCAGGTAGCCCACATCATCCGGCTTCAGGCTGCCATAGGAATCTACGATGTATACAACGTCAACAACGCTGTCGTTGATTTGCTTGAACGCTTCAACCAGCTGGTTCTCCATAACATTGGAGAGCGCCATAATGTTTAGCGTTGTCTCGTATCCGCGGTCGTGGAAAATTTGCACCAGCTCAAGAGCCTTGTCTACATCTTGGATGTAGCAAGCGACGCGAATCAGATCGAGCAGGCTCTCGCTGCGCGGCAAAATATCATTCTCGTCAACGCGGCCGATATCAACTAGCGCGGACAGCTTTGTGTTCCCTTTGTTCGGAATGACTTTGCGAAGGAAATCGTCGTTTAGGAAGCGCCAAGGACCTGCGCTATCTGCACCCTTCAACAGCTTCGGCGAGTTTTTGTAGCCGATCTCCATATAATCGACGCCAGCTTCGTTTAAGCTATTATAAAGGTGCTGTACAAACTCGACGCTGAAATCCCAGTTATTGACGAGTCCGCCGTCACGAATTGTACAATCGACAATTTTGCAATGACTAGTTTTCGAATGCATGCTTGCTGCTCCTTTGATTTGAACATGAGTTCACTTTTTATCTACCATCATACTTGAAATCTGACGGGAACGCAAAGTAATTATGTCGGTTTTTGGATATTTTGGACGTTTGGTTGTCCCGATAAGATATCATTTACAAATTGATATTTTAAAGTTAAAATATTATGTAAACATCAACGCTTAATTTTTCCGATCTGGAAAAAGCGGGGGAACCAACGTAAGCGCGACGCGGGCCGAAAGCCGGCCGCGGCCTTGCAAGGGGTGAGTCCGGGGATTTGTACCCCCGGTAGGGTCTACTCTCTAGCCCGAATCCGACAGCTAACCTCGTAAGCGGACAAAGGAGAGATGTCTTATGCTTTCTTTATCTTTGCAAGATTCCCCATTCCCTTCGGAACAACCCCTGCAGCTCAGCATTACCCGCGTGGAAGTATTCGTCATTCCGGCGCTAGCTATCGACTCGACAGGGTATCGCGTTTGTCTCCGCATTAGCAGCGACCTCGGCTACGGCTGGAACGAGCAATTCGTCAGCGACAGCGAGCCAAGTCTGCAACTCGACCGTTGGGGCCCGCTCTTCCGCAGCTTCATCGGCCGCTTCTCGATCGTTTCCTTGACCGAACGGCTCACCGATCGTATCGCGCATACCCTTAATCCCGATAACCGGGCTTATCGTCTATTTTCCGCCGCCATTTCACAGTTGCAGAATCCGGGCTCCGGACGCCCGATTTCATCGACTGAGCCTGCTGAAGAATCCGTTCTTCAACAGCGCGCCGTCGCTTATTTATCCGTAGATTAGCAGCATACGCTTGGATATGGGGATATCCTATGTCGGCCAGCCTGCCAAGGCAAGCCGCAACCAGCATCAAGCCCGTAGCCTTCCCACCCGGAATGCCCGGGCTTGTTTGCATTTTAGGCGAGCGGCTAGGAGGCGCTCGGGCAGGGCATGCAAGCCGAGTTTCGCGGATTGCAGATCGCTCGGCGGCGGCTTTCCGCTCTCTAAGCCGAGTTTCTCGGCTTGCAGCCCGTTCGGCGGCGGCTTTCCGCTCTCTAAGCCGAGTTTCGCGGATTGCAGATCGCTCGGCGGCGGCTTTCCGATCTCTAAGCCGAGTTTCTCGGCTTGCAGATCGCTCGACGGCGTCTTTCTGCTCTCTAAGCCGATTTTCGCGGCTTGCAGATCGCTCGGCGGCGGCTTTCCGCTCTCTAAGCCGAGTTTCTCGGCTTGCAGCCCGTTCGGCGGCGGCTTTCCGCTCTCTAAGTCGAGTTTCGCGGTTTGCAGCACACTCTCCATCTAAAGGTAAATAAAAAGATGCCTCCACCATCAGATTTCAATGGTAAAGGCACCTCGTTTTTGCATATGCGCAACCTTTCGACTTCAACACCTCCAGAATTGTTCAGCAAATCATTTATCAGTTAAATCTCATCCTTGCCCTGCAAAAAATGCCATAGAGTGTGCACACTCGTACCTGTCTCCTACGACCCCGTCGAGCGGTAATGCCGCACGCCAAAGCGCCAGATTAAGAGACAAGGGATGAGGAACAGAACGCCGCCGAATGTGATCAGCATAGGCAGGAACATGCTGCCCTCCCGCTTGTCGAGCACGTACATGAGCGGCAAGTAGCTGACGCAGCCGAACGGAATGATGAACGTAAAGAACCGGGTCACCCACTTCTCATAAATATTGAGCGGATACTGCGCCATCTCGCGCCCTCCGTCTGTAAACACATTGGCTACTTCTATCGCCTGGATTGTCCAGAAGCAAAACGTCGCAGCCAGGATAAAGATGCCCGTAAAAATCATTGTGCCATTCGCGATCATCAGCAGAAGGGTCAACAGCTTCGGAAAGCTCCAAACCTGCGGCAAATTGGACACCGACCAGATCAGTACGATCACACTTTGCAGCAGCCGTCCGATTCTCGTAAATTCAAACTTCGAACCCAGCACCTGCAGGGCCGTGCTTCTGGGTCTGACCAGCAGCCGGTCGAAGTCCCCCCTGCCAACCAGCGACGAAAACGAATCAAATCCCCTCGCAAAACATTCGCTAAGTGAAAACGCCAAGTGAATGACCGAGAAACAAAGAGCTACCTCAAAAAAACTCCATCCCTGCAGCTCTCCGAAACGCTGGAACATAAAGTACAAGCCCCCGAATACCATAAAGGGGATAAAAAACTGGCCCACGCTCATGAGTAAAAAGGATGTCCGGTATTCCATCTGAGATTTGAGTTGAATGCTTAAATATTTGAAATAAAGTCGCATATTCTTCTACCCTCCTTGCACGACGACGGCTCGCAGCGCCTTTTTCATTAATGCTTTTCCCGCTAGGACTAGCACCGCCAGCCACGCAAGCTGAATCAGGAGTCCCCATGCCGCTTCGGCTATCGGAATATGTCCGGAATAGACGCGAAACGGAAAGTCGGTTGTCCAGCGGAACGGCAAGATGTACACAATCGGCTGAAGCCAAGAAGGCATAAGCGGTACCGGAATAACCATGCCCGCCAAAAATTCGCCCGCAACCGCAATCATCAGAATGGAACCGACCGGCGACATCGTCCAGAACACTGATATGTAGATCAGCATTGAGATGGCCACGACAACAAGCAAGCCCAGCGCCAGCGCAACCAGGAACAGCAAAAATGATCCCCAAGTCGGCGGGAGCCCCATCCGATAAGGCTCAGGGATGACAAACACGATAGCCAGAAGCGGAAAACAACGCAGCGTGGCGCTGGCAAATCGTTGAGCCAGAAGCTTCGAATACCAATGCGGATACAGAGCCATCGGTCTACAAAGCTCATAGGCAATGTTGCCGTTCGTAATTAAATCGAATAATTCCTGATCGCGAAACCATAACATGATAAATGACAAAAAGATCTGCTGGAGCCAAACATACGTAATCAAATCTTCCAGGGAGATAGGCTGTGTGCCCGTGCTGTTGCTGTAGAATGCGGCGAAGATCATGATGAAGACGAATCCGAAGAAAAGCTGGGTGGCCATACCGGCAAGTGCTGCCGAGCGGTATTGCATCCCGTTAATAAATCGAAGGCGCCAAATCGAAGTATAAGCCTTCATATCTTGTGCTCCTCATAGAGCTGGACGATAATCTCGTCAATGTCCTTGGCCGAAACCGAAAGATCGACCACCTCGACCGACTCCGACAAGCGGGTAACCATGTCCGCTAGCGTTACCTTCTCCGAATCAAAGCCGTATACAGCCCGCTCAGCCGTCCATTCGATCAGCGTTGCCCCATCAACGGCAACCGGTCCGGAGCGTCCCCTGTAATCGACCGTTACCGTCTTCCCCGTACCGAACCGCTCCTTCAGCTCGTCGAGCGTGCCATCGTAGAGAAGGGTTCCTTTGCCGATCATCAGAATCCGATTGGCCAGCGCTTCAATATCGCTCATATCGTGTGTGGTCAGAATCACCGTTACGCCATGCTCCCGATTCAATCGTTTAATAAAGTTGCGCACCGCCAGCTTGCTGACCGCGTCCAGTCCGATCGTAGGCTCGTCCAGGAACAGCAGCTTGGGACTGTGCAGCAACGATGCCGCGATCTCGCAGCGCATTCGCTGCCCCAGACTAAGCTGTCTGACCGGCATCTTGAGGATCGCCTCCAGATCAAGCATCTCGGTCAGCATCGCCAGATTATCGCGGTACATCCCGTCAGTTATTGAATAAATGTCCCTTAGCAGCTCGAACGAATCTATAACCGGAACGTCCCACCAGAGCTGTGACCGTTGTCCGAACACGACGCCGATATGCTTAACGTATTCCGTCCGGTCCTTCCAAGGCGTATAGCCCATAATGGAGCATTGCCCTTCATCCGGCACCAGAATGCCGCTCATCACTTTGATCGTGGTTGACTTGCCCGCTCCGTTCGGTCCGATATAACCTACGATCTCTCCTTCACCGATGGTGAAGGTAATGTCCTTCAGTGCCTCAACGACGGTGTGCTTCCGCGCGAACAAGGCTTTGGTCGCTTCCTTCAACCCTGCCGTCCTTGTCGCGACTTTAAAGCTCTTCTCAATGCCGTTCAGCCGAATCCATGCCTCATTCCGATTCATGCTCACATATCCTCCTGTTTGTATTGCGCCGAATCCGCTTCGGACGGAGAGCCAATCCCGTTCCCTCTCCTGTCCCGCTTCAAACAGCGGGATAAAGATAATAACACAACTGTGAATTTTATGCATCAAATAGTTTCAATACGTCCATGACTAATAAAAATTATTAGTATTTTGTATAATGCTTCCGATCTGTATGACTAAGTTTGTGACCACTAGGTGATCTAAGCTATGTGCTGGATGAATTGGGAATGAAGCCATCTCAACTACTCCAATCCAACGTAGTCATATGGGTGGAAGGGCCGAGCGACAAAATTTATATCAAGAAGTGGCTGGAATTAAAAGCCTCTCAAAACAACATTCGTTTTATAGAAGGCAAAGATTACAGTTTCGTGTATTATGGTGGCGCTTTACTCGATCACTACCGGTTGCTCTCGGAAGATGACGAAAATCAGGATGACCATATTGACAGCTTTATTGATATTCTGAGGACAAGTCGTTACTCCGTTATAGTGTGTGACAGCGACCTTGGTGGAAAGCGAGTGACGTTGAAACCACGTGTACTTAGAATTAAGGAACGTCTCGAACAAATACCAGAGCTTTCACGCTATGTATCGCTCTGGATATCCGAGGGACGTGAAATAGAGAACTATGTGCCCCATGACTTGATGGTTGAGGTTTTCACAAAACTTATTGTCCGGCAGTATATTAATTATGAGGGTAAGCGCGTCAAACTCCCAAATCCCGACCCTGCTTCTTTAAACGATCAAACTTTTGGGCCAAATGACTCCTTCGACCAATTTTTCGCCGGACTTTACACCAGACCAACTGATACAATCGAATATGCTGATGCAGTTGTAAGAAGCGTATCGGACGTGGATAAGGTCAAGGTAGCCCGAGAAGTTACTGGCTTATGGAATGATTTTCATTTCTCAGAACTAGATCTTGATGAGAAAATGAATCAGCTCGTAGCGTTCATCCTACAGGCTCAACAATAACTGGAATCGGCAGCTCAGATCATTCTTGGCTACCGATTCTTTTTTTGAGGTTTTCCCCAATTGTGGGGGAAAGTAATTGGAGTAATAAGACATGATTCATTAGTTCTTTACATTTTCCATGTACCTGCCGATTACATACTTATATCTAATCATGGGAGAGTGTGGAAATGAATCGTGCAAAATAGCCAGTATTACAAGAATAGTATATTGAAGTTTGGACTTAACGCAATGGCAGATAAGACTCGGTTAGACAAAAGCACTTTAGAAAAAATGACAAAAGAGTTTCATCCCAAGCACTTCAAAGAAACATTGATTGTAGTAGCCTGGGCTTTAAATGAAGACTATTACAAATTCGTAACGTCTTTCGTTCCCGATTATAGAAATCAGGAACTTGACAAAGAACAAAAAATTGTTGGACATATTACTCGGCTATTCGAGAATATCATGAATGATTCTAACCGTATTAACCTGCATAAATCTATTGAGAATCTCTTTATTGACTGGTTTGATCAGAGCAGAGTAATAAATGCAAACAAATTTGATGGAAAGATGGCCAGCACTATCAAAAATCTTGGAAAACTTGAAACTATCTTCAACTATTTTATTGTCATGATTGTTCATGACCTAAGCTATAAGGAAAAGATAGCTTTCTATCTTTCCTTACAATCTATTGCAATAAAGTACTGCATTTTAGTTGATTCATTTGAACTAACCGATGAAAAAATAGAATTATTTATTCCGCTATAATTTACACTATCGAAGGGGTAATAACGCAGCATCAGATTTATAGCTGGCAAATAAGGCTCAAGAAAATACGAAGTAGCACATGTGAGTTGAGCTACTTCTCATTCTTATTATGAGAACAACACATAACGAATTTAAATAGATTCAATAGGAATGCTGAATTCTCTTGGGTCTTCATCATGAGGAAAAAACGCTTTAACTTTATAAACCTGTGAACTAAACGCTTTTGTCTTTAAATCTATTAATGGCGCTTCTAATTCAAATCCTAAATGAAAATAGTCCCTATCACTTTGTTTTGGTATGGCAAAAATGAAACTGTCATCCCTTTCCTCCCAAATATACCCTTCACAGAAACTAGAAGTAACTGATAGCTCCTTCAATAAATCCAGAAAGGATTCATCGATATAAAAATTTGCTCCACCTACACCAAACCTTGATCCAGCCTCATCAATAATAAAAGCTTTTGAAAAAGCGGTATTCATTTGTAATGGTCCTGGATTAGTAAGTATTGTCGGGTTATCGCCCGAAATTTCATAGGAAGACAAACCACTTGGATCTGATTTAGTATAGTTGAAAACAAAGTCGCTAGCTTTCACTTCCTCCCAATTATGCACAGCTCTTTCCCCAGCAGCAATAACTGTTCTAAGACCAGGCAATCCTCGTTTTCTCTCGTTCTGAATTACCTCATTATGAAAATAGATACAACTACGTAACCATAAACTCAAATATTGAATGTGACCTACACCATGATCCAATAGAAATGATCTAGCAATGCCGTCATTAAGTACTAGAGCAAATTCTTGAGAAGGCCATAAATTGCGCGCTAAAATTGATTGTATAAGTACTAGCCTTTGAATTATATCTTTCCACTGCTTATGATTGAGATTCCAGTTATTATCTGTAAAGTTACTTCCAAATCCCAACAAATCTGACCAGCTACATATTGCTGGAATAATGCGTGGTTTAGGTATATTCTTTAATTTTTTATCTAGATCTGAAATGTATTCCACTTTTCCATCCCCTTTTATTAAAATCAAGGTTAATCAGTTTATATACCATTAATTTTAGTATTCAGTCAATTTACTATTTAGTTTCTCTGCTAATACCGCCACTATACTAGATAGAGTTATTTGTGAACCGCCCCTAGCCTGATTCATATGCAATCCTACACTACGCAATAGTTCTTTCTTGAGTTGCTCATCCACCATGATTGCATTTACTTCCTCCAGACGTGCATCCAGCCCAAAGTTCTTCAACTCTCTTTCGAGCCTTTCACCCAAATCAGCATAGTAATCCTGTTTCTCAACCCACTCTAAAAAAGCTTCTCTGGACCTTGTGTTCGGAGCTTTATCGTGGCAGTCACTACACATTAGAAATAAATTAATCGGATCATCTTCACCGCCAAACTGTCGAGGAATGATGTGGCATATTTGAAGGGGAACATTGTTCCAATTATCTATGATTTCCTCCCTGCTGGCCTGGGGGTTATCTATACAGTACTTTTCACCCCAGTGACGACCACATGCCCAACAACAGGGTTCTCCCCAATCCAATCCCCTACGATTTAGCCACTCCATCCAATCCTCAAACACCTTAGATTTTGAAGGTGTAGCCATGGTTTATCTCTCCTCTACTATTTTAGATTTAATTCTTTACTGCATTTTAAACACTAATTCCCGTAGATCACTTGACATCAACTTTAGCCTATTATAGTCACTATTAATTATTTCATCGTAAATGATCTTCTTCCATGCGGTTATAACCATCCAAATTAAAAAAATTATAGCTAGGAGAATTACAATAAAAACTACAGCCTCTTCAATTCTAGTAATTTGTTTATTTAAAACCCATGAGATTCCTTGTACCCAAATAGGAATGAGTATGGCAGCTAAAACCCCTCGACCTACTAGAAACGGTATTTTATGTTCATCAGCTTGCTTATCAATCAAAGTTATCAGTGCTGCTATTTTTTCTTTTGAAAAATCAATCCCCTCATCCTTTAGAAATTTCCTTAGTCTTCTCATTCGTAACTCATAGTAATTAAGTCCATAATGAAATTGGTTATAAATTCTTGTTCTTTCTTCCTCAGTTCTTTTAAATAAATTTGGCATAACTAGTACTGATAATAGCATGATTGATAGGGAAACTGGGTTGCCTGAAAGCCATGAAATAGTAAATGATAGCACAATAAGAATAAAGATACAGGTAAGATGAAACGCAACTTGTTTCCAATTAAAATGCTTAAAGAATACTACCCTTAAGCTTAGCTCTCTTTTATAAATGTCTAACAATTTGTAAGCCAGAATCATACACTCCTTATGTTTATTCTCATTTATTCCATGGGACTATATTACCATATCTATCATCCAAAACTTACAATTTTCAACTTTTTCTTTGCGAACTAACATCCCTATTTCCCACCCATATCATAATAGAGCTAACCAAATAATCCGGAGAGGGCTTTTGACTTTCGTTTAAAAAGACAATTAAATGTGGACTTAATATTTCGTGATAGACCTCTCAAGCGACTCTGTACAGGAAATTAGCAAATAAAGCATGTACTACTTGGTGGTTAATATATTCTATAAATGACTAAAAAAGAGGAAATTCATCAGATTCTGCTTTTACTATGATCTTTCTTGTCTTATACTATTTGTGGATGATAAATATTTCCTCACTTCAAATAATTATTAATTGAATCTAAAACTTGTATTGGCATTATAGTCTACCTTGTTGAGAATTGAGAACTATGTCCCCACCGAAATATATAATTTTAAATCGGAGCGAATCCATATTATGAAAATTCTGAAGACCCTTATCATATTATCAATCTTACTTTCGGCATGTAGTAAACCAGACCCATTTGAAAATAGTATGCGGAAAGGAAAAGATGCGTTAATAGCAAAGAACTACGAAGAAGCTGTTAGAATGTTTGAGATAGCATTAATCGAATCACCACAAGAAGAAAATGCAAAAATATTATTAAATCAATCGCAAGACGGCCTGAAAAAGGTTGAGGCTGCTCGAGAACTTGAGAAATATCAAGAAGATATAAAAATTCTTCTAGCAGAGTATGAAGTTATATATAAGGAATTTGTGGATTACGAAATCGATAGAACAAAACTTCCCCCTGTTAATTTTGTTCTGGGTAAAGGAAAACTTGAGGAGTATATAAATGATGCAAAATTGTTGTC
Organism: Paenibacillus sp. 1011MAR3C5; assembly: GCF_003591485.1. Taxonomy (GTDB): domain Bacteria; phylum Bacillota; class Bacilli; order Paenibacillales; family Paenibacillaceae; genus Pristimantibacillus. The sequence continues at coordinate 851,123 of NZ_QZCF01000001.1, forward strand.
GAACCAGTATGGGCATAACAAAGGAATCAGTGAATTACACAGTTTACTAATACAATCTATGGAAAGTCTCTATGAGAAAATGGATTCGAAGTCTGTACTTCGGTTAAATAGTTCGTTGGCAAGAACATTTCTGACCAGCTATTATAGTGAAATAGAAGAGATTAAGAAAATGACTGTAAAATAACAAGATGCCCTAACAGTCCATGAGGTCATAATTGCTTACAGGCCCCCCACATGGGGGCTTTTCTATTTCTCCTTGTACCGTCATAATGGGATGTACTAGATCATAGTAGGAGGTATACTATGGCATCAATCAAGAAAGACGACAAGACGGGAACCTATTACTTCGTGCTAGACCTCCCACGTGACCCTGTAACGGGCAAACGTAAACAGGCTAGGCGTAGGGGGATACAAGAACAAGAAAGAGGCTCAGACGGCGGCTAACGCGCTTTACCATCAGCTAACCACAGGAACATTCATTGTTAATAGTAAAGTCAGTTTTGGGGAATTCTGTGACGTTTGGCTAGGACACTATGCAAAAGTATCAGGTGTAAAGGGTAGCACTGTCGATTCGAGGAGAAAGGCGATAAAGAGGTTAAAAAAATACTTTGATGCTATTCAGATTAATAATATCACGACATTCATGTATCAAGAGGCTTTAATTAATATGAAAGAACAAGAAGAAAACGCAGATAATACGATTATTTCAACACACAGTGTCGCACAAATGATATTTAGACGTGCCATTGAATTGGAAGTCATTAAAACTGATCCAACCGAATTCGCCTCAGTCCCTAAAGAGGTGTTGACTGTAGATGATCTTGAAAACAAGGTTGAACTTCCGGGATATTTAGAAAAGGAAGAATTAGCTCTATTTCTGAATACCGCCCTCAAACATGGTCTTGACGGAGATTATGAGACATTCTTGACCTTGGCATACACGGGAATGAGAATCGGGGAATTTATTCCTTTAAGAGAATCTGACATAGATTTCGCCGAAAACATCATTAGCATTACCAAGACTTATTACAGTCCCAATAACAACATGTTAAAGTATGAACTGCATACCCCTAAAACTAAAACTTCTGTTCGTGTGATTGATGTAGATCCTATGATCACTACAGTATTAAAAAGTTACATTCATAAGAACAAAGAATTTATGATGCTTCATCGTGACCGTTACTACAGTAAGGGTTACATAATGGCCAACAAGCACAAACATCCAGGTTATCCAATGACACTCCTGCATTATCAGACAAGAATGAAACGACTGTTAAAAATCGCTGGCCTGAATGAAAACCTAACCCCTCATTCGCTAAGACATACTCATACAAGTCTCCTGGCGGAGGCCGGCGCAAATCTACACGACATTATGGATCGTCTAGGTCATGTTGATGATTCAACAACAAAATCGGTCTACTTACATGTGACCAGAACAGTGAAAAAAGACACCTCGAAAAAGTTTGGGGATTTGCTAAAAACTGTGGAAAATCAGAATTTCGTGATCAAAATGTGACCATTGAAGATAAAAAGAGCGCTGAACCCTTGATATATAAGGAGTTTAAGCGCCCTTTTATGGTATAAAGATAATACCCTATATTCCCAGAAAAGTATAGCTTTATTTTTCAAAACAATGGGCGATGCCGAAATAACAAATCGTTCATTCGCGTATTGAATATTAATTCGTTATGATGTATATTTATACAGTATTAAGTTTTGAACGGAGGGATTTCATGTCCAATCTCATGCAAGTTTCATCTATGGAAAAAGACACACATACCGTTACCCATATACCAACACCTATTGACCTTGCCAAAAAGCATGTGCTGCATACTGCCATTCGACCGGATATCGTCATGGCCCGGGGCGAAGGCATGATGCTATACGATACGGAGGGGAACAGCTATCTGGACTTTATCGGCGGCTGGGCGGTCAATAGCCTTGGCCACTCGCCTGTTGTCCTTCAGCAAGCACTTGCTGAGCAGGCTTCCAAGCTGGTCCATGCCAGCCCCGCCTTTTACAATGAACCACAGATCCAGTTCGCCGAGCTGCTGACCAGCGTCAGCGGCATGGATAAAGTGTTTTTCACCAGCACAGGGGCGGAAGCGAACGAAAGCGCGATTAAGCTTGCCCGCAAGCATGGAGCATTGAACCTCAATGGCGCTTATGAGGTCATCACGCTTACGAACAGCTTTCACGGACGCACGCTGGCGATGATGTCTGCAACGGGCAAACCGCAATGGAAGCCGCTTTTCGCACCGAAGGTGGACGGATTCGTGCATGTGCCGATCAATGACCTCGACGCTTGCTTCGCCGCGGTTTCGAACCAGACCTGTGCCATTATGGTAGAGCTTGTGCAAGGAGAAGGCGGCGTCCATGCCGTCAGTGAAGCATATCTGTACGGTCTACGCAAAATTTGCGACATGTATGGCATTCTGCTTATTTTCGATGAAATCCAGACTGGCCTTGGCCGTACAGGCAAAATGTTCGCCTACCAGCACTACGGCATTGGGCCGGATATTCTTACGCTGGGCAAAGGAATCGGCGGCGGCTTCCCGTTGTCGGCTATGCTGACGAAAGAGCAATACGACCTGTTCCAGCCCGGCGACCAAGGCGGCACCTATATCGGCCAGCCTCTTGCAATGGCAGCAGGCCTGGCGGTGGTGCGCGAGCTGCTCCGTCTTGATCTTGCCGATCAAGCACAGAAGCAGGGCCACTATTTGACGGAAGGACTGAAGCGCTTGTCCGCTTCCTTGCCGATTGCGAATGTACGGGGCCTCGGCCTTCTGCTCGCCTTTGATGTGCCGGATGCTCCTTCCCTGGTAGAGAAGTGCAGAGAGAAAGGGCTTCTCGTGAATGCGCCGAATGCCCATACCATTCGCCTGATGCCGGCGCTTATCGTCCAAAAATCCCATATCGATACGATGCTGGACATCTTGCAGGACGTTCTGCAGGCTAGTTAATGCGAATGTTGGAAAAGCCGCCGCGCATACGCTATTGAGTATGGAACTCTGTAGGGTTGCGGCAGGAGGGCTTACGGTTGAAGGGACGCTTGGGAACAGGAAATAAGGACGTTTTTATTGTCTATGTTGTACCTGCATGGAAGTGGAAGGAATTCATTGCCTTTGAATTGATCGGGGGAATTGCTTTTTATCTAATAGGCAAAATCTTGACGCATTCCGAGTGGTTCTCCGTAGCAGCTAACATGGCAGGCCCTCAAATGCTGAAAAATACGTATGCGGCGTTGCGCATATCATAGTGATCGGACGCCCAGAGCCTTGACATGCCGTCACCACCGCATGCCGGAAACTCTACACATGCGCAATGCACAACCTTCAATATGAAAAACGCCATTCACAATGACCGATTGATCCTGGAATGGCGTTTTCTTATATTAAAACTTTAGCTATAAAGCCACACACAATCAGCCTCGGCCTGTCATACCATTCTCATGTTATGAAGGGTCATTTTCCAGCAGCTCCAGCATAACCTTAAGCTCATGAAACGTATCCATATACGCATACCGTCCGCCCGTATATTCACCCTTTTGGACCAGCTTCATTCCCTGTCCTTCCATGACGGTAATCTTCTCCTTCATCCCTTCGATGATCAACGCGATGTGATGGACGCCTTCGCCGTGCGCATCAAGATGCTCGCGCCATGTGCTGGGATGGCGATCCGGCTCAATCAATTCCAGCTGCAGAGAACCCATATCGAAAAAGGCCAGCTTAGCCCGCGCCTCGCTTGACTCTCCCTTGTATGCCGTCTGCGCTTTATCCACCGTGTCCGTCCAAAACCATTCCGGTTTCTCCAGGCCGAAGAAATGGGCATAAGCTTGTGATGTTGCTTCGATATCATGCACCAGCAGACCAATCTGCGTAATCGTGCTTGTCCCCAGTTTTCCCTTTTGCGTCGTCATCCTCTTTCACGCTCCTCTGTCCTTTTTTTACCCTATTATGATAATCGGTCTTTATATGGGATCAAAGAACAGGCAGCGAAATATCCACGGTCGTTCCTTCATTCGGAGCGCTCTGGATATGCATCGTGCCATGATGCGCTTCTAATATGCGGGTGCTCACCATTAGGCCAAGGCCCGTTCCTTTTTCCTTGGTCGTGACAAAGGGCTCTCCCAGCCGCCTGATCAGCTCCTGCGGTATCCCTTGTCCCTCATCTTTCACTTGAATATGTATGCTGGATCCGTTAAGCGTCTCCATGGTCTGGGCCGTAATCATCACCTTGCCGCCATCTGGCATCGCTTCTACCGCGTTTTTGATGACATTGACGAATACTTGCTTTAATTGGTTCTCATTGCAGTTCGTAAGGGGCAGCTCCCCTTGCAGCCGATAGATAATCTCTACATTCATCAGAATGGCCTGTGTATCCAGAATCGAGACGACGCTCTGGAGAATAGCATCCATATTGCCTGGCTGGAAGGGAGAAAGATGGGGCTTCGCCAGCGTCATAAACTCGTTTACGATCAAATTAATACGGTCCAATTCGCCTTCCATGATCTGAAAGTACGTCGTTTCATCCCGATATTTGGTCCGCAGCAGCTGAGTGAAGCCCTTCAGCGCGGTTAACGGATTGCGAATCTCATGGGCTACGCCTGCCGCGAGTTGTCCGATGACAGACAACTTCTCGGAGCGAAGCATTCGCTCCTCCGACCGCTTGCGCTCAGTCAAATCGCGGATGACGCTCAGCACGACCCTCTTGCCCATGTAATTATCGATGCTGATATTGGAGGCCTCTACCTCCAGCACACGTCCGCCGGACAACACAATCCTAGCCTCCGAGAACGAGGTCGGCTCATCCATTGAGATCGTCCATGACAGCTTCCCCCTCACATGCTCCCGATCATTCTCGTGGATATAATCAAATAGATTCCGGCCAACAATACAAGAATCATCCGTGACGCCGACCAGCTCCATGGCATGGCGGTTCACATAGAGCACTCTCTCGTTATGCGTAATAACGATCGGTTCCGGCATGCACATCATAATACGTTGATACAGCTTAGCGTTTTGCAAGAGCAACTGCTCCCGCTCATACTTCATCGTGACATCCTGGACCGTGCCAAGCAGAGCCTCCTGACCGTCAAAGGTAATAATGGAGCTATTGCCCTCCAAGTAGATCGTGCTGCCGTCCTTATGCTTGCCTTTGACCCGAAATGGAAATTGCTTCTGCCCGTGATCATGGACAAAAAAATGGCTGTCTCTGAGCGTATGAAGTTCATCCTCGTCTACGATCTCCTCAATCTTGCGGCCGAGCATCTCCTCGGCTTGGTAGCCCAGCATCTTAACCAAATACGGATTCAGATAAACAAATTCGCCGTTCTGCTCAACAAAGACGCCAGCGACCACATGCTCCACCAGCGTTTTGTACAGATCATCCTTCTCATGCAGCGTCTCCTCCATCCGAATCCACTCGGACATATCCCGTATAATAAGCTGAACAGCCGGCTTGCCATCGAAAGTAATGGGCACAGCATGAACCTCAGTCTTAACGATACCGCCATCCAAGCGCACGAACTTTCTGAATGCAGATCGATGAGGGCGTCCTGCCTTCAGAAATTGTTCAATCTTCTCCTCTAACTGATGCGCATATTCGGGATGAATGAACGGGAAAATCGGTTGTCCCAAAAGCTCATCAACAGCGGTTGCGCCTAACAGCCTTATAGCGGCTTCATTCGCGAATACAATTCGGCAATCGGAATGGACAAGGATCCCATCCGGCAAATATTGAACGAGAGCATCATATCTTTCTCTGCTTTCACGCAGCATATATTCGTTGCTTCTCTTCGTCATGTCCGTTACACCCCTTGAAGGAATCATCCGATCTCATCCATGGTAGTTTATGTTCCACGAACCCCCGCTTCCTTCCTGCTTCACCGTCAATAAAATGACAAAAAAAGCTATTGGTTATCGTCGAACGACAACCAATAGCTTCGTTATAGAGATCGTAATAGCTTAACCTAGAAGCAGAAGCTGCTCCGGATCTTCCAGCATTTCCTTCACCGCTACGAGGAAGCGCACAGCTTCGCTGCCGTCAACGATACGGTGGTCATAGGAAAGTGCGATATACATCATCGGACGGTTTTCCATACGCTCATTGTCGATAGCAACCGGACGAATTTGAATTTTGTGCATGCCCAGGATACCCACCTGAGGCGTGTTCAAGATTGGCGTCGACAGCAAGGAGCCGAATACGCCGCCATTCGTGATCGTAAAGCTTCCGCCTTGCAGATCGCCAATGGATAGTGTATTTGTGCGTGCTTTCTTAGCCAGTTCAACGATGTTTCTTTCGATTTCAGCGAAGCCCAGACGATCCGCATCGCGTACGACAGGAACGACAAGACCTTCTTTGGCCGATACGGCAATACCGATATCGTAGAATTTCTTCACGACGATATCTTCGCCGTCAATCTCCGCGTTAAGCAGCGGGAACTGCTTCAGCGCGCCGACAACCGCCTTCGTGAAGAAGGACATGAAGCCCAGGTTAACTTCGTTCTTATCGAAGAAGGATTGCTTGCGGCGCTTGCGAAGATCCAGGATCGCCGTCATATCCACTTCGTTGAATGTCGTCAGCATAGCTGCAGTGCGTTGTGCTTCCACGAGACGATTCGCAATCGTCGCGCGGCGGCGGGACATGCGCTTGCGCTCTACAGGCTTGCCGCCGGCAGTTGCTGCCGCAGCTGGCGCTGGAGCCGGAGCTGCCGGCGCAGGAGCCGCTGCAGGTGCAGGAGCTTGTCCGTTATGCGAGCGAACATCATCCGGATAGATACGGCCGATGCTGTCTTTGCCTTGCACTTGCGTCAGGTCGACGCCTTGTTCGCGAGCCAGCTTGCGAGCTGCAGGCGTCGCATTCACCGACGCGGCTGTCGATACAGCTGTTGCCGCAGGTGCGGCTGCTGGTGCTGCCGAAGCCGCTGGAGCTGGCGCTTCTGCCGCTTTTGGAGCCTCTGGTGCAGGTGCAGCAGCCGGTGCGCCGGCGGACGCGCCGATCGAACCGATCGCCTCGCCTACCAGTACAACATCGCCGTCTTTTTTCCCAATGCTAGATACGACACCGCTGCTGTCCGCACTAATCTCAATGTTGACTTTATCCGTCTCAAGTTCCAGAAGGACATCGCCTTGATTGACGTTGTCTCCTTCCTTCACGAACCATTTTGTAATCGTTCCTTCGGAAATCGATTCTCCCAGTTCAGGTACAATAATATCTGCCATTTGTTGCTACCCCCTTACCAAACTCGATTCGAATGGTTGGCCATTCAAAGCGGAAGAAATAATCATATTCTGTTCTGCAACGTGAATTTCCTGGTGACCGGTTGCTGTACTTGCGCGATCCGGACGTCCGATATAGCGGACCTGCACCTTGCCTGGCGCCAGCTCGCGAAGGCGAGGCTCCATGTAAGACCAGGAACCTTGGTTCTTAGGCTCCTCTTGAACCCATACGATCTCTTCAAGCTTGCTGAATTGACCAAAGATGCGCTCAAGCTCGGCTTGCGGCAATGGATACAGCTGTTCGACGCGAGCTACGCGCAGCCAAGCATATTCGCCTTCGCTGCCGGAGCACATTGCTTCCTCCAGATCGACCATCACTTTGCCCGTTCCGAGAATCAGGCGCTTCACTTTATCTTTTGCCGCTTTTGTTTCCGTCAGGCTGAACTGCGGAAGCACCGGCTTGAAGGAGCCTTCGCTAAATTCAACGCCATGCGACGCAACACGCGGGTTACGCAACAGGCTCTTCGGTGCCATCAATACGAGCGGGCGCACATTGTCGCTGCCCAGCATCGCTGCTTGCCTGCGCAGCAGGTGGAAGTATTGCGCCGAAGTGGTCAGGTTCGCAACGGTCCAGTTATTGTCAGCAGACAATTGCAGGAAGCGCTCCAGACGTGCACTGGAATGCTCTGGACCCTGGCCTTCATAACCATGCGGCAGCAATATAGCAATACCGGATTTCTGCGACCACTTCGCACGGCCGGCAGACATGAATTGGTCGAATATGACTTGGGCAACGTTCGCGAAGTCGCCGAATTGTGCTTCCCAGATAACGAATGATTCCGGTGCAAATACGTTGTAGCCATATTCGAATGCCAGTACAGCCGTCTCGGAGAGCGGGCTGTTATGAACTGCGAACGAAGCTTTCGCCTGCGGGAACATATGCAGCGGTGTGAACTTCTGAGCCGTTGCATTGTCGTTCAGCATGATATGACGATGAGCGAACGTTCCTCGCTCGGAATCCTGACCGCTCAGACGGATTGGCGTACCATCAGCCAGAATTGTAGCGAACGCCAATGCTTCGGCATGCGCCCAATCCAGCTTCTCGCCATCATTCAGGCTATTTGCGCGGCGTTGCAGAATACGCTGCAGCTTGGAATACTCCGTGAAGCCTTCCGGACGGTTCAGCAGCTCCAGGTTGATTTCCTTAAGCGTGTCCATCGGTACAGCGGTACGAACGTCCTCAGATACAACTACGCCGTTTTCTTGCGTGACTTGAACATGCGCCTTGCCTTCATTCGCTTTCATGGCGTCATAACCGGCTTGAAGGGCGCTGAGCGTCTTCTCGCGAAGCTGAGCCGCCAGCTCTTCGGAAACGGTTTTCTCCGATTTCAGCAATTCTGCATACAGCGTTGCTACTGTCGGATGATTGCGAACCTTGGAGTAAACCAGCGGTTGAGTTGCTTCTGGATCGTCCATCTCGTTATGGCCGAAGCGGCGGTAGCCGATCAAGTCGATCACGAAGCCTTTCTGGAAGCGCAGGCGATATTCGCATGCCAGACGCACAGCCGCAAGACATGCCTCAGGATCGTCCGCGTTCACGTGAATGATCGGCAGATCGAAGCCTTTCGCAAGGTCGCTTGCATAATAAGTGGAACGGGAGTCCACGCTGTTTGTCGTAAAGCCCAGACGGTTATTTGCAATAATGTGAAGCGTACCGCCATTGCGGTAGCCTTGAAGATTGTTAAAGTTAAGTGTCTCGGCTACGATGCCCTCGCCGATGAACGCTGCGTCGCCGTGTACGCATACCGTTACAGCGCTATGCAGATCCTGTTCAGGGAAGCCTGGCTTGCTGCGGTCTTCCTGTGCAGCACGCGTGTAGCCCTCTACAACAGGGTTAACGAATTCCAAGTGGCTCGGGTTGTTCGCAAGCGTCACTTTGGCGCGAACCGTCTCGCCTTCTGTGAAGGCACGGTCTGCACCCAAATGATATTTCACGTCGCCGGACCATCCGTAGTTAATGCCCATCGATCCCTCGGACGGAACCAGCTCCTTGTTAGGGGAGTGATGGAACTCGGAGAAGATCTTCTCATACGGCTTCCCAAGCACATGCGTCAGCACGTTCAGACGGCCGCGATGCGCCATGCCGATTAGGATATGCTGAGCACCGTCATGCGCAGTAGCGCGGACGATTTCGTCCAGCACAGGAACAAGCATGTCGACGCCCTCGATAGAGAAGCGCTTCTGGCCGACGAACGTTTTGTGGATGAAGCTTTCGAATTGCTCCACTTGCATGAGGCGCTCAAGCAGCGCTTCCTTCTCCCTTGTAGACAAAGGAGCAGGGAATGAACCGGACTCCGCTTGCTTGTGAAGCCAGGAACGTTCCGTCTCATCGTGGATGTGTGTAAATTCATACGCAGCCGAACGGGTGTAAATTTCTCTGAGCCGCACGATGGCATCCCAACCATTGCCAATGGACTCCGGCGCGTTGTCCCAGATCAGGGACGCTGGAATGGATAGCAGATCCTCTTTCGTCAATCCGAAGGTCTCAGGGTCTAGCAGCTTCGTGTCAGCCGATTGGCTAATGCCCAGCGGGTTGATATCCGCACCTAAATGGCCGTACCTGCGAATATTCAGCATTAGCTGATGCGCGGCAACGACCTTCTTGAGCATATTGCTGTCAAGCGGACCGCCAGCTAGCGGTGCTCCCGACTGTACGGTTCCAGTAGTGGAAACCGGCGCAGCCGACGAAAACGCAGCTGCTGTGGAAGGCGGCGCCCCCCATACGAGAAACATTTCGCGAACCGATGCTTCAACAGCATTCGGATCGGCCAGGAACAGTTCGTATTGCTCCTGAACATAACCAAGATTGGGACCATAGTAGCTTTTCCAAGGCGAAGAGTTGCGCTCATCATGGATGCTCATTGCAGAAAATTCCACCCTCTCTATTCATAACCATCCTATTATTTTCTATGGCGTACCATTCCATACATGGCCGCCTGCCCCTTCCATGCCGAGACATAGGAAGAGAAGCCTACCCGCTGCATCACTTGCAGTTTTGTGGCCTCTTCATATTTTAGTACAATAACCGCTTGCCTTCCATAACCATATTGGCATCGGTTTCATGCATTTAAAGCATCAATGGCAAGTCCTTGCATCATAAGGCGCGAACGATTAGCAAATGCAGGTTTTTTTCTTCACGCCAATCTTGCCCTTACTGGATGATTTGGCGATATATTCCTCGGCTAAAGGCACTTTGCAAGCGGTATTGCCAACATCGACATGAACCTCCCCAATGGCCTTGCCTATGTCGATCGCTTCTTCATGAAGCTCCCTGACATATGTACCGACAGCGATCACGAAGCCGTTCATTGTATAACGCGCTCTATTCTTCTCGCTGTGAATATCTCTGCGCACTCTAGCCAGCAGTTCACGGATTTCTCCGATCGGAAGCTCGCTGTCAGGCGTAATAGACACATATCCTGCATAGGTGTTCCACCCGCAAGCCGCCTTCATCTCTTCCGGCGAATCCATCCACTCCAGCGCAAGCTCCCTGGCATATGCGCTTTCCGCGGCAACTCCGGCAACTGTATATTCCGACAGCATGGACCAATAGGCTTCGTTCGCCCATTGCTGCAGCAATTCCTTTGATACCTGCTTAGGATCAATGGATAACCCTGCGAGATACATCGCATCCGAAATGCCTGAAGCGTACAATTGCTCCGCAAGTTTCTGGTCCTTCTTCACGTACTTAACCAGCTTCTTCAAATCACCGACCTTGACGCCAAAGAACGGCTCCATGGCTCCGTGCCTGAGAAAGGTTCTTTTTGTCTGCTCGCTGCCCAGCTTCTCCAGTTGCAGCATCAATTCCTCGTATGTCATAGAGCCTCCGATTCAAGTATGCCTTATGCTTGCTTTCCTGCCGTCAATTCCACAAGCGTACGCACCATCACTCCGGTACCGCCCTTTGGCTCCCAGCCTCTAGCAGCTTCCAGCCATGCGGTGCCGCCAATGTCCAGATGAACCCAAGGCAGCCCTTCCGCAAAGTAGCCGATGAACATGCCGCCTTTGCTTGCTCCGCCATACTGGGAACCGCTGTTTTTCAAGTCGGCCGCGTCGCTCTTCAATCCCTTCAAAAATTCCGGATACGCAGGCAGCTGCCATACTCGCTCTCCCGCACGCTCCGAAGCGCGAAGCACATCCGTCATTAACGCGTCGTTGTTCGTTACAGCCCCTGTCGCCTCATAACCCAATGTGACCATAACGGCCCCCGTAAGCGTCGCAACGTCAACAAGCTTGGTAGCGCCTCGGCGAATTGCCGTGGTGAGAGCGTCGGCCAGCACTAGCCTGCCTTCCGCATCTGTATTCACGACCTCCACCGTATGTCCGCTCATCATCCGAATCACATCACCCGGCTTCAAGGCGCGATCGGAAGGCATGTTTTCGGCTGTCGGAACAACCACGAGCGCATTCACTTCCGCCTTCTGCTCCGCCAATGCCCGAAGCGCACCAAGCACTGCCGCAGCGCCTCCCATATCCGAGATCATCTCCTCCATACCCGCAGCCTTCTTGAGGGAAATGCCGCCTGTATCGAACGTAATGCCTTTGCCGATCAAGCCCCATACCTCAGAGGAATTCGGCGCTCCTTTGTAGTGGATGACGATCATTCTTGGCGGATTGACACTGCCTTGACCGACTCCCAGCAAGCCGCCCATCCCTTGCTCGGCTGCCGTCCACTCGTCGATGACCTCGATCTCCAGACCGTACTGCGAAGCAAGCTCCTCAGCGTGGAAAGCCAGGCGCTCCGGCGTTAAGTCATTGCCCGGAAGATTCGTAAGATCGCGGGCATATGCTACGCTGCTTGCCAGTATCTGGCCTTTGTCTGCTCCCCGCTTCCATAGACCGTTGTCAGCCTGAGACCCGGCAAAGCCGTTTTCGAAGCAATAAGCAATCTCTCCTAGACCAAAGCGGACTTGCTCTTCTTTCTTCAGCGGCTGTCTGTCATGCAGAGCCAGCAGAATCCCTTCCGTCAACGCCTGTGCTGCCGCTTCCGCGCCGATAGCGCCAAGATCTTGTTCCAGGGCAGACGGCGCGAGAAGAAATTCTGCGCTGGCAGCACGGACTTTCTTCAGCGCTTTGGCCGCCGCAGCGCCGGCATGGCGCAAGCCGTCTGCTCCGGAGCCTGGCTCATAACCGATAAATAGAATATATGACGGCTCTACTAATCCAAGTGAAGGCATAGATTCAACTTGCTCCGGCTTCGCCTGGAACAGTCCCTTCGCATAACCGCCGCGAAGCTGTCCGTCAATTTGAGGATGTACAAGCCCCGAAGTTCCTTTTAATTCTTCTTCTATGATAAGACGCACGAGAGCATCAGGCGCCGCATCGCCCGCCTGTCTGTTTCCTGCTCTAATTGAAATCGCCATTATTCCATCCCTCGTTTCTCGAATATAGCAAAAAATCGGGGTATGAAACCCCGATTCGATTCTAAACCTTTATTCCGCCAATGGCAAATAGACGATAAATTCTGTCCCGCTTCCGACTTGACTGTCTACCCGGATCGTGCCGCCATGATTGCGAATGATCCGATAGCTGACGGAGAGGCCAAGTCCGGTCCCCGCTTGTTTGGTTGTAAAAAAAGGATCGAACAGCCTGTTCATTGTAGCTTTGTCCATTCCTTTGCCGTTATCTCTGATTAATATCTTCACATACTGTCCGTCGCTGCTAAGAAAAATGTCGATCTTCCCTCTGCGCTCCGCTTGCATTTCTTCCACTGCATCAAGCGCGTTCTTCACAATGTTCAGAATCACTTGCTTCACTTGCTTGATATCAATCGAAACGTATGCTTCGACATGATAGGATTCTACGGTAATTTCACAATTTCGAAGTAAGGATTCGCTTTCAGTCAGCATAACAACTTCACGGATGAGATGATCGATCGATGCGGCTTGTTTCATAGGAGCGGAGGGCTTGGAGGAATTTAGAAATTCATAGATGATGTCATTGGCGCGGTCGATTTCCGTCAAAATAATACGCGCGTATTCTTCCTTTCCCACCTCTAGCAAGTAAGGCCGAAGCAACTGGATGAATCCTCTTATGCTCGTTAACGGATTGCGGATTTCATGGGCGATGGCTGCTGCAATCTTGCCTAACATGGCAAGCTTGTCGTTCTGCAGCGCGCTTTGTTCGATTTGCTTGTATTCCGATACATCCTTTACGCTGAACAGGAAATCCCCGTCCAACTGGTCTCCGTAAGTGACGGTTGCAAGCAGATGCTTGCCGTCCTTATGCTGGAACTCATAATAGCGGCTTCGCTTCATGAACATCTCCCGGTATAGCCGAAGGATCGTCCGTTTGGAGGTAATCGCAAGCTTCGGATGCAGCAGAATCTCTCTTATGTTGCAGCCGACCAGCGTCTTTCTGGGAATATCCAGCAGCTTGGCCATTTGGACGTTGATAAAAGACAGGATACCGTCGCTGTCAAATAGCGCAATACCGCTGTCCATATGCTGCAGCACGTTTTCGTATTTATTTTTAACCCTCTCGAACGAACGGTCCGAATGAAGCATGAGCGCCCTCATGTCCATAAATTTCTGAGCGGATGACGGCTCGTGCAATTCGCCGTCGGCGCTGACTTCCATCTTAAATCGGCATGCTACCATCAGCTCCATTAGAAACACAAAGGAACGATGATAAAGCTGAACGGCATCTTTGGATTCCACGTTGGCTGCGAGTTCTTGTATGCATTCTTCATGTACGGCTATTATCTCTTCCTGATTGAACTCCTGAAGTTGTTTGCCCAGCTCGTATGCATGATGAAGCGATGCTTCCTTACCACCCCGGATATACTCGGCAAGCGCCGGGAAATAACGCTTTCGAATGGCTTGCATCTACTACTCCTCCCCGGCAAAGCTATGAATTTGGACGAATGAACTTACCACTAATCATAGGTTTACTTTACAAAGGCTGTCAATCGGAAATCCTGTCGAAACCAGGAAGGTTTATAGTCGTAAAGACTCGTTTTTTGTTAGATGCAAAACAAGGCGATACTGCCTTCCGCTGTGACTTAGTGCTCAAGCAACAGGCTGTCCGCTTGCGGGCATTCGGTTAGTCGCGACCGCTATGCTGGCGGCTGTCGCGAGATGAACTCTTTTGATTATCTCCGTCGCTGCGCTTCTTGTCGCTGTCGCGGTCACGGTCGGAACCGCCGCGGTTTCTATCGCTCCGGTCATCCTCGTCATCATCACTGTCTTTCTCATTCCGGCTGCCTTTTTTAGTGGAGTCTTTGTCACGGTCGTTATTTTTATTTCCTTTTTGATCGTTTTTATTGCTGTTTTTGTCGCTTTCTCCCTTATTTTCGTTCCCGTATTTAGTCCAGCCATTCACGTAATTGCCGTTTTTTCCGGAATTGTTGTTGTTTTTATGATCTTTATCGCTCTTATTATCCTTGCCATTCTTATTGTCTTTGTTGTTCTTGTTACTCTGATTATTCGAATTGGACCAGCCGTTATACTGGCCCTTATACCCATTTTCATTTTCCCATTTTTTGTAGTTTTCCCTGTTGTTCCATTTGCTGGAGGATGTACGAGAATCATCATCATCATCCTCGTCGTCATCATCGCGATCATCCTTGTCCCGGTCATGCCACCAGCCATGCCGATTCGGCTTCCCGGTTTCAGATGGCTTGACGGACGGTCTGGCTGTCGGCTTGACGGACGGCTTGGCCGAAGGCTTAGAAGAGGCAGTTGGGGCTGGCTTCAATCCTTTCCCGCTGCCAGACCCGCTTTGCGCCTTCTGCTCCTTCTGCTCCTTCTTCTCCTTGGCCAGAAGCTTCTCCAGCTTCTCTTTGGTCGCGGCATCGTCTTTCGTATCCACGATGCTCTTCATGCCGCCAATTGGCTCCGACCAGGAATCGATCGACTCTTCCTTCAGCTTGCTGAGCTCTACCTGATGCCCTTCATATTTCGCCATTAGATAGACCGCCATCTTGCCGGATGAGATGCCGTTGGCATCTGCTTCCACGCGCAGCGATTCAGGCACGGACAAGGTTGTAATCGTCACCGCTTGATTCGCAGCCGTATGCTCGCCCAGCCACTTCTGCAGTTTCTCGTCCAGCCTGCTCGTAAGCAAGGACTCGAACTCCAAGCCCGGCTGCTTCTTTCCATTCAGCAGGACGCTTGTAATCAAGATATCCTTATGCGGCGCGTCCAAATAATGCGCTTTGCTGGCCTGCTCCAGAATAGCAGCCGCAACCGTCTCTACATCTACGCCCTTGTAGGCTATGCCCGCAATAATCTGTTCACCGTCTTTGTTCAACGCGCGAAGCCTGCGAACCTTCTCGTCACCGTCAACTCCGATTTCCACGCTCGGATTGATATCCATTGTCAAATATGCGACGACGGGATGCGTCGCGGAAAAAGCATAGGCCAGCCCGGCTATCAGCATAATGCCAAGCGTCGCCGCCAGCGCTGCGTAGCGCATGGATACCCGGTTCCACTTCACACGCCTAGGTTCCGATTGCTCTTCCTCGAAAACAATTTCTTCGCCAATCTGAGGCGAGCCTTGCAGAGGAGCGCGGAGAAACTGGCCTTCGGCAGTCATGACAACAGCATGTTTAGCATGCACGCTCATTACGATCCCGCGCTTCATCTGCTCACCTCCTTGCCTGCTGTTGTGTGATTGATTCGTATGTCCAAATAGTCATTCATATATGGGTAAGATCCTGACATAATAATCGCGATTGCGATGATATATTTGCGATTGCGCTCCAGTGTTTTACGAGAAACGCCGCTTTGTTCCATCAATTCCTTGATCGGCATGCGCTGAGTCAGCCTCAGAGTCGCCATGAGCGGTCCGTTTTGAGCCAGCATGGCAGCGATGCCTATGAGCATCTGCCGCGAATCGGCATGCTTGGGCGATATCTCGACGAGCTCAGGGAACGTAATGCCGAACAGCTCAAGCTCCTGGTTAAGCTCCTCGATTTCCTCGCGTCTCTCCTTAATATCTCTATTATTCTCATGTTCGTCCAGCGCCTGCTTCGTGTCAAGCACGTTGTATACGGCTCCGTCGTCGCCTTCCGAATCATATGTACTGTAAGGAATAGCTCGCAAATGCCTTTGCTCTTTCCGCGCATGGTCAATAAGCCGACGTTGTATGACGGTTTTTGCAAATCCGAGGAACGAGGCTCCCGCTTCAGCATCATACTGATTGATCGCTTCATTGAATGCAAGCAATGCCACGCTGAACTCATCATCTCTATTCGGATCAACATACCGTTTGCAGAATCTGCTTGTTAGTTTTGCTATATATGGATAATACTCAGCAATGAATTGATCTCTAAGCCCTTCATTACCTTGTCGGATTTTCTCTACGTACTGCTCCGGTCCCAGCTTCAGCTCGGATGTTACAGCCTGGGAGGGAACCGATTTGCGCAAAAAGCGCTTGAACAGGATCAGCAACAACCGCTCCACCTCGCTACTACATCATTTCGTGACAGTCACCGCGCTTTGCGGGGGTATCATTAAAAAAAGTTAATTTATTTCCCGTTTCAAAAAGAGAGATGCCTCCGCAAGGGAGGCATCTGAATATTTCCCGTATCCTATACCGAAGATTGGCGCTTCAGCAGACGGTTGCGTCTGCTGTTCAGCACGATCAAACGCTTCTTGAGCTCCATCTGCCACGTCTTATCGTCGATAGCCTTGGCAAAGCTGAGCAAGTCAAGCGACATATCAATCTGGCTTCGTACAATATCAATTGGTTCTTCACTTTCGTGGTTGACGCAATTCTCCAGCAATGCGCGTTCGTCACGGTCGACATAGTCGTCGAAGTCTACTTCCGCACTGCCGTCGCCATGCGCATATTCGGCTAATATGTCAAACTCCTGCTGAGCCAAATAATGAACGTCTACGCGACGACATACTGGACAAAACGTAATCGGCACATTATGAATATGCGTATGAAAATGCTTTAGTGTTCCTTTGGTTCCAATCATGCTGGCTCCACAGCAAAAGCTCATCTCGCCACGCTCCTTACTTTATGGACTGCGTATATGGATGATAGAAGGCGACGATGCTTAGGTCGCTTAAGATATTATGTATTCGCTATACGGCGTCGAAATTCCTGCCCGCGAGGCATTCATTAGGAATTCCTCATCATGTGCAACGTTTCAAACTCCCGCCGATCATGGCTTGCACACGCTACACGATATCCTTACATGACCCAATCGTAGCTCGTAACCGCCACTGCGCAAGAAACATTCTTACGATCGCTGTTGTATCCAGATTCCTTGAACTATGCCGTAATGGCTGGAATCCGGATACAAAGGCGAACGCTATCGCTTCTCCAGAATATTTCTTGCTCCGTTTGCTCTCTCAGCTATATGTCTATAAACATAATTACTGTTACTGAAACATTAATATTTCTTGGCTGTCATTCACGACCAGCGTTATAAAAGCTTGCGACCCATAGCTCGTAACCGCCACTGCGCAAGAAACCTTCTTACGATCGCTGTTGTATCCAGATTCCTTGAACGAGGCCGCAATGTCTGGAATCCGGATACAAAGGCGAACGCTATCGCTTCTCCAGAATATTTCTTGCTCCGTTTGCTCCAGCTGCTATATCTTCTAAGAACGAGAATACGTAACGGATTGTTGCAATCGTTACGGATAATTGCGTACAACGAAACAAAAATAGCGATGCCAGGAGTCGCCTCCTTGGCACCGCCATATCTGTTTTAGCTTGTTATATCGGGAGAACTATTACTTCGCCATTGCAGCAACGATCAGATCGCCCATTGCCGTTGTGCCAATCGCTTGGCTCTTGTCTACCGCAATGTCGCCTGTGCGATGGCCGGCGTCAAGTACGTTCTTAACCGCGTCCTCGATCGACTTCGCCGCATCGTGGTAGCCGAACGTCAGACGGAACATGAGCGCAACGGACAGAATCGTTGCGATCGGGTTCGAGATGCCTTGGCCAGCGATGTCAGGAGCAGAGCCGTGTACCGGCTCGTACAAGCCGAAGCTGCCTTCGCCCAGGGAAGCAGAGGACAACATGCCGATGGAACCCGTCAGCATAGCTGCTTCGTCGCTCAGGATGTCGCCGAACATGTTCTCTGTTACGATAACGTCAAAGCTCGACGGACGGCGAAGCAATTGCATTGCACAGTTGTCGACCAGTACATGCTCTAGCTCAACCTCAGGGTATTCAACCGCAACCCGGTTAACAACTTCACGCCACAGGCGGGATGTCTCAAGTACGTTTGCCTTGTCGACAGAAGCCAGACGCTTGCCGCGAGTCATAGCGATATCAAAGGCCTGGCGTACGATACGCTCAACCTCTTGTACGTTGTATACGCAAGTGTCGACTGCTTCTTCACCGTTCGCGCCTTCACGGCGGAACTTCTCGCCGAAGTAGATGCCGCCCGTCAGCTCGCGCACGACGATCAGATCTGTGCCTTCCAGCACTTCAGGCTTCAGCGTAGACGCATCCTTCAAGCAATCGAATACCGTCGCAGGACGAATGTTGGAGAACAGACCAAGCGCCTTGCGGATACCAAGCAGACCAGTCTCCGGACGCAGCTCCTTGGAGTTGTTGTCCCATTTCGGACCGCCTACCGCACCAAGCAGAACCGCGTCTGCCTTCTGGCAAAGCTCAAGCGTCTCCTGCGGAAGCGGAGTTCCTTTCTCATCGATCGCGATGCCGCCGAACAAAGCATCCTCCGTCTCGAATTGGTAGCCGAACAATTCCTCTGTTTTTTTCAATACTTTCAACGCTTCGCCAACGACCTCAGGGCCGATGCCGTCGCCGCCTAGAACCGCAATTTTTTTAACGTCTGCCATTTTCACGAACACTCCTCTATATCTTTCTCAGTCTATTATCATTTGTACCACAAAAGAGAGTTTAAGACAAAGATATAAAATCTATGAGCTTTATAGTCATTAGCTATAAGGCTATGAATGTCTTGCTATGTCTTTTACCCGAATGTGCAACCCGGGGCGGCTTCTTTTCGTCAGGGTTCATAGAGTTGTTTGCCCGGATCAAAATTGCGAGATGAGGTTGTTCCATGCTAATGAATGAACACATGACTGTACGAAACAAAGCAAGATTGCTCTATTTCGCCTATCTGGCCTTACTGATTGTAACGGAAAACTCGTTTTCCTTTATGATTTTCAATTCGTTCCTTGCCTTCGCCGCGTTGGAAATTTCCTATTTGCTGCCGTTGTTTCGCCCTCGCTCCAAAGCGGAGCTGCCGGCAGGGTTGTTCGTTTATTTGCTGTTCCTGCTAATGTCGCCCAATGTCTTCTATATTGTGACCGATCTCATTCATTTGAACGCTTTCCCGTTCCGTTATACGGCCGGGCTTGCCTTCCGGGAATGGTGGCATTTCTTTCTGCTGGTTGCCGGCGTGCTGCTTGCTCTGTTTTTCTACGTCATCATGGTTGAACAAGTGCGAGGACTGTTTGCCGGAAAACGCTTGGGCGCGCTTGCTTTGCTCATATTTGTCTTATTGGAGAGCGTTGGTATTTTTATCGGGCGGTTTCTGCGCTTTCACTCCGTCCATCTGTTCACCGAACCGCTTGCGCTGCTGCGCCAGTTTATAGATTCTTTAAGCCGAGACGCGATATTGTTTATTGGCTGGATTTCGATTTTGCAGCTTATGATCTTATGGATGTTCGCACATCCGTTGAAGGAGAAACGCAATGATTGAATGGAACACAAATGAAGCGCTATTCGGCATGGTCGTGATCATGGGGCTATTTCAAATCTATCTATCTATCGTACTGTACCGCTTGGAGCGTTCCTTGCTCTGGGCTCTCACCGGACTGCTCATCCCCTTCGGCTGCAACGTGCTGCTCTATCAAGCCTTGAAGCTGGATCAAACGGCAGGCCCGCGCTTTGAACGGCTTATTCCCCGGCAGCGCAAGCTATGGCGCAGAATATATCTGATGCTGCTGCTCCAATACATGGCGCTGTTCGCTTTTGTAGGCTGGTTTTTGTCTCCAAGCTGACCTTCACAATATTCAAGCTTTACTGGGAACAAAAAACACGACGGCACAAGTGAGCCCATGCAGGCGTTCAACTTGCTTTCCGTCGTGTTTTTAATGATGCGGCGGCCGATCCGCCACTGCCGTTCCTTTTAAATAAGGCTCATCTTGTCGCGGCGGCCCGGCGACTTGCGCTTGTCAATCAGACGATTGACCGCATCCAGGTACGCCCGTGCGCTCGCTTCCAGAATATCCGTGCTAAGTCCGCGTCCTTGCGCCGACACATCGTCCTGCTTCAGCACGACATGCACTTCGCCTAATGCGTCCTTGCCTTGGGATACGGACTTGATGGAGTAGTCCTCCAGTTCGACCGCTTCCTTCGTCGCAGCGTCAATTGCATTGTAGATCGCGTCGACGGAGCCGTTGCCTTCAGCAGTTTCTTCACGCACTTCGCCTTCAGCTGTACGGACGCGTACAGTCGCATTTGGCGTAGATTGATTGCCATAGTGAACCTGGATGGTCTCCAGCGTGAATACTTCTGGCGTATCCGTCAGCTTCTCTTCGAGAAGAGCGCGAATATCCTCGTCATTAACAGCCTTCTTGCGGTCGGCCAAATCCTTGAACTTGGCGAACGCCGCATTCACTGCTTCATCCTCCAGCTCGTAGCCAAGGTCGATCAGCTTCTCGCGGAAGGCGTGGCGGCCGGAATGCTTGCCAAGCACGAGCTTGGATTCCTTCAGACCGATTGCATCCGGGGAGATAATCTCGTACGTCGTCTTCTCCTTCAGCATGCCGTCCTGATGAATGCCGGACTCATGCGCGAAGGCGTTGGCGCCGACGATCGCCTTGTTGCCCGGAACAGGCATCCCTGTCAGCTTGCTGACAAGACGGCTGGTCTTCGCAATTTCCTTCAGGTTCAGCGTCGTCTGGGCTCCGAAGAAGTCTGGACGAGTCGCCAGCGCCATAGCCACTTCTTCAAGCGCTGTGTTGCCCGCGCGCTCGCCGATGCCGTTAATGGTGCCTTCGATTTGGTCCGCTCCGTTCATAATCGCTGCCAGCGAGTTCGCTGTCGCCATACCGAGATCGTCATGGCAATGAGCGCTTAGCTGAATCTTCTCGATATTCGGCACCTGCTCCTTGAGCGTCTTGAAGATGTTGCCGAATTCCAAAGGATTCAAATAACCGACCGTATCCGGAATGTTGACGACAGTCGCGCCAGCCTTGATCGCCATATCCGTTACCTGGCAGAGGAAATCAAGCTCCGTACGGCCCGCGTCTTCCGGAGAAAACTCAACTTTGTCAAAGTATTGCTTTGCATACCGAATAGCGCGGTCCGCCGCTTCCAGCACCTGCTCCTTCTCCATCCGCAGCTTATGCTTCCGGTGGATCGGGCTTGTCGCGAGGAACAAATGAATGCACGGATCCTGCGCGCCCTTCAGCGCTTCGCGTACGGCATCAATATCCTGCTCCCGCGAGCGGGACAAGCCAATAACGGTAGCGTTCTTCACCGCGCGCGCAACCGCGTTAACGGCTGCCAGGTCGCCCGGGGATGCCGCAGGAAATCCAGCTTCCATACGATCGACACCCAGCTTCTCCAGCTGCAGGGCGATCTCCACCTTCTCCTTCGTATTCAGGTTGACGCCAGGAGATTGCTCACCGTCACGAAGCGTTGTATCGAAAATATATATTTTCCGCATTATGTCTTCTACCTCCATGAACAGAATGATCCCGATCGCACGCGGAGCGGACATTGCAAGGCAGTGAATAACGGACCTGGCATGCGCTCCGGTGAACCGGGATTTGTTGATCCTATTACATCAAGTATATGACTTAATGCTTAATTATTTCTTGATCCAGTGCATCAGTTCGCGAAGTTGCGCGCCTGTTTGCTCGATTGGATGAGCAGCTTCGTTACGGCGAGTAGCCGTCAGCATAGCGCGGCCGGATTGGTTCTCCAAGATGAAGTCGCGAGCGAAACGGCCGGATTGGATATCTTCCAGAACGCGTTTCATCTCTTTCTTCGTCTCTTCCGTCACGATACGAGGACCTGTAACGTAGTCGCCGTATTCAGCTGTGTTGGAGATGGAGTCGCGCATAGTAGCCAGACCGCCTTCATACATCAGGTCAACGATCAGCTTCAGCTCGTGCAAGCACTCGAAGTAAGCCATCTCAGGAGCGTAGCCTGCTTCAACCAGTGTTTCGAAGCCTGCTTTAACAAGCGCGGAAGCGCCGCCGCAAAGTACAGCTTGCTCGCCGAACAGATCTGTTTCTGTCTCTTCTTTGAACGAAGTTTCGATAACGCCGGCACGCGTACAGCCGATGCCTTTTGCATAAGCCAAGCCAATTGCCTTTGCATTGCCGGTAGCATCTTGATGGATCGCGATCAGACCTGGAACGCCGAAGCCTTCTTGGTACGTACGGCGAACCATGTGACCAGGCGATTTAGGAGCAACCAGGAATACGTCCTTGTCCGCGCTTGGCACGATTTGTCCGTAGTGGATGTTGAAGCCGTGGGAGAACATCAGAGCCGCGCCTTGCTTCAGGTTCGGTTCGATTTCTTCCTTGTATACTTTCGCTTGCGTCTCATCCGGAAGCAAGATTTGAACAACGTCAGCCACTTTAGTCGCTTCTGCAACTGTCAGTACTTCAAAGCCGTCTTTCTTTGCTACGTCTGCGGATTTGCCCGGACGAAGACCGATAACAACTTTCAAGCCGCTGTCGCGAAGGTTTTGTGCTTGTGCGTGGCCTTGGCTTCCGTAACCGATAACTGCGATTGTTTTACCTTGCAGTACGCCTTGATCGGCGTCTTTTTCATAATACAATGTAACTGCCATGAGAATAATTGCCTCCTTTAATTTAACCCTTTTGAGCGGGTGTTTAAGCGGAGAGCCGAGAAACCAAGGTCTCCGTGCTTCCCCTCTTAAACTCCCGCTCAAAACGGGATGTTCACAGTATCGAGTAAGTTCTAGCTATTACATGCCTGAAAATATTATTGCTTCACGTTACCGCGGTTAAGCGCAGTAACACCAGTGCGTGAAAGCTCGCGGATGCCATAAGGCTTCATCAGCTCGATCATGGCATCTATCTTTTCGGTATCGCCTACCACCTGCACCATCAGAGAGTGCGTGCCGATATCGACGACTGCGGCGCGGAATGTCTCGACGACGCCCAGAATTTCCGGGCGGGATGCCGGCTCTGCATGCACCTTGATCAGCGCCAGCTCGCGCGCTACCATTGCGTTCGCGCTGAGATCAATAACTTTGATCACATCAATCAGCTTGTACAGCTGCTTCGTAATTTGCTCAAGCGTATGATCGTCGCCCGAGGTAACGATGACCATACGCGAGAGGCCTTGCTCCTCGCTCGTGCCTACCGTGATGCTCTCGATATTGAAGCCGCGGCGTCCGAACAAGCCGGATACGCGCTGCAGGACGCCGGGCTGGTCATTGACGATGACTGCAATCGTATGCTTCTTCATTCCGAATCCCCCATGATCATTTGATCGATGGTGCTTCCTTGGGCTACCATCGGATACACGTTCTCGTCTCTGCGTACGACGAACTCGACAACGGCCGGACCCGGATGACGCATCGCTTCCTCCCATGCCGTGCGTGCTTCTTCTTTGTTCGAAGCGCGGAAGCCTTTTACGCCATATGCCTCAGCCAGCTTGACGAAGTCAGGGCTGCCTGCCAGATCAATGTGGCTGAACCGGTTCTCATGGATCAGCTCCTGCCACTGTCTAACCATGCCTAGAACCTGATTGTTCAGAATAACGACCTTAACCGGAATATTGTTGATTGCGCAGATCGCAAGCTCCTGTGCGCACATCTGCATGCCGCCGTCGCCGTTGATGGATACGACTACGCGGTCGGGATTGGCCATCTGCGCGCCGATCGCCGACGGGAAGCCGAAGCCCATCGTGCCGAGACCGCCGGAAGTTACCCAGGAACGCGGCTTGTTGAACGGATAATATTGCGCGGCCCACATCTGATGCTGGCCTACGTCCGTCGTAACGATCGCATCACCGTTCGTCGTCTCATGAATCATCTCCACGACCCATTGCGGCTTCAATTCCGTATCGGAATCGATATAGCGGAACGGGTATTGCTTCTTCGAAGCCTGAATGTCCGCTCTCCATGCGTCAGCCTGGTCAGCGCGAACGGCCAGCTTGTTAGCCTGTGCCAGTACCGTCTTGACGTCGCCTACGATCGGAATGTCCGTCGGAACGTTCTTTCCGATCTCTGCCGGATCGATATCGATGTGGACGATCTTCGCATTTGGCGCGAAGCCGGCAAGCTTCCCAGTTACCCGGTCATCGAAGCGAGCTCCGATATTAATGAGCAGATCCGCCGATTGAATCGACATATTCGCTGTATATGTGCCGTGCATGCCCGGCATCCCGATCCAAAGATCGTTGCCGCTCGGGAATCCGCCAAGGCCTAGCAGAGTTGTAGTAATCGGAATGTCCGTCTTCGTTACGAATTCCAGCAATTCCTCATGCGCTCCGGAGTAGACTACGCCGCCGCCAGCCAGAATAAGCGGTTTTTTCGCTTCCTGAATCGCTTTAATCATTTTGTCCACTTGCAGCTTGTTCGGTGAGATTGTCGGATTGTATCCGCGAATGCTGACTTCATTCACCGGCTGGAACAGCGTCTTCGCTGCCGATACATCCTTCGGAATATCGATCAGTACCGGGCCTTTGCGTCCTGTGTTGGCAATATGGAATGCCTCATGGATCGTGCGCGGCAGATCTTCAACCTTGCGAACAAGGTAGCTATGCTTGGTAATCGGCATCGTAATGCCGGTAATGTCCGCTTCCTGGAAGGCGTCTGTGCCGATCAAGGTCGACATGACGTTGCCCGTAATGACGACAAGCGGTACAGAATCCATGTAAGCTGTTGCGATACCGGTCACGAGGTTCGTCGCCCCCGGTCCCGAAGTAGCGATACATACGCCTACTTTGCCGCTGGCCCGGGCGTAGCCGTCCGCAGCGTGGATCGCGCCTTGCTCATGTCTGGTGAGCAAGTGATTGAAGTCGGGATTTCCGTGCATCGCGTCATAGATGTAGAGAACCGCTCCGCCCGGATAACCAAATACGCAATCCACGCCTTCCAGCAGAAGACTCCGAAGCAGAATTTCCGAACCCGAGATCACTTCAGGCTTAGAGAGCTTCTCGATTAATTCCTCTTTCGACTTTAATGTTGCACCTTGCGTTGCCATCAGTCTTCCTCCTCTCAAGAAAAAACAAAAAAACCTTTCGTCCTCAGCCTTAAAGCTGAAGGGACGAAAGGTTGATCTTCCGTGGTACCACCCAAATTCGTTATATATCTCCCGATATATAACCTCCATAGGTAAGAACGCTGTGCACATATCGACGTTCTACCATTGGCACTGTAACGCTTGCCCTGCGATGCTCCCTAATACGCAACCTGGGTTGCTTTTCAGGAGGATAGCTCCGAGGTGAGCTCGTAGAAAAGGGGTTTTGGCGTCGGTTGCAGCTGATCCGATCGCTCTCTGAGCAAAAGAGCCCTTAACACTTCGTCCTCATCATTGCCGATTGATATGACTTTTCATTATTATATGCCGATTCTGACAGTTCGTCAAGAACAAGGCTCCCGTTATTTTGCCGCGTTCCTGCGCGCTTGCACACAACCTTGCACAAATGCTCATATACTAGTGTAGCCCCAGAGAGGCAATCCCATGCAACTGCGCCATGCAAAGGCGCAGCGTAGAATGGAAGGATGCCATGATTCGCGCACGCAAAGCAAGAACCGATGATGCCGAGCTTGTCCGGCTCATCCGGACAGAGCTGATTCCGATGTCCCATACTGCGAGACCGCTTGATGCCCGTATGATACGCGAGCTGCCGAAGCGCTTCCGCAAAGGCAATACTTATGTTGCAACAAGGTCCAAATTCGGCCCCCCGGTCGCCTTCGTTCATTTCTATGTGCATCAAAATCAGCTCATCGTCGACATGCTCGTAACGCACCCGGAGCATCGCGGACGGCATTACGGCACTGCTTTGATGGCGCATGCCGAGGCCTTCGGCAAAGCGCGTCATTGCCATGTGGCCCGACTGTTCGTCGACCGGATCAATGGCAGAGCCCATCACTTCTACAACAAGCTCGGCTATCACACCGTCCGGTATGTTCCGGAGCTTCAATGTTATGAACTGCTTAAACCGCTGGCCTCGCCATCCTTGTAGCTAACTCTTATCAGTACCCGTTGAAATATCCGCCGCCGGGATAACCTCCGCCACCGCCGCCATAACCGCAGCCGCCGCAAGACGGTACGCCGCAGCCACATCCGCCGTACCCGCCGCCGTATCCGCCATAACCGCCGCCATAGCCGAAGCCACCGCCCCAGAACGGTAGTGTTCCGATGGCTAGCAAATCAAACAGAAGCAACGGCCATAAGAAAAATGCCTTTGTTTTCACTTTCTTTCCCTTCGAGCCTCTTCCTTTGCCCGAAGACATCATCAATCGGTTGCCTCGAAGCGCAACCAGCTTGCCCGAAACAACGGAACCGTCCTTGCGCATTGCATAGATGGATTTGCCGACCAGTTTCCGCACTTGTGCCCTGGAAACATTATTACGCATGCCAAATCCCTCCTTTCCCGTTATTCTTCAATGTATTCGGGGAGGCGGCGGCATGACTGTATGTTTGTCCGCAGGCAAGCGCAAAGAGGCCCCGCCGCCGTCACGGTTGTGAAGGTAGCGAGGCCTCTTGATACGCTCAGGTTCACTAAGCGTTGATTTTTTGTTTGGCAACGCCAGCCAGGGAGTTGAACGAAGAGATATCGTTCACTGCCAGGTCAGCAAGCATCTTGCGGTTAACTTCTACGCCCGCAAGCTTCAGGCCGTGCATGAACTTGCTGTAGGACAGGCCGTTCACACGTGCAGCTGCGTTGATACGAACGATCCACAGTCTGCGGATGTCGCGTTTTTTGTTGCGACGGTCGCGGTAAGCATACATAAGGGACTTGCCTACTTGCTCCTTCGCTGTTTTAAACAGACGGTGTTTCGAACCGAAGTAACCTTTAGCCAGCTTTAGAATTCTTTTACGACGACGAGCGCGGACAAAGCCGCCTTTAACTCTTGCCATGAGTGGAAACCTCCTGTAGGTTGAATTTGTATCTTATACGATCATTATTTCAAGTTGGAAAGACCTTGCTGCAAACGGCGAACGTCGCCTGCGGCCATAAGCGGTTGACCCGCAAGAACGCGTTTTTGACGTCCCGATTTGTGCGAAAGCAAGTGGTTTCTGTAAGCTTTGTAACGTTTCACTTTACCAGTACCGGTAATTTTGAAGCGGTCCTTCAGACTGCTGTGCGTTTTCATCTTAGGCATGTCAGTTTATCCTCCTTAATGTTGGTCCAGCCGTTAGCTGTTGGTTTTTGGTGCCAAAATCATAATCATGCTCCGGCCTTCCAGCTTGGGAGCGCGCTCGACATTGCATATTTCGGCAACCTCTTTGGACAGACGTTCCAGAATCTTCTGGCCGATCGACGCATGCGTGATCTCACGGCCGCGGAAGCGGACGGAAGCCTTCACCTTGTCGCCTTCGTTCAGGAACTTGACAACGTTGCGGAATTTCACTTGGTAGTCATGTTCCTCGATGTTGGCGCGGAACCATACTTCCTTCACGTCAACAATCTTCTGATTCTTGCGCGCTTCTTTTTCTTTCTTCTGCTGCTCGTAACGGAATTTGCCGTAGTCCATGATGCGGCATACCGGCGGCTTGGCCGTCGGCGCAACGTTCACCAGATCCAGACTAGCGTCAGCAGCAAGCTGCAACGCGTCGCGAATCGATTTAATGCCGATCTGCTCTCCATCCGCTCCTACCAAACGAACTTCTCTGGCCCGGATTTCATCATTGATTTGATGTTCTCTGCTAATAGCGTGCCACCTCCAAAATGGTATACGATCTTGTTAATCCAAATAAAAAAATGCGGATTCGCTAGAACCCGCATCTCATAACCGTTCATTGATTCTGCTAGTGCCGCCCCGAAGGAACGTCAGCATACCCATCCGATTATCGCGAACCAGTCAGCCGGGCTGAAAGGTGAGAAGCGGGCGCTTCTGCTTGTGCGAATATGTCATTACACAATACTGAATTACTATAGCATATCGCCTATTGCATGTCAACAGCGGCGACTGCTTTATTTGCTCTGCACTTCTTCAATACGGACAACGCGCGTATGCTGCGTATGGCTCCACGTCTTGTTGTTCTGAGTGAAGAACGCGTAGAACGTAATCGGCCACCAGGAGATCAGGAAGAACGGCAGCGTCAGCAAGTGCACGTACATCTTCCAGCTTCTCACCTTTTCCATCATCATCGCCGCAGGGAATTGAAGCACCGTAGCAGCAATGACTACTCCAATCAGCCACCATGGCAGGTAGCCATAGAGCGAATGGATGACATTAGGAGCAGGAAGCGCCATGTCAATCCACATGATAGCCGTCAGCAGGAAGCCGAGCAGCGTATTGTAGACGGAGACCGTATAGATCGCAGCGTCGAACTTAACCAGGTTGCGCTCCTTGATGCTCGCCCACAGCAGCGGAAAGAAGTAATTGCGGGCCACGTTGAAGTGACCTTGCATCCAGCGCAGGCGCTGTCTCGCAGAAGCCCGGAACGATACCGGCTTCTCGTCATACACCTTGGCGTCGTAGTTCAGAACCGGATAGATATTGCGCTTCACGCAGCGCATGGAGAACTCCAGATCCTCGACAAGGCTCGTTGCGCCCCATCCCATTTCCTTCAGCAGTTTGGATTCGAAGCACATGCCCGTTCCGCCAAGGAAGTTGCTCATTTTCAAGTTGGTTCTCGACAGCTGCCACAAGCGGTTGCAGTACCAGTAAGTAATGGCGTAAGCTGCCGTAATCCAGGAGTCGCCCGGATTTTTGGTGTCGAGGTAGCCTTGAATGACTTGATGGCCCTCGCACAGATCGTCGTTCATCAGCTGCAGGAAGTCGCGGTTGACCAGGTTGTCGGCGTCAAACATGACGACTGCGTCATATTGGCGCGGCATCGCCCATAGCTCCTTGAGCATCCATTCGATCGCGTAGCCTTTGCCCCGCAGATGGTAGTTCGTCCGCTCGCAGGCGTGCACGCCCATGCTTCTGGCAATATCGGCTGTGCCGTCTGTGCAGTTGTCGCAGATGACGAAGATGTCGAACAATTCTTCCGGATAATCAAGCTTTTTCAAATTTTCGATTAGGGCGCCAACTACCTTTTCTTCGTTGTGCGCGGCTACGAGCACGGCGAACGATTTGCTTGGCGCATGGCGCTTCCTGCTCTTATTCTTCATGAATCCGAACAGGGAGAGCGAGAATTGGTACACCGCGATACAGGCCAGTACAACCTGAAAGATAATAAACACTACGGTAAAAATCATACGGTATTGCCCCCTTAAAACCCCATTTTGTGTGTGCCCGCTCCTTATCTCTATACGAGTCGGGCTTTCTTTTTGTTTTCAGTCAGCCGATGTGAATTTTTAACTTTCTTTTGACTTCCTGATTTTCCACGGAAACCTCCCACTTTGTCAAAATGGGAATTTGCCTTATTTACGCTTAATTCCGTCAGAAAAACGCTTGCATTCAATCGGGGGAGACTATTCCCCTCGCTTTTCTTCGCTTCCGTCTTATTCTCAACCAAATGCTTCGTTTTTAGCACAAATGTCCTTAATTGTTTCCATCTTATTAAAATTAATTAATCTGCCTTTCCCGAACAGGAGGAATCTCGCACCAGGATGCCGCGGCAATTGTCATACAGCTCGCAAGAAGGCTGTCGAATATCGCGTCCCAGGATTGCGACAGGCTGTAGATATGAGCATTCCGCCCCAACTTTTCCCTGAGCTCAACATTGGCATGCAGAATCTCCAGCGCTTCGGCGAAGCTTTCGGCTTCGCCTGGATGCCTGAGCAGGCCATTTTCCCCGTCACAGACGGTGTCGCGGACACCGCCTGCATTCGCCGCGATGACCGGCGTGCCGCAAGCCATCGCTTCAAGGACAACATTGCCGAAGGTTTCGGTTGGAGAAGGAAAAAGCAGCACATCGGCGGATGCGTACCAGCGCTGCAGTTCCTTTTCACCGGCGAAGCCGATGAAGAGAACATTCACACCTGCGCTTACGCATCTGTCCCTCAAGACTGCGGCGGAAGGACCGTCACCCGCTATAACGAACACTGCATCCGGAGCCGCCCTTCGCTGGAACAAGGCAAAGGCGTCGATCGCGGTCTCGATCGCCTTCTCCGGCGCTAATCTCCCGGCATAGAAGGCTAAGAAGGCCTTCTCCCCGATGCCGTTCCTCTCTCAATGCTCGCGCATGTTTACCATAGGATGGAACGTTCCGTGATTCACTCCCCTGCTCCACAGCTTCAGCTTGGAAGGTTCCCAGCCCCGACCGATCAAGTCCAGCCGGGTCGTCTCGGAAGGGACAAAAATCGCCTTGCAGTCCCGATGAAACCATTCCTTATACCTCCATAACAGCTTTTCCATCCATTGCAAATTGTAAAACGATAAATATTGATCGAAGTTGGTGTGATAGGAAGCGATGAGCGGAATGTTGTATTTGCGGGCGTAATGAATGCCGAACAGGCCAAGATTAAACGGGGTGGCGACATGAATCAGGTCGGGCTCGAAATGGGCGATCTCTCTTCGGATATGAGCGGGATTAGGGAGGGCAAGCCTGCATTCGGGGTAGAGGAAAAACGGCAAGCTGACGAACCGTTCGACGGAATGAGTCGGGGCATTCTGCTGAAGGGACGCTGCGGGCTCCGGGGCAAATACTTTGGTGCGCACTCCCTTCGTCTCCAGGTAACAGGTCCACCTTCTCAGCGTACGGGCAACGCCATTCACATCGGGATCATACGTATCCGTAAATATCGCGATTTTCATTTTTGGCCTCTCCTCCTTGTTGTCCCGCAACCTCCAGCTGCTCGCGGGCGTACTTAATAATAAGGATAGAGCGCGTATGTATGAAACGGATTAAGAGGGGATGAAGGCAGAGTTAATTCAGAATTATTATTTCGTTAACGCTCCGGCAATAATCTTTTGTTACAATAGAAACAAGTGATGGAGTTCAACCAGCCTACGGGAGAGAGGATGACAGCGATGCAGAGAATGATAGGTTGGATGAGAGCGAGAGAGCGGAGAATGCTGATGTGGGCGAATCGGAGGCCTTCCGGCGGCAGGATGTACCAAGCGGTCGACAGATGGCTGAGCACGGTCACGCATATGGGCGGCGCTACGTTCACGCTCGTCTCCGCCCTGCTGCTTGCTTTGCTTGCGCCCGCTCCCTGGAACACGGCAGGATGGCAATGCCTTGCGGCGGTTGCCATCAGCCATCTACCGGTTGCCATTGTGAAACGTAAATTCAAGAGGCTTCGTCCATACCAGGCGATGCCTGAGGTGCAGACCTGCCCGAAGCCGCTGCAAGACTCCTCATTCCCGTCCGGACATACAACGGCCATCTTCGCCTGGATTGTGCCGCTGCTGTTGGCCGGAGGAATCTGGACGCTGGCGTTCACGCCGGCGGCGATGATTATCGCACTGTCTGTCGCCTGGTCCCGGATGCATCTGGGCCTGCACTATCCTTCGGACGTCGCCGCCGGTGCGATCATCGGCACGATCACGGCTTACACCGTTCATTACTTCTGGATCTATCCGGCGGCAATGGTATAGCCATAGCTATTATTCTTCCGTATCGTCTTCATTGGATTCAGAGCTTGCGGCCGCTTCGTCCCGCAGGCTCTTTTGTTTATTCTCGCGATGCTCGCGAAGCACCTCCGAACCGATGACCACCTCTACGCGATGGATCGGCTGGCCCTTCTCCATAAACTTCATCTCGTATTCGGTAAATACGAGATCCTCGCGCGGCTCGTCCTTATGAAGATGCAGCGAGATGTTCCGCATGACCAGTTCCATGTCGGCGAAGCTGTTGAGCGAGAATTCGAACAGCGACTGAGAATCTGTCTTGAAATGAATTTCGCCGCGATCGTTAAGAATCTCGATATACTTGGATACAAAACGCTGATGCGTCAATCTACGGCGCGCATGCTTGCTTTTCGGCCACGGGTCGCTGAAATTCAGATAGACACGCTCCAGCTCGCCCGGAGCAAACATCGACTCAATGCCTTCAATATTGGCGCGCAGCAACGCAAGATTCGGAGGCGTCTCCTCCCCCTTCTCTTCCCAAGCGATACGTGCCTTCTCGCTCGCTCTTCTAAGGAGCTCGTCATACATGTCCACCCCGACAAAGTTGATATGCGGATTGCGCACGCTCATCTGGCTGATGAAACGTCCCTTGCCCATACCAAGCTCTACATAGATCGGATTGTCGTTGCCAAAAAACTCACGCCACTTGCCGCGATGCGGCGTTGCATCCAGCACTACCAGCTCCGGCTGTCCCTCCAGACTCTCCCGGATGCCTTTTCTTCCTCTTAAACGCATATGTTTATTCTCCTCTTTTGTAGGCTAATCACGTAACGTACATGATAACGGTCAGTCCTTATTGTGCCCAACTCGGCCCCTGTTTGTAAAGCGTTTTTCTCCCATTACTCCGAACAGGAAAATGCTGCACAAAAAAAGGCGTCTCCTCGGAACCCATTATGGGTCCCTCGCGAGAAACGCCTCTTGCGATTCAAACATCATGTATCTCCAGCGATTAGTTCAGGAATTGATAAGAGATTGGCGCATTGTCCTTGCCGTCCTTCTCCCACGCGTCTTCTAATACCATATTCAGCTTCCGTCGCGCCGATACCTTCACGTCGTGGTTAGAGTGGAAGTGTACACCAGCCAGGGCCATCAGTTCCTTCACCGTCAGTTCAACTGTTACTTTCTCATCGCCATTCGGAATTTTTGTCAAATTCATCTCACATCACCTCATCGATTTATATGATTTCATTTCCAATTAATCGACTTTTCATGTGTGCGGTTACATTTTGTCTGTGTCAGGTATTTTCATTGATTTGTCGCATTTTTAATATAACACATCATGTTAGGTTTTTCAAGCCTAAATTACGGTTTTCTTTCGTTCGTTTCCATTTTTCCCGATATCCGAACGATTATTCTTTTGGTGTAGTGCAAGCATGGCTTTTCGGTCCGTTTTTCGTTAAAATGAAGGGTGAACGTTGTGAAAGAAGGGGAAATTCATGATTGATATAATGACGCCCGGACAACCGATGCTCTGGGATGATAAAAGATTTCATACGTGGAATTACGAAATGAGGGAACAATTCGGCGGCAAAGTGTTCAAGGTGATGCTGGACGCCGGTTTCACTTGTCCCAACCGGGACGGCAGCATCGCCAAAGGCGGCTGCACATTCTGCAGCGCTCGCGGCTCCGGAGACTTCGCGGGCAGACGGCGCGACGATCTGGTGACGCAATTCAATACGATTCGGGACCGGCAGCATCAGAAGTGGCCGGAAGCGAACTATATCGGCTACTTCCAGGCTTATACCAACACCTATGCGCCGGTAGAGGAGCTTCGCGAGTATTACGAAGTCATCCTGCAGCAGCCCGGCGTAGTCGGATTGTCCATTGCGACGCGTCCGGACTGTCTGCCTGACGATGTCGTCGATTATTTGGCCGAGCTGAATGAACGCACTTACCTGTGGGTCGAGATGGGACTGCAAACCGTACATGAATCGACATCCGAGCTCATCAACCGCGCCCACGATACGGCGTGCTACCTCGACGCCGTACGACGACTTCGCGAGCGGGGCATTCGGGTTTGCGCGCATATTATTTACGGCTTGCCGCAGGAAACCCATGAGATGATGATGAACACCTGCCGCGCCGTCGCAAGCATGGACGTACAAGGAATCAAGATCCACCTGCTCCACTTGATGCGCAAGACGCCGATGGTGAAGCAATACGAAGCAGGTCTGCTGCAATTTCTGGAGCAGGACGAATATACGAAACTGATTGTGGATTCGCTGGAGCTGCTGCCGCCGGAGATGATCGTTCATCGCCTGACGGGCGACGCGCCAAGAGATCTGCTGATCGGCCCGATGTGGAGCCTGAAGAAATGGGAAGTGCTGAACGGCATCGACGCCGAGCTGCGCCGCCGTAATACGTGGCAGGGCCGGCTATGGCAGCCGGAGGTGTAAGCGGTGGGATTCTTGTCCGTGCTAAGCATGGCCCATAAATGGATAGCGGAGCGCGCAGGCAGCGGAGATGCCGTTATCGACGCGACAGCAGGCGGCGGCGTCGATACGCTGGCGCTTGCTGAGCTGGTCGGCCCCAAAGGGATCGTCTATGCCTTCGATATCCAGCAGTCCGCTCTTGATCGGACCCGCGAGCGCCTCGAAGCGGCGGGAGGACATCCGCAGGTGCAGCTTCTGCTGCAGGATCATGCGGGTATGGCGGAGGCGATCGCACCGGAGCTTGGCGGCCAAGTAGCCGCCATTATGTTCAACCTAGGCTATCTGCCTGGAAGCGATCAAAGCATCGTAACCCAGCCGGAGTCTACGATTGGGGCGCTGCAGGCCACGATGGGCCTGCTTCGTCCCGGCGGCATTCTGACGTGCGTGCTCTATCCCGGCCATCCCGGCGGCGACCTCGAGGCGGCGGCTGTGGAGGCATGGGCCTCCGCCCTGCCGCAGCTTGTTGGACAAGCCGTGCTGTACCGCCAGCCGCAGCGAAGCGCCGCGCCCTATCTGATTGCGGTAGAAAAACGGAAAAACGGCTAATGTTGCAATTCAGCGTCCGGATTTGAGAGAGGAGAATGTCGGAATGGCAGTCAAAAAGATCGAGCATATTGGCATTATGGTCAAAAATATTGAAGCATCCGTGGCCTTTTATACGGAAGTACTGGGTCTCGTCCATAAATATACGATGATGCATACGAACGGTGTGATTCGTCTAGCTTTTCTTGCATTCCCAGATCACGATGAGACCGAGATCGAGTTGATCGAAGGGTATAACGATTCGTTGCCCGCTAATGGAAAGGTCCACCACATTGCCTTGACCGTAGACGATCTTGACGCAGAGGTCGAGCGCATTAAAGGATTGCCTGTGAAGCTGCGCGACACCGAGATTACGACGCTGCCGAATGGCGCGAGATACTTCTTCTTCTACGGTCCGGACGGCGAGATTCTGGAATTGTTCCAGCCAGGTCAATCGCTATAACTACTTGTTATTACACACTCACAGGAGGCTATGCCCTATGAGCATGAAAGCCTACCCCCTTCAATTCAAAGCGGAAATGAAAGAACGGATATGGGGCGGCCGCGCCTTGGAGAGCTTCGGAATTGAACTGCCCCTGGGATCCATTGGCGAAGCCTGGATGATCAGCGACCACCCGAACGGCGTTACCCGCGTCGAGAACGGCCCTCTTAAGGGTCTCGGCTTGGATCAGATTCGGGAGAAGTATGGCAGCGAATGGTTTGGTACACACGGCTCATCTGCAAGCAACGGGAGATTCCCATTATTGATCAAGCTGCTGGACTGCAACGACGATCTATCCATACAGGTTCACCCGACCGATGCTTACAATGGCTTGCCTGTGGGCGAATCGGGGAAGACGGAAATGTGGTATATCCTCGATGCCAAGCCCGGAGCCAAAATCATCTACGGGCTGAAAGAAAGCATCGATGCGCAGACCATGGCCGCAGCTATTGAGGCAGGCCGCATTATGGATACGCTTCATGAAGTACCCGTCAAAGCCGGAGACGCCTTCTACATCCCTGCCGGTACA
This sequence comes from Paenibacillus sp. 1011MAR3C5, assembly GCF_003591485.1. GTDB lineage: Bacteria > Bacillota > Bacilli > Paenibacillales > Paenibacillaceae > Pristimantibacillus. Next base: position 887,025 of record NZ_QZCF01000001.1, read on the forward strand.
GTACATGCGCTCTGCTCCGGCGTCGTGGTGGCCGAAATTCAACAAAACTCCGACACCACCTATCGCCTATACGATTACGACCGTCCAGGGCTGGACGGCAAGCTGCGGGAGCTTCATATCGAAGATTCGCTTCGGGTAATTGCTTATCACGGAGCCGGAGCCAGCCGGATGGACACCAGCGGTATCCGTCCAGGCCATTGGCTGACGATTGCTGAATCGCCTTATTTTCACGTCGAGAAAGGCTTGATTGAAGACAGCGAGGCAGCTGGCACTTCTGAAGAAAGCTTCGTCATCCTGATGATCGCGGAAGGCGAGGGTCTTCTGCGCTGGGAGGATGGCGAGCTATCTGTACGGGCAGGTGAATGCTTCTTGCTTCCGGCAACACTGGGACGTTATGAATTGTCCGGGTCATTGACGGTACTGCGAAGCAGCGTCCCCGCTTCTTAAGCCAAGCTGCAGCAGCACCTGTCGAAGAGAAAGGACCATCCTGGCAGATCCGTCTGCCGGAATGGTCCTTATTTTGATCTTTTTTATGCCAGTTGTTGTCGTTACGGTTGTACGGCAGCCGGTTCCAGCGCCACCATGAACGGACGCGGCTTAGGCTTGCTTCCTTCTTGACCCAGTGCATATATCATTACGAGAAGCGTATGCCGATCCCTTCGCAGCTCGCCTGTCTCCAGAAAAGCCGCCAGATCGAATGGGATTTGCTCCAGAACAGCATGCTTATGAAGCTCCCTTTCCTGAAGCCCCAATGCTGCGAAGGATGTCGAGACGATCTCCGGCGATTCGCCCAGCTTCTTCATCCAGCCGGTCCATTCCCGCTTATCCATCGTGAAGTCCCACCAGATTTTGCGCGGCTTATAGTTATGGTTCAGGAAATAATCGTATTTCATGAGCCCAAGTACGGCATCCAAGTCCAGCTTATCCTTGTACTCATCCGCAAGTACGGCCGCATCCCCCTTGCCGATGGCTGTAAGGAAGGACCATAGCCGCGAGAACAGATCCTCCAGCTGGTGGCCGATCTTCTGCCATCCGCGCTGCTCCCAATAATCGCCGAACAGCTGGAAGAAATCGAATGGAGACGGGAAGACGCGATCGACCAGATAAAGCAGCGTATGATCCATCCGGTGCGCGTTCCAATATTTCTCCAGCACATCTTCTACTCGCTTAATGCGGACAATGTCCCCGAACGGCATCAGATCGTTGCCCAGCATCTCGTATGGCGCTCTATCCATATAGATATAGCCCCACTTCTCGGCATCCAGACGCAAGCCTGTTCCGCGCAGCATCTTCAGGAAGCCGAGCTGCAGCTCCTCGGGACGCAGCTCAAATACATCATTGAACGTTCCTCTGAACGTATCGTAGTTCTCAAGCGGCAATCCGGCAATCAGATCCAAGTGCTGGTCGATCTTGCCGGAATCCTTCACCTTCGTAACCGTGCGGACCAGCTTGGACCAATTCTGACGGCGCTGTACCGCAAGGTTGGTTGGATCATTGGTCGACTGAACGCCGATCTCGAAGCGGAAGATGCCGGGAGGCGCATGCTCGGCCAAATAATCGAGCACCTCCGGCCGCATGATATCGGCCGTTATCTCGAATTGGAACACACAGCCCTGATGGTTCTCAATAAGGAACTTGAACATCTCAAGCGCATAATCCCGCTTAATATTGAACGTCCGGTCTACGAACTTGATCAGCTTGGCGCCGTTCTCGATCAGATACAGAATATCGGATTTCGTCCGGTCCATATCAAAGTACCGCACGCCCACCTCAATGCTCGACAAGCAAAATTGGCAGCTGAACGGACAGCCTCTGCTAGTCTCGAAATAAACTACGCGACTGGCGAGATGAGGAATGTCTTCCTTGAACCGGTGGGGGGAAGGAAGTTCATTCAGATTCAGCTTGGGACGGCCGGGTGTAATGACAATTTCGGATCGGTCCTCTCTCTTCTTGCGATAAGCAAGACCAAATACCATATGGAACTTCCCGTCACCCTCGATCTCCGTCAGCAGGTGATGGAAGGTCTCTTCTCCTTCGCCCATCACGATGAAGTCGACGTCCTGCAGGCGCTCCATCCATTGCTCGGTATCATAGCTTACTTCCGGTCCGCCCAAGATAATGCGGATGTCCGGCTTGATCTTGCGCAGCATATTGACGACGGTAATCGTCTCTTCAATATTCCAGATGTAGCAGGAGAAGCCGACCACATCCGGATTTCTGGAGAACAGATCGGACACGATGTTCATCGCTGGGTCCTTAATGGTATACTCCGCAATATCAATATCGAATTGATGCTCGCTGTATGCCTTCAAGCAGCGCAGAGCGAGCGAGGTATGGATAAACTTGGCGTTAAGGGTGGATAGCACGACTTTCATATGGGGAAAAACCTCTCTAACTTTAGTCAGTGTGCTTATTCGCTGTCCATGCGGATAGCGGCAAGCTGCCTTCTATTGTACCGAACTTCAAGCCAAAAAAGAAGAGGCGTCCCATTCGCCGCATGCGGCCGGGACGTCCTCTCTTGAACTAAAATCTGGTTTCCATATAAAGCTGGTCTTTCAACTGCATGTCGATGACAGGATAACGCACGCGCCACTTGCCTTCGCCCAGCGGTGTCACTTCGTCGGTAGTGAGGCCTCTCGGCTGGAAGCTGTAATCGCGCTGGAACGAAATCGTCACCTGAATCTGCTCGTCCGGCAGCATACGATGAAGCTCATGAGCCAGATTCACCGACCACAGGTTCAGCTCGCCTGCTGTCGCCGATCCATAATACAGATAGAAGACGGGATCGATATTAGCCGTAAATACGAGCCAGCCGTCTGCGTCGCGGTGCACTTGCCAGTTCGTAAACTCAGCATTTCCTTCCAGCGTCTGCACAACGGAAAATTCCTTTTTCATCAGCTTTTGAATATCTTCATACGATACACCCTTCAGCGTGTCCGGAAGCGGAGGCGTGAGGAATTGGGCCTTGGCCACCATATCCTCCGTCACCGACTCTGCCAGCTCAGCGGCATGGAAGGCTGATACCGCAATGCCGATATCCGCTAGGGAGTTGTCCATACCGGCAGACGTAATTCCTACGAGCTCGCCGTATTCATTGAACAAGGCGCCGCCGGAGCTGCCATGGTCCAACTGAGCGTTCGTCTGAAGATACGATATGCCGTTCTCGAAATGATAATTGCTGATCAGGCCCGTAGAGACCGTATTCATCAGGCCTTGAGGGCTTCCGATTGCATATACGCGGTCGCCTTTGCGAGCAAGATAGTCGTAGCTCAGTCCAACCGGAACCAAATCCATAGGCTTCTCCGTACGCACGATCGCCAGGTCAGCACCTTCGTCATAGGCCACAACGCCCTTCACCTTGAACTCGTCATCGTAGATCGAATTCGCAATGGCGGAGGTTGCATCGAAGATCACATGATAATTCGTAAGGATGAGGTCTTCACCAATCACTACGCCGCTGCCTAGCCCTCGGTTCGTCATAATCATCACGACGCTCTCGTCGAAATATTCGACCATCTCTGTGGACGACAGCTTGTCTTCTTCGCGGTAGACCGCTTCCGTTTCTTCTTCCTCATACTTCTCCAATTGCTGATAGTACCAGCTTTTCACCTTAATCGCGTTGGCAGCCTTATCCCACTCCACCTTAGCTTCCAGCTTCTCAGCGATAAAGCGGATCGGTACATAGACGACATTATTTTGGGTTGCCGCAGCGGCATCCATCTTCACCGTCTTGCCGTTCACAATCGCTTCCTTTTGCCCGATCGCCAGTGTTATGGTGAGCGTGCTGTTGCGGATAATAACCGTTTGTGACTTCTTCTCGTAGACGGAGGAAGCCTCTAGCGCATTCAGCAAATCTGTCACGGGGGCAAGCGCTACGCCGTTTTCCTTATAGATAGGCGCCGACAGCTTAAGCTGTTTCCCATCCACCCATAGTTGGATTGTTGCCGTCATCTCCTGAGCGGAGCTGGCAGCTGCCGCAATGTCCGTCGTTACAGCGGAAACGGGCGCAAACAGCAAGCCTGCAACCAGCAGAGAGCTGGCTACAGCCTTATATCCTAGCTTCTTCATCTAATTCCCCACGTCCTCCCATATTCACCATAGAAACATATACCAGATCATCCTATCATGTTGATCGGCACGTGTCTATGAAATGATAATAGGGTTCATAGAGAAACAACCGGAGAGCGTCTCGGCACTAATTACCTTTGATCATACGGGTATATGAACTGCCGCCGACGTCCAATAATCCGTCCTCTTCATAGCCTAGCTTCTCGTACAACGAACGGGCACGATCATTGTATTGCTCGACAATCAGGGACAGTCGGGCACAACCGGCTTCAACACCCCTTTGTTCGAATGCGCGGATCAAAGCTTTCGCAATGCCCTGTCCCTGATAGCACTCGTCTACAGCGACAGCATCAAGATAGAAGTCGCCCGGACGGCATTCCGGCACGAGCGCCCGCGCCGCTTCTGGACCATGGTCGCGCGCAAGACGCTCCCTAATCGGATAATCCAGCCGCTCAGCCTCATCTCCCGCGTAACAAATCAGCATGCCCGCTATAGTACCGTCGCGCCGGTCTACAATTATATTGCGATAGCTCAGCCGATTGTCCTCTTGCCGGATCGCATCGGCTAATATGCGCCATGTCTCCTCGTCCTCACGCGTACCCGACAGCGTGTACGCAATGGAATCGATGGCAGACAGCATTAATGGCATAATTGTATCCGCATCCTGCGGCTTTGCTTGATCAATCATGTTATAACCCCTTTCATCTGGCATAGGTTGCCCAAAATGAGAAAACCTCTATCGAAGCCTCTCGAAGATAAGCGGCCTACAGGTTTGCATAGCAAATCCACCTCGTAAGCATGAGGCCACGTTTTATCGCCAAATCGAATTTGCAAATCCGTTACTCTCGAAATGTTATAAAAGCTATTGGCGGTAAAAAAAAGCTCAGAGACGACTTCCGTCTCCAAGCTTATTCCTCTTATTCAGCTGGCGGCGTAAACGAGCGGCCCGCGAATTCCGTATCCAGCATATAAAACGCGTTGCTGTCCTTATCGATCCGCTTGAGCTTGTTAATGATACTGTCGAACAACGCTTCCTCTTCCACCTGCTCGTCGATAAACCACTTCAGGAAGTTGATCGTCGCATGCTCACGATCGTTCATCGCAAGGTCGGACAAGTGATAGAAGCGCTCTGTATTTTGTTGCTCGTGCTTGTAGCCTTGCTCGAAGGCGTGGAGCACGGAATTGTATTCGTTGTTCGGCTCAGGCAGCGCGTCCAGCGTGGCGCGGCGTCCCCGGTCATTCAGGAACTTATATATTTTCATGGCGTGGAATCGTTCTTCCTCGGCTTGTACAATAAAGAAATTAGCAAAACCATCCAGGCTATCGCCGGAGCAATAAGCTGCCATGGCAAGATACACATGAGCGGAGTAGAACTCGAAGTTCATTTGTTCGTTAAGCGCTTTGGCTAGAGCATCATTCATGAATGTGCACCTCACTTGTCTTATTTATATTTATTCTAACATAAAAGAAACAGGCGGCATATGGCCGCCCTTCCTATATCCACCAATAATAAGTCTAACCAATCATTTTTTTCAATCGTTTATAGAGCAAATCCGGAGATGGCGCGCTTATGCACTTGGATTTAACCACCACGAAGCATTCCATCTTGCAGGTCTTGCAATTGCCAAGACAATCGCTTTTCTTGCGCTTAATGTCAGGGTAGTTCTCCTTCATCGCTTTATAGAGAGATTTGGAGCCGTTTTTCAAATTACGCCTGCAATACTTAATCTTCTTCATGTGTCACCCCGCACCGCATCATTCTCACTGATCATCGTTCTCATAGTTATGATAATCATTATCAGTTTTATTGTCAAGAAACGAGACCCGGAGGCACTACACCTAATCGTCGGGCAAGAGCCTCTACGTGAACGCTTCGTCATTAAGTTGTTCTCCTTCGCCTCTGTTCATTCATCCTGCTATCGCCGCAATTCTTCATCCCAACAATAGCAAAGTCCGAACCCGGCGTTGAGCGCCGAGTTCGGACTTTGGACCTTCTTATGCTCCCGAGCATTCTTGCCCCTATATTCGGACAGTCATTACTTGACAAGGTTCTGCAGCACCTCGATGCCCTTCTCCAGCTGCGTGTCTTCTTTAGCCAGCTTCTCGCGCAGCAGCTCGACAAGACGGTAACCTGTCTTGTCGTTGAACACACCCGTAGGCTCCAGCTTCTCGGCACTTTGGAACGCCTTCAGCGCTGCTTCGGTTTGCTCGTCGAAGACGCCTTCCTTATCCAGAGGACCGTAGCCAAGCTCGCGCAGCATAATTTGGAGCGTAATGACGTTGTCTCCGTAGCTTCCACGCTGCATCTTCGAGCCTGTAGCGAGAGGCCTGACATTCGCATACTCCGGAAGCGATACCTGATAGTCCGGCGCTACGCCCTCCTTGTTAATCCATGTGCCGCCCGGCGTCTTCCATTGTGCCTCTGTCAGACTGAGTACCGAGCCGTCCGGGAACTGCCTGAAGCCTTGCACGACGCCTTTGCCATATGTGGTCTCGCCGATAACCTGCGCCCCGGCAGATTCCTTCAAGGCTGCCGCCATCACCTCGCTGGCGCTGGCAGATTGGCCGTTCACCAGCACAACTGTTGGAACCTTCCACTCCTCCTCCTGATGAGACAGGAAGCTGACCGTTTGACGTTCGTTTTTGTATACAACATCCAATATTTTCTTGTCCTTCGGGATGAGGACGCTGGCAATCTCGATTGTAGACGTCAGCAGCCCGCCCGGATTGGAGCGCATATCCAACATTAGCCCCTTCAACGGTCCTTCCGCTTCCAGCTTGGCAATCTCCTCTTTGAACTCCTTCGCCGTGTTCTCTGCGAACCGGCTGATCGTTATATGACCGATGCCGTCCTCCAATCGCTCCGCCGACACAGTATGCACCGGGATCGGCGCACGCTTAAGCGTGATCTCCAGCGGCTCCTTCTCGCCCGCGCGCTGAAGCTTGAGTGTTACGGAGCTTCCTTCTTCGCCGCGCACGACTCCGAGCAGTTCCTGGAATGACATGCCGTTAATGTCTTTGCCATCAACTGCGAGGATCACATCTTCGGCCAGCAAGCCTCCGCGCTCTGCAGGCGTATCCTTGATAACGGAAGTGATGACGAACAGCTCTTCTTCTTTTCTCATGTTGGCGCCAATGCCATAGAACTCGCCTTCATAAGACTGCGTGTACGCCTCTCCTTGTTCTCCGACCAAATACTGCGAATACGGGTCCTCCAAGGAAGCCAGCATGCCGCGGGCTGCGCCGTTGATCAGATTCTCGGGCTCCGCTCCTTCCAAATAATCGTTCAATATTTTCGTATAGGAAGCATTAAATTGCTTAAATGTAGGCTCCTTCAAAATCGGGTAACGCATCGATACCGACATCGACCCAAAGATATAGCCGATAATAAGCAGTGCAAATACGCCGATGACGTATAGGAATCCCGATTTCTTTTTGGCAGGCGTTTCGCTGTAATGATCCATTCGATTATCTCCTTGTATGTAAGCTGAATTTTCGCTACAATCAACTTTATTGTAAAAGATGTTACGGCAACAGAGAGGAGCTACCGCTAGGATGTATAAGCTGATTGCTATTGATGTGGACGACACGCTGTTAAGCGATAATTTAACCGTATCGGAAGGCACTCGCCAGGCGATGGCCTCTGCAATCGAGATGGGCGTGACGGTAACCTTGGCTACCGGCCGCATGTTCGCGTCCGCCCAGAAGATTGCGAAAGGCATTAATCTTAATGTACCTATTATTACGTATCAAGGTGCTCTCGTCAAAACGCTGCTGGACGGACAAGTGTTGTACGAGCGTTCCGTGCCTGCGGATGCGGCGAAGGAACTGTATGACTACTGCAAGGAAAATGGCCTTCATCTTCAGTCCTATGTAAACGACGAGTTGTATGGTACGGAGGACAATGATCGTATCAAAGCCTACTCCAAACTATCCAATATTCCTTATCTGATCGAGCCTGACTTTAACAAACTGATCGATCAGCCGACCAACAAGATGCTGATGATTGACGATCCCGTTCGTCTGGATGAAATTGCAATTGAGCTGCAGGCGTTGATCGGCGACCGGGTTCATATTACGAAGTCGAAAGCCCACTATCTGGAGTTCATGCACAAAGAGGGCACGAAAGGCCATGCGCTGAAGCACATGGCCGAACATATCGGCTGCACGCTGGAGGAGACCATTGCAATCGGCGACGCTTGGAACGACCGCGAGATGATCCAGGCTGCCGGTCTTGGCGTCGCGATGGGCAACGCCGTTCCCATGCTGAAGGAAATCGCTGATTATGTGACGTTGTCCAACAATGAAGATGGCGTCAAGCATGTCATCGAGAAATTTATATTAAACCGCTGACCAGCATCACAATTAGCCCTGCGGTCGATACCGCAGGGCTAATTGTGCAAGGAGGGATGATGATGAGCGCTATATGTCCGCTCTGCGCAGGCGGCAACTCCTGCGCGGCGCTGCTGGAAGAGAATCCCCGCGATTGCTGGTGCTTTCATGCCGCTATCCCGAAGGAGCTGCTTGCCCGTATTCCAGAAGAAGCGCGAGGCAGGTCTTGCGTATGCGAAAGCTGTGTCCGCGCTTATCGGATTGAAGAAGCAAGGATGTGATCTATTGCTTCTTCTTGTCCGCTTGAAGGCCGGCGTACGCCCGAACAAAAAGGACTTCCATCAGCAGGTGAATCCTGCCGGAAGTCCTCTCGTTCTTCTGATCAATAATTCCTATGATACAGCCTTGCAATCGCGCTTACACTCGCCACCCTGACATTCCTTGTAATTGCCCGTAAAGTCAAGCCGGTGATCCAATACTTTGAAGCCGTATTCGCGCTCCAGCCGTTCCTCCAGATCCGTCAGCCAATCTTCCTTGATTTCCTCAAGCGCGCCGCACTTCTGGCAAATCAGGTGATGGTGCATATGCTCATGGTCTTCGCCGCGCAGGTCGAAGCGGGCAACTCCGTCGCCAAAGTTCATCTTCGCCACAATCTGCAGCTCTGCAAGCAACTCCAGCGTACGATAAACCGTTGCTAGTCCGATCTCCGGGAATTTCTCCTTTACAAGCATATAGACATCTTCCGCGCTCAGATGCTCCTGCTCATTCTCCAGAAGAACCCGCACTATAATTTCACGCTGGGTCGTCAGCTTATATCCGTTTTCCATTAAGCTTCGTTTGATTTTATCTATCTCAGCCGAAACGTTCATCTATTCGCACCTCCAATGATGGTATCGCAAGCGATCTATAGAAGGCCCGCCGCAATACGGCAGGCGTCAGATATTTAGAATTATTCTAATCTAATGGTATTCGATTTTGTGCAAGAATGCAATAACCGATTAATAGCCTCTTGTCATTCGCTCTCCTATTATTCGAGTTTAGCGATCAAATCCCCTTCTTTCGCCAGAAAAAAAGAAGCAGCTGCCTGAATGGCAACATGCTTCCCTATAGATTTAAGCATCAAATATCAGCCAGCACTTGATACCAGACGCCTTTTTTGGAATACAGCAGCTCGCGCACCTCGCTCCAACCGCCCAAATAACCAATATCGAACAAGCCCTCAGGCGTCACGAACCTCTCCTTCGCTTCCTCGGCTACAGCTTCATGGCTTGGACGGAAGCCGTGTCTGACGAACAGGCGCTGCGCCTCCTCGCTATGCAGATAATCGACGAACGCCTCCGCTACCTCGCGTGTGCCGTGGCGATCCACGTTGCGATCTACGACCGCTGCAGGATTCTCGATCAGGATCGTATCCTTCGGAATTACGATATCATAGGAGACGCCCTTTTGAATGCGGGCGATCAGCTCGTTCTCGTACGTCACAATGACATCGCCGACGCCATACTCGAAGGCAGCCATGGAGGCTCTTCCGCTCTTGTCCAGCGACTCCACATTGCGATGAACCGCCTTCAGGAACGCCTTGGCGTAATCCGCAGATTTCTCGCCCGTCTCCGCTTCCGCACGCTTCAGTCCGGCCCCATAGATGGCATTTATATCCCACTGGGCGCCGCCTGAGGTTTTCGGATTCGGGTAGAGCACCTTCACTCCATCGCGGGCGAGATCCGACCAATCCCGAATGCCTAGCGGATTGCCCGGACGCGTGCCAAGCACGACGATGGAGCGGGTTATCATTCCCCCATTGCTATTTTCACGCCAATCATGTGTCAGAAGCCCAGCAGCCGATATTTTATCCAGATCGCCCTCCATCGCAAGCACGGCTATATCGGCTTCAAATCCGCCGGCAATCGCTCTGGCCTGCGTGCCGGACGCCTCATACGATTCCTGGAACGTCACACGCTGGCCCGTCTTCTGCTCCCATTGCTTCTGGAACTCCGGCAGCAGCTCTGCGAAGGCATCCTTCACGACCGAATAGGCTCCTATTACGAGTGTGACATCGCTCTCAGGCGCAGGCTGGCCGGCTGCGGGTGCATCGTTCTCAGCACACCCGGCAGCCGCGATCAAGGTTATAGAAGCCAGCAGCGCAAGCAACAGGTTCTTCACGGGAATCGGATTACGTATCATAAGGGCAACACTCTTTCCGCAACTAGGCTTGATTAGATATGAATCGGCATTGGATCGACTTTGAGTGGATTTTCCAGGATCCAGCTCGCTTGATCATGGAAGAGATAGGCGCGGTGTACGAGCACGTTCACCTCTTCGCCGGGATGAAGCACTTCCTTCTCCAGCGACCGGTAAGTAATCAGCTTCGTATCGCCAACCGCAAGCTCGACCATCCATTCACTGCCGCGGAAGTGAAGATGCTTCACGACAGCCGGCATCGAAGCCGAAGCAAGCTTGATTTCCCCTGCCTTGCCAAGCTCGATATACTCAGGACGGATCAGCGCCTTCGTGCCTGGTACATTCGAGGCGTCCTCGAAGCCCCGAAGCTCAGACAGATCCTCGACAATGGACGATTCTCCGATAAAGCTGGCGACGAACGGCGTCTCCGGATTTTTGTAGATATCCCATGGACTGCCCTTCTGCTCCAGGCGGCCTTTGCTAATAATCATAATCTCGTCGGCGACTTCAATTGCCTCATCCTGGTCATGTGTGACGAAGATCGAGGTAATGCCTACGCGCTCGATCATCTCCTTCAGCCATGTTCGCAGCTCTGTACGGATCTTAGCGTCGATCGCCGCAAACGGCTCATCGAGCAGCAGCAGCTGCGGCTCAGGAGCAAGCGCCCTTGCGAAAGCCACACGCTGGCGCTGGCCGCCGGAGAGCTGGTGAGGATAACGGTGCTCGAAGCCTTTCAGTCCCGTCAGCTCTACCAGATACATCACTCGCTCGCGAATTTGTTCCTTGGTCTGCTTTTTGACCTTGAGTCCGAAGGCGACGTTGTCATAAACCGTCATATGTTTGAAAAGCGCATAGTTCTGAAAGACGAAGCCGATGCCCCGCTCCTGCGGAGGCAGGTCGTTGACCCGCTGTCCGTGGAACACGATATCGCCGGAGGTCGGCGTCTCAAGTCCCGCAAGCATGCGCAAGATCGACGTCTTGCCGCCGCCGCTCGGACCGAGCAGGCCGATCAGCTTGCCTTTCTCAATATCGAAGCTTACATCCTTGACCGCATGGAAATCGCCAAAGCTTTTGTTTAAGTTGCGAACCTCGATATGCATCTCCTAATGCACTTCCTTTCGTTTTTTGGCCCATTCCATCAGAAGCAGCAAACCTACGGAGAAAGCTGCAAGCACAAGCGCAATTCCGTTGGCGGCCACTACGTTGAAATTCTCGACGTCCTGATAGACGAGCGTCGTAGCGGTCTGCGTCTTGTTCATGATGTTGCCCGAGACGACGAGCACGGCTCCGAACTCGCCCAGCGACCTTGCCACTGTCAGCACAACGCCGTAGATAACGCCCCAGCGAATGGACGGCCATGTTACTTTCCAGAATGTATACCAGGAATAAGCGCCAAGCGTCGACGCGGCTTCTTCCTGCTGAGCGCCGATCTCCTGCAGCACCGGCATAACCTCCCGCACCATGATCGGGAACGTCACGAATAACGTAGCCAGAATCATACCGGGCAGCGCATATACGATCTTGAAGCCGGCATCCTCGAATAATGCGCCGATGACGGTCTGAGGACCCAGCAATAACACAATCATTAATCCGCCGATAACCGGCGATACGGCAAACGGCAAGTCAACGATGCTGTTGAGCAGCCGCTTCATTCTTGGTCCGATCCACTGTGCCCGCACCAGATACAGGGCGAGCATAACGCCGAAGCCTGTGTTGATAACCGTAACTACAACAACAATAATTCCCGTCATCATCAGCGCATGCAGCGCTTCGGGTCGCATGAGTCCGTCGAGCAATCCTTGCAAGCCATTCTCCCATGCGCCGAGCACAATCTTGACCAAAGGAGCGATGAGCAGCAAGGCAAATACGCTATACGTAAGCCAAATCCAGGTTCTTCTTATCGTCATGCGCCGGTCCTCCTAGCTTGCAGAAGGTTGACCAGCCATAGAATGAGGAACGATAGTGTCAACAGCATTACTGAAACGGCTGCAGCGCCTTGCGGATTGTTGCTTTCAATTTCTCCGAATATATAGACCGACGCCACAAGCGTCTTCCCCGGGATGTTGCCTGCGACAAGCACGACAGCGCCGAATTCGGCTAATCCTCTGGAGAATGCCAGCATGGCTCCGCTTAGGATGCCGGGCAGCATGGTTGGCAGAATGACGCTGAAGAATGTCTTCGCCTTCGAAGCGCCGAGCGTATAGGAAGCCTCCTCCTCGGACTTGTCAAGCTCCTCCAGCAGTGGCTGAATCGCGCGGATCACGAATGGAAACGTGACGAAGAGCATCGCAATGACGATAGCCGGTTCGTGGAATACAATCTCAATGCCAACCGATGCTGCAAGCGAACCGACCAGACTATTGGGTCCAAGAAGCAGCAGGATAAGCAATCCGCCTACAGCGGTAGGCAATGCAAAAGGCAAATCGACCAGGCTGTTCAGAAAGCTTCTTCCAGGAAAACGATAACGAATGAGCACCCAGCCGATCATCGTGCCTAGAGCCATATTGATCAATGTGGCGATGACAGCCAGCTTCACCGTGAGCAGAACGGCCTTCCATGCAAGCGGATCGGAGACACTGTCCCAAAACGGTGTCCAGCCGAGCGAGAAGGACTGCGTATATATGCCGAAGATGGGCAATACAATGAGACAGAAGAAATAAAGAATAATGGCCGTTCGAAACCCAAAGCTCCATCCTCTTCCACGAAACATGGCATTCACGATAACTAAACCTCCAGACCATCGGCTCGAGCCGCAGGTGTTAAACCGCCTAATTACACAATTCCTATTAACTTACTAGGTATTATTAATGTAGCACTCACCGAAGAAGGAAGTCAATGGTTATTTAAGAAAAAATGATAAATTCGATAGCCTTTCTTTATACCAATATATGCAAGCCAAAGAGAGCCATGACCGCTGCGGTCATGGCTCTCTCCTCATTTTGTCTTACATATATTGTACATTCACAGGCGTTCTTGTTTTGGCCGATTCCATAATCGCCAGAATGACCATCGTTGTATTGAACGCATCTTCCATCGTAACGAAGAACGGCTCGTCCGTAATCAGCTGATCGATGAAGTGGCGAATGCTCTCATAAGCGAAGCCTTTCGGCTTGCCGTGAATAAAGTGGCGAACCAGCATATCCGGCCGATCTGCTTTCGTCTCGGTGAATCGCTCCAGCATCTGGCTGTGCGTCGGATCAATATTGAACATGCCTTTTGTACCGGTAATGTTCAGCTTCATATCGTTGACGTTCGGATTCGTATTCGGTGTAATCCAGCCATTCTCCATCGTGACGATGCCGCCGCCGCGGAATTCCAGAATCGTCTGGTAGATATCGACTGTATCAACGCCCTCCTGCTTCAGCACGCCTTCTCTGGAAACAGCATATACCCGCTCCACCTCGTCATTGAACAGCCAGCGCAATACATCTACGCTATGATAGCCGAGGAACCAAAGGATGGAGGACTTCGCTGCCCAAGGCAGCAAATCGGTAGCAACCCACTTGATATCGTTCAGACGGTAATAAGCGCTGTATGGTTCGCCGATCTCGCCGTCCACAATCGATTGCTTCGGAATCGCAAACAGCGGGCTCCACCGGCTATGAAGGTCTACCATCATGCGTACCCCATTGCGCTCGACCGCCTCCACAATCTCCAGCGCTTCCTCACGCGTCGTTGTCAGCGGCTTCTCGATAATGAAGTGCTTGCCGGCATTGGCGCAATCCACAGCGATGCGGGTATGGGCGAAATCCGGCGTTACAATGGCTACAGCGTCGATATCGGCCCGCTCCAGCATCTCTCTGTGGTCGGTGAAGATGCCGGATGCAGGGATGTTGAACTTCGCCGCCAGCGCTGCCGCCCGCTCGCTGTTCATATCGCAGATCGCCGCCACTTCGGCTACCGGATGATCATTGTAAATGTAAGCATGCGTCTCTCCCCAGGTTCCTGCTCCAACAATACCCATTTTGACTTTTTTCATCAACGTCATCGCCTTTCATCGTCTGTTGTTTCGCTAGATAATTAGAAGCTATTATTTCACGCCGCCGAAGGTAAGGCCGCGGATCATATATTTTTGCACAATCATCGCAAAGAGCAATACCGGCAAGATCGTCACGATGCCGATGGCGGACATCTCGCCCCATACGACACCGCTCACGGACAGGAACAAGGTCACTGTCGTCGGCAGCGTGCTTGCATCGGAGCTCGTCAGGAAGAGCGCAAATACAAACTCATTCCAGGAGTTGATGATGCAGAAAATCGACGTTGCAATCAGCCCCGGTGTTGCCAGCGGCAAAATGATGCGAATGAATACCTGGAACCTGGAGGCTCCATCGACGAAAGCCGCTTCCTCCAGCGCAACCGGAATTTCCTCGAAGAAGCTTCGCATCATCCAGATCGTGAACGGAATGTTGAACAGCATATAGCAAATGATGAGCACCAGATGCGTATCCAGAATGCCCAGCAGGCTCGCCATGACGAAGATTGGAATAACCGAAGCCATAGGAGGCAGCATACGAAGGCTCAGCACCCAGAACGCGCGGTTCTCCTTCTTCTTGAATTCAAATCTTGCGAAGCCATATGCCGCCATCCCGCCGATAAAGATCGAGATGAACGTCGTCAGCAGCACCACGATCGAGCTGTTTTTCAAATAATCGAGCGCATGCCGGTTTTCAAATATGTTTTTGTAGTTCTCAAAGGTCGGCGAAAAAAACCATATGCTTGGATCATACGTCTGCGTCCCCGTCTTCAAGCTGATAATGAGCATCCAGATGAACGGAAAAATGCAGACAACGGATACGATAAGGAGAAGAACGGCCGTCACCACCGTCAGTTTTTTATTCCCTAGCGGATTCATCCTTTATTCTCCACTCCTTTCCGATAGAGCCTGATCAGAATCATGCTGATCACAGTCGTCAAGATAAGCAGTACGACCGATACGGCAGCCGAACGTCCGATCCAGCCCGTTCCCGCAAAGCCGAGCCTGTAGATATGGAGGCTCAGGAACTCTGTAGAGCTGCCCGGTCCGCCCTGGGTGAGCGAATACGGGATATCGAACATCTTGAGCGAGTCGATCGCCCGGAAAATAACCGCCAGCAAAATCATCGGCCATAGAAGCGGCAGCGTAATATTGCGGAACGTCTGCAGCTTGCTCGCGCCATCAATCGCGGCAGCCTCGTACGGATCCGTGGGCAGCGAACGCATGCCCGCATAGATGATAAGCGCTACAAACGGTGTATTCTGCCAGATGTCGACAAACAGCGTCGACCAGAATGCATTTTCCCCCGAGAGCCATATCACTTTGCCGCCAAAAAACTGCAGGAAGTAGTTGAGCACGCCATACTCCGCATTCATCATCAGCTTCCACACCTGTCCGGTAATACTTGGCGTCATCGCCACCGGCACGATCATGCAGGCGAAAACAAGAAATTTCAGCTTGAACTCCCGGTCCAGCAGCACCGCCAGCCAGAATCCGAGTGCCAGCTGGATCACAGTTGCCAGAAGCATAAAGCCGAGGCTGATGCCGACCGAATACCAGAATTCGGCATCCTTGCCGGTGAACAGCCGGATATAATTTTCAAGACCGACGAAATCGAAGGTCGGATAGCCAAGCTCGTAATTGGTCACGCTTAGCCCGTATAGGAATACGGTCGGGATAATCGTCAACGCGCCAAGAATAATGATGGCGGGCATAATGTAGATCAAATGAGGCCGTTTCTCAAAATAAGAGCGAATCATAGATGCCACCTTCCTTGCTGATGAACTGGCCGGACCGCTTGACTAGCGCGGCCCGGCCGCCAGTTCCGTTATTGCGTTATATCTTCAAGCTCTGTTTGTGCTTTCGCCGCCGCATCCTGTACGGTCAGCTCGCCGAACATCGCCGCGCTGACATAGTAGCCGACACGGTCCAAAATTTGACCCAGCTTCTCATGCGGCGGAATCCAGGAGATGCCCTTTTCAACAAGCACGTTCGCATCGTTTAATGCTGCCAGCTGTACCGGATAAGACGGATCAGCCGCTACAAGCTCTTCGTTTTCATAGATCGACGTTCTGACAGGCACACCGCCGCCATCTACATAGGCTTTTGCATTTTCCTTGCTGTTCATATACACGATGAATGCCCAAGCCGCATCTTTGTTTTTCGATTGCGACGAGATTGACATGTTCCAGCCAGCAAGCGCGCTTGCCTTGCCTTCAGGACCTTCCGGCGTAGGCGCAAAGCCAACCTTGTCGTACACTTGCGAGCTTGCCGGGTCCAGAATCCGCTTCGCCAGCGCAGTTGCATCCAGCCACATGGCCGTTCTGCCTGTCATGAAAGCCGATAATGCTTCTTCATGTGTGTAAGATACAACGTCCTTCGGCGCGTTCTTCAGCAGGTCCACGTAGAACTGAAGCGCTTCAACCGTCTTCGGATCGGTCATCGTCACATCACCTGACTGCTGGTTCAGGAAGCCGCCGCCGAAGTTGTACATGACCGTCATCAAGCCCGATGCAGCGTGAACGCCGCGCTGCGCTCTCATGGACACGCCATACAGGCCGTCTTCCTTGCCGTTGAAGAATTGTGCGAGCTCCAGGAACTCATCCATCGTTGCCGGCGGCTGCTTGCCGTACTTCTCGAACAAGTCCTTCCGGTACGCGATGAACCGCGTCTCGCCAGCCGTCGGGATGCCGTATACGCTGCCGTCGTACTTGCTGATGCCATTGCGGTAAGCCGGTACGATATCCTCATAGTCGAACCATGCCGGCGTCTTGTTCTCATCAGATAGGTAAGCGTCGAGCGGCTCGACTACCTTCTTCGCGCCGTATTCGCTCATCCAGAAACCATCGACCATCAGGACATCGTAGCTGCCGGTTTTGCCTGTGTAGTCAAGCAGCTGCTTGTTCTTCAGATAGGTCTCCTCCATCACTTCCCACTTCACTTTGATGCCGGTCAGCTTCTCGAAGTCACTGGTCAGCTTCTGGAAGGAGTCGGTAGACGGATGGCTCGCAAATGCAAGATTCAACGTGTCCCCGCCGTATTGGCTCTTGATGGTCTCGCCCCAAGCTTCCAGCGTATCCGTCGCGCCGCTTGGCGCACCTCCGTTCCCGCTGCCTTCATTGCCGTTCCCCTTACTTGTTCCATTGCCCCCATTGCCTGCTCCGCATGCGGAGATCATCGCGACTAACAAGACTACCGCCACGATTTGTGTCCATCTTCTCAACATTACCTGACACTCCTCTGCCTTTGATTTGTGTAAGCTAACTTGACGCTTT
The DNA here is from genome assembly GCF_003591485.1 of Paenibacillus sp. 1011MAR3C5. GTDB lineage: Bacteria > Bacillota > Bacilli > Paenibacillales > Paenibacillaceae > Pristimantibacillus. Next base: position 904,854 of record NZ_QZCF01000001.1, read on the forward strand.
CCTACCGTATTTTTCTTTGTTCCTGGTAGGGATAGTACAAATAATAGACCGATAAAGCGGTTTCAACAATGTATTGGAACGTCTACTCTTGTCTTCAGAAAACTAAACTATGCTTTTTAAACAAAAAACAAACCTTCATGTGAAGGTTCGTTACACTTGGCTGCTATTTTTTTCTTTATATTCCAGCGGCGATACGCCATAATATTTTTTGAAGATTTTCGAGAAATAGGGGTAGTCGTTGAAGCCGCATTGCTCCGCGATCAGATTGATTTTGGCCGTTTCTTCCCGCAGCAGCAATTCCCTGGCCTTCTCCAAGCGAAACTCACTTATATATTGGGTAATAGGTTTTTTCATGACCTCACGGAATATTTTGCTCAAATAGGCCGTGCTTAAACCGCCATGCTCCGCGAGCATGGACAAATTCAAGGAGGCATCGCCGTACTGGCGGCCGATCATTGCGATCGCGTCCTCCACGACGCGCTTGTTGCGCGGCGCCCGGCTGTCCGCTACGACGCTGATGATCTCGGAGATGTAGTCCTTCCAGTTCCGCAGCAAGTCTTCCATCGCAGCAGCAGGTCTGGATGCGGGGTTGCTGTCTTCTCCGGCCGAACGCTTATGCACGAGCAGCAGCTCCGCCCGGAAGGCCAGCCCGAAGTGTCCCATAATCCGCTTCATCTCCAGCAGCGAATAATCGCCTTCTTGCAGATGTACGCCCCAGGCGTCAATCAACGCGTCGCATTCCGCCCTATTTTCGGCCATGACGCTTTTGACTAGCATCGCTATTGTGTCCTTCATCATGCGGATGCTGGCCGCGTCCATGCTTGCCATCCACTTCGAGGGATCATTCAGCAGGACGCGCGAGATAACCTCCTGCAGCATCTCCGCCGTTACCGGCTTGAGCAAGTAGTCGGACACTTGATGCCGCAGCGCCTGCTGCACATATTGAAATTCCGCATATCCGCTCAGCACCACGATTGCCATGTCCGGATGCCGCTCCCGCACTCTGGCAATCAACTGCAGCCCGTCCATGACAGGCATCTGGATATCGGTCAAGATCATGTCGGGCTTGCTGAGGCCAATACACATCAAAGCCTCTTCGCCATTGCGCGCCTCGTCAATCTCGATCATGCTGCCGCCGGACTGCTCCAGCAGCTTGATAATGCCCCTCCGAATGACGACCTCATCGTCAACGATTAAGATTTTCATCGTCCTTGCCCTCCTTCGGCAGCTTGATGCGCACGGTTACACCGCCCGTCATGGATTCCTCCAGCAGCAGCCCATAGCCTTTGCCGTAACGCAATCTGATTCTCTGCTGCACATTCAATAGCCCGATGCCCCGTCTCCTGCTGTCATCCTGCTCCGGCACCTCTTCCGCCTCGCTATCGAAAAGACGGTTCATCGCTTCCATCGCCTGCTCGTCCATCCCCTGTCCGTTGTCCTCGATGTAGAGCGCATAGGTCTGGCCGCCGCAGTCCTCTGCATAGATTTTCAGATAGTAATCCCGTTCCCCGGCGAACGCATACAGGAAAGCGTTCTCTACAATCGGCTGCAGCGTCAGCTTCACTATCGGATAGCTGCCGAATGGCTCCAAGCCGTCCATATCGATCTCGATATCCGGATAGCGCTCCCTCTGGATATCCAGGTATGTTCTCACATGCTCAATCTCCGTGAGCAGCTCCACCTCCGCCTTGGGATTATCGATCGTGTAGCGGAAGAAATCCGCCATCGCCCGGCTCATCCGGCTGATCGGCGGCGCTTCATGAAGAATCGCCTGGCAATTGATCACCTCTAGCGTATTGTACAGAAAATGCGGATTGATCTGATTCTGCATCGCAAGCAGCATGGCATCCTTCTGCTTCATCTCCGCATTGATCTTCTCCATCTCCACCACATACACTCTGTCGATCATCTCGGACAGATTGGCAAGCATCTTGTTGAAGTTCCGGCCAAGCAGGCCGATCTCATCCGTATATTTGCTGGTGAAGCGGACGTCGAGGTCGCCAATCTCGACCTTCTTCATGAGCTGGAGCAGCTTCTTGATCGGTTGCGTCAGCATCCAGGTGAGCAGGAACGACATCACGAGCGTAATGAGCAGGATAACGATAATGACTAGCGGATGGACGATCTGGATTTGCCTAACCTTGTCCAGGATCGCCTTCTTGTTCGTATATGCCTGTACCTCGAAGCCGCTGTAGCTCAGCTTTGATTCCGTCTTCAGGTACATCGCGTCGCCCGCACCCGAGCCGTCGGGGAAGGACGAATAAACGATATGGCCCTTCGCATCCTTCAGTTCAAGCATCAAGTCATTGGTTGCCAGCAACCGGAAGGCATCGCTGAACATCTTGCCGTTCAATCTGACGACCAGCATGCCGTCGCGCCCGTCCATATCGTATTTGCCCATCATGAGATAAATCGAGTTGTAGGATCGGTCCTGGTAGAAGAGATGCTCCTTCGTCGGCTTTGACCAAATATCCGCCTCTTGGGCGAGAAAATGCCTGTACCATGTCTGATTGCGGTAACGAATATCGGGCACCCGGTCAAGGCCTGTATCATGGATGATCGTCTCTTGTCCGTCCTCTCCATTCTCCTTAATGAACAGGAAAACCGACTCCAGCTCGCTCGAATATTGCGTTCGGAACGCCTCCAGCTTGTGCTGCAGACGCTCTCGGTCTGACGCTTCATCGATCTCTATGCTATTCTCCGAATAGTAAAAGAAATATTGAACGTTCTGTACGACACGGCGCAGCTGGTTGTCGAGGTTATACCCAGCCTGATTAATCGACCGCTGCGTCCGGTCCAGCTCGTTGTCCGTAATCATGCCCTGATAATATTGCTGATAAATATAGACCAGGCTGAACACGCCAATAAACGAAACGATCGAGATGGAGATGAATATTTTCGTAAAAAACCTGCGGTCCATCAGTCTTTTCACAAGCATCTGCACTAGCCGCTTCATGTAAGCCCCTCCAATTCTGAGGTAGATGACAAGCTGTCGGAGCGATAATGCAGTATTATAGCATGTTCCTCGGGGGAAATGTCGAGCTTGAATGCAAAAAGGGCTGTTCCGAGGTCGATCGAATCGACCTCAGAACAGCCCTACAGGGATTGAGTTTGCTTAAATTTGCACCAGCATCAGAATAATCGAGGATAGCCCGAAGCATGTACTTACCAGGCATAGCACCATCAGCGCTTGCTTATTGTTCAGACCTGCGCGCAGCAGCCGGTAATGAACCTGGCTAGCGTCGGCTTCATAGATTGCTTTGCCCTGCAGGAACCGCTTAATGACAACAAAGATGTTGTCGAAGATCGGCACGCCGATCGCCAGAATCGGAATGAACAGCGACAATATCGTTGCCTGCTTGAACGCCCCATCCAGCGCGATAACCGCCAGCAGGAAGCCCAGGAACGTTGCACCCGCGTCGCCCATAAACACTTTGGCAGGCGGCTTATTGAAGCGCAGATACGCGAGCGTAACCCCAACGAGAATGATCGCCATCATCGCGGAGTTCGACTGTCCCATCGCCAGCGCCACAACAAACAGTGTCATGCCGGAGATTGCGGACAAGCCGCCGGCGAGACCGTCCAGACCGTCAGAGAAGTTGATGACCGTCGTTACGCCGAAGATCCATAGAATCGTCAGCACAAACTGCAGAATAACCGGAAGCACCACATATTCACCGGAGAAAGGATTGAAGAAGCCGGTAAATACGTTGCCCGACAGGTAGACCAATACGGCTGCCGACACTTGCACCAGCATTTTCGGAAGCGCGGGGAAGTCCTTGCCCTTCGTCTTGTACCAGTCATCAATCGTTCCGATCGTAAGCAGCAGAACGCCGCCCAGAAACAAAGCGCCGGTCTCCCAATTTATCTCTCTCGCAATCGCGATATAGGTAATGAAAAAGCCAATGAAAATGGCATAGCTGGCTGTTAGCGGAATAGGCTCACGGTGCAGCTTGCGCTCTACGTTCTTCCGGGGCTTGTCCACAAAATCAAGCTTGAACGCCAGCCGGCTGAACGGCGGTATCAACACATATACGATAAGAAACGACATAACTAAAGCAAGTGCGTAAAAAATACAAGTCACCACCATTAATCGATATAGATCACGATAATTATACAACCCCTCTAGTAAAATGTCGACTTTTGGTAGAGTCGAATGAAGGGGGTGGGAGATTAATATTTTCTAAGCAATGGGGAGAACTCGGGTGATAGCAGGAGTTGAGGTGAGTTATAGAGGGATTATACGGGTTTGAAGCGCTGCTTCAGGAATTGCGAAGCTTGGCCGAATTATGCGAATCTAGCAACGCTATATTAGGAGATTCGGCGATTGAGGCGGATTAAGCGTTTCTGGCAACACTAATTTGGATTTTTCGGCGATCAGACTCGATTAAGCGTTTCTGGCAACGTTATTTCGGCGATTCTCCAACCATCTCCACATAAAAGAAGGGCTGTCCCCCCATTTAAACAATCCCCTTCAACAGAATAGCTTAACGCTACTACTGCCACCATAGGAGAATTGTTCGATTGAACGGACAACCTCTTGTATGCACATATCTTTTTAACAAAAGAAAAGAACGCTGCTTACTCGCCGTCAATATAATACCGTTCCTCACCCGTGCGAATGACAGCCTGGCCTTGCGTGAGATCGGTCATCCACGCGATAAAGGCGTCCGCTTCCGGCACCACTGGCAAGCATAGGACGATGACCTTGTCGGTGAACTCCGTCCCGCCAAGTCGCGTACCGCGGCCGTGAAGCTCGTTCTCGAGCTTCCCATACCACGTATAGTCAACCTCGACGAACACTTCCAGGTGCAAGACAAGCTCGATCTCACCTGCCGCCTCGATGCCCGCTACCGCTCCATCCGTATAGGCACGGACGAGGCCGCCAGCGCCAAGCATAATGCCGCCGAAGTAACGGGTGACGACAACTGCGACGTTCTTCAAGCCTTTGTTCTTGATCACCTCAAGAATAGGCTTGCCCGCCGTGCCGCTTGGCTCCCCGTCATCGGACGCCTTCTGGTGCTGGTCGCGCTCGCCGACCATATAAGCGGAGCAGTTATGAGTGGCGGTGCGGTGCAGCCGCTTGATCTCATCGATAAAAGCGACTGCCTCCTCCTCCGTCTCCACTGGCTTCGCATGGCCGATAAAACGGGATCTTTTGATGACGACCTCCGCATTTGCTTCCGCTCTTACCGTCCTGTATTTGTTCAGCATACACTCAATACTCCGGCTGGCGCCGATTACAGGCGCGCTTCAAGCTCGGCTTTTTCCTTCTCGAAGCCAGGCTTGCCAAGCAAAGCGAACATGTTCTTCTTGTAAGCTTCAACGCCCGGCTGATCGAACGGATTCACACCCAGCAGGTAGCCGCTGATGCCGCAAGCCTTCTCGAAGAAGTAGACCAGGTAGCCGAATGTGTATGGCGTCATGTCGGCAATGTTCACGATCAGGTTCGGAACTTGACCATCTGTATGTGCAAGAAGCGTACCTTCGAACGCTTTTTTGTTGACGAAATCCATCGTTTTGCCCGTCAGGAAGTTCAGTCCGTCCAAATCGTCCGCGTCATGCTGGATCGCAATGTGCTCTGCTACTTCACCCACTTGAATAACGGTTTCGAAGATGTTGCGGTTGCCCTCTTGAATGAATTGACCCATGGAATGCAGATCGGTCGAGAAGTCGACGGACGCCGGGTAGATGCCCTTGTAGTCCTTACCTTCACTCTCGCCGTAGAGCTGCTTCCACCACTCCGATACGAAGTGCAGGGCAGGCTCGTAGTTCACGAGGATTTCCGTCGCTTTGCCCTTGCGGTACAAGGCGTTGCGTACAGCTGCGTATTGGTAAGCCTCATTCTCAGCCAGGTTCGGGTTGGCATACACTTCGGAAGCGTCAGCCGCGCCCTTCATCATAGCGTCGATATCGATGCCCGCTACTGCGATTGGCAGCAAGCCAACAGCCGTCAGAACGGAATAACGTCCGCCAACGTCATCCGGAATAATAAAAGACTCATAGCCTTCTTCGCTCGAAAGCTTTTTCAAAGCGCCCTTTTCTTTGTCCGTTGTCGCGTAGATGCGCTTGCGCGCTTCTTCCTTGCCGTATTTCTTCTCCAGCTCAGCGCGGAAAATACGGAATGCGATCGCAGGCTCCGTCGTTGTGCCGGATTTGGAGATAACGTTAATCGACCAGTCTCTGCCTTTAAGAAGCTGCAGCAAATGCGTCACATATGTAGAGCTGATATTGTTGCCCGCGAACAGTACTTGTGGCGTCTTGCGCTGTTCCTTCGGCAGCACATTGTAGAACGAATGCGACAGCATCTCGATCGCCGCGCGCGCGCCCAGGTATGAGCCGCCAATGCCAATGACGATCAGCACTTCGGAATCGCTTTGAATTTTCTCCGACGCCTTCTTAATGCGCGCGAACTCTTCTTTATCGTAATTCGTAGGCAAGTCAATCCAGCCCAGGTAATCCGAGCCTGCGCCCGTACCGTTATGAAGCTGGTCATGTGCCACGCGAACTTGATCCGTTAAATAATCGATTTCATGCTGTCCAACGAAGGACAACGCTTTGCTGTAATCGAACTTCACCGTATTGCTCATCGTTATAACTACCTCCCAAAATGTACGAAGCTGCCGCGCCCATACGGAACGCAGCGTTCAACTTTTCATTAAGAATAGCGAATATTCATCCCAAAAACAAGCTTATCGTACGTGAAATCTAGATGAAGACGCGCATTTCCAAGAGTTTAATAGTACGGGGATATCATCAAGTAAACGATAACGCCCGTCAAGCTGACATAGAGCCAGATCGGCATCGTCCAACGTGCTATCTTGCGGTGTTTCTCCACCTGTCCCGAAATTCCTCTCGCCAGCGAGAGCAGCGCAAGCGGCACTACAACAATCGCCAGTACAATATGCGTCAGCAGAATGAACAGATAGATCGTCTTCAGAATGCCCTCGCCGCCGTAAGATGTCGATTCCGTCAAGTAATGATACGTGACATAGGACACGAGAAACAGTGTCGTCGTCCCGAAGGCCAGTCCGATAAACGTGCGGTGCATGCGTACGTTTTTTTTCAAAATCGCGATCAAAGCAACTACCAGCGCCAGGAACGTAAAGCTATTAAATATCGCGTTCAGCAGAGGCAGAATCTTCACGTCGAAGCCCACTTCGCCGTGATACGCTGGCAGGAAGAACAGAATGGCCACTAGCGCGACAATGACGACCGTAAGCACAGCGACAATCGGGGTATAGTTTCTTTCTTTCATTGTGGATGTAATCCTCCTTCATGGGTACACGAGAGACTAATGTGCATGCTACTACTTTAGCCCATTTGACTCATGCGGCACAACGCGATTACAGCCCCGAATGTCACAAAAAAACGACTCTTTCCGGCAACAGCTGCTCATAAAATGGAGAAGGCCGCATCGCTCATGCGACACGGCCCTGTTCCGATTCCGGCTTATTCGTAAATATACGAGCAGCAGTAGTCCGATACTTCGGCAACTTGAAGCTTAAATTTCGTGTTGGCCGGTACAGTGAACTCACCTTCGCCTTGAATATGGCGCCATTCTGTCTCGCCTGGCAGCAGCACTTTCAGATCGCCTGCGAGGATTTCCATGATCTCCACGCAATCCGTACCGAACTCATAGTCGCCCGGCAGCATAATGCCCAGCGTTTTCTTAGTGCCGTCGGCGAATAGAACCGCGCGGCTTGTGACTTTGCCGTCAAAGTAAACATTGGCTTTCTTGACGACTGTTACATTTTCGAATTGCGACATAATGAAGATGCTCCTTTATGATATAGAATCAAGATCCAAGAAGGTCGCAGATTACAGCAAGGCTTTCACTTTGCTCACGACGTTCTCGACCGTAAAACCGTATTCCTTGATTACGCGGTCGCCAGGAGCGGATGCGCCGAAACGGTCGATGGCAAGAATATCGCCTTGATCGCCTGTGTAACGTTCCCATCCGAACGGATGCGCCATCTCGATAGCTAGGCGAGCTTTCACGTCCGGCAAAATAACGGAATCGCGGTACGCCTTCGGCTGCTTCTCGAACAAATCCCAGCTCGGCATGCTGATGACGCGAACTTGAATGCCTTCTTCAGCCAGCGCTTTTTGAGCAGCTACAGCCAGTTGAACCTCGGAGCCTGTCGCCAGAATTTGAGCTTGAGGCTTTCCGCCTGCCGCATCAGACACGACATAAGCGCCTTTACGCACGTTATCGCGAGCTCCGCTAACTGTTCCTTCCAGGATCGGCAGGTTTTGACGAGTCAGTACAAGCGCGACCGGATTCGATTGGTTCTCAATTGCGTATGCCCATGCTGCGGATGTTTCGTTCGCATCTCCTGGGCGGATAACGGTAAGGCCTGGAATGATGCGGATCGAAGCCAATTGCTCGATCGGCTCATGCGTCGGACCGTCTTCGCCAACTGCGATGCTATCATGCGTCAGCACGTACACAACCGGCTGGTTCATCAGAGCAGCAAGGCGGATAGCAGGACGCAGGTAGTCTGTGAACACGAAGAACGTACCGCCGAACACTTTGATACCGCTATGCAGGCTGATACCGTTCATTGCCGCAGCCATACCGAATTCACGAACGCCGTAGTAGATATTGCGGCCGTCGTAGCTGCCTGGCTTGAACTGCTCGATGCCCTTCAGATGAGTCATGGTGGAGCTCTCCAGGTCAGCGGAGCCGCCTGCCAGATTCGGTACGCGTTTCGCCAGAGCGTTCAGCGCATTGCCGGAAGCAACACGTGTGGACACAGGCTTGTCCTCCGTCGTGTAAGTTGGAAGCTCAGCATCCCAGCCTTCTGGCAACTCACCGGAGATCGCCAGTTCGAACTGCTTCGCAAGCTCAGGATGAGCTTCTTTGTACGAAGCAAGCAGCGCGTTCCACTCGGAGTTGGCTTGCTCGCCTGCGCTCTTCACTTCTGCGAAGTGAGCGCGCACTTCGTCCGGCACATGGAACTGATGGTCTTCGGACCAGCCATAGAACTGCTTCGTCAGCTTCGTCTCGTCCGCACCAAGCGGCGAGCCGTGAGTTCCTCCATGACCGCCTTTGCCGCCTTTGTTCGGGCTGCCGTATCCGATCATCGTCTTCACTTCGATCAGCGTTGGCTTGGAAAGCTCGCCTTGCGCTTCTGCAACTGCAGCGGACAGTGCATTCAGATCATTGCCGTCCTCTACGCGAAGCACTTGCCAGCCGTAGCCTTCAAAACGCTTCTGAACCGACTCGGAGTAAGACAGGTTCAGGGCGCCGTCCAGGGAGATATCGTTGGAATCATACATCACGACAAGCTTGCCCAGCTGCAAGTGGCCCGCCATGGAAGCCGCTTCATGCGAAATGCCTTCCATCAGGTCGCCGTCGCCGCAGATAGAATAAGTAAAGTGATTGATAAGATTGAATCCTTCTTTGTTGTAGACAGCAGCCAGATGCGCTTCTGCCATCGCCATGCCTACCGCCATCGCTACGCCTTGTCCCAGCGGGCCAGTCGTCGCGTCTACGCCTGCAGTGTGGCCGAATTCAGGGTGGCCCGGAGTCAGGGAGCCCCATTGACGGAAGTTTTTCAGCTCATCCATTGGCAGGTCATAGCCGGAGAGGTGAAGCAAGCTGTAGAGCAGCATGGAGCCGTGTCCTGCGGACAGGACGAAACGGTCGCGGTTCACCCAAGTCGGGTTCGATGGGTTATGCCTCATATTTTTCGCGAACAATTGGTAGCCCATCGGAGCTGCGCCCATCGGCATGCCCGGATGTCCGGAGTTAGCCTTTTCGATTGCGTCAATTGCAAGCGTGCGGATTGTATCGATAGAGAGTTGGTCGATTGATTTCTGAGTAACGGTCATATTGAATCCTCCTAAAAGTTTTGTGAAGCAAAACTTGCTTCGTAAGCATAGGCTTATGTTTTGTGAAGCAAAACTTGCTTCGTAAGCCACACTGTAGTCTGGCTAATCTATTGGTCAATCAGGTTAAAAGTTTTGAATATTGTATCACTCGCGATTAATTGAATACAACCGTCTTGTTCTGGTGAACCAGAACACGGTCTTCAATATGCCACTTGACGGCGCGTGCGAGAACGACACGCTCGATCGTGCGGCCGATCCGCTTCAGATCCTCGACATTGTCGCGGTGGCTGACGCGCTGTACGTCCTGCTCGATGATCGGACCGCCGTCCAACTCCTCCGTCACGTAGTGGGCAGTCGCTCCGATGATTTTTACGCCGCGGTTATAAGCTTGGGCATAAGGCTTGCCGCCTACGAATGCAGGCAGGAAGGAGTGATGAATATTGATAATACGGTTCGGGAAATGCTCGATAAATTTCGGCGATACGATCTGCATATAGCGGGCCAGCACGATAATGTCCGCTTTGTCCGCAACCAGCTCCATCTGCTTGCGCTCCGCTTCCGCTTTCGTGTCCGGCGTAACCGGTACGTGATGGAACGGAATGCCGAATGATTCGACAAGACCGCGCATATCCGGATGGTTGCTAATGACCATGGCGATATCGGCGTCCAGATCGCCCGCCTGCCACTGCCACAGCAGCTCCAGCAAGCAATGGTCTTCCTTGGATACCAGAATCGCCAGACGCTTCTTGCGGCTTGCGCGGAACGTGTGCCACTTCATCTCGAAGCGGTCAGCAACACGCGCAAAATCTTCTACAAGAACCGGCAGCTCCTTATCCAAATCGTTCAGATCGAACTCAAAACGAATGAAGAACATACCGCCCTCCGGGTCCATGGTATATTGGTCGGATTGCACAATATTCGCGCCATGCTCATAGAGAAAATGAGAAACAGCGGCTACAATGCCGGGACGGTCCGGACAAGAAATCAGCATGCGTGCGCGTCCGTTCTTATCTTGCGCTCCGTTCGTACGCTGCACTTGATTGGATGGAGATGACATACGATAATCTTCCTTTTCTATAATAATTTTTGTAATAGCCTGGATGTGCTATGCTTCTGCCAGAAAGGCTTTGCCCGCGAACCATGCCGTCAAACGCTGGTTCACCTGCTCCTCGGCAAGATCCCTTGACAAGACGCCATCGGCAATAATCATATCGTACAGACGTTCCATCGGCTCGCGCGGGTCGGCTTTTTTCGCCTTGGCATCATTTTTCAGCAGCGTCCACACATCAATGATATATTCACGCGAATCAATCTCTTGCTTCCCGAAGAAATGATGCAGACGTTCCACATCCTCCAGGAATTCTTCACCGAAGCGATTTCTCACTTCACCGCGCAGAAGCGCAATCTCAACCTCGTACATCGGACGTACTGTTTTGTCCTCTTTGCCGATCCACGGTGTCTCCAGGATGAACGGTCTGCCCTTCAGCGCTTCGTGATGAACGATATTCTTAATCGCGGATTGTCCAAGCCAGCCCGCACCGATCGGCGCATGACGGTCTTTGCCCGCTCCTCTTGGGTTTTTGCTGTCATTGATATGAACAACCGCGACACGATCCAATCCGACTGTGCGGTCGAATTGCTCCAATACGCCGTCCAGATCGTTAATCAAGTCATACCCGGCGTCATGCATATGGCAAGTATCCATGCAGACCGTCAGGCGCTCGTTATATGTCACTTTGTCCATGATGGCTGCGATTTCGTCGAAGCTGCGGCCAATCTCCGTACCTTTGCCTGCCATCGTCTCCAGCGCTATGTTCACATTGGTGTTGCTCGTGCCCGCCAGCACTTCGTTCAAGCCTTCCGCAATTCTTGCGATGCCGAACTCCGCATCCTTATCGGTATATGCGCCAGGATGCAAGACGATGTTGCGGACGCCGATATGATCCGTACGGCGAATCTCCTCTTGCAGGAAATTGACAGCCAGCTCGAACGTGTCTTCCTTGTAGGAGCCTAAGTTAATGATATAAGGCGCATGGACAACGATCTCTTCGATGCCGGCTTTGTTCATAAGCGCCTTGCCCTCTTCGATATATAGCGATTCAATCGGTTTGCGCCGTGTATTCTGCGGTGCTCCGGTATAGATCATGAATGTGCTGGAGCCGTAAGTCATGGCTTCCTTCGCAGCAGTCTGAAGACCCTTGTCCGAAAATGATACGTGGGAACCTATTTTCAACATGTTACTTTCGCCCCTTTCGGTTGATCAAACCTTATTTTACAAGGAATGTCGAAATAAATCTAGGAATACGCTATAATTCATTATTGAGGTGACAGTTACAATGGGCACAACGCCGAATTGGTTCATTTATTTCATCGTTTTCTGGGCCGTTGTCATGGTTATTGCCATGTCCATAGGCGGTTTTTTCATGTTCCGCAAATTTCTGAAGGTTCTTCCCATGAGAGACGGGAAGTCCAAGCTGGATTGGCAGAACTATTGGGTTGAACGCAGCCGCAGCATGTGGGGCGAGGAAGCCAAGCAGTTTCTCGATGAGCTGGTATCTCCCGTACCTCAAGCATTCCGGGATATCGCCAAACATTCCATTGCCGCGAAGATCGGTCAAGTCGCGATTGAGCAAGGCGCCAAAACCGTTACAAAAGAGCATTGCATCGAAGGGTACATAAGAGCCACACCGAAGCGGGATTACCGCAGCCTCGTGCACTTTTTGGACAAAAAAGGCATCGACTACGCGCCATATCAGCACTTGCTGAACAAATAGACAGAGCTGCCAAGGTGGCAGCTCTGTCTGACATTTATGCAACCTCGAGAGGCTTTTTTTCGTTTAGTATACAGGAGGTGCTTCAACTATGAACTTAACAAACAAGAAACGCAAGAAAGCGGCAACTGCCGGAGCGCTGCTGCTGGCTGTCATGCTGACGATGTCTGCATGCGGAGCGAATGCCAACAACCCGAGCAGCAGCGGGAACCCCAACAACAGCGAATCAGGTTCCCCAGTCGACCAGCTCCCGGACAACAATGGCGTACAGGAGCCAGGCGCTCCATCCAATGACGACGACAATGACAATAATTCCTCAACCGATAATAATGGCATTGGCGAATCTGCGCCAATTAGCGCGGAGGGCACCTATACTGGCCTGATTGATTCCAACTCGCTGGAAATCACAACCGACAGCGGAGCAGGCGCTTACCGCATTCCGGAGGAGCTTCGCTCCGTCGTCGACGAACTGCCTGCCGATGCCAAGGTGAAATTCGAATATACCGAAAAAGCAATAGAAGGCGATACAGACGTCAAGCAGCTGTGGCTGACAAAGATTGAAGCTGTGCAATAATCCTGACAAGGAGAGTGCGGAATGCGGATAGCGATTGCCGGAGGCAGTGGATTTATCGGAAAGGCTCTGACCAATGCTCTGATGGAGCGGGGAGATGAAGTATGGATCATCACAAGAGGCAACCGCGCTGGAGCATCTGATCTTGGGCCGCAGGTCACAACCGTAGCCTGGGACCAGCTACAACGAGAGCCGGGCAAGCTGGAGGGGATCGATGCGATCGTAAATCTGGCCGGCGAGAGCATCAATCAAAGGTGGAATGCTGCCGCCAAGGCTCGTGTTCTCCGCTCCAGACAATGGGCAGCGGCTCGGGTCACAGAGCTGGTAAATGCACTTGAACGCAAGCCCGCGGTTGTCATTAATGCTTCCGGCATATCCGCATACGGTATTTCTGCTACAGAAATCTTTGATGAAGACAGTCCGACAGCCGTCACCGACTTTCTTTCCGAAGTTGTACGCGAATGGGAAGTGGCCGCAGATGCCATTCCGGCGAAGCGGCTTGTGAAGCTGCGGATCGGCGTCGTCCTGGATCGCCAAGGCGGCGCTTTTCCGCTTATGGTCCTTCCCTACCGGCTATTCGCTGGAGGAAGGGTGGGAAGCGGCAAGCAAGGCTTATCCTGGATACATATCGAAGATATGGTAGGCCTGATCCTGCATTGCCTGGACAATGATACAGTCCAAGGACCTGTAAATGCATCGGCTCCTGATCCCGTTACAAACGACGAGTTCGGCAGAGCCGTCGCCCGGGCATTCGGTCGGCCTCATTGGTTTCCCGTACCTGCGCCAATGATGCGGCTTCTATTCGGAGAGATGTCAACCTTGCTATTGGATGGCCAGTTCGCCAAGCCCAAACGGGCACTCCAAACCGGTTACTCGTTCCGCTATCCGACGGTCGACAGCGCCATGCGTCAGCTGGCAAGCCGCTAATTAACCTGTTTTCAATTCGTATAAGGGTCCCTTATCGCCCGCAAGATGGATTCGGTCTCCGAACTCCAGCTTGTAGGATTTGTAAGGGACCATTAATTTGCCGTTTAACAGGCTTCCGTTTCTGGAGCCGAGATCCTTGGCATGATGAGTACCGTCAATTCGCTCAATTTCCAGATGAAGGCGAGAGATGCCGTCGGCATCATCTGCATAGCCTACCCCAGTGCCAGATCTTCCGATTTTGAAATGATCCTCCGAAAGCGCGATTTGCTCTTCCTTGCCGTTCCATGTCCGCGCAAGCCAAGCGCTGCGTGCGCCCGTCCCCAGCATGACCGTCTTATGCGACGAGTCTTCATCATTAGCGCTCAGCTGTATCGTTGGCGGAAGAGCAACCCTCGCTTCCGTGTTAGCGGCCAACTTGGGATTAGGCACGGAATAGCTGCCCATGGATTCGGTCGTAGCCGGCAACGGTTCGAGTGCTTCGGCTGCCGGAGGCTTACTCCAAGCAAAGCGCGGCGGAAGCACGCTGGAATGCGGTTCGAAATCCTCTTCCATATCGGGCTGATCCCTCTTCGTCATTAGCAAAGCGCTCCCTCTTTTTCTTATCATGATGAATCCTGCCAAGGCAAACAACGTCAACCCGGAGCTGATTAGCAGGTTTTGCTGCGTTGGCTGATCCATATACAGGAATCGCCAGATACAAGCGGTCACGAGTAAAAAAGCGGCTCCCGCAATCCACTTCGCCCTTCCCTTGTTATCGTCGTTTTCATTGTCCTCATCCCCCTCATAAGACCATGAAGGCTCTTCTTGATGCTTATACCGGGATGGTAAACCATCATCCAGATTCGAATGTTGTCTGGAATGGGACTCTTGCTGCTGCATTGTCGAAATGTGTGGTGCTGATAAGAGCGGGATTGATTGAGGCGTGGACTCTTCCGCAAATTGCTGCCTCATCTGCAGCTTGGAAGAATGTGCCGCATCATCATTAGTCGAATAAGGCTTCGACCCTATACTCCGTTCTGCTGAATACTTTGGCGTCTGGGCATAATCAACCGCCGGTCTATGAATGACCGGCGACTCCTTTGCGATCAGATCCAGCAGTGTATCCCGGAGCTCTGTCAGAGAAGCGCGGTTATGCTGAAGCAACTGCAAAATCCGCTTTAATCCCGCTCCGTCGAGAGGCTCTACGTACGAGGTCCACCGAACGGCAAGCGACAACAGCTCCTCCCCGTATTGGCGTTCCTCGCCCCTGTCCTTCAGCGGTACATATATCAGCTTCAAATCGCCGAATCTATCGCCCATAAACATAAACTGCTCATTCAGCAGGCAGCCTTCGGGTCTGAGCATATACTCTTTGCACTCTAAGAGAGCATCTGTCAAAGCGAGAATCAGCGAGTAATACTGCTCCATGGTCAGCATGTCCTGCTGAAGCCGGTGAATCATCATTTTGCTGCCCGTCAATTCGTAACGAAACGTAATGGTTCCGTCTATCTCATACCAGTCGAGCGGAAGCAAATACGGAATGCGCTGCGAGCGAAGCATCTGCAGCTCCAATTCATCCAGTTCGCTTCTGCTGATGCCGTCCTCCCTGTCAATCGTCATCTCATGTCCCCGGTTCATGGCAAAATCCATTCGTAGCCTTCGCATTTCAAGTCCTCCTTTCATGATCTGCGCTTAACCCATCACCCACACCGTAACCGCCGCTGGCGCCACGGCTAACATAAACGGAAAGCTCTTGCCTGACTTGGCCCAATCGAACCAATTGATCGTTCGGGCTGCGCCGGGATACGCGATGACCATCAGGGCAGCCATCCGTTTGGCAAACGCGCGATTAAAGGCCAGGAGCAGCACACCGAACGCTCCCGCATATAAAATCGCATACATCATTAGCTGCGCAATCATGGCAGCGCCGACCCAAGCCCCCAGAGCGCCGAACAGCTTAACATCCCCCGCTCCAATTCCTCCGAAGGCATACAGAATAAGCAAGGGTATAAAACCCGCTGCCGCTCCGGCTGCTGCATAAAGCCATCCCTGTGCCTCCATGCCGGCGGCCAATCCGTGATAAAGCATGCCAAGCACAAAAGATGTTCCAGTCAGCCAATTTGATATAGTTTGATGCCTCATATCTGTTATGAACGCAATTAATAATTGTACGGCCGCAGCCCAAAGAACAATCGTCATTTCAGTTCTTCTCCTTCCCCGGGCCGTGCTGACGGCTTTCGGTTACTTCTGTTTTTTCTCAACGGAGAAATGCTTGGCGACACTACCAGGCTTGCTAACCCCTTCAACTGCCAGCTCCCAAATGCCCGGTGTCGTATTGCCCGATACATGCCAGGTCCATTCCACATAGCCGCTTTCATCCGCAGTCGCTTCCCCCAAATGCTTCGCCTTGCTCGCTCCGCTCTTGTAGTTCACGCTAAGCGACACCACCGCTCCCGGCTCCGTCTTCACGATGACGGTCGCCTTATTGCCGGGCCGAATCGGAGACGGCTCAATCGAGATAATATGCAATGGAAGCGTATCCTCATCAGCATCTTCCATTCCGTACGTCGCGGCTGCCGCATCGCTTATCCACACCCGTTCATAGGCTTGCTCCTTTAAGATGATCGGCTTGCTGTAGAACGGCAGCCTGACCGGATATTCGTACTTGAGAGCAATGGCGATATAAGGCTCTTCTTTTTCTTTAAGATCCGGCAGGGCTATATAATCCAATGAAATCTTGTCTGCTCTAAGCAAATAAGGATGGGCATATTGCCGTACAAATGGTTCAATAACTGCTCGGCCAAGCTCAGTCGCGGCTACATTTTGCATCGGACGCCAGTCTCCCCGCAAGGCGGACGACACCAGCTTGCCAGCCGGGTCAGGGAGCCATTCCGCCATCTCTGCGGCAGTCTCGTTCCACTCGGGCAAAGGCTGCCGCTCCGAAGGTGCTTCGGAGGCTGCCCCTTTATCCCATTGCGCTCTAGCGAGTTCAATGGGATAAATGTGGGCGGCAATTTGACGCACGCTTTGCGAAGCCGTCATATGCAAGGCCATCTGTGCAGCGCACATGGAAATAAATAGGGAAAGAATGACCAGCAGAAACAAGATAAACGGCATCACGAGCGCGGCTTCGAGAATAATCGAACCTCTCTGTCCATGTAACCATCGCTTTGGCAACCGTTTGCCGGTTGGATTAATAGGACCAGCCCACGGTTTGCGTCGTTTCATAGCGGTTGCCCACAACCTTTCCCTGAAGCAAATCAAGGCGCCCCAGCATCCCCATCACGCCGGGAAGAAACCAGAGCTTCATCGACACCCTCGCTTCTCCCGTAACGCCTGACGGAACCTGGGCAAGCGTAAGCCCGGTATTGTGTTCAATAACCGCAATCATGCGGCCAAGCCTCTTCTCTTGGTCACCGCCGTGAAGCAGCATAAATATCCTCAAGTAATCCAGATAAGAAAGCTCTGCCTTTATGTATTTGGATATAGGCGCAGTCCCTTTCGTAGCGAACGAAATCATATCCTCCATCGTTTTCTCCAGCCCGTATATGATGGCAGCTGACAATATGAGCAACGGATGGCCCAATGAACGGCTGGCGACCAGACCTTCCATCGTCCGGATGGCAAGCCGTACAGAAAACAACTCCCCGTATGCAGCGATCAGATTGCCCATTGGATCATGAAATCCGTACAGCACATATTCCAGCTCCTGGTTGTCGAAAGAAGCCATCTGCGACAGCCCGTCTGTATCGCCGCTCTCCAGCAGCTTGCGCAGCTGCTGGGGGGCGAAATAGGAAAAGCGGCCCGCGGCATATTCTCCAAAATAGAAGTAATCGCGGCCATCCAGCAGCATGTCCGACATCCCCGAAAAGAGACTGTCCATCAAGCCAGACGATTCCTTAGCGGCATCTTCCGCATCTGCTGCCTGTGTTACTTTACGAGGCCCGGCTGTCTCTCCTCCCTGGTCATTAAAAAGCAGATTTTGCTGATAGCGCTCTTTCACTTTAGCGAACTGTTCTTGATGTTCAGGCATGGCAGACGTCCCCGACAAGCCGCCCAGCATGTTTTTGGCTTGCTTCCATAATGATTTTGTTTTTGCCTTTTGCTCTGACAGCTTGTTCTTGACTGAGCTGTCGAGCACACTTTCCCGCCGCTGCTTCATTACCGTTCCATGAGGTCCGTAATCCTGCTCATAAGCAGAGACGACCGAGACGGCTTTTGATGAACCATTCTGCAAGGAGGCTTGCCGTGAAGAAGAGAGCGGCCATGACATAGCTGTGCTCCAAAGACTGATCAATTGATCGATCTCGCTCGCTGCGGCATACCCCCGCGAGCTTTGCGCCAGCAGCTCCTGCTTGTACCCCTGAAACCATTCAGATGAACGCAGCAGCTTTTCGCCGCTTTTCCGCATCTCCTCCAGATCCCGGACCGTATCATTCGGAAGCGCATAGTCGTCTGATCCGGCCACATCCGCGCCCGCTACCTCGTCATACGCGCCGACTGTCGCTTTTTTGGACTCTTCGACAATACGCTCCATCTGGGCATTCACTTCTCTTGATTGCTCGATCTTGCGGAGTGCATCTTCCAGAAGGCTGTCATGCTGCTCTCTCTTGCCGCCTCCCGTCCGAAGCTTGCTCTGCATCTGGGATACGCTGTGCCGGTAGGACGCAATAGAATAGGAATAGGCCGGCTCTTCATCCTCGGGCAATGATGCGTCATGCTCTACCTGCCGAGCAAAACTCGCATAACGGTCCGCCAGGCTCAAGGAGGTTGCAGCGGAATTGCCTGAGGAACCGCTCCCTGCCGGAATGGCTGCAACAGCTTCGTTGTCTATTAGGGTCGTCACAGCCTTCTCCTGCAAGCTTAGGGCCTTCTCTAGCAGCTCTTCCCGCTTCTCATACAGCTTGCGTAGATCCTCCAGCGTCTGAACGGCTCCCGAGCTTTCCTTAAGCGCCTTTGACAACGAAGTGAACTTCGATAAAACCTCCAGCGTAAAATCAACCGGAGCTTTGTACTTCATCTCTTCGAGTACCTGTCTCGCGAATACGTCATGCTGTCCTAGCGTATAGGCTGTCTGCACATCAGCCTCTTCTAGTTGGCTGACAATAAAATCGAAATGCGATCTTGTGTCCAGTCCTGTATACTTAGCTCCGCTTCCTCCGAGCACCTCGGTAAAAATCGCTTTGCCCTCCGTTCCTCCGCGCCCAAATAATCCATACTTCTCGTAGAGCGAATCATCATATGCCGACAGTACAGAACGAATCCCCGTACGGGCTTCGTTCTCTGTCTTCAATTGGAAGGCTGCAATCCGAGCGTAATCGATCAGCACAGAGAAGAAGAGCAGCAGGGAAGCCATAATGATAACGGACAAGATCGTTACGACACCGTTTTCTTGAATCAGCAGCTTTTTCATCTGACAAATTTATGCCTCCTCATGTTCCACCCTTGCCTTTGCTGCCGTATGAATGCAAGATGTCGCCCGCTCTGCTCTCCGCCGTAGATTTGCCCATAAAGTGAGTCTTCAGCTTAGCGCTATAGTACCTTGCAAGATCGACGCTCCGAATGAATTCGACTGGATCAACGATTCTGCTTTTGGCTTCACCATCAGGCTCCCCCCTAATCCAGCTGCTCTCAAAAGGCATCAGCCGGATCGGCTTACGGAGAGAGGTCTCCACATACCGGCTTATCCCATCTCCCGCATATTGAACGGTGCCGTTATAGCCTAAACCTGCCGTCGCAAGCCATTGGGCTGAATTCGCCAACTTGCGTTTGGTTAAATCGCTGTTCTCGGAGTCAATTGATTCTTGTATCTCCTCAGGCAGAGAGACGCTTCTGCGGCTTTCATCCCCTGTCAGGCCGAACAGGCTCGCCAAAGCGCCATCAGAGCCTAAGCGGCGATACAAGCTATCATACACAGGCTTGGTCAGGATACCGGTTCTGGCATCCCGATAGCTATTATCCCAGCTAAAAGCCGCTCGCTCCGATATCGCGGAGACCGAATAAAAGACGATGACTTTCTGATAGAGGTACATGCCCAGCAACAGAAAAGAGAGTACCATAGCGAGCAGAATCGGAAGGACAATCGACGCCTCAAGCGTAAAGCTGCCCTTCTCTTCCTTGTGCCACTTACGGAAGCGGGATTTAACGGTCAAAGATTTGTTGGGCTTCACTGTCTGCCTTCTTTAACAGAGAATTAACCAGTTTAACAATCCAATCTTTGAAGATAAAAGCGATAATAATAACGACCGCGATAATCAAAATAATTTCCAACGTACCAATACCTTCCTCATTGCGCCAAAAACCCTTCATACGATCTGCTATTGCTTTCATGTTCAACATCTCCCGTATTCAATATAGTTAGGACATCACTAGCAAGGCTGGCGCCGCTACAATAATCATCATAATGAACATCACACCGACCAGCGGAAATACAAGCTTGGACGAAGCCTCTTCCCCGCTGATGCGGGCAAGTCCTTTCCGTTTCTCCCACAGAGAATAAGACAGCTCCCTTACCGCGAGTACAAAATGCTCACCGCCTTTCCGATAATTCAGCAGCATCACTGTTGTAAACAGCGAGGCTTCCTGAACCGCGCAGCTGCGGTTAAATCTCTCCAATACAACACTGAAGGATTGTCCGTTGTTCATCGCTGCCACAGCCGCACCCCACTCCTTGTCTAAAGGATGATTCAGATTGTCTATGCCTTCCATACAACGTACGAACGCTCGTTGTACCGTCTCTCCAGCGCTCACCAGCAGCATTAACTTGCTCATCCGGTCTGGCAAACCCGTAATAATCGCTTTTTTGCGCCGTTCCAGCTTCTTACCAGCTTCGGCAAATTGACGAAAGGCCAGCGCGACAAATGCGAGCACACCAGCAAATAGAATGAAGTTTTCACCGATCATCCATGAAAGCCAGCAGCTTCCTACAAGTGCCGCATATCCCGTTCCAACCGAACTAGCAGCTTCTGCTTTTGTTCTCTCAATCGTCCAGGAAGCTCCATTCAAGATCATCAGCTTGCCATGATAGCTGTTCAGCATATGCTGGAAGGCATCCCACTCGCATGCTTTCTCCCAAGCACGCAAGAACGGCTCCTGAATGAGCAGAGCACTTAGAGCTGCATCCCCTTTTTTTCCTCGATTCTGCCTCAACAATCGCGGGATGCGCCTCAGTGCAGACCTGCCGATAAGAAAAACCCAGCCCGCCGTAAGCAGCAAAGCCGCAAAAAGTGCCATGTTGTTCCTCCTAAAAGTTTTGCGAAGCAAAACTACTTCGAAAGCTTAAACTTAGTTTTGCGAAGCAAACTTACTTCGAAGCCTATGCTAAATGTCGATACGCATGATGCGGTCCATGATCCAAAAGCAAACGAGCAGCAAAAGCAGCAGTACCGTCATAATGACATATCCCAGACCACTGTATAGGGGCAACATATAATCCGATGCCGCCAGCCCAAGAAAAGCCAGAAACACAAAAGGCACAGCCATCATAATGCGAGACTCGAATCGCTTCTGGGCAAGGAGGATTTTAATGTCTCCTTCCACGGTCAGCTTGTCGCCAATGATGGTCGATGTGCGTCGCATCACTTCAAGCAGATCCCCTCCCGAACGTTTGCAAGTCGTTAAGGCGTCGACGAATTGTGTGATTTCATCAACTTGCGCCCTGTCCGCCAAGTCTCGCAGCGCACCCTCAAGCGGCTCGAAATTGTCCAAGCGATGAATCAAGATCTGAATCTCCTTCAACATATCTGTTCCTTCATCGGAATAAAGCAGCTTCATATCCTCCAACACCCCGCGAAACGCATTTTCCAAGGAGCGGCCGGCAGCAAGCGATGAGGTTAACGAAAACAATGCTTCTTTGAACTGCAGCTTCAGGCGATTTCTGCGCCCCTCAAGCAGCGATCTGCGCCTCCATCTGGGAGTCGCAGCTCCACATATGGAGATGATGAGCGACAAAGGAACGGATTGATAGAACAGATAAGCAGCTCCGAAAATAAGTGCACTTCCAACCACTACGGAAAACGCCAGCTCTCTGTGATTGAGATGATATTCCGTATAGCGAGGGAGGCGCGACGGGTTTGGCAAAGCGTTCAAAACCCCATCCCAGCCCATCCATTCCGCCAGGCGGCGAATGGAGCTTTTGCTTTTATGCACATGAAGCGGCTTAACCGACTCTCCCATTCGCCATCTCCTTTCCGGCCATACGAAGCTTTTCGGTTCGGCTCAGCTCGCCTACACGCTCCAGCGTGCCGATGATGCGGCCGCTGCTCTCCCCATCCTCTCGAAACTGGAACAAAGGCTTCAGCTTAACTTCACCGTTCTCGATCCCTGTCACTTCGGAAATTTCGGCAACTCTCCGTGACCGATCCCGGTAACGCGACAAATGGATCATTATGTCGATTGCCGATGCAATCTGGCCGCGGATCACGCTGAGCGGCAGCTCCGCCGCACTAAGAACCATCGTCTCCAGACGACTGATCATATCCTGGCAATTATTCGAGTGGCCTGTGGAGACGGAGCCTTCATGCCCAGTGTTCATGGCTTGCAGCATATCCAGCGCCTCCCCGCCCCGAACCTCTCCAACCACGATCCGATTAGGCCGCATCCGCAGGGAGGAACGGATCAAATCTCGAATGGAGATTTCTCCTTTCCCTTCTGTGTTCGCGTTCCTAGTCTCCAGTGAAACCAGATTGGGGACGGTCCGAATTTGCAGCTCTGCGGAATCCTCGATTGTAATAATGCGCTCATCTGAAGGAATGTACTGAGACAGCGCATTAAGGAATGTCGTTTTCCCCGTACCCGTACCGCCGCTAATGAACATATTGTATTTGGCTTCCACCAGCTCTCTCAGAACCTCAGCTGCTTCCACCGTCAACGATTGGAGCTCGATCAGTTTGTCCATCGTCATAGGCTTATCCGGGAATTTACGTATGGTCATGCAGGGTCCCTTCAAGGCAACCGGGGGCAGGACGATATTGACGCGCGAGCCGTCTTTCAGTCTTGCATCGACGATAGGAGATGACTCATTGACGACCCGGTTCACTCCGGCAACGACCGACTGGATTAAATCTTCGAGCCTTTCCTTACTCTCGAACGCTCCCGGCATAAGCGTCATGACGCCATGCCTCTCCACATATACCTCTGTGTGGCTATTAATCATAATTTCACTTACAGCAGGATCATCCATAAGCGGCTGCAGAACATCCATACCTCTGAAAGAGTGATAGAGTCTTCTGACAAGCTTGACCTTCTCGGTCGCTGTCATGGGATGGCGTTCGCACCACTGGAATACGGCCGCTTCTGTCTTGTTCATTAATTCCTCGTCCGACATTGCGCCGCGAAAATCAATCTCATCCCGTATCTTGCCACGCAGTGTATTTATCAGTTCATCCGACAGCATGTATACGCAAATCCTCGTTTCCGCCAAGCAGATGGGCGCATAGCCGGTCAGCCGCCGCACGATATGAAGAGGAAGACCATACGGGGTGAAGCTCTCCCCGTCTCCATTCCCTCACAAGCGGCAGTGCTACAGGCGCAAGTGCGACTTCCACAGTAGGCATTGGGTTTCCAAGCTCCGCATTCATGCCGTTGCAGACGACCTCTGAGCGTGCCGCAATCTTCTCGAATGCCTCACCGAACTTCTGCCTGCCGTACTGCAGCATAAGCGTTTGCTTCGCTAGCGCAGACCGCTCTTCCGATATGACCCACAAATTCCGGTCTGCGCGCATAAGCAATTCAAAATGCAGCTCATCCATACCGTCGTCCATATCTACGACGACTCCGTCATAATGGCCGCTCTGCGCGATCGATTCGACCATGGCCGCCGCATCAACAGGAAGCAGGGATGCCCGGTCCTCTTGATTTCGGAAACCTCGCAGATAGTCGCATTTCATCTGCGGATGAAACTTCCGATGCTGTGCGAGCCATGCCACATGAGATGATGCGCCTGATTTTATCGCGTACAGCAGCTCCGACAGCCCCTCTCCGTCCCATGCCGCTTCCCCGCCTGGCTGAAGCCAGAGCTCGGAAGTATTCCATCTCTCCAAATTAAGATACAGCATTCGAAGTCCACGAGCGCTCGCCGCTCCAGTCAGATGCAAGGCAAGCGTCGTCTTGCCCACACCGCCGGAGGCGGAATGAACGGTCAGTACCAGCGCACCGTTGCCATTCGGATTCGATGTTGGCCCTCGCATGGGCTTATGACCCATCGCTTCGAATTGATCCGATATGCCTTGCAGCAGCAACGGCAACGCTTGGTATTGCAGCAGCTCCGGCTGGCCATTCGTCTCTCCCAATCTCGCAACCAGCGTTATAGAAGGAATGTGGGACAGCTCCGGCTGCAGTTCTCGAAGAAGATCCGGTTCAGCCACAATAAGATCAATGGCATACCCTTGTTTGGCGAATTGCTTGCACGCATTCGGATGCGTAAAGGCAGACACCTGCCATCGCTCTCCGAAGGAGCTGCCGCGAATGTAATCGGCAATCCTTCTCGTATACTCCTTCTCCTTGACCACAATAGCGAGTTGATTTCTCTTCAATGTACATCCTCCTTTCGATTCTTCATCCACGGGTATACAGAAATCCCCAATAAAGGCACGCAAAAAAGCACCGCAAAGGGCGCAGTTACCTGCAGCCTTATACGGTGCTTCCGTGGTTTCTTATTGACTTGCTATAGAATTTACCATAACTTGTCTGAACCGTCAACCATTCTTAGTGGAAATAGAGACCGATCTCTCTCTCCGCATTTTCACAGGAATCCGAGCCGTGGATAATGTTGCTCGCAACATCCGTCGCATAATCGCCTCTTATCGTTCCTGCAATCGCGTCCGTCGGATTGGTCGCGCCGATAATGGAGCGGGCGTTCTGAACCGCATCCTTGCCCTCCAGCACCATCGCGAACACGGGTCCCGACGTGATGAAATCCACAAGCTCGCCGAAGAACGGCTTCGAATTGAGATGCTCATAATGGGATTCTGCCAACTGGCGATCCAGCTGCGTCAGCTTCGCATCCTTAATCGTGAACCCCTTTTCTTCAAATCTGGCAACAATCCGGCCGACCAGGCCGCGCGATACCCCATCAGGTTTTACCATTACAAATGTTTTTTCCATGTTTGAACCCTCCGTCTATATATAGGTATAGCCAATTATTTGTTCAACCATTCCATAATGATACCCGCTGTTTCTTCGATTGCGCGATTCGTCACGTCGATCACCGGACAATTCAGACCTGCCATCACAGAAGCCGCATAGTTCAGCTCTTCCTGGATTCGTTCCGGGCTGGCATATTGCGCGGAAGCCGGCAGTCCCAAAGTCTTGAGCCGCTCGGAACGGATCTCTAGCAGATGCTCCGGCTGCATCGTGAGGCCTACAATTAAGCGACCAGGCCCTTGCTTCAGCTCTTCCGGGGGATTAACCTCTGGCATAAGCGGCAGATTAGCGACCTTGATGCCTTTGTGCGACAGGAAGACGCTAAGCGGCGTCTTCGACGTGCGCGACACGCCGATCAGAACAACCTGCGCCTGCACCAAACCTCTGGCATCCTTGCCGTCATCGTATTTGACAGCAAATTCAATGGCTTCGATACGACGATGATAAGCTTCGTCTATCGAATGCAGAAGACCCGGCTCGCGACTCGGGAAGCTGCCGAACGTATCGACGAACGCTTGCATCATCGGCCCCATCACATCCACGGCCCGAACGCCGTGCCTTGCCGACTCTTCTCTCATCCATTCCCGAAGCTCCGGCTGTACGAGCGTATAGCTGATAAAACTGCCCGTTTCTGCAGCTTCGGCGACTATGCGAGCGATTTCATCTTCGGTCCTGAGATGGCTGTACCGCTTGATCTTCACATCCTCAGATGAGAATTGCCTTAACGTAGCTTTGGCAACCGCCTCTGCCGTTTCTCCTACCGCGTCGGAACAGACATAAATATATTGCTGTGTCATATTCTCTGGTCCCCCAATTCCTGAGCTGTCGCAATATCTGACATGAGCGAGACGATATTAGACTTCGACACCCATCCCGTTACAATCGGATTGATTCCCGGCTCATCTTCAGGCACAATGACCGGCAAGCAATCCACCTGTTGCTGCGACAGTTTGCTGATCGCCTCCATGACAGATTCATCTGGAGTCAGCGTTACCACGTTGGGATACCGGGTCATGACCATACTAACAGGAATCGTCGCGGCTCCCGAATTTCCTAACGTAATTTTGAGCAGATCCTTTGGGGTGATGATACCCGCAAAGCGCTTGTCCTCATTGACGACAATTAGTGTATTCGCATTCTCCATAAAGAGCGTAATAACGGCGTCGTGAACGGACAGCGTATCCGGAATATTGACCGGCACGCCTTGCACTTCCTTCACCTTCATGCGGTTAAACCGCTGAAGCGGCTCATGGCTCGCTCGGAACGTATTGCCGAGGAAATAACCCACCTTCGGCTTCGCATCAAGCATGCCGAGCATGACGAGCAGAGACAGATCCGAACGAAGCGTCGGACGGCTCACGCCCAAATATTCGGCCAACTGCTCCCCCGTTACGGGCGAATGCTTCTTGACCAGCTCAATGAGCTCCAATTGCCTTGAAGATAGCTGAATGATGGTCCCCTCTTTTCCTATATGAGGCTGTTCAAAAAGTCCACTTTTGATCACGAAGCAGATCAGGAAGCCTACTCGACATCGAATATGGCATTCAGCCGGAACTTCCGGTGCTCACGCAGCTTCCACTACGCTCCGCTCCTCATTTCCTAGCTTCAACCCATCTTCTGCAGCGTTTTGAAAAAACGCATCATCGGTAGCATAAGCTCATGTGCTGAAAACGAACTTTTTGAACATGCACTATATGACTCATAATATATGTTTATATGAAAATATCTCCTTAAATAAGATATCATATTCAAATATATTGTACAACATATCCTTCAATCAACTTGATATAAGCTGCCCATATCACAAAAAAGCCCCGGCAGCGAATGATTCACTACCGGGGCACCTCTATTTATTTCTCTTCCGTCATCTCCAGGAACAGCCGCACGTCATCTTCCGTGAGGGCGACCGCGTCCTTCCAGAAACTTTGCTCCTCCAAATTCACGCCAAGATGCTTCTGCGCCAACTGTTCAACCGTCAGCCGACCGGTATCCTTTAACAGCGCCACATATTTCTCTGCAAATTCAGGGCCTTCCTCTATCGCACGAGCGTATAACCCCGAGCTGAACAGGTATCCGAACGTATACGGGAAGTTGTAGAACGGCACATCCGTCAGGTAGAAGTGCAGCTTCGACGTCCAGAACTGCGGATGGGCATCGCCGAGCATATCCATATAAGCCTCACGCTGCGCCTCTTCCATCAGCTTGTTCAATTCTTCTGCGGTCACCAAGCCTTGCTTCCGGCGCTCGTAGAAGCGCGTCTCGAAGAGGAAGCGGGCCCGGATGTTCATGAAGAAAGCAACGGCGCGCTGAATTTTGTCCTCCAGCAGCCCAAGCTTCTCCTCATCATCCGCAGCCGCCTTCATCGCTCTGTCGGATACGATCATCTCGGCGAACGTAGAGGCTGTCTCCGCCACGTTCATCGCATATTCTTGAGACATGGCAGGCAGATCGTTCATGACATGCTGATGATAAGCATGGCCAAGCTCATGGGCGAGTGTCGATATATTGGATGCCGTACCCGAATACGTCATGAAGATGCGTGTTTGTCCACTCTTAGGGAACGAGGTGCAAAACCCGCCTGGACGCTTGTCAGCGCGATCCTCTGCTTCTATCCATCCATCCGCGAACGCCTTCTCGGAAAACTCCGCAAGCGCAGGATCGAATGCGCGGAACTGCTCGATGATGAAGCGAGCGCCCTCTTCGTATGGCACCGTACGCGCAGAAGAACCGATCGGCGCCTCCACATCATGCCAATCCAGCTTTTCAAGGCCAAACAGCTTTGCTTTTCGCTCCAGATAAGGGATAAGCGCCTTCTTGCCTTCCTCAATAGCTCCCCACATGGCGTCCAGTGTGGCCGCGCTCATCCGGTTGATCGCCAGCGGCTCTTGCAAGACATCGTCCCACCCGCGATTCTCATACAGCTTCAAGCGGAAGCCGGCGATACGATTAAGCGTATCGGAGCTGAGATCGGTAAGCGAGGACCATACCCGCTCCCACTCTGCAAAAGCTTCCTGGCGCACAACGCGATCGCTGGACGAGAGACGGTTGGACATCTGCCCTGCGGACAGCACCTTCTTCTCGCCAGATGCCTCCTCGACATGAAATTGAGCGCGTGATACGATGACGTTATAGTTGTCACCCCAGCCATGGTACCCGTCAATTGCCAGATCGCCCGCCAGCGCTTCCAGCTCCGGCGCCATCTTCAGCTTCGCCTTCTCTCTCCGCTCGCTCAGATTGAAAGCGATCGCTCCCAGCGTCTCATCCTGAAGCATTGCCATCCACTCCGCATCCGGTATGCCTCTGAGCACATTATCGTAACGGGTCATCGCCGCAGCGTATTTCGCCGAGATGGTTTTCACTCTGTCATTCAACCCGACAGCCGCCTGATCCCGTACATTTTGCGCGATGAGGCAGCCGACAAAGGAATCCGATTGCCTCAGGCTCAGCAGCACGTCTTGGGCAATACTGGTCATTTCCTTAATCGATTGTACGTGATGTCCTTCTTCCTTTTTCAACAGCTCATTCAAGCGCGCAATCCCGCTCTCCATACCTGCAAGCTCCTGCGCGAACGCTTCGGAAGCGGAGCCTCCCGGGTAAATCGCATCCATATCCCATCTAATTGGATAACTGTTCATTATTGTCACTCTCCTTATGGTTGTTCCTCGTTTTATGTAACGCAGCGATGAAAAAACCGAGCGGCGTCCGCAAATAATTTGCGAGAAACCTGCCCGGCGGTGTATAACAGTAGTATATCCTGATTGGAGGAACAACACCATGTCTAAACCATTGCAAATATCGCCCGAGACCGCCATCAAGCTGTCCGAGCAACTCAATATCCCGCTTGAGCACTTGATGCACATGCCTAAGCATATCTTGCTTCAAAAGCTGGCCGAGCTGGCCAAAAAAGAAGCCGATGCCGCCGGGGAGAAGCCGGAATGATGATTCCGTTCCAGAATGCATGGCCTTATGAGCGGATCATGGGGGATCTCTATGTATCCAACTGTCCTTTCTGCGATACGGACAACGTTCTGCTGCCCTTGAAGCCATCGGAGCTTCCCGACATTCAAGACGGCAAGAAACGACTTATGGTATTCCCATGCTGCCGCAACAAAATAACTATCATTGATGCGGATCAAGACTATCTACTCACAGACGGACCGCTGCGCTAATGTTCAGCGAAGCGGTCTTATGCGCTGCCGACCTCTTGCGATGCCGGCTTCGCCTTGCCGAGCCGATTCTCTTCCGCTTCCTGCCGGATAAGCTGCCACTGCTCCCGGCTGGCGCGGATCATAGCGGCATCCATAATTTTTTTATCATTTACGACACGAGAGAACCACTTTACCGCTTCATTCAGCTCGCCGATACGCCTGTTTAATTCCCCCATCAAATACATCAGCTTGGCATTATTAACGGAAACGCCCTCAAGCTCGAATACGCGTACGTACGCCTCCAGAGCAAACTTCAAGAAACGCTGCTCCTCCGCCACGTTCTTCTCATAGCGGTACAGCCACGCAATATGATGCAGCAGGCCGGCGATGACGCGATCCTTGACACCTGTAACCTGAGCTGTAAGCAAAGCCAGCTTGTAGCTTGCCATAGCCTGCTCCGCAGTCCGCTCTCCGTTGAAGCTCTGCCCCTTCCAATTATTGCCGATACGATCATAATAATTTTTCTTCTGAGTATCGTTTAGCTTATCTAAGCCGTTCTCTGTCGAAGCGAACCCGCAGCTTGGACATATGCGAACAACATAAAAATCCGGATTGACGCCATTATCATAATGACCGCAAAAATCGGAATCCACGGCAGACGCCCTCTTGAAACTTGGGCGGACTCTAGTTGACTGAAATATCGTTTCACAGCAGATGCATGAGATCTTGGACTCGTACAGCGGCTCCATGGCTTCACGTCTCCTTAATTTGAATTGACGAAGTGATGCGCAGGTCCAGACAAACGATCCAGCACGACGGCTTGCAGCTC
Source organism: Paenibacillus sp. 1011MAR3C5 (assembly GCF_003591485.1). Classification (GTDB taxonomy): domain Bacteria; phylum Bacillota; class Bacilli; order Paenibacillales; family Paenibacillaceae; genus Pristimantibacillus. The sequence goes on from NZ_QZCF01000001.1 coordinate 935,061, forward strand.
GCGCTCAAGCCCTACCTCCTCCAGAGCTCTGCCCATGCATTCCAGCCAAGCGGCTGCATGATCCGGCGTAATCTTGAACGGCATATGCCGAGCTCTCATCATGGGATGCCCGTGCAGATCTGAAAACAAGCTTGGACCTCCAAAAAACTGTGTCAAAAATTGATATTGCTTCTCCATGACAGGATCGATATCTTCTGGAAAGAGCGGACCTATAAGCGGGTGTGCTTGTACCTTCGGATAGAACGACTCGACTATAGACCTGATTCCTTCGGCTCCCCCTACTGCTTCATAGAGGCTTATATTCCTATTCATCGTCATTTCCAACTCCATTGTGTAGGTATTAGGAATTATATTTCCGTAATTCCTTGAGGTAAAAAAAATCGCCCGCTGCAAAAAACACGGGCGTTCATCGATGGACTACTGCTACAAGTTAGGCTTCATATTCCTCTTCGCTGGGCGAAGAGATCGATTCTTTGATGACATAGACAAAAGCGCAGACAAGAATGCCGGCGATAATACTCATGATCATCACTCCAACCGTGTATTATGATTCTATTGTACCATAAAGCGACCCCAATAACACCCGATTTGCAAACGTTTTCTTTAACAATTCTCATTTTTATATTCCGCTTGCGGTGATGGAAAGACCTGCTTGGACATATACGTAATAGGAGAGCCTGTACAGGTCATAATCGAAGGAGGCGGCCTGCATGCTGCGTGCTTTCCTGCATCCCTTATCGGTCACTGCGCTATCCGCGCTCTTTATCGCCCTACTCATGGCCGTGTACCCGGTCGAGACGCTCCAATCCTCGCTTCGCGGGCTTTCCATTTGGTGGGAGGTACTGTTTCCCGCCCTCTTCCCATTCTTCGTCATCTCCGAGCTGCTGCTCGGCTTCGGCATTGTTCATTTCTTCGGCAAGTTGCTGGACCCGCTTATGCGCCCGTTGTTCCGACTTCCCGGGATTGGAGGGTTTGTTGTAACGATGGGATACATATCAGGCTATCCGGTTGGTGCAAGGCTTACGGCGCAGCTTTGGGCGCAGCGCCTTATCACGAGAGCGGAAGGAGAGCGCCTGGTTGCATTCACCACTACATCCGACCCCATCTTCCTGATCGGAGCTGTTTCGGTCGGCTTTTTCCAAAACGCCGCTGTAGCCCCAATTCTGGCCGCTGCTCACTATGGCGGCGGTTTTCTGATCGGCCTGCTCATGAGGTTTCATGATGCCCGCAAGGAACCAATCAAAGAACGCACAGAGCCAAGTCCCAAGGATACAGCCTCTACCTCTGGCAAGGTCAGCCGCCGAATCTCGCGCAGTAGGCTAGGCATCGCCTTGAAAGCCATGCATGAAGCTCGTCTGCTGGACGGACGAGGTATGGGACGCTTGCTCCAGGACTCCATACAATCCGCATTGAAGCTGATGATTGTCGTAGGCGGTCTTGTCGTATTTTTCTCCGTTGTGATGGAGATGCTCACCCATGCGGGGGTCGTGGAGGCGCTCGCGGAAGCGCTGCGGCTTCTTTTCAGCTTGATCGGCTTGCCGACTCCACTTGCCGACGCTGCTATCTTTGGCTTGTTCGAGGTTACGCTTGGCTCCCGTGCAGCGGGTACGACTGGCACTGGACTTATGCATCAGGTCGCGATTGCCGCATGGGTGCTATCCTGGGGCGGACTGTCGGTGCATGCCCAGATTGCGAGCTTGCTAAGCCGTACGGATTTGCGCTATCGTCCCTTCATGATCGCAAGACTGGTGCATGGATTTCTGGCTATGGCGCTCGTCTATGCGCTATGGGGATGGCTTGGCCTTTAATGCGGTAACGCGAGTGATTCATTGAATTTAGCGGCAATTTCCGATATGATCAGTGGTATGATCGAATGTTCGGAAGGAGAATGATGACGTTGAAATACGCCGTTATCGACAGGGGCGACTCACTGTCCCAGTCGTTAGCCCAACAATTCCATGCTCTCGCAGCTGACCGTGGATTCACCCTGAATGAGACTCATCCTGACATCGTCATATCCATTGGCGGAGACGGAACGCTGCTTCAGGCGTTTCATAAATATATTGATTGTATCGCCGATGTTTCATTCGTCGGCATCCATACAGGCCATCTGGGCTTCTACGCGGATTGGAATGCCGATGAACTGGAGGAGCTGGTCCGCCATATGGCGGAGGAAACACCTCGCATGGTCCGATACCCGCTGGCCCAGATTGAGGTCGAGACAAGCACGGAGACGCTGCATTATTTGGCGCTGAATGAATTTACGCTGAAAGGCGTGGACGGTACACTCGTCGCTCAAATTAATATTAATGACGAGATGTTCGAGATGTTCCGCGGTGACGGCATCGTTATCTCTACTCCATCGGGCAGTACCGCCTACAACAAAAGCTTGGGGGGCGCCATTGTTCACCCCTCCATCGAATCGCTTCAGATCGCGGAGATCGCCTCCATCAACAACCGGGTATTCCGTACGCTAGGATCGTCGGTCCTGTTGCCGAAGCATCATCACTGCGATATCATCTCCAAAAAAGAACAACGCATTCAGCTTAGCATCGACCATGTGAACATTACCCATAGCGATATTCGTTCCATTCGCTGCAGCGTTGCTTCCCGCAAAGTAAGCTTTGCCAGACATCGCCCATTCCCGTTCTGGGATCGCGTGAGAGAAGCATTCCTGGGCTACGATGTTCGATAAGCTGTTGTTATGCGACAAAAAACGCCGGTACGCTCTTATGAGCGTCCGGCGTCTTTCTCTTTATTGGCTTGATTTTGATTGGATGGATTAGCATTCCGCGACTGCTCTGATGCTGCAGCAGACTCGCTTGCTGCCGCTTTCACCGGCTTTTTGCCTTTGTGGTCATGGTTGCCCCGATGATTTTTGTTGCGGAAGTCCTTCCGGCGGCTCTGTCCGTCACCGCCTGAGGAACGGTTGCCGCTCTCTGCGCGTGGATTGCCGCTTCCCCCGCGATGACGATGCGGATGCTGCTCTCTTGGCGCTGCTTTAGGTGCTTCAGCGGCGGAAGCCGTCTCTGCGGAAGCCGAGACAGCGGCGGATTCTACCGCGGCTCTCAGGTCGCCGGCTTCAAGGCGCACAGCATCTTCCCCATACTCGAGATCCAGATCCACATCCTCTTCGCTTGGTTCCCTGCGAGCACCCTGTTTCTTCTCCAGAATGAAATAAGCGCAGCCGAAGTTGCAATATTCGTTAATATAATCTGCAGCTGTTGAATAGGTGCTCTCTTTGCTGGCCTTCTGATGGCCATCACGAAAAAAACCCTTTAGCCGCAACTGGTTGTAGCCCCAATCCCCGATGATGTAATCATAGCGTTCAAGCACTTCGCTATATCGATTGCGAAAGGCTTCCGGATTCCAGCCGCTTCGGTTCTCATGAATAAGCTCGTACGATTTGCCTCCAATATGAATCAAAGCCATGGTTACACCTCACTTCAGCGTCGGTCAATTATTTGGCGCCAGCACTAGCGCTAGCGCAGGAGCCTGTGGATTCCAGGCCGTAATTCGGCGGAATCAGCTCTTCCGCAGCCATTGCCGCATGTGCGGAATCCGTCTGTTCATGCGCATGGTACGAGCTGCGTACGAGCGGACCCGATTCCACGTGGCGGAAGCCGCGCTTCTTGCCTTCTTCTTTCAGCTTCGCGAATTCGTCCGGATGAACATAACGCTTGATCGGCATATGTTTTGGAGTCGGCTGCAAGTATTGACCCAAAGTCAAAATGTTGCAGTCCGCCGCTCTCAAATCATCCATCGCTTGCAGAATTTCATCCCACTCTTCGCCTACGCCCAGCATGATGCTGGATTTCGTCGGAATTCTCGGCTTCATTTCTTTGGCACGCTTCAGCAGCTCCAGGGAACGCTTGTATTTCGCCTTCGCGCGTACGCGGTCGGACAAGCGCTCAACAGTCTCGATGTTATGGTTCAAGATGTCCGGGTTCGCGTCCATCACGACCTGCAAAGCATCCCAGTTGCCCATGAAGTCCGGGATAAGCACTTCCACGCGGCAGAACGGCATGCGCTTACGAATGGCTTTGATCGTAGCGGCGAAGATCGATGCTCCGCCATCAGCGAGATCATCCCGCGCAACAGATGTGACGACACAGTGCTGAAGGCCCATTTGCTCAGCAGCCTCGGCTACGCGCTCCGGCTCTTGAAGATCAAGCTCCGTCGGCAGCCCCGTCTTCACCGCACAGAAACGGCAAGCGCGCGTACAGATGTCGCCAAGGATCATGAAGGTAGCTGTACGATTCGTCCAGCATTCGTAAATATTCGGGCAGCGCGCCTCTTCACAGACCGTATGTAGCGTCTTCGTGCGCATCATATCTTTAATTTCGGCATAGTTGCCGTTTGTTGTCAATTTTATGCGAAGCCAGTCCGGCTTTTCAAGCTTTTCGCGTTGTGTCATGTGTCGATCCCTGCTTTCACATTCAGTTATAAGTTTACGGCATTGCCAACATTATAACACGCTTTGTACATAAAAAGTATGACCAGGCCCGCACGCAAAGACGATTATCTATAGTTTATCGGAATGCGATCTATCGCAAATTGAGATGTGTTTGGCTAGGACCCATCCATTTAAACCGTATGAGGATGAGATTACGTAATAACCGTACTTTACATTATGGAGTTTGGCTGACAATTCATTCATCCTATCGAATATCATGGGCCAACCATAAGGCTATGTCTTACTAATAAATCATGGTTATGTTTATCCCCAAATCGCTAACAAAGTAAGTAGCGTGTCTGTTCCTCATTCTTAAATTCCTTTTTAACGTTATAACACAGCGTTAGTTATGTTTCATTTCATATGCTAGAAAAGCTTTCTCCAGTCGTAGATGTAGTAATTCAAATCGAACATCTATTTCTAATTGATTGATGCCCAGTAACACTTCTTTAACCATTAACTTATTGAACTGCTCACCATCCCGAAAGATGTAGTGTAATATCGCATATTGACATTGCTCCAATGTTTCTAACCGCTTGTAAATCGTATCTTCCTGCTCGATGTAGCGATTATACGTGTTCATTTGTTCGCTCATATACCCACCGCCTATATTATGGCTTGATGAGGCCCAGCAGCTTGAATACCACCATGTAGATAAAGTCCTTGGTAGAATGATATACGGTCTAGGATTCTGTTGACCTGCAATTTTGTAAATCGCTTTCCTTGCTGTGTTGTAAAACAATCGTAGTTCAACTGAAAGACCAATTGTGATAGTGACCAATCAGGAAACAGCTCTTTGCGTTCAAACAGGCGTTGGAAAGCTAAAGCTTCGTTCAGATTGGTTTCATTTGCTTTGTGTCCTTTACTAGCGTTGTAGCCTAATGCCGCACGTCCAACTGAATAACCGCCTTGCTTTGCTTTCTTATTGCGTCCTCGATTCAATTTCTTTGAGATTTCAAAGCGCTGGTACGCATCGAGTAATTCCATAAGTCCATTGATTAAAAAAACGCTAGAGTCTTTCTTATGACCAATGACTTTCATGCTGATTCCTCCTCCACCATTATGATAATCACAATCAATGTTACGCTACAGCGTCACAACTCAATTATATGACGTTACAGCGTCACATGCAATGTGTATTTTACTAAATTATGATATATTGTTATATATATCAGCGTAGGAAGGGTACGGTTATGCAAATCAAAATCAGATTACAGGAACTTTTGGATGAACGGAGTATATCTCAACGACAACTTGCGATGATGGTAGATATGCGTCCCGGTACAATAAATGCTCTATGCAGGGGAACGACAGATAGAATTTATATCAGTACTCTTGAGCAAATCTGCAAGGCGTTGAACGTTCATATTCACGAATTAATAATCATGGAGGATGACTAACTGCGGTGGATACTGGACAAGCTTGTCCATCGGTATCTTGTCATCCGGCTTATGCACCAATTCCAAACCTCGTTAGTTCTCCTTCAATGGCTACCCCCCGCCGTTGCAACAAGTCCAATCGCTTGTCATAGACCCTGCAATATCCGGCAACTTGCCGTTGATAACGCTCGTTTGAGTAATACGTTCCTTTTCTTTTCCGCCCAGTCAACGACAGAACGAACAGTTCGGATTAAGACAAAGGAATGTCAAACGCCACTTCGGAACGAACATGTAGAATGTCCGTAGCATTATTTCCAATCTCCGAAATCCAAGCCTGGAAGTGAATCAGAGAATCGGGTGGGTATTCTAGCCGAAGCGTATGCTTCCTTGCTAGTCGGGCATAAACGAGTTGATACGAGAGATATACCCAATTCTTACCCTCCCTCACTCGTACTCGCTACTTAAATCCCTTGTCCTTAACGTAAAATGCGGCGTTGTAGTAGTAACAAAGCCACTGGCGAAGCGGCTTAAGGAACGTCCAATACACGTTTGTAAAATCCACTACAATGCGGTCAATTGATACCTTCACACCTTCCATGTTCAGCCCCCACCGGAAATTTTTAAACGAATTTCCGTCTATAATTTAGAGGGTAAGGTGGCTAGCCTGAACGTTTCCTTACCTGTATATGTAAACTGGTCGTCACCAAATTGCGTTTGCACAGTAACTATCGGGGCAAATTGACGGATCGTTGCGGAGGAAATTCAAATATTATCTCTCCTTGCTATAGTGGTCGGTCTACCTTAGTCCAAAGTTGCGGCTTCATCTTAGGACAATTATGAATTTTTGTACGTTCATTACTTTTTGAAAAAAACGCAAGAAAGCGAAGGCAAGGTTTTAGAATCCAAATGCGGTGGTATCTGATGATTTTAAGGCTATGTCGAGGATACAGATTAAGACAAAGGGGTTATATTCTCAAGCATTTTGTATGTGCGTACAGTGGTTTCGGTGAATTATCACATGGAGGTGATGAGGGTTAAGTTCTTTCGGAACGCACCACCCGATTCATTCGGCACTGGGTGGAATTATATAAATTAAAAACCACAAGCGACGGATACTCGCTTGTGGTCGAATGAAGGTTATTGATTTTTCAAAAAGTCCAATATCAATTTTCTCGTCTTTTCATGAGAAAGGTACTCATTAAAAAGAAGTGAGTAATGAATTAGTTTTTCCTCAAGGAAGCTATAGTGTTCAAATCGTTCAAAGAATCCCTTGTGTAATAGAACTACCTGCCTTTCAGGTATGCCCCCTACATTATTGTTTATGATATAAGTAATCGTCCCTGCAATGACCGAACAATAATCATTAAAATCTGCACTAAAACTATCATCGGTTTGAGAGAAGTCCTCTTTAAAATCTTCTCTCATCTTAGCAATGTCTTCATAAGGAAATGGATTACTCAATTGTGTCACAAATAGTTCTGCTAATGCCCCTTTGTAATTCAGTAGAAGCTCCTCCTTCCATGTCTTAAACCATTAAGTCTTGCCAAAAGAAACAATCGTACCGTCGGGAGCAATATCGATATATTTTCCATTCTTTTTGTATCGAGTAGTTCCTTCTACTGCTCCTGAAACAGGGCTTTTTGTTGAGCCTTTTTTCACAGTCCTAGCAAATTCCTCAGCTTTTCTTACATACTGCTCCAAATTTTCCGCCCCTACAGATGCTCCGTGTTTCTTAAAATGATATTCTGCTGAATTTTCTAGAGTATCAAAGCTACCCTTGTTCCATTTTGTTAAATTGCAGTTATGCACCCAAATACCAAGATTGGACACAAAGTACGAATGAAAATCAGCAACCTCAAAATTGTAAACCGTTGCTTCACGCGGCTCTTTCTCAATCTTATCTATTTCCAGTTTAGAACCATCACTCGAAACAAGCAAGTCTCCAACTTTCAAATCTTTAACTTCCGTCCATCCCTTGCCATCAAGCCAAAACGGATGTTCAGCAGTAGCTTCTATAACTTCATCACCAACATGGACATTGTAGATTTCATCAGCCTGCTTTTGAAACAGCCCCACAACCTCTTTATACGCTACTTCTCCAGTTTCATCAGACTTAGCGAGAACCCTATCCCCGACCGCAATCTCCTCAATCGGTTTCTCCCCTTCATCTGTTTGTACTTTTGTTCCGGCCGTAAAACAATTACAAGATTTAAATAGCTTTTTTATCCCTGCAACAATTCCTTTGCCACCTTTAGCAGCTAACTTCCCTCCCGGTATGACACCTACGAGGCCAACTACTCTATTAGTTGCTGATAATTTCTCACCAGTCACTACATTTTTGCCTGTTACAGCTTCTTGGACACTCTTCACGCCACCGACTACTGGAATAAAATCAACTACGCAGTCTCCAGCATCTACCCAACTTTTCACTCCACAATGACCAGAGGGATCCGTATAAATTAATGGATTGTTATAGACATAAGTGTAAAGATTCAACGTTATCGGATTATTGATTTCCCCTTTATAAGTATCCTCATTGATAAACCTACCCAAGCTTGGATCATACCAGCGGGCCCGAAGATATTGTAATCCCGCACTGTTGTCCCATAGCTCTCCGGAGTACCGAAATGGATTAGATACGGGTTCTATCGCCTGAAGTGTATTTCCCCAAATATCATACTTATAGCTATTCTGAACGGCTCTGGTAGCTGATCGAAGCTCTATGACATTGCCATGCCCGTTCTTCAAGTAATAACATTAGTTGCCGGACCCATCCTCTGTAAAATAACGGGCCATTTCCCTGCAAATAACTCACTTTCTCCGTCACTGTATTGTTGCTTTGCAGAATTACTTCTGCAACTAACAACTGACCAGAATAATAATAGCGTGTTGTTACATTATTTCCCTTACGTTCCAACAATAAGCCGTCGCTGTCATATTTATATTCCACAATAGCTCCGTTCCTGCTTATCTTTTTAAAGGTTCAGCGAATTATAGTGATAGTTCATATGGCTTTCTTAATATTTAGGTCGCTGTCCGGCAGTTGCTTCGCTCATCGTACGCATAAGTTTCATTCAATAATGATGAGTTGACAATCAGTTTATCTTGTCGTAAGTAAAGTTTAATGATTCCGTGATACCAACGAAGATGAATTCGATTAATTTCCTTAAATTACCTTTATTAAAAAATTTTAATAATGTTATTGTGTGGGTTAAATGGAAGTATCGTTCGATACTAATGAGCCCCACCAAAAGAATAACCTTGAAAGGCAGAAGCCAGTCAAGGTTAGTTTGATACCACATCGTTATCTCTTGTACTTATCAGGCATATTTGTCTCATTTACATACTTCAGTATTAATTTCTTCAAACTAGTTTGACGCGTTTGCAATTTATCAAGAAGAAATAAGCACCTCTATTATTCCTCATTACACATTATCTTATTTAATTCCTCTTTAATTAACAAACTCGAGTCACTAGCTAGTTTTTTGGTAGCTTCTTTCAAGAAGTCAGAAGATGTTTGGCTTAATATCCTGATAGAAACTAGCCTTATCATTTCATTATCATCCTCTAACTTTTGAAAAGATATTTCATTTGCTAACTGAGAGTTGATTTTTACCAAGGATAATAAGGCTCTTCTTTGAACATATTTACTATCATCATTAGTTAATGCTATCAAGTAATTTTCGAATTCTCTACTTTTCTTCCTTCCAATTAACTCGGCAATTTGCCACCTTGCATTGCGAAATGGAAATGAACATCCTTTTTCTATAAGTAGATTTAAACCAGAATTGGTTAATTGCTCTTCACATTCAATAAGTATGGCCTCTTCCTCATTATCTAATGCCATAACTTCTAATATTAAATCTATTTGGGATGTCTCACCCATTTCCAAATTGGTTATTGCAATACAGGTCAGTCTTATTAGTTCGTCCCAACGTGGATACATAGACTCATGGCTATTTGTGATAGTACCCAGTAATTCATATTCTTGACTGCTTAATCCGAGCCAGTCCCAAAACTGTTTTAATTCACTTTTCAATAGATACGAAATATCCATAGAACACGAACACTTCCTTTTTACCCTCATGGAAGATACAGTTTCGGGTCCACTGGATAGCCGTGTATATTACCTTTACCATCCATATGAACTCGAACACCAGTTTCTCCATTAGGCCCAATTGGTTTTCCTGTATCCCAAACTCTTACTTTATCAGAATTACTTGTTGGTGTACCTTTCATCCAACCTTCTTGAGTCAGGTTGACTCCATCTTGTCCCCTCCCCCATGAGGTCTTATTTGGGTCGTGGTTATTATGTCCATAGACATGTTTCCCTTGTTTTCCAGCATCAACTTTAGGTGCTCCTTGGACATTTCCAGTCACTATACCTTGATTCGGTAATTTCGTAACATTCCCCTTTCCCTTAGCACTTGACTGCTTAACTCTCAGGATCTCTTGGCGTAAGGCATCACTGGAGTTACTTGACTTAGGTTTCGGAGAAGCCTTGCTCTTTGATTTTGATACAGGAGGAGTAGGACTACCACCGCCACCAGACAGGGCGTGCCGAGATCTTCCCCCTCCACCGGAGCCTTGCGGAAGATGTTTGTTTCCCGACGGATCAATGTAAATCAGCGGGTTATTGACTACATACGTATACAGATTCAACGTCATCGGATTATTCATTTCACCCTTATACGTATCCTCATTGATAAACCTACCCAAGCTTGGATCGTACCAGCGGGCCCGAAGATATTGTAACCCAGCATTATTATCCCATAGCTCTCCGGTGTATCGGAATGGATTGGGTACGAGTTCTGCCGCCTGGAGTGTATTTCCCCATAGATCATATTTATAACTATTCTGAACGGCTCCGGTAGCTGATCGAAGCTCTATGACATCGCCATGCCCGTTCTTCATGTAATAATACTTGTTGCCCGAGCCATCCTCTCTCAATAATGGGCCATTATCCTGCAAATAACTCGCTTTCTCCGTTACTGTATTACCGCTTTGCACAATTCCTTCTGCAACTAACAGCTGATCAGAATAATAATAGCGTATCGTTATATTATTTTCCTTTCGTTCCACTAATAATCCATCACCATCATATTTATATTCGATGACAGTTCCATTTTTCGTGGATTTAACAAGGCGGTCAAACGAGTCGTATTCATAGGATGCATTCCCTGCAGGAATATAAATTCCGCTATCTGATGATAAGGTAAGCCTATTTCCTCGACCATCATACGTATAGCTTTCATTGAAGAGCGATGATGTTTGCAGCCGATTCATCGAATCGTATGTGAATGTATATGTCTCCTCAGGTTTATTCAAGATCTTTTCGACTCGTTTGTTGATGTTGCCATTCACATCATAGCTGTAGATGTATTTATTGAGTTGATTAGTACCGTTCAGATGCCATACCTCGGTCATCTTCCCATCTGCATAATTATAATCATGGGTGAGCCCATTGACATATTTCATTTGATCAATCATATTCCCGTATACGTAACTAAATTCCACTTGCTTGGCATTATTCCAATTCACTTGTTTAATTTGTTTCTCATCGTTATAGAGATAGTTGACCCGATCGGAGAATGGCAATATGACTTGTACGAGATCTCCGGCTACATCATAACCATAATCTATTTTTTTGGTATCTGGATACTCGATATAATCCAAATATCCCGTATCCGGTTCATAGAAGTACTTTGTCGTTCGGGTGCCATTATCCTGCATCGTCTTTCTCGAACCATCCAAATTGTAGGTAAAACGAATAGTTTGATCAGGGCCGCTCTTTTGTTCCAGCCAGTCTCTTTTATTGTTATACAGATAGTTGATTTGTTGACCTTTCTTATTGATGAAAGCAGAGACATTCCCGTTACCATCGTACGTATATTTCTCTACTTTATTCAACGGATCCGTCGTCTTTATTAATCTTCCTATCTCATCGTAGTCATGTTTAACGATTTTACCGTCAGGATAAGTCATTTGAATCATGTTGCCAGACCGGTTATAACTATACTGGAACAGCTGGTTATTTGGAGCTTTCACGGACAACAATCTTCCTAGAGGATCGTAACCGTAAGTTGTCAGAAAATTTTTCCCGTCCTGTTGGGTTAGCAATCGATGTGCCCAATCATATGTCCCCGTCCATTTTGTAGTGAACTGATTCCCCTGTCCATCCTCTCGCTTAATGACACGTCCATAAGAATCAGTTGACTCCCTGACCTTGTACCCGGTTGGGTCGGTTATCACCGAAGTGGCAAGGAAATCGTCAAACGACTGCGTAGTCTGCACCTTTCCGGATTTCGCAACCGTTAGAACTCGTCCCCAGCGATCATAGTTGAACGTCGTACGTAAGCCGGTCGCATCTTCAGCCCAAATTATTCGACTATTCGAATCATATTCATTTTTCACTTGCGGTCTCATAACACCTGCAACATAAATCCCTGATTCCATATGGAGGCCTAGAGGATTCCATTTGACGTAGGATTTTCGTTTCAGTTCATCTTCATGTGTAATTTGATTCTGAAGATCTAGGTATTGCTGTGTGACCGTCGTGCCGTCTGGTTGCGTCACTTTCGTCAAACGATCTAGTTTATCATACGTATATGTGGACGTGTTTTTCTTCCCATCTGTAAAAGCTTGAATTAAGCCGGTAGGTTTGTCATATAATGCTTGAAGCTCCTGTTGATTCGCAACCCCGTTTACATCCGTATACAATTTTATGATTTTGGTTGGAAAAGCGCTATTATAGCCATTAGCTGTGCTATATTCAACCTTTATGGTATTGGTGCGATTCTGCTCTTTATTCTGTATTTCAGTAACGTTCCCATGGGCATCGTAGGAATAAACCACATTTTGCAAAATAGCTCCTGTCGCCGAGTTCGCTCGAATCATGACCTCTTTCGGATCGCCTTGGGCCGTACGGCTCACAATCTCCGTATATAAAGCTTGAGCAGCACTAAAGCGTTCAATCGAGCTTTTTAACCTACGATTGGAATCATAGGTAAAATCGTTGACAGCTCCCAACGAATTGGAATGCTTAGTAACGTTTTTGTAATTATCGTAGACATAACTTTCGGTTGCCCGATTCGCCGAGGATTGGCCTGCCGCATTCGTATAATACGTTGCAACTGAAAGCGGGTTCGTCCTTGTCTTCGTCATATCATAAGTCATATCCGTGACTTTACTTACGTTAGTAGTTAAATCTTTAATCGCTGACTTGGTATGGTAATAAGCTGATCCCGTATCCGAGTTAATAAATTTCTTGTTGAAGGTATGCGTCGATTCTAGCTGTTGATCGAATAATTTAGTCGAAAACGTGTGACTGCTTCCATGTTGACTTCCCATATCTCCTTGATAGACCAATGTGGATAAATTAAAGTCTTTCGTTTGCCCGTTAGCAAAGGTCACAACATCTTTGCGTGAAGCTAACCTGTAAACGTCATTATACGATGTTGAACTTCCCCACTTTCTTCGAACATAGGATGATTCGTACGTATATTCTGTTCGTAAACCCGTTGGATGTACAATTTTCGTTAGTAAATTGTAATTATTGGATTTGCTTCCTCCACTTGGCGCAAGCTGGAACGTAGCTTGTCTCGTTGCATAACTGTAAGTGGTTTGACGACCTACCTGATCAATAACTTGATTCAATACTTCCCTGCCATCAAGAATTCCTTTGACGTAGGTAACCGTACTATTATTATATTTAATAAGCACTTTGTTTTGAGGGTATTCGATAACGATCGTATTTCCGATGGCATCGCTAACCGAAGTAAGTACCGTACCATATGTCGCTATTTCACTATATCCAAAACCAATATAATTATTGTTCTTGTCCTGAATATATATAGCGTTTCCATCATTATCGAAATAAATCTTGTTACCCAATACCGACTTTAGTACCCCTACTGACTTTCTACCCAAATACGTCACTGAGGTATCATAGGCATACGACCAATCGGACCACGGATAATTCACAAGCGTAGATCCAGAAATTTCGTAAGTTCCCAAATCCGGAACATTCACATATTTTTTGCTTCCCTCGGTTTTCACATAGGGGATGTTCCATGTCCAACCTTGACCAATGGGGAATTTCTTATTTATCGGGTTTTCTTTTGTATGGTTGGTATAGCTAGTTTCTGGGTTGGAATAAATGCCCGAGGTTGCTCGATATACGGTTTTAAACGTCTCATAATTATCGTTATACCTACCGCTTGTTACGACGCTGTATAAATCATCGATTTCTGCACGTGTGTATCTGGACATCGTTCCCTCAGATGTTCTAGGGATCCATGAAGGTGCTTCAGAGATTGTGTACGAGTAATCGAACGAATATTTTGTTCGGTAATTATATGCATAGTACATATCGAAATGCTGTGCGCTACTCGTATCATAAGTACGTGTTAGACTAAATGAAAGCCCGTTTCTGCCCGGCAGAGTAAAATCTGTTTCTGTTATGCTTAGCGAGCCGGACAACATAGATACATTCTCATTATATAACTCTATAGAGAAGGGGGCTTCGTCTATCTTCATTTGAGGAGCCACTATATTTGGTTCATTAGTATTTTGATTACTTAGCTTATTCATTGTACCGCTTGAGTTTTTCTCAGTATCCTCATTATTTTCTCTTTCTTTGACATCTTCAGTTGTGGAACTTGTTTTTTCCTCATCATGTCGAGCTGTAGATTCTTCTAAGATTTTTTCAGAAAGAATACTCTTGTCTGTAATCTCATTAGGTGAAGGATTCTCCCTATTCAAATAGAAATCGTCGCCGAAAATGGACTCGTTTTCACTTTCAGCCGAATCCGATATGTTTACAGGAACCAGTGTTTCGCCATCAAGATTATTCAAGCCACTGGATTCTGTTGCTTTATAAGATGCTGTAAATAATTTTTCTTTTTCAAGATATTCATCATTTAGCCTCGCACGTTCTTGAATCACTTTCTGCTCAGAGTATGGATCAGAGGTTTCTTTCTGAATTCTAATCGCTTCTAACTCCAAATATTTTTTTAGAAGATAGCTTTTTTCTTCTGCGGTTCCTTCAAATTCTGGAACATCACTTTGAACGGGCTCATCTTCGGGAAATGGAAGTGAAGGCAGTTCTTCATCCACACCTTCCAGTGGATCTGTGGCTATTATGAATTGTGCGAAACCATAACCAAATAATTCGGCTGGCGTCAGCTTCAGAGTGTTTGATCGCATTATTTCGTTGATTTCAGATGAACCTAGTCCAGGAAAAGCCGCCATATACCTGGCTGTTATACTTGTGACATTCGCAGCCGCTATGCCTGTACCGTCATATTGTCCACCTTCTCCACTTATGCCATAGCCTACGTAATCGAGATGAGTTCCTCTATTCGATTGGAGCATAAGCTGATGCTCTTCATCCACTGCACCTACTGCAATAACCGTATTATAACCGGCAGGAAATTCCAATGTATCGGTGGCTTGGTCGCCGGCAGCCGCAATGAGTAAAATCCCTTCCTCACTTGCCATATACATTGTTTCTGCCAACGCTAGTGAATAGTCTGAATGACTAAAACTCATATTAACGATATTTATTTCATTATCTATAGACCATTCTATGGCCTCAATTATTTGACTATATGAAGCAACACCTGATTGATCAAATATTTTAAGCGCATACAATAAAGATTCAGGGGAATTTTGCTTTATCGCAGCAATGACATCGCCCCCATGTCCATGATTATCCAGGTATTTGTCTTCATCAGATATAAATGATGCTCCTCCTGCAACTTGTTCTTCAGAAGTTGCACCTGTATCTAGCACAGCTATTTTAATTGGAGATGGTGCGGCTGCATTATTCGTTAATAGCTCTTCCTGAGTGCTAGTTAATATTGAATTATTTTGGACATTGATAGTATCAGTCGTAATCTGATCTACCTTCTCGCTAGCGGGTAGCAATCGCTCGTTTTCCGCAATAGGAGAAGCAGTCAATTGAATGATTTTATTCTTTTCAATAAATTCAACATTCTCATTGGCCGTTAACTCTTGGTATTGTTGCTGGGATAATATGACGTTAATGATTGAAACATGATCAAATATTTTCACAATACTTCCTGGGTCTAAACTATCGATTCCCGCTTCAACATCTTTGAATTTAATTAAATATTGTTCTATCTGCTCCTGAGCTGCTTGTTCTTCCAATCTCGGCTCAGCATATGTCTGAGGAACACTTGTAATAAGCATTAAAAAAGTCAGTGCAAAGATTAGTACTTTCTTCATACGAATCCTCCTATATTTTCTTTTTATTTCTGTACGGATTTCATATTCCCGTTATCATCATAAGTAAAAGAAGCAATAATATTATTTTGAGAATCCTTAATGTAAATGAGCCGTCCATTAGAATCATACTCATATTTAATACTTAATAATTGATTATTTGATGAAGTTGTGAAATTTACATCCTTTATTTTCCAATCATTGTCATACCAAGTCATTCTAACGAAATAATAATTCCCAGGTATTAAATTGTTAATCGTATAAGTACCGTTCGCAGCTTTATCACTCACGATAGTTGTCCATTGACCACTAGCATAGTGATATAATTCGAGTTTATTACCGTACACTACATTTGCAGGATACTTCACGTTAACGCCGGCAAATGTGCTTTGGACATTGCTGACATTTATCGTCGGCTGTCCTGTCGCAATTGTAGTAACAATTTTATCAACAACTATCCATACATCATTCTGAAAATATGTAAGTCTTCCTCTATAAGTATTTCCAATCGAGAGATTAGATGCAGTATAAGAACCATTTTTGGTGTAATAAGTTCCAGAAATATCAGTCCATTGGTTTGTTGTGAAATTGTACAGTTCCAATCTATTCCCATAGGCATTGGGGTTAATATAGGCAACGTTCCAGGTTATTGAGTTTGTTGTTATGTTACTTGCTGAAATTGAAGGCAGGGTTGCGTTGGTAGTGGTAACAAGTGACTGGGATGGCATATTGGATTCAATCGATTGTTTCGGAGCGTTCTTCATCAACAACATAAATTCTAAGATTCTTGATGTGTTTACTTCATACTCGTTATTCTCTATATTTCCGATTGGATTTGAGGTTACTTCAAGCAAATTATTAAGTTGTAATTGGTTCATATTTAAATTCATGGATAGCATCATAAGTATTACGTCTAGACTTGATGTTCCATCTACTAAATTATATTTTCTTGATACGACTTTATCTTTCTCGACAGAATAACTTTTAATCAGTGCTTTTTCAGAAACCTTTTGAGCAAGATCATCTTTATTAATTGTTATTGCTTTTCCGAGCTCATTTTTTTCAACAATTATATCGGAACTAATAAATAGGAGTCCTTTCTCACTGGCAACACTCATAGCTTTCCGTTCTTTAGCGGAAAAATCATCTTTGATAGTGGGCAATTCCAATACTTTAATTTGATTTTCCAAAGACCAGTCAATAGCAGAAATTAAGAAGTCTCGACTATCTGATATAGTTATGATGTATTTCTCCACTTGCTTATTCTGTACTAAAGTCTTATTGGGAAAATACTTTTTCTTATCCTCCTGCTTAAGCATTTGAAGTGATTTTTCAATCGATTCTGCACGTAATTGTTCAACATCCATTTTTTTAGCGCTTTCTTTTCCCTGGATGGATGCCGTTTTAATCGTTTTTACCTCGCTTGCACTTTCAATCCCTTTCATATTTTCGCTGATGGCAATACTTTGCGAGCTCTGAAAGTAGCTAGTAAATAAGAAAATAATCATAATCAAGATAACGATTTTTTTCTTGGAGACACCAGTAAACGACGCTCTTTGTTTCCTCTTAAACATCACAAGAATACATCCTTTCATATTTTTATTATTTTCTATTATATTTGATAATATATTACAATTTAAGTCTATATCCTATATAAATCCCGTCCAATAGTTCTTAGGTAGGATAAACTGCTATTTCCCCCTATATTTTTCTATAGGCGAACAAATGTTCTACAATCAAAAATCACCTTATCCTAGCCCTAAAATCATTTTCTGGATAAAATCCACTCCACCCGCAAAACATACCTTTATGTCCGTCATGCTTCTGAAAGGGTGAGAAGATTGAAGGTGTGGATTCCGATGACGGCCGCTGTGACGGCTTTGTCGCTTATTATAAGTCCGGGAGTTCCTGCAGCCGTAGCAGGGAAGACGGTATCGGCAGCAGCAAGCCGCATGGAGGAGCCGGGGGCTGTTCCCGTCAAGGATCAATACGATGTGCGGCGCGAGCTATACGACAGCCTGAGCAGTGTAACGAACGTGGAGTGGTACTGGATCGCCGCGGTCGATCAGTATGAACGAACGATTTCGAAGGCGAAGCCGAAGGCCAGACCGCAACTCGGCCAGACAGTCGGCGTCTTCATCGATCAGGCACGGTGGGCAGGCGTGCTTAACCCCTACTCCGACGACAACTTCCCGCTATCCATCCAATGGTTCAATGGTATTGGACGAGACGGGGACGGCAACGGCCTCGCTGATCGCAGCAGCGATACTGACTTGCTCTATTCCCTGGTAAGCTTCGCCTCGGCGAAAGGAACGAGCGACATACGCTTCCCCATCGGCTTATGGGATTATTACCGCAACAGCCGCGCCGTGCAACGGATTGAGCAGTTCGCATCCGTCTATAAGAAATACGGCAAGCTTGATTTATACCAGCACGCCTTTCCTTTGCCGGTCGGCACGAATTACTCCTACAAGGATACATGGGGCGCCAAGCGGGGCTGGGGCGGGCGCCGCAGCCACGAAGGCACCGATCTGTTCGCCGGGCACGGCACACCAGTAAGGAGCACCTGTTATGGCGTCATCGAGATTAAGGGCTGGAATCGGTTCGGCGGGTGGCGTATCGGTATACGTGATCTGAACAACCATTACCATTACTACGCTCACCTGTCCGGCTTCGACAAGAAGCTTGCGGTCGGCGATATCGTGGAGCCGGGACAAGTCGTCGGCTGGGTCGGCAGCTCCGGCTACGGGAAGCCTGGCACCTCCGGCAAGTTTCCTCCGCATCTGCATTATGGCATCTACAGCGACCGAGGGCTTGTAGAATGGGCTTTCGACCCCTATCCGATGCTGAGACGGTGGGAGCAGCAAGAACGCCAGCGCCGAAGACGCTAGAGCCTATGCACGCTCGGGTCCTCATGCTCCTCGCACTGCCTTTACGCAACCAGGCAGCGAATAGATGCTCCAACACAACAATCCCGCAGGGGCTGGCAGCCCCTGCGGGATTGTTCGATTTTGGCTCAGTCTCAGGATCATTATTCGGACTGCATCTGTAATAACGGGGAATGTCCGTCCTCCGCCTTCTTCTCTCCTTCTTCGACACCTGGACTGGTGGAGACTCCCGTCCCCGGCGAGATCGGAACGGATATGTTAGGCGCTTGCGGCGCATTCTCTCCGACCGGATTGCCGGAGCTGTCGTAATAATACATCGGCACATCGCCGACAACGAGCAAATAGGAGATCGGTATTTCCGTCTCCACCAGCTCCGGCTCGGTATCGAACGGAATAATGATGGACACCTCCGCGACTACCTTGATGTAGACCTCGACCAGCACCATATTGATAGCTGCGTTGCGCTCTCTTGTGCTCAGCTCGACCTTAACCGCTCCGACCGGCTCGAATTTGACAGGAACACGAGGACCGAATGAGGAGATGATCGCACTATTAAGCGCATGACCAATCGGAATATGCTCCGGTATGTCCTTAATCTCCTTCAGCGTGCTCTGCACCGTTTCGATCGTCTCGGATGTAATACTCATATGTTCCGTATAGTTCAGCATAAATCCCGATATCTTCCCATTTCCGTTCATTTTCCAGTCAATTAGCTTCTCCGAGTCCGATTTGCGGGCAACCTGCTCCGTAATGGCTTTATTAATCGCTTGGGTGGCGACCTGCTTCACCCGGACCTTGGCAATATTCATTAGAGGCGGACGCAAATTCCGCTCGATAAAGATAAACGACGGCACCGTGAACAACAGCATAAATACCAGCATCAGCAATAGTATGGTGCGCTTGCGTATCCGGCGCCGAGGACGCGCATCCTTGGGCTTCGTCCCCCAGGAAGACACTTGCGCCTTCCGTCCGCTGCGGCGGGGCTGGAAGAGGGAAGGTCGTTTGCCCCAACCTCCGCCTTTGCCTCCGGAGGCTGGCTTGCCGCCCCACTTCATGCCGTTCAGCTTCGTTCCGCCCGAGCCCCATTTCGCTCCGCCTGACTTGGCGGGCGCTGATTTGGCGCGTGGACCTCCCCAAGTCACCGTCTTCACCTTGCGAAAACCTCCCAAGCCTCGGAACAGCCCGTGTCGAAAGCCTCGCCTTCCCCACTTCGCCATCTCTATCCCTCCCGTCCGCTCGTCCTGCGCTCTTCCATACTTATGCGGGGTTTGGACAAAAAAGAAGGCGAGCCTGGACTAACATCCCTTCTCTTCTAATGGCTGCAACCGTGAAAAATCGCCCCGACTGACTAGCCCTTGTTGTTCGAAAGCACATCATGCGCTAGACTATAGATCATGGAATAATGACAGGCGATACGCCACATTAAGAAGGGAGTTCGAACATGTCGCTTAACCGAAGGCTGCTGACGGATACCGATTTTGAAGAAGCATTGCAAAAAGGGACGCGTATCCGGGTATTTCAGGATAATCACATCGTAGATGCGAGCTCCGTTATCGTACGGTTCGACGAGAATACCGTCGTGACCCAATCTACCGTGAGCGATCTCATGTATCATCAAAGATCGGCCTGCGAGTTTTTCGATCTGCGAAAGCGATAAGCACCTATACATGCCGAAAGGCCGTCCGCGAGCTGCGTTATGCAGTCTTTGGACGGCCTTTTCACGTAATCGAAATTGTAAGATCCGAACCCTCAAGCCAGTTTCCTTCTCATTCGATTCAAATAGCGCCACCGGATCAATAGGAAGTACAGCAATTGTATCCCGAAAAACACACCATATATAATCAAGCCGTTCGTCAGCATGGAGGTTTTCGTCAAGTTCGCCATATTGATAAAGGCGATTGCGCTATGGGCCATGCCCAGCATGAACGGCAGGAAAAACATAACCGTCAGCTGCCGCGTGACCAATTGTCCGAGCTCCTTCGGACTCAACCCCAACTTGCTCGTCATGCCAAACTGCTTCTCGTCCCGGTCCACGTCGGCGTAGAGCCGGAAATAGATAAAGCTTGCCGCAAAGGTGAAGAAAACGACTCCGACCAATACGCTTATTATAAGCAGAATGCCGTTAAGCTGCCTTTCATGGTAATGATCGATGGAAAGCGCCGAGAATGGTCCTTGTCCTGCTCCCGCGAATCCGTCTGTCAGTTCAGACTCAAGCTTTCTTGCCAGCTCCAGTGTCTCCTGCCATTCCGGAACAGCATAGTACATGATCGAGGTTGCTTTTGCGCCTTCCTGTCTGAGCCGTTTGAGCTCTACGTCAGGCAATACGATCACATCGTCCGACAGCGCGATAATGTTATCGCCCACTCTTTTTTTCAGCCGAAGTACCCCTTGCCCGTTCTCCTTTACTACTTCCGTGGCGGCTTGTATCACGGGTTCATCGTCATACCTGCCGCTATTCCGGGAGATCACGCCGGAAGCGATCAGCAGCTCATCGGCATCGAGCTCATAGGTCCCCAATCCTCTAATGGCAGCCAACTCGTTGAACTGGGTCAGCGATACAAGGGCATAATTGCTGTTGCCCGCATAGACAAGATCAAGCTTCGATCTCTGAAAAGCATACCCTTCCCGTTGCAGCGATTCGTCAATACGGGCTACCGCTTCATCGGCACTTCCGCCATGCTCCGATGGATACCCATAGGTGAAGGCATACGGATATTGTCTCTCCGTTCGTCCGGGATCGCTGACGGATAGACATGCCCCGATTCCGGAGAAGGCTGCGGCCATCACCGTCGCCACCATAAAGAACATCACCGCATTATCTTTGACCCGGTAAGCCATATCCGTGAAGGACATCAGATTGATGCCGCGGAACAACACGGTCTTGCGCCTTCTGAGCGCCCGAAGCACGTAGACATTAAGCTGCGTGAACAAGAAGTAAGTACCCGCCACTACACAGCCGACGGCCAGCGCAAGCAGCCACAGGAAAAAAGCAGAATAGTTAACGAAAAAGAACACCATGCCGTAGCCCGCCGCAATGAGCACCACCGCAAGCAGCGACAGCCAGATCGAAGCTTTCGGCTCGGGCTTCGGCTTTTCGTCACCTTTGATTAGCTCCAGTACGCTGGTTTGCCGCCCGACCCGTATCGTCAGAATGGATACAACCAGGAACAATAGTGCAAAGGCGCCCGCTGTCATCCATACCGCTTCAAGCGGTAGATAGAAGCGCAGTCCTTCCTCCAGCATCAGCAGCCGGGCACTCACCAATAGCATCAGCTTGGTGAACAGGAGTCCAACGCCAATCCCCGAGGCAATGGCGGCGAGTCCAATCAGCATATTTTCGGCAAAGGTCAGCTTCATGCGCTGCTTCTCCGTCATGCCCAGCACGAGCAGAATGCCAAATTCCTTCTTGCGCGCCTTCAGGAATGCACCAGTAGAATAAAGCAGGAACAGGAAAGAGAAGATAAATATGAAATATTGCGAAACTTTAAGTCCCATCGTCGCCAGATACGAGGCTGTTGCGCTGCTTGACGTAAGCTGGCCTTGGAGATCGGGATGATAAAGCAGCACAGCATAGATAAAAAAAGCCATGACTGAAAAGGCGCTGCTTAGAAAATGAGCCGCATACGTCCGCTTCTTGCGAATGACGTTTCTATACGCGAACTGTCGGAAATTCATGTCCATTCCCTCCAAGCAGCGACAATACATTCAATATCTTTTGATAAAAAGCGTTCCGGTTGTCTCCGCAGTGAACCTCGCTATAGGTTCGCCCGTCTTTAATAAAGACGACGCGGTCGCAATAGCTGGCTGCCATCGCATCGTGGGTGACGAGCAGCATGGTCGCGCCTTCGCCTTTATTCAATGCAGACATCAGCTCCATCACATCGCGGGCCGACTTGGAATCCAGATTGCCTGTCGGTTCGTCGGCGAGCACAAGCTGCGGCTGATGAATCAGTGCTCTGGCAATTGCGGTACGCTGCGCCTGGCCTCCCGAAATTTCGTAGGTCCGTTGATTCAGAATGCCTGCAATGCCCAGCTTCTCCGCGATCCGCTCCGCTCTTTGCAGCATATCGTCCACCTTGCTCCGATCCAGCGTAAGCGGAAGGACGATATTCTCCATGACCGTCATCGTATCCAGCAGATTGAAGGCCTGGAAGACGAATCCGAGCTCCCGCCGGCGAAATCTTGCCAGCCCCTCCGGCAGCAAGCGGAACGGGTCTGCCCCATTAAGCAGCACCTGGCCGGAAGTAGGACGGTCAATCGTTGAAACCACATTCAGCAGCGTCGTCTTGCCGCTGCCCGACGGCCCCATAATGCCGACGAACTCTCCTTTGGCTATCGTCAGATCGATATCGTTCAACGCTCGGTAAGGCACATTGCCGGGGTAGATTTTATTCAAGCCTTTGACTTCCAATACATTCATCGCCATCCACTCCTGCTCTCTTGATAGTTCAATTGTAGCCGGCTGGAAGCCGATATCCCATGAACAACACCTTCACCTACCTTACATTATTGCAAGGTTAGAGACATGCCTATTCGATCGCACTCTACCATACAAAAAAGCGGATTCCAATGAATCCGCTTCTTCTCTAAATAGCTGTACTAAGGAAATACTAGCCGTATAACCGTACCTGCGCCAATCTTGGACTCCGCCTCTACGAGGTAACCCATCCGATCCATGACCGATTGGACCAAATAAAGTCCCATCCCGGTCGACTCCTTGAAGCGTCTGCCATTCTCCCCGGTAAAGTAGGGATGGAAGATTCGCTTCAGATCAGACTGCGGAATGCCTATGCCCTGATCCTGTACCTCCAGCACAGTTCCACGGTCGTCGCGGTAGACAGCAATGATGACACTGGCGCCGCCCGGCGCCGAATATTTGACCGCATTGGAGAGGAGCTGCTCTACCATAAAGAATAGCCATTTCCGGTCCGCATATACCGTCAGCTCTTCTTCCACTTCCAGCTTGGGAAAGACGCCGCTGCGAATAAATAGCCTCCGATTATGCAGAATGACCTCATTCGCCAGTTCGCGCAGCCCGATGCGCTCGACCGTAAAATCTTGCTCAAACGTCTCCAGCCGCGACATATAGAGCACCATCTCCAGCCCTTTCCGCAAGCGGTCCGTCTCTTCTCTCATACTGGCGCTTCGCTCGCTGTCATCCTCCTGAAGCATCAGCTCCATGACTGATAATGGCGTCTTCATCTGGTGAACCCAATGATTGATGAACGTCACATGGTTCTCCCGGTTCCGTTCCGCGTCCAGCCGCAATTGATCGTAGCTCTTATACTGCTCCGCCAGCCGCTCCCGCATGGCTGAGGGCAACGGTGCTGAACCCGCTACGTCCGTCATCTCTTCTATTGGCTGATCTTGCCGGCTCAGCATCCGGTAGAAGCTGCGATGAGTAGCATAACGATAGACCAAATATACGCCAAAGAAGCAGAGCCCGAGTAGTGCCGCATAGACTGCCACCTTCCAGCTTCGATAGCCATCCAAATAAAAGACGACCGTTACAACCGCCAGCTGCAGCATAACAAAGAGGACAAGCGGGATATGCTCTCTTATAAAGAGCCGCATTACTTCGCATCCCCCAGCCAACTCGGATTGAGCCGGTAGCCGGTGCCGCGCACCGTCTCCAGCGCTTCCTGAATGCCGAGGTCGGACAGCTTCTTGCGCAGGCGGGTTACATTGACGCTAAGCGCATTGTCGTCCACATACGCATAATCGTCCCACAGCTTCTCCAGCAGCGTCTCGCGTCCAACCAGCTTGCCGAACCCCGTCAACAGCGCTTCCATCAGCACGGTTTCCTTTTTGGTCAACTCTACCGATCGACTGCCAAGCCGCAGCTCCATCTTCTCCGGATGGAGCGCGAGTCCCTCACGCTCCATCACGCGTTCCTCCGTCGATGCGGCATAGTCGCCATAAGCGCGTCTGAGCTGGCTGCGGATCTTCGCCATCACCACTTCATAATGGAACGGCTTAGTCATATAGTCATCGCCGCCGTTCTCGATCGCCATCACTTGATCCATCTCCCCGCTTCTTGCAGAAAGAAAGATAATCGGACACGTAGATACAGTCCGGATCTGCCGGCACCAATAATAACCGTCAAAGCTAGGCAAATTAATATCCATCAAGACGAGATGAGGCTTCAGACTCTGAAATTGCAGCAGAATCTGACCGAAATCCTCAACAACGACCGCCGTATGCCCATATTTCTGAATATGCGATCTGAGCAGCTCTGCAATTTTCCTATCGTCTTCGACAATGAGAATCGTATAGCTCATAGCTTCCTCCTTCAGCAGCTTGGTTGGCATTCGCACCCGCTCCAAGACTAGCTTCTTTCGATCTTGCGCAGCCGCGCGTCCGGCGTAAAAAACAGCTTTTGATAGAGCATGCTTAGAAGCATGCTCGTCATCGCAGCGGAGCCAGTATGAGCGAACAGAATGAGCAGTTGATACCGCACGGCCTCCACCGGATCGGCTCCTGCGATGATCATCCCCGTCATCATGCCGGGCAACTGCACCAGCCCTACCGTCTTCAAGCTGTCGATGGTCGGGATCATGCTGAACTTGACCGCCCGCTTCATCGGCCCTTGCATCGCCTGCGTGCTGCTTGCGCCAAGGGCCAGCAGCGTCTCCATCTCCCCGCGCGAGGTCTCTGCTTCGCGCTTGATCGCCGTCGTGAACAAGCCGGATACGATCATGGCATTGCCAATCGTCATGCCGCTAAGCGGAATGATATATTGCGGCGTCGGCTCGATCAGATTCAGCCCGATCAAGAACAGCATCATGAACGCTTCCATTGACGCAATGGTAAGCGCAATCCGCCAGAAGACGCCCTTCAGGCCCGCGCCGCGTCTTGATGCATTCCAGGTGGCCACAAGCGTCATCACAACGATAATTAAAATGATAAAGGCAATATGATCCGTCTTGAATACGTATTGCAGCACATAGCCGATTGCAAGCAATTGAACGGCTGCCCGTATGCTGCCGATCGCGATGCTTTTCTCAAGGCCGAGCCTCTTCCAGAAGGAGATAAACATCGTAATGAACACAAAGATAAGCGTACAGCTCAACGCCAGCAGCGTCATCGCTCGCTCACGCTCCCTATAGCCTCATCCCGCACCTTATCGTCCGCCGAATCGCCGTGAAGACCTCGCCCGCTGTCCGTTAACCGACCGTCCTCCAGCGTCCATGTCCGAGAAGCAACCCTGCTTGCCTGTTCCGCTTGATGCGTCACCCAGATTAGCGTCAATCCTTCTTCGCTGTGCCAGTCAATCAGGATATCCTCTACCAGCCTGCAGCTTATGGAGTCCAGCGAAGCGGTAACCTCGTCCAGCAGCAGAACGGTAGGCCGGAGCAGCAGAGCACGGATGAGTGCCAGCCGCTGCTTCTCGCCGCCCGACAGTTCTTCTGCTGGCCCATTCATCGGGAGATGGGCAAGGCCGCTTCGTTCCATCAGCCTCTCTGCAAGCGATTGCTCATACGCCGTCCCATGAAGCCGGCTCACCGTCCGCAAATTATCCTCCACGCTGCCCGGCAGCATAACGGCGTGCTGTGCGACGTAACAAACCTGCCTCCTCCACTTCGCTGGCTCCATACTGCTGCAAGAGGCGCCGCGTATAGACATATCTCCCTCATCCGCCGAATCGAGGCAAGCCAATATCCGCAGCATCGTGCTCTTGCCTTGCCCCAAAGCGCCCATAATGGCGATGCTTTCCGGCTCCCGGATTATGGCATCTATATGATTCAGCAATACGCGTTCCCCGGAGCTCTCATAGGTGGAGGGAATTCGCTTGCTTAAGCCTCTTATTTCAAATAATGCGCTCAAATCTCTCATCTCCTGCTGCTATATTATCACAGGTGGACTGTCGAACACATCAGCTCGGGGAACCTGCTTCTGCCCCGCTTCATTTCTTACCGCCTCGGCATAAGCCGTACCATCGATCTGATTCCAATTTTCTGCGTAGAGACGCTTGGCCGAACAAGACACATGACGTTCTGACCTTCCTTCTATTAGACCATGCCTGAATTCGACTGGTTCCAGGTCACAACACAAGCTGGCTCCTGCTATTCGCATACGACATGCCAAATAGCCCTTTGCCGGATCAACTCCGCAAAGGGCTGTTTCATGTTCACTTATTCTCATTGGGGATTCTCTCTTGCTTAGTACACTTCGAATTCAGATACTTGTGCTGCCGGCCACGCGCTGTTCGAGGTGATCGTGACCCGAACATGGCGGACATTCGCCGGTGCATCCAGTACAATCTCAACCTCATTGCCCGTCTTCGGATCGTATATGTGAGACGCCGAAGGCTCTAGCGTAGTAAACGTTGTTCCGTCTGCGCTTCCTAGCACTTCAATATCCTGCGTGCGCGATTCCCAAGCGTCCTGCGGCGGCAAGCGAAGCTTGATCTTGCTGACAGCATGCTCTTCGCCAAGATCAACCGTTAAGGATTGCGGGAATTTCTTCGCAGTACTCTCCCAATACGTGAACGGATCGCCATCGACCGTTAGCTTCGGATCGAACGCTTCATCCGTCACCGACGTGCCGGTTACCGTCTTGCCAAGCGCAAAATTGATTTCCGCCTTCACTTTCGGGAATGTCTCCGCTGCTTGGCTGGCTTCCTTCGCGCTGGTCAACTCGACATAGCCGACTTTTTGATCTTTAATTAAGGCTACATAATCAAATATAGCGAACTCGCCTTCTTCTTTTACAAGCAGATCGGCAATTTTGGTCCCGTTCGCCTGATAGGCAATGGCTGAGACATGCGGCCACTTGTCGCCTGTCTTCACCTTCAGTGTCGTATCGGAGCCAATCGGCTGATAGATTCGGATCGATTCCTTGCCTCGAACCTCAACCAGATCATGCTCGCCCTCATCGAGATCCAGTCCATTATAACGGGAGTAATTACCCGCTCTGACGCTGCCGTCCTTCGCTTGCACGTCGAATCCGCCAACAGCCAGCGTCGTATGCTCATCTAGCACATACTCATCCGTCTTGCTCCAATTGGTCGCCACTTGATGCGTGCCGAAGTCTGTCCGCGTTACTGTTTCTGTTAGCTGCTCATAGTCCCGAACGAGCTGGTCGGTATAGCCGGCAAGCACATGCTTCTGGAATACGCCGATCGCATCCACCCATGGACTGGTCACACCGTTATAGAAGTCGGCGCTTAAGTTATAGCCCATCGCTAAATTCCAGCGCAGCATATCCTGATCGTCCGTCATCGTCTCACCAGCAAGATTGTGATGATAAAACATCACCTTGTCTCTCATCAGCATGCCCGATAACGGATAATATTCCGTATAGGATGCGGTATTTTTGCGGTAGCCTAGCATATCCCAGAGATAAGTCGATCCCATGAACCCGATAGAATCGTCCGCCAGCACATCCGTGCCATCCTCGACATACATGCGATGCTTCAGTGCCTCAAAGTAATCGCGTACGCCCTTGAAATAAGCCGTCGACGGGTCGGTGCCCTCCGGAATCGCCTTGTTGAACACATACGGCGAGTTGCGGATGCCCCATTGATCCTCGAATATGCCGTCGAAGCCGGCATCTTCAATCAGCTTCCGATGCTCTTCGGCCGTCCGTTCGCGGAAGAATGGATCCCCCGGATTAACGACATAGCCGCTATGCGGACCATAATCCTCCTGCGTCACAGAGCCGTTCTCCTTCTCGACCATGATGTCGGCGAGCATCGTGCCTTCCGGCAATCGATCCAGCGTCGGCGAGCTTACGCCCCACCAGCTCATATTCGTATACGGAACGACAATATTGCCCTTTGCTTGCGCATTCTTCACGAATTGCTGGAACTTCGCATTACCGCCCCACTTCGAATCAGGCGGGATAAAATCCGGATAATTCTCATCATGGCCTCCAGTCTGGAAGCCGACCAGATGGATCATGCCATTGTAATTCATTTTGTCAATGAAGCCTGTCGTCAGATTGTCCCAAGACGCATCCTTGATCGCCGATATATCTGTCTTGTACAGCGGAAGCTCGAAGTATTTGGCCGCATCGTCGCCAAGCTTATCCTGAAGCGAGCGGTACTCGCCAATTCCGTTCAGCTCCCGATAGCTGGCAATGGAAGTCGTATAGTCGCCGCCAATCTCCAGCACGACAGTCGGGCTGCTCCACTTCTGATCGGCTTCAATCCATGTCCGATAATTATGTACAAACGAGGTTTTGCCGGAATCATTAATTTGATGCTTGTATCCAATTTCCGTCAGCAGCGTCGTCTCGTCACCCAGATCGTACATCGCCAGATTGCCTGCATTCGTGCGCATCGCCAGATACGATGCGAACATGACGCCCGGATACTGGTCAGAGAAGGAATTGCTCTCCTGGAAGAAGGCGTTCTTCAGCTTGGCGCCTGGCAGCATCGGCAGAATCGCGTCTTGCACGCCGCTCTGGTTGATCTTCATCTCATAAGGGAAGCGGAACGATCTCACCTTCTGACTTGTCTTGTTCGCAAGTGCCGCCGTCATATAGATCCGGTCGTCATCTCCGAACCGAACATCGATGTCTACCTCCAGCGGACCGCTGTAGCGCAGCTGCAGCTCGCCTTCACGCTTCTTCCATTCATAAGTGAAGGACTCTGCGCTTGAGCTTTGCACAGACGTATCATCACCCAGAATTGCCCACCACAATGTCTGGTTGCCGGCAGATAGCTGCTCCGAAGCTCCTTGCTGCTTCACATAAGCAATACCGCCGTTCTCCTTATAAAAGGCCATTTCGTAGTGCTTATTACTCACAATGAGTAAGCCTTTCTCTTCATTCAATTGCATCTTCGCCTTACCTCCGCCGCTCAGCAAGCCTGAGAAGATGAGAACACAGACAATCGCGACTACCATGACAATGCCTATCCATAACGCCAGCCATCTTGTATTCAGCGCCAGCTTCGACATGTAACCACCACCCGTTTCCTATGCTAGGCCCCCCCCTTAAAATCCAAGGAGAAGCAGAACGGGGCTGCCCCCGTAGATGCAGGCATCTACCTTGGGACAACCCCGCATGGTCATGATTAAGGTTGGATTGTATCGTAGAATTTCTCTTGCATGAACTTCTCTGTATTTTCGAGCTGGACTTTCATGTCTACTCCCTTCTTCGAGAATACTTCCTGGATCACATTCGTCATCGCGCCGTAGAAGTCTTGCGTATTGTATGGCGATTCAGCCTTGCCGTCGATCAGCTTCATCGTTTCTTCACCGTATTGGTACACGTTGTCGTACTTGTCGAACAGAGCCGTTACTTTCGCGCCGTACTCAGCGTCAGGCTTGAAGTATTGGAATACCGCCGGTACGTAGAATTTGTTTTGATCCTGACGTTCTTGGATGTTTCTCTCCAGCGACTCCAGACCTTTATCGGAGAAGTAGTCGAATGTTGCATAGTAGAATGCGATTGCTTGCTCGTCTTTGCTAGCGTTCGGGTTGATAACCAGGAAGTCGCCGCCCAGAACGCCGTAATGCTTGCCGCCTTTTTCGTAAGCAGGGATCGGATAGACCAGAATGTCATCTGGCGTCATGCCGCCTTGGTTCAGCGCTTGATCGACCGGACCGTCCGGACCTGCGATAACCATAGCCGTTCTGCTTTGTGCGAATGCGCCTACCGCATCGCCCCAGCCAAGTGCCCAGTCCTGAGGAATGGCGTTCGCTTCCCACTTCAGCTTGTCGTAGAACTCGAGTGCTTTCATGCCAGCGTCGGAGTTGAACATTGCCTTTATTTTGCCGTCTTCTACATTCAGGATGTCGCCGCCAGCCGTGAACAGGAAGTTGGTCCAGTTCCAACCGGATTCGTTGCCTTTGCCCATCGGTGCGATACCGGAGATGCCGGCATTCGGATCGGAGGCTGCTTTTGCCGTATTCAGCATGTCATCCCAAGTCCAGTCGAACGAAGGGATCGCAATGCCTTTGTCATCCAGCATTTTTTTGTTAACCGTTACGCCCGTCGGATAGCCGCGTTGAGCGATACCGTATACTTTGCCGTTAACCGTGAACAGGTCTTGCAGAATAGGGTTCATTTGATCCTTGTACTCGTAAGCGTTGAACAGGTCGGTAATGTCTGCCGCCCAGCCTTTCTCCGCGAGGAACTTGCCTTCAGAAGCGTACGTGTTGAACAACGTTGGCGCTTCGTTCGCCCCCATCTTGATGCCGATTTCGTTCGGGTTGTACTGCCAGTCGCTCTTGATTACTTCTACGTTCGGGAACACTTCGTTGAAGCGTTTGATCTTGTCATCTTCCAGCGCGCGGTCTTCTACGCGGTCAGGAGTCGGGTAATAGATACTGATGGATACTTTTTTCTGAGTGATATCATCCTCGGCAGGAGGCGCACTGTTCGTATCCGAAGGAGTGCTGCTCGGGCTTGGGCTAGGCGGAGTGTTGTTGCCGCCGTTGCTCTTGCCGCATGCCGCCAGAATGAGAGTGAATGCAAGAACTGCCGCAATCATCATCGAAATCTTACGCATTTGAAAATCCCCTTTTCTTCTCAATTTTAGCTTACACGCTCATCATAATGTAGGCGCATTCACTAGGGCGATGTGTATTCCTATTCGGATCATGTGCAGATTTACGTTCTGTCACATTCGCGCACATAATGACAAATCATCTGCAATTACCCTTTAACTCCGCCAAGATACAGGCCTCTTAATATAAACTTCTGGAAGAATAGGAAAATAATAATTGGCGGAACCATAACAATGGTCAAAATTGCAAATCTGATATTCAGGTCCAATCTTCGCGCATTGAGAACGAAATCCCGGATCGCAACTGACAGCGGCTTGTTCTCCTGACTTAAAATAAAGCTTGGCCAAAACCAGTCGTTCCAGGCGGTCGCGAACACGAAGATCGACAGCGTTGCGAAGATCGGGATCGACAGCGGGAACGCAATCTGGAAGAACCCTCTGATCTCCGAAGCTCCGTCAATTCGGGCCGACTCGAAGATTTCGACATGAATGCCGTCCATAAAGGTTTTCAGCAGAAGCAAGAAAAACGCATTGGCGCCCGCAGGCAGCCAGATTGCCGCGAAGGAGCCCATCAAGCCAAGATCCTTCAGGTTGATAAAGTTCGGAATCATATATGTCGTTGCCGGGATGAACAGCGTCATCAGGAAGTAATAATAGATCGCCGACTTCATCGGCACCAGCATCTTCGACAAGGCATAAGCCGCAAGTCCAAGCACGATGACCGTTACGACCATATTGCCGACAAAAATCATCATTGTATTTTTGAAGTACATCGGAAGGTCAATATAGTTCCATGCCTTGATATAGTTCTCGAAATGCCATTCCTTCGGGAAGAAGGTCGGCGGGAACGAGTTGACCTCGGAATTGGCCTTTAGGCCGTTCAGCATGGAGATAAGAATCGGATACACCATGCAGCACATCATGATAACCACAAGCAGGTTCATTAAATAATAGCCCCAGCGAGTACCCGGTTTCTTCAAGTCATAATTGGAAATAATGGTGCGTTCCTGCGCCTTCATGATTTAACTCCCCCTCTGTTGTTGATCCGGTACTGAACGATCGCGAGTATGCTAAGGGCAAAGAACATAAGCACACCGAGGGCGGAGGCGACTCCGTAATCTTGTCTTACGAATGCGTAGCGCACAATGAGGAGGGCGTAGGTCAACGTAGCGTTGTTCGGACCGCCGTCCAGCATCGCATATTGGGTTTGGAAGCCCTGCGATGTTGCAATCAGCTGCAGCATCAGCAGCAATAAAATCTGATTGCGAATGGCAGGCAGCGTAATGTAGCGGATGCGGTGCCAGATGCCGGCGCCGTCAATCTCGGCTGCCTCGTACCAGTCGCGGGGTACAGCGAGAATGGCGGCAAGATAGATCAGCATCGCAGATCCAAAGCTCTGCCATGTCTCCATGATGACGATAGACGCCATCGACCAGGCGCGATCAACCATAAAGTTGATCTGATTCAGGCCGATGCTCTTCAGCACGGCGTTGATCGGGCCGACCGGGTCATACAACCATCTCCAGACGCCATATAGCACGACGAATGGAACGACATACGGCAGGTACGCCGCAACCCTGGCGAATCCCTGGAATCTGCGCATCTCCGAGATCGCCAGCGCGAACAGGATCGGCACCCAGAACCCGATCGCAAGTGCGAGTCCCATATAATAGAGCGTATTTCTCACGGACGTCATGACATCGCGATCCGTGAAGATGGTCTTGTAATTGTCGAAGCCGATGAAGGTGTTGCCTTTGACAAAGTCGACTTCGTAGAAGCTGTTTAACACCCCTTTAAAGATTGGAAGCCACAGAAAGAGCGTGAAGATGACAATAGCCGGCAGGATGAAGATAAATCCCCATACATACCGTTTGTACCTTCCTGGTCGCTGCGTCTGCGGCTTTGTCTTGCTGATTGGAACAGCCGTTGTTTGCTCCATTGCGTGGTCCCTCATTCCTTTAGTTAATCTACTATTTATTGTAGATAAAGAGGGTATCCCAGAACATGTGCATATCTATTCGGATGATAGGCAATCTTACTTTTTCATCTCGCTTGGGCTGATTCCAAAATATTTTTTGAAGATTTTGCTAAAATGCTCGGGCGATTCGTAGCCGACCTGTTCCGAGATTTCATAGCGGCGCAGGTCAGTAGACAGGATGAGCCGCTTGCTCTCCTCCATTCTCAGCTTAATCACGTATTCCCATAGATTGTAGCCTGTTTTTTTCTTGAACAAATAGCTCAAGTAGTTGGGGCTGACGTGGTTTTTTTGCGCAATTTCATTCAAGGTAAGCCCCTTCTGGGCATAGTTCTGATGAATATACTTGCTGGAGCGCTCCACAATCATATTGTTTTGCGCGGCAATCTCATCCTCCGTCGGTTCTTCCTCAGTCTGCACGCCCCACTTGAAATCGCCGTAATAGAACACATAATGATCCTTGTACTCGCGGCTCCACTGAATCGCCTTGTCCGCTTGCGCATGTACTTCACCCAGAAATTCGCTGCCCTTCAGAATCTGGCTGATGCCAACGACGGCATGGAAGCCCAGAAACTTATGGACATTGAAGTGAAGGCTCCTTCCGATCATCTCCAGCTGATTGACCTTGTCAACGCTGGAGTCGCCGTAACGCTCCTCATTCCATTGAATGACGATGCAGATCGCCTGATCCGGCGAATAGAAGGACTGGTGGTCCCATTCCGAGTCCAGCAGCTCGTTGGATATATTAAGCGCCGCATATTGAAGCAGCAGCTCGTCTCTCTCCGACAACCCGCGGCTGTCGGAGGCAAAATCCAGCTTCATTTTTACAATTGCATAATAAGACCCTTCGAGGTTCGTATCGTATTGCTTTCTCAGCTCTTCGACAACAGCCTCGCGGTCATGCGTGTCCGCGGCTAGCAGCCGGTTCATAAGCGCTGTCCGGCCCGGCAGCGGCTCCTGCATATGAAAGTGCTCTCTGAGGTCCGACATCAGCTCATCTTGGTCGCGCACCGTCTTATCCATATGAAGCAGCACATGGCGAACCGAGCTCATGAACTGTTCGCTATTCAGCGGCTTGATCAAGTAATCACGAGCTCCCAGCCGGATCGCAAGCTGCGCATATTGAAAGGTCTCATGGGCCGATATGACGATGACCTGCACCCATGGCTTGATGATTTTCGCCTGCTGCATTAACTCGATACCGCTCATCGAGCCCATCTGTATATCGGTAACCAGCAAATCTATATTTTCCATGCGCAAATAATCGAGCGCCTCATAGCCGCTATGCGCATTATAGATATGGCTGATATGAATGCCGGATGAGGATAGAAGCGCGGTCAATCCTTCGCAAATAAGCGGCTCGTCATCCACAATCAGAATATTGTACATCGTCTTCCTCCCTTTCCTGCACGATCTGTGTGAGTCTTAATCAAGCGGCTCCTCATAAGTCGCCGGCAATACGATGATCGCAGCCATGCCTTCTTCCTCTCGCTTGCGGTAGCTGAGTCCGAACAAATTGCCGAAGTGAAGCTGAATTCGCTGATGGATATTGCGGATGCCGTATCCCAGTCTATGGTCAGCCTTCTCATCATTCAGCAGCTGGTCGATTGCGGCAATGTTGACTTCCTTGTAGCCGTTATCCTCCACCTTGATCGTCACCCGCTCGCCTTCCAGCGCCGCCGATATCCGGATCTCGCCATCATCGCCCATCAGCTTGACGCCATGAATAATTGCATTCTCGATAAGGGGCTGCAGCGAAATCTTCGGAATGCGAATCATCTTCACAGCATCCGGTATGTTCCAAATCACCTTGAACTCGTAGGAATAACGCATTTGCTGAAGATTGACATACGCTTTGGCATGCTCAAGCTCCTCCTCCAGCCGAATGAGCTCCCGCCCTCTGCTAAGGCCAATCTTCATCAGCTTCGACAGCTCCTTGATCATCTCTGCGGATTCCGTATTGCCCTCCAGCGTGCTTTTCCAATAGATACTCTCCAGCGTGTTGTACAGCAAATGAGGATTAATTTGCTGATAGAGAAGCTGAAGCTGAGACTCCTTCGCCTTGAGGTCCATGTTGTACTTGTAATGAATCAGCGCATTCAGCCTTCGCGCCATATCATACATGGCCGACATCAGGACGCCGACCTCGTCGCGCCGCCGCTTGAGCGGCGTCTCCGGCACAAGCTTGCCCGGTTCATACGTGCGGACGAACTGAGCCAGCTTCTGGAGCGGCGTCATCAGCGAGCGCCAGAAGTAGACCATGATGACTGAGCCAAGCAGCATGTAGGCCACTGTAATCAGTTGAATAATCCGCTTCAGCTCATTCTGCTGCTTGAGCAGCGATTGAACCGGAATTTGATAGACCAGCTTATGGCCGATTGCCTCATTCTGGCTCGCAATATAGATGGAATCAGAGGTAATCATCTCATGGGTACGGAACTCCTCCATGAATGCTTCCTTCCTGGGGCTTCCCAGGCTCAGGCCATCCAGCAAGTCTTCTGGCAGCTCCAGCAGCTTGCCGTTCTGCCCCGGGACCGTCGAGCTTAGAATGCGGTTGCCGGAATCAGCATAGGAGATGACCCCGCCAGGCAGCGAGACGGAGCGAAGCGATTCAGCCAGCTTATAGTCCATCCGCGTCGCGATGAGCACACCCAGAAATTCCTTCCCGTTGTTCACATTGCCCACAGCTCGTATGTAAGCCAGCGTATTGATTTTTGCGAGTCCAAAATTGTATTCAATAATATCCATATAACCTGAGCCTCGCTTGCTTATCGCATAATCAAACCAGGCCGGTTTTGTTTTATCAGAGAAAAAATAAACGCCCGTCTGCATAATTTGGCGTTTCGGCGCAAAAAAGTAGTAATCATTCGGATCATAAATATAAAGGGAATAATAGACGGCTTCGCCGCCATTGATAGGAATGGAATAACTATTCAGCATGCGATCGACGCTATCGAATTTTCTGACCCGTTCAATGACCGCATCTTTGCCGCTTGGAACGAGCCTTTGCGTCGTCGGGTTCTGAATAATGGTAGCTGTCACCTTGTTGACCGTTTCGATATCCCGGTTAATGATGGTATGATTCTGCTTAATCAACTCGACATAAGCGTTCGTCACATGATTCTTAAGTAAATTCTCCGCCTGATAATTCCCATACCAGTGCAGCAGGAACACAGGACTGACCATCGCAAGGAACAACAAGACCAACTGCTGCTTCATGTTCAGCCTCGTAAGCGGGTTGATCGGGTTTCCGCGCATGCCGGCTCCTCCTGTAAGTTAAGATCGTTCAAATGTCCTATTCCGGATAGGGTTATACATGTACTATAGCAAAAAAACAGCGCTTACAGTGTAGCTAATTCTACGCTCTTCCAACCTGTGTGAGGTCTGAATCGTAGAAATACACCTAAGCGCTTAATTCCATCCCTTTTCCTAATCCGCCAGAAAGCGGAATATCTCCTCATGCACCTCTTCCGGCCGTTCGTGATTGATGCCATGTCCTGTCTGCTCCAGCATTCGGTGGGTATATTGACCTCTACTAATCAAGTCCACGGTACGCTTCGACACGACACGATACTGGTCGCCAAGCAGAAAAAACAGCTTGTCCCTCACCGCCGCTCCCTTCGCCTCATCGTACGTTTCCACCTTATGCGGGAACATCGCCTGCTGGTTATGCGATTTCATCAGCAGCACCAGGTGGCTGGCCAACATGGGGTACCGGTCGAACACATCCGACTGCGGCGCGCTCAGCCTTCTAACGATGCGATGCATATTGCGTTCCGTTGGAACCAGAATTTCGGGGAACATCAGCAGCAGTGTTGAGATCATCGACTTGATGGGACTCGTCACAATCCCGCCTTCCAGACACATCGTTCTGCGTATACGCTCGGGGTGCTCCGTCGTATAGCGATAAGCCATGTACGCGCCATTCGAGACACCCGCCATATACACCTGATCCAGCTCAAAAAAATCAATGACCTCGCTCAGCCATTCCGTCTGGCGAAAGGACTCCTTCGTATATCGCTCGTTAGGCATGCTCTTGCCCGGCCCGCCAAGCGTATCAACCGCGATGCAGAAGTACCGCTTCGACAGTTCCTTCATATTAAGCGCCCACATCACCGCCGAGTTGTCGCCCACGCCGTGCAGCAGCACAAGCGGTGGATTCGCCTTGTCTCCTGCAATAAGGCAATGCGTGCTTCCCCATTTCGAGGGAATATGATGTGACGCGGTCTCCACGCCCCACATCGCGATCAGCTCGTCATAGGATGCAAGCACCTTCCGGCGAGCCTGTTCGGATTTGAACACCTTCATCATTCGTGAGTCTCTTCCTTTCGCTGCGCAAGCGCGTATTGTAACAGAGCTATTTCCTCATAAAAGCCAAAACCACATCTGCGTCCGGGAATGGAAGCTCGCCGGTTGTCTGAAGGCGGGAGATGCCAAGCCCCTGGATAAACGAAAAATAAGCAATCGCCAGCATAAGCGGATTCCCATCCGCTATCTCACCCATCTGCTGTCCTTCTACGACCATCGGCACAAAATGCTTGAAGGGCTCGCCCATCTTCTCCTTGGCAATCCGCTTCGCCTCTTCGGGAATGGCGTCCACCGCTGCCGTCTGCAGCAGGTTCAGCCGCCAATGCTGCATGACAAGGCTGTCCGGCGCAAGGAACGCTTCCGTCAGCCATGTAATCCGCTGCATCGGGGTCCCCTCCAGACGGGCAGCGAATTCGACAGCTTTGCCCGCTCCGTCCGCAGCCTGCTCCACGATTCGGGTGAAAATCTCATCCTTGGATTTGAAATAATTGTAGACATAGCCCTGACTGAAGCCGGCGCTCTCGGCGATATCCTTAATTTTGGTCCCGGCAAAGCCCTTGCGCGAGAACACATCGACCGCATGCAGCATAATTTGCCGAACGCCATGCTCCTTGGCGCCTTCCTCAAAGCTGTGCCTGAAAAACTGCTGGAGCTGCTCGCTCTGAATAGACATGAAGATGCTCCTCTCATCAAGTATTGATATTAGACATTTAAGACAGTTAGAGGATATGAATGAACGTTCATTCATATTATACTATAATATGGATTTTAATAGCTAGAACTATTATTCCTATACTTATTTAACAGCTCCCTAAACAGCTCCCTAAACAACTCCCTAAACAACTCCCCCCCCAACAAGAAAGGTCAGTGTACCACGAGGGAAGCAACGGATAAGTCATTCTCAAACGTTGAATGAAAAAGCCTTCAAAACCACCGAAAAGTGGGTTTGAAGGCTTCTCTCTTGCTTGAAATCTTATCTACCGTAGGGGCTGTAAATTCATAAATGACCTTTGAGACAGCTCCTGTTTTTGTTGGTTTATGAGTCGCAAGTTATTGTTTGGCAGCAGCTGCGGAGTAGCTCTAAGCCGTGTTTTACAGCTTGCAGGTGCTCGGGGCGCGGCCACGAATGCTCTAAGCCGATTTTCTCGGCTTGCAGACGCTCGGGGCGCGGCCACGAATGCTCTAAGCCGATTTTCTCGGCTTGCAGACGCTCGGGGCGCGGCCACGAATGCTCTAAGCCGATTTACTCGGCTTACAGACGCTCGGGGCGCGGCCACGAATGCTCTAAGCCGATTTTCTCGGCTTGCAGACACTCGGGGCGCGGCCACGAATGCTCTAAGCCGATTTCTCGGCTTGCAGACGCTCGGGACGCGGCCACGAATGCTCTAAGCCGATTTTCTCGGCTTGCAGACGCTCGGGACGCGGCCACGAATGCTCTAAGCCGATTTTCTCGGCTTGCAGACGCTCGGGGCGCGGCCACGAATGCTCTAAGCCGATTTTCTCGGCTTGCAGCTCAGCTTTCCTCTCGGCTCACACTGAGGCTATCTCAAAAAGTATCGTTAGATGACTGATGGACGCCCCATCTTACAACTAATGGCACAACCATTGCTCCTCAGTTTCGTGTGAATTATTTCTTATTAAGCAGTTCAAACACTTTCAAGATAACTTTCGCCGCTTCAGCTCTGGTTGTCTTGTCATCTGCGGCAAACTTGCCATTGCCTTTCCCTTCCATAATGCCTTGCTTCTGCATGGCATCAATAGCCCATTTCGCCCAGCTTGGCATGCTGGCATTGTCGGCGAACGAGGTTTGAGCATTCGCTTGCTCCGCCGCATGTAATGCCCTGCCGATCATGACAGCCATCTCAGCGCGAGAGATGAGCGCTTTCGGACGGAAGGTGCCATCCTCGTAGCCTTGAATAATGCCGGCATTCACAGCCAGCTGCACCGACTCCTTCGCCCAGCCGCTGACGGAAGTCTCGTCGGTGAATCCAGGTGCCGCCTGATTTTCCTTAAGACCTAAAGCTTTCACAATCAGATGAGCGAATTCTTCTCTCGTAATTTGACCCTCCGGTCGGAAAGAACCGTCCGGATATCCCGTAATCAGACCAAGCGCAACTGCGCGTTCGATCGTCCCTTTTGCCCAATGCCCGGTGATATCGCCCAATACAGGCGTATTCGGATCGACAGGAGTCGTCGGTCCCTCGCCTTCCTCCCCAGGGTCCGTGTTTCCTCCCGGCTCCGTACCCGGGCCCGGGTCTGGATCGGTGCTTGCGACAGGCGTCTTGACCAAACGCAGGTTGCTGGCCTTCGATTGATTGCCCGCTGCGTCATAGGCAATAACCATGTACGCATATTGCGTGTTCGATTTCAGCCTCGTATCTCTGAACTTCGTATCGGTCGTCGTTGCGATCTCCACATCATCACGATAGATCTTGTAGCCCGCTACGCCCAGATTGTCCGTAGACGGCAGCCAGCTCAGCTCGATCGTCGAGGATGATGCAGCTCTGGCCTGATCAATGACCGCTGCAGTCGGCGCTTCCGTGTCCACAATCGTAGGCGTCCACCAGTTGCCGGATGTTACGATCATGCTGAGCAAACGAATGTTATTGCTGAAATATACCGTATCCTCCGTAGAAGGCGCTGCATTGTAATCCCACAGATCATTCAGCCACTTCTGATTGGAGGCGTCCAGCATCGCTCCTACCATGAAGGGCGCGGTAAAGGTCAGGTCGGACCATTCCTCAAGCTCTGTTGTACCATCCAAGGTATACCCGCTCTTGATGTTGGCAGGTTTATCTCCCGCTTTCTTGCGAATCCATTCTGTCATTTTGTTCAGTTGGTCTTTGGCTCTGCTCTCCCTTGTAATAAGGAAGTCCGTTCCAAGGCGCCATGGCGTTCTTGCAGAGTTATAATAGTAATCGCCGTCATTCTCCGATTCCAGGAATCCAGGCGGCGCAGGGATAAAGGCTTCACCATCGCGAATAACGAAATCCGGGATAAGTCCCGTATCCTTGCTATGCGATTGATAAAGCCCGTTCAGGATGCTGTACGTGCTGTCAATGACTTGATCCCAGCGCTTGTCGCCCGTTACCACGCGGAAGTCTTTCAAGTGCTGCAGCATCCAGTCCGATGGCCTTGTCGCGCTTCCCCACTTGCCCGAGGTTGCCCAATCCGCCAGACGCAGCGTCCAATCGGACTTGTTCACTTCGCTGTCCATAATGGCGTTAATCAGCGTTTTGGCTTCTTCGAGATAGTTAATATCTCCCTTGCTGCCCCACTGGCTATGGGCCAATAGCAAGGCATACGCGATATCCAAATCCCCGTCGATTGCGGAATCTACGCCGCTGACGCTTAGGATTGCCGAGCCTGTATCGCCTTGCTTCCAAGCCATGAGCGCAGGATTGATTTCGCTCGGATGGGCTTTGAAGTAGTGGAACATGGCGTCAAAGTCAGCCTTCGATTCTTCGTCGTTCTGAGCCATTAATGCCAGGATCAGCATGCCGTAGCCATGCGCTTCCGATACCGTAATGGGCATGAAGGTAATGTCGCCTTCCGTCTCTTCTTCAAACCAGCTTCCATCGGCATACCACACATACTTTTCAGTCGTTGTCGTATTGTATGGATTCGTCTTCAAGTATTTCGCTTTCCATTCCTTGAACAGCTTCAGCACCGTTGCATCCATCTGCTCTTGCGTCACATGATTCGGCTTGATGCTGCCCTCCGCATAAGCGGTGTGCTGAGGGAACGGCTTGAACGGACCTTCCCCATCTTTGCCGGAGAGTGTTTTAACTTCCGCACTATTGCTGGCGAGCGATTCGATATTTTCCGGGCTAAAGGCTTTGACGCTATAACGATAGGTCTTGCCCGGTGTCAATCCGATATCGATATAAGACGTGACGTTCCCCGCTACCGTAGCGATCTTCACCGCATCCCGGTACACCCGGTAGCCGCTAACCTCCACATTGCCGGAAGATGCTGTCCATGACAGGTTCACCTGATATTCCGAGACCGCAGTTCCTTTCAGCCCAGTAGGCGCGGATGGCGGCTCTTCGTCCACGGGACCTTCGATGGTCGTCACCTCGACCGCGTCGGAGTTTATTCTAGCCCCAACAGCTTTGACGATAAAGTCGTATTTTTTGGCCGGGTTCAGTCCCTTCACCTCAAAGCTGTACGACTTCTGGCCAGCCTTCGCAGGAATATATTCGCTCCAATGCGTCAGCACCTTGTCGTTCTTCTCGTAGATTCGGAAGCCTCTGACCGGCTCGTCGCTGGTCGCTGGCGTGTTCCAGGTCAGGGTTACCGTTGTCCCGTCGAGCTTCAACTCCACCGACTCTGGCACAGCCGGCTTCACGTCGGTTCTCTTAATGCCGTACTTGTCGTATTCTATCAAGCCATTGCCTACCGTGCCTGCCTTCCCTTCATCGTCAACGGCAGCCGTATACGACTTGAAGGACAGCACCTCTTGCGTGATTGAGACATCGGTAAACATCTTTTTGGATGGCTGTTCATTCACATCCGCGAAGAAATGATCGTATAGAACCGGATTGCCGTCCTCGTCCAGCTTCACAATCGCATTCCAATTCTCGTCGAACTCATACTGATACTCCGCTTTCTGATAAAACTTATTGCCCAGTGCATTCGGCATCAAGTAGATCGTGCCTTTAGGATTAACCGCATTGCCGTTAGCATCGAATGTGAGAGCGGAACGCGGCACCACCTCGTTGCCGTACATCTGGAAGGAACGCATATACATATGGTCATGCGCCTCGAATACCATATCGATGCCCAGCTCATCGAATACCGGAATCAGATGCTGGCGGTAGAATTGTACGCGGGCGTCTTCGTACTTCGAAGAGTTGTCGCCGGAGGCGTATGGACTCTTATGGAAGGTGACAAACTTCCATTTCTTATCCGACTTCGCTACCATATTGCGCATCCAATCGAGCTGAGCGCGGAATTCCGGATCTTCCCAATCAATGCTTTTGCCGTCGGAAGCCAGACCGCCCTCGAATTGCGAATTGAATACCATATACAAGGCGTCGCCGTATTCGAACGAATAGACAGAGCCCTCATGCGTGCCCTCTACGACCTGCTGCGGCACATTGAAATGATGGTAGAAATTATTGCTGTCAGTCGTGACATCGCCGTCATAGTCGTTCACCTCATGGCCGCCAAGCACAGGCACATACGGCACTTTCAGCAAGGTGTCCTCGGCTACGCTGAGCATCCACTGCCATTGCGTCTCCAAGTCGCCGTTATCCACCAGATCCCCGGCTACGATAATAAATTTCGGATCGCCGATGAAGTCGGCAGCTTTCTTGAACGTATCGGCCCATGGCTCAAAATTCGTCAGCGTGGACGCTTGCGAATCCGCGCCTACGATGAACCGGTAATCCTGATGCTCGGCCGCATCTGTTGTAAAGGTGCCGATCTTGCTCCAGGAGCCTTCCTCGCCGTTGCCGAGACGGAACTTGTACGTCGTCCCCGGCTTGAGGCCGTCCGCAATAGCTTTATGGCTGTAGAATTTCGTCTTCGTATTGGTCGCCCGATCTGCGGCGATCATATACGTCTCTACAACATCCTCTGTTCCTTCGAACACAAGCGTGCCGTCCGCAGGGAAGATGCCTCCTTGAACCTTGCTTGCTTCAGCAACCTCGGCAACGGTGCCCGTCGAAGAATCCGTATACCAGGCAAATCCGATGCTGGTGCGCGGGTCGCCGTTGAACGACATCGTCACAAGCTTAGGCTTAAGCGGCGACTCCGCCACTTGGAAGCTCCATACATAATCTTGATTTAACGGAACGCCATCGGCGCCCTTTATCATTTCTTTAGGAATCGTGACCGTATACGTCTCACCGTAAGTAAGTGCAGGCGCGGTTATGGTAAGCGTATCCCGCTTGGCACTGTCAACCGCAGCAGCTACATCCTTCACAGCCGCTTGCTTGGAATCCGCCAAGCGCACCTGGCCGTTGCCTGTTACGGCAATCTCCTTGCTGAATTGAACGCTAAGAGGCGTCGTCGGATCCACATTAATGGCCTGATGTGCTGGCGTTGCCAGAATCGCAAGCGTTGGAATTACGACTTCCCCGCCATTCGAATCTCCTTTGACCGCCACATTGCTGATGTAGCTGGAGCCCGATGCTCCCACAGCCGCGTTGCTCGCCGTATTGGTCGGCGTCGTGGACGTGACTACCCAGCGGATATAGAGCATATCCCGGTCGTCCGCCTCTGCCGGCAGCGGCTGTTCGATGAGCTGAGCAGCTGTGGCATAGCTGCCGTTTACAAGCTTTAGCTGTGTCTGCGGTACATCCTTCCATTCTGTACCGTCAACGCTGTATTGCAGTTTGAAATCGGCAGGGCCCGATCCCGAAGAGCGCTGCTTGGACGACACTTTAATTCCCACATGCCCTTTTGTCGGGAGAGCCGCCATCCAATATTTCGACCCTGTTCCGTTGTCCCAGCCCTGGTATTGCACGCTGTTCTCCTCGGGAGAGTTGGTCACCGCCTCATAGCTTGGTCCACCTACGGCGCGTAGAGTAGCTGCGCTGCTGTAAACGCCTTCCGTAGACTTATGAATGCCTGCTTGGCCTTCCTCAGCAAGAAAGCTGGACCATGCAGCAAGCGTCTCCGCCGCTTTATCCTTTGTCTTCACGATTACGGCAGCGCTTTTGCCCGACTCGTTATCTCTGGCGTCATAAGCGCTAATCTCGTAGGAGTAAGAAGTCCC
Source organism: Paenibacillus sp. 1011MAR3C5 (assembly GCF_003591485.1). Classification (GTDB taxonomy): domain Bacteria; phylum Bacillota; class Bacilli; order Paenibacillales; family Paenibacillaceae; genus Pristimantibacillus. Next base: position 979,502 of record NZ_QZCF01000001.1, read on the forward strand.
CAGCTTCAACCCCGAATCGGTATACGTTGTGCCCGAAGTATCGCCTACTTTCACATTATCGCGATAAATTGCGTAGCCGGTTACGGCTTCATTATCCGTAGACGCATCCCATGACAAGGCAATCGACTGATGGGTCAAGGCCGTTCCTTTTATATTAGCGGGAACGGACGGCGCTTCTTCATCCACGATGATGACCGCGCCATCTACTGCCTTCCCTTTCAGAACGACATCATGCAGCGTACTGACACCCCATTCTCCGATCTCTCCCCGATCCGGATTAGCTACATTCGTGGATGAGACCACCCAGCGGATGTAGACTTGGTCCTGGTTAGCAAGGGAGGCAGGCAGCGCTTCATCAACCAGCCTGCACTTGTCGTTGGAGCATGAGCTCGATGGAGGCAGCTCCAACTCTTTGATTTTGGTCCAGGTCGTTCTATCCGTGCTGACCTCGATTGCAAAATCCTTCGGCCCGGAATTGCCTGACCGCTGCCACGAGGACAATGTCAGATTTTCAAAGTTTTTGGTAGACACGGCAGCCAGCCAATACTTGGTTCCTACCCCGTCCCGCCATTCTACATATCCGGGCTGACCCGGATCATACTTTGTACCGCCCACAATGGTCAGCTCAGCATCTGCACGGTTGACGCCCCCGCTTGCCGGGCGGGCCGGATCGGCGCCTAGCGCCGCCCCCGTCCACTCTGCTATCGTATACACTTCATCCGCAGCAGGAGCGGCATAAGCCCGATTCATACCGAAGCCCGAACCGCCTATCGTTCCTGCAATCATGATTAACACCATGATGATAGCTATTGCCCGTGATATTCTATGAGCGTATCTCACTGGTATAAACAACTTGATTCCTCCTCTTCTCATGAGGTTCAAATGCTGGGTACAAATGCTGGGTACCCGTGTGCCCTCGTATTCTGTTGGTGCCTTGCTTCCAGGACAACTATAGCTCCCAACTATTAAAGCAGTGTCAACCAAATGCAGAGATGTTGTAAAGGGGGAGTGCTGCATACTGGCAAACATGATGCCAGCTCTTAGCCTCCATTAATAAGGAGAACCGGACGTTTGGATGATGTGGAGTTTTCTTTTGTCGCCAGAACCGCTCCGGCATCATGGTCAATCCCCACAATACGGAACGAAACCGTGTCGCTCGATTGCGAATTGACGAACGATGTGACATCCAGATAGATGTAGCCAGGTGTCGCGGTTGCCGTAGCCGAGCCTTGTGAAACGCCCGCTTCGGTCGGCTGATTCGCGAAGGTGATCGAGGCCTCAGACCACATATTGTTGTAGATGCCGAATGCCCGGATCGGTACGGCGGCGGCATTGCTATGAACACTCTCCACATAGAGCCTGATCTTAGCCGAAGTAATCGGACCGCTCACCGATGATTTGATAAACTTCAAGTAACCCTGTCTGGCAAATGACAGATTCGGATCGTTTTTCTTCACGGTCATCGAGGTTTCCGTGCTGTAATTGATTGTGCTGTACGTGCCGCCTCTTACATACGTGTCCGATACGACAGGCAAGGTCACCCCGCTAGTCGAGCCGCCGCCCTGCGCAGTCGGCTTCCACCAGTTGCCTGAGATGTAGAGCAGGTTAAGCATATTGTACGAGTCGCTGAAATAGCTGGACTTCGCGTTTTTCATATAATCCCAGCCAGCATTCACCCATGCTTGGTTGCCGCTGCTTGCCGTAGCGCCGGAGATGAACGGTGAAGTGAATACAGCGGAGCTGTATGTGTTAAGCGCGGTTCCGCTAAGCGAGTAACCCGCCTTTACATTGGCTGGATTATTGTTTGTTGCTCCTTTAATCCAGGTCGATATTTTATCCGCGATTGTCTTGCCGCGCGTCTCGCCGTACATGGCATAGTCCATCACCATTCTAAGCGGGACTCTGGCTGCATTGTAGTAATATTGGTTGGTCTGCTGGAACTCGTTCAGGAACCACTCCGGAGCAGGCTGAGCAGGACTGTTAATAATAAAGTCGGAGATCAGTCCGGTTGTCGGCGCATACGTATTGCTCACTTGGGAATAAGCCGTGTAGAGCGCGTTGATGACATTCAGCCACGTATTGTCACCGGTCACTTCATGGAAGGCGCGCAGATGGCTCATCATCCAGTCCGAAGGTCTGGAATTATGAGTTGTCTTGGAGTCCCAGTCCCCCAGATTCAGACGATTGTTGTTCGTTACGTTGCTCGATTTGATCGCATTGATCATTTTAACAGCTTCTTGCAAGTAGTTGATCGAACCGCCGGAGCCCCATTGGTTATGTGCCAAAATAAGCGAATAGGCGATGTCCAGATCACCATCCGTTGCCGAGCTGAAATGGCCTTGCGCATTGACATGGTCGGCTACGACCCAGCCCATCAGATTTGAATTTACAGAGCTTTTGAACGCTCTTGCCGTCTTGAACAGTCCGTCATAGATCGTTTTGGCATTGGCATCATGACCGGCCATGAGCGCTGTAATGATCATGCCGTAACCCTGTCCCTCGGAAGTGCCGAGCGGTACGAAGCCGCCCGAGCTGCCTGTAATCTCACCCTTTACATAGTAGCCGCCTGGCAGAGAGGCAAGATTGTTTTTCAGATACTTCCCTTTCCAATAATCATAGTAGGATGCGACCGACGCATTCATGGCTGCCTGGGTCACATGATTAGGTTTAATCATGCCGGAATAAGAGACTTGCTGTGGGAAAGGACGCATTTCACCTGCTCCATATACTGTATCCAATAGAAATGATTGCGTTTTCATAATTGTCATGAGCAAAGCCAGCACAAGGCCTATCATCATGACTTTCCTCATCGTTTTACCGCTATTCAAGTCTTTCCCGCAATTAGCCAGATTCGTGTTCATCACGACACCTCCAACGGATTGTATGAGACTTGAAGAGAAGAAATCGAGCAAGCCTTGCTCATCGCTATGCTATTCCTTATGCTGCTTACGGACGAAGCTGCCTTCTCGTAGATTCCCGGACAATTAGCTCCGGCTGAAGCTTGATATGCTCCACCGCATCATGATCATGCTCTTCCTTGTTCCCGATCTGCTTGAGCAGCAGCTCGATCGCCTGTGCGCCGATCGATTCGACGGGCTGGCGTACGGTTGTAAGCAATGGACGAAGCTGAGTCGCGAACAACTGGTCGTCATACCCGACGACTGATACATCATCCGGTATCCGTAGGCCGTTGTTCTTCAGCGCATCCATCACGCCGAATGCCATCATATCATCCCCGGCGAAGACAGCCGTGGGCAGACTTCCCGTCTGGATCCAGCGTTGCGCAATCTCGTATCCCGATGGAATATCAAAGTTGCCTTGTTCAATCCGGGGTTCGAGTCCCGCCTCCGCCATCGCTTCCTTGTAGCCGCGAACCCTCTCCTTGCTGCTAAGGAACGAATCGGAACCGCATATATGAGCAATAGAGACATGTCCAAGATCAATCAGATGTCTCGTCGCCTCGTAGCCGCCGCGGAAGTTGTCTACTTGCACGGACGGCGCGAGGGAGTTCTCTTGCTGATTATCGACGAGGACGTAAGGAATGTTTTTGCGTGTCAATTCCTGCTCATATCTCTCTTCGTTAATCGGGGACAACACAATCATGCCGTCTACCCGATCCTCTTGAAATATCGCATTATGCATATCATTTTCATCTTCTTGCGAGATGAAGAGCGCCAGCAAGTAGTGATGCTCCGCCATCTTATCATTGATTTCCTTCACAACGGCATCGAGGAAGGAGTCGTTCAGCGTCATGATCGCAATGCCGATAACCCCTGTCTTTCCCCGTGCGAGGCTGCGGGCGGCAGCGCTGGGAGAATAACCAAGCTCCTTCATAGCATGAAGAACCTTCAGCCGATTCTTCTCCCGCACCGTTCCCGCGTTATTAATGACCCGTGACACTGTCACAACCGATAGTCCCGACTTCCGTGCCACGTCGAATATGTTCACTTTCATCCGTGCTTCTCTCCTTGCGATAGTCCCGCGTATCTCTTTACGATATCACATTTTGAGCGAAGTTGGCAGTACCGCTGCCTCGCACGGATCGAATCGACTGTCTTAAGCGCCCGCAAGCGTTCTAAGTAATGTAATGGCTTCTGCGCGAGTAAGCGCAGTATCCGGTCCGAACGGCTGCGATTGCGGCTGGAATAACGACACGCCCGCTTCACCTAGAGCCAGAATCGATGGTTTGGCCCAGGCAGGTATAGCAGCATCATCCGAAAAGCCCGTTGCTGCGGATTCCGCCGACAGCTCCAGCTTCTTTGCGGATGCCAGCAATACAGCCGCTTCCGCTCTTGTCAGCTTCTGCGCCGGCAGGAACTGTGATCCGAAGAGTCCATTGGCGATGCCCGTCTCTACGATTTGTGCGACATAGCGGTTAGCCCATGGTGCGATCGATGCTTTATCCTCGAATGGCAGCGATGCTCCGTTTCCTTCCAGCTTCAGCGACTTCGCCAGCATGACAGAGAATTCTGCACGGGATACGCCTTCATCCGGCTTGAACATGCCGTTCGGATAGCCGTTCACAATGCCCTCTGCAAGCGACTTCACGATATCCGCTTCAGCCGCGTGGCCTGCAATATCGGTCGAAGCGACTCCTGTCGGCGACCACCAGTTGCCGGATACCACGATCATGCTGAGCAGACGAATCGAGTTGCCGTAGTAATAGCGCCATTCCAGCGCTACGGAGTTCGCTTCCTCTGTGTGGTAATCCCACAGATCATTCAGCCATTGCTGATTGCTCTTGTCGATCATCGCGCTGACCATGAGCGGAGCCGTAAATTCAAGGCCGCCGTCCCACTCGCTCAGCTTCGTCTTGCCGTCAAGCGAATAGCCGGACCATACTTCATATGGCGCGGTATGCTTCTCAGATACAAATGCGTTCAGCGTAGACAATTGATCATACGCTCTCTTATCGCCCGTCAGCAGGAAGTCGGATGCAATCCGCCAAGGCGTGCGGCAAGAATTGTAGTTATACGCGCCGTCGAATTCCGACTCCAGGAAGTGTCCGCTTTCCGTCGTCCACTTGAATTCCGATACCGGCTTGTATGTGCCGTCCGCATCGCGATAGACGAAGTCCGGCAGCAGTCCCGTCTCCGGGCTGTATGACTTGTGCACATCATTAACGATGCCATAAGTCGTCTCGATAACATTCAACCAGCGCTTGTCGCCAGTTGCTTTGTAGAACTCCTTCAAATGCTGAAGCATAAAGTCCGAAGGACGGGTAGCCGGCTTGAAGCTTGGGTCGCTGTCGGAGATTGGAACCCAATCACCCAGTTGCAGGTGGAAGTGCTCCGGATGAACTTCGCTGTCCATGATCGCATTAATCACTTTGACCGCTTCGCCCTTGTAGTTAATTGCCCCTGCGCTGCCCCATTGCTTGTCGGCTAACAGCAACGAATATGCAATGTCCATGTCGCCGTCGATAGCAGAGTCGGTGCCGTTCACATCCATGATCGCGCCATCGCGGTCAGCCTGCTGCCATGCCATCAGGTCAGGATGAAGCTCGCTCGGATGTGCGCGGAAAAACCGGTACATGCCGTCGAAAATCCCTTTCGCTTCCGGATCATGTCCCGCCATTAGCGCTGTAATCATCATGCCATAGCCATGTGCTTCAGATACGGTAATGGCATCCCCGTTCCAGCCTCCGTCGTTGTACCAGATATAATATTGGCTGTTATCGTACGGGTTTTTCTTGATGTACTTCAGCTTGTATTGGTCATACAGCAATGCAACCTCGGCATCCATCTGCTTCTGGGTCACATGGCTCGGCTTGATGCTTCCTTCCGCATAGCTCATATGCTGAGGGAAGGGTCTAAGCGGCTTATCCGGCTCGCCCGAGCCGCTAGCAGCGCTTGCGGCATATCCAATCGGTGCCAAGGTAAGAGATAAGGCCAGAACAACGACCAGCACCATGATGGAGATAATCGCCACAGGTGAGTAAGGCTTGTAGGAATCACGAATCTTCATGTTCATCACTGCCTTTCAGTAGATAGTTGAGCATTAAAATTTAAGCGCTTTAACTTTTAACGTGCTAAATTCCCTTGCTTCGGTGCTTCCCTCACTCCCCTCCAATTGAAAGCGCTTATATACGTATTGTAAAATCGTGCTAATCGAAAGTCAACAACAAAATTAAAGCGTTTTAACTTTTGTTCAAAACGCACAATAGACGGGCTATTTTCAACTCTACGATAAAACTGCCCCCGATTATTCATTTCTTAAAAATAGCTTCATTAATGGCTCAGCCTTTAAAGGTTCACAATTTGAAGCAGCGATTTTGTTTGACAACCCGATTCGTAATATGATTAAATAACCTATGCGTTAAAATGAGAATGACTATCATCATCAATAGAAGGGTTGGCGTTCCAACAATGAATCGAAAGTTACTAGCTCCATTTATTCTTATGATGGTGCTGATCATCAGCGCCTGCGGAAGCAACAACGAAGCAAATCATCCTTCTCCATCCCCAAGTCCAAGCGAATCGGCAGCACCCGATGCCGGCAACAACGGCAATAGCGGGACGATTACTTATCAATCCGAGCTTGGTCCGGTAGAGGTCCCGGCTAATCCGCAGCGTATTGTCGCGCTATCCAGCGCACCGAATTTGCTCTCGTTGGGCGCTAAACTCGTCGGGGTCGATGAGTGGACGTATGCCAATCCCCTCTTCACAGAGATGCTGACGGACACGGCTGTCGTTTCGGATACAAACCTGGAGAAAATCCTGGAGCTGGAGCCGGATCTGATCCTGGCTGGGGCTCAACTGAACAACATCAGCAAGCTGCAGGAAATTGCGCCGACAGTTGTGTATACCTGGGGCAAAAACGATTATTTGACGCAACAGCTAGAAGTTGGCAAGCTCATCAATAAAGAAAAAGAAGCGCAGGCTTGGATCGACGATTTCACAAAACGCGCTGAAGAGCTAGGCAAGAAGGTTAAAGAGAAAATCGGCAAAGTCGCAACCGTATCGGTAATCGAAGTCGGCGACAATAAGACGTTCTATGTATTCGGCAACAACTTTGCACGCGGAACCGAGCTGCTGTACCAAGCAATGAAGCTGAACATGCCGGAAAAAGTAAAACAAGACGCGCTTGAAAGCGGCTTGTTCACACTATCGACTGAGGTGCTGGACCAATATACCGGCGATTGGATTATCCTGAGCCGCAACTCGAAGGCTGATGTTTCCTTCATGGAGCTTGAGACGTGGAAGAACATCCCTGCCGTGAAAAACGGGCATGTGATCGAGATCGATACAGAAGCTTCGTCCTACAGCGATCCTACCACTCTTGATAATCTGTTTAAGATTTTTGAAGCAGGATTTTTGAAGTAGGAATCCGAATAAATGAGAATATGAAAAAGACCGGGATGAGAATCTCGGTCTCTTCTTATTCTTCCAAAAATAAAATCGCTATCGCGGTTCCATTACAACATTACTCAAACCGATTCCGTTCAGAATAGTAATAACCTTTGTCATTGCAGATTCTACTATCGTTTTATCACTCATCGTATCCGTAGCTTGGCATATTGCAACTATTTGGTCGATTGTTGAACGGTGTTCATGATACCCGATTATATTTTCCTTTTCCTTTATGAGCTCTGGAAAAGTTATAAATGCCCAAGCAATCATCAAGGTAATATGCCAACCGTAATGGTACTCCGCAATATAATCTTTGTCCTTCCATGATTGGCCTCTTCTTTTACGCATCTCAAGTTCGATGTCTCCAAGTCCATGCCTTTGAGCCAGGCTTAGTACATGCGGATGGCTAAATAGCTCAATGAGCCTTCCTCTTACACCCTCATAGTCATTGTGATCTATTACATCAGGCAACGAACATGCTATGTAGCTTACTTCCCCCAACTCATGAATAAACACGCTTTTCATTTCATCTTTTGCTATTTGAGGTTTTAACGTTACGGTGATGTCTTTTTTATACTCTTGGGTAAAGGCAGTAAAGGTTACCTGCATAGTCGAGCTTACTTCAAACATCAACTTTTTTCCGTATCGATTTAATGATTCAGCAACCGCATCCAACAAGGGTCGAGCTTCTGGAGCAAGCTTTATGAATTCATCTACCAATGCCATTTGGGCTGCTTCTTCTTTTTGAACTGAATTGCCTGAATAAGATGAAAAAACAGAGTCATATATTTCCTTTAGCAAGATAACGGACACTCTAATCACCTCGATGCCATCTGGGCTTTTTGCATCATCACTCTATGTTGACAATCTCATCGCTAACGCCTTCTCTTAAACAAACTTCCGCTGCCGCAAAGCCTCGAACAATAGCACCGTCGTCGCCATCGCGACGTTGAGCGACTCCGCGCCGCCTTCCATCGGGATAATCACCGATTCGCTCACCAGCGCCCGCACCTCCGGGGACAAGCCCTCGGACTCGCTGCCCATCAGCAGCCATGTCGGCTGGCGCCAGTCGTAGCTGTAGCAGCTATGGTCGGCTTGCAAGCTGGTGCCGATCGCTTTTGCCCCTGCCGCTCTTGCTTTGGGGAGCATCTCCGCCAGATCTCCCTGAATAATCGGAAGATGGAACAGGGAGCCCATCGTCGAGCGAACCGTCTTCGGATTATAGAGATCAACGCAGCCCTGCCCCAGCACGACCGCATCTGCACCGGCGGCATCTGCGCTGCGAATGATCGTCCCGACATTGCCGGGATCCCGTACGCCATCCAGCGCGATAACCAGACTAGTCGAACCGTACAGCTTGTCCATCAGCATATCCGGCTTGCGCAGCACGGCAAATACCGGAGGAGGCGTATCCGTATCGGTACACTTCCCCATCACTGCTCTGGACGCTCTGATCCATTCCGCTTTCAAATTGCCCGTCAAAGCTATATCCTCTAGCTCGGCTGGCATGCCGCGTTCATCGTCATATACCATTTGGAGGACTGTCGCGCCTGACTTGACAGCCTCCTGTATCAGATGAACCCCTTCGATTATATATTGCCCCTCGCGGTCGCGATTTTTCTTTACCAGCAAGGATGCCCAATGCTTGACCTTGTCGTTCTGTGGTGAGCCTATGTATAAATGATTCATCTCGCGCATCAAAATTAACCTGACCTTCCATCGTTCGTTTCGTAGCTACAGTATACCATAACCTGCGCCATGGATGGCTTTCTCCGTTGTTGGGCATAGTAAGATTGCACAATTTTGAACCTTAGGAGGTCACCGCCTTGCAAATCATCGATCTTCGCCAAGCGATTGTCAATCGCGTCCACGATAACACCAAAGAACAGCTTACCGAGGTTATTGTCGATTCCGTCGATCACGACGAGAAGGCATTGCCCGGATTAGGCGTATTATTCGAGATGATCTGGAAGGAATCAAGCACGTCGGAGCAAAGCCAGATGGTCGATTCGCTCCATCGCCATCTTCATCAGGAGAATGGCGGCAATCCGTCTCCGTCCTAGTATCTGACATCCGCGGCATAGACATGTACGCCGCCCACAATCGCATCGGTGACCCAAGGCATTCCCTGGAACCGGTCGACGACAATGAGGTCAGCGAGCTTGCCCTCTTCAATCGATCCAAGCTGGTCACCAACACCCAGCGCTCGTGCCGGGTGCAGCGTTGCCATACGCACCGCGCCGGGAAGATCAATAATAGCTTCATCCGCTAATTTGAACAGGGCAGCGAGCATGGATGAGGGGTGGTAGTCAGAGCACAATATGGCTGCCGCTCCTGATCGTATCGCCTCCGAAGCGCTCAGATTGTGATCATGCGAGCCTCCCCTTACCACATTGGGAGCGCCTACACAAACGGACATTCCTTGCTCCATGCCGTAAGTTGCGACCTCCAGTGTAATCGGAAATTCACTCACCGATACGCCATAGCTCCGGTTTTCATCTATCTTCTCCATCGTATCATCGTCGTGGGATGCAATGGATATCCCTTTATCCAAAGCCAACCTGCTAATCTTCCGCAACTCTTCCCAGTCCACACTCTGCTGCTTTAGCAGCAGATCATGTACGATTTGCTGAACTTCCTCCATCGAGACTCCCTGATTTTTCATTACATAGCTCTCGAACGATCCTGGCTTTCGGTACTGTCCCTGACCCGGCGAATGGTTCATGAACGACAAATAATGAATTTTGTCCTCTTCAATAAATTGTTTGACGATCGGCAGACCATGCTGGTGCGTTACTTCATAGCGCAGATGCACGCGATTGCGAATCATGGACCGCTGTTTGCTGTAACGATGAATCAGCTCCACCATTTCGGTTAGCAAATGGTCGCCCCTCAGGCTAAGACCGACTCCCAGCGACAAGGAATGATACATCGTCGTAATGCCATGAACCGGAAGCTTGCGCTCGAATTCCAGAAAAGCCATATCTAGTGGAAATAGCGTATTCGGTCTTGGCTGAACCTCTTTCTCAATCGCATCGCAGTGGATATCAATCAGTCCCGGCAACACATATTTCCCTGCCGCTTGCAGGAACGCTGCACTCCCGTTCCAGTGCTCGATCCAGCGCTCCTTGTCTTTCTCTTCAATAATGGCCGCAATACGTCCATTCTCCACAGCGATCGACGCCTGAATCATCCGATCCTCCAGAACGACATTGCCATCCGCAATCAGTAACTTGCCGCTTGGACTTGAACTTCCGGGATGTGAAGACCTAAGCATGGCTCCGCTCCTTACTTAAATAAAATGTTAATTTTAGCATAACATAGTATTTTTGCCATGCAAAATCTATCTTCCTCGTCGCTCCTTTTCGCAATAAAAAAACCGCGAGCTGAGCCAGCCGCGGTTGCAAGTTCTATTCTTCTTTCGGGAAATACTGATAGATTTCTCCGGACTCGAAGGAATCGATCAAACGGTCCAGCCATGTATAATATTTAAACGCTTCGTCTATTTTCGATTTGTCACTTGCAAGCAGTGCGAGGAACGCTTCATCCTCACCATGCTCCGCAATAAGCGCATCAATCTCCTTCATGCTGCGGCCAAGCGCGCTCATGTTTTGTTCCAGGGCCTTTCTCCATTTAATAGAGAAGAAATCGGCGAAGTTCTGATGCCAATCCGGGACAACCTCATACAAATCCTTCCGCGAGCCTTTTCCCCATACTTTGTTGATCATCTTCAAATCATGCAGCGTGCGCATCCCCGTGCTCATCGACGTCTTGCTCATGCCCATCGTTTGGCTCATCTCATCGAGCGTAACAGGAGTTTGATTGAAATACATATTCCCGTACAGATGCCCGATTGACAGCGTGATGCCGTATAAGTCCATATTTTTGCCAATCGATTCAATGACGCGTCTTCTTGTATGCAGCAGCTTAACCCGCTGCTCTTCCGTCAATCCCGCAAGCTCGTCCATAATGTCCCTCCAAAATCGTACGCCAAACCCCTTCAAACTTACTACAGCTATTGTAATCAATTGCCCTCTGAGATGTAAAGAAGGCAATCCGATCGAAAAACGGAGTTATCCGGAGTATTCTGTACGTAAAGTTTGTAAAGTTATAACTGTACACTCCTCACGCTAGCTCACGCTCTTTGACCATAACAAAGATATCCAACTACACTAGTAGAGTCGAATTTTTCCACGAGGGGGCACGAAAGGGGAACGTTAAATGGCGATTTTAGAAGCCAAACAGTTAACCAAAATTTTCGGAGATGATCCGAAAAAGGCCATACCGCTGCTGGAGAAAGGTTGGTCCAAAGAGAAAATATTGAAGGAAACGAAGCTGACCGTCGGCGTCAATCAAGCCGACTTCTCCATTGAATCCGGTCAGATCTTCGTTATCATGGGCTTGTCAGGCAGCGGCAAGTCAACGCTCGTACGGCTGCTTAACCGTCTCATCGAGCCGACGACCGGACAGCTTCTGTTCAACGGGAATGACGTTCTGCGGATGAACTCGGAGCAACTGCGCCAATACCGCCGGAAGAACATCGGCATGGTCTTCCAGAAGTTCGCACTCTTCCCTCATCGGACCGTCATTCAGAACATTGAATATGGGCTGGAGATCCAAGGGATTGAGAAGAAGAAGCGGCGGGAGATGGCGATGGAATCGCTGAAGCTTGTTGGGCTGTCGGGCTACGAGAACAGCTACCCGCATCAGCTCAGCGGCGGCATGCAGCAGCGCGTCGGGCTGGCACGGGGACTTGCCAATGACCCGGAAGTGCTGCTGATGGATGAGGCATTCAGCGCGCTTGATCCGCTGATCCGCAAGGATATGCAGGATGAACTTCTGGAGCTGCAGACCAAAATGAAAAAAACGATCGTGTTCATTACGCATGATTTGGATGAGGCGCTGCGGATCGGAGACCAAATCGCGTTAATGAAGGATGGCAGCATCGTTCAGATCGGTTCGCCGGAAGAAATATTGATGCAGCCGGCCAACAAATATGTGGAGCGGTTCGTTGAGGACGTCGATCTGTCGAAGGTGCTAACCGCATCTCACGCAATGGAGAAGGCCGAGACGATTACGATCGACAAAGGTCCGCGCGTCGCACTCCAATTCATGCGTGATCGAGGCGTATCCAGCCTGTATGTCGTCGACCGTTCGATGAAGCTGCTCGGGCTCGTATCGGCGGAAGATGCTTCAGCAGCCCTGAAAGAAGCGAAAGGGCTTGAGGACGTCATGCAGAAGGAAGTGCCTGTCACTTCCCCGGACTCGCTATTGAATGAATTGTTTGAAATGATGGGCAACGCGAAGCTGCCGGTTGCTGTCATCGATGACACCGGACGCCTCAAAGGCGTTGTCATCAAAGGCGCCGTGCTTGCCGCACTTGCGGGCAACGGCAACTCGCTGCTGGATGGAGGTGACTCCGAATGAATCTTCCTAAGATTCCGCTCGCAGATTGGATCGAGAGCATCGAGAAGTGGCTCGAAAACAATCTGGGGCCGCTGTTCGACTTCATCAGCATGATCATCGGCGGCACAGTGAACGGACTTGACGATGTGCTGAGAGGACTTCCTGCGCTCGTCATCATCGCTCTGTTCGTCGTGCTGGCCTGGTTCCTTGGCAAGTGGAAGATGGCTCTCTTTACAGCTGTCGGTATGCTCATCATTGAAAATCTGGGCTTATGGGGCCCGACGATGCAGACGCTTGCGCTCGTCCTGACAGCAGCCATCATATCCGTCGTCATCGGCGTACCGATCGGTATTTTATGTGCCAGAAGCAATGCTATGCAGAGAATCTTTACCCCCTTGTTAGACTTCATGCAAACGATGCCTGCATTCGTATATTTGCTTCCGGCCGTAACCTTCTTCCGCCTCGGCGTCGTGCCTGGCGTTATCTCATCCATTATATTCGCGATTCCGCCGACCATCCGCCTAACCAATCTGGGGATCAGGCAAGTACCGGGCGAACTGGTGGAAGCGGCTGACGCTTTCGGTTCTACCCCGCTCCAGAAGCTGTTCAAGCTGCAGCTGCCTATCGCCGTACCGACCATTATGGCAGGCATTAACCAGACGATAATGCTGTCTCTGTCCATGGTCGTTATCGCATCGATGATCGGCGCCCAAGGCGTCGGGGAATATGTCTACCGGGCAGTTACACAAGGCCGGACAGGTGTCGGCTTCGAGGCAGGACTTGCCATCGTAATCCTGGCCATTATACTGGACCGGCTTACGCAGAAGGTCGTTCAACGCACCGAAAAGCAATCCTGATGAATAAGCGCTTAATCTGCATTTTTAAAGTTAGCCTTATTGCTTTCGGAGCAATTATGCTTCACTAAACCAAAGGTTATGCATGCGATTTACAGTTTTCACAAAAACTTTTTTAGGAGTGATTTGATTTGATGAAGTTGAAAAAATGGAGTTTAATCGTAGCAGTAGTAACAGCTCTGGCTATGCTGGCAGCATGCGGAAGCGGCGGATCTAACGGAGACGGCAACAGCACCGCAAAAGATCCGAAGAAGGAGATCAAGCTGGCTTATGTGGCTTGGGATTCCGAGATCGCCAGCACCAATGTCGTCAAGGAAGTATTGGAGCAGAAGCTTGGCTACAAGGTCGACATGCTGCAGGTTGATGCAGGGCCAATGTGGTCCGGTATCGCTAATGGCAGCGCTGATGCAATGGTAGCCGCGTGGCTGCCAACGACTCATGAAACCTATGTGAAGGACAACGAAGGCAAATTCGAGGATCTAGGCCCGAATCTGAATGGTACTAAGCTTGGTCTTGTCGTTCCTTCTTATATGGACATTACGAGCATCGAAGACCTGAATGACGCGGTTGGCGATTCCGTCAAACACACCATCGTGGGCATTGAGCCGGGCGCTGGTCTGATGATGGCTACTGAGAAGGTTCTGGAAGAATACGGCTTGGCCGGTAACTGGAAGCTGCTCTCCAGCTCCTCTGCAGCGATGACGCAAGAATTGGAGAAAGCCTATTCGAACGAAGAACCGATTATCGTAACTGGCTGGACGCCTCACTGGAAATTCGCCAAGATGGATCTGAAGTATCTGGAAGATCCGAAGGGTGTATACGGACAGGATGAGCAAATCCACACTATCGTTCGCAACGGATTGAAAGACGACCAGCCGGAAGCCTACGCTTTCCTGGATGCTTTCGAATGGTCCCCTGATGACATGGCTGAAGTGATGATTCAAATCGTTGAAGGCGCATCTCCGGAAGATGCAGCAAAAGCATGGGTTGAAGCCAATTCGGACAAAGTAGACGCTTGGCTGAAGTAATCTGATATCCATGTTAGAATCTCTAGAAAGAATAAAGAAGAGGACACCGCACTAGCGGTGTCCTCTTCTGCTGTCTATCGCTGTCTGTTAAGCAGCTTCTTGCGCTTCAGCCGGAGGCGTCTCGGACTGAGGAGCCTGTGCTTGCTGCTGCATCGCGGCATAGATTTGATCAGTCGGAGAGAAGTTCAACGAGAACAAAATCGCCGCTTCTTCTGCACGGTTCAAGGTTTTGCCGGACAGGTAGTCGATCGTTCCGTCTTCTTGCGGCTGTACCTCAGGTCCGTGAATTTGGAACGCAATCAGCGTACGTACCGCATCAGCGGCCCACTCATCCGTGCCCGGTGCCAGCTTGATGCTTTGGAATACTTCAGGCTCATATTGTCCGACAATCATTCTCCACAGGATAGCCGCCGCTTCCTGGCGGGTAATCGCTTGATCTGGCTTGAAGCTGCCTTTACCATTGCCTTGAACGAGCCCGATCTCGAATGCTACTTGCACATAGCCCGCATTCGGATGGCCAGCCAAGTCCGTGAAGGCAGTCGGCTCCGTTTTGCTTGCGGGAACCGTAAAGAGCGTAAGCGCATTTTTCACAAATTCGCTTCTCGTTACAGCCTGTTCCGGTTGGAAGTTTTCGTTGCCTTTATTTGCGTAGTAGCCTAGCGATTGCAGAGCATGAATTGCGCGCGCGTATGGATGGTCTGCCGCAATGTCCGCATAGCCTGCTGCTGCGGCGCCTTTCATGGCATACCCGAACGGGTTAAGATACGGCTCCTTCATATAGAGCGCATTACCGTCGCTATCAAGCTTGAACGCTGTGAACTGATTGGTCAGTTGATCGACAAACAAGTTCTCGTCTACTTGCTTCAGTTCTCTTGTTCCCAGGATGGCATCATGAATCGTAAGCTTGGCTTCTCCTTGCACTGCAGACTTCAACACATTGAGTCGCAAGTCGGAATAATAGCCAGCAAACTTGGCTAACTGGTCAGGCTTCTCCTCGAATGCCTCCAGCTTTGCCGGTGCCGCATATTGCGGGAAGAATGTCGAGATGAACTGTGGGTAGAGCAAGTTGCGCAATGCTCCGTTTTGATTATAAGTCAGGAATACGCCCGTCTTTTGCTCAGGGATGAAAAATAAATAAGAGCTATAGCCGTTCAAATCCCCGGCTTTTGTAATGATTTTCGAGCTGCTGCCTGCACCCGGAATCTGGAATGGAGCCTCGAAGCCGTACGTAGTGTTTGGCATGAGCTCATGTATGGAGGAACGGTAAATCTCCATCTGCTTCACGGATTCCTCGGACAAGATGCGTCCTGTGCTCGATGTTCCACCGTTCAGGAATGCCAGCATAAACTTGCTCATATCCTCTGCCGTCGACAGCATGCCGCCATGCGGCATCACCGTTGGAGTGAGCGCGTACGGCTCAATCGGATTGTGCGCAGGTCCATAGCCGACAGCAAGATTATCCTTCATCTTGCCTTCAATCAGAAAACCGCTGCTCTCCATGCCAAGCGGCTCAAAGATATGCTTGTCTATGTAGTCGGCATATGGCTCTCCGCTTACATTCTCTACGATCAATCCCAATACCAGTGAAGCATAATTATCATACATATAGCTGCTGCCCGGCTCCCTTACCACAGGAGGTACATTCGCGCGGACATAATCGTCAATTTCGACTACTTTTTCAAAGTCGTTATGAATATCCTCCGGTTTCACGTCCTGAATCTGAAATCCAGTCGTATGTGTCAGCAGGTTTTCGATCGTAACCGGCTTATCGAAAGGATTGTTCAATGACAAGTCTTTCACATACTTCGTGAAATCATCCTGCAACCCAATCTTGCCCTGCTCGACCAATTGCATGATCGCTGACGCCGTGATGCTCTTGGACACAGATGCGATACGGAATACGGATGATGCCGGGTCTACCGCTTTTTTGCCTTCCTGATCAGCGTAGCCGTATCCCTTCTGCGCAAGCACTTGACCGTCTTTGACAATGACGACGGAAGCTCCGACATAATGTGGCTTGGTCGTCTCCGCCGCGAAGAAGTCATCCAGGAACGCTGTTGCACTCGCCGCATCCAACGTCTTGCCCGCAGCAGGCGAATCCGCTTCGGCAGCCGATGCCTGGAATGCCGGCGTCAGAAGCGTGAAGGACAACGCCGCCGCTACGACGGATTTGAACCAGAAAGAAGATCGTACCGATAAAGTTTTCAATCTCTCACTCCATTCCTTTATTTGCTAGACTCTATCCTATTTACGAGATTGGGGATTAAACCGTTTCATCAATTTGGCAGCAAAAAAAACAGCGACGCTATAAATAGCGCCGCCGGCTGCAAGTATGTCTTGCCTATTTTGCTTTAATAAATTACGCCTGTCGTGAAGGAAATCGCATCTTTGATCAGCATATACACATCGCCGTTGGTCAGGTTGTTCGGATCCTTAATCGTAGCAATCGTACCGTCAAGCAGCGTCCCGTTCGACTTCAAGCGCTCCAAAGCGCCTTCCTTCTGCGCTCCTTCTTCAAGCATAAGCGCAAGCGTATAAGCGGCCTGTTCAAGCGTAAGCGGTTGCTTGGCCGGCTCGTCCATGCCTTGAATAGCGGCATCCGCTGAATAAGGGAAGGCTTCGGCATGTGCTTTGGCCACGCCTTTCATATTCGTTAGCATGCGCTGCGGATTGGATGCAGCGTCCAACTGGAAGTCATTCGCATAGGCGCCTTGCGCAATGCCAATGCTTGCAGCAGCTTTAAGTCCCTCATAAGCCGGATGGCCGATGAACTTGTACGGCTCTGTCTTCGGAGCTTCCAGATCTACGCCCTGCTCTGTAAGCAGCGTCCGCAGCGACTTCACCATAGCCTCGTCCGCCGCCAGCTGGCGAAGCGTCACTTTCTCATCCATTGCAATCTTCACAGCCGCACCGGCTGCTTGTCCAGTAGCCATCCCCAGCGGCACTACGCGCGCGCTGCCGTGCGGAAGCGTATCGAAGCTTGCGGAACGCCCCACGACCAGCAAGCCGTCAACCGCTTGCGGAACCAATGCGCCGAATGGAACGCCATACAGCTTCGGCGCCATCAGCACCGTGCCGCGATCCGTCTTGGCCGACGATGTGCTCTGAATGTCGACCGGATAAGAGCCGAATGCAATATCATCCGGATGCGTCCGCTGCTCCAGCAGATCGATCATATTCAGACGGTACATGCCAACCAAGTGGCGCGTCTCGCGAATGTACAGCTCAGGAGCAAGCTCTCCAAGCTCAATCGTCTCAAATTCCGGATACAGCTTTTTCGCATGCTCCAGCATAAGCGGAATTTCTTTGCGGGCGATTTCGTAAGCTTCCTCTTTCGATGCCGGATCGAACGGATCTACGCCAAAAATTTGTACGGAGTTAACCAGCATCGACTCATCGTTTTGACGGCCAAGGTTAAAGCCGCGCGAGCGGATACGCTCAGGGTTCGTAGACGGGTAATCCCACATCTCAATATATCCCCATGCGCTCTCCTCGTTGGCGCCTGTGCCCGGATATTCATCATTGTTCAACCGATGTTTAATTTTGCCCCATACCTCAGGCGTGACATTCTTCAGCTTAAATACGGGCGTCACTGCCATCAGCAGCTTTGTATCACCGATATCCTCACGGCCGAATGTGAATTCGGCGCCTGCTGCGGCGGCGATGTCCGCATCCTGCGTGGCGTCAATGACTGCGCTGGAGTTAACGTTCATCTCCTTGCCATCGTTCATCGTCAGCTTGACGCCTTTCACCGTTGGTGTACCGTCGGAAGCCGCTTCAACAAGTGGTTCAATGGACTTGACGCCCATGCGCACTTCAATCAGCTTCTCCGCTTCCACCAATTGATGGAATGCATTGGCGGCTGTCGTAATGTCGAAGGAATCGCCTTCGATTAGATCGAACCATTCCTTAAATAATCCTTTATTGTAATAATCCTTGCCGTCCGGCATGCGGTTCATGTCAAGGCTGTTCAGCCAGCCGAGCGTGAACAAGCCGCCTAGAATGTCCCGATCCTTACCATCAACCAGCAATGTCTTCAAGCCGTTACGCGCAGCCGAGACCGCTGCGGTTACGCCTTCGGGATCCGTTCCGACCACAACAACGTCATATTGCTCCTGCGGCGTCTCCACTTGCGGGATTTCCGTAATCGTCGTCGGTTTCGGGGTTGGCAGAGCCGGTGTAGATGAATTCGGGCGTGTGGCGAACCACACAATCAAGACACATGCGGCAATGACCAAAATTCCTGCGGGTATTAACCATTTCAATTTACGATTTTTCATAATATTCCCTGGATGCACTCCTTTTGTGTTGCTTTTTTTCTATACCTCTATCAGTCTACCAAAACATAGAGTGCCTGTGGTTAATAATTTCTTAAGAGATTTGTAGAAAAACCTAAAGAATCCTCCTACGGGGCATTTTGCTTCCGCAGGAGGATTCTTATCCTAAGTAAATTATGGAGCCGTCTCCAAAAACTTGGAGCTCGGATTTTTGTCCATGGCTGTTCTCATCGCATATTCATTCTCGAACAAAGCAACATAATTGCCCTTCTTATCCTTGACCAGCGTAGAGTTGATCCGGAACTTGGAGGGATCGATCTGATCGTCCACAATCCATCTAGCGAATTGGAACGTCATCCGGTGCAGCTGGATATCAACGCCGTATTCAGCCTTCATGCGATGCTCGAATACCTCGAATTGCAGATGGCCGACAACGCCCAGAATCGTCTCATCGAAGTTGCCAGTCGAGTAGAACACCTGAATGGTGCCTTCCTCCGTCAACTGGTCGAGCCCCTTCTGGTACTGCTTATGCTTCAGCGCGTTCTTCACCGTAACTTTGGAGAAGATCTCCGGCGAGAAGGTCGGCAGCTCGTCGAATTCCACTTCCGAACCTTGCGAGAGCGAATCACCAATGCGGAAGATGCCGGGATCGAACAAGCCGATGATATCGCCCGGATAAGCTGTCTCTACAATATCGCGGTCTTGAGCCAAAAATTGCTGCGGCTGCGACAGCTTGATCTCTTTCTTATTGCGTACATGCTTAACGCTCATCCCCCGCTCGAATCGTCCCGAGCAGATGCGCAGAAACGCGATCCGGTCGCGATGGGCTGGATTCATGTTGGCTTGAATCTTGAACACATAACCGCTGAACTTCTCATTCGACGGCTCTATAGGACCTGACGTGCTGTTGCGGGAGGTCGGCTTCGGCGCAAGCTGCAGGAAGTTCTCCAGGAACGTCTGCACACCGAAGTTGTTCACGGCGCTGCCGAAGAAGATCGGCGTCAGCTCGCCCGCCTGTACCTTCTCGTAGTCGAACGGATCGCCCGCGACATCAAGCAGCTCCAACTCCGAGATCAACTGATCAGTCAGAAAATCGCCCGCCATCTCACGGATGATGGAATCGTTATAATCGCTAACCTTCCGCACTTCGATCGTGGAATGGTCTTGGCCTTGGAACAGCTCAACCTGTGACTTCATCCGGTCGTATACACCGCACAGCTCGCGTCCCATCCCGATCGGCCAGTTCATCGGCACAGAGCGGATGCCTAGCACCTGCTCCAGCTCTTCCATCAGCTCGAACGGACTTTTCCCTTCACGGTCCAGCTTATTGATGAACGTGAAGATCGGAATACCGCGCTTGCGGCATACCTGGAACAGCTTAATTGTCTGCGCCTCGACGCCCTTTGCGACGTCGATAAGCATGACCGCGCTGTCCGCTGCTGTCAGTGTACGGTACGTGTCCTCGGAGAAATCCTGGTGACCAGGGGTATCCAGAATGTTAACCCGATGGTCCAAATAATCAAATTGCATGACGGAAGACGTAACGGAGATTCCCCGTTGCTTCTCAATCTCCATCCAGTCCGACGTTGCGTGGCGGCTGGCCTTGCGCGCTTTGACGGACCCTGCAAGCCGAATGGCTCCTCCGAATAGGAGGAGCTTCTCGGTCAGGGTCGTCTTCCCTGCGTCAGGATGGGAGATAATCGCGAACGTGCGTCTTCTGTCCACTTCCTGTTTAATTTCATCGCTTAATGATTGACTCATGCTTGCCTTCCCTTCACGTTATGCAAGGTTTACGACAGCGAAAAGCGCAGATGCTACTTGCCGCTGTTCGTGATCCAGATGACATTGTCTTCTTCCTGGCCATTCACCGGCCACCAATGGAAGCCCTCTTCGTCCAGCAGTCGTCCTGCCTCTTCAGGGCCCCACGATCCTGCCGGATAGAAAGCGAGATCGCTCTTCTCTTCCCGCCATGCTTGCGCGATGCGGTCGACGAATTCCCACGCATGGGACACTTCATCCCAGCGGGTGAAATAGGTGGAATCGCCGCGTGCCGCGTCATGAATGAGACGCTCGTACGCTTCCGGCGTATTGATGCCGATCTGACAGCTTTGGCAGAACTCCATCGATACAGGCTGTACCGCATTGTCCGATCCCGGCTTCTTGGCATTGATCTTGATATAGATGCCTTCCATCGGATTGACGCGGATAACCAGCAGATTCGGTGCCAGATCATGGCGCTGTGCGAACAGCACATTATTCGGCATCGACTTGAATTCCACAACGACTTCCGTCGTCTTCACAGGCATGCGCTTGCCCGTACGAATATAGAATGGAACGCCTGCCCAGCGGAAGTTGTCGACGAATACTTTCGCCGCAAAATACGTCTCGGTCGCCGATTCTGGATCCACGGAATCCTCTTGGCGGTAGCCAGGCAATTCCTTGTTCCCTACTTTGCCTTCCGAATATTGTCCGCGAACGACATGCTTGCGCACGTCATCGCCGGAAGTATAACCCCTCAGCGAGCGAAGCACCTTCACCTTCTCGTCGCGAATATCCTCACCATGCAGTCGGCTTGGCGGTTCCATTGCAATCATGGTCAGCATCTGGAGCATATGGTTCTGTCCCATATCTCTCAGCGCGCCGGACTTGTCGTAGTAGCCTCCGCGTTCCTCGACGCCTACCGTCTCCGATAGCGTAATCTGAACGTTGGCAATATGGTTATTGTTCCACAACGGTTCAAAAAATGCATTCGCAAAGCGGATAACTTGAATATTCTGAACCATTTCCTTGCCGAGATAATGATCAATACGGAAGATCTCTTCCTCTTTGAACACCTGGTTAAGCTGCTCGTTGAGCTTCTGCGCGGACGGCAGATCGTAACCGAACGGCTTCTCAATCACAAGGCGATGCCAGCCCTTCGACTCCAGCAGTCCTCCATCGCGAAGATTGAAGGATACAGGTCCGAACAAGGAAGGCGCAAGCGCCAAATAGAACAAGCGATTGCCCGGAATGTCGAATTTGTGGTCCAGCTCCGTAGACAATGCATCCAGCTCGCGGAAGCCGTCGACGTTGTTGATGTCGAGGGACATATAGACGAAATGCTCTGTGAACCGGCTCCACAGCTCGGCGTCATCCGCCTTGTAGCGGCAGAATTCATTGATGGAATCATACAGATCAGAACGGAATTGCTCGTTTGTACGGGGACGGCGCGCAAGGCCGACGACCGCGAAGTTTTCCGACAGCTTGCCTTCTTTATATAAACTGAATAGCGCCGGGAACAGCTTGCGCCGGGCCAAGTCGCCGGTCGCACCGAATAGATAATAGACGGCGCCCTCTGGTGAGATCGAATCTACAGTCGTATTGTAAGTCATATGCCTCATTCTTTCTATGGAATTTTTATACGAATTACATGTTATGTAGTGTAGCATATTCACCCTTTTTTCGCCATTGAACGGCTCATAAAAAATAATGATGAGTTGCACAAGTTCTTCTGATTGCAGAATAATCAGAAGTTTGTGGAATCATCGGTTTTTCAAATGGCTGCAAAATCAATCGGAAAGGCGCCAAGATCGATATGCCACACAGGAACTGGCGTATGGTGCTGCACCGGGATTGCCTCATTCTTGGATGTCTGAGGAATGCCCGGAGAGATATTCGTTTTAATGGGCCGCCAACAGCTCATCAGCCGGTTCTTCAGCTGCTTCGACAGCACCGAATTCTCCCGTAATGAGCGGTACGCCAATCGTCAGCTCCGTAGACTGCATCTCCGTATGCTCGTGAACGGCAATCTGAAGATTCGCCGTTCTCCCTCTTCCGATCGGCTGGGACGTCTGCAAGAGCGCCGAGCTGTATGTGGTGCTTCGCGTTCCGCGATCCTGGTATTCCTCCAGTGCTTTGCCCTGCGACAGCCGCTCAAGACGCGAAGCCATCTCGGGACTTGATACAAATCCATGCGACTTTACACTCCCGGTCACATGCTGCGATATTTGCCCGATTCTTCCCGCAATCCCCTTCACATCGGCAACAAGCTCATTCAACCGCGCATCGCTGTCCGCATCACGATCCAGCATGACCATCAGCCGCGCCCCGGATTCCGTCTCTTCCACCATATGCAGCGAGAGCACGCCCCCTTGTCCCAACCAACGTCCTTGCATCGTCTTTCCTTCATTCAACACCTTTCTCTCGGTCGGTTTTCCATCTGGATCGACAAACAGCAGTTCCGCCAAACGTTCATAATCACCGGGTACCGCTACATCTACCTGCCAGCGCAAATGCCAGTCCGCGGTAGAAGCGCCGCCCTGCATCGTTTCGTCTGCCCACCCCCATAGCTTGGACAAATCATGCGAAAGCTGGTTTATAGCAGGCTGGTTTTGGGTATCGGACTTGGAGAGAAGGAGTGCAAGGAGAATAAGAATCGTCAACAGGACGAATGCGCCCGCCATGCCAAAAAAACGATTTTTACGAGCCGGCTTTCGCTTGGCAGCTTGCGCCGAGGAAGCCGTGCCAAGATGAAGCGCCGATTTTTCCGGAATATACATACCATTGCCTCCCATGCAATTGGCTTATAGAGGTTGTTCAACAAGTCCGCCTTTGATCACGAAGCAGATTAGGAAGTCTACTCGACATCGATATGACATTCAGCCGGAACTTCCGGTGCTCACAAAAGCTTCCACTACGCTCCGCTCCTCATTTCCTAGCTTCATCCCATCTTCTGCAGCGTTTTGAAAAAACGCATCATCGGAAGCATAAGCTCATGTGCTGAAAACCGGACTTTGAACACGACTTATACACGTTCGCCCTGCTGGTGAATACACTGGTTGCAACAATACTGGCGAGGTGACAGATGGAATGGAGCAGATTTATCCACTGAGAGAAGAAGTATTATCGACTTATGGCGGGATGCCGGTGGTGGTGTTCTCCAAGTCAGGCTACAGACAGCTTGGAATCATTCGTTCTTGCCAAAGCGGCAAGCTGGTTCTCGGCAATCCATATAGCAGCTGCGGTGCCGCTTATTACGCAAGAGTAAACCGCGACTCTACTGCGACAGAAGCGGATCAATCTCCACGCAAGACCGAGATGGAGCTGCCGGTGTCAGCAGCAGGCAAAAAGAACGGGAAAAAGAAAAGGGCAAAGGCCGCGGGACTGAACCATTCCCCTACTAAATACGCTTCCAAGGGCCATAATCCTTCCTTGTCCGCGCACGAAGAAAGCCCCGACGACACGCTTAAGCTTGACCTGGACGACATTGCTTTTGTGTTCCTGATCGTGTAATCGACAGAAGCCGCGCACCGAAGAAGCATTTCCCTCCGTTTTCGCTTGCAATCGCCAAGCTTCGCCTCCGCCATTCGCCAGCCTTCTCGTCCTGCTTAAGCTATGATGAGCTTAAAAATATTTTGGGGGGAGGACCGAAAATGACCCACTACACTCGGGCTATACGAGGCATTGAGAGAACGATGCATTATACTAAGCTGCAGCCGGTGAACCGCTACGCGGCGTATCGCCTGACCAGCTTTGAGCAGGTTTCCGTCGTGCAAAGAGAGGATTGGAACCGGATATATAGCGATGCGGCGGACAGCGCAGCCGTATGGCTGCGACAAGCGCAAGAGGCGCAGAAGCGGCTCGACCGCATGCTGCAAGAGCTTGGCCGCGACAGCGGCATACGAAACGCCTCATTCGTCCATTCGCGGATCGATGAGCTGGTGGGTATGATCAATGAACTGGGGAGCAGCTTCCGCTCGCATGAAGACCGGTTGCAGCCGGAAGTATGGGAAGCGGTCGAGCTGGCGCTGCGCCACCCCGCCCAGGAGCAGCTTGGCATTCGTAGAGGTTCGGATGGCCAGCTTCGCTGGGAGGGTTCGATGGTTGCTTCGGCTGAGCGTGAAGCGACAAGAAACCATGCCTCAAAGGCTGAAGCCGGAGCGGACCGCCAAGAGCTGCCGGACATTCTGGGAGACAGCAGCAAGCTGCGCAGGCTGCTGCTCGGCGCAGACGGCTTCATTCAAGGTTTGAAGCATGCCCTGACCTTCGCGGAGCAGCGCCAATCCATCGACCTGCTTCGCCTGCCCTTTACAACCGCCTATCCCTATGCCATGTATTACGGCGCAATGCAATCCTATTGGCCGCTTCCCATGCGAGGGGTCGTCTTGAACAAATATTATTGAGGCAGAAGCCATGCTTCGACGATACTTCCTGCTGCGGCACCGTTCCGTCCTGACGGAATAACAGCAATCGCTTCCGCATCGGCAATAGAAGCCGTCATGCTCGACTTGCCGAAGGCAAGCGGATCGGCATATATTCTGCCGTCTTCACCGTACTGCAGCGAGACACGAATATAGCGGTCATGCGGACTGCCCTTCCCGATCTCACGAGCCAATACTGCCTTCCATTTGCGATGCTGCGGTGAAGGGTCGCCCTGCATAGCACGCAGAGCAGGAGCGGCGAATAGCTCGAAGCCGACGAAGCAGGCTCCGGGATTGCCGGATAGCGCCAGGACAAGCTTTCCTCCCATCCACGCTGCCGATGTCGGGCTTCCCGGCCTCATCGATACGCGGTTGAACAAGAGCCGCTCCTGGGAAACCCCGGACAATTGCTGGGCCGGCTCGCAGGGGCTCAGCCCCCGTAGCAGCATAGCCATCGCATCATAATCGCCGACCGACACGCCGCCTGTCGTCACGATCATATCCGCTTCCGCCCCAATGCCGAGAAGCGCCTCGCGCACTGCCTCCGGCTCATCGGGGAGCGCGCCGCACAGCAGCGGCTCGCCCCCATGCTGGCGGATCATGGCCGCGACCATCGGGCTGTTGCTGTCGCGGATGAGGCCCGGCGCGAGCGGAGCGGCCACGGGGAGCAGCTCGCTCCCCGTGGCGAATACCGCGACGCGGGGGCGCTTGTATACAGGCACGTCGGCATAGCCGAACGTGCCCAGCAGCGCAATATGGCCCGGCCGCAGCAGCTCGCCGGGCTCAGCGATAGGGCTCCCCAGGCGGAATTCCTCGCCCTGGGGAGCCACGTTCTGCCCGGGGCGGGCGGCGGCCTTCACCAGCGCCGTCCGTTCGTCCCCGGCCATGCCCTCCGCGGTCTGCTCCAGCATGACGACCGCGTCGGCCCCCTGGGGCACAGGCGCGCCGGTCATGATGCGCGCAGCAGTGCCCGGCTGTACGGCCGCCAGGGCGGGCTCGCCCGCCGCGACCGTGTCTATGACGCGCAGCGCCGCCGGGGACTCCGGCGACGCCTGCGCCGTATCTGCCGCGCGCACGGCATAGCCGTCGAGCCCGGCGCGCGCGAAGGGCGGCCAGTCGCTTGTCGCGAGCAGCTGCTGCGCGAGCCGACGGCCGCCGGCTTCCGCAAGCGGCACCTGCTCGATTGCGGCCCGCGCCGCAGCGGCAAGCACGCGCCCCTGCGCCTCATCCACCCTGATCGCGCGCCGGTTGAACCGCCCGTCGCTCCCCCCGCTCCTCATGCTGTCCAAGCTTATATCCTCTGCCACCCGGATTCCCCCAACCCTGTAATGTATCATTTTCCGTAATTCCCTAAATAATTGCTCTTATTGTAACATAGCGAGTGTACAGGTTGGATATGGCGTTCTTAGCCAAAACAGCATTAAGCGGCTCTAACCACGTATATGATACACTTGATCGTAATGCGAGATATTACCGATATACGAATACATATCTAACTACAAGGAGGCCCTTCCCTTGAGTCATCATACAGCCTTTATTATTCAATTCGTTGGATACAAAAACACCGGCAAGACCACCTCGGTCTGCCGGTTAACGGAGAAATATAAGAGAAAAGGGCAACGCGTCGGCACGATCAAGCATGACGCGCATGACTTCCAGATCGATACGCCGGGCACCGACACCTGGCAGCACCAGGCTGCGGGAGCCGACGTCACCGCCATCACCTCTGCCAGCCGTACTGCTATTCTGAAGTCGTCAGGCACCGAGCTGGACTCGTTAATCGCTGCAATGGCGCAAGACGTTGACATTATTCTGATCGAAGGCTTCAAGTCAGCGCCTTATCCCAAGATCGTCTTTGCCCGCGAAGCTTCCCAGCTTGCCTTGCTGCAAGCAATCAGCCAGCCCATAGCGCTGGTATGCTGGCCAGAGGCCTTGGCAACCGCAGCCGAAGGGAGGCCCGATGCCGAATGGGGCCTTAGCTCGGAGCCTCTTCTGCCCGTCATCCCGATTGATGACGTTGACGCTCTGTTCACCCTGCTTGAAAATCGCAGGCACAGCATAACGCCCTAGTCTGCAATCCCTTGCTTATGGGCGTAGATCGCAGCTTGCGTGCGGTCCTCCACATTCAGCTTGTTGAAGATATTCGTCACATGGAATTTAACGGTCTTCACACCGATAAAGAGCTCGTCCGCTATCTCCTGATTGGACTTGCCCTGCGCAACCCGCTTCAGCACATCCATCTCCCGCTCGGTCAGATCATCATGCAAGCGCGGCTGCTCCTGCTGCTTCGGCGCGCGGAACCGGTTCATCATCTTGGCCGCTACCTGCGACTCCAGCACGGATTGTCCCCTAGCAGCAGCGCGGATCGCTTCCGCAATCTCACTTGCACGGGAAGTCTTCAGCAAATAGCTGAACGCTCCGGCTTCGATAACCGGATATATTTTGCTGTCATCGATAAAGCTCGTAAGTACAATGACTTTGCAATCCGGATGGGTCTCCAGCAGCTTGGCTGTCGTCTCCACGCCGTCCATCCCCTCCATAACCAGATCCATCAGGACGACATCCGGCCTGTAGGACTGTGCCAATCGGATGCCGTCCACGCCATTGCTGGCTTCCCCTACAACTTCAATTCCATCTTCAGTATCAAGCACGGCCGCAAGTCCGATCCGAACCATCTCGTGATCGTCAACCAGCAGTACCTTAATCGGTTCCTCCATATGTCCCGCTCCTTTCGCTATGCTTCTATCTTAACTCCCTGCCTTAAGTCCGTCCATCGGCACCCACAGATGAATCGTTGTGCCTTCTCCCGGCTGCGAGATCACCTGAAGGGAACCCCCAAGCTCGCTTACCCGCTCTTCCATCGTCAACAAGCCGTAAGACGTCTGCTTCTTCGCTTCCAGATCGAAGCCGACTCCATTATCCTGCAAGGTCAAATGCACCTTATTGTCCAATCGAAGCAACCGGATGCGCATGCTGCCCGCCTTGGAGTGACGAAGTGTATTGGAGAGCGCCTCTTGAGCAATACGGAACAGATGATCCTCCGTCTGCGGCAGCAGGACAATCGATTCATCGACCTCCAAAATAATTTCCATCGGCACTTTCTGCTTTAATTCGTCAATCAGCGTCGTTAAAGCCTGTCCCAGATTTTTGCCGTCCAGATGAACCGGACGAAGATGAAGCAGAAGCGCTCTCATCTCGGACTGCGCGACCGCGGCCATCTCCTCGATCAGCTGCACTTGTCGCTTCGCCCGCTCCCAGTCCCGCTCAATCGTACGGCTGACCGCAGTCGCCGTCATGGAGATCGCGAATAACTGCTGGCTGACCGCATCATGCAGCTCGCGCGCAAGACGCTGGCGTTCCTCTAGCACCGCCGTGAATCTCACCTTTTCGGTCCACTGCGGATCGCTCTCCCGCTCGTGATCGTCATCCCCTGCGTCCGACGGATGATCGTTCAGGGTTACGGAATAACGTCGCTTGCGCTGCTGCTCGGTAAGACGCTTGAGCCTGGCTTTCAGCTTGGAGTTTTGCAGATAGCCGTTAAGCGCCGCCACCGCAAGTCCCGCACCGACCAGGCCGAGACCTGTAATTGCCCACCTGCCCTGCAAGATGAACGGCTCGACGATATCAAGCCCCTGCAGCAATATGACGACCAATGACGCTATAATGAGCAGCCAAAGCAGCGTCTCCACTACGTTGCGTCGTCTTGCGGCCTTACCTTGTTCTCCGGTGTTTTTTTCCTGATCCTGCATGCCTACAGCTCCTTATGTAACCGGGCATTATGCATGATGCAATGCTCGGCTATGCTCGCGAATCCGCTAATGAAAGCATGAAAGAGCAGACCGGTAGCCGGTCCGCTGCTTCCATCCTTTATAGGGTCTTTATTCCGTTTCCGCCTTGCTAGGAGCCGATCCGTTCATCTTGCTCTTAAGAGCCTCCAGTTGCTCATCCACTTTCATACGCTTCTCAAGGTCAACTGCATTTACCGGGGCGGATGTACTGCCGCCACTGTAGGAAGAGTAAGGTGTACGAAGCACATCCGCTTCCGCTTCCAACTGCATGATCTTCTCTTCCATCCGGTAGAAGCCGCGCGATGCTGTGCCGCTGTCGATCGTATGGTTCGAGCTCAGCTGAGCCATTTGCTTCTGAGCCTTCGCCACTTGAGCGCGGGACGCCAGCTCATTGCGCTTGTTGCGAAGCTGGTAGAACTCTTCTTTCATGGAGTGCAGCTGCCCAAGCAGCTCTTCTGCCTGCCCTTTTGCTTGAGCATGAAGATCTGTGTATTCCACAACCTTCTGATCGAAGTACAATTTTTCCTCCAACAGCTTGCGAGTCAATTCCTCTTGGCCTGCCCGAAGTGCTGCTTCCGCTTTGGACTCGCGCTCTGCCGCATTGCGTACAGAGTCGTCCAGGCGCTGCTTCATGCGGCGCTCATTCGCCATTTGCTTGGCTACTGTTACTTCTGCTTGATGAATCTCGGATTCCATATCTCTCAGGTATTGATTAAGCATTACTACCGGATCTTCCAGCTTGTCCAGTACCTCGTTCATAGACGCTTTTGTCATATCCTTCATTCTTTTAAAGATTCCCATTGTATTATTCTCCCTTCTCCTGTTTCGCTAATTTTTCTTTCAGTTCTTCGATTTCGCGGCGCAATGCCTTTTTCTCCAGATCGTCCATCATGCTATCAAATTGCGAGCCTGCAGCAGGCTCTTCCTTACCGTATGAAGTACCCCAATTGTTCGGAGGCGTATTGTTCTGATATTGGTTGAAACCGCCGTTGTAACCCGTGTGAGGACCGTGTTGCGGACCGTTTTGAGGGCCGTAGCCGCCACCAAAACCGCCGCCGTAGCCATTGTTATGCCCATTGCCGTAGCCATTGGGGCCGAACCCGCCGTAGATGGGCGGCTCTTTCGGTACAACCATGCCAGCGATAATGTAGATGAAGATGGCCATACCGCTCGATAGGACAGTGATGACGATGAGCAGTATTCGAATAAGTGTGGCATCCACATTCAACATTTCACTTAGCCCGCCGCACAGGCCGAGCAATTTCTTATCCCGTCTGGAGCGATATAGCTTTTTCAAGACGACCATCCCTCCTTCTCAAGCTTGCGTTTCAACTCGGCAAGCTCGCGTTCGATCACGGACTTGACCGTGTTGCCAGTACCGCCTTGATCAAACTCTCTACCCATTCTTCGCACATCCCGCAAGCTTCTGGCTTCCTGCTCCAGATCGCTGATACGGTCTTCCATTTGGCGGAACATCGTGCCTGGGTGAGCTCCGTCGGATACGCCTCCCTGTACTCTGCTGTTCAGGCGCTGCTGCAATCTGACGGATTCCATACGTGCTGCATAATATTCGCGCTTATCGTATACCGTCTGGTATTCGCTGCGCATCTCCCGCAATTGCTCTTCCAGATCCTGCGTATTTTGCCGGCTTTGCTCATAGAGCTCTCTGTACTGTGCGGAACGTTCCTCGCAGCTTGCCTTCTCATGAAGAGCAATCCTCGCCATGTTCTCTTCTCCAGCCTTGAGCGCTGTCATCGCTTGCTGCTCGCGGCGTTCCTTCTGTGCTTCAGCCTGCAGCCACTGCGACCGGAGATGGTTGCTGTGATTCGCATATTGCTGATGGAGCTTCTCAGCCTGGATGATATCCTCCCTCGTCGACCAGAGGAACTGATCAATCATCCGCACCGGATCCTCCGCTTTCTCCAATCTCTCGTTCAACGTTGCGACTGTAATGTCCCGGATACGACGTGCAATGCTCATCTATATATCCTCCTAACCCAGTTATCTATACTTCTTATATTAATAGGATCTCTTGTTTCTGAACAGCGATACGCCGACTGCGATAAGCCCGATGGCCAGCAAGAGCATGAAGATTCCGCCGAGCTTGCCCAGCAGCATCACGCCACCAATCGCGATCAGTACGCCGCCGATTATTTTCTTATTGTTCATCCACCCTACTACGCCGAAGCCGATCAGGATGAACGGAAGCAGAAGTCCAAATATCCAACCCAGATTAATATTGAATACGTTCAAAACGGCCAGGCCGCCAATGACAATTAGCAAGACACCAAGTGCGCTTTTTCCATTCATGTCCAAATCTCTCTCCTTTCTTCTATTAGAATTCTTTCATTTTTGATGATTCAACCTTGTTCAGCAGCTCTTGCTTATGTACTTAGTATAGATCGTTCAAACCCTTTATAAAACGGACTTTCGGCGGTTTTTGAACTAGACTTAAGTCGAGTCGCTTCCCCGCCTTAAGAGGCGGAATTGGGCAACGGACCATATTTTGTGGGGTTAAAACGGTTCCAAACCCTATGTTACGGTAGTTGTACCAACCAGGAGGTGCAAACAATGAAACAAAACATATTCGCAAAAACACTTATTGCAGGAGCCGTTACAACCGCATTGCTTGTAACAGGAATTACACCGCTTCAACATGGCGCGGATACGGCATACGCCGCAACAGCGTCAAGCAAATCTGCCAAGATTGAAGCAGCCATTAAGCTCGGCGGCAAGTATATGGGTACGCCTTACGAATTCGGATCGAGCCGCAGCAATACAAGAACCTTTGATTGCTCCGATTTCGTCAAGCATATCTTTAAACAAGCGGCAGGAAAAACACTGCCCGGATCTTCCGCTACTCAAGCAAGCTACGTGAAGAAGCATTCCACAGTGAAGAAAAGCTGGTCCAGCCTGAAGCGCGGCGATCTGGTATTCTTCATGTCTTACAAAGGCTCCAAAGCATCCAGCTACTCCAGGATCAACAAGTCGAAGCAAAAGGTAACACATGTCGCTTTGTACCTGGGCAACGGTAAAGTGCTGCACACGTATTCCAAGAAAAGCGGCGGCGTACGCGTTGACTCCATCAAGGGCACTCAGTGGGAACACCGCATGATCTTCGGCGGCAGCGCGCTGTAGTGGTTGGATGATACAGCAATATGGAAGATAACGAAGTTCATTTCAAAAAATGCCGAAGGGGCCTGCTACACACGCTCCTTCGGCATTCTTTATTGAATGGTGACATATCGTATATCGTCTCTCGACAGCAGCTTGCCTTCTGTTGCTTTGTAGGCTCTAAGATCAAGCGCCTCATAAGCTGAACTGCCGTCCTCCGGCTGCTTGTTCCACACCTGCACGGAATATGACCTGCCATTCTCCACGTCAGCCGCAACCCAAACCAATTCGTCAGTGTTGCCGCTATCGACCCAATACCCTTCGGATGTTACTTCTATTATATAGCCATCCTTTATATCCACCGCATAGATTGGTCCGTAATCGTGCATGGCCGCATGGGGATGCTTCAGAAGCGTCTTGTCCTTCGTAACTTTTAATGATTGGTAAGCATCACGGCGTGGATCATACAAACTGAATGCAGAGTTCGTCTGGTTTCCTAATACACCGTACAGATCTTCACCCTCTTCATTGGGCTTCCAGCTATACGTATGAATGAGGGCATATTCCAATCCGGCATCATCGCTTACCCATCCTGCCAGCTCCACATACCGGTCTTTCGTGCGGGCAGATATGACTTCCACTTCTTTGCCATCCTGATCATAGATCATGATGCTCTCCGCCGCAATTTCTTTGAACTCGGAATTATTTCTCCGCTCCACGATGTCGCTATTCTGGGACGTATAATCCTGATAAGCGTATTGACCTTTTACACTCCACAATATATGGTCAAACATGTAGTTGTCTCCGAAGGGGATGTCACGAAGCGGTTCTCCATCCGCTTGATACAATCTGAACGCTTGGTCTTCAAGGCTAGTATGCCAGAAGCGCTCTCCATCCGGCGCGATTGAAGTCAAAAAGAACGGCCATGAATGTTTGATCTCTTCGGAATTCACGACGGATTCTCCCGTATCCAGATCGATACGCAGCAGCGTACCTCCAAAGCTGTTTAGAAACAAGCCGTCCCCCGCTTCGTTCATCCAGCAGTGAGCATACATGTCTATCCTCTCGAGGTGATCAGGCTGATTGGATATAACGATCTTTTCACCTGTTAGAATATCCATCTTGACCACTTCATATCGGTATCCCATTTCAATCTCGGAATGATTCCACATGGCAATATAAACAAAATAGCGGTCATCTGTGAATCCGTAGCCCTCAGCAAGGGAGTAATCGGGTTCATCCCGGTATGTAAAATAATAAAGCGGATAAGTAATATATTGCCCTGTCCTGGGATTGACCACAACAGCATCTTGTTGAACAGCAGATTGGTTGGCATCGCCGCTTCTGTAAGTGGTCACAACATGTACGCCATATGACATTTCCTCAACTTCAGGCGAGATCCATGTCTGTGACACATGGATGCGAGCAATATCAGAGCTTTCATATTCCAAGCTGAAGCCATCCTCCGTATCCTTGCGTTGCAATTCAAGCTTTAGCGGCAAGGACAAGCCGGCAACCGCTGCTGATGCAGGCGTTTGGGAAGATACCGGGTATTGAATTGAAGCAGCTGTTGAAATTGGCGAAAGCGAAGGTTCGGTCAAAGTTGGAACAGCCACTTCAGGACGGGAACACGAAATAACGGCAAGCAGCAGACCTGTCAAACAGGCCGCATAACCAACTGACCTTAAAATGTTCATAAAAAAAGCTCATCTCCCACCGCTATTTGCGCTTATAGACAAATAGACGCCTAACAAAATGAAAAGTTTTACAAAATTTATGATTCATTCAAATAGCGGATCATCTGGAGCAGCGCATATCCTACGGCGAGTTTCCTCCCGGCAGCCTGCTGCCTTCCGAGCGCAAATTAGCCGAGCAGCTGGAGGTGAACCGGAGCGTCGTCATTCTAGCCTGCTCCGAGCTTCGCTCAATGGGCATGAAGGCCATTCCATAACTATCACCTGCCCACTGAATGATGATACAGCCATTATAATGAGACCTCGCCTTTCATACACCCGCCATTTCCTGATTGATTCAACCATCCATTTTCCCGTTCACGAAAATACTGCTCTCCGTTAAAAGCGGTAACTCTACTTGTACCTCTGTCCCAGCGCAAAGCTCGCTTTTCACATCGATACTGCCCTCAAAATGATCTGTCAGCTTCTTTACCATAAACAAACCGATTCCTTGCCCGCTTTTGTCCGTATTCATCTTCTCATACTTGCGGAACAGCTTCTCCAGCTGCTCTTTCGACATGCCGACTCCTTTATCTCTGACTTCAAGTTGGAGCTTTCCGTCACGGACATTGGCATGCACCGATATAGATGAACCTTCGTGGCTGTATTTGATTGCATTGCTAATGAGATTGGACACAATAAGCTTGAAGCCGATGCTGCTCCCATAAATTTGTGCCTCCTGCACATTCATCAATGAGTGGCATTCCACACCTTGCGTACGCGCCTTTGTCGTCATCATGTGCAGCACCTCATCCAGAAGCGGCTTCACGCTAACCGCTTCCTTCTGCCACAGCGTATCTGTCGAGAGAAGCTGCTCCGTATTAATAATATGGGCAATTTCATGATCAATTACGTCCACATAGTCGACGATTGCTTGCAGCTTGCGTATGTGATCTTCGCCCATCTCTGCACGCGGGTTAAGCATGAGCATCGCATATGCCCGGATCACGGTAAGCGGATTGCGAACCTCATGGGATACGGCATGGGCAAAATCAAGCTTTTGCTTATAAAGGTCCATCTCCGATTGCATCTCCATATGGACTGCCGGAGACGGAATAATAACCGAGCGACTGGTGTCCCGGTAAAACATGGAGGGCGCAAGAGAATCATCCGTCATAAAATATTCATGCGAGCGCATCATCTCGTTTTGGACATAAGCTGGAATTCGCTTGGCGTCATAAGCACATACCCCCAACATCTGGGCGTTCAGTATGGAAGAATCGCAGCGGTGCTCATAAATCAGAAGCTGCTCCGCATTGTTTCCGTTCTCATCCCATGGCACTTGGCCCCAAGACCGGATTGCTCTCAAGTCTTGCTGCAAAGGGGCGAACAGTTTTGCGAAATTGTTCATCACTTCGGATACAAGCATCATGCCGTGCTCATAATAAAAGTCGACATGATTGACATAATGAATCCGTTCCAAGACATCCCTACCTACGCGGCCGGTAAGTGAATGGATCACTTCCATGTAATTCGGCTCGCTATCGATGAATACGACATGTTCATCTTGAATAAGTCCGTTGATGAGAAACGATGTGGCGTTTTTAATATAAGCATCATGATTCGTATAATAATAGAGAATATGCGCTCCATTGGTCACGTCGACTTGATCCATCAGAGATACCGTATTAGGGCTTTTATGGATTTAGCTCTTTATTATAATTCCTTCTGTTCATCAAAATGAAATAGAAGAGCGCAAATAAAAAGAAGCAGGCATGAGGAGAAACCGTAGGCCTCCGTACCTGCTTCTTGCCAATTTTCATATTGCCAAATGACTTACTCGATTTCGTTGTCTGTGTACAGCCTCATCAACAGCGCAATGGATTCCGAGCGCGTGATGTTGGCTTGCGGCATATACAGATTCGCGCCTCGACCGCCGATCTTACCTTCAAGACGGAGTGCCTCGACCGCTGCCTTAGCCCATGACGGAATGCTGCTATCGTCCGAAAAACCGGTGATTTCCGCGCTGTCTTTGCCAATGCCAAGCGCTCTGGCAAGAATGACAGCAGCTTCAGCTCGAGTGATCGATTGGTTCGGACGGAAGGTACCGTCATCATACCCTTGCACCCATCCTAGCTCCAGCGCTTGAGCGGTAGCTCGTTCCGCCCATGTGCCTATCGATGCTTGATCCGTGAATTCATGAGTTGTGCCGGTCCACTTAGGTTGCAGCAGCTTCACCAGCATGACGACAAACTCTGCACGGGTAACGGATTGATTCGGACGGAAGGTCTGATCCGGATAACCATCCACCAGTTCCAAGGCCACTGCTTGCTTAATCTGATTCTCAGCCCAATGACCTGCGATATCAATCAGTTCCTTTAACGGCGGTTTTGGCTCGGGTGCTTTACGCTGAATGTTCAGTCTATATACGCGCTCTGTTCCATCTTCCGCAACGATGGTAATGATAAATTTGTTTTCACCTGCAAGCAGCTTCCATAGCCTTCCGCTAATTTTTTTGCCATCCTGGAACACCGTTGCCTCTGCTCCATGATGCGCGAACTCGAAGGTGATCTCCAGTTCCTCCGCTTCTGTTTCGATGGTGTAATCGGATATGGACGCCGAGAAAGCAGGAACAAGCTCGATGCGGCTGTCGCCGGCCATAATAGTTAATTGCTTAAGTTCGTTATTGCTGGACCGCTCCGGCTCAGTAGACGGGCCGCCTGGGCTGGTTGGTCCAGGCTTGATGACAGAGTCGTCATAGGCAGCAATGGCCTGTTGCAAGACAGTTGCAGCAGTGTCTATCGTCACCTGCAAGGAGTCGGCCTTATCTACTTCCGCTTCGGCCGTAACAATCGCCGTTGTCAGCACGGTTCGAGCGCTTGCTGGATATGTTCCGGGACGCGTACTCTCGCTGGTATCCGCTAAACGCTTCTTCGCTGTCTGAATTTGCTCGAGAAGAACTGTTTTATCCGCCAATGTGACGACTTCAACGGATAAGCCTACGCTTTCACCCGCGTCATTAAATGCTCTTACGGTAAACGAATAGCGAACGCCAGTATCGAGACTATCGACTAGATAGCTGTTATCTTGCCCGGCATCGATTTGAACCAGCGGTTTCAGATCGTTGTTCATATAAATGCGATAACCCGTTACACCGGAGTCAGCCTTTGCTTCCGGCCAAGTAAGCTTCAGGGCTGTACCTGTCACTTCCGATACCTTGGCCTCGCCGCTCGTCCAGATGGGCGCGTCCGGCTGAACCACTTCTGAAGCTCGGTAAGCAGCAAGTGCAGCGTTCAAGTCGATGCGTGCTTGCTCTACTTGCGCAACTGTCGCTTGCGCGTTCGACGCTACTATCTTAGCAGCAGTAATTGCTTGACTCAACGCCGTTCTGGCGTTAGCTGGATACTGGCCTGGATTTGTGCCTTCTGTAGTCGAGTCCAGTTCTGCTTCCGCTTCTACGATGACTGCGTTCAGCGCGTCTTTACCCGCTTCCGGGACTTTGGCTGCGCGATATGTTGTGAGCGCAGCGTTTAAGTCGGTACGCGCTTTTTCCACTTGCGCCGCTGTCGCTTTCGCGTTCGACGCTACTGTCTTAGCAGCAGTAATCGCTTGACTCAACGCCGTTCTGGCGTTAGCTGGATACTGGCCTGGATTTGTGCCTTCTGTAGTCGAGTCCAGTTCTGCTTCCGCTTCTACGATGACTGCGTTCAGCGCGCCTTTACCCGCTTCCGGGACTTTGGCTGCGCGATATGTTGTGAGCGCAGCGTTTAAGTCGGTACGCGCTTTTTCCACTTGCGCCGCTGTCGCTTGCTCATTCGACGCTACTGTCTTAGCAGCAGTAATTGCTTGACTCAACGCCGTTCTGGCGCTTGCCGGATATTGTCCAGGGTTGGTTCCTTCCACTGTGGAGGACAGCTCTGTCTCCGCTTCTACGATGACTGCGTTCAGCGCGTCTTTACCCGCTTCCGGGACTTTGGCTGCGCGATATGTTGCGAGCGCAGCGTTTAAGTCGGTACGCGCTTTTTCCACTTGCGCCGCTGTCGCTTTCGCGTTCGACGCTACTATCTTAGCGGTGGTGATCGCTTGGCTCAATGCCGTTCTAGCAATCGCCGGATACTGGCCCGGATTCGTTCCTTCCTCTGTCGAAGCCAGTTCCGTCTCGGCTTCCGCAATGACTGCGTTCAGTGCCGTCTTATCCGCCTCCTGCACCTTCGCCCCACGATACGTCGTGAGTGCAGCGCTTAGATCAATGCGTGCTTGCTCAACTTGCGCCGCCGTAGCTATTACATTCAACGCCACTACCTTCGCAGCTGTGATCGCTTGACCTAACACCGTTCTAGCACTCGCCGGATACTGACCCGGATTCGTTCCTTCCTCTGTCGAAGCCAGTTCCGTCTCGGCTTCCGCAATGACTGCGTTCAGTGCCGTCTTATCCGCCTCCGGCACCTTCGACCCACGATACGTCGTGAGTGCAGCGCTTAGATCAATGCGTGCTTGCTCAACTTGCGCCGTCGTAGCTATTACATTCAACGCCACTGTATTCGCAGCTGTGATCGCTTGATCTAACGCTGTTCTAGCACTCGCTGGATACTGGCCGGGATCATTGCCCCCTACCGTTGTGGACAGTTCGCTTTGAGCTTCGCTAATCACCGCATTCAGAGCCGTCTTATCGACTTCAATAATTTCCGAATCCCAATAGTCCATAAGCGCATTCAATAGATTTTTTCGTGCCGTATCATAGATGGTATAAGGAACCCCAGTTTCGGCAGAGACAGCTTTCGCCTCTGTTATCGCCTGGGCAAACGCCAATCTCGCGCTTGCCGGATATTGTCCAGGATCAATGCCTTCTTCCGTCGCTGCCAGCTCCGCCTCCGCATCCGCAATAACAAAGTCCAACGCCTCCTTGTATTGCGTCTCCGCTGATAAGAATCTTACGTTTTGCTTAGCCGGAATGACGACGCCATTGATGCTGGCTGTTATTACAGCCCGGCCTTCGGATGTGCTTGCTACTTTGGCAGAAAACTTCCCATCCCCTTCGTATATAAGCTGATCAACCGTTCCGATGCTGGACTGAATTTCGATTTTATCAGTGCCGAATTTGGAATTTCGCCTCCAATAATCCGCCAGCTGCAGGCTCACCGCAACCTCTTCATTCAAAAGAACTTCCGTTTTACCAATCGCCCAATAAGCTTGACGGGGATCTGTCATTGTCATTTGAGCAAAGCGTGCAAGATGCGTCTCCGAACGGTTGCCGCCCAGTTGACCATAGTTGTTGCTGCCTGCGCTCCATACTGTACCGTCCTCTCGCAGCACGACACTATAAAACGCAGCTGTTGCCACCTGCTGAATATCGGAAATAGCCGCTCCATTCTCCGCCAGCCCAACTATCTCCGGCGACTGAACGAAGGAGGCATTATCCCCAAGGCCTAATTGCCCGGTAACCGCATTTCCATCATAATTCATGCTGCTTCCCCATGCCCACACACTCCCGTCCTGCTTAATGGCAAGCGTATGATTGAAGCCTCCGTCCACCATCTTCACATCGTCAAATGGATCGCCTGACGGAAGAATCAGCTTCTCGGCACGGGTTCTGATTGAGGTATGATTCAGACCAAGCTGCGCTGCTTCGTTGC
Organism: Paenibacillus sp. 1011MAR3C5; assembly: GCF_003591485.1. Classification (GTDB taxonomy): domain Bacteria; phylum Bacillota; class Bacilli; order Paenibacillales; family Paenibacillaceae; genus Pristimantibacillus. The sequence continues at coordinate 1,018,806 of NZ_QZCF01000001.1, forward strand.
TTCCCCACACCCATAACGCCCCGTCATTCGCTATGGCAAGCCCGTAAGCGTCGCCGCTGCCAATTGCCCGGATTTGCTCAAGCGGCGTACCATCCGCCTTTGTTACCCGAATAGGATATGACCGATGGGTGTAAGTACCGTCGCCCAACTGTCCTCTGCCGTTATACCCCCAAGCTAGCAGCTTTCCCTCATCGCCCTGAATGGCGTACGTCTGGCTGCCTTTGGACTTAATATCCCGTATATCCGTCAAAGGAACGCCGGCTGAGGCAAGCACTTGGACAGGGAACTGGACATAATTACGCGAAGTGCCGATTCCAGCCTGCCCCATCTGATTGTCTCCCCAAGCCCATACCGTGCCATCCTCCGCCAAAGCCGAGGCATGTGTTGAACCTGCCGATATTTTCACAATCTTAGGAAGGCCCGCGATTGGCTCCGCCGCATAGCTCACCATAAACTCCGGATCACGCCCAAGCTCATTGCTGGCATTAAACCCCCAGGAATAGACGACTCCGTTCTCATCCAAAGCCAATGAGTATTGCGGCCCCGCAGAGACCGCCACGATTTTGGTCAAAGTCCGATGCTGCCCGTTGTACATCTCGTAGACAGGCATGGCTACATTCAAAGACTCTATAGAGCCGTTGCCAAATTGCCCGATATTATTGCGGCCCCAAGCCCTGACCGTTCCATCGCTCAGCAGAGCCAAGACATGTGAGTCGCCTGCAGATATTGATGTTACCTTCAATGTATAAGGTTCATCTCCCGCTGCATTGGCAGCACCGGGAGCAGCCCAAGCTCCTATTGCCAGCACCGCGATCAAGAGCCAGTTCAGCGCCAAGCGCCTCCCGGTATGTCCTCTCTTCCTTATGTATCCCGCGTTCATCTTCTCCTGCTACCTCCCTTAATCTAAGTCCTCCATATCCCGACATGAAGTGACACAATTCTATTCATTGTATGGAAATTCGTTTCCGAAACAATTTGCAAATGTTAATTCCGCCTATTTTTATGACAGGGGTTCCGCTATACTGAAAGCAAGAAAGCTTGTCTGCATATGGAGGAACTATGAAGCTGAAGAATAACGCCAGCCATATCAACCTGCTGAAAACAAAAATAACCGCTCCACGTCTCAGGGAGGGTCTGATTGAACGCAGCCGTTTGCTGCAACAGCTGAACCGAAGCTTGGAGGGCAAGCTTACGGTCATATGCGCCCCTGCAGGCTTCGGCAAATCCACCTTGCTCGGGCAATGGGCCCGCAGCTTGGATTCCCGCACGGCGTGGCTCTCTCTTGATATGCTCGATAATGACGCTGTCCGCTTCTGGAGATATGCGGCTGCGGCTCTATCCGGCTCGCTGCCGGAAGCAACGGCCGTTCGAATCGAGTCGCTTGCTCATACGCTGCCGCATGCCTCCCTGTATACCTTTATCGATGCCTTAATGAACGAGCTTCACGAGCTGGATCATACCCTTGCGCTTATTCTGGATGACTATCATGTCATTACCGATCAGCATATTCACGACAGCCTGTCCTACGCCATTGCGTATTTGCCTGCTCATGTTCATCTAGTGGTAGCGAGCCGAACCGAGCTGCCTTTCTCTACAAGCAGGTGGCTGGCCCTGGGTGAGCTGACTGTTCTGTCTATCCATACGATGCAATTCGATGAAGGAGAAGCAGAGGCGTTTTATAGCAAAACGCATAACCTCTCTCTGTCTAAGGCGCATATCCAAAGCCTTCATCAACGGACAGAAGGCTGGGTAACCGGCATGCAGCTTGCAGCCGTATCGCTTGCCCAGACAGCGGAACGAGACCGCTATATTGAACAATTCCAGGGAAGCGAACGCAGCGTATCCGATTATCTGTTCGCAGAAGTATTCAGCTCGCTGCCGGAAGACATTCAGAAGTTCCTGCTGCGCTCCTCCATCCTGAAGCGGATGGACGCAGAGCTGGCTGGCACAGTAACGATGAATCCCAATAGCGCAGCTGTGTTGTCTTGGCTGGAAGCCAATCATCTATTTGTTCTGCCAATTGACCTCCACGGGGTCTGGTACCGGTATCATCCTTTGTTCGCGGAGTTTCTTAGCAAAATGCTTGAGCGTAACGAAAAAGATAGCTGGCTGGAGTCTCATAGACGAGCCAGCATCAGCCATTCTGAGCGCGGCATGATCGACGACGCCATCGACCATGCGATTGCCGCCGGGGAATACGGGCTGATGGAACAGCTCCTGGAGACGCATGTCGGGGATATTTTAAGGCAAGGGGAGTTTCGGAAAGTACTCCGGTGGTTCGAAAGCAAGCCGGCCGAAGCGGTGTCTTCGCCTGAATGGTCCATCCTGTACATCTTCATTCTCACGGTGACCGGCCATATTGAGCGGGCCGGCCAGCTCTTGCTTTCCTTGGAAGCACAGGCAGCTGCCATTGAAGACAGGCAGCGCTTGAAGTCTATTCATAGCGGCATATTCTTCGTCCGGTCCAACATCCTCTTTTTTGGCGGCGATTACGAGGAATGGCTTTCATTTACAACACGTTTAAAGGAGGGGTTGACACGCGATAATGTCGTCTTCTACGGCTATAACTTCAACGTGACGGAACCGCAGCTGAACCGGACGATTATTGGACTCAAAGGCATTCTCTCCAAGGAAGTGGAGACCATTGGTCTCCGATTCAGTCAAGCGCTCGAGTCGATGGGCTGGAAGAACTCCTTGTTTAATTTGTACGTAAAGCTCTCGATATGCGAAGGCTACTATGAATGGAATCGGCTTCAGGAGTGCCAGGAGCTTCTCCATCAGATTGGCGCATACAAAGACATCGAAGATACGCCCGGCCTGTTTATTCCTTATCGGATTCTTCAGGCACGATTGTACTTGGCTGAGGGACATGAGCAGCTTGCTTATGACTGGATTGCCGAGGGCATGGAAGTGGCGATTTATTATTCAGATATGCGCTGGTTCAGAGCGCTGCGCGCCTTCCTCATCCGCTTGCATCTGTACGTTCATGCTGTTGGAGCAGCCAAGCAGGCAGCCGAACTGCTGCACTTGTCCGGAAAGGCGCATCCCACTTTGAACCGGGAATTCGAATATTTATCGCTGGCGCGGCTGCTCATCAGACAGAAGAAATCGTCACAGGCGCTGCAGCTATTAGCAAGGCTTAAACCGCAAGCGGAGCGTGAGGGCATTGTCGCAAGCATCGTGGAGATCTCCTTGCTTGCAGCGATCGCCGAGCGCCAGCGCGGTCAGCGCAAAGCCGCAATGAGCCGGCTGGGAGAAGCGCTCGCTATCGCTCAAGGAATGGATTACGCTCGAAGCTTCCTGGATGAAGGACAGCCGGCTGCCGAGCTTCTAAGCGACTATGTGCGGTTCAGACCTAGTCATAATCAGCAGAATCCGGAGGACTCGACCGCAGTCTATGCCCGTTCCCTTCTGCAAGCGTTTCGGAGCGATCGGCCATCGCCGGAATCATCAGCACCGCAAGCATCGGCCGATCAGAAGCCATTGACCGAGAGCGAGCTCGGCTTGCTAAGACTGATTTGCGAGGGTTCGTCGAACAAGCAGATTGCCTCGGAGCTCGCACTCTCCGAAGGAACGGTGCGTGTCTATCTGTCGCGTCTCTACCATAAACTTGAGGTGTCCTCGCGCACGCAAGCCGTCTTGGCAGCACGCACCCGTGGCTTGTTCTAATACTAAAAAAACGCTGAATGTCCCAAGTGCATTCAGCGTTTTCTTGTATACAAATAGCCTTTCCATGCCTGGCTCGCTCGCTATCACGAATATTGCCAAGAGCCCGCTGCCGGTTATTCTGCATCCACAGCTAGATACAATCCGTTCGATAGATGAACGTCTCCTCCCATTGGCTCTTCTCCATGCTCTCATCTCATCCACGCGCTTACTGCCGCATATCCCGCAAAAAGCCCTCAGGATGAATCATCCTAAGAGCTTATTTTCATTATGGAGGGCCGTCTTTTCAACGGGAGCATAGGCGGGAAGCCATCCTGTCAATTGTGCTCCACCATCTGTGTGATTGCTGACCGCAAGCTCGCCGCCATGTCGCCGGACAATGCGCTGGGCGATCGTAAGTCCTAGACCGCTGCCCCCCGTCGAGCGGTTTCTGGATGTTTCTCCCCGGTAGAGAGGCTCGAATGCACGCTGCAGCTCCTCCTCCGCGAAGCCTGGGCCTGGATCATGAATGGCGAATGTCACTCGGCGTTCCGCTTTGCCGCAATGAACAAAAATGCCGCCTTCCGGAGGCGTATGTCTAACGGCATTGTCCAGTAGATTGCTAATTGCACGCTCCAGCAAGTGCGCATCACCGCTTACGATACACCCTTCCGGCAATTCGCTGGTGAAGGAAATATCCTTATGCCTAGCTGCCGGGCTAACACTATCTAGCGACTTCCGAATGACAGAAGCCAGATCAGCCGATTCCTGCTTCAATGACGACTCCGCATATTCCATTTTCGTAAAGGTAAACAAATCTTCCACCAATCGGTCCAACTGCGCCGACTTCTCCTTGCAGACCGCCAAGTAACGCGCCGCTTTCTCCGGAGATTTGGCAATTCCCTGCTCTAGTCCGTCGAGATACCCCCGCAAGGCGAACAGCGGCGTGCGCAAGTCATGGGCGACTGCTGCAATAACGAATCGTCTTTCCTCCTCCAGCTCCGCTTGTTTCCGGTAGGCGGTCTGCATGCCCTTCACCATCACGTCAAAGCCGTCGCGGACCTCGGCGATTTCCGTCATTCTCGTCTGCGGCAGCTGAACATCCCAATCCCCGTCGGCAATTTGCCTGGCGGCAGCGCTCATCCTCTCTAGCGGCCTTAAGAGAAATCTTCGCATTTCCATCCCGATGATAATGAAAGCAAACAGCAAACCCGCAAGCGCCGACATCACCGGAGTCTGATTGGACCTTGGCAGATAAAGGATCGCCTTGCCAAGCAGCTGCCCGCTCTCCATAATCGTATACCGTTCTGTCGAAGCCCGCGAGCCTCGGCGATCCGGGTTCGACCGGTAGATGTCGGCGCCAGTTTCAGTCTGAAGGGACACATCTATCTTCGTAGGCTTAAGCTGCTTTTGAAGCTGGCTTTGCCAGTCGGCATCCGTCCACTTGGCTGTGCCTGCTTCGATGAAGGCCACCACTTCGTTTAGTTGGCTTTGCAGCGCTTCATCCTGCTGACGGCTATTCATGAAGCTAAGCGTCTGGTTCTCCAGGAAATAAGCTGTTACATAGAAGATCCAGGGCAACAAGAGGAGGAGGAGAAAACACAGCACCAGGAATGAGCGAATACGAAGCGTTCTCATCTTATCCTCCTTCAAAGCGGTATCCGACTCCCCACACGTTGACCAGCAGCTGCGGCTGATTCGGATCAACCTCAATTTTCTCGCGCAGCCGGCTGAGATGCACCCGAATCGTATGCTTGTCGCCTACCCCGTCCCAGAACTTGTCCAGCAGCTGCTCATACGAAAAGACTTGCCGGGGATGCTCGGCGAATAACCGAAGCAGGTCATACTCCTTAGGGGTAAGCACTGCTATCTCGCCATTTACGGTCACTTCTCTAGCCGTCAAATGAATACGGAGCCGACCGTAATCCAGAATGCTCTCTGCCGCAGATTTCCGGGTTGAGGTACGGCGCAATACCGCTTTGACTCTGGCGACGATCTCGCCGGGTGAAGCGGTCTTGACGATATAATCGTCTCCTCCCAGCGTAAGTCCCCGGATCTTGTCCACATCGTCGCTGCGCGCACTTAGGAACAGGACTGGAACGTCGCTGTCCTTCCGCAGCCGGCGGCATAGCTCAAATCCGTTTTCGCCCGGCATCATAATATCAAGAACGATGCAATCAACCTCATGCTGCTGGAACAAGCCCCATGCATGATCGGCGTCGCAAGCGGTTATTACGTTAAATTGTTCATGCTCCAAAAAATCTCTAAGCAATTCTACGATACTCCGGTCATCGTCTACGACGAGAACCGTCTGCGCCTCAGCCATCCATATCCCACCTTCAACACCTAGTTTAACATCATTCCGAACTGCGCAATCAACTCACAGCATATTGTGATGCTTTGTTTATCATTTCGTGACCTTTTTGCCGCTTGGATTGAGAGACTCATTTGGTAAGTTAATAGCAGCAACAACGGAAGTGAAGTTCAAGAGGAGGTATTATGCATGAAAAATGTCCAAATTCTCTTATTCGATGGATTCGACCTGCTGGATGCGCTGGCCCCTTATGAGGTGTTTCACGCTGCTGCCATGTATGCCGATGACGCGATTCGCGTAGAACTGGTTACGGCCGAGGGACCCAGAATTGTAGCCAGCGGCACCAATGGGCTTCGGATAGAAGCGACCGGGGTCCTGAACCCGGAGCAAGCGGATATCATTCTAGTTCCTGGCGCTTCAGGCCAAGTAGAAGGAGACGGTCCCGATACGATCCCAGCCATCTTGAATCGGGCTATGCAGACAGATCTGACAAGTAAAGTCGAGCAGGCGCTCCGGCAGTTGGACACCATTGTCGTTACCGTTTGCGGCGGCTCGCTGCTTCTTGCGATGGGCGGCTTGCTGGAAGGCAGACCGGCAGTGACCCATCATTTGGGTATGGAGGTGCTGGGAGCAACAGGCGCTATTCCAGTCCAGGCCCGTGTCGTGGATGACGGCAATCTGATTACAGGCGGCGGTGTGACCTCCGGAATCGATGTTGCGCTATATACGGTGGAGCGGGAGCTTGGGCCGCGTATCGCGCATGCGGTTGAGCAGCTGTTCGAATATGAACGCCGGGGCACGGCATGGAGGAATACCGGAATGTCGCCAGCCCAGCAAGCCCCAAGCAAAGAGAACGCGAGCATTCAAGAGTCTGATATATCGGTACAGAAAGAAGGGATGGATCAGGTGCCCTCACAAGCTTCTTCCTTCGACGGAGAATGGGATACGACGATTGCCACTCCGGTAGGCAAGCTTCAAGTTAAACTTTTTATTACCTCAAGCAACGGCCTCATTCGGGGAAAGGCAATTCAAGACAATGAGACAGCGGAATTTATCGACCCTGTACTGCACGGGAATAAGCTGGTTTGGTCGCTTCGCATTACGAAGCCTATGCGCTTAAATCTCAGGTTCGAGGTCGAAACGGTCGGCAACCGGATGACAGGTGTGGCCAAGGCTGGCATTCTGCCCGCTTCCAAACTAACAGGAGAGCGAATTTCTTAATATGAATAAACGAATATCGCTATATGGTTTGTTAGTTGCCGTCAGTATCCTATTTATCCTTTATGCGCTGGCCAAAAATTATTGGATCGACCCTGAGGCGGGCAGCTTTCTCAGCTATAAAACCGATCTTAAGCGCGAGCTGAAACTTCCCGTCTGGCTGAACGTGATGTACATTCATGTCGCCTTTGCATGTATCGCAATGGCTTCGGGTCTTATCAACTTTTCTGCGCGCTTTCTGCTGCTTTACCGCAAGCTTCACCGCATGAACGGCTACCTGTACATCGTATCCGTCCTGATCGTTGTGATTACTTCCGGTTACATGGCTCCTTACGCCACGGGAGGGAAAATAAGCAGCATGGGCTTCAATCTGCTCAATATCCTATGGCCGATTATTACGATTACTGCGCTCGTGCAAATCAAGAAGAAACAAATGATCAAGCACCGGAACTGGATGATTCGCAGCTATGCCTTCTGTTTCACCAACATGCTGATCCATCTAATCGCAGCTTTGTTCCATCAAGGATTCGGGTTCTTGTACCCGGAAAGCTACACCATTGGCATATACGGCTCGATTGCGCTTCTGCTGATTATCCCGGAAGTCATCATCCGAATCATCGGCCAGCCTCAAGCTAACCAGTAGCCCCGTTCAAACATCACCAAGGATGACGGATGCCGCGCGCGTGCTGCCTTTGAAATAAAACAGCCCTTCACCATACGAGGTGAAGGGCTGAATTCGTTATTTCTGGTGAAGAATGAGGTCGATCTCTTGGAAGCGGCTAACCTGCTTCATCCACCGCTCCTGTACATATTGAACATGTACCGGATGGTTATTATAACGTTCATACGCTTGTCCATCTTCAAAAACCATAGAGAAGCCGTAATCGAAATCAGCTTTCGGACTTACCTGGCGGAAAACCTCAAATTGCTCTACGCCGGGTATTGCGGCCAGCTCATCCTTGCTAGTTTGCAAAAAAAGCTCAGCCTCTTCATTGTTCTTGCCCGAATGCAGTGAAAACACAACCATATGCTTAATCGCGCTCATGATCCTTCTCCTCCCTATTTGCCCTAGGTACTGCGTGCTTGATTGCATCATTGTACCATCCTGGCAAGTATCCCCATAAGCGCTGATTATGCAAAATAATTATGCATATATGACATAAGCTGTCGTATTCCTGGCTTTATAATGAGGCAGTATACGAAGAAAGGAGCTGAAGAATATGAAACCTTTATCCGGAAAAGTAGCTCTCGTAGCCGGAGGAACACGCGGCGCGGGCCGAGGCATCGCCATTGAACTGGGCGCCGCTGGCGCAACGGTCTATGTGACGGGCCGAACCACACGGGCGGAACGCTCGGAATACAATCGGCCTGAGACGATTGAAGATACGGCGGAACTGGTCGAACAGGCTGGCGGCACCGGCATCGCGGTACGGGTCGACCATCTTGACCCGCTACAGGTAGAAGCATTAATCGCTCAGATCGAGAGCGAGCATGGACGGCTGGACATCTTGGTCAATGATATCTGGGGCGGCGAATATATGGTGGAATGGAATGTTCCCGTCTGGGAGCATTCGCTGGAAGGCGGTATGCGCATGCTGCGGCTGTCGATTGATACCCATATTATTACGAGCCGTTATGCGCTGCCTCTCTTGATCCGCAATCCGGGCGGACTGGTCGTTGAGGTGACGGATGGCACTCAATCCTATAACGATGCCAATTACAGGCTGTCCCTCTATTATGATCTGGCCAAGACATCGATTCTGCGGATGGCCAAATCGCTGGCACATGAGCTAACGCCTCATGGCTGCACCGCTCTCTCCGTTACACCCGGCTGGCTCCGCTCCGAGATTATGCTTGAGGTCTTTGGCGTAACCGAAGACAAATGGCAGGATGCGCTTGAGCGGGAGCCGCACTTCGCCATCTCGGAAACGCCGCGATATATCGGCCGCGGCATCGCTGCATTAGCGGGCGACCCGGATGTGTCTCGCTGGAGAGGACGATCAACTTCCAGCGGCGAGCTTGCCAAAATTTACGGCATTCATGACCTGGACGGCTCGCAGCCCGATGCCTGGCGCTACATTACAGAAGTGCAGGACGCCGGAAAACCGGCGGATGTAACGGGATACCGTTAAGTATCCATTGGATGGCAGCAGGCTTGGGAGATGATTAACGCTCCCTTGCCTGTTGACAGCCATCTTAATCGCCAATATTATCGTCGCAATAAAAGTATATTGACGAATAAAAAACCGGAATACTTGTCCATTGCCAAGCAATGGGCTAGCGTTCCGGTTTGCTTTTACAGGGAGCTATATTAATACCCCATATCCTTTAATATCTTGGATAATGTACGCAGACGCTCGCCGATCAATTCGCCATCGTCGCTCAGCGCCTGGCTGAACAGCTTGATATCCTCATTAATTCTCTCGTTGTCTGTACAGATCGCCACGGTCATGGCATCCCCTTGCAGACCTACCCGATCGATCACCGGCTGCTGCGGATCATATAGCTGGTCGTAGCGGTAAGCCTCCCGGAAGTGCGCCAGAGAGCTGCAAATCAGAACGGACAAATCGAGCACGCGATGAAGGGGCAGCTCCTCCGATTGCCTGGACCACTTCTCTCCCGTATATCGCCATACCTTGGCCGAAATATCGACCTTTCCTCTATCGTTCCATTGGGCCAGTCCCAAGGAAAGACCCTTCGCATCCGTATTCCCGGCCATTCGGCCATCAACCTGCTCATAATTTTCGGATACAACTACAGGTTTATGCTTTAAGGTAGTAGGTATTTTCATCTTTCTCCCTCTTTCCTTGTACCAATTTACTCATTTACTAAATGACGGTTTCATCTTATCTTGGTTTTCAGTGCAAGTCAATTCATATACGGCAACACCCCGCCGATAGATCCATTGACGGGTAACGCACATACATTTAATCCTTAGGAGGCTTGTTATATCCGCTTTCCCCGTAGGGCTGCAGCTTCTCCATCCACGGCTTTAAGATTTGCTTCCGCTCCCAGCGCACATCGTCGACCTTGCTTGCGTCCTTCTGCTCCAGCACCTCATAGTCGAAGGCGTCAGAACCGAACTCTTTCCATTCCCTCTGAAGCTCTAGATTTGCAAATCTCCCCATATCCAGCTGCATCTGCAGGGTCAACCATTTGTTTTTCAGATTGGGGTAGCTGTCGAGAAAGATTTTGCCGTTTATTTTATTTTTAATTTGGATGACGCCCATATACGTCTTGATTTGCTTATAGTCTTCAAGCAGCTCTTTGCGTTTATTCATATCCATCGTTTTTCCTCCTCAAATTATAAATACCGGGCGATAATCCGGACTAGCCTTGCGGGAAACTCGCGTAAATTGGCAATATCCAGAAACTTGTCCTGCCCATATATGTCATGAATGACATCCTTGTCCTGACCGATGGCGGATGCCAGAAAGGCGACCCCTTTCCGCTCATATTCCACTATCGTCTGCTGCATGTCCCTTGCCGCATAACTGCCTGTATAATCATCCATTGCCTTGGGCTGCCCGTCGCTGATGCTGATCAACAGCTTCGTTTGCTGCGGCGCTTGTACTAATCGTTCCGCCATAATCCGAAGAGCCATGCCATCGCGGTTATTGCTTCTTGCCTGAATCCTCATCAGCCTGTATCGGTCATGGACATCCGGCTTGTCAAAGTCAGCATAGGCATAGAGAGACATTTGCTCCAGCTTGGATACATCCGCAGTGTCGCCGTAGATCACGACAGGGATCTGGCATAGCCGGCAAAATTCATAGACCGCGATGACCGCTCGCTTGGCTGCTTCCAATCTGCCAAAGGCCGACATCGATGCGGATTCATCCACTCGAAGACCAACCACCAGAGAAGGCGATTCAGACGGAGTACGTTTTTTGGCAAAATAGCGATAATCCCTATAAGCTACGCTGTCCGCTTGAAACCTGCTGCCATAGTAGCGATTCCGCTCGAACTCGGCAGACGTCTCATGCTCCAATAACGGCAATGTCTTACGGGCAATCTCCTGTACGACTGGCATAAGCTCCTGGCTTAACCGGATGTACTGTCTCTTGCTATCCTGATCGTAATCCGGGCGGTGAACAATAAGCTTCACTCTTGCATGAATGGAATCAGACACGATTTCTCTGGCGGCTTGATTGAGCTTTTTTCGAAAATCGCGCTCCCTCTGCTTCGCATCCTCTGACATCGGCTCTGGATTGGCTTCATGATATTGGGGAGCGCCATTGTCCCCGGTATCCGAGCTTGCCATATCGGTAGATTGATCAGAAAGGAGGGAAGAACTATCTTCACTATCAGCAGACTTTCTCAGCGCGATCCCCTTCTCTTCCGCTTCGCTGTCATGCTCATAATCAGCAGCGCCAATATCTCCCCATATCTTGAGCTCTATGGCCTCATCGTTGAATGTTCGTTTTTTTTTACAACATCAATGTCCTCTAAGCTTGCCATCAAGCCTTGCTTTTTCAGAGCATCCTCTAGCATTTTGATCTCTTCGGGATCCGTCGTTATTTTATAGATCACCTTATAATAAAGCGATTCTTGCGCCGAGGCACCGCCCGCGACCGCATCTGCCCAGTAGAAGAAGGAACGCATGCCCGCCACGCCTTTAATGGCATTGACCCGGGCTGTTTGGTCCAAAACGATAATGCTATCTGCCAATACGCTCAGTACGCTTTCATCTTGATAGCCCGTTTTGGACTTGGCCCGCTCCACCATCACTTCCTTGGCAGGCAGGTCCATCTTCTCCGAGTGCTGTATTCTGTCGCGCAAGGCTTCGTTCAGCGGCCTGGAGCCTGCATAGCTCCGATTGGTCGTGATAACTGCAATGAAGTCCGGATGTCTGCGTATGATTTCCGTAGGAAGATTGATACTGCCATCCAGCTCCAAAGCCGAGTTCAATGCCATCAGCACCGCAGCGTCGCGAATGACGTTGGGCTCCTGAATCTCCAGCAGGTAACCATACCGATAAGCCCTGACGATTTCCGATGGGTAAAAGCGATACTCAACGGCTTCGCCGTCTGTGTTCTCTGACGCAAGCTTAAGCAATTGCCTCATCTTTAAGGATGCTTGTTCTTGTGTAAGCTCTAAGGCGTCCATTAAAATTTTGGTTGCGCTTTGGAAGCCATCGCTTGCATAGAGTACTTGCAATACCGCTTGCTCGGCAGGCTCCAATTTCTCTAATCGATCAGATGATATCACCGGCAATATCGCACCGATAATATCCGATTTATCCATATCTGCAAAACAAGTCACTTTCGTATATGGAAGTCCGAAATTAGCGGACAATGCTTTTGCCAATTGTGTTTTGCCGGAGCCTGCGTCGCCTTCAAGCAGAATGTTGGCGATTTTCATTTCCCCGCGATGCCAATTGCGCCTCACTTCCTTGCTAATGCGCAGCTCCTCTTCGCTGACCTTATGAGACAGCGGCTTTTTCCAAATCAACCCTTGTTCCGCATCCGTCATCGGTCTTCCGGGTGACAGCTCAAATGATTCCGTTTCACTCATGATTGGTTTCCCTCCTGTCTGTCATGATGCCGAAGGAAGCAGCAAAATCGCAACCTTCTCGTTATTTTCCGATACCACAATGGATTGGTGTTCCTTTGCAGCAGGCACGTTTATCTCTCCGCTTCTTATCGATTTACTAAATTACTAATTTACTAAGTTACTGCTTAATAATATCTTGGTTTTTAGCCAGCGTCAAGCTGATTTCAACTAGCAACTTTTAGTGCCGCCCATTTCTTTATTTTCCATAACAAAAAACCTCCAGTAAATGGAGGTTTGAGGCATCTTAAGATCTGCTATCTCATGGAGAACGGCAAGTTGCCATGACAGCGGAGCACTTGGAGAGCTTGCGCTCTCTGGGCGAGAAGGCACATCAGAAATCGTCGGGAGATCCTAAAAATATTGGATATCTTCCGAACATACTGCCAGCTACTAACCAGCTTACGCCGTTACACTATGGGCATAAGCTGGTTTAATCATCCTTTTCTCTTTTTAAATCATCGATAAAATGACTTTGACTGCATCGGCCCTTGTAGCCGCATCATGAGGGGCAAAGCGATTATTCGTCTTGCCGGACACAACCTCAGTTTGATTGTTTTCTTCGGAAAGCTTCAACGCCCTGGCAACGATAACCGCCAGCTCCATTCTTGTCAAAGGATCATTCGGCCGCAAATAGCCATCCTTATATCCCGTAATCCAGCCTTGTTCAACGGCGACCGCTATGGATGCCTGCGCCCACTTGCCTACTGATGCTTGATCCGCAAACACAATGCTATTACCGCTTCCCTTTCTTGGATTATCGCTATCAACAGCTTCCTTTGTTCCCGCAACCTCACCAGCTTCAGCAGCCGCATTAGTCTTCGCAGCACCGTTTAGCGCCTGAACAAGCATATGAATAAATTCTGCGCGGCTTACGCTGCGGTCCGGTTGAAAGCTGCCGTCCTCATACCCTTGTACGAAGCCTTTTCTGACAGCCAGTTCGATCTCCTGTTTGGCCCAATGGTTATGGATATCTGTAAATTCGACTGTCAAAGCACGATCCTCCGCCAATACGGCAAAATATCCCGATTGCTCCGTATGGGCTGTCACATAACCGTCTACAAGCTGCGAGCCTTCAACCTTTTCCCAACTGCCGCTAGTTTGATTATAAAAGTAAATAGCAGCTTCCTGTCCTTCCGTTAGTCGTTTGACATCTGCCTTTATTTTAATGGCAGTCGGCTTGGCGAATGGCTTTGCTGCAAGATGCGCCAGTTCAAATACAGGCGATAGGCTGCCGCCCCTCCAATTCACCAGCAGCTGATTCGCTTCCGCCTCAGGCACCTGTCTTAGCTTCAAGCTCCAATCGGATGGCTGTGCGTTTTCGGCTATAACCGCTTCGAATCGGTCACCAAGCTTCAACTCTCCCCCTTCATTAGAGGAAAAGCTCCGCTCAGCCGACATGTCATTTGCGCCGTTGCCAACGTCAACTCCAGATTCGCCCGAATTTGGATTGGGGTTAGGCCGAACAGGCGGCGCTGGCTCCTTAAGCGACTCTGCTAAGGCATCATAGGCTGGCTTTGCCGCATAATTCTCATCAAAAATAAGTCCGTTGCCATAATCGCCATACGAATGATGAGGCTGCAGGGATGAATACCGGTCTGTAAAGCCCCACATCGATAATGCGCCAAACTTCACGCCTCCGACATTAAACTTTTTGACCATATCCGCGATGGAGCCAAAATACTCGCCTTGCTCTTGAAGCGTTTCCTCATTCACCGCTTTATGAATATTCATATCCAGCTCGGATACGCGAACCTCGATTCCCAGATGGGCAAATTTAGTTGCCGTTGTTTTAAATTCCTCCGCACTGACCGGATCCCACTCATCCGTCAAATCCTCATGCATCTGGAAGCCCACACCATGAATCGGTATGCCGCGCTGCTTCAGTCCCTTCACCATTTCGTATACAGCGTTGCTTTTTACATTGTTTTCTTCAATCCAGTATTCATTAATATAAAGCTTAGCAGCCGGATTGGCGGCATGCGCAGCGCGCAGCGCAATCTCGATATATGCCTCGCCGAGCCTGTCATACCAGATCGAAGGCCGGATAGAAGGATCGTCATTCATGCCGGCAAGCGGTTCATTAATGATGTCCCAGCTCATAATTTGCGGATAGCGGCCTACAACTGTTGCGATATGCTCCTCCAAAATCGTTTTCAGCTCGCTATCGCTGAAATTGCCCTCTGTCACCCATCTTGGCACCGCTTCGCTCCATGCCATCGTATGCCCATGAACCTTCATATTGTTCAGCTCGGCATATTCCATCAAGGCATCCATCTCGGCAAAAGCATACTGATTCCGCTGCGGATGTATAAATTGAAACTTCATGTCATTTTCCGGAGTAATCATATTGAACTCGCGGCCCAATAGTTCGGCATATTGCGGATCGCTTATTAGAGCATTAACAGAAACCGCCGTGCCAATCGATAAGTGCGGGTAATTTTGCTCCGCCAAGCTGCGCAGTGATTGCGCCTTGCTTGCGGACTTACTAAACTGCTGGTCTCTCACCTCGACGGTTGAGGACTCGTTTAGCGGCTTCACATAAATCGCTTGAATGATAAATGACTTGCCGACGGCGGCATTTGCGCCAAAGTACGCTTTTCCGCTTTCAAATACACCCGGATCATCAAGCTCGCCCACTTTAGTTCTATTGAGGTAAAATTCCAGCTTGCCCTTATTCCTCGCCAGGGAAACCATGACCTCTCCCGTCCCGGTATAGTTGAACTGGCCTGTTGCCGGATTAGAGGAATCGCCGTCATATACGCTTACGTTCAGCTTGCCATTGTAAAGCTCCATGCTGACATATCTGCCTTCTTCCCGCCACTCATCCTGAATGACCGGCAGTGCTCCATACAACTGTACGGATGCCTGCGCCTGTTGCGAGGCTAGCAGCGAAAAATCTACACTAAAGTCACCATCAACGCTCAATCGAGGTCCCTTAAGGTTAATAGGGGGATTGGCGACGGCAGGCTGTGACGGATGATTGCCAAGCGGTACGATGCCACGGCCCATTCCCTGTATAATGACTTGATTGCCGGACGCGACAGCGCCGGAAAATTGTTCCCAGTTGTGACCCTTTAGCACATTGTAACCCTCAGTCTTGCCCGAAATTTCGGCTTTATCCGAACGATTGCCCGCCAAATCTACTGCTCTTATTTCAAATTGGTAAGCCGTATTCGAAGAAAGTCCCTCCAGGAAAATCCTCGTACCAGTAGTAAGTACAGTGGTTTGTCCATACGTCACTTCGTAGCCCTTTACCGCAATATTATCGCTCGAAGCCGACCAGGTCAGAACAATGGAATCCCCTGTTGCTTCCTCGACCTGCGGCAAGCCCGGAACGGTAGGCTTCTCGGTATCGCTGCCTTCATAAACCACAACCTGATCGATAATCGTTTGATTGGCATCCGATGACCCTGGGTTGCTTAATGCAAGACCTGCAAGCACCTCATCCGCCATTGCAATTTCCCGTTCGCTAACTTTCTTCCATTCTGTGCCGTTGTCAGATATAAGGCCGATAAACAAATTGCCAGAGCGAACGACTTTCACCCACATTGGCATATCCTCATCGCTCGTGGCATCAGCTGTGCTGCCGCCTGTCTGATTGCGGTATTGGAAGCTTGCCACATTAGGCGTCATCATCATATCGACATGCTTGGCGTTCCCTTCAAGCGACTCCCTGATCATCACGCCGGCCTTCGCCCATTCGCTCACCTGATCCATACTGCGAACTCTTGCTGAAATATAACCATCGCCTTCGAGCGATTGATAGATATAGTGCAGCGAGTCGCTTTCGCCCCAGATATCCGTCTCTATGCTTTTTAATGTAAAAGCCTTCGCGATCCCATCATAGCGGGAGCTGCTCCCTTGATTCTCTCCTTCGCCGATACTGGCCGCCTGCCATGGCGGCGGGATATCATTGTCATTCGGTTCCGGATCTATCGGTCCAGGCTCCTCTCCCTCTCCGAGCACCTGCACCTCTTGGAATGTAGCCTTGTTATCCGATGTTGATCCCGGGTTGCTGACGGCAAGCCCAATATACACCTGATCGCTCATCGGTATTGTGATACTGCCGACATTCTGCCACTCTGTTCCATCCTCCGAGATAAAGCCGGCAAAACTGTCGCCCTCGCGACTCAGCTTCACCCAAAGGGGAACCTCGGCATCGGCAGTCTGATCGGCCATGCTTCCGCGAGCATGCTCCCTATACTGAAACGTAGCGCCATTGTCAGGCGTAATCATCATATCGGCATGCTTCGCTTCGCGGTCAAGCGACTCCCTGATCATGACGCCCGCTTTTGCCCATTCGCTCATCTGCTCCATAGATGCAACCTGGGCGATAACCGTAGCATCGCCTTCGATTTGCCGATAAACGTAATTCAACGTGTCCATATTGCCCCAAATGTCAGAAGAAAGACTGCTGATTTCATACTGTCCCGATGTCTCATCATACTCGGCCGATCCCGGCTTCAAGCCGATATTTCTGGCTTTCCAGCCATCAGGCAGCTCCGCTTCATAATCCTCCTGGGTCGGCGGCTCCCAGCCCGCTTCCGGCCACTGCCTTCTTTCGTTGATTTTGGCTAGCTCCTCCTCAGGCCAAGTATTGTAGGCAAAGAAGGACAAGCGTTGTACATTCGGGTAGTTTTCCCGAATCCCTTGGTATACCTGCTGATACTCGTCATCGGTCCAATCATTGTCCAGCGTGGCAATGATATCTACCTCCTCGCCGCTAACCCGATCCGCCGTATCCTTTAATATGCCGTACTCATCGCTGTATACCCAATCCGCCGCAAAGCCCCAATCATCGAAATAAGCCATTGGCGCGATAAAGTCGATATGGGCTTTGAACTTCTCCGCATCTTGTCCCACTTCCACAAATTCAGGCGGCAGGATATATACGCCAAGCTTCATATCCGGTTTAGTCGAGCTGGTAATGTCATTGCGAATATCCCCCACATAATTGCCAATCTGCTCCGTTCTCCATTCGTTCCATTCCTCACGCTGAGCGGAAGCTTCATCAAAATCAATGGTTAAAGGGGAATAGCCAAATTCCGCCTCAAACTTCCCTATCGTATAATCGCTAACATCCATGTTGTAGTCATCAAATCGTATCCAATCCAGCACAACGCCATCTATATCATAATTTTCGATTACCTCATGAATAATCGAACGCTCATACGCCTGCACTTCATGGTGGATCGGATTGATGAAATATTCGGAACCGTTCGAGCCGGTGAACGGAACCTGCGTTCCGTCTACCCACGCATGCATTTGCCAATCCGGATGCGCCATAAATGCCGCCTGATCATGGAACTGCGGAATCCAGGCGTGCACCTTGATCCCTTTGCTATGAGCGGCATCAATAACATGTTGCAGCGCGTCAAAGCTTTCGTAGCCCGCAGCTACCGGCGCAATGGAGCTGTCGTAAAACACTTGTCCTGACGGAACCTCGTCATCTTCATCCTGCTTTACATTCATGCTGATCACGGTAACGTTATATTGATCTGCCATGTCTACGAATGCCTGGACATCCGCATCATTTTTAAACTGATTGACGGTTCTCACAATTAGCTCCGTCTCAAAGGGCGCGTTCTCAGTCTCCTCAGCCTGCGCCGCGCTTGCGCCGCCCAGTCCAAGCGATGTAACGACCATGCTGAACACCAGCAGAAGAGACAATCTTGCTCTTACCTTTGCCAACATAATAGATACCTCCGTCTATCGTTTTTTTTGCAAAAAAATATACATCTGTCGCGTACTTTACCTCCATAAGTCTACAGTCTTATTCTCTCGTTGTAAGCTGTATAACCCGATAAGCAAAGCACGCGCACAAATGTATGAGCGAATTCTTAATGTCCCCTATTGATTTTCTCTACGTTCGCCTGCCATTTCTCTGTTCTGAACTCAAGCAGCTTGGCAAGGCCCGCTTTTTCAGAATCTTTTTTGGCCTGCTCCATGACGGCTTTTACCTCATCTTCCGTTTTGGCAAGAACCATCTTCGCAAAAGACACGGTATAAATGTCATGAACATTTTGCGAGATCACGCCAATCTCGGAATCCGGCAGCGGCTCGGTATTAACGAACTCTGTTATGTCTTTGGAAGTCGCCCAAGTAACGGTGGATTGTGCGATCGTCTCCCATGATTGCTGCGACTTCGAAAGCGACGACTCCAGGCTCATTTTCGCTGTGTCGATAAAGCTGGTGTTGCCCGCCCAGTTGAAATCCTCGAAGGTTCTCATTTTTTCCGTGCGCTCGTTAGCATCGACATTCGTGTAGGTTTCATTCGGAATGGGCGATCCGTCTTCATTCTCTTCATCCCAGTACAAGCCCTTTGGCCCAAAGAACAGCACCTTCTGGCCTTCTGGCCCCGTAATCCAATCATAGTAAGCAAAGATCGCTTCCGGATCCTTCGCCTCGGTTGTAATGACGTTGACATTCCAGCCCAGGCTTTCAAAGCCGCTGACAAAAACGTTATCCTTATTCAACCCGGCCTTGCGAATCGGCCAAATAATTTCATAGCCGCTATCCGGATTGGAGGCTGTCAGCGCGCGGTGTCCTTCCGCGCCATACGTTGTAATATTGGACTCGATCATCACCGCGACGCGGCTTGTATTTACTTTTTCCTTCACTGCATCCTGCGTCTGCTGCAGGGCATCCTGCGTAATCAGTCTCTCTCTAAACAGCTTGTTGATATAAAGCATCAGCTCTTCAAAAGCGCTATCCTCATAAATCGATACAAGCCGGTTTCCATCCGGGTAGCCCAATAAACCAATATTTTTGCTTGTAGAATCCTCTTTGAATCCGCCGTACATCACTTCCAGCCCTGCGCCTTTCTCGCCAACCTCGAGCGGCACCACATTCGGATATTTATCTCTTACCTGGATCAGATAAGCGTAGAGATCATCGAAGGTTTCCAAGGCCGGTCTGCCCAGCTCATTATAAATATCTTTATTGACCATCCATCCGCCGTTGCCGAATGTTCCTGAAGTATACCAGTTCGGAATTTGATAGATTTTCCCGTCATCCGAGCGAAGAAGATTCAACGTAGATTCCTTCACATATTTTTTGAAATTCGGATATTTATCATAATAGTCATCAAGCGCAACCAGCTTGCCGGCCTTCATCAGGCGCTCTACCACAGCCCCCCGGTCTGTGAAAATAACATCCGGCAAATCATTGCCGACAATCATGGTGTTCAGCTTTTCTTCTGCGGCACCGCCTGATTGTATAGGCTCAACTGTAACTTTGCGGTTATCCTGAATCCACTTTGTAGCTTCATTCTCACCCCATGGAGCTGTTGTCAGCCAATCATAGTGCCCATAGAAAGAGAAGGTCACCGGCTTAATACCGTCCACGCCACTCTCTTCATTTCCCTCTCCAGTTGCATTCGAGCTGCTTGGACCCGGGCTGTTCGTCCCGCCCTCGCCCGCATTGGAGCAAGCGGCAAGAAGAATAAGCAATGCCAGGCTCGCAAGCGAAAGCCATCTCCACCTTATGTTCATCTTTTCCCCTACTTTCTTTTTTTATATTGAAACTACTCCTTCATCGACCCGATCAATACCCCTTTTACAAAATACTTTTGTAAAAACGGATAGGTCAAAATAATAGGAATAGTAGCAACCATCATCGTCGCCATCGTGAGCGATTTCGTCGTAACCGTCCGATTGCGGTTCATATGCTCCTGCGCGATTGCATTGGCTGATGACATCTCCGTCATAATATTGGAGTTCATAATTTGCCTTAGCAGGGTTTGAATCGGCAGCAGTTCATCCTTCGACACATAGATGGCTCCGGTAAACCAGTCATTCCAATGCCCGACAGCTGTGAACAGCGAGATTGTCGCCAGCACCGGACCGGAGATCGGCACTACGATGCGGAAAAAGATGCCGTAATTGCTGCAGCCGTCTATCTTCGCCGACTCCTCCAGACCATCGGGAAGCGCGGAGAAGAAGGTGCGGATCACGATCATATGATAGACGCTGATCAAGCCTGGAATAATATAAACCCATAACGTATTAATCATTCCAAGCGAGCGTACCAGCATGAACGTCGGAATCAATCCGCCGCTGAAAAACATCGTTGCAATAAAGAAAACCATATACTGCTTGCGCATCAGAAGCGCTTTTTTCGACATGCCGTAAGCGAGCAGCGCCGTCAAAGAAACCGACAATACCGTTCCGCTTACCGTTCTAATAATAGATATCCAAAAGGAATTAATCAGCCTGTGATCTCCAAATACAATGCCATAATTCTCGAGCGTAAAAGCTCTTGGCCAAAACGTTACTCCGCCCAGCGAGGTATCGCTTCCCAGGTTGAACGAAATAACGAGCGAGTTCCAAAAAGGATACAGCATCACGATCCCGAGCAAAGCCAGTACCGTATAGATAAAGCGCTGCAGGATTTTATCACCGAGACTAAGCCTCATCTTCATCACCCCAACTATGTCGTCGAATATCGCTTACCACAAGCTCACGCCCGCTCTTCTTGCCAATCTGTTCGCTACAATGAGTAAAGTGACGCTGATTACAGCTTTAAACAATCCGACGGCAGTCGCATAAGAGAAGCGCGATTTCAAAATGCCTACGCGATATACATAGGTGTCAATGACATCGGAGTAATCCCGCAATATCGGATTGGTAGCCAGCAGCAGGATATCCTCAAAGCCCGCACTCAATATATTGCCGATCGCAAGGATCATAAATATGATAATGACCGGCGCGATGCTGGGCAGCGTGATCAAATAGATTTGCTTAAATCGGCTCGCCCCGTCGATGGAAGCGGCTTCATAAAGGGTAGGATCTACGCCGGCTATCGCGGCAAGATAAACAATGCTCGCAAAGCCAATCTCCTTCCATACATTCACGCTCACTAATATCGTCCAAAAGTACTCAGGTATCGCCAAAAAGTTTATGGGATGCTCTATAAGATCAAGCTTTTGAAGTAAAATGTTGATTGTTCCGTTATCAACAGAGAGGAGCGAGAATACGAAACCGGACACAATCACCCAAGATAGAAAATAAGGCAAGTAGCTTACCGTTTGAATAATCCTCTTAAATGCCATATGTCGAACTTCATTAAGCATAAGCGCCAGCAGGATCGGCGCCGGGAAAGAGATGACGAGCTTAAAGAGACTAATCGCGATCGTATTGCGCATAATGTTCAGAAACTCCGGCGCCTGAAAGAACATCCGGAAGTTTGCGAGGCCAGCCCACTCGCTTTTCCAAATCCCCGCGAAAATATCGTATTTCTGAAAAGCCATCAGCACACCGTACATCGGGATATAGCTAAAGATAAAAATAAAGATAACGCCCGGAATAACCATAGACTGCAAATCCCATTGCTTCCAAAACTGTTTCAGAAAGCTCGGCTTAGGGGCTGCCTTCATAGGCTCTCATCCTCCTTCTCTGCAGAAGCAGATTCTCTAAGCTGGCTGTCTTCTATGTAGCAGGGACTTAAATGTAAAGATGGAACCGCTTGCAACAATTCCACGCCATGTTGGCTCCATGATTCAAAAAGCACATGCCTTGCCTGATCGCCTTGCAGATCATCGGTCAACTCCTGCAGCTCGCTTTTCACATGGTTGTTACCCATAAACTGGACCATCCTTTCATTGAATATTTTGAATATTGCGAATATTATTTATCTGCGTCCGCATCATCTGGTTCATCAGCCCCCGGGTCATCTGCAATCCACCGTGTTCCATGGCCAGAATAACCGCCCCGATGACCGGTTCGTTTTTCAAAACCGTTAAGGTGCAGTTCGGCGCCGCCTGCTTCACCTTCCGCTCGATCGCCGAGCGAATAATGCCGGCTTGATCGCCTTTCGTCAGCAGACTGCCTGCAAGTACAAGGTCGAATGCTTCCCCGCTCATATCCAAATGTCGAATCGTTGCGGCTGCGGCAAGCCCTAATTCCTCACCCTGCTTGATCAACAGCCTGATCGCTGTTTCATCTCCTTCTTCAGCAGCCTGAAACAATAGTCGCGCTACGTCGACCGGCAGATGCCTGTCATGATCCAAATAATCATCCCGAAGCTCCGCGACGCTGGCGTAACCCAGCAGGTTGATCAGCTTATCCGTCAACTCTGTCTTCGTTTCCCTGCCTTCGTAAGCCCTGACTACACTGCGGAACACTTCAACGCTCAGGTCATAGCCGCCGCCGAAGTCGCCGAATTGATAGCCGAAGCCGCCGCATTGATATAGCTCGCCAGCTCGGTTTGTACCCGAGCAATTGACCCCTGATCCGCATATAATCACAATCCCAAAGGGATTTTCCGTTCCTGCCCTCATCGCAATCATCGTATCACCGGATATCTCGCTCCGTGGAAGGTTTAGACCGGCAATCATCGGGCGAAGGATGCGAAAATCGCTTTCACGATCGGCGCCTGCTAGTCCAAACCAGGCAAACTCGATTTGATCTTCTGTTAATCCCGCTTCTTCCAACGCCCCCGTCACTGCTTCCTTCAAGCTTATTTCCGTCTGCCGCCGGTCCGTTTGGTGATTGCCGTTCCCTCCTTTCCCCATTCCGGCTATTTCGCCATTCTCATTTGCAATCACTGCATAGGTTTTACTTCCACCTGCATCGACTCCCAAATAATATTTCACAGGCTGACTCACTCCTAAACATTCATTTATGGTTGCTTCAAATAAGCTGTAGATTCTCGTACCAATAGCTGTGGACTAAGCTTCGTCACCGTCGGTGCTTCCATTTGCCCATTGATTTGTTCAAGCAGCAAATCCACGCCTATGCTGCCCATCTGCGCTTCCGGCTGCCGCACCGTCGTCAATCTCGGGAAAAACTCAGACGCCAGCTTCTGATCATCAAAGCCTACTACCGATACATCATGCGGTACCATAATGCCCTCTTCTCGCAGCGCGTGAATGACACCAAGCGCTATAAAGTCATCCCCTGCGAAGATAGCCGTAGGCAGCGTATCCTCTCTAATCCACTTTTTGGCTGCATCATAGCCGCTGCTTACTGTAAAACCGCTATATTCAATGGCAAAAGGAGTTAACGCGGCATCAGCTAATGCCTGCACATATCCTCTCTTTCTCTCTGTTACGCTCAAAAAAATCGTCGGCCCTCCTATATGCGCTATTTTCGTATGCCCAAGGTCAATCAAATGTCTGGTCGCATCGTACCCCCCTTGGAAGTTATCCACCAGCACGCTGGAAACGTCATCATGCTCATATTGATTATCTAGCAGAATAAACGGAATTTTCTTCTTCTTCAGCTCGGCTACATACTGTTCCTCTTCAATTGGCGACAGCAATATGATCCCATCCACACGATCTCTCTGAAACAAGAAATTGTTGGTTTCTCCTTCACCTTCATGTTCCGAAATAGACAGTGTTAGAAAATATCCCTGATCTGCCAGCTTTCGATTTGCAGCTTTAATCACGCGATCATAGAAGGAATCATTCAAATTCGTAATCGACATCCCGATAATGCCAGTCTTGCCGCGGACCAGGCTTTGCGCCGCTGAGTTAGGCTGATAATTCAGCTCTTCCATCGCTTTCAGCACCTTCTGCCTGTTCACCTCGCGGACTGTCGGCGAATTATTGATGACCCGCGATACGGTTACTATAGATAACCCGGATTTTTTTACTACATCATGTATGTTCATTTGGACCTCTTTCTCCTTTAAATCATTTAGCATTTACGTTTAAGTTTAAACGTTAAAATTCCAACGTAATGCTAGCACCCATCTCGATGGTTGTCAATTTGGAGCTGCCCATCGGTATCGTTTGTGCCAACCCTGTCTTCTTGTTTCATTGGAATCAAAATAGCCGAAAAGCCTAGCATGATCTCCACACGTTGCTATTTTAAACTCCATAGTAGCGTTTTACCCACCCAAAAGTATAAAGGTTTAAACTTTTAACTTAAAAAAATTTATATTAAACAATAAGACTATACATACTTGCTACTATTTCGCCCTTCAAAGTTTAAAGGTTTAAACTATAGGTACATATTACCACCACACCTTCTATCCGTCAATATGATTATTTTGGGAAGCACGAACAACACGAGCATCGCAAACGCTGAGCGGAAGCATGCCGTAAAATGGCTGCCTAAAACAAAAAAGGTGGAGAATCGATGTGATCCCTCCGCCTTTCTGTTATTTAATTAGCTTATTTACGGTAGTCATCAGTTCATCCAATACTTCACGATCGCCTTCTTGAATCCGATCAATGACACAACTTTTTAAATGGTGCTCCAACAGCTGTTTACCGAGTCCATTCAAAGCGGATTGTATCGAAGCGATCTGATGCAGCACGTCATCACAATACGTGTCTTTCTCGATCAGTCCCTTAACCCCGCGCACTTGCCCTTCGATACGATTCAGTCGATGAATCAAACTAATCTTTGTTTTTTCGGAATGATGACTTTTCCGCTCTGTAGAAGATGTATGGTCGATTGAGGTGGCCTCATGTGTCGTTTTTTCCATTTGAATCAACTCCCTCTTATTTAGATTAACATCGCCCACCCCCTATGTAAAGAGAGGTTCAGACGTCCCCTATTAACCACTCAACAAGCCAGCTTAATAGTAAGTTTGTTAGGTGCGAAAAAGCAGCTCAGTTTAAGCGTGAGCTGCTTTTTCGGTGAACGGCATATATACGGAAAGCCGCCTTACGCTTTATTCAATAATTCGCTTATTTCACTGAGATTCTCCGCGAAGCCAACGAACACCTTATCGCCAATCACAATCGTCGGCACAATTTGTTTGCCAGTCAAGTTCCAGACTTCTTCTGGATACCTTGGATCTTCTGCGCAGTTAAGGTCTGTATAGGGGATCTCATTCTCTGTGAAATACCGTTTGGCATAACTGCAGTCACTACAGGTCGGGATCGTATAGATTTTAACTGTTTGTTCCATGATCGATATACCTCCTTACTTAGTATCAACTATGAAGGGTACAGTATTGGACTTCCCTTGGTGCTGAAATTGACCACTTTTAGTTTCGAACCTTTACACGCTGAAGCCGAAGCGCGTTAAGAACAACAGAAACCGAACTCAATGCCATCGCTGCACCGGCAACCCACGGTGCTAACAAACCAATCGCAGCAATCGGAATCCCTAGCGTATTATAACCAAGCGCCCAGACCAGGTTTTGCTTAATATTTCTCATGGTCTTGCGGCTCATGTATATCGCTTCAGGAATGCTGGACAGATCGCCGCGCATAAGGGTGACATCCGCAGCTTCCATGGCGACATCTGTCCCTGTACCGATTGCCATACCAACGTCTGCCGTCGCAAGGGCCGGCGCATCGTTGATACCGTCTCCGACCATCGCTACTTTTTTGCCCTGGGCTTGCAGTTTTTTCACTTCTTCCGCTTTTCCTTCAGGCAGCACCTCAGCGCGTACATGGTCAATACCCACTTGAGCAGCGATCGCCTTAGCCGTCCGCTCATTGTCGCCTGTGATCATGATGACCTGAATTCCCATCTCTTTCAGACGGCTCACTGCCGCTTTCGACGTTTCCTTAATCGTATCCGCCACAGCAACCATACCTGCATACCGATCATCAATCGCAACCAGCATCGCA
The DNA here is from genome assembly GCF_003591485.1 of Paenibacillus sp. 1011MAR3C5. Taxonomy (GTDB): domain Bacteria; phylum Bacillota; class Bacilli; order Paenibacillales; family Paenibacillaceae; genus Pristimantibacillus. Next base: position 1,045,076 of record NZ_QZCF01000001.1, read on the forward strand.
GTTTTTCCTGACTCTTCCAAGCGAGACATCGGTTCGTACGCTGCCTTCGCGTTAACTTCATACTTTTCCATCAAGCGGCGCGTACCTATCAGCAGCTGCTTCCCTTCTACAACAGCCTTTATTCCAAATCCCGGAATGGCCTCGAACGATTCTGTTCTCGGCAGCTCGATATTTCTTTCCTGGATGCCTGCCACGATTGCCTCCGCAAGCGGATGCTCCGAATTTTTCTCAGCCGCGCCGACCAGTCTGAGGAATTCCGACTCATTGCCTTCAGCAACTACATCTGTCAATTCCGGCTTGCCTTTTGTTACTGTACCGGTTTTGTCGAGAATGATCGCATTGATCTTGTGGGTCTGCTCCAGATGTTCTCCGCCCTTGAACAAAATACCGAGTTCAGCCGCTCGTCCCGATCCCGCCATGATCGATGTCGGGGTTGCCAATCCAAGCGCACATGGGCAGGCAATGACGAGAATGGCAATTGCTTTCTCCAAAGCTCCTGCGAAATCACCGGGTGTGACGAGGAAATACCACACCAGGAAAGCAACCACAGCGATGCCAACCACAATGGGAACAAATATGCCCGAGATGACATCCGCAACCCGTTGAATTGGCGCTTTGGAGCCTTGCGCTTCTTCTACAACTTTAATAATTTGCGCAAGCGCCGTTTCCTTGCCGACTTTTGTTGCTTTAATTCGAAGAATACCGTTTTTATTGATCGTGGCCCCAATGACCGCATCTCCGGCTTTCTTCTCCACAGGGAGACTTTCGCCCGTCAGCATGGATTCATCTACCGACGATACGCCTTCAAGCACTTCCCCATCCACCGGCAGCTTATCCCCCGGTCGGACAAGAACGACATCGCCTACGATAACTTCATCAACCGCAATGGTCAGCTCTTGGCCATCGCGAATGACCAAAGCCGTTTTCGCTTGCAGCCCCATCAAGGATTTGATCGCTTCGGAGGTCCGGCCTTTCGCGTTTGCTTCAAAAAGTTTCCCCAGAATGACGAGCGTAATCAGAACCGCACTTGTCTCGTAGTACAAGGAAGGTCCATGATGCATGCTGTCGCCCATCGCGAACCAATCGAGGGTCAAGTACAGGCTGTAGAAATAAGCAGCCGAGGTTCCAAGGGCAATCAGAACGTCCATATTCGCACTGCGATTGCGCAGCGCCTTATAGGCGCCTACATAAAACTGTGCACCAATATAAAATTGCACCGGGGTGGCCAAAATGAGTTGGACCCAAGGATTCATCAGGAAATCCGGCATGTACATCCATGAGGTGAACGAAAAGTGAGCCACCATCGTCCATAACAGCGGTAAGGAAAAAATCGCCGAAATGACCAATTTCCGTTTCTGCCGGCGTATTTCATTCAGGCGATGGTCGCCTGCCTTTTGATTCTCCTGCTTGATCATGGCTTTATAGCCAAGCTTTTTGACCTTGTTTTGCATATCCTCGACCGAGACATCGCCTGATGAATACTCCACGCGAGCCGTTTCCATCGCGAAGTTTACCGTCGCATTTGTAACGCCGGGCAGCTTGCTTAGTCCCTTTTCGATTTTGCTGGCACAAGCAGCACATGTCATGCCCTCGAGGTTAAACTGCGCAACCTCCGTGACGGTGCCGTATCCAAGCTTTTTAATGGTTTCCTCTAGATTCTTTCGATCGACTTTTGCCGGATCGAACGTTACATTCGCTTTCTCCAAAGCAAAGTTGACGTTAGCTGATGAGACCCCCTCCATTTTATTGAGGCCTTTCTCAATTCGATTTGCGCAAGCCGCGCAAGTCATACCCGTAATTTGCAAAGTGGATTGCTTATTCTGAGCGGCTGTTGATTCCACATTGATTCACTCCCTCATTATCCATTGACCTTACATCACGTCGTATCCCTGATCTTCTATAGTTTCCTTAATAATCTCTATTGTTAGTTGATTTTCATCGAACGACACATCCACCGAATTGTTCTTAAGATCAACCTTTCCTTTGGCCCCAATTTCTAAAAGCGCACCTTCTATGGAATGAACACAATGCTGGCAGCTCATACCTTCAACTTGAAGTGTGATGTTTTTCATTTCCCTTCATCTCCTTCGTTCTGATTATAGAATACCCCTCTACCCTATACTAAGTCAATACCTATCTTATAGCTCTAGCTCTGTACCTTTCTTCGGAGCCGTATTCGAACTGCCCTGTTCGAGGGCATCATACCCTCTTGGCTTACAGCTTCATATTGCTGCTATGTCCGGGTGACAGCTTGGCTTCCGGATCGATGTATACTTTCGCGTTATTGACGGCGGTCGGTGCTTCCCCAAAGCCGACGGCGATCAGCTTCAGCTTGCCCGGATAAGTTGTGATATCTCCGGCCGCGAAGATGCCCGAAATGTTCGTCTCCATCTTCGTATCGACAACGAGCGAACCGCCTTCGACGACAAGTCCCCACTCTCTGATCGGTCCCAGGGAGTTGATGAAACCAAAATTGACGATAACCTCGTCGACATCGACCAGCATCGTCGCTTGGGTCTTCAAGTCGGTCAGCTCAACCCGTTCGATGCGTTCCTCTCCGTGAAGCGCTGTAATCTCGGTCGGCACGACGATGTTGACTTTGGATTGTATCAGCATTTCGACGCTATGCTCATGAGCCCGGAATTTATCGCGGCGATGAACAAGTGTCACCCGCTCCGCGATCGGCTCAAGCATCAGCGACCAATCCAGCGCGGAATCACCGCCTCCGCTAATGAGCACTTTCTTGCCGCGGAATCGCTCCAGATCACGGATGAAGTAATGAAGATTCGAATTCTCGAAACGCGCCGCTTCCGGCAGTTCTAGTCTGCGAGGCTCAAAGGCTCCGACACCTGCAGTTATGATGACGGCTCTCGATTGGTGAACAGCGCGATCTGTGATGATCTCAAACGATCGTTCGCCGAGCTTGCGTACAGCGAGTACCTTCTCCTCAAGCCTGACGTCGGTTAGGAACAGCTCCATCTGCTTCTTTAAATGGTCGACGAGCTCCTGGGCTTTCACTCTAGGGAAGCCGGCCACGTCATAGATGTACTTCTCTGGATACAAAGCGGAGAGCTGGCCGCCGAGCTGCGGCATACTCTCTATTAGAGTAACCGACATCTTTCTCATGCCGCCGTAGTATGCGGCGAACATGCCGGAAGGACCGCCGCCGATAATGGCTACGTCCGAGTTCGTGATGATCTTATCGTACATTCTTATACCTCCGAAGCGATTCTTTTCTTGACGTTAGGTGAATGGCTGGTCAGAAATCTTGATTGAATCTGTCGGGCAGCCATCTTGCGCATCTTGCAGCTCTTCCCACAACATCTTATCGATCAAAGAGATCCCGCGATTATCGTCTCCCTCGAAGATAACGTGAGCCAAACCCTCATCGTCGTAGTCGAAAATATCGGGCGCCGCAGCCCCGCATGCGCCGCATGCAATGCAAGTTTCCTTTTCCACCCATGTATATTTGGCCATCTATAACTCTCCTTAAGCATTGATCACGATTGATTGGCAAGACGGTCGCTATTCTGGATTATTATTTAACAGTGAAGCTCTGTATCATTTGGCAAACCCGGTCGAGCTTCGACCGGGTTTGCTCTTTAAACCACATATAAACTTTTCTATATAATAGCGTTTGGCAAGATTATAGTCATTGCAACTGTCACACCAGAACGTTATAGCCCTTTTTACGTATGACTTCCTCAATATCGGAAATCTGTACTTTTTCTTCGTCAAACCGAACTTCTACCGTGCCTTGCTCCACATTCACGCGGCCTTCAGCCCCGATTTCATTGATCGCACTTTCGATTCTAGGAACACAAGAACGGCAAGTCATACCTTGTACTTGAACGGTTGCCTCTGTCATTGCTTTCACCTCCTCTCATCGGATTACTTAATCTGCGATCCGTTGCAGCTGCTCAAGCGAGATCCGATTTACGAATTTGCTGAACTTTTCCTTGCCTTTTGCATGCCCCTTATAAAAATCAATGATGGCCGTCACAGCGGGAATAAGCTGGTCTTCCGTGATTCCTGAACGAAGTAATTTGGCGAAGGAGGTTTTAAGCCCCTTTGGTTCACCGCCAACATAAATATCAAACTTATCACGCATTTTGATAACGCTGATGTCCTTAATCAGCGGTTCGCTGGTACCTAATGCACAACCGGCATAGCCGATTTTTAGCGGTGTAGGTGTTTCGATGCCAGCTATTGCTTTATTCAAGGTTGTTGCCGTCTCAAGCCCCGCTTCTTCGGCACCTTTACAGAAATTGCACGCAATTAGGCTTTTGGTTACAAACCCCGCAGGATTCACTTCAAGACCATTACGCTCAAGCTCTTCCTTGATTGCTTCCCTTTGTTCGATCGGCACTTCTGCATAAAGCTGTTTGAAGGTGGTCATTTCCACTTTGGCATCTGTTCCTAAGATTTTGCCGATTTGTACAAGTTGGTTTGGCGTGAACAAGCTGCCGCCAAGTTGAATCACTGGGCTTATGGCAATTTTGACTGTTTCCCCCACAATTCTTCCTCTCCTTCGTTCAAACTTAGCGAACATGCATCCCGTTCCATATACCTCTGTACTCCGCGAACCTGTCCTTCCATTCGATTCAATCTCGTCTGGATAGAGAGTATTTCTTTCTCATCCACTTCCTTGAAGTAGTATACCCCTCCACCCTATATATAGTCAATATAAAATCACAGTACCCCTCTACCCTATACAACGGAGTAAAGAAAAAGCAGCTGCGCTGCCCGACCTTATTTTATTAATTTGTTCATGGTTACCATAAGCTCTGTTAACACCTCGGAGTCCCCTTCTTGGATCCGCTCGATGACGCAGCTTTTGAGATGATGCTCCAGCAAGAGCTTTCCGACCCCATTCAAAGCCGATTGTACTGAGGAGATTTGGTTCAGTACGTCATCACAATACGTATCTTTTTCAATTAGCCCTTTAATGCCGCGTACTTGCCCCTCGATCCGATTCAATCGGCTTATTAAACTGTTTTTTACTTTATCCGAATGATGACTTTTTCTTGCTTCTCCATCAGTCGAGCAGCAATTCGAATCAATTTCGCCTTCACGTTCAAGCATTTCTGTATCTACGTTCAATTGAGTCGCCTCCTTTACAAATGATTATACTATACCCTCCTACTCAAAAAGTCATTACAACCTACCCCTTACCTCTATAAAAAGGCTTTATGAATCTGTAATATACTGAAAGATCCATTGATGATATAGCAAGCTCCAGCCAAATCCAATTCGGCTGGAGTGAATATTTTCGTTACATAGCTGCAGGCCCGCTTGTTTCCCCCGGCTTAGGAGAGCGGATAAACAGAATGGCCAGGATAGCACCTGCGAAAGCGAGGATCCCTGACCACAGGAACGCTTGCTGGAATCCTTCGTTCAATGCAGTAACCGGATCAGCACCAGCATGGGTAGCGGAAGCTGTACTTGCTGCAGCAATCGCAGCCATGATGGCCAGACTTATCGCTGAGCCGATCTGATAGCTTGTATTGGCAAGGCCGGATGCGAGCCCTGCCTCTTCTGGCTTGGCTCCCGACATGGCAGCCATGGTAGCCGGAATATAAGCAAGCGACATACCGAGTGCGCCTAGCAGTGCGGCTGGAAGTACATGTATTGCGAAATGACCATTAACCGGCGTGTTTGTTGCGAAAAGTAATAACGATCCTCCAAGGGCTATCAATCCGATGACCAAATTGGCTTTCACGCCAAACTTTCCGATCAATTTGCCGGAAATGAACATCATACAGATAGCAGTGAGTATGGTCATAGGTAACAAACCGAACCCACCTGCTAAAGCAGAAAACTTCAATACTTGCTGCATATAGAGATTAAGGAAAAACCATAACGGAATCCATCCGGCGGACAGCATAATGAGTGCGATATTACCTGCAGCCAAGTTTCGCGTCTTAAAGATCCCGAGCGGAACAAGCGGTTCTTTCTTTACGGCCTGAATGATCAAGAACAGGATAAACAATACGGCCCCCGAAATTAGTGTCCATAAGGTGGTCGGTGCACCCCATCCATTGTGTTCTGCAGTAACAATGCCATAGACCACCAATACCAATGCTGCTGTTACGAAGATAGAGCCGATAACATCGATGCTTCCTTTTCTTCGTTCCCCTTTCGATAAAACTGCAGGGGCTACAAGCATGGCGAGGATGCCGACTGGTATGTTAATCAGAAATGTCCATTCCCAGCTTAACCACTCGGTTATGACACCTCCTAGAAATACACCAGCCGATCCGCCGGCAGCAGCCGAAGCGCCCCAAAACCCTAATGCTTTACCTAACTCTTTGGGGTTACTACCAAACAACAACATGACTATGGTTAATGCTGAAGGGGCAATTAAGGCGGAACCGAATCCTTGCATTGCACGCCCGATGTTAAGCGACTCCTCGTTCCAAGCCATGCCCGCAAGCAAAGAGGCTAACGTTAGGATCGCAAATCCCCACATGAACATGCGCCGCTGCCCAAACAGATCGGACATACGACCACCGAGTAACAACAAACCGCCAAAGAAAATGACATATGCATTAAATACCCATTGCAAATTAGCCTGTGAATATCCTAGAGCTTCTTTTATTGCTGGCAGCGCAACCCCAATAATCGAGGTGTCCATAATAACCATAAAATTTGCAAGGCATAACAAAACCAGTGCTTTCCAACGCCTTGGATCGGGTTGAGAAAGAGCTTTATTCATCATAAGTATACTCTCCTTATACAGTATCTTTTTTAAAAGCCTGTTCAGTCCGTTTCCCGCCCCCGAGGAGAGGGCGGGTGATACTACCGATAATCGCCCTAATAATTTGGGATACCATTTTGCTCCGACGGCCGTCAAAAGCGAGATCAAAGTGGTTCCAAAAATTTCACTTACGGACATTTATATAGTATAGCCCCCTATGGTATATTGTCAATTCATTTTTAGTCCCTCTCTTCTTGATCATGAACCATATACATGAAAATAGCGCCTGCTGGCATCGAGCCAGCAGGCGCCTGTTTTGGCGTACACGAATATTTATTGCTCCATTATTTCAGATACTTGATAAGCTTGGACCAAAAAGCCGAATAATGCTCCCAGTTCATAAACTCCAATGATCCCCAGTGCGGCGAACAATCGCTTGCAAACGCCGCCGTCTTTCCTTCGCCGTAGGTTCCAACCGTCAGAATGGCATCGCCTCCATGGCTTAGCAGTTCCTCCGCCCCCGGCTTGGCGGACAATTTATTATAACCCAGCAGCCTTGGCCATTCTCCCAAATCGTTCACCAGTGAATGCGGCTGAGATACGACTGGCGAGAAGCCGCTTGGCATCTCCACCCGGTCATCCTTATCCATCATGACAACCGGCAGCACATCGGCCAATATCGTATTTCTGTAATTGGCTTTTCCTTCGATCCCCATGAAGGTCAGGTAACCGCCAACCATCAGCAGGCCGCCTCCTTCTGCGACATATTGCTTGATTAGCTCAAGGGCATCCGGAATAATTTGCATTTGATAGAAGGTTGGATTTTGGAGCTGGAATGTGTTGGCCCCTACGTCGCTTATCACAATTGCATCATAGGCTTTGAGCTCTTCCAACGATTGAGGAAAGCGCACCTGCACTTCATGCGCAGGCATATAGGTGACGTCAACTCCCTCCTGACGCAGACAGGACAGCAGATAGGTTGCTCCCTCCTCGTACTTGGTCGAGGTAAAGCTGTCATAGCCTTTCGTATGAATCATATGCACTACCCAGGATTCGCCAACAAATAAGATTTTCATCCGTTCAAGCACCTCCGTATTTTTATATCACCAGGCCTGAATGGCCGTCTTGGTCCAAGTTTAGGCTTCCTCGATTTCACACCAGTCCACAATCGTCTTGGCAATCATCTTGACCGCCTGAATGACTTCATCCACAGGTGTAAATTCGTCGCTATGATGGGCAAGGCTTGGGTCCCCAGGACCAAAGTTAACAGTCGGAATGCCGACATTCACCGGCCAGCCCATATCGGTATGGAAGCCCAGGCCTTCAATCTTCCCTTCCTCTCCAATAGCCTTCAAGGATTGTACACAGGTCTGAACAAAGGGATGAGCCACATCCGTTTCCGCACAATCGGCATCCACCAGCCATTCGATTTCCGGCATATGCTCCCGCAGCCAAGGATCTGATTCCGATACCTCGCGCAGAAAGTCCGTTAATTCCTTCTTAACGTTGCCGCCTACGAGCTTCTCGTCACGCTCCGATGGCAAGTATTGCGCGTTGAATACGATTTCTGCCTCATTCGCGAAGGAGGTCGGATATTCCCCAGCGTTTAATTGCGCGACATGCACCTGACAAGGGATGGCCAAGTAGGGATGAGTCTTGCTGGCAGCCCACTGCTCATTCAAGCGGTCCAAATGCTCCAGAATAAATCTTGCTTTCTTAATTGCATCCACCGCGCCGCCGTCCTGCCAATCCGCTTGCGGCATCTCAATATGTCCGCTGCGGCCTTGAATTTTGATTTTGCCCCATAGGATCCCCCGGCAAAGCGGAGCGATCGTTAGCGAGGTCGGCTCCGTCAAAATGCAAGCATCCGCTCGATAGCCATGGTGGATGAAATCAAGCGCCCCCATGCCTCCCGCTTCCTCATCGACGACCGTGCCGACGACAACCGGCCCCTTAAGCTTAAACCCGCTGCGAAGAATCGCTTCGACGGCCATAATCATGGCGGCGACTCCGCCCTTCATATCAACGGTGCCGCGGCCGTACATCTTCCCGTCGATCACTTTGCCCTCGAAGGGATCGACCGTCCATTTTGAGCCTGCCATGACGACGTCAATATGACCAAACAAGAGCAGTGACTTGCCTTCCGTTCCTTTGCCAAACGTAGCCGCCAGATTGGGTCTGCCTGTAAAATCTCTTCCCGGATAATAGCCCGCCATGCCTTCATATTGCTTCAGCTCATCAGCGACGGGCTCCCAAATCTCGATGTCCGCACCCAGCTTCTCCAGCTTACCGGCAAGAAATTGTTGAAGGTCCTTCTCTTTGGATGGCGCCGGTTCCTCAAAGAACCAGGGATTGACGCTAGGAATTTGAATGAGCTGCTGTAAAAATTGAATAATTTCATCTTGATGATTCTCGATCCATTCCATCACTCTCTGTTCTTGGTTCATCTCTCTCTCTCTCCTTTTGGGAAGCACTCTCCTGATACAGCATGAATCCGCTGCTGCTGTAAGCAAGCGTATCAGGGGCCGTGCCTGCTCGCTTATTCGAATCGAACGGTGCTGCCGCCCACAAAATCAACCCACGGATTGATCATCTCATCGCCGAATTTATCCTTCTTCTTCTCAATGCCGAACAAATAGCGCGCGTCGTCCGATGCCGGGTAGGCCGGGCTATGCCAGACCCCCCGGTTGATGACGATAGCTTGACCGGGCTTGATTCGGAAGCACTTGACGGTGGATGGATCAGGGCTTTCATCCGGATCGTCAATGTCGCTGCATATAGCTACAGGCTGTACAATCTCACGATCAAAGGTAAGCAGCATCTCCTCCCGGCTGACATGCCTCTCCATAGCCGTGACGACAAATTCGCGTCGCTTGGTGATCACAAGGCCAAATCCGATGGGCTCCCATACGTCCAGCATTTGAACATAGCTCCAGCAATCCCACCCGTCCCCGGATTTGGAAGGTTCAATCGCCGGGATATCCACTACTTTGCCATAGGGCGCAAAAGCCTCTTCCGACAAATCCTCTATCTGCACCTTATACTCCATAAAGCCGCCTCCTATCAGGGGGTTATATTAGAAATCAAAGCTGTCCACATTATCGTTCGTGACTTCAAGCGTGCCAATAAATACACTTTGCCCGTCTACCTTCACAGTCCCTACTGTCGGAATCTCCATGCCGTCCTTGATTTCCTTGCCTTGGGCCAGTTGATCCAGGATATAGACCGTTACGTAAGCCAGCTTGCCCGGATCCCAAATAATATCTGTTTTGATCGTGCCGTTCTTGATGTAATTTTTTACGACGCTCGGCACGGCAATGCCTGTAATGGCCACTTGGTTTTTCTCCAAAGTGCCTGCCTTTACAGCCTGCTCCACGACTTCCGCGGCAGCTGGCGGTTCGCCGCCTGCAAATCCGATAATGCCCCTCAGATCAGGGTAGGTTTGAAGCAGGTTTTGCGCATTGGCATACGCCTTCTGTTGATCGTCATCGCTCGCAACGGTCGTTACGACCTCAATATCCGGATAATTGGCTGCAAAATAAGCTTTAGCCGCATTGGATTTGGCAATCTGGTTTTGTGAGCCAAGACCGGCTACCATGAACGCTACCTGTCCTTTGCCGCCGATTTCCTCTCCGATCGTTTTGGCCAGAAGCTCCCCGATTTCTTGGTCTGTAGCAGGAGCGACATAATATTGGCGGTCTGTGTCCGGCGCGTCACTGTCCCAGGTCACAATGTTGACGCCTTGGCCTGCCGCTTTCTTGAACACAGGGCCTACCGCTTTCGCATCATTGGGCGATACACCGATGCCGCTTACTTTCCGGGTCAGCATATCCTGAATCATATTAATTTGCTTGGAGGAATCCGCTTCTGTCGGTGCATTGAACAGAACCTTTACATTCAAATCCGCTTCCGCTTTCTTCGCGCCTTTCTCAGCCGCCGCCCAATAAGCAGGACCGATGGACTTGGGATTCATAAAGTAAGTTCTGGATCCCGAAGCTCCCTGATTCGTTTTGCCTCCGTTATCCGTTTGGTTCCCGCCTGTACTTCCGCATGCTGCCAAATTCAAAGCCAATACACCCGTCAGTAACGTCAATGCCAGCTTTTTCATAGGTTTCACTCTCCATTGAATTTTTTGTTTCCTACAGCAAGCAGAAGCAATGCCCCTAATATAACTGCCTGATAAAGCACGGATACACCTAATAGATTCAATCCATTACGCAAAAACACGATGATCAGCAGTCCGACAAACGTGCCTGAAAGACTCCCCCTCCCTCCAAAAATATGTGTGCCGCCTATCAGAGTCGCTGTAATCACATCCAGCTCTATATTGGTACCCGATGTCGCCTCTGCGCTTGCCAGACGCGACACCAGAAATATACCCGCCAAGGCCGAAAACAATCCGCTAAGCATAAAGAGGATAAACCGGATGCGTACGACCGAGATGCCGGAGTAGCGGACAACCTCTTCATTGTTGCCAATGCCGTACACATACGTGCTGAATCTTGTTTTCTTCATGACAAAGCTGGCCAGAAGGAACATCACCACAAGGAAAATCGCATTAACCGGAATGCCGCCGACATACTGCTGGCCCATAAAGTAGAATGCATCCGGAAAGCCGCTAATGGGTCTGCCCTGATTGATCACATAGACCAGACCCCGCAGCATCACGAGCATGCCAATGGTGACGACAATCGCCTGCATGCGGTGCCTTGCGATCAGATAGCCGTTAACCGCCCCGCACAGCAAGCCAGCCAGCAGCCCAATGATCACGCTGATCCATATATCGAGGCCCCGCTCAAAGGCAACTCCCATGCTTACAGCAGAGAAAGCGAGAATGGAGCCGACCGAAAGATCCATCGCACCGGATATGATAATCATGGTCATCGGAATGGCGATCAGCCCTACTTCAACCATCTGGTTCAGCACATTCATAAAGTTGGTGACGGTCAGGAAATAGGGAGACAAGAAGCTGAACAGCACGATAATGACGAGCAGCAGCAGCATTTGAACGATTAGCTTATTTCCCTTAAGCGGGAACCGGCTTGTCCATGCATTCATACCAAATCCCCCTCTTTCCCTTTGTTTTGCCTTATGCGTTGCAGCGTATTAATGACAATTGCCAGAATAATCAGAAAACCAGTTGCAGCACTAACCCAGAACGGAGAAACCTTGGATATAATGAGCCCGTTTTTGACAATGCCCATAAAGAGCACGCCCAGCATCGTTCCGGCTATCGTACCGACGCCGCCAAATATGCTTCCCCCGCCGATAAGAACGGCTGCCATGACTTCAAACGCCAAACTGCTGCCTGCTGTCGAGGCTTGTACACTCCCTACCTTGGCTGCAAAAATAACCGAAGCGATCCCGACCAGCAAGCCGGTTAATACATAAACCTTAAACTTGGTCCGGGCGACGCTGATTCCCGCAAGCTTGGCTGCCGGACCGTTCCCTCCAATGGCGTAAATTCTTCGGCCCATGCGGGTGAATTTCATTAAATAGATGAAGATCGCAATGAGAATGACGGCTATGAGCAGCGGAAAGGAAATGCCGAGCAAATACCCTTGTCCGAAGAATCGAAATCCTTCCGGAAAATTCGTCATCCAGGTTCCTCCGCTGATGCCAACCGCAATGCCCCGGAAGATGTACATGGTGGCCAACGTGACGATGATGTCCGGTATCTTCCTTACCGCGATGAAATAGCCATTGACCATGCCGCATAGAACCCCGATGCATATCCCCATAGCGGCTGCAATCCACGGATGAATGCCATTGCTGAGAAACAATCCGACAGAAGTCGCTGTCACAGCCAGCACAGAGCCGACTGATAAATCCATGCCCCCCAGAAGAATGACCAAAGTCATCCCGATTGCCACGATAAACATGGTGATGTTCTGATCCAGAATCAGCCTCATATTTTCGAATTGCAGGAAGTCGGGAGAAATGATCGAGAACAACAGCGTAACGAGAATGGTAAATAAGATAATAGGCGCTTCATGCACATTTAGCAGGCGTTTCATAAAAGGCCTCCTTCTGAGAGCGGATGTGAAGCACGCTGCAGCAATTGTTCCTGATCTGCCTCACCATGTGCAAATTCATGTACAACCATGCCTTTGTACAGCACCAGGATCCGATCACTGAGTCCAATGACCTCCGGCATTTCGGACGATATCAGCAGGATGCTCAAGCCTTCCTCGGCCAGTTGATGAATAATGTTGTAGATTTCCGCCTTCGCTCCGACATCAACTCCCCGAGTCGGCTCTTCCAGAATCAGAATATCCGGGTTCGTGGCAAGCCATTTGCCAATCACGACCTTTTGCTGATTGCCGCCGCTCAGAAAGTCTACGCTTTGTCTGTCACTGGGCGCTTTAATCCGAAACTTCTCCATATACTCCTGGCTCATCCCTTTTATTCGCGCCTCGTCCAGCACCGTGTACTTTGAAAGCTGGGGCAGCATCGGGATTGATAAATTTTGCCGGATGGACATCGGTTTAATGATGCCTTGACGGTGACGATCCGGCGGAACATAAGCAATCTTCTTTGCTTTGGCCTGGCTCGGACTATTGATTTTCACTGCTGCGCCGCGAATGGTGATCTCACCCGTTCCCCGCCTTAGACCGAATAATCGCTCGGCAATCGTATGCGTGCCCGAACCCGGAACACCGAACAGCCCTAATATCTCTCCCTTTCGCAGCTCAAATGAGACATTATGCGCGGAATCGAGCGACAACTGCTCCACCTTCAGCACAACCTCTTGATCGTGCTTCTGCTCCCTAACCGGATATAGCTGGCCGACCTCTTTGCCAACCATCATTTGAATCAAGCTCTGTTCGGTAACCTCTTCGATCCCCCGGGTATCAATCTTGGCGCCATCTCGCAGCACCGTTACCTTATCCGCAATTTCAAATATTTCCTTCATGCGGTGGGAAACATACACGATAGCTACACCTTGCGCCCGGAGCCGGTTGACCACATCAAACATTTTTTTCACTTCGTTTTCCGGGAGCGCTGCCGACGGTTCATCCATAATGAGCACATCCGCTTTAAAAGACAGCGCTTTTGCAATTTCGATTACTTGCTGGCTGTGGACCCCTAGATGCCGGACCTCCTGGCGGACATCAATTTCACCTCCCCCAATGGAATCAACCAAACGCTGCGCCTCGTCATACATTTTGGACCATTGTATCCGTCCGAATCGGCCCACCATTTCCGGCCGGTCGATAAATATATTTTCCGCGGCTGTCAAATTAGAGAACAAATTGAATTCCTGATGGATAATGGACACGCCTTGCCGCTGAGCGTCAAGCGGGTTGCCGAATGTCACTTCATTGCCCTTCAGTCTGATCGTTCCTTGCGTCGGTGAATATACGCCGGACAAAATTTTCATCAGCGTAGATTTACCTGCTCCATTCTCCCCCATTAGCGCATGAACCTCGCCCGGATACAGCTCAAAGCTAACATCGGATAACGCTTTGACCCCTGGAAACTCCTTGCTAATGCCTTCCATTCTCAATACCGGATGCCTCATCGTTCGACCTCCTATTCACCTTACCGGGTTGCTTATTGGATAACTTTAACAAGACTAAGCGTTAAATCGTAAAAGTATGAGAATACAGGTGTTCCTTTTCAGAATAGAAACCCCGTATATTACCTTTTTTACAGCAGTCTTATTGTCCTATTGTTCTCCATTGTAAGAAATGATTGCACCTGATCCTCTGTCGGAATCGAGCTTTGGGCACCTGGTTTAGATACAGCCAGCGCCGATGCTGCTGTTGCGTAGCGCAGACAATCGCGCAGCCCTGTCCCCGTTACATATTTAGCTGCGAACGCTCCGATGAAGGTATCTCCGGCCGCTGTCGTATCCACTGCATCAACTGAAAATGAGGGAAATGTGATTTGCTTTCCGGATTGGTCCATATAGATCGAGCCTTTGCTTCCTAAAGTAATAATAAGATGAGGAATGCCGTCATGAAGCAATATCTGTCCAGCCTCCAGCGCCTGGCTGCTTCCTTCAATGCGGATGCCGCTTAGCGCCTCCGCCTCTACCTCATTCAGAATGAGGAAAGTGACCTTGCCCAGTTGGCTCTGGTCAAACCCGGCAATTGGTGCGGGATTCATAAATACCGGAATGCGCTTCTCCGCCGCTTTATCCAGCAACCTTTGATTGGTTTCAGATGATATTTCATTTTGCAACAAAATGACGTCGAAACCAGAAAGGTCCAGTTTGTCGATCTCATCCGCGCCATATATACCATTAGCGCCTGAAGATAAGATAATGTTGTTCTCGCCAGCTCCATCTACTGTGATCAAGGCAATACCTGTCATACACGGCTTCTCGGCCACATAATCCAGATCAATCCTATCCTCACCCAATCCCCTGCGTATGTCGACGCCAAAGGAATCCGTGCCCAATCCCCCAGCCATAGCGACCGAAGCTCCCGATCGGGAGGCGGCAACCGCCTGGTTCGCCCCCTTGCCTCCAATAAAGAAACGGGTTTCATTGCCCTGTATCGTTTCGCCGGGAATCGGGTGACGCTCAACCTTAGTGACAATATCCATATTCATGCTGCCCACTACCAAGATCCTCGCCATGGCTCTCCCCCCAGTATTACTCCTTCAGTCTTTTGACTGAGCCGAATTTCTTCAATTCCACATCCAATATCATTTTTTTCAGCTTCGTCCGTTCTTTAGGCTCTCCCTTGATTTTTTGAATGAGCATTTCCGCCGCTTGAATGCCCATATCTCTTGTCGGTCTGCTCACCACGGTCACTCTTGGCTGCACGAACTGAGCAAGCTCGTTATCATCAAAGCCAATTAAAGATATATCCTCCCCGATTCGGAGATTCAAGTCGCGTATCGCTTTAATCGCGCCCGTGCAGATGACGTTGTTAGCCGCAAATATGGCTGTCGGCGGCTGCCCGGATTGCATAAGCTCCATCGTAAAACGGTAACCGTCCTCTTCCAGCCAATTCCCCTGCTTATGATAGGCAGGATCGGGTGTCAGGCCGCCTTCATGCATAGCTTGACGATATCCCCAATAACGGTCCTTGCCGTCGTTAAAATCATGAGCCCCGTCTATAATGGCAATACGTTCATGACCGTAGTCTACGAAGTGCTTGGTCGCTTCGTAAGCACCGCGGAAGTTATCGATTAGGACTCCGTCGTGGCCACAATCGTTAATATAACGGTCGACTAGGATCGTAGGCTTGCGAATATTCCGGTAAAACTCTGCATCCCTATGCGTACCGATTAAGATGATCCCATCTACATTCTTCCCAAGGAAGCTTTCAAAAAACTCTTCCTCCTCCGCTTCATCGCTATTCGTAGCAACGACTAGAGTGGTGAAGCCTTCCTTCTTGGCTACCTCTACCATACCGCCAATGACTGCGGTGTAGAAGGGATTCTGTATCTCCGGCACCACGACGGATAGCATGTTGGTTTTTTTACTGACCATCGATGCAGCCATCGTATTCGGCACAAAGTTCATCTCTTCGATTATTTTGAGTATTTTCTTGCGAGTGGCTTCACTTACGCGATCCCGTCCATTCATTACTCGGGATACCGTAGCTACGGATACATTTGCTTGCTTGGCTACGTCCTTGATTGTGATTTCCTTGTTCGTCTTAGCCACCCCCCTTCCTTTAATTTAATGTCATAACGTTTTCTCAATATTTCCCTTTGATAATAAACGATATTAGTTCACTTTTCCACTCTTAGAATGTAAACGTTTACGCAATTTCTGATTTTATTGTAGTTCATGATCAATCAGATTACAATAGGTTTTTTCGAAAAATCTAAAAATAAAACGTTTACATTCATTATATATAACCTATTGTGTTAGGTGTCTGTTCGTTTTTTTAATAAACCTTATGATTTATTTGAAATTATGTTATATCTCCTTACATAAAATCGAACATTTTATTGCTAGTGGAATAGCAATAGGAAATATTTTACGACTTTCATTAGAATATAACTGTTAGTTACTCCTCTAAACAAAAGAGGTGCTGACCTATAATTTACTAACTAAAGACTTCTCTTTATAACCTTTTCTTTGTTAAAACGTTTACGCATATTGATTCGTCATGCGAATTTTTAGAGGCATTTACGTAAACACATTCGTCATCTATTCTTGCATGACAGATCTCAGAAGACTGCTGTTCGCAAAATCCTTGGCAAGAGCTATATGATAAGACCTACGAACGGGAATTGCACCATGCCATACAGCTTTGATCACAGCTTTGATCCAAACTGTCTACTCAAACGCCATAAAACGTCGTATAGCCTCTTATTTAAAGGAGATAGGTATTTGCCATGAGAAGCAGAACGAGGGTATCAGGAGGTTGTATGAATGCGCTGAGGAGGTCAAAGGGGCCATTAGCTTAAATAATGGAGCAAGTGTCCAAAATACAAAAAAGTTCATTAGACATATGATCTAATGAACTGTTGATTAAATTATGTGGTGCCGGTGAGAGGACTCGAACCTCCACGGTTTCCCTCACGATTTTGAGTCGCGCGCGTCTGCCATTCCGCCACACCGGCACAAGATATAGGATTGCTGTTTTTGAAAATAAAATGGCGCGGCCTAAGAGATTCGAACTCCTGACCTTTTGATTCGTAGTCAAACGCTCTATCCAGCTGAGCTAAGGCCGCACACTATGATTTTGTGGAGGCGCCACCCAGACTCGAACTGGGGGTAGAGCTTTTGCAGAGCTCTGCCTTACCACTTGGCTATGGCGCCAAAAAAATGGAGCGGAAGACGGGAATCGAACCCGCGACCCTCGCCTTGGCAAGGCGATGCTCTACCGCTGAGCCACTTCCGCATGTAATGGCTGGGGATTCAGGGATCGAACCTGAGAATGACGGAGTCAAAGTCCGTTGCCTTACCGCTTGGCTAATCCCCAACAATATATTTGGTTTCTGTTAAGGTGTATAATGGGGCGATCGAGGGGAATTGAACCCCCGAATGTCGGATCCACAAACCGATGCGTTAACCACTTCGCCACGACCGCCATGGAACACCTTATGAAATTGGCAGGGGCAGCAGGAATTGAACCCACACCAAAGGTTTTGGAGACCTTTGTTCTACCTTTAAACTATGCCCCTAGGTAAATGGTGGAGGATGATGGATTTGAACCACCGAACCCGAAGGAAGAGATTTACAGTCTCCCGCGTTTGGCCACTTCGCTAATCCTCCATGTGGTGCCGTCGAGAGGACTTGAACCCCCAACCTACTGATTACAAGTCAGTTGCTCTACCAGTTGAGCTACAACGGCAAATTCAATTATTGAAAAATGGTGGCTCGGGACGGAATCGAACCGCCGACACGAGGATTTTCAGTCCTCTGCTCTACCGACTGAGCTACCGAGCCTAATGATGATATAATGGCGGAGCTGACGGGATTCGAACCCGCGGTCTCCTGCGTGACAGGCAGGCATGTTAGGCCTCTACACCACAGCTCCACATCATATGTACCCGGATATCTCCGATGGTATTTTGGTTGCGGGGGCAGGATTTGAACCTGCGGCCTTCGGGTTATGAGCCCGACGAGCTACCGGGCTGCTCCACCCCGCGTCATTAAAAAGCAATTATGGTGGAGGATGACGGGATCGAACCGCCGACCCTCTGCTTGTAAGGCAGATGCTCTCCCAGCTGAGCTAATCCTCCATGTTGAGCGACTTTTATATCTTATCATATTTCTCTATAAGATTGCAAGTCTTTTTTGAAAAAAAGTTGGTGACCCGTAGGGGATTCGAACCCCTGTTACCTCCGTGAAAGGGAGGTGTCTTAACCCCTTGACCAACGGGCCTTACTGGCAGAGAGGAAGGGATTCGAACCCTCGATACGCGATTAACGTATACACGATTTCCAATCGTGCTCCTTCGACCACTCGGACACCTCTCTGTATGGCTCCCCGAACAGGACTCGAACCTGTGACAACTCGATTAACAGTCGAGTGCTCTACCAACTGAGCTATCAGGGAATATGGCGTTTTTCGCTGGATACGCTTCCTGAATCGCTTCAGAAAAGACACAACCATGCATTTCAAGATGTTTTGCACCTTGAAAACTGGATACGAAAGTAACTGTTGAATCATCCTTAGCAGTAGGATAAGCCCTCGACCGATTAGTATTCGTCAGCTCCACACATTGCTGTGCTTCCACCCCGAACCTATCAACCTCGTCGTCTTCAAGGGGTCTTACTAATTGGGAAATCTCATCTTGAGGGGGGCTTCACGCTTAGATGCTTTCAGCGCTTATCCCGTCCGTA
>NZ_QZCF01000020.1 GCF_003591485.1 Paenibacillus sp. 1011MAR3C5
AGTCGGTGGGGTAACCCGCAAGGGAGCCAGCCGCCGAAGGTGGGGTAGATGATTGGGGTGAAGTCGTAACAAGGTAGCCGTATCGGAAGGTGCGGCTGGATCACCTCCTTTCTAAGGATATACCCGAACCCGATGAGGTTCGGATCAGGAAGCATTGCTTCCAACTCAGAAGTTTTCATCATTGTCGCAAGGCAAGATGAAAATCTTCACTCAGGCAGATGTTGCTCGCTCGTTGTCAGTTTTGAAAGATCAATGATCTTTCGTCGAAGTTTTCGCATCTGCGAAAATCTTCACCAATTCGTTTGGTGGCGATGGCGGAGGGGAACCACGCGTTCCCATACCGAACACGACCGTTAAGCCCTCCAGCGCCGATGGTACTTGGACCGCAGGGTCCTGGGAGAGTAGGACGTCGCCAAGCGGTCTATCCTAGACTAATAGGTCTGAGATAGTCTTGAAGTCAAAACGGAATACCTGAGGGCCTTTAGCTCAGCTGGTTAGAGCGCACCCCTGATAAGGGTGAGGTCGGTGGTTCGAGTCCACTAAGGCCCACCATTATCAACACATGAGTGTTGATCCCATTACGGGGCCATAGCTCAGCTGGGAGAGCGCCTGCCTTGCAAGCAGGAGGTCAGCGGTTCGATCCCGCTTGGCTCCATTTGTTCCTTGAAAACTGGATAACGAAAGTAACAAGAAGTTTTGAATCTTATCTTCGGATAAGAAGAGAATCTTCTGCTGAAACATCCTTTAGCAAATGATTAGCGTTGGCTATATGCCAGCGATACTAGGTTAAGCTAGTAAGAGCGCACGGAGGATGCCTAGGCACCAGGAGCCGAAGAAGGACGTGGCGAACAACGATACCGCCTCGGGGAGCCGTAAGCAGGCTTTGATCCGGGGATTTCCGAATGGGGAAACCCAGCTGGGGTAATGCCCAGTTACTCTTGACTGAATACATAGGTCAAGTAGAGGCATACCGGGGGAACTGAAACATCTAAGTACCCCGAGGAAGAGAAAACAAAAGTGATTCCGTCAGTAGCGGCGAGCGAACGCGGATTAGCCCAAACCAAGGAGCTTGCTCCTTGGGGTTGTAGGACATCTCACATGGAGTTACAAAGGTGTTGGTTAGGCGAAGAGGTCTGGAAAGGCCCGCTAGAAGAGGTAAAAGCCCTGTAACCAAAAATCAGCACTCTCCGAGATGTATCCTGAGTACGGCGGGACACGTGAAACCCCGTCGGAATCCGGCAGGACCATCTGCCAAGGCTAAATACTCCCTGGTGACCGATAGTGAAGCAGTACCGTGAGGGAAAGGTGAAAAGCACCGCG
>NZ_QZCF01000021.1 GCF_003591485.1 Paenibacillus sp. 1011MAR3C5
CCCGTGGGACCTGTTGCACCGTCAGCCCCTGTCGGACCCGTTGGGCCGGTTGCACCGTCAGCCCCTGTCGGGCCCGTTGGGCCTGTTGCACCGTCTGCTCCTGTTGGCCCCGTGGGACCTGTTGCACCGTCTGCTCCTGTTAGACCTGTTGGCCCCGTGGGACCTGTTGCACCGTCAACACCTGTCGAGCCCGTTGGGCCTGTTGCACCCGTTGCACCCGTTGCACCGTCAGCCCCTGTCGGGCCCGTTGGGCCGGTTGCACCGTCTGCTCCTGTTGGCCCCGTGGGACCTGTTGCACCGTCTGCTCCTGTTAGACCTGTTGGCCCCGTGGGACCTGTTGCACCGTCAACACCTGTCGAGCCCGTTGGGCCTGTTGCACCCGTTGCACCCGTTGCACCGTCAGCCCCTGTCGGGCCCGTTGGGCCGGTTGCACCGTCTGCTCCTGTTGGCCCCGTGGGACCTGTTGCACCGTCTGCTCCTGTTAGACCTGTTGGCCCCGTGGGACCTGTTGCACCGTCAACACCTGTCGAGCCCGTTGGGCCTGTTGCACCCGTTGCACCCGTTGCACCGTCAGCCCCTGTCGGGCCCGTTGGGCCGGTTGCACCGTCTGCTCCTGTTGGCCCCGTGGGACCTGTTGCACCGTCTGCTCCTGTTAGACCTGTTGGCCCCGTGGGACCTGTTGCACCGTCAACACCTGTCGAGCCCGTTGGGCCTGTTGCACCCGTTGCACCCGTTGCACCGTCAGCCCCTGTCGGGCCCGTTGGGCCGGTTGCACCGTCTGCTCCTGTTGGCCCCGTGGGACCTGTTGCACCGTCTGCTCCTGTTAGACCTGTTGGCCCCGTGGGACCTGTTGCACCGTCAACACCTGTCGAGCCCGTTGGGCCTGTTGCACCCGTTGCACCCGTTGCACCGTCAGCCCCTGTCGGGCCCGTTGGGCCGGTTGCACCGTCTGCTCCTGTTGGCCCCGTGGGACCTGTTGCACCGTCTGCTCCTGTTAGACCTGTTGGCCCCGTGGGACCTGTTGCACCGTCAACACCTGTCGAGCCCGTTGGGCCTGTTGCACCCGTGGGACCTGTTGCACCGTCAGCCCCTGTCGGACCCGTTGGGCC
>NZ_QZCF01000022.1 GCF_003591485.1 Paenibacillus sp. 1011MAR3C5
TGATATGCTCCCCTTTAGGTAGACAGGTGAAATAATAAAACCTGTTTATCAAGGGGAGTTTTTTTTCATGTCCAAAATAAATGAGTACTGCGTGGAAGAGAAATTAGCCATTTTGAAGGAGCATGAAGCAGGACAGGGATCACAAAGTGAGATCGCCTTTAAATATAACATTAACGTTAGTACTTTGAAGGAATGGCGAAGTCGTTATAAACTGTACGGAGTCGAAGGGTTAGCATGTCGTGCAGAGAATAAGAGCTACTCCGTGGAACTTAAACTTCAGGCGGTTCAAGATTATCTATCCGGAAAGTACTCTCAGAATGAAATCATAAGGAAGTACCGTATGGCAAGCCGTACACAACTCCGAAACTGGATTAAGAAGTATAATAGTCATAGCGGTCTAAGACCGTATAAGAACGGAGGCGGAGCCGCTATGACAAAGGGACGGACAACGACTTGGGAAGAACGAATAGACATCGTAATGTATTGCCTTTCGCAAAATCGAAACTATCAAAAAGCAGTAGAAAAGTATCACGTTTCTTATCAGCAAGTTTATGGTTGGGTAAAGAAGTACGAAGCAGATGGCGAGAACGCTTTACGAGATGGCAGAGGGCGCACGAAGGCACCTGAAGAGTTAACCGAGGCCGATCAGCAAAAGCTCGCCATGAAGAGACTGGAGTACGAAAATGAGCGGCTTCGGGCGGAGAATGCTTTCTTAAAAAAGTTACAGGAGTTTCAAAGGAGGCGTCGCTAAGAGGGCATCGACAGGAAAACATTTACCTCGCTATCCAAGCCGTGCAGCAGGCAGAATCACTTAGCATACAGCTTCTGTGCAAGGTTGCAGGGATTCCAAGGTCAAGTTACTACAAGTGGCTCAGTCACAAGCCTAGCCAACGACAATTGGAGAACCAGGAGCTGACGGCGGTCATGATGGCGTTGTATGAGAAGGTTGAAAGCACCTTCGGCTACCATCAATTGACGCTGCATATGGTCGAAAAACGGAGAAGCAGATTAACCATAAACGCGTGTATCGTCTGATGAAGATAAAAGGGATTCAATCCGTCATCCGTAGGAAGAAAAAGAAATATGAGCATTCTACGCCGCAACAT
>NZ_QZCF01000024.1 GCF_003591485.1 Paenibacillus sp. 1011MAR3C5
AAGTCGTAACAAGGTAGCCGTATCGGAAGGTGCGGCTGGATCACCTCCTTTCTAAGGATATACCCGAACCCGATGAGGTTCGGATCAGGAAGCATTGCTTCCAACTCAGAAGTTTTCATCATTGTCGTAAGGCAAGATGAAAATCTTCACTCAGGCAGATGTTGCTCGCTCGTTGTCAGTTTTGAAAGATCAATGATCTTTCGTAAAATGGTTGGGTCTTTTCTGAAGCGATTCAGGGAGCGTAATCATCGAAATACGCCGTTTGGTGGCGATGGCGGAGGGGAACCACACGTTCCCATACCGAACACGACCGTTAAGCCCTCCAGCGCCGATGGTACTTGGACCGCAGGGTCCTGGGAGAGTAGGGCGTCGCCAAGCAGGTATATCATAGATGAAGCGACGTGTCTCTCCCTTGGGAGAGTATCGGAAACTTGATCGATGAATACTCAAGAAGCTGATGCGAAGTATAATGAAGTTTCCGATGCCGACCTCGAAGTTATTCGAGAAGTCAGTCATTCGGTGCGGAATGGGCGTCGCCAAGCGGATAATATTTGTTTGCCAATATAACTATATAGACTTCCAACATTTTGGTGTTGAATGAGTCGAATGGTTGTGGTAAACTCATATTCTTGTCGCTTATGCGGCAATTTGTTCCTTGAAAACTGGATAACGAAAGTAACAAGAAGTTTTGAATCTTATCTTCGGATAAGAAGAGAATCTTCTGCTGAAACATCCTTTAG
>NZ_QZCF01000025.1 GCF_003591485.1 Paenibacillus sp. 1011MAR3C5
AGTCGGTGGGGTAACCCGCAAGGGAGCCAGCCGCCGAAGGTGGGGTAGATGATTGGGGTGAAGTCGTAACAAGGTAGCCGTATCGGAAGGTGCGGCTGGATCACCTCCTTTCTAAGGATATACCCGAGCCCGATGAGGTTCGGATCAGGAAGCATTGCTTCCACCATCTCAGGCAGATGTTGCTCGCTCGTTGTCAGTTTTGAAAGATCAATGATCTTTCGTAAAATGGTTGGGTCTTTTGCTGAGGAAACTCAGGAGGAGATTCGTCCGCAAAAACACCTGTTTGGTGGCGATGGCGGAGGGGAACCACGCGTTCCCATACCGAACACGACCGTTAAGCCCTCCAGCGCCGATGGTACTTGGACCGCAGGGTCCTGGGAGAGTAGGGCGTCGCCAAGCGGATATTTGTTTGCCAATATAACTATATAGACTTCCAACATTTTGGTGTTGAATGAGTCAAATGGTTATGGTAAACTCATATTCTTGTCGCTTATGCGGCAATTTGTTCCTTGAAAACTGGATAACGAAAGTAACAAGAAGTTTTGAATCTTATCTTCGGATAAGAAGAGAATCTTCTGCTGAAACATCCTTTAG
>NZ_QZCF01000026.1 GCF_003591485.1 Paenibacillus sp. 1011MAR3C5
AGCCGCCGAAGGTGGGGTAGATGATTGGGGTGAAGTCGTAACAAGGTAGCCGTATCGGAAGGTGCGGCTGGATCACCTCCTTTCTAAGGATATACCCGAACCCGATGAGGTTCGGATCAGGAAGCATAAGCTTCCACAATGTGCGGATAATTGCGCGAAAGCGCCAGACGTGAACCCCATTTGTTCAGCTTTGATGGAATTTGCCTGGGGCCATAGCTCAGCTGGGAGAGCGCCTGCCTTGCAAGCAGGAGGTCAGCGGTTCGATCCCGCTTGGCTCCACCAACCGTTTTCCCGAAGGGAAAAACGGCAAGAGTTTTCCGAAAGGAAAGACTCATCCATCTATTTGTTCCTTGAAAACTGGATAACGAAAGTAACAAGAAGTTTTTGAATCTTATCTTCGGATAAGAAGAGAATCTTCTGCTGAAACATCCTTTAGCAAATGATTAACGTTGGCTTTATGCCAGCGATACTAGGTTAAGCTAGTAAGAGCGCACGGAGGATGCCTAGGCACCAGGAGCCGAAGAAGGACGTGGCGAACAACGATACCGCCTCGGGGAGCCGTAAGCAGGCTTTGATCCGGGGA
>NZ_QZCF01000002.1 GCF_003591485.1 Paenibacillus sp. 1011MAR3C5
TTCATGCTCCTTCAAAATGGCTAATTTCTCTTCCACGCAGTACTCATTTATTTTGGACATGAAAAAAAACTCCCCTTGATAAACAGGTTTTATTATTTCACCTGTCTACCTAAAGGGGAGCATATCACTGCTGGTTGGCTTTTTATTATACTGACTTAAGACAATTTCCTTGAAATAACATGACAATTGGACTTGCTGCATAAGGTTAAGAAAAGTGGTTGGACCTTTGGAGTAAAGGAATGATTATCATGCCGCATTATTATTTCAGCGAAATCTGGACGCCCCTAAGATATGTAGGTATCCGCCTGTTCAGGGACGGTGATCGGGAAGTATGGATCAAAATTGGGAACCGGAAGAGACGCAGACTGCGTTCCAAATCTTAAATTAAACAATGAATCGGCAGCCCCAGAGGCTGTTTTTTTGACAACATAAGTAAATTTTGTGTATTCTTTATGGATTGATAGAAGGAGACTCGTGTAATAGAGTTGCATGAGAGTATGGAGACACGTCGGGTTGAAGGGGAGAAATAACGTTGTCAGTTGCAAAGGATAGTTATGCTCATTATCCGATGATAAAGATTGCAGCAGGAGAGGTCGCCTTAAGGGACGATCGGAAAAAGACGCAATGGATGGAGCAGGTGAATTCCTTTATGCTCGCACCGGTTCCGGTTACGAATGAGTTGTATTGCGCTGTTGTGCAACGGCCTATTGGATCGGATGTCCGTCTTAGAGCCCCGGTAGTGGAAGTGTCATGGGAGGAGGCCATCCTTTTTTGCAATTTGTTTTCCCGGGAGTCGGGTCTGCAAGAATACTATATTACAAATGGCGGCGAGCATGTCGATTGTAACCTGGAAGCCAATGGCTATCGACTCCCGACGGAAGCAGAGTGGCAGTATGCATGCAAAGCCGGGACAACCGGGTACCGATACGGCGAGCTTGATGCGATCGCTTGGTACCGGGACAATGCGGGGGGCAAGGTGCAGGAGGCAGGCAGCAAGCAGCCTAACGCATGGGGACTCCATGATATGCTGGGCAACGTATGGGAGTGGTGCTGGGATCTCTATGATGTGAACGTCTACGGATCCTATAGAGTATTCCGTGGCGGGAGCTGGGCGGAGGAAGCCAGAGGCTGCGGAGCGACATGCCGCCGCCGCAGCCATCCGACGTTCCGTATCGATGATCTTGGATTTCGTGTTGCGAGGTCCTTACTATAATGAAGGCGATCCTATGAAAAAAATCCTCATTATTGGAATCGTTGCCAGCGGCAAAACGACGTTAGCCAAGCAATTGTCGCAAACGATAAGTATACCCTGGTATGAGCTGGATTGTGTGGTATATCATCAAACGCCGGAAGGACGAATCAAACGTACAGCGGATGAGCAGCTTGTGGTGATTGAAGAGATTAATCGCAATGAAACCTGGATATTTGAGGGGACTGATAGGGATTCCTACCAATGCCTGTATGAGATGGCTGACACAATAATCTTTCTTGATCCGCCGTTATGGAGACGGAGAGTCAGAATATTTACCCGCTTCTTAAAGCAGAAGCTTGGCATCGAGGCTTGTCACTATCATCCCGATTTGAAGATGTTGTATATGATGTATGTGTGGACTCGGGACTTTGAGAGGGATAGAGAGAGATTTGAAGCCAAGCTGCATAGCTATCAATCTAAAATGATCAAGCTGTCCCACAATAACAATTTGCAGGAGCTGCTGAAGCGATAGATCAGCAGCTCCTTTTTATTAAGGAGTGAAGCAGATATTGTCTTCTTTTTACCAAACCGGGATGGTACTATTTAACTAATTATATGAAATCGTTAACAAATATGATAAATTTTCGCCGTGAATGGCATCTGTAGTAGAGAGGATCATTTTGATAGCAGCCAAGAAGGAGTGGGATGAATGGAAGTAAGTCATGCAAGCTCGATGACGGCGGTCTTTCGCGAGGCGCTGGAGAGATTTGTAGAGAAGATTAAAGGCGATGACCAGGTGATCGCCGCGATTCTGCTCGGCAGCATGTCCTACGATCAGGTGTGGGAGAAGTCGGATATCGATCTCAAGCTGATCGTCCATGATCAGAAGCTGGGGACTGGCTATACCTGCTTTGTCGAAAATGATATTCCAATCAACGCCAGCATTCAGACACGCAACGAGTTCAAGCGTTGGATGGAGAGCTCAATGCAAAGCGCCTTCAGTCACTCCATGCTGGTGCGAAGCACGCTGCTGTTCACGAAGGATGAGTCGATCACCGAATATATGGAGCAAATCCGCCATGTCGGCAAGCGGGATCGCGAGCTTCATCTTGTTCTGCTAGGCTGCCATGCCTTGGGAATGCTTGCCAAAGCGGAGAAATGGCTGTACGTCAAGGACGATATGATCTACAGCGCCGCATGGGTAATCAAGATGGCGGATGTGCTGGCCCAGATCGAAGTAGTCTTTCAGGGGGAAGTTCCCATGCGCGAGGTCGTTCAGCAGGCGCTCCGCTTCAACCCGGACTTTTTCAATGTGGTCTATACGGAAATGGTAGGCGCAGAGGTGAATCGGAGCAAGGTAGAGGCCACATTGCGACTTGTTGATGGCTATTTGAAGCAGCGGGCGGAAGCGATGTTCCAGCCTATCATTTCCTACTTGAAGGAAGAGGCGGATATCCGCACCGTTACGAATCTGTTTATGAAATTCCGCATGCTTATCCCGGTAGAGGCGGGCCCTATGGCATCTGCTTGTGACTTGCTTGCCGAGCAAGGCTTGATTACAAAGTGGGAATCCGAGACGAAGGCTACGCCGAAGAGCAGAGTGCCGCTGCTTGAGCCTGCTTATGCGTACGATAACGATGAAATGGAGATGTGGATGAACGGATGAAAACATTCATTGAGGTGCGCGGAGCCAGGCAAAACAATTTGAAAAATATCGACGTCAATATCCCGAGGGACAAGCTAACGGTCATTACCGGCGTTAGCGGCTCGGGCAAATCATCGCTCGCCTTCGATGTGATCTATGGCGAGGGTCAGCGGCGGTTTCTGGATTCGCTGTCTACATACGCCAAGAGCCGGATGAGCCAGGTGAAGAAGCCGGAGGTTGACTTTGTATTCGGACTCTCCCCGGTCATTGCCATCGAGCAGAAGAAGGGCATTCTCAATCCGCGCTCTACAGTCGGGACGATGACGGATATCTATGATTTCTTGCGGCTGCTGTTCGCCTCGGCAGGCGAAGCGAGCTGTCCGCTATGCGATCATCCCATTCCGATCCGATCCTCCTTGCAGATGATTGAGCATATTCAGAAGCTGCCTGAAGGGACAGAGCTGGAGGTGCTGGCGCCGTTATACAAGCTGTATGGAGAGACGTATGAGACGACCTTTGATGAGATCCGTGCCAAAGGATTTCGGACGCTCCTCATTGACGGCGAGCGCACCAATCTGACCGATCATGTCGAGCTGGAGGAAGAAGCCGACTACCGGATTGAAATTGTGGTCGATAAGGTGATCGTCAACCCAGATATTTATAAGGTGCTGACCAAGACGATTGAGAACAGCCTGAGCCTGGTCGGCGAGGGCTTCATCCGTTTCGAGATTATTGCGGTTCCGGATGGCACGACATTCGATGCGGAGAAGTTCTACGACCAATTCGCCTGCCCGGAGCATCATCTGACGATGGGCGAGCTTCAGCCCCATTATTTCTCCTTTAATGATAACGACAGCGCATGCCGAACCTGCGGCGGCCTTGGCACGTTCATGAGAGCGGAAGCCCGGTTTCTGGTACGGGATAAGAATAAAAGCATTCTGGCTGGCGCAATCGAACCCAAGTTGCTCAGTAAGTCTAGCAAAGGCACCTGGATCTGGTCGCTGGTGAAGTGCATGGCGAAGCATTACGGCTTTGATCTGAATGTGCCCCTGAAGGACATGCCAGCACCTGTGCAGGACAAGTTGTTTTATGGGACGAAAGGAGAGAAGTTTCCGTTTATCGCCGACGAGAGCTCAAGCAAGACACAATTCCGGCATGACGGCAAGATGATGACTTTTGCCGGATTCGTACATATCATCAACTGGTGGTACAAGCTGTTCTTGAAGCGGCAAGGCAGTCAGGGAGAAGCGGATTTCTATAAAAAAATGATGATTGAGCATACCTGTCCAGATTGCGAGGGGAAGAAGCTAAAGCCCCAGCGGCTTTGCGTCCGCATCGGCGGCGCCGATATTCATGAGATGAGCGTGATGCCGCTGAGCGAGCTGAAGCATTTCCTTGAGCATTTGACCTTTAGCGATACGAAGGCCCGTGTCGGCGAACAGATTACGAAGGAGATTCTGACGCGTCTGGACTTGCTGCTGGATATCGGGCTTCATTATCTTAGCCTCGGCCGGCGATCCGATACGATATCGGGCGGTGAGGCGCAGCGTATTCGTCTGTCTACCCAGATCAGCTCAGGCCTGATGGGGATGCTGTATGTGCTCGACGAGCCCAGCATCGGACTCCATGCGAGAGACAGCGACCGCATGATCAACACGCTGAAGAAGCTTCGCGATCTGGGCAATACCATTATCGTTGTGGAGCACGATATGGATACGATCCTTAGCGCCGATCATATCATCGAGATTGGGCCGGGACCGGGAATCAGCGGCGGACAGTTGATTGCGGCAGGCTTGGCGGAGCAGCTTGCGGCATCGCCGGAATCGGTCACAGGCGCATACCTGTCCGGCGCAAGGATGATTGGGATTCCTTCTGAGCGGCGGCCATTGACCGGGAAAGCGATTCAGATTCGTGGAGCGCGAGCGAATAATCTGCAGCATGTGGACGTGGATATTCCGCTTGGCGTTCTTGCCTGCATCACAGGCGTGTCGGGCTCAGGCAAAAGCACGTTAGTGAACGAAGTGATGTGCAAGCAGCTATTCTCCATCTTCCACGACGCCCGAATCAAGCCGGGCGAGCATGACTCGCTAATGGGGCATGAGCATCTGACAGGCATTATTACGATTGATCAATCTCCAATCGGACGGAGCACTCGCTCCAACCCGGCGACCTATGTCGGATTGTTCGACCGGATACGTGAGCTGTACGCAGAGGAGGCCGAGGCGGCTGGCAGCAGGCTGACTAAAAACGATTTCAGCTTCAACCAGAAGAATGGCGGACGCTGCGAGAATTGCCAAGGGGAAGGCATCGTTGTGACACAATTGATGTTCATGCCGGATGTCGAGGCGATCTGTCCAGTGTGCAAAGGGACAAGGTTCACGGATGAGGTGCTGGAGATTAAGCTTAAGGACAAGCATATCGCCGATGTGCTCGCTATGAGCATTGAAGAAGCGGTGGGCTTTTTCGAGGGACAGACTTATCTTCAGCATAAGCTGAAGGTGCTTCATCAGCTTGGTCTTGGCTACTTGAGGCTGGGGCAATCCTCGACAACGCTCTCCGGCGGCGAAGCGCAGCGGATCAAGCTGGCCTATGAGCTGGGCAAGCTGAAGCGGGGCAGCCATAATCTGTACGTGCTGGACGAGCCGACAACAGGTCTTCATCTTAGCGACATCCAGAAGCTGATTGATTGCCTCCAGCAGCTTGTCGATGCCGGACATTCGGTTCTGGTCATTGAGCATCATCTGGATTTGATCAAGGTTGCAGATTATGTGATCGATATGGGTCCTGACGGCGGGAGCAATGGAGGCCAGGTAGTGGCAACGGGCACGCCTGAGGAGGTAGCGCGGGTGGAGCGATCGCTTACCGGGAAGTTTCTGGCCCGCTCGTTAGAGCCGCATCAGAGAGAGAGCGATGTGAAGGACGGCCAGCTCACACACTAGACAGTTGAACAATAAATGGATAGATTCATGCGCAAGCAGGGAGGTTTGATTCATGCCAGCCAAACGGAAGGAAGCGGCTTCATCCAGCGGGAGCAAAGCGAAGTTATCCGGTACGGAGCAAGTGGAAGTCTATATGAGAGAGCTGGAGCATCCTCTGAAGCCAGAGATTGAGGCGGTTCGCAGCATTATAAAGGGCGCGCGTCCGGGAATAGGGGAGCATATCAAATGGAACGCGCCAAGTTTTCATGATGAAGGTGAGGACCGGATTACATTCAACCTGCGCAAGCAGGATTGCCTGCTGCTGGTCTTCCATACCGGAGCGAAAGGAAAGGATAGAGCAGCAGGCGGGCCGCTGATCACGCTGCACAATATGGAGAATATACGTGCCAAGGAAATGCAGCTAGTCGAAGTCATTCACAAGTGGCTGGATGCGTAGTTATAGATTTGGATGCCGAAAGAAGGGTATTTGAATGAATAGGAAATTAATATTAATCATCGTTGGCGTTATTCTAGCATTCGCAATTCTATATGGGGTAGTCGGTTGGCAAATAGGCGAACGAAGCAAAGAGATCATCGAGATGGGGATGAAGTCATCAGATCAGCAACGGCAATATGCCAACTATATGACGGAGGAAGTCTATCAGCAGCTGCATCCAGTGCCAAGAGGGATGACCAACTATAGCGGCTCCTATCAACCGGAGCACCATGATTACGGCATCATCGGTTTCCCCATCCATCTTTTTGGTGTAGCGAGTGTAAAGGTGAGCAATTATTACAATGACGGTTCGCTTGGCTTCAATGAGGAGGTTCATCTGCGCATTCGCTGGAAGGGCGGCAAGTGGATCGCGACTGATGTCAACATTAAGGCGTAGAGCAGCAAAAATCGATCCCGTTCGGGGGTCGTTTTTTTTTGTGTTCGTTTATCCGATGAAGCGGATGATATGTAGACGGAATGAAAATTCTTATTGACATTGATAATAGTAATCATTACAATCAAAATGAAAAATGATCGTAATAATTACTATTAGGGAGAGAGTGCAACAATGAAGAAACGACAAAAGCTTGGTCTATTGGCTGCTTTTTTGGTCATAGCATTGCTGGCTGGATGCAGCAGCAACAAGTCCGGCGCGGAGGGGGCAAGCGAGATCATATACGCTACGGCGAAGGATATCAATGATATGAATCCCCATCTCTATTCGGGATCGATGGCCGCACAAGGGATGGTCTACGAATCGCTGGTGGAGCACACGAAGGATGGAATTAAGCCCCTGCTTGCAGAATCATGGGACATATCCGACGATGGAACAGTCTATACCTTTCATTTGAGAAAAAACGTAACGTTCCATGACGGAGCGCCGTTTAACGCTGAAGCCGTGAAGCAAAATATCGAAGCCGTACAGCGCAATGCCGGCAAGCATACTTGGATCAAGCTGTCCACGAAGCTATCCGCCATCGATGTCATCGATGAGCATACGGTCCGTCTGACTTTGGATGAACCGTATTACCCCGCTCTGCTAGAGCTGTCTATGACTCGCCCTTATGTATTCCTATCCCCAAATGACTTTGTGAACGGTGAGACGAAAGATGGCGTATCGGGCTACAACGGCACAGGACCTTATCGACTGGCTGAGCATCTGACGGATCAGTACGCCCATTTCCTTGCGAACGACCGGTATTGGGGCGGGGCGCCGCAAGTCAAGGCCATTACAGCCAAGGTGCTGCCTTCGGGCGAGACGACTTTGCTGGCTCTTCAGAAGGGAGAAGTCAACTTTGTCTTCACCGATGATAGAGGCGCCGATAGCATCGATGTGGAGGCCATGGAGCGGCTGACGCAAACCGGAGACTATCAGATCGTCCGCAGCGAAGCCATGAACACCAAGATGATTGTTGCCAATAGCAGCAGATCGGATAGTCCGGTCAGCGAGAAGGCGGTTCGGGAGGCTCTCTGGCATACTGTCGATCGCGAGACGATTAGCCGAACTATCTTCAGCGGAACAGAGTCGGCGGCGGACACGTTGTTCTCCTCTAACGTCCATTATGCCGATGTAGAGCTGCAAAAGAGAGCTTTTGATCCGGCCGAGGCAGCTAGGCTGCTGGAGCAGGCCGGGTGGCTGAAGGAAGACGGCAGTGACATTCGGGCAAAGAACGGACTTCCGCTAACGATGAAGCTGTATTATGACGTCAACTCCTCCTCGCAGAAGACGCAAGCGGAGCTGCTTCAAAGCGAGACGCTCAAGAGTGGCATCAAGCTGGAGCTGGTCGGCGAGGATTCCACCTCCATTGCGAAGCGGAGATCCGCTGGTGATTACGAATTGCTGTTCAATCAAACCTGGGGCCTTGCCTATGATCCCCAAAGTACGATTGCCGCATTTGCCTCAGAGTCGTCGTATCGGCATACAACAAGCGGCATTCCACAGGCGGAGGAGCTGTACCGGAAGATAGACGAAGTGATGATTTCAACAAACGAAGATACACGAAAGGAACTTTATGCCGATATCTTAACGATCGTGCATGACGAGGCGGTGTTCATCCCGCTTACGAATGGCAGCGTGACGGTTATCGCCCCCGCTTCGCTGAAGGGCGTATCCTTCAAGCAAACGCAATTTGAACTGCCGTTCGAAAGCATGTTTTTTGAATAGTGCCGGGGTGACAAACTGATGAGCCATTATATCGTTAAGCGAATTGCCATGACGCTGCCGCTGTTGCTGGTCATATCCTTTTTGACTTTTGTGCTGAACCATCTGTCTCCTATGGACCCTGCCGAGGTTGTGCTCCATGCGCAAGGAGTTCCGGTTCTGACGGAAGAACTCATCGCCGAGACGAGAGCGAAGCTCGGCATGGACCGCCCTTTGCTCATCCAATATGCCGATTGGCTGCTTGCTAGCCTTCAGCTTGATTTTGGCCATTCCTTTGTTACGGGAATGCCAGTCTGGTCGCTGCTAGGGCCCGCTTTTCTCCATACAGTCAAGCTGACATTGGTTTCTTCGGTATTGATTATGCTGATGTCGATTGGACTTGGGATCATCTGCGCTTTGCGGAGCGGCAGATGGCTGGATATCTCCGTACGGAGCGTGTCGTTTCTGTTATCCTCGATGCCGGCTTACTGGCTTGCCGCGTTGCTCGTCTGGCTCCTCGCCGTCCGGCTGGATCTGCTGCCGACCAGCGGGATGAACGGGCTCAACAGCTACATTTTGCCGGTTATGGTTATCGTAGCAGGGTATGCAGGCATTTATTTCCGCATGATCCGAAGCTCCATGCTAAGCAATATGAATGAGGATTACGTCTTATACGGGAGGGCCTGCGGCTTGCCGGAGAGCAAAGTAACGATGAGCATCTTGCGGAATTCCATGCAGGTCGCCATATCGGTGTTCGGAATGGCCATTCCCGTTATATTGGGAAGTACGGTTGTGGTGGAGAACGTCTTTGCATGGCCTGGACTCGGCACGCTTACGGTCAAATCGATCCTGAGCCGGGATTTCCCGATGATCCAAGCCTATGTCTTAATCCTGGCGGTCGCTTTTGTCCTGTTCAATACGGCTTCAGACGTCATGAATGCCCTGTTAAATCCTAAGATGAGGAAGGAACTAAGATGAAGGTGCTTGTACATATTATGAGGGACAAATGGTCGGCTGTATCGTTTGCTGTCATCTCGGCGACCTTATTGCTCGGCCTGTGCGCCCCGCTTATCGCGCCTCATCCGCCGAATGAGGTCCATATGGATCTGCGTTTCGCAGGGATGTCGTGGCAATATTGGCTCGGCAACGATCATCTTGGACGCTGTGTGTTATCCCGTCTCATCTATGGCATACGTCCGAGCGTGCTGGGCGTGCTTGCGGCTTTGGCCGCATCTGTAGGCATCGGGGCGATTGCCGGTTTTGCCGCCGGTTACTTTCGAGGGAGGGTCGACGCTGTCCTGATGAGAATTTGCGATTGTATGCTATCGTTCCCGGGGTATGTGATGACACTTGCTGTTGTGGGTATGCTGGGAGCGGGGTTAACCCATATTCTTATAGCTTTTGTGCTCATGAAATGGGCATGGTTCGCCCGGGTGATCCGTACTGCTGTTATGCAGGTTGCGGAAGCCTCCTATGTCCAGTTCGCCAAGACGCTCCGTACGAGCCACCTCAAGATTATGGCGAAGCATATTCTGCCGGTTGCGCTTCCGGATATCGCCGTCATCTCCAGCAGCTCGTTCGGCTCGATGATCTTGCAAGTCTCCGGTTTGTCGTTTCTTGGCCTCGGTATTGAGGCGCCGCATGCGGAGTGGGGGATGATGCTGAATGAAGCCAGAACGGTCATGTTCTCCAGACCGGAGCTGATGCTGGCGCCAGGCCTTGCGATTATGGTTGTCGTATCGGCAGTGAACTTCTTGTCCGATTCGCTGCAGACGCTGCTGGATCCCAAATTAATGCATGCCGGGCGACAGAAGAAAGCAGGCTTCGGAGCAGCCTTGCTTGCCAAAGCAGCCCGGAAGGAGGCGGTGTAGCATGGCAGGGAATGTGCTGGAAGTGAAGCATTTGAGAATATGGGAGAGCCGCACCGGCAAGGTGCTTGTGCCGGACAGCTCCTTTCGTCTGGCGAAGGGAGAATGCCTCGGCATTGTCGGGGAGAGCGGCAGCGGCAAGTCGCTTACGTGCAAGGCTATTCTTCGGCTTCTGCAAGGCGGGCTAAGCCAGTCGGGAAGTATCCTCCTGAATGGAATCTCTCTGGCAGGGCTCTCGGAGAAGGAGATGCGCACCGTCAGAGGCAAGCGGCTGTGCATGATTATGCAGAACGGCATGCGCGCTTTCGATCCTTCCCGGCCGGTAGGCGCTCACTTGCGGGATACAATGTCGGTACATGGCGATTGGAGCAGCATGGAGATTGAAGAAC
This sequence comes from Paenibacillus sp. 1011MAR3C5, assembly GCF_003591485.1. Classification (GTDB taxonomy): domain Bacteria; phylum Bacillota; class Bacilli; order Paenibacillales; family Paenibacillaceae; genus Pristimantibacillus. Next base: position 10,649 of record NZ_QZCF01000002.1, read on the forward strand.
TGCTGCATGAAGCACTGATGAGCGTTGGGCTGAATGATCCTGTGGTTGTCTTGGGTCGATATTCGCATGAGCTGTCCGGGGGCATGCTGCAAAGGCTGATGATTGCACTCGCCCTTGCGCTTAAGCCCGATGTGATCATTGCCGACGAGCCGACTACGGCGCTGGATGCTGTTACGCAATTCGAGGTGATGGAGCAATTCGTACAGCTGCGCGTTCTTACAGGCAGCAGCATGCTGTTCGTATCCCATGATCTGGGCGCAGTGAAGCGCATTGCGGATCAGGTCATTGTGATGAAGGACGGGGAAATTGTGGAGCAGGGAACGCCAAGCGAGCTGTTCACCCGTGCGGAGCATCCGTATACTCGGCAGCTGGCTGCCTCCAAGCTGCCGCTTCATCACCATTACATGAAGCTGATGGGAGGCGCTGGATTTGCTGAACGTTGAGGGTGTATATAAGTCGTACCGCAAAGATGGCTGGTTCGGTCATTCACGCCATCAAGTGTTAACCGACATCAGCTTCGAGTGGAGGAAAGGTGAATGTCTCGGCATTATCGGCGAAAGCGGCAGCGGAAAATCGACGCTGGGGCGTCTCTTGCTTGGTATTGAGAAGCCGGATAGCGGCATCATCTCATTCGGCGGCAAGCCGGTTGCTGGCCGGAGGTCGGGAAGAGTCGGCCTAAGTGCTGTATTCCAGGACTATACGTCATCGATTAATCCGTTTTTCCATGTCCGTCGGGCGATGCTTGAAGTGCTGCCCCGTGCATCAGACGATGAGCTCGAAGAGCGGCTGCTGCAGGTGGGACTGGATGCTTCCTATCTGCCGAAGTATCCCCATGAGCTATCTGGCGGAGAGGCGCAGCGGGTATGCATCGCCAGAGCTGTTGCAACGGGATCGCCTTGCATCTTGCTGGATGAAGCAATCAGCTCGTTGGACGGGTCCGTGCAGATGCAAGTACTTGAATTGCTAAAGGGCTGGAGAGAGAAGCATGGAACGGGCTACATCTTCATCACTCACGATATCCAGGCGGCGGCGTATTTGTGCGACAGGATTATGATTATCCGGCATGGCCGAATCGAGGAGATGGTCGATGCCGCCGATCTACAGCATGTCAAATCTCTCTACGCGCAAGAGCTGCTGCGCAAGGTCTTGTTATGACGAGGCGATGGAGCGGCTTGCAGGCTAGTGCCTGGAGGAAGGAGGGAAGGCTGTGAAGGGCGCATTGTCCTGGCCGTTTCTCCGGCTCTATGTGTTGACGCTGTTTTATTTTAGCGCCAATTCGATTATGAACGTGATCATTCCTCTAAAGGGTGAAGCGGCAGGCGCATCCAACCTGACAATCGGCATCATTATGGGCGCTTATCTGTTCACGACGATGTTTTTGCGCCCATGGGCAGGTTATCTGATCCAATTTCACGGGCCGGTGAAGGTGCTGCGTGCGATTCTGCTTCTGAATGGTGTGGCGCTTGTGCTATATGCCTTTACCGGGCTTGGCGGATATTTTGTTGCGCGGGTGCTGCAAGGGGTATGTACAGCTTTTTTCTCAATGGCGCTGCAATTGGGCCTCATTGACGCCTTACCTGACAAGGATCGGTCGCAAGGCATATCCATGTATTCGTTATGCTCTTATTTGCCGGGAATCATCGGGCCTCTGCTGGCGATCGGCATCTGGCAGACGGGGCAGATGAGCGTACTCGCGGCAGTGATGATAGGGATTGCGGTATTGACAGGAGCGGCAGGCTACTCGGTACGTATGGAGCATCAGTGGGATCGGGCGGCTGGCGATTGTGAGCAGCGGAAGCAAGGGCTTAGCATGTGGACCTCGTTTAGCCAGCTTGTGACGAATCCGTCTTTGTTCAAGAGCAGCTCGCTGATGTTAAGCGCTTCTGTGGTATTCGGAGCGGTGACCGCTTTCGTGCCCTTGTATGCGGTTCATGTCCAAGATGGCAGCGCAGCGGTCTTTCTGATGATTCAGGCGGCGGCAGTCGTGGCGGTTCGCTTGCTATTCGGCAAAAAAATCCCTTCTGACGGCAAGTGGCATTCTACTTTCATGATTACGGCTATGCTGCTGGTTGCCGTGGCTTCGCTTAGTGTGAGTCTGGCGGCATCGTCAGGCGCGGTGCCCTTTTATGCCGGGGCGATAAGTATGGGCATCGCCCAAGCATTGCTATATCCGGCCCTAACCACCTATCTCAGCTTCGTCTTGCCCAAGGAGAACCGCAATGTTCTGATGGGTTTGTTTATCGCGACGGCTGATATGGGCGTATCGCTGGGCGCTATCGTAATGGGTACGGTATCGGACTGGTTCTCTTATTCTTTCATGTATATGATGTGCGCGATTCTAAGCGCGGGGATGGCGGTTGTTGCTTTCGACCGGAACGTTAAGCCTTTGAAGATGAAGGAACATTAACGCTGCGGGTACAACTAAATTAATAGAATGGACGAGCCTGCTATTCTTTGAATAGCGGGCTATTTTTATTCGAATTGTACGATTGCAAACTTTTTTCTTATGAAATAAAATCATCGTGTCGATTTATTCGTTATTCATTCGTCGTGTACATAGAAGCCAGTTTATATTCAGGAGGAATGCGCATGCATTACGCAATATCGAAGGACGGAACGAAGATCGCTTATGACCAGACAGGAAAGGGCCCTGCGCTCATATTGATATCGGGAGCATTCGGCTATCGCAAATTCGCGGATGTGGCCAAGCTTGCAGCCCTGCTGTCAGGACGATTCACTGTATATAACTATGATCGCAGAGGCCGCGGCGATAGCGGAGATGCGAAGCCTTACGAGATAGAGAGAGAAATCGAAGATTTGGAGGCTATGATTCAAGCGGCAGGCGGATCGGCCTATGTGTGGGGATTGTCCTCGGGCGCCGTTCTATGTATGCAGGCCGCTGCTAGAGGCGTGCAGATGAAGAAGCTGGTGTTGCACGAGCCGCCGTTTGTCGTAGATAAGGCCGACAGGATCGTTCCTGAGGGGTTTGCAAGACAGGTGACGGAGCTGGTTGCCGCTGGGAAGCGGGCGGAGGCGGTCCGCTACTTTATGACCAAAGGGATGGGAGCGCCTGTGTTCGTCGTCCGTCTGATGCGCTTGATGCCGGGCGTATGGTCCACGCTAACGGGGCTGGCCCACACGCTGCCGTACGATGCGGCATTGCTGGACGGGCATATGGAGGGCAAGCCGCTGTCTCCTGCGATGTGGCAAGGGGTTGCGATGCCTGCGCTGGTGCTGGAGGGTACGGAAAGCCCGGCTTCTCTGCGCCGGGGCGCTCAAGCGACGGCCGCCGTTCTCCCAAATGCGAGACTTGTCAGCAAGAAAGGGCTCGGCCATACGAAAAAGTTGAACGCAGCCATGATCGCTTCAGAGCTGGAGGCCTTTTTTCTAGCATAAGTAACGTGACGGTCATTCGGTTTAGAAGGATGCATACAACGGTTGTCAAAAATAGTAACATAGTTGGTATAAAAAAAATTCCGAATCTGTCGATTTAATCAATCATGATTCGTTGTGTAGATAGAAGCATCCAGAAATAACGGTCTAAGGACTGGATAGCGATGCTGATCAACATTTTGGGAGGAATAGATATGAGATTTATGATGATTGTAAAAGCGACTGCGGATTCAGAAGCCGGAGCAATGCCTAGCCAGGAGCTCATTGATGCTATGCAGAAGTACAACGAGGAATTGGTTAAGGCGGGAGTGCTGCTTGCGGCAGACGGCTTGCAGCCAAGCTCGAACGGCATTCGGATCTCCTACCCGGAACCGGGCGGGAAGCCGAAGGTGACCGACGGTCCTTTTACCGAAGCGAAGGAATTAATTGCGGGGTACACGCTCATCGAGGTCAAGTCGCGGGAAGAAGCAATCGAGTGGGCGCTGCGCATGCCGGACCCGCATGGATTCGGACAAGGCGAGATTGAGCTTAGACAGGTATTCGATGTCGAGGACTTGATGGAGGACCCTGAGACATTGGCGAAGGAAGCGGCGCTTCGGAAGCAAGTGGAGCAGCAGAGGAACGCGTGAGCCGCGCATCAGCCCATCGCACCATTGATGCGATCTGGCGCATGGAATCGCCAAAGCTGATTGCAAGCCTTACCCGCATGGTGCGCGATGTCGGACTGGCGGAGGACTTGGCGCAGGACGCTCTGGTTATTGCGCTGGAACGGTGGCCGGAGAGCGGCATCCCGGATAATCCGGGCGCCTGGCTGATGACGACAGCCAAGCGGCGCGCCATCGATCTGCTGCGGAGGAACAAGGTCGGCGAGCGGAAGTACGAGGAGCTTGCCCGCCATGCCAGCTTGTACACCGAGGCGGATATTGACGGGGCGATAGACGGGGAGATCGGCGATGATCTCCTGCGTCTGATCTTCCTCACCTGCCATCCGGTATTGTCGCCGGAGGCTCGCGTAGCGCTGACGCTGCGATTGCTCTGCGGGCTTACGACGGATGAGATCGCCCGGTCTTGCCTTGTGGCCGAGGCGACCATTGCCCAGCGTATTGTACGAGCCAAGCGGACGCTGAACGCCAAGCGGGTTCCGTTCGAGGCGCCAGAGGGCGAGGAGCTGAAGGAGCGGCTCTCCGCTGTGCTGGAAGTCATCTATCTCATGTTCAACGAAGGGTATTCCGCTACTTCGGGAGAGAACTGGATACGTCCTCTTCTATGCCAGGAAGCGTTAAGGCTGGGACGCGTTCTTGCCGAGATCGCCCAGGATGAGCCGGAGGTGCACGGGCTGGTCGCTCTTATGGAGATCCAGTCCTCTCGCTTGAAAACAAGAGTAGGCGCAGGTGGAGAGCCTGTTCTTCTCAAGGATCAGAATCGCTCCCTGTGGGATCGTCTGCTTATCCGCCGCGGGCTTGCGGCGCTGGAGCGCAGCCGGAGGCATGGCAGGACGCTAGGGCCATACTCGCTCCAGGCGGCGATTGCCGCCTGCCATGCAGAGGCTGTGTCGGTGGAGGATACGAATTGGATCCGGATAGCGGCTCTGTATGAAGCGCTGTCGCGAATCTCGTATTCGCCGATTGTGGAGTTGAACCGTGCGGTTGCCGTGTCCATGGCTTTTGGTCCTGCATTCGGACTTCAGATTGTCGATGCGCTGCATAACGAGCCCCTGCTATATGGGTATCATTTGCTGCCAAGCGTGCGCGGCGATCTGCTGATGAAGCTGGAACGATATGAGGAAGCCATTGTGGAGTTTGAGCGCGCAGCGGGCATGACGAGGAACGAGCGGGAGCGGATGCTGCTGTCGGAGCGTGCAGCCGAATGCAAGCAGAAATGCCAAGCACGGAGTAGAGGCGGTGTTGATTGATGCGTTTTATGGTCATGGTAAAAGCAACGGGTTATTTTGAGGCGGGGATACGGGACGGCAGGGAACATTCCGGAGCGAAAGACGCCTTCTTGAAGAACCTGCAGGATGCAGGCGTTTTCCTGTCTGCGGAAGAGCTGCTGCCAAGCTCAAGCGGAATAAGAGTTGTATTCCCGCCGGGCGGCGGAGCGCCTGCTATGCAATCAGGCCCTTTTTTGCCGGAGCAAGAATGGATTGCCGGTTATACGGTCATTGACGTGGACACGGAGGAAGAGGCGTTGAAGTGGGCGCTTCGCATGCCGCTCCCCCCGGAGCAAGGCGAGCATGTGATTGAGGTTCGAAGGCTGGCATCCAGAACGGATTACGTGCTAGATGCGAGAACTCAGGCTATGAAGGCCGATCTGCAAGATCAGTTAAGTCTATTGCATCCATAACGAAGGAGAGAGTATTTATGAATCAAGAGATCAAGGATTTTATCGACGGACTGAAGGAAGCATGGCAGCAAGAACTGAGCATCGAGCTGCGCAGCGTTGTCTATCAAGCGATACCGGACGCGCAGGAGCGTCTGCAGTATAAGAAGCCGCATTTTCTGAAAAACGGAAAGTACGCCGCCGTAATTTCCACCTCCAAGGATGCTGTCAGCTTTACCATCTTCCATGCAACCGGACTTGAGCTTCCTGAAGGAGAATGGGACGGCCCTGCTGAGCGCAAGACGCGAAAGTTCCGCAAAGGGGATGCCATTGAAGCGAATCAGCTCTCTGCATGGCTTGCGCAAGCATCCTCGTCCATCTAACCGTTTACGAAGGCAAGGCAAATTACCGGATGCTTTCCTTCAGCGTTGTTGCAGGACGATCCATCAGCCGCTCCAAATCTCCAGTCGTGGAGGATGTGTGGGTGCTGCGGAGAAAGCCGAACATCCAATGCTGAAGCTCAGCGTCTTGTACCACAGAGACTGGCTTGCCTCCAAGCTCGGACAGAGCGCCGGCCAGTTCCTCGAAGGTCCACGCTTTCGGCGCGGTCAACTCATACGTGTGATGTTCGTGGCCGGGACTGGCCAGCGTCGTGGCAATTGCAGCTGCGAGGTCAAGGTGAGTGACGGTGTTAAAGCGCCAATCTCCGGGTTGGACCCGCAGCTCGCCTTTTGCCATTGCCGATTGCAGATCAAGAATTTCAACGAAATCGGTATATAGCGCTGTCAATGCTGGATTTAGGGGAATAAACGTTGGTCTTCAAGGTCAAAGTAAGCGGTATAGTAGAACGAGAGAGTCATTATTTTTAATTTGGTAACAGTACCAAATGTCCGCCTAAATGAAATTATTCTGCGTGATTGTGTATACAAACGAAAATATACACGGAGGTACTGTAATTACGTCATCAAGGGCGGTTTTTTCCAATAATCATGAAAGAAACCAGATGTTACGGGCCGATATGCTGTTTTCATTGACACAACCACAAGCGTTTGTTATGCTCCAATTAATTAGGCATCTGTTCTAACATTTAAATTTGGTAACGTTACCAAGTTGACATCCAAGTGTCAGGGGGAATGGAAAGTGGCATCCAAACAGCTGGAGAAGGAAATCGCATTATCGAATATCATTCATAAGCCGCTCAAGATTGATGAGAGGGCATCGCTTGAAGCGGACAGCCTGAAGAAGAAGGTGCTGGATCGTGTCGTTATCTTGGACTCGAAGCATGGCGAGGACCAGTGGAAGCATAGAGGCGACGGTGAATCCCGCCTGATAGAAGGCGGTATGCTGGAGCTGACCTCTCCGAACCTGATGGATCATTGGCCGGAAGGCTCCCCTAGCGATGGCGACTACAGCACATATGGATCAGTAGCGGCATACCGCTCCTTTGAGCATGAGAACTGGGAGAGCTACAATCGCATCTCCTTCGAGATCTACCCGGATTGCAGCGGCATGGCGAATCCTCATATCAAGGTAGCTATTCGCAATGACGGCAAGATTAAAATTCCCGATATGTATGACCGCGAAGGCTTTAACGTGATCAATTTGAAAAATAAAGAGTGGAATCAGTGCTCGATGGAAATTCCCGATCTGCCGAGGGATGAAATTACCGAGCTGAGCTTCAAATACGATATGTACGGCAAAGATCGGGCAACCGGGGATACCGTTAACTATTTGATCAAAAACGTCTATCTGGAAAGGGTAGAGTATCCGAACATCTCCAAGGGCTGGCAGCCGCGCCATAAAGATGTCATCTTCTCGCATAACGGGTATCATCCTGAGCATGCCAAGACCGTTCTCATTGCAGGCAAGCGCGAGGCTTCGTTCAGCGTCATGCTGCTGGAGACGGGTGAGGAGAAGTTTAGCGGTCAGGTACAGGGGACAGAGACAACGATCGGCTCCTTCTCCATTGCCGACTTTACTCCGCTTGCGGAAGAGGGAACCTATATCATTCGGATTGGCGACCTGATCTCGAAGCAGTTCCGAATCGGCAACAGCGTGGATCGTTGGGAGGATTCCATCTGGAAGTCGCTCAACTTCATCTATTGCGAGCGCTGCGGCTGCCCGATTCATGGCATTCACGGATCTTGTCATGAGGATATTACGGCGAGGCATAACGGAGGCATGATCATCTTCAATGGCGGCTGGCATGATGCCGGAGACGTCTCCCAGCAGCTGGTGCAGACGGCTGAGGTGGCGTTGTCGCTGTATGAGATGGCGGAGCAGGTGAAGGATCATAACCTGCCGCTCTATCTGCGATTAGTAGAAGAAGGGGAGTGGGGCGTTGACTTCCTGCTGAAGACCCGGTTCGGCGACGGCTATCGCGCCACAAGTGCGGGTATTCGAATATGGTCGGACGGTATAATCGGGAACATGGACGATATGTATGCCCGTGTCCACAACAATCCGTATGAGAACTTTTTCTGTGCCGGTATTGAAGCGAAAATCTCCATGCTGATGGAGGAAGGCCATATTCTGAAGGACAAGCTGGCACAGGTCGCCGTACAGGACTTCCGCTATGCCGTCGAAGAATTCGAGAAGGACGGCTTCTCCCGTCTTCCGATCTTCTGGGAGCATACCTATATGACCTCGGAGAGCTTGTTCCTGGCTACCGCTTCATGGGCGGCTTCCTTGCTGTTCAGCTTGACTGGCGAAGAGGAGTATGCCCGCAAGGCCGAGCGTTACCTGGACGATGTCATGGCATCCCAAGAGACGGAAGGCATCCGTACCGATGCGGGTGAGGTTGTGTCGGGCTTCTTCTATCGCAATCCGGAGAAAAAAGTGGTGATGCACTTCAACCACCAGGCAAGAGAGCATCTTTATTTAATGGCCTTGAGCGAAATTATCGGCTCGCAGCCGGATCATGAGAAGCTTGCAAGCTGGATGGGCGCAGTGGAGCATTACGGCTCCTATATCAAGTTCCTGACAGCCTATACGGCGCCATATCCGATGATTGCAAGCGGCATCTATCATATCGACGAGCATAAGGATCAGGCGAGCTTCGACGTCCAGCACTTGCTTGTGGGCGACCAAGCCAAGGAGCAATATGGCGAGCAGCTTCAGCAGGCCGTTCGCTTGAATGATGAGTATTACTTGAAGCGATTCCCTGTCTGGTTCTCCTTCAAGGGCAACAATGCGATTGTATTATCTACAGGCAAGGCTGCGGCGCTGGCGGGTATTCTATTGAATGATCAGAAGCTCATCCAGATCGCGGAGGAGCAGCTGCACTGGATCGTGGGCAAAAACCCGTTCAACCAATCTCTTATGTACGGAGAAGGCTATAACTTTGCCCAGCAATATACCGTCTTGAGCGGCGAGATGGTCGGCGAAATTCCGGTAGGCATTCAAACCTTCGAGAACGAGGATGTCCCGTATTGGCCGCAGATGAACAGCGCGACCTACAAGGAAGTGTGGGTCGGACTGGCGGGCAAGTGGATGACGCTGGTGGCGGATCTCTACGCCTATGACAAGCAAAAGTAGGAGCGGCTTAAACTGCTCTATTAAAAAAGTATATATCATCATGTAAGCCCCGGCGGGCGGTTATTCCATTCCGTCAGGGGCTTTTTTCGATATAGGGGAATTGGATGCGCAAGCTTAGCATCAATGCAAGGAGTCACAATACTGTCGAACTTCCAGCCAAGAATGACTCGAAAGAGTCATAGGAAACAGAGAGGCCTTATTGCTACAATCGGATTGTTGCAACAGAGAGGCCAAGGTGGTGATGGTATGTGGAGCATGAACATGAAGCAAATTATAGTCTTTTTCGTCTTTGTCCTGGCTCTCGTCGGTTGCTCAAGCGAGCAGCCTGTCGATCTGGAAAATGTTGAAGCCAAGCTGACGACGACGCCGGAGGTGATCACAGCGGGCAGCCCGGCAGCGCTTCGCGCCACGTTCACGGGTATGACGGTATCGGATGATGCGAACGTCACCTTTGACTTCCGAACGGAAGCGAAGCCTGTTCTAGTAGATGCGGTCAATGAAGGCGGAGGCGCATTTACGGGTTCGTTCACCTTCCCTGAGAAGGGCATTCAGACGGTATATATTCATCTTTATGTAGATGACATTCATTTGACGGAGAAGGTATGGGTGGAGGTCAAATGATCCCATCTCTCTTGAGGTGGAGCATTCTGATCCTGGCAGCCGTCCCGCTGTGGTTGCTTCCCGGGTCTGTTCATGCCGAAGCCGTGAGCTTGCAATCTATCGTGGACGCGGCTAGTCCCGGCGAGACGATTGAGCTCGAGCCGGGGGTATACAAAGGGGCTGTAACGATTGATAAGCCGCTTACTGTGAAGGCCGCAAGGGAAGGCGAAGTTATTTTGCGCAATGACACCGAGCAATCTGCACTGCGTATCGAGGCTAGCGGAGTGAGGGTCGAGGGCCTGCGCATTGAGGATGAAGTGCTTAAGGAAGAGCCGACTATATGGGTTGCAGGGAGCGGCACCCGGCTTGATGGGTTGTACATCCGAACGGGAGCAGACGGCATCGCCGTGCGTGATGCGGATGACGGGGAGATTGCCCGCACGACAATTGAATGGGCTGTAGATGGGGTGCGCACGGCCAGCAAGGGCAACGGTATTGATCTGTACAATGCCCATCGCTGGAGCTTGACTGATAACCGCATATCGGATGTGCATGATGGAATTTATATGGAGAACAGCGATGATGCCGTTGTATCTGGCAACCTGATCGAGCGCTCCCGTTACGGCGTTCACTGCATGTATACCGAGGGAACCGTGATAGAACGCAATGAAGGCAAGCTGAATGTAACGGGTGCAATGGTAATGACGGCCCGCCGGGTTGAGGTTCGCGACAACCGCTTTTCCAAGCAAAGCGAAAATGTGAATTCACAGGGCATATTGCTCTATGATGCTCATGATTCTGTGTTCGCGGGCAACATCGTGGAGGGCAACCGGGTAGGTTTTTATGTAGAGCAATCCACGGGCAATCGGCTGGAGCAGAACCTGGTGTCTTACAACTTTATCGGCCTGCAATTAATCAGCTCTTCCGGAAATTCTTTCTCTAATCATTTGTTTCTGGGCAACGTCTCGGACGCGCAAGCGCGCGACAGCCATGACAATGATTTGAGCGGAAATTATTGGGACAGCTTCCGGGGCGTTGATGCGGACGGAGACGGTTATAGCGATCTGACCTATGCGATCAATCCCTTTTTCCAGAGCCTGACGCAAAAACGAGCGCCGTTTCAGCTGTTTTTTCAATCGCCAGGCATGGTGTTCCTGGAGGAGCTCTTTCAGACAGATCGGGCCAACTGGTCCTATGATGGAGAGCCGCTTATGGCTCCGCCCTTTGATATGAAACTGGGTGAGCAAAACTCCAGCCGATCAGCTCCCGGCATGATCGGATTTGTGCTGCTGCTTGGTTCGTGTGCACTATTTTATAGGATGAGGAGAGAAAAAGAATGAAAAAGAGAATGGGGTTTTTATTGGTAGGCTTGGCAGCGATGCTTATGCTGCTTGCCGCTTGCGGCGGGGAGAAGTACGAGCCGCAGGCGATTAATGAAGAAACGGATGTATGCGCCATCTGCAAGATGGCTATAAAGGACGACCAATATGCTACGCAAATCGTTACGAAGGACGGGCAATCACTGAAGTTTGACGATATCGGCTGCCTGAATCAATGGAAGACGGAAAACGGAACCGATACGATCGGAGCAGAGTTTGTTCGCGATTATAACAGCAAGCAATGGCTCCGTTATGAAAAAGCTTATTACGCTTACGACGCCAACTACAAAACGCCGATGGCATATGGGATCGTATCCTTTGAGAAGAAAGCGGATGCGGAAGCCTACATCGCCGAGCAAGGTGAGGGTACGCTGATGACAGCCGAAGAATTGTCCAGTCATTCGTGGGAGGTTAACCGCGAGATGATGGATATGGGAGATATGCATGGTCATGAGGACGGAGGACATGCGTCGTGACGGAGACGGCATATGTAGCAGCTAGAGAAATGAAAATCGGTTTTCGCAATCCATGGGCCTATTCCTTTACGGCCCTTTTTGCACTATTTATGCTTAGCCTGCTATTGATTCACTCGCAAGGATATGTGAAAGGCTATTCCGGCATGAGCGGCACGATGCTGAATTTGGCGCTCTATCTGCTGCCATTAATGGCGCTTATGCTTGGTTCGTTCTCCTTAACGGGCGAGAAGGAGGAAGGCAACTGGGAGCTATTGTCGACCTATCCGCTAGGGACGGGAGCATTCCTGATCGGCAAGTATATCGGGCTTGCTGCGGTTATGCTGGCCGTTGTCGCGATGGGCTTTGGCATCTCCGGCGTCGCTGGTTGGCTGTTGGGCGGAGGGTGGGACACGTTCACGTATGTCCGTCTGCTCTTTTTTTCGGTTATGCTGTCGTTGTTTTTTCTCGGCATCTCCATGATGGTCGGCACGTTAGCGCGCAATCGGTGGCAGGCGCTCACTATATCGGTGGGCGTCTGGTTTTTCGCCATCATCGCTTGGCCGTCTCTCCTTATTGCGGCGCTGGGCATGATGCCGTATATGTGGATCAAACCGTCCGTCGTCGCCCTGACTTTTTTGAATCCGGCGGAATTGACCCGCTTGTTCACCGTTGTGAAGCTGGGGGGAGGCTCTACCCTCGGTCCCGAGTATTACGACTGGATGGCCTGGATCGGCTCTTCCTGGGGGATGCCGGTATTCGCGGCGGGCGCAGTTGCCTGGATCGGCATGACGCTGGCGGCTGCGTATGTGGTGTGGGAAAGGAGGAGAGGGCGTGTTTGAGACTTTTGTTCATATGGACAAGGTGCACAAGTCCTTTAAGGGCAAAACCGTCATAGAAGAGCTTCATCTAAGCATCTCACGAGGCGAATCGGTCGCCTTGTGCGGCGGCAATGGCGCGGGCAAGAGCACGCTGCTGCGCATGCTGGCGGGGATTATGCGTCCTACCTCGGGTACAATAGCGGTCAATGGACTGCGCTGGGGGGACGACAGACGGCGGTATGCCCGCCAGATTGGCTTTATGCCGGATGATTACCGCTTCACACCGGGGCTGACTGCGATGGATACGATGATTTTCTGGGCCAAGCTGCGTGGACTGGGCAAGAAAAGCGCGGCGGATGCGCTGGACTTGGTCGGACTGTCGGATACGGGGAGCAAGCCGGTCGCCTCTTTCTCCAAGGGGATGCGCCAGCGCGTATTATTCGCCCAAGCCATGCTGGCTGAACCTCCGCTTATGATGATGGATGAACCGACGAACGGGCTTGACCCATACTGGATGGAGTCATTCGTCGGATTGGTGCGGGAGGCGTCAGCCCGCGGTCAAACGATCTTGTTCTCGACGCATCAGCTGCAGATTGCCGAGGCGCTGGCGGACCGGATTGTGTTTTTGCGAGACGGACATATCGTACTGGATGGACGCAGGGAGGATATTCGCGCCGCGTATGGCGATGCTGGCCTGCATGAAGCATTCGGGCAATTATTCGGCCTATCTTCTGCGCATGGAAGCGGGGTGTAGGGATTGAACGTTTTTCGCAAGGCATGGATTCAGTATGTTGTGTTATTGATATTAGCTGCAGGAGCGGTGTATGCGTGGATTGCCGTAAGATCAGATTCCCCTGGAGTTGCCTTGCCGGGTCATGAGGCGCCAGCGTTCCAATTGGTTAATCTGGAGGGCAAGAAGGTAGCATTGTCGGATTATAAGGGCCAAGGCATAATGATCAATTTCTGGGCGTCTTGGTGCAACCCGTGCGTGAATGAGCTGCCTCTGTTGAACGAGGCTTATAAGCTGTCTGGCGTTCAGATGCTGGCTGTCAATGTCGGGGAAGATGCGGCAGCGGCTCAGAAGTTTGTCGAGCGGTATGAGCTCCAGTTCCCCATTGCGCTGGACCCGGAGATGAAGCTTAAGTCTGCTTATAAAATCATCGGATTGCCGCTAACGGTGCTTATCGCACCGGATGGGACCGTACTGGAGAGACACCAAGGCGAGCTGACGGATATGGCGGATATTATGGGGCTGATGAATCGGTTAAAGGAAGGATAGGAGAATTGGACATGACATACAAAGGAATCAAATGGCTTATTCTGACCATTCCCACCTTGACCATAGGCATCTGGGAGTACGTACGCCATGAATTTCTGCTGCCTTATATTTCGATGGAGCTGGGCAACTGGCTTGCGCCTGTTATCGTACTGCTTGTTTCGTTGTTGTTTTTGACTCAATTGTTTCGCATGATCGAGCAGAGCCAGGAGGAGCTGAACCGTGCCAAGGCCGTTCAAGCTGCGCTGGAGGAGAGGGAGAAGCTTGCGCGAGAGCTGCATGACGGCATCGCACAATCCCTGTTTTTCTTGAATGCGCAGATGGACGGCTTGGAAACGTTGAAGCTGACCGAAAACCCCTCCTGGCAAAAGCTGAAAGAAAGCGTGCATCGGACCAACGATTACGTAAGGCAGGCTATAGCCAATTTGCGGCATGCTGCCAGCATGAACGCCATTCCGTGGCTGCAGTCCGTGGACAGCCTTATGAATGAGCTGCGCCGCGAGACGGAATTGCAGTTCGACACCGCTTGGTCCATTCCGGAGCAGGCGCTAACCCCCAAAGAAAAGGTGGAGCTGCTGGCTATTATCCGGGAGGCGCTGCTTAACATTCATAAGCATGCGAAAGCCGCGCATGTTCAGATAAAGGCCATTCCTACAGATACAGGCTGGTGCTGCCGGATAACGGACGACGGCAAAGGGTTTCTGCCGAAGGATGAGGAGAGATCCGGTCGATATGGACTGAAAATGATGCGGGATCGTGCCAGAGCGATGGCTTGGCAGCTGAATATTCGCAGCTGCCCGGGGGAGACGGCGGTTGTGATTCAGAGAGGGGGAGGCGGCCATAAGAAAGTTCCAAGTGATGGTCATTGATGACAGTGCAGTAGCAAGAGAAGGCATACGGATCATTCTGGAGAGCGATCCCGCCTTTGAGATCGTGGCAGAGGGCAGCAGCGGAGAGGAAGCGCTTGACCTGAGTGAAAGATGGATGCCGGATTTGATCCTAATGGATATCCAGATGCCGGGGATGGGCGGGCTTGAAGCGACCAAGCAGCTGAAGGAGCGTTACCCTTATTTGAAGGTCGTCATGGTGACGGTGTCGGACGATATCGCCCATTTGTTCGACGCCTTAAAGAAAGGGGCGCAGGGTTATCTGTTGAAAAACTTGAACCCTCAGGCCTGGCATGAATATTTGAAGGCTATTGCTGTTGATGAGGCGCCTATGACTCGTGAGCTTGCCTTTAGAATATTGAAGGAGATGTCGCCTGTGGGCGTCGACGAGTATTATGTCAGTCCTCTAACAAGCCGGGAACAGGAAATATTGAGTCTGGTGGCCAAAGGTCTGAGCAATAAAGACATTTCGGTTCAACTGGATATTTCGGAGCATACGGTCAAAAATCATCTCAAAAACATTCTGCAAAAGCTGCATCTGGAAAACAGAGTTCAGCTTGCAAGGTATGCTTATGAGCAAGGCTGGATGGGAAGGCGGTAGCCATCATGACTACACAGAAACAAGGCTGTCCGCGGAAGGACAGCCTTTTATTTATTGAAGAGATGCCAGCCAGGTTGTCATGGTTATGATTTCATCCTCGGACAGCCGCCCTTCGAATGCGGGCATACCCCTGCGTCCGCTTGCGATCATTGTGTACAATTGCTCCTTGCTCATCTTGGCGCCAACATGCGCAAGAGCAGGTCCGATTTGTCCTTGCAGCTCCGTGCCATGACAAGACATGCACATGCTTTGGTACATTTGCTGAGCGGCCTCAGCGTCAACAGGTCTGTCTTGAACGGTGAAAGCTGAGCCGTTATTTCCTTCTTGTGTTTTTTCGGGCAATTGCGTAGCAAGCAGCAGGACGGCCAACAATCCGGCAATTCCGGTTAATCCGGCCATGATCCATTTTGACATGTTCATCCTCCTTGCCTTTTTCATTATCTTAGCAAGTGAGAAGAGAACCTTTCTATAGCTCAAAAGGGTTATGGGGAGGCTATGGACGACGAATTCGTATCCAATTATGTCAATAAGATGAACGAAGTCGTAAGGAACGATGGCATCATAGGCAATCATTCTCATCATTGTGTATAATAGTAGATAGTTTTGGTAAGGATAGATTTTTGGCGGATAGGAATAAAAACGATCGAAAATGTCAAATCAACATTTTATGTCGAAGACTGCAAAACACTTGACAAGTTGTCCGCTAGTAATTAATATTAGTTTATAATCATTACAAACAATAAACCATTCTCAGGAGGAAATAACATGTCTCTTATTGGAACAGAAGTACTACCGTTTAAAGCATCCGCATATCACAATGGTCAATTCATCGATGTATCCGAAGCTAACTTCAAAGGCAAATGGAGCGTAGTATGCTTCTACCCTGCTGACTTTACATTCGTATGTCCGACTGAGCTGGGCGACCTGCAAGATCAATACGAGACACTGAAGTCTCTTGGCGTTGAAGTGTACTCCGTATCGACAGATACTCACTTCACTCATAAAGCTTGGCATGACAGCTCCGAGACAATCGGCAAAATCACATACATCATGATCGGCGACCCATCGCATACGATCTCCCGCAACTTCGACGTTCTGATCGAAGCTGACGGTCTGGCTGACCGCGGTACATTCATCATCGATCCAGACGGCGTTATCCAAACGGTTGAGATCAATGCTGGCGGCATCGGCCGTGACGCAAGCACGCTGGTTAGCAAAATCAAAGCGGCTCAATACGTACGCAACAACCCGGGTGAAGTATGCCCTGCAAAATGGCAAGAAGGCGGTTCGACGCTGAAACCTAGCCTTGATCTGGTAGGCAAAATCTAAGGAGCTGTTCCTATGGTATTAGACGGAGATATTAAGGCACAATTAAACCAATACCTTCAGCTAATGGAAGGCGATGTGCTGATCAAGGTCAGCGCAGCATCCGATCCCGTGTCCAAGGACATGCTGGAGCTAATGGATGAACTCGTCGGCATGACATCCAGAATTACGGTCGAGAAGGTTGAGCTGGCCAGAACGCCAAGCTTCAGCGTAAACCGTGTCGGTGAAGATACAGGTGTCGTATTTGCCGGTATCCCGCTCGGACATGAATTCACTTCCTTCGTGCTGGCTTTGCTGCAAGTAAGCGGCAGAGCCCCGAAGGTCGACCAAAGCGTGATTGATCAAATCAAAGGCATAAAGGGCGAATATAAGTTTGAATCGTTCATTAGCCTCAGTTGTCATAACTGTCCGGACGTTGTTCAGGCGCTTAACCTGATGAGCATCCTTAATTCGGGCATCTCGCATACGATGATTGACGGCGCGGTATTTAAGGAAGAAGCGGAAAGCAGAGATGTCATGGCTGTTCCTTCCGTATTTCTGAACGGCGAGTTTTTCGGAAGCGGACGTATGTCCATCGAGGAGATTCTGGCTAAAATTGTGGAAGCTCCCGATGCATCCGAGTTCGATAACAAGGAGCCTTTCGACGTGCTTGTTGTCGGCGGCGGCCCTGCCGGCGCAAGCGCGGCGATCTATGCCGCACGTAAAGGCATCCGTACCGGTATCGTGGCTGAGCGCTTCGGCGGTCAAGTGATGGATACTGTCGGCATCGAGAACTTCATTAGCGTGAAGTACACCGAAGGTCCGAAGCTTGCGGCAAGCCTTGAAGAGCATGTGAAGGAATACAATGTAGACGTGATGAAGCTGCAGCGTGCCAAACGTCTGGAGAAGCGCGACTACATTGAGCTTGAACTCGAAAACGGGGCTGTTCTGAAGAGCAAAACCGTTATCCTGTCCACAGGCGCTCGCTGGCGCAATGTCGGCGTGCCGGGTGAGGAAGAGTTCAAGAACAAAGGCGTGGCTTATTGCCCGCACTGCGACGGTCCGCTGTTCGCAGGCAAGCATGTTGCGGTTATCGGCGGCGGCAACTCCGGTATCGAAGCTGCAATTGATCTGGCTGGTATCGTCAGTCATGTGACAGTTCTGGAATTCAATTCGGAGCTGAAGGCGGACGGCGTGCTGCAGGATCGTCTGTACAGCTTGCCTAACGTAACGGTCCTGAAAAACGTTCAGACGAAGGAGTTCACCGGAACCGACAGGTTGAACGGTGTGACGTATATCGAGCGTGACACAGGCGCGGAGAAGCATGTTGAACTGCAAGGCGTATTCGTACAGATCGGCCTTGTGCCGAATACGGATTGGCTGGGCGATGCGCTTGAGCGCACTCGCATGGGCGAGATCGTCGTGAACAATCACGGCGCGACAAGCCTGCCGGGCGTATTCGCTGCCGGCGACTGTACGAACAGCCCTTACAAGCAGATTATTATTTCCATGGGTTCCGGCGCTAATGCCGCCCTGGGCGCATTTGATTATCTGATTCGCAATTAACGGTCATCATAGAGCCGTCCGACTGTCTGATTGACAGCCGGACGGCTTTTTTTTTATGAGATTTACCTTGCGTTAAAACTTGCGCCTTTGATAAGGCATCCCTTGGCCTTCCTCGCAATACAGCTTCAGGCTATAGAGAAACATTGCCCAATTATAGTTGCAGAAACGGTAGAAGCCGGTTACTTCCTTCCAGTCCATATGACGGAAAGTAATATGCGTTTTGCCTTTCTTTTCTTCAAGCTCGAACGTAATGGAAGTCCCGACCCATTCCTGATCGGATTCGATGCACAGCCACTCTATCCGCTCTCCGGGGTTCAACTCCACGATTTGCATTTTGGTCAGGTCGTCTGTTCCGAATTGAAATTCGTTAACGGCTCCGACTTGTTCATGTACAGTTAATTCATTTGTCCACACCTCAGACAATCCTCTCGCGGTCGTCAGGGCGAAATATACGTCTGCAGCAGAGGCTTTTACGATCTGCAAATGCTCGATATCAGCCAGCTTAATCATTCCCTTCTTAAACTTGCTTAGCTACAGCATACCAGTTTTAGCAGTGTTGCGTTTCTTCCATATTGCTATTCTTTGCATTTCTTTGGATTGAATGGAATGCTATAATTTGTGAGATCGCTGTAGGGAGGGGATTTATGTATGCTCTTCGATTTACAAGGTGAGACAACTATGTCGCCAGTTGTGGGGATGTTATACTCCGCTGTACGGGAAAATAGCGAACGTCTGCAATGGATCACCTCTGGCATGTCACAAGAAGAAGTAGACTACAGGGGACCAGATCATAGCTTTAATAGTACGGCACAATTAATTAAGCACATCATGTATATTGATTTGAACTGGGCGTATCGGATTCAAGGACAACCGCTTCCCCCTTCTTTAAAAGAACAGCATGGACCTATGATTGATGAACAAAACAGGCTTCCAATGGTGAAGGGGATACCCTTGAACACATTGATGTCTCATTACGCAGAAGTGCTGAACATCGTGAAAGAAGCCTGCACGGAACTAGGAGATGCCGATCTGGATACAGTCGTTACGTTTGGCCATAAGAATGAGAAGCGAGCCACAATTCGCTGGGGACTATGGCATATGGCTGACCATAGCCGTTATCATCAGGCTCACATTCATTTGCTCAGAAAGTGGTATAAGGAAAATTCTGAATCACATTAGTTAGGATCGGCAGTTGACATCGCAACATGATTTCACTATACTAACTCTTAATCTTATATGCGATATACGTTGAAAGAGCCCAGTAGCAGCTTCTTCCCTGTTCTAGAAAGCCGGGGGGTGATGGAACCCGGTACACAGGAAGCCATGCGAATTACACTCTGGAGTATCTCGGGTAATGCCGAGCGGAATGGTGAACGATAACTCGCCAAGAGCGGTATCCATGGCGTGCGCTAGGCGCACTGTCCCATTGGTGCAATCTGGGTGGTAACACGGTTATTCAATCGTCCCTATGTCTACAATAGACAAGGGGCGATTTTTTGTTTTTCCACGCGGATTCATGCTTCGTAATAGGATAAATCATTATTGAAGGAGTGT
Organism: Paenibacillus sp. 1011MAR3C5; assembly: GCF_003591485.1. Lineage (GTDB taxonomy): Bacteria > Bacillota > Bacilli > Paenibacillales > Paenibacillaceae > Pristimantibacillus. The sequence goes on from NZ_QZCF01000002.1 coordinate 30,339, forward strand.
ATGGCTGTGAATATTATCGACGAACTCGAATGGCGCGACGCCATTAATCAGCAGACGGATGCAGAAGGGCTCCGCGAATTGACGAATGAAAAGGCTGTATCCTTATATTGCGGCGTTGACCCGACTGGAGACAGCATGCATATTGGCCACTTGATTCCATTCATGGTGCTCAAAAGATTCCAGCTAGCCGGCCATCGTCCGGTTATCCTGATCGGCGGAGCAACAGGCACCATCGGCGATCCAAGCGGACGCCAGACGGAGCGCTCCCTGCAGACGCTGGAGCAAGTTCAGGAGAATGTTGAAGCGCTGTCCGCACAGTTGAAAAAACTGTTCATCACTGACGGCGATAATCAGATTCGCATGGTGAACAACTACGATTGGACGCACAAAATCAATATCATTGAGTTCCTGCGCGATTATGGTAAAAACTTCAGCATTAATTCGATGCTGGCTAAAGATGTGGTATCGAGCAGGCTGGACAGCGGCATTTCCTTTACGGAATTCTCTTACCAGATTTTGCAGTCGATTGACTATCTTCACCTGTACCAGCATGAAGATGTTCAGCTCCAGATTGGCGGCTCCGATCAGTGGGGCAACATTACGAGCGGTCTTGATCTCATTCGCAGAAAAGAAGGCTCTGAGGCGAAAGCGTTCGGCCTCACCATTCCGCTGATGCTGAAGGCAGACGGCACGAAATTCGGCAAAACGGCGGGCGGAGCGATCTGGCTGGACCCGAACAAGACGACGCCGTTCGAATTCTACCAGTTTTGGACTAACACCGACGACCGGGATGTCGTGAAATACTTGAAGTACTTCACATTCCTGTCCAAAGATGAGATCGATACGCTGGCGGCAAAGGTAGAATCGGAGCCTCACAAGCGCGAAGCGCAAAAGACGCTGGCTGAGGAAATGACGAGATTCGTTCACGGCGAGGAATTGCTTGAACAAGCTAAGCGGATCACAGCTGCGTTGTTCAGCGGTGACATCAAGTCGCTTACGGCTGACGAAATTGAGCAAGGCTTCAAGGATATGCCGACATACGAGGCCTCGCTGGAATCCAAAAATATCGTCGAGTGGCTGGTTGATCTGGGAATCGAGCCTTCCAGACGTCAAGCGCGCGAGGATATTACGAAAGGCGCTATCTCCATGAACGGAGAGAAAGTAAGCGACTTGGAGCTGGAAATAACCGCAAGCCAAGCGATTGGCGGCCGGTTCATCATTATCCGCAAAGGCAAAAAGAACTATAGCCTGGTCAAATTATCTCAATAGACCATATAACGAGAAGCTGTCCTTCCATTGTGAAGGGCAGCTTCTTTTTTTTTGCGGCCACATCGCCGGGTTGTAACACTATTAGCAGCTTGCTTGGAAGGACACGCGATTGCCTGTTTATTTTTTGTTTATTGGCAATTGATATGATTTTGTTGATAAATAACATGGGTCTGGCATCCGGTCGAGTTCTGCGGATGTGACGGCCCAGTAGGCGAAAGCTGCCATTAACAATATGGGCTCCCGCATGATCGTGAATGGAAGAGAAAATGGAAGCTTCAAGCCGAGAAGATATGACTCGCGCTGAAGTTGCGGTTATAATTCAGAGGCTGCTGAGGAACTCCGAGCTCCTGTAAATTGCTATGGAGCAAGGTCAGCTCGATCACCAGATGTGATCGGGCTGATTTTGTCAATTGACGCTTGAAAAATGACAGGCGCCATTCGCGCCATGCAAAAACTTCTTTACTCCTATTCCTAGATTAATATAATTACGATAGTGGCAGTGAAAGCAAGTACACAGCTGAACTGCTCCATACCTGCACTGGCCGTAAGCCGAGACCTGGTGAAGCTGGCATCGAAAGGGGCAACTGCGGTGTTGAGAAGAATAGTAATGATTTGCTTCATTGGTATTGTATCTATTTCATTAATTCCACTATCGATATATATGGATAACGTCAATCGGGCTGACGGCCCGAAGGTTCGTGAAGGCATAATGGATTTAACCGGCTGGAACTATGAAGACAACGGCAGAATCAAACTGGATGGCGATTGGGAGTTTTATTGGAATCGTCTGCTGACGGCAGCGGACTTCCAGTCAGCCGAATCGGAGCTGACGGCGGATCGCCTCTATATGAGTGTGCCGTCCACATGGAACGGTACTGACTATCAAGGCAGCCCGCTGCCTGCATATGGCTCTGCTACCTATCGGGCTGTGCTGCGGAATGTGCCTGAAGCCGGAATCTATGCGCTTAAGAAGACGAACATCCGGTTCTCAAGCGAAATCTATGTGAACGGGCAGCGTCTGTTGGAAGACGGTGCCACGGCAAGCAAGCAAGCGGATTATAAGCCGGGCAACGTACCGAAGTTTGGTCTATTTGCAGCAGAGCAAGGAGAAATTGAAATTATCGTTCACATCTCCAACTATGATTATATTAATGGAGGCATTCCGCTCTCGATTTACTTCGGCGAACAGACGGCAATGGTCGGGCATGAAGAGAAGACGCTTATGCGGGAGTTCAGCATTGTTGCCATATTAGGCACGCTTGCGCTCATCTATCTCATTTGCTTTTTCGCTGCGTTTATCTTCCAACGACGGGATTATTCCCTGCTGGCCTTTGCATTTATTTGCTTGTTGTTCGCCATCTACCATGGCTTGATCGGCGAGAGGTCGCTCCTGCAATTTTTGCCGGACATGCCGTTTCAGGTGCTGTACAAATGGAAGGATATTATATCTACCGCATGCTTTATCATACTGGCTGGCATCTTCTATCAACTGCAGAAAAGCATCGCTTCCTTGAAGCTTACACAAGTGATTACGGCTGTTTTGGGCTGTTTTATCGTCTTGATTGTGATTTTGCCTATCCATTCATATACGACAATTCAGATCTATATCGTCATCATCTATGAATTTATGCTGATCTGGATGCTGGTCAAGGTGGCGGGACTGTACATCAGAAGCGAACCAAGAGAACGGCTCAAGTCGTTGCTGTGGTACATCGCGATATTGACGATTAATCTCTATTCATTGGACATTATATTGCAAGCCGTTTCCTGGAAGGAGGGTCTGTGGCTTGGCCAGTTCTATGTCGTATTTTTTAATCTCATCATAATCGGTCTCATTGTCCTTCGTTTCTTCGAGGCTTATCACACAATCAACGCGATGAAAAATCAATTGGTACAGCTGGATAAAATCAAGGATGACTTCCTGTCCGATACCTCTCATGAGCTGAAGACGCCGCTGAATGCAATTGTGAGCATTACCGATACGCTGCTCAAAGGGGCGGAGGGGCCAATGAACGAGGGACAAGCCCGCAATCTCGCTATCGTAATGGGCAGTGGCCGCAGATTAACCTTGATGGTTAACGAGCTGCTTGATTATTCCAAGCTGAAGCATGGGGATATCGTGCTGTACCGAAGCCCCCTTGATCTGGGGGCGGCTGTAGATTCGGTCATCCGCATTCACTCCTTTCTGCTTGCCGGCAAAACGATTGCGCTTCTCAATCGGGTGGATCATGAGATGGCGCTTGTCTATGCGGACGGCAACCGGCTTCAGCAAATTCTTCATAACCTGATCGGCAACGCCATTAAATTCACGAATCAGGGCTATGTAGAAATTAGCGCAGCCGTCAACGGAAACAAGGCTGAGATTCAGGTGCGCGACTCCGGGATTGGCATTGCCGAGCATATGCAGAGCAGAATCTTCCAGGCATTCGAGCAAGCCATCGATACGGCGCCTTCTCCTGAAGCGGGAACGGGTCTTGGATTAAGCATTACGAAGAAGCTGGTCGAATTGCATGACGGGACGATTGGGGTCGAATCGGCTCCGGGGCAAGGTTCTGTGTTCACGTTCACCTTGCCTCTGGCCGCTGCCAGATCGGTCAGAAGCCAGTCGGAGGCAAGGGCTGCAGTAGCGATTACAGCGATCCGCCAGCCGGATTATCCGCTTTATGTGAAAGGGGAAATTGACGAGACCATTCTCGTGGTTGACGATGATTTCGCTAATCTGCAATCTATGATTAATCTCTTGAAGCTGGAAGGTTACTCCTTCGTAGTTGTGAATCGAGGGGGAATGGCGCTTCAGGAAATCTCGAAGCGGGACTTCTTCCTGGTGCTGCTCGATATCTCCATGCCGGATATGACGGGATACGAGGTGCTTCAGCGAATCAGGGAACGATTCTCCATCTTCGAGCTGCCGGTCTTAATGCTTACGGCGAAGAACAGGGTAAGTGAAATGAAGGTGTCGATGGATAACGGCGCCAATGATTTTGTCGGCAAACCATTCGAAGCGGAGGAACTGATGGCGCGCGTGAGAAGCTTGACCCGATTGAAGGCGTCGATGATAAATGCCAAGGATGCGGAAATGGCCTTCCTGCGCTCCCAGATCAAACCTCATTTTCTATACAACGCCTTGAATGCTATTGCTGAGCTATGCGTGGACGAGCCTGAGCGGGCGGAGCAGCTGACGCTTCATCTCTCGCAATATTTGCGAAGCAGCTTCGACTTTAAGCATTTAGATTCATTAACGACGCTGGATAGCGAGCTGAAGCTGGTTGAGGCTTATGTTCATATCGAGCAGGCTCGATTCGGCGACAGGCTGCAGGTGGTCTATGAGGTGAATGCCCATACGATGATTCTCATTCCGCCGCTGATCCTACAGCCTTTGGTGGAGAACGCGATACGTCATGGGCTAATGTCCAATCTGGCGGGAGGCAAGGTTGTGATTACGATTACCGAAGTGAACGGAACAGTCAGGTTCCAAGTAGAGGACGACGGATGCGGGATGAGTGAGCAAAAGCTTGAGGAGACACTAAGGGCGGACGGAGAACGTAGAGGCGTCGGATTGTGGAACATCGACAGGCGCATCAAGTTAATATATGGACAGCGCATTGAAATCAGCAGCCGGGAAGGAGCCGGAACGACGGTTGCGTTCCAAATTCCGGCTCAGCTGCGGAGGCAGATCGGAGAGATGAGGCATGCTGAGAGCGATTATTGTAGATGACGAGCCGTTGTCGGTAAAACGGTTAAACCGAATATTATCGGAGAGCGGAACGGTTGATGTGAACGGTACATTTCTGAGCCCGCTGGATGCTTGCGAATTCGCCGGAGAGCATCCGCTGGATATCGCCTTTTTGGATATATCGATGCCTGAGATTGACGGCATGTCCTTATCCGAAAAACTGAGGGAGCTTCATCCGGCCATGCATATCGTATTTGTGACCGGCTACGATGAATATGCCGTTCAAGCCTTTGAGTTGAACGCACTTGATTATGTGATGAAGCCAGTAACCGCTGAGCGTGTAGCGCGTACGCTGGATCGTATCCAGAGCAGGCCTGTCGCGGCGTTCCCCGAACCGCTCTTTGCGGTCCGTGTATTCGACGGCTTACGATTGTTCCGCCAGGATGAAGAGCGAATATTGCTAAAGCTAAGAAGCCCCAAAACAGAAGAACTGCTTGCCTTTCTCATTTATAGAGGGAAAGTGAGCCGCGAAGAAATTATCGATACGTTGTGGAGCGGGCTTGAGCCGGAGAAAGCTCATAAAAATCTCAATTCGACCTTGTATTATATACGCAAGGCCATTAGCGAAGCCCGGCTGGACAATCTGATAAAAACCTATCGCAAAGAAATCTGGATTGAAGAGAAGCATATGACATGCGACTTATACAGGTTTAACCGTCTGGTCAAGCAAATCAGGCAGAGCCAAGAGGCAAGTGTGCTCCGGTTGATCGAGCAGGCGGAGGAGTTGTATACAGGGCCATTCTTGAACGGCAAAGGATACGAGTGGGCCGACGCTTACGGCAGGCAGCTTGAACGCGAGTTCATTCAATTATTGGAGTTGGCGGGGAAAATTCATCTGGAGCGCGAGGAGCGGAAACCGGCTTTGCATTATTTTGAGGCCATTCTGAAGCTTGATCCGCTGCGGGAGGATATTAGCCTTGAGGCAGTCAGACTGTATATCGCGATCGGAAGAATGAACGAGGCGATTCGCTATTATCATGATTTGGAGCAGCTGCTCCAGCAGGAACTGGGAACGCAGCCTGATCCCCGTATTGAAGAGGCGATCCGTATCGCAACCCGATGATCGCTCCTGGATAAAAAAAAGACTCCAAAGTCGCTAACGCAGCGGTTTTGGAGTCTTTTTGCAGTGGGCACCTATTGGCTCAGCACACGCTCTTTGCGTCTGCTAACGAGGACGATAGCGGCGAATAGCAGCAGCACCGCACCGGTGAAGAGGAAGCCCTGGCTTTCGTCGAAGGGCAGCCAGCCCAGCAGCGAGGATCCGGCAACCACGCCAAGCGAGAAGAAGGCGTAGAAGTAGCCATATGCCTTGCCCCGCAGTTCGGCTGGCGTCGCCCGAATGAGCATCGTGTTGATTGACGGGAACAGGAAGGCGAAGCCGACCCCGTATAATCCAAGAACGGAGTAGAGCGCCCAGGTTGTGTCGGATTGGCTGATCAGCAGCTGGCTTAAACCCATTAGCCCGATGCCAAGCGCCATCGTAATGGAAGGAGCGACACGGTCGAATATGCGGTTCGTCGGGAGGACGAAGATGAGAACTGCAATGATGCCGAAGGCGCTCATCAAGGTGCCGCTCAATCTGGAATCATAGCCTAGCGACTGGACGTGGAGCGGCAGCAAGTAAGCAATGACGCCCTGCGAGAACATCAGAAAGAAGGCGCCTCCGTATGCCTTCATCACAGCCATATTAAGGAACGAGCCAGCTGCGGCGGACTCGTCCTTATCTTTCTTCACGATCTTGTACTTGCTGAGGAAGATGGCCGACAAGACGGCAAGAGCCAGTCCCAACACCGCGACGCATGTGAATACGAACGGAACGGATGTCTTGCTCGCCATAATGCCGCTGAAGGCAGGACCGATAATCGCGGCAAGTCCCACGAACGTGCCTGTAAAAGCAACCTTCTTCCCTTGCTCATTCTGCACTGTTGTGTTCGCGGAGAACGTGAAGGCGGCTGGTACAATCAAGCCCGCAACAAAGCCGTGAATAATGCGAACGACGATTAGCCAGGCTGGCTGCTCAACAAAGTGATACAGCAGCAAGGCGCCGCTCGACAAGACGAGGCCGGCCATCAATAGCTTGAATGGTCCGATCTTGTCGGTCATGATGCCGGAGAGTATATTGCCAAGCGTATTGGATAGTGAATAGAGGCCAATGACAAATCCGACGATAAACGAGCTGGCGCCGATGGAAGCGGCGAAGGTGCTCATGACCGGGAGCTGCGCAAATAAATCGAAGAAGGAAAAGAAGACGATGCTGTATACGAGCAGAGCGTAATTGAACGGCTTAACCGAATATTTCGCCTGCGCCTTCTTTAGCTGCCAGTCCAGTACAAAGTTGCCGAAAGGAACAAATGCAACAAGCAAGGCTGCGGCTGACCACAACAGATTCCATCTGACCCTCAGAGCGGCGTAGAGGATCGCCAGCGCGTAGAGGCTGAATATCCCCCCGTGAATGCTGCCAACAAGGGTGACGACTTTCTCGAATCCCCATATATATTTGAGCGGCATAGCGATGCCAAGCAAGACTAGTAGCGACAGTCCGTCGAATAGTCCGGTAATGCGCAATAGACGTATTGGGTGTGCTTTCACTTCAGTAGGCTCCTATTTCATGATGTGTATTTATTTATTGCTGACTCTATTCTATCACTTTATGACAGAAGGTTTGCATGGAAAGATGAACAAATCGGTAGAATTGACAGCATGGCGGACAGGACCAGCCAAATCATACCACTGCATGGCCGTTCTGGTTGTTTTACAATGGACAAATGCAACTCCTGAATTTTTTTTAAAATCGATCGAACATTTTGCCCATCTCAATTGTGTTAATAGTAAAGGGGGGACAGCAGCATGGAGGATGCCTTGCAGCGTACGGGCAAGGATATCACTCAAATCTACAATTGTCATGCAGATACGATATACAAGGTCTGTTTCATGATGTTAAAAAATGTGGTTGATGCGGAGGAAGCAACACAGACCGTCTTCTTAAAGCTAATGAGATCCGACCAGACATTCCAAGACACCGAGCATGAGAAGGCTTGGCTTATTGTGACTGCCCGCAATCATTGCAAAAATATGCTTAAACATTGGTGGAGACGGCTGCGCGTCACACTGGAAGAAAGCGATCAGAAGCAGTTATCCGAGGAAATCAGGCACGACGATCTGTTAGATGAAGTGCTATCCCTTCCTGAGAAATACCGTTTGCCGATCTACTTGCATTATTATGAGGGATACAGCACGAAGGAAATAGCAGATATGCTCTCTATAAAAGAACCGACCATTCGCACGCGGCTACATACGGGCAGGAAACTACTGAAGCTGTCGATAGGTGGTGAGCGATATGAATGAGAAGGAATTAATCGCCCGCATGTCGAGGCTAGGCCCGACTAAGCTGCAGAAGAAGCGAATGCTAAGCCGTATCCTGGGCCAGAAGGCGCGACGGAAGCCTCCTTTGAGGCGTAGCGTCAAAATCGCCATTCCTGCCATAGGCTGCGCGGTACTGTCGCTGGCGCTTTTCTTCCCGGTCTTCTTCAAGGCTGACCCGGCTATTCCGTCGCTTACAGCGCTTCAGCAAGTCCAGCCATCGCCATTTACCGTTACTCCGCGTCATATGCCGCTGTCGGTATCACTCGGTCCGCTGAAGATGATGAACTATAACGGGCATCGTTATACGTTTCTGAATGACGGGGCTCCATACGATCTGGCGGATCGGATGCCAGGGGTGGAGGAGAAGCTTGGATTATTGCAGTACGATCTGAAGTCCGATATGGAGAACGGCGGCAAGGACGGGTATGCCGGGCTGGATTATGCGACGACCTATCTGCTTGGAGGCTCGATCTATCGGCTTCCGGGATATGACCCTGCTTTTCGGCTGGCTGTGGAGCATGAGGGCCGCTATTATATTGCCCAGTTGTCCGGCAGAACGGATAACAGCATCATCCCGGCCGTTGAATATGCGGAAGCAGCGGAGCTGGCACGACTGACCCAAGAAGTCGACATCATGAATCACATCGGCAGCGTTCAGCTGCATACGCTTGACCGGAAGAAGGACGTTCGGAAGTGGATTGAGATGTTTAGCCAAAGCGAAGCGGCGGTTAATAGAGATAGAGAAGCTGATGAACAATGGGCCAAAGCCCAGTCCGAAGGAAAATCCTATCTGGCAAAGCTTCGCTTGAAGGACGGCACGGCGATTGACATCTTTGTTATACCGGAACTGGGAATGGCCTCTCTTGGCGACAATCGCTATATTTTGCCGGAAGCGTTCAGGGAAGCTTACGCCGATTTATTCCATAGCCCAACATGAAAGGGAGAATGACGATGAAGAGATACGTGAAACATACCATTTGTGCATTGACAGCAGTAGCTTGCTTGACAGGAGGAGCTTCGGCATTTGCAAGCGAAGCGCCGCAGCAGATCGTACCGATCAGCGCGCCTATTGTGCCGATCAGCGCACCGGCATATGAGATCATGCAGCAGAAGTGGCTGGATTCGATGGTGGTCTACGGTACGGCTACGCTTATGGAAGACGGCCGCATCATGCTGGAGAACAATAATGAGAATGCGCAGTTTGAGCAAATCATCCTGAACGTCAGCGAGGATACGCTGATCCTGGACGCAGTGAGCGGCCTGCCGAAATCGGTGAAGGATATTCGCGAGAACGAGATCATTTACGCTTACGTTGGACCGGCTATGACGATGAGCCTGCCGCCGATGACGAAGGCGGAGGTTCTGCTCACGTCGATTCCGGCTGACTTTGCCGTACCGACTTATGAAGAGATCGACAGCGTGAAGCAAGAGGAGAACGGCAACGTTATCGTGCATACGAACCGGGATGCGACGTATACGGTAACGGATGACACAGAGCTGTTCCCTTATCTGACGAAAAACATCGTAACCAAGCATAATCTGAAGCCGGGCACGAAGCTGCTGGTATGGAAGCAGATCGTACAAGGCGAAGCGGTTGAGGAAGCTGCGGAATCAACCAAAATGATGGTATTCCCATACTCCTATAACGGCTATGTGCAAGCGGGTCTGGAGAACTTGCTCGTGAATGGCGAAGCGCTTGAACTTGCGGAAGGCGAGCAGCCATATGTGGCTAACGGCCGTCTGATGCTGCCATTCCGCCAAGTGGTCGAGGCGCTCGGCTATACGATCGAATGGAATGCGGAGACGAGCAGCATCAAGGTGCTTAGAGGCGATCAGGAGCAATATAGCTTTGCTGCCCGCGCTACTGAGGTAGCCAAAGGAGAAGATACGCATACGCTGATCGAAGCTGCGGCGTTGAAAAACGGCGTGACGTTTATGACGGCGGACGACCTGCTGCTGCTTAGCGGCGCGAAGCTGGCGGAGTAGTTTTGCCCTCGTGTTGAACCTATAGCGTGAAAGCAAGAAGCTGTCTTGGAGCCCCGTCGGGCTTCCAGGACAGCTTCTTTGTTATGCCGCTACGTCAGCGTGTTTCTTCCAGCATTATTTGCTGAAGAAGTCGATTAACCACTTGGCTAACTGACTATGGGCACCGCTAATATAGCGCTCCGAGCCGTAGATGAGCTCCAGATGGCGCATCGGCGCATGATCCGATATCGGTATGGCGACAATGTCCGCCCTCATGGATGCCTGCTTGAGCAAGCTTCCGGGTTGAATGGTAGCGCCGACTCCCGCTCGCACCAACTGCAGAAGCGAGATGGCCGTACTGGTTTCCATTACGGTCGATAGTCGGAAGCCGCCTTGCTCGCGGCATACTTTCTCGACAATATCGCGGCCGATGAATCCTTGCGGATACATCACAAGCGATAGATGCTCCAATTCGCGCAGCTTAATGGAAGCTCTGCCGGCAAGCTCGCTTGAGGAATGAACGAGCAGATGGTAAGGCTCCGATCGAAGCGGAATCTGTACCAGCCGGGAGTCTCTTGGGCTTCTCAGCGCGATGCCAATGTCTACCCGGTTGCTCAGCACTTCCTCTAGAATGTGGATGGTCGAGAAGGCTTGCAGCTGAACATCGGGATATTCGGAATTGAAGTGGATAAAGAGCGGTACCAGTTGGAAATCTAAATCCGACGGCAATACGCCTAGCCGCACCGTGCCTCGCGCGGAAGACATCAGCTCGCGTATTGCGATCTTGGCATCCTGTTCCGCCAGAAGCATGCGTCCGCCGTGAACGTGCAGAAGCTTGCCGGCTTCGGTCGCCACGACCTGCTTGCCGATACGATCGAATAGCGGCATGCCGAGCTCTGCCTCCAGCACACGAATCTGCTGACTTAAGGTGGGCTGAGAAATGCCCAGCGATTCTGCCGCCTTCGTAAAGTGAAGATGCTCGTAAACGGCCATAAAATATTGGATGTGCCGAGTGTCCATAGCTTCTCCTTAATTGATAGTATTTTACTATTATAATAATAGAAATTATAGGATTGATCAATGGATGTGGAGTCTCTATACTTTGTGTACACAGATATAGAGGGAGTGACCACATATGAAGAAACTATTTTGGCTGCTGGCGATTTTTATCGCCGCGCTTAACTTAAGACCGATTATTTCATCGGTCGCGCCTCTGCTCGGCACGATGCAATCGGGCCTCGGCATGAATGCATTGACCGCCAGTCTGCTCACGACACTTCCGGTATTGTGCATGGGCATCTTCGCTCCCGCAGCAACGGCTCTGCGGGATCGGTGGGGACTGGAGCGCACCATTTTTATTGCACTGGTTCTCATTACAGGTGCTACAGCGTTTCGGGGCATGATCAGCTCAGTCGGCGTGCTTGTCATTACGGCTATTGCAGGTGGCATCGGCATTAGCCTCGCTGGCCCGCTGCTGTCCGGTTTTATTAAGAAATATTTCCCCACCAAACCGGGTATTGTCAGCGTCTATTCCGTGTCATTGACTGTAGGTGCGAGCGCAGCGTCTGCATTGGCGATTCCGATCTATAACCGCCATGATCAAAGCTTATCCTATACATTGGCCATCTGGGCTATTCTGGGCATCCTTGCGTTGCTTGTCTGGCTTCCGCTCATTGGGAAGAAGGATCAAGCTGCAAGCGCAGTACGTTCCCGGCTGCCGCTTAACAATAAGCGCGCCATTCTGCTAACCTTGTTTTTTGGCTTGATGGCAAGCATGTTCTACTCGCTCACGGCATGGATCTCGCCTATTGCCCAGAGCTTCGGCTACAGTAAGGCAAGCGCGGCTATGCTGCTCACCGTGTTCACCGTAATCCAAATTCCGGTGTCGATGACGCTTCCGAGTCTGGTGGCCAAATACGGCAAGCGCGGATTTTTCCTCGTCACATGCAGTGTTTCCGAGCTAATCGGCATTATTATGCTTCTGCTTCATATGCCGATGCTGCCAGCCGCCATTTTTTTGGGCATTGGAGCAGGCGGACTGTTCCCGCTGGCGCTTATGCTGCCTATCGTCGAGACGACTACACCACAGGAAGCGGGAGCATGGTCGGCTATGTCTCAGTGCGGCGGTTATCTGATCGGAGCAATGGGACCGCTCTTAATTGGCGGACTGTATGATCACAGCGGCAATTTCACGCTTGCTCTTGTCGCCATGCTGTTTGTCATCATGGCCATGATTGTCGTTCAATTGCTCTTGTCCAAAAGCCCGGACAGCGTCCGAGTGGCGGAAGGCCGGGGTGTAAACGCATAATCAATCGCTTGTTTATCTTTATTCATCTTTACAGGGAAGGTCAGCCGCGGGCTGGCCTTTTTTATTGTTTCTCCGCTTTGTTTAAATTCCGTTTAAATAAGGGCGTTAAGATCGCAATAGATCAGATACAGAGGAGGAAATGCAATGATGGATAGGAGTGGATGGGCCGTCGAGGCTCAAGGGCTTGTGAAAGTGTTCGGAGAGCATCGTGCGGTGGACGGGGTGAACTTGAACGTACGCGCCGGCACGATCTATGGCGTGCTTGGCCCGAACGGCGCGGGGAAAACGACAACGATTCGCATGCTGGCGACTTTGCTGAGGCCGGATGGGGGTTCGGCTCGCATATTCGGACATGACGTGACAAAGGAATCTCAAATTGTGAGACAGCTTATCGGCGTAACAGGGCAATACGCCTCGGTCGACGAATCACTAAGCGCGATGGAGAACCTGATTATATTCTCGCGGCTTCTCGGGCTTAGCCGCACGGAATCGAAGAGAAAGGCAGAATCACTGCTGGAGGAATTCAGCTTGACGGAGGCGGCAAAGCGTCCGCTAAAAAATTTCTCTGGCGGTATGAGGCGCCGGCTTGATCTGGCGGCCAGCCTGATCGCCCAGCCGCCGCTCATCTTCCTGGATGAGCCGACAACAGGGCTCGATCCGCGCACGCGCGTCCAGATGTGGGAGACGATCCAGAAGCTTGTGAAGACGGGCTCGACCGTACTGCTGACTACCCAGTACCTGGACGAAGCCGACCAACTGGCGGACCGGATAGCTGTTATCGATCATGGCCGTGTTGTGGCTGAAGGGACAGTGGATGAGCTGAAGGCGTCGGTCGGCACTTCATCCCTGCATCTAAGCGTGCTGCAACCGCTACAGATGGAAGCTGCGCGCCACATGGTTGAACAGGTATTGAAGGTTCCGACGAGCGCAGCGTACGATTCTGGCAAAATTACGGCCCCGATGGCGAACACCGATCAAGTGACCGATCTGCTGATCGCGCTTCGTGAGGCGGGTATTCCGCTCGCCGAGATGAGCGTGCAGAAGCCCACGCTGGATGAAGTGTTCCTGTCGATTACGGGGAGTGGCACTCCGAACCCGCCGGCCTCGCAACCGCAAAATCAAACCAAAAAAGCGGAGGTGGCTAACCTGTGAGCCAAACTACAATAAACCCGGCTGCGCGTCGCCAGCTTAAGAACCGTACCAGCATCGGGCAGTCGATACGCCATTCGCTTACGATGGCCTATAGAGGCTTGCTTAAGCTTCGCCGCACGCCGGAGCAATTGTTCGACGTGACGCTGCAGCCGATTATTTTCACCTTAATGTTCACCTATATATTCGGTGGTGCCATCTCTGGCGATGTGCAGAGCTATCTGCCTGTGATTATTCCGGGGATTCTCGTCCAGACGGTGATCACGACATCTATCGTTACCGGCGTCCAACTGCGCGAGGATATGGATAAGGGCGTATTCGACCGATTCAAGTCGTTGCCCATTGCGAGAATCGCCCCGCTTGCAGGAGCGTTGCTGGCCGACACGGTCAGATATACGATTGCGACGGTGCTTACCTTTGCGATGGGGTATGTGATGGGGTATCATCCTGAGGGCGGACTTGCGAATGTGGCGCTTGCGGCGGTCATTGTCATCTTCTGCTCGTGGGCGATCAGCTGGATATTCGCGTTTTTTGGTGTTATTGCCCGAACAGCCTCCAGTGTGCAGGGAATCTCGATGATTGTTCTGTTCCCGCTGACGTTCCTGTCCAACGCCTTCGTGCCGGTGGAGACGATGCCGAACTGGCTGCAATGGTTTGTAAATATCAATCCCATCTCGCATTTGGTGACAGCTGTTCGGGATTTGACCAACACCGGAACAGTGGGCTGGGACCTCGCTATTTCTCTTATCGGCGCAGCGATTATTGTAGCGGTATTCGCCCCGATAACGGTTCGCGCTTACATGCGGCGGACATAGGGGCGAGCAGGATTCTGTCCCCTATGGGATCGTATGCTCGATACAATATTGGCGAATGGAATCGGTAAGCTGATACGTCAGCTTGCCGATTTGTTCTGGCGATTGCTCATAGTGCTGAAGGCTCCATTCAATGAGAATCCCGTGCAAGGCGGATGATAGCGAACGAAAGACATAGTAGTGCATCTCGCCGATCGACGCCTGCGGGGCTATAAAATAAGCCGTATATTTATACTGGACAAAATACTCCAGACTCCGGTAAATGATTTGCCTGATCTTGCGATCGGACAATTGAATGTTGTACAGCAGGGAAGCAGGGAGAAATTCCTTCCACATCTCAAAAAAAGCGATCAGCACGTCTGCTTCAGCCAGCTGCCGTTCTTTGATTCGATCGTCAAAGAAGTTGAATTGATGACACAGATAGTCGTACAAAATATCGTCTTTGTCTTCATAATTGCGGTAGATTGTTTGTCTTGCCAGACCGGATTTTTTGGCGATTTCCGTTACTTTGATATCGGAATAGGCTTTCGTCTCCATCAGATAGAGCAAAGAGAGCGTGATCCATTCCTTCGATTGCTGCTGCCCTTCGATGAAATTGCCGTTGATGTGCAACACTTCCTTTGTTTTGTCCATTTCGGAGCCCGATCTATTGAAATGGGCAGGCAACTATATTAGTGTTGTTATTGTAACATTTACTGAACCGTATGCGCATCGGTTGAAAAAGAAGTATCCTTTTTTTTCATCATCAAATGATAATGATACTCATTATTGAGTTACGGGAGCGGGAAAAGTGAAAAAACATACAACGATGAAAATGATGACAGCGACTATGTTAGTTATCGTTATGGCCATGCTTGCAGCATGCGGCAACAACAAGGAAGCAAATACCGGAAACAACGGCAACGCCGCTGAGCCTACGAAAGCGCCTGAAGTGGAAGAGACCAGAACAATCGCCCATGCGATGGGCAATACGGATATTAAGGGCACCCCGGCAAGAGTGGTTGTGCTGACGACGCAAGGAACAGAAACTTTAGTGGAACTCGGCATTAAACCTGTAGGAGCCGTTCATTCCTGGATCGGCGATCCTTGGTATGACCATATAGCGGATCAAATGGAAGGGGTAGAGATTGTCGGCGATGAGACACAGCCGAACATGGAGCTGATCGCGAGCCTTGAGCCGGACTTGATCCTGGGCACGAAGGTGAGACAAGAGAAGATCTACAGCCAGCTTAGCGCGATCGCGCCTACTGTATTTACCGAAAATCTGGGTGACAGCATGATCGAAAACTTCACGTTGTTCGCCAGTGCGCTGAACAAGGATGAGGAAGGCGCGAAGGCGCTGGCAGATTTCGAGAAGCTGGTGAGTGATACAGCAGCCAAGCTGGGCGATAAAGCTCAGGCGGAAGTATCGTTGGCTCGCTTCCAGGCAGGCAAAGCCAGAGTGTATTACAAGCAGAACTTTGCAGGCGTGGTGCTGGACAAGCTGGGTATTGCCAGAACGGAAGCGCAGAATAAAGCGGAGTTCGCTGAGGAAATTACGAAGGAGCAAATTAGCGTTCTCGATGGCGACGCCTTGTTCTACTTCGCATCGGACCGAGACGGCGAGACGGCTGCTGCCGATACTGCTAAGGAATGGCTGGCCGATCCGATCGCCCAAAATATGAAGGTGAACGCGAACGGACAAATTTATCAGGTGGACGAAGCGATCTGGAACTCCGCAGGCGGCATTCTTGCTGCGAAGCTGCTGGTAGCCGACATTGAGAAGTATTTTGCAAATATTCAACGTTAGCATCTTGCGTTAACGGTATAGAAGGGAATTATGAACATGACCTCTCTTTTGTCGACCGACAAAGGAAAAGCTGCCGGCTTTGCCGGAGCGCTGGCGCTGCTGATCGTCTCTGCAGCGGCCAGTGTCTTGTTCGGGCTAAGGAATTTTGATCCGGAAACCGTCATTCAGGCTTATACCTCGTACACGGGAAGCGATGAGCAGCTTATTATCCGAACTTCCCGTGTGCCTCGCGCCTTGACTGCCGCTCTTATCGGCTGCAGTCTTGCCGTTAGCGGGGTCATGCTGCAGGCGATGACGCGCAATCCGCTTGCCTCGCCCTCTATTCTGGGCATCAACGCGGGCGCAGCGCTTGCGATTGTGTCGATGCTCTATTGGTACGGAGCGGTCTTTGCGTTCGCGGATTTAATGTGGGTGGCCTTTGTAGGAGCTGGCGTATCCGCCTGCCTGATCTTCCTGATCGCGACAGCGGGCAAAGGAGGCATGACGCCGATTAAGCTGATATTGACGGGATCGGCGCTGGCGTCCTTCGCTTCTTCCATCAATTCATTATTTATGCTGATCAGCAATGAAACGTTGGAGGGCGCGCTGTACTGGCTGGCCGGCTCGGTATCCAACAGCAATCTGAGCCATACGGTTCAATTGTTGCCGTATATGGCGGTTGCGTTGGTCATGGCTATGCTCTTGACGCGATCACTCAACGTGATGGCGATGGGCGATGATGTGGCGAAAGGGCTCGGCCAACGGATGGTCTGGGTGAAAGTCCTCACCTTGTTCGTTGTCGTGCTGCTCGCCGGAGG
Source organism: Paenibacillus sp. 1011MAR3C5 (assembly GCF_003591485.1). GTDB lineage: Bacteria > Bacillota > Bacilli > Paenibacillales > Paenibacillaceae > Pristimantibacillus. The sequence goes on from NZ_QZCF01000002.1 coordinate 47,524, forward strand.
CAGTGTCGCGCTTGCAGGACCAATCAGCTTTGTCGGGATCATGATTCCTCATATCTCGCGCTGGTTGATCGGCAATGACCATCGCTGGCTGCTGCCATACAGTGCTGTGCTGGGAGCCGCTTTTTTGCTGCTGGCGGATGTCCTGTCCCGCTTTTTGATTCATGCCAAGGAAGTGCCGGTAGGCGTGACGACAGCCATACTAGGCGTCCCTTTTGTAGTGGTGCTCGTAAGGAGGAAGGCGCTTGGGCAGGTTTAGACAGTCTTATCGCAGAATGACGGAGCGGCATCGCAAGCCGATTGTTATGATCAGGCTGCTTATGCTGACGATCTTATTGCTCCTGGTCATCCTATTGAGCATCGGACTCGGCAGTCTTCATGTATCCGTCTCGGACGTGCTGCGAACGCTGATTGGGCTCGGCGAGCAGAAATACGAGCTGATTGTATTCCAGCTCCGAATGCCGCGCATTGCGGCTTCGGTATTAGTGGGCGCTGCGATGGCGATCTCGGGGACTATTCTGCAGGCCTTGATCCGCAATCCGCTAGCCTCGCCCGATTTGCTCGGGACGACTTCAGGGGCGACGGCAGCGGTCGTAGCTTTTATTACAATTATGAACGGCCAAGTGAATGTCGTATGGATGCCTATTGTTGCGATGGCGGGAGGTTGTATCGCTTCCGCCATTACGTATTCGCTGGCTTGGAGGAATGGGAGCTCGCCGCTTCGCATGGCGATGATTGGCGTGTCGGTTTCCTCCGCAATGGGGGCGCTGACGATTTATTTCACACTTGCAGGCCCGATTTACCTCGTCTCGCAGGCGCTCGGCTGGATGGCCGGAACGGTCTACGGCACGTCCTGGACCCATGTGTGGTACTTGGCGCCTTGGGTCATCATCGGCGGCATTGTCGCATGGGTTCAGTCCAGAAGCCTCAATGTGCTGGAGCTGGGCGACCGGATTGCCATTGGCGTCGGAATGCGGGTGGAACGGAATAGATTCTTATTCATCATCCTAGCTGTCATCCTTGCCAGCGCAGCGGTAGGCATCGCGGGAGGAATCAGCTTCGTCGGATTGATGGCGCCTCATATGGCCCGCAAGCTGGTAGGCAATCATAACGGAGCAATCGTGGCGGCTTCTGCATTACTTGGGGCGTTGTTCGTCCTGCTGGCCGATCTCGTCGGACGGACCTTATTTGTGCCGCTGGATATTCCTGCGGGAATCTTTACGGCAATATTAGGCGCTCCCTTCTTTATTTATTTGATGTATAGGCATCGCCATCATGGATAAGCGATACAAGAAACGGCTCATGGCCGTTTCTTTTTTTGTTGTACGGACAAGCCAGCCGTTTGTAGTAAAATGGGAGTAAAAACTGGTGTGATTGTAGGGGGGAAGAGATGTCAAAAGCGGACAATATGCTCGCCATATTATGGCTGCTCAAGTCGCGGCGAAGAATGACGGCAAAGCAGCTGTCGGATGAGCTGGAGATTCATATCCGGACGGTCTATCGCTGCATCGATGCCCTATGCATATCAGGAGTGCCCATCGTTGCTGAGGTCGGTCGGGACGGCGGCTATACGATTCCCGATTCCTTGAAGCTGGAGCCGTTATTCTTCGACGGGGAGGAGCAGAAGGCGCTTCTGCAAGCGGCGGCGTTCGCCAGAGAATCGGGTTATCCGTCTGAGGAAGCGCTCAATCGGGCTATAGCGAAAATGAAGCGGTACACGAATCCGCAGCAGCTGGAGTCGATGGAGCGGCGCGAGACCCATATTGAAGTGATCCAGCCGCCAGTCGCTTCGGCGCTTAGCTCCATGCTTGCTGAGCTGGAAGCCGGTATAGACGGGCAAACCAGCCTTGATCTCACCTACATGAGCGGATATGATTCCGATGCTACTAAGCGAAGAATTGATCCTTACGGGCTTGTCCATTGGAGGGCCAAATGGTATGTCGTCGGATATTGCCATCTGCGCGAAGCGCTTAGGAGCTTCCGGGTAGATCGGATCGACCGGATTGCGAATACCCCGGAGCGCTTTGATAGGCCAGCTGCTTTCTCCGCGCGGCAGTATTTGCTGGGGAGCCTGCTGTCCGAGCCGGGTGAGAGCGATGGCTCTGATAACTCCATGATCTCCGTGCTTATTCAGGGGTCGCCTCAGGCCATTAATGAACTATGCGGTCATTGGCTGCTCGGCCATGCGCTTGTCGAGCGTACGTCAAGTGAAGCGCGATTCCGGGTAGATGAATGGTCACTATATACTCAGATTGCTTATTATCTATTGTCCTTCGGAGGGAAGCTTCGAGTCGTCGAGCCGGAAGAGCTGAAGGGACATATGATCGATATTGCCGAAGATTTGCTGGACTATTATCGATCCTGACCGTAAACACTGACCGTTTCTGTCAGTATTACTGTTTTATAATGAAGCATATCAATCGACAGGAGGGTGCAAGATGCCAGGCTCGATTTTTAGACAAGAGGTTAAGCAAGCGACGGGAAGCACATGGGAAGAGTGGGTTGTCAGGCTTCAACAGTCCGTGGACCCTCAGTGGTCGCATGAAGGGATCGCTTCACATATCAGCGAGCAATACGAGGCTTCTGAAGAATGGAGCGAGTGGCTCGCGGTCATGTACGGGCAGGTGCTGGGGCGGACACCGGTCGGCGTTACGAAGGATGCAGGCGTACAGATTGGCGTCAGAAAGACGGTAGCGGCGCCGAAGGAGCGGGTATGGGATTATCTCGTGTCGCAGGAAGGTTTAAAGCTGTGGATCGGCGATGCGCCGTCGTTTAAGCTGGAGCAGGGAGAGGTCTATCAATCCGAGGAAGGAATATTCGGCAAGCTGACCGTCGTGAAGCCGTACCACAAGCTGAGGCTGACCTGGCAGCGCCCGGAATGGGACAACCCTTCTCGTCTGCAAATTTATGTACTGTCTGCGAAAGGGGATAAAACGACGATCTCCATCCATCAGGAGATGCTGGATGATGTTTATATGAGGGAGTTAATGAAGCGTTTCTGGGAGGAAAGGCTAGATGAATGGATAAGGGGGCTATAAATAGGATGAATAGATTTAGCCATATTGATCTGAGAGTAACAGCCTGGGATCAGGTGCGGGAATTCTATGAAGGGCTGCTGCCCGAGCTGGGCTTCGTACACCCTTATCATTCCAGGGACTGGTACGTATTCGCCTCTGAGGGAGAGCTGCCAAGCGTTCCTTATTTTGCCATAACGGAAGACGCTGACTATAAGCCGAACAACAACCTGGTCGGATTTTGGGCTGCCGACCGCGCAGAGGTTGATCGGATTGCCGGGACGGTGAAACGGCTGGGCGGAACGATAACAACTGGTCCGGGACTGCTGCCGATTAGCCCGACCTATTATGCCGTGTATTTCGAAGACCCTTGCGGCAACAAATACGAGATGATGCACCGATTGAATTAATGCAAGCTGCAAAAAGCCGTTCGGACGATCCGAACGGCTTTCTTGCATTATTCTCTAAAAAACGTACGTTGGCTAGTCATTCAGGAGTCTCCTCCATATTCAATCGATTTGCATCTGAAGCCTCTGGATTGAGGAGGGGATCTGGCTCGTGCAAGGCGTTACACGCTGACAGCAGTTCCGCTGACGGCCACCATGAGCATGCCGTCGCGAATCACTTCATAATCGATGTCGACGCCGATAATAGCATTGGCGCCCATTCGTGAAGCCTTCTGGCACATCTCAGCGAACGCTGCGTCTCTTGCTTCTTGAAGCTTGCCCTCATAGGCTCCAGAGCGGCCGCCTACAATGTCGGTAATGGACGCCATAAAATCTCTGAATACGTTCGCCCCCATAATAACTTCGCCGGTAACGATGCCAACATATTGTCTAACGGGCATGCCTTCAATCGTGGATGTTGTGGTCAAGATCATACATGATTCCTCCTGGAGTTCAAGTCAAGTGCTTACCGTTATTACGCGAGATTGACAATGGCGGTTCCACATTTAGAACCCAACTGATCCACTATATATCCGATTCCAGGTCTGTTGCAAGGAGTGCCTGGTATCGAGACGAAGCCTGTTCTCCTGTCCGCAAGGACAATGCTTCAATAAAAACCTTAAAGTACTTGACGCTTTCAGCTTGCAAATGATCGAAGAACCTTCCAGTTGTTCAGATCAACATTAGCGTTTGCATCAATGAAGTAAACTGAAAGGGAAGCTTTGAAATTCAAGGAAAAGGATGGATGAAAGATGAATCATAACGGATCTCCGCTTCGCACCATGCTTGCCGGACGCCCGGCAAGCGTCATCGGCACACTCGCACAGTACATCGATGCCCATATCGAATCTCAGTGGCAGGTAACCCTGCAGAACCATGCCGATAAGCTTCAGCGCGCATACGAAGAGGCGGGTGATAGCGCATATGGCACGTATCTGAACCTGCTGCTCAATTCCGTTCATAAGGAGATGAAGGAAAACGGACTGCGGCCTTCGCCTCGATTGCCGGGCGACTTCGATAGCTCTCGCGAATGGGGCAACGTGGATGAGTCGGATCAACAACGCTGGATGTGGAGCACGATCCATGACAAGGAGGGTGTTCCCCTCGGGACGATCGTATTGCAGATATTCCATGATCATACGCAGTTCCGTCTGCCCCGCAGGCCTGGAGTATTGGCTTTGTCTGCAACGGGGAAAGAAGAAGTCGTCCGGGTATTATCCGAGCGGTCCGTCTCCTTCGGACAGGCTCTGGAATTTACCGAAGAATATAAGCTTTATTTGCAAAGCCTGAACGAAGAGCAGGGCGGTACAAATTAGCGCTATCGCAGCGGGAAGTCCCCTTGTACGATGATGGCGGAGCAGCGAAATCTCCCGGTTGACGGAGAAGACGTGCCGTTATTATACTGGCTACATGAACATGCCTATTCTATCCACAAAATTATATACGCCACCGCTTCGGCCAGGCTATGTCCCCCGTACCCGTCTGACGGAGCTGCTCTCTAAAGGGTATCACCGGAGGCTGACCCTGATCTGTGCTCCCGCAGGCTATGGCAAAACGACACTAGCCAGCGAATGGCTGGCTGGCAGCAGCTTAAAGTCCGCCTGGCTGTCTCTGGATGAGGGGGACAATGAACCCGCACGCTTTCTCGCTTATCTGATCGCCGCTCTTCGAAGCGTGGCGCCGGGTCTGGGGGAGGGCGTGCTTGCTGTGCTGCAAGCCCCGCAGTCTCCTCCCGTTGAATGGATACTCACTCAAATTCTCAATGAATTGGACGATACGCTTTCGGAGCAATGTGTTCTCGTGATGGACGATTTTCATGTTATCGATTCCCCGCATGTCCTAGGGGCTGTCGGTTTTCTGCTGGAGCGTCTGCCGCCCCGTCTGCATCTCGTTATCACGACGCGTACTGAGCCGGAGCTGCCCTTGTCCCGGCTGCGCGCTGGAGATCAGTTGACGGAGGTGCGCACTGCGGATTTGCGGTTTCTCCCCGCTGAAGCATTGGAGTTCATGAGCCGCGTTATGGGCTTGAAGCTGGAGAGGGACGGCATGGAGCTGCTCGAAGCCCGGACGGAAGGGTGGATTGCAGGCTTGCAATTAGCTGCCCTTTCGATGAAGGGACAGCAGAATCCCCCTCAGATGGTTCAATCCTTTAACGAAAGACATCCCTTTGTGCTCGATTATCTGGCTGAGGAAGTGCTGAGGCAGCAATCCCACAGCGTTCGTACATTTCTGCTCCGAACTTCCATTCTCGATCGGATGTGCGGATCGCTGTGCGAAGTATTGCTGCAGACGGAGGAAGAACCGGCTTTCGGAGTCTCCGGACAAGCGATGCTGGAGCAGCTTGAGCGTTCTAATCTATTCATCGTGCCTCTGGATGCGGAGAGACGCTGGTTTCGTTACCATCATCTGTTTGCAAGCTTGCTCAGGCAGCGGCTGCAAGCGGAAGAGGGCGAGAAGCGAGAGGCTGTCTTGCATATGCGTGCAAGCCAGTGGTATGAGGAGCATGGCTTAGAGCTTGAAGCCTTCCAGCATGCGACTGAAGCCGGTGATGTGAACCGTGCAGCGGGCTTAGCCGAAGGGGGTGGAATGCCTCTTTTCTTTCGCGGCGCAGTTGCGCCAGTGCTGGCGTGGCTGGATTCCTTGCCGAAGCAAAACTTAGACGCGAGACCTTCGTTATGGGTAATGTATGCCTCTGTGCAATTGCTGGCGGGTCAACTTGATGCGGCAGTGCATCATCTGGAAGCTGCAGAGAAGGTGCTGCAGAACATGCCGCATGATGAGGAGATATCGGATGTGATCGGACATGCCGCATCGATCAGGGCAACGCTCGCTGTCAGCCGGCACGATGCTGAGACGATTATGTCGGAGTCCCGCAGGGCGCTCGACCATTTGCATCCCGACAATCGGGCAGTTCGGACAGCGACTACCTGGACGCTTGGGTATGCGCATCAGCTTCGGGGGGATCGTGTTGCGGCCGGCAAAGCGTATTCGGAAACGCTGGAGGTCAGTCAGTCCATCGGCCATAAGATGATTACACTGTTGTCCATGCTTGGCCTTGGGTCGATCTGCCAGTCAGATAATCAGCTTCATGCGGCTGCGGACTGGTACCGGCGCGTGCTGGAGCTTGCGGGAGTCCCGCCTCTGCCAGTCGCTTGCGAGGCTCATCTGGGCTTAGCGGGTATTTATTATGAGTGGAACGACCTGGCGGCTGCTGAGCGGCATACAGCGGAATCCATTCGGCTGGCTCCACTCCTGCAGCACTCCGATCGGATTGTCGCTTGCAAGCTGCTCCTTGCTCGTGTAAGGCTTGCACAAAACGATGTAGAAGGGGCGACAGCTCTATGGACTCTAGCACAGCAACATGCAAGGGACCATCAGTTTACGTATCAAATGCAGGGGTTAGCTGTAGTACGCACTTCCTTGCTGCTCCGCCAACACCAGCATGCTCACGCAGCTCAGTTGCTCAACCCGCAAGAGCCGTCCGTTAGCTTGGCTAGGGTGTATCTCGCGCATGGCGATGCCACCCATGCGCTTCGTATACTGGCAGTGCTCCGCGGAGAGGCGGAAGAAAGAAATTGGGCGGGCGAGCGGCTTCAGATAAGGACAATTCATGCAGTTGCGCTGTATGCTCACGGCAGCAGGGAGGAGGCGGTCGGCCTAGTACTCGATGTGCTTGCCGAAGCGGAAGGCGAAGGGTTTACCCGGTTGTTTCTGGACGAAGGCTCGATTATGGAGCAGCTGCTGAGAGAAGCGATGACCAGCGGACAGATGCATAGCCGACAGTTGCAAAGCTGCATCGGCAATCTGTTGGTTCAGTTCAATACCCCTGCGCAGCATGTGCAAGCTCCCCAAGAGCGCTACGCAGCGAGAACTTCCGTCAGGCCGCCTCTAGTGGAAGCGCTGAGCAGCCGGGAGCTGGAGGTGTTGAGGCTGATTGCCGAAGGACTGTCGAATAATGAAATTGCTTCCAGGCTATTTCTTGCGCTGAGCACGGTGAAGGGGTATAACCGGATCCTCTTCGATAAGCTGCAAGTGAGCCGCAGGACGGAAGCGGTGGCGCGGGCACGCGAACTGGGACTGCTATAGGCTTTTTTTGGACATAAGGGTTGTACGGTTTAATCAGAACCATACTTTAGTATCTATAAGCTCCTCCTCTCCGGACGCTATACTATGGGCAAATGGTCATGAGGAGGAAGGACAGATGAAAGCGATCGTATGCCCTAAATATGGTTCACCTGAAGTTCTGCAGATCAAAGAGGTAGACAAGCCGATTCCCAAACCTAACGAGATCAGGGTCAGGGTTTATGCGACAACTGTTACGACTGGGGATTGCAGAGTCCGGGGCTTCAATAGCCCGCTTGTCTTCTGGATTCCAATGCGATTGTTCCTTGGCATACGCAAGCCGAGACAGCCGATCCTCGGTGTCGAGCTGGCCGGGGAGGTGGAGGCGGTAGGCCAGGCTGTCACCCAGTTCAAGAAAGGCGACCGCGTGTTTGCATTGACCGGCATGCGGTTCGGCGGCTATGCCGAATATGCTTGCCTTCCCGAAAACAGTCTGGTCGCGCCGATTCCGGCTCAAGTAGCGTATGAGGAAGCGGCTGTCGTTGCCTTCGGAGGCACGACCTCCTTGCATTTTTTCAGGAAAGGGAATCTGCAGCGGGGACATAAGGTTCTCATTTATGGCGCATCAGGCGCTGTCGGAACATCGGCTATTCAACTTGCCAAGCATAGCGGGGCGGAAGTGACTGCGGTATGCAGCTCTGCCAATGCCGATTTGGTGAGTTCGCTGGGTGCGGATCATGTGATCGATTATACGAAGGAGAATTTCTGGGAACGAAGAGAGCGTTACGACATCGTCTTTGATGCGGTAGGAAAAAGCACGAAATCCGCCTGTATCAAAGCACTTGCGCCTGGCGGCCGGTACTTGACGGTAGATGGACAAGGCGTAGCCGTAGAGCGCCGCGAGGATATGTATGTCTTGAAGGAGCTTATGGAGAACGGCTTGTTAAAGCCGGTCATTGACCGCCGTTATGCGATGGAGCAAATCGCGGATGCGCATCGCTATGTGGAGAGCGGCAGGAAGAAGGGAAATGTCGTCGTTGCTATTCGGTAACCGCGCGGGAAAAAATAGCTATAACGGTTTTGCCAATGGCGTTGCCGACCCCCATCCGGTATAATATAGGTCAGTAATGGGGGGTGGCACATATGGCAAATCAATTTGCCGGGACTCGAAACGGCTCATGCAAAGCCACGAATTAGGGGCGATACTTTGCATGGGCGAACCACATACGGTCGCCTAGAAAGAGAATCTATCGTTTCTAATTTAGAGGGCTTTGCACTTATTTTTTCTCTATCCAAAAAATAAGGAGCTGAAAGCCTTGAATACCTTTATTAGAAACCATCAGTATAATTTGATTAAGAAACAAGCCGGACTGGTGCAGCATGCCCTTACTTCCGTATCTGACCGGAGAGTGTCAGAGTCGGTCAGGCTCGGAGCATGCGCCGCAATTGCAGAAGCATTCCCTGACGCGTCGAAGGAGCAGCTGGATTTGCTGGGCAAGCTTGAGGATTTACGGACATCGGAGGAAATCGACGGCTACATGCTGTCGCTGGAGCCTTATCTGGCGCCATTTCCGCTGATATCGCCCAAGGATGCCGCGCGATTATTCCCGAAGGTGAAGAAGCTGAAGACACCGGATTTTGCGGCGATCGACCGTCGTTTGCTCACTTACGCAGGCTGGACCGATATCGCGACGGGACGAATGTTTCTCGTCTATGAGCTGGACGGCAAGTTCGCTGGCATCGAAGGCAGATTTACGCCAGCGAGAAAGGGAGTATGCTTCCTATGCAATCGGCATCAGGAACTCGCGTTGTTCAGCGCCGTCTCCAAAGTGAAGCCGGCCAACGTGTCACCGGATTATTATAAAGCATTCGGCCAATATATCTGTTCTGACAGCGAGGCTTGCAATCATCATATTAAGGATGTCACCGCGCTGGAGAACTTTTTTCATTTGGTGCTTGGCTAGTCTAATGGCAGCGTTATACAGCACAATTATCCGTACGCAAGCCTGACCATTTTCACATTTGTACAAGAGGAGTTGTCCCAACAGTCTTATGACTAAAGGACAGCTCTCTTTTTTATGGAATAACCGTCAAACTGTTTTCTTCTAAATGGTGGTTACGAATGAGGGATGCACTCAAGCAACATAACTTGCCGCCAGCGCATTCAGGAAACATTCAGGCGAGACTAAGCTTCCTTTTAGATTCCCTTCACGTTCGCTTAAGCGGGCTTGTTCATAATGGGTATTGTTCCGGTCTTGGCAGGATCAGGGAACGGAACAGGAGCTGACAAGGCTCTATCAACCGTTAGGGAGGAAGATAACATGAACAGGTATGTGAAAACATTAGGTATTGCGGCGGCACTGGCGGCAATGATTCCGCTTAGCGCTTATGCGGCATCTGCGGTTCCGGGGAAGTCGGGCACGACAACGGGGAGCGCAGTCGTCCAAGCCGACACAACGGATACGGCAAAGGAGTTCGGGAAGGCTAGAGGCGGCAAGATCGGAGGCGGCTATGGAATTGGCGTGTCCTATGTGAATGAGGATGTGCTGGCTCTGCTGAAGCTTGACCGGGATGCGCTTCAGGAGAAGCTGGCGAGTGGAAGCACACTTGAGGAAATCGCTGCCGAACAAGATGTCTCGAAGAATGAGCTGAAAGCAGCAATGACCGCCGCCTTCGAGAAGCAGCAATCCGAGATGAAGCAGCAATTCGAGTCGAATCTGGATACGATGATAAGCACGAAGCATGAGTTTGGAGATTTCCGGCCAGGAGGCGGTTTCGGGTTCGGTCTTGAAGCCGTCGCTCAGGCGCTGGGCATAACTAAGGATGAGCTGAGGACCGCCCTGCAAGCCGAAGGCGCAACGATTGCATCAGTCGCAAAGGAGAATGGAGTCTCCACCGATTCCATTATCGCCAAGGTGAAAGAAGCGATTACGGTACAAATCGATCAAGCTGCCGCTGACGGCAAACTTACTTCTGAGAAGGCTGCCGAGGCGAAAGAAAAAGCGCAAGAGCAGGCGGAACGTCTGGTAAACGGACAAGGCCTTGGCCATAAAGGAATGGAAGGCGGCAGAGGCGGCTTTCATGCAGGCAAGGGAGAACGGAAAGACGGCAGCGCCGCATCCGAATCGGCGGAAACCTCTGCATAATCAAAGACCAAGCTAAAAGCAGCAGCGTACCAAAGCCGTGTCTTCTTCGGGAGGCACGGCTCTTCGGCATGATCGAATAGCGGGTATCGAGCGAGGCTTTACAACGGAACAACCGATCATGTATACTCACAAAAGTGAAAGGTGGTTCATTTATGGTTCAGGTGTTGAAGGAAGACATTCGACAGGCTATTCTCCGGCACGCGCAAGACGAATTTCTGGCGCATGGATTTGCTGGAGCGTCCTTGAAGCGGATTGCGGGCCAAACTGGCATATCGGCAGGCAACCTGTACCGTTATTTCGACGGTAAGGAGGTCTTGTTCGACCACATCGTAAGCGGCGTATATCCTTATTTGGAGAAGCTGACAAATAGCAGCATGGAGGAGCCCGCGGTTGATGGGGAGGTCAAGCTTGGAGCTATCGTTCTGGCGTTAGATGAGCTGGCTGCCGGTCCTGTACGCATTCCGCTGCTGATCCTAATGGACGGAAGCGCGGGGACGAAGCACGGACACGCGATTCGCATCTGGAGAGAATGGATGAAGGAAAATGTTGTGGGGCATCTTCGGGCTTACAACGATACAAAGCAGCAAACGGTTTTCTCCAATGACGCCGCCGGACCGATTGCCGCCGCATTTCTGGAAGGTTATTTGGAGATTTTGCGCCAAGATAGCGGAACTGAGGCGAGAAGCTCCCTTGTTCGGCAATATGTGTTGTTCTGGTATTCCGGTTTTAAAAGCTTTATTTAGGCGGCTTTCTTTTTTATGAATTAATAATGAATATAGATTCATTTTTGAGGGGGAGAAGAATATGGATAGAATGATGCAGCAAATGACAGTAACCGGAGGCTATACGTTGGAATATTCCATCGTCGGGTCGGGAGAGCCTGTCCTGGTGTTTCATGGAGGACATTCGAACTGCAAGGAAACGCTGGGTTATAGCGAAATGACGGAAAAAGGATATCGCTTGATAACGCCGTCCAGACCAGGCTACGGGGCAACCTCGATAGAATTGGGGGAGGAGCTTGATGATGCATGCGACGCGTATGTGAAACTGATGGACGAATTGGGCTTGGCATCGGCACATCTATTGGCTGTATCCGCTGGCGGGCCAAGCGGCATACGGTTTGCGGCACGCTATCCGGAGCGGACCAAGAGCCTCATTCTGCAGTCAGCCGTTACCCGGCACTGGCTGGGAACAGAAGATAGGGCGTACAAATTCTCTAAGCGGATGTTCAGACCGGGTTCAGAGAAATATACCTGGGCGCTTGTAAGAGGCTTCGGCGCTTATTTTCCCCGCGTTCTGTTCAAAAGCATGATTTCATCCTTCAGTCTCCTTCCGTCGAATGAGGTACGGAGGCGCTTGGGAGATGATGACGTTTCTCTCTTTCTCCAAATGATCAATCTTCAGCGGTCCGGGCAAGGCTTTATGTTGGATTTGAGAGAGGCGATGAATGACCGGGATACGGAGCTTGCACAAATCCGCTGCCCGGTTTTGGTCATGCACAGCCGGCATGATGCCACCGTGTCCATAGAGCATGCACGGCATATCGCACGGCATGTTCCGCATGCATCGGTTTGTGAGCTGGATGCTTGGGGACATCTAATTTGGCTGGGACAGGATGCAACCGCTATGTATGAAGAGCTGTTTGCCTTTTTAGGCAAACAGGAAGGTGCTGCAACATAGTCGGAACTTTCCTTCCATGGAGGAAGACCCTTCAATGGCCGAGCCTCTATAGTGGCATTATTGAAGCCGATGTCGTGTAAGAGTCGGACCTTTCCGACTGAGGGTTTTCTGATTTATAGCAAGTCCCGGGCAATTAGAACACTGGTCCTTTCAGAAGAAGAAGATCCGTTTGTCATGGAGACAACGTGAGGATCTTCTTTTTTTTATGCATAAAAGGATGGTTAGTTTTGACAACTTTATGACGATTAAACGCATCGGATAACTTTTACGAAAATTCCATCTTTTTTCGACAGTCTTCACAGTAGACAGGCTGTATATTTTATTGGCGGGATATTTCCAGTTTTGAGAATGATAGGATTCCCACGAAGGGAGGCGTGACATCGATTTTTAGTTTTACTAGCAAGCAGACCAATAGAGAGTAGGAGAGATGAACATGTTAAGCAGAAAAATAGTAAGTTTGGTTTTATCCGCAATTTTAGTTTTATCTCTAGCAGTAGGCTTCACTCCTGCCCATGCAGCGGATGGGCAATCGGCAAGTATGGGGAAGGCGGTGCAGCAGCCGCCAGGGGAAATCGTAATCAAGTTTAAGGAAGAGGCGAAGCTGCCTTATCAGGACGGAGCCGAGAAGGCGCTTAAGGCAACGAAAAATGCCGCGCATGCCGGCATTTCGGCTGACCTAAACGGTTTGGAGCTTAACCGATTGTTCTCTTCGCTTAACGCAAAGACGCAGCTTTCGAGCAGCAGCCAGACCTCGGTCTTTCATCAGTATTTTACCGCAGCCATCCCAAAAGGAACGGATGTCAAAGCTTTACTGGCGAAGCTGAACAAATCCCCGCTAGTAGAAGCGGCTTATGAAGCGCCGACGAACATTTCGGACCCGTCGCCCCCTTACGCGCCGAATTCAACGCCCGTACAGCCGGGCGACGATCCGCTTTACCCGAACCAGGCATATGGACAGGCTGCGCCTCTAGGCATTGATGCGCCGTATGCATGGCAATATGAGGGCGGTGACGGAAAAGGCATCTCGTATGTCGATATCGAGCAGGGCTGGGCGCTGAATCATGAAGACCTGACGGCGCACGGAGTTGAAGCTTTGCCAAGCATATTGATGCCGACATCCGCCGCTCACGGAACAGCGGTTCTTGGCGTCATCTCTGCAGTAGATAATACGATCGGGCATGTCGGATTGGCTAACAAAGCGAAACCGCTGGTCAATTCATGGAGACGAATCGACGGCTCCAGCAATATTGCCGAGGCGATTGTCACCTCGGTTCCTGCGCTGAACCGGGGAGATGTGATCTTAATAGAGGTACAATCTACTTCCAGTACATCGAATGGACAATATGTGCCCATGGAGGTCTTTCCAGCTGAATTCGATGCCATTCGCTACGCGACGGATCAAGGCATCGTCGTTGTGGAGGCCGGTGCCAACGGCTCAGTCAATCTGGACACCTACCAGGATTGGAACGGCAAATATATATTGAACACAACCAGTCCGGACTTCAAGGATTCAGGCGCTATTCTAGTCGGTGCAGCTTCGTCGTCAGTCCCTCATGACCGCATGTACTTCTCCAGCTACGGCAGCCGCATTGACAGCTTTGGGTTCGGGCATAACGTGCATACGCTAAGCGCAATTGACCTGAATTCCACTACAGGTTATACGACATCCTTCAGCGGCACATCCTCCGCGTCGCCTATCGTTACCGCTGCTGTTATTTCCTTGCAAGGCATTGCGAAGGCGAAGTACGGCAGTACGTTCTCGCCTCATGAGGTACGGGAGCTGCTTAGAAATCCGGCTTACAATACGGCTTCGGCGAACCCTGCGGTGGACCAGATCGGGCATTTGCCTAATCTCAAATATATGATCGATCATATGACGGCGCCGTCGGCAGTATCGGATACAGAAGCGCCAAGCGTTCCCGTCCAGCTCGCAGCGGCAAATGTCACGTCATCCAGCGCAGAGCTGTCTTGGTCGGCATCGACGGATAATGTCGGTGTCATTGGCTATGACATCTATCAGGATGGCGTAAAGGTCGGCGTATCTGCCGGCACGTCATATACGGTCAACGGTTTATCGGCTTCCACATCTTATTCCTTTTCGGTAAAAGCAAAGGATGCGGCAGGCCATGTCTCCGCGGCAAGCGCAGCCCTTGCCGTGACGACGAGCGCGCCGCCTCTGCAAGGGCAGACCTTCGAGCTGACCGTTCCGGCCAACACGCCCGTTAATGCGGATATCTATATGTATGTCCATGGTCTAAACAACAGCTGGTCGGTTAATGATCCAGCGTATCAATTGACGAGAAACTCGAATGGGACTTACAGCATTACGCTTAATGTCCCGATTGGAACGACGTTCCACTACAATTTCTCCAGAGGCACATGGGGCTCGATGGAAACATTAAGCGGCGGCGGATATGTGGGGCCGCGTGCACATAGTGTGACAAGCGGCACACAGCTGACGCAAGTCACTGTAGCGCGCTGGGGCGATCTATAGGATGTAGTAATTCGAAAATAGTGTTGCTGAGAACCGCTAAACGCTCGGAATCGCCCTCGAAGGCGAAACAGGATTGCCACGCAACACTAATCGCACCAAAGCCAGAAATGGCGGTACAGGGATGACCTCCCTGATACCGCCATTATTTTTTGTGCCGATGTATTCATGAAGCTAGACTAAAGTCGAGCCCGGATTGCGACCGCAGCTAGGTTTCGATCAAACCCCATTGCGCTATGCTGTATGAATAGCAGACGGATGCGATTCCTTAGATATTTTGAAATTCCGGGTCCCATTTATACTTTTCTTCGTATAAACGCATAACCTCATCGTAGAGCGGTCCCGATCGGACAGACTTGGCGAACTTGTATAGTCGCAGGAACCGATCCTTCGGGAGCAGACGCGCATACCGGATGAGCAAATAAGGATACATCGTCATATACCGGCTTTTGCGCACGGCTGCACCGGCTACGGAGGCCAGAATCGCTTCACCGCTCGGCATGTTCAGAATGTGCATCTCATGCTGCAGCACATAACGAAACGTATTTTTCTTAATTAAATCGCGTCTGATTTTGGCAATCTCTCCAATATAGGAGACCAAATCGGGATTGAAGCTGTCCATCAGCAGGGGCTCTATCATCAAATCCATGTCTTTGCGAAGCTGGAAGGTTTGCAGCAGCATGATTTGCTCCAGCTTCAGCTGATCGTTATGCACCAGCGAGCCGATCTCCCGCAGCATCTCATAGGTACGCGGTTTGTCGCCTTCCTGGAATACGCGAATAGCCGCCTGATGGTCAATCGCGAGCCCGGAAGCAAGCTCATAGCCGTACTGCTGAAACATTTTTTGCAGTTGGATGCGTCTAAGTGCAGGGGTGAACCGTTTCTGCAACGTCCATAATAAAGCGGCTGCCGCCGCTGCTGCAGCAATCAGCAGCACCGTTTGCAAAGCAGACGAGCTGAATATAAGTCCAACCAGGATGAGCAGCAGCCAGATCAGTCCGGTGAGCCATTGGTCACTCCGCACAATTCCGGCCGCTTTTTTCTCGACATTCTGCAAAGCACCGGTTTTCCCGCAAGACATGCAGTTCTGCTCGCCCAGCACGGTGAAATGGCGGCAATTGCGACATATTTTGAGCTTTTGATAGGCAAACGGCTCACGGTGATAGGGCTTCAGAGTTACGGCTATTCTTTTCATCATTCCTGATCACTCTGCCCGCGTCTTAGTGTAGATAACACAAGCCTGCTTAGCTGCTTCGGCGAAGGGGCTTGTTTCATTTGATAACGATAGTGCAATGCTTTTATACTAGCAAATACAACCAACAGTCCGATAACAACGTATGTAACCATGTAGAGCGCCTCCCGTATATGACAAAAAAAGTGATTTATGGGTGTCCTTCAGTTATACTTGGTTTTAGTATAGCATCATAGCGGGGCTCGTGACTAACGATGACTTTTGGACTAATAGAGACAACCTATTCGGCAATATGGTCAAGGAGGACTATCATGAATCTACTAAAAAAAAGCTTTCAATATACGGTTTTGTTTACTTTGTTTCTCTCGCTCTTGCTGGGCTTACGTCTGCCAAGCGCGACAGCTGCCGCCGGCGGCGCTGCACCGATCGATGCCGTACTGGTCCTTGATGTGAGCTATTCGATGGACAGCAGCGACCGGGAGAAGATCGGCAATGAAGCGATGAAGATGTTTATCGATATGCTGTCCGAGAAAGGGGACCGCGTCGGAGTCGTGGCGTATACGGATAAAATTCAGCGCGAGAAGGCGCTGCTTGAAATCCGCTCTCCGGAGGACAAACAAAACTTAAAATCATTTATCGACCAGTTGAATCGCGGCTCCTATACGGATGTATCCGTAGGTCTTAAGGAAGCGGTCCAGATCTTGAAGGACGGGGCGGCTGCCAACGCCAATCGCGAGCCGATCATCATTCTGCTGGCGGACGGGAACGACGAGCTTGATCCGAAGTCCGGCCGCACCGAAGCGCAGTCGAACGAAGAGAGGGAGCAGGCGGTACGCAGCGCGAATGACAACGGAATCCCGATTTATACGATCGGCCTGAATGCGGACGGGAAGCTGAACAAGGCAGCGCTTGAGGAATTGTCGAAGGAGACGGGCGGCAAGTCGTTTGTTACCGATTCAGCGGATGACCTGCCTCAAATTCTTAGCGAAATCTTCGCCAGCCATCTAGAGCTGAATATTGTACCGGTCAACTCGTTCACCGCGAATGGAGACTTCCAGGATGTGAAGATCACCGTTCCGAACAGCAATGTGCTTGAAGCGAATATCTCCATTATGTCTTCCAAGCCGGTCGAGGCGAAGCTTGTCGATCCATCGGGCAATGCCGTAGCGATTCCGTCAGACGAGGTTGTACTGGCTACGTCCAAGAGCTACACTTTACTTAAGCTGATCAAGCCGGTTCAAGGCGATTGGACGTTGAAGATCAAAGGCGTGGATCAGGATAAAATTGATATTAATCTGATTTTTAATTATGACTTGACGCTAGAGCTGGAGCCGCTTGCCACGACGAATTATTCCAAGGGCGATAAGGTTAAGCTAAACGCATTTTTGGCCAGTAAGGGCCAGCGATTGAGCGATGCGGAGCAATACCGCAACATGAACGCGGTTATGTTCGTCAAAGACTTAACGACCGGCAATTCCGAAGAGGTAGCTATGAAGCTGGATGGCGACCATTTTGCCGGTGAATACAAGATACCGGAGTCCCGGGACTATGAGATTATCGTAAGAGCCGAGGAGCAAAGTTTTTTCCGGGAGAGTGAACCGATGACCATCTCGGCATCATCCGGCGGTACAGGCGGAACGGCAACTCCGGCGGAAGAGGCTGATGATAAGCCGTTCCCGATCTGGACAGTTGTCATCGCAGCCGTCGTTGTCCTGGCGCTGCTTGGTGCGGGATACTGGGTCTGGGGGATGATGAAGGAGCGCAGCCGCGGCTTCGTAGGACAGATGATTATTGAAATCCGGGATGAGAATACAGGGGACAAATCCTCACCTCAATACAAGCGGCTAAGCCACTTCAAAGGCAAGTTTCAGCTGCATCAGCTGCTTCAGCTGGCACCGGAGCTGAAGGAAACGGAGAAAATCGTGTTCAAGCCGGCGAACAAGGACCGAATCGCATTGATCAATGGTTCTTTGTGCAAGGTGGAGAAGTCCGGCCGTGCGGTTGGCGACGGGCGCCAGCTGGAGCTGCAGAGCGGCGACCGCATTACGGTATCGTTGACGCAAGTAGATAAAACGATCTATATCGAATATCTCGTATAACCAATCGGGGAGGATCACTATGAAACCAATCGTAAGAGAACATATTCAGCAACTCGACGTTTCCCTCGGAGGAGGGATCGTCAGCGAGAAGATAAGAGTCGATACGATCGACAATCCGATTCTCATTATCGGTCTGGGCGGTACCGGCATTGATGCGCTGCTTCGCCTGAAGTATCAGATTAACCGCCGCTTCAAGCTGCCTGAAGACC
Organism: Paenibacillus sp. 1011MAR3C5; assembly: GCF_003591485.1. GTDB lineage: Bacteria > Bacillota > Bacilli > Paenibacillales > Paenibacillaceae > Pristimantibacillus. The sequence goes on from NZ_QZCF01000002.1 coordinate 65,860, forward strand.
CGATTTCCAAGCGAAAGCGCGACAAGCCGGATAATGTGGAGTTTCTCGCATTCGAGACGAACGAGCAGGATCGCAACAAAAAGTATAAAGGCATTGGTCTTGATCCAATCAACGAATTTGTGCTGCTGTCTAATGCGGAGGTAGGCGGACTGCTGCAGAACCGCAGTATTCTGGAGCCGTACATTACGGATTGGCTCTCGCCGGAGCTCAGCATTACAGACGGCATGAACGGTGCGGCAGGCGTGCGCCAGGCGGGCCGACTGCTGCTGTTCACCAAGATTAATCAAGTGGTGCAAAGCATCGACAAGAAGATCAAGACGCTCTCTGTCGGCACCAATAAGAAGCTGATGGTGTTCCTGCTGACGGGTTTGTCCGGCGGTACCGGCAGCGGAACCTTCCTCGATATTTCCTATATCGTAAGGGGGATTATTGAGCGCGATCATGGCGCGGCAGGTATCGATCGCGTCAATACGCTCGGTTATTTGTTCACGCCGGACATCAATCTGGCGAACAAGAGCCTAAGCGACCATACGCGGGAATATATTAAGAAGAACGGCTATGCCGCATTGAAGGAACTGGATTACTGGATGAATGTCGATGCGAGAGGCGAGCGCTTCAAGCAGCAGTACGGCAACATTTTATCGGTCAACTCGCCGCTGCCTCCGTTTAATCTATGCCATCTGATCTCGGCGACGAATACGGAAGGCAAGCTGCTCGACAATGCCTACGACTATTGCATGAACGTGACAGCGGAGAACATCACCAACTTTATCTCAAGCGAAGAGAAGCAATCCGGCGAGGAATTCGCGATCCATGACTATATCAGCAACATCCGGACGAATATTGCGCAGATGAACAAGATTTATCCGGCGAATTACGATTACAACATTATCGGCGCTTCCTCAGCGGTGCTGCCGATCGAGGAGATGACGACTTACCTGGCGTACCGCCTGTTCCAAAAGATGGAGGGCATGTTCCGCAAGGCGCCGTCCCAGGAGGATGTCGAGAAGTTCGTACATAAGCTCGGCATTGACCTGGATTCTATGATGAGAAACTTCGACTCCCGCGTGCCAGAGCCGCTTCCGGGCTTCGAGCATAGCGAACGGCTGAACTACAACAACGTGATCAAGATGCAAGCTGTCAATATGGATACCGAGCTTGAGCAAAACTTCCTGGCGAGAGCGCGGGAGGAATATATTAAAGCGAAGAAGCAGCTGCCCGGTGAGGTCGTGAGCAACTTCAATGAGCAGATTCGCCGTATCTTCCTTCATCCGGAGCAAGGGCCGTTCTATGTGTCGCGCCTGCTCTATACAGACAAAGGCTTCTGCCTGCTGAAGATGCTGCTGTCCTATATTGAATCGCTGCGCGAGAATCTGCAACGACTGCCGCGTGAGATTGAGTCAGCTCGCGAGCAGGCCGAAGAGCGGATGGGCGATGCGAAGAGCGCCTTCGTATCGAAGGATAAGAAGAAAAACAATTATATTGAAGCAAAAATCAATGAGTACTGGCTCCGCGCGGATATCGAGCGGATGGAGCAGCTAATCGAGTTCTATGAGGACCTGCATGAGCTGTTGAATGCCGAGAACAACCGGATTTATAACGTCTATACCGAAATTTTGAATGTGCTCAATACCATCTTTGCCAAAAACGGCGAGATTCTGACCAGCGGAGATGAGCAGGGCGATCATAAAGGCAACAAAACCTACTACTGGAACATCGTCAGCGTACCGGATATCTCCCATGTCATTGGCCGTGTAATGGACAGCAAGGACGGAGATGATCTGATCCGTGACTTTACCCGCGAGCTTCTAGAGCATTCGAATTTGTGGGTGAAGGAGCAGGATATTGATATCGTTGGCTCCATTTCGGAGTTTTTGACTGACAAATTCGGTGATCTGATTACGAAGTCGATGGAAGAATTCCTGGTCATGAAGTATGGCGACGATGAATCGATCGAGAAGTTTGTGGAGCGTCATATTGCCAGTAAGCTGGACGAAGAAGCGATTCCGGTCTTCCATTTAAGCAACAGCTCGGGCAATCTGCATGTTCCTTCATGGGGCTTTGTCTCCGTGCCTGTTCAAGCGCCAAGCATTCTGCGCGGCATCCGCAACTATCAGAACAGCTCGATCGGCAAGTCTCACTTCACGATCAAGGAAAGCGAAGTGCGCAACCGGATCTTCTGGCTGAATACGCGCAACGGTGTGCCGCTGTTCGTCTATACCCCGCTGAAGGTTTACGAGGAGAGCTATGAGCGTACGATTCTGGACAAAGAGGGAATCGGACGCCATCTTGTGCAAAGCGACAAGGAGAACTGGACCTACTTGCCTTCGCCTATACCGGAGAAGTCATGGGGCGAGACTTATATCAATCGTCGTGTACAAGACTACAACGCCAGAATTCGCGAGGAATTTGCCAAGGCTGTCGGTTTCGGCATCATCGTGGAGAAGGGCATCGACAATCCGCTCAGCAACCGGTACAGCGTACGGTATACACAGCCATTCCAAGTGTCTGACGTCCTGAACGCCTATGCAATGCAACTGGATAGCGCAAAGCCGAATATGGGCGAAGTGAAGCGGGCGTCTCAGGAGCTGAAGCGACTGCTGTCCGGCGGATTGGAGCTGGAGCTCGCCAAGGATATATTCGGAAGCTATTCGGATGAGCTTGCCCAGGAGAATTTGATCCGGTCGCCGCTGCAGCTGCGCCGTGTGCGTGAAGAGCTGGCGAAGATGGAGTCGATTGCGTCCGCCATTCAGAAGCTGGATGAGGTGCTGCTCCAGCAGGAGAGCGAGGATAAGTGGTTGCAGCAATTTATTGATGCGCTGTACACCGATACGATCTGCAAGCGGGGGGCTTTGTATGTCTATGACTGCGATGCCGAGGAAGAAGCATGGGCGCCGTTCGCCAATCTGATGAAGGGCAGCAACTATATTGAATATGAGGTATTCGAGCATTTCCGCAGTCTGGATGAGAAGAGCCTCGCCACTTTGCTGCGCAAAGCGGGACGCCGGGTGAATGAACTAACATCCAATGAAGATACATCCGCGCTTGTCGCCAAGCTGGATGAGCTGTTCAATGTGTTCCTGGATGCGCGCGAGCGTCTGGAATACGAGAAGATCGAACTGGCGAACGGCGAAGAGCTTCATCAGTTTTATAAGGGAATGGCTTCCAAACTACATGATATTCGCAGAAAGCTGAAGTAAGGATGAGGGAAATGGTAGAGCAATTCGCAGCCGACTATTCGGCAGCCGAGCAGAGCTTGAAGGGGACGGAAGACGATCAGAGCAGCATTCATTACCCGACTGTGTTTTTGTATATTGGGGATGAGACAGAGCAAGCGATAGAACCGATGATGAAGTCCAATGCGCTGAGATGGGCGAACCATGCTGGAGTGGTGTACGGCCATGTATCCAGCGGCTCAAGCGCCCGCGACGGAACGGCTGCGAATCTCTTTACCATCCCGCTGGAGGGGCTTGCGCCGCAAGGAGAGGAGAAGCGGCAGATTCGGACTCGAATCGGAAGCGGCTTCCACCAATCTCCAGAAGGACTGGGGCTGCTGAACCGCGCCCTGCGCCAAATGAATGACACGATTGGCGATTACGGTCGCATGTATGCGTCGTTCGACCGTCTTCATCTGGCGGTCATTACACGGGCTGACGATCCGATGAACATACTGGTGCCGGATATTGCGCTGCTCGCGCAATCAATCTTCGGAACGTTGTTCAAGTCGGTCCAGATGGATTTGTTCGTTCTTCTCCAGGAACGGGAGCAGTCCGATTCGTACGGCTATGCCGCTGCAACGGGCATCAGCTTTCTCCGTGAGATTGAGCGGTTCCAAAGTCCGGACTTTTGCTACCGTGCGCCGCTTCTGCTGGCAGGCGACGGACTGACGATTCCGGTCGAACATCAGTCGGCGCCGCTTTTCGACCTGGTTTATCTGCTGTCGGACCGGAACGAGAAAGGCATGACTCCCTATAACGGGATGGAGCAAAACTACGAGATTATTTGCCGGATCATGCTGCTCAAAAACCGGGGTCAGCGTGAAGCGGATTTGCATTATAATGGCGAAAGCTACAATAATATGTCCTTCAAGCACAGTCTGATCTCGGAATCCGGCAGGCTGGGGCTGGTCTCGGCCGGACTAGCGAAGGTGCAGCGACCGTCTTATGCGATCGCGCTGACGGTGCTGTACCATCTGTTCGACCAAGTGATTGTGCGCTTGCAGTCCGGGCCGGAGCTGAGCGCGGCGGATAAACTGCGGTTTTTCGGAGTAGATGCCCCATCGCTGTCGGCTCGGAGCAAGGAGAGGATGCCGCTTCCCGACCGCTTGGCGGATATGAGAGGGCTCATTACAAGTGGCGTGCGCTACGACGAGCTTCGCGGCATGTCCTTGTCCCAAGCCGAGCATGCATTATACGGAAGCAGCTGTGAAAGCTTCTTCAACCAGCATTTTGTACAGAATGCCAAGCTTCAGCTTGAAGGTCTCGATGTAGCCGGAGCGTTGAAGCGTACACTGTCCCGCAGCATGGCTGAGGAGCCTCGAATCTCGTTCTATCATTTATATAAGTGGACAGACGACAGCCAAGGCAAAGGCGAAGTCATAGGCGCAGTGCAAGAGAAGATCCGCGAGCTTACCCGCTCGATAGACGATCTTCAGGAGGAGCTTGTGCAGCTCTATGACAGCCGGGTGGATGACCTGAAATTTCAGCGGGTGCCATTCATGGACAAGCGCAATATCCGCGCTTTCACTCATGCTTTTCTGGGGCAGGTATACGGCTTGCGGTATGAGAGGCTGAAGCTGGAGACGGAGCTCGTGATATATCGGCGTTATGCGGCAGAGCTGGAGCAATTGAACCAATGGTACCGGGTCCGGATCGAGCGGCTGCATGATCTTCGGGCACAGCTGAAGACGAAGGCGAAGCAAAGCATCTCCCTCGGCGACGATTATATCGGGCAAAATGTATTTGATTATTATGAGCGGGTTACCGCCGATGCCCTTCGTGAGCTGGAGGAGAAACGCGGCGAATCCGTTTTGTTCGAAGAACGGTACATCGGCAATGTCGCGGAGCTGCTGGAGCAGGAAGAGTCGGTTTTCATCGAGCGGCTTATTGTTGTCTGCCGGAGGGATATTCTAACGACCAGCCGGTTTGCTCTGTCTTTCGAGGAAGAATTGCTGCAACGCGCGAACGTATCGGTCTCCTATACGAACCGGCAAGCTTTGCCGAAGGAGGAGCTGTTCGAGCAGTTGTACCGTATGCTGGAGGAGCATGCATCGATCCATATTCGGCTATTCGATTACACGCACAAGCATCGTTATGAAGAGAAATACTTCATCGGCGACCGGAGCAGCGAGTTCATCCGGTATGCCTTCAGCATGGATGAATCGTCACGGATTCATAAGCTTGGATGTTTGCATGAGAATCGAAGCAGCGGCGTAGAGAAGCTTCATTTGATGGGCGGCTTCCATATGGAGGATATGATGTATTACCGTAATGCAAAGTCATATTATGACGCTTATGTACAGGATGGATACAAATTCCATGCTGCCCAGGAATCAGAGCTGCCCACGCTTCGTTAACCGGGTAAGAAATGTAGATGTATTGCTAAGGTGAGAGGGTGCTGTCCGTATGCAACGGAAAATAAATATGCTGCTTCTGCTGTTCAGTTTGATAGGCGCAGCTGTCGGCTTTGCGATAGGCGAGGTTGTGCTGCGTGCATTGCCGGAGACATGGCCCAGTTATGTTATTATTGGCGTTTACTTCGGTATACTGGCTTTAAGCGTTGGCCTATTTTGCCTAATTGCGGAGCTGATGTCGCCGAGCTTGAATGGACATTCCTGGAGGCAGCGTTATACCGATTTATCCTGGAAGCTGCTTGTTCCGGCTACGCTTGTGCTGTTATTCGTGGTTGGCGGCGCGCTGCAGTTTGTATATGGACTTGAATTTGGCGGGACGAAGAAGATTCGGGATATCGTGCTGGTTATCGATAATTCGGGCAGCATGACAGAGACCGATCCCAATAATGACCGTTATAAAGCTGCCAAAAGCCTGATTGCCGAGATGGATAAGGACAAGCGGGTGGCAATCGTCTCCTTTGCCAATTCGGCTCAATTGATTCAGCCGATGGTGAATGTCGGAGCCAGCTCGCAGAAGTCGGCTGTCTATGACGTTATCGATGCAATCGAACCGACGGAAGAAGGGACGAATTTCTACAGCGCGCTGACGGAGGCACTGCGGGTCATTCAGGCTGATCGGGGAACGATGGTAATCTTCATGTCCGATGGCTTCAGCGATTCCAACATAACGGAACAAATGGATCAATTCAGAAGCAAAGGCATTGCGCTTCATACCATTGGGCTCAAGATTGGTTACGATCAGGGAACGCTGTTGCTCAGAGACATGGCGGAATCCACCGGGGGCACTTATTATGACGTAGAGCAGTCCGACGGCTTGTCGACGGCGTTCCGTTCGATCTACTTGACGATCGATAATCGTTCGCTGCTCTCCATTAATCCGAATGCGCTGGAGGAGCCAACGATCTACAAGGGCATTCGCTTGTTGTCGTTTGTGCTCATCGGCTTGGCGCTGGGCATCGGGCTAGGCATCATGTTCGACAACCGCTTTCTTGCGCTTAGTTTCGGAGCGGGCGGTGTCGTCGGCGGATTGACATCAGGCCTGATTCTGAATGCGGGGCTGTCCGGAGATGCCTTTACAGACGGCTTATTCCGATTTATCGCGCTGCTCGTGCTTGCTGCGGTCATTGCCGTGTTCACGCTCGTCATTCCTATCGGCGAGAAGACGAACGCCCGCCGAGGCCGGGAGAATGCGGCGGCAAGCCCAAGAGAGGGTAGCGGCAGAAGCCGGAATAGCCGCAGCAGCGGATTTTAAATGAAACGAGGGGATGAGAACCTTGCAGTATAAAGTCGCAGAAGAAGGCTCGCCCCTCATTACGGGACTTGCGAGAATGATCGAGGAAGACCGCTGTACGCTGCGCTGGATATGGCCGGCGGGAGTTGAGGCGGTCTATATCGGCCAGCGGCTGATAGATGATGAGGATGTATCGGAGGAAGACGAGATTGGAAGCCTCCGGTTGTATACGAAAGCAGAATATAAGGCTAACAACGGCTATGTATGCAGGCTCGATCGTGCCCGAATGTACCGGTTTACGATATATATTCTGATGGAACGGGAAGAGGGAGCTATTCTGCTGAAACAGCGGGATGGGGAGAACCGGATGGAAGTGAGCGCCCACAGGGCGAAGATCTACTATTCCGTATCGGAGAGATCCGGTCTGTTCCGCAAGCATAAGAGCATCCAGATCGAAGTGAGGACGGAGGTAGCGCTGGGCAGCGATGTCCTGTGCTACGTGAAAAAACAAGGCGGATTCCCCGCTAATCGCGAGGATGGACTTATGTATCCGTTCGTTGCTCCGTTCTCCGCGGGAAGGAACGTACTGCCTCCCATCGAAGTCGACAAGCAGGATCATATTCGGCTGTTTCTGGCCGATGTGAGGAAGCACGGACACTTATACGAACTGATAGCCACAACATAAGGAAGGTTTGCTCTGCAAACCTTAGCTTATGCTTACGATGCAGGTTTGCTCTGCAAACCTTAGCTTATGCTTACGATGCAGGTTTGCTCCGCAAACCTTTTAGGAGGGAAGCGTCATGGGCCTATTGGATTTATTTAAGAAGAAAGCAGAGAGCAAGCCGAAGCCGTTATTCTATGACATTGTATGTCCTTATTGCTTCAGCAAGTTTTCGCCGGATGAGGTTGTGTTCCGCGCGACCCATTCCCGTGAGGATGACGAGGATTACGCGCTGGGTGAGGACGAGGAGCTGAACAAGTACCGGGAGCGCTTCGGCCTGGATTCCGTCTACGATATCGAGGCGGTCATTCACCCTGTGGATGTGCCTGCCGAATCCCATGTCTATTCCGATCATGTCTTGATCGGTCTGCATGACCGATACGGCGAGCTGACGCGCAGAAGGCTATGTCCGAAGTGCCATAACGAGCTGCCAGTAACGGCAGGCAAGGTGCCGAGCAACATTATATCGATTATTGGCGCCTCGCAAGTAGGGAAGTCGGTCTATATGACGGCGCTTATTCATACGCTGCAGCATACGACGGCCGATCATTTCAATGCGGCGTGCATGCCGCTGAATGCGGAGATTAGCCGCAAGTTCCGCACGAATTACGAAGAACCTCTGTTCGAGCGCGGAGATCTGCTTGCTTCGACCCAGAAGGAGAAGATGCAGGAGCCGTTTATTTTCCAATTTGTATTCAAAGACGAAGAGAAGCCGCCGCTCACGCTTGTGTTCTTCGATGTGGCTGGCGAAGGCATGGTTGAGCAGGATTATCTGGGGTTGCACGGCCAGCATATTAAAAATTCGGCCGGTATTCTGTTTATGGTCGATCCGCTGCAAATCCGTTCCATTCGGGAGAAAATCCGCATCAAGCACGGCGACAAGCCGGGCGAGTGGGTTTCCCAGTACGATGAGCCGCGCGATGTAGTGCTTACGATGTTTGGCGACTTTATTGCGTACCAGGATAATGGCAAGACAGATATTCCGACAGCTGTTGTATTGACCAAAAGCGACATGCTTCATTCCCTCAAGGATGAGGACGGCGAATATATCAAGACCAACAGCAACATCTTCAACAACATGGTGCACCGCAATTATTTCAACCTGACCGAATTCGAAAATATAGATGGTGAAATTCGCCGCTTTATCGAGAAGGTAGACCGGCCGTTCAAGGGCACGATGGATGTATATTTCAAGGAAACAGCCTATTACGCCGTATCTGCGCTTGGCAGCAATCCGGTTGATCAGAAGCTGCAGACGGTCGTGAGCCCGATTCGGGTCGATGAGCCGTTTATTTGGCTGTTGTACAAGCTGAATTATATTGAGGGGAGAAGAGAATAGTGACAGAACATACGCCCCGCTTATCGATTCAGCAGCAAATGTACACCCGGGAGCGGCGCGGCATATTCCGTACGACAGAGGGGTATGACACGATCGCGAAGTCCGGTGGCCTGGACCCTTCTTTTGTGAAAAAAACGCTGCATCCATTATGCGTTTACGACTCTCCCGCAGAGCTGACCGCAAGCGGCGAAAAGAACAGCGACGCTTATCCCGAAGCCATGCACCTTCTGCATCTGGAGCAAGGTGAGACCGTCATTGGGCGAAGCGTGTTTCGCGAAGCCGACTTCACAGGACTGAGGAGCACCTTTTTCACTCATCATTATGTGATTCCCGCCGGTTATAAGGAAGATCCCGAGCAGGAATACAAGAGCTGGCTGTCCGCTTTATTCGAGGACAGCTATCCGCTTGATAATGCGGCTGAACTGAACGAGCTATCCCGGCTTCCTTTAGCCGCCCCTGCAGCACGGAATTTATCCGCAAGCGGGCTCCTGACGGAGCTGGGGATGCAAGAGCGGGAATTCAAGGCGCTGCTGCATGCGGTTATGATTTCCCTGAGCAGCAAGAAGAAAGTGTATATTGCGCTACCCGTACCGATCGCCCAGCTTCCCGAGCGGGCCAAGGGACTCCTTGGGGTGCTCTACAGTTGCTTGCCGTACGCATATCGCAAGAGACTCGGTTTTCTGACTTATTCCAAGGAGCCTGCAAGCCGCAAAGGCATTCATCTCACTTTTGTAGAGTCTGGCAGTCTGCGAGCGGGTGACCGGGAGATAGAAAAGGAGTTTGTATTCGATCTGCCAAACGGGCGGATTATGAACGTAGATTTGGAAGGGCTAGATCAGCCGTATTTGAATATGGCATGGGCTAATCTGGACAATCGCGAGGCGCTGGAGCGGTTTTTTCGGTTTGCGGACGTTACGCTTAAGGGCATGGATACCGACAAAGCGCTAGCTGTCGCAAGCTATCATGAATTATGGGTGATGCATGAAGCAATTGAAGGCAATGAGGCTTTGCTGGAACAGCATCAAATTCCGGTATTGAGCAGCGCACTTCAGTATTTGGCTGCGCCGGACGCACTGGATACAAAGATGGAGCTCAGCGATTTGCTAATGGCAAGATTCGATCTTGAATACGATAAGGTGAGTCAAGGCGGGGTCCCTGATGAGGCGATTCTGTCGATTTTCATGGATTATTACAGACTGGTTGGCAAGCTCATCGAAAATAAGCTGGTCGGCTATCTGATCTATGCCATCTCCAACGCCAACAAAAACGGAGATCAGGAAGCGGCAGCTTCCTTGTATAGAAGAGTTGAGCGCGAGGCTGCTCTTGGCAAAGCCTTTTTTCATAAAATTATTGCGGGGCCGCGTTTTGCGGAAGGTCTGTTTTTTCCATACTTGCAAGCTACCTTAAAATCAGTTCCGCTTCGGAATATCATTCCTACGATAGTCGTATGGGGCGACGCTTATCCGAAGGTATACGACTATGACCAGCTCTATACCCTTGCAGCTGTCCTTATTCATGAGAAGCTGTCCAGAGAGCGCTATTCCCTGGGAGCTGTTAACGCTCTATTCGAGCAGACGAATCAACTGGCGGCAGCAGCGGGGCATGAACAGGCAGGACATGGCGCACAGAACCTCGGCAGAGAGCTGGAGCGGGATGTCTACCAGACGCTGCTGAAGAGAATGGAGCCTGAGCGAATGACCCGGGAGGAGCTTCTGCAGGCCAAGTTTCTAAGCGATTCCCGTAGGATGCAGCGTTGGAATCATGAGCTTAGCGATGCCAATCAGTCCGCAACGGCCCGCATGTTGCATGTTCTCTTTCAATGGCTGATTATGAGGAATGCGAATGAGGACTTATGGGACAGCTTGTCCGCCCAGGAGCTGATTCGGGTGCAAGGGATCGGGCGCGGCCTTTTGGCAGAAGGACTGAAGGAAACGGATTTCCCAGAGCTTGTGACAGCTTTTCTGCGCGGCTCCCAATTTGATATGGTCGACTATGACGGATTGATTGATTTCTTGCATCATCAATGTCCACTGAAGGAGACGATCTACCGTTTTTTCCTGTGGTCGGAGACAAATCCGTATTTTCATGGGGGAAGAGGCCTTACAGCTGCCTATCGATCTGCCATTATACGCTACTTCAAGGAATACGATCCCGCTGCGCTCAAGTCGAGAGAGAATTGGAAGCATTTCTTCGACCAAAGCGGGGACAAGCTGCAAGCCGTTCTGAAGCAAGCGCAGTCCGAGCTGTCTTCGCCGCTTGCGCGATTGTTTCGCCGCAATCGGAAGGGAACGCTGATCATGTCAATCGTTGGGCTGGGGATTGTTCTGGTCGTATCAGGCATTCTGCTATCGTCGGGCGGCAAGGGAAGCGCGGACCCAGAAAAGGCGGAAGTGCCTGAGACATCGTCGACCCCGACTCCCGATCCTACGATTGAGCCAGGTGTTGTCGAAGAGCCGGAAATGATCGTAACCATTGAGCAGCTGGAAGCAGCAGAGGGGCAGCCGGCATCCACTGCGGTTAAATTCCTGTTCAAGGATGAGGCAGCCTGCTCCGGGTTTGCGCCGAAGTCATTGAAGATACAGGCGCCACTCTCGGATGCCGTTACCTATTCCGAACTGGAGCGAGTCCCGTCTTGTACCAGCATCCCATCACCTTCACCGGACTCGACAAACTCTCCGGCTGGATCGACTGCGGGAGCGAACAATGATATTCCGACTACGGATGAATTGGATGAAGCGGCTTCAACTTCCAATCCGGATTCACCCGTTTCCTCCGAGGGGGGAGGAACGTCGGGCGGTCCGGCAGGTTCGGTGCCAGAGAAGACCTATCCCTATCATGTTGCTATATCATTAGGGCAGCAAGTTGATATTCCGGTTAATAGCACGATCTGGGTTGATGACTCCGAAGTTGCACTGGTTGTGAAAGAGCGATAAGGAAGTACTTCTTAGATGGATTTATATTGAATAGGGTTTACGCGGATGAGCCGGCCATGGTCAATTAGACCAGGCCGGCTATTTCTTCGGGGCTGAATGAATACGCTTGACCGCATGCATGGCATACGAATTCGATTGATTGGCGGTTCGCGCAAGCTACCTTCAACTCTGTGATGCCCAGTGAATAAAGCATAGGATAAAAGACAGGCTTTGAACACTCGCAAAACAATTGCAGCGTGTTCGTGCTCATCACTTCAATATCTTCAAATAACAAATTTGGAAGGACTTCAATGGTATCATCGTTCAAGCAGAAAGGTGCTTGTCGCTCCCTTTCAATTACCGCTTCTTTGATCTGGCGCAATATGGATGGCGGTGCGCCCGGCAGTAGCTGAGCTGCGATGCCGATGCTTCTCACCACTTCGTTTTCTTCATTAATTAGAAGCAAGCTCCAGAAGTACGAAGGGATTTGTTCGCTTTGATGAAAGTAGTGGCCGAAGTTATCGCTGAGCTTGCTGTAAGGCATATCGGTAATACCTGTAAAAGCGAGATCCATTCCGATGTCCTTCACCATTTGTATGCAGGCGCGCTCGCCAATCAGCTGCTCCATTGTGGTAATATCCGGCATCCCCAAGGCTCTATCAAGCAACTCCTCACTTACATAACCGCGCACATTCCCAGTCCAGTCCGCATCCGCGAATATAGCAAGCGATGGTCTAATGCCTTTCACCTTGATACTCAATTGCGCGATCATGTCCAAGAAAAATTATAGCGATAGCCGGTACTGGCCAACCCGTATCGAGCCAGCGGCTCTTGAGTGTAATGCAGATGACCAGACTGCTGAACAGCCCGCATTTTGACTCTGAACAGGCAGAGAGATTGAAGGGGCAATTCCAGTTAAACCGTATGGATGAGCTGGCTCAAGTCAATTTGGAGGGCAATCAACTGATAACGGAATTCCGGGAGATGCTGCGGATAGGGAAAGAGCCTGATGATCCCGCCGTTCAAGGGTTGGCCAAGCGCTGGAAGCAGGAGATTGAACGATTTGCGCCTGTGGATGATGAGTTTGTCCGATCGGCGGAGAGTTATTATAGCGAGAATCCGCTTGAAGCTGCGCAATACGGGATGGATGGAGAGCTGTATGCCTATATCAAAAAAGCAGTTGCTCTACTATGAATGCAACTAGCTGCCAGCAGGGTTTTCTGTTGATAAAGCGAAAGGACCTCATAATCCGCCAAGCGGGAATGAGGTCCTTTTTCATTGATGAGGTTGTGAAGGTTAGGCCGCCACATCGCGCTTGGTGAACAGAAGCCAGGCGATGATCTGGAACACCACATAATAAGCGGCAAGCATCATGATGGAGAAGCCCATCGTCATCTCTGGACGAAGCGGGGTTCCGCCTTCAAGATATTGCGTCAGATCGATGTTGGAGAAGAGCAGGTACTTCGACCAACTGTAGCCGCTCAAGAGACCCGACAGCGTATTGCCAAGCAGCATGAACAGCAGCGAGAATGCAATAGCCATGGACGAGCTGCGGAATGCGGACGAGATCATAAAGGCCATCGTCACATACATGATCAGCGACACCACGGAAAATCCGTAGGTTTGCAGCGTGTCCAAAATCATGGAGCCTTCTTGTACAACGCCGTTTTGAACCGTCAGCAGCGGCAGATTGACACCATCAAAACCTGCCAGTATTCCGCCTGCCGCGAACGAAGCGGCGAAGCAAAGGATGAGCAGCAGGAGCGCAAATCCAAGCGTGGCAATATATTTGCTCAGCATGATTTTCGATCGGGAAGCTGGACCAACGAGCAGCAGCTTGATGGTGCCCCAAGAGAATTCAGCGGCAATCATATCCGCCGCTATCACGACCGTTAATATGGTGACGAGCATAATCAGATTGGAGGCGCTGCTGACATAGCTCCATAACGAGAGCTGATGCGGATTGATGTCATGCTCCAAATAATATTCATTCAGCTTGATCTGTTCGGTCAGATAGGCTTTATAATCCTTGTCCATCTCCCCGGTTTCGGCCAGTTGCTGCTGCAAGCTAATAGTATGCTGTTCCAGCTGCTGCTCCCAGTTGGAATGGTCGATTCTGGACTCGTCCCATCTCATAATGCCGCTGAGCAGCGCGATGGCAAGAATAAGAAATCCGATCATGATCCATGTGCGGGAACGGCGATATATTTTCATATTTTCGTTGCGAGTGAGCTTGGATAGGCTAGACAATCATCTCACCTCCCGTAATTTCAAGGAACTGATCTTCAAGCGACTTCTGCACGGCATGAATGCCGAACACCTCGATCTCCGACGCTACGAGCAGCTTCGTAATATGCGGAATAGCTGATTTGTCCGCAATAAGCTCCAATTGATTGCCGGAGACGATCAAGCGAGAACCGTCCAGGGCTGCTGTGAGCAGCTGCTCAGCGGCTGCTGCATCGCCAACCTCGATGACGATTTTGGTTTGCGCTTGGTTCCGGGCTTCCTGAAGCGAGCGAATGTCGATCAGCTTGCCCGCTTGAATAATGGCAACCCGATCGCACATCAGCTCCATCTCGGACAGGAGATGGGAGGAGACGATGACGGAGATGCCTTCTTCTCTCGTCAGCTTGCGCAAGTAATCGCGAAGCTCGCGGATGCCGGCGGGATCCAGTCCATTCGTCGGCTCGTCGAGAATAAGCAGCGACGGGCGATGCAAGATCGCCTGTGCGACGCCGAGCCGCTGGCGCATGCCAAGGGAGTAGCGTTTCACTTTCTCATGAATCCGGTTCTGCAGTCCCAGCAGCGTTACGACTTCATTGATTCTTTCTTTGGTAATGCCGTTATGGCGGCGTGCATAGTGAATCAGATTTTGATAGCCCGTCAGAAACTTATACATTTCCGGGTTCTCGACAATTGCACCCACATGCGTCATCGCGAGTTCGAAGTGCGAGCGTACCGATACGCCCTTGATCATGGCTTCACCCTTGGACATCGAGATTAACCCGACGATCATACGGATAGTTGTTGTTTTTCCGGCGCCGTTAGGCCCTAGAAATCCGAATATTTCCCCAGCGGGAACATCGAATGAGAGATTATCGACTATTTTTCGCATGCCGATCGTTTTGGTAAGATTGCGAAGCTGCAGTACGGCTTCAGACATACGTGTAAACCCCCTAATATTGTTCTTCAGTAGTTCACTATACCGGATGTAGTCCTCTTGCGTAATAGACCTTTGATTAGGTTTTCCCCCTGCTTAGGTCGGGGTACAGGGTTGGAGCTGGGATTTTATGCAAGGAATGCAGATTGGGAATCCGTGGCAAAATGACAACAACAAATGAAGGATAAGCGGGTGACGGTTATGAAAGCATTATCGGTCATTGCAATGATTATGCTCCTATTGGGCTGCCAAAGTCCGGCGCCGAAGGAGCAGGATTTGCTGCATGTGAAGTCGGCTTCCGGGACGAAAACGAAAAAGGTCATTATGCTGGTTGTTGATTCGCTCATGTCTCAAAGCATCGAGCGCGGCATTCGTTCGAACCAGCTTCCCGCCTTTCAATATCTTATAGAACATGGTCAATATTATCCGGATCTGATCAGCTCCTTTCCTACGATGTCGGTTACGATTGACAGTTCGCTGCTGACAGGAGCCTATCCCGATCAGCATCAAGTGCCTGGACTGGTGTGGTATTCTTCCGAACAGCGGAAGCTGATCAATTACGGGACAGGGCCGATGGAGGTGCTGCGACATGGCATTAGCCCTGTACTGGCAGATGCGTTGATTCATTTGAACACCGACCATTTGAGCAGCAAAATGACGACTCTGTATGAAGATCTGGAACGGCTCGGGTACAAAGCGGGTTCCGTTAACGGATTGATTTATCGAGGAAAAAACAATCATGTGTTGTCCATTCCGGATTGGGTGCAAGCGGCTTCCTCACTGCCCCCGGAAATTGCTGTGAAGGGGCCTTCGTTTATGTCGCTAGGCGTGTTGTCCAATCCGCTTAAGGATGTTGCGGATTTGCCAGAGGGCATCGCCGGTCGATTGGGTCTGAACAATGAATATGCCATCGAAACAGTCAAATATTTGGTCCGCACTAAGGCACTGCCTGATTTTTTGTACGTGTATTTGCCCGATCTGGATCAGAAGCTGCATCAGAAAGGCCCTTCTGAGCTAAAAGGGGTAATCAAAACGGACCAGCAGTTATTAGAGCTGCTTCAAGCCTTTGGTTCTCCGGAGAAAGCGTTGGAAGAGGCGGTTATTATGATCATCGGGGATAGCGGCATGACTCCTATACGGACTGCCGAGAATCATCCAGTGATCGAATTGCCGGCGCTTCTTGGGGATATGAACGTCTTGAAGCCGGGGGGAAGCGTCGATGAAGACACGGAGGTCATTCTAGCGGTGAATGAAACGATGGCCTATGTGTATCCCGTGAACTCGAAACAATCGGCAGAAGGGCTGGCCCGTCGCATTGCGGCCGATTCGCGTATCGACTTTGCAGCCTGGAAGGAAAAGGAATGGATTCATGTCGTCCAAGGGGAAACTGGCAAGCAGCTTGATTATCGGGCTGATGGCGGCTTGACCGACCCCTACAAGCAGAGCTGGTCGATCCAAAACGACGGATCGGTGCTTGATCTTCAATTAAATAAGCGCAAACATACTGTGGCATACGGACAGTACCCTGACGGATTAAGGCGGCTATCCAGCGCATTGAACTCCCATTCCGGCAGCTATATCGTTGTCACGGCGAAGCCGGGCTATGAGCTGGCCGATCGAAGCTCGCCTACGCATAAGGGCGGGGGAGGACACGGGGCGATGCGCCAGATGGAATCGCTGGTTCCCCTCATCATTAGCGGAACCGACCGAAAGCCCCGGAAGCTGCGTATCGTCGATATGAAAGCCTATTTGCTGAATCTTGTAACGAAGCAGGCTCTGGACAAATGAATGGGAGATAATGAATGTGTATGTTTATTGATTAAATTGATCAAATTACCAGTTAGGAGGTGAAGAAGGTGTCATTAAATCCTTATTTGAATTTTGACGGAAATACGAGAGAAGTTGTGCTGTATTACGCCAGCATATTCGGTCTGGAGGAGCCTGCAATCCTCACATTCGGCTCGAACCCGCAATCCGAGATTCCACCAGGGACGGAGAATCTGGTGATGCATACTCAACTGAAGATTGCGGGCAGCACGCTTATGTTTTCGGACAACTTCCCTGGACGGCCGTTCCGGCAAGGCAATAATTTCTCGCTTGCTTATGTAAGCTCAGACAAGGATGCCATCAAAGACGCATTTGATAAGCTGAAGCAATGCGGCAAGGTGGAATTGGAGCTGCAGGAGACGTCGTGGAGTCCTTATTACGGTTACCTGACGGATAAATACGGCGTAGGCTGGCAGTTTAATTACGAGAGCTAACCAGCAGTCGCTATTTATTGGTTCAAGGCGCATAGACTTGACCAAACACCCCGGGCTATCGGCCCGGGGTGTTTGGTGAGCATTCTTATGATTTGTCAGCATAGAACACATGTCTGATCGGTTGCGCCATGTGTTGAAGGTCGATGATACCAAACGAGAAGTGAGGCTGTCTACGCTTATCTGTCGGCGAGCCGGGGTTGAACACAATGAGGTTGTCTACCTGTTTGAGTACAGGAATGTGAGAGTGACCGTAGATAACCATATCCACAGGTGTATCTTCAAAGACTGCAATCGCATGGGACTCCGTCGAAGCTCGTTTGGCAGCTCCGTGTCCGTGAACAAGTCCGATTCGCAATGGACCGAATTGAAGCAGCCGGCTTGATCCGAATTTCGCTTGAAGCTCTTCTCCGTCATTATTGCCTGCCACGCCATAGGTTGGAGCGAATGCTGCTAATTATTCATACACAGCCATGCTGGACCAATCACCCGCATGAATAATCGCTCCGGCATCTGCAAGCTCAATGAGCAAGCGGTCAGGCAGCTTCTTGGCCATTCTGGGCATATGGGTATCGGCTAAGACGACGATCTTCATCGCAACAGCTCCTTTTCTTTTTTGTCTTTATGGTTACTCTATTATAGCAATGGAGAAGAAATACGGCTTGCGAGCCGATGGCAGGATGGAGGTAGGACAAACCCGATAGGAAATAAGGCTGCTGGACGTTCCGATACCTGCCATCTACGGGTCAAACTGAAATATAGGCAGCAGGCAGCAGGCAGCATGGAGCAGCACCGTATGGAGCCTCTGGTTTGCTAACCTTGCCGCCGCGCTTGAAGGTCAGATACGGTATAGCATATTTGCATCTAAGCAACCTTTTGACCAAGAGGATGTTCCGTATGTAATGTCCCCATAGGGCTGCTCGATTATGGGCTGATATTCACCGATCTGGAGGAAGGTGCAATTTTCCTTGACTACCGAAAATATACTTAGTATACTATCGGTATCTCAAATGAAAGCGAGTGGTTTCATGTATAAGCCTGGACTTACCATTTGGTACAATGTCTCCAACTTGGAGCGCACGATTTCTTTTTACACGGAAGGCCTTGGTTTTGCATTGGATTATCAGGATGAAGCGAGCAGAATCGCCATTATTACAACCAATACGAAGGATTGCTGTATCGGGTTTGCCGAAGCAGAGACGGTTGTGCCTATGACGTCATCGACCGTATTCGAGGTTCATGACATCGAACAAGCTGTCTCGGAATTGAAAACGCGCGGCGTTACATTTACCGGAGAAATCGAGACGATTCCTGATTTTGTAAAGCTCGCTACCTTCAACGACCCGGACGGACATGCCTTCGAGCTGTCCCAGACGCTGGCCTGATTATCTATGACAATCGTCCGGATTATTGAGGTGGCTCATGATTTATCCGGGAGATGGACCATACCCATTTTGTTGTCGCTGAAAGAAACAGGGGGGCGGTTCTCTCCCTTGCAGCATCGTCTGGACATCTCGCCCTCCCGCCTGAGCGAGAACCTGAAGAAGCTGGAGGCGAAGGGGATTGTGAAGCATCTGTCGCCTTATGAGCGCCGCCATCCCTTGCTGCCAGAATATCAGCTATCGGAGAAAGGATTGTTTTTGCAGGAAGCCTCCAAAGCCATACATGTGGCCGAACAGGAGCTTGACCGGGGATTTTTGTCTGAAAAGTTATGGAATTGGCCTGTGCTGCTGGCTCTGCACCATGAATACACTCGCTTTCAGATGATTCGCAAGCTGCTGCCTGACGCTACGCCGCGTATTTTGTCCACGAGGATCGATGAGCTGCATGAGAACGGGCTCGTGGACAGATGGATGGAAGCGAGCCCCAGACCGGGCTTCACCTATGCGCTGGATGCCGGATCGAGACCGGTGATTTGCAGGATGGAAGGGGATCTTCTGTCGCTTATATAATTTCGCATAACACCGGGCTTTTCCGGTGTTATGTTTGTTTATAGATTTTTCAAAAGGTTCATGGCAATATTGTAAACTTGTCGATATAAGTATCGCATTTGTTGACGCATTGAGAAGAACTCTGCTATATTATTTCTAAATTCGCATGAATCTACTAAATTTACTTTTAACGGAATCTGACTGATAGGATGAGGAGTCGAATAGACACGCAATATGACGGCTAGCACGTTATGCGGCAAGCGCTGTTCATGTTGCCATATCTCCTTGCCCGCACTCCACCACGTCAACTACCCGCAACACCAAGAATGAAGCCCGCTCTTCATCACGACCGCAAGCTGTACCCACCTGGAGTCGACCCGCACACACCATGAAGTTGTTCCGCAAACCCAACTAAGCAGACACCCGCATGCAATGAATAGGTAATCCGCACTTATGACAATCTATCCAATTCGCCTGCGATTGGCGATGGCTAGCTAATACCCGAACAGCATGAATCAGCCCGCTGTCACGTTCCGTTACACATTATCCCGGAGGTGATTCGGATGTCTTTGCCGCCAGACGTTACTCCTAACGTCTATGATTCTCTGCCGCTTTCTCATCCGCAGAAGCGAATCTGGTATTTAGAGAAGATTTTTCCTGACACGTCCCTATCCAATATCGGAGGACCCGTAAGAATTAAGGGTGAAGTAGACTTCCGATTGCTAGAGAAGGCAATCGGACAATTTATTGCAAGCCATGAAGGCATTCGCCTGCAGCTTGACGAGAACAATGGCGAGGCAAGGCAGTACGTAGCGGATTATATTTATCGGCCATTGGAGTGCTTTGACTTTTCGCTGGAGCCGGATCCTGAAGCTTCATTCTGGGATTGGGTCAATAAGGAAGCCGGAACACCGTTCAAGCTGGAGCATTCACCGCTCTATTATTTTGCCTTGTTCCGGATTAACGGGGACGATTGCGGTTACCTGTTCAAGTGCCACCATATCATTTGCGACGGTTGGTCCACTCAGATTATGACCTCGCAAATTTCGCATCACTATACCCTTCTAGCAGAAGGCCGAAGGGCTGAGGATGCCGAACAGCCGCCGTCCTATCTCCTATATTTGAACGATGAGCAGTCCTATCTGGCGTCGAAGCGATTTGGGAAAAACAAGCATTACTGGTCCGAGAAATTCAGCAAGCTGCCGGATGGACTGGCCGTAACCGACTCCTTCCTGACAGATGGCAGACGGACGACAATCGAGCTGGACCAGCAACTGTCCTCGCGTATACGCGAAGCGGCGAATCAGGCGGGCGTGTCGCTCAATACCTTTTTTATACTGGTCTACTTTACTTACAGGTACAAGCGGACACATCAGAACGATCTGGTTGTAGGCACCCCGGTATTGAACCGGTCCGGCAAGCGGGAAAAAGCGATGTTCGGCATGTTCACCAGCACGATGCCATTCCGATTCATCCTGAACCCGGATGCTTCAGTAGAGGAGTCGCTTGTGCTGCTGCAGAGGGAGCTTATGGAGAACTACTTCCATCAGCGATATCCCTATGATTTGCTCGTCAGGGACCTGGAGCTCAAGAAGAAAGGGTACGACCAGTTATTTCACGCTTGCGTCAACTATTACAATACCAGGCTTATCACCAGCATGAACGGTTCGCCTGTCGACAATGTAGAGTTTTACAATGGCCAGCAGGCTTATGAGCTTCAATGGGTCATTAAGGATTGGTCCGATACCGGCGCATTGACGCTCGATCTGGATTACCGGACGGATGTGTATTCGGAACAGCAGATTCATGACATGGCAGAGAGCCTTCTTGCTTTAATTGACGGGATGCTGGCCTCACCGAGGGCAAGCATCGGCAGTCTCTCGCTGCTGTCCGGACAGGAACGGCAGCGGCAAATTACGGAGCTGAACGATACGGCGGCCGAATATCCGAGCGACAAGTCGGTAAGGCAGTTGTTCGAGGAGCAGGTCCGATTAACGCCGGATCGGATTGCCACTTGGCATGACGGCGGGGCTTTGACCTACCGCGAGCTGAACGAAGCAGCTAATCGGCTGGCCCATCGCCTAATCCGCGACGGCATCGGGAAAGAAACGACAGTCGCCATCTGGACCCATCATTCCGCAGAGACGGTCATCGCGATTTGGGGCGTGCTGAAGACCGGCGCCGCTTATGTGCCAATCGATCCCGCTTATCCGGAGGAACGTATCCGTTACATGCTGGAGGATTCCGGAGCGAAGCTTGTTCTGACGAATATAGACGGGACAGAGGGACATTATCCGGTACCTTTATTGGATTTAAGATCGGCAGCCAGCTTTGATGAGAACGGCGATAACCCGGAGATTCGCTCCGAGCCGAGCGATCTGGCTTATATCATCTACACTTCCGGCTCGACGGGCCAGCCGAAGGGAGCGATGATCGAGCATCGCGGGCTGACCAACTACATTTGGTGGGCGAAGCTGATGTACGCGAAGGAAGATCCGGCGGTATTCCCGCTTTATTCCTCACTAGCGTTCGATTTGACCGTAACCTCTATCTTTACGCCGCTAATCTGCGGAGGCCAGATTCGGGTGTACCGGGATACAGGCGATGAATTTATTCTATACCGCATATTAAGAGACAATCGGTCCACGGTGGTCAAGCTGACGCCGGCACATCTGTCCCTGCTGCAACATATAGATTACCGCCACTCATCCGTAAGGCGGTTTATCGTTGGAGGTGAAGATCTTAAAACGAGCCTGGCTCGCAATATTTATGACCATTGGGGAGGCCATATTGATATCTTGAATGAATACGGTCCGACGGAGACGGTCGTCGGATGCATGATCCATCGGTTTGATCCGAATGAAGATACGCGGGCATCTGTGCCGATCGGCATACCTGCGCATAATGTAATGATTTATTTGCTTGATCCGTATTTGAATCCTGTGCCGGAGGGCACGCTTGGCGAGATGTATATATCAGGGGACGGGGTAGCGAGAGGCTACCGAAACCGGATCGACCTGACGAATGAACGGTTTGTAGACAATCCATTCCTTCCCGGCAAGCGCATGTACCGAACAGGCGATCTTGCGAAGAGACTACGGAATGGCAAGATTGAATATGCTGGCCGCACGGATCATCAAGTCAAGATTCGCGGGCATCGAATAGAATTGGCAGAGATCGAGAAGACGCTGCTGCAAGACGCACGAGTACGCGATGCGGTGGTTATCGACCGCGAGCATGCCGATCAGAGCAAGTATCTGTGCGCGTATATCGTCAGCGCCGGACATCTGGATCGAGCAGAGCTTCGGCAGAGCTTGTCAGCGCAGTTGCCGTCTTATATGGTACCGTCTTACTTCGTAGCGATGGACGAGATACCGCTTAGTGTGAATGGGAAAGTAGATCGCAAGCTGCTGCCGGAGCCCGAAGCGTCTTCGAATAGCTATACTCCGTTCCAGGAGGGACGGAACGACGCGGAACATATTCTGCTACTTGTGCTTAGCGAGCTGCTTGGCATAAGTCCTATCGGGATTCGGGACAACTTCTACCATCTCGGAGGCGATTCCATCAAGGCTATTCAAGCTTCCTCAAGATTGAACGGGCTTGGTTACGGGATTCAAGTAAAGGAGATTTTGGGTTCTCCTGTAATTGAGGATATGGCCTCGTTATTGCGGCCTCTAAGCGAGGGCATGCGTTATCCGCAGACTCCTGCAGAGGGCTCGATTCGCCATTGGCCGATTGCTTCCTGGTTTCTCCGCCAGAACTTTCAGGAGCGGGATCATTATCATCAATCTGTCTTGCTTGCGTTCAAGCAGGATGCAACGATACCCGAGCTGGAACAAGTGCTTCAGAAGCTGATCGAGCATCATGACTCCCTCAGAATCGGTCTTGAATCTGATCGAGATACATTCGTTTATGT
This sequence comes from Paenibacillus sp. 1011MAR3C5, assembly GCF_003591485.1. Classification (GTDB taxonomy): domain Bacteria; phylum Bacillota; class Bacilli; order Paenibacillales; family Paenibacillaceae; genus Pristimantibacillus. The sequence goes on from NZ_QZCF01000002.1 coordinate 88,960, forward strand.
GAATGATCCAGCCTATAGGGTACAGGTCCACTCTCATTCTTTAACGGACTGCTCGGATGAAGAACAAGCTGATTGCATGTCACGTATCGGCGAAGCCCTGAAGGGCGCCTTCGACTTGCGGGAAGGTCGGCTGCTGCAGGCCTCCCTGTTCGATCTTGGCCGCAACGGCAAGAGACTGCTGCTTGCCGCGCATCACCTAGCCGTAGATGGCGTTTCGTGGCGTATTCTTCTGGAGGATCTGGCAGCAGGCTTGCAGCAGCTCCGGACAGGAAAGCCCGTAACGTTTCAAGATAAGACCGCATCCGTGCAAGCATGGGGCGAGCAGGTGCATCAGTACAGGCTTCCGGATGAAGAGCGTTCCTATTGGCGGTCTGTTGCAAGCGGACTGCGGACAATCCCCGCCGATATCGAGGACGGCCGCGACGATATGGAGAGCGCAAGAACAGTTGTGTTCGAATTATCGGAGGAAGAGACCGGGCGATTGTTGCGAGATGCCCATGCCGCATACGGTACGAAACCGTTGGATGTGCTCATCGCAGCGCTCGGACAATCCCTGTTCGACCAATTTTCGCTCGATCAAGTGGGGATTGAGATGGAGGGACATGGGAGAGAGCCGCTTGGTGATTCCATCGATCTTACCCGAACGGCAGGGTGGTTCACTTCGTTGTACCCGTTAAGGCTTATGGAGACAAAGAATGGTCTCCCGTCATGGATGAAGGCCGTGAAGGAGCAGTTAAGACAAGTGCCCGGCAATGGCATCGGTTTCGGCTTGCTGCATCAGCGGGGCGACATACCGGTGGAATACGCTGCCGATAAGCTGGTCCGGTTCAATTTCATGGGCGATTTTGACAGCGAGTTCCGTAATGAGTGGTTCGACCTGGCCGATGAGGCTAGTGGAGCAGAGTCGGGAAGACGCAATGCGCTTACAGCCCTGCTCGACATCCATGCTATCGTTGTCCGCAGGAAGCTGAGGGTTTCCGCAACCTATAGCGCGAGCCGGTTCCTGAGTTCGACGGTGGAGTCGTGGATGCAAGTCTTCAAGAACAGGCTGGCAGCTATTATTGCCCACTGCTGCGAGAAGGATGCCGCAGAATACACGCCGTCGGACTTCGATACGATCAAGCTGTCGCAGGATGAGCTGGACAGCCTTCTGATGTAAAGAGTGAATAAGTGAAGGAGGCATTTGATGTCTAAAGTCGTGTTATTCGGTGTGGATTTGCACGGACACGTCAACCCGACGCTGGGCCTGGTCTCCAAGCTGATCGAGCGCGGGGAGGAGGTTGTCTATTATTGCAGCGACGCCTTCCGCGAAAAAATCGAGCGGGCGGGCGCATCGTTCCGCAGCTATCGTGGCTTGCTCGGCTTCAGCACGCATCAAGGAAGCGGGATTGACACCTTCCTTGTATTCGCCGATTTTCTGATGGACCGAAGCCGTATTCTTTCCTCCGCCCTATACGATGAAGCAGCGCAGCTAAGTCCCGATTATATCATCCATGACGCCTTCAGTTTATGGGGGAAGGAAATTGCGGAGAAGCTGGATGTGCCGGGCATCGCTTATTTCGCCAACTTCCCGTTTATTGATGAAATGGCGGATCGCGATCCAGAGTTTTTTATGGAATATGTTCTGCGGGCGCAAGGCGATCCACTCTATGAGCGGAACAGGGGCAAGCATGATATATACCGGAGGCTTCTGGACCGTCTCTCACGCATGATCGCGCTCAGATACAATCTGCCGCCTATGAATGTCATTAACGATGTGTTTTGCAGCAAGCAGCCGCTTAATTTGGTGTTCTCATCCAGATCATTTCAGATTCATGAAGATGCCTTCGACGATACGCATTTATTCGCGGGGTACTCGTTGTATCCGCGCTGGGAGCCGGTGGACTTCCCGTACGAGCTCCTGGACGGCAGGCCGCTGATCTACATCGCGTTCGGCACGATTTTGAATGAACTAAACGATGCTTATGAGACCTGTTTTTCCGCGCTGGATGACAGCCGCTATCAGGTGGTTATGTCGGTCGGCAAGACCGATCTTGCCCCTATGCGGGCTTTGATCCCGACTAACTTTATCGTACGTTCTTATGTGCCCCAGCTCGACATATTGAGCCGTGCGGACGTCTTTGTTACTCATGGAGGCGCCAACAGCATCTATGAATCCTTATGCAGCGGCGTGCCCATGGTTGTACTGCCGCAGGTCTTTGACGAGTACATGGGGGCGCTGATGGTTGAGCGGGCGGGAACAGGAATCTATATGCGCGACGAGAGAGTCGGGGCAGAAGGCTTGAGGGAGGCGGTTGACCGAATTGCCGCTCTTCCGGAATACAAGGAGAACTGTGCAAAAATCCGCCATTCGTTCGAGAAGACGGGCGGCCTGGATCATGCCGTAGATGAAATTCTCAAATTTGTGAAGCAGAAGGTGTACGATGATGCCGATTAGACGTTGGTTGTTGCTGATTGCCAGTATTGTCATTCTCTTATCCGTCAGTCAGCCGGGTTATGCTGCCGCTGCTGATTTATCCGGCAAGGAAGCGGAGATTGAGCAGTATATCGAAAAGAGCTGGAAGAAATCTAATATTCCGGGCATGTCCGTTGTCATTGTCAACGGTGAGCATACGGTTTACCAGAAGGGATTCGGCTATGCGGATATGAGCCGTGAAGTTCCCGTTACGCCTGAGACGCTCTTTGAACTTGGTTCGACGAGCAAAGCTTTTACGGCACTTGCGGTGCTGCAGCTTGAAGAAGAAGGAAAGCTGAACCTGGACGAGAAGGTTACCTCGTATCTTCCGTGGCTTGAGCTGACCTACAAAGGACAGCCTGCCGATGCTACGCTAAGGCAATTCCTGCATCATACAAGCGGTGTGCCGTTCGAGACGATTGGCGATATCCCGGTAGCGGATGATGAAGGGGCGCTTGAGCAAACGGTTCGAACGCTGGTTGGGCTAGAGCTTGATCGTCAGCCCGGCGAAAAATATGAATACGCAACGATCAATTATGACGTGCTTGGACTCATTATTCAGAATGTGTCCGGCCAGACCTATGAGCAATATGTGCAGGAACGGATATTGCTGCCGATGGGCTTGGCGTCGACGTTCATGTTCCGGCAGGAAGCAGAGCAGCATCAATTCTCCAAAGGATATAAGGTCAAAATGCTGCGTACGGCAGAATATGATGCGCCCATGTACCGGGGCAATACGCCGGCAGGGTATATCATTTCGAATGCGACAGATATGGCCAAATGGCTGAAAATCCAGCTAGGCGTCGAGGCGGCGCCAGCGTCTTTCGCCGGTCTGCTGGCGAAGTCGCATCTCCCGGATCGGACAGTGCCGCCTGGGGGTGACGGCTCCTCCTACGCTGCAGGCTGGAGCGTCTATCAGGATGGAACGGGTGAAATCTCGCATGCCGGCGGCAACCCGAACTTTTCGTCTTACTTCGTATTTCGCCCGGACGATGGCGTAGGCGTAGCGGTGCTCGCGAACCTGAACTCGCCGTATTCGGGAACGATTGCCCAAGGCATTATGAATATTATTGTCGGCAAAGAAACGCCCGACCCTGTAAGCGATCAGTACAAGGGAATTGACAATATGGCGACCTTTATCCTATTTGTTCTCATTCCGGTCGCGCTTCTCGTGTTGTGGAAGACAGGTACGGTCGTCGCGCAGGCGGCGCGCGGCATACGCCGATTCCAGGGCAAGCCGATGTCGACTGTCGTTCAGCTTGTCATGCTGGCGGTCTTTATCGGTGTAATGGCTTATTGCCTGTACCGGATTCCAGACATTCTTTTTTGGGGATTGAATTGGGATTTCGTGCTCGTATGGGCGCCCGACACTCTCCTGTATGCCGTGATTATGCTGCTGGCGACGGTTGTCCTGTTCGGCTTATATATGATGTTCTCGAGTATGTTCCCGAAGCCGGGGGACCGTTCCATGTTCGCCTTGGTGCTGTTAAGCATCGCAAGCGGCTTTGGCAACGCCATGATTATCTTTATTGTCAATGAGACGCTGAACCGTGGCGTAGAAGACTTTCAGGGCGGCTTGTTCCTTTACTTTGCATTTGGTATTGCCGTCTACGTGGTAGGGCAGAAGCTGGTGCGGACGAGACTCGTGAAAATTGCCAACGATATGGTTTACGAGACGCGCATGGAGCTGCTGGGGAAAATCCTCAAAACCTCCTACCAGCGTATCGAAAATGTAGAGGACGGGAAGATTCAGGCCTCTCTCAACAACGATACCGAACGAATCAGCGGCTTCTCCAATGTTGTTATTACGGGAGCTACTGCTCTGGTCACGCTCATCTGCTGCTTTGTCTATATGGGCATTATCAGCCTGCAGGGATTGCTCATCGCCATGGTCTTTATCGTATTGGCGGCGGGACTGCACTATGTAACGGGCATTAAGGCGAACAAGATTTGGGGAGAGACCCGCGATATTCAAAATGTCTTCTTCCGCTTTATTAATGATTTGATGCACGGCTTCAAGGAGCTCAGCCTGAATGGACGCAAGCGCGCGGGCTTCCAGAGCGATATGGAGGATAGCTGCAATACGTACCGGGACAAACGGATCAAGGGCGATCTCCAGTATGCCAATGTCAACGTAATTGGCGAGCTGCTGTTCACTTTTGTCATCGGTTCGGTCGTGTTCTTGTTCCCGCTGCTGTTCAGCGAGCTGAAAGAGCATACGCTTCGCAATTATGTATTCGTTCTGCTGTATATGACGGGGCCGATTCATGGCATCTTGAATACAATTCCGAACGCCATCCAAATTCGCATCAGCTGGAATCGCATCAAGCAGCTGTCAGCCGAGCTGGATACCGTACACGCGGAGAATGAGAAGAAGAAGACAGAGGAACTGCCGGCCCCCGCACAGCTGGAGCTTCAATCGGTAGCGTTCCATTACAGCAACAAAGAGGGAGAGACGTTTTCGGTTGGTCCAATCAATTGCACCTTCCGTCCGGGCGAAATTACGTTCATTACCGGCGGGAACGGAAGCGGGAAATCGACTTTGGCGAAGCTGATTACCGGCTTATACGTTCCTGCGGAGGGAGAAGTGCGGCTGGATGACGAGCTGGTGGACTCCAAAAGGCTTGGGGAGCAATTCTCAGCTATATTCAGCGACTTCTATTTGTTCCAGAAGATGTACGGAATCGATTATTCGATCAAAGGGCTGGAAATCGAGCGGCATCTACGGGAGCTGCAGTTGATCGACAAGGTACAGATCGAAAATGGTTCCTTCAATACGACCAAGCTATCCACTGGACAACGGAAACGGCTTGCGCTGCTGATCAGCTATTTGGATGACCGTCCGTTCTGCCTGTTCGACGAATGGGCTGCTGATCAGGATCCGGAGTACCGTGCCTATTTCTACCATCAATTGTTGCCTGATTTGAAAAATCGAGGCAAGTGCGTCATTGCGATTACGCATGACGACCGTTACTTCGACTTGGCTGACCAGACTATCAAGATGGAGATGGGACAGGTCGTTGAGGTGAAGTCCCGGCAGCTTGCAAGCAATGCGGTCTTATCCTAGACGAAGGTTTCTTAGCTTTAGCAAGGAGGGTGGGGAAGCATGACGGAGAAACGGCTGGATCGAGCAAATGTTGAGGATATGCTGGGGCTGACGCCTACACAGGAAGGGCTGCTGTTTCATTACGCGAGCGGCGCCCATCAGGAGGACTATGTCCAGCAGCTTACAGTCAGGTTCACCGGCGAATGCCGGATGGACCGGCTGCAGGCCGCTTGGAAAGAAGTTATTCGGCGCAATGAGATGCTGCGCACCGTGTTTCGATACGAGAAGCTGGAGAGGCCGGTGCAAATTGTATTGAAGCAGGCGCAAACCCCAATCAAGGTAGTGGATTTGTCTGCTTGGCCGTCTGCGGAGCGGGAGTTGAGGGTTCAGGAAGAACGGGAGTGCGAACGAAGGAATATGCCGGATCTGGAGACGGCGCCGCTGCGAGTGACATTATGCAAGCTTGCAGACAGTGAAGGCGTAATGATCGTCACTTGGCATCATATCCTGTTCGACGGCTGGAGCAACGGCATTCTGCTAAAGGAGCTGCTTCAAGCCTATCGGGTGTTGTCCCGGGGGGAAAGCTCGCAGGAACTGGCAGGAAAAACGAGGTTCAAGGAATTTGTGAAATGGCATCAGAGCCGCGATCGCGACGCGCAGCGGATCTATTGGCAGCGCGAGCTGGCGGATTGGACGGAGCGAACCGCCGTTCCAGAGCCGGTTGCCGATGCTGCGGATCGCGCAGGAGAGGGGCCATACAGGAGGAAGCTGCCGCAAGCAGAAGCGGAAGCGATCATGCAGTTTGCCCAAAGCCGGGAGGTTACGCTTGCGGCACTGCTGTATGGCGCATGGGGATTGCTGCTCTCTCGCTACAGCCGGACGGATGATGTCGTATTCGGCACGACAGTCTCTGGGCGAGTGCCGCAGATTCGCGGAATAGAAGAGATGGTAGGCTTGTTCATCAATACGATTCCGCTTCGCATACAGTGCGGTTCTGACTTGTCGGTGGATCGCTATATTCGGTCCATCAATGATGGGCTGAAGCGCAGAGAGGACTACGAGACTACTGCTTTGGTCGATATCGCGACGTATAGCGGATTTAACCAGAGGGAACCGCTGTTCGACACCATTGTCGTACTGGAGAATTATCCGCTGGACATGAAGCTCATGCAGGACGACCTGCTGAAAATCGAACGATATGAAATGACTGAGAAGACCCACTATGGCATCACGGTTGGCATACAAGCCTTCGAAGGCATAGAGCTGGAAATTGCCTACGATGCCAGCCGATATTCCGAGGCATTCATCGATCGGATGGCCGGTCATTATATGCAGCTCATCCGTGGAATGACGGGAGGGACGGAACGCTCGATCGGCATGATCGATATGATCACGGAGGAAGAACGGAACGAAATCCTGCATCAATTCAATCGAGAGATTGCGCCTGCCTTCACAGAACCGGTTCATCTCCTGTTCGAACGGCAAGCGTGCAAAACTCCGGGCCGAGTAGCGGTTCTCAGCAGTGGAAGCAAGCTGACATACGGGGAGCTGAATGATAAAGCTAATCGGATGGCCGCGGAGTTGAGGCGAAGAGGGGCTGCGGCGGGGGAGCGTGTGGCGATTCTTATGGAGCGCGACGATCAACTGATAGCAGCGATGCTGGGCGTCTTGAAGTCTGGCGCGGCCTACGTTCCCATTGATAACGCCTATGCGCCAGAGCGTATCGGGCAAATCTTGCAGGACAGCGGCGCAAGGCTGCTGCTCACTGCGCCGGATGTTGCGGAGCGGTACGGTTATCGCGATAGGTGCCTGAATCCGATGGAGATCTCCTTCCAGGGAGACGAAAGCCGTTCGAAGGACGACGAGTCGCCAGCTTCCAGCGACCCAGCCTATATTCTATATACGTCCGGTTCCACTGGCCGGCCGAAAGGCGTAGTGGTCGAGCATGGCAATCTGCTGGCGTATGTGCAGGCCTTCCAGCATGAATTCAAGCTGACGGAAGAAGATGGCTTCCTCCAGCAAGCGTCCTGCTCCTTCGATCAATTCGTCGAAGAGATGTATCCTGTCTTGCTGGCGGGGGGCAGGCTGGTCATGGCCGACAAGCTGGATGTGCTGGACCCGTTGAGACTGGAGAAAATCATTGGAGATGGCGGGGTAACGGTCGTATCCTGCTCGCCGCTGCTGCTGAATGAATTGAACAAGCAGGACGGTTGGGAAGGTGTCCGTATCTTTATAAGCGGCGGCGATGTGCTTAAGCAGGAATATTACGCCAATCTGATTAAAAACGCAGCGGTGTATAACACCTATGGGCCGACTGAGGCGACCGTATGCGCAACGTACCACCGCTGCTCGTGCGAGACGCGGAGCTTCGTTCCGATTGGCAAGCCCATATGGAATTACAGGGTATATGTGCTGAATGCAGCCGGTCATCTGCAGCCGATCGGCCTCTCGGGGGAGATCTGTATTGGCGGCGAAGGCGTTGCCCGAGGTTACTTGAACCGGCCGGAGTTGACCGCAGGAAGCTTCGTGGAGGATCCCTTCCTTGCGGGCGGGCGCTTGTACAAGACTGGCGACATCGGCAAGTGGCTCCCGGACGGCAGCATCCAGTTTCTCGGGAGAGCAGACGAGCAGATCAAGATACGCGGCTACCGCGTAGAGCCCGGCGATGTCGAGCACCATCTGCTGGCTCATCCATCAGTGGAAGACGCCATTGTACTGACGGTAGATGATGCATATGGTCAAAAGGCATTAGCGGCTTATATCGAGACGACTGGCGAAACGGTGCCGTTCATCGAGGAGCTGCGCGACTATTTGGAGGCCAGATTGCCCGCCTACATGGTGCCGTCGTACTTTTATGTCATTCCCGAAGTACCTCGGACTGTCAACGGCAAGACGGATAAGAAGGCGCTGACCGGCATTGCGCGGCCGCTGGATCGCCGCCCTCAGGATAATCTGCCGCTGAGCGAGGCAGAGGAGAACATCCGCCGGGTTTGGCAAGAGGTGCTGAAGCTGGAGGACGTGGGATTGCATGATCACTTCTTCGACCTTGGCGGCAATTCCATTCTGCTTATGCAGCTGCACAGCAAGCTGGAGAAGGAGTTTGGGTGGGGACTCGGCATCGTTGACTTGTTTACCTACTCTACCATTTATAAGCTTGCTCAATGGATTGAGAGCCGGAATGCCATCTATGACGAATCGATGTTTGGAGGCTATCAGACGCTGCCGGATCGTTTTTTTATCCGCAATCCGCAGGCAAGCGGCCATGGCTCCATTCGCTACCATGTGCAGGGTGAGCTCTGCAGGCATGTCCGGTCTATTGCGGAGGAAGACAACGTTACGGCGGTCGATGTTATCGCGTCTGTCTTCGCTTATCTATTCGCTGTCGGAAGCGGAAGGAACGCTGCCGTTCTACAAGTACTGATGGTTGACGCGGAACAGGTGTCGCCGTGGCAAGTGGAGCTGGATGCCATATCCGGCTTCCCGGATCTGTTTGCGGCTATCGGCAAGCTGAGAGATGCTGGCGATTCGGCCCGCTATCCGATTAGCAGGGCGGGTGAGGTTGCTGTGATGAAGGACGAGCTGGAGATCCTGCCGCTAATCGGCAGAGGCGAGATTCATGCGAATGCAGCCCTGCTGGATAAGTACGAGATTGTCATTGCTATGGAAGAAGAGGCGTCTGCCAATCAGCTAACTGTTCATATGAAATTTAATGATAGGCGTATAAGGAAAGAAGCTGTCCAAGAGATGGCAAGCCAAAGTGTCGACGTGCTCCGCCAATTGACGGAAAGCCGCATTTTATCATAAAGGGAGGGATGGAGGATGAGAAAGCTTTTATTGGTTTTTCCGGGACAGGGCTCCCAATATGTCGGGATGGGAAAATCGCTGTTCGACCGCTATCCGTCCGCCAGAGCAGCCATCGAGGAAGGCAGCGACGTGCTAGGATTCGATTTGCGCAAGCTGATGCATGAAGGCGATCCCGAGGAGCTTACCCGCACGGAGAATGCGCAGCCCGCGCTGCTTGCTGCAAGCGTCGCGGCATTCCGGGTCTATATGGAAGAAATCGGCGTTGCGCCCCTCTATGCGGCAGGCCATAGCCTGGGAGAGTTCTCGGCACTGACATGCGCAGGAGCGTTAAACTATGCGGATGCCCTGCGCCTGGTCAGACGGCGGGGTCAGCTTATGAAGGAGGCGGCAGCCGAGGGCACTGGCACGATGTGTGCGATTATCGGCCTAAGCGTCACGACGGTGAAAGCCGCATGCTTGAAGGAATCGGCAGGGACGAATGAAAGCGTGGCAATCTCCAATCTGAATTCACCGGACCAAATCGTCATATCCGGCCACGGTGCCGCAGTCGAGCGTGTTGCGAATCAATTAGAGCAGGAGGGCGGCCGCATCGCATATTTGAATGTAAGCGCACCGTTCCACAGCGCTCTGATGAAGCCGGCTTCCATCCAGTTCGAGGAGGAGCTGCGCGCCTATCGCTTCGGAAGCTTCAAGTGGCCGGTAATCTCCAATGTGACGGCTAAGCCTTATGAGTCTCCTGTAGAGATTGCCAGCCATTTATCTGCTCAATTAACAGCGCCGGTCAGATGGGCAGAGTCCATGCAATTGTTGTCCCGGATGGGCATCTCGGCGGCTGTGGAGCTCGGTGCGAAGAACGTACTGACCAGATTGATGAAGCCTAACGTGCCGACGATCACGTGCTACACGTTGGAAAATGACGGCGATATCGGAACGGTGCGGGAGCAGCTGTCAGCGGAGATCGCGCAGCAGCATCGTACGAACGCCAGACATAATGTGGTGACCCTGTGCGTAGCTGCGGCAGTATGCACGCGCAATCGCAATGACAGCTTGGCTGAATATGAGCAAGGCTTTATCGAGCCGTATCGCCGTCTGCAGCAGCTTCAGGAGCAGCTGGATGAAGCGGGTGAAGGCTCGATGCCTTCACCGCAGCAATCCGAGGAAGCCTTAACCCTGCTGAAAGGAATGCTGGAGACGAAGAAGGTGCCGGAGGCAGAGCGGCGGGAGAGATTCCGAACCATTCTGATGAAGTCGGGGACGGAGCAGCTTTATTCCCAATATGCATCCGTTTGATGCGCAGGAAAGCCCAAACATGCGGAGGTGAAGGGATATGGATTTCGGTTCGATCAAGCTTAACGATGCTCCATTGCAATCATCCGGCGATGTCACCTTCGAAGACGTGTCGCAGTCGGACATTGCGATTATCGGCATCTCTCTAAAGCTTCCTCTGGCAGACACGGTCTGGCAGTTCGCGGACAATCTTCGGGCAGGGCTGGACTGTGTCAGGCCGATCCCCTCCTCGCGCCGGAACGACATGGACCGTTACTTTCGCTGGATCGGAAAGGCGGAGAATGAAATTCCGTACGGCGAAGCGGCCTTTTTGGACGAGGTGGACAAGTTCGACTACCGATTCTTCAAGCTGTCGCCCAAGGAAGCAAGCTTGCTTGATCCTAACCAGCGATTGTTTCTGCAGACAGCCTGGAGTGCGATAGAGGATGCGGGCTACAGCGGCGAGAAGCTGAAGGAAAGCCGTACCGGCGTTTATATCGGCTATGGCTCGGATTCGGAATACAAAAAAATGATTCAAGATGTTGAACCGGACAATATGTCGCTTGCGATGACCGGCAACGTTCGCTCCATTATTGCGAGCCGCTTGTCTTATTTGCTTGATTTAAGAGGGCCGAGCCTGCTCGTCGATACAACATGCTCGTCGTCGCTGGTCGCGGTACATCTGGCTTGTCAGGCTATACGCAACGGTGAATGCGACATGGTGATTGCCGGTGGCATTCAGCTTCATCTGGTCCCGCTGCGGGAGGCGGAGGTCGGCATCGAATCGACGACCTCGCGTGCCAGAACATTCGACAACAGCTCGGATGGAACGGGAACGGGCGAAGGCGTTGTGGCGATTGTATTGAAATCGCTGGAGAAGGCGAAGGAGGATCGGGATTCAATTTATGCCGTCATCAAATCCAGCGCCATGAATCAGGACGGCAGCTCGGTAGGCATTACTGCGCCGAATGTTCAAGCGCAAGAGGCTGTTATCGTAGAGGCCTGGAAGAAGGCGGACGTTGATCCCGCGACAATTGCGTACATCGAGACGCATGGAACCGGGACGAAGCTGGGCGATCCCATCGAGATCGAAGCCATCCAGCGGGCGTTCCGGAGATATACGGACAATCGCCAATTTTGCGCCGTTGCATCGCTCAAGAGCAATGTCGGTCATCTCGACAACACGGCAGGAATCGCTGGCTTGGTCAAAGCGGCGCTGGCGCTTCAAGAGAAGCGGATTTATCCCTCTCTGCATTTCGAGAGGCCGAACCGCGAGATCGACTTTGCGCAATCGCCCGTATATGTCAATGACCGCTTAATCGATTGGGAGCGTAAGGACGCTCCGCGAAGATGCGGGGTCAGTTCCTTCGGCATGAGCGGCACCAATTGCCATATCGTACTGGAGGAAGCGCCGGAAGACGGCAATTCTTCATCGGCAATAGCAGAAAGCCGTCAGCCGAGCTTGCTCGTCTGGTCAGCCCAGACGGAAACCGCACTGAACGGACTTGCAAGAAGCTGCCTGGATTACTTTGACCGCAACCGCAAGCTGGACTTGCAGGATGTCGGTTATACGCTGAGCGTCGGGAGAACGCATTACAAGTACCGGTTAGCCATCCTTGCTTTCAGCATGGAAGAAGCCGCCGAGCTTCTGCGCGAGGCTGGATTGAACGGCGGTTCGGGACGTGATGGCTCAACCTCTAGACTGCTATCGACAGCGGCTGCGAAGGCCGAGGATGTTGCAGAGCGGGAGGGAAACAGAACCGACGGTTATGTCGAACAGCTGCTGCAACGGCATCGTTCGGAAGCCGGCAAGCCGGACGAGAGCCTGCTCCGGGAGCTGGGAGCGGCTTATGTCGGTGGAGGGTTCATTCCATGGGAGTCGCTGTACGCTGGCAAGAAGCGAAGGCGCGTCCATTTGCCGGCTTATGCCTTTGACCGGGAGCGCTGCTGGCTTGAGATTCCGGAAGCGGGGCCGAGGCGGAATGCAGCCGATCCGGGCAAGCGTCAGCTGTTCCACCGCCGCGTGTGGGTGGAGCAGCCGATTAAGGCAGTCCATGCCGCAGACATTCCGCAGACGCTGCTTGTGTTCAAGGATGAGGGCCTTACTGGTGAGGAGATCGTTGATCTTGGCAGAGCCGGGGGATGTCGCGTCATTGAAGTCGGCATAGGGGAGAGCTATCGGAAGATCAGCGGAGAGTCCTTCCTAATCCATGACGACTATGCCGACTACGCACGGCTGTTCCAAGACCTGAAGGAAGAGCGGGTCGACCGGATTCTCTATCTCCGCTCGCTCGGAGACCGGACGGAAGCGGAATCGCTTGCCGAGCTGGATAACCAGCTGAACCGGAGCGTATACGGCTTATTCTTCTTGGCGAAGGCGCTAGCCAATGAGACGCTTGCCGCTCCTGTTGAAGTCATCGCGGCCACCCTGCTAGCGGACGCTGTTTATCGCTCGGAGGAGGGACGAGTACTTCCCCACTCCCAGGCGATGATCGGACTTGGGAAGACAGTCGGCTGGGAAAACCGGCAGGTGCGACTGCGGTGCATGGATCTGGATGAAGTGGCGGATGCAGCCAAGACGATATGGAACGAGTCAGCCTTTGGAAGGAACGACAGCTATGTGACGGCTTATCGGAACGGCATAAGGTACACGGACCGTATTGTGCCGCTTGAGCCGGGAGAGCTGCCGGCATCGGATATCAAGCTTTCAGAGGATGGCATTTATCTGATCACCGGAGGCATGGGCGGTATCGGTCTTCGAATTGCAAGTCAGCTCGCTGCCGAAGGAACGGTTCGGCTCGGACTCATCGGGCGTAGCATCTTGCCGCCGCGCGAGACATGGGATGCGATAATTCGGAAGAGAGCGGATGCCAAGCTAGCGGCATGTCTCCAGACAATCCGGGATATCGAGCTGACGGGCTCGCAAGTGATTCCGATACAGGCTGATGTTGCAGACTATGGCCAATTAGATGCAGCTATCGATAGCATGCGCAGGCAGTATGGACGTATAGCTGGGGTTGTTCATGCAGCAGGCATTTCAGAAGGGAATTTACTCGGGAAGCTTACGCTGGATGAGTTCAAGCATATTACAGCCTCGAAGATACAGGGCACATGGCTGCTGGACAGGCTGACTAGACAAGATGCCCCGGATTTCTTCGTTCTTTTCTCCTCTGCCATTACGCTGGTAGGCGGTGTCGGGTCGGGACCTTATACGGCGGGCAATGCTTATCTGGATGCGTATGCGGCTTATCGAAGCCGGTTCGGAAGAACGCTTGTATTGAACTGGCCGACTTGGGACGGAATAGGGATGGCGGCAGGCTCCGATACGGAAGAGGACAAAGAGATGTTCCGCCCGCTTGCCCCGCATGAAGGCGTTAAGGCATTCGGACAGCTGTTGGCCCGCGATTGCAGAGGGATCTATATAGGCGAATGGAATGAACAATCCGGCATGTTCGCCTTGGGTGACTTGCTGCCGTTCCGCCGGTCGGCTGCTGCCGGTTCTGTTGTCCGAAACGTCCAGCCCGAAGCATCGAGGAATAGAAGGCAAGCGGCTAGCGGAGTTCCCATCCGGCTGAAGGGCAAGAGGGAGGGCGAATACAGCCAGATCGAACAGCATGTGGCCGGGGCATGGAAGCAAGTGCTGGGTTATGACGAGCTGGATGTCCATGCCAACTTCTTCGAGATCGGCGGAGATTCCATTCTAATTACGAAGATTCATGCCTTGATCGAGGCGAACTATCCGAACCGTACCACGGTCGCCGACATGTTTTCTTATCCCACAATTGCCCGGATTTCCGAATACCTGGGCGGTTTGACGGCTAGCGAAGAGCAGAGGGTGACCGATCCAAGCGGCGGGGAGCTTGAGTTCGACCGGGAAGTTATGCATATGTTTGAGCGGATTGGTAGAGGCGAGCTGTCCATTGATGACGCGGTAAGCATGTATCATACGCTGGAGGTGGCCAATGGATAACGTCATACGCACGATATTCGAAAGTGTCGGGGCAGGCAAGCTCGACGCCTCAACCGGCCTCGAACTGCTGAAGTCCGTGAAGAAACAACATCCGAAGCCTTCCAAGGACATTGCGGTCATTGGGCTGGCGCTCAAGATGCCTGGCGCGGACAATCTGGAGCAATTCTGGAGCCATATTGTGAATGGCAGAGACTTGATCCAGCCCTATCCCGCAGCCAGACAATTCGATTCGGAAGGCTTCATTCGTACATTTACTCATTTGAAGAGAGACAATATCCGGTACAGCTATGGCGGATATCTGAATCGGGTCGACGGCTTCGACTACAGCTTCTTCAATCTGTCGCCGAAGGAAGCGTCGCTAATGGACCCCAATCAGCGCTTGTTTCTGCAGGCAGCCTGGGAAGCCATCGAGGATGCGGGCTACGGGGGAAAGAGGATTATGGGCAGCCGTACAGGCATCTATCTCGGATTTGCGGATTGGCCAGTCTACGGGCAGTATGTCTCCAAAAACTTTCCGTCGCAGATCGGGACCGCAAGCGCGGGCAACACCCCTTCCATAATGGCTGGGCGAATCGCGCATATGCTGGATTTGAAGGGCCCCGCTCTCTTGGTTGATACTGCCTGCTCGTCATCATTGGTTGCGGTTCATCTTGCTTGTACGGCGCTCCGTAACGAGGAATGCGAGATGGCGATCGCAGGCGGCGTCAAGGTATGTCTGCTGCCGGTGGAGGGGCTTTACGAGATCGGGATCGAATCTTCTGCAGGACGGACGAGCGCGTTCGACGATGATTCCGACGGCACAGTATGGGGAGAGGGAACCGTCGCCTTCCTGTTGAAGCCGCTCGCCAAGGCACTTAAGGACGGCGATCCCGTCCATGCCGTCATTAAGGGCAGCGCGATGAATCAGGACGGCGCGTCGGTAGGGCTTACAGCTCCGAATGCCGCAGCGCAGGAGAAGCTGCTCCTCCAGGCTTGGCGGGATGCGGATATTGATCCGGAGACGATCGCGTACATTGAAGCGCATGGAACGGGAACCAGGTTAGGCGATCCAATAGAAGCTGACGGCATTCGCCGCGCCTTCCGCGCCTTCACCGGCAAGAGACAATTCTGTGCAATCGGCTCCGTGAAGACGAACGTCGGCCATCTGGACGCGGCTGCCGGGGTAGCCGGGCTGGCGAAAGCGGTAGCGGCTTTGAAATACAAGACGCTTCCGCCTACGCTGCACTTCGCAAAGCCGAATCGTAATATCCCGTTCCAGCAATCGCCTCTCTATGTGAACGATCGGGCGCTGGGGTGGGATACGGAGTCGGAGTCTTATCCGAGAAGATGCGGCGTCAGCTCATTCGGCTTCAGCGGCACGAACTGCCATATCGTGCTGGAGGAGGCTCCGGTTGCGGCAGCGGAGGACATCGCCGGGTACGAGAACGATTTGCCCTATCTGCTGGTGCTGTCAGCCAAAAACAAGACTGCGCTGGAGCAATTGACTGCCGCATATGCGGAGTCGCTGCAGAAGCAGCATCCAAGCCTTGGCGATGTTTGCTATACGGCCGCGACAGGCAGAGGACATTACAGCAGCCGGCTGGCGATTATCGCGCGAGATCTGCCTGAGCTGAGGGAGAAGCTTGCTGGGTTAGCCGATCAAGGCTTGGCAAACGATGAGCGTAGCGGCGTTTATTATGGCGAACACAGGCTTGCCAGCGCTCACCGGGAAGCGCGCACTCAGGGTGAATTGACGACTGAGGGGCTGCAGCGATTGACTGCCGAAGCCATGGAATGCGTCAACCGGCTAATTGAACGCCGATCGTCCGGGATCGAAGAGCTACAGCAGCTCGGCGAGCGCTATTGTCTAGGTGCCGATGTGGATTGGAATCGGGTATATAGCGGAGACATTCGGATGAAGGCCAGGCTGCCAACCTATCCGTTCCAGGAAGTCAGATGCTGGGTTAAGCCGCTTGGTGAGGATGCAACGGAGAATCCGCTGGCGATCTTACCGGAGCATCCGCTGTCTGAACCGCTGCAGAAGCTGCGGGCTCTGGCCAAACTGACAGGCAAGCCTGCCGGCGGATATACCGATCTGGAGCACAAGCTCGCTAATGCCTGGAGCTGCTTGCTTGGAGTCGAGGAGATAGACGTAGACGATACGTTTTTCGCTCTTGGCGGCAACTCCATCCTGGCCATTCAGCTTGAAGTGGAGCTGGAGAAAGAAGGAATTCTGCTTCAATCGGACGATCTCTACCGCTACCCTACGATTCGGCAGGCCGCACAATGGCTGGGGCAGGGAGCCGCCCAGCCGTTAAGTCCAGAGCAGCTCCAACAGGAAGAGGCGATGTCAGCGGTAGCGAGCGCAGCGGAGCAGGTGAACACAGATGAATGGACAGCACCTGGGGATCGCGTCATCTTGCCGCACATGGAGCCGTTCAACGATCTGTATTACCGGAATTGCTTCTATAATTCGCTGTTTCCGGCTGTCCGCCATTTCGGCGGGAGCATCATGCCGTTCCTGCTTAATGATCTGATCGTATTCGATCGCCCCGGCAGCAGCGGAAGGCCGTTCGGGATTGACTATGTCTCCGTCTTGCCGCTTGATGAGTTGTTCCAGCTTCAAGGCTTGAACATCATAACGCGGCATGACCATGAGCACATTCTATCCGAGACGATAGAGAGCCTCCGTTCCGGCAAGCCGGTTATCGTATGGGTGGACAGCTATTACGAGCCGATTCGCAAGGATACGTACGGGAAGCGTCATGTCGATCATACGCTGCTCATATTCGGCTTCGATGAGGAGCTTCGCCAGTTCCATATTATGGAGCATGACCGGCAAGAAAATCTGTCGTATGCGGCCCGTACTATCGAATACGAGGATCTGGTCCGATCCGCGCTGGGCTTTGCCGAAAACTTCAAGGACCATCAGAATCGGCCTAGCCATTACTTGCTGGGCCGGGCACAGCCGACTGGCTCAACGGACTTTATTGACGCTGATCCCGAGATTTTTTTTGCAAAGACTCAGCTTAAGGGACGCGAGCGGCTGGAGGAAAGCCGGCATGTATTAATGGAGATGGCCGAGTGGGTACGGCATATCGTATCGACTGAGGAGTCGTTTCACAGGGAAGCAGAGGGCCTGGTAGATTTGTTGAATGACATTATTAATGCAAAGCAAGTCGAACGATACCGGTTAAATGAGGTGTTCGGCGAAAGCGATGAGCTGGCGCTGGCTTTCTCGAGTATGGTGAGCAGCTGGGAGACGGTGCGCAAAAGCGCCGCCCGGTATATGTACATGCGCAAGTATGAGACTGCGGCTGCAGAGTCCATCGCGGTTAAGTGGATGGAACTTGCCGGCAGTGAAGGGGATTTCCAGTTACGATTGTTTGCTAGGCTTAGTACGGTGCTCGATAAAGTCAACTTATAGGAGGAACAGATATGGTGATCAATACAGAGGAAGAATTGAGAGAAAAGGTAATCAATCTGTTAAGAGACAACGTGGATGATCCGTCTGCACTAGACCAGCTGGGCCCGGATGATGAGCTGTCGGCGCTTGGCATAAATTCGCTTACGTTCATTAAGCTGGTCATCGCCACCGAGATGGAGTTCGGCGTCGCCTGGAAGGACGAGGATCTGGATTTCCGCAACTTCAGAAGCATTAATGCCATTATGCAGTATATCTCTACGTCGAGTGAAGAATAGCCAATACAAGGAGGGATTTCTTTTATGTTGACGAAAGCAGGCAGTCTTGGTGGAACGGCGTTAGTCGAGCATGTCCAAAATTTGAAGCCGGAAATTAAGCAGCTTACGCTGTTTCCTTCGGAAATGTGCAACTACCGATGCAGTTTCTGCCATATCTGGGGCGAGACAGGCTGGGCGCTCAAGGAGCCACAACGCGCCATTCGCGAGCAGCTGGATATTGAAGTCTTAAAGAGATTCCTTCATGACGTAACTGAGGTGAATAAAAACCTGAGTGTAATCGTCACCGGCGGAGAGCCGATGCTGTACAAGCATTTCACAGAGCTGGTTGAGTATCTGCGCAGCCGGAAAGCGAATATTTATTTGCTTACGAATGGCTCGCTGATTAAGAAGCAAGTGCAATTCATTATGGAAAATATCGTTGCGATGAACATCTCCATCGACGGACCGGAGGAATTCCACGATTCCATTCGCGGGAAGGGCAGCTTCAAGACGATCTGCGAAAATATCGACGCTCTTATTGAAGAAAAACGCAGACGCAAAAAGATGTTCCCATTCATTAATATTACGATGGTTCTCTCCAAGTACAACTATCACAGCATCAAGGATTTCCTCGGCGCGCTGCGCGAGCGATTCAAGGATGCGAACGTCGTGCTTCATGATTCCAAAAACCCTTGGCTGAAGCGCCGCGACTTGTCTGTCAACTTCGCGCCTCTCCTGTTCACGACGCAGGAGCGGGGATTGGCGTATGCCGCGCAGATGAAAGAGCATCTGAACTGCGATGTATCCGCAGGCTGGCAAGGCTTCGTAGAAGAGGACATCGGCATTGATACATTGGCGCTCAAAAAGGACCTGGAGGAGATCTGGGAATCCGAAGGCGTCGATACGTCCAGCTTCGTGGATATCCATGAATATTTCACCGACATCGATAATGTGTTCGGGCGTACGAAATGCGTTGCGCCGTGGCATGAGATGGTCATCCGCAGAACGGGCGAGGTCTATCCATGCGTCGATCTGCC
Organism: Paenibacillus sp. 1011MAR3C5; assembly: GCF_003591485.1. Lineage (GTDB taxonomy): Bacteria > Bacillota > Bacilli > Paenibacillales > Paenibacillaceae > Pristimantibacillus. The sequence continues at coordinate 108,198 of NZ_QZCF01000002.1, forward strand.
AGACTACAAGTACGGCAATATCTATGAGAATTCATTCCAGGAGATGTGGGAAGGCGAGCGTGCGACCAGCTTCCGGGAGTATCTGAAAACGACCAATCTGATGATGTGCAACCGCTGCACGAGGATGTTCGCCGACAAAGAATCGTTCTAACGGAGGAAGGAGACAATCGATGAGCAACGATGCTGTGCGTACAGAAACCAGCGAATTCGACGGAGTGAGGAAGCTGCCTTTTACAACACCTGACGTATATGGCTTTCTCGGACATGCTTACGTGCTGGGCATTCTTCAAAATTATGAGGAGTGCAAGCCATGGATATACACCCATTACAATCAGCTCTATATCTCCAAGGATTATATGGAGTTCGGGGAGTATCGTCTCGACTTTTTCCCCAATCTCATGGTTCTGTTCGGCAATGTGCCATGGCTGCAGTATCGGCAGACGAATAAAGGGACGCTTGCCAACCTTAACATCGATATCCATGCGTTTTTGCAGTGTCATCTCGATGAGGGTTATTATTGCTCAACGTATGTGGATGAATATTATATCCCGAATTCGATCAGCAACGGTGTACATCACTTCAGCCATGACCTGATGGTGTTCGGCTACGACCTGAACCGTAAGATTTACAATATTGCGATTTTTGATAAAAACCGGCAGTTTTCGTTCCAGGAGGTCAGCTTCGAGAACTTTGATCTGGCTTACTATAACGATGAGGGACAGAAGGGAATCAGCTTATGCCGTAAGGTGGAGCTGCGAGAATACGGCGGTTCGCGGTTCGGAGCGCAGCTGGGGAGATACGATTTGGAGCTGCAGACGATGCTGGACAGCATGAGTGATTATTTGCATAGCGTCAATACATCCAAGCGGTTAAGATTCCATTATCAAAGCATAGAAGGTTATTACGGTCTCGATATATATACAGGGCTTCAGGAATACTTTCGGCTGCTGGCTGAGGGCAGCCTCAATCTCGACGTCAGACCGCTTCATATTTTATGGGAGCACAAAAAAATGATGACAGCCCGTATTCGATATTTGCAGGAGCAAGGGGCGCTAGGAGAAGAAAGCGCCGCTCTGGAAGGCTATACGCGCTTGGAAGGCGAGGCGATGGTGCTTCGCAATATGCTGCTGAAGTATTTCTATTCGCGCAATAACGGGACCCTGGGAGATATCGCGAATCGGTTAGGCCCAATGCAGGCCGCGGAGAAGCAGGTGCTGTCTGCACTGGTGGAGGAGCTGGGCGGGCACAATCATCTCGTCCCTTATCAATTCGAAGAAGCAGTGAAGCTGGAGGTTTAATCATTGAGGGAGGACTTCTACCTGGAAGTCCTCTCTAAGATCGGCAGTGGATGGAGGGAATGAACTTATGGATATTTCAATAATAATTCCGGTGCATAACAAGCCCGATCAATTGGAGAAGACGCTGTACTTCATCAGCGAGCAGAAGGACCTCGGCGGTATTGGGATGGAAGTGGTCATTGTAGATGACGGTTCTACCGAGCCCGTTCGCGATGTCGTGGATTCTTATCGGGACAAGCTGCCTTCGCTTAACTATATCTTTATCCCGAGGGACAAGCATTCCTGTCGTTCCAGAGCGCGCAATACCGGTATTGCAGAGAGTAAAGGGCGTATACTGGTCTTCTTGGACAGCGGAATTGTTATCCCGGATACGATGATCCATCAATCGGTCGGACGAATCGGGAACAGCACGAATATGGTGCTGTACCATTATATATTAGGAGCCTTCACGGACCCGGACAAAGAGGACATGTCGGTTATCGAAGGCATCACGCCACAGAACCTGGCGGAAACATGCGAGAATCTGAAGTTCGATCCCGGATGGGAGGATATGCGTACGGCACACTTCGAGCTGGTTGGCGGCGATTTGAACCGGATGGATGTGCCGTGGACGATGGGCTGGAGCGGCGCGGTCAGCGCTTCGAGGGATATTGTGCTGCAATCCGGCGGTTTCGACGAGTCGTTCAAGGGCTGGGGCGCGGAGGACACCGACTTCTCGTACCACTTGCATCTGCATGGCGCGGCCATGTACGCGACAGAGGAGATTTGCGTTCTGCATCTCCCGCATGCGGCAGATGATAAAATCGATATGAAAATCAAGACAAGCTTCATGAATCGCAAAAAAATGCATTTTAAGCACTATACGTTTGATACAGAGCTGTATCCATACTCGGCCGATATGCATTATGACGGGATGATGTCGAAGTTCAATCGCCTGGTCATCAAGTATTTTACGCCGCTTTATCCTGCTGAGTTGATTGGAAGGCTGCATGACGATTATTTGGCGGGTGCGGAACGCTCCGCTATCGTAGGAGCCGACAGCTTGGCTTTGCTGAAGGAGCTTGACGTCTCGCACATTTTTTTGCAGAACAAGCATATGTATCAGGATTTCAAAAGCAAACTGATTGATAAAGAGGTCGTTTATATGCTGGGAGCGGATACGCCTTATGCGTCAGGTTACTTTGATGTTCTTGTCGTGACCGACTTCTACCGCATGATCAGCGAGCCGATCGCCGGCATATGGCTGAAGGAGCTTCAACGGATCTCGAAAAAGCTCGTATTCATCCATAATGAAACTTACGTGTCCTATCTGGCTACCGTTGCCGGATGGACATGGCATAGTCTTGACGAGCTGCAGCAGATTCTGAGCCAGAAGCAGCTGGAGTATAAGACTTCATCCAGGACTGGGGAATTTCTGGTGCTTGACGTGCGCAAAACGGTTTCAGCTCGAACTACAGAGAATTTGGAGCCCGTAAAACAACATGTTATTAATTGAATTATCATTAAAAAATTGAATAAGTGTATCGGGCGTATTAATGGCTGCTCGATACACTTTACTTATCTGTTTATCAAGTTGCGTAACCCTTTAACATGGTTGGTTAGTCTGGTTAAAAGAATCACAATTCCATTGCTAAGTATCAAAAAGTGTTGAAAAGTCCAGTTGATAACAAATACTTCAATTTAGTACAATATTTGGTGTATAATTATTGATCGGAGGGGAAGTATTGAGAGAATTGAAGCATGAAGAGAATGTGTTGTTGCAAATAGCACAAGATTATGTGAAGGGTAAAAACGGCCGAACGCATGAAATGTTCTCTAGTTTAGAGTTGGATTGGAAACTACTTTATGATTTGTCTGTCAATCAAAAAATAGTACCTATCGTGTATCAAGCTCTAAAGGATAATATACCCTCTGACTATCTTGAGCTTTTTCAGAATAAGTGTAATACAATTAGAAAAAACAATGCTTTAAATTTTGAGGAAGTTAAGCTTCTTACAGAAAAAGGGGATAGCGCAAGTTTGTTGTTTATTAAGGGGATTGTTCTTTCGCAATTACTCTATAATGATCCTTTCTTGCGATCATCAGGCGATATAGATACTTTGATACGTGAAAAAGATTTGAGTGAAATAAATCAACTTTTAATAAATGAAGGTTATGTTCATGCTTGTGGAAAAGGTGACGTGTACAATTCTGACTTCGATAATCTCGAAATCCTGCCATATCCTATTCTGAAGGATTTCAAACATCATGAGTATTTTGAATATTACAAACAAAAGGGTGAGCAATTTATCATCCTGGAAATTCAACGGTACATTCATAACACGATTACTTCAGAATCTTATTTAAATCGTTTTTTTAATTCTAGCAGACTACTAACTATTAATGATATCAGTGTAAGAACTTTAAATATTGACTATACATTATTATATCTGATTGAAAGTATTCATACGGACTCAAATTGGTATCAGCGAGGTCCTAAATTAAACAAGTATATGGAATTAGCCATGTTCATTACAAAATATGAGTCTGAAATTAACTGGGAACAATTGTTTCAAAATGCACAAGAGTTTCAGATGATCGATATCGTGCATAATGTTTTCAAAGAAATTAATGAGATTTTTAAAGAGACCATTTCTCACCATATAGTAGAAACATATACATATGATTGTAGACACAAGTCTCTTGCAATGATTTGGGATTGTCCAATAGTTGAACGAATATTTCAAAGTGATAATGAACGAAAACTGGAAATATTCAAAAACTTGAAAAGGCTAAGTTACAGTACGGAAGCTTTGACACAGGCATATGGGATAAGAGAAGAATCAATGGTCAATGAACACGAACAGACTGAAAACCTTTATTTATATCTTGATAATGACAAATATAATTTCAGAGTTAAATATATTCCTTCGATTGATTCAGAACAAGTATCATTTACATTTTGGCTTCCGGATGAGCTCTTACACTCTAACCATGATTGGGAAATCATTCTCAACACGATTGATCCAAAGCTGGATAGCGAAAACCTTGATCTGCATACCTATTCTATTGCTAAACGTGAGGGGAACATACAATTCGGTTTGCAAAGCGACGGAAGTATCGAGCGAATCTCTTATTCGATGATTAGGGTTTATATTCCTGCAACTGATTTCCAACACTATTTAGCTTATAAAATTATAATTAGAGAACGAGTATATGGGGAGATTTATCATTCTCTTAATTCGGATGGTTACACGGACCAGAGTTACTGGAAGTCCCCAACCTTAATATATATACCACTAGTTAGGGAGTTAAATCGATGATAGAAGTCGAAGAAATTTCAAAGGTGTACACGCAATTTAAAAGGTCATCCGGAGTTTTGGGTGCAATCAAAAATTTGGTGTCGAGAGAACATACGCTGATCAATGCAGTAAATCAAATATCTTTTACAATAAAGAGGGGAGAGGCAGTTGGATATTTGGGGCCAAATGGCGCAGGTAAGTCAACGATGATAAAAATGCTTACAGGAATACTGGTGCCAACCTCTGGAAAGGTGACTGTTAATGGTCTTGTGCCGCACAAACATCGTCATGAAATTGCCAAAAAAATAGGAATTGTATTTGGCCAAAGGAGTCAACTTTGGTGGGATCTTCCCGTGGAGGATTCGTTTGAGTTGCACAAGCGTATTTATAAACTCAATGATGCTGAATATCGGAAAAACATGAATGTTTTTTTGGAACTCCTAAGTTTAAAAGACTTTATAAATCAACCGGTAAGGCAATTAAGTTTAGGACAACGTATGAGAGCTGAGATTGGTCTGGCTCTTCTTCACAACCCGGAAATTGTTTTTTTGGATGAACCTACAATTGGCTTGGACGTAACCGCTAAGGATAATATTCGAGCCTTTATTAAACAAATGAACTTGGATCGCAAGGTATCCATCCTACTAACGTCTCATGATCTCAAGGATATTGAGGAGATCTGCCCCAGAATGCTCATTGTGAACAAAGGGGAACTTATTTTTGACGGAACAGTCGATCATTTGAAGTCGAATTTATCAATGGAGAAAATCATCACGATAGAATTTGTAATTGATCCGGGGCATGATTTTGAAATTGAAAATGCAGTAATAATGGACGATTATGGCATTAGAAAAACCTTTAAAATTAACAAAGGTTTAAATTCAGCAATTGATTTTATTCAGAGTGTATCCAAGCGATATCCAATTAAGGATTTTACTCTTCAGGATTCTGATATAGAAGATATCATTCGAGTTTACTACCGAAGTCTTGAAGATGTCAGTGCCAACGGAAGTAATCAGCAGAAGCAAATGAGTGTGGTTTAACTATGATTAGAGCATATAGCATGATTGCATATAAAGCATACTTGCGTAATAAAGTTTACCGTTCCGAAGTGTGGTTGAGAGTATTCGGCAATATCTCCATCATATTCATTCAGATATCGATTTGGAAGGCTTTACTCGGAAAGGGTACATTGAACGGCATCGATTTAGAGGCGATGATTACGTACTCACTAATTAGTACATTCATCTCGATGATCTTGATGAGTAAAATCATTTATACCTTGGATGATAAATTAAAATCAGGAAATATAACATCTGACTTATTGAAACCGCTTAGTTATCCATTACTTCTATTTTTTGATCAATTAGGAAATGTTTTGTTTCAAGTTATATTTACGATGATCCCAACACTTATTATTTCTTGGTTATTATTTGGACTAAGCTTCCCAACAAATACGTACACCAATATTGCCTTTGCAGTGAGTGTTTTATTGGCACTGCTCATTTCATTCTTGGTCGGCTATATCATTGCTCTGGTGTCCTTCTGGTTTCTAACTACTTTTGCTTTAGACTGGATGATATCTGCATTGATAACCGTTTTTTCTGGGTCTTTTCTTCCCCTCTGGTTTTTTTCGGATGGGTGGCGATTTGTGGCGGACTTGCTTCCGTTTCAATATTTGGGATTTGTGCCTGCAGCCATATATATGGAAAAGATCGATCAGAGTGATATGGCATGGATTCTTGGCAAAGGTATCTTTTGGGTATTCATTCTTTGGATGATTGGGCAGTTTTTATGGTTGAAAGCAGTTAAGAGATTAGTTATACAAGGCGGTTAACGAGGTAAGGGTGAGAAATGATGAACATAAAGTTGTTTTTATACTTTGTAAAGCTAGTTATAAAGTCACGAATGGAGTATCGAGGTGCTTTTATGATCGGGGCAGTAGGACAGGTTTTAGGGTATGGAGCAAACTACCTGGTCATCTGGCTTCTATTGCAAAGCTTTACTACGATTAATGGATGGGGTTGGACGGAGATTGCCTTCTTATATAGTTTGAATCTTCTGACATATGCAATTGGAGCCTCTTTTACTTACACTCCGATGGTGAGCTTAGATCAGATTATTATTAACGGCGACTTTGATAAATATCTCACTAAACCGTTATCGCCCTTCATGTACTTTATTGCTAACTTGTTTAATATTGGATACGTAGCACATATTTTGATTTCATTATCTGTTCTATTATGGTCAATCTCGCACGCTGATATAAGCTGGACTATTCTGAAGGTTATTTATCTGATTTTGGTCATCATTAGCGGTTCCTTCTTACAAGCATCCGCATTAATCATAATCGGCTCGTTATCCTTCAAATTTTTAAGAGTCCAATATCTGTTTTCTATTTTTTTTAAAATCAAAGAATTTATTGCATATCCGATATCCATATATAGTATATTCCTTCAAATTATATTAACTTGGATTATTCCTATTGCAATGATTAATTACTATCCAAGCCTGTACTTATTTAATAATGAAATCCTTGAAAATCAGCTATTTGGCATTGTAGCGTTAATTATTGGACCTCTTAGTTTTTATCTATCTCAAAAAGCATGGATGCGTGGTGTAAATAAGTATCAGGGTGCAGGCGGATAAGAAGTAGAAAGGATAAAACGGATGGGGAATGAAGAAGATGAAAAGGTAATTCAAAGTGTACCTAACGAACAAAGAATGATTTCATTTACATTTGATGATGGTCCGCATCCTGAATATACTCCGGAACTACTTAAGATCCTTCAAAAGTTTAATGTTAAATGTACTTTCTTTGTATTAGGTGAATGTGTGGAGAGGTTTCCGCATTTATTGAAAAGCATACATGAACATGGGCATGAAATAGGTAATCATACTTACTATCATCTCGATCTCACGCAGCAATCTAGTTCGGTCATTGAAAATGAAATTATTAGTAGCGAAGTCTTGATCAATAGCATATTAGGCGTAACCCCTACATTGTTAAGATCGCCATATGGATTATACAATGACGCTGTATTGGATATAGCAACAAAACACAACTATACGTTTTGTCATTGGTCCGAGTATTTAGGCCTTGAGGATTGGACCTTGCCGGGGGTAGAGCGGATGGTAGAAATGATGTTAAACGTCAAAATGGGGGATATTCTATTATTACATGATGCAGGTGGAGATAGAAAAGAAACGATGGATGCTGTCGAACAAGTAATCCCCAAGTTGATGGATTTGAACTTTAACATCGTGCCCTTGGGAGAAATGCTTAAAAGTTGTTCTTTAAACGTTAAGGGGGTGATATAACAAAATTATATGGGTTCATACACTAACTGGAACCACTAGTTGATTAGACTGATGAGGGGTGAATTATGTACAGAATTGGCGGTTGGAAATTACGGACAGTAAGAGAGCTGGTAAGCAAAGAGGAAAATAAAAAACTGTTATCAAATAGTAGACTTATCATTTTTCAGCATCTATTAGAAGATACTAAAGAGTTTATTGATCACATCCTAGAATCAGGTGCAGAAATAGATTGCGTATTTGGTAAGGAATATTCCATAGATGAAAGTGTGCGTTCTTACTTGGAAGAACGAGGCCTCAAGGTGGTTAACTTAAAGTATTCTGAGCTTGAAAAAAGCTCCGTATTAACGGATGTATTAATAAGATCTTTGAGAATTGCCAAACTAAATAATCAGAAAGTGATCATTCATGAAGTGGGAGGATATTTTAATAAAGCGATTCAAAATATTCCTACGGATCTACAACCCTTCTTCGCAGGTGTAGTAGAAGATACTACGTTCGGCTATAACAAATATAAGCAGATCGAAAACGAATTATTATGCCCGGTCTATCATGTTGCAAGGAGCCCACTCAAAGAAATTGAGGCTTATTTCGTTGGCGAAGCCATTGTCCTTGCCTTTAATAATTTAATGAGGTCATTCGGGGTGTCGCTTCCTGGACGTGAGGCGCTAGTCATTGGTTACGGGATGATTGGCAGGAATATTTCGAAAAGTCTGGAATTAAACAACATTTATACAACCGTCTATGATACGGATAGATTGAAAATGCTGGATGCCTATATAAACGGTCATAAAATATTAAGCTCATTAGATGAAGAGGAATTGAGCAAATACGATCTTATCATATCAGCAACTGGCCAGAAAGCTGTTGATTTCGAGACCCTATCCAGATTAAAACAAGGGGTTATTTTAGTAAGCGGTGGATCAAAAGATACAGAGTTTGACATGAAAACGTTAAAATCAAAAGCTCAGTCCGTTGAAGTTATAAATTCTGAGGTTAAAGTGTATAAAATTTTCTGTGAATCGGAAGTAAAAGAAATAATCGTTTTGAGAGATGGCACTGCTCTTAACTTTAGAGAAAAAAGCGTCCCCTCCGAAGTCATTGATCTTGTATATTCAGAAATTGTCGTATGTATCTTAACGCTGCTTAAACAACAGCGTGATCCAGGGTTACATGAATTATCTCACGCGAAATGGTCAACTATTGCAGAGAATTGGCTATTTAATTTGCTTGGTCATCAAACAGTACACATAACCAAAGGAAATAAGAGAGAAGAATTAATGAGATCAGTACAATGAGGTGGAGTTTATGAAAAACGATTTTGTAGCGACAGGTATAGTATTTAATCAAGATATTACGAAAGTATTGCTAGTTTGGCATAGGAAACTAAATAGATGGCTTCCGCCGGGCGGACATTTAGAGATGAATGAACTTCCACATCTTGGAGCGATTCGAGAAGTACTCGAAGAAACGAATGTTGATGCTGTAATTTGGGAACAGCCCAATCAGATAGCTACCAACAATGCCTATGAGATCGTTTTGCCCAATCCGTATGTTATTTTGCATGAAGTAATCGCGTCAACTTCTAAGGAAGCTGAGCATATGCATATTGACTTTATCTATTTGCTGCAAGCCTCAGAGGATAATGCCATAACGATTAATGATGAAGTTGAAAAAGGAAAATGGTTCTTAAAGGAAGAGATTTTATCCAGCAATACGTTCGATTCAATTAAGCAAATTTGCAGTAGGGTTATGAATTAAGGAGGAACAATTATGGTAACGGTACTATTGGGAGGACAAATAGGTAGCGAGGGCAAAGGTAAAATAGCTGCTTATTTAGCGAATGAGTTCGATTTAAGCATAAGGTCGGGTGGTCCTAATGCTGGACATACCGTTATTAGCAATGGCGAAAAAATGACAATGAGATTGATACCCTGTGCTTTTATAAATAAAAAATGCCTTCTAGCTATGTCAGCTGGCTCACTTATTGATGTGGATATTTTACTACAAGAAATGGAAACCTTAAAGATTGATCCAGCCTCATTAATTATTGATCCTCAAGCCGGAATAATTGAACAAAAACATAAAGACCTTGAATCCAGCATGAAATCAGATAATATGTCCAGTGGATGCGGAGTAGGGTACGCAACATCAGACAAAATTTTAAGAAAAGAAGATTTTAAACTGGCAAAGGACATCGAGGCGCTAGCACCATATCTTAATAATGTTGAGAAGATGGCGAATGAATATATTGATAGCGGAAAAAAAGTAATGGTGGAGGGAACCCAAGGATTTGATTTAAGTATCCATCACGGAAGTTACCCTTACGTAACGAGTCGAGACACTACGGCAGCCACCTTTTGCGGGGAAATTGGACTAAGTCCCAAAGTGGTCGAGGACATTATTCTAGTTCTGCGAACGTTCCCGATCCGTTCATGTAAGGGACCGATTAATGAGTTGACATGGGAGGATGTTACGAATATTTCACAATCAACCAAAAATATTATTGAATACGCTTCAGTTACTAAAAAAGTGCGTAGAGTTGGGCAGTTTGATGAGGAAATGTTGGAGAAAGCGATTAGAATCAACAGACCTACTCAGCTAGCGTTGAACTTTGTAGATTATCTTGATGCTCATGATTATAAAGTTAGGAACTATTCGGATTTGTCCTATAAGACAAAAAAATTTATTGAAGAATTAGAAAGAAAATTTAATGTCCCTGTCACTCTTATTGGAACTGGCGAAGGAATTGAAGATACGATTGATTTAAGAGGTAGTCTCAAACAAAACGCCTCGTCAATAGAAGCTCACACACTTGGTTAAAGAAGTCCAATAGATCAATGCTATGACAAAGTTATGTGGAGGAAATTTCTTTGAGTATTAATGAATGGATCAATAATATACAGATTGATATTAATGCTATGGGATTCGCCGGAGAATTATATTTAAATAAAAACGATTTAATAAGCTCATCACAAATACCTTTACCTATGCTAGAGCTTTATTTTAAATTTTCGAATCATTCATTGGTCTATAATCGGTCTGCTTTCTATTACAGCAGTAATATTCATGAGGTTGTCCATTTAGTTGAAAGAATTCCACATGATTATGAGTTCATTGCCTCCATTAACCTCGATCCCATCACAAAAAGGCATATATTGTTTACATTAGTAGAGTATTATATTTCGGCATTATGCAAATTGCTTGATACTTGCTTTTATTCAGATGATATAAAGAATAACTATTACTTTGAACTTCATAACCGATTATTTCAATCAATTGAAGTCCTAAACATGCTAATCTTCAAAAGTGAAATCACAAAAAAAATAGAATCAATTGATTTTATTCATCAGCTGAAAATAGATATATTGAATACTGGAATCAACACTTTAAGAACGAATATTGAAATGGATAATAAGCTTGTTCTGTTATTGGACTTTTTCGCTTATTATGACGTCATTCAAGACTATGATTTAATCGTTTCAATTGTATTTGGTGGAATTCTAATACCTCCGATGTATAAGTCGCTAAGTTCGCTGCTTTATGAACAGCCTAATAGAATGTTGGAGGATATTCCTTACCAATTAATTAAAATATCAAAATATGATTTGGATGATGATTACGAATCGTATGAATCTCAGATGGAATATTTCAAGGCATATTCCCCTAATGTACATGTATTGCTTACCGACGATTGTGTGGGCTCAGCTAAAACATTGCTCGCTGCAAAACAAATATTAAACAATCATTTTAAAGATGTATCTCTAAAAGCGATTGAATATCATTGGGAGAAGAAAGTTCGCCCAGGAGTGAATTTAGAGGATACGTTTGCAATAGAAGAGCTAAAGTACTTATCACCTTTAAAATATCGGCATTATATAAAGCTTAATGATTATATTCAGTCGCTCCTAATGGGTGATTGGAGCAAGCTTGTTTATCCTTATTTCCCAGAATATTTAAAATATTACGAGTTGATGGATTTGCCTGTAACACCTGAGGCTAGAGAGGAACTTCAATCGAAGATCCTTCAAATAGAAAACATACATCAGCAAATGAAGTCTACTGAAGTTTACGGCAATTTATTGAGTATGAAAGGGGGATAATATAATGAACCTTATTCCTAAGCAACCACATGACATATGGCCACCAAAAGAGATGTTACATCTTATGAAAGAAGAAATGATTCATTATTTCGATCAACATCTTCCTATTTCTATTCGTGACGGGTCCGGGGTAATAGCAGAGCTTGAACAGTTGTTCAAGGAATATTATAACGTCGACTTTGCGCTTGCTGTCAATTCTGGAACATCAGCAGTACATTCCATGTTTACTGGAATTGGAATAAAGCCAGGGGATGAAGTGATCACGCAAACTACCAATTTTCATGCGTCTGTAACCCCGCTGCTCCACTGCGGTGGCATACCTGTATTATGCGATACAGATGGTAAGACCGGAAATATATGTGTGGATGATTTAATGCGCAAACTCACTCCCAAAACAAAGGCTGTTGTCGTTACACATATGTGGGGATATCCAGCGGAAATGGATAAAGTGAAGGAAATAACGGATAAATATGGAATGATATTGATTGAGGACTGCTCGCATGCACATGGAACGATCTATAAAGGTAAAAAAGTAGGGACCTGGGGAGATGTCGCTGTTTTTAGCTTGCAGGGCTCCAAATTAGTGCCTGCTGGCGAAGGTGGAGTACTCATCACGAATCATAGGGATATCTATGAGAAAGCAGTTCTCTTGGGACAGTTTGGTGAAAGAGCTTATAAACAGGTTCAGCATGTGCAGGAAAAAATATTTTGGGAGACAGGATATGGTCTTAAGTACAGAATGCATCCACTAGCTGCAGTTTGTGCAATTACGGCATTTAAGTCATTTGAGTCATTTTTGGAAACCAGACAACGGAGAATCAAACTATTTCATTCTTATATTAAGGATATCCCCTTTTTACATCATAAAATAGAGGAAACCGAAAATGAACGGTATTCCTATTTTATGAATCGAATCCTTTATGATCCTGCTGCCAATAACGGACAGCCGTTAAAAGAATTTCTAAATTCATTAATAAGTCATGATAAACAGCTTGATATTCGTAAAGCGAGCATAAAGCCATTGCATGTTATCGATTTATTTACAAGCAACAATCAAGATTTTTTCCAGGACGATCTAACTAGATGGAGAACATACTCCAAAGGGGATTTTCCGATTACAGAAACCTATATTGATAATCTTATCGGTGTTCCTTGTTTTGATCATCCTGATGGCGATGAACTGGCAAGAGCGTATGGACAATATATTGCTGAAGCAGTGGGGAGAGAGAAATATGTTAGATATTAAGCTCGGAATGAATCATTTGGAGATCGATTATTTTATCAAAATCGGAGGAAGTTTGTTAAGCAACATTGAAGGCTGTAAGGAATTGAGTGCAACCTTGGCCCTTGCCGGTGCTCATAAAAGAATTGTTTTGTTTCCAGGGGGTGGGGCTATAGATAACTATATCGAATCCTACAACGATAAATTCCAATTAAGCAGAAGCATATTTCATCAGACAACGATGCTAGCAATGGATCAGACGGCTCTATTATTTTCCAATTATCAAGTTGCGATTGTACCGGTCGATAACTTAATCCACTGCAAGGAAGTTCTTGATAAGGGTCAAGTTCCCATTCTAATGCCTTCACGGTTAGTTTTTGGATTGGATCCCTTCAGGTATACATCTAGATGCACGTCCGACAGTATGACGCTATACTTTGCGAAAATATTAGAAGTGGAAAATGTTGTTATTATGAAAAGTATCGACGGTATTATGACTGATGAGAATAAACTTATTCCACTGCTTTCACCCGCTCAATTAAAGGAGCTCGATCAGAATTGTGTTGATGAAGTATTTCCATTGCTATGCGAGAGAGTTGGGAAAACGCCTATTATTATAATAAATGGATTAAAGGGTGACGTTGTGAAACAACTCTTACTTAATGGTGAAATCGTATGCGGGACAACCATCCAATCGATGTAAAGGTGATGTCACATGATAGCGTAATAGGTCACCCAGTTTCCACGTGCATCTATATTCATTCTTATATTGCTAGTGATATCGCTGTCTTCGATGCCAAGAGCACGTACGGTTTTAATCCATACAATAATCTTAAAATTGTTTCTTTAGAGCATACGCTCATCCATTTGTTAAAGGAGTCCAATTATCACTCTCATTTGCTATTTCCTTTTTTACATCGTTGGAAGGACGAGATTAACTATGGGGTTATCATAAATGCCATAACGAACATGGAACAAAGAGTGTTGTTATCTTACCTATCACTAGTAGAGTTTAATGGCAGCAAGTTAAATCGCCTTAAGAAGCTAGTTTCCGCGGGAGAACCAAGATCGTATCCTGAATACATTGATAGGTATGGCATCCGAGACGTCGTTGCCTCTCAAGCTCATTATAAATCCGTACTACCCAAACTGGAATTACTCTATGAAGAGTTCCAGATTGACTTATTGATTACAGCTGCCGATATGAAGAAGTCTCTTGAGAGAAAAGGGATTGTCGATAGCTTGGACGATTATCGTGATTTATTGCGTTCCATCATTCATTTTATTCAAGAAATTTCATATGTTCTGGAGCGATTAAACGTTTCTTATGCATATGGCGGAAGTATTTCTTTATTTATTCAAGAGGGGTTTGAAGCATCGTACGATATTGATCTTGTATTATTTACAGAACAGCAATCTGATAGCATCGAACAAGAGGTATACCTTCATTTACAGAACAAACTGCAATTAACGCCTGTCATTAAGACTAAAGGGTACATGGGGTTTTATGGTCCTAATTATTTAACAATTGACATAGAAGTTAATCAGCATTACAAACAACCGCTATTGAAGAAAGACGCACGAATTGTGTATAAAGCAATATCAGAACAACTTATCGTTCCTCTTATTGCATGCGATCAAATTTTCGAGTTGAAAACAAAGTATTTACGATTAAAGGACTTGAATAATCTTTTTAGTTTTTCGAATTTCACTGCCAAAGGAGACCAGTATGCAAAAGCAATTCTCAGTAAATTTAAATAAGAAATTTGATTATTTTCTGTCCTATGAGATTCTAAATAATAATATTGGAATACACACGGATAATGAAACCATAATTAATGACTTGAATCATTTTTTCCATTACAAATCATCAAAAAACTATTCCAAAACGGTTTGGAATATATATCTTCACGGTGCCAGCCAGCTTGCTGAAATAGATCACAATCAGTCATTTAAACCAATTGAATTAGAGCTCGGAGATACCGGGGACATTTTCGAAGACAATGCGATTACGATAATTAAGCCAAAGTCTACAAATGGAATCATTTATGTACATCATGAGTTAAAAGATATACATGTGTGTAATCCTGTTCCTAGAATGCTATTCAATGATACTTACCGTGTGGTAAGACAGATCCTTAATCAACAGCTTCTTAGTCACTCCATTCCGATTCATGGTAGTGCATTAAGAATCAAAGACAAAACGATCGCTTTTTTAGGCGATTCAGGGCGTGGCAAAAGCACCTATGTTACAGGGATGCTCTATTACAATCCTGATACAAGTTATATTGCTAATGATAAATTTTATTTATCCGATGCTGATTATCCGAAAATTGCTCAATGGGCTGAATGTCCGGCCATAAGCTATAATACGTTGAATTTATTTAGCAATCTTCCGAAGAGAATGGATGCTTTGCATGCAATGAAGAGTGAGTTTGACCCATCCCATATTTTTCTCGACCATCCTCCATTACCAACTTACAACGAGATTATGAATAAGAAATCAACCGAGAAAGTCATTTTTACAAATGCTCAGTATGCAAGGTTGATGAGCAGAGAAATATTGCATGAATCGGACTTGGATGTCATTGTATGGTTGGAAATGGACATTGGCGCTGAGCCGCAACTGATTCAAGTGCCAGAATCGGACTATCAAGAACTTCTTGCAGAAAACACAAGAACGGTCCATTCATTTCCAGACTGGATAAATATTAGAAACAATAAAAAAAGCTTATCTGATTTCAAACAGTTTCCCACAATTTATTCCTTTGTTAGATCTAACAATCTTGAATTTGATGTGAGATTTATTGTTAATAAACTTACCTGATTCCATGTGTGTTGAGGGGGATGACTATGACCAATACGGAGCTGAACAAAACCGACTTAAAATATTGTACGACCTTCAGAGTAAATCGAATGCTCGGTATTTCCATTTTGTATAACGAGTCTAAAATGAAGGAATATTTAAATCAGTTTTTCCATTTTGAGCAAGTAGACGAGGTTTTAAACGATACTTGGATCATTAATTGTATGAATGAACGTTATCATCAGCATTTGCCAGTGGGAATAACGTACGAAATGGAACTTAAAGAGGAGTGCCAAGAATTAATAATTGAAAATAATACAGCCGTTCGACCAAAAGAAACTAAGGGAATCATTATAATTAATAAAAAGCTGAAACAAGTGCATATTTATAATCCTGATTTCAGGATGCTATATATTGAAACCTATCGGGTAGTACGACAGATTCTTGCAAGAGAATTATTAAAAACATCATTAATGATACATGGAAGTGCGGTTGAAGTTAATGGCGAGACCTTTTCATTCATTGGTAGCAAAGGGAGGGGGAAGTCTACATTCATTACGGGGTTACTGCATAAAGAAATAAACTCAAAGTATATTTGCAATGATCGTTATTTTATTCAGGATGATTCTACTATTATACAATGGCCAGAATGTCCTGCCATAACCTATAACACGATTGCTTTATTCCCTGAACTAATAGATCGAATAGAACATTATAGTTCTTCCCCTAAAGCGTTTAATCCGAGCGAAATCTTTATAGACCATCCTACACTTCCTGATCAATATCAAATCTCACTTGATTCAAACAAGCATAAGAAGGCGTTTTTTACCAATAAGGAATTTTCACTCCTATTGAATCGTGCAATTAAGCCTGTCTCACGTTTAGATCACACCATTTTTTTATCACCTGGCAAGTACGAAGAATGCGAAATCATTACTTTGAATCAATCAATGACAAAACAACATTTAATAGAAAATCTTGATAAGCTATCATCATTTCCTGACTGGTTAAAGTTGGAGGGAAATGTTATGCAAGGAGAGCGGAATTTTAATCATGCGCCGGGATACTTATTTAAAAGAACGTTTGATTTTGAGTCTGACTTAAACTATTTTAAACAGTATTTTTCATTGTAATTGAACTTTCCATCTTGTTATTAGATGTTAAAGACGAAAGGGGAGATTATTAAAGGTGAGATTCAGGCCTTGTATTGACCTGCATCAAGGAAAGGTGAAACAACTGATAGGAGATTCCGTTTTTGGAGAAATGAAGACGAAAGAGCTTTTTGTTTCTAAGTTGGGCGCCGACTATTTTGCGAAAATCTTTCAAGAAGATAAGTTGTCTGGTGGCCATGTTATCATGATAGGAGATGGGAATGTTGACGAGGCATTAAAGGCGCTGGAAGTTTTCCCTGGGGGAATGCAGATTGGCGGAGGCATAACTCGTGACAACGCCCCCTTTTTTCTGGAAAAAGGTGCATCTCACATTATAGTGACATCCTATATTTTTAGTAACGAAACTTTAAATATGGAGAATTTAAATCGCTTGGTTAAAGAAGTTGGAAAAGAGAAAATAGTAATTGATTTAAGCTGCAAAAAGCAGGAAGACAGATGGTATGTAGCATCAAAGAACTGGAGAGATTCAATAAAATTTGAACTTAACTTAGAGAATATACGATTCTTAGAAAACTATTGTGATGAGTTTTTAATACATGCAGTTGATGTAGAAGGCAAGCAGGAAGGTATCGATATCCAACTGGTCAAATTATTATCAAAATGGGCTTCGATTCCTACTACATATGCGGGAGGTGTAGGGAGCCTTTCAGATTTGAGTTTGTTTCATGAAATATCTAGTGAAAACATCAATATTACGATTGGAAGCGCATTAGATATTTATGGTGGCAAGCTTTCTTACAGAGAAGTGCTTAACCTGCTTGAAACCAACCAAATGCTCTATTCTTAGAGGTGAAGCAATGATTGAATCCGTAATTTTTGATTTCGATGGACTCATTAGGGATACTGAAACATTTGAGTTTTATTCATTCCAAGAACTGCTTAAAGAGTATGATGTCGAGCTTCCTTTGGAATTGTATAGCGCTAGAATTGGCGGCCATTCTACTCTATTTGACCCCTATGAGTATTTGCAAACTAAACTTGGTAAGACCTTAAATCGTGAATTATTGAGAGAACGAAGGAGAGAGAGGTATAGAGAGTTAATCTTTCATCAAAAAACTCGGCCTGGCGTACTTAATTATTTGAAAGAAGCCAAGAAATTAGGTTTGAAAATTGGTTTAGCCTCCAGTGCTCCGCGAGAATGGATACTTCCAAATTTAGAAGAGTTGGAGCTTACGGAGTATTTTTCCTGTATTCGCACTCATGAAGATGTTAAGCATGTAAAACCTGATCCAGCGTTATATCAGCAAGTGTTAACTGCTTTCAATGTCGAGGCTCAACATGCGATTGGGTTTGAGGATTCACCCAATGGAGCTAAAGCAGCAAAGGCAGCGGGCATGTTTTGTGTAATTGTCCCTAATGAACTTACGAAAAACCTTCATTTTGAACATTATGACTTGAGGTTGGACTCCATGTTGGATATGGATTTTTCAACCTTACTAGGTTTATTCTGCAGGAGCTAGTGCAGGATGCTCAGCGAACCGATAGCAGGTATTTGCCTCCTCCAAGAGATTGGGGGAGTTTTTTGTGCTTGACATGCGTAAGGTGGTCCCACCAAAGAAGGCAAAACGGGCCCTTCAGAGGGTCCAGAGGTTAAGTGGCGATGAGGCGGTGTACATG
This sequence comes from Paenibacillus sp. 1011MAR3C5, assembly GCF_003591485.1. Classification (GTDB taxonomy): domain Bacteria; phylum Bacillota; class Bacilli; order Paenibacillales; family Paenibacillaceae; genus Pristimantibacillus. The sequence goes on from NZ_QZCF01000002.1 coordinate 127,015, forward strand.
ATCAGGCTTTCTATCGGCAGATTAAAACGGTTGGCTCTTGTCTCGGACCCGTGAGTAGTGGACAATAGAGTTGTTGTATATTGCTTTCCAAAAAAGGATAGTGACGATGCGAAGCTATAACCTGTTAGAACATATCTTATTTCCATCCTCCCGATTGAATTCGGACAAATTGGCCTATGCGCTCCAGGGTAAAACCGTGCTTATTACAGGAGCGAGCTCCGGAATTGGCGAGCATGTTGCCCGCTTGCTCGGACTCTATCAAGTGCATCTCGTAATAGTGGCCAGAAGAGTGGACAGGCTCCTGAATGTCAAAGAATCGATTGAGGAGAGCGGCAAGGCCAAGGTCAGTATCGTTCGTGCGAACCTGAGGCTTGATGAAGACATGGAAGCGTTGCTGAAATTCCTTCATAAGGAGTCAACTGGACTAGATTTCGTGGTCAATAACGCAGGTATATCGATTAAGCGATCTGTTCGCGAATCTTTGGATCGGTATCACGATTATACGAGAACAATAACTATCAACTATCTGGCGCCTGTTAAGCTACTGCTTTCTGTCATACCCATACTAGAGCGCAATCAAGGGCAAGTTATTAATATTTCGACGATCAACACATCGCTGATTCCGATTCCGCACTTTACGGCTTATCAGGCGTCCAAGGCCGCATTTGATGTCTGGTTCCGCTCAGCGGCATCTGAGCTGAATGCTTTGGGGATCGCCATGTCGTCTATTTATCTTCCATTGGTCCGTACGCCGATGATCGAGCCAACAGCTGCCTATCGGTCCATGCCTGCCATGAGCCCAGAGCATGTGGCGCGCATTATCGCGAAGTCGATGTATACGAAGCGAACAACTTGGCAGCCTTGGTGGCTGTTTATTGGTCAGACTGCTTCTTTATTATTTAGAGGGTTATGGGAGAACGGGATGTCTCGTAAGCTTCGGAAGAGGAGGGGCAAGCATGGGAATTCTTAGACTGGCGCAAGTGATGCAGAAAATAGGGATGCTTAGTCCACTTGGTCTCTATCGACTGCTTGCGGCCATCTGCCGTTACGGGATTAACGTTATGGCGCTACTCCGAATAGCCGAGCGGACCTATGGGGAAGCGGCTGCGATTGCGGATGACCAAGAGATGATAACTTATCGCCAACTGTTGGCGCAATGCGAGGAGCTGTCGCTAATGCTCCGGGCGAAGCATGAGATCAAGCCGGGCAGTAAGGTTGCGCTTCTGTGCCGAAACCATGCTTCGTTGGTAAAATCAATATTTGCCTTGTCCTGGGCTGGTGCCGATATCTATCTGTTGAACGCCGAGATGAGCCAGGATCAGCTGCAAGACTTGATAACTGCTTATGACTTTGACTTACTGATCTATGATGAGGAGCTTGCGTCCTTAATCGAGCAATCCGCATACAATAAGGGAAAGCTGCTTAGTGATCACGAGGAGAAGCCAGCTGTCAACAACCAGCAGCTAGGCGGTTCCGCCGCTGCCAGGCGCAGCTGGCATCGAACGTCATCAGGCACCATCATGCTACTGACGGGCGGTACGACAGGCAAGGCGAAGAAAGTGCCGCACAAGCCTTCCTTGTTCCACTACTTGAACCCGTTCTACACATTACTTAAGCGGCTTCATCTCACACGCTACCATACGGGCTACATCGCGACGCCGATCTACCACGGTTATGGCATTGCGATCCTGTTGTTATTCGTTGCTCTCGGCAAAAAGATTGTTCTGACATCGAGCTTCGCTGCGCCCAGAGCATGCGCGCTTATCCGGGAGCATCAGGTGCAAGTGGCGACCGTTGTCCCGCTTATGCTGGACAAGATGCTGAAGCATAATGCCGAGGATATGCGTTCGCTGGCTTGCATCGCTTCAGGAGGAGCCGAGCTTAATCCGAAGCTGGTGGCTGATGTGTTCGCAAGGCTGGGCGATGTGCTGTGCAATTTGTATGGAACGTCAGAATCGGGACTGAACATTGTCGCAACGCCGGAGGATTTAAGGCAGTCGGCTCATACGCTGGGACGGAAGATTGACGGTATGCCGCTCTTTGTGTTGGATGAGGATATGAATGAAGCTGAACCGGGAGCGGTCGGGCAATTTTGTGTTCAACATTATTTATCATGGGCAGAACGAAGCAAGAGGTGGATTGAGACGGGTGATATGGGCTATCGGGACAGCGACGGTCTCTATTACTTGTGTGGAAGAGCGGATGATCGGATAGTATCAGCTGGCGAAAATGTGTATCCCATTGAGCTGGAGCATATTCTGATTCATCATCCGCAGGTCGAGGATGTTGCCGTAATTGGCATCCCGGATGAGACATTCGGACAGCGGCTCAAGGCTTATGTTCAGCCAGTCCTGCATTCGGAAGTGAACGCTGGACAGCTTATGGATTGGTTGCGGGTGCGAGCGGCTCGTTATCAGATGCCGAAGGAGATTATTCTGGTGGAGGAGATTCCGTATACCCATCTAGGTAAGAGGGATAAGAAAAGGCTACTTTGAACCTACTAGGAATGACGCTGCCACGGAGGTGCTTAGCCGCGGAAGCGTCCCATGACAACCGTGTTGTAATACCGGCCGTCGGACAATACTTTGTCATTCTGCAAGACGCCTTCAATCTGAAATCCGAATCGTTCGTACAGCCGGATAGCGCTTTTATTTGTCTCCAGCACATTCAAAGTCATTTTGGTTATGCCGGCAGAGTCAGCCCATGCCAAGGAGGTTCTTAGCAGCTCTTTCCCGATTCCATATCCCCAATACTCCTTAAGAATGCACACGCCAAATTCAGCCTTATGAGCAAACCGCTTCAAATAGATGCCTTCGCATCTTGAAAAGCCGATCAAACGATTGTCTGCAACTGCGACCAAGAATAGATTGCGCTCCTGCTCGCTATCCCTCTGAATAAGAATCCTGAAGTTTTCAACAGAGATAAAAGCCTCTCCTGCCTCCCGATCCATATGTTCGGTCTCCCCATCAATCTTCACCCGCAGCTGCGATAATGCCGCTGCGTCTTCTTCATTGGCAGATCTAATCGTATACCTCATGTCTCGTACCTCAAAGTGCTGCTGTTCCACTATCATCATGCTCACTCCAATCCCTATGCATGTATCCGTTGTACAGAAAATCGGATTATACGATCCTATCATTCCCCTATGAAAATGACAACTTTGGTTGCTTTATGAACCATGTCGTTTCCTGTAGACTAGACCAAACTAAGAAGGAGAGGTGACTAGATCATGTCAGAAAACAATCAACAAGCACCGACTGATTCCGAAGCAAGGCTTCGTCTTGAGGAATTGAAGGAAGAAGGAAAAGCATTGTCCGAACAAGAGATGAATCAAGTAGCGGGCGGAGGCGGCCCTAGTCGAACTCACGGCGGCTTCGTTCTTCAGAAGCCTCAATTGCAGGGCAACGCGGTTGCATTGCCAGGAAAAACGATTTTTACCCGCTGAGTCAGGCAGCAGCTTTGTTTATGACGATCAATCACCTCTTCATTAAGGTGATTCTTTCTTTTCAGGCTATAAATAAACATGGATGAGGGATGGGCATGTCCTTAGATCATACCGTTTTAATGACCGTGAAAGGTCAAGAGATTACGCTCCAGGAGCTGCTCCGGGTACATGCGAATCAACACGTCCATCACTTCTTTGAAAAGACGAAGATAGGTTGTGTGGTCGAGAGCGGAACGCATAATGAGCTGATGGCGGCAAAGGGACTTTACTGCCATTTGATCCATCAGCAGCTGACGTAGAATATTCGAACGCTTATGCCGATTCCCTTAACAATAGTTAAAATAAAATTTCGGAAAAACGGCACATTCGCCGTTTTTTTGTTATACTGGGGAAGAAGCTATATGACAGGTTGCGTCCGATTCTATTCAACATGAATAGATCGGGCTTTCTTTATGGACAGAGATAGAAGTCAGAACAACAGGAAAAGAAGTGATGTGGCTGTGGACGGTGGCATACGATCCATCATTCAACGGAAGAGCGATTCGTTATTAACGAAGTATTTTACGGGCAGCTCGATGGATTACAAGCAAATTTTTGCAATTATTATTCCCATTTTCGTAGATTCGGCTTTCATTGTATTAATGGCCATTATGAATACGGCAATGGTCAGCTCCTCAGGGGTAGCGGCTGTCAGCGCAGTTAGTATGGTTGATTCGATCAATATGTTTCTCGTGAATCTGTTTGTCGCGATTGCAACGGGCGGTACGGTAATTGTGGCCCAATATAAAGGCAGCGGCAACGGGGAGATGGTAGCGAAATCAGCTTCACAAGCGATATCATCCGTTGCGATCGTATCGGTGGTCATCGCGGCGTTGATCATCGTGTTCCATGCATCCACCTTAAATGCGCTATTCGGGAATGCAGATGCGGATGTTCTGCATCATGCAAAGATATTTTTGATCGGCAGTTGCATCTCATATCCATTCATTGCGATCTATCAGGCCGTCACCGGCGTGCTCAGAGGCGTAGCGGAGACGAAAGCGTGTCTGGTGCTGTCACTGATACTGAATGTATCTTATTTTCTGCTAAATGTTGTTTTGATCAAAGTGTTCGACATGGGCGTAATCGGGCTATCGATCTCGTTAATACTGGCACGTGTACTTGGTATGGTTGTGTCGATGATCTATTTGTTTAAATATAATCAAACGATTCGAATTAAATTAAGAGATACATTTCTTATCCACTGGTCGATCTTGAAAAAAATATTGTATATCGGCATTCCCTTCGCCATGGAGCAAATGTTCTTCAACGGGGGCAAATTGTTGACCCAGACGTTTATTGTCCATCTGGGTACGATGGCTATTACAGTCAACGCGATCAGCAACTCGCTGACGATGCTGTTCCAGATCGGCGGGACGGCGCTAAGCGTAGCAATCGTTACAGTAGTGGGTCAATGTATTGGGCGGAGAGATATCGAGGATGCGAGGAAATTTATCAAATCCTTTATCGGACTATCGACGATATTCTTTGTCGTCATTACGGTCATCCTGCTGCTTATGTTCCCGATGCTGGTGAATCTGTATGCTCCGCCGAAGGAGATTATACCGTCTATCTTTGCGCTGATTCTGCTGATTGCGATTGTACAGCCGATTGTGTGGTCGTTCAGCTTCATTATGCCGTCAGCCCTGCGCGCGGCGGGCGATTCGAAATTCACATCGATTGCATCGCTGCTGTCGATGTGGCTGTTCCGCATCATCCTGGGGTATATTCTCGGCATTACGCTGGGCTTTGGCCTGATGGGCGTATGGGTGGCGATGGTCGCCGAGTGGGGCGTCCGCGGCATTATATTTGCTTGGCGGTTCAGAGGCGACAAGTGGTACAAACATAAGCTCATATAGTAAGAGGCCGTCCTGGAAGTCTTAATTGACAACAGGACGGCCTTCTTTCATTAGTAGAAGATACACCATGGTGTAAAAACAAGGTTCACAAGGAACCATCAGTATAGGGCGGGCCTTGTTCAATACAATAGTCTGCCTCCATTAATGCTTCTGGGGATCGAGCTCAATGATCCTGCCGGTAATAACACCGTCTTTGTCCCGGTGAAATTGCAGAGCCCAGTACAGATCGCCTTTCCCGCTGACGGAAAACCGATCCGAATCGCCAACCTGGCCTTCTCTGAAAAAGTCTTCTGGCGACGCTTATGACTCAGCTGAGTGATCCACAATAAGTCGTGAGCCGACTTTATGGCAAGCTTTGAAGAAAGCTCTTCGACGCAGCGGAGAGGGGGACGCCTTTCAGTGTCGCAATCCCGATCGAACGCTCGGGAATAGGCGGAGTGAGCGGGATTTCGATTAATCGCCCATTTGCCAGTTCCTCCTTGACGTATTCCCGCACGATAAATGTCAGTCCAAACCCTCGCTGGGCGAATTGCACAAGCAGGTCGAGACTCCCCAGCTCGAACTCTGGCGTTAAGCGAATTTGATGCGCAGCTGCATACTGGTCCAGATAAGCTCTCGTGCTGCCGCCCGGCTCCAGCAGAAGTAATGGGTGTTGATGCAGACTGGCCAGATCGAAGGGCGATTGAGCCAGCGATGCGTAAGCCGGGCCGCCTACGAGACATTCCTGCAGGGGAGAGCTCTTCCTGACTTCTATACTATTGACCGCAGCAGGCAGATTGATAATGCCGAAGTCGATTCGCCCTTCCTTCAGCAGGGCGATTGTCTCCGGCGTAGTCCGGTTCGTGACGCGCACGCGAATGCCCGGGTATTGCTTGTGGAAGGATTCGAGAAAAGGCAGCAGATAATGCTTGCATAACGAATCGCTTGCTCCGATATTGATTTCCCCGTACTCCAAATTATGCATCTCCGCTATCATCTTCTCGCCGCTGTCAATCGCCCGAAAGGCTTGCTCGACGTGTTGAAGCAGCACTTCTCCTTCGTCTGTAAGCGTCACGCCTCGAGCTGTTCGGAAGAACAGCTGTCCTCCGAGTCCGCTCTCCAATTGCTTCAGCGTATGGCTGATGGCGGGCTGTGTAATATGCAGCTTCTCTGCCGCTTTGGTCAGACTCCCCAGCTTGGCTGTCCAGAAGAAGACGCGATACCATTCCATATTAAATTCCATTATCATTACTCCTGTTTATACCTCGTATTATTAATATCAATTATACTAATGGGTGCTTGCACATTATAATCATTCCTGTAAGAGATGACAAGTACAGGAGGCGATCTGCAAGTGACGGTAACAGCGATAGTGGGAGCGAATTGGGGCGATGAAGGCAAAGGAAAGATGACGGATGTGCTAGCTGCCAAATCGTCATATGTCGTTCGGTTTCAAGGAGGAAGCAACGCAGGGCATACGATTATTAACGAATACGGGAAGTTTGGCCTGAATATGCTTCCGTCGGGGGTGTTTTATCCGGAGGTCACCAATATCATTGGCTCCGGCGCAGCGTTGGACGGCGATTCATTCATGCGCGAGCGGGAGCAGCTGCTGGCGAGAGGCGTACCTGAGCCGATCTTGAAAGTGTCGGAACGGGCCCAGGTGGTGCTGCCTGTCCATCGTTTACTGGACAGACTGGAGGAGGAGCGGCTGGGCAATCGCAGCTATGGCTCGACCAAACGTGGAATCGCCCCTTTTTATGCGGATAAGTATGCCAAGCTTGGTGTGCAAGTAGCGGATTTATACGATCGGAGCCGATTGTTAGAACGGGTAGGGCAGCTGCTGGAAGTTAAAAATGTGCTGCTGAACCATCTATATGGACATCAGCCGCTGGAAGCAAATCCGATTGTGGAGGAGCTGCTGGAGCTGGGAGAGAGGCTGCTCCCGTTTGTATGCGATACGACTGCGATGCTCCAGCAAGCATATAAGGAGCAACAATCGATCTTGCTGGAGGGCCAGCTAGGGGCGCTTCGCGATCCCGATCACGGCATCTATCCGTATTCGACGTCCTCTTCCACCTTGGCGGGATATGCTCCCGTCGGAGCAGGACTTCCCGCTTATGCTCTGACGAATGTGCTCGCTGTCGTGAAGGCTTATTCCAGCTGTGTAGGTGCGGGACCGTTCGTCTCGGAGATCGAAGGCGCGGAAGCAGAGCAATTGCGGCTTCGGGGCGGCGATGCGGGCGAGTTCGGAGTGGTCACAGGCAGGCCGAGACGCGTAGGCTGGTTTGACGCTGTCGCCACAAGGTACGGCTGTATGGTACAAGGGGCGACGGAGGTGGCTTTGACCAATTTGGATGTGCTCGGTTACTTGGATTCGATTCCCGTATGCATCGGCTACCAGTTGAATGATGGAACAATGACGAAACAGTTTCCCGTTAATGCGAAGCTGGAAGGAGCGAAGCCAGTCCTTAAGGAGCTTCCGGGCTGGAGATGCGACATATCTGGGGCACAAGCATTCCATGAGCTACCGGTTGAGGCACAGCAGTATGTGCAGTTGATCGAAGAGGAGATTGGTGTGAAAATCTCTTATTTGTCCACAGGTCCGAGGCGCGAGCAGCTAATGAAATTAGGATAGTACCAAACCTCCGTTGCGACGAAAGGAGCTCATGTTCATGTCCAATATTATGGATCGATTGCAGTCACTTGGCATCGTGTTGCCGGCAGCGAGCGAGCCGGCAGCCCGATATACCAACTATGCCCTCGCTGGCGATCTGTTGTTCATCTCGGGGAAAGGTCCATCCGGTAAGCCCAAAGGCAAGCTGGGCATCGATTATACGACGGAGGAGGGGTACCGGTATGCTCGTCTGGCCGGGTTGGAAGTGCTGGCTGTGTTGGCAGAAGCGCTGGGCTCGCTGAACCGGGTAAGGAGAGTTGTAAAGATTCAAGGCTTCGTCAATGCCAGCCCGGATTTCGAAGAGCATCATAAAGTATTGAACGGTTGCTCCGATCTGATGCTGGATGTATTCGGGGAGCATGGCTTGCATGCGCGATCGGTGTTGGGAGCCTCATCGCTTCGCGATCATTTGCCGGTTATTATCGATTCTGTATTTGAAATCGTGCTAGATTGAATGTGGGCATCATTATCCAAAAGGATTTACTAGATTCCAAGGTTGGAGGCAATGCAGGACGAAGCAGTCCTGATTGCCGCCTTTTTTAATTCAGAATGGCATTTCAGGCCTTCAATGAATAAGCGAGTTGGGGTAAAATAGAAACGGATACAAGGATTGGTCGCATTTAGGGAGTGACGACATGTTCGAAACGCTAAGGAGCTGGTCAAACTGATGGGGCTGCTTATTGATGAGGTCTCTTATTTGCGCTACGAAATGAATAAGCTGCGCCAATCTATCAATGAATAGGCGAATATTTCTCATAGAAAGGGTTGGGCAGATGAAAAAAGTAATAGCCGGAGGTATTTTTTTGTTTTGTGGAGTTATTCTCTATTTGGGTATCTATATTCCGGCATCCAAAATATCTTCCACCTTAGGCGGGTGGTCAACACCTCCAGGACGTCTAGGAACCGCTTTAAGCGAAACAGGCGGAACGATGCCATTAATATATGCGGTCATTATGATGGCAGCTGGTGCATGTTTGTTATTGTGGGGATGCTTTCTGGACGATATTCTTCGTAAGAAAGATAGGAATCAGGTTGAGGCATCACAGCAGTCGTCTATTCCTAATTAATAAAATTACCAGAAAGGAGTGATGACGTTCGATCAACAAGGGAGAAGGTCGGCAAAGGAAGAAGCATTCCTAAACAAGTGGACGGTTACCCGGCAAATGGGGAAACCAAATACATTGCGACTAGAGGGCTTGGATATACCGTTCTTCTATTTGGTATTGGCTCTTCATAACATGGATTGAATATAGCATGTCTGATTATCAACAAGCCTTCTATGCCGGGCGTGGGTCCGACTTTTGGATGAGATGTATCATTTGGTTCGCAGGTTATCTATTATTAGGCCTGACGTTTGCCATGAGCAGATGGAAGCGGAATGAAGAGAAGCTTCACTATCTATCATAGGGTTGATGTTAATGAAGAGAGTGATCGTATGGAATTGAGAAGCGGGAAAGTGAAATTAGTCATTCTGTTCTCTCTATTGGGCGCTGTAGCGGTACCTATAGCCGTTTATTATATATTTCAATTCATCTTCTTCGATTACTACCAAGAATCTAAAGGATTATTGGCTGGAATAGGTCACATGTTTATGTGCGGAGTTATGATACTTATTAATCTGATTCTCTTTCCCATAGCCAATGTGGTGAACTACAAGAAATTAATCACGGAAAATTCAAGTCGGGAAGATGATGAAAGCTTTGTATCCAAAACGACTTTGATTGTCGTGAGTAGTGCAGTCGTTCAAAGCGTGATCAGCATTGTGATTGAGAACCCTTTTTAGAAATAGGAGCGTGCAAATATGACAAATCCGGTTCAGAACAAACTAGGTTGTGTTTTTATTCCGGTGAGCGACTTGGAGAAGGCAAGGGATTGGTATTGCAAGTTGTTGGATTTGCCGACTGACGGCGATATCTTTTATGGACATTTGTATATTTTACCGATGCAAGGCCCTTCCAATATCGTACTGGACAGCAAGATTTATTCACCGGAAAAAGTGATTCAGATACCGTTCATTCAGCTTGTGACAGCGGATATTGTAGCCTCTTATGCCTATATGAAAGAGCACAATGTGGAGCTCCTGACGAATATCGAAAACGGGCATTGGTTCAATATTAAAGACCCGGACGGCAATGTGCTGATGATTTGCCAATAGCCTGCGGAAGCTTCATTCCTGGGAGCGGCAAAAGCCGCCGAATTCAACGCTTGGATATCCAAGCGTTTTTTTTGTTGTGTCCAAACGTTTGGCTGTTGACGGTGCAATTGGTAAGATGCTACAATGCATACATCGACCGACCGTCGGTCGAATAAAGTGGAGGGTAACCGAAATGAGAATCTCAAAAAAACCGGATGAACGAAAAAATGAAATATTGGACGCAGCCGAGATGTTCTTTGGCACCAAGGGGTATGCCAAGACGACGATTAATGACATTTTGAATGAAGTAGGCATTGCCAAGGGAACGTTCTATTACTACTTTCAATCGAAAGAGGAAGTGATGGACGCGATTGTCGGCCGCTATATCGAGGCTGGAGTGGAAGCCGCCAAGGCTGTTGTATCCGCTCTGGGGCTTACGGCGCATGAGAAGCTGCTCGGCATTCTGATGTCGCAGAAGCCCGATACAGACCGCAAGGAGCAGATGATCGACCAGCTGCACCAGATCAACAATGCCGAGATGCACCAGAAGAGCCTGGTTGAGACGATCCTTCAGCTCACGCCCGTGCTGACGGAAGTGATCGAGCAGGGGATCGAGGAGGGGGTATTCCATACGGCATACCCAAGAGAGACGATCGAGTTTCTGCTTGTTTCCTCCCAATTTCTGTTCGACGAGGGCATCTTTGAATGGGAGCCTCATGAACTGATGCGGAAGGCGGCTGCGTTCACCTCCATTATGGAGAAGACGCTGGGAGCTGAGGAAGGAAGCTTCAGCTACATTCTTGGCGTGATTGGTCAAGGATCTTGAACCGATGAAGAAGCGGAGGAATCTGCATGAAGAGTGAATGGAACGGGGAGGCCGGGGTCAATGATCCCATTATTGTCGTCAAAGATTTGGTGAAGCGGTACGGAACCTTTACAGCGGTGGACCATGTCTCGTTCGAAGTGGAGCGCGGCAGCATCTTCGGCTTTCTGGGACCGAACGGAGCGGGCAAAAGCTCGACTATTCATGCGCTTTGCACGATAAGCGGCTTTACGTCAGGCGCATTGTCTATCGACGGCATAGACGTGGGCAGGGATCAGAATGGAGCCCGTAGCCGTATTGGCGTCGTGTTCCAGGAATGCACACTCGATCCCAAGATGACGGTAGAGGAAAACTTGTATATGCACGGCTGCTTTTACGGCATGCCCAAGCACCTGATTCGCGAGCGGACTCGGTTTGTTCTGGAGCTTGTGGATATGAGCGATTGGAGGAAGGCGATGGCCGGCGGCCTGTCTGGCGGAATGAAGCGGCGGGTGGAGATTGCCAGAAGCTTGCTGCATATGCCGCAGGTCCTCTTTCTGGATGAGCCGACTACCGGCCTTGACCCGCGAACCAGGGCGGGCATGTGGGCATACATCGACAAGCTGCGGCGGGAGCGGGGGATTACCGTATTTCTAACTACCCACTATATGGATGAGGCTGAGATATGCAACCGGGTTGCCATCATCGATAAGGGCAAGATTGTTGCGATAGACAGCCCGGCTTCGCTCAAAAAACGTTACGTGACGGACAAAGCTAGAATTGCCAGCCGTAATCCTGATGCGCTGGAGAAGCTGCTGGAGCGGCATGGGATGAATTATACGCCAGCAGGGGAGGATTACCTCATTCAAGTAGCGGATGCCTCCAGCCTCATGGAGCTGATTAGCGAGCATCGGACCTCGATCCAACGGATGGAAGTGAGCAGGGGGACACTGAACGACGTGTACCTCGAAATAACCGGCAAGGACATAAGGGGGTAAGGCGATGCGCGTAATTGGAGCGCTATGGCTACGCAATGTACGATTATTTGCCCGGAACCGCGTTCAGCTTTTGTTGTTATTCATTATGCCGTTTTTTTATCTCTATCTGTTAAGCGCGATTTTTGAAAGCACCTCCGTCAGCCAGCCGATTCCGTATGTGCTCGCAGGGATTGTTATTATCGTTGTTTTCCAGACCTCGCTGAATATCGCTACGTCGACCATTGAGGATATCGTATCCGGCTATATGAAGGAAGTGCTCGTAAGCCCTGTACGCCGCATAGCGATTGTTATCGGACAGATCTTGTCCTCGACGACCGTTGCCGTCTTCCAGGCGTGTATGATTCTCGCTGTCGGTTATGCGCTTGGATTGACTTATACGACCATTGTGACACCGATTGCGATCATTGGGTTTATTGTGCTAGTCGGCCTCGTCTTCTCTTCCTTCGGATTATGGCTGGCGGCTTCGGTGAAAAACTCGCAAACGTTCCAGATCGTATCGGTAGCGGTCACGACGCCGATTACGTTCCTGTGCGGCGTATATGTACCGCTTAGCCTGCTGCCGGAAGGCTTGCAGATCGCCGCCTTGCTTAATCCGATGACGTATGCCGCAGCCTTCTTCCGGGCGCTTAGCCTGGAGAAGCTTTCACTGCCGGCCGATGAACTGGTCGCTGAACAGCTTGCGTTCCGATTTCATGATGTGCTGATTACGCCTGTGACCGGCCTTGTCATTCTAGCCGCTTTCGGAATCGTATGCGTCCTGCTGTCGGCCGCTGCATTTGTCAGAGTGGACTTCTCTGCTATGAACCGTTCTGCCATGCAGAAGGACGTATTTCAGCAATAAGTTAACGGAGCGCCAGTCCTAACGAAAGGAGCTATACCTATACAATGCTGATCCAGATGCTGCGGAGAGATTTTCGCAGGAAAAAGAGTATTTCCATCGCACTATTTATTTTTATCTCCATCTCCGCATTGCTGGTCGCCAGCGGCTCCAATATGCTCATGGAATTGACACAATCGCTGAACGCTCTATTCAAGCAATCGAAGGCTCCGCATTTTGTCCAGATGCATGCGGGCAGCCTGGATGAAGCCGAGGTTCATCGCTTTGCATCGGCTCATGACCTCGTCGAGGAGCATCAGATTGCGGCAATGGTGAACGTCGACGGCAGCCATCTCTACATCGATCATGGCGGGAGCTCGGAAGAAAATAGCGTCATGGACCATTATTTCGTCAAGCAGAACCAGTCGTTCGACCTGCTGCTGAATGTCAACAACGAGCCAATTCAGGTGGCAAAAGGCGAAATTGCCGTGCCCGTGTATTATAAGCAGCTTAAGGACGTCAACATCGGCGACAAAATCAAACTGTCCGATGGCGGATATGAGACGGAATGGACCGTTGCCGGTTTTGTCCGTGATGCGCAAATGAATGCATCGATCGTCCATTCCAAACGTTTTGTCCTCCACCCGTCGGATTGGGATGCGCTTAGACAGCGTACGGGGGAGATGGAATATTTGATCGAGTTCCGACTGAAGGACCAGGGGATGCTGCAGCAGTTCCGCCAGGATTATCAAGCCGCTATGATGCCAAGCAAAGGTCCAAGCGTGGATGATTCGCTGTTCAAGACGCTGAACGCGCTAACGGACGGCATCTTGGCGGCGGTCATTATTTTAGTAAGCCTGCTGCTCAGCTTGGTCGCGATCTTATGTCTCCGATATACCCTTCTTGCGGCGATGGAGGAGGACTACCGGGAGATCGGCATTATGAAGGCAATCGGAATCCGTACTCGCACCATTAAAAGGATGTATATGCTGAAATATGCCGTAATGGCTGTCTTGGCAACGATAGTCGGCTATGTTGCATCATGGGGAGTAAATGCAGTCTTTACCTCTAATATTACGCTATATCTTGGTTCAGCGCCGAAGACACTGCTGCTGTATGCCGTTCCGCTCGCCTCATCTGCGCTGATCTGCGCCATCGTCATCGGCTGCTGCAAGCTAACGCTGAGATCCTTTGACCGGATTAGCGCTGTAGAGGCGCTCAGAGCAGGGACACTCGGAGAAACGCGCCATCACAGGAAGGCGCCGGTGCTCCATCGCAACAGATGGCTATCTGTGCCGATCTTTCTCGGTATGAGGGATGTGCTGTCGCGCTTCAAGATGTATCGGTTGCTGCTCGCCGTCTTCATCATCAGCACATGCATCATGATTATTCCGGTCAATCTGCTTAATACGTTCAAGTCGCCAAGCTTCAATACGTATATGGGCATCGAACGCAGCGATCTGCGCATCGACATGCAATATTCGGACGGGATTGCTGAAGAGTTCGGACGGGTATCGAACGCTCTGAAAGAAGATGCTGATGTGGCGCGATTCTCCCCGATCTTCGTAAGCGCGTTCCACTATGTCAACAGCGATGGCGTACTGGAGGAAATGATGGTCGAGACCGGCGATTTCTCCATCTTCCCGCTGGAATATGCGCAAGGTGCCGCACCGGTAAGAGAGAACGAGATTGCGCTATCTTATTTGAACGGCAAAGATCTAGGCAAAAAAGTCGGGGACCGCATTCACTTATTCGTGGACGGAATAGAAAGAGAGATGACCGTCAGCGGCATCTACCAGGATGTAACCAACGGCGGACGTACGGCGAAGGCAGCGCTACCGTTCTTGCCGAAGGATGTGATCCGCTACGAGGTGAGCGTAGACCTGAAGGATGGCGTCCCTGTCCGCGACAAGCAGGAGCAATACGCCAAGTCCTTCTACCCGGCGAAAGTAACCGATCTGGCGGGTTACCTGTCTCAGACGCTGGGCAATACCATTGATCAACTGGGGCTGCTGACGGCTGTTGCCGTCGTCATCTCGCTGCTAATTGCTATCTTGATTACAGCGCTGTTCCTCCATATGGCGGTCGCCAAGGACGCCGCTCAGATCGCTATTATGCGGAGCATCGGCTTCTCGCTGCCAGCCATTCGCATCCAATACTTGACGAGAGCGCTGCTCGTACTCGGTATCGGTATTGTACTCGGCACGATCGTCTCCAATACGGCGGGGCAAAGCCTGGCAAGCTTGATACTGTCCTTTATGGGAGCTTCGAGTATTCAGTTTGTCATCAATCCAGTGCAAGCCTATGCCGGCTTTCCGATGATTCTAATGGCGGTTGTAGCAATTACGACGCTGCTAAGCATCGCCTCTATTAAAAAGACGAATATAACGGAATGGAATGCGGGATAGAGAGGGGAGAATCTGCGTGGAAGTCTTATTGGAATCCAGAGCGCTTAGCAAAATCTTCACATCGGGGAATGCGCAGGAGCATCAAGTGCTCAAGGATATCGATCTGCAAATTCGGAAAGGCGAATTCGTGGCGGTAATGGGACCGTCGGGATCGGGCAAGTCTACACTCCTGTACAATATTAGCGGGATGGACCAAGCGAGCGGAGGGAGCGTTACGTTCGGCGGCAAGGAATTAACGGGCATGTCTGAGCAAGAGCTGTCCGATCTCCGTCTCACCCGTATGGGGTTTATCTTTCAACAGATTCATTTGCTCAAAAATTTGACCATACTGGACAACATTATATTGACCGCTTATATGGCAAAGAGACAGGGCAGAAAGCAGCTGAACGACAGAGCGATGTCGTTAATGAAGAAGTCCGGCATCGACCAGCTGGCGGGTCATGATATTACCCAGGCGTCGGGAGGACAGCTGCAGCGCGTCGCGATCTGCAGGGCGCTCATTAATCAGCCCGACATGATTTTCGGCGACGAGCCAACGGGTGCGCTTAACTCGAAGTCGGCAGGAGAAATTATGGAGCTGCTCGCGGATATTAACCGCTCAGGCACGACGATTCTGCTGGTGACACATGATGTGAAGATCGCGGCCAAGACGGACCGCATCTTATTCATGATGGACGGCAGCTTGGTAGCGGAGAAAGAGCTAGGGAAATACCGCAAGGAGCAAGATGATATAAAGGCGAGAGAAGAAAGGCTGTCCAGCTGGCTTGCGGGATTAGGCTTTTAGGCAGAGCTGATATGGATGGAAAGCAGCAAGACGCCATGTTAGGGGAAATGGTGGTATATGCGCCAAATAGATGACTTACGCGGCAGCCGGAGAGCTGCCGCGTTTTCTTATGACAGCAGACTCGCATCAGCCACCCAGCGCATGCTGTTCAGCATTAATTGCCGGTACGGGTCTGGCAAGAAAGATGGCGCGCAATGTCCCGGCTGCAAATAGACCAGCTTGCCCAAGCCGTAGCGATGCTCCCAGCCAGCGGGATAACGGCTGCCTTCAAATTCATATTCCAGAAATACATTTCGGGGAGAGGACGCATCGAACTCGAACATATAGGGTTCCTCATCCACCGTGAAGCAGCGGACGCCATCAAGCAAAGGATGATCCTCTTGCACGGGCAGGTAGGTTAGCGGCTGATAAGGAGGATGGCCTGTGAAGTGCGCTCCGATCAGCCCCGCGAGCTCATGGCTGGCCTGAAGCGAGATGCCGTTATGGATGACGAGCAGCCCGCCGCCGCCCGCAACGAATCGGAGCAGCCCCGCAACTTGTCCGGCATCAAGCGTCCTCTTCCAGCAATCCGTATAGGAGACAACAGCCGCGTATCCATCCTGCTCCAGAGTCTTCAACTTATCGTAATCCTCCGTTGTGACCAGCTCGAATCCGTCTGATGCAATGGCTTGAAGCTGCTGGCGCGCAGGCTCCAGCGGATGCCAAGTGCTGTGGACATTATCTCCGATTAACAATAGCTTGGATGGCGTTGTCATATGGAGTGCTCCTTTTTTATACTTGCTTATGATTTTTTGGCAAAAGACAGTCCTCTTTCTTGGAGCGCTTCTCTCAGCATTCGAATGCCTTTAGGGCCCATGCCGTGCAGCTTCAATAATTCTGCTTCGGTCACCTCGGTAAATTGCTCCAGCTTATAATACCCGGCCAGATCAAGGGCTTGATTAGCGGGCTTGCTGATATTAGGCAGTTCGCTTTCAGGTTTGGAATTGACGGACATGATCATATAGCTCCTTTCGATAGAATCATACGCTTTCATTCTAAGTATAGCCTGCCAGCGTTCTTCCCGAACATACAAAAAACACGCCCGATGGGCGTGTTTTTTGTATGTAGCCGTTAGCCGGAGCGTTTGAACTGGCTGTTGTATAGCTCATAGTAATAGCCTTGGCGCTCCAGCAGCTCGTCATGCGAGCCCTGCTCGGCAATGCCGCCGTCACGGATGACGAGAATCCGGTCGGCTTCACGGATCGTGCTGAGCCGGTGCGCAATGACAAAGCTGGTTCGGCCCTCCATCAGCTTGCGCATTGCAGATTGAATATGCATCTCCGTGCGCGTATCGATGCTGCTCGTCGCTTCATCCAGAATGAGGATGGTGGGATCGGCAAGCACGGCGCGGGCGATCGTAAGCAGCTGGCGCTGTCCCTGGCTGAGATTGCCCCCCCCGGAGGCCAGCACCGTATCATAGCCTTGCGGCAGCTTTCGGATGAAGCTATGGGCATTGGCCAGCCTGGCAGCCGCTTCAATCTCCGCATCGGTCGCATCCAGCCTGCCGTAGCGGAGATTCTCCCGAATCGTATCGGAGAATACATAGGCATCCTGCAGGACAATGCCGAGCTTGCTGCGCAGATCGTCCTTGTCAAGCTCATTAATAGCTATACCGTCAATCGTGATGCGGCCCGAATCGATGTCATAGAAGCGGGTCAACAGGTTGATGATGGTTGTTTTTCCGGCGCCCGTAGGACCGACTAGCGCAATCATCTCGCCCGGTTTTGCTGTCAAAGAGACATTGTTCAATATCTGGGAGTCTGCCTTGTAGCTGAACGCAACGTTATGGAACTCGACCTCGCCTTTCAGCTCGCCCAATAACTTCGTTGATGGCGTTCCTTCATATTCGGTGGCAGTGTCGATTGTCTCGAAGACGCGTTCGGCACCGGCTACGGCCGACTGGACGAGATTGAACTGGTTGGCCAGATCGCTGAGCGGACGCTGGAATTGCTTGGAATAGTTCAAGAATGCCACGACGACGCCGACTGACGTCCAGTCGCGGAAGGCCATCCAGCCGCCTACCGCCGCAATTAGCGCAAAGCTGGTATTATTCAGCATGTTCATGACCGGACCTACTGTACCGGAATAGATCTGAGCCCGTATGCTGGCCGCTGTCAGCTTGCGGTTGATCGCTCCGAATTGCGATTCGGCATATGGTTCCCGGCGATAGATCTGGATGACTTTTTGACCGGAGACTGTCTCTTCGATGAAGCCGTTCAACTCGCCCAAACTGGCCTGCTGCTTGCTGAAGTGCTTCCTTGTGCGGGAAGCGACTGTTTTCGTAAATAGAATCACAAGCGGAATCGTGACCATACTGAGCAGCGTCAGCCACACATTCAGGTATAGCATGATGGCAAGCGATCCGGCCAGGGACAGGACGCTTGCAATCAGCTGCGTGACGCTTTGGTTCAAGGTGCCGGATACGTTCTCGATATCATTGGTCGTCCGGCTCATCAGCTCGCCGTGCGTTTTCCCGTCGAAGAATCGGAGCGGCAGAAGCTGGAGTCTCGCGAACAGATCACGCCGCATCGCTTGGATCGACTGTTGTGATACTTTCACCATCACATGCTGCTGCAGCCAGGAGGATAATACAGCTCCAGCATAGATGGCCAGCAGCACAGCCCCAAGACGGAGCAGTCCGTCATAGCGGCCGGGAATGATATAAGCGTCGACGGCATGTCCTAGCATGTAAGGCGCGATTAGCGATAATAGTGTTGTGATGAATGTGAGCAGCAGTACGGCGATAAGGCCGCGCCGATAGACACGGATATAAGTCCAAATGCGGCGAATCGTCTCCCTGGCATGCTTCGGCTTTGCTTTCGGAGCAGGCATGCCGCCGCGCGCGCCGCCGCTGCGCATGGAGAGATCGGGCGCTTCTACGTTCGTGGATTTGCCGCTGCCATTGGGGTTAGCCATAGACATGCCCCTCCTTTCCATGCTGCGACCGGTAAATATCCTGATAGAGCTCGCAGTTCGCCAACAGTTGTTCGTGGGTGCCTTGGGCGATCAGTCTTCCTTCATCCATCACAAGGATGTTGTCGGCATCGATGACGGAGGAGATCCGCTGAGCGATCATCATTGTCGTGCGTCCTTGCATTAGCTGTGACAAAGCCGCTTGAAGGCGCGATTCCGTTCCCATATCAATGGCGCTGGTACTGTCATCGAGGATGAGGATGCCCGGCTGCTGGATGAGGGCACGAGCGATGGACAGCCGCTGCTTCTGGCCGCCGGACAGATTAATGCCGCGCTGGCCCAGCGGCGTATCGTAGCCACCCTTCATCGCGGCGATAAATTCATGCGCCTGGGCAGCCTTAGCCGCAGCTATTACTTCTTCGTCCGAGGCGTCCGGCTTGCCGAAGCGGATATTGTCCCGAATCGTGCCTGTGAACAGAATAGATTCCTGTAGAACAATGCCGATGCGCTGGCGGAGCGAACCAAGCTCGTAATCCCTCACATCGGTGCCATCGACCAGCACGCGTCCTTGCGTCGCATCGTACAGGCGAGGGATCAGGTTGACGAGCGATGACTTGCCCGCGCCGGTCGCGCCAATGATGGCGATTTTCTGTCCCGGTTGGACCGTGAAGCTTATATCACGTAGGACCTCTTGTCCGGATACCTGCCCATAAGCAAAAGTGACGCAATCGAAGGAGACCTCGCCTCGCGAGCTGCGGACTTCCTTGGGATGATCTGCGCTTCGGATATCCGATTCCGTCGCCATAACCTCTCGAATCCGATCGGCGGATACTTTGGCGCTGGAGAACCGGACGAGCATCATTGCAACGGAGGAGACGGCGAACAGCACTTGGGTGACATAGTTGATAAACGCCACAAGCTGGCCGACCTCGAATGATCCGTTGATCGCATCCTTCCCGCCAAGCATGAGTACGGCAACGATAGATACGTTCAGAATCATAGTCAGGACCGGCATATTGACTGCAACGAGCCGTTGCGCTTTCATGCCGACTTGCGTGTAATCCTCATTCGCCCGGTCAAAGCGCTTGTTCTCGTAATCCTTACGGACAAAAGCCTTCGACACCCGAATACCGGCAAAGTTCTCTTGCAGCACCGTATTGAGCTTGTCCATCATCCGCTGGACCTTAGAGAAGAGCGGCAGCGTCGCGCGGATCAGCAGGAACATGACGATGAACAGAAGCGGTACGGCAATCGCCAATATAATGGCCAGCTTAGGGCTGATCATGACAGCCATTACGATACTGCCTATCGCCAGCAGCGGAGAGCGCACGAAGATGCGCAGCAGCATCTGAACCATCGTCTGCAGCTGCACGATATCCCCGGTCAGCCTTGTAACGAGCGATCCGGTTCCAATCTCGTCCAGATTGCGGAAGGAGTAGGTCTGTACCTTGCGGAACACATCCTGCCGAAGATCCGCACCAAATCGTTGCGCGGCAATCGAGGAGAATACGGTGCAGCCAAAGCCTCCGATGAGGCCGACCAAAGCGGCGCCAAGCATAATGAGGCCGGTATCGCGAATATGGTTCAGATCGCCTTGCATCACGCCTTTATCGACAATGCTTGCCATCAGGAACGGCTGCAGAAGGTCCATACATACCTCAAGCAGCATCAGCAGCGGCGCCAGCAGGACGTAGATCCAGTGCGCGCGCAAATAAGAAAATAACTTAATCATGGTGACACCTCTGTCAATCTTCTTTATCTGTTAATTTCGACGGAGCACCCTGCGGCAAGTAGGCAATATTGTCCCTCACCCGCATCAGAAAGCTGCGGAATAACGCTTCTTCCTCATTGGTAAACTGCTGCAGCGCCTGATGCTCCAGCCTGTCGAGCGTCTCCCGTACGAGCGATACCGTCTCAAAGCCCTTTTCGGTCAAATAAATACGGGATACCCGCAGGTCGGAGGGGTCTGCTTCACGCCGGACCAAGCCGTTTTTCACCATGCGGTTCAGCATGACGGTTAGCGTTGCGGGCTTGATCTCGAGCTTGCGCGCAAGCTCGTTCTGGCTTTGTCCGCCTTCCCGGGCCAGCGCCAGCATGAGCGGAGGCTGCCCGGGATATACCTCATGCTCGTTCAGCTCCAGGTGAACGTGGTGGTGATGTCTCCTGACGATATGGGACATCATCCGTGTAATCGGTTTGTTGCGATGGGGAGAGGTCATATCCAGCGCCTCCGTTCAATTAGTTAGCCGGCTAATCAATAGCATAGCCGGGCATCCGTTTCTTGTCAAAAGATAGTTAAATGTGCCGGGCTACAGCGTGTCCAAGGGGGCGGTCAATACATTAGCTCCTATGCTGGCCCAGCATCTGGAGGCTCGCGCCTGTAAGCGAAAGTTGGCTGACATAGGCAGGAGTTATAAGGATAGCCGGCCAATATAAAGGAAAGACAAATACGGTGAGAAGCTACCCTGCCGAACCTGACCCTGAAACGTCGGGCCGGCAGAAGCGGCGCATGCTAATCTGAGAATGAAAGGAGGCGGTGAGCGGATATGCTGGAGCATCTGAACCGCGCAATAGCTTATATGGAGGAGCATTTGGACGAGGAGCTGGACATGAAGGAGATTGCCCGGATTGCTTTATGCTCGGAGCATCACTTCAAGCGCATGTTTTCGTTTCTTGCAGGGGTGTCCCTATCGGAGTATGTCCGTCGCAGGCGGCTGACGCTGGCAGCGATGGAGCTGCAGAGCACGGATGAGCGCGTGATCGATATCGCATTAAAATATGGCTACGGCTCCCCGGATGCCTTCACGAGAGCATTCCAGCAGCTTCATGGCGTGACGCCTTCGGAAGCGAGGCTTCCGGGCCAGCAGTTGAAAGCCTATCCGCGCATGGCCTTCCGACTAACCATTCAAGGAGGCATGGAAATGAACTTTCGAATCATTGAAAAAGAAGCGTTCCGCATTGTCGGGCTGATGAAAACCGTCAGCATTCAGTTTGAAGGGGTCAACCCGGAGATCGCCGACATGTGGAAGAGTCTCGATGGAGACAAGATCGCTTTGCTTAAGAGCCTGTCAAATATCGAGCCAAGAGGCATGATCAGTGCTTCAACGCATTTCTCGGAGGGCAGAATGGAGGAGCGGGGAACGCTGGATCATTATATCGGCGTTGCCACAACTGAGCCTGCACCTGAGGAATTGGCGAAGCTGGAGGTCCCGGCGGGGACATGGGCGGTATTCGAGGCGGTTGGCGTTTTTCCGACGGCGCTGCAGGAGGTATGGGGCAGAATATATGCCGAATGGTTCCCGTCTTCCGGCTACGAGATTGCCGAAGGCCCAGAGCTGCTGTGGAACGAATCGAAGGACACCTCATCTCCCGCATACAGGAGCGAGATATGGATTCCGGTTATGCGGAAGCAGGGAAGTTAGCGGATCGCAATTGCCAATGCAAGAGCGATTATGGTATATTGATTTCATTATGACGAAGGAGGTGAGGTAGGTGAATCTCGAGATGGTGAACAATCGTATTAGCCAGCTGCCTGTGGCAATGTCTGGCATTGTTCATGCTGTAACCGTTGACGGGAGCAGTCTGTCCAATTTCAACTATACGATTATACCATTCGCGAGAAGACGCCTACCTTAACCGCTACGGATAGCTAGACCATCCGGAGGGTCGCGGGCTTCTTGCCGCGGCCCTCTTTTTTTTGTGTGCGCGGGTCAGGGTCTTCAACTATAGGAGGATCTTAACATGATTATTGTACAAATACAGAACGTGAAGAAATACCATGCCGCCAATCTGGTGCTGGAGAATATAACCTTTCAACTCAAAGAAGGCGGCAAAACCGCTCTGATCGGCCGCAACGGCAGCGGCAAATCGACGCTGCTTCGTCTCATCGCGGGACATGACCGGGTTGATGAAGGCGTACTAACGATTAAGAGGGGACTGCGGATCGGCTATCTGCCGCAAATTCCGGCGGAGTTCGAGCAGTTGACGGTTTATGAAGTGCTGGCTTTCGGCTACAGGGAGCTGCAGGCCATCCGGGGAGAGATGGCGGAGCTGGAGAACGCGATGTCCTCGCCCGAGGCAGCGCAGCCCGGGAAGCTGGAGCGGCTGCTGGAGGCTTATGCGAAGCTTCAGGAGAAATTCGAGCAGGGCGGCGGCTATGAGATGGAGACGAACATCGATCAAGTCGCGGCCGGGTTGCAGATCGACCGGAGCCAGGATGGCCGCTCCTTCTGCAGCTTGTCAGGCGGAGAGAAGACGCGGATTGTGCTGGCCTCACAGCTGGTCGTGCGACCGGATCTGCTGCTGCTCGATGAGCCGACGAATCATCTGGACCTCAAAGGAATCGAGTGGCTGGAGCAATTTCTTAATCGGTATGAAGGGGCGTACGTGATTGTCTCGCATGACCGGTACTTCCTGGATGCCGTTACGACCGAAACGATCGAGGTGGAGGATGGCGAAGCCCAATTGTATGGGGCCTCCTACAGCGGGTACGTGAAAGAGAAGGAGGCCCGGCTGCTTCAGCAGTTCGCCCAGTATCAGGAGCAGCAGAAGGTCATCAAAAAGATGAAGGAAACGATTCGCCAACTCGAGGAGTGGGGCAGAAACGGAGATAATGAGAAGTTCTTCAAGCGGGCCGCCTCGATGCGCAGGGCGCTGGAGCGCATGGAGAAGATCAAGCGTCCGGCGCTGGAGCGGAAGGCGGCCGAGTTCGAGCTCACTCCGCTGGATCGTTCCGCACGAAGAGTGCTGGAGTTCTCCGGTGTGCGCAAGCAATACGGCGACCGGGTCATTTTAAGAGAGGCCGAGGGCAATCTGCTCTACGGAGAAAAGGTGGCGCTGCTGGGCGACAATGGAACGGGGAAGACGACACTTCTAAAGCTTCTGCTTGGCACAGAGAATCTGGATGCGGGGGAAGTGGCAATCGGTTCCCGTGTGGAAATCGGCTATCTCGCCCAGCAGGAGGCGGTTGAGAATCCGAAGCAGACGGTGCTGGACTACTTCCGCATTGAGGATGGGTTGGAGGAAGGGGAGGCCCGTAATGTGCTGGCCCATTACTTGTTCTATGGGAATGATGTCTTCAAGCCCCTGGGATCGCTGTCGGGAGGGGAGTGGTCCCGGCTGAGACTCGCACTGCTCGTAAGGCGCAAGCCCAATCTTCTTCTGCTGGACGAACCGACCAATCATCTCGATATCGATTCACGCGAAGCATTGGAGGAGGCGCTGGAGGAATTCCCCGGCACCATTCTGGCTATCTCTCATGACCGCTACTTTATGAACCGGCTCGCCAAGCGAATCTGGGAGATGGACCAAGGCCGGGTCGTCTCTTATCTAGGCGATTACAATCGCTATAAGGAGAAGCGGATCGAACGGACAGTGCTGGAGCCGTCGTCTGGGAGCAAGGGAAGAGAGATGGACTCAATCGGCAAGAAAGGCGGTCCGCAAGAGCCGGAGACAGCGGAACGTCGTCAGCCGAAGCAAGCCGGTCAAGATGGATCGACCAAGAGCTTCGAGCAGCTGCGGATACAGCTGGAGAGCGAGATTGCCGTTCTGGAGCAGCAGTTGAAGGCGATCGACGGCAAGCTGATGGAACGGTCAGAAAGCGGTGATACGGAGCAGCTGGAGCAGGACTGGAGAGAGCGTGAAAGGCTGGAGGCGAAGCTGTCAGACCTGATGGAGGCGTGGATGGAGCTTCCCAGTTAAACGGAATGTGCTACTATAGCAATAGACTATTCTATTGAAAGCGGTGATCGATCAAGATGTCCATCTATATCGCTTTGCTTCGCGGCATTAACGTAGGCGGGAAAAATAAAATCAAGATGGCGGAGCTGCGGGAGTCGCTTGGCTCAATCGGCTTGCAGCGTGTGCAAACCTATATCCAGAGCGGCAACATCCTGTTCGAATCTGCGGAAGAGGAGCTGCCGCTTCGGGAGCGCATCGAGCGGCAGATTGAAGCCGACTTTGGACTGGCGATCAAAGTCGTCATGCGGACGCTTGACGAACTGAGAAGCATTCATCGGAATTTGCCATTCACCGAGGAGCAAGTTGCACAAGCCAAGGCTTCTTCGGAAGGTGAAGTGCTGTACGTGTCGATGCTGCTGGAGCAGCCGCAGCCGGAGAAGCTCGCGAAGCTTGCGAGCATCGACACCGGAGATGACCGGTACGTGCTGGACGGGAACAACCTGTACCTGCTGTACAGCCTTAGCGTCCGCAACTCCAAGCTGTCCGCCCATGTGGAGAAGCTGGGCGTGCCGTCTACCGTGCGGAACTGGAACACGATCAATAAGCTGATTACGCTGGGCAGCGAGATGGAAGCCGCTGCGCTCTCTTAGAACAGAGTGCAGCCTAGTGCGCATCATTCACTGGAGGTAAAGCCCAGGCATTTGAACGGTCTTGCACCGGATGATGCTGCCCATGCCTATTATGCTCGCTTCGCTCCTAGCCGGTGCGCCTGATCCAGCCATTTGACCCGCTGTTCGGGAGTGGACGGCTTGATTGGCGTTATCTCGGTGATGCGCACAGGCTTAATGCCGCAAAACTCCAAAATGTTGCGCTTCATGACGTTATGGCCGGCATGACGGTAGATCCACCGGTTGTACCAGGACGGAGTGTCCATCGTGACAATCAGATGCGCCGTGCGTCCGGACAGCAGCTTATCCCATAGCTGGGAGTTTTGGCGGTATTTGAAGGCGAACCCGGGCAGGAAGACACGGTCGATAAATCCTTTGAGCAGGGCTGGCATGGCGCCCCACCAAGTCGGATAGACGTATACAAGATGATGCGCCCAGCGGATCAGCTCTTGCGCTTCGACGAGCTCCGGCTCCAGCTCCGTTCTTTGGCGATAACCGTATTGGAGTATCGGATTGAAGCTGAGCTTGCTCAAATCGAGATAACGGACCTGCGCCCCGTTTCCTTCAGCGCCTGCTATATAAGCTTCAGACAACGCGGAGCAGAAGCTTTTTGGATCGGGATGGCCGTTAATGACCAGAATATTCGTTTTCATGGGAATGTTCCTCCTATATGATAGTGGTGTAGGACTATTACAAGAATATAAGGAATCCAGGTGCAACACTATGATCGAATGCGCAATCGGGATTGCTGATTTGCGCAGGTGGAGGTAAAGGATATGAGCGACCCAAGCGTAGCCATCTCGATGGTATTTCCCGTCATGAAGACGATTGTGCATAAAGGATACGATGCGGAGGACTTCTGCCGGTATGCGTCCTTCGATTCTGCTTTGCTGCAGGATGTGGAGGCGCGTATTCCGGGCTCGGAGCTTAAGCGGATTATGATAGAGGCGGCGGCTTATACAGGCGATGAGCATTTTGGACTGCATCAAGGATTGATTATGGAATTCGCCGATATGGGCTTGCTCGGCTATGTCATGATGCATTCCCGTACCATTGGCGATGCCCTAGCCGCGTACGAGCGGTACAATGTGATCCTGTGCAGCGGATTTACTCTGGCATGGGAGACGGAAGGCGACGATTTCCTGCTGACGATGAGGCTGCAGGAGGGCAGCGGGGATTCCCGCCACTGCATGGAGGACATGGCCAGCTCGCTCTACCGCATGATCGGCAAGCTGAGCAACCGGAGCATTCCGCTGCATGATCTGCATTTTTCGCATGAGGCGCCTTCCGATCTGGAGCCGTATCTGTCTGTATTCGGCCGGACGCCTTCCTTTGGCTGCGAGACCAACAGCCTGCGGATGAATAAAGAGACGCTGGATTACCCCGTCATTTACTCTGATCCCAGGCTGCTGTCTCTCTTCGAGACCATCGCCCAGGAAACAAAGGATGGCATGACGGAATCCGCCGGGCTGCAGGAGCAAATGATGCGTTGGATGAAAAAGACGCTGCCAACCCGCTATCCCAACTTGCAGCAGGCGGCGGAGCATTTCGGCATGAGCGTTAGGACGCTCCAGCATAAGCTGAAGTCTGAGAGCACCACCTTTAATGATTTATCCGTGCAGGTTCGCAAGGAGCTGGCCATGGGGTATTTGCGCAATCGGAACGCTTCCGTCGGCGATATTGCCTACGCCCTTCACTTCTCCGAGCCAAGCGCGTTCCAGAGTGCATTCAAGAAGTGGACGGGAATGACGCCCGGTCAATACCGGGCGAATCCCGACCAAGCGAATGCGGATGGCGGACGCGCGTATCCTTCAGCTTCGAGATCGGCGGGGAGCAATCCGGCCTCCTAGCAGGAGACCCGATGCTCCCAGCATCAGAACTAGCGGCAATGCCATTACGGTGCCCTTTAGCAAGATAATAGCATTTAGCATGCCTTCATCAAACAGACGGTATAACGCATAAGCGCCGTACGGAACTTCAAGAACAGCGGCTGTCACTACACCGGGCGTATAGGTCTTCAGCAGGAGCGATATGCCGATATGCTTCAGTCCGTCCAGCAGGAAGACAGCTACAAGTCCGGTGAACAGGGCGTAGAGGGCATGCTTGCTGCCCGCAAGCGGTACCGCCACGTATGTCACAAGTGCAAGTGCGACGCCGATTGTCAGCACGCCTGCTGTGAATTGCACAGTCAGGTTTTTGTTCAGATCGATCAAGCGAAGATCCAATGCGAGCTTCGCTTGTTTGTGATGTTTTCTCACCCATCGCTCCATTGTCACGATCTCTTCTCCATCATGAAGGAAGAAGACCACAAGGAAAAGCCACATCAGGAATTCAAGATGAATAATGGTGTCCGACAACATAAGCTAAAACTCCTCTCAAAATATAGGATCATAAACAAATTCATCGATTCGCAAATTTATTGAGTATTCACTCAAAACTAGAGTAAAAAAATGACTGTTATCCGACATGTCGTATGCATGTCATCCTTCAGTCTGGTTTTCGGTGAAATTACCGCTAAGGTTACGTGAGACGTTCATTCAGCAACCCGTGAAGCAGCAAATGAACGACCTTGCGGATATAAGCCTCTTCTTCGCCGGGGGCTGTGTCTTGCCCGGAGCGGGATTGCAGCAGGAAGTGGACGAGAAGAGTAGAGGTCATCATGGTCATGGCAATCTCTTGCAGGTCCTTGTCCGGTTGGCCGCTATGAACAGTGCCAGTATCCAGCAAGTCCCCTCCCGCCGATCCGATTCGACCGATCAAAGTCATGACTTCTTTGGAAACTTCATCATCCTGCAGCAGCTCAGGAGACCAAATAAGCCTGATATACGCGATGTTGTCCTTCAGGAAGGACAAGTAGGAGAGTCCGTATCGATAGAGGGCCTCATCCATTGGCAGCTTGGCAAATGACAGACCGTCGCCTTCAAGCCGCATCAGGAACGTAAAATTTCTTACAATCGCAAGCAACAGCGCCCGTTTGTCTCCGAAGTAATAAAAGATCAAGCCTTCCGCTACATGGCATGCAGCGGCAATCTCCTTGGTAGTTGTCGCGTGAAAGCCTTGGCTGGAGAACAGATGGAGTGCAGCTTGCAGGATTCGTTCTTTTTTGGACTCTTTGCTTTCTCGTTTGGCCAATGAGCCGTCCCCTTTCATCCTTTTTGAGTGTCTACTCAAAAAAATAAATGATTTCCGATTTCTTGTCAATGCATATCCAACAAAAAAAGGAGACCAGGTCTCCTTTGGTGACGTGAATCGCATGAGGTGCAGGCTGCTTGAAGCTTACGAAACAGAGAAGAATCGAATAAGGCCAAGAATCGCAAAGCCGAACAGAACCGTGCCGGAGCCGATGCCGGTAACGGCGCTTCTGGCTACCTGCAGCTTCGGAGCAAGATACACCGCGATGATCGATACGGCAACGAGCAGTGCTGCCAATCCATATAAGGCGGGGTCATCGAATACGCCGACGAGGCCGATGAAATGAATGCCGACGATAAAGGCGATCCATGGCGCGACAAAGTCGCTTTGTTTTTTGCGGATGAGCAGAAAGGCTCCAAGCCCCGCGAGGAAAAACTCGATGTAGACGGTGATCAGGTACGTCGTGAACGTAGAGTCGTCATTCAGGGCGGATGCTTCGCCCCAGTTGGTGATGCTCAAATATACGCCAAACAAGCAGACCAGCAGCGCAATGCCGGACGCAATCCCGAGATAGGGACGCCAGCTGCTGCGCGGTCGCTCCTGCGCCCAGCCGAACCAGACAAAGCTGAACATGCCGAAGATGGATGCGTACATGGCATAATCTCGTATGTAGTCCATGGAACTCCTCCTATGTCATAACCTGACTTTTGAAGTAGATGCGATTTTACTATATCATGGATAGGATAGAATGTACGATCATGAATTGAAAAATGGTCATGCAGCAAATGCGGAGGACAAGGACTTATGATGGCAAATAAACACAATGCGCTTAAAAAAATCTTAATGATCGCAGCCTTCGGAGGCGCGGCTGCGCTTCTATGGGGGGCGCTGTTCGTATGGGCTGCCGAGCCGCTGGGCAAATCGCCGGTGCAGGTTGAAGAGTCTACCGTGCTCTATGCGGGGTATGACCTGGAGCGAATCGCCGAGGATATGACGCCGTTCGTCGGTGACAACTCCAAGGTATCCCGAATTGTAAGCGGGCTGCCGTCTCCCGATCCCCGCTTCATGCAACGATATATGGCAATCGCAAGCTCGGAGCAGCCTTACGGATTAACGCTGTTCTATGAACCGCTAGACTCGGCTGGGTATGGGGAGGTCCCTGATTCATTGCGTGACGGGGAATTTGTGGAGCAAAGCCGGAACAATGCCATTGTATTGTTCGCGATGATCGGCAATGTAGACCGTCTGACTTTCGCTTACCGCAGCACGGTAGCGCCGGATGAGCTTATTCCATCCGACTATGAGCCGCTGCTTGAATACAATCGTTCCGATTTCCCCATTGAACTCAACCTTGCGGATAAGCAAAACCATGTGGAGCAGCTGGGACAGTACTTGGAGCAAGAGCAATCCGATACGGCGGCTGTCGTATCGGCCATCCAGGGAGCAGAGGAAGCTGTCGAGCTTGCCGTGCCGGATGGAGCTGCGATTCGCGAATAATGGGAAAGGGAAACAACGCCATTATTCCGTTAATCCTTCAATAAAAGGCTTCCGAATCGGATTCGGAAGCCTTTGCCGCTATTATGCTTTGTTGTCGGGCCGCGTACGATGCTTAAGCGACTGATTGAATTTCATGAGCAGCTGGCCGAATTGGTCGCGTTCTTCTTCGTCCCAGCTCTCGACCAGCCGATTAATGCTAGCCAGTCGTGACTGCTTGTATTCATGCAGATCCGCTTCGCCGAG
This sequence comes from Paenibacillus sp. 1011MAR3C5, assembly GCF_003591485.1. Taxonomy (GTDB): domain Bacteria; phylum Bacillota; class Bacilli; order Paenibacillales; family Paenibacillaceae; genus Pristimantibacillus. Next base: position 157,128 of record NZ_QZCF01000002.1, read on the forward strand.
CTCCGTAATTTGATAGAAGTACGCTCGCCCGTCCTGTGCATCGGGTACTTTCCGTACATATCCCTTTTGTTCAAGCACGGCGGCTTGTCGGCTGACGGTGGATATATCCAGCTGCAGCTCCTCGCCCAGAACCTTTACGCCGGCTGAGCCTTGCACCGAGATTTGATGCAGAAGCAAGTAGGCGGCCCTGTCGAGCTTGGCTCCTTTTTTGTTTGCGTTAATCGACATGACCCGGCGGATCAGCACCGCGAGCTCGAATTCAATCGTCTCTAATGAGCGGTTGCTCACCATTAATCGCCTCCTTCTTTTCCTGCTGTTCATGAACATCATAATGGATACGGGAGGATTGTCAACAGGGACAATCGATACATACGTTCATTGACAGCTATATAATTGTATTATACAATCAAATAGTTGTATCATACAAGTTTATGGCAATCACATGGTAAAAGGAGATAGATATATGTCATCATTAGCGAAGTCATCCGCAGCCCCGGCAGAGCTGAACGCGACGCTGGAGAAGAGCGGTTTTCTCGGTCAGCCGATTGGGGTATGGGCTGTTTTTTTTACGAGCATTATTGCGTTTATGGGTATGGGCCTTGTTAATCCGATCCTGCGCGAGCTGTCGGAGAAGCTGATGGCTTCTCCAAGCGAAGTCAGCTTGCTGTATACCAGCTACAATGCAGTCATGGCTTTGGCCATGCTCATTACCGGGGTGGTTTCCACACGATTCGGCATGAAGCGGACGCTGCTGGCGGGAATTGGGATCATCGCTTTGGTCTCGGTGCTGGGCGGATTCGCTGGCGATATTTGGACGCTGGTCGGATTGCGCGCAGGTTGGGGGCTTGGCAATGCGCTGTTTGTCGCTACCGCGCTGTCGGCAATGGTGTCCTTGTCCAGCAACGGAACAGCCAAAGCGATCATCCTGTACGAGGCGGCAGTGGGTATAGGCATGTCGGTCGGTCCGCTGCTGGGCGGGACGCTGGGGTCCATTTCCTGGAGAGGACCGTTCTTCGGTGTCTCCATCCTTATGGTGCTTGGCTTTGTTGTGCTGACGGTTTCGATGCCAAAGCCGAAGCCGCTTGCGTCGGGAGCGCCGACAGCGCCTGCTTCACTGCTAGAGCCGTTCCGTGCGATGAAGCATCGTTCGCTGCTTGTGCTCGGCATTGTGGCGGCTCTTTATAATGTTGGCTTTTTCACGATTATGGCATACGCGCCGTTCGTAATGGGGTTGAAGCCGCAGGAGATGGGATTTGTGTTCTTGGGCTGGGGCGTGCTGCTGGCCCTGACATCCGTATTCATGGCGCCCAAGCTGCAGAAGCGGCTAGGCACGTTAAAGGCAATGAGCCTGATGCTGCTGCTGTTTGTTCTGGATCTTACCGTCATGGGACTCTTTACTTCAACGAAGGAAGTCGTCATTGCGGCTGTCATCTTTGCGGGAGCCGTACTGGGCAATAGCAATACCTTGATTACAACAGCGGTAATGGATGCGGCTCCCGTAGCCCGCTCGACATCATCGGCTGCATACAGCTTCCTGCGTTTTATCGGGGCGGCGATTTCGCCCTTCATGGCTAATAAGCTGGCGGAGCATTTCAACGTCCACCTTCCGTTTTTCGTTGGCGCCGGATTCGTGCTGCTGTCTGTGTTGTTTATCAGGCTGAATCGGAAGCATCTCAGACGGATCGATCAGGCGAGGCCTGCCCATTAAACGCGATGACCATTTTATAAAGGAACATCGCGTCAAAAAAATGCCCAGCTTGCGCCCAGCGTTCTGGGCACCCATAGGCATAATAAACGTGACAGCACAATTGCCCTCTTTTCGCATGATGCGAGAAGAGGGCGATTATGTTGTTGCGAGCCAGACTATCGCCGTCAAGTTGTAATGATTAGAAAGAACAAGGGCCAAAAACCTGGCAGTCTGCTCAAATTACTTTGCCGTTACGCCGCCGTCTACAGGCAATTCTACGCCCGTCACATAGGAAGCGTCGTCTGATGCAAGGAAGAGAACGGCGCGCGCCACTTCCGAAGCTTCACCGACACGAGGCAGGGCTGTCTGCGACAAGAAAAATTGCAGCATTTGCGGATCCTCGACGAATTGGTTGCTCATTGGTGTAGCAATAAAGCCAGGGTGCACCGAGTTGACGCGAATGTTCTGGCTGCCGTAATCGACCGCCGCTGCTTTGCTCAGCATACGCACCGCGCCTTTGGAAGCCGTATAGGCGCCTGCGCCGCTGCTGCCAGTCAAGCCTGCGATGGAGGAAATGTTGATAATGGAGCCGCCTCCGGCCGAAATCATATGAGGAATGACATGCTTCATGCCGAGAAATACGCTGGTCACATTAATATTCATGACTCTGTTCCATTGATCCATGGAGGTATCCAGCAGGCCGATGGCCATGGAGATACCGGCGTTGTTTACCAGTACATCGATTTTGCCGTATTTGCTGATTGCCTCAGCGACGACCTCGACCCAGTTGTCTTCCGACGCTACGTCATGCTTGATGGCGATCGCATCGCCGCCGTCCTCTTGAATGCCTTTGGCTACGGCTTGTACCGCTTCAAAGTTAATGTCTGTCAAGACCACCTTTGCGCCTTCTTGAGCGAGCAAGCGCGCTTCTTCCAGTCCCATTCCGCTTCCGGCTCCGGTAACAATGGCTACTTTTCCATTCATTCGAGTCATTTTATGTTTGCCTCCTCTATGGTGGTTCGAAAGGTTTGATTAATGATGATAGTATGAACTATCACCACCATATCGATTATATCACCTTCTATTTCATTATACAATTCCCCGATGGCGCTAGTTGCATTCCTTGTGATTGCGGGCTAGCAAAGGTTATAATTTTGACATACAAGGTTAGAAGGGATCATACAAGCAATGAAGCCTCAGGATCGTTACAAACAAGAACGGGACGAAAGCAAGAAAGCCCGTTATCAGCAAATCGTACAAGCGGCGGAGTCGGTGTTTTTTCGAAAAGGCATCGAAGGAGCTACGATGAACGATATCGCCAAGGAAGCGGGTATCGGCGTCGCTACAGTGTTTCGGTATTTCCCGGCGAAAGAGCAGCTGGTGACCGTGCTGGCGGACGGCATTATGGAAGAGATTCGGATTACCTTTGCTGACATAGCTGAGCAAGATGTGACGTGCCTGGAGAAGATCGGTCTCTTATTCGACTACTTTATCTCGCTATTGGAGGAGAGAAGGAGCTCCTTTATCAAGTTTTTGGAGGATCTGCATCTGAACGTAGCGCATGCGAGAGGCTTGTATGGCGATGTCAGCGAGCACGGAATTGCGGGCAGGAAAATTTTTGCGATTTTTACCGCGATGATCGAGGAGGGGGAGAAGGACGGATCGCTCCGTACCGACCTGCCTCCTGAAGAGATGCTGATTACGCTGGTGAATGCGTTCGGTCTGTTCGCGAGCAAGCTGGCTTATCAGAAGAACGTATTAATGCTGCCATCGGATGTCGAGCCGGAGCAGCAGCTTCTGCTGGTGAAAGAGATGATGATGGAATTTATGAAGGCTAAATCTTAAGCATGCAGAGAAGTTCCGAAGGAGAGGTGTAAGGAATGAAGCCAAAGATTACTGTGTTGACATTAGGCGTAGATGACCTGGAGCGCGCGCTTCACTTCTACAGAGACGGGCTCGGCTTTCCGACAGAAGGCATAATAGGAACAGAGTTTGAGCATGGCGCTGTTGCGTTTTTCGAATTGGAGGGCGGGCTGAGGCTTGCGATATGGGAGAGGAAGTCGTTGGCCCATGAAGCAAAGGTCGAGTTGAAACCGCCAAGCTCATCCGAGCTTACGATCGGACATAATGTGGGCAGCAGAGAAGAGGTTGATCGTATTATGGAGCAAGCAGAGAAAGCCGGGGCCGTTATTACGGACCCGGCTCATGATGCCTTCTGGGGCGGCTACTCCGGTCATTTCATGGACCTGGACGGCCATCTGTGGGAAGTGGTATGGAATCCCGCCTGGGAATAGCCCTTAATTCGACAATCGTTTAAGGCAGGATATGACCAGCTGCTGTATAGATGCCGTACCATTCCTCGCGGGTCAGCTTAATGTCGGAGCCTTGGCAGCCGTCCTTCAGGCGGCCAACATTCGTAGTGCCTAAGACAACTTGGATATTGGCCGGATGTCTGGTGATCCAAGCAACGGCGATCGCGGTGCTGGATACGCCGTATTTGGCCGCCAGGCTGTCAATCAACTTGTTCAGTTCCGGATAGTTCTCAAGGTCGCCCAGGAACGGGCCGTCGAAGAAGGCTTTCTGGAAAGGGGACCATGCCTGGATCGTAATATCGTTCAGGCGGCAATAATCGAGCACGCCGCTGTCGCGGTTGACCGATTGGTCGATGTTCATATTCAGTGCGATGCCGGAGTCGATCATCGGCGTGTGAGTGGCGCTTAGCTGCATCTGGTTCACAATGAGCTTATGAGACATATGCTTCTGCAACAGCTCAATCTGCATTGGCGTATGGTTGGAGACGCCGAAGTAGCGCACCTTGCCGCTGGCGTGAAGCTCATTGAATGCCTCTGCCACTTCCTCAGGCTCAACCAGCGTATCGGGGCGATGCAGCAGCAGAATGTCCAGATAATCGGTATTCAGCCGTTTCAAGATGCCGTCGGTCGAAGCAATGATATGCTCCTTGGAGAAGTCGAAGAAGCCTTTGCGGATGCCGCATTTGCTCTGCAGCACCATTCCTTCGCGCAAGGATGCGTTCATGCCGATCGCTTCGGAGAAGTGCTCCTCGCAGGAGCCTGCACCGTAGATGTCGGCATGGTCGAACAGGTTGATGCCTTGCTCCATGGCTGTGCGGATCAGCTTCTCCGCTTCTGTTACAGAAAGCTGCTTCAGACGCATGTTGCCCATAATAATGTTGGATACGCGAAGATCCGTTCCGGCGATGTCTATGTATTTCATGCCTTGATTCCTCCCGAAGTTGAGTATAATAGGGTACATCACTACGATAAACGCTAGAGTGGACTCTATGTCAACAGTCTTCGATTAGGATGCCTCAAAGGGAGAAGGAGAAACCGTGTGGCTGCAGCAATTATGTCATCAATTAGAAAAAATGAAACGGAGAAGATGGATATGAATTATACCATCTCGCAAGTCGCACAGAAAACGAGTCTGTCGATCCACACGATACGATACTATGACAAGGAGGGCTTGCTGCCCTTCGTGGATCGCCAGAACGGCACGCGAGTATTCCACGAACAAGATATTGATTGGCTTGATCTGCTCTGCTGCCTGAAAAATACAGGCATGCCGATCAAGGATATCCGCACCCTCATCCAGCATTGCATGGACAACGACGCTGTGCTGGAGAAGGGTGTAGACATCCTGGTTCAGCATCGGCGCAAGGTAGAAGTCCAGCTGAAGGAGATGCAGCGCAGTCTGAATACGCTTGATTATAAAATCCAGCATTTGCCCCGAATGTTCCGGGAGAAATTCTCTTCCGGGGCTGCGGAGCCGCAAGGTTAAGCGGAGAGCCGTGCGAAATCTGCTAATAATGGGGTGATCAAGGTGAAGGTAAAACGAATTGTAGCGAATATAGCGACGACGGATATGGTAGCCGGACAGCGCTTCTATCGGGAAGTGTTAGGTCTAGATCTGCTGATGGACCACGGGTGGATCGTCACCTATGGAACAGAAGGTCAGATGATGCAGGTTCAGATTAGCACAGCCTCCGAAGGTGGAAGCGGTACGCCGGTTCCCGATCTGTCCATCGAAGTGGACGATGTAGACGAAGCTTATGCCCGGTGCGTCCAGGCTGGACACGGGATTGAGTACGGTCCGGCCGACGAGCCTTGGGGCGTCAGAAGATTCTATGTGCGCGATCCCTTCGGAAAGCTTGTCAATGTGCTGGCGCATCGCCATTAGCCGAATTTTTCCCGGTAATGTGCCAGGGCGGCAAGCGGCCAGATATACCGGTAGCTGTGGTATCGGACATAGAAGTAGCCAGGCAGGGCGGCGCCGGTCGGGTAGTCGGTCTTCCAGTTGTTTTCATGCAAAAAGCCGATCAGCCGCTTGATGCCGCGCTTAATGGCGGGAGTCGCTTCCGACGAAACGGCGATTAGCGCATCCAGGGCCCAGGCGGTCTGGGACGGCGTACTGGCGCCGATGGAGACATAATGCGACTTGGAGTCACTGCGGCAGGATTCGCCCCAGCCGCCATCGGACTGCTGCATGCGGAGGAGCCATTCGGCTCCTTTTTTTATGGCCTCATGGCTGGATGGCACACCGGCAGCCGCCAGACCCGTTAGCGCTGCCCAAGTGCCGTATAGATAGCAAACACCCCATCTGCCGTACCACGAGCCGTTTCTCTCCTGGTTCCGAAGGAGCCAGTCAACACCTCTTTTGACAAACCGTTCATTCGTGTGAAGCTGTGCAAATTTCCCCAAATATTCCAAAGCGCGCCCGGTCAAATCCGGTTCGGACGGATCAATGGCTGCCGACTTGGCTCCTTCGATGGCAAGCCAGGTCAGCATCTGGTTGTTGGTTTCCTTCTCGAAGGCCGGCCAGCCTCCATCCCTGTTCTGCATAGAGGTGACCCAATTCAAGCCGCGATGCCATGCTTCGGCATATACGGGTTCGTCCACCGCTAGCCGGTGAATGGCTCGAAGCGCAGCCGTCGTGTCGTCCACATCGGGATTCATCGTATTCGTCTCAGAGAAGCCCCAACCGCCGGGAGGCGTGTTCGGATTATTTTTGCTCCAATCTCCTTTGCGCGTATGCTGCCTCGACAGCAGGAAAGCGCTGGCGTTCAGGATGGCTTCGTGACGGTGTGAGACGCCAGCTTCTTGAAGCGCGTAGCTGATCAGAGCGGTATCCCATATGTCGGAGGGGGAGTTCTGGATGGTCGTGATGCCCTCTGTATCGAAGCGCATATCGGCCAGTCCTTGGCAGGCCTTCTGAATAACGGGATGATTCTTACCGTAATCAAGCGCCAGCAGGGCAAAGATCATCATGATTGTGCTTGTGGCGTAGCTGTAGAGGGTGCCGTCGCCTTCGATCCGCTCCAGCATGAACGCCTCCGCCTTATCGGCGGCGGCATCGCGCAGTGAACGGGGCGATCCGATCAGCCTTTCCATGCCAGTCTGGATTTGTACTCTCATAGCCATATGGGAAGGCAAGCTTGCTTCATCTCCGGTGTCGCGGTTTGCGTATAGCGACGACAGATCGGGCGTCCGTTCGGTGCGAAGCGAGAACTTGCGCGAGCCCATAACGAGCATGGGCACGAGATGGACGCGGGCATAGCCGGAGAAGGAGAACAGGCTGAGCGGCAGCTCGCTTGGCACAAGAAGGATCTCCATCGGAATGGTGGAGATCGATCGCGGCCAATCCCGTTGTCCCGTTGCCGCAAGGATGGTTTTGGTCAAGGTGCTGCGAACCATGCCGATGCCGCCGCGTGATAGGATATAGGCCTTGGCCCGCTGCATATGCTCGTCATCGGCTTGGCTATACCCGGATATGAGCAAGGCATAATAGGCTTCGATTGAAGCGGACAAGCTGCCTTCTTCTTCATCAGGGTACAATCGCCAGCAGCCGTCCGGCTGCTGGCTTGCGGCGATCCGGTTATGCAGCTTGCGCAGCAGCTCCTCGTTCTCATGCTCCAGCAGCCGAAAGAGGATCAGGGCATAAGCATCGATGATAATGCCGTTCTCAAAGCAAAAGCGCCAGGAGCCATCCTCCTTCTGTTCTTTGACTAGCCAATCGACAAGCTGGGTGATGCCTTGATCGACCTTTTTGCGCAGATCATTCAATGTCCGTACCTCCCGCAGTTTTTATCATTCTATGAGCGGCGGGAGGCGGAAATGTGGCGGAATGGCAGGGATGTGCTTCATGCAGTCTTGCGATAGCGGCTGAGGAGTGACGTAAAGCCGCCGCCAATCGTGAAGCGGGATTGCCGGCAATCGATGCATCGCCGGCGCAGGGGAAGCTGCTGCAAGTGCTGGCGAGAATGAACAGAGCAAGCCGGATTCTGGAGATCGGAACGCTTGGCGGGTACATCACGATCTGGCTGGCCGGAGCGCTGCCGGCAGGAGGCAAGCTGGTTACGCTGGAATACGAAATCTGGATTGGGCGCTTCGTTTTTCCCGTCCAGGTACGGTCATCCTAGGTGACAATGTGATTCGTAACGGCGATGTGATTGACGGACATAACGAGGATACACGGGTTATCGGCACACGGCAGTTTTTTGACAAGCTGGCGGCAGAGCCGAGAATGACCTGTACTGCCATACAGACAGTAGGTAGCAAAGGCTATGACGGCTTTATGTCGGGATTGTGGACAGATGATTTTTTTGGGCTTGCAAATGAACGGAGATAGAAGTAGAATAACGATAAATGAAAGTGATCACTTACATTTCACTCCTGAAGGAAGGAGGGTTCTTATCGCTAACGGCAAATTAAGCACCGCAGAGAAGCTGATGAAGGCGATTATCGATCTTGTGGCGGAGCAAGGCTATAACGGCGTATCGACCAAGGAAATCGCAGCAAGCGCCGGCGTGAACGAAGTAACGCTGTTCCGCCACTTCGGCAGCAAGCTGAACTTGCTCGAGAAGGCGTTCCATCATTATCACTATGCGGAAGCGATGGAGAAGCTGTTCCAGCAGAAGCTGGCGTACAGCCTGCGCGATGATTTGCTGACGATCAGCAGCAGATATCACGAGCTGATGAACCGCAACCGGAAGGTGATGCAGATTGCCTTCAAAGAGAAGCCGATCATCCAGCAATTTCGGGAATCGACGCATAAGCACCCGCAGAAGCTGCAGGAGCTGCTAATTGACTATTTCAATGAAATGAAGCGCCGAGGCAAGCTTGCCGATTGCAATTCCGAGCTGCAGGCCAAAGCGTTCATGTGGATGAATCACGGAGCTTTTATGAGTTTGCTGCAAGGGGACAGCTCCTCGCTAGGCTTGTCATCGGTGGATGAATTTATCGATGAAAGTGTCAATACCTTTACTAGGGCGTTAACTCCCTAGTTTTTTTATGAAAGTTATGCAAGCAAGCACTTGCATTCATATTATCGACTTTGCTGTACAATCATAATTCGATTAAGGGGAGATATACAATGAGTTCTGCAATCAATCCCGCACATACGGCTAAGCTGCTTCGAGTCATGCTCGTTACGCTTATGCTGTCGTCCATGAGTGCGATGATGTTCAACATCGTGCTGCCTGAATTAAGTCTGGAGTTCAACCTGAGTCTGGCGCAAGTTAGCTGGATGTCAGCCGCTTATTCGCTGATCTATGCGGTGGGCACTGTCACGTACGGCAAGCTTGCGGATCGGTTCAAGCTGAAAAATATCGTCACATTCGGTCTTCTCGTGTTTGCGGCTGGCTCCATAATCGGTCTGTTGTCTCAAAGCTTCGGCATGGCCCTGCTGGCCAGATGCCTGCAATCCGTCGGGGCGGCGTCTATTCCGGCAGTGTCGATGCTGATTCCGATCCGCTATATCGCGCAGGAGAGAAGAGGCGCTGCTTTAGGTATGGCAGCTGCCGGACTGGCTCTGGGCAGCGCGTTTGGCCCGGTATTGTCGGCGCTGCTGACGAGCTTTGCCGATTGGAGATGGCTGTTCAGCTTCCCGATCGCGCTGCTCGCCCTTATCCCGTTCTATCGCTCCTATCTGCCGGATGATACTGGCGCGAAGTCCATATTCGACTGGCTTGGCGGCATCCTGCTCGGCGCGGCTGCCGGACTTGTATTATTCGGTTTCACGAATGTATCTTGGCTCTCTCTTGGGCTAGGGCTAATCTTCCTCGCGCTGTTCGTCTGGCGCATCCGCAGCGCGGCAGAGCCGTTCGTCCGACCGGAACTATTTCGCAATCGCAAATATTCATTCATGATTCTCGTGGCCGTGGTGGTGAATGGTATTGGCGTATCGTTCTACTTCCTGACGCCGGTGCTGCTATCCCGTGTTCAGGCGCTGCCTCCCTATTGGATCGGCATGGTGATGGTGCCTGCGGCTATCGTCTCCGCTATTCTGGGCAGGAAGGCAGGAAAGCTGGCTGACCGGAAGGGCAATGCGTTTCTATATACGATAGCTTCCGCTTCCATCATTATCGGCTTCGTCTTGTTGTCGTCCTTCGCAGCAGCTCCGGGCTGGTGGATTGCCGTTATTCTCATTCTAGGCAATGTTGGACAGTCTTTTATGATGATTACCATGTCGAACACTGTGTCTCAAACGCTGCCGAAGGAGCAGGCTGGGGTTGGCATGGGCTTGTTCTCCATGTGCGGCTTCATTACGCATGGCATGGCTTCCGGGCTGTACGGCATCATTGCGGAATGGACGGCGGAGACATCCGTCAACCCTATCCATCAGGATAGCGGAAGCGCGGTATTCAGCAACCTCTACCTGGTGTTGGCCTTGCTTCATGTCGGTGTACTCGTCTTCTACTTGGCTCAATTTGGCTCAAACCGCAAGCTTCAAGCGATAACGACAAGTTCGGGCAACGGAGCGAAATCGTAAATGCAGCGATAAACCGCTAGAATGACCTGCATTGACGCACTGTATTCCTTGGTATATCGTGAGTCTTATAGAGCAATAATCACTTGAAACCAAGGACCAGGAGAGCAATTGTTGATGACAGGAAAGAGAAAGAGACTAAAGAAACGCTGGGCTTGGGCGGCAATTTCCATCTTTATCGTTGCGGCCGTTCTGTTCCATCCCACATGGACGCCTTCATTGAAAAGTGAAAACAGCATTAGCATATTGGAGAGCATGATCGTCAATGGAGCTGAGCATACGGTTATGATCCGCGGAGAAAATAGAGACAATCCCATACTGCTGTTTGTGCATGGCGGTCCGGGCAGCTCGGAGATTCCGTATGTCCGAAAATATCAGGACCTGCTGGAGCAGCAGTTTACCATTGTCCATTACGATCAGCGGGGAAGCGGCAAGTCCTATCGTTTTTTTGAGGATTATACCAAGCTGACGACTGATCTGCTCGTGGACGATTTGCTGGCGCTGACGGAGCAGGTGAAGGAGCGGCTGAAGCAAGAAAAGGTTATTTTGGCGGGACATTCCTTCGGCACCTATATCGGGATGAAGGCGGCTGCAAAATCGCCGGAGTCCTTCGCCGCCTACATCGGGATCGGCCAGGTCGGCGATCATCATGCCAGCGAGCTGGACAGCTTCGCCTATGTGCTTGAACAGGCAAGGGCTGCTGATGCTGAGACCGATATTGACAAGCTGGAGCAGCTCCGGCCGCAAATTGAGGGTGGAGAGAAAATGACGCCGCGAAGTCTGATCCGAAAGTACGGCGGAGCGGCAAGGCTAATCGACGACAACAGGGACTATTACGAGGGTTTTCTGTTGAACCCGGAGTATAACGGGCTTGATGTGCTTCGTTATCTAAGAGGCATTGCAGAGACGCAGTCCGGCTTGCTGGAGGAAGAGTCGGCGCATCCTTTGCCGGATGTCGTGCGGGAGCTTGCCATCCCTTGTTACTTTGTGATGGGAGTGCATGATTATATGACTTCCGTGAAGGCGGCTCAGTCGTACTTCGAGCTTCTTGATGCCCCGAAGAAAGAATTTATCGTATTCGAACATTCGGCCCATTATCCGCAATTCGAAGAGAAAGAGCGCTTTGCAGAGTGGATGGCGGACACTTTCTTGGAGACGGAACGTATAGAAGAGCTATGAACGTATGGAAGAGCTATAAGAGCACCGAAAAGGCGGGGATGACGAGGGATGGACAAGGAGAGTCGCGTTCGGATATTCGACAAGCAGGCGGAGATGTATGACAGAAGAAGAGGGGACGCGAGCCAGGAGCAATTCAGGCGCGGGCTGCTCCGCCATGCGAAGGGTGACGTGCTGGAGCTTGCGGTCGGAGCGGGAGCGAACTTTCCTTATTATCCTCCGCAAGTGCGGGTGACGGCTGCCGACTTCAGCGGCAAGATGTTGGAGAAGGCCAAGGTGGCGGCAGCACGCTACCGCGTCGATGCTTCCTTCCTGCAAGCGGATATCGAGAGCCTTCAATTTCCAGAGCATGCCTTCGATACGATTATTTCCACGCTTTCGTTGTGCAGCTACGACAAGCCTCATCAAGTCGTTCAAAATATGATGCGCTGGTGCAAGCCGGACGGACAAATTCTGCTCATGGAGCATGGCATCAGCAACAACGTCATTCTCTCGGCGCTCCAGAAAACGTTGAATCCGCTGTTGTACCGGATGAACGGCTGTCATTTTACACGCAATATGGAGGAACTGGTGGAGGGGGCGGGTTTACAGATCGTACATATCGAGAGGCATTGGCTAAGCATGCTCTATATGATCCGTGCGCAACCATCTGGGTAAATATGTCATAACATATTCGCGAAATTCGCAATACAGAAGAAATCATTGAACATCCCATGTGCTAGACTTGGATGTAAAGCATGAAAGTTGTTCATAGGGAGGGATTCAAATGCAAAAGATCACGACGTTTCTATGGTTCAACCAAGAGGCGGAGGAAGCGATGAATTTCTACACGTCGGTATTCGCTAATTCTGGCATTCTGTCTCTGGTGCGCAATGGGGACAGGGTCGTCTCCGGCACTTTCCAGCTGGAAGGCCAAACGTTCATGGCACTGAACGGAGGTCCGCATTATACCTTCACGCCGGCCATCTCGTTATTCGTCAGCTGTGAATCTCAGGAGGAGGTTGACGAGCTCTGGGAGAAGCTGGTTGAGGGCGGCGAGGAATCCCGCTGCGGCTGGCTGAAGGACCGTTTCGGATTATCGTGGCAGATCATTCCGAAGGCGCTGGGCGAGCTGATGCATGGCGGCGGAGATGCGGCTAGAGCGCAGCGAGTGATGAATGCCATGCTTGGCATGAACCGGATAATAATTGAAGATCTGAAGCGTGCGTATGAAGGGGAGGGCTAACCTAGCCAGAATGCAAATTCACGGACAAGGGTGATTATGCAGTAGATTCATGGTGGCCGGGCGACGTTTATCGATACGGGACTTGATAGCAAGCCGAAAAGACCAGCAGGGGCAAGCAGCACCCTGCTGGTCTTTGTTTGGGTTGCCCGTGTGGGCTTCACTTGATTTAAGATCTAGGGTGATGATCGCTTGTTAAGGGATGATCTTCCAGACATCCGAAGTTGCGCTAGGCGTTTGGCCTAGTGTCCACCACTTGGCTTCGTAGTTGACGCCGTTATGCGTCACTTTGTCCCCGCCCCAGTAGACGGTTGTCGAGCTCCATGCCGGATACGTGGTTGGAGCGGCTGGCGTTGTGACGGATACGGCATTGCTGGCAGCCGAGACATTGCCCGCCGCATCGATGGCTTTGACCGTAAAGGTATACGCCGTATTGGCGTTTAGGCCTGTTACTGTGTAGGCTAACGTCGAGCCGGACACCGTCGTCACCAGCGTCGAGCCGCGGAAGATTTGATAGCCCGTTACGCCGACATTATCGCTGGAGGCGTTCCACATCAGAGGCACGGTCGTGGAAGTCGCGCTGCCCATGACATGCAGCCCGGACGGCGCTGTCGGCGCCTGCGTATCGGGACCCGTATTCGTGTTGGTCGTCACGGCGACGACATTGCTGGCAGCCGATTCATTGCCTGCGGCATCCACTGCCTTAACGGTGAAGGTATACGCCGTATTGGCCGTCAAGCCGGTGGCGGTGTAGCTTAAGGTTGAGCCCGAGACAGATCCGGCCAGCGTGGAGCCGCGATAGATGCGGTAGCCTGTAACGCCGACATTATCGGTGGATGCGCTCCATGAGAGGGATACGCTTGTTGCCGTTTTCGATGGAGAAGCCAGGTTGGCTGGTGCAGTAGGCGCTTGAGTGTCGCCTGGGTTGCCGCCGAAGTTGGCGTCAATGACGTTGTAGAAGGCATTGCCCGTGTCGGCAACTTCCCATACGGCCAGGATGACATGGTAGCCTGAGCGAGCCGGTACGTTACATGTGTTGGAGTACGAATACGGAGGCTGGCCGCTGTACGGAACGGAACAGAACGGAGTGAGATCGAACTGAGCGCGAGTCAGGGGCGAGTTCGGGTTCCAGTTTGTTTTCGTAATATAATATTTCCAGCTGCTAGTGGAGTGAGGCGCAGTCAGCGTCCAGTGGAAGGTGACGGAGCCGGAGTTCATGTTGACCTTCGACCAGCGAGTGGCAGACTGCTCATCAAGCTTAGGGAAAGCTCCGCCTGCACTGGCTATTTTGCCGTCTGCAGGTCCGGCTGCCGGGAAGCCCTTTGGCGCTTCAAGGCTTTGCGGCTCGTAGACAATTGCGCCGCAGTCCGTGTTCTGTCCGGTTTTGCAAAGATATCCGCGGCTTGCGGGTCCGTCGATATACCCGTGTGCGGATACTTGCTGGGAGAACAGGAGAAAGCTTAATACCGCTGCCAGCATCATGCCGCCAGCCAAAATCAGTGCTTTTAATGTGAAGCTGTTCAATCTTAAAGTTTTGACCAATCGAACTACCTCCTTTAGATGGGTGGGCATCTTACTTTATCATAGGGCCTCCTTTCGTCTGAATCATTCTATTGAGGAATTTTAAAGAATATGAGGGCCATTTGAATAAATAAGTCAAAAGCTTGAACCCAAAATGCAAGGAACCGTCACAAATGTGCACGAAAACTAAATATTCACACATAAATGGTACTTATTTGTCTTAAATTATTAATTATGTATGAAATGACAATTAATAGGTTATAGAGTGGGTTAGGCGGATCGTGCAGGGATGGAATGGGCACCAGCCCATAGCGCCGACATTTCTAAGCCGCGAAACTCGGCTTGGAGAGCGAGCACGCGCGGGAAGTGGAGCTGCAAGCTGAGAAGCTCGGCTTGGAGAGTGTGCGCGTGCGGAAAGAGGGGCTGCAAGCCGAGAAACTCGGCTTGCAGAGTGTGCGCAAGCGGAAAGTAGAGCTGCAAGCCGAGAAACTCGGCTTGGAGAGTGTGCGCGTGCGGGAAGTGGAGCTGCAAGCCGAGAAACTCGGCTTGGAGAGTGTGCGCGTGCGGAAAGAGGGGCTGCAAGCCGAGAAACTCGGTTTGCAGAGTGTGCGCAAGCGGAAAGTAGAGCTGCAAGCCGAGAAACTCGGCTTGCAGCGCGAGCGCGCGCGGGAAGGGGCGGGACTTTCAGAATGCGTTGAAGGAGATGGAGCGCTGGTCAGAGCGCTGGCGGGATGTGAGGAAGGAAGACTGATTCCAGTATCTGCATAAGGAAGACTTGATTAGGAAAATATACCAGGTGCGACTCATGATGGCCGGAGGTATGTGTAATGGACTTTTCCTTCTCAAGAACGCAGATTGTTTTTTTGATGATATTGACAGTCGGCATTTCTAACCATGTTCTCATTATTCCGAAGCTGGTTCAGACGGCGGGGCGCGACGCATGGGTCAGCATTGCGATAGGCTACGGGGTGCTGATCGTGTGGAGTGTGATGCTGTACCGTATATTGAAGTCAATGCGGCAAGATTCGTTCTCGGATTGGCTGAAAATGAAGATTGGCAAGTTCGGATATGCGCTGATCGGCGGAAGCATGCTGCTTTATTTCCTCATTGCTGGCATGATGATTATTTACGACACAACCAAAAACGTCAGCATTTATTTTTTGCCCAGTACGCCTAGCATCGTCGTGATTGCCTGCTTTATGTTCATTGCCTTTAGCGCTGCCCGAACAGGTTTACGGACCCTAATCTACCTGTCCGCCTTGCTTTTGCCTATTGTATGGCTGCTTGGGATGGGAGTCTCCTGGATGACGATGAACAGCAAAGACTACGGCATTTTGCAACCATTGATGGCGGAAGGCCTGCCTGCCCAGCTTGGAGGCGGGACGATTGTTGTGGGGGGCAGCTTTGACCTGATTATTCTGCTGCTGCTCCAGCACCGTATGAATAAGCCTTTAAACTACTTGACTATCTTCATTCTGCTTACGATACTCATTGGCTTGATTCTCGGTCCTACCATTGGTTCTATCACGGCCTTCGGTCCGATTGAAGCAAGCAACTTGAGATTTCCGGCTTTTGAACAATGGAGGCTAGTCACGCTGGGTGAATATATTTCGCACGTCGATTTTCTGGCAGCATTCCAATTGCTGTCAGGAAGTGTGGTTCGAGCGGGGGTATGCATCTATGTGCTGTCGGAAGTGGTGGTGATCCGCAAGCCGAAGCCCCGCCAAATTGCCCTATTCTCCGGCACGCTGCTTATGTCCTTGCCTGCGCTGCTGCAAGTTAGTGATATATGGATGCAGAAAGTGATCCATGACTACTTCTACAACTATGCCCTGATCTGGGGGATGGCGGTTACGCTTGTTCTGTTCGCCTTGACTTATTTCACTCGTATGAAAGCGGGGCGGCAGTCATGATCGGAGAACGGATGGAGAAGGAGCTGTTTGCGGAATATGACGCGGCTCTAAAGCAAGGTACTCTAAATGCGGAGGGGCTCAAGCGAGCGTTCTCCCGTCATATGGACATCTATTTTCCCGATATTCCGGGTACCGGAGAAGATCCGGATGTTGTTGCGCTATATTGTGAAGGAATGACCGATAAGCATCAATTGAATCAATACTTTTCGGCAGTATGTCACTTTGCAAGCCAGGGTTCGGTCGAGGATCTAACGGAAAATGGCGACATCCGGGAATTGCCGCTGATGAGCAAGGAACAGACGATGACGATGATGGTAGAGGGATTGTTCTCGGGCAGCTTGGTGATCTACAAGAGGGGAGAACGTTATTTTTGGCTCGTCCATCTGTCCAGCGTTCCGCATCGCCAGCTTCAGGAATCCAATACGGAAATATCGATTAAAGGCCCGAAGGACGCGTTCACAGAAGAACTGTATACCAATATATCGCTGATTCGCAAGCGGATGCATACCGGCTTGTTGTTTACCGAAGAGTTCATCCTGGGCAGTCTGAGCAAGACACGGGTTGCATTGATTTATCTGGACCATAGAGCTAATCGCAAAGCGGTGGATAGAGCGCGCAAGCGTCTCCAGACGTTCCGGACGGAGAGCGTTGTCAGCAGCGGACAGTTGGAGCAGTGGCTGTCGGACCGGACGTTTTCCTTAGTACCGCTTATCGATTACATCGGACGTCCCGATTTTGTAACCGAGGCTTTGTTAAGAGGGCGGTTCGCGATTATTGTGGACGGATCACCGATGGTGCTCATTGCCCCTGCCAATTTCTTCGAGCTGCTGAAGACGCCGGAGGATGTTCATTTTCCGTTTTACAACGTCGTAGTTCAACGTTTCCTGCGTATTATCGGTATTGCGCTCAGCATATGCCTGCCGGGCTTCTGGATCGCGATTGCTTCGGTCAATGTGGATCAGATGCCATTCTCCCTGGTTTCTACAGTGGTTTCTTCCCGTGAAGGCGTGCCGATGCCGATGTTTTTGGAAACCTTTTTGCTGCTGTTTCTATTCGAGCTGCTCAGGGAAGCGGGAGTCCGGCTGCCGAAGGCGGTAGGACAGACGATCGGCATCGTCGGGGGTCTGATTATCGGGGATTCCTTAATCCGGGCAGGACTAGCTTCTCCTACGCTGCTTGTTGTCATTGCGATCTCGTCGGTCGCGACCTACTCGCTGGTCAACCAGTCGTTATCGGGGAGCGTCAGCCTGTTCAGGGGCGGCATACTATTTGTATCGGCTTATTTGGGCATCTACGGTTTCTTTTTGTCCATCTTTGCGATCTTCATCTATTTCTGCAGGCTGGATTCGTTCGGGCTTCCATTCATGGAGCCGATAGTGAGTCTGCGATTTCGGGAATGGATGTCCGCGCTGTCGATCAATCCGTTCAAACGGCGCGACTTCTCGTCGGACATGCTCAAGCAGATCAGGAAGGATGAAGAGTAGCATGCGGCAATCTTGGCTTGTTAATCTCCTGATGGCGTTGCTGCTGCTAGCTTCCGGCTGTGATAGCGATGTGAAAAATATTGAGCATTTAAATTATGTGACGGCGATTGGCGTGGATTACCGGGATGGACAAGTCCATGTCTATATTCAATTCATCGATATGCAGTCCGAGGCAAAAACCTCCGAAGGGAGGAAGGAGGGAGCGAGAGTATGGATTGGCGAGGGAGCTGGTCGCAATTTCGAAGAGGCGGTGTTCCAGATCTATCAAAGCGCTCAGGAGCGAA
Organism: Paenibacillus sp. 1011MAR3C5; assembly: GCF_003591485.1. Taxonomy (GTDB): domain Bacteria; phylum Bacillota; class Bacilli; order Paenibacillales; family Paenibacillaceae; genus Pristimantibacillus. The sequence goes on from NZ_QZCF01000002.1 coordinate 175,199, forward strand.
TATACTGGGGGCATACGACCGCGCTAGTGTTCAGTGAATCGCTGTTAAAGCATGGGGTTGAAGCGGTGTATGACAGTATTACAAGGTATTCTGAGTTTCGGTATACGCCTTGGGTATACAGCACAAGAGGATCTGTAAAAGCGATTTTGCAAACAAAGGCGTTCTATGACCAATCTCCGCTCAATACGATTCTTCATGTGCCCGAAGGCATCTATGCCCAGACATCGATCATCGAATCCATCAAGCTCCACCGATTTGTCAGGGAACTTAGAGAGCCGGGGTATACGTCCTGTATCCCTACGTTGGCGCTGGATAAACGGCATTGGTCTCAGAACGATAAGAAAAAGAACATGCTGATGATTGACGGCGCGGAATTTTATAAAGACGGCAAGCTGAAGGGTTTTGTGCCGATCAAGGATTTGACAGGCCTTCGTTGGTTTCAAAGAGAAACGATTCGCGCGGGAGTGTCCGTGCCGAGTCCTGAGGAGCCTTCTGTCCAAGTAATAGTCAATCATCCCAAGTCCAAGCTTACGCGGGTACAAGGCGGGGCTTATCCGAAATTCAATATTTCGGTTCGCGGCAAGGGTTATATCGTCAATCGGGTGGACAATACGCTGACGGATTTTCAACAACTGACTGAAGCAACAGAGAATGCCATCAAAAAAGAGATCCAGCAGTTGTACGACATGAGCGTAAAACGAAAGCTGGATATTATGAATATGGAATATAATCTATTCCGCCATCATTATGTTGAATGGGCCGCCGAAGACAACTGGGATTCCAGATTGCTGAACGGTGAGGCCATTCAGCAATTCGATGTCCATATCGCCATCAAGCATGCAAGTGCGGTGAAAAACCAGAGAAAAGAGTAGACATTCACGGACAAAGAAACGCCCCGGCCTGCAAGTAGCGGGCCGGGGCGTTGGTCTTGTTTATTCGTTGTCACTTTCATTCAGCCATGCCAGAAGCAGTACAACGGCCTCCGCACGGGTAGTCCTATCATTCGGTGCAAAACGGTTGTTGCCCTTGCCTTGCATCAGGCCGGCTTCAACGGCTGCCGCGATGTAACCGCGTGCCCAATCCCCAATGCTGTCGCTGTCGGAGAAGGACAAGTTTGCGTCTTCGATCGGCTCAAGACCTGCGATACGGACGATAAGCGCGGTCATCTCCGAGCGGGAGATGGCTTTGCCCGGACGGAAAGTGCCGTCATCATAGCCTGTAATGAGGCCTGCGGCAACCGCCTTCTTCACGGAAGCCATCGCCCAGTCCGGAATATCGCTGCTGTCCTTGAAAGCCGGGGCAGCCGATCTGGAGATTTCTCCGTCGAATGCGCGCATCAGCAGCGTAATGAATTGCGCTCTTGTAACTTGTGCTTGCGGACGGAATGTGCCATCCTCGTAGCCCATCACGATTCCGCGTTTGACCGCTTCTTCGATAGAAGCCTTAGCCCAGTGGCTGCCGATATCGCTAAAGTCGATGCTTGGCTCTGGCTTCGGCTCCGGATCAGTGCCGCCTCCGTCGCCGTCACCGCCGCCAGGCTCTCCCGGATTTCCAGGGTTACCCGGATCAACCGAGCTGCGGTAAGCTTGAACCTTTGCGGTAGTCGACAAAGCACCTACGGTAATCGTGATGGTGGCTTCGCCAGCCTTCAGCGCCTTTAGATTGCCGCTTGCATCTACCGATACGATAGAGCTGTCGCTGCTTTGATAGTCAATGCCTGCTGTCAGAGCCGATTTGTCTCCATTGCTGAACAAACCGTTGACCGTCAGCTTGCCAGCAGCACCTATGCTCAATCTAGCCGGGTTGACCGCTTCCAGGCTAGTGATCAATGGAGCGTTCAGCGAGACGATGTTCATGTTCGCATAATAGGCGTTCAGGATTTGCGAATATGTCCAGTCTTCCTTGCCCAGCATCTGCGCGCCGTATTGGCTCATGCCGACGCCGTGTCCATTGCCGCCGCCGTAGAAGGTGACGGATTCGATAGCACCGTTTTCTGCGGCTTTGATATCGAACGTGAAGAAGGCAGAGTACAGGATGCTAGGGTTTTTGACCGTTCCCGCTCCGTCATAATCTGTCGAGCCGCCCTTAGCTCTGTAGGCTAGAATATCTTCCATGCTGCCTGTATCGGCTTTGGTCGGTCTGATCGTGAAGCGGATGTTGTATTCTTTCATAATTTTATAAGTGCCAGTCGTGCCTTCAATGATCAATTCCGTAATATTGCCGCCTGCGCCGCGTTTCGCTACGGACATGCCCAGCAATTCGCCGATGCCGTCTTCAGGTATCGGCAAGCTCGCGAAGCTGCCGTTATCCGTCTTCGTCAGGATGAAGAGCGGGTCGGCCGCATGGCGAAGCTTGATGTTCTTGTTAATCGTTGCCGCCAGCTGTTCTGCGGTCAGAGCGACCTTCCAGCGGAAGAACAGCGACTCTGAGTCGTAGCCGGTGAGTGACAGGTCCTTGTAGAACGCATTGACTGCTGCTTCGTCCGATGTATCGATATTCAGCATATCATCGCTGTTCGGGTCAAACGTATAGCTTCTTGCAGTCAAGTAAGGAATGGCTGTACCAGGAAACTTGTTCGTGCCGGTATCCGCCCAAACCTCATGCTTCGATGCGCCGTATCCGCCGGACGTGGAGTAGAATCTGGCATCGACCAGCATGCCGTCGCTCAGCATGATCAGACCTGCTGTCGCGTCGACGGCTTGATGCGTCAGCTCGTTCTCGGCGCTGTTGTTGAATACTTGGCTCAGCGTGCTGTCGTCAATATGGAAGCCTTGGTCTGCAAAGCGGCTTACCATGTAGTCCGTCAGCGCGTAAGTTCTTGCAGCGATGGATTGCGCCTTCAGCGCCTCCAGACCAAACGATGCAGGCATCTCGCTTGGTACGACCTGATACAGATATTGCTCCATGTTCAGCTCGTTGACGATTCTCAGCTTGTCGCCTTCAGGCGATTGGAATACTTCCAGTACGCCGCGGTACTTCGGCTTGCCCTGCGCTCTCGTCAAGGACGAGATTTCGATCAGAGAGCCGTCAGCTGGCGGCATCAAGTAGATACGGTTTTCGGTCGACAGGAGAACCTTGCCCTTCTGCTCAACGACTGTTTTGCCGTCTGCGATCGTGAAGACGATCGGGGCGTTTGCTTCTGCCTTTATGTTTTTTCCTCCGATTTTGTCCGCGATGGAGACGGACGCTGTCGCCAGCATTTCGATCCGGGTATGGTTCAGCTGCGTCATATCCGTAATATCGGCGATGCTGTTGCGGATACCGACGCGCATCGTATCTCTTGGCGTCTCGCCGTTCAATGTGATTTTGCTGATTTCGCCCTTGTCGTTCAAGGTGAACACAGCGTTCTCGGCGCCAACAAGTACCTCGCTCAGCAAGCGGGTGACGGTGCGTGCCGGGAATTTCTGTTCAATGACGGCATTGGCAGCGAGCTTCAGAACGCCGGAGCGCTCCAGCTCGATGGTGCCGTTTTTCGAATCCTTGGCCATCACTTTCTCTTTCAATGTGTCTCCAGGCGTGTAAGCCAGCGTTACTGCGTTGCTTACTGTGCTTTCATTGTGCAGGCGGTCCAGTGCAGTAACGGCATACGTATAGGTTTTGTACTCATCCATGCTGCCGTCGACATACAATTGCTCGGCTGCTCCCGCTTGCTTGCGGAATGTTCCGATCAATTGGGACGGATTATTGATATCCGGTGCGGCAGTGCCTTCTTGCCTGTAGATCGCATAATACGTAGTATCCTGGCTGCCATCGGCATCCGTGAAGCGAAGCTCGGCAACGCCTTCTTCCGACAGCTCGGCAGCATTCAGCTTCGGCGCAGCCGGAGCCGTGTCATCCAGCCAAGGCATTGTCGGCGCCAGGGCAGGGAAGCGGTACAGGTCGTTCATCATCGTATCCTGCATGCCCAGATGGTTGGCGATGACATCCTTCGCGCTGAAGAACATACTGCCCTGTATATCTTCCGCAAAGCTGCGGTTGAACTTGATTTGATTTACCATTTCCAGCGGATCGTCCCAAGTCGGCACACGATAGATGGCATGGCCGATGTAGAGATGCGTGTCGGCATCAGCCGTTACGCCGCGCCACCATTCTACGACTTTCTCATAAGCGGCAGGACCGTTGCCGAAATGCCAGTAGTCCTGCGGCGCGATGTAATCGAGCCAGCCTTTATCTACCCAGCCCTTGGTATCGGCATAAAGGGCGTCATAGCTTTGCAGACCGTTCGTATCGGAACCGGCAACGTCAGTCGTTTTGTTGCGCCAGATGCCGAACGGGCTAATGCCGAATTGGACATAAGGCTTGCTCTCTTTAATTGCTGTTGCAAGACCTTGGATCAACGTGTCGACGTTGTTTCTGCGCCATGCGGCTTTGTCGGCGAAGTCTTTGCCGTAAGCTGCATATTCGGCGGCGTCCGGGAAGTCGACTCCCGTTGCCGGATAAGGGTAGAAGTAGTCGTCGAAGTGTACGGCGTCAATATCGTAGTTGTCGACGACTTCCATTACGCTGTCGATGACGAATTGCTTCGCCTCAGGCACGCCAGGATTGAAGTACAGCTTGCCGCCGTACGATACGACCCAGTCCGGATTTTTCTTCGCCGGATGATCGTCCACCAGCTTGCTGATATCAGCGTGCATGCTGATGCGATAAGGGTTAAACCAGGCATGGAACTCCATATTCCGTTTATGCGCTTCCTCGAGCATGAAGGCGAGCGGATCATAGCCTGGGTCCTTGCCTTGCTCGCCTGTCAGCCACTCGGACCAAGGCGCGTATTCCGAAGGATAGAAGGCGTCCGCTGTCGGCTTGATCTGTACGATGACAGCATTGATGCCGGTAGCCGCAAGCTCATCCAGCAGGGCGATAAAGTCGCTCTTCTGCTGCTCTTCTGTCATTACGCCTTTGGTTGGCCAGTCGATATTCTCGACAGATGCGATCCAGGCTGCGCGCAGCTCGCGCTTCTGCAATTGCTGCGGAGCGTGGACGATTAGCAGATGCTCGGTCAGTTTGTCTTCGAATGTGGCACGAATTCGGGTCGTTCCTGCTTTTTTGGCAGTGACCTGACCGTCCGCGTCCACTTCGGCAACTGTAGGGTCGCTGCTTGTGAAGACGGCGTTATCCGTAACGTTCACCTCTTCATCCAGCAGGGTGTAGGTTGCCAGTACATTTGCCTGCGCTTTGTCGCCTTCGGTAAGAGGAATGAGTCCTGCAATGGTGATGCCTTGGAGAACAGGCACCGGTTTTGTAATGATGACATCGATGGTTGCAGTGAGCCCTTCAAGCTCAGCTGTAATCGTGACAGCGCCTTCATTTTTGGCGGTCAGCAGTCCTGTGCTGGACACTACCGCAATCGCTTCATCGCTGCTGGCATACGTTACATGCTCAGTTATGTGTACAGGCTCTGCCTGGCCGCTATAGAACGCATATGCGCGCAGCTGCTCTGTCTCGCCAGTGTTGAGAGCCGTACGGCCTTCCAGCTCAAGGCCTGCCAATACAGCGCCGCTGTCCGATACGATCAGCTCATATGTAGCTTTGTTCGAGCCGTTCGTTGCCGTTATGGTTGTCGTTCCGACGGCGACTGCTTGAACGAGTCCGCTAGCCGAAACGGTCGCGACATCGGTGGAGCTGCTGTTGAACATCGAGCCGCTTGTAACGTCGGCACGCGTGCTGCTTCCGCCCGAAGTCGCCAGAACAGCGGCCTGCAGGCTATCGCCAGGCTTCATCTCGGTCAGACCCGACAGCTCGATAAAGGCAGGATTGCCGCTTGTATAGATAGCGGATACTTGATCGAAGTAGACCGTGCCTTTGTTTTTGTTCAGGTTGTTTGTTTCGGCGATATAAATCTGCCGCAATTCGATCGGCTGCGGAAGCCCTTGCGGCACGGAAGCGGTTACATATTGCCACCCGGTCCAGCTAAAACCGCCAGTTGAAGTGAAGTCCGACGTATGTCTCACCCCGGTGGCATCTTCGAATTGCGCTCGGAGCCAATGCTTGCCTCCATCGCCATATACCCAGGCGCCGATTCTCACCGGATAACCTTCAAGCACCCGGTCCTCATTTTTGTTAAAGTGCAGATAGGCGGCTGAAGTGCCTTCATTTCCTGTGAAATCGTAATCAAATTTCCCTGAGGCCTGCCCGTACATGACGGGTCCTGGACGGGTGCTCTGCTCAATCTTCGTGGAACCCGGTACGGTGCGGACCTCTGCTACATACAAATCGGATATATCTTCAAAATCCTCAATCACGATGTGATCGGCAGCAGCAGCGGCTAACGGAAGCATAGCTGCCGGCTCGGAAGCCTCTTCACCTTCATCTGGTGCGGTTTCGGAAGCGATGTCCGGATCAGCAGGCGATTGCTCCTCGGCGGCATAAGCCATGCCGGAGAACAAGCTTCCCCAAAGCATCATCATGACAATCAGAATGGCTACGTTTCGGTTGGTTTTCCTGTGAAGGTACAAGCCAACACTTCCTTTCTCTCAAAAGTGGATAACGTCAAGCTGTTCATGAAGCCACTTACACAAATCGATAGATTCATATTTTTATCCAAGCAAAAACCAGGATGAACCATAGGCCCCCTTTCTAGGTAATGGAATACATCTTTCGAAATAAAATTTCAAAATATATTTTATTTTTAGTATAAAATTTCTGAAATTAAATGTACATCATGCAAAAAGGCCCTTTTTATCAGGGTTCTTAGTGCTTATGGTTGCGATGAATCTACAGATTTCAACAAAAGTTACTGAGAGATTCGAACTAGAAGGGTGGCGGAGCATGAGGGGCAGGGGGAATGTTGGCAGTCAGATATGAAAAAAAAAACCTTCAAAGCTCACTTCATCAGTGGCTTTGAAGGCTTGGATCGCAACCTGGCAAGCTGCGGAAAAGATCAGGGTTTCTTGAGGAGCAAATAAGCGAAATACGGAACGCCGATCAGCGATACGACGACCCCGGCCGGGATGCCGTTCGGGTCGATCAAATTGCGGCCAATGGTATCTGCGATTAGAAGCAGCAGTCCGCCCATCAGAATGGCGATCGGAATGAATAGTTGATTGCGCGGCCCGACGAGCGCCTTCGCGATATGCGGCGCCATCAGCCCGACGAAGGCGATGCCGCCGGTCACGGAGACGGCGGAAGCCGCAAGCGCTACAGCAGCAAGTAACAGCAGAATACGTTCCTTCTCCACTGCAAGCCCGACGCCGATTGATACCGGCTCGCTGAGGCTGAGCAGATTCAGTCGGTACGCCTTGTACAGCGTAAAGGGAATAAGAACGATCAGCCAAGGGAGAAGGGCCCAAATGAACGGCCAGTCGGTGCCCCATATATTGCCCGCAATCCACTTGGCGATGAAATCGACCTTCTCCCGTTCTGCAGAAGAGATCAGTACGATCATAACGCCTGACAGAGCCATTGAGAAGCCGACGCCGACCAGGATGAGCCGAATCGGATTCAAGCCTTCTGACCTGCGGTACGAGAACAGATAGATCAGCATCGAGGTCAATAGGGCGCCTGCGAACGCTGCGATTGGCAGCATGTAGACGAAATTGCCGGGTTCAGTGGGGAAGAACAGGAAGAATAGCGCTACCGCCACGCCCGCCCCGGAATTGATGCCGATAATACCCGGATCGGCCAGATCGTTTCTTGTAATGGATTGGAGGATGGAGCCCGACAGCGCCAGGGCCATCCCTGCCAGTACCGTTATTAAAATTCTAGGCAGTCTAATGTTGAACAGGACGAATTTTTCCTTGAAAGAGCCGTCTCCAAGCAGCGTAGGCAGGATACGGTCGTAGGAGACCGAGGAATAACCCAGCCCCAGTCCGATAAAACCTGTCACAAGAATAAGCGCAAACGTGACAGCGATAATAATCAATGTTTTCCGAATAACGGCTTGCTGCATCATGATATCGATTTCCCTCCTCTATGCACAACGAACAAGAAGAAGGGCAGCCCAAGTACGGCAACAATGGCAACGACAGGCGTCTCATACGGCGCATTGATCAGCCTGCCAATCGTGTCGGCCAGCATCATGAAGGAAGCGCCGAAGATCGCAGACATCGGTACAATATAGCGGTAGTCAGTGCCGACTACCCGGCGGACAATATGCGGAATCATAAGGCCAATGAATGCCAGATTGCCGACCAGTGCGACAGAGGCACCAGTGAGCAAAATGACGGTAAAGAACATGAGAGCTCGGATTTGTGTCAGCTTCTGGCCCAGACCGACAGCCACTTCCTCGCTCAAGCTTAGAATAGTGAGCTGTTTGGACAAAATAATGGCGATCAACACACCGACGCCAACAACAGGGCTGATTAACGCGAGCTGTTTCCAGTTTGTGCCGATCAAGCCGCCTGCTGTCCACATGGACACGTTTTTAGAAAGCTTGAAGGTCAGAGCGACACCTTCGGTCAAAGCGATAAGGAAGGTCGATATTGCTGCGCCGGCGAGTACGACGCGAAGCGGTGAAAGCTTGCCCTTGCCGGAGGCGCTTAGCACGATGACGAGGATGGAGCCGAATGCGGCGCCGATAAAGCAGGCAATCATCATGCCTATGTAGCTCAGGTTAGGAATGAAGGCAAGGGTAATCGCAAGCGCAGCCGTGGCGCCTGATGTTAGACCGAGCAGGCCCGGATCGGCGAGCGGGTTGCGCGTCACGCCTTGCATGACGGCCCCGGATACGCCGAAGGCGGCGCCAACAAGCGCCGCTCCGATTTCTCGGGGCAACCGGATTTCCTGAATGATCAGGATGTCTTTGTTCAGATCGGTGAAGGTGATGGCCCGCCATATATCCGGTAAGCTGATATTAGCCGCTCCGAGCGTGATGGAAAGAACAAACATGCCGGCAAGTAAAACAATGCCGGCAAGCCATTTGTATACCATTGGGATAACAGTTTTTTTGGTCATGGTTTGTGATCTCTCTATACTTTTATTTATTCGCCAAGAAACTTTTGCTTGAAGAAGGCCAGCTGGTCTTCAAGCGTCAGCGGGTCGTTGAAGTAGAATTGGTTGCCATCGACTTCGAAGACTTGATTGTTTTTGACAGCTGGAATGTTCTTGTACGATTCCGTCGACTGGAACGAGGTGTCTGCGTCTGCGAACTTGCTGAAGATGACGTAGTCTCCCATATAATCCGGCAATACTTCCGTAGAGATGGCATAGTAGCTGTCCTTCAGCGCGTCTTGTGTGACCTTCTCAGGCATCGCAAGCTTCATCTCCTGGTACAGAATCTCGGTGCCACGGCCCCAATTGTCGCCGTATACATACAGCTGCTTGTCGAAGCTTTCGACGACGGATACAGTTGCATTTTCGCCGATCTTCGCTTTGATGTCATCGCCCGCTTGGCCTGCACGCGCTTTGAAGTCGTCGATCCATGCCTTGGCTTCTGCTTCTTTGTTCAGCAGCTTGCCGATTTCCAGATGCTGTGTCAGATAATCCACTTTGCCGTAAGTGTACGTAACCGTAGGTGCAATTTCCTTCAGCTTGTCGATGTTTTTGATATTGGACAGGCCAATAATCAGGTCCGGCTCAAGCTCAATAATTTTCTCCAGGCTTTCGTCGGATACTTCGGCAACGTCCTTAATGTACTCGTCGTAACGTGGGTTCAGCTTCGACCAAGAGTCAACGCCTGCCAGGTTGACGCCAAGCGCCATCACATTGCCTGCAAAAGAAGAAAGAACGATAACGCGCTGCGGGTTAGCCGGTACTTCCACTTCACCGTTCTCGGATTGATATTTGATGGTGCCTGTTGCGCCGCCCGTATGCCCATTTGCGTCAGCAGTAGGAGAAGGAGAAGGCTGCGAGCTGGCATTGCTTGAATTGCCAGGTGCGTTATTGTTCCCTCCGCAAGCGCTAACTAGCAGCATCATAATAATTGCGAGGGGCAATAATGTTTTTTTCATGGGTGATTCGCTCCCTTTTCTAATCGATAATGATTATCAACGTCACTTTGCCATTTTAATTGTAATTGATAACGATTGTCAATTCATTTTTTCAATCTCTTTCGATTTGCTGTAGATATGGAAAAAGCTGTGCGCGTTTGATACAATAAAAATCTATTGTTAACTTTAGTATATGAATTATTGGTTAACAATAGTGGGTGGCTATTTTATAGTAAAAGGGAGACCGGAATGCTTATGGGAAAATTGAATTGGGACGAGCTGGCTGACAAAGCGCTCGCGGGGAGTTGCTTGACAACAATGGAGGCATTGTCGGTGCTGCGTTCAGCTGATGAAGAGCTGCTGCCGCTGATGCAGGCTGCCTTCAAGGTGAGGAGCCACTATTATGGTAGAAAAGTGAAGCTGAATATGATCATGAATGCCAAAAGCGGCTTATGCCCGGAGGACTGCGGCTATTGCTCGCAATCTATCGTCTCGACTGCGCCGATTGAAAAATACGTCATGTTGGACAAGCCGACGCTGATAGCGGGTGCGAAGGAAGCCTTGGCACGCCAAGCCGGCACCTATTGCATCGTAGCGTCTGGACGGGGACCGACGGAGCGGGAGCTGGATCAGGTCATCGAGGCGGTGGAAGAGATCAGGTCGACGATGCCGCTCAAGATATGCGCATGCCTTGGATTGCTTAAGGAAGGCCAGGCACAGCGCCTTGCGCAAGCTGGCGTCCATCGTTACAACCATAATTTGAATACAAGCAGCAGTCATTATACATCCATTACCCAAACACATACCTATGAGGATCGGATCGGGACCGTTCAAAGAGCTAAGGAAAGCGGCATGTCTCCTTGCTCGGGCGTTATTATCGGAATGGGTGAAAGCGACGAGGATATTGTGGAGATGGCCATGACGCTTCGCAGCCTTGATGCGGATTCCATACCGATCAACTTTCTGAATGCGATACCAGGCACGCCGCTGGAGCATATGGAGCCGGTTGCTCCGCTTAAGGCGCTGAAGACGCTAGCCTTATTCCGCCTGATCTGCCCATCGAAGGAATTACGGGCGGCGGGCGGTCGGGAGATTCGGCTGCGCTCGCTGCAGCCGTTGGCGCTGTATGCGGTCAATTCCTTGTTTGTTGGCGATTACTTGACGACCGAGGGACAGGATGTATCAGCTGACCACCGAATGATCGAGGATCTGGGCTTCGAGATTGAACGGTATGCGGTTCCGGTGTAATCGTCTGCTGACTTACCACGCTTAGCAACTGTATATATAGCCAAAAGCATGGCGTATGTCGCCATGCTTTTTTTTGAAAAAAACTCCGATACTAACCTTTTATAGAAACTCTCTATGTCTATCGTTTGTATGTCGAATTAATTGTCTTCCGCTTGCAGTTGCTTTATTTCTTCTTTATATTGAACCAGCAATTCGGCCAGCGCATCCCGGATGCCGGCTGCATCCTTATCTTCCGCTGCTTTCGCAAGCTTGCTGTGGACTTCAAACATCGGGGCCGGTTTTGCAGCAGCCGTGACCGTGAGCGGAGCTCCATCCAGCTCTTCAATCACGTCGAGCTTGATGTCTGTTGCAGAGATGCCGCCAGCTGAAGAGGCAGGTTTTGTGGTCGCCGTTGACTGGATCTGAATAAGGTCTGCTTCAACTATCGAGATGCTGAATTTATCTTTCATTAGCTCATGATACTGCTTTATGATAGCTTCCCAGTCCTCAGCCGTATCCGGGGCATACTCGCGTGCAAGTTCAATAGGGTCAGGGAGCATGAATGACTGCACCGTTGCAACTGCGTCGCTCTTGATGTCCGTCCTTTCAACCTTCACTACCGGTCCGGACGACAGCAACTGAGTGGTCTTCGGATTCGCGAATACGGATGTGCTGGCAAATACGGACAGCAGCAGCGTGGACGCTGCTATACTTTTGAATCGTTTCATTTTGTTCATGGTAACACTCTCCTCGGGTTGTTTGTCTGTCTTACATGTCCAAGTGTATAGGCGAGGAGTGGCAGTTCATTGGTGGAATTGTGGAAAAACGATGGCAAGTTCCCAGCGGTAGAGCAGCCTTGCTATAATGATGGAAGATGAGGTTGGGAGGCAATAAGGGATGAATCCATATCGGATTGCTGTCGTCGATGACGATCTTCATATAAGAAACTTGGTTGAGGCTTATCTGGTGCGCGAACATTTCGAGACGATCGGGCTGGCAAGCGCCGAGGAAGCATTGGAGCTGTGGAGGAATCATCCGCCGGATATGTGGGTGCTCGATATTATGCTGCCCGGTATGGACGGGTATGAGTTCTGCCGCACGATCCGGCGCGAGGCCGAGGTTCCGATTATTATGATCTCCGCTCGTGATAACGAAGTCGACAAGATAATGGGTCTGGAGCTTGGCGGCGACGATTATATGGTTAAGCCTTTCAGTCCCAGGGAGCTGGTGGCGAGGGTCAAGAGACAGCTCCATCGCTGGTATAAGACAAGACCAGGCGAGGAGGGGGCGGCATCCGTACAGTCTTCCGGCGATATCGTCGTTGGAGAGCTGCGGCTGTCACTCGATGAGAGGCGAGTGTTTTGGGATGGTTCGGAGATTGAGATGACGCTGAAGGAATTCGCTTTGCTTCACACGTTATCCCAGCATCCGAACCGCGCATTCTCCCGTGACGATCTGCTGGCGATTGTATGGGGGGATGATTATTTCGGCAGTGACAGAGCGGTAGATCATCTAGTGAAGCGCGTTCGCAAAAAAATGATGGAGCTGCCAATTGAAGCCGTATGGGGACATGGCTATAGGCTTAGACATGAGGGAGGTGAGCGGGGATGAAGCTGGTTCATCAAATTAACTTGGCATTTGGCGCGCTGTTGCTTATTGTGCTGTCGCTTACGGGCATTATCATTCATTATGTGTTGATGGATCATTTTGTAGGCAAGCAGAAGGATGACATGCAAGCTCTAGGCGCTGCAATCACGAAAACGATAAGCTCGGATCAAGGCTACACGCTGTCCAGCAGCTTAGCAATCGCATCAGGCGTCGCGGTCTCTGTAAGCGGCGTCGAAGCGATTATTACTGATGCCCAAGGCAATGTATTGCCGGATTACGGCACGGGCTACACGACGGCACCGAGCGCCTTGTTGGAGGCAGGGAGCTTGGCAGACGAGACGTCACTGCAAGAGATATGGGACGGAAGAGACAGCCGATACCTGGTCGATATCCAGCCGCTTCCCCAAGGTAAATTGACACTCCTCACGCCAATGAGTCAAATCAAGGCGATCGAGCGCGCGCTGCTTGAGCGATTTCTCCTCGTTCTGTGCGTGGCCGGCGTATTGGTCTATGCGGCAAGCTTGTTCATTACAAAGAAGCTGATCGATCCGCTGATGAAGCTAAGAGGCGAATTGAAGAAGGTGAGAAGCCGTCAATTCTCCGACGTCAAGCGAATCAAGGCCGGGGGCGAGATCGGTGCGGTGGCCGAAACCGTCCATGATCTTGCAGTCGAGCTTGACCGCTACAACCGTGTGCAGAAGCAATTTATCCAGAATGCTTCCCATGAGCTCAAAACGCCGCTTATGTCGATTGCGGGATATGCCGAGGGGATCAAGGACGGCGTATTCGAGGGCGAAGGGGCACGCAAGGGGCTGGAGGTCATTATGAGCGAGAGCGGGAGACTGTCGAAGATCGTCACGGAGATGACGCTGCTGGCCAAGCTGGACAGCGAAGAGGACATCTTCAAGGCGGAACCGGTGACGTTAAAGGAGATCGTGACGGAGACGATCGAGCGGATCAATCCGCTGCTGCTGGACAAAGCGATCAAGCTGAAGGTTGAATACGAGGAGGATGAAATGGCCGGACTGCGCACCATTGCGGATAAGGATAAGCTGCTGCAGGCGCTGCTTAATGTAGTGTCCAATGCGGCTCGGCATGCCCGGTCGGAGATTCGCATCAAGGTTAGGGCAGTAGAGGCTCGGATATGGATTAGCATAGAGGATGACGGCAGCGGCATAGCAGAGTCGTTGATCCCTCAGCTCTTCCATCGGTTCGTAAGAGGGAAGGATGGGGATACGGGGCTTGGACTTGCCATATCACGTGCGATTGTGGAGCGTTGCGGCGGTTCTATCGCGGCAGGCAATGCCAAGGCGGGCGGAGCGATTATCTCGATCCAATTGCCGTCAGCGGTGTGATCCCTGCACAGCAAGACAATAGGAGCGCTTTTATGTGGTTAAAGTATTGACAGATGCCTGAACCATTCTTATGTTGAAGATAACAAATTCGACATGAGAAGTGATCAGATGAATATGAGCCATTTCCAACACGACAACGATAGTTATATCGACATCTCGCCAGTCACGTCCTCTATGACGCAGATGAACATTGTCGTTTCGCCTGATCGCCGCATGATACAATTCGGGAACGATTACTGGACCGATTGGATGAAAGCGTCAGCCGCAAGCTGACGCTTATTTCCGCTCCGGCCGGTTATGACAAGTCAACGCTCGTCCGCAGCTGAATCCATGCCCGCAGCGTCAAGGCTGCTTGGGTATCCATTGAAGCGGCCGATATGAATGCTAGCCGTTTCTGGCGGACAATCGCCGCTGCTCTGCTTGTTGAGTATCCCGACATGAGCGAGCGCATGAAACTTCGAATGCCTCCGGGACAGTCCGGAGTTGACTCCTTGCTTTCCGCGATTCTAGAACTGTTGGCCGAATTGTCCGAGCCATGCATATTGGTTCTGGACGACTACCACCTCATCGCCAATCCACTTGTTCATCACAGCATGTCCGCCTTGCTGGAGCATGCGCCCTCTTCCTTCCGGATCTTGATGATTAGCCGCACGATTCCATCGATTCCCTTATCTCGTCTGCGCGTGAGCAAGCGGCTATCCCAGCTTAATGCTGAAGATCTTCGTTTCACGATAGAGGAAGCGGATGACCTTCAGCGGCTGACGCTATCGAATCCGCTTACCGAGACAGAGCTTGCCTTGCTGGAAGCGAAGACGGAAGGATGGGCAGCTGGACTTCTGCTTGCTTTTCTGTCGCTGCAAAACCGTCAGGACACTGCCGCTTACATTCAGGCATTCTCCGGCAGCCACCGATATATCTTTGATTACTTGGCTGACGAGGTATTAGGCGGGCTGGATGCCCCTCTGCTTGATTTTCTGCTGCTAACCTCGATAGCGGATCGGTTCACTGCCGAGTTGGCGGATGCGATTACGAGAAACAAGATGCCTATATTCTTCTGGACATGCTGGAGAAGAGCCATCTTTTTCTGATTCCGCTTGACGACAACCGCATATGGTACAGATACCATCATTTATTTTTGGAAGCATGGCGAAGCCGCTTGCCTGCCAGGGAAGGTACCGTCAGCGTCCATGAGCTTCATCGTCGCGCATCCCGTTGGTTTGACCAGCATCAGGCGTACGAGGATGCGATTGGCCATGCTCTTCTTGCCGGGGAGTTCTGCCCATACTCGTCCAGAATGGACGCGAATTGTACCGCGCGTCTATTGCCTTCTATTAGGGCGATATCGAGGTCTTTGTCGAGCTGCTCGATAGACATCGAGAGGGTCTGAGATCGTTTGCCTCGATTGTGAAGGTAGTCAATTTGGGCGAAGCGCTGTTGAACCGCGGTCCGATCGGTTTCGGGGGCAGGCTGAACAAGATGGCCGATCTCTCCGCCAAGGTTTCGGGTTCAGAAGAGCGCAGACATATGGTTCATCATGCCTTGCAAGGACATGGCCATGTATTTCGGCAGATCTGTATTACGAAAGGAATGCGTTGGACAAGGTGAAGCCGTTGCTCGATTTGGCGTTGTCATCACCTGCGACGCCATCCGGACTTGGCGTGTGGGTTCCGGCGATGATCTTGCAGTCCAAACTGCGCAAGGTAAGCCGTTACAATCAGACAAAGCGCTGGACCAAGCGCTCAGGCTCGCAGAGCCAGAGGGATATGTCCGTCTCTTTTTGGATGAGGGGAATGGGGTGCGCCAATTGCTGAAGCAGAGATTGACGACGGGGCTTGCAAACGATATTCGCCCGTATGTGGACAAATTACTGGACGTCATGGAAGAAGAGTCTGGCGCTCTCTTGGATGCGGGATATGCAGACACTCTCCTGGAACTCGATTCGCTCACCGCGCGCGAAAGGGACATATTGAAATGCATGGCCGACGGATGCAGCAATTCGGAGATTGCCGCTAGCTTGTTTTTGTCGCTAGGTACAGTCAAGCGCTACAGCCATAACATCTATCAGAAGTTGAATGTGAAGAACAGGGTGCAGGCCATAACGAAAGCAAGAGAGCTGCGATTGCTCTGATAGATGCCAACCTTTATAAAATAGGGTTAGCTAGCCTCGCGTGGAAGCTTAAAGCACCATGATAGGGTTAATATTGATCGTACCGTTATTATTTCATTCAACTTTAAGACTTGCATCAATGTTATAGAATGGAGGGGATTGGCTAGAAGAAAGCTCGGAGAGGGGTATTGCAATGAACGGAACGATTCAAATTCGTGGCGCCAGGGAAAACAATCTGAAAAACATCTCGCTCGACATTCCAAAGCATAAGCTGGTTGTCGTCACGGGGCCGTCGGGCTCCGGCAAGTCTACGCTTGCGATGGATACGCTGCAGCGTGAATGCCAGCGCCAGTACATGGAATCGATGGGGATGGTATCGGATAGCATAAGCAAGCCCAAAGTGGATTCCATTCAAGGATTGTCTCCCTCCATTAGTGTAGGGCAGCATCTGACGAACCGCAATCCGCGTTCCACGATCGGGACGGTAACAGACATCTATACGCTGATGCGGATTCTCTATGCCAAGCTGGGAGAGCGTCCTTGCCCGGCATGCGGTACGAGAATGGGTCCTGAAGCGGGAGTGGAACCCGCGAAGCTCGTCTCGGATGAGGAGGATACAGGGTACAACGAGAAAGTGGCATGTTCTTCATGCGGGCATCAGCTGGATAAGCTGACGATGTCCCACTTCTCCTTCAATAAGCCTGAAGGGGCTTGCGAGGAATGCAGCGGACTCGGTCATGTCGCAACTCTGAATACGGATGCCGTGTTCGATCAAGAGAAGAGTGCGCGGGATGGCGGAGTGCGATTCTGGTCGGGCATGTACATCGATTATAATGTAAGCATTTTGAAAGCCGCAGCCTCCCATTACGGGTTGCCATTCGATGAGAACGCCCCTCTAGCAAGCTATGACCCGGCGATGCTGGATCTGCTTTACTATGGTGCGGAGAGCGAAGCCTTCACTAGCCGGATGCCGGGTATGAAGCCGCCAAAGTCCGTGACGCAAGGCAAATTCGAAGGGGTCGTAACGGGGATATGGAGACGCTACAACGAGAAGGGCGGCGAATCCGGCGAGGCGGCTCTATTCCGGCAAAATAGCTGCGGCAGTTGCCGCGGAGCAAAGCTGAAGAAGGAAAGCCGCCTGGTCACAGTGAACGGAATAGCCATTCATGAAGCTTCTGCGCGGGCGCTTGGCGACGCACTGGACTGGCTTGAGTCGGTTAAGGCAGGTTTGTCGGAGGATGAGGAGCAGCTAGTTGGTCCGCTCGTCTATGATATGTCGATCCGCTTGAAGCGGATTATCGATACGGGGCTTACTTACATGTCGCTAGACCGACCGATTGTAACATTGTCCGGAGGGGAAGCGCAGAGGCTGCGTCTCGCTTCAATTCTGGGCTCAGGCTTGACGGGCGTGCTCTATATCCTGGACGAGCCTACTGCGGGTCTACATGCCCGAGATACAAGCGGGTTGATCGAAGTGATGAAGCAGCTTCGCGATCTGGGCAATACCGTGCTCATTATCGAGCATGACGAGGATGTCATGAAGGCAGCCGACCATATTATTGATATTGGTCCCGGCGCAGGTACGCAGGGCGGACAGGTTGTCGGACAAGGCAGCCTGCAGGACTTGATCAGTCAGCCGGATTCTGTAACTGGTGCGATCTTCCGGCAAAGAAGCGAGCGAGCTGAGCGTCCAAAGAGACGCAGCGGCAACGGTCAACATCTGACGATCCATCATGCTCATCTGCGCAACTTGAAGGGCATTACGGCTTCGTTCCCGCTGGGTTGTCTCATAGCTGTGACGGGCGTCTCCGGCTCCGGCAAATCCACCTTGCTGTTCGATCTGCTTGCCGCATCGGGACCGGATCAGCCGGCACCGGAGGGATGCGACCGAATTACGGGCTGGGAAGAAGCTGGCTCGCTCATTATGGTCGATCAATCCCCGTTGTCCCGTATGCAGCGTTCTAATATTGCGACGTACACGGACGTGTATACGCATTTACGCAATTGGTATGCGAGCTTCCCTGAGGCTAAGGCAGCGGGTCTGACGGCGAAGCACTTCTCCTTCAATACGGCAGGCGGCCGCTGCGAGGAATGCCAAGGACTTGGCGTCGTACCGATTCATATGCACTTCCTGCCGGAGATTGAGGTTCGTTGTCCGTCATGCCGGGGCAGACGATTCAAGGATGAGGTATTGGCGGTCACGTACGAGGGCTGCAGCATCTCTGATCTGCTGGACATGTCGATCGCAGAGAGTCTGCCTTTGCTGAGCGGCCAGAAAAAAATGACAGAGACGCTTCAATTGCTATGCGAGGTAGGACTTGGCTATTTGCAATGGGGCCAATCCCTCAGTACCTTGTCCGGAGGCGAAGGCCAACGAATCAAGCTGGCGAAGCAGCTGAGCAAAAAGACAGCACAGCATACCGTCTATTTGCTAGATGAGCCGTCCACAGGATTGCATACAGGCGATGTTCAGCAGCTGAAGGTGCTGCTGAACAAGCTGGTGGATGCAGGCAATACCGTAATTGTCGTGGAGCATAATCTGGAGCTCATCCACGACTCTGACTGGATTCTCGACATCGGTCCGGAAGGCGGCGAAGGCGGCGGGGATCTTGTTGCCGAAGGCACGCCTGAGCAGGTAGCGGAGTGCAGCCGATCCCATACAGGACGATACTTGAAGGAGCTGCTGTAACTAACTCGCTACAGTCAAGTGCAATTGTTTTTCGAAGCAGAGGCTGGTTAGGGTATCTGATTGTGAAGGATCATTGATTAGATAGATAAAACGGGAAGTTCGACGCCAAATGATATAAGCCACAATATGTCTGCCCCAACCTTTCAAGTTAACGCTTGGCATAATTCATGCCATAGCGTTTTGAGAGGCTTGGGGCCTTTGTTTTTTATTATAGCAGCGGAATCGGTCATTAGCCCATGCAATCCATGCGATACTTCGGTCATGAGCAACAACACGAGGCCGATGAGTGGCGTTAGTAGTATAATGATCGTCCAACCAATCATATGCTCGGACTATTAGATGAATTTCCATTGCCTCTATATAGTTGTTTAATATATAATTGTTTATGCAACTAATTGATTCGGATCCATAAATGATTGAATGAGATAACAATAAATGGAGGTGAGCAGTATGGAGCACAAGGAAGTGAAGGAGCAGAAACAGGAACAAGAACTGCCTATTGGTTCTGTCGGGTTCTTAATGGGAGTTACGTACCGTAAGCTAACAGCGCTGCTGCAGCAGCGACTGAAGGAATATGAGGTAACGCCCGAGCAGTGGTCGGTCTTGTATACGATCGTGCGCTCGCAAGGGCTGATTCAGAAGGAAATTGCCGATCGGACACATAAGGACAAGCCCGCGACGACGCGTATCCTCGATCATTTGGAGAGCAAAGGGCTTATCTACAAGCAAGTCGGCAAGCAGGATCGGCGCTCCTTTCTCGTCTACAGCACGGATAAGGGCCGTACGGTCATCGAGCAGACAATCCCGATCGAAGCGGGCATGACGGATGTCATTAAGTCTGTCGTATCGGAAGCTGAGCTTGCCCAACTGATGAATGTACTGCTGCGGATTCAAGCGCATGCCAGTCAAATGCTGGATCAGGAATCCAGAGAATAAGTTGCCGATGAAAAACTGAAAAATAAGGAATGGAGTTTTAACATGCAGCAAGACTCACAACAAGAACCGTTATGGACCAAATCCTTTTTGTCAATTACCGTTTGTTCCTTTTTATTATTTTTGAATTTGCAAATGCTGCTGTCGTCATTTCCGGCTTACGTGCAAAATGATCTTCATGCCGGCAATGTAGCCGTTAGTCTCGTAACCAGCGTATTTGCCCTTACAGCTATTGCAGCGCGCTTTATGACTGCGGCCTTGATGAAGCGGATGTCCAAAGATTATTTATTGATGGCAGGCTTGCTGCTCGCAGCTGTTACGACGCTGCTGTATCCTGTTGCGCATACGGTTGGCTCGCTATTGATCATGCGGATTGGCTACGGTGTTGGATTCGGTATGGCGAGCACGATATTGCCTACCTTGGTATCGCAGCTAATTCCTGCCCGCAGAATGGGCGAAGGGATCGGATACTTTGGCTTATCGACCAGCCTGGCCATGTCGATAGGGCCTATGATTGGCATGAATATGATGTCGGGTTTCGGTTTTGGGACGCTGGCGTCAGTCGGGACAGCTGTCGTGTTGCTGATTCTTCCGATATTGATTGTATCCAGAATTGTTCGGATAAAAGGAAACGCTCGCCCAATATCAATGACTGCTGCGGCTGTGTCCCGTGCTGCAGATGAAACGGGCTTTAACCATAAGCTCTGGCTGCCTGCTTTGCTGAACGTGATGTTATCTATCACCTACAGCGGTCTGTTAAGCTTTATCGTGTTGTTTGGAGAGTTCGCAGGCTTGAAGCAGGTCGGGATGTTTTTCCTGTTCAACGCTATTACGATCGTCATTATTCGGCCAATATCGGGCCGACTGTTCGACCGCAATGGTCCGGCAGCTGTGCTTATCCCGGCAGGACTGTCCGTAGCGGCAAGCATGCTGCTGTTGTCTTATACTCATACTATGAGCATGCTTATTGCAGCTGCTCTGCTGTATGGACTGGGCTTCGGGGCTATTCAGCCTACCTTGCAGGCTTGGATGCTGCGCACTTCTTCCAAAGAGCAATACGGCGCGGCGAACAGTATGTTCTACAACTCGACTGACTTTGGGGTTGCGGTCGGAGCCTTGCTTCTAGGAGCAATCGCTTCGATGACCGATTACGCATCCATGTACCGGTACTCGGCAGGAGTGATGGTCCTATTCGTTATATTGTTTTTAATTATTTACGCAAGTACAGGAACGTCCAAGCTGCGCAATAACGGAATAACGGAATAACGAATTAACTAAATAACGAATTAACTAAATAACTGTATAACTGAATCATAGTATTAACATAGATTATCTTTATTAGATTATCTCCATCAGATAACCTACAGCAGTTGATCTAGATCATCTAGGTTACTTCTAGATTAATTAGGTCATCAAGATCAACTAGGTCAACTAAATTCGAGGATCGGTACAGACTCATCATCTCTTGAGGAGAAGATGAGTCTTTTTTGTAGTTGAAGGAGACTGTTCTGGATTTCATGAAACGGTGAGAATGGCGGAACGGCCGGCTGTTCTTTTGGAAGGGCAAGTTAACCGGTATAAAATGAAGGAAGGCCTTATGTTGAAGCTGATACAGGGGGGATGCAAGGTCAGGTTGGCAATGCTCGCAAACTGTTGCATTCAAAGCCATAACCGATTCAAAGTCTTAAACCGATTCACTGTTTAATCGATTATATGTTTTCATTGTTCCAAATTGAATTGTTCCAAATTTTCACATCGCACCAAAGTCTGTATGGTATCAAAGTCTGTATGGTACTAAAGTCTTCTTGCATGCTGATTTTGTGTCTGCATGAATTCTGAATTCTGAGCTGAGGGGATAGTGAACCCATCTGTAAAAAACTATTTTGTCCCGCGCTATTTACATACATTCAGTATGTATGTTAATTTGAATAAAGAAAATAACAATCACACAACAAATAAGGAGCGTGGCCAATCATGCGTGTCAACAGTCTGTATTCCGTTATTCAAACCGAAAAACTTCAGGATAGTATCCGTTTTTACCGGGATAATTTTGGATTTCAAATCGTTTTTGAATCGGACTGGTATGCCAGTCTGAAGCTGGAGGAGGGCGGCTTTCCGTTTGAGCTGGCGTTGCTGGACTGCTCGCATGAAACTATACCTGCTAGCTTCCGGAGACCGGCAGCCGGATTGATATTGAATTTTGAAGTGGATGATGTTGACAGCGAATACGAGCGACTTGTCGTCGTAGGGAAATTGCCGCTTGAGCGGGAGCTTCGGGATGAGGATTTTGGGCAGAGGCATTTTATCATTAGCGATCCGAATGGTATTCTAATAGATATTATTAAAATTATCCCGCCTTCCGATGAGCAAAGCGGCTTGTATCAGGAGCAGGTGTGGTAAGGAAAGGGTTTGGGCCTGGTTATGAGAAGGACGAAGGAGGACGCCAACGAAACGCTGCGTAAACTGATCGGGGTTGCGAAAAAACACTTCACTGAGCATGGTTATGCAGGTGCAGCGTTGGAAGCTATCGCGGCTGATGCGGAAGTGACTCGCGGTGCGCTGTACCATCATTTCCGCAATAAACACGGATTGTTCCTCTCCGTGCTGGAGTCGGTTCAGCAAGAGGTGGGAGAACGGGTAGAGCAAGAAGCATCTCGCAGCGACGATCTGCGTGAACAGCTGCTGCTTGGCTGCCGCGCTTTTCTGACTGCTGCGGTAGAGCCGGAGAACAAACGCATTATGTTGATTGACGGGCCTTCCGTATTGGGCTGGGATACGTGGCGAATGCTGGATGAGAAAAATTCGATGAGCCACTTGCGCGAGCAGTTGACGCTGATGCAAGAGCAAGGCATGTTTGAAGCTGCATCCGTAGAGGCGCT
This sequence comes from Paenibacillus sp. 1011MAR3C5, assembly GCF_003591485.1. Lineage (GTDB taxonomy): Bacteria > Bacillota > Bacilli > Paenibacillales > Paenibacillaceae > Pristimantibacillus. The sequence goes on from NZ_QZCF01000002.1 coordinate 197,860, forward strand.
TGCTGCCTTTATCTCCGGCGGATTGAACGAATCCGCGCTCCGAATGGCAGAGCTGCCGGATACCGCCGCTGCTATGGAGCAGACGATGAAGCTGATGTCCCATTTGGTGAGCGCTTGGGATCAGCGGCTATAACATTCGAAAAGACACATGCATCGAATGCTTGTCTGTATCATAAAAGATATTCGCAATCTATAAGAAACGCAAGCCGCAATTTCAGGTTATTATGATGATAGAATTAGGGATGTGCCACTAATATAAGAGGTGATTGTGTATGGCTTTATTGTCCAAGCAAATATTCGTGAATTTGCCGGTGAAGGACCTGGAAGCGTCGAAAACGTTTTTTGGCAGCATAGGATTCGAATTTAATCTAAATTTTACGGATGATAAAGCGGCTTGCATGATTGTCGGAGAGAACATCTTTGTGATGCTGCTTCAAGAGGACTTTTTCAAGGGATTCACCAATAAGGACATTGCCAATGCGGCTGCGACGACAGAGGTACTGGTTGGAATATCTGCCGACAGCAAGGAAGAAGTCCTGGCTCTCGTCGATCGGGCATTTGCTGCGGGGGCGAAGCCTAGCATCGATCCTGTTGACCATGGCTTTATGTATCAAGCTGGATTCCAGGATCTTGACGGACATATGTGGGAAGTTATGTATATGGATCCTAGCGCTTTGGAACAGCCTAGCGAATAGAAGGGTGCTTGCAACAACGTACGAGCCGCTACAAGGTCGGGGAACTGACTCTTGCAGCGGCTATTTTATGATTTGGCGTTCTGGATCGTTGCTTTCAGCACGGTCTCAACTTTGGTCAAGTGTTCGCCGATAAGCTGATTCGCCAAACTTGCATGGCGGGACTTAATGGCCTCGTAGATCGACCTGTGCTCGTCAAGCAGTCGCTCAGCCGTTGATTTCTCCTGGTAAAACCAAAGCTCTCGCGTTTTGCCGATCGTCTCACTTAGCCGCTGCGTCAAAGACTCCATGAGCTGAATGAGCAGCGTGTTGCGAGAAGCCGCCGCTATTGCGGCATGAAATTCAACGTCGGCTCTTTCACCCTCAACGGTGTCGCCTAGAAGAAGGGCGTGCTCCATCTTGTCCAATATGGCTTGCAGCTTAGCCAAATCCTCCTCAGTACGGCGCTCGGCCGCGTAGGAAGAAGTGCCGGCCTCCAACAGCTTGCGGACCTCCAGTATTTCCAGAATGGAGTTTGCTTCCTGGAATAGGGTGCTGCCTTGCGCATTCTCGCTAGGCAATACTTTCTTCACAAAGGTTCCTCCGCCATGGCGTATATCTAGCCAGCCGGTTGCTTTGAGCGCGCTTAGCGCCTCGCGGAGCGTAGAGCGGCCTACGCCGAACTGCTGCGACAGCTCAACAACCGACGGCAGCTTCGCCCCCGGTTCCCACTCGCCACTCGAAATTCTCTCTAGAATCAGACGGCTGACGATTTCATGCCCTTTCTCCGTTTCAATCTTCATATTGCGCATTTCTGAGTCCTCCATGAAATATTGCGAAATTGACTATATTTCTATCTAAGCATAAGCTATAATGAAAGAAAAGTCATCAGATGACCTGATCAATTATTTCATTGACCATGAATCAGGAGGTTCACATGCTAAAATCCGAAATTACAGCCAAGCTTCGCGCCATTGTAGGGGAGAAGCATTATCGCGATGATCAGGAGGCGTTGGTCGCCCATTCGTACGACGGCACACCGATGCTGCAATCGCTGCCGGACGGCGTTATTTATCCGGCTGCTACCGAAGAAGTGTCTCAAATTATGAAAGTGCTGAGCGAATACCGTATTCCGCTTGTTAGCAGAGGATCGGGCTCGAATCTGTGCGGTGGCACGGTTCCTTCCGAAGGCGGAGTCGTGATGGTCATGCACAGAATGAATCGCATTCTTGAGGTCGATATGGAGAACTTGACCGCTACTGTGCAGCCAGGGCTCATTACAGCGGAGATGATCGCTCATATTGAGGGTTTAGGCTTGTTTTATCCGCCGGACCCGAGCAGCATGAAGATCAGCACCATTGGCGGCAATATCGCTGAATGCTCAGGCGGTCTTCGCGGCCTCAAATATGGCACGACCAAAGACTATGTTATTGGCTTGGAGGCCGTGCTTGCGAACGGCAGTATTATTCGGACGGGCGGCAAGCTGATGAAGGATGTGGCAGGTTATGATCTGACCAAGCTTCTTGTCGGCTCAGAAGGAACACTTGCCATCATTACAGAAGCGACGTTGAAGCTGATCCCGCCGCCCAAAGCAAAGAAAACCATGCTGGCGATGTATAAGGATATTTACGGAGCGGCACGCACGGTATCTAAAATTATTGAGTCCAAAATCATACCGGCCACGCTGGAATTTATGGACAACCCAACGATTCGGGTAGTGGATGACTTCGCGAAGCTTGGGCTTCCGCTTGATATGGAAGCGGTTTTGCTGATCGAGCAGGACGGCGATCCGGAGACGGTAGAGCGAGATATAGCACGTATCCGGGAAATTTGCGAATTGGAGAAGGCGGATCGAGTGGAAGTGGCGGAGAGCCGCGAGGAAGCAGACCGGTTGTTGACTGCCCGCCGCAGCGCATTTACAGCACTGGCACGCCTTCGTCCGACAACCATGCTTGAGGATGCGACTGTGCCGCGTTCGAAAATTGCCGATATGGTGCTTCGTATTAACGAGATCGCCAAAAAATATAACGTTACCATCGCAACGTTCGGACATGCCGGAGACGGGAATTTGCATCCGACTGCGACTACGGATGCCCGTGATAAGGAAGAAGTGCATCGCGTCGAAGAAGCGTTTGCAGAAATATTCGAGGCGTCGATAGAGCTTGGCGGAACGATTACGGGCGAGCATGGCGTAGGGATTGTGAAGGCGCCTTATTTGGAATGGAAGGTAGGCGCTCCGGGTATAGAAGTAATGCGCGGCATTAAAGCGGCCTTTGATCCGCATAACCTGCTTAATCCGGGCAAAGTTTTCGCCAAAGAATCAAGAAAAAGGGTGGTTCTGCAGCATGGGTGAGACTAACGTGATGAAGAAACCAGACATCAAGCATACGAATCCGCTTGCACAGACATTATTGAACAAGCTGGATTATGACCAGCTTACCAATTGCATGCGCTGCGGCTTCTGTCTGCCTGCTTGTCCTACTTTCCGCGAGACAGGTGTTGAGCCGGAGTCGCCGCGGGGCAGGATTGCCCTTATGAAGGCGGTCGCTGACGGACTCATGGATCCGGACCAGATGTTTCAGGATCAAATGAATCATTGTCTGGGCTGCAGAGCTTGCGAACCGGTCTGTCCTGCGGATGTAAAGTATGGACAATTGATTGAACAGGCGCGAGATGCCATCGAGGATCATGCCTCGCATAGCGCTCCGGTCAAAGGGTTAAGAGGGCTGATGTTCAAAGGCGTCTTCCCGCACAGAGGAAGCTTGAAGCTGCTGGGCGGCTCGCTTGCTTTCTATCAGAAGTCGGGCCTGCGCAAGCTGGCTAGAGGAACAGGAATTATGCGCATGTTCCCAGACCATCTGCGCGAGATGGAGTCTATCCTGCCGGATTCGACTTCGAAAGGCGTCATTGAGCAGATCGGCACATTCTATCCAGCCAAAGGGACGGTCATTGCCCGCGTTGCCCTGTTCCGCGGTTGCATTATGGATGTGATGTTCGCCGGAACCAACGTAAACACCGTTGAGCTGCTGTCGGAAGCTGGCTTCGAGGTTGTTATTCCGAAGGAGCAAGTCTGTTGCGGTGCGCTGCATGCGCATAGCGGAGAGATGGATCAAGCGAGATCGCTGGCGAAAGTGAATATTGCGGTATTCAAGGAAGCGGGAATTGATTACGTTGTATCCAATGCCGGTGGCTGCGGCGCGCTGCTTGTCGAATACGATCATCTCATGCACGAAGACAGTAACCCGCAGGTCCGCGAGGATGCCAAGTGGTTCGCAGAGCGTGTCATCGATGTAAGCAAGCTGGTTGTGGAGAAAGGCCGCATCCCGCGGTTCGCCGAGCAAATGAACGGTCAGAGCGATGTGACAGTAACGTATCAGGATTCCTGCCATCTCCGCAATGTCATGAAGAGCTCGGGAGCGCCGCGCCAGCTAATGCGCAGCGTGGAAGGCGCATGTTTCGTCGAGATGAAGGAATCGGACCGCTGCTGCGGCTCCGCGGGCATCTACAATGTGACCCAGCCGGAGATGGCTGGCCAACTGCTGGAGCATAAGATGGAGCATGCGGCAACGACCAATGCGCGCTACATGCTGACGAGCAACCCGGGCTGCTTGCTGCAGATGAAGCTGGGCATCGAGAAGCATAAGCCTCCATTCAAGATGGAAGCGATGCATATTGTAGATTATCTGCATGAAAGATTGGTTTCAGCTCATGGGGATATGCCCAACAAGTCATAATCATACGTTTTATGCTGAAGCCGCCTAATGAAGGCGGCTTCTTTATATTGCCAAAAAAACAGCTCCCTATAGGATAATGCTGGTATGAATGGAACCGAATTGGCGAATAGTATGATCATCCGTACCGAAGGAGTGAGAAGAGCATGAAGTGCAATGAATCTGATGTGCAGCAGCAGGATCCATCGGAGCCCTCATCGCTCCCAACCTTGCAGCATATTCTGGAAAACTTTTCGGATTGCTGCGATCTCACTCATCGGGCCTTTCCCGCGATCGGCGTAGAATTGGTATACTTCAGCCATTTATTGGGCAGCGAAGAATTTACCAGGGATGTCATTATACCGCTCGACAAAGTCCGTCCAGACGATGTTAAGACTCTGCTGGAGCGCTCACAGTTTAGCTTGTCGACTGATTCCAAAACTGTGATCAAAGGGATTTTGGAGGGGATGGTTTCCCTTTTCCATGAAGGCCAGGTCTATCTGATCGATGTGTTCAAGCCGGATGCCAGGCCGATCACCCAGTCAGAGACGGAGACGGTTATTAATGGTCCGCATGATTCCTTCGTGGAAGCGGCGAATCTCAATTTATCACTCATCCGAAGAAGGGTCAGAAGCTCGCATCTGAAAATCATCAAGCTTCAAGTCGGTGAAGTGACCAAGTCCGATGTGTACATCTTGTATATGGATGGCATAGCGAATATGGAGCATGTCCATGAACTGGTTCAGCGTATCAAAAACATCGAGATCGATGCTGTACATGACGGCAATATGCTCATTCAATATATTGATGACTTTCCTAATTCGATATTTCCGTTGTTTCCAACGACGGAACGTACGGATGCAGCTGTATCCAAGCTGGTTGCCGGGAGAGTTATCGGCATCATGGATGGAAGTCCGTCGGTATTCTCGGCGCCGGCGTCCTTCTTTGAGTTTTTCTCGTCGCCTGACGATTATTATCAGCGCTGGGCGTTAGGCTCTGCCACTCGTATATTAAGACTTGTAGCATTTCTAATCACCATCACGTTTACCGCAATGTATGTAGCTGTCACGACTTTTCATTATGAAATGATTCCGGAGGATCTGTTGATTACGATTACAGAATCCAGAGCGCGAGTTCCTTTCCCGCCACTATACGAAGCGTTGTTGATGGAGGTCACGATAGAGCTGCTCAGGGAAGCGGGGGCCAGATTGCCGACCAAGATCGGTCAAACCATCGGTATCGTAGGCGGTATCGTTATCGGGCAAGCGGCCGTCCAGGCGGGCCTGACGAGTAATATCTTAATTATTGCAGTCGCATCTTCCGCAATTGCGTCATTCGTTATCCCAAGCTACGTCATGAGCGCCTCGATTCGTCTCGTCCGATTTGGATTGATCTTTTTGGCGGGTATGATGGGAACTCTGGGGCTTATGATGGGCTTTGCCTTGATCGTCATTCACCTATCGGGACTGACAAGCCTGAATACGTCTTATGTTACCCCGGTTGCTCCGTTTATGCCGAAGGATTGGCGCGACGTGTTTATTCGCGCTCCATTTTGGGCTTTGAAGGAAAGGCCTTCGCAATCCAAATCTCCAAACAAGGTGAAGAATAGAATTAGAAAGTAAGTGAGGGAAAATGGTGAAGGAGAAGCTGCATCCTTTTCATGTTGCATTGCTTATCTATATGATTCAATCCGGTGTGGTTGCATTCAGCATTCCGCGATTGCTGGCACAGAGCTTCGGCTATAACGGCTGGGCTTCCTTAGTGATATTCACAGTTATCTCCTCGTTTGCGATTTATCTCATCTCATGGGTATATCGTTTGGGCAAAGGAAAATCTATTTTTGAAATTCTCGAGGATGCAATTCCCAAATTTCTGTTGTACCCGATCTATGCCTTTTTTGTTGCTTTATGGTCGCTGTTTGGCTGTATGGTTGCAAAGCAATATGTAATCATTTTTCAAATGATTGCATTTCCTTCGACTCATCCCATGATGTTCAAAGCCTTAATTGATATTCTTGCTTTAATATTAGTGATTGGCGGCATCTATACCATTTCCAAAGCATCAACCAGTTTCTTTTTCATCATCATCTGGATGATGCTTCTGCTGATTTTTTTCTTAGAGGATTTTGAGTGGGCAAGGCTAACCCCTTTCTTCTTTCAAGGCGAAACGGATATGGTCATGGGAAGCCTCAATATATACACCGCTTTTTTAGGATTTGAGCTTGCTCTTCTGTTGTTTCCATACGCTGAGAAGAAAGGGAAGTTCATGAGGGCCGTCTATGCTGGCAATCTGATTACGTCTGTAACCTATCTCTTATTTTCTTTCGTTTGCTTTGGTTTCTATAGCTTCGGACAATTAACGAAGCTGAAGTATCCTATGCTTGATTTGCTTTCCTATATCCGGTTACCGTTCGTAGAACGAATTGAAAATTTATTGTTCGGTTTCTTCTTATTCACCGCTTTACTCACCATTGTGATGTATACATGGGCAGCGTTAGAGGTTGCGAGACGAATGGTTCCGAAAGCAAAGGCAAAGTGGCTCGCAGTCATCATATTCGCATTGGCATATGCTGTGTCCTGGATACCGGATGTCATAGGTGAAGTGGAGCAATGGCTGCAATATCTAGGCTATGTGGAAACGGCCGTTTCGTTTGTATTACCGCTTCTGTTAATTGCCATTTTATTGGTGAAGAAAGGAGCGGTGAACGATGATTAGAAGAATCGTGGTTGCCGCTGCGTTATTGGCTTGTCTGCTTAGCGGCTGCAGCGATCAACGTATATTGGAGAGGCTCGGTTTTCTCCATACAGCAAGCTATGATTTGATTCCGGTGGAGAATAAACATATGGAAGATCAATTAGAGGTATCTGTTACGTACCCGGTCATCGATGCTCAATTAAGGAAGGTGAAGTACGAAGTATTTAGTGCGACTGCACAGACAAGCAAGGAAGCTAAAATGAAAATCTCAAGGAAAAGTGAATTGAGTTTGGTGAACGGTCAGTTGCGCAGTACGTTGTTCGGATTGAGCATAGCGAAGAAAGGTCTTTGGGAGTATATCGATACGCTAGTGAGAGATCCCTCGATCTCTCAGCGCGTTAAAATAACCGTGGTGAACGGCAATGCTAATGAACTTTTGAAAAAGAAATATCCCTCCCATCAATCAACGGGGCAATATATAGATCGGATGCTGGAGAAGGAAGTGCGCTCGAATAACGTACCCGAGATTACAATATACGAATTTGCAAGGGATTATTTTGACGATGGTATTGATGTTATTGTGCCTATCATCAAGGACCAGGGGGTGGATATTGTCGTCGACGGCATTGCATTATTCGAAGGAGATCAATACAAGACCAAGCTGGATGCCGAACAAGCCATTTACTTCGCTTTTTTAAGGGACTCCTTTAAGCAGGGGGATATAAGCATTGATCTGAGTGAAGTAGGGTTACGCGGAGAATATATCTTCAGTACATTAAGCAGCAAAAGGGAACTGAATGTAAAGCGGGACAGCTCAGGTGCTCGCGAAGTGGAGATAGCTGTAGACATTAGAGGCTCCGTTCTGGAGTATACCGGAGATTTGCAACTCAGCGATCATGAAGAAAAAGAAAGGCTGGAAAAGCTAGTTTCGCATTACATTAGCCGCAAGCTGAATGCGATCATCAAAAAGATGCAGAAATACAAGGTGGACAGTATTGGGGTTGGAAAACATGTAAGAAACAGCATGACCTATTCCGATTGGATAAAACTGGACTGGAATCGTTTGTATCCGCAGACGAAGATTCAGACTAATGTCCATGTTACGATAAAAGACTACGGCAAGTTCGAAAGATAATGGATTCAGGGCAGGCAAATCGCTTGCTCTTTTTTGTGTCTTGGTAACAAGAGACGAGCCTTAAAAAATTCATGAATTTGTGTCGAATTATTCATTGTTTTGTCGAATATATCCGATGAATGAAATATGAATTGCACCATTGGGGGGACTTAAAATGAAAATCGCTGAATGGAAATGGATGAAGAGCATAAGGGATTCGGTACGCATCAAGTTTATCACCTTGCTCCTAAGTTTAACCGTTGTGCCGGTCGTGCTAATCGCTGGGTTGTTGACCAGTCTATTTACAGATATTGTAGAGAAAGATGTCAAGGCACAGCAAGTGATTATTGCCTCATCGAACGCAACCGTACTGGGGGATTTTCTACAAAGCAAAGTATCAATCGTGGAAAGCATGGTGGAGACCTATAACAAACAGTTTATAAATGGTGACGAAGAGACGATCCTTACATTATTGCAGTCCATGAAGGCTATGAGTCCGGATGTCAAATCCTATACATACGCTCCGGAGTCTGGACAATCCATCAGCGATAATAAGGAAATATTGGACTTGTCTAAATTCAGCAACTTTATCCGGATTAAGGAAGAGAAGACAGTCGCCATATCGGACATTCTTCCAGATGGGGTTTCCGGCGAGAATATCATTATCATAGACGTGCCGATTCTGGATGATCAGCAGCAATTTCAAGGATTGGTACAAGCGATTGTTAATCCAAGCCGCATTCTTGATAACCTGAACCGCAACAAAATGAGCGAGTCCAGCTATGTGTACTTGCTGGGACAGGACGGTTCCTACCTGGCTCATCCGGATAATGAGAAGGTCGGACAAAACTTCAGGGAGCATGCCAATGAAGATAAGATCAAGGCGTATACAGAGCAGGTCCTCATTCGGGAAAACGGCAATGTTTTCTATTCCGAGCCTGATGGACTGAATAAGCTGGCAGCGTATGCAGCCGTCGAATTGACGGGTTGGAGGGTGATTGTATCCGGGGATGAAGAGGAACTCATGAGCAGTGTTACCAAGGCGAGGGGGACGGGAATACTTGTTATCGTTCTATGCTCGCTTGCAGTAGCGATTATCTCCTATTTTGTTGCAGGCTTTATCCTGCGCCCGATTTTTGCGATGTCGGGGCTCATGACGAAAGTATCCTCAGGAGATTTGACGGACCGATTGCCAGTCAAGGGCAATGATGAGCTGGATCGGTTAAGACTGAATATGAACGAGATGTTGGATTCGTTCAAGATGACGCTGATGAAGCTGTCGGAGGCCGTAGAACATACTGCGGTTTCATCCGAGCAATTGACGGCCATATCGGTTGATTCGGCTGCAGCAGCAGAGCAGACGGCGGTTGCAGTCGATCGGGTTGCCACAGGCGCCAAGTCACAGCATCATGGGTCGGAGCAATCCGCCATAGCAATGGAAGAGATGGCGGTCGGCATTCAGAAGATTGCCGAGTCTTCCGGGGTCGTAAGCGAGCATGCACAGATGATGCATGCCGATGTCATGGAAGGAGACCGCATCGTACAGCTCGCGGTCGGTCAAATTACGCAAGCAAACGGCGCTGTCGGCCGGTCGGCTGAAATGGTGCGTGAACTGGAAGCGAAGACGGCGGAGATTAACGGGATTGTGGGTTATATTTCGGAGATCGCGAGCCAGACCAATTTGCTCGCGCTTAATGCATCAATCGAAGCAGCGCGCGCAGGCGAGCATGGCAGAGGATTTGCTGTCGTTGCCGAGGAAGTGAAGAAGCTTGCTGTACAGACGACTGAGGCGACAGTATCCATCGGTTCGATCTTGCATGAGATTCAGAGATCGACGGCATCGACGTCGACCGCCATTGCGGAAGGGATCGGCGAGGTTCATAAGAGTGTGGATCAGTTCGAGCAGGTTGGACAGGCTTTTGAAAGTATTATGACAACAGTGAATGGCGTATCTGCACAAATTCAGGAGGTGTCCGCTGCGACGGAGGAGCTGTCTGCCAGCACCGAAGAAGTATCGGCATCTATGCAGGAGATAGTTGGCATATCCGAGCACGCTCTGCAGGAGCTGGACCAAATCTCGGAGGGTACGAGACGGCAGCGTGATTCTATGAAAGAAATATCCTCGTCTTCGGAATCCTTAAGCCGTATGGCTACCGAGCTGCAAGAGCTTGTAGCGTTATTCAAGTTAAAGTAGATAACTCCACCCCGCTTGCCAAAAAGGACCTCAGCCCGCCAGAGAGCGGTTTTGAGGTCCTTTTACACGATCAAGGAGATGTTTCTGTTCAGAGCGTACTCGTAATGTTACGGCTTGTATGATGAATCGGATCGCAGCTTGACGGGCTGGCCTTCTTGAATCGATTGGTAGCCGGCAAGAGCGACGGCTGCAGAACGCATGCCGTCCTCTCCCGTAATTGGTACGGGAACGCCGCTGCTGATGGCTTGTACGAAGGAACGAATCAGATACAGATCCATATTGTCCCCCCAATAGCTCCACTGCCCAAGTCCGACTTGTTGACTGTATACTTCATTGACTTGAGCCAGCGAATCGACGGACAATACGCCTTTTGTGCCGATAATCTCCATGGTGACATCCCCCCATGTCGGGAATGGGGGCTTTCGAGACCAGCTTGTATCGACAACCCCGAATGCACCGCTTTCGAATTTCACATGAATCATCCCGGCATCGTCCACCTCAAGCTGCTCATTGAACAAAGTGGAGGCATAAGCGTATACTTCAATTGGCTCAGAGCTGGTAATCCAGCGCATAAGGTCCATGACATGCACGGTATGGTCGAGAAGGGCACCGCCCCCGGACAAGCTGCGGTCGACGAACCAGCCGGACGGTGCTGTACCGCGATTGGTGCCTTTGATCGCTACGATCTCGCCGATCTCGCCGCGTTCAACAGCTTGCTTGGCTTGTACGACTGCGGCAAGATAGCGGCAAGGAAAGGCCGTCATAAGCTGAACATAATTGCGCTTACAGGCATCAATCATGTCATTCATCTCTTCGACAGAGATACCGAGCGGCTTCTCACACAGCACATGAACGCCTTTGCTTGCGGCAGCGATTACAATTTCGGCGTGCAGCGCGTTCTCGGAGCAGACGACGACTGCGTCCAGCGGCTGCTCAAGCAGCACATGATAGTCGTTATAGTACGTAATGTTATGCTTGGCTGTTACTTCCGCTACTCGAGCGTGGACAGGATCTGCAATACCAACGATCTCAACTTCTGGGACGGACAGCAAAGCATCTAGATAAGAAAAGGCATGCTCATGTGCGAAGCTGATCATACCAACCTTTAAGTTGCTCATTGCGCGTTGCCTCCTTTCAGATAGACAGCTTTTCCGGTAGCAGCGCTTTCTCTTGCATAAAGGGCTAATTCAAGCGCTTTGTAGGCATCGGCTGCAGTCACGATCGGCTCGCTTCCATCTTCTATGCTGCGAATAAAGTGCTCCAACTGCAGCTCATACGGGCTTCTGTATCCCGGACTTCCCGGTATGACGACTGATCCGGTCGAATCGCTGCTTGCTTTGTTCTTGACGATTTGGAGCGAGCTGCTCTTCAGGCTGTTGGCTCGAACGATACCGGCGCTGCCGGCAATTTCAGCTTTGGTATGGAACGGCCCTGGATAACCCCAGTTCGCTTCCACATTCGCAATTGTACCGTTTTCGAAGCGCAAAGTGACCAGAGCATAATCGAGCTCCTCTTGTTTCGCGTTCAGCGCGTATATGCTTTCGACCTCACCGAAGCATGAACGAAGGAAGTCCAGATCATGAATCATCAAATCGACGATGACGCCTCCGCTCAGCTTTTCATCATGGAACCAGCTGCCCGGATGTGCGCCAATTCGGCTTGCGTGCGCGACTGCCGGACGACCCAGTTTTCCGCTGTCCAGTGTCTGCTTAAGATGGATGTAATCGGGGAAGAAACGTACGACATGACCTACAAATAAGCGAACATTGTTTTCTTCACAGGCGTTCATCATTTCCCGGGCGTCTTCAAGCGAAAGAGCAATAGGCTTTTCGCAAATAATATGCTTTCTTGCTTTTGCAGCTTCAAGCGTATATTCTTTGTGTAAATAAGTAGGCAGAGCGATGCTTACCGCATCAAAATCCGCATTTGCCAGCATGTCATCGAACGAGTAATACGCGACTGTTCCTGTCTGCTCAGCCAATGTATCGGCCAACTGACGATTTGCATCGCAAACACCTGTTAATTGCACGTTTGCAAGGCTGGCGTATATACCGGCATGAATAGCACCCATGCCTCCGCAGCCTAGGACTGCAACTTTCATAGAGGGTCACCTTCCTTTATTTGTGATTAGCTATGTCTTAATCATACTAGGGAAGAGCAGCAGGCGTATATGCCATTATTTAATGGTTTTGTATCCATTTTCAACATTTGAACATTTGGGAGCGGGATCGTCTTGGACATCATCAAAGAGCCTATTCATTACCAGAATCAGCAGCTCTGCCTGAAAGTATGGACGTTTCTCCAAGAAGGCCACTTCGGCGCGGAAATGCCAAGCTGGCACTATCATAAGGAAGTAGAGTTTATTCTCGTATTAGAAGGTGTGCATGAGATGCATACGTTAGGCCAAGCCTATCGCCTGGAACAGGGCGATGTGATGGTGATTGGCTCCAATCAGCTTCATCGAGCCGTAGGTCATGCAGGGCATGAAGCAGAATATATCGTGCTTCACGTCGATTTGGAGCCGTACTTCGATCCGGCAACGATCAACTATTTAAGCTGTTTCTTGGAGGTGCTTCAGCCGCTTGACGGAATGAATGACCGGTTTGCATTCAATCCAGATGCAAGGGAGGCGGTCGGACGCGCGATCTCCAGCATTCATGAGGAAGTCATGGCCAAGCGCCATGGCTACGAGGTAGCGGTCAGCATGCATATCAAAGCGTTGATGCTTACCATGCTGAGGCATGACACGAACGGCATATTATCTCCGGGCGGAAAGCTGGACGCTCACGTGCTTAAGCCTATTATTGCTCTTATAGACGAACGTCTAGGCGAGAAGATACACATGGCGGAACTGAGCGCTTTAGCCGGAATGAGCTATGTATACTTCTCTAAGTATTTTAAAGCGCATATGGGACTGTCGTTCACTGAGTATGTCAATCGGCGACGTATCGCTAAAGCCACGCGTCTGCTGGCTCTGACAGACCGGAAAATAACAGATATCGCATATTCCGTTGGACTGGAAAATATGGCGCACTTTTATGAAATGTTCAAACGCTTCAACGGCTGCACGCCAAAGCAATTTAAATTACAAATGGTGTTGTCTGAGGAACCGGACTAAATTCCCTCTAATGTCCAACTTCGATGAAATGTATATCCGCTAGTTGAGAAAATCATCAATAAACGAATAAAATGCAAGATCGGCTGATAGCGCCATGTATGTAAGCGTTCTTATCGGGCTTTTTAGGCTTTTTCCGGCGAAACATGTCTGGAATGCGCTTTTACAAAACATTCGGAAAGGAGTAGCATTAGGCTCATAAATGAATAAGCGTAACGCTCAATGGTCCGTTAGGATCAGCGGGGGAACCAAAGCGATCTATTGGATCGCAGGGGTGAATCCATAGTTATATGGTAGGGAGCTCTCGACTTCCGAATCCGTCAGCTAACCTCGTAAGCGTTGTTCGGGAGATAAGTGCGCGCGCTTGTGTTCGTCATGACCACAGAGAGCCTGTTTCTCTGTGGTTTTTTGCTGTGTGCAATCAACAATGATAAGTAGAAGAGAGGCTCATCAGATGGGAAAACAATTTGTAGTCATTGGGTTAGGAAGATTCGGGGGAAGTGTGACGCGAACATTGCTATCGCTTGGCTACGAAGTTATGGGCATCGACAAGGATGAGCGGAGAGTACAGGAATATGCTCCTATCTTGTCCCATGTCTATCAAGCGGATTCAACCGATGATCAGGTGATGCGGGAACTCGGCGTGCGCAATCTGGACCATGCGATTGTAGCCATAGGTGAAAATCTCCAGTCCAGCATATTGACCACATTGATTCTTAAGGACATCGGCGTAAAGTTCGTAACGGCAAAGGCAACAAGCGATTACCATCAGCGGGTGCTTGAAGGCGTCGGTGCGGACCATATCGTTCATCCGGAGCGTGATACGGGAGTTCGGGTAGCCCATCAGGTAACCTCTAAAAATATGATTGATTATTTGGAGCTATCTCCCCAGCATAGTCTTGTCGAGATGATTGCGCCGCCAATCTTCTGCGGGAAAACGTTGAAAACATTGGACTTCAGAGCCAATTTCGGCTGCAGCGTCATGGCAATTCGCAGAAAAGACAATGATCTGGTTGTTTCCCCGCATGCGGACGATTGTATATTTGAAGGCGACATGCTGGTCATCATCGGTAAAAATAGTGACATCACCCGTTTTGAGAGGACTTTTGCAGATTAGAGGGGTAACTTATGGATTTGGCTAGGTTGAAAAAGCGGGAGATAAATCCCCATCAATGGTCCGTTATCGGATTCGCTGTTATCATTTTTATCGGCGCTATCCTGCTGGCTTTGCCGTCTTCCTCCACTAGCGGCAAGTCAATCGGTTTTCTTGACGCCTTATTCACTTCGACTTCTGCTGTATGCGTGACAGGTTTAGTGGTTCTCGATACCGGATCGGATTTTACGTTATTAGGTCAAGGAATCATTTTGCTGCTAATACAGATTGGCGGAATGGGCTTTATGGTTTACGGCGTTATCATTGCATTGCTGCTTGGAAAAAAGATTGGCTTGAGGCAGCGTGTCTTCATCCAGGAATCAACGAAATCAGCCTCCATCCAGGGGCTCGTCAAGCTGGTGCTTAGCATTGTCGTCATAACGCTCAGCTTTGAAGCGGCAGGCGCATTTGTATTATGGCTCCGATGGATGCCGGAATTGGGAGTGGGCGAGTCCGCGTATTACGCTGTTTTTCATGCAGTCTCCTCTTTCAATAATGCAGGTTTTGGCTTGTGGTCTGACAGCCTGGTTCGATATGTCGGAGATCCGATCGTCAATATTGTGATTTCTTTCTTATTCATTTTCGGCGGAATCGGATTCATCGTCATTGTCGATATTGTGAAAAAGCGCAGATGGAGCTTGTTTGCCCTGCATACCAAAATCGTTCTTCTTATCTCTGCGCTTCTAACCGTTGGCGGATTCATTCTTATTCTAATACTGGAGCTGCTAAATCCTGCTGTGTTCGGCGGATTAAGCTGGAGCGAAAAGCTGTGGGCTGCATATTTTCAAAGCGTTACAACGCGAACGGCTGGCTTCAATTCCGTAGACCTGGGAGGGCTGTTGACCGCTACTCAGTTCTTGATGGTATTTCTGATGTTTGTCGGTGCGTCCTCTGGCTCAACGGGCGGCGGGATTAAGACCAACACACTCATGATTCTGCTTGTAGCTATGTATAGCAGTATTCGCGGCAGAAGCCAAGTGCATATTTTCAAGCGAAAAATATCGCATAATATCGTACTTAGCGCCCTGTCCGTTATTCTTCTGTCGCTCGGGCTAGTATTGTTTGTATCTTTTCTGCTAACGATTACGGAAGGCGGAAAAGAATTTATCGACCTCTTGTTTGAGGCAACCTCGGCATTTGGCACGGTAGGCATGTCGGTAGGCATTACGCCTGATCTGACCCCGGCCGGCAAGATGATTATTATCTTTACCATGTTTGCAGGACGGCTAGGCCCGCTGACGCTCGCCTTTGCACTTGCGCGTAAACTAAAAGTAAGCAAAATCGGATATCCCGAGGAAAAGATTTTAGTCGGATAATGGTGTAGGCAAATATGTGCAAGGCTGTTGTTATACAAGGGAGAAGCTTTTTACTGGATGAAGAACACGTTCTGCGGAATCGGCGACAAATATGCTCAAAGCTACATGAATGAATATTGTTTAAGATTAAATGCAGCCTTAGGCGCTAATGAGCGTGCTTATGAGTATGTTGCCGGCCTTTCATTTCGCTCTCTTAATCAGGTTGCGTAGAACATAATAATTTTTTACTGAACCGCTTTCTTCTCGCGGGGCCTCCTGAGCAGAGGGAGAGTGAGCAGGGTAGTGGGGGGAGGAGAACATCTACTGAATAGGGAATTAGTGGCAACATTTGCAGAAGGAATTGTAGTTTTGTAGGTGGGGTTACATGGACAGCATAGCATCGTGATGAGATATTGGAGCCAACAAAAGCCCGGGCCGTTATGGCCGGGCTTGAAGTGCGTTGTTGATGACTTCGTTGACAGCGGAGACGTCTACATCCGGAGTTGCGTCGTCGTTGAGTTGGTACTTTTGCTTTAGGCTGAGTACACGATAGACGCTTTCGTTCAACCGTTCCTCGGTTATTTCGCCGGAGTGGACGGCTTGTCTTAGGGCATCAAGCGCTTCGATTCGCAGCTTCTCTTCATGGCTAACGAGCACGATGTCTACGCCCGCATGGATAGCGGTTACGGATGCATCTCCGATTTTGTTGCCATTCAGCAAGCCGCCCATCGTCATATCATCCGTTATCACGACTCCCTCATATCCCAGCTTCTCACGCAGCAAGTCGTTGATTACGGCTTTGGATATAGATGCAGGGTGTTTGGCGTCCAAATCCATCATGAGCAAATGCGCGACCATAATGGCGTCAACATCCTGCTCGATGGCCTCTTTGAAAGGAATGAGCTCGAATTTCTCCAGCTCCTCCAGCGTTTTATGAACAAGAGGCAAATCATAATGCGAGTCCACGGAAGTGTCGCCATGTCCCGGAAAATGCTTGACAACCGCAGCTACGCCTTCCGATGTGATGCCGTCCAATGCCTCCAGTCCATGAGCAATGACTTTGTCAGGGGTGGAACCGTAGGAACGGTCGCCGATGACAGGGTTTTTAGGGTTGCTGTTAATGTCCAGTACCGGCGCAAAATCGAGATTGAAACCAAGCGCCTTTAGCTCGGTGCCTAAAGCCTTTCCGATTCCGTTTGTATACGGCAAGTTGTCGGCTGCCGCTACATGGCCCGCTGCCGGGATTTTTACGAATTCGGAAGACATGCGGCTCACTCTGCCGCCTTCTTGATCGACGCTTAACCATAGCGGAATATCGTTGCTATTATTGGTTTGTTTCAGATCATTCAATAGCGCATGCGTCTGCTGCGCGTTTTTGATGTTGTCTTTGAATAATATGAATCCGCCGACCTTATAGTCTTGGATCATTTTTTGGGTGAATCCATTCATTTCGGTTCCATCCAAGCCTACGATGACGAGTTGTCCGATTTTTTCGTCCAAACTCATTTGATTGACTTGCTCCTGAATCGGATCTAGTTGCGGATCAGGCGTTGGCGTTGCTGCTGTCTCGTCCGAAGGATCTGGATTTGGCGTGTCTGTCTGGATAGGCGGACTGGAGCTTGTCTGCCCCGGGGCAGGATCTATGCTGTTCGAACCTTGGTTGGATGTTCCGCAGCCAGCTAGCAGCAAGGCTGGGAGCAACAAGAGAACGAACCATTTGTAAGCTGTTTTTTGCATTTGTTGCGTCACCTCATTTTGCAGGAATACCCCTTATTGTACGTGCTGGAGAGGGCGCAGGTCAAACCGGCATGCTCTCCTCGAACCTGTCCGCTGAAGGTAAGCATGTCCACAGCATGCATGCAGCTTGTATATAAGCATGTTCCCAAAAGTTTTGTAAATAGCCCTGTTAAACGCCGTTTCTCTTGAACGCCCCGGTGCACATGATACTATACAGTCAAGGTTGCGAAGAAAGGATGCAGCTTCATGAACATTGGGATTATCGGTGCCGGTTATGTCGGGCTGACGACGGCTGCCGTGTTAGCGGAGCTTGGGCATGTGGTCTATTGCGTGGATCGCGACAAAGAGAAGGTTGAGCGGTTGAATACTGGCATTATTCCAATCTACGAGCCAGGGTTGGACGAATTGGTGGATCGTCATCGTGCAGGCAATCGATTGTTCTTCCGTCACGATGTTGCGGAGACGGTGAGACGAAATGAAGTCATTATGATCGCAGTAGGGACGCCCTCTGCTGAAGACGGCTCAGCGGATCTGGTCTATGTCAGAAGCGTGCTGAACGATATCGCCGGTGCGCTCAACGATTCTAAAGTTATTATTATGAAAAGCACAGTTCCTCCCGGAACGGGAGAGTGGGCGGAATCTTACCTGATTGAAAAAGGCGTGCCTAGAGCGCATTTTGAAGTAGTCTCTAATCCGGAGTTTTTGCGTGAGGGAACGGCTATCTACGATACGTTCCATCCGGACCGGATTGTGATCGGAACGCATAGTGCAGCGGCAGCTGGAATTGTCCAATCCCTGTACGCCGGAATCGAAGCAAAGACGATCCTTACAGGCAGGACGGAAGCTGAGCTGATCAAGTACGGCTCCAATGCATTCCTGGCAACAAAATTGTCCTTCATTAATGAATTGGCGCGAGTGTGCGACACTTTCGGCGCGGATATTATGGACGTTGCAAGGGGGATCGGCAAGGATAGCCGAATCGGGGAAAAGTTCCTGCAAGCAGGCATTGGCTACGGCGGCTCATGCCTGCCCAAAGATGTGCAGGCGCTGATGGCGGCAGCTGCCTCCCATAACGAGCCGCTTAAGCTGCTGCAAGCCGTCGCTGAAGTGAATGACACGCAGCTTGACGCTTATGTGCGCAAGCTTGAGAAGGTTCTTGGCGGATTAGACGAGACTAAGCATATTGCAGTATGGGGTGCGACTTTTAAAGAGAACACGGATGATTTGCGTTATTCCCGGGCGGTAGCTTTAATGGAAGGTTTGGCGAAGAAAGCCTGCGTTCTGACGGCATATGATCCGCTTGCGGCACCGCCTATAACCGGTGTCGAATGGAAGAAGAGCGCTCTGGACGCAGTCGAAGGCGCTGACGCGGTTATTATTGCTACTGGCTGGGAGGAATTCATTCGAGCAGACTGGGAGCAAGTAGGGAAACGGATGAGGGGAGCTGTCGTGCTGGATGGGCGCAATGTATTAAACAGGATTGCCGTTAAGGAAGCCGGACTTCGTTATGTGGGGGTTGGCCGTCTATGAAGATCGTTGTGACAGGTGCGGCCGGCTTCGTGGGCTCTCATCTCTGCGAGAAGCTGCTGGAGCGGGAGGAGCATGAAGTTATCGGCATTGATGCCTTGCTGCGCGATGAACTGAGGGTGATTGGGAGCCGGAATTTGGAGGAGGTTCTGGATCATCCGAGGTTTGTCTTCCGCGAAGAGAATTTGCTTAATACCAACTGGGATGACGTATTGAAGGACGTGGATGTTGTCTATCATTTGGCCGGAATACCGGGTGTGCGCAACAGCTGGGGATCGGATTTCGCCCATTATGTGACGAATAATATCAATGTAACGCAGCGGCTGCTGGAAGCTTGCAAAGGAAAGCCGTTGAACAAGTTTGTCTATATCTCTACCTCCTCGGTCTACGGTGAGGTGACGGGCAAAGTATCCGAGGATGCGATGCCTTCCCCGTTATCCCCATATGGTGTATCCAAGCTGACGGGCGAGCACCTATGCCGGGTATACTGGCGTAATGAAGGCGTTCCGGTCGTGATCCTGCGTTACTTTACGGTGTATGGGCCCCGCCAGCGGTCGGATATGGCCTTCCATCGCTTCATCCATCAAATCTTGAGCAACCAGCCTATCACCTTGTACGGAGACGGGACGCAGTCACGCGATTTCACGTATGTGGGCGATTGTGCGGAAGCGACTGCCGCAGTGGCGGACGCCAGCGGCGTCATCGGCGAAACGATTAATATTGGCGGCAAGGAGCGGGCGTCAATCAACGATATTATCGAAATGCTGGAATGGATGACAGGGAAGCCAACGCAAGTTATCCATGCGGGCGGGCTCGTCGGAGAGCCGCTGCATACGTGGGCGGATATCTCGAAAGCGGAGCGGTTGCTGGGCTATTCACCGAAAATCGGCCTGGCGGAAGGGCTTCGCCGGGAAGTGGCTTTCGCGCGAAAATATCCTTATTAACGCGAGCTGCTTCTGTGTCCAATCAGAAAAAAACCTTCTCGCCGCAACTTACGTTCGGCGTGAAGGTTCTTCTGTGTTATTCGGATTTGAACAGCGTAGCGATGGAGCCGCCTTCTGTAATGATGCGAATGGCTGTTCCAAGCAATGGAGCCATCGGCAGGATGATGAAGTTGTCCGGGCGGTCACGCTCCAGCGCGATCGTATCCGTAATGACAACTTCCTGAATGTTCGGGTGGCTGAGCTTGTCGACCGCATTTTCGGAGAACAGGCCATGCGTTGCACAGATGAACGCGTCTTCGGCGCCGCGTTTTTTGAGCGCCTCGACGACATTGACGATCGTGCTGCCCGTATCGATCAAATCTTCGATAATGATTGGCGTCATGCCTTCAACCTCACCGATAATATGAGTAATTTCGGATTGGTTGTGCGCAGGACGGTTTTTGATCATGATGGCGAATGGGCAATCGAGCAAGCCCGCCAGCTTCTCGGCTGTAGTCGCACGTCCGGCATCCGGGGAGACAACAACGGGATTTTTGATCGATTTCTCGCGCAAATAATCGATGATCATATCCAGAGCGGTCAGATGGTCGACCGTGATCTTGAAGAAGCCCTGGATCGGATCGGCATGCAGATCAACAGTAATGATGCGGTCAGCGCCAACAGTTGTCAGTACGTCGGCAACCATTTTGGCAGAGATGGGCTCACGGGGAGCGGATTTCCGTTCTTGACGCGCATAGCCGTAATAAGGCATGACGATATTGATCGATTTCGCCGACGCGCGTTTGGCAGCGTCAATCATAACAAGCAGCTCGACGAGATGCTCGTTAACCGGATGCGAAAGCGATTGAATCAGGAATACGTGATGGTTGCGCAGCGATTCTTCATAGGAAACATGAATTTCTCCGCTTTGCAGCCGGGAGATCGCGGATTTGCCAAGCGGCAGATCCAATTGTTCGCATACTTTGCGGGCAAGCTCTAGGTTGGATGAGCCTGAGAAAATTTTGATGTTTTTCAACGTTCTGTCCTCCAATTAGTCAGTCAGATCAAAGCGCTGAGCGCGGACCATAAGGTTCCGCTCTCAGCGCCTCCGCTATCTATGTGTCTTATTTCAAGTTCTTAATGGCTACATCCGGATTGGCATCCGCTTCGTAGTCAATGCCGTCCGTCTCGAAGCCGAACAGCTGGAAGAACTCGCGGCGGTAGCCTTCAAGATCGGACAGTTCATATACATTTTCTGTAGTCAGATCGGTCCACAGCTTAGCCACTTCCTGCTGAATTTCCGGGCGCATCTCCCAGTCGTCAACGCGGATAAGCCCTTTGTCGTCGACAAGCGTTTTGCCTTCGCCGTACAGTCTCTCGGAGAATAGGCGGTACATTTGCTCGATGCAGCCTTCATGCAGTCCTTTTTCCTTCATCACTTTGTACAACGCGGAGATGTACAGCGGCACGACTGGGATCGCGGAGCTGGACTGTGTCACAAGCGCTTTGTTCACAGATACATAAGCGCGTCCGCCGGATTCGCCAAGCTGCTTGTTCAAGTTATGCGCCGTCGCTTCCAGATCGTTTTTTGCAGCGCCGATGGTTCCTTCGCGGTAGACAGCATGCGTAATCTCAGGTCCGATATAGGAGTAGGCGACCGTTGTAGCGCCCTCAGCCAGCAGGCCAGCGGCTTGAAGCTCGTCGATCCACATCTGCCAGTCTTCGCCGCCCATGACGGCGATTGTCTGGCGAAGCTCCTCTTCCGTAGCCGGCTCGATCGTCGCCTTCGACACTTCGCCGCTGTGGAAGTTGACGGTTTTGTTGGTGTATGTCTCGCCTAGCGGCTTAATGACGGAGGAGAATACTTCTCCTGTCTTTGGATGCGTACGGCGCGGAGAGGCGACGCTGTAGACAACCAGGTCGATCTGACCCAGCTCCGTGCGGATCAGGTCGATGGTTTTCGCTTTAATCTCGTCGGAGAACGCGTCGCCTACGATGCTGTATGATTTCGTTCCTTGCTCGCTTGCGGCTTCCTCAAAAGCTGCGGAATTGTACCAGCCTGCACTAGCGGTACGCGCGCCTTCCGCCGCTTTGTCAAAGTATACGCCGATCGTGTTCGCACCGGAGCCGAATGCTGCAACGATACGGGAAGCCAGTCCATAGCCAGTGGATGCACCCACGACTAGAACGTTGCGCGGGCCTTGAATAGCTGGTTTACCCTTTACGTAATCGATTTGACGCTGAACTTGAGCTGCACAGCCTTGCGGATGCGCTGTTGTGCAAATAAAGCCGCGCGTTTTCGGTTGAATGATCATATTGGGATATTCCTTTCTCTAATAAAATAACAAGGATCGTATGTAGCGAGGACAACTCTATCCCATTTTACCGATTATTGCACGCAAAAGAAAGGAGAAATGAAAAAAGAGAGCGCAGCGGCGCTCTCTGATCCTGGCAACTATAAGAGAGTATGCGGTTGATCGGATACGTTCTTATATGTAGACGCTCTGTCGGCTATGTCTGATAGCGAGCGGTTCGTGCCGATTGCATCGAGCTGCCGGTCTAGCGGCCGCCTGCGAGCTGTTGCTCGGCAATTTGCACGAGACGGCGTGTGATGTATCCGCCAATGGAGCCCATGTCGCGGGTTGTCATATTGCCATAGTAGCCGTCTTGCGGAAGCTGGATGCCCAGCTCTTGAGCGATTTCATATTTCATTTGCTCCAGCGCGGCACGCGCTTGGGGAACGACCAGGTTGTTGCTGCTGCTTTGGTTTGCCATCTTATTTCAGCCTCCTTCAATCGTTTGGCGAAGTCTAATCATTTATTGCTAGCATTCGCCCTGAGGCTATTATGCGACATCCAAAAAAGGATTATTCGCTAATCCCACCTGTATTTACCGACGAATCCATGTATAGATTCATGATAAGATGGGGAATACGGGAGGAAGAGGCTATGTTCATACAACCGATGCTGATGACGGAGAAAACGGAGCCGTTCGAGGATCGCAATTACTGGTTCGAGCCCATCGTTGACGGCCAGCGGCTGCAGCTTCATATGTCGGCAGGAAAAGTGGTGCTGTTGACCCGGCATGGCAACGATGCAACCGCTCAATACCCGGAGCTACATAACGTGCCGCTCAGCAGGCCGGCGGACGTCGTGCTGGACGGTGAGGTCGCCTGTCTGGACCCGCAGACAGGGCATGCGGATTTTGCCAAACTGCAAGAGAGGTTTCGCATGAAGGGCATGCCCCGGATCAGGGAAGCCAGGAAGACGATGCCAGTTCTTTATTTCGTATTTGATATTCTCATGTATAATGGTGTCGATCTTCGAGAGCTGCCGCTCATCAGCCGCAGAAATCTGCTGGAGTCGCTGCTTGAGAACAATCATTACTATGTCAAATTGAAGCATTGGGAGCGGGACGGCTTTGCTGTATACGAAGCTGCCGGAAGGCTTGGCTTGGAAGGAATAGCGGGCAAGCATAAATACAGCCGTTACGTTGTGGGAAGAAGTGACAGCTGGCTGCGTATCGACTTGTAATCCAATAAAGACGAATGATGATTAGCCATTCATAGAAAGAGCCTTCATCCGGTTGCGATAACCGGATGAAGGCTCTTTTAGGTGATATCTGTACTATTTCAGAACGCGTCTCGCTGTTACATATTTGCCTTTCCAGTAGCTGGAGTTCATGTTCGTGATCGTCACGCCTTGGCTGCTGGAGCTGTGGATGATTTTTTGGTTGCCCGCATAGATAGCGACATGGCTGATGGATTTGCCATTCGTCTTGTAGAAGACGAGATCGCCCATGCTGAGGGAGCCTTTGTCTACTTTCGTACCCATGCTGGCTTGAGCGGCGGATGTGCGCGGCAGCCAGACATTAAAGGACTTGAATATGTATTGCGTAAAGGAGGAGCAGTCGAAGGAAGCGGTGCTTCCGGCTTTTGCCCCGAATTGGTAAGGGGTACCTATGAATTCCTTGCTCGATGCGATCAGTTCTGTCGAAGTGGGCGTAGCTGCATGAGCCTTGTCGCCAGCTGTTCCAAAGGTGAGTGCAGACCAGGCGATTGCTCCGCATGCTCCAATTTTTACGATGGTTTTTAGCAGATTGCTGTTTCTCATGTTGTTCAGATTATCCCTTCTTGTTTCGTGTTGTACCCACACTATAACATAGTGAAACAGGGCCGATTTTCCTGTATGAGAATGATAATCCAGCGTCGAACGGCGATTATGAGCGTTTATGAGAAAAACATGAAAATTTATTAATCTTATGCTACATTACGATTAGCTTCAACGATTATCATTTCCGAGGGGGATACATATGGCACTTCTTACTTGTCGATTTTATTCGGAAACGCTGGGCATGAGTACGTCTATGACCGTTATTCTGCCTCAAGCTACAAGGTCGCAGATCGGGCTCGACAACTCGGCTTCCATGGGGAAGCACAAGACGCTGTTTTTGCTGCATGGCTTATCGGACGATGATTCGATCTGGGTCAGACGGACTTCAATCGAACGGTATGTGGCTGAGCTTGGACTGGCTGTCGTTATGCCTAATGTGCATCGCAGCTTCTATACAGATATGGCATATGGGGAGGCTTATTGGACGTTCTTAACGGAAGAGCTGCCGGCTGTGGCGCGCTCGTTCTTCCCGCTGTCGGAGGCTAGGGAAGATAACTTTGTGGCGGGCTTGTCAATGGGCGGCTACGGGGCATTCAAGTGGGCGCTGCGCCATCCTGACCGCTTCGCGGCGGCGGGCAGCTTCTCCGGGGCGCTTGATATTGCTGCGCATGTGAAGGAAATCGGGGACTTCGACCGCATCTTCAAGCTGATCTTCGGTGACAAGGAGGTTCGGGGGACAGAGGATGACTTGCTGGCGCTGCTGGACCGGCCTGCTTCCGGCCATAATGAGATGCGGCCGCTCCTGTACCAAAGCTGCGGCACCGAGGATTTCTTATACCATGGCAATAAGGCCTTCCGCGATGCATGCGAGAAGACCGATTACAAGCTGACGTATAGGGATGGGCCGGGCGGTCATAGCTGGGCTTATTGGGACGAGCATATCCAGCAGTTTCTGAAATGGCTTCCGCTAGGCACATAGCCGCTCAGAAGCGGCAACTGGCCTAGCGGTTGGCTTTGCTTATCATTTCGCGATTATCCCATAGCAAAGAACGCAGATTGGACTTGGAGCCCTGGATCACAAAGTGAGGGATGCCGTACATCTTCGCAATGTCGATCCCGTCCCACGTCGCGCGATGCGAGGTGGAGGTGATGAGGAGGAACAGCGCTTGCGATCGGCGCAAATCCGCTGCGACACGCTCCGGATGGTCGCCGGTGTCATGCGCCAGCTCGGCGCCGCTTTCGTGAACGACATGCTCGAACCATTTGCGGACGCCTCCAACGATGGTAATAAGGCAGTCTTGCAGGAACGGCGCCGGCTGCTCTTTGGACATAAGCGTTTTTCTTTTTTCTCTGTTTTTCTTTGATGCGGCTTGCTCAGCCTGTGCCGGGTGCACAGGCTTTGTTTTGCTTGCGTCAGCTGTCAGGACTTCGCCCTGCAGGCGGTAAAGCTTGGTCAAGCGGGCAATGTGGCTGCCCTCCGCTACGTTGAAGGAGCAGGGATCGCCATGCGCCGGCTTCTGAATTTCAATATCCTTATAATGAATTTGATAGCGGTTGGACGGATCGTTCATATCGACGCAGAACCAGAGATGGCCTTCACCCGTCTCGATATAGCCGTCGAATTGATGAATCGGAGAGAACGCGTCGTCTCCTTGGAAAAGCAACTGTAAATCGTAATACAGCGACTTGCCATCCTGCTTCACCGGCGTACATAGCAGCTCGGCCTCGTGCTGAAGCTCATGCTGCTGGACAAGCGATTCGGTAATGTTGAACGATTCGCCGTTCTCAAGCCGAATAAACCCGCCATGATCGCGGCGGAAGAAGGTGCCGTACAATGAATTCGGCGAAGGCTGAACATGCACAAGCGGATGGGAAGCCTCCTCTTGCGCCTCTGGTTCCTGCTCTTCGCAGACGATGGGCTCGACCGTCTGTTTGCTCCGATTCGGCTGTACCTCTTCAAGCGGAAGTGTATTCAGCATGAGATATTGGTCGAGCGCATCCAGCACATCCAGCGCTTTGCGCATGCGATTGCGGGAGGAGAGGGCAGTATGCCGGGAATCGTCATTGCGCGACGCCGGCATGGACTGTGCGACCGATGCGAGTTCCATCTCGATGCTGTGGGACAGCAGCCTTGCGATCGATTCCGGACTGTTCAGCTGATTCCGCACATCGGATATCGCCTGCCGCAAATTCGCCTTGTCCTTTTCCTGATAATCGAGCTCCTTCTTCTGCTCCTCGATGGTGCGCTCCAGCCGCTTGCTCTGCTGGTTCAGCGAGCGGATTTGCTCCATAAAATGATGGCGCTCCTCCAGCCAATCAGCCTGCTCCTGCTTCCAGTGGCGATCCCGCTCCATCTGGGTGCTCTGCTGCTGGCTAATCATGGCGGCAGCTTGCTCCGCTTCTTCTCTCAAGCGCTCGATTTCCTCTTCCAACAGCTCCATTTCCTTCGACTTCATCCTGATCAGCTTGTTCTTCTGGACGAGGTCATGTTCCAGCCGCTGCCGCGTCGAGCTTTCTTTTTTATATAAATCGCCGAGTATTTTGATTTTCTTATCCAGCTTTCCATTGTCCGCATGCTCCTCTTCGGGAGTTTCCGCTTGCGGCGGCAGCTCCCCCTTTAGATTGGCATCATCGGTCTGCAGCCAGCGCTCCTCCAGCTTTTTCATTTCCAGAAGCCAGAGATCATGCTCATCCGATTTGCCGGGGTGGAAATAGAGTGACCAGTAATGCAGCCAGTACCCATCCTTCTCCAGCCGCTCCCCCTGTTCGTCGAGCAGGGCTGCTAGCGGGGGCCACTCTTCATCATTTTTGTAGGGCAGCTTCTGAATGACAGTCAGCATCAGCCTGCGCTTCAGGGCGATACTGGCCGGGGCTTGCTGTACATAGGTCCGAAGCAGCTTCACGAACAGCATATCCGGCCACTTGCGCAATTCTCGTCTGGCAAAGGGGAATTCCAGCGTCAGCGCCATCGCCAGCTTCTCCTTGTCGGAGAGCTGCTTGGCATAATCGAGGAACATTTCGACCGGCAGGGGCTGATGGGTCTCCCGCTCCAATATCGTACGATAGGCCTCCATCTCTTTTGTCCATTCGGGGGATTCCAACAGTCCCGAGATACGGGCTTTTGACTTCATATCCACCAGCGCTCCTCCTTCGCGAATTGCTCTAGCAAACATTCGACAAACGTTTGCACTTTTCCTTTGATCAACAAGGACGTTCTGTGAATTATTTACAGGTTAATCGTTTCATTGACGATGTAAAGGTATGACTTGCGGAATGGATGGGGACTTTAGCACTATTTTAAGCAGGCAACCGTCTAATTCCACATCTTCTCTGGATGGCTCGTCCGGTACTACAATGAGAGGATAAAATCTTCTTCTATATGATATCTATTCCTACTAGGTTACTATATTCGTCCATGCTTGTGCAAAGCCGGAAATTTGGACCCTGAATGACCGGGTA
This sequence comes from Paenibacillus sp. 1011MAR3C5, assembly GCF_003591485.1. Taxonomy (GTDB): domain Bacteria; phylum Bacillota; class Bacilli; order Paenibacillales; family Paenibacillaceae; genus Pristimantibacillus. The sequence goes on from NZ_QZCF01000002.1 coordinate 225,564, forward strand.
GTCCTTCCGGCATTCCTGTGCGGATACAGCAACAGCGCCGAAGCATCATGCTTCGGCGCCGCTTGGTATTGAAGGCAATTAGAAGTTGAAATTGTCAGGGTCCGGGCCAAAGCGCTGGCTGCGGTTCAACGCCGAGATTTGCGCAACTTCCTCTTCGGTCAATTCGAAGTCGAAGATATCTGCGTTCTCGACCAGGCGGGAAGGGGTGGTTGTTTTCGGAATGGTTACGACACCTTGGTGAAGATCCCAGCGCAATACAACCTGTGCAGGGGACTTGCCGTATTTCGCTCCGATCTCGGCGAGCAATGGAAGATCCAGATTGCCTTGCATGAGCGGGCTCCAAGCCGTCAGACGGATGTTATGCTGCTGGCAGAACGAATGGAGGTCGACTTGCGTCAGCAGCGGGTGATATTCCACTTGGTTGACCATCGGTACGATTTCACTCGATTCGATAAGGTCCTCCAGATGATGGATCTGGAAGTTGCTTACGCCGATGGCGCGGGCTTTGCCTTCACTGTATATTTTCTCAAGCGCTCGCCAAGTATCCTTGTATTTGCCCTTGACCGGCCAGTGGATAAGAATGAGATCGACATAGTCCATCTGAAGCTTGTCAAGGCTGGCTTGGAACGCTGCGAGCGTCGTATCATAGCCTTGATCGGCATTCCAGATCTTTGTTGTGACGAACAATTGATCGCGCACTACGCCGCTGGCGCGCACGCCTGCGCCTGTGCCGACTTCGTTCTGATAGGCCGCCGCAGTGTCAATGCTGCGGTATCCCGCTTCGATCGCCGCTTGTACGGTAGATGCGGCTACGTCATCCGCCACTTTCCATACGCCGAGACCGAATTTCGGCATCTCCACGCCATTGCTTAAGGTATAGCTTTCTGTTAACGCTTTTGTCATGATGGAGTGCTCCTCTCGTTAATAGGGATTCATTATAGGGACATTCGCAAAATTTCACGTACATCGTTTTTGCCGAGACGCTTGAACGAGCCGATATCGCCGTAACGTACCGCTTCCTCCGCCATCCGGTCCAGTTGATCCTCGCCGATGCCGAAGTCCGCGAGCCTGGATTCCGCGCCGATGCGCGTGAAGAAGTCGCGGGTAGCCTGGATGCCGGCGAGGGCGATCTCGTCGTCCGACTTGCCGGCAGGGTCAACGCCCCATACCCGGACCGCATACTGGACGAAGCGGTCGATCCGCTCCTGGTACACATATCGCATCCAGTTCGGGAAGATGATAGCAAGGCCGGCGCCATGCGGAATATCGTAGATGGCGCTCACTTCATGCTCGATGCCGTGGGAAGCCCAGTCATTAGCCATGCCAAGGCTGATCTGTCCGCCGTTCAGCGCCATCGTGCCGCACCACATGAGGTTGGCTCTTGCAGCAGCGTCCGAAGGGTTGGCGGTGGCTGGCTCTACATTCTCGATCACGGTCTGCAAGATGGATTCACAGAACCTTTCCTGCAGCGGCGTGTTGGTCGTTTTGCTGAAGTACTGCTCGAATACATGCGACATAATATCGACGGAGCCGTACACGGTATGATTGCGCGGCACAGTATAGGTCAGCGTCGGATCAAGGATCGAAAACTTCGGATACAGATGAGGGCTGTCGCTGCCGCGCTTCAGCTTCTCTTCCCAGTTGGAAATAACGGTGTTGCCGTTCATCTCCGAGCCGGTAGCCGCAAGCGTCAAGACTGTGCCAATAGGAAGCGCCTGCTGGATAGAGGCTTTGTGCGTGAAGAAATCCCATACGTCGCCCTCATACAGCGCACCTGCTGCAATCGCCTTGGATGCGTCGATGACGCTGCCGCCGCCAATCGCCAGAATCATATCGACTCCGTGCTCCCGGCAAATATGCATGCCTTTCTTCACCGTAGTCAGCCGCGGGTTCGGCTCGATGCCCGCGAGCTCGAAGACCGCCACGCCGGCATCCTTTAATTGCTTGACTGCGCGCTCGTACAAGCCGGTGCTCTTGATGCTGCCTCCGCCATATACGAGAAGGGCCTTCCGTCCGTAGGATGAGGTCAGCTTGCCGATTTGATCGGCCGCCCCTTCACCGAATACAATTCGGGTAGGGTTGTAGAATTGAAATGGATTCATGGCGCGCCTCCTTTTAACAATAACTTTTAGGTTAATCAAATGTTAAATACGGGCTTTCGGGATTCATTTTATTGAATAGAATTTGGGCTGTCAAGTTGTGCGGCTTCTATTGTTAGATTAACTTTTAAGTTATATAATGAAGCTGCAAACGGAGTAATGATAGGGAAGGGTTTTGCAGGATGGATATTGAAGTCAGCAGACGCAACATGGGATTTTTGGAATGCTTCTCTTCTCCTACGCGCGTCCGGATGATCGAGCTGCTGGGCGAGAAGCCTATGAACATCAAAAGCTTGTCGGAAGCGCTAGACATAAAGTCTCCGATCGTCACCAGACATATACATATGCTGGAGGAGGCAGGCATCGTCCGAAGCGAAAGCATCGCGGGCAAGCGGGGCATGCAGAAGCTCTGTTATCTGCAGCTCAGCCAGGCAACCTTGCTGTTCAAGGGAGCGCCAAAGCCGGAGGACAAAAGCCGTTATTTCGTCTCCTTGCCGGTCGGGACTTACGCATCCTATGAGATCAAGCCGACTTGTGGTCTTGCCGCCGCCGACAGAATGATCGGCATGTGCGACGACCCCCGGTATTTTGCCGACCCGGAGCATGTGCATGCACGGGTCATCTGGTTCGGATCGGGTTACGTAGAGTACCGCATTCCTAATTATATGGTTAGCAACGAAAAGCCGGACTCGCTGGAAATTTCGCTGGAGATTTGCTCGGAGACGCCTTGCACGGTCAATCATTTGCCCTCAGATATCGTATTTTCAGTGAACGGGACGGAAGTGGGCACCTGGACATATCCGGGCCACTTTGGTGGGGCAAGGGGGATCTATACGCCGGAGTGGTGGTACAAAAACATCCATCACGGCCTCATGAAGACGATCCGCGTGACACGCCAAGGGTCGTTCATCGATGGCGTGAAGGTGTCCGACGTCACGATCGACGGGCTGTCCTTATCCTATGACAAGGAGATCCTGTTCCGAATCTCCTGCAGCGCTTCGGCCAAAAACTGCGGAGGCGTAACGCTGTTCGGCAAAGACTTCGGCAATTACAATCAGGATATTGAAGTCACATTAAGATGCTTGTAGTTTCGCGGCGTCTATTGGGCATGGGAATGAACAAAGGGCAAGTCCAGGCGCAGCACAGCTGCTGTCATGGACTTGCCCTTTGTTGCTATCCCTTACGGCGAGGGAATGGTCTTTGCATAATGCTCAATAAATTTCACTGCGTTGTCAGGACGCTCCGCATTGGTGCGCACGGCTGCGATCAGCTCGACCTTCATCATCGGCAAATCCTTGAACAAATCCGATTTGCTCAGATCGAGGCCATAGACGGAGCCTTCCGGGTCATCCTCCGTCTTCAGTTCAAGCGCAGCCGGCCCGTCCGCGTAAGCAGACAGCTCAGGGCGGTCATCAAGCGGCAAGAGCGCCCCCTGCGGTCCAAGCCACTCGAACATGTATTTGTCCATCAAATATAGATCTGGAATCTCGGCCATAACCGTTACAAGCGCCTTCTGCAAATACGCGTACCGGTTCATTTCGTCCTGAGGGACGAAGATGGTGGAGTACTCCAGCCTCTTCCACTCTGGAAACGGTTCCATCAGCGTGTTCATGACGAGGTCCTTCTCTTGTCCATTCTCTTCCATGAAGGTGCCCATGAAGGTCACTTGCAGATCAATCGGCGGCAGACTGGCCAAGTATCTTTCATGCTCCTTATGATCGATATAACTCATAATGCCATAGATGATAATCCCGATCAGCGCGATGGCCCCGAGCGTATGAATCTTATAATACCGCCAAAAGTGATCCAGCTTCTGTGCTTTGCCTGCCATGTTTTTGTATTTGCCGTATTCTTTTTCGTTGAATGCTTGCGTAAACTTCTCGTCCTCGCGGGCAAGAATGAGCCGATAGGCAACCGTCACTTGCCTAAACTCCTCGTCTCCAGCCCTGTCTCCCGACTTGGAGCGCGCCTTCTCCCGTCTGACCAGCGTTGAATAGCGTTTTTCCACTTCTTCTTTGGATGCATGCTCCTTAAGTCCCAATACCTTGTAGGCTTGCTTCAAATCGTCCACTCTGTCACCTCTATTGAATTAGGAGATCTAGCAATCTGCTATATACAAGTATACGGAAAAAGGGAAGGCCAAAGCAAACCGGGAACGCCTATATTTTTGCCAGGCATGGTACAATAGAAGGAAGTGCCTAAGAAATGGGCCATTTTTACATGAATCTGGTTGAAAATAAAGAGGTGAATGCAGCATGTTCGACCCGACCGTATTCGATAATTTGAAGGTCGCTTTCGAGAATGAATTGTACGATATGGACAACCTGGACCGGATCATTGACATTACAGGCCGCAAGGATGTGCTCGACTTTGCTGTCATGTCCCGCGAGTTCTCCGTATCGTTCCGGCTTGCGGGAAGCAGCGACGGCGTGACGGCCGAGCTGGTGCTGGATACGTCGCTGCGCGACCTGTCGGCAGAGATATTGAAGCTGCAGGGAGAAAAGGCGGCTTGCAGCCTCGCTATCCGGTTCTATACCGAGGTGGGAGCCGATGACGCGGATGCGCGCTGCCGAGAGATTGAACGGTGCATCGCCGATATCTGGATGCCGGACGACAGCCCCGTCCAGACGCTTAGCCGGGTATATGGCGAGAATAACGAACGCTACCGCAATCAGGCAGAACTCCGCTTCCGCCGCCGTATAGGTGAGGAGCAGATGGAGGATATTCCGGAGCTGATCGAGCATGCGGTCCGCACGCTGGAGGCGCTGGCGTGAAATAATTACTATTTTCAACCCATAGCGTCTATGCTATAGTACGAGTGAACAATTGAAGAGCAAATCCGGTCGGCATCAGCCAGCAGGCTTGAGAGCGCCGGGAGAGGTTCGCGAACTCCCTCTATAAAAAACTAAAACGATAGCGGTAGCCTTCTGTCCAGGCATCGTCGTTTTTGTGTTCGGCGCATTCGCGTTCCCGTTCGGGGAACCCGAGGCGCCGTTTCTTATTTCTATGCGCCGGTTCCGGATGGAATCGGGGCGGAGTTCCGCCTTCTCGATCTGAGAGGAGACAGCTTATGTTGAAGAATGAAAAAGCAGTTGTGGTATTCAGCGGTGGCCAAGACAGCACGACATGCCTGTTCTGGGCATTGGAGCGGTTCGCCGAAGTAGAGGCGATTACCTTTAATTACGGGCAGCGTCATAAGCTGGAGCTCGATTGCGCCGCAGAGATCGCGGGCGAGCTTGGGGTCAAGCATCATGTACTGGATATGTCCCTGCTGAACCAGCTTGCGCCGAATGCGCTGACCCGGGACGATATCGATATTGAGCAGAAGGACGGAGAGCTGCCGACGACATTCGTCGACGGACGCAATTTGCTGTTCCTTTCATTCGCGGCGGTGCTGGCCAAGGGCATTGGCGCGAGACATATCGTTACCGGCGTATGCGAGACGGACTTCAGCGGATATCCCGACTGCCGCGACGTATTCATCAAGTCGCTTAACGTGACGCTTAATTTATCTATGGACTATAACTTTGTAATCGATACGCCGCTGATGTGGCTGAATAAAGCGGAGACGTGGGCGCTCGCCGACGAGCTGGGCGCGTTCGAATTCGTCAGGGAACGCACGCTGACCTGCTATAACGGCATCAAAGCCGACGGCTGCGGCGAATGTCCGGCTTGCGAGCTGCGCCGCAGAGGATTCGAGGAATATGCGGCATCCCGCGAGGCGGGGGGAGCGAGGTCATGATGCTTCAGCAAGTGTACCCCTCTGTGCCGCATGATTATCACTATGAGCTGAATAAGGATTTTCAATTTGACGCAGCCCACTTCGTGCCGTCCGAAGCGGCGGGCAAGTGCCAGCGTATTCACGGCCATACGTATTACGCCAATGTGACCGTTGCCGGAGACGAGCTGGATCAATCCGGCTTTCTCGTTAATTTCGCTGCAATCAAGGGGCTGATTCATGGCCGGTTCGATCATACGCTGCTGAATGACGACGCCGAAAGCTTCGACGCTGCGCACCCGGACCGCTTTCCGACGACCGAAGTGGTCGCCCGGACGATCTGGGAGCTGGTGCAGCGCTATCTCGACGGCATGCCGAACAAGCCGGTGTGCCTCCAGGTTTATTTGAGAGAGACGCCGACGAGCTATTGCATCTATCGGCCGAAGCGAAAGGCGGCTTCCTATGAGTAATTCAAGACGCATCCCCGTTATGGAGGTTTTCGGTCCGACGGTACAGGGAGAGGGGATGGTCATCGGCCGCAAGACGATGTTCGTCCGGACGGCAGGATGCGATTATCAGTGCGCTTGGTGCGATTCCGCGTTCACATGGGACGGCACCGGCAAGGACGAGATACGGCTGCTGTCCACCGGCGAGGTGATCGAGGAGCTGGAGCGGATCGGAGGGTCTTCCTTCGATCATGTGACGATATCCGGCGGCAATCCCGCACTGCTTCCGCAGCTTGGGGAATTGATCGGAGGCTTGCATGAGCGGGGCATCAAAGCCGCGCTGGAGACACAAGGCAGCCGGTGGCAGCCTTGGTTCGCCGATATCGACGATTTGACGCTGTCACCCAAGCCGCCAAGCTCCGGCATGTCGACGGATTGGACGGTTCTGGACGACATTGTAGCGAGGCTGCTGGAGCAGGGGAGAGACTTCTGCTTGAAGGTCGTTGTATTCAATGAAGCGGATCTGGCTTATGCGAAGTCGGTGCATATGCGGTATGAGGGTGTGCCGTTCTATCTCCAGGCCGGCAACGGCAATCTGACGGAGACGGAGCCACGCCTCATGCTGCCGTATCTCGTAGAGCGCTATGAATGGCTGATCGGGCTTGCGATGGCGGATGGTGAATGGCGGGGCGTACATGTGCTGCCACAGCTCCATACTTGGGTGTGGGGCAATAAAAAGGGCGTTTAACGTTTATTATAGAAAAGGAAGTGAGCTTCACATGGAAGGCAGAAACAAAGAAGAGCTGATGCAGGCGGGCATTACGCATCTGGGCAATCAGGGGACGCAGTACCCGTTCAACTACGCGCCGGAGCTGCTGGAATCCTTCGATAACAAGCATCCGGGCCGCGATTATTTCGTCAAATTCAATTGTCCCGAATTTACGAGCCTGTGCCCGATTACGGGCCAGCCGGACTTCGCGACGATCTATATTTCCTATATACCCGATGTGAAAATGGTGGAGAGCAAGTCGCTGAAGCTGTATCTGTTCAGCTTCCGCAACCACGGCGACTTCCACGAGGATTGCATGAACATTATTATGAACGATCTGATCGCGCTGATGAACCCGCGCTACATCGAGGTATGGGGCAAGTTCACGCCGCGCGGCGGCATCTCGATCGATCCGTACTGCAACTGGGGCCGTCCCGGCACCAAGTATGAGGCGATCGCCGAGCATCGTCTGATGAACCATGATATGTATCCTGAAAAGGTAGACAACCGGTAACAGGCCGCAATTGGCGGTACGGTTGTTAATCCAAGCAGACGCCCCTTCGTCCCGAGCGCTTTCCGGCTCTCTGGCGGTCGGGGCGTTTTTTGGTTGATTGGGAATTGCTTGGCCCGGACGCTGGATCGGCATATGACAGGAAAAATGCACGCTGCGCTGCTGTGTCTTGGGCTTCTATAGCAAGAAGGGCCGCGTGGCGGGGGAGTTTGTGCTACGATGTAATAGTTGCTGCTTGCGAGAGGCGAAGCGCAGCAACTCTATTAATCCGCAAAGGCGTTGTTATCCATGAAGAATGTGCTCATCACCGGCTACCGCGCGCATGAGCTGAATATATTCAGCCAGAAGCATAAAGGCATTGCGTACATCCAGCAGGCGATTGTCGGCAAGCTGCGCCCGCTGGTGGAGGAAGGACTCGAATGGGTCATCACGCCGGGGCAGTACGGCGTAGATTTATGGGCCTGCGAAGCGGTCATTGCTCTGAAGCGCCAGTACCCGAAGCTGAAGCTTTCTATTATTACAGCCTATGCCAGTCCGGAGGAGGGCTGGAAGGAAGATAAGAAAACGTATTACCAAAGCCTCCTGCCTGGCGTCGATTATTGCGCCTCAGTCTCGAAGGGGCCTTATGAAGGCGCCTGGCAGTTTACGGCGAGGGACGAGCTGCTGCTGCGCAAAACGGACGGCATCATCCTGGTCTATGATGAGGAAGCGGGGGAGGGCAGCCCGCGGTTTATGAAAGAAAAGGCGATGAAAAAAATGCAAGCCGACGGCTATCAATACATCTCCATTACATCCGATGATATCCAGAGTATTGCGGACGAAGCAAGCTACCGGGAGATGGATGAGCCTTTTCGCGAAGAATAGGGTTGACAGCTTCCCTTGGAGGTTGCTATAATTCACCAATGACATTAATTCCGATAGGTTATATAGGGATTATTACATCTTTATAAGGAGGCACTACCCATGACCACAACTAGAGTAAGATTCGGCCAATGGACAGTCGCGCTGCTGGCAGCGTTCGCCATACTGTTCGCGGCAACTGCTTCGCATGCCGCGCCATCGACGGCATCCCAGCATGCCTTGGACGGGGCTGCCGAATACAAGCTGTTCCTGGAGGACAAATTCGATGTCCGTCTGGAAAGCAAGCCAAGCAAAGGGAACTTTATCGAGGCTGTAGCCGATGTCTTGACCATTGACGCGCCGAAAGACAAAGCTGTGTTCGCCGATCTGTCCCCTTCGGATGATCTGTATGACGCTGCTGCTGCGCTGTACGGCAAAGGAATTCTGCAAGGGCCTGCCATCGGCGGCGAGCTGCCGCTGACGAATGCCGTAGCCGTATCCATTGCGATTAGAGCAGCCGATCTGAAGGAGCTCGCTTATACATATCCATCTGCGAAAGTAGACAAAGCGCTCAGCCAGCTTGGCATCTCCGCTGCGGGTCTTGGCACGCATGTTGCCCAGGAGCTGGCGGCAGCGGTCGATACGGGATTCATTCCTGCGGAATACCGCCAAGGCTTCTCGCCTAGAGCAACCGTTGACGAAGCATTCGCGAACGTACTGCTGGGCAAGGTGCTGGAGACGAAAGGCCTCTACAAAAATTACATAGGCTACATTAGCGACGCCGACATTATTGCCAAGCTGAACCAGGCATACGCGACTTCGGACATTATCGAGGCGCCGAAGCTGCAGAAGCTGGTTAATACCGCGCTGGAGCAGGAGCTTGTTACCGGCTACAATCTGAAGGATTCGCGCTTTGATTCCAATTTCGTAGACGAGCTTGCGCTAACTTACGGACATTCCGATTTGAATCACGCGATTCAACTGATCGGCTTGCTGCGCAGCGAAGGGCTGGACGCGAAGGTGCAATTCGAGCCGAAGACATCGGCCTTCGTCCATTTGCTGGAGTGGGGCGATCCGGGCCCGAACGTCGTTAAGATTGCCAACGGCAATTATATTGCCTATGCCAAGGAATATGATCTGGCGTTCGAATTCGCTACGAAGAAGGACAAAGAAGCGTTCCAGGCGATCATTCTCGCTTATGCGAAGAAGAATGAAGCCGACCAGACAGGACTTATCGCCGCTTCATGGTGGCAGCCGCTCTATTATTCCGCAACGGAGATCACTGACTATGAAGTGATTACGAACAACCTGATCACGGATCCGGAGGGCCCGTACACGGTGCATCCTTTCTCTCTGAACGAGAATTCCGAAGCGGTCGTGAAGGGCTTCAAGGCGATCGATCCGGACGCCGTTATTACACCGTACCAGTTCTGGGTTGACGTACCTTTCTTCAACTATCTGCACGGTGAATCCACTTAGGCAAATAGGCTTTGACAAAGAGCTATGAAGTCATCAGACTTCATAGCTCTTTTTTCATGTTCAAAGGGTAAAATGCAACCAGACTCAAGCGCCTTATTCATATAAACAGGGACAAGTCAACGGACAGGCGGAAGGCTTGCCGCATATAGTATCTCATCATGGATAGGAAAAGAGGTGCAGGACATGCCGTTGATCTGGACTTGTTCCCTGACTGGCATAGTAGGGTCTATTATTACGTTTGCTTTTGGCAACTGGGTGGAGTCGCTTACCGTTCTCGTTGTTGCGATGGGATTGGATTACGTAAGCGGCGTCGCCGCGTCGATCAAGGAAGGCAAAGGATTGAACAGTGCGTTCGGAGCTTGGGGGCTCGCCCGCAAAGGATTGATGCTGCTTGTCATACTGCTTGCCCACCGTGTGGATATATTGCTGGAAACAAGCAACGTCACGATGGGAGCTGCCATTTATTTTTATATTGCGAATGAGCTGATTTCGATTACGGAAAATTACGGAAGAATGGGATTGCCGCTGCCGGAGAAAATTCGCAAGCTCATTGCGGTGCTGAAGGAAAAGTAAGAGAAGGCCCGGCAAGTGAAATCTTCCAAAAACCTCCAGAAGTATGCGACGGAGGTTATTTCCGCTTGCATGGTATTACGCTATTCGCATATAATAAGAACAGATGTTCTGGTATATTGAATGCAATGCGATGGAGGGGTGGCCATGGCCGCTAACGGAATAGAGGAGCGCGGGGCAGCTGCTGCAGCGTCAACGCCGCCGATACAGACGGAAGACGAGCTTGCGCTTGTGAAGCGCTGCGTGCTGCTAGGTATCGTAACGCGCGTATTGGATCATGATATACGGGTTGTCGATTCATCAGGGATGAAGCTGCCGCGCTTCTACGAATCGCTGCTTCGCGGCATTCAGGACCGGGTGCTGCTTGATTTGGCGGATTTGCGCAGGCAGTTCCGCAACCGCGGGATCAAGATCTACGAAGAGAAGCAGGAGAAGGATGGGCTTCTTGCGAAATACGTATGCCGCGGCTATCACCATGAGTTTTACATGTTGTGGGGGTTCGTCAAGGCGGAGTCGGAGCGTACTCTGAAGCAATATTTGTCTAAATGATGGCTAAATGATGTCCAAATTGTTCAAGGTTTTGTCAAAAAGAAAAAAAACTTTTCCACTTTGCGCAGTTTAAGGTTGAGAACTTCGGACGATCTTATGTAATATAAGAGGTAGACATTATGATCGCAAAGGGGAGCACGTAGCAATGCACAAATGGATTATGTTCGTCGTCTTCACAGCGGCAGCCGTGCTGGGCATTTATCTTCTTACATTCAACATGCCAGAGAAGCCGGTTGAAGAAGAGTTGCCAGAAGGCGTATCGCGTATGACAATTGAGGCATACAGCGATTTTACGTTCAACAAGGAAGTATTCACGGCGAAAGTCGGAGACAAGGTTATTATGAAGCTGACGAACAAGAGCGGCGTACATGGCATTCATATTGACGAATTGCAAGTAGCATTGGATAACGATACGCCGGAGACGGAGCTGGAATTCACTGAACCGGGCGAGTATGAGATATATTGTTCGGTTCCTTGCGGCGCCGGACATACAACGATGAAAGCGAAGCTTATCGTCGAAGCAGCGTAATGAGAAAGAATGAAGAAAAGGAGCCGAGAGGCTCCTTTTCCATTACGTTCTTGTTCCGGGCTTAGGCGGCGGAGCGTCTTTTTCTGCGGTCGCGTGCGATGAAGACGTCTGCGATGTAGCCGATAACGGCCCAGCTGATAATCGTGAGCGCGTACATGAGCAGTACGCTTACTTCGTGAATATCGATGAAAAAATCAGCGAACCATGCCGGAATGCTCAGCATGAAAAAAACCATGTTATGCGGGTCGTAGCCCGTGTAATTAAAAGCGCAGATCGCAACCGCGATCAGGGTAGCGATAATCGTAACCGTGTAGCGCATAGGGATTGATCTCCTTTAACTAAAGATTGCCGTAATACGATTCCATAGGTTATTATGTGACAAAAGGACGAAACTCATGCCGAAGGCGCAGAGTAACCCCAATAGACTTATGATTCCAGGAGGCTATGATCATGATTACACATATCGTTTTCTTCAAACTAAAGGATAACAGCCCAGAGAGCGTGGAGCGCACGGCACAGGTGCTTCGCGATATGGAAGGCAAGATCGATGAGCTGAAGCATATTGAAGTTGGAATTGACGTGCTCCACTCGGAGCGTTCGTACGACATCGCTCTTATTACAAAATTCGATTCGATGGCTGCGCTGGAGGTTTATCAGGTGCATCCCGTTCATAAAAAAGTGATTGAGCATATGACACAAGTGCGCGAAGCTTCTGTAAGCGTTGACTTTGAGAGCTAAGGGGTATCTGAACAATGCAGGAGATGAGAGACGTATACGAAATGCTGACTTATTTGCTGGTCATCATTTTCAGTAGCATTATTATGGTCGTTTGGCTAAAACGGAGAGCAAAACGCAAGAAATAAAGAAGTTAACCGAAAGCAGGGAATGCGATGTATTACGTGAATCAGGAGCAGATCGCCGTCCGACTGGACGCGATACCGGAGCTGGCGGAAGCGCTGAGCACGCTGGCATCCGATTGGAGAGGCGACTTGCTGCAAGGACTGGCACAGGAGCGGGCGCTTCATCTTGCCATCGAGACCGTAACGGACGTAGGCAGTTATCTGATCGACGGCTTCATCATGCGGGATGCAAGCAGCTACGAGGATATTATTGAAATTACGGGCGGTGAAGGGGTATTCTCTTCTGAGCTCCAGAACGTGCTGATAGAGCTGGTGAAGATGCGCAAGTCGCTTGTACAAGATTATTATGAATGGCCGCGCAGCGAGCTGCATCCGTTTACAGCGCAGCTGCCGGCACAGTTGACAGCGTTCCGGGATTCGGTAGAGCGTTATTTGAAGCAAGAGCTGAGCGTATAGCTTTAGGCCAGAAGGCTCTTGGAGAGCAGCATCGGCAGCGATGTCGGGAACGGGCAGATCGAATGGGCGGAGGTGGAGTCGTGAAACGAATGGATAGCGACAGGCAAGGCGGGCGCGAATCGAAGCCCGCTCCTTCGACCCGGGAGCGCATTCTCCTGCTGATGAAGACAAGGGGCAGGATGAGCGCAAGCGAGCTTGCCGGCGAATTGAAGCTGACCGAGATGGCGATCAGGCGTCATATGTACGAGCTGGAGCATGCAGGCAGCGTTCAGACGGTGGCCGTTCGCCAGCCGATGGGAAGGCCGCTGCATAAGTTCGAGCTGACGGCCGTCGCAGACGACTTGTTCCCGAAGAACTACCATGCGCTGGCGCTCGATTTGCTGACGGAGCTGGATGAGGATCCCGAGACGGCCGGGTTGATCGATCGCATGTTTGAAGGCAGAATGCGCAAGCTGCGCGACCGCTTCTTGCCCCGGATGCAAGGCTTGGGCTTGGAGGAGCGCGTGCAAGCACTGGCCGCCATTCAGAATGAAGGCGGTTATATGGCGCAGGTTGAACGAGACAGCGAGGATCGGTTCACACTGCACGAATACAATTGTCCCATTACGGGAGTAGCAGGCAAGTATGAGCAGGCTTGCAGCTGCGAGCTTGCCTTGTTTCGCAGTTTGCTGGAGGTGCCCGTGGAACGGACGGAATGCCTGGCGAAAGGCGGCAGCCGTTGCAGCTATTCCATTGCCGGCAATTTGAGCTCCTAACGTGAATGACCCGACCCAATAGCATGATAAGGATGAAAGCTTGGCTGAGCAGCCAGGCTTTATTTGTCGTTTGGAGACATTCCAGGGGGAGCCAAGGATCTGAATAGTATTGAGGTCAGTCAACCGCTTGCTTAGAATTGTGCGAGGTGTTGTGTCAAGACGAGCCCACGCTGCTTATACTGTCATTACGAAGTAGGCATTCGTCTAGCCGCAAGGCGCCAAGGCAAAAGGTTGGGGCTACGATGGCGGTCTTAAGAGGAGGCGTTCGACCATGGCGGAATGGAGCGCGGTGGCAGCTGCCGCAGCATTCGTAGTCTTAGTGGCGGGATTATTGATCGGGCTTCGCATGATGCTGCGCAGGCTGGAGCAAGCGCAAGCGTCGGTGGAAGCGATGCAAGCCGACCTGCACCGGCTTTCAACTGAGATTGGGGCGGTGCTTCAGCCTGTGGAGCAGACGGCCAGAGGCGTGCAGCGGAGTTTGGAAGCGGCAGGAGGTCTGGTGCAAGCGGTTCGTCAAGTGAGCGGCACGGTCGAGAGAACGTCATCGGCTGTTGAGCGCGTTGCGACAACCCTGTCCGCGTCAGCCGTCAAGCACGCGGAACGCATTGCGACAAGCCGCCATCTGGATGAGGCGGCACAGTGGGCGGAGCTGGGATTGACGGCATGGCAGCTGTGGCAGTCCAGAAGCAAAGCGGATTCCAATCCCGATTCCCGCCCGAATGGCTGAATCAACAAGCCGAGACGAAGGGTACTCTAATGACGAAGGGAGCGATTATCGATGTCAACACGTAAAGACACAAAAGGATTTTTGCTGGGTGCGATAGCCGGAGGGGTTATCGGTTCCATTACGGCTTTGCTGTTCGCGCCGAAAGCAGGCAAGGAGCTGCGCCAGGATATTTCCACGGGGGCTCAGAAGGTAGGCGGCACGACAATCAAGGCAGCGAATAAGGTAGGCGAGACGACAGGCCGTATTGTGCGGGAGTTTGGCGATCAGGCGTCCACCATTGCAGGCAATGTCGTAAGCAGTGTAAAAGGCTTGCGGAAGCAGCCTGTGGATTCCGCAGCGATTGCGACCGTATCGGGCATCTCCTCTGAAATTTCGTCCGAGGAGTTCGTTGACGAAGCGATTGAGGCTGCTGTGGAAGCGGTAGAGGAAGCATCTTCCAAGCCGCTCTAAGACAATGGAGAAGACATAACGAAGAGCCGGCGCGGGTGGCAAGCGCTTGGCTCTTTGCCATATGCGGAGCTTCTTGAACCTTGTCCCTTTTTGCGATAAGATGTAGGTACGTTTTCGATGCCGGATTCATATGCTATTGTGTCTCGGAGTCGGATTCCATCATCTTGTTTAAGAAAGCGGTGTGTTTGTGCAGCAACCGATAGCGATACTAGATTCCGGCGTGGGCGGCCTTACGGTTGTTAAGGAAGTCATGCGCCAACTGCCGCGCGAGAAAATTATTTATTTCGGAGATACGGCGCGTACCCCGTATGGTCCGAGAACTCCTGAAGAAGTGACACGCTTTACTAGAGAAATCGTCGATTATTTGATACAGTTTCATCCGAAGATGATTGTTATTGCCTGCAATACCGCTACAGCGGTGGCGCTGGCGGACATTCGCTCCAGAGTCGCCATTCCGGTCGTAGGTGTTATTAATCCTGGCGCACGTGCAGCTATCGGAAGAACCAAGACGGGCTGTGTAGGTGTCATCGGAACGGAAGGCACAATCAAGAGCGGCGCTTACGAGCAAGCGCTGCGCGAGCTGTCGCCTCATGTACAGGTCGTCAGTGAAGCATGTCCGAAGTTTGTGCCGCTGGTGGAGCAGGGCAACTTCCGCTCGATCGAGACGTATGACGTCGTGAGGGATTCGATTTCCCATATGCGCACGTATCCGATCGATACACTCATTCTGGGATGTACGCATTATCCGTTCTTGACGGAAACGATCTCCGAGGTAATGGGGAGCGAAGTAAATCTGATCAGCTCCGCCGACGAGACGGCAAGAGAGATCAGCACCATTCTCCAAGACAAGCGCAAGCTGGCCCGGAATGACCAAGTGCCTGTTCATCAGTTTTTCTGCAGTGGAGATCCCGGCATGTTCAAGCTGATTGCGCAGCAATGGCTCGGCGAGCAAATTGAGCTGACACCGGTCGTCTGGCAAATTCCGAATATCGTATAAAGTCATTCTATTGAATCATTTATGCAATGCCAATAAAGAAACGAACAGCCGTCTCCGGTAGGGGCCGGCTTTTTCATTGGCGCCGTTCATTGATAGGACGCGCTTCCTTACGCATAGGATGAATAAAACCATCCTGGCGGGAGCGGAGGGAAAACGTTCGTGAATACAGATTACGGCTTCAGTGACATGATGCGAGAGGTACAGAGCTTGAGGATCATTAATCCGTTTGTAGGTGTCTATCAATACGGACAAAGCGTGTTCGGCCGCCCGCTTGTGGCACTATGCTGCGGCCGGGGCTCGCGGCTTGTCCATGTGAATGCTTCCTGCCATGCGAATGAATGGATCACGTCGGCATTGCTGATGCGATTCATGACGGAGCTCTCCGGCGCCTATGCCGAGGGAGAACGTTTAGGCGGAGAAGATGTTGTGGCATTGCTCGATACGGTGACGCTATGGGCGGCGCCGATGGTGAATCCGGACGGGGTAGAGCTCGTCCAAGGGAGATTCGACCACGCTCATCCGCATTATCGGACTTTGATGAAGTGGAACGGAGGACTTGAAGACTTCAGCGGCTGGAAAGCGAACATTCGCGGAGTGGATTTGAATGATCAATTCCCTGCCTTCTGGGAAGAGGAATGCAAGCGCAGGGAAGTGGTGTCCCCGGCCCCTAGAGACTACCCTGGAGCCCATCCGCTCTGCGAGCCGGAGGCGGCGGCGCTGGCAGAGCTAACGGATCGCCTCGGATTTCACGCCGTTGTAGCGCTTCATACCCAAGGCAGAGAGATTTATTGGAATTACCGTGATTTCGAGCCGCCGGAAGCCGAGTTGCTTGCAGACAGGCTCGGAGCCGCGAGCGGCTACGCGCCCATCAAGCTGAGCGGCAGCGATGCGGGCTACAAGGACTGGTTCATACACCGTTACCGGCGTCCGGGCTTTACGGTAGAGGCCGGCTACGGGGAGAATCCGCTCCCGGCTAGCGCTTTCGACTCCATCTATGCGGAGCTTCGGCCGCTGCTGCTGGAGTCTCTGAGACTGTAGTAGTGCAGCGGAGGCGCAAGCCACGATAGAAAGGCCGTTCCATGAGATGGCAGATTCTGATGGGACGGCCGATAGGAGAAAAGGGGAACGCTATGTTATAATGCTGTAAAATCGGGATTCACAGGAGTTGACGAGATGTATGCGCAAGCTGCTGTCGCTTAAGCATTGGCAAAAAACCTTTGCCCTTATTTTTCGATTACTGAAATCGAGGGATGTGCTTATCCGGGACAAGCTGCTGTTCCTTGTACCCGTTATCGTCTATTGGATCGTTCCGGATGTGCTGCCGCTTATTCCGATTGACGATATTGCTTTTACGATGATTGTTGCAGAATGGTTTGCCCGGAGAATGGGGACGAAGTATAATATAGAATAATGAATGAAGAACTTGTTGCCGAATGGGCAACGCAGAGGAGCTGGGTAGGCATGAAATGCAAAATTTCCCGCAATGCGGCGAAGATGATAAAGCTTGAGCTGGAGAAGGAAGAGAATGAAAGCAAGCTGCTGCGCGTTTATGTGACGCATGCGCATGGCGACCACGCGCATTACGGCATGGGAATCGACACACCAACGGATAAGGACGTCGTAGTATCGACGGACAAGGATATCGATGTGATTTTGGAGAAGGGCAATGAATTTCTCGACGGTATCCGCATAGACTACTTCTACGTGCCGGAAGAGGGCTTCGCGATTACGAATCCGTCCAAGGGCAACCACGGAGATCATTAAGCACCGCTTTGCAGGCGATGGGGAATGGGACGATAATCATAATGGCTACCAACGATATTAAAGTATGTGAAAAGTGCAAGCATATGAAGATGAAGACTGCGCTCGCCAAGCTGGAGAAGCTTGCTCCTCAGGCGGAGATCAGCCAAGTCACTTGCAAATCCTATTGCGGGCCTTGCGCCCGCTATGCCTTCGTGTTTATTAACGGACGGTATGTGAAGGGTGCAACAGAGGATGAAGCGATCGAGAAGGCGCTGACGTATTTGAAGTCATAATAGTTATTCCATACAACCATACAACAAACCAACGATGAACCCAACAACCAAGACGCTGTTGGGTTTTTTATTGATCGCAACGAACAGGGAAGGAGCATAGGATGGATATAAAGACACCGCAGCTGCTGTATCACGGGACGACTGGCTCTACCGTAGAGTCATTCCGCAGCAAGCTGCTTCAATCGGCTTATTGGCGGCCCGGCAAGGATTTTGGGGAAGGCTTCTATACGACGATATCCATCGCCCAGGCAAGACGATGGGCGCATAAGACGGCGAAGGAAGCTTGGGATGGCGGCAAGCCTTGCGTGCTGGTTGTCGAGCTGTCCAGCATACCAGGCGATATCGAGCCGCTGCTGTTCTTGTCGGATTCTCCCGCCTGGGCTTCATTCGTCTACAGCCATAGGAAGCAGAATGCGAAAGGTGATGATCCGTGCGCTGTACATCCAGATATCATTATTGGTCCGATGGCGGACAATGACACTGGAAAAATCGTACATAAAGGCGTACAATTAAAGAAAGACGATCATTGGTTCTACGATCAAATCACCCGGTCCCAAAAGGGGCGCAAGCTTGACGCCTTGAAGCTGGGCAACCAGGTTGTATTCGGTTCCGAGCGATGGGAGTCACATCTTGTCTTATTGGGTTATTATATTTATACGAGAGGAAGGTGGTTGTATGGCGACGCCGGGGACGAGAGTGAGATTAAGCGCGTATGAGCGGGGCATAGCCGAGGCACTGGTCCAAGGGTGGAATTACGAGCCGTTAGCCGCCCGTGAGCTGGTAGTCGAATACATCAAGGTGATTCGCAGATTAGGCGGATATGAGCCGTGCACCCATTATGCGGCGCTAATCGATCGGGCCAAGCGCGCCGGACATACGCCTTCCATGTGGATACAACGCATCGTGGACATCGAGCAAGGCGAAGCAATGGATCGCGGCATCGGAGAAGAGCAGAGCCGCCATTACTTGCAGAGCAAGTAGAAGCAGCCGATGCGGCTGCCGGTACGCGAATGCGGACATAAAGGGAAGACAAGGGGACGTGCGCAGCTTGCTACACGTTCCGCTTGTCTTTTTTTGTGAAGAGGACAAGCAAGGGAAACCATCGCAATCGGGAGGCTTCAAGGTGAAAAAGGGTTATCGTACGGGCAGTCGATTTTATTATGCCGGATTTATTATCGCAATCTGCAGCTTGATTGCGGCAGAACTGATATGGATACCAGCTCCGCTTAGAACGGGAGGGGGCGTGTTGTGGATTGAAATGATCAATTGGCTTTATTATGTGCTGGCCCTTATCCCGCTTAGCTGGGCGTTAGGCGCGGGCCGGATGCTTCTCTTAACTCCAAGGCTTATGATTCGCAGTCTGAGAGTTGCTATTACCGTGGTTAATCTGGTGCTTGCGGGATTGCTTATCGCGGAGGCTTCGATAACAACGCTGCTGGCCGTTCTGACGGCAGCTGCTGTTCTCGTCATCATCGACATGCTGGTTAGCGGTCGGATGGAGCGAGGGCGTGCGCCTTGGCGAACAATCATTTGGATTGCTGCAATGGCATTGATTCTTGGCATCCTGCTTGTGCCCACAGGCTATAGCGTGACCTATCCAGGCATGACGCTGGATATGAACCGCTACGCGCATGTTCAGGGAGGAGCCGAGGGCGGGGAGATCGAGGGTGTGCTCGTATTCGATAGGCCAGCCGTATTAGCGGACAGGCTGTACGGCTGGTTGTTCCCGCAATATGACTTCTTGCCGGTTCCGAAGGACGAACCTCCGCTGTCGGAGACGTATGCGCAGGTAATCGCCATGAAAACCGATGCCAACCGGGTTGCTGCGGCAATTGCCATGGAGAAGGCCGGCATCGGCAAAGGAGTTGTTCCGGATGGCATCCGAATTGTTGCAATCGTGAAGGACAGCCCTGCAGACGGCTTGCTGCAAGCAGGAGATATTGTAGATGCCGTGAACGGCAATGAGATGCGCAGGGTAGAGGAAATGATCTCGTATATGACAGAAAGCGTGAAGCCCGGCGATCAAGTGGATTTAACGGTCAGAAGAGCGGGCGCGACTGTCTCCGTCACAGTCCGTACCGTTCCGTCGGATCAAGAGGCGACGCGGGCAGTGTTCGGCGTATCCGTACAGACGGAGCCAAAGCTTGACACGCCTAGATCTATTGACTTTCATGAGTATATCGCCCATCTAGGCGGACCTTCGCATGGCGCGATGCTTACGCTTGCTTTTATCGATCAGCTGGTTGAGGGCGGCGTAACGGGAGGGCTGCGGGTAGCCGGAACGGGAACGATCGAGACGGATGGATCGATTGGCATGGTCGGCGGAATCCCCCAGAAGGCTTATGCGGTAAGCCGGACGGATGCCGATGTGTTTTTTGTGCCCATAGAGGGAGAGCAGGCAGCCAGAAGCGCGGCGCCTGACCTGCGAATTGTTGCGGTAAGTAACATTGATGAAGTGCTGGAATGGCTGCAGGAGCATAAAAGTGAAGCCCAAGGGAAATGATCGCTTTATGAGGGGTTGTTCAAAAAGTCGTCTATTGATCACGAAGCATGTCCAAGATGCTTATTCGGCATCGAATCTTGCGTTCACCTTCGAATTCCGGTGCTCATGTAGGGTTGGCCTACACTCTGCTTCTCCTACTTCAGGTTCTCGTAACCTTCCCTGATGCTGAATACCCGACTTTTTGAACACGTACGATAAGGGGGACATTCGTCTGATAGAGTTGACATCCCATGTAAAATAGTTAACAATGATTCTGATGTCTATGTTTGAACCAATAGGAGAAATATACATGAGTCATAAATTAGAACGAGCATCCTTTCAGGAGCGGCTGGATCATTTCGTTAATGTCATTCGCACGGAAATTGTGAACGGAATTAGGGAAGAGGGCACGTACCTGCCTGCCGAGAGCGCGCTTGCGAAGCAATTCGAGCTGAGCAACAAGTCGATAAGGAAAGGGCTGGAGCAGCTCGTTGAGGAAGGGCTGATCGTCAAGATCGACCGGGTCGGCAGTATGGTTACGCCGAGGGCGAAGGAGACGATTACAATCAACTTCGGCTGTCCTATCAGCTTGACGACGGACTTCATGATGGACGATCTCATTGCGGCGTTCTCGAAGCGCAATCCAGGCATTCATGTGCGCCGCATATCGCTTAACCATATTAGCTATTCGCAATCCGCCGAGGAAATGATGGCGAACGGCTTGCTTGATGTCGTCGCGTTCAACAGTCCGCAGTTCCAGGAATGGACGGAGGGAGGGCTCACTTCGCTGCTGGAGCCGCAAGCGTCCGACGAGCGGCTGTACCGAATCGCAGAGGAAGCCTTTTTGCATGACGGAATGCTGTACGCGAAGCCGGTCTCCTTTTCGCCGGTCGTCTTATGCTACAACAAGCAGCACTTCGCGGGGGCAGGCATTGATGCGCCGGACAGCTATTGGACCTGGCAGGACTTGATGGATGCAGCAGCCAAGCTCTCGGAATCGCGCGGGAAGCCGGGCATCTATTTCCTGCCGACCTCCGAGAATCGCTATTCGGTCTTCTTGCTGCAAGGCGCGGGGAGTAATAGAGGAAGCGAGAAGGCTGAAGGGCTGCTCGACGGCTTGTTGACGCTGAACCGCCTGATCGAGAACCGCACCATCTTCCCGAATTATTGGGCACACGGCAATGACGAGACGATTCAGCTGTTCGTCGAGGGACAGGTGTCCATTATCCTGTGCACGTATTTCAATCTCAATGAATTCGCCCATTCGACGATGGACTACGACATCTGTCCGCTGCCTGTTCTGCGCAGGGGCGACCCTCAGCGCACGCTGCTGCTGTCGATCGGCATGTCGGTCGTGAAGCAGTCCAAGGTGAAGGAGGCGGCTCGTCGCTTTGTCGACTTCCTGTCCTCGGAGGAAGCTCAAGGCATGATTCGGGACAAGACGATGAGTATACCGGCACGCAAGGAGTCTGCCAGCCGCTTAGCGGGCGGCGCGCTTAGATTGCCCTCCAGGTATGCCATGTTCAGGGAGCTGCAGCCTTCCTTCGCGTATCACAGCGATCTGGGCATACCGATGAAGGACTTAAGGAAGATTACCAAGTGGCTGAAGGAATACTGGTCGAATATGATCGACGCCTCCGAGCTTAGCGGCAAGCTGCTGGAGCTGGGTTCCGAAGCGCATAAAAGCGGACAGCCCGCAGGCATGTCCGAACGATAGATCAGGCATAGAACCGTCCAAGCATAGAGGCTTGGGCGGTTTTTTTGTTGACTTATATGTACGCGCTTTCAACTTCTTGAGTATTCAGAAAAATAGTTGTTGACGGTTTCATAAAAGCGGGATTATAATCAATACATCAGAAGTACATCAGTGATGTATTTTAGAATGAAATTATTGGTAATTATCAATCACTAGTAAATCAGAATGGAGCGGAATGCATCTATGCGAGCGATTAAGAGCCGAAATGGCACTGCGGTCGTTGTCGATCTTCCTGAACCGGAGATCAAGCCGCAGTATGTCAAAGTGAAAATTCAATATTCCTCCGTCAGCATCGGCACAGAGCTCCTGATGATCCGGACGAATCCGGAAGCGGCGCTGGGCTACAGCGCGGCCGGGGTCGTCCTTCAAGTAGGAGAAGGCGTCACGCATGTGAGGCCGGGTGACCGGGTCGCTTGCTACGGCACGCCAGCTCACCGGGAAGTGATGCTCTCGCCGAAACATCTGGCTGTGAAAATTCCGGATGGCGTGTCCATGCAGGAAGCGGCATTCTCGGGAATCGGAGCCATTGCGATTCACGCTCTACGGCAAGCGGATCTGACCTTCGGCGAATCCGTTGTCGTACAAGGCGTAGGCATTCTGGGACAAATTATCGCGGCGATCGCTCATGCATCGAACTTCCGCGTCATTGGCCTCGACCCTATTGCCGAGCGCAGGGAGAAGCTGCTGGAGGCGGGAATCAGGTACGCGTACAAGAGCGCCGATGAGATTAGCGAGTCGCTTAAGATTGCCACTATCGGCGGGAAAGGCGCAGATGCCGTGCTTGTATGCGCCAGCAACCGCAGCCATAGCCATATCGATACGGCTATCGGCTGGCTTCGGGACCGGGGCAAGATCGTCGTCGTCGGTGATACGGGCTGCGACTTCAACCGGGACTTGCTGTTCGCGAAGGAAGCAAGCGTTCACATCTCGCGGGCAGGCGGCCCAGGGCGCTACGAAGCCGATTATGAGCAGCTTGGATTCGATTATCCGATCGGATACATCAGATGGACAGAGGGGCGCAACATCGGGGACTTCCTGCGGATGATCGACGAGAGAAGAATTGATATTGCTTCCTTAATTACGGATGAAGTTTCCTTCGAAGCTCTTCCTGAGCTTTATGAACGATACGAGCGCGAGCCGAACAAGATGCTGGGAATCGTCGTTCGATTCCATGACTAACGGGAGGAGTGAAAGCGCTTATGCGAGAGATGGCGAGCACCGCCAAGGCGGCTAAGCGGCCGGAAGGATCGCGCCCGAAGTGGATTAGGACGTTCCTCCGCTACCGGTGGCTCTATCTGTTCATGGTGCCGGGTCTGCTGTACTACCTCATCTTCCATTACGTGCCGATGTTCGGGCTTGTCGTCGCCTTCCAGGACTACAACCTGATGAAGGGCATATGGGGGAGCCCATGGGTAGGCTTTGACAATTTCAGAACAGTCTTCTCATCACCGGACTTTCTCGTCCTGATGAAGAACACGATTATCTTGAGCGTCTACCGGATCGTGTTCAATATGTTTCCCGATTTGATTCTGGCGCTGATGCTGAACGAGATTCGGGTGCGCTGGTTCAAAAAGTGGATTCAGACGCTGACCTACGGTCCCCACTTCCTGTCGTGGATTATCGTATACGGCATTGTGTTTTCCTTCTTCGCACCGGGCTCCGGCCTCATCACGAACTTCATCCGCGATCTGGGCTGGACGCCAATCGATGTCCTGACTAGCTCGGAATGGTTCCGGACTTTGCTGCTAAGCACGGATATATGGAAGAGTACGGGCTACGGGGCCATCATTTATTTGGCCGCGCTGGCGGGCATCAACAACGAGCTGTATGAATCCGCTGCCATTGACGGGGCGGGGCGCTGGAAGCAGATGTGGCATATTACGCTGCCGGGCGTGCGGGATGTCTTCATCCTGCTGATTATTCTGCGGCTGGGCAATATTCTTGATGCCGGCTTCGAGCAAGTTTACATTTTCTTGAATGTACGCGTTTACGATGTTGGAGACATATTGGATACCTGGATTTTCAGAAGGGGTATTGAGCAGCTTGATTTTAGTGTTCCTGCAGCGGTTGGCGTCTTTAAATCCATCATCGGATTTGTGCTCGTCATCCTGGCGAACAAGCTGGCCAAGCGCTTCGGAGGGTCGGGCATATGGTAATGAAATGGCTGGAGGTGGTGGAGCATGCCGTTCCTGTTCAAAAAATCGCTGTCTGACCGTGTGGCGGATGGAATTATCTACCTGGTGCTTGCGCTATTCGGTATTGCGACCCTGTTCCCGATTTACTACGTATTTGTCGTATCGATTACGCCATATACAGAAGTGCTCAAAAACGGCGGGTTCCTGCTTATACCGAAAACAATTACATTTGACGCTTTCCAGGCAATTTTCAGCAGCGGAGTAGTGCCGCGCGCTTTGCAAATTACGGTATTCATTACCGTGTGCGGCACAGTGCTGAACCTGCTTGTTACGACGCTGCTTGCGTACCCGCTTTCAAAGAAATTTTTGCCGGGACGGAATCCCGTCCTGCTTGCGCTGATCTTCACGATGCTGTTCTCGGGCGGTCTGATTCCGACCTTCCTGACCGTCAAGGCGGTTGGCCTGATGAATACGCTCTGGGCGCTTATTATCCCGGGTTTGGTCTCGACCTTTAACCTGTTGATTATGAAAACCTACTTTGAATCGCTGCCGCCGGAGATAGAAGAGGCGGCCAAGGTAGACGGCTGCGGCGATGCGCGGACCTTGATGTCCATTGTACTTCCGCTGTCGATGCCGATCATGGCGACGCTGGGCTTGTTCTACGGCGTCAACCACTGGAACGCTTATTTTGGCGGCATCATGTATCTGAACGACCGGGAGCTCTACCCGCTTCAGGTCGTGCTGCGCAACATGATTATTACGCCGAGCGTAAGCCAGGAGCTGGCCGTTCCGCAAACTCAGCTGAGTGCGCTGCCTCCTGAATCTATCAAGATGGCGACGGTTGTCGTCGCGATTGTTCCGGTCCTTATCGTGTATCCTTTTCTTCAAAAATATTTCATTAAAGGGATGCTGCTTGGAGCTGTAAAGGGGTAATGACATCAAGAAAGCAGATGAAGGGGGAATGTCCGGGCGCCTACGCGCGATTCTTCTATTAGAGAGAGACAAGAGCAGTGCCGCAGTAAGGAAAGAGCAGAAACCTTGAAACCTAACTCAACCTTTAGGAGGTCATGCAACATGAAAGGAACCAAATCATTATTATTGGTGCTTATGGCAATCATCCTTACACTGACAGCATGCAGCGGCAACAACAAGTCGAATGAGGAGCCTTCCTCGCAGCCATCCTCGAATACCGGAGGCGAGACATCCGAGCCGGAACGGGAGAAGATCAAGCTGAACTGGTTCGTGACCGCTTCGGCCGATGCGATTCTTCCGAAGGGCGACCAGGACTTTGTGAAAGCCGCGATCGATGAGAAGTTCAACGTCGACCTGAAGATCAACTACATGCCGTTCGGCCAGGACTACCAGAACAAACTGAACTCCATGGTAGCCTCCAGCGACATCCCGGATGTATTTTTCATCGACGGCATTTCCTCCAACCAGTACATCAAGGACGGCATTGCGCGCGATATGACGGGCATCGTCACGCCTGAGAATATGCCGAACTACTTCAAGTATTGGGTAAGCGAAGACGCGCTTCCGAAGTATCAGGTACAGGGCCAGTTCGCCAGAGCGCCGATTCCATTTGAGAAGTATTTCTACCGCTCCTACTATATCCGCCAAGACTGGCTGGATAAGCTTGGTCTGCCTATGCCGAAATCGTATGACGAGATGGTCAGTGTAATGCAGGCCTTCACGAACGACGATCCGGACGGCAATAGCAAAAAAGATACTTACGGCTTCACCGCCTTCGGCAACGGCACGAACATGTCGCTTGAATTCCCGACTTACGTCAAAAACGGCTTGTTCGGCGACTTCAATATTGTAGGCGACGAATTTATCGATACCCGTACCGATCTGAGAATGCAGCAGGTGCTGGAGGATACGAAAGCGCTGATTGGCTCGGGCGTCGTAGATCCGGACTGGCTGCTGAACAAAAACGGCCAGCAAATCGAAAAAGCGGTTCAAGGCAAAGTCGGCATCATTCTCGGCTTCGGCAAAAACCTGGCCTTCGACAACAACCCTGAAGGCTTGCAGATGAAAACAAAAGAAGTAACAGGCAACGCTGACGCGAACTGGATGCCGTTCGATCCGTTCGCGGAAACCGGTACGTATATCGATCCGGTGCCAGGCAATCCGTTCCTGCTAAGCTCCAAGTCATCGGAAGATGCGATCAACCGTTCCGTGGAAATTCTGGATTGGCTTGCGGGAGAAGAAGGCTTCCTGCTGACGCACTACGGCCGCGAAGGAAGCGAATATACGCGTGAAGGCTCGACTATCACGCTGAATCAAGACGCGATCAAATCCAATATCACAGATAACGGCAACTTCCTGTCGGTCTACAACTGGTTCACGCCAATCTCTGGTCCGGAGGAATTCGGCGTTATCGTAGCCGATCCGAACATAACCGACCGCGACCGCGCGATCGTAGAAACGATCACGTCCTATAAGATCGTTCCTTCTGTTGGCACTAGCATGGTCGTCAAGGAAGGCATGGACCTCGGCGCGCTGCGCGCCAGAATGAACGAGCTTCAAGTCAAGATTATCTATGACGAGAAGGATGCGTCCAACTGGCCGAAATACCGCGAAGAGCTCATGACCAAATACGGCGGCAAAGAAATCTTTGAATTCTACGCAGAACAAGTAACGGAAGCAAGAGGACAATCCGTTGCGTTCAAAGCGGACAATAGCTAATGGAATAGAGGGAGATGGAGAGTCGCGATATGCCGGCTCTCCTCTCTCTATCCGCATAAGGGAGAAGGAGGCTTCATCATGGACTACAATACCGGAGCATCCATGGTCCGGGTACCGACGGTCAAGGCTCTGAAGGCGCTGCCGGAGGCGTGCAGGATTCCGGGAGGCTCCGTCTGGGTTGAAGGTTATGAGGAGGCGGGAGACGCGGGAGCCAAGCTGGTGTATTGGTCGCCGGCATGCAGGACCCCGGATAATGGCGGAACCGTCCACGCGCCTGCGGACGGAGGAGAAGGACGGTGGCAGGTCAGACATGACGGGGTAGGGCGCTTCAGCTGGTTCGGACATTTCGATGCCGACCGGGCAGCGGACGACGCCTTGGACGCCATGGTGAACGATCCTGCCATCCGTCGGATCGAGGCAGGCTCGGATTTGCGTTTTGTGAAGCGCCATCAATTCGGCCGAAGCCGCATAGAGCTGGATTTTGGCGGCTTCTCGGTCTATACGGAAGGCATGGAGGATGCGCCTGACAATGATCCTTTTGCCGCGCTTCTATTGTTCAGGGGCCATCTAACCGGCGCGGAGCAGACAATCCGGCTGACGGAGCCGCTCGCGGAGATGGATGAAAGATTTCCGGTTGCCGATACGGAAGCGTTCACGGCAGGGGATTGGTGGATCGTCCGCTGCGACCGTCTGAGCGGCGGGGCGGAGCGCGAGCTAGAGAAGATGCTGCGGGTAACCGAGGTGCTGGATGACGGGCGTGTGCGATTCGATTATAAAAATGGCTGGAGGCTGGAAGCCGGACGGGAGATCAGCTACCGCAAGGTGGAGCCGGTCGTCGGAGCAAGCGTACGCCGCATGAAATTCCACGGGGCGGGTACGACGATGGCTGAGGGCTCTCATCCGGTAGCCTACGAGTTTGCAGCGGAATGCCATGTCTCAGACATTGACGCTTACCGTACATTCTGGCCCGTCATTATGCGGCGCTACTGCTCTCACTATGTGACGGAGCGGTGCAAGCTGACCAATCCCGTCGAGGTGCTGATCGGCGGCACAGGCTACTTGACGCAGCAAATCTATTGCTTGTACGGAGTTGTAAGAGACTGTCTTACAAGCAATGGCAGACACTTGAACGATTTTACGGGTTCCGCTTACGGCTATGTGGAGAATTGTCATGCCGACGGCGATGATCTGGGCGCGTTCGTGACGCATGGCCAATATGAGCATGACCTGACGTATGTGGGCAATTCCGGGCTAATGTCCTTTGCCAACAGCGGTCCAACTTGGGGGGAGAGCGCCAAGCGGATTACCGTAAAGCAGCATGTCGGCTCCTGGTTCATCGCCCATCGGAAGGTGACGGATCTGACGCTGGAGGATGTGCATGTGTTCAAGCGGGACGGGGTCGAGAATTCGTCCAATACCGGCTCGTTCTGGCTCAATGCAGACGGCGTACAGATGAAGAACTGCACGGCGGAGGCAATGGTCCGGTTCGTGCAGGTATCGGATCGCTCTGCAAGGCCGAATGTGGCGGAGAACTGCTCCTTTACCATTACGAAGGGACGAAGGCTGTCGCATGAGGGGGTTGAAGGCAAGCTGCAATTCGTAAGATGCCGCTTCCACGGCCTGGACGGGAATCGCTTTGAAGGCAAGGGCGAGCTGAGCTTCCGCGATTGCCAGTGGCAGGGAACAAGCGAGCAGTCCGATACAATGACCTTAGCAAGCTCAAGCTTCAGCTTCGTAGGCGGCAGTATGGACAACACAGGCGTCAAGGTGGTTGGTGCGGGAGCTAAGCGAATCGAGGTAGCTGGCGGCGCGCGGTTAAACGGCACCAATGCGGTCAAGGCATTTTTGATACGGGAAGCGCCCGGCGGAGAACAAGGAACAACGGAGTGGCGGTTGACGGGCTATGCAAGCCGGGCATCCGATAGCGAGACGGCGCATGTCCAGCTAATCGGACCGTCCCATGCATATGTGGCAAACGGCGTCACGTTCGAGGGCGGCCGCTTTCATTGCCCCGACGATGCGTTCGAGGGCGGCGGCTATATGCTGCACAAGGATAATATCGAGCTGAATGTCAGCCGCGAGGTCATGCCGGCCGAACGAAGCGGCGTTCAGCACGCAGATCATAATATGAACATCACTACTGGAGGGTATTGAACATGAACGATCAACAACTTTTTGAGCAAATGGAGTCTTTGCTATACGCGGCGGTAATCTCCGACACACTGGATGAGCTGGGTTACCGCAATCAAGTCATGCGCGAAAATATTAATCCGATTGTCAACGATTGGGTAGTGGCAGGCCGTGCAAAAACAATCCTGTCTGTGGACGTGCACTATGTGCCGGAAGACCCGTATGCGAAAGAAATAGAAGCGGTAGACAGCGTGAAGCCAAACGAAGTGGTCATCGGCTGTACGAATGAGTCCAAGCAGAATGGGCTATGGGGCGAGCTGTTATCCACCGCTTCGAAGATGCGCGGCGCAAGAGGTGCGATCGTGGACGGCTTGATCCGCGATACAAAAAAAATCGAAGAGCTGGGCTTCCCGGTATTCGCAACCGGCACGAAGCCGGTCGACTCGCAGGGCAGAGGGCTGGTCATCGACTATGATATTCCCGTTCTGTGCGGCGGTGTTATGGTGCATCCAGGCGATGTGATCTTCGGAGACCGGGACGGTGTTGTCGTAATCCCTCAAGCGCTGGTGGATGACGTGTTCAAGCGCGCAATGGATAAGGTAACACGCGAGAATCATACGCGCGACGAGCTGCTGCAGGGCCGCACGCTGCGTGAAGTGTATGACAAATACGGCGTGCTGTAAAAAGCGCTGGCGAAGGGGCGAACCGGCATGAGGCTGCAAGGAAAAAGAGCGGTAGTGACAGGCGCCGCGCGCGGCATCGGTCTTGCGATCGCCGAGCGGTTCCTGCAAGAAGGCGCAAGTGTCGTGCTGATTGACCGGGACGGCGGCGAATTGGAGGCTGCGCTTCAAAGCTTGGCTGCCTACGATGGGCGTGTTGCGGCGGAGGTTTGCGATCTGCGGAGCCTTCCGGAGCTGGAGCATGCGGCTGTATCCGCGTTCGGCCGATTCGGCGGGGTTGATATTCTGGTCAACAACGCCGGAATCGCCTTCCGCGAGCCGTTCATGAGCATCTCGATGGAGCGGTGGGAGGCCGTATTTGACGTCAATGTACGAGCCGTATTCCGACTGGGACAACTGGCTTCCGAATGCATGGCGAGGCAGGGGACGGGGGGCGTCATTCTTAATACGAGCTCCAAGAACGGACTGTCCGCTAGCGGCGAGCTTGCCCATTACAATGCGTCGAAGGCAGCGGTAATCCTCCTGACAGAATCGATGGCGGTGGAGCTGGCCGGCTTCGGCATCCGTGTCAACGCGGTTGCGCCGGGCTTCGTCGATACGCCGCTCGATCGCAAGCTGCGTGAAGAGAACGGCCTGCCGGCGTATTCGGAGCATACTCCGATGAAGCGCGGGGGCAGCGTGAGGGAGATTGCGAATGCTTTTCTGTTCCTCGCATCGGACGAAGCGTCCTATATTACGGGCACGACGCTGCGAGTGGATGGAGGACATTTGGCGAACGGCAGCGAATTGTGAGGTAGCCGCAAAGCCGACTATCAACCTTGTCCGGTTGGCTGGAAGCAGCGGACAGCATGAGCAAGGGAGATGGATAAGTGTGAAAATCAACTTGAACCTGATACTGGATGCAAAAGCTTCATTAGGGGAAGGCCCGCATTGGGATCATGAGACAAAGCAATTATATTTTGTAGATATTGAAGGGAAAGCGGTGCATGTCTTTCATACCGTCTCGCATGCCCATGAGCTGCATCGCTTTGAGAAACGGGTCAGCTCCGTAATTCCAGCGACGGATGACTCGCTTATAGTGACGCTGGATGACGGGATATACAGGTATTACCCTCATTCCGGGGAGCTGGAAGCGATCGCGCATATCGAAGCGGATATGCCGGACAACCGGTTTAATGATGCCAAATGCGATCCTGCCGGCAGACTTTGGGCGGGGACGATGAGCATAGGCCACGCCAAGGATCAAGGCAGCCTCTACAGGCTGGAGCGATGCAGCGAGCCTGTGCGCGTCGTAACCGGCGTAGGCTGCTCCAACGGCCTCGCTTGGGATGAGAGCAAGGGATGCATGTACTATATCGATACGTTAAAGCTTGGGGTAGACCGATTCCGTTACCATAGCGGCACTGCCGAAATCAGCGGGCGCGAGACGGTGATTGAATGGCCGCCTGCAGAAGGTTATCCCGACGGCATGACGATAGACAACGAGGGCATGCTCTGGATTGCGCATTGGGGCGGCGGCAAAGTGTCGCGCTTCGATCCCGATACCGGCAAGCGGCTGGCGGAGATCGAAGTGCCAGCGCTTTACGTTACGTCCTGCGTATTCGGCGGCGAACGCCTTGATGAATTATATATAACGACGGCGAGAGTCGTCCTGTCGGAAGACGAGCATGCCTTATATCCTCATGCAGGCGGCGTCTTTATGGCGAAGCCAGGCGTGAGGGGGACGCCTTCCAGACGATTCGTGCTTTAACAACAAGGAGGCATTGGTTATGCGCTTGAAAGACAAGGTTGCGATTATTACCGGCTCCGGCTCCGGCATCGGGCGAAGCTCAGCTCTGCTCTTCGCTTCGGAAGGAGCGGCTGTTGTCATCGCGGATCTGGATCGCGAGAGAGGGCAGCAAGCAGCCGATGAGATCACGGCATTAGGCGGCAAGGCGATCCATGTGACATGCGACGTGACGGAGCAAGAGGCGGCTAGGGGGTTGGCGGCAGCTGCGATAGCTGCTTACGGCCAAATTGATGTGCTGTTCAACAATGCGGGAATCAGCCATGTCGGCGCGCTGCATGAGGTGGAGCCGGATGCGTGGGACCGCGTCATACGCGTTAACGTGCGCGGCGTATACCTGACGGCTGCTGCCGTCTTGCCATATATGATGGAGAGCCGGTCGGGCTCGATCATTAATATGTCATCCAGCATTGCAGAGATGGGCGTCTCCGCAAGAGCAGTGTACACAGCCTCCAAGGGTGCTGTTCTCTCGCTCACGAAAGCGATGCAGGTCGATTACGCGCCATACGGCATACGCGTCAACGCGCTGCTGCCAGGCACGATCATGACCCCTTTCGTAGAGGGATACTTGAGCCGTTCCGCCGACCCGGAAGCTGCGAAGGCTTCGATCAAGCGAAGGCAGCTGAGCGGAGAGCTCGGCCGTCCTGAGGATGTGGCCCATGCGGCGCTGTTCCTCGCTTCCGATGAATCGCGCTTTGTGATGGGCTCGCCGTTTTATGTGGATGGAGGTCTTGTTTTCGGCAAAAACGCATAGCTGCGGCAAAGCTCTGATGGTAAGTTGGTTCCAGATAAGATCAACGAATCAGGTTTAGCTTTAAGGCGCATTGACGACCTTGCAAGCTTAAATCATGAGTTTTCGAGTCAGCCGGGCATTCCTATATCAGACTTATTTGCAGTACAGCCTACGGTGAAAGGAAAGGAGAAGGTCAACGATGAAACTGATGACTTTTATGAAGGATGGGGTATACCGGACAGGGGTGAAAACGGAGGAAGGCGTGCTCGATTTGGCTGCAGCGGTACAAGGCAGCACATCGGGCGAGCCGCTGCCGACCACCGTAAGAGAAGTGATCGCAGGCGGAGACAGCACTCGTGAAGCGGTAGAGGCGTTCATCGCACAATTGAAGTCGGACAGTCCGGAGCAATACCGCGCCTATTTGAATCACGAAGAAGAGCTAACCATCGGCCCATGCGTTACCGATCCCGAGAAGCTGATCTGCATCGGGCTCAACTACCGCAAGCATGCGGAGGAATCCAACATGCCGATTCCGGCATACCCGATATTGTTTAACAAATTCAACAACACGCTGAACGGGCATGGCAGCGACGTTCCGCTGCCAAGGACATCAAGCGAGGTGGATTACGAAGCGGAGCTCGGCATTGTCATCGGGCGCACAGCCAAGTATGTAAGCGAAGAGGACGCCCTGGATTATGTATACGGCTATTGCACGGCGAATGACTTGTCGGCGCGCGACTTGCAAATGCGCACGAGCCAGTGGCTGGCGGGCAAATCCTGTGATGGATTCTCGCCAATCGGCCCTTACCTCGTATCCGCAGACGAAGTGGGCGATCCCAATGCGCTTGCGATTAGCTGCACGGTGAACGGCGAGCTTCGCCAAAGCTCCAATACATCGGATATGATCTTCAATTGCAAGCAAATCATCAGCTATGTCTCCCATTGCATGACGCTCAAGCCAGGCGACATCATCCTGACAGGGACGCCGGAAGGCGTCGTGCTGGGATACCCGCCAGAGAAGCGCGTCTACCTGAAGGACGGAGATGTCGTAACCGTGTCCATTGAGAAGCTGGGTGCGATCACGAATCGCATGGTCAGCGAATAGGGGGATCGGTTATGATCTTCGACAGCCACACCCATCTGTTCGGCCCCGGCATGTGCAGCGGCCCCACTGAAGCGGCCATCAAGCGCGCATGGGGACCGGATATGGAAATACTGGCGACACCCGAGATGCATGAGGAGGCGACTGCCGGCTGCAGCGGCTCTATTGTACTGGCGATGGCGGCTTATGCTACAGGTCTGGTCGTCCCAAACGAATACGTCGCGGAGTATTGCGCCAAGGACAGCGGCAGACGCTTCGGGTTTGCCAGTGTCGACCCCAATGACCCAGACGCAGTCGTCAAGTTCGAGACGGCCATCAGAGAGCTGAATTTGAAGGGCCTCAAGCTCGGGCCGATCTACCAAAACTTTTATCCCGACGCGAAGGAGCATTTCCCTCTCTATGCAAAAGCCGAAGAGCTGGGCGTGCCGATCCTGTGGCATCAAGGCACCTCGTTTGTGCCGGAGGGCTATCTGGACGCCTCGCGCCCGGCAATGCTGGACCCGATTGCGCGAGCTTTCCCTAAGCTGAAGATGATTGTGGCGCATATGGGCCACCCGTGGATCGATGAGTGCATTTCGCTTGTCCGCAAGCACCCGAACTTATATATGGATGTTTCCGCGCTCGGCAGCAGGCCGTGGCAATTTTACAATGCGCTCGTATCCGCTCAGGAATATGGCTCGGTGCACAAGATTTTATTTGGCTCGGACTATCCGTTTTTTACGCCTGACCGGATGATCGATGCCCTGCGCAGCATCAATGAGCAGGTGGAAGGCACGAAGCTGCCGCGCGTATTGGATGAGACGGTCGAATCGATTCTGCATCGCGATACGCCGACCATTCTTGGGTTTTAACAGACACGGAGCATACAGGAGGAGAATGGCAGTGAAGAGTGAGAGCTATTTTGGCGAAAAGGACTTGTGGGGATTCATTCATCGCTCGTTCACCAAATCAATGGGCTACACCGAAGACGATCTTCGCAAGCCGGTCATCGGCATATGCAATACATTTAGCGAGCTGAACAAATGCCATTCCCACTTTAATGAGCTCGTCGATTACGTCAAGCGGGGCGTCTGGCAGGCAGGCGGCCTGCCGATGGAATTCCCGACGATCTCGATCGGCGAGCCGTATGTGAAGCCGACGACGATGCTGCTGCGCAACCTGATGGCGATGGATACGGAAGAGATGATGAAGGCGCATCCGATCGACGGCGTCGTCCTGATCGGCGGCTGCGACAAGACGGTTCCCGCCCAGCTGATGGCTGCGGCAAGCGCGAATATTCCGTCTATCGTCCTGACGGGCGGTCCGATGCTGAACGGTCGCCTGCAAGGCCGCAGCCTCGGCGCTTGCACGGACTGCTACGGCTTTACGCTGGAGCATAAGGCGGGCAACCTGTCCGATGAGGAGCTGGCAACGGCGGAGAATTCCGTCTGCCGCAGCGACGGCCATTGCATGGTCATGGGGACGGCGAGTACGATGGCGTCCATTGCGGAAGCGATCGGCATGGCACTGCCTGGCTGCGCGGCTATTCCGGCTCCGGACAGCCGCCGCAGACATATCTCCGAAGCGACCGGCAAGCAGATTGTAGAGCTGGTGCGCCGGAATATCCGCCCGCGCGATATTATGACGATGGATGCGCTGGAGAATGCTATTCGCATTACGATGGCGAGCGGCGGCTCGACTAATGCGATTATCCACCTCGTCGCCATTGCTGGACGGCTGGGATTCAAGCTGCCGCTGGAGACGTTCGACCGGATTAGCGCAGAGACGCCTTTCCTGCTGAACCTGCGCCCTTCGGGCAAATACCAGATGGAGGAATACTTCGAAGCTGGCGGCGTTCCGGCCTTGATGAAGGAACTGGAGCCGCTGCTGCATGGAGACTGTCTGACCGTTACGGGCAAGACGATGAAGGAAAATCTGGCGACAGAGCCGCGTACATGGAACGCAGATGTCATCCGTCCGATGATCGAGCCGCTGGATTCACAGGGCGGAATCGCCGTGCTGAAGGGCAATCTGGCGCCGAACGGCGCCTTGATCAAGCAGACGGCTGTTTCCCCGCATTTAAAGAAGCATAAGGGGAAAGCGGTCGTCTTCGACAGCCCGGAGGACCTCGCTGCGCGAATCGACGATCCGAGCCTGGATGTGGACGAAAACAGCGTGCTCGTGCTGAAGAACGCCGGACCGAAAGGCGCGCCGGCTATGCCGGAGATTGGACAGATTCCGATTCCGGCAAAGCTGCTGAAGCAAGGCGTCCGCGACATGGTCCGCATCTCGGATGCGCGGATCAGCGGCACGTCCTACGGGGCGCTGATCGTGCATGTCTCGCCGGAGGCGGCAGTGGGCGGTACGCTTGCGCTTGTTGAGTCCGGCGATGAGATTGAACTGGACATCGAGGCAAAGCGTCTGCAGCTTCATGTGGCTGAGGAAGAGCTCGCGATTAGAAGAAGCGGCTGGACGGCGCCGAAGCCTCATTACGACCGTGGCTATGGCCTTCTGTTCCACGAGCGGGTACTGCAAGCCCATCTGGGCTGCGACTTCGACTTCCTGCTGCCCCCGGACCTTCGCGGGGAGCTGCTGCGCGAGGAAGCGGACAGCATCAAAAAAGGTTAGCCAATATGGAAGGAATTAGTATTAGATTGTAAGGGTGATATATAAGAAGTCAGGTATAAGGCGGCTGCAAGTGAGGGGCAAGATATAACCATCAAGACCGTACAAGAAGGAGTCGATGGTATGGACATTCGTGCGATGAAGAGGGAGGATCTCAAGGAAGCGGCTGTCCTTGCCAATCGGATATTCAGAGAGCCGGGACATTCGTCGATGGCGGACGCCTTCCCGCCGATCTTCTC
Organism: Paenibacillus sp. 1011MAR3C5; assembly: GCF_003591485.1. GTDB lineage: Bacteria > Bacillota > Bacilli > Paenibacillales > Paenibacillaceae > Pristimantibacillus. The sequence goes on from NZ_QZCF01000002.1 coordinate 261,693, forward strand.
TGGAGCATACCAGAGCTCGCTAGGCCTATATGTGGACGGCAAGCTGGTCGCTTTTATGGGGCTGGTGCCTCATCTGCTGAGGATTGGCAAAGCGGAGGTTCCGATGTTTGCGCTAGGGTCGGTATGTACGGACCCGGAGCATCAAGGCAAGGGCTACGCCGGCTTGCTGCTGGATCATATATTCGCGCATATGGAGGCATCCGGGGCTTCTCTCTTATATGTATCAGGGGCGGGTAAGCTTTACGCACGCAACGGCTGCAAGTCTTTTGGATCTACGAGAAAATACCGGCTGCATGCAGGTATGGCTTCTATGGATTCAGCAACGGCATCAGCCGAAGGCATCCATATCCGTGAGGCTGTGGAGAGCGATCGCTTCCAGCTTCATAACTTATACAAGGAGACCACCGTCAGATATGAGCGCAGCCTCTTAGAGACAGGCGTGTTAATGCAAGCGGAGGCGATAGCGGGCATCTATATGCTGGAGCATCGAGTGCTTGTGGCTTTCCTTGACGAGCGCATTATCGCTTATGCGGTGCTGGCGGTGAGAGGCAACCACATGAATGATGCGGTACCCTTTATGGTCGAGGGAGCGGGCGACGCCGGCGCTTTGGAACAATTGCTGCTTCATGCACTTAGAACCGGAATAGCCGAAGAGCTGGAAGTCACTATCCCTTGGCATGAGCATGAATGGAGAAAGACGCTTGATCGCTATCCATACGCGGATGGCGCTCAGTCCGGCACGATACGGATCGTGAGCCCGGAGCGTTTCTGGAGGAGCATAACCCCATATATGGAGGAGATCGATGACGAAGCAGCGAGTCAGATTTCCGTGCATAATATGGCGGTTCCTTCCGGCGAGGATAGAGCTGTTCGGCTGAAAGTGGGTCAAGCAGAATTGACGCTGACTCAGAATGAATGGATATCGCTGCTGTTCGATGATGCATGGGACATACCGTCGATTACAGAGGAGCAAGGGGCAATACTGAAGCGATTGCTGCCGATTCCGACACCCTATCCGGCTGGTTTGAATTTTGTGTAGGCTGCTTTACAAGTTGAACGAATCGTTTGAAACGCGGAAGTGGGAAACCTTCGCAGCCTTGTGAATGGAGTGTGTAAGCTCTAAAGCTGCTTGGATACCCCCTAACACGATAACCGCAAAAAAGAGGTCAGCCGGCACGTTCCGGTTGACCTCTTTCGCTATATTACGGCTTGGCAGGATCTACGAGCGCTTCGACTGCACCGTTGTTTTTGAAGGTGCGAAGCAGGTTGCCGATGACGACCCGATCCGACATCATGAGCTCAAGCTCAGCGGATTCCGTCATCGGGAGGCAGGCTGCCGAATCGAGCAGCTCTCCGGTAGCTGCGGCATAACATTTTCCGTTGGCGGACAAGCCGTCAGCCGAAGGCATATAGTAGCGGTGGCCGTCCGTCCATGATCCGTTCCGCTGCGTAACCAGCCGAGTTTCCTCCTGCTGCGCGGTCAGCAAAGGCGTTCCTAGCCACTTCGGCTCGGATGTCGAGAGACCCAGCAAGTGCATGAGAGTCGGCGTCATATCGAGCTGGCCGCCGGCTTTGTCATAGGTGCCTGCATGAGCGCCGTCCGGAAGATGGATCAGCATCGGAACGCTTTTGATCAGCTGCTCGCGTTCCATCTCATTGGCGGTATCCTTCATAAAGCGGGTGTACCAGTCCCATTTTTGAATGGAGTTATCATGATCCCCGTAAAGCACGAAGATCGTCTTATCCCATTGCCCCTCGGCCTTCAGCCGATCGACCAGCTCTCCAAGCGCCGCATCCGCATAATGGATCACCTGCAAATAGTCGTTCATCATCGTACCGGTCAGCTCCTCTGTGTCGAGCAGCTTCTCTGCATCGGGAAGGTTGTACGGGTGGTGGCTGGTAAGGGAGATCAGGAAGGCATGGAATGGCTCAGGCAGTTCCGTAATGATGTCCATCGATTGCCGGTAAAACGACTTATCGCCAAGCGACCAGCCGAGACGCTCATCCAGCTCATAATGCTTCAAGCTGTAAAATTGATCGTACTTCATCTTATTGTACATGACATTGCGGTTCCAGAACCCGCCTTGATAAGGATGGAACACATTAACGCTGTATCCTTCGTTCTTCAGCTGTGTCGGCAAGCAGGCGTATTCATGCAATGCATATTGGATGAATACGGAGCCGCTCTTCATCGGCTGCAAGGAGCAATTGACGGTAAAGTCGGCGTCGGATGTGCGTCCCTGAGCAGTCTGATGGTAGAAGTTTGAGAAATAGGCGCTTTCTTTGATTAACTCGTTAAGAACGGGTGTTATTTCTTTGCCGCCGATGGATTGGCCGAGCATGAACGTCTGCAGCGATTCTACTTGAACCATAAGTACATTGCTTCCCGCATATGCGCCGAACAGGCTGTCGCTTCGCTCAAGCCCGCCTCTGGCGGCTGCGCGTTCTTCCATGAATCGCTGCGTATCCAAGCGCTGCTCCGCTGTGACGGGTTCGGCATCGAACCAGTTCAGCTTGGCGTAACGATACACATCGTACCCATGGAATCCAAGCGAGCCGGCAACGTTGTAAATCGTCAGATTCCACCAGTTTTTCTCGAACAGCCCTTTGGCCCATGTATCCGTCGCATGATTCAAGTTGGTGAAGAATAGCGAGAAGCCAAGCATAAAAGCAGCTGCGCTGCACGCGATTCGAATGCCGATTCTCCGCCATCGGACGGCATGGGTGATGGCGGAAAGCCGATTGGCTAAGTCCGTGCGTCCCTTCCACAGCACATACACCGCATACAAAATAATGATCAAAGCATCCGCAAACAACCGAAAATCTCCCGGTTTCATAAGCGTGTGGATGCTTCCTCCCAGCGATTCCACTTGTCCGAGCTGAAGCAGCACCGGTACGGTGATCAAATCCTGAAAGTAGCGATAATAGATCACATCGGCATACAGGATGAAGGAGAGGATCAGGTTAAGCGAGATCAGGGCGATCAGCCTTCCGCGCGTTGGCAGAAGCAGCGCCCAGAAGGATGCCAGCAGAATGGCGCCTGTCTCGATAATTTTGTCAGCATTCGTCATATCCATATAGGGGACAGACAGCAACTTGTTGAACCAATATACTTTGAACCGCATGGCGATAACAAAAAGCAGCAAATCCAGCGCCACGGAACGGTCAAACACGCGCAGAGTGAAGCCGAGCGTACGGCGAAACCAAGACATGTTGCTTGGTGGGCCTATGCTTTCGGCCGATTGATGAATCATTGACGCTTCTCCCTAGGAGGCAGCGGTCCGAAGAACTGGTAGTAGTCAGTCTGAATCCGGCCGTTGAACAGCTTTCGTTTCTTATCGGCGGGACGACCCATATAGTGTTCGACCTGATCGGACGGACTGATAGCGAATACGGACCATGTCGGATAATGAAGCGTCATTAGTCCGAACTGGCGCAGCGCTGCCTCTGCTTCGAGGTCGTCGCCGAGTCTTTCTCCATATGGGGGGTTCGTAATGATGACGCCATAGTCGCCCTTCGGCTTTGCTTTCGCGACGGGGAGGACGCTGACTTGGATGTCCTTCGCGAATCCTGCGCGTTTGATCGCAGTTTCGGAAATTTCAATCGATCTTGGATCGATATCGGAGCCGGCAATTTGAAGCGGAATGTCATCCTTGACCGCATCGAACGCTTCTTCCCTCGCAGCGCTCCAAAGCTCTGCCGGTATCCGCTCCCAACGCTCGCTGTTGAAGTTGCGGCGCAACCCGGGAGCGATATTCCAGCCGATCATAGCAGCTTCTACCAGGAATGTGCCGGAACCGCAGAACGGATCATAGAACGGGCGCTCCGGGCGCCAGCGGCTTAGCAGAATAAGTGCCGCCGCCATCGATTCACGAATCGGAGCTTCGTTGGAGACGAGGCGGTATCCCCGCTTATGCAGGCCTGCGCCGGATGTATCCAGCGTCAGCAGCGCCTCGTCATTGAGCAAGGATACCTCGATGACGTATCTGCCGCCGTTTTCATCGAACCATTCTGTGCCGTAGCGATCCTTCATTTTTTCGACAACGGCTTTTTTGACGATTTTCTGACATGCGGGCACACTGGACAGCTGAGACTTATGGGAGCGTCCTTCAACCGGGAATTCCCCGTTTTCGGGAATCCAGTCCGGCCAGTTGAGCGCCTTTGTTCCTTCGAACAGCTCGTCGAACGTCGTTGCTTTGAAAGTACCCATATTAATAAGAATCCGGCCAGCCGTACGAAGCCAGAGATTCGTTCTGCAAATGTCTGCAGGTCCGCCCTTGAAGTTGACGCGGCCATTCTCCACTTGAAGGTCATGATAGCCAAGTTCCTTCAATTCTCTGGCGACGACGGCTTCAAGTCCCATGGGGGAAGTGGCGATCAATTGTAATTGTTCCATCTTGCACTCTCATTTCCGTAACGTTTATAATGGTTCTTTTCTTGCTACGTTTCCTATAAAAACATACAATTAAGTATAGGTCAAACGGCCGTGCATTTACAAATCAAACATACGGGGAGCTTACGGCAATGTCTATCGAAGAACAATACGTAGATTCACTATATAGAAAAGATGATGAGCTGGAGCGCGTAAAAGAAGGAATCGCCGCGCATGGGATGCCGGATATTTCGGTCGCGGACGGATACGGAAGGCTGCTGACGATGCTGGTCGGCATGTCCGGGGCAACAGATATTTTAGAAATCGGGGCTCTGGGCGGCTACAGCGGCATTTGTCTGGCGAGAGGGCTAGGCGAAAGGGGAACGCTGCTGTCGCTGGAGCTGCTGCCTCATTACGCGGATGTTGCGCGTACTCATCTGGCGGAAGCGGGATACGGTGCCTGCGTGGATTATCGCATCGGCGATGCCAAGGAGAGCTTGGCTCGACTGAAGGAAGAGGGCCGCACATTTGACTTTTTCTTTATTGACGCTGATAAAGAAGGCTACCCGCTTTATCTTGATAATGCGATCGCGCTGGCAAGACCGGGCGCCGTCATTGTAGCCGATAATATATTGCTGCGCGGCAGAACGATAAATACAGCTAAGCAAGGACCGGCTGTCCAGGCGGTTCGCAGCTTTAATGAAAGAATCGCAACTGATCCGCGACTCGAAAGCACGATCCTCCCAGGCTATGACGGGCTTGCGATCGCGAGAGTGAAGGGGTGAGTCGCACGAGACTCAAGTATTCAGGATGAGTGAAATACAGTCCAGAGAAGCTTTATGTTCTCTGGACTGTATTTGTTTTGGGGATGGGTTGCGTGATAGTAGCAGGTGCGTGCAAGCCGAGAAAATCGGATTGCAGAGCCCGCGGAGCAGTTGGATGCTGCTGCAAGCCGAGAAACTCGGCTTGGAGAGCCCGCGGAGCAGCTGGATGTAGCTGCAAGCCGAGAAACTCGATTTGCAGAGCCTGCGTGGCCCGCAGAGCGGCAAAAATAGCCGGATACGCAGCAAATGATGCTGAGCTCCGGCTCCCAAATGAAATGCGGCAAACGCCGCCTGTAGCCAACCTCCAAATTCTAAGAAGTCAGGACGAAGAAGTACCGCTGCCGCGTCTCGGCGAGCGTTTGCTCAGCAGCGAGAACCAGACCCATACGCCGTTGAGCAGCATCAGGATAGCCGACATGACGAACAAGCCTTGGATGCCGATATAGCCGGAGAGCGCGCCGCCGGTGATTGGTCCGATCATGTTGCCAAGGCTCATGGTGCTGCTGTTGAAGCTGTATGCACGGCTTTCCATACCATCAGGCGTATGAACGCGGATAAGCGAATTAACAGCAGGAATGAGTCCGCCCAGGAACAATCCCAATCCGAAACGGGCCAGCAGCAGCATAAATACGGAATCGGCCATCGCCTGCGGGATGAAAGCCAGCGCCGCGCCAACCAATGACACAGCCAGTACTCGCTCCGCGCCGATGCGGTCGCTCAGCTTGCCTAGCAGCGGCGAGGCGAGCATATTGGACAGTCCGGTCACCGATCCGACGAATCCGGCGAGAAATGCGATATTTTCCAGCGAGCCGTGCAGCTCCTGCACGAATAGCGGAATGAGCGTCATCGGGCTCATCATCGCAAACTGGATGAGAAACGTTACGCCATACAGCGACATGAGCTGCGGAATACGGCTGATTCGCTTGAGACCATCAATGACGGATGCTTGAACGCGGGTAGCGGCTTTGGCCAGGTCGAACGATTCTTTTACGACAAACAATGCCAATAAGGAAGCCGCAAACAGAAGAGCTCCCGTGATATAAAAGATAGGCCGGTAGCCTACAGCGTCGACCAGCAGCCCGCCCATTAACGGACCCAAAATCGTGCCCGCCATTGCGCCGGACTGGATCGTGCCCATGGCAAAGCCTGTACGTTCCTTCGGCGTCGTTGCCGAAATAAGCGCGATCGATGCCGGATTAAATCCGGATATCGTGCCGTTCAGCATGCGCAGCAGCAGAAGATGCCAGGGACTTGTGGCAAAACCCATCATGACCATGACGATCGCCATGCCGAAGCCTGAGCGGAGCAGCATCATTTTGCGCCCGTAACGGTCGGCCAGCTTGCCCCAGATGGGCTGAAAAATAAATGCGGTAACAAAGTTGCCTGCAAATATAAAGCCTGCCCATACCCCGATTTCGTGCGGATCGGAGAGGCCAAGCTCGAATTGCAAATAGAGGGTGAGAAACGGAATGATCATCGTCATGCCGCCCATGACGAGAAACTGTCCGAACCACAGCACAATTAGATTCTTTTTCCACTGTTCCATAGCGTTAGTATATCATAATCGTTCCATTCTAATCGTTGCATAGTTGCGAGGCTTAGCTTGCTGGATTGAGATGGATCGGGTTTACATTTTGACCAGCGGAATTTCGATGCCTGGAGGATTAAAGCGATGTTGAGCCAAACGATCATGCGCGAGGAGAAGGGAAGTAAGAGTTGCAGGGGGATGAAGGAAGAATCTTTTAATTCGCAGAAGGATAAGAGATGAATGGGGACATGGTAAGAACACTTTTAGATGAAAAGCTAATGATAGATAGGGACAATCAAGCGTCGCAGGAAGGATATTTCAAGCAATCTTCATGCAACTGTCCTTTGATTGTCATACTATTGTCATAGGAACCAAAGCTACAGCGGTTGTTAGGGTTCAGGAAAAAGGGCATAATGAGAAGCAGAAGAAACTACATAGAAATGGGGAACGGGAATGTCTTATAACGACCGTTTCATTCGGGCAAGCCGGAAGGAACTTGTGGATCGCGTGCCAGCATGGTACATGAGGCAAGCAGGGAGATACGATCCCGATTATCGCAAAATCAAAGAGAAGTATTCCTTGCTTGAAATATGCAAGCAGCCGGAGCTGGCTGCCGAGGTGACGCTCATGCCGGTGCGCAAGCTAGGCGTGGATGCGGCTATTCTATATTCAGACATTATGAATCCGGTTGCGTCTATCGGAATCGATTTTGATATCGTAGCGAACATCGGCCCGGTTATTCATAATCCGATTCGTTCCGCCGCGGACGTAGAGCGCTTGAAGCCGATAGACGTGGAGGGCGATCTGGGCCATGTGCTGGAGACGATCCGCATTTTGGACCGTGAATTGGAGGTTCCCCTCATTACGTTTGCGGGGGCGCCGTTCACGATTGCAAGCTATCTGATTGAAGGACGTCCGTCCAAAAACTATCTTCGCACCAAAGAGCTCATGTACAGCGAACCGCAAGTATGGCATTCGCTTATGCAAAAGCTTGGCGATATGGTCATCGCTTATTTGCGTGCCCATGTGGCTAACGGCGGCAAAGCGTTCCAATTGTTCGACAGCTGGGTGGGTGCGCTATCGCCAGCGGACTTCCGCAAGTATGTTCTGCCTACGATTGAACGGATCTTTAGCGAGCTTAGCGACTTGCCGCAGCCGAAAATCTACTTCCCTGGCGTAAGCTCGGGCGAGCTGCTTCCGGAGCTTCGCAATGTACAGGCGAATGTGATCGGACTGGACTGGCGTGTGTCGATCGAAGAAGGACGCCGCAGGCTGAATCATCAATATGCGGTACAGGGCAATCTGGACCCTACGATTTTGACAGCGCCTATGAGCGTAATTGAGTCTTATGCTGCCGAGATCATTGATCAAGGCATTCAGGAGCCAGGCTTTATATTCAATCTGGGCCACGGACTGTTCCCGGAAGCGTCGCTGGAGAAGCTGGCTGAATTGACGGCGTTTATCCACTCGTATTCCGAAAAAGCGATTGCGGCACAGAGCAAAGGAGTGGCGCGCCATGTCTAACAGCGAACACAAAATCGGCGTACTCGTCATGTCGTACGGCACGCCGGAATCGATGGACGATGTTGAAGCGTACTACACGCATATTCGTCGCGGACATCCGCCGACGGAGGAACAGCTGAAGGAGCTGACGGATCGATACGAAGCGATCGTCGGAGGCGTATTCCCGCTCCGTGAAAATACGAACGGGCAGGTCGCAGGTTTGCAGGACAAGCTGGATACCACTGCGCCGGGTCAATACGTTTGCTATCAAGGGCTGAAGCATGCCCGTCCCTATATCGAGGATGGCGTAGAAGAGATGGCCAAGGACGGCATTCGCCGTGCCGTAGGCATCGTGCTCGCACCTCACTTTTCAACGATGAGTGTAGGAAGCTATATCAAGAGAGCAAAGGAGAAAGCGAATGAGCTTGGCATCGACATGTCCTTTGTCGAGCAGTATCATCTGCATCCGAAGCTGATCAAAGCGCTAACCGAGCGTGTAGAGAATGGATTGGCAGTGCTGGCCAAATCAGCAGGTGCCGAAGCGAAGACGAAGGTGCTGTTCAGCGCGCACAGCTTGCCGGAGAAGATCAGAGAGCTGGGCGACCCGTACGAGAAGCAATTGCTGGAAACATCCGAAGCAGTTGCTGAAGCGGCGGGCGTTCAAGACTGGCAGTTCACATGGCAAAGCGCCGGCCGAACTCGCGATCCGTGGCTCGGACCCGATATTCTGGAGACGCTGGACACGATCTCTCAGGAAGGCGTTCAAGCGGTGCTTGTAGCCCCTGTCGGCTTCGTATCGGATCATCTTGAAGTGCTGTATGATCTGGATATCGAGGCGAAGGCGGAGGCGGAGAAGATCGGCATCACGCTGGAGCGCATTGCGATGCTGAATCGTGATCCGCTTTATATGGAGACATTAGCGGAGTCGGTGCAAGCCGCTTCGGTCAAGAACGGAAAGGAATGAATAGAATGCGGAGTGCAGAAGCGATTGATCGAATTGTCATTATTGGCGGGGGGATCAGCGGACTGAGCTCCGCTTTTTATTTGCAGCGGGAAGCGGAGCGACAAGGACGGGAGCTTCATCTCACCATCGTGGATGAAGCTCCTGTCCTTGGTGGGAAAATCAATACGCTGCAACGTGACGGCTTTGTCATCGAGAAGGGACCGGATTCCTTCCTCGCGCGCAAGCAAGCCATCATTGATCTGGCGAAGGAGCTTGGGCTGGAAGATGAACTAACAGCAACCAATCCCGCCGCCAAAAAGACCTATATCATGCACAACCGGAAGCTGCACGCCATGCCGCCGGGACTGGTGCTGGGCATACCGACAGAGATCGGTCCCTTCATGAAGACCAGCCTATTGTCGCTGGGCGGCAAGCTGAGAGCGGTGATGGACTTGTTCATGCCAGCAAAGCCTGCGCCGGGCGACGAGTCGCTGGGCGGTTTTCTGGAAAGACGGGTCGGCACGCAAGTGATGCGAAGAATTGCCGAGCCGCTGCTGGCGGGTATCTATGCGGGAGATTTGAAGAAATTGAGCTTAAAGGCCACCTTCCCACAATTCGGTGATTCGGAGCGGAAGCACGGCAGCTTAATTAAAGGAATGATGCATAACCGGAAGGTTACGGCTGCCGCTGCGAAGGGAAAAGCGCAAGGAACGACGTTCCTGACGTTCAAGCAAGGATTGTCCACGCTTGTCCGTGCGCTCGATGAGGCGCTTAGCGGAGCGGAGCGCAGACTCGGCGTCAAAGTGACGGAGCTTGCCAAGTCCGGCAGCGGATACGCGGTGACTCTGGCTGACGGCGAGACGCTGGAGGCGGACCGTATTGTTGTGACGGCTCCCGCTTTCGCTGCTGCCAAGCTGCTTGAGCCGCTAGTGGCATGCACAGAGCTGAAGGATATTCGCTACGTTTCAGTAGCAAACGTCGTCATGGCTTTTGACAAAAAAACATTTGGTCTTGACTTCGACGGCTCCGGCTTTGTTGTGCCTCGTTCGGAAGGTCTTCATATTACTGCCTGCACGTGGACGTCAAGCAAATGGCTGCATACTAGTCCGGAAGACAAGGTGCTGCTGCGCTGTTATGTGGGCCATTCTGAGGATCAGGAAAGCGTCAAGCTGCCTGATGATCTGCTGGTTGCTGCGGTGCGCAAGGATATTCGGGAGACAATGGGCATTACGGCCGAGCCGATGTTTACGGAAATTACGAGACTCCATCAATCGATGCCGCAATATCCAGTCGGCCATATCGAGAAGATGCAGTCTCTGCGCAGCCGTTTGAAGGCGGAATTGCCCGGCGTGTGGGTGACGGGAGCGGCCTTCGACGGTGTAGGCTTGCCGGATTGCATCCGTCAAGGCAAAGAGGCGGCAATTGAGCTGTACTCGGCAACGAAATAAAACTTGCAACGGCATGCTCTTTTTTTTGACAGATTCTCTTCGCTTCCTCACGGGTAAAAGGTATAATGAGGAAGTCTAGTATCTAGTAGAGAGATCTATCGAATAAGGAGCATTCTATGACATTATCCAGATCGGAATCGCGCCAAAAAGAGAAAGTGCAGCGCGAGAAACGGCGGCGGCGGACGCTCCGTATATCTATTGTTTTAATAGGAACGCTTCTTATAATAGCTGCCTTGGGCTTGACCTTCGGCTCAAAGGTTGGCTTGCCTGATTGGCTGTCGTGGCCTGGCGGCGAAGAGGAAGTGCTTGTGACAGATCCAGGCGGGCATAAGGACGGAGAGGCTGGCCCGGACCCAACTGATCAGCCTGACGATTCCTTGACCCCGGATGAAGATGGACAGGAAGAGCCTGATGCCAGCCTGCCAGCTGAGGAAGGAACTGAGGGGGAGAGCGAGCAGATCAGCTTGTCGTTTGTAGGCGATATGATGCCGGGTGAATATATTAACCGTATTCTGCTGGAGAAGGGCTATGATTTCCCTTATCAAAATGTCTTGTTTTATCTAAGCGAGCCGGATATTATGGCAGGCAATCTGGAGCTCCCGATTACAACAAGAGGGACGCCGATTGAAGGAACCCCCTATGTGCATAAAGGCTCGCCTGACGCACTGCCTGCCATTCGCGATGCAGGATTCGACGTGCTGAGCCTGGCGAACAACCATGCGATGGATCAAGGGCTGGAAGGCATGCATGATACGATGAAGCATCTGCAGGAAGCCGGCATAGGGTATATGGGTGTCGGTAACAACGATGCGGAAGCATTCGCCCCGTACATCATGGAAACGAAAGGATTCAAAGTTGCGTATATTGGCGTTAGTGGAGTAATCCCGTTTACACATCTGAAGGCGGATCGCAATACACCGGGGATCGCGGAGACCTATGAGACTACAAGAACAGTGGCAGCGATCGCCAGCGCGAAGGAAGAAGCAGATCTTGTCATTGTAATGGTGCATTGGGGCGAGGATGCGGCAGATAAGCCGAAGAACCTTCATCGGAGTTATGCCAGGGAATATATAGACGCTGGAGCTGATATCGTCATTGGCAGCCATCCGCATGTGCTGCAAGGCTTCGAGAATTATAACGGAAAATGGATTGCGTACAGCCTGGGCAATTTCGTCTATGCCACCAATCCAAAAAGCCCGCAGGGTGACACCGGCGTATTGGATGCTGTCTGCAACAAGACAGGGGATTGCACGCTGAAATTCAATCCGATGAATGTCATCGGATCGCAGCCTGCACCTCTTGAAGGAGAGGCTAAGCAGCAGCTGCTTGAGCGCTTGTCTTCGATTTCGTTCGGGGTCACACTGGATTCCGAAGGCTCCGTCATCCAACAAGAGACTGCGGCGAACACACCATGAGTTAGGATAACGGAGAAAGGAAGGGACCTGCATGAATAACCCGTGCGTTGCGCATCGGGGCTGGTCCGGCCGTGCGCCGGAGAATACGATGGCGGCGTTCCGAATGGCGCTTGAAGCCCCGGAGGTGGCCTGGATCGAGCTGGACGTGCAGTTAAGCAAAGATGCCGTGCCTGTCGTCATCCATGATTACAATCTGAGACGTACAACTAACGGCAGAGGCGAGGTGCGGGATTGGACGGCAGCGGAGCTGGCTTCGCTGGACGCGGGAAGCTGGTTTTCTCCCAAGTTCAAGGGAGAGTCGATTCCTACGCTGGACGAAGTGCTTCGTGAGTCGGCAGGCCGCGCGAAGCTGAACATTGAGCTGAAGACGGATGGCATTCGTTATCCCGGGATCGAGGGGAAGGTGCTGGAGCGTGTCTATGAATACGGCAGGCAGGAAGACGTGGTGTTTACCTCCTTTCATCCAGGAACGCTTCAGCGGCTTCGCAAGCTGTCGGATCACGTTCGACTCGGTCTCATACTGGACGGATGGCGCAATACGCTTCTTCAAGAGCTTCGCGAGCTGAAGTCGGATTTTTTATCGATCGGGTATGCTAAGCTGAATCCGGCCAGAATGGCACTGTTGAATGAAGCCGGCATCCAGACGATGGCATGGACGGTCAATGACAAACGCAATATGCGCAAGGTGGCGGCGCTTGATCCCGATCTTCTGATCTGTACGAATTATCCTGACCGTTGGCGTGATATGGTATCGGAATCCGGGGCAAAGTCAATGAGCAGACGGATGCTGGAAGGTTCGAAAAAATGGTTCAGGTTCAAGCCGAATAAGTAGAATGAAGGGATGCACATGGTCGGATTTATCGATGAATGGTGGCTGAGGCTGCTGATCGGTCTGCTGGGCAGCGGTCTCGCTGCCGCAGCAGCTTACCGCGCTCGCTCATTGTCTGGATCGGGAGCGTGGTCGGCGATGGTGATGGGGACTGGCTTTGTCACCTTAGGCGAGCCGGTATGGTTCGGCGTGCTTATCGCATTTTTCATCTCGTCAACCTTTTGGTCGAAGTGGAAGCGCCATACGAGGTCCAAGCGGGATGCGGAGGCGAAATATGCCAAGAGCGGGCGACGCGATGCGGGACAAGTATGGGCCAACGGCGGAGCAGGCCTTTTGCTTTGCGTCCTTCATGCTTTATTTCCTCATGACGGCTGGCTGCTCGCATATATCGGAGTCATGGCTTCGGTCAACGCCGATACATGGGCGACCGAGATCGGCGCGCTGAGCCGCTCTGTGCCGCGATCGATCGTGAGCGGCAAGCAGGTCCCGACCGGCACGAGCGGCGGAGTTACGCCGCTCGGCAGTGCAGCAGCGCTTGGCGGCGCCGCATTCATCGGCGCCGTGGCAGCGCTGCTGCTGGCTGTCCCGCAGCCTGGCGAGGCTGCTGCGGGACTTAGCGGCGCCGCTGCGGCTGGATTGATCGCCGCAGCAGCCGCGGCCGGCCTGGCCGGCGCCTTCGCCGATTCGCTGCTCGGCGCGACGGGCCAGGCCATGTACCGCTGCCAGGTATGCGGCAGCGAGACGGAGCGGACCGGGCATTGCGGCAGCCCGACCCGGCACATACGCGGCTTTGCCGCGCTGGACAACGACAGGGTGAACCTCCTGTCGTCGCTCGTCGCCGGCCTGCTGGCCTTAGCCATCGGCCAGCTCCTCTAACACAAGCGGCTTCTCCCGCTGGCACATGATAGATGTGCCTGCGTGGAGAAGCCGTTTTTTTTTGCTCAATTGGCATGATGTGCAAAGGTCAGCGGCGTCTCAGGTTTGTAGACGTAATGGACCAACCAAACATTAAACTTGGCTTGGGCGAGTTAGCGTTGTATGGCACCACTAATTTATCAATTGCGCAGTTAGGGACGAAATAATGTTGTGTGATACTGCTAAATTGTCATTTTCGTCGTTTTGGGTGAATTAGCGTTGTATAGCACCACTAATTTATCAATTGCGCAGTTAGGGACGAAATAGTGTTGTGTGATACTGCTAAATTGTCATTTTTTTCGTTTTTGGTGAATTAATGTCGTACAGCATCACTAAATTACCAATTGCGCAGTCAGGTGCAAAATAACGTTGTATGATACACTCCGCTATGAACGTCGAAGTACCCCCAAGCTTAGGATAAACGCAAGAAAAAGCTTACTGTAATCAACGCTTCTCTCTCCAAATGTATTGCTCTGGCTGTATGCTTCGCAAATTAAAGCTTCGGCTCAATGCTTGCACAAAACCCCACACAAAAAGACCTCCACATCCGCAAATATGCGGATATGAAAGTCTTCTTTAGAGTATGCATCGTCAACGACTCATATTGGCAAGCCGTCTTCTCGGGATCATCTCATTACTTCGCTCTGTTGCTCGTAAGCTGCTCCATCTGAGCAATCAGCTCTTCGAAGACGCTCATTGCCTGCTCGATTGGCTCAGGAGAAGACATATCGACGCCGGCTTTCTTCAGGATGTTAATCGAGAAGTCGCTGCCGCCGCTCTTGAGGAAGCCAAGATAGCGTTCAACCGCTGGCTCGCCTTCGTCCAAAATTTGCTTGGAGAAGCTGGTAGCCGCAGAGAAGCCGGTCGCGTATTTGTACACATAAAAGCTGGTGTAGAAGTGAGGGATACGCGCCCACTCCATCTCGATATCCTGGTCTACGACCATGCCAGGGCCGTAATACAGCTTGTTTAGATCATAATAAATTTTGCTCAATTCCTGAGGCGTCAGCGACTCGCCCGCTTCCGTGCGTTCATGGACGATCTTCTCGAACTCGGCAAACATCGTCTGGCGGAAGACTGTCGTACGGAATTGGTCCGCGTAGTAAGTGAGCAGGTACATTTTTTCCTTCGCATCTGTTGACTTCCCGAGCAAATAATCCATCAGCAACGCTTCATTCAGCGTAGATGCAACCTCCGCCAAGAAGATCGTATACTGAGCATCGCGATAGTTCTGATTCGTATCGGAGTAATACGAGTGAAGGGCATGGCCCATCTCATGCGTCAGCGTGAACATGCTGTTCAGATTGTCCTTATGGTTCAGCAGTACGTACGGATGCGTACCGTATGCTCCCCAGCTGTATGCGCCGCTCCGCTTGCCTTCATTTTCATAGACATCGATCCAGCCTTTGTCAAAGCCCTCCTGCAAGACGTTCAGATAGTCCTCACCGAGCGGCTTCAAGCTTTCGCTGATCGTTTTCTTCGCTTCATCGAAGCTGATTTCCATATCGAACTCCTCGACGAGCGGGGCGAACAAATCGTACATATGCAGCTCATCGAGACCAAGCAGCCGTTTGCGAAGCTCCATATATCGGTGCATAAGCGGAAGATGCTTATGGATCGTATCGATTAGATTCGTATACACTTCCTTCGGAATGTTGTCGCCGTACAGCGACATGCCGAGTACAGAGTCATATTTGCGCGCTTTGGCGTAAAAAACATTTTTGTTGACGTTGGCGTTCAGTGTGGAAGCCATCGTATTTTTCAGCTTGCCGTATGTATCGTACATCGCTTTGAACGCTTCGCGGCGCACATCGCGGTTTTTGCTCTCCAGAAACTGAATGTAGCGACCATGCGACAGCTCAACTTCTTCCCCTGCTTCGTTTTTCACTTTAGGGAACTTCAAATCCGCATTATTCAGCATGCCGAAGATCGTGCCGGGCGCAGAGCTGATATTGCCAACCTGAGCCATAAGCGCTTCTTCGTTTTTGGACAATATATGGGCTTTCTGCCGTCTCATCTCTTCAAGCGTGTGGCGGTACTTGGCAAGCGATTCGTTGTTGATCATCGCATCCAGCTCGCTGTCGGAGAGGCTCAGCACCTCGGGTGTTACGAACGACAACGCTTCGCCGGTCTCTACGCTCAATTTTTTGGACTTGTCGGAAAGAGCCTGGTTGCCGGGTTCCGCAGTATCTTCGTGATGGCGCATGTTGGCGTATACATAAAGACGCTCGACATGGAGGGATAACTCGTCTTCCAGTTCGAAACAAGCCTTAAGCTGGGCAGGATCGCTCAGCTTGCCTTGGAATTGGTCTGCTTTTTTGATCAAGTCTTTTGCCTTGGCGTATTCTTGATCCCAGGATGATTGATTGGCGAACAAATCTTCCAGCTTCCAACGGGTTTCGACCGCAGTCTCGGAACGTTTCGGTACGTGATTCATCGTATTCCTCCTTGAGATAGATGGGATGGATTGCTTATGACCGGCTTCCTTCGGAATTGCCGGTTGGGCTGCAGCGCCCTGGGTTAAGGAAAGCGCAAGCAGCAGGGGAAGCCATTTCATGCTATGATCACCTCGCGAGACACAGTTTGCCCATACTATGCCCTGCCAAGATGAAAGTTATGCCAATTACGTCAAAACCTAAGTGGCGTCCGCGCCCATTGTGAACAAGCTGTACACGATGAGGAAAAAAGCGAACGCAATCATGGCGATGGAGACTAGCGCCAATCCTCGGCGCATCTTGGGCGGCAAGGTATCCCGCTTCATGATGATGACGGCCCCGAGGGAAAATGACGCGATAATAAAGACGACGGAAGATGTCATTGGATCCATATTAATTCGAATTGCCTCCTAAACGTTTCTATGCGTGCGGGTGTAACGTTATGTTCGCTGCCGCTGATTCAAATCCCTTTTATTTGCAGGAAAAACCAGCATGCACGGCAATTGGAGTCGGCTTACACTTCGCGAAAAGCGTCCATGATCGCCTTCAATTCTTCTTCCCTGCCTTCGAATTTTTCCGCACGGAAACGATTTTCAGCCCAATGCATCATCTCCGGACGGCCGACGAATGTATGGCATTCCTCGCCCCATTGATCGGATATCTCACGAACGATCAGGGTTTTGCCTTGAACCTCAACGGTCAGCATATTATAGTTGTCCTGTTTGTAGATTTGATGTTTTTTAAACATAAATTTTTCCACCTTCACCTAAGTTAATTATGGTATAGTTACCATGATAGCCATTATGAAGACGCTAAGCAACACGAAGCGGCTGAGATGCCATCATTCCAGCGCAGTTTTGCGCGAGCCGAGATCAGAAGAGACGAGACGAGATGAGGAGAGATGAACATGTCAAACACGTTTTATGAGCAAGTAGGCGTCGCCATGACGTGCAGAGGATTCGATGAGTACCGGGCCATGTTTCAATTGAAGGATGAGGAGCTTGCTGCAGGATCCATATTGGATGTCGCAGGCGGCGGTTCATCTTTTACGGCGGAGGCCAGAAAAAAAGGGTACGACGCGATGGCTGCTGATCCCCGATATTCAGGTGACATAAGAGCATGGGTAGAAGAGGCGCGTGGGGAGATCGAGGCATCTACAGCCAAGCTGGACGGTCTCAGGGATCGATTTGACTGGGGTTATTACGGTTCGCTGGAGAACCATCGCAGCGGCAGAGAAAAGTCGCTTATGCTATTTGCCGAACATGTGGCAGCGGCTGAAGGAGAATACCGCTATATCGGCGGATCGTTGCCGGAGCTGCCTTTTGACAATAACCATTTTTCTTTAGTGCTTTGCAGTCATTTTCTCTTTTTGTATGCGGAGCAATTCGGTTATGCATTCCACGAAGCGTCCATTCGCGAGCTGATGCGTGTATGCAGGCCTGGCGGTACCATTCGTGTATATCCCTTAATGTCGTTGAAATGGGAGCCTTATGAGCAGCTGGACGAATTAATGGAGGTTGTGCGGAAAGCCGGAGGAACACCGGAAATTCGTGAATCGGGATTGCCGTTTATCCCAGGCTCCGACCGCATGCTTCATATTGTGAAGAACCCATAATCGCCCCACTTTTTACTGAAATTGCAATTTGAAATTCGACTCGGTATAATGATCTCACGCTGATGCAATCAGCCGAACATTTAGGAGGTCATGAACGTTGAAAGGTACAGTAAAATGGTTTAACGCAGAAAAAGGCTACGGTTTCATCCAAGTGGAGGACGGGGAAGACGTTTTTGTCCATTTCTCCGCGATTCAAAGCGAAGGCTTTAAATCACTGGAGGAAGGCCAGGCGGTCGAATTCGATATTACAGAGGGAAACCGCGGCGCTCAGGCGGCCAACGTCCATAAACTATAGGTTTATCGGTCGGATGCAAGCAACAATTAATCGTATGAAGAAGGCTCCCTGTGATCAGGGAGCCTTTGTTATGTTATGGAGCAGGTCATTTTCCGCTTGAGGTGGCTGGAAGCATAAATAATTCCTCAATACTGCTCTCCTGTCGATCCGCTGCGAATCCGGATCTCGTCGGCCTTACTTAAGTCGCCGGGATAGAATGAATAGAGTTGTTTTGCTGATGGGACAGAGGTGTCCGGTTCTGAATGGCCGCATGCGGCGAGAAAGCAGAGGATAGGAATGAGCAGGCATATTTTGGAGCTACGTTAACCATCGTGCTCTCACCTCCGTTGCTATCATGTTTGTTAGTTGATGCTCTCTAAAAAATGATCGGTACAATTATAGAGTGTGCATCTCCACTGGTTATGTTGCTGTGAAAGCAAAGTTAAGGAAGCATTATCGATATGGGTGGAAGGATATTCGGCTGGCAATAGATGCTGAAGCGTCAATCCGATCCAAGCGCCGTGGGAGATGACGAGGATTCGTTTGTTTGCATAGATGTGGCTTATTTCATTAATCCAAGTAATACCCCGCTTCGCAACTTCAGCGTATGGCTCCATTCCTAGGTCCTGCGATCGCCAATCTGCGCCCCATTGCCGCAGCCGATCTTCTTCGGTTGTACCTTCGATTAGACCGCAGTTGATTTCCTTGAGCCGATCATCATGCTCAATTATGTTGATGCGTATGGCCTTGCGTATAGCTTCCGCTGTTTGACGCGCTCTGGCCAGAGGGCTGGAGAACACGATATCCCAATGCTCGGCTGATAATCGCTGAGCGATGGCTTGCGCTTGACTATATCCTCTTTCGTTCAGAGGAATGTCGGTCCAGCCTTGTGCTCGATTGCACTCGTTCCAGTCTGTGATGCCATGCCGGATCAAACCAATCGTTGTCATTTTCTCACCTTCTTTAATAGCGTTTCGTTTTCAGGCTGTTTAGGCGGTTTTATTGCACTCACTGTCATCTAACTGACGATACTTAATTTCCTTACTCTCTGGACCACTTGAACTTATGAATGAGTAAAGGAATGGTCTGGTGAAGCTCTATAAAGATAATTTCGTTTGGAAATAGGTGGATTCCTTTTTTGTGGCGTAAAGAGATTATGCAGAGAAGCAGTCTGTGAAAAATCGACATTGATTGCTTCCGTCAACCAGGATACAATCGAATCAAAAGAATACACCTGCGTAAAGAATGCGCTGTTCGTCTCGTATGAGGCTGACAGCGCTTCTTTGCGTTATGGGATAAGAAAGGTAGGCAATCGAAGATGGATGCGTTCTTTGAACAGAAATTTGCAATTTTCCTGGAGGATCAACGGAGTAAAGCGAGTGCCAGACGGCTGGAGATGTTGGAGCGGGATTTGACGGGAACGATTAAGCTGCTTAGAGAGGTGATTTGGCCAATTTTCCGCAGCTTCGAGGGTATTGAGCTTGAATACGAGATGAGAAGTCCAAACGGAGTAACCATGTTTATTGATGTGTTTTATCTACCGTATTGCATCGCTTTTGAGTGCGATGGATATAGTGCTCATGTTGAGACGATAACTAGGGAACGGTTTAATTTTGAAAAAAGCCGGGTACGATCCATGTTGTTGAAAGGATATGCCTACGTTCCGTTTAGCTGGGATGAGCTCGATAAGAAGTCGGCTTTTTGCAGAAGTTTTGTATATGAGTTACTTGGGAGATATAGCAGCAGTGAAGTGCTTACACTCTATGAGCGTGAGATTATTCGGTATGCCGCGCAATTGAACCGACCATTTCGCTTGAACGATATTTGCGACTGTTTGGGGAAGAAACGTGATTTTAGTATGAAAACAGTAGCTTCACTAATGCAAAAACAGCTCATACAGCCAGCACGCCCATTAAGCCAAAGAATTCATGAATATGTGCTTAGTGAGGGGGCATTGCGGCAAATACGTTAGGGCCAAGCTGAGGCTGCTTTTAATGTGTTAGATGTGTAGTGCGTAATTAAGGTGAGCAGGATTGTTTTGAGTGTAAAAGTAGAAGCGGGGTGCGCCTTTAAAATAGTGCTACGCTATAAATAGACTAAAACGGACTCCAAATTGAGAGAAATTTAACAGCAGTTGAGTTAATGAGATGAGAAAATATAGGCCAGCGCCCGAGTGAACAGGAATAAATCGGTTAAACCGACTTAATAGCAGGGCAAAGTCGGTATCCGAGGGATTAGGTCGTTCAAATCGACTTAAAAGAGAGGGAGCGCCCGAGTGAGCAGGAATAAGTCGGTTAAACCGACTTAATAGCAGGGCAAAGCTGGTTTCCGAGGGATTAGGTCGTTCAAATCGACTTAAAAGGGAGCGAGTGTCCGAGTGAGCAGTAAGTCGGTCAAACCGACTTAATAGCAGGGCGAAGCTGGTTTCCGAAGGATTAGGTCGTTCAAATCGACTTAAAAGAGAGGGAGCGCCCGATTGAGCAGGACTAAGTCGGTTTAACCGACTTAGTCCTAATCAAGCTAGTGTTCAGAGTTACTACTCAGTGTCAAATCTAAATTAACTTGCTACTAGGACCGCCATGGCCCCCTCACTTTAAGGAGTTCATATGAGCACACGATTACAACGTAACCACGCACCCCCGCGAACCTCACTCCTTCCCATATTTGCTAAGGAAGTAGAGCAGGAAGCCGAGTGCGGCGGCAGTCGCGACGCCGGCCGCGATATGGTAGAACGCGACGCGTCCAAGCTGCTCATAGACGAGGCCGCCAAGCACGCCGCTGATGAGGCCGGCGACTCCGGTCCAGATGACCGTGTAGACGGCCTGGCCGGAGGCACGGAATTCGTTCGGAATCAGCTGCGAGATATAGCGCAGCGCGGTGGAGAAGTAGACGCCGAACGATACGCTGTGCATCGCCTGAGTGGCGACAATCCAGCGCGGATCCTCGATCTCGCTCAGGAGCCACATGCGCACCCCGTACATGACCGATGCGAAGATCAGGAGCGGGAGCTCCTTAAATTTATGCCCATATTTGCCCAGCAGGAACAAAATCGGAATTTCGCTGCAGGCCGAGATGAGCAGCGCGAGTCCGATGAGTGAGTCGCTGGCGCCCAGCTGGCGCATCGTAACAGCCAGGAAGCTCTCATACATGCGGTGTGCGGTCGATACAAGCAAGATAAGCATAAAGAAAAGCATGACATTGCGCTGGCGCAGCAGCTTGAAGAAGCCGGCAAACTCGATTTTTCGCGTGCTTCCGCGATAGTCTTTGATAAACAGACTTAGGATGATCGAGATCGATACCGTGCAAAGCGCCACCAGTATCGTCCATTCCGAGCCGATGCCCTTAAGCAGCAGCCCGAAGCCGTAAGCGCTGAGGGCGAATCCCAGCGAGCCGAATATCCGAATCAAAGCGTAAGGCGTCCCCGTATATTGGCTGGAGAGCAGGATGAGACTGTCGCTCAGCGGGTTCATCGGCGTCTGGAAGAAATAGAACGCGGCCATGACGACGCATACCATCGTGAAGTTTTCGAGCGGGAACAACAGCGAAATCATGGCAAGCTGCCCGAAAAGCAGTGCGATCAGTATTTTTCGAATGGTCTGAAACTTATCGCTGGCAAGTCCAGTGATGATATTGGCGAAGATGGATACGAACAAACCGGAAGAATAGATGATGCCGATCTGGCTCTCCGAGAATCCCTTGGATAAGAAGTATAACGGAATAAAGGACATGATGAGCGCTTGGGTCGAATACGTGGAGAAGCTGAACGCACGCAGCGCAAGCGTTTCTTTTTGGGCTGTAGGGGATATTCCGCCGGCAGCGGTGTCAGATGAATTCATGGCAGCAGTTTCACTCCGTCTCTGAATATAAAACGTTTACCATTCAGTATAGCATGGTTGCCCAACCAATTGTGGCTGGATTATTACCCTGCAAAATGGTACATTTATGAGTGGAGGTTTACAATGGCGGGATACAATTTTGTGTGGAACGATCGGCTTCGCATACACCTGCCTTCGCTTGAGAAGGAATGGGGTCAGTACAGCGAAGATGAGCAATCCCATATGATTGAAAGATGGGAGTTGATCCGCGGACGAATTCCGGATCTGATCATGGAGCTGGAGCGTACGATCAACGGCAAGCAATCGGAGCTTAACGAAGAAGATGATTTCAAGCGTTCATGCGTGCTCAATTACGAGATTGCAGAACAAGCAAGCCGTATCAACGATTTGCAGATATGGTATCGGATGAATCAGGAATTGGAATCGCGCCGGCATTCATGACGGAACTTTCTCGCAAGGGGGTGCGAAGTGAGACTTACGACTTTATCGGGCGGAAGAGCGCCCAAAGGTCCCATTAAGCTGATGCATCGCGTGTATAAATATGTATTGCCCGGCGTTGGGGCAGAGCTCGACAAGCTGAAGGCGCTCGCCGAGGCCATACCGAATGAAGAGCTGCGGACGCAAGCGCTGAGCAGCATGCACGACAAGAAATTTCACTGCCAAGGCGGCGGCGTGTATGCGGCGGCGAATTTGGAGTATCGCGATGTGCTCATTCCGCTTATTGTGGCGCTGCAAACCATTAGCGATTATTTGGACAACCTTTGCGATCGCAGCACGTCTCTGGATGCAGACGATTTTCGTTTGCTTCATCAGTCGATGCTGGATGCCGTCAACCCGAATGCGGAGTTGAAGGATTATTACGCGCTTCGCGAGGAAAAAGATGATGGAGGCTATCTGCATCATTTGGTCCGCACATGCCAGATACAAGTAGCGAAGCTGCCTTCCTACGAGAATGTGCGCGTTCATGTGGAGGAATTGGTAGGACTGTACGGCGATTTACAGGTGTACAAGCATATCCGCAAGGATCTGCGCGAGCCTCAATTGCTGGCCTGGTGGGAGCTGCACCAGCATAAGTATCCTCATCTTAAGTGGAATGAATTCGCTGCGGCTACCGGTTCGACACTCGGCATGTTTATGCTGTTTCTCGCCGCAAGCGAGGAACGCTTGTCCGAGAAGGACGCCGAGAGCATCCGGCATATTTATTTCCCGCATGTATGCGGTCTACATATCATGCTTGATTATTTGATCGATCAAGAAGAAGACCACATAGGCGGCGATCTAAACTTTTGCAACTATTACGAGGATAAGAGCCTCATGGTCGAGCGAATCGGCCTTATTGTGGGCAGGGCAAGGGAAGATGTCAAATCGCTCCCTGGATCCCGCTTCCACCAATTGATTATTGAAGGGTTATTGGCGCTTTACCTGTCCGATCCGAAGGTCCGCAACCAGACCGAAGTGAAGGACGTGTCAAAGCAGCTTATGAAGAACAGTCCGCTAACCCGACTGTTTTTTCTCATCAATAGCATGTGGATTCGCAAGCAGCAAGCTTAATACTACGTAAATGTGGAGGAGTTAATCATGACTGCAGTTAAATCTATCGCAGTATTGACGAGCGGGGGAGACTCGCAAGGAATGAACGCAGCCGTACGTGCCGTCGTTCGCAGCGCATTGTTTCACGGGTTGGAGGTATATGGCGTACAGCGCGGCTATCAAGGCTTGCTGAACGATGATTTGCGTCCGATGGATTTGCGCAGCGTAGGCGATATCATACAGCGCGGAGGCACGATCCTTCAAACTGCACGCTGCAAGGAATTTCTGACACCGGAAGGCCAGCAGCGCGGCGCTGATATTCTGCGTGCACGCGGAATTGAAGGCTTGGTCGTTATTGGCGGAGATGGTTCCTACCATGGCGCGAACAAGCTGAGCAAGCTGGGCATCAAGACGATGGCTCTGCCGGGCACAATCGACAATGATATCCCGTTCACGGATGTGACGATCGGCTTCGATACCGCGGTAAGCATAGTCGTGGATGCGATCAACAAAATCCGTGATACGATGTCTTCCCATGAGCGTTCTTCGATCGTTGAAGTAATGGGACGCCATTGCGGCGACATCGCGCTTTACGCGGGACTTGCCAGCGGCGCTGAGACGATTCTCGTGCCGGAAGTGCCATTCGATCTGAACGAAGTGGCAGAACGGATGAAAACAAACTTTGCGAACGGCAAACGCCATAGCATTATCGTTGTAGCTGAGGGTGCGGCAAAGGGCGAGGACGTATCGCAAAAAATTACCGAAATCAGCGGTATTGAAGCAAGAGTTACCGTACTGGGCCATATTCAGCGCGGCGGCACACCGACGGCTGCCGACCGTATTCTGGCAAGCAGACTGGGTGATTTCGCCGTGAGACAGCTGATTGAAGGCAACTCCGGCAAATCATGCGGCGTAGTGAGGGGCGAGCTGGTCACAACGGATATTGAAGAAGTTGTTAATACGAAGAAACCTTTTGATATGAATATGTATGATCTGGCGCTTCGTCTCTCGCAATAATAGAAGCTGATCGGCACGGACATCCTGCATTCAGTCATCACAAAAGGCGCTCCCGATTGAACATTCAATCGGGAGCGCCTTATTGTTGTGCTTATTCGTCTACTTGTAATCGACACCTGGCGAGTATTTGTTGCCTGCATTCCAGAGCAGGTACTCGTTGACTCCGGAGTCGTGGAGTGCCTTAATCTGGGCTTCGACCTCGGTTTTTCCGTATTTTTTGTAATTGCCTTTGCCTAGCCAGCTGGCTGTGAAGTCTTGTATCCAAGGGCGGATAATCGGCTTCAGCTCGCCGGTTTCCTTCAGCTTTTCGTGCGTATCGTCCATTGCGCCTTTGATCGTTTCGTATGGACTGAGATCGGGCGCTTTCTGCTTAAACCATCCGGTGCTGTAATGGCTCGGATAGATCATAGGCGAGATGACATGCACGTCATTCGAGATCTTCACGAAATCCTGACCGATTCCTTCTGCGGAAGGCACGGACGCCGCGTAGCCGAATATATCAATGGATACGCGTACGCCAAGAGGCTCAAGCTGCTCGCGCGCGTATTTCACGAAGCCTGCTACCGCATCGACGCGGGACAGCTCCGTTTTGTTGAACGTGAGCGTATCCGCTCTATTCTCGAAGCCTTCCGGAAATCTGACGTAGTCAAACTGGATTTCCTTGAAGCCGAGCTTTGCGGCTTCCTTCGCGAGCGCAATATTGTAATCCCACACTTCTTGGCGGTAAGGATTGACGAAGCTCTCGCCTCGGCCGTTCTTCCAGATCGTCCCGTCCGGTTGAAGAAACGACAGATCGGGGCGTTTGACGGATAGAACGGTATCCTTGAATACGACGATTCTGGCGATTGGGTAGATATCGTGCGTCTTCAGCTTGGTCATCAATTCCTCAATATTGCCGATGAATTTTTTGGCAGTGCCGACTTCAAGAAGCTCTGGCGTCGTAGTAGGGTACGTAATATAGCCGTTGTCGTCTTTGATATCAATGACCATGCTGTTAAGATCGGTCTCGTCAACCAGTTTCAAGAGCGACTCCATGCGCGAACCGCCGGCGCTGTGTGCGGTGACGTAGATGCCTTTGATTGGCGGTGTATCCGGTTGAGGGTCCTTCTTGACGATGGCGCCATCCGGATCGCTTGGTTTCCCGCCCGGCAATCCGGAAGAATCCGGTTGCACGATTGTTTCTCCGGCTGCGGCGTTTAGGTAAGCTACGGCAAGTTTTTGAGCATTTGCGCTGTCTTCACCTGATCCTGTCAGCAAACTATACAATAACATGAAGGCCGTTACGATTATGTCCATTATGCTCTCTCCTTGCGGTCTGATCTGATGAGGCGGTTCATACCAAAGTATAAGCCACAGAAGTTGTCCCGGTCATCCCCCTTTTTTACCACTTACAGAGGAATCATAAACTTTTTTCTGAATATGGGCCGAACAAAAAGCCAGCCGAAACTTGGGTCGGCTGGCTTGCGGGTTGAAAGCGTACTTCCCGAACTAAACTGTCATTGTAACAAAGTTTGTTTCTGCCCATTGCATATGCTGTGCTGCACAATTTCCATAGCGTCAGCGGGCTCCAGCACTTCCAGACCATCCCTAAGCACGATTGTGAGGTCCAGCTCGCGGGATGTAAGAAAAGGACTGAGCTCTGGGGCAAGTCTTTCTACAATCTGTGACAATTTGACCGTTTCCATATCCATCTTAGCCTCACCCTTTCATCCTAATTGTGATGAACTAGAAAGCGACAGGGGGAAAACCTATGGCATGAAACTTCAGGGGCGTTCGAGCAACGAAAAAAGCTGCCGTTAAACGAATGCCCGCGATAAGCTGCGGGATATTTCCATTATAACAGGAACATTTTCAAAAACATAGTTATCACTGGGAAATTCCATTCTTGCGTAGTTCAACTGGACTCATGCCGTCTGAAGTCGCCGACAACGCCCGCGGTCTCCACGATATTGATGAACGCATGCGGATCTATGGTGGTTATGGTTTTGCATAATTCGGCAAGCTCGAATTTGGTTCGAACGGTCATCAGCATGTCCTTGTCACTGGAGGAATATGCCCCGCGGGTCCGTACAATGGTTATGCCGCGCGGATGGGGTAGCAGCCTGGCCAATATTTCTTCCGTTTTGGTCGTAACAATAAAGGCCGTTACTTTCAGATGCTTGACGTGAATGAGATCGATCACTTTGCCAGCGGTAAAGATGGCGAACAAGGAGTACAGAGCAAGGTCCCAATCCCCCAAAAACAAGATGAGAATGATGATGACTAGTCCGTTAAGCAGGAAAATGATCATACCGATAGGCAGATCGCGCTTGCGGGTAACGATCGAGGCGACAATATCGAAACCGCCGGAGGAGCCGCCGTAACGAAGAGCCAGGCCGCTTCCGAAGCCGACGATGATCCCGCCGAATACGGCACCGAGCAGAATATCATCGGCTACTTGGGTCACGGGGACAAGCTGCAGGAACAAAGTGGCCAAGGCAACGGAATACATGCTCCACAGGACGAAGCGTCTGCCCAGCGCGAACCATCCCCAGATTAAGACGGGCAAATTAAGGACTAGATACAGCCAGCCGATATTTCCGCCAGTTATGTAGCCGATCATCATAGAAATGCCGGATAAGCCGCCGCTTAATAATTGATGGGGGATAAGAAACAAATTAAAGCCTGTAGCTACGAGCAGAGAGCCTAGGGTCATCATAGGCAAGGCCAGCAAGTAGCGCTGTTTGTAATGATTCAATCCAATCGCTCCAAACCGTAATTGTCGTTGCATTAGTATGGCTTTCCAACGTTGGCTGGTATTCATCTTCTAAGTTGTGCTATAATGGTTTGGATATTCTTAAGAAGGCTGTAGATAGAAGGAGTATGAGAAAAGTTTGAAAACATTTGCTGAATTTGGCTTGGAACCTAAAGTGTTGCAAGCAATTACGGAACTTGGATTCGAGGAATCGACACCGATTCAGACTCAATCCATCCCAGTGGCTATGACAGGCAGAGATTTGATTGGCCAAGCCCAGACCGGTACGGGAAAAACAGCGGCGTTCGGAATCCCGCTAATTAACAAAATTCCGACAAGCGAGGATCGCATTGTCGCATTGATTATGACGCCGACCCGTGAGCTCGCTATTCAAGTGGCGGAGGAGATCGGGAAGCTTACTCGATACAAAGGCTTGCGCTCGCTGCCAATTTACGGCGGCCAAGAGATCGGCCGTCAGATTCGCGCGCTGAAGAAACGCCCGCAAATTATTATTGGTACGCCAGGACGTTTGCTTGACCACATCAACCGCAAGACGATTCGTCTGGAAGACGTTCAGACAGTCGTGCTCGACGAAGCGGATGAGATGCTGGACATGGGCTTTATGGAGGACATCCAGTCCATCCTGAAGCTGGTTCCTGATGAGCGTCAAACGATGCTGTTCTCGGCTACCATGCCGGTCAACATCCAGAAGCTTGCCCAGCAATTCCTGAAGGACCCTGAGCATGTATCGGTAATCCCGAAACAAGTAACAGCACCTTCGATTGAGCAATCGTACATTGAAGTGCATGAGCGCCAGAAGTTCGAAGCGCTCAGCCGCTTGCTGGATATGGAATCTCCAGAGCTTGCGATCATCTTCGGACGTACGAAGCGCCGCGTAGACGAGCTGAGCGAAGCGCTTCAAAAACGCGGATATTCGGCTGACGGCCTTCATGGCGATCTGTCGCAGAATCAGCGCGACAATGTTATGCGCAAGTTCCGCGACGGCAGCATTGATGTGCTGGTTGCAACAGACGTTGCGGCTCGCGGCCTCGATGTATCAGGCGTGACGCATGTTATCAACTTTGACCTGCCGCAGGATCCGGAGAGCTACGTTCACCGTATCGGACGTACAGGACGCGCAGGCAAAGAGGGTACAGCTTGGTCGTTCGTAACGCCTCGTGAAATCGATCATTTGCATTTCATCGAGCGCATTACGCGCCAACGCATGAACCGCAAGCCGCTGCCTAGCTTGGCGGAAGCAATCGAAGGCAAGCAACGCGTGACAGCAGAGCGCGTGCTTGAAGTGGTACAGAACGAAGAGTTCAACGAGTACAAAGCGATTGCGATTCAATTGCTGGAGCAATTCGATTCCGTTCATCTGCTTGCAGCAACGATGAAGTTGCTTACTGGCGAGAAGAAGAACATCGAAATCGAATTGACGCCAGAAGAGCCGCTTCGCGCGAAAAAACGCAGACCGGACATCCGTTCCAACGGTCGTCCGTTCAACCGCAGCGGCGGCGGCAGCTCTTACGGCGGCAACCGCAGTGGCGGCGGCGGATATCGCGGACGTGATGACAGACGCGGCAGCAGCGGCAGTGGCGGTGGTTACCGTGGCGGCGAGAATCGCAGCAGCGGCGGATACAGCGGCGGCGGCAGCAGCTACAACAAGCGCAGCAGCGAAGGTCGCAGCGACTATCGTCGTCCGAAGAGCTCGTCCGAGGACAACTAATACGCGACAAAAAGCGGGGAAAGTCCGTGATGCCTTGCGGGCATCTCAGACTTCCCCGTTCTTTTTATCTCGGCTTAGTGCTTAGTAGCATAGGATTGTTTTGGAAATGATAACCAAAAGGATAAACAAAACGAGAATGGCACCTACGGAATTATAACCGCCATAGCCACCTGCATAACCAGGACCAACGTTGCCCATTGTAGCAACCTCCTTTTAATCATCTGAATGGGTTAACACTAACATCCTATGCAATAACGTCCAAGTGGATTAGACGGAGGCCTATAGCCTCCAAATTTGGGCGGTCCAATGACCCCTGTCAGCAACGGCAAGACACTCACTTACTGTGGAGGCAGATCTGATGGAACCAAGAGGACTTATGGGGGGATTCTACCGAATCTCCGAATGGATCATGAGGCTGGCGGTCATTAATCTATTATGGATTATTTGTTCGCTGCCATTTGTGTTTCTAGTTTTTTCGTTTGTTTTTGTATATCCGCAAGGAATTACGGAAGAAATGCTTACGGAAAATGGCGTTCTGCCTTATCTGGTGCAGCCCATTCTTCTAACCAGTATAGTTGCACCTTTCACGTTGTTCCCGGCGACAGCTGCCATGTTCGCAGTCGCTCGCAAGTGGGTAACGGGAGAGTCCGATGTCGCACTATTCAAAACGTATTTCCGAGGCTACAAAGAGAACTACAAACAAAGCATGATAGGCGGGTTCATCTACACGATTCTGATCGTATTGATGGTCGTCAACTATTTCTTCTATAGAGATCAGATGGCCATTGCGTCTTATATTTTCTTGGCATTCCTGGCCTTGCTTTTTGCTTCCTTATTCAATTATTTCTCGATGCTCGTGCATTACCACATGAAAACGTTTCAATTGGTTAAAAATGCGATTCTGATTACGATCGGCAAGCCGATTCGTTCGCTGTCGACGGTCATGATGTGCGGTCTCGTCATTTATATCAGCTTGTTCCACCTGACATTCCTGATTCCGTTCTTTATGGGCAGCATTGTCGCGTTTGTCGCATTCTGGAACTTCAATCTAATCTATATCAAGCTGCAGGAGCAAGCGGAGAAACTAAAGCAGTCCGAGGAAGAAGCAGCTGAAGAGGCTGCTGAGATGAACCGCGAAGAACTGCTCAAGGACAATCCGAATGATTCCAATAAATAATTGGAGCATCTGCGTTTACTTTTTATGAAGTTCGGTCTATAATAGCTATACATCCTGCGATGTTCGTAACGGCTCTTCGTTGTTTTGAACCAATGGCTGTTTCACGGGAGACCTACATTGCTTTGCAGCTGACACGCCCTCAAAAGGGGATCTCAAAAGCATTGCTGCGGACACCCACCTGCGAGAGCGGGTTCAGAAACATGCGGGTCGGACGGCATAGGCGGGTTTTTTATGACAATGAAGAGCGATTAGTCGGTTAAATCCGACGAAAGCTCTTTTTTCATATCTAAAAACATGTTATGATTAGAAGTAATGTATATAGACGCTAGAGGGGGAGATTCTTGTTGTTGAAGCGGACCTTAATCGGGCTGCTGCGCAGTCATGAACAGACAGGCGACAAAGCGAAGGATCCATTGCTGAAATCGCACTTCTACAAGCTTTCGAAGGACAAGGCGTGGGAAGAAGTGTTATCTACTCTGAAGAAGATGCAAGGCTACAAGGTATTACATGAAGTGCAATCCGTCGGAGAGATTGTGATGGAGAAACGTACAGTGTTCGGTAGATCGATGGACATTACCGTTTCAGTCATCAGCGTGAATCCGCTAACATCTGCGGTTGATGTCTATTCCGCTTCCCGGGGCTCCTTGGGGGATCTCGGCTCCAACTATCGCGTCATTATGGAAATCTATCGAGTCTTGGACAAGAAGCTTGGAGCTTTTAAGGTAAATAGCTAATACATAAACAAAGCGAGGAAGGGATGTCCTTCACTCGCTTTGTTTGCAGTCAGCCGATGGAATGCATCGGCTGTTCATTCCATTTTAGACCAAAGCTTTGGCAGCTTCGATTGCTTGCTCGTAGTTCGGATGCTCGGTCATTTCAGGTAGGTATTCGACGTAACGGAGCGTGTTGTCGCCGTCAATAACGAAGATGGAGCGCATATCGAGAGCAAATTCTTTAATCAGGACGCCATACGCTTCTCCGAAGCTATTGTTCTTGTAGTCGGACAGCATGACGACTTTGTCTACGCCTGCTGCTCCGCACCAGCGAGCTTGTGCGAACGGAAGGTCTGCGCTAACTGTCAGTACGACGACATTGTCGCCCAGAGCGGCTGCAGCTTCGTTGAAGCGGCGAGTCTGCGCGTCGCATACGCCTGTGTCGATGGATGGAACAACGGAAATCAGTTTTACTTTGCCTGCATAATCGCTCAGGCTAACGGATTCCACCAGGGATTTGTTAAGGGAGAAGTCCGGAGCCTTGTCTCCTGCTTTCAGTTCAGGTCCAATCAATGTAAGCGGGTTGCCCTTGAATGTAGCAACGCCTGTGCGTTCTTGAAGTTGTGTCATGTTATATTTCCTCCTTGGAATGGATTGTACGATACGTGATCATTATAATCGCAATGAAATACGCTTGTCCAATAAATGGCGAATAATTAAGATCAACATAAAGGTTGATTACGGGAGAGAATCGAAAGCATATGGAACTTCGACAGCTTTATTATTTTGTTAAAGTCGCACGGAAAGAACATGTCACGCAAGCTGCGGAAGAGCTTCATGTGGCCCAGTCGGCTGTCAGCCGCCAGATTCACCAGCTGGAGGAGGAGCTTGGCGTCAAGCTGTTTGTCCAGAAGGGCAGAAATCTGCAATTGACGCCTGCCGGTGCGCTGTTTCTGAAGAGAGCCGAAGTGATATTGTCTGATCTGGAGCGTGCCGTTATCGAGGTTCATGAATTTCTGGATCCGGAGAAGGGTGAGATTAGGCTCGGCTTCCCGCATAGTCTTGGCAATACGCTGATTCCTCAAGTGGTCGCGGCGTTCCGCAAGCTTCATCCGAACGTGAAGTTTCGGTTCAAGCAAGGCATGTACCCTTCGCTTATTCGCGATCTCGTCAAGGGGGAGATCGATCTTGCGTTTATTTCCCCTTACCCGAAAGAAAATGAGCATGTATGCGGAGAGGTGCTCCTGACGGAAGAGCTGTATGCGATATTGCCGCCTGGTCATCATTTGTCGGGCGAGGATGCGATTGAGCTTGCTCAGCTGAAGGATGAGACGTTCGTCATATTCAGCGAAGGCTATTCACTCAGACCGATCGTATGGGAAGCCTGCCAGGAGGCGGGATTCGAGCCGAAGATCGGATTCGAAGGCGAGGAGACCGATACGATCAGAGGACTTGTCGCCGCTGGCATGGGCGTGAGCCTGCTGCCGGAGCTGGCGCTGCATCAATCCGGACTTCTGCAGCCTGCCAAGGTTCGTATCTCGAAGCCTGCGGTTACAAGGACGATCGGCTTGGTGCATCGAAGCAACGAGAAGCTGCCGCTTGTGGCTAAGCTGTTCCACGGGTTTCTATTGCGGTATTTCAAGCGTGATTAGCATCTGACAGGGGGAAGATAAGGGGGAGCAAAGAGAAGAGCCCTCTGGCGGCATAATAGCCGTCAGAGGGCTCTTCTCTTATTCATGATTATTCGCGGTTCTGAGTGAAGATCAAGACGTATCGGATAAGCTCCAGCAGAGAGAGCAGAGCAGCCGCTACATACGTCAGCGCGGCGGAGTTCAATACTTTGGCTACGCCGCGTTCTTCATCGTTCGTAATGAAGCCTTCGGCGACCATCAGGTCGCGTGCTCTGTTGCTGGCGTTGAATTCAACTGGCAGCGTAATGAGCTGGAAGGCGACGGCTACGGAGAAGAAGATAATTCCGAGGCCGATCAGATTGAATTGGCTAAACAAGAATCCGGCAAGAAGCAAGAATGGCGCTACGCCGGAAGCGAAGTTCACGACAGGGAAAATTTTGTGGCGGGCAACCAGGAATGGATAAGACACAGAATGCTGAATGGCGTGTCCGACCTCGTGGCAGGCGACCGATATAGCCGAGATGGAGTTCTCGTAATATACGGGTTCCGATAACCGCACAACGCGGTGAATCGGATCGTAATGGTCGGTCAATGCGCCCTGAACCGGTTCGATCGGCACATCGTGCAGACCGTTGTTGTCAAGCATCCTTCTGGCAGCTTGATAGCCGGTAAGACCGCTGTGCGCCGGTACTTGCGCCCACTTCTTGAAGGTTCCCTTGACGCGGAACTGTGCCCAGATCGTCAAAGCGAAGGCTGCAATTATCAGGATGATCATCATTTCATTCCTCCAGCTAATGGTGTAGGACACCGTTACATGAGTGAGCTCTTGTTCATGAGTAGCATCAGAGCTTCGATACACGCGGCTGTCTGCGGCGTCAGTGTCGAGTAAAACCGATGCGCCTGGCGGGGCTTAAGCTGCTTGATTACGGGCTCGAGTTCCTTGACCTCGCGCTCCAGCTTCGTCAAATGCTGTTGGATCTCCGTCAGCTTAAGAGAGAGTTGCTCCTCCGGCGAAACCTTGCTCCAGCTATCCAGACTGGCTTTAATCTCATCTAACGTATATTTGTCCTTTTTCATATCCTCAATACGTTCGAGACGCTGCAAAGTTTCGTGAGAATATAATCTGTAGTTTTTGTCGGATCGTTTTGCAGGCTCAAGGAGCCCCATCGAGGTATAATAATCGATTGTTCTTGCACTGACCTTGGCAAGCCTGGACAATTCTCCGATCCGATACAATTGGATAGCATCCATTCTATCACCGCCTTTGATCGTTCTTCATTATAGTTAATGATAATCCTTAAGTAACCATACAGTCAAACGTCTGACATGTGAACGAGTCGCGCCTATGCAGTTTGGATGCGAGATTTCGTTCATCCATGTCCGAATGGCAGAAAAAGAGACGTAAACGCGAAGGTTGCTACGGCGTTTCTTCTATTATATAGGTGTTTAACGAGAAAAGGCTAACGTTCGTGTCAGGTTTAATGCCGAACGTTAGATTTTTTTTGTAAAAATCGAAAATTCGTATTGTCAAAATAAGCACTTCTGACTATAATGACATTAAGTCTTTCGTAACGTGTTAGTAAACATAACATTAAAGGAGTGGTCGTATTGGTTAAGAAGACTTTTCTCGCGTTAGGATTAATGACAATCGTATTCCCGGTTGTCGCATTCGCAGCGGATCCGTCCGGCGCAATGCTTGACATGGGATTGAACTCCCTGTGGGTCATGCTCGCATTTATCCTCGTATTATTGATGCAAGGCGGGTTCATTCTTCTAGAAGCCGGATCCACTCGTATGAAAAATGCAGGCCACGTAGCCGGCAAAACCATTTTCACAGTTGGCCTTGCGGCACTGATTTATTGGGCTGTTGGTTACGGAGTAGCCTTCGGCGGAGCGAATGCCGAAAGTACCATCAGCAAGTTTATCGGTTGGGGTGATTTCTTCGTTAACCCGGGTACTTCTGGAGATCCGACTACAGAAGGGTTCCCTAGCGCTGTATTCTTCTTGTTCCAATTAGCGTTTGCAGCTATCTCTCTATCTATCGCATGGGGCGGCTTCGCAGAACGCGCCAAACTCTCCTCTTATATCGTATTTACACTCTTCTACATTGCCATTATTTACCCGGTAGTCGCTCACTGGATTTGGGGCGGCGGATGGTTGGCTGATCACGGCGCACAAGACTTTGCCGGTTCAACGGTTGTTCACTTGTCCGGCGCTGTTGCAGCATTTGTAGCAACTGTGCTTTTGAAGCCTCGTATCGGCAAGTTCAACAAAGACGGCTCAGCAAATGAAATATTGGGGCATAACCAAGTATTCACCGCTTTGTCCGTGCTTCTTCTGTGGGTAGGCTGGTTCGGATTCAATGCAGGCTCCACAGTTGCAATCGGCGACGGCTTCTTTACTTACGTAGCATTCACAACCATGCTGGGAGCTGGCGCAGGCGGCGTAGCAGCGCTGCTGATCTCCTGGGCAGTAACAGGCAAAGCGGACATTACAGCGATGCTGAACGGTACGCTTGGCGGTCTTGTTGCCATTACGGCATCCTGTGCGTTCGTAGACCCGTGGGCTGCAGTCGTGATTGGTCTAGTGTCCGGCGTCCTCGTATTCTACAGCGTGAAAATGTTTGAAAAACTGAAGGTGGACGATCCAATCTATGCCCTCTCGGTTCATGGTATGGCTGGTATCTGGGGTACGCTTGCTAACGGTATCTTCGCAACGCAAGAGCTGGCTGACAAGGTAGGCGTAGGCACAGGCGGCCTGATCGATACGGGCAGCTGGAAGCAGCTGTGGGTACAGCTGGAGTCCGTCGTATTCGCAGGCGTATTCGTACTCGTCACTTCCTTCATCGTACTTGGCGTTATGAAGAAGATCATGGGCTTCCGCGTAACGGAGGAGCAAGAAATTATCGGTCTTGACCTGAGCGAGCATGGCGCTTATGGTTATCCTGAGCAACTGAAAAAACCAGGTCAAGGCCTACAAGGCTAAACGATCTTGACTTGCGGACTGACCAAAGGGGAGGAAGGCGCATGAGTGATCCTACGCGATCGCAGTACGCCAAGAAGATAGCTTCCGCCGATCATATTGACGGTCTTCGCTGCTTGCGCGATCAATTGCACGAGCAGATGGAAGCTCTTCTCCCATCACGGCCGGTAGAACAATTGAATGAACAGTTGAACGAGACGCATGATGCCATTATCAGCAGAGCGATTGCGATTTCGGAAGCGGAATTGGCACGGCTGGGGAAAGGGTCTCCCCCCGTGCCTTACGCATATCTATTGTTCGGCAGCGGTGGGCGGATGGAACAGACGTTGTCCAGCGATCAGGACAGCGGAGTCGTGTATCTGGATTCCGATACGAATAGTGAAGGAATCAGGCAGTATTTTGGGGAATTATGCACGCTTATCGTCAAAAATTTAATAGCAGTCGGCTATCCCCCATGCGAAGGGAAGGTCCTAAGCGATAATCCTGACTGGTGCCATTCGCTGAGGGAATGGGGAGAGAAGCTGAACGGCTGGTTTAAGGAGCCGGAGTGGGAAGCGGTGCGGTATTTGCTCATTATTGCAGACAGCCGCTGCGTGTACGGAGACCACCGTCTGGTAGATTTGCTTAAAGATATGTTTTTTACCGATACGCTTAATCATCCTGTCATCATTAGGAGAATGACCGAAAATACGATGCGCCACAAGGTGCTGGTCGGCATCTTCGGCCAATTGCTGAAGGAGCGGTATGGCGAAGACGCTGGGAGTCTGGACATCAAGTATGGCGCTTATATCCCCATGGTCAATTCCATCCGCCTGCTTGCCATTCAAGCGAACCTGCGGGAGACCTCTACACTGGAGCGAATTCGGAAACTGGTGGAGGAGGGGCGCTTGTCCATTGAAGACGGCCGGAGTTACGAGCAAGCCTTCCGATTCATCCTCAGGCTTCGGCTCATGACAACGGAACAAATAGAGGATGGAGTATATGCCAACAACGGCAAACTGCCAAGCAGCAAACTGTCCAGGGAGATGACCGACGAGCTTAAGAGCAGTCTGAGGCAAGGCAAGAGATTGCAAAAAGCGGTGTGCAAAGGGACAATGGGCAGGCTTATGTAAGAGTAAGGCGGTGCATGTAGATGAAAGAACAAAAAGGTGTCGGCCGAATGTGGAGCCTGTATAAGATGGGGGGCGTTACACCTGCCATCGCATCGATGCTCGGCTCGCCGAACGCACAGCAAATGGCCTTTATTCGCAATGCGAATCGAGAGCAGCGCAAGCAATCCATGCTCGACATTCCGCTAAAGGAGCTTGAGATTGTTGTGTTTGATCTGGAGACAACAGGCTTTAATCCGAACAACGGCGACGAAATTATTTCTTTCGGCGCTGTTGTCGTGCGTGGAGGGGAAATCATAGAAAGCGAAAGCTTCTATAGCCTGGTCAATCCGAAGCGGCTCATTCCGAGGGCGATTGTGGACCTGACTGGCATAACGAATGAAATGGTGCAGGATGCGCCCGATCTTATGGAGGTTTTGCATGACTTTATGGCTTTTGTCGGCAGACGTCTGCTAGTTGCGCATGCGTCCGGACATGACAAGCAGTTTCTGAATGCGGCATTATGGAGGACCTCCAAAGTAAGCTTGAATCATCGCGTACTGGACACGATGATGATCGCCAAATGGCTGGAGCCCGGTCTTGAGAGCTACAGCCTGGACGATCTGCTGATAAAACACGGGATTCCGATCACAGAACGGCATCATGCTCTTCAGGATTCGCTTATGACTGCCGAGCTATGGCATGTTTATCTAAGACGTATCGTAGAGAGGAATATTATAACGCTTGGTGATATGTACGCTTATTTAAGCAAGCATTAAAGGGACAGGCAGAAAATGCCCATTCTCCAACAGGTATGGCTGCACCTCTGGGAGGTCTCGATCCTTCAAGGATACGATCCAATAGGTCATGCCTGGAGCGGGGAGGAATCCGGCATAGTCGCGCAAGGACGGCTGTGCATGTGAATGGGGATGAGAATGAAAGAAACCGACAAGCTGTTGTCGGTTTCTTTGCATGCCAAAAAATGTGTTTGTCCACTCGGCGGGATGGAAAGCAAAGGAGTCCTCGGGCCGCTTATGCACGTTCCGAATCGGCAAGGCGATGTCGATCGATTCGGAGGGTTCGCTGCGCGCGAGCACGCCGCATGCTTCATTCGGATACAAGCGTGCGCATATCGCCAGCAGCTGTTCATAAGCATCAACCGTTATTTTGACATTGGACAACGATAAATCGGCCATCTTAACCACCTCGGTTCTACAATGATCCGTCACATGGATTTCTTCTATTGTATTATACCGAAGAGCAAGCTTACCGTGAAGAAGAGGACTTTGCTTGTGATGGCCCGGGTCGTACAAACCGGGCTACGCCGAACAGGACAATGGCGCTTAGTATCGTAAGGGAGATGAACAGCCATGTCACTGAGCGATCGGCAGCCCAGCTTAATAGCGGCGGACCGGCGGCAACGCCTAGAAAACGCAAGCAATTGTACAAGGAAGTTACCATGCCGCGATGTGACTGGTCTACAGCACCCGTAATAAGCGTGTTGAGGCAGGGCAGAACGAGACCCGTACCTATGCTGCTTAACGTGATAAAGCTGATGAGCGCAATGAAGGCTGCATGCCATATCGAAGCTGCCACTAACGAAACGGTAACTACGGATAGTCCGATCAGCATCATTTTGCGCATCAGTATTTTATTTTTTTTGATCACCCGCCCAGTCGTATATGCGGTAATGACCAGTCCCAGTAATGGAATGGCGAGAATGCCGCCTTTAGCCACCCCGTCAATGGAAAGCGGAGGCTTCTCCATCATGTCGGACAGATAGAATAGCATGCCGAACAGGATGAACAGGCCAAGCGAGCCTGCCAAATACGCCGTGATGAGCCATTTGCCATCCTTTCGGAAAATCTTGGCCATGCCTTGCAAATACTCTCCAAGCGGGACATTCTTTTTCTTCTGATCAGGCTCTTTGATCAGCCATAGCACAGCCGCGAAGGCAGCAGCGCAGAAGATCGGGAATGCGAAGAACGGAGCGTACCATGTCCAGAGGCCAAGAAGGGAGCCGAGAATGGGGCTGATCACCTTGCCGAATCCGTTGGACGCTTCAATCAGCCCAAGCGCTTCGCTCTCTTCGCCATCCTTATACAGATCGCCTACAAGCGCCATAGCGATTGGGGCGGTACCGGCTGCGGCCATGCCCTGGATGATCCTGGCCACGACAAGCGTCGGATAGGAATGCCATACCGCTCCGAGTCCGGCGAGGATACCGGCAGCACCATAGACGGCAAGCGCAGGAAGAATGACAGCCTTGCGCTTCATCCGATCGGATAAATAACCGATGAGAGGTATGAACAGTCCCGCAGATACCGAAAATAATGTAATAACGAGGCTGGATTGCAGCTCGCTGATGTTCATCGCTTTGGCCATATCCGGCAGGATAGGGACAAGCATGGAATTGCCTAATACAAGTACGAGCGGTACGCTGGCGAATGCCGCGTATTGCAACCAATTAG
The DNA here is from genome assembly GCF_003591485.1 of Paenibacillus sp. 1011MAR3C5. GTDB lineage: Bacteria > Bacillota > Bacilli > Paenibacillales > Paenibacillaceae > Pristimantibacillus. The sequence continues at coordinate 300,702 of NZ_QZCF01000002.1, forward strand.
TCCGAGCCATAGTTAACCTCCGGGAATGGTGACGGTTTTATGGCTAATTTGCCCCCTGTATTGAGCTTCCATACGACGCATGATACGATGGAGGCAATTGTGTACTACGAATGCATAAGGAAGCGAAGGGATGCCACATGAGAAAAGTTGCTGCATTAACGATTATCGCTATATTTTTTGCGGGACTGGCCGTTTATCAATATAATCAGGACGATGCCACTGAAGCATCGTCTTCTCCGGATTTCAAGCCAAAGGCAGGTTTTGTCGCCGAAGCGTTCGCGTTGCCTGATTTGGAGGATAAGCCGGTTGAAATTGGAGGCAAAAGCGACAAGCTGATATTCGTCAACTTCTGGGCGTCATGGTGCGGTCCTTGCGAATTGGAGGCTCCCGACCTGCAGAAGCTGCATGAGAACTATGGGGACCGTATGGTGCTGTACGGGGTGAACGCCACGAAGTATGACAAGGAGCGTGCGGCTCGAAAGTTTGTGGATGATCATGCATTTACGTTCCCGATTCTAATGGACCGTCCCGGAGATGTAACGAAGCAGTATAAGGTGTCTACCTTCCCGACAAGCTTCCTGATCGATGCCGACGGAGTCATTCGTGAGCGAATCAATGGCGTCATTACCTATGAGGAATGGGAAAGACTAATTCAGAAATGGATATAAAAAAAGCTGTCTCGACGGTTGCCATATGGCTTCCGGAGAGACAGCTTTTTTGTTGCTTAATGATTGATCAAGCCCAGCCGTTCGTGGGTATCTGGCAATCCATGATCGACTTTGTCCATGCTTAGCAACGCATATCGGATGCTTCCAAGCAAAGCCTCCCAGCTGGCTTCGATGACGTTGCTGGAGACGCCGACCGTGCTCCATGTATTGTCGAGACCCGTCGATTCGACCAATACGCGCACCTTGGCAGCCGTTGCGTCCTTCTCGTCAATGACGCGAACCTTATAGTCAGACAGATGGATCTGCTCGATCTTTGGATAAAATTGAACAAGCGCTTTGCGGAGCGCATTGTCGAGCGCGTTGACAGGGCCATTGCCTTCGGCTGCCGTGTATACTTGCTGACCGTCTACATTGATCTTGACGATCGCCTCGGAGATCATGACGCCGTTCGACTTTTCCATATGCATCTTAAACGATTCGACAGTGAAGATTTCTTTCATATCGGTGAAGGCTTCGCGCAGCAGAAGCTCAAGTGAAGCATCAGCGCCTTCGAATTGATAGCCTTGATGCTCCAGTTCTTTGATCTGGTCGATGATTTGCTTCGTCTTCTCGTTATTCGTATTGACATCAAGACCCAGCTCATGAGCCTTGGAGATGATGTTGCTTTGGCCGGCTAACTCCGATACGAGGATGCGCTGCTTATTGCCAACAAGCTCAGGTTGGATATGCTCGTAGGTTTTGGAGTCCTTCATAATTGCCGACACATGAATGCCGCCCTTATGGGCGAATGCCGCGTTGCCGACATATGCCTGGCCGACAGGCATATGTACATTGGCAATCTCGCTCACATAACGCGCCGTGTTCGTCAAGGTGCGCAATTTCTCTTCCGGCAGGCAGTTATAGCCCATCTTGATTTGCAGATTCGGAATGATGGAGCACAGGTTCGCGTTGCCGCAACGCTCGCCATATCCGTTAATCGTACCTTGTACCTGACGTGCGCCAGCCTGTACAGCCGACAGCGTATTCGCTACAGCCAGCTCGCAGTCGTTATGGGTATGGATGCCGATTGAGGCTGTAAGCTCCGATCTTACCCGGGAGACGATCTCATGAATCTCTCCAGGCAGCGTGCCCCCGTTTGTATCGCAAAGCACAAGCCAGTCCGCACCTGCATCCTGCGCTTTGCGCAGAGCAGCTAACGCGTACTCCGGATTATGCTTATAGCCGTCAAAGAAATGCTCCGCGTCGTACATCGCTTCCATGCCGTTCTGCTTTAGAAACGCAAACGAATCGTAGATCATAGCCAGATTCTCTTCGAGAGTCGTCTGTAGAGCCGTGTGCACATGAAAATCCCATGCTTTGCCGACTAGTGTCGCTGCCGGGACGCCCGATTCCACGATGCGCAGCAGGCTGGCATCATGCTCGGCCAGCGAATGCTTGCGCCTCGTACTGCCGAACGCGGTTAAGCGTGCATTCAGGTTGAGCGACTTTACGCGTTGGAAAAACTCGATATCCTTGCTGTTGCTTCCCGGATTCCCGCCTTCAATATAATGAACGCCTAAAGCGTCTAGCTTCAGGGCAATTTTCAATTTGTCGTCTGCGGACAGGCTGATGCCTTCTCCTTGCGTACCGTCACGCAGCGTCGTGTCAAAGATCGAGATTTTAGCGGACATTTCTGATGACGCCTCCTTCACTGATAGCCAATACAAATCATAATTTATTATTATAACACTTTATCTATTTAAAGTAGAGGGGGAATGTTATATTTTTCACGGGCTTCTTCGCATTGACTTCCCACATTATCAATTATATGCTGGAGGAAAGGGGAACGGATATACGCATTTTCTTTTTTAGAGGTGGTTCAAAAAGTCGACTTTTGATACGAAGCAGATTAGGAAGTCTACTCGACATCGAATATGGCATTCAGCCGGAACTTCCGGTGCTACGTAGCTTCCACTACGCTCCGCTCCTCATTTCCTAGCATCATCCAATCTTCTCGGTGCTGAAAACCGGACTTTTTGAACACGCACTTAAAGGTGAGGTAGAGAGCCATGAGCGATGTGAAGGATCACTATCCGGTCAATGGGCGGGTCATCATCCATCTGGATATGAACGCGTTTTATTGTTCTGTGCATGAAGCGGAAGAGCCGGAATATTATAAGGATAAGCCTACTGCTGTATCCGGCAGCGTAGAGCAGCGCAAAGGAATTATCGTAACCTGCTCCTATGCCGCAAGGAACAAGGGCATCAAGACGGGAATGGCCGTTAAACAGGCTATGCGCATATGCCCGGAGCTTCTATTGATCAAGCCGGACTTCAACTTATACAGGAAGTATTCTCATGGGTTCATGAGCATTGCCCGTCAGTTCACGCCGCTCGTAGAGCCTGTGTCGATTGACGAGTGTTATATGGACATTACAGGATCTAAGCTGCTGGGGACGCCCTTGGATATTGCGGAATCTCTTCAGAGACGAATTAAATCGGAATGGCAATTGCCTTGCTCCATCGGGCTAGCGCCTAATAAGCTGCTTGCCAAGATGGCATCGGATATGAAGAAACCGATGGGTCTGACCGTTCTGCGCTTGCGCGACGTGCCGAATATGCTGTGGGATAAGCCGTGCGGCACCCTGTTCGGCATCGGAGGAAAGACGGCCGAAAAGCTGGAGAAGATGAATATTCGGACGATTGGACAGCTGGCAAACACAGACGAGGCGCTGTTGATCAAGCAATTCGGCGTTATGGGTGCCTGGATGAAGTCAGCCGCTCACGGAATGGATCAGTCGCCCGTTAATCCGAACCGCGAGCAGAGCAAGTCAATCGGCCATACAACAACGCTTCCAAGCGATCTGACGGAACAGGATGATGTTTTTCGCGTGCTGCTGAATCTATCGGATCAGACGGCCCGGAGGCTTCGGCGTCAGAACCTTGTTGCCTCCACCGTTCAAATCACGATTCGCCGTCCCGATATGTCTACGATTACAAGGTCCCATACGTTGAGCGCTCCAACGCAAACGACGGAGGAGATCAACAAGGAAGCACGCAAGCTGTTCCAGCGGCATTGGAAGCTTGGAGATCCGATCCGCTTGCTTGGTGTCACGCTGCAAAACTTGGCTCCGGCCGATGAGACAGCCGTTCAACTGGATCTGTTCAGCTATGAGGACCAGCCCCGGAAGGAGGCCTTGACGAAGGCGATGGACACCCTTCGCGACCGATTCGGAGAGGACGCGGTGCTGACCGCGGGCATGCTGGGAGACGACCCGTCGACCCTGATCCGAAACAAGCGAATTCGAGGCACGTCCTTGCAAAAAGACGATAGTTTGTTATATATTGATGAGTGAGGAACCACGCTTTAAGGCATCATACAAACAGAAAGCGAACGGAATTATTCCGTATATTATAAGGAGGGAATGTAGACCATGGCTAAATTTACATGGGTAGAGAAAGACACTTGCATCGCGTGCGGAGCATGCGGAGCGACTGCACCGGATATTTACGATTACGATGACGAGGGGATTGCGGAAGTCATCTTCCAGAATGACGGGAACACAGGAAATACAGAAATTCCTGAAGATATGTACGACGACTTGCAAGATGCATGCGACGGTTGTCCGACGGATTCCATCAAGATTGCCGACGAGCCGTTCAACGCTCCGGGCTAATCATTTTTTGGCAATCATAAGCTAACAGCAAGCCCCCTCATGACCGCGCGGACGGATCGAGGGGGCTTTTTTGCCGCCATCACTCTCCCTGTCTACAAGATTGATATCGATGAATCCGCATCCTCTGCCGATATACTTGGTAGAGAAGAGCAGGCGGAGGGATTTAGGATGGACAAGCTGGAGGATATAATTTATCTGAAGCAATTCGTGAAACAGCATCCCGACAATAAGATGGGATGGTACTTGCTCGGGAAACATTATTTGCAAGCGGGCAAGGAAAGCAAAGCGAATTATTGCTTTATTCAGGCAGGCGATATCTATGAAGCCTTTGAGCAGGAGACGCATCCGCTGGCCGAGCAGCAGCTGGAGGAACTGAAGGAATGGAACAAGCAGCAGAAGAAAAAGAGGCTGGTCTGGAAGATCGTATTAGCGGCAATTCCGCTGCTCTTAATAGCTTTGCTCCTGCCGCTTAATCCCTTCTGGCATAAGGAGCCGAAGGATGCTCAGCCCGCTCCGGCCGACAAGAACGCTCCTGAGCTTGGCATCGTATTCGTCCCTCAGAAGGAGGGCAAACCGATCGGCTATGCCATGAATGCTATTGTAGCAGCCGGAGGAGCAGCTCCCAAGCAGTCGCTGGCCGTGCGATTGGAGGAGAAGGAAGGCTGGAGACAGTGGAATGGCCATTCCCGCTTCCTCATGTCCTTAACCAAGGAAGGGAACGGAAGCCGCTCTGCGCTATCCATGCTGGACCGCGATTCCTGCGTATGCGAGCCCGGGGATACAAGCGGTGTGAAGAAGCTGTTCGGGGAATGGCGCGAGGCGCAAGAGATGCACTGGACACTGGCCAGCGGCATTCATCATTATTACCGACTATACGGGAAGTGGCCGCAGAAGCTTGACGATCTGATCCGTCCCTACCCGCATAATGTATTGTCAGGGGAAGGCGAAGGGATGAAGGAATGGTTCCCTTATGTTCTGGCGAAACTAAAGGAGAAGCAGGCATCAAATGGAAAAACGGAGTCGGGCGGCGATAGCCAGGAGTCCGGCAATAAGGATATCCAGCCGGCAGGCAGTGCTATCGGCACCAACGGCATCTATCAGCAAGATTGGAGCAAGCCGCTGGAGATTGTGATCGATGTGTCGAATTATCGGCTTGCCGTCGTTCAGGACAAAATGGTCATTCGCAGTTACGAGGTTGGGCTTGGAGGCGAGAGGACACCGGAGGGCAGCTTCTACATCAGCGAGAAAGTCAGAGATCCTAACGGTACGGATGACGGCATGTTCGGCAGCAGAGGGATGACGCTGTCGGGTACGCTGTACGCGATCCACGGTACGGATGATCCGGACAGCATCGGCAAGGATGAGTCGCTTGGATGCATAAGGATGAAGACGGCAGACGTAGAGGAGCTGTTCGATATGGTGCCGCTAGGAACAGCGGTGAAAATTAAAAACGGGACGCTCCCGTCAGACGCGAAGCCGTCAGCTGAAAGATTCAAGCTGGAGCCGCAGCAGAACGAGACCAATCCCGCCAAAGTGTATCAATGGTTGACGTAAGCAAAGCTTACGAAGTGAGAATAAGAAGCGCCGCAATGGCAATGAATACGACTCCTACAATGGAGGCGATCCAGACCATCGCCTTCTTGTTCACTTCTTCCTTCGGTTTTGCTTTCAATGTGGCTGGCTTTCTTTTGGCTGCGCCCATTTTCAATCAACCTTTCTATATCGGATTTCTGACTTGCATCATATGCATATATTGTAATCGTTTTCGTCCAAAGCCGCAATACAGCTTGGCCAATTGAAGCTTGCGCCTCCTTGCGCGAGCTCTTTTCTTTTTGCTCTAAAAGGGATAAACTGTTCGTTAGAGCATACATAGCGGAACGGAGTGAAAGCTTTGCTTTATTCATCTATACTTAAACCTATTTTTTTCAAAATGGACCCGGAGAAAGCCCATCATCTGGTCATTGACGGCATGGCGGCAGGGAGCAGAATTCCTGGCATGACCGGCATAATGAACGCCATGTATGGCGTATCGGAGTCTCCTGAGCTCAGAAGCGAGCTGTTCGGGCTGCAATTCCCGCATCCGGTCGGCCTCGCAGCCGGATTGGACAAGAACGGCAAGGCGCCTGACGGCTTCTCCAGCATTGGCTTCGGCTTCGCCGAGGTAGGCACGGTCACGCCAAAAGGACAATCCGGGAATGAGCTGCCGCGTCTGTTCCGGCTTCCGCCGGATGAAGCTTTGATCAATCGGATGGGCTTTAATAATGAAGGCGCTGCAGCGATGGCGGCATCGCTTGCGAAGCGCAAAATTCATCGTGTTCCTATCGCCGTTAATATCGGTAAAAACAAGGTAACACCGAACGAGCTAGCGCATGAGGACTATCAAGCCTGCATTCGAGCGCTATATGACTATGGCGATTTCTTCGTTGTCAATATCAGCTCGCCGAATACCCAAGGTCTGCGCGACTTGCAGCATGGGGACGAGCTGAAGAAGCTGCTATCCGCTGTTATGGACGAGCTGACTACGCAGGCGGGAGCGCGCAGGGAGAAGCCGAAGAGCGTGCTGGTCAAGATTGCGCCGGATATGTCCGAGGATCAGCTGGAGCATACGGTAGCGACCATTATGGAGAGTCGTGTATCAGGCATTATCGCCACCAATACGACGCTGTCTCGTGAGGGACTAGTCCATGGCAATGCGAAGGAAGCAGGAGGTCTTAGCGGATTGCCGCTTAAGGAGCGCTCGACGGAAGTGATCCGGTCCGTTTATCACCAGACAGGCGGACAGTTGCCGATAATTGGTTCCGGCGGCATTTTTACCGCGCAGGACGCATACGATAAAATTCGCGCAGGAGCTTCGCTGGTTGAGATTTATACGGCATTAATCTATAAGGGTCCGGGTGTGTTGCGCGAGCTGACAAACGGACTGAAAGAATGTTTGCGCAAGGACGGCTACCGACATATTGCCGAAGCAGTGGGCGCAGATCATCGTTAGAAACAGGAGGCGGCCGGATGGACGGACGAGACTGGAGTCTATTTTTACAGCCTTACGAACAAGCAGTAGAAGAACTGAAAGTTAAATTCAAGACGATGCGAATGGAGCTGAAGCTGAGAGAGGCTTATGCCCCGATCGAATTCGTGACGGGCCGGGTGAAGCGCGTATCCAGCATATTGGAGAAGGCGAGACGGCTGGGCGTCGCCTCGGATCAGCTTGATACGGGAATAGAGGACATAGCGGGCATTCGAATCATGTGCCAGTTCGTAGATGATATTCGTCGTGTAGCGGAATTAATCCGCAACCGCAAGGACCTTCAGCTTGTATACGAGAAGGATTACATTACTAACTTCAAGGATAGCGGGTATCGAAGTTACCATATGATCGTGAAGTATCCGGTGCAGACTGCACTTGGTTCGATGGACGTATTGGCGGAAATTCAGATACGGACACTTGCGATGAATTTCTGGGCGACGATCGAGCATTCCCTTCATTATAAATTCAAGGAAAGCTTGCCGGATGAAGTACGCATCCGCCTCAAGAAAGCAGCAGAAGCCGCCTTCCAGTTGGATACCGAGATGACAAGCATCCGCAAGGAAATACTTGATGCTCAGACGGAGTTCGAGGAACAGTCCAATGTCGTCTCACGCGTGCTGAACGGTATTCAGGATCTGTACTTCTATCATCGCATCCGCGAAGCGGCGCAGTTCCAGATGAAGTTCAATGAGCTGTTCGAGCATGAGGATTATGCTGGGCTGTCCGGCCTCGCCGTGGACATCAATCAGTCCATCGCGAAGGCGAAGAAGCACAGCACGAATGAATAAACGGACAGCAACAAGAAACCTCCGGCACTGCCGCATCAGGCAGCAGTGCCGGAGGTTTCTGTTCGCTTGCAGATGGTGGGGTACAGATCACTGTCTGGCAAAACTAGCTGGAGGATTTCTTCGGTTGATAGTTGTCGTTAATATACGTCAGAATCTCCTCGGCCGTCTTGCCTTGCTTGCTTAAGGCGATGACTTCCTCCATCTCTTTCTTGCAGATGCCGCAGCTCGTGCTATGGTCCGTCCAGGTTACGCTGCCATCATCTGCGGGATGCTCCGCCCAGTAACAGCGCAGCAGCGAGTCATGGGGTTCATCGAATTCAGTGCCTTGCATGCAACCGCAGTAACAAGGGATGCCACTAAGCATATGCATATGGCTATGCACTTCGGAATAGAGGTCTTTAGTCAATTTCGTGTGACTCTTCAGGAAGCCTGGCAGTGTTGTGACGGATGAAGTAGTCTCCCACATCTCCGAACCATGGAGATGCGCCTTGTCTTTGTCATCGCTGGTGCCGCAGGCGGCCAGCAGCGTAATAAGGGCAAATCCTAACAGCAAAGCATACATAACGGATCTTGCGGTATTTCCTTGGTCCGGGTTGCCTGCTGCATGAGGTTCGGAAGATCGTGCTCCGCTCCTTCTCATCACTGCGCATCAGCTCCCGCATGTTTGGTGAAGAATGCTTTGAAATCGTCAAGTGTATGGCCGACAGTCGTGCCTTCCTCGCGAAGGCCGCCTTCCAGTCTGTCTACTTCTACACCGTCCTTATAGTAAAGCAGCGTTGGAGTGGATTCGACGCTGAGCTTGGTGCCGTAATCGTTGAACTCCAGCAAGTTGAACATCGGCATCTCGATTCCCATATCGTTGACGATTGGCATAATCTGAGGGGTTGTGTTCAGACAGTACTTGCAGGTTGAGGAAAAGGCGTATACAAAGAAGTCTTCTTTAGCATCAATCTTATTATCCATTTCTGCAGGCAATATGATATTCTGATAATTAGGATTGTCTAGAAGAGAGCGTGTAGCGGGATTCAATTCGGAAGCGGGCTTGCCGTATAGCTTGTTGTCTTTCTCCAGATTGCCTAATACAAAGATTGACCCGAATAAAATGATGACAATACCGATGTACACATAAATCATACTAAATTTCTTCTTTTTCTTCTTCATCGTTTTAACCTCCGCTTCATTGTGATGGTCATGATATTTGCAGGTCGTTCATGACTCACTTACTTTTTATTATATACCAAAGCGGAGTATGTTTGTACATGCAGGATGTCCTAATGGACCAAGCGGGAGGAAAGGCGCAGAATGGGCAATATACCGGCAAAGTTTCTAGCAAAAATGCAAAATCTGCTCCAAGGGGAATATGACAGTTTTATGTCTTCCTATGACGCGCCGAGAGTGTACGGTTTACGATTGAACCCGCTCAAGATTGATGCGGATCAATGGAAGAGTATTTCACCAATGGGCGACACCGTTAGACCCGTTCCATGGTCCAAGGAAGGCTATTACTATCAGGAAGAAGGCAGGCCTGGCAAACATCCTCATTATCACGCGGGCTTGTATTATATCCAGGAGCCGAGCGCCATGCTGCCGGTTGAATTGCTGGATGTGCGGCCAGGCCATCGCGTGCTGGATCTGTGCGCGGCTCCCGGCGGCAAGTCGACGCAGATTGCAGGCAAGCTAATGGGGCAAGGATTCCTTGTCAGTAATGATAATGCAGGAGAACGAACAAAGGCGCTGGCCAAAAATATAGAGCTGTCCGGGGTGCGCAATGCAGCAGTGTTCAACGAAGAGCCCTCTGCGCTTGTGCCGTCATTTCGTGCATGGTTTGACCGTATTCTTGTGGATGCGCCATGCTCCGGGGAGGGCATGTTCCGAAAGGATGAGGGAATGGCGGCGGGCTGGGAGAAGCACTCCGTCGAGCGCTGTACAGTCATGCAGCGCGACATTCTGGAGGATGCGGCAGCGATGCTGGCGCCGGGCGGCCTGCTTGTCTATTCGACATGCACCTTTTCGCCGGAGGAGAATGAATCGCAAATTGCGGAATTTCTAATCCGACATCCCGAATTTGCGGTGGAGGAGGCTCACCCGCCTGGTGCTGTCTCGCAAGGCAGACCGGAATGGATCGACGCGGCATCGGCTCGGGAGCTGGGGGAAGTGGCAGCAGCCAGCCTGGAAGGAACGGTGAGGTTATGGCCTCATCTTCTTGAAGGAGAAGGCCACTATGCAGCCGTGCTGCGCAAGATGGAAGTGACGGATGCCGGAGGGACAAGGCTGGCTGTTCGGCATGAAGTGTCCGAGGATTCCACTCCTAGCGCTGCGGTCAAGCACAAGAAGGACGTGAAGCGTTCAGAGGATCCCAAGCTGATCCGCGGCGGGAAACCCGCCGTCCGCGATGACGATCCGATCTCGGCTTGGCAGAAATTCTCAGCCGATGAGCTTGAGCTGGAACATGGATGCGGAGCGGAAGCTGTGCATTTCGGCTCGATTGTCTATGTGCCCTCCGTTCAACTGCCGTCTCTGGACCGGCTGCGCGTTGTGCGTCCGGGATGGTATGTCGGCGAAACGAAAAAAGGCAGATTCGTTCCTTCGCAGGCGCTCGCCATGGGATTGAAGCGGTCGGAGGCAAAACGCTCCATAAGCTGGGGCTCCGACTCTGAAGAGATTCAGCGGTATTTGAAAGGTGAGACGTTGTTCGTGCGCCTGGAGGATCTTGCCATTGCGGAGAGCGCATCAGCCAAAGGATACGTGCTGGTCTGCGTGGACGGCTATCCGCTAGGCTGGGGGAAATATGTGGACGGCATGCTGAAGAATGAGCTGTCGACCGGATGGAGGCAACTGTATAATGGCTGAGAAATTACGGATTGACAAGCTGCTCGCGCATATGGGCTTCGGGACGAGAAGCGAAATCAAGAGAGCGGTCAAAATGGGCAAGGTAGCCGTTGACGGGAAGGTCGTGAAGGATAGCGGACTGATCGTGGCTCCTGCCGAGCATACCGTCACTTATGAAGGGGAGACAGTCATCTACCGGGATGTGATTTATTTGATGATGAACAAGCCGCAAGGCGTCATCTCAGCGACGGAGGATGGCAGAGAGCGGACGGTGATTGATCTTCTCGCCCCTGAAGACCGTCTGCTGAATCCATTCCCAGTCGGACGGCTGGATAAGGATACGGTAGGATTGCTACTGCTGACCAATAACGGTCAGCTCGCACATGAGCTGCTGTCGCCTCGCAAGCATGTGGACAAGACTTATGAGGCGCTTGTACTGGGGAATGTGAATGAGGATGATGTGAAGGCGTTCCAGGAGGGAGTTACACTCGATGACGGATATGAGACGCTGCCTGCCCGGCTGCAGGTACTGAGCCGGTCGCTGCAGGACGTGCAGGAGGATTCGTCCTCTGTGCAAGCGGGAGAGCAAGCGTCTGCTGTCCAATCGCTTATTCGCCTGACGATTCAGGAAGGCAAGTTTCATCAGGTTAAACGAATGTTCGAGGCGGTGGACAAAACGGTGCTTACCTTAAAGAGGGTGTCTATGGGCCCGTTAACGCTGGATGAGTATTTGCCGGAGGGACATTACCGGGAGCTGACATTGGAGGAAGTTGAGCTGTTGAAGGCTCATCGCGGCAGCGGCAAATAATGACGCCCTGCAATAGCGGATAAATAGAGAACAATCTAGAGGGATGGAGCGGTGATGAGATGAAGCTTAGTTACGATTTGATCGCGCTTGATGTAGACGGAACGCTGCTGACGGATGATCATAACTTGCTGGAAGAAGTCAAGGAAGCCGTTCAAGAGGCGGCGCAAGCCGGAGCCGATATCGTGCTGTGCACAGGCCGGGGGCCGATGGGAACATTCCCGGTTCTGGCGGAGCTGGAGCTTAGCGGCATTCTGATTACGCATAATGGCGCGGCAACTATCCGTTCAGAAGACCGCGAGGTTTTGTTTCAATACGATATCGACAGCGGGGAATTGATGGAGATCCTTGATTACTGCCGGGAGAATCGCATACATTTTGACTTGAACACAGCATTCGATATGTATGTGGAGTCTATGACCGAAGAAGTCATGCAAATGTATGAGCATCATCAAGTGGAGCCTATTATGAACAGCTTTGACGAGCGATTCCCGGATGGCATGGTCAAGATTACGTTGTTCGGATCGAAAGAGCTGATGGATCTTACCCAGACGTATTGGGAACAGAGAGATTCAAGCCTGCAGTTCATCCGGAGCGGCGATTTTTTTATCGACGTGCAGAGCCCCAGCTCCAGCAAAGGGATTGCACTGAAGCAATTGGCCGATGTGAAAGGCATGGATAGAGGGAAAATATTAGCCATCGGCAATTATTATAATGATATATCGATGCTCGAATATGCCGGTCTCGGCATTGCGATGAGCAACTCTCCGGAATCTGTGAAACAAGCGGCTGATCAGATCGCCGGTTCCAATAATGAAGGCGGGGTCGCGGCAGCGATCCGGCAATATGCTTGGCAACAAGGATAACAGCACACGCTTGGCAGCAAAAAAGGACGAATCGGGCAGCCCGATTCGTCCTTTTTCTCATGCTATGACATATGGAGAGTGCGCTATGCAGCAAGCTGGGTTGCGGCACGATCCGCTCCTTCGTCGTAATAGGTGCAAGATTCGTTTATTACAGGAATACTCTCGTAATGATAACGAGCAGAATAAACAGAACCAGGATCACACCTGTCGTCGTGTAGCCTCCATACACACCGGACATGCCAATTCCTCCTAGACTGTAGTTACCGATAGGCGGGCCTGCAGGCGCTTGGTAGGGACTTCCCCACAATCGGCATATTGTATTGTATGCATTCCCGGCCGTTTGGCTTGGACGGCTGTCCGGCAAATTGGTATTGTTGAAAGAGCCGCTAGCGACTGGCGGATAGCAGTGAAAAGGCAGCAGGGCCTATTATGAAAAAAAGTTCATGAAAAAAAGCAGAAGGTTTGATTGACAATCATGAAACAAAATGAATAAGATTGAAAGGATACCATAGGACAATTAACCATTTCAAACATAAAGAGCTACGATTCATCATACATCATTCGCAAGGAAGGCGTTCACAGCTTTTTTGCCAGACGGGATTGCGACATTACCAATCAAACAAGATCAGCCTACATCTACTTATTGCGGAGGTACGAAAATTCATGAACGTTATTCAAGTGGAACGCTCTCCCGGATTACGCGGTTCGGTCAAAATTCCAGGCTCCAAAAACAGCTCGCTTGCTTTGCTTGCGGCAGCCTGCTTAACGGACGAGACAGTCCTATTGAACAATATTCCGGACATCGCGGATTTCCGGGTGATCCGGGAAATTGCTAGTGAGATCGGCATTTCCATGCAAGTGACAGGAGCGGGTTCGGTAGAGATTAATCCCGCCGGTATTCGTCATGCCAAGATTGACCCGGTTAAGTCGTCGACATTCAGAACGGCTTATTATTTCATTGGCGCATTGCTTAACCGCTGCGGAAGCGTTTCAGTCGGCTATCCAGGCGGCGATGATTTCGGAGATCGTCCGATTGATCAACACATTAAGGCGTTGAAGGCGCTAGGGGCCGAGTTATCCTTCCATGAAAAAGATTACGAAGCAAGCGCCCGTACCCTAACCGGAGCCGATATCTACTTTGATACCATTACGTCCGGAGCTACGATCAACGCTATGCTGGCAGCGGTGCGGGCCAAAGGCTCTACGGTGCTGCGCAATGCGGCGAAGGACCCTGAAGTAGTCGATACCGCCCAGTTGCTCATCGCTATGGGAGCACGGATATCGGGAGCGGGTACGGACACGATTCGCATTGAAGGTGTCCGTTATTTGCATGGTTGTACTTACACGGCGGTGCCCGACCGGCTGATTGCGGGTTCATTCCTGATCGCCGCGGGCGTAACAGGCGGCATGATTACGGTAGAGGATGTCATTCCGGAGCATCTGGGCTCAACGCTGGCCAAGCTAAGGGAAATCGGCGTCCAGATTGAGACGAATAGCGACTCGATCACTGCTTACGGAGAAGGTACGCTGAGGGCAACCCGGGTGCGGACGGGGATGTACCCAGGATTTCCTACGGATCTGCAGCAGCCGCTGACAGCGCTTATGGCACAAGCGTCCGGCAAAAGTATTGTAACGGACAAAATCTATCCGAAACGGTTCGCACATGTTCAACAGTTGAAGCGGATGGGGGCCGATATCGAGCTGCGCGCCGGCTCTGCTTTTATTAAGGGCGGCTTGCCGTTGCGCGGAAATCTGGTTCATGCATCCGATATTCGGGCAGGCATATGCTTGCTGCTTGCCGGATTGGCTGCCGAGGGCACCACGCGTATAACCGGTGTCTATCATTTTGAACGCGGATATGAGAATATTGTGGACTCTTTCCGCTCGCTTGGCGCCAAGCTAGAGGTTCGTGAAGCTCATGAAGCCGGAATCGAATTGCCGCAAGTCAATTAAAGGGTGATTAAGGCGGGAGGGAATCAGATATGAGAGCTATCTCGTGCATTTTGTTCGATTTGGACGGTACGTTGCAGGATAGCGAGAAGCTGGCTGCGGAAGCGCAGCGGGTCGGATTCCGTTCTGTCTTGAAGCGGGAAGCAACGGAGGAAGAGCTGCAACAGCTGAAAGGCAAGCCCGTAGCAAAAGTCATTGGCATCCTGTATCCAGAGCATGGCTTGCACATATTCGAGCATTCCACTCGATATTACGATGCGAATTGCGAATCAATCGCTTTATACGAGAGTGTGCGGGTTATGCTGGAGAAATTGGCGCAGGAGGGTTACCCGATGGGGATCGTTTCGTCCAAGCGCAGGAGCTATGTCTTGCGAGAGCTGAAGGCAAACGGACTTCTTTCGTTTTTTGATTGCGTTGTAGGTCAGGAGGATACGGAGGAGCATAAGCCGAATCCCGCACCTTTGCAGCTTGCCGTGGAAAAGATGGGAGTACCCGCCGGGTCTTGCATCTACATAGGTGATCAAGTTTCAGATATACGGTCTGCCTCGGCAGCAGGCATGGCAAGCGGTGCTGCGTTATGGGGAGAAGGTGAACGCGAATTGCTGGAGAACGGTCGCCCCGACTATTATTTTACGACGCCTGAAGAGGTCGTCTCGCATTTCACTGATGCTAACGATATGCTCAATTCAGCAGGCTAACCCATACAAGAAACCCAGTCCGATGAATATCAGACTGGGTTTCTTTGATTTATCTTCTGCCGCGTCCGCTGGTGCGACTGCCGCTACTTGGCTTTCCTTGACCGCCTTGCCGTCCGCTGCTCCGTCCACCGGAACGTCCGCCTGCTTGCTGGCCCCGCGGCCCCTTGGCGCTTGTATCGCCGGACCGCTTCGAACCTCGTTCGGAGGAACGCCCGCCATCCCGGCGATTGCCCCCTTCGCGCTGTTTGCTGCGCGGGCTGCCCGAATCGTCGGCTGTCGCCCACGGGTTGCCGTCGGCCTGAGCCGCTGCCGGCTTGCCGGCTCGCGGATTCGGCTTTACGGAGCCGCGACGTCCTTCGCGTTGTCCGTTCCGGTCGCTGCCGCGTCCGCCGCTTCGGCTTGAAGGCCGGCCGGAGTCTTTGCTTCTGCCTTCTCTGTTTCTAGTGTTTTTGTCGCTACTGCGCTCTGTTCCGCGAGCAGAAGACAACTCGCCTTCCCGGTCGATTGCACGATGCTCCAGGCGGGCGCTAATACTCTTCTCAATCGCCGCTAATTTGGCAACGTCATATGGCGTTGCGAGCGTGACAGCCATGCCTTCGTGTCCAGCACGGCCGGTTCTGCCAATTCGGTGAATATAGCTTTCGCCGTCGAGCGGCATGTCGTAATTGTAGACATGCGTCACGCCTTCTACGTCAAGGCCGCGCGCAGCGACGTCCGTCGCAACAAGCACTTGCAGACGCGCATCACGGAATCGCTTCATGACTTGCTCCCGCTTCGCTTGCGTCAAATCGCCGTGAAGCTCGTCCGATACGATGCCTACATCTTGCAGCGCTTCATTCAGCTTCTTGGCGCGAATCTTGGTTCTGCAGAAGATAACGGCCAGATACGGGCGATGCTGCTCCAGCAGATGGATTAGCGCACGCTGCTTCCCGCGGTCGGTTGTATCCACGACAAGCTGCTTGATGCTGTCAAGCGTGATGTTGGTGCTGCGAATCTGTACATCCTCGGGCGCATTCATATATTCGGAAGCGAGTCTGCGAATCGCGTCCGGCATCGTGGCGGAGAACAGCATCGTTTGGCGGGCTCTCGGCGTTTGCGTAATGATGCTCTCCACTTCGGGAAGGAATCCCATATGCAGCATTTGATCCGCTTCGTCCAGCACCAGCATCGACAGCTTGCCCAGACTGACGGTACCGCGCGTCATATGGTCGATCAGCCGCCCAGGCGTCGCGACCACAATATGAGGCGCGCGCTGAAGCTTGCGAATTTGTGCGTCGACATCTTGCCCACCATATGCAGCCAGGACGTTGGCGCCGAAGACCGGCGCCAGCTTCTTCATCTCAGCCGTAATTTGAATGGCCAATTCCCGCGTCGGAGTCAGTATTAGCGCTTGAACTTGTTCTTTATTTACGTTGATCCGCTCCAGAATGGGCAAAGCGAAGGCCAGAGTCTTACCCGTGCCTGTCTGAGCTTGCGCGATCACATCTTTGCCGTTCATGAGCAGCGGTATCGTCTGCCGCTGTACAGGGGTCGGCTCGCTGATGCCAGCCTGTTTCAATAAGTCGTTCAGCTCTCGGGATACGCCGAGTGCTTGGAATGCGTTAGCCATGCGTTAAGTTCCTCATTTCATGTCATATGTAGCTAAGTATAACAGTTGCAGAGAACATGTGCATCTTCCAAATGCATATGCTATGCTTATAGCCATCATCAAGAAGAGGAATGAGAGCATGCAGACATCAGGAACCAGCCGGTCAATGATCAAGCCGGGATTGGAAGTGCATATTGTGCTTAAGGGAGATCAGCGGACAGGGAAGCTGACCAGAGGCATCGTGAAAGATATATTGACGAACTCTCCGCAGCATCCTCACGGTATTAAGGTAAGGCTGCAGGATGGAGCAGTCGGCCGCGTCAAAGAAATTTTGTCATAAGTAAAAGGCCTTGAAGCTAATCGGTATAGGGGCAGGCAAGGAGGAGCGGCTTTATGGCATTCGGCATTACCCGCGACGAGATGAAGGCATGGAAGGCGAGCGTATCGCGAGGGGAGATCGCCTTCTTGACCCATTATTGGCTGGATGACCGCTTTCCCGGTGTACGAACCGTGACGAAAGTAGGCTGCTCAGATTTGGACAAGCTGGCCAATTGGTGCCGGGAGAACGGCTTGAATCCAATGTATATCCATAGGAGGGCGGAGTTCCCTCACTTCGATCTGTTAGGGTACAGGCAGGCCGAGATACTGGCGAAAGAGAAACGGTACGACCAGTTGGAGCGGTTTCGCATCCGTCCATATGAAGTGAGCAAGAAGGGAGAAGGGGTTAGTGGGAGAGAGCGAACGGAGTGACAAACGGATAGAGGAAATGAGCTTGAACGGCTGGCCGGCTCTGCAGACAGTTCTGTACGATGGCTGGCTGCTTCGTTTTGCTGACGGCTACACCAAGCGATCGAACTCCGTTCAGCCCATCTATGGATACAGCGGCAATCTGGATGAACGAATCCGCCACTGCGAAGAGCTGTACCGTGCGCAAGGTCAGCCGACTGTTTTTAAAATAACCCCTTTTGTGGAGCCAACGCATTTGGATGCGAGGCTGGAGGAGCTAGGGTATGAACGGATTGACCATACACAGGTCAAGACGGCTTCCATCGTGGATCTTCCTGTATCTCATCAGGGGGAAGGATTTCAATGTTGGACCGAATTGACGGACGAGTGGCTGGATACCTTAGCCCGACTCCAGGGGCTTAGCGACAGACAAAAGGAAACAACGCGGCGCATGCTGGCCGGACAACCCCTGCAAAAGGCATTTGGCCTGTACAAACGCGGAGGGAGTCCAGTTGCTGCCGGGTTGATTGTACTAGAGGATGGCTGCGCCGGATTGTACGATATCGTAACAGACGCAAGGGAGCGCGGACGTGGTTACGGTGAAGGGCTGACCCGTGGTTTGCTGGAATGGGCAAGAGGGCAAGGCATCCGTATGGCTTATCTGCTTGTGGTGAAGAATAATGCGGCAGCGAATCGATTATACGGCAAGTTTGGATTCAAGACGCGATATGAGTATTGGTATCGTGTGAAGAAATAGTTGAGAGGAAGCAACAAACATGCTTAACAGCGATAGTCAGTCAGTGGAGCGTAAGCGCACCAGCAGCCTGAAGACATCCGGGAACTCCGGAGGGCCGGCATGGCTGCTTGTACTTAGCATTATTCTCGTGGCGCTCGTATTGCGGGCTCCCATTACAACGGTTGGACCGATTATTGATCAAATCCGCCTATCCATGGGTTTGTCCGGCGCCATGACGGGGTTGCTTACCACATTGCCTTTGCTGGCATTTGCTATTATATCTCCGCTAGCCCCAAGGTTGGCGGCTAGAATCGGCATGGAACGCGCTTTGTTCTACGCAGCTAGCTTATTGACGGCGGCCATTGCTGTCCGGTCTCTTCCTTCCGTATACGCTCTGTTTCTGGGAACAGCGTTGCTCGGGGCAGCCATTGCTATTGGCAATGTGCTGCTGCCCAGCCTGGTCAAACGGGACTATCCGGATAAAGTGGGACTTATGACCGGAATCTATACCGTCGCCATGAATCTCGGCGCTGCGATCGGCTCCGGCATCAGCGTGCCGTTGACGGAAGGACTTGGCTTCAGCTGGCAAAGCACTTTGGCTGCTACCGCACTAGTCGCCTTCCTGGCTGCGGCTATTTGGCTGCCGCTGCTTCGTCGCAATAGCCTGGCGTCAAGCCGGGACCATGCCGGGAAGGCCTCAGCGAGCGAATCGCATTCATCGATTCGCCGCAAGCTCTGGACGTCACCGCTAGCCTGGTCCGTTTCGTTGTTTCTGGCCTTGCAATCATTTTGCTTTTATGTGAATGTTACGTGGATTCCGCTTATTCTGGCGGATAAAGGCATCAGCCATGCGGATGCGGGCTGGCTGCTGTCGGTCATGCAACTCGTCGGAATGCCTTCGACCTTTCTTATTCCGATTCTGGCGGGCAAGAAAGCGAGCCAACGGGGGCTGGCCATGCTCACCTCCAGCCTGTTTATTGCTGGCTATCTTATATTGCTTCTAGGCAGTCATTCCTGGGCGCTCGTCAGCATGATTATACTCGGGCTTGGCGTAGGCGGAGGATTTGGTCTTGCGTTAATGTTTTTCGCGCTGCGCGCAAGCTCAACGGAACAAGCCGCGGAGCTGTCCGGCATGGCGCAAGCCGTGGGTTATCTGCTGGCTGCGAGCGGTCCCCTCTTGTTTGGTCTGATCCATGATTGGACCGGGGGCTGGAATGTACCGTTGATCCTGATCATCGCCATTTCAGTTTTGTACGGGCTGCTGGGATTGTCGGCAGGAGCTGACCGCAAGGTCTGACATAGTCAGCGAGACGGATAGGAGTCCGCATGCAGAGGTTCCCTCCGTGGGACCTTTTTTTAGATGGATTAAGAAGGGCTGGATTGCCAGGAGGAGGAATGGAGATCGAAAAAGATGTCCTGGCGTGCAACCTGTGGGGGGATGGCAGCGTTTGAAGAAATAGAAGCGGATGGAGATCGGGAGAACACCGACGTTAGGCATGAAGTTAGCCGTTGCACATTGTGAAGTATGGGGCTCTGGAAGCCTGTTAGTTAATGAAGGCAATGCCGGATGAACGAAGTAGAATGAAGGATACGGACATGTAAAATACCTTGGTGCAAGCACGCGGTGTGAAGGAGCTATGAGCATGAGACGAATCATTATTGTATTGGCCGGAGTAGTATCGATACTCGCAGGTTTGGCTTACATAGGAACGACTTGGCTTGCCGCTGACTTTCTGGGACCAGAAGTAGGTTCGGAACGAGAGCCCGTCCGGTTCTGGGGCATATGCTCCATCGTCATCGGGGCCTTGCTGCTTGGGGTGCTGGCTGTTCGGACTTGGATGAAGGAAGCGCTTAATGACGGCATGCTTATTTCGGTGCTTGCGGCGATCTTCCTTATTCAGATACCGCCGTTCGGATTGTGGATGTTAGGCTTTATTGCGAGCGGATATACGGCCTTCATAGGCATGCTCTTGCATGGCGCGCTTATGGCTATGGTCTGCTTGACGTTTGTCTTTGCCAGAAGAAGCTTGTCCAGAGAGACCGCCTGACATCGAATTATGGCTGCAAGACCATTGTTGCTTGACATGCTAGAGCGGGGACTTATATAATCGGTAGTAATTGTTTGATTTATATCATGGCGTTGAAGAGGAAAAGTACAGGCGTTGCATCGGATTAGAGAGCCGGCGGTTGGTGGAAGCCGGACCATGCGCGCAGGGAAGCTCGCCTCGGAGCCGAACGGCCAACCTTCTGGAAGCAGAAGGCGAATCGTTCCGAATCGTCCGCGTTAAGGACGTCAAGTGAGCAAGGGCAGAGCATGCCTGATGCTAACTAGGGTGGTACCACGGGAGAATATCCTCTCGTCCCTAGCGTTAATCCGCTGGGGGCGGGAGGTTTTTATGTTTTTAAGACGATTAGGAGGAAGTATGAATGACTCAGGAACAGCAACGACATGGCTATAATCCGCTTGCGATTGAGCCGAAATGGCAGCAATACTGGGACGCGCACAAGACGTTCCAAACAAAGGAAGATGCAGGGAAGCAGAAGTTCTACGCTCTTGATATGTTCCCGTATCCTTCGGGAGCTGGTCTTCATGTAGGCCACCCGGAAGGCTATACGGCTACCGATATCGTATCGCGCTATAAGCGAATGAAAGGCTATAATGTTCTTCATCCGATGGGGTGGGATGCATTCGGGCTGCCGGCTGAGCAGCATGCGCTGGACACAGGCCAGCATCCTAGAGATATTACGTTCAAAAATATCGACAACTTCCGCCGTCAGATCAAATCGCTGGGTTTCTCCTACGATTGGGATCGCGAATTCAGTACGACGGACCCGGATTATTATAAATGGACGCAATGGATTTTTATCCAATTGTACAAACGCGGTCTTGCCTATGTAGCGGAAGTTCCAGTCAACTGGTGCCCGGCGCTTGGCACTGTGCTCGCGAACGAAGAGGTTATCGATGGCAAGAGCGAGCGCGGCGGTCATCCCGTCGTCCGCAAGCCGATGCGTCAATGGATTCTGAAGATTACAGAATACGCAGATCGGTTGCTAGACGATCTGGAGGAGCTGGATTGGTCCGAGAGCATTAAGGATATGCAGCGCAATTGGATCGGCAAGTCGACGGGTGCGGAAGTAACGTTCGACATTGACGGACACGACGGCTCGCTGGTTGTCTTTACGACACGCCCGGACACACTGTTCGGCGCGACTTATTGCGTGCTTGCGCCAGAGCATGAGCTGGTTGCCGCGATTACAACAGCCCAGCAGAAAGCGGCGGTAGAGGCTTATCAGGAAGCGGCTGCCCGCAAGAGCGATCTGGAGCGTACGGATCTGGCGAAGGACAAGACGGGCGTCTTCACGGGCGCTTATGCGATTAATCCGGTTAACGGCGCCAAGACGCCAATCTGGATTGCCGATTATGTGCTTGCCGGATATGGCACAGGCGCCATTATGGCGGTTCCGGGCCACGATGCGAGAGACTGGGAATTCGCGAAGCAATTCGATCTGCCGATTATCGAGGTAGTGGCAGGCGGGGACATAACTGAGGAAGCATATGCGGGTGACGGAGCGCATGTGAACTCGGATTTCCTGAACGGACTGAATAATGAAGAAGCGATTAAGGCGATCATCGGACGCCTGGAAGAGACGGGCAAGGGCAAGGCGAAGGTAACCTATCGCTTGCGCGACTGGCTGTTCAGCCGCCAGCGCTACTGGGGAGAGCCGATTCCGATTCTCCATCTGGAAGACGGCACGATGAAGCCGGTACCGGAAGATCAATTGCCGCTGCTGCTGCCGGATGTGGATGCGATCAAGCCTTCCGGAACAGGCGAATCCCCTCTGGCGAATGTAACCGAATGGGTCAACACCATCGATCCGGAGACGGGCATGAAGGCTCGCCGCGAGACGAACACGATGCCTCAATGGGCAGGAAGCTGCTGGTACTATCTGCGCTTCATCGATCCGAAGAACGACAAGGAGATCTGCTCGCCGGAGAAGCAGAAGGAATGGCTGCCGGTAGACTTGTATATCGGCGGCGCGGAGCATGCCGTGCTTCATCTTCTGTACGCCCGCTTCTGGCATAAGGTGCTCTACGACCTGGGCGTCGTTCATACGAAGGAGCCGTTCCAGAAGCTGGTGAACCAAGGCATGATTCTTGGCATGAACAACGAGAAGATGTCCAAGTCTCGCGGCAACGTCATCAATCCGGACGATATCGTGAATGAGTTTGGCGCTGATACGCTGCGGATGTACGAGATGTTCATGGGGCCGCTTGAGGCGACGAAGCCTTGGAATACGAATGGCGTGGAAGGCACCTACCGCTTCCTGGCTCGCGTATGGCGCCTGTTCGTGAATGAAGACGGAACGATCAGTTCCAAGATTGGCGACGGGGAGACGACCGACGCCTTCAAGCGTACCTGGCATCGTTCCATCAAAAAAATTACGGATGACTACGAGAATCTGCGATTCAATACCGTAATCAGCCAGCTGATGATATTTGTGAACGAAGCGTATAAAACTGACGTGCTGCCGCGCGAAGCGATGGCGCAGTTTGTGCAGATGCTGTCTCCAATTGCACCGCATATCGCGGAAGAGCTGTGGGAGAAGCTTGGTCAGGAAGGAACGATTACCTATGCGGCTTGGCCGACCTATGAGGATGCTTGGACAGTCGATCAGGAAGTGGAGATCGTTGTGCAGGTGAACGGCAAAATCGTGGAGCGCATCTCGATCGCCGCTGATACGAACGAAGCGGACATGGAGTCGCTCGCGAAGGGGCTGGAGAAAGTGCAGGAGCTGATCGCAGGCAAGACGGTTCGCAAGGTAGTCGCAGTCAAAGGCAAGCTTGTTAATATTGTAGCCAATTAATCGAATCCATCGCGCAACCGAAGAGGTGAGCGGGCTTTAGCTGAAGAACAGCTATTGTCCGTTCACCTCTTCGCCGTAGAATGCGGTAGAAACCTTAACGAGATCTTCATTGAATTTGGCATGCGTCGTCCGAATAAGGCTGTTGAAGATGCCATCGGTCTCTCTCCGCAGCAGATGCAGCGCCTTCGCTGTGATGCCGCCGGGGACAGCGACGCGTTCCTGAATTTCTTCCGGGGTCATGCGGCCTTCGGTCAGCAGCAGTCCAGTGCCTAGCAGCATATTGCCCGCAACCTGCATGGCGACGCTGCGTGGGATGCCCGTCTCCGCAACGGCAGCATCGATAAACTGCTGCAGCAGAAAGGCCATGAATGCGGGACCGCAGCTGGACAGGTCGGATACGATGCGCGTGTAGTCCTCCTCGATGCGCAGCGGTTCGCTAATATGGGAGAACAGTGACTCCAGCCGCTTTTTATCCTTTTCGCTCATGGTTTCGCCATAGATGCAGAGGGATGCGCCGCTCCATGCCAAATTGGTAATGCTTGGGATGATTTTAGCTACTTTGCAGTTCAGCTCACCTTCCAGATGAGAGACGAGAACAGGGCTGGTGATGGACACGATGATCTGCTCGGGCCGTACGGCAGACTTAATGTCTTGGATGACATGGATGAACTCATGCGGTTTGACGCACAGGAATACGATGTCGCTGCTGCGAGCCGTCTCCACGTTCATATATTCGGCTCTCATGCCGGGATACCGGTCGGCTATCGCCTGTGCTTTGGCATACGTGCGATTGCTGATGGCGATCTTTGCAGGCGCCAGGGCCCCGGAAGCGACAAACGCTTCAATCAGCAACGTTCCCATCGAGCCCGTTCCGATAAATCCTACATTCATGCTAAGCCCTCCTATACCGATTACGCGTAATGTATGTTCTTATATTCTATTCTGTAAGACTTGTTCCGTATGTCACAGATTACCATTTTAATTACAGAAAGGGGAAATGGATATGACGACACGATTGACGGGGCGGAAAGCCGGACGAGTGAACAAGCTTCTCGCGGCTGCCTGCGCGGCGGGAGCCTTGCTGCTTATTGCAGCAGGTCTGATTGATGGAGCGCCAAATTCTAAGGGAGAGTGGATGCCTCTTAATGAAGCGGTACAAGCCTCCCTCAATACTATGAACGGGGACGGCAATCCGGTCGAACCGGCGGTATTAATCGTACAAACAGAGCATTCGCAGGAGCTGCCAACAGGAGGAGGAGCTGGATCGGCCAGTCCGGAGGAAGGGACAAGGGAACTGGATCATCAGGCATTCGAGACGGTGCCCTCCTCAACGACTGTACCTGTCATGACGAGCAGGGATGAGCTCGGAAGGCTGGATCTGAACCGCGCTACGGCGGAAGAACTGCTGGAGCTCAAGGGGATCGGCCCGTCTAAGGCGCAGGCCATAACCGAGGATCGGGAACGGAACGGAAGGTTTGCAAGCGTAGATGATCTGATTCGCGTAAAGGGGATTGGAGAGAAGCTTTTAACCGGGATCAAAGAAAGCGTTGTCGCTCGTCCATGAATGTGAGAGAATGGAAACGATACAGTCATATTTTACTAGATTTCGAAAACAATCGAGGAGGATTTTAAAGATGACAGAGGAAAGAAAATTCTCGCTAGAAACGCTATCCGTCCACGGAGGCCAAACCATCGACCCTACGACGTTATCGCGCGCTGTGCCGATCTACCAGACGACTTCGTACGGATTCAAAGATACGGATCATGCGGCTAACTTGTTCTCGCTTCAGGAATTCGGCAATATCTATACCCGCATCATGAACCCGACGTCCGATGTGTTCGAGAAACGCGTTGCGGAGCTGGAAGGTGCGCCTGCAGCACTGGCAGTAGCATCCGGTCAAGCAGCTATTACTTATGCCATTCTGAATATTGCAGGTTCCGGCGACGAGATCGTTTCGGCAACCAGCCTGTATGGCGGTACCTACAACCTATTCTCCACGACGCTGCCGAAGCTGGGCATTACGGTGAAATTTGTTGATCCTTCGGATCCGGAGAACTTCCGCGCCGCTATCACGGACAAGACCAAAGCCGTATTCGCGGAAACAATCGGCAACCCGAGGGGCGACGTGATCGATCTGGAAGCGGTAGCCGCTATTGCTCATGAGAATGGCGTGCCATTCATTGTCGACAACACGTTCCCGAGCCCTTACTTGTGCCGTCCGATTGAGCATGGCGCAGATATCGTCGTTCATTCGGCGACCAAATTTATCGGCGGTCATGGTACTTCCATTGGCGGCGTCATCGTAGATGGCGGCAAGTTCGACTGGAAAGCTAGCGGCAGATTCCCAGGTCTGACCGAGCCGGACCCAAGCTATCATGGCGTAGTCTATACGGATGCGGTAGGCCCTATCGCTTACATTATTAAAGCACGCGTGCAATTGCTGCGTGACATGGGCGCGGCTTTGTCGCCATTCAACTCCTTCTTGCTGCTGCAAGGTTTGGAGACCCTGCATTTGCGTATGGAGCGCCATAGCTCGAACGCGCTTGCGGTTGCCGAGTTCTTGGAAGGGCATGAAGAGGTGGAGTGGGTCAATTACCCTGGCCTGAAGAGCCATCCTTCGTATGATCTGGCCCAAAAATACTTGCCGAACGGAAGCGGCGCTATTCTGACCTTCAGCATTAAAGGCGGTGTGGAAGCGGGCAAAAAGCTGATTAACGCGGTCAAGCTGTTCTCCCATTTGGCGAACGTGGGCGATTCCAAGTCGCTTATCATCCATCCGGCAAGCACGACGCATCAGCAGCTGTCTGCTGATGAGCAAGTCGCAGCAGGCGTTGCTCCAGGCATGGTTCGCCTGTCGATCGGCACGGAAGGCATTCGCGATATCTTGGGAGATCTGGAGCAGGCGATTGCGGCAAGCCAACAAGGCTAATACCGCTTAGGACTGGCATCGCCGATGAATTGGGATTACAATAGAATCCATACAAAAGTACGAAGCGGGCATGTCCGTATCATCTGAGAATACGATAACAGCCAGAGACGGGGAGGAAACGATGACCTCAGCAACAAATGATGCCATCCGCAAGGATTGGGACACTTATTTCATGGATATCGCTTATATGGTATCGACGCGTTCGCGTTGTCCGCGCAGGCATGTCGGAGCGGTTCTTGTCCAAGGAAAGAAACTGCTCGGAACCGCGTACAACGGGGCCCCGATGGGCGCGCATGATTGTCTGGAAGCAGGCTGTATGATCTCGGAGGAGGTCGAGGTGAACGTGGTGGACGGAGCCGAGCAGGTCGTGCGCAAGCAGCGCTGCATTCGTACCATCCATGCGGAGCAGAACCTGCTGCTCTTCACGGACAGGGCGGACCGTGAAGGCTCTGTCGTCTATGTCACCGACCAGCCTTGCTGGACATGCGCGAATATGCTGGCGAACAGCGGTGTTGAAGAAATTGTCTACCATCGCGGTTATCCGAAGGATAGTGAAAAGGTGTATGCGTTAATGGCTCAGCAGGGCATCGCATTCCGACAGGTGGAGCATTATACGCCGCCAGCCCAAGCAGGGATGGAAGTTACGCAGTAACAGGTCAGGGCTAATGCAGCATTTGCATATAGCCCTTCATGGAAGATATATCGTGGGGAGGAACCCCCAGTCGCATGAAATCATGCGGCTGGGGGTTCTTTTTTATTTTGGCGCAGGGGGTTCGTGATGTGATGGCTATGAATAGAAGGCCGCTTGTATGGTTTGCTTTCATTTTTGTGCTTGGCAGCTGCGCAGCTGCGGGACTCGGGTTGCACGGTACGCTGTATGCGGGAGGCGCGGCGGTATTGCTGGCGGTTGCCGCCGTACTTGGCAGGCAGGCGAGCAAAGGGCTGGCGATCATCTGTCTGCTCGGATTTTGTGTAGCGGCTGGCGAGCGTCTGTGGGCGGATTCGCGTAATGTGACGGAGCTGCAGGAGCTGCTCGAAGTTGCGGAGTCGGAGGGACCAAGAACGGCTTACACTGTCCATGTCAGCGGCACGATCATCTCCACGGTCGAGGTTGACGGAGACCGTGCGCAATTTCGCTTGGAGGCAGCCGCCATCCAAGTGGCAGACGAGAAACCGCTCGTTATGCGCGGCGAGCGGCTTATGGTTCAGCTCCGGCTCGCCGCGCAGCCGGAGCAAGGGATCGCCGCGGCTTGGCAGCGCGGCGATCAAGTGCGCGTCGACGGCGAGCTGTCGCTGCCGGCGAAGGCAACCAACAGCGGCGGCTTCGACTATCGCCGCTACCTCCGCAGCCAGGGCATCCACTGGCTGCTGAAGAGCAAAGGCGCAGCCGCCCTCGCCGTAGAGGCTCCGGCGGCGGAAGCCTTCTCCGCGGCCTCGCTCTATGGCCGCGTCGACGCCGCGCGCGCATGGCTGGGCGCGCGGCTGGACTACCTGTATCCGCCAGAGCAAGCCGGCTACATGAAAGGGCTTGTCCTCGGTATCCGCGAGGACCTGGACCCCGAGCAATTCAATCAATTCGCGCGTCTTGGCTTAACGCATATATTGGCTATATCGGGGCTGCATGTCGGTGTATTCATGTACGCCTTGACTGGCTTGCTCAAGATACTGCGGCAGCCGCGCGAGCGAATCTTGCTCTTCTTGTTGGCGGCCGTCCCTTTCTATGTGCTGCTGACGGGAGCGTCGCCTTCAGTGCTGAGGGCGGGGCTGATGGCTATGCTTGGCCTTGTTGCAGCCCGGATGGGCAAGCTGAAGGACGGCTTGCACTTGATTGCGGCGGCAGCAGTCGTCCTGCTGCTCTTCAATCCGTATCTTCTCAATGATGTCAGCTTCCAGCTGTCTTTTATCGTTACCCTGGGTCTCATAATCGGGGTGCCGCCGTTCAGGCGCGCCATGCCGATATGGCGGCGGGGAAGCTGGGTATTGGATCTGGTTGCGGTTACCGTTGTCGCTCAATTGGTCTCCTTCCCGGTCACCATCTATTACTTTAACCAGTTCAATCTGCTGTCTCTGCTGGCGAACTTTGTGCTTGTTCCGTTCATTAGCATGATCGTGATGCCGGCAGGCGCCGGTGCGCTTGTGCTGTCGATGCTGTGGCCTTGGGGCGCCAAGCTTATTGCGAATTTATCCGTCATTGCCAACGACGGATCCTTTGCGATAATCGGATGGCTGGCAGATCAATCCATATTCAGGCAGGTATGGGGAACACCGTCTATGTGGTGGGTAGCCGCCTGGCTATTGCTGATAGGCTCGGCTTTTCGAAGGCTGGGCAGAGGCAACGCGAGACTTGTGAAAGATGGACATCCAGCAGCACAACCGGAGCAGGGGGAGGAGACAGCTCTTTTGCAGACAGAGGAAACCATGCTCTTGCGGGATAGGCAATCTGGCATATATGGATACGGCTCTTCCATTACTGAAAAACGCAGCCGTGTGTATAGGCCGCTGATTATTCATGCGCTTATTGCGATGCTGCTGCTTGTTTATGCCTATATCCCCGATGCGCTCGACAGGACGGCAACAGTCAGCTTTCTGGACGTTGGGCAGGGAGATGCCGCACTCATTCGCACAGCAAGCGGCAAGCATATTCTCGTCGATGGCGGCGGTGCTATTTCGTTCCGCAAGCCTGGCGAGGAGTGGAGAGATCGCAGCGACCCTTTCGAGGTCGGAAGCAAGGTGCTGGTTCCGATATTGAAGGACCGAGGGGTGCATCGCATTGATCTGTTGATTCTCTCGCATATGGACACTGATCATATAAAAGGGTTGATAGCGGTTGTTGAGGAAATTCCCGTTAAGCGAATATGGTGGAATGGCACTTTGAGGTCATCGGAAGATTCCAGCAGACTAATGGAAGCGGCGATTCGTGCCGATATTCCACTGTATGCACCGATAGCAGGCGAACGTTGGTCGCTAGATCACGAGACTCATCTGGATGTGTTATGGCCGGCGGAACGCATGTCTGACATTCCCGTAATAAAAGATCAAAATGAGCTTAGCCTCGTTGTGGCCATACAGCTTTACGAAAGCCGCTTCCTGTTTACAGGAGACATCTCTGTGCGGACAGAGGGGGAGATAGTCCGAATGACGAGAGAACGGCTTATGGTTCCGCAAGAGCCAATAGATATGATGAAGGTTGCCCATCATGGCAGCCGTCACTCCACGGGCAACGAATGGCTGGCATATTGGCGTCCGTCCGGTGCGGTAGCTTCGGTAGGCGCTACCAATACATACGGCCACCCCCATCCTGATGTGCTGGGACGCTTGGAAGCGGCAGGAGTCGTATTATGGAGGACAGATACCGGCGGGGAAGCCAGATTCCAGGTAAGCGGCAAAGGGATATCGGCGTTCCAAAAATGAATAGCTATACGGATATCTATTAATTTGGTATTCTTTAATGTGGAGTTCTCTATTTAATTAAGAGAAGGTGCCCTTATGGCATATTTCCACAAAAAAAGACAAAATGATATAAATCCATGTTTTTTATTAAAAAATAATAAATTCGTTTTAACGACCTGCAACATTTAACGCAACCCGTCCGTCAGTAAGGTTGCAAGAGAGGAGGATCCTTCGTGGTTGAGCCCGGCCTTATTAAAGCCGCCCAATCGGGAGATCGAGACGCTTTAATTACTCTGTTGCGTGAGATTGAAACCCATGTATATCGGACAGCCTATTATATATTGAATAACGAGCAAGACGCGATGGATGCATCGCAAGAGGCATTAATCCGCATCTATACGAAGATCGGCTCTTATGAAGAGAAGGCGCAGTTCAAGACATGGATACAGCGCATTGTAACCAACATATGCATTGACAAGTTTAGAAGAAGCAAACCTACGGTATCTATCGATGAGCATGAGATGGTATTCCGGGAGAAGCAGAACGTGGAGGACGAAGTGCTGTCCGCGTATGCCCTTCAGGATATTCGAAGTGCCATCGACAAGCTCCCGGAGCATCACCGTACGGTTGTTGTGCTTCGCTACTTGCAGGATTTCTCGTATAACGAAATTGCGGATTCGCTTGACCTGCCGCTTAATACGGTAAAGTCTTATTTGTTCAGGGCTAGGCAACAGCTGCAATCTTTACTCCATGATTATCAGAAAGGTGGTGTCCGGGGATGAATTGTCAAGAGGTGATGGAACTCATGCAAAGACAGCTAGATGACGATCTCAGCGACGCCGAACTGGAGGTCTTGATGAACCATACAAGACAATGTCCGGACTGTGCAGCTATGTTCGAGCGGATGAAGCAGTTATCCGCAGACCTCACTGCCTTGCCCAAGGTAACCCCAAGCTACAGCCTCGTGGATGCGATTCTGCCTGAGTTGGAGAGGCTGGACCGTCTTGCCGCCAGCGTTGCTCCTGCTGCAGAATCGGCATCCGTCATACCGGCAAGAGTCGTTTCGGAACCGCGCCGCATGCCGCGCAAGAGACGCTGGACCACTTGGAGCGCGATTGGGAGTGTTGTCGCGGCAGGTATCGTAGCCGGATTGTTTATAATGAACGATCCGGCTGCGATCGACGACCATGCTGGAAGCCAATTGTCCTATTCGGCGGATATGCCTGCTGACGCTGGGGCAACTGCGAATATGTTCAGGCAGACGGATACGATATCAGGGCAGTCTGATATTGAATTCAAAGCCAATGAAAAAGAATCGCCACAAGGGCTGACTGACGAGGGAAGTCATAATCCTGGTGCCGGAGGCGACGTGAGCATCAAAGGAATGGATGACAGCGTTACCGGAAAAGGCATCGTTACGGATCGGGCGGAGTCAGTCGACCAATCTGGTGCCTTAACAGAAGCTCCTGGCGAACCCGACGTTCGGAATGAAGATCATCCTAATCTGGGCATTGCCGCTGCCAACGCGTTCCCTTCGCCGGACGGTCGCTATGTAGCGTTGCTGGATCAGCATGCCATTTCGATTGTTTCCACAGATGATGGCAAGTCTGTCATGCAGACATCCCGCAAGAACGGTCAGCATAGCCAGATTGCATGGTCCGACGACAGCAGCCAGCTTACGTATGAGGTGCAGCTGGATCGCGGAGCGGCTGAGAAATACGTCATCCAGTCCTCGAACTGGAAGGAAAAAAAAGCAACGCATTAATTGGCGGAATCGCGCACATTCAGCCGTCATCTACAGTATGATATAGCAAGAGTTCAGTCTGCGACGTTTCCGTGACGTCGTTAGACCATTCGCTTTAGGCAGTGCCATGGAGCTGCCGGCGAGTGTTAATATAAAGACAAAGGGATGGCCAATCGCTGGCTCATCCCTTTGTTGCCGTTCGTTACATCAATGAAGTGGAGAGGTGAACGCATGGATGTAAAGGAAGCTGTCAAAGAAATCAAGTCCGGCAAGTTCAAACCGGTGTATGTCCTGTATGGCAAGGATCGATACCGGATGGAGCAATTCATCGGGGCGCTGACCAATGCGATGTTCCAAAACGACGAGCGAGAAATGGGTGTCATGAAGTACGATACGTCAGAGACGCCTCTGGAGGAAGCTGTTATTGAAGCAGAATCGCCGCCATTCTTCCTGGAGCGTAAGCTGGTGCTCGTACGAGATGCTTCGGTTATGGCTGCAGGTGGCAAGGAAAATGCAAAGCTGGAGCATCGTCCAGAGTCGTTGCTGCGCTATATCGAGTTTCCGCTTGAGACAAGCGTTATCGTTTTTGCCGTATACGCAGACAAGCTGGATGAGAGGCGCAAACTGGTCAAGACGCTCAAGGACCGCAAAGCATTGATCGCCTTCCCCGAGTTGGATACGCCAGAGCTGATGCGCTGGATAATGCGCAGGGCGTCGGAGCAGCATCGTCAGTTGACGGAAGGCGCAGCAGAGCTACTTCTATCCCGGGTCGGTGTTAATATGGGGCAGCTTGCCCAAGAAGTGGACAAGCTTTGTCTGCATGCCGGGAACGGAGGCGTTATCGAAAAAGAGACAGCCGCTATGCTAACTGCGGCAACAGTGGAAGAGGATGTGTTCGCACTGGTTGACGCGATCGCGGAGCTGCGGATCAGCAAGGCGATTGAGCTGTACCGCCAGCTGCTTGTACGCCGGGAGGAGCCGATCAAGATTGCTGCATTGATTGCCAGACAGCTGCGCATCATGCTGCAGATCAAGGAGCTGGAGCAGCATCATTATTCACCGCAGCAGATGGCTGGTCAGTTGGGCTTGCATCCCTATGCAGTCAAATTGGCAGCCGATAAAAGCCGTAAATTCAAGACAGCCACTCTTGGTCGCCTGTTGTCATCCTTGGCGGATCTGGATTACGGCATGAAGACGGGGGCAATTGACAAGACGTTTGGTCTGGAAATGTACCTTCTGTCGTTGAGCGCGGACAAAGGGGCTTAGGTTCGAGCCCCATTGGAGCCTGAACGGGGTTGAACCGAGAGCAGACTGTCTAATTGTACATGAAAAAAGGCTTCGCCTTCTTAAAAGAAGGCGAAGCCTTTTGTTGACTTGTTAGAAAAAGCTTACGCTTGAGCGGACAATGCGTTCAGGCGTTTAGCAAGACGGGATTTTTTGCGGGCAGCCGCATTTTTATGGATCAGGCCTTTCGTTACTGCTTTGTCCAATTTTTTCGAAGCTGTGATCAGAGCCGCTTTAGCAGCATCTACATCAGTGCCAGCGATCGCTTGGTCAGCAGTTTTAACGGCCGAACGAAGTGCGGATTTTTGGGATGCGTTCAAAGCGCGGCGTTTCTCGTTTGTTTTTACGCGTTTAATCGCGGATTTAATGTTTGGCATGGATTTCACCTCCTACATAGTTCTGTGCAGAACAACAACACAACTTAAAATATATTATCATGCGACTGCCCAAAAAGCAATAGTAACCAATATGCCCAACATGGGGCGGAGCAAGGAGTTGCGCTGTGGAATAGAAGTATGAAATTACGACAGGTGCGAACAATAACGGAAGATTGTACATACGAAGGGAGTATTGTGCTATGGAGAAAGATCTTGATTTGCAGAAATTCAACGTTAGGACCGATTTGGCGCTGGAAGCCAAGGAGCTGGCGGAACGCCCTGGATCCGGACCGATCCCGGGCATTCATTCCGACACAACGGAGGATGACGGCATTACCATCACGACGCTGCATGTGCAGAATGAGCAAGGCTCACATGCCATCGGCAAGATGATCGGGCAATATATTACAATTGAAGTTCCGGGGCTGCGGGAGGGTGATACGAAGCTGCAGGATCGGGTAGCTACGGAATTCGCCAAACATTTCGAGACTTTCCTGCAGAGACTGAATATCTCTAAAAACGCCCGTGTTCTGATTGTCGGTCTGGGCAATTGGAATGTAACGCCCGATGCGCTTGGGCCGCTGGTTGTAGAGAATGTGATGGTTACTCGCCACTTCTTCGAACTCATGCCGGATCAGGTTGCGCCGGGTTACCGCTCTGTCAGCGCTGTTGCACCGGGCGTGCTTGGCATTACTGGCATAGAGTCGAGCGAGATTGTACAGGGCATTGTCGATCGGTCGAAGCCCGATCTTATTATTGCGATTGATGCGCTGGCATCAAAAGCAATTGAACGCGTGAATACGACCATTCAAATTGCCGATACCGGTATTCATCCCGGATCGGGCATCGGGAACAAGCGCAAAGGGCTCACCCGCGATATATTAGGCGTGCCTGTCATTGCAATTGGGGTGCCGACCGTCGTCTATGCCTCAACCATCGTGAACAATACATTCGAAATGATGAAGTCTCATCTGGAGAACCAGAAGGGCGACACCAATCAAATTTTTGGTCTCATGAACCAAATGGACGAGCACGAACGTCTACAGCTCGTGCGGGAGGTGCTGAGTCCGATCGGTCACGATCTGCTTGTTACACCGAAGGAAGTGGATCAATTCATCGAGGATATCGCCAACATTATTGCAAGCGGGCTTAACGCCTCGCTGCACGATGCTGTGGATAGCGATAATGTAGCTGCATACACCCATTAACAGGAATTGTCCTGGAGTGGTATAGGCTTATCCTAGCGAAGCGGATGCGAATGAAGCATCCGCTTCGTTTTTTTATGAAGATATCAATCAGTCGAACCTCCTGTGAATACAATAGAGCCTAGCAACTTTGAAATCTATTGGTTCTATGAATCCTGCTTGTCTCATAGATTGATAGTAGCTTAGAGCGGCATAACTATCGCGTCAGCGGAAAACAGGAGGTACACAAAATGATGAATCGCAAGCCAGCGTGGATGAATCAAATCGGTGATGGTACAAAAATGAAGCATTTGCTTGTCACGGGGAGAGCCTTCTCCTTTTTATCATTGAGCTCTATGATATTTTTTATTGTGCTAGGCGCAGCGGGTATTCTTCACCAGCAATCGACGAGTTCGCCTATCCATTCCATGAAAGGTTTTTCTGCAGCGGTTTCGAGCGGTTTTTTTGGGGATATGATGGAGATGGAGATGCCTGCCTTCCATAGCGGTCTGGAATCGGAGTCATTCACGAACAGGGAGATCAGCACCTTTCTGATGCGTACGCTGACGAGCATTAATCCGAACGATCCGTCGGGCATCCTGTCTGCGGAGCTGCCCGGCATGCATAATGATTCCTTTCTTATACGGAGAGGCTTAGGAACTGATGCGAACAACGGTCCGCAGGATCATCTTCCCATTATCGATCCTGCTAGCGGTGCCCATGAAGACGACAGCCCGCCTCTAGCGACAGAGGAGCCTGATGAAGAAGAGCCTTCGCCGGAGCCGGAACAGTCGGCAGAACCTTCACCGCCGGCTCCATCGGACAAGCCTGACACGGGCAAAAGCAAGGTAGCATTCATTTACCATACGCATAATCGAGAATCATGGCTGCCGGAATTGGAGAAGGAAACGAAGGACGTCAGCTCAACGACGAAAAACATCACACTGGTAGGAAAGCGGCTGGCGGAGAAGCTGGAGGAGGAGGGCATAGGCGCCTTGCATTCCGATACAGATTATCCTTCAACAGTCAAAGGCTTTAATTATGCCTACAGCTACAAGTATTCGAAAAAAACGGTGAAAGAAGCGATGGCCAGCAGCGGCGATCTTAAGCTATTCTTCGATCTTCACCGGGACTCGCAAAAACGCAAATATACGACAACCGAGATCAATGGAACAAGTTATGCGCAGGTTTATTTTGTCATCGGCAACAAAAATCCGAACTGGAAAGAAAACGAAGCTTTTGCTACCAAAATTCATAATGCGCTTGAGAAAAAGTATCCCGGTATTTCAAGGGGAATATGGGGGAAAACTACTGGTAATGCGGAGTATAACCAATCGCTGGCTCCTGAAAGCGCGCTGATCGAAATCGGCGGCATTGAGAATACACTTGAGGAATGCTACCGGACGGCAGATGCATTGGCGGAAGTGATCTCTGCGATCTATTGGGAAGCGGAGAAGGTATCAGGAAAGGAGTAGACGTTCATGAAAGGTAACGCTTGGAAGTGGCTTGCGATCGGAGGCGCGATTGCATTGCTGGTCATGTTCGGACTTGAGATGTCGAACACAGGTATAGAGCGTATCTACGGTCCGATCGACGGCGAGGAGTATACAGCCGGGTCAGGCGCGGCTGAATATGCAACAGAGACGGACAAGCGTATTGCAGAGCTGGAGCGGGAGCTTGAAGAAATTCGGCGCATCGCATACGGCAACGGTTATGAGGGAGAGGGGACGCGCTTGCCGGGCATGCCGAGCGAGAATGATCAGCCAGCGGTCAACAAGCTCGCCGATTCCACATCCGGTCTGCTGCAATCGGCATCCAGCAAGGGCATTCGCTTTGTCGTGGGACTGTTCGACGGCTGGATGAACTAAACCTTCATTGCTGACATTCCTTCGAACTGATATAATAGGAGGAATGATTGGAATTATTGGAATGTGTGGGGGCTCAAGCATGACTGACGTTCGTGACCGGCAGAAGAAAATAAGAAATTTTTCCATTATCGCTCATATTGACCATGGCAAGTCAACGCTTGCGGACCGGATATTGGAATATACCGGAGCACTTAGCTCCAGGGAAATGCAAGCGCAGGTTCTGGACAAGATGGATCTGGAGCGTGAACGTGGCATTACGATCAAGCTTCAGGCGGTTCGTCTCAGCTACCGTGCCGACGATGGCGAGGAATATTTGCTCAATCTGATTGACACGCCTGGGCATGTCGACTTTACATACGAAGTGTCACGAAGCATGGCTGCATGCGAAGGCGCACTTCTTGTAGTTGACGCAGCGCAAGGGATTGAAGCCCAGACGCTGGCCAACGTATATCTGGCGCTCGACAATAATCTCGAAGTGCTGCCCGTCATTAACAAGATCGACCTTCCGAGCGCCGAGCCGGATCGGGTCAAGCAAGAGATCGAAGATGTAATTGGACTGGATGCAAGCGAAGCGGTGCATGCTTCGGCCAAAGCCGGTATCGGCATTAAAGAAATATTGGAGCAAGTCGTAACAAAGGTGCCCGCACCTAACGGCGATCCGGATCAGCCTTTGAAGGCACTTATATTCGATTCTCATTATGATGCATACAAAGGCGTTATTGTCTATGTCCGCGTCGTTGACGGGCACATCCGTGCAGGCAAGAAGATCAGATTTATGGCGACGGGGGCAGAGTTCGAAGTCATCGAGGTAGGTGTGTTCAAGCCGAGCATGACAATTGTAGACGAATTGTCCGTTGGGGACGTTGGTTTTGTCGTCGCAGGCATCAAGAACGTGAAGGATACACGCGTAGGCGATACGGTGACCGATGCGAAGCGTCAGGCGCCTGAGCCGCTTCCAGGCTATCGCCGGATCAATCCGATGGTTTACTGCGGTCTCTATCCAATTGAGACGCAGGACTACAATGACCTTCGGGATGCGCTAGAGAAGCTCGAGCTGAATGATGCATCGCTCCGCTATGAGCCGGAATCGTCCACGGCACTCGGCTTTGGGTTCCGCTGCGGATTCCTCGGACTGCTGCATATGGAGATTATCCAGGAGCGCATTGAGCGTGAATTCAATATCCCGCTCATTACAACCGCGCCAAGCGTTATCTACAAGGTTACGTTGACGAACGGCGAGACGATGGATATCGATAACCCGTCCAACTACCCGGAATCGGGCAAGCTGGATTATGTGGAGGAGCCGTACGTGAAGGCTTCCATCATCGTGCCGAACGATTTCGTAGGCACAATCATGGAGCTTTGCCAGGGCAAACGCGGCGACTTCATCAATATGGAGTATCTGGATGCGAACCGTGTCACGATTACGTACGATATGCCGCTGTCGGAGATCGTATATGACTTCTTCGACCAATTGAAGTCCAGAACAAAAGGGTATGCTTCGTTCGACTATGAGCTGTCAGGTTACCGCAAGTCGAGCCTTGTGAAAATGGACATCATGCTGAACGGCGAGCAAGTCGATGCCTTGTCGGTTATCGTACACCGCGATAAGGCTTATCATCGCGGACGGCTTATTTGTGAGAAGATGAAGGAGCTAATTCCTCGTCAAATGTTCGAGGTGCCGGTCCAGGCATCCATCGGCACCAAGGTTATCGCGCGCGAAACCGTCAAGGCGATGCGAAAAAACGTTCTTGCCAAGTGTTACGGCGGTGACATCAGCCGGAAGCGCAAGCTGCTTGAGAAGCAGAAGGAAGGCAAGAAGCGGATGAAGCAGGTGGGCAGCGTCGAGGTTCCGCAAGAGGCGTTTATGGCGGTTCTGAAAATCGACGAAGATTAAACGATAAGATAAATACGTTCACGGGGGAGAGCGAACGCTCTCCTTCGTTTTTTGTAGAAGGAAGGAGAGAGCAGGATGAACAGATTGCAAGCGGCTCCGAAGGCGCTTTATATACACATTCCTTTCTGTACGAACAAATGTCATTATTGCGATTTTACCTCTTATGTTCTGAAAGGACAGCCTGTCGATCAATACCTGGATGCGCTGGAGGAGGAGATGAAGCGAACGGTTGCTTCACTTCCGCCGGAGCGCATTGAGACGGTGTTCGTAGGCGGAGGCACGCCGACCGTATTGACCCCTCCACAGATGGAGCGGTTTTTGCAAGCGGTGTTCAAGCATTTCCCTATTGCGGATGATGCAGAGGTGACGATGGAGGCCAATCCGGGTACGACAGATCTCGAAAAACTGCAGGCGATGCGCAGCGGCGGAGTGAACAGAATCAGCTTTGGGGTTCAATCCTTTGATAATGGCTTGCTGGAGCGGATCGGCAGAATTCATAATGTGGATGATGTCTATCTTAGCCTGGACAATGCGCGCAAAGCCGGTTTCGATAATTTGTCTATCGACCTCATGTTCGGCTTGCCGGGACAGACGCTGGAGCATCTGTCCGACAGTGTAGACCGCGCGATGGCGCTTGGCCTGCCTCATTATTCGCTCTACAGCTTGAAGGTGGAAGAGAATACGCTGTTCCACAAGCTATACGAGCGTAATGAGCTTCCTCTTCCTCCAGAGGAAGAGGAATTCAACATGTTTCTTCTATTAATGAAGAAGCTCAAGGAGAACGGCTACCGTCATTACGAGATCAGCAACTTTGCCAAGCCGGGCTATGAGAGTCGTCATAATTCCACATACTGGCGCAATGAGCCTTATTACGGACTTGGCGCAGGAGCCCATGGCTACGCCCGGGGAACACGCCATGTCAA
The DNA here is from genome assembly GCF_003591485.1 of Paenibacillus sp. 1011MAR3C5. GTDB lineage: Bacteria > Bacillota > Bacilli > Paenibacillales > Paenibacillaceae > Pristimantibacillus. The sequence goes on from NZ_QZCF01000002.1 coordinate 339,500, forward strand.
TCTGAAGGGCGTGCAGCCTTACATTGAGGCTAATCGTGAACGGCTGCCGCGGCTTGACGTTTACGACATCCCGCAAGCTGAAGCGATGGAAGACTTTATGATGGTCGGTTTGAGACTGCTTGATGGCGTACGGGCATCCAGTTTTGCAGAGCAGTTCCCGGGACACAAGCTGGAGGAACGCTTTGGTTCAATCATCAATAAACTGCTTAGCAACAAACTGCTGGAACGTCTGGAGATGGACGGCGATACTATGTATAGGCTGACTGATCAGGGCGTTCTGCTGGGCAATGAAGTGTTCGGCGCCTTTATTACCGTAGAGGGATAAATTCCGCTTGTGTATTAATACGTTTTGTTGTATATTTATTCATATTCAAAACGAACATGGAATCGGGAACATGCGGGGGTGGAGGCAGTTATGCAAGCAGTGGAAGTGTTGTGCAGGACAGCGACGACGGATGATGTGGAGACGTTATATCAATTAATTCAGGGTTATGCCGAGAAAGGCGTTATGCTGCCTCGCTCGCGCGAAGTGCTGGCCCATTTAGTAGATACATTCGTTGTAGCGGAAATAGGCAATGAGGTTGTCGGCTGCGGCGCCCTCACCAAGCTTGGCGACAATTTGGTGGAGATTAGATCGCTTGGCATTACTGACGGGTACAAGAGCCTGGGCATCGGAAGCAAGCTGGTCGACAAGCTGCTGGAGCAAGCCAAGCAACAGGGCATTACAAAAGTGATGGCGCTGACGTATGCTGTCCCTTTCTTCGAGCGGAATGGATTCTCGATTGTGGAGAAAGAGATTTTTCCGGAAAAGGTTTGGAGAGATTGCGTTAACTGTCCGAAACAGCATGCATGCGACGAGATTGCCGTACTAAAGGAATTGGCATAATCCTGTCTAGACGTTGAAATGATCAATAAAGTTATGCTATAAGAATATCGGTCAATTGAAAATGTTAACTGAAAAATACCGAACCGACTTGACAATGACAAAGCTGGTTTGGTATTTTTGTATTAGTGATTAGCACTCATTGGAGTTGAGTGCTAACGATGGATCGACAGATGAATAGTGGATAACAAATTGGGGGGGATTGGAATGCTAACGGATCGACAACGTATGATATTGCATGCCATCGTAGATGATTATATTCGTTCGGCTGAACCCGTTGGTTCGCGAAGCATTTCCAAGCGTGGCGACGTCGCGTTCAGTCCGGCTACAATCCGGAATGAAATGGCGGACCTGGAGGAGCTGGGTTTCCTGGAGCAGCCTCATACGTCCGCAGGCCGAGTGCCTTCCACCAAAGGCTATCGCTATTATGTTGATCATTTGATCCAGCTGAAGGAAATGAAAGAAGAAGATCTAGGATTTGTGCGGTCGTTTGTCACAGAGAAAATGAACCAAATGGAGCAGGTCATCCAGCAAGCGGCTACCGTCTTGTCGAGCTTGACTAACTATACGTCGATTATGCTTGGACCGGAGCTGTTCCATACGTCGCTGAAGCATTTCGGGCTGGTCCCGCTTAATGCGTCATCTGCCGTTGCAATCATTGTGACCAATACGGGACATGTAGAGAATCGTACCATTACGATTCCGCCAGGCCTGAATATGGACGATATGCAGAAGGTCGTCAATATCCTGAATACGAAGCTCGTCGGTGTGCCGCTCGTTCGTCTCAAGGCGAAGCTGTACAGCGAAGTCGGTCAGGAACTAGAGCGTCATGTTGATCATTATGAAAGCTTGATCAGCGTGCTCGACAGCGCGCTTCAGAGCGATGTCGAGCAGCGCATATTTATGAGCGGCGCAACGAATATGCTGACTCAGCCTGAATTCAAGGATGTCGACAAGGTGAAGACGATCCTGGATCTGTTGGATGAGACGCCCACCATTATGAAAATGTTCTCTTCTCTTCCTTCCGGAATACAAGTGAGGATCGGAACAGAAAATGACCATAAGGCAATCAGCGATTGCAGCTTGATTACGGCAACGTATTCCATTGATGGGGAATCGCTTGGCACAATCGGCATCTTGGGTCCGACACGCATGGAGTATGGCAAAGTTATCAGTATGCTTGACTTAATATCCAAAGATATGAGCGTTCTGCTTAGCCGATGGTATAGATAATCCATGGAATTGCTTAGCGGATTTGCCTTTCCTGCAAGAAGGCAATTTTATGAGGAGGTGAAACAAATGAGTGCAAAAGAAACACATAACGAAACAACGGATACCGTAATAGACGAGGCTGTTGAAGAGCAGAATGAGGCCGCGGAAAGCGCTCAGACAGAAGATGCGAACACAGAGGGGACAGAGGACCCGCGTTACGCAGAATTGGTCAAGCAAGCCGAGGAATCGCAACAGCGTTACTTACGTGCACAAGCGGACTTTGACAACTTCCGCCGCCGCACGATGAAGGAAAAAGAAGATCTGGCACAATATGCATCCATGAAGCTGATCGAGCAACTGCTTCCGGTCGTTGACAACTTCGAACGAGCTATTGCTGCATCCAGCGCCAATAACGATTATGAATCGCTAGCGAAGGGCGTGGATATGATTTTCCGCCAGCTCAGCCAAACGCTGGACGCGGAAGGTCTGAAGCCGATTAATGCGGTCGGCGAGCCGTTCAATCCAGAGTTCCACCAAGCGATTATGCAAGTGGAGAGCGATGAGTATGAAGAAGGCATCGTCGTAGAAGAAGTACAGAAGGGCTATATGCTCAAGGAGAAAGTGCTTCGTCCTGCGATGGTTAAAGTCAGCGGCTAACGAGCCGCGACTCTATAGATGAAGGATCACAAACTTTAAGATGATGCTTACGAAGCAAGTTTGCTCCCAACCGCTAATCGCGGATCTAATCACAAACTTTAAGATGATGCTTACGAAGCAAGTTTGCTCCCAACCGCTAACGCGGTTCTAATCACAAACTTTAAGATGATGCTTACGAAGCAAGTTTGCTCCCAACCGCTAACGCGGTTCTAATCACAAACTTTTTAGGAGGATAAACCATGAGCAAAGTTATCGGTATTGACCTGGGTACTACGAACTCTTGCGTAGCCGTTATGGAAGGCGGCGAGGCAGTCGTTATACCAAATCCGGAAGGCAACCGCACGACGCCGTCCGTTGTTGGCTTCAAGAAAGACGGAGAGCGTATTGTCGGCGAGACGGCAAAACGCCAAGCGATCACGAATCCGGATCGCACGATCATCTCGATCAAACGCCATATGGGCACAAACCATAAGGAGAAAATCGACGATAAAGAATTTACGCCGCAAGAAATTTCGGCTATTATTCTGCAAAAGCTGAAATCTGACGCTGAAGCCTATTTGGGCCAAACCGTAACGCAAGCCGTAATTACGGTTCCGGCTTACTTCAACGACAGCCAGCGCCAAGCGACGAAAGATGCGGGCAAAATCGCCGGTCTTGAAGTTCTGCGTATCGTCAACGAACCAACTGCAGCAGCGCTTGCATACGGTATGGAGAAATCCGAAGATCAAACGATTCTTGTCTATGACCTTGGCGGCGGCACATTCGACGTCTCCATTCTTGAACTGGGCGACGGCTTCTTCGAAGTAAAAGCGACTAGCGGCGACAACAAATTGGGCGGCGACGACTTCGACCAAGTCATCATCGATCACCTGGTATCCGAATTCAAAAAAGATCAAGGCATAGATCTGTCCAAAGATAAAGCAGCTGTACAGCGTCTGAAGGATGCTGCGGAAAAAGCGAAAAAAGAGCTTTCCGGCGTTATGACTTCCACGATTTCTTTGCCGTTCATCACCATGGTTGACGGAGTGCCTCAGCATTTGGAGATGAACCTGACTCGTGCTAAATTTGAAGAATTGTCCGCAGCTCTCGTAGAGCGTACGCTGGGCCCGACTCGTCAGGCTTTGAGTGATGCTGGCATGACTGCGAACGATATTGACAGAATCGTGCTTGTAGGCGGTTCGACTCGTATTCCGGCTGTACAAGAAGCCGTGAAGAAGCTTACAGGCAAAGATCCGCATAAAGGCGTTAACCCTGATGAAGTGGTGGCCCTTGGCGCTGCGGTTCAAGCTGGCGTATTGACTGGCGATGTGAAGGATGTCGTTCTCCTTGATGTAACGCCTCTATCGCTAGGTATCGAAACAGCTGGCGGTGTGTTCACGAAGATGATCGACCGCAATACGACGATTCCGACAAGCAAATCCCAAGTGTTCTCCACCTATGCTGACAATCAGCCGGGTGTTGAAATTCACGTCCTGCAAGGCGAGCGCTCCATGGCGGCAGGCAACAAAACGCTTGGTCGCTTCACACTGAGCGATATTCCGCCAGCGCCGCGCGGTGTGCCTCAAATCGAGGTTACATTCGATATCGATGCGAACGGTATCGTTAACGTATCTGCTTTGGATAAGGGCACAGGCAAGAGCCAAAAGATCACAATCACATCTTCGGGCGGCTTAAGCGAAGCTGAAATCGAACAAATGATGAAGGACGCCGAGCTGAACGCGGAAGATGACCGCAAGCGCAAAGAGCTGGTTGAGGCGAAGAACACGGCGGATCAACTCGTGTACTCAACCGAAAAAACGCTGAAGGACCTTGGCGACAAAGTGGATGCTTCCGAGATCGAAAAAGCGAATGCGGCGAAAGAAAAAGTAACAGCAGCGCTTGCTACGGATGATCTGGAGCAAATCAATGCGGCTACTGCCGAGCTGACGGAAATCGTACAGCAGCTTTCTGTGAAGCTGTATGAGCAAGCTTCTCAAGAAGCAGGTGCAGCTGAAGGCGCGCCTGAAGGCGATGCAGCGAATACAAGAGGCAAGGACAATGTAGTTGACGCCGACTACGAGGTTGTCGACGATAACAAGAAGTAAGAACAACTGGCGAGGGGTCAAAGAGGGGCTTGCCCTGTCTTTGACCTCCTTTCGTGCGTCAATACAACAAATGGTAGCGGGGGTGAGATCGGATGGCTAACAAACGCGATTATTATGAAGTGCTGGGTGTCGGCAAGGATGCCTCCGCGGAAGATATTAAGAAATCATATCGCAAGCTTGCCAGGCAGTATCATCCGGATGTGAACAAGGCGGATGATGCGGAAGCGAAGTTCAAGGAAGTGAAGGAAGCGTACGACGTGCTGAGCGACGACGGCAAACGGTCAACCTATGACCAGTATGGACATGTCGATCCGAACCAAGGCATGGGCGGAGCAGGCGGAGCCGATTTTGGCGGCTTCGGCGATATCTTCGATATGTTCTTCGGCGGAGGCGGCGGGCGCCGCGATCCGAATGCGCCGCAGCGCGGCAACGATCTTCAATATACGATGACGGTAGAATTCAAGGAAGCCGTCTTCGGCAAGGAAACAGAGATTACGATTCCGAGAACGGAATCTTGCGATACTTGTCATGGCTCCGGCGCGAAGCCTGGTACGAAACCTGAGACATGCTCAACCTGCCGGGGTAGCGGACAGCAAGAGGTAGTGCAGAATACGCCATTCGGAAGAATGGTCAACCGTCGCGCATGTACGAACTGCTCCGGTACGGGACGCATCATCCGCGACAAATGCGGAACTTGTCATGGCGCGGGGAAAGTCAAGAAGCAGCGGCGTATCAAAGTCAACATTCCTGCCGGTGTGGATGACGGTGCGCAGATCCGTATGTCCGGTGAGGGCGAAGGCGGCCTAAGAGGCGGTCCAGCAGGAGATCTGTACATTGTGCTTCGTGTGAAGTCCCATGAGTTCTTCGAGCGTGAAGGCGATGATATTTATTGCGAAGTGCCGCTGACGTTCGTGCAGGCTGCATTAGGCGATGAGATTGAGATCCCTACGCTTACAGAGAAGGTTAAGCTGAAGATTCCTGCCGGTACTCAGACGGGCACATACTTTAGGCTGAAGGGCAAAGGTGTGCCGAAGCTTAGGGGATATGGAACGGGCGATCAGCACGTCAAGGTTACGATTGTAACGCCTACAAGTCTGACGGATGATCAGAAGGATTTGCTTCGTCAGTTTGGCGGGCTTTCCGGCGAATCGACCAATGAGCAGGGCGAACATCATGAGTCGATTTTTGAGAAAATGAAAAAGGCGTTCCGCGGCGAATAGCGCGGAACGTTTTTTTTTGTATAGAATTACTCCCAGCCACGCATGCTAAAGCGGTGGAAAACGATACCGAAAATGGATTAGCGGGAGTGATTCAGAATGACGAATGAGCATAACGAGCTGGAAAATGTGAACTTCGGCCAGCTGCCTATCAGTAAAAACGAAGATGTGGAATTTTCTGAGGAGCTTGCCGATGAGGCGGATCGCAAGGCGCAGCAGCGAGCGAAGGAAGCCGACGAACGGGCTCAGGAGCAATAAGCATGTCAACTGTGGAGATTCATGCATCGTTTCAGGACGAGCAGTCTGCGATGGAGGCGTTGCATAAGCTGCAGGCGCTTCGAGTTGTCGATGTATACGGTTTGCATGAGAATGGACGCCTCACCGCAACAATCGAGGATGAGGTCGCAGACCGTGCTATGAGGCTGATTGAACAAGTTGGCGGCAGTATTACGTCAGGACAACTGGAATAACCGATCCGAGAGAAGACGCAAGAAGCGAACCGCTTTTTGCGTCATTTTTTTGTGCTTGGCCCTGAGATTGGTGTACAATAGAGGATAGGCATTTTTGATATTTGGGAGGCATTACATATGAAATGGCATGAAATCACAATTGGCACAACCGAAGAGGCGACGGAGATGATCTCCAACTTCTTGCATGAAATGGGAGCGGGAGGCGTATCGATCGAGGAATCCGGCACACTCAACAAGCCGCGCGACACATCCCTCGGACAATGGTACGAGCTGCCGCTTAACGATATACCGGAAGGCCAGGCTGTTATTAAAGGATACTTTCCCGAGGGCACAGACACGGATGAACTGATTGCTGCACTTAAGCCAAGAATTGAGGAACTAAAAGAGTTCGATATTGATACAGGCGATGTGACGTATGACGCCATCGAAGTGGACGATGACGATTGGGCTACCGCTTGGAAGCAATATTTCAAGCCGCTTCGGGTATCGGATACGTTGACGATCAAGCCGACTTGGGAAGAGTATGAGCCGGGAGAAGGAGAACGGATTATCGAGCTTGATCCCGGCATGGCTTTCGGTACGGGCACTCATCCGACAACTGCGCTATGCCTGCAGACGCTGGAATCGGTCGTCAAGGGCGGCGAGGAGATGATCGATGTCGGTACAGGCTCCGGCATTCTCGCGATCGGAGCATGCCGTCTGGGCGTGAAAGGTGTGCTTGCGCTCGATCTGGACCCGATTGCGGTATCCAGTGCGACAGAAAATGTACGGCTTAACGACCTGTCCGAGCAAGTGGAGGTTAAGCTTAGCGATTTGCTAGGCGTACTGAAGGGCGGCGAAGCTGCTTCCAATAACGACAGCGGATTACGCGTGACCGTGCCTGTCGATCTGGTCGTTGCCAATATATTGGCTGAAATTATCCTGCTCTTCATCGATGATGTCTATCAATCGTTGAAGCCGGGCGGGATCTACATCGCTTCAGGAGTGTACAAAAATAAAGAGACGGAAGTAGAAGAAGGTTTGATCGCTTCCGGCTTCCGCATCGTCGAAAAACGCCGCGACGAGGACTGGATTGCCTTCGTTGCGAAAAAACCGCAGGAGGGATAAATGGAGCGATTTTTATGGTTTCCCCTTGAGGACCTGCCGTTTATTGTGATTGTGCTCATGCTCGTATTTACAGTTCATGAATTCGCACATGCTTACAGTGCCTACAAATTCGGGGACGACACGGCCTACAAGGAAGGCAGAGTAACGCTAAACCCGATGGTGCATCTGGACTTGCTAGGTTCTATTCTGCTGCTGGTAGCCGGTTTCGGCTGGGCCAAGCCGGTGCCGGTGAACACAAGCAAGTTCAAGAATCGCCGCTTGATGAGCATCATTGTATCGGCTGTAGGTCCGCTCAGCAATTTGCTGATGGCCTTTGTAGGGATGTTGATTTTCTACATCTTGCATGAAACAGGCGTGCTGTATTCCGCTTCGCATGGCGTATATATGGCGCTTGTCCATTTCTTTTGGTATTTGATTATTATTAATTTGCTTCTATTTGTGTTTAATTTCATTCCGCTGCCTCCGTTAGACGGTTACCGGATTGTAGCCGAGCTGCTGCCGCTGCGCATTCGTTACAAGATCGAGCAAAATATTCATTGGGCGATGATTATCTTTTTGCTGTTTGTCTTCATTCCGCCGCTGCGCGCGGTGACGCTCGATCCGATTTTGAGCCTGCAAGGACCGATTTTCTTGGGACTCATTCATTTTTTTGATGGCATCTTCTCGCCGCTTAACTGGTATGACATTGCAATGGATTTCAGTGGTCAAAACATGCTAAGATGAAGGATGGATTTAGGTCTATGCAACGATATTTTGTAGCGCCGGAGCAGTTCAGGGACGGTGTCATTACGATAACGGGCGAGGATGCCCATCATGCAGCGCGGGTTATGCGCATGAAGGCGGATGATCAATTGATCGCAAGCGATGGTACGGGCCTTTCGGCACTTGCGGTTGTTCGCGAGGTAACTCCCCAGGAAGTGAAAGCGGAAGTGCTGGAGCTGCTTGCACCGGACAGCGAGCCTGCATGGACGGTTACGATCGCCCAGAGCTTGCCGAAGGGCGACAAGATGGAGCTGGTCATTCAGAAAGGGACGGAGATTGGAGCGGCTGCGTTCCTTCCGTTCGAGTCAGAGCGGATGATCGTCCAGTACGATGCCAAGAAAGAAGCGAAGCGGCTGGAGCGCTGGAGCAAGATTGCGAAGGAAGCTGCAGAGCAGTCGCATCGTCACCGCATTCCGTCCATTCTGCCGCTCGCCAGCTGGAAGAAGCTGCTTGCCGGCATCTCGGACTACGATCTGGCTCTGTTTTGCTATGAGCGAGAGGGTGATCGCGCGCATGGTCAGGGCATTGGTGACGTTGTCCGGGCATGGAAGCAGGAACGCGTGGAGGCAATGGAATCCGCAAGCGGAAAGGAGCCTTCGATCCTGCTGATCGTCGGTTCTGAAGGCGGCTTCACTGAGCGCGAAGCGGAGGAGGCGCAGGCGGCCGGGGCAAGATTGGCCGGACTGGGCAAGCGAATTTTAAGGACGGAGACAGCGGGTCTGGTTGGCTTGACCTGCCTGCTATATGAATCTGGAGAAATGGGAGGAGCGTGACCATTATGCCAACAGTCGCGTTTTATACACTGGGCTGCAAAGTAAACTTCTATGATACGGAAGCGATTTGGCAGCTATTCAAAAAAGAAGGATACGAGCAGGTTGATTTTGAGACGACCACGGCGGATGTCTATTTGATCAATACATGCACCGTTACGAATACAGGAGACAAAAAGAGCCGTCAAATTATCCGGAGAGCAATCAGACGCAATCCGGATGCTATTATTGCCGTAACAGGCTGCTACGCGCAGACATCTCCCGGCGAAATTATGGCCATTGAGGGTGTCGATCTTGTCATCGGCACGCAAGACCGGGACAAAATTATGTCGTTCGTGAAGCAAATCCAGGATGACCGCAAGCCGGTCAATGCTGTACGCAATATTATGAAGACACGCAGTTTCGAAGAGCTGGATGTACCGGATTTTGCGGAGCGCACGCGTGCCTTCCTGAAAATTCAAGAAGGCTGCAACAACTTCTGTACGTTCTGCATTATTCCATGGTCGCGCGGCCTGTCGCGCAGCCGTGAGCCGCAGAGCGTGCTTGAGCAAGCGGAGGCGCTTGTGGCTGCAGGCTATAAGGAAATCGTTCTGACGGGCATTCATACCGGCGGATACGGCGACGATATGGAAAATTACAATTTGACAAGCCTGCTGTGGGATCTGGACAAGATCGAAGGTTTGGAGCGTATCCGGATCAGCTCGATCGAGGCAAGCCAGATTGACGACGCCATGATCGAAGTGCTGAACCGTTCCAGCAAAATGTGCCGTCATCTGCATATTCCGCTTCAAGCTGGCGAGAATTCCGTGCTTAAGCGGATGCGCCGGAAATATACAACGGAGGAATTCGCCGCGAAGATCAAGCGTCTTCATGAGGCTATGCCTGGCGTTGCGATTACAACTGACGTAATCGTCGGATTCCCGGGCGAGACGGATGAAATGTTCGAAGAGGGCTTCCGCTTTATGGAGGAGCTGAAATTCGCAGAGATGCACGTCTTCCCTTACTCCAAGAGAACGGGTACGCCCGCAGCACGCATGGACGACCAGGTGGACGAGGAAGTCAAAAACGAGCGCGTCCACAAGCTGATCGATCTGTCCGAGAAGATGCAGCTGGAGTATGCGCAGCAATATGTCGGCACCGTGCTGGACGTTATTCCGGAGCGTGAATACAAAGGGGCGCCTGGCGAGGGGCTTGTCATGGGCTATACTGACAATTACCTGCAAGTCATCTTCGACGGTACGGAGGAGATGATCGGACAGCTATGCCGCGTGAAAGTGACGGAAGCGGGTGTGAATGAGTGCCGCGGCCAGTTCTTGCGCGTATTGGATTCCAGGCTGCCTTCACCGGAGCTGGATACGGACTCCTTCGCCTATGAGCGTCCAGAGGCGCTGCGAGCTTAACGATGAGATCAAAGCGGGATTCCCTATTCTTTTCGGTACATGGGTGAAAAGATGAAGGAATCCTTTGCTGCATATACTAATGCGTAAATGTTGCTAGGGGGAATAGACATGTTGGAAATTTCAGCGGGTGGAGTCGTGTTCCGCCACAATGAGCAAGGACAACTCCAAATTCAGCTCATTCAGGACCGTTACGGCAAAGTGTCTCTTCCGAAAGGCAAGATGGAAGCAGGCGAAACGGTAGAGCAGACTGCTCTCCGAGAGATTGCCGAAGAAACCGGGCTGGAAGGCAAAATCGTCGCCCCGATCGACCAAATTAAATACCAGTATGAGCATGCCGAATACGGTACGGTGAATAAGGAAGTTCATTATTATCTTGTCGAAGCGGTTGGCGGCAAGCATCAGGCGCAAGTGGAGGAGATTCGCGGCGTCGATTGGTTCGAGCCGATGGAAGCGTGGCGCCGCCAAAAGCAATCCGGCTATGACAACAATCACCGGATTGTGGCAGGTGCGCTTCAGCTCCTCGGGTTGTCCGTCCATTGATCCGCTAAGCATAACTGGTTAACGAAGCTCAATCGTGTCTAGGCGCCGCCATGCACTCAAGTAGCACAGCGGAAGCGCCAGCACCGAACAAGCGATGTTGAAGATCGTTTGGGCATGTGCAATCTGCGAGGCAGGAGAATGCGACAGCCAGCCGGATACAGCGGTCAGCTCGCCGAGGAGCGGCAGGAACAGAAGCGCTCCGCCAATGTTCAGAATCGTATGGGCATAAGCAACGTATTGTCCGGATCTGGAACCCCCGATGGAGGCGAGCAATGCGGTTACGCATGTGCCGATGTTCGCGCCTAGTACAAGGGCAACCCCAAGTTCCGGCGGCATGGCGCCGATGGTGACGAAGCCCATCACGAGCCCAATAACGGCGGCGCTGCTATGAATGGCGGCGGTCAATACGGCTCCCGCTGCCAGTCCCCACCAGACGCTGGTGGCGGCTTTATCGATAAACCAGTCGAACATGGCACTTTCTTGAACGGCCGGACCAATCGTCTGCATAAGCGATAAGCCGGCCAGCAGCAGTCCGAATCCGCAGACGGCGACAGCGGCTGAACGAACGGGCTCCAGCCAGCGCGGATTGCCAAGCCGCGGCCATATTCTCATTTCGCCTAGCAGCGCAGTGAGAAGCCATACGGCAATGGAAGCCGTCAGCAGCGGGGTAGACAGCGATTGAATATTCAGACCAATTAGCTCCGTTGTCAGGCAGGTGCCGATGTTGGTGCCCAGAATAATGCCTAGCGTACGCGGGAATGAGAGAAGTCCGGCGTTTACGAGGCCGATAGAGATGACGGTGACGGCGGTGCTGCTCTGCAAAAACGCAGTCGATACGGTGCCGACAGCCAGCCCGTGCAGCGGTGTCTTGGTCGTACGCTGTAGCGCTTGAGAGAGATAGGGGCCTGCAAGTCGGTGCAGGGCAAGCTCCATCAGCTTCATACCGCACATGAATACGGCAAAACCGAGCAGTACAGGTACGACAATGGATTGAATCATGTCCAGGCTCTCCTTCTGCATGCTGAGAATTGATATATTTATGGTTATGCCGCAAGCGAGACAGGCATGACAAGCCTTATACATAGAGAGGACGACTGTACGGTGAATCCACAAGCTAGAATCGTGCTGAACAAAGCGCGCAAAAAAAGAATCGAGCAAGGCCATCCATGGGTGTTCGCAAGCGAGATCGACAGACTGGAAGGGGAAGCGCAAGCTGGCGGCCTGGTTGATGTTGTGAACCATCAGGGGCGGTATTTGGCAACGGGTTATTGGAATCCCCGTTCTCAGATTACGGTGCGAATTGTCTCCTATGATCCGCTGGAAGCGATGGATCAATCGTTCTTCGAGGAGAAGCTGCAACGATGCAAGGAGCATCGCGAGCGGTTCGTGGCGAATCGCGATTGCCGGCTTGTATACGGAGAAGCGGATCAACTCCCGGGTCTAATCGTTGATCGCTTTGGCGAGGTGCTTGTCGTCCAACTTTTGACGCTGGGAATGGATGCGGCCAGAGAGGTGCTCATTGCTGCGCTTGTTGAGGTCTTTGATCCGAAGGGAATCTATGAACGAAGCGACGTTAGCGTACGCGGTCTAGAGGGTCTGGAGGAGCGGAAGGGCGTCTTGTACGGGGAATGCCCGCCTATTATCGAGATCGAAGAGAACGGCTTGAAGCTTGAGGTCGATATCGTGGAAGGTCAGAAAACGGGCTACTTCTTTGATCAGAGAGAGAACCGGGCATCCATTGCGCCGCTCATGAAGGGCTGGGGCGCCAGAAGCGGAATCAAGCTTGCGGAAGATCCGAGCGGAGGAGATGCTCTCGTGCCTGTGAATGCCAATGGCAGGACAGTATCTTTCCCTTATTGGGATGGCGCGACGGTGCTGGAGTGCTTCGCCCATACGGGCAGCTTCACGCTTCATGCCTGCCAATACGGAGCCAAAAAGGTGACCTGTCTGGACGTATCGCAGCATGCGATCGACACCGCGAAGCGCAATGTGGAGAGGAATGGATTCACCGATCGCGTAGAGTTCGTCGTGGCGGATGCCTTTCAATATTTGAGAGAGCAGGCGAAAGGGCTGGAGGAGCGGAAGCTGCGTGCGACAGGCGGCACGGACACATCGAAGAAGCTGGAGCAGGCCGGCCGTACATGGGATGTCGTCATTCTGGACCCGCCTGCCTTTGCCAAGACAAGAAATGCAGTGGCCGGTGCATGCAGAGGATACAAGGATATTAATCTGCAAGGCTTGAAGCTAGTGAATGAGGGAGGCTATCTGGTGACGGCAAGCTGCTCGTACCATATGCGCCCGGACTTGTTCCTGGAGACGATTCACGAAGCGGCGATTGATGCAGGCAAGATTCTTCGACTAGTCGAATGGAGGGCTGCGGGGAAAGACCATCCTCAGCTGCTTGGCGTTGATGAAGGCCACTATTTGAAATTTGCGATTTTCGAAGTAAGAAGCAGATCGGCTGCGAAGTAGAAACGAGCCGCCGGCTCGGGAAGACAAGGGAGGAGAGCATATGCCGCTAAGACTGATTATTGGACGAGCCGGTACCGGCAAGACAACCTATTGTCAGGATGAGATAAGAGAGCAGCTGCGCAGAGAGCCGGACGGTCCACCGCTCATTATGCTCGTTCCCGAGCAAGCGACGTTCCAGAGTGAGTATACCCTGCTTCAAAGCGGAGAATTGCGGGGTTCGCTCAGAGCCCAGGCGCTAAGCTTCCGAAGGCTTGCTTTCCGGGTCATGCAAGAGACAGGCGGTACGGCTTTGGTGCCAATCGGCGATACGGGGAAATCGATGCTCCTGTATAAAATCGTTCACCGGTTTTCTGCAAGGCTGCAGCTCTTCCAGAGCGGAGCGGAGCAAGCGGGGTTCATCGAGAGGCTGTCTGAGCTTCTGACAGAGTGGAAGCGCTACGGCGTGGATGCGGAAGGCTTACGGAAGCTGGACGCCGCTTTGAGCGGAGGAGAGCGCCAGGAGGGTCTTCTGGACCGCAAGCTGCATGACCTGTCGTTGATTTATGAAGAGATGGAAGCCAGTCTAGCCGGCCGCTACGTGGACGCTGAGGATTATTTGGCTTATTTGTCGCACAGCTATTCCGAAGCTCCCTCTATGAAGGATGCTTGTCTATGGGTGGACGGCTTTCACGGATTTACGCCAACGGAGTACGAAGCGCTTGGCTCCTTGATGAAGCATGCGAAGCAAGTGAACGTCACGCTTACGCTGGACCGCCATTACGATGCTGGCGAGCGGCCGCATGAGCTTGAGCTGTTCCATCCTGCAGCGGAGACATGCATCAGGCTGATGGAGCTGGCAGAAGCCCAAGGGGTTGAGGTCTTGCCGGTGTTGGACATGAATGCGGGAGGCGGCATTCCGCATCGCTTCAGCAGCAGTCCCGTACTGGGCCATCTGGAGAAGCATTATGACAAGCGAATTCCGATGCTAGGCAGCCGTCATAGCGATCCCGATCGCGGCGGAATCCAACTCTTGTCTGCTTCTGGAAGAAGAGCAGAGGTTGAGGCGGTAGCCCGCGACATTAGTGCGCGTGCGCGGAACCAAGGCTTGCGCTGGAGAGAAATTGCTATTCTTACGCGCAATTCGGCCGATTACGCTGATTATTTGTCCCTTATATTAGATGATTACGGCATTCCTCATTTTGTCGATCAGAAGGAGCAGGCTCATCACCATCCGTTGGTGGAGTTCATTCGCTCCGCGCTGGAAGCGGTGTTAAGCGGATGGCATTATGATGCTGTGTTCCGCTGCGTCAAAACCGAGATGCTGTTCCCGATGGACGGAAGCCTGCCGCGGGATTGGTTTGACAGGCTGGAAAATTACGTTCTGGCCTCGGGGATCGATGGATGGAAGTGGCTGGACCCAAGGAGCTGGGAGCCGATAGCGTCTCTCTCGCTCGACGAAGAAGAGGAGATGGAGACGAAGGTGTCGGCTAAGGCCCAGCAGGAGTTCGAAATTTCAGTGGCTGCAAGGGACGCTATCGTTCCTCACCTGAAGAAATTCGAGGATGCGATTCGCAAAGCCTCAAGCATTCGGGAGATGTGCGAAGCGTTGTACAAGCTGCTGGATCACTGTGATGCGGCAGACCGGCTGGAGCGCTGGAGCCGTGAGGATATGGATCGGGGCAATGCCCAGCGCGGTCGGGCGCACAGACAGCTGTGGGACAGCGTGATGAGCCTGCTCGATCAACTTGTTGAACTGGCAGGGGATGAGGAGGTATCTCCCGAGCTGTTCGCCGGTATGGTCGAGGCAGGGCTTGACAGCTTGAAGCTGGCAGCCGTGCCGCCTGCGCTTGATCAAGTGCTGGTCGGCTCCATGGATCGGACCCGGTCGGGACGGATACGGGCTTGTTACGTGCTGGGAGCCAATGATGGCATCATGCCTATGCGAGTGAATGAGGACGGCATCTTGACGGAGGCTGAGCGCGATACGCTTGTTGCGGAAGGCATGGAGATGGCGCCTAGCGTGCGCAGAAGGCTGCTGGATGAGAGATTTATGATCTATAACGCTCTGACGACACCTAGCGACATGCTGTGGCTTAGCTGGGCCGAGGCCGATGAAGAGGGCAAGAGCCTGCTGCCTTCCGAGATCATTCGGAATATTCGCAGCCTATTCCCCGGCTTGCCGACACTCAGAATCGGGACAGAACCGTCTGAGAGCATGTCAGCCGAGGAGCAGAAGGAGTTTGTCCAGCATCCCCGCCGTACCTTGACCCATTTAATTGCCGCGCTTAGAAGCTGGCAGCAGGGCGGACGGATTGCGCCGTTCTGGTGGGATATGTACAACTGGTATGTCGCGCGGCCGGAGTGGCAGCCAAAGCTGCAGCTCCTGTCCGGATCGCTGACCTACCATAACCGCGAGAGCAGCTTGCCGGTGACGTTGGCGAGGGAATTGTATGGCGAGCGGATGACCGTTAGCGTCTCTCGAATGGAGCGATTCGTCTCTTGTCCGTTCCAGCATTTTGCCATCCACGGATTGAAGCTTCGGGAGCGGAAGCTGTATCGGCTGGAGGCGCCTGACGTAGGCCAGCTGTTCCATGCGGCGCTCAGCAAGCTGGCAGGCTCGCTTGGCGGCAACTGGGGCAAGCTTACGCGGGAAGACGTGAAGATTGCAGCTGCGAAGACGGTGGATGAGATTGCGCCCAAGCTGCAATCCCAGATCCTGCTGAGCAGCGGCAGATTCCAGTTCATCGCCCGCAAGCTGAAGGAGATCGTGGCTCAGGCCGCGGTTATTCTCGGCGAGCATGCGAAGCGGGCACACTTCCAGCCAGTCGCTACGGAGTTGGACTTCGGACCTGGAGGCACGCTGCCCTCCTTGGTGCTGCCCCTGCCGGATGGAACGGAGATGGAGGTTGTCGGCAGGATTGACCGTGTCGACGCCGCAGAGACGGAAGAAGGGCTGCTTCTGCGCGTACTGGATTATAAGTCCAGCGCAACGACGCTTAAGCTGGAGGAAGTGGTGCACGGCCTGTCGCTGCAAATGCTAACCTATCTGGATGTATTAATTACGCATGCGGAAGGATGGCTCGGCCAGCCTGCGTCTCCTGCCGGCGTTTTGTACTTTCATGTGCATAATCCGATGCTTGCCTTAGCGAACGGATTGTCTGCTGAGGAAGTGCCGAACCAGATCTTGAAGCGTTATAAAACAAAAGGGCTGCTGACGGCAGATGCCGAGGTCGCCCGGCTGATGGACGGCGAGCTGGATGCCGGATATTCGGATTTGCTTCCGGTTGCGCTGAAGCGGGACGGCAGCTTCTACAGCAGCTCGTCTGTGGTGACGTCTGATCAATGGACGACGCTGAGGCGATCTGTCCGGGGCATGATCAGCCGGATCGGCGGAACGATTATGGAGGGAGACGTCTCGATCGAGCCTTACCGGCTGGGGCCGAAATCGCCTTGCCAGTTTTGCGATTACAAGGCCGTCTGCCAATTCGATCCGTTATTCCAAGGCAATGACTACAAAAAACTGACGAAATCGTCCAGAGAGGACGCTTGGCGTCAGCTCGAGGGAGTGTAAGAGGATGACTACGCAGCGCGCGCCGAAGCCGGCAGACAGTACATGGACGGATGACCAGTGGGAAGCCATTGTAACGGGCGGCAGAAACGTGCTGGTCGCGGCTGCGGCAGGTTCTGGCAAAACGGCGGTACTCGTGGAGCGAATCATTCGCAAAATATCGCTTAGCACGGACGTCGACCGGCTGCTCGTCGCAACCTTTACTAAGGCGGCCGCAGCAGAAATGAAGGATCGAATTCGTCAGGCGCTGGAGAAGCGCCTGGCATCGGACCCTGACAACGAGCATCTTCGGAGGCAGCTTGCGTTAATGGGACGCGCCTCCATCACGACGCTGCACTCTTTCTGTCTGGACGTCATTCGCCGTTATTATCCGCTTATCGGACTTGACCCGGGCTTTCGGATAGCCAATGAAACCGAAAGCGAGCTGATGCGTCTCGATGTCCTGGATGAGCTGTTCGAGCATCGGTACAGCGGTGAGGCAGCGGGCAGCGGGGACTTTCTGACGCTGGCTGACCGATACGGAGGGGAACGCGGAGACGAGCCTCTCTATCAGCTTGTGCAGGGGCTATACGACTTCGCGCAAAGCCATCCATGGCCCGAGCTATGGCTATCCCAGACAGCTCGCGCATTCGAGGCTGACTCCTTGGAAGAGCTGGAGGCAGGCGAATGGGTAGCAAGCCTGAAGGAAGACGCCTTGCTCGGCCTCGATGGCGCGATAGTCCAGCTTCGGGAAGCGCTGGAGCTGGCGAATCGGCCCTCCGGTCCTGCCCCATACGCAGGCGCGCTGGAGGAAGATCTGCTCATGGTTCAGGGGCTCCGGGATACGGTTCAATCAACCGCTTGGCGGCATTGGGCCGCTCCGTTCAGGGCAGCGGCCTTCGGGAAGCTGAAGGCGGTGCGGGGCGATGATTACGACAAGCCGCTCCAGGAGCAGACGAAGGAGCTGCGGGAAAATGCCAAGAAGCTGGTAAGCGGACTTGCGAATGAACTGTTCGGACGCGATGCCGAGCAGTTTCTGGAGGAGCTCGCGGTGCTGGCGCCGCTTATGCGCACGCTCTCCGATCTGGTCATCGATTTCGGCAGACGGTACGAGGCTGCCAAACGGGCAAAGGGTCTACTTGATTTCGGCGACTTGGAGCATTATTGTCTGCGTATTCTTCGAGATAAGACTTCCACTCCGGAGAAGATCGTGCCGTCAGTCGCGGCTCTTGACTATCAGCAGATGTTCGACGAGATTCTGCTGGACGAGTACCAGGACACCAATATGGTGCAGGAGGCGATCGTTTCCTTGATCGAGCGTCCTGGCAGCGGCAACCGGTTCATGGTCGGAGACGTGAAACAGAGCATCTATCGATTCCGTTTGGCGGAGCCGAATTTGTTTCTGGCCAAATACAAAGCCTATCGCGCGCAGTCCCAATTACAGGAGCAGCATGACTCCGCAAGCTCCTCAGGGCAAAGAATCGATCTCGCCCGCAACTTCCGGAGCCGCCGCGAAGTGGTCGACGGCGTAAACGGGGTTTTTCGCGGCATCATGAGAGAGAACGTCGCCGAGATGGACTACGATGACAGAGCGGAGCTTGTCGCAGGAGCCGCATACCCTGAACCGGAAAAGCCCGGCAGCTGCAATATTCAGTTCGCTGTTCTGGATCGCGGATCGGGCGTTACCGATGATGGGGACGCGGGGGATGACGAAGCTTTCGGCGAGGAGCATGAAGACATGCTGCAGCGCGCGGAAGAGCTGGCGGAGCTGAATGTCGCCCAGCTTGAAGCGAGATGGATTGCCGGACAGCTCAACGAGCTTGTGAGCAGCGGTTTTCAGGTCTATGACGGGAAGAGCGGCAGCTACCGTCCGATGGAGTGGAGAGATGTCGTCATTTTGCTGCGGGCTACGAAGCAGTGGTCACCTATTCTGATCGAGGAACTGCAGGCCAAAGGAATACCGGCTTATGCCGAGCTGAGCAGCGGATATTTTGAAGCGACGGAAGTGGAGACGATGCTGTCGATTCTGCGCGTTATCGACAACCCGCATCAGGATATTCCGCTCGCGGCTGCGCTTCGTTCTCCGGTGTTCTCCATGACAGCCGAGGAATTGGCCCGCATTCGCATTCTATCCGTCAATGCCAGCTACTACGATGCTCTGCTGCATGCGGCAGGCAGTGATAGCATGCCGGAGAATTCCAGGCTGAAGCTTGCAAGATTTCTCGAGCGTCTGGAAGGATGGAGATCGGAGGCTAGACAAGGGTCGCTGGCAGATCTGCTTTGGCGCATTTACCGCGATACCGGCTATTATGATTTTGTCGGAGGGCTGCCGGGCGGTACGCAAAGACAGGCGAATCTAAGGGCGCTTCACGACCGCGCCAGACAGTATGAATCGACGTCCTTCCGCGGACTGTTCCGCTTCTTGCGATTTATCGAGCGAATGCGGGAGAGCGGCGGCGATCTGGGAACGGCACGGGCAGCAGGCGAAGGCGAGGATGTTGTCCGCATCATGTCCATTCATAAGAGCAAAGGCTTGGAGTTTCCGGTTGTTTTTGTCGCAGGCATGGGCAAGCTCTTCAACCAGCAGGATATGCGAACGTCGTTCCTGAAGCACAAGGAGCTGGGCTTTGGTCCCCGCTATGTCGATCCCGAGCTTCGAATCAGCTACCCTACACTGCCGTTTCTGGCGATTAGAAAAAAACTGAAGATGGAGCTGCTTGCGGAAGAGATGCGTATCCTGTATGTGGCGTTAACCAGGCCAAAGGAGAAAATGTTTCTCATCGGAACGGTATCCGATTCGGTCAAAGCGATGAATCGCTGGTTATCCGCTTTGGATGAATCGGGACAAGTCTCGGATTATCATGTCGCTTCGGCGCGATCTTATTTGGATTGGGTAGGCCCGCTCGTTGTGAGGAAGCTGGCAGCTGAGACGGATGGGAATTCAGCTGAGGCGGCGGCGCGGACTGTCACAATCGGTATGGAACAATGGGAAAGCGGGATAGTGCCATCGGTGCTGCTTGGCACGGAGGCTGCGGCCGCGATGGAGGAAGAGGTAGCAGAGGAGCCCGGATTCAGTCAACTGCGTATGGGGGCGATTGAATCGCTTGCGCTGATTGAGGATACGGACATCGATACAGAATTGCGTGCCCGTATGGAATGGACTTACCCGCATCAGGCTGCGCAAGGCATTGCGGCGAAAACCTCCGTTACCGAAATGAAACGGCTGCATGCAGAGCCTGTGGAGGACGCTGAGACGCTTGAAGCGGTCCAGGAAGCCTCAGGCATACATGAGGCTGATCCAGCAGCGTCAGGAGACGAGAGCGGCGGTAGAGGCAGTTATACGCTGCGTATGCGCAGGCCTTCCTTTATGGAGGAGAAGTCGTTGACTGCCGCAGAGAAAGGCTCCGTTCATCATTTGCTCATGCAGCATATCCCGGCGGCAGGATCGGTGGACAAGAACGTCATCGAGGAGACGCTAGCGGCGATGGTGGCAAAGCGGCTGTTGACCTTGAAGCAGGCGGAAGTCATCGATCCGGATACGATTCTGGCTTTCTATGAGAGCGAGCTTGGACAGCGTCTCGTTCGGGCGGACTGGGTCAGAAGAGAAGTTCCGTTCAGCTGCATGTTCCCCGCCAGCCGGGTTTATGGCAAGCATGACAGCGAATTGGACGATGAGCCGATTCTGATTCAAGGCGTAATTGATTGCCTGTTCGAAGACCGAGACGGCATTACGCTGCTTGATTACAAGACGGATCGTGTCTATATGAAGGATTGGGAGCGGGCAGCGGGGCGGCATCGCTTCCAGCTGGAATTGTATGCCGAGGCGATCGAGGCGGTCTTGAAGCGAAAGGTTGACGAAAAATATGTTTATTTCTTTGACGGCTCCACGGTGATCAAACTGTAATGCGGACCGAAAGCTGTCAACGTTAATTCGGGAGGGAGAAGCTTGGAACAGCAACAAAACGGCAAGCGCTCTTGGGCGCTGCCTATCACGCTCGTCTTGCTCGTCTTTAGCTTAATGGGCAACATCTTGCTTTATACCAAACACATCGAGCATACGCGGGGCGATATCGTACGTACTGGGGAAATGATCTTCCAAGGATTTAAAGAGGGGCAGGAGCAGCTTGCCCATTGGAGTGTATACTTGGAGGAGATCCAGCTGAATGCGGACACAGAGCCGGCATTAGCCCGATTGACAGCGAAGCATTTCAACGTCAGCGTGGACCGAGAGCAGGCGGGATTGGCCGTCCTTATGTCGCATGCGGCTGAGATTGATTCTGCGGCATTCAGCCAAGACTCTGAGACTTACGATGCTTATGAGAAAAAGCTACAGCAAGCGCTGCAAGATATCGGATCGGGCAGCGGAGCATTGTCGGAGGCCGAGCATGCAGCGGTAAGCGAAGCGCAGTCGTCCTTTGTGAGCCTCACTGAGCTGATGTCCGCGTTTCATTATGAAATGGAAGGCGACCGCAACTCGATGGTCCGTCTGGCGAACGGCCATGATTGGATCGATATTGCATCAGAGCTTCAGAAGGCGCTTAAGAACTACGCCGGATCTTAAGAAATTCGCCGGATCTTAAAAAATTCGCATAGAAGCTTAGTAGCCATTCGCCTACCGCAGCATAGAATATGGTATCGGGAGGCTGATGACTATGAACAATGTCAATCCACATTTGACACAAAACAAAAATGTTTGCGAGAAACATCTTAATCGTTACGTGGTGATCCAAACAAGCGACGGCCAGTATCATGATGGAATCGTGGAAAGCGTAGATGACGAAAATGTGTATCTGGCGATCCCATTCTGTCCGGGGGACGAAAGAGCTTTTCTCCCGTATGGCGGCTACGGCTACGGCTACGGCGGTTACTATCCGCGCAGGCGCTTTTACCGCAGAGGATTTCCACTTGGCGGCTTGCTGGCCCTTTCTTTATTGCCGTTTTTTATCTAGCAAAAATCCGTACGAATTGCGCCGAACATGGACTAACCCATGTTCGGCGTTCGTGCATTGGACTAGCGCTCATTTTTTTTGTATGATAGTAGGTAGGAAATGGTGAGGAGGTAGAAAAATGGACTGCATTTTCTGTAAAATCGTTGAAGGTTCCATCCCGTCGACCAAAGTGTTCGAAAACGACCGTGTGCTGGCGTTCCAGGATATTCAGCCGGCGGCTCCCGTACATATATTGATTATCCCGAAAAAACATATTCCGACCATGAACGATGTCGCGGATGAGGATAACGAATTGATCGGAGAGCTGTTTGCCGTTGCCAGGCAAATCGCCAAAGAGCAAGGCATCGCGGAAGCGGGCTACCGCCTGGTTAACAACGTGAACAGCGATGGCGGACAAGTCGTCTACCACTTGCATATCCACTTGCTGGGCGGTAAGAAGCTTGGCGCATTACTTGCAACCTAACGGAAGTTGACACTGGGTTTTAGTTTACTTTATAATGAAGTTTGATAAACCGTGTTATAGCTCTGGACGGTCTGTTTCGGAGGGAGGGAAAACTGGTGTCTGAAACTAAAGTTCGCAAAAACGAAACTATTGATGCTGCGCTTCGCCGCTTTAAACGTTCCATCGCTAAAGACGGTGTGCTCGCTGAGGTGAAAAAACGCAAGCATTATGAAAAGCCAAGTGTAAAGCGCAAGAAAAAGTCCGAGGCTGCGCGTAAGAGAAAGTTTTAGGAGGAGCCTTGCATAATGAACCTGAGCGAACGATTGACCGACGATATGAAGCAAGCCATGAAGAGTCAGGACAAGTTCAAGCTGACCACTATTCGTATGATGCGTGCGGCAGTGAAAAACTTGGAGATTGATTTAAAGCGACCCCTGGAAGATAATGAAGTGCTTGATATATTGAGTCGTGAAATCAAAATACGTAAAGATTCCCTCCAAGAATTTAAAAAAGCCGGCCGTGATGACCTGGTAACAGGTCTTGCAGCAGAAATTGAAATTATTAGTCAATACCTTCCCGAGCAGCTGACTGAAGAAGAGATTCAAGAGATAGTAAGGCAGACCATCCATGAACTCGGTGCTTCTTCCAAAGCCGATATGGGGAAAGTGATGGGCGCCCTCATGCCTAAGACAAAGGGACGCGCAGACGGTAAACTAGTAAATCAAGCAGTTATGCAATTTCTGCAATAGCATACGATGCGGACACAAAACACCCCTTTATTGGGGTGTTTTTTTCTAATTGTTGAAACAATACGAACATTGTTACGTAATACAGGTAATACTATCTTGTAAAAAGGAGGGCGCCAATGGTTAAACAACGACGAATATGGCTGCATACAAAGACACTGCTGCTTCCGTTGATGCTTATAGCTGTACTAACCATTTCGTTAACGTCGGTCATGCTTCCCGCTGCGTTTGCCTCATCTGAGGAGACTGCTTCACAGGGCGATGCCGGAACGGCTGTCGTCATCGTACCCGTGAAGCAGAAGGTGGAGCAGGGACTGCTTTCCTTCATGGAGAGAGCCTTCAAGGAGGCGCAGGAAGCAAAGGCCGAGCATATTGTGCTTGTTGTGAACACGCTTGGCGGCCGTGTCGACAGCGCAAGCGAAATCGGGGAACTGATTCGCACCAGTCCGATTCCGACGACTGCATTCGTAGAAGGCAAGGCCGTATCGGCAGGGACATATATCGCGCTGAACGCCAATCATATTGCGATGCAGCCGGGCAGTACAATTGGCGCAGCTGCCGTCGTTGACGGAAGCGGGACGCTTATTGAAGATCCGAAGACGATATCGTTCTGGGTCGGACAGATGACGGAAGCCGCGAAGCTGAATGGCAGAGACCCTAATATCGCTGCGGCAATGGTGGACAAGTCAGTTGCCGTGGATATGACAGATACGATCGGCCGGGAGAAGAAGCCGGGAGAGATCTTGTCCTTGTCCGCTACCGACGCGGAGAAAGTCGGTTATTCCGAGCTTACGGCGAGCAGCGTTGAGGATGTAGTCAAATGGCTGGGGCTGGATAATCGTACCATGATCGAGATACAGCCTTCGCTTGCAGAGGAAGTGGCACGCTTCCTGGTCAACCCTGTCGTAACAACGATTTTGCTTATAATCGGCATCGCAGGTGTTGCGATTGAGCTGCTTGTTCCAGGCTTTGGAGCTCCGGGCATTATAGGACTGTTAGGTTTCGGTCTCTTTTTCTTCGGCTCTTATGTATCGGGACTGGCAGGCATGGAAGCAATGGCTCTGTTCATCATAGGCATTATCTTAATGGTAATTGAGCTATTTGTGCCAAGCTTCGGCATATTGGGGCTGCTTGGCAGCGCGTCGCTGATAGCCGCGGTTGTCATGTCGGCGCCTAATCCGAAGACCGGATTTATCTCGCTCGGCGTGGCGGTGGCCGCCGCTGCGGTCATCGTAGCTTTGTTCGCCAGAACCAATAAAGGCCGGGGCATCTGGAACAAATTTATTTTGAGAGACAAATTGGGAACGGAAGAAGGCTACTTGTCAGCGGATGTTCAGAATTCACTAGTGGGTGAACGAGGAATAGCTCTGACAACGCTGCGCCCTTCGGGCACCGCACAAATTGGCGATAGCCGGGTCGATGTTGTTACGACGGGTGAATTTATCGATTCGGGCAAGCCGGTTGTGGTCATCAAGGCGGAAGGAACCTGGGTTGTTGTGAAAGAAGTAAAGAATTGAAATGAATAGTCCCCTGTTAATAAGGGAAATGGAGGTTATCGATATGTTCGCTGAATTGGATCCTGTTGTATCGTTTCTGATTATCGCCGTGTTGGTCATTATTTTACTTTCGGTATTCCTGAGCTTCTTCCCGTTTATGCTCTGGATATCCGCTCTCGCGTCAGGCGTGCGCATTAGCATTATTACGCTGGTTGCGATGAGATTGCGCCGGGTCGTCCCGAGCCGAATTGTCAACCCGCTGATCAAAGCGACCAAGGCGGGCCTCGGGCTCAATATTAACCAGCTGGAAAGTCACTTTCTCGCAGGCGGTAACGTCGACCGGGTTGTCAATGCGCTAATCGCAGCGCAACGTGCCAACATCCCATTGCAATTCGAGCGTGCGGCAGCAATCGATCTTGCGGGCCGTGATGTATTGCAAGCTGTACAGATGAGCGTTAACCCGCGTGTAATCGAGACGCCGATTGTTGCAGCTGTTGCAAAAGACGGAATTGAAGTAAAAGTAAAAGCGCGTGTAACGGTGCGCGCCAACATCGACCGACTCGTCGGCGGCGCCGGCGAAGAGACAATTATTGCCCGCGTAGGCGAAGGTATCGTAACCACGGTCGGTTCGTCGAATTCCCATAAAGATGTATTGGAAAATCCTGATCTAATCTCACGTACTGTGCTCGGCAAAGGTCTTGATGCGGGCACGGCTTTCGAAATCCTGTCCATCGATATCGCGGATGTGGATGTAGGCAAAAACATTGGAGCCCACCTGCAGACGGAACAAGCCGAAGCCGATAAAAAAATCGCTCAGGCGAAAGCCGAGGAGCGCAGAGCGATGGCCGTTGCGCAGGAGCAGGAGAACAAAGCCAAGGTCGTGGAGATGGAAGCAAGAGTTGTGGAATCCGAGTCGCAGGTTCCGCTTGCCATGGCAGAAGCGCTTAAAAGCGGCAAGCTAGGCGTCATGGACTACATGAACTTGAAAAACATCGAAGCGGATACAAAAATGAGATCCTCCATTGGCGAAACGGATGGTCAGACTGACGAGAAAGACGGACGTTAACGCTGCCGGTAGCTAGCCTAATCAATGGCAAGCTGTCTTATGGAGGTGAAGCAACGTGGATATCATTGAGTTTTTGACCAAAAACTTTTACTTCATTTTGATTGCAATATTTTTTGTAGCGAGATTGTTCAGCAACTCCGGGAAGAAAGGCCAGACTCCCGGAAGAATGCCGGACTTCGGCGGTGAACCGGCTAACGGTGGTCCGCAAGAGCGGACTCCGGAGCAGCAAGCGCGGCCTGTGAGCCAGCAGGAGCGTCCAGTACTTCAGCAGGAGCGCCCTGACACGGTTTACCGCACGCAGTGGAAATCGGAGGAGCAGGGTGAAGATGTATTCCCCGGCGCCGATCGATTCGATCCGTACGCTGGAGATCGGCCTGTCCGGCGGTATGGGACGTCTGCGTCGTCACGCCAGACTCGTCCGTCATCTGCTGCAAGCAGAGCCTCTAATTCCGATGGGGGAATGATTGCCAACCCAACCAAAGGGCTTGCTAAGGATGATCTTCGCAAAGCTTTTATCTGGTCGGAGGTGCTTGGACCGCCTAAGGCCAAACGACCGTATCGCCGATCATAAGCAGAATAAGACCTTCGTTCCATTCCTTGGAATCGAAGGTCTTTTTTTATTGCCTCCGCTTCAATCCGCAAACCCTCCGTTTTTCCTCAGGAATCACATAATTAGCCTGCGCCGAGCATATTTTGGTATAGCACATCTATAACGTCATAGCTATGTTTTCGACGCTATGTCATTAGGTCTGCTTCCAGCAAACCTTAGCAACTGCTTACGATGCCAGGTTTTCTTCGAAAACCTTAGCAACTGCTTACGATGCCAGGTTTTCTTCGAAAACCTTTGAGGAGGGGCTCATTCAATCCATGCGACATCTGAAACGGAAATTTCATAAGCTGACGGCCGAACTGCTCGATATGCCTCAAGATGTCGTATATGACCTTCCCAGGCTTACAATGATTGGCGACAGGCAGCTCTATATCGAAAATCATCGTGGCGTCGTCCACTTCACCAGCGACCGCCTGAGGCTGGCTTTGAGCAAGGGAGAGCTGGAGGTGACCGGCAGTTCGCTGGTTATTCGGACAATATGGACGGAAGAAGTATTCATCGAAGGCGTGATTACCAATATACAGTTGCTTCCATAATGAATAGGGGGAGAACGAAGTGAGGGAAAAAGGGGTATTATGGTTAAAGGGTGTCGTTGTGGTAGAGACGAGGGGCGGCAAGCCCGAGGAGCTCGTGAACAAAGCGATGGCAGGGGGGCTTGGCCTGTCTGCCATTCGTTGGACAAGCAAAGGGAAGCTGCAATTTGAGTTATCTGTTGGCGACTTTTTTCGCCTTCGTCCGTATTTAAAAGAGACAGGCTGCCGGGTGCATGTCACTGAACGCAAAGGGCTTCCCTTCTGGCTTGTGAAAGCCGAGAAGCGAATCTGGTTCTCCTTGGGCATCGTCTTGTTCTTTGCCATTATATTCATGCTCTCCTCGCTCGTATGGAATGTTGAGGTCGAGGGCAATGTGAAGCTGACGGACGAGCAGGTGCTGCAAGCGGCCAAGCAGGAAGGGCTGTACCCGATGCAATGGTCCTTCAGGCTGCAGGATGCCGACGTCATCTCCAAGAAGCTGGTCAACTCGCTGCCGGGCACGACTTGGGTCGGTGTGGAGAAAAAAGGGACAAAGGTTCGCATTCAGGTTGTTGAGATGACGCTGCCTGAGACGCCGTCGCTTCAAAATCCCCGTCATTTGGTTGCTTCCGCTGATGGTGTTGTAACGCAGATTATAGCGGAGGCTGGCAAAGCGGTCGTGAAGAAAAATACGCGCGTCAAAAAGGGGCAGACCCTCATCTCCGGCTTGATCGGCTCCGAGACGAATTCCAAGGTCGTTGTCGCCAAAGGAATCGTACGCGGGCTGGTCTGGTATGAATTCAAGGTGGAGGCGCCTCTGGTCCAGCAGGTGAAGGTATACACGGGCGAGAAAAAGTCGAAGTGGTATGCGGTATTGGGCTCCAGGGGGCTTCAGGTGAGCGGATTCGGAAAGGACGAGTACGTGCAATCGGAGACGATTACACATGAGGAGCGTATTTCCTGGAGAAAATGGTCGCTGCCGATTGGCCGAATGAAAGAAACGGTTATGGAGACGGAGCTGCAGGAGCGGACGATTACCGTCGAAGAAGCGAAAAGCGTCGGATTGCTGCAAGCCAAAGCGGATGTCATCGAAAAAGCAGGTCTTGATGCCGTCATCGTCGATGAAATTGTTTTGCATGAAGAGGCTGACAATGGTAAAGTTTATATGAAAGTTCTTTTTGAAGTGGAGCAATCGTTGGTCACAGAAATGCCATTAGTCCAGATGCAGGGAGACTGAGAATTGTTGCAAAATGAATCGACTACAGTAAAAGTTCCGCTCGAGAATGCTGCTGAAGGCTTAGCTGTTTTCGGGCCTCAGGATAAGTTTTTGCGATTGGTGCAAGAAAGCGTCGAATCGACAATCGCTACACGCGAAGCCGAGATTGTCATTACAGGCCCCGTCAAGGAAACAGAATCGCTGGAGCAATTGTTCCGCGTGCTGCTGCAGCTCGTTCGCGGCGGCTATAACCCGACGGAACGTGATATTGCCTATGCGCTGGAGCTGGCTCGCACCATGCAGGCGGAGGAACTGCTGGATCTCTTCAAGAAAGAAGTAGCAACGACCTTCCGCGGCAAAAAAATTATGGTTAAGACAATTGGACAGCGTCATTACGTGAAGACGATTAGAAAAAAAGATATCGTGTTCGGCATAGGCCCGGCAGGCACAGGCAAAACCTATCTGGCTGTCGTATTGGCTGTTGCCGCATTGAAGGAAGGCTCCGTCAAGCGTATTGTGTTGACGCGTCCCGCTGTGGAAGCGGGTGAGAATCTGGGCTTTTTGCCAGGCGATCTGCAAGAGAAGGTAGACCCTTACTTGAGGCCGCTCTATGATGCGCTCCATGATGTGCTTGGCCCAGATCAGACGGTCAAGGCGATGGAACGCGGGCTAATTGAGATCGCTCCGCTGGCGTATATGCGCGGCAGAACGCTGGATGACTCCTTTATCATTCTGGACGAGGCGCAGAATACGACGCCTGAGCAGATGAAGATGTTCCTTACACGTCTGGGCTTTGGTTCCAAGATGGTCATTACGGGCGATGTGACGCAGATCGACTTGCCAAGAGGCAAGACATCGGGCCTCATAGAAGCGCAGCGTATCCTGAAGGGCATCGAAGAGATCGGACTTATTTACTTCACCGAAGGCGATGTTGTGCGTCACTCCCTCGTACAGAAGATTATTATGGCGTATGATGTGCATGCCGAGAATAAAACCTAGAGAGGATGGATAGCCGCATGAACCAGAACGGGACAAGCAAGCAGGCCACCGGAAAATCAGCCAGGATACAAGGCTGGAGACAAAGTCCTGCCGGAAGATGGACGCTCATGGCCATGTTCGTGCTGCTATTCTATATCAGTCTTGCGCCGCATGTCATACCGGAGACGTATGATATCGCAGAAGGTTCGGTTAGCGAAAAGGATATTAAAGCTCCCTTCCAGATTAAGGACGAGAAGGCGACTCGCCAGGCTGAGGAAGAGGCGGCTAACCGGATCGAGGATACTTACAATATCGTAGCAATGAAAAACGAAGCGCTGGTTGAACAAATCTTGTACCGGATCGAGCAGCTTAATATGGACGATCAGGTGACGAACCAAGATAAAGTGGAAATCTACCGACGAGAAATTCCGAAACGGTATAACGAGCATATTGATATGTTTGCCAATCTTAATAAAGGCAAAGGTACATATTCTGATACGCTTCTGGAAGAGATGACCAGAGTCACTAAGGACCAGAAGTATGAGATTCCGGAAGAGACGTTCTATAAAATGCCGCAGTTGACAAGCGAGCAGCTGATCGAGATGCGCATCGTAGCTATAAACATCGTCAAGAAGCTGATGATCGAGCAATTAAGGGAAGCGGAAACGGCCCGGACGCAAGTGGCTGAGCTGGTCAATGCAAGCTCGTTGTCGAACCGGACAGCAAGGGAAATTGTGCAGGAGTTGGCGCGCTTTGCGATTATGCCAAACAAATTCCTTGATAAGGAAGCGACTGAGGAAGCGCGCGTTCTAGCGAAGCAGAATACGCCGCCTGTCGTCATCAAGGAAGGCGACTTCTTGGTCAAGCGGGGACAAACGATTACGCCGGAGCTGTACAAGCTGTTATCGGATTCGAATTTGCTGCAGGATAAGAAGCATTATTGGCCTCAAATGGGCTTGCTAATGCTTTCCCTGATGTTCATCATCGTGATATACGTCTATCTCCATCAATCGGGCGGCATTAACGGGCTGAAGCCGCGTTACGGCAACGCTCAGCTGCTTATGTTATGGTTGATTTATTTGATCAATACCATTACGATTCAGATTATCGGATTTACGCAGACGGATAATGCTTCATATATCGGCTATTTGGCGCCTGCCGCGCTGGGAGCGATGCTGATCACGCTTCTGCTGGACATGCATTTGGCGATAATCAGTTCGTTTATCTTTGCCATTATGGGCAGCATGATTCTGAATACGCATTCCAGCCAGCTGTTTGATTTCAGATTCGGATTTTTCATAATGGTCGTATCTTTGGCAGCTGTATTCGCTATCCATCGGGCAAGCCAGCGATCGGCCATTCTGAAGGCCGGCATTATGGTGAGTCTGTTCGGAACATGCGCTGTAGCGGCTATCCTGCTTATGTCTGAGCAACTGGACCGGATGCCGTTTATCTACTCGCTGTCCTTTGCGTTCGCAAGCGGTTTGCTGACAGCCGTCCTTGTCATCGGTCTTATGCCATTCTTCGAGGTTACGTTCGGCATCCTGTCTGCGCTGAAGCTGGTAGAGCTGTCCAACCCTAACCATCCGCTGCTGCGCAAGCTGCTGACGGAGACACCAGGTACGTACCATCATAGCGTCATGGTAGGCAATTTGGCGGAAGCTGCGGCCGAGTCGATCGGGGCAGACGGTCTGTTATGCAGAGTCGGCTCCTATTATCATGACATCGGCAAGACGAAGCGGCCGAACTACTTCATCGAAAACCAGACAAATATCGAGAATCCGCATGATACGATCGATCCCAAGCTCAGCAAATCTATTATTGTGGCGCATGCGAAGGATGGCTCGGAAATGCTTAAGGCGCATAATATTCCTAAGCCGCTTCGGGATATCGCCGAGCAGCATCATGGAACAACATCGTTGAAATACTTCTACCATAAGGCGCTTAAGCAAGCGGAAGAGCAGGGCGTAGAACCGAACTTCACGGAAGACGACTTCCGTTATCCGGGTCCGAAGGCGCAATCCAAAGAAGCAGCTATTGTGGGCATTGCGGATTGTATTGAAGCAGCGGTACGCAGCTTGCGCAATCCTACTGTCGAGCATGTAGAAGCGATGATCAACAAAATTATTAAAAGCCGATTGGATGACAATCAATATAACGAATGCGATCTGACCATGAAGGAATTGGACAAGGTTGCGCATTCTTTGAAGGAAAGCATTATCGGGATCTTCCACTCCCGGATCGAATATCCGGATGACGTGAAGGCGAAGGAGCGGACAAGTTAGCATGAGCTTGCAATTGGATTACAGCAACGAGCAAGATAAGATTGACATACCGGAAGAATGGATCGGACTTCTGACCGAGCTGCTGCAGCTCGCCGGTGAAGCCGAAGGGATGTCGGAGGGCGAAGTGACGTTAACCTTTATCGATGATGAGGGCATTCACGCCCTCAATCGCGATTATAGAGGAATTGACCGACCGACGGATGTATTGTCCTTTGCCATGCAGGATGAAGGTACAGACGAACTGGATATCATCTTTGAGGTGGAAAGCGAGGATGAGCCGGATCCTATATCGGGCATGCTAGGCGATATTATTATTTCCGTGGAGCGTGCGGTTGCCCAAAGCGAGGATTATGGTCATTCGCTAAAGAGAGAGATCGGATTTTTGTTCGTTCACGGATTTCTGCACCTGATTGGCTATGATCATCAGGATGAGGAGTCCGAAGCGGTTATGACGGCCAAGCAGGAGGCCGTACTTCAGAAAGCGGGTTTGACCAGATAATGGGCCGGTTCTTGAGAAGCGTGGGATTCGCGTTATCAGGAATAATGTTCGCCATTCGCACACAGCGTCATATGCAAATTCATTGCATAGCTGCCGTCCTTGTCATTGGACTTGGATGGCTGCTGTCGTTATCGTCTGCAGAGTGGGCGCTTATCCTTTTTGCAATTGTACTTGTAATTAGTCTGGAACTGGTCAACACAGCCATTGAGCAAGCCGTTGATTTGGCAAGTCCAGAGCGCCATCCTATTGCCAAGGCTGCCAAAGATACGGCCGCAGGCGCGGTGCTTGCGGGAACATTAGGCGCAATTGCAATTGGCGTTATCATTATCGGGCCGCCCTTGTGGCGGCTGTTATTCGCTTCGTAAGGAAGGAGATTTTTAACGTATGGAATTTGAAGGGCTATCTCAATCCTATACAACGCTAATGCGCGCCGCAGAGGAAGTCATGCGACGCGCTTACGTGCCTTATTCGGGATTCCAGGTTGGCGCGGCATTGCTGGATTCGGACGGTCATGTGCACGAAGGCTGCAATGTCGAGAATGCTGCATATGGTCCGACGAACTGTGCAGAGCGCACCGCGCTGTTTCGGGCTATTGCCGATGGGAAGCAAGCGGGTACGTTCAAGGCTATTGCTGTGATCGGAGCTACGGAAGGACCGATCTCGCCATGCGGCATATGCCGCCAAGTGTTGGTGGAGCTCTGTCCGCCTGATATGCCGGTTATTATGGGGAATACAAAAGGCGACTGGACCATGACTACCGTAACCGAGTTATTGCCAGGGGCGTTCACGCCCTCATCGCTTCACAAGGAGGAACGATAGAATCCATGAATCAATCAACCAGTAACACCAAAGGCGGAAACAAATTTCGCTCCGGCTTCGTAGCTATTATCGGAAGGCCAAATGTAGGCAAGTCGACACTTATGAATCATTTGATCGGGCAGAAGATTGCGATTATGTCGGATAAGCCGCAAACCACGCGCAACAAAATTCATGGCGTCTATACGACGGAGGATACGCAAATCGTATTTCTGGATACGCCAGGTATTCATAAGCCGCAATCCAAGCTGGGCAATTATATGATGAAGACTGCGGAGAGCGCCTTGAAGGAAGTAGAGGCGGCGTTATTTTTAGTTGATGTATCCGAAGGAATCGGCGGCGGCGACCGATTCATTATCGAACAGCTCAAAAAAGTGAAAACGCCTGTATTTCTGGTCATGAACAAAATCGATATGATAGAGCCCGAAAAGCTGCTGCCTATGATTACACAGTATAATGAGCTTTACGAATTTGCGGAAACTGTGCCCATCTCGGCGTTGAACGGCAATAACGTAAGCACGCTGCTGGAGCAGATCAGCCGCTACTTGCCGGAAGGCCCGCAATATTATCCGGCGGATCAAATTACCGATCATCCGGAACAATTCGTCTGCGCAGAGCTTATCCGGGAGAAGATTCTTCATATGTCTCGTGAAGAGATCCCGCATTCCATTGCGGTCACGATTGAAGATATGAAAGTCCAGGAGAACGGAGTTGTGTATATCGGTGCAGTCATCTATGTCGAGCGCGACTCTCAGAAGGGGATCATCATCGGGAAGCGCGGCGACTTCTTGAAGGAAGTGGGCAAGCAAGCGCGGAAGGATATTGAAGCGTTGCTTGGTTCCCGTACCTTCCTGGAGCTGTGGGTGAAAGTGAAGAAGGACTGGCGGAATCAGGAGCGTGTGCTCAAAGATCTTGGCTTCCGTCATGACTGACGTTTTTTGCTAAGGATACGGGAGCCCGATCTGTCACATCCTATAATGTCTGGAGCAGCAGCATTTCCGAGGCGAAAGGGATGAATACGTATGCGAGATTTTTCGTGGAAGTATTTTACGTTGACCGGGGATGTCGAATCCTTCATGCTTTATAAGGAAATGGATCAATACGGATTGTCCGCCCATCCAAGCGCTGCAGAGGGCTTTGATGAAGAACTCGCGGGAGAAGATGCGGAGTAAGGACTAAGGCAGCCTAGGCAGCTGTTATGGCTCGTTTCATGGGGGAGACGAAGGGATGCTTTATCGGGTAGAAGGAATCGTAATTCGCAGCATGGATTACGGGGAAAGCAATAAGATTGTGACACTGCTGACGAAGACGAACGGGAAAGCGGGCGTAATGGTCCGCGGCGCCAAAAAAGTGAAGAGCCGGCATTCTTCGCTGGCACAGCCCTTCACATATGGCGAATACCAATATTTCCGGAGCCAAGGCCTCGGAACGCTTAATCATGGTGAGATTATTGAATCTCACCATGATTTGCGTATGCAGTTGGACCTTTCCGCTTACGCATCTTATGCGGCGGAGCTGACGGATCGTATTATTCATGACGATGAGCCCACTGGCTTTCATTTTGAGCAATTAAAGGCATTCTTGTCCGCTCTGGATGCAGGGAAGGATCCGCAGATCGTGACACATCTCTATGAGATGAGAGTCTTGACGCTGGCCGGCTATGCGCCAGAGATGGAAGAATGCGTTTCATGCGGGAATCGGGTTGGTCCTTTCCGCTTGTCTGCGCAAGGCGGGGGCATTCTATGCGGGAGATGCGTCAATCGCGATTCTTCGGCTCATGTCTTAAGCGAGGGGGCGTACAAGCTGCTTCGATTGTTCAATAAGCTCGACATGCGCAGACTCGGCTCCATCGCGGTGAAGCCGGAGACAAAGCAGGAGTTAAAGCTTGTAATGCGTCAACTGATGGACATCCAGCTAGGCTTGCAGCTGAAATCTCGCAATTTCCTGGATCAGCTTGATAAATTAGTTTGACTTTTGCAATCGAGATGAATAGAATAGTAAATTATGAATAGTGGACAATGATGGAGAAAGTAATCATGAGTAGTCACAAGCTCAGCGAGCCGGGGAAAGTGGAAGCCCGGTTGGACGTTCATGATGAAAGGCGCTCCGGAGTCCGATCGAACTAAGGCGGGTTGTCTTGCGGCGCAGGATGGCCAAGTAGGGTGGAACCGCGGGAATCACAACTCTCGTCCCTACGTCTGTGAGCAGACGTAGAGGCCGGGAGTTTTTTGTATGCCGCTGCCAATACATAAGTTGCTCAGAGTCCTGATTGGACAAAAAACGAAAAAGGAGTCGAGCCGAATGAATTTTCAAGGTATGATTTTGACGCTGCAGCAGTTTTGGGCGGAACAGAATTGCATTTTGGTACAGCCATACGACGTAGAGAAAGGCGCGGGCACGATGAATCCGATGACCTTCCTGCGATCGATCGGCCCTGAGCCATGGAATGTGGCTTATGTCGAGCCTTCGCGTCGTCCAGCAGACGGCCGTTACGGTGAAAATCCGAACCGTCTGTATCAGCATCATCAATTCCAGGTGATTCTTAAGCCTTCGCCGGACAATATTCAGGAGCTGTATCTGGAGAGTCTGAAGCGGCTGGGCATTGACGCCAAGGATCACGATATCCGCTTTGTCGAAGACAACTGGGAATCTCCAACGCTTGGCGCGTGGGGTCTTGGCTGGGAAGTATGGCTGGATGGCATGGAGATCACGCAATTTACGTACTTCCAGCAAGTAGGCGGCATAGACGCAAATCCCGTTGCCGTGGAAATCACATACGGCATGGAGCGCCTGGCTTCTTATATTCAAGAGAAAGAGAATGTGTTCGATCTGGAGTGGGTGGACGGCGTAACCTACGGCGATGTATTCCTGCAACCGGAGTACGAGCATTCCAAATATACATTCGAAACGTCGGATACGGCTATGCTCTTCACTTTGTTCAACATGTACGAAGAAGAAGCGAAAAAAACGATGGAGCATCACCTGGTGTTCCCTGCCTATGATTACGTGCTGAAATGCTCGCATACATTCAATTTGCTGGATGCGCGCGGCGCTATCAGCGTAACGGAAAGAACGGGCTATATTACGAGAGTCCGCAACTTGGCCAGACAATGTGCGGCTACGTATCTGGAAGAGCGCGAGCGTCTAGGCTTCCCGTTGCTGAAGAAAGGAGCGGAATAGGATGGCAAAGGATCTATTGCTGGAAATCGGATTGGAAGAGGTGCCGGCGCGATTTGTACGGGCGGCTATGAACCAATTGAAGGATAAGACGGAGAAGTGGCTTGCGGATTCCCGTATTCCTCATGGAGAGATCGAAGCCTTTGCAACACCTAGAAGGCTTGCCGTGCTTGTGAAGGACGTTGCGGAGAAGCAGGCGGACAGCAATGAAGAAGCAAAAGGCCCTTCCCGTAAAATCGCACAAGACGAAGCGGGCAACTGGAGCAAAGCTGCGCTTGGCTTCGCCAGAAGCCAAGGCGTAGAGCCCGACCAGTTCTATTTTCAGGAGCTGGCTGGCGTTGAGTATGTTTATGCGAGAAAAAGCAGCATTGGAGCCGAGACGGCAGGTTTGCTGCCTGAAGGACTAAGCCATTTGATTACGTCCATGTCCTTTCCGAAGAACATGCGCTGGGGCGGCTATGAGCTTCGTTTCGTTCGCCCGATCCGCTGGATGGTGGCTTTGTTCGGAGCAGATATTATCCCGTTCGAAATTACGGGCGTATCGACCGGCAACATCTCACGCGGTCATCGCTTCCTAGGTACTGACGCTGTAGTCCGGGAGCCTGGACAATACCGTGAAGCGCTGCGCGAGCAGCACGTCATCGTAGATGTGAACGAGCGTGAGGCGCTTATTCTGAAGCAGCTGGATGAGCTAAAAGAAGAAAAGGGTTGGACAATCGCCGTCAAGGAAGATTTGCTGGAAGAGGTACTATTCCTCGTCGAATATCCGAATGCGCTACACGGCTCATTCGATCCGTCCTTCCTTCATATCCCGCAGGAAGTGCTGATTACCTCCATGCGTGAGCATCAGCGCTACTTCCCGGTGCTGGATGAGCAGGGCAAGCTGCTACCTTATTTCGTAACGGTGCGCAATGGCGACCTGCGCTCTATTGAGCTGGTTGCCAAAGGCAACGAGAAGGTCCTTCGCGCAAGGCTGTCTGATGCAAAGTTCTTTTATGCGGAAGATCATAAGCTGACGATCGAGCATGCGAACAGCAAGCTCGAATCCATTGTCTATCATGAAGAACTGGGGACGGTTGCAGATAAGGTGCGCCGGATTACAGCCATCTCCGAGACGATCGCAAGCAAGCTTGCGATTGGT
Organism: Paenibacillus sp. 1011MAR3C5; assembly: GCF_003591485.1. Taxonomy (GTDB): domain Bacteria; phylum Bacillota; class Bacilli; order Paenibacillales; family Paenibacillaceae; genus Pristimantibacillus. Next base: position 376,533 of record NZ_QZCF01000002.1, read on the forward strand.
CAAGAAGCGGCTTCGCAAGTATCCCGTGCCGCTTCGGTGTGCAAGTTTGACCTTGTATCGCAGATGGTCTATGAGTTCCCTGAGCTGCAAGGCATCATGGGGGAAGACTATGCGCGCAAGCTTGGCGAGAGCGAGCAGGTAGCCAAGGCGATTAACGAGCATTATCAGCCAAGATTCTCCGGAGATGCGGTTCCGTCCGAGGTGACAGGCGCTATCGTCAGTCTGGCGGACAAAATCGACACGATCGTGGGATGTTTCTCCATCGGCATTATTCCGACCGGCTCGCAAGACCCTTATGCATTGCGCAGACAGGCGGCAGGCATCGTGCATATTATGCTTTCTTTCGATTTTAAGCTTCAGCTTACGGAGCTGTACGATATTGCGCTGAATGTGCATAAGGAAAGAGGATTGAAACGTTCCGAAGCCGACGTACGTAAAGAATTAAACGACTTCTTTGCGCTGCGGGTGAAAAACTGGCTGTCGGAGCAAGGTTACCGTTACGATGTTGTGGATGCCGTCATGGCGGCAGGCTTCGATGATCTGGTTCAGACGTCAAACCGCGCTTCAGCGGTAGCTGCTTCTACGGCGGAAGAGTCGAAAGCGGAATTCAAGCTTGTTGTGGAGCAGTTCAACCGGGTAAGCAATCTGGCGTCTAAAGCAACGACTGACACAGTTGAGCCATCCTGGTTCACGGAGAGCGCCGAAGGGAATCTGTACGAGGCATGGCTTGCACAGCGTGAAGCTTGCCAGGCAGCCTTCGCGGAACGGAACATGGATCAAGCGCTTCAATCCTTGTCTTCGCTAAAGCCTGCGATTCAAGCTTACTTCGATAGTGTGATGGTTATGGCGCAAGACGAGAAGGTGCGCGACAACCGGCTGGCGACACTGAAGGGCATCGCGGATGATATCGCGCAAATCGCTGATTTCTCGAAGCTGGTTTGGTAATACAAGCTCTTCTTAATGCCAAAGGAAAGGATGAGGGAAGATGACGGAAGCAAGCCATAGGCCGGAAGTGATTGTCTATGTTGTATCCGATGCGGCAGGTGACACCGGCGAGCTGGTCGTTCGCGCCGCAATCGCGCAATTCCATCCGATCCATGCGGAGATTCGAAGAACGCCTTTCATCACAGACGAATCCGCCTTGCAGCGAATTACGGAGCAAGCGAAGCTCGCGCAGGCAATTGTCCTGTATACGCTCGTCATGCCGCAGCTGCGTGAAGGCATGAAGAGGCTTGCGGATAATAGCGGCATTGCCGCCATTGATTTGCTCGGTCCTTTTATCGAGACGCTGGAACAGCGGACGGGTCGCAAGTCGAGGCAAGAGCCCGGTCTTAATCACGTCTTGGATGCCGATTACTTCCGCAAGGTTGAGGCAGTGGAATTTGCGGTCAAGTATGACGATGCGAGAGATACTTCCGGTGTGCTGAAGGCAGATATTGTATTGGTCGGTGTGTCCCGTACGTCGAAGACGCCATTGTCCATGTACTTGGCCCATCAGAAGTACAAGGTGGCGAATGTGCCGCTCGTACCGGAGATCAAGCCGCCTGACGAGCTGTTCAAGCTTCCGAGGCAAAAAATTATCGGACTTACGATTAATACGTCTTATCTGAACGTCATTCGGAAGGAGCGTCTGAAGGCGCTTGGCTTGCCCAATACAGCAGCTTACGCAACAACAGACCGGATTGAAAAAGAATTGAAGTATGCGGAAGACATCATGAACAAGCTCGGTTGTTTTGTCATCGATGTATCGCATCGGGCTGTGGAAGAGACGGCCAGTCTCATCATGGAATATGTTCGAAGCCAATAACGTCTGCGTGAGCAGGATTTTTTCGCGAAGCCGCCGTATATAATAGATATAGTGGCAGATGCAGAATGCAGAACGAGCGGTGATGATCATAATGAACGAAAATCCGACTATTGTGGTAGATGCAGACGCTTGTCCGGTAAAGGCGGAAATCGTTGCTGCGGCAAGAGAATTTGGCGTTCCTGTATGGATGGTCGCTTCGTACGACCATCGCATGGAGCCGGGTGAAGGCGTGAAGGTTGTACAGGTCGATCGAAGCAGTCAATCGGTCGATCTGTATATCGTTAACCATGTCTCGGCAGGGGATATTGTCGTGACGCAGGACTTTGGACTTGCTTGCATGGTGCTGGGCAAGGGAGCTGTTGTCCTGTCGCCTCGAGGAGAGCAGTATACGAACGCCAACATTGACTACTTGATGGAGCGCAGGCATGAAAGCGCCAAGTGGAGGCGTGGCGGGGGCCGTACGAAGGGGCCTCGCGCGATGTCGCAAGACGATCGAGATGCTTTTCAACAAAAGATGACAAAACTTTTGAAAATCGAGCAGGAGAACCATGACGTTTAGCGAATATTATTTAGGACCTATTAAAGTCTATAGCGTTCTCTTGCTGGATGAAGGTGTGATGAACGATGACATACGGTAAAATACCGGAGGAAGTCATAGACGAGGTTCGCAAGCGTCATGACATCGTGGAAACGGTCGGGAAATACGTTCATCTTACGAAGCAGGGCAAATACATGAAGGGGTTATGTCCGTTTCATTCGGAGAAAACCCCTTCATTCACCGTTACGCCGGAGTTGCAGATTTTTCATTGCTACGGCTGCGGCAAGAGCGGCAATGTCATACGGTTCGTCGAGGAGATCGAGGGTTACTCGTTCCCTGAGGCGGTCCGGATACTTGCGGAGGAAGCGGATATTCCCGTTACCTGGATTTCAGAGAGCGGCAAGGGGCAAGCCCAGGATCCGAATCGGCAAAAAATCGTAGAAGCGCATGAGCTGGCCATCAAATTTTATCACTATCTGTTGAACAATACGAAGCAGGGAGATCGGGCCAAGCAATATTTGCGGGAGCGAGGCATGTCGGACCGGCTCATCGATCATTTTATGATCGGCTTTGCGCCTGACGAGTGGGATGTGCTCACCCGGTTTTTGACGGGAAGAGGCTTTGACCCGGCGCTTATGGAGAAGGGCGGTTTGTTATCGGCGAAAAATGACGGCAGCGGTTATGTTGACCGATTCCGCGGACGAATTATGTTTCCGGTATGGGATGGCAACGGCAAAGCAACGGCTTTTGCTGCGCGTATCATTAACGACGGTTCGCCGAAGTATCTCAATTCACCCGAGACGATGCTGTTCACGAAAAGCAGAACGCTCTACAACCTGCATTATGCGAAACCGGCCATTCGGAAGAGCAAGCAAGTTGTCGTGTTCGAGGGCTACATGGATGTCATCAAGTCATGGAACGCAGGCGTCAAGAACGGCGTTGCGACAATGGGTACGGCATTAACGGAAGAGCATTGCTCCATATTGAGGCGACATGCCGAGGAGGTTTTGCTTTGCTACGATGGCGACGACGCTGGACAAGCAGCCGCATACAAGTCTATTCCGATGCTTGAGGCGGCTGGGCTGAAGGTAGAAATCGCAATATTGCCGAAAGGCAAGGATCCGGATGAGTATATAGGTGAATACGGACCGGAAGCGTATATACGGGATGTCGTGGACGAGCCCGTCTCCGTTACAAAATTTAAGCTTATATATTCAAGGAAAAACCATATACTGCTAAAAGAAGAGGGTCGTAAAAACTATCTGATGGAAGCGGTAGAGATCGTGGCCGGACTTGACTCCTCTACGGAACGAGAAGTGTATTTGAAGGAATTGTCCCGGGAGTTCGATATTTCGCTGGAAGCGCTGAAGCAGGATTGCCACAGCATCCGGATGGAACAGCAAAAAAAGAAACCTGTCGGGGATAATAACGACAATTCGTGGAATAATGGTAGAAATGAAAAGCGCCGTACGTCCGGGGCGCCTAAGCTTCTGCCGGCATACACGTACGCGGAGCGGAGATTGCTGCATGTCATGATGCGGGATCGCGATGTGGCTGGAGCCGTACATGAACGGATTGGCGATTCCTTTAATGTAGAGGATCACGCAGCGCTTGCTGCTTATTTATACGCTTATTATGCAGGCGGATACGAGCCAGATGCCGCCCGGTTTATCGAGTCCTTGCATGATGATCGTCTGGAGGAGACGGCTTCTTCCATCTTGATGATGGATGGGGATTTCCCTTTTGACGAAACGGTAATGGATGCTTATATCGATACGGTGCTGAAGGTTCCGAAGCTTCGTGAGATTGAGGGCAAGAAGGAAGAAATGGTGCGCGCCGAGCGCGCTGGCGACACCATGAGGGCAGCGCGATTAGGTCTTGAGATTATAACCCTAGAGAGACAGCTTAAAGGTTGACTTCATGATTGGTTCTAGGGAGGAGGGAGTCGGAAATGGCGAACGATCAACATACTGAATTAGATACCGAACAAAAGCTGGACCATGTCAAGGATCAGCTGATTGAAATTGGCAAGAAGAGATCCTCCTTAACGTATAAAGAAATTATGGAGAAGTTGTCTCCCTTTGATCAAGACCCGGAACAGATTGACGAATTTTTCGAGCAGTTGGACGACTTGGGCATTGAAGTATTGAATGAGAACGATGAGGAAAATCCGCTTCGGGTGAACAACGAAGAAGGGGAGCGCGAAGGAGGAGACGACTTCAACTTCGATGACGATCTGGCTCTTCCGCCGGGTATCAAAATTAACGATCCGGTACGGATGTACCTGAAGGAAATTGGCCGTGTGCCGCTCTTGTCCGCCGACGATGAGATTGAACTGGCTATCCGAATCGAGAATGGTGACGAAGAAGCGAAGCGCAGACTGGCTGAGGCGAACCTTCGTCTCGTTGTAAGCATCGCCAAGCGTTATGTAGGCAGAGGCATGCTGTTCCTCGACCTTATCCAGGAAGGGAACATGGGCCTCATCAAGGCTGTAGAGAAATTCGATCATCAAAAAGGTTTCAAATTCAGTACGTACGCGACATGGTGGATCAGACAGGCGATTACTCGCGCGATTGCGGACCAGGCGCGCACGATTCGTATCCCTGTTCATATGGTCGAGACCATTAATAAACTTATCCGTGTTTCCCGTCAGCTGCTTCAAGAGCTGGGCCGTGAACCGACACCGGAAGAAATTGCGGTAGAGATGGAGCTTAGCACGGAAAAAGTACGGGAAATTATGAAGATTGCGCAAGAGCCGGTATCCCTCGAGACACCGATTGGTGAAGAGGATGATTCGCATTTGGGCGATTTTATCGAGGATCAGGAAGCACTTGCTCCAGCCGATGCAGCAGCGTACGAGCTTCTAAAGGAGCAATTGGAGGATGTGCTGGATACGCTGACGGAACGTGAGGAGAATGTGCTTCGCCTACGCTTCGGACTTGACGATGGACGTACCAGAACGTTGGAGGAAGTCGGCAAGGTGTTCGGTGTAACGCGCGAGCGGATCAGGCAGATCGAAGCCAAGGCGCTTCGCAAGCTTCGCCATCCAAGCCGCAGCAAACGCTTAAAAGATTTCCTTGAATAAAGTAGTTCTTATGACCTTTCTGCTTTAAGCAGCGAGGTCTTTTTTCCAATGAACGACGTATTCAGACGGAGAGGAAGCCGACGAAATGAATCAAGAACGCAGGCAAATCATTGTAAGGGAAATCGATCATTGGCGAAGGAGCAAGCTTCTTCCCGATCAATACTGCGATTTTCTGCTGAACCTGTATGCGGACCCCGACGAAGAACCGAAGGCGAAGCCTTCGACGCATGCAGTGGGGAAAGCCATCGCAGCCGTTCAGAAGGCGACTGGCAAGCAATGGTTGCTTACATTTGGTGGTTTTACCTTAATTTCCTTCGTTGTGCTTTATTTTAGCCGTTTTCATCCCGCAATGCAAATTGGCGTATTAATCGGTGCTGTAGCTGCTTTTCTATGGATAGGGAACCGATTCCGGGCGCGTCACGAAGCGGCTGGCTTGACGCTGACGAGCATCGGCATGCTAACGTTGCTGGGAGGCGGCTTGCATATTCTTGATCTGCATGGTCTCACGCATTGGGGCTGGAAGATGGGAATCGTGTCGCTTAGCGCACTGTTTTGGATCATATATGGCATCAAAGCCCGGATTCACGGTCTGCATTTATGCGGCTGGCTGGCTGCGCTGCTTGTCTATGGCTGGCTGCTTTCTCAGTTCACGCAAGATCCGGTGTGGTACGAGGTTCAGCTCTATTGGCTGCCGCTTGCAATTCTCTTCGGCTGGAGCTGCTGGTTCTTCCACCGCTGGACGAAGCCGGTATCGGCCATATTGTTCGTGACATGCGCTCTGGCTTGGTTTATGCCTGAGCTGTATACGCTCGTTGTTGTACATAATTCAGCATGGCTGCAGGTGCAGCTTCTTATTAAAATCGCAATTGGCGGAGGTCTCCTCTTCGCTTTGCGCAAGCAATGGATGGTGTGGGTAGCATAATGATTAAATTATCAAATCGTCTGCAGCGAATTGCAGACTATATTACGCCAGGCAATCGGGTTGCGGATATTGGTTCGGATCACGCTCTTCTTCCGATTTATTTGCTCCAGAGCGGGAAAGTTCCGTCAGCAATTGCGGGTGAGCTTAACGAAGGACCGTATCAAGCTGCTAGAAAAGGAGCGGCCGATGCAGGCTTGCAGCAGCGCCTTGAGGTTCGCAAGGGAGATGGCCTGTCCGTGCTGAACGGCGGTGAAGCCGACAGTGTCACGATCGCAGGCATGGGCGGCAGCTTAATGAGCATGATATTGGAAGCCGGCGATCAAGCAGGTAAACTGCAGGGCGTAACAGAGCTGGTGCTGCAGCCGAACGTCGGAGAAGACGAGGTGCGGCTATGGCTGCTTGGGAAAGGCTGGGAACTGCGCGAAGAGTCGATATTGGAGGAAGACGGTAAGATCTACGAGGTACTGCATGCCAGACGTGCGGAGTATGCCGCCGCATCCAACGAAAAACTTTACGACGGTTCTTTTTTGCCGCTGGAGTGGGACAAAAGCGATCTGAAGGGACTTCTGGTGCGAATGGGTCCTCATTTGCTTCGCAAGCCAACTGCCGTCCTGATTGAGAAGTGGCGGCTTGAGATCGAAAAGCTGGAGCGCATATGCGGACAGTTGAGCGGTTCGGAGCTTCCGGAATCCGCTTTGAAGAAAACACAATTCGAGCGAGATATTAGACGGATTGAGGAGGTGCTGGGGTGCTTGCAAACGGAGCTACAATAGTACAGTATATGGAGCAGCTGGCTCCCAAGCATTACGCGGTTGAGAATGACAAGATCGGCTTGCAACTAGGTACGCTGAACAAGCCGGTTAACAAAGTGCTTGTTGCGCTTGATGTGACGGATGAAGTGGTCGAGGAGGCTATTGCCGAAGGCGCTAATCTCATTATTGCGCATCATGCCATCATCTATCGTCCGCTCGCGAAGCTGGATACATCCACGCCGGCAGGCAAGCTATACGAGAAGCTGATCAAGAATGATATTGCCGTGTATATTTCCCATACGAATCTGGATGTAGCAGACGGAGGCGTGAACGACTGGCTGGCAGATCAGATCGGCATTCAGTCCGAAGGCCGCACCTGCTTGGAGGAAATTCATACGGATAAGCTTTACAAGCTGGTTGTGTTTGTGCCTGAGAGCCATCATGAGGCTGTACTGGAGGCGATCTGGCGTACCGGAGCAGGAGAGATCGGCAATTACGGCTGTTGCAGCTTTAACATCAAAGGAACCGGAACATTCACGCCGGGTGAGGGCACGAAGCCGTTCATCGGAAGAGAAGGCAAGCTGGAGCGGGTGGCTGAAGTGCGTATCGAAGTCATTGTTCCGTACAGCATTCATCGCAAGACGGTAAGCGCTATGCTGAAGGCACATCCCTATGAGGAAGTAGCCTATGATCTGTATCCGGTTGATTTGAAGGGCAGATCATTCGGACTAGGCCGTGCGGGCAAGCTGGAAGAGCCTGCGACGCTTGGCGAGCTGGCACAGCGGCTGAAAGCAGCCTTCGACGTTCCGATGCTTCGCATCGTCGGCCCAGCAGACCAGCCCATCCGCAAGGCAGCCGTGCTTGGCGGATCGGGAGCGCGTTATGTCCGGCACGCCATATTCTCGGGAGCGGATGTGCTCGTAACAGGCGATATTGATTATCATACGGCGCATGACGCTTTAGCAGCAGGCATGACCATTATCGACGCCGGCCACAATATTGAGAAGGTTATGAAGGGAAAAGTGGCGGAATGGCTAAACGCCAAGCTGAAGGAAAGCAAATCAAATACGGTGGCCGTAGCGTCCAAGCTTGCGACCGAGCCCTTCACCTTTGTATGACCTTGATCTGGCAATAAATCAGGGTTGAGCTTTCGCTTCAAACCTTGTATACTAAATCGTGCATCGGAAAGTTTGACAGACAATCGCTGGCAGCTTGGCTGCGAGAGGAAAGTCCGGGCTCCACAGGGCAGGATGCTGGATAACGTCCAGTCAGCGCGAGCTGAAGGATAGTGCCACAGAAATGGACCGCCGATGGCTGCCGCAAGGCACGCACAGGCAAGGATGGAACCGTGGTGTAAGAGACCACGAGGAGCGCAGGTGACTGCGTTCCTGGTAAACCCCATCTGGAGCAAGACCGAGAGGACGCGGCAGCTTTCGAGGCTGCAGCCTTAGCCCGAGGCGCGTCCGGGTTGGTTGCTGGAGCCATGCAGCAATGTATGGCCTAGATAGATGATTGTCGCTTCACAGTGGGAGGGTCGTTCCCGTTCATACCACTAGAAGTACAGAACCCGGCTTACGTCAAACTTTCCGCACGGAATTCTACCATTCATAACATGTATAAGAGGCCGCCTGTCGATGGACAGACGGCCTCTTTGCGTGTGCTGCTTTAACTACTACTTCAGAATGGAGTCAAGGCGGCGCTTTACTTGCTTAGGATAGGTTTGCAGCGTTCCGCCATAGCTGGTTGCGGCATCCAGTGCCTTCACAATATCGATCTCGCCATATCCGAAGTAGACGTCCTTACCGCTGGTTCCGAGATCTCGGGCCGAACTTCGCATAATTTCCATCACTTCTACATTGGAGAGTGACGGATTGGCGGAGCGGATTAAGCCTGCGAGCGCAGCAACATGCGGGCTGGCCATGGATGTGCCGGACAAGGCGGCGTATTGGCTGCCGGGATATGTGCTTGCGATGCTGTCGCCTGGCGCCGCAACGTCGATATAATCGCCATAATTGGAGAAGGATGCCTTCTCTTTGTTATTGTTGGTCGCACCTACTGCGAACACTTCCGGATAAGCTGCCGGATAACCAGGACGCTCGGTATTATCGTTGCCGCTTGCCGCGATCAGAACGACATCCTGTTCATAGGCGTATTTGATCGCGTCATGCAGGAAGTCGGCTTGGGCATAGTTTCCAAGGCTCATATTGATTACTTTTGCGCCATTGTCAACCGCCCAGATGATGCCTTGGGCAACCGAATAGGTCGAGCCCGCGCCGCTGCTGTCCAGCACCTTGACCGGCATGATCTTGTTATACCAGGAGATGCCGGCTACGCCTTCGCCATTATTGACGGATGCACCGATAATGCCGGCTACATGAGTGCCGTGGCCAACGTCATCATCCGGCGCACTGTTTTGATTGACGATATTTTTACCGCTTAGCAGCTTGCCCTGCAGATCGGGATGACTGCTCTGCACCCCCGTGTCGAGGACGGCAATAATGACGCCTTCGTCGCCCTTGGAAACATTCCAGCCTTTCTCCGTCTCAATGGAAGGCAAATTCCATTGATACTTGGAGTACAGCGCATCGTTCGGAATGATCGGATCCGCTGTCTCTCCTGCTGCTTCATTTGTCAAATACAGATAGTGAGGCTCCGTGTAGCGCGGATTCCATTTCTGCTTGAAGTACTGCATAAGCGCCTTGGTCTCCAGCGATTTGGATCGGAATACGAATGTATCGCCGATTTGCTGCATGGATTCAACTTTTATGTCTTTGCGAATACGGTTCATATCCTTTTCGGTCAAGTCGCGGTTGAAATGCACGACGACATCGCGGATATGATAATGGCTCGCATTGCCGTTATCCTCGCCTGTACGTACGGTTGTATCGATAGTCGAGTTGGGCTTCACGGATTCGATGCGGTAGTTGCCTTCTGACGGATAGGGTATTAACCGTAAATTCCTTTTCTGATGCATTTCCACCTGCTTAATAATGTCCTGCTTGACGATGCCCACTACGCCGGTTCCCGGGTGCTGCTCATCAGGTACACCAAGCACGATATACCGGCTTCCGTCTTTGCCTTCGAACGGCGGCGATTCATAGGCTGCGCCTTTCGCAACGTGGGAGGCCGCTTCTTGTGTGTAGGAATGAGACTCGTTGCTTTTGGTTTTAGGCATTTGTCCCTTGTGATGCGACGTCCCCTTCGAAATCCAATCCAGATATCCGATATGGGAATGCTCCCTCAACAAGCTATCCATAGCTTGAAGTGCCTTCGCTTCGGATTCGCCGCCGGCATTTATAATATTGCGGAAGTCCTTAGTGGTCTCCGTTGCAACAAGCAAAGCTGTTGCGTCCATGTCGTTTTGCAAGGCGGCCAGCTTGTGCTTCTGCTCATGATGAACGGAAAGCGGGGCAGGCTGGGACGGCTCCTCCTGCTTTTTCGGAGGGGCATAGAACGGCGTAGCGGGAATAAGCAGCGCCGCTAACGCTATGAGAGTAAAGGCGGCTATCCAAGTTTTTCGCATGCTGCATCCTCCATATTCCAATGTGTTCAAATTGGTTCAAGACATCACTGTCTTAGAGTCCGAATGAAGAGACCAAATTATGCGGCCATTTCATGAAACGCCAGTACCGTTTCCATGGAATTTGTGGTACGATGTGTGTTGATATAGTTTTTTTTGTTTGGAATTAGGAAAGGGGATCTACCACCATGCCATCGACAAATGTTAAAGCGCTAGCTGAATCTACACGCGAAAAATTAAAAGGAGCGGTTGCGCAGCTGGAACCGTTCCTCAATGACCACTCCCTACCCCAGCTGACAGGCGAAGAAGGCGGAGAAGATGCCACGATCTTCTATAAAGGATTGCTTGCCGACCTTCGTCATCTGCTCGTATATTCTGAAGTTTCGGTAGAAAAACTGGGTGTTCTGCTCAGAAGACCTAATTTCGATATGGAATTTGGCGAGCGCGCGCTGTATGAAGCGTACCACCAATGTGTCAATGCATTCTTCTATCCGAAAAATGAATGTTATTCCGAAGACGGCCGCTACGCCTACACAGGACAAGACGCCATCCGCTTTAGATTCAAGCCGGTACGTGAAGCGCGCAACGTTGTACTCGGCGTATCGAAGGTGTTCGAGGAGCTCCGTGACGATCTGGCGTATTATGAAAGCGACTATATGACGCAGCGCCGTATGCAAGGCTCAAAATAAGGCAGAATGAATCACTTCCGCGCGAGGAACAATGTGTAGCGGAGGTGATTTTTTATGCCGAAGGGCGTATCTTGCAGCGTTGCCAATTGCAGCTTCTGGGAAGAAGGCAATAACTGTGGCGCAAAGGAAATTATGATCGATATCGACCAGCATGCCAAAGGCTCGTTCCAAGAGGAATTTGCCGGTGATGAATTGGGTCTGTTCCATCAAGACCAAGCGACGGAATCCGCTGCTACGTGCTGCCACACCTTTAAGCCGAAGGAGTGATCGGGATGGATCGGAACAGAGACAATGAAGTGGAATATCGCAGGTCTTCCGAAAAGGAAACGGAAGCAAATTTCGCGCCAACCAACAGCGGGCATCCTAATCAGATGGCAAATGTCAATGAAGAGATGGGCGCCGATTTTGCTTATGGCATGCCGGTGGCGCATACCGAGCGAATTGCCAGCCGTCGTGAACGGGATGGCGAGGAAGCCGTAACGGAGTCGAATGGTTATGCGCTTGGCTGGGTATCGCTTGTATTCGCTATTGCATCGTGGTTCATCTGGCCGGTGCTTATGGGTGTGACGTCAGCCGTGCTTGGTTTTATCGCGTATCGTCGAGGAGCAAAAGCGCTTGGCGCTTGGTCCATGACGCTGGGTCTAATTGCAGTCGTGCTTAATTTGGTCATCGTTCCCTTTTATTATGCTTTAACATAACCGACATAAAGAAGTTGCAAGGCTCCTCCGGTATCGGGGGGGCCTATCTTTTACGTCAGCTGGTAATCCGTGTATGATATTGATAGAATAGATATCCATGATTGCGATAGAAAGAAAAGCGGGAGGGGAAACGATGATTATCGATATATCCCATGTGACGTGGGAACGCGGTGATGACACGATCCTGAATGATGTGAGCTGGCAAGTGGGAGAACGAGAGCATTGTTGTTTGCTTGGACTGAACGGTTCGGGAAAAACGACACTTCTAAATATGATAAATGGTTACATATGGCCGACTAGCGGAAAAATCAGCGTCATGGGTCATACCTTCGGCGAATATGACCTCCGCGTGCTGCGCAAAAGCATAGGCTGGGTGAGCACTTCGCTTCAACAGAAGCTGTACGGGAGCCAAACAGCCCTAGAAATTGTGCTTAGCGGCAAATTCTCCACCATCGGCGTATACGATAAGCTGGAGGAAGAGGATATGGAACGCGCACGCTCGCTTATGGATTCATTAGGCTGCTCGTCCTTCACGTCGCGTACGTATGACACGTTGTCACAAGGCGAACGACAGCGGATACTTATTGCCAGAGCGCTGATGAATTCACCGAAGCTGCTTATTCTGGACGAACCATGCACAGGACTAGATATATTCGCAAGAGAAAGCCTGCTTTCCATGATTGATGCGATCGCGAAGCAAGAGAATGCACCAACGCTTATCTATGTTACCCATCATGTGGAAGAGATTTTGCCGTGCTTTACCAAGACGCTGCTGCTGAAAAAAGGCCAAGTCTATGCTTCGGACACAACGGAAAACCTGATGACCTCGGAGCGGATGGGAACGTTCTTCGACGTACCGGTTCATATCGAGAATCAGTATGGGCGATATTGGCTGTCAGTAAAGGGGGACGCATGGAGCGTCTAATCGAGCCGCGTCCGCGCGCGCGCAAAGCGGCGGACTGGTTCAAGAGCCGATATGCCCTTCGGCTGAAGCGGGAAGGCTTTGTTACGCGGTTTGCCGGAGGCATGTGTATACTGTTCAGCTCCATATCCATGTCGTTGGCTGTCTTGGGGATGCCGACGGGGTTAGGCGTATGGATCGATCTACTGCTATTCCTGGCTGCCAATGCGCTCCTGATGGTCTTGCTTGGATATATAATCTCGTCTATGCTGGCCTTCCTGTATGTGCCGCTTCCCCGAAGATTGACGGCTAATGTTCTATATACAGGCGCGCAGAGCTCGGTAGTCCTATATTTCACTGAGCTAGGCACGGCGATCTCTATTTTGTTCGGCGCAGCGTACGCATTAGCTGCATTGTTAGTCGGATTATTATTCGGTTTTTTATTGAATCTGAAGGTTCACCGTACCGCCAAGGCGGCGCTGGCTGTGTCGGCTGCGGTGCTGGTCGCAGCCGTGCCGTTCTATGCCGGCTGGCCTTCTCCGGCCAAGCAGCCGGAACGCGTCGATGCCGCTTCCCAGGATCAAGCGGAGCCGCTGCTCGAACCAAGTCGCATCGAAGCGGATAATCCCGGAGAGCCGGGAGGATACAGCGTCAAGGCATTCAGCTATGGCAGCGGGCAAGACAAGCATCGCGATGAGTTCGGCAAGGATGTGGATGTTGTGACGGAGACGATCGATGCCTCCGATTATATCACAAGCTGGTCGAAGCTAAAGACGTGGTTCTGGGGCTTTAATGAGCATAGCCTCCCCCTGAACGGCCGGGTATGGATGCCGGAGGGCGAGGGGCCGTTTCCGCTTGTCCTTATTGTGCATGGCAATCATTTGATGGAATACTTCTCTGACGGCGGGTATGCCTATCTGGGCGAGCTGTTGGCCAGCCGAGGCATAATTGCCGTATCGGTGGACGCCAATTATATGAATTACTCGGTCTGGTCAAGCCTTCCCAATGACGATATGAAAATTCGCGGATGGCTGCTTCTGAAGCATCTGCAGCAAATTCAGACTTTGGCCGCGCAGAATGGAACGCTTTTTACCGGAATGGTAGATTGGGACAAGATCGGTCTAATTGGCCATTCCCGCGGCGGCCAAGCGGTTGCGATCGCCGCTGATGCAGAGCGATGGTTCGCCGATGATATGTCCCTGGATAGCATTCGTTCCATTCAAATCCAGTCTGTTGTCGCGATTGCGCCGACGGACAAGCGAGTAGACGATAAATCAGCTCAACTGCTTGATACGAATTATTTTACAATTCAAGGAGCCAAGGATGCAGATGTGAACAACTTTTACGGTGAGCGGCAGTATAGCCGTGTTGGGTTTAGCGGAGAATCGGACCGGTTCAAGGCTCAGCTGTACCTCGCCCATGCCAATCATAGCCAGTTCAACACCGATTGGGGAACGATGGACGAGCGCTTGCCGGGAGGGTTGCTGCTCAACCGGGAAGACTTGATGAATCCGGAAGATCAACGGGAGGTTGCCAAAGTGTTTATTTCCGCCTTTCTGGAGGCAACCTTGCTTGACCACGTGGAGTATAAGGCATTATTTCAGGATTATCGATCAGGCCTTCAGTGGCTTCCGCCAACCGATTATGTGAGCCGCTATGAAGGGGCTGATTTCGTTCGGGTCATCCATTATGATGCGTATAACCGGCTCATTGGCCAGACCGCATATGAAGGGATGGTAGCTGGAGAGAAGGAGAAGCCTAAAGATCGGGATGGCAATACAAAAGGAACGGCGGGCATGTCGCTGCAATGGGAAGAGCCGGGCGCAGTTTATGAGCTGGAGCTTTCCTCGGTCGCAGCCCGCGAACTGGAGAAGGTGGAAGAGGGCAGCCTTGTGTTCTCTCTGTCCAATCTGGAGTGGGATCTGCTGCAGCAGGAGAAGGAACAGGAGGAACAGCCCTCGGATGCGGATGATGGAGCGCAGAACCGCGATGAATCACCGATTGTGGATGAAGACGCGGAACTCCCTCCGCTGCCGAGCATAGAGGTCGTGCTGACAACCGATAGCGGCGAAGAGCTGTCGGTTGAGCTTGACCAATTCATGAGCGTGCCGGAACCTGCATACACTTCTTTTCTGAAGATGGGTTTCCTGGAAGACCGAATAAAAAACAACAAATATCGAAATCCGGTAGAAGCCGTTTATCAGACCTTTATTATCCCCATCGAACTATTTGTTTCCCCGGAAGGAGAAACGGAGGAAGAGAACGTGCCGCTTGCACCACAAGAAATTAGCGGCATCCAATTCCGCTTTCAGAGCGAGCGCGGCAAGGTAATGCTGGACGATATCGGATTTTTGCCTAGAGGAGGTTCCTATGTCGAATATCGAAAATGATCGGAATGAAGAACAAGCTCGCGTAGACAACCTGACAGGATTGATTCGAGATAGAATAGAGACATTAAAGGAAAAAACCGGAGGCATCCGGGGAGAAATCGTCGACATCCGGCGCGATTTCTGGGAAGATGTCACGGTGAACTTCGAGGATTCCGCCGAAACGGCGGAAACGTATGCCAGTATGAAGCAGCAGGCTGAGCTATTGTCGGAGCGGGAGAGAAGCCATCGTCATATGACGGAGCAGCTGGCTACGCTGGAAAGGCTTAAGAGGTCACCTTACTTTGGGCGTATCGATCTTACCGACGAAGCTGATCCGGGCGCAAAACCGGATGTAATCTATCTGGGCGTAGGATCGTTGCTGGATGACTCCGGCGAGGAGTACTTGATCTACGACTGGAGAGCACCGGTATCAAGCGTGTATTACGACTATGGGCCAGGACCAGTCACGTATGAGACGCCAGCCGGCACCATTCGCGGCGAGATGACGCTAAAGCGCCAATATATAATTCGCGGCGGCGAAATTCGCAGCATGTTCGATACAGGCGTCACCATCGGCGATGAGCTGCTGCAGGAGGTGCTGGGCAAAGGCTCCGATGCAGCTATGAAGACGATTGTCGCCACGATTCAGCAGGAGCAAAACGCGATCATTCGTAATGAACGCGCCAGACTGCTGATTGTGCAGGGCGCGGCAGGCAGCGGGAAAACATCCGCGGCGCTGCAGCGTGTTGCGTATTTGCTGTACCGGTATAGGGGCGTGCTGAGCGCAGACCAAATTGTTCTCTTCTCCCCCAATCCAATGTTCAATAGTTATGTATCGACGGTATTGCCGGAGCTTGGCGAGCAGAATATGAATCAAGCAACCTACCAGCAATATTTGGAGAAGAGAATTGGCAGGGACTTCGCGCTGGAAGATCCATTCACTCAGATGGAATATACGCTGACGACGATGAATGATAAGCATTATCACACCCGCTTGGACGGCATCGGTCTGAAATCGAGAGCGGACTTTATGGAGCTGATGGACCGTTATGTATCGCAACTCGGCGAATCCGGCCTTGTGTTCAAGTCGATCGTCTTCCGGGGGCAAACGCTTATTAGAGGCCGATCGATAGCAGAGAAGTTTTACGAGATGGATCGCTCCATTTCAATTCCGAACCGACTCCGCTCGCTCATCCTGTGGCTGCTTAAGGAATTAACGGCGCTTGCCAAGCAAGAGCAGAAGAAGAAATGGGTAGATGAAGCGATTGAGCTGCTTGATAATGAAAGCTATGCGCTGGCTTATCAAGAGTTGAGGGGGAAAAAGAAATTTTCGGAGCATTCTTATGATGACTTCGACTCAGAGCGCAATTATTTGGCAGCGAAAGTCGTGCAGGAGAAGTTCAAGAAGCTGCGCCGCCGTGTGAAGAAAGTTGCGTTCCTTGACGTTCCGGCCATCTATAAGGCGCTCTATCGCCCCGATGCAGCCGCTGTAAAGGGGTATGACAGCCATTCAGTCGATTGGAACCGAATAAGCGCGATGACGCTGGAGCGGCTTGAGCAGGGCGTTATGCCTTATGAGGATGCGACGCCTTATACTTACTTGAAAGAAAAGCTGGAAGGCTTCCGCACGCATACGACGGTGAGGCATCTATTTATCGACGAAGCCCAGGATTATTCGGAGTTCCAGTACCGGTACTTGAAACGGTTGTTCCCGAATAGCAAATTTACGCTGCTTGGAGATTTTAATCAATCCATCTTCGCCCATTCGGGTACGGGCGAGGTGTTCCACACGCTAAGCACCTTGTTCGAGCAGGGCGAGACCGAGCGGATCACGCTGTATCGCAGCTACCGGTCGACCCGGCAAATTGTAGAGTTTGCCAGCCGCATCATCGAAGGCGGCGAACGCATCGAGCCGTTCAACAGGAATGGGGCCGAGCCCACATTGACGCAGGCGGCCTCCCAAGAAGAGCTCCCGGCTATTATCGCCGAGCGGCTGCGCTTGCTTGAGAAGGCGGGATACGAATCCGTTGCCATCATATGCAAAACAGCCGAGGAAGCCAAAAGGATCAGCGAGCAATTGGCGACGGTCTATCCAGGGCTTCGTCTGATCGAAAAGGAAACGGTAACCTTTGAAAAGGGGAATGTGATTATTCCGTCTTATCTAGCGAAAGGTGTGGAATTCGATGGCGTCATCATTAGCGACGCGTCGGAAATTGCTTATTCACGCGAGAGCGAACGAAAGCTGTTTTATACAGCATGTACTCGAGCTATGCATGAGCTGCATCTTTGTTACACCGGGCAACTGACGCCTTTCCTGCGTTAGAAGCTCTTCCTTACTTGCGAATGGAAGGCCAGATATGATGGACATCAACACCAAGCTCCGAGGCAATCAGCTCAGCTGTGAGCCTCTGGGGCTTTTCGATTTTTCCATTTCTCAGCTTGGATATCGTCTGCAGCGAAATGCCGGTGGATGCGGCGAGCTGCCCCGCCGACATATCGCGCTTGGCCATCCATATTTTCAGCTTTGTGGCGGAATCGACGACTTGATCGTTGGCAGGGCGGAGGTCCCACACGACAAAGGCCAGCTCGCTGCAATGTCCGTGACCGTTCAGGACGGGACAATACGTCAGTTCCAGCTCCAGCTCGATCCCGCTTAATTTGCTGGTATGAATCGTTACGTTTTGTTCCTTTAGCAGCCGGGAGGGTTCTTGGAAGATCTCCATCATGCGCGGCCGTTCAGTCTCGGCGATGAATTGCAGAAGGGTTTCGTCTTCCATCGTTGTGTCGGGCTCGAATAGAAGCGGCGCCATATTGTCGCGCAGGAAGCGAATATGCAGATGTTTGTCGACGACACCGCTTATGAGGACTTTACCCTTCTCCAGCTGACGGTCGATCCACTTGAACGCCGTTAAGTCCTCGAAGATAAGGAAGGCCCTGATCCAAGGATCGTCCGGCTGGCACGGAAGCGGGATCTGCTCGATCCGGACGGCCAACTGGTTTAATCGCTTCGTCGGCATCATGATTTCGCGTTTCAAGATTCGTTTCCGCAAGTCAATGCGGTAATGGCTTTTTAGAAACTGGCTTTTTGTGGCGAGCAGATGGGAGAGAGGGAATCCTGTCAGCGTCATAAAGGCTTCATTGGCATCATCCACTTGTATGATACCGTCATGTTCCTTCAAAATGATCATCGGTTGATTTAATAAATGAAACAGTTGTTGATGAACAGACAAATATGACCCCCCTCAATTTACCAGTTTCTCGTATATAATTGAACTAAAGTATATGATAACGCTTAACGGTTCACAAGGCCGGCGCAGGCAGCCGAAACCAACAGAGTCACATTATGTTTAATTATTTAAACTTCAGCGCCGAAATGGAGCTTACGGATAGCATGAGGCGTTTTGGGTTGTCTTAATCCCTTGTAATGGGGCTACAGTCAGCTTTATTCTGTACAGGTTTCCCGCTAATATTAATTTCGAGCCGCAAAGCAGCGATGTCGCATGACTAGCATTGCATACAACAGGGAGGAACATCAAGTGAATAGCTGCAGCATTGAGGGTTGCATGAAACCGATAAAAGCAAAAGGGCTTTGCGCCATGCATCATCAACGGGTGTTAAGACATGGGGACCCTAACATGGTTAGACCCCGTCGTGTGAAGAAATCTATCGAATGTAAGTGGGTCAATTGTGATGAAGAAGCCGTTTCGAAGGGGTATTGCTCGAAACACTACTACATTCAACGAGTTATGAATTTGGTGTAATGTAAAGATTTCATTAAAATCACGTCGAAAAGTGAGGTATTGTGACATATACCTACTCTTTTTGGTTATATTTTATGAAAACGGACTGTTTTATTTTCACGACAGCATGTATAATGAGCGTAAATCCTTTTTCCGGCGGAGGTGAGGCTGCGCATGGCAGAAGCGACGTTTGTCAGCTTGACTGAAGAAGACTTATATCTGTTCAATCACGGCTCGTCTTATCACAGCTATCGATTTATGGGAGCGCACTTTGCAGAGGCGGACGGCATATCCGGCATCCAGTTTGCTGTATGGGCTCCAAGCGCCAGAGAAGCAAGGGTCATAGGCGGCTTCAATAGCTGGGACGGGAGCGGGCATGTTATGCGCCAAGTCGGAATGACAGGCGTTCATGCGTTGTTCGTCCCTTCCTTGACGGAGGGGGAGCTGTACAAATATGAATTGGTTGCGGAAGACGGCTCCACTGTCAGGAAAGCCGATCCGTATGCCTTCCTCGCCGAACGGCGCCCGGGCACAGCATCGGTCGTGACGTTTCTTACGGGTTACTCATGGAATGACAGCGGTTGGATGCAGCATAAGAAGCGCCATGCGCCGTATTCCAGCCCGCTTCTCATCTATGAAGCCCATGCGGGCTCATGGAAGATTAAAGGGAAAGAAATCTTTTATACCTACGAAGAATTGGCTGACGAGCTGGTTCCCTATGTCTCAGGACTGGGCTATACGCATATCGAGCTGATGCCGCTCGCCGAGCATCCGCTTGATCAATCCTGGGGCTATCAGATCACAGGATTCTATAGCGCAACAAGCCGCTACGGCAGCCCCAAAGGTTTGATGCGATTGGTGGATACCTGCCACCAGCATGGCCTTGGGGTCATCCTGGACTGGGTGCCCGGACACTTCTGCAAGGATGACCACGGCTTGCGGCTATTCGACGGATCACCGCTTTACGAAGGATATAATGCGAACCGGGCAGAGCTCCCGTTATGGGGCACGCTTGCGTTCGACTTCTCGCGCAAGGAAGTTGTCAGCTACCTGATCTCCAATGCGCTCTACTGGATGGACCTCTACCACATCGACGGCCTGCGCGTAGACGCAGTAGCCAATATGCTGAACTTGCATATGGATAAGCCGTCTCACATGCACACCTACAACGAATTAGGCGGAAGAGACAACCTGGATGCTCTTCGCTTCCTCAAGAGATTAAACGAAATTGTATTTCACTACTACCCCGACGCATTGATGCTGGCGGAAGATTCCTCCGCATGGCCTGCCGTGACCGCCCCGACCTATAAAGGGGGACTCGGCTTCAACTTCAAATGGAATATGGGCTGGATGAATGACATGCTTCGCTATATGTCGCTCCACCCGGACGAAAGACCGCATCATCATCATCTGATTACGTTCTCCTTATGTTATGCCTTTTCCGAAAATTATGTATTGCCGCTTTCGCATGATGAAGTCGTTCATGGCAAGCGCTCGCTCCTAAACAAGATGC
The DNA here is from genome assembly GCF_003591485.1 of Paenibacillus sp. 1011MAR3C5. Taxonomy (GTDB): domain Bacteria; phylum Bacillota; class Bacilli; order Paenibacillales; family Paenibacillaceae; genus Pristimantibacillus. The sequence goes on from NZ_QZCF01000002.1 coordinate 397,067, forward strand.
CGGGAAGCTACGAAGAGAAATTCGCTCAGCTGCGGCTGTTCTACGGCTATTGGATGACCCACCCCGGAAAGAAACTACTCTTCATGGGAGGTGAATGGGGACAATTCGACGAGTGGAAGGACGGTGATATGCTGGACTGGATGCTGCTCGGCTATGACAGCCACAGAGACATGCTCGGCTATGTGCGCGCCCTTAATCATGAATACCGCTCTCTTCCATCTTTGTGGGAGAGGGACGCAGATCCGAATGGTTTCCAGTGGATAGATGTTCATAATGCGCAGCAATCTGTCATATCCTTTATCCGTCGCGGTCGTTCAAGCTTCTCCGTTATTATTGCCAATTTCTCCAACCGCGATTATCGCGACTACCGCATCGGTGTCCCGGAGCCGGGCGTGTACGAGATTCGCATTCATAGCGGAGGGAGTATGGCTGGCGCCGCCGCATCGAAGCCGCCAGAGGGCTATTGCACGGATGCTGCTAACTGGCATGGCCAAGACCAAAGCATCTCGATCCATCTTCCCCCGTATACCTTCATGCTGCTTGCACCTCAAACGGGGGACGCATTTTAACCAAAGGAGTTGGTGTCCATGGGCCGTAAGGAAATGATCGCTATGCTGCTGGCAGGAGGCGAAGGTAAGAGGCTGGGCGTGTTGACGAAAGACTTGGCCAAGCCTGCTGTTTATTTTGGTGGCAAATACCGCATTATCGATTTTACGCTCAGTAATTGCGCCCATTCAGGCATTGACACCGTCGGGGTGCTTACCCAATACCAGCCGCTCGAGCTGAACCGGTACCTCGGCATCGGCAGTCCGTGGGGACTGGACCGCAGGGACGGGGGAATGACTATCCTGCCGCCGTACATGAAGCAGAAGGGCGGAGTATGGTATAAAGGCACAGCCAATGCGATCTATCAGAACATGGCCTTCATAGAGCGATACAACCCGGAGTATGTGCTTGTGATTTCTGGCGATCACATTTATAAGATGGATTATGAGCTGATGCTTCAGCATCATAAGCGATGCGGAGCGGATGTTACGATAGCGGGAATTGCCGTGGACTGGAAGGAGGCAAGCCGGTTCGGTGTCATGCATGTGGATGACGAAGACCGTATTACGGCATTCGAAGAGAAGCCGAAGCATCCGACCAGCAATATTGCGTCTATGGGCGTCTATATCTTCTCCTGGAAGGCGCTGCAAAAATATTTGATCTACGATGAGGCGAGCCGCAGCACCAGTCATGACTTCGGCAAAGATGTCATACCGGCCATGTTGCGGGATGGACTCCGTCTGCATAGCTATTCGTTCAAGGGCTACTGGAAGGATGTCGGGACGATCGAATCGTTATGGGAGGCGAATATGGATTTGATCGCTGATGAACCGGAATTATGCCTCTATGATCCGAAGTGGCGTATCTACTCGGTGAGCCCCAATATGCCCGCTCAGTTAACAGCCGAGTCCGCGCAGGTGACATCGTCATTCGTCACGGAAGGCTGCATGCTGGAGGGGGCGGTCGACCGCTCCGTGCTGTTCTACGGCGTACATGCGGAGAAGGGCAGCTATATCTCGGAATCTGTCATTATGCCTAATGTGCGAATAGGAGAAGGAGCGCGGATTCATCGGGCTATTATCGGCGAGGGAGCTGTTATTCAGGCTGGCGTAACTATTGGCGACCCCATGGATGCTGCGATTACGGTTGTTGCGGTGGATCAGTATGTCGCCGCCGATCACGAACTGCTGGAGGTGGAGCCGTTATGAAGCATAAGGTGCTTGGCGTTATTAATTTGATTCATGAGACTGACGAGTTGGAGCGGCTGACGCAAAGCCGCTGTCTGGCTACCGTTCCGTTCGGAGCCAGATACCGGCTGATTGACTTCGTCTTGTCCAGTATGGTCAATTCCGGCATTAGCCAGGTGGCGGTATTCGCTCATACCAAGTACCGGTCGCTGATGGATCATCTGGGTTCGGGCAAACATTGGGATCTTCAGCACCGGCAGAGCGGGCTGTTCATTCTTCCGCCCGCAACGGATGATATTCAGGAAATCAGCAGGGGGGACTTATACCACTTCTATCAGCATCGTGATTACTTCAAGCGTTCTTCGTTGGAGTACGTCGTCATTACGCGAAGCCATATGGTGTGCAATGTCGATTTTGAAGCGGTCATCAACCACCATCTGGAGCAAGAGGCCGATATTACCGTAGTGTGTAAGAAAGAGATTCAGTCGTCCCCTGGAAAGGCCCGCAAGGTGAAGATGGCGGATGACGGCCGAATCACATCCATTCAGGATCATTACGGGCGCATGCTCAGCGATATCGTCTCGATGGAGATGTATGTCATGCGTAAGGAGCTGCTCATGGAGCTGGTCGAGACATCGCTTGCAGAGGGACAGGACCATCTGGTTCGTCATGCCATCTTCTCGCGACTGGGCCAATTGAAGGTGCACGGCTATATGTATGAAGGTTATCTGGGCGTGGTCAATACGCTGTCCAGTTATTACGACCACAATATGTCGCTGCTGCAGCCGAAGGTATGGAAGGAGCTGTTCAACCAGCCCGGCCCGATCTACACGAAGGTCAAGGATGAGCCGCCCGCCCGTTATTCGTCAGGATCCCGCGTATCCAATTCGCTGATAGCCAACGGTTGCAGAATTGAGGGTACGGTACTTAATAGCATCCTGTTCCGAGGCGTGCATGTGGAGAAAGGCGCATTGATCAAGGACAGCATTGTTATGCAGAACGGGAAAATAGGGGAGAACAGCTTTGTCGCCAACTGCATATTGGACAAAGATGTGCAGGTGGAAGGCAATCGCGATTTGCGCGGTACGGAAGGCACACCGTTTCTTGCCGGAAAGAAACGTGTCATATAGCACGGCTGCGAAGGGCTCGGACCGGATGTGCCGCTCCAAGCCCGAGCTGCCCGGATAGGAGGCGTTCAATCGGATGAATGTGCTGTTTGCAACTTCGGAGGCGGTGCCGCTCGCCAAGACCGGCGGACTCGCGGATGTAGCCGGCGCGCTGCCCAAAGCGCTTCATGAAAGAGGTTTGGATGTCCGAATCATTATGCCGAAGTACGAGGAAATACCGGAAGTTTATTTGCCTGAATTTAAGTTTGTCGCGGCGTTCCAGGTAACCTTCGGCTGGCGGAAACAATATTGCGGCCTGTTGACCGCCGTTATTGACGGGGTTGTCTATTATGTGATTGACAACGAATATTATTTCAAGCGAAGAGGCCTTTATGGATATGATGACGATGCGGAACGATTCGTATTTTTCTGCTATGCCGTGATGGAAGCGGCCCGCTATATGGATTTTAAACCGCATGTTGTGCATGGTCATGATTGGCAGACGGGACTTATTCCTTTCCTTCTACGGACGAGATATGCCTTCGATCCTGCTTGGGCGTATGTGAAATCGGTATTCACCATTCATAATTTGAAGTATCAAGGCTTATTCGGCATTGATCTGATGAAGGAACTGACAGGAGCCGGAGACGAAATGTTCGTGGCGGAGAGCCTGGAGTTTCACGGCGCAGCCAGCTGCATGAAAGGCGGCTTGGTCTATAGCGACCGCTTGACGACCGTCAGTGAATCGTACGCCTCGGAAATCCAGACTGCCTACTACGGCGAGGGGCTTGAGGAGCTGCTGCGCTATCGAAGCGGGGATTTGACAGGCATCGTCAATGGCATCGATGAAGAGTCATTCGATCCCATGAACGATTCAGCCTTGCATACGCCTTATCGGAGCTCCTTGTCCCGCAAGCGCAAGAACAAGGTCGCTCTCCAGCTCGAGCTGGGCCTTCCGGAATCGGCGGATACTCCGCTTATCGGCATCGTGTCGAGGCTGGTTGAGCAGAAGGGCTTCGATCTGATTGCGGCTACACTAGATGAGCTGCTTCAGGAGGATATGCAGCTGGTGGTGCTTGGCTCCGGCGAATGGCGCTACGAAGAGCTGTTCCGGGCTGCCGCCCGCCGATATCCGGACAAGGCCGTATTCTGGCATGGCTACAGTGATCGTATGGCCCGGCGCATCTATGCGGGCTCCGACCTATATGCCATGCCATCCAAGTTCGAGCCCTGCGGATTAAGCCAATTGATTGCGCTTCGGTACCGGTCGGTTCCCATCGTAAGGGAAACGGGCGGGCTTAGGGATACCGTCCAGGCTTACAACGAATATACTGGTGAAGGCAATGGCTTCAGCTTTGCCAATTATAATGCGCATGATTTTTTGTATACGGCTAAGAAGGCGCTGGCTCTGTACCGTCAGGAGGAGGTCTGGAAGCGCATTGTGGACAACGGCGCGCGCTTGGACTACAGCTGGGGCAGCTCCGCAAAGGCCTATGCCAATCTGTATGCGCAATTGTTGACTGAGCGAAAGGAGAACGAACCATGGCCCGTCATCTTGTAATCGGCAACGGAAAGCTGCTTCTGAATTTGGACCAGCATTGTTTTATTCGCGACATCTATTATCCCTATGTCGGTCAGCTTAACCATGTCGGAGGCCATTACTGCCGACTTGGCATTTGGGTAGAAGGCGTATTCTCATGGCTGGATGAACCGGAATGGAGCTTTGATCTGGATTATATCGAGGATTCGCTCGTGACGAATATTACCGCCAGGAATGAGGGGCTAGGCATCGAGCTTTATATGAACGATGGGATTCATCAGCGCGAATGCATCTATATCAAGCGGGTCTTGGTGCGGAATAAGCGTGACGAGGCCAGGGAAGTGCGTTTGTTTTTTCATCAGGATCTTATGATCGAAGGTTCGGAGGTTGGCGATACCGCCGTCTATTATCCGGAGAACCATACGCTATATCACTACAAGCGCTCCAATTATTTCATGTTCAACGGCTTCTCCGACGAAGGGGGCATGATGCAATATTCGACCGGCATTAAGCGTTTCCAGTCGGCGGAGGGAACATGGCGCGATGCGGAGGATGGCGTACTGATGGGCAATACGATCGCGCAGGGCTCCGTGGACAGCACGATCAGCTTCCGCTCCCGCGTGGATGGGCAATCGGAGAAAACATTTTATTACTGGATGTCTATCGGCCGGAATCTGGAGGAAGTGAAGGAGCTTAACCACTATGTGCACGAGAATCATCCGGAGAAGCTGCTTAGCCGGATGGTGGTGTACTGGAATCATTGGCTGCGCAGATCGGAGACGGATTTCGGCGATCTCCCTTCGCAAGTGGTCAAGATGTTCAAGCAGAGTCTGCTGCTTGTCCGTACGCAGGTGGATGAAAGAGGGGCTATTCTCGCGGCCAACGATACCGATATCCTCCAGTACAACCGGGACCATTACAGCTATATGTGGCCAAGAGACGGCGCCCTTATTGCGGATGCAATGTCGTTGGCCGGCTATCAGAGCGTAATCGCTCCCTTCTTCCACTTCTGCGCTGCTGCGCTCGCGCCGGACGGCTACTTGTACCATAAGTACAATCCTGACGGAACGGTAGGCTCAAGCTGGCATCCTTATATCGTCCAGGGAAGCAAGCGGATTCCGATTCAGGAAGACGAGACGGCGCTTGTCTTGTTCGCGCTGTGGAAGGATTATTCGCGCAATGGCGTCATCGAGCTTCCACAGTCGCTATACAGCAGCCTTATTCGCAAATCGGCTTCCTTCCTGAGCGAATATATCGAGCACTCGCTGTCTCTGCCGAGGCCGAGCTACGATCTGTGGGAGGAGCGGTACGGCATCTGGACCTATACGGCAGCCTCCGTCTATGGCGGGCTGATGGCGGCGTCATTCTTCACGGATCTGTTCGGCGATTACGAGCGGAGCGACCATTACAAGAGCACAGCGCAGACCATCAAGCACGGTATCTTGACGCATCTGTGGGATGAGGAGACGGGGCGTTTCGCCCGCGGATTGATCCAGAAGGACAACCGCTGGGTCAAGGATATGACACTGGAGAGCAGCTTGTTCGGTGTGTTCGAGTTCGGTGTGCTGCCTGCGGACGATTACCGCGTCGCTCAGACGATGAATGCGATCAAGCACGACCTCCGCGTGAAGACGGAAGTGGGCGGCATCGCCCGGTACACGAACGATTATTACTTCCAGCAGTCAGGTGATATTGATAAAGTGCCGGGCAATCCGTGGATCATATGTACACTTTGGGTGGCGAATTTCGAGATTGACGCCGCAGGATCGCTAGAGGAGCTGGAGGAGCCGCGGAAGACGCTGGAGTGGGTCGCAAGCCATGCGCTGTCAAGCGGCATGCTTCCGGAACAATTGCATCCCTATGACGGAACGCCGTTATCTGTTGCGCCGCTCACCTGGTCTCATGCGACCCTTGTGCAAAGCGTGTGCAAGTATGCGGAGAAGTATCGCAAGCTTTCTCGATAAAAGGCGTACCATGAAGCAACCGGCTATGGCGATGCCAAGGCCGGTTGTTCTGGATTGGGGATGTCGGGCTGAGTGATGCTTTCCTTTGGATATTGCCGAATATGCTTGATGCGGGAGTTGCCAGTGACACAATGCCCGTTCCCGATATGAATGCTGGTGGAATTGCCCGCGGCAATGACGCGGATAAAACCAACGCGGATGCAGGGCTCACAGTTGGTGCGGCTCATACGGAGGACGCGTCCTTCATCGAATGCGGGGTCGATCAGAATAGGAGCGGGTCTGGAGAATATGCGGTATGATTCAAAATACACATCGCCGGACGTAGCATGATCCTCCTTGCGCTGTACGGCAAGCGCAAGGAGACGAGCGTCCGTACGGCAGCGGTCGCCAAACTGGATGGCGGTGGAGGATGAGGCGCTGATTATGCAGATTGCTCCGACCTGTGACGTGCGAGTTGGATGGTGTATGCAGCTGGCGTCTTCGCTCGCCGAATGATTATGGCGCATGGACATTAGATTCGCCTATTGCGTCCCGCGCGCCTTCCGGCTCGGGAAGCGGTGCCAGCGGCCCGACGACGACAGATTCGGGGGGCGTATCGAACATGGAATACAACGCCACACAATCGGTATCGCCCACTTGGAGCATCGAGGAACTGGATATGCCTAGCACGTCGATCTGACCGACGGCAAGGGAGTGATTCGTCACATGAAAATGCAGCATGATCAAGCTCCTCCGTTTATTGGATTGCCTGCTTTCAGGCTTTTCATATAAGCGTCGATGGCAGTCTCCGCATCACGCTTTGTCTTGTCAAAGACGCGATCCGCGATGAGATCGGGATATAACGCTGCTGTATCGGAGCCATCCTTTGTTTGCATTTGCCAGTAAAATTGAATGCGCGTAGGCATCTGCTTTCTGACATCTTCCAGAATAATTCGTCTATGATAGGGATCAAGCGGCAAATCCAGCTCCTTCTCACACTTCAACAGTGTCTGATGAGCCTCTGAGTCGAGATATTGGGTTAAGCGCCGATAGATGCCGTTGTAAGGCTCCGGGGGAGGCGTGATCGCGGGACTTGCTTGCGGAAAGACATTGCCGCTGCCTTGACCGACGGAGAATTGATCGATATTGCCCGAGCCGCCACTGCCGCCACTGCCGCCACTGCCGCCATTGCCTGCATTGCCGTTATTGCTTCCGTTACCTTCTTCGTTTCCGAACGCGTCAGCGTCAGGCAATGACATGCCGATATTAAGCGTTCCTTCCAGCTTCTCCACCTTGAGCTGATCAAAGTGGTATTGGATGTTCTCGATGGTGTATGCCGGCTTGGACTCCAGTTGTTTCAGCTGCTTGCACAGATCGTCAACCGTACATTCCAGCCTTTCAATCCGCTCCTGCTGAGCCTTTAGCTTCTTCATCACCTCGAAGGACCATGCCTGCCACGGAGACAGCTGGTTTTCATCTTTCATCCGATCCATCTCCTCTCATCATACGGCGGACTAAGGGGCGTTAAGCCGGATTGGGAAGCGGCACGAAGGAGAGCGGATTCTCCTCCAGCATCGGGGCTGGACCTGTGAATCCGCCTGTATTGTACAGCTGAGAGAGGGAGCGGATGGCTCCCGCGCTTCCGATCTGCAGAACGGAGCTGTTAGATACGCTGTCTACCCGAATCTGGTGAATGGTTATCGTTTGATTGATCGTCCAGCTCATACCAGATTCGCTCCGTTCGGCACGTTGGTATTGTCCTGAATATCCGGGTCAATGGAATTGGTGGAGCTGACGGCGTTGTTGGAATTGGTTAAGCTGCCTGTCAGGAAAGAGCCGGAGCCCGCATAGGTCTTTGTATTGCTTGATGGCGTTACTTGCAGTGTATCTCCAAACTGGACGATGGAAGCAGAACCGACGCTTACGATTTTGACAAATCCGACAACAGCTGGCATGAGCTTCACTCCCCGTAATCTTCTTGTATATCGTATCTTATGATGGCATTCGCCCAGAGGTGAATGGGGATCATGTATCCTGCTGCTGGGCGCCCGCATATGGTATATGGATGGGGGAAGGAGGGATGCCCTATGGCTTCGAACTGGGACGATCTGGAGCGCTGGATGGAAGGGCAGCAGCTGCCCCGGGGTTTCGAGGTGCTGCGCGAGCCCGATTGGGTCGAGAAGTTCGTCAGAAAGTTGATGACGAAGGCGCTTCCTGATGTTGCGGGACATATGACGGGTACGAAGGCGGCGCAGACGTCGGAATCGAAGTTGTATATTGGCGTCAAGTTCAAGCTGCCTCCCGATAGCAACAAGGAATTGCTGAGATTGAGGGTGAGGGAGGACGCGCTGCGCATAGACGGATTGCCAGGCGGAAAGCATGAGATTGTGAAGCTGCCGAAGCTCGTCAAGCCGAGAATATGTCAGGCGGCGGTAAAGGACGGGACCTTGCATGTGAAGCTGCGGAAGCGGCCGATCAGCCGAGCTTACCATGAGCATTCCATCAATTGGCCTTAGCGGCGCAGGTGAACCGGAGCGGGAATCGGCTCTGCTGGGAGCCTGCGTTATTTATTTTGTCACGAAATAGTCCGTTTTTGCCTCCTCTAGCGGCTGGCTAACGGACGGGCTTTCCCTTATAATGTTTAATTGGAATATACATATTGTCTCGCAAAGGGAGTGTCGTCGTGTCGTTAGTTGATGTAAGCAGCGTGTCTCCTTCGCTATTTATATTGGGAGTCGTCTTTATATTGCTTGTATTCGGTCTGCTTAGCCTGGGTATTCTGCGGATGTTCCAGCAGAAGTTCAAGTACGGATGGATTTGTTTTGCGGGTGCAATCGTCAGCTTCAGCGTATTCATGTACGTGCTGAACCGATGGTATGTCTAGAGCCGGACAAGCATAAGACGAAGAACCGGGGGTATGGACTTGTACTGGACTGCAGTTTGGTTTATCACAAATATGCTGTTTGTGGCATCGATTATCGTGTTTTTGTTTATGCACCGATTTGTAACCCAGGGACAATTGCAAGGAGATGGGTCAGATCGAATCCTGACGCTGAAGCGCCGTCGTATGGTCATGGGTATTGTTAGCATTGTGACGTTTATTGCGATGTGCGCCAGCTTTGTAATCAATATGAAGGTGAACGGATAAAGGGGCTCTCATTGACGAGAGCTCTTTTTTTCGGCATTATGGTAGATAGAAACTTTCAAATTCGGAGGTTCGGCTATGCATACAATGGAAGAAATCGTCGGGCGAATGTCGAGCCGCGGGCTGCGGGTTACGGATCAACGAAAAACGCTGGCCAAGCTGTTCGCAGATACGCCTGGTTATCTATCGCCCAAGGATGTTTATGAATATATGGGGAAAACTTATTCCGGTCTCAGCTTCGATACCGTCTATCGGAACCTGCGCGTTATGGAGGAGCTTGGCGTGCTGGAGCAGGTTGTATTCGAGGAAGGCGTGAAGTTCAAGCTGCATTGCAGGGAAGAGCATCATCATCATCATATGATATGCCTGCAGTGCGGTCATACGTATCCCATTACGTTCTGCCCGATGGAGCAGACCTCTGTTCCTCAGGATTTCCGTGTGGTCAAGCATAAATTCGAGGTGTTCGGATATTGCAAATCATGCGAGCAGGAAGAAGCGGCGGCAAACGAGGCATGAAGCCGGAGCGACGGTTCATGAGGCGCGCGCTGCAAGCGCCTATCCATGTCTACCGTAAGTATATTTCGCCGCTGAAGCCGCCAAGCTGCCGATTTTATCCGACCTGTTCCGCTTATGCGCTGGAAGCGATCGAAGTGCATGGGGCAGCGAAGGGGGCTTGGCTGGCGGCAAAACGAATCGGCAGATGCCATCCCTTCCATCCGGGAGGATTTGATCCAGTCCCCGATAAGCTTCCGGCTTCCGGAGACCGCAACGGGGAGTAAGATGAGACCGGATGCATGCCGCCTTGACAGGCGGGGAGCAGATTCGGTATATTCAATAAAATAGCTACATGCCAATGAATGGATGAGTACAGCGGAGCAGTCCTTTGCAGAGAGCCGGGCGTCATGGTGCAAGCCGGCAAGGAGCGAAGCTGGAAGATGGTCCGGGAGGCACTGCTTTCGAGCCGGGGGATGATGATCCGGTAAGGGGGCGGCGTAAGGCCTGCGTTAAGGGCTTGCCGTCGGCAGACGGCCTACGAAGCGGCAGCGCGGCTTGTGCCAACCTTAATCGGGTTGTGCGGCAACTAGAAGTATGCGCGGCCGGAATTTGGGTGGTACCACGTGAGTATAAGCTCTCGTCCCATGTTGGACGGGAGTTTTTTGCGTTTTTCCAAAACAAAATCGCCAGAAGGCGGCAGGAGGAATAAGAAGATGTCTGACAAAAAATCCTTTTATATTACGACACCGATTTATTATCCGAGCGACAAGCTTCACATCGGCCACGCCTATACAACAGTTGCGGGTGACGCCATGGCCCGTTACAAGCGTCTTCGGGGTTATGAGGTATGGTATCTGACAGGCACGGACGAGCATGGTCAGAAGATCGAGCGCAAGGCGAAGGAGAAAGATAAAACACCTCAGCAGTTTGTTGACGATATTGTAGTCGGCATTAAGGAATTGTGGGCGAAGCTGGAAATTTCGAATGATGATTTCATCCGGACGACGGAAGACCGTCACAAGGTCGTTGTCGAGCGCATCTTCAAGCAGCTGCTGGAGCAGGATGACATCTACAAAGGCGAATATGAAGGCTGGTATTGTACGCCTTGCGAATCATTTTTCCTGGAGCGCCAGCTTGCAGGCGGCAATTGCCCGGATTGCGGCAGACCGGTAGAGCTGGTGAAGGAAGAAAGCTATTTCTTCCGGATGAGCAAATACGCAGACCGTCTTCTAAAGCATTATGAAGAGAACCCGGACTTCATTCAGCCGGAATCCCGCAAGAATGAGATGATCAACAACTTTATCAAGCCCGGGCTCGAGGATTTGGCGGTATCCCGCACGACCTTCGATTGGGGCATTAAGGTTCCAGGCGATCCTAAGCATGTCATCTATGTATGGATCGACGCCTTGTCCAACTATATTACCGCGCTTGGCTTCGGTGAAGAAGGAAATAATGAAAAGTACAATCAGTTCTGGCCGGCTGACGTTCATTTGGTGGGCAAGGAGATTGTTCGCTTCCATACGATCTACTGGCCTATTATGCTGATGGCGCTTGGACTGCCGCTGCCGAAGAAAGTATTTGCCCATGGATGGCTTCTGACAAAAGAAGGGAAGATGTCCAAGTCCAAAGGCACGGTCGTCGATCCTGTCGTATTAATCGACCGCTACGGACTGGATGCGCTGCGTTACTACTTGCTTCGCGAAGTGCCATTCGGCTCCGACGGCGCATTCACGCCGGAGAACTTCGTCGAGCGCATTAATTTCGACCTGGCTAACGATCTCGGAAATTTGCTTAACCGTACAGTTGCGATGATCGGCAAATATTTCGAAGGCAGCATCCCTCCGTTCACGGGATCGGTTACGCCGTTCGACGCCAGCCTGCAGCAGCTTGCAAGCGAGACGATTACATCGGTAGAAAAGGCGATGGAGCGGATGGAGTTTTCCGTGGCGCTTATGTCGTTATGGCAATTCGTGAGCAGAACGAACAAGTATATTGACGAGACGCAGCCGTGGACACTGGCCAAGGATGAAGCCAAATCCGCCGAGCTGGCTTCCGTTATGCATCATCTTGCCGAATCGCTGCGCTTGATCTCGATTATGCTGCAGCCGTTTTTGACTCATGCTCCTCGCGAGATGTGGCGTCAGCTTGGGCTTACGGAAGGCGAGCTGACCTTATGGGATAGCATGCGCACCTTCGGCAGGCTCCCGGGCGGCACGACTGTCAGCAAAGGCACGCCGATCTTCCCGCGTCTGGAGACAGAGGAGGAAGCGGCATTCATCGCCGCATCAATGAGCGGGGGCAGCTCCGCTGCAAGCCAGGCGGAAGCGCCGGCAGCAGCGCCTGCCGGCAGCGGTGGACCGGAGCCGTCGGACAAGGAAGAGATCGGCATCGATGATTTCGCCAAAGTGGAGCTTCGCGTTGCCCAGGTGCTTGCTGCGGAGCCGGTGCCGAAGGCGGATAAGCTGTTGAAGCTCCAGTTGGATCTGGGCTATGAGCAGCGTCAGGTCGTATCGGGCATCGCCAAGTATTATAAGCCGGAGGAACTTGTTGGACGCAAGGTTATCTGCGTAACGAACCTGAAGCCGGTGAAGCTGCGCGGAGAGATGTCGCAAGGCATGATTCTGGCCGCTTCCCACGGTGATCAGCTCACGCTTGCCACGGTGCCGGACGATATGCCGAACGGCGCTGTTGTGAAGTAGCAACATAGGAAGGTAGAAAAAGTCGTTCCGCTTCCCTAATGGGAGGTATGGAACGGCTTTTTTTGGCGTATGGCTTGTAAGTAGGCAGTTGTATGGTTTAGGTTTCTAAAAAGTTGGTTGACAGAGTAAAGAAGCGGACGTATAATACTAAACGTAATCATAACGATTACTATAAAGAGAATCGGAGAGTATACACATGCTGAAAAGAAATCGCAGTAAATGGTTAACTATGTTCGTAATGTTGATGTCGGTCGTTCTTGTTATGAGTGCATGCGGAAAGAGTAATTCAAGCAATCAAGGCGCAAGCCCACCGGCAGAGCCTTCACAAACCGCAAGCAATGGAGCAGACAACGGGGAAGAAACTTCGCAGCCTAAGCTGCAGGTAGTTACGAGCTTCTATCCTCTCTATTATTTGGCAAGCGAGATTGGCGGAGAGCATGTAGAGGTCGTTAATCTGATTGCAGCGGGCGTAGAGCCGCATGACTGGACGCCTAAGAGCAAGGATCTAAGCACGGCGTCGAATGCGCAACTGCTGTTGTATCATGGAGCGGGACTCGAACTGTGGATTGACCAGTTTCTGAAAGGCCTCTCCAAGGACAGCAAGGTCGTGACCAAGGAAATGAGCGCCGGCATTTCGTTAATTAGCGGTAATGCCGATGATCATGATCATGCTCACGACCATGACGGCGAAGACCATGATCATGATGCGGAAGAAGGCCATTCGCATTCCCATGACACCGATCCCCATACATGGGTAAGCCCGAAATCGGCTATCATATTGGCAGAGAACGTAAAGTACAGCCTGATTGAGACGGACCCTGTGCATGAGGATTATTATACTGAACGGTTTGAAACGGTGAAGAACGAGCTGGTCCAACTGGACCAGAAGTATACAGAGGTGCTTGAGAAAGCGTCACAGAAAAACTTGGTCGTATCGCATCAGGCATTCGGTTATTTGGCGAGAGACTATGGACTTACACAGACTTCCATTATGGGTCTTAGCCCGGATGCAGAGCCGAGAGCGCAGGACATTCTGAAGATTGCCAAGTTTGTAAAGGAGAACGGCGTCAAGTATATCTTCTTCGAGGAGCTGGTGTCGGACCGCCTGGCGAAGACGCTGGCGAGCGAAGCTGGCGTAGAGACGATGGTGCTTAATCCGCTGGAAGGGCTAACGAAGGAACAAGAACAAACAGGGGCGACTTATGTGACTCTGATGGAAAGCAATTTGCAAAACTTGACGAAGGCATTACAATAGAATAGATTCAATTGGCGAAAACGGAGCTGTGATGGCTCCCTTTTTGCGCTAAGGAGAGGTACTATGCTTCTATCAAACGAAAAAAACGAGAGCGCGCAAGGCTGTCATCGCGAAGTGGTCGGCGTGGACGGCGTGTCGTTCTCCTATCAGCATAAGTCGGTGATGACGGATGTATCGTTCAGCGTCAAGGAACGGGATTTTATCGGACTCATCGGTACGAACGGTGCGGGCAAAACAACCCTTCTACGGATGATTGTCGGCCTGCTTCGGCCAACCGAGGGGCAGATCCGGCTATTCGGCGTGCCTGTGGAGAAGTTCAAGGATTGGGACCGGATCGGCTACGTGCCGCAAAAAAATTCGCTTAACCCCCAATTCCCCGCAACGGTGCGAGAAGTGGTTATGTCCGGGCTATACGGACGCAAGCGCTTGTTCCGGCCGATCGGCAAAGCAGACCACACCAAAGCCGCGGATGCACTAGAGGCGATGGGCATTACCGATCTGGCCGAGAAGCGGATCGGGCAGCTGTCCGGCGGACAGCAGCAGCGGGTGTTTTTGGCGAGGGCGTTGATTAATAATCCTTCGCTGCTCATTCTGGACGAACCGACTGTAGGTATCGATGCCGAGACGCAGCAAAGCTTCTTTCATATGATCAAGCATATGCATCAGCATCATAATATGACGTTTCTGATGGTGTCGCATGATATGGATATGATTAGAGCTTATCTTGGGCAAGAGCCGGCGGCCAATTCGGGCAAGTTGAATTTTTATATCCGGCATTCGCATGATACGCAAGACTGCGTAGAGCATAATCTGGCCCATAGCTTGCGGGGGCTTCGGGAGCAATTGGAAAGCGGGAGAGAGGTTGTTGGCATTGGAGATCGTAACTAGCGAGTTTTTTCAGAGAGCGCTCCTCGGCGGCGTATTGATCGGCATAACTGCCCCGCTTATGGGATTGTTTCTTGTCCTGAGAAGACTTTCGATGATTGGGGATACATTGTCCCATGTGGCGATAGCGGGTGTTGCGCTGGGATACATTATCGGTGTCTATCCGATTGCGGCGGGACTCGTATTCGCCATTGCTGCTTCCTTCGCTATAGAGAAGCTCCGCAAAGCCTATAAGACCTATGCGGAGCTGTCGCTCGCCATTATTATGTCCGGCGGAATCGCGCTGGCATCCTTGCTGTTTACCATGGGCCGCAGCTTCATGGACGTGAACAGCTACTTGTTCGGTAGCATCTATACGCTGGACGGGACCGATCTGTACACCATCGGCGGTGTCACACTTATTGTGCTGCTTGTAGTCGGCTTGCAGGCCAAGGAGCTGTTCCTCCTGTCATTCGATGAAGAGGCGGCTTCTGTGAGCGGCTTGCCCGTGCGATTCTATAATGTTATGATTAGCGTGCTTACCGCACTAGTGATTAGCGTTGCGATTAAGATTGTAGGCGCGCTCCTTGTATCTGCCTTGCTGACGATTCCGGCGGCATGCAGCCTTATTATCGCCCGCAGCTTCAAACAGAGCATCGTAACCGTCGTTCTGATCGGCGAATTGGCCGTAATCGGTGGTTTGATGATTGCAGGTATATGGAATTTGGCGCCAGGCGGAACGGTCGTATTGCTTCTGATTGCCATTCTGCTTCTGCTGCTTATGTTCCGGCGCACCCTGAGACTTGGCGGTTAGCATCAGCCAATAGGTATTGCGAAAGAGGTGCATATCTTGTCAGACATTAATATTTGGCTGGCGTTCGGAGCGGGCTTTGCTTCGTTTATTTCGCCATGCTGCCTGCCGCTTTATCCGTCCTACCTGTCGTACATAACCGGCATCTCTGTTTCTGAACTGAAGGATGCGCAGCTTACGAACAAAAAACGGATGCTCATGATGACGCATACGCTGTTTTTTGTACTTGGCTTTTGCACGGTTTATTATACGTTGGGCTACGGAACGAATGTATTCAGCGAATTCTTCAGTGAATACAATACACTGATTCGGCAATTATCCGCCATACTGATCATATTGATGGGCCTGTTCCTGATGGGCATCTTCCAGCCAAAGCTGCTGATGAAAGAACGCAGAATGAACTTGATGCCTAAGAAGGTTAACTATCTCAGCTCGTTTATTTTCGGCATTGGCTTCTCGGCAGGCTGGTCGCCTTGTATCGGTCCTGCGCTTACGGCTATTCTAGGGTTAGCCGCAGCAGAGCCGGGCACTTGGTTCGGCTTAACCTCGGCTTATGCATTAGGCTTCGCTATTCCGTTTTTTATTCTTGCCTTTTTCCTCGGGACGGCTCGCTGGATCTTGAAGTATTCCAGCATCGTCATGAAGATCGGCGGCGGCGTTATGATTTTGATGGGGGTTCTGCTATTCACGGATCAAATGACTAAAATCACCATTTGGCTCAACCAGATTACACCTGAGTTTTTGAAATTTTAAGTGAAATATTCTATTTTCGAATCTGGAAAATGCTCAAAGACGCGCTCCGATATAAACATGCGGAGCGCGTCTGCTTGTTCATCGGGATAGACGTACTTGCCTTGGCCCCAGCGTCCCCATTTGTACTTGCGCTTCTCCATATCCATCTCCAGCTTCGATTTCGGATATCGCTTCTCAATCACACTTTTTGCTGTCTTCGTAAACCGATGCTGGATTAGCTCGAACGTCAGATCTCCTCTGACGTCTTGGGGCAATGCGGCATTCAGCGCCTCCAGCAGCTCACCGTAGCCTTCCTCCCAGCCCTCATGCCATATAATCGGGGCAATGATGAAGCCGATCGGATAACCGGCCTTGGCAACCTTTGCAGCGGCTTCAATCCGCTGCTCGAAGCGGGAGGTGGAAGGCTCGAAGTGCTTGATGACGTATTTGCTGTTCACGCTGAAGCGGATGCGCGTATGGCCGTTATGCTCGGCATCCAGCAGGGAATCGACATGATGGAACTTGGTGACGAAGCGCAGCCTGGCGAGCGGCTGCTGACCCATATATTCGATTAACTCGCGAAGGCTGCCGGTGATCGGCTCCAGACCGACAGGGTCGGATGTACAGGCGGCCTCAAATCGCGTAATTTCGGGAGCCCGCTCGTCGATATAACCTTGGGCGGCTTCCAGGATATCGTCAATGTTGACATATACGCGGATATAAGGCTTTGCACCGAGCGTCGTCTGCAGATAGCAATAATGGCAGTGAGCCATACAGCCTGTTGCGATTGGAATCGCATATTCGGCAGAGGGCTTGGACGTATCGAATTTAAGCGTCTTCCGCAGGCCGACGACAAGCGTGCGTTTGGCGATTTTGTATTTCTCCAGCTCCGAATCGCCCGGCAAATTCATGATCCGGTTGTGGGAGGAGGTCATACGGTACGGAATGCCTTCTTTTTTAACCCACTCAAAGATCCGCTTGCCCTTGGGGTAATCCAGCGATGCGGGCTCGAAATAGACAAGCTCCGGTACGAAGGACAGGGCCTTGCGGTCGACTCTTGGAGGGCGCGATAGGATTTGCTGGGTCATAAAGTTGCCTCCTATTCAGGAATTGGTTAGCCGGACTAACATTAGAATTATTTCTATAACAGCTAGCTTTCCGTAACGGGCACCCGGGTAAACAGGTAAGATCACCAACTGCTGAGATTGCCGTCCAAATTTGTCGGACGGGTTGCAGACGATCTATTGAACAGTGTATGATACATAGAGTAAAGCCGAGCAATTGGGTAATGAAGCAAGGTAAGGAGGTTCTTGGGTGCCGACTCCGAGCATGGAAGACTACTTGGAACGAATCTATAAGCTCATCGATGAGAAGGGCTACGCGCGCGTATCGGATATAGCCGAGGGGCTGGAGGTCCATCCGTCTTCCGTAACGAAGATGATTCAGAAGCTGGATAAGGACAATTATCTTATATACGAGAAGTACCGCGGTCTGGTCCTCACGAACAAAGGGAAGAAGATGGGGAAACGGCTGGTTGACCGTCATCAGCTGCTGGAATCATTTTTGACGATTATCGGCGTGCAGGACGATAATATCTATACAGATGTAGAAGGTATTGAGCATCATCTGAGCTGGGATTCCATTACTTGCATCGAGACGCTGGTGGAATATTTCCGCAGGGATGAATCCAGACTGGAAGATTTGAAGGCGTTGCGTTCGGAGATGGATACCGAATAATACATAGGCAATAAAGAAGGTCAGCGGAACGGATTCCGCTGACCTTCTGTTGTATCAGACATTCGATTAATGATATTTTGGCATATCATCGTCGTCCTTGCCGCCCTCAATGACACGGAATGGTACGGTCTTGGATCGCGGGCGATCCCGTCTTGGCTTGGCCGACGTGCGGTTCTGCGTCACATGCGTGCGTGTCTGACTGCCACCTCCGCGCCGGCCGGACAGGAAGGAAGGGGGGTATTTGTAGAGCAGAAAGATGCCGCCAAGGATGACGATGGGCAAAATCAGGGAAATAGCGAATCTCGTAATGCCCACGACAATGCCGATCGCCAATAGAGCAAATATGATTATGGCGCCAGGGCTCCATCTTTTTCCTCGATTGTACATCCTCATCACGCCTTTATTAAGATTTGGACATTTGCTGGTCCAGCTCGCGCATCCGGTTGAAGGACGCAATCGATACCGCAACCTGCTCGTCTTTTGGTTCTTTTGTCGTCAGCAACTGCAGCCATAGGCCAGGGTAGCCGAGGAGACGAAGGAAAGGCACTTCGCGTACAGCGTTCGTTAATCTAAGCACTTCATAAGAGACGCCCAGCACGATAGGCAGCAATGCAAGACGGATAATGATGCGGTCCCATAAGCCTTGCCATTCAAATATCGGCAACGAGTAGATGACCACGCCTACGATAATCGTGAATACCATAAAGCTGGAGCCGCAGCGGTAATGAAGTCTGCTGTACTTTTGAACATTGCGGATAGTAAGCTCTTCGCCTGCTTCGTAAGCACTGATGACTTTATGTTCTGCCCCATGGTATTGGAACAAGCGCTTAATAAGCGGAGTCATCGATATGAAGTACAGGTAAGCCAGCAATAAGATGATCTTGATGAGTCCTTCTAATAAATTATGACCGACGGAGCTTTCGAATAACCCGCTGAACAATAATTCTTCCAGTGCCGCCGGTACGCCCGTGAACAGAACCTTGCCTGCAATAAAGGACAGGACGCCTGCGACGGCAACGCTAACGATCATGCCGGCGCTTAGGCCGCTTTTCTTTTCTTCCTTAGGCGGAGCCTTCTCTACAGGCTTGCCGTTCTTCGCGTCTTCCTCTGTCTCATCCTCCGCATAGGCTTCCATCGAGAAATTCAAATGTTGAGAGCCCTTGGCGCTGGATTCTACAATACCGATTACGCCGCGCAGAAACGGGATTTTCTTAAAGGGAGTCAGCCAACGCTGTGTCGTTCTTGGTACTTCGTAAAATACGATTTCATCGTTCTTGCGTCTTACGGCTGTCACGTTCACGTGCTTGCCCTGGAACATGACGCCTTCAATGACGGCTTGTCCGCCATAAATATTACGTGGGTCCTGAGACAAAAGCGTGTCACCTTCCTCGAATTCTCTTCTAAAATAGTCTTGCTTCTATTGTACTTGATCTGTCGTCTAATTGCGAGTCGCACCAGCCTTGCAAGGACTTGGATGATCGGATAGCGAGCGGTTACAGGTCCACTCTTTGTCGCATACTAGAAGAAAGAGGTGCAAGGCTTGCCACGTAAAATGCGCAAAGGAGCGATCGCTATGGCTAATGCACATGACCATCATAGAAGGAGCAGGGATGAACGCCATCGAACGAATCCATGGCTGTATGCCATTCAGATCGGTTTTTTTGCCGGTTTATTTTTTGGCATCCTTCGGTGGATATGCTATGAGATGAGATTTACAACGCTTCTTCCGGGATTTATGCTGGATCCGTTCTTCCGGCATTTGTTCTTGAAGTCGGCATGGGGTTATGTCGCCGGCATTGCCGCCTTCATCGTATTCTCGATCGTGATGGCCCTTCTGTACATGGTGGTGCTGAGAAGGCTGAAAGGGCCTTGGCCCGGCATCTTCTTCGGGCTGGCTGTATGGGCAGTCTTATACATCGGCATCGGTCCGCTTATCGGCATGATGGGGTGGCTGACACAAATCGGCTGGAATACGATCTATACAGAGCTATGCATATCGACGCTATGGGGTGTGTTTATCGGCTATTCTATCGCCTTTGAGTTTACGGATGAGGTGTCGCGCGAGCCGATGGGAGCGAAGAACTGAGTTGTTACTTCTCAAGGGGCGGGCATTTGTGGTAAAATGTCTTGTGATCTTCGACGAGATTGACCATCGTTCGCCCAGGAGGTGCAGGCATGCTCAGAATTGCAGTGCTTAACGGTCCTAACTTAAATATGCTGGGCATACGCGAGCCTGGCGTATACGGCAATGAATCGCTATCCGCGATTGAGGCGCAGGTCAAGAGCAAGGGAGATGAGCTGGGAATCCAGGTCTCATGCTTCCAAACCAATCATGAAGGCATCATGATCGACCGCATACATAGCGCATATGGCAGCGAGGACGGCATCATTATTAACCCCGGTGCATGGACCCACTACAGCTACGCGATCCGTGATGCGCTTAGCGCAATATCGGTGCCGATCGTGGAAGTGCATCTATCCAACATTCATAAGAGAGAAGCGTTCCGGCATGTGTCCGTCGTAGCTCCGATCGCCCTCGGGCAGATCGCGGGTTTCGGAGCATCGGGGTATCTGATGGCTCTGGACGTGCTGGTGCGCAAACTTCGAAGCGAGAGCAGCGAGGAATGAGAGGGAGAGCGATATGACGACAAAAAGAGTAGAGCGGCTGCGCAAGCTGCTGGAAGAGAACGGCCTGGATGCACTGCTGATCGCAAGCCCGCATAACAGACGCTACATCAGCGGTTTTACAGGTTCGGCAGGTTTTGTACTCATTACTTCCGGGGATAACTATTTCCTGACAGACTTCCGCTATCGCGAGCAAGCGGCGAAGCAGGTTCAAGGATTCCAGGTCATCGAGCATGGAGTAAGCCCGATTGATGACATTCGGGGGATTCTGGAGAAAGAAGGCATCGCTTCGCTCGGGTTCGAGCAGGAGCATGTAAGCTATGGCGAATATCTCCAGTGGGGCAAGACGCTGAAGGCCATCCAGCTGAAGCCCGCTGCAGCACTGGTCGAGAAGCTGCGTATGATTAAGGATGATGCGGAGCTGCAAGTGATGCAGGAGGCTGCCGATCTGGCAGATAGGACGTTCCAGCACATACTTGGCGTTCTGGCGACTGGAATTCGGGAGTCCGATATCGCGCTTGAGATGGAAGTCTTTATGCGCAGCAATGGCGCAACAAGTTCATCCTTCGATACCATTGTCGCTTCCGGAGAGCGCTCTGCATTGCCGCATGGCGTGGCAAGCGACCGAAGGCTTGGCTCGGACGAATTCGTGAAGCTTGACTTTGGCGCTTACTACAACGGGTATTGCTCTGATTTGACCCGAACGGTTGTCATCGGCAAGCCAAGCGACAAACATAAGGAAATCTACAATATCGTGCTTGAAGCGCAGCTGCATGCGCTCGCGAACATCCGTCCCGGCATGACCGGCATGGAGGCGGACGCGCTCTGCCGCGACATTATTACGAAGCATGGCTACGGCGATAACTTCGGACACGGTACAGGACACGGGCTTGGCATGGAGGTTCACGAAGCGCCAAGACTTTCGCGTCTCAGCGATACGATTTTAACCCCCGGCATGACCGTTACGGTAGAACCCGGCATCTACGTCCCAGGCTTTGGCGGCGTACGCATCGAGGATGATATCGTCATTACGGAATCCGGTATTAAAATATTAACCTCATCTCCGAAGGAGCTCATCTGCCTGGGATAGGAACTATTCATTCAGGAGGGAATCAGCAATGATTTCAGTAAACGATTTTAAGACAGGCTTGACTGTACAAGTAGACAACGACATCTTCACCGTCCTGGACTTCCAGCACGTAAAACCGGGCAAAGGCGCTGCATTCGTGCGTTCCAAGCTGAAAAATCTTCGCAACGGCAACGTTGTCGAGAAAACATTCCGTGCAGGCGAGACGATCGGCCGCGCCCAAATCGAGAACAGAGCGGTTCAATATCTGTACAACTCCGGTTCCGAATATACGTTCATGGACAACGAGACGTTCGACCAGTTCAACCTGGACAAGAAACAGCTTGAGTGGGAGCTTAACTTCCTGAAAGAAAACATGACCGTTAACATTACAAGCTACCAAGGCGAAATCCTCGGTATCCAAATGCCGAACAGCGTGGATCTGAAGGTAACAGAGACTGAGCCTGGCGTAAAAGGCAACACCGCTCAAGGCGCTACGAAAAATGCAACGGTAGAAACAGGTCTGACGGTACAAGTTCCGTTGTTCATCAACGAAGGCGATGTGCTCCTGATCGATACGCGCGAAGGCAAATATATCTCCAGAGCGTAATCTTGCTTCGATGTCGCATCAAGCCGTCTCCAAGGTCATTATACGACCGGGAGACGGTTTTTTTTGTGTCAGAGTCCTCATCGTGCATAAATGTACGCGTTCATACGATAACGCGGCAGGGCGGAAATGTTTTTTGTTCGGAGCTATACCCATGGGCAGGGCTCCTGTGGTATAATATGAACTTGTATGTAGATGTCAAGGTTGGGAGTGAAACAGCTTTGTCTTTGATCGTGATGAAGTTTGGCGGCAGCTCCGTGGGTACGCCGGAGCGAATGCTGCGTGTAGCAAAACGTATATTGGAGAGGCAGCAAGCAGGCAACGATATCGTTGTCGTGGTTTCTGCCATGGGTGATACGACAGACGATTTAATCGATCAGTCGAAGGGGCTGAACCTGAATCCGCCTGCCCGCGAGATGGATATGCTGATGACGGTCGGTGAACAAATTTCGATAGCTTTGCTTGCAATGACCATTCATCAGTTAGGCGGCAAGGCCATGTCGCTGACTGGCTGGCAAGCTGGCATGAAGACGAACGAGGTTCACGGCAAAGCCAAAATTACCGATATTGATCCAAGTCGGATTTTCAAAGCGCTTGAGGCGGGAAATGTGGCAGTGGTTGCCGGTTTCCAGGGCATGAGTGAAGACGGCGAGATTACAACGCTTGGACGCGGCGGTTCCGATACAACAGCTGTTGCGCTTGCGGCAGCAGTCAAAGCCGATGTATGCGAAATTTACACGGATGTGGACGGCGTATATTCGACTGATCCGCGCGTGGTGAAGAACGCCCGCAAGCTGAATGAAATTTCGTATGACGAAATGCTCGAATTGGCGAATTTGGGTGCGGCTGTCCTGCATCCTCGCGCCGTTGAATATGCGAAGCACTACAATGTGAAGCTGGTCGTTCGTTCGAGCTTCACGCAGAATGAAGGTACAAGTGTGAAGGAGGATGCGGTCATGGAACAAGGCGTGGTCGTGCGCGGAATCGCTTTTGATAAAAACGTGGCTAGAATCAGTATTATGGGCGTGGAGGATGTGCCGGGCGTTCTGGCTAACGTATTCGGCGCGCTTGCCAACAACGGCATTGACGTAGATATAATCGTTCAGAGCGGTGTGCAGGACGGCAAAGCCGACTTCTCATTCACGCTGTCGGGAGACGACAGAGAGAAAGCGATTGAAGTCATTGAAGGCGTTCGCTCTCTTGTGACGTATAGAGAAACCACCTCGGAATCCGGCCTTGTGAAAGTGTCAATCGTTGGAGCTGGCATGGTCAGCAACCCTGGCGTAGCGGCTCAAATGTTCTCGGCCATTTCTACGCTTGGCGTAAGCATCAAGATGGTCAGCACTTCCGAAATCAAATGTTCTTGCGTAATTGCGGCAGAGCCGCTGCATGAAGTTGTTCGCGCTCTTCACTCGGCGTATGGACTTGATACGACAGAGCAAGTATATGTCGGCGGTCCGTCCGAACGCCGTTAATTGCACTTATTCACATAATTGTTGAACAAAGAGGGTGTCCCGATGGGGGCACCCTCTTTTGTCTGAACGAGCAAATATCGGCTATGGAGATCCGCCAAACAACTTGAACAGCTTGTATAAGATGGCTGTAATGCCTGCCGCCATCAACGGCCCGACAGGTATGCCTCTTAACAATATGATTCCGACAATCGAGCCGAGCACGAGACCTACGACAATCTGCGGGTCCATCTTCAGAAGATCCAGCCCTCTGCTGTTAATGAAGGTAGCAAGTGCTCCACCGGTCAAGGCAAGTATGCCGGGCCATGAGGTAAGCACTGCGGTGAAATCCTTGAATTGAATGCGTTCGGCCGCGAAAGGAACCAGTACACTCACCGTCAGAAACAACAATCCAAGCTCAAGCCCCCGCCGCTCAATCGCAGGCAAAAATCTCTCCAGATGAACAAGCTTGATCGCGAGCAGCAAGCAAGCGGCCGTAGCAATGATGGGCGAGCGGGCAATAACGCCTATAAGAATAAGAATGACGAGAATCAGTTCTCCAACCATAGAATGAGCTCCTATCCTATCCAACGCGGCGCTCCCGCGGAGCAGCCTACCTCATTATATGGACGGGCTCGTTTCGTTATGACAACTCGCGAAGGATGAGACGGTCGCCTGAAAGGCAGGGTACGGCGTTCAGTACATTCACGCGCGCGCATGCCTCGATATCTTCCCTTAATCCCAGCTTGAGCAGTCTCTTGCCGGATTGGCTGTGCATCAGTGTCTCCAGAATATCCTCAGCTCGATCTCGATACAAGGCGTGCATTGCAATTCCGAAGTCGTCCAGCTCGATATTCCCGCCTTTTAGCTTCAACAATTCCTCGATAAGCAGCCCGGCGCATAGTCCGTCTTCAATCGCAAAATCATCATGGCTGCCTGCGCATAGCAGGACCACATCTCTTTGCAGATGGAGAGCATATTTGGCTGCAGCTGCCGCATTCAACAGTGATGCGGCTATAATGCTCTCCGCCTTTGTGGACTTATGAATGGCTCTTGTGCCATTCGTGGTGGTCAATATAATTCTGCGTCCACGCACAACGTCCGCATGATACTCCTTTGGCGAATTTCCAAGATCGAAGCCGGCAATTTTACGGCAAAAGCGTTCTCCGCCCATCAAGTCCTCAGGCCGCTGAAGCGAGCGGGCATCCATCACTGTCTCGGCTGGCACGATGCTGGCGGCTCCTGCGGATAAGGCGGTAACGATCGTACTCGTCGCTCTCAGAACATCGATTGCGAAGGCTGTTTTATGATGAAAGTTCGCCGAACATGCCTCGTTCACGCTGGATATTACCTGGACGTGCATAATCCATTCTCCGTTCCTTAAATCATATAATCGGGATCGGCCGATTGCTGGCCGAATCCGAAGGTGTCTGCGCGCAGTCCACGGCGCATCGCTTCCAGGGACAACGCTTCGCCGGGAGCGATGTTGCCCAGATGGACCCCGGCGCCGAATTGCAGCAGAAGTTCTGCTTGCTGATTCTTCAAGGGAGCTTCCCATATTAAGCGGCTTGCTTGATCGACTTTGCCAAGCACATCTTCGAGAATGCTTTCCTTGCAATGTCCGTGCTCATCGAAGAGACCGATATTGATTCCCGACTCCCTGGCTTCTACCGCGACCATCTCTGCCCCGGCTTCCCAGTCGCAGTGGGCTGTGAAGGCAAGCTCCTCCGGGTCAATCTCGGAACCAGCCGCTTTCTTGCCGTATTCGGTTACTACGATCAGCCCTCGGCTGACGCATTCCTTAATGAGTGAAGTCCGGCGGATACGGTCCAGTTCGATGGTGCCGTCTGAGATCTCGACGCCGGTAAAGCCAAGCGAGCAGATTCTGTCGAGAAACGACGCGACCGCTCCTTGCTGGATGGCAACTTCCAGCAGCGTACCGCCGGGCATCATGACCAAATTGGAATCGGAAGCGAGTTTCAGCTTTTTGCGCAATAAATCCTGATCATACAGGACGGCGGTTCCGAATCCAAGCTTGACGATGTCGACGAATGGTCCCGCGGTTTGAATGAAATCGGTAAAGGCGTTTAAGCCCATCCCTTTGTCGATGACCATCGTTTTGCCAAGCCCCTTTCTCCGCTCCGCGATCCTGCGGCCGCTAGGGTCTCTTAAGAGCTGATGCCAGTTGTCCAGTACAGCACTCTTCATGTTCTCAGTTCTCCTCGCTTGATTGATCTTCCAACACTATATGCGGATGGCACTGGGCAGGTGCCCGGCATGAATAGGAGACAAGCATGCATATACATACAAAAAGCCTTTGGAACGAAAGGAGGTTCTTTACGTTGCTGAACAAAATCGTTCTAAGTATGGCGATGCTGCGCCTGTTGTCTGGCAGTATCGAGATTTGCGCAGCTTTAATCATGCTCAGGATGAATCAGATCGACAAGGCGCTTGTCGTGAATTCATCGCTCGCGTTTGTGGGTCCGATAATCTTGATCGCGACGACTACCATCGGCCTTGTCGGACTGTCCGACAAGCTGTCGGCATCCAAGTTCGTATGGGTAGCTGTCGGCGTCATCTGCCTGATGATTGGCATATTAAAAAAATAGTAGAGTGCGAATCTAGCAAATCCGTTCATATTTCCAGCAGACAAGCATACACATGTAACGACATAAGACAAACATTGGGGAGTGAAGGAAGCATGCTGTCCCATGTATCCCATTTGTTGCCGCTGGAACTGAAGAAGCTGCTGGATGGATTGCCGGCAGATGTAAAAGGTTCGCTTGAGGAAATACGCATACGGGAGAATCGACCGCTTGAGATCTCCTATCGCGGAGGGTATAGGTTTGTGGGGACTGACGGAAGTTTGAAGCTTCATTCAGAAGGTTCCTTAAAACCCACGGCCGAGCAATGCCGCAAACTTCTGGAGCGCATTACGAATTATTCGCTTTATGCCATGGAAGAAGAACTGAGAAGAGGCTACATTACCGTATCGGGCGGACATCGAATCGGACTAGCCGGCCGCACGATTCTCGATGGCGGCAGCGTCCGCGGCATTCGGGATATTGGCGGTTTCAATATCCGGATTGCAAGAGAGGTGATTGGCGCGGCGACCCATCTTTTGCCCAAGCTCATCGATAAGGCGCGAGGCAGTGTTGGGTCCACGCTTATACTGGCTCCGCCGCAGCAAGGCAAAACGACGCTGATCCGGGATATCGCCAGAACACTTAGCTATGGCAGCCAGATGGGGAGCGAAAGAGGAGCTTTTGCGGGCAAAAAGGTAGGAATTGTAGATGAACGCTCCGAAATTGCCGCTTGCGTCAGAGGCATACCGACGTTCGACGTCGGTCCGCGAACGGATATCATGGATGCTTGCCCGAAAGCGGAAGGCATGATGATGCTGCTGAGGTCCATGTCTCCCGAGGTGCTGATTGTCGATGAGATTGGCCGGCCTGAGGATATCGATGCGATTCGGGAGGCAAGTCACGCCGGGGTAAGTGTCGTCGCAACCGCTCATGCCTTCGATGTGCAGGATGCCAAAGGAAGACCGGAGTTGTACAGGCTTATTCAGGAAGGGGCATTCGCCCATATCGTAGAGCTGAAGCGGTCGCTGGACGGCATCATGCACCGCATCGTAAGTGCAAGTGTGCTGCAGCAAGCCGCCAGCGCCAAGAGCAAGGAACAACCCTTCGTTATGAAACTGGCTGAAGCCGGAGTTTTCCGGAGGGAGGAATGATCAAGCTGATCGGCGCAGTGCTCATCCTGGTAGCCGGTACGCTAATCGGTTTTCAGCAAGCCGCGAAGTTTGCGGAACGACCCAGACAGCTGAGGCAGCTCGCTCATGCACTGCAGCGGCTCGAGACCGAGATCGGTTATGGTCATACGCCTTTGCCAGAAGCGCTGGAGCGCACGGCGGAAGCTTCTGCGGAGCCGATCGCCGCGCTGTTTCGGAACGCATCCGAGCAATTGAACGGAGAAGAAGGCTTATCCTTTCAAGAATGCTGGGAACGGTCCATTCAGAAATGCTGGATCGAAACCTCGATGAAGGCGAGCGAAAAAGCGGTCATGCTCCGGCTTGGATCAACGCTTGGCATCAGTGACAAGGAAGATCAGATGAAGCACTTGCGGCTTGCGCTGCTGCAACTGAAATCGGAAGAGGACGCGGCAAGGGACGACCAGGGGCGATATGAAAAGATGTGGAAAAGTCTCGGAGCATTGCTCGCTGTGCTGATCATCATTTTGATGGTGTAAGAGGGTGCGCTACTTATGAACATGGATGTCAGCGCCATATTTCAAATCGCTGGAATCGGCATCATTATTGCAATGATTCATTCCGTTCTGAAGCAGATGGGGAAGGAAGACATGGCGCATTGGGTAACCGTAATCGGATTTGTCGTCGTATTGTTTATGGTTGTTCGGCTGCTGAATGACTTGTTCCAGGAAATAAAAACGATCTTTCTGTTCCAGTAGGTGAACGCGGTGGAAATGATACAAATCGTTGGCCTCGGTCTGATGGCGACCGTGCTGATCCTGGTCGTCAAAGAGCAGAAGCCGATGTTCGCTTTCCTTCTAGCGGCATTCACGGGATTGTTTATCTTCCTATATGTAATCGGCAAGATAGAAGCCGTGATCAAGGTGCTTGAGGATCTGGGAAACCGGTCGGGTATTCCTTCAATTTATCTGAAGACGGTTCTGAAGATTATCGGAATAGCCTATATCGCCGAATTCGGAGCCCAGATTGTACGGGACGCAGGTCAGGAAAGCATCGCGTCCAAAATAGAATTTGCCGGCAAAGTATTTATTCTCGTCATGGCCATCCCGATTATTAGCGTCATCGTTGAGACGGTTATGGGGTTGCTGCCGGCGGGGAGCGGAACATGATGGCGCAAGCGCGTGCCGGCGGCGCCGCAAAGCTGCAACTGCTGGTATGGCTGTTTCTTCTCGTCCTGTCCATCATGCCGGTCGGCGTGAATGCGGAGAGAGGGGCGGAGGGCAGCTACGCAGCAGCTCCGCAAGCCGCGGGAACAGATGTCAACGAAATGATGAAGGAACAAGCGGGCCTTATGGAGACGGAGCCTGTCGAGGATTACTGGAACAAGCTCCGGGAGCAATATGGCGGCTTCTTCCCGGATCAGAAGGTTCCGAGCTTCAGCGAGATGCTGCTGCCGGGCGGCGGACTTAAGCTGACGGATGTGCTAAAGGGGCTTCTTCGGTACCTCTGGCACGAAGTGCTGTACAATGGCAAGCTGCTGGTTACGATCGTACTTCTGACCGTATTCAGCATGGTACTGGAAACGTTGCAGAATGCATTTGAGCGAAATTCCATCAGCAAAGTGGCCTATTCCGTAACCTACATGGTGCTGGTCATCATTGCAGTTAACAGCTTTCATGTTGCGATCGGGTATGCCAGGGATGCGATAGAAAGCATGATTGCCTTTATGCTGGCGATGGTTCCGCTTCTGCTGACGCTGCTGGCCTCGATGGGAAGCGTCGTGACTGTATCGGTCCTGCATCCGTTGATTATCTTTATGATACATATTGTGGGGACGGTCATCTACAGCTTCGTGTTCCCGCTGTTGTTCTTCTCCGCCGTACTTCATATCGCAAGCGCGCTGTCGGAGAAGTTCAAGGTAACCCAGCTGGCCAATCTGCTTCGGAATGTAGCAGTAGGCTCACTCGGCGTCCTGGTTACGATATTTCTCGGTGTCATATCCGTCCAGGGGGCGACCGGTGCTGTAACGGATGGCGTAACGCTCCGGGCGGCCAAGTTCGTAACGGGCAATTTCGTACCCGTTGTAGGCCGGATGTTCTCCGATGCGGCGGACACAGTCATCTCTGCTTCGATGCTGGCGAAAAACGCGGTCGGACTTGCAGGCGTCATCATCCTGCTGTTCCTGAGTGCATTCCCTGCACTGAAAATATTAACGCTGGCGCTCATCTACAATGTATCAGCCGCCGTGATGCAGCCGCTCGGCGATTCGCCTATCGTTCACTGCTTACAGACGATCGGCAAAACGATGATTTTTGTATTCGCCGCTTTGGCAGCGGTCAGCCTGATGTTTTTTCTGGCGGTGACGATTATCCTGACTGCCGGCAACGCAGCGCTGATGGTGAGGTAGAGCGAAGTAAGTTTTGCTTCGCAAAACTAAGCTAATGCTTACGAAGTAAGTTTTGCTCCGCAAAACTAAGCTAATGCTTACGAAGTAAGTTTTGCTTCGCAAAACTTTTAGGAGGTGAGCTAAATGTGATCGGTTGGTTGAGCGACTGGCTGAGGGATATCATTGCGGTCATCTTGCTAGCCGTTCTTGTAGAGCTGCTGCTTCCTAATAAGTCAATGCAAAGGTATGCCAGACTCGTTATCGGATTGTTTATCCTGCTGACTATTTTATCGCCTATCTTGCGGCTGCTGCAGACGGATATGACCAGCAGGCTGGACGCCGGAATGGAACTTTGGAATGAAAGGTCCATAAGCAAGCAAGTAAAGATGCCAAGTTTGGAGGAAATTCAGCGACGCGCGGACGACATTCAAACCAAACGGCATGAAGAGGCTGCCCGCCTGACCGCAGCGACGCTGGAAGAAGCAATGGGGCAAGCAATCACAAGCGAGACGGGGGCAATGGTTGAGCGAGTAATCGTCACCCTGGCCTGGAACGATCGGCAAAAACAAAATGAAGCGCCGGAAATAGCAGCGGTCAAGGTAACGCTGAAGGGAAGCGCCGGTTCCGAAAATTCGGAGTCTGGGAAGGGGCAGAAGCAGATTGAGATCGAGGCAGTTGCGCCAGTGGATATAACGGTAGGAGACAATGCGAAAGGCAATAATGCAGACCCTGCCGAAAAAAATGGCTATATCTCGCCCAATAAGAAGGAAATGACGGCTGTGCAAAACGTATTGTCGCGGGGCTGGGGTGTCAGAGCTGAAAAGGTCGATGTCCGTGTAAGGTCAAGCGGCGGTTCAACTGCCAAGTCATATAAATAGACGGAGAAAGGGGGAGCCGAAATGGCGAAATGGCTGGAAGGTTTGGAATCGGCGGTAGGCGGCGGACCTGGCGGGCCGAAGCGCGTTCGGACGCTTAGGATCTTGCTCATCATTGGCGGGATTGGAGCTGCTCTGATGCTGTTCAATTCATTTTTGCCCTTTAAGGATGTAGCGCCTTCCGCCCAGGATCCGAATCCTCCGCCAGAAGCTTCGGAAGCTTGGAACCGCAGCGCTGCTCCGGGCTCTCCCTTTGAATTGGTCGAAGGCACGCTGGAGACTCGTCTCAAAGAAATACTGGAGAAGATTGTTGGAGTCGGATCTATTGATGTGATGGTTACGGTGGATTCAACGGAAGAGATTGTCGTCGAGAGGCACAAGACAGAAAGTCAGTCGATTACCGATGAGAATGATCGGAACGGGGGGGTGAGGCATATTACGTCGATCAGCAAGGATGGTCAAGTCGTCTTATATGAAGTATCCGGTGAGCAAAAACCGATCATTACCAAAACGATTAATCCCCGAATACGAGGTGTTCTAATCGTAGCCAAAGGGGCGGAGAACGCAACGGTCAGACGCCTCATAACGAGCGCAGTTGAAAAGGGACTTAGCGTCCCGGTTAACCGCATCTCAGTTGTGCCGAGCAAGCAATAGGCGAAGGGCTGATTACAACCACAAAACTTAGCCTATGCTTACGAAGCAAGTTTTGCTCCATTCAGCTAGCCGCTGAATACAACCACAAAACTTAGTTCATGCTTACGAAGCAAGTTTTGCTCCATTCAACTAAACGTTGATTACAACCACAAAACTTAGCCTATGCTTACGAAGCAAGTTTTGCTCCAATCAACTAAACGTTGATTACAACCACAAAACTTTTTAGGAGGAATCATTAATGAATACCAAAAGACAAACGATTTGGCTTGTGTCCATGCTCAGCTTGATGGTTGTGCTCTCTGCATACTACTTGTTCACGCAGGATCTGAACGATGCCGACAAGCTGTCGTCGGAGAAGCCGGGCGAGAATGTGACGGAAGTGGCCGGCAGCGATAAAGGCCAGTTTGTAGTGGATGAGGTGCAGCAAGGCGAGTCGGACGGCATGAGCCTGGCCAACCAAAAGATTCTCGAGCAAATCGAGCGCGAAGGCTATGCCCAAGGCAGCATCTTCAGCGATTTGCTAATGAAGAGAGAGCAGCAATATAGCGAGGAAGAAAACCGCATTATGACCGTTCTTGCCGATGTGAGCAACATTAGTACGGAAGATTCCGCGGCAGCGGCAGCTGAGCTTGCGCAGCTTGAAGAGAAAAACTCCCGTATTACAGCGCTGGAGTCGGAGCTGATGAAGCAATATGAGATCGCCCTGGTCTCGCAAGAAAATGACCGTTATAAAGTCGTTGTCACCAGCGAGAAGCTGGAGAAGAAGGAAGCAGCCAGCATCATCGACCAGGTAATGACCGTGATGGAAGTCAGCCCGAACCAAGTATCCGTGCAATATGTGCCGGAGCCATAACATTCGGCGCGGCAGCCAGGCAGCAAGCTCCGTTCGCCTTCGGCTATAGCCGAAGGCGAACGGAGTTTTTTTCGATAAGGGAGGAGCAAAACCGGCTTGTCCAAAAAATGATTCGTGTTCACGCCTTTTTATGGTATAATACTAAACGTTATGTGAAGAAGAGGAGTGATTACGTTCATGTTCAAGTTGAGCGAGATTAAAGAATTGATCAAGCTGGTCGATCAAACATCCGTTCAGGAGCTAGAAATTGAAAACGAAGGCGCGCGTCTGCACATCCGTAAACCAGGCAAAACTGAAGTGGTGAATGTGCAAGCGGCTCCAATTACGCATACATATTCACAGCCTGCTGTAGCGGTAGCTCCGCCGCAGCCAGCCGCTTCGCCTGATGTTCAGCCGGCGGCTGCGGAATCCGCATCTGCCAAGGCACCAGCGGTGGACCTTCACCAAATCGTATCGCCGATGGTCGGCACGTTCTACAGTGCGCCGTCTCCGGATGCAGATTCATTCGTGAAAACAGGCGACCGCGTCCACGAGAAGTCGGTCGTATGTATTCTTGAAGCGATGAAGCTGATGAATGAACTGGAAGCCGAAGTGAATGGCGAGATCGTGGAAGTTCTGGTTTCCAACGGTCAGTTGGTGGAGTACGGCCAGCCGCTGTTCCTGGTGAAAGCGGACTAACGAATGCCCAGGTAAGGGTAACTGACGTCTGAAAGGGGTTCCTACGTGAAATTCCAAAAAATATTAATCGCGAACCGCGGAGAAATCGCGGTACGGATCATTCGCGCCTGCCGGGAGCTGGGGATCAGCACGGTGGCGGTATATTCGGAGTCGGACCGCGATTCGCTTCATGTCCGCCTTGCGGATGAGGCTTATTGCATCGGCCCAACTCCATCGAAGGACAGCTATTTGAACTTAACGAACATTATGAGTGTCGCTACGATTACGGAATGCGACGCGATTCATCCCGGCTACGGCTTTTTGGCCGAGAATGCCGACTTTGCAGAGATTTGCGAGTCGTGCAATATTACGTTTATCGGTCCTTCGCCTGAAGCGATCAGCAAGATGGGCGACAAGGCTGTTGCCAAGCTGACGATGAAGACAGCGAATGTGCCTATCATCCCTGGTTCCGACGGCTTGATCGAAAGCATGGACGAGGCGATCGAGGTTGCCCGCGAGATCGGTTATCCGGTCATTATCAAGGCGACTGCAGGCGGCGGAGGCAAAGGCATCCGTATTGCCGAAGACGAAGAAACGCTTATTAGCCAAATTACAACGGCTCAGCAGGAAGCTCAGAAGGCATTCGGCAACGCTGGTGTATATCTGGAGAAATATTTGACCGGCATGAAGCATGTCGAGATTCAGATTATGGCGGACAAGCATGGCAATGCCGTGCATCTGTTCGAGCGGGATTGCTCCGTGCAGCGCAGACGCCAGAAGCTGGTCGAAGAAGCGCCGTGTCCTGTTCTTTCACCTGAGCTGAGAGAAGCAATGGGTCAAGCGGCGGTGCGTGCCGCGCTTGCGGTGCAATATTCGGGTGCAGGCACGCTGGAGTTCTTGCTAGGACCTGACGACAACTTCTACTTTATGGAGATGAATACACGCATTCAGGTTGAGCATCCTGTTACGGAGATGATTACGAACGTCGACCTGATCAAAGAAATGATCAGCGTTGCGGAAGGCAATCCGCTATCGTTCCGACAGGAAGATCTGAGCATTAATGGTTGGTCT
Organism: Paenibacillus sp. 1011MAR3C5; assembly: GCF_003591485.1. Lineage (GTDB taxonomy): Bacteria > Bacillota > Bacilli > Paenibacillales > Paenibacillaceae > Pristimantibacillus. The sequence continues at coordinate 431,084 of NZ_QZCF01000002.1, forward strand.
ATCGAATGTCGGATCAATGCCGAGGATTCCGAGCGGAACTTCATGCCTTCGGCAGGCAACATTCCGTTCTACTTGCCGCCGGGAGGCGCAGGCGTTCGGGTTGACAGTGCGGTATATCCGGGCTATACGATTTCTCCGCATTACGACTCCATGATCGCTAAGCTGATTGTGTGGGGCGCGACGCGTGAGGAGGCAATTGCCCGCATGAAGAGGGCGCTGTCCGAATTTGCGATCGAGGGTATCCGGACCACGATCCCATTCCACTTGAAGCTGCTGAATCATCCTACATTTGTAAAGGGCGACTTCGATATCAAGTTCCTGGAGGAGCATGATATTAACGCTCCGGCAGCGGTTGCGGGCGTCGAGTAATACCAGTCCAAATCGTTTGTCATAAATCAGGCTGAATGTTATAGTATAGAAATAAGATGCGGATCACAGCTTGGCCTTGGGCTAGGCTACGCAACATTAGGGAGGTGTACAACGAACATGAGTACGATAGCTGAATTTGAGAAAACAGACATCGGTACGATTCAGATTGCACCTGAAGTTATTGAGGTTATTGCTGGTCTCGCGACGATTGAAGTCGAAGGTGTGGCAGGGATGAGCGGCGGATTCGCAGGCGGTATTGCGGAGCTGTTGGGCCGCAAGAACTTGTCAAAGGGCGTTAAAGTCGAAGTCGGTCAAAGAGAAGCGGCTGTAGATGTCTCCATCATTATTCAATACGGAAACAAAATTCCGGAGATTGCTTCCGAGATTCAACAAAACGTGAAGCGTTCTATCGAGATGATGACCGGTCTTCATGTCGTAGAAGTGAACGTTCATATTCATGACGTTTATTTCAAACCAGCAGAGAAGCTGGAGGATGACGATTCCCAGCTGCGCGTAAAATAAAGATCAATATCAAGCTTTAATTCGTACAACCCCCTCGTGATTGGGCATGGCGCTCGGCGCAAGGGGGTTTTCATTCGGTCCCCCGGGAGGTTTGGCTGACTTGATAAAAGTTGTGGACAAGCTACTATTGTTTTTGTACAGCATCGTCATCGGAGCCGTGTCGGTATTTATGGCGAGCTTGGCCTTTGGCTGGATTTCTCGCGAGTTGTTATCTGATATGCTTACCGACTTCTACCGGTATGATTCTGTATCCATCACCATTGGCGTAATTGGCGTTATTCTCTTCCTGCTCAGCCTGCGCTTCTTTTTTGTCTCGTTGGCAAGAGGCTCCGCTTCCTCGCAATCCATTGATCAGAGAACGGAATTCGGCGATATTCGGATTTCGATCGAGACCATTGAAAACTTATCGCTGAAAGCTGCTTCCAAGCAGCGCGGTGTCAAGGATTTGCGCGCACGCGTACGTGCTTCAGATGCGGGACTGGAGATCGTGCTCAGAGCTGTTGTAGACGGCGAGCATTCCATTCCGACATTGACGGAAGACATTCAACGTGCGGTCAAAACGCATATTGAAGACATTACGGGAATTCCGGTTATAAATGTCGCTGTGTTTGTCGCAAACGTGATTCAGGCGAATACATTCAAGAGCCGCGTAGAATAGAGGTGACGTACCGATGTGGAGGGATTTTTGGGGAATCTACTGGAAACGTTTGATCGGCGCGGCAGTCGGTTTGTTTTTCGGTATTGTCTATTTAGCATTCGGTTTTTGGGATATGCTTTTTGTAGCGCTTCTTGTATTTGTCGGTTATTGGTTTGGCAAACAGAAAGAGCTATCGGACGGTCCGGCTATTCCTTGGCAGCGATTATGGTACGCGCTGCTTGAGCGATTCCGCCCGTTTCGTTAATTCTGTGGTCTCCTCCGTATTCCGGATTTCGGACAGCCGCTAATTCGGGGCAAGGAGGAGATCATAGTTTTTTATGCAAACTATATTTTGGCATGAACGGATGTGGAGGTCACATGAAACGTAGGTTGGCTAGGGAAATTGCGATTTCAAGCTTATATCAGATGGAAATGAACGAAGTGACGGCGGCTGAAGCCGTCGATATGCTGATGCAAGAGCTCCGCGAGGATAATGAGCTCGGCGCGGATCCGAAGGAAGCTGGAAGCACGGACGATTTCGCCCGTGAGCTGGTGCATGGTGTGTTGGAAAGAAAACAAGCAATCGATGGCATGCTGCAGCAATTTCTGACAGGCTGGCAAGTGGACAGGCTGTCCAGAGTAGACCGTCAAGTGTTGCGCCTCGCCTGCTACGAGATGGTATTCCGGAGCGATGTGCCGCCTAAAGCTGCCATTAATGAGGCGATTGAGCTGGCGAAGCATTTTGGCACCGATGAATCGGGCAAGTTCGTCAATGGCGTGCTCGGCAAGCTGCTGCAAGAAATCGATGAGTTGAAGGCATAGATGTTGAAGGCTTAGAGATGGGAGAGGCTTGCGGCAAACGGTAATTCATTCTATCAGACACGATAAAGATGAAGGGGACGATTTCAAGCATGAGCGCTCAAATTATTGAAGGTAAAAAAGTTTCAGACCAAATGCGGATAGAGATGGTAGAAGAAGTTGCGGCTCTGAAAACTAAAAATGTCATTCCCGGACTTGCGGTCGTTCTCGTAGGAGATGACCCGGCATCCAAGGTTTATGTCGGTTCCAAAGAAAAGGCATGCCAGCAGCTTGGTATCTACTCCGAGGTACATCGCCTTGCGGCAGATACTTCGGAAGCTGAGCTATTGGGTCTTATTGATCGTCTGAACGGACAAGCGTCTATCAATGGAATCCTGGTGCAATTGCCTCTTCCCAAACATATTAATGAAAAAGCGATCATTGACGCAATTAGCGTAGAGAAAGATGTCGACGGATTCCATCCGGAGAGCGTCGGCAATTTGACAATTGGCGATGACAGCCTTCTTCCATGTACGCCTGCAGGCGTAATTGAGCTGATCAAGCGTAGCGGTGTGGACATCGCAGGCAAACACGCTGTTATCATCGGCCGGAGCAACATTGTAGGCAAGCCGGTAGCGATGCTGTTGCTGCGCGAGAATGCTACTGTGACAATCTGTCACTCTAGAACGGCGAACATGGAGGAGCTTGCGAAGCAAGCGGATATCCTGGTCGTAGCCATAGGCAAAGCGAAGGCGATTGACAGCCGTTACGTGAAGCCGGGCGCTGTAGTCATCGATGTAGGAATCAATCGCCTGCCGGACGGCAAGCTGGCTGGAGATGTCGATTACAATGACTGTCTGGATCAAGCAGGTTATATTACGCCGGTTCCGGGCGGAGTAGGTCCGATGACCATTACGATGCTTATGAAGAACACGATTACGGCTGCAAAAAGGGCTAACGGAATCGAGGTGTAGACAATGGGGAAGGAACCCAAAGTTTATTCCGTCAAAGAAATCAACAAATATATTCGCATGAAGCTGGAGACGGACTTGGTGCTTGGCGATGTCTGGCTGCGAGGCGAGATCTCGAACTTCACCCATCATTCCAGTGGGCATATGTACTTCACGTTAAAGGACAGCGACAGCCGCTTAAAATGCGTCATGTTCGCCTCTCATAACGCACGTCTTCCATTCAAGCCGAAGGAAGGCGCGAAGGTGATGGCACGCGGCAATATTTCGGTCTATGAACGGGACGGCAACTATCAATTTTATGTGATGGCGATGCAGCCAGACGGAATCGGCAGCTTGTATCTGGCCTTCGAGCAATTGAAGGGCAAGCTGGAGAGCGAGGGACTCTTTTCAAGCGCCCGCAAGAGGGAACTGCCTGTCTATCCCAAGGCGATTGGCGTCATTACGTCCCCGACAGGTGCTGCGGTGAGAGATATAATTACGACTATTCAACGAAGGTATCCGTTTATCCCGGTTTATGTATATCCCGTCTTGGTTCAAGGAAAGGGAGCAGCCCCCTCGATTGCCGGTGCGATTGAAGCAATGAATCGTTTTGGCGATTGCGACGTATTAATTGTTGGTCGCGGCGGAGGCTCATTGGAAGAGCTTTGGGCTTTTAATGAAGAGTCGGTAGCCAGAGCTATTGCAGGTTCCGCAATTCCTGTTATTAGCGCTGTCGGTCATGAGACTGATTTTACGATTGCCGACTTTGTAGCCGATATGAGGGCAGCGACTCCGACTGCCGCAGCCGAGCTTGCCGTACCGCATATTGCAGAGCTTAAGCAGCAGCGGGAACGGATGAGTCAGCGGCTCATTGGCGCGATGCACAGATCGATAACCGCGGAGAAAGAACGGCTTGCTCGCATCAGGCGTTCTCCTTTCTTCCTGCAACCCCGTCGTTATATGCTGGATCAAGCACAGCGGCTGGATCGCATGAAGGAGCAGTTGGAGCAGCGCATGCATAAGAGACTATCAAAGGAAGACGCTAGGTTGTCTCATCTTCAAGCAAGACTGTCTGCGCGGCATCCGGGAGCAACTTTACAGCAATCGATCAGACGACTTGCGGTTGTTACACGAGGCCTTGAGATGTCAGTGGCTTCGATGCTGAAGGAACACAGATTGCGGCTGAATGGCGCAATTGGCCAGCTGGATGCTTTGAGCCCTTTGAAAGTAATGGCGAGAGGATACAGCTTGGTCTATGACAGCGATTCGGGACGGCTTATCAAGTCGGTCAATGAGACCAATAGCGGCGATACGGTCCAGGTGAGATTGATGAATGGCCGATTAGTATGCCGCGTGGAATCGGTTGAAGGAGGCGAGAGACGTGAAAGCTGAGAAACAGGAAGAGCTAAGCTTCGAAGAAGCGATGCTTCGTTTGGAAGGTATCGTGGCTAAGCTGGAGAGCGGGGACGTTCCGCTGGAGACAGCGATCGATTTGTTTCAGGAAGGCATGAGGCTGTCGCAGCTATGCGGCGGCAAGCTTGAACAAGTGGAGAGCAAGATCGAGCTCCTTGTGGAGTCGGAGCAAGGCTTCCAGAAAAAACCGTTTGTAGCGGCAAACGAAGACAAAGGGGAATAAACTTGAACGTTAGCGTTGATATCCGAGAATATTTGAAGCAATGCGCATCTGAGGTGGAGACTGCTCTGCAAGCTTCTCTTCCACGGGAGTGGGATATTCCCGCAACGCTTCGCGAAGCTATGATGTATTCCCTTGAAGCAGGCGGCAAGCGTATTCGGCCTGCACTTGTGATGACGGCTGCCGAAGCGATTCGAGGTTCGTCGGATGCGCGTGACGCAGCGCGACCAGTCGCTTGCGCGGTCGAATATATACATACGTATTCACTTATTCACGACGACCTGCCCGCTATGGATAACGATGATTATCGCCGGGGCAAGCTGACCAACCATAAAGTGTTTGGCGAAGCTATGGCGATCCTGGCTGGAGATGCGCTGCTCACTCATGCGTTCAGCCTGGTTGCGCAATCCAGCCGTCAAGGCGTACCGCTCGACGTGGCGCTTGCAATCGTAGAGGATTTATCTTGCTTAGCCGGCGCTTCCGGTATGGTCGGCGGTCAAGTGGCCGATATGCTGGGTGAGCAAGGCCTCACGACAGTAAAGGAACTGGAATACATTCATTTGCATAAAACAAGCGATTTGGTCGTCTTTTCGGTTAGAGCAGGTGCTCGTATCGGCGGCGCAACAGAATCCCAATTGGAACAGCTGACGCTATATGCCCGCAATATCGGACTCGCCTTCCAAATTCAAGATGATATACTGGATCTGATCGGTGATGAAAGCAAACTGGGCAAAAAGACGAATAGCGATGTCAACCAGCAAAAGGTGACGTATCCATATCTCGTCGGCATGGAAGAGAGCAAGGCAATTGTGGACCGTTTAACTGAGGAAGCGAAGTCCGCGGTAAGGAATGCCGCCCTGTCCAACCCTTCTATTTTGCTCCAAATTGCTGATTATCTGGTGCAGCGCGATCACTGATATCGGGAAAAATGGCGAAAGATTGGGAATCAAATCGGGCATATGTTATAATAAGTAAAATGTAGACGTTCATAGGACGGCTTAACTGCTGTTTTCGAAAGCGAGGAAAGCAACGTGCTGCTGGATCATATTAACGGACCTCAAGATTTGAAGGCTTTGACAGTCGCTCAATTGGAACAGCTTGCCGAGGAAATCAGGCAATTTCTAATTGGGAAGCTTTCCATTACCGGAGGTCACCTGGCGCCGAATCTGGGTGTCGTAGAGCTGACTCTGGCTATGCATTATTTATTCAATAGTCCAGATGATAAATTTATATTCGACGTGGGGCACCAGTCTTACGTTCACAAGATTATTACCGGCCGCAAGGATCAATTCGACACGCTCCGCAAGTACAAGGGGCTTTGCGGCTTTGTTAAGCGCTCGGAGAGCGAGCATGACGTATGGGAAGCGGGACATAGCAGCACTTCGCTGTCCGCAGCTATGGGCATGGCGCTGGGGCGTGACCTAAAAGGCGGTACCAATCGTGTCGTAGCTGTTATTGGCGACGGCGCATTGACTGGCGGTATGGCGCTTGAAGCGCTGAACCATATCGGTCATGAGAAACGCAATATGATGGTTATTTTGAACGATAATGAGATGTCGATCGCGCCTAACGTGGGTGCGCTTCACCATTATTTGGGCAAGATCCGAACTGACCGCCATTACCAGAAAGCCAAGGATGAGCTCCAAATGCTGCTGAACAAAATACCGGCGATAGGCGGCAAGCTGGCGAAGACAGCCGAGCGATTCAAGGATAGCTTGAAGTATTTGCTCGTCAGCGGTATTTTGTTCGAGCAATTCGGTCTGACCTATCTGGGACCGGTGGACGGCCATGATCTTCACGGCCTCATGGAAATCATGAAACAAGCGGATTCTATGCCTGGTCCGGTGCTGGTCCATGTACTGACGGTCAAAGGCAAGGGCTACAAGCCTGCTGAAGCGGATTCGCATAAGTGGCATGGCGCTTCGCCGTACAAGATTGAATCTGGTCAGATGGTGAAGGCTGTCGGGCCACCGATGTATACGAAGGTGTTCGGAGATATGCTCATTCAGATGGCGAGTGAGGATGAGCGGATCGTTGCCATTACGCCGGCGATGCCGGGCGGCTCCGGTCTGATGGAGTTCGCAGAGAAGTTCCCGAACCGCATGATTGACGTAGGAATAGCGGAACAGCATGCAGCGACATTGTCCGCTGCCATGGCTTTGGAAGGATTAAAACCGGTATATGCCGTCTACTCGACGTTCCTGCAGCGTGCGTATGACCAGGTGGTACATGATATTTGCCGCCAAAACCTGAATGTTGTTTTCGCCATTGACCGCGCCGGTTTCGTGGGTGCTGATGGCGAGACGCATCAGGGTGTATACGACATTGCGTTCTTGCGTCATGTGCCTAATTTGGTCATTATGATGCCGAAGGATGAAAACGAGCTTAGACGCATGATGAAGACGGCGATCCTCTACGATGAAGGGCCGATTGCGGTGCGTTATCCGCGAATTAGCGGCGTAGGCGTCGCGCTTGATGCCGATCCGGCTCCGATCCCGATCGGAACTTGGGAGTCGCTTCGTGAAGGCGATGCATTCGAGATATTGGCGCTCGGCCCTATGATCGAAGTGGCGGAGCAAGCTGCAGAATTGCTGAAACGCGAAGGGATTAATGCAGGCATCGTCAATGCCAGATTCATCAAGCCGCTGGATGAGCGCATGCTTCTGTCGTTCGCGGAGTCCGGCAAACGTCTGCTTGTCTTGGAGGAAGGCTCCCAGCAAGGCGGATTCGGAAGCTCCATTCTGGAATTCTTCTCGATTCGCGGCATCTATGACGTTCCGGTCAAAATCATCGGCATTCCGGATATTTTCGTTGAGCACGGCTCCATTCAACAACAACGCGAGGAAGTCGGCTTGACAGCCGAACAGGTTGCAGCCGAGCTGCGCGCCATGCTTCCGCGCAGAATCAAACGCGTTACCGGACAGACTTAGGGTCAACTAGGGAGAGCTATGACGAACACTGGGAAAGAACGAATAGATGTCTTGCTTGTCGAGAGGGGCTTTTATGACAGCAGGGAGAAAGCCAAAAAAGCACTAATGGCAGGTCTTGTGCTTGTAGACAATGAGCCCATCGACAAAAGCGGAATGAAGGTTTCAAGAGCGGTTGATATTAAGGTGAAGGGCGCGATCCATCCTTATGTCAGCCGCGGCGGGCTAAAGCTTGAGAAGGCAATACGCTCTTTTGATTTGGATATGAAGGATCGGGTCATGCTCGACATCGGGGCCTCTACAGGCGGATTCACAGATTGCGCGCTTCAACATGGGGCTTCCTATGTGTATGCAATCGACGTGGGAACCAATCAACTGGATTGGTCGCTTAGAAGCCACGAGCAAGTCAAAGTCATGGAGAAGACCAACTTCCGCTATTTGCAGCCGGAGCAGCTTGAAGGTCCTTCTCCTACCTTTGCGAGCATCGACGTTTCCTTTATTTCGCTGAAGCTCATTTTGCCGACGCTGGCGACGCTGATCTCGGAGGGTGCGGGAATTGTTGCGCTTATCAAGCCGCAATTCGAAGCCGGCCGGGAGAAGGTGGGCAAGTCCGGCGTTGTACGAGACGCTGGGGTTCATCTGAATGTATTGGAGACGGTACTTGGTCATGCTGCATCTATCGGCTACAAGCTTCAGAATTTGACGTTCTCCCCCATAACGGGAGGAGAAGGCAATATCGAGTTTTTGGCCTATTGGATTTGGGACGGTGTACCGGATGGCGGAGCACCGGATAAGGACATGCTTAGAGAAGTAGTCAAAGAAGCGAACGATACATTCAAGATCAACAAATAAATAACTTGCAGCCAGGAAGGATGCCGATCAGTATCAACTGCTTGGGCATCTTTTTGCTTTACAGGGATGCCGGTTATTTGATACACTAATACCAAACAAACGTTCGCTAAAAAGATACCGATGCAAAGAGGTGTATGGCGACGATGGACAAGTATGGCGATTGGCTTATTATGGCGATAGCAGGAGTGCTGGTATCCATTTGGCTCTATGGGGCTTTCTACCGCTGGCTGCACGCTCCTGCAACCATGAACAAGGTCAAGCTCGGCAAGGGCGGAGCAATCGCTGAGGATGACGAGCATGTGCAGCTGCTGGAGAGGAACGGTTATCGCGTTGTATCCGGCAAGCATGTGATTCCGATTCCGGTTGAGCTGGATGATGCTCCGCTTGGGAAAGGAACAAGGATCTTCATCGATTATATCGCAGAGATGGATCATCTGACTTACATTGTGAAGACGGCACGCGAACGTATGCCGATGGATTGGACGGCAAGCGGGCTCAGGGACAGGCTGCTAATCTATGCACTGCTGCTGCCCGATTGCGCAGGCGTGCTGTATGTAGACCCCAAAGGAAATTTGATACGTAAAATTACTTTCGATATAGCTGACTAACATTGCGGAGGTTGCTTACATATGAAGAGTATGCGGCAATTCAAAATTAGAGAAATCATTACAAATGCAGAAATCGAGACGCAGGAAGAATTAGTGGAGGCGCTCCGGACATCCGGCATGCAGGTTACGCAAGCGACAGTGTCTAGAGATATAAAGGAATTGATGCTCGTTAAGGTACCGCTGAATGAGGGCCGGTACAAATATTCGATGCCGATGGAGCAGCAGCGCCAGAATCCGGTGCATAAGCTGAAGCGTGCTATGCTGGATCACTTCACGCATATCGACTATACGGATAACTTGGTCGTGCTGAAGTGCCTGCCGGGAACGGCGAATGCGATCGGCGGCTTGATTGACAATATGGAATGGCCTGAAGTCATGGGCACGATATGCGGAGACGATACGATATTGATTATTTGCCGCACGAAGGAACAAAGCATATATATTGTTGAACAGCTGTTAGCTGTCATGAACTAAGATTCAAAAACCATACAGGGAGGATATCAACCATGCTGCGTGAGTTATCGATTAGAAATTTGGCTGTTATAGAAGAGGTTCATGTTGCTTTTCATCATGGGTTTCATGTGCTGACAGGCGAGACGGGCGCCGGAAAGTCTATTCTGATTGACGCGCTTAGTTTGATTGTGGGCGGGCGGGGCTCTGCCGATATGGTGAGATATGGCTGCGACAAGGCAGAGATGGAAGCCATGTTCGATCTCTCTCCCCAGCATCCTGTATGGAAGCAGTTACAGCAACTGGGCGTACAATACGATCCGCAAGAGATGCTTGTTATTCGAAGGGAGCTGTCATCCCACGGGAAAAGCAGCAGTCGGGTCAATGGACAATTGGTGACCATTACGATGCTTAGGGACATTGGCGAGCATCTCGTCAATATTCACGGCCAGCATGAGCATCAATCCTTGCTGCGTACGGACAAGCATCTGGAATGGCTTGATTTGTTTGGCGGCGACCTTCTTCTTGACCGTAAGGGGCAATACGGTACGGTATACCGCGAATTAGTGGGTGTGCGTCAAGCCTTGCGTGAAGTAGAGGACCATTCGCGCCAGAATGTGCAAATGCTTGATTTGTACCGTTTCCAGATTGAAGAGATTTCCAGTGCGAACTTGAAGCCTTCCGAGGATGAGACCTTGGAGGAAGAGCGGCGCAAGCTGCAGTATGCAGGCAAACGTATGGATGCTGTATCTGAAGCTTATTCGCTCATCTATGGAGGCCAGGGTCTCGATGTGCTGAGCCGAGCCATCACGAAGCTTAGCGATATCCAAAGCTACGATCAGACCGTACTCAATCCCTTGATAGAGCAGCTTCAATCGGCTTTTTACCAGGCGGAGGACGCGGCATTCCAGCTTAGGGATTATCGGGACGGTATTGAATCCGATCCTGAAGCGCTGACCATGATTGAGGACAGGCTGGATATGATTAACGGATTAAAACGCAAATACGGTGAGACTATACCTGATATATTGGCTTATCTGGAACAAACCATTATCGAACGCGACAAAATTGAAAATCGTGATGAATTGCTTGAGGAATTAAGGAAGCAAGAGCAAGTGCTTGTTGCTCAAGCCGTCAAGCTAGCCAAAGAACTGTCTCAATTGCGTCAACATGCGGCGGAGAGACTCTCCTATGCAATTGAGGGCGAGCTGAAGCAGCTCCAGATGCCTGCGGCGAAGTTCCAGGTGAAATTGGATCGTTCGGCCGGCGATGTTGAAGACGAACGGGTGAAGCTGAACGCAACAGGGATGGACGAAGCGGCTTTTATGCTGACGACGAATCCGGGCGAACCGTTAAAGCCCCTGAATAAGATTGCTTCGGGCGGCGAGATGTCACGCATCATGCTGGCGCTCAAGAGCATTTTTGCAGAGATCGACCAAATTCCAACTCTTATATTCGATGAAGTCGACACCGGCGTAAGCGGCAGGGCTGCTCAAGCCATTGCCGAGAAGATGTCTGCGCTTGCTGCGAAGTGTCAGGTGTTCTCGATTACTCACTTGCCACAAGTGGCGTGTATGTCGGATCATCATTATGAGATACGCAAGCAAATTCAGCACAATCGGACCTCCACATCGGTGGCGGAGCTGCTTCATCAAGAGCGAATCGGGGAGCTGGCGCGTATGCTCGGCGGCGTGGAAGTAACGGAAAAAACAAGACATCACGCACAAGAAATGCTTGATTTGGCTCATACATTGAAGGGGGCGTAAAGGAAGGGTTTCAGGGAATGTTTTTGCGGACATAAAAGCTGGGGTGCAGGGTAACTTAAAGGTACGCCAATGGCGACATAACCTTTTTCGTCATGCGATGGAATGACAGGGAGCGTGAAATCATTGAACTCCAATCCTCGGAAACGATGGTTTGGGTTGATCCTCGTGTCCTTCGTCTGCCTGATCGGTTTCTCCACCCCGTTTCAACAATTCGCCGCATTTCCGAATGAACTTCGTTTATTCTCAGGCCAAATGAAACGATTGCAGGTTGGAGTACCCGTTCATGCGGAGGTCACGGTCGATCCCCAGATGCTTCAAGTTAACGGCATGTCCAGACAATCCACATCCGTTAAGTTGAGCGAGCCGCTATCACTGCAACCTAGCCAAAGCGGTCATACCAACATGAAGGTGAAATTATTTGGTAAAATTCCTTTCAAAACGATTAAAGTTCATGTAGTGCCTGATCTTCGCGTCATACCCGGCGGACAGACGATCGGTGTGAAAGTCAAATCGGCCGGAATTCTCGTCGTAGGGCACCATCAAGTGGTGGACCGCAATGGGGCGAAGCAGTCTCCAGGCGAGGCAGCCGGATTGAAGCTGGGCGATTTGATCATGAGCATTAACGGAACTCCTGTGAACGAAGTTCACAAAGTGGGCGTGCTATGCGAGCGGTACGGAGTAGAGAAGCAGCCGCTTGAGGTTACGTACAAGCGCGGAGGACAGCTTAACCGTACAAAGCTTAGTCCCGTCTATGACGAAGACGACAAAGCGTGGCGCTTGGGGTTATATATCCGCGATTCCGCTGCGGGCGTAGGCACCCTCACCTTTTATGCTCCTGATCAAGGCGTATACGGTGCGCTGGGACATATCATCACAGATATGGACACTCAAACGCCAATTGAGGTTGGTGAAGGACAAATCCTGCAATCCAGCGTAACATCCATCAATAAAAGCCAGACTGGCGAACCCGGCGAGAAGAGAGCGCATTTTGTGAAAGAAAGCAGAGTTTTGGGCAACATTGAACGGAATACGCCATTCGGCATATTCGGCAAAATGAAAGAAGCTCCTACCCACAGCTACAGCGGCAAGGCATTGCCAGTTGCATTCGCTGAGGATGTCAAGGAAGGACCAGCGCAAATCTTAACGGTGGTCAACGGGCAGAAGGTGGAACGTTTTAACATCGAAATCATGCATGTATCCAAGCAATCCGGCCCGGCAACCAAAGGTATGGTAATCAAGATAACGGACAAACGTCTTCTTAGTAAGACCGGAGGGATTGTGCAAGGGATGTCCGGCAGTCCCATCATTCAAGATGGCAAGCTGGTCGGCGCAGTTACGCATGTATTCGTTAATGATCCATCTTCCGGTTACGGATGTTTCATTGAGTGGATGCTTCAGGATGCAGGCGTTCTGATGAAGTCTTCGGGAAGCTTTGACGATAAAGCGGCTTAATGCGATAAAACGTCTTCTGCGAATGGAAGTTCGCGGAAGACGTTTCTTATTAGCCCAATTCGACAAGAATGTGTCGAAGCATCCCGAAATTGTTCGTTTCATGCAATAAATTATTAATTATATCGAACTCTAATAAAAAAATAAAGAAAAAAGATTTTCGACAGAAGGAATTCCATTGTGGATGTCGAAAACTTAAACTCAGACAGCGAATGGACCAACACATAAATATCATTTAAGGGAGGATTAGACTTTGCATAAGATCGAAGTATTATTGGCAGATGACAACAGGGAGTTCACCAACTTGTTATCGGAATACATATCCGAACAAAGTGATATGCATGTAAGTGGCGTCGCGTATAATGGAGAAGAGGTTATTCGTCACCTGGAGCAATCCAGGAACGTGCCGGATATACTAATTCTTGATATTATAATGCCGCACTTGGATGGCTTAGGTGTACTTGAACGATTGAGAGAAATGAATTTGTCCCCCATGCCGAAAATTATTATGCTGACAGCGTTCGGTCAAGAAAATATTACGCAAAAGGCCGTTCAACTGGGCGCTTCCTATTACATACTGAAGCCGTTTGACATGGATATCCTTGCAAACCGTATCCGCCAACTGGTTGGCAACACAACGTTCACGGGCTCTGCAAATTACAATGCTGGATCTTCGACAATCAAGTCGAACGTGGTGCCGCTTGCCAAAGGCAAAAACTTGGATGCGAACATTACAAGCATTATCCATGAAATCGGCGTACCTGCACACATTAAGGGATATCAATATTTGCGTGAGGCCATTACGATGGTATACAACAATATTGAAATTCTGGGCGCCATTACGAAGACGCTATATCCGGCTATCGCCGAAAAGTTCAAAACAACGCCATCCCGCGTTGAGCGCGCGATCCGCCATGCAATCGAAGTGGCCTGGACACGCGGCAACATCGACAGCATCAGCCACTTGTTCGGCTACACCATCAACATCAGCAAATCGAAACCAACGAATAGCGAATTCATCGCGATGGTAGCAGACAAGCTGAGAATTGAGCATAAGGTTTCGTGAAAGAAAGAAGATTGATTCATCTCTATTCCTCATGATCAGCTATTAAGAAGAAAAGTCACTTATGGATTGGTTGATTAAACCAATGCAGAAGTGGCTTTTTTTTGTGAATTGAAGGAAGTTCGACGAATGGATGAAATGAGATATTAACCTCTATTTTGATCTCCAAACATTCGATTGATTAAGGAGATTGGGTATGAAAACTATGCTATAATCGAACAGATATCTCATACGTGAAAGGTGAAGGAAGATTTGACACTGCTAGATACCATCGAAGACATCGTAGCTAACTTAGCCATCGTGACGGCGTACCTCTTCTTTACGAACCAGCTCATATTAAAGAACATTGAATTGGGGGAGAAAGCCTCTTCCATCATGATATGGAAAGTAGGATTTGCCGCAGGGCTGCTTGGCATTCTATTGATGAGCTTCACGGTTCATATGAATGGAACTCTTCTGGACTTCCGCCAGCTGGCCTTAATTATCGCAGCTATGTATGGAGGGATCTATTCTTCATTGATCGCTGCTGTTATGATCTTAGCCATGCGGCTGTTCGCCTTTGGCGAGGTCACGATATCTACGGTGATCGCGGCAAGCAATACGATCCTTATTGCACTAGCAGTAGGAGCGGTATGCTATCAGGCTTTTTCATACAGAAAAAAGTGGATCTATTCGATCGTGATTTGCAATGTGTGTACGGCATTCGTCTTTATTATTAATGTGGGTGAACAGGCGGTTTTCCCGATTGCATCCTTTGTCGTCATGATGACTATTGGCGGGCTTCTGACCGCGTACCTGGTTGACTTCCTCAATAAAGCGAATGTGCAATTTAAACGGAATGAAAAGGAAGCGACTGTGGATTTCTTGACGGGGCTCAGCAACAATCGGAGCTTCGATACTAAGTATCAGACCCTGCTTCAAACTGCAGCAGCAAAAGGGGAATGTCTATCGATCGCGTTGATCGATATTGATTTTTTCAAGAAGGTTAATGATACATATGGCCACGTGAATGGCGATGTGGTGTTGAAGCAGATGGGTATGATATTGAGGGAAACCGCAAGGGCTTTTGACACGGTATCCCGCAATGGCGGGGAGGAATTTTCTGTATTGCTATATGATACACCGCATGAGCATGCGCTTGGCATCGCGGAGAAGATGCGTCAGGCTGTGAGCAAGCATCTTTTTGAATTGACGGATGGGACCAGTTTGAAAGTGACGGTATCCATCGGCGTTGCAACCTTCCCTTATACCAGCAGGGAGCAATTGATGGAGCAAGCGGACGAAGCATTGTACAAGGCAAAAGCCAACGGGAGAAACCAGGTATGCTCCAATCAGAAGGTAGCGGTTCTTCGTCCATAAAAAAATCGCAGATTGAATTAATATTCAAATCTGCGATTTAAGTAGACGTTGCGACCGTATTTGCGAATCAGATTAGCTGCTTCCGCTTTTACGAATACTCGGATGTCCTGCAGCTTCTGCTTATTCGGCCGCAATGTCTCCTGCTTCTTTCCGTCAACCAGGACGTCAAATACAATATTCAAGTGGGTTCACCTCGCTTCTTGGCTCGATGTACCCATTGTATGCTTCTAACGTTACGAATGAATCAATCGAGCTCCGTAAAAGTGTAAAGATTGGACGCGATCGTCATCGCATTGTAAAATAAAGAAGCGCCAACGACGCTAAGCCTGTGGCTTGGGCGGACGAGGGCGCTTCTCTTTGAATCTAGGTGCTACATAATTACGTTTGCGGTCCCGGAAGAAAATCCAGCCGCCAATAAAGCCTGCTCCGGCTGCAAACATGACGAATCCAAGCAGGAAAGTGAGCCAGTCGAAGCTTGGCGTAACGGCGTCGTTGCCGAAATCGGAGAAGTAGATAAATAGCGAATCCTTCATCTTCAGAAATCCGAAACACGCGAGAATGCCGGGAATAACCAGCATAATGACGGCTATAAAGCGGACAATAACTAGTTTCATGCGATCGATATCTCCTTGCTTATGTACGGTCGTGAATTTTTTATGTATCTATCATACCTTTTTCTGCGCATGGTGTCTATTTTACTGCAAGTCAGTGAAATGAACGGAAAAAAGGGGTACAATGGTACTGCGGATCTACCAGACATCGCCTGCTTCGCATGAATACTAGAGTGGGGCAGGCATATAATAGAACTACATGAATTGGAGGGACAGGAAATGGCGATAACAGTAGATGTTGCCGTACTTGGAGGCGGACCAGGCGGATATACAGCGGCGATACGTGCTGCGCAAGCCGGCAAGAAAGTAGCCATCATTGAGATGGACAAGCTGGGCGGCACTTGCTTACATAAAGGATGCATTCCAAGCAAATCGTTGCTGAGGAGCGCAGAGGTATACCGGACATTGTTAGGATCAGCGCAGTATGGCATTGAAGTAGCTGAAGGAGCGGTTTCATTAGACTTTGGGAAGGTACAGACCCGCAAATCGGCGACCGTCGACCAGCTGTTCAGCGGTCTGCAAGGGCTTATGAAAAAGCATGGGATAGAGATTGTGAGCGGCAAAGGACGAGTGATTGGCCCATCGATCTTCTCTCCTAAGAGCGGTTCGCTTGCTGTCGAGCTGGCGGACGGAGAGATGGAATCTGTGGTCTCGACCAACCTGATTATTGCGACGGGCTCCCGGCCACGGTCTCTTCCAGGCTTGACGCCGGATGGCGACCGTATTCTGACAAGTGACGATGCCCTGCAGCTGGACGCGCTGCCAGAGTCGATTCTGATCGTCGGCGGCGGCGTCATCGGCGTCGAGTGGGCGTCCATGCTGCATGACTTTGGCGTGAGCGTGACGCTTATAGAAGCTGGCGCAAGATTGCTCCCGGGCGAAGACGCGGAAGTGTCGGCAGAGCTTACGCGGGCGCTGCGACGCCGCGGCGTACGTATTCTAACCAGTGTTCAGCTGGATACAACCAGCTATGCGGCAGAAGGCAATGGTATCTCCATCAAAGCATCGACGCATGATGGCGACGTTGAGTTGACGGCGGACAAGCTGCTTCTGTCCGTAGGCCGTATCGCGAATGTGGAAGGCATCGGACTTGAGAATACGGATATTCGAACGAAAGACGGCTTTATTGAAGTGAATGATTTCGGCCAGACGACTGAGCCGCATATCTATGCCATTGGCGATGTAATCGGAGGCGTGCAGTTAGCGCATGCCGCATCCCATGAGGGGCTGAATGCGGTTGACCATATTTGCGGAGAGAAACCGCATTCGATAGCGGATCATTGGATCCCAAGATGCATCTATTCCAGTCCGGAGATTGCATCATACGGATTGACCGAAGACGGTGCGCGCACAAGAGGCCATGATATCAAGATCGGGAAAGTTCCGTTCCAAGCAATCGGCAAAGCGATCGTAATGGGCGAAGCGGAAGGTTTTGTGAAGGTCATCGCCGATCGCAAAACTAATGATATTCTGGGCGTACATATGATTGGACCGCATGCGACGGATTTGATTTCGGAAGCGTCGCTGGCCGGCTGGCTGAATGCCACGCCGTGGGAAGTGGGCGCAATGGTGCATCCGCATCCGACTTTGGCGGAGGCGTTAGGAGAAGCGATGCTGGCGGTAGACGGGAAGGCGATCGCGTTTTAAAGAAGACGGATTTCTTTTTGCCCGCAAAGCGGTTATAATAAGTATGACAAGGTCTTAGTACCAGGTTATAATAGCTGGCAAACAAGGAGGAATGCCTGAATGGCCGGAATCTCTTCAGCAAGTCAAAAAGCTCGCCATTTGGAATTGGGTTTAAGCGATGAGCAAGCTATCGATATGTATACGACAATGGTAAAGGCAAGGAAATTTGATGAAAGAATGCTGCTGCTGCAGCGTGCAGGGAAAATCAACTTCCACGTATCGGGAATCGGTCAGGAGGTCGCACAGGTAGCCGCGGCATACGCGCTGGATCGCAATGAGGATTATTTCCTGCCGTATTACCGCGATTACGGATTTGTGCTTTCGGTAGGAATGACGCTGCGCGAGCTGCTTCTGTCGGTTTTCGCCAAGGCGGAAGACCCGAACAGCGGCGGACGCCAGATGCCGGGTCACTTCGGTCATAAGAAGCTGCGCATTGTGACCGGCTCCAGTCCGGTAACAACGCAAGTTCCGCATGCGGTAGGCATCGCGCTTGCCGCCAAGATGAAGAAAAAACCGTTGGTCAGCTTTGTGACGTTCGGAGAAGGCTCCAGCAATCAAGGAGACTTCCATGAAGGCTGCAATTTCGCGGGTGTGCATAAGCTGCCGGTTATTTTGATGTGCGAAAACAACCAATACGCGATATCCGTTCCTGTCCACAAGCAGTTGGGCGGCAAGGTGTCGGACCGGGCGATCGGCTATGGTTTTCCGGGCTTGCGGGTAGACGGCAACGATGCGCTGGAAGTGTACCGAGTTGTGAAGGAAGCGCGCGAGCGCGCTATTGCAGGAGAAGGGCCAACCCTGATCGAAGCGATGATGTACCGCCTGTCGCCGCACTCTACATCGGACAATGATCTGGCTTACCGGACGAAGGAAGAGGTCGATGAGAATCGGGCGAAGGACGGCATTCCGAAATTCAAGCAATATTTGATCGATTGCGGAATTTGGAATGATGAACAGGAAGCCGAGATGCTGGCTAATATACGAAAAGAGCTTGACGATGCAACGGAATACGGAGACAAAGCGCCTTTCCCGACGCCGGAGTCGACGCTGCTCCATGTCTATGCGAACGATGACAAGCAAGGGGGGCTGCGCTAATGGCCGTCATGGATTATATTGATGCAATCAGGCTTGCGATGAAGGAAGAGATGGAGCGCGATGAGGATGTATTCGTGCTTGGCGAGGACGTCGGCGTGAAGGGCGGCGTCTTTACGACGACCAAAGGCTTGCACGAGCAGTTCGGCGAATTGCGCGCCATGGATACGCCTCTGGCGGAATCAGCGATTGCAGGCGTAGCGATTGGTGCGGCAATGTATGGTATGAAGCCTATTGCAGAGATGCAATATTCGGACTTCATGTTCCCGGCAACCAACCAAATTATAAGCGAAGCGGCCAAGATCCGTTACCGCTCCAATAACGATTGGACCTGTCCGATTGTCATCCGTGCGCCAATCGGCGGCGGCGTGTTCGGCGGATTATACCATTCGCAATGTCCGGAATCGGTTTTTTTCGGAACGCCGGGCCTCAAGATTGTTGCTCCATATCGCCCTTATGATGCGAAGGGACTGCTGAAGGCGGCTGTGCGCGACGAAGATCCGGTTATCTACTTCGAGAACAAGAAGTGCTACAAGCTCGTGAACGGCGAAGTGCCGGAAGAGGATTATATCGTACCGATCGGAAAAGCAAATGTGCTTCGTGAGGGTGACGATATTACTGTTATCGGCTACAGCATGCCGCTGCGATTCGTTGAGCAGGCAGCCGAAGAGCTGCAGCAGGAAGGCATCAGCGCCCATATTCTTGATCTGCGCACATTGCAGCCTCTTGATAAGGAAGCCATTCTGGAGGCTGTCCGCAAGACGGGCAAGGTATTGATTATTCACGAGGATAACAAAACAGGCGGCGTGGGAGCTGAAGTATCCGCAATTATCGCGGAAGAGCTGCTGTATGAGCTGGATGCGCCGATCATGCGCCTTTGCGGACCGGACGTGCCGGCGATGCCGATTAATCCTCCGGGTGAGAAGTTCTTCCTCCTGAACAAGGACAAAGTCAAAGAAGCAATGAAAAATTTGGCATTATATTAAGGATTGCGGGGCCTTTAAGGCTTGGACAGTTAGGAGCTGGTTGAATGAAAACTTTGACGGAAATTATCGTGCCGCAGCTAGCGGAATCGCTTGTGAACGCCACGATTGACAAGTGGCTGAAGCAGCCGGGAGATTGGGTGGATATCTATGAGCCCATCTGCGAAATATTAACCGATAAAGTAAATGCGGAGCTTCCTTCCACAGTGTCAGGCAAGCTGGTTAAAATATTGGTAGGCAGCGGCGAGACGGTACCTGTCGGAACACCGGTCTGCATCATCGAGACAGAAGCGGCGGGAGATACCGCCGAGCCTTCGGGACAGATGGCAACTAACGTGCCTGCGGCAACCGCAGCAGGACAGGTAGCCATGGCGACCGAAGAAGATGCGCCGATGCGCAACCGGTTCTCTCCTGCAGTGCAGCAGTTGGCCGCCGAGCATGGCATTCGTTTGAGTGAACTTACGGGAACAGGGCTTGGCGGGCGCATTACGCGCAAAGACGTGCTTGCGTATGTTGCTTCGGGCGCTCATGCATCATCGAGTCCGCAGGCGGCTTCTTCCGCCTCTGCATCTATTGATCCGAAAGCGCAGGTGCGTTCCTCCGGCATCCATTTGTCCGAGACGCCGCGTATTCCGAAGATCGAGATCGAAAGCAGCACGCCAGGACGCGGTGAGACCTTCATCGATGTGACGCCGATCCGCAATACAATCGCTCGCAATATGCGACAAAGCGTTAGTGAAATTCCGCATGCCTGGACAATGATTGAGGTTGATGTGACGAATCTGGTCGTCCTGCGGAACAAACTGAAGGATGAGTTCATGAAGCGCGAAGGCATCAACTTGACGTATCTGGCGTTCCTGCTGAAAGCCGTTGTCAATGCGATCAAGGATTATCCGATTATGAACTCCACTTGGGCTGTGGATAAAATTATCGTAAAACGCGATATCAACATCTCACTTGCCGTCGGCACGGAAGATTCAGTATTGACGCCGGTCATCAAAAACGCCGACCACAAAAACGTCGCAGGACTGGCGAAGGAAATCGAAGAGCTGGCCCGCAAGACACGCGAAGGCAAGCTGACGCTGTCGGATATGCAGGGCGGTACGTTCACTGTAAACAATACAGGCTCATTCGGCTCCATCTTGTCCTATCCAATTATTAACTATCCGCAAGCCGCGATCCTTACGTTTGAATCCATCGTGAAACGTCCGGTCGTCATTAATGATATGATTGCGGTACGTTCAATGGCGAATCTGTGCTTGTCGCTGGACCATCGTATTTTGGACGGAGTCATTTGCGGCAGATTTCTGCAGCGGGTGAAGGACAATCTGGAAAGCTTCACGCTCGACAGCAAACTGTATTAAGAAATGGGGTAACCATCATGAAGGAAACAGAACGATATACTGATTCCAGACCGGTGGCTGCCGGATACATCGGGACAGTCCCCTATGCGGACGCATGGGAGCTGCAAAAGGCATATGTGAAGGAGATTGACCGGGAGGAGCGTCTGGAGACGCTGCTCCTTCTTCAGCATCCGCCTACTTATACGATGGGTTCCGACCGCCATCCCGAGCATTTGCTGCTGGATGAGGACGAGCTGAAGGAGAGGGGCATCTCGCTGTTTGAGATCGATCGCGGCGGCGACATTACATACCACGGCCCCGGGCAACTGGTCGGTTATCCGCTGCTTTATCTGGAGGCGGTCGGACTGGATCTGCATGCCTATCTGAGAAGCTTGGAGCAGGTCATTATCGATTGGCTCGGAAAATATGGTATAGAAGCGGGGCGTAAGCCGGAATATACAGGTGTATGGGTCAAGGATGAAAAGATTGCAGCGATCGGCGTGAAATTTAATAAAGCCCGTCGTAGGAGGGGCTTTATTACGAGCCATGGCTTTGCGCTCAATATAAAGTCAGGCATCGCTTCGGAAGGATTCGCCGGTATTGTGCCATGCGGCATTCAGCAATACGGCGTGACCTCCTTTAACGATCTGACGGGATTGGATATGACGGTGGAGGCTGCGGCTGCTGAATTGCTGCCATACTTCCTAAAACAATTTGGACTCCAATTGTCCGAGAAAGCATTAACCAAGGAATAACGAGCCGACACCGGCAAATAAAGTAGTAACAACAAGCGCGGCAACGACGACGATGGCGACGATACGAATCATTTTTTGCTGACGCATAAGACAGTTCTCCTTTCTGAATAAAAATAACAACTAGTTACACTATATTCTATTGTAAACGATAGAGATGGACGGAGGAAACAGAATGATTAAAAAAGATCGTTTGGTTCAAGAATTTATGGAGCTTGTGCAGGTGGACAGCGAGACGAAGCATGAGGCTGAAATCAGCAAAGTGCTGAAGGAGAAATTTGCGGCGCTAGGCTTGACTCTTACAGAGGACGATGCAGCTGCCAAAACAGGGCACGGAGCGAACAACTTGTTCGCCATGCTGGAGAGCGCGAACGGCGGGGATGCGAATGCGCCTACGATTTTCTTCACAAGCCATATGGATACCGTAACACCTGGCAACGGCATTAAGCCGCAGCTGGATGCGGACGGTTATATTCGCAGTGACGGTACTACCATTCTGGGTGCAGATGACAAAGCGGGACTGGCTGCCATGTTCGAAGCGATCCGCGTATTGAAGGAGCAAGGGATTCCCCATGGCCGCATTCAATTTGTCATTACAGTCGGCGAAGAGTCGGGACTGCTGGGCGCCCGTGCATTGGACGCTTCCAAGCTGGAAGCCAAATTCGGGTATGCGCTGGATTCCAATGGCGCTATCGGAGAGATTGCCGTAGCTGCGCCCACACAAGCGAAAGTGACGATCAAGCTGTTCGGGAAGTCGGCACATGCCGGCGTTAATCCGGAGGATGGCATCAGTGCGATTCAGGTGGCGGCGAAGGCGATCGCCCGCATGCCGCTGGGACGAATCGATTCCGAGACGACGGCTAACATTGGCAAATTCGAGGGCGGCGGCGCAACGAATATCGTATGCGACTATGTGAAGCTGGATGCAGAAGCGAGAAGCCTTGTACAACCGAAGCTGGACGCGCAGCTGGCGGCGATGAAGGAAGCGGTCGAAAGCGCAGCGAAGGAATACGGAGCTCGTGCCGAATTCGAAAGCGACATTATTTATCCGGCGTATCTCTATCAAGACGGGGATGCGGTGGTGGAGCTGGCGAAAAAAGCGATCGTAGCGATTGGCGCCACGCCAAAAACATTCCATTCAGGCGGCGGCAGCGATGCCAACATCTTCAACGGCTTGGGCGTACCGACGGTCAATCTTGCAGTGGGATATGAATATATTCATACGACCAAAGAACAGATCAAAGCAGACGATCTGGCGAAGACGGCCGAACTGGTTGTCGAAATCATTAAACAAGCCGGAGTCGTCAAATAAGTTTTTAGCGGAATCAGCATTTATTGGCTAAGGGCGGCGGGAGCCTCCGAGCGTCACTTTAATAGGCGGAAGCTCATTCGTGAACCGAGACAAAAGCCTAGCGTCTCCTGCCGCAGTGAGCTTCCTTAAGTGATGGCGAATCTCCCAGCCCTTGCCGATCAGCCTTAATTGATTCGATGTAATATATTGTTTCATCTTCCATCGCTCCTACCTTATGATTTTGATATTGGATAGGTATGCGCAAGGGGGACAAGTTATGCCTGCCCGGCAGGCGCAGCTACAGGAGGTGTCCGGTATGGAAACAGGGAATAATAAGCCGATCTGGCGTGAAGAAACGATACATACGGAGCCAATCTTCCAGGGTAAAGTCATTACTTTGCAGGTGGATACAGTCGCTTTGCCTGACGGTAAGCAGGCAAAGCGCGAGATTGTGCGGCATCCGGGCGCTTCAGCGGTCATGGGCCTGGTGGACGGCAAGCTGCTGGTTGTCGATCAGTACAGGAAACCGATGGACAAGTTCCAAATCGAGATTCCGGCCGGCAAGCTTGACGCCGGTGAAGATCCGATGGAAGCGGCAGCGCGCGAGTTGGAGGAGGAGACCGGCTTCCGGGCCAAGGAGCTGAAGCTTGTTAGCGCCTTCTACACCTCGCCCGGATTTGCGGACGAAAAGCTGTATCTGTATTTCTCGGATCAACTGGAGACAGGCGAGCAGCGCCTCGACGAGGATGAAGATTTGCGGGTAGAGGCGATTACGGTGGAACAGGCCGATGCTTATATAGCCGAAGGACGCATCAGCGATGCCAAGACGATATTGGCCGTTTATGCATGGAAGCTCTATTTGGCTACAGGTGCATTCTAGTTGTTATACGTCATAAGTGCCCCCTTGCTTACATAGAATGAAAAGGACAACCTCCCCCATAGGGAGAACTGTTCGTACACATTCTGAGGTAAGCAAGGGGGCTTTGCGTTGTGAGGGCTCATTTTAATCTCTATTTGTTCGTAGCGGTATTGTTCGCTGTAGGGGGCATATTCGGAGCACTGCTCGTCAATGCCCTGACGCTGGAGCAGCAGCAGGAGCTGGCGTCGGAAGTGGGGCATTATGTACAGAGCATGCAGATCGGACTCGGCGCTACGGCCGAAGATATATTTTGGGAGCGGTTTTTCTTTCATCTGAAATGGCTGATGCTCATCTGGCTGCTCGGCGTGACGGTGATCGGTATACCGGGCATTCTGGTGCTGAATTTTTTAAAAGGCGCGCTGATCGGTTTTTCGATCGGAATTCTCATTCAGCAATATGAATGGAAAGGCATTTTTTTCTCTTTTGTCACGTTGGCTCCGCAAAACGCCATTGCTGTACCCGCCTTGATGATTACTAGCGCAGCTTCCATCTCATTCGGCGTCTACATGGTGAAGAACCGACTGCTGCAGCAATCGGGGACGCTTCTGCCTCAATTGGGCGCACTGACATCGACCGCAATGCTTATGCTGCTTTTGTTCGCCGGCGCAGCCTTGGTGGAAGCCTTTATTTCGCCGGCTGTCATCGGTTGGGCGGCTCCCTATCTTTCGCCTCGTAACGGCATGGTTTGACACCATTTTGTTTGACTTTCCCTGCGGTTAGCCCCTATAATGAAAGGAAACGTTTCTTGTATGAGGCGCGGACATGTGGTAGGGGGGAGATCATGGAAGCCCGGATTGAGAAGATCAAACAACAATTGCAGTCGCAGGGTTATAAGCTGACCCCGCAGCGTGAAGCTACCGTTCGCGTGCTGCTGGAGAATGAAGAAGACCATCTGAGCGCGGAAGAAGTGTTCATGCTGGTGAAGGATAAAGCCCCCGAGATTGGCCTTGCAACCGTGTACCGGACACTCGAGCTTCTGAGCGAGATGCATGTCGTCGAGAAGATGAACTTCGGAGATGGTGTGGCAAGATACGATCTTCGTACGGATAGCAATAAGCATCACCATCATCATCTCATCTGCGTGCAGTGCGGGACGATGGAGGAGATTAAGGAAGACTGGCTGCTGCCGCTGGAAGAGAGGCTGGAACAGGAATATGGTTTCTTCGTAGTAGACCATAGACTGGACTTCCAAGGCGTCTGTGTGCGCTGCAGAGAGAAAAACGATCATTCAAGCCCATCATAACGGCTATGCGATCCATCCACCGGATGTAGAGAGCAGAGCCGTTTTGCCGTTCATAGGAGAGACTTGCGGGATTCCGTTCCGGCACCAGCCGGCATACACATAATTTAAGCCAATGCTGGATAAGGTACGCTTAGTGACAATCCATTAGGAGGCGTGGCAGATGATTGTAGGAATTCCGAAGGAAATCAAGCAAAGCGAATATCGGGTTGCTTTGACGCCTGCGGGGGTCACGATGCTGACGGCGGCGGGACATACCGTGGTCGTAGAGTCCGGAGCGGGAGCCGGCAGCGGCTTCGAGGACGAGGATTACGTCAGGGAAGGCGCATCTATGCGCAGTGCCGCGTCCGAAATATGGGCGGAAGCAGACATGATTATGAAGGTGAAGGAACCGCTGCCTTCGGAATACGGTTATTTTCGAAAAGGGCTGCTATTGTTCACATACTTGCATCTGGCTGCTGTGCCGGAGCTGGTGAAGGCGCTGGTGGAGAGCGGCGTCACGGGCATTGCCTATGAGACGATCCAGCTGGATAACGGGAGTCTTCCGCTGCTGACGCCGATGAGTGAGGTGGCCGGACGAATGGCTGTTCAGGTTGGCGCTCAGTTTCTTGAAGCCTTCAATGGCGGCAGGGGCGTGCTGCTGGGTGGCGTGCCTGGCGTTCCGCCGGCTGAGGTTGTTGTGATCGGCGGCGGGATTGTCGGGACGAATGCTGCGAGAATGGCGCTTGGCCTCGGTGCCAATGTCGTCGTGATTGAGCGGAGCGCCGAAAGAATGCGCTATATAGATGAAGTGTTCGAGGGAAGAATCCGTACATTAATGTCTAGCCCGTTCCATATTGCGGAGGCGGTAAGCCACGCGGATCTGGTCATCGGCGCAGTGCTTATTCCGGGAGCCAGAGCGCCGCATCTGGTGACAGAGGCGATGGTGGAGCGGATGAAGAAAGGGGCCGTTATTGTAGACGTCGCCGTCGATCAAGGCGGTTCTATCGCTACGGTGGATCGTCCGACGACTCATAATGACCCGGTCTATGTGAAGCATGGCGTCGTGCATTATGCGGTCGCCAACATTCCAGGCGCCGTCCCACGCACGTCGACCTTTGCGCTTACCAATGTGACGATGCCGTACGCGCTTGAGCTTGCGACGAATGGACTGGCGGCCGTACGGAAGAGTCTCCCGCTGCAGCGCGGTGTCAATACGTATGCGGGCATGGTGACGAATGAGGCGGTAGCCACAGCGACGGGTTATACCTACACCCCCATTGTGAAGGCTCTGGAGAGCATCGCATACGACTCGCTGGAGCCTTAGCGCTCCAACTGGTCGCTAACATAATCCAGGCAGCTAGCTCATACTGTGATAGGGACAGACTATTCGCGGATGTATGAGGAGAGGAGGCTGCTTGGCATGGTATTTTCATTCCGGGGCTGGCTTAACCGGATCTGGTTCTTGCTCGTATTCGGGTTTCTGCTGTTTTTTGCCGTCGGTGGTTACCGGTGGCTGGTCGATATCGTTTCGCCTGTTCATCCTTATCAGAAGCCGAAGGGCGCTGCGATGAAGGTGTTTGTGACGGATCCGGAGTCGCCTGAGGCCGGGTATGGAGCGGACCGGCTAAGATGGTTTTATTGGTACGGGGAATAATGGCGTAAAGCCGCATGATATTCGATACAAAAGCAGGAATATAGTTGTCGAATGTTGAATCATGATGGAGGTCCATCTAGAAGTATTGGCATTATCCCCGAAAGGAAGTTGCAATTGAAAGCTCAATTGAATCTTTATATGTCTCATCTGCAGCTGGAACGAAAGCTGTCTCCCAATTCACTCGCTTCGTATGAACGGGATTTGAACCGGTTCATTCGATATGTGCAGGATGAAGGGATCGGGGAATGGGCAAGCGTCCATCGCCATCATCTGTCCAAATATATGATGCTGCTGAAGGAGCAGGGCCGGAAGGCGGCTACGATCTCCCGCCACATCGTATCGGTGCGCGCTTTCTTTCATTATTTGGCACTCAGAGGCATTATTGTGTCGGACCCGTCGATACATATGGAATCGCCGAAGCAGGAGAAGAAGCCTCCGCTTGTCCTGACTGTGGCTTCGACCAGCGCACTGCTGGAGACGCCGAATACGGCCACCGCTTCGGGCAAACGCGACAAGGCCATGCTTGAGCTGCTTTACGCAACCGGAATTCGGGTAACAGAGCTTGTATCGCTTAATGTTGAACATGTTCATTTGAATTTGGGCTATATACAGTGCATCAACCATGGCATGAAGGAGAGAATCGTGCCGTTCGGGAGCCATGCGAAGGATTCGATTAACGATTATTTGGAGTTCGGGCGCGGATGCCTCATTACCGGACGCGAACCCGATTCAGCTTTATTCCTGAACCATCTGGGCACGAGAATGACAAGGCAAGGCTTCTGGAAAATGCTCAAGAAATATTCGAGGGAAGCGGGAATCGGGGCAGAGATTACACCGCATACGCTGCGTCATTCCGTTGCCGCGCACCTGCTGGAGAACGGCGCTGACATCCGCTCGGTCCAAGAACTGCTGGGTCATGCAGACATCGCCACTACGCTGAAGTATACACAGCTTTCCAAAACAAGGCTGAAGGATGCCTACGCAGGAGCGCACCCGAGAGCGTAATGCTGTGGTCTTTGCAAGATTAAAAAGCAATACATACGAAAATTACAGTCAGAGAGCGGGGAACATAACATGAAATTTGAACGTATTGCCGTTATAGTACTAGACAGCGTCGGCATCGGTGAACTGCCCGATGCCGAGCAATTTGGAGATAAAGGCTCGCATACGCTTGGCCATATCGCGGAGCGGGTAAGCAGCCTGGAGCTGCCGCATCTGCGGCGCTGGGGACTGGACCGGATTGCCTCCATTGGAGAATGGAAGCCGGAGAGCAGCGTATCAGGCGCTTATTTCGGCAAAATGGCTGAAGTGTCTGTTGGGAAGGATACGATGACGGGTCACTGGGAGCTCATGGGGCTTAAATTGACCGTTCCATTCCAGACGTTCCCAGATGGATTCCCGCCGGAGCTGATCGGACCGTTCGAGGAGCGGACGGGACGCAAAGTCATCGGGAATAAATCAGCAAGCGGAACGGAAATATTGGATGAGCTGGGCGAAGAGCAGATGAAGACCGGCGCGTGGATCGTCTATACATCGGCAGACAGCGTGTTCCAGATCGCTGCGCATGAGGATATTATTCCGCTGGAGGAGCTGTACCGCGCTTGCGAGATCGCTCGTGAGCTGACGATGGATGATCGCTTCACGGTGGGCCGCGTCATTGCAAGGCCGTATGTAGGCGAGCCTGGCAGCTTCAAGCGCACGCCGAACCGCCACGATTATGCGGTGAAGCCGCCGCAGCCTACGGTCCTGAACGAGCTTAAGGACGGAGAATTCGATACGATTGCAATCGGCAAGATCAATGATATTTTCGATGGCGAAGGCATCTCGGAATCAACCCCGACCAAAAGCAACGCAGACGGCATCCAGCGTACATTGGATCGACTTAAGAAGCCGTTCCGCGGGCTGCTGTTCACGAATCTGGTCGACTTCGATTCGCTGTATGGACATCGCAGAGATCCGGAGGGCTATGCCCGCGCGCTGGAGGAGTTTGACCGCGCCTTGCCTGATCTTGAACGCGTCATCGGCGAAAAGGATCTGCTTGTCGTGACGGCGGACCATGGCAACGACCCTACACATCCCGGTACGGACCATACGCGTGAATACGTACCCGTGCTGCTATATAGTCCTGCGTTCAAGAATACGGGCGAATTGCCGATACGGGAGACCTTCTCGGATCTGGGTGCGACGATCGCCGATAATTTCGGCGTCCAGGCGCCGCCGAACGGGACAAGCTTCTTGAATTTACTGGAGACGAAGTAAGTTTTACTTCGTAAAACTTAAGCCTGTGCTTACGAAGTAAGTTTTACTTCGTAAAACTTAAGCCTATGCTTACGAAGTAAGTTTTACTTCGTAAAACTTTTTAGGAGGAATAAACATGAATCAATTAACAGCAGCGCATATCAAGGAAGCTGCAGCGTATATACAACAGAAAACAGGCGTAAAGCCGGAAATTGGTCTTATTATGGGCTCCGGACTTGGCGTGCTGGGCGATTACATCGAAAATGCGACAGTTATTCCTTATCATGAAATCCCTCATTTCCCAATTTCGACAGTTGAGGGACATGCGGGTGAGCTGCTGATCGGATCGCTATCGGGGCGTTCCGTTGTGCTGATGCGGGGACGCTTCCATATGTATGAGGGCTACGGTCCTGAACTGACGGCATTCCCGGTTCGCGTCATGAAGGCGCTCGGCGTACAATCCTTGCTTGTGACGAACGCAGCCGGCGGCATCAACCTGAACTTCGCATCGGGCAACCTGATGCTCATCTCGGATCATCTCAACCTGACGGGCAAAAACCCGTTGATCGGCCCGAACGATAATGAGCTTGGCGTTCGCTTCCCAGACATGTCGGAAGCCTACAGTAAGCGTCTGCGTGCCATTGCTCAGGAGATTGCAGCTAGCCAAGGCATTGAAGTTCAGGAAGGCGTATACGCAGGCTTGCTCGGTCCGACGTATGAGACTCCTGCCGAAATTCGCATGCTTCGCACATTGGGCGCGGATGCTGTCGGAATGTCGACCGTTGCCGAGGTTATAGCGGCTCGTCATTCGGGCATTGAAGTAGTCGGAATCTCCTGTATTAGCAATATGGCATCCGGAATTCTGGATCAGCCCTTGTCCCACGAGGAAGTCATGGAGACGACGGAACGTGTCAAGTCCCAGTTCTTGGGTCTGGTAACTGCATTAATTTCCAAAATGTAACTGTTTCTGTAACACAATTGTAACATTTGCCTCGACTCAATGTGACAGTTTTCCAAACGGGAATCGTCGTATAATGTCCATGATCAAAGAAAGATGGAGTGGACGAGCAATGGATAAGCAGTTACTAATGCAGCTGGAGCAGCTGCGCAATGCAATGGTTGAGACGGCAATCTCGGAGAAAAACTTGCTGCACCGCGATGTGCTGGTGCTCAGCCAATCGTTGGATGAGATCATCGTTCGGGTTCAATCCGAACGCCGACTGCTCGCCCGTACGACGTAATTGCGCCTGCTTCTAATGGAGGGAGCAGCTATGCGGGTTGTTGATGTGATACATAAGAAGCGCGATGGCGGCGAACTGACGGCCGAGGAAATCGAATTTCTCGTTAAGGGCTACAGCCGCGGCGAAATTCCCGATTACCAGATTTCGGCGTGGGCAATGGCAGTCCTGTTCCGCGGGATGACGTCTGCCGAGACAGCGGCCTTGACACTGGCTATGGCTGCTTCAGGCGATCAAGTGGATTTGTCGCCGATTCATGGTATTAAAGCAGATAAGCACAGCACAGGCGGCGTTGGCGACAAAACGACATTGATAATCGGGCCGCTCGTGGCGTCCGCCGGCGTTCCGGTTGCGAAGATGTCGGGGCGCGGCCTTGGACATACAGGCGGTACGATCGATAAACTGGAAGCGATCGAGGGCTTTCATACAGAGCTTTCACGGGAGGACTTTATCCGTCAGGTGAATGATATCGGCTTGTCTGTTATCGGACAGAGCGGCAATCTTGCGCCTGCAGACAAGAAGCTGTATGCGCTTAGAGATGTGACGGGTACGGTAGAATCTATTCCTCTAATTGCCAGCTCCGTCATGAGCAAGAAGATTGCGGCGGGCGCAGACGCCATCGTGCTGGATGTGAAGACAGGCAGCGGCGCTTTCATGAAGACGGTGGAGGATGCCGAGAAGCTGGCGAACGCAATGGTGGCCATTGGCTCGGAAGTAGGCAGGCAGACGGCAGCGGTCATCAGCGATATGGATCAGCCGCTTGGCTTTGCCATCGGCAACGCACTAGAAGTGGATGAGGCGCTGGCTACGCTTAAAGGACAAGGGCCGGGCGATCTGACTGAGCTGTGCCTGGCGCTTGGGGCGCATATGGTCGTACTTGGCGGCAAGGCTTCAACCTTTGAGGAAGCGAAGGAACTGCTGCGTGGAAAGCTGGCGAGCGGCGAAGCACTGGCTAAGTTCCGGGCTTTCATTGAAGCTCAGGGTGGTGATGGACGTATAACCGATCAACCGGAGCTTCTGCCTAGGGCACCATATACGATAGAAGTGCAAGCCCGGCAGTCCGGATATGTCAGCGCCATCGAAGCAGAGCAGCTTGGCCTTGCAGCCATGATGCTGGGAGCCGGGCGTGAGACAAAGGATTCGGTTATCGATTATGCCGTAGGCCTTACGCTCCGGAAGAAGGTAGGCGATGAAGTCAAGGAAAACGATACGCTTGCGGTTCTGCATGTGCGTGACAAGAATGATGCGGCTAATCAAGTGAGCGAACGCGTGCTCGGAGCCTATCGGATTGAGAAGGAGAAGCCGGAACTGCGCCCTTTGCTTCTTTCGGTCGTTACTTCAGAGGGCATTACACGTTTCTAGAACGGAGGCATGCTGCTGCGGTATAGCAGCAGCATGCGAAATAAGAGTAGACAGCCGGTCCGTCTCGGCATATAATGGAATTAATCATAGCTTAGCAGAGTGGTCGGAGAAAATGGAGAACCCTTTTGCAGAGTGAGCACCTATTCGGTGCGTGCTCTTTGCAGAAGGGTTTTTTGCATTTCCGGACGGTCCCTGCAATATGACTGGGAGCTACCAAGGAGGAATGCACGATGAAAACCCTATTCTCGGCAAGGGAGCGCGAGCGTTATCTGGATCAGATGGCCGGGGAAGAGCTGGACCTGCTGGTCATCGGCGGAGGTATTACCGGAGCCGGCATTGCTTGGGATGCAAGCGTAAGGGGGATAAGGACAGGCTTGCTGGAGATGAACGATGTCGCATCGGGCACTAGCAGCCGTTCGACCAAACTAATACATGGCGGACTTCGTTACTTGAAGCAAGGCGAGGTTAATCTCGTCAGGGAAGTCGGCTCTGAGCGAGCGCTGCTGCATAAGAGTGCTCCGCATCTTGTCGATCCGATCCCGATGCTGCTGCCGATTTATAAGAAGGGGACATACGGCTATCTCGCCAGCGCCGTTGGCTTGTATATATACGACTGGCTTGCAGGTGTAAAGAGAAGCGAGAGGCGCAAAATGTACAAGAGAGAACGGACGATAGAGCTGGAGCCGCTATTCAAGACGGAGGGGCTGAAGGGCTCAGGCTACTATTATGAATACCGGACAGACGACGCGCGGCTGACGGTGGAAGTGATGAAGAGCGCCAGGTCCCGGGGCGCGCTTATCGCCAATCATGCGAAGGTGGAGCAATTCATCTACCGAAGAGGCAAAGCGGCGGGGGTCAAAGCTTTTGATCTGGCGACCGGAAAGAGCTATGAGATTTTTGCCAAAAAAATCGTAAATGCGGCGGGACCTTGGGTGGATGAAGTGAGGAAGCGGGATAACTCGCTGCATGGCAAAAGGCTGCTCCTCACAAAAGGCGTCCATCTGGTCGTCGACTATGACAAGCTGCCGATCCGGCAAGCGGCGTACTTCGACGTCCCGGGAGGACGGATGATCTTCGTCATCCCGCGCGGCGGCAAGTCGTATATCGGCACGACTGATACGATATACAAAGGCGGACTCGAAGAACCAGGAATCACAGAGGAAGATATCGATTATCTGGTTGGGGCTGTCAACGCGGCGTTCCCAAGCGTCCGGCTGAAGAAGCGGGATGTAGAGACGGGCTGGTCAGGGCTTCGTCCGTTATTGTGGGAGGAAGGCAAGAGCCCTTCCGAGGTATCGCGCAAGGATGAGATCATCCTGTCGGATTCCGGCCTTATTACCATTGCCGGCGGCAAGCTGACCGGCTTCCGCAAGATGGCGGAGAAGGTCGTGGATTTGGCTGCGAAACAGCTGCAGGATGAGAATGGCAATATCTATCCGCCGTGCACCACCGATAAGGAACCGATCAGCGGAGGGGCTGGTCCGGGTACAAGCTATGAACAAGCCATCGATTCCGCTATGAGGCTTGGCGGGGATATGGGGCTTACAAGGGCGGAAGTTGCTGATCTGGCCAGCCGGTATGGCGCGAATACGTTGGGCGTATTGCAGGCGGCCCAAAGCGCGGAGGGTTACTCGGCGAAGAAAGACCAGCTCCTCTACGGTGAAATTCTCTATTGCATCGATTATGAGCTGACGCTGAACGCTGTAGATTTTCTGCTGCGGCGTACAGGCTGGCTGCTCTTTGATCGGAAGCGGGCGGACCTTACGCGTGATGCTGTAGTCGACATAATGGCTGCTATCCTGAGCTGGAGCGAACCTGAAGTGCGCAGGCAGCATATGCTCATCGAAGACCAGATTAAGGAAGTATGGAGGAGTCGTGCATGAGAAGTCTTCATCAATATTCGGCCTATATCTTTGACCTGGACGGAACCATCTACCTCGGCAGCGACCCTATCGAAGGGGCGGTGGAGACGATCAAGCGGCTGCAGTCGCTCGGCAAGAAGCTGCTGTTTCTGACGAACAAAACGATCGATTCGCGCGAGGCTTATTTGCGCAAGCTGAACGGCTTTGGCCTTTCGATCACGCTGGACGAAATATTGAATCCGGCGTTGGTTACCATTCATTACTTGAAGCGCCATCATCCTGGCGATAAGGCTTATGTCATCGGAGAAGATATATTAAAAGACGAACTGAAAGACAATGGAATCGCCTTCGCGGATTCGCCTGATGAGACGGGGGTTGTCGTCATATCGTGGGATCGGAACTTCCATTACGACCACTTGGATTTTGCCTATCAAGCCATCAAGCGCGGCGCCAGCGTCATTGCCACCCATCCCGACCGCACATGTCCGATGCCTGGAGGCGAGATCCCGGATTGCGGGGCGATGATCGGCGCGATTGAAGGCGCATCCGGCATTAAGGTGGAGGTTGTTATGGGCAAGCCATCGTCGCTTACGACCGAGACGGCGCTGGATCTGTTGAAAGTGGATGCGAAGGATTGTCTGATGACGGGCGACCGTCTGGAGACTGACATCCGAATGGGGCAGCAGGCCGGCATGGGCACCGCGCTCGTATTGACAGGCGTAACGGGAGCCGATGACTGGTTGGGCTCCGATGTGAGGCCAACATATGTGCTCCAATCGGTGTGGGAGATCGGTCAGGCCGGTTAATAGAGCTGGCAGGTTGGGCGATACGTCAAGTCACGGATAAGCGAAGTCCCATGTACGTAGAAGTGGTTGATTAATGTGAAGTAATGAAACGATGAGACGAGGGTTTGCCATGTTCGAAATTTCCTTGGATACGGACACGATGCTGCTGCGGCTTCTACTCGCTGCCCTGCTCGGAGGCATCATTGGATGGGAGAGGGAGAGACGGAGGAAGCAGGCCGGACTCAAGACGCATCTGCTCGTTGCCGTAGGAGCTGCCTTAATTATGCTCACGTCCATCTACGGCTTCGACAGCGACCTGATTAATCATCCCAATGCCAGGTTCGACCCCGCGCGGTTGTCGGCGCAAGTGGTTAGCGGCATCGGATTTCTGGGGGCGGGTGCGATATTAAGACGCTCCAATCATGTCATCTCGGGCTTGACTACAGCCGCTACGCTATGGGTTGCGGCGGCGATCGGATTAAGTGTCGGCTCAGGCTTCTACTGGCCCGCAGTCGTGACGACTGTGCTTGTCCTGCTCAGCACGCTGGTACTTAACAAGTTTGAGTCGAAGTTTCTGTTTATCAAAAAGGCGGGTACTCTGAAAATCGTCATTGATACCGGCGATAGCCCTGTGGAGATTCATCGGATTACCTCTTTGCTGGAGAAATCGAATATGTCGGTCGAGCAATTGAACGTGATGAACAGCGATGCTGACGATCAGGGAAGCACCTCCTGTACGATGGAATTCCGCGTTCACTCCTTTAATGCCAAAGGAATCAATGCGCTGTTCCAGCAGCTTTGGCAGGTAGAAGGCATCAAACAAGTGCGGATGAACTGGAGAGAACGCGAGTAAAGAAAACAATCATGA
The DNA here is from genome assembly GCF_003591485.1 of Paenibacillus sp. 1011MAR3C5. Classification (GTDB taxonomy): domain Bacteria; phylum Bacillota; class Bacilli; order Paenibacillales; family Paenibacillaceae; genus Pristimantibacillus. The sequence continues at coordinate 466,373 of NZ_QZCF01000002.1, forward strand.
AAGCGCAAACAAAATGTCAAAATATTTCTTGTCAAATTCGTGAACCGCATGTAAAATGTACATGTACAATTGAAAATGCCGGGCGGAGATGATGAGAAGCCCTTTGCATGACGAACTGCTTTCGTATGTTTGAAAGCGTTTTAATGCAGAGGACTTCTCTCTTGTTTTTATCCGGCCAAAATGACATAGGGGGATTCCGAATGAAGAAGCTGGCATTATTGATCCTTGTATTTGCATTTATCATTTCGGCATGCAGCAATGGTGATTCATCCGGCGGCAAAGGAAGCGACGATGGGGACGGACCGGTTAAGCTCCAGTTCTTTTTCCCGGTAGCAGTCGGCGGACCGATCACAAAGCTGATTGACCAACTCGCCAAAGATTTCGAAAGAGAAAACGAAAATATTAGCGTCATGCCGATCTATGGCGGCAGCTATCAGGATACGATGACCAAGGTGGCGACAGCCGTTCAAGGCAACAACTCGCCGGATATGGCCGTGCTCCTGTCGACGGATCTGTACACGCTTCTCTCGATGAATGCGATCGAGGACCTGACGCCGCGCTTCTCGCAAGATTATTTCAGCGGATTCTACGAAGCTTTTCTTGGCAACACCAAATCGGGAGATCAAGTATGGAGCGTTCCGTTCCAACGAAGCACCATCGTCCTGTATTACAACAAAGATAAATTCCGCGAAGCAGGTCTTGACCCGGACAAGGCGCCAGCCACATGGGAAGAGCTGCGCGAGTATGCTGCCAAGCTGACGAAGACAGATGGCTCACAGTGGGGCATCGAAATTCCGAGCACCGGCTATCAATACTGGATGCTGCAAGCGCTGTCGCTTCAATCGGGCGAAAACATCATGTCGAACGACGGCAAGCAAGTGTATTTCAACAAGCCTCATGTAGAGGAGTCGCTGCAATTCTATATGGATCTGGGACAGAAGGATAAAGTGATGCCTTCCGGAACGATTGAGTGGGCGACCGTTCCTTCCGATTTCATTAGCGGGAAGACGGCGATGATGTTCCACACGACTGGCAATCTGACAAAAGTAAAGAACGAAGCCGCCTTTGACTTTGGCGTAGCGTTCCTGCCGGCCAACAAGCAGTACGGCTCCCCGACAGGCGGTGGCAATCTGTATGTGTTCAAGGATATCCCGGAGCGCAACAAGGAAGCAGCCGTTAAATTTATCGAGTTCCTGACGCAGCCGGAGAGAGTTGCACAGTGGTCGATCGATACCGGCTATGTCGGCACGACGAAGGCATCCTATGAGACGGAGGCGCTGAAACAATATGTTGCAGACTTTCCTGAGGCAGCTGTAGCGCGCGACCAACTGGAGTTCGCCGATAGTGAGCTTTCCACGTACCAGAACGGCCAAGTGACCAAGATTTTCAACGATAATATTCAAGCTGCGCTGCTCGGCACGCTAAGCGCCAAGGAAGCGCTGGCAAAATCGCAGGAGCAGGCGGATGGAATATTAAAGCCGTTCCAATCCAAATAAAATAGAGATTAGGCCAGAGACCATTGAGAGCCGCGACAAGCATCCGAATGCTTTCAATTGGTGAAAGCGCGTTCATGCATGCTCGCGGTTCTTGTGCTGTCATTAAACCTTCTTCAAGGTGGAAACGGGTGATGAACATGACACGAAGATTTTCGATCAACTGGAAAGAAAATGCATTTGCTTATGCCCTTCTGCTTCCATCCTTAGTGTTTTTGGTGATGTTTACCTTTTATCCGACGTTCAAGTCGATTTATCTCAGCTTCTTCAGCTCCACGTTCGGAGCGCAGAGCTTTGTCGGATTCGACCAATATGCCAGAGTGCTGCAGGATGAAGTGTTTTTCAAGGTTATTAAAAACAATCTGATTCTTGTCATCGGAACGGTGCCAACAAGCCTGCTGCTAGCCATCTATATGGCGATCTGGGTGAATAACAAAATGAAAGGGAACGGCTTTCTGAGAGCCTCGTTCTTCTATCCGACATTGATCCCGATGATCTGTATTGCGAACATCTGGCTGTTCATTTATACGCCGGATTACGGCTTGTTGGATAAATTTCTGTCCCTGTTCGGCATTGACGGAGCGAATTGGCTCGGCGAACCGGGCTGGGTGATGTATGCGATGATTGTGATGCTGATCTGGAAGGAAGCCGGATTCTTTATGATTTTCTATCTCGCAGGGCTGCAGAACTTGCCGGGTGACGTCTATGAAGCCGCGAAAATCGAAGGAGCGAAGCCATTCCATATCTTCCGCAAAATTACGTTCCCGCTCATTATGCCGACCACGCTGTTCTGCATGATCGTTGCTACGACAAATGCCTTCAAGCTGGTCGACCATCTGTACATCATGACCAAAGGCGGGCCGGACAATGCCAGCAATCTGCTGCTGTTCTTCCTCTACGAGACGGCATTCAGCTTCTGGGATATGGGCGCAGCGTCCGTATTGACCGTTGTACTGCTTGTTATTTTGCTGGCGATCTCAATCTTCAACTACGCTTATCTGGATAAGCGCATCCACTACTAGGGAAGGGGAGTGCAGGTACATGTATCGCATCATCAATCGAACTATCATTGTATTGCTGGGCATTCTCTTTATCATGCCGCTAGTGTGGACGATACTGACTTCGTTTACACCATCGATCGAAGTGATCACGCGCATGAATCCGTTTTCTGTGAAAAATCCGACATTCGGCAACTATTTGGCAGCATGGGAGACGATCCCGTTCCTGCAATATTACTTGAACACGATTGTGATCGTTTTAGGCATTCTGGCGGTTCAGATGATCACGGTTACGCTTGCGGCTTATGCCTTTGCCAGGCTGACATTCATCGGCTCCAGCGTAATTTTTATCGTATTTCTGGTGCAGATCATGATTCCGCCGGACATTCTGATCTTCCCGAACTACGCCATTATGAAGGAGCTTAACTTGATTGATTCCAAGCTGGCGATCATGCTGCCGTATTGGGCATCCTCCTTCGGCGTATTCTTGCTTCGTCAGACCTTTAAGCAAATTCCCGTCGATCTGGACGATGCGACCAAGGTGGACGGCTGCAAATGGTGGCAGACACTATTCTATGTTTATCTGCCATCGGCTAAGCCGACTTACGTCGCTTTCGGCCTAATTTCTGTTAGCACGCATTGGAGCAACTTCATGTGGCCGCTAATCGTGACCAACTCGGTCGAGTCGAGACCGCTGACGGTCGGCATTGCGATCTTCGCCCAGTCGTTCGAGACCGGTGCACAATGGGGGACTGTTACTGCCGCGACCGTCCTGGTGATCCTGCCTTTGCTGGCTGCATTTTTCTTCTTCCAAAGACAATTTGTCGACAGCTTCATGCATTCCGGATTGAAGTAGGAGGATGCGATGGAGATTGTATTCATGGGTACGGCATGTGCGGCAGCCGGACGGGATCGGGACAATACATCGCTGCTTCTGCGCAGCGAAATTGGCAGTACAATGATCGATATCGGAGGCAATCCGTTAGGGAAGCTGAAGAGGCTCGATATGCGGACGGATGAGGTAGCAAGGCTTGTGCTGACGCACGGGCATATCGACCATATCTACGGACTTCCCTCCTTATTGTGGGGCATGTGGCTGGACGGAAGAGAGAAGCCGCTGGACATTTATTGCGACGAATCGGATCGGGATTGGGTGAAGAGCTGGATCGGCATGCTGGGCATGTCCGAATGGCCTGCACGCTACGAAGTAGTGGTTCGGACTTATGCATGGAAGCAACCCTCCGTATTGGTTAGCGACTCGGATACAGAGCTATCGATATTTCCCGGCAGGCACGCGGTGCCTACGGTTGGCGTAAAGCTGAAGCACCAAGGCAAAGTAGCAGTGTATTCTTCCGACACGGAGCTTAATCCCGTGATCAAAGCGATGAGCCGTATCGACCTGCTCATCCACGAAGCTACGACGGCGAGCAGACCGCTAGCTTCCCATAGCAGCCTGCGAGAGATCATTTTGTATTACGATTGGACGGCTGTTCGCCGGCTCGCGCTGGTGCATTTGACTGACGACGAGCCTTATGATGAGGTGTTCGCCGAGGTGCCGCATTATATTCGTTCACGGATGAGGCTGGCGCAGGATTTGGAGAGCGAGCTGCTGTAGCGACTGAGCGGTTTTCGCTGTTGATTGAACCGGAGACCCGGAGATAGCGTTGAATCAACGATGAGGTGATGAGATATGAGAAAAGATCATGACGGTGCCAGAAGAATGGCTTATTTTTTGAAGCGCAAGCCGATTATTACATCCCTGATGAACGAGGAGGAGCTGCAGCCCGTGCTGGAGACCACCTCCAGCGTCGTCTTTATCCTGAAGACGGATATATTCAGAATCGATGCAATCGTGGAGGGAATTAGGGATGCCGGCAAGCTGTCCTTCGTTCACTTCGATCTCATTGACGGGATCGGTAAGGATAAAACCGGTGTGGCTTATTTGGCAGAGAAGGTTGGTATTGACGGCATTGTAACGACCAAAAACAATATTATCGCGGAAGCGAAGAAGCTGGGCTTGCTTACCGTTCAGCGCCTGTTCGTCTTTGATTCCGTCTCGCTTGAGAACGGAATCAAGATGACGAAGGCATCAGAGCCTGATGCAATCGAAGTGCTCCCCGGCATGGTGTGCCCGCGGATTATGGGGCGCATTCGCGCCGAGCTGGACATCCCGATTATAGCCGGAGGCTTGATGGTGGATATGCAGGATTATGAGCTGGCGCTGAAGAGCGGCGTCATCGGGATATCGACTTCCAGCAAGGAGCTGTGGCGCTGGCAGGATCAGCATATGGGCTGAATACTCTAAGCTTGACTATTGTTCGGCACACATTTATACAGACAGACCAGCAGAGATGCCGATGCTGTTATAGATGAGCTGGCCTGCTTCGTAGCAGGCATCGAAGAATGATATTTGCGAACGAATGATTGGAGAGGAAGCTGGCGCTGATGCGCCGGCTTTTTTTGTTGCACAGATTTATAAATCCCCTTGTGATTGAAGCTTCTGAAGCAGCAGATTCTATGCTCCTCCGCAAGGTTCAGGAGAGTGTGCGTTCTTCTTTTATGAGGTCCATTAAGCTTAGCAGCTTCCTGTCTTGCTACGCTATAACGAGAACGGTCTATGGTACCGTTAGGATGCAAGGCTTCTTCATACCCCTCAGCAGTCCTTCAGAAAGACCTTAACCCAATAGAACCAATTGACGAAATCCTCCTCCAAGGAATAATTTCCAGCGATAGCGTCAACACTGGAAAGGAAAATAGTGCCGTATTGCACATCTATCTATCAGGAGGGACATTTCGTTGAAGAGATCAGTAGCTTCATTAATCGCAGTAATTATGACATGTACGCTTCTGCTGCCGGCGGCAGCGCTCGCGGAGGAGAAGGCGCCGCAGCAGCAGAGCACGGGAACAATAGACCTCGCGCCATCCGCAAGGTCTTCTATTCTTATGGATGCAGATACCGGAACGGTCATCTACGAGAAGAACAGCCACGACAGGCTTCCGCCTGCCAGCATTACGAAGATTATGACGCTGCTGCTCGTCATGGAAGCTTTGGATGAAGGGAAAATCAAGCTGAACGATATGGTTCGGACGAGCGAATATGCCGCATCCATGGGCGGTTCACAGATCTTCCTCGAGGAAGGCGAGGAGATGTCGGTGGAGGATATGATCAAAGGCATCGCGTTGGCGTCAGGCAATGACGCGTCGGTAGCCATGGCAGAGAAGCTTGCTGGGACGGAGAGCCAGTTCGTCGCCATGATGAATGAGAAGGCGAAGGAGCTTGGCATGCACGACACGCAGTTCGTCAATCCGAACGGCCTTCCGGTTGAGGGACATTATTCTTCAGCCCATGATATTGCCGTTATGTCCAGGGAGCTTCTGAAACATTCCGAGGTGACGAAGTACACGGGATTGTACCAGGACTACCTGAGGAAATCATCGGAGAAGCCGTTCTGGCTAGTCAATACGAATAAGCTTGTCCGGTTCTACAGCGGTGCGGACGGCCTCAAGACCGGCTTTACGAGTGAAGCGAAATACTGTCTGTCTGCGACGGCGAAGCGGGATGATATGCGCGTCATTGCGGTCGTCATGGGCGAACCGACAACCAAGCACCGGAACAACGAAGTGTCTCAAATGTTCGATTATGCATTCGCCCAATATATGAATTATCCGATTGTAGGCGAAGGCGATCCTATCGGGATGGCAAGAATCGAGAAGGGCATGGAATCCGAGCTTGAGCTTATTGCCGAGAAGCCGTACAGCATCTTGCTGAAGAAAGGGACGCCGACAGCGGATATCCGTCATGAGCTGAAGCTCAATGACCAACTGAAGGCTCCGATTCAGGAAGGCCAATCGATCGGCAAGCTGATTGTTTATCAGGGCGATCAGGTGCTTAAGGAATATGATGTAGCTGCACCGAAGAAGATTGACAAAGCCAGCTGGTGGAAGCTTCTGGGTCGTGCAGCGGGCGGATTGTTCCGTTAATACAAGAACCGTGCAGCTTTTGTCAGCTCCTAGCGGTATGCTTCTAGTTTTGTCGGTGTGCAGGAATCGGAGAGGCATTTAGAGAATTGCTAGTTCTATCTCGGCAAGAGTATCCATTACCCTGAAGGAGATGAACAGCGCGAATGAGTCTGCAAATCGAATTGGAGCATTACCGCAAAGTGCTGATTGTGCGGTTGCATGGCGAGCTTGACCATCATACAGCGGATATCGTCCGTTACAAGATGGAGGAAGCCTTACTGCGCGACAGCGTCTCCCATGTCATTCTGAGCCTGAAGGATCTGGGGTTCATGGACAGCTCGGGACTCGGCGTCATACTGGGCCGCTACAAGCAAGTGAAGGCCAAGGGCGGCAAAATGGTAGTCTGTGATGTCAATCCCGCCGTACGCAGATTGTTTGAACTGTCGGGATTGTTCAAAATCATTGACATTCACGACAATGAACGCAGCGCGATTACGAGTTTGGAGGTGGTGTCATGACTAGCCGCAACGAATTAAAGCTTTCGTTCAGCGCCCGATCAGAGAATGAAGCCTTTGCTCGCATCGCAGTCGCGGCGTTCGTATCCCAGTTGGATCCGACGATGGAAGAGCTGAACGATCTGAAGACGGCCGTCTCGGAAGCCGTAACCAATGCGATCATACACGGCTATGAGAACGACGAAACACAGATGGTGGACATTGAGGCTATCATCGACCGTGACATGGTATCCATTGTCATATCGGATCGAGGCCGTGGCATTGAGGACGTCGAGCTGGCGCGTCAGCCGCTTTATACGTCGAAGCCGGAGCTGGAACGCTCTGGTATGGGCTTTACGATCATGGAAAACTTTATGGACCGCTTCGAGGTTTCCAGCTCGATGGGCGGCGGAACCCGGGTAGACATGCAGAAGAGAATCGAGTCAAAAAAAGCGCTCTACAATTAGAGCATAGGGGTTGAGCCTCATGGATGTCGATTTGAAGCAAACAGCCCAGCCTTATTTGGATGACGCGGAAGTGAAACGTCTGATCGCTCTCAGCCAATCTGGGGACACCGTCGCGCGAGATACGCTTGTCAGCTGTAATATCAGACTGGTCTGGTCTGTTGTGCAGCGCTTTATCAACCGGGGTTATGAGCCCGAGGATCTGTTCCAGATCGGTTGCATCGGACTGCTGAAGTCGGTTGATAAATTCGATCTGTCGTATGACGTGAAATTTTCAACGTATGCGGTTCCGATGATTATCGGAGAGATCCAGCGGTTTCTGCGGGACGACGGCACGCTGAAGGTAAGCCGCTCGCTCAAGGAGACGGCGAACAAGGTGCGCAAGATGAAGGATGAGCTGTCAAAGACGCTAGGGCGGCTGCCGACGATCTCGGAGGTAGCGGAGCGTCTCGGCATTACGCCGGAGGATGTTGTGTTCGCCCAGGAGGCGAATAAGCCGCCGACTTCGATTCACGAGACGGTATTCGAGAATGACGGAGACCCGATAACGCTGATGGATCAGATTGCCGACGACTCACAGGAGCGTTGGTTCGATAAGCTGGCGCTGGTAGAAGCAATTGAAGGGCTGAGCGAGAGGGAGCGTTTGATTGTCTACTTGCGCTATTATAGAGACAAGACGCAATCCGAGGTCGCCAGCAGGCTAGGGATATCGCAGGTGCAGGTATCGCGCCTGGAGAAAAAAATATTGCAATCGATCAGGGACCAAATCGCTCAATAGCGGTTTGGTCTTTTTTTTTGCGGCTCTTCATTTTTTTGGCTGAGTATCCTTATCCTCCTTGTCTCATACTAATCGGGAAACGATACGCCATGAAAGGGCAGAAGGGATGATGACATATGGGCAATTCCAGCCATGGGGTCCTCTATCTGCGATTGAAAAAAAGAATCTACATCAAGCCTATGCACACCGTCACGCTTGGACAAGTGGCAAGACTGATGACGGATGATGACGGGCTGGAGGACAGCTTGAAGACGCTGCAGCTCTATGAGCATCGCAAGCAGGACGGCAACCGTGTCGTCATTGATATGCTCCAGATCGTCAAGTCGATCCGGCTTCTGTACCCCGACGTGACCATCGAGGCTTATGGTGATCCGCAGGTGCTGCTGATGGTTGCAGACAAGCCGGTCAAGCCGAGGTATGCGCTGCTTGTGCTAGCGTGGCTGCTGCTCTTTTTTGGAGCAGGTCTGGCGATTATGAACTTCCACACGGACGTCAGCATGAAGGAGGTCCATATCCGTATTGTCGAGCTCGTGACGGGGAAGAAGACGGAGCACCCCCTTTGGTTTCAAATTCCGTATTCATTCGGTATTGGCCTTGGTATGGTGCTGTTCTTCAACCACATCTTTCGCAAGCGGTTCAATGAAGAGCCCAATCCGCTGGAGGTTGAGCTGTTCATGTACCAAGAGAATATTAATGATTACGTCATTGCGGATGAAATGAGGAAAAAGGCTAACTACGATCAGCTCCACGGCGGTGGCTCCCATGATTGACGTATTGGCGAATCTGTTTATTGCCGTGTTAGGACTTGGCGGCGGATTGGCAGTGGGCAGCGGTCTTGTGGCACTATTAATCGTCTTCGACCTGATACCGCGGCTGGCGCAGCTGACGAATGCGTTCCGGCTGTCTATCTGGTTCGAGACGGCGATGATTAGCGGAGCGCTTTATTGGACGTTCGCCGACTTTATGGATTGGAACCTCTCGCTGTTTCCTCCGCTGTTCTTGAGCGGAGCGGGCTTGTTCGACGGAATCTTCGTCGGCATGCTGGCGGCGGCGCTGACTGAAGTGATGAACGTTCTGCCGATTCTGGCGAAGCGCCTGCAGCTGTCGCGTTATATCGTAGGACTTGTTATGGCGATGGTGCTAGGGAAAACGCTCGGTTCCTTGTTCGATTGGCTAGTATTCCAGTGGTAGGGCGAGCATACAGAAAACGAGGTGGACCTATTATGAGCGATATGCAAAGAGAAAACGAGGAAGTTAGCAAGGACGGCGGGATGAAGCCGCAATTTATGTCTGAGGACCAGTTGAAGGAAGAATCTCGCCGCGGCGGAGATCAGGAGGAAGGCAACAGCTTCGACCAGATCATGCATGTCAGCAGGGGGATCGACGAGGAAGAGGGGCCAGGGAAGCAAAAACCGATTCCTCACAGTCTGGATACCGTACTCAAGAAGCTGGAGGAGATGGGCTACAAAACAAGCTTCGATGTTGTCGTACGGGAGATGACCTTCGGAGAGAAGAGGACAGCGCTTTTCTGCCTGAATGGCCTGGTGAAGGAAGAGGTATTGACAGAAGTGCTGATGAGGCTTACTTTCCTGGAGCCCGGCGATTTGAGCAGCGATGCGCTGCATTCGTTCTTGGACTTTTATGTGCCTGCGGCACAGGTCGACATGGAGGAAGACTGGGATAATCTCTTGACATTTGTGCTGGCGGGCGGCAGCGCCTTGTTTATCGATGGAGAGAGCACGGCGCTGAAGATCGATGCCAAAAACTTCCCGGCACGCGGCATGGAGGAGCCATCCCTGGAGAAGGTCGTCCGCGGTGCGCGTGACGGCTTCAACGAAACGCTGATGGTCAATATCTCGCTAGTGCGCAGAAGGTTGCGCGATCCCAAGCTGCGGTATGAGCTTGTTATGGTAGGAGAGCGAACCAAGACGGATGTGTGTATTGCCTATATCGACGATATCGTGGATAAGGAGCTGCTGAAGTCGATCAAGGACAAAATTTCGATGGTGAAAGTAGACGGACTGCCGCTTGCGGACAAGCAGCTGGAGGAAGCGACAATCAAGCGGGGCTGGAGTCCGTTTCCCCTCGTACGTTATTCGGAACGGCCGGATACGGTTGCAGCGCATCTGCTGGAAGGGTCTGTTGCCATCTTCGTGGATACCTCGCCCAGCGTCATGACGCTGCCGACAACCTACACCGACCTGATCCAGCATGCAGAGGAAAACAGGCAGACGCCGTTTATCGGCACCTATCTGCGCTGGGTTCGGTTTATTGGCATATTCGCGTCGTTATTTATGCTGCCGCTATGGCTCCTGTTCGTCATGCATCCGGAGTTCAAGCCGCCGGTGCTGGATTTTTTAGGGCCGAATAAAACGGGGAAAATTCCGCTTTTTGTACAGTTTCTTCTCGTGGAGATCGGCGTCGATTTGCTGCGGATGGCATCCGTACATACGCCGACTACCCTTGCGACGGCCATGTCGCTGGTAGCTGCGATATTAATCGGCGATATTGCGGTGCAGACGGGGCTGTTCGTGAACGAGGTTATTCTATATATGGCTATCGCAGCTATTGGGATGTTCGCTACGCCAAGCTATGAGCTCGGCCTTGCCAACCGGATCGTACGCCTGGTGCTGCTTATGGCGGTGGCGGCCTTCAACGTGCCAGGGTTCGTCATTGTAACGACCGTGCTTGTCATTTTCCTGGTGAACGAGCGTTCGATGAATCGTCCGTATATGTGGCCGATCATCCCCTTTGACGCCAAAGCGCTGCTCAATATCGTCATTCGCCAGCCGCTTCTCTATAACCGGACAAGGCCGAATATTTTGAGGCCCCAGCAGCGGGACAAGATGCCGGAGACGAGTTAAAGGAACATAAAAATACAAATGAAATGCGAAATTATCCATTTCGGATGCGTTGCTCATGCGTTATACTGATGCTATAGTTGCAAATAATTTCAGTAGCGCTTCATGATGGAAGCGTCAAAAAAGCGAGGGGTAGCAATGTATCTGCACGGTACGAGTAAAATTAATGCAAACGGACATTTGGAAATAGGCGGGAACGATGTCACCGACTTGGCGAAGAAATTCGGTACGCCATTATATATTGTTGACGAGGCACTTGTGCGCCAGCGCGCCAGCGAATATGTCGAGGCATTCAAGGCTTCCGGCCTGAAATTCCAGGTCGCCTATGCGAGCAAGGCATTCAGCGTAATGGCCATGTGCGCCATCGCTGAGCAAGAGGGATTGTCCCTGGACGTTGTGTCCGACGGCGAGCTGTTTACGGCGCTGCAAGCGGGCTTCCCGGTGGAGCGCATCCACTTCCACGGCAACAACAAAACGCCCGATGAGATCAACATGGCGCTGGACGCGGGCATCGGCTGTTTCGTCGTGGACAACTTCGACGAGCTGGCGCTGCTTAACGCGCTTGCCGGCGACAAAGGCAAAAAAGTAAACATTCTGCTGCGCATTACGCCGGGCGTAGAAGCGCATACGCATGATTATATTTCGACTGGCCAGCAAGACTCCAAATTCGGATTCGATCTGGGCAACGGCGCTGCGAAGCAAGCAATTGAAGAAGCGCTGAAATTGGACAATCTGGTTATCCTGGGTGTTCATTCCCATATCGGTTCGCAAATTTTCGAGGTTGAAGGCTTCCGCATGGCAGTCGACAAGGTTGCTCAGTTCGCGGTCTCCATCCGCGCAGAGCTGGATTTGACCTTCAAGGTTATCAACTTGGGCGGCGGCTTCGGCATCCGTTACGTGGAAGGCGATACACCGCTGCCGGTTAGCGAATATGTAGGCGCCATTACAGACGCAATCAAAACCAACTTCGCAAATGCGGATTTCCCGCTTCCGGAGATTTGGGTAGAGCCGGGCCGCAGCATGGTCGGCGATGCCGGTACAACGCTGTACACTGTAGGGACCAGCAAAAATATTCCTGGCGTACGCAAATATATCGCGGTTGACGGCGGCATGACAGACAATCCGCGTCCAGCCTTGTACCAATCCCGTTACGAGGCTCTTCTGGCGAACCGTGCGAACGATGCGACAGAAGAGACGGTGTCTATTGCAGGCAAGTGCTGTGAGAGCGGCGACATGCTCATCTGGGATCTGGAATTGCCGAAAGCGGAGACAGGCGATCTGCTTGCCGTATTCTGCACAGGTGCATACAACTATGCGATGGCAAGCAACTATAATCGGATCCGCCGCCCGGCTGTTGTCTTTGTAAAAGACGGTGAGGCTGACCTCGTTGTTAAACGCGAATCGCTCGACAATATTGTATGCAACGACGTTATTCCGGCAAGACTGCAGAAATCAACCCTTGCGAAGTAAGGGCGGAATTGGTAACGTAGTCTTATTCGGATAAAGAAAGGTAGATGCAATAATGGCAAAACAAGCAAAAATCAAATTGGCGAACGGCGGAGAAGTTCATCTTGACCTGTTCGACCAGGACGCGCCTAATACTGTCGCGAACTTCGAGAAGCTGGCGAACGACGGTTTCTATAACGGTCTGACTTTCCACCGTGTTATCCCTGGCTTTGTAGCACAAGGCGGATGCCCGAATGGAAGCGGGGCAGGTGGACCAGGCTACACGATTAATTGCGAGATCAACCCGAACAAGCATGAGCGCGGCACGCTTGCGATGGCCCATGCAGGCCGCGACACAGGCGGAAGTCAGTTTTATATCTGCTACCAGCCGCAGCCGCATCTGGATGGCGGACATACCGTGTTCGGCAAAGTAACAAAGGGCATGGAGCTTGTCGACGCGCTTAAAGGCGGAGACAAAATGGAGACAGTTGAAGTTTCCGAAAAATAATGTTACGATGTGTACTATAAATTAGTAAGTTAGCTTTCCTTCGGGGCAGGGTGAGATTCCCAACCGGCGGTGATCGGAGCGCAGCGCAGAACGGACAACCGTATGTGCTGCGCCTTCCGTTAGTCCGTGACCCGGGCTGATGAGCTCATAAGGGCAATAGCTTGTGAGGCATTGGCACGGTGGACCTGGTGCAAATCCGGGACCGACAGTATAGTCTGGATGGGAGAAGGAGAAGCTTCGGCATTGCAGTACAACGAATAAGCCACTCTTCCTTGTGCATCTTTTCACAAGTATAGGAAGAGGTCTATTTGTTGACTTTGCAAGTAAGAGATGCAAGACCGCATGAATGGCGGTCTGTTTTGGAGCATGCTTAGGCATGAAGGCGAAGCTGGCTCAGTTTATTTGTGCTGAGTTTGCGGTGTCTGCCTTGTTTGCTCATGCGCATATCTTTAATTTTGCCGTAGTTCTCAATATCTCACCCCCCTGTCGGCCAGCTTGCCGGTATGGGGGGTTTTTGCGTCTTGATCGAAGTATTGAATGACGAATATTACATGTCGCTGGCGATTCAATTGGCGGGAAAGGCTTCCGGACAAACCGGAATTAATCCCGTTGTTGGCTGCGTCGTGGTGAAAGAAGGACGAATAGTCGGAATCGGCACTCATCTGAAGCGGGGTGAAGGCCATGCGGAGGTGCACGCGCTGTCGATGGCCGGCAGCGAAGCGCAAGGGGCGACAGTCTATGTGACGCTGGAGCCTTGCAGCCATCATGGCAAAACGCCGCCATGCTGCGATTTGATTATGAAGTCCGGCGCTGCTAGAGTCGTGGTCGCCGCCACTGACCCGAATCCCGTCGTCTCTGGCAAAGGCGTGAAGCGGCTAAGAGAGCAAGGCATAGAAGTAAGCACGGGCTTGATGGAGCATGAATCCCGCGCATTGAATGAGAAGTTTAATAAATATATTACGACTCGCCTCCCATTCGTGACATGGAAGACGGCCAGCACGCTGGATGGCAAGATTGCGACCGAGCAAGGTGACAGCAAGTGGGTGACCGGCGCTGTCGCAAGGGAGCAGACACATATGCTGCGCCATCAGCATGCGGCGATTATGGTTGGCATCGGAACAGCTCTCGCGGACGATCCGCAGCTGACGACCCGTGCGGTCGTGCCTGCCATCCATCCGATTCGCATCATCGTAGACTCTTCGCTTCGCCTTCCGCTAGACGCGCGTGTCGTGAGCGACAAGTCAGCGCCGACGATTGTGCTGACAACCGAGCAAGCCGATGCCGAGAAGCGGCGGCTCCTGAAGGAAGCCGGCGTCGATGTGATCTCTTGTGGGGTTGGGACTGTGGTGGACATGAAAGCAGCGCTGGCCGAGCTTGGACGCCGGGAGATCGGCTCAATCTTGCTGGAAGGCGGAGGCAAGCTGAGCGGCTCGATGCTGGATGAAGGGCTGATTGACAAAGTTGTACTTTACTACGCGACCAAATTTATTGGTGGCGCGCAAGCACCGCAAAATATTGCGCTGGCAGGCCGCGCTTTGATGTCGGAAGCCATTCCATTGGAACGGGTTCAGGTAGAGATGGCAGGAGACGATATATGCGTGACCGGTTATCCTAGATACGCAGCGGATACCATTGCATGATGGGTGAACTGGCGCGGGGGAAGGAGCTTAGGAGTCATGTTTACAGGCTTGGTAGAAGAAATAGGAACGATGAAGACCGTCAACAGGCAAGGCGAAGCAATGATCTTGACGATTGCTGCGAAAGTGGTCACGGAGGGAGTCAAGCTGGGTGACAGCATCTCGGTCAATGGCGTATGCTTAACCGTCACTTCATTCGACCGGCAATCCTTTGCGGTGGATGTTATGCCGGAGACGTATCGCCGGTCAGGTCTTCATCTGCTGCAGTCGGGCGAGCCGGTCAATCTGGAGCGGGCCATGCAGGCAGGCGCCAGATTCGGCGGCCATATCGTACAGGGCCATGTGGACGGAACCGGAAGGGTCGTCTCGCGCAAGGCGGATGCCAACGCAGTCGTCTTCCGGATACGATTGGATGATCCAGACCAGCTGCGCCATATCATCCCCAAAGGTTCCGTCACGATTGACGGAATAAGCTTGACAGTCGTAGACACGACAGATGATAGTTTTACCGTTTCGATTATCCCGCATACGCTTGCCGAGACTGCCCTGCAATACAGGCAGACGGGATCGATTGTCAATATTGAGTCCGATATTATTGGAAAATACGTGGACCATCTGCTGCACTTCAAAGGGCACGATGCCCATAAGAAAAGGGAATCATCCAAGCTGTCTACTGCTTATTTGGCGGAGCACGGATTTCTATAAGAGAGCATAAGGCCAGGGAGGGAACCATAATGAGTCATGATGAAGAGCTGGAAGTATTTGATACGATAGAGGCTGCAATAAGCGAACTGAAGCAAGGCCGTCCTGTCATCGTCGTGGACGATGAGGACCGCGAGAATGAAGGCGATCTGATTGCGCTAGCCGACGAAGCGTCACCGGAAGTGATCAACTTCATGATCACGGAAGCAAGAGGCCTTGTCTGCGCGCCAATTACACAGGAGCGTGCCGAAGCATTGGACTTGCCGCCGATGGTTACGCATAACACGGATTATCATGGAACGGCGTTCACCGTCTCGATCGACCATGTGTCGACCACGACTGGCATCTCCGCCCATGAGCGGTCGCTTACGATTAAAGCGCTGATCGATCCGGATGCGAGTGCAGGCGACTTTCGCCGTCCGGGACATATCTTCCCGTTGATCGCCAAGGAAGGCGGCGTCCTGAGGCGTGCAGGCCATACGGAAGCAGCGATCGATCTGGCGAAGCTAAGCGGCTCCAAGCCGGCCGCCGTTATTTGCGAGATTATTAAGGAAGACGGCTCGATGGCCAGATTGCCCGACTTGGTAGAATTCAAGGAGAAGCACGGGTTGAAGCTGATTACGATTCAGGAGCTTATCCGGTACCGCAATGAAAAGGAGAAGCTGGTCGAACGAGCGGTCGACGTGAAAATGCCGACTGACTTCGGCCAGTTCAGAGCGATTGCTTATACGAATCAAGTGGATCAGAAGGAGCATGTCGCGCTTGTGAAAGGCGAGATCGATCCTGGACAGCCTACGCTGGTGCGCGTTCACTCGGAATGCCTAACGGGCGATGTATTCCATTCGCATCGTTGCGATTGCGGTCCTCAGCTTGCCGCAGCGTTGAAGCAAATCGACGAAGCCGGCAGCGGTGTGCTGCTCTATATGAGACAGGAAGGCCGCGGCATCGGGCTGATTAACAAATTGAAAGCTTATGAGCTTCAGGAGCAGGGATTCGACACCGTTGAGGCGAATATTAAGCTAGGCTTTGCTCCGGATTTGCGGGAATATGGCATAGGAGCTCAAATTTTGAAGGATCTTGGCGTAACCAAGATGAGATTGCTAACCAATAATCCTCGTAAAATCAGAGGTCTGGAAGGATACGGCTTGGAAGTGGTAGAGCGGGTCCCAATCCAGATGGAAGCGAACGATAGCAATCGGAATTACTTGCGCACGAAGCAAGCAAAGCTAGGCCACATGCTGCGTATGGAAGGTCTGGAGCCGGATGCGGTGCCCCAGCAGGAACAATAAATTGAAAAGCAAAATCAAATTTGAGAGGAAGTTTTATACATGACGAAAATTTATGAGGGACATTTAGTATCGGAAGGGTTAAAATATGGCGTAGTGGTTGGAAGATTTAACGAGTTCATCAGCGGCAAGCTGCTTGGCGGAGCGCTGGATGCATTCAAGCGTCACGGCGCTGCCGAATCGGATGTAGAAGTGGCTTGGGTTCCAGGCGCATTCGAAATTCCGTTAATCGCGCAAAAAATGGCGGAGAGCGGCAAATACGATGCAGTTATTACGCTAGGCGCTGTCATCAGAGGTGCTACGCCGCACTTTGATTATGTGTGCAACGAAGCGGCCAAAGGCGTATCTGCGGTTGCGCTCAAAACAGGCGTTCCGACGATCTTCGGCGTATTGACGGTCGATTCCATCGAGCAAGCCATTGAACGCGCAGGAACGAAGGCAGGCAATAAAGGCTACGAAGCGGCTGTAACCGCAATCGAAATGGCGAATTTGACGAAGCAGCTGCAAGGATAACCGGTCAGCTGTACAACGCGGGAGGTTGCAAGAGTGTCTGTGCTTTATAAGCTGGAAGCATTCGAGGGTCCGCTGGACCTTCTGCTTCATTTGATCGACAAGGCTGAGATTGATATCCACGAGGTATCCATAAGCGAAATTACAGTTCAATATATGGAGTACCTGGAAGCCATGAAGGAGCTGGAGCTGGATGTGACCAGCGAGTTTCTCGTCATGGCGGCGACTCTGCTGGCTATTAAGAGCAAGCAGCTCTTGCCGAAACCTCCCGTCTTTGAAGACCATTACGAGGAATGGGAAGATGACGGACTCGATCCTCGTGATGAGCTGATTCAGAAGCTGGTGGAATACCGCAAGTTTAAGCAGCTGGCGGAGCAGCTCCGTGAGAAGGAATTCGAGCGCAGTCTGGTATTCTCCAGAGAGCCGGAGGATATGACACCGTTTCTGAAGGAAGAAATTATCAATCCTGTGGAAGGCTTGCATGTCTCGGATTTGGTTGCCGCCTTCCAGAAGGCGCTGCGTAAAGCCGCAAGGCGGAACGTCATTGCGACGGTTCAGCGGGACGAAATATCGGTCAAGGACCGGATCAGGGACATTGTGGGCGTGCTGAAGCAATATGAGACGGTCAGGTTCTCCAAGCTCATCCGCGAGAATATGGATCGGCATGAGGTTGTGGTGACGTTTCTTGCAATCCTGGAGCTGATGAAGATGAAGCATATCCGCTGCTTCCAGCATTCGCTCTTTGAAGATATCGTTATTCACTGGAGAGGAGAAACCGAGGACAATGGATTATCAGAAATTGAAGTCGATTATTGAGGGACTTCTGTTCATGGCAGGCGATGAAGGCTTAACCAAACGGCAGCTGGCCGATATATTGGAGATGGATAGCGACTTCGCTTCTGAGCTGGTTTATGATTTGCAAAGGGATCTGCAGCGCGAGGAGCGTGGCATCCAGATTACCGAGGTCGCATCTTCATACCGGATGACGACCCATGCAGAGCATGCGCCATATTTTGAACGTATGGCATACACGCCTACCAGAGCGCAGCTGTCGCAAGCAGCGCTTGAGACGTTATCTATAGTCGCCTATAGACAGCCGATTACGCGTATTGATATTGAAGAAATACGCGGCGTGAAGACCGACCGCGCCATTCAGTCTCTTGTGTCGAAAGACCTGATCGAAGAGGTGGGGCGCGCGGAAGCCATCGGCAGACCGATCTTATACGGAACAACGAAATCATTCCTTGATTATTTCGGATTAGCCTCCATTCGCGAATTGCCGGAGCCGAAGCATATCGATATAGACGATGCGCTCGACGAGCAAACCCAAATGCTGTTCGAACGACTAGATGGACGACAAATGACAATTGATGAATTAAAAGAATGAGAATCAGCCGCCAGGCCATACTAATTTCAACCCATATTAGGGAAACGGAGGAAGCATCAACATGCCCGGTTACCCTTACGGTTGGATTTGGGCCGGCGGCTTTTTTTTGCTTGCTGTCATCGTTGTTTTGTCCTCTCCGGTCGTCATCAACGGATTTGTGAGGCGAATTGGCGAAAACGACGATGCGGAGCTAAGCGTCAAAGCCTTGTTCGGCCTTATTCGATACCGTTACAAAGTGCCGTTCATGAGCATGGACGGACTGGCTGTGAACGTAGATGAACAAGTTAGCGCAAGCGGAGCAGGTCTGAATACTTGGAAAGAATTCAACGACAAGATCGATCCCGACAAAGTCGTAAGCACCATCGAAAAGTACAAGCAAATCCTTCGGCTGACAAAGGATTTGAAGGGCTGGATCAAGGATACGCTAGCCAGAGTCCATCTGACGGAATGGCGCTGGACGACATCCCTTGGCACTGGCGACGCGATGTGGACTGCCATGGCTACAGGCGCTGTCTGGTCGGTGAAGACGGGCATCCTTGGCTTGTTATCCCAAATGGTTCATGTAAAGAGCGGGCCGGTTATGGAGGTACATCCCAACTTCAGCCAACCAGCCTTTAGGACCGAGTGGTCGTGCATAGCGCAAATCCGCTTCGGTTATGCTATCCTTGCCGGACTGCAACTTTTAGTTCGCATGAAGAAATGGAAGGGAGGCGTCAAAGCATGGCAGAACATCCTATTCAGGGCCTAATGCAAACCGCTATGGAAAACATTAAAGAGATGGTAGATGTGAATACCATCGTGGGTGATCCTGTTCAGACGCCGGATGGCAGCGTCATTATGCCGATTTCGAAGGTCGGCTTTGGTTTTGTTGCCGGCGGCAGCGATATTCGTACAGAGAACGACCATAAACAACACGCTAACGGGACTTCAGATGCGCATCATGCTGCTGTATCGCTGCCGTTTGGCGGCGGCAGCGGCGGCGGCGTATCCATTACGCCGATCGCTTTTCTCGTTGTAGGCACTCAAGGCGTCAAAATCGTGCCGCTGGACAATCAGACCCATTTGATGGAGAAGGTCATTGATTCCGCTCCAAAAGTATTTGAGAAGCTGCAAACAATGATGCGCAACCAATCCGGCAATGATTATGTGGAGACAACCACAACCATAATTGACGGACATGTTGCGGATGAGACCGAACGCCAAGTCTAAAGGAAGCCCCATATGTTATTCCCTGACTGCCCGAAAGGGCAGTTTTTCATTTATTAGAATGAATCGCCTCGTCTACCCCGAGCCGTACAAGCATATACTATTGCAGGAGCAAGAAATATGTGAGCTTACCATTGCAACGAGAGGGGTTTGGACAGCATGAACAGCGGAAAGCGGAGCAGACTAACGCGCTTAATCGCGCTGTGGATCATCGGATCGTGCATCGGCTGGACGATATCGGCACCTGGCAGCGCAACAGCGTCCCCTTCGCCGCTCGGTACGAATGCACGGGCGTCTGCGCTGATCGATGTACAGTCAGGAAGACTGCTTTACAGCCATGAAGGCGACACGCCGATGCGGATTGCCAGCTTGACCAAAATCATGACGGCTATCGTAGCGATCGAACACGGCAACCTCAATGATATGGTGAAAACCTCCAAGCGAGCCTTTGGTAGAGAGGGCTCATCGATATATCTTCGACTGGGAGAAGAGATGAGTCTATCGAATTTGCTGTATGGTATGATGCTGCGCTCTGGCAATGATGCGGCAACTGCCATTGCGGAGCATGTGGGCGGTTCAGAAGAAGGCTTCGTTCATCTCATGAACAAGAAAGCAGAAGAGATTGGGCTAACGCATTCCCAATTCCGAAATCCGCATGGCTTGGATGAAGAGGGACATTATTCCACAGCCAATGATCTGGCTAAGCTGACAGCTTATGCGCTTAGAAATAGCGTCTTCGCAGAAATCGTCAAAACAAAGGAAAAGCGCGCTCCTAACCCTATTGACAGTTGGGACTATAGGTGGCAGAACAAAAATAAGATGTTGGCTTTGTACGATGGAGCCGATGGTGTCAAAACAGGCTATACCAAAAAAGCGTTCCGCTGCCTGGTGAGTTCAGCAACTCGGGAGGGCCAGCAGCTAGCGGCTGTCACGATCAATGACGGCGACGATTGGGCGGATCATCGTCATATGCTGGATTGGGGCTTTAAGCATTACCCGCTTGTATCCATTATCGAGAAGGGTAACGACATAGTCGGATATCCGTACATGGCAGGCCAACGGTTTTCTTATCCGTTAGAATCGGACGAGCAGAATGCCGTTCACTCCAAGCTTCAACTCATCGATACCGCAACAACGGCCTATGCACTTGGCGAACGCGGCCGTCTGGAATTTTATTTGAATGGACAGCCTATTGGCGCGGTGCCGGTGTACGAACCAGGCAATCCCAGACTGGGTATGCCAAGCGGAGCGCCGCAAAGTTTGAAGTCAGCTGACAAAACAATCGGACAGCGGTTGAAATCGACATGGGAATCATGGATGCAACATTGATAATGTCTGGTGGGAGATCGGGCATTATTAATCAATAACGGGATGCGGGGGAGGAAATCCAATCATGGTGAACTGGATTTGGTTGTTTTTTATTGTTATTAGCGTAGTGGTTGCCGCAGTAACCGGTAAAATGGATACGGTCACGCAAGCTGCCTTCGACGGCGCGAAGTCAGGCGTTACGGTAAGCTTTGGTCTCATTAGCATTATGGTATTCTGGCTCGGTATGATGCGCATTGCCGAAGATGCCGGGCTTTTGGCGAAGCTGGCCCGGCTGCTTCGGCCGCTTGTGCGCTGGCTGTTCCCCGACATCCCAAAGGACCATCCTGCTATTGGCTACATCATGAGCAATTTGAGCGCCAATTTGTTCGGTCTCGGCAACGCCGCTACTCCAATGGGGATCAAAGCGATGCAAGAACTGCAAAAGATTAATCCGGACAAGGATACAGCTACGCCTGCAATGTGTACGCTGCTGGCCTTGAATACGTCAAGCATTACGATTGTGCCGACAACGCTGATTGCAATTCGTATGAATTACGGATCAGCGAATCCTGGCGAAATCATAGGCACAACGCTTGCCGCTACATTTGTAGCAACGGCTGCAGCCATTCTGGCGGATCGCTGGTATCGACGAAGAGCCCAATCCCCTCCTGCAACGCCGCGGCCGCCTATCACCGGCAAAGGAAGAGCTCAGCCGACGGGAGGTGGCGAGGTTGTATGAGCTGTTTACCAAGCTTTCATCTTGGATGATTCCCGCTATTATTGTGTTTATTCCTCTTTATGCCGCTATGCGAAGACGAATACCCGTCTATGAGACTTTTGTAGAAGGAGCTAAGGACGGCTTCGGTACGGCGATCTCCATTATTCCTCCTTTGGTTGGAATGATGGTAGCGATCAGCATGTTCCGGGCATCAGGAGCCATGGATCTGATGCTGTCGGCAGTCAGGCCCGCCTTTGACTCGATGGGAATACCGAGCGAGGTTGTGCCGCTTGGTCTTCTCCGGCCGCTTACAGGAGCCGGGTCATTAGCCTTTACTGCGGATCTGATCCAGACCTATGGACCGGATTCGATGATAGGCCGAATCGCTTCAACGATTCAGGGAAGCACGGATACGACGTTGTATGTGCTCACGGTATACTTCGGCGCTATTGCAGTCAGACGTACGCGCTATGCGCTCAAGGTCGGACTTTTTTCTGATATTGTCGGTTTTTTTGCAGCAATTGCGATTTGTCTATACATATTCAGGTAACGAAGCTTGTGCTTTACTCTCGATATCGTTATGATGGAGAGTGAGGTGAAAGAGCATTGGAACGTTTACAGAAGATTTTGGCTCAAGCAGGAATTGCATCCAGACGGAAATGCGAGGAGCTTATCCTGTCCGGCGCCGTGGAAGTTAACGGTGAGAAAGTAACGACGCTCGGCGTGAAAGCGGACGTAGCGGTCGATATGATTACCGTGAACGGAAGGCCCATCAAGGGCGAGAAGAAGATTTACCTGATGATGAACAAGGTGAAAGGCGTCATTACAAGCGCCAAGGATCCTCAAGGACGCAAGACCGTAACCGACTTCTTGCCGGGCATCAAAGAAAGGGTCTATCCGGTTGGCCGGCTCGATTATGATACTGAAGGCTTGTTGCTGCTTACCAACGATGGTGAATTCGCAAACAAGCTGACACATCCCAGGCATCACGTTCCGAAGACATATCATGCTACCGTGAAAGGCGTTCCGCACGGTTCAGCACTGGAGAAGCTTCAGAAGGGAATTATGCTGGAAGACGGCATGACATCTCCTGCAGAGGTAGAGTACCATGATGTAGACACGGAGAAGAATGAAGCGACCATTTCCATTACGATCTATGAGGGGCGCAATCGTCAAGTTCGGCGAATGTTCGATGCGATCCATCATAAAGTCATTCGTTTGAAACGTATCAGATTCGGTGAGCTGGGCCTGCAGCAGTTGGGCAGAGGCAAGTATCGCCATCTCACGCCGCAAGAGGTTCAAGAGCTTCTGGCAGCGGCAACCAAGACACATAAAGTTCATAAAAAGTGATCGGCGGCGGCAGTTATTGCCGTCGACTTTTCGTTATAATGATACTAGGACAGCTGTGTCAATAGAACGGGTGGTGAATACATACATGGGTAAGTCGCGCAAGAAGATTCAGATCGTGATCTTGCTCGCAGTGCTGATATTAGGCGGTTATGCCATAGGCTCCACGTTCTTTGGGAAGGACAAAACAGGGCTTCTTAAGGTAGGTGCCGAGCCGCCGGAATTTACACTTGCAGATCTCGATGGGGGCGTTCGAAGCCTGTCTGAATTCAAAGGAAAACCGGTTGTGGTCAATTTCTGGGGAACCTTCTGTGAGCCATGCGTCAGAGAGATGCCGGAATTCGAGCGGCAATACGAGAAGTGGAAGGATCACGACTTGGTCATTCTGGCGATTAATTTGAGCGAGGATACGCTCACCGTCAACAACTTTGTGAATCGCTTCAATCTGTCCTACCCGATCCTCCGGGATGTGAACCGGCAGACAGAGCGCAGCTACGGGCTGCGGCAATATCCGACCACGTTCTTCATAAAGCCTGACGGGACGCTGATGGAAGTTAAGGTCGGAGGCATGCTGGAGAAAGATATCGAAGAACGAGTGGCAAGATTGTTGCAGTTGTAGGAGGTCATCACGTGTTAACGGTAGAAAATACAAAATGCGAGTGCGGTCATCAGAACGCGGTTGGCACCGTGCTGTGCGAGTATTGCGGCAAGCCATTGCTGAAAGACTTGCAGCAATCCGATACGCCGCTGGAGATGCGTTACGACGGAGTCGCCCGCAGATCCCAGAAGAGCAATCAGACAGTGATCGACAAGATATGGAGCTTCTTCTCCTCGGTCAAGATCGCGATCTACTTAATCGTCATTACGTTCTTGACGGCTATGCTGGGTACGATCTATCCGCAGGCGAGCACGTTCATTAATAATTTCGATCCGTCTACCTATTATGAGAATACATATGGTTTGCCGGGCAAGATCTACTATATGCTGGGCTTGTCCCACACGTACGAGAGCTGGTGGTTTATCGGCTTGCTCGTTATGATTGGAACTTCGCTGGTTATTTGCAGCTTGGATCGGGTGCTGCCGCTGTACCGCGCGCTGAGCAAGCAGCAGATACGCAAGCATCACCAATTCATATTGCGTCAGAAGACGGTATATACCGCCGAAATTCAGGGAGACCCGAAGGAATGGGTGGCTACGTACGGAGCGCAGCTGAAGCGCAGAGGCTACAAGGTTCATCAAGAGGAAGGCCAAGGGACTGCACTGCTGGCGGAGAAAAACAGATTCAGCCGCTGGGGTCCTTACATCAATCATATAGGCTTGATTCTGTTCTTGCTTGCGATTCTCGCCCGAAGCATTCCCGGTTGGCAGATGGATACATATGTAAGCGTACCCGACGGCGATACGGTTAAGATTGCGGGAACGAATTACTATATCAAGAGCGAAAAGTTCATCGTCGAGTTCTACAAGGACGAAGAGCTTCCGGAGCAGCTTCAAGGAAAGGCACGGGCCAAAAACTATGAGACGCAAGCCGTCTTGTACGCTTGTGTGAGCGATTGCAATGATCCGCTCAAGGAGCCGGTGCTGGAGGAAGTCAAGCGTCATAACATCATTGTGAATGAACCGCTCGTTTATGACGGCCTTAAGCTCTACCAGTTTGACTTTGACTTGACACCGAGATTGAATGCGGTGAATCCGATTCTGGAGGACAAGCAGACAGGAGAGAAGTACGGCCCGTTCTATCTCCCTATGAAGGATTCGGCGCTGCAGCATAAGCTGGGTCCGTATACGCTTGACTTGTACGCCAACTATATGGAGTTTGCGCTTAATAGCGAAGGCAAGCCGACGACGCTCTCGCGGGAGCCGAATGCGCCTGCATTCGTCTTTACGGTTAAGGGGCCGGGACTTAAGCCAGAAGGGGAACCTTATATTTACTTCCCGATGCAGAAGGATAAGGTGAAATTCGCGCAGGATACGATTAACCGCGAGATCGCCGATAAGATCGAAATTCGGGTAGACGGCATGGAAAACGTAGACTTCTCCGAAGCGACAACCCATTTGAACGTACGTGTGGACAAGGCTTTGCCATATCTATGGGTGGGTGCGGTATTCTCCATGCTAGGGTTAATTATGGGATCGTATTGGCAGCATCGCCGGATATGGCTTCGCATCGATAACGGGAAGCTGGCGCTTGGCGCTCATACGAACAAAAACTGGTTTGGCATGCGTTCGGACGTGGCCCATGCCTTGAAGAAGGTCGGCATTGAAGTTGATCCGAAGACGCTAGATAACGGAGGGAAAAACGCGTGAGTTTATTGGACTTTAGCAGTGATGCGTTTATGGTTGCCTTTTTTCTATATTGCTTTGCTTTCCTGTTCTATGTCATCGCCATAGCGGGCAAGAAGTGGAGCAACCGCGATCCCAAGGCGCATGAGAAGCGCTGGGGGAGAATCGCATTTATCGTGTCGACCGCGGGTTTGGTCGCTCAATTGACCTTCTTCTTTACTCGCTGGATCGGAAGTAAGCAGATTCCAACTAGCAACATGTATGAGTTTATGACGTTCCTCGGTATGGCGATCATGATCGCCTACACGATCGTATATGCGATGTATCGCAAGCCGCTGCTCGGCATGTTTGCGATTCCGCTTACGATTATTATTATCGCTTATGCATCTGTATTCCCGCAGGAGGTTCAGCCGCTCATTCCGGCACTGAATTCCGTATGGCTCAAGGTTCACGTGACGACGGCAGCGCTGGGTGAAGCATTCTTTGCCGTCGGCTTTGCCGCCGGTCTGATGTACCTGCTCCGCGTCGTCAACTTCACAGACAAGACGAAGGAAGCGAGACGCGCGCAATTTTGGATCGAATTCACCCTGTATTCAATTATTGTTATTGTCGGCTTTATCGTAGCTGTCTTCGGATTCCGCTTTGCGGGCTATGAAGCATCGTTTACGGAAGAGAAGGTGTTAATCGACAATAAAGGGCAAGAATCCACGATAGTGGATACGGTCCATTATTATTTGCCGCCGATTGTGCAGCCGTATAACAGCCAAATCGTCGAGGTGCAATCGTTCCTCGGCATGGACAAGCCGCTGTTCGAGGCGCCGTATTGGATGAACGGCGTCAATGCAGGCCGCAAGCTCAACACGGTCGTATGGTCAATTATCGCGGGCACACTGCTGTATGGCGTGTTGAGACTGCTCTTCCGCAAGCGTCTGGGTGCGGTTATCCATCCCGTTATGGAAGGCATCGATCCGGATGACCTGGACGAAATCAGCTACCGGGCCATTGCGATTGGCTTCCCGATCTTTACGCTTGGCGGACTCATATTTGCGATGATCTGGGCGGAGATCGCCTGGGGCAGATTCTGGGGATGGGATCCGAAGGAAGTATGGGCGCTTATTACGTGGTTGTTCTACAGCGCGTACCTTCATTTCCGATTGTCGAGAGGCTGGCAGGGTCTGCGATCCTCGTGGCTAGCGGTAATTGGCTTCGTGATCGTGTTGTTCACTCTCATAGGAGTTAACCTCATTATTGCAGGCTTGCATTCTTATTCCGGTGTATAATGGTGCTAATGAAAGGAGTTGCTTGACATGTCCGACTACGGAAATCGCATATTGGTCGTAGACGACGAGGAGCGTATCCGCCGTCTTCTGAAAATGTATTTGGAGAAAGAAGGCTATGTCATTGATGAAGCCGAGGATGGAGAGACAGCCCTAAGGCTGGCTTCCAATACCGACTATGCGCTAATCTTGCTGGATGTCATGCTGCCGGGTATTGACGGCGTCGAAGTATGCTCCCGTCTGCGTCAAGTGAAAGCGACGCCTGTCATTATGCTGACCGCAAAGGGAGAAGAGATGAATCGCGTTCAAGGCTTCGAGGTCGGCGCTGACGATTATGTCGTCAAGCCGTTCAGCCCGCGCGAGGTTATCTACCGGGTGAAGGCGATACTTAGACGCTCGTCCGCGACCGCTTTCCTGACGAAGGAGCTGAATACAAGCAACAACATTGTATTCCCTCATCTGGTTATAGAGCATGATGCGCACCGCGTCACAGCTGGCGGTCACGAGGTCAGCCTGACGCCCAAAGAATATGAGCTGCTGCATTATCTCGCGGTATCGCCGGATAAAGTGTTTTCGCGCGAAGAGCTGCTGAAGGATGTATGGAATTACGAATTCTTCGGCGATCTGCGTACAGTTGATACGCATGTTAAGAGACTTCGCGAGAAGTTGAACAAAGTGTCCTCGGAAGCGGCGGCTATGATTACGACCGTATGGGGCGTAGGCTATAAGCTAGAGGTACCGAAATAAATGAAGCTCTGGGATCGATTGGCGCGTTTGCTGTGGCATAGCGTCGTGGGCAAGCTGTGGGCGACCATCATGTTGTTGGTCGCCGTTGTTCTTCTTATCCTCGGCGTTTTTTTGCTGCAGTACATCGATATATGGTTTGACGAGAATTCGTCGCATGATATTAAAGTGCTGTTTATTATTACGGCAATCATCGGTTTTTTGCTTTCTACGTTTTTTGCTTTTTTCCTCTCGGCCAAAATCCAGCAACCGCTGCTTCAATTGAAGAATGCTGCTGATTCCGTATCGCAAGGCGATTACAGTACGCGCGTGCATATCAGCTCCTCCGACGAAATCGGTCAGTTGGCAAATACGTTCAATAACATGACGGAGCAGCTCGACAAGCTGATTCATGCGCTTAACCATGAGAAGAATCATCTATCGAGCATTCTGCGAAGTATGGGGGATTCCGTCATTACCTTCGATTCGGAAGGGCAGGTCATCTTGACCAACCCGAGCGGCCAACTGCTCATTAACGGCTGGTCGTCGCTGGAGTTGGCGTGGGAACAAGAGCCGGTGGAGGATGTACCGTCATTTCCCGGCGTTCCGATGCCGCTGAGACAATTGTTTCAGCATGTCATGAAGGATGGCAAGGATTTGACCGAGAAGGTTCATGTCCATAGCAGTGTATGGTCTGTCGTGATGGCTCCTTTGCAGTCGGGCAACGTGATCCGCGGAGCGGTAGCCGTCATCCGGAACGTGACGGAGGAGCATAAACTCGATAAGTTGAGACGCGACTTTGTGGCAAATATCTCGCATGAGATTCGGACGCCGCTTTCCATGCTTCAGGGCTACAGCGAAGCGCTACTGGATGATATTGTCGCTTCTCCGGAAGAGCGCAAGGAGCTTGTACAGGTCATCTATGACGAGTCGCTGCGAATGGGCAGGCTGGTTAATGACTTCCTCGATATTGCCCGGATGGAAGCCGGCCATGTCGAGATGAATTTCCAAGAGATTGATCTGGGTATGGTGATACGCAGGGTGCATCGCAAGTTCCAGGTATATGCCAAGGAACGTGAAGTAGCCCTGCATGTCAAAGCGCCTCATGATAAGCCGCTGACTTTGCGGCAGGCGGATGAGGACAGGCTGGAGCAGGTACTGACGAATTTGATGGATAATGCGCTGCGCCATACACCGGCAGGCAAGTCGATTACGATTGGCGCGGAGCACTTAAGCGTAAACGGCGAGCCGTATATCCAGCTTAAAATCAGCGATGAAGGTGTTGGCATACCGCCAGAGGATGTTCCGTATATATTCGAGAGGTTCTACAAGGCGGATAAGGCGAGGAAGCGTACGGGCGGTACAGGTCTTGGTCTTGCCATCGTAAAAAATATGATCGACCTTCATCATGGCAAAATTCATGTGGATAGCACTGCCGCTACAGGCACGACATTTACACTTCTCCTTCCTGTCGAAGGGAAAGAGTAATTGTCACGGATGAGAGAAGGCTGTCTCTATAAGCGGAAAATAAGAAAAAGCGTTCCATCGCTGGAACGCTTTTTTTGTTGAAGGATACCGATTAATCTTGTTGTTCGTGAAACAATTAGGGCAGGATGATTTCTTTCGCCGTATTAAGCTCTGGCATGCTTGTCAGCTGCAGCAGCACTTCCTTCGGCGTTCCTTTGTCGACACGCAGAACCATGATGGCCGATCCGCCTTCAAGCTGGCGGCCAACCTGCATCGTAGCGATGTTGACATCGTTGTTGCCAAGCAATGTACCCACGCGGCCGATAATGCCTGGTTTGTCATTGTGCGAGATCAGGACCAGATTGCCTTCCGGTGTTACATCAACCGGATACTTGTCAATCTGAACGATACGAGGGCCGTAGCCAGTAAGCAAGGTGCCCGCTACAACATGCTCTTCCTTCTTGGTACGAAGAGCTACTGTAACCAGGTTAGTGAAGTCTTTGGATGCATGCGACTTCTGAATCACAATGTTCACATCGCGAATCTTCGCCAGGTGCATGGAATTGACCACGTTGACTTGCTCTTCACCAAGATGGTGGGACAAGACGCCGCGGACGATGTAACGCGTAAGCGGCTGCGTGTCGACTTCGGCAAGCTCGCCGGAGTAGCTGACAACGATTTCTTGCACAGCGCCTTCGGTCGATTGGGCAATGAAGCTGCCGAGCTTCTCGCCAAGCGTGAAGTAAGGCTGCAGCTTGCTCTGAAGAGTAGCCGGAATCGGCGGCATGTTCACGGCGTTCATGAACGGCTCGTTGCGCAGAATATGAAGAACCTGCTCCGATACATCGATTGCTACATTCTCTTGAGCTTCAATCGTAGATGCGCCAAGATGCGGCGTTACGATAATTTTTGGATGCTTCAGGAAAGGGTGATCCTCCGTTGGAGGCTCAACTTCGAATACGTCGAATGCCGCGCCAGCAACAATGCCTTGATCAATGGCATCTACAAGAGCAATTTCATCAATAATACCGCCGCGTGCGCAGTTGACGATTCGCATACCCGGCTTCATTACCGCAAATTGCGCTTTGCCGATCATATGGCGAGTCTCTGGCGTAAGCGGTGTATGGACGGTCATAAAGTCAGCAGAACGGACGATATCGTCTACGCTGGCCAGCTTAATGCCGAGTTTTTCGGCACGCTCTTCGGTCATGAACGGGTCATAACCCATAATCGTCATGCCGAACGCTTTGGCGCGCTTGGCTACTTCGCTGCCGATACGTCCCATGCCCAAAACGCCAAGCGTTTTGTTGCGAAGCTCGACGCCGAGGAAGGACTTGCGGTCCCAAGTGCCGCTGACTGTTTTCATGTATGCTTGCGGAATATGCCGCGCAACAGCCATCATCATGGCGAATGTGTGCTCACAAGTTGTAATCGTGTTGCCGTCCGGCGCATTAATGACGATGATGCCGCGCTCTGTAGCGGCTCCCAAATCGATGTTGTCGACACCGACACCAGCTCGTCCTACGACCTTCAGCTTTTTGCCGGCCTCCATAATTCTGGCAGTCACTCGTGTCTGGCTTCTAACAAGCAACGCATCGTAATCGCCAATGATTGCTACTAATTCGTCTTCTGTTAAACCAGGATTTTTGTCGACAATTATGTCAGTCGCTTCGACAAGCTGTTGGATCCCAAGATCACTGATAGGATCGGATACTAGCACTTTGTACATGTAAAACAGGCCTCCTAGAATTGGCGTCGCACGAGGCTGCGCCTATAATTATGAACAGAAAAACCCCCGGGCCCGCACCGCTCAAGAGCATCGGGTCGAGAGTTCAGTCTACGAACGAGTTGGACTTTACTATTTTATAGCATTAGCGCGGTCAATTGCAATGCTGAAACTTGCTCATTTGTGAAATTTTCGTTATGATTCAAGCACAACAGGAGGGTATCCTGTCATTCCGAGTAGAAGAATGGCAGTTGCGGCAGCGTCTCGGATTGATAGAATCTGGCTTTATTCGCGCTGAAATCCCCAGCGTCGACAGCTCTTGTGTTGAGCAGAATATCGACAATGCCGCCGACCGTATTCAGCTTCATCTTCGATGCTTGTCCAGACCGGATGAATTCATCGACGCGGCTCGTCAAATCTTGCGGCATAAAGCCGAACAGCTCGCCGCGCTCGCTCAAATGAGAGACGGCAACCCGATTTTTGACAATTAGCGAAAGCTTGTCCCATTGATCTACGCTCATGGGCGTTGCTGCTTTGTATGCAGCGGGAATGGCCGGGTCAACGGAGGCTGCCCATTTCTGCATGGCATCATAATAAGCCTGCTGTGCGGCCAGTGATTCACCAACTGCGGATTTATAGTTTTTGTCGCTTTTTATATGTTCCAGCAGCTTGGCGGGATCATTCGTCTTGTCGGCAGCGGCTTTGGCAGCTGTGTCTTTAAAGTATTTCAAGCTTCTGATATAAGCGACCTGGGCTTCTCCAAGCAGAGGGGACTTCTGCATATTGAAGGAGCTGGCTTCTTCCGCTTTCTGATCGGCCAGCTTTGCCAGATTCTTGAAGGCGGATCCGGCATCGAGATTGCCTCCGCGCAACAGCTTGTCCGAAACAGTCAGCCATTCTGCCTGAAATTCACGGTAAGGCGAAAATACGGTAAGATAGAAGGATACAAGTTCTTGCTGTTGATAAGGAGCTGTGTCTTCGCTTTTTTTGCCGGCTTCCGATTTGGCCGTATATTTGGCCTCTGCCTTCTCCGTGCCGATCTGTATGCCGTAGAAGAAAGCCCCTACTGCGAATACCAGCATAAAAACAAATCCAAGGCTAAATAACATGGCTGTGGTCGTTAATCGTTTTTCCATAATAAATCTCCTTCTATGTATCAATTATGTAATCACTTATGTAAGTATAACTATTACCCGAGAGTGAGGCGCGCAGCAATGAAAAAATTCGACATACGCAACATACGCGTGCGCAAGGTTAACATTGACGAGATTGATGACCGTATGCTACTTATTAATTTGTATGCCACACAGGCGCTTACTCTTATTATCGGTATCATATGGATTTTATTTCAGCGTCAAAATTTGCTGCAAGTTATGGCCATTCCGAAGCAATTGGAATTTCTCGTGTGGGGCGTCGGACTTGCCGCAGCGGTAATCGTCGTGGACCTGCTCATTTCACGCTGGGTACCGGAGGAAGCAGCCGATGACGGCGGAGTGAACGACCGTATCTTCCGCACCCGTCCCATCTGGCATATTGCGCTTATTTCCTTTGTTGTGGCCGTATGCGAGGAGCTGCTGTTCCGAGGCGCTATTCAGCATGCCATCGGTCCTTATTGGACAAGCATCGTATTCGCTGCCATCCATGTTCGGTATTTGCGTCACTGGATTCCAACCGGACTTGTATTCTCCATCAGCTATGGCCTTGGCTGGATCTATATTCAGAGCGGTACCTTATGGGCGCCAATTGTTGCGCATTTCGTCATCGATTTTGTAATGGGTATGATTATTCGATTCAGGAGGGAGCCATGAGCAGGAAACAAAGACATAGCCGTACATCAAGACCCCATCAACCAGAAAAGGCAGGTGACATGACGAATGCTGCGGCTTCGCAAGAAGGCGAGCCGCTGAAGCTTCCGCCCAGGCGAAAGAAGTTTCCTTCTAGTCTCCATAAAGTGAACAAATGGTATTATAATTTATTGTTTGTTCTATTTCTTTGTCTTGTCGCATTTCTGTTCTGGTACGGCAATAAATTCAGTTCGTAAGCTCGATCGTTGCCGGATCGATGAATGTATAGCCCTCGGCCTCAATCTTGCCGAGCAGCTCATCCAGCGCTTCGGCTGTCCACGGCAGCTCATGCATCAAAATGTTGGCGCCTGGATGAAGCTGGTCCATTACGTTGCGGATAACCACTTCCGGTTTGTCCCGCGCGGAGCTGTCCCAATCCAGCGAACCATTCGACCACGTCATGTACAGCATGTCGTGGTTTTTTGCAATTTCTTTGACGGAGTCCCCGCCAGAGCCGAACGGCGGACGGAAAAACTTCGGCGTTTCGCCCGTCAGTTCCTTTACCATGTTCTGCACGCTGGACAGCTGCTCTTCCACAACCGCCGTCTCTTCGTTCTTCAGATTAATATGGTCATAAGAATGATTGCCGATTGAGCCGCCCCGCTCATGGATTAGCTTGAGCAGCTCTGGATTGGCTTTTACCCGATAGCCGTTGACGAAAAAAATCGCTTTGGCCCCATGCTTGTCGAGCGTGTCGAATATGCTGTTAATCAAGGTCTCGTCTTTGGGACCGTCATCGAAGGTGAGAAGGACAGCTTTCTTGGGAGCCGTTTCGTCAATAGGCACGAAGCGATAGACATCATTCATCCGGTACAGGGTTTTCGCCTCGGCGAGCGGCTCAGGCGAAGGGGTTGCGGACGGCTCCGGCGACGGCGCGGTCGAAGCGCTGGCGGAGGGAGGAGTTGTTGTCTGTTCCGTCAGGGCTGGAGAAGAGTTGTTCCCGGAATCAGCGTTGCCGGCACAGCCGGCTAACACAGCAGCAAGCAGGCATAGAAGCGTCAATTGTTTTTTGATAGTCATGTTAGTCTCCTCCGGTAATGGCTCGATTCTTGTCGATTTGAATTTATTCTACCATATTTTAATATTGCACAGGCGTAGTGCTTCCTTATTTTATACAGAATGGAGGTTAGCGCATACGGCTACACTACAGGTGAAAACAGAGCATGAAAGAGGTGTTCAGCCTTATGAAATTAAGCGGATTGTTGTTTGGTGGGATTATTGGCGCAGCAGCGACCATGTATGTAGCAAAGAAGAAACCCGCAACTGTCGCATGGGCAGCGGGTGCAATGTCCGATATGTGCTCGGGTATCGTGCGCAAGTCCGTGGCGAAAATGGTGAATGCGGATTGGAAGAAGGAGGCAGCGGCCGGGCTTTCCCCAAAGCCTTCAGACGATACCGCAGGAAAATCCGCAGCCGCTTGGGAACAAATTGAAGCTATTGTAGAGACTGACCCTTCCCTGAAGCGCGAGGTCAATAAAATCAAAGCGGAATCGTCTGCCATGTCTCATTGACGTTCATTACTCGGTTGCAAGAGTCGATCAGGCGCCTATCCATTCTGGAATGCTGCTTGATCGATTCTTTTTTTCGCCCGAATTTAGTGCATTCGTTCGTAAGACATGATAAAGTAATTACATATCGGTATGAGTCCATTTTATTCACAAGATAGGGATTGATTCATACGCTATTACGACAGATGCTGCAAAGGAGGATCCTGTCATGAAAATCGAGCGACTCAGTCAGGACAGAATACGGATTTTCCTGACGTTCGACGACTTATTGGAACGTGGGATCCACAAGGATGATATGTGGCGCGAGCCGCCTAAGCTTCACGAGCTGTTTCTGGAGATGATGGAACAGGCCTATACGGAGCTTGGCTTCGACGCCAGCGGTCCGCTCGCAGTTGAAGTGCTGGCAATGCCGGCGCAAGGCATGGTTATTATTGTTACCCGAGGCAAATCCGGCGGGGCAGGGGATGAGCATTCGAGAGAAGACGATGATATGGAAGACGATATATATGATATGGAAGTGACGATGGAACAGACGGATATCGTGATGTATGCATTCCGCGATTTTGAGGATGTGATATCGGCCGCCAAGCAATTGCAATCGTCGAAGCTGACGGAGAGCGGAAGGCTGTACTCGTACAATGACAAGTGGATTCTTGTACTGGAACCTAGTGAGGTGGATGCGTCGAAGCATCAGGCTGTCATCGCATTGCTTGCGGAATATGGGGAGGCAACTTCCGTCGCGCATGCCATGCTGGAGGAATACGGCAAGGTCATCATGCCCGAGAATGCCATAAAGGAAATTTGCAATCATTTTCTTTTTTAAGGAAAGGAATCACCGATCAGGAACATCCGAGGGCTATGCCTGATGATGTTCTTTTTTCATCCTTGCTAACCAGAATAGGATAGGCGACCGGAATACTCTACGGGTACGGAGTTCATATTAGATGTAGATGAGTGAAGGGGATAGGATGGGTGACATGATGAATGATGTGCTGCAAGCTACTCAAATCGTAATTGAACAAGCGCTTAGAAGATTGGGCTACGGGGACGAAATGGTCGAATTGCTGAAGGAGCCGATGCGGCTGCTTACGGTACGGATTCCTGTACGAATGGACGATGGAACGACACGCGTATTCACGGGGTACCGTGCCCAGCATAATGATGCGGTCGGTCCTACCAAAGGCGGCGTCCGCTTCCATCCGGGCGTGACGGAGAAGGAAGTCAAGGCGCTGTCCATCTGGATGAGCCTCAAATGCGGGATTGCCGACCTGCCTTACGGAGGCGGCAAGGGCGGAATTATTTGCGATCCGCGCAAGATGTCCTTCAGGGAGCTGGAGCGGCTAAGCCGGGGCTACGTGCGAGCAATTAGCCAGCTAGTGGGGCCGACCAAGGATATTCCTGCGCCGGATGTGATGACGAACTCGCAGATCATGGCCTGGATGATGGATGAGTATAGCCGAATCAGGGAATTCGATTCACCCGGCTTTATTACGGGCAAGCCCATTGTGCTCGGCGGCTCCAAGGGGAGAGAGACTGCCACGGCACGCGGTGTCGTGATTATGATTCATGAAGCGCTGCGCATCAAGGGAATCGATATCAAAAATGCCAGAATCGTCATTCAAGGCTTCGGCAACGCCGGCAGCTATCTTGCCAAATTCATGCATGAGGCCGGCGCTCGCGTAATAGGTATTTCCGATGTGAACGGAGCGTTGTATAATGAAGAAGGGCTCGATATTCCGCATTTGCTTGATCGAAGGGATTCCTTCGGCAATGTGACGAATTTGTTCCCTAATACGATAGGCAATGAACAATTGCTTGAGCTTGAATGCGATGTACTCGTTCCGGCAGCGATTGAGAATCAGATTACGGAAGCCAATGCGGATCGAATCCGCGCTTCCATCATCGTGGAGGCCGCCAATGGCCCTACGACATTGGAAGCGACCCGTATGATTACAGATCGGGGCGTGCTGCTTATTCCGGACGTTCTCGCCAGCGCTGGCGGCGTTATTGTATCCTATTTCGAATGGGTGCAGAACAATCAAGGCTATTATTGGGACGAGGACGAAATTGATCATAAGCTCAGGCAGATGATGATACGCGGCTTCGAGAACGTATACGACATACATCTGACCCGCAAGATCGACATGCGTCTCGCAGCCTATATGGCGGGCGTCCGCAAGATGGCAGAAGCTGTCAGATTCCGCGGGTGGGTGTAGGAAAGCAGGTTATACATGCTTTTGTTTTCATTATTGACGGCAGCGATTGCTCCGGGCGTATCGCTGCTGACTTATTTATACTTGAGAGACCGCTATGACGCTGAGCCCATTCATATGGTGCTTCGCATGTTTGTGCTGGGCGTACTTGTTGTGGTGCCGATTATGGTGTTGCAGCGCGGTTTTCAGATTTGGCTCGGCGACGGACCGATCGCAGCTGCTTTTGTGCAATCAGCCTTCGTGGAAGAGTTTCTAAAATGGTTTGTTCTTTATCATGTCATTTATAATCATACCGAATTCGATGAGCCTTATGACGGTATCGTCTACGCGGCTTCAATCTCGCTGGGCTTTGCGACAATGGAGAATGTGCTGTACGCCATCTATACGCCGTCCTCCTTCGGCACACAGATTATGCGAGCGCTGCTGCCTGTATCCGGTCATGCATTGTTTGGCGTCATGATGGGGTACTATCTCGGTAAAGCCAAATTCGCAGTGAAGTCCAAGACGAAGCTGTTTTTGGTCATATCTTTGCTGCTCCCAATCATCCTGCACGGCTTTTATGACTGGATCATTATTGCGACGAAGCATGACTGGATGTGGTTCATCGTTCCGTTCATGGTGCTGCTGTGGATGTGGGGCCTGCACAAGATGAACCGTGCCAACGCGAGATCGCCATTCCGTTTCGGCAGCCAGCATGAGGATGAGGTTAAACTGTAGCGCTTCCGTCTATACTGGACCGTATATCGCGATTCAGGAGGTGCCTATGGAAGAGGCGCGCGTAAAGGTGACGATTCGCTGCAACCTATGCGGCGAGAAGTTCGTACTCAGGGGCAGACGGGACAAAGGTTCGATCGATACAGGCTTCAAGCAGTGCATTTGCAATAATAGCAACGATCTGGACATTGAAGAGCATTCCGTGTAGTCCCTGTACGCTTCACGCAAAAGAATACAGAATATGCATAAAGCTCCTTTCCGCAATCCAAACTAACACCAGGTTTGGCATTAGAAAGGAGCTTTTTGTATGTATCGTAGACTTAGCTCAATTATGTTCCCGATCGTTGCCCTGCTGCTGATCGGCTCTGTATATTGGGGCTACCAGGAGCATCAGGACAAAAATGCGATCCTAATCAAAGCGGAGAATCAATATCAACGGGCTTTTCACGACCTGACCTTCCATGTGGAGAAGCTGCATGACCAGCTCGGCAATACGCTTGCGGTCCACTCGGC
Source organism: Paenibacillus sp. 1011MAR3C5 (assembly GCF_003591485.1). Lineage (GTDB taxonomy): Bacteria > Bacillota > Bacilli > Paenibacillales > Paenibacillaceae > Pristimantibacillus. The sequence continues at coordinate 503,744 of NZ_QZCF01000002.1, forward strand.
CTCGACAGGCTCCCATCGCAAGGCGCTTGTGAATGTATGGCGGCTGACCAGCCAGGCTCAGAACGAGATTAGTCAATTGCCGCTCAGCTACTTGCCGTTTACGGAAGCGGAGGACTTCCTTTCCCACATATCCAACTTTGCTTACAAAACTTCAGTGCGGGATATGACGAAGCAGCCTCTGTCGGACGGCGAATTCAAGACGCTGCAGACCCTTTACGAAAAGTCTGATGAAATTTCAAAGGATTTGCAGCGAATGCAGCAGGATGTGCTGAAGAACAATTTGCGCTGGATGGATGTCGAGGTTGCGATTGCGTCGGATGCCAAAGCCGGCCATAACACGATTGTAGATGGCTTGCGATCGGTAGAAGGCAAGGTTGACGGTTATCCGGAAATGGATTGGGGTCCATCCGTAAGCAGCCTGTATCAGAAGCGCACAATCAAGATGCTAAGCGGCAACAAGGTAGGGCCTGAAGAAGTGCAGAAGAAGGCTGCGGAGCTGCTGGGCGGAACAGCGTCTGACATTACCGTCCAAGAGAACGGGAAGGGAACGGATTTCGAATCGTATACGGCGGTCGCATTCCCGGATGATCCGAACCGCAAAGTGCAGATGGACTTCACCTCGCACGGCGGACAAATTACGTCGCTGATGAAGACGAGAGAGCTTGGCGGCAATAAGATCAGCTTCGAGCAGGCGAAGGCGTCTGCCGACAAGTTCCTGGAGGAGCACGGCTTCAAGGATATGAGGGCTGTTACGTACGATATCTATCAGAATGCCGGAACCTTCACCTATGTCAGCTCCCAGAACGGCGTTCTCATATACCCAGACAAGCTTACTGTAAAGGTGGCGCTGGATAATGGCGAGACGGTGGGCTTGCAAGCTAGCGATTATGTGTATGAACATCGCAATCGCGAACTTCCAAGTCCCATTATGACGAAGGAAGAAGCCAGAAAAACGATTAATCCGGATCTTAAAGTGACGAAGGAGCAGCTGGCGCTTATCGATGGCGAAATGGGCGAGGAAGTGCTCTGCTATGAATACACAGGAAGCATTAACGGAACGATCTACCGGATCTATATCAATGCGGAAAACGGCGTAGAAGAGAAAGTTGAGAAGATGAGCAAAGAGGATCGCAAGGCTGCCGCTAACTCGTAATTAGCGTGAAAATTCCCGGCTAAACGAAGGAAAGTTCGATATAGCTCCCCTCCATTCGACATGCTATAATGTCTGGTATATGGGGGGGAGCTATTTTGTTGCCAACGGTTAATCAAATGCTGTATTACCACATCGCTTCTTCCGACGAGGCCGAAGCGGCGATCGAATACCGCTCCAGAATCGCCGACGAAGAAGAGGAAGCGTTACATATTGAGTACCCGCTGCATGAGCAGACGGGCAGAACGAAACGGCTGTTTCTAGGAGACGAGCTGTCGGTCTATTTTCTATCGCCGGACGGAGTCAAGCATTACTTCGATTCGCATGTCATCGGGTTCAAGGACGAAGCGATCAGGCTGGTCAAGATTGTGAAGCCGGATCCGGAGCGAATGACCAAAGTGCAGCGCCGAAGCTTTCTGCGCGTGCCGGCCGAGCTGGAGCTGGCGGTGAAGCTATCCGAGCATGAACGATTCGTTTGCCATACGGACGATGTGGGCGGCGGCGGCATTTCGTTCGTATGTGAGGGCAAGTGGGCGCTTCAATCTGGCGGACTATTGGACTGCTGGCTGCTTGTTCCCTACAAGAACGGATCGATCGAGCATGTATCGTTTCAGGCGGAGATCGTCCGGGTTAATATTCTGGATTCTGGCCGGAAGCAGTGCATGATCAAGTTCGTAAGCGTCAGCGATTCCGAACGCGGCAAAATCATCCGTTATTGCTTCGAAAAGCAGCTGGAGTACAGAAACCGGTAAATAATTGTAATTCAGATGCATAGCTTGGCAGAACGATCGGAATGCTATCCTCATAGAGGAGGGATTCCATGATTCGCTTTCTAAGGAAGCAGCGAAGCAGAGGCGACTGGATACGGCTGTCGGATCATCTAAGCAGCCTGTTGCTCAAGGCCATTTTTGCTTTATTGCTACTCCTTGCGATCTTTCAGCTTGCCATGCAGAATGACACCGTTAGAGGCATGCTGACAAGCACGGATCGGTGGGAAGGAACCCGCCTAAACTAGCGCTTGTCTTTTGCATCCGGGGCTATAGTGTGGTATAATTTTCACGTTCGCAGGCAATGCCTGCTTTTTCTTTGAAATGGCAGGAAGCATGTTTCATTGGGAAAGAGGCCGTCTTGATTTAAAGGGGGTTGACTGTACGTGGCGTTGCAAGATGGTGACAGCGGCCGAATCAATATTGCGATCGACGGGCCGGCAGGCGCCGGCAAGAGCACGGTCGCGAGAATGGTCGCCGGTCATTTGGGGTACGTGTACATCGATACAGGCGCGATGTACAGAGCTGTAACCTTGAGCGCGCAGCGCTTGTCGATTACGGCTGAGCAAGATGCAAGACTCACGGAGCTGCTGCGTGCGCTTCGAATCCGGCTTGAGCCGGGAGAGAAGGGACAATCGATCTTCGTTAATGACGAAGATGTCACGGGCTTGATCCGATCGAGAGAAGTAACCCGTCAAGTGTCCTACTTCGCCGCAAGCGGCGTCGTGCGAGAGGTGCTGGGCACCTTGCAGCGCGAATTGGCTGTTCAGAAGGGCGTCGTGATGGACGGGCGGGATATTGGCACGCATGTGCTGCCTGATGCGGAATTGAAGATTTTCTTGACAGCGTCAGTGAAAGAAAGAGCACTCCGTAGATTCAAAGAATTGCCTTCCGACCATGGGGGATCGCTCGAGCAGCTGGAAAGCGAAATTGCCGAGAGAGACCGATTGGACGAGCAGCGAGACATATCTCCGCTTATTCAAGCGAAAGACGCGATCGAACTGGACAGCAGCAGCATGTCTATCGATGAAGTTGTTGCGTCGATCGTAAAATTAAGCAGAACCAAATTGGCGGAGGCGAAGTAAACTATGTTATACGTCATATTTAGGTTTCTGCTGAGAGTGATCTACACGGTGCTGTTTCGCCTGGAGGCCAGAGGCCTGCATCATATCCCTGCCGAGGGGCCCGTTGTATTGGCATCCAATCATATTAGCAATCTGGATCCGCCTACAATTGGAGTCAAGGTGCCGCGCAAAGTATATTTCATGGCTAAGGAAGAGCTGTTCAAGGTCCCTGTACTCGGTCCGCTAATCCGTTCATTCGGCGCATTCCCGGTTAAGCGGGGCGGCGTTAGCAAGGATGCGATCAAGTCGGGCATTACACTGCTGAAGGAAGGCAATGTAATGGGCATTTTCCCGGAGGGTTCACGCAGCAATGCAGGAGCGGCTAAGAAAGGCGCAGCCATGATTGCCTTGCGAAGCGGTGCGACCATTGTGCCGGTAGCCATCGTTGGCGGCTACAAGCCTTTCAGAAAGACCAAGGTATGTTATGGCAAGCCTATTATTCTTACTGAAATTATCGATACATCTTCGCCAGACGCTCTGGATCAAGTGACCGAAGTGATGATGGGCCGCATTGCGGACCTGATCAAGGAAAATCAATAATATTGTTTTAAATGCCGCAAAGCGCATTGCCAAGCGGGTTTAAATAAAGTTGGGGTATGAACTGAGGAGGTTATTTCAATGTCAGAAGAAATCAATGTGCAAGAATCCGTCACGGAGGAAGTAAGCCAAGACGCGCTAGACAATTTCGTTTCTTTGAAGAAAGGCGACTCCGTAAAAGGTACTATCGTCAAAATCGAAGATAACCAAGCTTACGTAAGCCTTGGATATAAATATGACGGTGTCATTCCGATTCGCGAGCTGTCCCCTGTACAGCTTGAGAATGCAACGGATGCGGTTCAAGTCGGTCAAGAGGTTGAATTGAAAGTCGTCAGCATCGACGACAACAAAGAGAGCCTGGTTCTCTCCAAGCGCCTTGTAGACGGCGAAAAAGCATGGGAAGAGCTGCAAAGCCGCTTCGAGTCCGGTGAAGTATTCGAAGTTGTAGTAGCTGACGTGGTAAAAGGCGGCTTGGTCGCTGACGTTGGCGTACGCGGCTTCATTCCTGCGTCCATGGTTGAGCGTCATTTCGTTGAAGATTTCAGCGACTACAAAGGCCGTACGCTTCGCGTTAAGGTGAAAGAGCTTGACGTCGAGAACAAAAAAGTCATTCTGTCGGCAAAAGAAGTGCTTGACGCAGAATTCGAGCAAAACAAACAACAAGTAATGGCTTCTCTGGAAGTTGGCCAAGAGCTGGAAGGTACAGTTCAACGCCTGACGCCATTCGGCGCATTCGTAGATATCGGCGGCATCGACGGCCTGGTTCACGTATCCGAGCTTTCCTGGCAGCATGTTGCACATCCGAAGGATGTTGTAGCTGAAGGACAATCGGTACGCGTGAAAGTGCTGAAAGTTGATCCTGCTGCCGGCAAGATCAGCCTGAGCGTGAAAGCTGCTCAACCGGGTCCTTGGGACACGGCTGCCAGCCAATTCAATGTTGGCGACGTGGTAACAGGTACAGTTCGCCGCATCGTGACTTTTGGCGCGTTCATCGAGATCGCTCCTGGCGTTGAGGGACTGGTTCATATCTCTCAAATCGCTCACCGTCACATCGCTACTCCTCACGAAGTGCTGAACGAAGGGCAAGAAGTCCAAGCGAAAGTTCTGGACTTCAACTCTGCTGAGAAGCGTGTATCCTTGAGCATCAAGGAAACAGAAGAAGCACCTGAGCAGCCGGCACAGACTTCAAGACCGGAACGTGCGCCTCGCTCTCCGAAAATCGAAGAAATCAACAATCCGAACGTAAGCTTGAACAGCTCCAGCATGAGCTATTCGCTGGGCGAGCGCTTCGGCGACAAGCTTAGCAAATTGAAATAATAGATAGGCATAAAGGCTATTCCAGCGCCAGCGTCGCGGGAATAGCCTTTTTTTGTTGGCGCATAATAGGAAACATGAGGTGAATGCGAAATGATACCAGGTTATATTAGTGTATTGCTGCTTCTAATTGTTTCGATATTATGGGCTACAGGCTGGAAAGACGTTTTTGCACCGCGTATGCGTACAGGGTGGGCCGTTGCGGTTACGCTGGCTATCGCTCTGCTGTTGATGTTTCCTCTATGGTCTTCGCCGCTTCACAACAAGCCCGCTATTCAAATTCATGCTTCAGTATGGTTGCTGCTGACAGTCTGCGCCATTCTGTTATGGCGTTCCGTACAGGATGGTCAACGAGGCTACTTGATGTTATGCGCGCTCATGCTTGCGATCGTTTGGGGAAGCGCTAGAAGTCTATATTCCCATGAAACGATGTTTTACTGGATGGACCCGTTATGGGACATGCCTCTTCTGGCTGGTCTATTATGCGGTGCATTCACATCGGACAGCAGGCATCAGCTTGTGCTTGTGGCATGGGGAGCGGCGCTTGGCAGCTTCGTAGAGGTTTTGTTCCGAGGCGATGTTATTCAGACCAGGATCGGGTCCTGGGAATGGTGGGATAGCGTAGCGATTGCATGCTGTTCGGCCGTTGCGGTGACGGTGCTGTTGAGGGCCGGTCGTGCTATAGGTTCCAGAATCGGCGCGGCATGGCTGCACCTAAGGGGAGGGCGCTCATCATAATGCTTGCTTTGCTAAAGGAAAATCACCATCTTGTCGGTGTTTTGCTGGGCATCGTATTCGGAGTCATCGCCAGACTGCTGATGCTGAAAACGGACTATCGCCAATACCCAACTTATCCGCATGGACGAATCATTCACATCTCGCTGGGTGTTATCGCTGCTGCGCTGGGTGCCGTTGCCGTACCGGCATTGCTGGGCAAGGACTATACGGCTATCACTTTCCTGACGCTGGCGGCTCAGCAGTTCAGAGATGTCCGCAAGATGGAGAGGGAGACACTGACGAAGATCGATAGTCTGGAGCTTGTGAGTCGCGGTGCTACCTATATTGAAGGGATTGCGATGGTATTCGAAGGACGCAATTACTTGGTCATTATGTCTGCGCTGCTAACCAGTCTGTTCTCTATCGTGATAAACATATGGTTTGGCATCGCTGCGGGACTGCTGTCTTTGATTATTGTTTTTAAGTTGAAGTCGGGTCATAAAATTGCTCATATTGCCTCTGTCGAAATTGCAGAAGTTGTTGTCGACGGACCTGATTTATTTGTGTCGGATATCTACATTATGAATGTAGGTCTAAAGGCTAACCAGGATATCATCGCGAAGCGCGGTATCGGTTATATTCTGAAGCCAACCAATCCCAACAGCAAAGTAACGCTCAGCAATATCGGACAGCGTCAGGCGATACTATACGATCTTGCCACTATCCTGGGGGTTTATCGGGATGACGGAGAGCCGGCCCTTATTCCAATGGCCAAGCTGGATATGGATGACGGGCGGTTAGCCATCTTCATGCTGCCGCAGGAGAAGGACGAGGAGAAAGGCCGGGACATTATTCGGGCCGTGCAAATTTTGGAATCGGCGGTTCGAATGCCGACAGAAGCCAAGGTGAACGAAAAGGAGGCGGGGAAGGTTGGCTGATATTGTTGCCGTTGTGACCGTCCATCCTGATGAAGTGAGGGGAGGAGCGCCGATATTTATTGCGGCTGACGCTAAGAAATTGGAGGAAATAGCCTTCCTTTTGGAGAAAATATTGGATGCAAGCGCGCATGACCTGAAGAACGGTACGATCATTCTCGTCGATCATCAATAACATGAAAAGTTAGCCAAGCGCGTTCTTTTTTGCTATGATGAGTAACGTGAGAATTGTTGAAGGAGTGAAAAACCAATTATGGCAAGACCCGTAATCGCCATCGTCGGCCGTCCGAATGTGGGCAAATCCACCATATTCAATCGAGTAATCGGCGACCGACTGGCTATCGTTGAGGATAAACCGGGTGTGACCCGCGACCGTCTGTACGGCACAGGCGAATGGAACGGCAAGCCGTTCAGCATTATTGATACTGGCGGAATCGAGATCGACGGCGAAGATGAAATTATGAAGTCGGTCCGGATGCAAGCTGAGCTTGCCGTCGAAGAAGCCGATGTGATTATTTTTATGGTAGATGCGAAAATCGGATTGACGCACGCGGATGACGAAGTCGCGCAGATGCTGTTCCGTTCGCGTAAGCCGGTCGTTGTCGCCGTGAATAAAGTGGACAATGAAAACCGCATGGATGAAGTGTATGAATTTTACGGTCTTGGCTTCGGACAGCCGATCCCGATCTCAGGCTCTCACGGACTTGGCATTGGCGATTTGCTGGACGCAGCGACGGAGCTTCTTCCGGAGCTTGAAGATGACGGCTATGATGAAGATGTCATTCGGGTTGCGCTGATCGGACGTCCGAACGTCGGCAAGTCGTCGCTGGTTAATGCGCTGCTTGGCGAAGATCGGGTAATCGTAAGCAATGTGGCGGGTACGACGCGCGACGCGATCGATACGCCGTTCGAGCATGACGGACAACGCTATGTGCTGATCGATACGGCAGGCATGCGCAAGCGCGGCAAAGTATACGAGTCTACCGAGAAATACAGCGTTATGCGTGCGATGAAGGCCATTGAGCGCGCTGATGTCGTACTGGTTCTTATTAACGGTGAAGAAGGCATTATCGAGCAGGATAAGCATATTGCCGGCTACGCTCATGAAGCGGGAAAAGCTTCCGTCTTTGTCGTTAACAAATGGGATATCGTGGAGAAAGACGAAAAAACGATGCAGCTTTTTACGCAAAGTATCCGTGATCATTTCTTGTTTATGACCTATGCGCCGGTAGCGTATTTATCCGCATTAACCAAATCACGTCTGCATAAGCTGCTTCCTGTTGTGAATCATGTATCGGAGCAGCATGCAATGCGCATTCAGACGCATCTCTTGAACGATGTCGTGTCCGATGCGGTTGCCATTAATCCGCCGCCTTCAGACAAAGGCAAGCGCCTGCGCATTAACTATGTGACGCAAGTGGCAACCAAGCCGCCGACGATTGTTTGCTTCGTAAATGATCCGGATCTAATGCATTTCTCGTATGAGCGTTACCTGGAAAACAAAATTCGCGCTGCTTTCGATTTCGAAGGTACGCCACTTCGCATCTTCACGCGGCGCAAATCCGACGAGGACTAGGGGAGAAGCAGCTTGTTACTTAATATTGTCGCGGTTATTGTCAGTTATTTGATCGGAGCGGTATCATTCAGCATCTTTATTGCAAAATGGGTGAAAGGCATCGATATCCGACATCATGGAAGCGGCAATGCGGGAGCGACCAATACCCTTCGCGTGCTTGGGAAAGGCCCGGCGATTGCAGTATTCGTGCTGGATATTGCCAAGGGTATCTTCGCTGTCTATCTAGGCCATGCGCTTAGTGACAACGAATGGCTTCCTGTGCTATGCGGTTTGGCAGCCATTGCGGGCCACAATTGGCCAGTATGGTTCAAGTTCAAGGGGGGCAAGGGGATTTCGACGATGGTTGGCGTAGTCGCTACGCTATCTTTCCTGCCCGCACTATACGCAGGCTTGATTGCGATTCTCCTGATTGTGCTGACGAGATATGTTTCGCTAGGATCACTTGTATTCGCGGCTTTGATGCCCGTAAGCATCGCCCTGTTTAACTATTCGCTTCCTTTGCTGTGCGGCACGCTTGTTTTAGCGGTATTTGCATTTGTCAGACATCGCTCCAATATTGTTAAGCTGCTGCAGGGAACGGAGAACAAGCTAGGCGTTAAGAAAGGAGCGTAAGCGTGCATGAGTAGAAATGAGACATCCGAGGTTCGCCGCGCCGCCGTGCTAGTAGCAGGCAGCTGGGGGACCGCGCTTGCGTCTGTGTTGGCGGTCAACGGATTTCGGGTTTCCTTATGGACCCGGAACGAACAGCAAGCCATTGAAATCAATACGAAGCATCAAAACAGTAAATATCTTCCGGACAACGACCTTCCGGATAATATCATAGCGACCACTGATCTGGCTGAAGCGCTGTCGGGAGCGGAGCTAGCGCTCTTCGTTGCACCGTCGGGAGCCATGCGGCAGGTAGCGAAGGCAGCGGCTCCGCATCTGGAGCCTAACACTTTATGTGTACATGCGACAAAAGGCTTCGAAGAGCATACGTTGAAGCGTATGTCGACGGTTCTGGCAGAGGAATTAGACCGTCCGTCATCGTCGATTGTCGTCTTGTCCGGTCCCAGCCATGCGGAAGAAGTGATTCGCAAGCAGCCGACGACTGTCGTTGTTGCGTCTGAGTCGCTGGCAGCTGCCGAGCAAGCCCAGGACGCACTTATTAACGGCGCATTCCGCGTCTATACGAACAATGATGTCGTAGGGGTAGAGGTTGCCGGCGCGATCAAAAACATTATCGCTCTGGGGGCTGGCCTCAGTGACGGCCTTGGTTTTGGCGACAATGCCAAATCAGCGCTGCTCACCCGCGGATTGGCCGAAATTGGCCGGCTCGGAGCGGTAATGGGCGCCAATCCAATGACCTTTGCAGGCCTCGCAGGCGTTGGCGATCTTGTCGCGACGGGAACGAGCAAGCATAGCCGCAACTGGCGTGCGGGGTATATGCTCGCTGACGGAACACCGCTTGAGATCGTGCTGGAGAAGATGGTTATGGTGGTGGAAGGCGTACGCACGACACGAGCCGCTCACCAGCTTTCCAAGCAATTCGCAGTAGAGATGCCGATTACAACCCAGCTGTATGCCGTTCTCTTCGAAGGCAAGTCGCCGAAGGAAGCGGTCGAGAGCTTGATGGGCAGGCTGAAGACGCATGAGATTGAGCCAATAGGCTGAATCCAAGCGCCTACACCAATAACCTGCCCTCCTCATATGATGCTAGAAGCTGATATTTGAGGAGGGTGAAATAGGTTGTCTAAAGGAATTCCCAAAGATGTGCTAAGCGCAATCAACAAAAAAACCGGCAAAACCATAACCGAAAACGCGGTCAAAAAGCTGGCCAGCGGCGTGGATGCCGGAACCCTGCAAAATGAAGCGGAACTGCGTAAGCTGATTAAGCAGGTAGCGGACATGGCCAAAATCAAAGTGCCGGAATCTACCGTGAGCGATATTGTAAAAGCCATCAAGTCAAGCGGAGTAAGTCCGTCGAACTTGGAGTCACTGGTCAAGATGATGGCGAAGAGATAACGACATCGGACAAAAGCGTGCGAAGCTCCCGGGGATTTCCCTAACGTGAATCGCGAATACGCTTTTGTCCTTTTTTTTGCCTAATGCTATAATAGCCTGAGAACTAATAACGATACAGATGAGGAGACCGGAACCTGAATGGATGCAATGACGAAAATGTGGGTTTCTTTTCTCGGCATTGGACTAATGGCGATTGCAGCTTTTTTGATTACCTTTGCCCGAGTGAAGACCAAAGGCATCATAAAATTCGTATTATCTTTTGTCGCTTTCGTGCTATTAATCTTCGGATTTATTTACGGATTTTTCTCTATCCTGTAACCCATAGCTATACATACTTGAAATGAAGATCAAAGGAGTTATTCAAAGACCATGATTGAACTTAAGGGCAGAACAATAACCGCAACGGTGGAATCGGAAGCGGGTCTGACAATCTTGGACCATGCGATCAAACATAAGGTGGACTGGAGCTTCTCATGCACGCGAGGCACATGCGCGCGCTGCCGCTGCTTGGTATCCGAGGGCAAAGAGTTTTTGGAAGAGATTACAGACCAGGAATGGGATCGTCTGGAGCCGGAAGAGTTCGAGGAGGGCTTCCGCCTGGGCTGTCAGGCTGTTGTCAAGGAAGACGCCGGCCGCATTGTAGCTGCTAACAAGACGTATTTCTAACCTAAGAGGAGTGCCGGCATGATTATAGAAACGACGGGCGTGCATGATGCGCTATCGACAATCGTGCGCTTGGCCGGCAACACATCGTGGGTGCTCGGCGGGAGCGCTGCCTTGCTGCTTAGAGGGATTCAGTTGGGCGCTCCGCCGCGAGACGTTGACTTGTATTGCGATGACGATGATGCCAATACGATTCATAAAGCGCTTAGCCGCTATGCAATCGATAGGCCTTCGTACAGCGAGACGGCTATCTATCGATCAACACTTAGTCATTACCGCATTGGAACGATTCAGGTGGAATTGGTCGGAGGTTTCTCTGTCCGTGCGCTGGACTGCTGTTATCAGGTGAATGTAAAAGAAGTGCTGTTTCCTTATGGTGAGGCGATTGAGCTCCATGAGCTAACGGAGGGAAGACCTGTTTATGTTCAGGTCGTGCCTTTAGCCCATGAGCTATGGTTCAATTTGCTTCGGCAACGGAAGGATCGCGTGAAGGTGATTGCGGAGGAGATGCGGAAGCAGCCTCTTGCCCATTTGCCTGCTCTCGCGGCAATTGAAGGCAGCAATAACTTTGCGGACGAAGTTGTTAGCGAAGTCCGTGAGCGAATAGGGATAACGCAGAAAGGAGAGCGGCCGTGGATGCGGAAGTGATTTTTTGGCCAGGCGGACGGGCGGTCAAGGTCAAACGAGGCACATCTGTGCTGGACGCGTCGAGGCGAGCCGGCGTATCCATTGCGACACGCTGCGGAGGCAAGGCCGCTTGCTTCATGTGCAAGGTTACTGTTCTACCGGGAAGCGAGCTGCTTCCCATGGGAGACGAGGAACGGCGCAAGCTTGCCGGTTTGGAGGAGAAGAATATTCGTCTCTCCTGCCAGACGCGCGTGTCGGGCAAGGTAGAAGTAGAGCTTCCGCCAGACCCGCTGCGGGCAGCGGTCGCCAAAGCGCTGGCGCGCCAGAAGGAAGAGAACGATGAGCTCTGGTGACGGAAATGGAGGATAATAGGCAATGAACTCTCTTGCTATACTTGCAGCGGGCCGCAAATCGCGCATAGGCGCTATGATCGGTCTGCTTGCTATGATTACGCTGTCGCTTTCGGGTTGTCTATATCCGGAAGACGAGAAGCAGAATGTGCCGCCCAAAGAGGCGGTTCGCAACGTTCAAGCTGCGATCGACCAATATTTTGATGAGCAAGGGCTTCTGCCGATTGTGACAAGCTCACAGGATGTTCCCGTGTATGAGAAATACAAGATCGATTACAAGAAGCTTCAGGCAAAGGGATATCTAAGCTATATTCCGTCCGCTGCATTCGAGAACGGCGGCAATTATTATTTTATCATCATAGACGAGGAGACCGACCCAACTGTCAAGCTGATGGATATCGCGACGTTCCAGAAGCTGATCGACGTGCAAAGCTGGGTAAAGCAGTATTCGGACAGCCGCGGCTCCTTGCCGAAGAAGGATGAGATGTACCCGGGCTTCTATACGATTGACTATGAGGGCATGGGCAAAAAAGCGCCTGATATTCGAAGCGTTTTTTCGGGCGTAGGCTTGCACGCGATATTAGACGACAAAGGGAATATCTACGTCGATTATGGCATCGATCTCATGCAATATATTCAGAAGAACGGCGAATCCGCAACGAACGGGATAGACGATCTGAGAGAGCTGCTAGTGAAGAGCTCTGACTTTGTCCCTGTGAAAGCGCCGGTATACAAGCTGGTCGGGGGGGAGCCGGTCGCTGTATTGCCTTAACCGTATATGGAACAAAACCTCTTCCGCTGCTGCAGCGGAAGAGGTTTTTTTGTGCGCCTCGTCATAGAAAAAGCTGTTTCCTCATATATTTCAATCTTGGAAGGGAAGCAGGTTCAATCGGTGAACGAAAAAAGTTTTCGCAAAAGGAATCGTCATAATTGGACAGTCGGGACATAAGCTATTACTAGTCCAAAAAGTATGTACGAGTTGCGTCGCTGGCCTGCCCTCTTGTCCGGTGGATGGCGGCGAACCGGAAAATCAATTGGGAGGGGATATTCAGTGGAGAAAGTAGACATTTTCAAGGACATAGCCGAACGTACCGGCGGGGATATTTACCTCGGTGTGGTTGGGGCGGTCCGGACGGGCAAATCAACATTCATTAAACGATTCATGGAGACGGTCGTACTTCCCAACATTGCGAATGAATCGGACCGGGTCAGAGCCGTGGACGAACTTCCTCAAAGCGCCGCAGGCAAAACCATTATGACAACAGAGCCCAAATTCGTGCCAAACCAAGCGGTTCAGCTTAAAGTGGCAGAAGGGCTTGAAGTGAATGTAAGATTGGTAGACTGCGTCGGCTATGCTGTAGAAGGAGCCAAGGGCTATGAGGATGAAAATGGTCCGCGTATGATTACGACACCTTGGTTCGATGAGCCGATTCCGTTCCAGGAAGCGGCCGAGATCGGGACGCGCAAAGTAATTCAGGAGCATTCTACGCTTGGCGTCGTTGTGACAACGGACGGTTCGATTGCAGAGATTCCGAGAAGCTCGTACGTTGTTGCGGAAGAGCGCGTCATTGAAGAGTTGAAGGAAGTAGGCAAGCCGTTCGTACTTATTATTAATTCGACGCGTCCGAAGAGCGAAGAGACGCAGCAGCTCAGAAGCGAGCTTCAAGCGAAATACGATATTCCAGTCATCGCGCTCAGTGTGGCGACGATGGGTGAAGAGGAAGGCACGGCCGTTCTGCGTGAAGTGCTGTACGAATTCCCCGTGCATGAAGTTAATGTCAATCTGCCGAGCTGGGTCATGGTACTAAATGATAATCACTGGCTGCGCACGAATTACGAGAACTCGGTGCGCGACACGGTGAAGGATATTCGCCGCCTCCGCGACGTCGAGCGGGTTGTAGCGCAATTCATGGACTACGACTTTATTGCTAGAGCCGGACTTAGCGGCATGAATATGGGGCAGGGCGTTGCGGAGATCGACCTGTACGCTCCCGACGAGCTGTACGACCGTATTCTGATGGAAGTTGTCGGCGTCGAGATTCGCGGGAAGGATCATCTGCTCCAACTGATGCAGGACTTCTCCCATGCCAAGAGGGAATACGACCGGTTCGCGGAAGCGCTTGAGATGGTCAAAACGACCGGTTACGGGATCGCAGCTCCATCCCTTGCGGAGATGGCGCTCGACGAGCCGGAGCTCATTCGCCAGGGGTCGCGTTTTGGCGTAAGGCTGAAAGCGACTGCACCGTCCATCCACATGATTCGGGTCGATGTGGAATCCGAATTTGCTCCGATCATCGGTACGGAGAAGCAGAGCGAGGAGCTGGTTCGCTACCTCATGCAGGACTTCGAGAACGACCCGATCAAGATCTGGGAATCGGACATCTTCGGACGTTCGCTGCATTCGATCGTAAGAGAAGGCATTCAGGGCAAGATCGCCATGATGCCGGACAATGCACGCTACAAGCTTCAGGAGACGCTGGGCCGGATTATCAACGAGGGCTCCGGCGGACTAATCGCCATAATTCTATAACAAACCCTGACAAACGACAGGCTGCACCAAAGGTCGCCAAGACCTTCGGTGCAGCCTGTCTTCTATATTGGGACTATGTTCTTATTCGCTGCGATTGAGGGGGATTGTTCTGCTTATCGCTAAGAGATCCTTCGAAAGTAAGAGAAAATTAGAAAACACTCCTTTTCCGCGTCAAATCAACGTTTCCCCTTGAAAAAGCAATTCTACTGTATTACTATAGGTTTGTTCGGTCAAAAGGTATATATTTGAAGTTTTCGGTTAATAAGAGGAATATGAGTGTTTTAGCTTATGCTTACGAAGTAAGTTTTGCTCTGCAACGCTTACGAAGCAAGTTTTTGATCCACAAAAACTAAGCCTATGCTTACGAAGTAAGTTTTGCTCTGCAAAACTTTTAAGGAGGTGAAACCATGAACAAAACTGATTTGATCGCAAAAGTAGCTGAATTGACGGACCTGTCCAAGAAGGATGCGACAAAAGCGGTTGATGCCGTTTTTGAGGCAATCTCCGACGCGCTGCAAAGCGGCGATAAAGTGCAGCTGGTAGGCTTCGGCAACTTCGAAGTGCGCGAGCGCCAAGCACGCAAAGGACGCAATCCGCAAACAGGCGAAGAGATCGATATTGCTGCCAGCAAGATGCCGGCATTCAAACCAGGCAAATCTCTCAAGGATCTTGTATCCAATTAACGTATAGGCAAGAACAGGCGCTCGAACTTATCCGTTTGAGCGTTTTTTACCACAATAGAAATGATAAGGTTTCCGAGGGAATCGGATATAAAATTCTATTTGGCGAAAAACCCACCTCTAAACGCGGTCGCTCAACTTTGAACGGCCTCGATAGAGGTTTTTTTATGGAATGGGAAATGGCGCGGCATTGCACATTGGCGCGACTTCCACTATAATTCACATGGATAGCACGGAATGATGAATTGCGGAGGGATCACCATGGAGCCTACGGTTGGCGATTATATTGTAGTGAAGGCGAAGGATCAAGGCGTGCAGGTCATCGGCCTGACGCGCGGCCAGGATACGCGGTTCCACCATACCGAAAAGCTGGACAAAAACGAAGTGTTGATTTGTCAGTTCACCGACCATACCTCGGCTATCAAAATCCGGGGAAAAGCGATTGTTATGACGAAGTACGGTACCGTGGAAACCGATCAATAAGATTGGAGCAAAGCAGGCGAAGCCTGCTTTTTTGTTTTTAACGTGCCGGTGCTGGTCAGACAAGCCGAATATTCAATCTTCCATTCTCGTACAATGTATTATATGCCTGAAGTCCGTATGTGTCATGCCGGGAATGACCAGACTTGGATTAAGGACTGTGTACGAATGAAACGGAATGGAGGTGCCGCATTGCGCACCGGAATAAGGATTACAGCTGCATGTGCGGTGACGCTGGCGATTACCATTGGAGCGGCATGGCTGCCCCAAGCCATGATAAAGTCCAGGGACGGAGGCGGCGAAGTTGCCGTATTCCGCGGGACGCCGATCGAGCATTTGACGAATACGAACATCGTTGATGCGCTCGTTGGCGTGGATCTTCACGAGCGGCTGGGCCATGTGGAGTGGGGGAACTCCGTCTTGACGCTGGAGCTGGTGGTACCGAGCGACAGCGGCAGACCGGAGCATTGGTTCGATGACGTGGAACGGTTGATTGGGGTTTCATATAAGCAGCTGAACAATGTGAAGCGGTTGCTCATCCGCATTGTGGAGAGCGACGGCAAGAAGAAGCGGCTACTTGCAGCGGTGGATGTCCGCGAAGGTGATGCCTGGTTGTTCGGTGAGCTGGGAGAGCTGCGCGATTCCGATCCCGTTCATGATGAAGTATGGAGGCAGCGTCTGAGGCTTAGCTTCACATCGGCATGGATGGATCGATTCGGTAAGCCGGAAGGCTATTCGGCACGCTCGATACGTCCTGGGACTTCGGATATAGCAAATTGATGAACATGTAAGGGGAGTCGTATGCTCTCATGTAAAGTTGTGCTATAATAGTTTAGATTATTGAGCGGAGACTTGCTGCTACATTTGTTCGGAGGCTTCTACCATGACTAAATACCGCATTCCAGAGATGACAAGACTTCATGCAAGGCACGATATGATCGATAAGCATACCGAGCTGCCTCCGCTGGCTGAGCCGCGAGCACGGATGTTATATGCGTTCCTTAGTCAACAGAGGTCTGTGAAGGAGCATAGCGAGCTCTACACGTTGGTTGTAACGCTTGTACAGCTTGGCATGGACACCCACGATCTAATCGATACGGAGACGACGAAGCGTTCTGAAGCGGATATGCGCTCCAGGCAGCTGAAGGTACTGGCCGGAGATTTCTTCAGTGCAAGATTCTATCAGCTGCTTGCAGACGCAGGACAAATTGAGCTGATTACAAAGATCAGCAGCGCGGTATGCGAAGTGAACCGGCTTAAGGTGAACCTGTATACGCGAATGAGAAGCCTGCGCATAACGGCCGAAGATTACTTTAAGCAGGCTGTAGAGCTTAGAAGCGAACTGTTTCAGCACTTCTCCGGCATGCTGGAGGGTGCTATGGCTCGTGCCTGGCCCGAATTGCTGCAGGGCGTTAGCCGCTGCGAGGTTGTGCTGCAAGAGCTGGAGCGCAGCGAGAGCATCGATATGTTCGAGAGAAGCTGGGCTTATTGGCATGTCTTGCAGGTCGGTACGGATGAGGAACGTCATCGGCTCGCCTCCCAGACGCTGGAGAGCGGGGAGCTTCCCACGCTTCTTCACAAATACGACGTACGGGCATTGCTGACGGCGAAGCTGCGGCAAGCGGTTGATTCGCTCCGGTCCGCAGCTGCAAAGCTGGATTCGGACAAGTTGACAAGCGAGCTGTCCGCTATCGCGGATCAGATGATCAACAAGCTGTCCGGCGGTATGCCCGCGCTTAACGAGACGAGGTGAAGAAAATGGACAATACAAATTCGAAGAGCCATGTGCATGGCTTATTCGAGACGATAGCGCCCAAATACGATTTGATGAATGATGTCATCAGCTTCCGCAGGCATAAGGCTTGGCGCAAGTACACGATGAACCGGATGGATGTTCAGCCTGGCCAATCGGCACTGGATATATGCTGCGGCACTTGTGATTGGACCATTGATTTGGCCAAAGCAAGCGGCACAGGCCGTATTGTGGGGCTCGATTTCAGCCAGAACATGCTGGATATCGGAGAGAAGAAATTAAAGAAGCTGGGCTTGGATGATCATATCGAGCTCGTGCAAGGCAATGCGATGAGTCTGCCATTCGAAGACAACAGCTTCGATTATGTTACGGTAGGCTTCGGCCTTCGGAACGTGCCGGACTACCTGCAAGTATTGAAGGAAATGAGACGCGTGGTGAAGCCAGGCGGACAAGTCGTCTGCCTGGAGCTGTCCAAGCCGACATGGCAGCCATTCAAGAGCATTTATTATTTGTACTTCGAACGCATGATGCCATGGTTCGGCAAGCTTATTGCGGGAAGATTCAAGGAATACCAATGGCTTCCCGATTCGCTGAAGCTGTTCCCTGACTCCAAAGGTCTGACAGAGCTTTACCGTCAAGCGGATATGAAAGAAGTGGATGTGCGTCTCTTTTTCGGCGGCATCGCCGCTTTGCACATAGGCACGAAGGGAAGAGATGTTCAGCAATGATACGCAAACTTCGCATTATACTGGAAATGATTAAGTTTGAACACACGGTGTTCGCATTGCCTTTCGCCTATATGGGGGCTTTGCTTGGCGCGGTTGTGATGGAACAAAGGCTTCCTTCCTGGAGCGAAATCGGTTGGATTTCGCTTGCGATGTTCGGAGCCCGCAGCGCGGCTATGAGCCTGAATCGACTGATCGACAAAGCGATAGACCTGCGGAATCCGCGCACGAGTGGTCGAGCTTTGCCTGCCGGCTTGCTGAAGTCGGCTGAAGTGCTGCTGTTCATCATCGGTTCATTTGCCCTGTTGTTCTGGGCGGCGGCCAATCTGGCGCCGATTGCAATGAAGCTGATGCCGATTGCGGTATTTTTCCTTGTTATTTATTCCTACACCAAACGCTTTACCTGGCTATGCCATATCGTGCTTGGCCTGACCATCGCGCTCTCCCCGCTTGGGGGCTGGGTTGCTGTGACGGGGGAGTTCGATCTTTCGGCATGGCTTCTCTATGGTACGGTCGCGCTGTGGATTGCGGGATTCGATATCATTTATGCGACACAGGATTATGAATATGACCGCGACGCTGGCCTGCACTCCATTCCGGCGCGTTTTGGCATCTCCGGCGCTTTGTGGATTGCACGGTCGCTGCATATGGTGACGGCACTCGGCTTTGTCTTTCTGTTCTGGATGACGCAGCTTAGCTGGTTGTATCTGTTCGGCGCGCTTCTTTCCATCGCCTTGCTGTTCTATCAGCACTGGATGGTGAGGCCTCATGACTTATCCCGCGTGCCAACAGCATTTTTTGGCATGAACGGGACACTTAGCGTCGTATTGTTCATCTTCACCATTGCAGACTTGGTGGTGCTAAGACAATGGTAGGCAAAGAGCAGACGCCAGCCAGGGAAGTTTCCCGGAAAAGATGGGTAGTTGGCATTACGGGCGCAAGCGGCGCGATCTACGGCATTCGGTTGATTGAAGAACTGCTGGACAAGGACTTCGAGGTGCATCTGATCGTTACCGAAGCAGGATGGCGCGTATTAAAGGAAGAACTCGGCTGGGAGACGGCCCGCAGGGCGGAAATGCTCGACCGTGCATTCGTCAAGCCGAGCGGACGAGGCAAGCTGGTCTTTCATCCCAATGCCAATATAGGCGCTTCGATTGCAAGCGGTTCGTTCCGGGTGGAGGGCATGTTGATCATGCCATGCTCCATGGGAACGCTCTCATCGATAGCGCACGGCGCTTCCAACAACTTGATGGCGCGGGCTGCCGACGTTATGCTGAAGGAAGGACGCAAGCTGCTGCTTGTGCCGCGGGAGACGCCGCTGCATGCGATTCATCTGGAGAACATGCTTACGCTTGCGAGACTGGGCGTACGTATTGTACCGGCCATGCCGGGCTTTTATTATAAGCCCCAATCCATGGATGAAATGATTAATTTCCTTGTGGGCAAAGTACTGGACAACGTAGATATTGATCATGATTTGTACAGAAGATGGGGAGATGAGCATAATGAGCAACCCGCATCGGATCACCATCGGGGAGATTGACTATGCCAACGCTTGGCCCTTGTTCAAGGGCTTCGAGCGTCAAGCTGAAGGTTTAGTCTATGAGATGATCGCGCGCGTACCCTCGGAACTGAACCGTTTGCTGAGCGCAGGGGAACTCGACCTGTCGGCGATATCATCGTTTTCATATGGACAATATTGCGACGATTACGTATTGATGCCCGGTCTGTCTGTTGGTTCCATTGGACGGGTACATTCGATTCTGTTGTTTATGAAGGAGCCTTTGGAGAAGCGCAAGCCGCGCAAGATTGCGGTGACGACAACCTCCGAGACATCCATTAACCTGCTAAAGATTATTATGGCAATGAGATTCGAGCTGGAGCCCGAATATGTTCGGGCCGAGCCTGATCTAAAAGCCATGCTGAAGGATGCCGATGCAGCGCTCCTGATCGGCGATCCGGCCATCACGGCTTCCTGGCATACAGATGGGCTGCATGTGCTCGATCTGGGAGAGTTGTGGAATAATTGGACGGGACTTGGCATGACGTACGCTGTTGTCGCTGCGCGGAGATCCGCTGTGGAGAAGCATCAAGGCGAATTGCGAGCCGCATACGAAGCGCTGTTAGCCGTCAAGGCGCAAAACCAGCGTGACACCGGACCGCTGATCCAGCGCGCATGCGCAACGCTTGGCGGAGAGTCTTCTTATTGGGAGACTTACTTCCGTTCGCTGCAATATGATTTTGGCGATAAGCTGCAAGCCGGCTTGTCTCTATATTTCCGATATGCGCGTGAGCTTAACCTGCTTAGGCATGAGGCGCGGCTGACGTTTTATGAAGGACACTCTCCCCAAAAGGTGAAGGAATGAAACTATTAGAACTGTACGCAAAAATGAAGGGCGATTTGAATCAAATCGAACAAGCGCTGGAACGCAGCGTATCCGACGATCATGTGCTGCTCAGCGATACGTCGACACACTTGCTCAAGGCGGGCGGCAAGCGGATACGTCCCGTTTTTGTGCTGCTGGCGGGCAAATTCGGGGATTACAAGCTGGATGTGCTGAAGCAAGTGGCGGTACCGCTGGAGCTGATCCACATGGCTTCACTTGTACATGACGATGTCATCGATGATGCGGAGACAAGACGCGGACAATTAACGGTCAAGTCCAAATGGGATAACCGTATTGCTATGTATACAGGCGACTATATACATGGCAAGGCGCTGACAATTGCTACGCAGCTTCCTAATCCGCTGATCCACCAAATTTTGTCCAAGGCGCTCGTTCAGATGTGCATTGGCGAGATGGAGCAGATCAGGGATTTCTTTAATACGGAGCAGACGATCCGCAATTACCTGCTTAGAATTCGCAGGAAGACAGCGCTCCTCATCGCGATCAGCTGCCAGCTTGGAGCTGTAGCAGCCAATGCGGACCGGGCGACGGCGAATCGGCTGTACCGTTACGGCTACAATGTGGGGATGGCCTTCCAGATACGCGATGATCTGCTTGACCTGTACGGCACCGAGAAGCAAATCGGCAAGCCTCCGGGCTCTGATATCCGCCAAGGCAATATTACGCTGCCAGTCATTCTCGCCTTGCGCGATCCGGGAGCCAGAGAGCCGCTTCTGCGGGAAATCCGTACGATACGCGAGCACGAAGGCTTTCCCGATACTAAACGGGCCATCTCTCTCATTCGCAACAGCGTAGGCGGAGAGCTGGCTGACGAGCTGGCTAATCGTTACATACAAAAAGCTTTGAAGGCATTAGAAGGATTACCCGATCAAACGGCGAAAAAGAATCTTACCGATATTGCGCATTTCGTCGGAAAGAGAAACTATTAGATTATTTAAACTGGTGTTGGAAGGGATGGTTTGCAAGATGGAAAGAACGTTTCTAATGATTAAGCCTGATGGCGTTCAACGCGGATTGATCGGCGAAATCGTGTCGCGCTTCGAAAGAAAGGGGCTTCAGCTGTCGGCAGCCAAGTTCATGCATATCACGCGCGAGCGCGCGGAAGTTCATTATGCGGAGCACAAAGGCAAGCCGTTCTATGAGCCGCTTCTGGAGTTCATTACATCCGGTCCCGTATTCGCCATGGTGTGGAGCGGCGACAATGTCATCGCGCTATCGCGGGCGCTGATCGGCAAGACCGATGCGCTGGATGCTGCGCCAGGTACGATTCGTTCTGACTTTGCGGTACATACGAATTTCAATTTGATTCACGGCTCGGACTCTGCAGCTAATGCGGAGCGGGAGATCGGTATTTTCTTTGCGCCCGAGGAGCTAGTGACTTACGAGCATACGATTCAACGCTGGGTATAAGCCAGCCGCATAAGATGGAGGCTGCCGTCATGTCTGATGATCTGGACTTCTTACAATTTATAGACCGCATTAAGCGAAAGACCGATATCGATCTTTCCCAATACAAGGAAGCGCAGATGAAGCGCAGGCTGACCACGCTTCGCATGAAAAATGGTTTCTCCACCTTTCAAGCCTATTATGAGGCAATCGAAGGGAATCGCGCTTTGTTGAATGAGTTCTTGGACCGAATGACGATCAATGTATCGGAATTTTGGCGAAATCCCGCCAGATGGGAAGTGCTGCGCGAGCAGTTCCTGCCGCAGATGATGAACGCCAATTCACGATTGAAGATATGGAGCGCAGCATGCTCCACAGGCGAAGAGCCCTATACGTTAGCCATGATTTTGTCCGAGCTTGGCGCCATTGGCAAGACAACGCTAGTCGCGACGGATCTGGACAACAATGTTCTGGATAAGGCGAAGGAAGGGATCTATCTGGAGCGGTCGCTAAGAGATGTGCCAGCCGCCTTCCGCAGCCGTTACTTCAAGCCGGACCAGGGAGCTTATCGTGTAGCGGATGAGCTGAAGAAAGCGGTACAGTTCAAACAGGGTAATCTGCTGCATGACCGTTTCGATTCCGGCTATGATCTGATTGTGTGCCGGAATGTTATGATTTATTTTACGGAAGAAGCAAAGCATGGCTTGTATCATAAATTCTCCGAGGCCCTTAAGCCGGGGGGCATCCTGTTCGTCGGCAGTACGGAACAAATCTTCTCTCCCGCGCAATACGGGTTCGAGACGGCGGATACTTTCTTCTATCGGCGCGTGTAGCGATGTATAGCGGTTTCCATGTTCTCCTATACTAATCATAGAATCGATGTTTGGAAGGAGAACTGAATATGGATAAGCGCCAAGTGATCGCCGCGTATCGCCGCGGGTTTCTTACGATACAGGAGTGCGCGCAAATCATCGGCGTGGACAGCAGGCAAGCGGCTAGAATAGCAGATGATACCAAGTATATGCACGAAAGCAACAGCCGCCATGAACAACCGGCTGCCAAGAGCCTGTAGATCTGCCTGCCAAGATGGCCGGGCTTCTGATTCCAATGAATCGGGAGCCCGGTCTTTTGCTGTGTTGACGGGCAAGAGGAGGACTCAGGGAGCGATGAGATTTCTTGTCAAACCAGCAGGGCTGTACTATAATGAGCAAAGATGTTTCGGGCATAACATGACGGAAATGAACAACTATTTTAAGCAATTGGGGCGATAGCAGATTATGCGTGAACTTACGGTAGACCTTGGTGAACGTTCTTATCCTATCTATATTGGCGAAGGCCTCTTGAACGAGGCGGATACTTATTTTTCTAAGCACGGCATTAGCAAAAAATCTCCATTGCTTATTATTACCGACACGAATATCGCGCCGCTGCATCTCTCTCTGCTTGAAGAGAAGCTGAAAGAGGGCGGTTTTCAAGCAGTGAGCGCTGTCGTGCAAGCGGGAGAGGGCTCCAAGTCGCTCGCTATGCTGGAAGAGCTGATTGCAAGCGCGCTCGATGCCGGGCTTGACCGCAAATCTACGATCGTAGCGCTTGGCGGCGGCGTTGTCGGCGACTTGGCTGGATATGTAGCGGCATCCTTTATGCGCGGCGTTAAATTCGTTCAAATCCCGACTACAGTACTGGCTCATGACAGCAGCGTAGGGGGCAAGGTGGCGGTCAACCATCCGAAGGCCAAAAACATTATCGGCGCATTCCATCAGCCTGAATTTGTATTGTATGATTTGAATCTGCTGCAGACGCTGCCGGCGCGCGAAGTGCGGTCCGGTTTGTCCGAAGTTGTCAAGCACGGGCTGATCTGGGATGCCTCCTTCGTGCAGTGGTGTGAAGAGAATGCCGGGAAGCTGCTTGCGCTTGATGCAGACAGCCTTGGCTATGCGCTGCACAACGGCTGCAGTGTAAAGGCGTCGGTTGTCTCACAAGATGAAAGGGAAAATGGGCTGAGGGCTATTCTGAATCTGGGACATACAATCGGTCATGCGATTGAAGCGGTTGGAGGCTACAATGGACTTCAACACGGTGAAGCGATAGCGATCGGAATGGTTGGATCTGCCAAGCTGGGTGTACGTTATGGAGCACCGGAGGAAGTGTACACAACGACCAAACGAGTGCTTGCCAAGTGTGAATTGCCTATCGCGCTACCGCAGCATTACGATGTGGATGCAATTATGGATGCGATGATGCATGACAAGAAGTTTGCGGAAGGCACGATGGTATTTATCGTACCGACGGCAATCGGAGAAGTCGAGATCAAATCAGATGTGCCGGTTGCGTGGGTGAGAGAGATCGTGGAGGAATTGAAACTGGAGGATGAACAGCTATGAGTGTACGCGGAATACGCGGTGCGATAACCGTAGATGCGAATGACGGACAACAAATTGCCGGCGCAACGCTGGAGATGATGAAGGATCTCGTGACTCAGAATGAGCTGGACCCTGCTGATATTTGCAGCGTCTTGATTACGGTGACGAACGATTTGAATGAAACATTCCCCGCCCAGTCGATCAGACAGCTGGAAGGGTGGGAGCTGGTGCCTCTGATGTGCGCGCTGGAGGTTCCGGTGAAGGGAAGCTTGGAGCGCTGCATCCGCGTCATGGTATTGGCCAATACGGAGAAGACGCAAGCGGATATTCGCCATGTCTATCTGCGCGGCGCACAGGCGCTTCGTCCGGATTTGTCGAAGTCAAAATAACGGGTTGACGCATCCGGCTCGGATGCTATATAGTTAATGCAATAGTTGAGATTAGTCGAGTAGGTTTTTAGCAGAGTTGAGATGAGTAGAGCATTAGTGAGTTGCCGTAGGGCAAACCCCATAAGATCATTGTTGCTGGTCAAGTCGAGCATGCACCCGGTACATATTGTTGTATCCGAAGGCTGTTCCGCTTTACTGCATCGAAGTGATTGCGGGGGACCTATAGGGCACGCTATCATCGATACATTCTAAGCTCCTGCTGCGGCAGGAGCTTTTTTGATTATACGCTTCTCGCCGAAATTCCATTGATGGGGGTCGTTAAGGATGACGAATGAATTGAAACGCGTAATAGGGCTTGCTGGAAGCTATAATCTGATACCGATTGTACGCTATGTGATGGCGGATACGGAGACGCCGATCCGGTTGTTCCAGCATTTTGCCGAAGAAGACCATGCTTTCCTGCTGGAGAGCGTGGAGGGCGGCGCCAAATGGGCGAGATATTCTTTCATCGGAACGGATCCTTTCATGAAGCTGTACGGCAAGCACGGCGAGCTGGTGCTGGAGCATAAAGGAGAGAAGACGATCCTGCACGAGAAGCCGATCGAGCTGCTCAAGGCGAAGCTTCGGTCCTTCCGCAGTCCTTCCTCCAGCGAATTGCCGCCATTCACGGGAGGCGCAATCGGCTTCTTCGGCTACGATTTGCTTCAGTATTACGAGAATCTGCCGCCACATCGCATTGACGATTTGCAAATGAACGATATGCAATTTATGTTCTGCGACCAGGTCATCGTGTTCGATCATTTCAAGCAGCAGCTGCAAATTATCGGCAACGTTCATATCGAACCCGGCGCGACGGACGGCGAGATCGAAGGAGCTTACAATGAAGCGGTAGCAAAAATCGACGCAACGATTGACCGCTTGAAGCAGCCTGTTCCGAGCAGCGTGTCTCCTACGTCGCCCATTCCAGATGATCCTGAGCTTGGCGATGTGCAGTCGAATTTAACAAAGGATCAATATATGGCGAATGTCGACAAAGCGAAGGAATACATCAGAGCCGGCGACA
Source organism: Paenibacillus sp. 1011MAR3C5 (assembly GCF_003591485.1). GTDB lineage: Bacteria > Bacillota > Bacilli > Paenibacillales > Paenibacillaceae > Pristimantibacillus. The sequence continues at coordinate 529,282 of NZ_QZCF01000002.1, forward strand.
TCTTCCAGGTCGTGCTCTCACAGCGCTTCAGCATTGATACCGACATCGATCCGCTGCTCGTCTATCGCGTGCTGCGTACGATGAACCCTTCTCCATACATGTACTATTTGAAAATGGGCGAAGAAGTTATTGTAGGCACGTCTCCGGAAGCATTGGTTAAAGTGGCGAACGATCGGGTCGAGACAAGACCAATTGCCGGCACTAGACCGAGAGGAGCGACACCCGAGCAGGATAAGGCACTGGAGCTGGAGCTCCTGGCGGATGAGAAGGAGAGAGCGGAGCATCTGATGCTGGTTGATCTGGGCCGCAACGACATCGGCCGCGTATCGGAATTCGGCTCAGTCCGCTGTGATTCGTTTATGGAGATTGAACGGTATTCCCATGTGATGCATATCGTATCGAACGTATCAGGCAAGCTTCGGCAGGACAAAGATTTCTTCGATGCGTTCATATCGTGCCTGCCGGCCGGAACGGTATCGGGCGCTCCGAAGCTGAGAGCGATGCAAATTATTGCGGAGCTGGAGAATGAAGCGCGCGGCGCATATGCCGGCGCAATCGGTTATTTGGGCTTCGGCGGATCGATGGATACCTGCATTACGATACGGACGATTATATTCAAGCACGGCAAGGCTTACGTTCAGAGCGGAGCGGGCATTGTGTGGGATTCTGTTCCGGAGAACGAATATATAGAGACGGTCAATAAAGCCAAAGGTATGCTTAAAGCGATCAGAGCAGCGGAAGCGAGCTTCCGGAAGCCGGAATCAGGTCAGGTGAGAAGCACAGCAATCAATACGGATTACGAGGTCCATACGGGAAAGGGGCGCGGTTAACGATGAGCGGAATGATGACGATGCAAACGGCGTTAAACAAGGTGATCGGCGGAGAGCATCTGACGAAGGCAGAAGCGGCTGCGGTGATGTCGGTCATTATGAGCGGAGAAGCATCGGGCTCGCAGATCGGAGCTATCGCAACCGCGCTGCGCATGAAGGGCGAGAGCAAGGATGAAATCACAGGCTTCGCCCAGGTCATGCGCCAATTTGCCAGCAGAGTCCAGACTGAGCAGGAAGGGCTGCTGGATACATGCGGCACAGGCGGCTCCGGTATTCATAAGTTTAATATTTCTACAGCGTCTTCGATTATCGCATCCGCAGCAGGCATCCGCGTCGCCAAGCATGGCAACCGTGCCATGTCCGGCAAGACCGGCAGCGCTGACGTGCTGGAGGCGCTTGGCGTCCAGATTACGCTATCCCCCGAGCAGGCGGCAGCCTGCCTGAACGACATTGGTATCTGCTTTATGTTCGCGCAGCATTACCATCCGTCCATGAAGCATTCGGCTGGCCCCCGCAAAGAGCTTGGCATCCGCACCATATTCAACATGCTTGGCCCGTTGACGAATCCGGCAGGCGCCGATCGCCAGCTGCTTGGTTTATATGACCGTTCCCGCACCGAGACGATTGCAGAGGTGCTGGGTGAGCTTGGATTGAAGCGCGCGCTTGTCGTCAGCAGCCATGACGGGCTGGATGAGATCAGCATCTCCGCTCCGACCCAAATCTCGGAGTTGAGTGAAGGCGTGGTTAGGACTTATCAAATTGAGCCGGAGGACCTCGGCTTGAACAGATATTCCATTGAAGACGTTCAAGGCGGAGAAGCGGCAGTCAATGCGGGACTTATTCGCTCGATCTTCCGGGGGGAAGAGCGCGGCGCCTACCGGGATATTGTACTCGCGAATGCGGGCGCATGCATCTATGTTGGAGGGTTGGCCCCAACGCATCGGGAAGGGGTCGCATTGGCAGCAGAAGTCATTGATTCCGGGAAAGCGCAAGTCAAGCTGGAAGAGCTTATTCAAACGACAGGAGAGTTGGCACATGTTTCTTGATAAAATCGTTGCTACCAAACAAGCAGAAGTCGAGGCGTTGTCTGCAAGCTTCCACTTGTCCGAATACGAAGGCATCATTGATGCAATGCCGGCTTGCCGCGGCTTTGAATCGGCATTGCTGAGCAATCGCCGCAAGCGCGGCATGGGCTTGATTACAGAAGTGAAGAAGGCGTCCCCTTCCAAGGGGTTAATCCGCGAGGACTTTGAGCCGGCAGCACTCGCTCGCGCCTACGAGTCCGCAGGCGCTGACTGCATCTCGGTGCTGACAGACCGTGACTACTTTCAAGGCTCGAATGATTACTTGAAGCTGGTCAAACAATCGGTCGATATTCCTCTGCTGCGCAAAGACTTTATTATCGATTTCCGGCAAATTTATGAGGCCCGCATCATAGGGGCGGATGCGGTGCTGCTTATTGCAGCCATCTTGACGAAAGGCCAGTTAGAGGAATTCCATGATCTGGCGAAGTCGCTTGGCATGGACGTGCTGGTCGAGGTGCATGACGCAGCAGAGCTCGAAACTGTGCTCGAACTGGATAAGGCAACCTTGATCGGCATTAATAATCGCGATCTCAGATCCTTTGTGACCGATCTCGCCACAACGGAGAAGCTGATCGGCATGATTCCGCAAAATGTTACGATTATTAGCGAAAGCGGAATTGCTAGCCGCAGAGACATGGATTATTTGCAATCGGTTGGCGCACACGGCGTGCTGATTGGCGAACACTTTATGCGTCAGCCAGATGTAAGCAATGCAGTGCGAGCGCTGATGGGCGAGATTCGTTCATGAGTGTACGTGTCAAAATATGCGGCTTACGGGATGAGGCGACTATTCAGGCTATGGACGGATTATCCATAGACGAGATCGGCTTGCTATTCGCCCCCAGCAAACGCCAAGTAAGCAAAGAGGAAGCTTCCAAGTTAATAGAAGCGATTCATGGGATTCGCAATGACCGGAAGGCCCGTCCTCATGCGGTAGGCGTATTTGTAAATACAAGCATAGAAGAGTTGGCGAATATTCTGGCTGTTGCTCCACTCGATGTTGTACAATTGCATGGACAAGAGTCGCCGTCTTATTGTGCAGAGCTGAGAGAGAGATTTCCGGGGACGGCCATTTGGCGAGTGATCTCTATTCGCCCGGAGGCGGCCTCGGCATCGGGCGGGAAGATGGTTGATGCGGATGAACGATTGGCCCCGTATGCAGGGGTGGTGGACGCCATTCTGATCGATGCGCCGGGAGGCGGCACCGGTCATCCCTTTAATTGGGACGTAATCGAGGCATACAAACAATCGGCAGGCTTGCTTGGCTTACCCCTATATGTGGCCGGCGGCTTGCATGTGGACAATGTCCAGGAGCTGCTGTACAAGCATAGCCCGGACGGGGTAGATGTATCCAGCGGTGTTGAGACCGATGGGCGCAAGGATATTGAGAAAATCAGATCATTTGTCAGAAGGGTGAGAGAAGCATGATACAAGTACCTGACGTGAACGGCAGATTCGGCAAGTTCGGCGGCCGATATGTGCCGGAGACGCTAATGAACGCACTCCTTGAGCTGGAGGAGGCGTATGCGCATTATTCCAAGGACCCCGACTTTCAAGCCGAAGTGCGGGAGCTGCTTTATAAATATTCAGGCCGTCCGACTTCGCTCTATTATGCCAAACGTTTAAGCGAGCATCTGGGCGGTGCGAAGGTATATCTGAAGCGTGAGGATCTCAATCACACTGGCGCACATAAAATCAACAATACGATCGGACAAGGCGTACTTGCCAAGCGTATGGGCAAGACCAAAATTATCGCTGAGACGGGTGCAGGCCAGCATGGCGTTGCTTCGGCGACCATTGCGGCATTGCTGGGACTGGAATGCAAAGTATTCATGGGTGAAGAAGACATGAAGCGCCAGCAGTTGAACGTCTTCCGTATGAATCTGCTCGGCAGCGAGGTTGTTCCCGTCACTTCCGGCACACGCACGCTTAAAGATGCCTGCAACGAAACGCTGAGGTATTGGGTCAGCCATGTCAACGATACGTTCTACATTTTGGGTTCTGTGACAGGTCCGCATCCGTATCCGATGATGGTGCGCGACTTCCAGCGCATTATCGGAGATGAAGCGCGCGAGCAGATCTTGAAGGAAGAGGGCAGGCTGCCTGACTATGTAGTGGCTGCTGTCGGCGGAGGAAGCAATGCAATGGGCATATTCTATCCGTTCGTCCAGGATGAAGGCGTACGCTTGTTGGGTGTTGAAGCTGCAGGCAGAGGCGTGGAGACGGAAGAGCATGCGGCAACGATGACGAAGGGCCGCCATGGCGTATTCCAGGGCTCGCTCAGCTATGTGCTGCAGGATCAGTTCGGACAGGTGCAGCCGGCGCATTCGATATCCGCGGGGCTGGACTATCCCGGTATCGGGCCTGAGCATGCCTATTTGAAGGATTCCGGACGAGCAGACTATGTGCCGATTACCGATGCCGAGGCATTGGAGGCGCTCCAGCTGCTGTCCCGTACGGAAGGCATTATTCCAGCGCTGGAGTCGGCACATGCCATCGCGCAGACGCTGAAGCTTGCCCCTACGCTTGATAAGGATCAGATCGTCGTCGTCAGCTTGTCCGGACGCGGGGATAAAGATGTCGAAGCTATCATGGGTTATCTGGGAGGTCAAAGCTAATGAATCTCATTGATCAATCATTCGCTAAGCTGAAGGCGGAAGGGCGCACCGCGCTTATTCCGTTCCTGACGGTAGGCGATCCCGACCTTTCTACAACGCTAGCTATCATCAAGCAGCTTGAACAATCCGGCGCGGACATGATCGAGCTTGGCGTTCCGTATTCCGATCCGCTGGCGGACGGTCCGGTCATCCAGCGCGCCTCGGAGCGGGCTCTTCGCAGCCGGATTACACTTCTGGACTGCATTGACTTAGCTGCGCAGGCCCGCGTGGAAGGCGTGAAGATTCCGCTGATCCTGTTCACTTATTATAATCCCGTACTCCAATTCGGATTGGAGCCGTTCTTTGAGCTTGTGAAGAGCAAGGGGATTAGCGGACTTATTATTCCGGATTTACCGATTGAGGAAGACGAGGAAGTGCGCGCTTTATCGGAGGCGCATCATATCCATCTTATTCCGTTGGTCGCGCCGACCTCCAATGACAGAGTGGCACGCATCTCCCGCAAGGCTCGCGGCTTCGTTTACTGTGTGTCCTCCTTGGGCGTGACCGGTGTGCGATCGGACTTCCACACCGGCATAGATGACTTCTTAGCAACAGTTAGAGCCTCGACCGACTTGCCGATCGGAATCGGCTTCGGCATCTCCAGCCGTGAACAAGTAGAGCGGTTTGAGCGTCAATGCGATGCGGTGATCGTCGGCAGCGCCATCGTAAGGAAGATTGAAGAGGCGCTGCTTCTGCTGGAGAAGGAAGAGACAAGAGCGCAAGGACTTGCTGAAGTTGGTAAGTTCGTATCCTCGCTAAAAGGATAACCTTTTTTCCTAATTCCCGCCCCTTGAGCATCAGGAACTGCTCACGGGGCGGGTTTTTCGTTTTTTCGAAAAAGCTTTAAAACAGCATACAGATGTGAGACAATGGGACAGTAACACTTCAATACATAGAAGAGGTGAAGAGTCATGCAGCCCAAATCCAATGTCGTCCATTTGCCTGTATACAATCCGGGCAAGCCAGTGGAAGACGTAAAACGAGAGCTTGGCTTGGATCAAGTGATCAAGCTGGCATCTAATGAAAACCCATATGGTTTCTCCAATGAAGCGAAAAACGCGATGCTCGCTGAGCTTACGAATAGCAGTATTTATCCTGACGGAGCTAGTGTCATGCTTACGAATGAGCTTGCACGCAAACTGTCGGTGCAGACGAATCAACTGATTTTCGGCGCAGGCTCCAGCGAAGTCATTGTGCTGGCTGCAAGAACGTTTCTGGCGCCGGGCGACGAGACAATCATGGCCAATGAAACCTTCTCCCAATACAGGCATAATGCCCAGATAGAGAATGCCCGCATTATTGAAGTGCCGCTGAAGGACGGCAAGCATGATCTGCCTGCGATGCTCGCAAAGATTACGAATCAGACGAAGATTGTCTGGGTCTGCAATCCGAACAATCCGACGGGAACGATTGTGACCGATGCCGAGCTAAGAACGTTCTTGAATGAAGTGCCGTCGCATGTGCTGGTTGTGCTGGACGAAGCTTATCGTGAGTTTGTCGAACAAGAACAATTCAGCGACGGTGTTGAGCTGCTGAAGAGCTATCCGAACTTGCTTGTGCTAAGAACGTTCTCGAAAGTATACGGCCTTGCGGCACACCGTATTGGCTATGGGGTGAGCAGCCCGGAAGTGATTCAGTTCATGAATCAGATTCGCGAGCCGTTCAACACGACGCGAATCGCACAAGCGGGCGCGCTGAGTTCCCTGAAGGATGACGCCTTTGTTGCCGCGTGCAAAGCACGCAATCTGGAAGGCATTCGCTATATGACAGAGCAGTTCGACCGGCTCGGCTTGTCGTACTTCCCGGCGAACGGCAACTTTATTCTGGTAGATGCGAAGCGTCCTTCGGGGGTCGTATTCGACGCGCTGCTGCGCAAAGGTGTAATTGTGAAGGGGCGCTGGGCCAACTACCCGACCTATATTCGCGTATCAGTCGGTATGCCTGAGCAGAATGTCGCCTTTATCGAGGCACTGGAGCAAGTTTTGCAGGAAGTGACGGTGTAAACTTAAATTTATGACGAATGTAGCGATTTTTGGAGTAGGTCTTATTGGAGGTTCGATAGCGCTTTGCTTGAAGGGCAAGCCGGGTATCCGGGTAATCGGATTCTCCAATCGGGAAAGCTCCGTTCAGAAATACCTTCAACGCGGCGTAGTCGATGTCGGCACGACATCGATTCAAGAAGCAGCCGAGCAAGCGGACTTTATTTTCTTATGCGTACCCGTTGGCAACTTGCAGGAGTATATGGAGAAGATCAGCGCCTTCAATCTGAAGAACGGCTGTATCATTACCGATGTCGGCAGCACAAAGTCTTCGGTGGCGTCTTATGCCAGATCCATTGATCTGGGCCAAGCGACGTTTATCGGCGGCCATCCAATGGCCGGTTCGGAGCGCTCCGGCGTAGAAGCGGCTTCCTATCATTTGCTGGAAAATGCATTCTACGTCCTGACGCCGGAACCATCAACGCCCCCGGAGGCGGTGGATCGACTGACGGAGCTGCTTTCGCATACGAGAGCGAATATTGTCAAGGTGGATGCTGACTCGCACGATGATATCGTGGGAGCAATCAGTCATTTGCCTCATATGATTGCCGTTGCGCTGGTGAACCAGGTGCGCGGCTATAATGAACGCAATGATCTGTATCAATCTTTGGCTGCCGGAGGCTTCCGGGACATTACGCGCATCGCCTCGGGAGACCCAAGCTTATGGCGGGATATTCTGATCGACAACCGCCATGTGCTGCTGCGGCTCATCCGCGACTGGAATGCCGGGATGGAATCATTCGCGCAAATGCTCGAGAAGTTGGACGGGCCAGCCATTGAAGAAGCGTTCCGGACGGCGGGCGAATTCCGCAACCGCATGCCAGAGCGGCGCAAGGGCATGATTCATTCGGTTTACGATTGTTATGTCGATGTGCCGGATCATCCGGGCATTATCGGCAGGATTGCCAGCGAGCTGGGCAACAACCGGATCAATCTAAGCAATCTGCAAATTATCGAGAGCAGGGAAGATGTGCCAGGCATCCTGCGGTTATCGTTCCGCAATCAGGAGTACTTGGACCAAGCGATTGCATTGCTTGAGAATAATGGCTATTCCGTTCATCAATAGCTGAATGTTCCGTTGTTTTCATTTTCATGATTCGTCACGAAAATGAAAACGCTTGTTGACAAAATGGAAGCGTATACATATAATAAAAGTACAGTATGGTTTCTCTCCACTCCTATCCAATAACTGCAGCGTTCATCATGAACGCAAACCACTCCCTTGAGTGGTTTTTTTTTGTCTAATTTAGGGCTGCTCTGACGCCGGGCACACTCGAGACCCTCAAGCCATCATGACGTGAATGATCAGCTCTGCCGCTTTCTGCTGCAGGGCTGTTTTGTTTGAGGAGCTTCAAACATAGGTTATATAAGAGTAACAAACATAGGCGCAAGGCCTTTTTCACCCTGATTCGTTTTATTAGGAAAATGAAGGTTTAAGGACTAATGTCGAAACAAGCAGGATTTTGCCCGTAGGAATCGAATTGTTAATCTACTCAACTTAAATCTGTATTTATTGAGATGACGACCGCAACTTTTTGTTTTCGGGCCGGTACAATGATACATAGGGTCCGGGAATAATCTGCAGGTGGAGGAGGTTCGCCTGTCATGACTGATTCCCAGTTAATAAGAGAGATTAAGGATGGCAATGTCGAGCTGTACTCCGAACTGATGCGGCGTTATCAGCGCAAGATATTGGCATTCATCTTTCATATGCTGAAAAGCGCGAAACTGGAATTGCTGGCTGAGGATTTATGTTCAGAGACGTTCTATAAAGCATACCGCAGCCTCCACTCCTTCCGGGAGATGGATGCTTCTTTCTCTACGTGGCTGTATACGATTGCGCGCAATACCGTACTGAGTGAGCTTAGAAAAGGCAAGGCGAATAATGTATCGCTCGATGACGCAGGTTTCGAACCCATCGCATCGCATGAGGCCGCTCCCGAGCAGCAGCTTCTGCGCAATGAAAGAATGGCTATGGTTCGCGAGGCAATCAACAATTTGCCGGAGAAGCAACGGTCCGCGCTTATTCTTAGGGAATATGACCAGCTGGACTACCAAGAGATTGCGAATATTCTTGGGCAGTCGGTCAGTTCCGTCAAATCATTGCTGTTCCGGGCAAGAGCAAGCGTGAAGACGCAGCTTGAGCCTTATTATGGAACAATGCCGTCGGCGGAGTCTTTCGAGAGGATGAATTCATGATGAAATGCGAGGACGTGCAGCTCAGGTTTTCCGACTACTGGGATATGTCCGAGGACGATCAGGAGAGAATAGAACTGGAGGCCCACTTGCTCGATTGCGAGCAATGCTCCGCACATTACGGCTTCTGGGAAGAGAGCGAGGATCTCCTACGCATATGCGCAGAGGAAAGCGCGGAGATCGGCCCTTCCGAGCATGTGAACCGTGCCGTGATGGAGCGCATCTACCTGGATGAATCCTGGTACTTGCCAGTTCCAAGCAAAAGCTATCACTTCTCAAAATCATTCCGGCGAAATACGGCCATTCTAATCGCGGGCTGCATGGCGATGTTCGCTTGCGCGTTTTTTGTATTTGTGTTCGATTACAAGAATGCGCCCACCGAGGCGCAGAAGATGACGGGACTGATTGAAGCGGCTAACGCTTCGACCAACAACGCGTTTATGACGGCAGGCTTCTATGCAGAAGTGCCCGTATCCAGCATAAGCGACCCGGTCGTTCTGACCGTGGTGCCTACGTTCCCGCAATATTATGTAGCGCTATCGCTGCTTGGGCTTGTTATGGCATTACTGATATTAAATTGGCTGTCCAGAACGCGACACTGACGTTCGGCTAAGGACCGGCAGACATCGAAAGGGGTAATCGGATTGCTAATCGGTTTGGTCCGGCACGGGAAGACGGATTGGAATGCAAAAGGGATTATACAAGGGCAGACGGATATCTCGCTTAACGAAGAAGGCATTGCGCAAGCGGGTGCGCTGGCGTCTCGGCTAAGCAAGGAAGAGCGCATATGGGACGCGGTCATCTCAAGCGATCTGCAAAGGGCAAGAAGAACGGCAGCCATTATCGCGGAACGGCTGAATATTCCTGTATTGGAGCCGGATACCCGGCTGCGTGAGCGTTATTTTGGAGAAATCGAAGGGACGACGGAGCAAGAGCGTCTGGAGCGCTGGGGCGCAGACTGGCGTGAGCTAAGCCTTGGCATGGAATCCGATACAGCGGTGCGAGCCAGAGGCACAGAAGCGATCTCGGACCTGATGAAGAGAGAGGAAGGCCATAGCGTTCTCGTCGTCTCGCACGGCAGCTTCATCGCTCAGATGTTAAAGGAGCTATGTGCGGATCTGGAGGATTCCCGCCTTGGCAACTTGTCGTACTCTATTCTGGAACGGCAGGAAGACGCATGGCAGCCTCTGCTTCATAACTGTACCCGGCATTTGGAAGAGATCAAAGTCTAGCCTTACATTTTTAGATCAACATTAAAGCAAGCTTTCCGATTATTTTCGGAGAGCTTTTTTGTGTTTCAGTCCCATACTTTTACAGCCCTCCCCATCTCTTGGGTATGAAATGAGCGAAATATCCAATAATGGTACTAAAACCTTAGCTATAGAAGCCGCAGCCTGCGAGGGAGCGGTACGCTGGAGAAAGGGGAGAGCCATGAATCTATCGGACATGCTGAGTTATGCCGATATCGGACAGCTTAGCAAGATTGCGGGCGCTTACCGGTGCGAATGCAATGGGAACTCCAAGAACGAGCTGATCCAGTCCATTCTGTCGCAAGTGAATCGGCATGACGTATTCGAGAATCAAATTAGCTCTATGAAGCTGGAGGATCTCCGTTTCCTCAATTCTCTGCTATTCGAGTCCAGGCAGTCTTACAGTCTGGAAGACCTGGTCGCGAGAGTTCAACAAAGCCGTTTCGGCGAGGAGAAGAAGGAAGCGGCAGACGAACCGGTCAAAAAACCGAAAAAAAGCAAGAAGAAAGCCGCTTTGCCGCCTAGTCCCAGAGAAATTATTGTCCAGTTCAAGCATCAAGGCTGGCTCTTTAACGGATTCAGCGGTCCGGGAAGGTACCTGTTTCAAATTCCGAGCGATCTGAAGACCCGATTCCGCGAGACGCTTAGACGAAGATTCGCCGAGCAGCTGCAATACACGGATGAACCGCATATGTACAGGGATGAACAAGGGTTGATTCAAGAAGATATCAAGCAATTGCTTCATTATGTATATCACAATGAAGTGCAGCTCATCACGGACGGTTCTATGTATAAGCGATCCCTTCAGCAAATGCTGGACCGGATGGGTGTGCGGGAGGAGCTGCCGAGCAAGGGCGCATGGCGTTTTGGATACGGGCGCCACTTCAATCATTACCCCGACCGGTTCTCCCTACTCTATGATTACTGCTGCAGCGCCAAATATATCAGTGAACAACCAGATGGATGGCTCGTTGTGGAGGATGCGGGGAAAGAGCGGCTGGAGAAGCCGGCTGAAGCAGATGAGCAAGAGCTGGTGTATCGTTATTGGCTGAAGCTGTACAAGGGCCCCGTGGCCAATCTGCTGTCGCTGGTGCATTGGATTCATGCGCTTGCGCCCGATTGGGTGAGCGTGGCGTCGCTTCGGGAAGTGCTGGTCCCTTTCATCAAGACCTATTACTACGACGATGCCAACGCCATCCTGGAAGCCAGGGTTCTTAAAATGATGGTGCATCTCGGTCTGCTGCGCATAGGGGAGCATCCGGAGCACGGAACGGTCGTGCGCATGACGAAAGCGGGGAATGCGGTTATTGATCGCATGGCAAGAGGGAAAGACTCAGCCGGACTTGCCTTGCATTGACTTTCAGAAGCAGCCTTGGTAGAATCTCCCCAATTCAAGGATGACAAGGGAGATGAGAATGGATGTTGTTGCCGTATAACAAAGTAATCCCCGCTGTTCACGATAGCTGCTATATCGCTGAAGGAGCCAAACTGATCGGCGATGTGTCGATTGGCGAGAAAAGCACGATATGGTTCAATGCCGTATTGCGCGGTGATCTGGCCCCGATCCGGATCGGCCATAGCTGCAATATACAGGACGGAGTAGTCGGTCATGTCAACACCGATCAACCGCTTATATTGGCGGACGAAGTGTCGGTCGGCCATAGTGCGATTATTCACGGCTGCACGATAGGCAGAGGTACATTAATCGGAATGGGGGCAATCGTACTTAACGGCGCAGACGTTGGTGAATATGCTTTAATAGGAGCCGGTTCGATTGTGACAGAGAACAAGAAAATACCATCCTATACGCTTTCTATCGGAACGCCCGCCAGAGTCGTAAGAGAGTTGACAGAGGATGATTTGTTGCGCATGAGAAGGACGATGGAGAGCTACGTGACGAAAGGAATCGAATATAGGATCTCTTAAGCGCCGGTTTGGAGGTGTATCCTATGGACAAAATGAAAGAAACGTATGAGGCGATGCTCGGATTGGTCGCTGAGCTTGTACTGGACGAAGCTGTATTGAAATTTCAGACCGAGAAGCTGAATCACGCAATAGACACGGCGCTCGCGTCCGGCGACGAGGATACGTTCTATCGACTCGTCAAGCAACTCAATGAGCTGAAGCATTAATGATAAGAAGCTTCCATGTGCGGCCGGCTTATGCCTGCTAGCGCACGGAGGCTTTCTTTTGTAGAATGGAAGGGGAAGAGCATAGACAACGGGGAAATGAGGAGAGCGGATGAAATTCAGCGATATAACGGAAGAACAATGGGACGAGCTTAAGCCGTACCTGGATACATGCCTGCTTCCCGTCACGGGGCTTGGCGGCGGGGAGTCGCCCTATGAAGCGACTGCCCGGCTCGAACGGCTGCGGGATATGATGGATCTGGTAGAGATTCCGTTCAAGGGCAGGGTTGTGACTTATCCGGCATGCCATTACATAACGGAGAGCGAATCGTTCCAGTCGATGCTGGGCGAATGGTGCAGCCGGCTGAAGCAATCGGGGTTTAACTATGTGATTGTCATGACAGCGTTTTCCGCGCCAGCACTGACGATTGAAGCTGCGGATCTGATCCTGCAGCCGGGACCGGACGGACAGCTTCTGTCCCATAGCGAGGTGTCGTCACAAATTAGAGAGCTCTGGAGCGCCATTTCTCCTTAAATATGGATATCCTTCGTATAATTAGATCGAATTATGGGGAAAACAAATGCCAGAGCAGGTCAAATGTGACAAAATGATAACAAATTATTGAACGGTATTTCCAGAATGACGCAAATATCGGGCCATATTCTTGACGCTCCCAAACACCTAGGCTATTATAAGTTATGTCCTAGTTCGTCATGTGTTTTTGCCGTGCGGCAAGACGCGAGATATGGTTGGCAAAGGGGGTTAGAACAGAAGATGAGTAATCATGAACAACACGAGACGGCGCATCGTCCGGTTCAGCGCAAAGAAATGTCCCGGCGTCAATTTTTGTCATATACGCTTGGCGGCACAACGGCCTTCATGATGGGCGGCGCGGTATTGCCGATGGTTCGGTTTGCGGTTGATCCGCTTCTTGCGAAGAAGGGCGAAGGCAATCTGGTGAAGGTCGTCGAAGAGAGCAAAGTCACCGCGGAACCGCAAGAATTCAAGTTCAAGATTCATCAGATTGACGGTTGGTATGAGAGCGAGCCTGAACTCGTAGCTTGGATTTCGAGAGGCGAAGACGGCAAGATATTTGCACTGTCTCCGGTCTGCAAGCATTTGGGATGCACGATTTTCTGGAATACGAAGGGTCATAACGAATATGACTGTCCGTGCCATGACGCAAGATATTCCAAGGACGGCAAGAACTTGGCAGTAGCCAACTCGCCGCTCGACGAATATGAAGTCGTCGTAGAGAACGGGATCGTCTATTTGGGACCACTCGTTCCGAACACAAGAAGCTAAGGAGGGCGTACTGCAGATGTTTAAAAATGTATACAACTGGATCGATGAACGTCTTGACATTACGCCGCTTTGGAGAGATGTAGCAGACCATGAAGTGCCCGAGCACGTTAACCCGGCGCATCATTTCTCTGCATTTGTCTACTGCTTCGGTGGCTTGACGTTTTTTATCACGGTTATCCAGATTTTGTCGGGGATGTTCTTGACCCTGTACTACGTGCCGGATATTATTAACGCTTACGCGAGCGTTGACTATCTGCAGCATCAGGTCGCATTCGGCCAGATCGTTCGCGGCATGCACCATTTCGGTGCGAGCTTGGTAATCGTAATGATGTTCCTACATACTCTTCGCGTATTTTTCACCGGCTCCTACAAGGCTCCGCGTGAGATGAACTGGGTAGTCGGAATGCTGATTTTCTTCATCATGCTTGGCCTTGGATTTACAGGATACCTGCTTCCATGGGACAACAAAGCTTACTACGCAACTAAAGTAGGTGTAGAAATCGCGGCTTCCGTTCCTGTTATCGGATCCTACATCGCTGACTTCCTGTATGGCGGCGATATCGTAGGCGCGCAGACGCTGACTCGCTTCTTCGCGATTCACGTATTCTTCCTGCCAGGCGCATTGATTGCCATGCTGGCGGCGCACTTCCTGATGATTCGGAAACAAGGCATTTCGGGACCACTTTAAGCGAAGGGAGGGCTTACACATGGCTCACGGTCATAAATCGAACGAGAAGGTCGTCTATGTGGGCGACTCGCGCGTCAAGAAAGCGGGCGGGTTCCAGACACCGCCAGACTATACGTCATTTCCGGGTAAATCGGAAGCCTTCATCCCCAACTTCCTTCTGAAGGAATGGATGGTTGGTTGCGTTGTCTTGGTCGGTTTCCTGGTATGGGTTATCGCGGAGCCTGCACCACTGGGCTATCCGGCTGACCCGACGAATGCATCGTTTATTCCGATGCCAGACTGGTACTTCTTGTTCCTGTATCAATTTTTGAAATATCCATATGTATCGCAGGAGTACATCCTGCTTGGCACACTCGGCATCCCCGGCATTCTGTTCGGCGGCTTGCTGCTTGCCCCATTCCTGGATACGGGTAAGGAGCGCCGCTTCTACCGCCGTCCAATCGCTTCGTCGCTTATGCTTCTTACGCTGGCGGCTTGCGTATACTTGACGGTTGTATCTTGGGACCACTACCAGCACATGCTGGAGAAGAATGGACAGACTCCTGAGCATCATGTTCGCGAGGAAGAAGCGAGACTTGCTCATGAGCGAGGCTTGCCTCGTCCTAATCCGCTGAAGAAAGCGCCTGTTGCAGCAATCATTGAGCCAGAAGATCCGGTAATGTCTATCGTTGAGTCCCAATGTATGGGCTGTCATGCGAATGACTTATCCGGTGCTAACGGACCAGCATTGCTTGGCGTAGGTAATCACCTGTCGAAGGAAGAGATTGTGGAGACGATTACAAACGGCCGTAACAACGGCGCAATGCCTTCATACGAAGGCACACTTTCTTCGGATGAGATCGATCAGCTGGCGGTATGGCTGACCAAGCAAAAGCAAGAGTAGTTGAACCATTGATGAAAACCTGATCGAATTATTCGGTCAGGTTTTTTTTGGAAAGGAACAAGAATATGAATCTGAGTCTGTTCTGGAGCCGAAGCTTCCTGCTGAACCGCAATGTGCTTTGGCTCTTGTTTATCGTTAATTTGGTCGGTACGATCTACGGTTATATCTGGTATGAGAATCAGCTCATTTGGACCATCGAGAACAAACCGGCATGGATGCTTCCTTTTGTACCGGATTCGCCGACTTCGAGCTTGTTTTTCACCCTGTCGCTTCTGTTTTTGATGTTTCCTCCACAGAGATCATCCAGAATCGGAGATATCGTACGTGTTGTGATCGAGGCACTGGCTGTCGTCTGCTCGGTCAAATACGGCATATGGGCGGTTGCAATGATTATTGGCGGCGCCGCGCAAGGCGATGTGCTGAATTGGCAGCATTATATGCTGATCGCATCGCATCTGGGTATGGCCGCGGAGGCGCTGTTATATTTCAGATTCATGAAAGCAAGAACCGGCGCGCTTGTGGTAGGCCTGGGATGGCTGCTGCTGAACGATACCATCGATTATACGTATGGCATTAATCCGTGGCTTCCGGCAGAGCTGGAGGACGATCTGAATGCCGTACGCATCTTCACGTTCACTTTGTCGATTGCGAGCTTTCTAGCTGCATGGCTTGTATTGCGTTTCCGAAAAAAAGAATAAAGATGGACATCCCCTCATAGATTGGTCTATGGGGGGATGTCTATGAAATCGCGTATTATCATTCCGTTCATCGCATGTCTATGTATGGCGATGGGCACGGCTGGAGTGGTATGGGGCGGCGCGAGTCCTGAAGGAAGCTATGCATTCCTGTTCTCGTCAGGTCCGTACCATCAGCTTGAGCGAATGGACGAGACAGCGACAGCTTTATATACGGCGGCTTATACGAATAATCGGCAAGCCGCATTCGCTGAGTTGCAAAGGTTGAATAAGTTGCTGGACAATGAGATGCTGCGCAGCTACGGCAGTGCTGATGGATGGTTGGCGATGGAGCATGATGCAGCCGCTGTCGGGCGGGCACTCTCAAGCGGTGTGAAGGATTCCCTATGGCTTGAGCATACCGTCAGGCTGCGCATGGGCGCTGATGCGCTAATGAACGGCAGAGCAGCTCTATGGCATCAATACAAAACGCTGCTTACCGATGATATCAACATGTTGAAGCAAGCGTGGAAGAGACAAGCCGGGGACCCCGTAGCCGCTGCACGGGCTACCCTGCAAGGATTAAACGAGCATGCGGCTAGAATCGAGACAGCGGCGATGTTCGCAGGTGATTCGATCCGTATGAGAGAATTGATGGAGCGCATCGCTTATGCGGGGAGATTGCTCGAAGGCAAGCAATCTACGGTGTCGAAGACGGAGGTCGATCAATCGCTCGAAGCGATCCGGCTGGCGATCAACCATATATTTGTAGAGGACAAGCAGGCGGCAGCCGTGCCGGTCATAGCGCCGCCAGGGATCGGCCAGCCGCTGAAGTGGGCGCTGCTGCTTGGTACCATCATTTCAGGCGTACTGACATGGACAGGCTGGCGCAAATATAAGGCAAGACCGTATGGTGTGAAGAAGCTGTAAATCGGACAAGCGTGTAGCATTGCCGCAGTTATTCTTCTTTAAAGCCTT
Organism: Paenibacillus sp. 1011MAR3C5; assembly: GCF_003591485.1. Classification (GTDB taxonomy): domain Bacteria; phylum Bacillota; class Bacilli; order Paenibacillales; family Paenibacillaceae; genus Pristimantibacillus. Next base: position 545,997 of record NZ_QZCF01000002.1, read on the forward strand.
CACCCAGTACGTCGTGAACGTCGTTAATCACAATGAACGCTTGGGGATCGATATTGCGAATGATGGTTTTGAGGCGGCGGTTTTCCGCCCTTCCCACGACGCAATAGACGATCTCTCTTTCTTGTCCGGAGAAGGCTCCCTTGGCCGGCATGAGGGTTACGCCTCGTTCCAGCTCATGGGTGATCGTTGTTGCCATCTGCTGGCCCCGGTCGGTAATAATGGAGAAAGCCTTGGCGGCATAAGCCCCTTCTTGCAGGAAATCGATCATTTTCGAGGCGATAAAAACAACAACCAGCGTGTACAGGACCTTCTCCAGTGAGATATAGAGAATGGAGATGCCTATGATAATGGCATCAAAGGCTAATATCACCTGTCCCATGCTGAGGCTGCGCCAGCGGGTCAGTATGCGAGCGATGATATCAATGCCGCCAGTCGTACCGCCAAAGCGAAAGACAATGCCAAGACCTGTACCTAGCGTAACCCCTGCGTATAATGCCGCAAGCATGTAATCCTTTGAGCTGTGGAAGGGGACAAGCCATCCGGATTGGATGAAGTATTCCATAAGCGCAAGAAATAAAGACAACGATACGGTGCCAATAACGGTATAGAGCATCTGAAATTTGCCTAGCGCCTTCCAGCCAAGCAGAAACAAAGGGATATTAAGCAGCAGAGTTGTGACCGACAGCTTCCAACCTGCGGCATAATTCAGCAATACGGCGATGCCGGTTAACCCGCCTTCCATGAGCTGATTTGGAATGACGAAATAGTGCAGGCCAAAAGCGTAAATGGCTGTTCCGACCAGTATGGGCAGGATGAGGCGCAGCTGATTCCATATTCTTTTCAAGAATACGCCTTCTTTCTATAGTTTGCTTTATCTGTAGTATGGCGAATTGACGCATTCGAAAAACATTGATTTTGAACGGACCTATACGGTAACATAGTAACGTGCACCTCTATAGGAAAGGAAGCCGCGAAGATGTCAGAGAAGTCATTGTCTCAAGTACAGCGCGAGGTGGACGAGTACATCTCGCAGTTCAAGGAAGGCTATTTCAGCCCGCTTGCCCTCATGGCAAGAATGACCGAAGAGGTCGGCGAGCTGGCGCGTGAGATCAATCATTATTATGGAGAGAAGCCAAAGAGGGCGGATGAGGCGGAAAATACCGTCGAGATGGAGCTTGGGGATATTTTGTTCCTCTTATCCTGCTTCGCAAATTCGCTGGGCATCGATCTGACAGAGGCTCACGATAAGGTCATGCACAAGTTCAATACGCGTGACGCGAATCGCTGGACGAAGAAAAGCGACGAACTGTAAGCAAGCCCCGTACATATGCTGTACCAAACCCCCTGTACAAGGAGGATGGGCAGATGGATGGGGAGACCTGCATCAGGAAGGCGTATGAATATATTTTTCACAGCGATTTTGAAGAGGCGATCTATTGGTTTGAGCAAGCGATAGCTGCCGAACCGGATAACGCCGGATATTATCATAAATGCGCCGTATCCTGCGCGCGCAGCGGCAAGTGGCCGAAAGCGAAAGTCTATGCCGATGTAGCCGAGAAGCTGGAGCCGGATAATGAGGAATACCGTTATCACTCGCAAGTGATACAGTCTCGTCTTCTGCTGGCTGAAGCCAATGGACTGATAGCCGGAGAGAAGCCGGATATGAAGGAAGCCGCCGAGCTGTTAAGGCATGCGGTAATGCTGGACCCGCTAAGCTTCGATGCGTATTATACGCTTGCGTTGGTATGCATGACAGATGGAAGCTTGGATGAAGCCATCGAGTTCGCGAGGGAAGCGCTGAGACTTGATCCTAACCACTCGGCGGCACGCAGATTATTCGCGGATATTAGCCGCAAACGGAGAATGGAACGCATTCGTTCCACAATGAGAAGACGATAAGGAAAAGGTGATAGGGATGACGGTAGAACGGATTAGAGTTGCGGTTACTGGCGCTGGGGGAAGAATGGGCAGAGAGGTCGTTAAGATGGTACTGGAGGATGAGGCGCTGCAGCTAGTGGCTGCCGTAGATCCGTCCTCCGGGCCGGTTGACGCAGGCCTATTCGCAGGCCATTCCCATACAGGCGTGACCGTAAGCGCAACATTGGACGAAGCGTTGAGCGGGACAAAGGCCGACGTGCTTGTCGACTTTACAGTGCCGCAAGCCGCTTACGGCAATACGAAGACCGCGATTGAGTACGGGGTCCGTCCTGTTATCGGGACAACGGGCTTTACGCCGGAGCAAATCGAAGAGCTGGACGAGCTGTGCAAAGAAAAAGGAATCGGCGGCTTGATCGCGCCAAACTTCTCGATCGGCGCTATTCTGATGATGAAATTTGCTGCTGAGGCTTCCAAATATTTGCCGCATGTTGAAATTATCGAATATCATGGCGACCAAAAGCTGGATGCGCCTTCGGGCACTTCCATCAAAACGGCTGAGCTGATCTCGCAAGTCCGCCAGGAGCTGCGTCAAGGCAATCCGAAGGAAGAAGAGACGATCGAAGGTGCGCGCGGCGGATATTACAATGGTTTTCGTATACATAGCGTCAGACTTCCGGGCGTATTTGCGCAGCAGGAGGTTATCTTCGGAGGATATGGCCAAACGCTTAAAATTCGTCATGATTCCTATGACCGCGCCGGCTATATGCCAGGTGTGAATGTAGCCGTGAAGAAGGTCATGACATACAGCGGCTTGATTTATGGATTCGAACATATTATGGACTAGCCGACAAGGCGCCATTCGACATCGGGAGAGGGGATTCGCATGCTGAACATTGCTTTTATCGCGCATGACCGCAAGAAGGACGAGATCGTAAATTTCGTCATCGCCTATGAACATGTGTTCAAGCCCCACAAGCTCTTTTCTACCGGCACAACCGGTACGCGCATTATGGAGCAGACAGAATTGTCCATCCATCGCTTTATGTCCGGTCCGCTCGGCGGAGACCAGCAGATCGGCGCGTTAGTAGCCGAGAATGAGATGGATCTGATTATCTTCCTCCGTGATCCATTGATGGCGCAGCCGCATGAGCCGGATATTATTGCTTTGCTTCGCCTATGCGACGTGCAAGGGATTCCGGTTGCGACGAACATCGCAACGGCGGAAGTGCTGGTCAAGGCTGTAGAGCGCGGCGACTTTGCATGGCGTGAGCTGGTGCACAAATATAAGCCGGGAGCGACCGAATAATGGACAAGCTGGATATCCTCGTATTCGGAGCTCACGCGGATGACGCGGAGATCGGAATGGGCGGAACGATCGCCAAACATACGGCGGCGGGACAGCGGGTAGGCATTTGCGATTTGACCGAAGCGGAGATGTCCTCAAACGGCACCGTGGAGCTGAGGCGGCAAGAAGCCGCAACAGCCTCTGCGGTGCTTGGTTTATCTGCACGGACGAATCTGGGGCTGCCTGATCGCGGCTTGCAGGGGGGCCGGGAGCAAATCGATGTGATCGTTGCCGAGATTAGACGCTGGCAGCCGCGCATTGTATTTGCGCCATATTGGGTAGACCGCCATCCCGATCATATCGCTTGCAGCAAGCTGATTGAAGAAGCTGTGTTCAACGCCAAGCTGCGCAATTATATGCCGCATCTGCCGCCTGTTCAGGTGGAGCAGCTTATTTATTATTATATTAATGACGTCGAAGCCGTTTCATTGATCGTGGATGTCACATCGACTTATGATGCGAAGCTGGAAGCGCTGCGTGCATACCGGTCTCAATTCGATCGCACGCACAGCGCGGATTCGGTAGCCACACCGCTGACAAGCGGTTATGTGGAGCGGGTCGAGGCTAGGGACTCCTTGCTTGGTCAAAGCAAGGGCTGGAACTATGCTGAAGGCTTCGCGATCAAGCGCCCGTTCGGCGTCACAATATTTTGACAAAATGTACAGCCTATAGGGAATAGATATAGATATACCACATGAGTGGGGAGGTGCATCACGAATGGCTAAGAAGCTGAAAATCGGCATTACATGTTATCCGACGCTGGGAGGATCTGGCGTCGTTGCTACGGAACTAGGGAAGCTGCTTGCCGAACGTGGGCACGAAATTCATTTTATTACACATAGCATACCGTTTCGGTTAGGCAAGTTTCATAAAAATATTTTTTTCCATGAAGTTGAAGTAAACGATTATTACGTATTCCGCTATCCTCCTTACGATCTGTCGCTTGCCAGCAAGATGGCTCAAGTAGCCAAGATGCAGCAGCTTGATCTGCTTCATGTGCATTATGCGGTACCGCATGCCGTATGCGCATATCTCGCCAAGCAGATGATCGGCAATGGTCTCAAAACCGTTACGACGCTTCATGGCACGGATATCACCGTCCTTGCCCAAGATGAATCGTTAAAGGATCTGATACGTCTAGCCATTCACCAAAGTGATGCGGTAACGGCTGTATCCAACGATCTGATTCAAGAAACGAGAAATCTGCTTGATATTCTGACGCCAATCGATCTTACCTACAACTTTGTTGATAAGCGCGTGTATTATCCGCGCGAGGCAGCTTCGCTTCGTTCCGATTTTGCTGCACCGGACGAGAAGATTCTAATGCATATTTCGAACTTCCGCCCTGTGAAACGTGTGAGTGATGTTGTGGAGATTTTCGAGCGGGTGTCGAAGCGGATACCGGCCAAACTTCTCTTGGTAGGCGAGGGACCGGAACTGACTAAAATTCAATGCAAAATTAAAAATATGGGGCTTGAGGACCGCGTCCATTTTCTTGGCAAGCAAGAAGACGTCGCCCAGGTCATCTCGATGGCGGACGTGCTTTTGCTGCCATCCGAGAAAGAAAGCTTCGGATTGGTGGCGCTTGAAGCGATGGCTTGCGGCGTGCCGACCATTGGTTCAAATGCAGGAGGTATTCCGGAGCTGGTTACGCACGGCGAGACGGGTTTCTTGTCGGATATAGGCAATGTAGAGGAGATGGCGGAGGGCGCCATCAAGCTGCTGACGGACGATACGCTTCATGCGAAGTTCAAGGAAGCTTGCTTGAAGCGCGCCAGACATGACTTCTGCAATGATTCGATTACAGAGCAATACGAATCCATCTACTACCGCGTGCTTGGCATTGACGCCGAGCTGCCGGTATCTGTCTGTGAATAACAACTGTTACGATTAAGGCCCTTGCAGAGAACGGAAGGAGGGGCGGCTTTGAAGCTAATGCTCACGTCCGAGATGAGGGCGGCAATTCCCTTAATTGAAAGGCTGGAGAAGGAAGGCCATGAGGCTGTATTCGTAGGCGGAGCCGTGCGAGATGCAGTGCTGGGCCTCTCCGTACATGATATCGATATTGCCACTTCGGCATTGCCGGAGCAGGTTATGGCCTTATTTCCGAAGTGCATACCGACGGGGCTTCAACATGGTACGGTTACCGTCGTGCAAGAAGGCGTTACATACGAGGTTACGACTTACCGGACAGAGTCGGAATACGAGCAGTTCCGCAAGCCGTCATCCGTTGTTTACGTGCTGCAGTTGGATGAAGATCTGCTGCGCCGGGATTTCACGATGAACGCAATGGCGATCAGGCAAAGCGGGAACGTGTACGATCCCTATGACGGGTTGAGCGACTTGCGCGAGCTTCGACTCCGGTGCGTCGGGAAGGCGAGTGAGCGCCTCCAAGAGGATGCCTTGCGCATGCTAAGAGCGATTCGCTTTCTCGGTACGTACGGACTACGGCCGGTTCCGTCGCTTTGGCGGGGGTTGAAGGCGTACAAGCCGTTGCTGCGCCATATTGCGATGGAGCGCGTGCATGCGGAGCTGGATAAAATGCTGTCCGGCGATGCCCCGGATAGAGCGCTGGCATGGCTGGGTGCGAGCGGTCTATGGGCAGACTTTAAGGAACCGGTACCGCCGGAACTATTGGCGCGTATGCAAGAATCAACGAAATTGGGCAGTTATGAAATGGCGGCACTAGGCTTGCTTGAACATACAGACGAACGCTGGTCAGCTATCTTATTATCGTTGCAATCCGCTGAAAAGGATGCGCAAGACTTGTTGATGAGCCTTAGATTTCCTAATAAAAGAATGGCTCTGATTATGAGCATCCTGCAGTTGCATACTGAGATGGCTGCGCGTCTAAACACGGATGATGAATCGGGCATTCGCGCCGCATGGCTGGCAAGCGTCATTCGCTTTGGAGAAAAAGCAGCCATGCATTGGCTGCATGTCGTACAAGCCTTGAAGCCGCGAGCAGGTCAAGTATCGGAGGCAATAGCGAATCGCTTATTTGCGACGCTGGAAGAGATGCCTGTCAAATCGCTCAAGCAGCTGGCGATAGGCGGCAACGAACTGCAGCAAGCTTTGTCCCGCAAGGCTGGACCCTGGATGAAGGAAATGCTGAATCGGCTGCTGATTGCGGTTGCTTCCGGAGATGTCGCCAATGAGAAGGACAAGCTGATTGAGCGGTCAAAATTATGGAATGAAGAGGGTACATAGGATGAGCCATGATCATTTGCTGGAATTGCTGAAGCGTCATCCGGATCAATTCGTATCCGGGGCTATGATGAGCCAGGAGCTCAAGGTGAGCCGCACGGCGGTCTGGAAGCAGATTCGCAAGCTCGAAGCAGCCGGCTACGAGATTGAAGCGTCGACCAAGCTGGGTTACCGGCTGGTGTATTCTCCCGATGAGCTCAGCAAAGAGATGTTAGCGGGTATGCGCACCGCAGCGAGATTCGGCCAAGTTGTCCATTACTACGAACAAGTGAAATCCACTCAGGATTCGGCAAGGGAGCTTGCGGAGTCAGGGGCGCCGGAAGGCACGCTTGTGCTGGCGGAGGAACAGACAGGCGGGCGCGGGAGAATGGGCCGCGGCTGGGTATCCCCTCAAGGCAAAGGCATATGGATGAGCATGGTGATGCAGCCTCATGTTCCGATTCATTGCGCCCCGCAGCTCACGCTGCTTACAGCAGTGGCGCTATGCAGAAGCTTGAGGCGGATGACCGGACTGCCCATTGGCATCAAGTGGCCCAACGATTTGTTAATTCGGGGGAAAAAAATTAGCGGCATCCTGCTCGAATCCGCAGCAGAGGATGAGCGTCTCAAATATATCGTCGCTGGCGTCGGCATAAGCGTTAATCTATCGGAGGGGGATTACCCCGAAGAGCTGTTAGCCAAGGCAACGTCGCTTCGCATCGAAGCCGGTCAGCCGTTTAACCGCAGTGAGATTGTCACGCAGTTTTTGCAGGAGTGGGAGACGCTATACGATCTCTTCTTGCAGGAAGGCTTTTCGGCTATTGCGGCGCTATGGGAGTCGTTGTCGGTCTCCATCGGACAGAAGGTGCGTCTCATAACGCCGCAAGGGGAGCTGGAGGGTACTCCGGTGGGATTAGAGGAGAGCGGTGCGATTCGTATTGAACGCGCCGACGGCTCGCTGGTTGCGATCTTCTCAGCTGAGATGGGCGAGCCGCTGAGCCGCTCTTAATCGTTAGACAAGACAGAGGAGTATACCCGTTTACGAAGTTTATCATTTTTGGTACACTACAGGTATCAGGCGGTATTCCAAGGAAGCTGCACTGGTAAACCTCGCAGATTGAACCGTGTCAATGATTGGTGTTGCACACTCTGCTCTGAGCCGTAGGGACCGAGACAGAAGGAAGCACAACAAGCAACCGTTTCCTTTTTATGTTCGGAACCTTTTTAGCAGTCGGCTAAAAGGTTTTTTTGTGTTTAAAATAGCACATAGGTGCGTGTTCAGGATGCTGAAGCTGTCGCTTGGTTCAGTGGACATTCAGTCTCCCTGTTCGACAACGAAAAGGAGATGAAAGCGATGAGGAAACGACTGACGATCCACAGCCTGCTGAAGATGAAGCAGGAGCGCAATGCGATTTCCGTGCTGACGGCTTATGACTATCCGTCGGCGAAGCTTGCTGAGGAAGCGGGAATTGATGTCATATTGGTAGGAGATTCGCTCGGCAATGTCGTATTAGGCTACGAGACGACCATACCTGTGACAGTTGATGATATTGTGTATCATACAAGATCGGTTGCAAGAGCTGCTGCTCATACATTTATTGTAGCGGATATGCCGTTCTTGTCCTATGGAGCCAGCCGTGAGGCTACCTTGCTTAACGCTGCGAGGATCATGCAGCAAGGCGGAGCGCAGGCTCTGAAGCTTGAAGGAGGCGCGGAAATCGCGTCCGATGTGGAAGCGCTGGTCCAAGCCGGCATTCCTGTCATGGGGCATCTGGGGCTGACACCGCAATCCGTGCATCAGCTTGGCGGCTATAAGGTGCAAGGGAAGACCGAGAAGGATGCTCAGAAGCTGATGGAGGATGCGCTTGCGCTGGAGAAGGCTGGAGCGTTCAGCATCGTGCTGGAGCTGGTTACAGAGCCGGTAGCGGAAGCGATCAGCAAAGCGCTGACGATCCCGACAATCGGCATAGGCGCAGGCAGGGCGTGCGACGGACAGGTTCTCGTCTACCACGATATCTTGCAATACTCTTCCCCATATTTTGAGAAAAAATTTGTGAAAACATATGCTGATATTGGCACGACCATCCGGGGTGCGATCGAATCGTTTGTCGGCGAGGTGAAGACGCATCAGTTCCCTGCAGAGGAGCATGTGTTCCAGCCGGGTTCCTCTTCGCCTGCGGCTCTGTATGGCGGTGGAGCTGCCGAAGCCGGTGAGCAGCAGAGCGCATCTGGGAAGAGTCAGCGAAAGGAAGTACCGCTCACATGATTATAGCCCGCACGATTGTCGACTTGAAAGAGCACTTATACGCATTATCCGAAGGCGGGAGACGATCGATCGGTTATGTACCCACGATGGGTTATTTGCATGAAGGACATGCAAGCCTGATGCGGGAAGCGAAGTCGCATAATGATATTACCGTATTGAGCATCTTTGTGAATCCGACGCAATTCGGACCGAATGAGGATCTGGACCGCTATCCTCGTGATGAAGAACGCGACTTGAAGCTTGCGGATGAATGCGGGATCAATATTGTTTTTTTGCCAGCCGTCCAAGAGATGTATCCGAGGCCTTCCAAGACCAGCGTCATTGTCAGCGGATTGACTGATCGGCTCTGTGGCGCTTCGAGACCAGGCCATTTCGACGGAGTGGGCCTTGTGGTAAGCAAGCTGTTCCATCTGATTAAGCCTGATCGTGCATACTTCGGCATGAAGGATGCGCAGCAGGTCGCTGTCATTCAGCAAATGGTGGATGATCTGAATATCGATACCGTCATTGTGCCTTGTCCAACCGTTCGCGAACCCGACGGGCTTGCGCTAAGCTCGCGCAACGTATACCTTTCCGCCGAGCACCGGGCGCAGGCGGTTGTCCTGTCCCAATCCTTGGCGCAAGCTAAGACCTGGATTGAGGAGGAGGCTACGACGGCAGGATCGCTCCTGTCGCTTGTGAAGGATCGGATTGAGTCTGTACCGGACGCAGTCATCGACTATGTGGAGCTGCTCCAGTATCCTTCGCTGGATCCGCTGAATGAGCATGAACTTACTCACAAGCTGGAGTCGCCCGTTTTGCTGGCTATGGCGGTCAAATTCGGTACGACGCGCTTGATCGATAACAGCCTGTACCATCCGAGTGGAGGGGTTTAACGATGTTTAGAACAATGATGAAATCCAAGCTGCACCGTGCGACCGTAACGGAAGCAAACTTGAACTACGTTGGCAGCATCACCATTGACGAGGATTTGATGGATGCCGCGGATTTATATGAGAATGAAAAGGTTCAAATCGTCAACAACAACAATGGCGCCAGGTTCGAGACGTATGTCATTACAGGAGCAAGAGGGTCAGGCGTAATTTGCTTGAACGGCGCTGCGGCAAGACTGGTGCAGCCAGGCGACAAAGTAATTATAATTTCATACGGCATGATGACGAGCGAAGAGGCAAAGTCGCATAAGCCGGTTATTACCATATTGGACGACCAGAATAAACCACTCAAGGTGCTGACTGAGGAATTGCATGCCACCATTATTTAATCGCAGGATTACGCATCATACCTGCCTTATGTAACGACTGGCACGCCGTATGAAAAGAAGGCTGTAAACAAAGAATGACCGTATCACTCCTTATTCTAAGCGAAGGCGGGATGCGGCATGTTTCAGCATATGTTCACGTCGATGAACGAAATGCTTGACGAGATCACCAAGCAGTACCCACAAGCAAGCGAACAGGAGCGAATGGCGTACCTCAGACAAGTCGCCGAAATGAAAAAAATGAGCGACAGCTTTATCGAGCAATGGCTGGATTTCGAAGAGAAGGTGGCCGATTTTCAGGAGTGCATCGCATCAGATCAGCCTGTCACGGTCACTACGTCAGTTATGGACAATGACGCTGACCCGATCGGGCAGCAAGCGAAGACGAATTTGCCGGTGGAGGCATATCCTTGCAGTATGGCGGATCTTGCCATACCGGAAGAAGCTGAGGTACTGGTTAACAAAGGTCAAGGCTATTATAATTTATTTATGTTTTCTCACGCAGCCAGATTATTTCATGATGCGATATCCATTGCTCCCGAATGCAATTTGGCGAGGCTTTACCTGGGTATGAGCCAGATGCATATGCAGAATTGGCAGGAGGCTCAGCGGCAATTTCAATTATTAATTGTGCTTTCGGACTTTCCGAAGTGGCTGGCTTTAGGCTATAATGCCCTTGGATGCATTCATGCCGTTCACATGAATATTGCCCAAGCGGAGAAGCTGTTCCGCAAGGCGTATGAGGTGTATCCGAGCTTTACGGACTCATTAAACAATCTAAAGTCCTGTCAAGATACGCCGGGACAATTATCGTTATATTTCGGAAGCACGGAGCTGTGCTGTATGTGAGAGGATCGGGGAATCAATGAATTATGCTGTACTGGATTTGGAGACGACCGGACATAGCGCGGAAGACGATATTCTGCAAGTTGGACTTGTCATTGTCTCCGATGAGCTCGACATCGTCAAAACCTATAGCTCGTTTGTTAAGCCGAGAATTCCCATTCCAGCTTTTATTACGGGATTGACTGGCATTACAGAAGATATGGTCAAGGATGCGCCAGAGCTGAACGAGGTGCTGCTGCAGCTTATTCCGCTGTTGGATGACGCCGTACTGGTCGCGCATAATGTCGGCTTTGACGCCGGCTTCTTGAACCATGCGCTTGACCGGTGCGGGTACATGCCCTTCACGGGCAGAAGATTGGATACAATTGAGCTGCTGCGCATTTTCTATCCAAGTATTACAACGTATCAGCTTGGCGCTGTCGCCGAGCAATTCGGCATTGATAATCATCAGCATCATCAAGCCGACAGCGATGCGATGGCGACTGCCCGTATCTTTATTGAGACGGTCAACAAATTGCGTTCTATGCCGCTGCTTACCATGCAGCGGCTCTCTGCGTTAATCGACGAAAGCAAGGATCTGCACTGGTTCTTGAAATGGAATGAAAAGCGGATTGAGCAGGAAACCGTATTCGATATGGGCGATTATGACTTCTACCGTCAATTCGCGCTTAAGGCCAAAGAATGGAGCGAGGAAAAGCCGCCAAGAGAAGACGATCCTTCAGGTGAAGAAGCTCTGGACGGCATGTCGTTCGAGGATTATCTGGCGGAGGTGAAATCCAGATTCCAGAACAAATTCGAGCGGTATGAAGATCGGGAATCTCAGGTTATCATGTTCCGCGAGGTATATGAAGCGCTTACGCAAGACAAACATCTGCTTATTGAAGCGGGGACAGGTACAGGCAAATCGCTAGGCTATCTCATACCTGCTTTGTATTACAGTTTGCAAAGCAAAAGCAAAATCGTAGTCAGCACCCATACGATCAACCTACAGGAGCAGCTGCGCCAGCGGGATCTGCCGTTGCTCTCCGAAGTGCTTCCGTTTCCGTTCAAAGCTTCCATATTCAAGGGCAGGGGCAACTATTTGTGCTTGCGGAAATTTGAAGGGAAACTGAACGCTCAGGATATGGTCGCTCCGATCGAAGATCCCATTACGGCTGCCCAAATGGTGGTTTGGCTCGGGGAGACGGAGACAGGCGATCAGGAAGAACTGAATTTCGGCAGCAGAGGCGCTGATTTCTGGTCAACGGTAGCCAGCGATGCTGACTCGTGCCTGAACCGGGCTTGCCCGTGGTTCAAGCGATGCTATTACCATCGAGCGAAGCAGGAGTCCAATTTGGCTGATGTGTGCATTACGAACCATTCGATGCTGTTCACCGATGTGCAAGCCGACCATCGTCTGCTTCCAACCTACAACCATCTAATAATTGATGAAGCGCATCATGTCGAGGAAGTAGCCGGCAAGCATTTGGGTATGAATGTGCATTATTTCACGCTTGTACAAGCGATGGTAAGGCTATACCGGGACAATCGTTCCGGATTGCTTCCGACGTTGCGGCTTCGGCTTCAGCAGGAAGGCGATGACCATGTACCTGCCTGGACGGAGACGATTGATACGATGATTCCGGTTTTTCAGGAAATTAAGGAGCATTGGGATAAGCTGTTCGAAATGTTTTATGCATTCGCTTCAACGGCGACAGACAGCGTAAGCGACAATGGCGCGTTGGTGAAGCGGCTTAGTTCCGGCAAGCTGCCATCCGGCTGGGAAGAAGTGCTGGCTGTAGAAAATAACGTCCATGTCGAACTATCGCGAGTAATTAAGACAGCTGAAAAGATGATGAACGATATTAAGGACCGTGCAGATGATTTGTCCATACAGGCATCGTTGACGGATCTGAACGGTGCGCTTCGAGACCTTGCACGAGTCAAAGACGAGCTACGCCTCATATCGAAGCTGGAGGATGCCCAGTATGTGTACTGGCTGGAGGCGAGTACGGCTTACCGCCATCGCTCTCTGCAGCTCTACGCTGCGCCTGTCGATGTCAGCAGTCAATTGCAGAAATATTTTTTTGACGCGAAGGACAGCATTGTCATGACCTCTGCCACCTTGACGGTACAAAAGAACTTCCATTACGCAGAAGAGCAGCTGGGATTGGAAGGCTATGAGAAGCAAGGCAAGCTGAAAACGGTACAGCTTCCATCCCCGTTCAATTACCGGGAGCAAGCGCTGGTCGTTATACCGCGGGATTTTCCTGTACTCAAGGGAGCTTCGGTAGACGATGCTTACCTCGATAAGCTGATTGGCTCGCTCGCTGACGCCGCAGTGGAAACCAAAGGAAGAATGCTTGTTCTATTCACATCCTACAAGATGCTGAAGCAAGTATATGATCCACTGAAGCTGAAGCTGGATGAAGCGGGCATTCAACTGCTTGGCCAAGGGATTGACAGCAGCAACCGGACAAAGCTGACCCGCAGATTTTTGCAGCAGCCGGAATCGGTCTTGCTTGGCACCAGCAGCTTCTGGGAAGGGGTAGACATTCCCGGCGAGGGACTTGTCTGCCTGGCCATTGTCCGTCTGCCGTTCCAGCCGCCTAATCATCCGCTGGTAGAAGCCAAGTCCGAGCTGCTTCAACGGCAGAAGCAAAATCCGTTCATGAAGCTCTCGATTCCGCAAGCGGTTATCCGGTTCAAGCAAGGCTTCGGACGGTTAGTCCGTACTGCCCATGACAAAGGAATTGTCATCATCTATGATACGAGAGTGATCGACACTTATTATGGCAAGCACTTTCTGTACTCTTTGCCGGGACCTAAGATTGAGACGATGCATACGAATCAGATGGTTCCCCGCATGCAGCAATGGCTTACCCAATCGGCAACTGGAGACTGAACATTAGCTTTAGCCCATACAACGCTCATTAATAAGGAGTTGGTTCCCATGAAGTCCGCAAAAATATCGGAGGCGGTCGTCAGACGTCTTCCGATTTATCTGCAAGTGCTTAATGAGCTGCATATTCGGGAGATCCAAACGGTGTCCTCGCAGGAGCTGGGGGTCAAGCTTGACCTTAATCCAGCTCAAATTCGTAAGGATTTGGCCTATTTCGGCGAATTCGGACGCAAGGGCATCGGATACGATGTCATGTATCTGATTGAGAAGATCAGACAAATTTTAAAGCTTAATCAAACGATTAAAGTTGCGCTGGTTGGAGCGGGCAACCTTGGGCATGCCTTGTGCAATTACAACAAGTACTCCAAGGACAATATGCAAATTACTGCCGTATTTGATGTTCATCCCGAGAAGATCGGGTCCAGTATTAACAATTTGGTCGTAGAGCCAATGAGCGAGCTGGAGCGTGTCGTAGCCGAACAAAACATACGAATCGGCATCATAACCGTACCCGCTCATGAAGCGCAGAATGTTGCCAATCAATTTATTGCGGCAGGTGTGGAGGGCATCTTGAATTTTGCCCCTGCCATTCTTCGGGTGCCGGATGATGTGCGTATTCATAATGCCGATTTCACTAGGGAATTATTGAGCCTTGCTTATTATTTGAATCATGAAGGAGACGTAAGCGATGACACAGCTATGGATTGAGAATGGCTTGTTCGTTACGATGGATGATGCTGCGAAAACGGTTAAAGGACATATGGTGGTAACGGACGGTGTAATTACATACATTGGCGCTGAGCCGCCCACAGACCTGTCGCCCGAAGCTGAGAAGCTGGATGGCAGCAGGCTGGCGTTCATGCCTGGATTAGTCAATACGCACGGACATGCGGCTATGACGCTGCTAAGGGGCTACTCAGACGATCAGAAGCTGCAAGTGTGGCTGGAGCAGAAGATGTGGCCCATGGAGGCCAAATACGTCGATGCTGACACGAGAGCGGGAAGCGCGCTTGCGATAGTAGAGATGCTGCGTACGGGCACAACCGCATTCGTCGATATGTATGACCGTATGGATCAGGTTGCGGCAATGGTTGAGCAGGCCGGCATCCGCGGCATCTTGACACGGGGTGTAATCGGCCTCTGCTCAGATGAAGAGCAGAAGGCAAAGCTGAAAGATGCCATTACATTCGCGAAAGAATGGAACGGCAAAGCAAATGGCAGAATCTCGACTATGCTGTCGCCGCATGCGCCTTATACTTGCCCTCCCGCTTATATTGAGAAATTTGTGGAGGCTGCTCACGAGCTTGATCTGCCGCTTCACACTCATATGTCCGAGACAATTGCGGAAGTAGAGCAGAATGTCCGTGAATATGGCGCTCGTCCGGTAGAGCATCTGGATCGTTTGGGATTTTTCTCGCGTCCTTCGCTCGTCGCGCACGCGGTTCATCTGACCGACGAGGAAATCGCCTTGCTGGCAGTTAGAGGCGTGTCCGTCTCGCATAATCCTGTGAGCAACTTGAAGCTGGCTTCTGGCATTGCACGGGTTCCGGAACTGATGAAAGCAGGCGTAAAGGTATCCCTCGGCACGGATAGTGTCGCAAGTAACAATAATCTGGATTTGTTCGAGGAAATTCGTTTTTCCGCCCTGCTGCACAAGGGAATATCCGGCGATCCGACAGCAATCCCAGCCTGGGAGGCGCTTAAGCTGGGTACGACGTACGGAGCGCATGCTATCTGGCAGGGAGATTCTGTCGGCCAGCTGAAAGCCGGCTACAAGGCCGACTTCATTGCTATCGATTTGGATCAGCCGCATTTCTATCCGCTTACGGATATCGTCTCGCACCTTGTGTACGCCGGAACGGGCTGTGATGTCAAGCATGTGTGGGTGGATGGCCGTCAGGTTGTGCGCAACGGCGCCTGTACTTTTATGGATGAGGAAAAGATCAGATACGAGGCAGCCGCAAGCTTCGAGCGGCTACTGAACGGCTAATGAGAGCGGTCGAAAGGAAAAAGCCGCCGTTTATGACGCCGAAACGATGGCTGTTGGCTGTACTTGCCTGTTTGATTGCGCTAGGGGTATGGTTCGGTTTTTATTTCCGTGATGTACAAATGCCTAAATGGTCAGAGGAAAGCAGCATGCGTGAAGCCGTTATGGCTACAGGAGAAATGGACGTAATTGATAAGCTGTACAAGCATGTGTGGGAAGCGACGACATGGGTCGCCCGCGGCTCGGCGGAAGCGGAGTCGGAGTCAGAGCTATACGTCTTTCTGAACGAAGAGAGTGCTCTGCTGCATCGGATTGCGGCTGATCAAGTCTTGCCGGAAGAGCAGCTTAGAATAAGATGGCTGAATGAGCATGCCGGCTCAACCATCATTCGTGTAAGCCCTGGCTTATTCCGGGAGCAGCCGGTGTGGGAAGTGTATTATAAGGAGCCGGAAGGCGACAAGGAACGCTTCAAATACCAATTTTACAGTTTTGATCAACAGGCGACGCTGATTGAAACCTATACATTGCCAACAAAAACGGGACCGTAATGGTCCCGTTTCCTGTTTTTACAGCAAGCATCATGTATATAATTATGATATACTAACGTATAGCAAATGTGATAGATAAATAATAACATTTATATATACTCAGTACTGGAGGGATATTGTTATGAGAAAGCCTCGAATGATGCCTATCGCCATAACCGTTGTGATATCCGCTGCAGCACTTTTTGGCGGCTGGATGCTGTACAAGCAGGTCGCGGTAGCTTCTCCTTTAACGGATGCCGTTGTCAATGTACCGGGGGTCGCCAAAGCGGACAAACCGGTTATTGAGCAGGATAAAGTTAGCGTATCGGTCGAGCTGTCCGATGAGGCAAGCTTGAAGGATGTCTACACATCCGTAACGGAGCAAGGCAAAGCATTGGCAGGGAAGCGCAAGCTGGATATTGTGATTCAGGACGAAGAAGATGCATTGCTTAATGCGATCTGGCAGGAAGCGATGTTCGATATCGCACAAGCGATGGAGACGAAAACCTATTCCGATATTCCAAAAACGATGGAACGTGTCGCATCTGGACATGACGGTGTAGAGACCGTAACTGATATGGACGGAACCAATGTATATGTAACGATCAAAAACGCAGAAGGCGCCAAATATATCGTCTTGCCAAGAACGCCAAACCAAATGGGGGTGTGGCCTAATGCGTAAGTATGGATTGGAGCTAGCCATCGGATTTGTACCCGTTCTTATCGTATTTTTGCTTTTTATGGGGGTTAACGTGTTGCCGTTCCTATTCTTGGCGGCGGTCGGCGGAGCCCTGTTTTTTATGGCAAAAGGCCGCGGCAAGCTCACGGCGCTTTCGAATGGCAAGTCTAGAAGTGAAGTGAAGTCGCCTTCCTTTACCTTTGAGCAGATTGGCGGACAGGAGCGCGCCAAAGGCGAGTTGATTGAAGCACTCGATTTTCTGGTGAAGAAGGAACAGATTGCCAAGCTGGGCATTCGACCTCTGAAGGGCATCCTCATGTCCGGCCCTCCGGGAACGGGCAAGACGCTGCTGGCCAAGGCAGCAGCGCAATATACGGATTCGATCTATCTGGCCGCTTCAGGCAGTGAGTTTGTCGAGATGTATGTCGGCGTTGGGGCAGGCCGCGTCCGTGATCTGTTCAAGGAAGCTCGTACGAAAGCGAAGAAGGAAGGCAAAAGCAGCGCCGTTATCTTTATTGATGAGATCGAGGTCATTGGCGGCAAGCGCGATGGCGGACAGCAGCGCGAGTACGACCAGACGCTAAACCAGCTTCTGACGGAGATGGATGGCATTCATGCGAATGAATCTCCGCGTATTCTTATGATTGCGGCGACGAACCGCAAGGAGATGCTGGACAGCGCCTTGCTCCGTCCGGGCCGCTTCGACCGTCATATCGGCGTTGAGCTGCCGGACAAGAAGGGCAGGCTTCATATTCTGAACATTCACGCGGCCAATAAGCCGATTGAAGAATCGGTGAACATGGAGAGCATTGCGGAGCAGACCTATAGCTTCTCTGGCGCACAGCTGGAGGCGGTTATGAATGAGGCTGCGATCTATGCGATGCGCGAAGACCATGCTACCATTGGAGAACGCCATCTGACGATGGCGATTGACAAAGTCATGCTGGGAGAGAAGACCGATCGCGAGACGTCGAAGGAAGAGCGCGAGCGTGTTGCGCTTCATGAGCTTGGACATGCCATTATAGCGGAGATTGTACGGCCAGGCAGCGTGTCCCAGGTTGCGCTGTCGCCTCGCGGAGGCGCGCTCGGCTATGTGCGTCATCAGCCTCAGAAGGATCAATATCTGTACACGACGCCTTTCCTGCACGGTCAGATTATGATTACACTTGGAGGTGCGGCAGCGGAAGAGATGTTTTATGGCGAGCGCAGCACGGGCTCGCGCGGCGATTTCGATCAAGCGGTAAGCATCGTTAAGACGCTTGTGGAATCCGGTCTCACGCCGCTCGGCATCATCGATGCTTCTATGATGACACCTGACAAGTGGGCGGATGTGACCAAAAGCATTCTGGATGATTTGATGGAGAAAACCAAAAAACAGCTGGAGGAACGCCGTCAAGTCTTTACGGATTCGTTGGCTACGCTGCTTCGGGAGGAATCACTCGACGGCGACTCATTCCGGGTATTGCTGTCGCAGTCGGCAGCGGCATAAATTCATAAAATTGTCTACAATATTACAAATTTAAGGCGGACTCCCTGTCCGTCTTCTTTTTTGGTCGAATTACGTTATAATAAGGGGGAAACTATCAAGAGGGAGCAATTGCATCAATGATAAAAAAGGTTGGAGTAATCGGCTTAGGCACGATGGGTCAGGGCATCGCGGAGATGTTGGCCGCGAAAGGACTTGATGTAATTGTAATCGAGCGTACGAATGAGCGACTCGCCTATGGATTACAAATAATTGAAATCAGCTTGGATAAGCAAATTGAGAAATGGGCTCTGACAGGAGCGGAGAAGAAGCTTATCCTATCCAGAATCCAATCGGCATCGACCTATGAGGAGCTTGCGGGCTGTGAGCTTATCATCGAGACGATATCGGAGGATTTGGATGCCAAAAAAGAAGTGTTCAAGAAGCTCGACGCAATCTGCGGAGAGAAGGTAATTCTGGCAAGCAACACGTCTACACTCAGCTTGACAGAGCTGGCCAGCGTTACGAAAGTGCCGAACCGCGTAATCGGTCTTCATTTTATATACCCTGTTTCAAAAATCGATCTGGTGGAGATCGTCCTGGGACTGAAGACATCGGACGATACGTATGCCCGTACGAAGCATTTTGTCGAAGAGGTTCTTCAAATGAAAGGGATCATGGTGTTCGAGTCGCCTGGCTTTGTGACGTCTCGCCTGATCTGCTTGTTCATTAATGAGGCGCTGCACGTACTGGAGGAAGGCGTGGCGTCCGCTGAGGATATCGATAATGCGATGCGCATCGGCTACTCGTTCCAGCATGGACCGTTCGAGATGGCGGACCGATTCGGTCTCGACTCCGTTCTGGCTGCGCTTGAACGCATGTTCCGCGAATATGGGGAGTTGAAATACCGCCCCTCCATCGTACTTAAGAAGATGGTACGCGCCGGACATCTTGGAGCCAAGACAGGCGTCGGCTTCTTCAACTATGACATGGATGGGGATCGGATCTAATGAAAGTATTGGTTATTAATGCTGGCAGCTCTTCGCTGAAGTACCAGCTATACGAAATGTTGAACGAAACAGTGCTGGCAAGCGGACGCGTGGAGCGCATCGGCATGGATTCGTCCATCGTTACCCATGAGCCGACGGGGAAGCCGGAAGTGCGCGATGTGAGCGAGATTCTGGATCATGTAACAGCCGTTAAACGTGTGATTGATATGATCACGCACAAAGAGCATGGCGTTATCGGATCGATGACCGAGATTGATGCCGTCGGTCACCGCGTCGTGCATGGAGGAGAAGTGTTCAAGGGCTCTGTGCTTGTCACGCAGGAAGTGAAGCTGGAGATTCGCCGCTTGTTCGACCTTGCTCCGCTTCACAATCCAGCTCATATGATGGGGATTACAGCAGTAGAGGCCGTCATGCCGGAGGTGCCGCAGGTCGTGGTATTCGACACAGCCTTTCATCAGACAATGCCGCAAACCTCGTATTTGTACCCAATCCCTACGGTTCTGTACCGCAGACACAAGATTCGCAGATACGGCTTCCATGGCACATCGCATGCCTATGTAAGCGACAAGGCGGCCCGTTTCTTGAACAAACCGCTTGAATCGCTGAAAATGGTCACATGCCATATTGGCAATGGTGCGAGCTGCGCGGCTATTCTGGATGGTAAGTCGTTTGATACAAGCATGGGCATGACGCCGCTGGAGGGATTGATGATGGGGACGCGCAGCGGCGATATCGACCCTGCTATTGTTCCGTTCGTCATGAACAAGGAAGAGCTTACGCTGAACGAAGCCAATTCCATGCTGAACAAGCATAGCGGCATGCTTGCTATATCGGGCATTAGCAGCGATATGCGCGAAGTAACGGAAGCGATGCATGATGGCGACAAAAACGCAAAGCTCGCTTTTGATATGTATACGTATAGACTTCGTAAGTATATTGGCGCCTATGCAGCAGCCATGAACGGAATTGATGTTCTCCTCTTTACTGCGGGAGTGGGGGAGAATGCACCGGATGTGCGGGAGGCGGTATGCGAAGGCATTACTTTCCTTGGCATTAAGCTTGACAAGGAGAAAAACCGCCTTCGCAGTAAGGAAGCAAGAGAAATCTCGACACCGGATTCGCGAGTCAAGGTGCTTGTTGTACCGACAAACGAGGAGCTGCTGATTGCACGCGACACGAATTCCATTGTAAAAGGATTAAGTCATAGCAATCATCCTGTACAATAATTTGGCAAGACAATCATCAACGATTACTAGAGAGGAGAGGCTGGGCATGAACGACGAGCTATGGAAAGCCTACACGCATGGCATTGCAGCCGCGATTGGCGAAGGGGGAGTCCATATCCCCAGCCTCCTCCTTCAAAGCTACAGCCGTATCGGGTTATCTGATTCGGAGGCTATGCTGCTGATGCAGATCATGCTGTATGGACAAGCTGAGCGGAATGACTTCCCGACACCGGAGGAGCTTGCGGATAGAATGGGCGTTAATGTCCGTCAGATCGGCACATTGCTTGGCCGATTGATGAAGGACGGATTTCTAGCGATCGATGATTACATCGATGATGTCACGGGGTTGCGCAGCGAGCGCTATAACTGGAGCGGATGGCTGATGAAAGCTTCCGAGTGGCGGGCGACGTCGAAGCGTCAATCGAAGAAGGCGGACAAGCAGCCGATCGAGATGGAAAAGGGCGCTCCTGCATCCAATTTGTTTACAGTATTCGAGCAGGAATTCGGCAGACTGCTATCGCCAATGGAATGTGAGACGATTGTCAGCTGGCTGGACCAGGACCGCTATTCCGAGGAAATTGTATTATTTGCCTTGAAGGAAGCTGTATTCGCGGGCAAGCTCAGTCTCCGATACATAGATCGTATCTTGATTGAATGGAGCCGCAATCGGATTACGAATGCGGATGAAGCCAGAGCCCATGCGGGCAAGTTCCATGGCGGCAGAGCCTGATCCGGGTTTTAGGAGATAAGGATAGCTTCATAGATGTGAACACAAAGAAACCATGCCTATTCGCATGGTTTCTTTGTGTGAATTGAGGGATTATTGCTTTGCGGCATAAAGAATGGAAATCTGGTCATCGAGCTGCTCTGTCACAACCGAGTAGCTTCGCTGTTCCAGCCAATGAACAAGCTGGGGCAGCATGGACGGCACCAATCCCGCTAGTCGAATGGCATCCTTGTCCTTACCATGGGACTTCTGGCATGATGAGATTCGTTCGCTCTTCGGTCCATGCTTCATCAAGCCGGTAATGACCATTCTTCCTCCTGGCTTTAAAGTACGGTCCATCTCGCCTAATGCAAGCAGCTGTCCAGATGCAACCAGATGTTGCAAGGCGAAGCTGCAAGTGACAAAGTCGAAGGTTTGCGTGAGAGGCAGCGACAACAGGTTGCCTTGCCTCACGTCCACAAGAGGCAGCCGTTCTCTCAGCAAGCTTAACATTTCACCGGATTGCTCGACGGCCGTGATAATCGCGCCAGCCGCGCAGAGCAGCGATGTCAGATTGCCGCTGCCGGCCCCCGTTTCCAGACCGGATTCTTGCGGTGCCGGATCGATCCATTCCAGCGTCCTCCGAATAGCCTGATCATACTGCTGCGGCTGAATGATCCCGGAGAGCGCGATGAGAGGCGCCTCGTAGCCATATTGCCGGGCGAGCCCGTCATAGTTCCATTCATCACTCCAAGTCGTACGCAGCATGCGATTGTGGCGAATGCGATCTGCCGCTCGTTCGGCATCCTCCAGCACCGGCAAGCCTTCACGCTGCCAGCCAGTAATCGTCTCGTCGAATGCCCGCAGCGCATCCAGTGCGGCGGTCAGCTCTTCGTGAAGCTGAGCCCTGGCTTGATCCACCTTCCGAATCAGGCGATCCGGCTCAGCGATAAGCGGGATGGCCTCGGCAATCTGAGCTACGGACATGCCCAGCTCGCGCAAGGAAATAATCCATCGCAGCCGAGTAAGATCATCCTCCGAATAGCTACGGTAGCCGTTTTCATACGTTTTGCGGGGCGTGACAAGCCCCTTTTCCTCATAAAATCGAAGCGTTCTTGGCGTAACGCCAACAATTCGCGCTGCTTCATGAACCATCATAGCCGAACGTTCCTCCTATATCCGAACCGTACCTATCTACTTATTATGAAGGTTGACGTAACGTTAAAGTCAAGCGTTATTCCATTGTCGAGGGCAGCAAAAAAGCCGCATGCAGGATCATACAACTCTGCAGGCAGCTTATCTTTGAATTCCTATGTTATTCGGCTATCCGCCGCGCTTCAGCAGCTCCAGGCGATAGACATATTCGAAGATGAATTCGAATGCTTCCAGATGGCGCTTCGCCTCGAAGGCATTTGCTCCCCATGCATAGATCCCATGCTTGCGAAGCAGGATGCCTGGAATTTCGCGATCGATTCGCTCTGTAATCTCCGGAACGATCGATGGGATATGGGCGAAGTTCGAGACGATCGGAATATCGATATGCTTTTCTTCTTCCCATAGGTTAAATCCTTTGATCAGCTCGACGCCATCCACCGGCACGGATTTCCGGTCCCAGAAATATTCGGAGATCACGTTATTGAACACGGAGTGGGTATGGAAAATGGCGCCAGCGCCTGTCAATCGATAGATTTCGCAATGAATAAGCGTTTCAGCCGAAGGCTTCAGTGATGTTGTTTCGCAAGCTTTGCCATTCTGGTCGACGAAGAGATAATCCTCCGGCGTATGAACCGTCTTGTCCTTGCCGCTTGCCGTGATGGCGAATTGGAATTGCTCTGGCGAATAATCGCCTACACGGACAGACAGATTGCCGCTTGTGCCAGGAAACCAGCCTCTGGACGCGAACAGGTCCTTCACCTCGCGCAGCTCGCCAAGAGCGCGCTGCTTGTCCTCCGTACGGATGTGATCAAAACTCATAATGATGACTTCCTTTCTTCGTTCATGGCAGCGATGATGTCATGAAAGGTATCGAATTCGGTATGTGCCAATCCGAGCTCCTTGCACTTTGTCGTCAGATGGGAGCGGGAGTATACGGTGTCCGCCAGCTTGGCTCCCTCGAAGTCGGTTACGCTGTCCCCGATAATAATCCGTTCATATTCGTCGGCCGGAAACTGGCGCATAATCGTTGTTTTGCACATGCCGCATTCGTTGGTGCAATGCCCGTCGCAGGGATGCGGCCACAGAATCTCGATTCGCTCGTCCGAGAAGTCACTTCCGTTGCAATAGATATGATCCTGCGGAATATCGAATTGCGACAGTACAGGATATACGAAAAAGTCAATCCCGCCGCTCGTCACATAAAAATCAATGTTCTGCTCCTTGCAATAGGCGATGAATTCGGCAAAGCCATCCCGAATGCGCACATTGTTAATGCCGAAGGAGACGACTTCTTCCTTCATGGAAGCAGGCAGGAGGCGGAAGAGGGCGCCTACGCCCTCCTTGATCGACAGCTCTGTCGAGATGGTGCGCTCGGCAAGGCTTTCCCAGCCATCCGGGTTGAAATGCTTAATAATCGCAATGATGTTGTCGTTTATCGTGATCGTGCCGTCGAAATCGCAAAATACGATGCGTTTCTTGGATGTCTCTGATTTCGTCATGCTTCTTTAATCCCCCATGCTTGTATGGCTGCTTTCAATGCATCGTTGCCGCTCGCCTCAGCGGCTTCGCGCAACGGAGTTCCGCTGGTTGCGGCTTCTATTGCCTGGCGGAACGCTTGACCGCCTGCGGCTGTGCCCATCGGATGTCCGTGGATGCCTCCACCGGCATTCACGACAACTTCGTTGCCGAAGTCCTTCAGGATGAGCGGCACTAGTCCCGGATGAATGCCCGCGGAAGGGACTGGGAAGCTGGTCTTAAGCCCGTGGAGAGGGCTAAGCAGGGCGTCCTTGACGGCCAGATTCTCTTCCTTCGGCATCACTACGGAGCCGTAAGGAGACGGGAAGAGCACAAGATCCGCTCCAGCGAGCCGCATCAGCTTGCCCAGCAGCAGGGAAGCTCCAATGCCGTAATGCGGCGAAGGATAGAACGCTCCAGCGAGAGCGGGATGCGCCGCAATCGGCACATTAATTTCGGGATCTTTGCTAAGCTCATGCAAGACGTCGTAGCCGTAGGACAAGACGTTGAACAGCAGCGCATTCGCGCCAGCTGCTACAGCCTTACGGGCATTCGCGGCCAACTGGGAAGTAGGTCCGGTCAGATTGACCGCGTATAGCAGCTTCTGTCCGGTCTCTTCCTGCGCCTTGCGGGCGGCTTCCATACAAGCCTCAACCCGTTTCTCCAGTGGCGTTAGCGGGTTCTCGAACAGGATTTCATCATCCTTGATCAAATCTACGCCGCCTAGCGCTTGCTTGTAGAACTGCTCCTGAAGATTAGCCAGATCATGTCCGACAACGGATTTGAATATGCTCATCAGCAGCGGGCGGTCATGGACGCCGAGCAATTCGCGTACGCCGTTTAGACCGAAGCGCGGGCCAGGGAAGGCCGAAGCGAAATTTTCGGATACGTCCAGATCAATCAGCTTTATACGTCCGTCCATTGACAGCTTGCCGAATACGGTGACGAGCAGGGCCGGGATATCGCGACTGAAGTTAATGTCGGGGTATGCAATGCGAATATCCGCGTAGCGCTCGCCGGCGGCTCCGTTCGCAGACTCATGTACCTCAACGGACAGTACCTTGCCCAAATGTTTTTCCATCTCCGCCTTTTTGGCTTCCGGCAGCTCCGTCCAGCTGCCTACGGTCAATCCTACGGCAATGGATAATGCTTTTTTATCAAAATCGGCTTTATCGTCATAGGAACGATAAGTGGCAATACATACTTGGCTCATTCCGCAATGCTCCTTTCAATGACAGCCCCAATCTCGGCAGCGCGCTCGGAGGAGCGCTTCATGCCTCTCACAATCGCTTCCGGCAGTCCGGCTTCCGTCATCGTCTCGATTGCGGCTTGCGTTGTGCCGTTCGGGGATGTGACTTTGCGCCGCAGCTCCTCCGGGCGTTCTCCGGTCTGCTTCACCATCTGTGCCGCGCCCAGCACGGTCTGAACGACCAGCTCCTTCGCCATATCAGGCTCCAGACCAAGCTCTTCAGCCGCTTTCATCATGGCTTCCATGACATAGTAGACATAAGCGGGACCGCTGCCGGATACGCCGGTCACAGAGTCCTGCAGCGACTCTTCGACGACTGCGTTAATGCCGATCGACTGGAACATCGCTTCGCTGATCAGACGCTGCTGAGGCGTAACCTTCGACGAATAGCTGATGCCGGTTGCGCCAAGGCCAATCGTGCTCGACGTATTAGGCATTGTCCGTACGATTGACTGATCCGCTCCAAGCAGCTTTTCCATCGAAGCGATGGAAAGGCCAGCAATCACAGACACAATCAATGGCTTGGAATGGAGCAGGGGAGCGATAGCCGAGATCGCTTCAGCAGCATCCTTCGGCTTCATCGCTAAAAAAATAATATCCGCTTCCTGCAAATACGTATCATTGGATGAGCCTTGCAGGACGGTTTGAACGCCGTAGCGCTCATGAAGCTCCGCAAGCCGTTTTTCGTTGCTGCGGTTCAACATCGAGATTTTGGATGGCTCGACAAGCTTCTCGTGAATCAAGCCGCGTGCAATCGCTTCTGCCATGGAACCTGCGCCGTAGAAGCAGATCCGCATAGCTGCGATACCGGTCTCCGTAAGTATAGTCATGGTTGGTCTCCTCCTGAAAAAGGTTTTCCGTAAAAAATCTAGCTTCGAAGCATCAGGCTAGCCTCTAATTTGGCCATTGCCTGTAATGCGATATTTTGTAGAGGTCAATGCAGGCAAGCCCATTGGACCGCGTGCATGAAGCTTTTGCGTGCTAATCCCGATTTCCGCGCCAAATCCAAACTCAAATCCGTCGGTAAAACGAGTAGACACATTATGGTAGACAGCTGCCGCATCCACTTCCTGCAGGAAGCGATCGGCATGCTCGCCCGTCTCAGTCACGATACATTCGGAATGCTTCGTTCCGTGGCGGCGGATATGACTCAGTGCCTCGTCAAGCCCGTCTACTACTTTAACATTTATAATATAATCGTTGTACTCTGTGCTGAAATCCTCATCGGTTGCAGTCCGTATATCGCCCAATAGTGCCTTGGAGCGTTCACAGCCTCTCAGCTCTACATTGGCCTTGAGCATCGGTTCGACCAGCGCCGCCAATTGTGCCTCTGCGATGCTCTGGTGAACAAGCAGCGTTTCGATGGAGTTGCAGACAGAAGGACGCTGTACTTTCGCATTAAAGGCAATATCGGAAGCTATAGCGATGTTCGCCGTATCATCTACAAATACATGGCAGATGCCTGCGCCGGTTTCGATGACAGGTACCGTTGCGTTCTCTACTACATTTCGGATGAGGGCAGCGCCGCCGCGCGGAATAACGACGTCGAGCAGGCCGTTCAGCTTCAGCATCTCGTTGACGGATGCGCGGTCGCTGTCTTCGATTAATTGGATCGCATCAACCGGCAGGGCGGTCGATCTCATGGCATCCTTCAAAATTTCTATAATTTTGCGGTTGGAGGACAGGGCAGCGGAGCCTCCGCGCAATACGACGCAGTTGCCGGTTTTGAGGCATAGGCCTGCGGCGTCAACAGTAACATTCGGACGCGCTTCGTAGATCATGCCAATCACGCCAAGCGGAACGCGGCGCTTCTCTACCTTCATGCCGTTCGGGCGCTGGAACGATTCCAGCAGCTCGCCAACTGGATCCGGAAGCTCCACGATCTGCTGCAGCCCTTCCGCGATACCCGCAATGCGCTCGCTGTTCAAGGCAAGACGGTCGAGCAGGGAGGTGCCGGTGCCATTATCCCGGCCGCGCTGCAAGTCTTCGGCATTCGCCGCAATAATCTCTTCTTCTCTTGCAATTAAGGCATCCGCCATCGCCGACAATGCGGCATTTTTCTGCTCGGTCGTCAGCTTGTTCATTGCTGCTGCGGCCTCTTGCGCCAGTGTTGCTTTTGCTCTCACTTCACTTATCATTCCAGTTCCCCTCCTGGTTCATTTATCATACGGTACTATTTGAGCGTAATCCATTCATCCCGGTGTATGACTTCGATCCGGGTAACGTCGACTCTGCGGGCAACCTCCTCCGAGCCAAGGCCGGCAGCAGCCTGCAGCTGCCATGCGGCATAATTGACCACGCCTCGGCCCAGCACTTCATTCTGGCGATTCACGACCTCCACCACATCTCCCGGATGAAAGTCCCCGTCGCTTGCCGTTACTCCGGCGGGGAGGAGGCTCTTGCCGCCAATCAGCAGGGCGGTCACCGCGCCATCATCAACCGTAATTCGTCCCTGCGGCATGGAGTGGAATCCGAGCCATTGCTTTTTCATCGGCAGGCTGTGCAGCTTCGTATCGAAATAGGTGCCTCGTCCGATGCCTTCAACGGCACGAGTCAGATCTCCCTCCAGCTGAACCTTGCCGATAAAGGCGCCTACACCGCCGCGCATGGCAACCCTGGCCGCTTCAATCTTGGAACGCATGCCGCCCGTTCCGACGGAAGAGCCGGCACCGCCTGCGAGCTTCAATATTTCTTCCGATATTTGCTCCACGCGCTCAATTTTGGTTGCTTGCGGGTTTTTGCGCGGGTCCTCCGTGTAGAGGCCGTCCATATCGGTAATGATGACAAGCTTGGCAGCTTTGGTCATTGCCGCAACAAGCGCGGACAGATTATCGTTATCTCCGAACTTGAGCACCAGCTCGTCGGTCGCAACGGTGTCATTTTCATTAATAATAGGAATAATGCCTTGCTTCAGCAATTCCTCGATCGTCATAAGCGCGTTCTGAATGCGGCGGCGATTGGAGAAATCCGCTCTCGTAAGCAAGATTTGCGCTGCAATAATACCGTAACGGGAGAGGGCCTCCTGATAGGCTTGCATCAGCAATGCCTGCCCGACTGCCGCAGCCGCTTGCTTTTCATGTACAATCTTCGGTCTGGACGCGTATCCAATCTGGCGGAAGCCTGCAGCAACCGCACCCGAGGTCACCAGCATGACTGCATCTCCCTGACGATGGCGCGAGGCGAGCTCTGACGCGAAGAAGGAAATGCTTTCCCGATTCAATCCGCCTTCTTCTGAGGTTAGCGAGCTGCTGCCGATCTTCACCACGATTCTCTCCGACATATTCATCCCATCCTATACTGGTTTTCTGACAGCAAAAAAGACTTCCATCCTCTAAAGGACGAAAGTCTTTGCTTCCGCGGTACCACCTTCGTTGACGATGTGCCGCAAGGCATAAGCATCGTCCATCTTGAAGCCTCGTAACAGGAGGCGCTGTCCGGCTTGTCGCCGGCCGTTCGGAGGTAGGTTTCGGCAGAGGGCCTAAGGTAAATTCTTGCAGCCGGTGGAATTTACTCTCTGGGCAAGGCCAAATCTGCTTACTGGTCCCGTCATCACGTTTCTGGTTTCAACTAAATTAAGGATATCATGATCTCATGCCTCTGTAAAGAAAGGCATCCCACCATAATGGCTTGGTTACGGGGTGAAAAGACCAAGTTTTCCGATCCGTTCGACCGCTTCGACCAGGCGCTCTTCACTGGACAATAAACCAAGGCGCACATAACCTTCGCCATGCGAGCCGAAACCGACACCCGGAGCGACGACGACATCGGCTTCCAGCAGCAGCTTGTCTGCGAACGTCTCCGATGTGAAGCCTTCCGGAACTGGCAGCCAGCAGAAGAAGGAACCTCCTGGTTTTGCTGCCTTCCATCCGATCCGGTCAAGCGCCTCGAACAAGGCGTTTCTTCTGCTCTCGTACATGGCCGTCAGCGCTGTCACGCAGTCCTGAGGACCTGTTAGCGCAAGGGCAGCCGCTTCCTGGATACCTCCGAACAGGCTGCAGTAGTAGTGGTCCTGGATCAAATTGATCATGGATACGACATCGGCGTTGCCTAGCGCGAAGCCTACGCGCCAGCCTGCCATGTTGTATGTCTTCGACAGCGTATAGAATTCCACGCCGACTTCCTTGGCTCCAGGCGTCTGCAGGAAGCTGACCGGCTTGCTGCCGTCGAATCCAATCGCGCCGTAAGCAAAATCGCTGGCGACCACAATATCGTTGGTTTCCGCAAACTCCACCACATCAGCGTAAAATTCCGGCGTCGCAACAGCGCCCGTCGGATTGTTGGGATAGTTCATGAACATAAGCCGGGCGCGTTCGGCTTTATCTGGCGCAATCGCGCTGAGATCAGGCAAGTAGCCGTTCTCCTCAAGCAGAGGCATAAAGGTCATTTCCGCTCCTGCCAGCGCAACGCCCGACCAATAATCGGGGTAACCGGGATCGGGAACGAGACAGACATCTCCCGGATTGAGCAGGCATTGGCTAATTTCGACAAGCCCTGTTTTGCCGCCGAACAGAATGGCGACTTCCGTATCGGGATCAAGCTCTACACCGTAATCCTCCTTGTAGCGTTTCGCAACCGCTTGCTTGAGGAAAGGAAACCCGCTGAACGGCGGGTATTTATGATACAGCGGATTGGTTGCGGCTTCTTGCAGCTTGGCTACAATATGCGGGGGAGTGGGCTGATCGGGATTGCCTTGCCCCAAATTAATGACATCCTTGCCCTTGGCGATCTGCGCATTCGCCTTGCCTACCAGCTTGGCGAAAAATTGCGTCGGCAAACCCTCCATGCGAGCAGCGGGCCGAATCCGCCGTTTTTCTACTCCTGCTTCCATTTCATCACACTCCGAAATTGCTTGCTATAGCGATTTGTCAGTCGTTGCCGAGAAGACATTAGCATTAATGTAGCATGAATGAAAGGAGAATTGAAGCAGGGAGCGCTGCCGGCGCTATAATTTTATGAGGCGGGAAGACCTACTTTTTTGATGAACGGTCCGATGTCTTCTTTGAACAAGAAGAGATACGGTTTGCGGCGCTCATCAAAAACGAGCAGCATCGGAGCTTCGTCCTTGCAATAAAACAGGAAAAGATCGCTTGTGCTGATGTTGATATCGCCGGATGCGACCGTCGTGGGTTTGGCAAGCGGCACGCGATAGACATAGCTGCAGTTCTGGCCTGCCGTTATTTGCGGCGCGAGCCCCGTAATGGATTCGGTCCAGGAGAGGGCCATCTTTTGGAACTTCTTATCATTGGGCAGAGTGCTCACGACTCGGCCTGCGGCAACGTCGAACACTTGGACGGGACGCAGCTCGGTTTCAGGGCTGGTTGCGATTCCGGTACTTCCATTTGCAGATGCAGCGGGAGCGGCAAAGCCAATCAGGATGATGGCGGCGAACGCCATAAGCAGCAATCGTTGATAACGAACTAGCAACATATTAGAAAAACTCCTTTATTGTGTAGTTTCTTGAATAAGGCTTCATCGTTACGATGCCCATCTTGACAGAGAACCATGAGAAGGTATCATTAGTGAAAAAGAACATGACTGGGAGGCTTCACCTTATGACGAAGAAATTGCGGCTTGCTTTGCTGCAAATGAATATAGAAGCGGGATTTCCTGACCAAAACTTGGCCAAACTCAAAAGCTTGCTGGAGGAAGCGGTTCAAGCTGAGGTGAAACCGGATGTGGTGATGTTTCCCGAAATGTGGAATACGGGTTATGCCTTGACGGAGATTGAGCAATTGGCGGATGCGAACGGGGAAGCGACGAATGCGTTCCTGTCGGCTTTCAGCAAGCAGCATGGCATCTATATCGTAGGCGGCTCCATCGCGGAAGCGAAGCCGGACGGCGTCTACAATACGATCTATGCTTTTGACAGAGAGGGCAACCGGATCGGTGATTATTCCAAAATCCATTTGTTCCGTTTAATGGAAGAAGAGAAATATTTGCAGGCCGGGGAGAAGCCGGGACGACTCGTCATTGAGGGCGAGCAAGCAGGCATGATGATCTGCTACGACATCCGATTCCCGGAATTAGCCCGTACACTGGCGCTGGACGGCGCCAAGCTTCTGTTCGTACCAGCGGAGTGGCCGAATCCCCGACTGCACCACTGGCGCACGCTGCTGACGGCTAGAGCAATCGAAAACCAAATGTATGTGGTTGCGTGCAATCGAATGGGTACAAGCGGCGAGACAACTTTCTTCGGCCATTCGCTTGTCATCGATCCATGGGGCGAAATCGTGGCGGAAGCGGGCGAGGAAGAGGGCATCCTATGGGCGGATATCGACCTGGATTTGGTGAGTGAGGTGCGCAGCCGCATTCCGGTCTTCGAAGACCGCCGGCCTCAGTTGTACTTTAAAGGTTAGATTGATGGGAAGGGGAGCCTGCAAGCCGAGAAATTCGGCTTAGAAGCGTCGCAGCCGAGCGAATCGGTCCTGCAAGCCGAGAAATTCGGCTTAGAAGCGTCGCTGCTACGCGTATCGGTCCTGCAAGCCGAGAAACTCGGCTTAGAAGCGCCGCAGCCGAGCGTATCGGCCTGCAAGCCGAGAAATTCGGCTTAGAAGCGCCGCAGCTGCGCGTATCGGCCTGCAAGCCGAGAAACTCGGCTTAGAAGAGTCGCAGCCGAGCGTATCGGGCCTGCAAGCCGAGAAACTCGGCTTAGAAGCGTCGCAGCTGCGCGTATCGGCCTGCAAGCCGAGAAACTCGGCTTAGAAGCGTCGCAGCCGAGCGTATCGGCCCTGCAAGCCGAGAAATTCGGCTTACAGGCCTACTTTCATATGTAGATGTGCAATTTAAAAAATCGCACTCCATTCAAGCTGATCGACAGCTCGAAGGAATGCGATTTTTTGACGTGCAAATTACGGTTTCGGTTATGGTTAAAGGGTTAACAGTTTTGATCCTTAAACTGTGTCTTGATCAAGGGACTGAGTTAGTTTAAGAACATGTCCGAGTCAAGCTCATGCGTGCATCAAGTTAAGTAAAAGTTTCAATCTCATCAAGATTATGCGTTCACTAATAATATGGGCACTTACATGTGCATATATGCTGTCTATTTTACTTCGACGATTCAGCTTATACATACACCTGCTAACCGATCAAGCTCATACATACACCAACCAATCCTATGCGAGAATGCACCGCTGACCGCTCAAACGAACTAACCTGAGCCATACATCGCCACACCTTAAAAAACGTCATACCCTGCTACCGCGTCTACTACAGCATCCCCTGCTATCCCCGATACACTCTAATCGTTTCATTGAGGGTGGTGATAAAAGCTTGAGCGGCTTTGGACAGGTAGCGTCCTTTGCGGCTGGCGACGACAAGCGTTCGGGTGGGGCGGGATTTCAGCTTCAAGTATACCGGAGCAAAGTCGCCGCCAGTTCTGGTTAGCATGCGCGGTACGAAGGCAATGCCCATGCCGCCGGCTACCAGCGATTGCACCGTCTCGATATTGCTGCTTTCGAATACGATTTGCGGCGTGAAGCCGACGGCTTCGCATAGCTCAACTGTAATTTGGCGGAAGCCTTGGCCGCGTTTTAGCCCGATGAACGGCTCCGCGCTCAGCTCGCTGATTTCGATGGGCTCTTGACGGGAGACAAGCTTATGCTGAGGTGGAACGGCAAGCCATATTTCTTCCTCCAAATAAGGCTCGTAGGTGAGGGAGCTATCGATAAGCGGCAGGGAGAGCAAGCTCAGGTCGGTACCGCCGCTTGCGGTTAATTGCTCCAGCTTGGCCGTTGTTTCTTCCACGAGCACAACCTCGATCTGAGGATATTGCGCGCCGAAGGCAGGAAGCACAAGCGGTAGAACGTGGGAACCCGTAATCGGGAGCGTGCCGACTACAAGACGCCCTCTGCGCATTTGCGCCATATCGTCCATCTCCTGCTTCAACTGCTCTACGGTATCCAATATCGTCTGCGACTTCTCGACGAATACCTTGCCTGCCTGAGTGAGCTCAACCGAGTTAGTGGTACGACGGAACAGCAGTACACCCAGCTCCTGCTCCAGCTTGGACAACTGCTGGCTAAGCGAGGGCTGCGCAATATGCAGCTTGTCCGCGGCCCGGGAGAAGTTTTTTTCATTGGCGATTTGGATGACATAATTTAATTGACGCAGTTCCATCCGGATGGACCTCCCTATAAATTCGATCTATACAAATGAAATAACGCGAGTTATAGTTAATAACTATAGTCCTTATAGATATTATATCTTAGATCAATGAAGAAAGACATGGTATGATGGCAGTAATTAATAAAGCAGATTATTGCGGCAAGCAATAATGAAATCATGGGGTGAGCATAATGGCGAAAAAGACAATGTTTGAGAAGATTTGGGACAATCACGTCATTCATCAAGAAGAAGGCAAACCAAGCGTTATTTACATCGATTTGCAGCTTGTTCACGAAGTAACGTCTCCACAAGCGTTCGAGGGCTTGCGCCTGTCGGGCCGCAAGGTTCGCCGTCCGGACCTGACTTTTGCAACAATGGACCACAATGTACCGACGAAGGATCGCTTCAATATCACGGATCCGATCTCCAAGCAGCAAGTAGACACGCTGACTCAGAACTGTAAGGATTTCGGCGTTAAGCTGTTCGACCTGGACAGCGTTGACCAAGGCGT
The DNA here is from genome assembly GCF_003591485.1 of Paenibacillus sp. 1011MAR3C5. Classification (GTDB taxonomy): domain Bacteria; phylum Bacillota; class Bacilli; order Paenibacillales; family Paenibacillaceae; genus Pristimantibacillus. The sequence continues at coordinate 579,790 of NZ_QZCF01000002.1, forward strand.
TGTTCACGTTATGGGACCTGAGCTTGGCCTGACTCATCCGGGCAAAACAATCGTTTGCGGCGACAGCCACACATCTACCCACGGTGCGTTCGGCGCGCTGGCATTCGGTATCGGCACTTCTGAAGTTGAGCACGTACTGGCTACGCAATGTCTGCAGCAGTCCAAAGCCAAAACGATGGAAGTTCGCTTCATCGGCAACCGCAAGCCAGGCGTAACGGCAAAGGACATGATCCTGGGCGTTATCGCGAAATACGGCACAGACTTCGCAACTGGCTATGTGATTGAGTATACAGGCGAGTCGATTCGTTCCCTGACCATGGAAGAGCGAATGACGGTCTGCAACATGTCCATCGAAGGCGGAGCGCGCGCCGGTCTGATTGCACCGGACGAGACAACCTTCAACTATCTGCGCGGACGTGAGTACGCGCCTGCAAACTTCGACGAAGCGGTAGCGGCATGGTCGCAGCTTACAACGGACGAAGGCGCAGCTTACGATACAGTTGTAGAGTTTGACGTAGATTCGCTGATTCCGCAAGTCACTTGGGGAACTAGCCCGGGCATGGGTACAGATATCACATCCAGTGTGCCTAATCCGGCTGATCTTCCGACTGAGAACGAGCGCAAAGCAGCTGAGAAAGCATTGGAATACATGGACCTGAAACCAGGTACGCCAATGTCGGAAATCGAGATCGATTATGTATTTATCGGTTCCTGCACAAACGGCCGTATCGAGGACCTTCGCGCTGCTGCCGAGATCGCAAGAGGCTACAAAGTCAGCGAGCGCGTAACGGCTATCGTGGTTCCGGGCTCCGGCCGCGTTAAGATTCAAGCAGAGAAGGAAGGACTGGATAAAATCTTCGTCGAAGCGGGATTTGAATGGCGTGATGCAGGCTGCTCCATGTGCCTTGCAATGAACCCGGACGTACTGAAGCCAGGCCAGCGCTGCGCATCGACCTCCAACCGTAACTTCGAGGGCCGTCAAGGCCGCGGCGGAAGAACGCATCTTGTATCGCCTGCAATGGCAGTAGCCGCAGCGGTCAACGGTCGTTTCACTGACGTTCGCGATTGGGAAATCAAGACGGAAGTGCTGAACTAAGCGCATATCGCAGGAGAGGGGATTATCATCCATGGAACCATTTAAACAATTAACAGGAATCGTTGCCCCGGTTGACCGGGTCAATGTAGATACAGACGCAATCATCCCAAAACAATTTCTGAAACGCATCGAGCGCAGCGGCTTTGGCCAATTTCTGTTCTTCGAGTGGCGCTTCCACGAAAGCGGCGAAGTAAACGCCGATTTCGAACCGAACAAGCCGCGTTACCAAGGCGCTTCCGTTCTGATCTCCAGAGCGAACTTCGGCTGTGGCTCGTCCCGCGAGCATGCACCGTGGGCGATCCTGGACTATGGCTTCAAGGTTATTATCGCACCTTCATACGCAGATATCTTCTATAATAACTGCTTTAAAAACAGCATTCTGCCGATCAAGCTTAGCGAAGAGCAAGTAGAGGATCTGTTCCAGCGCACGGCGAAGCACGAAGGCTACAAGCTGAACGTTGATCTGGAGAAGAAGAAGCTGACTGACGAATACGGTCTCGACCTCTCTTTCGAACTTGACGAGCACCGTCGTCAGTTCCTTCTGCAAGGTCTGGACGATATCGGCCTGACGCTTCAGCACGAAGACAAAATCTCAGCATACGAGCAAAAGCACGTTGCTCGCTTAGGCTAATACACACCGGCAAAGAGGACATACCGACTGATGAGGGAGGTTGTCCTCTTTTTTCCTCTATACGCAACTTTTTCTGACACTGTGCGTCTATACAATTGTCCTTGTATGTCGAATGATCACATTCGATGAAGGAAATTCAGTCATCGAGGTGGGAAATGAAAAAGTCTGTATCCATTATGTTGTTGATGTCGTTGTTGTTCACGATGTTCGCGTCCGTCGGACATGCTGCCAGTGTGCCTCCGAAGTTGTTCCTGGAGGGCACGCAGTTATTGTCGGATGTGGATCCGAAGATCGAGAACGGTTCGACGCTCGTTCCGCTGGCCATTTTGTCCGAGGGTTTGGGCTATGAAGTGGAATGGGAGCCCGTCATGAAGAAAGTGACCGTCAAGAACGACAGCACTGTCATCGAGCTGATTATCGGCGAAGCAATGGTGAAGGTAAACGACGTCATAATGGACATAGCCGCCAAGCCGCAGCTGATGAATCAAAGGACGATGGTGCCGGTTAGAGCAGTTGGCGAGCTGCTTGGACTGGAGTTTGAATGGAAAGCCGCCGAGCGGGAAGTCCATATGTTCCGCATTCAGCCGGAAACGCCTGCTGAGCCTGATCCGGTAGAGCCAGAGCAGCCATTGCCGACAGGGTACATAACAGGAGTTTCGATGGACGAGCAGTCCATCATTACGATCATCCACACCGATGTTCAGAAGCCGGTCAAACCTCTTGTGCTGGAGAACCCTAAGCGTCTTGCTTTTGATTTCAAAAACACGACGTTTGAGCCTTACTTCAATGGGGAGACAAGAGTGGAAGTGGCCGACAACCCGCTGCTCACGGGTTACAAGTACGCCCAGTTCCAATTGAACCCGCTTACAGCGAGACTGGTCATCAATATTGGCGAGGATACGGGATACGTGCTGTCGGAATCGGAGAACGCCATTCATATCGCGTTGATGCCAACCGCAGAAATTCCTACCGAACCAGAACCGCCGGTTGAGCCAGAACCACCGGTGACAACGCCGCCAGATGACAGCAATGGAGCTCCATTCACTGTGGTGCTTGATGCTGGCCACGGCGCCAAGGACCCGGGCGCATACAGCAAGTCGATGACTCGCTGGGAGAAGGAATTCAACCTGAGCGCTGTGCTGAAGCTGAAGGCCGAGCTGGAGAAGGACAAGCGCATCAACGTGCTGATGACTCGTTCAGACGATACGTTTATTGAGCTGGCTGACCGTATCAAGTTTGCGCAGGATCATAAGGCCGATTTGTTTATTTCGATTCATGCCAACAGCTATGACAAGACAAGCGTAAACGGCTCCGAGACCTACTATTACCGGGACAACAGCAAGGCGCTGGCGGATTTTCTGCATCCATACGTGCTTGCCGGAACCGGCTTGAATGACCGCGGCGTGAAGAAAGCGGCATTCAAGGTTATCAAGGAGACGACTATGCCAGCCGTACTGATCGAAGCCGGATACCTATCCAATGATGGCGATGCGAAAGCTCTATTTACCGAATCCACTCAGGACAAGTTCGGAGCGGAAGTCGCCAAGGGAATTAAAGCATATTTGAAATTGAAATAGAGAGCGGAGGTTCTGGCTGATGCATAAAACCGGACAAGCCTTTCGAGTGTTGATCGCTTCATTTGTTGTATTAGCCGCGCTTTCGGGCTGCGGTGCTCAAGAGAAGACTAACGTGGACACGCAAGGCGGCGTCGGGGCATCCCCTACAGCTAATGAATCGAGCGGCAAGCAGGATAACGAACCGGAGGAAAGCGCGAATGAGCCGACTCCGGTTCCTTCCAGCGCAGCCGCGGATCAAATGGAAATTACGATCTACGCAACAGACGCCGAACTGGAAAAAACGCTGGAGAGGAAAGTCGCGATTCCGAATGCAGGAGAAGCGGATATTGTGAAATCTGCATTAGCTGAACTGCAAAAGGATGCCGGCGACGGCAGCGTCTCTCTATGGAAGGACGTACATATATTGGCCGCTAATCTGAATGAAGGCATCGTAACGGTGGACATTCATATTCCGGACGAAGCCCGACTGGGCGCGCCCGGCGAGCTTCAGATGGTCGAGACGCTCAAGAGCACGCTGTTCCAATTCTCATTCGTGGAAGGCATCGACATCCTTGTCGTAGGGGAAGCGGTTGAGAGCATGATGGGCCACGTCGATCTGGAGCATCCCATTCTTCGATAAGGGCCATATCACTTACATTATATTGATAACGACAAAGGAGACGACCTGAATGCCAATCGAATTATCCTGGAAAAAAATCCTTACCGGAGCGCTTGCTGTTACACTCGTAACGGGAAGCGGTTCTGCCGTTTTATCATCACCTATCGCTGTGCATGCCGCTGCAATTACGGCATCAACGCCGTTTCTAGATGTGAATGCCGGGCACTGGGCTGAGAAGCATATCGCCAAGCTATATTTCCAAGGCATTATTGACGGTTATAAAAATACGGCGGACGGCTCGTCGACGTTCAAGCCGGAGAAAAGCGTGTCCCAGCAGGAAGCGGTATTGATGGCATTGCGCTTTGCGGGATTGATAGACAAAGCGCCTACCAACTCGATGATTATTTTCGATCAATCCTTTGAAGTTAGTGAATTCTTCAAATCGTATATCGAGCTGGCCTTTACAGAAGGACTGCTTGATCGCGAAGAGGAATACGCGCTAGCCAAAGCGGATACCGAAAACGCGTGGGGCTCCAAGCCTGCCAGCCGCGAATGGGTCACGAAATTGATCGTAAAAGCAATCGGACAGCAAGCAGTAGCGAACCAGCTGCAAAATGCGGGCTCGCATTTCCAGGATGCTTCATCCATTAGTACCCGCTATAAAGGATTTGTAAACGCAGCATTCCAGCTTGGCTTGGTCAAAGGAATGACAGAGACAACCTTCGAGCCTGCCAAGACGATTACACGCGCCAGCTTGGCTACTCTGTTCAGCAGAGCACAGTCCAGCTATCCGGTCGACTATGAAGGCCAGCTTTCGGGTGTTATATCCGATCTGACCCCTACAGGACTGACTGTGCACCAGGATGGGAAAGAAACGACATATACGCTGGATTCCAGTACGGTATACTTCCATTTCAATTCCGAGAAGCCGATCACGAAGGACCAGCTGCTTGAGTATGGCGACGTGACGGTGATCGGGAAGGACGGCGTAGCGCAATACGTTGAGGTAGAGAGCGATACGCAGCATACGAAGACGGTATCGGGAACGTTCGATCGCTTCAATGCGGCGGACAAAACGTTTTATGTATGGATCGACAACAAAGCGCAGTTGTTCAGCTATGACGAGTCTTTGCTAGTTGAAGATGCCGAGGGCAAAACGGTAGCGATCGATACGATTAGGCGCGATGCGAAAGTGACAATTGTACAGGACAGCTTCCGGAAAGAACCGCGCACACTTAAGCTCACGACGGCAGTCGCTCCGAATACGACAACGATTAGCGGAATGGTGCAGAATCTGGACAAAGAGTCGATTACGATTTTGCAAGACGGCAAAACTCTGGTGTCCAAGTTCCTCGATAAGAGTGTTACAGTTCAAATTGAAGGATTGCCGAACACATCTGTCAATGATTTGATCGCGAAGGTGGACGTCGTGGAGCTTACAATCAATGCAAATGAGCAGGTTGTCTCCATTAAAGTTCAGAACCGCCAGATGAACAAAATAACTGCGGCGCAAATTGTGAACCGTGCCCAGGATGATAAACTATTAACGATAGTAGATTCCAACGGCAATAATGCGCAGGCGCTTTACATTACGGACGCAACTAAATTCGTCTATCGTGGCGAGACTTTGAAGCGCGACCAAGGAATGACAATGATCAATCAATTCAAGAACATTGTTGTCAGCTACTCCCATAATAACATTATCATTCTGGAGTTCGTGGACAAGTATGTTGGTGAACTTGTGACTTTGAATGAGACGGACCAGCAGGTGACAATCAAGATTGCTAGTGGTGAGCTGATTACGGTTCCTTATACCAAATCTAATGTTGAGCTGAAAGACAAGCCGACTGCTAGCCTGAGCGACTTGTTGAAAGGCGCAACGATAACGCTTGATCTGGAATACGATCAATTCCTAATCTATCAAATCAAAATCCATCAGAACATCCAATACGAAATTGTGTCTGTAGATTCGGTGAACAAAAAATTGAAAGTCAAAACAGGAACGCAAGCGGCGTTCGATTTGTCTACAGCTACCATTGATATCTTCAAAGCCGACGGTACGAAAGGCGCGTTCAGCCAATTCAAGGCTGGCGATAAAGTCAATGCAACGTTTGTAGGTTCGACGCTGGAGAAGCTGCAAAGCGCAACAACAACCTCCAACGGATAGGAAAAACACCGCTTAAGCCATAATTCCTATAAAAGGAGGAACGTTTTGTGAAAAAAACTGCCCCTATGGGCAGTTTTTTTATGGAATTATGCGGATTTATGGTTGCGTAGCGTGTCAAATTTCGCTACACTTTGAACGATAGTGTTAAACTGGAGGCAGATCATGAGTGCGAAGCAGAAGATGCGTCATATATTGGATACCATAGCGGAGATGTTCCCGGACGCGCATTGCGAGCTTATTCATGACAATCCGTTCGAGCTGACCATCGCCGTGCTGCTTTCTGCTCAGTGTACAGACGAGACGGTCAACAAGGTTACGGCAGGGTTGTTCCAGAAGTACAAGACGCCCGAGGATTACTTGAGCGTGCCTCTGGAGGAGCTGGAAGGCGATATTCGCCGAATCGGGTTGTTCCGAAGCAAGGCTTCCAATATACAGAAGTTGTGCCGCATACTGATTGATAAGTATGAGGGTGAGGTACCTGCCAGTCACGAAGGATTAACTGAGCTTCCCGGCGTTGGGCGCAAGACAGCTAACGTCGTAATGTCCAATGCATTCGGCGTACCGGCAATTGCGGTCGATACGCATGTTGAACGAGTGTCAAAGCGGCTTGCTGTAGCCAAGCCTGATGATACGGTGCTCGCTGTCGAACAGAAGCTGATGAAGCTTGTTCCGAAAGAGGAATGGACGATTACCCACCACCGACTCATTTTTTTTGGACGATATCATTGCAAGGCACAAAACCCGCAATGTCCCGTATGTCCCTTGCTGGATATATGCAAAGAAGGAAAAGCGCGTATGAAGCCAGCGGTTAAGACCAAAAATAAAGGTAAAAAAACTAAATTAGCCAATGAAGGATGATGAATCATGAAATGCATTTCCGTGTACACGAACAACTTTGAGCTTTTTTCCGATATTTATGAGCAAGTGCTTGAATCTCCGCCGCAAGAAAACGAAGATATCGTAATCGAAGGCATTACGGTAAGCGGCTCGGGCGATGTGCCTGATCAATATATTGATCGTATGCGCACGAAGCCAGAGGTTGTCGTCATGAAGGAGAAGGAACGCAACATTATGATTCTCCAGCATGGCAATGTATTTGAAATTTGCCTGCCGACTGACGAAGAGGAAGCCGTCTAGGATTCTCAGGAGATGACAGTCATGACGGTACAAGGCATAGCGGAAGCACTTCGGACCGCAAGCGCCGCAATGGCCGAGACAGGAGACCCTATACGCGCGCGGCAGGCGCGTGAGTTAACGAGTAAGCTGACCGAAGGTCGGCTTACTGTTGCGTTATGCGGTCATTTCTCGGCAGGTAAATCAACGCTGGTCAATCGGCTTTGCGGGGCTCAGCTGCTTCCATCCAGCCCGATTCCGACCAGCGCTAACGTCGTTTCCATTCGGGGCGGCGAGCGGGCTTATGCGGAAGTTGAGAAAGTAACGGAAGACGGTACTACAATTCAAGCAGAAGTTCCAATTGGCGAGCTTGACCAATATTGCGTGGATGGCGAGCAATATACGTCAGTATCGATTGTCTACCCAAGCGAATTGCTGGGCGATAAGACGGTGCTGCTTGATACGCCAGGCATCGACTCGACAGACGCTGCGCACCGGATGTCTACAGAATCGGCGCTGCATTTGGCGGATGTCGTCTTTTATGTGATGGATTACAATCATGTCCAATCCGAAATCAACTTTGCGTTTGCCAAGGAATTGAAGGATTGGGGCAAACCCTTATACTTTATTGTCAATCAAATCGATAAGCATCGTGACAGGGAGCTTAGCTTCTCTGAATATCGCAATAGCGTAGAAGAAGCGTTCCAGGCTTGGCATTTGGAGCCCGCCGGGATACTGTATTTGTCGCTTAGAAAACCGGAGCATCCCCATCATGAATGGCATAAGCTTATTGGGCTGATTGGCAGGCTTGCCGAGCAGCGCGAGGAGCTATGCGCCTATAGCGTGGACGCTTCGCTGAGACATTTGGCTGAGACCCACTTGAAGTGGCGCGAGGAGTGCCAGGAGCCGGAGCGCGAGCGTCTAATTGCAGAGGCCGGCGGTGAAGAAGCTATGGCGGCAGTGTCTGGCGAGCTGCAGGAGCTTCGAGCGCGAATCGATAACCTTGCTGCCCAGCAAGAGGTGTATCGGACGAAATTGCGAGTGGAGCTTCAATCGCTGCTGGATAATGCGAATATTACGCCGGCGCCGCTGCGCGATTTGGCTCATGCCTTCCTGGAGAGCCGCAAGCCTGGCTTTAAGACGGGGCTTCTATTCGCTGGCGCGAAGACGGCTGCCGAGCAGGAGAGAAGGCTGGAAGCCTTCCGGGCGGAACTGTCCAGTCTTGTGAGCGCGTCGATCGAATGGCATGTCAAGCAACTGCTGCGCAAAGCTGCAGAGTCCGCGAGCTATAACCAGGAGAAGCTGGAGGCTAATCTGGCGTCGGAGCTTTCTTGGACGCCGGACGGCAATTGGCTGATCGGCAGGGTAAAGGCTGGAGCTGTGATGGGGAACGAATATACGATGACGTTCAGCAAGGACTTAGCAGCAGACATCAAGAGTGTCTATCGGCAGCGCGCGCTTGACGTCATTGACGAGCTGGCTGTCAGCGCTTCTGCGGCTAGCGAGGCGGAGCGCGCAGAGGCGGAGCGTCGCCTCGCGGAAGTACAAAGCCAAGCCAAGGCGATCCATGAGCTGGAGAGCATGACTGAGAAGCTGGAGCTGGATGCAGCAGGGATGCGGCGGATGCTGCCAGCCCCGATAACGGCGCCTGTGCTGCCTAAGCCTGCTGCGGCAGAGTCACTCACACCAACGAATAGCGGCGACACATCTGCCCAGCCTGACGGCTCTGCTGCTGTGAAGGGGGCGCATGCGCAGGCAACGTCTGCTGCCTCGCGCCCTGACACGGAACATCCAGCAAGCCAAGTGGCGGCGACGCTGGAAGCAGGTGTGCATCTTAGCCGCGAGGCTGCGCCAGGAGCGAGTAAGGAAGCCGTTCGGTCCAAGCAGGGAGAAGCGGCGGGCAAGCTGATCCAAGCGGCTGAACTGATCTCTGGGCAAGCAGCGCTTCGTTCGGCTGCCCTTGCGATGCGCGAGAAGGCAGAACGCCTGCAGAGCAGCCGGTTTACAGTTGCGTTATTCGGCGCATTCAGCGCCGGCAAGTCATCGCTGGCGAACGCTTTGATCGGCGACGCCGTATTGCCGGTGTCTCCGAATCCGACGACGGCGGCGATTAACCGGCTGATGCCGCCTACAGCGGAATACGGCCACGGTGAAGCGCGTGTTGTCATGAAGAGCAGGGAGGCTGTGCTAGCCGACTTGCGCTATTCTCTAGCGCTGCTCGGCGAGCAAGCCTCCGAAGCTCAGATGCCGGATGCAGCATCCATCTTGAAGGCGATCGACAAGCTGACGCCGCAGTCCATCGGCGCAGGAGGTCGGCCTCATTACAGCTTCCTGCGCGCGGCGCGACAGGGCTGGGAGCAGCATGAGCAGCTGCTCGGCAAGGAGCTGAAGACCGATCGGGCGGAATATGCAAGATATGTCGCTGAAGAATCCCGTTCTTGCTTCGTTAGCGAGATCGACTTTCATTACGAATGCGCATTAACGGCCGAAGGCATTGTGCTGGTCGATACGCCAGGGGCAGACTCTGTCAATGCGCGCCATACAGGTGTGGCCTTCAATTATATTAAAAACGCTGACGCAGTTCTGTTCGTAACCTATTATAATCATGCGTTCTCGCAAGCGGATCGCCAGTTCCTTGATCAGCTGGGACGTGTGAAGGACCAGTTTGAGCTGGATAAAATGTTTTTCGTCGTCAATGCGGCGGACTTGGCCGCAGATGAGGAGGAGCTGGAGGGCGTACTTGCGCATGTGGAAGCCAACCTGCTGCAGCATGCAATCCGCTCGCCGAGATTGTTCCCGGTATCCAGTATCGAAGCGCTTGACGGCAAGATGGATGCCGATCAGGGGCTGCAGAGCCGGTCTCGCATGCCGCAATTGGAATCGGCTTTCCTATCTTTTATTACCAATGATCTCGGACGGCTCGCGGTGGAATCCGCATACCAGGAGCTGGCTCGTACGATAGGTACAGTAAGCGGCTGGGTGCGTGGAGCAGAAGGCGACGCTTCACAGCGCGAAGCGCAGCTGCGCCAGCTGGACGATGCGGCCCGGCAATCCGAGGCGCTTGTCGACACTATGGCTGAAAGTGATATCCCGCAAGGATTGAAGCAGGAAATTAACGAACTGCTCTATTATGTCATCCAGAGGCTTCAATACCGATTCGGGGAATTTTATCATCTGGCTTACAATCCAGCTTCCTTGCAGGACGATGGCCGTGATTTGCGACGCGTCGTATGGACTTCATGGCTGGAGCTGCAAAGATTGATGCAGCGCGAGCTGTCACAGGAGCTGCTGGCCACAACGCTCCGAATGGAGCGCGCCTTGCATGCCGCTCTGAAGAAGCAATACGATCGCTGCAGCGATGAGTTGACTGCGCTGCTTGCGGATTACCTTCCGGCGCCTTACCCGGCTGAGAACGTGCAGACTCCTCAGCAAGCGAAGGATTGGGAAGCGGAGGATATGGATGCGAAGTGGCTGTGGAGCCGATTCAAATCGCCTCGACAGTTCTTCGAAGGAGAGGGCAAGACTAAGCTGCGCAAGGAGCTGGAGACGCTGATTGCACCTGAGCTTCAACGCTGGATGGATGGCGTCATTGCGGATTGGACCGTTCATTATGAGCGTGTTTGGCAAGAGGCTGCCGGGCAGGCTGGCGGCTACTTGAAGAAGGATATGGTAGCCTTTGCCGATGGGAAGCGCGCAACGCTCACGGACAGCGGACAATTGGAAGAGTTAAAGAAGCTTCATGCGAAGCTTGCTGCGATTCAAGCATAAGGAGGGGAGTGTAATTGTCCCATCCGTTTCATGGAATGCTTTCTCGGAATTTCTTTTCCGGGAAAGCATTCTTTTTTTCGCAGACCATTACCTGAACTGGAAAAAAGTTTTCACCATTTAGTGTGAAAATATGCAAAAACGGAGTAATACGCACATTATGGTATCGATTCGGGACGATTTGGGAGCTTTAACCGTTTCCAATACAGCTAGAGCGACTTTAAGCGCTTCTACTTAAAAATTCGCAAAATTATCGAATTTGCTCCTCTATACCGATGCTGATAAGATTCATTCATGCTTACATAACAGAGATGGGGAGATGGATTTCGTTGGACGTACTGAGGCAATTAAAGGCTTTTTATATGCCGGAGAGAAAGTACTTAATTGCATCGATCTTATTTTTGATGGTCGCAACGGCGCTCGGGCTTGTCTATCCGAATCTATTGCGTTATCTGATCGATGATGTCATTACACCGAAGAAGTTCGAGCTTGTACCGCAGCTCGCGCTCATTGTCGTGGGAGTCATTTCTTTGAAAGCGCTCAACCAATTCTTGCACGGCTTTTTTGGCGGGAGACTGGGCAACAGGGTTGCCTTCCGCTTGCGCAATGCCTTGTACGATAAGCTTCAAACCTTATCCTTTCAATATTATGACAAGGCAAAGACAGGCGATCTGATGTCGCGGCTTACAGCGGACCTGGAGGCGATCCGCAACTTTATCGGATTCGGCTTCGCTCAAATTTTGAATATGGTGCTCATGATTGCCTTTGGCGGAGCCATGATGCTGTACCTGAATTGGCAGCTGACGCTGATTACGCTGGTTCCGATCCCGATCTTGGCGATTTTGGCGCTTCGCTTCGAGAAGCTTATTCATCCGGCGTTCCGCGAGATGCGCCAAGCGATGAGCAACCTTACGACGGCTGTCCAAGAGAATATAACAGGTGTGCGCACAGTCAAGTCTTTCGCCCGCGAAACACATGAAGTGACGAAATTCTCTGTACGCAGCGAAGCGTATCAGACGAACCAGGTGGGGGCAGCGAGGATCTGGGCGAAATTCTTCCCGGTCATGGAGCTTGTGGCCAACATGAGTGCAGTGATCCTGCTCATTACTGGCGGAATCATGGTCATTAACGGTTCGCTGCTGCTGGGTGAGTTCGTAGCCTTCTTCAGCTTGATCTGGTACATTATCGGCCCGATGTGGGGACTCGGCTTCCATATTAATAACTACACGCAGTTCAAAGCGTCGGGGGAACGCGTGCTGGGCCTTCTGAACGAGCATGTGCATGTGAAAAACGTTAAGGATGCCATAGAGCTCGACCCACGCAGCGTGAAAGGACATGTCCGGTTCGAAAATGTCACCTTTAATTATCCGGACAAATCCGCAGCTCTGACATCCATTGACATTGATGCGCCAGAGGGATCGGTGATTGGTCTCTTGGGCGGCACAGGGGCGGGCAAATCTACGATCATACAGCTTCTCATGCGTGCTTATAATGTGAAAAATGGCCGCATTACGCTGGATGGCATGGACATCAAACATCTGGATGTAGCGTCGCTTAGACGCCAGATTGCGCCGGTCTTCCAGGAGACGTTCCTGTTCTCGGCATCGATCCGCGACAATATCGCTTACGGTATCCGGGATGTGACGCAAGAGCAAATCGAGTATGCCGCGAAGCTGTCCAAAGCGCATGATTTCATCATGGAGCTGCCGCTGGGCTACGATACGATTGTCGGGGAGCGGGGCATGGGCTTGTCCGGCGGACAGAAGCAGCGTATCGCCATTGCGCGCGCGCTGATTAAGAACCCTCGGATCCTGATTCTGGACGATGCGACAAGCGCAGTTGACATGGAGACGGAGCACGAGATACAAGCGGGCTTCAAGGAACTGATGGCGGGACGCACGACGTTCATTATTGCTCACCGCATCTCCTCCTTGCGTCACGCTGATGAAATTATCGTGCTCGACAAAGGGCATATCGTACAGCGCGGCAGCCATGCTGAGCTCATTGCCCAGAAGGGTCCTTACCGCGAAACGTATAAAATCCAATACGCGGACTACGTGAATGACGAAGAAAGTGAATACGCCGTGATTGATATTCAAGACCGGAGAAGGAGCAACGCAAAATGAGTGCAAAAGCATCCGCCAAAGGGCGAAGCCGTAATGAACGCTTCGTCTACCAGGACGACGAAGCAATCGAAAAGCCGTTTAACTGGGCGCAGCTGCGCCGTCTCTATACGTACATGATACCGTACAAGCGAGAGCTGATGCCTGTCATCGTGATGATGATCATCGGTACGCTGACCAGGCTTGCCATTCCTTTCCTGATGCTCTATGTCATCGACAGCATACTGGATGCGGAAAAGGGCTCCAAGAGCACTGGCATGCTGGCGGTAATCGGCGGTCTTATGCTGGCGCTGTATATTGTGCAATGGGCGTCCAACCGGTACCGGATCAAATATACAAGCATCATCGGGCAAAAGGTCATCTACGATCTGCGCAACCATTTGTTCCAGCATATACAGAAGCTGTCCTTCCGCTTCTATGACAAGCGTCCGGCAGGTTCCGTTCTCGTTCGTGTCACGAATGATGTCAATGCTTTGCAAGACTTGTTCACGAACGGTGTTGTCAATCTTCTGATGGATTGCATCCAGCTCGTGGGTATCGTCATTATTTTGCTGGTGCTGAACGTCAAGCTGGGTCTGGCCGTCATGATTACCGTTCCGATTATGTTCATCGTGTCGACCTCCTTGCGCAAGCGCATCCGCTTCGCTTGGCAAGATGTACGGATGAAGCAATCGAGGATCAATGCCCATTTGAACGAAAGTATTCAAGGGATGAAGGTCACGCAAGCTTACGTTCAAGAGAAAGACAACATGGGCTTCTTCAACCATATGAACACGGACAATATCAAGTCTTGGAACAAAGCATCCGCACTGAACCAGGCCTTCGGTCCCGTCATTGAAGTGACAGCCGCGATCGGCACATGCATCCTGTTCTGGTATGGCACTCATCTCATCCAGACTAACGTCATTACGATTGGCCTCCTGTTCGCTTTCGCCAACTATATCGGCAACTTCTGGGAGCCGATCAACCGATTGGGCCAGATGTATTCTCAGCTGCTGATCGCCATGGCCTCCTCGGAGCGGATCTTCGAATTTATTGATGAGGAGACGACGGTAGCGGAGCGTAAGGACGCAAAGCCGCTTCCTGCGATCAAGGGCGATGTCAAGTTCGATCAAATCATCTTCGAATATGAGAAAGACAGACCGGCGCTGAAGGGCGTAAGCATCGACGTAAAGGCGGGGCAATCGATCGCTCTCGTCGGCCATACCGGCTCCGGCAAAAGTACGATTATCAACCTGCTATGCCGATTCTATGATCCCGTTCAAGGCCGGGTGCTTATCGATGGAATCGACATTCGCGATGTCTCGATTGAGAGCCTTCGCTCGCAGGTCGGTATCGTGCTGCAGGACACCTTTATCTTCGCGGGTACGATACGCGACAACATTCGGTACGGCCGATTGAACGCGACCGATACGGAGATTGAGGATGCGGCGAAAGCCGTGCACGCCCATGACTTCATTATGTCGTTGCCTGACGGGTATGAGACAGAGGTCGAGGAGCGGGGCAATATGCTTTCTATGGGACAGCGGCAGCTGCTGTCATTCGCTCGCGCATTGCTGGCGGATCCGCAGATTTTGATACTCGATGAAGCGACGGCAAGCATCGATACGGAGACAGAGCTGAAAATTCAGGAAGCGTTGAAGACGCTGCTGGCCGGCCGCACATCCTTTATGATTGCACATCGCTTGTCTACGATTCGCCATGCCGACGATATTATTGTGCTCGATCACGGCAAAATTGTGGAACAAGGCAATCATGAAGCGCTAATGATGAAAAAAGGCGTATATCATGGCTTGATTGAAGCACAATATCGCTATTTATAGCTCGAAAGTCCGAACGATTCAGCACTTATCTGTTTGTTTATATTGATTTTTCGCAAAAGAACCTCCACAATGGAAGAAAACCGTTTTTGTCTGAAGCCGTTCTCGCTATTTCGAGGGAAAGCAGACGAAGATGTTCCAGGAGGTTCTTTTCTTATATGTATGGCTCACCTTTAACATCGAATGCTCGTAAAGTGCTTTTATTGGGATCGGGAGAATTAGGCAAGGAGGTCGTTCTTGAAGCGCAGCGACTGGGCGTAGAGACGATCGCGGTAGACCGTTATGCGAACGCGCCGGCCATGCAGGTTGCACATCGCAGCTATGTGGTTGATATGCTTGACGGTGATGGCATTCGCCGTATCATCGAGCAGGAGAAGCCGGACTTTATTGTGCCGGAGATCGAAGCTATTGCGACCGAGACGCTGCTTGCGCTGGAGAGTGAAGGTCACCGCGTCATTCCGACTGCCCGGGCGGCGCGATTGACAATGGACCGTGAGGGAATCCGCCGGCTGGCTGCCGAGACGCTGAGCTTGCCGACAGCGCCCTATCGCTTTGCCGATACGTTGGAGGAGCTGAGAGCAGCGGCTGACGTGCTTGGTTATCCGTGCGTGATTAAGCCGATTATGAGTTCTTCGGGCAAAGGACAGAGCGTATGCCGTTCCGAAGCCGAGCTGGAGAGCTGCTGGAACTATGCGATGGAAGGCGGCCGCGCCAAGAAGAGCCGTATAATTGTAGAAGGCTTCGTGACGTTTGAGTCCGAGATTACGCTTCTGACGATTCGTTCGGTGAACGGCACCAGCTACTGTGCGCCAATCGGACATGTGCAGAAGGACGGAGACTATATCGAGTCATGGCAGCCGCATGACATGACAGTCACGCAGATCCGCCAAGCGGAAGAGATTGCGTATCGCATTACGGAAGAGCTGGGCGGCTATGGCTTATATGGTGTCGAGCTGTTCCTGACGAAGGACGGCGTCCTCTTCAGCGAGGTATCACCGCGTCCGCATGATACAGGTATGGTTACGATGGCGACACAAGATCTGTCGGAGTTCGCCTTGCATATCCGGGCGATACTGGGCTATCCGATTCCGACGATCCGACTACTGTCGCCGGGCGCTTCGCATACGCTCAAAGCGGATCGCGAATCGCAATCGTTTCGCATCGGCGGATTGGAGGACGCACTGGCTGTACCGAATACGCAAGTCCGCTTGTTCGGCAAGCCGGAGACGAAGGTTGGCCGGCGCATGGCTGTAGCTCTAAGCACGGCTTCCGATACGGAGTCGGCACGTGCGCTTGCGCGCAGGGCGGCGGAATCGCTGCATATTCAATACGAGAACGAGTAGGTGAAGCAACATGGCAAAGAAGGGCAAGCAACAGCAATCGCAGCCGAGACGCAGCGGCGAGCAAGCGCATTCGGAGACTTCAGGCGCTACGCTGAAGGATTTGCTGGGCGCAGATACGCTGCAAAAGCTGAAAGCACAGGCAGAGGACCTGAAGCAGGCTGAGGCTAAGCGCAAGGAGCAGCAGCGCTTGCAAGAGGAAGAGGCGAAGAAGCAAGAGAAGAAGCGTCTGGAAAATGATTTCTCTTACTTGCTGGAGAACAGCGACAATAACTGGAGCAAATATAAATGAGATCGTGAGCCTTCCGCCATCGTGCGGGGGGCTTTCTTTGTGCCAAGGAACCAATCGGGGCACAGGCCCATACTTTATTCTAATGAAAGCAGGCGGGGATGAAGGAGGAGTCAGCGTCATGCAGGTTACGGTAAGAAACGGAGATTCGTTATGGAAGTACAGCATTCTCTTCGGTGTACCCTTTCGTCTAATCGTGGATTCCAATCCGGGGATTGAACCGGAGGCGCTGTACATCGGCCAAACCGTTCAAATACCGGGATTCGAATGGCTAGAATACCGCATTGCAAGCGGAGATTCGTTATGGCGTATCGCATCGCGCAACGGCATATCGGCGGAGCTGCTGCTGCAGACCAATCCGGGACTGCAAAGCAACAACCTGCAGGTGGGCGAAACGATACGGCTGCCAAGACGTGTCACGGAGCTGGTTACCAATCCGCAGCGCACTTATAATGTTGCTGCGCTGGAAGAGGATCTCGGCAGACTGGTTGCGGTCTATCCGTTCCTCAGACGCTCCTCGATCGGCAACAGCGTAATGGGCAAGCCTATAACGGAAATCAGGATCGGCAGCGGCGAGCGGATGATGCACGCGAACGGTTCCATTCATGCGAATGAATGGATTACGACTCCGGTGCTTGTCCAGTTTCTGAACGAATACGCAATGGCTGTTACGAATAGTACAGACTGGAACGGAATAGCCATGTACGCCCCGTATTTGGCTGTGACGCTTTCGGTGGTTCCAATGTTGAATCCCGACGGGGTGGATTTGGTAGTCAGCGGACTGCCGGAAGCCGAGCCGGTCCGCAGTGAGGTGCTTGCCATTAATGAAGGCAGCATGGACTTTAGCGGCTGGAAGGCCAACATAAGAGGCGTCGATCTGAACAAACAATTCCCGGCTCTGTGGGAACGTGATGCAGCCGCTGGGCCCCAGTCCCCTGCTCCGCGGGACTTCTCGGGCACATCGCCGCTGACTGAGCCAGAGGTGCAGGCGCTGGCGGAGCTGACCCGAAGGGATTCGTTCGCGCGGGTAGTGGCCTTCCATACGCAAGGGGAAGTTTTCTTCTGGGGCTTTGAAGGCTTGGAGCCGCCGGAGTCGGAAGCATTGGCTGCGGCTTTCGCGGAAGCGAGCGGCTACGAGTCCGTTCGGAATGTGGACAGCAAGGCCGGCTATAAGGACTGGTTCATTCAGGATTGGCGGAGGCCGGGATTTACGATCGAGCTAGGCAGAGGGACCAACCCGCTTCCTCTCGAGCAGTACGACCGAATCTACGATGCAGCATCCAGCATTATGCGGGTTGCAATCACGCAATAACGGGAGAAAAACGCCTGCCGATGATTGGATTCAACAAGCGGATGATGCTTCTGCAAGATGCGCTTTGCGCATCTTTTTTTTCGTTCGCATGGCATAAGGCGCGGCGGAAATGCAAACCATGGTAACATCTGACACGATAGAAGAAAGGTGCCGGTCATGACGATCAAGCCGGCGGGGAGGGTTCCGAAATGAGGAGAAACCGATTATTATGGGGCTGGATTGCTGCTTGCTCCCTTCTGTCAACAGGAATGCTTCTAGCAGGGCTGGGCATCGTGATCAACGACATGCTGCTTGCACCCGCAGTCTTGGCTCAGAGGCCGGCGCCTGATGTTTCATCCCAGCCTCCTCCGGGACAGGAGGCATCCCTCGCCAGCGCCAAGGAAATTCGGATCGTCGCCTTGGGCGATTCACTGACGAAAGGCACCGGGGATACCACGGGCAAGGGATATGTCTATCATGTGGTTGAAGGCTTGAAGAAGAAATATGATAAGCCGGTTCATGTCTTGAACAATTTGGCTGTGGGCGGCATGCAGGCGTCTGAACTGGTCGAGCGCTTGTCTGGGGATACAGGTTATCAGTACGCCGTGAAGCAAGCCAATCTGATCCTGCTTACGATCGGAGGTAATGATCTGTTCCTGTCGGCGCGTGCCAGAATGGCGCAGAAGGATTGGGAGACGCTCGGTGTGGACGGGCTTGCGCAAGGGATTGAGGAGGCGCTGGAACGCTTCCGCAAGGTGGCAGATACGTTGTATCGTCTTAATCCTGCTGCAAAAGTCGTGTATATGGGACTCTATAATCCCTTCTATGATTTGGACAAGCTCCGGGGAGCGAGTATAAGCATGCAAGAGTGGAATACAGGAGCTTACGCGGCCATTCACCCGTATCCTAATATGATGATGGTGCCAACCTTCGATTTGTTTGAGGGACGTATCGGAGAATACCTGTCATCCGATCATTTTCACCCGAACCGCGAGGGCTACGAGCGGATTGCCGGCCGTATGCTGGAGTCGCTGGATTGACGAAAGGAGGAAGACTTCTATGGAAGGAAAGGATGTGCCCGTGCTACGCGTGAAGGACCTGCACAAGTCGATCAGAGGACGCACAATCGTCGAGAAGATGAGCTTTGACATCCAAAAAGGAGAGAAATTCGGTTTTCTCGGTCCTAATGGAGCGGGGAAAACAACAACGATTCGCATGCTTGTTGATTTGATCAAGCCGACAGGAGGCACCGTCGAAATATGCGGGCATAACGTTCAGCGCCGCCCGGAGCAGGCGCTTCGGCATGTCGGCTGTATTGTTGAGAATCCTGAAGTCTATAGCTATATGACGGGCTGGCAGAACCTGGAGCATTTTGCGCGTATGGCAGAGGGAGTGGATGAGGAGAGAATCCGGGAAGTGACGGGAGTCGTCAAGCTGCAGGAACGAATTCATGATAAAGTGAAGACGTATTCGCTCGGCATGCGTCAGCGGCTTGGCATTGCTCAAGCGCTGCTCGGGCGGCCCAAGCTGCTTATTCTCGATGAACCAACCAACGGCTTGGACCCGAAAGGGATTAAGGAGCTGCGGGCATTTGTCCACAAGCTTGCGGAGGAAGGGATAAGCCTGCTTATCTCCAGTCATATGTTAAGCGAGGTTCAAATGCTGTGCGATAGAGTGCTCATAATGGACCGTGGGAGGGTGATCGCAACAGGCAAAATCGAGGAACTGATCCAAGGCGCTTCCGGTTATGTCTATTGGCGGTTCGACAATAGGGAGGAAGGTTTGGCCGAGCTGGGCAGGGACCCTCGAATCGAGATTCGGAGCGGGACAACAGCCGATAGCCAGCCGGGGGATACCGTCGTTGCGGCCATGCCGGAGTCAATCATTGCGGACACGGTCGACAGGCTGTCTGCCAGGGGGATCGGCATTACTGCTGTCTATCAGGCGGAGCCGACGCTGGAAGAGCTTTTCTTGGCGCTGACAGGGAGCGAGTCTCTTGCTTAAGCTGGCGGCGCTTATTCAGAATGAATCGCTCAAGCTGTGGATGAAGAAGCGTTTTATCGTTATCGTCCTTATTCTGTTGATCCTGATCCCGGTGTTTACTTATGCCGAGCATAAAGTTGTAAGCAATCAAGCCAAGCACTTCGCGGATTGGCGGAATCAAGTATTGCAGCAAATTGCGGATATGGAGAACACGCTAGCAAGCGACCGGATTCCGGAGGAATGGAAGCGCGGCAGGCGCATCGCCGTACAGCAGCTTCACTATTATTTGGACCATGATATCAATCCCAGCGAGCCGAGCGGCGTGCAGTTCACGCGAGAGTTTCTGGGCAATTCAATCACGCTGTTCATCCCGATGCTGGTGCTGGCTATCGGCTCGGACATCGTCTCGGGCGAGAGAACAAGCGGTACCATTAAGATGCTGCTGACGAGACCGGTCAAACGGTGGAAGATTCTATTCAGCAAACTATGCGCTCTTACGCTTTATGTCTCATTAACCATTGCGGTAACGGTTATATTGTGTTACCTTATATCCGGCTTTGTTTTTGGTTATGAAGGCTGGACGGCACCAATATTGACCGGATTCCGGATCGAGGGCTCGACCATCGACAGCTCGGCGGTTCATGCGGTGCCGCAATGGCGCTTTTTACTTATGGAGGCTGGTCTAAGCTGGTTTTCCGCTATGACAGTCGCAGCGCTTGGCCTTATGGTAAGCGTCCTGATTCGCAGTACGGCGGCCAGCTTGGTTACAATGATGTCGGCGATCATTGCCGGTACGATTTTGTCCTCGATGTCCTCTTCCTGGAGGAGCGCGAAATATTTATTTTCGGTCAATCTGAAGCTGACCGGCTATCTGGAAGGAACTCCGCCGCCCATTGAGGGCATGACGCTTCCTTTTTCCTTGGCTGTACTGGCTGCATGGGGAACGGCGGGGTTGATCGTTTCGTTTCGCGTCTTTACGAAAGGGGACATCTTGAATTAAAATAGCTTGAAGATACGAGTACGAGAATGAAAGCAGATACGGATTGGGGGAAGCTCATGGCTGAGCAAATGGATTTTTTCGCAGGCACAGCGGCCGCAGACCGGAACTATGAGGCCGATGATATACAGGTATTAGAAGGCTTGACCGCCGTACGCAAGCGGCCGGGCATGTACATCGGCAGCACCAGCACTTCCGGCTTGCATCATTTGGTATGGGAAATCGTCGATAATGCGGTGGACGAGCATCTGGCGAAGTTCTGCTCCGCGATCGATGTGACGCTGCATAAGAACGGTTCCATCACCGTTTATGACAACGGGCGCGGAATTCCGACCGGCATGCATAAGACCGGCATTCCTACGCCGCAAGTTGTCTTTACGATTCTGCATGCGGGCGGCAAGTTCGGCGGCGGGGGATATAAGAAGTCCGGCGGCCTTCATGGCGTTGGCGCTTCGGTAACGAATGCGCTGTCGGAGTGGCTGGAGGTTGAAATTTACCGCGATGGCAAAATACATAAAATGCGCTTCGAATACTGGATCGACGACAAAGGCAAGGAGCATGTCGGCGATCCGGTAACGGGCCTTGAAATTATTGGCAATACGAACCGGACGGGGACGAAGGTGACATTCAAGCCGGACGGACGCGTCTTCCAGACCGGAACCTCCTTCAACTATGACACGCTCGCCGAGAGGCTGCAGGAGATTGCATTCCTGAACTCGGGGCTGAAAGTGACGATCAAGGACGATCGCAGCGGCAAAATCGATGTTTTCCATTATGAGGGCGGCGCAAGCCAGTTTGTTCAATATTTGAATGAAAACAAGACGGTATTGCATGAAGTTATCCACTTTGCCGGCGACCGTGACGATATTGAGGTTGAGGTAGCTCTGCAATACAATGACGGCTATACAGAGACGATCGCTTCATTCGTTAACTCCATTCCAACCAGAGGCGGCGGCACGCATGAGACGGGCTTCAAGACCGCTTATACGCGCGTCATGAATGACTATGCCCGCAAAGCAGCACTGCTGAAGGAGAAGGACAAGAATCTGGAGGGCAACGATCTCCGCGAGGGCATGATGGCGGTCATCAATATTAAGATGTCCGAGGTGGAATTTGTCGGCCAGACGAAGGATCAGCTCGGCAGCGCTTCGGCGAGAAGCGCGGTCGACGCGGTCGTAACGGATAAAATGCAGGTTTTCCTGGAGGAGAATCCGCAGATTGCCCAGTCGCTGCTCAAGAAAGCGGTTCAGGCGTCCAAGGCGCGTGAAGCGGCCCGGAAGGCGCGCGAGGAAATCCGCAGCGGCAAGAAGAAGAGCGAAAGCTCCAATCTGGGCGGCAAGCTGACGCCTGCGCAATCAAAGGACTATACGCGCAACGAGCTGTTCATTGTGGAAGGCGACTCCGCCGGAGGTTCTGCCAAGCAGGGCCGCGATTCCAAGCATCAGGCTATTCTGCCGCTTAAGGGCAAGCCGATGAACCCGGAGAAGGCGAAGCTGGCCGATATTCTGAAGAACGATGAATACAAAGCGATTATTTCTGCGATCGGAGCCGGTGTAGGGCCGGAATTCGAGGCTGAGGAAAGCAACTATAATAAAATAATTATTATGACGGATGCGGATACGGACGGTGCGCATATTCAGGTATTGCTGCTGACCTTCTTCTACCGTTATATGAAGCCGCTTATTGATACCGGCAGAATCTATATTGCTCAGCCGCCCCTTTATAAGATCACGAGAAAATCGGGCAAGCTGGAGACCGTTCGGTATGCCTGGACGGATGAGCAGCTTCAAAATTATTTGAAGGAATACGGAAAAGGCTATGAGCTTCAGCGGTATAAGGGACTTGGCGAGATGAACCCGGATCAGCTGTGGGAGACGACGATGAATCCGGAATCCAGAACGCTGCTGCAGGTGCAGATTGAAGATGCGGCCAAGGCGGAACGCCGCGTATCGACGCTTATGGGAGACAAGGTCGATCCTCGCAAACGCTGGATCATTGAAAACGTAGACTTTACCGAATATGAAGAATAGGGGGGAGCTAGCATGAGTATCCTGGAACAATTCCTGCCGGCGTTTCTGGAGGAGGTCGTAGGCGACCGCTTTGGACGCTATTCGAAGTACATCATACAGGATCGGGCGATCCCCGACGTACGAGACGGGCTTAAGCCGGTACAACGCCGTATTCTGTACGCCATGTACGATGCGGGCAACACGCCGGACAAGCCATACCGCAAATCGGCCAAAACCGTAGGCGATGTAATGGGTAATTACCATCCGCACGGGGATTCCTCCATCTATGAAGGGATGGTGAGAATGGCCCAGCCATGGAAGATGGGGCATCCGCTGATCGACGGCCACGGCAACTGGGGCTCTCAAGATGACGATCCGGCTGCGGCGATGCGCTATACGGAGGCGCGTCTGTCAAAGATTGCATTGGAGCTGCTGCGCGATATTGACAAGCGGACTGTTCAATTTAAGGACAATTTCGATAATACGACCAAAGAACCCGTTGTCTTGCCGTCCCGGTACCCCAATCTGCTGGTTAACGGCGTAAGCGGCATTTCCTCTGGTTTTGCAACTGAAATCCCTCCGCATAACCTGCGTGAGGTGATCGATGCGTGCATTACTTTTATGATGAAGCCGAATTCCACGCTTGAAGATTTGATGACGATCGTGAAAGGTCCCGACTTTCCGACAGGCGGTCTCATCATGGGCGAGGAAGGCATCCGCGATGCGTATTCAACAGGAAAAGGCCGTATCTATCTTCGCTCCAAGACGGCGATCGAAGATATGCGTGGCGGCAAGCAGCAGATTGTCATTACGGAGATTCCGTATCAGGTCGTGAAGTCGCGTCTGGTGACAGCGATGGAGACGATCCGTCTGGAGAAGAAGGTCGAAGGCATTGCGGAAGTGCGGGACGAGAGCGGCCGGAATGGTCTGCGTATTGTCGTCGAGCTGAAAAAAGAAGCGGATGCAAACGGGATATTGGCTTATTTGCTCAAGAAGACAGATCTTCAAGTCACATACAACTTCAATATGGTTGCAATTGTGAATAAGGCTCCGCAGCAGCTGGGACTTCTCCCGATGCTGTCAGCGTACATCGAGCATCAGAAGGAAGTGGTCACCTGCCGCACGAAGTACGAGCTGGAGAAGGCGGAAGACCGCGCGCATGTGGTGGAGGGGCTTGCCAAAGCGCTTAATCTGTTGGATGAGGTCATCGAGACGATTAAAGCGTCGAAAAACCGGGCTGACGCTCAGGATAACCTGATTGCAAAGTTTGGCTTCACGGAACGCCAGGCCGATGCGATTCTAACGCTCCAGCTCTACAGGCTGACAAATCTGGAGATTACGTCGCTGGAGAAGGAACTGAAGGAAGCGCAGAAGAAAATTGCTTACTTGCGCTCTATTCTGGAAAGCGAGAAGAAGCTGATTGGCGTGATCCGCGACGAGCTGGTCGAGATCCGGGACAAATACGGTGTTGACCGCAGATCGGATATTCAGGGCGAAGTGGAAGAGTTGAAGGTGAATCTGGAGGTTCTGGTTACCCCTGAGGATGTGCTGGTGACACTTAGCCAAGACGGCTATATGAAGCGGACAAGCATGATGTCCTTCACCCGCTCGGGCGGCGAGCTGGACAGCGCAGGCGTGAAGGACGGGGACGTCATTCGGGACTTGCTGCAAGTGAACACAATTGATAACTTGCTGCTGTTCACCCGCAAGGGACAATACTACTTGCTGCCGGTGCATCAAATACCGGATTTCAAGTGGAAGGACACGGGTACGGCAGTCGTCAATATTATTCCACTGCCGAAGGACGATGCCATCATTAGCGTCATTCCAGTCAAGGATATAGGGGAATCGGGCTTGTCGCTAGTCTTCGTGACGAAGCGCGGTCAGGTGAAACGAACGGAATTGAAGGAGTATGCGACAACGCGCTCAACAGCAGTCGCCGCTTGCAAGGTTGCAGATAACGACGAGGTTATCAGCGTTACGGTCAGCGACAGCCAGAAGCAGCTGCTGCTTGTCTCCCGCAACGGCATGAGCATCCGCTTCTCAGAGACGGAAGTGAATCCGATGGGCCGCGTAGCGGCTGGCGTAAGAGGCATGCAGCTGAAGGAGGATGACGAGCTGGTCTCCGCGCTGTGGGTGTCGGATGACGAGGGAGAAGTGCTTGTCATCTCCGATATCGGTTATGCGAAGCGTTCGTTGCTCCTTGATTATCCAATCCAGGGCAGAGGCGGACGAGGTGTTCAGACGTTCGAATTCAAGGAAGGCAAGCGAGTACGGTCCAATGGCGACAAGCTGGCGGCTGCCTACTATTGCAGACAGCCGATCGAGATTGTGGTTCTTACCTCCGGTGGCGCCAAGCTGACGCTAGATTCGGAGAAAGCGCCAATCGATGAACGCAAGTCAGTCGGCAAGGGTCTGCTGTCTGTAGAGAAGAACGACAGCATTGTTACGACCTTTGTTCGGAACGTACCGGAGCTTAATCAAAAGGCCGATTAGGCGGATCGAGCCGTTCAATTAATTCAAGAAAGGCTTCCAGCATGACCCACATTGGCACAAGCTCATCCGGGCGGTCAAGCCAATGCGGGTCTTTTATAATGCCGTATGCACGAATGCGCTCCATGACTTCAGCCTTTCTGGTGTCCAAAGGGATCACGCTCCTTCTTTGTCGTCAAGGATAGTGGAATTTCGCCCGCGAGGCTGGGCTGTCGCCACATTATATGTAAATTGCTGTCAAACGGTTCGCTATTATAGCGATTAATGACGCAAACTATTAATTGGGTTAACCTTTTATTCGACATAAGCAATTGCTATAATAGACATAGAAGAGGTTAATAGGACAGAAAGCGGGTGGGAAGTTTGATTTCTGAAGATTTTACTCGGGTGTGGACCAAGCTGTCGCGCGAGTGGAAGATCAATCTGGAGCAGGCGCTTGCTCCGCTCACAGAAGGTCAACTGAATGTACTGGAGCTTCTGCTGGAGTCTCAGCCGATGAAACCGTCTGATCTTATTCAGTATTTGTCAACGACGCCAGCCGCCATTACGACGCTGCTGGACCGGATGGAGAGAGGCGGGCTTATCGCGCGCACCAGAGACGACAATGACCGCCGCATCGTATGGATATCCGTGACGGAGAAAGGGCTGTCGGAAGCCGAGCGGGGACGCGGCATACGCAATGGCATGATTGAGCAGTCGCTCGATCGCATCTCGACGCATAATCAGCAGCTTCTTGTCTATCTGCTAGGCAAGGTTGCCAATTCATAATAGATAGGGTCGCTTCCTGAACGGGAAGCGACCCTATTTGTTATTTCATGGACTCTAGCCGCTGCAGGAGCATGTCGAAGTCTTTTTGCATTTGGTCATATTCTCCGGCTTTCAGAAGGCTATCGTTTCTCGCAGCAAGCGTCTCTTCCACGGGAAGAATACGATACCGGAAGGCTCGGTCCGGCTTGTAGCGATGAACCCAAGTCGGAATGGCTTCGATATCGGTCAGCGTTGTCGTTTGTTCCGTTACATTCTTGCGGACGCCGACCTTGAAGATGACACCGTAATCCTTGGAATCTCCACGCTGGTTGGAGATGAAGTTGCCCATGGAATAAATAATGAGCGAACGTGTCTCGTTGCCGTTATCATCATAGCCTTCGATCACCTCATATGGCTGTATCACGTGAGGATGCGACCCGGCGATAATATCGGCACCAGCCGCTACGAGCGACCGCGCCAGCGATTTCTGGCTTTCGGAAGGGGTTGTCTGATATTCATTGCCGAAGTGGAGGGCGACCGTAACGAGATCGGCACCGTTGTCTTTCAGCCGGGCAATGTCTGCTTTAATCTTCTCCTCATCAATCAGGTTAACGAGATAAGGCTTGCCTTGCGGGATCGGAATGCCGTTGGTGCCATAGGTGTAAGCCAGGAGTCCCATACGGATGCCATTCTGTTCCGCGAGGATAAGCGCATCGGCTTCTTCCTGCGAGGAAGCGGTGCCGATCGCTTGCAGATCCAGCTCTTTCAAATGCTGGAGCGTATTCAGCAGCCCGCGCTCCCCTTTGTCCAGGGAATGGTTGTTTGCTGTGGAGAGGAGATTGAAGCCGGCGTTCTTCAGCGCTTCTGCAAGCTCGTACGGCGCATTGAAGGTCGGATAGCCGGAATAGCCGAAGTCAGCGCCGGCAATGGGCGTCTCCAGATTGGCCATAATCCAGTCGCCTTGGCCTAATATATCCTTCACCTCTGCGAAAAAAGGATTGAAATCGTAGCTGCCGAGCTTCGAATCGTACGCGCCGGGCAGTTGCGGGTAGTGGCTCATGATGTCTCCGACACCGACCCAGACTGCCTCCGTGAATACCGGTTCGACTGGCGTCGGTTCCGGTGTAGGAGGGGGAGTGGATGCAGCTTCCGAAGGAGCAGCGGATATCAGCTCTTGATTGCCATCCTTGTGAGTGGCGATTTTATCACCTATTGTCTGGGCAAGCAGATAAAAAATAAGGATGGATAGAACACTTAATACAAGAATGATGGGAATTAAGACGGTCTTGCGTCGCATAGGGCTCCTATTCGTCCTCTCATAATCAATGGGAAGCCGGCTCTAGCCTGCGCTTCCCATTGATGTACTAGATATAATACTTGGCTGCTTCTTCCAGCTGATCTTGCTCCCACCAGCTCCAAGGAGCAGCCGCCTCCGGCAGGGAATGAAAAGCAACCTCTTCTTTGGAGATGGGATGGGGAACCGACACTGAAGTTGACCAAAGTGCAATATTTGCAATACCCGGCTGCTTGGCTGCGCCATATTTCAAGTCCCCGACAAGCGGACAGCCGATATGGGCCAGCTGTGCGCGGATTTGATGCGATCGGCCCGTATGTAGCTTAACGGCAATCAAGCTGAACCGTTCATGGACCGCCACAACCTTGTACGCCAGTATCGCTTCCTTCGCATTCGCTTCCGGTGTTTGGAATACGGTAACCTGATTGCGCTTCTGATCCTTCCAGAGATAGTGCTTTAATGTGGCCGCAGGAGACGCTGGAGTGCCTTGTACGACACACATATAGGTTTTGCCGAAGGAACGGCTGCGTACGGCTTCGGACAGCCTGGAGGCCGCCTTGGACGTCTTGGCGAAAATCATCGCTCCGCCGACCGGCCGGTCAAGCCGATGAACGAGTCCTAGAAATACATTGCCAGGCTTGCCATGCCGCTCCTTCAGATCCGCTTTCAGCAGCGTGAGCATATCCGGATCGCCGGTTTCATCTTCCTGCGAAGGCACCCCCGGCGGCTTCACGACCGCAAGCAAATGATTGTCTTCATATAATACGGGGATCCGCATTAGTTCGACTCCCAGCGCCCAAGAATCCCGCATGGCAGATTAAGGCCGGACCTCGTAATCGGCAATCCGATCTCGCCACAGCTGATCGTGCCGCCGTACTTGGCCTTCATGGTCATGTGAAGCATGTTATGAAGAACGGTTGGAGACAGGCCGGTCGTATAGGAATTAATGAGCAGAAATAACGGGTTGTCCGACAGGATGGTTGTGCACGATTGGAGGAACGGATACAAATTCTCCTCCAGCTTCCAGGTCTCGCCGTTCGGTCCGCGTCCGTAGGAAGGCGGGTCCATAATGATCGCATCGTATTGGCGCCCGCGGCGCTGCTCGCGTTGGACGAACTTGAATACGTCGTCTGTAATATAGCGAATCGGAGCCGATTCAAGACCCGACAGCTGTGCATTCTCTTTCGCCCACTGCACCATGCCTTTGGCGGCATCGACATGGCAGACCTCGGCCCCGGCCTTGGCTGCGGCTACTGTAGCTCCGCCGGAGTAGGCGAACAGGTTCAATACGCGAATTGGACGTCCGGCATTGCGGATCTTGTCCATCATCCAGCTCCAATTGACGGCTTGCTCGGGGAATAAGCCGGTATGCTTGAAATTGGTAGGCTTTATATGAAAGGAGAGTTCTCCATAGGTAATTGTCCATCTCTCCGGCAGCGTTGGAGACATCTGCCATTGGCCGCCGCCAGACGAACTGCGGTGATAGTAGCCATCCGTTTTGTTCCATGGTCCCGATTCATCTGCAATCGGCCAAATAATCTGAGGGTCCGGCCGGCGGAGGACGTAATTCCCCCAACGCTCCAGCTTGTCTCCTTCTCCTGTATCGATAACCTCGTAGTCCGTCCATTTATCTGCTATGTACATCATTCGTCTTTCCTTCCTTGACTCTAGTCTTGTCACATATTAATATCATCGATTATTATAACGAAGCAGGGAAAACTAAGCAATGAAACTTACCAATGGAGGCGGTTTTTATTCGCAAGGAACGGAGCTTTTGGATCATTATGCTCGTTATCGGCATCATCGGGTTTGCCATTGCGGCTATAACGGTGCCGGATAACGGAGGTCACGCCTTTGATCAATGGGCGCATGATGGATTAACGGAGTGGAGAAGCGAGGGGCTTACCTCCTTTCTAAAATGGATGTCCGTACTTGGCTCAACCGCTGTCATTGTCGCGATTACACTTCTCGCGGCAGCCTGGTTCGGGTATCGCCATGGCTGGCGGTATTCAGGCATGCTGATCGGCAGCGTGCTGGCCGGATATCTTTTGAATACGCTGCTGAAAAACCTGTTCGGTCGCGTTCGACCCGGTTCAGCATGGGAATTGACGGCGGATGGGGCCAGCTTTCCGAGCGGCAATGCAATGCTTGGCATGGTGATGTTCGGCATGATTATCGTTATTTTGCTAAAAGAGAGCAGATGGAGCGGATGGTTAAAATCCGTCATTTCTGTCCTTGTAGCTCTGCTGATCGTGTTAATGGGCGCAAGCAGGATTTATTTTCATGTTCATTACATATCGGATGTACTTGCCGGTTATAGCGCGGGGCTGATTGTAATCTCGGCCGCACTGCTGCTTGCTGGTATACGGGGACGGAAGAAAGGAGCTTATTCATGATACATATGGAATGCGAATGCGGCAATCGTACCAATCTGTTCGCTACGGGTGACCGGGATGAGCATGGCCGTGAATTTATCGAGCTTGAGGATGATGACCGTTTCAGCTTTGTTATTGGGGAAGACAGCATTGTGTTCAAATGTTCGTTCTGCGGCTATCGGTATCGACTGAAGCACTATGAATAAGATGTTGACATTGATAATCGTTATCGATATGATGAAGAGAAAACGATAACGAAGGTGATTCGATGTTTATCCAATTGAGAACAATAGTTGTAGAGACAGGCCATGCGGAGCAGGTGGCAGAGCGATTCGGTTCCACCGGCGCGATAGATGAGATGCCGGGTCTGATCGACCGGACGGTAATGGTCAGCCGCAAAAATAAAGAATCTGAAGAAGTTATCGCGATGATCCGTTGGGAATCCGAGGAAGCTTGGAAAAACTGGGAGAAGAGTCCCGCCCATATTGCCGGACATCGCGAGAAGCGCAACGATGCGCCTCCTAGCTATATCCTTAGCACCACTGTCAAAATGTACGACGTGAAAAAAGTGATTGCCGGCTCCGCTGCCGGCGTATAACGTCAGACAATAAAGGGACAAGGGCTGGCTTGCGACGATGGTCGCGGGCCAGCCCTTGCCTTTTAGTAACAATAATACTTCTCCCATAATTTCCATGAGTCGCCCTCATGCTGTTTCCACCAACTGAAGTCATCCCACCAGCTGCGATCATGCAGCCAGTCCCAGAGACCCCCTTTGCCGCTCTTCTTGTCGTTGTAATGCTTGTCATAGTCATATGTATCTTCCTTCTTGTCTTTGCCGCTGGAGCCCCCGAAGAAGGAGAAGAGGGAGGAGATAGATGCTAGCAATCCTTTGTTCCCGTCGGCTTCATAGCCGGAAGACTTACCGGAGGCGAATGCGGATGCCGGGAAGGCGAGCAAGGTGAGGAGCGTGGCGCATGCGATGACCCGTTTCAAGGTTTTCAACTGGATCCACTCCCTAGTACAATATAGAGAATTTTGATGTTCTCTATTGAGAATTTTACCGCAATCGCATAGAGTTGTAAACGTTTTTTCGGGACTATAGTCTGTGCGCCGTAGGGCAAAGGGGAAAAGAATAAAAAAACAAGCTGTTACCGATCGGGATCGGCACCAGCTTGTTGTGAGCAATGCGAACTAGATGATAGGTTCTATCGGGTCTTAAGGAATGACTTTCCACACATCACCTGCAGGAGTGCCAGGGATGTTGCCAAGCGTCCACCATCTAGCTTCGTAGTTGACGCCGTTATACGTTACTTTGTCTCCGCCAAGATAGACTTGAGTCGAGCTCCAAGCCGGGAAAGTAGTTGGCGCAGATGGCGTTGTAACGTTGACCGCATTACTTGCAGCGGATACGTTGCCAGCAGCGTCAACCGCTTTGACCGTGAACGTATAGGCAGTGTTCGCGGACAGGCCAGTTACCAGGTATTCAAGCGTAGAGCCCGAAACCGTAGCAACCAGAGTAGTGCCGCGGAAAATTTGGTAGCCAGTTACGCCGACATTGTCTGTCGATGCGTTCCACATCAGAGGTACGGAGTTTTGCGTTGCGCTGCCCATGACATGCAAGCTGCCTGGAGCAGTTGGCGCAGCCGTATCCGGTCCGGAGATGTTCGGCGTCGTAAAGGTTGCGGCACTGCTCGCTGCCGATACGTTGCCGGCCGCGTCGTAAGCCTTAACGGTAATATTGTAAGCCGTATTGGCGGATAGTCCCGTCAAATTATACGTTAGCGCACCAGTTGTGGAGCCGATTTGAGTCGCTCCGTTGAAGATCCGGTAGCCGGCAACACCGACGTTGTCAGCGGAAGCGGACCAGGATACTGTAGCGCTAGTCGCAGCAACATTGGAAACGCTTAGATTGGACGGAGCAGTAGGAGCTGTTGTGTCGCCATTGCTCGTGCCGCTCAAGTTCACGTCAATGACGTTGTAGAAAGCGTTTGCCGTATTGTCCACATCCCAGACTGCCAGGATCACATGGTATCCGGAGCGGTCAGTTGGAACGTTACAAGTATGGGAATAGCTAAACGGAGGCTGAGCGCCGCCATAGTTCACCGTACAGAACGGAGTGGACTCGAATTGGTCGCGAGTCAGCGGGGAATTTGGATTCCAGTTTGCTTTCGTAATGAAGTAGCGGAAAGAAGTTGAAGCATGGTTAGCTGTAAATTTCCAAGTAAACGTTTGTTGGCCGCCGGAGAGTGCTACTTTGCTCCAACGTGTGCTGGATTGCTCGTCAAGCTTAGGGAATGCTCCGCCTGCGCTGGCAATCTTGCCGTCAGCAGGACCTGCAGCAGGGAAGCCTTTAGGCGCTTCCAAGCTTTGCGGTTCGTACACAATTGCGCCACAGTCCGTATTTAGCCCGTTTTTGCACTGTATAGCCCGGCTCGCTGGAGATTCAACATATCCATGAGCGGATACTCTGTCGGCCATAATTGTCATGATTGCCACCAGTACGAGTGCGAAGCCGCTGGCGAGCAAAGCCTTTACGAACAGTTGACGCGGGTTTTGAAGCAGTGTCATTGGTAGATAACCTCCTAATAGTGGTAGAGTGGATCGATTAGACCATTATGCGGTTCTGGTTGATGACATTGCAGGTACTGCCGACAATCTTAGGGAAGCTTAAATAACCTAAATATTCTGATAACGTATAAAGCAATCTCCTTTCCCTTGAGGTTTTATATAAACTCAAAGAAGAGCTTATACACGCAAGTGAAAAAGCCGCCAGTTGGTCTTGGATGCAAGTTGCTGATGGTAAAAGGTTGGTTGCTGATTGAAGTTGCAGGTGAAGAGCAGAGATTGAAACAAATTCGGAACGAAGGAATTGCAAACGCTTTTGCAATCATATGATTTGACTTGGAGCGGTAAATCGGGTGATCGTTAAGGATTTGTTGAAGATGTGTCTAGTATAGGGGAATAAAAGGAGATTGTGGAGGGGAATTATTATTTTAATCAAATTTTCCCCCTATTGCATCATTTTTAATGAGGTTTAATTTCAATATTACGAGTATTTCTTGCAAATTGTGTAAATTTACTAATATTTGTATTGTGGCTTGTCCTAAAAGAGGAGGCCCGGTAAAGGGCCTTACGACTTATTTTGATAAAAAAATTGGGGTGAAACGATGCGGTCCTCGTAACGCTGATGGAAGATATGCGTCGTCGCAGGGGAGAGCGGCGGAACAAGCCAAGACCAGCGTCCGGTCACCTCACGGTGACTTTCCCGTTCATTGCGCTCGAAGCGCATGAATTGCTGGGCTGCGGTATGATGGTCTACAATCGTAATGCCGTGAGCCTTATAGGAATGGAGAACGGCTAGATTCAGCTCTACCAGCGCTTTGTCCTTCCAGAGCGAGGCGTTGCTGGAGGTGTCCAGCCCCATTATTCGGGCGACCTCGGGAAGCATGTTGTAACGATCCTTGTCAGCTAGGTTGCGAGCGCCGATCTCTGTGCCCATATACCAGCCGTTAAACGGCGCCGCCGTATAATGGATGCCCCCGATCTCAAGCAGCATGTCCGACACGAAAGGAACGGCATACCAGCGCAAACCCAGCTCTTCGAAGGCTGGAATATCGGGATGGGAGAGGGGCACTTCAAGCACAAGCTCTTTCGGTATATCATACCATTTTTTCTCGTTGCTGCCTATGCTGAGAACAAGCGGAAGAATATCGTGCGGCGTACCGGCGCCTTGCCATCCGAGCTCCCGGCACAGGCTTGTGAAGGAGACGGAGGCGGGATCACCAATCGTATTGCCATCGTCCAAGACATACCCTGCGTAACGGATCAGTTGATGGTTCCAGATGCGCGGGGGATGCGCCGGCAGAACGGTCGATGCTGGGAAGACGGTCATGAATGGCCGAATCTTGCCGCCGTTTGTTGCGGAGCCGATATGCCGCCAGATCGCCTCGGCCATCTCATCGGCCGTAACGGCATGCCGGGCATCGATGACGGACAGGTTGTCCCAGAACAGCCGGCCGATGCACCGGTTGCTGTTGCGCCATGCCATCTTGGCGCCGTGCGCCAGCTCCTCCGGTGTATGCTCATAGTGCCCCCGCAGCACAATCTCTGCTTCTATTACCTCAAGCCGCTCGCTGAGGTCCTGCTCGGACTTTCCAAGCTCCGCATAGCATTGGCGGATAAACACGGACGCTTGCTCCAAGAGGTCTTGCTGAATGCTCGTGACGTTCATGCTGGTTCTCTCCCGTACCGGATTGTTATGGCCTAATTATAGCAAGATTGCATGGAAGCCAAACTGGGCACATGTGAACAATCTATGACCCGATGGGAGGGCAGTCCGTCAGGCGCGTTTCTTCATCCCCAAAAAAGTCCATACTCCGTTATCCTTGTGCTTGAAGGCATAGGAGAGATCATGCCAGCTATGCCGAAACTCCGTAGGCGATACCGGATACAGCTCATGCTTTTCCCGGTTGTTCCATATAAAGTAGCAGCCCTCCGTATCCGAGTCTACCTCTGCCCTGCAGCCGAAGCCTTCATAGACCCCTTTCAGCAGCTCAAATTCCTCCGGCTTCATGGGATAGCGAGGAGGCTGTAATGGTATGATTGCCTCTTCGCCAAGCATTAGATCGGCTAGGGACCCAGCAAGCTTCGTCGACGGGACAAAATCATAATTGGTAAGCAGAATGACCGTTATGCCATCATCGGGATAGCGGTGAAGCTCGCTCTTGAAGCCGCGGTAGGCTCCGCTATGGGAGATTCTTCTCCGGCCATTCCTCCTGTCCAGGAACCAGCCCAGCTCATACCCGTCTTCAGTAAAGCCGAACGCCTGGTCAGTCAGCTCCTTGCTGATCAGCCGGCTGCTGTTCAGCGCTTGATCCCACTTGAGCAAGTCCGCGGCGGTCGCATACATGCCTCCGGCTGAGGTGACGGTGCTCATATCGATATATTCGGCCGGCGCCAGCGCTCTTCCGCTGGAGGAATAAGCAGATGCCAAATTCGGAATGACGCTTCGCCCGTTGTTCACGCCCGTATCCATCATGCCGAGGGGCTGCAGGATACGGGTTTCGACGAAGGATTCGAAGGTCATGCCCGATACTTTCTCGATGATAAGGCCTAACATAAAATAACCTGTATTATTATAAGCGAATGAATCGCCGGACGGGTAATCGAGCGGCTTGTCCCGCAGCAATGCCAGTGTCCGATCCAGGTCCAGCGGCCATTTGTTGAGCTGCTTATTGTATTCTGGCATGTTCGTAAAGTTGGGCAGCCCCGAGCGGTGCTGCAGAAGCTGACGAATGGTCATAGGCCCATGTGCCTTAAGCGACGGAACATAATCGCTGACGGGGTCATCGAAGCGTAGCAGGCCCTCCTCAGCCAACATGGCGACTGCCATCGCAGTGAACGATTTGGTGACGGACCATATGCCGAATTTCGTCTCCGGTTGAATGGGTACACCATGCTCCTTGCTTGCGTAGCCGAATGATTGATCATAGATAGGCTCATTGTGGAGAGCAAGAAGAATTCTGCCGCTGAATGGATACTGTTCGGTGTATGATTTCATATAGTCAGCCAGTTTATCATGTAGTGTTGACATCATGGTTATCTCCCTTCAAAAAGCTATTCTACCATATGGCGAACAGCTGACACACGGTTTTTCCGGAAGGGATAAGGGCCTGGATAACAAAAAAGAAGCCCGGGCATCTATAAGCCAGATTGCCGGACTTCTTTCGATGGACAGTCGTTATGCGGCAGGGAAGTTCCAGCCGTATCGCGGATTCGTGAAGTAGGGTGGCCTAATTCCGGTTACTGGCACAGGCCATGTATAAGGATTGGAATCGTACAGCATGGGCAGCCTTGCATTCGACTGCGGCTGAAGCAACACCTGCACGGTTGGGCTGAATAGAATGGGATTCATCGTATCCTCCTTAACGAGATGTATGCCTTCATCATACGTTCAATGGCATCGTACTGAGCCAGTACCATTACCGATGCAAGGTGTTTATTCATGCACGGCATTAGCCCATCTTACATATCGTATTTCATGATGAAGCCAACGGGAGGAAGTTATGAATAACGATCAACAACTGGATGAGATCAGGCGTTACCAGCAACTATTCGAAGAAGCGAAGAAGACGGAGCCTTATCCGATGTATCCGAATTACGGGAGAATTACACAGTACAAGGACATCCCGCTCCCTTATCCGGAACAGCGGCAATTGGTGCAGCCTGGACACGAGGGCTTTATGGTGCCAAAGCCGATAGTAGAAAATCCTCACTATACAGGCAGCGGGAAGCTGAAGGGAAAGGCAGCGCTAATTACGGGCGGCGATAGCGGGATGGGGGCAGCGGCGGCCATTGCATTCGCGAAGGAAGGAGCCGACGTGGCGATCTCCTACTTGAATGAGCATGAGGATGCAAAACGAACATGCAGTCGAATTCAGGAGATCGGCACGCGTTGCTTGCTGATTCCCGGAGACGTCCGTGACAAGAAGCACTGTGCGGCGATTGTAGAAGAAACGGTCAAGACGTTCGGGCGGCTTGATGTACTGTGCAATCATGTCGGCATTCAATTCCAGCAAACCAGTCTGCTGGATATAACGGATGAGCAGTTCGACGATACGTTCAAGGTCAATATTTATTCCCATTTCTATACGACAAGAGCTGCATTGCCCCATATGAAGGCAGGCGGCTCCATCATTAATACCTCGTCGGTCGTCGCATATGTCGGCGAGAAATACATGATTGACTATACTGCGACCAAAGCGGCCAATGTCGGCTTCACGCGAGCGCTCGCCAAAAGCCTTGCTAGCCAAGGGATACGCGTGAATGCCATCGCTCCCGGACCGATCTGGACACCGCTTATTCCGGCGAGCTTCACTTCCGATCGTGTCGCTACCTTCGGTACAGAGACGCCAATGGAGCGGTCGGGCCAACCGTTCGAGCTCGCGCCTACCTTCGTCTACCTGGCATCGGACGACTCCAGATATGTGACGGCGCAAGTGCTTCATGTGGACGGAGGACAATCAAGTCACTCGTAATATAAAATCAGTATTAGGATAGCTGAGATGAGCCTATGGAAGAAGTCGCGGGGACTTCCTTCATAGGTTTTTTGGTCTTTTAGAAAGCACAAATGAATGGTTTGACATAAAACCGTCCAGACGGTATAGTATTCATATAAAAAACCGTCCAGACGGTACATTAAGTTGGAGGGGGAAAACGGGTGAGTGCCAAGGCGAGGTCCAAACGGGAACATATTTTGAAATCCGCGATGCAGTTAATCTTAACGGTCGACTTCAAAGCGTTGACGCTTGATGCCGTAGCAAAGGAAGCGGGCGTCAGCAAAGGCGGACTGCTGTACCATTTTCCGAGCAAGGATGCGCTGCTGCAGGGCATAACGGTCCATATCTTTGACCAGTACACGGAGATGTTCCATTCCTATGCGGATCAGGACAGCCGCAAGCACGGCAAATGGTGCAGAGCGTATATACAAGCCTCTAGACAGGATTTGAAGAAGCATGACGGTATTCTGAACGTCGGCGTAATGTCTGCGGCGCTTCTGGAGCCGCTATTCGTGGAGAGTTTGAACAACAGCTATGCCTATTGGTTCGGAAAGATGAGCGAGGACGGTCTTGATCCCATCACCGTCAACCTGATCCGACTTGCGATAGACGGACTTTATTATTCCGATATGTACAAGATCAAGCCGCTGGCCGATGCAGATCTGGACGCCGTGATCGACCGGCTGATGAAGCTGACAGAAAAGGGAGAGACCACATGAATCCTTACATCCTGCTCATGCTCGCAATTATAAGCGAGGTATTCGGGAGCTCTATGCTTAAATTGTCCAAAGGTTTTTCGAAATGGCTGCCGAGTATCGGCGTCTTGCTGGGGATGAGCTCCGCTTTCTTCTTCCTGTCGCAGACACTGAAGGAGCTGCCGCTTGGCGTCGCATATGCAATATGGTCCGGCGTTGGCACAGCCCTAACGGCTGTGGTCGGCGTCGTGTTATGGAAGGAAGCGCTGAATGTGAAGAAGGTGCTTGCTATTCTATTGATTATTACAGGCGTAATCATAATGAAGCTGTCTACGGACATGAGCTGAGGAGGGACATCCATGAATAAAGGGTATGTGGCGTTATCCATATCGATCATATTTGAAGTGTTCGGAACAACCATGCTGAAGCTGTCGCACGGATTTACGGAGCTGCTGCCGTCCATTGGCGTCCTGATTGGCTTTGGTGTCGCTTTCTACAGCTTGTCCATCTGCCTGCGCACGATTCCGCTGTCGATGGCTTATGCGATATGGTCAGGAGTAGGTACGGCGCTGACGGCGCTCATCGGCGTCCTTCTATGGAGGGATCCGTTTAATTTGCTTACGTTGTCCGGCTTTGCGCTGATTGTGGGCGGAGTCGTCCTCCTGCACGCATCCGATACGGGGCCGAAGGCGGCGAAAGGAGAGGCGGCATGAAAGCGCAGCTGACTGTTGTTACGTTGATTACGAGCGATGTGCGGGGGATGGCTCGTTTCTACCGAGAAGCGCTTGGCTTCGCGGTTGCTGTCGACACCGAGCATTATGCCGAGCTGGAGAACGAAGGGACGAGGTTTTCTTTAAGCTCTAGAGATCTGATGACGGAGCAGAGCGGAGGGCATCCGACTTACATGATTTCACCCTCCGGACAAGCGGTAGAGTTATGCTTCCGACTGGAATCGCCTGAGTCGGTTCGCACGGCCTATTCGCATCTCTTGTCTTGCGGTGCCGGTGCGGTCAAGGAGCCGACCGTGATGCCATGGGGACATATGACCGCCTTTTTCTCTGATCCCGAGGGAATATCCATACGATCTATGCGGAATAGGATGACAGCCATACCAAAAAACCGTTCGCAGCTTGCGAACGGTTTTTTGGTGATGAGTCCAATTAGCTTTTGATGTTGTTCAGATGCTCTTCCAGACGGTCCAGCGTCTCGGAGAAGCCTTGCTCCATTCCCATATCCAGCACAGACTGTAACGCTTCGGCGGATACATAGCGCGCAATGTTAATCAGCTTCGTACGCCCGTCATGCTCCTCGAAGATCAGTGTAATATCCGACGCCGGCATATCCTCCGGCACATTGCCTTCGGCATCGGAGAAGTAATCCGTATATTCGATCTTCTCGTCTTGCACGATATTGCTGTAGACGCCCTTGCCCCATGATTCCATGCCGTAGAAGTCGCCTTGATTGCGGTCGATGCACTTCATGCAGTAATGCCATACGCCGCCCGGGCGAAAATCAACATGGCATGCGGTCAGCTCCCAGCCGCGAGGACCCCACCATTGCTTGAGATGCTCTGCATCGGAGTATACTTGGAATACGAGACTGCGCGGCGCATTGAATTCGCGTTCAACGGTAAGTACATTGCCTTCAACTTTAGTTTTCATTTTGCTTGTCATGGGTAACGCCTCCTGATTAATGGTTGTCTTTTGGATTGGATTGCAGGAATTCCAAGTATCGGTCCAAGTTGTCATAGCGCTCGTTCCACAGCCGGCGGTAGGAGTCGAGCCATGCGTCAAGCTCGCGCAGCGGCTCCATTCGCAGCCCGTAGTGCCTGCGGTTAGCTTCAGCCTGCACCTCGACGAGACCCGCTTCAAGCAGGACGCGAAGATGTTTGGAGGCTTGCGGCTGCCTAAGCGACAGCTTCTCCGCAATATCGCCTACGGGCAGAGGGCCATCCATCAACAGCTCTACAATATGCAGGCGGTTCGGTTCGGCTAGTGCGCTGAATGTCGTCGTATTCATCCGACTTCGCTCACCTCTCTTCCAGAACTAGCGTGAACTTGTTGTGATTCCAATATACCTCATAAGGAATATTCCTGTCAAGGAATATTGTTGTCACAAGAATGTAAGAAGTGAAGATTACAATTCTAGTATCATATTGATTTATAAAGGAGAGCAAATTCATGGCTATCTTGGAGACCATAGCATTGACGAAAATATATGGGAGAGGAGCACAAAGCGTGCCGGCGCTGGATGACGTCAATATTGGAGTGGAGGAAGGCGAGTTTGTTGCGATTATAGGTACATCGGGAAGCGGGAAGTCAACGCTTCTGCATTTGCTGGGCGGCTTGGATCGTCCGACAGGCGGAAAGGTCATAATCAATGGAAGGTCTATCTTCGATCTGAATGATGACGAGCTTACTGTCTTTAGAAGGAGGAAAATCGGATTTGTATTTCAGCAGTACAATCTTGTCCCTATACTGAGCGTATATGAAAACATCACTTTGCCAATTGAGCTGGACGGCAACAGGGTGGACAAGCTTTACCTCGACAAACTGGTAAAGACGCTTGGCCTGGCCGGCAAGCTTGACCAGCTGCCCGGCCAGTTATCCGGCGGCCAACAGCAGAGAGTTGCGATCGCTAGAGCGCTGGCCACCAAGCCGTCTATCATTCTGGCCGATGAGCCGACCGGCAATCTGGACAGCCGTACAAGTCAGGATGTCATCGGCTTGCTGAAGCTGACGAGCAAGCAATTCAATCAGACGATGGTCATGATCACGCATAATGAGGAAATCGCGCAATTGGCTGACTCTGTCATCCGAATTGGAGACGGTCAAGTGATCGGAGGCAGCAGGCCATGATGTTTCCAAATTCGAATGCGGCAATCATTCGGAAGCTGATCCGTAGAAACATAAAGTTCAATCGATCCAGAAACCGCTATATTATATTAGCGGTCATGCTGACCACATGGCTGCTCACGAGTGTGTTCAGCATCGGCATGAGCTATATGAAGTCCTTCGAGCTGCAAGAGCTGCGGTTGATAGGGACGAAAGCGGATGCCTATATTACAAATCCAACCGCGGAACAGCTTGCCAAACTAGAGGAGCTGCCTTATGTAACAAATGTCGGATTGGATACGGTTGTTGCCATGTTGATTCACGGACCCGAATCGGAAGGGCGGTTCGAAGCGGCCTTTCATCGCTACGACGCCGAAGAGTGGGAGGCGCTGAAGGCGCCATTGCAAGGCAAGCATGCCAAGGACTATCCGTCGAAGCGGGGGGGAGCGATATTCCCGGCGTGGGTACTTCAGCAGATGGGGATTGACAAGCCGCTCATTGGGATGGACATTCCGGTATCCTATCGGTATATGGATGGCGGTCAAGAAGTCGAGCAAAGCGAGACGTTGAAACTGGCTGGATGGTATGACGATTATACGGGAATCAGGTCGGATCGACCTGGAGCTATTCTTGTAGCGAGTGACTTCGTAACTGCTGGTGAAGGGTCCAGCTACGTACGAATTGCCTCCGTGCTCTTCGGGAAGGGAGCAAGCACGGACCGCAACATAGAGAGACTGGAGAAGGAGCTTGCTCCAAGTGATGGACAAGTCCTGTCCGGCTATCGCCATGCAGAATACAACGACTCCGCATCTGCGATGGCTACAACAGCCGGGGTCATCGGCCTAATCCTATTTGTCATGTTCAGCGGATATCTGCTGATCTATAATATGCTGTATATTTCGATTACGACGAATACGAAGTATTACGGTCTGCTGAAGACGATTGGCATGACAGGGAAGCAAATCAGAAGAATGGTGAACGGGGAAGCGCTCCGCTTGGCCTGGATCGGCATCGCAGGCGGTCTGGTCTTAGGCGCGGCTACTTCGCTGCTGGCTGTACCGGCGTTTCTGGACATGCTTGCGCTGGAGACAGAGGCGGAGTTGTCGTTCCATCCCGCTATCTACGGCTTCTCCGCCGTTTTCGCGCTGTTGACGACTTTGGCGGGCTACCGGAAGCCTGCCCGGCTCGCAGCCAAAATTTCGCCAATCGAAGCCTCTAAGTATGAGCGGGCGACCGTTCGACGCGGCGGGCATGGCGCGAAGCTGCATCGTATGGCTCTGCGCAACATTTTCCGCGACAAGAAGCGGGCTTTCACAGTGTTTACATCGCTATTTTTGGGACTCAGCACGTTTCTGGTCGTCAATACAATTATTATCAGCATGAATACCGATAATTTCATTGAGCAATATGTAGAGGATGATTTTGCGGTTACAAACGGCACACTTGAACTAGGATATCAAGGAGAGACCAAGCAGCGCATAACAGCGGCAATCATGGAAGAGATCCGGGCTATGCAGGGGATTACTGATATTCGTACGACTTTCATGGAATATGTGGAGCTTGAATACGACCCGGCCGTATTCGGACGTCATATCGACGCTTTCGCCAGCAACTACCGCACTGACCGTCCAACGGACGAAACCTTAAGCAGAGACGGCATGTTCATGACGAAGCTAATGGGCATAGACAGTGATTATGTAAGGGAGCTGAATGCGACAACAGGCTCAGCTATCGACGTTGAACGATTCGAAAAAGGGGAAATTGCACTGCTTGGGAGCGATACGGCTTCATTTTCCAACGGCGATTCATTCGGTATGAAGCTGCAGGAGTCGGGTGAGCACGCGCTGGAGATTGGCGGTACAGTTCCTTCGTTATTCCTTACTTCATCCGTCGGGATTGCGCCCGGCGTTTATGTTAGCGATATATTCATGAAACAGTTGATAGAAGATCCTATTGCTTATAAAATGAGCCTGTCGGCTCAAAAAGAGCATTGGCCTGCCATTCAGGCCAATCTGGAGCGCATGACCGGAGGCATGTCCAATCTGGAGCTTTCCTCGAAGCAGCAATGGGCGTCTATGATGAAGTCTGCTAAGACGACCATGTATGTGCTTGGCGGTGCGTTGTCGCTTATCCTGGCGCTGATCGGCCTGCTTAATTTTGTAGGTACGATGTTCACAAATGTCTATGTGC
This sequence comes from Paenibacillus sp. 1011MAR3C5, assembly GCF_003591485.1. Taxonomy (GTDB): domain Bacteria; phylum Bacillota; class Bacilli; order Paenibacillales; family Paenibacillaceae; genus Pristimantibacillus. The sequence goes on from NZ_QZCF01000002.1 coordinate 622,275, forward strand.
GCGGGCGGGAGCTGGCAGTGATGGAAAGCATCGGCATGACCAAGAAACAGCTTAGAATGTTGCTCGTATGGGAAGGCGCAGGATATGCATTCCTGTCGATTTTATTGATCTCTACGCTTGGAACTTTGCTAGGCTATGGGGCATTCCGGCTGTTCAGCATGGAAGCCGACTATGCCGTATTTACGTACCCATACCTTCCGCTTAGCTTTGCCTTTGTGCTAGTTCTTGCGGTATGTATGGCGGTTCCGCTAATGGCTTATCAGAAATTCAAGCGGCTAACAATTGTCGAACGGTTAAGAGAAGCCTCTTAAATCAGAACAGGGAGGGAGAATGGCGTGGCGAGAGTATTAATTGTGGAGGATGACCGCAGCTTGAACGAAGGACTGGCGTATGCCCTAAAACAAGAGCTGTTTGAGGTGATAACGGCTTATTCCGGCGAAGAAGCGCTGGAGCTCTTTCGCAGCCATGACATTCACCTCCTGCTTCTTGATGTGAATTTGCCGGGACAAAACGGTAGGGTACTGTGCGAAGAAATACGCAAGATGTCTTCGGTCCCGATTATATTTTTGACAGCGAAGGACACCGATGAGGATATGATCGCCGGCTTTCAGTCCGGCGCCGATGATTATATAGCGAAGCCCTTCAGTATGGCGGTGTTAAGCCAGAGAATCAAGGCGGTTCTGCGAAGAGGGGGAGCGCCTGGCAACACCGAGCTGTTCACGTACAAGGACTTGACGATTCATTATGATAAAATGAAAGTGTTCAAGCATCAGGAAGAGCTGAAGCTGACGACGAGTGAATACAAGCTTCTCGCTATGCTGGCCAAGAACAGCAAGCAAGTGATGACCAGAGAGATCATGCTGGAGAAGCTATGGGATATGGATGGGTTATTCGTCGATGAGAATACGCTGAGCGTGAACATTAGACGGCTGCGTGCCAAGATCGAAGACAATCCGAAGCATCCCGTCTATATCAAGACGGTCTTTGGCATCGGCTACACCTGGGGAGACTAAAGGATGATAAACGTTTTTGCCCGGACTATAGGGATATGCACGGGGTTGTATGTTATGGCATGCAGCCTGTTTTTTGTGCTGCTGATCCACTATAATGCACGAACTGAAGTGTTACTCACAGCTATTGGATTCGCCGTCATCTTGGCCTTGCTGTTGGTATCGTTCATGCTGGCGGTACGAAAACAAATGAACAGCATTGTCTATCGGTTGTCCGAGACAATCCAATCGCTTATGGATCATCAGGAGAGAGGGCTGTTCCCCGAATTCGAGGACAGTCTGTTGTCCAAGCTTCAGGACCAGATTATAAAGCTGTCCCGGATGATTCGACGGAGGGAGCAGCGGTGTAAGGAGGAGAGCGAGGAAGTGAAATCGCTCATATCCGATATTGCTCATCAGCTTAAGACCCCTCTTGCCAATCTGAATATGTATGTTGGCTTGCTTGCGGATCATGGGATGTCGGATGAGAAGCGCCGCGAAGTGAATACTACACTTGCGGATCAGACCGAGAAGCTGACCTGGCTGCTGGACAGCCTGATCCGAATGTCGAGGCTCGAGAGCGGCATTATTGCGATCCATGGCGTGGAGCATAGCCTAGCCGGAACGGCCTTATCCGCCATCAAGCAGGTGTATTCGGCTGCGGAGGTTAAGGGCATTGAGCTTGTCTATCGAGGCGGCGCCGATATTACGTTCAGTCATGATCCCAAGTGGACGGCCGAAGCGATCGTCAATGTGCTGGACAATGCAATCAAGTATTCCGAGCCGGGCGGACAAGTCAGCCTGTCGATGGTGAAGTACGAGCTGTTCGTCAGAATGGATATCGAAGATGAAGGCATAGGAATTGCGGAGGAGGAGCATAACCGCATCTTCCAGCGCTTCTATCGGGGACGGGAAGTGAAGCAGACGGAAGGCGTCGGGCTTGGCTTGTACTTGGCGCGCAATATTATAACGAAACAAGGCGGCTATATGCGGGTGGAGTCAGAGCCGGGAAAGGGAAGCCGCTTCTCCATCTTCCTGCCGGTTGAGACGGATGCAAGTTCAAGCGCAAGCGGGAGTACTGAGATTATAAAGCCATAGGTTCTCATGACGACGACTTATCTTCTATATACAAACGCCTGCCGGGCTGGACACCGGCAGGCGTTATTGAGATATACGGGGAGCACTAGCCTTCTACTGAACCATATTCCCGCTCAACCTTGCAGATTTTGACGGAATAATGCTTATACCAATCCTGCTTGCCCTTCTCTTGTGCGATCAGATGCGCCTCGTTTGCCTTCCAGTTGCGAATGGCTTCCAGGCTTTCCCAATAGGAAACGGTAATGCCGGTACCCGATGCGTCTCTGACGCTGTCAACTCCGATATATCCGGGCTGACGGGCAGCGAGCTCCACCATCCGGTCCGCCATTCGCCCGTATCCATTATCCCCTTCTGTACGAGTGCTGGTGAAAATAACCGCATAATACGAGCTGCTTCCTTCATGCTGATGTGCTGAATCCATGTTATGATTCCTCCTTGGTTGAGGCGAATGAATAGATATGATTATACTCATTTCAGGGTGCAATGAAAACCTTTATTCATATAAACGGGACAGAAGGACAATATAGGAATTAGGCATGTCGTCTATGATTCATACGACTCAGAGAGACTTCGACAAAACGATCGTGGACAGCCTCGATATCGCGAAGCTTGCAAACCCGATTGATGCGTCATTATCCGCCAAAAAAATGAATCGTGACTTTCTTGAATAGCGCAAGCCAGAGCGGATGATAGGAGCTCTGGTTTGCGCTTTTTTAGAGAGATAAGCGTGAGTATTGTCGAAATGTGTAGTTTCAATTCCGCCGGATTAGGCAATAACTGAATGGGAAGCCAAGGGAAAGGAGGCGCACCATGAAACGAAATTTGCGCAACAAGATCACGCGAATCCCCGAGGATGGCCAAACAAGCGACGAGTTTCCGCTGGAGGCAGAAGCCCAGCGCAACGTTAATTATATCCACAACAGGCTTCATTCGCCCGGCGATCTCATGACCAAGGAATTCGAACTGGGTTCAACCGGAATGGCCTGTGTCATTCTCAATATTGACGGAATGATCGACAAGACGCTGATCCATCAGCATCTAATGAAACCCATTATGGAATATGACGGCCCGGCTTTCGATCCGTCGGAAGGTCAAGCGTCTATCATCCGAATAAAGGATGAAGTGCTGCCGCTAGAGGAAATACACACCATATCGGCGATGCATGAAGCGTTGTTTGCCATTCTGTCCGGCGATACCTGTCTCTTCATGGACGGGGCCGCAAAGGCGCTGGTTATCGGATCAAAGGGCTGGGCTAGCCGATCGATTGAGGAGCCGCAGACTGAATCGACGATTAGAGGCCCGAAGGACGGATTTACTGAAGATATTCGAACCAATAGCTCATTGATCAGGCGCAGGCTTGTCGATCCGAATCTGCGATTGGATTCCTATTTGATCGGCAGGCGTTCGAAGCGTGAAGTAATGGTTGCCTATGTGGAGGATATCGCAAATCCGCAGTTGGTCAAAGAGGTTAAGCGACGGCTGTTGACCATCGAGATTGACGATACTGAAGGCTCAGGATATATCGAGCAATGGATCACCGACAACTTCTTGTCCCCCTTTCCGCAAGTCATGAATACCGAGAGGCCTGACCGGTTCACCGCATCGCTGCTGCAGGGGAGGATCGGCTTGATTGTGGACGGCACGCCCTTTCAATTAATTATGCCGATCAGCATATCTGATGCTTTCAAGTCTCCCGAGGATTATTACCAGCACTGGCTTGTGTCCAGTCTGATCCGATTGCTTCGCTTCATCTCCGCCTTTGTAGCAACCTTCTTGCCAGGATTCTATATCGCGCTGGCCGAATACCATCACGGCATGATCCCGTCCAATATCGCTTTCTCCATCGCTTCTGCAAGGGAAGGCGTGCCTTTTCCCGTATTTATCGAGGCTTTGCTTATGGAATCGACACTCGAAATTTTGCGTGAAGCAGGCGTTCGCCTGCCTAAGCCTATCGGACAGACCATCGGCATTGTAGGCGGACTGGTAATCGGAGAAGCTGCTGTATCGGCTGGGATCGTCAGTCCGGTTATGGTTATCGTGGTGGCGGTCACGGCCATTGCTTCGTTTACGCTCCCGTCCTACACGTTCGGAATAGTCACGCGCATCCTGCGCTTTTTCATCATGGTGGCCGCATCCGTGTTGGGGTTGTTCGGCGTCATTCTGGCGTTCATGGTGATAAGCATCCATCTTGTTAATCTGAAGAGCTTTGGCGTGCCGTACCTGGCTCCGATCTCGCCGATGCTGCCGCGCGATTGGAAGGATCTTGTGCTTCGCGCACCTGTGACGTTCCTGAGAAAGCGGCCGCAGATGGTACAGACGGAAGATGAAGACAGAATGTACGATTAGAGGAGGGATGACATGGCGAATCTGCGCAGATGGGAATACGGGGATGACCGAATCGGCCCGAAGGAAACGGTCTTTACGATCAGCTCCCTGATGATCGGCGTCGGCATCCTGACGCTGCCGCGTACGGTCGCAAAAGCAACCAGCTCATCCGATGGATGGATATCTATCTTGATTGCAGGCGGAATTACGCTGCTGATGGCATGGCTGGTCGCTAAGCTGAGCATCCGGTTCCGCAACCGCACCTTTCTGGAGTTTGTGGGGGATAAGACGGGCAAGCCGGTTGCATATGCAGTCGGAATTGCGTTTTTCATCTATTTCCTGTCCTTCACCTCATATATTACACGCTCTGTTGCGGAGCTGACGAAGCAATATTTGTTCGACCGGACTCCGGTGGAGGTCGTGTCACTGGGCTTCCTGCTGGTGGTCATCTATGCGGTATCGGGCTCAAGGGTCGGCTTGGTCCGCTTGACTGTGCTGTTCTTGCCCTTTGTGCTGCTCGTGACGGGGATCTTCCTGCTGATGAGCATTAATTTGTTCGAGTTCAAAAAACTGATGCCCGTGCTGCATTCCGATTGGGGTTCGATCATGAACGGCGTGCAGGAATCGATCTTCTCGTTCCTTGGTTTTGAGGGTGTGCTCTTCTATGCGTCGTTGATGCGCAAGCCGGAGAAAGCACCGAAGCTGACCATCATCGGGGTCGTAATCGCAATCGTGACCTATGTGTTGATCTATATCTTTACGATTGCCGTATTCTCCTATGAAGTGACTGAAAACATCATGTATCCCACAATCGAGCTGGCGCGTGAAGTAACCGTGCCCGGCGAGTTTTTCGAGAGACTGGAGTCCCTGTTTTTGATCTTTTGGCTGGTCTCCATCTTCGCGACGACCTCAATTGCACTGGACGTGTCGATCCAATCCTTGCGCTTCTTCACCAAAATCGACAAGAAGAAGCTGTTGTACGTGCTTGCTCCGATTCTATACTTGCTATCCATGTATCCGCAAAACATAGTGCAGTTGTCGAATCTGGGCAAGCTTGTCAGCTATATGGGCATCGTGACGGCGCTGGTTATCCCCGTTCTTCTCTATCTTGTGGTCAAGCTGCGCGAGGTGATGACGCGTGGGTAAGCGCTGTGCGGTCCTGTGTCTGCTGCTGGCCGCCATGCTGCCGCTCGCGGGCTGCTGGGACAGCATGGAGCTGGAGCAACGGGGATTCGTCATTGGCGTTGCCATTGATGAAGGAAGCGCTCCGGTCCATCACAAGAACACGAACGGCAAGCAAAGCTTCAAAGTGACGTTTCAGGAGGTTATACCGGCCGGACTGAAGCAGGATGGCAATTCCGGAAGCTCCCTTGCAGGCGATTCTTATTTCAACATTACACTGGAGGGCAAGACGATGCTGTCCGTTATCGCCAAGATGTCGACTATGACGAGCCGTACGCCTTTCTTCGAGCATCTGAAGCTGATCGTCATTTCAGAGAAGGTCGCCCAATCGGAATATGGCTTTGCCAATGTGCTGGACTACTTTCTCCGCAACAACGACGCCAGGAGGAATGTGTCGGTCATGGTGGCGAAGGGAGAAGCCAAGAGCATTCTCAGCACGATGCCGCAGGGCGAAAAAACGCCCGTCATGTTCATTCAGTCCATCTCCAAAAATCAGGATACGTACCGGATGGTTCCAGAGACGAGAATAGGCGATATCCACGAATATTTGCTTAAGCGGGAAAGCTTCGTCATTCAGAAGGTGACGTCCAAGGACAGCTATATTTCCCTGATCGGCGGAAGCATCATGGATGGCGTCAAAAACAATCTGGTCGGGTTTATGGATGAAATGGAGACGGCAGGGTTCAACTTTTTGCGGCAGGGGATTAAAGGAGGCGTCCTGGAGGTGGATGTCGGCGATAATCTGGTCGCTTATAAAGTGGAACAGGTAAGCCGCAGAGTGAAAGCAAATTTATCCGATCCTTCTCAACCGAAGTTTACGATCCAGCTTTGGGTGGAAGGAGGCATATTGGAGGCGTTCGAGCGAAAGGACTATCTGGAGCAGCCGACTATCGAAGAAATTCAAGAAAGAGTGAAGGAATCGGTTCAGAGGCTCGTGAACGAGACGCTTAACAAAACGCAGAAGCAATTGAAGCGGGATGTGCTCGGGCTTGGCAACCATCTGAAGGAATGGCATCCGAAGGTGTGGAAGCAGCTAGAGCAGGAATGGGAAACCGGCCGCAATACCTTTTCGCAAAGCGAAATTAACGTAGTCACGAATGTGGAGATAAGAAGAATCGGATCGGTCAACAATACGGAGAAACGATAAGGGGGCGGAGGTGTGCTATCGACGATCGGACAGATGCCTTCAATATTAAGCTTCGTATGCGCCGCACTGACGGTCATCATCCCGCTTGTCTTCAATGCCGTCACCAGGAGCTTGAAGGAGCATGGCGAACCGCCGTGGAAACGGAAGAGAAGGGGATAAGCATACAAGCATACAAGCATACAAGCATACAAGCCCTGAGCCGGAGTAACCGGTTCAGGGCTTGTATGCTGCATCAGCTTACGCATTCTGCATGTGTTTACTTGGCTCTAAGCATCTTCGTCCAGAGCTCTGCATCCTCGTAGCCAAGCCGCCATGCGGCGACGCCTGCGAGATCGTATTTCTTGGCAATCGCCATTCGGGCGAGTACAGTATCATGCGTCTCTGCCCAGAAGACATGCGTATAGCCGTCTTTGCTATACGTATACTTCCACTGGCCGGATACGGCATCGAATTCGCCTTTGGCGCCGGTGTCGGCAATCAGCTTAGGCAGCTCCTTCATAAAGATGGCGCGATTATCGACCAGCTTGCCGTCTGGCGCGATCCGCCACTCTCTGACGTAGAACGGCATGCCCAGCATTAGCTTGCTGCGAGGAATACCGTAGTCAAGGTATTGCTTAACGCCTTCCTCGACCCACTTCAAACCCGCAACGGAGCCTGGTTTGTCACTGCCTTTCCAATGCTCGTCATAAGCCATGATGATGACGGTATCCACGATTGCGCCGATAGCCGCATGATCGTAGGCCGTCAGGTGGTTCCAGCTTACACTGCCGCGTGGAAGATCAATCGACACTTTCAGCCCTTTGGCATGCGCCGCAGCTGTCAGCTTCTTCACGAAAGCGGTATAGGCTGCCCGATCGGCGCCAGCCACTTCCTCGAAGTCGATATTGATGCCGTATACGCCAAGCTCTGAGGAACGCTTGACAAGCGCATCGATAAACTTCTGCTGAGCGGCAGCATTCTTCAAGAACGCGGTCGTCATCTTCCGGTCGAAGCCGTTATGAAGCAGCGGCGTGACCAGAATGCCTTTCTCCTTCAAGGCTTTGACAACAGCAGGATCGGACATATCTTTCATTGTGCCGTCAGCGGCAGTCAGCTCGAACCAGGTCGGCGAGTCGATCGTCAAGCCTTGCGTATTGGCTACATGGTTCATAATCGTGGAGCTGGCGCTGCTGCCGTTCCAGCCTAGAATCTGGAGCGACTTGATATTGTTCCACAGTGCGCGTCCGTCGAGTGTGCGAATCGTAATGTTGGCATAGTATTTCGCATAGGAGAGCGCTGAGTCAATCTGATGGAACGTCTTGATCTTCCGGTCTCCTTGGAAGACCTCCAGGTACGGATAGCTCGACCATAGCGCTGCGCCATTCTGCAGCACTTCCGCATTCGCTAGCGTCTTGGCATATTTGACGGCAGCGTCCAGGCTGATATAGCTCTTGATAAGCTTGCCGTTCTGTCTAACCTCAAATGCCGGAACGTTGGAATGCACAACCTCATTCCGTACCGTATTCACTACCTGGCTGTTCGGGATGTCGGCCGAGGCCGCAATCGCGTTCTTCAGGAAGGAGTACAGCTTGGCATCCGCTACAGGCTCGCCGTTCACCACGAGCTGGTAGACGGCTGCTGCCGAGCCTTGAGCCTTCACTTGGGCTGCAGTCAGGTTATCCCAGATCCACTTGTTCGCAGACAGGTCGATAATATGCGCATTGCCCCATTTTGCCGCTTCCTTCTTGGCTTGATCAAGCGTATGGAAGGACCAATTCGGCAACGTTTTGTCACCCTGGTAGAGTTGATATCGCGGATAGGATTCATAGACCCAGCCTACATTTTGCAGATCGCGGATATGTACGTCCTTCAGGGTTTTGGCTACGTTCAGCGCTTCCTGATAGGTGCGGAATTCCAGCTTGCTGTTCGATTCGCCGCGCTGGTACACCTTGTACCTTGGGAAGTTGTTCCATAGCCACTTGCGGTCCGCGATGAGCTCGACATGGCTGTAATTGAAGCTTTGGGCATACCGGATGGCGTCCGCTTCCTTCGCGAATTCCTTGAGCGCCTTGTCATACTGGTAGACCCGATACTTGGTAGCTTGTGCTGCTTCCGCTATATTTGCGCCAGGCGTCAGGAACGACTGGAGCAGCAGGATAAGCGCCACTACCATGCTGATTCGTTTTGCGTTACGTATTAGTACCACACTCCTCTCGCAATCTACTCTATTAGACGCAGAAGGAGAGGGTGGAGTTGCTATACTTATATAATGAAAATAGTGGCAATGGATGAATCGTTCCGATAGCGACTTGCATGACAGGATAAAAAAAGAAGCGGCGCTCGAAAGCGCTGCTTCTTGATGGTGGCTTGGTGCTATTGATCTGCGATATCCGCAAAAAATTCGCCTGCATCCTCGTCAATATCCAGCTTGATATCGGAGCGGAAAACTCTGCGGTTGTGATGCGAATGCATGTATTGCTCAATCGATTCCAGCAAGTTGGATTCAATCAAATATTGGCTGCGGCCAGAAACCCAAAGCTCCGCGGTATAGCCGTATTCTTCGTCCCAGGAGAGCTGCACCTCAATGTCTCCAGGCTGCACGCCTCTGCGCTCGGCGTAGTTCAGGCATACTGCATTTATAATCTCATCGGTGTAGATTCTCACGATTAGTAAGGTCTCCGTTGATCAGGCGTACCATTGTTGTTATTGTTCTTATTCTTGTTGTTGCGAAGGTAAACCCAGGCAACGCGAATGAGCATAATGACCGCAAAGATTGCCAGCACGTTGATCATCAGTCCCAAAATCTCGCCGAAAGCGCCCATGCCGCCGAATAATCCGCCGAACAGCATGCCTGCCAAACCGCCGATCATAAGACCTTTCATCAAGCCGCTGCCGCCGAACAGGCCGCCGGACTTGGCTGCGCCAGTTGTAGCGCCGGTAGTTGCACCCGCTTTTGTACCCGTGCCCGGATTGGACTGATTGACATTGTCCGATTTCTTAGGCGTTTGGGTGAAGCTTTGTTTTGGCGATTTAAAGCCGCCGCCGCGTTTGGCGTCTGCTACTTGTCCGAAACCGAAGCTCAAGAACAGTGTGAGAGCCAGCATTACGAGAATTCCTTTTTTCATTATGATCTTTCTCCTCCTGCTTGGTGATGTGCATAGATTGCTATCATCCTGAAATACGGATAAGATGAAGGAAGGTTTCATTATCTTGAAATTATTTTTTTAATTTTTTTTTGAAAATGGACAGGAGGAAGGCCTAATGGGCAAATACCCTGATGCTTATATTGCGTATCTGGTTGAATTTCATGCAACCCGGGACTACTTCGAATGCCATGAGCTGCTGGAGGAATACTGGAAGGCGCATCCGGATGACGGCATGGGCGATACATGGGTCGGCCTGATTCAGATAGCGGTGGGACAATACCATGAGCGGCGCGGCAACAGGCGCGGAGCCGCCAAAATGTACGAGAGCGCAGATGGAAAGCTTGCGGATGAGCAACTGGTACAGCTTGGTATGGATGCCCGGTCGCTCCGCGTTCAGCTGGAAGAACGCCGCAAGGCTGTAGAGGCCGGCACTCCGTTCAAGGATATCGAGATCAAGCTGACGGATGAGGAGCTGCTCCGATTATGCATGCAAGCCTGTGAAGCGGGCGGATACAGCTGGGGAACGGCTAGTCCGGCGGAGAATCAAGCGCTTATACACCGACATCTTCTTCGCGATCGGACGATGGTTGTTGCTGCGCGAGAGGAAGCCTTACTGAAGAAACGGACGAATACATAGCTGTAATAGTTATCGCTGAAAGAGTAGAAGAGGGAGCGGCCGCGGCCGCTCCCTCTTCTTATGTATAGCATATGGCGGCAAGGCGTCTATTCGCCTTTGTCGACGAGCTCCAGCTCGCCCGTATCGGGATCAATGATCAGGCCATGAACCAGGATGTTGGCAGGAAGAAGCGGATGATTGCGAATGATGCTGACACTGTTCACAACGCTGTCCCTCACATTGTCAAAGCCTCTCAGCCAGCGCAGAAGATTGACCCCGGAATGTTTCAAAGTCTCGATCGTGGACTCCGGAACGCCTCGTTCGGTCATATGTTGAATAATTTCTTGCGGATTAAGGCCTGTCATGCCGCAATTATGATGCCCCACGACGAACACTTCGTCGGCTTGAAGCTCGTATACGGCTACAAGCACGCTTCGCATGACGCTTCCAAAGGGTTGGGTGATTATGCCGCCCGCGGTCTTAATGACTTTGGCATCGCCATTCTTGAGGTTCATTGATTTGGGCAGCAGCTCGGTAAGCCGCGTGTCCATACAGGTTAAAATCACCATTCTTTTGTCGGGAAATTTGCTTGTGGCGTATTGCTCATATGCCTTGGTTGATACGAATTGCTCGTTGTAGCTCAGGATGTCGTCGATTTTGCTCACTTGATTTCCTCCTAGCGTTCGGTTGACTGCAATGGAATGAGGCGCAACTGCGTTGTATAGGTCTGGTTGTCGCTTCGCAAAGAGAAGCTGTTACTTGCCAGATTAAAGTCAACCTTCAGTTGCGGCTCATAAAATACTTCATGTCTGGGCTCATAGAGAAAGGGAAACGGTTCGCCGATCGCTTCCTTATCGTCAACCGTAGCTTCGCGCACCAACTGAAGCGTCGGAACGCCGCTCATCACACAGCCGCAGCCTTCGGTATCGTGGAGCAGCTTAAGCTTAGCCGTGCCGTCCGCTAATAGCGGGGCCAATCGGCTTGCGGCGGATTCTGTAAATGTAATATGCATTGAAAATCTCTCCTTCTCCTGTTGCGAATGCCGGTCATGCAGGTTTAAGATGATTATAAGGAGTGAATACTCCAAGATCAAGCATGCCGGGCGATTGGGTTGCCGGTGAGAGAGGCGGAACATAGAAATGTCGGAAGCAAATGGAACTGTATTGAGCCAATTCAGAGATACCGTACATAAAATTAAAAGCTATGAGGAAGCGCTTGGCGTCCTCTATTGGGATCTGCGTACCGGAGCACCGCGTAATGGGATGGATACAAGGTCGGAATCGATCGGCATCCTCTCTGCCGATATGTTCAAAGTGTCGACCTCGCCAGAGCTTGGCGAGCTGCTGTCGGCGCTGGAAGAGAAAGGCGCCTATGAGGAGCTGTCAGAGATCGACCGCCGCCTCGTGACGGAGACACGCAAGGAATATGACCGCAGCGTGAAGATTCCGCCCAAGCTGTACCAGGAATATGTCGTGCTGGCCTCGCAATCGGAGAACAAATGGGAGGAAGCAAAAGAGAACAACGATTATGCAGGCTTCCAGCCTTATCTGGATAAAGTCATCTCCTATACGAACCAGTTCATTGATCTATGGGGTGTAAAGGAAACCCGTTATGACGTGCTGCTCGATCAGTACGAGCCGGGTATGACGGTCACTCAGCTCGATGGCATATTTGGCGGCTTGCGGGATCAGCTGGTGCCTTTAGCTGCTGCAATCGCAGCTTCGCCGCATCAGCCGGACACATCCTTCTTGCGCCAGACCTTCGGCAAGCCCGCACAGAAAGAATTCAGTCTGTTCATTCTTCAGCAAATGGGCTACAACTTCGAAGCGGGACGGCTTGACGAGAGCGCGCATCCGTTCGCGACCGGGCTGAATCCGGGCGATGTTCGCATTACGACCCGTTACTTGGAGAATGACGTGACCAGTGCGCTATTCGGTACGATTCATGAAGGCGGACATGCGCTCTATGAGCAGAACATCATGCCTGAGCTGACGAATACGACGTTGTGCACAGGTACATCCATGGGCATTCACGAATCGCAGTCGCGCTTCTGGGAAAATGTGATTGGACGCAGCCGTCCATTCTGGGAACGTTACTTCGGTGAATTGCAGAAGCGGTTCCCGGGGCAGCTGGACGTGTCGGTGGACCAGTTCTATAGAGGCAACAATACCGTACAGCCTTCGCTTATTCGTATCGAGGCTGACGAGCTGACGTACAACCTTCATATTATTATCCGCTACGAGATGGAGAAGCTGATCTTCAACGGCGGTGCAAAGGCCTCCGATCTGCCCGCACTCTGGAACGACAAGTATAAGGAGTATCTCGGCATTGCGCCGCCGAATGACGCGGAAGGCGTTCTCCAGGACGTACATTGGTCGGGCGGCGCGTTCGGCTATTTCCCGTCCTATTCACTTGGCAATATGTATGCCGCGCAATTCGCGGATACGATGGAGCGGGAGCTCAACGGCATGTGGTCATTGGTCGGGAAAGGCGATCTGCACCCGATCAAGGATTGGCTGGCGGAGCGCATCTACAAGTACGGCAAGCTTCGCACGCCGTCCGAGCTGGTGCTAGCCGTTACGGGCAAGCCGCTTGATCCGCAATACCTCGTCGATTATTTGACGAAGAAGTACACGGACATCTACAAGTTGTAAATATTGCTATATAATAGTAGAAAGTCGGTTCGCAGCCGTCCCGGGACGTGCGCGGACCGGCTTTTTTGCGTTCGTGTCAACCTTGCTATCACAGCGCTGGCAGCTCCCGCATACGCTGTGGTACATCTATTTTTGCTTATTTGGCGGGAGGTATAGTTATGGGCAAACGTGCATATGGCACGCTGCTGCTTGCATTTATGCTAGCGGCTGCTGTAGCCCTTGCAGGCTGCGGAAAGGGAGATTCGGACAAAAAGCTCATCCGGATCGGAGAAGTGACGAGGTCGCTCTTCTACGCGCCGCAATACGTAGCGATTGAGAAAGGCTTCTTCGAGGAAGAAGGGCTTAAGATTGAATTGACGACGACGCCGGGCGGCGACAAGACGATGACAGCGCTGCTTTCGAATGTGATCGATGTGGCGCTTGTCGGTTCGGAGACGTCGATCTATGTGTATCAGCAAGGCGCTGACGACCCGGTGATCAACTTCGCGCAGCTGACGCAGACGGACGGCACTTTCCTTGTAGCAAGACAGAAAATCGACAACTTTGATTGGAACTCGCTTAAGGGCAGTGTCTTCCTGGGCCAGCGAGTCGGTGGCATGCCGCAGATGGCCGGGGAGTTCGCCATGAAGAAGAACGGCATCGATCCGCACCATGATCTGGAGTTAATTCAGAATGTTGATTTTGCCAATATTCCGGCTGCCTTCTCATCCGGGACTGGCGACTATGTGCAGTTGTTCGAGCCGACGGCATCCATCTTCGAGAAGGAAGGCAGAGGGCATGTCGTCGCTTCCTTCGGCACGGAGAGCGGAATACTGCCGTATACCGTGTTTATGACAAAAGGAAGCTTTATCGAGAAAAACAATAAAGATGTTCAAGCGTTCACGAATGCCGTCTACAAAGCGCAAAATTGGGTTGCCGACCATAGCGCGGAAGAAATTGCCGATGTCGTACTGCCGTACTTTGACAATGTGGACCGCGACATTCTCGTAAGCTCGATCGATCGTTACAAGCAGCAAGGCTCGTTCGCCGCAGACCCGATAGTTGATGAGGCGGAATGGAACAATCTGATCGATGTCATCACATCCGCAGGAGAGCTGGACCAGCGGCCGGAGCATAGTGTCCTGGTGAATACCGAATTCGCCAAGGAAGCTATTGCATCGGTGAAGTAGAATACTCAATTGCGAGGGGGCGATGGAATGAAGGATACTCCGGCGCTGGCGCTGCAGCGGCTCTCTCATGTGTATGTGAATGACAAAGGGGCTTCGCTGGCCGTCGAGGGCATTGACCTCTCTGTAGCGCAAGGAGAGTTCGTCAGTCTTGTCGGACCTAGCGGCTGCGGGAAAACAACATTGCTCAGCTTGCTGGCGGGACTGTTCCCGCCGACGATGGGCGAGGTATTGCTCGGAGGAGAGCGGGTAAGCGGGCCTTCTCCCAAGGTCGGGTATATGCTGCAGCAAGATTATTTGTTCCCGTGGCGCTCCATTAGGGATAATGCCGCTATTGGACTTGAGATTAACGGGAGCAAAACACGCAAGTCGATGGAAGCTGTGGACGGTTGGCTTGCGGAGCTTGGGCTCGGTGATGCCGGCCACCGATATCCGCATGAGCTGTCAGGCGGTATGCGCCAAAGGGTTGCGCTTGCCCGGACGCTTGTAACGGAGCCGGAAGTTCTGCTGCTGGATGAGCCGTTCTCGGCGCTTGATCTTCATATTAAGCTCCAGCTTGAGGACCTGGTAGTGCAGACACTCCGAAAGCTCGGCAAAACCGCAGTCCTCGTCACGCATGATCTCGCGGAGGCTGCAGCGATGAGCGACCGGGTCATCGTGTTGGGCCGCAATCCGGGGCATATCCGCAAGGAAATCAAGGTTCCCGCAGAAATTCGATCGGCCGACCCGATGACGGCGCGCAAGCTGGCGAACTTTCAGCTGCTCTTCGAGGAGCTGTGGTCGGAGCTGGATGCGGTCGACGGTGGTGGAGGTGAAAGCGATGAATGACAGCCATCCGCGCAAAGCACAGAATGAGCAGGGCCATGAGACGGATCACCAGCTGGAATTGTCCGGCATCCAAGAAGATCGTGTGGCATTAATGGATAATCTATATACCAAGCATAAACGCAAATCCCGGTCATTGTCCTGGGGTGTTGCCACGACGCAGCTCACGCTGCTCGTGCTGTTTATCGGATTGTGGGAAGCGGCGGGAAGGAATAAGTGGATCGATCCGCTGCTGTTCAGCTATCCCAGCAAGCTCTTCGATCAGATTCTTAGGACGGCAGCGGACGGATCGCTGTGGCCTCATGTAGGGGCGACAGTTACAGAGACGATAGCGGGCTTCGCGCTGGGTACGATTCTGGGAACGGTCATTGCGGCTCTTCTATGGTGGTTTCCGTTCCTCTCCCGTGTGCTTGATCCTTATCTGGTTGTGTTGAACAGCATGCCTAAGGTTGCATTGGGACCTATATTTATTGTAGGGTTGGGTCCGGGATTCATGTCCATTGTAGCCATCACGCTTTCGGTTACGGTCATTATTACGACCATCAATATTTATAATCGGTTCCGGGAGATCGACTCCGGCTACATTAAGGTCGTTCGCTTGTTCGGAGCGTCACGGCTTCAGCTGTTCCGGCTGGTTATTCTGCCCGGATCGTTTCCCGTCATTATCGCCACACTGAAGGTGAACGTAGGACTCGCTTGGGTCGGCGTGATTGTAGGGGAATTTTTGGTGGCGAGGATCGGCCTCGGTTATCAGATTATATATGGTTTTCAAGTATTCAACTTTACGCTTGTCCTCTCCAGTCTTGTCGTGATCGGCATTGTCGCTACGATGATGTACCAGCTCGTCGCAGCGCTGGAGAAGCGGTTGACGGAGGGCTGGCGGGAACGGTAGGATGATGGAAGGAAATCAATCTACCGGATTAGAGGGCGTCATCATGGGTATTAGAGTAATCAAAACAGCACTTGCGGCAATCGCCGCCATATATACCGCCTATTATTTAGGCTTGGAACCGGCCTTATCGGCAGGCATGCTGGCTATACTCGGCGTTGAGGTGACGCGGAAGAAGGGGCTTAAGAGCGCTTCTGCCCGGTTTGTCGCCTCGGTGCTGGGTCTTTTTTTCGCTTCGCTTATTTTCACGGTATTCGGCTTTCATTATTGGGCAGTAGCCATCTACATACTCGTTTCCTTTCCGATTCTGTCCAGATTTCAGCTCAAGGACGGCATTATTACGAGCGCGGTTATCGTCTTTCATTTGTTCACGCATGGACAAGTCACGGCTTCCTTTCTCGGCAATGAGATCCTGCTGTTGTTCGTCGGCCTCGGCTGGGCGACGGCAATCAACTTCATCTATATGCCCAAAGACGAGAAGGAGCTGCTGGCGGTGCGCTCGCAGCTTGAGCATGCGCTCAGTACGATCTTCCGCGAGATGGCGGCAACACTGCGCGATCCGGCGCATCTGTGGAACGGCTCGGAGCTGCTTGAGGCTCACCGGATCATAGAGGACGGGGCAAAGCGCTCTATCCGCAATGCGGAGAACCGGCTATGGTACCAGGAGCCTTCTTCCTATTGGCCAGGCTACTTCGAGATGCGCAGACAGCAGCTTTATTCCATCCAGCAGATGTTGTCGGAGCTTGCGCTCGTCTATGAGAAATGGCCGCAAGGCGAGCTGATCGCCGAGCTGCTGGAGCGCCTTGCCGGAGATGTCAAATCGGAAGTCTATCAAGGCAAGGCGGAGGGCATGGTATTCGACCTGATGCGTTCGTTTCGGGAGATGGAGCTGCCAAAGACGCGGGAGGAATTCGAGATTCGCGCCGCGCTGCTTACGCTGCTGCATGAGGTGGACCGTTACTTGGCCGTAGCGAAGCGAATGAAGAAAAAACCCGCTCCGGCGGAGGGGGAGAAGAGGAAAAGCGGCTCAAATTAAGGGCCTTATTTCATAATTCGACCGGCGGCTGAATATAGATGTACAGAAAGAATGTTACCGACGGCCTTGCATTCGTTTCCTGCGGGGAATGGCGCTTTGCCGCAGGAGGCATGTAAAATAAATTTCGTTGATTAGACTCGTTTAATCAACAAACGCCTATGACCTGCATACACTTTAATTGAATGATTGTATGGAGGAGGTTAAATCAATGACTATTGCAGATAAACAGCTACAGTGCAGAGAAATTATTACTAAAGCTGTCTGCGGCAAAGGTCGTAAGTTTTCCACTGTAACCCATACCGTTACACCGCCTCACCATCCGACCAGTATTTTGGGCGCATGGATCATCAACCATCAGTATGAAGCGGTTCGTTCGGGCGACGGTATTGAGGTGATCGGTACTTACGATATCAACATTTGGTATTCGTACAACAAAAACTCGCAAACTGATGTAGCCAAGGAATCCGTACAATTCGTCGAAAATGTACCGCTCTCGTATGTAGATCCTAAACATAGGGTTTCCACGGAGGAAGTGTCTGCGGAAGTGCTCCAGGAGCCTAATTGTATCGAAGCGAATATCTCTTCTAACGGATCAAGCGTCATTGTTCGGGTGGAGCGTGAGTTCGCGGTCGAGATGATCGCCGAGACGAAGGTATGTGTAGCGGTTATTCCAGGCGGTTGCGACGACCTGGATGACAAGGATCTGGATTTCAGCCTCGGCGATGACGACGGTGATTACGAGGATCTGGATGCTGACCTGCTAGACGACGAGCTGTAAGGGAATGAACTCTTCCGCGCTGGGAGCGGATAACGCAGTATATGCCGAATGTGCGGCAGATTCGAGGGCGAAAGCCCTCCTTTTTTTTGACCGCAGCCCTTTTTTGGCTAAGACCTGGCAGGCAGACTGGGATGGAGCGGCCATACAGGACGGTTTGATACTAGCTTGAGGAGAAAGAGGCGGTTGGCGATGGCATCGACATGGCTATGGAGAGGGGATGACAGCGAGCTTGCAAGCGTGCAGTCTGCTGAGTCGCAAGAAGGCCATTCTGGCAGTGCAACTGTTGCCGCATGCGCCGGCATGCGTGCAGGGGATGCGGTCATTGTCTCGTCGCTGCGAACGGCAATATCGCTTGATGCGTACAGCGGGGTATGGATTGTGAATGCGGGCGCAGCGCAAGCGGCCAGAATGAGCGCAGAGCAGCGGTTCCGGATATGGAGACAGGCAGGACTGAGCTGCGTCGTGGAAGGAAGCGCTGACGCGAGAATTTATCGTGTGACCGTGCTCAATCTGGAGCCGCATGCCATTCACCGGCTTGTGAATGGCCGATCCCAGTTGCTGACTGCCGAGGGCTGGCCGGAAGCTCCGCAGCTGCGCCGCGTTGCCAGGGTCGCGGTGCGGGCGCTCTATGCGCTTGGGCTGGAGATTGGCGAAGCCGAGGTCACCCTGAGCGACGAGGGACGCGCCGCGATTATGTCGGCATGGCCGCTTGCGGCGGATACACTGCAAGGGGCAGAGCTTGCGAGGCAATTCGCGGCGAAGTATGCCGCCGACATAGCAGGGAAACAGGGTAGGCGACTGCTCATTGGCGCCGATCCCGAATTTGCACTGCTGACGACGGAGGGCAAGCTGGCCCCGGCGTCGCGGTTTTTCGGCGAAGGCGCAAGGGGCGCAGCCGGCGCCGATGCCATGTATATTGGGCGGCGGCTGCTCTACCCCGTCGCCGAGCTGCGGCCCGATCCGGCGGAGACGCCCGCCGCGCTAGCCGCGAATGTGCGGCGGCTGCTTGCGCGCGCCGCCGCCAGGATCGGCGACCAGGAGCTGCGCTGGGTCGCCGGAGCGATGCCCTTGCCGGGGCTGGCGCTCGGCGGGCATATCCATATTAGCGGAGCGCCGCTGACCGGCCGCTTGCTCCGCCTGCTGGATTGCTGCGCGGCATATCCGCTCGCGCTCGTGGAAGACCCCGCCGGGCGGGGCCGCCGTCCCCGCTATGGCGCGCTCGGGGACTTCCGCCCGCAGCCGCATGGCGGGTTCGAGTACCGCACGCTGCCGAGCTGGCTTGTATCCCCGGCAGCGGCCAAGGCCGCGTTCGCGCTTGCGCTGCTGTGCGCGCGGGAAGCGCTGCACATGCCGCGCATTCCCGCGCAGGAGGAGCGCTTCGCGGAGGCTTATTACGCCGGCGACCGCACGGAGCTGGCCGGCTGCCTGGACGCGGTCGCGGAGGCCGTATCCGCGACGGAGAGCTACCCTTCGCTGGCCCGCTATATCGAGCCCTTGTTCGAGTCGGCGCGGCAAGGGAAGACCTGGGATGAAAGCAAGGATATTCGGGGGAAGTGGCGCATTCCTTCTTCTGCCCAATGAGCAGCTTGGGGTGCCGGCAGATCACTCTATTGGGTTATATCTTGCCTGCGGGTTATAGCCTAGACTCCTTCCGATTGGTATAATGAAGAGATGGCTTGCTGCCGAACGGGAGATCCAGCGACAGCGCAAGTATGCGCCGGAGCGGGATTCTGATGCGTTCGGGCAACCTTATCTGATCAGACCGCATAATAGGACAAGCCGCTTGTTGCACGGCGGAGGTTCTTCACGCATACACGCAATTATGATCAAGTACATATCGGGAGGAACGATGAAATGGCCGGTTATACTCCGATGATTCAGCAATACTTGTCCGTAAAAGAGGAAGCGAAGGACGCATTCCTGTTTTTCCGATTGGGCGATTTCTATGAGATGTTTTTTGACGACGCGATCAACGCTTCTCGCGAGCTGGAGATTACGCTTACAGGCAGAGATGGCGGCGGCAGCGCCAAAATTCCGATGTGCGGGGTTCCCTACCATTCCGCTGAGAACTATATTAATCGCCTGATCGAGAAGGGCTACAAAGTTGCCATCTGCGAGCAGGTGGAAGATCCGTCAGCTGCCAAAGGCGTCGTCCGCCGCGAGATCGTCCGCATTGTGACGCCCGGCACGGTCATGGAGGCCAAGTCGCTGGAAGGCAAGTCGAACAACTTTATCGCCTCAGTCGCGGCCGCTGGCGGCATGCTTGGCGTCGCGGCATGCGATCTTTCGACAGGAGAGCTCTATGTCACTTCTTTCCCGGAATCTCCGGCCTCAATGATCGACGAGCTGAATGTGTATGTGCCGTCAGAAGTCGTTGGCGATGAAGCGCTTATCCGTCAATTGTCGGGCGACTCGTCATGGGGCCGCCAGATTCCGCTGACGGAGCGCGGCGCCGTGTCTCGCGAGCGCGTGGCGGCGCAATTCGGCGAGGAGCAGCTTGCAGGCTTGCAGGAAGCGAGGCTGAAGGCGGTAAGCGTCCTGACCGGTTATCTGGAGGAGACGCAGAAGCGCTCGCTTGGTCATGTGACGGCGATCAAATCCTATGAGCCGAATCAATATATGATTCTGGACCACTATACAAGACGCAATCTGGAGCTGACCGAGACGGTGCGCGACCGCAGCAAGAAAGGCTCGCTGCTGTGGCTGCTGGACCGGACAGGCACCTCGATGGGGGCAAGGCTGCTGCGCCGCTGGATTGACAAGCCGCTGCTGAGCCGGAGCGCAATCGATCGTCGGCTCGACGCGGTGGAGACACTGTACCGCGATCTCATTCTGCGGGAAGACGTTCGCGCGGAGCTGTCACCGATCTACGACTTGGAGCGGCTTGTAGGACGCGTCGCGTACGGCAATGCGAATGGGCGCGATCTGAACGCGCTGAGGAGCTCGTTGCGCCGTATCCCGTCTTTGACCGCATTATGCGAGGCATCGGGATCCGTGATACTGCAGGAATTGGTGCAGGATGCCGACGATTGCTCCGATCTGGCGGATATGATCGAGACGGTCATTGTCGAAGAGCCTCCCGTATCCATCCGGGAGGGCGGTTTGATTCGCGCAGGCTACGACGAGTATCTGGATCAGCTCCGCGAAGCGAGCACGAACGGGAAGAAGTGGCTGGCCGAGCTGGAGCGTTCGGAGCGCGAGGCGACGGGCATCAAATCGCTGAAGATCGGCTACAACAAAGTGTTCGGCTATTTCCTGGAAGTGTCTAAAGCCAATCTGTCGATGCTGCCGGAAGGCCGCTACGAGCGGAAGCAGACGCTCGCCAATGCCGAGCGCTTCGTCACACCGGAGCTGAAGGAGAAGGAGAGGCTCATTCTTGAAGCGGAAGACAAGATGGTCGATCTGGAATATGCGAGATTCCTGGAGCTGCGCGATCATATCGCCTTGCATCTGCATCGGCTGCAGCGCGCCGCTTCCATGATTGCGGAGCTGGATGTGTACCAATCGTTCGCCACCGTCAGCGCCGAACGCCGCTATATGCGGCCGAGCATGACGGAGGGATTCGATATAGCAGTAGCAGAGGGACGCCATCCCGTCGTGGAGGCGATGATGGACGGAGAACCGTTCATCGCCAACGACACGCGACTTAGCGCGGAGGAACAGCGCATCCTGCTCATCACGGGTCCGAACATGGCAGGCAAAAGCACCTATATGCGCCAAGCGGCGCTGATTAGCGTGATGGCGCAGATCGGCTGCTTCGTGCCTGCGAAGTCGGCTGTGCTGCCGCTGGTCGACCGCATCTTCACGCGCATCGGCGCGGCGGATGATCTGATCGGCGGCCAGAGCACCTTTATGGTCGAGATGAAGGATATCCAGACGATGACGGAGAAAGCGACGTCCGCGAGTCTGGTTATTATTGACGAGCTTGGCAGAGGAACGTCTACGGGCGAGGGAATGGCGATCGCTCAGGCAGTCATTGAATACGTACATCATCATATCGGGTGTAAAGCGCTGGTCTCGACCCACTTCCACGAGCTTGCGCATCTGGAGGATTCGCTGGCGTCGCTCTCCAACGTGCGCATGGCCGTGGAAGAAAGCGGGGATGACGTGACGTTCCTGCGCAGGCTGATTCCTGGCGCGGCCAGCACAAGCTACGGCATCTATTGCGCTCAGCTGGCGGGACTTCCGAATTCCATCATCGGCAGAGCTTACGAGCTTTTGGATGAGACGGAAGGCAGCGATCATAACAAGCGTTCGTCTCAGAGCGCTGGTGTGCCTCTTGAAGCTGCAGGACGGGGCACTGTGCCTTACAGTCCCGTAGCAACTACGGAGCCGGCAACCATTGCAGAGCCTGGTCCTGTCAAGAGCAGCGCTGTTGTGCAGCTGTCGATGTTCGAGGAGTCCGCGGCGGCAGCGGAGTCGCCGAAGGCGCGCAAGGCATCGGCAAAGGCGGAGCAGCTTGCGGAGGAGCTTCGCAGTCTGGATCTGTTCAATATGACGCCGATGATGGCGATGCAGTGGCTGAATGACAGGAAAGCAAAGCTGAGAGATTAGTGCTGTCCATATTGGAAGGAGCGTGAAGACATGTCGAGAATTAAAGTGCTGGATGAGCAATTGGCGAACCAGATTGCTGCCGGCGAAGTAGTGGAGAGGCCATCCTCCGTCGTCAAGGAGCTTGTGGAGAATGCGATTGACGCAGGCGGCACAGAGATTGATATCGCCATCGAGGAAGGCGGTCTGACGCTGATCCGGGTGACGGACAATGGCGGCGGCATCGAACCAGATGATATCGCGACGGCCTTCCAACGCCATGCGACGAGCAAAATCTCGACGAGCAGCGATTTGTTCCGCATTGCGAGCCTTGGCTTCAGGGGCGAGGCGCTGCCCAGTATCGCAGCGGTCTCCAGGCTGACGTGCATCTCGGCCAATACAGACAGCGGGCTTGCCCGCAAGCTGGTGATCGAAGGCGGTCATGTCACGGCGGACGAGCCCGCCAATGCTCCGCGGGGCACGGACATGAGCGTGCGCGATCTGTTCTACAATACGCCTGCCAGGCTTAAGTATATGAAGTCCATCCAAACGGAGCTTGGCCATATCTCCGATTATATTAATCGTCTGGCGCTTGCACATCCCGGCATTGCCTTTACGTTGAAGCATAATGGCAATGCATTGCTTCGCACGATGGGAACCGGGGACAGGCTGCAGGTCATCGCTGCCATCTATGGCACCAGCGCCGCGAAGGCGATGCTTCCCGTCTCCGGATCGGACGCCGATTATGAACTAACCGGCTTCATATCGAAGCCGGACCTGACCCGGGCGAACCGCAACGGCATTACGGCGGTGGTGAACGGGCGGTATATCCGCAGCCATGCGGTGAATCAATCGCTGCTGCAAGCCTACCATACGCTGCTGCCGATCAACCGCTTTCCGCTTGTTGTGCTGGAGCTTGGCATGCATCCCGGCTTGCTGGATGTGAACGTACATCCTTCGAAGATGGAGGTGCGGTTCAGCAAGGAGACGGAGCTTCGCGCGCTGATCGAGCGAACGGTGAAGGCGGCGCTTGGCGCGCATCGTTACATACCTGGAGCAGCGACGGGGAGCAGCCGCTCCAAGCCCGAGTATGTGCAGGATGCGATTTCGTTCCATATTGCAGACCGAATTGGCGAACAAGCCCAAGGGAATGGGCAGCCAGGTTCGCCGACTTCTGGAGCTGACGCTGCTGCTGCAGCGTCTTCATCTGCCCGTTCCGAGGCGGCTGCATCCGCTTCATTCGGTTCATATTCTCCCGAAACAGAAGGCAAGCAGGCAAGCAGCAAGGATGTGCGCGGTTCAGTCAGGCAAGGAGGCCGTTCCGATCGGCCATCCTGGCAGTCTCAGCCTCCCCATCGGGAGCAGGTGCCGCGGGATGCCGCGGAAAGGCTGTACGCGCCGTCTGCACAGACGCCTGACCCACGTGATGAGGATTGGGCATGGCGGGAAGCCGCTACAGCGTCTTACGGCAACGAGAACCATACAGCGCCTGCAGCAGGGAACGCGGTATCGCCTATTCAAGAGCAGCCCAATCTGTCCCGCGATGAAGCTGTGCAACCAACAATAGGAGAAGCGGACGGAGCTGTTGATTCATCAAGCAACCCGGCGGAAGGAATGCCAACCAAACCGGAGTCTGATGCCGCGTACACGGGTGAGGGGCAAGCCGACGAGATGCCAAGCGCCGTACCCAGCTTCCCGGAGCTGCATTGGATTGGCCAGCATCACGGCACCTATATTGTCGCGCAAGCGGATGACGGACTGTATCTGATCGACCAGCATGCCGCGCATGAACGGATTAATTATGAGTATTACCTTCATAAATTTGGGAATCCTGTTGCTGCAAGCCAAGGGCTTCTCGTCCCTCTGACGCTTGAATTTACGCCGGGGGATGCAGCGCAACTGCGGGACATGACCGACCTGTTCCGCGAGGCGGGTGTCGAGATCGAACCGTTCGGAGCGCAGACCTTCCTCGTCCGCGCCTATCCGGAATGGATGCCGGAGGGCGAGGAGCAATCGCTAATCGAGGAAATGGCGGAGCTGCTCATTGAGGAGCGCAAATCGATCAACGTGACGAAGCTGAGAGAGAAGGCGGCGATTATGTGCGCCTGCAAGGCGTCTATCAAAGCTAATGACCGGATGACAAGAGAAGAAGGCGATACGCTTCTGGCGCGATTGTCGCGCTGCATGCAGCCTTACACTTGTCCGCACGGACGGCCGATTATTGTTCATCTATCCACTTATCAGCTTGAAAAAATGTTCAAACGGGTGATGTCATGATTATTACGACGGCTCCGAGGCCAACACCTAGATCGCTGGAGCAGGCGGGCAAGCTGGCCGCCGAGCTTCAAGCGGATGCGAGACCGCGCAGAGGCATGTCCGTGCGCAAGCTGCTGGAGTTAAGCGGCGATAATCGTGTCATCATCGTTACGGATACCGAGACGCGATATTATGAACACCCGGAGGAGCCGCCGCTGTTCTTTCATCCCAGCATGGCGTTTATCCGGGTGAAGCGGCTGCGCAAGGGCGAAAGCGATCCGCTCATTGGGCTGTCGCGCTGTGAGCCGGGCGATCGCATTATCGATTGCACAGCAGGCATGGCCGCAGATGCCCTTGTCTTCTCGTATGCGGCAGGAGAGAGGGGTGAAGTGATTGCGCTGGAGAGCGAGCCAGTCCTCTGCTCGCTGGTGAGACAAGGATTAAGGCATTACGATACGGGACTGCCGGATGTGAACGATGCGATGAGGCGGATTCAAATGAATTGCAGCAATCATGCCGATTACTTGGCAGCCCAGCCGGACAAGAGTGCAGATATCGTCTACTTTGACCCGATGTTTCGCCAGCCCATCATGGAATCGGCTGCGATAGGCGCCTTTCGCTCGCTTGTCAATATGGATGAGCTGAGCCTGGAAGTTGTCGAACAGGCGAAGCGCGTCGCCAGGAAGACGGTCATCATGAAAGAAAACGGCGTCAGCGATGAATTCATGCGGCTTGGCTTCACGCGAACCCAGTTCAACTCATCGAAAATAGCATACGGAGTGATTACCATTGACTGATCTAACGGGAGTACCGGGGGATCGCGCTGCAGGCAAGCAGCCGCTGCTCGTCCTCATCGGCCCGACAGCTGTCGGAAAGACAGCGCTTAGCCTGAGCATTGCCCGGTCTTGGAACGCGGAGATCATATCCGGCGATTCCATGCAGGTGTACCGGACGATGGATATCGGAACTGCGAAAATAAAAGAAGATGAGCGGCAAGGCGTGCCTCATCACCTAATTGATATACGGGCTCCGGAGGAAGCTTATTCCGCTGCCGACTTTCAAGCGGAGGCGTCCAGCTCCATCGCGGACATCGCCTCTCGGGGCAAGCTGCCGTTCGTAGTTGGCGGTACGGGGCTTTACGTCGAGTCTCTCTGCTATAACTATCAATTCGCCGACAGAGGTTCGGACGAGGTCTTTCGCACGGAGATGGAAGCCTATGCCGAGCGGAACGGAGCGGAGGCGCTTCATCGGAAGCTTGCAGAAGTCGATCCCATTGCGGCCGAGCGGCTGCATCCCAACGATATTCGGCGCGTGATCCGCGCGCTGGAAGTGCATCATACGACAGGACAGTCGTTCTCAGAGCAGCAAGCGGGGCAGAAGAAGGAATCGCCGTACAACCTGGTTCTGATCGGTCTGACGATGGATCGTGCCGAGCTGTATCGCCGGATCGAGCTCCGTATCGACGAGATGCTGAAGGAAGGGCTGGTCGAGGAAGTGGAGCGGCTGCTTGCCCGCAACCTGCCGCCGCATGCTGTGCCGATGCAAGCGCTCGGGTATAAAGAAATCGCCCGTTACTTGCGGGGAGAGTGCAGCTACGAGGCGGCTGTAGAGCTGCTGAAGCGGGATACGCGAAGGTTCGCCAAGCGGCAATTGTCTTGGTTCCGGCACATGCAGGATATCCACTGGTTCGATATGGGGGAAAATTTTCACAACCATTTGCGCTCGATTCATGCTATAATAGCAGGAAAGTTTCAAGATCATCTTGAATATACTTCTAATCAATCTTTTTTAGACGGGGGTAACGTCCAATGAACAAATCAATCAATATTCAAGATACGTTCCTGAACCAGTTGCGAAAGGATAACATTCCGGTTACCGTTTTTTTGATGAATGGTTTTCAAATTCGGGGCGTGATCAAAGCCTTTGATAATTTCACAATCATCATTGACAGCGAAGGCCGTCAGCAGATGGTGTACAAGCATGCAATTTCCACCTTCGTACCGCAACGGAACGTTTCTTTGATGCAGCAGGAACAAAACCCGTCTGAGGGCTAGTTTAGCGGTCAATGTGAAACTTTCTTATAGAGGGATTCGTTTAACTAGATAGCGGCATGCAAGGGCAACCCGCTCTGAGCTGGGTTGCTCTTGCCTTTTCGCGGCAAAGCTGGAAAAAACGAAGCAAGGATGCAGGAGGGGAGTCATCATGGCTGAACAACCTAGGAGAAGAACCACCACCACTACTACGAAAACAAACAAAAAGACAAAGAAAAAGAAACGGATGTCAGGGAAAGCATGGTTTTACGGTCTCTTTTTTACGGCAGTAATTGCCATTGTATGCGGCATTATTGGCTATCTATTAATTGTTCTCAACGGCGAGAGGCTGCTTGAAGAGCATGGAAGCAAGCTGGAGTTCGGTGAAGCATCCATTATCTATGACGTTAACGGCAATGAAATATCCAGGCTATACGATATATTGGATCATCGTGAGGTAGCGGAATTTTCGGAAATTCCTGATTTTATGAAAAACGCAATTGTCGCTACAGAGGATCAGCGGTTCCTGGAGCATTCGGGACTGGATTTCTGGGCGATTGGACGCGCGCTTGTGAAGGACGTCATCGCACGGAGTGCCGTCGAGGGCGGCAGTACGATTACTCAGCAGCTTGCCAAAAACGTATTCTTGTCCGCTGACAAGACGTTTTTCCGCAAAGCGACGGAGGCTTCCATCGCAGTTGCGCTTGAGCAGCAGCTGACCAAGGATGAAATTTTGACGATGTACCTGAACCGGATTTATTTTGGCAAAGGGATTCATGGCATCAAGGCGGCGGCTGAGTTTTATTTTGGCGTAGAGCTTGAAGATATGGAGCTATGGCAAGCCGCGACGCTGGCCGCCATGCCGAAAGCGCCAAACCGGTTCAATCCGCTCATTAATCCGGATGAATCGATGAAGCGCAGAGCTGTTGTCCTTCGTCTGATGCACGATCAAGGCTATATTACGGAACCGGAGATGAAGGAAGCGCAGGCAGTTGTGTATGAGGCTCCGGCGAATCAGAACGATATGAAGAACGGCAAGTACCATGCGTATGCCGACTACGTCTTGGAAGAAGCAATGAAGATTACCGGCTTGTCCGAGGAAGAGCTGCGTGTGAGCGGCTTGCATATCCATACGTCGCTTGATCCGCAAGCTCAGGATACGATGGATAAGGAATTCGCCGATCCATCCAACTTCGAAGAGAGTGCAGACGACCAAATCGTGCAAGGCTCAATGATCATCATTGACCACCGGAATGGCGAGATTAAAGCCATTGCCGGCGGACGCGATTACTCGTCGCGCGGTTGGAACCGCGTGGACAAGTTGCGCCAGCCGGGCTCGGCGATCAAGCCGATTGTCGCCTACGGCCCAGCGCTGGAGTCGGGCAAGTACTTCCCGTGGTCCACGCTGAAGAACGACCAGAAGTGCTTCTCGAACTATTGTCCGCAAGACAGATGGGGTGCTGTTCCTGTCTCGATGACGCAAGCGATGAAGGACTCGCGCAACCTGGCGGCGGTATGGATGCTGAATGAAGTTGGCGTCAAGCAAGGGGCGGCCTTCGCGGAGAAGCTGGGCCTTACGCTGGAGCCTGACGACCGCAACCTCGCGATGGCGCTTGGCGGTCTGACACGCGGCGCATCGCCGCTGCAGATGGCAACGGCCTACAGCATCATGGCGAACGGCGGCAAGTCTGTCGATCCGCATACGATTACGAAGATTACTGGCAAGAAGAACTGGGAATACAAAGCGCCGCCTTCTCAGCAGCTTATGTCGCCGGATACCGCATGGTATTTGACAGAAATGATGCAAGCTGTTGTAGAGAAGGGCGGTACTGGCGTAAGAGCGGCGATCGACCGTCCGGTTGCGGGCAAAACAGGCACGACGCAAGCCGGTATTCCGGGCTACACGGGCAATGGCATCAAAGATGCCTGGTTCGTCGGCTATACGCCGGAGTGGACAGCCGCAGTCTGGATGGGCTACGATAAGACAGATGTAAAACATTTGCTTACCAAAGGCGGGGGACAGTCGGCGGCATTGTTCGCCAAAGTGATGCGTCCAGCGATGAAAGGCGTTGCCAAGGACAGCTTTAAGCGTCCGAGCAACGTGAAGGAAAACAAACCGCCAATGACAATCAAGAACTTTAAGGCGGAACTCTCCGAGGCAGAAGCAAGAGTAATGTTAAGCTGGGATCCGGTGGACGCAAAGGATATCACCTATGAAGTGTACCGGAAAGAAAGCGGCGCAAGCGATTATATCCGCTTCGTGGATACGTTAACGCCATATATTGAGGATATGAGCGTCTTCCCGGGCGTAACCTATGATTATTACGTTGTCGCTTATGATGCTGCGACGAATCAGCGCAGCGAGCCTTCCAATGTCATAACGATCGCCGTGCCGGAGATCGATATCGGCATTCCGGAAATTCCGATGGAGCCGGATAATCCGACGCCTCCTCCAGTGACGCCTCCGGGCGACGGAGACCAAGGCGGGGAGGACGGCAACGGCGGAGAAGATGGCGGCGAAGTGACCGATCCTGGCATGTCTGAGACGCCTGGCGATACGGGCAATGCCGGCGGTGGAGAAGGGGAAGGCGGCCTTATCGAGCCAACGCCGCCTCCTGCCGGCCATGCAGAAGACGGCGTATCGGTAGGCGGACTCTAAGCATATAGCAGGGAATAGGTGGTTGGACATGTCGATTCGAGGTTGGGGAACATTCCGAAACGTACTTGTAGTCATAGCTTTCATGCTGTTGGTTGCCGGTTGCGGGGCCAAAGGCAATGCGGTGACGTTGTCGGACGGTAAGTCCGACAACGGCCCGATTAAGGCCGTAAGCTGGGATAGAATGCCGCAAATGTCGATTGACCTGGACAAGCAGTATAAGGCCAAGATCGCGACAAGCAAAGGAGAATTCGTAGTTGAGCTGTATGCGAAGGCGGCACCCGTGACGGTGAACAACTTTGTATTCCTCTCGAACGAAGGCTTCTATGAAGGCCTGAAGTTTCATTCTATTATTGAATCCTTTATGATCCAGACTGGTGATCCGAAGGGCAACGGTACGGGCAATGCTGGTTACCGGATTCCCGATGAGCTAAGTTCGGAATCGGTCTACGAGGAAGGAACGGTGGCCATGTTCAATACAGGCGCACCGAACTCCGGAAGCAGTCAATTCTTTATTTGCACAGGCCCGGAGGCATCCAATCTCAACCGGCAGCCGAACTATACGATCTTCGGCAAAGTCGTAAGCGGAATGGATACCGTCCGTCTGATTGCGTCGAGTCCGGTTGAGAACGGCTCGCCGATCGAGGATATCATTATTGAATCAGTCAACATTGAGACCGTGTAGGCATAAAGCGCATCCGCCGATTGGATTAAGGGTCGACGGATGCGCTTTTTTGTTCGTAAGGCATCCATTCTTACCCGCGTTTGTACAGGCGGTACGTGTTTATTTTCCCCGTCGGGTGGAGATGGACGTTAAGATATGGTAATCTTTCTCTATAGGGGTTACCAATATGAACGGAAAGGTACGTTCCGCATGAAGAGAAAATTTTCCGACCGGGCGAATTGGCGCCGCATCCTGCGGAGAAGCTACTCCTGCCTGGCGCTTGACGGCGACGAGTTCCGAGGTCTGGTTACCTTTTATCGGATTCATGAGTTAAGGGAGCCGCTATGGAAGGAATACGACGGACGGAGACTCTGTCTGGCCGATCGCGGTTATTTGTGGATGCAGCATTTTCCGAAGGGTGAGCATTTTGTCGTGACGACGATGTTCGATGACAAAGGACGCGTCGTTCAATGGTATATCGATGTATGCAAGACGCAAGGCTTAACGGACCAGCAGGTGCCGTGGTTTGACGATTTGTATTTGGATGTGGTAGTGCTGCCAAGCGGCGAGGTTTATCTGATGGATGAGGATGAGCTGGAGGACGCCTTGCGTCAAGGAGACGTGAACGGAAGAGATGTCGCACTGGCCCGCAAGACAGCTGGAAGGCTGTTGTCCAGCATCCGCAACGGAAGATTCCGTTATTTTACGCTAAGTCTTAAGCATCGCAAGACGCTGGCGGAGAGAACGGGGGAGCTAAGCGAATCATGAAAGCTGCAGTTCAGAAGAAGAGCAGACCGCGGAGACGGAAGCGTGCATTTCGCCCGTGGCTGCTCTTATTTCGTTTGATCATGTGGGGAATCGCAGTTGGCGTCCTATGGAGCGGCTATATGCTGTGGCTTATTAACGGCTATAGCCCCAAAGAGGCGTATCCCGCTGCTGATGCCGGAATTGTACTGGGTGCGGCGCTATGGAATGATCGGCCCAGCCCTGCGCTGAGAGAGAGGCTGGAGTATGCCCGCACGATGCTGGAGAACGGGACGGTAAAGGCGTTGATCCTCTCCGGAGGGCACGGAGGGCGAGCTTCAACTTTGTCCGAGGCGGAGGGTATGCGGAACTATTTGGTGGAGAAAGGCGTTCCTGAAGACAAGCTGTTGCTAGAGACGCAATCGACGAGCACTTATCAAAATCTGTTGTTCAGCAGCATGCTCGCCGAAGAGCAGGGACTTGCAACGTATCTGGTCATTACGCATGATTACCATGCAGCACGCGCCGGAGAGATTGCGAAGTATGCAGGGCTTGATCTTGCTGGCGTAGCAGGCGTGAAGTCGCGTGTCCTGAACGAGTTTTACAACGATTCCAGGGAAGTGCTGGCCTATACGAAGTGGAAGCTGGACTGGCTGCTGCTGACCGCCGGTCTCCGTTCACCTGAGTCCATGCTTTGAATCTGCTAATATGCTGCTGCGAGATAGAATACACTTGTAATGCGTGTTCAAAAAGTCCGGTTTTCAGCACATGAGCTTATGCTTCCGATGATGCGTTTTTTCAAAACGCTGCAGAAGATGGGATGAAGTTAGGAAATGAGGAGCGGAGGGCAGTGGAAGCTGCGTGAGCACCGGAAGTTCCGGCTGAATGCCATATTCGATGTCGAGTAGGCATTCTGATCTGGATCGTGATCACAAGTGGATTTTTTGAACAACCTCTTGCAGTGCAAGCAGCTTCTGAAAAGGAAAGGTGATGCACCAGATGAGCGGACACGTCGTATCGGGACCAGGCAATGGATCAAGTAGACCTTCCCGCCAGATCAATGTCGTATTGCGCAGCCATGAGACGTTCGGCAATAGCGCTTCAGCCCATGCGCTTGAAGCGGAACCGCTGCCGGCTGTTAAGCCGTTGCCTGCGGTGGATCACTTTGCCGATATCCAGAAGGAACTGGAGCCGATGATCGGCATGGACAACGTAAAGTCACTGGTCTATGAGATTTATGCGCTGCTCTATATTAGCCGAATGCGGACAGAGGCAGGCTTGTATGGCGGCTCTCAAGTTTATCATATGATATTCAAGGGCAATCCCGGCACGGGGAAAACGACTATCGCTCGAATCGTAGCGAAGCTCCTCCAGAAGATGGGCGTGTTGACCAAAGGTCATCTCATCGAAGTGGAAAGAGCCGACCTGGTCGGCGAATATATCGGCCATACGGCGCAGAAGACCAGAGAGCTCGTGCGCAAGGCGCTGGGAGGCGTCTTGTTCGTGGATGAGGCGTATAGCCTTGCCAGAGGCGGAGAGAAGGACTTCGGCAAGGAAGCGATTGATACGCTGGTGAAGGCGATGGAGGATCATCGCAATCAGTTTGTGTTAATCTTGGCGGGATATCCGCTGGAGATCGAGCAGTTCCTGATGACGAACCCGGGTCTGCCTTCGCGCTTTCCGATTCAGATCGAGTTTCCCGATTACTCAGTAGACCAACTGATTCAAATCGGGGAGCTGATGGTGAAGGAACGGGATTATGTGATGATGCCGCAGACGGTATTCAAGCTTCGCCAGCATCTGATGCAGGAGAAGCAAAGCGATATGTTTTCGTTCAGCAATGCTAGATTCGTGCGCAATACGATTGAGAAGGCGATTCGGCATCAAGCCGTGCGCCTGATCGGACAATATTCCAATTCGGTGCCCGGCAAAGGCGAGTTAATGTCGATTCGGCCGGAGGACTTGAAATTAGATCGAAGCTAAGCTGCAATTTGAATAAGGGAGAAGCAGAAGCATGAGCAATATTCAACACGAGAACGGGGAGCTATGGGAAAGTCTGCTCCAGATGGCAGAAGCAGAGGAAGAACGGGTTGGTGAAGCGTTCCGCAGCATCGATCGGACTGCGGAACGCAATCAATGGAAGGTTATTGAGGCGTTCAAGCGCCATCAAGTAAGCGATTATCACTTTGCCGGGTCGACGGGGTACGGTTACAACGATCGGGGCCGAGAAGTATTGGATTTGGTGTACGCAGATGTATTCGGCGCGGAAGCGGCGCTGGTCAGACCGCATTTTGCATCCGGCACGCATACGATCAGCTGCGCCCTGTTCGGACTGCTTCGTCCAGGGGATGAGCTGCTCTATATTACAGGAAAGCCCTATGATACACTGCACAAGGTAATTGGCAAGCCGGGAGACGGCAAGGGCTCTCTGCAGGACTGGGGGGTCGCCTATAACGAGGTTGCGCTGCTTCCTGACGGAGGCCTGGATTGGGGCGGAATTGAAACGGCCTTAACGGAGAAAACCAAAGTGATAGGCATCCAACGGTCGCGCGGCTACGACTGGCGATCGAGCTTTACCGTGAAGCAAATCGGCAATATGATCCAGCGTGTCAAAGCTCTGAAGCCGGATGTTCTGATCTTCGTGGACAATTGTTACGGAGAGTTCACGGAGCTGACGGAGCCGACTCAGGTTGGAGCCGATCTTATTGCTGGCTCGCTTATCAAAAATCCTGGCGGCGGTCTTGCGGAGACCGGCGGGTATGTTGCGGGTACACAGAAGGCGGTGGAGGCAGCCTCCTACCGGCTGACCGCTCCGGGCATTGGCGGCGAAGTCGGCGCTATGCTGGGAACGATGCGTTCGATGTACCAAGGGCTCTTCCTGTCCCCTCATCTGGTCGGACAAGCCCTGAAGGGGAGCGTCTTTGCGGCGGCCATGTTCGAGCGTCTGGGCTTCGAGAGCAAGCCTCATTGGCGGGAGCCAAGAACGGATCTGATTCAAGCAGTCCGATTCGGACAAGCGGATCATCTGATCGCTTTTGTGCAGGGAATACAGGAGGCGGCGGCTGTGGATGCCCATGTTGTGCCCGAACCGTGGGACATGCCCGGCTATGAGAATCCTGTCATTATGGCAGCAGGCACCTTTATCCAGGGGGGCAGTCTGGAGCTGTCGGCAGATGCCCCGATCCGTGATCCGTACATCGCATACATGCAAGGCGGACTGACGTATGCCCATGCCAAATACGGTGTATTGATTGCGTTAACTAAGCTGGTCAAAAAAGGTTTGGTTGTGATTAAACCTCACACAACTTGACACATTTATGGCTCAACGATACAATGAACCTATAAATGAGCGACTGGAAGGTTGATGCGACATGGCTGATGAAATTCGCAGAAATATGGCCTTATTTCCAATAGGCATCGTTATGAAGCTGACGGATCTAACGGCCAGGCAAATCCGTTATTATGAGCAGCACGAGCTGATCGTGCCGGCGCGCACGGCCGGTAATCAGCGGCTATTCTCGTTCAACGACGTAGAACGGCTGCTCGAGATCAAATCTCTGATCGAGAAGGGCGTTAATATCGCAGGCATTAAGCAGGTCATGAATCCGGTATCCAAGGAATCGGATGATGCGACGATCGTCAGCGAGCAGTCCGAGGTGAAGCGCCGCGAGCTGTCCGACCAGCAACTGCATCGCCTGCTGAAGCAGCAGCTTCTTGAGAAGAGGCCGGGGCAAGCATCCATGATTCAGGGACAGCTGACCCGTTTCTTAAATAAACGGTAGTGAAATCGACCAGAGGAGATGATCTAGTGAGCTACACGAAAGAAGATATCAAGCGTATAGCAGAGGAGCAGAACGTACGGTTTATCCGTCTTCAATTTACCGATTTGCTCGGTACGATCAAAAACGTCGAAATACCGGTAAGCCAGTTGGATAAGGCTCTTGATAATAAAATGATGTTCGATGGTTCTTCCATCGAAGGTTATGTTCGTATCGAAGAATCTGACATGTACTTATACCCTGACCTGGATACTTGGGTTGTCTTCCCTTGGGTAGCGCAGGATCGCGTCGCAAGACTGATCTGCGATATCTATATGCCGGACGGCACGCCATTCGCAGGCGATCCGCGAGGCATTCTGAAGCGTGCCCTGAAGGAAGCTGAGGAGATGGGCTACTCGGCGATGAACGTGGGTCCAGAGCCGGAGTTCTTCCTGTTCAAGACGGACGAGCGCGGCGAGCCGACGACGGAGCTGAATGATCAAGGCGGCTACTTCGATCTGGCGCCGATGGATCTGGGCGAGAACTGCCGCCGCGAGATCGTGCTAACGCTGGAGGAGATGGGCTTTGAGATCGAGGCTTCTCACCACGAGGTGGCTCCGGGGCAGCATGAGATCGACTTCAAATATGCCGATGCGATTAAGGCGGCGGACCAAATCCAAACCTTTAAGCTCGTTGTTAAAACGATCGCGCGCGTGCACGGCTTGCACGCCACCTTTATGGCGAAGCCGCTATTCGGGGTTAACGGCTCGGGCATGCACTGTCACCAGTCGTTGTTCCAAGGCAGCACGAACGCGTTCTACGACGAGAAGGACAAGCTTGGCCTTAGCGATACCGCTCGTTATTACATGGCAGGCGTGCTGAAGCATGCACGCGCAATGGCGGCTATTACCAATCCGACGGTCAACTCGTACAAGCGTCTGGTTCCGGGCTATGAGGCGCCTTGCTACGTGGCCTGGTCGGCAAGCAACCGTTCGCCAATGATCCGTATTCCGGCATCGCGCGGTCTCTCGACACGCGTCGAATTGCGCAACCCGGACCCGACAGCGAATCCATATCTGGCGCTTGCTGTCATGCTGAAGGCTGGCCTGGATGGCATTCGCAACCAGACGCCGCTCCCGGCTCCAATTGACCGCAATATCTATATCATGACGGAAGAAGAGCGGGTAGACGAAGGCATTCCAAGTCTGCCGGTTGACCTGAGAGAGGCGCTGGACGAAATGCTGAAGAGCGATATCGTCTGTGAAGCGCTCGGCGACCACGCACTGGCACACTTCTACGAGCTGAAGGAAATCGAGTGGGATATGTACCGCACGCAAGTTCACCAATGGGAACGCGATCAATATTTGACGCATTACTAATAGGGAACATTCCGTAATAACGCGGATTTAAGGGGATGTTGTTTCGAGGGCAATCGAGTAATCGCAGATTACTTGACTGCCTCCGAAATGCGTCCCCTTTTTGATTTGCTTATATGAATATATCGTTCGGCCTTAATGGGAAGGATTTCCGGTTAGACTGTTTTCAAACATATCAATGATAACAAGGAAATGCTCTGCTTCTCGAAATACATGGTCCGCCAATAAAGGATGAATGATGCTTTTGATACGGCAGGCTTCAATTAGTTCTCGAGCTGTTTTTTTGAAGTCGCGAAGCGATTTAACGGACACCCTGTTTTGGTCCAGAAATTGGTCAAGGAGCGGAACCGTTTGCGATTGAGGACGCATTGATTCCAAGTCCTTTGCTTGAAATAGCAAGGTGTCAAATTCTTGACTGAAGTTATTTGCCTGTTCCACTAGCTGCCGCTCGGAAGGATCAAGCAAGTGGCTTATGAATTTGGCATGATCAGCCATAATTCTTAGAAAAAAGACGTTTTCATCAATAATGGCATCAGGCAGAGGCTCCAGGCGACCTGTATTTAATTCCGACAACCGATTTCTGAAATAGTTAGCTTCTCTGCTTACATGATCAACTAACAATGGGAAGTTGTTCGCTCCTGGGAGTTGGCATGTCAGTATTAATCCGAGCACTTTTCTTTTGAAAGCCCAAATATAAGAAACTGCAGTGTGTACTTCTTCATTGAATCTTTTTATGACGGTGGGATCTGTTCCAATCGTAAACGCATTGGATTTATTTTCGATGGCTTCAAAGATGGCATAGAAATGATTGGCCTCATTGATCAATTGAGTATCCTCACAACGGAACCCCAATCGAAGAAAAAGAGAATGCTCTTTCATAATTCGTGACCAAAACCTAACTTCTTCTAATGAACGCGCTACAAATGACTGATCTAACATTGGCAGCATCTCCCCTGAGACCGTAATCTTTAAGAGTACTGTATGAGAGGAGAATTTGTACTATTCCCTTATTACCCCAAAAGCTCACTCTCATTATTTTTAGTCACAAGCATGCCGACGATGAGAACGGCGAGTAAAAGGAAGTCGATACCGAGAATACGCTTGAATAAATCACAACCATTTCGACTAACCCCCGATAATTAATGAGTGCATCTTCATTTATTATGTCGTCGTCATTTGCTTATTCAAATAGTAAAATATACCCAAAATGCACTTGTTTCAATTGATGTTGGGAGGCGCTCGTTGCATTTTGTCGTTTGCTGTAATGTTTTGTAAGGTTTCGTTGAAACCGTTTACAATTATATATTCAGGTTATATATTGTTAACTATCGAAGCAATATATTCCAAAAATATTAAATTCGTGCTAGAGGGGATAGATTAACTTGCCCAATATGTTGCCTACTGAAAGGAGGTGAATAATAATGGCATGTCCAAACGGATGTAGATCCTCGATATGGGTTACGTATTGCACAAGCTATTGCCCAGGTGCAAATAGCCACACAAGAAGAAGAGTATTAGTATGTCCTTCCGAAAATTGCAGCGTTAACGGGCCTTGTGATTGCTGGTAAAATTAAGTTTCGCGGAGAATCTCTCGATTTGCTTGAGAGATTCTCTTTCTGCTATTTCAAACGATAAAAAGGGGAGGGAACGCGATGGATCAGATGGAGAAACAGTTGCCATCATTTCTGAAAGTGGAAGAAGGATTGCAAATCGGCGATTTCATGCCCAATATACGTATTCCCAATTATGATTCCTTGCAATTATATGATTTCATAACCGATTACTTATTGATTGCTACGATTAGCACGACCTGCGCTCCTTGTCTGCCTGCGATGGAGGCGATCGACGCTTTGATCCAGCGATATCCCGCAATGAATCTGGTTATCTTCATCGATACGGAGAAAGGGACGTTCGAGCAAGCGAAGGAGATTTTTCACCCGTCCGCACGGCTTTATCATGCAACGGATGATGTCATGTTCGGCGAGCTGAAGACCCGCGGTTATCCATGGGCATACGGATTAAATGCGGAAGGGCAAATCATTACGATTGAGCATGCGGGCAGCATGGAGTATTGGGAGAAGCTGATGTTTCCATTCAAAAGATTTATGAAGCCGCAAGCAGTACTTTTCATGAAGGAGGAGCTGTAATGAGCAAGCGAAGCTTTCGTGATTTGTTCAAACGGGAAACGCTGGAGAGAGAGCAGTCCTATTCTTCCAGTCCAGTCGAAACAGCCGTGCAGCCCTTTATCCCCGGCGTGCCGTTTCCTGGCTTTGCATTGGATGCCAGGCTTGCGGAAGCCGAGAAGGCTGCGGTTCTCTTCGTTTCGTTAACCTGCAGCAGCTGTATCGATCTGCTGCCTGAGCTTGTTGCATTTGGGACTGACTTCGATGGTCTGCTCTTGGTTGTCAGCAGCGGGCTGAAGGAGGAGAACGAGGAACTGGTTCGTTATTATGACTATTCCTTCCCCGTCTATACGATGGAGGAGAACATCTATAAAGCGAGATTTGAGCTTGAGGCGACACCGGCGGCCATCATACTTGAAAAGGGCTTAATGATGCAGCAATTTACGATTCAGCATATCGGACATCTGTATGAGCAGTGTGGAGTCCAAAGAGGGTAAAGCAGAAGAGGTTATGATTCCATTCCGAAGGGGAAGTTGAATATGCACGCAGCTATAAGCGGACAGCTTGTTATCGCGGATCGAGTTACCGACAATTATGAAGCCAGGGCGCATTGTATTCAAAATGTGCGCAATGTCGTGCACATACGTACATTTCCATCGGTTACGCTTTTTTATTTGTGGGCAAAGGTATTGTTTTACGGTACGGATCATGGAGTGGTCTGGATTAAAGTCTATGATGCCGATCATCAGACGGTATGGGAGAAAAAATGCGAAGGACTGGTCAATAAGCGCGTATCTCCAGCTCCTGCTGGTCTCGATATGGCTTTCCAGCCGCGATTTGTGGTGCATGAAGAAGGATTGTTCCACTTTGTCATGACCGATGCTGATGGAGAGACGTTGGCTCATTATCCACTATATATTGCGAGCCTGGACCCATCATGAATAAATCATTCGGCAAGCTGCGCACGTTCGGTTTGTTGATTCCAATTTTATGGAAAATTTCAGGTGCGGCGCTTGTGATTCTCATTGGGATTACGCTGGCACAGGCGTTTATTCCAATCGCGCAGCTTGCACTAACGAGCAGGCTGGTGGAGGAAGCGGCGCTGCTGTTTCAAGGGAACAGCGATCAGGGGATGCGAGACGTACAGATACTTGTAGGGCTGCAGCTTGCCTTGCTTTTGTCCGGCGCATTATTGGGAGGCGTATTTAAATATACGCAACAATTATTTAACCAGCGTGCCACACTATACTTCGATGAGCTTTTGTCGACGAAAGTGAACCGGCTGCCTCTTTCTTATTTTGACAATCATCTGAACTATGACCGGCTGCAACGGACGTCCTTTAGCATGCAGCTCCAAGGCATAGGCATTATTTTTACGATTCTGACCATGATTCAGAACATGATCACCGTCATCGGCTATATGGTGATTCTGTTTCAATTTCATTGGTTGCTGTCGCTCGGCATGCTGCTTCTCGTTGTGCCTATGTTATGGTCCTACCTATTCGAAAGCAAAGCGATGTTCAAGCTGATCATTCATCAGACGCCGGATGAGCGCATGTCATCCTACATTAGCAACCTGCTCAAAAGCAGGGAGGGCGCCAAGGAGATTCGAGTATTTGAATTGGCCTCTTATTTGATCGATAAGTGGAAGCGAATCGCCTTGAGGAATGTCGGCAGACTGCTTGCCCTCGAAAGGAAAACAATTGGCATCACCTATAGTGTGCAGCTATTCACGTTGACGCTGCTGAGCGGCATGCTGCTGTTCGCCTTGCATACCGGTGCGAATGGCGGGCTGGTGATCGGTCAATACGTTGCGCTGGCACAAGCGTTGTTCAGCTCACAAGCGCTTGTTCAGGGGCTGGCGCAGGGTTACTCCAACATCCATCAGGGCTTGCTGCATGCTAATGAAATGATTTCATTTGTGAATCTCCCTGAAGGGAATGGGGAGGAGGGCGATCAGGTGTTTCCGTCCCCGATCAAGCAAGGCATAACGGTCGAGCATCTTACCTTTCAATACGATGGAGCCCCCGGTCCGGCGATTGATGGCATTAGCTTTTCGATTGGGGCGGGTGAAACGATAGCCATTGTTGGAGATAATGGAGCAGGCAAGAGCACGCTGGCGAAATGTCTGCTTGGATTGTATGCGCCGGACAAAGGTTCCATAGCAGTCGATGGGGTAGAATATGCGAGCATATCCTCTTCCAGCATTCGAAGCCGCATGAGCGCGATTTTCCAAGATTTTGTGCAGTTTCCCTTCCCGGTATGGGAAAACATTGGTTTAGGCGGCATCAACGAGAT
This sequence comes from Paenibacillus sp. 1011MAR3C5, assembly GCF_003591485.1. GTDB lineage: Bacteria > Bacillota > Bacilli > Paenibacillales > Paenibacillaceae > Pristimantibacillus. Next base: position 662,540 of record NZ_QZCF01000002.1, read on the forward strand.
TGCCAACCGGCACAAGCTTCAGAAATCCAGCGAAGAAGCGAATACCGCATCCTTTATTCAGAAGCTGCCGCAAGGCTGGGATACCGTGCTTGGCGTTCAATTCGATGGCGGCCATGAGCTCTCTTACGGTCAATGGCAGCGTATTGCACTGAATCGGGCTTTTTACCGGGAGTTTGAGCTCATTGTATTGGACGAGCCTACTGCGTCGCTTGATCCCATGACCGAAGCGGCTATCTTCGAGAACCTGATGAAGTTAACGAACGGCAGAACCTCGGTATTTATCACTCATCGTCTGGGAAGCTGCCGGTTTGCGGATCGCATTATTGTGCTTAAGGATGGATGTCTGGTGGAAGAGGGAAGTCATGATGCTTTAATGATACGCAATGGAGAATATGCGGCGATGTTCCGCAAGCAAGCAGGCTGGTATACGAAAGAATGGGAGGAGCAGTCGCTGGGTGTATAACCACCGGCGCTGCTCCTTCTTTGCTCATTGCCAATGGGCCATAGTCAAGCTGTCGAAAAAGGTAAAAACTTCATGTGACGCGAACGTATGTTTTGGATATAATAAGAACATACATTCGATCGGGTGGTGATTAGCATGGAGAGCTATATGGGCAAGGTCGTGCAGCTTATATATATTGACAGGAAGAAAAACGTGTCGATTCGTGATGTGCGCATCATTTCGGTGAAAGGCAAACAGTTCAAAGCGTATTGCTACTCGGCAGGGGCTATGCGTATATTTAACGAGGATAACGTAGTGGATGTGGAGATTTCCAGACATGTGTGGAAAGCGTAGGAGACTTGGCAGCCATGTAAAATAAAAACCCGCGATAATCGCGGGTTGAATCATTACGCTCGAAGATCCAGGGTTTGACCAAGATTAGGGTCGAGGCTCTTGCCAATCATGTCTGTCAGCTGTTGCCCTTGCTGCTCGGCTTGACCTTTGGCGATGCTAAGCATCTTGATGCCTACGGATTGAGCGAGCCTTGATTGGCTTAATGCGATCGATAATGCGCCAATATCCAAGTTATACACCTCCTACTAGCTATATCGGCAGGAAGCTAGCCGCGATGAAGGAATGGATGGATTTTATAGTGATTCTATTGTTGAACAAGATGTCTGTGATCAAAAAAGGCTGCTGACATGAATGAAAATCATGCGAGCAGCCTTCTTGCTATTATTAATGGATATCGCGGAACAATCCGATGACCTTGCCGAGAATCGTGACGTTCTTCAGACGGATTGGCTCCATCGTAGCGTTCTCCGGCTGGAGACGGATATGATCCTTCTCCTTGTAGAATGTCTTGACGGTTGCCTCGTCATCCTCTGTCATCGCAACGACGATCTCGCCGTTGTTGGCCGTCTGCTGCTGGCGTACGATGACGTAGTCGCCATTATGTATGCCTGCTTCAATCATGCTCTCGCCGATAACGTTAAGAATAAAGACTTTGCTGTCCCCGACATAATGGGAAGGAAGGGGGAAATAATCCTCTATGTTCTCCGTAGCCGTAATCGGAATGCCGGCCGTAACCTTACCCACGATCGGCACTTGCGCGACTGGAAACGGAATGACATTGTCATTGTCATTATCGTCTTGATTCAGAATCTCTATAGCGCGAGGCTTGGTTGGGTCGCGGCGGATGAAGCCTTTCTTCTCCAGCCTGTCCAGATGGCCGTGAACGGTGGAACTGGACAGCAGGCCAACGGCTTCTGCGATTTCCCGAACGGAGGGCGGGTAACCCTTATCCCGAACTTCCTGCTTGATAAATTCAAGAATCGAATGTTGCCGTTTGGACAGCTTCGACACGTACATCATCTCCATTCATCTTATTGTGTCAAATTATAACACAGAACCGCAGTTCGTACAAACATAAGTTCTCAAGCACAAGGGTTCGTATTTTTCTATTGACTGGAACATTTGTTCGTGTTATTCTGAGAACAGAACAAATGTTTGGGGTGCTGATTATGATGATAATGAATCCTTCTTCATACCGTTCCATCCACATGGAACCTGACACATCCAAGAATACGACATACATAAGTGTCATTAGCGGCTGGATCAAGGCGAATGGCATGCGGATCGTGGCAAGCTTATTGGTAGCTGTGCTGCTCTTTACAAGCTTTATGCTAATGGGAACAAAGGCATCAGGCACGGTGGAGCCAACGGAGCAAGAGCAGGTAGTGACAGTCGGAAGCGGCGATTCCTTGTGGTCGATTGCGAGACGATATGCGGAGAAGCATGATGATGTCCGGTATCTTGTCTATACGATTAAGAACCGCAACAATTTGACTGATTCCTTGATTATTCCGGGGCAACAGCTGATCATTCCGGATCTATAATAGAAGAAGTGCAAGAAGCGCTGCAACCTTTGGGTTATAGCGCTCTTTTTTTGTCTCATTTTCTGGTATACTAGTAGAGTTGAGTTCAAAAATGAACAATTCCTGTAACCTTGATCATAACGGTTCGTATTGTCACGGTAAGGAATGCAATGTTTACAGCTAGAGGGGAGTTGAAACACATGGATATCGATAAATTGATCGCACGTATTAACGAGCTTTCCCGCAAAAATAAAACGGTTGGCTTAACGGACGAGGAAACGAAAGAGCGCGACGAATTGAGGCAGCGTTATTTGAACAACTTCAAAAGCAACTTCAAGCAGCAGCTCGATTCGATTAAATACGTCGAAGACGAAGAGGACAACAACATTAAGCATTAGGAGGAACTAACCTTGTCACGGTCATGGGAACGCAAAGTACGTAAAAACATGAGCAAGATCAATAAGGTCCGCAAAAAAAGTGGCGGAGCGCCGGTCGTATTTAATGCGGAGAAAAAGGATCGTTATTCAGGACGCAACTATGTATTTCCGATTTTGCTGTTGATTTTTGTAGGGATGTACAGCTTTGTCATGCAAGGCGACCCTAAGTTCGAGGCGACCACCATGTATTGGGTGACCGTAGCTTGCTATATCATTTTGGCGGCATTGTTTTTCCTCCGCAAGCCTTATTTGACGATCGGCAAGGATTATGTGCAGTCGCGCCGTTTTACAGGGGACAAGCGTCTGAATGTTGCCGATATTAAAGGCATTCGGGTACAAGACGGATACGTCACGATTATGCCGCAGAAGGGCGCCAGCTGGACCTATTCTCGCTTGCTCAACCGTTTCAAGACGGACGAGATGGCAGCAAAGCTGAAAACATTCGCGGGTACGCATGGCATTGCATTTGACGAAAAATAATAGATTCGTGGGGGAGTAGAGACCATCATGGCCAAACAGGCGGTATTATTTGATCTGGATGACACGCTATTATGGGATGACCGCAGTGTAAAGGAAGCATTCGAGGCAACTTGCAGAGCGGGGGCAGAGGCGACAGGCGTCGATATCGGCGAGCTGGAAGCGGCTGTACGCAAGGAAGCAAGAGAGCTGTATGAATCCTATGAGACATTTCCTTTCACAAAGATGATTGGTATCAATCCGTTCGAAGGATTGTGGGCAAACTTTGCGGAAGGCGAGCAAGAAGAATTCCGCAAGCTTCAGCAGCTTGCGCCGAATTACCGGAGAGAAGCCTGGACGCGCGGGCTAAAGGCGCTGGGTGTCGACGATCGGGAGCTTGGCGCCAAGCTGGCTGAGCAATTCCCGGCGGAGAGACGCAAGCGTCCCATCGTCTACGACGAAACGTTTGCTGTCCTTGACAAGCTGAAGAGCAAATATAAGCTGCTGCTGCTTACAAATGGCTCTCCTGATCTTCAGAAAGAGAAATTGGACGGTGTGCCGGCACTTATTCCTTACTTTGATCATATTATCATCTCAGGACAGTTCGGCGAAGGGAAGCCAGCGGCGTCGATCTTCAAGCATGCGCTGGAGAAGCTCGGCATCGAACCCGATCATGGCATCATGGTGGGAGACAAGCTGACGACGGACATCCTTGGAGCGAACACGATTGGCATGACATCCGTCTGGATTAACCGCCACGGCATGGTGCGCAACGATGAGATTGTTCCTACGTATGAAATTGCGAACCTGGAAGAGCTGCTCCAGATTCTGGAACAATAATCGTTTTAAATTGTAAAAACTTCAGGCACAAAAACAAGCCCCTTACCGGTCGGTTTGGCCGGGAGGGGCTTGCAGCTTTATTCTCATACAGTCTTACTTCGAAAACGTCGGATCTGCGTAAGGATGGGCGATCCAGCCTTCCGTCTCGATAAAGAGGCGAACGGCTACGATTTGGCGATTTTCCATAAGCGTGAAGAAATGCGCTTTATGCTCCGGTACGGAGATAACGTCGCCAGCTTCCAGCTCAACATCGAAGTAACCGACATCGTCAGTTCCTTTAATGATGAAGATACCGCGTCCTGCTGTAATGGCACGAACTTCATCTTCTGTGTGCGTATGGACATTCTCGAATTTCTTCAGCAGCTCGTCAAGATTAGGAGTTGCGTCAGACAGGGAGATGATGTCCCAAGTTCTGTAACCGCGGCGCGCGGCAAGGTCGCTAATTTCTGTTTCATACGTTTTTAGAATTGCAGCTTTCTCTTCATCGGACAGCACAAATTTATCTTGCAGCTCCTCGGATAGCTTGCTTGGATCCCAATGCTCGTACAGCACCTCTTGGCTGTCCAGAAAAGCGCGAACGTTTTCTTCTCCTTTAATCCGTTCCTCTGTATTGCGAATGCGAATTTCAGCCATACCATTCCCTCTTTTCCAATAGAAATTAAATGATATAATGATTATAATTCAATTCAAAGCGATTGTCGATGGAAGTTCCTTTTCAGTATAAGGTGATTCTGTTAAACTATTTGGTAATGATTTTGGGAAGGGTGTAGCACATTGTCGAGACAGAAATTAGAACAATTGCTCAAGGAGCGTATCCTCATTCTGGATGGCGCAATGGGCACCATGATTCAGCAAGCGAATTTGACGGAAGACGATTTCGGCGGCGCTGAGCTGGATGGCTGTAACGAAATGCTCGTGCTGACGAGACCTGATGTCATTTCATTAATACATGAGCAATACCTGGAAGCAGGGGCCGATATTCTGGAGACCAATACATTTGGCGCTACCAGCGTGGTTCTGGCCGACTACGACATTCCAGAGAAGGCGCGTGAGATTAATCTGGCGGCTGCCAAGCTGGCGCGCGAAGCGGCTGACAAATACAGCACGCCTGAGAAACCAAGATTTGTAGCGGGAGCGCTTGGACCGACGACTAAGACATTGTCCGTAACGGGCGGCGTAACGTTCGACGAGCTGGTTGACAGCTACTACGAACAGGCGCTTGCGCTCATTGAAGCCGATGTAGACGCTCTCTTGCTTGAGACATCCCAAGACACACTGAACGTGAAAGCCGGCAGCATCGGTATTCGCAACGCCTTTGAGACACTCGGCCGTGAATTGCCAATTATGATCTCCGGCACGATTGAACCAATGGGGACGACGCTTGCCGGCCAGTCGATTGAATCCTTCTATATTTCATTAGAGCATTTGAAGCCGATTTCCATCGGTCTGAACTGTGCGACAGGCCCTGAATTTATGCGCGACCATATCCGGACGCTTAGCGAGATTGCGAGCGCAGCAGTAAGCTGTTATCCGAATGCCGGTTTGCCGGATGAGAACGGCAACTATCACGAATCGCCGGAATCGCTTGCGATGAAGATGTCCGCCTTTGCGGAGCAAGGGTGGCTGAACATTGCGGGCGGCTGCTGCGGCACAACGCCTGAGCATATTCGCGCTATGGCGGAGACGATGGCGAAGTTTGCCCCGAGAACGAAGCTTGGCGAGCATTCCGACGCGGTATCCGGAATTGATACCGTATTTATCGAAGCGGATAATCGCCCTATTATGATTGGCGAGCGAACCAACATATCCGGGTCGCGCAAGTTCAAGCGTCTAATTAAAGAAGAGAAGTTCGATGAAGCATCCGAAATAGCCAGATCTCAGGTGAAGGGCGGGGCGCATGTCATTGACATCAACCTGCAGGATACCGATATCGACGAGGCGTATGCCGTCCATAACTTCCTTCCGCAAGTCGTGAAGAAGATCAAAGCGCCCATTATGCTTGATTCCACCTATGATCATATTATTGAGCTGGGTCTCAAATATTCGCAAGGCAAAGCGATTATCAACTCCATCAACCTGGAGGATGGCGAATCGAAATTCGAGAAAATCGTGCCGCTGATCCACCGCTACGGCGCTGCGGTTGTCATGATCCTGATCGACGAGCGGGGTCAAGCCGTATCTCGCGAAGCGAAGCTGGAAGTAGCGGATCGCTCCTACAACCTGCTGGTGGAGAAATACGGCCTTAATCCGGCGGATATTATATTCGACCCTAACATGTTCCCGGTCGGCTCCGGCGATCCGCAATATATTGGTTCGGCGGTTGAGACGCTGGAAGGCATTCGTATGATTAAGGAGAAGTATCCGAAGACGAAGACGATTCTGGGTCTTAGCAACATCTCCTTCGGCTTGCCGGATGCCGGACGCGAGGTGCTTAACTCCGTTTATCTGTACCATGCGACCAAAGCGGGATTGGACTACGCGATCGTCAATACGGAGAAACTGGAGAGATACGCCTCTATTCCGGAGGAAGAACGCAAGCTTGCGGAAGCATTAATCTACAATACGAACGACGACACACTAGCTGCATTCGTCGCGGCGTTCCGCAATAAGAAGGTTGAGAAGAAAGAGAAGCTTTCGAACCTGACGCTGGAGGAGCGCTTGGCTTCTTACGTCGTAGAAGGAACGAAGGAAGGCTTGATCCCGGATCTGGACGAAGCGCTTAAGAAATACGCGGCGCTTGAAGTCATTAACGGACCGCTCATGAGAGGGATGGAAGAGGTCGGCCGGCTGTTCAACAACAACGAGCTGATCGTAGCTGAAGTTTTGCAAAGCGCAGAAGTGATGAAGGCATCCGTGACCCATCTGGAGCAGTTCATGGAGAAGTCGGAATCGGCGGTCAAAGGCAAGATTATTCTTGCTACCGTCAAAGGTGACGTTCATGATATCGGCAAAAACCTAGTTGAGATCATCCTTTCCAACAACGGTTATAAAATCATTAATCTCGGCATTAAAGTACCGCCTGAGCAACTGATTGAAGCGTATCGCAACGAAAAAGCGGACGCAATCGGATTGTCCGGTCTGCTTGTGAAATCGGCTCAGCAAATGGTCATCACAGCGCAGGACTTGCGCACTGCCGGCATAGACGCTCCGATTCTCGTCGGCGGCGCCGCGCTAACGCGGAAATTCACGAAGACAAGAATTGGCCCGGAATATGACGGTCTTGTGCTGTATGCGAAGGATGCAATGGACGGGCTCGATATTGCCAACAGGCTTATGGACCCTGAGCATCGGCAGAAGCTGGAGGAAGAGCTTGCAGCGTTCAAGGCCGCAGGGGCAGCATTGGAAGAAGAAGTGAAGCCTATGCCGCAGTTGACGCGCGCAGTCCGCTCAAAGATTGATCCGAACGCGCCCGTATTCGCGCCGCCGGATTTGGAACGCCACATTATGAGAGATGTGCCGATCCCGCATATCGTGCCTTACGTCAATATGCAGATGCTGTTAGGCCATCACCTTGGGCTGAAAGGCACTGTTGAGAAGCTGCTTGCCGAGGGCAATGAGAAGGCGCTGCACTTGAAAGAAACCGTGGATGAAATCTTGAAGGAGGGCAGTGCGGAGGGGTATTTGAAAGCCAATGCCATGTACCGCTTCTTCCCGGCCCAATCATCAGGCAATGATGTTATCATCTATGACCCTGAGCAGCCTGGCAAGGAAATTAAGCGATTCACCTTCCCTCGTCAGCATGTAGAGCCTTATCTCTGCTTGGCGGACTTCTTGAAGTCGGTTGACAGCGGTGTGATGGATTATGTGGGCTTCCTCGTCGTAACGGCGGGACAGGGCATTCGCGATCTGGCAAATGATTGGAAGGATAAAGGCGATTATTTGCGCTCCCATGCTCTTCAATCAGTTGCACTGGAGGTTGCGGAAGGTTTGGCTGAGCGTATCCATCACCGGATGCGCGATCTATGCGGCTATCCTGATCCGCCGGAGATGACGATGAAGCAGCGCCACGGAGCGCGATATAAGGGCATTCGCGTATCGTTCGGCTATCCGGCATGTCCGAATCTGGAGGATCAAGGCCCGCTATTCGAGCTGATGAAGCCGGAAGATATCGGCGTAGAGCTGACAGAAGGTTTTATGATGGAACCGGAAGCTTCGGTATCGGCTATGGTATTCGCCCATCCGGAAGCGCAATACTTTAACGTAGAGAAGGTATAACCGTATCAAGTACGAGCCTTTCGTATTCGGATTCCGCAATCCGAAGGCGGAGGGCTCCTTTCTCATTACAGATCGGTACAGTACATATAAAAAATGAAATAAAGCGAGGGCTGAACGATGAAAATGTGGTTTCTGGGTACGGGGGCCGGACGGCCAAACAAACATCGCAATGTGACCGCTATCGCGCTTCAGCTGCCTGAGCCGGAGACGGGGTGGTGGCTGTTCGATTGCGGAGAAGCGACGCAGCACCAGCTCATGCATGTGCCGCTAAAGCTGAGCAAGCTCGAGAAGATCTTTATTACCCATCTTCATGGCGACCATCTATACGGATTGCCGGGTCTTCTGAGCAGCAGATCGTTCGACGGCGGCGTGACGCCGCTGACCATGTTCGGGCCTGCCGGACTGAAGTCATATATCGAAACCGTATTTTCGCTCACAGCCACCGTTCTGGATTATGAGCTCATCATTCACGAGCTGGACGAACAACAAGCATCCATCTACAAGGATGAGCGTTTCCGGGTAGAAGCAGGTCCGCTGGTCCATCGCGTGCCATGCCTCGGCTATCGAGTAGAGGAGCGAGATAAGCGAGGACCACTCATGGCGGATAAGCTGCGCAGCTTAGGCGTCAAATCCGGGCCATTGTTCGGCCAGCTCAAATCCGGGCATTCCATCACGCTGGAGGATGGTACGCTCATCACGCCGGAAGCTGTAACGGACGGCGTCTTGCGAGGACGGATTGTAACGGTTCTTGGCGATACCAGCCCTTGCGAGATGGCGGAGACGCTCAGCCGCAATGCCGATCTGATCGTACATGAGGCGACCTTTGCCGCAGGACTGGAGGAGAAGGCGCATGAATTCGGCCATTGTACAACGGTGGAAGCTGCGCAGACGGCAGTAAGGGCTGGAGCCAAAAAGGTCGCCATGACACATTTCAGCGGCAGATACAGCAATGAAGAGCTGTCTAAGCTCGTTGAGGAAGCAGCTGCTGTCTTCCCGCAGGTCATCGCCGCTACCGACCTAAGCATGGTGGAGATTCCTCGTGTTCACGAGCGTTAACGGCAGCGGGAAGGACAAAGTCCTGAAAATGACATTGCCGAGCGAACATGTATTCTGTACAATAAAGATCGAATCTACGAATGGACGAAGTTGATTATTTACATAGAAGACAAGCTTGGCTGGGCAGAGGAGTGAAGGCAATGAATCGATGGACGGGGAGAGCGGCGAATCTGGAGGAATGGCTTGGGCAGCTAAAGGCGAACGAGTCAGTCATGGAAAATGTGACGCATTGGCGCACCTTGCCTCCGCGTGAGGCGAAGTTCGCGCCGCTGCCGGATGATCTGCATCCCGCATGGCGGGAAGCGCTTCGGAAGCGCGGAATTGAGAGACTCTATTCGCATCAAGCGGCTGCGTACGAGGCAGTCAGAAGAGGCAGCCACGTCGTCGCTGTGACACCTACAGCTTCAGGCAAGACGTTATGCTACAACTTGCCGGTTGTGCAGAGCCTGCTTCAGCAGGAGGAGGGACGAGCGCTCTACTTGTTCCCGACGAAGGCGCTGGCTCAGGATCAGGTGGCGGAGCTGCAAGTGCTGGCCGATCTGATGGAAAGCGGAATCAAAACCCACACTTACGACGGAGATACGCCTCCAACGGTGCGAACGGCGATCCGCAACAGCGGCCATATTGTTGTGACAAATCCCGATATGCTGCACTCCGCGATTCTGCCCCATCATACCAAGTGGGTCAAGCTGTTCGAGAATATCAAATATATTGTCATTGATGAGGTGCATGCTTACCGAGGCATATTCGGCAGCCACGTCGCCAACGTCATTCGGCGTCTGAAGCGGATCTGCCGATTCTATGGTTCAAATCCTCAGTTCATATGCGCATCTGCAACCATTGACAATCCGAAGGAGCATGCGGAGCGGCTGATCGGCGAGCGTGTCGAGCTTGTGGACAACAATGGCGCGCCAATGGGCGAAAAACACTTTGTGCTCTACAATCCGCCTGTTGTCAACAAGCAGCTTGGCATCCGCCGCAGCAGCGTGCTGGAGACGCAGAAGCTTGCAGCTATGCTGCTGAAGCAAGGCGTTCAGACGATCGTATTCGCCAGAAGCCGCGTTCGCGTCGAGCTGCTTCTGACTTATCTGCAAGAGCTCATCCGCGACAAGCTGGACGGCAAGACGATTAGAGGCTACCGAGGCGGCTACTTGCCGAAGCTGCGGCGCGAGATTGAGAAGGGACTTCGCACGGGCGAAATTCGCGGGGTAGTCAGCACGAACGCCCTGGAGCTGGGCATCGACATCGGTCAACTGCAAGCCTGCGTCTTGAATGGCTATCCGGGCACCATCGCAAGCACCTGGCAGCAATCCGGACGGGCCGGACGGAGGATGGAGAGCTCGGTGACATTCCTCGTTGCGAGCAGCAACCCCTTAGATCAATACATGATCCAGAATCCGGACTTTTTCTTCAGCCATCCGCCGGAGCGGGCGCTGATCCATCCGGATAATCTGCTCGTGCTGATCGATCATGTGAAATGCGCGGCCTATGAGCTGCCATTCCGCGAGGGAGAGACGTTCGGGTCGGAGTCGCTGGCGGATATGATGGAATTTCTGGTGGAGGAGAAGGTGCTCCACAAGGCGGGCGACCGATGGTTCTGGATGGAGCAGTCATTCCCTGCACACAATATTTCACTTCGTTCCGCAGCACAGGAAAATTTCATTATCGTCGATATGACGAACGATAACCGCGTGCTTGGGGAGGTGGATCGCTTCAGCGCGCCCACGCTCATTCATGAGGAAGCGATCTACATCCATGAAGGCGTTCAGTTCCAGGTCGAGAAGCTCGATTATCCCGAGAAGAAAGCTTATGTGCGTCAAGTGGACGTCGACTATTATACGGACGCCAACTTGGCCGTTGAACTTAAGGTCCTTCATGTGGACAAAGAGAAGCAGACTGGCGACTTGCTCAGGCAATACGGTGAAGTAACGGTCAATGCCAAAGCGACGATTTTCAAAAAAATCCGTTTGCGCTCCCATGAGAATATCGGCTCGGGACCCATTCATCTGCCGGAAGAGGAGCTGCATACGAGCGGCTACTGGTTCTCGTTCAGCGAAGAAGCGGCGGCGCGCAAGAGCAAAAACGAGATGCAGTTCGCTCTGCTCGGCATTGCGAATGTACTGGTGCATATCGCGCCTCTATATCTCATGTGCGATCCGTTTGACATTCGCGTTGTTCCACAGGTAAAGGCGGTGCATACGCAGCGTCCGACAATCTACTTCTACGACCGCTATCCCGGCGGCGTCGGATTAAGCGAGCGATTGTATGAGGTGCATGACGAGCTGCTTGCCCACGCCAAATCGATGATTACGTCTTGCGGCTGTCTCAGCGGCTGTCCCGCTTGCGTCGGTCCAATTGAAGAGGTGGGGCTGCTCGGCAAGCAGCAAGCGCTTGAACTGCTCCTGGAAGCGGGTGCGGTATGAGCGGCTTGCGCGACCGAATGAATCGGTTAAGGGCGACGGCAAGCGAAACACAAGCTACAGAAGACGATACGACAGTTGCGGCCAGGTCGATTCCTGTTGCGGTTGAGACGGATGACGAGGACCGGCTGCATCCGGGCTGGTCAGCTTTTGGAGTTTCCCTTCGCCGCAATGAAGCAGGCTCTTACTTAATGAGGAGAACCGTCTTACCGCTCGATCATCGGCATGGTACGCACACTGTTGGCGAACTAAAGGAAGCGGCAGCCGGATTGTCATCTTTTCATCCGGCGGCGGGCGAGCCCGCGCCTGAATCCATCCTTTATCTGGATTTGGAAACGACGGGACTTGGCGTTGGAGCGGGGAATGTCCCGTTCATGGTTGGAATCGGCTATATGAGCGGCGATTCGTTTGTAGTTGAGCAGACCTTAATCCGGCATCCGGCCGAGGAGTTCGCTATGTTGTCGGATTTGCAGAAAAAGCTTCGCAATTATACTTATCTTGCCACATATAATGGTAAAACTTTCGATTGGCCGCTTGTTCAGAATCGCATGATCATGAATGCAATCAGACTTGCAGACTGGTCACCGCTGCATCTTGATTTCTTGCATCCTTCGCGCGCCATCTGGCGGAATACGCTCGTTTCATGCAAGTTAAGCCATATTGAAGAGGAACGGCTTGGCATTACCCGATTGGATGATGTGCCAGGTTCCTTGGCGCCGCAACTCTATTTCCAGTACTTAGGAGACGGAGATCCAGCACCGCTCGAAGGTGTATTCCGCCATAATGAAAGCGATCTTTTGTCGCTCGCTTGCTTATCGATCCGCTTCGGCTGGCTGCTTCAGGAGCAGATCTTCAGACGGATTCCTTATCCGGAGGAAGCGGAGGAACTGGTACGTACAGGATTATGGCTCAATCGCATGGGATTGGGCGCATTGCCGGAGCTGCTGTTCGAGCGGGCAATCCAGCATGAGAAAGCTGCTTCATCATCGCTTCTCATGCTGGCGGCAAGCGATAAGAAGGCTGGAAATTGGGGGCGGGCTGTGTTATTGTGGCAGAAAGCCATTGTGCAGGCCGGAACCCAGTCGCATGAGGATGTGATTGAAGCCTGTATTGAGCTTGCGATGTATGATGAACACCGCACGAAGGATCTGGAATCGGCGCTTGCTTATGCCCTGCGAGCTCTGGAGCGGCATGAGCGGCTTACTCTCTTTGGTCAGCGCAATCGCAAGCATCAATCGGAGCAGGACAGCCTTCGCAATCGGGTAGCCAGGCTGCGGCGGAAGCTGGATAGAAGAGGGATGGACTCATGAGTGAAACGAACGCCCGCTTGCGCGGACTGTTAATCGATTTGGACGGGACGCTGTATCACGGCACCAGTCGGATCGATGGGGCGGATCGCCTTATCGCATATATCAATGAAATCAAATTGCCTTATCAATTCGTAACGAACAATTCATCAACCTCTGCGGAAGAAGTAGCCGGGCGTTTGTCGGCGATGGGCATACCCGCTCAGGCATCGGATGTATGTACATCCGCCCAGGCAACTGCGGGTTATATCGCCGATCAGGCGCCGGGAGCATCCGTCTTCGTCATCGGAGAGGTTGGCTTGCGCAGCGCGCTGCAGGAAGCCGGCTGCCGCTTGACGGATGACGAACAACCCGACTTTGTCGTACAGGGAATCGACCGGTCCATGAGCTATGAGCGAATGGCGAGAGCGGTTCGATACATACGGGCTGGCGCTGCTTATGTAATGACCAATCCCGATCTGCTGCTGCCCTCCTCGGACGGCCTCATTCCGGGCGCTGGTTCCATAGGAGCGATGCTGCAAGCGGCAAGCGGGGAGAAACCTGTTGTCATCGGCAAGCCTTCATCTATTCTGATGGACTACTCCCTGAGGCGGCTTGGGGTTCATCATGAGGAAACCTGGGTCGTTGGGGATAATATAGCTACGGATATAGCGGCCGGCCTTGCGGCAGGATGCAAGGCAGTGCTCGTCCTGACGGGTCTGACCCATGCCGATAATGTGGAACAATTCACGGCTGCTGCCGGTTGCAGGCCTGACCGAATATGCAATACATTGGATGATTTGAGACAAGAAATTGCAAGCAATCTAAGTGCAAACAGCATGTGCAGGGAGGATTAAGCCTAGATGCAGGAACTGCCGGAGTTGGATATCTATCGGGCAATGCTGGCTGAACGTTATGCGGGCGCCCAAGTAACAGCAATAACCATCCATCACCAAGGTATGGATGAGGCCGCCAAGACAGAGTTGAGCGGTCAAGTAGTCGGGACGACCGTCTGGTTCGTCGAACGGAGAGCGCAGCATCTGGTTTTCCATTTGGATAATGGCAAGCGCCTTCTAGTGAACATCCCTTATGATGCTTATGCTTATTGTGGAACCGGAGACAAGCCGCAGGATGCGAAAGCCTCTGTGACGATTTCTTTTGGAGAGCGTTATGTCACGTTCTATGGCTTGCAAGGCGAAGACATAAAGCTGATGTCCGTAAAAGGGCTTGAGGAATACATGAAAGGTCGCGGCATCGATCCGCTAGACAAGCGTCTGACGCTAACCCGCTTTGTGGAGCGGTTTGCGAAGAAGAGAAGCACGCTCAAGACTGCGCTAATGGATGAAGGGCTCATCTCCGGGATCGGTCCGGTTTATGCCGACGAGATAGCGTTTGCAGCTAAGATTCGGCCCGATGCAAAGCTTCAATCGCTGGATGCCGGCGCTTGGGAGAGACTATACCAAGCGATGGGCAGTGTGCTGCGCGATGCCATCTCCCATGGGGGAGCCGGCGAGATACCGCTATTCGAAGGCGATTTGCTGACGGGCGGGTTCGCCGAGCGCTTCCAGGTCTACAAGCGGGAAGGTCAAGCCTGTGCAAGATGCGGTGGGACGGTTAAGAAGCTCACAGCGGGCAACCGGAAAGCATTCGCTTGCACGGAATGTCAGGAAATAAGCGAATGAGGATTTACTCACAATGTGAGCAAATCGGATGGAGGGTCTGAATGATCCACGTATATCTGGATGACTTCCGCAAATGTCCACATGGATTCGTGCTTGCCAAGTCAGCAGAGGAATGCAAGCAGCTTATCGACGGGGAGACGATCGATATTCTGTCGTTGGACTACGACTTAGGCTGGGGCCAGCCTACGGGATATGAAGTTGTGCATCACCTGATTCAATCCGGGAAATATCCGCGGCGCATCTATTTGCATACGTCCAGCGCTCCAGGGAGGCAGCAAATGTACCATGCGCTTACGGGGCATATTCCAGCGGATGTACAATTATTCGGAGGTCCTATGCCTCAGATGCTGCTGGACGAAGTATCAGAGGCAGCACGTCGTTAGCGCTTAAGATACGGCATACTATAACATCATAATGAAAGAGGCTTAGCCATCGTGAGTCAATGGATCGGAACAGCGAATCAAACCTATGCTCCTTACGCTATGGAGGAGCTTCGAAGACTAATTCCGGGGGCAAGCTTCACTCAGCTTGCCGCAGGAGAGGTGTTCCTCATGAATTGCACAATGGAGCAAGCAGAAGCTCTCGCGGCTATTCATCGGGATGAGCCCATCTTCCTCCGCCATATCCAACCGGTCGACCGGGTAATGGATATTGACGGAAGCGCGTCTGATTTGCAGGGATTGGCGGACATGATCCGCAACGCCCGTCTTGCTTTTGAAGAAAAGAGGACGGCTGTACATATTCGTAGAAATGCCAAAACATCGTTCCATTACACGGCTTCCGATACAAAGGCGCTGCTGGATGCGGTGCTGGAGGAACTGGAAGCAGAGCCTGTCGTGCAGCAGCCTGAGATGATTATCTCTGTGTATGCAGCAGGGGACAAGCTGTATGTCGGTTTCGCCACGCCGGAAGACATGCTGTCGGATTGGCCGGGGGGAGCCGTACGGTTCCAGCGCGAAGAGGGACAAGTGTCCAGAGCCAAGTTCAAGCTGCTTGAAGCGGAGAGAGCATTCGGGTTGCGGTATATGGATTACCGGCAAGCGTTGGACGTAGGCGCTGCACCCGGCGGCTGGACATCCTTGTTGCTGGAGCGCGGTCTGCGTGTAACGGCTATTGATCCCGCTGACATGCATCCGTCGCTGCTGGCAAGCCCGGCGCTTACACATATCAAGCGCAATGCGTCCGATGCCAAGCTTCCCAAGAGAGCTTTTGACCTGCTTGTTTGTGACATGAGCTGGAGTCCGATGCTGATGAGCAAGCTTGTCCTGGATCTGAAGGACGCGCTGACTCCTGGAGCGACTGCGATCGTTACCGTTAAGCTTATGCACCGCAAGCCGCTGCAGACCATTAGGGAAGTGAAGGAGCGGCTGGGCACGGCGTTTACCGTGCTGAAGGCCAAGCAGCTCTTCCACAATAGAGAAGAGATTACCTTGCATCTTCGCATCAAGGAGTAGCGGGAGCGGCATGCTCGTCATCGTTGCTCTATTCGCAACGATCTCAACTATGTTATAATTATGGCATAACCAACCATATATGAAATGGGAAAGCATCCCGAAAAACACCTGCCGTGGGCAGGTGATTTCGTGATGCTTTTTTTCGTTTGGGAGAAGAAGGAGACTAACAGATGATGAACAATCAAGCAGGAAGCGAACTTTTGAAGAATGGCACGATAGTCGAAGAACGTTACCGTGTCATTCGCGTGATTGGACAAGGAGGCATGGGAATTGTCTATGCAGTAGAGGATTTGAAGCTTGAAGGCACTGTGCGCGCGATGAAAATAACGTCAAGCAGCATCGGATCAGGCATCTATTCGGAAGAAGCCCATACGCTAATGAAACTGAGCCATCCATACTTGCCGCTCATCACCGACTATTTTCCGCCGCAGGAAGGCGGAGGAAGAGAAGTGCTGATCATGGACTACGTTGACGGCAATACGATTGCAAGCATGTTGAATCAATCGATGAGCGGATTTACGTTTCCCGAGCTGATTCATATCGGCTTGCAGCTATGCTCGGCACTAGTCTATCTGCATTCACGTCCTTCTGCCATTATACATCGCGACTTGAAGCCGTCTAATGTGATGATCGACCGTAAAGGCAACATTAAGCTGATCGATTTCGGCATATCCAGAAGATATAAGGAAGGACAGCACGGAGATACGGTGAAGCTTGGCACGCTTGGCTTCGCGGCGCCGGAGCAGCGGGACGGGAGACAAAGCGACGCTCGGACGGACATCTACGGTCTGGGTGCTTTATTGTATTACATCGCTTCAAACGGCGTCCGGACGTACGATGGTGATTCCGGTGGCTACCGGTCGATCATCCCGCACTTGCCTAAGGATTTCCCTGCATCATTCGGCACCGTTCTGGAGCGAATGCTTCAGCCTACGCCTGCACATCGCTATCAGTCTATGCTTGACGTGGAGCAAGCGTTGAAAGCCTTTTCTTCTCAGGCCGTATTATCGGATGACGCCCCGAAGCGCTGGGATATGCATATGAACCGTATTAAACCGGCGCTTGTCAGTGTGATCTCCATGTCCCCTGGAGCAGGCGCTACGATGCTGTCCATTACATTGTCGACGATGCTCGGCCGCAGAGGCTGCTCAGTCACGGCTGCGGAATATTACGGCGTTCAGCCGGAGTGGATTGAGCTGCTGCCCGCAAGATCCAAGCGGGACTCCATTGATGAAAACGGGTTGATTAGCTATAAGGAGCTCTACAATCGAAGGAAAAAGGACAGCAATGCTATCCATTGGTGCGTCGTGCCATCCCATCAGCTGTCGCAAAACGGACAAGATTCCAGACTATTCGAGCAGAAGCTCCGGCAGTTCGGCAGCGACATGAATATTATTGATTTCTCCAGCAAATGGCATGAGCCTGACGCGTTATATTGGTTAATGGAATCAATGCACGTGATTGCTGTCGGTGATCCCTTTATTGCGAAGTGGCAAGTCGATCATGTGCAGCGGCTGATTGAGCTTGATGAGAAGCTAAAGGACAGCGGCGGGACGCTGCATTGGGTCGCCAACAAAGATGTGCGGTTCCGTGCCAGAACGGAATGGCTGTCGCTCTTCCCGAGTCGTCCGGTATGCACGATTCCGCTGCTGCCGCAGGATGCGGTGCTGAATGCGTTATGGAGCAATAAGTGGATGACAGAAAATACAGTACTGGACTATCGGTTAGGCAAAGCGCTGACTCCGCTATGCGACAGGCTGACCAGGCATTTGGACGGCAACGGGAATAGCTAGTTCTCTTGCAATTGGACATATCCTTCTTTATGATGATAATATTGTTGGGATTCTAACAAGAAGGAAGGTCCAAACTCATGAATGAACGCATACTTGTCGTTGAAGATGAAGCGGGGATCGCCCGCATATTACAGTTAGAGCTCGAACACGAGGGCTATACGGTAGGTGTAGCCCATGACGGACGCAAAGGCTACGAGATGGCGTCCTCCGGCGAATGGCAGCTTGTGCTTCTGGATGTGATGCTGCCGGAGATGAGCGGTATTGAAGTGCTTCGTCTTATCCGGCAAGCCGGCAATCCAGTTCCTATTATATTGCTTACAGCAAGAGATACGGTTCCCGACAAGGTGAGCGGCTTCGAGCACGGAGCAAACGATTATATTACGAAGCCGTTCGCGGTTGAGGAGCTGCTGGCGCGGGTAAGGAACATTCTGCGCATCTTCCAGCAGTATCCGAAGGAAGCGGAAGGCTCCGATCTGATTAAGCTCGGCGATCTGACAATTGAGCTGCGTACGCGCAAAGTATTCCGAAAGGATCTGCTGATCGAGCTGACGCCTCGCGAATTCGAGCTGCTCGTCTATCTGGTTGAGAATCGCAATGAAGAGAAGTCTCGCGAGGATATCCTATCTGAAGTATGGGGCTACGACTTTATCGGGGAGACCAATCTCGTCGATGTCTATATCCGTTATTTGCGCCAAAAGCTGGACAAGGGCTATCGCCATAAGCTGATTCATACGGTACGCGGCGTAGGCTACATGATAAAGGAGCCGGATGCATGACGCTGCGTAAACGGTTTACGCTTTTTACGATTTTTTGGCTTATATTAATTCTGATCTTCTTTAATATATTCGTCTACTTCTATGTCATCAAAATTACGACAGAGAGCGAAGAAGAGGTCATCTCGACCAAGGTCAACCTCATGCTGGAGAATCCGCGAATCCAGAGCGGACGCGGGCTAAGCTCTCCGGAGCTGCTGGAGGAGTACAGCAGTATGAACGAGATGGTCCGTATCATTGCGCCCAATAACCGGGTGCTGAATATCACCGGCATGGCCACTCACACGGCACTGCTGGAAATTCCGGCGGAGTTCAAGGCTTATCACGACTCCGGTATGATTACGAGAGGCGGAGAGAGAATCATCTTCATGCAGGTGCCGCTATTCGAGAATGGCAAAGTAATCGCCATGCTGGAAGTGATGCGCATTCTGGATGAACTGGATGATTATTTGCAGGTGCTCGTAGCAGCGCTCAGCGTAACGAGCGGCGGCGCGATTTTATTCGCCATCTTCGGTACGTATTGGTTCACCTCAAGGCTAACCGCGCCGATTCAGCAGATGGTCAATACGATGCGCGAGATCGACCGGAGCGGCAAGCTTCGCCAGATCGATATGGGCAACCGCGAAGAGTCCGCCGAGCTGCAGCAGTTGATCCGGGCCTTCAATCAAATGATTGAGCGGCTTGACCGCACTTTTGCGAGGCAGAAGCAATTCGTAGCGGATGCTTCGCATGAGCTGAAGACGCCGCTTACGGTCATCAGCAGCTATGCGGGCATGCTGAAGCGATGGGGAAGAGATGACGAGAGCGTGCGTGATGAGGCGATCGAAGCGATCGCCAAGGAAGCGACACGGCTGCAAAATCTGACCAAATCGATGCTTACGCTTGCCGAAGCGGAGCAGGAGGACTGGCTGAGGCTGGAGATGTTCGATGTGGTGCAGGTGGTCGACGAGCTTGCGACGATGATGCAAACGACTTTCCAGCGGCCGATTCGCGTGAAGGCGCTGTCTAGAGTTGTCCGCATGATGGGCGATAAGGACAAAATCCGCCAGCTGCTCGTCATACTGCTGGACAACGCGATCAAGTATTCCAAGGAACCGATTGATATCTCGATCACGCTGATGAAGAACATCGTGAAGATCGAAGTGAAGGATAAAGGCATGGGCATACCGGAGAAGGAGATTCCGCATTTATTCGAACGCTTCTACCGTGTAGACGGCGCCAGAAGCCGCTCGACGGGCGGTGTTGGTCTCGGCCTCTCGATTGCCAAGCGGATCGTCGATCTGCATGAAGGCAAGATCGACGTTTTTAGCTTGCCAGAGCTTGGCACAACCATTACACTTCAGTTCAAGCAACGCAAATAATGAAGATCAGGGGGAGACCTACTATGAAGTATCGTGTAGCGGCGGTGCAATATAAGCTTGCCGACATCCAGAGTTTCCAGCAATTCGAAGAGCAAGTTACCCACTATGTCAGGAATGCGTCGGAATACGGCGTTCAGTTCCTGCTCTTCCCTGAATTTATGACGACGCAGCTGCTATCGATCGGAGACGAACAAGGCGAAGCGCTCCCGATCGGCAGGCTGCCTGATTACACGGAGGATTACAAGCGGTTGTTTGCCGATCTGTCCAAGACATACGGCATGTATATTATCGGGGGTACACACGTTGTTGAAGTGCAGGACGGAAAACGCCGCAATGCAGCCCATCTATTCCATCCTGACGGAAGAATCGATGTACAGCACAAGATTCATCTGACTCCTACAGAGGTAGAGGAGTGGGATATGTCGCCGGGTGATGGAGTCGAGGTATTCCAGACGCCGTTCGGCACGATTGCGATGCTCACCTGTTACGATATTGAGTTTCCGGAGATCGTGCGGATGGCGAGAGCGAAGGGAGCGGACGTAATCTTCTGCCCGTCCTGTACGGATGACCGACATGGCTTCTATCGCGTTCGTTACTGTTGTCATGCGAGAACAATCGAAAATCAAATTTATGTCGTAACGACAGGAACGGTAGGTGCCCTCCGCAAGGTGGACTTTATGCGCGCCAACTTTGGCCAAGCCGCTATTCTCGCGCCGAACGATATTCCATTCCCTCCTGCAGGGATCATTGCGGAAGGTATTATCAATGACGATATGCTCGTTGTAGGCGATCTTGATCTATCGTTGCTTGAGGAAGTCAGGAAGAACGGCTCGGTTATGACCTGGAGGGACAGAAGGTCGGATCTGTATCCGGACTGGAGCTAAGGGCGGAGAGGAGCTTCGCGAATGAACAAGCATCTTTATGTATGGCATAACGGAAAACCTGTTGAGGCTATCATCCGTAATTATTCAGAGCGAGACTATGAAGGCTTAATTGAAGCGCAGAGACTTAGCTTCCCTCCGCCTTTTCCTGAAGAGCTGCTATGGAATAAGGAACAGCTCGGCGAGCATGTGGGCCGGTTCCGCGAGGGGGCGCTCTGCGCTGAAGTGGACGGCAATATTGTCGGCTCCATGACCGGGCTTATTGTCGATATCGGTGAATATGGACATGACCATAGCTGGGAGGCCGTGACGGATAACGGTTATATCCGCAATCATCGTCCGGATGGCAATACGCTGTACGTTGTCGATATTTGTGTCATCCCGGCGTATCGCAAGACAGGTATTGGCAAATGGCTCATGCAGTCGATGTACGAGACTGTCGTGCAGATGCGTCTGGAGCGCTTGCTTGGCGGAGGCCGAATGCCGGGTTACCAGGCCAAGTCGCAGGAAGCTACTCCCCAGCAGTATGTTGAGAAGGTGCTTGCAGGAGAATGGACAGACCCCGTTATTTCATTCTTACTGCGCTGCGGCCGTGTTCCGGTTGGTATTGCCAAGAACTACCTGGAAGACGAAGAATCCCTTAATCATGCGGTCATCATGGAATGGCGCAACCCGTTTCGTACTGAAGCGGCTAAGTGACGATATCATAAGCAGAATTGGAGTGACGATATTATGTTGTCTTACCATCGTATTACCTCGATAGACGATCCTTATTTCAAGCCGTTGCATGAACTGCTCGGCTCCATATTTCCGCCGGAGGAAGTGCTGGCTTACGAGCTGTGGAGAGAGCCGCTGCTGGATGAAAGCATTCACGTATACGCAGCCTTGCATGGAGAAGAGGTTGTAGGTTCTACGGAGTACCGATATTACCCTGCGCTGCGTGTTGCAATGACCGACTTTACGATTATCGGCAAACCATCATTAGGGGTTGGTCGATTCCTGATGCGGAGCCGTCAACGCGATCTGGAGCGACTGGCTAACGAGTCTGGCACGGAGCCTATCGGCATGTTTGCGGAGATTTATGATCCTTACCGCGCAGCGTCCCATGAATTCGGCGGCGTATCGCCAATGAATCCGTATGTCCGCAGAGAAGTCCTGTCTCATATGGGCTACAAACGCCTTGATCTACCGTATGTTCATCCTTCATGGGACCATGAAGGCCATGCGGTTACGGAGCTTGATCTTGGATTCCTGCCACAAGACGAGACGGTAGATGAGATTGACGCGTCGCTTGTCGTTGCTTTCCTTACCGGTTATTATTCGGCGCTGCCGAACAAGCCTGAAGCTTGGCTGTCGATGATCGACTATCTTAAAGGCATGAGTAAAGTCCGTTTGCTGCCTTTATGACTACAATTACATTCCGCGGAACGGGGGACTCGCAAGGGGTTCCCCGTTCTTATTGCGATTGCGGCGTATGTTCGGAAGCGCGATCCACAGGCAGCAATCGCAGGCTTAGGCCATCCTTGCAAATCTCGGACCCTGAAACCGGCACGACATGGATAGACTGCGGACCCGATTGGGGAAGCCAGATGGAGATCGCCGGGCTTCGCGCATTGGATCGTATGCTGATTACGCATGCCCATTATGATCATATTGGCGGATTGCCGGAATGGTATGACGCATGCAGGTGGACGGATCAGATTGGACAGGCGTATTGTCCGCCGGAAGTGATCCCAGAGATTTCATCAAGATTTCCGTGGATCGCGTCACGAATTCGGTTGATTCCGATGGAGCAGCCTCTGGTGCTCGGTCAATGGTACATCCGGTGTTTTCGGGTTCATCATGGCCGCAATGGCTATTCCTATGCCTTTGAGTTTGTCCACGCCAGCAACAGTTTCCGATGGATCTATTGCCCGGATGCCATTGATATGACCGAACAACAGCAAGAACCGTTGTACGGTGCGGACCTCGTCATATTAGGCGCCAGCTTCGTCAAGGAGCCATTCCCGCTGGAGACGCGCTCAATTTATGATGTGGAAGAAGCAGTAGGGTTATTTGAATTATGGAAGCCCGGCCGGATGGTTCTGACGCATCTGTCACATGACATTGATGTGAATAAGCGATACATGATGCCAGAGGGCATCCAGTTTGCGAAAGCCGGCATGACGATAGAAATAAGGGATTGAATAGGGTTGTCTGGCATGTGAAAAACATGGCGGGCAGCCCTATATTTTTGTGGACAGCAGGAGATGCTATGGCATATAAGGGGGCACTTGTCATGGTTTTCCGGCTATCCATCATCATTGTTTCTTTGTTTGTGCTTTGGGGGGCTTTGCAGCCGGATCAGCTGTCGTCTGTCGCCAACGTCGTATTTGACTTTACGATCGCGAAATTCGGCTGGTTCTATTTGCTGTCTATGTTTGGCTTTTTGGTCTTTTCGTTTGTTCTGGCCTTCGGCAAATACGGAAACTTCAAGCTGGGAAGCGATGATGACGACCCGGAATATTCGCTGCTGACTTGGTTTTCCATGCTCTTCAGCACAGGTATGGGCATTGGACTTGTGTTTTGGGGTGTCGCGGAGCCGCTGTCGCATTATATGGTGCCGCCAGAAGGGTTGACCGGAGGAACGCACGAAGCTGCCAGAGTTGCCATGCGGTATTCTTTTTTTCATTGGGGCCTTCATCCCTGGGCGATCTACACAATCGTAGGGCTTATTCTGGCGTATCATCAATTCCGCAAAGGTCGAAAAGGCTTGATTAGCATTACGTTTCTGCCTCTTCTTGGCGATCGCGTCTACGGGCCGATCGGAAAAAGCATCGATCTGCTTGCTATCATTGCCACGGTGTTCGGTGTAGCAACGTCGCTAGGCCTGGGGGCTTTACAGATCAACGGCGGCTTGAACGCGTTGTTCGGCTTGGCGACGACAACAGGTACGCAGATATGGATCATTATTGTGATGACCTTTTTGTTTATGGCTTCGGCGTTGTCCGGGCTTGACCGGGGCATTAAGATTCTTAGCACAGCTAATCTGATTGTGGCGTTTTGCTTGCTGCTATTCGTCTTCTGCCTCGGCCCAACCGCCTTTATTCTGGACACGCTGACGAATACACTTGGCTCGTATGTGCAAAATTTGATTGGCATGAGCTTGCGGCTGTCTCCCTTTTCGGAGAGCAAGTGGATCGGCAACTGGACGCTTTTTTATTGGGCGTGGTGGATTTCCTGGACACCTTTTGTTGGAACATTCATCGCCAGAGTCTCGAAGGGAAGAACGATTAAGGAGTTTATCCTCGGCGTGCTTATTGTGCCAAGCCTGCTTGGTTTTTTATGGTTTTCAGTATTCGGTGGAACGGGCTTGCATATGGAACTGCTGAAGCATATTCCGCTTGCTTCCGCTGCGGAGAAGGATGTTACGTCCGTTTTGTTCCTGCTGCTGAATCAACTGCCGCTAGGCCAGCTTGCTTCCGGCGTGGCGACTCTGCTTATTGTGGTTTTCTTCGTAACCTCTGCGGATTCGGCGACGTTCGTCTTAGGCATCTTGTCACAGGATGGCGATCCTAACCCGAAAGCAAAGGTGAAGCTGGCCTGGGGAGTGCTGCAATCGACCATTGCGATCGTATTGCTCCTGAGTGGAGGACTTAACGGATTGCAGACGGCTTCCATCGTGACTTCGCTTCCTTTCGCTGCAATTATCGTCGGCATGTGCTTTGCATTGATCCGCTGTCTGCGCGATGAGGAGAAGGCGCGACGCATCCGGGAGAGAAAGCGGCAGAGGAAGCTCGACGAGCTGATTGATGATATATAACGGTGCATAGGGGCCGCGGTTTGCAATGGCTGCAACGCAGGAATGGCAGGCTGTTCGAGTATAGACCGGGCAAGCGAGTCCGAGCTCTCCATTTTTGTATAGGGGGCAAATATACAATTGTCGATCGCTGACTTGACATGTAGAACCGTTTTCTTTACGATAAGAGGGAATAAGCATGATAAAGGGGCAATTTTAATGATTACCGGTGTTCTTAACTCGTAATTGGATATGATCAGGACGAAAGTGGCGACTTGGCGACAAATGACGTTCAATTGCTATCTTTGTGTTAGTCTCAATGATTGCGAATTTTTTTAATCGCGATTTAGTAGGCTTATTTCGTCGTCTGATCCCATGAGTTGAGAACATGAGGATTTCCGCCCACCATGCTATAAGGATGAGGCCAAATCACCGTGCTCACATGCACGGTTTTTTTATACCCATTTTTCGAGCTGCGTCGCATAGACACAGGTTATTCGGGTATAAATGGCTTCATTTGTTATAAGGCAGGAACGGAACGCGCTCGCGTTTTCGTTGCTGTCTTTTTTATGCTCATTTTTAAGGAGGAATTAAGGAATGAATGAATCAACGTTCAGAAAATTGGAGTATGACAAGATCAAAAAAATGACGGTAGACTTGACCGTATCAGACGCAGGCAAGCGGTTGGCGGAGGGGATGAAGCCAAGCTTGTCCAAAGCGCAAATCGAGGCATGGCAGACCGAGACCTTCGAAGCCTCCGAGCTGCTGGGAAGCGGCGCCAGCATTCCGTTGTCAGCCATGGAAGGGATCGAAGCGTTTCTTGTGCTGTTAGGGAAAGGCAGAAGCTATACGGAGCAAGAGCTTGAAGCGCTATCTGTATGGCTTGCTTCTGTCGCCCAGATGAAGAGGTATATGCGCGGCAAGATGCAAATTGCGCCGACGATAGCGACCTATGCGGAATCGCTGGACGATTGCAAGCAGCTTCGCGAGGAGCTGGGGAGATGTATCCGTTACGGCAGACTGACGGATGAAGCCAGCTCCGATCTGGCTTATGTTCGCAGACATATCTATTCAACAGAAGATAAGATAAGCCGGAAAATGGAGCATTCGCTGAGCAAGTACCGCAGTTCTCTGCAGGAGAACATCGTCAGCAAGCGGAGAGACCGCTTCGTGCTGGCCGTGAAGCGTGAGCTTCGCAAGCAAGTGCCGGGTAACGTGCTGGATGAATCCGCTAGTGGCCAGACGCTCTTTATCGAACCGGCCGATATATCGGAGCTGCAGCAAGAGCTGGCTGAATGGCGCGCTGCAGAGGAACGGGAGCGCACGGTGGTGCTGTCGCAGCTTTCTCAATTGGCAGAAGGCTATGCGTATGCATTGGAGACGAATGCTCAGGCAATGGCGAGCTTTGACTTTATTATGGCCCGCGGCAAGCTGGCCCGCAGTTATGAAGGACGGCGTGTCACGCTAAGCGATCAGCCGGTCATTTGGTTGAAAGGGGCAAGGCATCCGCTGCTGGGCACAGGAAGCATGCCGCTTGACGCAGAGCTTGGCATCCGGTGGAAGCAACTGATTATAACAGGTCCAAATACAGGCGGGAAGACAGTATCTCTCAAAACAATCGGACTTCTTGTGCTGATGGCGCAATCCGGTCTGCTCATACCGGCCGAGGAAGGGAGCGTGCTTGGCATCCTCCGCCATGTCTTAGCGGATGTTGGTGACGGGCAAAGTCTGGAGCAGTCGCTTAGCACTTTCTCCTCGCATATCGCCGTGCTGAAGGAAATGTTCGATGTCGCCGACACCAGATCGCTTCTGTTGCTGGATGAGATGGCGGCTGGCACCGATCCGTCGGAAGGAATCGCGTTATCCATCGCTGTACTGGAAATGCTGCTGGAGAGAGGTTCACTTGTCGGAGCGACGACGCACTTTAATGAGATCAAATCGTTTGCCGCTCGCACGCCTGGCTGTCAAAATGGCCGAATGGCTTTTGACCCGGGTACGCTTAAGCCGCTATACCGGCTTGAGATAGGTGAAGCAGGGGACAGCCATGCGTTCGCGATCGCCAGACGATTCGGCTTGCCGGAGGCGGTTATGCTCCGAGCGGAGCGTCTGTTAACAGGCAAGAAGGAACAGGCAATAGATTTTAATGCCGAGAAGGATGGATTGGTTTGGGAGGGTGCTAATGATCAAGCCGAATTTGATGAGCAGCCGTACGCATCCAAGCCAACATCGTATAATGTGGATCGTCCATTGGGAGCTGGGAAGCCGTCCGCTATACCATCATTTAGCAAGCCGCCCGTCCTGACAGAGCAGGTGGAATCGGCATCGCATTCTCCATTAATCACACCAAAGCGAGTTTTCCAGAAAGGGGATTCCGTGTGGATCTATCCGCTGAAGCGGGCAGGTGTCGTATACCGGTCGGCAGACGAGAAAGGGAATGTCATCGTTCAGGTGAAAGGGGAGAAACTAAGCTTTAACCACAAGCGCCTTAAGATGTACATTGCCAAAGAGAAGCTGTATCCTGGCGAATCATACGATCTGGACATCGTTTTCGAATCGAAGGAGCACCGGAAGGTACGCCATGAGATGGGCCGCAAGCATGTTGAAGGGTTGGAAATCATTCTGCCCCCGGAATAGGGGGCAGTTCCAGACTAGGCTATTCGCGCTAGTCCCGGCTTCTTATGACCAGGAGCATACCTTCTCTCAGCTCTATCGTACCTTGCCCAGCCGTCATCACATTGCTGATGCCAAGCGATTGACCGATGCTCAGTGTTGCTTCATGCAGCGGGTATTGGAATCCGGTAAGCGTAATGCCGGTTACTTGCTCGGACAAAGGGAGAAGGGATACTTGTGGATGATGATCTCGATGGAACAGAGTTGTTTTCGTAATCAAATGAATTTCATTATGCTCGTCTGCAATCGCAGCTTCTACGCCTTGTTCATTCGCCAGCGCCAGCAGATGCACATTCGCAAGTGAATGGTCGAAGCGGGTGCCAAGTGCGCCAAGCAGGAGTACCTGCTCCGGTTTCATGTCCAGCGCTAAACGGAATGCCATCTCAGTGTCGGTGTAGTTTTTGTCAATAGGATCGCATGAGATGGTATTGCCGCTGCGTTCACGGATCAGCTCCATTTCCCCTGCTGTGACTGAATCGAAGTCGCCGATGGCGATATGAGGCGCGAAGCCGTTCTTAATCAGATATATGGCGCCGCTATCCGCGCCGATCAACGTATCGGAGGGCGTGATAGGCTGAAGAGCCCAAGGCCCCAAATTCCCTCCGGCGAAAATAATGATGCGCTGCTGCATGAAAGGTACTTCCTCTCTGGCCTATGAATAAGGGTCAAGTGTCCGCAAAGAGGGGACACGACTCTCAGTATATCGTTTCCCGCCTGATTCGACAATCTGCTCAAAAATTGTCGTTGCGATTAGGGGAGGCCGGATATAAAATGGGAAGGGACGCATGGAGGTTTGCCATGCATAACGGACGGGAAGCGGGGATATCGGCAGTGAACTTGACCATGAGCATGGACATTTTCAGTGTATTCAGCTTAATCGGCACGATTGCCTTTGCGGTGAGCGGCGCGGTTGTGGCGATGGAGGAAGAATACGATATATTGGGCGTATACGTGCTGGGACTCGTGACGGCGTTCGGAGGAGGGGTTGTGCGGAACCTGTTGATCGGTGTTCCGGTCACCACGCTATGGAGCCAGGGTTATTTATTTATGACCGCACTCTCGGCAATGACCATTGCCTTCTTGCTGCCGGTCAGATGGATATTGCGCTGGAGGCGAAGCGAAGCCTTTTTTGATGCGATTGGGTTATCGGCTTTTGCCATCCAAGGTGCGTTGTACGCGACCAAGATGGAGCACCCGCTAAGTGCGGTGCTAGTAGCCGCTATGCTGACTGGTATTGGCGGCGGGATAATCCGCGACGTGCTGGCAGGTCGCAAGCCGCTTGTCTTGAAGGATGAGATCTACGCGGTATGGGCGATGCTGGCTGGTGTGGCGATCGGGCTTGGGTGGTTCAAATCAACGATCGAGCTGCTTGCATTATTCGTTATCATTATTACGTTCAGAATGCTGTCGGTCTATTACAAATGGAAGCTTCCGAGAAGGTCTCTAAGGGGTGCTTTTGCCGCATCAGAGCAAGCAGCTATTCGAAAATTGAAGCACAAGAAAGGAGATGAATAAGCATGGAACATGAAGTTCGTGTATTATTCGTATGTCTTGGCAACATATGCAGATCGCCGATGGCGGAAGCGGTGATGCGCAAGCTGATTATGGAGAAGGGGCTGGAGAACCGCATTGCGGTAGACTCTGCCGGAACAGGTGATTGGCATATTGGCCGTGAGCCGCATGAAGGAACTAGGGGTGTCCTTGACGCCCACGGCATCTCGTATGCCGGTATGAAAGCCAGGCAAGTGAGCCCGCAGGATGCGGCTGACTTTCATTATATTGTCTGTATGGACCAGAAAAACCTGAAGGATGCGCGAGAGATGATGGCGAGCGCTGTGGGTGAGAATACATCCGGCAAGGTGTTCACCTTTATGGAGCTTCTTCCGGACAGAGGCGTGGTGGATGTTCCAGATCCTTATTATGAAGGAAACTTCGACTATGTGTATGAGCTCGTTAACGAAGGCTGTCACGCTTTGCTTGATAAAATCAAGGCGGATATAGGGCTATCTGTGTGATGTGCGGGTATCGTGCTGAATTGTATAGTGGCTAGATAGATGTAATTTTGCTCATATTAGCTTTCGTGCTCGACTGATACTCTGTCACCTCATTCGTACGCAAACTAATTAATAACTATTGACTTCCTCTACTGGCTGTTCGTCTCCATGCCGCTATAAACCGACACAATGTGAAGGGCTGCTCCGAGAGTTATATACCATAACTTGTGGAGCAGCTCTTTTTTTTGTGCGAAAGGCATAAGGGGGATGCGAATGTGGCGACTGTAAGTTGTAGGCCGAGAAAATCGGCTTAGCTAGCGGAAAAGCGCTGGTGAGAGTGCTGCAAGCCGAGAAACTCGGCTTAGAGAGCGGAAAAGAGAGTGCTGCAAGCCGAGAAACTCGGCTTAGAGAGCGGAGAGCAGCTGATGAGAGAGCTGCAAGCCGAGAAACTCGGCTTAGAGAGCGGAAAAGAGCTGGTGAGAGTGCCGCAAGCCGAGAAACTCGGTTTAGAGAGCGGAAAAGCGCTGGTGAGAGTGCTGCAAGCCGAGAAACTCGGCTTAGAGAGTGGAAAAGAGCTGGTGAGAGTGCTGCAAGCCGAGAAACTCGGCTTAGAGAGCGGAGAGCAGCTGGTGAGAGTGCTGCAAGCCGAGAAACACGGCATAGAGAGCGGAAAAGAGCTGGTGAGAGTGCTGCAAGCCGAGAAACTCGGCTTAGAGAGTGGAAAAGAGCTGGTGAGAGTGCTGCAAGCCGAGAAACTCGGCTTAGAGAGCGGAGAGCAGCTGATGAGAGAGCTGCAAGCCGAGAAAATCGGCTTAGAGAGCGGAGAGCAGTCGAAGCGTGTGCAGTAATTCAAAAAAAGAAGCATCAAGGCACAACAGCCTTGATGCTCCCCTCCTTAAGGCAAGTCTTCTTAACTAAGCAAATAATGGAGTTAACAACCGCCGCCTACTCAACCTCAATAAAGTAACGAAGCGCCTGCGGGATTTCTTTTTGCCAGAAGCCCCATTGATGCTTGCCGTCCTTCTCTTCATAGAAGATGTTGGCGCCTTTGTGCTCCAGCAAGGCGCGCGTGTTGCGGTTTAGCGCGACGAAGTCGTAGACGCCGCGGTCTGTCTCATAAGCATCTTCCTGAAGTCCGACGATCATGTAAATGTCCAGCCAGCTAAGATCAAGCGTATTGCCTACAATGCTCTGCGAGCTGGCGTAGAATGCGCCAGACATGGACATCACCCGTGTAAATAGCTGCGGATACGACAGCGCCAGATGCAGCGAGACTGTACCGCCAAGCGAATCGCCCGCCAGCAGGCGGTGCTCCGGTTCGCGGCGTACCGGATATTTCTCTTCTATGAAGGGGACAAGCTCTTCGGCGAAGAAACGAAGGTAGGCCTCATGGCGATTGCCGTCCGGCGCATATTCCTCGGTACGTACTTTTTTGTCGACGTCAACGCCTACTATAATGAAAGGCTCCAAGCCTTCGTCCAATATCAGCTGCGTCGCCGTTGTCGCCACACGGCCAAAGTTGAAGAAATCTTCTCCATCCTGGCAGTAGACGACTGGATAACTGAGCACTTCGTTGTAGCCAGGCGGAAGAAATACACGCAGATTACGCTGCCCCTCGGCCAAATAACGGCTGTCTACCGTTTCCTTCAAAATCGTTCTTTTCAAATAGCGTTCGTCAGTCATGCTCAAATCTCCTTATCTGAATTGAATGGATTACTGCTGTTGTGGGTAAACAATAGTAAGGTACATACGGGAAATGGGGCGAATACAAGCTGTTGTATTATTCTGTACCACTAAATTTCGGATGCTGTAGCATATACAATTCGTTAACAGAATGGTTAGAATAAGCGAAAAAACAACGGTTTTTTTGTTTTTTGCTTTGACCATTTTCGTTAAACAGGGTTATAATAATTCTATAACAGAGGTACCCGATTTTCAAATATTTCGATTGAGGTGAGCGTTCAAAATGAGCAAACTGCCATACGAAGTTCAAACGGAACCGGTTACGCCGCTATCTGTATTGTCACTCGATGGAGACGTAATTAATCCGGATCTGATGCCGGATCTAACTGATGAGCAATTAAAAGAAATTATGTATCGCATGGTATTCACCCGCACATGGGACGAGCGTGCCGTTAACCTGGGCCGCCAAGGTCGCCTAGGGTTCTACGCGCCAGTATCGGGCCAAGAAGCTTCAATGGTCGGCAGCGAATACGCGCTGAATAAAGACGACTTTATCTGCCCGGGCTACCGCGACATGCCTCAGCTAGTATGGCATGGCCTGCCTCTGTACCAGGCGTTCCTATATTCCCGCGGTCACCAGCATGGCGGCCAAATCCCTGAGGACGTACATGTACTTATGCCACAGATTATTATCGGTGCACAAATTCTTCACGCTACCGGCGTTGCAATGGCGTTCAAGAAAAAAGGCGAGAAACGCGTAGCAATTACGTACACGGGCGACGGTGGTTCATCTGAAGGCGACTTCTATGAAGGCCTTAACTTCGCAGGCGTGTTCAAACTGCCTGTCATCTATGCTGTTCAAAACAATGGCTATGCGATTACAACTCCGTTCGCCAAGCAAACAGCGGCACTGTCGATCGCTCACAAAGCGGTTGCGGCTGGCATCAAAGGCGTGCAAGTAGACGGCATGGACGTGCTTGCTGTTATTAAAGCAGTAAGAGACGCAGCTGAACTGGGCCGCAACGGCGAAGGCGCGACATTGATCGAGATGCTGACATACCGTTTCCGTCCGCATTCGATGGCGGATGACGCTACGAAGTACCGTACGAAGGACGAAGAAGCAGAATGGGCGCTGAAAGATCCGCTTATCCGCTTCGGCAAGTTCCTGGAGAAAAAAGGCCTGTGGACAGAAGAAGATACAAACCGCGTCAAAGAAGAAGCAAAAGCAGCGGTTAACGAAAACATCAAAAAAGCGGAAGCAGTAGAGAAAATGACTGTTGCCGGCTTGATCGATACAATGTTCGAAACAACACCGCAATACTTGGAAGAACAAAAAGCTGATTTTCAATAAAAGGGGAGGATGAAACGATCATGGCTCAAATGAATATGCTTGAAGCGATTCGCGATGCGATGCGCGTAGAACTGAAACGTGACTCCAACGTGCTCATCTTCGGTGAGGACGTAGGTAAAGTCGGCGGTGTATTCCGCGTAACGGAAGGCTTGCAGGAAGAATTCGGTGAAGAGCGCGTATTCGATACGCCGCTTGCTGAATCCGCAATCGGAGGTTTGGCAGTAGGCATGGGCGTGCAAGGCTTGCGTCCAATCGCCGAGATCCAATTCGTAGGCTTCATTTACGAAGCGCTTGACCAAATGTTCATCCAGGCTGCGCGTATGCGTTACCGTTCCGGCGGTCGCTACAACTCGCCAATCGTATTCCGTACGCCGTTCGGCGGCGGCGTCAAAGCAGCTGAGCTGCATACGGATTCCCTGGAAGGTCTGGCTGTACAGACTCCTGGTATTAAAGTCGTTATTCCATCCAATCCATACGATGCAAAAGGTCTGATGATCTCCGCGATTCGCGACAACGATCCGGTATTCTTCATGGAGCATCTGAACTTGTACCGTGCCTTCAAAGCCGACGTTCCAGAAGGCGAATACACCGTTGAGATTGGCAAAGCGAACGTGGTTCGCGAAGGCAGCGACGTAACGATCATCGCCTACGGCATGATGGTTCATACAGCGGTGAAAGCAGCAGACGAGCTCGAAAAAGAAGGCATCAAAGCGGAAGTCATCGACCTTCGTTCCCTCGTGCCGCTTGATATCGACACCATCGTGGCATCGATCCAAAAAACAAACCGTGCAATCGTGGTTCAAGAAGCGCAAAAAACATCCGGCGTAGCTGCCGAAGTTATCGCGCAAATTAACGAAAAAGCGATTCTGCACCTGGAAGCGCCAGTGCTTCGCGTAGCGGGTCCGGATACGGTATATCCGTTCGCTCAAATCGAAGATCAATGGCTGCCTACGCCAGCACGCATCGTGGCTGCGGCTCAAAAAGTTATCCAATTCTAATCTAATTGACGGAACATTTTTAAAAGGAGGTTACGATCGGTGGCTAAATTCGAATATCGATTCCCAGAGCTAGGCGAAGGCCTGCATGAGGGCGAAATCATCAAAGTACTGATTAAGCCGGGCGCTACAGTGACAGACGATGACATTATTATGGAAGTGCAAAACGATAAAGCTATCGTCGAAGTACCTTGCCCGGTTAACGGCAAAGTGCTGGAAGTATTGGTGAAGGACGGACAGGTATGCCATGTCGGCGAACTGGTAGCCGTAATTGACGCGGAAGGCGATCTTCCTGAGCAAGCGATTCCTGCTGCGGCTGAAGAGCCGAAGAAGGAAGAGGCGGCTCCTGCAAGCGCATCAGCACCAGCTGCTGCACCTGCTCCTGAAGCAAAAGCGACGAACGCTCAAGTATTGGCTACGCCAAGCGTACGCAAATACGCTCGCGAGAAGGGCGTTGACCTGACTCAAGTTAGCGGTACTGGCAAAAACGGACGCATCACACGTGACGACGTGGACGGATTCGGCGGAGCACCTGCAGCAGTGGAAGCGGCAGCGCCTGCGGAAGCAAAAGCAGCTTCGGCTGGTGAGGCAAAAGCAGCAGCCCCAGTAGCGGCTGGCACTCCTTACCGCCCAGAAGAGCGCGTACCGTTCAAAGGTATCCGCAAAGCGATTTCTAATGCTATGGTGAAGTCGGTTTACACGGCTCCGCACGTAACGATCATGGACGAAGTAGACGTTACTGAGCTGGTTGCCCTTCGCTCGAAATACAAGCCATACGCAGAGAAAAAAGGCTCTAAGCTTACGTATCTGCCGTTCATCGTGAAGGCTCTGGTAGCGGCTTGCCGCCAGTTCCCAATCATGAACTCCATGCTGGATGAGCAAAATCAAGAAATCGTATACCGTAAGTACTACAACATTGGTATCGCTACCGATACGGACAACGGCTTGATCGTTCCAGTAATTGAAGATGCTGACCGCAAAAACATCTTTATGGTCGCTGACACGATTCGTGACCTGGCAGCTCGCGGCCGCGACGGCAAGCTTGCTCCGAACGAATTGAGAGGCAGCACAATCTCGATCTCGAACATCGGTTCCGCAGGCGGCATGTTCTTCACGCCGGTTATCAACTTCCCTGAAGTTGCGATTCTGGGTACTGGCCGTATCTCTGAGAAGCCGGTTGTACGTGACGGCGAAATTGTAGCTGCACCTGTAATGGCATTGTCCCTGAGCTTCGACCACCGTCTGATCGACGGCGCAACAGCACAAAACTTTATGAATTATATCAAACAGCTGCTGGCACAGCCTGAGCTGTTCATAATGGAGGTCTAACAAATGGTAGTTGGAGATGCTTCCTTAGATATTGATACTTTAGTCATTGGCGCAGGTCCTGGCGGTTACGTAGCCGCTATCCGCGCAGCACAGCTTGGTCAAAACGTATTGGTCGTAGACAAAGAGTATGTAGGCGGCGTGTGCTTGAACGTTGGCTGTATTCCGTCCAAAGCGCTGATCTCGGCAGCTCATCAATATGAGTCTGTAAGTCACGCTTCCGCTTTCGGTATCGAAGTGGGCGAAGCGAAGGTTGACTTCAGCAAAGTGCAAGAATTCAAAAACGGCATCGTTAAGAAGCTGACTGGCGGCGTAGCTTCGCTGCTGAAAGCGAACAAAGTACAGTTCTTCCAAGGCGAAGTGATGTTCATTAACGAAAACGAAGCTCGCGTATTCAACGATCAAGAAGCGCCGCGCTACCGTTTCAAAAACTGCATCATCGCGACGGGTTCCCGTCCAATCGAGCTGAAGGCATTCCCTTACGGCGGACGTATCGTGTCCTCGACAGGCGCATTGTCGCTGCCTGAAATTCCGAAGAGCCTTGTCGTAATCGGCGGCGGCTACATCGGAATCGAGCTTGGCCAAATGTACTCCAAGTTCGGCACGAAAGTAACGGTAATCGAAGGTTCCGATTCCGTACTTCCAGGCTTCGACAAAGATATGTCTTCCATCGTTGCGAAGAAGCTGAAAGCGAAAAATGTGGATATCGTAACAGGCGCTCAAGCGAAAAGCGCTGAGCAAACCGATAAAGATGTAACGGTTACCTACACAGTAGGCGACAAAGAAGAAAAAGTAACAGCGGACTACCTGCTTGTTACCGTTGGCCGCCGCCCGAACACGGATGGCGAGCTTGGCCTTGACCTGATCGGCGTAAAAACGACAGATCGCGGTCTGGTTGAAGTTGACCAACAATGCCGTACCAGCATTCCGCACATCTTCGCAATCGGCGACATCATCGCTGGTCCAGCGCTTGCACACAAAGCGATGTACGAAGGCCGCGTAGCTGCTGAAGCGATCGCAGGACAACCAAGCGTGATCGATTACAAATGCGTACCGGCTGTATGCTTCTCCGATCCTGAATGCGCAAGCGTCGGCCTGAGCGAGAAAGAAGCGAAGGAGCAAGGCCACAACGTGAAAGTGGGCAAATTCCCATTCGCTATCAACGGCCGCGCAATGTCGCTTAACGCTACAGAAGGCTTCGTGAAGCTGGTAGCAGACGCTGACTCCGGTCTGGTACTGGGCGCGCATATCGTAGGCCTTGAAGCTTCCAACATGATTGCCGAGCTGGCTCTGGCAATTGAGATGGGCGCAACGCTTGAAGATATCGCTCTGACGATCCATGCTCACCCAACTTTGGGCGAGATCGTATTGGATGCGGCTGAAGTTGCACTTGGACACCCGATCCATACGGTTGCCAAGTAATTCAATAAAGCGATAAGATACAGATCAGTACGAATATGAAGCCTCGCTGCGCTTTTACCATAAAAGTGCAGCGGGGTTTCTTTGCGCTTGCAGCCTTTCGTGTAACTTCCGCAAGATTTGCTTTGCATTTATTTCATGCAGTTCCCTTTGCCTATCCCTTTTTGCATATATTATAATGAAGAAACAAAATACGAAGATGAAGAAAAGGGGCTGGATCAGCATGAATCAGGAAGGGCAAAAACGGTCGAGCGATTCACGAACGATTATGACGCAGCTCATTTTTCCTCTCGATACGAACCATTACGATACCATGTTTGGCGGCAAGCTGATGGAGTATATGGATAAAGTAGCCGCGATTGCAGCCATGAGACATGCGAGAACAAGAGTTGTGACGGCTTCGACGGATAGTCTGGATTTTCTCGCACCGATTCGGGTCGGCGAAGTGATCGAGGTAGAAGCGTTCGTCAGCTGGACGCATCGCAGCTCCATGGAAATCTATGTATCCGTAACTGCGGAGAATTTGTACGCCGGGACACGTGCGGTTACCGTGACAGCCTTTTTCACTTTCGTCGCGCTTGGTGAGGACGGAAAGCCTAGCCCGGTTCCGTCGGTTGTACCGGAGAGCGAGTTAGAGCGCCAGCTGTTCGCAACAGCGCCGGATCGTCATCAGCTGCGCAAAAACCGCAAGAAACACAGGCTGGGCAACTAATTACAACTAATGTTATAATAATAGTTATTTTGCGACAGATCGCATGCTTAACGGTTAAAAGCGCGAGCTTTTTCGTATAGGATTACGCCGATGATGGCGATATTGATTTGAAGGAGGTCTCCCATGAGCACCAGCGAACAGGCTTATTTGCAATTATTGAGGGATGTGCTGCAGAATGGCGTCCGGAAGGAAGATCGTACAGGGACTGGAACGATCTCTACGTTCGGCTATCAGATGCGATTTTCGCTTAGTGAAGGCTTTCCGCTTCTGACGACGAAGCGCGTACCCTTCAAGCTCGTAGCGAGCGAGCTGCTTTGGTTTATTAAAGGAGACACCAATATCCGCTATTTGCTTCAACATAAGAACAACATTTGGAATGAATGGGCATTCAAGCGCTGGGTCGAAAGCGAAGCCTATTCAGGACCGGATATGACGAACTTCGGATTGCGCTCTCAGACGGACTCGGCATTCGCCGCTCAATATGAAGCGCAGATGGAAGCGTTCAAGGAGCGCGTATTGGCCGATTCCGAATTTGCCGATGCGTATGGAGAGCTAGGCAATGTCTACGGAAAGCAGTGGAGAGATTGGAAGACCACGCAGGGCGGAACCATCGACCAGCTGAAGGATGTAATCGCAACGATCAAGAGCAACCCGGAATCAAGAAGACTTATCGTATCGGCTTGGAATCCTGAAGATGTGCCGATGATGGCTCTTCCTCCTTGCCATACAATGTTCCAATTCTATGTGTCGGAGGGCAAGCTGTCGTGCCAGCTCTATCAGAGGAGCGGCGATATCTTCCTGGGCATTCCGTTCAACATCGCAAGCTATGCGCTATTGACTCATCTGATCGCTCATGAATGCGGGCTTGGCGTAGGCGACTTTGTTCATACGCTTGGCGATGCCCATATCTATTCGAACCATATGGAACAGATTGAGATTCAACTGTCCCGTGATCCGAAGCCGCTGCCGAAGCTGCTAATGAATACGGATAAGCAATCGGTGTTCGATTTCGAAATGGAAGACTTGACGCTGGAAGCTTACGATCCGCATCCGACGATCAAAGCACCCGTAGCGGTGTAAGGGAGGAGGATGAGAAGATGACCATTACGTTAATCGCGGCGATGGACCGGAATCGGGCTATTGGCGTCCGTAACGAACTTCCTTGGCGCTTGCCGGAGGATATGGCTTATTTCAGACGAATGACGACAGGCAAGACCGTGCTGATGGGCAGAAAAACGTTCGAATCACTCGGCAGACCGTTGCCGAACCGGCGCAATGTCGTATTGACTCGCCAGACGGATTTGCACCTCGACGGTTGTGAAGTGATTCATAGGCTGGAGGATGCCATCCGAACGTTCGGAGAGGAAGAGCTGATGATTATTGGCGGTGCGGAGATTTACGCGCTGGCCTTGCCTCATGCGGATCGGATATTGTTGACCGAAGTGGAAATGGAAGTCGATGATGCTGATGCGTATTTCCCGGCTTTTGATGAGAGATCTTGGAGACTTGCGAGCAGCGAGTTCAAAGGTCAAGATGAACGGAATCCATATGACTTCACATTCCAAACTTATGAACGGGCCGATCGATAATGGATCCGGGATGGACATTTGTACGAACGATATGTCATAAAGTGCAAATGATTGTACGGATAGTCCATTAACGTGTTCATTGCAGGAATGCTAGCATGTTATAATAAGCTACCGGATTTGACACAGCATGCTGTGTTCAATAATATATGGATTCCCGCAAGTGGTCTCATATCGTATCTTGTACGTGTACGTGAAGCAACCGGGAAACAGGGATGGAGGAAATTCGATCATGTCTACACCAACTGGATTTATGGAATATCAGCGCGAATTGCCGGCCGATCGTGACCCGCTTGAGCGCATTAAGGATTGGAACGAATTTCATAAGCATTTGTCCGACGAACAGTTGCGTACCCAAGGCGCACGCTGCATGGATTGCGGAACGCCTTATTGCCATACAGGCATGGAGCTCGCCGGTTCGGTGTCTGGTTGCCCAGTGAACAACCTGATTCCCGAGTGGAACAACTTGATCTACAGAGGTTTGTGGCGTGAGGCGCTGGAGCGCCTGCACAAAACAAACAATTTCCCTGAATTCACAGGACGTGTATGTCCGGCACCATGCGAGGGTTCGTGTACGGTCGGCCTAATCGGTGACGCAGTTACGATCAAGACGATCGAGCAAGCGATTATCGATCGCGGCTTCGAAGAAGGATGGGTCGTTCCCCAGCCTCCTAAAGTGCGCACCGGCAAGCGTGTAGCAGTCGTAGGCTCCGGCCCGGCTGGCATGGCTACGGCAGCGCAGTTGAACAAAGCGGGCCATACCGTAACGGTATACGAGCGTGCTGACCGCATCGGCGGGCTGCTTACTTACGGTATCCCGACCATGAAGCTGGAGAAGCATGTCGTACAGCGTCGTGTTGACTTGATGACAGAAGAAGGCATCGAGTTCGTCACGAATACGGAGATCGGCAAAGATATCACAGCAAGCGAACTCGTGGAGAAATTTGATGCAGTCGTTCTGTGCGGCGGCGCAACGCGCGCACGCGATGTAGAGATCGAGGGACGCGATCTGAACGGCGTTCATATGGCGATGGATTATTTGAACGGCACGATTAAGAGCTACCTGGACTCCAATCTGGAAGACGGCAACTATATTTCCGCAAAAGATAAGGATGTAATCGTGATCGGCGGCGGCGATACGGGTACGGACTGCGTAGCTACCGCACTTCGACATGGCTGCAAGTCGGTTACGCAATTCGGCACACATGCCAAAGCTCCGCTGGAACGTGATTCCATCAACAACCCTTGGCCGCAATTCCCTAACGTCTATACGTTAGATTATGCGCAAGAGGAAGCAAAAGCGCTATACGGCGAAGATCCTCGTGCATTCTCCGTTCTAACGAAGAAATTCGTAGGCGACGAGAACGGCAAGCTGAAGGAGCTTCACACGGTTCAAATCGAGCGTACAGTAGATGAGACCGGCCGTAAAATTTATAAAGAAATTCCAGGTACGGAAAAAGTATGGCCAGCGGATCTGGTATTCATAGCTGTAGGCTTTGAAGGTCCGGAAACGACGCTGATTGACCAGCTTGGACTTGCACAAGATCGTCGTTCCAATGTGAAAGCCCCGTACGGCAAGTACACTACGAATGTTGACAAAGTATTCGCAGCTGGCGATATGCGCCGGGGACAAAGCCTGGTTGTCTGGGCGATCAATGAAGGCCGCGAGGCTGCCCGTGAAGTGGATAAGTATCTGATGGGCTCATCGATGCTTCCATAAGAAGCGGCTCTATGTTAGGCTATATTTATAGGATTCATAAGGAAGCGCCCTAGGGCGCTTTTCTTGCTTGCCCAGAATTAGAGGGAAATGGAGAGATGATATGATTAAATACGGTTCAGATCTCATAACGGAGCTTCGGTTTATTCGATTTGATGCATCAATGGAGCGCCGGGACAATCAATGGGTAGATATCGTACTCCAGCCGACTTTGGATGAAAGCACGCCTGTGCCGGACGATCTGATCCAATTCACCGTCTATGTCATCTGTACACTGGACGGCACAATTGTGCAGATGATCCCGCAGGACGAAGATTGCGACTGTGAATATCAGCTGACGTTCAGCGAGAAAGAACAGGTTCGCGCCTACATCATGCAATCCGATATTCAGGAACAGATTTCGAACCTGACTCCCCCGCAATAAGGCAAGTTGTGGTAAAATGATGGTGAAATCATGCGTAGGGGGAGAGGCCGGTGCCCGCAGAACTTGCCTATGTGTTAACGCCAACCGATGTTCACAACATACGCAGCTATGTGCATCATAAGTATGCCTCCATGCCAAGCGACCAGCGTGCGGAGATTGTCGCAGACGCGGTTGCGCGCATTATTCATAACCAATTGCCTGACTTTGATCTGGAAACAAAAAAGCAGCTGACATACCGGCTCATTCGCTCGACGGTGCTGGAGCAGCAGCGTCCCGTTAGTCCCGATGATATTTTTGTGCTGTGCATGGAGCTGGATATGGAGAATCCGTCTGTTGCGGAGCCGTTTCGCAAGTGGAGGAGAGAGCAGGAAGCTTCGTGGAGCGGCACAGAATCCGCCCGCCTGCCGTACAGAGGGCATTTGGTCGGAGAATCAGAAGCAGCTATCGTTATTCCGCTGCCTTCTGCAAGCGGAGCGATCATCAGGAAGCAGCGCCGGAGAAGCCTCACGCTTTATGGTACCTTAACAGTTATCGTAGTTACCGCGTCCATGCTTTTCGGCTGGTCGCAGACACAAGAGCGGGTACAAGAGCCGTCAGCTATTGGAGCGGAGACCGGATTGCAGCTCCCGGCGGAAGCCTCTGCAGCATCGCCTAATGAACTGCCGTCTGAGCTTAAGTATGCCTTGATTGATAAGGACAAGCTCATCTCTTTTCTGGAGAGTAAATCTTCAATTCTAGCAGATTCGCCTTACATAGACGCCATTATGAAGACGGCCAAGGAATTTGATATCCACCCCGCTTTCCTGATCGCCATCACCGGCCAGGAGCAGGGATTCGTGCCGCGGAAGCATGAGCGGGCGAAGGAGATCGCCAACAATCCCTTCAATGTCTTTCATAGCTGGCAAGCATTTAATACGTCGATTGAGCAATCGTCGCAGATTGCGGCGAGGACCATTACGCGACTGAGCAAGGACAGGCCGTCTGATGTAGACCCGTTTACATGGATTAACCGGGAATATGCAGAGGACCCTAATTGGTCGAAGGGCGTACGAACCATTTTCGCTTCGATTATAAAAGCGTTGGAGACGTCCGGATGATCATGAGCAAAGCAAAGGAGCGAGCCCCCAGTTGAAGACACTAATCATTGCGGAGAAGCCAGACATGGGACGTAATATTGCGGCCGCCATCGATCCCAAAGCGAAAAATCACCGTACCTATATAGAAGGCGAGCGTTACATCATTACGTGGGCAATCGGCCACTTGATTGGATTAGCTGAGCCTGATGCATATGACGATAAGTACAAGCGCTGGAACATCGGTGATCTGCCCATTATTCCGGCAGTGTTCAAGCTGGTCCCGAACAAAAAAACGATGGATCAGCTGAAGGTGATCAAAGAACTTGCGAAGCGATGCGATTCGCTTGTGAATAGCTGCGATGCCGGGAGAGAGGGTCAATATATTTTTTCCCTCATTCAACGTCATCTGAAGCTGAGCCAGCCCGTCAAGCGGCTCTGGATATCCGATCTGACGCCGGAGACGATACGCAGGGGCTTCGCCGAGCTGAGAGAAGGCACTGAATACGATAATTTAACGAAAGCCGCGACTGCCCGAAGCGAAGCCGATTGGCTTATCGGCATGAACGGCTCTCGCGCTTTTACGACGAAACATAATGTGTTGTTATCGGTTGGCCGGGTACAGACGCCTGTATTGGCACTTATTTATGACCGCCAAAAAACGATTGAAAGCTTCGATTCCTTGAAGTTCTATGAAGTAGAGGCCAAGTTTCTTCAAGAGGATACGGCCTATCGCGGGTTATGGCAGGGCGAGCGGATGACCGATGCCAAGAAGGCGGAAGCGATAGCAGCCAAGGTGAAAGGGAAAATGGGTTCGATCGTTTCCTACGAAGTGAAGGATGTGAAGGAATATCCGTACAAGCTGTATGATTTGACGCTCTTGCAGCGGGAAGCGAACGGAAAATTCGGGTTTTCGGCAAAAAAGACGCTGGATACGGCGCAAGCCCTGTACGAGAAGCATAAGGTGATCACATATCCCCGTACCAATTCCAATTATGTGACGGAGCAGAATATTCCGGAAATGCACAAGACCTTGTCCTCTTTGCATGGCACTTCGTACGATGAGTGGGCCAAGGGAGCGAATAAAAGCCTGGTGCATAAGGGCAATAAGTTTGTATGCAATCCTGCCAAGGTCGAGGACCATCATGCGATTCTGCCGACGCATCGGAAGGCGAACGGGCTGTCGCCCGATGAAGCCAAGCTGTACGATTTGATCGTGCGTCGTTTCCTGTCCCAGTTCTATGCGGCTGCGGAATATAAATCTCATACCGTGCTGACCGAGGTGGAGAAGGAGACGTTCAAGACGACAGTCAAGGAGCTTCTTAGCTTAGGGTGGAAAGTGCTCTATGCCGACCAGAAGAAGGAGAAGCCCAAGGGCGGCAAGAAAGACAAAGACGACGATTCCTCCGAGGAGGAGGAAGAGGTTCTGGAGCCTTTCTCTGTCAATCCGGCGGTCCATGTGCAATGTGTGGATGCCGCAATGAAGGAGAAAGAGACGCAGCCGCCCAAGCACTATACGGAAGGCACGCTGCTCAAGGCGATGGAGAGCGCAGGCAAGCAGATTGAGGACGAAGAGGTTCGGGATGCTATGAAGGATTCCGGCTTAGGCACGCCTGCCACGCGCGCGGCAACCATCGAGAGGCTCAAGAATGTAGGCTATGTCACGATGCAGGGCAAACGGATCATGATTACCCAGAAGGGGCGGACGGCAATCGAATTGATCCGCGCCGCAGGTGTGGAATTGCTGACGTCTCCGGAAATGACCGGCATGTGGGAGCGCAGGCTCAATGAAATCGCCAGAGGCAGCGCATCGGATG
The DNA here is from genome assembly GCF_003591485.1 of Paenibacillus sp. 1011MAR3C5. GTDB lineage: Bacteria > Bacillota > Bacilli > Paenibacillales > Paenibacillaceae > Pristimantibacillus. Next base: position 706,058 of record NZ_QZCF01000002.1, read on the forward strand.
CTGTGTTTATGGAAAATGTGAAGAAGTTCGCTACGATGATCGTAGATAAGGTTCGTCAACAAGCACGAGCCGATATTAAGGCGTTCGAAGGAGACGAGAAGCCGGGGAAGGGGAAGTCCGCCAGAGGACAGCGTTCTTCTCGCAGCGCTTCGCCAGAACGCAGCAGCCGGGCAAGCAGCAATTCACCCGGAGCATCACCAAGCGCTGCTGGCAGAAGCACAGCGGTGAAAGAGCGGGCCGAAGCGCCGGGAGACGGTACGATTGCGGCTTGTCCGCGTCCTGGCTGCGGCGGGAGATTGTTTATGGGGCGGAAAGGGTATGGTTGCTCCCATTACCGGAGCGGATGCTCGTTCGTTATTTGGAAGGAAAGCTTTGGCCGCAGCTTGACGGACGCCCAGGTGCGGGCAATCGCGGAGAAAGGAAAAACCGCCAAGCTGAAGCTGACTTTGGCCGATGGGACAGAGACGCAAGGCAGGATCGTGCTGAGGCATGCAGCGACTGGCGAGCTTGCTGTGGAAGCAGATGGTTAGACGCTAGTCGCGGTTCAAGTAGCGATGGATCGTATCTGGTACGTCAATGAGCTTATCTAATGTAAAGAAAGCGCCTTTGGGCTGAACGTCAATCTGTACGACATTGTAATGCCATTCTTCCGGCGTGCGCACATGAATGGCATGAATGCCCGCGGCTAAGGCAGGCACAACATCAGTGCGAATGGAATTGCCGATCATCCAAGTATGCTCGCGGTCAAAGGTGCCTTGCTTCAGAATCAGCTCAAGCGCATCGTTATTCTTAAGCTGCCTGATGTAGATGCGTGAGCTAAAATAACGCTCTAGCCCCATTCGCTGGATTTTGCGCTGCTGAATGAGCAGCTCGCCGCCGGTATAGAGATGAAGCTCATGTCCGGCGGAAGCCAGTTCGTCAAGCGTATGCTCCATATTGGGATAAGGCTCTGTCTCATGGTCGTATACGCTGATTCCGAGCTTCCATAGAAAATCCTCTTCGACGACTGAACGTTTTCTTCCTGTCGTATCGCTGAAGTGGACATACGTGTCCAAGAAGGATTGGGGGAAGTGTTCGCTCTTGAAACCGGTATCACCAATTAGCGCGATATCCCTCTCCATTTGCTTGTCGCGAATCCCTTCGGGCGTTACGATGTTGTAGCCGCTGAACCAGGTGGACATGGAATCCACGAATTGGTCCACGACAAAAAAGAAATATTTGTTGCAATAAATCAATGTATCATCCAAGTCGAAAAATATATGTTGTTTCATAATAGGCGAGTCTCCTTTGTATTAGCCGTTGCTGCTGTATGACCAATCTACCGCAAATGCCAGCCAATAGTCAATGTGCGGCAGCGTAACTTGTCTTATTAAGAAAGGCATAGGACGGTTCACGCTTCCGCATAATGTAAATGGAGGTGATCCGGATGCCGTTCAACAAAAGCGAAAAGATCCACAACCAGCAGGACGACGCGAGTATAAAGGAAGAGGCGATTACGCCGAAGACAGGCAAACAAGCGAAACGTCCTCCAAGTCTAAACGGAATTGACAAGCAGCCGTAGGGCAGCGAAAAAGAGGAGAGAGCCGCTATAGATAGCCGCTCTCTCCTCTTCGTCATTATGCATATTTCAACTGGCTCGCCGTCAGCTGGTTCTTAATAAAGGCGATGCGCTTGCGAACGTAGAAGTCGCGGCTGTCGCTTCTCAAGTCTCGGGGGCTGATCACCTCCTCTGTGTCGTTATCAAGAATAACGAGACGTCCGTCATTATAAAACTTAAACGTCAAGTCGCGGGAAGAGCGTCCTCTCTCTACAAAACGGAAATTTTCACAGTTGGATTTCATGGTGATCTAGCCTCCTTTAAGGATAGGTTTTATAATATTCAGAACATTTGTTCTTGTTTTTATTATAGCAAACATTTGTTCGGGTGGAAAGAGTTTTTTATTTACTTTAAACTAGATTCATAGAAGGCTGGCATCGAGCAGAAGGAGTGCGGAACATGTTGAGAATAAAGGGTTTGACAAAGCGGATCCCCGGCGGTCCCAAGGTGCTTAACGATATTAGCTTCGAAGCGTACGAAGGCGACTTTATTGCCGTGAAGGGAAGCAGCGGAAGCGGGAAGTCGATGCTGCTGAAATGTCTGGCGCTGCAGGAGAGCTGGAGTGCCGGTACCTATATGTTCAACGGGAAGGATGTATTCAAGGAAGGGATTCTTGCCAAACGAAAGGTTAAGCAGCAAGTTGCCTACCTGGAGGAGAAGCCGTTCCTGTTCCCGGAGAAAAGCGGATTAAAAAACGTCATTATCGGCTCCGTCAGCCAGACGCCGGCGTGGCGCAGATGGACAGGCATGGTTCGCAGCGACGACTATATGGGCGCGATGGACATGATTGAGAAGCGCGGGCTGCTGGATAAGGCGAAATTGCCGGCCAAGCACTTAAGCGGCGGTGAACGGCAGCGCATGGCGATTGCCAGGGCGCTTGTCCACGGTGCGAAGGTCATCGTAGCCGATGAGCCGGTGTCGGGACTGGACCCGCATGCGGCGGACGCGGTACTGAGCGAGCTGAAAAATCTGTGCAAGAACGAGGGCATTATCGTAATTGCCGTATTGCATCAGGGCGATTGGGCCGAACGGTATGCGGACCGGATATTGGGACTGAACAAAGGCAACCTCGTCCTTGATGTATACGGAAGACGCCTGACAGAACGCGAGAAGATGCAGCTGTAATGGTCCGAGCGCCCCGCGGCATACAATGAACCATCTTATGAACAGGATGGTGAATGGCTATGGCTCCTCAAGCGCCTCTCGTCGTGCAGACGGCAAAGGCATCGTTCCCAAAAGCGGATTTGTCCATTCCATACATAAGCGGCGGTGCGAATCCAGAAGCGGATGCCCGGATCAACAAAGCGATACTAGAGGCTGCGCAGCAGCTCGTCAACAGCCAAGGAAGTCTGGATGATCCGAGAGCGGAGATGATCGCCTACTTTGAAGTGAAAACAAACGAAAAGGACGTATTCAGCCTCTCTCTGTACAACTATGCGTATACAGGCGGCGCACACGGCATGACGCTTCAGAAATCGTTGACGTTTAAAGCTTCAACGGGCAGATCGTATAGTCTAAGCGAGCTGTTCAAGTCTGGAAGCGATTATGTGGCTCGGATTAACGAGTATGTCGCCAAGGGCATAAAGGAACGGGACATTCCCACATTGGAGCCGTTCCAAAGCGTTGCGCCGGATCAGCCTTTCTATATCGCAGACCGTTCGCTTGTCATTTATTTCGAATTATATGAGCTGGCTGCATATGCTTATGGTTTTCTGTATTTTCCGATATCGGTCTATGCTATTCAAGATATCATTAATGAAGAAGGGCCGCTTGGCCCCATGCTCGCAAATGACTAACAGTAGGGAGTAATCTATGATCGTTACGTATTGGCTTGCCGCAGCCTTGGCGATATTGGTCTTGGCAGCGGCTTTCACCCGGGCAAAGCGAAATGCGCGGAGACGGTCCCGCGAATATAACAGCTATTCGGCTCCGTATTATACGCATTCCGACGCCCTGACGGCAAAAGCGAGCGCTCCTGCTTCCTTGCAAGTCCTGTCTTCAACTGAGAGGTTGTTCGAATCGAAGGCTGCGCGCGAGCAGCCTCTTGTTCTAATTGTGGATGATGGGAATGCCTTGCGCATACTGATGGCGGAGATGCTCCAGGAGGAAGGTTATGGCGTACTGCAGGCTTCTACGGGGAGGGATGCGATTGCCAAGTGGCTGAGCGAAAATCCGGATTGCGTCCTGCTGGATATTCGATTGCCGGATATGAGCGGTGTTGACGTGCTGTGCGCCATTCGGGAAGCGGACAACCCGGCTCCTGTTGCGATTATGACGGCATTCGCCGATGCGGATATGCTGGCGGAAGCCAGAAGGCTTGGCATTCATTGCCTGCTTGAAAAACCATTTGATCTTCTGCATGTGAAGCAAGCCGTGCGCGATATGGCCGGCGAAGCTCAACAACGTGAGATCAGCTGATCGGAACCTTTGGCTTGCTGTTGCGAGTCACAGGTTCTTTTTGCGTGTGCCATAGAAGTACAAGTTGCATGCCCTGATGCCTCTTCACATAGAGTAGGATATGGGGGTGAGGACATGATTGCCGCTTATATCGGGTTGCTGTTGGCTGCCATTGTATGCGTGCTGATCTTTGCATTGGCTTATAAGGCCAGTACCGGTTATCGGACCAGCAGATATCAAAGCATGATGCGCTACGGCAAGGAAACGCAAGCCATGCAGGACAGGCAGGACCTGTACCGGTTCGGCTTGACCCAGCCGCTGCGGCGAGACAGAAGCAGCTGGCAGACAATCGGCTTGTCGTTCGGCACGATGGCTTTGATCGGAAGCGCGGCTCTCTGGTTCGGACCGGCAGTAGGACAAGGGGGATTGTCCATTATCGGATTCGGCTTGCCGATTCTGGCGTTATGCTATATATGTGTGAGCAGCAGCTTGGCAGAGGTCGCCTCCGCGATGCCAACGGCAGGGAGCCTGTCGCATGCATCCATTGTGATGGGAGGCGCGAAATGGGGGAGACGTGCCGGCTGGTTCCACGTTGCAGGCCATATAACGATGCTTGCGCTCTTCATCGGAGGTTGCGCCTACTTGTCTGACAGTGTCGCGTCTTGGTATTTCGGTTATACGCCTTCATTCATCAGCTTCTTATGCCTGGCAGTTCTCATTGCGGTTGTGCAAGCCCTATGTCTGCATTGGGGGGGCGTCTTGATAAACTGGCTGCATGGCGCAGGTATTTGGATGCAGCTGCTTACGGCCGGACTTGTGGCGGGAGCAATTCTGTGGCTGTTGTGGCCGAATTCCTATTCCGCAGCTGTTCTGTATCAATTCAATACGGCAAGCTTTCTAGAGCATGTCCGTCCGGAATCGTATTTGGTTGGTCTGCTGCTGCTCATGAAGCTATTTCTCGGGATGGATGGAGCGGCAGCTGGTGCAGAAGAGACGCTTGAGCCGCGAGTGCGGGTGCCATGGGCGATTTATTTGTCCACCGCCTATACATACATTGCCGGGCTGATCTTGCTGACGCTCGTTTCCTTGGCTGCCGCGCATTCCTATGGGACAGGGGGTTTGATGCTATCTGCATCAGGGGCGTCAGCCGCACAAGGCTTCGATTGGTTTGTCCGGACAGCGATGACAGGCTGGGGCGGTTCATGGCTCATAGCCATTCTGATCATCGTATCACTAGGGGCAAGCGGTCTTCAGTCCATGTCGGTATGCGCACGGATCATGTTCAGCCTGGCGAGGGATGAATCGATCCCTTGCAGCAGATGGATCGGACGTGTCTCCTCTGAAGGGAGGATAACTTCACTCGGCAGTTGGACTGCCGCTGCAGCGGCAATATTGCTGCTGCTCTGTGCTCAGTTATGGTGGAATAACGAAACATTCATCGGACTGTTGGCTGTATCCATCGTCTTCCTGCATACTGCCTATGCGATTCCAATCGGACTCAGGCTGCGGGAGCGATTGCAGGCCCGACATGGAGGAAGCCGCGGCGAGATGGAAGGGATATGGCGCGACGCGCCGTGGCATCTAGGGGAATGGAGTCAACCGGTTAATGCGATTGCTTTTTGCTGGTTAGGCTTGAGCGGTATATTGGCAATTGCCTTTCTGACATTGGATGCGGCAATCGCCGCACTTGGCTTAGGTTTGCTATTAGCGTTATATGAGACCTGGTTTCTATGGAAGGCAGGAGCAACTACGAGCAGCAGTGAAATTCGAAACTGAATGGAGCTGGAACAGAAGGGCGCATAGATGGGAAATGAATCATTTCCGGCTGATCATTTCCCGGGGAAGCGCAATAACGGACAGAAACTAAACGGTTTCGACAGCGGCTTTAGGGGCTGGCAAAGAACATGTCGAAAGGGTTAATGGTGGAGCGTCGTATTAACTAGTGTCATTAATATTAATGGCACTGTTTTCTTTGCCAACTTCTCCCTGTAAAGCTTATAATGGACATAGATAAACGAGATTAATAGAAAAGAGGAGCAGCATGAACGAAGGTGGTACGGCTACCCTGGCTTCGCTGCAAGTGGGGCAGCCCCAATTGCTGCAGCATGGCGCGAAGCAAGTGCTCAGCGGCATTTTCAAATCAGCCTCGGAAGAAGCGAGAAAGGTACATGTTCTCGGCATAGAAGGGGATGGACAAGGCGATACGGTTCACCATGGCGGGCCGGACAAGGCAATCTGCGCTTATTTTGTAGACAGGTATCCCTATTGGTCGGAGCATTTTGGCCGTCCCTTCCAGAATGGGGCGTTTGGAGAAAATTTCACGCTGTCCAACTGGACAGAGGATCAGATTCACATTGGCGATATTGTGGCAATCGGCCATACTGTGCTGCAAGTGAGCCAGCCTAGACAGCCTTGCTACAAGCTGGGCTTGCGCAATGGATTGCCTGAGCTGCCAGCGCTCGCGCAGCAGACGGGATATACGGGATTCTACTTCCGTGTGCTGCAGGAAGGCACTGTGAAGGCAGGAGATTCTGTTGTCATCGTGGAGCGTCACAAAGCGAGGCTCACGATAGCAGACGCCAACCGCGTCATGTATAAGGATAAATCCAATATGAAAGCGATTCAAACGCTGCTTGATATAGCAGAACTGGCGGCAAGCTGGCGTGATCAATTGACAGCGAGACTGAACAAGCTGTCTTCGGAACGTCATGAATAATATATGCCATTAAATAATCGGATGGAGGTATGGAAGATGAGCTTGGCGCAAGAGCTAGGATATAACGCGGATGATCGACTTCTTATAATTAATGCCGATGATTACGGATTATGCCATTCGGTCAATACAGCTGTACAACAATTGCTGACAGAGGGTGCGATCAGCTCTGCCACGATCATGATGCCTTGCGGGTGGGCAAGGGAAGCTGCGTTATGGAGCGCGGCTCATCCTGGGCATGATGTAGGCGTGCATCTGACCTTCACCAGCGAATGGAGTGCTTACAGCTGGGGACCTGTCTCGAATGATAGCGATGTCACATCTTTGACGACAGCTGAAGGCTACTTTCATCCAGATGTACGCAGCTTTGAGCTGCACGCGGAATCGGAACATGTGAAGCGGGAGCTGACGAATCAAATCGAGAAGGCGATCAAGCTAGGGATGAAGCCAACGCATGCCGACAATCACATGGGCAGCTTATATGGTCTGCAGACCGGAAAACACTTTATGGTCGAGGTGCTGGATGTATGCGCGGCTTACGGCCTGCCATTCCGGCTTCCGAGGTACGTGCAGGTGGAGAGCGGCGTCGCTCCGCCGGAGATGGAGGAGCAAGCGCGTGCGGTCGCAGCGCTAGCGGATGCCAAAGGCATAGTCATTCTGGATTATTTGCTAGGCTTGCCATTCCCGCTTCAAGAGGGTGAAAGCTTCGATTCATTCAAGGCCGATATGAAGCAGCTGCTGACATCTTTAAAGCCGGGCGTATCGGAATTGATTATCCATCCATCTAACGTAACGGATGAGCTGAACGCCTTTCACCGCGAACCGGTGAAGCGCGGGATGGAATTCGATATTTTCCGCGATGCGGACGTGCGCAAGACGATCGAAGAGCAGGGCATCAAGCTGATCCGTTGGAGCGACCTCCAGAGATTACAGCGAAGCCGCACATAATTCAACTAACCACTATATAAGGAGTTGTATCTATGTCTTTGCAAGCGGTTAAACAATTGGCAGATGGCATCAAACAGAACGTCAGTGAAGTGATTATCGGCAAGGAGGAGGTAGTCGAGCTTCTATTCATCGGTCTGCTGACATCCGGTCATGTGCTGCTGGAGGATGTACCCGGGACAGGGAAGACTGTGCTCGCCAAGTCGTTCGCGAAGTCGCTGTCGCTTGCCTTCAAGCGAGTACAATTCACACCCGATCTGCTGCCTTCGGACTTAAGCGGCATTCATTATTACAATCAGAAGCACGGCGAATTTCAGTTCAGGCCAGGACCGCTGTTCACGAACCTGCTGCTTGCGGATGAGATTAACCGGGCGACGCCAAGAACGCAGTCCAGTCTTCTGGAATGTATGGAAGAACGCCAGGTGAGCATTGATGGTGAAACGATGCAGCTGAACCTTCCATTTATGGTTATCGCGACGCAGAACCCGATTGAGCATCATGGGACGTTCGCGCTGCCGGAAGCCCAGCTCGATCGTTTCCTGTTCAAGGTGAAGATGGGTTATCCGACTACGGAGGAAGGCCTTCGACTGCTCAAGCGCTTCAAGGAGCATGATCCGCTGGAAACGCTGGAGCCTATTGCCGGGGCGGATGAGCTCGCAGCTGCGAGACAAGCGTACCGATCGGTGAGGATCTCCGATGAGGTGCTGGACTACCTGCTGGCCATCGTGGAGCGGACACGTACAAGAGAAGATGTGGCGATTGGGGTAAGTCCCCGTGGCAGCCAGGCGCTGCTGCGGGCGGCACAGGTTCATGCCGTCCTGCGCGGACGCGATTATGTAACGCCAGACGATATTAAGGCAATGGCGAGGCCGACACTTGCGCATCGTCTTTCTCTGCGCGGCATTGCCCGGACGCAAGGACAGGCGGAGAAGGTGCTGGAGGATATTATCCGCCAGTTAGAAGTGCCGGCAGAGACCGGACTCGCGTCCAGGTAGTCCGTTTATGTATATCTTTTGGTTCTTGCTGTTTACGTTGGCAGTCATTTATGGACAAGGGCGCATGTTCAAGCGTCTTGCGCTTCGCAAGCTCAGTTACAGCCGAAAGTTCCGTCAGCATACCTGCTTCGCAGGGGATGAGATCGAGCTTGTAGAGCAGCTTGAGAACCGGAAGAGCTTGCCCGTTCCTTGGCTGCGAGTCGAGTCTCAGCTGCCCGCGCAGCTTCAATTCCGCCAGGGTGAGAACATTGAAGTGAGCAGCGGCAGTCTGTATCAGAATCATCGCAGCTTCTTCAGCCTGGGGAGCTACAAGCGACTGACCCGGACACATTCTATTAAAGCGTTGAAGAGAGGCTGTTACCGTCTTAATTCCGTTACGATGACGGGCGGCGATCTGCTGGGCGTATTTTTGAATCATACGCAATTTCAGTTAAACGACGAGCTAGTTGTCTATCCGCGACCTGCCGATGTTCCATTTCATCTGCTGCCCTCCCGCAGCATGCAGGGCGAATACACCGTTAAGCGTTTCATCGTTCCCGATCCGTTCGTGGTTGCAGGTTCGCGAGAGTATCAGCCCGGCGATTCCATGAAGCAGATTAACTGGAAGGCCAGCGCGCGAACAGGCGGACTGCAGGTTCATCAGTATGACTATACGGCGGAGCGAAATATATTGATTTTGCTTAACGTCGAGGATAGCGAATCCATGTGGAGATCCGTATCGAACGAGCCGCTTATTGAGCGGGGGATTGAGTGGGCGGCAGGCATAGCGAATGCCGCAATCGTAGAAGGCATGGCGGCCGGTTTTGCCGCGAATATGCCAATTGAATCCGGATTGGACAGCGCTCGCATCGAGAGCAGCCGCGGACATGAGCATATGCTGCTGCTGCTGGAGGTTATGGCTATGCTTCAGCTTAGCCGAACTGTAGCGTTCAAGCAGCTGCTGGAGCACGAAGCGTCGCTCGGCTATTCGGACCGAGATATCGTCATCCTTTCCGCATATTGGAACGATTCGCTGGAGCTTGCTTCTGAGAGGCTGCGCGCAGGCGGCAACTCGGTGACGGTGTGGGAAATTCCGAGTGCGAAATCGGATCCCGAGCATGCAGAGGCATCTGTGAAGGCTAGGGAGGGGATGAGCGCATGACAAAAACATCGCGTATCCCGTTGTGGAGAGCCATCGCAACAGGTTATATCGAGCTATTATTTTATTTTCCGATCCTAATGACGCTTACGATATTGTTACTGCCTGCTGCGACCATGAACTGGTGGCTGGCGACGCTCCCGCTCGCCTATTGCGTTCCTCTTGCCGTACTGGGCGCTCATACGCGAATTCGGTTCATTACCCGCTTGCTGCTCATCCTGATTGCAGCTGCAGCCCACGGAGCCGCTGTCGCTATGCTGACAGGCACGGACATGACACCCATCCCGCTCATCGTGATGACGCTGCTCGGGGCCTTATTCACGAGTAGAGGCTACGAGCAATTGAATCAAGGCTGGAAGACCAGCTTCCACAGCGTTCATATGATAACTGGGATAGTGGCTTATATGGCGACCCAAATTCTGAAGATGGTGCTAATTCAGCCGCTCAGCGAGTATACAGGTATTCTGAATGCAGGCATGATAGCTTCCATATTCCTGCTTCTGGTTATTGTGAATGAACGCCATGTCACGAATGAAGTGGTCGATCATCGGAAGTCGCTGGCGCTTAAGGCTACGCGCAAGCAGAACCGGATATGGATTATTGCTTTAATGGCTTTGCTGGGCCTCGTGATGGCATTTGCGCAATTCAGGCAGGCGATAGAGGATTTGTTTCGCTCCATTCTTCGGGCCATATTTGGCCGAATCGGGTCGGGTGAGCCAGCGCCGCCAATTGAAGAACCGCCTCCGCCACCGCTAATATTGCCGGAGGTTGAGCCGAAGGAATATCGCTTCTGGGACTATTTGGAGATATTAATTTTTGTCGTCTTCGTGATTCTAATGGCTGCAGTAACAGTGTACGTTATTAAGCTGGTGTTCAAAAAATTCGGCCATGCCATCAAGATGATGATCAACAAGCTGCTAGGACGCCGAGTCGCCCAGCCGGAGCCTGAGACGGGATATACGGATGAGATTGAGAGCCTGATGTCCTTATCGGATATCCGAAATCGAATGAAGAACAAGCTTAGATCTTTGTTCGGCTCCGGCGAGGGCAAAAACGATGAATGGAATTCGCTTGCTACGAATCGGGAACGGGTAAGATACTTATATCGAAAATGGGTGTCCGACGCAACGAAGCATGGCTATGAGCATAAGCTTCATTTGACGCCTCGTGAGACCGCTGCAGATATGAACGGGAGAATGGAAAAGGCAGGCGATAGGGAGTGGGTTCATTCTTTTATTGAGCAATACGAGGGAGCCCGTTACGGTGACAAAGAGCCTGGCGATGAACAAGTGCAGCATTTACGCTCGAAATTGCAGCCTCATAAGCGAAAACAAAAATAACGGCGGATCGCCGTTATTTTTGTTGTTCAAGCATATGCTGGACGATCTTGCGTCCATGGAAGCGCCCGGACTCGATAAATATTTCATTGGCTTCATGCCGGGAGGCTACAACGCCTGCCAGATAGATCCCTGGAACGTTCGTCTCCATCGTATTTTCATCGAAGGTAGGGTATCCCTCAGCTTCCATCGTCACGCCGGTTTCCATCAAGAAGCCGCGGTCAGGATGGAAACCAGTCAAGGCCAATATAAAATCGTTGGCGAGCTGTTCTTCACCGCCTTCGTGCTGAACGACAACATGCGTATCGGCAATTTCGATAACTTTGGAAGCGAATTTCATGGCAATGGAGCCTTTGGCTACCTTGCCTTCAAAGGTTGGTCTGACCCAAGGCTTGATGCTGGAGGAATAGTGCGACCCGCGATAGATGACCGTTACCTTCGCGCCGACACGCTCCAACTCCAATGCGGCGTCGATAGCGGAGTTGCTGCCCCCGATAATGGCGACCTCCATCCCTGCATAAGGATGGGCTTCATGGAAGAAGTGGCTTACCTTGTCCATCTCCTCGCCAGGGATGCCCAGTCGGTTCGGATGGTCGAAGTAGCCGGTGGCGATGATGACATGGCGGCAATAGCGTTCTCTCGGCGATCCGAAGCGGTCTTCACCGCTCAGCTTGAAGCCTTCCTCGGTACGCGTTATGGACAAGACTGTCTCAAAGGGCTGTACGCGTACATGATGGCGCTGTGCGGCGGTGCGATAATAGTTAAGCGCCTCCAGCCGGGATGGCTTGTCATTAGCTGTTGTGAATGGAATATCGCCAATCTCCAGATTTTCGGGCGAGCTGAAAAAATGCATGTATGTAGGGTATTGGGTGATGGAATGGACTATATTGCGTTTTTCGATAATGAGCGGACGGATGCCCTCGCGCTGGAGCTCGATCGCTGCAGCGAGGCCGCACGGTCCCGCGCCTATTATAATGGTATGTTCGATTGTATGATTAGTCATGCTTGAATCCTCCTGTAGAACGGTCACTGGTATACTTTATGATTATTCACATTGTACTTCGGACAGCGCCGGTGCGCAAATTTGGCGAATAACTATCTTGAACGAGCATCGGTTTGTTGTATAATATGGTGAAAGCTTAACGTTAATATAGATTGAAACAGGGGGAGTGGCATGCGTCGACGGTTTGTAATAGAAGCAGTAATGGTAGCAACGTATGGACATCTTCTCGTCCCGAGTCGTCCGGTTGATTATGTTGTTCCCTATTCCTCCATAGCGGAGCTGTACGATATGAGGGACGGTTCGGACCCGGTGATGGACAATCCCGACGATGACGGCCACGTGAAGGAGAAAATCATGGAGCTGATCGCGTTTTTCGAGGATTCGCTGAACCGGAAAAAGATCGAGAAGGCGCTGCAGGTGCCTTGGCGGGAAAGCTCGGCGCTCTTGCTAAGCGAAGAGATTCATTTTACCGTAGTGAATGCGATGGACAATGCGCAGTATGGTGAAATCTTCGATCCGATCGAGACGGAGCTGCTGCTAACTGGTATGAAGCTGGGGATTCCGCTACTGTCGGATCAATTCGAGTTTCAAGATAAGCTTATCGAGGCTGAAGTGCCCGTGCAAGTATATGATATCGAGGATTTCGAGTTTGCAGTGGAGGAGGGCATCTCTGCTGAGGACCTGGAAGTGTAGCAGCGGTTATGCGCTTATACGATAGAATAGAAAAAGGCAAGTTGGATGGGGCAGCGCCCTAATCGTCCAACTTGCCTTCTTGCTGTCTGCGGTCGATGGCCTCGGCCATCGTCTTATCTGTCAGATGCGCGTATATTTGTGTAGTCTCGGGTGAAGCATGCCCAAGCTGCTCTTGCGTTTTGTAAATATCATTCTGCAAATAATAGTCCGTAGCGAAGGAATGCCGAAGCTTATGGACGGACAGATAAGGCTTGCCAAAGCGTTTGGCGTACTTGATCACCATTGCCTGGATCGCCCGTTTCGTCATTCGGGAGCCTTCATTGTTGCCGTTGGCGACGGCGAGGAACAGCGCTTTCTCCCGTCTAGGGCATTTGTAGCGGGTTTCTCTCAGGGATAAATAATGATTCAAATCTTCAACCGCTTCGCTGCGGAAGTAAACGGGTGTTTTGAAGGTATCGTCGTTTTTGCCCTTGCGGTAAACGTAACACAGCTTCTTCTTCAGATCTATGTCATCCGTATTTAGATTGACCAGCTCCGAGACGCGAAGACCGGAATGAAGAATAAAGCTGATAATGCAAGCATCCCTAATTTTGTTCAGCTCATAAGAATAGGAGGCTTGCTTGTTTTTCGCGATCTCTATACCATACCCTTGCTTGATATAGTCAAGAAACTCCGTAATTTCCTCTTCCTGCAGCAGCTTGCCCTCCAGCTTAGCAGCGGTGTCCTTCGGCTTGTGCGTGCGCTTGATCGAAACTTTCGCCATCACATTTCGCTTAAGGAGCGGGTAAAAGTCGTCATCCTCTGCGATTTGGCTCAAATAATGGAACAAGGAGCGAAGCGAGGACAGCTTTCTGGAAATCGTCGTTCGATTGTTGCGCTCCGGCTTATAGGTAGAGAGGAACATACGATACGCATCGATGCTCTCCATCTTGAGCGTCTCCAGGTCTTGAAGGGGTACGGCCTTCAGATTAGCCGCTTCGGTCAGCCCCTCGCTGATAAGCCAATGAAGAAACGTCTCGTAATCCCTCATATATTCCACTAGCGAGGACGGGGAGAGGTCGGGCAGCTTATAGTTGATGAATTGCTCGATGTACCATGGCATGGTCGGAAGCTTGGCGTCCAGCTCCTGCCTGTCTTTCATCTTTATAATGTTCATTGCTTTTTCTCCTCGAATATCTATCTCTTTAGCTTATTGTACCAATGGGCGTGTTGGGGGACAATCCTTGGACAACTTCTTTCTGATTGATTATCGGATAAAAAACTCCATAGGTTGATGAATGGAATTAATCGTATGTTACTTCTGGATGAGCGCGATATTTATTAGTATGAACAAATTATTTTTCTAAGAAATTTAATCTTTTCTCTTGAACTTTCAATTTTATTAGTAAATTCATGTAATTAGTTCAATTCTGTTACATGATAATTGCAACTATGTTACACTACAACGAGTCGCTGTGCGGCAATGAATGAAGGAGGTCATGTCTCTAGATGAAGAAGAAACTCGTTGTCATGACGTTGGCATTCGCTGTAGGATTATCCGCATTAACCGGATTGTCCGTTCCGACTGCGCATGCAGCCGCGCCGCAAACGTTGTCTTATGGAAGCTCAGTTCCGGATGTTCCGGACTTACAATATCGCTTGAAAGTACTAGGCTATTTCAATACGGACATTACCCCGTATTTCGGACCTGTTACCAGAGACTCTCTCGTTCGTTTCCAGCGGGACTATGGGCTGGCAGCTGACGGGATAGCCGGAAACCAGACATGGGCGATGCTGAAGAAAGTATCCGTTAACAAGCATGAGCTTGATTTGCTAGCCAGAATTATTTATGGCGAAGCCAGAGGCGAGCCGTATGTGGGACAGGTTGCCGTTGGGGCGGTTGTCATGAACCGGCTGGCCTCCTCCCGTTTTCCGAATACGGTGAAGGGCGTCATTGAACAGCCGAGAGCGTTCACCGCTGTAGATGATGGCCAATACTTCATGATGCCGGACAAGCAAGCTTACCTGGCGGCACTCGACGCGGTTCGCGGCTACGATCCGACGAATGGCGCGTTGTATTACTTTAATCCGGATACCGCGACTTCCTCGTGGATCTGGACACGTACACAGACAGGAAAGATTGGTCGCCATATATTTGCAGTCTAGACAGCACGCTCCGCCATTGGATGGCGGGGCGTGTTTTTTGTATGCCTGTATTCGTTCATTCGAATGGAACATGGTATAATAAAGGTTATATTCATTCAGGAGGTGGAAGTACATGAAAGTTGAAATATGGTCGGACTTTGTATGTCCGTTCTGTTATATCGGGAAGAAGAAATTCGAGGCAGCTTTAGCCCAATTCGCCCACAAGGAACATATCGTGACCGAATTCAGAAGCTTCGAGCTTAATCCGAAGGCGGATTCGAGCGCTCGAATCCGCACGTACGATATGCTGTCCCAAAAATACGGCATGACTGTGGAGCAAGCGAAAGCATCCAGTGACAATCTCGTGCAGCAAGCAGCTGCCGTTGGCCTCCACTTTAAATTCGATGACGCAATGGAGCTTAACACCTTCGACACGCATCGCCTGGCTCAATATGGCGAGTCGCAGGGCCGCGGCGCAGAGACGGCGGAGCGCTTGTTCCGGGCTTACTTTACCGATAATGAAGATATTTCGGACAAAGCGCGCCTGGTAGAGCTTGCGGTCGAAGCTGGACTTGAAGAAGCAGCAGTTAGAGCCGTTCTGGAATCGGATCAGTTCGCGGATGTGGTCCGCGGCCAAGAGGAAGAAGGCAGCCGGTTGGGTATTCGCGGTGTGCCGTTCTTCGTGATCGACCGGAAGTACGCCGTATCCGGCGCGCAATCTCCGGCTGTATTTCTGGACACGCTGAATAAGGCGTGGGAGGCCAAATATCCGACGCTTGTGCAAGTAAGCGACGATCAGAGCGGGGCTTCTTGTACGGACGGATATTGCGCTCCCGGCACGGACAAGTCCTAAATAAGGCGAATGGACTGGCATCCGGCCGTCCATACTAACTATCTGATTTCTTGGGGAGGAATAGGTTGTGGCTGAACAACGTCAATTGCTTGTATTCTCGGGATCATACGCCGAAGAATCCGATCAAGGACTGCGCGTATTCCGTCTTGATGAGTCGAGCGGGCAATTATTGGAGACCGGCTCTTATGCCGGCTTGAAAAATCCGACGTTCGTCCATGTCGATGCGGAGCGGAAGCTGCTTTATTCGATATCGGAAGGCGTAAATGCAGAAGGCCAGAAAGCGGGTGAGGCGGCGTCATTCCGTATTGATGATAAGGAAGGGAAGCTTGAACTGATTAGCCGTCGTCTGACAGTGGCGGGCACAACTTGTCATATTCAGCGCGATCAAGGCAACCGCTTCTTGACGGTGACCAGCTATCACGGCGGAATGACCGGACTGCTGCGCATCGAGGAGGACGGCTCCATCGGAGAAGTGGGCGATGTGCGCCAGCATGAGGGAAGCAGCGTCGATCCCGAGCGGCAGGATAGGCCCCATCCGCATTCCAGCTTTTACAGTCCTGACGGCCGCTTCTTGCTCGTGCAGGATCTTGGGCTTGATATGATTGCGATCTATCGGCTCGATGCTGAGGAGGGCAAGCTCGTGCCTCATGACATGGTTAAGCTTCACGGAGGAGCGGGTCCCCGGCATCTGACGTTCCATCCGAACGGGAGATTTGCTTTTGTGATCAATGAGCTTGATTCCACGATTACTTCGTTAGCGTATGATTCGGCGCAAGGAAAGCTTGAAGTGTTGGGAACGGTCAGCACGCTTCCTGCCGATTATAGCGGAGAGAACGGAACCGCCGAGATTGCAATCTCGGGTAACGGACGCTACCTGTACGGCTCTAACCGCGGACATGACAGCATCGTCGTATTCGCGGTGGATCCAGAGAACGGCGGCTTAAGCCTGATCCAACACATGCCGTCAGGCGGCGGACACCCAAGGCATTTCGCCTTAACGCCCAATGGTCAATATTTGCTTGCTGCCAATCGCGACGCAAACAACATCGTGACGTTCCGCGTGGATGCGGAGCAGGGAACGTTGCGTGCTACTGGGTATGAAGCGGAAGCAACAAAACCGGTCTGTGTTATTCCTGCATATTTTAATGCATAAATGATTAATGATATAAATAAAACAGAGAAATCCGAATGAAATTGGATAGATGAAAGGGATCGTTATTCTTGACAACCAGCACAGACACGAAAGAAAACCTTAAGCCTACGAAGATTTGGAAATGCAAAAACGCGGAATGCAAAGCATGGGTAAGGGATGAGTTCGCGGCATCCGAGCAGAAATGCCCAATCTGCAGCGGTCCAATGCTCCGAAGCATGAGGCATCTCCCCCCTGTTCAGAACAAAGCAAAGTCTCAGCCCCGCAAACCCAAATCAGACTTCTAATCCTCTTTATGCCAATCGCCCATGTTCCGTTAACGGAGCATGGGCGATTGATTGTTATGACCGATTAGCCGATAAGCTTAAGGCCGATGACGGCACCGAGTACAAGTGCGATAAACAAAATACGCATAAAGCTTTTGGATTCGCGGAAGAACAAGATACCGACAAGCGCACTGCCGACCGTGCCTATACCCGTCCATACCGCGTATGCTGTACCCATCGGCATATCCTTCATGCCAAGGGATAGTAGAATGAAGCTGATCAGGAAGCCGCCGCCGAGCATAAGGGCACTCTGGAGCGATGCTTTTTTGTTATACTGGGCAATACCCGCTACCCCGACGACCTCGAACAATCCTGCCAGTATGACCAGAAACCAACTCATGCAGGCTCACCTTCTTTCTTAGGGAGAGGGTCTTCATCTCCGTCATGCGTGACCATTTTAAGGCCAATGATGCCAATGAGAAGTACGGCTACTAATCCGATCTTGCTCCACCGGAACGGCTCGCCAAAGACTGTCATCTCGACGAGTACGGTGCCTACTGTCCCCAGTCCGACGAATACCGCATAAGCCGTGCTTGTCGGCAGCTTCTTCGCTGTATAGATCAACAGCAGGAAGCTGACGATAATTGCGACAATCGTTCCCGCCCACGCTGGAAGGCTTTCGGCATGCTTGAGGCCCATCACCCACAACACTTCAAAACAAGCCGCCACGATAACGAGCAGCCAATACTTGTTTTGGCTCGATTTCATTGTACGTCCACTCCTTTTCTTTAGTTTTTGATGTTGCATAAAACTTCATTCACAGGACCAAACAGGGCAGCAATTGATTAAAATAGGCACAAAAAAAGCCCTGGAAGCATCTGGTCGATGTTCTCCCGGGCTTTTATCCCTCCGTGTTGCCGCGGCGGCAGCCGCGTGTCTTCCCTCGGACCAGACCGGCATCTGCCGCGGAACCCTAGAAGACTATTATTTCATGAAGTTTCGTTTGATTATAGTACACTCCGGGGCAGGGGTCAAGTGCAAGTTCGCTATGAATATGATAGGATGAAGGTAATCGAATTGGAGAGGGGATGTGTCATGGTTATGCTGCAGCAGCAAAGACGGACCGGGGGCGAGGCGATCGTCTTGATCGATGGGGAATGCCATCTGTGCCAGCATATTACCCGATATTTGATTGAACATGACAAGAAGCGCGCTTTTTCCTTCGCGACGCTGCAATCCGCCGCTGGTCAGCGCTTGCTTCGACAAGGCGGCTTAAATACGGATGATTGGGATTCGTTCGTTCTGTATGAGAACGAGCGATTTTATATGAACTCTGGCGCTGCGTTAAGGGTGCTGAAAGGTCTGGGAGGCTGGAGGAGCATGCTGTATGCATTCATTGCCGTTCCTGCGCCATTGCGTGATGCGGTATATCGATGGGTAGCAAGAAACCGACATCGCTTTGGCGGCGGCGCGCCGTCCTGCCTGATGCCTACCCCTGAAGTGTTGTCCCGATTCGTGAAGGACGGCATCGCTTCGTAATCGTAAGGAAATGCTGATTTGAATGCGACCATTGGAGAGAAGCCGGATGAAAAAGTTTAAGAAGTTTTATATAGAAACGACTAGTATATGCAATCTGTCCTGTACCTTCTGTCCGCCGACGCAACGAGCCAAAGGCTTCCTGTCTGTGGAAGACTTCAGCCGAACGCTTGATCAGATAAAGCCATACACCGACTATATCTACTTTCATGTAAAAGGTGAACCGCTATTGCATCCTAAGATTGACATGCTGCTGGATATCGCGCATGAGAAGGGGTTCAAGGTTAATATTACGACGAACGGAACGCTTATTACCAAAAACAAAGCGAAGCTGCTCCATAAGCCGGCTCTGCGGCAAATCAATTTCTCGCTGCACAGCTTTGACGGGCATCCCGGCTCGGAGGATAAGGCGGGTTACTTGGCGGATATTTTGGCCTTCGTGAAGGAAGTTCAGGAATCAAGCGATGTCATTATATCGTATCGCTTATGGAATTTGGACATGGATAATGAAGTGAACAAGCAAAAGGATAAAAACAGAGAGCTTCTCGGGATGATTGAAGAGGCGTATTCGCTTGATTACCATATTGAAGAGAAATTCAAGCCCGGGACAGGCGTAAAGATCGCGGACAACATATATTTGAATCAAGATCCCGAATTCAAGTGGCCCGATTTGAAGGAGCCGGAGGATGACGGAAAAGGATTCTGTTATGCGCTTCGCAATCAAGCCGGCGTCTTAATCGACGGAACGGTTATTCCATGCTGTCTGGATGGAGAGGGTGTCATTAACCTCGGCAACATCCACGATAAGCCTTTCGATGAGATTATTGAAGGAGAGCGGGCAACCAACCTGTACGACGGCTTCTCCCGCAGGGAAGCCGTCGAGGAGCTGTGCCGGAAGTGCGGCTACCGTCAACGCTTCGGGACGTAAGTACGGACGTGGGATTCGTAGATGCCTGTGCGTCCAGAGACGGCCGCGCTGATAAAGCATGCAATCATAATATACAGAGCTCCATGTACCCCGAATAGCTCCAAACCAAGAATAGTGCAGGCAACTGGCGTTTTGGAGGCGGCACCGAATACGGAAGCGAGGCCCAATGCGGCAAGGAATGCTGCTGGCAGAGCCAGGTAAGGCGATAGCGCGCTGCCAAGCGCGGAACCAATAACGAACAGCGGCGTTACTTCTCCGCCCATGAAGCCGGAGCCGAGCGTTACGGCTGTGAACAGGATCTTCCACAGGAAGGCGAGCGGTGAAGTCTCGCCGGCAAAGGCGTCTGCCATCAGAGGAAGTCCCAGTCCCACATAATCGCGGCTGCCGACCCCATACACAAGCGCAATCATGATGATCCCGCCTACAAAGCTGCGAAGCGCCGGATGCTTGAATCCGCGCGCGAACAGCTTCTTCAGCATGGCGGTAAGATGAATGAACAGCGCTGCCGCTAATCCAAAAGCAAATGCTGCCGCCGCGACCTTTAATACGGCGAGCCAGCTAACGGGCGGGAGTGTGCCTATCGCAAAATGGCTATGCTTGATACCCCATGCAAGCGTCACCCCGTGACCTGTGAAGCTGGCGATTAAGCAAGGAAGCAGCGCCTGATAACGCTGACCGCCTCGGCTGCTGGCTTCCAAGCCGAATATGGCGCCGGCAATCGGCGTGCCAAATACGGAACCGAAGCCGGCCCCGATTCCGCATAATACCGCTATTCTGCGATTACGGTCATCAAGACCGAGTCTTCTGCTAATGGCAGAGGAGAGGCTGCCGCTCATCTGTACGGCGGTTCCTTCGCGTCCCGCCGAACCTCCGAAGAGGTGTGTAATGAGCGTGCCGAACAAAACGAGCGGAGCCATCCGCAAGGGAATATTGCCATTCCCGCTATGTACTTGTTCCAATACAAGGTTGTTGCCGCGAATGGCCTCTTTGCCGTATTTCATATAGATGAAGCTCACTGCTGCGCCGCCTATAGGCAGGAGCCATAAGAGCCAGGCATAACGGCTCTGCAGTGCACTAACGCGCTCGAGACTGGCGAGAAAAAGGGCTGAGGCCGAACCGGCTGAGACTCCGATTCCTATGGGAAGAAGAATCCACTTGAGCCATTTCATCAGGTTGCAGCTCCTCCGGAATATGTCAATTGTCTAATGAGCAGACAACGGCTCTATTATACAATGGAATGCCTGCTTCAGGAATGGGAATATGCAAAAGCCCGCATAAGGCAGACACAGCCATCCGAAAATGACCATGTCGCCGCAGCGGGCAGCAGAATTACAGCTATGTCGTCTTACGGTTATGGGCGCTTCCAGGAGATGATTCCGTTATCATCCATAATGCCAAGCGTGACATCGGCAACATCTGGATCTTCCAGCAGCTTGGCGCGTATCCGATGATTGATCTCGGTCGCTTCCGCAAGCGAGAAGCCTTTGCGAAGCTCTACGTAGGCTTCTACATGATAATTTTTGCCTTCCTGAACGATGCGCATCTTGCCGATATCGGCAACATCAGGGTTTTCCAGTATAATAGCGCCTAGCCGTTCCTCCACATCCTTCGGGGCTGCGACGCCGATCAGACCAACCATGTTGTCATAACCAACCTTGAAGGCGACTCCGATCATCAGGCATGCAATCAGAATGGTGGCGATGCCGTCCATTAGCTTGAAGGTGGAGTATTCGGCAAGAATAATCGCGAGCAAGGCAAAAACGGCGCCGAGTGTTGCGACAATATCTTCATAGAATACGAGCCGGGTCGGCGGAGCGGCTCGACCAGCATTGCGGATGGCAGAGGGGATGATGCCCATTCCCTTCGCTCCGCTTCGCGTTTCTTTGACGATCTCTTTCATGGCTTTGATCAGGATAGAGCCGTCAATGGCGATGGCAATGAACAGAATGATGAAGTTGAGCCAGAAGTTCGTTGCTTCCTCGGGATGCTTGATCAGCTTAATCCCTTTGAGGAAGGTCTCATACGCCATAATCGTGACCACAATGACGGCGATCATGCAGAACAGATTCACGACCCTGCCGAAGCCCGTCGGGAATCGCTTGGTTGGCTGACGTTCGGCGAGTACACTTCCGAAGAAGACGAAGCCTTGGTTCACCGCATCCGCAACGGAATGCATAGCGGAGGCGAACATCGTGCCGCTGCCGCTGATGGACGCACCTATCCCTTTAATGATGGCTAGACCGGTATTGCCAAGCGCGGCTGTGGCAGATGAGGTATTGCCTTTTTTGACAAGCGTCCAAAAATTGCCCATAAATGATTGACCCTCCATAACCCAAACTTTAACAGCTATCACAAGTCATTATATGTGTATTATGGGTTTTCTTCAATAAAGGAATGCATGGCGGAGATAACGTCGATATTTGAACCATTTTGGCAATTTGCGGAGATAGCATTATAATGGAGAAGATATGAGGAAGGGAGTGGCGGAGAGTCATGCTTACAAGTGAAAGAGTAGAATCGAAGGAACAGTTGGACGAAGCATACCGCATCCGTATGGAGGTATTCGTGAATGAACAGGGCGTATCTCCCGACGTCGAGATTGACGAGCATGAGGAAGATGCGATCCATGTGTTGGTCAAGTACAACGGGGAGTCAGCCGGGGCTGGCCGAATTCGGGTCGTTGACGGGATTGCGAAGCTGGAGCGGGTATGCGTGCTTGCGCCGTACCGCAAACATAAAATCGGCGCTGCTGTCATGGCGGAGCTAGAAGAAGTAGCCAGGGAAGCCGAACTGACGAAAGCGAAGCTTCATGCGCAGACACAAGCGGCGGGCTTCTACGAGAAGCTGGGCTACACGGCCGATTCCGATGAATTCATGGAGGAAGGCATTCCCCATATTCGCATGATTAAGAAGCTGTAACGGCTTATACGGAGTTTTCAGTCGTTCATCGACATTGATGCATCTATTGAAAGAAGGTTGCTACGTTGATCTTTTCAACCTACACATTTATATTCCTATTCCTGCCGGTGACTTTTCTCGTCTACCGGCTGCTAACCTATGTGAAGGAACCGAATGTTGCCAAGCTATGGCTTGTCATAGCGTCTATTTATTTCTACGCGCAGGGCAGCGGTACCTTCGTCATCCTGTTCATGCTCGACATCTTCGTCAACTTTGCGATCGGCAGTATGATTGTCAAAGCGGGCAAGAGGGGTGCGAACTGGACGAAGCGGCTTCTGCTTGCCATTGGACTACTGCTTAACGTTGCATTTCTTGGCTATTACAAATATTCTAATTTTGCTATTGAAAATGTCAATCATTTGACCGGACAAGCCTTCCCCCTGCTGGAGATTGTGCTGCCGCTGGGGATCTCGTTCTATACATTCCAGCTGATCGCTTATCTGGTTGATTGCTATAAAGGGCTGACCAAGGAAACACCGATAGTAGACTTCCTGTTGTTCATTACCTTCTTCCCGCAATTGATCGTTGGTCCGATCGTGCATCATGCCGATGTCATTCCGCAATACCAGGACAAGGCGATGCGCCGCATCAATCCGACGAATATTATGCTGGGGATGTTCCTGTTCTCAATCGGCTGCGCCAAAAAAATCATGCTGGCCGATCCCATTACCAGTTATGCCGCAACCTTCTACGCTAACGTTGGAGCGGGGGATACACTCTCCGCATGGCTGGCATCAGTCGGATATACGATATCGTATTATTTCGACCTGTCAGGATATGCGGATATGGCGCTTGGACTTGCGCTGTTTTTCAATATTCGGCTGCCGCATAACTTCAATTCGCCTTACAAGGCGCGGAATTTCCGCGAATATTGGCAGCGGTGGCATATGACGCTGTCGAAGTTTCTGTCGGACTATATCTTCCGCAGCTTCTACCGCAAGGGAAGCGGAAGCTTCAATTTCTACTTCTCCGTCATGATGACGTTTTTTGTCTCGGGCTTCTGGCATGGCGCAGGCTGGCAATTTATCGTATGGGGCATTATTAACGGCATATTCGTATGTATGTCCCATTTCATGTACCGCAACAAGTGGAAGCTGCCGTTTGTCTTGGCCTGGACCATGACGTTCGCAGGAGTTATCGGAACACGAATTCTGTTCGTGTCCGATACGATGGGCGAGGCCTGGATTGTCATTCGCAAGATGTTCAGCCTGAGGGATTTTGCCGGTATGGATATGGCATTGGCTCTGGACAAGGTGGCGAGCTTCGCCGCCTACAACGCTTATACGATTGCGCTTCTGCTTGTCGGCATGGCGATTTCATTCTTCGGAAAAAACTCGGCACAGCTGACCCAAGACTTCAAGCCAAGCGTTCGATATGCGGTGGCAGCAGCCCTGCTGCTCGGTATCTCGCTGGCGCAGATGACGTCAGTGTCTAATTTCTTATATTTCCAATTCTGAGGTGACGTAATGAGTTTGCGCAAATGGTTGATCGCATTCGTCGCTTCGCTGGGGCTGGCAGCGGCGGTCGTAGCGGGCTTCAATATTGTCGTTGATCCCTTCGGCGTATTCGGCGACAAGGTGTTGAAATGGCATTCCTACAATATGGTCAATAATCCGCGCGTAGCCAAAATCGGCTACCTGGATCAGTACCATGAACGCTATAATTCGTATATTATCGGCGGTTCCAAGTCAAGCTCGATATCGCCCGAGCTGCTGAACAAGTATTATGGAGACGATGCGAAGTTCTACAGTATGCTGATGTATGGCGGCGACTTCCATGATTATGAGAAAACACTTTATTACTTGATGGATGAATACAAGCCCAAGAATATTGTCGTTCATATGAGCTTGCAGGAGATCAGCCACTTCAACGAGAAGGCGACAGACTTCAAACAATCGCTCCATGCCAAAGTTTCGGGCGAATCGAAGTTCTCGTTCTATCTGGACTATCTGAAGCTGAACCCTTCGTACGGCTATTCCAAGCTGGAGGGCTACGCCAAACGGGCGGTCGACTCGTTCGAATACTCGCAATTCATACCGGAAACAGGCGTCTATAACAAAGTAAAACGGGACGCGGAGAAGGTTGATGACCTGGAAGCATATATGCAAGCGAACAAATCGGCATTCGCGCCATTCGGCAAGCTGGAGGCTTCGGCTCTCGACAAGAACGTCGAGGCACTTTCGCGTATGAAGGCGTACGTGGAGTCGCATGGCGCAACGTTCCGGCTTATTACGGGAGCAACCTCCGAGCAGGAGCTGCTCAGCTATGATATGGAAGAGCTGAAGACGTATTGGACCAAGCTGGCTGATGTTACGGACTTCTGGGACTTCTCCGGCTATACGACGATCAGCGGAGATCCGCGCTACTTCTACGATACGATGCATTACCGCAATACGCTTGGCAGCATGATGCTGGGGTACATCTTCCAGGATGACAGTGTGTATGTGCCAAGCGAATTCGGACATTACACGACCAAAGACAATGTGGCAGAGCACGCAGCCGCCGTATTCGAACGTCCAGAAGCACTTTCCAAGGATGCCATCGACATTCCGATCCTTGTTTATCATCATATAGACGACGATCCGTATGAGCCGAATTCGCTGATTACGCCGCCAGCAAAGTTCCGCAGCGATATGGAG
Organism: Paenibacillus sp. 1011MAR3C5; assembly: GCF_003591485.1. GTDB lineage: Bacteria > Bacillota > Bacilli > Paenibacillales > Paenibacillaceae > Pristimantibacillus. The sequence goes on from NZ_QZCF01000002.1 coordinate 731,330, forward strand.
GCGGTTAAGGCTGCTGGCTTCAACGCGGTATTGATCACGGATCTGATCGATTATGTGGACGGGAAGAAGGAATTGCCGGATAATCCGGTTGCTATTACGTTCGATGACGGATACCTAAGCAATTACGAATACGGTTATCCCGTTCTGAAGGAACTAGGTCTTCATGCGACGATTTCGATTATCGGCTGGTCCGTCGGACGCGATGAGCATCGGATTCCGGGCAAGCAGTTTTATCCCCACTTCACATGGAAGCAGGCCAAGGAGATGCAGGTTTCTGGTGTCATCGATATCCAGAACCATAGCTATGACATGCATGAGTCAAACCCGGATGATCCTTCGGTTCGCAGCGGTGTGCTGCAATTGCCGGGTGAATCCAACGGAGATTACGCCAGAGCGCTTCTGTCTGATATCGGAGGCATGGCGGATTCGATCGAGCAGCAGCTTGGCAATACGGTGAATGTCTTTACGTATCCATTCGGCTACTACTCTCATTTGTCCGAGCAGATACTGAAGGACATGGGGTACCGCGTTACCTTATCGACGAAATCAGGGATCAGCCGAATCATCAAAGGCGACCCGGATTCGCTCTTTGCACTGAAACGCATAAATGGCGGGCCGGAAGTGCCGAGCGAGACGCTGGTTGCAAGACTGCAGGGCAAATAAGCAGGATCATTAAAAACAACGAATGTTCAGTTTGGCATATAGCCGTAAAAAAGACTGCCGGGCATTAGCATCAGCCTGACAGTCTTTTTTGTCATTCGCGTACGGATTGGGGACTTGCGTCCATGAGAGCCATAGTGATCGGATTGTTATATGGCTCTCTGATTCAATCATCTAGCCTGTAGACGGATTGTTCGGCGCATGTCCCTTTTGGTTCCGATGCTGAGCCACTGAACCTGCTACGTCATTCTCGGCTTGCCTTGAGCGAATCGCGTACGACACGTTTTTGCCTGCTGAGGAGCGCTGCTTGTGACGACCCATAATCGGATTCCTCCATTTTGCGGTGTATTGGCCCGCATGAAGCGAGCATCATTAGTTTTCCCAGCAGACGTTTATCTATCGCGGGAATGCCAGCCATGGCGCCATTCGGATAAAAAAGCAGGAACTGGCAAACGATAAGGACGTCTAACTCATCGGGAGCCAAGGGAGATGTCTATGAATGAGCAGAATACGCCGCTGGCCAGCCGGATCGAAGAGACGCGGGAGAAGCTTAAGCATTTTTTGAACGATTGCAGCGACTCTTCTATTTATCACTTCCGGACCGGCGAGCAATTGCCAAGCATGTTTGTATTCTTCAGCGGATTGACGCATGAAGATCGTCTGGATGAGCTGCGCCAAGAGATGGCGGGTTGGGGACGGGTCAAGCTGTGTGTAGAGATCTTTCTCCCTTCTCCAGGCGGCAATGAATCGGGAGACGGCCAGGAGGGGATGGGTGCCGAGAATAAAAGCCGGCAATATTCTCGTATCCAGCCAATCATGAGCAGACGCACGGCTTCTTCTGGATTACAAATCAGATCAAGCCTAGCACGGTATTAACGACACCGTTGCGAAGGATGAATCCATTGCCATTCATCTGACAACGAGCAACTCCAAGCTCATTCCCAGAATCGACAGCGATGGGCGGTTAGAAGGGGATTCGAGGTCATTGCGCGAACCGGACAAATCTTCGTGCCGATCATTACGTTGTTCACCGTGCTCATTCTCGTGCTTCTCATCCCCGAGCTGAATCCCCATCATCTGCTGCCGCAGCTGGAGCGGGGAGCGAGACCCGTTCTTCAAGGCTCTCTGGTTGTGGACGGCTGGTTCAGCCAATTGCTGCTTGCCGTCTATGTTCTTCCGTTAGTTTTCCTTTTTCCGATGCTGCTGTGTGCTCTAGCCTATATACGGATCTGGTTCAAAGGACTCGGTACTAGTGCAAAATAGTACTGTTCCGCACCTAGAAATTTCCTTATAGTGGATAAATAGAAATAGACAGCTATGAGGGGATGTGTGAACGGCTTGGCTGCAAAGGATTCGTTCTGGTCGAGAGTGCTGACGGGGTTGTTTTTTGTGCCGCTCATCTGGATTGCCGGCTTTTTTATTTATATCTTCGCCGTTTTGTCCGGTGTCCGTTTATTTTATATGTGGATGCTTTTAAGCGTATGTATTGTACTGTCGTTGATGCTGGTGATCGGATTGGGCGAATGGATGAAGCGCAAAGTGTATTGGTCTTGCATGGCGGGGCTTCTGCTTGTTTTTGGCGCAGTCATATTCGGCTATGAGATGAACCGAATGTATCACGATAGCATGCCGACGGTGGCGGAAGGTGAGGTCGATCTCGCCGCTTACGAGCCGTTCGTTCGCGGCTCCAAAGCTGTGATGCTGGATGTGCCGTCTACGCTGAGGATCGAAGATGAGCTGCCCATCATGGACGGCGCTACAGCGCTGTACCCGCTCTATTCGGCTTTCGCTATGGCGGTATATCCGGAGAAGGCGTATGATCATATCCGCAGCGAGGTGCGTTCCACAAAGACGAGCCAAGCCTACGACAGTCTCATCTCGGGCGAGGCGGATGTCATCTTCGCTGCCGAGCCGTCCGAGCGGCAGCGGGGCGACGCGCTGGCTGCCGGTGTGGAATTGAAGCTGACGCCGATTGGGCGGGAGGCTTTTGTGTTTTTTACGCATGCGGACAATTCGGTTAACGGTCTGACAACGGAGCAGATCCAGGACATCTATTCCGGGGAGATCAGCAATTGGAATGAGCTTGGAGGGAAGTCGGCAGCCATTAGAGCGTTCCAGCGTCCAGAGGGCAGCGGCAGCCAATCTGCGCTTCAGCGGCTGATGAAGGGCCGAAGCCTGGCCCATCCGCCCAGGGAAGATGTGGCATCGGGGATGGGCGGAATCATTGCGCGCACGTCGGACTATCGCAACTATCCGAATGCGCTGGGCTTTACCTTCTTGTATTATGCGACGGAGATGGTAAGGAACGGAGAGATCAAGCTGCTCTCCGTGGATGGTGTCTATCCAACCAGGGAGAGCATCGCAAACGAAACGTACCCGCTCAGCAGCCCATTCTATGCCGTGACGGCAGGAACCAGCAATCCTCATGTCGAATCCTTGATAAACTGGATACGGTCGGAGCAAGGACAGAAGCTCGTAGCAGCTACAGGCTATACGCCGATTGCCGCGCCGTAACAACATGAGAGGAGTTACATACATGAAACCGAGTATCTTTGTTGATTATGCCATTTCAGATGCCGTTATGGACTATTTGCTTAAGCATTGTACAGTCGACGCATGGAGAGAGGAGGACACGGCTCCTAGAGAAGAGCTCTATAAGCGGCTTTCCGTTGCGGAAGGCTACTTGACGGGTGGCAGGCGCATTGACGATGCGCTGCTGGAAGCGGCGCCGAAGCTGAAAGTCGTAAGCACGGTCAGCGTCGGCTATAATCACTTCGATATTGCTGCCATGAAGCGTCATGGCGTAACGGGAACGCACACACCAGAGGTGCTGGATGAGACGGTGGCGGATCTCGTATTCGCGCTTATGCTTGGCAGCGCCCGCAAAGTGGCCGAGCTTGACCGCTACGTAAGAGATGGACTCTGGAAGCGGGGCGACGTTGACAATCTGTTCGGCATGGATGTGCATCATGCCACAGTGGGCATCATTGGCATGGGCCGCATCGGGGAGGCGGTTGCGCGCAGGGCAGCGTTCGGCTTCGGGATGACGGTGAACTATCATAACCGCAGCCGCAAGCCTGAGGCTGAAGCAAAGTATGGCGCCACTTATATGGAACTGGACGAGCTGCTGGCTGCTTCGGATTATGTCGTATTATTAGCGCCGCTAACGAATGAAACCAGAGGAATGATCGGCAAGCGGGAATTCGGATGGATGAAGCCTTCGGCAATCTTTATCAATGCTTCACGCGGGGCGACTATCGATGAAGAGGCTTTGATTGAGGCGCTGCAGAAGGGGACGATCCGGGCGGCCGGCCTGGATGTCTACCAGCAGGAGCCGCTTCCTGCGGATCATCCGCTGCTTGCGCTGCCTAATGCGCTGCTGCTGCCGCATATCGGCTCGGCTACAGCGAAGACGAGGGAAGAGATGGCCATGCTTGCTGCGCGCAATCTTGTAGCCGTCCTGCAAGGCGAGGAACCGCCTCATCGCGTTCCGGAATTCAAATCTTGAACAAGCAACAGATAGGACAGGAAGCGCCGCTATTTCGTGAAATAGCGGCGCTTCCTTTAGGTGTAATTTTGCTTTGCAATCTCGTGATTGGTTCGGCTTTTCGTTATGCTTCATGAGCAGGAAGCTTGACCACTTCCACGCGGTTGGAGAAGAAGGTGGCTCCTCCGCCCATATCCGCGAGGCGCTGCGGCGTAAGGGCGTTCACCGTGCTGCGGCCTTCCGCTTCGTCATCCCACCAGAGTCCTTGCGTCACCAACACGCCAGGAAGCACATCCCCGCCAAGCTTGAGCGTCAACTGCACCTCGCCGCGATCATTGCGAACCAATACGCGTTCCCCGTCGGCAAGCTCAAGCCTGGCCGCATCATCGTCATGCATATGGAGCGTTGGCCGCTTCTCCAGCTTCTGGAGCTTGGCCTGATTAGCAAAGGTAGAATTAATATAGCTGTGATTAGGCCCAGTCGTCAGCAGGAACGGATAGTGCTCCGGCTCCGCCAGCGGGGTGTAGGTAGCGACCGGCGGCAATCCGGCTCCGCGCATCGCCTTGGAATAAAGCTCAATCTTGCCGCTAGGCGTAGGCAGGGAGTCCGTCTTCGGATAGCGGGTGCCGTCGCCGACTTTCATCCAATCATGCTCCATTAACGCCTCGAAGGTGACATCCTTCAGCAGCGGATTGTGCTTGCTGTCCAGCGCGATGCGAATCATCTCTTCTTCGGATAGATCGAACAGCTCCGGCTCGAAGCCCATGCGAAGGGCGAGTTCCTTGAAGAGCGTAAAGTTCGATTTGCTTTCGCCTGCTGGCTGCTTGATCGGCTTGCTGATTTGAACGTAATGATGCCAGTAAGAGGTATAGAGGTCCAAATTCTCCAGATGGGCCGTTGCCGGCAGGACGATGTCTGCGAATTTGCAAGTATCCGTCAGGAACAGGTCATGCGCGACGGTGAACAAATCCTCACGCATCAGTCCTTCTCTGACTTTGCGTTGGTCAGGCGCAACGATAGCCGGGTTGCTGTTATAGACGAACAGCATCCGAACCGCAGGGTCAAGCGATGTAAGCGCATCGCCCAGCTGATTCATATTGACAGTGCGAACATCCGGCTCGGGCAGCAAATCTTCTCGCTCGATTGCCTCATTGTTCATTCTGGCATACCAGCCGTTGCCCTTCATCGCTCCGCCGCCGATTTCGGCCCATTGTCCTGTCAGTGCGGGGAGGCAAGCGATCGTTCGGACAATCATGCCGCCATTGTCATGATGCTGCAGCCCATTGCCGATCCGTATGAAAGATGGGGTAGTCGTACCGTAGGCGCGGGCAAGCTCCTCAATCTTCTCGGGTGGAATGCCTGTAAGCTCGGCCGCTACGGAAGGAGGAAACTTGGCTGCTTCAAGCTTCAATTCTTCATAACCGACGGTATGATGCTGGACAAAGCCCTCATTCACATAACCGTCGCGGATTAAAATGTGCATCATGCCCAGAGCCAGCGCGCCATCGCTGCCGGGACGAAGAAGGATGAATTCGTCGGCCCAAGCGGAGGTGCGGTTGCGGTGAACGTCTATATGAATAATACGAGCGCCTCTCTTGCGGGCTTCTGTTGCCAGCATAGTCTGGTGCATATTGGTGGAGACCAGATTGGCGCCCCAGATGAGGAACAGCTTCGTATGCACAGTCTCTTCGGGATCGATGCCGATGGAACCGCCCATCGTATAGCTGTAGCCCTTCGAGCCTGCGGCATTGCAGATCGTGCGATCGAGCTTGCTAGCGCCGAGACGATGGAAGAAGCGGCGATCCATGCCTTCGGCATTCAGCACGCCCATATTGCCATAGAAGCTGTAGGGCAGTATAGCCTCGGCTCCGAATTCGTCCTTAATTGACGTCATCCGGCGCGTAATTTCGTCATACGCTTCTTCCCAGCTGATCCGCTCGAATTGATGGGAGCCCTTCGGGCCGGTTCTTCGCATCGGGTACAGCAGACGATCTGGATGATGAACACGGTCGGGCAATTGTCTGACCTTGTTGCATATAGCCCCTCTTGTCACGGGGTGATCGGGATCGCCTGTAACGTTAGTAACGCGCCCGTCTTGAAGCGTAACATGAAGGCCGCATGTATCGGGACAGTCGAACGGGCATACGGATCGCACGACGCCGTTTTCTGTAAATGTAGTCATGATAGCATCACTCCGAAATCTGGTTAGGTTCCTATTAAGTCTATTTCTCCATTATACGTGCTGGCGGCGTTCTTTTAAATACGCCGAAGGAGTGTGGCCGAGCGAACGTTTGAAGACGCGCTGGAAATAGGTGACGTCGGAATACCCCAGATAATCGGAAATTTCCGATACGGTCAGCAGCGATTCCGTCAGCATATAGACGGCGGTGCGCATGCGGAGGCTATTCACATATTCGCTGATCGTCTGTCCAGTCACCTGGCGGAACAAGGAGGCGGCGTGATTCATCGATCTGTTTATGCACTCACCCAGATGCTCCTTCGTTACTTTGCCCCGGTAGTGATCCTGCAGATAAGCCTTCATCCGGTCGACATGCTGCTGCGACACGGCGGTCTGCTCGCCCCGGCTTAGCTCTCGGCCCCAAAGCGCAAGCGCCTCCAGTGTCAGCGCCGCCGCCCGAAGCTTCACATACGGCAAGCTCTCTTGCCATTCCTTCCATACGGCTCGAAGCCTCTCGATAACCATATCGTAGCAGCCGGCCTTTGCCTTGATGAAGGCATGGACGCCTGGAAGCGGCCGGTCTTCCTCAGGCGCATCTATGCGGAAAGTCAAAACAAATTGCTCATGAAAAACGGTCGGCACGCTCTTGCCATAATAGCCTGCACCAGGGGCGATGAACATAAAGTCGCCTTTCTCCAGCAGCAGCTTTTCGCCATCGATCCAGTAGACGCATTTTCCATAGGTCACTACAATAAGAACGGCCGAGTTTACCTGTACAGCGCGCTCTTCGTACCAGTTCATACCTTGATGTTGGCGCATTCCTTCGAATGAGAGCATACGACACCTCTAATCATACTATAATGAATCTATCATACTATAGTGCATGTACGTTGTCTCTTTTTTCCTCTACAATGGACGAAGCTAAAGATGGAGGGATGACGACATGACTCTGACGAAAATTGTATGTACGATGGGACCATCCAGCAATTCGATATCCATACTGAAGGAAATGATGAATGCGGGCATGAATGTAGCCCGATTGAATATGGCGCATGGGGAGCTTAGCGATCATAGCGGGCGAATCGCCTTGATCCGTGAAGCAGCAGCGGCGGCTTCAGCTGTCGTAGCAGTGATGATGGATATTAAAGGACCAGAGATTCGGATCAGCACCTTGGAGGAAAGCAGCTACGAGCTGAAGGCAGGTGACAAGCTGACGCTGACCAGCAGACCGATTACGGGCAATGGCAGCTGCGTTGCCGTCAATTACCCGGATATGCCGAAGGTTGTTCATACCGGAGATAAGATCTTGATCGACGACGGATTGATCGAGCTTAGCGTCGATGCGGTGGAAGATACGGAAATCATATGCAGCGTATTGAACGGCGGTCCGCTCAAGCCACGCAAAGGCGTCAACCTGCCGGGCATTCGCACGACGCTTCCGGGTGTAACCGATCGGGACATTAAGCATATCGCATTCGGCGTGGAAGAAGGCATCGATATGATTGCAATGTCGTTCGTGCGCAAAGCGGAGGATGTTCTGCAAGTGAAACAGCTGCTTGAGGATGCAGGCGCAAGCCATATTCAGATTATTTCCAAAATTGAGAATCAAGAGGGCGTCGAGAATCTGGATGCGATTATTGAGGTGTCCGACGGCATCATGGTCGCTCGCGGCGATCTGGGTGTAGAAATTCCGGCAGAGGACGTGCCGATGATTCAGAAGGAAATGATCCAAAAATGCAATCTGGCCGGCAAACCCGTCATTGTTGCCACGCAAATGCTGGATTCGATGCAGGTGAATCCACGTCCAACGCGCGCGGAAGTTAGCGACGTTGCCAATGCGGTGCTTCAAGGCGCGGATGCGGTTATGCTGTCCGGCGAGACGGCAGCCGGGAAGTACCCGCTTGAATCCGTCCGCATGATGGCGATGATCGCGGAGCGAGCGGAATCGACGATTGACTATACCGAGCTGTTCCGCAGCAAGCTGACGGCTCCATCCTCGTCCACGACTGAAGTGATCAGCCAGGCGGTTGTCAGCTCATCTCTGCAGCTCGATGCCAAAGCGATCCTGGCACCGACCGAGAGCGGCTTCACTGCGCGCATGGTGTCCAAATATCGTCCGAAGGCGCCGATCATCGGCATTTCCGCACATGATCATGTATTGCGCCGTCTGACGCTGGTACGCGGGGTCGTCCCGGTAAAGGGCGAATGGGCGGAGTCCACAGACGCCTTGATCAAATCGGCAGTACGCAATGCGTCCCGTACGCAGCTGCTGAAGTCGGGCGATTATTTCGTCATCTCCGCGGGCATTCCGAGCGGACGGGCTGGCGCGACGAACCTGATTCAGATTCGGCAGATGGAGTAGGATCAGCGGCAAAAGCACTATTTTTATGCTCAACCGGCTATTGACAGAAACGCTCCTTGGTGACACAATTAGTGAGGTTCGGTTCACGCTAGTGACACTGATCCGTACACGCAATCATTTCGTATAACCCCACATAACGGCTTTGGGCACAGGGTGGGGGTTTCTACGGGAAGCCTAACTTCCTTGCTACGAATGGCAGGTCTAATGATTCATCAAGACCTCGCTATCCGTAGCTTTTTTGCGTTTTATTAGCCAATTGAGATAGATACAGGGGGAGAGAAGACAACATGAAATACATGATATCCGTGTTTGTTGGCGCAGCCAGCTATGGCGTGTTATCGACATTCGTCGTGCTCGCATACGGTGAAGGCTATAAACTAGGCGAAGTGGTAGGAAGCCAGTTGATGATCGGCTTTCTTCTGTCGTGGCTGTTCGCGACATATATAGAGCGCAAGCAGAGGAAATCCGCATTGTCCGGAAAGGCCGGAAAGGACTCGGGAGGAGACGGCTTGAAGCAGGGCTTGCAGCGATTGACCTGGAAGACGCGGCTGCTGCTTATGGCAGCCGGACTGCCGACTGCGATTACCGGACTGGTCTATTATCACTCGCTGCGCTATATTCCAGCTTCGCTCGCGATTTTGCTTTTATTCCAATTCACATGGATTGGCGTCCTGGTGCAGTGCATCAGACAGAAGAAACGCCCGAACCGCGCCATTATCACTACGCTCGTTATCTTGCTTGGAGGCACGATATTGGCTGCAGGAATTATGGAGCATGGCGGGGGCAGCTTCCATCCGCTAGGCGTGACGCTGGGCTTCCTGGCCGCGATCAGCTATACGCTGTTCATACTGTTCAGCGGCAATGCTGCGCCTGAAGTGGCGCCGGCTACGCGAAGCAAGTGGATGATGGCTGGCGGTATGATATTCGTCTTTATCCTGTTCCCGCCGGAGTTTCTGTGGAATGGTGATTTATTCAGCAGCCTGTTCCTGTTCGGCACGTTATTGGGACTGTTCGGCGCATTCATCCCGCCGCTGCTCTTCGCTTACGGCGTTCCGCATATCGGCGAAGGCATGGCCGGCATTCTAGGCGCAGCGGAGCTGCCAGTCGCGGTATTGCTCTCGTCGGTTGTCCTGCACGAGCAAGTGTCCTGGCTGCAATGGGCTGGCGTTGTACTGGTGCTGGCGGGCGTCTCATACCCGGAGCTGATCAAGCTGATTAAGCGCAGCAGACGCATCTCATCCGGTGTCGGGGCATAGCCGCAATCTGGTAAAGTTTATTTTTAGCTGTTTTATTCCTTTCCTGCTTCCACGGATTGGCAGTATACTTTGGTTGTCGGGCCGACGCAATACGTGAAGGAAAGGAGATGATCCGTGTGATTCACAACTTAGAGGTGATCTCCGATTAATCGGAGATCACCATAGTCGAAGAGGCCTTCGGGCCTCTTTTTATTTGATAAAAAACGATTGTGCTCAAAATAAGTTTTCTTTATAATGGAAAAGTGACGCTTCATAAGAAGCCCGGGGACCACCCCAAATACTAAATGACGAAAGGGAGGCGGCAAGACATGAAAAATGTATTTATGAATGAGATGCTGCAAGTGAAACGTTTGAACCTATTTGAGGAGGATTTATACCGTGAACTACAAAAATGGAAGAGACGTGCTTCCCCCTAGTCTCCTGTTGGAGCTGCAAAAATATATCCAAGGCGATCTAATCTATATTCCGAAACCGTCCAACCAGCGTGCAAGCTGGGGGGAAGTGAGCGGTACGCGCAAGCTTCTGGCTGAGCGCAATAAGGAAATTTTCCAGCATTACAGCAACGGGGCAACCGTAGCAGAGCTGGAGCGCAAGTACCATTTGTCCAGCGAGAGCATTCGCAAGATTATTGTGAAGGCGCGCTAATGAAACAGAACGAGCGGACGATATGCAAAGAACCTCCCGAGTGTCGCATGGATGCGGCGGGAGGTTCTTTTTTTTTTGCAAATACGGCTGAGATCGGTACGCGATTAATGGACGTTCGTGGTTGGAAGCGGCACTTTCGTTCTTGGATATTTGTAATCGTCACGATAGCAATTGGTTTCGGTATCGTAGACGGATTGAGAGAGCCGGTGGGATACTTCGAATATAGGCAGATCCGGATTTACATGCAGTGCAGAACCGTAGAACGAACAACCCTCAAAGTTGAAGTTCAACGTCGTAATGATGATGACACAGTTCGTAAAGCTGCAATTTTTAAAGCTAAATCCGTCGAAGTTGATCGTCTCGTTGTTGAAACCTTCATTCATAATCAATTTCATTCTCGCAACGCTCCTCTGCTAGTTATAGGCGACATGCCTATCATCCTATCAGACTCGTGCTGAAATGTTTGTCGCAACCTGGCTTTGTGCCTGAATACTTATCGACACTAAACCCAATCTTCCTCCACAAGCTTGCGATTAATCGCAACCCCCGCCTCGTAGCCTTCGCTTGCTGAACCGACTAACCCTGTAAAATAATGCTTGGCGTCGCCGATAATATATAATCCGTCGATGCGGGTGCTGCCATGCTCCAGCGTCTCGTATTGGCCATCCTCCTCGCGTTCGACGCCCAGATCATCAGGAATTCCGGTTGCGTCCCGTGCTCCGGTATCCGCCAGGAAGGCGATTCGCCGTGCGATCTCTTGCCCGTCTTCCAGCACAATCTTCTGCAGCTGGCCGCCGCTGCCGTACAGCGACTTGATCGGCTGCTCAAGCAGCGAGATGCCGCGAGATTGAAGAGCTTGCTTCTGATCAAGCGTCAGCATGGATGCTCCATCGGCAAATACGATCAGATCCCGGCTCCAGTTGAAGATGAGCCGCACATAATCGAACAAGTGCGGGCCGCTGCCGATGACGGCAAGAGGCTCGCCGCGATGCTCCCATCCATCGCAATAGGGACAAGGGAAAATCGAAATGCCGTAGCATTCCCGAATCCCCGGTATAGGCGGGAGCTGGTCGCGAGCGCCTGTCGCCACGATCAGGTATTTGCTTATGTATGATTTGCCGCTGGCAGTGGCGATGTGGAAATGGTTGCCTTCCTTAGACGCCTTTTCTGCAGTATCTTGCTCCAGCCGTACCAGCTCATAAGCGCGCAGATCCTCGCGCCCAAGCTCCCTGAAGGCTGATGGCGAGACACCGTCTCTGGTCAAGTAGCCATGGGAGCTGAGCGCAGACCCATTGCGTGGATTATCCTCATCGATAATAACAACCGAGCGGAGCGCGCGGCCAAGCACAAGCGCGGCGCTCAGACCTGCGGGTCCGCCGCCGATAATGGCAACATCCCATACGTTCATCATGACACTCCTTTTTCCAATTCCGAATGGATTTCTTATTCTATCGTCGCAATCACTGCTATAATTGGACTAGGATGGCAAGGAATAGATTCTCACTATTATGCCGGTTGGAGTTGAAAGTTATGCCTCAATATGAATGGAATAGCATAGTCTGGCACCCCGCGGTCATGTCCTGGTTTCGCCGCTCATTCGGCGAACCGACTGACGTGCAGGCGAGCGCATGGGCTGCGATTACAGAAGGTCGTCATACCTTGATTGCAGCACCTACAGGCTCCGGTAAAACATTGGCCGGATTGCTTCCGTGCATCAATGCCATTGTTCAAGAAAAAACGACCGGCAGGTCTCCTGTGCGAAAAGGGGTCAAGCTGTTATATATTACGCCGCTCAAAGCGCTCAACAACGATATTCAGCATCATATGCTGTCCTTTGCCAGCCAGCTGGAGGAAGAAGCGAAGGCGCTGGGCATGCCGTGGCCCGGCTTCCGAAGCGGAGTTCGGACTGGCGATACGCCTTCGTCCCAGCGAGCATCCATGCTCAGGAATCCGCCGGAGCTGCTCATTACGACGCCAGAATCGCTCTATATCCTGTTAACCTCGGAGCAAGGCAGGGCTATGCTGAGCGAGGTTCGCTATGCCATCGTAGACGAAATTCATGATTTAGCGGGAGACAAGCGCGGAGCTCATCTCTCCGTATCGTTAGAGCGGCTGGAGCATAACGCCGCTGAAGGAGTCCGGATTCAGCGAATCGGCGTATCCGCTACCCAGAAGCCGATGTGGAAGGTGGCGCAATTTCTCGGCGGGCTTGAACCGGACTGCGGCGGCTTGGCGAGCGAACCCCACGAGGATGCTCTGGAAGAGGAGCGTTATCCGCTCGGCTATGCTATGCGTCCCGTACATATTGTCGAGAGCCGGATGGAGAAGCGCATGGATGTGCGCATTACGATGCCGGATACGAGTGTGCCGGCACAGACTAGAGACGGCGTATGGCTGCCCATTCTAAACAGACTATTCGATCTCATGGCGAACTGCACCTCGACACTGGTGTTTGTCAACAGCCGAAGACTGTGCGAGCGTCTGGTGCTGCGCATTAACGATCATGCCGGCTATCAGATGGCCAGATCCCATCACGGAAGCATGTCCAAGGAGAAGCGGCTTGAAGCGGAAGCGCTTCTGAAAGGCGGCGAGCTGCGCTGCCTTGTTGCAACATCATCGCTGGAGCTCGGCATTGACGTCGGGCATATCGATCTGGTTATTCAGATTGATTCCCCGCTTGAAGCAGCCTCCGGCATTCAGCGGATTGGACGGGCTGGACATGCGGTAGGAGACGTATCAAGAGGCGTCATTATTGTGCGGCAGCGGGGCGTATTGCCGGAAGCTGCTGTTCTCGGCGGGCTGATCGCGAATCGGGAGATTGAGCCGATCCGGATGCCCGAGAAGCCGCTCGATGTGCTGTCCCAGCAGATTATCGCGATCGTGGCGTCGGGCTCCATTACATTGGATTGTCTGTATGAGCTGTTGTTGGGCAGCTACAGCTACCGCCATCTGGACAAGGAACAACTGAAGAGCGCTCTGGCAGTTCTAGCCGGACTGTATCCCTTCGCGCGGCCGATACTGGATTGGAACCGGGAATCGGGCCAGCTAGTGAAGAGGGGGAATACATCAATTGCAGCAATGACGGGCGCAGGCACGATACCACAATCCTCCCACTTTCCCGTACACCATCTTGACAGCCGCACTCATCTTGGCGAGCTGGATGAGGAATTTGTGCATGAGAGCCGGGTGGGCGACGTCTTCCTGCTCGGAACAAGCTCATGGATGATCCGAAAGATCGATAAGGACAGAGTATATGTCACCGAGGCTGCGAACAGCTTCAGCGAGGTGCCGTTCTGGCGCAATGAGGGTCCAGGCCGAACGCTGGCTCTCGGCATGAAGGTAGGCGATCTGATGGAGGTTTTGTCTGCTCGTCTTGGGCTCGATTCATCACCCGACCGGGTGAGACAGCGGCAATGGAGCAGCTGGAGAGCGGCTTATCCGGCAGAAGAAGGCCGCTTGGATGGAGCAGCGGCATGGCTCTGCAGTGAATTTGGCCTGGATGACTATACGGCGGGTGAGCTGCTGGGCTATGTTGTATCCCAGCATGCGTTCAGCGAGCTGCCGACAGCAAGCCGGATTGTCATCGAGCATTACAAGGATATGATGAACCAGACGCATGTCATCATTCTCAATCCATATGGCAGACGGCTGAACCGGACTTGGCTGCTCGCCATCCAGCGGCAGTTCGAGCGATCGCTGCCTTATCAGCTGTACGGCAATGCGAAGGACAACGGCATTGAATTCGTGCTGCCGGAGTGGGATGCGTCATGGCTTAGGATGATCTGGGAGGTTACACCCGCCAACGTAGAGCCGTTGCTGACGGAAGCAGTGACAGGCTCGCCGCTTCTGGCGATCGCTTTCCGCCGCATTGCGGAAACCTCGCTGCTGCTCGCCAGAAGCTTCACCCGCGTCCCGATGTGGCAGAAGCGTCTGCGCAGCGAGGAGCTGCTGCGCGAATCACTGCCGTATGCCGAGTCGTTCCCGTTCTTGACGGAAGCGATGAAGGAATGTCTGCATGATTACTTGGACCTGGCATCTCTGCGCTCACTGCTGGCCTCGATACAGAGCGGCGAGATCGAAGTTGTCGTTAGAGAGACGGAATATCCTTCGCCGATGGCTACGCAGTTTCTGGCGGACTACGTCAATATGAGACTGTATGAGGGCGACGGACTGGACGCGGCGACCAAGGCGGGTCTGCTTCATATCAGCAAGGACCTGGCAGGCGAGCTGTTCGGCCGCCATGCGGTGAAGCGGAGCGTCTCTGGCGACGTGCTGCGCCAAGTCGAGGAGCGGATCGACAAGCGCTCCGGTACGATTAGCTCCGTCGATGATCTTCGCTCCAGCTTGAAGATTCGCGGAGATATGAGCGTGTCCGAACTGATTGCGCTTGCGGGAGCTAATGCCGCAGCCTGGATTCAGACACTGGCATCGGCTGGCGTTGTCCAGGAGGTTGATCTGCGGGGCGAGTTTGACGATCAGCCGCTCCTGCGCTGGATATGCGCAGACGAAACGGACATCTATGCCTCATTTCCTAAGGAAGCTTCCTCATGCCTGTTCATCATCAGCCGGTATGCGGAAGGGCGGATGTCCTATACGGAGCCGGAGCTGTGCGAGCGATATCCTGCCCTGCAGCTGGAGGACGCACGGCGACTGACAGATGAGCTGCTGCAGCAGGATATCATCAGGCAGGCACCGTTCGCGGCGGACGAGCATGAGCGAATCTGGACAAGCGCCAAAGCGGCTGCGCAGATCATCCGGCTGTCGATCGGGGAAGCCCGAAAGCAAGCACCTGCAATAGCGCCTGCCAAATGGTGCGGCTATCTGGCGTACCGGCAGCATGCGCTGCAGGGCGCGCAGCTGCAAGGACAAGAGGGACTGCTGGCTGTCATCAGCCGTCTGCAGGGGCTATTCCTGCCTGCTGCGCATTGGGAGAGCTTCCTCTTTCCTTCAAGGCTGAAGGACTATCGGAAGGAGGAACTGGACGCGTTATGCGCAACCGGCGAGGTGGTCTGGCTCGGCAGCCGAGCCTCCGGTCAGAAGGAGGGACGGATCGCCTTCTTCCTTTCGTCGAATTCGGCATTGCTAGCTCCATATGCGGAGGAGCTGCTGGCCAGAAACACGTCGCATCCCGAGCTGCTTCGGCTCTTGAAGGAAGGAGGCGCTAGCTTCCTGACCCAGCTCAGCCGCCAGTATGGCAAGCCGCCGAGCGAGACGCTTCAAGATCTGCTGGAGCTGGCCTGGGAGGGCCATGCTTCCAATGATCAATTCGCTCCGCTGAGGCTTGGCATCGGCAAGAAAGGCAAGGACTGGGCGCGTACAGGCTCGGGCTTCGGGCGCTGGTATTGGACTGGCGCGCTGGGCGGCAAGCCAACCAAAAGCGCAGATGCCGGAGGCGGAATGGAGCAACTCGCCGAATCAACCGGTACGCTGTTGCAAGGCAAGTCTGCTTCTCCGTCCGCTTCCCACTGGATTCACCAATTGATTGAAAGCTACGGCATTATTACAAAGGAGCTGATCTCGGCCTATACGCCATTCCGCTGGGACGAGGTGCTGCCCATTATGGCCAAGCTGGAGGAATGGGGTACGCTGACCAGAGGCGTATTCGTAGAGGGAGCGGCAGCAATGCAGTTCACTACACCGGAAATTGCCCAGGCGCTGAGCAGCCCACTCCCCGGTAAGGAAGAGGGGAAAGTCACCGTGCTGTCCGCGCTTGATCCCGCCAATCCCTACGGATTGTTCATCGAGTGGCCTGCTAAAGCAGCGAACGCGCCTTCCTATGCCAGAAAAGCGGGCAGTTATGTTGTGCTGGACGGCGGGGAATGGCATTATTGGCTGGAGGGCAACGGCAAAAAGGTATTTGAGGTTCATAAGGATACAGAGCCGAATGAGAAGGTCAGAATGGAGAAGCTTCGCACCATGTTCAGCGCTGTGTTGCGCCGGCAGGGCCTGGCAAAGATCGTGATCGAGGAATGGAACGGCGAGCCCGTCTCTCAATCCGGAGCAGAAAAGCTGCTGACCGGGATGGGGGCGGAGCGCGACCGGCATACGTATGTCTTATGGATGAGCAAGCTATAGCCTGAATATTGGCCAGATCGAATAAATAAGCGGCTTCCCGCCCTGACGTTAGCGTCAGAGGCGGGAAGCCGTTATTTTTTGCCGAAATATAACGATGAATACCGAGATTGACCGAGAACATTCGACAATATTTTTATAAGTAAAAATTATAATTAAAAAACGCTAATAAGGCTTAACTATATATAAGGATTATTTATATAACATACTTTAGCGGGTATGTAAACTTTCTTATTCGGAACGATTGGGAAGGATGTGGAAGGAAAAAGGAGGAGAAGCGGGGTGAGGTTCCCTCAGCTAAAGTTACCCCATCATACGATACATTATCGCCTTTTCCTGGAAATGACCAGGGCTCGCATTCATGTTAGCCTTGTAGAGACCAAAAAAATTGGGAAAGGTTGGGATGCAAATTGCGCGGAAAATGGCTGGCGTTCATGCTGATGGCCATCATGCTGATTGGAGCATGCGGAGTGAATAGTGAGAACCCTACGGTTGGCGGCAATGGCAAAGAAAATGAAGTAGTGCTGAACACGCTGGAACAGGCTGTGCAGCAAGGTTACATAACCGTTGGCTTTGCGGGTGAGAATCCGTATGCGTATAAGAACGAAAAAGGAGAGCTGACGGGTGAAGCGGTCGAGATTGCCCGCGTCATCCTGGAGAGACTTGGCATTGAGGAAATGAGAGGCGAGCTGACAGAGTTCTCCGCCTTGGTCGCCGGCTTGCAAGCGAAGCGATTCGATATGATTACGGCAGGGATGTTCATTAATCCGGATCGATGCGCAGCCGTTCTGTTCGCAGATCCCGAGTACAGCATCGGGGAAGGCCTTGCGGTCCAGACAGGCAATCCGCTCGGGCTTGACAGCTATGCTGCTATCGCCGAGAACGGCAATGCCAAGGTCGCGGTCATGGCCGGTGCAGTGGAAATTGGTTATCTGACCGCTTCAGGCGTAGCTGAGAAGCAGATGGTGATCGTGCCAGATCAGGATGCGGCGATCAGCGCGCTGCAGTCCGGCAGGGCGGATGCCATGACGATGACCGGACCCGCGCTGCAATCCAGGCTGATAGCGGCTAACGATTCTGGCATCGAGCGGGTCATGGATTTCGAGCAGCCACTTGTGGACGGCAAGAGCGTTCGCGGCTATGGCGCCACCGCATTCCGCATGGACGATACGTCGTTCCGTGATGCGTTCAATGCGGAGTTGGCGAAGATGAAGGAAAGCGGCGAATTGCTGGATATATTGACGAAGTTCGGATTTACGGAGCAGGAGCTGCCAGGTGATGTGACCGCACAGCAGCTTTGCGAGCAATAACATGGTTCAGACCATTAGCCAGTGGCTGCCGTATTTGGCGCAAGGAGCTTGGGTGACGGTTAAAATCACACTGCTCTCTGGGGTTGTTGCGATGCTGTTCGCCTTCTTGTCCGGATTAGGCCGGCTGTCTTCTCTAAAGCCGATTCGCTGGCTGGCTGGCGGTTATATCGAATTGTTCAGAGCGGCGTCGCTGCTGGTGCTATTGTTCTGGGTTTACTTTGCATTGCCTATCGCGGGACTGGAGCTGTCCAAGACATGGTCTGCCGTCCTCGCCATTGGCCTCAACATCGGGGCATATGGCGGCGAGATTGTCCGTAGCGCCATACAGGCGATTCCCAAGGGGCAAGACGAGGCGTCCATCGCTCTCAATCTCTCTCCGTCCACCCGGATGCGATTAATCATCTTGCCGCAGGCGATTGCGAGAATGCTGCCTCCCATGGGAAATTTGTGGATCGAAATGCTGAAATCAACTTCGCTGGTCTATTTCATCACTATGGCAGACCTTACTTACGAAGCCATGATTCTACGCAATAATTACTATACGGATACGCCGCTTATCTTCGGCTTGCTGCTGCTCATCTATTATGTGCTCGCATCTTGTATTGCGGTGCCCGTGAAGTGGCTGGAGCGCAAGCTAACGGCTTGGAGGTGAAGGGATGTGGAACTGGGATTATGCCTTGGAGGTCAGCGTAGTACTGCTGCGCGCGCTTCCAGCCGCATTGCTGGCCGCAGGCTGTGGATTTCTCATTGCATCGACGGTAGGGCTTTTGATCGCGACACTGATCCGTTCAAGATTCACCGCAGTTAAACGCATGGCAAGCGGTGTCGCGCATTTCATCCGCAGCACGCCGCTGCTTGTGCAGCTATTCTTCCTGTACTACAGCTTGCCAATGCTCGTACCGGTATCGATGACGGCATTCTGGACTGGGGCAATCGGTCTCGGGCTGCATTATTCGACTTATATGTCGGAGGTGTACCGCTCCGGTATCGATGCTCTGCCTAAAGGACAATGGGAGGCGGCGACTGCGCTGAATCTGTCGAAGAGACGGACGTGGTTTTCGGTTATATTACCGCAATCAATCCCGCCGGTTCTGCCAATTATGGGCAATTATTTGATTGTCATCTTCAAGGAAACGCCGACCTTGTCCGCCATTACGTATATCGAGCTGCTGCTGAGAGCCAAGAACGAGGCATCCATCTCCTATCGGGTATTCGAGCCTTATACCATCGTGGGCATCATCTTTATCGCAGGCAGCTTGCTGATGTCATTCCTTGTGACGCGGCTGGAGCATAGATGGAGACGGCATACATCGGCATAGAAAGGAGATGGCGACATCATGGACTTGCAAGTGGTACAAGACAGTGAGGAAAACAACGAAGCACAGGCGGTCAGGAAAAGAAATCATCTCGATCCATCAGGGGAAATCATCGAGCCGCTGGTCGAATACAGCGGTGTAACCAAATCATTCGGTGACCTGGAGATTATTAAAGGGATCGATCTTCAGATGCATGCAGGCGAGAAGCTGGCCTTCATTGGGCCAAGCGGTTCGGGCAAGACGACTTTGGGCCGTATGCTCATGACACTGGAACGCCCGACCTCAGGAATTGTAACCATCGATGGAGAACAAATCTGGCAAATGAAAGACAAACGGGGCAAATGGAAAGCGGCGAACGAGACGCATCTTCGAGCCATGAGGGAGAAAGTAGGCATGGTGTTTCAGCATTTCAATCTGTTCCCTCACTTATCGGTGGAGCGTAATGTTACGCTTGCCCTAACCTCTGTGTTGAACCTATCCAGAGATGAAGCGCATGAACGCGCCGAATGGATGTTGAAGAAGGTAGGACTGCTCGACAAGCTGCACAATTATCCCTCACAGCTCTCGGGCGGACAGAAGCAGCGCGTGGCAATCGCGCGAGCGCTAGTTATGAGACCCAAGGTCGTTGTATTCGACGAAGTGACATCCGCGCTTGACCCGGAGCTCGTAGGAGAAGTACTCGCTGTGATAAAGGAGATTGCGAAGGAAGGCGAGACTGCGATGATGCTCATCACTCATGAGATGGATTTTGCGCGGGAAGTCGCCGACCGAGTCATCTTCGGAGCAGAAGGGCTTATCGTGGAGGAAGGCACACCCGAGGAAATCTTTGATCGCCCCCAAAGCGAGCGGCTTCGCACATTTCTGAACCGGCTATAGGAGGTGAGAGGGACGGAAACAAGGAACCCATCGGCGGTAGACTACCGCAAGCCGACGGTCCAAGACGGCCAAGACATCTGGCGGCTTATTAAACGGGCCGGCGGACTGGATCTTAATTCGGCATATTGCTACTTGATGTTATGCGACATGTTCAGCGAGACATGCTGTATTGCGGAGCGGGATGGACGGTTGAGCGGTTTTCTCTCCGCATTCCGAAAGCCCGAAGAGCCCGATACGCTGTTCGTCTGGCAGATTGCTGTAGATCCAGTGCTGCGAGGCAACGGAATCGGAGGAGCGCTTCTTAAGGAAGTACTGTCGCGCAGCAGCAACAAAGGTATCCGGTATCTCGAAGCGACCATCAGTCCGGGGAATATCGCGTCACGAAGCTTATTCATGGCTATGGCACGCGGGCTAGAGTGCGAATGCAAGATATCGGAGCTGTATGAAGCGTCTATGTTTCCCGACAATCACGAGATCGAGCTGATTTATCGGATTGGCCCTTTCTCTGAAAGCAAATAAGATTCACTTCAATTGCCTATAAAGGAGGATGACCATGACAGAACTAAGCAGAAAGTCGGCGTCGAGCAATCGTCCGCTGAATGTTTTCGAAAATCTGGAATCAGAAGTAAGAAGCTATTGCAGAAGCTTCGAGACGGTCTTCGTGAAAGGCAGTAATGCGCTGCTGCAGGATCGTAATGACAAGGAGTATATAGATTTTTTTGCAGGTGCTGGCGCGCTGAATTATGGACATAACAATCCGCATATCCGAACCAAGCTGATCGATTATTTGCTGGAGGACGGCATCACGCACAGTCTGGATATGGCGACAGATGCGAAGGAGGCCTTTTTGCTCCGGTTTCAAGAGACGATTCTGAAGCGGAGAGGTCTATCGTACAAAGTGATGTTCCCGGGTCCCACTGGCACGAATTCGGTCGAGAGTGCCTTCAAGATCGCCCGCAAGGTGACAGGCAGAACAAATATCGTCTGCTTCACAAATGCTTTCCACGGGATGTCGCTAGGTTCCTTGTCCGCAACCGGCAACGCCTTCAAGCGCAAGGGAGCTGGAGTTCCGCTGAACGGAACCACCTTCCTCCCCTATGACGGGTATCTGGGGCCGCTCGTCGATACAACTGCACTGCTGGAGAAGCTGCTCATGGATCCAGGGAGCGGACTGGACTTGCCTGCGGCTGTCATTGTAGAGACGCTGCAAGGGGAGGGCGGTTTGACTGCCGCAAGCGGCAAGTGGCTGCGGAGCCTTGAGCGAATATGCCGTGACCATGGCATTCTGCTTATCATCGATGACGTACAGATGGGCTGCGGGCGAACGGGAACCTTCTTCAGCTTCGAGTCATCGGGGATAAAACCGGATATCGTATGCTTGTCCAAGTCGATCGGCGGTTATGGACTGCCGATGGCATTAACCCTGATCAAGCCGGAGCATGATATTTGGCAGCCGGGCGAGCATAACGGCACGTTCCGCGGCAACAATTTGGCATTCATTGCGGCTTCCGAGGCGCTTCGGTATTGGGAGGACGACCGGTTAGCGGGCCAAATACGCAATCGGAGTGAGGTCATCGCTGATTTCCTAGGCCGTATGGCTTCAAGGTACAGCGACAGGATAGCCGAGGTCAGAGGCAAAGGGATGATACAAGGTCTTGTCTTCCATCAGCCTGACGATGCTTCACGCTTATGCAAGCTATGCTTCGAGCGAGGTGTCATTATGGAGACTTCTGGCCCCCGCGATGAGGTTGCGAAGCTGATGCCTCCACTGACAATTGAAGCCGGAGTGCTGCAGAAGGGCTTGCAGCAGATCGAGTCGGCCATGGCAGATCTGTATGTGAGCATGAAGCCGAAAGCTGCATTGCAAGTGAAAAGCTAAAGATAGAAAGAAAGGGTGATCCATCATGATAGTCAAACAACTGGATGATATTAAAGGCACTTCTCACGATATTGATACGCCAACATGGAACTCAAGACGCTTGCTGCTGAAGCAGGACGGTATGGGCTTCTCCATGCACGATACGGTCATCAAGGCCGGAACCGAAACCCTAATCTGGTACCGGAATCATGTAGAGGCTGTGTATTGCATAGAAGGCGAAGGTGAAATTGAAGTCATCGGAGGGAAGACATACCCGATATCGCCAGGAATGCTGTACGCACTGGATGGGCATGAGAAGCATCTTCTTCGCGCCCGAAGCCAGCTTCGTATGGTCTGTGTTTTCAATCCTCCCCTAACCGGTACCGAGGTGCATGATCAAGACGGCGTGTATCCTTTAATAGAAGAAGAAAACGGAGTGCAGCGGTAGTGAAACAGGAATCATGTATTTAACCCCATTAATAATTGTGAATAAAGGAGCTGAAGCTTAATGAACAGCAACAGGACGAGCACGATCGCAACTGATCGCTACCCATCGCGGGTAGAGGATGTCCCTTCCAGACAAGAACGAAAGGACCCTGTCGTCTATAGGGAATGGACGACTGATAGTCCGCTTACGGAAGATCAATCCTCATCCTACGAGCGCGATGGCTATCTATTCCTGGAACAGTTTTTTTCGGAAAAGGAGCTGAGCGATTGGAAGAAGGAACTGAGTCGGCTGCAAGAAGCATACCGCGACCAAGAAACGGCTCATGTCATTCGCGAGCCGGCAAGCCGCGAGGTGAGATCGGTATTCGCCGTCCATGAGCATAACGATCTGTTCCGGGCGTTGTCGAGACATCCGAAGCTGCAGGCGATTACCTCCTTTTTGCTCGGCTCGGAAACGTACATTCATCAATCTCGCATTAACTTCAAGCCCGGTTTTACCGGCAAAGAGTTTTATTGGCATTCAGACTTCGAGACGTGGCATGTGGAAGACGGGATGCCAAGGATGCGCGCGCTAAGCTGCTCCATCGCACTCAGCGACAACTACGCTTACAATGGACCGCTTATGGTTATACCCGGTTCTCACAAGACGTTCATCTCCTGCGTCGGCAAAACGCCTGACGATCACTTCAAAGAGTCGCTGCGCAAGCAAGAGTACGGCGTGCCCGATCATGACAGTCTCCGCAGCATGGCAGAAGAGAAGGGGATTCATATGCCGGTCGGCAAAGCGGGCTCCGTCCTGCTGTTCGATTGCAATCTGATGCACGGCTCTAGCAGCAACATCTCACCGTTTCCCCGCAGCAATGTATTCTTGGTCTATAACAGCGTAGACAACCGTCTGGTCCAGCCCTATTCGGGGCAAAATCCAAGACCGGAATTTATCGCGACACGTTCCTTGTGACCAATCCCGCTTTAATTATTGCACTCATATTGGGCATTAACATAACGTATGTCTCGATGTTCACGCTGCGGCTCATTCTGGTCATCAAGGGCAAACGAACGGCGGCGGCGCTTCTCTCAACTGTTGAAGTATTTGTCTATCTGGTCGGCCTGCAGCTCGTACTGAACAACTTGTCCACACCGATCTATATGGCGGCATATTGCATCGGCTTCGGACTAGGCGTCTACCTCGGCAGTCGAATAGAAGAAGCGCTGGCGCTCGGCTATTCTGTCGTTCAAGTGATCGCCGATACCGTCAATACCAGCTTGCCCGATCAGCTTCGGGCGAACGGTTACGGAGTAACGGTATGGCAAGGCGAAGGTCGAAGCGGGCCAAGGCTTGTCATGCAAGTCCTGGTAAAGCGAAGTGCGGAGAAAAAGCTGCTGGATTCCATATCGGCGGTTGCGCCGAAGGCATTCGTCATTTCACATGAGCCAAGACATTTTCGCGGCGGATTCTGGGCAAAGCTGCTTGAGAAATAACGGTCGCAATAAGGATATCTTCCATCATGGAGGGTATCCTTTTCTTATGGGTCTGAGATCGGATAGAGATGTGTCCATGAATTCGCTTTCTTGGCGATGACGATTATTATCCTTGAATTGGGCGCTTGACACTGGAAGGGAAGGCGACTATTATTTAAATAGTTTAAATATATAGATCTAAAGTTTATAGATCTAAAGTGTTTAGTGCTAAGCCAAATAGAAGGAGGTGTCTCTATGCCAACGCTCGTCAGTCGTTTTCAGCGTTCGGTCACGCAGCTTAACCGGCTATTCGCTTCAGAAATCGTGGATCGGCTCGACTCCCAAGTAACGGGGACGCAGATGTACATGCTTCATTACATCAGACAAAGCGGGAGATGCCGGTTGACAGAGCTTGCGGAGAAGCTGGATGTGAAGCCTAGCGCGGTAACGGTAATGATTGATCGGTTGGTAAAATCGGATTATGTGGTGCGGACGCATGATACGGATGACCGCAGAGTCATTCTGGTCGAGCTTACGCCAACCGGCATTGCGATTTTGGAGAAGGCACAAGCGATGCGTGAAGAGATTGTCGGAGCTTACATTGAGAAGCTGAATCCCGCCGATGTCCAAACGACTACGGAAGTGCTGGAGAAGATGGTGCTAATCGCACAAGAAAACTCCAAATGTCATGGGCGGCATAGCCGCTAAAGCAATTATTCTCAACTCATACAAAGAGAAAGAAGGAGCAGGAATCAATGGAACATTTGTCCCACAAGCGCAAAATTACGATCATGATGGCCATTATTATGGCAATGTTCTTTTCCGCGATTAACCAAACGATCGTCAGTACGGCGATGCCGCGTATCATTGCGGTTTTGAGCGGTATGGAATACTATAGCTGGGTCATTACGATCTATATGTTGACTTCGACGCTCGCTACCGTTCTGGTCGGCAAGCTATCTGATATTTATGGACGGAAGCCATTCATATTGGCGGGTATTGTTATCTTTATGATTGGCGCATTTTTAACTGGTTTTTCAAAGGATATTATTCAGTTGATTATTTATCGCGGTATTCAAGGCGTCGGCGCCGGTATTATTATGGCATCCGTCTTCACGGCGGTCGGCGATTTGTTCTCGCCTCGAGAGCGTGGCAAATGGACTGGCGTTATGATGGCCGTATTCGGCTTCTCCAGTGTTATCGGTCCGACGCTTGGCGGCTGGCTGGTCGATAACTTCGCGTGGAAATGGCTGTTCTGGATCTTCCTGCCGCTCGGATTTGTCGCCTTCTTCATGATTCTGTTCCTCTTCCCTAAGGTCGAGACGAACAAATCGGAGAAAATCGATTACGTGGGCTCGCTTTTCCTGAGCTTGACCATTATCGGCATCCTGCTCGGCTTCTCGTGGGCGGGCACGAAATTCGATTGGGGCTCCTGGCAAATTCTTAGCTTGTTCATCGGGGCGGCTGTCTGCCTGCTGATCTTTATCCTCGTGGAATGGAAAGCCAAGAGCCCAGTGCTTCCGCTTCATCTGTTCCGCAATGATATTGTAACCATATCGAATGTTATCGGATTTCTGATGAATGCCGGTATGATGGGAGCACTTATCTATCTGCCGTTCTTCGTTCAAGGTGTTGAAGGTATCTCGCCGACATACTCCGGCTATGTCACGATGCCAATGTCAATCGCTATGGTTATTATGAGTACGATTATCGGCCGTCAAATTACGAAAACCGGTAAATATAAGCGTTATGCGATACTCGGCCTGCCGATTATGATTGCAGGCATGCTGATTATGGCGTTCATGAACAGCGTATGGCTCGCGGTTGCCGCAATGATCGTATTCGGTATCGGTCTTGGCGTTGGCATGCCAGTCTTCTCGCTAACGGTTCAAAACGCGGTCAAGCCTAATGAGCTCGGCGTAGCTACTGCATCGTCGCAGCTGTTCCGTAACCTTGGCGGTACGATCGGCATTGCCGTAATGGGCACGATCATGCAGTCAAGCCTGGTACGCAACATGGAGAAGGAAGCAACTTCGGCGGAAGGCTTCAGCTTCGAGAACATCGATCCGGCGCTAGCCAAGCAGCTGGAGATGTTCCACAATCCGGAGATGCTGCTGGATCAGCCGAAGCTGCAAGAGCTTCAATCCACGCTGCCTGCCGATGTTCAGCCGATCATCACCCAACTGATTGAGACGCTGCGAGATGCATTAAGCTCGTCGCTGACTACGGTCTTCCTGGCAGGTACAGCTCTCGTCGCCGTGGCGCTCGTGCTTTCGTTCTTCTTGAGAGAGATT
This sequence comes from Paenibacillus sp. 1011MAR3C5, assembly GCF_003591485.1. Taxonomy (GTDB): domain Bacteria; phylum Bacillota; class Bacilli; order Paenibacillales; family Paenibacillaceae; genus Pristimantibacillus. Next base: position 757,550 of record NZ_QZCF01000002.1, read on the forward strand.
CCGCTTCGCACATCTAATGATATGCCGGAAGTGAAAGAGAAGGAAAAGGACGTACAACTGAAAAACCCGGCTAATGCATAAAAAATAATGAAATAAGCCTCCATATTCCTCACCGGCATGCTGCATGGTGAGGGTATGGAGGTTTTTTTAATTGCAAAATTCCAAGAAAAAAAGAGAACACTTGATCGCATATTGGATTGATGTTAAACTATGGAAGAACCAAGGCGGCAGAACCGTCTTGCTCTAGACCATGGTAGGACGGTGTATAACGTGACCACAACGACCACCGAAATTGATGAAATCATTGCTTATATTCATCAGCATATCTACGATCCGCTCCCGCTTGCGCGTCTGGCAAGCCATGTCTCTTACAGTCCGTACCATTTCACCCGGTTGTTCAAGGAACGTATGGGTATCTCTCCGATGTACTATGTCTCGTCCATTCGCCTGCAGAAGGCGAAGGATCTTCTTCTTCAAACCAACTTAAGCGTCAGGGATATCAGTCTGGAGATCGGCCAGCAGAGTCTGGGCACCTTCACGACGAGGTTCACCGAAAGGGTGGGCATGACTCCTGCTCAATTCCGGAACACAGCTCATGACGCTAGCAAGCATCTGCAGTCGCTGGAGCAATTGCGTGATTGGCACACACCGTATTTTTGCAATCCGAGGCATCCTACACTAAGGGGTACGATTAGCTCGGAGCATCCATTCTCAGGCGTGGTGCTGATTGGACTATTCCCTAAGCCAATACCGGAAGGTTTTCCACTCCACGGTACCTTAATCGGCTCGCTCGGCGAATTCGAGTTTCCCAATGTTGAGCCTGGCATTTATTATTTATTGGCAACGACCATCTCATGGGGCACAGGGGCCATCGATATGCTGCTGCCTCAATCGACGCTTCGCACACGATCCAGGGAAGCTGTCGTGGTCAGTCCTGGCACGGACCCAGCACCACTGAACGTAACCCTGCATCCGCCTGCGCTGGATGATCCGCCGATTCTGATTTCATTGCCTGTTTTGATGAATCACTTCCTGGCTCGGGTGCAGAATAGGGAGGAATACCGGGTTTAGAGGCCATTTTCGACGGAAAACGGCAATTTCGTTATTGAGTTAAGCACCCTGTAACGCTTATAATATAGCGAGTATGAAGTCTAACAGAAAAGGTGTTAATTCATGAGCATATTAAACGTAGAACGATTGAGCCACGGCTTTGGGGATCGCGCCATCTTCAACGACGTGTCATTCCGCTTGCTGAAAGGCGAGCACATTGGTCTTATTGGCGCCAACGGCGAGGGCAAATCGACCTTCATGAATATTATTACGGGCAAGCTGCAGCCGGATGACGGCAAGGTAGAATGGTCGAAGCGGATGCGCGTTGGTTATCTCGACCAGCATGCGGCACTGTCCAAAGGTATGACGATTCGCGACGTGCTGAAGGGCGCGTTCCAATACCTGTTCGATATGGAGCAGGAGATGAACGACATGTACGGCAAGATGGGCGAGGTATCGCCTGAAGAGCTGGAGCGTTTGTTGGAAGATGTCGGTACGATGCAAGATACGCTGACGAATCAGGATTTCTATATGATCGATGCCAAGATTGAAGAGACAGCTCGTGGACTTGGTCTGACAGATATCGGTCTTGACAAGGATGTTCATGACCTTAGCGGAGGCCAACGCACGAAGGTGCTTCTGGCGAAGCTTCTCTTGGAGAAGCCGGACATTCTGCTCCTTGACGAGCCTACCAACTACTTGGATGAGGTTCATATCGAATGGCTGAAGCGTTACCTGCAGGAATATGAAAATGCGTTCATTCTGATCTCGCATGACATTCCTTTCCTGAACAGTGTAATCAACTTGATCTACCATATGGAGAATCAGGAACTGAACCGTTATGTCGGCGATTACGATCATTTCCAGCAAGTATACGAGATGAAGAAGCAGCAGCTGGAGTCCGCTTTCAAGCGTCAGCAGCAAGAAATTGCGGATTTGAAGGACTTCGTCGCTCGGAACAAAGCTAGCGTTGCTACACGCAATATGGCGATGTCCAGACAGAAGAAGCTCGATAAGATGGATGTCATCGAGCTGGCGAAGGAAAAGCCGAAGCCGCAGTTCAACTTCAGAGAAGGCAGAACAGCCGGCCGAGTCATCTTCGAGACGAAGGATCTTGTTATCGGGTACTCTGAGCCGCTGTCACGTCCGCTTGATCTCCGTATGGAGCGCGGCCAGAAGATTGCTTTGGTCGGAGCGAACGGTATTGGTAAAACGACCTTGCTGCGCAGCATATTGGGTGAAATTCCAGCCGTGTCGGGATCAGTGGAGCTGGGAGATAATCTAGAAATCGGCTACTTCGTGCAAGAGGCGAAGGATGCCAATTACAACACATGTATTGAAGAAATCTGGAATGAATTCCCTTCCTATACGCAATTCGAAGTTCGTGCAGCACTTGCGAAGTGCGGACTTACGACCAAGCACATCGAGAGCAAAATCACGGTGCTTAGCGGCGGAGAGAAGGCCAAGGTCCGCTTGTGCAAGCTGATTAACCGCGACACCAATTTGCTTGTACTTGACGAGCCGACGAACCACTTGGACGTCGATGCGAAGGAAGAGCTGAAGCGAGCGCTTAAAGCATACAAGGGAAGCATCCTGCTTATCTCTCACGAACCGGAGTTTTACCGCGATGTTGTGACTGAGACATGGAATTGTGAGAATTGGACAACCAAAGTATTTTAATAGAGGATCAGAGGAGAAGGCCCTATGACGCGATAGATCGCGAATAGGGCCTCTTTTTTGTTAAGGGGAAGGGGGAGCAGTTCGAGAGGGTACTACTGTTTTTTTAAAAGTTAAGCTGAATTATTGAGCTGTGTCTGTAGTCACAGTGAACGTAATGCCAAAAGCATCCGTAACGGTGCCAAAGGCGGGACTAAAAAACGTAGCTTGAAGCGGATGCACGATATGTCCGCCATTGGCAAGCTTCTCGAATACTTCCGTTGCTCGTTCTGCATTCGGCAGCGTGACACAGACGGTAATATTATTGCCGCGTGAATATGGTGAACCCGGGAACGAATCAAAGAGCATCAGTTCGGACTCGTCAATCTTGAGATGAGCATGGGCAATCTTATCTGCTACGGATTCTGGTAGCGGGTATTCCGGATTGGCCGGCATCTCGCCGAACGCCTGCTGCATCAGTACCTCAGCGCCTAATACCTCTTGGTAAAAAGTGATCGCTTCCTTTGCATTCCCTTCCATAACGAGATACGGAGTAAGCTTAATCGACATCATGTACAACTCCTCTTCCAATGGTATAAATCTAGTATACCCCGATCATTTCATACGCATTTCTTCTGAATTGCGAAGTTACACCATGAAAGAAACATAACATACGCTGCCGTTGATGAAATCTTTCGCCGTATAAGTGGTTTTTGTTTCCTAATGAATAGGCTAACCGTATAATAGGGTTAAAGAAGAATAGGCGTTGTGACCTAGATTCTCCAATGTTTGGCTTACCACTCGTTATCTAGAATGACGGTTAAATCATGACGAAGATGAGTTCATAAACATAGTAACGTTGCAATGTTTTATATATTGAAGGGAAGGTGTTTCAAATGAAATCAAAATGGGATAAGTGGGAGCTTACGCGAGCTAAAGGCAAGAAAAACTACGTGCTATGGAACGGAGTATTAGGCTGGGGAATACCTACCGGCATATTGTTCACCGCACTCTCGACGTATATCAATCATAAAGAATTTGTTTTTAATCAGGATTTCTATCAGACATTGTTTTTATCTCTCGTGCTCTTTTCTTTGGGTGGAGTCGTATTCGGACTATGGACGTGGAGTTGGACGGAAAAGCTTTATCGGAAGAACAAGGGGGAATAATGGTTGAGGTGAAAGACTAATGCGAATCTTATGGGACTTTGACGGCGTGTTTATTCCGAAGGGATGAATAGAAAGGACGTGCAGGGATGAATCTATTCAAGCAGATTCTTGCAACAGAAGACGAGATTCGAGAGCTAATTGGTTTTCCAAGTGAGGTCGTACAGAAGAAAACGATTCATGAATTGGATAGTCACTGCCGAGCTTTTATTGCGATGTCACCACTCTTATTCATGTCTACCTCTGATACACAAGGTTATTGCGATGTATCGCCGCGTGGCGATGCACCCGGTTTTGTACATATACTGGATAACCAACATATGGTCATTCCTGAGCGCCCTGGCAACCGTCGGATCGACTCGCTACGAAACATTCTCTCCAACCCTAGAGTAGGGTTGATCTTTCTCATTCCCGGACTTGAAGAAACACTTAGAGTGAATGGGGAAGCGTATGTGATTAAGGATGATGAGCTATTAGAGCAGATGAAAGTAAACGATAAGAAACCGCTTCTCGGGATAGGCGTTAGGGTCGATGAAGCCTTTATCCATTGCGCAAAGTCCTTCAAACGCTCAGGAGCCTGGAATAAGGAATCTTGGTCCGATCAAGATCGACTGCCCTCCATACCGCATATGATATCTGCCCATGTAAATTCGGAGTCTTTTACGGTGGAGAAGATCAGAGATGGGCTGCAAGAAAGTTATGAAAAAAGGTTGTATTAATGGAAAATAGGATCCTCAAGGATGCCCTTTCCATCATTGCAGACTGTAAGAGACAAACCAACGATATTTGGGATGCTCATTTTGGAGCAGCAGCAATTGCCAGTTACTTTTCATTCGAGAATACCATACCGGGACGATCCTGGATTGGCTATCGCGTTTCGGAAGTGAAAAGAATAACGATCGATGAGAATGACCCGTTTCCTTCTATTGGAAATACGGAACAGCTGTCAGCATTCATACTAAATGAACTAGCTTCATTTCAGACCATATTCAGAGCGGAAGCTCATCATGATCTCATCGGACACGCTCTAACCTACTCACATGCGTTGAATATTTTATACGATCTTGGCCATATCACGTATTGGGATTTCGGCCACGTCTTTAAGTTTCCGTTCAGCTTTTATAATCATCTCAACCGGCTATCCGTTCAAATGCCTAAGGCGGAGGACAATTTTCGTTATCTTGTTTAAAGGACAGGATTCCTGGAATATATCATCGAATTGGTATGGGATATCAGGAAGAAATGAAATGAGGAAATCACATGGCTTTTATGCAAGGAATAGAACTATGCAAAAGATTTCATGATGAATGTATTGAACCTTTGCTTGCAAGACAATTCCCAAGTTTATTATACACATCGTCACTAATCGGTCCAGGAAGCGAAGTACTTGGCTTTGATACTGAAATGTCAATGGATCATGATTGGGGACCAAGAGTTGTATTGTTTCTTCAGGCCAAGAATATGGATTTGGCAAAGGATATCCAAAACGTAATAAATACCCATTGCCCTCAACGGTTTTACGGGTTCCATGTTGACTTGAATCAAACGGTAATTACATCACTGGCTCAATTCCTTCAATTAAAGCTTGCAATAGATGTTGAGAAGGAGCTTGAAGCCCTAGATTGGTTGACGTTCCCTTCGCAAGTTTTGGCTGAAGTTGTTGGCGGTGAGATCTTTCGCGATGATGGCGGGCAGCTTACCAGGATTCGTACGGAGTTCATGTACTATCCTCACGATGTATGGTTATATATGATGGCTTCTGTTTGGAATAGGATCGGACAAGAAGAACACTTGATGCTAAGAGCAGGGTATATAGGAGATGAGCTTGGATCTTCGGTCATTGGTTCAAGATTGGTTAGAGATATTATGAACTTATGCTTCTTAATGGAACGCCGATATGCACCATATCCCAAGTGGTTTGGAACTGCATTCAAAACGTTGGATTGTGCAAGTGAGTTGCTGAGCGTTTTGCATGCCGTTCAATCATCTATGACATGGAGAGAGCGAGAGAGTTCCTTATGCAGAGCCTATGAGATCTTAGCTCGTATGCATAATCGTCTAGGTATTTCCGAAACGGTATCCGAACAGGTTTCTCCCTTTTATGAACGGCCATACAACGTGATCCATGGCTCTGCTGTTGCAAATTCAATCATTAGTCAAATTACAGATCCCATGTTATGTAAGTTGTCGCAAAAACGATTAGTAGGTGGTATCGATCAAGTTTCAGATAATACGGATTTTATCTCGCTGAGTCAGTGGTGTCAGCAGCCTACGGAAAAAAGTGTTATGCGAGATTTGTATAACAAGATTTTGGAGTCGTAACCGTTATGACTCGCAAATACCTTACCCGATGGAACAGCGTACTCAGTACGCTTTTTTGCATTCTTAATTTTGGGGATAATAACAACTTTTTCATTATCCTTTTCGTCTAGAGATTAGTGCTACAAAGAGGGGGACTGTCGATGATTGTAGTAGCGATATTGCTAATCATGGGATTTTCTTTTGTTGGGCGTTCGCGGATGGTGCGGAATGAAAATAGCGATACGTTCTTATGGATGGGATGGCTAATTGTAGCAATGGCCTTATTTCTTGTTTTGTTTTTGGTGATGGGCAATCTGCAAGAAGCTGCGCATCGTGCTGGGCATTGAGATAAGCGAAACTAATTTGTTCTTTAAAGAGGGGTTTTGAAGCATGAAGTATCTTGCAGGTCTGTTGTTAGTTGCGCTAATCAGTTGTTCTGCGGTCGGTCTTGAGCAGGAGGAAAAGCCGGCTGCATTTGATTTTGTGTTTTCGTATGGCGTTGCGAACAAGAACGTACTGGATACACTTCAAGGTACATATACCAAAGATCTTGTTAAGAAAGGCACCAGCACGACTGAGCTGAGCTTAACCGAAAACGAAAAAAATCAAGTGCATACGTTAATGAAAGAAATCGGATTATTTGGCTATCCGAACGAAGTCGAAGGAATGAACATTAAACCGTCTTCTGGTTACACTTTTCAAATCTTTCTTAACGGCAAGGAGCAAAACATTCATTGGAAAGGCGAATTCAATGAAACCAAGACTCATAGGGAGTTCAAACGACTGACGGATACGATTATAGAGATAATTAGAAACAATGAGGCTTATCAAGCAATGCCCAAGAGTGACGGCTATTATGAGTAAAAGCTTGCGTGATGAGGAGCAATGAGGATGAAAACTTGGATACTAATGATATGTTCTGCTTTAGTGCTAGCCGGATGCAGCGCAAACCCGGGAAAGTTGGATAAGCAGAAGAACTCATCCCAGTTCAACATAGGGAATCCAACCCCTCAAGAGGTGTTAGAAGGAAAACCAGATGCCAACATTATGATGCATCAAGATATCGTACTTATTGAGGGTGTAGATTGGGTGAATGAGGAAGAGCTAACAAAGGACGAATTGCTGCTAGAGATTTCCATGCAAACCGATGATGCAGCCAAGTTTGAAAACGGTGCAGCGAATCAATTACCTGTCGGGACGAAAGTAGTATATCGCGTGAAAGAACGTGGAGATATCTTAATTGCAGAAACGGATAAGGGTGATGTAAGATATTACAAGTTAGTTGAAGGATAGCCGGCCGAAGCAAATCAATTGGATGACATGCAAATAAGCAAAAAGATAAAGCGCATTTTTCCATGTCAATGATAATATGAATATCTGGTCATATCGGACATTCAATATCATAGTTGGAGGGAACGACTGATGAAGCTGTTTCATTTTAGCGAAGAATCGAACATTCCGTTTTTTGAACCAAGGAAGATCTATGATCAGAGTGAAGCAAAGGTGTGGGCGATTGACGAGTATCACGCACCACATTATTTTTTTCCGAGAGATTGTCCTCGCATATGCTTATGGACCAATGAAGAAACATCGAATAGGGATAGTGAGAAATTCTTCGGAATGTCTGCTTCACGCCGGATGGTCGCGATCGAGACGAGATGGTATGAACGATTGAGAACGGGACATATCTACCGGTATACGTTTGATCCGGATTCCTTCAGGGAAGAGGATGGGAATGCGGGGTATTATGTGTCTAATCAAAAAGTAATGCCACATTCGGTGGAGCGGGTGGAGGATCTGTTTAATGCCATTCTGGACGAAGGGATTGAGGTTTGGGTCACACCTTCATTAATTCCAATGAGAGATAGAGTGCTAGAGTCGACGATTGCTTTCTCTATGATTCGAATGCGTAATGCGCAGGAGCTTGGCTAGACTTAAGCGAGACCAAATAAGTGCGGAGGTGATAGGTTGGAGATTGTATTTATTCGCCATGGGCATGGGGAGCATCTTGTCGATTATCCAAATCAACTCAATATATTGCATCCTGGTCTGACCGAATATGGGAGAATGCAAGTCATGGATTTAAAAGATCGAGTTGTAATTGGTTCAGATGATTTGGTCGTAGCCAGTCCGACGAAGCGCACCATTGAAACTGCACAAGTCTTATTAGACAGCAGTCATTTTTTTATTTCAGCAGCGATAGGCCCTCGCATGTTCCCGCAAATGTATGACACGCCCAGCCTTTTGTGCGATTTGTCTTATACCGTTGAAGAGATAAAACGATTATATCCCACCATCCCCATACTCGAGTGTTGTGTACAGGGCGGAGAAGGCATTAATAAGTTAAGGCAGCAAGATTTCGAAAAATTAGCTACTGACTTTATTAATGTATGCCGAGAAAGGACGAAACGTCTCTTAATTATTTCCCATGATGGGACGATAAGTAATTACAGGGTATATTTTGGCGAGAAGGAATTAACCCGGAAGGATTTTCTTGGTGAAGCCGGAATGTATCAAACTACTATCTGAAATAGGGACGTGTATCAATGGAAGCCAAGACGCAGGCCACACAAGACAATCAGCCTTACCCGCAATTAATCTCTGGATTAGGAGGATGGCTGGTACTGATTCAGATTGGCCTCTATGTCACCATGCTTATGTTGATTTTTCAACTGATGAGCACGGTCAACATATTTGGAGATGGGACATGGGAGCTTTTCACAGATAAAAGCTCAATGATATATCACTCCATGTGGAAACCGCTCATATTGTTTGAAATCATCTATAATGTTTTGTTTTTTGCGTTTTGCATTTTTATTCTAGTATGTTTTTATAGCAAAAAAGCGATTTTGCCGCGTTTGATGATCATTTACTTTGGCCTTAGCTTATTAGTCGGCATTGTTGATTATATCCTTCTGATGCAAATCCCGTTTGCTCGCGAGTTGGAGGATGGCGGTTCGATCCGGGATATGATAAGAGCGGCAGTCACATTCCTGATCTGGATTCCTTATTTTATTAGATCGGTTCGTGTTAAACATACATTTATTCACTAAAACAATTCGGACAGAGAATCTTCAAAATTTACTTGATTCTGGATAATATTTGGATTATGGTGGGAGAAGAAATCGCTTCTCTCCCTTTTTTTATTTTACAGGAGAGTTACATGAATGTAGCTTTTCGCGCAATTAAACGAGAACGTCTTCCTCCAAACCTTAACTCCTACATGACATCATATCGAACTCCAGCATAAGCATTGAAAAACGATCATACGTTACCATTTTGAAGAATTCATCTAACATAATAAATAATTTAGGGTGATGACAGTGTACCAGTTTTCAGAATTGGAAGGAAAGCGTGTTCGACTCGTTCCACTAGGGGAGGAGCATATTTTGCCGCTTTATGTGTGCTCAAGAGATCCGCAGATTTGGACTCATTTCCCTTATCGTATAGCAAACGTAGAAGACATGCGAGCATTTGTACTACAAGCATTGGAAATGAGAGAGCGTAATGAGCAATTTCCGTATGCGGTGTATGACAAGGAATTGGAGACAATTGTAGGTTCTACAAGGTTCTTGCGCATCTCAGAGAGCCATCATAATTTGAATATTGGAACGACGTGGTATTCTCCTGCCGTATGGAGAACAAGGGTCAATACAGAATGCAAATTTTTGATGCTCCAGCATGCTTTTGCAGAGCTTAAGGTCATCAGAGTTGAAATCGTCACGTCGACGGATAATGTGAGATCACAGCAAGCTATTGAGCGTTTAGGTGCGACTAGAGAAGGAGTGCTTCGAAAAAAGTACTACAACTTGGATTACATCATTTATAGTATTCTGTCGCAAGAATGGCCGCATATTCATAGGAAGCTGGAGCAGTACCTAGCCGAGTAAAAAGTCCAAAGGTCAACTTTTAAAGGGGGGGACAGCATTGGTTAAAAGATGCATAGGGTGTGTAGTATGCTTTATTTCCCTTCTCATTTCATTTGGTCCAAACCATATATACGCAACAAGCTGGGTAAGTCTTCAACCTGAAGAGGTGGTACAACGATCCTCTGTAATCGTCCAAGGTTCATATGTATTTGAGGATGGAGTTCAAAGACAGGATACGATGTGGCGGGGTTATCGCTTTAAAGTTGAAAAGATTTATCGCGGGACAGTTAAAGCCTCAATTGAAGCCGGTATTGAATCCAATGATATTGGGTGGGTCCAAGATGTTCAGGTAGAAGGCAGCAGCTTTGTCTTATTTTTAGAGAGGTCAAAGAACTCCAGCATGCTTGTACCTGTAGCTGGCCCTAATGGAATGATTCGCATCAAAAATGGTGTCATCACTCATAGCGATAAAGCAGCTAGCGCGTATTATACTGATTTTTTGAAGCAGACCAAAAGCAAACCGCCTCTTCCAGTTGGTACGGTCAAGACGGGACCCGCCATATATTGGGTTCTTGGTTTAGTGTTTCTTATATTAAGTTTCATAATTTATCTATACGTCAGAAGGTCAAGGGTTAAGAAAAATCATATCTAGACCTTTCAGAGGAGGCATCTTCGATTAAATTACTATTCCTATTCAGTAGAAATAAATGGCGGAGCTTAACTGCTGAGAAGATATTCAGCGCATATCCCATGTATGATGTTAGATCCGCTGGTACAGAAGAAAATGCCCGAATTAAGGTTACTTCGGGTCATATTGGATGGGCTGACCTAATATTTGTGATGGAGACTAAGCATAGCAGAAGGCTTAGGTCCAAGTTCAATGATGAAGTTGCAGATAAACCAATCATTAGGCTGGATATCCCAGATGATTACAAGTACATGGACGAAGAATTGATAGAGTTGTTAAAGTCAAGAGTGTCAGAGTATATCGAATTGCCAGACTAGTTCTTAATGACGGTTGAAGTGCTGGCGGTTGGCAAATCGGTTGTCGACCTCAGAGGAGAGGAGCCTATAGTTGTGAATATAGAGAATGATCATATCTTATTGATGCCCCGGCTGGAAACGGAAAGAACCATTTTGCGTAAAATTTCGCTCGAGGATGCGGCAGACATGTTTGAATATTGCTCAGATGACGAAGTCTCGCAATATACAACTTGGAATAGCCATCAGTCTATTGAGGATACACGTGCTTTTATTCAATATATATTGAATAAATATGACCAACAGCAGCTTGCGCCATGGGGCATAGAGGACAAAGCAACAGGCAAATTCATCGGCTCCTGCGGCTATGTCGATTGGGTTCCCAATCATGCCAGGGGTGAATTAGCTTACGCCTTATCGAGATCATATTGGAATCGGGGCTATATGACCGAGATTGTAAAAAGGCTGATAGAGATCGGATTTGAGAAAATGGGATTGGTTCGAATTGAGGCTCGTTGTTTAACTGCGAATATCGGTTCTGCGAGAGTAATGGAGAAGTCTGGTTTGATTTACGAGGGAACGATGAGCAAGGTCGTCTTTTGCAAGGGCGCCCATCACGATTTGAAGCTTTATGCTCTAGTAAAGGATAATCAAGATTTATTTGATCTGCATTGACTTTGAAATCAAGTTTATGAAATCGTCAAAGAGCAAGGGGTTAACGAAATGAAGTCTCCCGCCAAACCAACGATTAAAGGTATTATCTTCGATATGGATAACACGCTGCTCCGCTCTTCTATTGATTTTCACTCTATGAAGAGGGATACCTATCACTATCTGGTTGAGTCCCAATTCTTGCCGCCTGATTGGAATCTGGATCAGCATACGACTTCAACGATCATCACAGAAGCGATTTCTACCAATAAAATGGGACCCGAACACCTCCGCAAGATGTGGGATATAGCGAAAAAGTATGAAGTGGACGGAATGCGCGGAGCCAAACTTGAGAAAGGCGTCGTAGATTTTTTGAATGAAATACGAGGTGTGTATAACTTGGCAGTGGTCACAAATAATGCTGTGGAAGCAGCCGAAACAGCGCTTCGCGATAATGATATTCTCCCTTACTTCGACCTCGTTGTTGGCAGGGAGAGAATGAACCGGGTTAAGCCTTCTCCCGATGGTTTTCTATATGTGTTGCAGCAGTTTAAGAAGACAACCCCACAGGAATGGATATCGGTAGGTGACGCCTGGATTGATGGCAAGGCATCCATTGCCGCTGGAATCCCTTTTGTAGCCTATAACGGCGATTCTGATAAAATGAAACAACACGGTGTAGTACCTTGTGGGGAGATATCAGATATTAGAGAGCTAAAACGCTTTTTATAATAACTAACTGAAAGTATAATATTTGGTAATGCGATATCGTTTTGGATAACCAAACGATGCTTCTTAACGTCTATAAAGTAGTAAATGAAAATGGCTGAAGTCGAAAGAAAAGTTGCAGTGTGGAGATTTGTGGACATTGACCAGTGTTCCATACTTTCCCTGCGGTGAAAGTAGGTGGAGAAAATGTTAGTGAAGCCGCCCCTTTATAGCAGTAGACTCATTTATGGATGTGTATGGTTTATGGCGTTCTGTGTACTCGTCGGATCTGACAATTATCAATCGATTTATCAAAGCATATCGGCGGATCAAATCCAAGGTGTCCAGATGAGCAAAGCTGTATATACGGATAAGGATGCCGGAGCGTCTGTTCATTTTGAGCGGTTAGAGCTTGGCGAAGAAGAAGTAGGGAAGCTTGTTGAATGGATTAATTCGGTGCCGGATTCCGATATAACGGAGGTTCAGAGCTTTACAGGGAGTATCAAGGCAGCTATCACGCTTACTATTACGCCAGCGAAGACGATTCGGATTCAGTATGTTAAGGATCATATCTATATTGAGCGGACAGATACGAGGTACTATCCGGTTAAATATATGATTAAGCATAGCGAGCTGAAGGATTTTTTTGACGATTATCTTAAAGGTTTTTATTTCGGCAAGTACTCAGTAGATGCATAATATAGGAAAAAGGAGAATTATATGCATAGAAGAACGGTTGGCGTTGTCTTTATTATAATCGCTGCTTTCTTATACGGTGTTCGCTATCTCTCTGCTGCTATATACGGCTCGAATATCAGCGCATGGAGCAAGGAACGATTCGCAAACCTGTTAACGTATGTGGGAGGCGGCCCTTTGGTTTTAAGCTGGATTGCCTTGATCGTTGGCATTGGCTTATTTCTACCTGATGTTAGAAAGGTAATCAAGAAACAATTAAATGTTATAGAAGAAAATTGGGAGGTAGCGGATACCATTGTGAAGCAAAATAAAGAGCAAAGGTAGCAATAACTGCACCTACACGAATATGGAAGATGGTGGTATAATAGGCTGAGATGTGAGCTCACCCGTTAAAGGTGGGCTATTCGTACGAAAAAAAAGCAAGTTGTCCTATCCATCGTTTAACACATTAAAGGAGCTCATACCAATGAAATATTCTACAATCCTATTCGATTTGGACGGTACGCTTACAGATCCCAAAATCGGCATTACAAAGTCAGTCCAGTATGCACTAGCTAAGTATGGCATTCATGAAGACAATCTAGACAAGCTGGAACCTTTTATTGGCCCTCCGCTGGTGCAATCCTTTATGGAGTTTTATTCGTTCACAGAACTGGAAGCCAAGCAGGCAGTGGACTACTATCGAGAATATTTTTCCGAGACAGGGATTTTCGAGAATGAACGATACGAGGGTATTATCGAATTGCTGGATGTGTTGGTGAGAGACGGACGTACGCTGATCGTGGCGACATCGAAGCCGACAATATACGCCAAGCAAATTGCAGATCACTTTGAGCTGAGTCCTTATTTTGATCTGGTATGCGGCAGTAATCTCGATGGCACGATGACTGCTAAGGGAGAAATCATTCAATCCATTATGAATGAGAAGAAGCTGGATAGAAGACAAGTTGTGATGGTAGGAGACCGCAAACACGATATTATAGGGGCGCAGCTTAATAAGATTGATTCTATTGGGGTTGGTTATGGGTACGGCTTGGAGGAAGAGTTGCGAGGGATTGGACCCACTTTCTATGTAGAGAGCGTAATTCAATTGCACAAGCTATTACTAGGTTGAAAGGATCTACAATGAGTGAGCGTAATGAAGGAGATAGCCGGAAAATGATGGAAATTAAGATCAAAACCGCTCATGGTGTTAGATGAAAATAAAGTATTAGACTGAAAAACTAAGAGATAAAGGAGATTTAATAATGGCAAAAGTTATTATTCACGCAACAACAACACTAGATGGATACATGGCCGACAAAGACGGTGGTATCGATTGGATGTTCGATTTTGAAGCTACGGACCAAGATTACGCAGTTGTCAATAAAGTCATGGAGGAAATAGGCGCCGTAGTTGGTGGCGCCAACAAAACGAACACGATTGAAGAAGGGGAGATACCGTACGGTGGTATGTTGAAAATTCCAATATACCTCATGACCCACGAAGCCCATGAACCGGTTGAAAAAGATGGTATTACCTATAGTTTCGTCGTTAACGATATTAAGCAAGCCGTTGAGGCTGCCAAAGCAAGCGCTGGTGATAAAAGTGTCGCACTTTTGGGTGGAAGCATCTCCCGGCAATGCCTCAAACTTGGACTAGTGGATGAAATCGTATTAGATGTAGTACCCCTGCTGCTGGGCGACGGTATTTCATTATTTGGCGGGCTCGGAGAGCATATTAAGTTGGAGCGAATTGAAACATCGGCCTTTGCGAGTGAGACCCACCTACGGTACCGGGTTGTAAAGTAACGTTCTATATGGGTCAATTTGGTTGAATTGAAGAATGAGTCACGATAGGTTGGCTGGACTTCGACACATGAAAAGTACTTCGTACAGTCTGCAATAATGAGATGTTTATATCATGTACTTACTACAAGGGGTGGTTATATAACCACTCCTTATTGTGATGGGCATTTCCTCAAATCGAACCTCGATCAGAGGTAAGGGAATGTCGTCTATTCGGATTCATGACAAATGTAACTACATGCAAATAATCGAATTTGACATACTTAAGAGACTTAAATCGAGAGGGTGATGGCGATGACAATAGCTTCCATGCAGGGTGTTCTGAAACGATACGGCTCCTACGTAGCGCTTGATTATATTAATCTGGATATTCATAAGGGGGAGATTGTAGGCCTGCTCGGACCCAACGGAGCAGGGAAAACGACATTGATTCAAACGCTAACCGGCATGCTTCCTTTTGAAAAGGGAGAGATTGCGTTATTCGGACAGTCAAAAAATCCGTTCTCTCATGAAAATAAAGAGAAGATTGGTCTTGTTACTCAAGAGGTTGCGGTATTTGAAGAGTTGACTGCTAAGGAAAGCCTCCTGTTTTTTGCAGGCGTGTACGGGTTGAAAGGCAATGAGAAGAAGAAGAGAGTAGAGGAAGCACTTGACTTTGTAGGCCTCAGAGAACAAGCGAATAAAGTGCCTACCAAGTTTTCCGGAGGAATGAAACGGCGGCTGAATATTGCCTGTGCACTGACACATCGGCCCAAATTTCTAATTATGGATGAGCCTACAGTTGGTATCGATCCGCAATCGAGAAATCATATTTTGGAATCGGTCAAAAAACTGCGGGACAACGGGACAACTATCCTGTACACCACACACTACATGGAAGAAGTGCAGGAAATCGCATCCCGTGTCGTTATTATGGATCAAGGACAAGTGATTCAAGAAGGAACCGTTCAACAGCTGATCAAGACCATTCAGCACGAGGAGAAGGTCAGCTTTGATGTCGCCGCTCCGGATCAAGTTCCAGTCAAATTGCTGGAGGGAATTATCGGCGTGCAGAAAGTTACAGTAACCGGAAGCCAAATTACGGTTATATCCGCAGCCGGCGCAGGGAATCTTGATCGTGTGCTGTCCGTCGTCAAAGAACATTCGAGTGTGCTTGCCATACAAGCGGATAAACCGAATTTGGAGGATGTTTTTCTTACATTGACGGGCAAGCAATTAAGAGACAAGGGGGAATAATGATGCGCGTGCTCTCGACCATTCCATTCACAATGCTGAGGCTGGCCCGCAACTATATTGTTCTCATCCTGTTGCTTCTAGTTCCGATCGTTCTCCTCACGTTTTTCTCATTGATACTGTCTGGGATGAAGACAGAAGACGGTACGCCTTATTCCGATTACAATGCACTTACAATGGTGCTTGTCTTTCAGCTATTCGGCGGGACGACGGTTATGCATTTCATTCATATTGATTTGTTTACTGTTAATCGGATGAGAATGTTTGCTTTGCCCTTCAATAAAACGATGTATGCTTTTTCGATTATGATGTGCGGAACACTCTTCTCAGTCGTGCTTGGCATTCTGTTGATGACATACTCCCAATTTGTTCTGGGCGTTGCATGGCATAGCTGGGGATGGGTCATCTACCTGATCTCATTAATGTCGCTATTATCCAGCATCGTATGTGTGATCTTCGCCAGCCTCGTGAAAAACTACAAGCTTGCGGAACGATTAAGTGAAATTTATGGCGTTGGCTTTGTACTGCTGGCAGGACTGTTTTTTCCGATGCCGAAAAACGGTCTGTTTGACTTCCTCGGCTCCTATGGAAACCCGCTCACTTTGGCGATCAGGTCTGTAACAGACAGAAGCCGCGGCAACCTGTCGGAAGCCTGGTTTCAAGCCAATATACTATTGGCGGCAATCGTCATCTTATTCATCGTGATGCTGGTTGCAGGGAGGAGGCGAATGAGGTGACCATCTTTTATTTTGCATTAAAAAGAAGCTTCGGCAATCTTACGAATCTGATTTTTCTGAGTCTTACTCCTATTGTCTGTATTTTCTTCCCAGTTGGAGAATATTGGCCACTGCTTCCATACGGCTATCAATATTATGGCATTGTGATCCTGTTTGCTGCTATTCGGCTAACATCGCTTATCCTGGAGGACAGAGCAAAAGGGGTGATTAAGCGATTATCGGTAGCTCCTATCAGTTACTTTCGTTACTTATCTCAAAATCTGCTGGCGTATTCCGTTATATTGATCATACAGTGTGCCATCGTGGTTGGCGGCGGCTTAATATGGGGGCAGGAGCTGTACCAGCCACTATCGCTGCTGATCTTGTATATCTCATTCAGTTTTACAGCATTGGCGCTTGCGTTAGCCTGGATTACCCTTTATCGTAATAAGGACAGCTCCTTTCTCGTTTATATGGCGCTTATCTTTCTTGTCGTAGTCATGGGAGGCGTGATGATTCCGCTGGAGATGTTCCCGGACTTGCTAAAACGAGTTGCCGTGCTGTTGCCGACATTTTGGCTTTCTGAAGGCTTGAATTGGGTCGCAAACGGGGACGATGCTACTGATTTTTTACTCATTAATGGTGTGTTATGGCTGTACACCCTCATATTTGTCGTCATTGGAAGCACAAGAAGGATGCAATAAGAACGAAGGGGGTGAAGGATGGAATCATTCACAGAGCCCATGCGATTCGTCAATAGCTGGCGTATTCTTAATCTTGTCTTTCTCATTTTTTTGTGGGCCAAAGGCGAGTACGCTACATCTGTTTTCATTCTGATCCTTCTGTTATTGTTTCTCATGAGCATACGCTGGCGATTCAAATTGCCGGTATGGAGCGTGATGTTGGATGCGGCAGTCTGTATTCTTTATTTGCCGTATACCTCTATCGCTTATTTCGGTTTGTCGCTGCCTCTATTTGAATTAGCACTGCGCGGGAAGTGGCCCTTCGCTCTGCCATTCTTCATCATTTTGTTTGTTACGCCAGCCTCTCCTGCATGGCTGTTCTGGTACTTTGTCCTGGCCTTATTTATGGGCCTCTTTTCTTATGCCTCCTTGCAAAACCTGCAGAAGTACAAGCAGGAAGCAGATGAGCAGCGCAAAGCCAGATATGAGCTGGAGCGGATAAAAACAGACTTGTTAGCAGCCAACCAGTCTGTATCTCAGCAAGCTGAGCTAATGGAACGATTCCGTATGGCTCGGCAATTGCATGATCACTTAGGCCATGATTTGACTGGCGCAGCCCTTGCTCTGCAAGCGTATGAATATGTTCAAGAGCCTGAGGAAGCGCAAAAACTTCTGCAGGAGGTAAAACGCCGGCTGGAGCTCAGTACAAAAAGCTTAAGAGAAACCGTACATAACGCAACGCCAAGTGCCTTGATTGGTGTCGAAAATTTGGAGTATGTGGCGCGCAACTTTTATCAAGTGGAGGTCCGGTTTGAGAAGTCAGGAGATTTGTTGCTCGTCCCCGCTTATCATTGGGGGCTGCTGGAAGCTTGCTTGAAGGAAGCGTTAACGAATGTCGCCCGTCACAGCGATGCAACAGGGGTGGAAGTGAAGGTCCAGGTTGCGGGATCAATCGTTCGGCTGCTTGTTCAAGATAACGGAACACTGCAGAAAAAGGAACAGACTGGAAGCGGCCTGAGAAGCCTGCAGATGAGGGCGCGTTCATTGGGCGGAAGCCTATCGATCAGCGCAAACAACGGATTTTTGCTTGTTTGTGTGCTGCCGCTACTAGAGAAAGGGTGAAGGGATGAAGCTGCTAATCGTTGATGATGATCCGCTTGTTTGTCAAAGTCTCCAGCTGTTGCTTGGGAAAGAGGAAGATTTTGAAGTGATCGGTGTGGCGCTCAACGGTCAGGAAGCGATTCAATTGTGTCACCTGCAGCCTGATGTCATCCTTATGGATATTCAGATGCCGATAATGGATGGGATAGAAAGTACGAAGATAATCAAGCAGCAATATCCGTTCATCCTTGTTATGATGCTTACTACTTTCCAGGATGAACGAAATATTAGACTGGCATTACAAGCAGGGGCGGAAGGATATTTGCTCAAATCGTCTACGGTTGAAAAAATGGCGGAAAACATTCGAGCGATTACATCCGGAGCAACTGTTCTGAGTCCCGATGTGTTAAAGACGATCATGGAACCCAGCAGAGAAAGTCTGCAAGGGTTAACGGAGCGGGAGTCCGATATTGTGGAGCTGGTATCGCAAGGTTTGTCCAACAAAGAAATTAGCGAGCAGCTATATTTGAGCGTGGGAACCGTACGCAATATGCTGACGATAATATTGGATAAGCTGGAGCTGCGCGATCGTACCCAACTGGCTATCTATTATTGGCAGAGGAAATCACAATTGGGGAAATGAATCCAAAACGAGGATGATGCAGATTGAATAATCATGCATATGTGACGGCCTTAATGAAAAGCTTCCACGCAACCGATTTCGGTGTGGGAAGCTTTTTTAGATGCTATTCAAGAAGCAGCGGTATGCTTGCTTGCATGGAATGCAGCAGATCAAATTTAATGATTTTGTCCGGGTTGTTTTTGTAGTATCCTTCAGCATCCATTGGTTTTATTTTGGCGTGATATTCACCTTTGGCTACTTTCTTGCCCGTACTGTCCTTTTGGTCCCATGGAATGGTTGTTCGGATTGAACCATATCTCCATAGAATTTCACCGGTAAATGGCTTAGTCGTTAGGGTGCGAAGAAGTTTGCCATTGCTATCTGTAATTTCAACACTGAGCGAAAGCGGCTGGGTCAAGATTACGGAATCTTCTTTGCCGATATGAATGACATTCACAACAATAGGAGTGGTTCCACCTAGTTTGCTTTGATAATTCGTATGATGGAGTGCAGGGTTTAGCGGATAACCATAGAATCCGCCCGCACCAGTAACGGAACCTACATACCCTTGACTGTAAGACCAATCCGTTTTCTTCACCACATCAACCTTCAATGAATATTTATCCGGAGTTGCCATATATGGGAAGTACGTTCTGAAGTTGATGACATCCCCTTGTTTGAGCTGAGATATTGCCACATGATAAGGATCATAAGGCTCGACAGCGCTGCTAACGCCTAAGGTATTGCCTTTGCTGTCTAGGATGGTTAGGACAATATCCCGGTCTTTAGGGATCGTCTTCTCGATCTTGACCGTACCTTTAATTTCAGGCATATCGTCATCCAAGGCAAAACGAACATCCAGGTTGCCCAGTCTGACGTAACCATCCTTGTCCTTCAGTGCTAAATCACGATCATCTTCGTAGTATATATTCACCTGTGCCCAGTCGCTGCTGGTTGGCGCCGTATAGTAGACAGAAGCGCCCAATTCGTTGGAGAAAGAACGCAGCGGCACATACAGCAGCGGCAGCTGTGAAGACGAGAATCGCCATGCCGCAGATTAATCCCAACAGGAACTTTTTTGACAATGCTCACTCCCCTTTAACGAATTCAAATATCCTTCTTTTGGTGTATACCCACTATGATTTGAAAAGTTGCGGGGGTGATCCAATTCATCCTTTTTACGAAAATAAATGGTTCATTATGCTGGAATATGATGGTACAATAGGGAACGGGAGATCCAATTGTCATGCGAGGTGAACGTATTTAACTTATGACTTTTACAACGAAGCGACCGGTCGCATACTGGATGTTGTTGCTTATTCCATTCAATGTGATCATGATCATTTCCAATAAGTTGAAAGAGAGCAGCCTTGTTTTTGATCTGGTTATCTTGTTCTTCTTAATCGTATTGCTTGCCACGGTTCTATATTATGTTATAAAAATGAAAAAACACAACGCAGTGTCGACCGTCGAGCTTACCTCGCAGTCCATTAGGATCGCCAGTCGGGAGTTTGCGATATCTGATATTGAACGACTAACGATTACGAACTGCATGTTCAAATTGCAATTGAAAGGAAAGTGGATCTGGGTCGCTTATACCATCGATCCGCAGCATAGGGAAGACATTGCCCGCAAGCTAGCTGACTATTCCATAAGTCATGAGCTGGCGTTGGTCAATAGAGTAAAGCCTGACCGAACCTTTTCCTAAGTAACGGAGGAATTATATGATTTTCAATAAATCATTGGCCATAGAATCGCTCATTATTTCATTCCTCGTACTTGTTGTCGGAGTGATTTGGCAAGTGGGTCAGAGGATCATTCAAGGATATGCAGCAACGAAGAAGTTTGTCCCTGACATTGTCAAAAGTTATGAAACTACCGATTACTTGCAGCACAAAGTATCCTTCGGATACATACAGAGCTCTTTCGGATGGCGAACGCTCCTCTTTATGATCGCAGGGTTTTTCGCTATCGCCCTTATCTACTATATGGTTAGATTGCTGACAAGCCGCATGTTATAGAGTAAAATCCCATAACCCGCCTTTGGTTAACTGCCACCGGTGGGTTATGTTCATCCTGCAATCTTTGAGTTTAGAATGGATTTTGAGTGATTGGATGTGTGAAGTAGTGAGGTACAAAGCTATATTTCTTGATTTTTATGGGACTTTAGTACATGAAGATGATGATATTTTGCCAGTCATCTACGAGAAGATTCAACAATCTGCATCCATTCCTTGCAGTCAGCGAGAGATTGGCAGCTTCTGGTGGAAGAGCTTCTCGTCAATCTTCAGCAGCAGCTATGGCGACACCTTCCAAACCCAAAGATGGATTGGAATTGAATCGCTCAGGAAGACACTTGAACATTTTCAGTCTAGCGGGACTGCGGAAGAGCTCATACAGGTTCAATTTGACCACTGGAAAAGACCAATACTCTATTCAGATACATTGTCTTTCTTGGAGCAGCTCCAGGGGATACCCCTGTACATTTTATCTAACATCGATACAAGCGATATCGCAGAGGCGGTTCGCTATCATGGCATTCAAGTAGATGAGATATTAACTAGCGAGGATGTCCGTTCCTATAAGCCACGGCCGGAACTATTTCAGGAGGCAATTCGCCGAGTCAACTTGCAGCCTCATGAAGTGATCCACATCGGGGATTCAATCATTAGCGATGTAAGCGGCGCTCAACAA
Organism: Paenibacillus sp. 1011MAR3C5; assembly: GCF_003591485.1. Lineage (GTDB taxonomy): Bacteria > Bacillota > Bacilli > Paenibacillales > Paenibacillaceae > Pristimantibacillus. The sequence goes on from NZ_QZCF01000002.1 coordinate 779,464, forward strand.
CTAGGCATACAGGCAATTTGGCTAAATCGGCTGAACAAGCAACCACCTGACGGCTACCAACCGGACTATATAAGTTCGAATCTTGACGAGGTGCTCTCGATCCTGTATAAAAGCGGTATAGAGCGGGAATCGTTCTAAATTATTTTTTTTGAAGGAATGGTCGATGTTGGAGCTTAGACAAATGGCAACTGCATTTCTTTTTCATAACGACAGTGTACTCATGATGAAGAAAGTAAAACCAGCTTCTTCAACTGATGTGTTCTGGACAGGGCTTGGCGGACATCTTGAGCCTTATGAATGGAATAGCCCGAAGTCAGCTTGTCTTCGTGAGATATTCGAAGAGTCGGGTATTAAGGAACATGAGGTGGAAGGTCTTACATTAAGATATATTTTGCTGCGCATTAAAGAACATGAGATCAGGCAGCAGTTTGTTTATTTTGGGACGACCGAACAAACGAATTGGATAGAATCCGCTGAAGGCGAATTGCATTGGGTTCATCGAGACGAAGTATTACACCTTCAACTTTCAAGAATCATTCATTACATGATTAAACATTACAATGATCATCCACATCATAAGGCAATCATGATCGGTACTATTGCAAGGGATACAACAGATGAACCGTTTATACAATGGGCAGAATTAACTGACCCTATCATTTTTTAATTAAGGAGCGATAGAGGATGAACATGAGATCCTATCAAGCGCAAGATTTTGAAGGCTGTGTTGGGCTATTTATTGATGTGTTTAATGCGGCTCCATGGAATAACGAATGGACGAATTCGGTTGCCACAACTTTCATTTCCGACTTGACACAGACTCCCGGCTTTCGGGCTTTTGTTGCTCTTGACGAAGAGGGAACGATTAATGGCGTTATGCTAGGCAGAGTGAAGCACTGGTGGAGGGGACAAGAATATTACATTGACGAATTTTATGTCAAATCGTCTGTACAGGGTCAGGGAATCGGTACTCGTTTACTGGATTTTGCTAGCGAGAATTTGAAGACTGATGGTATTCATAATATTGTTCTGTTAACGGATGAACGTACACCAGCGTATTCCTATTATCTAAAGCGAGGATATCAGGAATTCTCATCCATCAAGTTTTTGCACAAAGGACTATAGCCATTTACAGTCCACGGTATTCACCTATTTAACCCAAATTGGTTCTTACCTTTTATAGCAAATAAAGGTATACTGAAACTCCTTTAACTAGAATAAGGAGGTAGAGCCATGGGGATAGAATGGTATGATAGGATCGCACGAAGGAACGGTGGGTATAAAGGCAGGGCGATATTCAATGTGATCGGAAGGTCTGCTGAAGAGGTATTCGAAGTAAGATTAAAGGAACTGCTGCCCGGCTGTGAATGGGTTCTGGACGCCGGCTGCGGCCACGGCGAGTTTACGCTAAAGATGGCACCTCATACCGGCCATATTACCGGGTTCGATAATTCCGCGGAAATGATCGCGATTGCCCAGAAGCTTATGAATGCCAGTGATGTCCACAATATAGAGTTTGTCTATGCAACAACAAAAACCGAGCTGCCATTCGCAGATGGACAATTCGATCTAATCTATGATCGGAGAGGACCTACTTCCATTATCGAGCATAGCCGGATTCTTCGCGCTGGCGGAATCATAATTGGAATTCATAATGATGTCAGCAAGGTTAAAGAACGGTTATCCTCTTCTGCGTATACGGATGTCGAATTCGAAGAGTACCATGATGCTGTGTATGAATTCCCGATCGAAGTTGAATTCTCGAAGTTTCTAGCCGACACGCCCGGCAACCCCGATTATACGCAGCCAGCTTATCGTGCGCTGCTGGAACAAAAAATACAAGAGCATACGACAGACGGAAAGTTGACGATTCGAGAGCATAGGTATATCTGGAAAGCGATGAAACGATAAAAGATAATCTTAACTGTGCAGACTCTCTTTCGACCTTGCTAATGGAGGGAAGTGACTGAAGCATGAAAATAAGAGAAGTGATCCTGCAGACAAGCCGGTTAGATGAGCAACATCAGTTTTATCACGTACTGCTTGGTTTGCCGGTGTTAGCCTTTACCGAATCCGAACTTCGTCTGCAATGCGGCAATTCCGTTCTAACTTTTGAAGCTCATCATGGGGAAATAATGCCATATTACCATTTTGCCTTCAATATTTCGCCAAACCAATTAGATTCGGCTATTCAATCGATCAGGGAGCTTGGTATTGCGATAAATCTCGTAGATGGCAGGGAAGTCGTTCATTCGAACAGCTGGAACTCAGACTCTATCTATTTCTACGACCCAGCAGGCAATATTGTTGAATATATAGCTCGTCATGATCTAACTGGAAAAGTAGGGAAAGAGTTTGGCGCACTTGATGTGCTAGGCATCAGCGAAATCGGCTTGCCGGTAACGAATGTGAAAGAGACCGCTGAAGCATTGACGGCCTTATTGAGCGAGCAAGTGTATTTGAATGCAGATTCTTTATTCGCCCCCATCGGGGATGAAGAGGGGTTATTCATTCTCTCCTCTACTGAGCGGAATTGGCTCGGCTCCGATAAACCGGTCAAGATATTCCCGTTGAAGGTTATCGTCGATAATCCTGCTGATAGCAAATACCAACTCGCAGAGCTACCCTATCATATCCAGGCTACGAGTAAATAATAGCTTGTATGTAAGGGCACATTTTTGTCTCATATATTTGAACATATACGGAGGACTTTATATGCTATCAGCTGCACGACACTTTATCATAACGGGAACGTCAAGCGGAATCGGTGCACAATTGGCCAAAGATCTATTGGAGCAGGGAGCTTATATATACGGCATTGCACGGGTTTGACAGATGATCTCATTGTCAATATACAAACAGGATTGATCGCCCCAATGATTCTGACTTCGGCTTTCATGAAATCGACATCGCACATCCATACGAGACGTAAGATAGTAAATATCACATCAGGTTCAGGGTCTTATCCTGCGCCGGGCATGAGCTCCTATTGCAGTGCCAAAGCGGGTCTGAACATGTTTACGCAATGTGTCGGGCTGGAGCAGCAGAATCAGCCGAATCCTGTGGAAGTGATAGCCGTCATACCGGGTATGGTCGACACGGAGATGCAGGCGATTGCCCGCAGTAAGGATGAGCAAAGCTTAGGTATGGCTCAACAATTTCGGTATATGAAGCAGGGCAATTGATTACACCGGAGGAATTAAGTCTGCATTTGCTAAGGATTATTGAAAACCACTATTCGAATGGCCAAATCATTACCTATAATGAAGCTTAACTTAGAAGGAGCGAAGCTATGGGTTCAAGAGTGATGCACTTCGCCATATCTACAAGGATTCTTAGGGAGATCAACCTTGCAGATGAATCGTTCATCCTCGGCGGAATGGCGCCGGATGTATGCAAAAATATGAACGCAGCCAAATCCGCTTCGCATTTTATAAAAATCGATGGAAATGGGCTAGCTTTTGTTGATCTGGAGGGCTTCCGCGCCAAGTATTTGTCCAGTGCTGCAAACCCATTCTTGCTAGGCTATTACAGCCATCTCATATCCGATCAGATCTGGGTGGATGAAATCTATATGAAAAAGATCAAGTGGCTGCCTCAGCCGCAGAAGAAGAAAGCGCAGGCGCAATATTACCGCGATTTCTGGAAACTGAACGGCAAGCTGATTCAGCATTATAAGTTGTCTCTCCCCATTCAACCTATTGAGCAGCAAGTGTCAGCGATGGATGAAATTCAGGTAGATTTGCTGCCTGAGCTGTGGAAGGATTTGTTGTTTGATTTTGATCATAGGCATGATGCGATGAATGAACCTTTGGAGCTATTAGACTGGCAAGAGGTTGTGGATTTGCTTGAGCTTACCGTTAGCACCTGTTTATCGGATATGAAGGAGAAGCGCTACATCTGAGTAAAGGGAGGCGAAGCATGGAAGCGGTTCAAAGATATGCCATAAAAAGACCTTTCGGCAATTATGCCGTGATTCCTTATGGACTTATGATGATCGGGTTGTTGGTCGTGCTGATTATTCGATCAAACTTGTCTCAATCTGTAATACCCATTATTATGACATCCATTCCTTTTTCCATCTTTGCAACTTGGTTTATTATTATTGTTGTTCAATTAATTAAGTATAAGCCAAACCACCTACAGTTTGTGGAGAATGCCATAGTCCTCTACAATAGGGAAATTCAACCTGCAGATATTGAGGAAATAATCGTGCAGGGTAATTTCAATCCTTCTATCGGCATCGTACCGCGAGGCAAACGTTTTGTACCCACTTATTTATGTTTTGCTTTCCGCGAACATGATGATGGCATTCAAGCTTTGAAAGAATGGGCTAACCTGCACCAGGTTGAGGTCAAAGCAGGCAGCTATCGGACTTGGATATAGGCGGGAGGCTCGCTATGGCTTACTATTATTGGAGTCTGGTTATGCCATCCTTGATCGTAGCTGTTCCGGTAATATTGCTTGTGCTTCTGATCTGGAAACGGACTGATCGACAGGATGAAAGCGGCTTGGTCTGGAAGACGGCAGGGTATCTGCTGCTTACACCCTTTCGCTTTATCCTAAATGGTTTGCATTTGCCAGTAGGCGTACTGCTGGCATGGCTGTTCTACCGAAATGCCAAACAAAACAAAACCTATAAACGCAGGGTCATCTTTCTTGGCATTGTAGTCTATCTCATCGGATTTGTGCCACTCCACAGCATGGTGCAGGATTGGTTCTACCCACGTGATCAGATGAACACTTATTTAACGATCGATCGAGAAGAATCAAAACAAGGCTTCAGCATCTTGCTCCATAATCCAGAGGGAACGATCTATTGGTCCTATCATGAACATGATGAAGAAGGTCGTCAGCTCTATGAGGAAATGAAGCAATCTACTCCTGCGAATGAATATTCCTACCTGCCAGAAGGGAATGAGTGGAGGCTGCTGCTGTATCAGGATACCGAAAATTATCGTGAGCCGTTTCGACGACTGGAATTTTTGGTTCATGCAGACAACGAGGTGTTTTGGTTAACTTTTCAGGGACAGCACTATTCCTTTCATGCTTCAAATAAGTTAAAGCAACTTCTTCAGCCTCGCATGGAGGCGCAGTCCAATTGATAATGTCTCGACGGCAATTAGTAAACCTATTGAAAGGGGAGTTTTCAACATGGATCAATCTTTACTTGTAGGGTGGCCTTTTATTATGCTATTGGTATATTTGGCAGGTGTCGTATTCATTTTTATAGCACTGATCATGTTTATTCGATTGGCGAAACGCGGTATTATTGCACTGGATATCTACATCAACGAGAAGAGAGGCGGAAGACAAGAATGAACATCGCACTAATTATCATCGATATGCAGGAGATTTATCTGAGGCAAGTGGATGCTGCGCGTGTGGAAAGCGCTTGTGAATATATTAATCATGTTGCGGCTATGGTTCGTTCCAGCAATCAGCTTGTCGTACATGTGCAAGATGTAGACGGGATGGACGAGACAAATCAAGAACTGTATGCTACAGTTCCGGGAGTTCGGATGGAGTCGTCGGATCTTGTTGTAACAAAGCTATACTCCAACTCCTTCTGGCAGACGGAGCTGGAGCAGCTGCTTCGCGATCATCAGATTGACTTTGTGGTCATATCCGGCTTTGCGATGGAACATTGCGTGTTGTTCACTTACAATGGGGCGATTGAAAGAGGGTTCACGCCGGCGCTTCTCCAGCGCGGCGTATTAAGCGAGCATGTAGACTCCATTGCCGCAGCGTATCGCGACCGCCATGTAGTCTCCCATCCTGCCATAAAGCTCATGCTGAAAAATTCCTAATGGAAGGCATGACATAGGCGATCAATCTGCAGGCTGCCAGTGAACGGAGGACGATTAGGTGATCTCTACTGTGGAGAAAGCTGTTTTTTCAAAAACGGTGGGTTGGATGAATCGAAAAGCAGTCAGGCCATTGAATTTCTTGTCATTTCACAACCTAATTCGTTAGGTGACCGATTCAATCTGGACTGAATAACAGATTCTTGCACGTATGGAGGTCTTGTATGAATCAAATGGTTGTAGTCGTTAAGGCGATTATTATTCGAAATGGCAAAGTTCTGCTGATGAGGCGTTCCGATGAGGATCAAGTCGCTGCAGGCGAATGGGAGACCCCAGGCGGCAAGATTGATTTCGGCGAGCAGTTGGAGCGGGCACTCATTCGGGAAGTCAGCGAAGAGGCGGGAATAGGCATCACCGTTGAAAAACTGATGTATGCGACGACTTTTCATACCGCACCAGATCGCCAGATCATCCTATTGTCTTATCACTGCAGCACAGATCAGGATACCGTCATTCTTTCGGAGGAGCATTCGGCATATGCATGGGCAGACAAGGAGCAATTAGCACAATTGCTCCCAGAGGCGATACACGATGACTTTCACAGGAATGGTGTTCTGAAGATTATGGATTCTGACTCATGGCAAGGTGAGAAATGAAAATTTGGCTTCAGAAAGTCATGCGAATTCCAATTAGCCGGTTTTGTCATCATACGATATTTGTATCTAGAAGACTGTTATTGTTTGCATCATTTCTTTATTCTGCGAAAGTACAGAAGAATGGGAACAGGGCGAGAAGCGGCTCGACCTATGCCAATGACTGAAGGAGAGCCCTAATGGTCACTATTCTATACTTGGTTAGACATGCTCAGTCCAATTATGCTGAAGGTGAAGAGAGAAGCAGAGGGTTAACCGATGTGGGGGAAAATCACTCACTGAGGATAAGGGACTTATTGAAAGAAGAGAAAATAGACGCCTTCATCTCCAGTCCTTATGAACGAGCCATAGCGACGATTCGTCCTGCTGCCGAACAGCAAGACATGGAGATTAGGCTCTATGAGGATTTGAGAGAGCGGGCCATGGGATATTTTGAGCCGGACGCTTTTCTGGATGCCAAAAGGAAGCTCTATGCTGACAAAACATTTGCTTATCCGGGAGGGGAATCGAGTGTTGCAGCACAGGCTCGCGCTGTGAAAGTGCTTGAACAGATTTTGTTAGCACACAAAGGGACAACACTCGCAATTGGAACGCATGGCGATATAATGACGCTTATGCTGCAGTACTACGATCCACAGGTTGATTATGCGTTCTGGGCTGCATTATCGATGCCTGATATTTTCAAGCTTACCTTTATAGAGAAGCAATTACAGCATGTAAGACGCATTTGGTCACACGATTAAAGCAAAATTGGTTTTTTGGAAGTTAAATCGGTTCTCAAATTTAATATTTGCTATTATTTGCTCCCCAATGAAAGGAGATGCCTTCCTATAGAATATAGCAAAGCGACAAAAAATTTGAGAAGAGCCCTGTATTCATCGACAGGATCGATCATCATCTCCTGTTTTTTCATATGGTCAAATATTCACAATAACCATCCGGCCATTTTGAACTTCGGTTTTTTTCTGGGCATTCCTGTTCTGCTTTTTGTCATCATTATGATTAGCTTGGATCTCATCTATCAGGATAAGCAGACCTTTACCGGTACATTGACGGAGAAAATGCATAATAAGATATATGTAACAGATGCAAACGGCGATAAATATACGTATCGTCTCCCGAATGAACAATTTGATCATATTGAAGTAGGTAAACAAGTAGAGCTGCGCTATTATAAGCGTACCAAGACGGTAACCTCGATCAAGCCCACGTTGCTCGCATTCGAAGATGATTATAGTATTTAAAGCTTGTTCTGATCTAGTAAAAATCTCTCTATCCGTTTGAGCTCACGTAATGCCTAATAAGCGGCCGTGGGCTTTTTGTATAATCTAAATTCAATCAAAGGAAGATGCTGCGATACCGAACAATTCCATAAGCTATCGTCTTGCCAATTTGAAGGATGTTCCGCTCTTGGCGGAGATGAACCTGCAATGAACGATAGGCAACTACCCTGTCGATGTAAAATTTCTATGGGGGAAGATGTAACTTCCAGCAGATTTGGAACGTTCTAATAGACTAGAAGAACTAATGAAGGGGCTTATATCTCATGAACAACAAGAGTCTAGTGCTGGCTGTGCTTCCGGTCATTCTGATTCTATCTGCAGGGTTCTACGCGTATCAGTCAACAACAACCGCAAAAACCAAACCAGATGATATCAGGCTGGAAGCAACCGTCAGTAGCAATACGAATCCGAATAGGGACTTGGATTATGTGCTTGATATCACGCTTACCCAGGAGGCCGACAGTACCCATCTGATGTATCCGGTCATTACGGGAATCAATCGCTTATCGTATGATGCGAAGGATGAGGAGCTCGGATTTTTTGTGCCTACCAACATTGCATTGGTCGACAAGGATGAGCCCAGGATATTGGACGCAGTTGCGGCAGACGAATTCTTCACTTGGGACAGGGACACTTTTTACGGCATATGGGCACCTGCTGAGAAGGGAACATACAAGCTGCGTGCTTATTTTAACTCAGATCAAGGAATTGAACAGTGGCATGATACGCAACTACTGTATGTACATAATGAAGAGGGCTGGTTAGGTAATGACCTAAGCTGGTCCAAGATCATTGATATTCGAATCGATCTCTAATTTGATAAAAAGTATTCCCATTTACACACCAATAATTGTATGATAATAGAAATCTATTGGGGAGGTTCCTATGACACGATCTCTGGAAAAGCAAATCTATGACACAGCCCATCTAAGCGACACGTTCACACTGCGGTCTGGGCAAATATCCAACGAGTATTTCGACAAATATCTGTTCGAGGCTAATCCTGGCGTTCTGCATGACATAGCGGTGCAATTAGTGTCCCTAATTCCAGACGGTACGGAAGTTCTCGCGGGTTTAGAGATGGGCGGCATTCCTGTAGTAACCGCACTTTCGCTTCAGTCGGGAGTGCCTGTGGCTTTTGTCCGCAAGAAAGCAAAGGAATACGGAACCTGCAAGTTGGCCGAGGGAGCAAGCATATCGGGCAGGCGGGTATGCGTAGTTGAGGATGTCATTACGACCGGCGGACAAGTAATCATGAGCACGCAGGAGCTGCGCGAAGCCGGCGCAATTGTCGAGGATGTCATATGTGTCATCGAACGCAACCCTGAGGGCAGACGCAAGCTGGAGGAGATCGGTGTCCGTGTACACGCCTTGTTCAAGATGGAAGAATTGTTGAACGCACGCGGGGAGGGATAACGATTGGAAATGATGCGTGACCTGCTTATTCAAAAATTCAACGAGATCGAACGGCGTATTCTGCTAGTAATTAACCAGTTGGATGATGAAGAGCTGAACTGGAGGCCCAATGAGTCCAGCAATAGCATCGGTAATCTAATTGTACATATTAGAGGGAACATTAACGAACGGATCCTGTCAGGCATACAAGGTCAAGCCATCCTGCGGGACCGTGAAGCTGAGTTTGAGCCGGTACAGTTGTCCAAGCCGGAACTGGTTCAGCTGACTACCGAGTCTTTCCTTATCGTGACAGACACAATCACTCAGTTGACAGAAGGGCAGTGGCAGCATACTCAGCTTGTAAGAGGGAAGGAGAGAACTCATCTCGACATGCTGTTTCAATGTGCCGCCCACTTCTCTGAGCATATGGGGCAAATCTTCTACATCGGCAAGCTGCTGAAAGGTGATTCGTATACGGTCACTTCTATTCCTCGCAAGAAGGCTGGCGCATGAGAGTCTCGGCGGTCGTATTGGATCTAGACGGCACATTGCTTCAATCGAACAAACAAATAAGCGCACGTAATGCTAAAGCCGTGAGAGATTGCCATTCTCTAGGAATCAAAGTCATCTATGCTACAGCAAGACCTCCACGAACGGTTAAGCAGCTCCTGCCAATTGAGCTCCAGCAGCTAGGCTCCTTTGTCTATTACAACGGAGCCTATATCGAGTGCGCCCATACGGGTCTTGAGCTTCATATCCCTATTCCAGCTGCCTTGACATCCGACTTGTTGAACGCTTGTGTCGGAGAGAATCCGGATATCGAGCTTAGTATTGAAGTGCTGGACGAGTGGATGAGTCTTAGACCTATTGACGCATCATCTCGTGTAGGCGTGAATCAACCTCCGGCAGTCACCCCAATAGAGCAGATGCGCGAGCAAGCTGCGACAAAAGTGCTAATATCCGGGTCGTTCAATACCGAACGATTATTACAGAGATACTCCAATCAGCTTCATATTGTTGTTACGGATGGTGGAGGGCTTATTCAGATCTCATCGAATGAAGCTGCTAAGGAGCTTGGAGTAGCTGCTGTATGCAGGGCATTTGAGATATCGCTGGAAGATGTCGTTGTCTTCGGTGATGATTATAACGATATGGGCTTATTCGAATGCTGCGGATGGCCAGTCGCGATGGGCAATGCGGTTCCCGAGCTTAAGCAATTGGCTAAAGAAATCACAAGGACGAATGATGAGGATGGAGTAGCTGTCGTATTGGAAAGATGGTTGAAAGCTGATTCCAATCCGGGGCTGGATCGTTGAAAAGTATCAAAAAAAGTCGAAGCGTCGATATATGACGTTATAAAGACGAATGGTATAATGGAAATGAATAACAAAACTTTATATTTATTCGTTATAAAAGATACCCAAACCCCACTCATGGTCAAGTCCGAGGGTGGGGTTTACTGGCAGAACTAACCATCTCTATAGGAGGGGTAATCAGGATACATCTATTCTTCTTTTAACGGTGAAAAATGCTAATGACTAACTAGAGAGGATGCAAGCCATGATTGTTTATCATTATGACGCGTTCACCCATGTGCAGAATCAAGGTAATCCGGCGGGTGTTGTCTTCGATGCTGATGACTTGGATGAATCGACGATGCTTCAGATTGCACGGCAAGTTGGATTTAACGAAACCGTATTTGTCCAATCCTCTTCAGTGGCGACGGTACGGCTTCGTTATTTCACACCCGGTCATGAAATCAATCTTTGCGGACATGCCACGATGGCGGCAATATATGGCCTTCGAACCAGAGGTTATCTGAATCCAGTACCTGAAATCACGATAGAGACTAAAGCGGGTATATTGCCGGTTGCGCTTATGGTTGAATCCAGCGATCTGCTGACGATTCGGATGCAGCAAAGCGAACCCCAGTTTGTGCCTTTCGAAGGAGATAAGGAGCGGCTGATGCACGCTATCGGCCTGTCGTTGGAAGATTTGGATTTACGGTATCCCATTGTATACGGAAGCACAGGCACCTGGACACTGCTTATTCCAATTCGAACATTAAGTGCCTTTGGCAACATGCGTCCCGAATCTTCTCAATTTCCTGTATTGCTGACCGAGATGCCTCGCGCCTCGATTCATCCATTCGGCTTAGAAACCGCTCATCCTGAATCGATGATGCATGCCAGACATTTCTCTTCGCCTTATTCCGGCACGATTGAAGATCCCGTTACAGGGACGGCGTCCGGTGTCATGGGGGCCTATTATATGACCTATATTCAGCCCGGATTGGAGCGTCTGTCGTTCCAGGTTGAACAAGGCCATGAATTGCTGCGCGATGGCAGAGTACAGGTGGACGTACGTCGCACCGGTCAGGGCATGAGCGTCCATGTCTCGGGCAATGCCGTCTTTGTTAAAGAATTATCGGTAGTCCTATAGAATAGCAAGTTGGATTGGAAATATAGTTATGGGCAAAGGAGAGAATGAAATGGAGCAAGCAAGCGTAAGACTCATACGGCATGATGAGCGGAATGCTCTTCTGGAACTATACAAACATTTGAATGAGCAAGATCCTGATCTGGCAGATAGCGAGGAGCTGCGGCTTCATTGGGAAGCAATGATGCAAGACGATTCACTGAATATCATTGTTGTCGAGCAAGATGGTGTGCTTGCGGCTTCATGCGTTGTACATATTCTAAAAAATTTGACGCGGGGTGCCAGACCCTACGCTTTGATCGAAAACGTCGTCACGCATAGCCGCTTCAGAAGAAGAGGGTTGGGCCGAATAGCCTTGAACAAGGCCAAGGAGATAGCCGAGCAGTGCGGCTGCTACAAGATTATGCTTCTGACGAGCCGTGCGGACGATTCTGTTCATCGGTTTTATCAAACAGCCGGATATCGCGGCGATGTGAAGACAGGTTATGTATTGAAGCTGTAATTTCATTTGGGAGTCATGCAATACCACATATATAGAAGGGGGATCTATTCATGGCAAGCCCGATTATGAACCGCGTCGACACCATATTTATACATGTACGCAATTTGAATGATTCGATTCAATGGTATTCGAAGCTACTCGGGGTAGAGGTTCCGCCGAAGGATTATATCGGCCCAATCTTTACCTTCCCCATGGGAGAGGGACGACCCGGGCTAACGCTTGACAACCACTGCTTCGATCAAGACTATCATTTTACGCCATCCACACATCCGCTGTTTAACCTCAGTGCGCATGATATCGACGCGGCTTTTCAGCATGTGAAGGGGATCGGAGCGAAGATTACCAGCTCCATACAGGTGTACCCGGACTTATCTGAATTTACGTTCATGGACCCGGACGGCAACCAGATTATGATCTGCAGCTGTATTACGGAGTGAGCCAGACAGGAGGCAGGCAAATGTACGAGTATTGCTTTGTGGAGACTCATTTGGGCGGTTTCTTCTCAGAGGCAACCCATCGCGAGACAATTATGGAGTACGCAGCTCAAGGGTGGCGACTGGTGCAAGTATTGCCAACTGACTACAATGGGCACGGCAAGCCTACCGGTTATGAGATTGTGTTTGAGAGACCGCGTCAGGACTTGAAGGACGGGCATCAGCAAATATAAAATTCTTGGTATTCCCATGCCTGAATATGATGGAAAGTGACGGCGCCGTCATGCAAGCATTCCATTCTATGAGGAGGGAAAGCCATTGAAAGTCCTGCATCGAATGACGATAGGGTTATTAGCGTTAGTCCTAGTCTTGAGCACCATTGCGATTCGAACACCAGAGGCGGCGCAAGCCGCAGCGATTATCCAGGTTGACACCGTCGCGGAGATACAGGTCGCCTTGCAGCAAGCTGTTCCAGGCGATATCATCCTGGTTGCGCCTGGCACGTATGAGTTGACAACGGCCAGCACCGTGGGAATCAGACCTGCTTATTATTATTCGGGAGCAAATGGAACCGCTGCCGAGCCGATTACGCTTCAAAGCGCCAATCCAGCCATTCCGGCTATTCTAAAAGGCGGCGCCATCTCCTCACCGGGTTACACGTTATACTTAACCGGTGATTATTGGAACGTCAACAATATTACGGTTACGCATGGCCAGAAGGGCATAGTGCTCGATAACGCCAATCATGTGCATTTGAACGGAGTAACCGTACGGCATGTGGGACAGGAAGGCATTCACATCCGGGACGGCAGCTCGTATGCCATTATTGAGAACAGTATTGTCGACGAGACCGGAGCAACTGGCAATGCTGCGGATAAAGGCTTCGCCGAAGGCATCTATATTGGCTCGGACCGCTCAGTATGGGACGTCAACGAAGGGTTGCCGGGCAGCAGCGTCGGTCCGGGACAAGGTTATGATCGCGCTGTGCTGCATACGATTGTGCGGAATAATGTGATTGGTCCTGCCGTAGCCGCTGAAATGCTTGATATTAAGGAAGGCACTTCCCATACGTTGATAGAAGACAACCTATTTCTAGGGGCGGGCATTGCCGGTGTAGGCTTTAACTTTGCCGATAGCTATATCGATGTAAAGGGCGTAAATGTGACAATCCGCAACAATATCGGCTACCGCCAGAACAACACGGGCATTACAGCCGATATTGCAGAAGTGAATCGTACGAGCAGCAGTCCGTGGTGTCCCGCGAATGAGACATCGAACCAAAGCCTGGGTGACACAAGTGATGGAAATACGTATACGAGCAATCAGTTTTTTGCGGGCCATCCTCCGGTAGCCTGGGACCGGCAAGCGCCGTCTGTGCCCGGAGGCTTAACCGCAACAGCAGCGTCAAGCAGCGCAATATCGTTGACCTGGAGCGCATCTTCAGACAACGTAGGCGTAGCCGGTTATCGCATCTATCGCAATGGCGTGCAATTCGCCACAACGAATACGACGTCCTATACCGATACAGGGCTAAGCTCATCCACGTCCTATACGTATACGGTTCAGGCGTATGATGCGTTCAACAACGTATCCGCCAGCAGCGTGCCCTCCAGCGCGACAACATTGTCTTCAGGAGGTGGCGGAGGGACATCTTCACTTAAGATTCAATATGAGGATGGAGACGGGGCAGCAGGCAATAATGCGATTAAGCCATTCCTGAAAATTGTGAATACCGGTGCGACAGCCATTCCGCTAAGCGAGTTAACGGTTCGCTATTATTTCAAGCGGGAAGCTGCCGTAGCCCAAAATCTTACGATTGACTACGCCGTCATCGGCAAGACCCATATAACAGGAAGCTTCTATACAATGGGCTCCCCGACGGCAACAGCCGATGCTTATCTTGAGCTAGGATTTCTTGCGGCTGCAGGCAGCGTGGCGGCTTTGGGCGATACTGGGGTTATTAAAGTGAGAATAAACAACAGCAACTGGTCTAACTTCAACGAAGCTAATGATTATTCCTACGCGCCATCCATGACCTCATTTGCTGACCATGACAAAATAACGCTTTACCACAATGGCAATCTAGTGTGGGGAACTCAGCCTTAGCCAATAGAAACAAATAGCCGAAGGTGTCCGCTATGCATTCGAATAGTGCTTGACACCTTTCGGCTTTATTCGCTACAATCATTTCCAATCATTGGGCTCTGTTGGAGGCAAAGGAGATGTGAGATGAAGCCAATCAAGCGATCAAAGGCAAGAATTATGGCGGGTACGATGTATTACCGGTTCAGAAGACACCTCGCTTGGCGATTCAGCGGCAAGAAGTTCTCAAGAACAGTCTCTACGACGTCCTTGCCTTATCGCATCAGTTCACATCAGACCCCGCTGCTTCGCCAACTAAGAGAAGTGGACATGTCCATGCAGTATAATAAAATTAAAAATTTGAAGATTGCGCTGCAAAGGTTGAACGGGATCATCTTGAACCCTGGAGAAACCTTTTCCTATTGGAGACTGATCGGCAAGCCTACCCGAAGAAAGGGATATGTAGAAGGGATGATTCTTCACTACGGCAGCTTCAAGAGCGGTGTCGGCGGGGGATTGTGCCAGTTATCGAACCTGCTCTATTGGATGACGCTCCATACACCTCTAACGGTTGTAGAGCGTCATCGTCACAGCTACGATGTCTTCCCGGATGCTAACCGTACACAGCCCTTCGGCAGCGGCGCGACTTGTGCATACAATTATTTGGATCTGCAAATCTATAATGCTACGGATGTACCCTATCAGCTCTCGCTTCACCTGACCGATGAGTATCTGGCAGGCGAATGGAGATGCGCTGAGCCATCAATGTATCACTATGAGGTTTATGAACGCGAGCATCGTATGTCACTAGAGTATTGGGGCGGCTATACCAGACACAACCAAATCTATCGACGCGTGCTGAATAGGAGCCTTGAATGTATTGCAGACGAATTTGTGACAGAAAACAAAGCGTTAATGATGTATGAACCGCTGCTTGAAGCAAGCGGAAGGGGACAGAACAGCAGTTAATCACGATAGGGGTGGAGGAATGAAGATTCAATTTATATCCGAAGCTGAATATGAGGTGTCGGAGCTTACGGTGGACAACTTGTTCAACTCAACGTATTGCGTGTTCGATCTGGAAGCTACCGGGCCTAGTCCAGTGAAGGATCATATTATTCAAATCGGTGCCGTTCGCATCTCTGCTGCAAGCAATGATACTCTTCTTCCTGATTCGTCTTACATGTCCTATGTGCGATCTCCCGTGTCGATTTCGCCCTTCATTGAACAATTGACGGGTGTGACCAACGACCATATTGCGGATGCACCAGGCTGGGATAAGGTTTATGATAACTTCCTTGCATTTGCCGAAGGCACGATTCTCGTCACACAAGCAGGTTATGAATACGACTGGCCGCTTATCCAAGCGGAATGCAATCGCCGCCAGCTCCCTGTGCTGAACATGCCCATTCTGGATACTAAAGTACTCTATCAATATTTGTACCCCGAAGAAGAAGGGGTTATCTCCACCAATTTATTGATAGAACGACTGGGGGTCGACGATTCGGGTTTGGCTAGACATGACGCACTTAGCGACAGCATCCGAATTGCCAGAATTTTTCGTCGGCTGATGGACCAGTATCGCGAGCGCTCCATCCAGAGCCTGAATCTATGCCGTCCTATGACGGTCAAACGATTCCAGCTGCCAAAGCAGAAGCGGTAGATTAATAGAAAAAGATGTGGAGAGTGAAGACAATATGAACTATACACTGCACAAAGCAACGCAAGAAGATACGTCTTTTCTATGGGATATGTTATTCGAGTCGCTTTATATACCGGAAGGACAAAAGCCGTTCAATCGTTCGATTCTGGAAGAGCCTTTTATGGCCAAATATGTAGAGGGATGGGGCAGAAGCGGCGATGTCGGAATTATTGCAAGGGATGAGAATGGAGCCGCAGTAGGCTCGATTACCGCACGTCTGTACACCGAGGCGAACAAAGGATTCGGCTATGCCGGTGACAAGGTTCCGGAAATGGGGATGGCGATTGTGGAGAAGCACCGGGGGAAAGGGCTCGGCAAGCAGCTTATAGAAAGACTGATCGAACAGCTTCGGCTTGACGGCATCGATAGGCTGTCCTTAAGCGTTGATCCGTCGAATGAAACGGCAGTCCGGCTGTATACCCGTTACGGATTCAAGGAGATCGGCGTGGTGGGCACTTCGATTACGATGGTGGCGCAGCTATGAGCAGGACCATCATGATCAGCGATATTCATGGGTGCTTGGAGCCATTTGAGAGACTGTTGGAGAAGGTGCGTTATGCCCCAGAGCAGGATCGGCTTATTTTGCTTGGCGACTACGTCGACAAGGGACCACAAAGCCGCGAGGTTGTCGAAGCGGTGATGGGCCTTGTGAAGCGACATGGCGCCATTGCGCTGCGCGGCAACCATGATCAGCGGCTTGTCGATCTGATCCGGGGAAACGATCCAGTCGTACTTCACAAATTCGCCGAGCATGGTGGCCCGCCTACCTTGCAAAGCTATACAGGTTTCTCGGAAGTAACGGAGCGCAGCAGGGAGGAAGTGCGCCGAATCATGGAGGAGCAATATGCGAGCCATCTGGACTTTTTGGCGGGCTTGCCGCTTTATTTGGAAGATGATCGCCATATCTATGTTCATGCCGGGCTGCGGCCGGGAATGTCCGATTGGACCTTGCAATCCGAGCATGATTTCATGTATATCAAAGATGAATTTTACCTTCATCCTACCACCGTAGACAAAACAGTCATCTTCGGACATACCATCACGACAAAGCTCCACGCAAAGGCCGATGTATGGTTTGCCGGGGATAAAATCGGCATAGATGGAGGCTGCTCGATCGGTCTGCAGCTTAATGCACTCTTATTTGAAGATGGAGTCTATGAAACAGCTTGTGTTGAGAACAAGAAAGCAAAGGAGTGAATGCATATGCTGCACATACGTCCTGTTACGGTTGAAGAAGCTCCGGTATGGTGGGAACTCCGCTTGGAGGCGCTTCGAACTAGTCCGGAGGCTTTCGGCAGCTCCTACGAGGAAGCGCTAGAGACATCACCGGAGGCTGTGCGGGCGAAAGTTCAGGCAACGGCCAGCCAATTTGTACTGGGTGCTTACGCCGATGGCCAACTGGTTGGGATGGCGGGATTTTTGCGACATACTGCACGCAAGACAAGGCATAAAGGAATGATATGGGGAGTGTACGTCAAGTCTGATTACCGCAAGCATGGAGTAGGCAAAGGACTGATTGAAGAAGTCATCAAGCAAGCAAGCCGAATGGAGGGGCTTGAGCAAATCCAGTTGACGGTTGTCACAACGAATACAGGGGCGACGCAATTGTACACGTCCCTTGGTTTCCATAGCTATGGATTGGAGCGGAATGCCCTCATTGTGGATGGAAAACGGTATGACGAAGCGTGGATGGCTTATGACTTATAGCCTTAGTGAATCTAGCCGTTCGGCCAAGCTAATCTGGATTAACGGCGCTTTTGGCGCTGGCAAGACGCAAGCCTCCCATGAGCTATGCAGAAGACTGCCGGGTTCTTTCTTGTATGACCCGGAGAATATGGGCTACTTCCTGCGGAAGCATATGCCGTCCTCTGTCACTCGCGGGGATTTCCAAGACTATCCCGCTTGGCGCGAATGTAATTATGCCATATTGAAGATGCTTCATGAAGAATATAACGGTCCCATAATTGTCCCAATGACCATAGTAGATACACGCTACTTCGAGGAGATCGTGGGACGTTTGAGAGCAGATGGGATCGAGGTTGTGCATGTGGCCTTATGCGCTTCGAGAGACGTGCTGTTGGCACGGTTGAACAAGAGAAGAGAGGGAGCAAACTCCTGGGCGGCGGAGCAAATTGACCGCTGTGTACAGGGACTTCAACAGGAGAGCTTTCGCCATCACATTGATACAGACCCTATGAGCATCGAAGATGTTGTAGAAGAAATTGCGGAAATTGCAGGTGTTGAGCTTCAGCCTGATCGCAGAAGCAAGCTTCAGAAGTGGAAGGACAGATGGTTGACCCAGCTCAGGCATATCAGATGGTTTTGAACCGCTGTATGATCTAAATGACAAAGAGGAGAGAAATACGATGATTTTGGAAGTAGCCGTATTACATATTAAGCAGGGCCTGACCCGCGAATTTGAAGCAAGTTTTAGGGAAGCGTCACGCATTATATCCAGCATGAAAGGTTATATCAAGCATGAGCTTCAGTCCTGTATCGAGAATGACCACCAGTATATCCTACTTGTCCATTGGGAGACGCTTGAGGATCATACGGTCGGCTTCCGGGAGTCGCAGCCCTATCAAGAGTGGAAAGCCTTGCTGCATCATTACTATGATCCATTCCCGGCAGTCGAGCATTATGAGCTGGTTCAACTAGACAGTTAACGAACTAGAAAGAAGGGACCCCCCATGTCAATTACCTATCACGAAAATGATACGATTACCCCGGAGGAGCTGGCTGAGATATTCCTGCAGTCGGGTATTAAAAGGCCGACGCATGATCTAGAGCGACTCGGACGCATGCTGGCCCAAGCCGATGAATTGCTGACGGCAAGAGCGGACGGCAAGCTGGTTGGCGTATTGCGGGCCATTACGGATTACGCTTATTGCTGCTACATCTCGGATTTGGCTGTAGATCGGGATTATCACGGGCAGCGAATCGGCGAAAGTCTCATGAAGAAGCTGCAGGAGAAGCTAGGCAATGAAGAAGTTCAATATATTCTTATATCAGCGCCAACCGCAGTGGGATTCTATGAACGGATTGGCATGGAACGATTGGATAAAGCATTTGTCATTCGGCGTCAACGATAGGCACTTTATATGCCGACAAGAAAGGAAGTAAGGACGATGTCAGAAGCGCAGTCCGAGCTCTACGACGCGATATATAGCTTCAAAAACTATGAACAGGAAGCAACTGCAATTAAAAGCTTGATTGAACGCAAGCGACCGGATGCCAGAACGGTTCTGGATATTGCGTGCGGAACGGGAAAGCACGCAAGCTTCCTGCAAGCCAGCTACGCAGTGGATGGGATTGATTTGAATGAATCTCATGTTGAGGCGGCGAGGACAAGAAATCCGAAATCGCGGTTTACCGTCGGCGATATGATGAGCTTTCAACTCAATCAAACTTATGATGTCATCACTTGCCTGTTCAGCTCGATCGGATTTGCCAGAACGCTGAGAGGTGTAGAGCAAGCGGTGCGCAGCTTTAAGGAGCATCTGGAGCCGGATGGCATCATCCTGATTGAACCCTGGTTTACTCCAGAAGATTGGCAGCCCGGTTATGTGACAGTCCATCAATACGAATCGGAGGATTGCAAGATTAGCCGAATGTCTCATTCAAGTACGACTGGTTCAATTTCTATTCTACAATTTGATTATTTGATAGGTCGCAGTAACGGTATTCAACATGTTCAGGAACGGCTTGAGCTGGGCTTATTCTCAAGAGATGAACTGACGGAGCTTTTCATCCGCGAAGGCTTGCATGTGGAGTACGACGAAAAAGGATTGATCGGCAGAGGCATGTATAGGTTAAGCAGGAAGTGAGGTTATCGAATGGAATAGTGTCCGTCTTTGTATATCGGAATGACGCCGGGTGGTTGAACAGAACCCTACACTTTCAGTGCGACAAAGAGCGCATTCCGATGATACAAAGGGAACTTGGCGCCTGGGCCGAAAAGAGGGGCATTACAGTCAAACATTGAGGAGGTGGTAGAGTGGTGCGTCAACTGAGAGCAGTACTTATGCTGTTCTTTGTGTTGATCCTTACAGCATGCCAGTCGTCTAATCTGTCAGAATCCGCTCCTCTAGCCAAGGAGTCTGAGCGTTCGAATAACGGCTTCACGAATCACGAAGCAGACACCAATCCAACTGCTATTCAGATTCAGGGACCAATGACGGTTTCCCATAATCCGCTCCTTGCTTATGTGGGAGAAGACATCTACTTGGATGTATCGATGGTGGAGGGCCGATATTTTGAAGATTGGAATCCGGGAGCTTTCATGGGTCGAAATTGGAATGGGAGCTTTCAATTCATTATTCGTGATGCCGCTGATCAAATCGTGAGACAATTCGATATCGACAGTTCCTTCTTTCAACAGGTCAATCAGTTTTTCGAGCTGTCATTCGCAGACTATAATGGGGATGGCAACATGGATTTTGCCCTTGGTCAATATGGGACAAGCAACGGTAATTTCTATCAGCTTTATACGATAAGAGAGGATTATTCCATAGAAAGATTAGTAATCGCCGGGCGCCAAGAGCTGTTTGCCAGCGGCGGAAGCCGCAACGCTATTGAATTGCAAATCTGGGGCGATCATGGCTTTGAACTTGATTACTATGACAATTCCGAAGGGAAGACGTTCACCAATCGCTATATCTGGGAGAAGGCGAATAATCAGTTCAGGCTTCTAGAAACTTCTGAGAAATAGAAAGGGGGAGCGCCATGATTCGGTTATGCGAAGCTCATGAAGTGACGACTATCCACGCTATTATTAATGATGCGGCAGTAGTGTATAAGGGGGTTATTCCCGATGACCGGTACCATGAGCCTTATATGTCCTTATCGGAGTTGGAGCAGGAAATGAATGACGGGGTCCAGTTCTGGGGTTATACCGATGATAGCGGCGAGTTGTTTGGTGTAATGGGGTTGCAAGACAAGGGGGCCGTCAGTCTTATTCGTCATGCATATGTCCGGTCTGTTGCCCGCAATGGCGGCATAGGCGGCAAGCTGCTACATCATTTGTTAACCTGCACCGACAAACCCATTCTTATTGGCACATGGTCTGATGCAAGCTGGGCGATCGGTTTTTATGAGAAGCATGGATTCAGAGTTGTATCCCCTCAGGAGAAAGAGCGGCTGCTTCGCTTATATTGGAATGTGCCGGAACGGCAGATTGAGGAGTCTGTTGTGCTAGCCAATCAGATGCAGGTTATATAAACAACCTATTTGCATAAAGGTGGAATGCAGCTGCAATGAAGAAATTTGCCTATCTCTCAATCATACTGGTTATAGCCGTTGCCGCTTACTTCCTATATCAATTTCATCGCCCGATCGCCATTGAGCAAACCTATCAAGGCATCGTCTATGACAATGACAACAGCTTTACGGCTCAAGACTCTGTCTACATCAAAGGCGAGCTATCGCGATTTCTCTTCGGAAGTGACAGCATTAAAGGGACGTTGACTGCAGGAGAGCGAACGTATGATATCCATCTCAAGAAAGACAGACACTACTATTTTGCTGTACTAACTGAATTAAAAGAAAGTCATGTTACGAGTATCGGTTCGATGTACCTTACAATTGACTTTAATCATATCTGGCTGCAACTTAAGGATTATAGCGTACATTACCCTGTAGATCACGGTTATTTTGTCAACGGTGCAGCAACGATTGAGGAAGCAAATGAGATCGTTAAGAACCTATTGGAGAAGCCATTCGAATAGGAGGGGATTACTATACTTAGCCATTCCAGTCACAAGCAATCGGATCGAATTGGTCGCATCCGTGCGGAGGAAAAACGGTATCACGATCAATGCTATGAGCAGCACAAATTATTCGAGGCCGGTTCATGGCTGCATAAGCCGGTACAGACGGTTATGGAAGTGCTGCCGGAGCTGATTCAAACAGATGGCATGCGGGTACTTGATCTAGGGAGCGGTGTAGGCCGCAATACGATTCCGATCGCCGCTTACCTGAAGCCGTTCAACGGAACGGTGATCGCTGTGGATTTGCTAAGCTCAGCCATTGAAGGGCTGAGGAGCTATAGCCGTGAGCATCAGGTACACCCCTACATCGAAATTGTTCAGTCTGATATTGAAAGCTACCGGATAGAAGCAGATAGCTTCGATGCGATCATCGCGGTATCTACGCTTGAGCATCTGGGCTCAGAGGATGAATTGAAGCGCAAACTTGCTGAGATAGCGCTAGGTACTAAGCCAGGCGGTATTCTTTGCATCATTATGGGTACCCACATACAGGAAACGGCGATTCGTACGAATGAAGCACTTGATCCGATGTTCGAGATCAATATGTCGACAGAAGCGATGAATGAGCTGCTTCAACATACATATCAAGGATGGGAGACCATGAAACATCTCGTCAAACCGCTAGTATTCGAGATTTCCAGGGGCGATGAACCAGTCAGACTGGCATCGGATTGCATAACTTACGTAGTTAGAAAGCCGGGCCTATAGATAGCAGGTAGAAGGAGAGAGGGCATGTATCAGACATTCATATTCGATGTGGACGGCACGCTGATCGATACCGAGAAGGCGGTGCTGGGTTCGCTGCAGAAGCTGCTGAAGCTTGATTACGGACAACATCTGGAAGCGGAGCAATTATCGTTTGTGCTTGGCATACCGGGCGCAGACGCGCTTCCGCAGCTAGGGATTGAGGATATTGATCGCGCGAATGAGCGATGGAACGAATATATGGTTGATTTTGCCCATACAATCACGATGTTTAACGGCATTAACAGTATGTTAATGGCATTAAATAATGAGGATGTAACTACAGGCATCGTCACATCAAAAACAACGGATGAGCTTCAAGCGGATTTCGTGCCGCATGGGCTCATGGACAAGCTGCATTATGTGGTGTGCGCAGACGACACAAGCAGGCATAAGCCTCATCCTGAGCCGCTGCTAAAGTTTCTGGAGTTATCCGGAGCGAATCCTGCGACATCTCTTTATATCGGAGATACCATCTATGACGCGCAATGCGCGCGTGATGCTGGAATCGATTTTGCGCTTGCCTTATGGGGCTGCGGCAATCCGGACACCATTGATGCGAAGCACCGGCTCAACTCTCCGAGCGAGCTGTTAGACTTGATCATGAGCAGGGGAAGGGAGCATTCAGAATGATCGTACAGGATGAGAAATTTGCCTTGCCTTCGAAGAGCATCAATTATTTGCTGGCCTTGCCCGAAGCTTATGAGCAGGATGGCGCGGCAGAGTGGCCGCTCATTCTGTTCCTGCATGGTTCCAATCGCCGTGGGGACGACATTGCGCTTCTTCGCGATTATGGTTTGAACACCAGATTGCAGCATGGCAATGGCCAGCCCTTTTTGGTATTGACCCCTCAATGTCCGGGAGATTCGTCATGGACGGATGAACTCGAGAATATCATGCTGCTTGTCGATGATATCCTTGATCACTATAGCGTAGACCGGAAATGTGTCTATCTGACGGGATTCAGCATGGGCGGACATGGCGCATGGTACTATGCGGCACATAAGCCCGGACTATTCGCAGCAGTATCGCCACTATCCGGCTGGTTCAACCCCGATCAGGCGGAATTGCTGAAGGATATTCCGATTTGGGCATTCCATGGCGATGCCGATGATGTTGTGCCGTTCGAGAGAACGCATGAGATGATTGAGGCATTGAAAGACATGAATCCGCAAATACGATTTACCCCCATTCCCGGCGAAGGCCATCGAATTATGCATTATGCCTACGATCAGGATGAGTGGATCGAGTGGATGCTGTCACACAAGCTCAAGATCTGACTACGTGGTTCAATGCGATCTTCTCCAGGCAATATATCAACAGCCCATAGCTGATTTACATGCAGGTTTTCGGCCAGTTTGCGCGATAGCCTGTCCACATTCGCCCAAAATCGGTTATAATGATGAAGAATCCATAAAGAAGAAAGTGGGAGCAGCATGGGTCGTAAATGGAACAATATTAAAGAAAAGAAAGCGTCCAAGGACGCGAATACAAGCCGGATATACGCCAAGTTCGGCGTTGAAATTTATGTAGCCGCCAAAAAAGGCGAGCCGGACCCTGAGTCCAACCGTGCGCTTAAAGTGGTACTTGAGCGTGCCAAAACGTATAACGTGCCAAAAGCGATTATCGATCGCGCGATCGATAAGGCCAAAGGCGCCGGAGATGAGAACTATCAAGAACTGCGCTACGAAGGCTTCGGTCCGAACGGTTCGATGGTTATCGTAGACACGCTGACCAATAACGTGAACCGTACAGCGCCAGCTGTACGCTCCGCCTTCAACAAAGCAGGAGGAAGCATGGGTGTCAGCGGCTCTGTGGCGTATATGTTCGATGCGACTGCCGTTATCGGCGTATCGGGCAAGTCGCTGGACGAAGTGATGGAGCTGATGCTGGAGTCCGACGTTGACGTTCGCGATATCGTCGAGGAAGACGAATCGGTCATCGTGTACGCGGAGCCAGATCAATTCCATGCGGTACAAGAAGCATTCAAGCAAGCGGGAATTACGGAATTCGACATTGCCGAGCTGACGATGCTGGCTCAGAACTATGTCACATTGCCATCCGCCGAGAGCCTGGCGCAATTCGAGAAGCTGATCGACGCGCTGGAGGATCTCGAGGATGTACAGCAGGTATACCATAACGTGGAGCTGGAAGACTAAGTCATCTGCTCCCATGAACAAAGCCGCGACTACTGTCGCGGCTTTGTTGGCATAAGTACGCTGCATTTTCATTTAGAAAAAAGAATAGGAGGTATCTATGATGAGAGCCATTGTACAAGAACCAGAATCGAATCGCTTGATTATTGGAGAAGCGGCAGCTCCCGATCCATCCTATGGCGAGCTGTTGATTGAGGTAAAAGCTACTGCGCTCAATCGAGCCGATTTACTGCAGAAGCGAGGTTTCTATCCGCCTCCGTCAGGCGCGTCCCCGATACTGGGACTGGAAATGGCGGGAACCGTGCTGGAAGGGGCTGGCTCCTGGAAGCCCGGCGATCGTGTGATGGCTTTGCTGCCGGGAGGGGGCTATGCGGAGCGTGTGCGCATTCCTGTCGGTATGGCGATGCCGATTCCGAAAGGACTTTCTTTTGCCGAAGCGGCAGGTATCCCGGAGGTTTTCCTGACCGCTTACCTCAACCTGTTCCAATTAGGCGGACTCCAGGCCGGCCAGACGGTACTGGTTCATGCGGGAGCAAGCGGCGTAGGAACTGCGGCTATCCAACTGGCGAAGTCAGCGGGATGCGATGTCATCGCGACAGCAGGCTCCGCAGACAAATTGGATGCTTGCTTGAAGCTGGGCGCAGATGCAACAATTGATTATAAAGAGGGTCCGTTCCTGCCGAAGGTGCTGGAGGCTACAGCCGGAAGAGGGGTAGACGTCATAATGGACTTTGTCGGCGCGTCCTATTGGGAACAGAATTTGTCGGCGCTTGCTCTTGACGGAAAGCTCATTGTCATTGGCCTGTTAGGCGGTGCCAAGGCGACAGAAGTGAATTTGTCACAGCTCATTGCGCGGCGCCTGCAGATCATCGGAACTTCACTTAGGACATTGCCCCCTGACCGCAAGGAAGCCTTGACCGCTGAGTTCAAGGAGCGGTTTTTGCCGCTTTTTGCGAGCGGATCTATCCGTCCCGTCATTGACTCGGAATGGAATTGGAGCCAGGCAGAGGAGGCGCATGCCTATATGGAGAGCAATCGCAACATCGGGAAGATTATTTTAACGATTTTGTAATCCGCGGCAAAATGGATGACATCCAACCTGTCACCAATCATCCGGTATACTGATGGCACATAGGAGGAATTCAAGGTTGAAACGATCGGACAGGCTTATGGCCATTCTTATTGCCTTGCAGCAGAAGCCGGCAACCGCACAGTCGCTGGCCGATAAGCTGGAAGTGTCGAAACGAACCATTGTGCGCGATATGCAGTCGCTCGCGGAGATTGGCATCCCGCTATATGCAGTGTCTGGGCCTTCTGGCGGCTATCGCTTGATGGAGGGGTATTCACTGCCGCCGCTGCACTTCAGCTCGAAGGAAGCTCTCGTCATCCTGTTTGCGCTTAATGCGGTCATCCGGTTATCTGATACTCCGTTCCATCAGGCGCGCTGGACGGTGATGGACAAGATTCGCTCTACACTTCCGCAAAGCATGCTGGAGCAGGTGGAGCCGGTCTTGGACAGGCTGGAGATCGACATTCCGGATCGTCCGCAGCGTACGCCGCTGCTTGATCGTTTGCTGGCGCATGTCGCTGAATCCGTATGGATTCTAGCGCATTACCGTTCGGAGAAACAGCAGCGATGGCTTCATATACAGCCGAAGCGTGTGTACATGGCTCATGGCTTCTGGTATTGCGAGGCATACTCTCATGAACATGGGGAGCAGAGAAGCTTCCGGGTAGACCGGTTCCTGGAGCTGAAGCCAACGCAGCCGCCGGTGTCCACAGCCTCCGAACCTGCGAGCACCGAATCGGGGAGCATCCAGGCGAAGCAGGCCCCCATCGCCATCCATGCCACTCTTACTTATCGCGGGGCCCTACTCGCAGAGCAGGATGCACATGTCGGACATTACGTCAGGCAGATCGACGACAGTGAGTGGGAGCTGCGGTTCGATTGTCCTGCGGTTGAACGGGACTGGGCGGTAAAGTTCTTTTACGGCATGGGAATGGATGCCACGGTGGTGGAACCTGATGAGCTTCGGCGCGAATTGCATGAGTTGGGCTGCAAGCTTGCCGATCGGTATGCCAGAAATTGAAATCCTTTTAGATGAAAGGGAGGTAGACGACGATGTCATCCACACAGTTGTTCGAACATGCAAGAACGTTCATTTACCGTAATGCTAGATTATTGGACCGGCAGCGGTTCGCGTATTGGTTCGAGGGAGGAAGCAAGGATAGCGTGCTGGAAGCGCTGGCCGCTTATCAAAATGAGGATGGCGGATTCGGCCATGCGCTGGAGCCAGATATCCGTTGTCCGCAAAGCCAGCCTGTTCCGACCGAGCAAGCGCTCATTATCATCGATGAGCTGGAGGCCTACGACACGAAGCTAATCGACGGCATCATTCGCTATTTGAAGAGCATAACATTACCTGAGGGCGGCCTGCCGCTTGCCTTTCGCAGCCTTATGGCATATCCGCATGCCCCGTGGTGGATAACGGAGAAGGATGACGTGCCGAATTTGAACCCGACTGGTCATATCCTGGGACTATTAATGAAGCATCCACGCTGGGCGGAATGGGAGCAGGAGGAGTGGGTTCAGCGAAACCTTCGCTTCGTCTGGCAAGCCATGAAGAAGCCTGAACCGGGTGAATATCATGAAGGCGTGCAATGGATTTCGTTCCTGGAGCATGCGACTGTCACGCCGCAAACCTTGCTTGCCAAAGAGAAGCTGGATGCTTGGCTGTCCAAGGACGGGGTAATCGAACGCGATCCCTATGCGGAAGGATATGTACAGAAAGTACTGGACTGGGTTGCTGCTCCCGACAGCTATGCTGCAAAGTTCGTTTTGCAGGCTGAATTGGATGGGCATCTTGATGCGATGATCAAGCAGCAGTCGGAAGACGGCGGCTGGCTGATCAGCTTTCCGGCGGCTAGCCCACTCGGTGAACTGGAGTGGCGCGGAGCACTTACTGTAGAAAGGCTAAAGACGCTTCGCGCATTCGGCAAGCTTTGATCCTGATCATTACAAGCTGTTGCTATGAACGAAATTCTGCAAACATTCATCGCGTTTATTCATAGGCTGCCGCTGCACTCTCTATTACAATAAAGACAAGCTAGCTGAAGACAGTTCACGAACAGGGGATGAGCCAAGTGGAAGATTTTCGATACCCAATAGGCACGTTTAACTTTCATGGAGAGATTGACGCAGCCCAGCGGAAGATCTGGATCGGTCAGATCGCTTCTTTGCCGATCCAACTTCGTAACGCCGTTGCCGGCTTATCGGCCGAGCAATTGAGCACGCCGTACCGGGATGGAGGCTGGACGGTCAGGCAGGTTATCCATCATGTCGCAGACAGCCATATGAATGCTTATATTCGCTTGAAGCTGGCGCTGACAGAAGATAATCCTGCTATCAAGCCGTATCACGAGGATCGCTGGGCGGAGCTGCACGATTCAGAGCTGGAGCCCGCTGAGACATCGCTGGTTTTGCTGGATGCACTGCATCGAAGATGGACGACGCTTCTTCAGTCCTTATCACAGGATGTCTATCAACGTACGTTCTATCATCCTGAGCAGCAGAAGTCGACTTCACTGGATGTGAACCTGGGCATGTACGCCTGGCACGGCCGTCATCATCTGGCCCATATCGTGAATTTGAAGGAGCGCAAAGGCTGGTAGAGCAGTCCCCGTACTTGCAGCTTGCGGTTAACAGAATAGAAAAAATGATATAATTTCATGATCTTTTATACTTTGCAATGAATTGTCAATACACCGCTAGACTGCTCAAAACCTATCCATTAGAATGAATTTCTAGTATATAAAAGGGTGGGTGGAGACATGAGTGAAGTAGAGTTGGAGTTGGAATCCAGAGTCATTGAAGGCGCGCTCGATGCGAGTCCCGGCTCGGTCGATATGGACGAGAGCCAGTTAATCAAGCTTGACAATCATATCCAGGGACTGATGGCCGCCGAGAAGCTTCAAGGCGGAAGCTATTTGGTCGCAAGACACGGCAAGATTGTGGCGTGGCGTTCCATGGGCGCACTGACCGGCACGACAGGCACAGGCGAATTGCTGCCGGATGCCATAATGAAGATTTCGTCTATTACGAAGGCTTTTACCGCTGTAGCCATCGTTAAGCTGATTGAAGACGGCAAGCTTTATCTGGATCAGCCGGTAGCGACGATTCTGAAGGAATTCGACAATCCCATGCATGGGAATATTACCTTGTTTCACTTGTTGACGCACACCTCGGGTCTTATGCCGGTCACCGGCTATTACAATGAGCCTTATCCTCGTCCATGGTGGGGCGAAAACGGTATGGAAGGCTGGATCGCCAAGCAATTGGAGGGCACGCTCGCTTGCGAGCCAGGCACAGCCTACAATTATTCGGGTGCCGGCTTCATGCTGCTGGGCGAAGTGATTCGCCGCGTATCCGGGCAAAGCTACGAATCGTATATAATTGATAATATCGTTGAACCCCTAAAGCTGCGTCGAACGTTTTTCCAAGTTCCGGAGTACTTGCACGGTGAAGTATTGACGATCTCGCAATATGATCTGGATGCACTCAAGGATCAGGATGACGAGGACCTTCGTTACCCGCCTAGATCGGCAAGCGGCCTGTACTCGACCTTGTATGATCTGTGGAGATTCAGCCAGATGCTGCTGAATGGCGGTACTTTCGAGGGAACCCGCATTTTGGGCCGGAAGTCGGTCGAGCTTCTGACCAAGCGCCATCTGTTCCAAGTGCCGGCTTATCATTGGGGCGGCAAAGTGACGGACAAAGGCCATGCGCTCGGCATCGATCTCGCCATTGACCATATGTCCTATGAATCCATTGGTACGTATCAGATGGAGGGAGCCGGCAGATCGGCTATGTTCGTTGATCCCGTTGAGAAATTGATCGTCACCTTCTTCGTTCCGTCCGTATATTCCTGGGTGCC
Organism: Paenibacillus sp. 1011MAR3C5; assembly: GCF_003591485.1. Taxonomy (GTDB): domain Bacteria; phylum Bacillota; class Bacilli; order Paenibacillales; family Paenibacillaceae; genus Pristimantibacillus. The sequence goes on from NZ_QZCF01000002.1 coordinate 809,363, forward strand.
GGAATCGGTCCTTGGCACAAAACAAATCATTTGGTCGAGCTTGAAATAATTCGAGTGCGCACGGTCCGTGTGCCGCAAAAGATTCATATGAGCATTTAGCCCGCGCTGTCAGCGGGCTTTTTTTTGACATTCGAATGATTGGCTCTCCTTCACTTTTCGCTATAATAGAAGCAAAGACGTCGTGGAGGTATTTTGCATGAATGAATCTGTCCCAATCAGCATCCAGCAATTGATGCAACCGATCGCAGCTTGCAAACAGAGGCACATTGATCAGGTACGATATCCTGGTCGGGTTCCGCCAGCTTTATGACCGGGTGCATGATGAGAAGATCCGCGAAGGATCGCTTAAGCTCATCGAGCTGGAACTGGACCCCAAATACCGGAAAAAAGTACGCAGCCGTCTGGAATAAGTGAGATTGTCATGGCGACATTCGAGCAGGCAAGGCGTTTATCATAGGCAATCCACGACGAAATAAGGGGAGTGGGCCTCTTGAAAAAACAAGTGGCGGAAGGTAGAGAAGGCCATGCAGGATCGGCGTCACAACAGAGATGGCTCATTGGCATTTGCTCGCTAATTCTAATTGCCGGAGTCGCTATTGTCTTACAGATGGGTTCCAACAAATCCAAATCATTCCCCGTCCCGGCCGCAATGGCGCAATTGAAGTTAACTCTGCTAGGCAATGAGATCAGCAGCAGCTATAAGCTGGCTGGCCCCGCCATCGTCAATGACTTTCAAGCAACGGTAACGGACGGGGAATTGGAAGCCTTGGGCTTTACCATGGTGACACGTATGAAGGGAGGATCGTTCAAATTAGTGAATGCTCACCTGAATCGGATAGCCGTACGCGAAGAATCGCTTCGAACAAGAAGCAATACAACGGAGCATTGGTCATCCTTCGACGAATCTGTCTCCGCCAGCCAGTTATTTGTCAAGCTTGATCAGTTGCAGAATTGGGTAAGGGGGCATTCTAGTGATTATTCATTGACGGTTAGCACTCAAAAATATCTCTATGCGCTTGATGCCGACTATTATCAACTCACCAATGATGGAGTTGTGCCTTTAAGAGAGCCCTTGTCCATTGCTTCCTATGCAGCTATTATTCAAGAGACATCCGACAAATCACAAGCTGTCGTTTATTTTGATGAATATTGATTTTGAATGAGATAGAAGAGCATACCCGCGCAAACGAAAATAAGCCCCTCTAGCGAGGAGGCTTATTCGGCGTTACGCCTTACCCGATCGATTGTCATAGGTGAAGCCAGGCATTTTTACAACGGGCCACTTCTCTTTGCGCAAATGGGAGAGGAAGCCTCCTCCCACGTTCAAATTGCTCGCTACAAGCGCTTGCGGCGTCAAAGCCAGCCATTGGTTAAGAGAGACATCGGCAAAACGATCGCTTTTGAACATTTCGAGAAACCACAGCGTTTCGGTGCCTGTATTCTGAATATAATGTCCGAAGGCAAACGGCACATAACCGACATCGCCCGCTCGAACGTCATAGGTGCGTGCGTTGCCTTCAGCACCGAAGACGGTCATCCGACCTTGGCCCGTCAAATAATATTGCCATTCGTCATTATTGGGATGCCAATGCAGCTCTCTCATTGCGCCGGGCTGAATCTCCACGAGCGCAGCGGCAATCGTCTTGGATATCGGAAAGTTGCTGGAATCGACGATTCGCACGCTGCCGCCGGGCGTCTTTAAAGGCGGCTGCGCAAGCAGCTTATGCGTAAACGGCAAAGGAACTTTTCCGTAAGGCGATTGAACGGCCTGAGTAGAAATCGGCCCTGGAACTTCACCTTGATAGATATAGACTTGCTCTCGTGGTATGGCGGCGAGTTCTGACTCCGGAATGCCAAAGTTGGCGGACAACACTTCCTTGGGCGTATGGGCGAACCAATCGGATAGCGACAGCGTGTTCAGATCGGAGAAATGGCCGTCATCGAATACTAGCAGAAACTCGCAGCCTTCCTCCAGCCCTTGAATGGAATGCGGAATGCCGGGAGGGAAATACCAGAGATCGCCCGGTCCCACATCGGCAATAAAGTTTCTGCCATTCTGATCGACGGCTGTGATTCTGGCGCGTCCAATTAGCATATAGGACCATTCCGCCTGCTGATGCCAGTGCAGCTCGCGCACACCGCCCGGAGTCAGACTCATATTGACGCCGGCAAGCGTGGTGGCGATCGGCAGCTCTCTAATGGTGATCTCCCGCGACCAGCCGCCATGATTGAGCTGCATATGCGTATCCGAGAACGAAAATCTGACATTCGGTATGAGTCCGTTGTCCGTAACCGGGGGGACCAGCATATCCGGATTTTGACGATCCCGCATCACATCCCGCGGGCCTCGGTCGATGCCGCCAGCCCCGTCGCTCCTGATCGGCTGGGGGATCGGCGAAGGAGAGGACGGAACTCCGGAACCCGGAACTCGATGCTCCTCACTCATGCAAGTTACCTCCTTCAGTCATCGATATGTTCCGCTCGCAGATCGGAGAGTCCCGGGACGAAATACGGAACGTAACGACGTTGTTTCCGTATGGTTATGTAGGGGTACAATGAATTAGACATAGGAAGCAGCAGAAAGAGGAAGGGTAGGGCGATGGAGAGTATGAAAATGAAGAAGTGGAGCATCCTGTTATTAATGGCATTAACCATGATGGTCACATCTGGCTGCGGCCTATTGGAGAGTGTCAACCAGGGTGTTAACTTTGCAACCGAAACGACAGAATATATGAATAACCTAGATAGCTTCAGACAAGAGATGAATGGGCTGGCCGAGCAAGCGCTAACGAATCTGGACGCAAGAACGGATTTGAAGAATAAGCTTCTTGCATTGAAGGATCAAATCATGAGCTACAAGAATCTGGAAGTGCCCGATTATGCCAAGGATATTCATGCCACCATAATAGGCTATAACGACAAGCTCCAGCAGGGACTGGATCAGGCGCTGACGAACATCGAGCAAGGAAGAGCCGCCTTCGAATCCACGGGCTTACCCGACACGATGAACAAAATCAATGAGCTGCTAGGCCAATTGAACGCGCTGAATCCCAACTAAAAGGAGCCTCCATGGCACGGACATGGAGGCTCCTTCTCATAAGGCAAAGAGGAAGGAGGACTGGCTATGTCCTGGATTGCGGCGCAGTCCTACTATAAAGTCGAACGCATCTTGACGGGAACAGAAATGAAGGCGGTCAAGGAACCGCGGCAGATGCTGCTGTATGACGGACATCTTCAGACAAAGCGGCGCAGCTTCCCGCTTGATGAGGTCCATGATCTGTCGTTCCGTCCGATGGGTGAGGAGGGTGGCATCCTGTATGTGCATACTGGCCATGGCGTATACGCTTATACCGTGCCGGAAGACCCGGCAGCATTTATCGAGATTTTCAAGCAGCATACAGAAGCGAAATGAGCTTCATGCCTATAGAAGCAAAAATGTGACTTTGGGCTACTGATCTCTGATCAAATGGATGTGGTGTGCAGACAGAAAACCTTCCAGTGAACCATGGTTGCCAACCGGGTCCGGCCACGTTACAATGTGTGAGGGCCTCATCAGGTATCATTCACAAGGAGAGTGCAAGAGTCTTGTCATCAGCGTCTATATCATCAGCACAGCAACCTTCTCCCTATCGATTGCTGACACTTCTGCTCGTAGTCGTAGTTGCGGGTATGAGCCAAGGCATGCTGCTGCCTTTATTATCGATTATGCTGGAGGATGCCGGCGTCTCATCCGATCTGAACGGCATCAATTCTGCAGCTATGTACATCGGTATTTTCTGCACGATGTTTTTCATCGAAAAACCGGTTCTTCGGTTTGGCTATAAAAAAGTGATGGTTACCGGTATTGTGCTAGTCACAATGTCCACTCTGTTATTCCCGCTTACACATTCGTTGGCGGCATGGTTTATTCTACGGCTGATTGTCGGCGTAGGTGATAGCGCCTTGCACTATGCGTCGCAGCTCTGGATTGTGAGTACCGCTCCGTCCGATCGACGAGGCCGCTACATATCTCTCTACGGCATGTCGTATGGCCTCGGCTTCAGTATCGGACCGCTGGGCATTAACTTGATGCCGCTGGGCAGAGCCGTACCATTTCTGGTTTCCAGTCTGTTCTTTATTACTGTCCTGCTGATTGTGCTTCGCATGTCGAACGAATGGCCAGAGCGGGCAGCCAAAGGCGTGAAGACAGAAAATCGTTTTCTGACGACTTACCGGGTAGCATGGTTTGTCCTTATTCCCGGATTCCTCTACGGCTTAATGGAGTCGTCGATGAACAGCAACTTCCCGTTATACGGATTGCGCATCGACATAGGCCAACACTGGATTTCACTGCTGTTGCTGTCGTTCGGCATCGGAAGCTTGATTCTGCAGTTGCCGCTCGGCATATGGAGCGACCGGATTGGACGCAAGCCGATATTGATTGCTTGCGGCATAATTGGATCGATCGTCTTCCTTGCTATTCCAGCTGCGGGCAACCAGATCGCCTTGTTGTTCGTTCTCTTTACCTTGGCGGGGGGTGTTGTCGGTTCGTTCTATTCGCTGGGGCTGGCTTACGCGGCTGACCTGCTGCCTAAGTCGATCTTGCCTGCCGCTAACGTGATTGCATCCATTCACTTCAGTATTGGAAGTATTCTGGGGCCAACGCTTGGGGGCTTCGGCATCCGTTATGTTTCAACAAACAGCATGTTTCTGTTTTTGGGGACGGCATTTCTAGCTTTTGCGCTGCTAGGCATTCTGTTCCGGCCGAAGCGGCTGTCAGCTGAAGGATAAGCAGGAACTACGTCCCATTATCTGCAGAGGGAGTTACTCTGATGTCAATCGATCAACCATCCGCATCCGGATTTTCGATGTGAATAGAAACAATAAGGGCTTTTCGGAAAGTCGGTTTGCGATTTTTCGAGCTCCACCCAGAGACGAAGTTTTTCGAGAAAAAGGACCTCATTCTCCACGTTGCAGTGGTCATTGAGGTCCTTTCGTGTGCAAACCGGGACGTTTCTTTATCATGCGAATTCTTAGCGTTACCAGTGTGCATACATTGGTGTGATATGTCCAGACGTTCGGCAAAGCTCAATGAGCTGATAGACTCCGTTTAGCTGCAGACGATTGCGGCCATGCAGCACATGCAGTGCTTCTTCGGTCACTTCCTTCGCCTTCTCGACGTCATGATGCTCGACCGCTTTGACGATTGCGCGCATTCGGTCCAGCAAATATACAGTGCGGCGAAGCGTTCGAATGAGCAGAATTTGCCGGATATGCGTAGCGCCGAACACCCGGTAGCCATTCTCCGGATCGCGGTCGGGGACGATTAATCCTTCCTTCTCCCAGTGGCGGATGGCGGATGCCTGTACATTCGTATAAGCGGCTGCTTCGCCAATGCTCATCCGTCCCAGCCGCTTCTTGCCGCTGACAGGAGGAAGATCTGGCTGCTGGAGCAGGGCAAGCGTCTGGTCTGCGATTGACTTTTCTTCATGCAGCATAGCCTGCTCTTTGTTGACCAGCCAGAAGGCGGCGTCAATGTCTCCATTCATGACATGCTTCAGCGTCTGGCAAGTGACGCTTACCCCGAAGCCGGGGAACATCGCCCGCAAACAACGGAAGTAGGCAGCATGAACCTCGGTGTATAGGCGGTAACCGTTAGCCGCTCTCTCAGGACTCGGTATGACACCCCAGGACTCGTAGTGTCGCAATGCGCTTGTACTGATGCTAAGCTCACGGGCAATTTCAATGGGTCGGTAGAATCGCACGGACTGCACCGTCCTTTGTCAAAAAAGTAGATTTCTACTATAACAGACGAACAGCAGCACAGCAAGCCTTCATTTTAAACCTTAAAGTGCTTCAAGAAGCTTACTTCCACAGACAAGAAGGCTCAGGGTTACAACATTGGCACTTGCATCAAGGTAGTATGATAATCTATATCCCACTTGAAAAGGAGAGTGTAGTGATGAAGCTGCATCATGAATGGCCAACCCCCAAGCAATACAATGAGCTTGCCCGTGCAATGGGATTGCCGGATAAAGAGGAGGTGAAGCTGGGTGAGGCTTTGAGCAAGTCCTTATTCGGAGTTACCTTGACAGGTGAGGATGGCGAGATGATTGGCATGGGACGAATTATTGGAGACGGGAGCTACATCTTTATGATCACTGATCTGATCCTTCATCCCGATTCTGCCCATGAAGACCATATATGTGCCATTCTCCAAGCGCTTATGGACTTCATTGAATCAAACGCTTCGCAAGGCGCGGAGATTGTTATTATGGCTGACGTGCCTTCAATCGGGATTTATCAGAAGCACGGCTTCAATTATACCTATCCGAATAAGATTAGCTTAAGCCGGACTCTCTGACGGATAGACAAGCAACAGATGATTGACAACTTCTAACAGTGCCAGTACACTTGTAAAAAATCAACGCCCGATCGAGTTGCTGCTCCTTCCCTTGGGGAAAGGAGCTATTCGATTAGGCAGGGGAGAGCAGGGTAGCAGCATGACGTTCATCGAATTGCTGCCTGGCGATAGAAGGGATTCGCGAGTGCGCTTGTGGGAGAAATCACCAGCAAGTTTAATAAATAAAGTCTATTTAAGATACCTATCAGCCAAATCGTAGATGAAGGAGCAGGACATGCAGATCAAAATCGGAATCATTGGGATAGAATCCATCGTAGTAAAGACGCTGTCGGTTATGAAGGCATTCCCGACCTTCGTACCCGTCACCCGCATCATTGAGCATGAAAAAGATGCGGCTGCCGCCGCCTTAGAAGTAAGCGGCGAGGTAGAGGTGCTTCTTCTCTCCGGACCATTAGCGCATCGCTTGGTCAAGGAACAGCTGCCGCCGTCCATACCGGTTCATTATTTGCCGCTTACAGGGGCCGGATTATATAAGGCGCTGTTCCGCGCCATGCGGGACGGAAAGCTGGAAGGCGGGATATCCGTCGATACGTTGACCAAAACAATCGTGATGCGAACGCTGAAGGATCTTGGCCTGGAGCATACGCGCATCGTTGTCTATGACGGACCGGCTTATGCATCGCCGGATAAGCTGGTAGCCTTTCACCAGTCCCAATTCGCAGCCGATCATTGCTCCGTTGCGTTTACCGGAGTCGAGCATGTCGCAAGGCAGCTTGAGAAGCTTCAAGTACCGAGTGAATGGCTGCTTCCATCCGAACAAGATATGATTGTCACGCTAGAGAGAGCCCTTCTGTCTACGGAATCCCGGCGCAACAAAGAAGCGCAGATTGTGGTCGGCATGATCAATGTCGATGACTTCGGCAAGCTTGTCATGCAGCGGCATAATGAGCATGAAGTACAGAAGCTTAAGCTCGATATTCACCGAATGGTGCTTGGCTATGTTGAGTCGCTTGACGGCTATTCGATGTCGCTTGGCGGTGACGAATTTCTGTTCTTTACGACGCGTGGTATCTTCGAACGTGAGACGGGAGGGTACAAGACGATTCCGCTGGCTAAGGATGCGAACAAAAGCTACGGCATATCGCTTAGCGTAGGGATCGGCTTCGGTGTGACGGCGAATGAAGCCGGGACTAACGCAAGAAGCGCTCTGCGCAAAGCGAAGGAAGCCGGAGGCAATGCTTGCTTTATTGTCAGAGAAGATGTGACGGTCATTGGACCGCTGGAGATGGCCGATCCTGTGCAAGCCGTTCTTGCGCCGACTGAGGCTGCGCTCATTAAACGAGCGGAAGAATCCGGCATGACCAGCGCTTATCTGAGCCGGCTATTGGCGAACATGGCCCGATTCGGCAAGTATGAGTACAAAGTTCATGACCTGGCATCTGTCCTGGGCGTTTCTGTTCGCAGCGCGCATCGTCTGCTGCTTCTGTGGGCTGATCATGGTTTGGTCGAAGTCGCAGGCATGGAGAAGGTGCCGAAAGGAAGGCCTCGTCAAATCTACCGTTTTCCGTTTCTAATGGACAAGTCTCAGTCATAAGCTGCGGCCTGTCCTTTTTTACGCATATTTAAAGTCAATTAAAAGACTTGTCTTTATATCGGAGTGGGTCGTATCATGGGGGTAACGACAACCAAGGAGGTACGAAAATGATGAAAACGATTGCGGAATTGGAAACGAAGCTGGCTCAGCCCTCTGAGGCCTTAATTCAGGATTTGGCGAAGGTAGACGGTGATTTGATCTTGCTCGGAGTCGGTGGGAAGATGGGGCCAAGCCTTGCCAGACTCGCAATGAACGCGATCCGCGAAGGCGGTCTTAACAAGCGCGTGATCGGTGTGTCACGCTTCTCCAATCAGGAAGCGCGGGCCGAGCTTGAAGCATTCGGCGTCGAGACGATCTCTTGTGAGCTATTGGACAATGAAGCGCTGACAGCGCTGCCGAATGCCGCCAATGTGATCTACATGGCGGGCAATAAATTCGGCACGACGGGCAATGAACATTTCACATGGGCCATGAACACGTATCTGCCGGGAAGAGTGGCAGAGAAATTCAAGGATTCACGCATCGTCGTATTCTCCTCCGGCAATATATATCCATTCACCCCTGTGAGCAGCGGAGGCGCAAGTGAAAGCGTATCGCCCGATCCGCTTGGCGAATATGCGCAGTCTACGCTCGGCAGAGAGCGTATCTTCGAATATCACTCGCATCGTAATGGCACACCGATGGTCATGTACCGCCTGAATTATGCGATCGATATGCGCTACGGCGTCCTGCTGGAGCTGGCGAGAGCGATTCATGAAGGCCGTGCGATTAACATCGCAATGGGATTTGCGAATGTGATCTGGCAAGGCGACGCCAATTCGATGGCACTTCGCTGCCTCACGCATTGCTCCAGTCCTCCGTCCGTCATTAACATCACAGGACCAGAGACGGTATCCATTCGCTGGGCGGCAACAGAGCTTGCGAAGCGTCTCGGCAAGGAAGCGCTGTTCGAAGGGACAGAATCAGAAACAGCGCTGCTGAACAATGCGTCGAAGTCGCATCAGTTGTTCGGTTATCCAAGTGTTTCCTTGCTGCAAATGATCGATTGGACGGCGGATTGGGTGCTTCAGGGCGGAGCTACGTGGAATAAGCCGACTCACTTCCAGGAACGAAAGGGGAAATTCTAAATGACCGCTCAACAATTATCGCCAGCGCTGCTGGCTGCACTGCATGACGGACTGGTCATTCCGGCACATCCGCTGGCGCTTGATGAGAATCGCAAGCTCGACGAGAAGCATCAACGGGCATTGACCCGTTACTATATGGCCTCCGGCGCCGGAGGCATCGCGGTTGGCGTTCACTCCACCCAATTTGAAATTCGCGACCCGGAGCATGGACTATTCGAAACGGTGCTTCGCATGGCTGCGGAGGAAGTCGACAAAGCGGGGCTGGATCGCCCGTTTATCAAGGTCGCCGGTGTATGCGGCGGTACGGAGCAAGCGATCGGCGAAGCGCATATTGCGCTGGCGCTTGGCTATGACGCAGCGCTTCTCAGCATGGGAGGACTGTCCGGCTGGAGCGAAGCCGATATCTTGAAACGAACGGAGCAAATTGCAGCTATTATGCCAGTCATCGGCTTTTATCTGCAGCCGTCAGTCGGGGGACGCATCTTCTCCTATGATTTCTGGCGCGCATTCGCCGATATTCCGAATGTTGTTGCGATTAAGATGGCTCCGTTCAACCGCTATCAGACCATAGATGTTGTGCGCGCGGTCTGCTATTCGAACAGAAGGGACGAGATTGCGCTATATACGGGCAACGACGATAATATCGTGGCGGATCTGCTCACGACTTATCGCTTCCAGGTCGATGGCAAGATCGTCGAGAAGTCGATCGTCGGGGGCTTGCTGGGTCATTGGGCGGTATGGACGCAGAAGGCGGTGGAGCTGATGGAAGAAATCAAATCATTCCGCGGTGTAGGGGTCATTTCCAAGGAATGGCTGACCCGTAACATTCAAGTGACCGATTCCAATGCGGCATTTTTCGACCCGGCGAACCACTTCGAGGGGTGCATCCCTGGCATTCATGAAGTGCTCCGCAGACAAGGATTGCTGAAAGGCACATGGTGCCTCAATCCGGAAGAGAAGCTGTCTCCAGGCCAATCGGAAGAGATTGACCGCGTCTACGAACAGTATCCGCATCTGCATGACGATGCGTTCGTCGCGGCTAACCTGGAGAAGTGGCTGAACAACGACTAACGCATGACTTAGGCAGAAAGGGACTTGTCTTATGCGATTCAAGGATGTATTCTCCATTATCGGTCCCAGCATGATCGGCCCCTCCAGTTCCCATACGGCAGGGGCCGTAAGGCTTGGGCGGTGCGCAAGGCAAGCGCTGGGCGCCTCTCCCGAGGAAGCGGTAATTCGTTTCTACGGTTCTTTCGCGGATACGTATATGGGGCACGGCACCGATCTGGCTATTACCGCCGGCATCATGAATTACGATACGGATGATGCTCGCATACGTGATTCCATCAGGCTAGCAGCGGAGGAAGGAATTGCAATCAGCTTTCAATCTGAACTGAGGCCCGGGCCGCATCCCAATACCGCGACTATTCTATTGCGAAGAGGGGTGTGCACCGTTCGGATGACCGGATGTTCCATTGGCGGCGGCAATATCGAATTGGTCGGTGTAAACGGATTTGATGTGAAATTTACCGCCATCTATCCCACACTCCTGATCTACCATCGCGACCGCTCCGGCATCCTGGCGGAGATTACCGATATCGCCAAACATTCCGGCATCAACATAAGCTATATGGAGGTCGACCGTAAGTCGAGGAACGGTGAAGCCTTGACTGTTATTGAGAGTGATCAGCCATTCAAGCCGGAGGCGATCGCAAGCCTGGGGCTGCTGCCCGATGTCAGGGAGATTAGCATAATCGACTTAACGAACAGGGAGGAAGCGCGATGAGATTCTCCACGTTGGAAGAGCTGAAGGAGCTGTGCATGGCGGAATCGCTGACCATCGGGCAGTTGATGGTAAAGGAACAGGCTCTGGAGACGGGCAAGAGCGAATCGCAGGTCATTGAGCAGATGGCGGCATATTATGAAGTTATGAAAGAAGCGGTTCGAAAAGGTCTGCAAGAGGACACAACATCCCGCAGCGGATTAACCGGCAAGGATGCCCAACGCGTCGTCACGTATATGGATAGCAGCGTACCTTCGCTTGGGGCGGAGGCATGCACCGCCCTGGCCTATGCTCTCGCCGTATCGGAGGTGAACGCTTCCATGGGTCGCATCATCGCGACACCGACAGCCGGCTCATGCGGCATCATACCAGGCGTCTTCGTAAGTACGCAGGAACGATTTCATTGGGAGGACCTGCATATGGTATACGGATTGTTCGCAGCTGGAGCAATCGGTTATGTCATAGCCAACAATTCGTTCGTGTCGGGCGCTGAAGGAGGATGTCAGGCGGAAGTTGGCTCTGCAATCGGCATGGCGGCGGGGGCGCTGACCGAGCTGCGGGGCGGATCGCCGGAACAATCGGTCCATGCGGTCGGTTTGGCGCTGAAAAACTCGCTAGGCCTCATCTGTGACCCGGTAGGAGGACTCGTCGAAATTCCATGTATCGTCCGCAACGGCTTTGGTGCGGTAACCGCGCTGGCTGCATCCGATATGGCGCTTGCAGGCGTGCGAAGCGTTATCCCGTCGGATGAAGTGATCGAGGTGATGCTGGAGGTTGGCTCGGCAATGCCGGAGAAGCATCGCGAGACAGCCAAGGGCGGACTGGCTCAGACACCGACCGGTCGCAAGATTATGAATCAACTATATGGGAAGGGAGGGCAATCATGAGATGATGGAGATGACGGACCTGCACCGGCAAGCGCTTGATCTGGCCCCTGGACTTGTCGCCTTGCGCAGGGAGCTGCATCAGTATCCGGAGCTGAGCCATGAGGAATCGGAGACGGCAAGCCGGGTGGCAAGAGAGCTTGACCGCCTTGGCATTCCCTATCGTGCAGGCGTGGGCGGTCATGGCGTAGTGGCCGATGTAGAAGGCAGCTTGCCGGGGCCGACGATAGCGCTGCGTGCGGATATGGATGCCTTGCCGATTCAAGAAGAGACAGAAATTGACTTCCCATCCAGCCGCCCCGGCATCATGCATGCTTGCGGTCACGATGCGCACACGGCCATGCTGATCGGAGCTGCGGAGCTGCTGTCCCGCGGCAAGGAACAGCTCCATGGAACGGTACGGTTGATCTTCCAGCCAGCCGAAGAAGTGAATGCTGGCGCATCAGCAATGATCGAGGAAGGCGTGCTGGAAGGAGTCAGCGAAATCTACGGACTTCATAATTTGCCTACCTTGCCGGCAGGGATGGCTGCGACCCGATATGGAGCATTAATGGGATCGGTCGACCGCATCGAGATCACGCTCGAAGGCAAAGGCGGCCACGGAGCCATTCCCGATCAAAGTGTCGATCCAATCGTATGCGCCTCGGCTATCATTCAATCCCTGCAAAGCATTATCAGCAGGGAAGTATCGCCGTTCGATCCCGTTGTCGTTACGATTGGCAGCATCCATGCAGGGGAGGCGAACAATGTCATCCCACACTATTGCCGCATGACCGGAACTGTACGGACCTTTCATCCTGATGTACAGGAGAAGCTGCCGGAGCGGCTGGAACGGATTGTTCAGCGCATAGCGGACGGCTACCGTTGCAAGGCTAAGCTTGATTACATCAGCCAGACGCCTGTTCTGATGAATCATGACGATCCCGTAAAGGTCATCGAATCCGTCATAGACGAAACGTTAGGAAGCGAGTATCGCGTTATCGCTAAGCCTACGCTGGCCGGGGAAGACTTCTCTATTTACCTGAAGCATGTTCCTGGCTGTTTCTTCTGGCTCGGTTCCGGGCCGAAGGAGCGTGCGGAGGAAGCATTCGGGCTGCATCATCCGAAGTATTGGCTGAATGAAGACTGCTTGCCGTATGGCGCATCCTTGCTTGCCCATATCGCAAAATTCCGTTTGACACAATTGTCGGGAGGTCATGCATGATGAGAGAACCGATCCGAATTGGAATCATCGGTACCGATACGTCGCATGCCGTTCTGTTCACCAGGTTTATTAATGACATTAATCATCAGCACCATGTGCAGGGCGGGAAGGTCATTGCTGCCTTTCCTGGCGGATCGCCGGACTTTCCGCTCAGCGCATCCAGAGTGGACGGTTTCATGGAGACCATTGAGAATGAATACGGGGTAGAGCGGGGAGTTTCGCCAGAAGCTGTCGCTTCTCAATGCGATGCCTTACTGCTTCTGTCTGCGGATGGACGCGTTCATATGGAGCAATTTCACAAGCTTGCCCCCTTTAGAAAACCTGTCTTTATCGATAAACCTTTCGCACTGTCCGTCGATGAAGCGATTAGCATCTTCAAGCTGGCGAATCATTGGGATGTTCCGGTCATGAGCAGTTCTTCCTTACGATACGCAGAGCCGATCGTTCGCGACCTTGACCTGCATGGCCGCCATCATATAACGACCGCCGATGTGCAAGGACCACTGGTGATCGAGCCTACGCAATCTCATTATTTCTGGTATGGCCTTCATTCGGTGGAGATGCTTTACGCGATTATGGGACCAGGCTGCAGACAGGTTCAAGTTGTGGCTGAGCCGTCCGGCGAGCGCCTGATCGGCTTATGGTCGGACGGTCGGCAAGGGACTGCCCTGTGCATAAGTGAGGGTGACAGCCGTTTCATGGCACATATTCATAGAGGAGCAACTATTTCCACACTGGATGCGGAGAGCGGCGCTACCCCGTATTATGCAAGCCTGATCGCACAGGTCATGCATTTCTTTCAAACCGGCCAATCTCTGGTGCATTGGCGTGAGACGGTAGAAATCATAGCCTTTCTCGAAGCTGCAGAGAAGAGCAGAGCGACAGGCGGTTCGGTGCAACCTTTATCTTTTCTGTTATAGGATATCAATCATTTTCATCTTAAAGTATGTTGGATTTATATTTAAAATGTGGCTAATGTGATTCCTATAGGGATGTCAAATGGTTATTACGTCATTTAAAAAAGCCTATGTTAAATTCTAATATTGATTTGTGACCATAAGAAAACCGCCTTTGTGAAAAGGCGGTTAATTGAGCTATCGTCTCCCGTTGGCGTAATCACCATAATTGACAAGGTCATCTTACCGTCTGGTAAACGAGACCTATAGCTCCCGAATCAAAGGTCTTGTTTTCGATTAGCTTAAGATTGATCTTCTCCTTGAAACCTTGGAATAGCGGCAATCCCTTACCGATCAGGACGGGAGAAACCGTAATTTTATATTCATCAATTAAATCAAGCTGCATAAGGTGGTGTGCGAATCTAGGACTGCCGAGGATGACCATATCTTTGCCTGGCTGCTGTTTAAGGTTATGAATCTCTTCTTCGACATCTTCTTTCACGAGCCTCGAATTTTTCCATTCGACTTTCTCCAGCGTCGTGGAAAAAACGATTTTGGTTGTCTTTTCGATCCACTCGGCATGATTCCGTTCATACTGCGAAGCCGATGGGTTCGAAGGCACAGATGGCCAGTAACTGTGCATCATCTGATAAGTCCCACGTCCCCAAATGACAGTGTCGGCAGTACTCAGAATTTCTTTCGCATGTCTCTCCAAATCAGCATCGTAGGAAACCCAGCCAATGTCCATTTCGCCATTCGGCCCTTCTACAAAACCGTCAAGCGATGTGTGCAGAAATAGAACGAGTTTTCTCACTTTCAGTTCTCCTTTGTTCATGAGGGTTATCTACAATATACACCTACATTTTAGCAGATTTTATCTGAGGTTGTTTCTTATGGATTGCTATTCCCAAAACCTGCCCATTAGCTTAGCAAGCATAAACAGAAGCTAAACACGATTTAACCAACATATTTTTCATATTCGATAGGGTCCATACTTTTGCTAATCCGGTGTCAACATATAACTCTAACTATGACGCACGACTTTGCAACGAGACGCATCAGCTTTCTATGTGCAGCGGGGAAGAGGAGGAAGTGCGTCGGGATGGGACACCCTGCATTTTTAAACAAATATTCCAGCCTGCCAAACTTCTCGTATACGTCGCGAATAAACATCTCAAAAGCAGTCGCATCCGTTACATCCTCCATCCCGTTACCTCCCAACAATTGGTGTGAAGGATCTAGAAAAAGAATTCCACATCTATATATTCCTATATGTTACCATCTGAAGAATGAGAGAATCGTAGAGGATCGACAACAATAGGCGGGTAGTATTAGAAAATAAAGCAAGGAAATCCGAAAAACACTTTAGTTCTAAAGTTCTTTTCACTTGTCGAAAAGAATAAGCCTTTCCGCATATCATCGACATTCGCAGCATGACTCAAGAATCAGAATATTCCGAATAAAACTGAATCGTCTTGTTTATTGCCCCTTGGGCGATTCAGGATTACTATTAGAACATATCTAGTATTTTACTTATATGGTTTTGGAAACGCTTTTTTATGTTTCATATTTTCGATATAAATTCCTTCGGGAGTTTATATACACAATTGGCAGGAAAGGAGGGAAGAGGTCGTATTTTAAAGGATAGGCTAGAAAAATAGCAGCTAGAAAGGCGGTGGCTCCGGTTAACTCGAATTGGATTCGCATAGGCTTCATAGAAAAAAATTGGAAACAACTTTAAGCTTGACCTTGGCGGTGTGCACCGTTATTACTTTATGTTTCATCGTAATCGATCGTTCATCCCAATCCATATTAGGAGGTTATCAGATGAATACATTACGTTTGACTATGCCGGTTCGGACGAAAATGATAATGGCCGGCTTGCTTGCGCTGATTATGGTGGTATCCACGCTGTTCATTCCTTCGGGAAAAGTATCCGCTCATGGCAACATTACGAATAGCCGGGCAGCTTTGTGTGCCAACGGTCAGAATCAGAATTGTGGGCAAATCATATATGAGCCGTACAGCTTAGAAGGACCAAAAGGCTTCCCGGCTGCTGGTCCGCCGGATGGGAAAATCGCAAGCGCTAACACTTGGTTTACTCAACTGGATCAACAATCGGCAACTCGATGGACAAAAGTAAACATTAGCCCCGGCTCCTACACCTTCAACTGGAATATCAAAGTTCCTCATGCTACAACTAGTTGGAAATACTATATTACAAAACAAAACTGGAACCCTAACGCCCCGCTCACTCGCGATTCCTTTGACCTCACTCCTTTCTGCAGCGTAAATTCCGGAGGGGCAATGCCAGGCGGAAGTTACTCCAATACTTGCAACATCCCTAGCCGCAGCGGTTATCAAATCATATTGGCCGTTTGGGAAATCTATGATACCAATAATGCGTTCTACAATGTAATTGATGTAAACTTCGGCGGCGATGTCGATTCGCAGCCACCAACAACTCCGTCCGGACTTGCCGTCTCGAACATCGGTACAACAAGCGCTTCCTTGTCCTGGAATGCTTCCACGGACAATAAAGGCGTGGCAGGATACCGCATCTTCAACGGCAGCAACCAAATCGCCAGCACAACTGGCACTGGCACAACCCACTCCTTAACAGGCTTAACCTCTAACACCTCCTATAACCTGACGGTCAAGGCGTACGACGCTGCTGGCAATCTCTCCGCGGCGAGCAATAGTGTATCATTCACGACCCAGCAAGTAAGCGGACCGGATGTGGAACCGCCGACTGCGCCGAACAGCCTGCATGTCATGGGTACGGTCACCCATAATTCGGTACCGCTCATGTGGAATGCGTCCACAGATAACATTGGCGTAACAGGCTATCAAATTTTCCGCAACGGTACGCTAGCCGCCACTGTAACCGGCACAACGCTGCAATACACGGTTGGCGCTCTTAATTCCAATACGGCTTACACCTTTACGGTGAAAGCGATTGATGCAGCTGGCAATGTATCGGCTGCCAGCAATTCGCTAAACGTTACCACAACGGCTGTTCCAACATCCTATCCTGCATGGAGCTCGACAACTGTCTATGTAGGCGGCAATAAAGTGACACATAATGGCGTCAACTACGAGGCCAAATGGTGGACGCTAGGCGAGACGCCAGGCAACGCCGATGTCTGGAAGGTTATCCCTTAATACGAGTTAAGCTATTGCCTGCATAGCGGTCATCCGCTGTGCAGGTTTTTTATGCTTATGTAAAATATGCTGTTCAACCTGTGAATCTATCAAATGAATGTTAATGAATGCTAAGCATACCCATATTAGATAGAATTATATATAATGTCATTATCAGTTGTTTTACTTACAAAATACGACAGGGGAGAAGATTCGATTTGATTGGAGGATAACCTGGAACAAGTTTGTGTTATATTCTTCAGCTGGTAATTTTCAAAATTGCAACGCCTATTCGGCAACCTTATAATGGCAAAACCCGTTATAACATCTGTATAACGTCGATCTCATATAAGTAAGTAAAGGCGGGAATACGAAATGGAACTGCTGACATCCAGATTGCGGTTGTTTACCTTGGACGATTGTGCAAAGGCGCCGCTTGTACTCGACTATTTTAAAAGGAATAAATCCTTCCTGTCCACATGGGAGATCGTCAGAGACGACTCCTTCTATACGCTGCAGGCTCAACAAGACATGTTGTTTAATGACCTTAATTATATGGCCTGCGGACAGCTCGTCAAGCTATGGATCAGCAGGTTAGGCGAAGAAGATCGGATTATCGGCTCGGTCGCGCTGAGCAATATTGTGTACGGCGCTTTCTTGTCCTGCCATCTCGGTTATCGGCTTGATGGAGAGGAAGAAGGCAAGGGTTATATGACAGAGGCGCTTCAAGCTCTGATCGACTATGCGTTCCAGGAGCTGAAGCTGCACCGGATCGAGGCGAATATTATGCCGCAAAACGCGGCTTCGTTCCGTGTCGTTGAAAAGCTTGGTTTCTGCCATGAGGGGCTGGCTCGCAAGTATTTGAAAATTAACGGAAAATGGGAGGATCATGTGCATATGGTCCTTTTGAATGAAGAGATAGAATAAGAAGCAGCATCTAAGCATCTAATTCGATCGGATAAGGGAGGCGTACCCGTGTCAGAGGAGCAAGAGAAGAAAGAGATTGCGATTCGGCGGCAGCATTTTTTTAGGCTTAACTTGTTTTTTCTCCTGGTATTTGTATTATTCGCCATCCTGATTATTCGGCTTGCTATCCTGCAATTTGTCGAAGGCCCTACCATCCTGCAGCAGGCGAAGGATAAGCTGGGCAATACGCCGGTCCGAATCGCGCCTATTCGCGGGAATATCTATGACGCTGACGGCGTGCAGCTGGCTTATTCGACATCTGTGCAGTCTCTTTACTTTTCCATTGAGCGCGGCTTCAAATCTGAAGAAGCCGATGAGTTTGCCGCAAAGCTCAAGGAAGTATTCGACCAGTACGGCGATCAGGCCAAAAGCATGACCATTGAACAGATCAAAGAAAATATGGATTTGACCTTTCGTAAAAACACGAGATCCGTCCCCCGCAGAATCAAGTCCGGTTTGTCCAAAAAGGAAGTTGCTTATATCTCCGAAAATCTGTCGAAATACGATGGCGTGGATATTGTGGAGGAGAGCATTCGCCATTATGATCCGGATACTGTAGCCGTTCAACTAGTCGGTTATCTCAAGAAATTCAAAGGCTCCAAAGACTTGTCTTTCTATAAAAATCTGGTGCAGGACAATCCGCTCCTCAATTATATCGAGGAGGAAGAAGTCGGCTTCGACGGGCTGGAATATATGTTCCAGGAGCAATTGCGCGGAAAAAACGGGCTGAAGCTGATACCTATCGATTCTATGGGCAGAGTTAATGGCGAACCTCAAGTAACGCCGCCAGTTAAAGGGAATAACCTTCATCTGACCATTAACAAAGAGGTTCAAATGCGAACCGAAGAAGCGATTATGGAGCAGATCAAGATCCTGCAGGAGGGTGACGATCCCCGAAGCAAAAATGCTCGTACCGGATATGCGGTCGCAATGGAAGTGAAGACGGGCAATATTATTGCGATGGCCAGCATGCCGGATTACGATACAAATATTTGGGAGGGCGGCGGCGTTAACAATGACGAACTGAACCAAATCCTGTTTTATATGGTCAATGGCACGATCAGAGAGGTCTATCAGCCCATCCATGATGATAAAGAGCGTGCGAAACATCCAGGCTCTATTGTGCCGCTAGGCTCAACCATCAAGCCGTTGACCGTTCTCGTCGGCTTGAACGAGAAGCTGATAACGCCTACTACGAGCTATAGAGATACGGGCATCTTCCAATTCGGGCAGGCCGGTATTCACCGCAAAAGCATCCGTAACGCAGAGAATGCGGTATACGGACCGATGGACCCGGCGCGCGCCATTGAGAAATCATCCAATCCGTTCATGACGGAGAAGATCGGCAATGCGATGTATTTGAAATATAAAGGCGAGGAAGGCGTACAGAAGTGGGACGAATATATGAAGATGTTCGGGCTTGGCGTCTCGACGGGCAGCGGGCTGAATGAATGGCCAGGTACGATTGAATATTTTAACGAAGCCAAAAACGCAAGCACGCAATCTGCGCTAATCTATGCTTCCTTCGGTCAGCAAGGACGGTATACGACGCTGCAATTGGCTCAATATGCCGCAACGCTCGCCAGCCGGGGGAAACGGATGAAACCTCTGTTCGTAAGCGAAATCAAAGATTCGGACGGCACCGTTGTGCAGAAATTTGAACCGGTTGTTCTCAATACGGCAGATTTCCCGGAGAGCTATTGGGATGAAATCGAAGCCGGCATGCGGGCGGTTCGCGTGACGGGCTTCGATGATTTCCCGCATGAGTTTTTACGGAAGACCGGTACGTCAGAGCAAAGCGTAGCCGGGAAGATTGTGGAGAATTCCGTGTTCATCGCGTCTGCGCCAGCGGATGATCCTGTGCTGGCTGTAGCCGTAGTTGTGCCGGAAGGCGGATACGGAAGCCGGGGAGCTGCGCCGATCGCACGCAAAATATTCGACGCTTATGATAAGGAATATGGATTAAAGTAATGGTTCACCTATCATCGCGTAATAAAGAAGAGGGGGCGCTAGCCCCCTCTTTAATGTCTGCATGGGTATTATCTTTTACAATGATGGAGCAAGCGATTGCTGATACTGTGTCCATAAGGTGCTGACAGGTATGCCGGTTATGATTTGGAACTGGCTTTCCTTCCATGCGAAGATTTGAGCTTCTGTAAGACCATAAGTATTCAAAGAAACCTCGTTTAATTTGCGAATAAATCCGCGGTGCTTCGTATCTTCAATCCACCGTATGAAATTTGCGGTGCCATAAGTATGCCAGCTGCCGCCCTGTGCAACACTGTAGCGGTCATGATAGCCTGCCGAGAAGCGCAAGCTGTCCGTCAAAGCCTCTACATCGAAGTTGCCATATTGATAGGCATGTCCTAGCTCATGATATAGAATTCCGATAATCTCATCTCGCAATGACTGATTAGGATTTGCCGCCACGCCAGCGAGATGCTGGGAGTTAAACGTCAACGTTTTCAGCTCGCTGTCTCCTCCCATGGAAGCGACGGGGCCTGAATCTTCAATCTTCACAAGGATTTTCTTCACCTCTAGAGGGGCGTCTGCCGGACTCAGATACAGCAATTCATTTACCTTGCGCACGATGGCTAATATTTCTTGTTCGGCGTTCGGAAGAGCCGTTTCGAATGGCGTGAAGCCTGCCAGATTCTGAATTTCGATAGCCGGATTTACGGCATGCCACAAATCATTCGTACGCGAAAACTCTACTTCGCTCAGTTGAACGGTCCATCCGCTATGATTTTGAATATTATTCAGCTTATAGTAACGATAGGCTGTTGTATTGTTTTCCAGCAAGTAGTGCTTTCGCTGATGCCGGAGTCTGAAGTTCTCGTTCGTTTTCGTATCTAATGTAGTCCAGCTTGCAAGATCATTCGATCCTTGCAGCACCCAGCTCTTGGGATCGGCATCTGGACTGTTATTCGTCGTTTTTGCAGAGGTCAGAGCATAGCCGTCGATCGTCACAGCCTCGCCGAAGTCGAATTGCAGCCATGCCGTGTTGTTATACGTCAGCCATTTGGTCGTGCTGGTTCCGTCTACTAAGTTGCCCTTGACATCCGTTGGCGCATTTTCGCCGCTGGCCGTAACGGTAGGCTTAATCGATTGGAAGGTTTGGGTTTCATCACCGAACAGCTTAATCTCAGCTAATTGCAATAGACCGCCGTTCTCGTATTGATTCACGAATTGATCAAACTTGATATAGTTGTAAGGGGTTGAATTGACGAATGAATAGGTATTCGTTTGATGGCGCCCCGCAAAGCTTTGATTGGTCCGCATATCCAATACGGTCCATACCATTCCGTCATTGGAACCCTTTACGACCCAGTTTTTCGGATCCCGGTCCGGCGCATCTTCTGCAGAAGTAATGGAGTAGGCATTTACGATTTTTGCCGTAGCGAATTCATATTGCAGCCATGCCGGCGAAGTGAAGGTCAGCCACTTGGAAAAGACAAATTGATCGAATGCTTTAAGCCTGCTTTGGTGCTCGCCATTCTCGCCGCTTGCCGTCACTGTTCCGCCTTTTGCGAGATTAATAGGCAAAATAGTCGTAACAGAATCCGCAGCAACCGCGTTCGGTATAGCGGCCTCGCTGCCAAATCCTAGACCGATTGCCGCTGCCAATAGTAGTACTCCCAGTTTCTTCATTTCTCCACGTCCTTTTTTCTATATGGTCAATCTCTGAATTAAAAAAACTCACCTCTTAATCCTAGTAATAACTAATATGTAAAATATATCATATAATGTCGACTTCTCATAGTGTATTTCTTGTAAATCGAATGTTGGATATCGACCGCCCCAATCGCCCTTATTCTGATTATCCAAATTATGGAGCGGAATCTATCAGCGTTCATGTTATAATCCTACTAAAGCCGCACATCATCTCACTTATTTCTTTAGCTATTAAGCTTATAACGAGGGATAATTATGAAATCGCTTCCGCTGTACAAGAGGATTCAAGAAGATATTCGGTTTCTGATACGAACAGGTCAGCTTAGGCCGGGAGATCGCGTCCCGTCGGAGAAAGAGCTTGCCGAACAATATCACGTCAGCCAGATCACGTCCAAAAACGCGATTAACGGTCTGGCTGAAGAGGGCATTCTTGTCCGGCATCGCGGCAAAGGAACTTTCGTGAATGCCAATCATGAGGAACTGCCAGGGATGAGCCGCCATAAAGGCTTTATTGGTCTCATCTTGCCCAGCATGAAAACCAAGGTCGACCAGCGCATCATGAATGCGATTGAACAATATGTGAGAGAAAGCGGCTACTACTTGCTAGTCAAAATTACACAAGAATCTCCGCTTGAGGAGAGCAGAGCCATAGACGATTTTATGCTGCTGCGGGTGAAGGGTCTTATTATTTTTCCGATCGAGCAGGAAATGTACAATAATGATATATTGCGGCTATCGCTGAACCGGTTCCCGCTTGTGCTGATCGACCGTTATATGAAAGAAATCGAGACGTACAGCGTTGCCGCAGACAATCTGGATGGCGCTTGCCGTGCGGTTGGCCATCTGCTTAGCAAGGGTCATGAGAATATCGCGTTCGTCACCGTGAAGGTGACCAACTCTGCGACGGCGGATCGGGCTGCAGGTTTTGAGAAAGCATTCCTGGAGCGCAATCTGCCCATTCATAAGAATCTGTGGTGCACGCTGGGCATTGAGGATATCGCTTCGGGAAGGAGCGTATCGATTATACAGGAGTTTCTGGAGGATACTCCCGGCATTACAGCGGTGTTCACTTGCAATGCGGAGCTAACAGGCTACACTCATCGCGCGATGAGCGCAATGAGCAAGCCGGCTGGCCACAAGATTGAGCTTATGAGCTTCGACCAATCCGAATGGGCGGATGTCAGTTATGTCAAGCAGAACGTGGAGGAGATGTGCAGGATAACAATTGAGCTTCTGGTCGAGCAAATTAACGGAACCTATAATCCTAGAAGAGTGGCGGTGCCCGTCACGCTTTTTCACAAAAATATACTTAATAAGATATAAAACCGGACAAGCCATGGTGGTACGATGTAGGCGTAATATGAAAACGATTACATTAACCGATGGAAAGGGAGGACGTTATGAAGAAATCGAAGCTACTGCTAGCACTCCTCGTCTTAAGCCTGATGTTGCCCGCTTCGCTGGCAACCGCGTACCAGAACCCAAGGCAGCTCAGCAACGAATGGCCGACCTATGGCTCCGGCGATCCGTACATTCTGAAATTCAAAGGCGTCTATTATTTGTATGTCAGCACCAAAGACTCAGAAACCGGCATTAAGGCTTGGAGCTCGACTGATCTGGTGAACTGGACGTATGCCGGATTGGTGGCGACGGACCCGATTACGAAGGCTGCTTACGCGCCTGAGGTTATTTATTGGAACGGATACTTCTATATGTATACCTCACCGGGAGGCGGGGGCCATTATGTGCTCCGCAGTGAAAGCCCGACAGGTCCCTTCACCATCCAGACTCCGAATAAAGGACTCACCATTGACGGCCATGTCTTTATCGACGATGACGGTCAATGGTACTTCTACCGCGCTGCGCATGGCCAGATGGTCGCGCATCGCATGAGCGATCCCTATACGTTCGGTCCCGGCTTCAATACGGGTGCTACTGTGAACGGAGGCTGGACCGAAGGGGCGACAGTCGTCAAACGCAACGGCAAATATTATATGACTTACACCGGCAATCATGTCCATAGCCCCGCTTATAGGGTTGACTACGCGGTTAGCGATAATCCGTTGACCGGATTCGTCCCTGTGCAGAACCAAAATCCGGTACTTATCTCAACGGAAGGTCCTACAACCGGCTTAGGGCATAACGGCTTAGTTACAGGCCCTGATCTGGATTCCATGTACATGTTCTATCATGATTGGAAGGGCTATTCGCCTGAGGGCTGGCCGATTCGCAGCATTAATATGGACCGGGTCGTCTGGAACGGCGACAAGATGACCGTGCTTGGACCTACGACGACTTCACAGCCCGATCCGGCGCTACCAGCTTTCCAGGACCGATTCAACCGGACCACAATCGGATCAAGCTGGACCAATGTCAATGGCGGCACATGGGGCATCTACAATCAAGAGCTCATGTGGCAGGATACGATTGGAACGACGACGGCGTACAAGCAAATCACAAATGCTGCAACCGCCTCCAGCTATACAGCTGAATTCCATGCGAAGCAGATGGCGAGAGGAACGAGCGCGGCGCCTAGATATGGCGCAACCTTCTCCTATGTGGATGAGAACAATTATGGCGTGGCGATGCTAAGCTCCAAGAACAACCAACTGGAGACGAACATGGTTGTTGGCGGCGTCTCCCAAGGCTGGGTGAATGCGGCGCTTCCTGCCGGATTTGACTATAGCAAGTGGCATAACATTCGGGTGGAGAAATCGGGGAATTCGTTCAAAATTTACGTGGATAATATGCTGAAGGTGACCAGATCCGCTAACCTGGGAGGCGGCAAGGTAGGCTATGTGTCCGAAGACACCCATGCAGACTTCGCTTATGTCGCCTTCAGCAACCAAGCAGGCGGAAGCAGCGATTGGGATGCGTATAAGCCGATTCCTGGCAAGATCGAGGCTGTGCATTACATGAAGGGCGGCGAAGGAGTCGGTTACCATGACTTGACGCCAGCCAATCTTGGCGGCCAATATCGCAGCGATGCGGTAGATATCCGCGTCAATCCAGAGGGCGGCTACAACGTCGGCTGGAACCAGACCGGGGAGTGGCTGAAGTACCGGGTGAATGTCGCGGCAACAGGTGCGTATGATGTCACGTTCCGAATGGCGACAACGATGAACGGAGTAGGCATTCGTCTCTGGGACGGTGCGACTGCCTTGACCGGTGTTGTCTCCATCCCGAATACCGGCGGCTGGGACGCATGGCGATCGGTCACGGTGACGAACATTCCGATGACGCAAGGACAGCGGGAACTTAGAGTCGAATTCGTGACGGGCGAGGCGGATTTCGCCAGCATGGAATTCCATGCTCATGCAGCTGTACCCAGCTTGACCGATAACTTCAACGACAATAACAGCGACGGATGGAAGCGCTGGGAGGGCAACTGGTCAGTAAGCAGCGGCCAATACCATTCGGCAGGCGGCACCTTCGCGAAGACGACATTCGGCAATGACAATTGGGCGAATTACACGATTGAAGCCGATATCAGAATGAATGAAAGCGGCGGGGATGCCGGGATTATCGTAAGAGGGAAGAACCCGGCTAACGGGCTGGAGCGTGGACAAGGCAATGCCGACTTCTTGCAGGGCTACTACGCCTATATCAAGACAGACGGGGTTTACCTTGGAAAACAGAATTATAATTGGAGCAATCTGGCCGGATTCACAACGCCGCTTGCCATTAATACGTGGCATAAGATGAAGGTTGTCGTGAACGGCACGAATATTAAGGTGTACGTAGGCGATATGACGACGCCGAAGCTTGATTACAACGATCACTCGCCAACGGCATTCACCCACGGCAAGATCGGCCTGAGAACGGCACACAAGAGTACATCATTCGACAATGTAATCTTGTATCCTTAAGTTCATAGGCAAGCAGAAAGGAAGCAAAGACGGATCCTGCCAAACGGCCGGGTCTTTCTTTGTTCGATAGAACAGATGCGGAGATGATGAACATGGCGGCTCTCGGGAAAGGCAGAACACAATTACGATCCAGCATCACGTACAAATGGCTGTTGCTGTTAGTTGCGATTACACTTATTCCGCTGTTGGTGCTCGGTGCGGTCTCTTATTCCATTACTAAAAATGCGATAGACAAAAAAGTGACGGATGCCTCCAAACAGCTAATCAGGCAGACTGCGGAGAACATCGATATCCGTTTCTCGGGCTATAAGGATATCGTCATGCAGATGATTACCAATCCGGAGATTATGTCGCTTCTGAACCGCATCAGCCAACGGGACGAGGAGGTTGTCGAGCATATTTCGTTAACATCCAAGCTGGCGTATTTCACTGCCGTATCCCCGGAGTTCAAATCCGTCTCCTTCGTCACGGATTCCATGTATATCAAAGGCATATTCCGCTGGGATGACCAGGCGGAGCTGAAGACCGAGTTTTATAGCAAAACGATGGGCGCAGGAAACGACTTTGTCTGGTTTCCTACCAGGCGGGGCTACTATTCCGATACGGCGGATAGTCATGAAGAACATGTATTCTCCGTCTCCAAGCAAGTATTCAATATTCATGACGGGCGTCAGCTGGGTATGGCTGTTGTGCTGGACATCCGCGAGGAGATGCTGAGCGAGATTCTGCGAAACAATGCGGCTAGCGACCTTCGCACGGAAAGCTTTGTCATCGACCAAAACGGCATGATCCTGTCCCATAGCAACAAGGAGATGCTGTTCACACCTGTAGAGGATTCATTCGAGTCGGAAGAAGCTGCCATACTGATGCGCGAAGAGAGAGAAGACAGCTTCGTCGCTCATTACAAAGGAAAAGAAGTGATGGTCAACTATCAGCAGCTTAAGAGCAGCAATTGGCGGGTCGTGCATGTGATTGAACGCTCCAGCCTCTACAAGGACTCGAACCAGGTTATTCAGGTCATTGCGATCCTGCTTGCCGTATGTGCATTGTTTTCGATTGTTGCGGCTTACGCGATGGCCAATTCCGTATCCAGTCCGTTGAAGCGGATGGTGAAAGCGATGAAGCAGGTCCATATCGGAAATCTGGCGACAAGAATCGATCGGAACGACAAGCGGATTGATGAGATTGGCAGTCTTGAATACCATTTCAATGATATGGTCGGGCGGATCGAGGAATTAGTGCAGGCGGTGTATCAAGAGCAGAACAATAAACGGATTGCCGAGGTGAAAGCGCTGGAAGCGCAAATTAATCCTCATTTTCTGTACAATACACTCGATGCAATCAAGTGGACGGCCTTGTTCCAGAAGGCGAACACTGCAGCAGAGATGGCGCGGCTTCTGTCCAGACTGCTCCATATTAGCATCGGCAAAGGCAGTGACACAGTGATGGTGCAGGAGGAAATGGAGCATGTGGAATGTTACATGGGGATACAGAACCTGCGCGCAGCAGGCCGAATTGAAGTTGTCTATGACGTCGAGGAAGAAGTGAAGTCGTACCGCATACCGAAGGTCATTCTGCAGCCGATTGTAGAGAACGCGGTTCTCCATGGATTCGCTGACCGATCCGACGGCGCCGTCATTCATATCCGCTGCCATCGTGCGGATGGCAGCCTGCTCTTCATCATCAAGGATAACGGTCACGGGTTCGAGACGGATATGCCGGACCTATATGGCCATCAAGCAGAGGATCTGCCGAAGAGCGCTTCGTTTCTTGGTGTCGGCCTGTCCAATGTCGAGGAGCGCATTAAGCTGATATGCGGCAAGGAATATGGGCTAAGCATCACGAGCAAGCTGGGTGCCGGCACCACGGTGACAATCACACTGCCCATCATGAAGGAGGAGAACAACCATGTATAAGGTACTGATTGTCGATGACGAGCACTTGGTCCGCTATGGGATCAAAGCAATGATCGATTGGGAGAGTATCGGCTTCCAGGTCGTCGGGGAGGCCAGCAACGGCAGAGAGGGACTGCAAGCATTCCAAGAGCTAGCGCCCGATGTGCTCATTACAGATATTAAGATGCCCGTTATGGACGGTATGGAGCTGATTGCGCAGGTCCGCATGATTGACCGGGATGCGAAGCTGATCTTGTTGACCTGTCTGGAGGACTTCGAATATGCGCAGCGGGCACTCAGGCTCGGCACGACCGATTATTTGATCAAATCCAATATGATGCCTCAGGACATGGAAAGCGTGATGCTGGTGTTGAAGGGCTTGCTGGACGAGGAACGCGCAGATCAGGGCAAGCTGCCGGAATCTGGCGAAGATACCGCGGAGGCCAGAGAGGCCATTGCGATGGATGCTCTCTTAATGGGCTTGGCGCACGGAACAATATCTGCCGGACCTATGACTGGAGCCATGCTTCAGACCTCTGAATTAAATAACCATCAGGGAGAGCTGGTTCTTTTGCATATCGGCTTGGATTACATGGAGAACGTGACGCAGCGCTTTTCGGAGAACGAGCTTATAAGGCTTCATACGGAAGGGGCCAGCATTGTACGCCATATTTGCTCAGCAGAGAAATATGGCATCGAGTTGTTCTCAAGCCGTACAGGAGAGTGGAACGTTCTCCTTAAGAATGCCGGTGAGAGTCATGCGGAAGCGCTCGGCCAAGCGATAATCAACCGCCTCTCTGAGGTCTGGAACGAATCCGCGACAGTCGGGATCAGCAGCGCGTTTCACGCCTTGACAGAACTTCGCGAGGCCTATATCCAAGCGGAACAGGGGTATCGGCTGAAGCTCTTTCTGGGCTGCGGCAGCGTCATTCGTGCGGACGCCAGGTCCGCAGATGATTCCACCCACCAACCGGCTCCTATTATGAACAAAAAGCTGAACGATTTTTTGTATTCGCTGGACAGCGAGGCAATGAGAACGTATATCGATCATGTCTTCAATGATGCGGAGGCCAGATTGGACGTGGAGAGAGCCCAGCTCATCTCCATTGAGCTGCTGCTTAACCTGACTAATATGTACACTGACTTAACCCATGACCATGAATGGTTGTATGACCGGAAGAAGGAGCTCTACGACCAAATCAAGGAATTGGAGACTTTGTCGGACAGGAAGCGATGGTTCGTCCAGGTATATGAGGAGCTTATTCATAAAGTGCGGAGCGTTTACTCCAGCGATCAAGGGTCAATCCCGAAAATAATCGCATTTATCGATCAAAACTACGACAAGGAGCTCTCCCTGCAAATATTGAGCGAACATGTCCATCTCAGTAAAAATTACTTGGCCAATCTGTTCAAGAAGGAAACAGGCGAAGGCGTCATTGACTACATTACAAGAGTTCGCATGGACCGGGCGAAGTCGCTGCTGCGGGGCACGGATTTGAAGAGCAGTGAGATCAGCCTGAAGGTCGGCATACCTGATTCCAAGTATTTTTCCAAGCTATTCAAAAAAATGACCGGCGTGACGCCAAGCGAATACCGTGAAGCGGCTCACGCCACATCTCATCTGTAGATTTGACACCTGCCGGAATATTTTACACCGCACGGATCGCACGACGGGTTCGTGCCTTGTTTGTTTACATGCGATTTTACGACAGAGTGCGTTGATCTTAACGTTCCAGCATGTCAGCTCAGCCATTATGATGGATACAGGAACGCGATGTAGACGCTTACAACATACAGGTAAAGCGGATTCGCGCATCCGAATTCGATAAGGAAAAGGGGTACATCCATGGTAGGAAAGAAAAGATGGGTCAACATGCTTCTGACAGCGCTTGCGGTTATGCTGGTCTTGGCGGGCTGCTCCGGCAATAACGGCAAGCCGGCGAACACGAGCAGTCCTTCGCCAACAGCTTCAAACAGCGGTTCTGACGGAGGCGAGGCAAGTCAGCCGGTAGAAATTACATTCTGGAACTTATTCGGCGGCGGCGAAGGCGATTTCGTCGATCAGATTGTGAGCGGATTCAATGAATCTCAGAAAGAAGTGACAGTGAAGACGCTCAGACTGGAATCGAATGAATATTACGCAAAGTTCGGTACGGCATTGGCATCTGGCAAAGGTCCTGACGTTGCAGTCGCTCACGCAGACCGTCTGGCGCCGTTCGTGAAGGCCGGCCAGCTAAGCCCGCTCGACGAGCTTGCAGGCCAAGCGGACTTCAACTTCACAGAGATTACGGACGCAAACGTTGAGAGCGTCAGCTATGACAGCAAGCCGTACGCTGTACCGCTCGATACGCATTTCCATATGTTCTACTACAACAAGGACTTGCTGGAGCAGGCCGGACTGTTGAACGAGGACGGCACTCCGAAGTTTGGCGAGATCTCGCCGGAAGGCTTCAAGCAATTCCTGTCCGAGATTAAGAGCAAGGTGCCTGATGTGACGCCATTCGGTGTCAATACGCCTTACTTCCATGAGCCATTCTACAATCTCTATTACCAGGCAGGCGGCAGCATTCTGACCGACGATCTGAGCCAATCGGCTCTCAATAACGAGAATGCACTTAACGTACTGAATTTCTACCTGGATCTGTATGACCAAGGCCTCAGCGACATCAATGACAAGACGCCATGGGACACCTTCCACAGCGGCAAAGCTGCGACTTGGTTCGGCGGCGTATGGGAAGCCGGCTGGCATCTGGGCGAGGAAGGGCTGAATGTCGGCATTACATCCATTCCTCCGTTCTTCGGAAGCGAGTCTCACTGGTCCGGTTCGCACACGCTGGTCATTCCGGAGTATGTAACGGACGAGAAGAAGGTAGCCGCTATGAAGTTTATGAAGTACTTCACGATGGAAGGCGGCAAGGTATGGGGCCAAGCGGGTCACGTGCCTGCAGGCAAAGCCGTAATTGCAAGCGACGAATACCTCAGTCAGCCTTACCGCGATGAGTTTATCAAGTCTCAGCAAACCGTGAAATATGCACCGAAGACGGACCAATACAATGCAATTGATACAGTCGTGAAGGAAGTTCTGCAAGGCATCATCTTCAAGACGATCACGCCTGAGGAAGGCTTGAAAGGCATGGAGAAAGAGATTAACGAGATTGTTCAAAACTAATCAAATGAATGCTGTGGAGCCGCGTCTTTCCAGATGCCGCTCCTCAGCCTCATCCTACAGAGACAGATTTGGCTTGCCGGCCAATGGAGGAGGATAACCGTGAAAGTTCAGCAAGGAGCCGGCTTCAGGTGGAAAAGAAATCTAAAGCTTGAACTGTCGGCGCTCGCCTTTTTAGCTCCGTTTCTAATTCCGCTTTTACTCTTTTATATTTGGCCGCTGCTGAGAGGCGTATGGATCAGCTTTCATTCATGGGGCATTCTCGGCATGCAGAAGTATGTCGGCCTTGGCAACTACAAGAAGCTGCTTACAGGCGGAGACTTTTTCCATTACCTTTGGAACAGCTTTTATTTCGTACTGTTGATTGTGCCGATCATTATTGCGCTGGGCTTGCTGCTGGCGTTGCTGGTTCAGAGAAAGGTTCCGCTTCAGACAACCTTCCGTTCCATCTACTTTTTACCTTATGTGCTTTCGGTTTCTGTTATCAGCTTTATCTGGCTGCGGATGTTCGATTCGAAAAACGGGCTCCTGAACGTCATTCTGGATTCGCTCGGCTTGCCGACAGTCCATTGGCTGACAAGTCCCGGGGCGGCATGGTGGTCAATCGTCATTGCCACTGTCTGGTGGACGGTCGGATTTGTCATGGTGCTGTTTCTGGCAGGACTGCAAGAGATCTCGCCTGACCTGTATGAAGCGGCGGATATCGACGGCGCATCGGCTTTCCATAAGTTTCGTTATATTACGCTTCCTGGATTAATGCCCGTGATGAAGATTCAGATCTTCTTTCAGATTATCGCCGGCCTGAAGCTGTTCGGCCAAGTGCAAATTATGACGAACGGCGGTCCCGGAGACGCGACGAATACGATTATTCGCTATATCTACGTCACCGGCTTCAAAAAAGATATGTTCGGTCTAGCGGCCGCACAATCCACCATGTTCTGCATCTTCATGCTGCTAGTCGCAGCCGTACAATACATGTTCATGAATCGCAAGACAGATTAGAAGGAGGGAATGCGTATGGCGCGTATCTTCATTTATATTTTGACTCTGCTATTGGCCGTCGTGTTTGTGATTCCTCTAGTCTGGATGTTCGTCGTTTCCTTTAAGCCTGAGGGCGTTTCCGCCATTACGATTAAAGAATGGATTGATTTCTCAGACCTGACGTTCCGCAACTATACCAAGGTGCTGACAGAATCCCAAATTCTCACTTGGACTTGGAACAGCTTGGTAATCGGCGCCATTACGACTGTGATTACGATTGTAATCAGCTCACTGGCCGCATTTGCATTTTCACGTAAGAAATTCAAAACCAAAGGCTTCTGGTTTCTACTATGCGTATCCGGGCTTCTGATTCCGACGGAGGCTATGCTTATTCCGCTATACGAGACGGTGCTGAACATTCAATTGCTGGACAATATATGGGGAATTATACTGCCTAGCTTGACGAACCCGCTCGGACTGATCCTGATCAAGCAGTTTATGGACGGACTTCCGAAGGATTACAAGGAGGCAGCGCAAATAGACGGCTGCAAGGATCTGCGCATGTGGTGGTCGATCTACGTACCGCTGACGCGTTCAGCCATGATTTCGATCGGTATTTTTTATTTCATTATGTCCTGGAACAACTTTATCTGGCCTTATATCGCCATCAACACAGAGGAAAGCATGGTGCTTGCGACAGGGCTTCCGACCTTCCTGGCGAACAACGTGCTGCATGTGAATACGATTATGACAGCGAGCGCGATAGCGGCGATTCCTACGATGGTCGTCTTTATTCTTTTGCAGCGGCATATCGTACAGGGGGTTGCTATGACCGGGGTGAAGGGTTAACGAATAGCTGCATCGATAGATAAACCACGATAAAGGAGAACAGGATGCGATAATGACAACGAGCAGATATATCAAGGATTATCCCCGGCCGCAGTTCGTCAGGGATGAATGGACGAATCTGAACGGGGAATGGGCTTTCGGCTTCGATGATGCCAATATTGGCGAAAGCGAAGGGTGGCCGTGGCAATTCAGGGGGGACAAAACCATCATCGTGCCATTCAGCTATGAGACCGAGGCAAGCGGCATTGGGGAGCAAGCACATCACCGCCAGGTGTGGTATCAACGGATGATTGATATTCCGGAAGACCAGGCTGGGAAGTCCGTCATGCTTCACTTCCAGGCTGTGGATTACATCGCGAAGATATGGGTGAATGGCCGATATGTCGGCCTCCATCAAGGCGGATATAGCGCCTTTTCCTTTGATATTACGCCTTATGTCGTATATGGCGGCAGCAACAGCGTTACCGTTAAAGCTGAGGACAGCATGGACGCTGCACAGCCTCGCGGGAAACAGCGCTGGACGAAGGACAGCTTCGAATGCTTCTATGTTCAGACGACCGGCATTTGGCAATCGGTATGGCTGGAATATGTTCATCCCGTACATATCGAAGCGGTCAAGATGACCCCGGATATCGATACGCGCAAGCTGCTCTTGGAATATCAGGTTCAAGGGGATCTGGCCTCTGGAGATATCCGCGTGGAGACGATTATCAGTCTGAAAGGAAATCGTATCAAGCACATGAGCCTCGTTATCGATCGTCCATGGCTCCAGCTTGATGTCGATTTGCTGCATGAGATGAACGGCCCGTGGAAAATGAGCTACTGGACGCCGGCGACTCCTCATTTGTACGACATCGAATTTGTCTTGTACAAAGGGGAGGAGAAGCTGGACCATGTCTATTCCTATTTTGGCATGAGGAAAATCTCTACACGAGAAGGTCAAATTTTGCTGAACAATGAACCGATCTACCAGCGGCTGCTGCTGGATCAGGGCTATTGGCCGGAGAGCCATCTCACGCCGCCTTCGGAGGAAGCCATCCTGCAGGATATCGATGCGATTCTCGCAATGGGCTACAATGGAGTACGCAAGCATATGAAGGTGGAGGACCCGCGCTTCCTCTATTGGTGCGACGTGAAGGGCTTGCTGGTCTGGTCGGAGATGGCGGCGACCTTCGAATTCAACGATCATGCCATTCAGCGGTTCACCGGGGAATGGATGGAAATCGTGCGCCAGTATTACAATCATCCTTCGATCATTACGTGGGTGCCATTCAACGAATCATGGGGCATCATGAATGTGGCGAAGGACCGCAGGCAGCAGGCATTCACAGAGTCGATCTATCATTTGACCAAATCCTTTGATCCGATGCGTCTTGTCGTCTCCAATGACGGATGGGAGCATACAATCTCAGATATTCTGACGCTGCACGATTATGTGGAGAGCGGTGAGGAATTCCGTCAGCGCTACAGCGACAAGGAAAACATTGTTGGCAACCGGATTGCCTTCAACAATAAGAAATATGCTTATGCTGACGGTTACCGCTATAGCGGACAGCCGGTAATCCTGAGCGAATTTGGAGGCGTTGCCTTCAAGAATGATGCGGGATGGGGTTATGGCAACCAGGAATCGACGGAGGAGTCTTACCTGAGCCGGTTGAAGGAGCTTCATGAGGCGGTCAAGGCGACAGATTATATTGTCGGCTACTGTTATACCCAAATTACCGATGTTCAGCAGGAAGTGAACGGCTTGCTGGAAGAGAACCGCGAGCTGAAGGTTCCGCTGGAAGCCATAAAGGAATTAAACACGAATAACGGTTGAGCCTACAAGTTAGAGACCATCGAACACTTGATCATCACTCAGTCATCGCTGGATTATACCAGGCTTGATCGCTCTCACAAATCCCCCTTATGTGGACCGCGCTATCGTGTGCGGTCTTTTTTTCTGTTGAACTATACGATCCGATCCTCCATAATACTCGATAGAATAGGAGGAGGACTCGAGTCCATGCATATTCAAGCCCGCACGAAAGAACATCAAGAAAGCAAGACTGGGAAGCTCCAGGAATGGACAGCTCCCGGCAAGCAGCAACAGCTCTACAAACGAACGCTAGCCATTGTCATATTATCGCAATTATTCGGAGGCGCGGGACTTGCGGCAGGCGTGACCGTGGGCGCCCTGCTCGCGCAAGATATGCTTGGAACCGAGCGTTACGCCGGCATTCCGGCAGCCCTTATTACGCTTGGCTCCGCACTCGCATCCTTCCTGATGGGGCGTCTTACCCAACGATTCGGAAGACGGTCCGGTCTTGCAGCAGGCTTCCTCGCTGGAGGTATTGGCGCGATCGGGATTATTACGGCAGCCGTAGCAGGCAGCATCCCGTTATTATATTTCGCCCTATTTATCTATGGGGCGGGCACCGCCACCAACCTGCAGGCACGTTATGCGGGTACCGATCTTGCGAAGCCGAAGCAACGGGCAACAGCTATCAGCATCGCTATGGTATCCACGACATTCGGCGCGGTAGCCGGTCCGAATCTGATTGGCGTAATGGGGAATTATGCCGAATCGATCGGCGTTCCGAGATTGGCGGGACCGTTCATACTAGCGGCAGGAGCCTTCACGATTGCCGGACTCATTATTCTGGTGTTGTTGCGTCCTGATCCATTTTTGGTCGCCAGCAGGATAGCAGAAGCGCAAGCGGCTGCCAACCCATCGCAGAACGGCAAGACTCAAGCGGGCAACAGGCAGGGGATCAAGCTGGGAGCAGCCATTATGATCTTGACGCAAATTATAATGGTCGCCATTATGACCATGACACCGATCCATATGACTCATCATGGCCACGGGCTAAACGAAGTAGGTATCGTGATTGGCATCCATGTCGGTGCCATGTACTTGCCTTCGCTCTTCACCGGCATGCTGATTGATCGCATTGGCAGAATCAAGATGGCTTGCGCGTCCGGCGTCGTCTTGCTCGCCTCCGGACTGCTCGCAGCATTCGGACCTGCGGATTCCATGCTGTCGCTAATCACGGCTCTAGCACTGCTGGGTCTTGGCTGGAATCTGGGGCTCATTAGCGGAACAGCCCTCATTGTCGATTCCACCAGCCAAGCGACTAGAGCGAAGACGCAAGGCACAGTAGACGTGCTGATTGCACTTGCCGGTGCTTCCGGCGGCGTGTTATCCGGCATGATCGTAGCGCAATCCAGCTATGCGACTCTAGCTTTGGCAGGCGGTTTGTTGTCTCTGCTGCTTATTCCCGTTATGTTCTGGTCATCCAGATCATCAAAATAGCAGTTTGAGTTACGCCGTCCAGGCAGCGCGTAGCGGTTATAACAAAAGTAGCCATTCTTGAGGGATGGCTGCTTTTTGGTATTCCAGCAACCTTAAACCAATTTGTTTCGTTTAGGAAATAGTAGGAAATGATGGATTCATGAAGTGAAGGAGGATAAGATGATGGTTAGACTTCAACTGCGGTATGGGGTCGTCTTCCTGATGTTCTTCCTCATCCTGCAGGCTTGCAGCGCAAAAGCGGAAGTAGAGCAAAATAACCAGCCTGTTCCAATCCCGCTGCCAGCGAATATCGGGTCTATAACCGTTTTCGAGCAGCATCACAATCAAATTGTCGTTGAGCATACTGCCTCTGATACGATAGAAGTGTTGATTGAGGGGTTAAAGCAGGCGAAGCCATCCGATATTAGCGATCCTGAATACAGCGGTACGCCATATAGGGTTGAATTGACTGGTCCGAAGAAGAAGCTGGTCTTGGAGCTGAATGACCTGACGGCTACGGCCTCCACCGATGTCAGTGCCAAAGTATATCTGATTTTGCCCGGTGAAGAGCGGACCAGGGCTTGGTCTCTGCCGTCCGAATGGATACAGAGCCTGCTGCGCTCAGAAGCTGAGCAAGCTGAACCTGTCATTCAATTGACGCTGGATGAGGTCAATGATTCTGTCACGCTTGCAGCGAATCGCGCGATTGACAAGACGTCCCTAGAGGAAGCTCTAAGAACTTTTATGGTGATCTATCCGTCTGCAGGAGATGCTGCATCTGTCTACAGGCTGAATTGGACGGACCCTCGCAGAGTTGTCATCGCATTTCCTTATTTGCCGGAAGGCTCGGTAGCGGAGTTCAAATTGGACGGTGTGCTGACGAGAGAGGGGCAGTCATTCCAGATTAACTCGCCGCTGGAAGGCAAGCTGATTACCATTCATCAAGGGCTTGCTTGGAGCGGTCTGCAATGGGTAGATCCGGGGGGCAAAATGGTACGCGAGCATGCTTTTCCTACGGCGGTGTCCATCATGCCGGCAAGCTTCTCTGCTCATGAGTCGGAGATTATCATTTACAATCATGACATTCCGGCGTATCGGTTGGATTTGAAGTCTGGTCATGTCGAGGATATTCTGTCCAAGGAGCAAATCGATGTATCTGAGCTTGCAGTGA
The DNA here is from genome assembly GCF_003591485.1 of Paenibacillus sp. 1011MAR3C5. Lineage (GTDB taxonomy): Bacteria > Bacillota > Bacilli > Paenibacillales > Paenibacillaceae > Pristimantibacillus. Next base: position 846,184 of record NZ_QZCF01000002.1, read on the forward strand.
ACGATAACGGAATAGGCTTTACATTCTCATATAGTGAAAATAAGGAACAGCTTTACATGGTTCACGGATGGGAAACCATCTACCGGGTGGAGACAAACGGCGGTCAGAAGAAATTGATTTATAGCTCGGACCTACCGATCTATGGCATAGCCTCATCGCCAGATGGGAAGCATGTAGCCGTATTGACTGATTCGAGCGGGAGCCTGGGGCCTTATGCCGATTTGCGGGTAATCGATGCCAACGGGAAGCTGGTTTCCGAATTCAAGATGGCGGCATATAGCGGACATAGCGACGGCTGGTATTTCATCTATCCGGTGAGATGGACGGACAACGAGAGGATAGAGGTGCCATTGGTCGGCAGCCCGAGTGTAGCTTTTTTCCGGGGTAAAGCGACGTTCCATTATAAGAAGGGGTTGCAGCAGAAGCAAGGGAGTGAGTCTTTATCTGCGTCTGACATGGCAATTCTGAAGGCAACTATTGACGGATGGGACGAATTGGATCTGATTCGTGCGCTTCCGAGGTCCGAAGCAGCGGGGGAGCGGTATATTGCTGTTACATTGGCAGGATCTGGAAGCTGGCTGATTGATCGGGAAGAGCAGCACGCGCGCAAGCTCGGATCAGGGCCGGTAATAGCCTGGACACCCAAAGGGCAGGTGGTTTATTGGCATTCTACCGAAGGAATGTCTGTGGACTATATCTCCATCGACTAGCTCAAATCGATGGAATCAGGAGCACCCCGTACATGATTGTACGGGGTGCTGCTCTTTCCGTTTAGGATTAAGAACGAAGCGTCTTCAGAGCGCCGCTCCAGGCGATGACTTGATCCAGCATGCCATTCACATTGGTCAAGTGCAGGTCCGCAGGCTTGAATACAGTTCCGTTCTCGAAGTCCGTGAACAGCGACAATGCCGCATGAATCCGAACGTCGGCGACAGACACCTCGCCCAGAATGCCTCTCAGATGCTCTACGGCGCGAGCTCCGCCGACAGAACCGTAGCTGACGAAACCGGCAGCTTTGTTGTTCCATGCGTCGCGAGCGTAATCAATCGCATTTTTGAGCGCGCCGGAGATGCTATGGTTGTATTCCTGTACGATAAATACGAAGCCGTCCAGGCTCGCCAGCTTCGTATTCCACTTCGTCGCTTGCTCCGTTGCATCCTCTTCGCCAAGCAGAGGCAGCTTGTAATCCGCGATATCGACGATTTCATAGTTTGCATCGCCTCGCTTATCCGCAATTCCTTTTACCCATTCGCCTACCTGCGGGCTGACACGTCCTTGACGCGTGCTTCCGAGAATAATTCCGATATTCAACTTTGACATCGTTATGTCCTCCTTATTATGATTAAATCAAGTACTAGCTTTAGACACGGAGTCGCTGCTTGCAGTATCGTTTCATCATATCTTTTACACTTATAGATTATGCGGCTATATGCCACATTTCATACATCATGTACTGGCAAATCAGCCAGCAGGGGAGACATCATGACAATCATACGGGATTTGCGCAAGGAAGATAATACGGCGATCGAGCTTGTCGTGCGCAGCTGCTTGATCGAATTCGGCGGCAATCGTGCCGGGCTGGCATGGGAAGATGCGAGCTTATCGAAGCTATTTCAATACTATAATCAATTTGCACATGGTGCTTATTGGGTAGCAGAGCTGGACGGACAGGTCGTCGGAGGCTGCGGAATTGCGCCCTTCGCGGAGTCGGAGTCGATCTGTGAGCTGCAGAAGATGTACCTGCTTCCCCAGATAAGAGGAACGGGAGTGGCGGGGCCGCTGCTTCATACGGCTCTGAACTATGCGAGACTCCATTACCAACAATGTTATCTGGAGACGCTCCAAACGATGGGAGCCGCTAATCGCTTTTATGCCAAGCATGGCTTCAAGCCGCTTGCTGAACCGCTGGCAGGCTCGGAGCATTATGCATGCGATGCCTGGCTGATAAAAGAATTATAGCGTCAACTTGTTCTGGTTAGATTTTCCTAAGACATATACAATGGGAGTAGCGTGCATCCCGACAGAGAGAGGAAAAGCTTTATGAACAAAGGACAGATTTCTTACCAAACCGTTATCCGCCTTATTAGCTATAGTCTTCTCCTTTCCTTTTTGTTGTTCTGGGTTAGCTTCTACCAATATCCAGGATTGGCTGACTATATGAAAACAAATGGCACGATCGTTTATCTGTTCACCACCGTCATTCTGGCATTATGGCTGGATGGATATATCGACGGTAAGCCAAGAGAAAGTGCCAACCGTTTGCTTTTCTTTACCCTATTTGCCGGCAGCACAATCATGTCCCGCATCATCTATGATCGTATGGATGGAGGAGACCATGAAATCCTGCTGGTCATCACGGCTTCACTGCCTTACATGATCTATACTTTCTATCTGCTTCGCAAGTTTGTGGCGTTCCTCACTAGGAAGACAGGACAAGAGCTAGGTTCGATATGGAATGTTCTTTTTGTCGGCAGAATTTTTTATGCTATCGTGATGGGAACAGCCTTTTTATTGGGATATGGCACGCATGTCCTGTTATTAGAAGTATGGGGGAATCCGGTATGAACATTCGTGCAGCCGAGTTAACTGATTTGTCTGCTATATTGCAGCTGCAAGTCGAAGCCTACCAAAGCGAAGCGGAGCTGTATCAAGATTACAGCATCCAACCGCTTACACAAACGATTGAGGAGTTGGAGCAGGAGTTTGCCAGTGGCATCTTGCTGAAGGCCGAGCTGAACGGAAGCATTATCGGATCGGTGAGAGGACACATACAGGATGGTATTCTGTCGATCGGCAAGTTGATCGTCGCTCCGTCTCATCAAAATCAAGGGATCGGCACCAAGCTCATAAAGGCGATTGAGACTTGGGACGCCGAAGTCCGCCGTTTTGAATTGTTTACCGGCCACAAGAGCTTGAAGAACCTGGCAATGTATGAAAGGCTAGGGTATCGCAGATTCAAGAAATATCTGGTGAACGACAGTCTTATCTTGGTCTATCTCGCCAAAACGAGCGTTTAGTCCTGATCCATCAGCATTCGGACAAAGGAGTCTGCCGCTAGCGACAGGTTCATATCGCGGCGCAATGCAAGCCCGATGCTGCGGGAGGGGAGTGCTTCCTCCAGTCGAAGCTCGAATAACTCTCCAGCCTCTACTTCCTCTTGGATAAAAGAACGGTTGATGAACGCGGCCCCGTATCCCAGCATAGCGAATTCAATTAACAGATCGACGCTGCCAAGCTCAATATCCGGCTTCATCTCCACACCTCTGCGAGTCAGCCACTCATCGATCGCGCTTCTGGTGCTGCTGCCTGGCGACATCATGAGCAGCGGCAATTGCGCCAGCTCCTGTGAAGCCAATACCCGATCCGACCATGCCTTGAATCGCTTGCCAACGACAAAACAATGCTCGAAGGCAGCAAGCTCTCGAATTTGAAGCATAGGGTCGATCAGCGGCATATGCACAATGCCGCAATCCAGCAGCCCGTCCTTCAGCCGATTGGCGATATCGGGCGACTTGCCATGCGAAAGCCGGATGCGGATGCCCGGATATTGTTGATGATAGCGGTTCAAATAAGGAAGCAGCACATGCTTAATCAATGAATCGCTCGCCCCGATCCGCAGCTCGCCCTCATTCAGTTGCTTCATCTCCCGAATGTAATGCTGCCCCGCATCCAGCAGCGAAAAGGATTGCTCCACATAAGCCAGCAGAGCTCTGCCTTCTTCGGTAAGCGTAACCCCCTTGGACATCCGGTGGAAGAGCTTTAGTCCAAGCGCTTCCTCCATCTGCTTAATCGCATAGCTGACAGATGGCTGCGTAATGTGAAGAAGCTGCGCGGCCTTCGTCAAGTTCCCTTGCTTTGCGGTTTGCAAAAAAATGCGGTACCATTCCAGATTAATCATGATATAGACCACCTTTATAACAGAGATAAAGAATCGGTATTTCCTCTATTCCATTGCTCTCATTATAATCAACTCAAGGCATTCAATCAATGAGTAGAGGTGAGAGGATATGGTAAAACGTATGAGCGCGCCTGATCTGGAAGCTCGTTCCCCATGGTCTGCGCATCCAGGCATTAGGCAAGTAAAGATTAGCCCGCCGCAACAGAAGGTGGCAGGTGCAATCCGTGTCTCTGGAAGCAAAAGTCTTACAAATCGCGCTTTAATTCTGGCAGCAATGGCAGAAGGGACATCTCGGATTGACGGTATTCTAAGAAGCGATGATGCGTATTGGTGTATCGAAAGTCTGCGGAAGCTCGGTGTTGCTGTGAGCGTCAAAGGGGAAAGCGCAATCGTCACGGGATGCGGAGGAGATTGGCCTGTGAAGGATGGCGAGCTGTATGTGGGCGCGGCAGGAACTGTAGCCCGCTTCTTGCCAGGTGCGCTTGCAGCTGGACATGGTTCCTGGACCTTAAAGGGAAGCAAGCGGATGGAAGAGAGACCGAGCACCCCTTTGTTAATGGCATTAATCAATCAAGGCGCCAAAATCAGCTATCTGAATCATGACCATGCTTATCCTTTTGTCCTGGAAGCTAGCGGCTTGGATGGAGGGATTGTCGAGATAGCTGGTGATCAATCCAGCCAGTTTGTAAGCGGGCTGCTCTTAGCTGCACCGTATGCCCGTCAGCCGATAATACTGAAGCTTCAGGGATCGACGGTACAGAAGGAATATGTCAACATGACGATAGAATTGATGCGTGCATTCGGCATACAGGCGGAAGAAGAGGGCAGCTCGTACCGTATCCCGATAGGTACGTATGCGGCTGGTTCGCTTTCACTGGAGCCAGACATCTCGACAAGCTGTTACTTTTGGGCTGCCGCCGCGTTGACAGGCGGACGTATAAGAACCGAAGGGATTGATGCGGCTCGTACACGCCAGCCCGACATCGAGATGCTGGACGTACTGGAGCGAATGGGATGCGCTGTTACGCGCGGAGATGGTTACGTCGAGGTTGAGGGTGCGGCTCAGTTACGAGGGGGCCTTGAGATCAGCATGGAACGCTGGTCCGATCAGACGCTCACGCTAGCAGTGCTTGCGTTATTCGCGGATGCGCCTATCACGCTGAAGGATGCCGCTCATATCCGTCATCATGAATGCGACCGCATATCGGCAATCTGTACAGAGCTGCGCAGACTCCAGGTTGACGTAGAGGAGCATGCTGACGGATTAACGGTCTATCCGGGAGCTCCCGTCCCGGTCGTGCTGGATTCTCATGACGACCACCGTATGGCCATGGCGTTGTCGCTCATCGGTCTGAGAGCGGACGGTATTACGATTCTCGATCCCGGCTGTGTGTCGAAGACTTGTCCCGATTACTTCGAGCGGCTTCGCGGACTCGGTGTTGGAGTGGACTTATCCGAATAAAGATTCGTGGCTGAATGGTTATGATGAAATCCTGTATCTCATCCTTCGCGTCCTAACATAGGACGCTTTTTAATTTCTTGAAAATATATCCAATATCTTTCATATTCGCAAGCAACAAATATTTCTAGGATACGTTATAAATAGAAAAAGGAGAGTGGTGTAACACATGAATAAGTTTTGGATAGGCATGGCTTGCGGTATCATCCTCTGTTTTGCCACGGCAGCAGTAGCGTCAAAGGCGGTACAAGGCACACTCTTTCCGAGTAAAATCACGATTTATAACGGCGCTCAAATGAAGGAACTCAGCACGACAAAGGGTACAGTGGTCATTAACTACAAGAATCAAACCTACATTCCATTGCGCCTCTTCTCCGAATCCTTGGGAGCGACAGTCAGCTTTCAATCCGCATCTTCAGCCAATGGCAATTTGAATCAAATTCAAGTATTCAGCCCGTCAACACTGTCGGGGCTCAATATGGTGAGCAATGAAGGCTATGCCTCGGCAGGTCATTTGTTAACGAACAAGAATGTCGACGGTTATATTGAAGGCGGCATCATCAAAATCAATAAAGAGATGAAAGGCAAGCAGATCGTATTAGAAGCCATAAAGGATAATCAGGTTGTTGGCGAATCCGATTATTTCTATATCGATAATGAAAATATCAACCCGCCAAAGCCTGGAGACATAAGAGCGTTCAAAACTTCTCTAGCGTTTGCTTATCATCATAAAGATGTTACATACAGATTGAAAGTACTAAACTTCGTACATGTGAAGTCCAATCCAATAGGAGAACTTAACGAGCGAGAGCAGGAATACTTTACACACCCCTTATATGGTGTCTTAACCCCACCGTTTGGTTCTGGTGATGGGTACCCTATTGCGGATCGAGCCGTTATGCCATTCTCTTTTAACTTAACTAATGTTAGCGATGATCCTCTTGTGCTGGATGAAGCGCCGCTTTCCTTTATTGTGTACAAATCAAATCCGGATGGCTCTAATCCAAAAAAGGTGACGGAATACAAGCTTCCGCCATTGAAGGGCAAGCTGGAGCCTGACGAAGCCTTTCAACTTACTATCCCCTGGTATATGAAAGATACAACCGGAACGGTCAAACCGGGAGATTATCTTGTTTCGTTGGTCATCCCTGAGAAAATCCATCTGCTTAATAAAACAACAGGAGAGAAACGGGAGTGGAATGTAAGCTTGAGATATGGCACACTGTTTGGTATTAAAATGATATAGTTATCTACTAGGGCGTCCCTGATGATTTTGAAATCGAGGGGACGCTTTTGTTTTGCCTGCATGATATAATGGGAATATATGTTCGGAGGGGCGGATGATTATGAAAATAGAAAATGAGCGCGATATGATTCGTTTAGTAAAAGAGGACAAGTGGATGATGGACATCTTGCACCATGTCCAAACGCTTCAATTGCCCGACTGGTGGGTTTGCGCTGGATTTGTACGATCAAAAGTATGGGATGCCTTGCATGGCTTTACATTAAGAACCCCCTTGCCTGATGTTGATGTGATTTACTTCGACAATCTCAATCTCGATGAAGCAAATGAAAAACAGCTGGAACAAAGGCTTAAGCAGTTGGACACTTCGATTCCTTGGTCTGTAAAAAACGAAGCGAGAATGCATGTCGCAAACAACATACCGCCTTATTCATCCTCAGTTGATGCCATCTCCAAATTTCCAGAGACGGCTACCGCATTAGGACTTTCATTGGATGAACAAGGTGAAGTTGTTCTTGCAGCCCCTTGCGGCATAAAAGATGTATTGGGCCTGAATGTGAGACCAACACCTTATTTTAAACAAACGGATGAAAGGACGAAAATGTACGAAGAGCGTATTCGCAAGAAAAATTGGGTAAGAACTTGGTATAGAATCAACATCATTCCTGTACATCAAGCTTAGCAGTGCATTCTTTGATCTCTTAGCTTGTACCTGAACGGCAATGTTCTTTTTGTGCGCACAGGCCTATAGATGATATACTTATCTCATAACACTAAACCTTTAAACACATTAATCATTAATGGCATGAACTTAAATAGCAGCACCTTGCTTCATCTGAAAGCTCACACGTTTTTGCGATTTCATTGACGAAGGGGAGAGGGATATGACGATAGCTCATAAGTTTCCAGTGGTGAAAGCTGAGATGCTTATTCGCAGGCCAACCTATGAAGTATTTGAAGCGTTCGAAAACCCGGCTATAACGACCAAGTTCTGGTTCACCAAAAGCAGCGGGAGGCTTGAGGCTGGCAGCCACGTTCGTTGGGAGTGGGAGATGTACGGCGTATCCGATATCGTCCACGTCAAAGAAATACGCCAGAACGACTATATCCTGCTGGAATCGTCGGACGGTACGCTTATTGAATGGGTATTTGCCACACGAGATGAGGACGGCACGTTCGTTACCATCGCGAATTCGGGCTTCACTGGCACTGGAGATGAAATCCTCCAGCAAGCGATTGACTCCATGGGTGGCTATACGATGGTGCTATGCGGATTGAAAGCCTATCTGGAGCATGGCATCGTCCTGAATCTGGTCGCGGACAAAGCGCCGGATGCTCATGTGCAGGGATAGCTGAAACATTCATGCCGATATCCAATTAAATGGAGAAAAAATGCAAAGAAATCGTCATGAACTTCATAGGCGCCTCCCTGCTTGAGGTGTATGCTTAAGGCATTACTTGCAAGCAGGGAGGAGCAACGAACATGTCACAAGAATCGTCTATTATCGTGCAACAAGCGACACTGGAGCAATTGGAGGAAGTCGCTCAGCTATTCGATGCTTACCGGGTATTTTATGGACAGCCATCCGATCTGGACGGTGCCAAGAAGTTCCTGTTCAACCGTTTCGAACACATGGAGTCTGTCATCTTCATCGCCATCGACCAAGCAAGCGGCCATGCTACCGGTTTCACTCAATTGTATCCCCTCTTTTCTTCCATCTCGATGACACGCGCCTGGGTTTTAAACGATCTATACGTGCTAGAGCATGAGCGAGGCCGCGGCGCAGCCAAGCTGCTGCTGGAGCAAGCGAAACGACATGGTCAGCTTACGGGGGCTAAAGGAATCGAGCTGTCAACTGCGCCGGACAACTTACCCGCACAAGCTTTATATGAGAGAAATGGCTATGAACGCGACGAGACCTATCTTCATTACTTCTTAACGTTATAGCAAAGCCTTATACGCTAATAATTCCATTGACAGAAAATGGGTAGCGGGCATATAATTGATTAAATCTTATTATTTGCATTGGAATTATAGGATAAAGAAAAGGGCCAATCATGAGTCACATAGGGATGCGATACCCGCCATACTAGCGTCTACCGGATGACCGGAGACTTCTTATGCACCGTCATAGGAGGTCTCTTTTTTGTATTTTCGGCAAATCTGACTGGCGAGAGGGATCATTTGTTCCAATCATAAAAAACAGGAGGTGTACGCCATGAATTTGGAAAATATCGAGGCATTTGTATTCATCAATCATTACGGGAGCTTCAACAAAGCGGCGGAAGTGCTTTACTTGTCACAGCCATCCGTTACAGCTAGAATCCAATCCCTAGAACGGGAGTTGAATTGCAAAGTCTTTGACAGGCTAGGCAAGCAGATTCAGATTACGGAGGAGGGAAGAAGATTCCTGCCTTACGCGCAGCAAATCCTGATGACGTATCAGAAGGGAAAGCTGCATACGAATCAGAAGAAATCCTTGCCTGAAGAGCTAAGGATCGGCAGTACGCTTTCTGTATCGAATTATATCATTCCCGATCTGCTTCCGCGGCTTAAGGACCGATTTCCGAATACGCACTTCAAACTCATTACCGGAACGACGGATGAGATCATTCATAAAGTCATTAACAAGGAAGCGGATATCGGCTTCATCCGCAACGTCGCCCATCCGAATCTGCAATCGGTAAAGTTCTTCGAAGATCCGATACGATTGTACGTATACGAGGGACATCCGTTCCTGTCCGAGACGCGACTTACCATTGATGATATAGCGGCACAGCCGCTGGTGTTCTTCGAATGCGGGGCGCTCGACTGGCTGCGTATCCACCGCATCTTCGGCAATCTGGACAGACCGCCCAATATTCAATTTCTGGTCGACAATTCAGAGACCGCGAAGAAGCTCGTCATGCAAAAAGCAGGCATCAGCTTCCTGCCGAGCCAAAGCGCCCAGCAAGAAACCCGCGACGGCAAGCTAATCCCGATTCGACTGCCGGATACGGATGGGATATCCCTGCAAACCAATCTTATCTCGTGCCATGGCAAGCATTCGCAGTTCTTGACGGCCATAAGCGAATTTGGCAAGATGCTGACGGCTCGCAAGGATGGGCTCAGCGCATCTATCAGTTAACCCGCGAACTGCCGGCATCATCCTATCCGTATCGCGATTACCTATCAAATAATTGGATCGTTGTATAGATTTTCTCTATTATGGGATGGATTGACCGCTTGGAAATGTGGGTGCTAAAGTTAGGTCAGCCATAAATCTTACTTAACCTGTAGGATTTATGAGTTTAATAATAAGCCATTGGAGGAACCTGTTTTGAAAAAAATATCTGTTATTGCTTTAGCGCTCATCTTCACGCTTGCAGCATCCGCATGCTCCAGCGAATCCAGCCCCGCATCATCAAGCGGAGCACAAAAAATTGTAATCGGTACCGGCAACGACTTTGAGCAAATCGCCTTCCTCGACGACAAAAACAATCTGACCGGCTTCGACGTTGAGCTTCTGCGCGAAATCGATAAACGGCTGGACGACTATGAGTTTGAATTCCAAACGATGGATTTCTCCAACATTCTGCTTAGTTTGGAGACAAAGAAGGTCGATCTGGCCGCCCATCTCTTCGAGAAGAATCCGGAGCGCGTCGAGAAGTTTCTATTTAATGAGGAGCCTTACGCTTATTGGAGGAACAAAATCATTGTCGCTTCAGACAATAACGACTCCATTCAGACTTTGGACGATCTGGTAGGGAAGAAGGTGCTTGTCGGGCCTACCAGCGCACAGGCTCAAATCCTGGAGAACTACAATAAGGAGCACAAGGACGGTATCCAAATCGTGTATCAGCAAAATGACGCCAATGACGATGTCATTCAAATTACGTCAGGCCGCGTCTATGCAACGCTTGGCGCTGACTTCCTGCTCCCGATCAAAGATCCGCAAGGAAAGCTGAAGACGGTAGGGGAGTCACTGAACGAAGGCAACATCTTGTACGTCTTCCGCAAGGATGATGCGGATTCCAAGAAGCTGGCCGATGCAGTAGACGCTGCAGTCAAAGAGCTGAAAGCGGATGGCACGCTCAAAAAGATAAGCGAGGAATGGCTTGGCCAGGACTTCTCCAAATAATGCGCCAGGCAGCCCGCAAGCCGGGCTGCCGAAAGTGGGGTGAGGACGATAGATGGGGCAACATCCATTTGATATCTCCTATGTATTCGAATATTTCGTCAGACTGCTTCCGTCCCTGCGCATCACGCTTTATATCGTAGGCAGCTCAATCCTTCTCGGCTTGATTGTCGGGCTGCTTGTCGCGCTGCCACAGCTGTACCGCGTGCCGGTGCTCCAGCGTTTGGCGCGAATCTACCTTTCTTTTTTCCGGGGAACGCCGATTCTGATCCAGCTGTTTCTATTCTATTACGGCATGCCGGAGCTGCTGAAGCTGATCCATATCGATATCAGCAAGACATCAACCTTGTTTTTTGTCATCCTGACGTATTCCCTTCATAGCGGGGCGTATATTTCGGAGGTCATTCGCGGGGCCGTCACAGCGGTCGACCGGGGGCAAGTCGAGGCTGCGTATGCGATGGGGATGAACGGGTATCAGGCTTTTGTGCGCATTGTCATGACCCAAGCGTTGGCCATATCGATACCGGTGTTTGCCAATGTCGTGCTAGGCAATTTGAAGGATACGTCACTGGCGTTCTCGCTTGGCATTCTCGAGATTACGGGAAAGGCGCAGACGATCGGCACGCTGTCGCAGCGATTCGCCGAAATCTATCTGTCGCTTGCATTTCTGTACTTTATCATTTGCTTTGTGCTGGAGCGGTTGTTCTTCCGGCTGGAGAGAAGGCTGCTGCGCCATGAGCACTCGGCTGACGCTGAGCAACGGCTGCGTCGCATGGAAGGGTCCTTTTTTGGCAGAATGTCCAGCGCAGCGAAGCTTCGCAATAAGGAGGCCAGATTATGAGACTCGATCCTTCCTTCATCTGGACGGCATTCACTTTGTTGCTGTCCGCAATCCCGACGACGCTAGTCATTACAGCAGTAGCCATGGGCTGCGGGACGGTCATCGGAACGACGGTCGCTTTGATCCGAATCTACCGAGTGCCGGTGCTGCATCAGCTGGCTGCTGCCTACGTGACGTTCATTCGCGGAACGCCGATGCTGACGCATCTGCTCCTCATCTACTTCGGCTTGCCGTATCTGATCGATGGGCTTGCCATGCAGCTCGGATGGTCATTCCGCTCCGTCTCCATTCCGATGATTGGCTTCGCTTATATCTCGTTTTCGATTACAGCAGGTGCGTATTTGTCGGAAGTCATTCGCTCCGGATTGCTTGCGGTAAATAAGGGACAGCTGGAAGCCGCATACTCCATTGGCATGACGACCAGGCAAGCGATGAAGCGAATTGTGTTCCCCCAAGCCTTCGCGATCCTGCTGCCTAACCTCTCGAATAGCACGATCAATATGCTGCACGGCACGACGCTTGCCTTCACCATATCGGTGGTCGACATTAACGCCAAGTCGCAAATTATCGCATCGTCGAACTGGAAGTTTTTCGAGGCGTACATCGCAGCGGCGCTCATCTATTGGGGGCTAACGATCTTGATCGAACGGTTAACCGCAAGTATTGAAAAACGAATCAATCTGTATAATCGGGGCGGTGTTGCATGATCAAGCTGAAGCAAATCAAAAAGTCATTCGGACGCCAGCATGTGCTCAAGGGGATCGATGTAAGCGTAGAGAAAGGGCAAGTCGTCGCCATATTGGGTCCCAGCGGCTCGGGCAAAACGACGCTGCTTCGCTGCATTAACTTTCTGGAGCGGCCTAGCGACGGAGAGATCGAGATAGACGGAATCTCCGTGCAGTGCAAGCGGCCCAGCAAATCGGATATTCATACGCTTCGCAAGCAATCTGCGATGGTATTCCAGCAATATAATCTGTTCCGTCATAAAACGGCGCTGGAGAATGTGATGGAGGGACTTGTCGTCGTGCAGAAGGTTCCAAAGGAGGAAGCGCGTGAACGCAGCGTTGCCCTGCTGAAAAAGGTTGGCCTGGAGAACAAGCTGGACGCTTATCCCAGCCAGCTGTCAGGCGGACAACAGCAGCGGGTCGGCATCGCGCGGGCGCTTGCGTTGAATCCGAAGGTCATTCTGCTGGATGAGCCGACGTCGTCGCTTGATCCGGAGCTTGTGGGCGAGGTGCTGTCGGTTATCCGCAGGATTGCCAAGGAAGGCATCACCATGATCATTGTGACGCATGAGATGGCATTCGCCCAGGATGTGGCCAGCCACATCATCTTTATGGATGATGGCCTAGTCGTCGAGGAAGGAACTCCAGCCGAGATTTTCAATTCTCCAAAGGAGGAGCGGACCCGGCAATTTCTAAAAAGGTATACACCTGAAGGAGTTTATTCCATCTAGGAGGAGGGATGTATATGGCGATCAAGCTGGGCATCTTGGATCAAAGCATTGCATATGCCGGCCAGACGACTGCCGAAGCGCTTGCGAACACTGTGAAGCTGGCCCAGCTGGCAGAGGCTCTCGGCTACGAGCGCTTCTGGGTATCGGAGCATCATGATTCGGCCCAGTTCGCGGGCTCCTCGCCGGAAGTGCTGATCGGCTACTTGCTGGCTAGTACGGAGCGGATTCGGATCGGCTCGGGCGGCGTCATGCTTCAGCATTACAGTCCGTATAAGGTTGCAGAGAATTTCAATGTGCTGGCTTCGCTTGCGCCTGGACGCGTAGAGCTGGGCATCGGGCGTGCGCCGGGCGGCTTGCCGCGCTCGACCAAAGCGTTGCAGTGGACGGATGACTCCAGAACATTAAGCGATAAGCTGGCAGAGGTGCAAGCGTATATAAGCGGGCCAGCTTCGGAAGGTCATCCTCTTGAGGGCTTGAAAGCGAGCCCGATCCCGGAACAGCCTGCGGACCTCTATATTCTTGGAACAAGCGTCTCCAGCGCGGAACTTGCCGCCGAGCGAGGATTGCCTTACGTGTTCGCCTTGTTCATCAACAATGATCCGGTTGCCGCCAAGCAAGCATTCGAAACGTACCGCAGCCGGTTCGCAAGTACGGGAGGTTCAACGCCGCGCTCCATACTCGCACTATCCGTCATTGCTGCGGATTCCGACGAGGAAGCTGCGGAGCTCGCGGGCGAGCTGAAGAGTGTCCGAGTGACGCTGTCCAGCGGCAAAACCGTCAACGTTAGCACCGAAGAACAGGCGCAGGAGTTCGCGCGTCAAGCGGGTGAGTCCTATACGACAGAGGTTCGCGCAGCCGATATGACGAAAGGCGCCAAGGAAACGGTGCGCAGCCGAATCGTGGAATTAGGCCGCTTGTACGAGGTTGAGGAATTTATCATTACAACGGCTGTCGGAGAGTTCGAGCAGCGTGTCCGTTCCTTCACGCTGCTGAAGGAAGCATTGGCAGAGCAAGTTGTCTAATACCAAATGGCACAGCATAAGGAGGCATCCAACGTGAGCACATCTGCTGCACGATTCATTCAAGAACAGCTTATCGCGATCCGGCGGCATCTTCATTCCCATCCGGAGCTGTCGCACGAGGAAGTAGAGACGACAGCGTATATTCGCAAGCAGTTGCAGGACGCAGGCATACGCATTGCGCCGTTCCCGCTGCGAACCGGCATTGTCGCTGAAATAGGCGGGGGTAAGGAAGGTCCACTCATCGCCATTCGCGCGGATATCGACGCATTGCCCATTCAGGAAGAGACCGGCTTGCCGTTCGCGTCCGAAGTTGCCGGCCGCATGCATGCGTGCGGTCATGATTTCCATACGGCAGCCGTACTTGGGACGGCTTTCTTGCTCAAGGAGCGCGAAGAGACTCTGGCCGGAACAGTTCGTTTTCTATTCCAGCCGGCCGAGGAGAAGGCGAAGGGCGCGCTTGAGGTAATCGCCAGCGGTGCCCTTAAAGGGGTGCAAGCCATCTTCGGCTTGCACAACAAACCAGACCTCCCGGTAGGCACGATTGGCATTAAGGAAGGGCCCATAATGGCTGCTGCCGACGGCTTTGTAGTGGAAGTAGAGGGACGGGGAAGCCATGCAGCCGTTCCGGAAGCCTCCGTAGATCCGATCGTCATCTCCGCTCACATCATTACTGCCTTACAGACGATCGTGAGCCGCAATGTCGGTGCGCTGGATAGCGCCGTCGTCAGCATCACCCGCCTGAACAGCGGTACAGCATGGAATGTTATCCCCGACAAAGCGCTATTCGACGGCACGCTTCGCACGTTTGACGAGAATGTGCGCACTGCCGTTCGTGAGCGCTTCGAACGAATAGCAACAACTGTTGCCCGGGCATTCGGCGGAGCGGCGAACGTCCGCTGGCTTGAGGGGCCGCCTGCGGTGGTGAATGACGGGGCTTGGGCGGAAGCGGCTCGATCAGCTGCGAGGGCCGTTGGACTGACGCCCATTGCCCCGATGCCGTCTCCCGCAGGGGAGGATTTTGCTTTTTATCGGAGAGAAGTACCCGGATTGTTCGCTTTTCTCGGAACAGAAGGGCCGCAAGAATGGCATCATCCCGCGTTCGACGTCGACGAGAGAGCCTTGCCGCTAGGAGCTTCTTTCTTTGCTGAGCTTGCCGAAATTGCCTTGAACCGGTTATCGCATACAGCCCATACCAGTACGAAAGGGAAGATATCGCAATGAGCCAATTGCCAGTTAATCTCGAAGCCTACCTGCATACGCATGAACAGCTTCGCGAGGCCGTCGGAGAATGGACAGATGAACAATTAAAGTGGAAGGCTGCGCCGGAGTCATGGAGCGTCACGGAAGTAATCGCCCATCTTGTCGACCATAGTGTCGTCATCGCCTTCCGTCTCCGTGAGATTCTATCAGGCTCCTCAGTGCGCTTGCCCGCCTTCAGCCAGGACGCCTGGATAGCCGGACAACGCTCGAATGACGGGAACGTCCATGATTACTTGAAGCTTTTCCAATCGCTGCTGGAATACAACAGCGGGATATTCCGCCGGTTAACGCCGGAGGATTGGGAGAAGACCGGGGTGAACGCCAAGGGCGATACTGTCACTTTGCCTCAGATCGTTCATTCCTTCACCGCTCATGTCCAGAATCACTTGGAACAAATAGGCAGAACCAAGAGCGCTCTCACAACCGAGACTGCGAATTAACATCAATGGTATTCTGCACTTCAGGAGCGAGCGTCTCCTCCATACTAGGAAAGGCAGGTGAGTGTCATGACCCGTATCGTCATACGAGAAGCGGAGAAGACCGATGCTGAAATCATACAATCCATTATTCTGAATGCTTACAACCAGTATGAGCAGCATCTGCCGCAAGACCGCTGGGAGCAATACCAGGAGGATATGAAGGATGCTGTTCATAATGAAAAAGTGAAAGCGAGAATAGCAGCCGAGCTGGACGGAGAGCTTGTGGGCAGCGTATTCCTGTACGATTCGTCCGAAGCGGCCTATGGGCTGCCGGAGCTCGGCATTCATTCGCCGATTATGCGCCTGCTTGCCGTCACGACAAAAGCGCGCGGTCACGGCGTAGCCACGGCATTAATTCGCGCCAGCGTCAACCGTTCGCTGCTGTGGGGCGCCGAGACACTGCATCTGCATACCAATGACATGATGAGCTCGGCTATTAAGCTATACGAGCGGCTAGGCTTTGAACGAGCGTACGACAAGGACATCATTAAAGGGGAATCTGTAGTGAAAAGCTACCGACTTCTGCTAAGGAGTGAATATTCATGGGTAACCGCAAGCTGCTGAAGCTAGGCGCGCTGATTCACGGAGTTGGGGGAAATATTACGGCTTGGCGGCATCCCGATGTGCCGGTGGATGCCAGCGTCAGCTTCCCGTTCTATAAGCAGCAGGCACTGACAGCGGAAGCTGGGAAGTTCGATCTACTGTTCATAGCCGATGGCCTGTACATCAACGAACAATCGATTCCGCACTTTCTGAACCGGTTTGAGCCGATCACGATTTTATCCGCACTGGCTGCCGCGACAACGAATATCGGACTGGTTGGAACGCTGTCCAGCTCGTACAGCGAGCCGTTCACCGTCGCCCGCCAGTTCGGCTCCATCGACCATATTAGCGGCGGCCGTGCAGGGTGGAATGTGGTTACTTCACCATTGGAAGGTTCCGCACGCAATTATAGCAAAGCAGTGCATCCGTCCCATGATGAACGTTACCAGATTGCCGAGGAATATCTGGAGGTCGTCCGCGGCCTGTGGGACTCCTGGGAGGATGACGCCTTCATCCGCGACAAAGAAAGCGGCATCTTCTTCGCCCCCGAGAAGCTGCATCGCCTGAATCATAAAGGAAAATACTTCTCCGTAGAAGGACCGCTCAACATCGCGCGTTCTAGGCAGGGCCATCCGGTCGTCTTCCAAGCCGGTTCCTCCGAAAGCGGCAAACAGCTCGCCGCCAAGAGCGCAGACGCCGTCTTCACCGGTCATGATACGATCGAAGAAGCGAAGGCCTTCTACAAGGAAGTGAAAGACCGGACCGTCCAAGCCGGACGTTCGCGGGACGATATTGTGATTCTGCCGGGCATTGGCCCTATCATCGGACGCACCCAGGAGGAGGCGGACCGCAAGTATGAAGAGCTCGCGAGTCTTGTCAGCATCGACAAAGCACTGGATTACTTGGGGCGGTTCTTCGATCATCACGACTTCAGACAATATCCGCTGGACGAAGCGTTCCCAGATCTGGGCGAGATCGGGGCGAACAGCTTCCGAAGCGGTACGGACAAGATCAAGCGATACGCGAAGGAGCATGGTCTGACGCTCCGCCAAGCAGCGCTCCGTTCCGCAACGCCGCGAACACCGTTCATTGGCACGCCGGAAGCAATCGCAGATCTGATCCAGCAATGGTATGAAGAGGAGGCGGCTGACGGATTCATTATCTCGCCGCCGCTGCCGGGATTTTTAAAGGATTTCGTTGAGCTTGTCGTACCGATCTTGCAGGAGAGAGGCCTGTTCCGTGCCGAATACGAATCCGATACGCTGCGCGGCAATCTGGGACTGCGCGTCCCGGTCAACCGTAATACGGCAGCCGTTCAACTGAATAGTTAGCACTCATCAGCCGCTCTTCACCGATTCCGTTCATTCGAACGCCGGATCGGTGATAGCGGTTTTTTGATGCAACATAGAGCCAATCCTCATTATCAGTTTCAGGAAAACTTTTCTATTCATAGATAGATTTATTCTATTATTCAAACCCTGTCCGCTGCGGTATGCTGGATACAGATAAAGTTTATTAATCACATAGGAATTATAAGGATTAATAAACGCGCGAATTCCCTTAAGAAGGCAGGTGAATCGATATGGGGGAACTGTTAAGGGTGGAGCAGCTGCGAGTTGCGTTCCGCAACGATCAAGGGGAAACCATCTCTGTAGAGGACGTCAGCTTTACAATCCGGCATGGCGAGACGATGGCGATTGTCGGAGAGTCCGGCTGCGGGAAGAGCGTCACCTCATTAGCCATAATGGGGCTGCTGGGAGCAAGCGGCTCCATTGCAAAAGGAAGCATTCGATTTCTCGATACGAGCTTGACACTGGCAACGGAGCAGCAGCTTCGCAAGCTGAGAGGGAGCCAGATGTCCATGATCTTTCAGGAGCCGATGACCTCGTTGAACCCCGTGATGACCATCGGCAGGCAGATCGAAGAGGCGATCAGGCTGCATCTGAAGAGCTCGCGCAGGGAAGCGAAGCGACTGGCGATTGATATGCTGCGCAAAGTCGGCATCCCGAGACCGGAATCGATTGCAAAGACCTATCCGCATGTGCTCTCCGGCGGCATGCGACAGCGGGTCATGATCGCCATTGCACTCATATGCCAGCCCAAGCTGCTTATCGCCGACGAGCCGACTACGGCGCTTGACGTCACCATCCAAGCGCAGATTATCGAGCTGATGAAGTCGCTGCAGGCCGAGAACGGCACTGCCATTCTGCTTGTCACGCATGATCTCGGAGTTGTTGCCGCAATGGCCGACCAAGTTGCCGTCATGTATGCCGGACAAATCGTGGAAGCGGCGGATGTCTATACACTGTTCCGATCGCCCCGGCATCCCTATACGCAAGGCCTGCTGAACTCCATTCCCAGGCTGAATACGAATGGCGGAGGGCGAGCGCCCGCTATACCGGGGCAGGTTCCAGCGCTTCATGATATGCCAGCGGGCTGCCGTTTCCATCCGCGATGTCCGCATGCGGATGCGAGATGCAAGGAACAGCAGCCCGAGCTCAAGCCCACAAGCGAAGACCATCATGTAAGATGTTGGCTGGCTGTTGCTTCCGAGTCAGACGAAGCAACGGCGCCCGACAGACAGAAGGTGGCCTTATGACCGAAGCGCTATCCATTCTACATGATGAACCGGTTGTTGATCGCAAGCCGCTCATGCAGATCGAACGGTTAAGCACGCACTACCCTCTACGCGGTGCCTTTTTCACAAGACGGCCGGCAGCAGTCAAGGCGGTGGACGATGTCAGCCTGACACTATATGAAGGAGAAACGGTCGGCCTGGTCGGAGAATCCGGCTGCGGCAAGTCAACGCTGGGACGCACGATCCTGCGGCTGGAGCAGCCGAATAGCGGACGAATCCGGTTCGAGGGCAACGATATGACGCACGCCTCGCCGAAGCAGCTCCTTCCGGCAAGGATGCGCATGCAGATGATCTTCCAGGATCCATACGCATCGCTCAATCCCAGAATGCGCATTATCGACACGTTGTCCGAGCCGCTGCTTGTCCATCGGTTGGTGGGCAGGAAGGAAATCCGGCGGGAGGTCGATCAGCTTCTGGAGCTGGTGGGGCTTCCGACTTCAGCGGGAAACCGGTACCCGCATGAATTTTCGGGCGGCCAGCGTCAGCGGATCGGCATCGCCAGAGCGTTATCATTCCGGCCAAGGCTGCTCGTATGCGACGAACCGGTATCCGCGCTGGATGTATCGATCCAAGCGCAAATTCTGAACTTGCTGCAAGATCTGCAGGAGGAGCTTAAGCTTACGTACTTGTTCATCGCACATGGCATAGGTGCAGTCAAACAGATCAGCACGCGCGTTGCTGTTATGTATCTGGGGAAAATCGTGGAGCTGGCGGATACGGAAGAACTGTTCCGCCAGCCGCGACATCCCTATACCCGGCTGCTGCTTGACGCTTATCCGCCTCCCGATCCGTCATTCAGGCGGAAGGACGCTCGCGTGATCCTTCATGGCGATGTGCCAAGCCCGTCCAACCCGCCACCGGGCTGCGGGTTCCATACCCGATGTCCGTATGCCGAGCAGCGCTGCCGGGTAGAAGCGCCCCAATTGACCGATCATCGGCATGCCGTAGCGTGCCATTACCCACTAGCTTGAAGCTGAAGCAGATAGGAGGCTAACCGTGGGTCCTTACCTTATTCGACGGCTCCTTATCGCCGTTCCCGTATTTTGGGGCATTACCGTACTCAGCTTCCTCATTATGAATATGGCGCCAGGCAATCCCGTGGATATGTTTATTAATCCGAATGTTCCGCCGGAGATGCGTGAGCTGAGGAAAGAACTGCTGGGATTAAACGATCCGCTCTACATGCAGTACTTGAAGTGGGTGGGCGGATTGCTGAAGGGAGAGCTGGGCTATTCGTTCAGCACGTACGCGCCCGTCACTCAATTAATCGGAGAACGTATCGGCCCGACGCTGCTGCTGGCATCTTCTTCGCTTGCCATCGGCCTGATCATCGCCATCCCGGTCGGGATACTGAGCGCGGTCAAGCAAAACTCAAATCTGGATTACGTGATGACAGGACTATCGTTTCTCGGCACATCCATACCGCCTTTTTTCCTTGGGCTTGGCCTTATTTATATCCTTGGCATTGAGCTGAAGTGGCTGCCTACGGGCGGAATGAAGACGCTAGGCGGTGACGGGGGCATCGGCGATATCGCCGTTCATCTCATTATGCCTGTCTTGGTGCTCGGGATTACGATTGCGGGCAAAAAGGTCCGTTATGTGCGCGCAAGCATGCTGGATGTGCTTCAGCAGGATTACTTGCGAACCGCTCGGGCTAAGGGCTTGAGCGAATGGACGGTCACGAACCGGCATGCGCTGCGCAATGCGCTCATCCCGATCATTGCCGTCATCGGCGCCGAAATCCCGTTTCTCCTGGGAGGAAGCATTATTATCGAGCAAGTGTTCCAATGGCCGGGAATCGGACAGCTCACCATGGAAGCGATCCTGTCTCGGGATTATCCGACGCTGATGGGCCTTAATCTTGCAGCCGCATGCGTCGTGCTCCTGACCAATCTGATCATGGACGTCTTGTATGCAGCGGCCGATCCGCGAATCGAATTCAACTAAAGGGGAGGGCAGACGATGAGTGCGACGGAGCTTGCTTGGAGCAAGGATGCCTTGGACCCGAAGAAAGAAAGCGAAGGCGATGCGATATCGCCACATTACGAAAGCTATGCCCGGCAAGTGCGGCGGAGGTTCATGCGTCATAAGCTCGCCTTATGGGGGCTGGCTACAACCTTGCTGCTGCTCGCTGCCGGAATATTGGCGCCCTGGCTTGCGCCTTATCCGCCGAACGAAATTACCGACTCCTTCTCGGCTAGTCCGTCTGCCGATTATCTGCTAGGCACCGATCAGGTCGGACGCGATGTGCTAAGCCGATTGCTCTATGGAACGAGAGTATCCTTGCTGATTGGCTTCACCACGGTCGCGATATACGTAACGTTCGGCACGTTCGTCGGCATGATCGCCGGATACTACGGCAAGTGGGTCGATATGCTGCTGATGCGTATTACTGACATTTTTTTAAGCTTTCCTTACATGCTGGTGGTGCTTGTGATCGTCAGTGTGATGGGCGCAAGCTTATGGACGATTATTATCGTGCTTGCGCTGTTCAAGTGGCCGGCGATTGCGATGCTTGTCCGAGGAATCGTCTTATCGCTCAAGAAAGCGGATTACGTCCGGGCGGGCGTTGCCTTGGGGTACCGCACGCCGCGCATCCTGCTGCGTCATATCCTGCCCGGCGCAACGGGCGCGATTATCGTGAACGCGACCTTCGGAGTAGCCAGCACCATTCTAAGCGAAGCCGGACTCAGCTTCCTAGGCATGGGCGTAAAGTCTCCGCAAGCCAGTCTAGGCAATATGCTGCATGACGCCCAGTCGCTCACGGTTCTCACAGAGCTGCATTGGCTGTGGCTCCCGGCAGGCTTCGTCATCCTGCTTACGGTGCTTGCCTTTAATTTTGTCGGCGACGGGCTGAGGGACGCGCTAGACGGCAAGCAATCGTAACGAAGCTCGTTCCACCGCTGGTCGGATGCCCATTGCACCACAAACGATCAAATTCATGAAACAAAGATAAGGGGAGAGAAACCATGTTGAACAGAAGAGCAAGAACTCGAAAATCAATTTTACTGATGGCCGCCATATTGGCGCTGCTGCTGTCGGCTTGCAGTAAGCCGGAAAGCCCCGCAGCAAATCCTTCGGCCAAGTCAGCCGGGGAGAAAACCGCTGATCCAACCCAAGAGACGCCTGCCGCAACACCTGCGGCTCCAAAGACATTAACAATCGGCATCGTTAATGCGCCGGTCACACTGAACCAGATCAATACGCAAGGCAGCTCCGCGTCGCTCGCTCCCATCAATCTGCTGAACGATGCGCTGCTCGATGTGACGGATGAAGCCGCATTTATACCGAAGCTGGCAGATTCCATTGAGACGCAGGACAAACAAACGTATCGCATCAAGCTGAAAGCAAGCGCGAAGTGGAACGACGGAACGCCGTTCACGACTGCGGATGTCGCATTCACCTTGAAGTCCGCGCTTCACCCGAAGGTCGATACCTCTTTCCAGCTTAACTTCATTGAAGGCTTGAACGAAGCCGGCAAGCTTGATGAAGGCGTCGACGACATTGCGGGTCTCACGGTGATCGATGCGACGACTTTTGAGATCAAAACGAAGTCGCCGATTGATCCCCTCGTATTCAACGAACGCTTTGGCGCGAAGGTCAATTTCCTGCCCGAACATATTTTGAAGGACGTTAATACGGAGCAGCTTGCCACCCATGAATATTTCCAGAAGCCGACGGTTACGATTGGGCCGTACAAATTCGCCAGCTATGTGCAAGGCCAGCATGTCGAGGTGACGAAGAACGACAATTATTATCTCGACGTGCCGAAGATCGATACGATCTTCATCAAAGTGCTTCCGGCCGCGAACCTCGTTGCGCAGCTGCAGACGGGAGAAATCCAGATGAACTCCCTGCCGGTCGGGCTTGTCCCGATTACAGATTACGATAAAGTGACCGGCTTCGACAATGTGAACGTCACTTCGGCGCCAGCCTCTGAGCCCGCCGAGCTGTTTTTCAATGTCGAGAAGCTGCCGGACAAGAAAGTCAGACAGGCGATTGCCCATGCGCTTAATCGTCCTCAGATCGTCGAGAAACTGCTGAAGGGGCAGGCCGAAATTATTGACGGCGGCATTCCGAGCAAACATCCCTACTTCAACGCGACTATCAAAAACTATGATTACGATCCAGAAAAATCCAAGCAGCTCCTGAAAGAAGCGAACTGGGATACGAATCAAAAGCTCACCTTCCTCATTCCGGTCGGCAACAAAGTACGGGAGCAAGCGGCTGACATACTGGTTCAAAATCTGGAGGCCGTCGGCTTCAAGATCGACGTGCAGAAATTCGATTTCCCTACACTTATCGACAAGGTGGAGAAAGGCGAGCACCATATTACGATTTTTACAAGAGACTATTATATCGAACCTAGCTTATACTTCACGACCTACAAGAGCGACGATCCCGAAAGCGTCATCCGGTACAACAATCCGCTCGTTGATGAGTTGATCCAGAAGGGCGAGAAGGAGATCGACGAAACGAAGCGCCACGAAATCTACCATCAATTGCAGGAAGTGCTGCACGAGGATGTGCCGACGCTTGCGGTTTATTCCGAGAAGCGGCTTCAGGTGGTATCCAAGGATGTGCTTGTCGGCAAGCCGCTTAATCTGGGTACGTTCAACAACGTCAACCAGTGGGATATTGCTGTAAAATAACTCGGCCAGCATTATCAGCAATTGGGTTCCTGCTTGACCAAGCTTACTTTTCTGAGCTGACCTGCGCATGCGCGTCAGCCTCTCTAGCTCGCGCATGCGCTTCAACTTACGGTTGTAGAGGATATTTCCTTTATAATAAATCGCTTTAACCAATCCTTTAGGAGGTGCAAGAAACATGGCAAATTTGAGTTGTTTGGTGTGCAGGTCGGATATTGAGGTGGAGGAGCAAGCATCTACAGGCGAGATTGTGGAATGCGCTTCTTGCGGCCAGGAGCATGAAGTGCAGGTCGAATCCCATCTGGTCTCGATCGCCCTGGCACCGGAAATTGAAGAAACCTGGGGGGAGTAATCAGCCACTATGATGCCATCTAATGCAGTGCTATTATGCGTGACGAAGCTCAGGGAAGAGGAACAGCGCATTGCCGGCTATCTAGGCGAGCTGGGCGTGCGCGTTCATGTCAATCTGGATTCAATGGAGCTGCCGCTTGGCACGGGAGAGGAAGCCTCCTTCGCCATCGCCCTGATACGGTGCCTGTCACAGAGGAGCGCACTGCATCGGTCGCGGCTGCTGGAATTATCGGGTCTGCCCACACTAAACTCGGTCAAAGCCATTACGATCTGCACGAACAAGATACACCAGGCGATCGTATTCGAGAAGCACGGCGTTCCGCAGCCAAGGTTTAAAGTCGTTTTTACGCCCGCCAAGCTGTACGACGCGCTGAATGATTTTGACAACCTGTATGTCATTAAGCCGGCGACGTCGTCATGGGGGAGGGGAATAGCAAGAATAACGGGAAGAGAGTGTCTGGACGGCTGGATTGCTGCGAGAGAATCGGTGGATCCCAGCCACCAATCGTTCCCGGTACTGGTACAGGAGTATGTAGAGAAGGGGGATTATGACATACGGGTCGTAATCGTAGGCCGCAAGCCGATTGCGGCGTTCCGGCGGGTATCCGCGGAGAACTGGAAGACGAATACCCATCTAGGCGCAGAGATTGAGCCGATTGAGATCAACGACGAGATTGCCTCCATCAGCAGCAAGCTGATGGAGGTGCTGGGAGAAGGCGTATACGGTGCAGACCTGTTTTTTGATTACAAAAACTTGCGTTACGTCGTATGCGAGGTGAATCAGAATCCGGAATTCGCCAAGTCATGGAAGGTGCATGGGGTGGATGTCGCTTATCATATCGCCCAATACGTGAAGGAAACGATCGATCAACAAGTCAATAGCGGGCAGCTTGCTAACGTTACGATTCATACTTGATAGAGAGAGGAGATCCATTCATGGGAGAGACGCTGATTAAACCAAAGACGGTCATACAGAAGGAGCATTACTTTTCATTATCGTTTGTGCTATCGCGGGTACTCAATTCAGGCGTCATTATGAGTATAGAAAAAAACGATCAAGAGCTTAAAGGGCTGGAGAAAAGCATTGCCAAGCTGACTCAGACCCGTTATGTTTCCCTATTCAATACGTATACAGGCGCGCTGCACGGCGCGCTTTGGGGCCAGGATCTCGTTCATGGCTCTACTGCCAGGCTGGCCCGGCCGAGCGAGCAAGAGCGCAATTTTCTCCAGTGGCTCGGCATTACTCTTGTACAAGATTCTCAAGTTCCGATCGCCTATGCAACCGTTCATGTGAGCTGGGACAATCTGGAGCAGCTGGAGCCAGCTATCAAGCAAGCGCGCGCTGCGGCCTCCGTGCTCGTGCTGGACTTTACGGGACTTGGATTCGGGCCAGCAGCCGCAATCGCTGCTTCCGACGAGCTGTTCTGGAAGAAGGCAGAGCGACTCAAAATATTCGGCGCCTTCGATCTGCAGACGATGTGGACTCAGGAAGAGAGCGAGCCTGAGCTGCAGCCGGCCGTTCAGTTCAATTACCGGCTAAGTCCGCTCGTAGCCGCATGCGTGAAGCTGACGCTGCTAAGGAGGAACAACGCCTCATGAAGACCGATTTCATACGCAAGCCGCTGGCTCTGCCGAAGGAAGAATGGGTGAGCGACCCCCTCGCTTTCCTTGGCGGGCCGTCTATTATACCGGAGGATGTCCGGAAGACAAATTTTCCAATCATTGCGAAGGAAGATCTGATTCAGATGTTCGTCTCCATCCAGCAGGACGGAGAGCAAGTCGTAGAGGAGTTCCAGGAAGCTTACCGGAAGTATGTAGGCGCCAACTACGCTATAGCGACGGCCAGCGGCACGTCCAGTCTGCATCTGGCGCTCGTGGGCGTTGGGGTTCAGCCCGGCGACGAAGTCATCGTCCCGGCCTTCACGTTCATTGCTACCGCGCAAGCGGTCGTCGCAGCCAAGGCGATTCCGATCTTCGTCGATATTGATCCCGTCACGTATTGCCTAGATCCGTCGAAAGTCGAGCGCGCCATTACGAGCAAGACCAAAGCGATTATGCCTGTGCATGTACACGGCCTGCCGGCAGACCTGCATGCGCTGCGTACTATAGCCGATCGTCATTCGCTTTGGCTTGTCGAGGATGCTTCCCATGCGCATTCGGCTTCCATTAACGGTCAGATTGCGGGGTCTATCGGTGACGGAGCCGGGCAAAGCCTGATGGCGGATAAAAACTTCCCCGTTGGTGGAGAAGGCGGCATTGCCTTCTTCCGAGAGAAGGCAGATTATGATCGGGCGCTTAGCTTCCTCCGCTCGTCGGGCATCGATTACCGGATGTCGTGGATTGCCGCCGCATTTGGCCTTAGCCAGTTGGATCGGCTGCCCTATTATGACGCCATACGTGCGCGCAACGCTGCGTATTTGACGAAGGAGCTGGAAGGAACGGAGCTGTTCAGCGGCCCCTTTGTCCCCGAGGGCTACAATCACAGCTACAATATGTATCGCGTGAAGCTGTCTCCTGAACGGCTCGGACTGGATGATCTGGAGGATTACCGGGTGAAGGATGCGGTACAGCAGCTCATTAACGAGGAAGGCGTATACGCCAGAGAGTGGCAGAACGTGCCGATTCCGGGACATCTGCCGTTCAAGAACCGCAAGGGCTTCGGCAACGGCTACCCATTCTCGCTGTCGGAGCGCCAGGATTTCGGGTATGAGCTTCGCCATTTCCCCGAAACGCTTAGGATGCTGCGCAATACGCTCACGATATGCCGCGAGCTGCGAACGCCGATTGAATACGAACGTATCCAGGCTTATGCGCTTGCTTTCAAAAAAATCGACGCCAATCCGAAGGCCATCAGGGAACTGGCCACGCGAAGCAGCGATTTGACGGTGCTTTATGAAAGAGACGCGCGGTTAGGATGACGGATACGATGACTAGCAAAAAACGGGTAGCCATTCTCGGGGGCAGCGGCTTTACCGGCGCTGAGCTGTATCGGCTGCTCGGCAGACATCCCGAATTCGAGGTCGCCTTCATCTCTTCGGAGTCGAAGGCCGGCTTCCCCGTGGACAAATACTTTGTCGGCTCCATCCACAAGAAGAAGCCGAGTTCCCTGAAATTCAGCAAGGCAGCCGATCTGGACGGTCATTACGACGCCATCTTCTCCTGCCTGCCCACGGGGCAATTGCCGAAGATCGCCAAGCGCGTTGCTCAGCATACCGATTACATCTTCAATGTCAGCGGCGATTACCGTCTGTCCGATGCGGATCTGCTGCAAAAGCATTATCCGGAGTCGCTTCAGCATGGCTTTGACGGAATCGCGCATTACTATATTCCCGAATTCAGCGAAATCGACCGTTCAGCCAAAATCGTGAATTTGCCAGGGTGCATGGCGGTAGCGACCATCTATACGCTGTATCCGCTCGTTGCCGCAGGACTGATCGAGCAGCGCGTCATCACCGACGCCAAGACCGGCTCCAGCGGCGGCGGGAAGTCGACGACCGAGCATCATGCGGAGCGTTCGCAAAACTTCCGGGCACACAAGCTGCACGGCCACCGGCATCGCCCGGAGATTGAGCATGCGCTGTCCCTTCACCTTCAGCAGACCGTCGATTTGCAGTTTTCCGTCTTTAGCCTGGATTTGCCGCGAGGCATCATGGCGACGTCTTACTCCTATCTGAAGAAGGAGGTATCTGCAGCCGATGTGAAGAAAGCTTTTTTCAGCGCGTACGCAAGCAAGCCATTCCTGCATTACTTCAGCTCCGGCAACGGTACGCCCATGATCAAAACGGTCGTCGGTACGAACATCGCCGAGGTGGGCGCTTATGTCGATGGACGCAGCTGCGTCTCGATCGCTACGATCGATAATTTGCTGAAGGGCGCGGCAGGTCAAGCCGTGCAAGCGGCTAACCTGTACTTCGGATTTCCCGAGGAGACAGGGCTTCGGTTCGACGGAGAAGGAGCGTGGCCTTAATGGGAAAAGAAAGCCTGTACGTCATTAAGCTTGGCAGCAGCACAATCGTGAACCATCCAGACATTTTTGCAGAAATCCATGAAATTGTTCAGCGGGGAAACCGGCTGCTGCTGGTCGCCGGAGGCGCGGAAGCCATCCGGCAGAAATATGCGGCCATTGACCGTACGATGCCGTTCTTGACGCTCCCATCCGGTGATGAAGCCAGATATTGCTCGCCGGAGGAAATGCCTTATATCCGTGAAGCGTACCAAGAATACATTTTGTCGGTAACTCGGGACCAGCTATCAGCGTTAGGGCTGACCGTCTATGCCCAGCTCGGCGGGGAGCAAGGACTTGTTCGCGGCCGGAAAGCAAAGCCGATTAAGGCCATTCGCGATGGGCGAACCATTATTGTTCGCGACTCGATGTTCGGCACGTTCACAGACAGCCTGAAGCCGTTCCTGCTGTCCGCGCTTGAAGCCTTCGATGTCGTCGTGCTGACGCCGCCGATCTGGGACCCCGAGCTGGCCTCCTACATTAATATTGACGCAGATGTGCTGGCTGCCCATCTAGCCAATGAACTGGATGCCCACCATCTGCGCTTCGTCACTGGCACACCCGGCTTGCTTCGCGATATTAGAGATCCGGGCTCTACCATCCGGCATATCTATGCCGACGATGAGGTCGACGCGGCGCAAGGCCGGATGAAGCAGAAGGTTCGCGCCGCACGGCTTGCTATAGAAGGAGGCGTCAGCGATGTGAGCATAGCGGGCCCACATACGCTGGAAGGAGGCCGCACCTGGTTTTGGCCGTTCAACCGCGATGCAGCGGAGCATGAGTTGCTTCATTGGACTACAGCTATTCCATCCGTCTCGCGCGATGAGCATGAGCTTGCCCGTTTTCTGCTGGCTGAAGGAAAGCGACGAGGTGTGTCGGGCGAGATTGATGGCGCGGGAAACATCGTTTTTCGGAAAGGAAACGGCCCGCACACCTTGCTTCTGCTGGGACATATCGATACGGTTCCGCATGTATGGCCGGTTCGGGCCGATGCGGAAGGCGTAGGCGGCAGGGGAGTCGTGGATGCCAAGGGCAGCTTCGTTAACTTCCTGCACATGTTGGAGGATGCAGCTGTACCGGAGCAGGGCTCTCTGCTTGTCATCGGAGCGGTGGAGGAGGAGATTTCTTCCTCCAAGGGAGCTTTCTTCATTCGGGACCATTATACGGCTGATGCAGTTATCATCGGGGAGCCGAGCGGGGAAGACAGCTTGACGCTGGGATATTACGGCCTGTTCAAGCTGCATATAACGATTCGCCGGGCGCAAGAGCATACGGCGGCCAAGGACACCATCAGCGTCATCGACGAGCTCTATGGCGTCGTGTCCGAGATTCGCCAGCGCGTAAGAGCTATTGATCCCGAAGGTTTATCCTCGCTGATTGATATCGAGCATCAGCAGGAGCAAGGTTATTCCACTGTTGCCGGAACGCTGAACTTTCGCATCTCTCCTGCGGCGGGAAAGAACTATAAGGACCTCGTTGACTTGAACTTGGGTGAAGGGATCACGATAGAAGTGCTGCGTACGACGCCCGGTTTTGCCAATCCGCGATCGGATACGCTTGTTAAGGCTTTCGTCCGAAGCTTCGCCAAGCATGGCAAGTCCGTTCGCTATCTCAAGAAGCGCGGCACAAGCGATATGAATACGCTCGCGACTACCTGGGAGCATGTTCCGATGGTCGCTTATGGTCCCGGCGATTCCAGTCTGGACCATACGAACGAAGAATACTTGCATCATGCAGAGGCACAGGGCGCGCGATCAATTCTGAGAGAAGCCGTGAGCGAGTGGTTCCGGCTGCGAACGGAGGTTCGAAATGGAGCAAGCGATATCGCTTCCAAGCAGGGAAGCTATTCCTGAGCTGCTGAGAAAAGCGAAAGAAGCCAGAGAGCTGATCATCGATATGGCTGCGACACCGACAGGCTGCCATATCGGCGGAAGTCTGTCCGTCATTGATCTGCTGATTGGAGCTTATGCGAAGATAGTCGATGACCCCGCGTCGCTTGCCCTGTTAAGCAAGGGACATGCGGCAGCAGCGCTATATGCCGCGCTATATGTGAACGGAACGATCGCGGATAACCCGGCAGCCGGGTATGGACGCGCAGGATCATTGTTCACGGGGCATCCCAATCATAAGCTGCCCGGTATTCCGTTCGCTACGGGCAGTCTTGGCCACGGGATATCGTATGGAGCAGGATGGGCACTTGCCCAGAAGCTGAAGGGTACGGACGGCATCAGCATCGTCATCGGCGGAGACGGAGAGCTGCAGGAGGGACTATGCTGGGAGACTGCGCAAATCGTGCAAGCCCAGTCGCTCGCCAACTTCATCTATGTCGTGGACTGCAACGGCGGACAAAACGACGGTTATGTGCAGGATATATCGCCGATCCATAACTTGCGTGAACGCTTCGAAGCATTCGGCTTCACCGTCCGAGAGATTGACGGCCACCGCTTTGAAGAGATATTGGCAGCGCTGGAGCCTGATCCCGTCCGTCCGGTCGCTGTTCTGGCCCAGACCGTTAAAGGAAAGGGCGTACCGGCTATTGAGGGCAATCCGGAAGCGCATTATGCGAAAATACCGGAGAAGCTGGCCCGAAGATGGAAGGTGAGCCTGCTATGACGCTATCTGGCCGTGACGCCTATAAGGACGAACTCTCAAAGCTCGCGTATGCAGATGAGAGAATCATCTGTATGGAAGCCGATCTTGGCGGCAAAAATCATCCGTTCCAGAATCAGCATCCTGAACGCTTCTACAATGTGGGGATCGCGGAATTAGCCGGCATCGACATTGCCGCAGGCTTGGCGGAGGCGGGCTATGTGCCGTTCTTCTCCACCTTCGCAGCCTTTGCCGCGCTGCGGGCTTCCGAAAGCATCAAGCTGTCGATGGGCTATATGGGCAAAAATATCAAGGTTGTCGCAGCGTACGGCGGCGTATCGGGCGGTTGGTTCGGCACAACGCATCATACGCTAGAGGATATTGCCGTCATTCAATCCTTCCAAAATATCCGAATCGCTTGCCCTCACGGGGAAGAAGAAACGAGACGGGTCATTAGAGAAGCGTCCGCCTCGCCGGAGCCTTACTATATCCGGCTATCCCGGAATGATACGTTCGATAGCCTCTACCGTCCGGAAGATGCAAGCTGCCGTGAGCTTCTGCTGCAAGGCGGAGCGGATGGAGGCGGGACTCGCTCACGACTATGTCTAATCTCGGTAGGAGAGCAAGCGACCGAGCTGTGCAAAGCCATTGTGGCGGAAGATCCATCGATTGCGCATGCCCATCTCTGCTATGTCGATATTGACAGCTTGAAGTCTTATCGCATGATGCTGACCTCCATAGCTGACCGTTTCCTCGTCGTAGAGGAGCATCGCGCTACAGGTGGTACAGCTTCCTACTTGGCGCTGCTTCTCCCGCAGCATGAAATCCATTCGCATGCTTGCGGCGAGCATTGGCCGGTCTACGGCGGCACTCATACAGAAGTGCTGGATGATTTGGGATTTGGCCTTGAGCCGCTGCGGAAGCAAATCAGCCAATTGGAAGAAGCAGGTGTAGCGCATGATCTTTAGCGTATTGAAGCCGAAGAACTTTCGGCATTACTTCATTGCGGATATTGTATCGGGCTTCGGAGTAGGCATGAGTACAATTGGCGCCAACTGGTATCTGATGGATGTAACCGGCTCGCTGACTTCCGTTGGCCTTATGCTGTCTTTGAATGTTATTGCGGGCTTCCTGATTTCTTCCTTCGCCGGTACGCTGATTGACAAGTGGAACCGCAGGTCGATTATTCAATGGGCTAATATCATCCGCGCCGCCGCTTTGCTGCTGATCGCTGCCGCTTTTTTTACAACAGACTTCCGTATCGAATATTTGTATGCCTTCGCCGCCATTAACGGGATGGGGTGGGCGCTCTATATGTCCGCCTCACGAAGTCTGGTCCAGGAAATCCTGCCGGATAAGGATTTGATCCACGGCAATTCGCTGATCGAGATCAGCCTGCAGGTTGGCATGTTTATGGCAGGTGCGCTCTCGGGCATTTTGTACAAATATATCGGGTTTGAGGTCATCTTGCTCTTGAATGCCGCCGCTTTTATCGTGAGCAGCGGCTTTCTGAGCCGAATCCGCTATACGCCTATTCAAGCGGAGCAGGAGGGCGAGCGGTTCATCGTGACGTTCAAAAACGGCATTCGCTATCTGACAGACAGGCCGTTTATCTTCCTGCTCGGCATTGTCTCGGTTATCCCGCTAGTATCGACTATGGTGTTCAACGTCGTGCTTCCGGGTTATGTCAGCCAGGTCGTACGAGGCGATTCTGTCGTATTCGGGTTATCGGATATGTTCTACGGCATAGGAGGCCTTTTGTCGGGATTTCTCGCAGCTCCGCTTGCGAAGAAATTGTCTCCGCACGGTGCCATAGTGCTATTCTTCCTTGTTGCTGTGCTGAATTTGATTGCTGTAGCCGTGAACAGCACGATCCTGCTGCTGTACGCCGGCAGCGTCTTGATCGGGCTTACGAACTCATCTCTTCGGATATTAATTACGACAACGCTGATGGAGACCGTATCGAAGGCGTATATGGGCAGGGCCACTTCGGTATGGATGGCGATCTCACTGCTGCTGCAGACGGTATCAGCCACTGGACTTGGCGTTATCATCGACCGTTATTCGCCAGGTATCGGCTTCCTGTGCATGAGCGGCATCATGTTCTTCGGCTTTGTCATCTACTACGTTCTGAATAGCCGAGCCATGCAAAAGAAACCGGTGGAAGCAGAAGCGAATTTGAGTTAGCACGGAGGGGGGAGCGGCTTGTTCAGTAGAGATCCTGTTTGCGCAAGCCGCGCCTTCCTGGTTTTGGATGTTGAATTGCTTACGATGCAGGTTTTCTTTGAAAACCTAAGCCTATGCTTACGATGCAGGTTTTCTTCGAAAACCTTTGAGGAGGGATTAACAATGTCATCAGTAAAAACGGTAGCTTTTGTGGAACCCAGCTTTTATGGGGTCAGCTTCGCAAGAGTTGCTTACGAGCAGGGTCATAATGTGATCTCAATCGTATCGTCAACGGATAATCCGCAGAAATACGGCTACGAGGGCATCTATCATGACCTGATCGTAGCCGACATCAGAGAGGAAGAATCGCTTTATCAAGCAATTCAAGGTTCACCCTATGCAGGAAAACTGGATGCGCTCATCCCGGCGACCGACTATGCGTCGCACGTGACGGCAAAAGTGGCAGAGCGGCTGGGACTGAGGGGCATTCCTTACGAGGCCGCGCTTAAGGCGCGCAATAAGGACCTGGCTCGCCAAGCCTATGCGGAACATGGCGTGCCAAGTGCCAAATTCAAGAAGGTGAAAACCTATGAAGAAGCGCTGGCTGCATCCGAGGGGATCGGCTATCCGGTTGTTCTGAAGCCTACCAATGCGGCAAGCAGCCAAAACGTCTATTTCATCCACAATGAAGCCGATTTGAAAGAAGCTTTTAATATGATTGTAGAGTTCAAAGCAACGTATATGGACTTTAAGGTACGCGACGAATATTTGATCGAAGAATATTTGGAAGGACCTGAATTCAGTGTGGAGTTATTCTTAAGCGAAGGCGTGCCATTGTTCCAAACGGTCACGGAGAAACTTACCTCGCCGCTGCCTTATTTCGTGGAAATTGTACACACGCTTCCGACGCCGTCCTATTCAGAGCAAGAAGAAGACCTGATTCGTGCAGCCGTCGATGCGCTTCATGCGATTGGCATCGTGAACGGACCTAGTCATGTTGAAGTGAAGCTCACTCCGAACGGCCCTCGTATCATCGAGGTAAATGGGAGACCGGGAGGCGACAATATCTCCTCTGATTTGCTCGTTCAAGCATTCGGAATTGATATGTTCGAAGCGACGGTCAACTATTACTTGAACCGTCCGATCGAAATCGAGAAGAAATATAAACGTGCAGCAGCAATTGCATACGTAACGGCAGATCGCGAAGGCTTGTTCGAGAGTATTGACGGGTTAGCTGCGCTTCAAACACATCCTCATATCGTTCGCACACATCTCATCGCACAACCCGGCGATGCTGTTGCCGTTGCCAGAAGCTCCGACGACCGACTTGGCTACTTCATCACTACAGCCGAGACGCCACAGGAAGCGAAGCAGCTTGCTCTACAGCTGCTGGGCAATTTACAGGTGGTGTACCGGCAACAAGAAGCAGGCATTGCATAGTTAATGTCATTAAAAAACTACGCTCATTCATTTTCTCCTTAGGAAAGGTGGCTTGCAATGGGAATTGCAATCATTTACGGCAGCTCGCGCCGCAACGGCAATTCAGAGCAATTGGCCAAACGGCTGGTTGACGGCTTCGACGCCGATCATATTTATTTGTCTGACTATGCCATTCATCCAATTCAAGACTATCGGCATAGCGAGGAGGAACCCTATCCTGATGACGATTATCATCACGTGATTAGCCGGGTCCTGGATCAAGAGAAACTCGTATTTGCCACGCCAATCTACTGGTATGGGCCATCGGGATTGACCAAAACATTTATTGATCGCTGGTCCCAATCGCTTAGGGAAAATAAAACGGATTTTCTAGCACGATTAGCCGCCAAATCCGCTTGGCTCATAGGGGTCGGCGATGATGAGCCGCACTTGAAAGGGATTCCGCTTGTACAGCAATTTCAGTATATTTTCGAATATACGGGCACATCGTTTGAAGGCTATATTTTAGGCAAAGCCAATCGTCCAGGCGACATCTTGCAGGATGATGCGGCTCTGGCAGCCGTCGAGGAAATTCGCAAGAACTGGCAAGCGTAGCACAGAATTATGCCGAATCTTGATCTTGATCTAGAGGTTGAATCTTTGGATTCATTCCATACACCGTCTTTACGCTTTCAACCTTCCCCAAGCGGGAAGGTTTTTTTGTTGTGCGCATGGGGAAGTCAGACTGCTTATGTGAACCATAGCTGGCCAAATTCGTTTCTCATAAGAAACAACCAAGCAGGGGATGAGTTTTTACTTCCAGATTGATTACACACAACTATAGTTAACATAATAATAGTTATGTATATTTTAGTTGTTTGGGGTTAAATGACATAACCGCATCAAGTATACATAAACTATTTAGCTATATTAAATACTTTAATTTAATTGCATTAAATATTGTTGAAGCATATTCATTCGGGATTCCAATTCCTCGATAAAGTAGAAAAGGCCCGTGAATAGGACGCCAAAATCGCCAATAGCTTGAACACATCTCGGGTTTGACGGAAAAAAGAGATGGTAAGCGACAATAAAGACACTTTACGAATACTCACTGGCTGCCGACCAGCGAATATTTGACGAGCTTACGCTGGCTTCGCAGCCGACAATGGCGGTTCGGAATCAATCACAGACGACCGCATCGAAAATCGATATGGTCATCTGCCATTTTTGTTAATGATATTAAGTTTACATAAATATAATTACGTATACAATGGTTATTATAGTAACATTCATATATGTATCAAGTGGTAGATTGCAACTGGAATGCGGTTATTTCTAGAGCCAAGCCTTTTGAAATCGCATAGGAGCTAAATGCCCTCCATGAATCCGTGCATAAATTCGGCCTTCTGCTTATTCTTGTTCGCAACATTCATGTGCGTCTTCACGTCTAATATTAAAATGTAAAAATTTGAAAAATGGAGGTGCATTAAGATTAAAAAGATTATTCTTTATTTTATATTATGTTGTTTTGTTTTCCTGATTGGTTGCAGTAAAGAGTCAAGCGATCAGAACAATGGTAAACATGTTAAATATCTTGAATCGTTTGGCTGGCATATTGAGGAAAAAATTAACGAAAGAACGCAAGCTACAAAAAACTTTCTACCTGCAACAATCGCAGGCATTGATTTGCAGTCGTATAAAGAAATTGAAATTATAACCTACATGCTAAAAGAAAAACAAAAAACAGAAAAGAAAGTATATGCCTCCATTTATGAATATAAAGGTCATATCATTGGTGGGAACGGACAATTAGAGGAATGGGAGCCTGGTGTTTTTTCTTTGAAGGATAAAGAAAGGCTGATCAACGAAGGAACA
Source organism: Paenibacillus sp. 1011MAR3C5 (assembly GCF_003591485.1). Taxonomy (GTDB): domain Bacteria; phylum Bacillota; class Bacilli; order Paenibacillales; family Paenibacillaceae; genus Pristimantibacillus. Next base: position 882,196 of record NZ_QZCF01000002.1, read on the forward strand.
ATAAATAAATAACGAGTTCTCCTTTATTACGCTATAGGGACACGATAGATTACACCGCCTTTTCAACTAAGGCGGTTTTCTTGTGGTTAAATATCAACATTTGAATTTAACATAGCCAATTAATAAAGGTAGAGGCGGTCATCTCGACCAGCCTCTAGTGCTTGCAGCTGTATCTAGCTAAATTCATGATTCGCTTGCGGCAAAGCTTGGAATAGAAGGACGGACGCCGCTCATCGCACGCTGCTTCGTTTCATCCAGCACATGCGTATAAATTTGCGTCGTCGATATATCTTCATGGCCAAGCAGCTCTTGAACTGCACGAAGATCAACACCGCTGCGCAGCAGATCGGTTGCGAAAGAATGTCTAAGCTTATGCGAGGAAAGAGGTATGCCTCTCAACTGCGGGTATTGCGTTTTCAACGAATCAAACGTCGCTTCTGTAATCGTCTGGACCATCCGTTTGCTAATGCGCCGCCCGAATTGCGATATAAAAAACGCATGCTCGTCCTTTTTGTTGCGCGGCTCTAGCCGCTCGTCCGACCTATAATGCTGCAATAGCTCCAGCAGCTCCGGGGGAAGGGGGATGTAGCGCCACTTGTCGCCTTTGCCTCGAACGCTTAGCGTGGTTCCGCTGATATCCATTGTATTCAGCTTTACGATTTCACTGACGCGCAGACCGGCATAAGCCATCAACGCAACAATCGCTACATCGCGTACACGATACTTGCCCTCGATCAACCCCATGCAAGAATCCAGGTACTGCTTTTCCAGAAAAGCAGGCTTGCGGTTTTTATCCACTTTGGCTTTCTCGATATCCATAGCGGGATTGGCCGATGCCGCGTTGAACTTAATCATCACTTTGTAGAAGAGGCGAATAGCCGATTGGCACCGGTTCCGATACCGGGCACCCGCTCCAGTCTCACGAACGAGGGTAAGATGGTTCATAACATCAATGTTTGTAATGTCCGTAATTTTTTTGCCGTCTATGTTGATCAGGAAATGCTTCAGATCGTGAAGATAAGCTGTCTGGGTATCCTTGGCATATTCCCGGTCTTTCATATACATTTGGAATAATTGAAGCTCTCGCTCATACGTTTCGGGTGGATAACTCATCATGTCACACCTATTCTCGTTGTTTGTAATCAAAGTTGCATTAAATATAGATTTAATGCAATTTTATCACACCTTTTTTAAGGGAAAAAGGGCCTGAATATCGCGAATGGAGGACGTTTCGTGACAGCAGCTGCTCTCGTGGTCTTCTTTGTAGCTGGATTCGTAAAACTGGGCAGGAAATGAGTGAGGTAGAGTGAAATATTCTAGGATAGCATACCGCATTAGCGAACTACTGGGATTTGCGCACGGGCTCATCCACTTCGCCGCGAAGCAAGGCAATCTCGTGTTTGTACGGCGGATTGCTGTATTTCTTCTCACCGATAGATGGGGTCTCCAGCAGCTTCGGAATGTCATCTAATTGCGGATGATGCACCACATATCGCAGTGCCTCAAGCCCAATGTAACCATGGCCAATGTTCTCATGACGGTCCTTATGAGAGCCGCGAGGGTTTTTGGAATCGTTCACGTGAATAACCTTAATCCGGTCAACACCAATCAATCGGTCAAATGTCTCCAGCACGCCGTCAAAATCTTCTTTCACCTTGTATCCCGCATCATGAATATGGCAAGTGTCCATACAGACGGATAGACGATCATTATGCTTGACACCCATCATGATCGCGGCGATCTCTTCAAAGGTACGGCCGCATTCCGTTCCTTTGCCCGCCATGGTCTCCAGTGCAATCTGAACATTGCGCTTCTCTGTCAGTATTTCGTTTAAGCCTTCAATGATTTTGAGCAAACCGGGAACTGTACCCGCTCCGCCATGCGAGCCCGGATGAACGACAATCTGATCCGAACCAAGGTATTCCGTCCGCTCAATCTCCGAACGTAGAAATTCCACCCCGTGCTTAAAGCGGCCGGGGTCTGTCGTGTTTCCTAAATTTATGATGAAAGGGGCGTGGACTACGATATGGCTAATGCCATGTTCCTTCATATGCGCATGTCCTGCCTCCACATTAAGCTCGGAAAATGGCTTGCGCCTCGTATTATGCGGAGCGCCCGAATAGATCAGGAACGTATTCGCTCCATAAGAAGCCGCTTCTTCACTAGCTTGAAGCAGCATTTTTTTGCCGGACATCGATACATGAGAACCAACTAATAAGGCCATTGCGTTCATCCTTCAACTCTTTTTGTTCTTATTGTTGCCTTGTTTTGGGTTCAGTAAGCACGGCAAGCTCTCTATTGCTCAACCAAAAAGGAGGATAAAGGGCTTGGCTCCGTTCAAGCTCTCATGGTAATGTGGAAGCAGCCATTCACGAAAAGAAAATAGGATACTATTTCATCTAGAAAGCAGGGATTCCATGCTGTCTCCAGTCACGCTTCAAGGAAAGATTGTCCGGCTAGAGCCTATGACCATCGAGCATGCGGGCGATCTATATGCCGCAGCTATGGAGGATCGGTCAACTTATTCGTATACGAACGTTCCGCAGAGTGTAGAGGAAGCGCGAGCTTATATTCAAGGTGCTTTGTCTGGCTGGGAAGCAGGCCGTATGCTGCCTTTTGTCGTACGTCATATGGAAACAGAACGTATGATCGGAACAACGCGATTTCTTGACCTGGACGTATTCGGCTGGCCTCCGCCTTGGCCGCCAGGCGCAGCGAAAGGCCTATCGCCATCTGATGAGAATCCGCCAACCGTAGCGGAAATCGGGAGCACTTGGTATTCGGCCTCCGCTCAGCGGACAGGCGTCAATACGGAGTGCAAGCTGCTTCTCCTTACTCACGCCTTCGAGGTATGGCGTTCGGTTCGTGTGACACTCAAGACAGATGCCCGCAACACACGGTCCCGACAGGCGATTGAACGGATCGGCGCGTTATATGAAGGGATTCGAAGAGCCCATGTGCCTGCCAGCCATGGCGGAATACGGGATACAGCCTATTACTCGATACTTGCTGAAGAGTGGCCAGAGGTGCGTGCGAATTTGGAAGAACGACTTCATCCCTACTAAAAGTGGGTTAAAACCGCTATTGGAACATATGTTCTATCATTGATATTTCTTGTTACTCATTATAATGAAGAAAAAGCCGTCGCGTATGCGACGGCTTTGTGCGATATCGATTACTAGAAATGATCTATATCTGAAGTGTCTGAGACAGCCTCACTTGCTTTACGCGCTGAGCTTTCGTTTTAAGTTCGTAAACCATGTTTGGGTAAAGCGAGCTTGTTTCTCCCATTCTGCTTCACGAACTTTCCACAGCTGATGCGATACGTAATCATTCATGAACATGGTTGCCAACTCCTTTTTTCTCTTGTCATGCTTCCATTATGCGTCAGGTTAACACAGAGAAAAAGTGTACATTGCTGCATAACGTTTTCCCCTTTTATGATATTAGGATAAAGCCTGCATTCCGCCGTCACTGTATAATCGCCTGCTGGGAATAAAATAAAGCTTAGACGATGAGTCGGGTATGTGGGTAAGTCGTATTGGCTCCATATATCATGAATGGCTATTCATCCAATCGAAAATGAGCTATAGTAGAGCCTAATGAGCAAGCCCTCCTAAAATTCATTCCAATAAGGTGATTGACATGACATCGTATGAACGTATCTTAACGATGGTCCCGCCATTTCCCTAGCTGTGCTCCTCCTATAACGATCCATTAGACCATGCTTGTAGGAGGGCATGCAACGTGAATAAAAAGGCTGTACCATCTTTATTGTTAATGATCGTTTTAGTCGCGTTTCCGCAAATTAGTGAAACAATTTATACCCCTTCACTGCCGGACATTTCGGCTGCTTTCGACGCAGCAAATCGTCTGGTACAAATGACGTTAAGCATTTATTTCATCGGTTTTGCGATAGGCGTATTCTGCTGGGGCTGGATTTCCGATCTGATCGGGAGAAGACCTGCCATGCTAGCCGGTCTTGTGTGTTATGGCATCGGGAGTTTGATGTGTTTGCTATCGCCAACGATTGAATGGCTGTTAGTGAGCAGGCTCATCCAAGCATTCGGCGCAGCGACAGGCTCCATCATTACGCAGACGATCCTGCGCGAGAGCTTATCGGGGCATGCTCGACATGCTGTGTTTGCCCAAATCTCGGCGGTTATCGCTTTTACACCAGCGGTAGGGCCGCTTATTGGCGGTTGGGTGGACCAAATTTGGGGATTCGAAGCTGTATTTCTCGTGCTGGTCGTCATGAGTGCAGGACTGTTCGCATATGCTTACGCCAGCTTGCCGGAGACTCATCCGCCTGCAGCTAGAACTCGCGCAGCTGTCGTACCGGTTATAAAGCGAATGATTGCCTCGCCGAGGGTAATCGCTTTTGCGCTGCTAATCGGGGGCATTAATGGCATTCTGTTCAGTTATTACGCTGAGGCGCCGTTTATTTTTATCGACTACTTTAAGTTGTCGCCTGGCTTGTATGGATTTCTGGGCATGATGGTCGCCTTAGCTACAGCAGCAGGGGCGCTGTGGTCGAAAAGTTTATTGGCCCGTTATCGCCCGGAAACGATTATCCATCTCGGATTAGCCGTCATGACGGTAGGGGCATTGCTGCTCATTGGCAGCAATGCTGCTGCCATGACTGATCGTCTGTTCTTCTGGTCGATGATATTCACACTGTTCATCATGCTGCTGGGCGCAGGGATCGCATTGCCGAATTGCTTGAGCTTAGCGCTAGTCGACTTCCGTGATGTGGCAGGAACAGCAGGAGCTGTCTTCAGCTCAGGTTATTATGTGCTTGTAAGTCTTATCACAATGGGGATGGGGCAGCTCCATAACGGCTCACTGATGACCATGCCCGTTTATTTTATGGCATTAAGTATCGGAATGGCTGTGATTGGCTTTGTTTTGGTTAGAAAACAGAATTAGATGAACAAGTATAAAGAAATATGAATTTGACATGAGATAGAAAGTCAGAAGAGATATTGTAAGCTTACGTAATAAGCGCCGAAGCGGGAGGCGCTTATTTTTTTTGTTTATTTTTGCCGGAAGGGAGAGGGAATCACCCTTTGCATCATTCTCGCCCCTAGCGCGTAATATTCCAGATTATGATAGAATAACCTTCAGGTGTTTGCAATGGCCCTAGGACAGATGCTGATCTAGATCAAGTTGTCGCCTTTGGGCAAGAGATTGAACAGCGAGGATAAGAGTAAAGGGTGTGACAAGGCTGCGAAACGAGCATATTTTGTTAGTGGATGATGAGAAAGGTATTTTGACGATGTTGAAAACGGTATTGGAAAAAGAAGGATTTAAACAAATCGATATGGCAACCACGGGAGGAGAAGCTATGCGCAAGGTAGAGGCTGTCTCCTATGATCTTATTGTGCTTGATGTGATGCTCCCTGATACGGATGGATTCGAACTATGCCAGCAAATTCGCAGGCATACATCGGTGCCCCTTTTATTTTTGACCGCCCGTTCGGACAATATGGATAAATTAATGGGACTTGGCATCGGTGGAGATGATTATATCACCAAGCCATTCTACCCTTTGGAAGTGGCAGCAAGAATCAAGGCTCAACTGCGGAGGAAAACGCTGTATCAATCTCCTGCCCAGCTGAAATCCAACCGATTGGATTTCGGATTTTTCGCTATTCATAAAAGCGCCGCTCAGCTGACCGTCCATGGAATCGACACTCCTTGTCCAGCCAAAGAATTCGAATTGCTGCTCTTTCTGTGCGAGCATCCTAATCAAGTCTTTACCGCTCTTCAATTATACGAACAAGTGTGGGGAGAGGCACTGCTTGGCGATGAAAAAACGGTCGTGATCCATATTTCCAGACTTAGAAAAAGAATTGAAGCCGATCCTTCGAATCCGAGATTTATTGTAAACCTACGTAATCTTGGCTATAAATTTATCCCGCCCCAGAAGGCAGCAGCCCATGAAGTTTAATTATCGCCTGGGCCTTCGACTGGTTCTGCATGTCATTTTCAGTCTTATTCTGCTTGCACTATCCATATCGGGTTCTATCTCGCTAACAGAATGGATGATACCGCAAGAGGGAGTTCGTCAGGATAACTTAGGGTTAATTTCTATGTACGTCATTCTTGGAGGCTTTATGATCGTTTTTGCTTGGTCAATAGGAAAGCCGCTTTATTATATCATCAGGTGGATTAATCGCTTGGCTAACGGAATCTATGTGGAGCCGCAGAATCATTGGAAGATTTACTCGAGCAAAAAGAAGAAACTAAAGAGACCGTATCGCTTGTTTCAAGAGCTGTTTATCCAACTGCAGACCTTATCTGATACTTTGGAGAAGAGTAAGCAAGAAAGAAGCCGGCTAGATGAAATGAAGAAGGAATGGATCGCTGGCATCTCTCATGATTTAAAAACTCCGCTCACATACATTAAAGGATATTCTTCGATGATGCTTTCTCCTCAATATGAATGGACGAAAGAAGAGCAAACCGGATTTCTGATGGAGATCGAGCAAAAAGCCAGCCACATGGAGGATCTAATCGGCGATTTGAATATATCTTTTCGATTGGACGAACAGCAGCCCCCTTTAAAGCGTGAAAAAACCGATCTGATTGAACTTGTTCGGCGGATTGTGGTTGATGTGACCAACGATCCCCGTGCTGCGCGACATCATCTATTCCTCGAAACGAGCGAATCGCATATCGAAGCGCGGCTGGACGTCAAGCTGCTTGGGCGGGCGCTGCATAATCTGGTGCTCAATGCCGTACTTCACAATCCTGAAGGCACCAACGTTAACATTCAGATTAGGCAGGACTCTCATCTGCATATTATGATCACGGATGACGGAGTAGGGATGGAGGAAGCAGCTTTAGACCAACTGTTCAACAAATATTATCGCGGAACCTCCACAGATATTCTGTCAGCGGGTACCGGACTAGGCATGGCTATTGCGAAGCAATTGGTGCTCGCCCATGGCGGAGAGATCGAGGCGACAAGCCTTGTTCATGAAGGAACCTCCATATCCGTTAAGCTGCCTCTTCATAATTAAGCTGAGTTTTGTCTGCCGTTTACTTGCGGTTTACTTTCATCCCCTACAATATTCGATATAAGCTAGGTTGTGCTGCCGATCCCGTTGTCTGCATGATGACTGAGGGAGCAGGGTTCGTCCTGCGGCGGGCGGCTTGATGCTTATATTAAAATGGTAAGGGAGTCAGGGTATGCTACTGGAGATAAACCAATTAAGTAAACAATACAGGAGGGACACCTGGGCTCTGCAAGAAATCAACTTGCAATTGAAGCCGGGAATCACAGGCTTGCTTGGACCCAATGGCGCCGGAAAATCAACGCTTATGCGTATTCTTGCGACGATCTCGCAACCGACGATCGGAACGGTCAACTGGAATGGGACGGATATTCGGAAGGAACCGGATGAACTGCGCCGCCTGCTTGGTTATTTGCCCCAGGATTTTGGGATATATCCCCATCTGAATGCGATTGAGTTTTTGGAATATGCCGCTGCCTTGAAGGGGCTGGGCGGCAGGCAGATGAAGAGCCGAATCCTGGAGCTCCTCGAGCTTCTGCATTTGCATCATGACTTGAAGCGTCCAATCGGCAGTTTCTCCGGAGGAATGCGACAGCGGATTGGCATTGCACAGGCATTGTTGAATGATCCGAGATTGCTCGTCATCGATGAGCCGACCATCGGACTGGATCCGGAAGAGCGAATGCGGTTTCGCAGTCTGTTGACAGACTTGTCTGGCGAGAGAATTATCCTTTTTTCCACGCATATCATCTCCGATATTGAATCGACTGCCGACCAGATTGCCATTATTTCCAGAGGGCGGCTGCTGACGAAGTCGGATCCAACCTTACTCCTGCGCAATGTAAAGGGAAAGGTGTGGTCGGTCATCATTCAAGACCAGGACATTCAGGAATTACGCACGAGATGGACCATTAGCGGTACTATTCGACGAGAGGATGGACTGCAGCTCCGTATTGTCTCGGATCAACCGCCGGTTCCGCAAGCGATAGCCGTGCCGCCAAACCTTGAAGACGCCTACTTGTACGTCAGGGCGAACGAGGAGGGCGCATAGCGTGGGCCAGCACCATACGATCTATCATATTGCGCGTGCCGATCTGCTTGAAAGAATCAGACAATATTCCTTTCTAGTTGTGTTGGGAATAACCATATTGGCGGCTTATTTCTTCGTCCCCCCTGTTGAGGCCGGGTATGTCACGCTGTATTTGGATGAATATCGGGGTATCTATAACTCAGCTTGGATAGGCGGATCGGTTGCGATCTCGACCACCTTGTTTTTGGCCCTGTTTGGCTTCTATTTGGTGAAAAACAGCATCCAGCGGGATAAACGATCCGGAGTCGGACAAATTATTGCATCGACCTCTGTAAAGAAGCTCCACTACTTGATCGGGAAATCGGTCAGCAATTATGCCGTTTTATCCATCATCGTGGCGGTCGTTATCCTAGTCGCTATATTCATGCAGATGATCCGGGGAGAGGAGATGGACATTGAGCTATGGGCGCTGCTGTCTCCTTTTCTGATGCTGACGCTTCCTGCTATGTCTATCGTTGCTGCAATGGCGGTGCTGTTCGAAACCCGACAGCTATTGAATGGCGGATTGGGCAATGTCCTTTATTTCATTCTTTTTCTGATCTACGTTACCGGTTCAAGTTACATCGCATTCGGACCAAACGTCATCACATCGGCTATGACTAAGGAGCTTGCTTCGATAAAACCCGGCTTTTCAGGCTCCTACAGTATCGGCATTCTTGTTCCGGATAGGCCGCTCGAGCTGTTTGAATGGCAGGGCGTGGAATGGACCGGAGCTTTGCTGCTGCAACAGCTGTCTTTATTTCTAATTGCCCTCTTGTTCATTATTGCAGCCGCTTTGTTGTTCCATGGATTTAGGAATGATGCAGTGAGGGAAAAACAGGTACGGCAGAAGTCAGCCAAGGGATCGACCCATGCGGAGACCGTGATGGAATGGGGTAATACCGGAGCTGAAATCGTGGAATACGAGCGCAAGGGCTCACGCGTCCAGGTATCTTCACTTCCCCCTGCATCCGCTCGAAATTCTTTTCTGTCCCTCGTGTGTGCAGAATGGCGCTTAATGATGAAGAGTGCTTCGCTGGGGTGGTATGCCGTCGCCGGTCTCCTGTTTGTCCTGAGTCTGGTATGTCCTGTTACGACCTCGGTTCAGTGGATGATATGGCCTATAACATGGATTTGGCCGCTGGTGCTATGGGCTGGAATGGGAAGCCGGGAAACCAGATATCAGACCCAATATCTTATAGCTGCCAGCCCGCGTTATGCCACCCGTCAGTTATCGGCGGTGTGGGTCTCAGGTTTTATGCTGGCCTGTATGACGGGGGGAGGCATGGCTGTGCGAATGATCCTCGAAGGAGAGGCTGGACTTTTCATCTATTGGATTTCTGCTGTTATTTTGATTCCGAGCTTCTCTCTTGCGTGTGGGGTGCTGACCAAGACCAATCGTACCTTTGAGGTGTTATATATGATTGTTTGGTATCTGGGTCCGCTTAACAAAATGCCATATCTCGATTTTTTGGGCACAAGGTCTGAAGGGGGAAGCATCTTGGCGGTTAACTCCATCTATCTGTCAATCAGCATTGGATTATGGATGGTCGCTTTTGGGGCAAGAAAACGTCTAGCGCAAGACTCCCAGCGGTAAAAATCGAAATCATCGTTTATATCGATTGAATAATGGAGGAATGAAACATGAACTCAAAATCATTTGCCGGTATGATGAAGATAATTGCGCTCTTTGGCGTTGGCATAGGCGTCCTATTATTCATCCTAACGCAGTCAGGGGTTGAGATACCGATTGTGATCGGAACAACCACTTATGAAGGGATGGAGGCTTCACTTCTCCTGCTCATCGGTTCACCTATCGTAGTGATCCTAATTGGCTTTATCATCTCGATTTTCAGCTTTTCCACAGGTAAAAAATAACTCCATACCAGAATAGATCGCTTCTAAGCTCGGAGTCAGGAAATTTATCGCTGTGCTAACGATATCGATACATGCATAAATGTAATGATTATAGTTTACATAATTATTATTATGGTTATTTTCCGATTGAAGGATCACTCCAATAGAAAAAGCCTCCAACTACGCAGTTAAGCAATCGTTGGAGGCTTCCTTGTTTATTCGTATATGTCGGTCAGCAGCTTGCCGAGCTGCTCCATCGCTTCTTGCTCCTGGTCGCCGTCAATTTCAAGCGTAACCTCATCCTGTGCCGCTATGCCCAGTGTAAGCATGCTGAGCGAGCTTTTGCCATTCACTTTTTTGCCTTTGTTTTCGACCTTGATCGTGCAAGGGAAGGCGGATGCCGCCTGGACGAACGCTTTGGTCGGGCGTACGTGAAATCCTGTCGGGTTGATAATCGTAAATGTTTTGCTAATCATACCGTTACCTCCTTAAGATTGGCTTCTAACGAAGTCTTGAATCTCATCCTGAGTAGCCATAGTTAATGCTTGCTCAGCTAGCTGCGACCAGCGTTCATAGGAGAGTTCGCCGATCTGTGCTCTTGCGGACAGAATCGAGCTTGCGCTCATGCTGAATTCATGCAGTCCAAGACCGAGCAGCAGGGGAATGGCTGCTTCGTCGCCAGCCATCTCGCCGCACATGCCGACCCATTTGCCTTCCTTGCGCGCCGCTTCAACGACGATTCGGACAAGGCGGAGAACCGAAGGGTTGCAAGGCTGATACAGATAAGAGACCGTTTCGTTCATACGGTCGGCCGCCATCGTATACTGGATCAAGTCGTTGGTGCCGATGCTGAAGAAATCCACTTCCTTGGCAAACAAATCAGCGGATACCGCCGCAGCTGGAATCTCGACCATCATCCCGATTTCGATTGTATCGGAAACAGCGATTCCTTCGGCCAGAAGCTTGGTTCTTTCTTCTTCCAGAAGCGCCTTAGCATCCCGCAATTCGCTCAATACGGCTATCATAGGGAACATAATCTTCAGATTACCATAGCTGCTGGCTCGGAGAAGTGCGCGCAGCTGGGTACGGAATAGTTCGGGACGCTCCAGACATAGGCGCAATGCGCGCTGTCCAAGAAACGGATTCGCTTCCTTTGGTAATTCCATATAGGGGAGCTCCTTGTCGCCGCCGATATCGAGCGTTCGGATGACCACCGGCTTGCCGTTCATCTTCTCCAATACATATTTGTAGCTGGCAAACTGTTCGTCTTCTGTAGGCAGCGAGTTACGGCCCATATAGAGAAACTCGGTACGGAACAAGCCGATCGCCTCAGCACCGTTGTCCAGGGCTTTCTGAACATCCTCCAGCTTGCCAATATTCGCAGCCAGCTCTACGCGGTGGCCGTCACTCGATAGGGAAGGGCGGTTAACCCACTTGGCAAGCTCCGCTTGCTGCTGGTCATATTGCTCCTTCTTGCCAATGAAATCGCGGTGTTGCTCTTCGCTCGGCTCAATCGTAACCGTCCCATTCGTTGCGTCGAGCAGCGCCAACGCGCCTGTCTGGATATCGTCGCTTAATGCTCCGACACCAACTATAGCGGGAATACCCAGCGAACGGGCCATAATCGCCGAGTGCGAGGTGCGGCTGCCGATTTCGGTAATAAAGCCTTTGACGACCCCCATATCCAGCTTGGCGGTATCTGAAGGGGCGAGATCGTTCGCAATGATAATGCAAGGTTCGGTTAATTGCGATAGATCAGTTTGTGTGACGCCGCTCAAGCGGCCAATCAGCTTGCCGGATACATCTCGTACATCAGCCGCGCGTTCTCTCAAATATTCGTCGTCCATCTGCTTCAGTACCTCAATGAAAGAAGAGGAGGCGGTGTGTACCGCATACTCGGCATTAACCGATTCATTTTGTATGGCTTCCATAACTGCATCTATAAGATCGGGATCCTCCAATATCATGAGATGACCCTCGAAGATTTCCGCTTTTTCTTCGCCCAGCTTAGTTTTCACGGAGTCGCGAAGCTTCTCCAGCTCTGCCCGTGTCTCGCGCAGCGCAGCCTGCAGCCGCTCGATTTCGGCATCGGCATCTGTAATGGTTGTTTCTTCAATAACGGGCTGACTGTCGCGATAGATTAAGATCGGTGCGATTGCCATGCCTGGCGATGCGTTGATTCCTTGCAATAACCGTGTCATACGCGATCACTCCTTTCCGTCTTTAAGGTTGCGTAAGCTTCCCGTACAGCGGCGTGAAGCGGGTGATTCTCTTCAAGACCGGTGAACGCTGTCACAGCAGAGGAAATCCCATCCCGGCTTATCGTTTGCTGAATCTGTGCCGCTTCCGGGTCATCCTGGTAATCAAAGAGCAGCGCAGCTGCCATTGCTTTGGTCAGGTACGGCGTCTCGATCCCTAACTCATAGGCGACTAGGGCTGGACGTACGAGTCTATCATTCGGAGATAGCTTGCGAATGGGGGAACGGCCAACACGAACAACTTCATCCGTTAGATGCGGATTGCGGAACCGTTCCAGAATAGTTTGAGTATAACGTTTATGCTCATTTGCATCAAAGCCATATTGCGCGATTAGCGCGCTGCCTGTCTCTTGCATGGCGCCTTCCACTTGTGCCACAATAGTCGGCTGCTTCATCACTTCTTGTATAGTGTCAAAGCCTTGGAGATAGCCGTGATAGGCTGCACAGCAATGGCCGGTATTCACGGTGAACAGCTTGCGCTCAATGTAGGGCTGCAACTGATCCGCATAGTGAACGCCTGGAATTTCCTTATGACCAGGCGGCAGGGAAGAGCGGTCTACTACCCACTCGTAATAAGGCTCGACAAGCACTTTAAGCCGGTCTTCGTGCTGCTGGAGCGGAACAATGCGATCAACCGCAGCGTCAGGGAAGAAGGCCATCCGGCTTGCCTCTGCTTGTTGCTGCTCCGTAAGATGCCCATAGACAAGCGATTGAAGCTGTGTGCTTCCGCCAATGGCATTCTCGCAGGCAATGAGGACTAGCGGACTGCCCGACTTCTCAAGCCTTCTGACGATACCCGAGGCGATTGAACCGGCAATATGCTTAAGAACATTCACGCCTACGGCTGTTGTGACCAGATCGGCCTCGGCAACCGCTTCGGCAACTTGCGCCTGGTCGCTGCCAATAATGGCGGTAACATGGTCTACGGTAAAGGATTGCTGCTCGTCACCCGCATAAACAACGGAATATTGCCTACGCTCCTGGAGCTGCCTGACAAGCTCTTGATCCACATCTACAAAAGTGACTTGGTAGCCGGCTTGAGATAACAACAGGCCAATAAAACCGCGCCCGATGTTGCCCCCGCCAAAATGAACGGCCTTCATCATTCCATTCCTTCTTCGAAGATGCGAAGAAGCTCTTCTTTGCTCGAAGCGTTCAGAATCCGCTCCATATCGTCTTCATCCGACACAAGAACAGCCAGGCTGGACAGAAGCTCCAGATGCTCATCGCCCACAGCAGCCAGACCAATCACAAGGCGAGCAGCCTCTCCTCCGAAATCCACTTCATTCGCCAGTACAACGACGGAGATGCCAGTAGACTGAATCAGGCTCTTCGAATCATTCGTGCCATGGGGCATAGCGAGACCGCCGCCCAGGTAGGTGGAGGAAACTTGCTCGCGCTCAATCATTTTGTCCACATAGGCAGCCGGTACGTGGCCCGCATCGACCAACAGCTGTCCGGCAAGACGGATCGCTTCGAATTTATCGGCAACAGTTGCGTTCAAAATAATGGTGTTTGTTGTCAGTATGCTCATGATGGTTCTCTCCATTCCAATTTGGATTTCATATATATCTCTAGCTGACGTGACATGAAGGAGCGGATCTTCTCCGTTACCCCTTCGTTCAGCAACTGGTTCATCTCGGGGTGCAACAGCATCGCGCTAATTTCGCTGAGCAGCTCTAATGAGATCTGGTTTAGACCTGCTGGCGCAAGCATAATAAGAAATTGTGTGACGAATTGGTGTTCCTGCTCGTTCAGCAGAAACGGCTTTTGCAGTCGGAACAGCGTAATCAACGGCTTCGTAACCAGCTCGCTTCGGGTATGGAACATGGCCAGGCTTGTATCCGGGATAAAAACACTGCCTTGCTGCTCGCGCTGGATGAGCAGGTTGGCGATCGCATTCGTATACTGCCGCTCGTCTTCTTGAAGCATGAGCGGCAGCGCATCCTTCAGCAGCCCGTCAAGCATTGGCGAACGCCCGCCGTCCAGCTCATAGACATGGAACGACTCCAAAATCATCACAGTTTCCATTGCATAACGGTTGAGCAGATTAAGCCGCTGCCAAGCATCTTGCTTATCATCCTTCTCATCCGCGATCTCAGGGGATACGGGTAACTCGCGAATATGGCTGCGCAGCCGTTCGGCTTCATCCTTAGTCAGAAGGGGACTTAGCTTAATATATCGATCCTGTTCAATCGGCAAATCGACTGTAGATATGATCAAATCGTATTTTTCGCTCGGCATGCGCGACGCCTCATACCAGGAGTAATGTCCAAGCAGCTCTACTTGGGGCACTTCCTTCACGATGCGAACGGCAAGCAGCTTAGAGGAGCCGATGCCGCTCGTGCAGACAAGCAAGGCCCGCACTTGCCTTGGAACAAGCTTCCAGCGCTCAATAGCTGCACCAAAATGCATAGCCAGATAGCCTGCTTCTTCTTCGGGGACCGCAATGTCCTGCCATGCCTTCGCTGCACTGCGTATCGTCGATTCCAACAAGGATTCATAGTCGTTTTTAATTTGAGCGAGCAGGGGATTGCGAATCGTCTCACCCTGATGCAGCCGCTCCAGCGCATGGCCCAGATGGCTGATCAAGCCTTCAAGTAGCGTTCGATCCTTGTGAAAGGGAGTTCCCGTTTCTTCTTCCATCAGCCGAATGAGCGAAATCGCACGCTCAGCAAGTCCGAGCCCGTATTGCTCCAGCAGCGCAGAGGCGCTGCGTCTTTCTTTTTCTTTGGCCTGATCGATCAGAGACTGCATGTATCTAAGCTCCTCATCGGGCATTTCGTCGATCCCGAGGGAAGAGGCGAGTGCATTCAGCTTTTGCTTGCTTTCCTCACTTAGTTGGACGGAGGATAGTTGGGCAGCAGACGAAATCAAATGTCCTTTTTGGATACGAATAAAGGCAACGGATAACCGGACAAGGAGCCGATTATAGTCGGCTTCTCTTAGTCGCCTGACCCAAATCTCGTCCAGCTGCCATAAGGTGCGTTCTACCGAAAACAAGGCTTCGTGTCCGACCAGCTTCAGAAGTTCGTGAGTGGTTGGCCATATTTCTTTTCGGGATAAGGCGCCAAGAAAATCATCGATATATTCCTCAGCCAGCTTGACAATAAAATTGCGGCGGTCTGTTTCTTCACCAGTAATTTCAATGCCGTACCCGCGTCTGCGAACGAGAGCAAGACCGCTGTTCGTCAGTGATGTCTCCAGCTCTTCCAGGTCACGACTGACGGTAGGGATCGCCGCTTGAACCTCGCTTGCCAGGGAAAAGAGCTTGATCGGTTCGTCTAGACTAAGCAGTTGACACAGGATGAGTACCTTGCGCTCTTCAGGCGAATACGTCTCGGTATCCGATTTCCGCAGCTGCTCTTGAAACACGCTGAGACTGCGCGGATCGCTCATGAGCTTAATGCCGGAGCCGGATTTTTTCACAAGCGCTATGTCGTAGCCAGCCAGTACCGGGTCCAAGATCTGAAGCTCGCGGTGTACCGTTCTGGAGCTGATGCCAATGGTCTGACCCAGCTGTTCGGCTGTCGTATCGTCCTGCCGGCTAAGCAGCAGCTCCAATATTTTGCGTTGTCTATTGGATACTTTCATAGTCCGGCGGCCTCCTTTACGGAAAATTAACGTAACGCGGGCGTATCTGCACGCCAGCGTTACGAATTCTTATTATGTGCCTAATCGGCTTACTAACTCGTCATATTGCGGGCTTTTCAGGAAGTCATCAATGGAGATATGCTCCGCTGCAGGAACCTTCAGCCGCGCCCGATCGGTCAGTGTCTTATGCGTTATGACGATATCAGCGTCGTTCGGAAGATCGTTGATCGCCGTATTAATGACCGTCACGTCAATGCCTGCCTTCGTCATCTTCTTGCGCAAGATCGAAGCGCCCATCGCGCTGGAGCCCATTCCCGCATCGCAAGCAAATACGATTTTGTGGACATTTTCGATCGTTTTAGGCGCAACCTCTGGAGATTGGGATGCTCCTGCTGTCCCTTTCGACTGAGCCTTCATTTCTTTCATTTTGGCCTGTGCAGATTCCAAATCTTCGTCGTCCTCTTTTTGCTTGGATGTCTTCATCAGCAGGGCAGCGACGAGGAATGATACAATCGTTGCCACAACAACCCCGCTAAGCATAGGCAGCCAACCGCCCTTTGGCGTCATCGCAAAGTATGCGAAGATACTGCCTGGGGAAGGGGTGGCAACAAGACCTGCGCCGAATAAGACAAAGGTGAATGTACCCGCAACACCGCCGGCAATCGCCGCCAGAATCAATCTCGGGTTCATCAGGATATACGGGAAGTAGATTTCATGAATACCGCCCAAGAAATGAATGGCGACTGCGCCTGGAGCAGATTGCTTGGCGGCTCCGCGTCCGAACAGCCAGAAGGCGAGCAGAATGCCGAGGCCCGGGCCTGGATTCGATTCCAGCATGAAAATGATCGATTGGCCTGTTTTGGTCGCTTGATCAAGCGCGATCGGTCCCAGCACGCCATGGTTGATTGCATTGTTCAGGAACAATACTTTGGCTGGCTCAATAATGATATTCGTGAGCGGGAGCAGTCCCGCGTCAATCAGCCATTGAACGCCGTTCGCAAGTCCCTTGCTGATGATCTCGACCACCGGTCCGATGCCTTTATAAGCGCCGAGTGCCAGCAGGCCGCCGATAATCCCGGAGGAGAAATTGTTGATCAGCATTTCGAATCCGGAAGGAATCTTGCCTTCAATCGACTGATCGAATTTTTTAAGAATCCATGCGGCTAGCGGACCGATAATCATGGCTCCGAGGAACATCGGAATCTCCGATCCGATAATAACGCCCATCGTTGCCACAGCGCCAATGACGCCGCCGCGTGTGCCGTGAATCATCTGACCGCCGGTATAGCCGATCAGAAGCGGCAGAAGATACGTAATCATCGGTCCGACGAGCGTCGCCAGACTTTCATTCGGGAACCATCCGGTCGGAATGAATAGGGCCGTGATCAAGCCCCAAGCAATAAAAGCCCCGATATTAGGCATAACCATGCCGCTCAAAAATCTTCCGAATTTCTGAATCGCGACTTTGGCACCGCCTTGCTCGGAAGCGGATTGCTGTTGTTGACTCATGATCAGTTGACCTCCTTAATAGGGTTAATTATTCATAAATGCTTTCTTGAAGCTGTAGCCATCATAATACGTAAGCGTTTTCAATATCAATCAAATGATAAGCAGCTTTCGTCATGAAAGCTGTTGACAATATGTTATGATGGCGCACACAAAAGCATGAATAATATAGGAAATAAGCGCATTAAAAGTGGCTCTTTATTTTCTTTATTTACTTTTATTCTAAGAGTCATACTTCTTCCATCATAATTGCGATCTCGAGTAGCGCAATTCGCATTGAACGAATTATACGAGTAAGCATGTAAGCAGAATAGGATAAGCACCGGAGCGGGAGGCGCTTATTTTTTTTGCCGATTCTTTTGTTATGGAAGAGAGTCTAGCAACTTTTGTTAACATAATTATTAATATGTTTATAATTACACATTGCCATTCGATATGGTATAATAACTGCTTGGCAGAACAATATCATACATACGATCGTTTAGAGTTTCCAGGAGGTTGCTATTAGTGAATCTTGTCAAATCAGACTTATCGGCTAAAGCTGCGCCAGCGAAGCCATTGCATACGTTCCAGCTGCTGGTTTTGCAATTAAGGCCAAAGCAGTGGACGAAAAACTTGCTGATCTTCGCCGCATTGTTATTTTCATTCGAAAAAATAAGCGCATGGACGCTTTGGCATACATGGCTAGGGTTTTTGCTCTTTAGCTTTGTCTCCGGATGCGTATATATTATTAACGACTACACCGACAGGGAGGCGGACCGCAATCATCCCGAGAAGAGATTCCGTCCGATGGCTTCCGGTCAATTAAACCCTAAAGCTGCGTTAGCATTCGGTGCTGCTCTCTTCGTCGGTTCGCTGTGGGTATCGTATTATTTAAACCCGCTGTTTACCGGACTGCTGCTCTTTTACTTTGTGCTTAACGTATCGTATTCCTTAAAGCTCAAGCATATCGTCAT
The DNA here is from genome assembly GCF_003591485.1 of Paenibacillus sp. 1011MAR3C5. Classification (GTDB taxonomy): domain Bacteria; phylum Bacillota; class Bacilli; order Paenibacillales; family Paenibacillaceae; genus Pristimantibacillus. The sequence continues at coordinate 900,458 of NZ_QZCF01000002.1, forward strand.
CGTCGATATCATGGTCATTGCTGCAGGATTCGTCTTGCGTGCCATTGCCGGCGGGCTCGTTATTCACGTGACGATTACGCCATGGTTCCTTATCTGTACGATGCTGTTATCCCTGTTCCTGGCTATCGGCAAGAGAAGGCATGAGCTGTGCTTGCTGCAGAATGGCAAAGGCACCCACCGGAAAGTATTGGATCAGTATTCCTTGCCGCTCCTGGATCAGCTTAGCAGCATTGTAACGACCGCCACCATTGTAAGTTATTCGTTGTTCACCTTTACTTCGGGGCGGACGATCCATTTGATGTGGACGATTCCATTTGTCATTTATGGTATTTTCAGATATTTGTATTTAATCCATATCGAGAATAAAGGCGGTTCTCCCGACAGTGTTTTGCTGCAGGACAAGCATATACTGGCTACTGTAGTGTTGTATGTCATTTCCGTTGTTTGTATTCTGATCGTGTTTGAATAAGGTTAGCTGCTAGACTAATAGAAGATAGGAAGATAGACAACGTGCACAAACTTGCCATTTTCGATATCGATAAAACAATCATTAGCAAGGATTCCATGTTTCTGTTCTTATGGTATGGGATGAAAAAGAAGCCTCTGACATGGTTCCATGCAATCGCAGTTGTATGCAAAACGGTTCTCTATACATTGAAGCTTATGAAAGTGGAGGACGTTAAGGCATCCTTTTTCTATGCGATCCGTCATATGGAGGAAGAAGATCTGGAGCGCTTCTACGAGACCGTACTGAAAAAACACATCTTCATAGAGGCGATGGAGGAGCTCAAAACGAAAAAAGCGGAGGGCTATCATATACTCCTCGTCTCCGCTTCTCCCTATGCTTATATGCGCTTTTTCAAAAAAATCCCTTATGTCGACGAAGTCATTGGCACCAATCTTGCCATAGAGGACGGGCGCTATACCAATAGGGTAGAGGGCGTAAACTGCAAGGGAGAAGAGAAGGTCGTGCGTATCCACAACTATTTGAAAAGCAGGAGCCTTCTCATTGACTATGACCAATCCTGTGCGTATTCAGATTCTCTCTCGGACATGCCGCTCTTCAAGCTGGTCAAGAACCGCTATCTCATCAATCGGAGCTATCCGGGCATGGAGGAGCTAAGATGGAACAGAGCAATAACCTCAATAACCGACATATAGGAAAAATGTACATGATCGTGTCCGCTTTTCTCACCGCTACGGGCCAGCTTTACTGGAAATGGGGGCATGCCAACCTGCTGTACATGGCACTCGGATTTGTCTGTTATGGATTGGGCGCCTTGTTCATGCTCAAAGCTTTTGCACTAGAGAAGCTGACGGTCGCATACCCGCTCATGTGCATGAGTTACATTTTTGCATTAATTTACGGCGATCTTTTCCTTGGCGAGGATATAACGTGGAAAAAGGCGGCGGCCATTGCTTTGCTGGGGACAGGGGTGACATTAACATCCTATGATAAATAGCTGGATGTTCGCCTTGCTTCTGGTGATGACATTGTTCGGGTCGCTTGGAGGCGTGTGCTTCAAATTGTTCTCGCTAAAGAAAGCGAAAGTTTATCTTCTCACCGGGTTCATGTTCTACGGATCGGGCGCGTTGATCAACATCTACCTGCTTGATATCCTTCCTTATACTGTGGTGATGTCGGCCAATGCGATGACATTTATCTGGACGCTGCTTTTTGCCAAGTGGATCTTCAAGGAAAGCGTCGGTATGATTAAAATCGCTGGCGTCGCCTTCATCGTATCCGGACTATTGCTGCTTGTTTCGTGAACGATGCTGGAACTAATCTTTTGAATTGGAGAATGAAGTATGAGTTTTTTTCGTTATCTGTTTCATGATCGGAGTGATAATCTCCGAGCTTTAATGCTGCTTGTCGGTTTTTCCCTATTTTATATCGTTATGAACGTACCGTTTCTGACCTATATGAATCAAAACATGGCTGCTATGATCGAAGTTAGTCCTTTCTATGGTATGCCGTTTACGCTTAACTTATTTAATTTTGACCCTTCGATGTACTACGGCAACGCAACAGTCATTCATCCGCTTCTTAATTTCATATCCGATCCGCTCGCTTATGCTTCGAGATTTTTCACAGATCAATTCTTCTTTGCAACGGTACAGTCGGTCATGAACGCGCTCAATGTTGTCATGATCTATTATTACTTGCGCAAGGATCGTCGCGAGAGCTGCTTCACGCCTTTATTGTTCGCGATATTTTTTGGCGTCGCCTCTTATCAAATATTCACAGCTATGATTCCGGATTCGTATCCGTACGCCCAGTTCATCATTATTCTGTCGGTGCTCTATATGCAGTACAGCAGGGCGGAAGGCAAGCTGTCCGTATGGCCCAACGCTTCGTTGGCTTTGGGCAATTTCGCCGTCACTTCGACGAACATCGTGCCGTTTATGAGCGCTTTAGTCTTCGACCTCTTCAACAGGGAAGTCAAAAGCAATCTGATGAAGCTTATACGAATCGTGCTTGTTTTTCTGGTGCTGGTCTTTGCTGTCACACTGCTCCAGTACGTTATATTCGGACAATCCTGGTATACAACCTGGTTAAAAGCGATTCATGCTGGCGGCTTCAGCTATACCGCTCCATTCTCGCTCAGTCATCATTGGAAAGCTCTATATATGCTTGTCATAAGCCCTATACTGACACCGGATATGGCATTCATCGATCCGAGGCCGGGGATGGTCGCATTCGCAACCAACCTTGCGCTTCCGTATCCGTGGTATGTGCAGGCTATCGGCCTATCCCTGATCGTGCTGGCTATCCTTGGATTCATTAGAGGGATCAGGTCGCGTGACGCGTGGTCTTTGGCCGCTTATATCGGATTTGCCGTCGGCTTGCATATTGTAATAGGGTTCGGCTTGGGAACGTTCCACTACGACATGTACCTATATGCAGGACATTACTTATTCGCCTTCTTCCTGTTGGCCGCACGGTTCGTGATGCAATTGGACCAACGGAAAGTAAAGAGGGTGTTGATCGGTCTGATCCTGTTGTTCGTCATTGTTACGCTAGTCAACAATGTCGTCCAGCATATCGAGACATTCGATTTAATCGAACAGTCGTATGCGCAGATGGATAAAGCGGGGGAGTAGAGCTACACATCATAATGGGACATTCACTATGTAAGATGGTGATGTCCTTTTTTTTCTGCTTACCAGGATAATGGAAATGAGGCGGGCGATTGCTATAACCGCCCCTATAACCGCAGTTAGATTTCATGATCTATGAATTGATTTATAATTCGGGAATAGGTTGATGTTGAAAAAAATCTATCAATAAAGGCGGGTTAAATCAGTAATGAATGGTGAACTGAATGGAATGAGAGGAACGAAAGGGAGATATCTATCTTTTTTAACAGCACTTTTTCTTTTGATAGGAATCGTGCCGTTTCAAGTGTTAGCCGACTCGAACAGTACGATGACAGGCTCAGGAACGGAAGCCGATCCATACCTCATCATGACGCTGGATCAATTGAATGCAGTGCGAAATCATTTGAGCGCTCACTACAAGCTCGAGGCGGATATTGATGCTTCGGAGACCGCTGACTGGAGCAATGGCGATGGTTTTATCCCCATTGGCGGCGCCGGAAAGGCCAGCAGCCAGTTCACCGGCGTATTCGACGGACAGGGACATGTCATCCGCGGGCTGACCATCAAACAGCCCTTGTCCGAGAACATCGGTCTGTTCGGGATCGTCGGCTCCAGCGGAGTGATAAGAAATGTCGGTCTAGAGGGAGTCTCCATCACTGGAAAAATCTACATAGGCGGACTGGCAGGGCGCAACTTTGGCTCAGTGGATCAGTCCTACGTTACCGGCGCTGTCAACAGCAGCAGCGGCATCGACAGCGGTATCGTCGGCGGGTTAGTGGGCTACAATGGCATCGGCGGCACAATAACCAACTCCCACGCCGCAGGCGCTGTCAGCGGCACAACTTATGTCGGCGGGCTGGTCGGGCGCAATGACGACACAGTGAGTATCTCCCACGCTAACGGGACCGTCAACGGCACCTCCATTGTCGGTGGGCTTGTAGGAGACAACGAAGGCGGAATAGTGAGCCAGTCCTACGCTACAAGTACCGTCAGCGGGAGCGGTGAGAATGTCGGCGGGCTGGTCGGGTATAATCTTTTTAACGGTGTTGTAAGTCAGTCATACGCCACTGGCGCCGTCAGCGGACGGAGTTATGTCGGCGGGTTGGTGGGGGGCACTGACTTTGGCTTGATAGGCGAGTCCTACGCCACAGGGATCGTCAGCGGCACCCAATTTGTCGGAGGTCTGGTGGGGTACAATTACGAAGCTAAATTGAGCAACGGTTTCTGGGATAAGGAAACGACCGGCCAGAGCAACGCCTGCGGATACGGAACCTGCATGGAAACCGGCCTCACCACCGCGCAGGCTCTGACACAAACGAGCTATGCCGGCTGGGATTTCACGAATACCTGGTTTATAGTCGACGGATCGACTCGGCCGCTTCTTCGGTCCGAATGGTCAACGACCATTCGGAATGCCCATCACCTGCAATTGATGGCGATGGATCTCACGGCGAATTACACGCTGGCTCAGAATATCGACTTCGGCGATACGTTCAACGATAGCAGCCGTTCCGACATGTGGGCGACGAGTTCGAGCGATGGCGCCGGCTTCGCACCCATCGGTAGCGAAGCCAGCAAGCCCTTTACCGGCTCATTCAACGGCCAGGACCACACGATCCGCAATCTCATGATCAAACGTCAAGGAGTCGATAATATCGGCTTGTTCGGAATGATCGGTTTCGGCAGCGTTGTACACAGTGTAGGACTGGAGGTTGGCTCCGTCAGCGGCCATAATTCTATTGGCGGGCTGGTGGGATACAACAATGGCGGCACGGTGGATAAGGCTTACACGACAGCAGAAGTAAACGGAGATTCCTATGTTGGCGGCTTGGTGGGATACGCTGGCAGCGATGCCGCAATCACACTGTCACACGCCGCCGGCAGTGTTAGCGGCTCCTTCAGCGTCGGCGGGCTAATTGGGAATTTAGGCGATAACAGCACCGTTGCCCAATCCCACGCCGATGGCAGCGTCAACGGTCAATTCAATGTCGGCGGGTTGGCGGGAAACATGGATAGGGGCAGTACGATCAACCAGTCCTATGCTACCGGCAATATCATCGGCACGGATTTTATAGGCGGGTTGGTGGGTCGAAATGAGGGAGGCACGTTGAGCAATGTCTACGCCACCAGTTCCGTTGCAGGTCGGGCGGAGGTTGGCGGACTAACGGGACGCAATGTGGGCGATATCACCCATACTTATGCGGTTGGCAGCGTCACGGGCAGCGGCGACGTCGGCGGGCTGGTTGGGCGGAATTTCGGTAGGGTGTCCGCAAGTATCTATAACAAAGAAACGACCGGTCAATCCGACTCCGGCAAAGGCGAGTCACGAAGCACATCGGAAATGAAACAGCGCGCTACGTTCAATCCCGACTGGGATTTCACACAAATCTGGAGCGAACAAGAAGGCAAGGCCTATCCAGTCTTGCAGGGCATAGCCGCCAATATTGGAGTAGACTTGGCTCCTCCTACAGCCCTAAGTGCAAAGATAGAGGGTGAACATCCCGACCGTGTTATCTTATCATTCGATGAAGAAGTAAGCATTTCAGATAGCGACGGAGTAACGATTAACGCGGATGGTCATGCTGCGACGATTACGGACATAAAGGGGACGGGAACAAAGTCCCTCACTTTTACTGTCAGCGAAAGGTTCGAACAAGGTCAGCATGTTCTCCTTTCCTACGATGAGCAGTCAGGAACGATCTTGGACTTGGCGAACAATCCAATGCGAAGTGTAACGGACTACAATGTAGAGCATCAGCTCCCTGAGGATAAGACGCCGCCAACGATTATGATTACGATGACGAAAGCGGACGGAAACGATTATGAAGACGGCACATGGACCAACCAGAGTGTTACGTTAAGCGCAGCGGCATCGGATGCGAACGGTGTAAGCTTGTTCGAATATTCTCTTGATAGCGGCGCGACGTGGAGGACTTATCTATCGGATATCGTCCTTCAGGATGATGGCGTTTATACGCTCTCCTTCAAAGCGATTGATACGGCGCATAATGAATCGGTTGAAACACGTACAGTAAAGCTCAGTACGAGCGGACTTAAGCTGACACCGACGTTGACCAAAGCGGACGGAAGCGCTTATACGAGCGGCGCTTGGACGAACGCAAGCGTTACCGTGAGCGCCTATGCCGAGGCTAGATTCGGGGAAATCACCGGTTTCACCTATACGTTAGATGGAGAAACCGCGCAAGCTTACGAGAATAAGGCACCGATCGTGATTTCAGACGAAGGCATGCATACGATTATATTCCAGGCGGAGGACAGGGCGGGTAATACGCTGTCTGCTGAACTCACGGTGAAGATCGACAATACGCCGCCAACGATTATGATTAAGATGATGAAAGCGGACGAAAATGATTATGAAGACGGCACATGGACCAATCAGAATGTTATGTTAAGCGCAGCGGCATCGGATGCGAACGGTGTAAGCTTGTTCGAGTATTCTCTGGATGACGGCGCGACGTGGAAGACCTATCAATCGGATATCGTCCTTCGTGATGATGGCATTTATACACTATCATTCAAGGCAATTGATGCGGCGCGTAATGAATCGGTTGAAACACGTACAGTAAAGATCAGTAAGAGCGGACTTAAGCTGACACCAACGTTGACCAAGGCGGACGGAAGCGCTTATACGAGCGGTGATTGGACGAACGCAAGCGTTACCGTAAGCGTCTATGCTGAGGCGGGATTCGGGGAAATCACCGGTTTTACCTATACGTTAGATGGAAGAACCGCACAAGCTTACGAGAATAAGGCACCGATCGTAATTTCAGACGAAGGCATGCATACGATTATATTCCAGGCGGAGGACAGGGCGGATAATACGCTGTCTGCTGAACTCACGGTTAAGATCGACAAAACGCCGCCAACGATTATGATTACGATGACGAAAGCGGACGGAAACGATTATGAAGACGGCACATGGACCAACCAGAGTGTTACGTTAAGCGCAGCGGCATCGGATGCGAACGGTGTAAGCTTGTTCGAGTATTCTCTGGATGACGGCGCGACGTGGAAGACCTATCAATCGGATATCGTCCTTCGGGATGATGGCATTCATACGCTCTCCTTCAAGGCAATAGATGCGGCGCGTAATGAATCGGTTGAAACACGTACAGTGAAGATCAGTACGAGCGGACTTAAGCTGACACCGACGTTGACCAAGGCGGACGGAAGCGCATATACGAGCGGTGATTGGACGAACGCAAGCGTTACCGTGAGCGCCTATGCCGAGGCGGGATTCGGTGAAATCACCGGTTTCACCTATACGTTAGATGGAGGAACCGCGCAAACTTACGAGAATAAGGCACCAATCGTGATTTCAGACGAAGGCAAGCATACGGTTATATTCCAGGTGGAGGACAGGGCGGGTAATACGCTCTCTTCTGAGCTCGCGGTGAAGATCGACAAGACGCCGCCAACCGTTGGCTACAGCCCGAATGGCAGTGAAACGTGGGCGACATCGACCGAAACAACGGTGACTGTTGCCGATACGGGAAGCGGTGCCGACGCATCCACGGTTCAGTATGCTTGGACAACCGACGCTACTACTCCGGTTGAAGGCTGGATGCCATTTACGAACGGAGCAGCGCTCACGAAAAGCGGCGCCGATGGAGAATGGTATTTGCACATCCGGGGAAGGGATTTGGCAGGAAATGTGGGGAACGCGGCATCCGAACGATTTCGGCTGAAAACCCGTGAATCCAATCCTTCAAGCGGCAGCGGGCTGCCGAGCAATACCTACCTAGTAGGAGTCGAAGGGAGTACGATTTCTTTTGGCGAGGGGCAAATCATCATCCCTGCTGGAGCGGTACATCAACCTTTGTATTTAACCATTAACGAAATCACAGGCACAGATGCTCTTCCTTTGTCCGATAGACAAAGGCTGATAAGTAAAGTGATCGAGTTCAAGAAGGATCAAGCAGAAAAATTCGACAAGGATGTGACCATAAGGCTTCGATTTGCCGCTGAATCACTTCGAGAAGATAACGTTGAAATCAGCCTTTACTGGCTCAATGAAGCAACGAATGAATGGATAGAACTGAATAATATCGGGATCGAATGGGAGAAGGGCGTCGTAAGCGGTACAACCGACCACTTTACTAAATTTGCAGTTATTGCGAAACCTGTAGTGGAAAATGAACCTGGCGTTCACTTTAACGATATGAAAGGTCACTGGGCGGAAGAAAACATTAAGAAACTCGCTAGCATTGGCGCAGTGAACGGCTATAGGGACGGGACCTTCAAGCCAGACAGCGCAATTACCCGAGCAGAATTCACCGCGATTTTGGTTCGAGCGCTTGGTGTTCCGAATAAAAAAAGCAACGTATTCACCGATATGACGAATCATTGGGCAAGAGAGGCCATTTCCACCGCGAATGCGTACGGAATTATTCATGGATACGATCAGCATACCTTTGCGCCTGACGATTTCATTACGCGTGAGCAAATAGCGGTGATGGTGGTAAACGCTCTGCAGTTAGAGGATGTGCAAGCAACTAAAACCTTCGCCGATCATGGCGAGATTTCTACATGGGCACAAAAGGCAGTCGTTGCTGCAGTAGAGCATGGAATGATTGCCGGTTATCCGGATAACACGATGAAACCCCAAGCGCATGCAACCAGGGCGGAATCGGTAACTATCATAATAAACGCTATCGAGAAAAAACGAAAAATCGAATGACCCCAAATAAATGTCTCAAATTGCAGGAAAAAGGATGAAACCCGTCATATCGGAGTTTTATCCTTTTTTTCAGTTTTCACTCCTTACTATTTCACAAAACTCGTATTTTGTACATATGTATGTAAATCAGTTAAAGGCCACTCCCTAAATGATTTATGTAATGTAACGGCTCTGAATTGACTGTTAATCATCTGAATTTTACTGCAGCTCTCATCTCTTCATCTATTTAGTGTGTCACAGTTGGTTTAATAACTCTCGTGATTTAGTGTGACCTGATACTGAGCCATGAATCAATACTCTCCTCTGGAATGGTTTAGGCACCTTTTCTAGATGAGTATTTACTGATTAATCCCGCGCATAAAATTTAAAATTGCTTCAATGCGTATTTTATCAGCACAATCTTCACAACAAAAAACCTTAACCTTTCTTTCCTTGGCTTGTTTATATTTTAGTGAACCTTCGTATACTCTGATTGTTTTTTTACAATTATAGCAAAGTACATCATAGTAAAACATTAATAACCTCCTTGGTGACATATCACTTCTTAGTTGATATATCGAAGATTGTAATCAGTTCTCTCGTATATTCCTGAATATCTAAATGAGGCTTTCTCATTAATTCCATGGTGAACCCGTCAATGGCATTTCTTATTGTTAGCGCCATCACCCTTGCCGATGATTTGGTAAATTCCCGAAAAACTCCTTCTTGCATCCCTAGAGTGAGAATATTTTCAATTGGAACTAAAACAGCTTCATCATGGTCTGCTGCAAACTGAAGTTTACCATCAGCAGTTATCTTATTAGAAAGCAATTCAATAACAGCGAAAACATGCTGCCGATTTTCATCTACAAATGAAAGATTGGATTCAATATACACCCGAAGCATTTCTTCAGGAGATTTTTGAGCTTCTATTCGTGGAGCAATATATGATTGCCAAGCCATATAGTATTCGATAGCTACTTGCTCCAATAATTCCTCTTTATTTTCAAAGTGATAAGAAATAACTCCTTTACTGATTTTCGCACGTTTTGCAATCTCTCCTAAAGAGGCTTGAGTGTAACCTACTTCTGCGATTGTCTCAATCGCACATTCCACAATTTGAGCTCTACGGGCTTTTTCGATGAATGACCTTTGCTTTTGGTCAGTTGGTTTATTTTTTATACTCATATTTTAATTTTAGTACAGTCGTACAAGAAAATCAAATAAAAAACCATATAGATCGGCTTTATGAGGGTTCAGTTTCATGCCTGCAGTAGTGACTATTATAGTCCAATTATTATAAGCAGTGTACGTATAGGGGCTCCTCTTTGTGAGGTTTGAGGGGCATTTTTCCATTAATGCTGTTTAAAAAATCAAAATAGACATATTTACTTATACTGGTAAAAATATAAACTATAGGTAGACATGTACAAGTAGTTTAATTATAAGTGTCTGCTTTAGCGAGGTTATGCGTAAAAGGGGTGATGCTTCTAATCGTAAAACCATAATGTGTAATCGATCATTTAGAACAGCATTAGTTGAAAAGTAAGGAACATACAACAAGTCGCTGACAGAAGTGATCTCCGATTGGATATTCTATTTATCAAATTAGAGGAGATGGTGTTTAATGAAGTCTCGTAAATTAGTGATGTTATTTGTTGTTGTTGCAATGTTGCTCGCATTACCGTTAAGCGCAAGTGCTAGTGACGTAGGAACGATTCAAGGACAAGGAAATCTTGTTGTTTCTGGTACTTTCAGCGGGGCTGGAACCCCATCAATATTGATCTGGTCCTACCGCAGGTGCTGATTTCACTACGATTGCGTTCTATTAATACCTAATCGAAGGTGACAATATTCAATTAGTAGCAGAAGCCCTTCGAATCGGCTGATGAATGGTAACCCTCTTGTGGATCACAGTTCAATCGGACGATCAAGGGCTTCTCTACATTTGAGCTGCTAATTCTTCATAACAGGAATCCTTACTTCACAACGATCAGGAAATTGGTTAAGGTTTTCTCCATTTTTGGTCCTTGTCGTCCTCGTTTTGCCTCCGAGTGTAAAAGAATCCTTCTAACCAATTCTGTAGTTCATATCCTTATCCCCTTCTCCGCAACGGTCATTCCTGTTAGCATGTGGAACATTTTTTGGGACTATTCCAACGGTCTGTTCTTGACTTGCCATTGGAAACTGTTTAACCAACATCTATTCCATTATTTTATAGGCGATCACGTATGCCCATTTCAAAATTCCACCAAAATCCAATCCATCCTATTATATCGGTAAGCCAATTTTCGCGGGATGGCGAAGCGGCTAAGCAACCTGTTTCATAAGAAGAGCTCGATTCGGTTCGTAAGCTTCGCCACTGCTTGCCATGGCAACCAGAATGCGAGCGAACTTGCCGACCAGTTTCATTACCGAGCGTATCGATTTCATGTTCTTGCTTTTCACATTCGCTTCATGTAGGCGCTTGAATGATTCATCGTTCAAGATTAGAGCCATGGTTGCCATGAACAAGACATGTCGGAGCCTTGGTCGGCCGCGTTTGCTAAGTGACATCTAGCCGTTCCACTTGCCGGAACTCGATTCGGCCAAGTTGAGGCCGGCTTGCCGTAGGAGCGCATTACCATGCGAATAGCCGCTGAGGTCGCCGGCTTCGACTAGAATGCCTGCAACAGACAGGACGCTTATGCCTTTTATCGCAAGCATTAGCGTGGCTAGCGGGATCCGTTTATGCGTAACTGCTAATTCTTTCTCGATCACCTGCAACTGCCCGGTAGCCAGATCGTACTCTGCAAGCAGTTGCTTTAGATGGAGCTTGTAAGCTTTCCAGCATGCCTTGCGCCGACTGATTTAGCTGCTAGAACCAGCAACTCGCCGCTGATTCTACGTTCACCGCTGTGCCATTTCATGACTGTTTTCCAGCCGTCGAGTACCTGGCGAACGGTTAGCTTTTGAAAATCAGCAGGCGTTGAAAAGAGACGCAGTGTAGCGAGCGAACCGGAGCCAATGAGGTGCTTATATGCCTGCCTCATTTCTGGAAACACAATGTCGACCCAGCGATGGATCTGGTTCTTGACGCTGACAAACGATGGACGATTGTCTCTCGATTCGCCATGAGGACTCGCAGTTCTATGAACACTTCTTGGCGTAGCCTCTTAAAAAACGAGGAGGTTTCGCCAATGAATGAGTACGCGAATTCGCTAAAAGAAACACTGACATCCTCATACGAGAAATGTCATCCGCACCAGCACCCTATGTCAAAAATCCTGAATAAGATTTTACTCGAAAGAAAAGTTGCGCCTTTTGAAACGGTTATGCAACTCCTGATCTCAATGGGTGGCAACAGCCTGTATAAGGAACTCCTGGAATCGCAGGGCTATGACGTGAACACGGCAACGACGTCTGCTTTTGTTCAGCAAAGGAATAAAATCCTGCCGTCTGCTGTGGAATTCTTGTTTCACGCCTTTACGCAAGCGTATACGGATATCAAGGACTACCGAGAATATCGTTTACTTGCCATTGACGGTTCGGATTTACATATCACAACTGACCCGGCGGACACGGACACCTATTTTCAAAGCGGGCCGAACACAAAAGGTTTTAATCTTCTGCATTTGAACGCAGCCTATGACCTCTGCAACCGACTTTACGTGGATGCCATTGTCCAGCCGCGAAGGTTGTGCAACGAGGGACGGGCGCTAGCTGCTATGGTTGACCGTTCCCCCATTAAAGGTAAAACCATTGTTACGGCTGATAGAGGTTATGAAAGTTACAACAATTCGCGCATGTTGAGCGCAAAGGGTGGAACTACGTCATACGGGTAAAGGATTTGGATTCCAATGATATCTTTCAGGCTTGCGTTTTCCCTCTAGCGGGGAGTTTGATCGCGACATTCATTTAATACTCACCAAAAAACAAACCAAATTATCGGCTCCATTTTTTTGCAATCTCTTTAATGACACTGTCAATTCGCACAGGTTATACAACGGCACGGCAACTCAATCTTGAACTTAATCGGCTGTTGGCAATCGGCATATTCTTGACAGGTGTTACCGTGCTCTTCATTTGCCGAAAGGTAAAAATATGTCTTCGTTCTATTGAGTTTAAATCATACATAAAATTGAATTTGTGTAAGTGACCCCCCTTTCATTCTTTCAGCGTTGATAACATGCCTCCCTATCCATTGTGGGTTGGACAACGAACTTCAAACTCTTTGGAAAGGAGATTATGGAACTTATTGAATGAACATGAATTTGCAAGATGATTCGAATTTGAATCAATCAGTTTGACCGGCAGTCAATTCTAAGGAGGAATCGTAAAAGATGATGCAACAGCAACTTATTCCTGATCGTATGATCATAGGTACCGTGATGAAAAGAGCTTTTATCTCCGTTCTACTGATGGTCGCCCTGTTGGTTTCATTCGTGCCGTCGGCATCCGCTGCTTATTCTTATACGAGCCCGATCTATAACCTCAGCGGCGGTACCATCTATTTCGGCAACGGAGTAATCGTCAACACCGGCCAATATTACGACACCCTCACCGTCAATGTGTATGAAAAGGTATGTAATACAACACCCACCTCATCCTGCACGAACGTATGGGTCGGTTCTAAAACCATTTCCCTGTCCTCACAGCAATACATCTATCCTGGCGTATCAGGAGCTCCTCTTATCCCTATCGTTATAGGAACGACAGCTGGCCAATATTTCTATACGTTGTCCGCTCCCGGTAGCTGGCATGTTATGGCCGGCATCCACAATTAAGTGTTAAAAACACACAGCACCTTGTTGACCACTGAAATATGACTAATAAATAAAATAGAGGGACTGTCCAAAAGTAGTTTTTTCTCCATGGGATCGTCCGTATGATTAAAAACAGCAAAAATAAAGGAAGGGCGATGCAGGGGTGCTCCCTTAGCATCGCCATTCCTTTAAACTGCTGTCAGGAATCGCTTTTTCTTGATTTCTCAGTGACACAAACTTGCCCCAAAGGTAGGCAACAACCGTTGACGCTTGGCAACAACTTTATTGGCGAATGCTTAAAATATCTCTTGGCGGTACGCCCGTACGACGAATCTCGTTAATCTGAGCATTCGTCAAATTGCGTCCTACGAGAACGAGGGAAGAAGTTAAATCGTTGAAATCCCCCAGACTTGATACATTCTGATTGCCGCGGAATATACGGAACGAGCCTCGGAAATTAATATCTGAGAATAATACAAGCGTGACTTGTCTTCTATTTACAACATTGCGCAATCTAAAGCTAGAGAGCTCATCATTGAATGCAAATGCGTTCAAGTCTCTGATAGCTACTCCACCGCGTCTAAATAAAATTCTTCTTCCAGAAAAGTTATTATCTCTAAACAGTGCCAATCTAACATCTCGATTTGCCAATTCTATCAACCTCCATATCTGTAATAAAATAGATTATGAAACTTTATAATAGAATGATATGGATAAGAGTCCTCAGTAAATCGCCTGTTTCGCAAATGGAGGTAAATATATAAGTAGATCATTGGAAATACATGAAAGCGAAAAAAGTAGCCGTCCTCCCTCCGGGGAATTGACAAGAATTGTTCCTATAAAACAAAAAAACCGCGATTTACGCGGTATTCAATTGAATTGTCTTCTTGACAACCTAAAGATTATTAGAGAAATAAACAATCCATGTGGATTGATAAAAGGCCACTCTTCAATTGCCCCCAAATAATAATAAGAGCCGGGGTGCATTCCCTCCCGGCTCATGTCCATCAACAAGATGCTTCAAAATCGGCTTATAAAAGTAATTTTTGTTACAATAATTCATGTCAACTTCATGCCTGACGCCCTCACGCCTTGCTTGTAAAATTCTCCAAAACTGAAGTTGTATGGTCAACAGCTCCTGCAAGATCCTCTTCTCATAGGCATTTCCACGATTTACAGTAGTGTAGATTACCTCATCTCTATAATTATCTGGCAGCTTTACAAGTTCCCTTCCATCATTCTCAAGAGTTTCTTGTGCGGGTTGTTCTTGTGTTGGCTGACCAGTGGCACTCATTTCATCGTTCATTTCACCAACATTTTCTTCTTTTCCACACCCCGTTATCAGGAGGATGATTGCAAATACGAAGCTGCTACTCGAATTCTTATATTATAAGGCTCCCTCTCAGCGGTAATCGTCAATGACTCCATGCAGACCGTGAATCTTCTCGCCGAACATACGATTTGGCGGAGGAGACACAGTCGCCTATCGTCTACCTGATACTCGCATAGGTACGCAATTGTTCGGCCAACTGCTTGAGTTCGGCTATCGCCGAAAGCGAGGGGTTTTCGAGCTGTGCGGCCGTGGAGCTCCGCAAGAAACGCCGCAGCATAGCCATGAGCATCCCTACCGGCAGAGTCTGCAACGCAATGAACCCGCGAGGGACCGGCGGCGTCGGCATGGCGATCAGGTTCTGCCTCATGATGCGGATCATGCTGCGGACTGCGTCCGGTTTGTCGGCTAGCGCTACCGGGCCGCCCGCCGCATTCACCGCTTGCAAGAGTGGCACCTCGAACGCTGCGTGCGTCTTGAGCCAGGCATCCATCTTTGGCTCGGCCTTGGCTTTGATCCCGGCAGTGCGGAACGCACGCACGATCCGTTCCAGTCGCGGAGTGTTACGACCGTCGGGTTCGCCGATCGGCATCGGGACCAGCCGAGTCATGAGACTGGTCGCACGGTAACGGACCACGTCGCCGTCCATCGTGCCTGCGGCCGTGGGGTAGCCGAGCAGCACACGATCGTGGCCAATCACCGCACCCAGAGGCTCCGCGCCGGCCGCCCAGTTAAGCATGAACAGCACGTCACCTTCGAAACCGGCGAGTGACTCCAGCACCGTGTCCACTTGATGGGTGCGGACGAAAACGGCGATCAGGTCGTACTCCCCTGCAGGGTGCTCGACTACTGGCACCGGTACCTGCTTGACGATTGGGCTATCACCTTCTGCGAGCTGCACACCGTGCCGACGCAGGGCGGCCAGGCGCTCGCCCCGGGCTAGGAGCGAGACGTCGTGTCCAGCCTCATGCATGCGGGCGGATAACAAGCTGCCGAGAACGCCGGCTCCGTACACTAGCACTTTCATATTACACCTCTCCTTCGTACTTTGTTTTCCGCAACTGATTTCGTATTGCCTCCCAGGGACTGATGCCTAACGGTTACTTTCATTCTTAATCTCCTCGCATTTTAATATAAGACAATGTGTTGTATGATGAATCATACGGCTTTGTTTCAGATTCAACAACCAACAATCTTTTTTAATTTGTCGGATGATATCTTGCTAGCGAAAGGAGCAGAAATGAAAAAGCAGCCTGAAATAACGAAAAAAACAAGGCAAACATTTATCAGCGTTTTTTGTGAACTTTATTGCCAAAAACCAATAGAGAAAATCACGATACGTGAAATTTCAAACAAGTCTGGATATAATCGAAGCACCTTCTATCAGTACTTTATCGATGTTTACGATTTACTTAGCTTCATTGAAAACGATATATTAGACTATATTCGGGAGAAATTGAAAAACACAGAGAGAGGTGCTCTAAAACCACAGGATATACTCCTGCTTTTTGAGGAAAAAGGGACATACCTGAATGCTTTATTGGGTGATTACGGTAGTTTTCGCTTTATGGAGAAGCTGAAAGGTGAATTTTTTTCTGATGGACAGAATTATTGCTTACCTATCGATAATTCACTAACACCATATTTAATAGAGTTTCACATCTCGACTTCGTTTTCACTGCTTCGTCTTTGGCAGCGCAGGCAAAAAGATATTCCCCCAGATGAATTAATTAGTTTGATAAATATGCTATTTACTTCAGGAATATCGGCAGTTACAAAAAACGGTTAGCCTGCTTTCTTTATCGATATTCGGAATCTTTTATAGATATTGTAAATGAAAAATCAGTTCTGGTTTATGACTGGCCTTCGCGTTCCCTCATAGGCACAGTTTTTTACCTTATAGGCAATAGGCGCACATTCTTGACATTTGGATGTGGAAAAAATTGTTCTTATAAAATAAAAAACCGCGATTTACGCGGTAGTCAATCGGACCTTACATTGAGTTATTTTCCAGTGAGTTTATTTTCTATCTCCTTTAAAGATAGGTATATCGCTCGAAGATAGAAAATAATATACAAGAAACCCAGGATTAAAATTAAGATCAAAAAATTCATGATTGCCCCCCCTTTCCATTATTAATGCAGTCTGCAATTGCTACTTCAACCTCAAGTCAATACTAGAACTTTATGATAGAGAAGCACCTTTGGTCCGTTCCCCCGAGAATGGTTGCTTCTACCGTTCCTCCGGTTTTTGTATTAATCAAATTTTGATGTTAGTTCGTTCAATCTGAGATTCTATTACATCATATAGAGCAAGTTTATAGTTAATTTTATCCAAGTTAAAATAGAGTTCCTTTATGCTTTTCTCAATTTCTTTTTTATGATGGAGCATCATCATTTTTCGTTCCGAAATCGTCGCGTCCCCTTCTTTATACAAGTATACATACTTCTGAATTTGAGCAATCGGCATTCCTGTTGCTCTAAGTGCAGTAACAAAGTGTATCCAGCTTAAATCATCTTCGTCATATAACCGTTTGCCATTTTCATTTCTCTTCACATGTGGAAGCAGCCCCTCCTTTTCGTAATATCGAAGTGTGGGAGCCGCTATACCTGTCAATTCAGTAACTTCCCTTATAGTCAACATAAAAAACTTATCGCCTCCTATTAAAGTGAACTTTAATCATGTTAATGGAATATATAACTAAAACATAAAATTTTTATGCTATATAAGATGAGCAAAATAGGACTAAACTGAAGGTTTCATGGTTTTATTATACTTTTAATTTTTCAGCAAAAAAGTCTTGACTTAAAGTGAACTTTATAATCTATGATAGCAATGTAATTAAAAAGAGTTCTGAAAGGATGAAGTTACTATGAAAAATATCTCAATCGTCACTGGCGGTAGCCGTGGACTTGGTCGCAATACAGCTATCAGTATTGCGCGTCATGGCGGTGATGTCATCCTGACCTATCGTAGCCAAGCCGATGAAGCAAAGTCTGTTGTTGCTGAGATCGAATCTCTGGGTCGTAAGGCTGTGGCATTACAACTTGATGTTGGAAACATTGCCAGCTTTACGGCTTTTGTTGAGACAGTTCGTTCGACCCTGCGGTCTACTTGGGATAGTGCCACTTTCAATCATCTGGTGAATAATGCCGGCCACGGAGAAATGGTAGATTATGCCGAAACTACAGAAGCTCAGTTCGACGGCCTGTTTAATGTACATGTCAAAGGCGTATTTTTCTTGACTCAGGCCCTTTTGCCACTTTTTGCAGATGGTGGTCGTATTGTGAACTTCTCAACGGGACTCACTCGCGTCTCTTTTCCCGGATTCTCCGCCTATTCTGCCGCAAAGGGGGCGGTCGAGATTCTAACCATCTATTTGGCCAAAGAACTTGGTCACCGAGGTATCACCGCTAATACCATTGCACCTGGAGCAATCGAAACCGATTTTCTTGGAGGTTCTGTACGCGATATTCCTGCTTACAATGACACGTTTGCCGCGATGACTGCCCTTGGTCGAGTCGGCGTACCCGACGATATTGGTCCCGTAGTCGCCAACCTGCTTGGATCCGACAATCGCTGGGTTAATGCGCAGAGAATCGAAGTCTCGGGTGGTCAGAACATCTGATCGCAAGTAATGGCAGCACGGTCCTAACCATGAACAGGGTTGTTTCCAAACGGTACGACAAAACCTAATTAAGTCTATACTCGGGAGTCATATCCGCTTAAACGATCTACAAGTATTAAAGGAGATAGTCTATCCTATCGGTTAAATTTCGTCCATTACGGTATTCGGAACAAGTTCTCGTCCTAAGCGGGACTAGAACTTGTTCCAATCTTAAATAGATGAGAACCCATAAGGGTAACGCCTGTTACGTCGGTTTCCGTAATTACTGGGAGGACGGCTCGGGCTCCGCTGCTTGTTCTCTTTCCGTCTGAACTCACTTTAAACATATAGTCTACGAAATAAAGATTTATAATGAAACGGAGGTTTTTACTGCTATCATAAGGGTCGTAGGTCGATTTCTTGCTTAAAATACGTCATTTTACGAAGACAGCGCTCCCAAAGCGTTGTTTTTTATATATTTCTATGGCGATGTTCGGCTGACTGCTAACCCAAACGTTCAAGCTGTATCGCTTAATGGCATGTCTCAGTGTTGTCACAAAAAGAAATGAGGAATTCCATCAGGAGACAGCCAGAATCATTGGTGCTTCAGAAACCGCTTCTGCATTTTACTTATTGTGGACACAGGCGAAGATTAGAGCTGGCACCTATACTTTGCAAACGAAAGCCGGCATGCTGGAAGTAACCCTACATGAAAATGGTGAGGTATTTCTGACGCAAACTCCACCCCATTAAGAACAGTCAAATATTAAAACACATAACTCCCGATTTCACGAAAATTTCCAAAATAAGTTTTGATTATCAGGTTGTTGATTACCATCTGTTTACTCTTGATGTGAACCCTGGGGCTTTGGCAGAGTGCAGAAACTTTGCGTCACTATACGATATCCCGGAAGAAAGCGCAACGGGTACATCCAATGGGGCTCTACTGTGTTACCTCTGGAAAAATAAAAGGCTTCCTGATGATCCAACCCAGAATATATTCATAAACAAGGCAATTCGATGAATCGTCCATCCGAGATAAAGGCAAGATTGACAATCGATGCTGTAACACAAGGGATTTCTAAAGTCCAAGTGGGAGGTAATGCTGCAAGCATCAAACTCAAAACAATTTATATTTAATAAGTGCGGAGCTTCCAAGTTCTCCCGTTGGCGGACGAAGATAATGCTAGTTCGAGCGCATCTCGAGAGGCATCCTCCAGGAACGCATACTCCAGCCTTACTGAAGGGGCGAGTAGCTGCTTGATAGGCCTGCCGCGTGCCATCTTTTGAAATGCGTAATATACAATAGTGTTCTTTGCTTCCGAGCCATACAACTCCGGGCTAAGAATCCTCAACATATTAGAGCCCATGCCGATCTCAGCCTCCCCTTCATTACCGGGACGATAGATTCCTTCAACGATTACTCGCTTCGCCCCGGTTTCCACAGAGATGGTGCTTAAGACTTCGAGATAGCGCTGCACCTTCTCCGGTTCATCCTCATAAGTGAGGTAGGCATCGCAGAAGATGATCTGCGTCCCCCGCGCCATTGTCAGCAATTCCTCCAGGTTTCCCGAGGCTCCACTCACAGTTCGAAGTTGGGCCGGAGATCCTAGCCTCTCCCTCAACATTTTCAGCTTGCGTTCTGAACGGGAATGCGCGATAACCTCCGTCCCCATTTCCAGTAGACGTGCAACTAGCGAGCTTCCCCAGGGGCGGGCGGCTCTCATTACGATTGCTTTCAACATCTTGATCCACCTCACAATTTAATTTTTGCCCGCCAACTCCTCGATCTGTTGGAGCCAAGCCGTGCGCGTCGCCTCGTCGGAGCTCGGTACAGACTCGAAAAAAACATGTTGCTGCACTTCCATACCGCAATATTCAAATATTCCTTTGTCAGAAGTCAGCAACAGCGCCCTATCCATACCGCTGGCCACATATTCGGCATGCGACTTTCCTAGTGTATTAATAACTACGGCTTTTTTCCCCTTCAGCATTCCCTTTTGTTCGCCATTCACGTAACGGTAGGCAAACCCGTAAGAAAAGACCCGCTCAATATAGCCTTTGACGATTGCCGGCAGTCCGGTCCACCATATCGGATAGATGAAGGTGATAACTTCCGCCCACTTTAAATACTCTTGCTCCTGCTCGATATCCTCGCCGACGCCGCCAAGAATTTCACTGCTGCTGATGACGGGTTGAAACTTCATTGCATATAAATCGCGCACGACAACCTCGTGTCCTTTTTGGCGAAGGCCTCGGACGCTGGTTTCCAGAATGGCGTGGTTAAAGCTTTCTTTTCTAGGATGAGCATAGATGATTAAATGTTTCATAGGGGGGTCTCCTCTCGTTGTACAGTTCGAATTTAAATAAGTTAAGTTATTGATTGATCTATTACTACAAGTGAGAACAACACATGTCTCGGCCACAACATCTATCACACTGCCTGCACAAGACATGATCGACAATCCCTCCCTCCACTCAAGATTTATTGCTTAGCAATTATTCGAAAGTGGATAATTAGTAATTGATCAATCACTAACATAGTGATTATTGTATGTCTTCTTCCTCAGAAATGCAACTCGTATTTCGTAATCATCATTCTTTATTTCAGAAAACTTCTTGACCGATAGTTTGAGACCCTCTTTGTTAATTATTAATGTTGTTGTAAAACCAGCTCCAAGTGTGGGGCTATGCTTTTAGCAGCTCTACGCTGTAGTTACTCGTTAGCGTCAGTTTCTTCGAAAGTCTGAGATCCGCCCAATACAAATAATGCAATCTTCTTGGCCGCTTCCTCCTTATTCATGGTGAGGTCACCGCTGGACCATTGCAATGCACCTTCATGAATGATTTGAGCAAATATAGGCACAAACATGTTTTTTTCGCTATCTGTATAAATATGCTCCATACTTTTCGACAGATAAACCTTCAATTCTTTCAGTATTTTTTCTTTCATTTGAGGCAAGACTAAGCCGCCATAGCTGCTGCGACATTCAATATTGGGTTGTTGATAAAAATCGCAAACCGCTAAAATGAGTTTTATAATGCTGTGCTGATCGAATTTCACAATGCCTGAAGTATGGTTTTCGATAGAAGCCGAAGCGAAATCCCCCATAATATAATCTATTAAATCGTATTTATCATTAAAGTGTGCATAGAATGTAGCCCGATTAACTTGTGCTCCCTTTGTTATATCCGCGATTGTAATTTTTTCGAAATCCTTTTTAGAAGCCAAACTAAAAAAAGCATTAATCAATGACTGTTTCGTTTGCGTAATACGTAAATCCCTTACTTTTGATGCCATATCTTTCACCTCTCGCCCGACAATTTAACAATATTGTCGCTATAGCAACATTCACACGCAGGTTGTTGATTGTCGCATTATATCTTTGGCTATATAGTTTTCATTAAAGCAACATGTGTTACTTTAATATATCATAGATAAGGAGTTAACGAAAAATGAAAACTATTGCCATAGTTGGTGCAGGTCCTGGATTAGGGTTGTCTCTAGCCAAAAAATTCGGAGAGAATGGGTTTAGGGTAGCTGTGATTGCGCGTAACCCTGAGAAATTAGCAAGTATTGAACGTGAACTTAGAACATTAAATATTGAAACGCAGTCTTTTGTAGCGGATGTCACGGACTTAGCTGCTTTAAAACAAGCCATTCAAGCAGCTAAGAAAGAGTTTGGTTCCATTGATGTGCTAGAATTTAGCCCCTATGCCAAGGAGGATAATTTCACAAACGTGCTAGAAACTACGCCTCAAAGTGTATTAGGATTAATGAAAAGCTATTTGCTGCCTGCCGTTCTTTCCGTTAATGAGGTTCTGCCGGATATGATAAATAACGGTTCTGGCGCAATTCTATTTACAACGGGCGTATCTGCTATGTTCCCTTTACCTTTTGCGGGGAATGCCGGAATCGTTGGGGCGGGTCTGCGTAATTATGCTGCAAACCTGCACAACGAGTTGAAAGAAAAAGGCGTATTTATCGGACATCTTTCAATCGGAGCCGTGATACAATCCGGAACAGCAGGAGATCCGGATGTTATTGCAGACGCTTGGTATCATATGTACGAGAAAAAGGACCACTTTGAAGAAATATTCCCTCTGGGGCTTGATCCGGCTATTTTAATTAGTTGAGCATTTTGCTCTGATTTTCCATATATATTCATGTCTATTTCGGCGAAGGTCGCTATCCTATTATAAAAAATCGGCCCTTTCACAAATATGTGAACAGTGGCCGATTTTTTCTTAAAGGCTGGGGGAGAAAACTTGATTAAATAAATGGATTGAGTAAAATTTCTATTGCGCGGTCAATATAATCGGGCCATCCGCAGTAATGGCAATCGTATGCTCGTACTGTGCGGAAAGCGAGCCGTCAGCGGTCCTGGCGGTCCATCCGTCTTCATCTATTGTCATCATCGCTTTCCCGGCATTTAGCATCGGCTCGATCGTCAAAACCATTCCTTCCTTCAAGCGGAACCCTTTGCCCGGATGTCCAACATGGGGATAATTAGGTTCCTCGTGCATCTCTCTTCCTACTGCATGACCAAGCAGATCGCGCACCACCGAAAATCCGTTTCGCTCGGCATGGGTTTGAACCGCGTGCATCACATCGCCGATCCGGTTTCCGACGACAGCTTTTTCGATACCTAGATCTAGGCACTCCTTCGTTACACGCATCAGATTGCGGGCATCCTCCGACACCTCGCCGACCGCATAACACCAAGCTGAATCGCCGATCCAGCCATCCGCCTCCGCGACGATGTCGATTGTGACGATGTCGCCTTCCTTGAGCGGCTCCCGGCTCGGAAAACCATGCGCAATGACGTCGTTGACAGACGCGCATGTCGCAAACGGATAGCCGTTGTAGCCTATTGTATAAGCCTTAGCGTCATTTTCCTTCAGGAATCGCACCGCGAACGACTCGATATCGAGCGTTGTGACTCCCGGCCGGATCATACTTGCGATCGCTTGATGAAAAGCAGCGACAATTCGGCCGGCCTTTCTCATTTCTTCAATTTCAGTTTTCGATTTCAGAATGACCATTCCATTTATCTCTCCTTAGACTGTATGCCTGAAAAAATCATGTCGACGATCCTATCCACATCTATCTCGCTTTGCATATTGTGGTGGATGTTCAATGTTGTGCAGCCAACAAGCGTGCCAAATATCAGATTAGCCGTTTTTTCCGGTGCTGTGGAACCCATTTCTTCACGAATCATTTCCACAAACGGCGAATAGATTCGTTCCTGAAAATCGGCAAACAGCTTGCTGAACCGGTTTCCAGGGAAGTGATGAAAATTATCTACAACCGTTTTAAGTAAAATAAATATAGAAGGATCCTGGATGCTCTTCCACAGCAGCAGCCTGGAGAATGATTCAGCCTTAAGCAAACTGCCGCTATCCCCCATCAAAACGGGCATTACTGCCGACTCCGTTCGATTCAGGGCATCCCACAGTAAATCTTCCAAAAGCATGTGCTTATTTTTGTAGTAATGATATACCGTTCCATAGCCAAGCTCTGCCTTGACCGCAACATCGCGTACTTCCAATTGAATGCCCTTCTCCATATATACTTCCGCAGCCGCTTGCATAATTTGGCTCATCCGCAATTCCCGGATCGCATCATTCTGTTCTTTTGTACGTGGTGACATGGCTCCTCCTTTTTAGACCTGCTGGGATGTCAATGTAAAATAAATATACTTCATTTCGCAGTTAGGATCAAGTCCTTCAGTCTTACGCATAACTTTATTTCGCTAAACCAAAAAAAGCCGCGATTTACGCGGCACTTAATGAAATAACATTCTAGTCAACCGACACATGGCTGTGACAAGTCAGATAAAGAGATCCTAATGAGCTCATTCCGTTTATAAAATTAATACGTATTATATATATTATCACATTCACCCGCGGTCGGTTCATAAAAACAGTGCTTCTTCCATCGTCCTGCGAGCGGCTGATTATACCAAGTTGGTGGACATGGTCCGGGACTTTCGAACGATCCTGGGCGGAAATACCATAAGGAGAATTTGGCTGGCCAATTCCGCTCCCCATTCACAGACCGTTGCGCCAGACGGCGTTCCCTCTCTCTTGCGTTTTGATAGTACAAACTATGTTGCAACGCTTCGAACGCATGCGGCTGGTT
Organism: Paenibacillus sp. 1011MAR3C5; assembly: GCF_003591485.1. Classification (GTDB taxonomy): domain Bacteria; phylum Bacillota; class Bacilli; order Paenibacillales; family Paenibacillaceae; genus Pristimantibacillus. Next base: position 925,067 of record NZ_QZCF01000002.1, read on the forward strand.
GATCATCTGGGGAATGGTCCGGAGATTTTTAAAATCGGAGCAATTCCCTCTTATTCGATTAATGCCAACATTTCCAACAAGGAGCATGCCCATTTCGCCTTCGGTCTCAGCCTCAGCTCGAAGCAACCTTGCCAACATCTTAATATCCTGTTCCCTGGCTTTTACGACTGCCATTGGCTCACCTCTTTAGATTTCTAGACTCATCATATTGTAGGTGAGGCGGAAGTGTTACTTGGTTTGCATGAAACTTTTCGTAGCCGGCTTCTTGTTTGCGACCTTTATTGTTTTTGGGGGAAGCCGTATCTCTTCGCTCTCCATGCAATAAGCAGCGCCACAAGCAAGAGTACCAACAGTACTCCCGGGAAAGCCTGTACACCAACATGCTCTAACAATATCCCGCCGACAATGCCTCCGCTGGCTATGGCACCATTCCATACCATTACATTAATGGGCATCACGATATCAACGCCTTCTTCACCGCTTGCATCAGCCAACGCGGTTTGCAATAACGTGGCGGCACCTCCGAAGGTTAGCCCCCATAACGCAACTGCAATATATACGATCGACGCCGATGTGCCGCCAGCCCATAGCGCAACGGACGCCATCGCAAAACCGAATAAACTGATCAATACCATCAAGCGCAGCTTGCGGTCTATCAGCATGCCGACAATCCAGATGGAGACGAGAGCGGCGATTCCAAAGACGAGTAATACAAGATCGACGCGCTCTGAAAGTCCGGAATGCTCAAGAAACGGTGAAATATACGTATATAAAATATTATGAGCCAGCATCCAGGTTAGCACGACCATTAGAATCGAACGGATACCCGGCATTACAAACACCTGACGAACTGTCATTCTCTTCACTGCAGGCTGTCCGGGATAATCCGGCACTTTCCATAGCACCCAGCAGATTAACAAAAGAGTCAGAAAAGAGATAAGCCCAAATACCACTCGCCAACCGACAAGGTCACCAAGCAAAGTTCCGGCCGGCACCCCCAAGGTAAGCGCAATTGGTGTTCCTACCATGGAGACAGCAAGTGCGCGTCCCCTCAGGGCCTCAGGAACCATTCGTCTCGCATAACCGGCGATCATCCCCCAAGCTCCGCCTGCAGCTACACCGGCGAGAAATCGTGAGACAAGCGTCAGAGCATAGCTAGTCGACAAAGCGGTAACTGTGTTGAAGATTAAAAATCCCGCAATAATGGCGAGCAGCAGCGGACGCCGCCGCAACCCTCCGGTGAACATGACAAATGGAATCGCCGCAACAAGCGAGCCAATCGCATATAGGGTTACGAGTTGCCCGGCCATCGCTTTCGAAATATGCAGTCCTTCCCCGATTAATGGCAGCAGCCCGGCTGGAATGGTTTCTGTAAGAATACAGATAAACCCTGTCATCGCTAATGCCAGTAAGGCAAGCCAAGGAAGTCTAACAGGCTTGTTGTCCGATTGAAGCACACCTGCGGATGATGAAAAATTAGACAAGTTTGTTTCCTCCTTAAGATCAGTTTACTTCTGGATCGATCATTCCAAATGTTAATCTACAACACTTTACTTGTCAAGGACTTATGGATCGATTAGTATAGAAGTATTGAAGGAGGTTATCTTATGCCACGTACGGGACGTCCTCGCGCATTTAATCGTGATGAGGCAGTCATTTCGGCTATGCTTCTCTTCTGGGAACATGGCTTTGAATCCACTTCCCTTGCTCAGCTGCGCGCTGCGATGGGAGGTATATCAGCTGCGAGTTTTTACGCGGCCTTCGAATCCAAAGAAGCGCTGTTCCGCGAAGTGGTGGATCAGTATATCTCTACTTATGGACAAGTTTCGGAAAGCTTCAGGGATCAAAATAGGACAGCGAAAGCATCCATTGAGCAGGGATTACGACGATCGGCGCAGATGCAAACAGAGCGGTCCCATCCTTTAGGTTGTCTGTTGATTTTATCCGCTGTAACCTGTTCACCTGAACAAAAGCACATTCAAAACATGCTCTCCAAGGAACGAGCTAAGGTACGCGGTTGGCAGCAAGATTGTATAGAACGGGCCGTAGCTAATGGCGAGTTGCCCGCTTCTACGGATATCTCCATGCTCGTTACTTTGTTTGACACCTTTCTTCAAGGTATTTCATCACAAGCCAGGGATGGTGTTTCACTTGAGGAAATTGATGCTGCTATCACTCTGCTGATGAGAATTTGGGATGACCTATCTGCTAAGACAGGCGAACGGGGAAAGGTTAATTGAGGACCAGCTTGGCAATTATCCAACCTGACTGCGAGAAGTCATTGATGAGACAACCGGAACAGCCCTCTTGCTGCTTTGTGGGTAACGACTCCCTCCGACCGACTACGTATACTATTTCAGCGGTATTTAACAGCTCATACCATAGAAAATGAAACAGCGACAGCCAAAGACTTGAAATAGAAAGTCCTTAACTGTCGCTTATGGATTGAAATAAACGTTCCCGTTAGCTGGATTGTTGTTCTTAAATAAATGACAATCTTTTTAAAGCATTATATATCCCATGTTCATTACAACTATCCGTGATTAAATCTGCCTTGTCTTTTACTTCCTTTTCAGCATTTCCCATTGCAATCCCTATTCCCGAAAGTTCTATTAGTTCAATATCGTTCATCCCATCTCCGAAAAACACAATATCTTCATGCTGAAACCCATTTTTTTCGGCGATTTTCAGAATGGTTTTTGCTTTCGAGCCGTCTTTTGGTATAACATCTAAACCGAATTTGTGCCAACTCACATATCTGAATTCATGGATCTCGTATTTATGAAGATCTTCTGACTTGCAGAAAAGCATAGCTTGGATAATAGGGTTTTGATTCCAATACATGTCATCAAAGTCAGGGATGGGCCATCCCAAACTTTCATAAGCCTGAGTTAACGACTCTCCCGGTTCTTCAAAATGTCTTTTTAATCCATTCGCTGTTTGAAAAACGATTTGGTCATTGTTTTCTGTTGCAATTTCAATTAGTCTCTTAATAGATTCCTTGGATAATTTGACCTCATAGGCTAATTCATGACGGACATAACCGACTGATCCATTACATAAAACATAGGTATCCATTTCAAGTTCTTCTATGATGGCTATTGCTGAAGCGTAGTCTCTTCCTGTCGCAATACCTATGGCATGTCCGTTTTCTCTAAGAGAAGCCAAAGCTTGTTTTGTACTGTCGAGGAACTTCATATCCGTTGTTAATAATGTTCCATCAATGTCAAACACAATAAATTTTGCTTTCATTGTCTTCCCACCACATTCTATTTGATTTCGTCATCTCATACTACATATATTGTATATAATCGATGCTCTTTTTTAAACTAGCTTTTTATACTTAAAATAATTAATTTATCTACTTTGTTATTTGACGAAGCGACCTACCATTGTCATAACGAAACATTTGAGGAGGGAAAAGACATGAACAAGGATGCTGTGTATCCAACAAACATTATAGGCGCTGGCGAGGTTGGCCGCGCCATCTCGGTCGACATGGACCAAAATGCTGTCTATCAAACAAACAGCTTCTATTGGGATACGAAAGGAAATGATTTCTTAGGAGCTATCGTGCTTCCCTATTATGGAGCATATGTCTCTGAAGAAAAATGCCAGCTGTTTGGCGATGTCTCAGGGAAGAGGATGCTGGAGATAGGCTGTGGCAATGGTCAATCCTTGCAATATCACGGGGAACGGAAGGCATCTGAACTCTGGGGAGTGGATCTATCAGAAAAACAAATCGAAAAGGCAAAACTACAGTTGAAGACATGCGGTCTTTCAGCACAATTGCTCTGCTCTCCCATGGAAGAAGAATGTGGCCTGCCCTTGGATTATTTTGACTGCGTGTATTCGATTTATGCTATAGGCTGGACCACCGATCTTGAGGGTACTTTCCGCCGGATCGCTTCTTACCTGAAGAAGGACGGTGTATTTATATTCAGTTGGTCTCATCCTATACACAAATGTGTTGCCGCAGAAAATAATAGGCTTGCTTTCAAAAAAAGGTACTTCGATGAATCGTGGTATTCGGTATCTCTTGATGAAGGTGCGCTGACATTGTCGGACCGTAAACTATCCACCTATGTGAATGCATTGGCAAAGTCGGGATTTGTCATCGAGCAAATGATTGAGGAATCTGATGAAGATATCATGCAGTCGCGGAACGATAACAGCGATTTTGCGCAGAAAGCCAAGATGCTTCCTGTAACTTTTGTCATCAAAGCAAGAAAGCTATAGCTCCTCGGAATCGGAATCCTTCGAGCGATCTTGCCGGGGCTTTCTGAACCAGGTAAAGAATGACAGCACGATTGCAGCCGCGGCAAAAACCACCGGTTGTGCCCAAGGATATTTCAGCATCATATCGGATTTCCAAAACGCCATAAAGCTTGCCATTCTGTCCCCTCCCGCTTGTCAGATCAGGCTTGTTTTCTTCGTATCCAGGATACGGCCATCAGTACCATTGGAATGAAAATCATTAAGGATAAATAAATGGGACTGTACGGAACGATCTTCTCAGCCACCGTAATATGTACGATCACATTCGGTGCCATAGTTAGGCCGAGTACAAACGCTATGGCACTGACAGGTATAATAAAATTACGGTTGCTTTGCGCATAGGTTAGCTTTTGAATACTTCGTACCGTAGCAAACAGAAAAATATAAGTCTTTAAAAACGCCATAAAGCAAAAGTACAATACACCTGTCGCATCAAGCTGTGTAATGAAATCCGCAACGTTAATGGTTTGGATTAACACATACATGGGATAAGTCGCCCGCATAAAAATTTCTTCACCAAATACAGCAACCACCATGGCATCCGTGAAGGCGATAAAGCTGCCTGCCAGAAGAGTCGACAGAATCATCGTTCGGGCCACCCGCCCCTTAGGCTTGACTGAAGTCCAAATCATGGCCAAAGCAAGCGACTCCCCATAAGATTGAATGACCCCCAGCGGCCACACCACCTTCCACACCCTGTTCCATCCTTTGTCCAATAACGGGAATAAGTTATCGAGATCGATAACGCCGGAGCTCATAATTAATACCACTTCTACGATATAGATGAGACCCAGAAGCGGAAGTATGATTTCGGCCAATCTCCCCATCACCTTTAAGCCCAGAAAAAGAGCATAGCCAATCACTATCATAAAGACTGCAAGAATAGCCCATGAAGGTGTGCCTGGCAAAATCGTCGATGGCACCAAATTGTTGATGTCTGCGACAATCCTCCCCGCGATATACAAAAACAGTAACGGATGAAGCCAAGCGATAGGCGTGCCCAGCCATTTGCCGAATTGTTTCGGGTAACATTCAATATAGGTCAAGCCCGGGTTCAAATGCGTTACACTGACATAAACCAAGATGATGGCTGTTCCCAACAGGGTGGAAATCAAAACAGCCAGCCAGGAATCTCTTCCTGCCCCGGAGGCAAAACCAAATATGATGGTAGTCCCGATTTGATAGATAATGGAGATGGCCAGCAATTGGTGCCTAGAAATAGTGTCCATACCGTAATATTCCTATTCCTTATGCGAATTTATTGGTTCTATTTTTCCAATTCTTCTTCATCTACAATGGATTCATTCGCACGTCCAGTTCCGGTAAGCTTAAAAGCAGCTTTCGTGTTCACTTCAATATTCGGGAATTCCTCTTCCCATCTAGCCGCTATTTTTTTGTTCCAGTCGCTCTTATGCTGCCGGTGCAGGATGCTTCCAAAACCAATGGCATCCGATTTAAATTGCTTTTGCAGCTTGTTTATCGTCATGGTTACACGGTTTTCGATCTCTTTTTCAAGCGCATGTTGAATGCTGTTCAAATTGTTTATTTCTTTAATACTTAGCTTAGTTGTATTTTCAAATAATTCACCGGTCATTTTTACCGTTACCTCAAATTGAATCTTCTCCCCTGAGATTTTCGATTTGAACTTGGTTTTTGCTTGGATAAGCTGAACACTTACTTTACCTGACGATTGATCCTTCCCGGGAACAGCAACTGTCAGAACGGAGTTTTTCATCCTGTTTCTCAGCCATAATAAACATTCGGCTTCAGACCGGTTCATCCACCCTATTAATTTGTCCTTGCGATAAATCCCGACACCGACCAGCCCTAGCCCCAGCTCTTCTTCTTTCATTGGCTTGCCGTTCGGATCGCTCAAAGGTACGACCTGCATCTGTGAGCTTGTAGGCTCTATTCCTTTTTCAAGCAAGCGGTAGATAAAATCTCTGATACTGGCGCTATCCAGCATTCTTGCTTTCTCTTCTTCACGCATCTCCTCTCCTGTAAAAATTTCAAAGTTCGGAGGAGCCTTCAATAACTCGACGGCCTCTCCCCTTGTCGTCAGCAAATAGCTGTTCCCCCGGGCCTCTCGATGCCTGGAGAAGAAGTCTATAGCGGGTGCAATCCCTGCTCTGGCCAATTTTTCACCGACAAGAATGACCCGATTATGAGAGAAAATAATTTGCCGGGGAATCTTTTTCTGAAGAACGTTAAGGGCATCCATGATCGTATCCCCTTTTGCAGAGATAATCAGGGTAGCATTTTCACTGGAACCGCCTTTTTCACTCATTCCCTTGGTCATTTTCATTTTTAGAATCTGCACGCTTAGTTTGTACTTTCCATCTTGGGCTAGGTCTATGGCTGACGCTGTAACGATAGCGACATCATTTAATTCTATCCTGCTCCAGCAGCCAGTCTGCAATATAAGGATTAGTAGCGTGAGCAACAGAAGGATCGATTTTCTCATTTGGGAGACTTGGTCATCTTCAACCAGTTGTCCCGAAGGATGACATCCTTGAGTTCTCGTGCACGCATTGGCGACAATGGCGCCATATAGGGAACACCAAACGACTGGAGATGAAGCATATGAAGCAGCAGCAGCAATACAAGCATTAAGATGCCATAGAGGCCAAACGTTGCAGCGGCAATCATCATGGGAAAGCGCAGCAGCCGGAAGGCAAGCCCCAATTGAAAGCTGGGGAACAAAAAGGATGCGATACCGGTCATCGACACGATGATCAGCAGTGGCGAGGAAACAATACCAGCTGCTACGGCGGCCTGACCGATGACCAAGGCTCCGACGATGCTTACCCCTTGTCCCACTGGACGCGGTAGACGGACACCGGCCTCCCGCAATCCTTCAAAAGCAACCTCCATCAGCAAAGCCTCAACAAAGGCAGGAAAAGGCACCGTTTCCCGGGAAGAAGCGATACTGATGAGCAGCATCGTCGGTATCATTTCGTGATGATAGGTTGTTAGAGCAACGTATAGAGACGGCAAGAGCAGAGAAGAAACAACCGCTATAAATCGCAAAATCCGAATAGCAGAAGCAATGAAATAGCGTTGATAATAATCTTCAGGAGATTGTAGCAGTTGAAAAAAAGTGCCTGGTACGACAATCACGAATGGCGTATTGTCTATGATGATGGCGACCTTGCCTTCCAGCAGGTTCCCGACTACTTTATCCGGACGTTCGGTTACCATCACTTGAGGGAACGGCGATACGGAATTATCCTCAATCAGTTCTTCCACATATCCGCTTTCCAATATGGCATTAATTTTAATCCGGCCAACTCGTTCCTTTACTTCTGTTATTAAACTTTCTTTTGTAATGCCCTCCAGATAGACCATTGCAATTTCGGTTCCGGATAACGTTCCTGCTGTAAACATTTCCGACTTTAGCTGCGCTGTTTTTAGCCTTCTGCGAATCAGGCTGATATTCGTGCTAATGTTTTCTTGAAAGCCATCCCTTGGGCCGCGGATTACAGCTTCCGTAGCCGGTTCTTCAATGGATCTTGTCTCCATTTCTTTCACGTTCAGTAACAAGACTTGTGTGAAACCATCCAGAAGCACTGCAAGCTCTCCCGATAAAATCTTCGCAACGGATGCTTGAAAATCGTCGCTCCAGCTCGTTTGTGACGTGAAGCTTAGCTTTGACTGGATAGAAGCTTTAGCAGCCTCAGTTAGCCCTTCCGACCTTCCTATTAGGCTTGATTCAATGGCATATTTCAACAAATCCATATCAACGGCGTTAATATCGCCTAGTCCGCTTAAAAAAACAAACGCACCTTGCTGCGCTGTATTCAGTTCAAACTGCCGGTACTGGATATCCCCGCATTTGTTAAAAACAGCCTGGAATTGCTTAAAATTTTCATCCAAATCTGCACATAGCATATAACTGCTGGCAGCGCTGTCTCGTCGCTCGTTGGGCGCCAATTCAAAATCATCCTTTTTTTGGCTAACTGATTTTTATTAATATGAGCCAGCTGATTTCGGATTATACGAAAACACGCGATATCACAATGTGACATCGCGTGTTTTCTATAGAAATTAAACGGTGATTGGCAGCTCACGGAGCGCCAGCTTTCGTTGCTGTTGTCCATACACTCCAGCCAGCGCAGCGGCAATCGCCATAAAGATGGCGCTGGATGCCACGCCGGATTGCAAGCCGAACTGTTCGACCACCACGCCCCCAACGATGGGGCCGATAATCTGTCCTGAGGCAAAAAAAGCAGTGGCTAGGCTAAGACATGCCGCGTACGCGTGATGAGGGACATGGCGACGAAGGAGTGCAGTCGTCATCAGCGGCGGGGTAATAAAGGACACCAGCCCAATCATGGCGGCTCCAAGCACCGTAAATAACATATGATTGGTGACTACCCCAATCACCCCAATTGTCCCCAAGGTTAACCCCGACGCAAGCGTATACCCGCTTGGCCATCGGTCAATGGCCTTGCCTCCAATCCATCCGTTGAACAATCCCGCAAATCCGATTCCGGACCAAATCAACCCGGCATAGAGGGACGGAATGCCTTTGCTCACCAGATAGGGAATCAAATACGTAAAATAAATGATGTAACCCCAGCCGAAGAAGAAATAAGAAGCGATAAGGAACAAGAGCTTCTTTGGGTTCAACAGGAGACGATACACCTTTACGCTTTCTTTGTCCGGTGGCTTCGATTCGGTCTGTGAGAATGTTTTTTCGTCTCCCCTTTTTCTAGTGACGAACTCGAAACCGATCGCGGCAATGACCCCGAATATGCCCATGATCACCCAAGCATATCGCCACCCCTGCAAGTGTGAAGGATCTATCGTAAAGGGGGCGAATAAACCGGTCACTAGTATGCCGGCCGATCCGCCCAGCCATATAAGACCCGATGCCGCTCCACGCTCCTCTGGTCGAACAGCATCCATGGCAATGGACAGGACTAATACGGTAGCTAAGGCCGATAACAATCCGATGGCGAACCGCCAAAGTCCAAGTTCGGTGAAATGATCACTAAATGCCGAGCCGATCAACGTCAATCCGAGCAATAAGCACGTCAACCGATTAATGACAGGTTTGTGGTCTGGAAACCGCGAGATCAAAGGAGAAAGGCATAATGTCCCGACTAAATAACCAATAAAGTTGACGGTCCCGAGTATACCGAGCTGTCCGTAGCTTCCCCCGATCACCCTCTGTATCCCAGGCAAGAACATGCCGTAGGAAAGACGGGAAAATCCAAGTATGACCACAAACAATAACGATGCCCATAGCGTAATCCAATTCAATGCGGATTTTGTGCCCATATCGCCCATCTTCCCCCAAGTAATAAATCGATCTACATTGCCGTTATCCTTCTTGCAAAACAATCTCCGACTCGAAGCCCAACTGTTCACATAGCTTGTGAATACGGCGCATGTCCTGTGTGCTGGTAACCCACTCGCAACCTAAGATCGATGCCTCGTGAGCCGCCCATTGCAGCATATAGACCAAGGCATCCGCATGGGGTTCCTTCGTAGCGAAGTCCTCCAGCACCAGCGCGCCGCCGCGTACCGAAGCACACACATAGGCCCAGTGCTGATCAGCAAAGCTGCGAGCGACAACACGCGTTTCGCCATCCGACTGGATCTGCATGGAGAGCATTTGCAGCCATTTGCTATAGGCGCCTGATCCTGTCGGGGCTTTCGGGTTCCCCCATTCAAGTGAATCGGCGGCCAGCTTCCGCAATTCCTCTTCCCCAACTACACGCTTCCACTGCTCAAGATGGATAGAAGCTTGGAGAGACGGTTTGAAGCGGACTTGCCAGCTGCGTTCACCTGCCTTGATGCCATTAGCATGAAGCAGCTCAGATACGGGAACGATGGCAAGACCTTTGGCATGTGTATATTGTACAAGTGATTTGACAGCCTGAGGCGTCTCCTTGGCGATTTCATTGGCATGAAAAATTAATATCGAACCATTGACTAGCTCGGGTATCGCCCGCTCCACAAGCTGCGCGCTTGGCGGTCCCGACCAGTCGACGGTATCCTCCCCTTCGATGAGCAGATAATTCCATTCCCGGAGCCATTCCAGATTCTCCTCCCGATAAGAGGCATAAGGAAAACGCATGAAGGTCGGTGCGGGCCTTCCCGTCGCTTCTTGATAAGCGAGCTCAGCCAGCTTCAGCTCTTCGAAGAATACCTCTTTGGTCACGTCCGCCATTCTCCGGTGATGGTAGGTATGCGTTGTGAGCTCATGGCCCCTGGCTAACATTTCTCTTGCTTTCGCCGGGTACCGATCGAACCATTCGCCTGTTAAAAAAAACGTCCCTCGCGCGCCTCCCTGCTCCAAGGCATCCAGCCATGCGTCAATCGAAATCCGCATTGGACCGTCATCGAACGTAAAGGCACATTGAGAAATGGCTGTATTGCCGTGAGTAATGACCAAGTTTGTCATTGTAAATCCCCCTTCTGTGATATCCATTCAAAAAGATACCGTTGACCCTATTGTAAAATTGTAGTATTGTTTTGTAAAATTGAATAATATGAACAAATGATTCAAATTACTTAAACAAAGGTGAGGTTAATGGATCTTCGAGCTTTAAAGACCTTCGAGGCTTGCGTGCGTCTTGGACATTTTCTGAAAGCCGCCGAGGAACTCCAATATGCGCCCTCTACGGTAACCCTTCAAATTCAGCGTCTCGAAGCTGATCTGGACGTTTCCTTATTCGTGCGCGACGGAAAACGCGTGATCGTGACCGAAGCCGGCCGATGGCTCTATCATGAGGCTATAACTTTACTGAAGTCGATTGGTGCCATAAGGCAGACTGTATCGGATATTGCAGAGGGAGATAACGGCTCGGTGCGTTTTGCCTCTATCGAGCCCTTCGCAAGCCAGCAGCTAGCGACCGTTATAGCTGACTATTGCAAAACTCGGCCGAAAGTGGCGTTATCCATGGAAGTAGGCGGCAGCAGATTAATCGCGGAGAGGCTTAAGGCTGGCGAACTGGATTTCGGCATATGCTCGGCTCCGCCTTCAAAGCTCATGCTGGAGTTTGAGCCGCTGCTAGAGGAACAATTAGGAGTCATGTTAAATAAGAATCACCCATTAGCTGAACGAGACAGGATCTCAGCGAGCGACCTCGCAGGGCAAACCGTTCTGGTCAAAGAACCGAGCTGTATCTATCGTGAGCTTTGGGAAACGGCAATTGATAGAGCTGGACAACACGAGTTCTCATGTATGGAGGTTGGAAGCTTCTTTGTTATTCAACAAATGGTGAAGGCAGAGCTCGGCATGGGGATTGTTCCGATATACAGTAGTCTGGAGCAGGAGGGCTCCTTGGTCATAAGACCTCTAGCCGATTTGAACCTTGTCGTAACGATAGGCATCGCTTATAAAGACAAAAACTTCCTCGGCAAGGCAGCACTATTGTTAATGGAAGCAATTAGAGGTATCTGTGAACCCCATCCTGCTCTGCCAAGTGCGTGATTTAAGGACCCCTAACCTTCATTCCTCACCTACTCGGTGCAATAATCGCATCCACTACAAAAAACGCAATGTCACAGGGAAGTATTTTTCGCTGCTCCATTGCGTTATTTTCGTTTGTTGACCTAACCTTCTACTCGATACGTTCCGGATCGACATGAAGGAGGATTGCCGTCAAGCCAGTAAATAGTTGTTCAGGCTCCTCCATTCATTTGGCCGATAAGGTTTTCTCATTCCTCAATTGAACTGCTGCTCCTCTTTCCAATGAATTGAACGATTCAAAATCATTATCGTTTATCTTGTAAAGCATGATTTCTTCCCTATCAAACCATCGAGTGCTGTCTCCAGCCTAATCACTTAACTACTTTTAGAGACATTAGGCTTCTATAGTAGGAACGCTAGTGCTTCTATGGCTTAAGTAGCCGTCGAGCCGTTCCTTGACGACCTCCCACTCGCTAGCCAGAATGCTGTAGAGCATAACATCGTGCACTGTTCCATCGGGTTTGATTCTTGCCTTCCTCAGAACTCCTTCTTGTACGGCCCCAAGCCGCTCGACGGCGCGCTGCGATCTGACGTTGTAGTGACTAATCGAAAATTGGACGCGAAGCATATGTAAGTGTTCGAAGCAGTAGCCGAGCAAAAGCCTCTTGCATTCCGTATTGACGGAGGTTCGCCATACGCGTGGCGACAGCCAGGAATAGCCGATCTCCGCATGACGATGTCCCTGGCTGATCGCCGCGATTCTCGTAGTGCCGACGATGAGACCCGTACTCTTTTCGATAACGGCAAAAGGAAGCTGAGAACCTCCCGACCGCTCCCGCAGCGCTTCGTCAACCAAAGCCTGCGCTTGCTCCAGCGTCGTGATTTTCCGCCATGTAAATGCCCAAATGGCATCGTCGTGCAGCACAGCAGCCAGTTCTTCCTTATGCTCAAGCTCCAGCAGTACAAGATCGATCGTTTGCCCCATCAGCTTTATTCCGACATCCATTATGTTCGTATTCATAGAATTGCGCCGCCTGTTCATTTTATTTTTTTGTTTACTGCTATCATACCGGATAATGAACTAGCGGAGATTGGATGTTTTGTAAAACGAGACTGGAAAATGCCAACATAACCAAAAGCCCCCGCCCGGTCATCCTTGACCAAGCAGGGGGCTATTATTCTTGCTCATTCCTCGTTTATTTGTGTAACGAACTCACTGCCGTCCGCTTATCCGCTAGCATGCTGCCCGCTCCGATGGCTAGAGCGAGGCCCACAAGGATTGCTCCGACCCACGGAAGCGAAGCCAGCGACATATGGGTAATGACCCACCCGCCGACAAAAGCGCCCACCGCATTGCCGAGATTCCCCGCAGAATGGCTGGATGTGGAGGCTAATGCCGGTGCGTCCTTGGCAATGCTCATAATGCGCACCTGCAAGCCCGGCATCACGGCAAAGGCACCGGCGCCCCAGACAAAGATCGTCACAATAGCGGCAATCTCATTTTGGATCGTAAAGGTCAACGCCGTTAATGCAACAACGACAACCGCATAGGTTCCCAGAAGCGAGGGCATAAGCTTCCAGTCCGCCAGTTTGCCGCCGACGATATTGCCGACAGTTACGCCAACGCCGAACAAGACCAGTATCCAGGTGACGCTATGCTCGGCAAATCCCGTAATATCGACGAGCAGCGGCGTAATGTAAGTGAAGACGGCGAATAACCCCGCGTTGCCCAGCGCACAGATGAGCAGGAATACCATTAGTTTCGGATTAATCAGAGCTGCTACCTGCTGAAGAATGCCGGTCGCCTTCGGCTGTTGCAAACGCGGGATTAATATAATGATGCCGATCAAGGCGACGACTCCCATCAGGGCAATAGCTCCGAAGGACGCGCGCCATCCCCAATTTTGCCCGATGTAAGTACCTAGCGGTACGCCTAGAATATTCGAAATGGTCAAGCCGGCCATCATGACGGATACGGCACCAGCTTTCTTGTCGGGCCGTACCAAGCCTGACGCGATGACCGCCCCAACACCGAAAAAGGTGCCGTGCGTGAGTGCGGTGAGCACTCTCGCGCCCATTAAAACGGCATAGTTCGGTGCGATAACAGCTAAGCCGTTCCCCGCAATAAAGAGCAGCATAAGCACGATCAGCAGTTTTTTCTGCGGAATTCGGTGAGTCAGCAGCGTAAGGATTGGGGCGCCGACCGCCACTCCTAGCGCGTACATCGTAATCAACTGGCCCGCTGCGGGTATGCTTACGCCCAGATCGCCCGCTACGTTAGGCAGGATGCCCATAATAACGAATTCGGTCATGCCGATGGCAAATGCGCCAACGGTGAGCGAGATCAATGAGATCGGAAAACTCCCTTTCGGCTCTCCCGGAAGGCTTTTGACTGGTTGCTTTAATTTCATGATGTCGTTATTCCACCCTTTCAATCTGTTCAATCATGAAGTCCATAAAGAGCATTCTACTAGAAGTTAAACAAGTTGTCTGTACTGAATAGAAATAAAAATCGGCCATCACCTACTAAGCTCAGATTGAGACGTTTTCATTTTCATCCCGATTAAGTCGATCTAACCCACTTAAAGTAACAAATGGCGCACCCTCGCGCATTTATGACGGTCTCATCGACCTATTTGTAAAAAACAGAACAAAAAAAGTCTGCGTCGCCGCAGACTTTGCCCTTCTTTCATCTATGCAAGTTTGCTTTCATAAGTAAAGCGATCTTTCGTTCATCTTCATTCTGAATCTGTTCCAGTTGCTTAATAACCATTTCTTGCCGTTTAACGGGATGGTTTTGGCTTAACTTTGCTTTCCCTTCTATCTTGTTGATTGTTATCTTGAATCCTTGAATTCCTTTATTCATTCCGGCTATATATTCTGCATCTACTTCTTCGAGTTTATAGGGACGATCAGGAGCTTCATACTTCATAATCATGTCATGCAAGGAGTCCATTAACTCCTTCTTGTCATCAATAAATGTTACTTCGCCGTATACATGAACGGTCACATAATTCCAAGTTGGAACTGCATTTTCTGTTTCATACCATGAAGGAGAGATATAGCAATGCGGGCCATGAAAAATAGCTAATACGTTTTGATTGCCGATATCCTTATACTGCGGATTAGGACGTGCAAAATGCCCGTATAAGCACTTGTTTTCCTGATCTAATATTAATGGCAAATGTGTCGCGAAGGGTGCTTCATTATGTTGTGAACATAGTGTTGCAAAACTATTTTCTCTTATAACTGCATAAGCGTCATTTAAATCTTCCATTTTAAAATATGAAGGAATATACATAGTTTTCTCCTCCCCGCTGGCTGCTTCTACAAGGTTCTAGTCATGATGATATCTGTTTGTTCGTCACTACCCATAAAGAATGAGTGTACTCCTGTTTGAACAAAGCCCTTCTTCTTATAAAATGCAATTGCATGATCATTATTTTCCCATACACCGAGCCAAATTTTCTTTTTACTGCGTTCCATTGCTACTTCAATAGCTTTATTAAGCAGGCACTTCCCAAGTCCATGCCTTTGAAATCTGCTCCTTATATAAATCCTCTCCATTTCAAGTGATTCATCTCCCATGTCTTCATTCTGAGCATCATTAATATTGACCTTTAAATAACCGGCAACTTCATTGTTCATATAAACAAAAAAGAACTCCGAACAATGATTGGATAGCTCCATTTCTAATTGTTTTATGTTAAAAGCTTTTTCCAAATAAACCTTCATATTTTTGGGTGAATTATGATTCTCAAAAGTCTCAGTAAACGTCTCAACACTAATATCTTGAAGCAAGTTTATATCTTCAAACATGCACTTTGTTATATGAATAGTCAATTTCATTGTCCTCCCTATAAAGATTAATAATTTCTCTTTTTCCCCTTCTTCACAAGTTCCCAGTCCTTCTCCACGTTTATTCTGACTCTTTGCAGTAAGCTGAAAATGGTTTCGGCTTCACTTTCGGAGAACTCAGTTAGCGCGACCCCATTGGAATAATCATTTTCCCGTTTTATAAAGGGATATACCTTTTCCCCTTTTTCAGTTGGAAAAAGTTTTTTTATTTTTTTGTTATGAGAATCGTCTTTCTTTTCGATAAATCCACTTATTTCAAGTTTACTTATAGCACGGGCTGCAGTTGTTCGATCTACCTTTATCATTTCAGCTAATTTTTCTTGAATAATCCCTGGGTTCTCACATATCCGCACAAGATATAAATACTGCCCTTTAGTTAGGTCATATTCTTTGAATTCTATATTGCTAATTGAATCCAATGCTCTTGCTATCATTCCAATCTCACGTAGAATTTCCTTCATCATGAACTCCTTTGAATATTATGTTGTAATTGCAACAAATACGGCGCAAATATAATTTAACTCATATTTGTTGTATTTGCAACATAACTCAAAAAAAACCGCGATGACCGCGGTTTCTTAAGCATGCATCTTTCTTGTCCTAGCATTCGTGTTCTCTACGTCGCGCTCATTTGCCGGGCTCGAATTTGTTCCCTGGCATCATCGCTTATTAGCGCAGGCGTCCATTTCGGTTCAAACACAAGCTTCACTTCGGCTTGTTCGATTTCTTCGACCGATTCTGCCGCTTTTTTGACGTCTGCTACGATTTGATCAACCAAAGGACATTCGGGAATGGTGAGCGTCATTTCAACGACGACATTCCCGTTGCCTTTATCTTCAATCCCGTATACAAGCCCAAGGTCAACGATATTGATGCCAATCTCGGGATCGATCACTTCTTCAAGTGCCGTCATTATCTGTTCTTCATTCATGGGCAGCCCTTTCCTTTCGCTATTGGTATTGGAGCAATTACTCATCGTAGTATGCGTATTGCCGCACCAAAACAAACGGAATAGACATTTCACATGAATTTATTAGAGGCGGATGATTGACTTTACAGCTTGAACAACGGGAATTTCTATAAAAATGAAGTCACAAACTAATTGCCAGGCAATTGAATATCGCGCCAGCTGCTTACATTACATTGGCCATATTTATTATCACCCACAGCTATCACTGTGCCGTCCGGTTTAAGCCCGACGGTATTGCTTTCACTTTTGTATTGCCCATCACGCAGCTAAACAAGCCTTTGAACTTTGACTTTGCAATCCGTGTTTGTCTCAGTAGCGTACTCTATATAATTCACAGAGCCGTTAAAGTTCAAGTAAGCTTCATACCGCAAACGTATTCCGGGTAAAGTAATGAACTCCAGAACTTTTTCCTTTGGAACCCACTTGCACTCGCTCGTTTCATCAGAAGCAGCCAGTTCTCCACCCGCAGCCTTGCACACAAAATCAAACATGACCTTCGTAGGAACATCCGTCAAACCGTCATACCACTTGTGGATCGCTGAATTCGAAACAACGCTAATTAAATGGCTGACAGTCGCATCTATTCCGCTTTCCTCTTTGATTTCACGAATCACGCCGTCTATCAGGTTTTCTCCTACTTCCGTTATTCCGCCAGGGTACACCCAGCCATCGTCATGAGCTTTTACTAACAGGATATTTCCCATTCCATCTTCTACAATACCGCCTGCCGAAACAATATGTGTCGGAAACGTCATTTGACATCCCTCCTATCAAGGTGAGCTTGTATTCTTATTCCACATTCACCTATGTATTCCTTTCAATCTTTATCCCCGCGTACATATATAGCGGCAAAGAGGACAAAGAACAGCAGCCGATTATCATGTCAGCTGCTGTCGTGTTGGATTGATGTCTATGTTATTATTCTTTTTCACTTAAATACTCATTTTGCACTGCATCACCATTAGGGTTATTATTCTTAATTTGGCTAAGCCGCCCATTGCGAAACTCGCCGCCATGCACTTCATTCTGACGTTGCTCATTATTATCGGTATGATCATGCTGGTTATGATTGTAGTTTTTATTATTTGCCAAATCAATACCTCCTTTCCATAAAGGGTTGACTTAGTTTGTGCCTTCCTGGATAGAGTTATGTATTCCTGGATTTCTTAGTTTGACGGATAGAACAGACCACCAATTAACTTTTCAGCTTTCGTGTTTTTATAACGTGACATTACTTACGAAACGTTTTAACGATCCTGCGCGTTATCCTTGTCACTTTGCCATAAATAAAAAGCACCCCTCAAAAGCATTAGCTTCTAAGAGGTGCATCCGATCTCTCATTGGGGCGAAATCCAACGAATCAATATAACGTCTGCACGGATTGAGGCGTGAAAGGAATAAGCTCCTCCACCCGGCCTTCCCTAATCTTGCTGACCCAAGCCGGATCCGCAAGCAGCGCCCGTCCGATGGCGACTAGATCGAACTCCTGATTCTCCAATTTGGGAATCAAGCCATCCAAGCTAGCGTTCCCCGAGCCGCTTCCTGTCGTGAAGAAGGTCGACACGTCCCCATCCAGGCCGATGGAACCCACTGTAATGGTCGGTTTGCCGGTCAATTGCTTCACCCAGCCTGCGAAATTCAGCTCAGAACCTTCGAATTCCGGTTCCCAGAAGCGCCGCGTCGAGCAATGGAAGATATCTACACCAGCGTTCACCAACGGTTCAAGAAATTGCTTTAATTCCTCCGCTGTTCCTACGAGCTTCGCCGAATAATCGATACCCTTCCATTGCGAAATACGCAGGATGATCGGGAATTCAGGGCCAACGGCTTCGCGGCAAGCTTTCACGACTTCTGCGGCAAAGGTTGTACGCGCGATGAAGCTGCCTCCGTAGCGATCCGTTCTTTGATTCGTTTTCTCCCAGAAAAATTGATCGATTAAATAACCATGAGCGCCATGCAACTCAATGCCGTCAAATCCCAGACGCTTGGCTGCTGCTGCAGAATTTGCGAATTCCTGCACGATATGTGCAATTTCTTCTTCCGTATACTCATTGACATTGCCGCGAGCGCCCATATGCCAGATTTGAGGAACGATCTTGCCGCCTGCATCATGCACTTCGGATACGACATTCGCCCAGCCGTTCAAGGCTTCTTCCCCGTAGAAATATGGGACATCCTTCTGGTTGCTCGAATCGGCATGGTTAATGACCGTGCCCTCCGTCACGATTAGTCCGACTCCGTTTTCTGCCCGGCGACGGTAATAAGCCGCGACATCCGATCCAGGTACGCCGTTTGGCGATTTTTGACGCGTCATTGGCGCCATTACCGTTCGGTTAGACAAGGATAGCTTGCCCAACGTAAAAGGACGAAACAGGGATTGCAATGTTTGTGTATTAGTCATGGTTACCCTCCATTATCTTTTTTAAAAGCATGCGCATGCATATAAAATTACAGAAATAAAAGCATTCTGTCAAGTAACCTTTATTTCAATAGTTGTCGAACAAAATGATCCAGCTCAGTCAAAATGCCATGGCGTTGAAGTTCATCATTCAGTACCTGATTAACCGTTGCAAGGGCCTGTAGGTACTTTTGTTCTCCTAACGCTGTAATACGGGTGTAAATGCCACGCCGGTCAAGCGTGCAAGTATGCCGTTCCAGCGCCCCAACACTAGGCGCTTCCATGCGATCCACAAGTCGCGACGTCGCGCTTTGACTTAATCCCACCTTCTCTTGCAGCTGCTGCAAGCGCAGTTCTTTGCACGGTGAGCTGGAAATAAATTTAAGGACGTAAAATTCCTTTAAGGAGATATCATATTGCCCCAGCAGCGCCTGTTCCAACTTATCGTTGACGCTAGAATGGAAATGGGATACAGACAGCCATAGATCCAGACGTTCGGTATTGTTATGCAAGACTAGACCACCCCATGAATAATTGTTCATACTGTTCTCATTGTAGCAAGCTTGCCTTGAATGGTCAAAACAGTGATGTATGGCGTTCCAGGACGATCACAAGTACAAAAACCCAGTACCTGCGGATTCATATTATCTCTCATTTATTCAATAGAGATTCGTTAATCATAATTCTTGAGTATGCCGTTAAGAAACGCTCGAAACTCATCCACATAGGCTTTTGGCTCTAAGATGACCAGTTTTTTTCCAAAACCAGCCAAAAACTGAAAGCCGTAATGGTTTTGCGGCACATCTATTGTTGCAATTAGATAGTCAGAATTATAGGCATCAATCCTTTTATGGCCGTATCGTTCAATAAAGTGATCCTTTATACTATGTGCGATCAATGCTTTGATTGGAATTAATTGCGGTTGGTACTGTTGTTCCGTTTTTTGCTCAGTCACAAAATCTCGGGGAACAAAAGTTTGGATATCGATATTCAGATTTTCCATTCTGGACAATTTAAAAGTTCGATAGCCCATTCGATTTAAACAAAACCCCTTTAAATACCAACTCATTTCACTAAAATGAAGCTGGTATGGCTCGACCCTTCTAATTGTCTCGACTCCATCTTGATCCATATAATCAAAGGTAAGCAACCTTCCTCGCACGGTGGCTTCTTGACAGGTCTTTAACATTTGAACAATCTCCGTACGGCCATCCCAATCATAAAATGACAGGTGAATTGAACCTCTCCATGATGCTGAGTCTACCATCGATTCAATCTTTTTAAGAGTGAGCTCTACTTCATCACTGAAGAGAATTTGCCCCATTCCGCCCAGTGCGGTTAAGATATTTTCCAAGTCATTGCTGCTTAACAGTCTTTTATCTAACTTGTATTCATCCATAATCCCGTAGCCGCCGTAAACACCATTTATGGAGTAAATCGGTATATTAGACATGCTGAGGGTCTCCATATCACGCAGAATCGTTCTTTTGGACACCTTGAATAACTGCGAAAACTCCGTTGTAGAAACAATATTCTTTTGCAGCAAGATCATTACGATAGAAATTAGTCTTTCTATTTTCTCCATAGTACCCTCCCGGCTCAAACCGTTCTGAGAATCCCCTACTATAACAAAAATATTTTTAAAAAAGGTTTTGAAAGGTGACAACATGCTGTCACCTATTATAGCTTATACTTCATGTATTACAAGAAGGAGGTTTTTCACATGTCAGTTATCGCATATTTGAATTTTGATGGAAATACAGAGGAGGTCATTGGATTTTATTCAGAAGCTCTGAAAGCTAGTCAAGTAAAAAAAGTAAAATTTGGGGATTTGCCGCAAGATCCGAACTACCCTATGCCGGAAAATGAATTGAATATGATTATGGAGTCATCGTTGGAATTTGCAGGCGGGAAAATAATGATGTCGGATATTCTGCCTTCGATGAAGAATGTGACGGGCGAATTGGTTAAAGGCAATAATATATTGATTAGTATCGTTATTGATGATAAACAGACTTTGGAAAATTACTTTTCTAATTTAGCTGAAGGTGGTTATGTCATCATGCCTTTATCAGAAGTGCCTTGGTCTTCCTGCTTCGGAATGCTTGTTGATAAATTCGGTATTTCATGGAAGTTTAATCGTGACGCTGATACGTTCCTTAATCGTTTAGTTGCAAATCAATAACCGTAATGCAGCTTCTCGAAGGTTTGATAAGAGAGCTGCAGCTCCTATGACATAAGAGAAAGTGGCAACGGATCGGTACCGTCGCCACTTTTTCTCATGAACAAATAATTGCAAGGCCATTTGGATGGTTCCCGGCTTATCGCTATCTCGATCTGGTTACATGTTCATGCTTCTATGAAGGGGAGTATTGAGCATCATTCACTTTTTCCAGCCACTCAACCGCCTGACCGTTAAGTCGTTCCTGTATGGCGATATGAGTCATAGCTGTAGCGGGCGACGCACCATGCCAATGCTTCTCGCCTGGCGGGAACCAGACTACGTCACCTGGACTGATATCCTCTATCTGTCCTCCCCAGCGTTGAACTCGTCCTTTTCCTGCGGTTACGATTAAGGTCTGGCCCAGAGGGTGAGTATGCCATGCTGTCCGTGCCCCTGGTTCAAATGTAACGCTCGCTGCAGCTACGCGTGCAGGTTCTGCTGTCTCAATCAGCGGATCAACGCGAACTGTGCCGGTAAAATAATCAGAATTCCCTTTACCTGAAGGTTGTGATCCTGCTCTTTTAATTTCCATCGTTTCATCCCTCCAATTAAGTTTCGTATTCAGGCTTTGCTCTCCTAATGAAGACAAGATAAGAAAGGATGGCCAGAACACTGGTTGAAAAAATAACGATGCCAAAAGGAATGGCAGAATGCTCGCCCGCAATGCCTACTAGCGGGGATGTAACTGCGCCTAAAGCATAATGCAAGCTGCCGAGTATAGCAGAGGCGCTTCCTGCCATTTGTCCATGCGCTTCCATCGCATAGCTAACAGAAACGGGTCCCACAATTCCAATGGATACCGCGAATAAGAAGGTAGAACCAAATATGGTCCATAACGATCCTTTTAATAATACTACAATGAAGAGAGCAGCCGTTGAAATAAAAGATAACGTTAATCCCATTCGCAATAGACTGTGTCCCTTCAACTTGCCTGCCGCTCGTTTAACGACCTGCGAACCAATCATAATAGCCAAGCCGTTCAGTGCAAACAGGAGCGAAAATTGTTGCGGAGATACCCCGAATATATTTTGATAAATAAACGGCGTTCCAGCAACAAATGCAAATACCCCAGCGAATAAAATACCATTAACTAAAGCATATCCCATGAACATCCGATCACAAACCAATCGCTTGTAATTGCTCATCAGTGTCATGAAGCTGCTAGGGACGCGATGCTGTACAGGCAAGCTCTCCTTCAAGCCCCATACTGTGACTCCTGTTAATACAATTCCAAACACTCCCAGAGCAACAAATACGCTAACCCAGGTGCTAAATGATGTGACAGCACTCCCTGCGTTCGGAGAGATTAAGGGTGCAGCATTGCTGATCAAAGTAAGCAGTGAGATAAACTTCGTAAGCTCGACTCCGCTATATCTATCTCGAGCAATCGCTCGGGATATGACAAGTCCGGCCGACGCGGCGGCCCCTTGGATGAAACGCAAAAATATAAAGGATTCAATATTGGGAGCAAAAGCACAACCAATCGATGAAACGATGTAAAAAATCATGGCGATCAGCAATGGTTTGCGTCTGCCATAGCTATCGCTTAACGGTCCCATGACTAACTGACCCAAGCCTAATCCTAACAGGCTAGCGGTTAGACTGGCTTGAATCAAGGATGCATTCGTATCGAAAGAATCCATAATTTGCGGCAGCGACGCAAGGTACATATCGACTGTAAACGGTCCAAGCGCGGAAAATGCAGCCAGGATCAAAGCCAGTTGAAGCGAAAGATTTTTGATTTTATTGTTCATCTTTACAATGTGGAAATATCGATAACAAACCGATACCGCACGTCGCTTCGCAGGATCCGCTCGTAAGCATCATCCACTTGATCCGCATGAATGACCTCAATTTGAGGAGCAATCCCATGTTGAGCTGCAAAATGCAGCATTTCTTGCGTCTCAGAAAGTCCGCCAACCAAGGAGCCTGCAATGCTGCGGCGACTCATGATTAGCGAGAACACTTGGTATTGACTTGGCTCAGCCGGCGCGCCTACATTAACCAGCGTACCATCTACGCGAAGCAGCGATAAATACGAATCGACGTCAATCGTAGCGGATACCGTGTTCAGAATTAGGTCAAACCGGCCAGCGAGCGTTTCAAACGTTTCTGGATCCAGGGTTGAATAGTATTCATTCGCACCAAAGGACAGCGCTTCTTTTTCCTTATCCTTGGCCCGGCTTAATACGGTAACTTCGGCGCCCATCTCATGCGCAAACTGTATCGCAACATGACCAAGACCGCCCATTCCCAGAATGGCTACCCGCTTCCCTGGACCGGCATTCCAGCGCTTGAGCGGAGAATATGTCGTAATACCCGCGCATAGAAGCGGGCTGGCTGCATCCAGCTCCAAGCCATCCGGGATATGCACAACGAATCTTTCGGTAACCACAATCATTTGGCTGTAACCGCCATAAGTGGGATTGCCGTCGTAATCCAAAGAGTTATAGGTAGCTACATGCCCTTTGGTACAATACTGCTCTTCTCCACGGAGGCAGTACTCGCACACTCCGCAAGAATCCACATAGCAACCTACGCCAACCCGGTCGCCTACAGCAAAGTTCATTACCTTCTCCCCTACTTCCGTTACAATCCCGGTAATCTCATGACCAGGCACCATAGGGAAAATTCCTCCCGCCCAATCCCCGTGAGCACTGTGAATATCGGAATGGCAAATGCCGCTAAACTTAATATCGATCAAGACATCATGAGACCGCAGTGGTCTTCTTTCAATCGTCGTTTTTTCAAACGGCGCTTTCGCAGTTGGAACGCTTAAAACGTATGTTTTGCACATATGCAGGATCTCCTTTTCCCTAAAAATTACGTGGAAACTAATCAACTAGATTTGATTAATCGACATATGTCTATTATTATGGAATCAAGTCCAAACATTCAATGGTTAAAAAAGCGCGTTCTGTTGATATCTCAACACATGCGCCGAAATTGTTTATTATTTTAGAAAGATTGGTGGCACATTGGCTAAATTGGATCGGAGAATCCTTAAAACACGAGAGTCTTTGAAAAATGCCGTTATCGAACTTATGGCCGAAAAAAGTTTCGATCACATCACCATTCAAGATATTGCAGACCGGGCCAACGTAAACCGCGGGACCATATATCTTCACTATCAGGACAAATTTGATCTATTGGACCAACTCATCGAAACCCATCTTAATGAATTAGGAGCGATGGATAAATGGGCATGCGAGATGGAATGGACCGATGCGCTTGTCCCTTACTTTGAATATTTCGAAAAAAACTATTTGTTTTTTTCAGCGATGCTGGCAAGCACGGGCGTTCCTTCATCGTTCAGAACCCGGCTCCTTGCTTCCTTTATGAAAGGCTTTAAAGGCGAGATCGACAGAGACAGCGAAAGAAATACCGATTTGAATGATGATGTCATCCTGCAATATTCCGGCACCGCTTATGTAGGTGTCATTGAATGGTGGATTCGATCGGGAATGCCCTATCCCCCACGAGTGATGGCCAAGCAAATCGGGACCTTGCTGGAGCGAAGTTTATAATGCTCCCGCAGCACAGTCGAAAAGCAAACTCAAAGGTCCAGATGATCGCAATAAACAAGGGACAACTCGATAAGTTGTCCCTGTTTGTACGGGTGAGTTTTTGAAATGCAGCTTTGGCTTTCATACCCTACTCCTGTCTGTGACATGCACCCTATCCGCTCAGCTCAAGTCGGAATGCCTATCATTGCCTGTCTGTGACTGATAGGCCCAGAACTCATCGAATTCTTCGCCTTTCCATATCCAATACGCCTGAGCTTGGGTGCTATAATGATTAAAGTCAACCTTATTGCCTTCGTTTTGAGTGAACTCGTTTGTGATCATTAGTCCATCCTCATTCGCATGAATATCGTTGTTGCTTAATTCATTGTTCCTTGTGTCGAAGGCCAGATTGATTTCACCATAACCAAGTCGCTTGGAATTGTTTTCCGAAAGTGTATTTTCAATAATGATACAATCTTCCGTCCTTCCGCGATCTTCATCATAACCGCCCAGCGTAATGCCTGACGCACTATTATTATAAATGCGGTTAAGAGACACCTCTACATGCGAAGTTGCACCTCCGGCATGCTCGCTGGCGAGTTCAATCCCAAAATCATTGTCGTGTATGTCATTGTCGATGATCTTGATCGCTTTGCCACCGTCCACATAGATGCCAGCAGCTGAATACTCGTTGCCATAGGCGGGATTGCCATAAGAGGAATTATGGTATACATGATTTCCTTGAATCACACCGTTTCTTGCCTGATCACGGGCATTATCCGGTGCCGTACCTTCAAACCCAATGATATCGACACCGATGTTGTTGTTATCGTGCACGATGTTCTGCATAACACGAAAGCCGTCTACATTCCCATTAATCGCCATCGCTTCACTGGCGCCCAGCTTCAGGTTGTACAGCTCATTTTGGATAATCGCAATCTGGTTTAGCGGAACTTCCGAGTTACCGTAAACAGCAATGCCATGTGCATTGCCGCCGCCTGCCTTCTGACCTGCAGTGGTTCCCATATCGTGAATGCGATTGCCTATAAGTTCAATATTTCCGCCGCTGCCGCTTACATGAATCCCGATAGGTGTGACATCAGCGGAGCTTGTATTGTAATGGCGTATCTCCAGGCCTGCTACCCGTACATAGCTCGCATTGTCAATGCTGATGGCACCATCCTGGGTTTGCTGTACGCCTTTGCCGTCCAATATTGGGGTTTGTCCCTCTGCATTGCGTAAAGTGATGTAGCCCTGCTCTGGCGATCCTGATTTTTCGATGCTTACGGTCTGGTGATATACGCCTTCAAGGAGAATGACGGAACGCCCTGGCTGCACGAATTCAATGGCTTTCTGGATGCTGGCGAGCGGTGCATTCATCGTTCCCGGATTGGTATCATTTCCTTGCGGCGAGACATAATAATCCCGTGCCGACGCTTCATTTATCGCTTCCAATTCTGATACAGAATCCATGACGTTACTAGGATATATCCTAGTCATGAAGTATGTGATACAAACCGACAACAGAATGAGGCAGCTAGCCCAAAACATAATCAATTTCATTTTTTTGCTCATGATATCCACATCCTCTAAACTCAAAACTTACGTTAGTTGGTGAGACATTACACTCTCCATTAAATCCTAGAGCTCTCCCAGCGCATATAGGCCGCTGCCCCTGCCCAGCCTGCCGCCAGCTTGCAAATACGCTTTCGCTGCACGCCGCAAGCTCGTTTCCTCTCCATATTCGGCTGGATCTGCAGCGACTCTATTGAAGATTCGCTGCTCGGCTTCCTTCGATGATTCATCGACTTCATAAATATGGAACAGCCGCTGAAACTGTAGAATGTTCGAATCGGCCTTCAGAATTTGTTCAAGACCGGGGTACAGCAGCCAAGTTTGGCACACAAAAACGGGCGGTATGCCTCTGAAGAATGCCCGGGCTAACGAGAAGGAATGAACCACCTCATGCGGAGTTAACGCTTCCCCTTCCGGAATGTGGACATTCAGCACGAGCTGATTCTTCTCCACTGTCAGGTCCCCTGCCTTTAGGTCGCCTTCAATTGCGATAGGCTGAAACTGCAGTCTGCCTAGTCGAAACAGCCTGAGCTGAACATGCTCTTGCAGCCAGTTGTACTCCTCAATGCCATACTCGCCATAAATCCGGTAACAAACCTCGCTCCAAATCCGGATATCCGAAAACGTATCGAAATAAACGTTATTGGCGATTTCTCGAACCTGGTACTCCTCATAAGCGTCCATGGCAAATCTCACGAATAGGTAAAGCAGCATTTGCCTGTATCCCGCAACACCTTTGATGTGCTGGAAGAACGCATGGCGATCACTTAGAAATTGTCGTTTTAACTCCGTGTATTCACTCTCTTTCATACGATAATCAACAACAATCCGGCTAGCTGCCTCCCCTAACTCGATGCCATGGCAAAACGCCTTGATATCCATTGAAATCATCACTCTCCTCATTGAACAGATCTAGTTGCTAGATTCAGTAATGTGTTTCAACTGCATAACATAACTGCTTGAGACAAATAGTCTCATTAGAATAAGTTGCCGTCAACCTAAAATCTAACTAAGCGCAAAGTAAAATTTAATAGGGTTTAATAATTAATATCCTCGACCTATTAGCTAAGCTCCAATAAAAAGAGCGCAATCCACATAGGACCACGCTCTTTACAATAGTTAACATCGTTAAATATGGATTTCACAATAAATCTTGATAGTCACTGCCCCTAACAATATCTTCCGCTTTAAATCGAGTCCATTTATTAACTGTTACTTCAGGATTATTTTTTAAGTAACTTTGCATAATGGAACAGTCTGATTCGGGTAAACCAATGAGGCGAAAGCATCCGCTTTTCCCTCAATAATGACGGAATTTAATAATGTATCGTCACGCACGCTGAGACTTTCCAAGGCGACAGTATGATTATATTCATGTGCCACTGTATATTTAAGAAACTCTTCTGAAAATGTAGGATCAATATGCAATAAAATGACGTCCCTACTAAGTGCAACACCTGTTACACCACCCATCTCTCGAAGATGAGTTGTTTTATCCGGGTTAAGGGGCATAATAAAGATTGTTTTATTGCCCCCTTTAAGCAGTTTTATAGAGGTTATAATCGCTTCCTCAATGATAGAATTTATTTTTTCCTGATTGTTAAGCAATTCTATCGTGTTGTCTTCCAATTGTTGCTCGAGAAGAGTCGGCGTAAAAAAAGAATCATAGTCTTTGAACACGACCAAGTTCCTCTTCTTTGTCATATTATAGAAAGGGGCGAGCACTTTATTGTTATGCTCCTCCTTAGTGTCCAGAGAAGGATCTTCCTTGATGGAAGCCGTATAATGAAGTACTTCTTTATAAAGGGGGTTAATTTCAAATTTTCGATCTTGATGAGTAAATTCAACCGCAATTGGCTTAGGAACATTTAAATCTTCTAAAATCTTATTCGAATTGTAGTTTGTACAGCTAGTCAACAGAAATAATGTGAGCATAATCAGTAGGATGTGTAATCGCTTCATCTTGATCTACATTTCTTATTTTATTGTAAATCTATGATTTCTCTAATGGATTATTTCGACAAATAAGGGATTAATCCTGCTTGAGTAACAGTAAAACATGACTTATGCAGTTCATGAGATTAACCGATAATTGTGAGAATCTAAGCTTGAATAAACCGGCCACATGGTCATGGAGAGAATCTTAGGCCAGTATGCGGAAATAAGGCTTGCAAAACGGCTTGCCTCTATGTCAAAATCGATGTAGATTCGCTTTAACCCCTTGTGGTTTCTTGTGCGAACCTGGCAACGAGTGTGGAAGAGACCGCGAACCATTTCGCCGTGGGTGTGGCTCTCATCGCTCGTTTTTTCTTTGTTTACTTGCCATAAAGCATAGGCAAGTAACGTTTCCGCAGCAAAAAGTAACTCCATATGTGCGTGCTGATGCGCTTCGGTTGTAGAATGGCACTTTTCAAAGCCAAGTTCTTGCTTGGCTGCGCGGAAAAACACTTCAATTCGCCAGCGCTTCCCGTATACTTCAAACGCCTGCTTTGGCACATCATGACGGTTGCTAATGATCAAATACGCCCCTCTGTAGGTTGCCGGCTCATCTTGGGCGTCTTCCCTTTCTTCAACCATTTCCTCGTCTTCTTTAAGGCGCATGGCGACAACGGCAGCGATTGGAACGAATCGTTGTTTCGTTACGGGCTGTCCTTTCCGTCCTTCGGCAAGATAAGGCATTTTCATATAGATATCAGACACAGCTATGGCAGACAGACCGTTGCCCGATGCAGATAAACGCTTGTATCCTTCCTGAATAAGTTGTCGTGCTGTAACAGGCACATACCGGTCACGACGTCCGGGGACCGTAATCTTTCGGTACAGTGCGGTATTGCGTTTGGCTTTGGTTACCCAGTCAAAGGAATGCTCTTGTAAGAAAACGAAAAAGTCTTTGCATAAATACCATCGGTCCATCGCTACCCAGAGACGACAAGTGACCGACTCACGCAGCATGAGCAACATTTGTCTGGCTAGATCAAACTTGGTTAAACCAGCCTGATCGTCAGAAACTTTGCGCCAGACACTGTAAAACAACGGATATTCAAGTCCATTTTGGAGCACCGCCTGCAGGACAACGAGGTTCATGCACCAGCTGTATGTCTTGGATGAAGAGTCCTTGAGCCAACAAAGAAACGGTAATTTCTTCGCATAGGGATGGGCGCTGTGTGTATCGTCGAGATTAATAACATCGCCTTCCTGAAGCGCGGTTTCCCGTTCTTCTTGAAGCCTTGCAACACGCTTTTTCCCAAACGTCCGCCAGGCATGTGGAACTGTGAAGAATCGGCTAATCGTGTATTGTGCGAGTTTGTAAGGTTTAAACATGAGTTTTAGTAGAGCATCTTTGCTAGCTAGTTCGCTCATTTGTACAACCGAAGAGCATCCAGAGATTAATCCAATGATGTACATAAAGCAAAGCATCCATGACGGAGCTCCGCTACGTTTGAATATCCCGGATTGTGTCAAGAGCAATGAAAAGTCGAACTTTTCCCAAGCGATCTCAAAATCGGCGCTCCTGCGCATTCGCCTTGAGAAAGCTTACGAAACCGTGGATCTTCAAGGGTTTGTTTCACCAAAATCTCCTATTATCTCGAAAGGTATACCCGTTAGAAAAGGTATTCTCCGCGATTATTGTGGTGATTTCCGAAAGTCAAGGGGTTTTCCGGTTTTTAGCTTACATTTCTATGACTATTAATCGATTTCCATCACTTGGAATGAACTGCATAAGTCATGAGTAAAAAAGACATCACCGTTATTCGGGAATGTCTTTCATACCTTTCAACCTGAATTACGAAAGTAACGCTATATAAAAAGTGCCCCTATCTTTGGTAGAATGGTGTTTGTCGGAACAACATCACCCAAAGAGAGGAGCACCCTTAAAGTGAAGTCTATCACAAAAATCTCGAACTTGAAAACGGAATTTTCTATGAGAAATGCAACAAATTTTGCAGGCAGCAAGGTGGTGCTAGCCTTTCTCGAAACCATCGGCTTGAGCCAAGCTTTTCAGACCCTCGGTCTTTCCAAAGCAGCCAACGCGTTATTTCCTACCCATCGCATCCTCCAGTATCTCGTCATTGGCTGGTTGCTCGGGTGCGAACGCCTCTATCATTTTAAATCTCTGAGGCAAGATTCCCTCATCCGGCATGCCCTTGGCGGTCGTCTGCCCCATCATACGCTATTGAATAAAGAGTTGCTTCGCTTCGGCAAGTCGCAGGAGTCCTTCATACCGAAGTTGCGAGCACTCAATCTCGACATCATCGCACCGGCCCTGCCTGAATGCTCGATTCTCGATTTGGATTCATCCGTAGAAACCGTTTATGGCCATCAACAAGGCGCCGCTGTTGGTGTCAACAGTCATAAACGAGGACGTAAAAGTTATCATCCTTTGCTCGTTTATGAAGGAAAATCGCGCCTACTCGTCAATGCCATGCTGCGATCGGGCAATACCGGCAGTTCTACAGATGTCCTGCCGTTTGCCGAAGAGACGCTACAACTATTAGGCGAACGAAAAGTTAGCCACGTCCGATTGACAAAGGCTTTAGCGGCGAAGAGTTCTATGCGTTCTAGGAAGCGAAATCCATCGGTCGGCAAGCTGAAATGGACGAATCGCCTTACTGAACATGTAAGAAAGTGCGAGCACTGGACGCGCTTCGTCGACGAGGATTGGATCATTGAAGGCATCGTCGTGAATTACCAAGCCACTACCTGGAACAAAACAAGACGCGTAGCTGTCATTCGCAAAATGATGCGTTGCCATGACGATCATCCACAGCTCGAACTCGACTTATTCTGGCAGTACGAAGCCATGGTCACCACTGAAAGCTGGGAGGCTATTGATGTATGGCGCTTCTACAACCAACGCTGCTGCATGAAGAACTACATCAAAGAAGGAAAGAACGGATTTTCCATCCACCGGATCCCGACCCAATCCTTTGCCGCTAATGAGATCGATCTATTACTCAAGTTGCTGGCCTACAATCTGTTCGAGCGATTGAAACTCCAATGTTGTGATCCCATTCATCGTTCCTTTACAATCCAGCGCTTTCGGCGGGAATTCATTCTCTGTGCCGGCGTACTGGTTCGAAGCGCTCGCAGATTCACTTTAAAACTGGCCGAATCGTTCCAAAACCGATGGGCGTGGCTGCAAATGGAACGGAAAAGTATTTTTCTGGAATAATCGATAATCCCATAATTAGTCTTGGAAATACCGTTGCCTCTTCGTGTGGGGAGGGGGATTTGTAACCAACAAACTGAACCTCCCTAAATTCTACACCCACAATTGGAACTCATTCCCTGATCGTCCTGTATCCAAAGCTTGATTTTATAGGCTTTCGTAATTCAGGTTTAGGTTTTTCTGTCTCACTTGGATCAGGGGCATGGTGACAATAATTTTCGATTCATGCTGTCTCCTTTGCGTACAGCGCTACTATTTGATCTTCAATACCGAACTAAGAGAGATCCATAAGGGAATAAAGGCGGAAGCCTTGGCCGGCTTAACCGAAATGAATGATCTGCGGCAGGTAGACTTTCGATTTATTGATTCCAGTAAAGGCCGGATTGCCGCTTTGCGCAAGCAAATGTATGAGGCGAGTAAAGAGCAGCTTCTTTACGAGAATATTTCGGAAGAAAAGCGGATACCCTCGATAGCTCTTGAGCATTTATCAACAATTTTGATGTAAAAACAGATAATTCTTCGAGCTTGGCGAGATTCCAATATGAAGAAGCCCGCTTTTTTTGAGCAGGCTTTCTTGTCATAATAAATCTCTCATGTTTCCTTTGCAATGCCAAACTTCATAACTCTGAGAGTCCTCCTATAATGAACGTCTGTAGGACAATTGATTAATACTATACTCGACTGCACTTTGGATGAGATGCTCCTAACAGAAAATGAAAGGCCACTCTTTTGACTTCTATAAATTTTGACATAGTCTTCTCTAGGTTTAAGTCCTACCAAGTACAATAATTGTTCTCTTGCAGATCGAGATTATCCCTCATCGAAGCTTCAATGAAATGAATGGATTTATCAAAGCCTTGGCCTTCAGGGTCTGTCAAGAATTTTGTGTAAACGAATTTAGAGGGTGTTGCGATGGAGGGGGACTCCGCCCCCTACCTCAGGTGCTGACCAACACGATCGGGGAAGAAAACGGACAGTTGTAGTAACATTTGTCCCCAGTTTTGAACGCGTCCTGTCCATTTCCGTACAACATCCATTGTGGATAAATACAGCATTTTGAGCAAGGCTTCATCACTTGGGAAGATACTCTTACCTTTCGTCACCTTGCGCAGTTGACGATGGTAGCTTTCAATGATGTTTGTTGTGTAGATGAGCTTGCGGATCTCCGGCGGATATTTGAAGAATATGGCCAACTCCTCCCAGTTGTTACGCCAGGAGCGGACGATTAGCGGATACTTTTTGCCCCACTCTTCCTCAAAGCGGTCCAGCTCTACGAGCGCTGCCTCCTCTGTCGCAGCTTTGTAGATCGGCTTCAAATCAGCGGTAACCTTCTTCAGGTCTTTGTACGAGACATAGCGCGTAGAATTGCGGATCTGGTGAATGATGCACTTTTGAATCTCCGTCTCGGGATAGCAAGCGGTATTGGCTTGCGAGAAGCCCGTCAGGTTGTCCACGCATGTGATGAGAATGTCCTGTACGCCGCGGTTTTTAAGTTCGTTTAAGACACCGAGCCAGAACTTGGCAGATTCATTCTCGCCAATCCACATGCCCAGTACATCCTTATTACCATCCAGATCGATGCCAATGACCATGTACGCCGCCTTATTTACAATGGCGCCGTCTTGCTTCACTTTGAAGTGAATGGCGTCGAGAAAAACAACCGCATACACGCTCTGCAGCGGCCGATTCTGCCATTCTTTGATCATCGGCACGATCTTGTTCGTAACGTTCGAGATTAGCGTAGGAGAGACCTCGATGCCGTACATATTCTGCAAGTGATCCTGGATTTCACGTGTGCTTACACCCTTTGCATAGAGAGCAATAATTTGGTCTTCAATGCCGGTCACGTTTGACTGATGCTTCTTCACAACAATCGGCTCAAACTCGCTCAGACGGTCGCGTGGCACGGTGATCTCTTGCTCGCCGTACTCGCTCACTACCGTTTTCTTGCTCTTGCCATTGCGGCTGTTCGGCGTTGACTTGACCTTTACATCGTGCTTCTCGTAGCCCAGATGTGTATCCATTTCCGCCTCGAGCATCTCTTGGATCGTCTCAGCGAAAGGCTCTTTAAGCGCGTCCTGAGCGTCCTTAGCCGTAACCAAGTTATTCTCCTTGATGAAAGCACGTAGCTGCTGTTTCGTCCAAAATCCCATGTGTTCTCCCAACCTTTCTTCTTATTCCATTTTAATAGGTTTTGGAGTTTACACAAAGTATTTTACAGACTCGGCCTTCACGGCCTTGTTCTCCTAACTCCTGAAGACATTAGTGGCATGGGGCTTTTACTTTTTCTGCAAGATTATCCTACTTGGCTAACCTAACATGTCGTCTGTTCCGGTTTGCCTTCGCATTCTTTACACTTATCCTCACGGACAATGCAATACGCGTCCGTACTTTCACTCTTGGTGCATTGGAGACTCTCACTCCTTAGTCAATTGCGCTGCTAAGTACACAAAAAACCATAGTTCAAAACTATGAACCATGGCCTTTTGACTTAAAAATACTTATTAAGAAACGTTAAATTAATTTTAATATGATTCATCATACCCCATTTTTATAGCTGCTTTATCTTCTACACTATCGAACCCATTGCCCCACATGATTCCAGCTCCATCACCACCTGCATATAAAATACTTAATGAAAATAGAAATCTACCAGTAAATCCATAATTATAATTTCCAAACCATTCAGAGGTTCTAGTGGAAGGATATTGTGAGGATCTTGTATATGCCATCCATTTTTTATCGTGGGGCGTATATCCCGGCTGTACTTTATAATCCCAAATACCTTGATTCGTGATTCTTGATATCCATAATGCTGTTGTTGCCAGTAATGCCTGAGGTCTATTTCCTTCAATGTACAAAGCTACTAGGTAATAATCTTGAATTTCTTGCTTATTTGCCTTTACTATTTGATATGCAAATAAATCAGGTGGTATATTAAGAGGAATCAGGTTTTTTGCAAATATCTCCTCTCTTAATGATGATTCACGTTGTACATCCTCATTCAATATATTGTTTAATTTCTGTTTCTCCATGTCTTTTGTATATATATCATTCACTGCTTCCTCAAGAGGTAAGAATACCAACTCAAAGTTATTGTCAAAGTAGACTCCTCCTACACTAACAAGATAGTTTGATCTTTCAATTTTCAATAGGTATTTATCGAATATTTCTTTGTCTAAAGATACATCTTCTGCAGTTACATTAATTTCCATTTGTCCATTCTCATTTAGCGAAAGACCATTTCGATTAACTACTTCAGTGTGAATCCTTTTGAGTAGTTCATTCTCGTGCTTATGTTCATCAGTCAAATCACTTATTATCGCTGCTTCTTTTACTAAATCTACTTCCTCGATTAGATTGCTCGCACTAGTAACAGGCGAAATTGACAACATTAGTGAGATGACTAGCAAGATTAATACGATCCTTTTCAAAAAAAACCTCCTTGTAACTTCATATTGTCACTACAATTTTACATTATACCCAATTTACGTAATATGTCAAATGTATGGATTAGTTATTCAACCTAGATTGAACTAGTAATTAGTAATATCTATCCTATCGATATTTGATAATGAACAAGGTTAACAGAAAGATCCTTATAAATCCACATAAATATTAGCAAATGGAGGAATACCATATTAGTGCTCACAGAACTTGTACAAATATAACTATCTGGTCCATATAGTCAAAGTAAACTAAACTGAATTTTTACTATAACAAGAATACTTCTTATTAATCACGTATTTTCTGCATGCCTTTCCAGTTTCATCATAGATGTCTTTACCGACAGTTAGTACAATACTTCTATCCCCACCGCCTATGTTTGCAATTGATAGCTTATCATCATCTAACCATTTTATATGAAAAAATGTTTTTGCATCACTGTAATATACTGTCCTCTCAATATCGTCTTCCAAATGAAAAATCACATTTACATACACATTTACACCTCCAGCAGCACCTCCATAATAATGGTAATATACTTGTGCGGTGTAGTTTCCTGAAGGTGATATTAATTCTTCATCCTTTACCCCACTGTCATAGTTGAATTCATAAGTAAGATTTGTATAGGTTAAATAAGAAAAGACAGCTAATATTCCAACAACAATAATAATTATATATTTTTTCAATCTTTCATCTCCTTTCAAAAGAATAAATAAACAATTATTCAATCGAAATACAACAGGAACCCCCCTATTAAATGCGAAGATCATTCGTCATTATGTCCTGCGTTAAAAATAATATTTCAACTCTAATTTGAATTATAGCATTTCTTTAAATATTCTCATAGAATTTCCCTTTTCAGCCTACTGTTATATATATTACTTCTAAATGATTATTGCTGGTATGGGTCTAACTGCTTGTTTGCAGTTGTCGATTTTTGACTTATAATGTTGGTTTGCGTAGGTGCAGAGGGATGTTCACCTTTAACCTGAATTACGAAAGTAACGCTATATAAAAAGTGCCCCTATCTTTGGTAGAATGGTGTTTGTCGGAACAACATCACCCAAAGAGAGGAGCACCCTTAAAGTGAAGTCTATCACAAAAATCTCGAACTTGAAAACGGAATTTTCTATGAGAAATGCAACAAATTTTGCAGGCAGCAAGGTGGTGCTAGCCTTTCTCGAAACCATCGGCTTGAGCCAAGCTTTTCAGACCCTCGGTCTTTCCAAAGCAGCCAACGCGTTATTTCCTACCCATCGCATCCTCCAGTATCTCGTCATTGGCTGGTTGCTCGGGTGCGAACGCCTCTATCATTTTAAATCTCTGAGGCAAGATTCCCTCATCCGGCATGCCCTTGGCGGTCGTCTGCCCCATCATACGCTATTGAATAAAGAGTTGCTTCGCTTCGGCAAGTCGCAGGAGTCCTTCATACCGAAGTTGCGAGCACTCAATCTCGACATCATCGCACCGGCCCTGCCTGAATGCTCGATTCTCGATTTGGATTCATCCGTAGAAACCGTTTATGGCCATCAACAAGGCGCCGCTGTTGGTGTCAACAGTCATAAACGAGGACGTAAAAGTTATCATCCTTTGCTCGTTTATGAAGGAAAATCGCGCCTACTCGTCAATGCCATGCTGCGATCGGGCAATACCGGCAGTTCTACAGATGTCCTGCCGTTTGCCGAAGAGACGCTACAACTATTAGGCGAACGAAAAGTTAGCCACGTCCGATTGACAAAGGCTTTAGCGGCGAAGAGTTCTATGCGTTCTAGGAAGCGAAATCCATCGGTCGGCAAGCTGAAATGGACGAATCGCCTTACTGAACATGTAAGAAAGTGCGAGCACTGGACGCGCTTCGTCGACGAGGATTGGATCATTGAAGGCATCGTCGTGAATTACCAAGCCACTACCTGGAACAAAACAAGACGCGTAGCTGTCATTCGCAAAATGATGCGTTGCCATGACGATCATCCACAGCTCGAACTCGACTTATTCTGGCAGTACGAAGCCATGGTCACCACTGAAAGCTGGGAGGCTATTGATGTATGGCGCTTCTACAACCAACGCTGCTGCATGAAGAACTACATCAAAGAAGGAAAGAACGGATTTTCCATCCACCGGATCCCGACCCAATCCTTTGCCGCTAATGAGATCGATCTATTACTCAAGTTGCTGGCCTACAATCTGTTCGAGCGATTGAAACTCCAATGTTGTGATCCCATTCATCGTTCCTTTACAATCCAGCGCTTTCGGCGGGAATTCATTCTCTGTGCCGGCGTACTGGTTCGAAGCGCTCGCAGATTCACTTTAAAACTGGCCGAATCGTTCCAAAACCGATGGGCGTGGCTGCAAATGGAACGGAAAAGTATTTTTCTGGAATAATCGATAATCCCATAATTAGTCTTGGAAATACCGTTGCCTCTTCGTGTGGGGAGGGGGATTTGTAACCAACAAACTGAACCTCCCTAAATTCTACACCCACAATTGGAACTCATTCCCTGATCGTCCTGTATCCAAAGCTTGATTTTATAGGCTTTCGTAATTCAGGTTCAACTGATTCAACTTTAAAATCTGCTGTTTGCATTTTTCCTCTTCACTTCTGGCAAGATAGCCTCGATCACATCCCAATGCTCATCAATCTTTCCATTCTCCACACGGAAAATATCGTAGAAAGCGGTATGCTGACCATTGAACGTCCCTTCACTTACCGTAAGCACAAAATCGCCTTGCCCAATCACCTGATGGATTCGATTATACTGAAATTCGATATTCCTCTCTTTCAACGATTGCAAGGCAGCATGAAGACCGGAGAGACCGTCTGCGATATGCGGACTATGCTGAATGTAGTGATCGCCATTAAAGTACGAGTTTAGCAGATCTGGGTTTTTCCCCAGCAAAATATTCTCCACATAGCTCGTAACCAATGCTTTGTTCTCATCTGTCTTATCTATTTCCTTGATCGTTACCGGCCCGTCAATCATCGTATGATGGCTTGGTGTCTTCTCTACCATCTCCTGAAGGTTGTCCCAGTGTTCGACGATAAGCCCATTCTCAAAACGGAAAATATCAATGCCAATTTTAGGACCAAAGAAATGATACACAGAATGAAGGGCGACATAGTCTCCATCGACTACTGCACGCTTAATGCTTACCTTGGTTCCGATCTCTTGCAAATGATCCAATGCGCCAAGCAGCGCGTCCCTACCGTCGGGCAAAGCCTGATTGTGCTGAATATATCGATCCGGATGAACGTATTTCGCAATCGCTTCTGGATTGCCGCTCTCTAAGCTTTCCAGCACGGCGATTGCCTTGCGCACAAGCTCATTCTGATGATGGATGGTCATGGAATAATCCTCCTAAACGTTTATAGTCATTAGATAAATAATGTGCACATGTTGTTTATTTATCTCTCGCTCATTATAATAGAGCTGAATATCACGCTCAATATTCAAAAATCTGTGTTATGAAGGATAACAGTCATTTCATCAAGCTTTGTCGCTTAACGACCATAAATAAATGTAGGGAGAACCAAAGAATGACCCAAAACAAGAAAATTGATCTTAGAATCGTGCGCACCAAACAGTCCATTCGCAAGGCGTTTTATGACCTGATTCAGGAGAAAGGATACGAAGCGATCACCATTCAGGATATTGCAGATCGGGCGATCATTAATCGAAACACCTTTTATCTGCACTATCAAAGCAAACCCGACTTATTGGATACATGTATCCATGAATTGTTAAGCGATTTAAAGGATGCCGTCATTCTTTGTCCCATCGGCATGAATCCGTATAGCATAGCTGCAGTTGAATCCGTTATGTACACCGTGCTGGACCATATCTCTCAGAATATGACCTTTTACCACGCGATGCTGATTGATGAGAACAGAATTTATCAGTTCCACATTAAAATGGAGAGTATGATTAAAGATAAGTTAAATGAGGGGTGGAACCCTCCGCAGGGGAATTCTGCAATATCCAAAGAATTGCTGCTCGAATACCTCGTGACGTCTTTCATGGGGATTGTCCTATGGTGGATTAGGAACGATAAGCCTCTTCCTGCTGAAGAAGTTTCAGTCCAATTTAGCAAACTCGTCGCCTACGGACATTTGAAAGCGGACGTTGGGAATCAGCCTGGAAATAAGGAGTAAACAAAAGAAAAACCCAAAGCACCACCCACAGTTCCATCGACCTTCAGTCAGCTATCTTGGACTTGTACTCTACGATGTTGACCCAAATAACTATGCCCCCTGACCGTAATGGCCAGCGGGTACAGTTATTAGTTACAGCATGAAGTATGGCTTGTGCTTGATGCTGTTGTTTGGCTGCTTTGGTTTTCTGCTTGTTGTGTTTCTGAAAGGCTATTGCTGTATAGAACCGATCCATTGACGCTGCACACGCCCGTTTCTGGCAAATCCAGCTCTACATTCGCAGCCGCTTCCCAATCCCCGCTAATGGCCGCAACAATGGACCTGACCTGCTCATAGCCGGTAGCCATTAAGAAAGTAGGCGCACGACCGTAACTCTTTGATCCGGCAACATAAAAGTTCGGGTCCGGTTGTCGCAGTTCTTTTTCACCATGAGGTCTTACGGTTCCGCAGCTATGAATGTTCGGATCAATTAATGGCGCGAGCGCAGTTACGCTCTCAATGTCTGTATCCATGTCAATCCTGACTTCTCTAAGGAAAGAGATATCCGGCCGTGATCCCGTATTGCTGATGATTTCATCCAATCCATTGATCCGCACCGTCTCGCCATTCACTTTGCCCAGAACATTAATCCTGGCTCCATCCTTCTCAAATCCATTAATTAGAAAAGAAGTATATACCGCGATCTTTCCCGATTCGACCAACTCCTGAAGCCGCATTCCGAGCAAACCACGCTCACGAAGAGCGTCTCGTTCCTGTCCACCAAAAACCTCTTGTACGTTGGATTTTCGGATGATCCAAGTTATCGTTGTTTGCGGTTGCTGCTCCTGCAGACGTTCCAGGTCCAGCAACGCATGAATGGCGGAATGGCCGCTTCCGACTACAAGCACATGCTTGGCTGCATATCGCTTCTGTTCCTTGCCTAAATCCGGAATGCCGTACGTAATCTGGCTGCTTAATGCCTGCTCCTCCCTTGTCCAGACCCCGTCTGAAGCTGCAGGATTCGGATTCGACCATGTGCCGGAGGCGTCTATGACCGCCTTGGCTTCATACCTGATCGTTTGATTCTCCTGTTGAACATGCAGGACAAAGGGCAGCTTATCGCGACCGGCTGTTTTCACCTTGCTCAAACCTTTGCGGCTCACAGCCACTACTTTGGCATTATAATGGACAAATGGTTTAATCGCAGGAAGCTGTGCCAGCGGAACCAAATATTCGTCGATTATCTCCTTGCCTGTTGGGAATGCTTCTTCATTGGGCAATTTCCATTCTGAAGCTTCCAGCAACTGCCTAGCCGCTTTATCCGCAATAAATGGCCACGGAGTAAATACACGTACATGCCCCCAATTGCCCACATTTCCTGCTATATGCGCAGCGGCTTCAAAGAGAATAAACGACTCTCCCTTCGTGACTAGGTGGGCAGCAGCGGCCAAGCCTACCGGCCCCCCGCCGATTATGGCTACTGGCAAATCATGATTTATTGACACAGGAGTTGAAGCTTTCCTCGAAAGCTGAACCGGAACTGGTCTTGAACAACATTGACTCATAGGGATAACCTCCAATTATTCAGATATGATTCATGCAGCATTCATCAAGCTAGTTGGTTAATGTATTCTCACCTCCCTTCTAGTTATTATTTGCAAATTGCAAGTATTTTTCAAAAGAATATCACCCGATGGGGGTGATACAACACATGCTCGATTTGGCCATAGCTCCATTTAATAGCTTGATCGACCGCAGAACGGTTTCTTTCTCAAAGTCGTTCATATGAGAGAACACTTCATCCAGGTATTCGTTCATTTGATGATCGATCGTTGCGGCTACGTACTTCCCTTCCGTCGTCAGTGAAAGCACTTGTACTCTCCTGTCTTCGGAATCAGGAACTTTTTTGACTAATTTCATTTTTATAAGTGCCTGAATCTGCCGGCTAAAAGTGGTTACATCCGTACCTAGCGCCTCCGATACTTGCTGTATGGATGGTTTGGTTTGTCTGTCAATTTCATAAAGAATATGGCTTTGAACCAGCGAAATCTCGAATCCGCCAGCTGTACAACAGTTTTTATTAAGAAACCCAAACCGGCGTGTCATGATTTGAAAGAGACCTCGAACATTTTCCATTGGCTTCACCTCATGTATTTAGTTATACATTAATCATTTGCAAAATGCAAGCAATATATTCATCTTCAAAAGTATCGTTTTGCGGGTATACCAGTTTATACCTTCCCCATGAAGAATGCTCGTAAACCTGAACCAAGCATACTCTAGCCCTATTATTCCAAGCATGAAGCTGAACAAAGGCTATAATTTTTTTCCCGCTTAGATTCATCTGTTGACAATGTGGATGGATTTGGGCAATCGATCCGTTTTATCACAAATACTTAGGATGAAGTCGTCAGCCTTTTTAGTCTTCGTTAGCCTCTGATCTCATTCCGGATTCTGAATCATCGTATCCCTTCAAAGCTTTTAAATAAACTTAATGGCTTTAGTTAATCGTACAATATTCTTCTATTGGAAGTTCATAGTATGAGGTTGAGGTGATGAAATTGGCTATGCATAAGCAGCCTACAGAATTATGTCGAAGATTCGCAAAGATTTTAAATGCAACGCCGTCTGTTATTAATGGTGTATGCACCGCAACACGGTCCCGAACGAACATCAAACCACGGGTGTTAGGCAGAAGAGCAGAATCATTTATGTTTGTCCCTCAAGCCTATTCTTTTGAGAATGTCGACAGTCAGGGGAAGGCTTTGTGCTTGGGGGAAACGGTGATCCTGCAATTTGAATTAAACCCATTTATTTCGCGTCTTCGGAAACAAGGCATCAAGGTCACAGCAACTCATAATCACTGGCTATTTGACTCCCCCCGTCTCATGTATATCCACTATGAAGCTATCGATAAACCACTTGATTTTGCGAGAAAGGTACGCTTTGCCAATCGTGTACTTACGTCACGGATTATCCGAGGGAAAGTATCGACAAAATAGGGAGGATTACAACTAGTGAGCTCATTCGAAAATACGTGTAGACAATTTGGAAGGATTCTAGGAGGCATGCATACCTCACAAAATGGCGTATGCACCGTAATGAAATCACGAACGAATATCAAACCTGTCGTTCTTGGCAGACGTGGCAATTCTTTTTTGCTGGTTCCTCAAATGTTTAGTTTTGAATCTATGACAAAAGATGGTCGTGCACTTTGCAGTGGTGAAACGGTCATTCTGCAATCGGAAATCAACCGGTTTACAAGCAGACTTCGCAGACATGGAATTAAGGTAACTGCGATTCACAATCACTGGTTGTTTGACAGCCCGCGGCTGATGTTTATGCACTGGGAATCCATCGATAATCCGGTTGCTTTTGCAAGGAAAACGAAGGATGCATTAAGCGTCCTGACAACCAGAGTTGTTAGAGGAAAATAAACACCACATTCCATGTTTCCTATAAAAATTGTTGCAGCTTTTGATCAAAAAAGTGAAGCCCGCTAACCTCATGGTTGGCGGGCTTTGTAGAGATGATTATGTGATGACAATCAATTATTAAGAAAGCATCTGCATGTTATACGTCTGCAAGAGTTCATCCCAAGTTATTGGGAACTCCTGAAGAACAATCCGTATCTGAAATCTGCACTCGTACTTCCACCGTATTAAACTTTGAAAATGACAATTCATTTTAGACAAAATAAAAACCACCTATAGGTGGTTAAATGTGCTTTTGCACCTTGAAAACTGGATACGAAAGTAACTGTTGAATCATCCTAAGCAGTAGGATAAGCCCTCGACCGATTAGTATTCGTCAGCTCCACACATTGCTGTGCTTCCACCCCGAACCTATCAACCTCGTCGTCTTCAAGGGGTCTTACTAATTGGGAAATCTCATCTTGAGGGGGGCTTCACGCTTAGATGCTTTCAGCGCTTATCCCGTCCGTA
>NZ_QZCF01000003.1 GCF_003591485.1 Paenibacillus sp. 1011MAR3C5
GTCCAGTTGCGCCATCGGCCCCTGTCGGTCCAGTAGGTCCAGTTGCGCCATCGGCCCCTGTCGGTCCAGTTGGTCCAGTTGCGCCATCGGCCCCTGTCGGTCCAGTAGGTCCAGTTGCGCCATCGGCTCCTGTCGGTCCAGTAGGTCCAGTCGCGCCATCTGCCCCTGTCGGTCCAGTAGGTCCAGTAGGTCCAGTCGCACCATCGGCCCCTGTCGGTCCAGTAGGTCCAGTCGCACCATCGGCCCCTGTCGGTCCAGTTGGTCCAGTTGCGCCATCGGCACCCGTAGCTCCAGTTGCGCCATCAGCCCCGGTCGGTCCGGTTGGTCCAGTTGCGCCATCGGCACCCGTAGCTCCAGTTGCCCCATCAGCCCCGGTCGGTCCAGTTGGTCCAGTTGCGCCATCGGCACCCGTAGCTCCAGTTGCGCCATCAGCCCCGGTCGGTCCGGTTGGTCCAGTTGCGCCATCGGCACCCGTAGCTCCAGTTGCTCCAGCAGCCCCGGTCGGTCCGGTTGGTCCAGTTGCGCCATCGGCACCTGTTGCTCCAGTTGCCCCGGTCGGTCCAGTCGCTCCGTCGGCCCCTGTTGCGCCAGTGGCACCCGTCGGTCCAGTCGCTCCGTCGGCACCTGTTGCACCAGTCGCGCCATCAGCACCTGTAGGTCCAGTTGGTCCAGTAACGCCACTGTCTACTTCCAGTCTAACAATTGCAGATCCTTCTGTGACAGTAATATCGAGCGTATCAGATTCAAAGATCAGATTTTCGCCTAGGCCAACTGTTGCAGCTCCTGTTGGTCCGATAACATTAAACAGTAAGTCACCTTCAAAAGTTCCCGTAGGTCCAGTCGGTCCAGTCGGTCCAGTCGCCCCGTCCGCGCCAGTCGGTCCAGTCGCGCCAGTTGCGCCATCCACACCAGTCGGTCCAGTTGCGCCATCCACGCCAGTTGGTCCAGTCGCACCGTCGGCACCCGTCGGTCCAGTCGCGCCAGTCGCACCGTCGGCACCAGTCGGTCCGGTCGCTCCAGTTGCGCCAGTCGCGCCGTCCGCACCAGTTGGTCCGGTCGCTCCAGTTGCGCCAGTCGCGCCGTCCGCCCCAGTCGGCCCGGTCGCTCCAGTTGCGCCAGTCGCGCCGTCCGCGCCAGTTGGTCCAGTCGCTCCAGTTGCGCCGTCCGCGCCAGTTGGTCCGGTCGCTCCAGTTGCACCAGTCGCACCGT
Organism: Paenibacillus sp. 1011MAR3C5; assembly: GCF_003591485.1. Classification (GTDB taxonomy): domain Bacteria; phylum Bacillota; class Bacilli; order Paenibacillales; family Paenibacillaceae; genus Pristimantibacillus. Next base: position 1,210 of record NZ_QZCF01000003.1, read on the forward strand.
CCGCGCCAGTTGGTCCGGTCGCTCCAGTTGCGCCAGTCGCGCCGTCCGCGCCAGTTGGTCCAGTCGGTCCAGTTGCGCCAGTCGCACCGTCGGCACCAGTCGCGCCAGTCGCACCGTCGGCACCAGTTGGTCCAGTCGCGCCAGTCGCACCAGTCGCACCGTCGGCACCAGTCGGTCCAGTCGGTCCGGTCGCTCCAGTTGCGCCAGTCGCGCCGTCCGCACCAGTTGGTCCGGTCGCTCCAGTTGCGCCAGTCGCGCCGTCCGCCCCAGTCGGCCCGGTCGCTCCAGTTGCGCCGTCCGCGCCGTCCGCGCCAGTTGGTCCGGTCGCTCCAGTTGCACCAGTCGCACCGTCCGCACCAGTTGGTCCAGTTGGTCCAGTCGGTCCAGTCGCGCCAGTAGCTCCCGCACCCGTTGCTCCAGTCGGACCTGTCGGTCCAGTCGGTCCAGTAGCGCCGTCCGCGCCCGTAGCACCAGTGGCACCCGTTGCCCCCGTTGCCCCTGTTGGTCCGGTAGTTCCGGTACCATACGCACCAGTTGGCCCAGTGGCTCCAGTCGCGCCCGTAGCACCAGTTGCACCAGTTGCGCCTGTTGGTCCGGTAGTTCCGGTACCATACGCACCAGTTGGCCCAGTGGCTCCAGTCGCGCCCGTAGCACCCGTTGCACCCGTTGCCCCTGTTGGTCCGGTAGTTCCGGTACCATACGCACCAGTAGGCCCAGTGGCTCCAGTCGCGCCCGTAGCACCCGTTGCACCCGTTGCCCCTGTTGGGCCTGTTGTGCCAGTACTACCTGTGGGTACTTCCAGACGAACAGTTGCGGAACCTTCAGAAACGACAATGTCTAGTGTGTCGGATTCAAAGATCAGATCCTCACCAAAGCCAACTGTAGCTGAACCAATTGGTCCGATGACATTGAATAACTCTTCGCCGGGATTGATAGTTCCAGTTGGTCCCCGACGGCCTCTTTTCCCTCTTTCACCGTCTTTGCCTCTTTTCCCGCGTCTTCCTTCCGGCCCAATTGGGCCTTCTGGTCCTGGAGGTCCTGGAGGCCCTCTGTGGCCTCTTGGTCCGCGGATAAAGGTTACTTTTTTGCAGTCGTCATTCTTCCATTTTTTCTTTTTCTTCTTCCCGCAATGAGAAGAATCGCCCGAATGAATGGATAACGTACTGTTTGAGCGACGTTTGATTATCTTGATAGATTTCTTTTTGCTAGATGGATAATCCAGTTGAAACACCTCCTTGTATTCTCCCTTATATTACGAAGAGCAGATAGATTCTGCATGTGCGTTCATTTAGTGTTTTTCCCTTATATTAGAAAATGTGTGAATGTACATGAGAGAGGGGAGGGTACAGAGCTCATAAAACAAGAGAATCCAAGTCATAGACTAGGCTTCTACGAAGAATGATGACTATTCGATTGTTAGACCTGCACTACCATAACCGACAACCGCATTTATAAGGTTAAAACCCGTTGCAACAGCAGAGTATACGAGTAGCAAACGTGTTTCTGTCGTTACGGGAATACTCAAGCCCGTTAGTGATGCATTACTAATTGTTCCGATATTTACGACGCCAGTTAAAGGAGGGGAGAGGCTGACAAGCGTCCCAGGGATAGGGTTGAAGATATTATCGGGGGTAGCAGAGCTATATAATTGAACTTGAATTGTTATTTCGGTTCCTGGAATATTGCGCCGGGTCCTGTCAAGTCAATTGCTCCGCCAAGAATAGTAGATGTTGGAGCGCTTGTACCAAATCCAAGCAGTCCGCCGGTACCTGCCAGTCCTCCTGCGATCGTTGTTAAAGCGAGGGCAAGCCCTGAAGCGTAAGGGATAATTGCGCCGCCGCCCGCACCGGTTGCCCCTGTTTGCCCAGTCGCACCGTCCGCACCTGTAGGTCCTGTTGGCCCAGTCGCGCCATCGGCGCCTGTAGCACCAGTTGCCCCATCAGCGCCGGTCTGCCCTGTAGGTCCAGTAGCGCCATCGGCGCCGGTTGGCCCTGCAGGTCCAGTCGCGCCGTCCGCGCCGGTTGGCCCTGTAGGTCCAGTAGCGCCGTCTGCACCAGTCGATCCTGTTGGCCCGGTTGTACCATCGACGCCGGTCGGTCCCGTTGGCCCGGTCGTGCCGTCGGCCCCGTAGCACCAGTTGCCCTATCTGCCCCGGTAGCACCAGTCGGCCCTGTAGGTCCCGTAGAGCCAGTTGCGCCAGTGGAACCAGTCGCTCCTGTAATACCAGTAGCCCCCGCAGCCCCTGTCGGCCCAGTCGCGCCGGTTGTGCCAGAAGGTCCCGTAGCCCCTGTCGCTCCTGTGTGTCCGCGTTTACCTCTTTTGCCGCGAGGCCCCTTTGGTCCTCTAGGGCCCCTATAGCACTCGCATTCATCTTTTTTTCCATGCTTGTATGACTTTCGTTTCTTTTTGTTTTTGCTGCTGCTCGAATGCTTGGACAGGATGATGATCTCGTGATCTGGACCAGATCTTTTTTTAATCATACGCAACTTTTTGTACCCATCTTTTGCTTTCAGTGAAAACACCTCCTTATCATTCACTTATTCTATGAAAAAGTAATAGAAATGGCTTGTACGTTCTGGAGGAAAAATTAAAAGATAATAGGCTAGAGTAGGAGAGTTAGGGGATAAATGTGAATATAGTAATTATGTAAAAAGAGGGTAAGAGAAATCGTTTTTTTTCTATAATATAAAAAGAACAAAAACAGACCAAGCTGGCACTTGGTCTGTTGGGAATAGGGAGTCGGATACGGTTTAGTTAATTGTAATACCTGCGCTGCCATAACCGGCTACTGTATTGACTAACGTTAATCCAGTAGCCGTTGCGGAAAAGACGAGCAGGAGACGGGTCTGCGCTGTAACCTGGATGTTTAACCCCGATAATATGCCATTGCTGGTCGTCCCGGGAGGCACAAGCAGACCAGATAAGGATGGTGCCAGCGTGACAGCTGTGCCCGGAATTGGTCTGAAAATGTTGTCTGGCGTCGTTGAACTGTACAACTGAGCTTGCACCGTAATTGTTGTCCCGAGCAAATCGAGCGCCAATGTTGTACTGAAGTAAGCGGCGATGGATGTGATGACACCGTCTCTTGGGACAGAGAAGGCGAAATTGAGCAAAGTTCCTGCAGCACCAGTCAGATCGATGGTAGCCCCAAGCACGCTTAATGTTGGACCGCTACTACCGAAGCCGACAAGTCCTGCGGTACCGGCTAAGCCGCCAAGGATTGTGCTTAATACAAGCGGCTCGCCAGATGCGAATGGAATAATGGCTCCGCTGCCAGGTGTGCCTGTGGCACCGGTCGCTCCAGTAGCTCCAGTTGCACCTGTGGTTCCAGTAGCGCCTGTGGTACCCGTGGCACCTGTAGCGCCAGTAGTTCCTGTCGGACCAGTAAGTCCCGTTGGTCCGGTCGCCCCTGTGGCGCCCGTACCTGTAGCGCCTGTGGCGCCAGTAGCTCCTGTTGGACCGGTCGCTCCTGTGGCGCCCGTACCTGTAGCGCCAGTAGCGCCAGTAGCTCCTGTTGGACCAGTAAGTCCCGTTGGTCCGGTCGCCCCTGTGGCGCCCGTACCTGTAGCGCCTGTAGCTCCAGTTGACCCCGTCGGACCTGTGGCTCCAGTGCCGCCGTCCACGCCGGTCGGCCCCGTCGGACCTGTGGCTCCAGTGCCGCCGTCCACGCCGGTCGGCCCCGTCGGACCTGTGGCTCCAGTGCCGCCGTCCACGCCGGTCGGCCCCGTCGGACCTGTGGCTCCAGTGCCGCCGTCCACGCCGGTCGGCCCCGTCGGACCTGTGGCTCCAGTGCCGCCGTCCACGCCGGTCGGCCCCGTCGGACCTGTGGCTCCAGTGCCGCCGTCCACGCCGGTCGGCCCCGTCGGACCTGTGGCTCCAGTGCCGCCGTCCACGCCGGTCGGCCCCGTTGGACCGGTAGCTCCAGCAGCACCATCCGCGCCGGTTGGTCCCGTCGGTCCAGTTGCCCCGGTTGTTCCGGTTTCGCCAGTCACGCCTGTCGCTCCTGTGGTGCCCGTGGCGCCCGTGCCTCCTGTAGCGCCAGTGGCTCCGGTATTCCCGATTGGCCCTTGCGCTCCTTGGGCGCCTTGCGACCCGGCGGGTCCCTGTGGTCCGGCAGGTCCTTGCTGTCCGGCTGCACCTTGAGGCCCTCGCGGTCCGACAGGTCCTTGTGCTCCGGTTGCGCCGGCTGCTCCAGCCGCCCCAGTCGCTCCAGTGGTACCGGTGGCGCCCGTAGTACCCGTGGCACCGGTGTTGCCTACAAGACCTTGCGGCCCCTGAGGTCCTTGAGGTCCCACATTGCCTTGAGGTCCCTGTGGACCCAGAGGTCCCTGAGGTCCTAGTGGTCCGGGATCGCCTTGGAGACCTTGAGGTCCTTGAGGTCCTTGGGCTCCTGGCGGCCCGACTGGCCCTTGCGGTCCGATCGGTCCTTGAACGCCTGTCGCCCCCGTTGAGCCAGTTGGTCCGGGAGGGCCTCCTGAAGGCCCGGTAGCTCCTGTGCAGCCTGTTGCTCCGGTGGCTCCCGTAGCTCCAGTTGCACCTGTAATGCCAGTTGCACCTGTTGATCCTGTAATGCCAGTTGCACCTGTTGATCCTGTAGTGCCTGTTGCACCTGTAATGCCTGTAGCTCCTGTAGCTCCTGTAGCTCCGGTCGCGCCAGTCGTACCAGTCGCGCCAGTAGGTCCGGTGCGGCCGCGCTTGCCTCGATCGCCGTCATCACCTTTTTTGCCGCGTTCGCCTTCAGGTCCCTGGGGTCCTAATGGACCTATCTGACCTCTGATTTCGCTATGCTCATCACGATGATGGTGATGAGGACGAGGACGATATCTTCTTCTTGTTCCTGAGATGAAGATGCGTTTTCTCTTTGCAACAGCTATTTTTTTATGTCTCTTCGGATAGTTGCCGCGATTGGACGTTTTGATTTTCAACGTTTGTTTTTTTGTTGAACGTTTGCGGTAACGACGATTGGAATCGTTCAGTTGAAGCACCTCCTAGGTAATTTATTTATACTACGGGCTAATGTGTAGGTTTGCTTGGGTGCAGGATAGATGTGCGCGTAGGTATTGACCTATTTTTAGAAAAATGGGCGCTTGATCAAGGTTGACAACAGTTTATGAGAATGTTTATCATTTAAATGATAATAGTTATCAGTGTATAGGCGGATAAAAGGGAAGCGTCCGAATAAGACAGCCCTTGTTCTGTGCGCGGAAAGGGGTTGGAATCAATGCAGACGGGGACCAAACAGCCATGGAACTGGCTTCTATTCCCATTCTCCGCCGTGACGGCAGGGCCGTATGGCGTGTTCGCCGCTACGGTCGGGCATGGGGTATATTCGATTGAAGATGAATCCGAGTGGGACAAGCTGAGTGCAGGCTTGCCTGATACGACGGGAATCCACCGGCTTCAGCTGCACCAGGAGCTGCTTCATGCTTGCACGAATAACGGTTTGTATGAGTGGAACGGAGAAGTGTGGGAGCAAGATGGCTTGACACTGCCCTGCTATCAATGCCGCAGGCTTGGAGGCGCATGCTACGCCTCAACGTCGGATGGTCTATGGATCCGGACGGGGTCGAAGTGGGGGCAGCTCTCTTGCGAGGGGAAGCATGTATTCGATTTTCTAAGCCTCCCGCAATATGTCATTGTCGGACATGACACCGGCATTTCCTTATACGACAGGTTCATGGATGAATGGGCACATTTTGAGCTGCAGCGCAGTATTACCAGCCTTGCTGTCTATCGGGGGCATCTGATCGGCGCGACGGATCAGGGGGAATTGGTGGTAGGGGATAAGAAAGGCCGATTCGACCGGATTCAATTTGGGAAAAAGATCATTTATTCCATAGTCTCGAAGCGGGGCGGGCTTTATGTGTGCACGGATCAAGGGCTATTCAAGCTCGTATACATAGCAGACCGTCTGGTGCTGTTGTCTGTCCAGCTTGGATTCCCGGTGACGGATGTCGACGTTCTGGGGGATCAGATCTATATGGCGACGCTGTTCCATGGGATTCAGACGAAATCGCTGTAACACGAGCAGCTTCTGTAAGCCAGAGAGCAAAACCTTGCTTGCCAAAGGGGAGAGCCTTGATTCTACGATGAGCCATCGGTAGAGCAGGGCTTTTTTTGCTGAATAGACGTAGACGGCATCCGCGAGAAATAGAGTATGGACAAACGATCTGCACTTCAAGTAACATGGCAGTATTCATGGGAATTAATGCAGCTATGCATCGGGGAGAGAGATCAGCGTGTCAGAAGATTTATTGCTAACGTTTCGTTCGCCGCCTCTGCCTTTTTTTGTAGAGTCGAACCGAATTACATATCGACCAGGCGAGGAGCATCCCAACCGGACGAATCTTGGTGTATTCGACCTGCTGTTCGTGAATGAGGGAACGCTCTATGTAGCCGAGGAGAATCATAAATGGACTTTGAAGCCGGGAGATGTGCTTATCTTGCGGCCGGATCGCTGGCATTACTCCTTTCGTCCTTGCGACGAGGAGACCGTGTTCGATTGGGTGCACTTCCAGACCGTTGGAGCATGGGAGGAGACTGAGGACAATCAGCCCGGCAGCATCCGGGGCGATTATTATACGTATGCCATTCGATTGCCGAAGAAGATGAAGCTTAATTACCCGGATGAAGCGAAGCTTATCTTCTCTCAGCTTCATGAAGCGGCAAAGAGCTCCTCACATGGCGCTTTCTGGGACCGGCAGCAGCGATTCCTGCATCTGCTTCAAATGCTGGATGAGGGCTGGCGTTCGGACGCGGCTAGAGCGGCTGTATCCGTAGCGGAGCGAGCAGCGGCTTACTTGAAATTGAATTACCGAACCTCCATCAGCAACACAATGCTGAGCGAGGTGCTTGATCTCCATACGAACTATATCACACGCTGTATGACGGAAGTGTTCGGCTGTACGCCGCAGCAATATTTGCTGTATTACCGCCTTGACCAAGCGAAGCTGCTGCTGATCAAGACCGACTGGACGATTGCGAGAGTAGCGGAGGAAACCGGCTTCCGGCAAACCCCGCATTTCTCGCGGCTGTTCGCATCCCACACAGGCATGCCACCGCTCAAATTCAGGAAGCGGTTTACGACCTAAATGATTAATCCCGGCAACTAAATCTGGACGTTCAAAATTATTTCGAGAGCTCCCATGCATAATTTACCTCCATCCTACAAAAACTGGATTCAATTACGCAGCCAAGAGGCTAAAGGAGCGATCCAGCGATGATTGAACGGTTTTCGTTGACGGTGGATATGAGTGAGATCGTGGAGCGGTTTGGAATCAAAAAAGTGGTGGTCGGACACACGAATCGGTTCAACATAGCGCCGACACAGAACGTGTCCATCGTTATGAATGATCGGCATGAGACGCGCGTGCTGCAGGAAGCCAGATGGGGACTCTTTCCGTTTTGGGCCAAAGATTCGGTGAATGCCGATTATGCGGCTTTGCCGGATAAGCCATTCCTGCACCGGATGATGAAGCGCCAGCGCTGTGTTATTCCGTGCAGCGGATTTTACGGACAGAAGACCTTCGGCAAGGAGCGGGAGCCGAGAGCGATGCATACGGTTCTGCCCGGTCATGCTGTGCTTGGCATAGCCGGAATGTATGACTGCTGGCGTCATTCAAGCGGCAAGGAAGTGCGTGCTTTCACCATGCTGACGGCTGCAACTAACGGATCGATGTCGGTTTGGCAGCCGCGCTTGCCAATCGTGCTCGACGAGGAAGGCATCGAGGATTGGCTGAATCCGAAATTGACGGAATTCAGTAAGCTCCGCAAGCATATGGAGGTCCCGGAGAGCTACTTGCTGCGTTCCTATCCGGTCACAAACGCCGTCCATGATGAATGGTACGAAGCGCCTGATTGTATTAGGGAAATTGCGCTTCCTGATTTTGCATAACAAAGAAAAGAGAAGCTGGTCTTGTGCAGATTTAATATGCCGAGACCGGCTTTTTTTTGTAGTGGATAATATCTGAATTAATCTCTAATTTTTTCCTATTTTTTCATCATACCCCTTATAATAGAGGGAGTTAACGCTTTTTGCCGCAGATTCATAAAAAATAGATGCAGAAAGGGTGAAGCCGTTGGACATGATTTTTACGGTAGATCTGGAAGACTGGTTTTGCAGCCCGGAGTTGTCACTTGCCGATTGGAAGCGCTATCCATTCAGATTGGAGAAGCCAACGCATCTGCTGCTTGATATGCTGGACGAAAAGAATGCGAAAGGGACGTTTTTTGTATTGGGCTGGATAGCAGAGCATAAGCCTGAGCTGGTGAAGGAGATTCACCGGCGTGGTCATGAGATTGCATCGCATGGATATGCTCACCGACTGGTGTATGAGCAGTCGCGCCTGGAATTTAAAGAGGATATCCGGCATTCGAAGCTGCTGCTGGAGCAGCTGACCGGTTCAGAAGTTCGCGGTTATCGGGCACCGTGCTTCTCGATGACGGAATGGGGACTGGAGCTGCTGGAGGAAGAGGGCTTCAACTATGATTCAAGCTTAATGCCCAATTCATTCGCGGGCGAATCCGAGCGGCTGCGCGGATATCCAAATCTGAATGCCGGTTCCTCATTCCGGATTAGAAGAAGGCTGATCGAATATCCATTACCGGCGCAAAGGATCGGAGGGCTGCATATTCCCTGGGGAGGCGGAGGGTATTACCGGTTGTATCCGTACGAAGTATTTCGTTACGGTGTGCAGTCATGGCTGAAGCGCCATGATTATTTCCTGTTTTATATTCATCCGTATGATTTGGACAAGGAGCAGCCGCGCATATTCCAATCGACGTGGTCTAACAGCTTCAGAAGATATTACGGGCTTGGCGGGACTCACCGGAAAATCGAGCGAATGTTGAATGACTACGACTGCATGTCAATTGAGCATTACGAGCATCAAGCCTTAGGCATGGTCCGGCATGGCTGACCGGGTAGAGCGGATCATCGGCAAGCCAGCCGATGGCAGCGTGGCAGAGTTATTCCGAGATGATGAGCTTCTGACCTGCATGGCTTATTTATTCGCGCGAGAATCGGGCATACGATTGCCTGAAAGGTACAGGATAAGCCATTCTGTGCTGGAAAGGCTGAAAGAACGTGGATGGGTATCCCCCGCCGGAAGATTGCTGGACAGAAGACTTGCCTATAGCTGTTATGAGTATGAACGGCAACTATATCGCAAGGAACGGCTGGACCAGCTGCTCCTTGAAGAAGCGTCGGGCAGGCGAAGCATTGCGGACATTTGCTGCGGCGGGGGCGCTACGATCTTTGCTTTGCTGAAGGCGGAATGGCGGGAGCGGGTATGCGGAATTGATGGTGCAAGTGAACAGATTGGGCTTATGCGGAAGCTGCTGGAGATGGAAGGCAGTTATGAACGGGTACATACGAGCGTTGCAGGCACAGCGGCGTTTGCAGTGGACAGCTTAGCGGATGGACAGCGAATTGAAACTCATATCGGTGACATTCACCGGCTGCCTTGGAAGGAAGCGAGCTTTGATATGGTCATTTGCCGAGCGGCGCTGCACTATCTGGATGTCAGGACGGCAATCGGGGAGATGTATCGCGTGCTTGAACCTGGAGGAAAGCTGTTTTTGCTTGTTCACGGCTCGGGTTATCCGCTAGATTACTTGATTCGCAGGCGGATGATATGGAGGATAGAGACGATCGCATATGCTCTTCGGAAGCTGCGTCCGGTATTTGGGGCTGAGCATGACCTAGACCATTCGCAAGGGCGTTATTTGAAAAGGAAACAGGTGGAGAGCTTCATAACCGAGGCCGGATTCAAACATATCCGTTATTATACGGACAAGCACCGGATGATACTGGGACGATTCCCTGTATATTTTGCAATTGTGGCTGAGAAGCCGGAATGAGAGATAAAGCGCAGATGAAGAGAGCTTGCAGCAAATAGGAAAGCTATGCATCAGAGAAACCTCCGAATCGGTAGATTCGGAGGTTTCTTGTTGCTGCGGTCAGAGTGCAGACAGTAAGAGAAAAGCTCTCTTGTTAGTCGGCCTGCTGATTGGCGCGAAGCACTTCGGAGGTAAGCAGCGGCACGACCTCGAACAGGTCGCCGACGATGGCGTAATCCGCGATGCTGAAGATTGGAGCATCGGGGTCCTTGTTAATGGCGACGATGGTGCGGGACTGGCTCATGCCCGCAAGATGCTGAATCGCGCCGCTGATGCCGCAAGCGATATACAGCTGCGGCGTCACGACTTTGCCGGTCTGCCCGATCTGGAGGGCATAGTCGCAGTAGCCTGCGTCGCAAGCGGCGCGGGACGCGCCTACCGCGCCGCCGAACGCAGCGGCAAGCGCGTGCAGCGGCTCGAAGCCTGCCGCGCTGCGCACGCCTCGGCCTCCCGATACGACGACGTCGGCCTCGGCGAGATCAAGCTGTCCGCTGGCGCGGCGAAGCACCCCGCGCACGGCGGTCCACAGCTGCGGCGGCGCGTACGGAAGCGCCTGTACGGCGCCGCCGCTTCCGCCGGCATCCAGCGGCTCCGCCGGCGGAAGATTGTTCGGGCGCACCGTGACGACCCACGGGTGCCCCGGCAGGAAGCTGCGCCGCTCGAACGCCTTGCCGGCGTAGAGCGGGCGAATGAAGCCGACGTCTGCGCCATCTGCGGGCGGCTCGATGGCGGTGACGTCGGCGATGTGGCCGGCGCCATAGGCCGCGGCCACCCGGGGCGCGAGCTCGCGCCCCGCAGCGGTATGGCCGAGCAGCAGCGCGTCCGGCTTGACCGCATCCATGGCTGCGCGCAGCACGGCGAGATAGGCCTCTGGCGCGTAATCCCGGAGGGTAGGATCGTCGGCGATATGCACGACATCCGCCCCTCGAACCTGCAGCGCGGCAGCGTCCTCCGCCGCGCCGCCGCTTCCGGCGAGGACGGCGTGCACCGAGCCGCCCTCGCCTGCGAGGCGCCTCGCTGCGCCGAGCGCCTCGAAGGCGACGCGGCGCAGCGAACCGTCGCGCCGCTCGGCATAGACTAGTATCGTTCTGGACATGCGATACAGCTCCTTTCACATCTGGGATAAGCGGTGGGTCTTGTCATCGCTCTTACAGCACTTTCGCCTCCGTCCGCAGCAGCTCTACCAATCCCGCTGCCTGTTCTTCCGGGGAGCCGGCAATCCGCTTGCCTGTAGCGCGCGGCGGGGGAGGGGAGAGCGCTGCTCTTTGTGTACGGGCAGCGTCCCCGGCGCTGAGCCCAAGCTCCGATAGCGTTACGGTGCGCAGCGGCTTGCGCTTGGCCTTCATGATGCCCGGCAAGGACGGATAGCGGGGCTCGTTCAATCCCTGCTGGGCGGTAATGAGCGCCGGAAGCGGAATGGCCACCGTCTCGGTATCGCCCTCCGCATCGCGCTCGATCAGCGCGTATTGCGACGCTTGCACCGGATGGGAGAGCCCAAGCTCCTCTGCCGATCCCAGCGTTAACTTCACTGCTGCAGAGGCATGGGGCAAGCCCAGACGCTCGGCCACCTGAAGCGCGACGCTGCCGGAGCCGCTGTCTACGGCGAACAGCCCTGCCAGCAGCAGGTCGGGAGAGAGAGGGCCGACGACCGCAGCCAGCGCCTCGGCAACCTCATAGCTGTCGCCGGAGAGTCCTTTGCTATCTAGCCGGACCGCTTCGTCGGCACCGACGGCAAGCGCCGTCCGCAGCGCTTCCTGCGATCTTTCCGTTCCGCATGTGACGGCGATGACCACTCCTCCCAGCTTCTCTTTCAACTGAATGGCTTCTTCCAGCGCATATTCGTCGTACGGATTGATGACGAACTTGGCCTCACGCTCGTCTACGCCTTGGGGCGTGACGATTATTTTTTCCTCGGTGTCGAAGGTTTGCTTAAGCAACACGACAACTTTAGGCATAAGAGCTTCCCTCCCAGTCGTCCAAAAATAGGGCTTGCGGAAATGCAATACGTATTGTCCATCAGTGCTACCTTATGATGAACGGAGGGCGAATAGACCGCCAGCCATTCGCCGCTCCCGAAGCATGTTCATCGGATGCCGTTCATATACTTGGAGCACCGCGGCCATTTTTGAAAGCGCTTTATAAGCTTGTCCGACCAATCCGGAGGACGGCCATAGCCGGCGAGGCTGGGGCAATACGGGAGACGGGGAGGGCTGTGCGAATGACAGGGATATGGCAGACGCTGGCTGCCGGCGCAGGCGAGTCGCGCGGGCTGGCTGCGCAGCTTACGGCCGATACGGCTGCGCTTCTACTGGCAGGCTATCCAGATGTCATCATGTGGGGGAGGTGGATACTGTTCGCAGCGCTGACAGGGAGCGCAGTTTGGCTGTTTGCCGCTGTTGTGCTTCGTCGCATCGGGTATATGCGGCTGGGGGCGCCGGCAGCATTCGAGCGGCACAAGCCTGTCAGGCACAAAGGCATTGCGGGCGAGGTGCTCGGCCATCGCAGGCTGCTGAACGATGTTCGCAGCGGCGTTATGCATCTCGTCTATTTCTACGGCTTTATCATGCTTCAATTCGGAGCGCTTGATCTGATCTGGAAAGGGCTGAACGGCGGCAAGCCGCTGCCGCTGCCGTATTACGGAGCTTTCTCTTTGGCACAAGAGATTACGGTTGCGCTGGTGCTTGCAGCTGTGCTGTACGGCGCATACCGCCGCTATGGCGAGAAGCTGACCCGGCTGAAGCGGGGATGGAAGCCGTCGCTGGTCATGTGGTTTATCGGCACGCTTATGCTGACGGTGCTGCTGTCTCTCTCCTTCGAGCGATTAGCGGCGGGATCGGGAGAATCGGTGGCGGCTTCCTACGCTCCAATGAGCGAGCCGATATCTCAGCTTCTGATGCTGCTTGGCGTTCAGGAGAAGAGTACGCTTGCCATAGCCGGGTTCGAGCTGTTCTGGTGGTTGCACCTGCTGGTTCTGCTTGGCTTCTTGGTCTATGTGCCGCAATCGAAGCACTTTCATCTGCTTACCGCTCCGGTCAACCTGTGGTTCAGGCGGAACGAATCGCCGGGTCGGCTGGCGCCGCTTGATCTGGAGAATGAGGAAGCGGAGTCGTTCGGCGCCGGGAAAATTGAGGATTTCAACCGGAAGCAGTTGCTCGACCTGTATGCCTGCGTCGAATGCGGACGGTGTACGAATGTGTGTCCGGCAGCGAGCACAGGGAAGCTGCTTTCACCCATGCATCTCATTGTGAAGATGAGAGATCATTTGACGGAGAAGGGAGCTGCCCTCACCTCCAAATCGCCATGGCTTCCCGCCGGACTATGGTCCGGCAAAGGAGTGAATGACGGGGCTCATGTCATGGGCGCGGTCATGCCGGCTTGGGAGGCGGCGGCAGGGGAAAGCGAAGAGATGCTTCACCGCACCGACATTGGCCCTACGATGGCGGTTCAGGGCGCGGCTTGGAGCAAGCGGGAAGATGCGAGCCCGGCAGAGCTGCAACTGATCGGGGATGTCATCACCGAAGATGAGCTGTGGGCTTGTACAACCTGCCGCAATTGCGAGGATCAATGTCCCGTGGGCAACGAGCATGTAGACAAAATTATCGATATGCGGAGATACCTGGTATTGATGGAGGGGAGCATGCCGTCCGACGGTCAACGCGCTCTGCAAAACATTGAGCGCCAGAGCAATCCGTGGGGGCTTCCTCGTGCGGAGCGGGCGGCTTGGATCGAGGAATGCGAGCGGAAAACGGGCATTCGGGTCGACACGATGAGCGAGCGCAAGTCGCAGGACCGCATGCCGGAGGTGCTGCTGTGGGCAGGCTCCATGGGGTCGTACGATACGCGCAGCAGGCGCGTGCTGTTCGATCTGGTTCGGCTGCTTGCCAAGGCGGGCATAAACTTCGCCACTCTCGGCCAAGAGGAACGCAGCTCGGGCGATACGGCCCGCCGCATCGGCAATGAGCTTCTGTTCCAAGAGCTGTGCCGGGACAATATTGCCGTGCTGGCCAAATACGGCGTGAAGCAAATCGTCACTGCATGCCCCCATACGTACAACACATTCAAAAACGAATATCCGGACTTCGGGCTGTCAGCAGATGTACGGGTTATGCATCATACCGAGTTGTTGGCGGCGCTTGTATCGGAAGGAAGACTCATTCCGAGGTTTGATGTGGAGGAGCATGTGACGGTACACGACTCCTGCTATCTTGGACGATACAACGATACGTATGAAGCGCCGAGAAGCATCTTGAAGGCTATACCTGGAATGTTCATCGAGGAGATGGAGCGGTCGGGCAAAAACGGCATGTGCTGCGGAGCGGGCGGCGGGCTGATGTGGATGGAGGAGCATGCCGGTACGCGGGTCAATTACGCCCGGACCGCGCAAGCCCTGGCCGTCAAGCCTACCGTGATCAGCTCAGCCTGTCCGTATTGCCTGACGATGATGGAGGATGGCCTTAAGTCGCTGCAGGAAGGGGAGAATGTCATCGCACGCGATGTGGCGGAGCTGCTCGCCGACAGCGTGTTCGGAGAGTGACAGTGAGCCGGAAGAAGCAGCTTGAATCTATAAACATGAGGTGAGGCGATACGATGACCAACCAACAGACCCGTACGAAGAACGCGGGTTCCATTCGCAATGCGGCCGTCATCGGCTCCGGTGTGATGGGAGCGGGAATTGCCGCGCACTTGGCGAACGCGGGCATAAACGTCTTGCTGCTTGATGTCGTGCCGAAGAAGCTGACTGAAGAGGAGGAAAGGAAGGGGCTTGCGCTATCTGACGCTGCGGTGCGCAATCGATTGTCTGCGGCGGCCGTAGCCAGAATGGCGAAGGCGCAGCCGGCCCAGCTGTACGACAGCGCATGGGTGAAGCGCGTGACGCCGGGCAATCTGACTGATCATCTGCTGAATCTGGGCGATGTCGACTGGATCGTCGAGGCGGTCGTTGAGCGGCTGGATATCAAGCAGGAAGTGCTCGCCGCTATTGAGTCAGCGCGGCGTCCCAGTACTCTGGTCAGCACGAATACGTCGGGCTTGTCAGTCGCGGCGATGGCGGAGGGCAGGAGCTTGGAGTTCCGGCGGCATTTTGCCGCGACGCATTTCTTCAACCCGCCGCGTTACATGAAGCTGGTAGAGGTGGTTCCGACAGACGATACGGACCCGGAGACGATCGCGCTGCTGACAGAGCTATGCGAGAGGCGGCTGGGCAAAGGCGTGGTGCTGGCGAAGGATACGCCGAATTTCATCGCCAACCGGATCGGCTCCTACGGCATGATGGTGACGCTTGCTGATACGGAGATCTTCGGTCTTACGGTGGAGGAAGCCGATGCACTTACGGGACCGGCGATCGGCAGGCCCAAGACGGCGACCTTCCGCATGCTGGATCTGGTCGGACTCGATACGCTTCTGCATGTCGTGGACAATGTACGGGAGAGAAGTGCCGACGACGGGGAGCGGGCGATCTTCGAGAGGCCGGAACTGCTAGCCAGGCTTGTGTCGCTTGGCAGGCTGGGCGAGAAGTCTGGAGCGGGCTTCTATCGGAAGACCAAAGGCGAGGATGGCCGCAGCCGGATCGAGTCGCTGCGCCTGGATACGCTGGCGTACGGAGAGCAGCGGCGTGTCTCGTCCCCTGTCATTGAAGCAGCCAAGGCGGCGAAGGGAACAGCGGCGAAGGCGCGGGCACTGCTGGCCACCGATCCCGATCATAAGCATGCCCGGTTCGCTTGGTCGACGCTGAAGAAAACGCTATTGTATACGGCTGCTCAAGTTGGCGTCATTGCGGATTCGATTACGGAGATTGACCGGGCGATGCGCTGGGGCTTTAATTGGGAGCTCGGTCCCTTCGAGCTATGGGACGCGATAGGTCTGGAAGAGTCAGTCGCTCGGATGAAGCGAGAGGGCGACAGCATTCCGGCCTGGATAGAGGAATGGCTTGCCGAGGGGCATGCGAGCTTCTATCGCGTATCCGGTCAGAAGCGGTTTCATGCGGCAAGGGGCGGATTCACGGCGGAGAAGGAAGAAGAAGATGTCATCTCGCTGGCGGCGCTGAAGTCTGCTGGACGCACGGTATTCTCCACGCAAGGCGCCAGCTTGATCGACCTTGGCGATGAAGTAGCCTGCTTGGAATTCCATTCGCAGAACAATGCGATCGGAGGCGAGGTGCTGACGGCGATCCGGCAGTCGGTGCAGGAGGTGTCCCGTAATTGGAGAGGACTGGTGCTGGCCAATGAAGGCCGCAACTTCTGCGTCGGCGCTAACCTTGTCCTGTTGCTCATGGAAGCGCAGAACGGCGAATGGGATGAAGTCGAGGAAATTATTCGTTTCTTCCAGGACAGCATGCTGCGCCTCAAACGGCTTGACCGGCCAGTCGTGGCCGCTCCGCATCGCATGACGCTCGGCGGCGGTGTCGAGGCATGCTTGCCGGCGGATCAGATCATTCTATCGCCGGAGACCTACTTCGGACTGGTGGAGACGGGCGTTGGCCTTATTCCTGCAGGCGGGGGCTGCAAGGAAGCGGCGGCGCTGGCAGCTAAGCGGGCTGCGGCTGCATCGGGAGGCGCCAGAGGAAGCGCAGACATTCAGCAGCCGCTAAACGCGCTGTTCGAGACCATCGCCATGGCGAAGGCGTCGACAAGCGGTCATGATGCGAAGCGGCTCGGGCTGCTTCGTCCGCAGGATCGCATCATTACGAGACAGGACGCCCGCATATCGGAGGCGAAGCGGGCGGTGCTGGAGCTTGACCGGGCGGGCTATACGCCGCCGTCTGAGGAACGGATTGCCGTTGCCGGCAAGGAGGGCAAGGCGGTGTTGAAGATGGCAGCCCAATCCATGCGCTTGTCCGGTTTGATCAGCGAGCATGATGCTCTGATCGGAGGCAAGCTTGCTCATGTGCTTGCCGGCGGGGATGTGAAGCCGGGATCGGAGGTTAGCGAGCAATACTTGCTGGATTTGGAATGCGAAGCGTTCCTCAGCCTGTGCGGCGAGCGCAAGACACAGGAACGCATGAGCCATATGCTTGCCACGGGCAAGCCGCTTCGCAATTGAGAGGGGGAGTGCGATGAGCAGGCAGGAGAGATTTGCGCCGCATGAGCGGGATGCCGTTATTGTATCGGCAGTCCGGACGGCGGTGGGGAAGGCAGCGAAGGGCAGCCTTGCGGAGACGCGGGCGGAGGATCTCGGCAAGGCGGTTATCCAAGGCGCGCTGAATCGGGTGCCGAATCTGCCGAAGGATGCGATTGAGGATGTGATCTTCGGCTGCGCCATGCCGGAGGGCGAGCAGGGGCTTAATGTAGCGCGCGTCATCTCGTTATACGCAGGCCTGCCGGTGACGACGCCGGCCGTTACGGTGAACCGGTTCTGTGCGTCGGGCCTGCAATCGATCGCATATGCGGCGGAGCGCATCAGGCTTGGAGAAGCTGATGCCGTTATTGCGGGCGGTGTCGAGAGCATGAGCCATGTGCCCATGACCGGCTTCCGGCTATCGCCGCATCCAGGTATTGTGGATGCGATGCCGGAGGTGTACATGGGCATGGGACATACAGCGGAGGAGGTTGCCCGCAGGTACGGCGTATCCAGAGAGCTGCAGGATGCTTTCGCCGCATCCAGTCATCAGAAGGCTGCTACGGCGATTGCCGCTGGTTTGTTCCAG
Organism: Paenibacillus sp. 1011MAR3C5; assembly: GCF_003591485.1. GTDB lineage: Bacteria > Bacillota > Bacilli > Paenibacillales > Paenibacillaceae > Pristimantibacillus. The sequence continues at coordinate 18,752 of NZ_QZCF01000003.1, forward strand.
GCGGAGATTGTGCCGATTCCGGCCAGCCGGTCCGGTACGGATGACAATGGACGTCCATGGCAGAAGACGTTCACCTTCGCGATTGACGAGGGGGTACGGCCGGAGACGACGGTACAGACGCTGTCTTCGCTTAAGCCTTCTTTTGCAAGAGAAGGCACGGTAACGGCAGGCAACGCATCCCAGATGAGCGACGGGGCGGCGGCAGTCATCGTCATGAGCCGCAGCCGTGCGGAGGAGCTTGGCCTGAAGCCGCTTGCCGTATTCCGGAGCTTCAGCGTAGCGGGAGTAGCGCCGGAGGTCATGGGTATCGGTCCGATCGAGGCGATCCCGAAGGCGCTTCGGAAAGCGGGCATTACGAAGGAAGACGTCGATCTGTTCGAGCTGAACGAGGCGTTCGCTGCCCAGTGCGTACCCATCATTCGCGAGCTGGGCCTTGATCCGGAACGGGTTAATGTGAACGGAGGCGCGATTGCGCTCGGCCATCCGCTCGGCTGTACGGGCACGAAGCTGTCTGTGTCGCTTATTCATGAATTGGGCAGACGCGGTGGCGGCATTGGCGTCGTGACGATGTGCATCGGCGGCGGCATGGGGGCGGCCGGGGTGCTGGAAGTGTACGCAGGACAGTAGTGATGGGATCGGACGAAGTTCATGCAATTTACATTGCAAGCTATAGGGAGGCATTGGCATGACGGATACGAGACGATTCGGCGGACGGTTCATTATCGAGGACAGCAAGCCGGAAGCGGTCGTGACGCCCGAGGATTTCACGGAAGAACAACGGTTAATGCAGGATGCCGCCTTGCAGTTCCTGGAGATGGAGCTCGTTCCGAAGGATGCGGAGCTGGAGGCGCTGAATTATGAGCTGACGGTGGAGCTGATGCGGAAGGCAGGTGATCTGGGGCTGCTCGGCGCCGACATTCCGGAGGCGTACGGCGGCATCGGGCTGGATAAGGTCAGCACGACTTTACTGGCGGAGACGCTGGCCCGCTCTTCTTCCTTCGCGCTGTCGGTAGGCGCGCATACGGGCATCGGGACGCTGCCGATCGTGTTTTTTGGAACGCCGGAGCAGAAGAATAAGTATTTGCCGGATCTCGCTTCAGGAGCGAAGATTGCGGCGTACTGCCTGACAGAACCGGCGTCGGGTTCCGACGCGCTTGGCGCCCGGACGACGGCGAAGCTGTCCGCGGACGGTCAGCATTATCTATTGAATGGCTCCAAGCTGTATATTACGAACGCCGGCTTCGCCGACATCTTTATCGTTTATGCGAAGGTCGATGGCGATAAGTTCACTGCTTTTATTGTTGAACGGGATACGCCGGGGTTCAGTGTCGGTCCTGAGGAGCATAAGATGGGCATTAAGGGATCGTCAACCTGCCCGCTCTTTTTCGAGGATGTTGCCGTTCCAGCCTCTCATGTGTTGGGAGAGGTCGGGAAGGGACATCACATTGCTTTCAATATATTGAACATTGGACGCTTCAAGCTGGGAGCCGGATGTCTCGGTTCGTCGAAGGAGACGATCGAGCTGGCTTCCAGCTATGCCAACACGCGCAAGCAATTCGGGCAGGCAATATCGAGCTTTCCCTTGATTGCCGCGAAGCTCGCGGACATGAATATTCGCACGTTCGCGCTGGAGAGCTTGCTCTACCGCACGGCGGGATTTATCGACGATACGCTTAGGCTCTCCGATGAGGAAGCGCATGAGGAGAGCGAGCCGTCAGCCGCCGACGCAGGCAGAAGAGCGGCCAAAGCGATTAGCGAATATGCGATCGAATGCTCGATGGTGAAAGTATTTGCTTCGGAGACGCTGGATGCTGTCGTTGATGAGGGGGTGCAAATTCACGGAGGGTACGGGTATATCCGGGAATACAAGGTAGAGCGGATCTACCGGGATTCGCGAATTAACCGGATATTCGAGGGCACGAATGAAATCAATCGCATGCTCATTCCCGGAACGCTGATCAAGAAGGCAATGAAGGGAGAGCTGCCGCTGCTTCAAAGTGCCCAGGCATTGCAGGGCCAGTTGCTGCAGCCTATGCCGCTGCCGGTATTTGGCGGGCCGCTGGAGAAGGAAGCCTATCGGGTGGGCCAAGCGAAAAAAACGTTCCTCGCAATCGGCGGGCTGGCTGTTCAGAAGCTTGGCTTGCGGCTGGAACAAGAGCAGGAGGTGCTATGCGTATTAGCCGACCTGATGATACAGACCTTCGCGATGGAGAGCGTCTTGCTGCGGGCGCAGAAGATGCTGGGCAGGAACGGAAGCAAGGACGCGGAGCAAGCGGGGCTTGCGTCAGCAATGGCCGAAGTATTCATTCAGGAGGCGATGGAGAAGGTAGAAGGTCTTGCCAAAACTGCGCTAGCTGCATTAGAGAGCGGAGATGGCTTGCAGATGCAGCTGTCCGTGTTGAAGAAGCTGATGCGGGCGCCGCTCGTCAATACGATCGCGCTGAAAAGGGAAATCGCGGCCAGAGTGATTCGAAGTGAGCAATATGTCGTGTAGAGGGGGAGAGCCAGCATGGAATCGCATAGACCTGAAGACCCGCTTGTACCCGCACAATCGCCAGCTGAGGAAGAGGTGGCCGGAGCCGAGGAGGAAGCACGCTCCGAAGGGATTCCGCAGACCGCCTCCGCCATCGAATCAGAGCCTGTACAGCCTGCGGAAGACCATGTGACGGATTCTGGACATTCAGCGCAGGCTGTTGAAGCCGATTCGCCACTGGAAGAAGAGCCAGCCGGTTCGAATGAGGAAGGGCCGGACAGGGATAACGGCAAAGCTCCGCATGAGCCGCCGGCAGATCCAGCAGACGAGGAGCGGGACGCAACTGAGGACCAGAGAAGCGATCAAACGCTGGAACTGGAATTAGAACCGACAGAGGCTTATCCTCAGGAGCCTGAGCAGGATGTAGTTCAAAGCGAGGCTCATCAGCAAGAGTCTGAACTGCATGCGATTCCGAGTGAGGCTTACCATGTCGAGCATTCCGATGAGCAAGGAAGCGAAGCGCTAACGGGGGTTACGGAAGAGTTGGAGGATGCGACGGAGCCGGAACCAAGCGATGCCGACGGTCAAGAAGAAGCGGAGCATCCGCTTGTACGACCATGGCTGAATCATTATCCGGAGGAGGTTCCTGCGACGCTAGCGTACCCGAACTGCAGCATTGCGCAGTTTCTGACGGATGCGGCGATGCGGTTCCCGGACCATGATGCGGTATATTTCATGGGCAAAACAGTGACGTACCGCGAGCTTCATGCCTCTGCGGCCCGGTTAGCCAAGGAGCTGGCGGTGAGGGGAATCGCCAAGGGAGATCGGGTTGCAATTATGCTTCCCAATTGTCCGCAGGCCGTGATCGCCTATTATGCGGTTTTGTTCGCAGGCGCAGTAGTCGTACAGACGAATCCGTTATATGTAGAGCGGGAGCTAGAGCATCAGCTGAAGGATAGCGGCGCGTCTGCGATCATTACACTTGATCTCTTCTATGACCGATTGTCCCGCGTACGCGGTGAACTTCCGGAGAAAGGTCCTGTACCGGAGCTAAGGCATGTGATTGTAACTTCACTTAAGGATGGCTTGCCATTTCCAAAAAATATGCTGTATCCGATCAAGCAGCGGAAAGAAGGCTTTCGCTCCAATATCCCGTATGGGAAGCAAGGGGTTATCGCGTACCGCAGCTTGCTCAAGGGAACGGGGCCCAATGTGAGCTTGCCAGAGCAGGGGAAAGGCGATGAGCTGGCTGCCCTGCAGTATACGGGAGGTACGACCGGGACGCCCAAGGGCGTCATGCTGACGCATGCCAACTTCGTTGCCAATACGCTGCAGACCTCCGCATGGTGCTACAAGGCTGAGGACGGCAAAGAAAGATTTATGGCTGCGCTGCCGCTGTTCCACGTATTTGGCTTGACGGTTGTGATGAACATGTCTGTATTGAAGGCAGGCACGCTGATTTTGCTGCCCAGGTTCGAGACGGAGACGGTTCTGAAGACGATTGCCGAACGGAAGCCAACGATCTTTCCGGGAGCTCCTACCATGTATGTTGCCCTCATTAACCATCCCAATGCTTCGAAATTTGATTTGTCTTCCGTTAATGTCTGTATTAGCGGTTCCGCCGCATTGCCGCTGGAGGTACAGGAGCAATTCGAGGCGCTAAGCGACGGGCGGCTGATCGAGGGCTACGGTCTCACGGAGGCAACGCCGGTGACGCATGCCAATCCGATATGGGGGAATCGGAAGATCGGAACAATTGGCATTCCGTTCCCGGACACCGACGCTGCGGTCATGGACCCTGTATCCGGCAAGCTGCTTCCTTCGGGAGAGCTCGGCGAGCTGATTATACGGGGGCCTCAAGTGATGAAGGGCTACTGGAATCGTCCCAAGGAAACAGAAGCTGCGTTTCGGGATGGCTGGCTTCGTACGGGTGACCTTGCGACGATGGATGAGGACGGATATTTTACGATCATGGACCGTATTAAGGATGTCATCATAGCGAGCGGATTCAACATCTATCCGAGAGAGGTGGAGGAGGTGCTGTTCGAGCATCCTGCCGTTCGGGAAGCTGCGGTGCTCGGTGTCAAGGACGGTTATAGAGGGGAGACGGTGAAGGCCTATATCGTGTTGAAGGAGGGCTGGCAGGTATCGCGCAGCCAGCTTGACCGATGGTGCAGGGAGCGGCTTGCGGCCTTTAAGGTGCCACAGTACTATGTGTTTAGGGAAACGCTTCCAAAGACGATGGTCGGCAAGGTGCTCAGGCGCAAGCTTGCTGAGGAGGATATGGAAGCAGACGGTTCGGGGGCCGATAAGGAATGAAGGAGATGGATGAGAAGTGGTTTCACCAGCAGGCGGATGATGCAGGGCAGCTAACTCGGCTGGCTGAACGCGCGCAGGAGACGTTCTGGGGGTTGCTTGGCTGTGAAGTCGTGAAGGCAGACGGCAAGAAAGCGACGATCTGCCTGGATCTGATTCCGTCACATCTCAACTTGCTTGGCATTGTTCATGGAGGTGTACTGATGTCTCTTATGGATAATGCGATGGGACTAGTGGTGATGCTGGCGGAGACGACGGGACGGACGGTGACCGCTAATATGAATACGCATTTCCTTGCCAGTACATCAAGCGGATTGCTTCTTTGCGAGGCGGAATTATTGCATCGAACAGGAAGGACGCTTACGCTGCAAGCTGAAGTGAAGGACGAGGACGGGAAGCTGCTTGCCTGGGGGAGCGGATCGTACCGGCTCATTTAAAGGGTGTTACGAACGAAATGGAAGTAACCAAAGGAAAGTGCCATTGGTTGCCAGTTATTTTCAGATTAGATATAATTGTAGCAAATATATGGAAGCATTCTTGTGCAGTTTGTACATTAAGCGAGTTGCAGAAATAACCGATAATAATCTTAAAGGAAGGGGGCGAGGAGATGGAGCCGAGTTGGATTACAACGCTGTTATTGGTGTTCGGCATAGCGGTGGGCATTGTTGGCGTTATTGCATATTTGCGATTGCTGCGCAAGGAAAAACTGGCAGCGACGGTTCAATCCAGCACCGATTCCTCGCCTTCTGACGTACATTCCGGCGATCAACAACCCAAATCCGAAGGAGAATCTACAAAGGGAACATAATTGTTCACTTTCCTATTCGGAGTCAAAATGATATAATAGTAAGAAAAATGAAAACATTGTGACTCATTGGCCATGGAGTTGCCTGCACCGAAGGGGGTTCTTGCGGTGTAAGAGCCGCATACGTTCTCGGATACTGCTGTTTAGGACGACCATCCATCGTATAAGGGAGGAGATTTCATGGCGAAACATAGCCAGAATGAAGTCAAGGAAAGCCTGAAAGAACTTACGAGAATTTTCCAGCCTAAGGACCCGCGGAAATTTGTGAAGGATTATATTCGCAAATACCGCATCACAGGCGGGTATGAGGATGAGCTAACGTCTTTGGTGGAGGATGAACTGGGCAGAATGAACTCCTCGGTCGGATGAGATTAACAGGTAGAGGCTTTGTTTCCCAAGTTGGGGAGCAAGGCCTTTTTTGTTTGGTAAAAAAAAATGGCTGCTTAAATTGAGAATTGATATCAATTCAGGTATAGTATAGATAATGATTATCATTACCGCACATAGAAGCGCGATGGATGGGCGCTACGGGAGGAAGACATGAGAGATCAGCAGGAGCTTTATGATGTAACGATTATCGGCGGAGGACCCGCCGGATTATATACAGCATTTTACAGCGGGATGAGAGAGCTGAAGACAAAGATTATCGAGGCGCAGGATCAATTGGGCGGCCGTATGCTTTTGTATCCGGAGAAGATCGTATGGGATGTGGGCGGCGTGCCTCCTATTCGCGCTGAGAAGCTGCTGGAGCAGATTATCCAGCAAGGGATGACCTTCGATCCGACGCTGGTGATGAACGAACAGATCGTCGGCTTGGACCGGCAGGAAGACGGGACGTTCATTCTGACGGCGGCAAGCGGACAATTGCATTATACGCGTGCCGTTATTATGGCCTGCGGCTACGGCATTCGCAAGCTGGCAAAGCTTGAGATTGAAGGGGCAGATCGTTACGAGGTGACGAACCTTTACTACACGGTGCAAAATTTGGAGACGTTCCGCGGCAAGCGCGTTCTGATCTCCGGCGGCGGGGACTCGGCAGTCGATTGGGCGAATGAACTGGAGAAGGTGGCATCCCGCGTCACGGTTGTTCATCGCCGGGATAGCTTCGGAGGACTGGAGCGCAATGTTACGATGATGAAGGAGTCTTCGGTCGATGTTCGGACGCCGTACGCTCTTCATGCTTTGCATAGTACAGATGGGCGGGCGATCGGGCAGGTGTCAATCAAGCATATCGAAACGGAGGAAGAGATCCGACTTGATGTCGACGCTGTCATCGTCAATCATGGGATGAGGTCGGACTTCGGGCCGATTCGCGAATGGGGCTTCGATATGGGTGAATGGAAGGCGAATGTCAGCCCGAAGATGGAGACGAATATAGCGGGGGTGTTCGGAGCAGGTGATTTTGTCGGCCACGACAGCAAGGTCGGGCTGATCGCGGGCACATTCACGGATGCGATAGTTGCTTTGAATAGCGCAAAAGTATATTTGGAGCCGGAAGCGAACCCATATGCGTATGTTTCCTCGCATAATGACAGGTTCAAGGAGAAGAACAAGCTGCTTGAGGTGCATGGGTAGGCTTATCATGCGCCAAGCACATGAAACTTTCGGGGAATCGCCGCCAATGCCTTGCATGAGTTCTTGGTTCGTGGAATAGGGTATAGCATATACTCCCAATTTCTGTTATCCACGACTAAGAAGGAGGTACGCACATGGCGGTGGAATTAAAGACCCGCGAACATATCAAGGGGATTCGCAGAGCAGGACGCATCGTTGCGGCATGCCATAAGGCATTGTCCCAGCGGCTTGCTCCAGGGGTGACGACAAGGGAGATTGACCGGTTCGTTGAACGGTTCATGCTGGACCGCGGCGCCACACCTGCGCAGAAGGGATACAAAGGGTACCCGTATGCGACCTGCGCGTCCGTCAATGATGTAGTCTGCCACGGGTTCCCTGATATGGAGCCGCTGGAATCCGGGGATCTGGTGACGATTGATATGGTGGCGGACGTGAATGGATGGAAGGCGGATTCCGCCTGGACGTATATTATCGGAAGGTCTACCGCCGCGACCGAGAAGCTGCTTCGTGTGGCGAAGCAGGCGATGCAGGATGGCATCAAGATGGCGCTGCCCGGCAATTATATCGGAGACATCGGGCATGCCGTGCAGATGCGCGCGGAGCGGGAAGGCTACAATGTCGTGCGCATGTTCGTTGGTCACGGCATCGGACGTCAGATGCATGAATATCCCAATGTGGAGCATTACGGACCGCCGGGCCAGGGCGTCAAGCTGGAGGAAGGCATGGTGCTTACGGTAGAGCCGATCATTACATCAGGCAGGGCTGACGTCTATATTGCACGCGACGGCTGGACGGCCCGCACGATGGACGGCTCATGGTCGGCGCAATTCGAGCATACGATAGCGATTACGAAGGACGGTCCAATTGTACTTACGCGGTGGGATTAATGATGGTGTGATAATTTGATAATTTCATCCATATAGGATATAACCCGCTGTTGGCGAAGAGCCGGCAGCGGGTTTATTGTTATGATGCAATAGAACAGGAATTAAGGCGGAGAAACGGTGAGATCGCATAAAACAACCCGCAAGAGGAACACGTTAATGTGTCCGCCTTGCGGGTTTTGGGAGGATCGTTATACGCGGTAGACAATAGCCTCGTAAGGCTGCAATTCGATCACTGTCTCTTGATTAGTTCTTGTGGAATGATTGCTGATGACGATATCGCCCAGCTTCTCTGCACCGCAATCAGCCGTGTTGACGGTTGCCGGCTGCTCCGAGATGTTCAGCAGCACCAGCCAGGATTCGTCGCCAAGCGTGCGGGTATAGGCATAGATCTGATTGTGATCATCCAGATGAGTCGTGAAGCTGCCGTATACCATGACTTCATTCTGCTTGCGCAGCCCGATAAGCTTCTTGTAGTAATAGAATACGGAATTCGGGTCCGCCAAAGCTTGCTCGACGTTGATTGCCTTGTGATTCGGATTCACGCCGATCCAGGGCTGGCCTGTTGTGAAGCCGCCTTGCTGCGAACTGTCCCACTGCATCGGCGTACGCGAGTTGTCACGCGATAGATGCTGCAGCTCCTTCAGCACTGCCTCCGGATCACGGCCCTTGCCGACTTCTTCCTTATACTTGTTCCTCATCGAGATATCGTTGTATTCATCGATGGAGGAGAAGCGGATGCCCGTCATGCCGATTTCCTCGCCTTGGTAGACATAAGGCATGCCTGGCAAGGTGTGGATGAGAGTAGCGAAGCAGGTAGCGGATTGCTCCCGGTATTCGGTATCGTTGCCGAAGCGGGTTACGACCCGAGTATGGTCATGGTTGTTCAGGAACTGCGAGTTCCAGCCTTTGCCCCATAAGCCGTCATACCAGCGAGCTTGAATCTGCTTGAAGCGCTGCATGTCCCAATGGGCCATATAGTCGCATACTTCAAAGTGGAACATCGTATTTAATTCCCCGCGGTCCTCGCCCACATAGAGCAGGCCGTCCTCTGGGTTTACAAACGGGATTTCACCAACGGTGAACGCATCGTAATGCTTAAGCACTTTCTCATGCATTTCCTGCAAGTATTCGTGAATACCAGGGTTGTTGCCCAGATAGGAGATGTCTGCAGGGTTCTCAGCGTCCGGGAAGCCTGGAATCTTGGCCAGCAGGTTGATGACGTCCATACGGAAGCCGTCAATTCCTTTGTCCAGCCAGAACCGCATCAAGCTATACACTTCTTCTCGAACCTTCTCGTTCTCCCAGTTCAGATCCGGCTGCTCAGAGGAGAAGGAGTGGAAGTAGTATTCGCCTGTGGCTTCGTCATGCGTCCAAGCGGACGGGGCGAAGTAGGAGCGCCAATTGTTGGCTTCCTTACGCCAGATGTAATAGTCGCGCTTCGGATTGTCGATAGAAGAACGGGACTCCTTGAACCAGGCATGCTGGTCCGATGTATGATTCACGACCAAGTCCATAATGAGCTTCATCCCGCGTTCATGTACGGCCGACAAGAGCTTATCGAACGTAGCCATTGTCCCTGCTTTCGCCATAATGGAGCGATAGTCCGCAATGTCGTAACCATTGTCCACGTCAGGCGATTCGTAGCACGGATTGAGCCAAATTACGTCTGCACCCAAGCTTTGGATATAATCGAGCTTCTGATAGACGCCTTCCAGATCGCCGTACCCGTCGCCATTGCTGTCATAAAAGCTGCGCCAATATACTTGATAGACGACTGCTTCTTTCCACCAGGTTTTGTTCATGTTGTTATCTACCCTTTCCAACTTCAACCGCATAGCCCGTTGTATTGCTGAGCACATTCACATGCAGGTCATCATTCGTCGTTAATCGTTGTACTTCAATGCTAAGGTGGCCTTCGCCAATCGGAATTCGTTCGATCTTCAGACGGTTCATGCCGTCAGGAAGCGCTGGATTAAGCTTAATGGCACGGGACAGCGCATCAGGGAATAGTCCTAATGCCGTCTGCGCGATGACAATGGATACAGCCGCAGACCAAGCTTGCGGCGAGCATGTCGTCGGATAAGGGACGACGCCTTCGCCTTCATTCGCATAACCGCAGAACAGCTCAGGGAACCTTGCGTCCGCGAACGAACGGGAAGCCTCCAGCAAGCTGTCGATCAGCTGGACGGCACCGGCTTCATTGCCTATGCGGCTTAAGCCTAGCAGGATAAAGCCGTTATCGTGAGGCCATACGCTTCCATTGTGATAGCTCATCGGATAATAGCCGTCCGCGTCTGTGCTCATCGTACGAATGCCGAAGCCTCCGTTCATATCAGGGGCGCCCAGACGCTCCGCGACCTTTGCAGCGCGTCCCGTGCCGGGCAGCTCACAGAAGAGCAGATGCCCCGGATTAGAGGTGACGGAATGAACAGGATTTCGGTCACGCTCCAGCGCGATAGCGTAATACTGCTCGTCTTCCATCCAGTAGCGTGCCTCGAATTGCTCCTGCAATTGACGTGCTTCTTGCCGGAGCCTCTCTCCCAGCTTCGCATCGCCCAGGCGGTCATAGATCGCCGCAAGCTGCCACTTGGCATAATAGACATAGCCCTGCACTTCGCTTAGCGCGATAGGGGAGGAGGCGAGCTCACCGCTTGGATGGACGATGCAATTCGGTGAGTCCTTCCAGCCCTGATTCGGGAAGCCTTGCTCTGCTTCTTGATGGTAGGAGAGGAACCCGCCGTATTGCCCACTATTCTCATCGATCCATGCCAGCGCCTTTGAGACGGCGGGCGTCAGTTCTTTGACGAGCTCCAGATCGCCTGTCCACTTCACGTATTCAGCTAATACGACGAGAAAGAGCGGTGTCGCATCGACAGTGCCGAAGTAAGGGCCGAACGGGGATTGTCCCGTTGCCACCAGTTCGCCGAAGCGCATTTCGTGCATGATTTTGCCCGGCTGCTCGTCCCGTGTCGCATTATACTGCGTGCCTTGCCATGCCGCCAGTGTACGCAAGGTTGCTTGTGAGACCTTCGGCTGCAGCATCAGCATGTAGAGGGAAGTAATCAGACTGTCTCTGCCGAATGGCGCCGCAAACCACGGCAAGCCTGCTGTAGGCATCTCTCCATAGCCGTAATCGGACAATAGCATCTTCAGATCCTGTACGCTGCGGCTGAATACGCGCTGGAATGCGGGATGATCCGTCTCGACGGTCATCGTATCCTCCGTCCAGGCCCAGTAGCTCGTGGTTAGAGCAGCTAGTCCGTCCGCGAAAGGAGGGAGGGATGGCTTGTTAAGCGTCTCCCACTCCGGCGTAATCATGAAATGAATCGATATCGACTCGCGCGGCTGCAAGATCCGGTAGAACCGGACATGTCCGTCTTCCTTCACTTCGGCAGGCTCCGAATCCCACTGAATGTGAATGAAGCGCTCCATGCCGTCCTTGCCCGAATATTGCAGCGTAATCGCTTCTTGATCATAAGAAGTCTGGCTTATATGTCCGACTTCGCCGGTACGGTAGCGGCGAACGAGGAACATATCTTGAAAGTCTGCTCCAAACAACATATCGATATCGGCGGGTCTGGCATCCGGGAAAAAGTTCGTCACCGTAATCTGTTCATGCAGCGAACCTTTATGGATATAGCGTTCCCGGACAATCTCCATAGCGCCTACGTCTTTCGTTTGGTTCATGAGCCGAAGCTTGGTATAGTAGCTCCGGTCCAGATGGGAGGAGAGCAGCAGGGGCGGCTCTCCGTTCACCTTTAATTCCATCTCGCTCAGGAAGCGAGTATCTCTTGTATAGAGACCGTAGCCTTCTTCGGAGCCTCCGGACATATCGCCGCTTGGCCCTGTCAGACAGAACAAATCTCCTTCTTTCATTACACAGTTATTCATGCGGTCCATTCCTCCTGCCTTACTTCACTGCGCCTTCGGCGACCCCTTTAATAATGTGTTTTTGTGCGATGAAATAGAAGATAACCACTGGTATAATGGATAGCGTCAGACCAGCCATTGCCAGGTTCCACACAATGGTGAACTCTCCGAAGAAGTAGAACGTGGAGAGCGGGATCGTACGCAAGCCTTTGTCCGACAGCGTCAGGGATGGGAGCAGGTAGTCGTTCCACATCATAATGACGTCAAGAATGGCAACGGTAATTGTAATCGTCTTCAGCATCGGGAATACGATGCGCCAGAATACGCCGAACTTGCTGCAGCCGTCGAGTGTCGCTGCTTCCTCAAGCGCAATCGGCACCGACTTGATAAAGCCGTGATACAGAAATACGGCCATACTGGCGTGGAAGCCCACGTTCATGAAGATCAGGCCGCCATGCGTATTGAGCATGGGGATATGCAGATTGTTGCCGATCCAGCCCATGACCTGCATTAGCGGCATCATGAGGGTCTGGAATGGAATGAGCATCGTCGATACAAGCACCATGAAAATAATTTGACTCAGCTTATTGTTCGAACGGACGAGCATCCAAGCCGTCATGGATGCCAGCACCACGATGAACACGAGAGAGACGAGCGTAACGAACAATGAGTTGCCGAACGCCGTCAGGAAGTTCATCTTCTCCATTGCTTGCGCGTAATACTCGAAGCTGAAGGAGGATGGCAGTGCCAGAGCGTTCTCGTACAGCTCGGAGCGCGTCTTGAACGAGTTCACAATCATGATGTAGATCGGCGACAAGAAGAGGATGGCGATGACGACAAGCAATACATCCAGAATCCATTTGCTTGTTTTCTTCATTACATCTGCACCTCTCTTTTCTTCGTGATGTACACCTGTACGAGCGTAACAGCGGCTACAATCACGAAGAAGATAATCGCTTTTGCTTGACCTATGCCGTAACGGCTATAGCCGAATATTTCGGTGAAAATGTTCATGGCGAACATTTCCGTGGAGTTGATCGGACCGCCGCCGGTGAGCGACAGGTTAACGTCGAATATTTTGAATGCGCCGGATAGCGTCAAGAATAGGCAAATCGTAAAGGATGGCATCAGCAGCGGGAATATGATCTTGGTCAGCCTATGCCAAGCATTGGCGCCGTCGACCTTAGCCGCTTCCATCATGTCGTCAGGAATGCCTTGAATTCCCGCAATGTAGATAATCATCGTATAACCCGCCATCTGCCATGCAAAAACGACCGCGATCGCATACAAGGCATAATCGGGATTCAGCAGCCAGTTAAAGAAGAGGCCGCCCATGCCGGTGTTCTCACCGACATACTTGAACACATCGGTAAAGATAAATTTCCAGATATAACCAAGGATCAGACCGCCGATCAGGTTCGGCATAAAAAACAATGTTCTTGCGATGTTGCTGGTGCGCAGTTTGGACGTCACGAGCAGAGACAGGGCAAGGCCCATCACATTGACAATAATAAGAGCTAGAAATGTAAATTTAATCGTCAGCCAAGCCGACTTCAGAAACCGTTCGTCCTGGAAGATATGAACATAGTTGTCGAAACCCACGAATACCTTCGGATTGGCCGGGATACCGTCCCAGCTAATGAAGGAATAGTAGATGCCAATGGCAAAGGGGATAAGGACAACAATGGAAAAGATGGTCAGCAGGGGTGCGGTAAATAGAGCATACCAGGCTCTATTTTTGCTTGCTTTCATTTGCATTCACTCATTTCGGAGTAATTTCGTTCCGTACGGAAGTTCAAAGAGGAAAAACTAACCTGGCACCGCCAGGTTAGTTTCCTTTAATCAGCATCTGCCGGTTATGGCGTGTAAGCTTATTGCTTAGGAGCTTTTGCCCATACTTCATCAAGCTTCTGTAGCAATTGCGCACCCGTCATGGACTTGTTCAAGAAGAATTCCTGTGCGACAGGAGCCAGATCGTTCTGGATGATGCCTTGCGGGAAGTAAGTCAACGCCCAAGGAATCGTGTTGCCACTCACTGTAGCTTCGGATACCGCTTGGGAAAGCGGGTCCAGGCTGCTTGTTTCGATATTTGTCATCGCAGGAATGAATTTGAATTCGTTCACGATTATGTTTTTGCCAGTCTCGCTGTTGTACAGCCACTCGAAGAATGCGTTAGCCGCTTTGATTTGATCAGCGGATGCTTTGTTGTTGATGACCCAGATCGCAGGGATGTCTACAGCAAGCTTCGTGTTGCCTGCAAGCGGCATTGGCATCATGCCAACTTCAACGTCTTGGTAATCTGCAAGCATGCCGTGGCTCCAGTTGCCTTGGTGAACGATGGCTGTCTTGCCAGTGGCGAAATCGCCCATTTGCGTATCGTAAGTGACTTCAAGCGGGTTTTTCGACGACTCGCGGATCGCTTCCATGTATTGACCGAACTCTTGGAACTCTTTCGTGTCAGCCATTTTCACTTCGCCTTTGTTCAGTTGCTCAATGAATGCAACCGGATCTTGTTGTAGCGCAAAAGGCGTGTTGATGATATGTCCAATCAGGAAGTATGCTTCCTGGGACAGGCTGAAGCCGTTAATGCCATTCGACTTGCTTTCTTCCAGGAATGTCTTGAAGGTTGCAAGGTCAGTAATTTTTGCAGGGTCGACTAGCTCTTTGTTGTAGACAAAGCCGAAGCCTTCTACGCCTGTCGGTACACCGATGATCTTGTCGTCAATCTTCACTTCCATGTTCGGAGCGATGTTCTTAACATAGGATTCATTGCTCATGTCGTAGTAGTACGACTGGAATTTGGTTGTCTCAGCGCCTGTCTGCACGCCGAAGATCGTAGGGCCTTCGCCTGCATTCAGTTTCGCTTGAAGCTGAGTCAAGTAGTTGTCACCTGCGGAGCCCCATACGTCGATCTCGTTGCCAGTCTCTTCCTTATACTTCTTAGCCATCGCTTCCAGTTGGTCCGCGATTTCAACTTTGGATTGGAATAACGAGATTTTCGGAAGCTTTGCAGCTCCGCCTTCGCCGTTCGAACCGCCGTTATTGGTATTGTTCCCGCCACAAGCGGCGAGGATGGTAAGTAGCATAACGGAACTGATCATGATGGAAATAAAGCGCTTTACATTTGTCACTTGTAAGGTCCCCCTTTTGATGGATGTACCATTGATTATAAACCGACAGGTGAAGAAGTCAATAAAAAACTTATGAAATTTAGATGTTTTACTTAATAAAATGTAGTTGTTTTAAGTAAAATGTAGACTATAATAGTAAGTAAAACAGAGTTTCATTTTACTAATCGCAGATTGTGGTTGTTTTCAACGGTTCCTGTCGTTTCAATGGTTTTGACATTTTTATTACTGTCGAAAAGTGTAGGTAAAATGCTTGTAAAGTGATATAATTAGTTTTACTTACGGAATTTGATGAGGAGGTTTATGGATGAGCAGTTTGAAAGAGATTGCCCAACTGACGGGCGTATCTATTTCGACCGTATCCAACGTACTGAACGGACGGAAAAACGTATCGCAAGAAACAAGAGAGCGCATCTTGCGGATATGCGAAGAGCAGGGCTATGTGCACGACGCTTCGCCGAAAAAATCAAAATCGGATAAAGATAAAAGGATTGTTTTTATATTCAGCGATTTTGACCGCGAGTTTTATTTGAAAATTATTGAAGGGGTTAGCACCTGTCTGAATGAGAACGGATATGACCTCATCATTTGTACCAATAAATCAAGTGACAACTTCCTCAAGAGCAGCTTCGCGCGAGGCACGATCAGTCTGGACGGAAGCTTGTCGGACGAGTACTTCCAAGCGGTAGCGAAACAGGAATTCCCTGTGGTGCTTATGGACAGAGTGCTCGATAACGATAATAAAAATACAAAAAGCGTCATCGTCGACAATTATCCTGTCATGTGTCAGCTCGTGCAGACACTGGTGGACAAAGGGCTGAAGCGCTTTGGCTTTCTGGGCGGACAAGGTGCCACACTGGATAATAAAGAGCGGTTCGCGGGCTTCATGGATACGCTGCAGGCGAACGGAATCGGCTTCGACCAGTCGTATTATTACCACGGCAATTACCGGGAGAAGAGCGGGTATCAAGCGGCCAAGCTGATGATCCTGAGCAACGACTACCCGGAAGTATTGGTCTGTGCGAATGACAATATGGCAATCGGCGCGATCAAGGCGTTCGAGGAGCATGGGATCTCCGTACCAGATAATATCTCCATTACCGGCTTTGATGATTCCGATGCGGCTGCGCTGGCTGGACTGACCACGATCAAAATTCCGCGTTACGAAAGCGGATTCCTGGCCGCCAAGGAGCTGCTGGAGCTCATCAAAGGCAACGTCAATCGGGAGACCGTCAAGATTGGCGCGTCGATCATTTGGCGCCAGTCTGTGCGATCGTAACGCTGCAGTCGAGACAGCGCAGCTTCTTAGATGAACCTTCACAGTAAACCCAGCCTGGAGACAGGCTGGGTTTTATTTTAATTAAGGCCTAGAGCGGTAAGGAGTCCCTTTAACTTACCCCAATTATGGAAGAGCTAATCACGGACGTTATGTTTCTGAAGCATCTGAGCTAACCGATTCAGGCAACCGGACAATAAATCAAAAATTAAACTGTGAAGCTTAGACTGTAGCGATATAAATAGGGACAAACATTTATGTGGTACAATGATACGAGCAAATCAAGAAACTTATATCGTTTTTAATTAAGGAATGGAGATAAAGAAAAATGAGTTTGTTAACGGTTGAGCAATTATCGCATACGTTTGGCGATCGGGTATTGTTTAGAAATGTGTCTTTCCGTTTGCTTGAGGGAGAGCATGTCGGTCTGGTTGGCGCGAATGGTACAGGGAAATCTACGCTAATGAACATTTTGACAGGCAAATTGCTGAAGGACGAAGGCAAGGTGGAGTGGACGCCTCGCGTTCGTTACGGTTATTTGGACCAGCATACAAAACTTGAAGCAGGCAAAACCATTCGGGACGTCTTGAAGGATGCATTTTTGCCTTTGCTCGTATTAGAAGAGGAGCTTAACGCGATTACTGCGCGAATGGGCGATGCCGATCCGGATACATTGGATCAGCTTCTGGAGCGTATGGGAGAAATTCAAGAGGAGCTTGAAATAGGGGATTTCTATTTAATCGATGTGAAGATCGATGAAATGGCCAATGGTTTAGGCCTTAATGTGATCGGGCTTGACCGCGACGTCACCGCGCTTAGCGGAGGACAGCGGACGAAGGTTCTGCTCGCCAAGCTGCTGCTTGAGAAGCCGGGAGTCTTATTGCTTGATGAGCCTACGAACTATTTGGATGAAGAGCATATTAACTGGCTGACTAACTATTTGAAAAATTATCCGTATGCGTTTGTGCTTATTTCTCATGAAACAGGCTTTATGAATCAGATCGTCGACATTATCTATCATCTTGAATTTACGAAGTTGACGCGTTACTCGGCCAATTATGAAAAGTTTCTGGAGATGGCTGAATTGAACAAAGCGCAGCACATCGACGCCTATGAACGGCAAAAGGATTATATTAAGAAGCAAGAGGAGTTCATTCAAAAAAATAAAGCACGCGCTTCAACCTCCGGCCGTGCGAAGAGCCGCGAGAAGCAGCTCGATCGTATCGATCGCATCGACAAGCCGGAGGAGGCGGCAAAGCCGACCTTTAACTTTAAAGAGTCGAGAACAAGCGGCAAGACCGTATTTGAAGCAGAGGGAATGGTCATCGGCTATAATAAGCCGCTCCTTCCCAAAATGGATATGGTCATTGAGCGAGGCGATAAGATTGCGATCGTAGGCTGCAACGGCGTCGGGAAATCAACGCTCCTCAAGACGATTCTAGGCGTTATATCTCCGCTGGAGGGCAAAACCTATCTAGGCGATTATTTATCTCCTGCTTACTTCGAGCAGGAAGCAAAGGCACCGACCATGACTCCGCTTGAAGACGTATGGGATGAATTTTCCTTTATGAACCAGCATGAGGTTCGGGCAGCGTTAGCCCGCTGCGGCTTGAAAAATGAGCATATTACACGCTCGCTTAATCAGCTCAGTGGCGGAGAGCAGGCAAAGGTTCGTCTGTGCAAGCTGATGATGCGAGAGAGCAACTGGATTTTATTCGATGAGCCGACGAACCATTTGGACGTAGTCGCCAAAGCCGAATTGAAGCGAGCGTTGAAGGCTTACAAGGGTACAGTCGTTCTGGTCTCTCATGAGCCTGATTTTTATATGGATTGGGTAACCAAAACATGGGATGTAGAGGCCTGGTCGATTAAGAGCCTGGCACAATAGATAAACGGCGCGGCTTGCTTAGTGGTAACCCGGTGATCGCGGTAATGTTGTGCGTTCAATTGGCTTGATCGACTAATTCCAGGGAGCCAATTAAGCACCATATTGCATAGCACGAAAAAAGGCTTAATTCTTGAAACTCAAGTGATTAAGCCTTTTTGTTATGAATACCGTTGTGTATACTCTTGCAAAATGACATCAATGACACGCTTGCCCCAGTTCGAGAGCTCAGAGCCTCTCTCATTCCATGAGTAGGTGATGAGCGCTTTCCACAAAGCCCAGCCTCGCGCGCGATGAACGGTAACTTCGTCAACTTTCATCTTGCTTAGGAATACAGCGCGACTCTCATCATCAAAAAAGTTCCAAGCTATCACAAGATCGCTTGAAGGGTCGCCTGTCCCCATCGTACCGAAATCGATGACGCCGGACAGCCGTCCATGCTGAACGAGCAAATTGCCTACGGCAACGTCGCCATGCACCCACACCGGCTCAGATTGATAGTTAGTTGATAAGGACAGCTCCCATATTTCCGATAGAAGCTTCTGGTCATATTGGCCGGCAAGCTCCACTATGATAGCTCTTGTATCGCCATCATAGACCGCAAGATCGCCTCCGCGATGAAAGTTTTGGACACCCGCAGGAATGCCTTCGCTTGCATCGATAGCTTGCAATTCCTTCAAAAAAGCCGAAAGGTCAGCGGCAAACTGATTCAGACTAAGGATGTTGTCATCCGTGACGGTATCGCCTTCGATCCATCGGTTGACGGACCAGGGGAGGGGATACTCGTTTGTCGGCTCTCCCTTTGCAACGGGGGCCGGAATAGGGAGAGATAGATGGGGTTGAAAAAGAGGAAGCCATGTCTGTTCTTTTTCCACAGCGGATGCGTAGCGTTCATGGCTCGGGAGACGAACCGTCATTTTGTCGCCAAGCCGATAAGTGCGATTATCGTGCGGGGTGTTTTAGTGTCCGACTAATTCCCGATATTCCTTGCGTGCGATATGGAAGATGGCACCGAATAGAACGACAGTAGCAAGTCCGGTTGCGGCAAGCGGTGTCAATAGGGGCATGATATCCAGCGCCTGAGGCAAAATCACCCCGATCCCCCCCAATAGTTCCGCTAACCCGATAAAGAAGACGAGCCCCTTCGGGACTTCCTTTACCCATCCCCATGATGCTTTGGCTTTCTCATACTGGAACGCCTTCAACCATCCTGAATAGATGAATCCTAATCAGTTGAGGTAGAGCATGTGGAGGATATTCCGGACGGCATGGTGAGCATCAGCATTCCGACATTGACTTATGCGAAGAGTGAGGATCAACGGGGACAGAATATTGAAGTATCCTTAACGGAATACGTTCAACACTTCGTTTGGAAATTGGCTTTTCCATCTAGAATGGCATGCAGAAAGGTTTTCGACTTTCTTAATTGCTTTTGGATATCTTCAATTTCTTTGATTCTTTGCTCCACCATCTTCTTTTTAACCTCATAGGATAGGTTGAGCTCTTGATTGACTAGCAAACTGATTTCTTCAATAGAAAAATTTACGGATAACAGTGTCTTCACATCATCTAGAAAATCAACAATCTCCTCAGAATAAACCCGATAATTATTTTCATCCCTCTGAACAAATTTGTCCGGAATCAGGTTCTTGCGCTCGTAGAATCTTAAGGTCGATATGGGCAGTCGCGATAATTTGGAAACTTCATTTATTTTCATAGGATAACCTCACTTTTGGGTGCTTGCTATAAACCTAGGTTCATAGTTCATAATACGATTTATGATAACGAACGACATACATCATGTCAAAAAATCCAAGGTTATCAAAAGGAGAGGTTCTATGTTTACGAGTACTCAAAATAACGATTTTGCCAATATAGTCAAGGGCAGACGCTCTGTTCGTCATTATGACGAGAGCATTAAGATATCGAGAGAAGAGATAAGCGAAATGATTGCGGAAGCCAGTCTCGCTCCGTCGTCTGCCAATATGCAGCCTTGGCGCGTAGTTGTAGTGGATACTCCGGAAGGAAAAGAAAAACTAAGACCTCTGGTGCGATTCAATACGTTGCAAAATGACACTTCATCCGCAATGGTGTTAATTTTTGGCGATACAGAGAGCTACTTATATGTTGAAGAAATTTACAATACAGCTGTAGAACAAGGGAAAATGCCCGCTGAAGTAAGGGACAGACAGCTCGAAACCATTTTATCTATGTTTCCGACTTTGCCGAAAGAATTGAAGGTTGAGATTGCCAAAGTCGACAGCAGCTTGTTTGCGATGCAGTTCATGTTAGTCGCCCGCGCACACGGCTATGATACGAATCCCATGGCGGGATTTGAGGTTGATCAGGTGGCACGAGCATTTGATTTGGATGAGGAACGCTATGCTCCAGTCATGATTATTTCGATAGGAAAGGCCAAAGAAGAGGGATATGAGACCGTTCGATTGGCTTCTGACAAAATTACCTTTTGGAGATAAAAAGAAAAAGACGGCCGGTCATTGTGATCGGCTGTCTTGGTCATTCTACTTAGTCCGGTTGATAAAGGTCGAACAGGTTGCCGTCCAGATCCTGGAATCCAACGCCCCAGCCTCCTGGAACGCGATTGGGTTCTCCGTGAAAAACAACGCCTCGCGCTTTCATTTCGTTATAATCGCTATGAATATCATTCGAAAGGAACATGATTAGAATTTGGTCGGCGGCTTGTCTGCCGATCAACGATTCTCTTTCTGGCGTATCGGCCTGAACAAGCTCAATCACCGTCTGGTTGTCCCTATTAGGGGCGACCGTTAGATAAGACCATCCCGGTGAAAATTCGATGTCTGCACAGACAACAAACCCAAGTTTTTCGATGTAAAAGGTTTTGGCTTCCTCCTGATTCTTAACAAAGACTGTAATTTGGGCGGCATTCGTTATCATTAATCTTCCCCCTTTATTTCGTTTGCGTTAGGATTATTGTATCAGCAGCAATGCAGGTGGACTTCTTCTCGATTGCGCAATATGGATATGACTATTCAGATAGGGGGCAGTTGTATGTTTCTTGTTAATGTAGAGGGTGCTGTATTTAAAGAGGACAAGTGGCTCATCATTTGGCGCAGCGAGAAAGAGGAGCATGCGGGAGGGGGGCTTGCTCTTGTTGGAGGTACGGTCGAGAATGAAGGCAACTCGGTCGATATCCTAGAGAGAACGTTAAGAAGAGAACTGCTTGAAGAAGTGGGGATTGAGGTGAAAACGAAGCTGAGCTATGTCAGAAGTACTTCTTTTATGCTAGAGAATGGCAGCGAAGTTATCGATATCGTGTTCTTGTGCGAATATGACAAGGGTGAAGCGTATGCCAAGAGTCCAGATGAAGTGGATGCTGTCTATTGGATGAATACCGATGAAATTCTAGGTCATCCCAAAGCCCCGATTTGGCTAAAGGATAGTATTAGAGCAGCGCAGAAGCTTCGTCACCGTTAAAACAATATTGACCCCTCGCATCCATCGTGATATTTATCCTTGGAGATGATAGAAAGGGGAATTAACCGATGGCAGGAACTTTGTAATGGCGATGTTGTGTTGGAACATTATCCTAGGGATAGTGTGCCTTCTTATGCCATTATAAAGGGACGCAAGGTTAATGAGTTATGAAACCCGTGCGGACACCTTTGTGTCCGTTTTTTTGTTGGGAAGCTCCCATCTCCAATAACTCTATTGCCGTGCCTCCTTACCTATAGGAGGAATGATAGATGAATCGTTTGCAAGGCGATCGGATTTACCCATGGAGCGACATAAGGGAGGCGCACTTGCGAAGTGAGGGCAGGCATAGTCGCGGAAGAATACTATTGAGTGCTAGTATGTGACTCGGAGTACATCGCTCATGTGGCGATGTACTCCTTTGCGTTACGCTGAGAGGTGTCGGGGTCAACAAGGGTCAACAAAATGGTGGTTTAAGGTTCTTGTAACGGAAGTTAATTGTTCGCGTGTTGCGGTCGCCGAGGCACATAATTTTCACCTCTGAAGGCCATGTCTAGGCGACTCGGTCATAGCACGCTCAATATATGACACTGAACACGTATTCGCCTGTGACTCCGCAAATGGAAGGGATATCGTTGGCAAAAAGAAGATCCCCAAGCGGCAGCTTGAGGATGACGGTGGTCAGGAACGGGCCAGTGTTTGGTCAGCTTTGCTGGATAGCTGCTTGAACAGCCACGATAAGGTGAACATGATAGCGGTGAAAGCCAAACTGGACCAGAAGTTGATGGGTACTGTCCAGACATCTTTAAACAGAAAGGTTGAATATACATAGATGGCGATGGCTAAGATATACGTTACACCGCTGAGAATAAACCAGGATTTGCGCCCGAAGACAGTAGCCTTAAGTGCATACAACAGCACAAGTATAACAATTCCGCTTAAAGCGACTATGATCAGAAGGGGCACCATACTGATTTGCTCCACTTTAAGAGAGGGAATGAAATAAGAGAGCAGTTGAACGATTGTTTGTACGGCAAATAGCGAACCTAGCAGAATGGCCGTGTAATTGAACACATCAAGCACCCAGGACTGCTTGCTTTGATGAGGGATGTTGGCAATTAGTGCATCGCAGTAAGCGTGAAGATCTTCGCCAAAAACATCCTGAGCGTTTTTTTTATGCTGCTGTGCTTCAATTAAATGCTCAAGCAGTTCGAGCAATACGCTTTCCGTGATATATTCGGATCGGGCATTCAGCCGGATGTAAACCATAGCATTCTCATAAGCGGCCAAATTCTCATCGCTCAAAAGCTTGCGGCGTTCATTATTCAATAGAATCATTTGCTTGGTGTTCATCGCGATTCCTCCTTAAATAAGCGATTGCCATGTATAACTGTGCCCAGCTTTCATCAAACAGCTGCAATGCACGTTCACCCTTGGCAGTGAGACGATAATATTTTCGATCAGGACCAGTTGCAGAGGGCTTCATGGTTCCTACAATAAGCTCATTTTTTTGCATGCGCAGCAGTAGCGGGTAAATGCTTCCTTCCTTAACCATTGTCAGCCCTGCCTCATGCAGTTTTTCGCTCAGCTCATATCCGTATACTTCCTTCTCCCAAATAATTGAAAGTATGCAGCCCTCCAGCAAGCCCTTCAGCATCTGACTATCCAAGCCATATTCCCTCCTTGCTATTTGCATTGCAAATTACTTGTGCTATAAAATGGATGCTATATTGCAATGCAAGGTAGCTGATAATGATAATATACCATTTACTATGTTGCAATGCAAGTTAGCTAGCGACTTTTATGGTTTATTGAACGGTTTGCTCAAACTTGTTTCAGGAGTGGTTTTGTTTTAAAGGGAGAATGGTGCGATTGTATTCGACCGGGTTACCTTCGGTTACCGGCCAGAAGCACCTGTGCTGAAGGAGCTGTCATTTACGATTCCGCCGCAACTGTTGCGACCTCTTTAATTTGTTCTGCAATAGGAAAAGGGTGCACGGAGTCCCCACGCGTGACGCCTGTCAGACCTAATAGGCTGAATCGCCAAACGAAATTTATGTTTCTTATTTCTACCTTTTTTTATATAATATAATTGATTTACTATATTTTGCATCCGGTGGTGTGCTGATTTTATTGTGATTACCTTTCATAGTAAGGAGGTGAAAATAATGAAAAAAGTAGTGTTATTAGTCCTCATTGCGTTGTTTGCTTTCTCCAGCTCGGCCTATGCCGCGTATACTGCGGAATCGATAGAGACGAGATATGGGACGCCAGGCTATTCTAAACATGCCTATGAAGTGTCGGTTTCGGGACAACCGAATACCCAAGTGACGGTCACTTTGATGTCCAAAGGACCTTTGGGACAACGCGAGCCTATCTACGGATCGACCGTCACCGTCACACTAGATTCAAGCGGAAGCGCTTGGATCAATGGTCCCGATCTTGATTGCTGCTGGGCATCTTATACGGCTCCTTACGCTAATCCTGTAGTTATACAAGCCCAATTCGAAGGCAACTATGGAACTGTTAATTGGTTTTATTTGCACGCTAAAAATTAGTATGGTTGTCGCATCGTACGCGAGTTTGGGGGCTGTGACAGGTTGCCGAAAGGCAGGCTGTTGCAGCCCTCTTTGGTGTTCTCCTTCAACAGCTTGCAAACAAGAAATTTAAGAAAAAACTGGGGCAGCAGAGGTTGTAACCAAGGAGCAGCTTGCGATTCGACAGCTGTTCTTTTTCTCATTAAGCTAAGGGAGCAGGATAGCTTTAATATGTGATATCATAGTCAAAAGTTTAGAACAAGAGGATTGGGGACACAGAATCCTAGAGGGAGCTCGAAATGATGAAGACAGAACTGACACGCAGGCTTAAGATTGAATACCCTGTTCTTCAAGCACCCATGGCTGGTGGTCCGACGACACCAGATCTGGTTGCAGCTGTTTCAAATGCCGGAGGACTAGGAAGCTTAGGGGCAGGTTATTTAACACCCGAGCAAATCAGAAATGCGATCAGGGAGATAAAAGGAAAAACAGATCGTCCCTTTGCTGTTAACTTGTTCGTTCCCGAGCAACCAAGTACACCAGACCACACCATTGCCGAGATGAACGGTTATCTTAATAAATATCGCTTGGATATGGGCATCGCTCTGAATCCATCTATCCCGAAGTTTGCGGAGTCATTCGATGAACAAGCACAAGTTGTGCTTGAAGAAAATGTCTCCGTATTTAGTTTCACCTTTGGCATACCGCCAAAAAATATTATTCAATCCATGAATCAGAAAGGAATAGTCATCGTGGGTACAGCTACGACAGTCGTGGAAGCTATTGCTTTAGAAGCCGCTGGAGTAGATGCCGTTGTTGCCCAAGGAAGCGAGGCGGGAGGGCACCGTGGATCGTTCTTAGCGAGTAGCGCAGACACCATGATTGGGACTATGGCTCTTGTTCCTCAAATAGTGGATCATGTGTCGGTTCCTGTAATCGCATCGGGTGGCATCATGGATGGGCGTGGGCTTGTTGCAAGCCTCGCATTAGGAGCTTCAGCCATTCAGATGGGTACCGCTTTTTTAGCAAGCATGGAAAGCGGTGCCCATAAAGCTCATAAGCAGAAGATACTTTCATCTAATGAGGATGCAACTCAAGTGACAACAATTTATTCAGGAAAAGCTGCGCGTGGCATTCTCACGGGCTTTATGAAAGATATGAGCAACTATGAGGGGACGATACCCGACTATCCGATTCAAAATGCCCTAACAAGAGATATTCGCCAAGCGGCCTCTCATGTGAGTAACCCGGAATATATGTCACTCTGGGCTGGCCAAGGTCTTAGATTAGCCCAAGATCACGCAGCTGCCGAAATCGTGAAACAAACCGTTGAACAGGCCGAACTTCTCATTAAAAGTATCGGTCATCTTGGTGAGCGGTCCTGATGTCGTTATTGATCTAACTGGATGTCGTATAAGGGGAGCCCGATCGCGACGGGGAAAGAGTAAGGGCTTAACAGGCTGCGTCCGACGCGGGATTGGAGGCTGTAACAGGGTTAGGAGCATGTGACCTGTTGCAGCCTTCTTTGGGCTGCTTGCAAACAACAAGTCGAAGAGAGCAGCTGCAAGAAACCCATAGCTTTCTGGAATAGATGGAATCTGATCAGGCTGTGAGGCAACGCAAAGGTTGTGTTTTCATCCTTGGAGGTTAGGCTATATGCTCGAAAAAGGGAACGAATTTATTTTTTATATATATTGACGTGTATATGCACATTGGTATATATTATGTGCATGAACACATCAGCCATGCAACTAACGTTAATCACACTCGCCGAGCCGAATCGCTTCAACATTGTTGAACTGCTAAAAAAAGGACCGCGATCGGTAGGGGAAATCGTTCAAGCACTGGGCATCAGCCAGCCTCATGTGTCTCGTCATTTGCGCATCTTGGGCGAGGCTGGACTGGTACGATCCCGCAGCAAGGCACAACAGCGTATATATAGCCTCGAAGCCAGGCCTTTTCAAGAACTGGATGAATGGTTTGATTCCTTCAGCATCCTTTGGGAAGAGCGTCTCGACCATTTCGAGGAATACATGCTGGAATACGAGAAGAAGGAGGATTTATGACAGGTCTCAACAGCTTTATCCCGAGATACATGCTGAACTACCGGCACATCTGGAACGAGCGGTTTGACGCACTTGAAATTTACCTAAAAAGGATGATTGCAGATGAGAAGAAAAACAACCATTCGTAAAAACCGCGAGCGTAGGGAGCTCACCGTCGAACGCACCGTTGCCATGCCTGCTAAGCTTGCTTGGGAAGGCTGGACTGAGCCCGAACACATTATACGATGGTGGGGACCTAAGCGCTGGACGACAACCGTTTATGAAATGGATGTTAAGCCAGGCGGCGTTTGGCGGTACAGTCTGAAATCTGATGACAGCAGTGGTGAAGAAGCCTATTGTCGAGCCGTATATGAAGAGGTGGAGGCACCTCGGAAACTGGTTTATACAGACTCTTTTGCCGACCGGGACTGGAATATCGTTTCGGATAGCGAGATGTTCACGACCGTCCTGTTCGAGGAAGAAATCGGAGGTACGCGGATTAGCATCGTGACGCGATTCGCTACAGGTGAAGAGTTGGATAACGCGGAAGCTATGGGAATGATCGAAGGATTCACGGATGCGTATGATCGGCTTGAAGATTATTTAGAAACGTTAATGGGAGGCTCTATGAACAACGTTATTTCAAAAGACGGAACAAAGATCGCATATCAAAAACAAGGGAACGGCCCAGCGCTTATACTGGTTTCATCAGCAGCTGCGGATCATCGGGATGCTGCTCAGCTAGCTGAGCATTTGACCGCTCATTTCACCGTATACAATTATGATCGTCGCGGGCGGGGTCAGAGCACAGATACAGCACCGTATAGCGTGGAGAGAGAAGTGGAAGATATTGAAGCTTTAATTGAAGCTGCCGGCAGCCAAGCTAGCCTGTTCGGAAGTTCGTCCGGAGCCGTGTTGGCACTTGAAGCGGCAAACTTGCTGGGGGATCGGGTTGCGAAGCTCTATCTGTATGAACCTCCGTTTATTATCAATGACAGCCGTAAGCCTGTGCCTGCTGACTACGTGCAACAATTGCAGGCACGAACTGAAGCCGGCAAAAGATCCGAAGCCGTCGAATATTTCGCATCCGAGGCTCTCGGTATTCCAGATGAATTTATCGGCTACATGAAAGCCGATCCCTCCTGGAATAAGATGGAGGCATTATCGCACACACTCGCGTATGACGGCATGATTATGGGCACCACGCAGTCAGGCCAGCCGCTGCCAACCGATAGATGGGCAGTGAACGTTCCAACGTTGATCATGACAGGGGAAAACAGCGAGCCTCTCTTCCATGACGCAGCACGCGCACTTGCTGAACTACTGCCTAAAGCTGTCATGCATACTCTGGCAGGTCAAGATCATTCTGCAGTCATAATGGCACCTGAAGTACTGGCAAAGACTGTTGTCGATTTCGAACGGTAGGGGACATATTACATAAGGAGAATGAAAATATGACTGATCTTCAAACGTTGAATCGTTTGGTTGGCACCTGGCATATTAGCGGCGGAGCTGAAGGAATGTTTTTATCCTTCAAATCCCGCAAGATGGCCAGTTTGGTCCTGAAGTTCTGGCAGGACTGTTTGGACGAGTCTTGATCATAGCCGACCTTGTATGGCTTCTGATTGTCGGAATTCAAGCGGTCAAGCTTCATAAGCAGAGTTTATAAATCATATAAAAGGAAAAAGGCTGTTTTGACTGGCGATGATACATAGTACGTTATGATTGCCGGGCTGTGACAGGTTGCTAGTTTAGTGACCTGCTGCAGCTCTTTTGGCGTTTTCGTCCAGGAAATCGATGGACATAGATTGTTATTAAATTATCTACTATGGTATGATTTTTTGAGAACTCTTGTTCGAAAAAGCTTTTGCAAATGGAGGTAAACATGCATATAAATGAATTTCAACAGTGGGTGAAGGAGTACTATCAGCAAAGGAACTGGTCCGACTTGGATATCTTTGTCCGGATTGGATTCCTTGCGGAGGAGACCGGCGAAGTAGCGCGTGCGATTCGCGCACTAGAGATCGGACGAGATCGACCCGATGAGATCGAAGGTTCGTATCAGGAGAATAAATCGGATCTAACCGAAGAACTTGGAGACGTACTAGGAAATCTCATTGTCATTGCGAATAGATACGATATAGCTCTCGAAGATATTTTAAAAGCTCATAAGCAAAAACTTGAAGCGCGTTATTCATCAAAATAATAATTGGAGTGTTCAGCTATGAAATCTATCGCAGTATTCTGTGGCTCCAGCGAGGGAGCTTCTTCAATCTATAAGGAAAGTGCAGTGAAACTAGGTCATGTGCTTGCTGAACATCAGATTACCCTTATTTATGGTGGAGCCAATGTTGGTCTGATGGGGGCTATTGCTGATGCTGTGTTGGAACAAGGCGGTCAAGTAATCGGGGTCCTTCCTTATTTTTTGCAGGATCGCGAAATTGCGCATAAAGGGCTGTCAGAGCTCATTATGGTGGGATCCATGCATGAACGAAAAGCCAAGATGACGGAATTGGCAGACGGATTTATTGCTCTTCCCGGTGGCCCTGGGACGATGGAAGAATTTTTCGAGATTTTTACTTGGGGCCAGTTGGGTTTACATAACAAGCCATGTGGTTTTTTGAACATAAATCACTATTTTGATCCGATTGTATCTATGTTTGATGTGATGCAGCGCGAGCAATTCATGCAGCCCAAGTACCGTTCTATGGTCATTACAGACCATACCCCTGAAGGGGTTTTGAAGCAGTTCTCAAATTACGTCGCTCCTTCTGTCAAAACCTATCTGAATGAACAGCGTACGTGAACCCGAAACACGATTAGGGAATCAATTTTCTCTCTTCATAACTAATGAATACATCGCTCAAGCTTTAGCTTGGGCGTTTTTTAGGTTTAAAAAGTTTGCGATCTTGCTGTCTTACTCTGGTTCTCTATATTACGCATAAGGTGTGTGATACATTAATTGCAAATTCATCAATCTTCAAGGGGAAGTGAAGCGGATATGCATACGGTAATAGAACCTAAAATTCTTTATTTTGGCACCTCTGTCGTTCTTATAAGTACGATCAATGAAGACGGTACGCCTAATTTGGCTCCGATGTCGTCTGCCTGGTGGCTTAATCAATCGTGTATGCTCGGTCTTAGCAGCAAGTCGCAGACTGTACAAAATTTGATCCGCCAGCAGGAGTGTGTGCTTAATCTGCCGTCCATTGACTTAATTCCTGCGGTTGACCGGCTGACTCTGTTGACTGGACGTCATCCGGTGCCGGAATCCAAAGCTATGCGGGGCTACCAGTATGAAGCAGATAAGTTTGGTATCGCTGGACTAACCCCGATTCCGTCACAACTTGTCAGGGCACCTCGAGTCCAGGAATGTCCCGTCCATCTGGAGGCCAAGTTAGTAAAAATACATCCATTCGAAGAACCAAGTTCTCTAGTCGCTATAGAAGTGCATATTGAAAAGGTTCATGTTGAAAATGAGCTGCTTATGGAAATAAACACAAACTATATTGATCCTTCGAAATGGAATCCGATGATTATGAATTTCTGCGAATATTTCGGCCTCGGCGAGCAGTTGTCAGCATCCAGATTAGCTCCGGTATTCGGACCGACAGTTCCGCCGCGCTGATCGCCCCCTGAAGGGGCTGAATGAATAGAATCCGAACGCTAGAATAGAGCACGGCATGAGATGCCGGTGCTCTTTTTTAATAACCTATTATCAAATATTTTATAACAACTTATCATTCATTTTATAACAATTGTTGTAGTTGATATCTGTGTATCCGTTGAAAGATTTGTCTTTATTAATGAAAGGACTATTCATATGAACATAAGAAGAATTTTCTCTGCTTTAGCCATTGTTACGCTACTGCTGAAGTCCTGTCTAAAGTGGGGACTTGAAAATCATTAAATGACTTTTGGGACAGCCCCTTACTGTTGAATCTGGTGCTTTATTAAGCAACGGCAAATTGCAATTCATCCGATTCGGCGAATGGATGGCTTCACACGGAGCCAGGTCTCGATTAAGTATTTGGACAACATGATTATGGTCGGCGGCGGCAGTGCCGAGTTCATCGTGACGGTTGAGACAAGCACTGCAATTCGCAATCTTCTCAGCTCAGAGGAAGAGGATGAATTTGTAGAGTTTACAGTAGGCGGCCAAGCCTGCGAATTTCCCCCGGAAGTTTATCGTTAGCTTCGAGTTAGTTGAATCTGCACTCTTTCAATTAGAAGACACCTCTATTGATCTGAGCTGGGAAGTTATTGAAAGTAATGAATTCAATCTGTATCTAACATTAAATGATCGGATTAAATGCTCTTGCAAAAGCATTTGGCATAGGCTGAATCATGTTGCGCTTCGGCGGAACCGACTATTGTAAAAATTCATGTTCATAAATCGTATGAATCCTCTCTAAAACGTTTCTCGCCTGATCTCTAAATTGTAACTCTGCAACCTTGCCTTTCAGCAAAAACATGCCTGTCTCATTGCTGTAGTCCCCGAGAGCACCGTCATACAGCATGTTTGCGCCGTGGGTCGGTGGAGAGAAAAACAGCTTCATCAACGGCTTGACCAATAGGGGAAGTCCGGATTTCTTCCCTTTTCTAAGCGTATTGTTACTACCTGGGTCAACACTGCGAATCTTAATGCCGTCCTTAACTAGCTGCGGCGCAATGGCCTCTGTCCACAGTGAAAGCGCCAGCTTGGAGGTAGCGTAAGGGCCAATCAGCTTGCGGAAGGTTTTGGGGCGTTCCAAGACTTCGATGCTAAACGCTTTTGTGAATTTAAGTGCTGACGATGACGTGTTGATGACCGTTTTTAAACGGCCGTTGTTCAGGAGTTCCTTTAATTCCATCAGGATGATATACGGCACGACCGTCATCAGCTCATAATGCTTCTCGCGTCCTTGTTTCGAATAACCCAGCTCATGAAAGCTCCCGCCGGCATTATTAAACAAAATATCGATCCGCTGTTCGTTAGCTTTCATCTCTTCCAGAGTCCTTCTCAAGCTAGCATAATCTGCGAGATCCGTTACTTTATACATGCGCAGCCGCCTGCTTACGAGCGCTTTTTGGATGCTCACATCGTCCGCCGGAAACGCCGAACGATTCAAGGCGACCACCTGCCAGTCCTCCGACAGCAATTTTCGGGTTAATTCCAACCCAATTCCGGCGTTTGCTCCTGTAATCAATGCGATATTTTCACGTTGGAATGTGTTCATTGTACTTCTCCTCCTGAAGTCGGGATATTTTCCCCTAGTAACGCCCATTGTAGAACTTGGAGTCGGCTCCAAGTCAAGGTATGAAGATAAGGTTTTGGTTCAAAGGGGAAGAGGCTTGACTTGGAGCCAGCTCCAAGGTGTATAATGCACAAAAAACATTTTCCGGGAGGGAATAGGGTGAAGGCAGAGCACACGTATACGATCAAGCAAACAGCTGAGCAAACCGGCATATCCGAGGATACAATCCGTTATTATGAGAAGATCGCGCTCCTGCCCCGAGCGGACCGGAAGGACAACGGGCACCGCATCTATCGGGAGGAGGACATCCATATGATCCGGCTGCTATCCTGTCTGAAAAAGACGGGAATGCCGTTGGAGGAAATGCGCCCATTTTTGGTGGTTTCCGCCGATTCCGACCCCGCAGAATATCCCGAGCTGGTGGAGCGTTTAAAGAGCCATCGTGAAAATATCGTCAGCCAAATCGCCTCGCTGCAGCAAGTCGTCGATTTTATCGACATGAAGCTGGTGAAGGGGAGATACCGCCGGGACGATTCATCAAGCTGCCACCCTATTGACTGACATACGACCACGATTCACGCAATACCAGCCATGGTAGCTGAAAACAGTACCAGGCGGGGCGAGACGTACCTTCCCACACTCAAGCCCGCTCTCAATTTAAGAAAAACTTTAGGTTTGAGCCCATTTCTTTTTTAACAGTTTGCTTTATCCTTCTAGCATACGAAAGATTAGGAGGAAGCTGGAGCATGAAGAAATGGGTTTTTTGTCTTTTAGTTTTGTTGATGCTAGGCTACGGATTGACGAAGTTTAAGGCGGGTATGAGCGACTTGCCTGATGAATCAAAGCTTCAGATTGAAAACTCAAACAAGCCTGATGAGGTAACTCAAGCAGATGGTTTTAAGATAAAAGTAACGAAAGAAATGATTTTCCAGGGAGACCTGCTGCTCGTCAACAAGGACTATCCTGTTCCAGATGGACTTGGACTTGACGCTGAGTCGGAAGCGATAAGTCTGGTTAGAAATCCCGAATGGATCGATGGCTTCGGCGTGCTGGATAACAGAGTCTTGCTATCGCCCCGGCTGGCAGAGAAGTTCCGCGCCATGGTGAAGGATGCGGCACAGGAGGGGGTTTCCAGCTTCCTGATTAGCAGCGGTTTTCGGAATGAAGCCGATCAAGAGGAGCTGTATCGCACATTGGGAGCAGAGATTGCCATGCCTCCAGGGTATAGCGAGCACAATATTGGTCTATCGATGGATATCGGCTCCTCGCAGGGCGAAATGAGTCGTGCCCCGGAAGGGAAGTGGCTAATCGACCACTCCTGGAAATACGGGTTTGTTTTGCGCTATCCCGAGGATAAAACGGCGATTACCGGTGTCCAATTCGAGCCGTGGCATTTCCGCTACGTCGGTTTGCCGCATAGTGCGATAATGAAGGAAAGGAACTTCGTGCTGGAGCAATATCTGGATTTTCTGAAGGAGCAGAAGTCGGTGAGTACAACGATCGGGGAGGACAACTATCAAGTCTTTTACTATCCGGTAACTGAAAATCACATGATCACAGTGCCTGCGAAAGGCGAATATGAGATTTCCGGCAATAATCAGGATGGCGTTATCGTGACGATTCGCAAATAAGCAGGACAAGGAGGGAACGGGCGAATGAGTGCGAAAATAGGCACGGTGGCAGCATCCAGGATAAAGACGAATATTAGCGTCCATCAAAGCAATAGGAAAGCAAGAAAGAGAGGCCGTCTGAGCGTACTAAGCCTCCGGGCTCTGCTTGTCCTATATCTATACATGCTGGTCAAAATCATCTTATTGAAGTTTCATGCCTTGAGCCCCGGTATTCTTTGGGACCGTCTGCTGACTGGCTTACAGCAGCCGGGGTTGCTCTCCCAGTGGCTGGATGCAGGCAATTTGTTGCCATTCCGGGAAATCTCCAGATCGCTGCATTCGTTAAGCGGCCACGATTTATTTAACCTGCTCGGCAACGTGGCGATATTTATGCCGCTCGGTATTTTATTGGGATTGACGTTCAAGGATGAGAGGATGGCCGGAGTAAAAATATGGGCTTGTTCGTTCGTCTTAAGCCTGGGTCTCGAGTCCGCCCAGCTTCTGTTCAGGATTGGCCAATTTGATGTCGATGACATATTGCTCAATACCTTGGGGGGTCTTCTGGGCTTCGCGATATACCTGGCGGCTATTCTTCCCTTCCGCCGAGCATCAAAGTGAAAGAAGCATTTGAAATCGCAAGCCGGACTCGGTTATGCTTGTCCTTGAAAAGGAGAGAATGTCATGAAATCGATCACCATTCTAATTGCGGATGACGAGGCGGAAATTGCCGATCTGATCGAGCTGCATCTGGTCAAAGAGGGCTACCGTTGCCTAAAAGCCGTCGACGGACAAGAGGCTCTCGGCATGATCTGGACGCAATCCGTGGATTTGGCGATATTGGATATTATGATGCCCAAGATCGACGGGTACGAGCTGACTCGGATAATTCGAGAGAAGTTTCATCTGCCGATTATTTTTCTTAGTGCCAAGGCGACCGATCTGGATAAAATCACCGGTCTGGTTCGCGGCGCTGATGATTATATGACCAAGCCATTTAACCCTATGGAGCTGGTAGCTAGAGTGAATGCCCAGCTGCGCCGCTTCATTCAGCTGAATCCGTCGATGGCTGCTCCGGCGGCAGATACGTCCATACTGGAGGCCGGCGGGGTCGTAATCTATCCCGAGCAGCGCAATGTGTTCCTGTATGGCAATCCGGTCGAGCTTACGCCCAAGGAGTTCGATATATTGGTGCTGCTCGCCAGCCATCCGAAGAAGGTATTCAGCTCGGAGCATATTTTCCAGCGGGTGTGGGGCGAAGCGTATTATGAAAGCGGAAATACCGTGATGGTGCATATCCGAACGCTGCGCAAGAAGCTTGGGGAGGACCAGCATAAGAACAAGCTGATCAGGACGGTTTGGGGAGTAGGTTATGCGTTCAATGGCTAAACCCAAATTCCGAAGCTTCCGTTTCCACATGATTCGCCTGTTCGGGCTCAGCATGCTGTTGTCCGCTGCCACTACCTTCTTGATCTATTTGGTGCTGCAGCAATATTACTACACGCTGCTCCGCGAAAACCCCATGTTCCAAATTCGCGAAATCATTCGCGATATCGGCGATATCAATGCGTTCCTGATCTTCTTTTTCCCGATCTCGTTTTTTTACTTCTATTTATTAACTCGGCGTTACGTTGCTTATTTCCGGGAGATTTCCCGCGGGATCAACCAGTTGGCCGGGGGAGATTTCACCCATCGGGTCCATGTTCCATCCAATGATGAGATTGGGGATATTGCCAGAGATATCAACTTGGCTAGCGAAAAGCTGAAGCAAGCGGTGGAACGGGGCGATTTCGCCGAGAATAGCAAGGAGCAGTTAGTGCTTAACCTTGCCCATGATTTGAGAACCCCGCTGACTTCGGTCATCGGGTATTTGGATTTTATCCTCCAAGGCAAGGATTTGACGGTTGACCAAATGAAGCACTACACGACGATCGCCTTCACGAAATCACAGCGGCTCGAGAAGCTGATCGACGAGCTGTTCGAGATTACACGGATGAATTATGGCAAGCTGAATATTCATCGGGCGCCGCTCGATCTGGGAGAGTTGCTGACCCAATTAGGCGAAGAGATGTATCCCGTATTCGAAAAAAACGAGCTGACCGCTCGCCTTGCAATGGCTCCGAATCTTATGATTTCAGGTGATGGTGAACTGCTCGCACGCGTGTTCGAGAACCTGCTGTCCAATGCCATTCGTTACGGCAGGGATGGTGAATATATCGATGTTCGCGGCAGCGAGGAGGAGGGACAGGTCGTTATTCAAGTCACCAATTACGGCAGAATCATCCCGCCAGATGAGCTGCCTCATGTGTTTGACATGTTCTTTACCGGAGATCGAGCGCGAACCCATCAGGAAGGAAGCACCGGGCTTGGCTTGTTTATCGCCAAGAACATTGTAGATCAGCATGAAGGCGTCATATCGGTGCAAAGCGATCTCATCCGTACCGAATTCGAGGTGCGATTGCCTTACTTGAAAGCATCCCCTCAAACGAATCCATTTTAGGAAAAGTTAAGAATTACCCCACTTCTTATTTTAACAGTCTGGCCTATGCTTAGAGCATCAACGGCAGGAGGACTGGAAGATGAAGAAGTGGTTTTTTTTGTGTGCTCCGAGGGGCCTCGCCCGGTGGATGCGCAGGGACACTGCGGCGGCGTGGCTATTTCTCGCGCCGAGCGCAGTTGGCTTTGCCGTGTTCTATCTGATCCCGTTTGCCATGGGAGTGATGTATTCGTTCATGGGCAGCGCTTCTGAGGGAGGATTTGAGGGCCTTACGAATTACCGGGAGCTGCTGTCCAGCGCTTCCTTCCGGAAGGCAGCGTACAACACCTTTTATTTTAGCGCGGTGAGCGTTCCGCTTATGCTGGCATTGTCCCTGGGGCTGGCGTTATTGCTGAATCGGCAAATTTATTTCCGAAAATGGCTGCGGACCTCCTATGTATTGCCGCTTGTTGTTCCGGTCGCCTCTGTCATCATCATCTGGCAGATGGTCTTTGACTGGAATGGAGCGTTGAACTATGCGTTCAGCTGGTTCGGCATCGACCGGGTGGACTGGATGAAGACGGATGCGGCCCGGAATGTGGTTATAGCGGTATATCTGTGGAAGAACGTCGGATACAACGTCATTTTGTTTCTGGCAGGACTTCAGCAAATTCCGAAGGATTATTACGAAACCGCGCAGCTTGAGGGTGCCGGCCGCTTTCGCCAGTTTTATGGCATTACGCTGGTTTATTTGACCACAACGACGTTTTTCGTAGTCATCATGTCGATCATCAATTCCTTCAAGGTGTTCCGGGAGACGTACTTGATGGCGGGCGATTACCCGCATGACAGCATTTATATGATGCAGCATTATATGAACAACATGTTCGTGTCACTGGATATTCAGAAGCTGACGGCGGCAGCTGCTTTGATGGTCTGCGGCATCATGGTGGTCGTGCTGGGGATGTTCGGCCTGGAGCGCCGGTATCGCCAGTTTATGGAGTAGGAGGAGGAGCTTTGCGAATCATTTCAACTATACATAAAGTCCTGTTAACCGCATTGATGGGGATGATTGGGCTGCTGCTGCTGTTCCCGATCGTCATTACCTTCACCAATTCGCTGATGAGCAAGCAGGAACTGAACATCAACTACGGAGCTATTGGAAAGCTCACGGAGGTGACGTCAACGGGTGCCGATGCGTTCGTCAATATGAAGTGGCTGCCGGACAAGGTGACCCTGGCGCAATATGGCGAGCTGTTGGTGCATTCCCCCAATTACTTGCTGCTGTTTTGGAATTCAGCAGGCTTGGTCGTGCCTATCATTATCGGACAGACGGTTGTCGCGGCGCTGGCAGCCTATGCCTTTGCGAAGCTGAACTTTCGCGGTCGTGATTCCCTGTTCCTCGTGTATCTGCTGACCATGCTGATGCCTTTTCAGGTCACGCTTGTCCCGAACTATATCATGGCGGATAAGCTGGGCTTGCTGCATACGCCCGGAGCTGTCATTCTTCCGGGTATCTTTGCCGCTTTCGGTGTATTCATGCTTCGTCAGTTTATGCTGCATATTCCGTACGCCTATATCGAAGCCGCCAAGATGGACGGCGCCAGCCATCTCAGGATATTCCTGACGGTCATCCTGCCAATGGTCAAGCCGGGGCTTGCTGCGTTGGTCGTGCTGCTGTTCGTCGATTACTGGAATATGGTCGAGCAGCCGCTGATTTTTATAGACGATCCGTTCAAACAGCCTTTATCGGTATTTCTGTCGAGGTTAAGCGGTGAATGGGATACGGTGTTTGCCGCATCGATGCTATATATGGCTCCGATGGTGCTGTTGTTCCTATATGCGGAGACGTATTTCATCGAGGGCGTTCAATTGTCCGGGATCAAGGGGTAGGAGGAGAAGACGAAGGATATGGAGCTATCGAAGGAGCAGGTTGATCGTAAGCGAAAAAAATGGATATCCGCCGTGCTGTTGCTGTTGATCGGATTGCTGCTGTTCTTCACGCTATTCAGCAATACGCTGCAGTCCGTTACCTTGCCGAAGGTAAGGGCCGAGCAGGCGGCAAGTGGTGGGATCGCTTATAAGCTGGAAGGCAGTGGCGAATTGCAGCCTGTTAATCAGGCGGAGCTGCCGAATTCGGCTGGTTGGAGGGTCCGGCAAGTTCTAGTGAAGGAAGGAGAGGAGGTCAAGAAAGGGCAGAGGCTCGTTGCATATGACAGCACCTCTGCCGAGAGGGAACTGGAGGATGAGCTGGCACAGCTGGAGAAGCTGACCATCGCGCTGGAAGGCGTGCAGGACCAATTCAAATTGTCGATGGTCGAAGGAAATGAGTCCGCTACACGGGAGGTTAGACGCGAGCTGGCAACGCGCAGTATTGATATAGCTATGCAGCAGCGGAAAATTGACGGACTAAAGGAGCAGTTGAATCGGCAGAGAGAGCTGAGGGCTCCGTTCGACGGGATAGTGGCGAAGATGAATGTGGCAGAAGGCCTCGTCTCCACTGGCCAGCCGGATGTCGTAATCACGAACCGGGACTTAGGCTATCTTCTGGAGATCATGGCCGACAAGGTGCTTGTTGACCGCTTAGGTCTTGCGGTTAAGCAGCCTATCGAGCTGAGAGTTGCAGCAGAAGGGGAGCAGCCAGCCCGCACGCTGGAGGGCATCATCGATGAAATTGCCGATGCGGGCACGCGAATCGCAGACCCGTCAGAAGGCGGCGGTGGAGCGTCAGCCATTATTCGCCAGAAGGAGCTGCGCATCCATGTGGCCGATGCCGCCCTGAAAGGGGGTGAGCAGGTTTCGGTCAAGCTGGAGCGGGCATCGTCTGGGAAGGGATGGCTCATCCCGAACGAAGCGGTTCATCGGGAAGGCGAGAAGCGGTTTATATTCAAGGTAGAGCAGCAGCGGGGGGCATTGGGCAATGTGTTTGTGGCCCGCAAGGTTCCGATTGATGCAAGCGAGTCCACAGATCGGGAGACGATGATTCCGGCAGATTGGCTGTATGAAGGTGAGCTAATCATTCTGGAAAGCAGCGAGCCGCTGCAGGACGGGAACCGGATTCGTCTGCAATAAAAACAAAGAGGAGAGGTAGGAAGCGATGATGAAAAAAGTAGGTTTGACAATGATTGGAGCAGTTATCATGTTGGTGGCTATGACTGCTTGCAGCACCGGTGGCGGCAACGGGGCTGAAGCGGGAGAAAAAAACAAAGTAACGGAAGAGGGGAAATCCGTTCTCACGCTGTCCATTATGCAGTCCACCCCGTATTATGAAGCATTGGAGAAAGCATTCGAAGCCAAGCATCCGGACATCGATCTGCAGATTCAGGCTTATAAGCAGGCTGGGGAAGAGGCGAAAGCCGGGGACTGGGAGGAGTACCGAAAGTCAATCAATACGGTTTTATTATCCGGGAAAGGATCGGATGTTCTCGAACTGATAGACGGGTTGCCTGCGGACGAGTATGTCGAGAAGGGACTTCTTCTGAATATGGAAGATTTAATGAGCCAGGATGACACGCTGAAGCAAGACAATATGTACATGAATGTATTAGAGGCGATGAAGCACAAGGGCGGAACGTATGCGATTCCGTCCGGATTTTCCCTCAGAGCGTTCATTGGAAATGGAGAGATGTTGAAGGACGCGGGTATCAATGAGCAGACCTGGACCTGGCAGGATTTTGCCGGCATTGCTAAAGGGCTGACGCAGGGAGGGGAGAGCTTGTATGCAATGGCTGATTATACGCCGGATATGCTGATGCAGGAAATGACGGTCGACAGTTACAGCTTATACGTGGATAAAGCTGCGAAAAAAGCAAAGTTCGATACCCCGGAATTCGTGGCATTACTGAAACAGGTGAAGAACATGTATGATGAAGGCGTGATGACCGCCGAGCCAGCGGGGCTTGACAAGCAATTATTCTACTCTGCCGTATTGCGTGAGCCGGCTGACGTGATTAACGTAACGCATGCGGTGTTCGATCACCCTCGGTTACTGCAAAAGCCGCATAGCGTAGAGCAAACCGGCATGATGCGAATCATCCCGTCCTCCAAGTTTGCGATTCGGGCGAAATCCCCGGTGCAGGAAGAGGCGTGGAAGCTGCTGAGCTTCCTCTTGTCCGAAGAGGGGCAGTCGATGCCGGAACGCGCCGGATTCTCGATGCTTAAATCGGTGAACGAGGGGAAGCTGGACGAGATCAAGGAGCAAATCCAAGCCGGAACCTATCAGTTGCCTGACGGTCAATCTGTTCAGGCGAAGGACGAGGAATTTACTCGGTTCAATGAGCTACTGAACATGGCCGATCAATATTCGAGTCTCGACGGAAAAGTGATTGCCATCGTCGGGGAGGAGTCCCTCGCTTACTTCAGCGGTCAGAAGTCTGCGGAGGAAGCCGCCGGGCTGATTCAAAACCGGGCTACGACCTTTTTGAACGAGTAGATGATTTAAAGGAAAGTCCTGTCTTCTTCCAAGGCAGGACTTCTTTAAAATCGCAACCCTTTGCCGCCGACCGGTCTGATTGTTGTCGACTCCACTCCGGCAATCAACGGCATGGCGCGCGCAATGGAGGCTTTTGTTTCTTCATGGTCGAGAGAGGCGCGATGAGCTTCCGGATTGCTCCACACCTCAGTCACCCATATAGCATCTGGCTCGGTATCCGATACATTGACGATATACAGCTCGCATTCCTCCATGGCTTGCATAGCAGCTTCGCCTTCCAATAAAATCTTGACTAACGTATCCCGTTCACCGGGTTTCGCTGTAAATTTGACATACATCCCAAATCTGCTCATGACCATCGCTCCCAACGTTTTTGTTAAGTATAGGTTAGGATGCCTATTAATGTATTGTAAAAAAGCGACAGCTTCTTGTTCCTCTTCACTTTCCGGCAAAAAAGACTTGATAATAATTATCGTTCTTGATAAAATCAAAAAAGAAGAAGGAACACCTGATGTATTCCTTCTCCATGTGGCTTATTTAACTTCGAATGTTTTGCAGTCTGTTTCCGACGATGTGCTAGCTTGGTGTTTGGATACGATGTAAATTTGTTCAGCAGCGCACTTGTTGCCGTTGCTCCAGTGACGGCAGGAGTCGACTTCACAAAGAACGTCTTTAGCCATTGCGGACACCCCCTTATGAAATTGATGGAAGACACAAATCGAATACAGCAAGGCGATATTCAAGTTCGCACCTTGTCATCGCTCGCATGCATGTCCCTTTTTCGCACAAAGGGCTATTTGTGTTTCATGCTTATAATACAACGAAATTAGACGCGACCGCAAGCTGTCTATCGTTGTTGCTGAGAAATTTCATAGGAATTTCATAGATGTATTCCACACGAACCCGTTGCGCTGTATGCAGGCGCAGCGGGCTTTTTTATGATAGATGAAAATAAAAACGGAGCGGACTTTTGTGATGAGGCAAAAATCCGTATAATAGGACGCATGGGTTTAATGTGAAAGGGCGGATTAACATGAACAATATTGTTTCCATGGCATGGGTGAAAGAGCAAATCGGAGCGCCGGATGTCGTTATCGCCGATTGCCGTTTTGTGCTTGGCAAGCCGATGACTGGACGTGAGGCTTATGAGGCATCTCATATTCCAGGAGCGGTCTATTTGGATTTGGAGAAGGATTTGTCCGCGCCTGTGGATGAGCATGGCGGCCGTCATCCGCTGCCGGATATATTCGATCTGACCGTTGCGCTTAGCCGCGCAGGGATCGGCAATGAAACGAAAGTGGTGGCTTACGACGACCAGGGGGGAGCGATGGCTTCCCGGCTTTGGTGGCTGCTGAAATATTTGGGCCACGAGCAGGTGTATGTGATGGATGAAGGATTTGCAGCGTGGGTGAATGCAGGACATCCGCTGACGGACGAGATTGTGGAACCTGCTCCTACGAAATTCCTGGCAGTCGTTGAGCATACGATGCTGGTTGAGATGGATCAGGTACAAGAGCAGCTAGGGCGAGAAGACGTCACGCTGATCGACTCCCGCGAAGCTCCGCGCTATCGTGGCGAGGTGGAGCCGATCGACCGCGTGGCGGGTCATATTCCGGGCGCCATCAATCGCTTCTGGAAAGACGGACTGACGGCATCCGGCAGTTGGAAGGATGCAGCAGATCAAGCGGAACGCTTCGCCGATCTGGACAAGAATCGTGAACTCATCGTGTATTGCGGTTCGGGCGTCACCGCTACGCCGAATGTGATCGCCCTGCAGGAAGCGGGCTTTACGAATGTAAGGTTGTATGCGGGCAGCTGGAGCGATTGGATTAGCTATGAGGGGAACCCGATCGCGACAGGGGAAGAGTAAGAGTGTAGAGGCATATAATAGTATGTAAAGTTTGAATACATCGCCATGTGGGCTAAGTGCCTTGGGCGATGTATTTTTTATGCTCGAAATCAACGTGGAATCAACATATGCTTGGAGAAAGTGTTTTCTATGGGAGAAAGAAATACACGCCCCGGAATGTGTGGGGCGTGTAAGGTGTGATTGATGACTAAAGGACCAGGAAAAGTGAAAAGAACACTCCGAACGCATGTTTTAGACGTTTGGAGTCAACAGAACTGTGCGGCTTCGTTAGTCGGATCAACGGAAAGCCAACGAAACTTTTAGCGAGCGAAACTCCAATTGCCATACTTTTGCCTTGTACATTGACAGATTAACTTAATAAAATTGGCGTAGGATTTTATGTTGAAAAGCAATATTTTAAGACTAGAAATGCGGAATATAAATTGACCAATGGCCTCAATAGTAAAGTTATTATTGAGTATTTGATTAAGTGGGATAATAAAACATGTAACTTAAAAGAAAAGAATTGAATTGTCAACCCAAAACTGAACAACAATTATGAGGGCACTTTTCTGGCTTGTACGGGGGTAAGATAGCCCAGGGTACCGTGAATGCGATTCGGCGTAGTAGATCCGCTCCTTCATCTTATCTGCTCATTCTACTAGCCATTATATTTCTGTCCAACTTAGTGTAGCCGATCCATCCATGGAGGGAGAATAACTAGAGAATTGTTTTACAGTGACGGCCATTCATGAGAGAGATTTTAGCAAAGGTGTGGTGAATTCGTATGTCACGAACACGTTTTGAATGTATGAGCCGCAATCGCATCAATAAGAAAATAAGAAGATGTGAGAGGGCTGTCTCTGCCGTGGATGTTACACGGTGGAGGCGGCTTTTTTAATTTATACTTTTGTAAGCTTTTTATAATCCTTTCGCAAGGGGATCGTTCTTGGATAGTTAGCTTTATCGTTTATGATTCCTTGAGTAGGCTAGTCAATTCTAATGAGGGGGGAACGAAATGAAGAAAAGGTACTGGGGTGTGCTTGTTACAGGTTTGATGCTGCTGCTTAGCGCATGCAATTCGAATGACAACGAGATGTTGAATGAAAAGCCGACCACGGAAATGAACGACAGCATGAAAGAAGAGGAAATGAAGGATAACGGCATGATGGAAGATAACGCGATGGAAGATAAAAAGATGGAAGATAAAAAGATGGAAGATAAAAAGATGGAAGAAGAGAAGATGGAAGAAGGTGAAATGAAGGACGACGGCATGATGGAAGAGAAGGAAGTGGACGATAAGGGAATGATGGACGAAGACATGATGGACGAAGGCATGATGGAAGAGGAGATGAAGGAAGATAATAAAATGTAGACAATGTCCCTCGCTACCTGGCGAGGGATTGTTTCATGGCAGTCGAATGCAACGCCGATTGGCGTTATAATAATAGAAAGAAGATGCAGCAGGGAACGGGGGATCGGCATGA
Source organism: Paenibacillus sp. 1011MAR3C5 (assembly GCF_003591485.1). GTDB lineage: Bacteria > Bacillota > Bacilli > Paenibacillales > Paenibacillaceae > Pristimantibacillus. The sequence goes on from NZ_QZCF01000003.1 coordinate 62,090, forward strand.
GTACTCGTATTGTCGTGGCTGATGATGAACGAAATATAACGGATGTGTGCCGGCGGTATCTCGAACGAGAGGGCAACACGGTTTATGTTGCATCTGACGGCGAGGAAGCTCTTAACCTGTGGCGAGAGCATCAACCGGATCTGTTGGTGCTCGATTTGATGATGCCCAAGATAGACGGGCTTGAGGTTTGTGATACGATTCGCCAGACAGAGGATACGCCGATTATATTGCTGACGGCTCGCGGGGAAGAGCCGGATCGGCTGCTCGGCCTTACAATGGGAGCCGACGATTATATGACCAAGCCCTTCAGTCCGAGAGAGCTTGTGCTGAGAGTCAAAAATATTTTAAGGCGAACGGGCTATAGGGACCACGAAGCTGCCGCTCTCAGGGATGGAAAAAAGGATGCGGAGCAACTGCAGGACGCGCTGCACTTCGACGGGTTATCGATCTACCCTTCGGAGCGGAGGGTAGAGATTGCCGGGAAAAACGTTGAGCTGACGGCCAAAGAGTTCGATCTGCTGCAGCTGCTGGCGGCATATCCGGGAAAGGTGTTCTCCCGAAGTCAACTGCTTAATCACGTATGGGATGTTGCCTATGAAGGAGATATGACAACCGTCACGGTTCATGTACGCCGGTTGAGAGAGAAAATTGAACCCAATCCGTCCGATCCAAGCTGGATTAAGACGGTATGGGGCATCGGATATAAGCTGGACGGAAAGGGATTCATGCCATGAAGCTGCGATCCTATTTAATTCTGGCAAACACGATCAGCATCGCGTTCATCATTATATTGCTGCTCGTCTTTTTTCAATACATGCTTGTGACAAAGGAGCAGCTCATATGGCTTGCGCTTGCTACAGTCGGAGCGGGTATCGTATCTTCGGGGTTGTTTTTCGTGCTTGTCCGACCGCTTGAAGCATCCGTTAGGCGCATAGGGGAAGGCGCGGGCCGGATTGCGGCGGGGGATCTGGAAGCGCGGGTCGCGGATACGGTATTGTTGGAATTCAAACAACTGGCCGAGCAATTTAACCGGATGGGCGTGAATCTGGAGCAAAGCTTTCGGCAAGTGAAGGCGGCCGAGTCCGCTCAGAGGGAGCTGGTTGCCAATATGGCACATGATCTTCGCACCCCGCTGGCCTCTATGCAATCCTATGCCGAGGCGCTCGAGGATGGCGTAATCGAAGATGAAACGACTTACCAGCGCTATTTGTCGACCATTCGTTCGGAGACGGTACGTCTTGGGGATCTCATTCAGGATTTATTCGAGCTATCGACACTGGAAGCAGGCGGGCAGCAAGGCACTGCATACTCGCCAGCGGTTGCAGAGGATGTTCTCGTAGAGCTGCTTCCGCGATTCACGTTGCAACTCGAGGCGAAGTCCTTGCAACTGCGCGTACTTCTTCCGGAGCGGTCGCTTAAAGTGCATATACTCGCGCGACATTTGCAGCGGGTTCTTCAAAATATGATTGAAAATGCGGTAAGGCATTCTCCGTATGAAGGCATTATTCGAATAGAAGCAGAAGAGCGGAACGACAGCTTCGTTCGTTTTACCGTTACGGATGAAGGGGAGGGCGTTCCGCAGCAAGAGCTTGAGCGTATCTTCGACCGCTTCTACCGCTCGGATCGTTCCCGCAGTCGCGAAGGCGGGGGAGCGGGCCTGGGATTATCCATTGCGAAGCTGCTCGTGGAGCAGTATCAGGGACAGATCGGCGTAGAGCAAGCTAACGGGCAAGGCAGCAGGTTCTGGTTTACGGTTCGCAAAGCGGATGAAAGATCCATTATGCCTGAAAATACCCAAATCGAGGAGGAGTCCCTGTGAGTGGCACACTGGAGAGGCTGCGCAAAGGATTTGGCAAGAAGCTGGTTGCGTTGCATATGTGGAACGGATGGATCGTCGTTATTTTGGCGCTAACGGGGCTCATTCTGGTGGGCGGTTTCTGGCGGGGTATTCTCGGCGAGGGCCGGGTATGGATTAAGTGGCTGCACATTGTCGTCGGCGTCGCATCGATCATGCCGGTACTGTACTACTTGCTTCTCGCGGGCAAGCATTGGAAGCAGCTAAAGGATAAGCCCGCACAGCGAGCCAATGTGCTGATCGTACTGGGGCTGCTGCTCGGCTGGTTCTTATCCGGCGTGCTGTTGTGGCAGTTCCGGGCGGTTGGACCACGCGTGACGAACGTTGCTTTAGTTGTACATGATCTGCTCACATGGGTCGGACTGCCGTACATCATTTATCATTCGATTACGAGGGTGCGATGGCTGAAGGAACCGACCCGAAGGACGGTTAAGCGGGAGAACGAGCGTGATACCGCCACGGACGCTCTTCATCCTGCCGCGCCTCAACCGATCTATACGCGCAGGTCGTTCATTCGCGGCGCGATTGGAGTTGGCTTGGCCGTTACGATCGGACCGTCTTTTCTCAAATGGGTCGGGGATTCGCTTGGCAACTTCGGAGTGGGCGGCAGCCAGTCGCTCGACAAACTCATCGAGAGCGACGCGAACAGCCTCGTTCCCTTGCCGCAGCCGCTTCCGGCATCTGCGCCGCCGATTGGCGGAGGCGCGCAAGGACAATTTCGTGTATACTCCGTGACGCCGATCCCTGCTTTTACAAACGAGAACTGGTCGTTCACGATAGACGGACTCGTCGACAAGACGTCCAAGTGGGACTGGAAGCAATTCGTCGCGCTGAAACGCGAGGTACAGGTTAGCGACTTCCACTGCGTCACAGGCTGGTCGGTGTACAAAAACACATGGGAGGGCATCAAGCTGAAGGACCTGCTGAAGCAGTCAGGGGTGAAGGCGAATGCTCGTACCGTGAAATTCTACTCCGGCGACGGGGTGTACACGGATACGCTCACGCTCGAACAAGCCGATATGGACGACGTTCTCGTTGCCGTCATGCATGACGGCAAGCCTATCCCAAGCGATCTCGGCGGTCCGGTCCGTCTGATCGTACCGAAGATGTACGCCTACAAGTCGGTGAAGTGGCTGAACCGCATCGAGCTTATTGAAGGGGAGCATGTCGGGTATTGGGAGCAGCGGGGTTATTCGAACGAAGCTTGGGTTTAGATGGAGCAGGAGCAGGAGAAGGCGGCCTGTTACAACTATGGCTAGATTACGCATAGGAGCAAGACATTAAGTAAGTAATAGTAAATGGGATGAAACACGAAAGTCCGGGGTGCGGCGACGCGCCCCGGGCTATTTGTTGTACGCCCAGCATGGGCGTCATTTCTAGGGTGAAAGTCTCGAACGGGGGCTGGAGAACGCCTGCCGTTGGCCAAGAGCAAGGGTGTCCATCGCGAGGTGGAATCTGAAGGAAGCTGGAGGCAAATGCACGAGCCAAGGTTCGCGTTCTGGATTCGAGGCAGGGCTAGTCGATGAAGTCACCTACACATGGCGAAATCCCAAGTCGCCAAGGACTACTTCTGTAAACGTCAGTGGCTGAGGGCAGAAAGATGACGTTCTTATTCTTAAGGAGGCCTGCGGAATACGCGAAGTCACCAGAAAATCTCGCAAGAGAGCTCACGGCAAAGAGAAGCGGTGAAGCCGTCAGGGTATGCCGAAGCGCCGAGTTCTTCGTCGGCACAAGTCGCCCCTTCCTCTCGCGAAGGGAATAACGACTTGTTGGAACGAATGCTGAGGGGAGATAACCTCAGGCTCGCCTACAAGCGAGTGGTGCAGAACGGAAGAGCACCTGGCGTGGACGGCGTAACGGTAGCGCAGCTACAAGCTTACCTGAAAACACACTGGGAAGCGGTGAAAACCGAACTCCTGACGGGAACATACAGACCCGCACCAGTCAAACCGGTGGAAATCCAAACCCAGAGGCGGCGTGAGGCTGATCGGCATCCCGACCGCAATGGACCGCTTCCTCCAACAAGCCCTTCTACAAGCGATGAACCCAATCTTCGACTCAGGATAATTCATTACGTATATGGAATATAACGGTAACTAAACCAAGGAGGACTTATATGCTATTTCACTTTAGTGAAGATAATAGTATCGAAATGTTTGTACCTAAAGAGAAACAAAATCGTCCCGATTTTCCTGCGGTAGTTTGGGCAATTGATGGAGAAGTTTACATATTATTTCCCTAGGGATTGTCCTCGTATTGTATGTAAAAGAAACGAAGCAACAACTGACGAACATTTACAACTTTTCTTTAACAATACAATTGCTAATACCATAGTGACAGTAGAAAGTGATTGGTACACAAGGATTTCAAAGCAAACATATTTAGATATTGCTTTGATAATGAGGGTTTTGATCTTTTTGATAACACAGCGGGATATTATATATCTCGTCAAGTAGTGAAACCTAAATCGGTTGAAAAATATGAGAATCTGATAGAGAGATTACTCCAAAAAGGAATTGAATTGAGATTTACAACAAATTTAAATCCACTTAGAGAAGCGATACTGGTTTCCGACTTTGAAGGATTCAGCATACATAGATTTAATAATGCAAGAAAACTTTAATGATTACTTACAAATTATGCTATAATTAGACTAGCACATAGAACGGCTTGCAAGGGCGGTCGGCTACCTCTCAAAGAAGGGAGGGATGCCCATGGAGGTTAAAGACGCTTTGACGTTGATGATCGGTTTTGGCGCGCTTATTATAGCGCTGCTGACGCTGGTGGTCGCCATCGTCGCAGCAATTAACCAAAAGAAATAGACCGCCCCTCTGCTAGGATGACGGTCTATTTCTGATCACATTCCCGAAGCCGACCGCCTTTGAAGCGGTCTACTGTGCCGAGGAGTCGTGTTGTCGCACGGCTCCTTCTTTAGTTTTATTATAACTGTGCAGGTTTATACATGCAACATACAGAATTGTACGGGTGGAATATTGTCTTTGAATGGTTACTCCTGAGTCATTAATAAAATTTAAATAGTTATATCTATGAAAGGGGGATATCATGTGAACTTGTATTATTCCATGATAGGTCGATTGCTGGACGGGAGGACATCAATTCGCAATGAGGGATATTACATCATGGATGATCAGAATGAGGTTGTGTTTAGCAAGAAAGCGCCGATCTACACGGAAATCGTGACAATTGAGCGTTTTACGGACGCATTGGCCGAAGGGTGCAGACATGTTCTTCGTTCTTTCGCTGAAACCTCCGATAACAAACAGGTGTATGCTTTTAGCCTGTGTGCGGATGAATACAGCAGCATCTATGTATATATGAACACGATAAGTTGTTTTGAGAAAACGCTAGAAAAGTATCAGAGCAAAAATGCCGATTATAAGAAACAGGATCGGATTCAATCGCTGAAGTATAATTGCGGGGATTTCGATTTTCAGTTTTGGCAAGACCACATGGGTCAGAATGGACGGTACGTCTCACTTTTTGAATCGATTGCTTATCGTTCCGAGGACGTGGACAAAGGAGAATTCGAACAGGCTATTGCGGGCACTGCTGTTGTCGCATTTGAAGCGGGGATCATCGAAAATGGATATTATGTTTGCGCGCTCGAGGCGATGCAGCGTCTGGTGGACGAGGGTGCGTTTGACATTTTGAATAAAGCCGATGATTTTATTGCCTATACTTTTACGAGAAATGATTATTTGGATTACGGTCTCGTTATGAGAAAGACGATCGAGCGGGATTTGTTTTACCGGGTGTTCCCGGATATTCAGAAGTCGGATGAGCAGTTTAACGAGGAAATGAACCGGAACAGGCAATTGTCGGTTATCGATTCCATCGCTTATTGGTCTGATGCCATTCATAGCGATTATAGTTTAGAACCACCGTTTACCTATGTTAAGCCTGCTATGGAGGTATTTGTGCAGCTTGAGCATTTTGGCAATGAATTGGCCAAGGAATGCCTTGAAAGACTGACGGCGCTCGCGAGTCTGAATAGTTTCGACAGAAAAGACTATGAGAGACTTGGATTTTACATCGAGGCCCTATACTTCTGTGGCCCATTGACATCTGAACAAACGAAACAGTGCATTGAAATCGGCCTAAAACTAACCGAGGCAGGAGATATTCTAATCGAATATGCCAAGGAATTGGAAGCGATAGCAAGCTGAATCGTGGGGATTATAACCGACAGCTGGAGCGATTGGATCTCGTATGAGGGGGAATCCGATTGCGACTGGAGAGAAGTAAGAGCCGAGAGGCCGCGTCGGACACGGGGTGGAGGGCTGTAACCGGGGCGGTCGGGTCAGTGGTTGTTGAATGGCATATTGCACCTTGCTTCCGTCCATCCATCCTTCAACGTGAAGGAACCGAAGGAAGCACTTGAGCGTCCGGGTGCCTGGTGTACGAGGCTTGCCCTGACATCATGTGCCCAACATACATACTGGCGAACGTGGTCGGCGGTCAGTGCTTTCAGCTTGAGAGTCGGGTACCATTCAGTCAGCCAACTCTGACTCTTGTCGTCGTTCAGCGTTCAGGGCTTCAAGACTTCCGTTTTCTTGGCTCGAAGAAACAGGGCGAAGTAATAATCAAGCGGATGGTGCAAGGTGATCGCAGCGGAAGTTAATCGTTCGCGTGTTGCTGTAGCCGTGGGCATATGAATCGCTCCTCTCAAAATGAGTAAAAAAAACCGCTAAAGGTTGGCGGCAACGAACCGGTTCATATAGAATAATTAAAAATCCTGGAAACCCAAGCGAACCAGCCATACATCTCATATTTTGTCAATCAACGTGCGTTAATGGGCAGCATTGTTGAACAGTGATAAGATGAACAGCATCACAAGTAACGGTAAAGTATAATTATAACGATACAATACATGGCTACTTATTCATTTTCCGTAAAAAGGAGAATCGACCTTGAATGAAAAAACTTTATATTCGTCTAACCTCGTCATTAGAAGCGCAGTCGTCGACGACGTCGACAAGCTGCGCGATGTCTTTCGACGTGCATCGCTGACAATTGAGGGCGACCGTGATCTCATCGCCACTCATCCTGAGTGGCTCGTGTGGGACGACGCGATGTTGCCGTTCACGCGTGTCGCTATTATTGACGGGCGGGTCGTCGGCTTTGCTTCGGCACGTCCTATCGACGACTTCCTCGAACTCGAGGATCTGTTCACTGATCCTGACTGGATGCGCCAAGGCGTCGCGAGTGTCCTGATCGAAGACATTGCGCGTCGCGGTGTGCGTGTAGAGGTGACCGCAAACCCACACGCGATAGGATTTTATGAATCCGTTGGCTTCGTCGCCAGAGGCGTCGCCAACACACAGGGTGGGCCGGTGCCGCGGATGTACCTCGATGTCACGCGTGCTCGACCTTGAAATCATTAGAGATGTAGAAACTTAGTCAACTCAGATATCAAAAAACACTTATATAAGCACCCCCTCATTACGTTAACGGGCACGACTTGCAAACAACATTCAACAACCTGCAACAAATACGTTAGGACCGGTCCATACCCAGCCCACCCTTCCGGGTGCTACCTTGCTTCACTTGGCATTTTGTTGGCGTTCCGTCCGGCTTAGGAGCCACAGTTGGATACTTCGCCTTGGCTCAAACCATACTGTTCCGCCAGCCCCGTCGTCTACGGGCTTCTTGCTCCCTAATTCCTCCCTAGCGTAGCCAAGGGAGATCGTTGCAAATGAGCTTTGGCATATCCTCAGATGCATTTCCCGCCGCGCTGATCGGAACCCCTACTTTTTAACGTTGGAACTATTCGAGCATGGGGGTTCGTGAGGGGATAAGAAGCTGGAGCGATTGGATTTCTTACTCGGAGAATTCGACTGCGACGGGGGACAAGTAAGAACCGAGAGGTCATGTTGGACGTAGGCTGGAGGGCTGCGACAGGTTAGGAGCAAGTTTCCTGTTGCGGCCCTTTTTGGGCTTTTCGTTCAACAGTTTTAAATTTAGTGAATGTGGAGCGAAAATGAACATAAATGGAAGTGAAGAACGATTTGAACCACGGGCTAACTACATAGCAGGAGGGTTACTACGTTGGGTCCAGGATGGTACTTTTATTGAAATTGACAGCAAAGTTTTTACTAAAGAGGAAATGATCTATTTGGCAAAATCAATGTTCAACTAACAGGCAGTTTAATTACAAAGACGTACAGCGGGGCACTCCTCGAAGTAGAGTGCCCTGCCACAAAGTGTTTTAACTAATATTACAAAAGTGAAAAAAATTAATTCAGTTTTTGCACACCATTTAACCAAACAGCTTTAATGGATAGGGTATCCGAGATATTGGTTGTCGGATCGCCATTGACCAGTACAAGGTCAGCTCGCGCACCTTCGGCAATACGGCCGCGATCGTTAAGACCAAAGCAACGGGCTGGTTTCGCGGTAGCTGACTGAAGCGCTTCTATCGGAGTGAACCCGGCTTTCACCAGCAATTGCATTTCATGATGGACGCTGGCTCCATGAGCAAGGCCGCCAAGATTCGGAACGGGAACCGGAGCGACATCCGTCCCTACCAGAATATCAACTCCGGCACGGTGAAGGTCCATCACATTCTTAAAGCTGTTCTCCATATTGCCTTGTGGAAACGTATTGAAACTGGAGTTCAAGATATCGATCCAATCCGGACTTAATTTGGAATGAACACGCGGATCATTCGCCAATTCCGATGCCGGATTTCCAATAATAGATGAATTCAACACCAAGCACGGTGTAACAAAAGCGCCTGAATCCGCTATGGACCTCACTAATTCGGACGTATACTCGGGTCTGTCGATAAACAAGTGGCCCAAACCATCGACTCCAAAGTCGATGGCTTCTTGCGATGAACGGGCCGTCAAGACATGGGCGATGACCAACTTATCGAACTTGTGGGCTTCTGTCACGGCTGTTTTCAGAATCTCGTCGCTTAGTACGGGCAGGCCAGGCGCACCCATGACCGTTCCTTCCTCAATCATGATCTTAATATAGTCGGCTCCATTTTCCACTTGAGTATGCACATGTTTAATCGCCTCTTCCACCGTCGTCACTTGCGGTATTTCTTCATGATCGTGAGCGTATGCAGCCAACATCGCTTCCCGGTCTTCCTCCGATAACTTCTCTAGTTCCTTTAATACGAATTCCGGTATTTCATCTCCATCTGGCAGTAATTCATCCGGGTGTCCCCCCGGAGCGGTGATCGCTGTGCCAGCAGAACGGACGTCTGCGACGTCATCCACATTTTTCAACTGAATCTCGCGCCCTCTTTTAGTAAAATCGCCGTTCATTTCGAGTTCTGTTGTAACGCCGAATTTTAAGGCATCTCGTAATCCTCCGATTGAAGTGTGAACATGTGCATCAATTAGACCTGGCATTAGAGTCGCATTTTTTCCATCTATAATCGTTGCATCAGCTGGAAGGTCTCCGCCCACTGAAATAATGTACTCTCCCTTAATGACAACATATCTGGGCGTAATAATTTGATCCCCATCAAAGATACGTACATTTGTAATCGCCGTAACTTGTTCCAACGCAGCATTTTGAGCTACCTTCTCCATTTGAATTCCTCCCAAGTGTTTTCTATTAAACAATTCGAAGTATAACTGTTAGCCTTCTAACTGTCAATAAACTAATGTTCGTTTGACACGAATGCTGGATCTTTGTATAGTTTATTTACTTACAGTTAGTTTTCTAACAATATGGGGAGGTACGATCATGAAGCCTCGCAAGGATACGCCTTATCTGGATTTGTTTCAGATTATTGGCCTTAAGTTAAAGAAAAAAGCGGACGATAGCATAAAAGAATTAGGATTAAACGCTCAACAAGGAAAAATAATTGGCTATATCTACGAAAATCAAGAAACTGAATTAATTCAGAGGGATCTTGCCGATCGGTTTCATCTGCGCGGGGCTAGCATTACAAGTATGCTTCAAGGTCTTGAGCAAAGAGGATTTATCGAGCGTAAAATCCCAGCCAATAATGAACGGCAAAAAAATATTTATGTTTTACCAAAGGCCGTTGAATTGATTGAAGACTTTAATGACTCCTTCCAAAAGGTGGAGGACGAAATCGTTCAAGTTCTTACCGAAGAAGAGAAGCAAACCTTAAAGGAATTGTTGATCAGAATTAATGAACGCTTATAATTGCGGTTGGAAGCTGCCTCAAAGTGGCTTGGAGTTCCTCGTTTCATTAGGCTATGTCATATTGTCCAAAAAACGGAGATTAAAAGCTCAATAACGACTACGACGATTGATTAAACTATCGGGTACGATAGTTCAATGTGGACCGGTTTGCAAACAGCCTGCCAACAACCATTCAACAGCTGCAAACAGACAAAAACATCGTCCACACCCCAGTCCATCCAACCTTCCGGGTGCTACCTTGCTTCGATTGGCCTTTTTGTTGGCGTTCCGTTCGGTTTGAACCACCACAGGTGTATACCTTACCTTGGCTCAAACCATACTGTTCCGCCAGCCCCGTCTACACGTGCTTCTTGCTCTTGAATTGCTCCCAAGCGTAGCCAAGGGAAGTCGTTGCACATTGGCGCAAGCATATCCTCTGAGTCATTCCCGCTGCGCTGTTCGGAACCCCTACTTTTTGGCTTTGGAACTATTCGAGCATAGTGGTTCGTAGGGGGATAAGACGTTGGAGCGAGTGGGTTGGTTATGAGGAGAATACGGTTGCAACGGGAGAGGGAGAAAAGGCGTAAGGCCACGTCGGACGCGGGTTGAAGGGCTGTGACAGGTTGGGAGCAAGTGACCTGTTTCGGCCCTTTTTGGGCTTTTCTGTAAACAGCTTGCAAACAAGAGCCCGGCGAAAGCAGTTGCAGGACGACTAGAGCCAGACAGGACAGCTGGCTGTTGAACGCTCACGGCGAAAATCGATCATTCGCATGTTACGATTGACGTTGGTCTATGAATCGTTTCTCTAAAAATGGATGCACAAGGTTTTGCATAAAATGGACAAAAAATGTGAAGAAATCCATCTAACTTAGTTATATAGTATGGGTGAGAGGAGGAACGCATGGATAGCTCCGATAGAACTGAAGCCGTTATCAGCTATATTGAGTCCAATATTCTGGATATCGATTATGATGAAATTGCAAGAATTGCTTGTTGTCCATTGGGACTTTACCACAGAATTTTCTCTTATATAACAGGTATTTCAATTGCCGATTACGTGAGACGTCGAAGATTAACCTTGGCGGCTATCGATTTAATTAATGCAGAGCAGAAGGTCATTGATGTAGCGCTAAAGTATGGGTATAACTCTCAAGCTGCCTTTTCACGAGCATTCAAAGAGCACACTGGCGTACCGCCATCACTTGTGACACCCGATTTGAATTTGAGGCTGTATCCACGAATGTCTCTTCATTACATTAATGAAACTTATCGGATTGAGAAAGGGAGGAAGACTATAGTGGCTAAATTGACGACGATTGAGTTTGTGCACTTTGGTGGCTATAAGATGGTTGGTAAGGAGATTAGAGCCAAAATAAGTGAACTAGGTGCATTCTGGAAAAAGTGTTTCGAGGAAGGTATGTATGACCCGTTGATCAAAATGAAGGAATATCTTCCCGACGATATCGACGAGTATGTTGGCTTTTTTAAAGGCTACAACGACGACGATGACAGCGTTAATTATGTTGTAGGAATGTTTATGAAACGAGATGTTCCAATACCTGATGGTTTTGTTGGATATGATGTTCCAAAGCAGACTGTGGCAAAGGCTTGGATTGAAGGTGAAGAAAATGATATCTACAGCAACGCCTACTTGCTTACAACAGAGGCTATAAAAAAACATGGATATGAAACTGATTGGAGCAGCTATTATTGGTGTGAGGTGTACACAGACCAACGCTTTGGAATCCCGAAATCAAAGGGTGAAAAAATCCTGACACTGGATATCTACATGCCATGTGTAAAAATATAATAACATGTAGCCCGAGGTCATGGCGGCTTATATGTATATCCGAAGTCAACGTCCAGGTACAGCAGCAGCGAAGGCTTTGGCTATACCACCACCATATGTAAAATAGTTTTATTCGCGTTGCTCTTGAGACAAGGAAAGCAAGCGGTCTTGCGTACGTACTAAAAGGGAGGATTGACGCGAGGGAAGGGAAAAAGACTGACCCCGAACGAGTAAGGACCAGTCTGCGAGAAATCACGATTGCGGTGGGATTATATCCCTTACATAATTATAGGAAAGTAACCTTGATTACATCCCTGCCAATGAGTGTCCCCGAACTGTTATAAACCAATGCGAGAATATTAAAGTTTCCGTTGGCCAGCATGATCTTCGTACTGTTCGGCAGCGTATGACGAATATCGTATCCGCTGGATGGCACGTTGATCTTGCCCGAATAATAGGATAATGATCCGTTGTTCGTCTCCTGAATGTGGATCTCGTACTGGTAAGCCCCGGTCGGCTTCGTAATGCCAATATAATCCGGAACAGCGCCGATGCTATTCGGATACGGGTTAAACACATAAACCCCATTGGCCGCGCTCGCTTGGGAAGCGATCCCGAGCAGCAAACCGAGGGCCATGACAAGCGACAACATTTTCTTCATTAATCATTCCTCCTAGTAAGGTTCGTCTTACCCGTTCTGGCCGAAACGGGGATGTACCTTTGCAGAGAGCTCTCGCGATAAATATATCATCATTTAGTAGAAGTAACTATATTTAGAATTTTGAATTGTATGTCTATTTCTATCGGAATCTTTTTCGGTCAAAAGGAGGTTGCTCATGGCGGCAACCTCCTATATATGCTTTGCTCTACAGCGACTCGTCAACGAGAGTCTGCATTGGACGCGGGTTTGAGGGCTGTGACAGCTTGCCAGGGGGGCGAGCTGTCACAGCCCTCTTTGGCGTTTTCGTTCAACAACTGCGTTATTTTACCAATAGCCGATCGCCTTGCAGGAAACCGGAAACGGGCTTTCCACCCGACAATGCCCCCTGAAATCGACAAAATTCGACGAATCTTTATAAAAGATATACAGAAGGAGTGAATCTTGATAGTGAATAAATACAAAAGCTTCATTCAAAATCAATACGAAAAAGCGAAATCTACCGCTTCCGGATTCATATCTTCAAGAGGTGAAGAACAAGAAGAGGGGACTATAGAACTCAATTCACAATATTATGTTGAGCTGAAGGCAATCGCCGATATGCAAGGTACGAACGTACAAGCTTTCGTAAATGGAATCATTGCCCAGTATCTGGTAAGCGTAAACGCCCAATACGAATCAATTCCCATCTCAGTGGATCAAAAGGAAGAAAATCCGCTTCTGTATTTGGATGGTATTTGCAAACTTGAGGATTAAGGAGTGCCGACATATGGATAACCATTTGAACGTTCAGGATACCATTTTTCTGGATGAAACAGCTTTAGCCGCTTTAATGAACCCTGATAACCCACGCTATTTAAAAGCCCGTTCCCTGTTTCTGGATTTGCATGATCTTGAACGTAATTACGTGACGACCAACTCCATTATATTTGATCTTCATGAATGGCTCTGCAATGAATACAGCTATCAGCAGGCGGAATTTTTTCTGAATGCCATTGATAAAGCAGTGAGTAACGGCAAGCTTGAAGTCATCTCCAGCGGCCCCGAATTTGTGAGGGAATCGCGCAGACTGCTTATAGACAGGCCCGAGCTCCGTTTCTCTCTCGGTGAAGCTTTAACTGCTGTCACGATGTCTTATTATCAGGTAAAACGCATCTTTACTTTCAATCGCAATTTCATGATGCTTGCCAATTTGGATAAGGATATTCGAATTATTCCATCCAATTAGATGGAACGATCAGATTGCAAGGCTACCATCTTCAAGTGCCTGGCAGTTCCAAAGGCATAAAGGCATAATCCCCGTTCTTAACGATGCTGCATTTGTGAACAGGTATAGGATGGTTGAAGATGGGGCCATCAATTACGGTGGTATGGAACTCGCCGCCTTCTCCACATGGGTCAATACCACGAGCGATCATTTCCTTAATGAAGTCGTAAGTTAGCGTTCGTCCCAAATCTTCTTCCCGCATCCCCAATGCTAGATTTACAGTGACCAGAGTCGATTTAAAACCGAGATCGATAAATTGTTTGACAGCTTCATAGTGATCCATTTCCCATAGGGGCATGCCAAGCTTTAAGCCTGCTTTTTGGGTAACCTTGTCATGCCAGCAGTTATCAATAGGCATATCCAAATCTCCTGTGACTAACACCTCTGCGCCCTGACGCTTTGCGTGTTCTAAAAGAACCATAAATTTATTTTCATAGTCGTCCCAACTTGCAGCTGCTGTATAGAGGGGCAAGCCGATAGATTCAGCTTGGGCTTGGATAATCTCCGGAGGCATCCCATGGGATCTGGAACGTTTTCCTTCTTCCTCCATCATGACGATCAGTCCGATCGCTTCTCCAACCAACATAGATTTATACAGCGCCAGGACGCTATCTTTTCCCCCGCTAAAAGAAGCTATAAATTTATGCCCATGAGCGCCATTTTTCCAGTTTACCGTTTCGTTCATTTCTATCGTTCTCCTTTGTTAGTTGGCAAAGGTATGCTGCATCATCAAAATTTGGACAGCCTGTATACCGGCCACAATGCCAGCCTCAACATCTTACGAAGATAATAAGCCATTATTGTCGCTGGGGTCCATGAGCTGCGCTTGTTCTGGAGGTATTGATCATTGATCATATAAGTCCGAGTGGAAGTAGGGCTCTTCAGGCCGAACTTTTCCCACATTGCCGGATCATTCGAGCCTTCGAGTCTTACAAGCATATTCGCCGTCTCACTATTTATTTTAGCCGGAATTTGCTCGTAGGCTTGGGTGATTTGCACATGGAATTCGTCGATCGGATTGCGGCTGGCAAGGCTCTCCAAGTGGATGCCTTCGCGAACGTAAGAAACGTATGCCAGATGGTCAGCCCAGCACTCGTCGATATAAAAAAGCCGAACCCGCTGCTCCGAAGGACTCATCGGCTTCTCGCCTTTCAAAATTCCGAGCCGCTCCTCGTATAGAATTCGCCTCTGATCCTCCACCATATCCGAATAACCGTTCAGTTCCTTGCGGATATGGAAGTTTTGGGCCATAGCAACGCGCTGAATATGCGAGATTTTGCTGTGGAGCAAGGGCTCTTTGAGCGCCTCATCTTGCCTAAGACCGCGAACCCATTTATCGATGCCGAACTGAAGCATCAACTCGTCCTCCAAACTAACGAAAAAAATGGAAGCTCCCGGGTCGCCTTGACGGCCGGAACGCCCGCGCAGCTGGTCGTCGATCCGTAGGCTTTCGTTCACATGTGTACCAATCACGTACAACCCGCCCAGCTTGGCGACAGCTTCTGCTTGCATGGGGTTCCCGCCGCCAAGCCGAATGTCGACGCCGCGCCCCGCCATATTGGTAGACACCGTCACGGCGCCGATTTCTCCCGCTTTGGCGATGATCTCGGCTTCTTTTGCGTCGTTCTTCGCATTCAGAACATGGCAAGGCACGTCGGCGACCGCTAGCGACTCCGCCAGCATGTCAGACTCCTCGACACTTGACGTACCAATGAGAATCGGACGTCCCGTCGCATGGACGGACGAGATTTCATGTACAAGCGCCTTAAGCTTGGCCGCTTTATGGGTATAAATCCGGCGCGGATGGTCGATCCGTATGTTTGGCCGATTCGGCGGAATTTGCACAACCTGCAGGTCATAAATATCTTCAAATTCCATTGCGGAAGCGTGCGCGGTAGCCGTCATTCCGCATGCCTTCGGATATAGGCTAAGGAAGTGTTGAAGGGTGATCGTCCCGAGAATTTTTCCGCCGGATTTCGACTGCAGCCCTTCTTTGGCCGTAAGCGCGGCTTGCAGCCTGTCCGGCAAATGCCTGTTCTTCGCCACGCGTCCCGTATATTCGTCGATCAGCTCGATTTTCCCGTCCCGGACAATGTAGTCCACGTCTTTTTTTAATAACACTTCCACATGCAGCGCGCAATTTAATGACGATAACAAATGACTATTATGACTTTCGTACAAATTGCCGCATCCAAGCAGCGATTCTACTTTTGCAGAGCCCGCTTCATTCAAATAAACGTTCCGATTGGACTCGTCGAAGTCGTAATGCTCAAGCGGCTCGAGCTGCCGAGCCACTTCCGCGAAATGTATGTCGTCATTGCTGGAAGAGTCCGACTCGCCGGCGATGACTAGCGGGACCCGCGCTTCGTCGAGAAGCAGCGAATCCGCTTCGTCAACGATGACGTAGTGGAAAGGACGATGCACGGTATCGGCTTCGTCTAGCGCAATCGTGTCGCGCAAATAATCGAATCCCGCCTCTTTGGCCGTCACATAGGTTACATCCGCAGCGTAGGCTTCCCGTTTCTCGGACAGGCTCATGCCAGCTTGAACCGAGTTTATCGTTAACCCGAGGAAACGGTAGATTGGGCCCATCCACTCCGCATCTCGCTTTGCCAAATAATCGTTGAAGGTCAGCACATGAACGCCTTTGCCGGTCAGCGCATTTAGATAAGCAGGCATAACTGCAGAGAGCGTTTTTCCTTCGCCGGTATGCTGCTCGATCAGAAATCTCTCGTGCAGAGCGATGGCTGCCATGATCTGGACCTCGTAGGGCTGTAATCCGAGCTTTCGCTTCGCTGCCTCGCAGACTAACGCATAGGCATCCACAAGCAGTTCGTCCAAAAGCGTACCCGATTTTGCTTCTTTTTGAAGCCGGAGGGATTCCGCTTGAAGCTGCCCATCGTCCCATGCTTCCAAATTCCGTTTCCTGATAAGCTCCGCTTTATCCTGATAGTCTTTCAGCTTATTCTCTGTAACGCGGTCTTTGAATTTTTGCATCAACTTGACGGCTATATTCATCGGAATTCGATCCCTCCCAAGTTTCCTACTCATCCTGTAACCGTCGTTGATACAAAACAACAGCTACAGTTGTTAAAACAACCGTCCATGCCAATATAATGAGGAGGGGTTTTAATAACTCTCCTGTTGTAAAGCCTGTATTGCGTATGCTTAGCAAATGCACAAGTTGAACGCTTGGCGTATAATCCAGCACTTTGAAAATCGGGAAATCACCAAATAATAATGTTGCAACTGGAGGCGCGGTAAATATCATCGCTGCAGGAATGATAGATAATGATGCTTCAAGTAACGTCTTGGAGAATAAACCGCATATCGTCCCGACTGCTGTGTATAGAATAATCGAAAGAATGATTGCTGCCACAAACGCCCATAGACTAGCCGGCTCATAGCCCAATATAGAGGTAGCAATAGTCAGAATAATAGCAGACATCACAAAGACTAGAGTGCTTTTACCGATTAAAACATCTATGGTTGTGGCAGGTGTCATCATTAATGTTCGTAAAGTGTTGCGCTCCTTTTCCTCCGCAATCAAGCATGCTTGTGCTAAACACGTTAGTAACACAAAGGAAGTATTTAGAAGAAAACCGATTGCTCCAGGCAAAGACGGGCCTGCACTACGAAAAAGAAATGCGAAGAGAATTGGAACAAGCAAACAAATCGATACTCCATAATTGCGGGAAAATTCTTTATAATCCTTCACAAATACCGCTTGAGCACGTTTCAATGAGATACTCATCGTAACTCACTTCCTGTCATTTTAATAAAGATATTACCTGGTCTTGGCTCTTTCGTTTCTAATTGATCAATCAACCCTCGCTTCATCCAATCGGCTATTTGATCAGCCGTTGATGGTCTAAGTATATAAAGATTCCATGCTTCTAACCATCAAAATCCGCCGAAATGTAGCTGTTATCGCCTGAATGGTACCACCCATGCTTGAATGGTTCGACAATTTCCCCGGAAATTAAATATTGAGAAGTGCTTTTAATTCTTGCAATTTTGAACGAGATAACGGTACCACGTCATCTTTACCTGTATTTAATCGCAAGCTGTAGCTATTCTTCGTCCATGTAATAATCTCTCTTACCTTTTGCAGATTAACGATATAGGAGCGGTGACATCTAAAAAATCCGAAATTCAATAATCTCTGTTCGAGCTCGGTTAGCGTCAAAGCACAGTCATAATGTTCTCCACTCACATGGACAAGGATCGAACCATTTATACTTTCGATATAATCGATTTCAGGCGGATTAAATAAAATCACTTTGTCCTTTCTTTTCGTAGAAATCTTCTGCAAGGTTATATTGACCTGATCTTGTTCCTGCACTTCCTGCTTATCCCCGTCAGAGTCCCGAATATCCAATGGATGAAATCCGGAATCATTCAATCGATAAATGGCATCACAGGAAATCATGGCATCCTCTAAATTCGACGTTAAAATTAAAATCTGCTTTTCTTCCGATAGGTCATCCAAAATTCGTTTCAATTGACGGCGATCTTGCTCTTCCAAGTAAAAATAGGGCTCCTCCAGTACAAGAGTAGGCTGATGCGCAAAAAAGACACGCAGCAAGGTCACATACATCCTTTTCGATGAGCTGAGGTCCTTGATTTTTACTTTCCGTTCTTCTTTTAAAGCAAAATAATCGATTAACGAAGCGACACGCTCATTCCTCTCCGTTACGTTGATTAGAAAGGTAAGTAGTTCTTCCACAGTTAAACGCATATACTCGTTTTGCCCAGCTCGAAATAAATAATAGTGGGAATGATCCATTAATTGATTCATTAAAAACTGCTTTCGCTTCAAGTCCGTTATAATGCCAATCGACTGGTTCGATGTCATATGTAATTCGATCTTCGGCAGAAATAATTCATCATTATCATACATGGGTTGAAATTGCATGCTGTCCTCCCAATCAGTTCCTCTATAGGATATATAGAACAATTATAATGTTGGGATAATTGTTTGTCAGTTTCTATTAAAAAACAATGCATTTTTGCTAGGACAGATGTATGCCCATCCTTTTGAAACGCCTGCGTATACTGACGGAGGGCTGCAAGATTATTCCAGGTTATGGGGTGTCATAACGGAGCTCGATTCACGCAACTATTTACAGGGGGAGCAGAACAATTATTATCCGGCCAATCAGCTGCAGCCAAGACCCAGAACGAATACAAGACGCCTTTGTGGCCTGATGATGCGGATAACTCATTGGCATACGGTCTCGGTTGGGACAGTGTTAATCTGTATCCTTTCGGCGAATATGGGATGAAGGCGCTGACCAAAGGCGGGGCCACGGCCTCTAACAGGCGTCGCCCGTTGTGCTTCCCGAGCAGGATATAGCGGCAGCGGTCGTCACTTCCGGCGGATACAACCAGCTTATGGCGAACGAGATCCTGCTTCAGGCGCTGAAGGAGAAAGGGACAAGGGCTGTGATAGGCTGCCGGGAGGGCGGCTTGTTGCAGCCCTTTTTTTGTTCTGGTCAAGCGAGAGTATCACAACTTATAACAACAAAAATATATCTAAATTCGTCATAAATTTATTGTAAAACGATAAATATATGCTAGAATAAAATGAATTCAATGAAGTGAGGGGCTTTCTTATGAGACGAGGAACAACATTCTTATTGAAGATGACAATTGCTTTAATGGGAATTGCAGCTCTTGCATTGTGCG
Source organism: Paenibacillus sp. 1011MAR3C5 (assembly GCF_003591485.1). Taxonomy (GTDB): domain Bacteria; phylum Bacillota; class Bacilli; order Paenibacillales; family Paenibacillaceae; genus Pristimantibacillus. The sequence continues at coordinate 81,483 of NZ_QZCF01000003.1, forward strand.
TTTTTCTGGTGCCTGAAATCGCGAATTTCGCGGGGGAATTGTATCCGAACAGGACGTATATGGAATCTCTCGTGTACATCGCATTATATGTGCCAGCGATTCCTTTTTACATCGCTCTATATCAGGCGCTTCAGCTTTTAAGCTACATCGACAAGAACATCGCGTTCTCGGAATTATCAGTGCAGGCTTTGAGGAATATCAAATACTGCGCGATTGCAATCAGTGGTTTGTTTGTGTTAAGCATGCCGATCTTCTATCTCATGGCGGACAAGGATGATGCTCCGGGAATAATCGTAATTGGAATGGTTATCATTTTTGCCTCCATGGTCATTGGCGTTTTTGCTGCCGTTCTTCAGAGGCTTTTGCAAGAGGCTATTGATATCAAATCAGAAAATGACTTGACGGTCTGAGGTGAACATTATGGCGATCATAATCAATATTGATGTGATGTTGGCAAAGCGAAAAATGAGCGTAACGGAGCTTTCGGAGAGGGTTGGCATTACAATGGCTAACCTCTCTATCTTGAAAAACGGAAAGGCAAAGGCAATTCGCTTATCAACATTGGAGGCTATTTGCAAGCACTTGGAATGTCAGCCGGGAGATATTTTGGAGTACAAAGACGATGAGGTCTAAGCATAGGGTAGGTATGACGATGGATGAATCAAACTCATCGATGGCCGAAGTGAGAGAAGGATGTTTCCACGGTAGCGCCATGAAACATGTGAGAATGATACGGGAACTTGGGCATGTCATTCGGTTTGTCACAAAACAGATCCGTTATTTGTCTGTATAGGTGTATCAAACTAGTGAGTGAGGGAGAGGCCGAAGTTGGAGAAACTGCTTGTTATTATTGCGCATCCCAAAGTAGAGAGCGAGTCGTCCGTAAGTTTGCAAGTGCTGGATCATTTTCTGAAGACTTATAAAAGAGTTCATGCGGAAGGGCTTGTCGAACAAATCGATTTATATCGAGCATACATTCCTTCGATAGATCGTACTTTTTTAAGCCTGCAGGAAAAAAGGCGACAGGAGAGCGTCTGAGCGGAGAAGAAGAGGAGCTCGATTCTCGGATGTCGAAGCTTCTTCAACAATTTAAAGGCGCGAAAAAATATGTTATTGCCATGCCGCTGCATAACTTTAACATTCCTTCCAAGCTGAAAGACTACATGGATAACATTCTGATCGCCAAGGAGACCTTTGCCTATACGGACAAGGGATCGGTGGGTCTGCTGAACGACGGCAGGAAGGTGCTTGTCATTCAAGCGAGCGATGGGATCTATACGAACCAAGATTGGTATACGGAAGTCGAGTATTCCCACAAATTTTTAAAAGCCATGTTCAATTTCATGGGAGTCGAGTATCAAATCATCCGTGCGCAAGGGAACTATTCTCTGGGAAGAGATGAAGTATTGGCTAAGGCCCTTCAGGAAGCCGATTCGGCGGCTGCATCCTTCTAGAGAAAGCGCGGTTCGAAGAAACCATAGAGTGGAAAAAGTGGTTCCAAAACCTTGAAAGGCGACCCCAATTGGGGTCGCCTACTTGTGTATACCGGCCTCGAAATCTGTAGAAAACGAAGTATCTGGCGGTTTCGACGGCAGTAATTATGTCATCAGCTAGGAACCATAGCGGCGTCCGTTCATATAAAAATTGTCCTCGCGGCCAACCCGGAAGGAAAGCTCCAAATCGGGTATACCGAGCGACCGGACATGCCTATCGATGGCCTCGGCCATCTTGTCGCGCACTTCATCTCCCCGCTCAAACCACCATACGTCGATGAACGGGTACGAATCGGTATATTTGCCGTCGAATATAGCGGTGACGTGCAGGCACTCTAAGGTGAAATTATCCGTTCCGCATTGGCATATGGCGGCCATCTCTTCTACGAGAGGTATGCTAATGGCACGTATGCCCTCGGCTGGAATTCCTCTAAAAATTAATTGCGGCATCTAATATCCTCCTGTCGATATGACGTTAGCTCTTGTCATTTTATTATTGTATATGTACAACTCTGTCTGTGGCAAGATGGCTCATCAGCGATCATAGATGATCTATCCATATCCTATAGGAGGTGTGCAGGATGCACGACGTTTACGGAGAGAACTATGTTATGATGGAGGAAGACGAAAGTATGGAGTTCCCGTTCTATTCACCTTTGAAGGAAAGAAAAAAACGATGAGGAATGTGATAGGAAATGGTTAAGTCAGTTGACGTTCCCTCCTAAACTACAAACATTTTAGGAGGGTGAACAATGAATTTTAATCGGATTAATATGGAGCGATGGGCACGAAAGCCATATTTTGAACACTATATGAATCAGGTAAGATGCACTTACAGCATGACGGCTAATCTTGATATTGCTGAACTGCGGACAGAACTTAGAGTCAGGGAGATGAAGCTATATCCAGCCCTGATCTACATGATTACGACGGTAGTTAATCGTCATCGTGAGTTCCGGACTTGCTTTGATGCGGAGGGAAGTCTTGGGTTCTGGGACCAGATGTCTCCCAGCTTCACCATATTCCATGAAGAGGATAAGACCTTCTCAAGCATTTGGACTCCGTATTGTGCAGAGTTTATCCAATTTTATGGCGGGTATCTCAAGCAGACGGAAACCTACAAGAATGCGACTCAGCTATTCCCTGATTCTAGCGAACCGCTGGGCACATTCCCCATCTCAAGCATTCCATGGGTGAACTTCACGGGATTTAATCTGAATGTTTATAACGAGGGAACTTACTTGCTGCCCATATTTACAATAGGAAAATTCGATAAGCTGGACGACAAGGTACTGTTGCCCTTATCTGTACAGCTTCATCATGCCGTTTGCGATGGCTATCATGCAGGCTTGTTATTCAGCGAGCTTCAAGAAATGGCGGCTGATTGCAAGAGCTGGCTGGCAGGGAATTGATCTTGAGTATGGCTGCAATCCTATAGATTGCAGTCATGTTGGAGTCGTGTTGACGCACGGCTCCTTTTTTAATTTCATTAGAACTGCCCTGATCTAGATATGCAAGTTGGATTTTGGTTCCAGCCGGAAAACTCTTATAATAGAAGAGACAATAACGACATGGGGCAGGTGGAATGCCATGCAAGCGAAGATTATGGTCATCGAAGACGAAAAAGCGATTGCGGATGCGATCTCCTATGCCCTGAAGCGTGAAGGCTACGAGGTGGAGGTCATCGATCGCGGGGATACCGCCGCGAAGCGTCTTGGAGAGATTCGTCCGGACGCCATCATCCTCGATGTGATGCTGCCCGGCATGGACGGCTACGACGTGCTCAAGAAGTTGCAGGATAAAGATGGGATCGGCGTCATTATGCTGACAGCCAAGGAAGACATCGTGAACAAGGTGCTGGGACTGGAGCTTGGGGCTGACGACTATATGACGAAGCCCTTCGACATGCGGGAGCTGCTCGCGCGGCTCAAGTCCCTCCTTAGACGGATACAGGCCGCCGGAGAAAAGAAGGAGCCAAATGAGATTCGGCTAGGCGGAGTGAAGGTGAGCGTCGCTAGAAGAACGGTTATTGCGGGAGAACGGAAGCTGGAGCTGACGCCCAAGGAGTTCGATCTAATGGCTCTGCTGGCAGCCAATCCAGATAGGGTCTATGAGAGGGAGCAATTACTGGACCTGGTGTGGGGGATGGATTATTACGGAGGCACGCGTACGGTAGACATTCATGTGCAGAGGCTGCGCAAGAAGCTGGGACCCGACTACGGCGATACCATCCAGACCGTTCATGGCATTGGCTACAGGGCGTCCGCATGGTGAGAGTTAGCATCAAGCTGAAGTTTAGCCTGTTCCTCGCCGGTCTGCTGCTGCTCACGGTATTCGTGCTAAGCCATTTGGTCCTGCAGGGAATCGAGCGGAATCAACGTACGCAGACAGAGGGTCTCCTTGCTCAGCAAGCCGACACGGCGAACGTCTATTTCATCCAATCCATTATGGAGCAATCCAGTAAAGTTCCCCAGACCTTCCTGGAGACCAATGGAGCGGCGTTCGGCGAGCAGCTAGCGCTGATCAGCGGGCAGCCTGTCGTGCTATACGATGGGAATGGCGTCATCATGGGGAGGAAGCATGCCCCTCCATCCGATAGCATCAAGCAGACACTGGCCTATGCGCTGAAGAACAAGACCGCTTATTTGGTGGAAGGGGAGTCCATGTATTATTTGACCCCGCTGCGCGCAGGGGGAGAGCAGGTTGGCGTCGTCCAATTTTATTACTCCCTCCGAGACCATCAAGCCTTCTACGATGAGATCAAACGATTGTTCATCTATATCGGTACAGGCGTATTCGTGCTTAGCTTCCTCTTGGCCTATTTGTTTTTCAACTCCTTCGCCCGCAGCATCATTAGGCTGAACGATACGGTTGGACGTATCCGAGAGGGACAGTTCGCTGTGCCAGACATGAAGCGGAGAGACGAGATCGGGGAGCTGGGAGCAGGCATAGCCGCCATGAGCGAACGGCTCATGGCTACGATGCGAGATAAGGACGAGGAGCGGGAGAAGCTGGCGCTAGCTGTTCGCAAGCTATCGGAGCTGGATCGGCAGCAGAAGGAGTTCATCGGCAATGTCACGCATGAGTTCAAGACACCGCTGACTTCCATTAAAGCCTACCTCGATCTGCTCGACATGTATCCCGATGACGAGGAGCTGCTGAACACGGCCAAAACCCATATCGCCGGAGAGGCTCAGAGGCTCTACGAGATGGTGGAGAAGGTGCTGCAATTGTCAGCGATGGAGAAATACGATTTTGAGTACAACAAGGAAATACTCGAGGTACGGGGTACAATTGAGTCGGTGCTGAGCAGCCTGAAGGGGAAGATGGACAAGTTCGGCCTCTCGCTGGAGACGGATTTGCACGAAGCCTACATGGAAGCCGACAAGGATTATATGAATATTGTGCTGGCGAACCTGCTGGACAATGCCATCAAATACAACAAGACGGACGGCCGTATTTGCGTAAGCAGCTTCGTCAGGGACAACGAGATCATCATCGAGATAGCCGACACGGGGATCGGCATTCCTGGGGAAGTCGCGGATCAAATTTTCGAAGCCTTCTATACGGTAGATAAGAACAGAGCCAGGGAGCATGGCGGCGCCGGACTGGGGCTATCGCTGGCGAAGCGCTATGCCGAGACGCAGGGAGGCAGCATCTCTATCGTGAAGTCGGATGGCAGCGGTACGACATTCCGAATGACGTTCCCGTTACAAACTCGCTGAATTTGTTTACAACTTGGAAACAACTCTATGCTGAATCGCAACATTCGGTTGGTATTGTATGCATTAGGGAGGCGAATACAATGAACAAAACAAAAGCAGCCATCATAGCATGCGTACCCGCCTTGTTGCTTGCGGTCACCGCTTGCAGCGGAGATAATGGAGGAAATCGCGAGGTTATTCGGGAGCCGGGGAAAACCATCACTATCATTGATAACGACAGCAAGACGCCGGAGGCGGGACCGGCCATTACGGTGGGCAGCATCAAACGGTATGAGAAGGTAGAAATATTCGGCTGGCTGGACGAAGATACGATCATCGTCTCACAGGAGAATGAAACGTTAGCGAAGATGAAGCTGGAGGAACTGGCGGATTTCTATCCCCGCAGCTTGTACCGGATGAATCTGCAGACGGGAGAACGTGTGCCGTTGAAAGAACAAGAGAACGTGTTCTTGGGCGGCGCGAGCTTGTCTCCGGACGGACAACATCTTATCTACCAGGAGTATACGCTCGGCGATCCCGTGTATCATGTCATGAACCTGGAAACGCTGAAGTCGTTCAGCTTGACCGGCGAGCCCATTGGAGGAGCCATGAGCGCCAGATGGACGGATGATGGAAGCATTATCGGCACTTCTTATGGGGGCGGAGCATACACAGCAACGACGAAAGGCGATATCGCCGTGCTTGAGGAATTAGGCGAAGGCGCACTGTTTGTCGTAGCCAAGCTCGGCAGCCGCGTCTATTATAACTCCAATTCGGATGAAACGCTGAGGGTGCTCCAGCTGGATACCAAAGAGACCAACGATATGGGTCTCGGTTCCGTGGGCAGCATCATTCCTTCGCCTGACGGCAAGCAACTGCTGGTGACGCAATACGAGAGCTCCAAGGTGAAGCTGACGCTGTGCGATCTGGACGGAGGGAATGCGAAGACGATTGCGGAAGGAGCGGAGCTTGGCGGGATTTCCTGGTCGGGGGATCAGCGGCTGATCGCGTACAGCATGCAAGCGGAAGTAAGCGGCGCGACAGTCAAAGGCTTGTACGTCCACGATCTATTGTCGGACCAAGCCGTCCGAATTGCAGCCGATGTCGACAATGCTGTAGACTCCTCGTGGAGCCCCTCGGGCGACAAGCTGACCTATTCGGTATGGAACGGCAGCAGCTACGACAGCAGCGTCGTCGAGATTCATTCTTCCTTAGAGCCAGGCGGGCAATAAATGAATGCAAAAATACAGAGCACAGCCAGTTCAAGCTGAAGCTCTGTATTTTTTTGTCCGGAACAGCTCATTCACACTCTAATCGCAAGATTATTGACCGTCCGATTCATCAATGCTTTAATCGTGACACCTGTTAATTCCGCCAATTGCTTAACGGTATAGCGCATGATTTCCTCACCTCGTGTTTGATTGTAAGGGCTCCTGAGGAGGGTCAAGGGTATGCTGTAGATTTAGTATAGGGGTTTTGAAGCTCGGAAACGAAAGGATTGACCGTGACAAAATAGGGGGTAGTTTGCTGATTACGCGCTATACTATTGCATACTCTGGCATCTAGGCCGATGCCTCTCCAAGGTTCTGTAAGAAGACATGTTCTGTGTGGCGATAGGGGAGTGGAAGTTGAACGAAGTCAGAAATGTAAACAACATCGCCACAAGGCTTACGAGCCTTGGGCGATGTTGTTTTACTGATTATGTCCAGCTGTCACTGGTGCAGCTTAGTCTTCCTTCACCTTCATATTTCTCGCCCAGTATAGAACGGGTGTAGCCAGGAAGGAGATGAGCAGCTTGAGCAAATAAGTTGTCAGGAAAATTTGGATCCAGATATCGAACGTATGCACCTTGTAGAAAGCAATTGTACAGAATACAAGGGAATCGAGAAGCTGACTGACAAGCGAGCTGCCGTTGATCCGAATCCAGAACTGATTGCGTACAGGGAACTTCTTTTTCAGATAGGCAAACACTCGTACGTCCAGGAACTGACTGACGAAGTAGGCGCACAAGCTTCCTGCCGCAACCTGTGGAAGGAACCCGAAGATCGCCGTCAGCGGCTCATGGGCAAAGTCCTCTGCCTGCGGAGTGAAGGCGAGTGTCATCTGCATCAAGATATTCGACGCAATAAGCGTGAAGAAGCCGAACCAGACCGCCTGCCTTGCGGCTTGCTGGCCGTACTTTTCATTGAGCAGGTCCGTCGTCATATAGATGGTCGTGTAGATCGTATTGCCCAGCGTCATGACGATAGCGAAGGTGCCGATGGACATCTCGATCGTTTTGGTCACCTGGATATTGGCGATAACGGTAGCAAAGCCGATCCAGGCGTACAGCCCCTTTTTGCCGAACATGCGGTAGCAGAGCAAAAAGAGGCCAAAGTGGACGAGCATAAACAGCACGCCCCATAGCAAATTAAACATAACAAAAAAGCCCCCTTAGTTTTGGTAACGCGGGATGGTCTCGAACCGCGACTGCCGATGCAGACAGCCACTATCATAACAGCTTTTCCGATTGGTGAAAAGTTAAATCTGCGCCCAGCCTTCTTACACACATAGTTCCGCCAGGTTGAATATACGGAAGACGGGCCAGGTATCAAAAAAAGCCGCCTCCAGGAATGGAGGCGACTTAATGCCGAACTTCTATTCATCTATTCTTCGATATAGAAATTGTTGTCACCAATCTGAATACTGCCCAGTTCTCCCCGGTTCTTATCCTCATGAATAAAGAACAATCGATGGGCAACTTCACCATCACTATAAGCAAGGACGATGGTATTGCCTGTTATACGGTATGATCCGGAAAGGTCTTTGCTGGACGTTCCCGTGGTCGTACCTCCCCCTTGGACAGTGCCGAGCATCAAACGGTTGCTTATGAAGGTGCCATCGGCATAAAAGGTGATTTTTTCGGTCCAGGAAGTTGAGCCGCCAGTAATGCCGATCAATCCCCAATACCCTCTGTAGACATACTCTTCGGACAGCTTCAGATTATTGGTTGCTGTCTTTACCCGTGACAAGACAACATCGTTGATGACCAGGTTTCCATCTTCCTTGCTGATGTTATAGGTATCACCATTGTCGAGTGTCAATACATTATTCTTGATCGTATAGCTGCTGCATTGGTCCTTCGTACAATCGATCGTCTCTGGCCCGCCATTGGGCGGTTCGCCGATTAATAACTTGCTGTTAGGCAGAAACGTGTACAGATCCCAGCAGATGCCACCGCAATCATAGCCGCCATAATCTGATCTGAATCCATAGTACATGCCTTGCAGCTTGCTTAAATCAACCGTATCCGTAGCAGCGGGCTTGTATTCGCCACTTCCCTTGGGAACAGGGGGGACAGTTACCGGTTTCACAGGCGCATTGGCCTCCTGCTCAGCTTCATACTCGGCTTTGATCCGTTCCAGCTCTTTATCAATTGCCGCTTGGACCTGTTCTTTCGACAAACCGACGGAATCCAGGAAAGAGGATGTATAAATCAAAATTTGGGGCTTATACGGATTCCAGGCGACCAGAGCATCGGTCGCTTCGCTAACAAAGCGAAGCGGTACCATCGTATGGCCATTCTGAATTTGGGGTGCTTGCAGCAGCGTGACAGAAGCTCCATTCACAGTGGCTTGCGTGCTGCCAATTTTCAAAACAATGGCTAGATCATCCTTTGTCCCGGTGACGACCCGATTGACGCTGTCCCACTCAACGTTCATTCCCAATGCTTCAAATAATGGTCGGAACTGAACAAGTGTGGTTCCCTTGATTTTGATGGGGTCTTTTTCGAACGCAATCACTTTTTCATCCAATTGAACTTGTATGGGATTGGCAGTTGCTTCAGCAGCTGCGCGGCCTTGCCATGCGACGAGGGTAATTGCAATTACGAGCAACGCTATGATTCCCGTCATAAGACGGGATACGCCAGTCGAGTGCTTGTAAGCTGTCATCGTCTTGATCAAGCCTCCTAATTGAACCGTTTTTTAAAATATAAACGATATCGCTACTTGGAAACAGGGCCATATGGAATAATTTATAACATTCAATACTTTAGACCTGTCTATGGATGAGGTTGTAAATGTGCGTTGAATCCGGATTGCCGGATTGTTAGAAAAGATGGTGTACATCCTATTATATAGGGCTATTTACAATAGTGTGTGACACACAGTATAATGACATCAGGAGTTGATCATATGGCAGGAGTGGAAGAAGTTTTGGGCGGTTTGCTGCAGGAGCTTCGTCGAGGCACGCTTATTATTAGCGTATTAAGCCAGCTGTCAGAACCGCAATACGGCTATTCGCTTGTTGCGATGCTGGAATCCAAGGGGATTACGATTGATCCGGGAACCCTGTATCCGCTATTGCGCAGGCTTGAGAAGCAGGGGCTTCTTAAGAGCGAGTGGGATACGCAGGAGACAAGGCCGCGCAAATATTATTTGCTCAGCCCGATGGGGACTGAGGTTTATAACCAGCTTTGCAAGGAATGGAGAACGATGGCAGCCAACATGGATCGGCTGATCGGCGCAGACTAAGGCAGGCTTCATTAATGAAGGAGATACGGCGAAGGGGGAAGGCGTATGGAATTGGTATTAAGGTATGTGCATGCTGTGATAAGCAGGCTGCCAGTTGAGCAGCGGGACGATATTGAGAAGGAGCTGCGCGGACTGATCGAGGATATGCTGGAGGAGAGGAAGGGGCATGATAGCGGATCGGCAGACACTGATGACATCGAGGCCGTACTGCTTGAGTTAGGTCCGCCGGCGGAGCTGGCAGCCAAGTACAGCGGGCGCAAACGTTACTTGATTGGCCCAGAGCTATTTGACAGCTATATACGTGTGTTGAAGATTGTTGGTATGGCGCTCGTTATCGCGATGAGCGTTGTATTGATCATTGATATGCTGCAGACGAATATCAGCAATCCTGCCGAGGCATTCAGCGGCATCTTCACCAGGTGGATCGTTTCCATCATGGAAGCGGGAATGCAGGGCTTTGTATGGGTTACGGTTATCTTTGCTTTGCTGGAATACAAGGGAGTCAGGGACGCTACGGCATTGGCAACAGGGGAGAAGAAGGCTTGGCAACCATCCGATCTGTCGCCAATCCCGAATTCAGAGCTGCAGATCAAACGATCGGAGCCCATCTTCGGCATTATCTTTACCGTGCTGTTTACCGTCATTTTTATCAGCATGCCTGAATGGATTGCCATACACATTTCACATTCGGGTGAATATTATTATGCCCCAGTTTTTGATATAGAAAGATTAACGTCTTATGCGCCGCTGATTTGGGTTAGCGCAGCCCTTCTAGTACTGAAGGAGATTCTGAAGCTTGTAGCGGGGAAATGGTCGAAAGGGCTATTGGTATATCACGTTGTCATCAGTGTTCTGCTCTTTATAGCCGCTTTGATCCTATTTGCCGACGGTTCGGTATGGAATGGACAGTTTACGCTTCAACTGCAAGAGATTGCCGGGCAAATCACGGACGGCAAAGACTTTGCCGCGGTTCTGTCAATTTGGAATAATGTCACTGATCGTATTCTCTATTTCATCTTTGTATTTTTTATAATCGACCTTGCGTTGCTTCTACACAAAGCTTACAAGCTTAGAAGGTATCTGTAACGGATTCATAATTTCATTTGAGATACTCGAATACATCGCCGCAAGGGACGCTTGCCTTGGGCGATGTTTTTTTTGCCAAGATGAACCCGGCTGGATTTCAGACGATGTATTTTGGGGGGAGGAAGGAGTATGGGGCCGCTTCAACTAATCTTAATAGAGATGCGTTTCAAGAAATGAGGCTTGTATATGACCATGTCCGTTAACACGCTTGTTATTGATCCTGCTTGCATACAGTCACATGTGCAACAAATTGCACCTTCAGTGATTCGTCAGCTCATCTCGTGGAGCTGCAGTCCGCTAGGAGTAATCAAGGAAGAAAGCTCGGTCTACCGGGTATCTTGTACAGTTCAATTCGACGATAACAGCAGGCGAGACTACTCACTTATTCTGAAAATAGCAAAGCCCGACTCCATGCGGGATGAGGCCGATCACTACTATTATTGGAAGCGTGAAGCGCTGGTGTACCAGTTGGGGATACTGAGTCAGCTGCCTGAAGGCATAAGAGCGCCTCAATGCTATGGGGTCGAAGAGCAGGCTGACGGGGATATCAGGGTGTGGCTTGAGGATCTGCCTATTGATACACTTCACAAGGACTGGACCTTGGCGCATATGTGCGAAATTTATTACGCATTAGGAAAGTTCAATGGCGCGTATTTGGCAGGCGCTACTCTCCCTGCGGATTGGTTCTTATGCCGGGCATGGATGCGGTCTTGGGTGGAAGTATGTACAGCTTATGCGAAACCCATTGGGGAGCAGAAGGCAATTTGGGATTCGCATTCAAGCGAGCGGTGCGGCAGCAACGGGCTATGGGCGCAGTATCTGAGCAATAGGAGGCGAGCAAGCAGCCTGCTTGAGACGCTGGAGCGATTGCCCCGTGTATTTGCACATCAAGATGTGCATTGGGACAATATTTTTTTGGCAAAAGGGAATGGCGATAGTTCATTAGTTGCGATTGATTGGCAGTTTGCCAGCATATCAGGTGTAGGGGAAGATCTGGGCCGGATGTTTGGCTATGCGCTATTAAAGAACATGATTCCCGTTGATCAAGCGTCGGAATATAAAGAAGAGCTTTTTTCGAGCTACGTGCAAGGGCTTAGAGCCTCAGGGTGGGAGGGGGACTCCAAGCTGGCCCGTTTCGGCTTTGCGACGGCAGCATCGCTCAGGTATATCATGGTGATGGATAAGCTGCTTCGCGGCTTGGAAGAAGGCAGCATCAAGAATGAAGAATCCAATCTGAGCCACCTGGAGGCCGTAACGCAAGAGCTTCTTCACATGGCAGAGGAAGCTTGGAGTCTGCGAAATGAAATAACGGGTTGCATTTAACGTCTGCGCAGTATAGAATAGGTTGAATTTAATGACTGGAAGGAGTGGGAATATGAGGCGGAAGCGGAGGGGGATCATCCATCGTTTCTTTCAACTTCATATTTCTCTTCTATTGAAACACTAAGGCATTCATTGCTTTAGTGTTTTTTTATTAGGCGTGGAGGTGTATAGGGTGACGATGTACAAAAGAGTTCTCATTAAGCTAAGCGGCGGGGCAGTCGCAGGGAACACGGAATTTGGGTTCGAGCCTGAAAGGCTGGACCATATTGCGGGTGAAATTATGTCCGTGGTCAATCTGGGCGTAGAGGTGTCTTTGGTAATAGGCGGCGGCAATATCTTCCGCGGCAACATGGCTGACAGCTGGGGCATCGATAGAGCGGAGGCGGACAACATCGGAACGCTGGCAACCGTCATTAACAGCTTGATGCTTCGCGGCGTGCTGAAAGCCAAAACGGACAAAGAAATCCGTGTCATGACGGCCATCCCGATTACATCGGTGGCAGAGCCGTATATCAGGCTAAGAGCCATGCACCATTTGGAGAAAGGCTACATTGTTATTTTCGCAGGAGGCAACGGGCAGCCCTATGTGACAACGGACTATCCTTCTGTTCAAAGGGCGATTGAGGTGAATTGCGATGCTCTTCTCGTAGCCAAGCAAGGCGTAGATGGGGTGCTTAGCGCAGACCCCAGGCAGGACAAAGGAGCCAGGAAGTACAAGTCACTCCACTATAATGATGTCCTGAATCACAACTTGAAGGTCATGGATCAATCGGCATTCATCCTAGCCAGAGACTACAACCTGCCCATGCATGTGTTCAACTTCGATAAGCCGGGATCCATGAAGGCGATTTGTGAAGGGAATCATCATCATATCGGAACCATCATTAGCGGTGAGTCGGTTTTGGAGTATGAGAAATAGACTGCTTTGATCAAAATGGCCAGTTTGGCCAAGCCGGGAGATGGCTTCTGCATCGGTCAGGAGTCATCTTATCTCATCGTCCGTCCGGCGAACTAGACTGGCTCATGATTGTCGACCAGATCATGCTGCCAGCGGCGTGATCGATAGCGGAAATAACCAATGACCGTCCTCATGACTTCCTCCGCCAAATACAGCGCGTATACGAATTCCACGGGCCATTTCAATACCCCCGCGCCAATGAAGGTGATGGGCAACCCGACAAGCCAAGTCGAGCCGAGAACAAGCTTCATCGAATAACGGGTATCTCCGCCGCTGCGGAAGACGCCGACGATCCAGATGTTGTTGACGAAAATGAATACCATCAGGCATGCAAAGATGCGAAGGATGTTAATGGCCTGCCTATTCAACGGTTCATCGAACTGAAACATCCCAACGATTAACGGCGCCATCGTGAATAATAGAGCGCCGATAACCAAAGCCAGGACGAGGCCGATTCGGGTAAACCGTCTGGCGAACGTTTGCGCGAGCTCCCGCTGGCGCCGGCCGATTTGCTCGCCGATCATGATTCCTGCCGCTTGGGAGAAACCTGCGACAGCCGCAAATACAAAGACGCTGATTACTTTTGCGACTTGAATGACAGCAAGCGTTGCTGTGCCAAGCATTCCGAAAGCGACCATGTAGATGGCCGCGCCCAGTCCCCAAAGCGTCTCGTGAGCGATGATCGGCATGGTCAGCTTGAACACTTTTCTGGTAAGCGCCCGGTCAACCGTTACAGGCCTCCGTACAGATACCGCGACTTCCCGGCGTTTCGTATAGACGTAAGCGACAATCATAATCATTAAAAGTAGCTTTCCGATTAATGTAGCAATGGCTGCTCCTTGAATGCCGAGGGCGGGAAATCCGAAATGTCCATAAATGAGCGGGTAATTGAGCAGGGTGTTCAACAGCAGACATGATGTTGTCATATACATAACTGCCTTCACGTCCCCTATACTTTTAAGGCTCATGGCAAACGCAGTAGATACTGCGGACGCGATATACCCGTAGCTCACGATAGCAACAAACGAAGAGGTCAGCTTGAGCAGCTCCGAATCCCGGCTGAACGGCATGAACAGATAGGGTGAGCTTAGCGTCACCGCCAAGAAAAAGAAAGTCCCGATCCCAAGTCCGGCATACAGGCATAAGCCTGCCAGCCCGTTAATGGTCTTATAATCCCTCTGACCGTAATATTGCATCATGAATATGGAAGGTCCGCTCAGAATGCCCGCCAAGATAATAACAAGCATCATATCAAACTGACCGGCAATGCCTAGCGCGGCCACTTCCTTCTCCCCCAAGCCCGATACCATCAAGGTGTCGATCAGGACGAATGACGAAGTGAATATAAATTGCAGCGTCAAAGGAAACGCAAGCTGGGCAAGCTTGCGGTAAAAGTTATCTTCCAATTTCATGTTCAATCTCTCTTGAATTGCAGGCACTCCAGTCCCTCCCCATTTAGATCAGCGTTTTGCATATGCCAGATTATACCGTTACAATATAGATTAATAAATTGAATGTTTGTAATGGATTGATTGAATTTATTTCATGATAGATAGGGGAGGACGGGCATGAGTCTCATCAAGTACCAGATATTCAGTGAAGTGGTCGAGCAGAGGAGCCTCACAAGGGCGGGGGAGAAACTGAATTTGACGCAATCCGCTATCAGTCATGCCGTGTCTAGCCTGGAGGCTGAATTCGGATTGATCCTTCTGAAAAGAAGCAAATCCGGAGTTCTGCTAACTGCCGACGGGGAGCGTTTAATTCCGCATATCCGGCAAGTTCTGCAGCTGAACGAGAAGCTGAAGCAGGAAGTGGCAGCACTTAAGGGGGGTGAAATCGGTAAGGTTAAGATCGGCACATTCTCTAGCGTAACCATTCATTGGCTGCCTCGCATTCTCCGGGATTTTTGCATTCAATGTCCGGGTATTGAAATCAAGCTGCAAGATGGCAATCACACCGAGATGGAAAACATGCTGATGGACGGATCGGTCGATCTGGGCTTTATCACACTACCTACTTGCGGGGTCTTCCATATGGTTCCCTTGAAGAAGGACCGGATGATGTGCATGATGCCGGTGAATCATCCGCTTGAGCGCCAAGCCGTCATTAAAGTTGAACAACTTGCAGACGAGCCTTTTATTATGCCGGTTACAGGGTGCAGCTCCGATGTGCAAAGAATACTCTCGCAGCATCACATTCAGCCCAATATTAAATATGAATTGGAAGGCGATCACGCTATCATCGCTATGGTCCAAAACGGCCTAGGGATTAGCATTCTCCCCGAGATGGCTGTATCGCAAATACCGGCCAATATAAGCTGCCGCCCGCTCGAAGGGGAGTATGACCGAACGATCGGACTTGCCATCCCATCATATGACACGGCCTCTCCAGCAGCCAAAAAGCTATACAGCTTCATTACGAATTGGATTGAGCAAGATGCCGCCCAAAATGGATAGTCCAACGAAAAAGACTGAACAAGTCAACGCTTGTTCAGTCCTAGTATGACTATACACCAACAGGAATTTTTTCGTAGGCCATTTTATGGATCACTTCGCGATGCTCGGGATACTGTGCGAGCAGCTCTTGCTTCGTAAAGAGCTCGAAATCTTGAAAATCAAAGCCAGGCGCGACCATGCAGCCAACAAGCGAGAAGGTATCTGGTTCCATAACAGAAGAGCCGAAGATCGAGTTTTTTGGCACAAGATATTGCATCGTTTCGCCATTCTCCAGGTTGGTGCCCAGCTTGATTTCCTCGTATATGCCATTCTCATGAATAACATGGATCGTCAGCGGACTCCCTGCATGATAGTACCACAGTTCGTCCGATTTCAGACGGTGGAAGTGCGAGATATCCTGGGAGCGAAGCAGAAAATAAATGCTGGTATATAGCCAGCGATGGCCATCGAACTCCACGGATAATTCCTGATCGGTAATCTTCTCCTCGCCTTGATAGGTGCGTTTATAATAGCCGCCCTCGGGATGAGCGTTTAATTCCAGCTTGTTAATCCAATACTCGGGACTAGTTGCCTGCATGCGATCATTTCCTTTATATAAATTTTGAATTTATTTATAATACCACTGATTCATCGGTTTGGCGACATAGGAGAGGAAGCCTCCTCCTACAGGATTTTGGCTAAATTAGGGTTGACAAACAAGACCGGGTTGGCGGATACTGTGGTCATAGAACAAGTTGGAGCGCTCCCAATTGTGGGGTGCCACTATTCATCCTTCTTTAGGCTTGTTGGCGTGAAGGGTATGGTGTTTGGAGGTCGCAGTGAAGCATACATTGGAATCCATCGCAGCTCTCGCGGGAGTTTCCAGAGGGACGGTATCCCGGGTCATTAACAATCAGCCAAGCGTAAAGCCGGAAGTGCGGCAGAAGGTGCTGGATATTATCGCTGAGACGGGATATACGCCGCATCCCCAGGCACGCAGTCTGGCCGGCGGAAAAACCGGGAATATCGGCGTTATCGTATTTGGCGCCAAGCTGGATTTTTTGACGCATCATATTTTCTATGAAGTGCTTCAAGGCATTCAGCTTATAACAGCCATGAACAGCTACGACCTGCTCTTGTTCTCCAACCGGAGCGATTACGATCATGAATATTGGAAAAAAATCGCGATCAGCCGCAAAATCGACGGTCTTGTCATAATGGGCGAATACATCCGGGAGGAGTATTTGCGATTTTACCGGGACCAGGGCATTCCGTTCGTCCTCATCGGGAAACGCAATTATGATCAGCTGCCGCTTGCCTGTGTAACCTCCGATTATCGCCAAGGAGCGTACGATGCGACGAATTATTTGATTCGCCATGGCAAACGCTCGATCGTGTATATTCAGGGTTTGATCGGAACCCCGCATGAGGATGAACGTTATGCCGGCTATAGGCAGGCTTTGCAGGATGCTGGCATTGGTGGCCGTTCGGAATGGGTGATAGTCGGCAATGCCGAGCAGGAGGAAGCGCGCAGGCGAATGGACCGGCTCATTGCGGAAGGACTTGCATTCGATGCGGTTTTTGCCGCCAACGATCTGATGGCGCTGGGCGCTATTGAATCGTTAACGAAGCATAACTATCGCGTTCCGCAGGACATTGCCGTTATCGGTTATGACGATATTCAAGCGGCGGCCTTTATGAACCCGCCATTGACCACGGTCAGGCAGCATAAGCAGAAGCTGGGGCAGCATGCCGTGGAGCTGCTTCTGGAGATGCTGCGGGGTGAGCTGGCCTGGCATGCATCCAAAGATGTCGTGCTTGAAAGCGAATTGATGATTAGAGGAACAGCCTAGTAAGGGAACCTTCCATGGACACGGCTAGCGGCCGCTGTCCTTTCTTAACAACATATATTGGAGCGCTCCCAACATGAAAATGGGAGCGCTCCAAAAATAACAGCGGGAGTTGATACTATGCATGACTTGGAGAAATACGATGTAGCGGTTTTGGGAGGCGGACCGGCCGGTATAACCGCTGCGATAAGCGCTGCCCGTTCCGGGGCCAAAACCGTTCTGATCGAACGTTACGGCTTTCTTGGCGGCATGTCCACGGCAGCGATGGTTTATCCGTGGATGACCTTCCATGCAGCCTCTGGAGAGCAAGTGATTAAAGGGCTGGCTCAGGAAATTGTGGATCGGCTAATGGCGCTGGGGGCTTCGCCGGGCCACCTGCGGGATACGATCGGCTTTACCCATACATTAACTCCTTACCATCCCGAGGTGTACAAGGTGCTGGCCTGCGATATGCTTGCGGAGGCGGGCGCCGATATTTTGCTTCATACCTCCGTGATTGATGTAAAGACGGACGGGGACCGGATTAGCGCTATTACGCTATACGGCAAGAACGGCATTAGGGCATTGAAAGCCAAGGTATACGTTGACGCTACAGGGGACGGTGATGTCGCCTATATGGCCGGTGCCCCGTGGGAGAAGGGCAACGATGACGGGAAGCTGCAGCCGATGACGATGAAGTTCCGCATGCGCGGCGTAGATTTGCAGGCCATCAAACATTATATGAAAAACAACCCTTCGGAATTTTATGAAAAGACGCTGATCTCCGAGCTGGACCGGCTGCCGTTAACCGGAATAATGGGCTTTTACAGCAAGTGGCGGGAGGCCCGGCTGCCTATATTGCGGGACGGATTATTGTTTTTCAGCGGCCCTGGCGAGGATGAAGTGCTGGTGAATACGACCCGGGTGTCGGGCCTGGACCCTACGAGCAGCGAGGACCTGACCAGAGCGGAGATTGAAGGGCGCAAGCAAGTGCTGGAGCTGGAAGCCTTCTTGCAGCAGCATATTCCCGGATTCGAGCGGGCCTCCGTGTCCGCCGTCGGCACGCAAATCGGGGTCAGGGAGACCCGGAGAATGATCGGGCAGTATGTGCTAAGCGGCCAGGATGTATTGAGCGCCCGCAGATTTGCGGACGTCATTGCGCGCAGCGGCTATCCGATTGATATTCATAATCCGGAAGGCAAGGGCGTGACCGCCAACTTTATCCGGGAGGGCGGGGCCTATGATATTCCGTACCGGAGCATCGTTCCGCTTCAAACGGCCAATCTGCTGCTTGCGGGACGCTGTATTTCGACCTCTCACGAGGCCCAGGCGACAACGCGGCTGACGCCTAGCTGCATGGCGATCGGGCAAGCGGCCGGTACGGCGGCGGCGCTGGCGGCGGAGCTTGATTGCGACACTGGCGATGTGCCTATCGATGCCTTGCAAAAGCTGCTGCTTGCAGGTCATGCTGAACTTGGTATAAACGGTGCCGCAGTATGACGACGAAGGGCGCAAGCTGCCAATGATAGACGGCTCTGACTAATCCGGGGAGGTGGATGCATGATTCGTTTCTAAGCTCTTTGCCTGGTTCATGGGAATAACAAACTTCAATTAACGGGGTGCATTCTAATGAAGAAAGGTTTAATGGAACGATGGTTTTGCGTCATTCTTTCGTTTTCACTGGTTTTCTCTATGTCGTCTATGCAGGTGTTCGCCGGGTCCGCAGAGGATGCGAATCCGGTCATTGTCAATCCCGGCTTCGAAATGGAGGAGGAGTCCGGCAAGCTTGCGGGCTGGCGGCTGGTTACAACAAATGAAATAAGCTTTGTGGCCCCAAGCTCCGAATTTGTGCGTACCGGACAAAAAAGCATGCATTTCAATAATCCGACCAATCAGGAACAATTGCAGGCAGCGAGCGAGAAAATTGATGTCGTACCGGGAGGCGTCTATAACGCCAAGGCGTGGGCTTATGTGATCAACCAATCGCATAGCATTGGATACGAAATTCATTTCTTTGCTGCTGACAATAAGCCGGTTACGCCGGCGACCTTCAAAAATTTTGCGAAAGGCACATTGGCGCTTAATGACTGGAATGAGCTGGTTGTTCCATTTACGGTGCCGGACAATGCCGCCAAGGTCGAATTGAGATTCAATTCCGGCAAAGCGGCTACACATACAGAGGCTTACTTCGACGATGTGTCGATCGAAACGGTCAGCTTGCCTGGCACACCGGAGGAACAGGAGCAGCCAGAGGAGCCGGAACAGCCGGAGGGACCCGGCGAGCCTGTGCGGAATCTGGACTTTGAGCTGGAGCCGGTGTCTGCCGGCATTCCCGGATGGAGCCTGAAGGCGCCGACGACAGGGGTGCTGGAGCTGGGGGCCAGTCCGGTTCGAGGCGGCAAATACAGCCTTTATTTCGCCGATCAGTCGAACGCCGCGCGAACTCAGGCGCATAGCGATCCGCTGGATGTGAACGAGGGGGCCGAATATGTAGCCGGAGCCTATGTGTACGTCGTGAATCAAACCCATAGCATAGGCCTGGAAGTTCATTTTGAGAATGATCTGGGAACAGCGGTGGGCAGCCCGACTTTCCTTAACTTTTCCGCAGCCCAGCTGTCCGCCAAGCAATGGTCGATAATGGAGGTGCCGTTCACGGTGCCGGCCGGCGCAACCAAGGTGCGGCTTCTAATCAATTCCGGCATTCCGAGCTTGACGGAGGCTTACTTTGACGACTTGTATATAACGGAAGCGGGCGGCGGGACACCGGTTGACTTGCCGGATGAAATTCAGAATCCTGGTTTTGAGCTGCCGTCAGCGAACGGCAAGATTACGCATTGGAGTGTCGGATCCGGTACGGAGGGGGTGCTCGAGCTTAGCGCGGAGCGGGTCAGAAGCGGCTCGAACAGCCTTTATTTTGCCGATCGCGATACGGGGCTTGGACTGCGGGCCATTAGCGACGCTTTCCGGATAGAAGGCGGTGAGACCTATATTGCCGGCGCTTATGTAAACGTTATCAGCCAATCGCATAATATTGTGCTGGAGACCTATTATTTTGATGCCAACGATGCTCAGGTCGGCGTGAAGTCGGAGCTGTTCAGCTCCAATTCGCTGGGAACGAATCAATGGACGCGGATGAGCACGCAGACGGACGCTCCGCAGGATGCGGCCTATGCCAGAGTGGCGTTGTACTCGGGAGGCGTGAGTCTTACGGAAGCCTATTTCGACGACGTTTCATTTGAAATCCTGCCCAAAGAAGAGCCGCTGGACCGCGTCTATCAGGAGCCGATTCATCTTGGCGACATGGTAAGCGTCAATCTGGGCCAGGCGGGGCAAATTCAAACGAACAGTCTGGGAGAAAATGAGGTTTATTTCCACTCCAACGGTCTGCCAGGCCCATTCTCGGTCCTCGATGCCGAGACAGGGGAACTCAAGTTTTCGGAGCTGATTCCGAATTCGGAAGCGATGTGGGCCATGACAGTCGGATCGGATAAAAATGTTTATTTTGCCGCAACGGGAGACGGGCTGCTGTATCGCTATCTTC
The DNA here is from genome assembly GCF_003591485.1 of Paenibacillus sp. 1011MAR3C5. Lineage (GTDB taxonomy): Bacteria > Bacillota > Bacilli > Paenibacillales > Paenibacillaceae > Pristimantibacillus. Next base: position 102,366 of record NZ_QZCF01000003.1, read on the forward strand.
CTGAAGAGAAGCGGATTGAGCCGCTAGGGGTCAATCCGGCCGACAGCTGGGTCTGGGATTTGGAGGCGTCCTCCGACGGCAAGATTTACGGAGCGACCTTCGAGGATAAAGGCTCGGGCAAAGTGTTCGAATATGATATCGCCTCCGGCACATACAAAAACTACGGCGGTGTCATGGACGGCATGGACTACGTCCGGGGCATTGCGGTGCATGGGGAATATATTTATGCCGCACTTGGAGCCAATGTCCATCTGTACAAAATTCATCGCGAAACGGGCGAAAAAACCGAGATTCCGATTAAGGGATACAGCGGTAATGTCGGCACGATGGCGGATGTCTTCGTGGTGAAGGATAAGCTGTTCGCATCGGTCAGCACGATCAATATGGTCGTCATGGATTTGGACACGTATGAGGTTGTCGGAGAGTTCCAATACAGCAATATGATATCGGAACCGAATCCGGATCATGCGAACGAGATCTATTACAAGAACGGCAGCGAGCTGTACAAATACGATCTAGAGCAAAACAAGTCGGTCAAGATATCGCTTCCGTTCCCTCTACCGGATACGCTGCGCGTGAAGGATATGACGTGGATCACGCTCAAGGAAGGCAGCAGCGCGGGAGACACGGTGCTGGCCATGATTACGCAATATGGCGAGTACTGGCACTATAATCCGAAGGACAACACTATTCAATTTGTAGATTTGGACATTGCGCCTCAATATGTACGGATTCAAGCGCTCGAAAGCGGTCCGATGGACGGACGAATCTATTTGGGCGGCTATCAACGGGGAATGAGTGTCTACAACCCGTTCACCAATGAGATGAATGTCAATATCGCGGCTTTCGCCCAACCCGAAGGAATTGGGTTCCTGAACGATCATGTCTATTACGGCACTTATGTCGGAGCGATGATGTATAAATACGATCCGCGCAAGCCAGCCGAGATGGGCAACAATCCGGTGCTGGCTTATGACATCGGACATCATCAGGACCGTCCGTTCGCGATTGCATCGGGCGGAGGCAAGCTGTATGTTGGCACGGTAGCCGACTACGGTATGCTTGGCGGGGTGCTTGCCGTCTACGACGAGCGGCAGGACAAATGGACGCAATACAATGATGTGGTCGAGGACCAGGCGATTATCGGGCTGGCTTACAAGGACGGCCTGTTGTACGGGGGCACGACCGTATGGGGCGGCCTTGGCATCTCACCGACGCAGGAGGCAGCCAAAATCTTTGTATGGGATGTGGCAAAGGGCCGGAAAGTAGCCGAATTTACGCCGGACATTCCAGGCATGGATGAAACACCGAAGATGATCGGTGATCTCTCGTTCGGTCCTGACGGCCTCTTATGGGGCGCGGTTGATGGCACTGTCTTTGCGATGGATGTTGAAAGCAAGGAAGTCGTGAAGAGCAAGATGATTCGTCCAAGCCTCTACAACTCCAGCAAATGGAAGCCGTATCATTTGAGATGGAGCCCGGACGGCATGCTGTACACGACATTGTCCCGTCAACTGACTGTCATTGATCCGGAAACTCTGCAATACAAGGTAATTGACAGCACATTCACCAACGACATGACGATCGGTCTGGACGGTTCCATCTATTATGCGCCGGATGCAGGCACGACTTTAGTGAAAATCCCGGTGCCCGAGACCGACGCGACCTTGCGTGCCGTGACGATAGACGGCAAGCCGTTTGCGGAATTCTCGACCGGAGTTACCAGCTATGTCAAGAAACTGACGTCCGAGTCGGCGATTGAGGCAGCTCCGACCCAGCAGGGCGCGACGGTTGCGGTCGAAGTGGTGAAAGCGGACGAAAAAACGCGGATTCAGGTTACCGGCGCAGACGGCAAATCCAGGCTGGATTATACCCTGTATTGGAATGAAGCTGCGCGTCTGAAGGACAGACCGGGAGCAGGAAATCCGAACCCTCCGGTCACACCAGGGCCGTCTGAGCCATCCGGGCCTGCTGAATCGGCGAATGAAGGAAGGCAGATCGTATCCGAGAATGAGCTTCGTCCGAACGCCCAGGGCGAGATTGCAGTCAAGCTGGCCCCGAATGCGGACCACGCGCTGCTGCCGATTAATGCGGGCGAACTGGCCGGCAATCGGGCGATCAGGCTGGACGGCGGGGATTATGCCATTGACGTTCCGGCGGAAGTGCTGGAGCAATTGAAGCAGCTGGCGGAAGGCATGACGGGGGCGCGGATCAAAGTGTCCTTTGAGCGGGCAACCGAACAAGACGCGGAGTCGCTTGCGCGCGCCGCATCGGATCGGTACGCGGCAGCCGTTGCGGCGCGAAGCGATATCCGCAGCATTCTTCTGTCCGTTGTCGGCCAAGAAGGCGGGGAGAAGCAGCCGGAGCGACTCGCTAAGCCGGTGACGCTCGCCTTTGAGGGCGATTTCGACCCGGATGCAACGGGCGTCTATCGCGTAGATGATAACGGGGTTCTGTCCTACATCGGCGGAACGATCAGAGACGGCCGCATAGTTGCGGAAGTGCCGGCATCCGGACGCTATGCGGTCCTGGCATTCGACAAGTCGTTTTCGGATATGCCGTCCGGCCACTGGGCTTCCCAAGCGGTCAAGAAATTGACGGCGATGCTGATGGCTGAGGGCGTGAGCGAGAATCGGTTTGCGCCTGAGAAAGTGACGACAAGAGCGGAGTTTGTATCGTTCGTCGTTCGGGCGTTGGGATTGGGAGCGGCTGAAGCGAGTCCAGCCCGCTTCGAGGACGTGGCGTCCGACAGCTGGTACGCGGCGGAGGTTGAGGCGGCGTACCAGGCAGGCATCGTGAGCGGAACAAGCGGCAATACCTTTGCCCCGGGAGCTGCGGTTACAAGGGAGCAAATGGCTGTTATTCTTTACCGGGCCTATGAATACAAGCGCGGCAGCGGCAGGGCTTCCGCGGCAGGCGGCGGCTTTGCGGATCAGGATGCCATCAGCCCTTGGGCTGCCGATGCCGTATCGGCCGCTCAAAATCTCGGTCTGGTGCGCGGACGCGGCAACGATAAATTTGCGCCGCAAGCGAATCTGACGCGGGCGGAGGCCGTGCAAGCGGTATTGAATTTGCTTGAAAAATAATCGTTTGCGGGTAATGCGGGCTTTGTCCCGCATTACCCCATATAATGGAGCTGTGGAGCTAAAATAGGGAAAGAAGGAGGAATGCCATCATGGCTGATATGCTGGTTAAATTGTACGATTTGCCTCACCCTGAGCCGATGGACGCATTCGAGCGGCGAACGGGCGTTGTGATTCGCAGGGCGATTGGTCCGGAGAAGCATGTGGTGACACAGTGGGTCAAGGAGCGGTTCCGCCCAGGCTGGGCGAGCGAATGCGAGGTAGCGTTCGCCCGGAGTCCCATTACTTGCATTGTGGCGGTTGAAGAAGGAAAGCTGAGGGGTTTCGCTTGTTATGACGCTACCGCCAAAGGCTATTTCGGTCCAACCGGCGTCGACGAGGCTGAGCGCGGCAAAGGGATCGGCAAAATGCTGTATCTCTATACGCTGCATTTAATGCGTCTGGACGGGTACGGCTACGCTATTATCGGCGGCGCCGGTCCGGTGGACTTTTATGCCAAGTCATCGGGCGCCGTTGTCATTGAAGGCTCGGAGCCCGGAATATACAAAGGAATGCTGAGATCGCAGTCCGATCCATTTCGGCCGGTCTCATCAAGCGATACGGAGTGATTCATGATGGGGAAGCTTGCGATCAGGCAGCTGAGAGAGCATCCGGTATTAAACTTTGCAAGCGAAGAGCTGCAAGCGGTTAGCGAGTCCTATGCGGAGGAATCGGCTGCCACCTCCAAGCAGTGGATTATTGGAACCTGGAGCGATTGCGAGCGGCACTTGTCGGCTGTCCCGTTCGATCCAGCGGCGGCAAAGCCGGTATGGCCGTGGCAAAGGGAAGCGGAAGGCGATCAGGAGCATGCGGAATATACGTACCCGGATGACGCCTATGTCATTTTGCGCGGGGAAGACGTTATTATTCTAGCCGGGCACAACGAGCGGGCGGCCTTGTATGCGGTATATGCCTATTGCAAAGAAGAATTCCAGCTCGAATGGATCTATCCGGGAGAAGCGGCCGTTCATGTCTCGCGGCAGGCCTACAGCTTGGAGCGGGAGCAAGCTTGCAAAGCGGATAGGTCTGCCATTCAAATTCCGTCCATGCGGCGCAGAGGGTTTGTGTATGAGAACCTGAAAGACGAACCTTATTTGCTGGCGGTGGTCGATTGGCTCGCCAAAAACCGTATCAATGAGCTGTTTATGACGTTTATGCTATGGGAGGAGCTTGGTTCGGCGCTGGCTCCCGAGCTGGCCAAGCGCGGCATTGCATTGACGCTAGGCGGCCACAGCATGACGTTTTTTATGCCGGAGCTCATGGAGAAGAAGCAGCTGGATTATTCCGACTTGAGCTGGCAGCCCGGTGTAATAGCTGGTATTGTGCAATACTGCGGGAAGGTTCCGCAGCTGGCCCGGCTATCGTTGTGGCCGGAGGATGCGGCAATTGCCGATAACGAGGCGGAGAAAAAAAGGTTTCTATCCGGCTATATCCGGTTTACAGAGCGGATCAAAGAAGCTTTGGGCGCAGCCGGCATAGAGATTGAAGTAGAGCATATCGCATATAATGCGGGCTTGTCCTGGGATATGCTTGAGCTGCTTGACGGAGTGGAGGCATCGGACCGCAGCGATGTCCTGTTCGCCTACTGGGGAAGAGACTACAGCAAACAATGGTCCTATAAGGACAGCCGCGCTGAGGATGCGAGAGCCGTCAGAGCTTTAAAACGCTGGACGAAAACAGCGGCCGAAAAAAATAGAAATATGTGCGTATTTGAATATTACAGCGACCACTTTATGTTAAGTCCGTTATTCCCTGCTCTTCCGGGTCGAATCTATGATGACATGGCGCTGTTCAAGCAGCTAGGCATCGACTCCATTGTCAATTTGGTTGTCCCGGGCTCCGGTGCTGGCGACGGATACTCATGGAAGTGGGCGCAAGGCTACAACAGCTATCTGTTCGCGCGATGCGCCTGGGACGATCGCGATGAAGCGGCTTTAGAGGATTATTGGCAATACGCGCCCGCAAGCGAGCGCGCATTCCTCAGGGCGGCCGTGGATCGAATGGGCTGCAAGCTGGCCCGCTTGACCCAATACAACTTCCCGTTATTCCCCGCAAGAGTGGTCGATGTGAAGCAATTGGCGGCGCCCGTTTCGGAGGCCGGAGCGATTAGCGCCGAATTGATAGAGCTGGAAGCGGAGGTACAATCGATGCTGGTGCGCTTGAGGGATGGCACAGGCACTGGTCTGGAGCCGTTTATGATGTATTTCAATCATCTCAGCGCTACGCTTGAGGAATTGAGCAGAGAATGGGCCGACAAAGGAGAACACGGGTAACCGGTTCTCCTTTTTTTTCGGCAGTGTACGGCCAATGAAAATGGCCTTGCGTCCTTCCCTGAACGGTGCCCCGTAAGATGGATACTTTGGAGATAGCGACCCTCAGCGGGTCATTTTGTGTTTATGCAGTAGGCCCTGCAGTGGTAATCATCCACGGTACACCGTATTTATCTTCGACTTGTCCGTACAAGGCACCCCAGAATGCCGGCTCCAGCGGACACTTCACAATGCCGCCTTCAGCAAGCTTGTCGAAGACATCCCGGGCTTCGGCTTCCGTTGCAAACTCGAAGGACAGGTTTATGGAATTCCCACAAATGACTGGCTCGAATACGGAATCGGACATCATGAAGTGAATGCCACCGGCTACCAGGCTCAAGTTGACGACCTTGTCCTTAAGCTCTTCCGCTGCGCCTGGAAGCTGCCCATGCGTCATGACGGACAAAATTTCTCCTCCAAATGCATAAGTGTAAAACTCAGCTTGAGCTCTTGCGTTCTCCGATACAATATAAGTAGTGTACTTTGCCATTTTACTTAACATCCTCTCATTCATTGGTTTGACTGTTGTTAACCAGCCTCTATGAAGACAACGAATGAGGAAAGACAAAATCGACAGCTTCAGAAATAAATTTTTTTCAAGCTTAAAAAATCAGGATTGTAACTTATTCCTTCCTGAAACGTGAATAGAGCAGAGCATGGCGCCAAGAGCTAGCAGGAAGGGGGATGCACGGTCGATACACACGAGCTGGATCATATTTATCGCCGATACGGACAGGAATTGTACCGTTACCTGTGCTCCCTCGCCGCCAGCCCCCAGGTTGCCGAGGATCTGATGCAGGATACCTTCTACAAAGCATATGTCTATCTGGAGAGCTACGACAACGAGCGGATAAAACCCTGGCTGTTCAAAGTCGCTTATCACGCCTTTATCGACTGGCAGCGCAAGGAGCGGCGAAGCACGCCTTATGAGCCTGCATGGATGGAGCAGACCGTTGCCTCCGGCGATACGGCACGAAGCGCTGAGCAAGAGGCGCTGGCGCGCGAAGCGGCCGAGAGCTGGCTAAGCATGCTGGGGAAGCTCTCAATCAATAAGCGGCATGTTGTGCTGCTGCGCGACCATTATCAGCTATCCTACCAGGAGATTGCCGATATTACAGGCTTGTCGATCTCCAGTGTCAAAATTAACATTCATCGCGGACGCGAGGAGCTGCGGCGTCTAATCAAGCAAACCTACGGAGGAGGGGATAACCTATGACTGACCGATTATGCAAAGAGATGGAGCCGCTCTGGGACCGCTACCTGAGAGGAGACTGCGCACCGGAGGAAGAGCAAATGGCTGAGGCGCATCTGGAGCAATGTCCGGCATGTCAGGAAAGACTGGACCAGGCTATGGCTGCTCAGACGCCCCTTGTTCCTTCTGCACCGTCTGGGCAGACAGTCCCATCAGAAGGCAAGCAGCAGCGCTGGATGAGAAGAGCCAAGTGGAAAAACCGCGTCAGCACAGCGGTCAATCTGCTGGCTGCCTTCATCCTTCTGTCTGTTCTGTCCGGCATTATGACCGGGTTGCTCTATGGCCTGGGCGGCTCGTCCAGCACCAGCGAACGGCTGCCCAAGGTATTGGGCACGGCTGTCGGCATGACGGTGCCCAATCTGAATGTGAACAGCGGCGGGGTCAATGCTGGACTCTACTTGAACCTTTCCATGGAATACAAGATGAGCAAGCAGGTTGGGAAACAGCAAGAGCTGTACGGCATCCTACATGGGGATATGCGATTCAATCTGTTGAATGTGAAGCGCGAATGGTTCGGCGGCGGCTATCAGAGCAATCTCTACTTTGCATACCCGGAAGCTCCGGGGACGCTTACGGATGAGGAGCGTCAATATGAGCGGGAAAGAGATAACGAAGTATGGCAGGCGCTGGAGATGCTGCCGGAAGGCACGGTATCCGAGCTTGCCATCTCGCTAGATGCAGCTTATTCACTGGATGAAATCTATGGCATGTTCCAGAATTATGACATGGATCTTGTCTGGTATGCCTTCGATACTGGGCTTGAGCAGGCTGGCGCAAGGCAGGGCAACTTCTTGAGCGGCTGGAGCGGGGAGCTGTGGGGCATGAGCAGCGACTTGATGCTACGATATGCCGATTACAGCAGCGGGCTTCAGGTATGGGGCGATGGTCCGGCCAAGGAGCAGGCATTCTTGCGGGGCCTTCAGGAGCTGCAGAAGAATGAGCGCTGGGTGCGCAAAATTGTTTACGCCGATCCCAAGCTTCAGGAGCGGATCGAATATGTGAGCGAGCATGGCGCGAGAAGCTACGGCCTGATTGTCACCGGCCCAACGAAGGAACTGCTGAAGCTGCGCCAGCATGAGCATGTCACCCGTCCCGCACTGGGGGAGACCGACTGGTGGAACTGGTATCAGCCCGGCTTTAGCAGCGTGCAGTATTAATCGTCTGAATGACATCCTGTCTGTTGATCGTGCGAGAGGCTTCCTATGCCGATCCCGGCACTAATACTGAATGGAATGCCGTCACTGGAGGCATGCGGTGCGTCATCAGAAGCAAGTGAAGGAATACATCATTGCAGAGTCTGTCCGGTTTGTTTTAAGTCAAAATCGGGGTCAGATGCTCGATTGCCATGGAGTGTACGCGCTCGCTGTCCGGGATATGGTCATACAGGAGATGGCCCTTGCCTGCCTGTTCCAATTGCGAGCTTAGGGCCGCATTACGCTTCTTGCCGGAATCGATGAAACGAAAGTCTATCTGACGAAGCCGCTGCATATCCTTCAAGGGTTCAAAGGCGTCCGCCTTAATCGCCGTATTGATCTCTTTCAACATTAGAGATTCGAGCCGTTTTGCCGTCCAAAGATTCTGAATGTCACGCAGAGCTTTCATATAATCCAGCTCCAGCTGCCGAAGGTTGCCCAGCTTAGAGAAGTCGCACAAGCGCTCAACCTTGGGCAGCGATATATGCAGGAACTCCAAGTTGCGCAGCTTGCCGAGCGGCTCGATATCCGTTAGATTGCGCACCGAGGACAGTCTCAGCATGCTGACATGGGAAGGAGCCAGTACCTCGAGCGGTCCCTTTAAATCGCAGCTGTCGATGGCCAGATATTTGATGAGCGGAAGTTCGTTTACGAAGTCCAACTGGTCTATGGAGCAGTTTAGTACAAGCGTCTCCAGGCGAATGCACTCGGCAATCGGAGACAAGTCCTTGAATTTGCCGTGCAGCTCAAGATAGGCTAGCTGTTTGCACCTTTGGATAAAGGCCAGCTCTAACGGCTTTTTGGGCGAGCTGAGATTGAGGAATTGCAATTGCGTCATCGTCCCAAGCGCGGACAAGTCTTGCGGCTCACGAAGATCCAGCCGCAAGGCGGCAACATGCTTCAAGGACGCAAGCGTCTTCAGAAGTTCATCCGTATAGCGGGTCTTATCGTCCATTGCCGATAGGTACAGGATTAGATCGGGCCGCTTGGCGAACACCCGTGCATCCAGCTCAACCAGATCCTCCAGCGTGTCCGCGCCAACCCTGAAGCTGACGGTTGCCCGGTTTCGCAGATGCTTAACCGCATGAATCATTTTTTCCGCATCCCAAGGAACGCCTTGTATAGAAGCCTGCCAGATTTCACTCATGATCGGTCACCTCGTATATGAATTTGATAGAGTGGTAGATTACAAGTAGTCGATTCCAGAAACTAGCTATAAAATGGTAGAGGATACAAGCCAAGTATAAAGGTTATAGTGGGCAGTTGCCACTCGGAGCGAAGGTTGAGGGGAGCGAAGCGTGATGGAGCAAATCCTATCCATTCCCGGAAAGCTAACGCTTGATTGGGGGGCACGCGATAAGTCGGTGGAAAGCTTTAAAAGCGCGGGCTCAACTTGGTGGAGCGAATTAAGTCGTTGAGACCGCCTTAAAAGTGCCGCTGCACTTGGCAAATGAAACGAATGATTCCGACTATGAGGTCGTAATGTTGCCGTAGTCAACCGAACGATGTGATCGCACATATTCCATCAGATGGATCAGTTATTCCTTTCGGTATATGATCAATAGAAACAAGAAAGCTGAAAATCTCGGCGTACAACATACATGTACTCCGAGATTTTTGCTAACCTGCAGTTTTCGTTTGGCTCGCCTTCACATGCTTGAGCTGCGCGACGATGATTACGCTTATGATGACGAGTAGAAACCATGAGCTGATCTTGCTGAAGTTGACGAGCTGCCAGGTTTCGTGCTGATCGGGATACTTCCAGGCGTTGAAGAAGGTGGCGATATTTTCGGCCAGCCAGATGAAGAAGCCTACTATGACAAAGGCGATCGACAGAGGCATGCGGTAAGTCGCATCCCGTACCCGGTAGATAATCCGCGTTTTCCAGAATACGATGAATACCAGCCCCGTCAGCCACCAGCGAAAATCGGGAATAAAGTGATGGGTGAAAAAGTTCAGGTAAATAGCTCCGCCCAGCAGCATCGAAGGCGCAAATCCGGGCCAGCCTGTCATATCCATTCGCAGTCTCCGCCATATTTGGCACATAAAACTTGCCACGCTGGCATACATAAATCCGCTATAGAGCGGGACACCGAACAGCTTCGTAAATCCAGGGTCCGGGTATGCCCACGACCCCATATGCACCTTATACAGCTCCAGCGCTAACCCGATAACGTGGAACAGACAGATGACCTTGATCTCATCCAGCGTCTCCAGCCCGCTGCGGTACATGAGATACTGCACGCCAAGCAGAATCAGCAGTATGGCATCATATCGTGGAATGAAAGGGATATCTATGAGTGTAGATACAGCCAAGGTTCCGAAGATTGCAACAGGAAAGATGCAGCTCATCGCCTGGTGATAGCCAAAATGCAAAAGCTGAATAACAGGTCTCATTGGGTGTTCACCCCGCACATGGATTTGGATTGCTTTGGTCATTCCTAATCATAAAGGGGCGGGCTGCTCGGAAAAAGAGAAATTAACTGGCGGAAAATTGCTTATTTTCGCAAATCGCTCCTGTCAGCAATCTGTGCGCCGTTCAAAATGAATTAAAGAAAAATATTCCCTTTCTTGTCACGAAAATCTTGGGTTGCGATCAATACAGCTAAGCGTGTGAGGAAGGGACCAAGATGGCCGGAGTGTTTAAAATGGATACTCAAGCGGATATCGAAGATACAGTGGCTCAGTTAAAGGTTGCCGCTCTGCGAGTGCTGCTGCATTGTGATCTGGATTGGAAATCTATTTGGTTCAATCAATGATCAGAAACATGTACGTTTAAAATAAATACAAAGGAAGCGGGATTGAACAAGGAGGACATTGTATCCGAGATCGTCTGGCTGGATTTTTTGAATGAAAGGATGAATATGCCTCTGCCCAAACGTGTTCAGGCTCGTAATGAAGCCAGCGTCGTAAGAGTTTTTCAAGGGTATGGCACTCAGGCGTACGCTTCGCTTATGCGCTGGGAGAGCCGGTTCTATTTCATGCGTGGAGATAGCTCATTCCGATCCTGAAAAGTTTCAAATAGATGCAAGCAGAAAGCCTCCGGGCTCCCTGCTTGTTGTTGTGTTGGCTGCTCATATCCATCTCAAGACTGATCGAGGTTACATCTCTGGAGGAATGTGGCGGTACTCTCAGTCATTTATACTGGTGTGGTGATAGCATGAATGATAAAACTTTAGTTCTAACGGAACAAGTTTGGAGGCAGGGATTGTGCAAACTAATGACCATAAGATGGCCATGCAATTCATTTTATTTACCTACCTTATGACACTTTTGACTTGGGGGAGTCTGATACTCGCATCTTCACTCGAATGGTTCGGCAAAGATACGCCGTTAGGTATGACTATCTTCATTCTTGGAGGCAATGCACCTCCAATCGTGGCTTATTTCATATTAAAGAAGCATGGCAAGGTAAGCGGATTTAAAGCTTTTATCAAGACAGCTTTTGCATTAAAACAACCTTTTCCGATGTACATGCTCGTTTTGATCCTGACGGCTGCTTATTTTGGAATCCCGGCGCTTATGGGCGGGATCACAAATGATTTCCCGATCTACATAGCTATCCTGTCCATTCCTGTGATGATTATTGGGGGCGGATTAGAGGAGTTAGGTTGGCGGCATATCCTGCAGCCTTTTCTGGAAACACGCTTTAGCTTTATCACCTCAACTTTATTGACTTCTTGCATCTGGGCACTGTGGCATTTGCCGTTATTTTTCATCCCGGGTACTAGTCAATCTAATTGGAGTTTTGGACTATTCTGTATTTCGATTGTAGGGATGTCATTTGCGCTTGCTGTCATCTACCGGATCAGCGGAAGCATCTGGCTATGCATCTTCTTTCATGCGTTAATCAATGCGTTTTCCGCTTCTTGGGTAGTGAATGAGGATTTTTGGATTAAACTCGCAATTGCCCTGGGATTAACAATGATCTCCCTTGGATTATTTTTCTTGTATGGTAATAAGAATAAGGCAGTGGCCATATGAGGCTTGTATCATACATGTAAAAGCTTGAGCGGCAGCATTCATCCTTTCTTTCCAACCAGCATATTGACTTTCCCATTGCGATTATGTACGATCAAGGGCATAACTTCATACATGGCATTGATCAAAGACAAGATCTCCATCACGGGTTGCCCAGAGAGAGAAGCGATTGCTGGAAGCTTCTTCTGCCACGGACGAGAGATTACCGCTTTGTAGCTGTGTCGTTGAACCTTGTGAATCTGTTCTTCACAAGCAGTAAGCGATCACCGCCTTATCCCCGTTACCGGATACCAGAGGACCTTGCAACTGACTGCGGAGAACAGCCGCAGATGACCATATGCAGGTTGAACTAGGGTGGAACCACGAGCTGAACGCACTCGTCCCTTACGGGATCGTGCGTTTTTTTGCGTTCACAAAAATAATGGAAATGGAGGCAAGGGTTATGGAGATCAAGGTAACGTTGGCAGATCAGACAGTCAGGAGGTGTGAGCAAGGCACCACCGTCATGCAATTGGCCGAGTCGATTAGTACTGGACTGAAAAAGAATGCTGTCGCCGGAATCGTAAACGGCAGGCTTGTAGATCTAAGTCACGCGATCGAACATGACAGCCTCGTGGAAATCATAACACTGGATAGCCCGGAAGGGCTGGACGTATATCGGCACAGCACAGCGCATGTGATGGCTCAAGCGATCAAACGGATTTTTGGCGAACAGAATGTGAAGCTCGGGATCGGTCCCGTCATTGCGGACGGTTTCTACTACGATATGGATATCGAGAAGCCTTTGTCCAGCGACGACTTGCAAGCAATTGAGCGGGAGATGGAGCGTATCGTAAGCGAGAATCTTCTCATTGTGCGCGAGGCTGTCAGCAGGGATGAGGCGATTCGGTTATTCGAAGGATGGAATGAACCGCTGAAGCTGGAGCTGATTCGCAATTTGCCTGAGGATTCGGAGATTAGCATCTACGAGCAGGGAGAATTTGTAGATCTGTGCAGAGGGCCACATCTTCCCTCCACTGGGCGTATCAAAGCCTTCAAGCTGCAAAGCGTCGCAGGCGCATATTGGCGCGGCGATTCGAACAACAAAATGCTGCAGCGCGTCTACGGCACAGCTTTCCTGAGAAAAGCGGAGCTGGATGAGCACTTGCGGCTGCTGGAAGAAGCGAAGCAGCGCGATCACCGCAAGCTGGGCAAGGAGCTGGAGCTGTTCATGTTCTCCGAGGAGGCGCCGGGGATGCCGTTTTATTTGCCCAATGGAATGACGATTCGCACAGAGCTGGAGAATTTCTCCCGGGAGCTGCAGCTTAAGCGCGATTATGTAGAGGTACGCACGCCGCTTATGATGAATCAACAAATATGGGAGAACTCGGGACACTGGGACCATTACAAGGACAACATGTATTTCGCCCAGGTCGATGAGGCGAAGCATGCGCTTAAGCCGATGAACTGTCCGGGCCATATGCTGATCTATGGGAATAGCCTGCGATCCTACCGCGAGCTGCCAATTCGCATGTTCGAGTACGGACAAGTGCATCGGCATGAATATTCCGGCGCGCTGAGCGGCATGATGCGGGTAAGGACATTTTGCCAGGATGACGCTCATTTGTTCGTGATGCGGGAGCAGATCGAGGAAGAAATCAGTCAGGTCATGGAGCTGATTGATCAGGTTTATCGTATCTTCGGCTTCGAATATCGCATCGAGCTGTCAACAAGGCCGGAGGATTCGATGGGCTCCGATGAGCTGTGGAACGAAGCGGAGCAGGCACTGCAGAATGTGCTGGAGCGCCGCGGTGTCGCATACCGGCTGAATGAGGGCGATGGGGCGTTTTACGGACCTAAGATCGACTTTCATATACTGGATGCGCTAAAGAGAAGCTGGCAGTGCGGCACGATTCAGCTGGATTTCCAAATGCCGGAGAAATTCGACCTCTCCTATATCGGCGAGGACAGCCGCAAGCATCGTCCGGTCGTCATTCACCGCGCGGTGTACGGGTCGGTGGACCGCTTCATCGGTATCCTGACCGAGCATTATGCCGGGGCATTCCCGCTTTGGCTCGCGCCTGTGCAAGTGAAGCTGCTTCCGGTATCCGATAAGTATGTCGACTATGCCCTGCAGGTGAAGAAAGTGTTCGAGGAAGCAGGCATCCGTGCGGCTATTGACAGCCGCAGCGAGAAGCTGGGGTACAAAATCCGCGAGGCACAGCTGAAGAAAGTCCCTTATATGATTGTGCTGGGCGAGAATGAGCTGAGCTCTTCTACTGTGTCGGTAAGGAAACGGGGAGAAGGCGATCTCGGGTCCAGAGACGTTCGTGAGCTTGCCGTTCACATCAAAGAAGAAATTCGCTTGAAGCATTGAGGGAGCGCCAATTGCCCCTTCATTCATAAGCGAACTGGCCGGCAGTGTCCGCTCTTGAAGCGGCTGCCGGCTTTTTTGTTGCTGCAGCCCAAGCCTTAGTTGTGGTCATTTTTTCCAAAAAACATTAATATGAACATAAACCCTTTTAAGGAGGCTATCATGCTTAACACGGAACAAATTGGGGAACGCATTCCACATAGATATCCGTTTCTGCTGGTCGATCGTATCGTGGAGCTGGATGAGGGGAAGAGAGCTGTCTGCATTAAAAATGTGACGATCAACGAGCCTTATTTTTCAGGACATTTTCCGGGTTATCCGGTTATGCCGGGCGTTCTGATCGTAGAAGCGCTGGCACAGGTCGGGGGCATCGCCATGTCGGATGGCGAGAGCGGGAATAAGCTTGGCTTGTTCACGGGGATTGATCAATGCCGTTTCAAGCGGCAGGTCAAGCCGGGAGACCAGCTCCAGCTCGCATTTGACGTGACGCGGGTCAAGGGGCCGATTGTGAAGGGCAAAGGTGTCGCTACCGTGAACGGGGATCTGGTGTGCGAGGCGGTAATCATGTTTGCGTTTAGCTCGGTATAAGTGATTCTGCCGTACTCTATAATGGGAGAGAGATGATATTCCATGAATAGGAAGCCGAAACCAATCGATTGGAGAGCGGTGAACTTATCCGCATGGCTTGTAGTCATTCTGGCTTATGTGTATCCTTTCCGAGCGGTCGAGAACGGATGGATAGAGGTGGGGTTTCCGTTTTCATTCCTGACGATCTATAACCATTGGCAGACCAATCTGCTGGCATCGTTAAGCCTCAATCCATTGAGCTTATTTTTGAACATTGTCATTGTGTATCTCCTTATTTCGGTGCCTCGCAGCTTGCGCGGGAGATCGAAGGAAAAGGGCGATCCAAGTTAGGTCTTCATGAATGGAGGCAGTCGATTTGCGTATGAAAAGATCGGTGTACATCGTTAGCGCTATCCTATGTTTGACCCTGCTTATTAGCGGAGGCCTGTCTTATATCTATTGGAGCGAGCCTCTGAAGCTTAATGGCAATAGCACGATGTCCTATAGCGATGGAAGTGAAGAGATTGTCTTTCATCTGACAAATTCAAGCCGTACTGCTATTAAGCTGCATGAAGTGATGCTTAACGGGAAGCCACATGAAGAGACGACGATAGGTATTAGCATCGATACAGGACAGTTTGTTCAAATCGGAACAGATAATGAAGGAATTCATTTTTTTTCGTTGGAAGATACGGTGGTTCAACCTGATTTAACTACGGCGCAAAAGGTAGAGTCAATAAAGAAAAAAGAGGGAAAGCCGATTCACTACGGTGTACGTCTGGTGCTGGATGATGATGTTTTGCAGCAGCTGACCCTTGTATACAGCTTCTACGGCTTCCGGGTTACTCGTACGTACCAGCTGTAACAGAGCCTATTAACCGATCAATCCCATAGTCTTAAAGTCTCACATTTCTATTGATCGATCTAGGATTATGGTGGCATAATGGAAGATGCTTCATATCCGACTAGCGATCATGCGTAAAGGAGACTTATATGTTCAAGAAATTGTTGGCTGCCGCTATGGCAGGTGTCATCATCAGCACGTCCTGGAGCGGCTTATCGTCTGCCGCAAGCAAGACGGAAGAAAAACAGTGGATTAAGTTTGGCGGTATTGAAGTCTTCTATAATTATACGCAGCACTTGACGTATGAGGAGACGACCCAGTTTCCGTTCGTGCTGAATGGCGTCACCTACTTACCGGTGCGCAAAGTAGCGGAGGCGCTGAACAAAAATGTAAAGTATGAGTCCTCTACGGCTACCATTATTATTGACGGACAGCATAGCGGGAAAAAGGCCGCAGACAACTACGTGTATGCTTATGAAACGACGAGCCTGGTCAAGCTGAAGTCGATTAAGGTCAATTTGAATGTAGACGGCAAGCTGGTGGCCAAATCAATTGATGCCTACTCCATTAATAACACAACCTTCTTGCCTGTCAGACAAGTGGCTGAATATACGAATACGGATATCGAATGGGATCCGGGCACCAAGTCGATCTATTTAGAAAAGAAATTCGAATACCCTCATGCAAATCGTTCTATTGTGGAAGATGTCACGCATGATGTGGAATCGAACATTGATATAGACACTCAGTTTCTGCAATCCTATGATAACGTCGCGCCTTCGGTGGTAACGAGGGTTGGCTCTGATGGCTATATCTATGTAGCGGCAGCTGAGCAAGCGGACAATGGCAAGCTGACCCTCTCAAAATATGATTCGTCGATGAAGCTGTTGGGCAAGCAATCGATTGCCAAGGAGTATCCGCTCTTCGGAGGCATGGCGCTGGATGAGCAGGGCCGTTATTACGTGCTCTGGGGACGTTCGCTGGAGGAATCTCAAGGCTCTAGCGCCAGTGTAAAAATAACCAAGTACAGCGCGCAAGGCGAGAAGCTGGGGGAAGTGTCATACACAGGAAGCGAGCAGTCCTTCATGGGCACCAAGGTTCCGTTCGATTATGCGAATGCAACCATCAAGGTGCATAATGGTCTCGTCGTCGCTTTCTTCGGCAGAACGATGTTCCAATCGCCAGACGGGCTGAATCATCAATCCTCTACTGCGCTGTATGTTAATGCCGACACGATGAGCAAAGTAGAACTGCCGATTCCGTATGCAAGCCATTCCTTTGATCAGCACCTGGCTTTCGACGGCAGCGATATCTTGTTCGTTGATCGGGGCGACGTCTACCAGCGGGGCCTTATGTTGCAAAAGATCAATTCTGATAATCAAAGCAAAAGCCAGCTTGTGCCATTCAGCTTCAAGATGGGCAAAGCGATCTACCAGTTGACCTTTGCAGAGCTGGGCGGACTTGCGGTAACGGATCAAGGCTACGTGCTTCTTGGAGCGGCGGAACGGACCATGACACCGGAGTCGGCCAGCTCGAGTCATAATGAATCGAGGAACTTATTTTTGCAATTGATTGCGAAGGACTCCGAGAATACGGCAATGCCGATTTTGTCCCAAGGCGAGACTGCCGAATTCCATGTCGATGTGTACGGGCGATCCTATGATGCCAAGAATGAAGGTGTCGTGTGGCTGACCGACTATAAGGATATGAAGATGAACAATGCGGCCCATCCGAAGGTTGTTGGGCTCGATCAGAACCGCGTACTGGTCATGTGGGAAAATATGAAGTATAACTCGAACGATACATTGGTATACGATACGACCTATTATATGATCGTTACACCTGAAGGCAAAGTGTTGAAGGGACCTGAATCGCTTGAAGGTGCCAGACTGAATATCGGGGACGAGCTTGTCTATGCCGATGGCTACGTGTATTTTTCTTCTAATTACCGGGACAAGATTCATCTATATCAGTTGGATGTCCGTCAGTAGCCGGATTGAGAAGCCGCACTTATGGGTGGTTTTTTGATTGATAGGATGAGAACATTCGTTCTTTGTAGTATGATAAGAGAATAGGACAAAATATGGGAAGTGACATTCAAGTGTATCCATACACCATTTGCTTCATCAGACGAGGCGGCAGCTTGTTGCTATTAAATAGAGAGAAGGCTCCGACAAAAGGATTGTGGAATGGAGTGGGCGGGAAGTTCGAGCCGGGCGAGTCGCCGCTAGCCTGTGTCTTGCGAGAGACGTTCGAAGAGACAGGAATCCAGCTGCCTGACGCCCAGTATAGAGGTGTGGTGAGCTGGGAATCTGACGGCCTATCAACAGGCGGCATGTACGTTTTTGTAGCTGAGCTTCCGGAAGATTACGTCTATCCGACTCCCGTCAAAATCAGCGAGGGCATCCTGGATTGGAAGTCTATCGACTGGATTTTGTCCGAGCGAAATCTTGGGATAACGGAGTTGATCCCGTACTATTTGCCCGCTATATTGAACGGGGATTGCTTGGAGCATAGATGCAGCTATTCGAACCATAGACTGACAGGCTATACTGCATATCCATTATCAGCAGAGGCTATTGGCTCCTAAGAATAGCTTGGAACCGATGGTGGCGCATTCCGGAAATTTGGGCTTCGAGGATTGTGTATGCGTGGCCGAATCTTTGCCAGAGCTGTGCAGAGGGACGAAGGAAATTACATATCCTTAATTATTGAACGCTAGGATGGCTCAATAATGGATATTCGATGGGCTTGCGCCAAGATGCGCAGGCCCTTTTTAACTGCTCCCAAGGTTTGCCGATCTCTTTACCTAGCAAGCTCTGCATCTTTCTAAAGCAGAAAGCGATGTTCATTTACGGTGGATGAGAGGGATATGTATTTCTGGAGGGCGATGGGCAGCTGATCATAGGGGACGATTATAATCCAAAATGAGTCTCTAACAAAAAACGAATATAACCATTCCTTCCCAGAAAACTGTGGCGCAATCCAGTACAATTAAGATAGAGGATTGCAATAAGGAGGGGGAATGTCGATGGATGAGGATCATTTGACTATTGCGATGGAGGCATTAACGCATTATGCGATTCAACCGGACAAGGTAGAGCTTGTGGGGCAAAGCGCCAATATGGTGTTTAAGGTGACGGATGTACAGCAGAGCCGATATAGCTTGCGCCTTCATGCATCGAGGAGCGAGAGTATGGACCCGATATGGAGTGAGCCTCATGTGGTCTCCTCTGAGCTTGAGTGGCTGCAGGCGTTATCCGGCGGGACGGATGTGGTCGTACCTGTGCCGCGCAAGAACAGCAGCGGAGAATATGTCACGGAATCAGGCGGCAGGACATGGACGCTGCTTGGATGGGTGGAAGGAGAGCAGAAGCCGTACATCGCTACGGTCGAAGAAGCCGGGCAAATCGGCCGAATGATGGGGAAGCTGCACAAGCAAGCCTCTGGTTGGAGGCCTCCGGCGTCTTTCACAAGGCCTTCCTTTGACGGTTCGCGCATTAAACAAGCTCTTGGCAAAATCCAGTTATGGTCTGGAGAAGGACGAATTTCGCAAGCGAATACAGAGCTGCTTGAAGAAGCGGGGAAGCGCGTGCTTGCTATGATGGATACGCTCGATCGAACGCTGAATTATTGGGGTATTATTCATGCAGATTTGATTCCAAGCAACTTGTTGTTCGGTGGCGGAGAGTGCCGGCCGATTGATTTTGGCGCATGCGGCTTCGGGTATTACTTATTCGATCTCGGCTGGTCATTCTCGTATATTCATCCCGTGCTTAGAGCGGGTTTGTTAGAGGCTTATGCCAATCATTTTCCGCTGCCGGGGCGGCATCTGGAGAGATTGGAAGGCTTCATGGTTGCCGCGCAGCTGGAGACGATGAACTTCTGGCTCGGGCTGCCAGATGCCTCCGAATGGCTGCCGGACCACATCGATAAGCTGGCACACAGGGAGTTCCGGCATTATGTAGACGGGGAGCATTTTCTTTTTACTGGCATACCTTACTGGGAATAAATGAGGCTTGAGGGCTGCTGCTGTTCACGACAAGTGATCGGCCGCGGCCTTTTTTTGAGCAGTCAGGTGAGGGGAAGCTATGGGCAGCAATTCTTTGGAAGAAGGTAATAATGGGCATAACTTGCATAGTTTAACAACTTCATTCACCTTCCCGCTTTTGAAATAATAAGGGCGTCAGCACTCGATTAAAAAGGTTGAGGAGGAATGAGCGTTGCGGACTAAAAAAGTCTATTTGGCTGTATTAGGGCTTTCGGCAGTCATTGTCTTAGCCGTTGTATTAGGCTCGCTGGGAAGTGCCGATCGCGGCGATGGAGGGGAAGGGGCAATGAAACCGCAGGAATCGGGTACGCCAGGTATTGCCAAGCATGAAGACTGGCTGTTGGAACCTGCCTATCAAGTAAAGACGCACAGAGATTTGGTCTATGTCTCGAAGGCGAACGAGCTTGGGAAGCAGGAATCATTGGCGCTGGATCTTTATGAACCGAATCAAGAGGAGCTGGGGGCAAGGCCGTTAATCCTGTTCATTCATGGCGGCGGCTTCAACTCCGGCGATAAGCGGGATGCGGAAGCGATCGCCAAGGAATGGGCCAGCCGCGGCTATGTGGTGGCATCGGCCAACTATCGATTGCGTGCCAACCCGCAGACGGATATGAAAGGAACCATCGCGGATGCGATAGAGGACATGGGAGATGCTCTATCATGGCTTCAGCAGAATAAGGAGACTTACCGGATCGATACGCGCTTGACGGCTGTCGGCGGCGATTCCGCTGGCGGACAGCTTGCGGTTACCTTCGCAAGCCGGTATGAGGCTGCAGAGGATGGACCTGGACTATTCGCCGTTATTGACATGTATGGTCCGCTCTTCAGAGGCGAGATTCAGAATGGCTATCCTTCCACGCTTATTATTCACGGTACAGCGGATGCGATGGTGCCTTATCAGGAGAGCGTCCAGCTGTTCAACATGCTGGAAGCTGCCCAAGTCTATCGCCAGTTCATTACGATGGAAGGAGGCGGGCACAGCTATCAAGACCCGAAAGTGTGGGGGCAGGTTGTGCAATCTACCGTTTATTTTCTAAGAAATGCGATCTCCGCTCCAAAGCAGATCTTTTTGCCGGAGCAGACGGAGCTGGCCGTGTCCGCCGGAGATGAAGCCAAGCTGACCTTGTGGAGACAACCGGCTGCTATGGATGCTGCGGGCAGTCTGAGGGCGGAGCTGCCGGAGGGGTGGGAGCTGGCGGGCCAAACCGGCTACTCCGCAGGTGCTGATACCGATGTAGCCATCACCGTACCGGAGGATACAGCCTCGGGGCTTTATCCCATCCTGATGTGGGCGGAGCAGAACAGCGGCAAGGCCGAATGGCCGCTCACGTTATATGTGAAGGTGAAGGAACGGCTAAGTTATGAGCGAACGGTCTATTACAATTCGGATGAACGCCAAATCTACACTCGCCTAGCAATCGAGAACAAGCATCCAAGGCCGCTGCAAGGAAGGGTTGTCCTGCGCTATCAGAATGCGGATGGCACCCAAGATGAGGTTTTCGAGCTGGAGACGCTTCAGCCGGGCGGGAACAAAGAGGTGAACCTGCCCTTTTATTCGGAAGACCCTCCGACAATTAACTATGAGAATCCGTCGGGCGCCAGACTTCAGGAAACGCCGCTCAGAACACACGTGTATGCGGCCGAGAAGAGAGAGGAGCCGCTGACGATCGACGGCTCGCTGGAGGATTGGCATCTTGATAATCCGTTCCCGCTGAATCGAGAATCCCAAGTGCTTATGCAGGAGTATGGGGGCGCAAGCGATCTGAGCGGTCAGGGTTATGTATCATGGGACGAGGATTATGTGTACCTGGCCTTGGAGATGAAGGATGACCATCATGTGCAGCAGGAATCGGGCTTCGGCATCTACTTGGGGGACAGTGTGCAGTTCTCCCTCAAGCTGGACGAGAAGACTGGGGCTCCGCAAGGCGTTCACGAGCTTGGAGCTGCGCTTCGCGAAGGCGGCTCGGCATCCACCTTCCGCTGGCTTGCACCGCAGCCTTTCAAGCCGGGAGACATCCCTGCGATGAAGGCTGGCATTAACCGCTCCGGGGAGCAGACGATTTATGAGATCGCTCTGCCATGGTCCGAGCTTGGAGTGACGGCACCTTCCGAAGGCTTGCAACTGAAGTTTTCGCTGCTGGTGAATGATAACGACGGCCAGGGCCGCAAGGGCTGGATGGAATACAACAGCGGTATTGGCTATAAGGACGAGAGGGCATTCGGCGATCTATTCCTGGTGAACAAGCGCAACTAGAGGATGGAAGGCTGTGATTAGCTGCTGTCAGGCGGTTGATCACAGTCTTTTCTTTTTCAAGGCTTGGAAAGAAGTGGTTGCGGAATATGCATCGTACCGTTATCCTAGCAGATAAGGTATTGGTTTTATTTTACAAGATAAAATTTCCAGTCATTTAAAGGGGCGTTTATGATGAGTGATTCCAGCCGATCCATTATCGAACAGTATATAGCTGCCTATAATGCGTTTCATATCGAGGACATGCTGGCGCTCCTGCATGATGAGGTAGTCTTTCAGAATTATGCCGGAGGCAAGCTGGAGCTGGAGACGAGCGGAATTAGCGAGTTTAGAGAGCTGGCGGAACAATCGGCGAAGATGTTCGAAAGCCGCTGCCAGTCCATTACGGACTTCCGTTCCACGAACGGCCAAATCGTCGTGGACATACAATACGAAGCGGTACTGGCCGTTGATTTGCCGAATGGAATGAAGCGCGGAGAGCAGTTACAGCTGACCGGAAAGTCTGTGTTCCAGATTCAAAACGGTAAAATTTCACGAATTGAAGATCATAGTTAAGAGCTGCATACAGGCCTCTTCGATCTATTTCATCGCGAGGCGCAGCTCTCGGCGTACTTCATGCTCGTCCCGGCTTACCTCCACAAATCCGACCGCATCATAAAGCTTGGCAGCTTGCCTGTTCTCAATGCGGTGTCCCAGTACGATGGTGTCGCAGCCATGCTTCTCGCGGATATGGCGGATCAGCGTCTTTATGCCCGAGAATCCATACCCCTTATGCTGATGCCGATGATCAATCAGATAAGCCATTATCCAGTAGCTACCGTCCTCCGGATCAACAGCGTATACTGCCAGGCCGACAAGCTGCTCGGAGTGATAGAGAGCCAGTGGGGTGAAGCCGCAATAAGCAGACTCCGCAAGCCAATAAACGGCTGGAACGGGGAATACGTTCTGCTGCTCCTCGGTAACCTTCAGCCCGGCACAATCATACCAATTGGTTTGATCAACAGGTCTTAGATGGACTTTCTGGTCTAGCGGCTCTAGTATCGGATCGTAAACATTCATCATCATACACCCTCCCTCTATGAACAGAATGGAGCAGGATGCTGCTAGCGTTCAAGGCTGAGTTTGCTTTAAATCATTTATTCCCCGAGTAGGCTTGCCAAGTCCCCGTTAAAGCAACCTTATGATTTTCATTAAGCGGCATGGAGTCAAGCTGACGATCACCTATGTGATGACTGCTCTATAGAGGTCAAGCTAGACGAGCAGGATCCATTCGGACCTCAAAAGTCACATCATGCGGTTCTATCTTCCGGGTTCAAAGCCGGTGTATAATTGGTTATGATCATAGGGAGAAGATTAGGGGAGCAAGATGAGATGGACACCTTCAGAGACATTATCGCCGAACGGCGTACCTATACCGCTAACAAACATACCCATAGCCATGGCTACGGACAGCTGATTATTCCGCTCCAGGGGGAGCTTGAGATTACAGCCGGTCCCAAAAGCTTAATGATGAACACAGACACACTGCTTTATGTGCCGCCCGCTTGCGAGCATACGTATCACTCCGCCGTCCGCAATGAGTTTCTGGTGCTGGACATTCCGCATTTTATGCTGTCCTCTATTGAATTGGGGGATCGGGGAATCGCATGTCCGGTAAACAATCAGTGGAAGGGCATCCGCTACCTCATTCTAAGCGAGCTGGACCGCCAGTCTGAGCATGGGCCGGCGTTGAAGGAGCTGTTCCCGTATATCTCGCATTGTTTGGTTCAGGAGCAGAAGCCAAGGTCCATCCAATATATTCATGAGCACTACGATGAGCCGTTAACGGTGCAAAAGCTGGCCGAGATGGAGCATTACAACCGATCGTATTATTCCGACTGGTTCTTGAAGGAGACAGGGAAGACGCCTTCGGCTTATATCCAGGAAGTACGACTGAGCAAAGCAAAGGAGCTGCTGCGGGATACGAATTTGTCGATCCTGAATATTGCGGTTCAAGTCGGTCTGGAGCATCAATCCTCGCTGACGAGACTATTTCAGCAGTATGAACGGGTAACGCCAAGCCAATTTCGGAAAATGAATCCTGCTCGCTTGTCCTAAACGGATAGCGGGCTTTTTTTCTGCGATTCAATGAACCAGGTGACATTCGGTAAAAAGTGTCCGGCAATCGGGCAAAACCGCTTTTTTGCAGGGGATACAATGAAATAGATCCCGGTTTGCCGGGGACCTCTTTGATAACTGTGAGGAAAGGGCCACGGTTATTTTTTATGACATTGTATCTGCATGCAAAGGAGCAAGACATGGAAACGATATTGGGGTTATTATTTTCACTATTATGGTCAACTGCGGCGATTGCGATCAAGTTCGGGCTGCACTCCACAACACCGCTTGCGCTCGCATCGATTCGGTTTATACTTGCGGGTACACTGATGATGATTTTTGTTTATGGCATGAATCGCAAATATCCTTGGCCAAGCCGAAAGCAATTTGGACCGCTTATTGGATTGGGCTTGCTCAATACGACCCTATACATCGGTGCGACTTTATGGGCACTGAACTATGTCTCGGCGGGCTTGTTTAATTTGTTTGTGGCCGCTAATCCGTTTCTCGTTGCTTTTCTGTCCTACATGTGGCTGAAGCGCAAAATTTCCATCAAGGAATGGACGGGTATGGGTGTTGCGGCTACAGGCTTGTTCATTGCGGTATGGCCTGCATTGACAAGCGCGGAGGGCAAGCTGATCGGCTTCCTCCTGCTTGGCGTCGGCATGGCTTCCATGGCGCTGGGCAGCGTGTATTTCAAAAAAGCGGATTTGCAGCTGCCCGGCATTGTTATTAATACATGGCAGCTGTCGATCGGGGGAGCGGTATCCATACCGCTGGCGTATTGGATCGAGAAGGATCGTTTTTTCTTGAATCTGGATGTGAATCTGATCGGCTCGATGATCTGGCTCGTATTCGTTATTTCAATCGGGAGCATGCTGCTATGGTTCTACATGTTGAAGCGGGATGCGGTCAAGGCGAATAATTGGCTGTTCATGACGCCGATCTTCGGTTATATGCTGGCGGCAATTCTGCTGCATGAGAAGATCACAGCTTTTGATATGGTGGCGACGATGTTTGTGGTGACGGGATTATTCCTGTCGGGAAACATTCGGCTGCGTCCGCAGAGGCTGCTTCAGGCAGGACTCCAGCAAGGCTCTTTGACCAGGAAATAAGGGGTCGGGCGGCAGTTGCACTTGGCATGCGGCTATACGAGTTGTACGGCGATAAACCTAAAACGGGGAGGTTGCGATTATGGCGGAGATAGAGGATTTCATGAAGCTGGATATCCGGGTGGGCACGATTGTGGAGGCGGTGCCGTTCCCGGAGGCGAGGAAGCCGGCGATTAAGCTGAATATTGATTTTGGCCCTTTGGGCATCAAGCCATCCTCGGCTCAGATTACGCGTCGTTATGAACCGGAGCACTTGATCGGCCGACAGGTCGCCGCCGTTGTGAACTTTCCGGTGCGGCGAATTGCCGGTTTTAAGTCGGAGGTGCTGGTGCTGGGCGGCATGCCGGAGGAAGGCGATGTCGTACTGCTAAGGCCGGATACGCCTGTGCCGAACGGAACGCCAATTGCTTAACTGTGGTACGCTCACGAGTGAGAAAGCCGCATTCGCTGGCGGCAATGAAGGGGGTGTGGCAAGTCGTTAATGGCGGCGAGCTGCAGCCTTTTTTGCGTTATTCGTGGCATATCATGACGATGACGTGCCGCAACCTCTTACGGTAGAGCTTAACGCCCGCCGCCGTACTGGAAGCAGCGACAAGAAAAAGGAAACCTCTTCCGTTTGTCGAACGTTGTTTAAGATAGGAGCAGTGAAGACGGAGGTGCGATTCGTGAACAACTTGTATCAGGCTTTAAATGATTATGTTCATAAGGTGCAACGGGAGATCGGTGCAACAGCAGCGGCGGTCTATCTTATTAAAAATGATGTTGTCGTGAATGAATGGTACTCCGGCAGGCATGGAGCTGACACAACGTTCCGTGCCGTGGATGCGCATACCCAGTTCAATGTCGCTTCCATCCGTAAAACCTATCTTGGGCTTGCTGTCAGTCTGTTGATGGAGGAAGGACTGATCCATAGCATAGATGATGAGGTCGGGAAATATTTGACCGAGCTTACCGGGACAGCAGCGGAAGGCGTGACGCTGCGGCATCTATTGACCCATACGCATGGATTGGTGGAGAGTGAAGGCCAGCTTCAGAGAGAGTTTGATCCGGGGATGGGCTGGGCATATCGGAATGTGGGAATTCGTATGCTGACACGGCTGGTTGCGCAGTTGTCTGGGCAGACATTAAGCTCTTTTATGAAGGATCGCGTGTTTAACCCGTACGGCTTACAGGAGACGGGATGGCGGACGGAATATGCGGATGAGCTTATCTATAATTATTACACGGATCCGAACTCACCAGCGGGGCCGAATGACAGCGATGCAGGCGATCAGAGCAATTTATTTGTGAGCGCGCGAGATTTGGCGAGGTGGGGACATATCCACTTGCGTAAAGGGCAGTTGAACGGGGATCAGTTGGTTCCGGCAAGGGTGTTCGAAAGGCTGACTGAAATGCAGACGCCGGAAAGCGTACCGATGAGCGAACCTCGCAACGGGTATATTTGGTGGCTGCAGCATGCCACTCCACGGAATCAACTGGGCGAGCGGTTGCCGGATGGCTCATCTCTCATATTGGGCGTTACCGGCTGCGCATGTATCGTGGTGCCGAAGTATAATGCGGTCATCGTTCGCATGTATAATCAGCTGAGCAACCCGGAGGGATATCATTATTTGGAGGACATAAGAACCTTCGGCAACCTCGCGGCGGATCTTCTGCGAGCGCGTACTATTTTCTCGGCGCGCGCTGGTTGCGGAGTGATGTAATTTATTTCCAGGAGGTATGTATGCTTAAACCGTTGAATGGCAC
The DNA here is from genome assembly GCF_003591485.1 of Paenibacillus sp. 1011MAR3C5. Lineage (GTDB taxonomy): Bacteria > Bacillota > Bacilli > Paenibacillales > Paenibacillaceae > Pristimantibacillus. The sequence continues at coordinate 129,244 of NZ_QZCF01000003.1, forward strand.
ATTTCCATCGGATAAAACGATTGCCGGAATCCATAGCATTCCGGTTGCGGAAGACGGTTCGATCGTCTTTGTCTGGGACAAGCACGAGCAGGCGCTGACGACAGTCGGAGGCAGGCTTGCGCCTGATGAAGATAGGGATACGGCTCTGGACCGGGAGACGATGGAGGAAGCCGGTATAGTGTTGGAATCACGGAGAATTCCATTCGCCGCCTGGTATTGGGAGAGCACCGATACCTATACGGTATTTGTCATGGCCAGGATTCTGGCGTATAGGGAGCTGCCGGAAGGCTTTGAGACAACAGGGCGGGTGGCGATGAATCTGGAGACAGCTCGTCAATTGATCGCGAAGCTTGAGGGCGACGGCTTGAGGCTGGATCTTCTGGCTCTCGCTGAACCGCTGTATCTGCGAGAGTTCAAGTGATTGACTATAGCTATTTTTTATCTGTCGTTCTCGCTCCTATGCTTGACCGTTATTTTGAAGCGGATGCATGGACAGTTGCGCAAAGTTTTCCGGTTATCTCATAACTGAGAATTTTTTGTGTAATAGGTGTTGACCTTGCCCCAAGGGCAAGGCTATACGATGTGATTACCGGCCATGATGATAGGAGGTTATGGATATGCTGACGATTGGACTAGTGGCGCGACTGTATGGCATCACGGCCAAGACGCTCCGCCATTACGATGCGATTGGGCTTTTTACACCGGCCAGGGTGGGAGAGGATAACCTATATCGTCTGTATGCGCCTGAGCAATTGCCGGAATTGCGTACGATCCTGTTCCTGCGATCGATGGGATTAAGCCTCGATTCCATTCAGGAGATGAAGCGCAACGGATTGCTGGAGGATGCCGGGTACATCAAGGGGCTCCTGCAGCAGCGGGCGGAGGCTATTCAAGATGAGCTGGGTTCCCTGAATAGGCAGCTCCATGATATTCATCGTATGGTCGAGTATATGACGAGTACGGGAGGAATACCTATGGAACCGAAAGTAGTAGAGCAAGAAGCGTTTACTGTTGTGGGGATGGCTTGGAACAGTCAGTGCGACGAAGGGGATATCCCTGCAATGTGGCAGAGATTTATTCCGCGAGAGCATGAGATCGAGGGCAAGCAACAGCCTGCGGTCAGCTATGGAATATGCATTCCGACCGATACGGAAGCTTTTACCTATGTGGCGGGTTTTGAAGCGAATGGGGAGCAGCTTCCAGAAGGTATGATCAAAGTGAACGTGCCCGCTCAGCGCTATGCCGTATTTACCCACAAAGGAAGGACGGAGGGCATGGGCGAAACATACGAGCTGATCTACGGCAAATGGCTGTCGCTGCAAGGGCTCAAAGTCGTCAAAGGCATCGACTATGAGCGCTATGACGAACGGTTCCACGGACCGGAGTCCGAAAGGTCGGAAGTCGATATTTACATTCCGATTGAGTAGGTGAACCGGAAGCTCAGAAGAGCTTCAAGCGTAGGATTATGCTTGAACTCATAAGCTGTGCGGCATGCCGACCTTCGCAAAGGATAGGACTGCGCGGAAGTCGGCACTAGCGTTGCGAGACAACGCTAAATGCTCGAAATCGAGTGTCCGCAGGGAATAGCGTGTGAGGCAACGCTAAACGCCCGTAGCATGGCCTCATCCCGCAATCATGTTCGGCGAGAACGCGATCGCGGGATTTTTTTGCGTGTAAAGAGACATATATGCCGTTCCCGTCGTAAAATATAGTTAAATCTGTCATTCAGAAGGGGGAGTATGAATGCATAGAGAGACAAGGAAGCCAAGAAGCTCCGCAAGCAACAGAAGCAGCAGAAGAGAGACGGTTATCCTGCAGCAGCAGCAACGATTGAACGTGGGCGGAAGGGCGGTGACCAATTGAGCCAGTATGGGATGATCGCCATGCTGGCGATAGGACTGTTGTCAGCGTTATATTATATCTGGGCCGTACGTCCGCAAGTTCCAAAGTGGTTTGTGTGGCTTCCCTCGTTAGTCATTATGGCATGCCTAGCGGGTACGGGAATTAAGTTTAGCTTCTTCCAGAAGGGATACAGCGGCATTACCGATATCGTCACCTTGATGCTGCTGGGCATATTGCTCGCCATTCATCTGCTCATTGGAGGCATTGTCCATTGGGGAGGCAGACGGTAAATCAATGCAACAAGGCCACCACATTCATACACTTATCTATCACAGCCTAAAAGCTGGTTCCGGCACATTGCCGGGGCCGGCTTTTATTGGTTTATCCCATGTATAATATACAAACACTATGAAACAAACCTTCGGCATCCAATCATGATATTGATGTAATATATCGTAACGCAAAGCCTAAAACAGTTGCGAATTTTAGATGATTGTGTTGAATAATAGGATTTTAATGCGCTTACATTCGGATTAGAATGAATCTACATTCAAACAAGGGGTGAAGGAATAATGAGAAAGTGGTTGAGCACGTCAATTATTCTAACAATGTTGGTTGCAATACTCGCGGCATGTGGCGGCAACTCGAACAACGGCGCATCGGGCGGCTCGAACAAGCTGGTCGTTTATACGCCGAATAGCGAAGCTATGCTGAATGCACTTATCCCATCGTTCGAGAAACAGACAGGCATTACGGTGGAGCTGGTGTCTGCAGGCAGCGGAGAGCTGATCAAGCGTATTCAGTCGGAGAAAGCAAATCCTTACGCTGACGTCATGTTTGGAGGCGCTTTCGCGTTGTACCATGACAATGCAGACCTGTTCGAGGAATACGTCTCGGCGAACGACAAGGATCTGCTAGAGGGCCATCAGAACAAATCGGGAGTTATGACACCCGTCGTATCGGACGGCAGCGTATTGCTGGTGAACACGAACCTGGCGGGCGACATTGAAATCAACGGCTATGAAGATCTGCTGAATCCGGCTCTGAAGGGCAAGATTGCGATGGCGGACCCTGCTAACTCCAGCTCGGCCTTCGCTCAGCTAACCAACATGCTGAAAGCAATCGGCGGCGACTATACATCCGATGCCGGATGGGACTATGTCGCGAAGCTGCTAGAGAACATTGACGGCAAAATCGCGGGCAGCTCCAGCAAAGCTCACAAGAGTGTAGCCGATGGCGAATATGTTGTTGCCCTGACTTATGAAGATCCGGCAGTCAGCTATGTAAAGGACGGCGCTGCGGTGAAGGTTGTCTTTCCAAAGGAAGGCGCTGTGTTCCTGGATGCAGGTACAGGCCTCGTGAAAGGCAGCAAGAACCAGGAAAATGCGAAAAAATTCATTGACTATTTGATCTCGAAAGAAGGCCAAGACGCGATTGGACAACAAACAACGAATCGTCCGCTACGCGCCGACGCGGCGATCAGCGACTTCATGACGCCAATCGATCAGATCAATGTGATTCAAGAAGATGTAGCTTACGTCGCGGAAAATAAATCATCCATTGTAGAACGCTACACAGACCTGTTCACACAAATTGCGAAATAACACAAGATCAAACGGATTAATAGGAAAGCGGGTGCATAACATGAGCGTTGCGATATCGTTCCAAGACATCGTAAAAAAATATGGCGACACCACCGTTATCCCCGAGCTGAATCTGGACATCAAGAAGGGTGAGTTCTTCACCCTTCTGGGTCCTTCGGGTTGCGGGAAAACAACATTGCTTCGTATGGTAGCGGGCTTTAACAGCATTGAAGGCGGGGCGCTTGCCTTCAACGACAAGGTCATGAATGACGTTGCGCCGGGGAAGCGGAACATCGGGATGGTATTCCAGAATTACGCGATCTTCCCGCATCTCAGCGTATCGGATAACGTCGCATTCGGCCTGCAGAACCGCAAGGTAGCGAAAGCGGAGCAGCAGCGCCGAGTGAGCGAGATGCTGTATACGGTGCAAATCGACCAATATAAAAATAGAATGCCCAAAAATCTATCGGGCGGCCAACAGCAGCGTGTAGCGCTGGCGAGGGCCATTGTCATCAATCCGGACGTGCTTCTAATGGATGAGCCGCTATCCAATCTGGATGCAAAGCTGCGCGTAGATATGCGTAATGCGATCAAGTCCATTCAGCGCGAAGTCGGCATTACGACGGTATATGTGACGCATGACCAGGAGGAAGCGATGGCAGTCTCCGACCGTATTGCGGTCATGAACTCCGGCGTGATCCAGCAGATCGGTACGCCGAGAGAAATCTATCAGCGACCGGCGAATCTGTTCGTCGCAACCTTCATCGGACGGACGAACGTCATTGACGCCAAACTGGAGACGGGTGAAGATGACAGCGCAGTCATTCGCGTCGGACGCGATTATGCATTGTCGATACCAGAGCTGGGGACATTGGTGAAGTCCGGTCAGTCCATCGATGTTAGACTTTCCGTACGGCCGGAGGAATTCGTGCTGTCTGAGGATGGCAAAGGACTCGCGGGCAAGGTTGTGAATAACGTCTTCCTGGGCTTGAACACACACTTGATCGTGCTGCTCGATAATGGGCAGGAGGTTGAGATTATCCAGCAATCGACTGCAGCCGAAACAGCAGAAATTGGGCAGACCGTAAGGCTCGCTATCCTCACCGAAACAATCAATATCTATGACGCCGCAGGAGAGCGCAACCTTAATCGGGGGACAGGACAATGAACGCCCGTATGAAACGGTGGGACATTTGGTCTCTCATCACATTTGTTATCTTTGCCGGATATTTGATTTTCCTGGCTTTGCCGCTGTTTATGCTGCTGATCAAAAGCTTCTTCGATGGCTCAACAGGCGAGTTTTCCTTGGACTACTTCACGAAGTTTTTCAGCAAAGCCTATTATATGAACGCCGTTTGGAACAGTATAAAGGTGACGGTATGCGTAACGCTGCTCTCTGTGGTAGTGGCCGGTCCGCTCGCTTATATTATGACGATTGCCAAGATCAAAGGCAGCGGAACGGTCCGCATCCTGATCTTGATCTCGTCGATGTCCGCTCCGTTTATCGGTGCATACGCCTGGATTTTGCTGCTTGGACGCAGTGGCGTCATTACGAAATTCTTTTACGATGTCTTCGGCTTCCGCATGCCTGACATCTACGGGTTCACCGGCATTCTGCTCGTTCTGACGCTGCAATTGTCCCCGCTCATCTTCATGTATGTATCCGGGGCGCTGAAGAATGTCGATAACTCTCTTATGGAAGCTGCGGAAAGCATGAATTGCACCGGTCTCAAAAAGATGTGGAAGATTCTCGTGCCGTTAATTACACCGACGCTGCTCGCAGGCGGCTTGCTTGTCTTCATGAGAGCCTTTGCGGATTTCGGTACGCCGATGCTGATCGGCGAAGGCTTCCGCACAGTGCCGGTCCTGATATTCAATGAATTTATTAGCGAAGTCGGCGGGGATGATGGATTCGCAGCCGCCATTAGTGTTATCGTCGTAGTATTCGCAACGGCAGTCTTCCTGCTGCAGAAGTTTGTAGCGAATCGGAAGTCCTACAGCATGAGCGCGCTGAATCCGATCGAGCCCAAGAAGCTGAAGGGCTTTGCGAATATAGCGGCTCACGTCTATGTCTACCTGTTCACGATTCTGGCGATGATGCCGCAAGCTTATGTGGCGTATACGTCCTTCCAGAAGACGTCGGGTAAAATTTTTGTAGACGGTTATTCTTTGGACAGTTACCGTGCCGCCTTCTCGAAGGTGGGCGATTCCATCTATAATACGTTTATGATCGCGGGCATTACAATTGTGATCATTACGTTGTCTGCCATGCTTATCGCATATGTAACGGTGAAGCGCAAAGGCGCGGTTGCCAACCTGCTGGATACATTCACGATGCTGCCGTACATTGTGCCGGGCTCCATACTCGGCATCGCGCTGCTGGTGACATTCAATAAGCCGCCGCTGGTACTCAGCGGAACGGTCGTCATCCTGATCGCGGCATTCGTCATCCGGCGCCTGCCGTATACGATTCGCTCCAGCGCAGCTGTGCTGCATCAGGTGAATGACAGCATTGAGGAAGCGGCGATCAGCCTGGGCTCCTCGACCATGAGGACGTTTTTCAAAATTACCGTTCCCATGATGATATCGGGCGTTTTTGCCGGCGCCATTATAAGCTGGATCAGCATTATAACCGAATTAAGCACTTCTATTATTCTCTACACCGGGAACACGAGAACGATGACCGTTGCTGTCTATACGGAAGTCGTACGGGGCAATTACGGCGTAGCCGCCGCATTGTCCACGATGCTGACGGTCATTACCGTTATCTCACTGCTCTTGTTCTTCAAGCTGTCGGGCAAAAAAGAAGTGACCATGTAAGTCCGGACCGGGGCTCGCGCAAGCGAGTTCCGGCCTTTTGTCCATTCAGAGAAGGACATCAGGGCATAGCCTTTCCGTAAACCGCAGAAAATATGAGACACATGAAAGGGGAGAGGCGGGGTGGCCAAAGGGAGCTTCAAGGATTCGCTGCGCCGGATGTTTCTGCTGCATACGCTAGTGCCAATCTCGATTCTGTTCGTCCTCTTCCTGCTGTTCATGATGATCAATTCGCGGCTGCTGCTGGTCAGCCAGACGGCAGATGCCGGCAAAAAGATCAAGTCAGCTATGGAGAGTGTATACGCTTCCTATGATAAGGAGATGAATACTTCCGCTGAGCTTGGAGCGGTCATTTCCTTTGTGGAGACGGGGCGAGGGGGGCCTGAATTGTTCGAACGATTCTACAGCTTCAATAGCCGCCAGCAGGTGAAGAGCATTATGCATATCCTTAGTCCCGACGGTGATATTTTGGCGTCCTCCGCGAACTACGGCTCGGAATCAACGGATCAGGCGCTGCAAGCCATTGTCCGCAGAATGAACAGGCAGGGCTTGTCTTCTCTTGCGGAGACGAATCAAATTCGCTTTTCCCAGGACCGGTATACGGCCTACACCTTTGCGAGAGCGATTCCAAGAGGCAGCGGAGTTGTCGGTTACTTGATCTATCAGCTGTATGAAGAAGACTTTCAGAACCTTATCTTTGTGCAAAACAATGAAATAGCCGTAGTAACGGACTCTTACCATAATATTATTGCAACGACGAGCAATCTGACGCGCGGGCTGATGAACAAGTATAGCCTGGCGGGCGAGCCGCAGGGCTTTGTCTGGATTGATAAGGGGCGGTATTACAGCAAGGAGACTTATGTGCCTGCCTCGCAGTGGCGGATCTATACACTCAGTGCCGCTCAATGGAATCATGCGGCTTATTTGTCACTGGCTGTCTTCTTTGCGCTTGCGAGCTTGCTGCTGTGGATTCTGATCCGGTATTCCGCCCGTCTCATCTCTACTCGCCAGTCACGCGCGATGGATAAGCTCACCTTTGCCGTCAGGGAATTGCAGTCGGGCAATATGGATGCGTATGTTTATATTGGAACTGGAGACGAATTCGATACGCTGGCGAATCAATATAATCTGATGCTCAGGCGGCTTAATGAGCTGGTAGCCAAAAACGAAGAGCTGTCGGATCTGCGCCGGGTGATTGAGGTGAAGCATCTTCAGTCGCAGTTTCATCCGCATTTTATTTTTAACGTGCTGGAGATGCTTAGGTATGCCATTGTCGTTGATGACAAGCTGGCTCAGGATATCGTATTGACGCTGTCCCGGCATCTGCGCTACAGTATCGGCAATGAGCGGGACCAAGTCGTGCTCGGCACTGATCTGGAGTATATTGCAGGATATATGAAGCTTCAGAAGATGAGGTTCAAGGACAGGCTTAGCTATCAGGAGAAGGTAGTGGACGCGGCAAAGGCTTCTCTCGTACCTAGACTAATGCTGCAGCCGGTCATTGAAAATGCGATCAAATACGGGTATCGCCGGCGCCAATCCGTCTCGATCTCAGTAGTCGGATATGTGAGAGATGATGACCTGATTATTGAAGTGAAGGATGATGGGGGCGGCATGAGCAAAGAGCGTCTCACGGAAGTGCGGGCGATCATGCTGTCGCAGGAAAACCGCGCGCCGCATATCGGCCTTCATAATTTGCATAGAAGACTGGTGCTGATGTACGGAGATCGTTACGGCATCGGGATCGACAGCGTCGAAGGAGAAGGGACGGCCGTGACCTTCGTGCTGCCGTACCGGAAGGAGGAAGCGGATGTTCAAGGTGCTGCTGGTGGAAGATGAAGAGATGATACGGAAGGGGCTTCGCTTTACCTTTGACTGGATGGGCGCGGACTGTGTCGTGGTGGGCGAAGCGGAGAACGGAGAGGAAGGACTGCGGCAGATCGCCGCTCTCCGGCCGGATATCGTCATCGTCGATGTGAATATGCCGCTGATGGACGGCATCGCCATGATTGAGCAAAGTGTAGAGGGAGCGTCATGCAGCTATATCATTCTGTCGGGCTACGATGAGTTCCGGCTTGCCAAGGCTGCCATTCGGCTTGGCGTAACGGAGTATTTGCTCAAGCCGCTGGAGCAGGAGCAGCTGCTGGCCGCCTTGGAGCGGGCCAAGGGTCAAGTGGAGATGAAGCGACAGTACGCCGCGATGAAGACATCCGGGACGGGGAGCGGGGAAGCCCAGCAGGCTTCGGTCGTGAAGCTGCCGGGCAAGTCGTCCCGTTACGTGACGAAGATGCTTCAATATGTGCAGGAGCATTATAAGGAGAAGATCAGCATCAAGGATTTGGTGGAGAAGCTGGAGGTCAGCGCTACGTACCTGAACCAGAAGTTCAAGAGCGAGACAACCTATACGTTCAACGACTTCCTGAATCGCTATCGCATCCAGAAAGCGATGGAGATGCTTCAGCACAGCGACGAAAAGGTCTATGCGATTGCCGCGGATGTCGGCTTCAAGGACTACAAATATTTTATCGCCATCTTCAAAAAATACGCGGGCTGCACGCCTAGCTACTATCAGGAGACATACGTCCACGAGGCGAAGGAGGACCATGATGCGAACGGTTAGAACTGGATGGCGATTTTGCCAAAGTACGATCCCTTCGCCAGTTGGCTGAGAGCTTCGAGCGCTTGCGCGAACGGATAGACCGTATCGACGACAGGACGAAGCTGGTGATGGGCGATGGCGGTATTCATCCGCTCGAACATGTCTCTGCTGCCTACGTTGATGGCTTGAAGCCTTGCCCTTCTCAGGATGGCGGGGACGATGGCGAGGCCTTCGACGCTCGCTCCCGACAAAATGCCGACGATGCTGATCTGGCCGCCGACCTTCAAGGCGGAGATGGAGCGATTGAGTGTTGCCCCGCCGCCGAGATCGACGATATGATCGGCTCCGCGACCCTCGGTGTATGCGAGTACGGATTGGTCCCATTCCGGGGTGCTCCTGTAGTTGATGCCGTGGTCGGCGCCCAAGGTTATTGCCCGGTCCAGCTTGGCATCGCTGCTGGAGGTAACGATCACCTTCGCTCCCTGTAGCTTGGCAAATTGCAGGGCGAAGAGCGAGACCCCGCCGGTTCCCTGAACGACGACAGTGTCGCCAGCTTTTACTTTGCCTTGCTCAACAATGGCGTGCCAGGCTGTCACTCCAGCGCAGGGCAGCGTCGCCGCTTCGATATCGGTTAAGAAGTGGGGGACACGAACCAGGCCTTCCTCCGGCAGAACCACATACTCCGCAAGCAGCCCTTGAAGCGGGCTTCCCAGCGTTGTGATCCAGTTGTCCTGCGTAGCCTCTCCGGACCTCCAGCTTTGGGTGAAGATCGGACTTACTCGTTCGCCTATCTGGAACTTGTCAGCATACTCTCCTACTGCAATAATTTCACCTACTCCATCCGATACCGGGATAAGAGGTTCGCTTAGCTCAGGGTTGTAGAAGCCGTCAATTACACCGATATCGCGCGCATTCAGCGATACGGCTTTCATACGGATTAAGACCTCACCTGGACCAGGAGATGGAATTGGCAAATTCGTTTCTGTGAAGTGACTGAGGCCGAAGCCATCTTGGATAACGTAGGCTTTCATGATTTCTCACTCCTTTTATGGGTATAGACACACCATAATCCATGCACTAAGATGTAGCTAGACGGCACTTTAAAGTCGGTTACGAACCTGAAGGTGCGCAAGGGAGGCAACGGTTATGAAGCCTGCGGATATATCGCTCACAGCATGCAGCTATACCCATGTGCTGGAGATCATTTCGAACAAATGGACTGCGCTCGTCATCTATTCTCTGGAAAATGGCACTATTCGCTACGGGGAAATCAAGAGGCGCATTGAGGGCATTTCGCAAAAAATGCTGACGCAAACGCTGAGACAGCTGGAGCGGGATGGCTTGGTCAACCGGAAGGTGACACCGTCTGTGCCGCCCATCGTGGATTATACGCTTACCCCGCTGGGGGAGACGCTGATTCCGTATATGAGAATGTTAAAGGAATGGGCTTCGGAGCATTATCCATCCGTACAGAAGGCAAGAGAGAGCTACGAGCTGTGCGAAGAGGAAGATGTCGTTCGCCAACTAGAGAGTTAAGCATATATCGAAATTCAAACGGCCCAAAGGGCGCTTTTTCTAAAAAGCAACTTTCTGGCCGTGTTTTTTTGAATGCCGCTATTATTCCTCCTTTGGATGTTTATGCCAATTTCTGGATTGTTGCGATATATTCGATTGTGGCTAATTTGAGCAGCTTTACTCGACAGGAGATAATAGAATATAAGCGTGTTGCTCACAAGGCTGATTAAAAGAATTGAATTAAAGGATTGAATCCAAGGTTGGCTCTGTCGGAATTATTGATTCAATTTATGCTATTTAAAGGGGGGAGTTTATGTATAGTAATGGAAAAGTTGCTATACTAGCAACTTTGGCAGGAACGGTATTTCTTACAGTTGCTTTCTTCCTTGGATTCCTAATGGTTGGCATTATTTTCTTCCCTATTATCTGGGGGCTGACTTATAAAGCTATAGAAAAAAAGATGAAATCATGTGCTTTTCAAAATAAAAACTAGAATATGAAATGCTCTTGTGCCTATTCAGAATGGGAGACATAAGGAACAAGTTCAGAAGGCTTCGCTTATTAGAGGTAAGGATCCTATTCATGTAAACCGATTAAAACCAGTCGCTATTTAATGGCGACTGGTTTTTCTGTTGATTGATCTTTTCGATTGTAATAAAGTGGAAGCCTCCGAGGTGGAATCCGCTTAGAGCCAAGCCGCTGGTATATTTGCAGGGTCTATTCTTGGAATTAGAGGTTGCATTGATTAGCCGGCAGGCTGGCTAATCAATGCAACTTTTTTTAGCATGTCAAACTTTGAGGTCACAGCAAGTGTACTGCTAGGATGTGTCCAAGTGACTATTACTAAGAAATGCCAAAGCTGATTGACATCGTCCTCTTTATTGCACTACTATATGTAGTATAATGGAGCGTGATAATATGAAAATTAAGAGATTGAATGTTGACGAAGAGGGATTAAATCGATTTTTCGGGCCGCTTGAAGCCAAGATTATGGACATTCTCTGGTCAACCGAGGGGATGAAAATCAAGGAAGTGCAGACGATTCTAAATCAGGAAAGCCCGATTTCCGTTAACGCGGTGATGACCGTCATGAACCGATTGGTCTACAAGGGGCATCTTGCGAAGGTTCAGACCGGAACAGGCAGGAATCAAGCTGCGCAATTCAGCGCCGTGCTGCCAAAGGAGCAATTTCTCTCGGAACAGACAAAAGCGGTGTCACAAGGTCTGATTCAGGAATACGGCAGTCTGGTCGTGAGCCATATGATTGATGCGCTTGACGATGTGGATCAGGAAACGATCTCGAAGCTGGAGCGCAAATTAAGCGAGCTTAAAAGAGGGAAGAAGAATGAGCCCTTCCGTTAAGTTGAAGTGGATCTATGCGTCGCTGGCTGTGTTTGTCGCGTTGTTCAGCCTGCAGATGGGATTGCTTGTTGGACATCAGCTGGAAAACGGTAAGCTTCAAGCGGTTTGCATAACCTTTATCCTATTCGATTTACTCTTTGGATACACAATCATTCGGGCAATCTGGCGAATTATGGCCCAAAGTTATTTGACTCGCAAATCACTTAAGCATTTTCGCTCCCGCCGGCATGATAAACTGACCAAGCGTCTCAATTATAAGTACAGCAGCCTGGGGACGGAGATCCTCGTAGTGCGTGACGAGGCGTTCGTTGCGTTGGCTATCGGTATGCGTAAGCCGAAAATCGTCCTGTCCACTGCGATGCTGCATATGTTTGACGAAGATGAAGTGAAGGCGATCCTGCTGCATGAATGGCATCATTGCCAAAATCGCGATAATGTGAAAATGTTTCTTCTGACCTTGCTGACAGAAGGCTTCAGCTATTTGCCAATTATGAAGCCTGTATTTCGCTACTGCCAGACATGGACAGAATTGCTTGCCGATCGTTTTGCGATCCGCCAGATGGGGACGGAGCTTCACTTGGCCAGCGTGCTGCTGAAGCTAGCGAAAATAAAAAAACAAAATCATGCGGCAGCTGTTCACTTTGCCGCAACGACAATGCATTATCGAATGATTCAGGTGCTGGAGCCGAATCAGACCGTAAAGGTAAAGGTTGCTTTCCTTAGGCCGTTATTGGTGTCCGTACTGCTATTACTGCTGTTCATGATTGGCGGGGATACATAGCCCCTTTTTTTAAATTATTGTACTACATATTGTAGTATTATCGTTGGAGGATAAGCGGATGAGAGTGGTATTATTTACAATAGGAGATTATCCCGTACATTCTTATGGAGTCGTAGTCGCATTGGCTGTTCTGCTGGCGCTAGGGATGGCTCGTTACTTAGCTCAAGGGACCCCCTTTGGAGAGCACATTTTGAACATGGTGCCGTATGTATTCGTCGGTGCGATTGCAGTTGCACGCATCTGGCATGTTTTCTTTTTTCAATGGGCGTACTATTCGCAGCATCCTATGGAAATCTTGCATATTTGGAACGGCGGGATTGCTATCCAAGGAGCGCTGATCGGCGGGTTTATCGCTATGATTGTGTATACGAAGCAGCATCGGTTGTCTTTCTGGGACTTTGCTGACACCATTGCCCCGGCAATCGTATTGGGGCAGGCGATCGGAAGAATCGCGTGTTTTCTGAACGGAGACGCCTACGGCTCGCCTACTCACTCCGGATTTGGAATCGTATACCCGGAGGGCTCGATGGCATATGACATGTATGGCTCTCAGCCGCTATGGCCGGCGGAGATCTGGGAAGGACAATGGGATCTAATCATATTTGTTGTACTCATTCTGCTGAAGAGCAGGAAATGGACATCGGGGATATTGTTTCTGGTATACAACATCATGTATTCATTCGGACGGTTTAATCTGGAATGGCTGCGGGGTGATTCGCCACGCTACGCCTTCCATTGGACTGCCGGACAGTGGACCAGCTTCAGCGTCATGGTGGTTAGCTTTTGCTTGATTGTGCTTTTGGTCATGCGCCATCAACGAAACACGAAGGTTTTGGCGTCATAGCTCGATCTGTTACTGAGCCAATCAGCCCTCATATATGGTATCCTATTCCACAGGATGAGGAGGAAACCGGATGATCGAAATTCGAAAGCTTAGGATAGAAGATGGAGACGGATGGAAGGGCATTGACGACCGATTTACCATAGATTCGGCTCTTGTTCTCTCTATGACAGATGGAGAAATTAGCTATACCGTGCAAGAAATACCGAGTTACGTGAAAAGCTATGCAGAGACTGCGATAGAAGAAGCGACGGATGAAGAGGATTCGGCAGACTACATCGATAATCCCGCTCAGGTCATGTACGTGGCTTATGCCGGGAATCAGACTGTCGGGCGCATCCTGTTGAAGCGGAATTGGAACCGCTATGCGCTAATCGAGGACATTGCAGTGGATGCGAATCGGAGGGGCGGCGGTATTGGAAGACGGCTGGTAGAGCAGGCCATTCAATGGGCAAGAGACGGCGGAATGCCTGGCGTAATGCTGGAGACGCAAAATCATAATGTGGGGGCCTGCCGCTTGTATGAAAGCTGCGGCTTTGTCATAGGCGGATTCGATACACGCGTATATCGCGGGCTGCATAAGGACCGTACAGAGGTTGCAATATATTGGTATCTGGTCTTTGACTAAGCAACGACACAAAAATTTTTACCTTTTTTGAAAAAGAAGGTTTACCTTCGGGCCGATACTTGATAAGATAAATCACAAGAAATGCGACGAAGAGACAAGTAGATGGTGGCCCAATCTTTCGCAGAGAGCTCCGGCAGCTGAAAAGGAGCAAAGAATCCATTATCGAAAAAAGACTCAGAGCAGCGCATCGGAACCTGTGTTGGTTGCAGGGGGTGGTGTGCCAGGAGCTCCTGTTACAGAGCTAGAGTATAAGCATGACTGGTTCATGCCGTACTTGAAGAGGCGGATATGGCGACATATACGCGAATTTAGGGTGGTACCGCGAGAATCCAATCTCGTCCCTGAGACTGACAGCAGTCTTGGGGGTGGGATTTTTTTGTTGTTCCGAAAGTATAGCGGATGACATGTAATAATAAGACAGACATGAAGAGTGGATACTACTTAGGAGGAGATAAATCTTATGGCACAATTACTGAAAGTTGGTATTGTCGGTGGTACGGGAATGGTAGGGCAGCGATTCGTCCAGCTGCTGGATGGACATCCTTGGTTCAAAGTAACGGCAATTGCCGCAAGCGCAAGCTCGGCAGGCAAGACCTATGAGCAATCCGTACAGGGCAGATGGAAGCTGGATACGCCGATTCCGGAGGATGTGAAGTCCATCGTCGTACAGGATGCTTCCAAAGTGGAAGAAGTCGCGGCTGGCGTTGACTTTATTTTCTGCGCGGTAGATATGAAGAAGGATGAGATCAAGGCGCTGGAAGAAGCGTATGCACAGACGGGAACACCTGTCGTCTCGAACAACTCCGCTCACCGTTGGACGGCAGATGTCCCAATGGTTATCCCTGAGATCAATCCGGGGCATCTGGACGTCATTGCCGCTCAGCGCAAGCGTCTGGGTACGGAGACGGGCTTCATCGCGGTAAAACCGAACTGCTCCATCCAAAGCTACGTGCCTATGCTGCATGCGCTGCAGGAGTTCAAGCCGAAGACGGTTGTCGCTTCAACCTATCAGGCGATCTCCGGCGCGGGTAAAAACTTCACAGACTGGCCGGAAATGCTCGACAACGTCATTCCGTACATCGGCGGCGAGGAAGAGAAGAGCGAGCAGGAGCCGCTTCGCATCTGGGGCAGCGTGGAGGACGGAGCGATTGTGAAAGCAAGCGAGCCGCAGATTACAACTCAGTGTATTCGCGTTCCGGTAACGGACGGCCACTTGGCTACTGTATTCGTATCATTCGAGAACAAGCCCTCGAAGGAGCAGATTTTGGAGCTGTGGAAATCCTACAAGGGCCGCCCGCAGGAGCTGGAGCTTCCAAGCGCGCCTAAGCAGTTCATCACGTACTTCGAGGAAGAGAACAGACCTCAGACGAACCAGGACCGCAATATCGAAGGCGGCATGGGCGTATCCGCAGGCAGACTGCGCGAGGATTCCCTGTACGACTTCAAGTTTGTCGGCCTCTCGCACAACACGCTTCGCGGCGCGGCAGGCGGCGCAGTATTGATCGCTGAGCTGCTGATGGCGGAAGGTTACATTCAGGCTAAAGCGTAATTGAAGATAGATACTCTACGGAGTAGGCAAAGATATAAGAACAGGAGCTATTCTTATCGGGAATAGCTCCTGTTTTTGTTTTTGCAGGCGAACAGCCTACGTGTATGATACAGATCGTTGTCCTACACTCGGCGAGTGAGGATCAGAGTGTCGTTCTTCCGGTCTGGGCATATAATGCGGTATCAACCAATGGAGGAATGCCCGGAGATGAATCAATTTCCCCACACGTATCCATACGTCTATAACCATGACACGAGTAGCCCGATTTATACGGATTATGTCACGAGTGACCCGCAAGTGTCAGTTCAAACTGCAATCCAGGCGATACACGACAGCCTGACAAGACAAGCTTCAATCCTTGATTTTTATGGCCGACTGGCCCATGTGGCGCCCAGCCCGCAGCAGAGAGTCCTTATTGATCAAGCGGTGGACAGTGCGAATACGCAGTTCAGCCAGTTCTCCGATTTTTATCGCTCGCTAACAGGGCTGCCGCCCTCGTACCTGGTTGAACGAACGACAATCCATAGCTACAGCGAAGGAGTGGAGATGGCTTTCGGTGCTGGACTCGAGGGCAGTGTGTATTACCGGCAGCTGGCTTCGCTTGCTCCTTATCCTTACTTTCAGCATCTCTTCTTGAATGCTTCGACGGCGGAGAGAGAGAATGCGGAGCGATTTGCTTCATTGGACGAGGAACGGGCCACCGATCAAGGCGGCAAGCCGTACGTCGTCAATATCGAGACGGTAACCGAACAGAACAATGCATACCGTACAGCCATATGGACAGGGAAGCATCTGCAAGTGACGGTAATGAGCATCAGGGTCGGCGAGGATATTGGTTTGGAAGTCCACCCGACTACCGATCAGTTCATCCGAATTGAAGAAGGGGAAGGGCTGGTCCAGATGGGCGATCAGAGGGACCAGTTGGACTTTCAGATGAAGGCCTCTGAGGATTACGCGATCATGATACCTGCTGGCAAATGGCATAATATTACTAACACAGGCGACGAGCCGCTAAAGATCTATGCGATCTATGCGCCGCCTGAGCATCCTTTTGGAGCCGTGCAAGAGACCAGGGAGACAGCGACAGAAGAAGTGTGAGAACGCTAAGTGCAGCGAGGCGGAAGGGGGAGCATGAGATCCCCCCGGCAGCGATAAAGCATAGTCTGAAGTCATGGTCAGCGGAACCCTTTCAAAGCGCCGATTGCTGCTGATTATGACTTGACCGCCAAGACATAATGGACATGATCGAATGCCGTAATGGGATGATCAGGCTGGCTGTCGTTATAGAGACGGAATAGTTGTCCGGTAATCTCCTCCGGCGTTAGATGCTTGTATATGAGCAGATCAGCTTCCTCCAGCATGCGCTCCAGCTCTGTATAAGAGTAGCTGGCCTGCATAGGCTCGCCTGCCTGCGCTGCCATCATGACCTGCTTCTTGGCTCGTTCGCCTGCTTCTTCGCTGAACGTCAGCTCATCGGGATAGTCAAAGACGATGCTGCTGCCGCGCGGGAGCATGGAGGCGATATCGGACAACAATTGCCGGAACACCTCTTTGGTCAAATAATAGCTGATCCCAAGCAGACTGCAGAAGCTGATGCGCGTCGGGTCAAAAGCTGGACAGTCCAGCACGCGGCTTCGCCAGTTTGGCTCGCGAAAGTCGGCTGAGATGCTGTGCAGATTAGCTGGCGTCTCGATCGGAAGGGCGGATACGCGCCTGCGTTTTTCTTTGGCCGTTGCGGGATGATCGATCTCGAAGATGTGGAGCGGCGCTGCCCATGATGGCTGGCGGTAAGCGAACGTATCGTAGCCTGCGGCGAAGATGAGGTATTGCCGTGCGCCAAGGAGAACGGCCGCTTCAAGTGCTTCCTCGGTGAAGGCCGCCCGGCCAAGCGGAGTCGGGGACAGCTGATGGTCGACGATCTCGCGCAGCGCTTCTTCCGGGGAGCCGGAGAAACCCGGACGGAAAAAAGCGATGGCCTTTGCCATGTTGTCCGCAATGCCTGCATATTCCTCATCGCTGATCATTGGTCTGGCGAGCGGGTCAACGAATATGTTGACCTCGTAATGCTCGGCGTGGTAGGCTCTGGCGAATGCGCTGACCAGAGCGGTTAAGCTTTGTTTTTCCATTATGAATCACCTCATATCAGTTGTAGCATTCAACGCAAATCCGAAACAATACTTGATTTTTATGTCATTTTATGGTATAATAGAGGGGTGGAAAATATAAAATTCACAGAATCGCCACATTTTGAGGCGGTTTTTTTATGCTTTGATGCTGCCTGTTCATTCGCGGCTCTGAGAGCAGCTTGCGCCTTTTAGACTAGTGAATCTAGGATGAGAGGCGTTTTTTGTGCGAGATGGGTTATAATGATTGCATTCTTTTTGAAATAGAGACCGTTGGGGTTAGAGGGGGAACCGGAGGATGAAGCTGGGTATTGATGCCGGCGGCACATTAATCAAGATCGCATACATAGAAGGGGAATCTGACTCTATTCGCTGCCGGACATTTTCGTCATCTCATATTGAGGATGCAGCGGAGTGGATTCTGAAGAGCGGCTCGGCGGAAATTTGCGTAACTGGCGGCAAAGCTAAGCAGCTGGAGGCATGCGGAGTCCGGCCACAGACGGGTATTGTAGAGTTTGAAGCGACGTATCGGGGTGTTCGTTATCTGTTACAAGAAGAAGGAGTACCGCTTGAATCGTTCATTCTGACGAATGTCGGGACCGGGACCTCGATTCATTACTTGTCGGGGCATACCCATCGGCGGGTAGGTGGAACAGGTGTCGGGGGCGGTACCATTATGGGCTTATCCTATGCGTTGACGGGGCTTGCCGACTTTGATGAGCTGCTCGAGCTCGCAGCTAACGGCTCGCGGGAGCAGATCGACCTGAAGGTCAGACATATCTATGAAGGGGCAGAGCCGCCGATACCTGGGGAGCTGACGGCAAGCAACTTCGGCAGGCTGAACTTGCTCGCAGACTTGGACGGACTATCCAAGAGCGACCTGTTGTCCTCTGTCATCGGCCTTGTGGGGGAGACGGTCGCCACGACGAGCGTGCTTGCGGCTGGTCAGTGTCAAGCCGCTACGGTCGTTTTTATCGGATCATCCTTTATTGGCAATGAGCTTTTGAAAGACGCGGTAGAGGGCTACACGAGGCTTCGTGGCGCCACGCCGATGTTCCTGGAGAATGGAGCCTATTGCGGCGCGATTGGAGCGCTGTTGCAGCTCGGGAGCTAATGGGACTTGAGCGCCATACGCGCAATATCAGCGATGCCTTAATTAGTTACTTTGCACCTGATAATGGATGATAGCGATGGCCTATAATTTTGTGGAGAGGAAATATATGCCTGCACAGATATAGGAGGAGCTATGAAGATCATTCGTCTCATCATCGCAGTCAGCCTCATTCTGACGGCTGCGGCTTGCAGCAACGCGAACAATAAAGGTACGAGCGAACCGGTGAACAGCCCGGCTGCGACGGAATCGGCCAAGCCTGAGGAAAGTCCAGTTGCCACGGAATCCGCACCGCCTGCGGACAACGATTCGGAAGCGAAAAGCGGACTTATTACAAAGGAGCAGTATGCCAAAATCGAAAGCGGTATGACCTATGAGGAAATGATAGAGATTGTCGGCAGCGAAGGCGAGGTTATGGCAGAAAGCGGTAAGAAGGGCAGCGATCTCTATGTGTTCGTTGTCATGTATGAAGGCTCCGGCGAATTGGGAGCATCCGCAAGCTTCAGCTTTCTAGGCGATGAACTGCAGTCAAAGGCCCAATTCGGGCTTGAATAAATGAATCAGGCAAGTAGCGGCAAAGCCGCCGGTGTTTCTCGGGAACGGGAGCATCGGCGGTTTTTTCGTTGAAGAATCAGACATCGGCCACCAGCGTGCAGCATGAGTAAAAAGGTATATTGTCCTTTTCTAACAGCTTTTTCTACATTTCTAATTGACAATTCATACATAACCAATAAGAATTATAAAGAAATATAGTTTTTATGAAATGGGGTTCAACACGATGATTGTCATTGACCACGTGAGTAAGCAGTTTCAGCAGCGTGACGGGAGCCGCTTTAAGGCCATCGATGATGTGAGCATCACCATTAAAGAAGGCGAGTTCGTCTCGTTGCTCGGTCCGTCCGGCTGCGGGAAATCGACAATTCTGAATTTGATCGCCGGCTTCGATCGGCAATACGAGGGCTCCATCGGGGTGTCCGGCGAGAGCATCAAGGCGCCGGGGCCGGACCGTGTCGTCGTGTTTCAAGAGCATGGCTTGTTCCCATGGATGACCGTGCTGGAAAATGTAGCTTTTGGACTGAAGCAGCAAGGAGTAGGCAAGAAGGAACGGCTGGAGCGGGCGAGAGAGCAGATTCGCTATGTCCATCTGGGCAAATTCGCCGATCGTTATCCGCATGAGCTCTCTGGCGGGATGAAGCAGCGCGCCGCGATCGCACGGGCGCTTATTATGAATCCGAAGATACTGCTAATGGACGAGCCCTTCGCCGCGCTAGATGAGCAAACCCGTCTTGTGCTGCACAAGGAGCTTGAAGATATATGGATGAAGACAGGGAAGACGATCCTGTTTATTACGCATAACATTCGGGAAGCTGTGATGTTGTCCGATCGTGTACTTGTGATGTCTACTCGGCCGGGGTCGATCAAGAAGGAATTTACAGTACAAGCTGCAAGGCCTAGAGACAGCGCTGATCCGCTGATTCATCATGTTGAACGGTCAGTTATGGATTGCTTGGCGGATGAGATGGAGAAAGTGATCAAGGAGGAAATGGACGATGACAACTACAGCTTTAAGAAGAACGATATTCATAATCGTGATATTGGTGACATGGGAGGCGGCATATAGGCTGATCGGCTGGGAGTCGTGGAAGTTCCCCTCCCTGTTCCAGACGATCGAATCATTCTACACCGGCTTCGCCCACGGGCAACTTCTGGACGCCATCTATAACTCGCTTAGAAGGTTGTTCATCGCGTTTGCGATCTCCCTCTCCGTTGGCATGTTGTTAGGTTTTTTGTTCGCGAAGTTCAAGGCAATCGACGATACGATCGGATTTTTGGTCATTGCGCTTCAGACGGTGCCTAGTATCGCGTGGCTTCCCTTTGCGATTATTTGGTTCGGATTCAATGATGTGTCCGTTGTTTTCATTACAGCGCTGGGCGCGACATGGACCATGTCGATTGCAACTAGAACAGGGATCAAGAACATTCCTCCCATCTACCTGAGAGCAGCACAAACCTTGGGGACTGGCAACGGCTGGCGCATGTTCACCCAGATCCTGATTCCGGGGGCGTTCCCGCATCTGATGACCGGCGTGCGGGTATCGTGGGCGTTTGCTTGGCGCGCCCTTGTAGCAGGTGAGCTTATAGCGAACGGAGCAGGACTTGGTCAATTGCTCCAGGACGGCAGGGGTCTCGGCGATACCGCATTAATGTTGAACGTCGTCATCATTATCGCGGTATTGGGTACATTATCCGATCACTTCTGCTTCAAGAAGCTGGAGGATAGATTGCTCATCCGGTATGGATTGGAAAGCAATAGTAAGAGTTGACATTCAACAGTAATCATATATAATTAGTCGGAATAAGAGAAATCATGATGGTGATTATCGGGAGAGAGAAGGGGTTGTCTATGAGAAAGATCGGCATACTGGTTATGGCATTTGTTCTGGTGTTCACGCTTGCGGCTTGCGGCGGGAAGTCAGAGGGCTCGGGCTCCAAGGATCAAGTAACGGTGAAGCTCGGTATCTTCAAGAACGTGACGCATGCAGCGGGTTATATTGGTCTGGAGAAGGAGTTTTTCCAGAAGCAGCTTGGCGAAAATGTGAAGATCGAGGTTCAAGCCTTTGATAACGGCTCCGACTTCTCGACCGCTATTGCGACTGGCCAGATCGATATCGGCTATGTTGGACCCGGTCCATCGACGAACCAGTTCCTGAAGAGCAGCAACTTCCGGGTTATCTCCGGCGCGGATAACGGCGGTGCCGTACTTGTCGCAGGCAAGGATTCCGGTGTGGAGACGGTCAAAGATCTCGTAGGCAAAACCATTGCAATTCCGACTAAAGGCAGCACGAACGAAATTTCGCTGCGTCTGCTGCTGGAGCAAGAGGGCGTCCCGGTTACGACTGACAGCTCTGGCGCCCAGATCGTAGCGCGCGCACCTTCTGATACGCTGGTTGCTCTTCGTCAGAACGAAGTGCATGCGACACTTATCCCAGAGCCGTGGGGTACGCAGATCGAGCAGGAAGGCATTGGCAAGGTGATCGTCCCTTGGGATCAAATTCCGCCGAACAACGGCGATTACCCGCTGGTTATTCTGGTAGCGAGCGATAAGTTCATCAGCGAGCATAGAGACCTCGCCAAAGCGATTGTGAAAGCCAACCTGGAAGCTATTGATTTTATCCAAGCTAATCCGGATGAATCGTATGAGCTGATTAACAAACGCTTAAGCGAACTAAGCGGCAAAGGACTTGATGTGGCTCTGATCAAGGCCGCCCTCTCCCATATGAGATTGACATCCGACGTGAGCCAGGAAGCGATTGAGGAAATGGCAAGAGTATCGATCGAGGCAGGGTATATCAAGGATGTAACGGTAGATTCGCTTGATCTGAGCAAGTTCCTGGATCTCTCCATTTTGGATGAGGCCAAAAACGATAAATAAGAGAATAGAGCTTACGCTCCTCAAAAACATCGCCCTCACGGCGATGTTTTTTTATACCCTCATAGTCTGCGCTGTGACGAATGACTCGAAAATAGTTTCTGGTTTGACCTTATTTTGTGACTTTCGTCACAGTCCTTGCCCTGGAGAAAGGTCATAATGGATCAGGGTAAGTAGCAAGGCGGGTACACTATTCACTTGCGGAGGGCTGTCAGATGAAGATGTCAACAAGCTTGGTTACTAAAATAGTGGCAGGGATCAGTCTCGTGGCAACGGCTACATACGGGACAAGCGCATTTTTTATTTTTGTATTAAAGGATTATTTGGCTCCGAATATGGAGTCGTGGCTTTTTACAAGCTTGACCTTCGGGTTAGGCGTGTTCTGGACAGGCTTTCTGGGCTGGCTGACAGCGAGGTGGCTGGTCAAGCCGCTTAACGATCTGCACAAGGCGGCAGATATTGCGGCCAAAGGAGACCTCAAGGCAGGCGTGTCGATTCCGAAGTCGGGCGATGAATTGTCGCAGCTGGCCACATCATTTAATCAGATGATTACGAGCCTTAGGGGCATTATCGCCAATATCGATACGCATTCCAAAGCGACAGGCACGGAAGTGGAGCATCTGAGGCAAGCGCTTGAGCAAGTAGCGGCGCTGCTCACTGTAGTGACGGAGCGGGTAGGGGAAATTTCCTCCAATACGGACACGCAGGCTCAGTTGTCGGATGCAATGTACGCGTCCATCCAAGATATAGCGGGACTGTCGTCCGATGCTTCCGCATGTACGGAGGCTGCCCAGCAGGATGCCAAGGACATGTCGCTTGCTATGATCAGCAGCAACGAATCGGTCGATGCGTTGTCGTCGACGATGAATCGACTTGCTGCGGAGGGGGAAGAAACGTCCGTTATTATGACGAAGCTCAAGGAGCGTGCGGAACAGATTGGCGACATCATTCACGCTGTTGAGGAAATCTCGTCCAGAACCCATTTGCTGGCGTTAAATGCTTCAATTGAAGCGGCCCATGCAGGCGAGCATGGCCAAGGCTTCCAGGTGGTGGCAATTGAGATCAGAAAGCTGGCGAATCACACCTCATTGGAAGTGAAAAACATCGGCAATCTGATTGAGGCCATTCATGCCGACCTGGGCCTTGCGGTCAGCCGTATGGAGCTGCAAGCGCAGCATACCCATGCGGGAGCGTCCAAAACGACCGAGACGATCGGTCATCTGCAGCTTATTGCACAATCGGTCGACCGAACGGTCACAGCGATTGATCGCATTGCCGCGCTCATGGATACACAGTCCACGAAAATGAGTACGATGCTCGTCGACGCGGAGCAGGTTGCGGATGCCGCCAGAGAAAATGCGGACAAGCTGGGTAAGATCTCGGCATCGGTACAGGAGCAGAATGCGATGGTGGAGGAGGTTGCAGCCGCCTCGAATGAATTGCAAAACATGACCGTCGCACTGCAAAGCGGAATAGAGCAATTCCGATATAAATAGAAATAGGCTGGGCAGTGAAAAGCCCAGCTTCATCCCATTGTTGCGAGGTGTCTTTACGGCACCTTGTTTTTTATATGTGTATGATGAAGGCCACGCCCTTCAAGTATTAGGCTTCTTCGGTTTTTGGTTGTACCGGAATATAGATGTCCATCTCCAGCAGTTCGTTGCGGTCCTGCCAGCAGCGCTCGTCATAATATTCGAACTCGGCTGCGACCGCGTGCACATAAGGGGCGTTAGGGAGCCATTCTTCCATGATGTATCCCCAAGTGCGCTGAATGGAATCGGAGAATTGCTCGTGCGTGCTCTTGGGCGTCGTGAACACCGCATAAGTCTGCTCCGGGTAATGTCGGCGAATCGTCCCTTCGGGCGCTTCGGCACCGTCTCTGGCTTCAACGCCGATGATATAGTTGAATTCACCCGCCTCCATATCAAAGTCATCACAGATGCCGTACTCTACCATCGAGACAGCCTGTTCGTACAATGTCTCCCCTTGTTTCTCCTCCATATAGCGCTGCCAGAATGCCGGAATGTCCCGATGGTTCTGTCCGTCTGCCATGCGGGTACGTATGGCGTAGCCGATTACATCAAAGCCAGGCTTGGTTACAATACGAAATTCCATTCGAATTCCTCCTGATTAGTCCTCCGGATTCGGCAGAGCGCCGTAAGAGAGGCTCGGTCAATTCTATTCCATTATAATCCAATAGGATCATATGTTCTAGTTTTTTCTTGTTCCTTAAAAGGACGGTTGCTTCGATCAGGGGACAGGAGTATGATGATGGATGTAACGGCTCGTTCAAACCTCATGTGAACCTACAGCAAGGAGTCCTGCACCATGCAACAACAACTGTCCAAAGCCAATACAGCTTTGCTCATTCTGTTCCTCGTGCTCGTATGGGGAATCAATTGGCCTTTATCCAAGTTTGCTTTAGCCTATATGCCGCCGGTGCTGTTCTCGGGAGTGAGAACGCTGCTGGGCGGTATTCTGCTTCTTATGTTCGCCCTCCCGCGATACAAGAAGCTGAATTTCAGCCGAACGTGGCCGGTGTATGTCATTTCCGCAATCGTCAATATCATTTTGTATTACGGCCTTCAGTCCATCGGTCTTAACTACTTGCCGTCGGGCTTGTTCTCGGCCATTGTATTCCTCCAGCCGGTGCTGGTCGGGCTTTTCTCCTGGATGTGGCTAGGCGAGTCGATGAACGGCATGAAAGTAACAGGCCTGCTGCTCGGCTTCGCCGGAGTCGGCATGATCAGCACTGGGGCAGGGGGCTCGTCTGGACATATCTCGGTGGAGGGCGTTCTGCTTGCGCTTGGTTCCGCTCTAAGCTGGGCGCTGGGGACGGTCTATGTGAAGCGCAAAAGCGGCAGTGTCGATCCGATCTGGCTTGTTACGCTTCAGCTCCTGATTGGCGGAGTGCTTATGACAGCGACAGGCAGCGGAGTGGAAAGCTGGGGGGATGTGCACTGGAATGCGGCCTTCATCGGCAGCCTTCTATTTATCTCCATCTTTGTTATTGCAATCGGCTGGCTGGTGTTTTATAAGTTGATGGATTCCGGCGAAGCGGGCAAGATGGCCTCTTACACGTTCCTCATTCCCGTCGTGGCGATTCTGGCAGGCACCTTGTTCCTGCATGAGCCGCTTACGCTGACGCTGGTCGCCGGGCTGGCCTGCATTCTGGTCAGCATCTATTTTGTGAACCGCAAGCCCTCCAAGCGGCCATCCGAAGCGGTTGGCTAACCACTTTGTAACAGTGAACCAACACAGTATGACAAACGCAAAGACCCCTAATCGAAGGGGTCTTTGTTCGGTCTTAATAACGATAAATATGGAAGCGATAAATTTTAGGTAATGAAGGACCTTTTGTCGTAATGTAGTCATTGAGGGTCATGCCCTTGAGCGACTTGAACAATCGGTGAAAGCGGGCAAATATGGATTGAAACCTTCACGGCCTATGAAGCGTTAATATAAACAGATGATTTAGGAAGATATTGGATGATAAGAAAATAAGAGTATGAGGAGAGATGGGATGTTATCCGAGACGGGCTTGAAGTGGCTGGCGGCTGTCTGTACGGTGTTTTGCATCGTCATCATCGTTTTTGCATGTTATGGACTTCTTATGCTGATAGAAGGCGGAAGCTTGCTCGATCGGGAGGTTGTCTTCTTCGGTGCTTTCTCGGTCATCGCAGTCAGTGTGCTGGCTATCTTGGTGACGATGCTGACCCGCAGGACGAGAGAAGCGCTGGAGGATGAAGTTGCTTTTTTACGAAACCGCATCATGGAGCTGGAGAAGGCGGTCAATCCGAAGTAAACCTATAACAATCGAATCGAGGTGCATCGATATATGAAAGTGGATATGGTCTATAAAGTTACAGCCTATATCACTCGAATACATAAGGGGAAATTGCAGCTGCTGGTTTTCCGGGAACAAGATTATGAGCATTATGGGCTGCAGGTTCCAGGCGGCACAGTAGAGGAGAACGAGCCGTTGCTAGACGCGCTTAGGAGAGAGATCATAGAGGAATCGGGCATACAAGAGGTCGACAATATTTCCCTTCTCGGCGAACATAACTACTACTCCGAGACATTGAAGCAGCAAGTACATCGGTATTACTATCAGCTCGAAGCTTCCGCCCCGGAAGCCTTCACCCATGTGGTGCAAAGCAACGACGAGGATAACGGCTGGATCTTTCACTATTTTTGGATAGATATGGAGGCTTGCCCGCCCCTGTACAGCTATCTCGGCGAGCATTTGGATAAGGTGAGACAGTTGGCCAGATAAATGGGATAGGGCGTAAGTCCGTTCATAAGCGTTCATAAAAGGGCGACCGTATCCCGTTGTGGGCTGCGGTTGTTTTATTATGCGCGCCGCCCGGCCGAAGGCTTCTCACCCCATATGACACTGTCATATTAAACTGCTGACTGCTGTGAATATCGCGGCCATCCCTTCATCCATACAATAAAGGTACTATCGAAATGAAGAGGGGATAGCATGGTGGAGAAAAGCGGCAGATTGCGTTTGTTGGACATTTTAAGAGGATTTGCGGTAATGGGCACGCTGGGCACGAATATATGGCTGTTCGCTTATTTGGGAGACTTGAATTATATTCTGACCTTTAATGTGGATGCGTGGTGGACGTCGTTCCAGGAGTTTGTGCGCGTATTTGTGCTGTTTCTGGTGAATGGGAAGCTCTTGGGCTTGCTGACAATTATGTTCGGTGTCGGGCTGGAGATGAAATATCAGCAGTCCTTAAGGCGCGGCAACACTTGGCCGGGAGTCTACATCTGGACTTCTGTTATTTTGATGGTGGAGGGCTTTATCCACTTTGCATTGGTGATGGAATACGACATTTTGATGAGCTATGGCATCACGGCAATAATTACAGCCTTTATTATCAAAGGCGGAGACAAGGCCATTCGTAGAGCTATGAAAATCGTGGGCGGATTTCATGGAACCGTTATGCTGCTCCTTTTAATAGGCGGAATCTATCTCGGTATGAGCGGGGCGAATGTGAATGTAGGCGATATGCAAGGTACGATGTTATTATATAAGGACGGAAGCTGGCTGCAGCAAGTAGAGTACCGCTTGTCACATTTCTTGATGCTCCGAACGGAGGTCCTGTTCGTCATTCCAATGAATATCTTCCTGTTCCTGCTCGGCATACGGCTGATGCGATCGGGTTATTTTGCGGCGGACGAGGACGGGAGGAAGAAGCGGAGGAAGCTCCTGCAATGGGGGCTCTGCCTGGGTATTCCGCTTAACCTGCTCATCTTCGTGCCCGGCGGCTACTTCGATCTGCCGGTTCGCTACCTGTTCGCTCCGATTCTGGCGCTTGGTTATATCGGACTGCTTGCGAAGCTGGTTGAAAGCAGTGAGAAGCTATGGTTATGGAATCGATTGGAGCAAGTAGGCAAAATGTCGCTTAGCTGCTATGTGCTGCAAAATATCATCTCTGGCGTCATTTTCTACGGCTGGGGATTGGGTCTCGGCGGCAAGCTGAACCCGGCAGCAGTGGCAGGAGTATGGATTGCGATCAGCTGCGTTCAGATGTTGTTCGCTTACCTGTGGCTGGGACGCTTCAAGCTTGGTCCGATGGAATCGGCGAGAAGATTCGCTACGAGCCTGGTCGCAAAGCCAAGAAACTAGACTGCAACGGATAAGGTGTGTTGGGCAACGATGTGGAGACGGATTTATCCCCGGGATCAGATTGAGAAATATTTGATTATCGACATGCTAGTCGTGGTCGTCTTTATCTATCATGTGTTCATTGCGAGCCATTCGATTCCTCTTGTTGGGAGAATAGCAGCGTTCCTGTTGTTTCTGGGATCCTTCTATGTTGGCTTATGGTATCGGGACTGGCGCCTGCTTGGGGCCAGTCTCGTTTGGTGCTCTCTCATGACAGTGCTGGGCCTTTATATCGACAACTGGATGCTGCTCTATGGGTTTGTGTTTGCCGATCTGCTAGGTCGCACGAAGCGCTTGTGGGTGATGGCTGGCGGAATGGCCGGCATCGTAATCATGTATCTGGCGCATAGCTGGTTGGATGCAGGAAGTCCCTTTGCGCTATTCACGAATCTGTTCTTCGCAGGCATGATCATGCAGCTAACGGCGACAATCGTGGTACATACCAAGGAAAAGACGAGGCAGCTTAAGGCAAAGCTGGATATCGTGAGTGAGCAGCTGGAGCATTATATTCAGGAAGAGGAACGGAACCGGATTGCCAGAGACCTTCACGATACACTGGGACAGACGCTGACAATGATTAAACTAAAGAGCGAATTAACAATCAGACTGGTGGATATGCACCCGGAGAAAGCGAAGCATGAGCTGAATGATATATTGGATACGTCGCGCTACGCCCTGAAGCAAGTGCGGGAGCTGGTAACCGATATGAGGTTCGTCTCTCTTGCGAAGGAGATTGCACGGTCCAGAGAGCTATTGAGGGACGCTGATATCGACATGAGTGTAATGGAAGAAGGATTGAGGCCATTATCCAACTCAGCCGAGACAATGGTGGCGCTCTCTATCCGGGAAGCAGTAACCAATATAATCAAACATAGCGAAGCGACCCGTTGTACGCTTGCTCATTACGTGCAAGGGGAGCACTATTATATTCAAGTCATCGATAACGGCAAGGGATTGGATCAGCAAGGCCATGGGAACGGTCTGCAGTCCATGAGAGAACGAATGGCTATGCTGCAGGGTGATGCGTATATTACAGCCAATCCGGACAAAGGTGCGGTCGTGACGTTGAAGCTTCCGCTAATGAATAATGGGAGGGGATAAGAAGTGATCCGAATCGTAATTGCTGAAGATCAGAAGCTGCTTAGAGGGACGCTTAGATCGCTATTATCCCTGGAAGACGACATCGATGTAGTAGGAGAAGCGGAGGACGGGATGGATGCCTTGGAGGTCATTCGCAGATGCGAGCCGGATCTCTGCCTGCTGGACATTGAAATTCCGTTTCTGTCCGGTCTCGAGCTTGCGGAGAAGCTGAAGCAGGAGGGACATGCACCTAAGATCATTATGGTGACCACCTTCGCCCGACCGGGCTTTTTGCAGAAGGCCAGAGACTTGAAGGTGGAGGGCTACTTGCTTAAGGATGAGCCGATTGAATTTCTAATTGACGCCATTCGCAAGGTGATGGCTGGCGGGCATGTCATCAGTAAGGATCTGGCGACGGCACTGTTTGTGAAGGAAGAGAATCCGCTGACCGATAGGGAAAGTGATGTGCTCAGACTGTCCAGATCGGGGTTGTCCACGAGCGATATTGCGGGGCAGCTTTATTTGACCAAAGGAACTGTCCGCAATTATTTGTCTACGGCCATTCAGAAGCTGGGAGTAGAGACGAGGCAGCAGGCGACGGAGAAAGCGCATGACAACGGATGGATATAGGGAAATGCGGACAAGGCCGGCACCCGGGTGGGGTGACCGGCCTTGCGCATAGTGAGATGCGGTGTTTCAGTGAACCCATTTAAAAGAGAGGCGGAGGGACGAGCCGAAGCTCTTCTCCCGTCGTCAGATTGCGTTCCAGCGCCTCTTTGCGCAATGCGAGATAAAGCTCCGCTTTCGTGGCGTTGATATAAGGCATGACGAACAAGACGCCTACGCCGCAAGCCAGCAGGCCTAGGAAGATCCAGCCCAGAAAGCTTAAATCCAGGACGAAGATGCGGAACTTATGTCCTCTTGTCATTTGATTGCTTAATTCAACGGCCCGCTTGTATCCGATATTCGGGTTGTTCGCCAGTATGAACGGCACCATGCTATAGGCGTAGGATTTCACGATGCCCGGAATAATGAGCAGCAGATACCACAGGAAATTAAGAAAGCCCCGCCAGAGCATTGCCCCCACAACATCCATGTAGCGCTGCCCGTTGAACGCATAACCCAGATGATTCAGGTTCGCGTCCTGCTCGGCAGCTCGTTTGAAAAATTTCATCGAACCGACTTCAAGCGGAAACCCGAGGAAAATTCGAAAGCCCAATGCGAGGAAAATCACAACGATGATAAAACCTGCCGCAAGGGCAAGGATTGGCGCCAGTAATCCCCAGTCGATCCATCCGGCTTGAGAATCAAATGATGAATCCGATGATCTGTAGTTGAAGTTCACATTCGGAATGCCGGCTCCTCCGCCGACAAAGCCTAGAATCAAGCTGACCAAAAAGGCTTTCCAATACGTGGTTCGAAGTACATACTTGGCATTATCCTTCAGTTCCTTGCGTTCCCACATCGACATTCCTCCCTTTGTCCACTTTATCTTCTATCCTACGAAATGCCTTGCGGTTATAGTCCTTTACTGTTGGGTTATGTTTAATCTCAATGTTAATTTTGGTCATAAAGATAACCACTTTTCTGTAAAAAGTGGTTGGTTATTCAATATTGTACACGAGCTTTATTCATTTTATGGTTGGATGTCATGTATGAAGCATATTGTACTCAATCCACTTGTTGATTTCAGTTTCGTTAAAGTACCTAATAGAAGCAATTTCGATAAATGGAATGAACCTATATGTTTCATATGAATGAAGATTCTTTTTCTGAATGATATGACTCTCAATGAGAAAATCAAATTCTTTTGATGATATTCCCATGTATTGCGCGGCTTCTTCTGAATTCAATAATGCTTTTTTTTGTACGTCGTACATAGCTGGAGGCTTCTCCGCTTCAGAAGTGATCAGAAGTTCTGATTGTGTTTTATGTTTTAATCCATACATTATTATCCATGCTGATAGGACTATGCATCCCCCCAAGATGATAATAGAAATAGGCAACAAGAGGTTCTCTTTTTTTATCATATATCCTCCTTAGTTCATTAACCTAGCTGCTGGAGGGGGGCAAACTGCCTTATCGGCGGCATGCCCCCTGTTCATCCTATTCTGTGATTTGACGGACGACCTTCCATTCTGCCGCAGGCGGCTGAATGACAAATTTGGAGAGATGTCCATCACGGTCCTCGACTGCCAGCAGCAACCCTTCCGGAACAGGCAGAATATGATGGATCTCGCCATGCTGTACAAGGTCCGCTGCCATAGAAGTTAAGACCGGGGTCAGGCTGTCCTCCAGCCAGGTCCTCTCTTCGAACCATCTTGGCGGCGGCAATGGAGGCGGATATCCAGCGATTGGAACGCTTAGCTGTACAGCCAGTTCCTTAAAGTCGCTGGACAGTGTGCTTCCTTCTCCGACCGCAGCAACGAATCGAAGGCAAAGCTCCACGGTTGCAAGGATTTCTTCATAGTTCAGCGAGCCATTCGCGTACCGGATCTCAACGGTTTGAATATCGAACCAGGCCGCCGTGTTGATGCCGCATCGATGGGATTGCGGGCGTCCGAAATTTCGAACAGAATCCTCCTCGGGTGCTGCCGCATAACGTTCCTTCATCTCTGCTGTGACAGGCGGACAGAAGAGCCGGCGATGCGGACTCGTGCCGAGCAGCTCCTCGATCGCCTCCTGGCATTGCAGCGCTGCATCCAGCAGACGCGGTACGATCCCTTGTCCCCAAGGCTCCAGTCCGATATGGACGTGAAGGCCGCAGCTCCAATTCACGGAAGCGCCTTGTGCTTGAAGCCGTTCCAGCATCGTACGGATTTGAGCGCGGTCCTCCCACAGCAGCGGCGGCGGCTTCAGCTCGCTGCCGGACTCCAATCCGGTCTCGTCAAGCTGCCGCTCCTCGAGCGACATGATCCAGCCCGGCAACAGCTCCAATTGCTCCGGCTGCCCTCCGATGAATTCGATTTCTACCCCGAAGGTTAAGGTTTTCCAGTCTACTGATTGTGGCCACATATTCGTCATCCTCTCGATTTCGATTAGAATTTGATTGCGCGAAATGAGCGAGAGGAGGCGGGGCTCGGGCTTACCAAGGGATTTTTTCTTTTAGCATAGGTATCCTCCAAAAGTTCGTTGTTATGGAGATTATATACAATGTGAGCTGCAAGACACAACAAGCGAATTGATAAAGTTGGAATGGAATATGGACAAGAAGCGCGTTAGACGCGATTGAACCTGCTCAATCGGTACAGACTTCTATTTTCTCATCGTTTTTATGAATCGCTGCATGTCCAGGATTCTTGTCGTGAGAGAATAATCGAGCGGCTAGCAGAAGCGCCAGCAAAGCCATCGCAAAGCCGGACCAGCCGAGATGGTCAACGGAGGAGCTGCCGACCACCAATCCCCCAATGCCTGAGCCAAGGGCGAAGCCAAACTGAATAAACGAAGTATTGACGCTTAAGGCAATATCCGGCGATTGAGGCACTAAGGTAACTAAATACAATTGTTGAGCCGGGGATGTCATCCATGTACCGACCATCCATACCATAATCAACGGAATAACCGTGTAGATCAGGCCATTTGACCAGGTCAGCAGCAGCAATGCTCCAGCCTGGACGGACAGTCCAACATAGATCGTGAACTTTGGTCCTCTCGCATCGGCCATCACCCCTCCGAATTTGGAGCCCATAAAGCTGCAAATGCCCGCAATGAGCAACATACCGGATAACGCCGCCGCAGAGAGTTCAACATTTGCTTGCAAGAAAGGGGATATAAACGTAAACAGCGAAGAATATCCTCCTACATAGAACAGTGTAATAACTACCGCCAGCACAATTTTTTTATCCTTCAAAATCGACAGCTGCATTCCGAGCGTAATGGCTCTTTGCTCCGTAATGGAAGGGGCTTTGACGATAACCGCAAGGAATGGAATCACGATTAGCAGGCCAACGATGATGAATAAATTTCTCCAGCCAACGGCTTCGCTTAGAAGTGTGCCGATGGGTACGCCGAGTACCAGAGAGCCGCTCAAGCCCATCAAAATCGTACCGATTGCACGGCCCCGATTCCGTTCTTCGACTAACCGTGTGGCTACAGCCATGGCCATGACTGTGGCAGCGCCTCCGCTTAGCCCTTGGATCATTCGAGTCATTAGCATGATCTCAAGCGAATGGCTAAAATAAACGAGGCAGCTGCTCACCATAAAAATGCCAAGCATAATCAGCAATATTTTTTTGCGGTCGACCCGGATCGTTGCAGCAATTACGACGGGCGCGCCTACCGCTGCGGAGAGGGCGAACGTTGTAACGAGAGATCCCGCAGTGGATGTCGCAATTCCGAGGTCTGCTGCTACGATAGGAAGAATTCCGCTTATAATATATTCAATCGTCCCAATAAGAAACACGGCCAGGGCAAGCAAGTAAACGATCCATTTGTTCCTCATTTACGCACCTCTTCAACCTCGATTGGAATTTGGATTTCGATGATGCAAACCCCCGGCTCACCTGATAGAGGCACATACGTTTCCCTGCCGGGCTGATCGCTTCGAACATGATAGCCCTGCTGCTCAATCCATTCAGCAAGATCCAAGCATGCCGTTTCTGAATACGCCGAATCCGAACGGAATAACAGAGTAGCCATTGTCTCCGGGGGCAGGATTCGGAGATGGAGGTGCTCGGGCAGCTTAAGCGTATCCGATTTCACCGCATAACCGACCTCAAATTCAAACTCATGCTCCGCACTGCCGGATTCGTTCCATAACACTGTCTGCGGACCGGATAAGGAGCATCTGGTACGACTATCCATCAGACTATCGAAGATGTCGAACAATCTTGGAATATCTTCAACCGTGCCGTTTGACGCATATGTGACCATGTGCATGGCTGCAACACGCTTCATGACAACCTCTTGTCTTTTATCCAGCTTTCCTTTGCGTTCTACAAGCTGCATTCTTTCTTTAATCCGGGCAAGTCTGGACTGCTCGATCTCAAGCTGGCGCGTGATTTCACTTTCTTTGAGCCTCAGCATGCCTCGAATCTGTTCAGCCGATATATCTTCATGAAGAAGCTGCGTGATTTGCTGCAGCGTGAATCCCAACTCTTTGAATATGACAATCCGGTTGATTTCCAGGAGCTGTTCCGCATAGTAGTACCGATATCCCGTCGATTCGTCGATCTTGGCCGGCTTGAAAATTCCGATCTGATCGTAGAAACGCAGGGTTTGCAACGGAATGCGGCTCAGTCTCGAAAATTCGCTAATTTTAAACAACGCTTCACCTTCTCTTCTCGTTTGTTGATCTGAGTATACACTCTATAGTCGGGTATAAAGTCAAGGGCTTCTATTATTCTATTTCTTTGCTTCCGCGAAGATAGGCTGTTCGAATCGGTCTTATAGCACTACGGATCGGGCACTGCCGGTAGCGGTGTTTTTTGTTCAGTGGCCTGTCTTGGCCTCGTTCCATGAGGAGCGGCCATGCTATACTCGGCTGGAGCGTTGAGGTAGAATGGGTTATATTAGGGGAATGCATCCGGGAGAAAGGCTGAATTGTATGTTTAACTCTAAGCTTCTATACAAGCTTGTTGTCGCTGCGGCAATTGGCGCTGTGCTGTATGCGGTAATTGCAAATTATATCTATGATCCGTCAGCAACTCGATTTCTTAGCCAAAAGATGGATCTGAAGCGCGCGCTGCAGCCTCCGATTTGGCTGAATGTGATGTATGTGCATGTGGCCTTCGCTTGTATCGCGTTATTGGCGGGAGCGTTTAACTTTTCGAACGCGGTGCTTCGGAAGCCCAAGACGTTTCATCGAATGAGCGGCTACACCTATCTCATTGCTATTCTTATCGTAGATATCACTTCGGGTTATATGGCCCCTTATTCAACCGGAGGCAAGGCGACCAGCATTCCGTTCAATCTATTAAATATTGCCTGGCCGATTATTACGATTATTGCGATATCCAAAATTAGAAAGAAACAGCTGAACAGCCATCGCCGTTGGATGGTGCGCAGCTATGTCTTTTGCTTTACCAATGCCGTTACTCACCTATCGCTGAACATGCTTCAGAAGGGGTTTGATTTATCTTTCACGATTAGCTACACGGTATCGGTCTATATTTCGATCATAGGGCTATGGATCGTGGCGGAAGTCATTAATCGAACGGTGTTCAAGGAGCCGCTCCGGCTAGCATAGATGGAATCACCGATCGGGGAGAGGCAACTGAAGCATGTTGCAGCGGCAGCTGTTCCCATGATGTTGTCCGTGTTGCCAGGTCTGCTGCTTGGTGTAATTCGGCTTTTTGCTGCTCCCTGTGCCTGCCATGCTCTCCCAGTTGCATTACAACGTTGTTCCCTTGATTAACGCAGTCGACGGGCTGTTGCCGGCATCCAGTCCGCAGTCGCCATTAAGCCTGGAATCCTTTGGCGTTGTGACTGGACTGCTCCTCATGTATTGCTTTCATAAGAAAGTTTCATAGAAGCTATTTTTAGGCAAAGAATAGTCAGGGCATGAAAGGCCGGATAAGGACGAATGGTTGTCCTTTATCCGGCCTTTTATTATGGCGACGGATTTACATCAATTTCAAATATCCGTAAAATAGTGCAGTTTTATGGTGGGAATGGCTGAGATCATGGGTCCGATAGCATGTAGGATTAAGTTGAATAACGATTCTGATTGCAAGAAGTGAAGAGGAGGAGGATGACGATTCATGAAGCTTAGACGCAGATGGACGATGTTGGTTGTATCCGCTCTCACAACAGTAGCGCTTCTTACGCCGCTAACAGCAATGGCAGAGGATGCGGCGCCAGAGGTTCTCGGCACGAACTTCGAGGATCACCTCGACAAGAAGAATACAGATCGTTTTTACTCATCGAATGGGTGGGGCAATGGAGGCACCTTCTTAAACGGGTGGAGAGACGACCATGTCGTATTCGAGGACGGCAAGCTGAAGCTGCTGCTCGATGACAAGCCTTGTGTGGATGATCAGGCCCTATGCTCCGGTCAGCCCTATGCATCAGGAGAGTATGCGACGACTCAGCGGT
Source organism: Paenibacillus sp. 1011MAR3C5 (assembly GCF_003591485.1). Lineage (GTDB taxonomy): Bacteria > Bacillota > Bacilli > Paenibacillales > Paenibacillaceae > Pristimantibacillus. The sequence continues at coordinate 165,220 of NZ_QZCF01000003.1, forward strand.
ACGGCTACGGCAAATTCGAAGCCAGATTGAAAGCGGTGAAAGGGGAAGGCGTTGTAACCGGCTTCTTCACGTATGGCACCGATCCGGATGGCACGGCACATGAGATTGACGTTGAAATTTTAGGCAAAGACACAACAAAGCTGGAAACGAATTATTTTACGAAAAGCGTAGGCATGCACTCCACGGTGATCCCGCTGGGCTTTGATGCGGCAGATGACTTCCACGACTATGCCTTCGAATGGTCGCCGGATTACATCAAGTGGTATGTGGACGGTAAGCTGGTCCACACCGAGACGGGCGAGAGAGGCGAATTGCCGTCTACGCCGGGCCATATCATTGCCAACATGTGGCCGGCAACCAAGACGAACGGCTGGGCGGGCGACTATACACATCATGGTCAGACGCTGGTCGCTGAGTTTGACCGGATCGCGTATACGAAAGCAGAGCAGCCGCAAGGTGAGATGCAATCGGTCGAGCTGCAAGTAGAAGATCCGAACAAGCCGCTAATCTACCGTATCGGCCAGACTGAGATGGCGCCTCTGCGCTATCTGATGGAGTCTCTGAATGCGAAGGTGGAGTGGAACGGCGCGAAGCAGGAAATTCATGTCACAGATGCTGCATCGGGTGCAAAACTCATCTTCAAGGCAGGCTCCAAGACTGCTATGGTGAATGGCGAGAAGCTTACACTGGCTGAACCTGTTACGCTTCGGAACGGCATCGCATATGTGCCGCTTGCGGCATTGGCAGATGCGGTCGGAGCCAAGGTGGAGCGGGATGCTCAGAACCAACTGATGAAGATTTCCAGAAGCTTGTCCTAATCTTGCGATTGTCCATTATCGATCACATTCCATGAAAGAGGTGTGTATCTATGAACAACAAGGTGATGTCTCTCAGAAAAAGAATGACAGCCCTGCTTGCGGCTGTTGCTATGCTTGCCGTTTTGCTCCTGCCGAATCCAATATCGGCTGCTGACGTTGCATTTCTTGAACCACTGAACGAGACGAATCCAGGCATGTTCTACACTTCGGACGGCTGGGCCAACGGCGCCGACTTCGGCGTTGGATGGAAGGCGGCCAACCAGGAATTTTCGAATGGCATTATGGCATTGCGATTGGATAATGCGGGATGTCCCTCAGGCTGCTCAGGCAAGAACTATGCTTCGGCCGAATACGCCACGAATGTGAAGTATGGCTATGGCAGAGTGGAAGCGCGTATGAAAGCAGCGAAAGGCACCGGGCTTGTAACTAGCCTGTTTACGTATTCCGGTCAAGCGGCGGGCACATCCAATGACGAGATTGATATCGAAATTTTGGGCAAGGACACAACCAGGCTGGAGACGAACTATTTCACCAATGGCGTCGGCCATCACAGCACGATTATCGATTTGGGCTTCGATGCTTCACTTGATTTTCATGACTATGCCTTTGAATGGTCGCCGACTTACATCAAATGGTATGTAGACGGCGTGCTCGTGCATACGGAGAACGGTTCAAGAGGCGCGCTGCCGACCAGTCCCGGCCACATCATGGTTAATCTATGGTCGGGCTCGGGCCCGGCAGAGATATGGACGGGTAAGTTCAACTATCCGGGAGCGCCGGTTCGAGCGTATTATGACTGGATCAAGTTCACGCCGGCAAGCGAGCTGCCAACGGACAATGGCACCGGCTTGACTGCTCAATACTACGACAACATGAATTTCACATCCTTGAAGACGACAAGAGTGGATGCGACGGTGAACTTCAATTGGGGCTACGGAGCGCCGATTTCATCGATGGGCGCAGACACCTTCTCCGTTCGATGGACGGGCAAAGTGAAGCCGCAGTATACAGGCAACTATACGTTCCATACGAGCACGGATGACGGCGTCCGATTATGGGTGAACAATCAGCTTATTATCGATAAGTGGGTCGATCAGGCTGAGACCGAATGGTCAGGCTCCATCTATCTGACAGCCGGCCAGAAGTACGATATTAAGCTGGAGTTCTACGATAACACGGAGGACGCCATTGCCAAGCTATCCTGGTCATCGTCATCCCAATCGAAGCAAATTATTCCGCAAAGCAGGCTTTATCCGAGCTGATGAAGTGAAGTATATTCGCATCTGATTGTGTCATAAGGCTGTCCCGGTTCGATGTATCGAATCCGGGACAGCTGTTCCTGTTAGAAGAGATAGAAACGGGGGGACTGCGATGCCAGCTATTATGAGGGAAGAAGCGATTCCGAAGGAAAAAGTAATTTTGGACAAAAACTATCCGGTATTCGTCATCGATACCATCGGGGTTACGAATGTGTATCAGAAGCTGCATTGGCATGATGTGCTGGAGATTAATTATATTAAGTCCGGGACTGGCTATTATATGATCAACGGCCAGAAGTACGAGTTTCAGCAAGGAGATATTCTGCTGATCAACTCTAATGATTTGCATTGCGCCTACGAAAGCAAGGATCTGGTCATGACCGTCTTTACCTTTGATCCGACCTGGTTCGTCCGCAATTTGAGGTTTGATCCGGAGCTGCTCAGCCCGTTCCGGGATGTAGGCAAGTGCTTTTCGAATCTGATCGACCGCAAGCACCCGTCCATGGACAAGCTGCGGAGCATTCTCAAGGAGCTTCAGCAGGAGCATGAGCAAGAGCGTCGCTCCTACGGATCAATCGTCTATTCACTGCTGCTCCGGTTTCTGGCAACAGTCAACCGGGAGTGCCGGGTGGACGGCGCTCTGCAGCAGGAGCCGAGCATCAGCGAGCAGCAGCTGGAGAAGATGCGTCAGGTCATTATGACGATGGAGCTGAACTATGCCCACTCTTGGACGCTGGAGGAGCTCGCGTCCCTTGTCTATCTGAGCCCGTCTCGCTTTAGCGAAATTTTCAAGCGGGCCGTCGGTATGCCGCCGCTGCTGTACCTTATCCATATTCGGCTGGAGCAGGCAGTGGCGATGCTGGAGGGAGGCGGCATGAAGGTGACGGACATTGCCTTGGAATGCGGCTTTCGCTCACTTACCAACTTCAATCGGTTGTTCAAGAAGCATGTCGGCATGACGCCGAAGGCTTCGCGCAAGCAGCCTGTACAAAACCAGTGATTTCCGCTGGTTTTTTATTTTGCCAAGCTATGCTTTGTTCAGCCCGCATTCAGTTATTCTTGCAAGCCGTGGCCTGAAGCTCTGCCATAATGATCGACAGAGAATGCGAACAGCACCTTTACCATGAACAAGAGGGAGATCATCCGCATATAGGAAGTGTCGAACGGGAGCAGCGAGATAAGGCCAATGCCCAGAGACAGCAGTACGCCTGCGATCCACGGCTGGGAGGGCTTGCCGACCTGCGCATTCACCAGAAAGGCGCCGCAGATTGTATAAGCCCAGACTCCAACTGAAAGCGGGGTATCCGTTTGCAGCAGCCAAGCGATCGCGGGGAGATGGAGATGCACAGAGATGAAGATAAGCCGCTTCGCGCTGCGAACGGCATAGTAATTGCTGGTGGAAGCGGTGAAGTTGGCGATGCACCCGGCAAAAATATCAAAGATTAGCAGAAGCGCAAGGACGGTTCGCCATAGCACAGCTGGCCCTGTCAGCTCAGGAGAGGTCCAAGCTAATGCGGCTGTCAGCAGTCCGCCGCCCATCAGAATGGCGAGTACGGAACCCGGCGATTGCCTCTCCCCGAATACTTCGTGAAGAAAGGGCGGTACGCGAAACGATCTCATCAAACGACACTCCTTTATAATTATGTAGTGAAATAATGGGAATACTACAAAACTTATTATAGGGAGAGACGCTTGGCGATGCAATAGTTTTATACTTATTAGGTTGAGTTACTCTATTTCTTTAGGTAAACTAAAGAAGAGGTGAAGCTATGAATGGATTTGAACGCAGGAGGAATGGGAAGATTGAGCAAATCTTTCAAGCTGCGAATCTATTATTCTCTCAGCACGGATACCAGAACGTAAGCGTTAATGAAGTGGCGGAGCAGGCGGGCGTATCTCCTGCGACGATCTATAATTATTTTGGGACAAAGGAAAAGCTGGCGGCAGCTATGCTGCGTTATTGGATGGACAAGCAGCTTGATCGGTACCGGGATATCCTGGCGTCGGAGGAAACATTCCTGGAGAAGACAAAGCATATTATGACGCTTGAAGCCCGCAACGTGAAGGGCTTAACGGAAGAACTCAAGCAAGCTTCTTCCGCTGAGCGTGCCGGACTGGCGCTTGATATGGAGCGTTATGCAGAGGAGCAGCTCGCGGATTTTTTTCGGCAATATGTAGAGATTGGCAAGCAGGAAGGGTACATCCGCAAGGAGCAATCGGACGAAGGGATGGCAATGTACTTTGCTATGTACCAGAATGAGCTTGCCAGGCTGTGGGCGGAGCAGCAGGGCCGGGATATGGGCGCCTATATCGATCAGCTGGTCGGGATGTTTTTTTATGGATTGGTGGGGAAGCGGGCTTGATCGGAGCTGAATGAAACGTTCATTCAGCTCTCTGAATCCGCCGACAGCAAGCATTCGATAAAGTGTTGGGCGCGCTTCGACAAGCGATGATCCTTCAGCCATAGAATGCCTACTTCGGATTGAAAGTCGGCATCGCGTATCGCCAGCATCGTCACAGCCTCCAGCGGGAATGATGAAAGCGTCGATTTCGGAAAGACGGTAGCCCCGATCCCGGCGGCGACGAGCGACATAATAATAGCAACGCTGGAGCATTCGCATATGATTGTCGGCTCAATACCGTGACGTCTGAATTCATTGACCACCTGTTCATGCATGCGCGTAGTCTTGTCCGTCTTCAGCGTCAGCAGCGGATAGGTCGCAAGCTCCTCCATGCCGATGCTCTTGTCCTCCGACGCCGGTGCCCATGATGAAGGCATAAGCGCCACATAGGGATCGGACGGAAGCGGAAGAACTTCTATTTTTCCCGGCAAAATATTCGTTTCGAACGGAAGCCGCGAGATAACCAGCTCGACGGATCGTTTCTCCAGCAGCTGGCCCATAATAAAGTGATCGCCTTCGGAAATTTTGAAGGTAACCTGGGGATAGGTCTCTCGCAGCAGCTGGATCGGCTTCGGCAGAATGGAGACGCAGGATACGACCGCCCCGATAGACAGGGTGCCCCGTACGCCGGATTCGATTTCTTTCACTTCCTTAATGGTCTCGTCAAGCTGCAGCAGCAGCTGTTCCGCGCGCTCCTTGAGCATCTCTCCGGCAGCGGTCAGAGTCAGCTGCTTGCGGCTGCGCTCGAACAGCTGGGTGCCAAGCTCCTCCTCCATTAACATGAGCTGCCTGCTCAGGGGGGGCTGCTCCATATGCAGCAGCTTGGCTGCGCGTGTAATTTGCTTTTCCTGCGCGATAGCGAGGAAATATTTCAGTTGCCGAATGTCCATCGCCATGCTCTCCTTTTTGAACGACCTTTTTCACATACTTTAAAGGTATGGATGATGAATAGTTTAGATATTTTATATATACCTCAGAAGATGATAGTATTCAATCACAATGTATCGAACGAAGGAGATGGATTCTCATGACTGAAAGCCTATCGATAACCGTAGAAACGACTGCGCAGAAGAAAACAAAGCCGCCGCAGGATCAGCTTGGATTCGGCATTCATTTCACCGATCATATGTTTATTATGGATTACAGCGTGGAGCGGGAGTGGCATAACGCACGCATCATTCCGTATCAGCCGCTTGTGCTGGACCCTGCAGCGAAAGTGTTCCATTACGGACAAACGATCTTCGAAGGATTGAAAGCGTATAAAACAGCCGATGGCCGTATCCGCTTGTTTCGTCCGCGCGACAACTTCGCCCGCATGAATCGCTCCAACGACCGCATGAGCGTGCCGGAGCTGGATATCGACACGGCTGTCGAGGCACTGGAGCGGCTGATCGAGGTCGATGCCGACTGGATTCCGACTGAGCCGGGCACATCGCTGTATATCCGCCCTTACGTGATCGCTACGCAGGCGACGCTTGGTGTTGCGCCATCCGAGAACTACCAATTCATTATCATCATGTCTCCGGTCGGGGCTTACTATCCGGAAGGCATGAATCCCGTCAAAATCTACGTAGAGTCCCAGTATGTCCGCGCGATGGTCGGGGGAGTTGGTGAAGCGAAGACGGCCGGCAACTATGCCGCGGCCTTGAAGTCGCAGCAGATTGCGAAGGAGCAAGGCTATACGCAGGTGCTGTGGCTGGACGGAGCAGAGCATAAGTATATTGAAGAGGTCGGCAGCATGAACGTGTTCTTCAAGATGGACGGGAAAGTCGTGACTCCGGCGCTGAACGGCAGTATTCTGGCAGGCATTACGCGCAGCTCCGTCATTCAGCTGTTGAAGCATTGGGGCATCACGGTGGAAGAAAGAAGATTGTCCATCGACGAGATCTATGAAGCGGCTCAGCAAGGCTTGCTGGAGGAGGCGTTCGGCACAGGAACGGCTGCCGTTATCTCTCCGATTGGCGAAGTGAACTGGGGAGGTCAGAAGCTGGTGATTGGCGAAGGCCGCACAGGCGAGCTGACGAACAAACTGTATGATACGCTTACCGGCATTCAGTACGGAACTGTGGAAGATCCGTTCGGCTGGACGCGTGAAGTAGGCGCTGGCAAGACTGAATCTGTGCGTTAATGAAAAATGACTTCAAGGAGCGGCGGCTTGGAGGGTATAATGGGTGTGTAACCATCTTTTACAGATAGGATGAATTCACATGCTCAGGTTGCTCGGCAGAAGCATTCGCGATTTCCGAACCTCATATACCAAGCTGCTGCTCTTTGAATATTTATATATGCTGCTTACGAGCGTCATTATTATTCCAGTGATTACGTTTATCTTCAACCGAATATTAACCGTAGTCGGCTCTGGCTCGCTGCTCAATAGCGAGGTATACCGGCTGGGCTACACCTACGAAGGAGTGCTCGGGCTTGTCATGATCGGCCTGGTTGCTTCTTTTGCGCTGTTCATCGAATTATGCGTCCTCGTCATTCTCGTTCAGCAACGCTATTTCGGCAAGCAGGTCAATATTGCGGATGCGCTCTTCACGACGCTGCGCCAGACGCCGAGATTGCTTGGCTTTGGTATTGTCCAGCTGCTTGTTTTTTTGCTGATCCTAATCCCCTTTATCGATTCGCCGTTATCGGCTTCTTTCTATGCCTTGTTTAATTTTCCGATCTTTATGCAAAGCAGGGTGCTAGACGCCTCCTACACGATGACGATTGTCTATGTCCTGCTTATGTTAGTTGTGCTTTACACCGTGCTGCGCTGGATATTCGTGCTCCATTATATCATGCTGGAGGGCAAGTCCATCACCGAAGCGATCCGCAGCAGTCAAGCTTTGACGAGGGGGAGAAGGCTTCAGCTTTTCTTCTGGCTATTCGTGCTGAATGCGGTCGTATTCGGCACCGGTTTTTTGGCCATTTCGTCACTTTCCTATTTGCCGGCGTGGATGGATATGAACGTGCTTAAGGCTTTTACGAACCATTATTCTTTGACGCTGTCCACCATTCTGACTTATATGTTCGCGCTATTGCTAATGCCGGTCAATATTATTTTCTTGACTCGCCTGTTCTATTATTTCGGAATTACAAGAGGCGAGAAGCCGAGGGATCATCTGCATATCTATCGGAGCAGGCTGGGCAGGCTGGAGCAGAGATTCGCCGCCTTCCTGAAGGGGAGAAAACGGACGAGCCTGCTCTATGCATCCATCGCGGTCATCTATATCGGACTGGCTGTATTTGTGGGCATTAGGGCCAATGACAGTCTCGTCTACGCAAAGTGGAACGTGCTGATCTCGGCACATCGCGGCGACGCGGAGAGCGCCCCGGAAAACTCCATTCCATCCATTCAAGCCGCGATTGACAAAGGCATTCAATCGGTAGAGCTTGATGTTCAATTGACCAAAGACGGCATAGCCGTGCTGCATCATGATTACAACCTGCGCCGTATGGCCGGCGTCCAGGAGCGAGTGTCCGACCTGACCTATGAGGAGCTAAGCCGGCTGGCCATCGGGCAGGATGAGAATATGGAATCGATTCCTATTCCTACCCTGGCCTACGCGCTGGCAGAAGCGCAGGGCCGCATCAAGCTGCTGCTGGATCTGAAGCCGTATGGGCCTGGCGACGACCTGGTCAGGGAGGTTGTCAGTCTGATCCAGGCTTATGGCATGGAGCAGGAGGTTTATATCCAATCCTTCGACAGCTACTCGCTGAAGCAGATTCGGGAGCTGGAGCCGAATATCAAGATCGGCCAGATCTTATATTTTGCGCTGGGCAATCTGTCCGCGCTGGATGTGGACTTCTATACGATCGAGCAAGTGATGCTGACGGATCAACTGGTGAAGCAGGCACATGCCGCCGGCCGGGAGGTGTGGGTATGGACAGTCAATACGAGGCGCAATATGAAGGAAGTGCTGAAATTCCAAATTGACGGCATCATTACCGACTATCCGGTGCTGGCGCAGTCGATGGTGGAGTTGAATTTGTAGGAGATGCCTTGCTAGAGTATATGAAAAGGTCGCCGCTCCAGCTATGGTGCGGCGTCTTTTTGTACACAGCGTGTTGAATACGGGGCTTGCAATTAGCCGGATTAGAAATCAAAGTTGTCCGGGTCCGGTCCAACGCGGCGATTCTCGTTCAGTGCGTCAATGCGAGCCATGTCTTCCGTGCTCAGCTCGAAATCGAAGATGGAGGCATTCTCAATAATGCGATGTTCCTTGACCGATTTCGGGATGGTGACAATGCCATGCTGCACATCCCAACGCAGAATTACTTGCGCGACGGACTTGCCGTATTTCGCTCCGATCTCCATCAATACCTCGTTATCGAGCAGCTCGCCTTGCATAAGCGGCGACCAGGCCTCCAGCTGAATGTCATTCTCTCTTGTGAAGCTCAGCAGCTCCTTCTGTGTCAGGCGCGGATGAAGCTCCACTTGATTGACCATCGGTTTAATCTTCGCATCCGCCATCACATCCTGGAGGTGATGAATTTGGAAGTTGCTGACGCCAATCGCCTTCACTTTGCCGGCTTCATACAAGTGCTCCAGCGCGCGCCACGCATCTTTATATTTTCCATTCACCGGCCAGTGAATGAGGTAGAGATCGAGATACTCAAGTCTCAGCTTTTGCAGGCTTGTCTCATAAGCGGCCAAAGTTGCCTCATACCCCAAATCCGAATTCCATACTTTGGATGTGACAAAGATATCTTCTCTCGACAGATTATTCTCCGCCAGCGCTTCGCGGATGCCTTGGCCTACGGTTTGTTCGTTGCCGTAGATTGCCGCGGTATCGATGCTGCGGTAGCCATTGGCGATCGCAGCTTTCACCGCTTCAACGACAGTCGGTCCTTCCTCAACCTTGAATACGCCGAGTCCCAGCCCCGGCATAGTTACGCCATTGTGCAATGTTACGGTATCCTGCAAATGTTTCATCATGATGATATTCCTCCAGTAAGTTGTATGGGTTAAAGTAAATGAATAGACGATGTGCGAAGCTACTTAAGCCACTCTTTGAGATACTGGCGATGACGTCTGATCCCGCTTGTCCAGCACGCGTGCCCAGCCCGTCAACAGGACGGCAGCCGATACCATGATGGCTCCGATCCAGGTCGTGTGGATGAGGCCGATGGAATCGGTAATGACACCGCCCAAGTAAGCGCCGATAGCGATGCCGGCATTGAAGGCCGCGATATTGACTGCGGAAGCGACATCCTTCGCTTCGGGAGCGAGGCGCTCGGCGAGCATGACGACATATACTTGCAGTCCGGGAACGTTCATAAAGGCGAACAGACCCATAAAGAATATCGTGATCAGTCCGGCAATCTGATACGGTGCGGTGAGGGCCAGGATGACCAGTACCACCGCCTGCACGGCAAACATGTAGAATAGCGCTTGGGTCGGCTTCCGGTTGGCGGCTTTGCCCCCGATGACGTTGCCGATGGCAATGGCAATTCCGTACAGCAGCAGAATAACGGCTACGGATCGTTCATTGAATCCGGTTATATCGTGCAGCAACGGGGATAAATAGGTAAAGACAACAAACGTGCCGCCGTAGCCTAAAGCCGTAATGGAAAAGGCAAGCAGCAGCCGTCCATTCGTCACGAGCTTCCATTGGTCGCCGAGCCGCACCTTGTCTCCTTTCCGAAGATTGGATGGCACGAGCAGCATATTCGCCAGGAGGGCAATCAGACCGACAGCGACAATCGCAACAAAAGCGGCGCGCCAGCCAAGCTGCTGGCCGATGAAGGTGCCGAGCGGCACACCGGTTACGGTAGCGACAGTTAGGCCTGAGAACATAATCGAGATTGCGCTGGCCCTGCGATTCTCCGGTACGAGGTCCGCGGCGATCGTAGAGCCGATCGACATGAAGATGCCGTGCGACAGCGCTGAGATGATGCGGGCAGTGAGCAAGACAGCGATGCTTCCTGCGGTGGCAGCAATTAGATTGCCCGCAATAAATACGATCATAATCCAGAAGAGCAGCGTCTTCCGGGATACCTGGGAAGTCATGGACGTGAGCACCGGTGCTCCGAACATAACGCCCAGCGCATATAAGGTCACGGTAAGTCCAGCGGTGGTGACGGATATATGAAGGTCATCGGCAATGAGAGGAAGCAGTCCCACGCTGATAAACTCGGTTGTTCCAATGGCAAAGGCGCTGACAGCCAAGGCGAGCAGCGCCAGCGTGCTGTTTTTTTTCTCTGTTGTCATGGGTCCACTCCTACTTTGTCGTATTGTGATATCCGGCCGGTAAGTGCTATTATCAATGACACAGATCAAAATGAACAGTACGTACTTTCAAGTGATATAGGCACTGAAAAGTACCCATAACGCATGGCAAGGAGGAAGCCTAGTGGCCAAAGAAGCCGTACTTAAGAAAAAATACAACATTTCGGTCGAAGCGACGCTGGAGGTCATTGGCGGCAAGTGGAAGTGTGTCATCCTTTGCCACCTTACGTATGGCAAGAAACGGACAAGCGACCTCAAGCGCCTCATGCCCGGGATTACCCAGAAGATGCTGACGCAGCAGCTGAGGGAGCTTGAGGATGACGGGATTGTGAATCGCATCGTCTACAACCAGGTGCCTCCCAAGGTCGAATATGAGCTTAGCGAATACGGGAATAGCCTTCGCTCCATATTGGATGCCTTGTGCAATTGGGGCGAGCATCATATTATCCGGGAGTACGGTGACAAGTTTGCCGTTCTGGAGGACAATATTCTAAATAATAAAGATAAGCAGAATGTATAGCTTCATGCCATGGGAGGAGAATGCCTGTGAAATTCAAGACGGAGGTCATATTGGGAGGCAAGACGGCGACGGGCTTCGAGGTGCCAAGCGAAGTCGTGGAGTCACTAGGGAAAGGTAAAAAACCGCCTGTAGTCGTGACAATAAGCGGCTATTCGTACCGCAGCACCGTTGCCGTAATGGGCGGCAAATTCATGCTGCCGCTGAATTCCGATAATCGGCAGCAAGCGGGCGTCGCGGCAGGCGATATTGTGGAAGTGGAGCTGGCGCTGGATACGGAGCCAAGAGAAATTGTAGTGCCGGAGGATCTAGCGGCGGCGCTTGCTCAAGAGGAAACGGCTGCTGCCTTCTTCGCAGGATTAAGCTACAGCAACAAGAATCGGATCGTGTATCAGATTGAACAAGCGAAGACGGCGGAGACACGCGACCGCCGCATTCGCAAAGCGGTAGAAACGTTGAAAGAGGGCAACGTATAACACGCGGTTATACATATGCGGCGTAATGCCAGCCAGTAGCGGGAGGGAGATTACGTTGAACTTTTCGATAAACGAAGCGATTGAAGTGCTTGAGCGTACGCCTCATGCGCTAGAGGCGCTGCTTGGCGGTTTGTCTGATGAGTGGCTGAGCTGCAACGAAGGGGAAGGAACCTGGAATGCATATGAGGTGGTGTGCCACCTGATCGAGGGGGAAGTCCACAATTGGATTCCCCGTTTGCGATTCATTCTGGAGGAAGGGGAAAGACAGACGTTGCCTCCTTTCGACCGCTTCTCGCATCTGGAACGACAAGCCATGCCGATCAAGCACAAGCTGCTGGAATTTAAAACGATTCGAACGAACAATGTTGCAGCGCTTCGGCAATTGCAGCTAACCGAAGCTAAACTCGAGCAGACCGGCCTCCATCCCGAGTTCGGCGCTGTAAAGGCCAGGGAGCTGCTGTCTACATGGGTGGCCCATGATATGACGCATATGTCACAGATCGCACGGATTATGGCGGAGCGCTATCGGGAGGATGTTGGCCCTTGGACAGCCTATTTGGGCATATTAAACAAGAGGTAATATCAATCCAGAATCGTCTCCAGATTCGGGTTGGCCAAGAACTGGAACATCGTCTTCACTTGAGCCTCCGTGTTCCGCTCCTGCGACAGCTCAGGCAATTCGTCGATGCCGAAGAACGCAACCTCGCTTGTCTCTATGCCGCTTAGCGCCTCTCCGCCGATAATCTCGCATCGGATAAACAGCTTGTAGACATGGTACGGTTCAGGCGGATGGTTATGAAACTTCTTGTCGAGAACGGCCAGCAGCCGGATCGGCTTCACGTGGTAGCCGGACTCTTCTTCAACTTCCTTGACCGCTACCTCGGAGGCGGACAGTCCGATGTCTGCCCAGCCGCCCGGCAGCGCCCAAGCGCCGTCGATCTTTTCGCGAACGAGCAGGATTCGCTCATCCTGGAATACAACAGCACGGACATCCACTTTCGGTGTCGCATAGCCCGTATCGCTGGCGAAGGTCAGCTTGATTTTATCGGTCCCCGCCTCCGTGTAGCTGGATAAGATGTCTATGCTGAGCTGCCGCAGTTGTTCATAACGTTCGATATCATAAATATCCTTCGAATAGGTTAGTCCTGTCTGCGCGATGCCTTGAATATGCTTGGCCCACTCCAGCCATTTGATCTCCATGATGGATGGTTCCTCCTCTGAAAGTCGAATATAGTTAAAACGCACGTTCAACTGGAAAAGTTTCCACTTCATAATGTTATAGATACAATCTATAGCTGCTATAGGAAATTGTGATTTCATTAATTTCAAATCATTCTCTACAATAAGAGCAGGATAAAAAATTTAACGAGGTGAATCAGCATGGCGGGAAGCACATTCGGAGAACGGTTCAAAATTACGACGTTTGGCGAATCCCATGGCGTAGCGGTCGGTGTCATTGTCGATGGAGTAACGCCTGGAATGGAAATAGATGAAGCGTATATACAGGTGCAGATGGACCGCAGAAAGCCGGGCCAATCTTCTGTTACCACTCCGCGGAAGGAATACGACACGATCCGTATTTTGTCCGGTGTATTCGAAGGCAGGACGACAGGAGCTCCGCTCAGCATTCAATTGCAGAACACGGATATGAGGCCGGAAGCTTATAGCGATATTAAGCTGCTGTACCGCCCGGGACATGCCGACTTTACGTACGATCAGAAGTACGGACACCGGGATTACCGGGGCAGCGGCAGAGCATCGGGCCGAGAGACGGCAGGCCGGGTTGCCGGTGGAGCAATTGCCCGCAAGTCGCTCGAAGGCAGAGGGGTATCGATCGTGGCGTATACGACCCAGGTTGGAGACATTAAGTGCGAGACCTTCGATGAGAGCATAATTGAGAAAAATCCAGTCCGGGCTTGCGATCCGGAAGCGGCTGTGAAGATGGTGGAGAAGATTGAAGCGCTGTCGGCGATCGGCGATAGCTGCGGCGGTATCGTGGAATGCCGGATCAGAGGGGTAGCGCCTGGCATTGGCGAGCCGACCTTTGATAAGCTGGATGCGGAGCTGGCGAAGGCGATGCTCTCCATTGGCGCGGTGAAAGGGATTGAGTTCGGCGAGGGTTTCGCAGCGGCGTCCATGCAGGGCAGCGAGCATAACGATGCGATGGACAAGAACGGATTTTTGACGAACCACGCAGGGGGCATTGTCGGCGGCATCAGCACAGGCGAAGAGATCATCTTCCGCGTAGCGGTCAAGCCGACTTCGTCGATTTCGTCTCCTCAACGGACGATCAACAAAGAGGGTGAGGAGCGGGAGATTCGTACCGAAGGAAGACATGATCCTTGCATCTGCCCGAGAATTGTCCCTGTTGTCGAAGCGATGGCTTGTCTCGTATTAGAAGACCACTACAAGAGACAAGCGGCATTGCACGGGTAAACATAAGCATGAAGAGATAAGTCCGACAGCGCTTCTTCGAGAAGCCGATGCCGGGCTTTTTTGCTGTGTCCGTCCTCGCCCCACTTTCCTCAGCTCGTCCAACTATGCTATGTTGAGAAGAAGAGTGGAAGAAATTGATGCTCCAGCCGATGCCGAGGCTCCTATACAATAGAGATAGCCGGCTCGTATAAGAAGGAGCGGGGGAGGGACCGACATGAAGAAACACATCCTGATCGTTGAGGACGACATTCATATATCCAATATTATAAAAATGAACTTGACGCTGGTCGGTTACGAGACGGAACAGGTCTACGATGGTATCGATGCGCTAGATCGGATCAAGAGAGGCCGATTTGATTTGATTCTGCTGGATGTTATGATTCCGCGCATGGACGGCTTCGAGCTGATGGAGAGGATTCGGCCGATGAATATTCCGGTCATCTTCCTGACTGCGAAGAATGCCGTCTTCGACAAGGTCAACGGCCTGAAGCTCGGGGCGGAGGATTACATGGTCAAGCCGTTCGAAGCAATCGAGCTGCTCGCTCGCATGGAGACCGTACTCCGGCGATACGGCAAGGAAGAAGCGGTCTTCACGTTCCAGGATATCGACGTCTACGTAGACAAGCGGGAAGTGACGGTCCGTAAGGAAGTCGTCGAGCTTACTCCCAAGGAATACGATCTTCTTCTTGTCCTGCTCAAAAATAAAAATATCGCCCTGTCCCGGGAACAGTTCATCGAGAAGGTCTGGGGCGGCGACTTCTACGGGGAGACCCGCACGGTAGACATGCATATTAAGTCGCTCAGAAAGAAGCTGAACCTGCAGGATCAGATCAAGACGATCTATAAGATCGGGTACAGGCTGGAGGATTAGCCGATGAAATTTTGGCAAAAAATATGCCTGTTCTCCATTCTGACCTTCGTCATCATATTTAATGCGGCTTCCATCATGGTCATTGAACGCAATCACAGCAAGATGCTTCAGCAGGAGATCAACAATACGTTAAGCGCGAATATGAGTATCAATTCCAGCGTGAATGCGGTTGTGCCGATCTTGCGCATTTATGATTCCATCGATTATGAGAAGACTGTGCTCACGAATATCGCGAATGAGTTCGTCAGGCGGAACAGCGACCAGGGCAGCTACCTGGAGATTGCCGATGACAAGGACAAGACCGTATTCAGCAACCTGGACTTCGTGATGCCCGCCGCGCGTGATGAGCGCAAGGAGCTGGAGCCGGGCGAGATCAAATATATATTGCGGGACATCGACGAGCGTACGCTGCTCTTTACCGCTAATGTGACGGATATTAACCAGAAGAGCTATATCTTCACCTATATCAAGGACGTGACTCCGCTCTACACGGAGCGGATGGATCAATATACGTTTTTTGCGCAAATGGATATTGTGGCGTGCTTAATCTATATTATCGTCATGTTCTTCATCAGCAAAGGTTTGACCAAACCGATCGAGACGATGGTCCGTACAGCGAAAGAGATTGCGCAAGGCGATTTCTCGGAGCGGGTTCAATTGAAATCCAGGGACGAGATCGGCGTGCTGGCGACGAACTTCAACGAGATGGCTGCGGTCGTGGAGGACAAGATCAACGAGCTAGAGCGCAATAACGGCGAGAAGCAGCGGTTCATTAATAACATTACGCATGAGCTGAAGACGCCGCTGACCTCGATCATCGGATATGCCAATTATATGCGATCGACCAAATATGATGAGGCTACGTTCCTCGAAGGCCTGAACGCCATCTATAGCGAGGGTAAGCGGCTTGAGGCGCTGGCGACCAAGCTGATGGACTTGATTCTGCTGAAGGACCATCAGTTCCAGATGAAGCCGGATAATCTAAAGGATGTCGTGATGGAGCTGGAGCCTTCGCTCAAGCATATTGTAGCCGCTAAGCAGATTCGGCTTGAGCTGGCTTGCGCGGATTGCCGGCTTCCACTGGAGAAGGATTTGATCAAGATCGTCATCTTCAATCTCGTGGACAATGCCGTTAAGGCGTCCAGTGAAGGGGGCAAGATCACCATCCGCACGCTAGAGCGCAGCGGCAGTTGCGTGTTGGAGGTTGCGGATGAAGGAAGCGGCATCTCAAGGGAGCATATGGATAAGATATTCGAGCCTTTCTATATGGCCGACAAGGCCAGGACCCGTAATAATAACGGAGCGGGTCTGGGATTGTCTATCTGCCGAAGCATAGCAAGTATTCATCATGCGGTGATTGAAGTGGACAGCGAAGTTCAGATGGGAACGGCGATTCGGATCGTCTTTCCCCAGCCTCAGGAAGGGAGCGAGGTGAATCCATGAGAATCGTAAAATATGTAGCGATGGTCCTGAGCCTCGCTTTAGCGAGCATGGCACTGTCCGGCTGTGCAGCCTTCTATACAAGCATACCGAAGGATACGGTTATGGTGAAAAAGATTCCCGAGCAGAAGCCCGGCGAAGAAGTGGAATACAACGGCGTATTATCCGAGGAGACGGTCAAGACGCTTAGCATGAATGCGGTGAACAAGTATTTTGAGCATAATTTGTCGCTCGACGATATTAAGTTCGAGATGTATTTCATGGATCAGCAAGGCATCAAGTCGCTGCTTGCCGATGCCACCCTAAACGTTAAGATGGATCGCGAATTTCTGGTGGAATACAAGGAGCCCTTGAAGAAAGTGGCGAGCGGCGTCTATATGGCCAACGTTTTGAACATTTATGATTCCTCGGATATATACGGCGTCGTAATTAATGCGAAGGACGGGGAAGTGCTGGGGTTATCGAAGGTGAATGATCGCAGTGTGGTGAAGGAGAAGGAGCTTTCGCGTGAAGAACTTCAGAACCATGCCAATGCGTTTGTGGAGGGGATAGGAGAATATAAGCTCAGCGACCTTGAGCTTGGCGACACCCTCTATTATCGCGGAAGTGTCGAGTTTTATTATATGAAAAAGGGCAGCGATGAGGTGGTGCTCAGCGTATTGCTGAATGCCTATACAGGTCAAGGCATTGGCTTCTACAAGGATATGATGACCGTCTTGCAGTTTCTGATGAATAAGGTGAAGGCGTCTTATTTGTACGAGGAAAAATATAAGCAATAGGATGGTTGGAAGGAAGAGACTCGTAACGGTCTCTTTTTTCGATTCTGCCCGCAAATTTTACAACTCCATTACAAGTTGATCTCACTTCTCATATTTGGCTCCGTTACACTAACAGCATGTCAACGACGAAAGACGAAAAGGAGTACCGATATGAGGAATAGAAGATGGACGTATATGGCAGTATGGACGGCTGTCTTGGCACTCTCCATAACAATGACAACCGCTTGTTCCGATGGGAAGGCGCAAGGCGGAGCAAGCGGGACAAAAGCGGGAGGCTCGTCCCAGGTTGATCCTGTAACTAGCGATAGCCCTTCCGGCTCGCAAGATGAAGAGGAGGAGCCAGCCGACCCTGCTCTTGCGGCGCTGGTGAACAAGACGCATCCGCTTCAGGACTCTTATGCGCCAGACGATCTGGTCATGGTTGAGGTGCCGACGATCTTTCAGAATGCGGAAGTGAATCAACTCCGAAAGGAAGCGGCGGAGGCGCTGAAGGGACTGTTCGCCGGCGCGGAGAAGGAAGGGTACAAGCTGTATGCCCGGTCGGGCTATCGTTCGTACGAGACGCAGCAAGCTTTGTTCGCAGATTATGTGAACAGGGAAGGAGAAGCTGCTGCCAATCGTTACAGCGCGAAGGCCGGACAGAGCGAGCATCAGACGGGGCTGGCGATGGATGTGACAAGCGACAGCGTGTCCAAGGGATTGAAGGAGGCATTCGGAGAGACGGATGAGGGTCGATGGCTGGCGGAACATGCTCATCAGTACGGCTTCATCATCCGGTATCCAGAAGGTCAAGAGGGCATAACCGGCTATATCTACGAGCCGTGGCATATCCGGTACTTGGGCGTCGAGCTTGCAACGAAAGTATTCGACAGCGGGCTGACGTATGAAGAGTATGCAAACGGGAACCAAGCGCCATGAGGAGCAGGAGAGGGAGCGCAAAGGGAAAATGGCTGGTTGGGGGGATCGCGGCTGCAATCTTGATCGGTATTGCGATTGGAGCGGCTAGCTGGCTGCAGCATTTGAGGACGGAGGGTGCGAGCGGAGCGGGCGCTTCAGAACCGTCTGTGCCGGTTGTGAACGAGGAGGCGTCGTACGAGTCCATTCATTTGGCGGCTGTGGGCGATATCATGTTTCACAATGCCCAACTGGAAAGCGCAAGAGTGGCAACGGGCGGCTACGATTTCAAGCCGGTCTTTGAACAAGTGAAGCCAATCATTGAGGCGGCGGATATCGCAATCGCCAACTTCGAGACGACGACCGCAGGCACCGATCCGTACAAGCATCAGGGCTATCCCCGGTTCAACTCGCCGGATGAAGCGGTGGATGCGCTTAAGGAGGCAGGCTTTGATATCCTGACGACAGCCAATAACCACAGCTTGGATACGGGGAAGCAGGGTGTCACCCGAACGCTCGATACCATTCAGAGCCGCGGTCTCGCCACGGTGGGCACTTATGCAACCCGTCCCGATACAAGGGTGCTGCTCAAAGAAGTGAAGGGAATCAAGCTAGCATTTCTGTCTTATACCGAGAGCTTGAACGGCTTGGAGAGTTTGATGACCCCGGAGGAACTGGATGCGATGGTGAACAAGGTGGATGAGGCGAAGATTCAGGAGGATGTCGCTTACGCCAAGGCGCAAGGGGCTGACCTTATCCTCGCTTCGCTGCATTGGGGCAACGAATATGAACGCGAGCCGTCAACCGGGCAGGTCAATCTGGCGCAACGCTTGTCGAGTTTCGGCGTAGATATTATACTGGGCAGTCATCCTCATGTCATACAGAAATCCGAATGGCAGCAAAGCGGAGACCGCAATACATTCGTCGTTTACTCAATGGGCAATTTTATTTCCAATCAACGTCAGGAGACGCTAGACAATGTCTTTACGGAAGACGGCGTCATCGTTCAATTCGAGATCCGCAAGGACAAGCAGACAGGCGCAACGGAGATCCATAAGGTGGACTATGTACCGACTTGGGTGTACCGGGATATGGAGCCGGGGCAGCAGACCTTTGCTTACCGGATTCTACCTGCTGAGGATTATAGCAACAGCCTTGAACTGTCAGATGCGTTCAAAGCAAGAATAGAACGTTCTTATCAAGACACGATGTCACAGATGGATGTGAGCGACAAAAATGATGAATCCTAATATCAGACCAAATCCGGCCTATCGCAAAAAGCCAAGGTTTCGCAATCTATTTCTTCTTCTCGGTGTCATTGCACTTATTGCTATCTTCTTGAATCAATATGATTTTAATTCACCAGGCAAGCTCGTTGTAGATCCAGCACTAGCGCCGCCTGTAAGCGAAGGGCGAGAGGTGACGGTCGCCGGCAATACAGGCGGGTATACGATCGTAATCGATGCGGGTCATGGCGGCAAGGACCCCGGAGCGAACGGGGCTAGCGGAGCGGAGGAGAAGGATTACACATTGGCGCTTGCCAAGAAGGTATACGCCTTGCTTCAGCAAGATCCTAAGTTCGATCCGTACATGACGCGCGACGACGATATTTTTTTGGAGCTGGATGAGCGCTCGGCTTATTCCAATGAGCTGGAGGCGGATGCGTTTCTTTCCATTCATGGCAACACGTATACAGACCCTGGCATATCGGGGACGGAGACGTACTATGACTCGTTAATCAGTATCCCGTTAGCCAATGCGATCCATAGCAAACTGATCGATGCGACAGGCTTTCCTGACCGGGGGGTAAAGCAGGAGCAGTGGCGTGTGCTCGTCGGGAGCGAGCGGCCATCGGTTCTGCTGGAGGTCGGTTTTATGACCAATCCGCAGGAAGAGGCGAAGATGCTTGAGGATGATTGGCAAGACCGGGTTGCGCAGTCGATAGTAGACGGGTTGAAGCAATATTTTGAAGGCAAATAGGATAGAGATTACAGCCATCATTTCATAAATTTCGTATAACAGCGCGTTCGACAAAGCGAGTACATCGGTACTCCCGCTTGGCGGGCGCGTTTTTTATTTGCGTGTAAGATTGGTCTGCTCAAAAGCCCCCTTACAGCTTGGTAAATTATGTGATAAAGAGAAAAACTGCGATTTAGTTGATGGCCGACTGCATGAACTGGCCGATCATTCCGGCAGTAGAAGAGACAGGCCGTATGCTAACGGTCCTGTCTCTTTTTTTTTCAGCTAAAGCGTAACGCTCTATCGGTTGTTATAACGGAGAGGCAGCTTTCTCCCACAAGCTTGCTGTTTGCGGACCTGGATACCAATTCGGGGCATGGGCGGTATGGGATTGCACGCAGCTGTAGAACGAGCCGTCATGGAAGACGACTTGGCCCGCCGTATAAGTGCCTCCCAATGTCCAAGAGTCGATGATGTTCAGCTCGACATCGACAGATGTGGAGTAGGAGTAGGATTCGACGTTTACCGGCTGCCATAGCGCTGGCGTCTGATCAGGGGTCCAATTCGTCGCGTAAGCGGTATGGGCCTGAATCGCTTTGTAGAAGACGCCGTTATACTCCACGATATCATTGACGCTGTACGCACCGAGCCAACGCCAAGGAGCCGCGATTGTCTCGGGCTTAAGCGTAAGGTTCTCGAACGAAGCCGATGGGGAACCGTTCAGCGTAGTTGTAATGCGCAGCTCCAGCGTTTCACCGTAGGAGATATCCGTGTCCGTGTCACCCTTTAACGTATAGCGGTTTCCTTCCTTCGCTGTAATGACAGCGCCTGCGACGGAACTAATATCACCGTTAAAATCGAATTGGAGCACCCATGGCGAAATCGTATTGTTTCTGGCCGGGTCCATATAAAGATTCGTAATGCGCAAATCTATGACAGCGGTTTCAAAATTGGTGCCGATACCCCAAGCTGTACCTTGTGCAGACACTTGAAGCGGAGCGTCGGCTTGGGCACTTGCAGCCGGGGTGAGGAGTGAAACCATAAGAAGAGCGAGTGCAAGCCAGGATGCGGTCATGGTTGTCATTCTTTTGCGCATGAACAATTCCTCCCAAAAATGGATTTTATGGTATATCGGTATAACTATATGCTTGCTGACTAGCGCTTAGTATAGCAGGGGGCAAATCTGCAAAGACGTCTTCAGCTGTACGGAATTTGTTCGTAAGAAAGATACTGCCAGCGGGCCGGAATGATCCGTCTGGATAACAGCTAAAACTGCTTCAAAAGATTGATTTAGTGTGACGGTTTACTTATTAGACAACCGCTTTTATTCACTCGAAGCTTCTCATTTGCATCAATGTACGATAATAAAGAAGAAAGCAAATGAAGTTGCCAAAGGAGCGGATATGATGAAGTTGAATCATCTTAATCTTACGGTTACGGATGTAGGTGCGGCAAAGGAGTTTTTGATGAGCTATTTTGGGCTTAAGCTTGGAGGAGAACGGGGGCGGTCCTTCGCGGCATTGTTTGACGACAATGGCATGGTGCTGACCTTAATGAAAGGCAAGGATGTGAAGTATCCATCTACGTTCCATATTGGTTTCAGTCAGGAGAGCGAGGAGAAAGTGAATGAGATCTATAAGCGGCTAATCAATGACGGCTTCGCCGCCGATCCGCCCGAAAGAGCACATGCATGGACATTCTATGTCGAGGCGCCGGGAGGCTTCACCGTTGAGGTGATGGCATAAGTATGGGCATGTAAAGCGAAAACATGGAACATTTTCCTTTCCCTGTGCGTAAGAAAAGCAATGCACTAGGGCGAAGGAGATTCTGATATGAATGGATTGTTCGGATTTATTTTGATTATATGTGGCGTCCTGGCAGCTGTATCGCCCCAGTCAGCCAAGCGGAATAAGCCATGCATACCGGATCGAGAGCTCGCAGCTCGAGTCGTGGATTAGAGGCAATATAACGAATTGGGATTAACGATAAACCTCCGGGCACGCCGCTATATGGCGTGCTCGGAGGTTTTGTCATTGGATGCTTTTATCTAGTAAACTGAAAGAAATGGAAGAAAATAATGTTAGGGGTTGCCTTCGCGGCGAAGGCGAGCCTAGCAAAATTGGTGCGTCAAATGCAAGGCTCTAGCAACGACAGACCTTTATATTGAACGTAGAGAGGATGAACGCATATGGATTGGGTAGAGCGAATGAATCAAGCGATTGCGTATTTGGAGGAGCATATTTTGGATGAGATCAATTACAGCGAGGTTGCCAAGGTGGCGCAATGCTCGCCTTATCACCTCCAGCGCATGTTCCCCTTTATTACGAATGTCTCATTATCGGAGTACATCAGAAGGCGGAGATTGACGCTGGCGGCATTCGAGCTGCAGAACGGCAACGAGAAGGTGATCGATCTTTCCCTGAAGTACGGCTACGAATCGCCCGAGGCATTCACGCGGGCCTTCCAGCAGCTCCATGGCACAACGCCTACGAATGCGCGCAATGCCGGAATAAAGCTCAAAGCCTATCCGCGTATCTCCTTTCAAATTACGATAAAGGGAGTGCATGAGATGGATTACAGGGTGGAGGAGCTTGGGGCATTTTCAGTAGTCGGCAAACAAACAACCGTGAATACGGAAGGAGCTTATAACGACATTGTGGGCGTATGGGCTGCTGCTCGGGAAGAAGGCCTGTTCGATGAGCTATGGCATATTCGAGATAGCGAGCATCCAATGGGAGGCATATTGGGCGTCTGCGCCGACGGCGCTTGGGGCAAGAACGACGAGTTTCTATACAGCTTGTCAATCGCAACGCAGCATGAGCCGCCTGCTGGCATGGTCAAGAGGGAGTTTGCCGCATCGACCTGGGTGGTGTTCGAGGTAGAGGGCCCGCCAGACCATCTTCCTGACTTATGGCGGAGGCTATATACAGAGTGGGTGCCCGTCGCAGCGTTTGAGCTTGGGAATCTGCCTGCAATCGAAGTGTACCTCCCAGTCGAGGCGAACAAAAACGAGCTATGGGTTCCCGTAATCAGAAAATAAGATGAGTAGAAGAGCATGTATCAATTTATTGTGATATTTCCGGAAGTTGTACTAAGTTTCACATTAGATGTGCCATTCCCGGTCCATTATTATTCATGAACAAGGTAGCCTCAAGCGACTCAATATCCGCTGATTCTACTTCTAACGCAGTGCTGCCATGATCAATGAGGAGGTTATCTGCTCCCTTAATTGAAATCGTCTGCAACTGTTCTCTTTCCTCATTAGAACCACAGGCGCTAAGAAAAAGCATGCCTGCTAAAACAAGTAGAAAACGGTATTTATTCATTCGGCACATCCCCTCGGAAATGGTTTGTAAAAATGATTATATAAGATTACGTTGCGTCAATTTCAAGCTTTTTGCCGATTATGATCCGAGACAAGAATGCGCTTGGGATCACGACGTTCACAATCATAGGCAGTTATCTTGACGAACCTAAGAGGCTTGTACCGCAATCGAGAAGAAGTATGCAACAGGCCGATCCTCTATAATGAATTTAGCCATAGCTCTGTCTGGAAGGGAGATGAATAGATGAGAAAATTAATTGTGCAAGAGATGGTATCGCTAGACGGGTATTTTGCGGGACCGCAGGGAGAGATCGATTGGCATCAGGCGGATGAGGACTATGTGGCTTATGCGAAGTCGTTCCTGCAATCCGTTGATCTGCTTCTATTCGGGCGATTGACCTATGAGCAGATGGCAGCGTTTTGGCCTTCGGCGAACCATGAGCTGGCTTCTATTATGAACGAGAGAGAGAAGATTGTTTTCTCCAATACGTTGGTCTCGGCGAATTGGCGGCATTCCCGGCTGGTTCCAGAGCATGCGATTGAAGAGGTCAAGCGACTGAAGAGGGAAGCGGGACAGAACATGGCGGTACTCGGTAGCGGGTCGCTGGCATCATCCTTGCTCTGCGGAGGGCTGGTCGATGAAATACAATTGACGGTTGTGCCAATTATGCTTGGCCAAGGCATTCCTTTATTCCGAGATATTCCTTCGCCGCTCCGCTTGCAGCTGGAGCACACTGATAGCTATCCCTCGGGCAATGTGCTGCTGCGTTATCTCGTCGACAGGGGGCCGGGGGATGGGGCATAATCGCGCTGTCATTTATGCATTGTCGGTGTCGCTGGACGGATATATCGAAGGCCCGGACGGGAAGATTGACTGGTCGCTCCCGGATGAGGAGCTGCATGAGCACTTCAACCAACAGGAGAAGGAAGTAGATGTCCATCTGTATGGGCGCGGATTGTACGAGAATATGTCGGGGTATTGGCCGACCGCATTGCACAATCCAGAGGCATCCAAGGAAGAGCTGGATTATGCCCGCCTATGGCTCGATATGCGGAAGGTCGTATTTTCGCGAACGCTTAAGCAAGTGGATTGGAATGCAACACTGGCGGGCGAGGATATAGCGGGAGAAGTAGCGAGATTGAAGGAGGAGCCAGGCAGGAGCCTGTCGGTTGGCGGTTCTGGACTGGCGGCCTCCTTTTTGAAGCTTGACTTGATTGACGAATATCACATGTATGTATTTCCGGTTATATTGGGAGGCGGCAAACGGATGTATCCGGCGCTATCGGTATCGAAGAAGCTGAAGCTGGCCGATACCCAGGTTTTTCGCTCTGGAGTCGTAAGGCTCCGGTATACACGATAGCTGCGCGGAACCGCTTATTTGCGTCTAAGCAGGTTGAGCAGCGGAACCCGATACCTTCTCACGAGGACCCGGCATAAAGCGTATAAAATGATCGTAGACAGGATGCTGTTAATGACCGAGCCGATTAGAAAGTCCAGGCCGACATCGCTAATATCCTTGAAATGGCCAACCGTTTCTACATAATCCGGCTCCGGCATTTGTTCGTTGATCACATCGTCCAGATCGAATGACGGCGAGGTGAACAGCTCGGTTATGAGATGGCCTGTCCAGTAGTTCATATAGAATAACAGCGGCCACAGAACGGATCCGAGCGATGAGGCTAATATTGCTGAAGGCATATTGCCCCGGACCAAACGTGCCATTGCAATTGATAGCGGCAATCCGATGCCGAATGTAGGGAACCAGCAATGGAAAAAGCCGATTGCAAATCCGATGGCGATCCGATGATCGCCTTTTTTGATGCGCAGCATGCGTATGCCGTAATAGGTCAAGTAGGTTTTAAGCTTATGCAGCACATGAATGGCTCCTTGCAGTCAAGATGTGGAATATTAGTAGTAGTGTAGCAGAAGAGGAGGCTTGGCGTATACGTTTGGATTAACGTTTTGTTAACGGCTTTACAAAAGTTTAACGGAATTGATAACAATGGACAAATAGTTGCTCCTTAGACTTATGGATAACAACGAAAGCTAGGAGTGATTGAAGAGTGAACAAGACGACGAAGAGAGTGTTGACCTTCGCGCTGGCCGCACAAATGACTGTCGGCTCTATCATGGCGGGAGTTGTTGCAGCGGAGCCTGAAGCGGGCCCAATTCCGGGTGCGCCATATGAAGCGGGCAACCGCTACAATGCGGAAGTGCCCCATGTCATGATTAATCAGGTGTATGGAGCGGGTCTTGCAGAAGATGCGGGTGTGCTTGTGTCGCATGGCTTTATTGAATTATTTAACCCCACTGAGCAAGATGTCGATCTGTCCGGTTGGTCGCTTCATTATGCGGATCGCGGAAGCAATGCGCAGACAGGACCGACGCTGGGCTGGCAGAAGCTTGATCTGACTGGCGTAATTAAAGCGAAGTCGTCTTACCTGGTGAAAGGCAAGTCAACCGGCTCCGCAAGTCCGAAGCTCAATCTGTCGGACAAGGGTGACCTGGAGTGGGACCGATATCTCAATAATAAAGGGCTGAAGGTTGTATTGATGAGCAACCAGCAGCCGCTGGATGATGTGCAGGACGTTAATCCGTTCCAGTCAAAGCCGGAAGGCTATGTGGATATGCTGGGTACGGCGAGCAATGACAAGGGCAGCACGATTGACGGCTATGAGACGGATTATCCGACGGGCTCCGCGGAAGGCACCTCCAAGAAAAAAGCGGTGCGCCGCGTCGACTTCAAGGACTCGGACAATAACAAAGCGGATTTCAAGCAGGTTGATTATGAGTCGGCAGCCGGGGCTGAGCTTGCGGCTATTAGTCCGCGCGACAGCTCGGATGGCGACTGGGCGAATATGCCTGATCCGCTTGTATGGGAGACGATCTCGCTTCCTGCGGCATTTGACAGTCAGCCTTACTCTGCAACGCTGAAGGCTGTGGGCGGCGTAGCTCCTTACGCATATGAAGCTTCCGGCCTGCCTGATGGCATGGCCATTACGGCTGAAGGCGCAATTAGCGGAACTGCCAAGGCAACCGGCAGCTATACAGTAACGGTGACGGTTAAGGATAGCGGGGCGCCAGCTTCAATCGCAACACAGGAGTTGACGCTGAATGTGCAGCCGTACCGCGCTGTCGTCGAGGATCAATTCGCCATGACCAAAATCGGCGAATATGCCGTGGGGCAATTCAATGCGGATGGCGGCGTTGCCGAAATCGTCAAGTTCAATAGCGACAACGGTCGCTTCTATCTGGTTAATGGCGCTGCGAACCCGCCAAGCCTGGATATTGTCAACTTGGGCCATGCTACCGGAACTCTGCAAAAGGAAAAGACCGTACTCGTGAAGGATCTAGCCGAAAAGAACGGCTTCACATTCGGGGATTTGACGAGCGTTGACATCAATACCGCGAATAAGCGTATCTATGTATCGGTGCAGGAAGCGGACCCGAACAAGAAGGGGAAGATACTTGCCCTGGATTACGACGGCAAGCTGATTGCGGAATACGCGGCGGGTATCCAGCCGGATATGGTCAAGTCGACGCCAGACGGCCGCTATGTGCTGACGGCAGATGAGGCGGAGCCTCGTCTAGGCACGGAGGATCCTCCGGGCAGCATTACGATAGTCGATACGAAGACGGGACAATCGACGCAAGTATACTTCAATGACCCATCGGTCATCGACGATCTGGTTCATATCCGCGGTGCGGCAGATCCTGCCGACGGCCGCATCAAGAGCAAAGGCACAAAGGAAGATGCCTATCTCGATCTGGAGCCGGAGTATATAGCGTTGTCCAAAGACAACAAGAAGGCTTATGTAGCCCTTCAAGAAAATAATGCGATTGCCGTTATCGATATTGCGAGCAAGAAAGTGGATGCGGTGAAAGGCCTGGGCTTCAAAGATTTCAGCGATGCGGCCAATGCGCTGGACCTGCAGCGAGATGGCGCGATTCTGCTGGAGAACGCCCCATTCTACGGCATCTACATGCCGGACGGAATGGCATCCCATACGATTAACGGCCAGACGTACCTGTTCACAGCGAATGAAGGCGATGCGACGGAATGGCCGGGCCGTACGAATGCCAGCACGATCGGAGCGATGAAGGGCTCTCTGAACCCGGATTCCGAAGCCTACCAATTCCTGAATGGCACAAGCAAATATGACAGCGTAGAAGTTGTATCGGATATGGGGCATGACGGCATCTATTTGTACGGCGGACGTTCCTTCTCGATTTTCAATGCAAACACGATGGAACTGGTGTATGACAGCGGCAGCGACTTTGAAGTCATCACTGGCCAGAGATATCCTGATTTCTTCAATGTCAGCAACAGCAAAATTACAATGGACGATCGCAGCACGAAAAAAGGACCTGAGCCGGAGGATATCAAGACAGGTATCGTCGGCAACCGGGTCATGGCCTTTGTCGGCCTGGAGCGTGTCGGCGGCTTCATGACGTACGATGTGACCGATCCACATGCGCCGTCCTTTGTGAACTATACGAATTCCCGCGTGTTTTTGAATGAGAACGGCAAGGTTAATCTGGATACGGATACCGGACCGGAAGGACTGGAGTTTATTCCTGCCTCGATTAGCCCGACTGGATTGCCGCTTCTGCTCGTCGCCTACGAAGTCGGCGGCAAAGTAGGCGTATACCAACTGGAAGTGACCAAGGTCACACTGGATCGCAAGACTGTATCGTTAACGGCGGGAGGCGCATCGGTTAAGCTTGCAGCCGAGGTGGAACCGATGGTTGATGGCGAAGCGACCGTCACATGGTCCAGCTCCGACGAATCGGTAGCGAAGGTGGATGAGAACGGAACGGTTCGTCCGCTCCGCGCAGGCAATGCGGTCGTTACGGCAATCAGCGCGGATGGATACGGCAGCGCGGAAGCTGTCGTGACGGTAGCTTCAAGCGGTGGCGGAAGTACGCCAAGTCCGAGTCCGGAGCCGACACCGGAACCAACGCCAGAACCGGAGAAGCCGGAACCAACGCCTGAGCCTGCGCCAGAGACGCCTGTCTTCACCGACGTGAACGGGCATTGGGCGAAGAATGTGATTGGCAAGCTGGCGGAGGCAGGCATTCTGCTGGGCAAGCCGGATGACAGCTTCCAGCCGGATCAGAAGATGACGAGAGCCGAATATGCGGCTGTTCTGAGCAGATTGCTGGGACTTAAGCCGAACCAAGCGGAGGCAGGATTTGACGATGTGCCGGAGCAAGCTTGGTACAGCGCGGATGTGCTCAGCTTGAGCGCGGCGGGCATCATCTCCGGATTCCCGGATGGAAGCTTCCGCCCGGGCAGTGAGATTACGCGTGAGGAAGCATTCGTCCTGCTGTATCGTGCGCTGAAGGATAAGCTTGCCGCACAGGCGGGATCAAGCGCAGCTTATACCGATGAAGCAGATGTATCGACATGGGCCGTAGAAGCCGTCAAGGCGCTAACGCAAGCGGGCGTGCTGGAGGGCAATGCGAACGGCAAGTTGAATCCGAAGGGGACCATTACTAGAGCGGAGATTGCGAAAATCGTATCATTCTTCGTTAAGGAATAGAGTGAAGATCGAATAGCGGTAACAACGAGTGGCGATGCTCAGGATCAATTCCTGACATCGCCATTTTGTGCTTTTGGTTGTATTTTCTGTACCATATGATCATGGCCGAGACAAAACGGAGCAAGAAATGTTCTGGAGAAGCGAAACAGCGATCGGAAGAATATTTCTTGCAGTTTGGTATTTCGCCATGAAAAAGTTCTATCCAATCAACCTTGAAAGCCATCGGCACTTGCGCTATAGTAGTTGGAATTCTTGTAACAGGGAGGTTTATCCATGGATATGAAATCGACGAATCCGATTCTACTATCAATTCCTGAGCGATTCGAAAGCGAACGGCTCATTATACGGGCACCGCTGCTTGATGACGGCCCTTTGGTCAACGCAGCTGTGCAAGCCAGCATTGACGAGCTGCGTCCATGGATGCCTTGGGCGCGGACTGTGCCGACGGAGGAGCAATCGGAAGTCATATCGCGCCAAGGTCGAATTCATTATCTGGAGCGGTCCGACCTTAGAATGTATGTGATCCATAAGGAGACGGGAGCCTTCATCGGAAGCAGCGGCCTTCACCGGATCGACTGGCAAGCGCGGAAGTTCGAGATTGGCTATTGGATGAATACGCCGCACAGCGGGCAAGGCTATATGACCGAAGCGGTGGATCGCATTACGGCATTCGCCATTCAAGAGCTGCAAGCCAACCGGATTGAGATTAGGGTTGATTCGCGCAACGAAAGAAGCTTACGCGTCGCGGAACGGCTTGGCTTTACACTGGAGGGCACGCTGCGCAATGACAAGTGCGACGTCTATGGCATGCTAAGCGATACGCGCATTTATGCCAAGGTGCGCGGCATGGAATATCGGTAGATAGAGCCAATATTTCTTTTTAAACCGAACAATACCCGCCTCTTCATGTATGGGGAATGATAAAGTAAAGATAGCAACGGAATGAATAGAACATGAGTGAATAGAGAGGACCGTCACAGATGAAGCAGAACAAGTATGACGATCAAGGTTTTTTTGATCAATATAGCCAGATGGCGCGCTCGGTAGGCGGACTGGAAGCAGCAGGGGAATGGCCTGTACTGCGAGAGATGCTGCCCGATCTTCAGTCCAAAAGAGTGCTGGATCTCGGATGCGGATACGGCTGGCATTGCCGCTATGCCAGGGAGATGGGAGCAAAGAGCGTAATTGGCGTGGACCTGTCCGACAATATGCTGGCGCGCGCCAGAGAGATGACCGATGATCCGCATATTGAGTACCGCCGGCTAGCCATTGAGGATTTCGATTTTGAAGAAGGGCAATTCGACGTCATTCTGAGCTCGCTTGCCCTTCATTATGTCGAGTCATTCGATCTGACCTGCCGGAAGGTCTATCAAAGTCTGGCACAAGGCGGAGCATTCGTCTTCTCGGTGGAACATCCCGTCTTTACGGCTCGCGCGGAGCAGGATTGGCATTATGGACCGGAGGGGGAGCGGCTGCACTGGCCGGTTGACGGCTATCAGGACGAGGGAGTGAGAGAAGCCAGATTTTTGGGCCATGATGTCGTGAAGTACCACCGGACGGTCGCGACGTTCATGAATCAGCTGATCGAAGCCGGATTTGTCATTACAAAGGTAGCGGAGCCGAAGCCAACCGAGGAGGCATTGTTGCAATATCCTGAGATGAAGGATGAGGCCCGCCGACCGATTTTTTTGCTCATTGCCGCAGTGAAGTCTTAAGAGCAATCTTGGAGGAAGGCCGCCTTGGAAGAGGCGGTCTGTTTTGCTTCGTACGGATATGGATAGATTAGAGGCTCTCGAAGAGCTTGGCTTACAATATACCTAAACAAATATGGAGAGGAACTCCGTGTTGCATTATACTACAATGTGTAGTTTAATGAGATGACATGAATAAAATACCCGCTATCGTTCATATTTCGAGGATTCGGGATGAAGGAGCCGGCATGATGATTTTAAAAACAAGCAAGATTTTATTCCTTTCCATCTTTATCTGGTTCGCCGCAATCTCGTATCTGGCCGAAGCCAGTGCAGCTCCCAGCCAAAAGATAAATGAGGAGACGCTTGCCCAAATCTCGGACTATGTTCGGGAACAATTTGATCATAATCGGGTGATCGGCGGTGCTGTAGGAATTATCCATAAGGACAGGCTGATTTATTCGGAGGGCTTTGGCGTTGCTGACCGGGGACGGAACGATACGCCAACGGAGAAGACGGTTTATTTTTCGGCATCGATTACGAAGGCACTAACAGCGACGGCTATTTTACAGCTGCATGAACAAGGGAAATTGGACATTGATAAGCCGGTGCATACGTACATCCCATGGTTCCAATTTCAGCATTCCGATCGATCCTTGAAGGTGACTTTAAACCATTTATTGACCCATTCGGCTGGCGGAATAGGATCTTTTCAAACGGACGGTCTGGTATTCGCTCATAAAGATGCGAAGGATTCGTTGGAGAGCTATGTGCGCCAATTCAGTAAAATCCGGTTGTCCGAGGAGCCAGGTCAATCAGGCAATTATTGCAATGGCTGTTATGATGTGCTTGGGCTTGTCATCGAATATGTGTCGGGCATGAGCTATTATGATTATATGCAGCAAAACATCTTTGAACCTCTCGGGATGAAGGATACGAAATTCGGTCCTAGCCTTGATCAATTTGATGAAACCCGGCTGGCGACAGAATATACGTGGTTTTTAACGAGAAAGCTCCCAATCAAGCGTTCATTTGAAGAGTTTGGGAGAGCTCAGGACCCCGATGGCGGGGCGTACAGTACAATTGAGGATCTAGGCAAATTCATATCCTTCCAGCTCGGCCATGCGAATCAACAACTATTAACGCCTCTGAGCATGGAAAACACGAGAATTGGCTATGTCGCGACTGAACTGGGCGATGCCGAATATACTGCCAGCGGTTTTGAAGTAAAAGAATTGCAGCAAACGAAGGTTTACTATAAAACGGGCGATGGCATAGGCTCATCCACTGTGATTTTGTTTATTCCGAATCATGACTTGGGCATTGCTTTAATGATTGGCGAGATGCATCCTGAAATCCAGCTGCCGGTAGCCGAAGGAATCGCTTCGATTTTGATGGGATACGCCCCCGAAACGACAGATTTTCCACTTACGTTTATGAAGCTGATCGGCATCTTTTCCATCGCACTGATTCTGCTAAGCGTTCTTCTTATTGGACTCTTCATTCGGAGAGGGCTGAGAAGAAAATTACACTCCAGAAGCATATTAAGGCTCTGTTTATCCTTGTTGGTTTGGGGGGCGGTCGCAGCTTCACTGTGGCTTCTGATCCTGACAGTCAGGCCCAGCGCTATGGGCGTTTACGGTTATCCTTATGACTTGGCAATGGGCATTGGGTTGATCACGATTGTTTCGAACCTATGGTTGGGTTATTATTTTTTGGTATTGATAAACTTCATCAGAGACAGATACAATAGGGGCAATATTTGATGAATGCATAGTCAGAGGAAATATTGAAACTATTGTTATTGGAGAAACTTTATTGTGGGGAACGATCTATAGCTTTTTGTTCCTGCCCTATCTGTTTCGCTTATGAGGATCAATATTGAATGACGACTATGTCGTCAAAAAGTGATTTCACTTATGCTACTCCTTCTTTAATTTAAATGAAACAAAAAATGTTAATGTCGATGGTTGATAGATCATATTCTCCAAAACCGACTGGTTAGCCGGTCGGTTTTTTGTGCGCTTAATAGATGCCTGTTCCCTATTAGAATGGCAGGGGATTATGTAACGGATGTTGACGGCATTCCGTGCTCCTTGCTAGGCTGGATTGAGGGAGAGCAAAAGCAATTTTGTTCCCTCTGCGGACAATGCCAGACTTGTTGGCATCATGACGGGGAAGCTTAGTACATTGAACTTCTGGCTCGGTCTGCCGGATGCATCTGTCTGGGTGCCGGAACGTCTCTCCAAGCTTGCTTCCAGAGAGTTCAGCCGATTTATCCAATGCCGTCTTCCGCCAGCTCTCGAAGGAACTGTATACTTGAATAGCTGAACGGGTTATCCCGATTATGAAGGAGGACGCACATGAGTCTTATTAAAGACAGGTTCATCTACGCTGGGGCGACCGTACTTATGCTTGCTGCCGGACTTGCTGCAAGGGCATGGGCGGCCTATCTGCCGGATTTTGTAGCGCTGCATGCCGGCGATGCGCTGTGGGCGGCTATGATCTATGGCGGATTTCGTGTCTTAGGAGCACATAAAAGGCTGGAGTGGGCAGTGGCTTGCAGCATTGGCTTCTGCTTCGCCATTGAGATAAGTCAGTTGTATCAGGCTGACTGGATCCTTGCAGTTAGGGAAACGCGACTTGGCGGACTTGTATTAGGCAGAGGTTTTCTGTTCGTTGATTTAATCCGGTACGTTGTGGGCATTCTGCTTGCGTATGCTGCGGATCGATGGGTCCGCTCCAGACTGGCAAGATTATAAGGGAGAAGTTTGCGCATGACGGGCTGCGTTGCTATTATACATACATATCATGCGAAAGAAGGCCAGCTTCATGGAAAAGACGATAACGTTATTCACGGCATATAATCAATCGAGCTATCCGCTTATTGGACACGGCAAGCGGAATGCGCAGGTGTTGAAAGAGGCATTCGCGAATATAGATGATTCGCTGAACGGCGATATGTACGGCTCGGGCAAGGTGATCGAGCAATTCCAGGACCGGATGGCGAAGCTGCTTGGCAAGGAAGCGGCGGTGTTTTTCCCGAGCGGGACGATGGCGCAGCAGATCGCACTGCGGCTATGGAGCGATGAGAAAGGCTCGAAGAAGATCGCATACCATCCGTTAAGCCATCTGGAGATTCATGAAGAGGATGGGTTGAAGGAGCTTCATCATCTGGAGCCGATTTTGCTGGCGGACGAAAGCAGGCCCGTCTTGCTTCGCGATCTTCAAGCGCTATCTGAAGGTGTGTCGGCCGTGCTGCTGGAGCTGCCGCAGCGGGAGATTGGCGGCCAGTTGCCAGAATATGAGGAGCTTGAAGCGATGTCGGCGTATTGCAGGCAGAGAGGCATCAAGCTGCATCTGGACGGTGCCCGTCTATTCGAAGTATTGCCTTATTACGGCAAGTCTGCTGAAGAGGTATGTGCTCTTTTTGACAGTGTATATATCTCAGTCTACAAAGGGATTGGCGGAATTGCGGGCGCTGTGCTGGCGGGAGAGAGAGGCTTTATTCAGCAGTCCAAAGTATGGAAGCGAAGGCATGGAGGCGACTTGATCAGCTTATATCCGTATATTGTCGCCGCGGATTATTATATGGAGCAGCGGTTGCCGCTTATGGCGCAATATTACCGGGATGCTGTTGAGCTTGCGGGATATTACCGTACATGCGGCGTGCTGCGTGTAAGGCCGGAAGTGCCAGTGTCGAACATGTTCCATGTCCATTCGGACTTGCAGAAAACGCAGCTGGAAGCGGCCTTTATCCGGGTGGCGCAGGAGACTGGAATTGGCTTGTGCAGCACGATACGGGAGCATAAGGCAGGCGGCGTTTATTTCGAAGTGAGCATTGGCGATCGCTACGCCGATGTCCCGAAGACTAAGCTGGAGGAAGCTTTCCGGGTATTGAATGAAGCGCTTAAGGATGAAGGAAGCGAAAGTCGAGAATAAGCCCGAAGGAACGGCTTAGTTGCAAGCTTTGGTAAATGCAAGGCAGCGCCCCGTAAGAGTACAGAGGCGCTGCTTTTTCGTATGGCTGGGATGAAGGCATTTGAAATGGCGGTTAGTAGATTATGCGTGAATTCCTTTCAAGCAGAGCTTGCGGAGGGCGGTTTTGTCGATCTTGCCGACTGGTGTCCGAGGCAGCTTCACGATGACGGCAAGACGGGTAGGCAGCTTGTAATCAGCCAACCGACCTGAGCCGTAGCGCCTTAGCTCCTGCAAATCTATCGCAGATGAGCTGTCACGCAAGACAATAACGGCTGTAACGGCCTCGCCTTCTTCCTCCAAAGGCGTGCCGATAACGGCAATCTCGCCGATTTGCGGATGCGAGCCGAGAACCGCCTCAACCTCCGAGCCGTATACGTTGGAGGCACCAACGATGATGATGTCTTTTTTGCGGTCGGTCAGATAAAGAAAGCCGTCCTCGTCGAAATAGCCCACTTCACCCGTATACAGCCACCCGTTCTTAATCGCCTTGTCCGTCTCCTCCTGATTGTTCCAGTATCCGAGCATCATGCCGCCGCCCTGGCACACAATTTCTCCTGTCTCGCCAAGCGGAAGCTCTTGCCCTGAATCATTTGCGATTCGAACCTGAAAGGGAATCTGGCCCCAGGACGCCAGCCTGTTCATAGGTAAGTGTCTCGCATCCTTGCTTCATGGCGACTCGATTCGGATGCAGACTGGTGCTAGTTGGCATAATGCGGGACAGCAGCATGAGGAATTCCTCCAATCTCAAATTATGCGTATGGTTATACTTGGTTATATGGACGTAACATGTTCCGAGTGGAGAGGCCAATTATTTTTGCTTATTGGAAGTTGAATCTTTCTTTATAAAATGTAAAAAGCGGAGAGGTTATTTTACAAACATACGTTCCCCTATTATACTGGTAGTATTATAAAGGTAGGAGGATGATGGGATGATTTCAACTTGCAACCAAGCAATTATAAACCGTTTTGCAAGCTTAACGGATTGGGTGGACGAGCTGGCAGGTGTACCTGATCAAGACTGGTCCGCACCGATTGCCGAGGGGAAGGCTTCGATCGCGGGAATAGTTGCTCATTTGACCCAGTGGGACCGCTATCTCATTAGAACAGCAGTACCTGACGCATTGCAGCGGCAGGGAGTTGTCTTTCCGGAATTTGATTCCTTTAATGATCAGGCCTATGCGTATGCTCGTTCTGGCGTCACCAAGCCGCAGCTGATCGAACAATTCCATTCCACTCGCTTGGAGCTTTGCAAGCTGCTGGAGAGCATTGGAGATGAGTCGTTGGAGCGTCCCATCACAGCTAACGGAACGGCTTTATGCCCTCATACGGGAACGCCCTATTCTTTAATTTACATAACAGAGGAATTTATCGAACACGATGTGCATCATCAGAGCCAGATCAAGGGCGCGGCGCAATCACAATCGAATGGATAGAGCGAAGGCGTTATACTGGAGAGATAAGATCTGTAAAGGGTGATCCGATTCATGATGAACTTAGATAGGTTAAAGGAAGCGATCAGCCAGCTCTCGCCCGATGAAGCCAGGACACATATGCTGCACTTGCTGCTGAAGGCAGAGATGGCGAAGGACAACCCGCAATCGAAGGATCAACTGGTCGAGGATATGATGAATTTGCAGGAGCAGCTTGTGAATAGAGCTCAATATGGCGTCAGTTCCTGGGAGCCGGACAGCAGCAGCCGATATGTACATATCGTATGCGGGGATTCGTTCGCCGGCAGCCTGAAGCTGGCGCTGCGCAAGCTGGGCTTAGAGGCGGAACACAAGATCATCGTGCTGCGGGAGCACTATGCGATGGGGCCGCTCTGGCGGCTTCATGAGGCGGTGGGACTCGCCCGTAGAGGAGAGTGGCTGCGTGATCATATTAATGATGAGTATGACGACCGGGACCTTTATGATCGTGCGGAGCAAGTAACGAGACAGCTAGCTGCCATTCCGCATGATGCGTCGATTATGTTATGGAGCAGCGGAAATGCCTATGAGCAGACGGGGCTGCGGCATGCGGCTTACCTGATTAAGGATATGACCCAGGCTTGCTATGCGATTGCGGCAGCAGAGACCTGCTATGAGCTGTTTAATCGTCCTGATCTAAGTATTCGCTACGTTCATTCCGGCGAAATTCCGGACGATAAGCTGGCCGAAGTATGGAAAGCGGGAGTTCGGCAGCAACTGGACGCTGCAAGGCGCAGCGAGCTGGCACGGGAATGGCTGGAGCTGGAGCAGACGGAGGAGGTTCTGCGTATTTGGGAGCAGGAGACGATTCAATCCGTTCCAGACCATTATTATGACGATTATTTGATGGCGACAGTCGAGCAGCTCCATCGGGAACGCGGCAATCGGGAATTCATGAAGGCAGCCCGTGTCATCGGACAAGCGCTTGGCTATTGCGAACAATACGTAGGCGACAGCTTTCTGGAGTACCGGCTCCGGGAGCTCATCTATAGGGGGAAGCTCCACATTAAAGGAGTGCCCCGCGCCATGAGATATTATAGTGTAAGAAGTCCGGCTGCGTACGCGCCGGAAGCGAAGGGGCCGCTTGAATAAAGGCGGTCCTTTGTTCTGCGCATCTGAATCGGAATGGCATATAAGCAGAGAGAACAGCAACCATTTCTTCCCTCCAAGCGTTGTATAAGTGAACCTCCGATTTTTGTAAAACTAAGCATCTGTAGGAGATAGGATGGACAGAATGACAGCATCGCTGGGTACCTGGCCTTGCATCCTATATACGCGGCAAAGGGAGAAGGGGGAAGCGGATGAAGTATTTCTGGAAATTGAACGCAGTCAGCGCCATATTGGGCGCATTGATATTTATAAGCACCGAATTAATGGTGAATGTGTATCGCATAAGCAGAATAGGGGAGTGGGAGCTTGGCGCGGTTGTAGACGGTGTAGAACGAATCAATATCGGGTTAGCGGCGCTGGCGCCAATCTTAATTGCATTTATGGTGTGGAAGTGGCTGGAGGGCAGAGCCTCTACTTATTGGTCCCTGCTACTGTGGGTCCCGTATTTTGTGATGTTTGTGTCCGTGTTTGCCAAGCTGTTTCCTGAGACTCACCAAGGAGACCGGCCGGCTCCTGTAACAGGACTTATCATCATTGCGATGACGATTGCTTATCCGTTCTACCTTGCTTTGCCAGTATCGCTGGGATTCTGGCTGAGCCGGAGACAGAAGAGGGAAGACTCTGTGATCCCCATAGAATAGCGACAACCGCCTGAACACAGGCGGTTGTTTGTTGGGTATTCACTATGTAATGGCGAGCGCTTCAGGCAGATCACGCTCATAAGTCTTGTAAGAGACATAACGCTGCACGCCTTTGCAGCCTTGCCAAGCTTGACGGGCATACGCGATTGCTTCTTGCCGGTTGCCCTTGGCTCGCTCGATCTCCGATAACAGGCTGTTTCTCATCCATGGCTTGGCTACGGCAGCTGTCAAGCTGCGGGCTTCCTCCAGATGGCCTTCCCCGATAAGAACGGCTGCTTCATAATACGAGCGGTATTGTCCGGCTGGAATGTTAGTAAGTACCGCTTTGATTGCATCTGTATTTTTTTGATGCGCAGCATACATAGCGGTATACAAAGCTCTTCGGGCAGGGCTCTTATATTTGGCTATCAGTTTCTCCAGCAAAGCTTCGGCTTCAGCTGTCCGGTTGTTGGCCATCAAATAACTGATATAGAGATCCGGATTTTTATGTTGCTTGATTAAAAATTTCTCCAATCGGTCGATTCGGGTCTCCCGCAGCAGCGCGTAGAAGAACGGGACGAACAAGGAGCCCGCGAGCACAATAAGAATGATGTAGACATAAGGTCTGGGTGTTCCGATTGACGTTAACCAGAAGCAAAATAAAAAGATTAAGAAATAACCTATTAATCTGAGCGCAAATCCTGAAATGGTACGACACTCCTTTTGATAGCATTTAAAAATCAGTATAGCATAGCTTCAAGAATATGGTTATGGCTGGAATGAAAAACCGGACATCTGCATTTGCCGCAGGTTGTCCGGTTATAATCAGCATTTTAATGGGTAGGAGAATCGTTAGCCCTGTACAGGCACGATCTTATATAGCTGCTTGCCCTCGGCTGCGGAAGCGTCATTCTCTTGCAGGTTCAGCGTCCAGCCGAAGGAAAGGACGGATTCCAGGCGGCTTGCTTCTTCCTCTGATAAGGAAGCGATGACCGCTTCGGCCCCAGACTCCAGCACCAGCTCCGCTTCTAGTCCGAATACGATCAAGATCCAGCTATGAATGCCGCGGATGGTATTGTATTTGATCTGATAGCCGTCACGAACGGCTTGTGTAAAGGTCTCGGCTTGCTCTGCCGCGAGTGCGGCCAGTCCGGCATAATCGAATTTGAATTTGCTGTCGTCCTTTGGCAGATTGCCTTCAAGAACGCGGGTAATCAATTCTTCGTCAGTCCAGCCTTGTGTCTTCAGCGATTCAAGTGAAAGCGCGTCCCACTGTGACAGCTTCGCCTCTGGCTTCGTTCCTTTTCCCATGTTCGTATCGCTCCTTTATCAACTTGTAGGCTTATAGGAGAAAGAGACCTCTCCGCCATCAGCGATGACGGATGCAGTCTCTTTCCATGCTCTTGCCTCTTATTTGCTTGCTTTATATGCGTTCAGATGCTCTTTCACTTTAGCCGCGTCGGCTTTCAGCTCAAGACCCGTATTCACGAGCGGGCTAAGCGTGGATACAGCTTTGAATTTGTTGCCGCCGTAGTAAGCCAGGAACTCGTCTTGGTTAATGGAGTAGAGAACGGCTTTTCTCAGGTCCGCGCTCTCCGCTACCGGACGGTTCTTCGTGTTGAACAGCAGATACGAAACCGCGTTGCTTGGCAATGTTTGGAGAGCCAGCTTGCTGTCGCCTTTTACAACGTCGAACTTCGTCTCGCTGATGCCGTAGAACAGGTGAATCTCTCCGCTGCGCAGTGCGGCAAGCGCGCTGTCAGCGTCTTTGATGAAGCGGATTTTGATGTTATTGATGTTCGGCTCATGGTCAGTGCCAGTCATGTAAGCCGGGTTTTTCAGGAAGATGGCTTCGTAATCGTTTTTGTATGACAGGATGTAAGGACCGCTTGTGTACAGCGTATTGTTGTACTGGCTGCCTTCCGTTACCGTGTTTTGGTCGCCGTAAGGAATGTCCTTGTTCACGTCGAATTTCTCAACGTCGTACGTGTTGATGCTCTCCACTTGCTTCTTGGATACGATACCGGCCGATTGGTGAGCCAGATAGTTCAGAACCTGAGGGAACGGAACTGTCGTTGTCAGCTTCACGACTTGGTACTTGCCGTCTTTTGTGCTTGCTTGGTTTTTGTCGCCTACAAGCTCGGAGATTTTGGTTGGAAGACCTTTCTCCAGAGCGGCTTTTACGCTGTCGCTTCCGCCAGACACGTTCACGCCATCAAGGGCAGCGATATCTGTTACAACTTCAACGTTTTGAATATGCTCATGCAGCGTGTACGTACGGTGATCCGGTACGGAGTTTTTGTCCTTCGCGCGGTTCAGAGCGAAGATAACGTCGTCCGCGCCTACGCGCTCGCCTGTATCAACTGCTTTTTTGTCTTTGATCTGTGCAAAGTTAATGTCGTCGCGCAGGATAAAGTAGTAATCGGAATTGCCATCGGCAATGGCATGGTTGTAGGACAAGGAGCCTTCCGATGTAATTTTGTCGTCATCCGTCAGGTTGAGCAGACGAACGTACAAATTGGTGTTGATGATGTTGATGGAGCCGTCGTTTCCTTTGATCGGGTCAAGCGACGTCAGTGTAGGCATAGTCGATTGCAGCACCAGGGATTCGGTTGCGTTCTTCGACGTATCTTTGAAGCTTACATCCTCCCAAGGAAGGGAGCGGGACTTCGAGATACGGACAGAGTCCAGATTCAGCACGTCTTGGTTCAAAGCTTGCGCTTTGAGCGAGCTGTACAGCGGAGCGATATAAGCTTTGTCGAAGACCAGCTTCTGATCGAACTCCTTGTAAGTCGCTTGGAACTCTTCAGGCGTCTGGGTCGAAGCTTTGTCGACCAATGCGTCGATCTCGGAGTCCGCCAGAATGCTGTAGTCGCCGCCAGTCTTGAATAGGGAGCGGACCGCATAGTCAGGGTTGCCGGTTACGGTTGTCCAGCTGGACAGGGCGATATCATAATTGCCAGCGTCTTGTTGAGCCTTGAAGCTGCCGTAGTCAGCTTGCATGTTCAGCTTGACGTTAAAGCCGTTTTTCGTCAGTTGGTCGCGGACGATATTGAGATCCGCTTCATTCGAGCTCATGCCGAGCAGCTCGATCGTTACCGGAGTGCCGTCTACAACAGGCTCGCCATCGGTCGGAGTCGGAACCTCGTTGGTGTCGTTCTTGGTGGACAGGGTGCAGCCGCTAAGTACAATCATAAGGCTAAGCAGCAGCAGTACGGCAAATTTGCCTTGTTTCTTCATGGTATTCCCCTCCTGCAGTATATAAAGATGGTGTATGTTAACTCACATTCATTCATCGTCCGGTCCTGGTTTCGAAACGTAGAAGTCGATGGAACATGAATGAGGTTACGAAAGGTTAAGGCATCCCCGCTCTAGTCGAGCTTAGGGTCCAGTGCGTCGCGCAAGCCGTCGCCAAGGAAGTTGAACGAAAGCACAAGCGCGATAATGGCAAGCCCCGGATAGATCGCGGTGAACGCATGCGTCTCCAGATAAGCGCTGCCCAGCTTCAAGATATTGCCCCATTCTGGGATATGCGGCTCAACGCCGAGTCCAAGATAGCTGAGGCTGCTCGTCGAGATGACGGCCGTTCCGATCGTTAGCGTAGACTTGACAATCATGGGAGCGATCGAGTTCGGGACGATATGCTTGAACAGAATGATGCGGTCGCTTGAGCCGAAGGCTCGTGCGGCCTGCACATATTCCAGTGTCGAGACGAGCATGACATTCGCTCTCATCGTCCGGGCATAGGTCGGAATGGCCCCTACGCTAAGCGCGATGATCAGATTCACGGTGCTGGCGCCGAAAGCTGCAATAATCGCGATTGCCAGCAGGAAGCCGGGAATCGCATACAGGATATCCAGCGCGCGCATAATGATGTTATCCGTTTGCTTGCCGTAGTAGCCCGAGATTGCACCCAGCGCGCCGCCAATGATGACGGGAATGAGTGTGGACAGCAAGCCGACAATAAGGGAAATTCGGGCGCCGAACACGATGCGAGAGAACAGGTCTCTGCCGAAATTATCCGTACCGAGCGGATGAGCCAGGTTGGGCGGCTGAAGAATACTGCTGTAATTGTTGTTAATCGCCATGCTGTAGTCAAAGGTCCAATAGCTTGTAATGGATATTGTCATCAGGAACAGGATGAACATAAGACCCAGCATGGAAGTGGAGCTTCTGGACAGCTTCTCAACCACATCGCCCAGCTTGGAGCCGGATGTATAGTCTCTGTCGCGCAGCTTGGAGAGAAGCAGAAGCCCAAGGCCAAGCGCGAACAGATTGCCTGATAAGGAAGTCAGAATCAATAATAGTGCGATAAGTCCCAGCCAGCGAGGCAGAACATCCCGATCGCCAT
This sequence comes from Paenibacillus sp. 1011MAR3C5, assembly GCF_003591485.1. GTDB lineage: Bacteria > Bacillota > Bacilli > Paenibacillales > Paenibacillaceae > Pristimantibacillus. The sequence goes on from NZ_QZCF01000003.1 coordinate 207,382, forward strand.
ACTTTGCAACAAGGAGCAAGCCGGCTAACTGAATAACAGCGGAAACGATCAATAAGAGCATGCCAAGAATAAAGTTGTCTGCCACATATGGTTTGAATACGTTCAGCGCAGATACGGCGAATACGAGCAGCGTTGTGATGAGCATATAGACCGCAAGTGTATAAGAGGCGTTCTTCTTCCGCTTGACTAGCTGGAAGGCTGTAGTCGCTACGAATACGTTCGCAGATAGAAGGCTGAGCATGAGCACATAGCCAAGCGCCCTTGTAGAGCGTTTGATTTCGCCTGTTTCCATCAAGTTTTTGCGAATGAGATACCAAGCCGCGAATTGCAGCAGCGTAAAGAACAAATAAACGATGCTTACAGCAAGCACGGCAGACTTGAAGCTTCCTTCGGCAGGCGAATAGCTGTTCAGCAGCAATACAATGGCAAGTGCCAGGGATACGATGCCGGCGAAGCTGGCTTGTCCGTATTCCGAGCTGGACTTCAGCCTGAAGCGTATTTCTTGCTTGGTGATGGATGAATTTCTCACGGGTAGCACCTGCTTTAGTATTGTTTCATCTTGGACCGAATTCTAGGATCAAAGAAGGCGTACAGAAGATCGACAATGACATTGACGATCGATATCGTAATTGCCGTATAGACAACGCCGCCCATAATAGCGGGGATGTCGGGAATAAATTGCTTGTCAACAATGTAGCTGCCGATACCGCTAATGTTGAATACTTTCTCCGTCACCGCTGCACCGCCAAGCATAGCGCCGAATTGCAGGCCGATGACGGTAATAATCGGGATCAAGGCGTTGCCCACAGCATGCTTCCAAAGCACATGTCTGCGTGCAAGGCCTTTCGCCTTGGCAGTTGTAATGTAATCCTCATGGATAACCTCAAGCGTAGAGGATCTGGTCATCCGGGCAACGGCGGCGGTTAGCCCTGTCCCCAGCACGACGATTGGCATAATGGCCGATAGCCAGTTGGCCGGGTTGTACGTCGCAGGCAGCCATGAGAGCTTGATTGAAAAGTTCAGAATAAAGATCAAGCCTTGCCAGAAGTTCGGAATGGAAAGCCCGAGCAAAGCAATGAACATAAAGGTGTAGTCAAAAAATGAATTTGGCCGCGTAGCCGATATGATACCAATAGGCAATGCAATCAGCACCGCGATCAAGGTCGAGATAACGGTCAGCGTCAGCGTAACCGGGAATTTGTTCGCTATGGCGGTCGATACATATTCATTGCCCGCGAACGACTTGCCCAGGTCAAACGTTAGTATGCCCCTAATCGTATTCCATAATTGGGCGAGATAGGGTTGATCCAGTCCATACAAGTGATTGAAGGCAGCGATCTGTTCAGCGGTTGCCGTCTCGCCCAAAATATTGGTGGCCGGATTCATTGGCGAGATGTACAGAATCGTGAATACGACGAACGCAACGCCGAATATGACGAAGATCGCCATGATTAGGCGTTCCGCAATATATTTCAGATAAGGATTGGCATACACCGCCATAAGCAGGTACATCGGAAAACCGATAATCAATGATAAAGCGAAGAAGACGGGCTGCTGAATAAGCTGTTGGAACGTATCACCGAAGGAGTATTGCCTTCCATCCTCGCTGCTCAGCTTTGCTTGCAGACGCTCACTCAACCGCTCTTCGAATTTCTTATCAGCGATTCGTGCTGCTTCAGATTCAATATGCTTGTCGCTGACGGTATTGCCGAAGAACCGGTGTTTCCTCTGAAGCTGGTCCTTCGCCTCTGCCAGCACTTTTTCCCGATATCCGGATTGCAGCAGTTCGTTTCTCGTATGATCGATCACACCGCGGTAACCCTGAGCGGATCTGCGATATTGATAGAAGATGTATACGATGGCGGAAACGGGCGCTCCCGCAAGCAATAAGAGCAGCCTGTAGGTCGGATGTAGTAACATTTTGCGATAAACGGCGGCGATTCGATCAGCCATGCCGTTGCCGGTTGTAGTGGCGTGCCCTATCAAGCAATTCCGCTCCTTTTCATTCCAGGATTTTTTAATTGCATTATTCCGATCGATATAGTAGATTTTATTTTAAGGATTTCGAAAAGTCAACATTCTTATTATTGGTAAATACACAATCTATATTATACATTATATAATATGAAATAGAGAAGAATAACGATGGATTAACGATGACCGAAACCATTTATTCATAATGGAAAATCATAACAATGCAGGTGACAACATGAATATATTATTAAAAGTTAATGATTTATCCGTTTCCTTCTATTCGCGTGACAAGGAAGTAGAGGCTGTCCGCAGCGTCAGCTTCGATGTGAAGGAAGGAGAGACGCTGGGCATCGTAGGCGAGTCCGGGAGCGGCAAGAGCGTGACCGCCCGCACTATTATGCGTTTGCTGCCCTCGCCGCCATCTATGGTAAAGGGCGGAGAGGTTTACTTTAAAGGACAGAATCTGGCCGACAAGTCGGATGCCGAGATGGAGGCGATCCGCGGCAGAGATATCGGCATGATCTTTCAAGACCCGATGTCCTCGCTTAATCCGACTATGAGGATCGGCAATCAGATCGAGGAGAGCTTGATCAAGCACCGCAAGCTGGGTAAGGCCGAGGCGCGGAAGCAAGCGATCGAGATGCTGAAGCTGGTCGGCATTACGAACCCGGAGTCGCGCTACTATCAATATCCGCATGAGTTCTCCGGCGGCATGCGCCAACGGGTTATGATTGCGATCGCTCTGGCATGCAGACCGGCCCTCTTGATTGCCGATGAGCCGACGACAGCGCTGGATGTGACGATACAAGCCCAAATTCTTCAACAGATGAAGGATATCCAGAATCAGCTTGGCACATCCATTATCTTGATTACGCATGACCTTGGCGTGGTGGCGGGGATGTGTGACCGCGTAGTCGTCATGAAGGAAGGCGAGATCGTGGAGACGGGGACGACGGAGGAGATCTTCTCCAATCCGCAGCATCCTTATACGCTCAGATTGCTGAACGCGCTCCCTCGTCTGGACGAGAAGAAGAAGCCTAAGGCGGTGCCAAGCTTTATCCATCAGGAGGATGACGTGCCGCTACTGCAGGTCCGTTCGCTGAAGCAGCATTTTGATTTGGGCAAGGGCCAGATCGTCAAAGCAGTCAACAATATCACCTTCGATATTCAGGCAGGGGAGACGCTTGGCGTTGTAGGCGAGTCCGGCAGCGGCAAGTCTACGACTGGCAGAACGATTCTTCGGCTTCACGAGGCGACTGGCGGCGAGGTGCTCTTCCGGGGCATTCCGCTCCATCAATTGAACCGGAACGAGATGAAGAAGATGCGGCGCCATATGGGGATTATCTTCCAGGACCCGTATGCTTCGCTTAATCCACGGCTTCGCGTCATCGATATTATTGGCGAAGCGCTGGACGTACACGGCATGTCCACGGGCAAGGCACAGCGGCAGAAGCGAGTGGAGGAGCTGCTGGAGATGGTCGGCCTGAACGCCTCTCATGCGCTTCGTTACCCGCATGAATTCTCCGGCGGCCAGCGCCAGCGGATCGGCATTGCGCGGACGCTTGCCGTCGAGCCGGAGTTCATTATTTGCGACGAACCGCTATCGGCGCTGGACGTCTCGATTCAGGCTCAAATCGTGAAGCTGCTGGAGGAGCTTCAGCAGCGACTGGGATTAACGTATCTGTTCATTGCGCATGACCTGTCGATGGTGAAGCATATTAGCGACCGGGTTGCGGTCATGTATCGTGGCAAGATTGTAGAGCTGGCGGAGAGCGAGGAGCTGTATGCCAATCCGCTTCACGACTATACCAAGTCGCTGCTGTCCGCCATACCCGTACCGGACCCGAAAGTGGAGTCGCAGAAGACGCTGATCCTGAATGCCGAAGCATCCAAAGCCGATCCTTACGGACTGGAGCGCTCTGAATTTGTAGAAGTAACAAAGGGACATTGGGTAGCTGTTGCAAACGGCTAAGCGATATGGGGCCTGTCCCAATAGGTGAAATAGTTGTGCCACACACCACTAATTGCACCAATTGGGCAGAAACATGAAGATAGCGGTGTAGAGCAACGTTAACTGCTTGAACTGCCCTATAAGATAAAATAGTAGTGCCACACAGCAACTGGCATCAAAGAACAGTTTCAGACTGCAATCGGTCTGGAACTGTTTGTATGTCCGCGGACAGTAACAGTCGGGCAAGCTGGCAATCTATCCTTTGAAAAGGAATCCCTGAACAAGAAATAATAGAATAATCTCCCTGCCCATGATGAACATAACCCGTGTCTAGTCTAGCGACTTATGGTATGATTTAGGAGAGAAGTCTCTGGTGCAAATATGCTAGTGTAGGATTCGTTTCGAAAGGGCCGTGTTCATATGTTGAGACGTATAGACAGCTCCCGTACCAGACGCAGCACGCTGTTTATTGCATGCATTATCATAGTGGCATTGATCAGCGCCTCGGAGCAGCTTCAATTGATTTACGGAATCACATTTGCTTTTACGAATATTATGCTTCTCCTGCTTATTCGTCTCTTCGGCCTTCGCATCGGCCTAGCCGCCGGGGTCGTCACTTACAGCTCTGCTGTACTTCTTTTCAATGCGCCTCTCTATATGGTCATCTTCCTGGTGGAAGCCTGCTGGATTGGGATCTGGCAGCGCAGGAAGCAGGTTCCCGTCCTTGTGCCCGGGATAGCCTTCTGGATCATACTGGGCACGCCACTTACACTGCTGGGCTGTTATTTGTCCGGTCCTTTCTCCACGACTGAATTTATCCTTCTGCTGGCTGTTACAGCAGCCAACGGCATGTTCAATGCGCTCATATCGGAAATATTGGTCGATTATCTGCCGCTTCGAAGATGGCTTAATCTCGATGTGGACAAGCATAAGCCGATCCCGTTCAGCCGGGCGTTATTTCACTTGTCGATTACGATTGTTGCCTTGCCGTTTCTGGTCATTATGATCATCAGCGGCTGGAACTCCTATCATTCTTCTACGAACACGACACTCCAGACCGTCAGCAATACCGCTTCCAGCATATCCGATGAGCTCTCGCAGTGGAACGATGACGATATATTGGGTGTCCGACTCCATAATGTGATACAGATTGGCTATTTGAACGAAATCATTAATCGGCATACCTCCCAGAAGCTGTTCGATATTTCGATGAAGGGCGAGCACGACAACTTGCTGGCAACCACATCGCTGAAGAAGGAAGATGACCATCAGAAGGTGGCTACCGTACAGCCAATCGCGGACAACTTCGGCATCGAGATGCCGCAGCAGCAGAACATTATGCTTATGCCTACCGAGCAATGGCGGGATGCTAATTATGTCTATCGGCTCCAGCTGGACAATGTGCCAGTCACCATTGCGGTAAGTGTGCCGGTAGAGACGTTCAAGGAGCAGATCTTCCTTGAATATATCTATCATTTGTTATACACCCTTGGCAGCGTGCTTGTGGCAGGGATATTGGCCTATGGCATCAATCGTTGGCTAAGCCGCGGTCTGCGTCAGCTTGCCGGCTCCACGACGAATCTGCCGATCAAGCTGAAGACAGGCGTGCCGCTGGAGTGGCCCAATAGCGGAATACTGGAAATCGACTCGCTTGTTCACAACTTCAAGGATATGTCCACGAATTTATCGTTGATGCTTCAGGATGCCGAGCGGATGAATCAACAGCTGCGCAATTCGGAAGAGCAGCTTCACCTCATGGCTTACTTTGATAATTTGACCGGACTGCCGAATCGCCATCACTTCCAGCAGACGCTGGAGGCCATGCTGGCCGATTCCAGTCAGAGCGGCCAGAAGTTCGCCGTCATGTTTGTAGACTTGAACCGGTTCAAGCAGATTAACGACTCGCTGGGACATGCGACAGGCGATGTTCTCTTGCAAGCGGTAGCAAGCCGTTTTACCGATATTGCAGAGGATAATTGCCATGTGTTCAGGCTGGGCGGAGACGAATTCGTATTCGTGCTCCATTACGTTGACCCTTCGTCCCCTGTCGAGCTTGCGGAGCGGATATGCTCTTGCTTTAATATGCCATTCGAGTTGAATGAATCGGTTATCTATACGACGACAAGCGTTGGCATCAGCCTGTATCCGGAGAATGGCTCTACAATCGATGATATCGTGAAGAAAGCGGATATGGCGATGTACAAGGCCAAGGAGCAGGGAAGAAGCAGCTACCATTTCTTCGATCATGAAATGGAGCAATCCATGAACGATAAGATGCATCTGGAGAATGGGATACGGCGGGCGCTGGAGAACAAGCAGTTTTTCCTGGTGTATCAGCCGAAGGTATGCCCGAATACGGGGGCAACGATTGGGTTCGAGGCGCTAGTGCGCTGGGAGCATCATGAGATCGGACTTATTCCTCCCGCCAGGTTTATTCCGCTGGCAGAAGCCTCGGGCATGATTCTGGATATCGACATGTGGGTGTTCAGGGAGGCATGCCGACAAGCGAAAAAATGGCAGGAGCGAGGATTCCCGTTGTTGCCGGTCTCAATAAATTTGTCGGCCAAGCATTTTGACCAGCGTAATCTGGTTGAAGGCATTGTCGATATATTAAGAGAGACGCGAATCGATCCTCATATGGTCGTCATCGAGATTACGGAGAGCGTCTTTATTCGTCAGATGGATAGTGTCATTGACATGCTGTCTGAGCTTCGGGGGCTTGGCATTCAAATATCGATTGACGATTTCGGCACAGGATATTCGTCGTTAAGCCAGCTGCAGCGTCTGCCGGTCTCAATCGTAAAGCTGGATCGCACGTTCATTAAGGATGCCGAGCACGACGCGCGCAAGTCAGCCGTCGTACGGGCGGTGATCGAGCTGGCACACAGCATGGGGCTGAGAGTTGTGGCAGAGGGCATAGAGACAGAGGAGGAAAGAACCTTCTTTGCAGGGCTGCATTGTGATGAATTGCAAGGTTATTATTTCAGCAAGCCGCTTCGCAGCGAGCAATTCGAGCGTTACATCCGGAACGAAATGCGCAGCTTACCTTTTCAGAGACGAGGGGCGGAAGGATGAGAAATATATTGATCGTTTTTGCGATTCTAATTGCGCTGACGGCTTGTGATCAGGCTGTAGTAGCTCCGGAGGATGCTGTGGACCGCCTGAGAGCGACGCCTATCCATATGTCCAAGGACCCGGTAGAGCTTGAGTTCTGGTCCTATTATGGTGGATGGGAGCCTATAGTTGAAGCGTTCCAGATCAAACATCCTAACGTGAAGGTGCATGTGAAGATCTTTTCGAATGACACCTATGTTAACGCTTACCAGCAGGCGATGGCAGACGGGAAGACGCCGGATGTCATGATAGCCGACAGCGAGCACTTTGGACAGTTCAGCGCGATTACGGGTCTTGAGAATCTGCTGGATTATGGCGCTGGCCAGTATGAAGACGACTTCAGCGAAAGTCTATGGAATAGCAATCTGTCGTTCGACCGCAGCTCTTTGATCGGGCTTCCATCGGGCAGCTCGCCGATGGTGACGTATTATCGCGCAGACATTCTGGAGGCGCACGGCTTTCCGTCAGAGCCAGACGAGCTTGGCTTGTATATGGAGAATCCGGAGAATTGGCTCAGTATCGCGCGCGCGCTGAAAGAAAGCAACAGCTATATTACGGCTTGGCCGATGGATATCATACAGATATACGACAGCTCGCAGCCGATGTTCGTGGACAATATGGAATTCGGGCGAAATACGGACGCGACCCGGAAGGCGATCGAACTGGCGAAGACCGTTTATAATGAAGGCCTCTTATCATCAACGGACATATGGACACAGTTTGGCTCGCAAGCGGTTAAGAATGGCAAGTCCGCTATGCTGTATATGGGAACATGGGCAGCCAATCAGATTGAGCTATGGGCGCCGGAGACAGCCGGATTATGGAGGCAGACGCGCCTGCCGTTCAATCTATACGGCTGGGTCAACAGTTCAAGCTTCATGCTGCCGTCGTCAGCTGCCAATAAGCAATGGGCATATACCTTTATTGAATATTGCGTGACGGAATGGAGCATGAAGGCGATTAAGAGCAACAGCGTGCCGTCGTATTACCCGGCAAGAGGACAAGCAGAGCGCCTGATGAGCAAGAGTGAATTTTTTGGCGGACAAAATCTGTACGCTTTGAATGAAACGCTGGCCAAGCAAATGGAGGAGACGGTACCGACACCGATCGATGTACCGGCCAAGGCGATATGGTCCAAAGTGATCAATCTGGGGATTGAGCGCGAGCGGAATGCAGACGCGATCATCAAAGAAGCGGAGAAGGAAATTAGAGGAACGCTCGGAAGAGAGATCAACATCTTAAAAGCGTATTTGGCCGAACAGAAGAAGAAGGAAGTTGCCCTTCGGTAATACAGGGAATGTAGAGCCGAATGAAACCAAACGGCTGGCAGAAGCGTATAACAATGTATACTAATGGATGGAATGGGGAGGCAATGGATATGAGTATTTTTCAGCGGTTATTCAGAGTAGGCAAGGCAAATGTCAATGCGGCGATCGATAAAATGGAAGATCCGGTGAAAATGATCGACCAAGTGCTGCGTGAGCTGGACGAAGACATTGAGAAGGTAACGGCTGCCGTTACTTCGCAGATTGCGGTGGAGAAGCGGTTCGAGCGCGAGCTTCAGGAAGCGACTGAGATCGTCGGCAAGCGCGACCAGCAGGCCCGTCAAGCGCTGGCAAGCGGCAATGAGACACTAGCGCGCGATGCGCTGGCAGACAAGAAGCGCCATTCGGAAAAGCGCGACACGCTTCAAGTGAACTATGACCGTGCGAAAGCGACGGCGGATAAGCTGCGTGCACAGCTGAAGGAAATGAAGACCAAGGTTCAAGAGATGAAGACGCAGCGCAGCTCGCTGATCGCCCAGGCCGAAGCGGCCAAAGCGCAAGAGCGCATCAATAAGACGATGAGCGGCGTCGGTGTGGACAATCTGGGTGCGACATTCACTCGCATGGAAGAGAGAATCAAGCAAATGCATGATCAGGCAGACGCCGCATACGAGCTTGCCAACGAAGGCAAGTCGCTCGACGATAAGTTCGATCAGCTCGAGAAGGATGCGAAGCATACCGAAATCGACGACGAGCTTGCGGCGCTGAAAGCGGAGATCGAGGGACAGAAGTCCTAAGGGATCAGGGATGCATAGAATTAGAAAAGCCCGGCGTACGCCGGGCTTTTTGTTGTGGTTGTAAGGATAAGGTATAAGTTCTTATGTAGCAGATGCGAGCTTCTGTATCCACTCCCTTGCGCCGTAAGCCATAGAATGGCTCTGTACCCTTGGCGCCTCAATGGAGCAGCACTTCCGCAGTTCGGGAAGCGCCTGGGCTTCCAGTGCGGACATGGCCGCATCCATATATCCTTTGTACGTCGGCGTGCTGCCGCCGATGACCAGCACATCCGGATTGTACAGATGAATCAGGTTCGCCAGAGAATAGCCCAGATAAGTTCCGGCTTTGTGCACCGTGTCCAAGGCAGCCGCATCATTCTGTTCCAGCAGCTGACGGATTGTTGCGCTGTCCACGCCAGCTTGATTCGTGATCGCGTAACCGCTTGCGAGCAGATCTAATGGTTTCGGCTCTCCGTCCACTGACATGACCATATAGCCGAATTCGCCGCTCCAGCCTTTTGCGCCTAGCAATAGATTTCCTTTCACAACGACCCCGGATGCAATAAAAGTGTCAATCATGACGACGGCGACGGTATCGCGGTCCGTGTGGTGTGCTGCTTCTGCCAAAGTAGCCGCTTTCACATCGTTGATGAAGGCGACTGGCAGGTTCGCTGCGGTAGCGAATTGACCGGCTGTGACCCCATTCAGGGCAGGAACGACATGGCTCAGTTCTACCCTGTCATGTCCGACGACAAGCCCTGGCATCCCCATACCGATTCCCTTCGGCGAATAAGGCAAGCGTTGGACGAACAGCTCAACCTCTCGTTGCAAGTGTGCCAGCTCGCACTCCTTGCCTGTTGGGACCGAATGTTTCAGCAAGCCTTCTGGCGTGTCTGCGAGCAGGACCATATGGTCCCCGTCAATCTCGATGCCTACATAAGGATTCATTCTTATAACTCCTCCTAAACTTGCGAAGCTAGAAATCATTCGAATAACATGCTACCATATATAAGTTATATTTGGCAATTTGTTCTACATCCATTAGGAAGTGCTGCTATGAATCTATCCCCGGCCGGGAGCTTGGGCAAAAAACTATGGTAATAGGATTGGTGATTATGATTAAAAAATGGCTAAGCATTGAGCGGGTTTTTCTGCTCGCCGCTATCGTTGCAGTTATCGTGCTTTTATTCGCAAGGACGTTCGTTGGTGTCGCGGATAACGGTGATTTTCTCCGCATTATGGGATCTATCGGATTAAACTATTATGATGCTAATGAAACGTATGAGGACCGGTTTTTCCGCTTTGCTCATGCGAATTTCGCATATGATGAATTTTTCCGCGGCTTCTACCTCACGTCGCAGTTGATCTTGGTAGCCTTGGCCAGAGGCATCGCCAAGCTCTTCAACGGCGAAGCCTTTGATATCCGGGTGCTTGGCGCTATGTACGCAGGTTTGCTTATTACGGCAAGTTATTTGCTGATCAAATTTAACAAAACCAGGTCTATCGTAACGGGAATTGCGCTGGCAGCGCTCATCCTGTTTGTCTTTTTTGATATCGCTTATCTGGCTTACTTCAATTCCTTGTACGGGGAGCCGACATCGCTAGTATTTCTGCTGCTGACGCTGGCATTCGGACTGATGCTGACGCGGCAATCGGAGCCTTCGCGAGCTGTGCTGGTTCTGTTTTTTGTATCGGCGTTGCTGCTAGTGTGCTCGAAGACGCAGAACGCGCCGGTCGGCGTCGGCTTTGCGCTGCTTGGCCTGCGCTATGCTACGCTCAAGAGAGAGAAGGCATGGCGCAAGCTTGGCTTGTCCCTGTCGGCGCTTACTCTAATCGTATCGGCAGCCATGTATATCGCGGCTCCCAAGGACTTCAAAAATATCAATATGTATCAAACGGTATTTTTTGGCGTGCTGAAGGATACCCCCGACGTAGAGGGAGATTTGAAGGAACTTGGCCTCCCGGCTCATTTGTCCGTGCTGGCGGGCACGAACTATTTTCAAGCGGATACGGCTATCAAGCAGAACGATCCGTCTCTGAATGCTGACTTCTACGAACGCATCTCGCATGCGGATGTATTATGGTTCTATCTTAAGCATCCAGGCAGGCTCATCGGCAATATGGAGTACGCTGCGGAGAACGGCATGATGATCCGCCCGTATTATTTGGGCAATTACGAGAAGAGCGAGGGCAAGCCTCCCGGTGCGCTGTCGTTCCAATATAGCGGCTGGAGCGAATTCAAAAAAAGTGTGCTGCCGAATCAGCTATGGTTTATCGCTGCGGTATTTCTGGTCTACTTCGCGGCAGCCGCATGGGAATGGCTAAGAAGCGCGGACCGGAAGCGCCGTGCCGGAGTCGAACTGTTGATTCTGCTTGGCTTGACGGGAGTATTCAGCTTCCTGATTCCAATTGTCGGAGACGGACAAGCCGATATGGGCAAGCATCTGTTCCTGTTCAATGCAATTTTCGACATGATGCTGGTGACGGGAGCGGTGTGGGTCGTCTATCAGATCAGCTCGAGAATGGGGAGGAGAGGCGGGGTATAAGCCAAAGTGAATCGGATACGTAGGAAGGAATACAGCCCTGCAGAGGGCCAGTATTCCTTTTTTTCTTTCCCGGCAACATCCTTTGGAAAATATGAAACTTTGCGAATCAAACTAACACTTTTTTGAAAATCGCTTTTCCCCTACGATGAAGAGGATCATACGATCATTCTACCGGATAGGAGAGTTGATATAGGATGACGCAAATTGCTCGCAAAAATAGATGGATACGCGCTGTTCTAGCCACGATTCTGTTCCCGCTTACGCTGTTCCAAGCGGCCGCGTCACGGTACACACAGCGCACCTGCAAGCCGGCAGGCAGGCTGGTCGACATTGGCAAGCGGAAGCTGCATACCCGTGTGACAGGAGAAGGGGGACCTACCGTTATTCTGGAGGCTGGCATGGGCGGCTGTTCCATCGGCTGGTCACTGGTCCAGCAAGAGCTGTCCCAGCATGCCACTGTTTTATCCTACGATCGGGCAGGCTTCGGCTGGAGCCCGCAGCCAATGGGCGAGCCGACATGCCAGGCTTATGTCGATGACTTGAAGCGCCTGCTGGAGGCTCTTGAGTTGAAGCCGCCTTACTTGCTCGTCGGCCATTCGTTCGGGGGCATGATCGTAAGATTATTCGCGTCCCGGTATCCGGATGATGTGCTGGGCATTGTGCTTGTCGATGCCGCGCATGAGTGCCGCTTTCTTTCTTCCCAGCGAAGCGAGTCCAGGACCAAAGTGAGGCATGCCAACGAACGCCTGTACAAGTGGGGATACCGCCTGTCTCCACTCGGTATCCCGCGCCTGCTGAGGAAGCATATTGGCCATAACGGGCTTCCGGCTCATCTGCAAGCTGCGGCTGTATCGGTGGGCTACAGGAGCCACGCGTATCAAGCGGCTTACGAGGAGTTCCTTCATATGGAGCAAAGCGCCATGCAATTGAAGGAGGCGCCGCCGGTTTATTCCGGTATGCCTGTCCTGGTATTGACTGCCGGCAAGCAAAGCGAGGAATGGAAGCAGGATCAGCAGCCGCTCTTGTTCTTGTCGAACAGGGTGAAGCATACGATTGTCGAGGATAGCTGGCACTCCATTCAAATTTATAGGCCGGAAGCCGTGACGGAAGCGGCGCTGGAGCTGTTGTATATAAAAGAAGGCTGGCCGGAATAATGCCTCCGGACGGACGAATATAGGCTGATTCAGCCTGCTTTTAAGGAATATTGTCGGAATTTCTGTAAAAATTTCAATTTTTAATATACGGATGGGAGAGTCATACGGTACAATAGTGCCAAATGACGATTAGGAGGATGGGCATGGATCCGAAAAGCAATCATGCTTTTACCGAAGTAACAGACTCTCTCAAGCAAGTGGAACGGAACAAGCTGTTAACCCTGCTCAAGAACCCGCTGGAGAGCTTGCAGCTGACAGCGAAGGAATGGATTTACGGTGCATTGGGACTGGCGGTATCATTCGTAGGTTATTTGATTTGGGTGTTAATACTGGGGAACAAAATTACCGGGCTGCTCTACAGCGCAATACCTTTTGGCGGATTGTTTGCGCCTAATTCGCTTTCATTTGCGATATTCAGCCGCATGTTCCTGCTGGGCTTGCTGTCGCTCGTTGCGCTGCTCGCGGCATTATGGCTGGCAGGATGGTGGAGAAGCGGAGCACAGCCGGCATGGAAGCTCTTTGCGATTCGAATTGGCGGCATTCAGTACATAACAGGAGCGGGCTTTCTGCTGTCCGGCATATTGTCATTCCACTTCACGCTGTCGATGATGGCGCTGGCGATTACGCTGTTATCCACTCTGGCGCTTTCCCTGCAAGGAGGGCTCGTAGCGAGCGGAGTCAGCAAGGAGAAGACGGCTTCATATTTGATTGCGGGCATCACGCTTTATCTTGTGTTGGCGGGCGTATTCGCCAAGCTGATTCTATAACGGCATAAGCTTTCCTTGTTCCATAAGTTTCCTTAATCCTTCTACATTGTAGAAGGATTTTTTTATTTCATCCTGTTAACGGCATCCATCTAAGGGCAGCAAAACGCCCCGTATTCATAAGTTGAACGCAAAGTCTCGATGGCCTGTAAGCCATCCTAAAGTGGATGTTTTTGTCCCTAATTGTGGAAATATCCACCTATTCGACCTAAGTAAGCGCTTCTATAATGAAGAGGCAACATCATCAAAAGTAGTTATGGGAGGGTCAAGAAGATGATGAAGGGACTTAAGTTACTGCTGGTTCTCGCGCTTGGCTTCACGCTTGTACTCGCCGGTTGCTCTGGTAATGGAAGCAAGAACGATCCGAAGCCAAGCAACGGGGAAAGCACCAATAACGGCAACAAAGAATCACCCGGACCGGATAAGGTGGAGCCCTTCACCGTATCGCTCCGTCACATCCAGATCGGCGACGCACAGAAATTCCGCAAGGCGTTGCTTGACGATGTCGTCAAGAAAACCGAGGAAGAAATTCCCGGTCTGAAATTCGAGCTGGATGCTGTCGAAGACCAGGTTAACCGCTACACTAAGCTGCCGGCAGAAATGGCGGCAGGCAATCCGCCCGTTATATTCGACTTGTTCGGCGGCATGGGAGACGCTCAGAAGTACGCAATGGCTGGACGCCTGCTGGAGCTGACGCCGATTCTCGATGAGCTGGGCATCAAAGACAAGTTTCTGAACCTTGGCCAATTTATGGTGGGGGACAAAATATACGGCCTCCCAATCGGCGGCAATAACGAAGGTATTTTCTATAATAAGAAGCTGTTCGCAGAGCATGGCATTGCGGCACCAACGACGCTAGAGGAGCTGGAGGCAGCAGCAGCCAAGCTGAAGGAAGCGGGCGTTACCCCGTTTGCGATGGGCTCGCAGGCGGCATGGGTACCTAACATGCTTGTGAATACGTTGATTGGCCGTTATGCGGGCCATGATCTTGTGGAGCGCATTTCAGACGGCTCCCTAAAGTTCAACTCGCCAGAGATTGTAGCCGCTTACTCGAAATATGATGAATGGGTTAAAGCGGGGTACTTCACGAAAGGCGAGCTGGGCCTCAGCTATGACCAGATGCTGAACGAATTCCTCAACAGCAAAGCAGGCATGCTGTTCGATGGCAGCTGGCGCTCGTCCGCATTCAGGAATGAAGAGCTGACCAAGAATATTACGCCGGATGACGTGGGCTATGTTCCATTCCCGGCTGTTCCTGGAGGCAAAGGCGATCAGACGTATGTGAACGGGAATTACGGCAATGGCTACGGCTTCTCAGCAACTCTGGATGACAATGAGCTGAAGGCGGTCAAGGCGTTTATCAAAAACCTGTACAATGACGACATGCAGCTTCGGGGATTGCTGGAAGACGGCGTGTTGCCGGCAATGAAGCTTTCATCCGAAGTGATGAGCACGGTAGAAGATCCGGTCGTGAAGCAGGTGCTGGACGTAGCAGCAGCCTCTGGCGGCGCCTTCTCCCACTTTGAGATTAGTATCCCGTCGAAGGTGTATACCGAGACAGAGACTCAGCTCCAGGCTATTATTGCAGGCCAAGCAACGGCCCAGCAGGCGGGTGATGCTATTCAGAAAATACTTGACGCGGAGGCCGGCAAGTAAGGGCGCACATGAACCGAAAGAAGGCGCAGCCCGCTCCCTGTGGGCTGCGTCTTCTTCCTGCGCATTGTGGAATTCCTCTTGCAACCGGTACAAACGGCTATACCTTGTAGGAAGGAGAGAGGATCGAAGATGAGAAGCGCCTTGAAAAATCCGTATATCTATGCCTTATTCGTCATTCCGACGATCGGCATGTACTTCCTCTTCACGATTTATCCTATGCTTTCATCAGCTTATTACGCGTTTACGGATTGGGATGGCCTGAACGCGCCGAAGTATATCGGATTTCATAATTTCACTACAGCTCTGCAAGATCCTTATTTCCAAAATTCAATCGTCAACAATATGTATTTCATCTTTTTCTCCGTATTCGTACAGGTTCCCATCATTATTTTCTTCGCCATTCTGATCGGAAGCGTGAAACGGCTGCAAGGGTTTTACAAAACAACGGTGTTTGTGCCTGCGATTCTATCGACAGCTGTCATCGGCATTCTATGGCAATTCATTTATAACCCGGAGGCCGGCATTGTGAACAAGTTTCTAGGCTTGTTCGGCATCGATACGATCTATTGGCTGGCGGATATGCGATTCGCACTATGGGCCATTCTCATTACGAATGCCTGGCAGTGGATGGGCTTCTATATCGTGTTGGTATTAGCCGCCATATTGGCTATTCCCCGAGAATTGAATGAGGCGGCAGAGATCGATGGAGCCGGAGGTTTCCAGAGGGCGATTCGCATCACCGTTCCGCTCATCAAGCCCATTATTTCCGTTATTGTCATGCTGTCAATCGCAGGGGCGATGAGAGTAGTAGATATTGTGCTTGTCATGACAAAAGGAGGACCTGTAAGCTCGACCGAGGTTATGGCTTCTTACATGGTCAACCGAGCAATTCGCTATGGCGAATACGGCTACGGCACCTCTCTTGCGCTGCTGATTTTTGTGATCGCGCTTATATTAACCGCCCTGTATCAACTGACCTTTGGCCGCACGAAGGAAGAGGTGACTTACTGATGCTGCTCGCTAAGGCAAGAAGAACGCTGCCGCATATCATCCTCATGATCTATGTTGCGGCTGTGCTGGTCCCATTTGTCTTTGTGGTCTTCTCTTCCCTTAAGGACAACAACATCGATATTGCGGAGAATCCATTCGGCTTCCCGACAGAACTGGTATTCCAAAACTATATAGATGCATGGGTATCGGCAAAAATCAGCACGTACTTCTTCAATAGCGCGTATCTGTCGCTGACTTCGGGCGCAGCGGGCGTCATCCTATCGGCTGCGACGGCGTTTGCCCTGACCCGCATGAAGCTGGTTCGTACGAGTAAACTGATCTATCAGGCTGTATTGATTGGCATGCTTATACCGAGCAATGTATTGTTTATTGCGCAATATATTCTGGTATCCGATCTGGGGCTGCTTAATACGCACTGGTCGTTGTTCTTGCCCTACACAGCAGGAGCGCTTCCAATCAGCGTACTGCTGATCGCCGCATTCATGAAAGCGATACCGGGCGAGCTGGAGGAAGCGGCCATTATGGATGGGCTCGGGTCGATCGGTTTATTTTTCCGAATCATTATGCCCGTCACGATTCCGGCGCTCGTTACCGTATTTATTGTGAATTTTCTCGGCGTATGGAACGAATACCTATTGTCCAACTTTTTTATCAGCAAGGACGCGCTTCGTACATTGCCTACGGGCATGGTTGGCTTCCGGGACGCGTATCAGACGAATTATGCCTATATATGCGCGGGCATCGTGTTCAGCGTATTGCCTGTCCTTATTCTGTATGCATTCCTGCAAGACAAGATTATTGAAGGCATCACAGCCGGAAGCGTGAAGGGCTAGGGGCCAGGGCGGGAGGAGAGAGAGAGATGTCGCTTCGCTTCAAGCTGTTCGCCGCGTTTCTTGCTTTGATTATCCTGCCGTTATTTCTGCTTGGCATAGCGGCATATTACTTTATATCGCAGGCGGTGGAGAAAAATTACGCACAGCAGGCGGAGCTGACGCTGCGGGCGCTCAGGCAGAACGTCGAGTTCGTATTCAGCGAAATGAACAAAGTGACAGATAGTACGATTGCGAGCATAGCGCTGCAAGAGATGCTGAATCAGAAGGGGTACGACATGGAGCATTTATCCCAGATTCATATGCTGGAGCTGAATGAGATTCAGCAAAACTTCCGCAGTCTGCTTATTAACCATCCGTCCGTTAGCTTCGCGCTCATGTATCCGCTGGAGGACAACCGTGTAATTCCGATTTATTCCAAGGACTACTTCGAAGCATTGCCATTCTCCAAGCTCAAGGAGCATCCGATCTATGCGGAAGTGCGCCGCCGTGACGGACAGCCATTATGGGTGGGGCCGTATGAGTATCCGGAGCTGACGAGCTCAGACCCCATCTTTACCCAAATACGCGTGGTCAAGGATCTGGAGACGCTGGAGGACAAGGGGATTCTACTTGTTCAGACCAAAAACTCTGCCCTTGATGCGGTATTCCGGTATTTTCGCTTCAATCAGGAACGGTACAGCACCCGATTTTTCATAGTGAACAAGGACGGCAAAATTTTGTATGACAGCTCTCAGGAAATGAATGGAGGGGCGATTGCGGACTACACCGACAATGGGTTCCAGGTTAATCCGTCATTCCTTAGCGCAAGGCAGTCGTTTCAATCCGAGGATAGCGTCGTGTCCAGCGTCAGCCTGCACAAGGAGAACTGGCATCTGGTGTCCGTCGCCTCCTGGAGCTCGTTATCGAGTCAAATCGACCGCTATGCCAGATGGGTAGCGGCCTTGCTCACTATTACCGTGCTGCTCGCCATGTTCTTTCTGTTATTCTCGGTCAATCGGATTGCGAAGACGATCATTCGGGTCGTACGATTCATGCGGAGAGTGGAAGAGGGGGAGCTTGGCATACGGATGGCGGTACAGGGAAGAGATGAGCTGGGG
Source organism: Paenibacillus sp. 1011MAR3C5 (assembly GCF_003591485.1). Lineage (GTDB taxonomy): Bacteria > Bacillota > Bacilli > Paenibacillales > Paenibacillaceae > Pristimantibacillus. Next base: position 225,523 of record NZ_QZCF01000003.1, read on the forward strand.
CTGCTTGCTAGCGGATTGAATAGCTTGATTGCGCGCATCCAGCATTTGCTGGAGAGAATCAGACAGGAGCAAGAGCAGAAGAATCGTGCGGAGATGCGTGTCTTGCAGACACAGATCAAGCCGCACTTCATCTTTAATACGCTTGAATCCATCAATGTGCTTGCGGTTCAGAATGAAGGCAAGAAAGTAAGCCAAATGGTGCTAAGACTGGCGAGCATATTGCGGATCAGCTTCAAGGGGCAGGAAGAGATTACGCTGCGCCAGGAAGTCGAGCATTTGATCAGTTATTTGGAAATTCAGAAGTTCCGCTTTGCCGACAGCTTTGATTATTCGATTGACATACCCGAGAGCTTGCTGGCTTGTACGCTGCAGAAGCTGACGCTTCAGCCGCTCGTCGAGAACTGCATCCAGCATGGATTCGACGGATTGGAACGGAGGGGAAGCATTATGATTCGCGCTAGCTCCGACGACGATCGAGTACGGATAACGGTGGAGGATAACGGCATCGGGATAGACGGCGATATGCTGGCCCGATTTCAATATATGGCGTCGGATGAATACAACGTCATTCCAATCCAAGGCGGTATAGAGCATAACCCGGAGCGCAGGGGACTGGGCATTCGCAGTGTCGCGGATCGGATTCGCATTCAGTACGGCCCGACCTACGGACTTCTCATATGCTCAATGCCGGGGTTCGGGACGAAGGTGCAGTGCATCCTACCAAAGATGGGACCGGGTGATATCCATGAAATTAAAGGCCATGCTGGTTGATGATGAATTGCCGATCTTGCATAACCTGAAGGCTGTTCTGCCATGGGAGGACATGGGAGTTGAGGTCGCAGCGCTTGCGCGCAATGGCAAGGAGGCGCTGGAGCACTTCCGGGAGCTGAAGCCGGATCTGGTGCTATGCGATATCCGGATGCCGGTCATGGACGGCATGGCGTTCTTGACGGAAGCGCGCAAGGATGATGCGGAATGCGACTTTCTCATGTTGACGGGCTATCAGGAATTCGAATATGCAAGGGAAGCGCTGCAAAGAGGGGTTCGCGACTACATTCTAAAACCGATCGATTATGAGCAGCTGGAACAATCCGTGCGTCAAGTGTGCGGGCAAATTCGCACCCGAAAGCTGGATCGCATGCAAGAGGTAGAGCGGTGGGGGCGCATGGCAAGCATGGCCTATGAGAAGCAGCTCTACCATGCGCTGCTGGGCTTCCATACAGACAGTGACTGTATCTGGCTGCCGGAGCATGGAGTGGCGCTTGATCGTCTCTGGTACTCGCTCTATCTTGCCGATATCGATCAATATGCCCAGCTTTCCTTGCAATGGTCGGATCAAGAGAGAAGAAGCCAAAATGCCGAGATTACAGAGACGCTGCAGCATCTGGTTGCGGCTGACGGAAGCTCTTTTGCGGTCATGCAGCTGCGTGAAGGGGAATGGTGCATCGTCGAACAGCGAGCAAGAAGCGTGAATTGGCGAACCCGCGCAGACCATGCGAGCGAGCGGTTGCAGCACTTGCGGGAAGGCATGAAGGAACGCATGAAGCTGCCTATTAGCTTCGTCGCTTATCCTGAAGGAGTCAGGATTACCGAAATGGAGTCTGCGTACAAGAAGCTGCAGCGTATGCTTCTGCAGTCGGCTGGCAACTGGAAGCTATCCGGTGCCAGGGGCAAAGCTGCTGATAACGAGCTGCGTGAAGACCCGTCATTATGGCGCGCGGTGGATGTTATCGTCTCACGTATGAGAAAGCTGGATCAGAGTGCAATGAGCCAAGCGTTGATCGATTTGAAGCATTGTGTCATCAAGAAGCAGGAACAAGAAAGGTACTGCGCGGAGAAGGTTCTCCACTACTTGCTGCTTCATCTGCTCCGCGAATTGAGAGAGATGAATATGATCGCGCCACAGGAGGAAGAGAAGATATGGAGAAAGCTGCAGCATAGCATTAGCGTAAAGAATGTGATGGAGATGATCATCGAACTGGTGGATGACGCCATGGATAAGGCCTATAGCAAAAAAACAGGCGAGATGCTAATGTTGTCTGCAAAGGATTATATCCATAGGCGGTTATCGGGCGATCTGGGGGTTGAGGAGCTTGCCAATTATCTGGGCATAAGCGTCAGTTATTTCAGCCTGTTGTTCAAGTCGCACTTTGGCGAGACGTTCGTGGAGCATGTCACCCGGCTGCGCATGGAGATGGCCCAGTCGCTGCTGCTGACCACGGACAAAACCGTAACGGAAATCGGTTCGGTGTCGGGCTATTCGGAACGCAGATATTTCACGAAAGTATTTCAGAAGTTTGCCGGCATGACGCCGTCCGAATACCGCGAGTATCATCAAGCGGAGAGATAGCAGGGAATGGCTCCTTGGCGCATAGTTTGCGCCAAGGCTTTTTTGCGTTTATCTCCATATGCTGATGGTCATAATGGGAGGAGATGATCTACAGGAGAAGGTAGCGTAGCCTATGCAGCAGAAGAAAGCGGCCCGTAATAGGACCCATCAGCAAGGAGACCTGTTTTGGGAAGAATTCGAGTCGGTGCCGATCGATCCGAAGGTCTTAGCCAACATGAACAGGATCATGCAGGACCTGGGCGACAGTGATGATGTCGTGATTCGGGACCTTCGGCAAGAGAAGTCGGATGCGATTGCGGCTGCGGTCGTCTATATAGACGGTCTGTCAGACTCCGCTGTTATTAATAGCTTTATTTCCAATTTGCTGTCCCGTTCCGTTCAGGATGCTGGATATGAGGAAGAAGCCCGCCGAAGAAAGGAAGCTCATGAGACAGATTTGGCAAGCATTGCCGAGGAGCTGTTGTTCGGCATGGGTTCTATACGTACGGTCAGCCAATTGGCCGACCTGTACCGCAATCTGCTCTCGGGAGAAGCCATTATTCTAATAGACGGGGCAGCCTATGCCTATCGGGCGGATATTCGTCATTGGAAGGGCCGCGACGTTACCGAATCGACGAATCAGACCTCCGTCAGAGGCCCGCGTGAGAGTTTTACAGAAACGCTTCGAGTCAATACCTCCTTAATCCGGCGCAAAATAAAAGATCCTCGGCTTTGGCTGGAGACGATAGCCATCGGACGTATGACCAAGACAGATGTGACGTTAATATATATGAACGGCATCGCCAAGCCATCGGTCATTGAAGAGGCGCGAAAGCGGCTGCGGGCAATAGATATCGATAGCGTGCTGGACAGCGGGTATCTTGAGGAGCTCATTGAGGATGGGAAATATTCGTTGTTCCCGACAGTCTTCAACTCCGAGCTTCCTGATAATGTGGCTTCCCAGCTGCTGGAGGGCAAAGTGGCGATTGTGGTCGACGGTACTCCGAATGTGCTGCTCGTCCCGACGCAGCTTGTTTCGTTTTTCCAATCGACGGAGGATTATTATCAGCGGTCAGTCTATGCGAGTCTGCTGCGCATATTGAGATTTATAAGTGTATTCATCTCCTTGCTTCTGCCGTCGCTATACATTGCGATTACGACCTTTCATCGGGAGATGCTTCCGGCCTCCTTGCTATTCAGCCTTGCTGCTCAGCGCGAAGGCGTTCCGTTCCCGGCGTTTGTCGAGGCGCTTGTCATGGAGCTCACCTTCGAGATCCTGCGCGAAGCAGGGCTGCGCATGCCCCGGGCAATCGGCCAGGCGGTCTCTGTCGTCGGGACGCTCGTGATCGGACAAGCGGCGGTGGAGGCGGGCATTGTCTCTGCTGCCATGGTTATCGTCGTATCGGTAACAGCGATATCTACCTTTACGCTGCCGGCTTACAGCATGTCGATCCCGGTGCGTATTCTCCGCTTTGCATTTATGGGAGTAGCAGCGAGCTTTGGCTTGTTCGGCGTCATTATGGGATTGTTTGTGCTGCTGCTTCACTTGTGCGCTCTTCGTTCCTTCGGAGAACCGTTTATGTCTCCATTCTCGCCTTTTAGGGCAGTTGAATTGGAGGATACGCTTGTCCGTTTGCCGAGATGGCTAATGTTCAAGCGTCCCGGAACTTCAGAAGGGACTGGCAGCACGCGGATACGGAGGCGTTGGTAAGGAGGAGCAAGCATGTGGACCAGAGTAATCATTATCGTGCTTTGCCTGGCCATGCTTACTGGCTGTTGGAGCAGGCGTGAGCTTAATGAGATATTAATTGTGCTTGGGGTAGGCATTGACTGGGAGGACGGGGAATACCTCGTATCCTTCCAGGTCGTGAGTCCAAGCGAAATATCGGCGCAGAAGAAAACGGGAGATCGCCCGCCGGGATCGCTATTTCAAGTAAGAGGCAAGACGGTATTCGAGGCGGCCAGAGCGATTACGGCAGAGGCGCCGCGGAAGATGTATTTTGGCCATCTGCAGCTTTACGTCGTAAGCGAGGCGCTTGCCAAAAAGGGGATACATGATTTTATTGACAATATTCTACGAGATAATGAGCTGCGAATGGACTTTAATCTGATTGTTGCCAGGGGAACAAGAGCGGAGAATGTGCTGAAACTGTATACCCCTATCGAGAAATTGCCTACGTACAGCATGCTTCAATCGCTGCGCAACTCCGAGAAGCTATGGGCGCCTACGGTATCCATTACGATGGATGAGGTGCTTAACCGCTTGTCTGGCGACGGCTATGAGCTTGCGTTGACAGGAATCCAACTATTCGGTGATCCGACAGCTGGCGACTCTCCACGTAATGTGAAATCATTCCTTCCCCCAAGACGATACCGATATAAAGGCATTGCCGTGTTCAAGGATGATCGTCTAATCGGGTGGTTGAATGAAAAAGAGAGCAAGGGCTACACGGATATTACGGATAATTTGAGGAGCTCCACCATCGAGCTCGCCTGCAGCTCACGTCACTATATAGGTATCGAAATCGCGTCCTCAGAAACCAGAATGAAGACCGCTTTGGTGGACGGCATGCCTGTAGTTACGATTGAGTTAAGATCGGAGGCTGCGGTCGTCAATATGCCTTGCAAGCATATCGACCTGACAGACCCGGCTGCGATAAGCAAGCTGGAAGAGGATTCGGCATTATCCATCAAGTCCAATGCTATGGCGGCGGTCAAGCGGGCAAAGGATTTGAAATCGGATGTGTTTGGTTTCGGCAACCAATTAGGCAAGGATCATCCCGCTTACTGGAAGCGTGTAAGGGATGACTGGAACGAGAAGTATTTCCCTGAAGCGGAGATTCAGTACGACATTAAGGTGTTTATTCGCAAGACAGGCACGACAGGCAATACGACACTCAAGTAAGCATAGGGAAGGAGAGTCCGATGAGTTCATTAATTGGCGTAATCGCGCTAGCGGCTGCTGCTGTATGGCTGGAAGTCCCCCGACTCCTTCACAGGGAGCAGAAGCGTGAGCTTGCTATATTTTTCATATTTTTGGCCATTGGAGTCGCACTCTACAGCGCGCTTGTTATGGAAGTCAGCCTCCCTAATCCGTTCGTCCTGGTCAAAATGATGTTCGGTTGGGCGGTGTGATCGTTTATACCACCTTAAAGGGGGGGATAGCTTGGAGTTCACGAATGCGAAAATTTCCGTCAGACAGTTTCAAATCTTAATCATCCTTGGCCTGACTGGAGATTCTATCTTGATCTTGCCGACCATTATTGCGTCCTCGGCGAAGCAGAATGCGTGGATATCGATGCTCCTTGCGTATGCGGTCGGGCTTGTGCTGGCGGGATTCTTCGCTGCGATTGCAAACAGGCTGCAAGGCGACAGCCTGATTGCCGCTTCGCGAAGAGTGTTTGGAGGATGGATTGGCAGTGTTGTCGGCTTGTTCTTTCTGTTCAACTTCTTCATGTGCAGCTTGACGCTAGTCAGCGAGCTTAGCCAATTCATGACGACGCAGCTTATGCCGGAGACGCCTGTGAACGCGATTATCTTGATTTTTTTGACGGTTGTGATTGTGGCATACCGGTATGGCATAGAAGCTTTCGCCCGGATGGGGGAATTGTTGTTTCCAGCTTTTACGGCATTGTTTTTGATATTGGCGATCTTGTCTCTAACCAATGCGGAAATAGACAACGTCAAGCCGATCGCAGCCGATGGATTATGGTCTATTATTAAGGGCGCCATCCCGGTTATGACCGTTGCATTCATGGAGATGGTTGTGTTGCTGGCGCTCGTTCCTTATGTAGCAACCGATAAGAAGCTGACCAAGCCTATTATGAAGAGCTTTGCGGCGGGCGGCCTCTTTCTGTTTATCATTGTCGGGCTTTGCTTGCTCGTACTTGGGCCGAATTTAATGGAAACCAAATATTATCCGACGTTTATACTGGCCCAGAAAATAACAGTCGGCAACTTCCTGGAACGGTTGGAAGCTATTCTGGCATTTTTATGGATTATCACCGTGTTTTACAAAACACTGCTGTTGTTTTTTGCCCTTACAAGCGGACTGGCACAATGGTTCAAGCTTCGTGAGAGCGAGATGCTAACGATCCCTCTCGGCATGATTATATTGGTTCTGACCATCGTCAGCACGCCTAATATAGCGGTGTATAATCAAATTATAAAACGATATTACAATTGGTTCGATCTTATGTTCTGCTTCTTTGTTCCGCTGCTGCTGCTTACCGGTCTGGTCTTGCGAAAAAAGAAAGGAAAAGCAGCCAATTCCTGATCGGTAATGGCTGCAACCCGACGATCGATCTGGATCTCCGGATATTGATTCATAACAGAATTTCTTGCGGGAACCTGATCCATAATTGGAATGACAAGCCGTCCTGGCATCGGGGCGGCTTGCTGCATGATTTTGGCATAGAAAATATTGGGGGAGGGCATTAATAAGGGATGCCAGGGGCGGCAGGATAGCGTGAAGAGGGGAGCGAGACATGAAGAATAACGTCGACAAGATCAATTTTTCGCAAGTATTTATGATGTTTTCTTTGGCCAATGGTCTTGCCAGCCACGTCGTCGTGAATCCGATGATTCTGGACGCTTCGGGAAGAGATTCATGGATTACGGCGCTCGTATCGGGCGGCCTGTTCCTGTTATGGATGCCGCTCCTGTATTTCATTATGAAGCGTTCCGGGCAGCAGCACTGGAAGTCATGGCTCTCCAGCCGCATATCGCCGTTTGTCGCTTGGCTGCTAGTTATTCCTATCATTATTCAAATGTATATGATAGGCGGGATGACGGTCATCCATACGGCTACATGGACGACGACCAATTATTTGCCCTACACCCCCAAGATGCTGATGGTGAGCTTTCTCATCCTGTTCTGTTCCGCGATTACACTGTGGGGCATTCGGGTCATTGCGATTGTTTCCGGCATTCTGCTTCCGATCGTTGCCATACTTGGCATCTTCGTCAGTACGTTCAACGGTCCTCAAAAAGACTATTCACTGCTTAAGCCAATATTGGAGAGCGGTGTACAGCCAGTCATGGACGGCGTTGTGTATGCGGGCGCCGGGTATGTAGAACTGCTGGCTATCATCCTGCTGCAGCATCATTTGAATAAAAAAATCAAGCTGTGGCAGCTGCTCGCATATGGCGTCTTTTCAACCATTATAACTTTGGGGCCTCTTCTTGGCGCAATTACAGAGTTTGGCCCTGTTGAGGCGTCGCATCAGATGACCTCGCCCTATGAACAATGGCGGCTTGTGCAGATCGGGCAGTTCATCGAGCATCTGGACTTTCTGTCCATCTTTCAATGGATTTCGGGAGCGAGCATAAGGATCAGCCTATCGGTCTATCTGCTGGTAGAGCTGCTTCAAATCAAGCGGAAGCGGAGCAAATATTGGGCGATCGGCATCATCATGCTGAGCTATATCTTGTTGACGCAGTTTAAGGTGAATGAGTATGCCTTCTATATATGGATGTACAAGTATTACATGCCGATATCACTCATCATTCTGTTGGCATTATCGTTCATATGGCTGCTTGTTGCTTTGGTTAGGGGAACTGCCAAGAGGGAGGAAGCGACATGAGCAAGGGACATGAGAAGAGTGAGCGATGGACCGAGGAGCGACTGCGGACATTGTTCGAGGGATCGTCCGATGTCATTATCCAGACTTGCAGATACGGGAGCAAAAGCAGTCTTGAAGTTGTTATGGTCTATGCGGATGGACTGACCCGATCGTCTGATATTGGCCGCTTCGTGCTTCCTGAGCTGAATCGAATCTACGCAGAATATGGATCGTTCGCTGATCCGATTGATCGGTTATCGAGCGTGCTGCCGATCCATGAGGCAGAGGCTCAAACGGATGACGACCTGTCCGAGATTGTGTTCGATGGACAGCTTGTGCTGTTGTTTCTGGATAACGGCGTGATGGGGAGTATGAGCATAGCGGACAAGCCGACGAGACAGCCGTACGAATCAAGCACGGAAATATCGGTCAAAGGTCCGAGAGACGGCTTCGTAGAGGACATCACCGTCAATATTGCGCTAATTCGGAAAAGGCTCAGATCTCAGTCGCTCCAGGTAGAAGAGGTTATCCTGGGACGGAGATCGCGCACGCGTGTCGGACTGCTCTACTTCCGGGATATTATTAATCCGAAGATTATCGAAGAAATTCGGAGGCGGTTGAGCACGATTGATGTGGACGGCATTATGAGCATAAGCCAAATTGAAGAGATGATGTCGGATTCGGCACTGAAGCTGCTGCCGACCATGGACTTTACGGGACGTCCGGATTATGCGGTGAACAGCCTGCTGTCGGGCAGGGCTGTCCTGGTGGTGGATGGGCTTCCGATGGTATTGATCGCGCCAGCCGGCTTGTCGCTTATTTTGAAATCGCCAGAGGATGCTCATTTTAATTACACCTACGTATCCTTCGCGCGAATCATTCGGGGAATCAGCTTGTTTCTCTCCATCTTTCTTCCAGCGATATGGGTTGCGCTAATGTCCTTCCATCAGGATCAAATTCCGTTCCGCATGATGGCGACTATCTCGGTATCGCGGCTTGGCTTGCCGCTGTCGTCGCATATGGAGATGTTCCTGCTTCTGACGCTGCTGGAGATATTCCGGGAAGCCGGTGTCAGGCTGCCCAGCTCCATCGGCCAGACACTGACCTCGATCGGCGGTTTGATTATCGGCGATGCTGCAATCCGCGCAGGGATGGTGTCGCCCTCCGTCGTTGTCGTCGGAGCGATCACGGCAGTATCGGGCGTAACGCTGGTCAATCAAACCTTAAGTTCGCAGGTCAGCATATTGCGATTTGTGTTTTTCCTCTTGTCTGCGCTGCTCGGCTTGTTCGGAGTTATTCTTGGGATCGTGCTGCTAATCAGCTACATGGCGAGCTTGCGATCCTTTGGCGTTCCGTATTTGTCCCCTTTGTCTCCGCTTAACGTGAAGGAGCTGGTCGTATCCTTCCTCCGGCTGCCTTATCGCTTAATGAAAAAGCGGCCTAGCGTTCTAAATACGATTGATTCCGATAGCCAGAAGGGAGGAGAGCAATGATGCGAGCCAAGCAGATTGGTATATTTATTCTGATCTGCTTGCTTACAGGAGGCTGCGCCCGATTGCCGGAAATTCAAAATATGGCTTATGCTACAGCAATCGGGGTTGATTATGTAAATGGCAAGTGGATTGCTTATGCGCAGATCCTCAATTTTGCAACGGTCGCCCGGACCGAACAGGTCGCGCTGGGCAAGAGCGTTCCGGTATGGGTGGGCGAGGGTAAGGGAGATACACTGGCATTGGCACTGACGGATGTCGGAAGAACAGCTCAGCTGCGGTTGTTCTGGGGGCATGTCAAGGTGGTTGTCATGTCGGAAAATGCCATGAGGCTGGGGGTTAATAACGTATACGGCACCATCAATCGCTACAGGGAGGTTCGATACAATGTGCTTGTCTATGGAACTAAGCGTCCGATCAAGGATATTTTAACGCAGAAATCGATTTTGAATTTGTCGCCGCTCGATACCGCGATGTTTACTACGTCGCAGATGAGCTCCGTGCAATCCATTGTGCTGCCGGTTACAGGCAATCGGATCATTGCCTACTTGAATGAAAAGGGGCAGGCCGCCTATATACCGTCTATCGACTTCGATGATGTGGACTGGACGGAGGATAAGAAGCCTAAGCCGATGTATATGATCTCCGGCGCCTATTTCTTTCGCGATCTGAAAATGACGGACTGGATGTCTGCGGAAGAACTGATGGGCGTAAGATGGTCCGATGAGCGGCTAGAGCGTACGCCGATCGAGGTGGACAGGGACGGCGAGGCCGTGGCGACCATCATGTTCGAGCATCCGAAGATGCGCATTCGTCCTTATGTGGAGGATGGGGAGCCGCGGTTTGATATCCGTGTATCGACGGATGGATATGTGATGGAGATTGTGCAGGATACGGATATGGAGAAGCTCTCGCGATTTGCGGAGGAGGATATCCGGAAGGAGATCGAGCTGACCTACCGGAACGGCTTGCGCATCAAGAGCGATCCTTTCGGGTTAGGCCAGCTATTATATCGCAACAAGCCGAAGGAATTCCGTCGAATCATCGCTGGCAAGCCGTATTTTTTGAAACACGATTCGATTAAGAAAATTGACGTTCGCGTCCATCTGATGACAACAGGCAAGTATAAAGGAACCAAGCCTTGATGATGCATATATGGGGAAATGAATGGATGGGCGAGTGGAGTCCGGAGCCTTGTCCGGAAGCGGGCACTGTGCATGGAGAGCCGGTTTAGTGAGGGTCTTGATGGCGTACATCGATCTCATTTTGTCCGTCAATTATGTTGCAACGTAGCGAAATATCCGATATATTGCATATGAATGAATCAAACTGAGGTGGACGTGTGATGCCAGTACCCAAAAACTTTGCAACACCGGCCAGAATGTCGGCCAAGGAGCGGGCTTTTGCCCAAATTCAGCGCTGGATTATCGAGGGGACGCTGCTGCCCGGCGAGAAGCTGATCGACGCGGAGCTAGCCGAGTCGCTTGCAGTCAGCCGGACACCGATTCGGGAGGCCTTCCAGCTCCTGGAGGTGCAGGGGCTCGTTACGATGCAGCCGGGCAAGGAGACCAGAGTGACCAGTATTGAACGCGAGGACTTGCAGAAGCTGTACCCAACGCTTGCCGCGCTCCATGCGCTGGCGGCGGAGAGCGCGGCGCAGCTGGTTACGGAGGAGCAGATCGGGCAGTTGAAGGCGCTGAACGCGGCATTCGCGGGGGCGATTGAATCCGGGCAGCCCTATCCGGCCATGGAGCTGGACGAGCAGTTCCACAATCTAATTGTAGAGCTGTGCGACAACAGCTATGTGGCCTCATTTAGCGCCTCGCTGCAAATCCATATCCGCAGATTCAAGTATGTATTCCTGAAGCAGCCTATCGCGGCGACACTGGCTTCTGTCGAGGAGCATGCGAAGATTATAGAAGCATTGGAGCGCCGTGATTCGGAGGGAGCGTCCGAGTGGATGAAGCGGAATTTGATCAGACCGATGCATGAGCTGGATGCTGTGATGTAAGCGGAATGGGATGAACTTATGCATATAAACAAAAAATACGACACCCGGCGTTGCTGCATCACGCCGGGTGTCGTTTTGTTGTGGGCGCAGCGGTTAAGGGATGCTTCGCCATAATACGTCCTCAGCCGGACGCCGCGGGCTGGGCAGGGAATCATTCGCGGGCGAGCCGATGCGGAATGTGAAGATGTTATGCCAGCCCGGGAGCGGAATCAGCTTCTCCAGAGCTTCTCTGAAGCTAGGCGCAAGATTCATTGCTTGCTCCCGGTCAATCCGTTCATTAGGCTGGTTCATCGGCTGGACTGCCCATCCGTTCGCCGACGCCCATAGATGCATGCGCTGAAAAACCTGGCCGGCTCTGATCAGACTGCTCCGATCGCGGCTTGGTACGAGCAAGCATGCGAAAGCGCCGGCGGTCGGAACCTGCGTATCCCTTGTCGACTTAAGCCAATATTGATTGGATGTTGCCTCGGATACCGGGAACAGCTTGCCGATGGCCCGTGTAAGCGGCGAACTTCCGGTTGCATCGAGTGTTGTGCCGTCCTTCATGGCATGAAGCACTTCCCGGTCATGGCGATACCAACGGTGGCTGTCTTTAGACTGCTCGGCATCGGAAATAATCGCTTTCGTGGCGCTAATGATGATGTCGCCCATCGTTGATTTGAGCGGCTCATCCTGAAGCCAGGCAAGCGAGACGTTGTCATCTGGGCCGATAAGTCCCTGCAAGGAAGTATGCAGACTTGGAGGCAGCTCTGCTTTCCGCTGAAAGGCGGAACGATCGGTATGTCTGGACGGGATGGCCTGGTAGAGCTCGGAGATGCTCCTCTCGCCGGGCGTTAATACGATTCTGGCGACATGAATCTGATCATGCTCACCGGACATCAGTGTTACCTCAGGCGAATAGCCGCTCGCGCGTGCCGCCAGAGTCAAATTCTCCAGAGCGCAGCCTAGGCTGATATGCATCTCGCGAAGCATAGGGTCCATCGAACCCAAGTTTCTGGACACATCGGCAAAGAGATCAATCGCAGTATCGGTGATTCGGAATAGCCAAGGCTGTGCATTATGGGCATTCGCTGCGAGAATAGCTGCCTTGATCATAGGCAAGGGATGAGGCGCCGCTTCCATGGCGCTTTCCCAATCCCGCCAAGCTTCATAGGCGGGGCCTTTCCCAGTGGAGAAAACGCCCTGATCGATCGCCTTCCATACGGTGCCGCCGGAGACGATGACGGCTCCCGCCAGAGCGGCTTTTAGAAAGGTGCGTCGCGAAACTTGCGGCTGGATGGCGTTTTTCTTAGCTTCCATTACCAGTGTCCCCCTTCATATACGACATGTGAGGCTCCAGCAGTGTCTCGATGAGAGTGACGCCCTTGGTGAATTGCTGTTCATTAATCTCTACGCCATTCATCTCCAGGAAGGATAGCCAATTCATAGCGATCATCCAACACACCGTTAATGTCTGTTCGATATGGGCATCGTCACGGAAGGAATGGAGTACGCCTGCGGCAATGAATCGTTTGGCAAACTCGCCTTGCTCGAGGAACCGCTGCTTCGTCATGGCGATATGACGGTTCTTCAGCTCTTCGTCTTGCTGGAACAAGGCGATCGCCTCCCGGTAGAAGAAGCGGTAGCGCCATAGCAATTCGAAGTTGTCATGCAGTTTGGCCTGCAAATCCGACAGGCTGGGCTCGCGATGGGACGGAAGCTCCCATACGGCATTCCAATCGGCATACATAGCATCCATGATGGCACGGATAATAGCTGCTTTATTGGGATAGTGGTAATAGAGATTGCCGGGACTGATGCCGGCTGCATCGGCGATATGATTGGTCGAGACAGGGCCCGTTCCTTCTGAATTGAACAGCCCGATGGCAATGTGAAGGATTCGTTCTTTGGTACGGCTCATGGTCCACCTCCGTTTTAGAGTAATTACTCTAATTTGTATGTAGTGTATCCCATTCCGGACCGCAATGCAAGCAGGGACACCAATAAGACGGCCTGCAGGAATCGGTATCCGGCAGGCCGTCTTATTGAGGGGGATATAGAGGGGAGTGGAACTTGCTTAACCTTCCGTTCCGGTTGCGGATGCGTATTTATACTTCTGCTTTACGACGTCTCGCCATGCAAAGTCCGCACGCTCCATCGATTTGATGAGCAGCTCGGCAGTAGCGATATTGGTGGCAAGCGGAATGCATTGCACATCACACAGGCGCAGGAGCGCAATAATGTCGGGCTCATGCGGCTGAGCGACAAGTGGATCGCGGAGGAAGATGACCAGATCGATGTCATTCGAAGCGACCATGGAGCCGATCTGCTGATCGCCTCCAAGCGGACCTGACTTTAGCCGGTTGACAGCGACGCTGCTTTCCATCATGATGCGTGAGCCCGTCGTACCAGTAGCGTAGATGGCATGCTTTTCGAAAATATGCTTGTAGGCGATAACAAAGTTGACCATCTCGTTTTTCTTGGAATCATGTGCGATTAAGGCAATCTTCATGATGCATCGCTCCCTCTTGGCATGGAGTCGTGTCGATCGACCGCTCCGGTCTTTAATCTATATGTTATATAATATAACATAACTAACAAGAAATGAAGAGGTTATTTGATTCAGTGTTAGATTTCATTACATAAATATTCAAGAACTATACAGAATAGGCCATTAGACCGCCGGAAAATGGAGGTTAGATAGCATCTTCCAGATATTGAAAGCGGTTAAAAGATAGGCTAGACTAGGAAGGACGAGCGTTTCATGATATGGAATGCGCGGGAAGCCTCAGCCGAATAAGCGAGTGGAGCCCGGCGTTCGTGAAGGTTGGGGATGGAACGGATGAATGTATGGACGAGTACGTTTTTAGAATCTATTGAAGTAGTTAAGGAGCATCTGAGCGGCGAATATTTATTTCTATTAACCGATGATAAAGGCGAATTGCTGGCTATGGATAACAGTGAGGAGATGAAGGATCTGGTCGAGGGGACTCCGATAAAGGTAGGACTGGTATTTTCGAGGGAAAATTGCGGTGTAAATGCCATCTCCGAAGCGATGGAGCATCGCGGCCCCGTCTACTTAAAGCCGGAGGAGCATGAAAGTCCCTTCTTCCAAAACTGGCATTGCTATGCGATGCCGATGATGGCGGGCGGTACGCTGCTTGGGTACCTGGACGTCTCTACCGTCGACGAGGAGCTGAAGAGCGAGCTTATTGCAATCGCCAAGCTTATCTCTATGCATATGCGGAGCATACCCGATATCGAGAACGAGATGAATAAGCCTGTATTGACAGACCGGCAAATCAATGTGCTAAGGCTTATCTCGGAAGGACAGACCGTCAAGTCCATTGCGCATAAGCTGAAAATCAAGGAGTCGACGGTGAATCATCATAAGAAAGTGATATTCGAGAAGCTGGGTGCACAGTCCAGCACCGAAGCTGTCAGTATTGCGGCCAGACGGGCTTACTTCTGAATTCAGGCTGCGATAGGAGAGAGCTGCAGTGCCGCTTGGGCCCCCTGATTAACGAGGGAGCCTCTTTTCATGAGACATGCAATGATGAGACCAACAACGAGCTGACTGGAGGGGGATGGCGATATGGGATATATGGAAGTGGCCACAAGAGCATTATACGATTATTGTCCGGCGCTGACGAAGCGGGATGATTTTGATTCGTTCTGGCAGGAGACGATAGCTGAGGCTAAGCAGGTTCCGCTGCAGTCGGAAAGAGTGGAGTTGGCGTATCCCATACGGGGTGTGAAGGTCTATGACATCTCGTACAACGGAATGGATGATACTCGCATCAAGGGTTGGCTGTTGCTGCCGAGAGTAGAATCGGATAAGCAACTGCCGTGCCTGATTCATTATCACGGGTTTGCTCATAATCGGGGCGAGCCATCCAATTTCATGCATTGGCTCATGATGGGGCTGGCTGTGCTGTCGATCGACTGTCGCGACCAAGGGGGCGGAACGGGCAATCATGCCCATTATTCCCATGGCTTCATGAGCAATGTCGCGAGCAAAGGGATACAAGACAAGCGGGAGTATTATTACCGCTACGTCTATATGGATTGTTTGAAGGCAATTGACTTTGCTTGCGAGCAGCCGGAGCTCGATCCGGAGCGGATTGTGCTGGAAGGCGGGAGTCAGGGCGGCGCGCTGGGCATGGCTGTAGCTGCCTTGGATCAGCGGCCAAAGCTTGCCATGGTGGATGTGCCAAGCAATAGCAACCTGACAGCCCGTGTGGAGGGCAATCACGGGGCGTTCGCCAGCGTAGCCGCCTATTTGAAGAAGCATCCGGAGCAGACGGATGCTGTGATGGACAACCTGAGTTATTTTGACACGATGAACATGGCCGACCGGATCAGTTGCCCGGTACTTGCTTCCGTTGCGCTTAAGGACGAGACTTGTCCGGCCCTTATGTATTTTGCGACTTACAACCGGATTATTAGCGAGAAAGAGATTGTTATCTATCCGTTCAATGGACATGAAGGCGGCGGAGCCAGGCAGACGGAGAAGAAGCTGGCATATGTGGCGGAGCGGTTCGCGGACTGGTTCCATTGACGGCTGACAGTAAAAGATGAGATACATCAAACGGGCAGCTCTTCGGACTTCTTTCATTGAAACCAAGCGTCGGAGATTCCATTCAACGAACAGGACCAAGCACATGGAATCGTTATGAGGTGTATGAGAACAGTGCGATATCGGAGAGGTGTTTTTGTGCGTGAAAGTAAGGATTTAAGACCTATGAGCCGATGACATTCTTCTTCTTAAGACGGGCGCTGGCATGTCGAATTTTATATTGCCAGGAAGTAGCAATACAAGTATGCTGGAGGAAGTAATGTCAATCTCTCACGGGATGGGTGAAGCGGTATGGGACGAGGAAAGGCGATCAATTCGCCATGGATGTATGCGTTCGGCATGCTGGCGATGATGATTCCCAGTCATGCGTTCAGCACGTTTTACAGCTATTATTATGTAGATAAGCTGGGATTGGGATTGGGACTGGCTACGCTCGCCAGAACCATCTTCATGATCTGGGATGCGGTGAACCAGCCGCTGGCCGGCTACCTCTCGGACCGGACGAACAGCAGGTATGGCCGAAGGAAGCCTTGGGTCTATGCATCGATTCCTTTGTTTATGATTGCCTTTGTGTTTGTATTCAGCGCACCGGACGGTATGAGCCAGATGGGACTGTTCACCTGGTTCCTTGTTGCGCTACTATTCTATGAAGCGATTGCGACGATCCTATGGGTCAATTACGGCGCTCTATTCCCGGAGCTGTTTCGTGGTGATACCATTCGCAAGAAGGCATCCGCTATCCAGCAGGGGTATCAAATTGTTGCGATTCTGATTGGCTCGGCTGTCGCGCCCATCCTGTTTAACGGTCTTGGGTTCAGCAGCATGTCGATCATATTCGGCCTGATGTTTGTCGTATTTATGATTCTATGTATGCGCTTCACGCAAGAAGACGCTGCTCTTCGTGATGCGCCGAAGATGGGCTTGAAGGAATCGTTTTCGGCTACGCTTGCGAATAAGCCGTTTTGGGTATTCAATATTTCCAATTCATTCGCCCAGACAGTCAACGGCTTGCTAAGCTCGATGATTCCGTTCTATGCCAAGTACGTGCTTCGCGTCGATGAAAGTATGGTCACATTCCTGCTTGCGTCGATCTTCGTATCGGTCATTCCCCTTGTTGGCGTGTGGTTCTGGATTATTAAACGGATGGATCCAGTCAAAGCATGGCGCTTATCGCTGCTTGCGTATGCGGTATCCGTCATTCCACTCTGGTTCGGCAGCACGCTCCTGGGCGGAATTATGGCCGGCATTATCGTCGGCTTCGGACTGGCGGGTTTCCTTGTGACGCCGCCCGTCGTTAACAGCTTGATCATCGACCGGGACTTCGCGGAGACGGGACGCAGACGCGAGGGCGTCTATACGGCAGTCAGCGGCTTTATTACGCGCTCCAGCGGACTTATATCAGCACTGGCTTTTCTGATTGTGGGCATGATATTCGGTTATGAGAGCGGGGAAAATCCGGGTAACGATCCCGAGACGACGTTCCGCGTCTTAATATCGGTTGTGCCGCTCTTGTTGCTTTTGATATCATTTATTCTATCTTATTTTGTTCGATTAAGAGGTGACGAGGATGGCAGCCAGCACGGATAAAGCACAGCAAGACGACATCATTGCGGCGGCTATTGCCTTTGCGAGGGATTTTCACGAAAAGGATGATACAGGACATGACTGGTGGCATATCCAGCGCGTGTCGAAGATGACGGAGCGGCTAGCCGAAGCGGAGGGGGCGAATCGATTCGTAGCGCTGCTAGCCGCGTTGCTGCATGATGTGGCGGACGAGAAGCTGAATGAGTCCAAGGAAAGCGGTCTGCGCCGGGTGCAGAGCTGGCTTGAGAGCCAGCCAGTAGCCGCAGCGGATTGCGGGCATGTCATTGAGATTATCTCTACGATGTCCTATAATGCAGGACTGAATCCGCCGATGCGAACCTTGGAGGGTCAGGTGGTGCAGGATGCGGACCGGCTGGATGCGATCGGGGCGATTGCGATTGCAAGGTGCTTCCTGTACGCGGGCAAGATTGGCGATCCCATCCATGATCCGGGCATTAAGCCGCGTGATTCGATCACGAAGGAGCAGTACCGCAATGAAGGCAGTACGGCGATCAATCACTTTTACGAGAAGCTGCTGAAGCTCAAGGATCGGATCAATACGCCATCCGCCAAAGCGATTGCCGAGGAGAGGCATCGCTATATGGAGCGTTATGTGACGCAATTCCATGCGGAGTGGGACGGATTGCTGTAGCGTTGTTGCATGCCCTTATTCGGTTATGATAGGGTAAACAAAGCAACGATTATGGGAATAGGGGTATGCATCATGTACGAGATTACGATGGATTTGGTCACCGACTGGATCAATACAGTCAAGGAAGTGTTGAACAAGTCCGGCTATGCGCTGGAGGATGGGTTGTCGCATGAAGAGATTGCGCTTCGCTACTTTCTTCATTCGCAGCCGGAGGATGTAGCCGAAGCGCTTGCGGCTGATACCATGCGAAAGCTGCGGGAGATGGAAGAGATCATTATTAGTCATATGGACTCTACGATTGTACCGGATATTCGCACGCGGACCCGCTATGAGGGCAATGCCTTCCACTTCAGCTGGGTGTACAATGAAGGCGAGCATATTATCGAGCTGAACTCGGAATACCGAATCCCGCTATAAGCGGAATATGAGGTCTGTTCGTAGTTGGATTATAATTGCATATGGGATAGTCGTAACCGCTAGGCAGGAAAAGTGCCGGGCGGTCTTTTTTTTTTGCCGTGGGCCAGCCTTGGCTAGATAAATAGTACAAGCTGAATTGCTGGATGCAGACTGATTAGTCCGCGCAGCTTCCGGGTATACATGGCTAACACAGGAAAGGAGGTCATGACGATGAAAGGCAAAAGATGGCTGTTTACGGCAATCGGCATGGGCGCGACTTATTTGCTGAAGAACAAAACGGCGCGCCGGAAGATCGGTCACGCGCTCCAATCATTTTCTCGTGCTAAAAAATAATGGATTCACTGTTTCAAACTGGCGGAATAGGGTTAAGGATGATCAAGCAAGTCGTTGCAGGACCTTCGGAACCGGTGGCGGCTTGCCAACTAAAACGAAAGAGGTGCATGTCCATGAGTCAAACAGATACGGCATACCGAACAGGTGAATTTGTTCAGCAAGAAGGCGATTATATTTGCGAAGCAGGCCGCCGCACTGCGCTCAAGGAAGGGGATAAGTTTCCGTACTGTCCCGTGACCGGCCTCGATACGAACTGGTATTACGCACAATAACATAAAATACGTTCTCCAAACCCCCTCATAAACGAAAGGCCCTTAAGCCCCCCTGCTTAAGGGTCTTTCGTTTTTTTTGTGCTGATTGACAGGTATTGAAGCTCGTGAGCGGATTTACCATTTCTTAACGCCTGCATAATATCCCGTTTATACTTTCCTTTCATAATTGGAACTAATTCTGCTAGACATTTTGTATTCGAGTTGGAGGGGATTGTTTTGAAGAAAAAAGCAGTACGCGCTATTCTCGCAGGCTGTATGGCATTAACCGTTTTGTCCGCATCGGCGGTGTCCGCTGAAGATGTGGCTCCTGTCAAAGCCTCCCCATCGAAGAATTTGATCGTCCTCATTGGCGACGGCATGGGTCCTGCGCAAGTGAGTGCGGCACGCAATTATCTCATGTACAACAAAGGCATCGATCACCTGACGCTCGACAGCATCTACGTCGGACAAGCGACGACGTATGCGGACCGCGGCGAAGACGGCGGCACGATCGTATCGGGCGTCGTGACGGACTCCGCTTCCGCAGGAACAGCCTTTGCGACAGGCAACAAGACATATAACGCGGCTATCAGTATTTCCAACGAAGATATAGCTGTACCGTTCGCATCCGTTATAGAAGCGGCTGAGCTGTCGGGCAAAGCGACGGGCCTCGTCACGACGGCGCGCATTACACATGCTACGCCTGCCGTATATGCATCCCATGTTAGAAGCCGCGACAACGAGGTGGCTATCGCCTCGCAATATCTGGAGAGCGGCGTAGACGTCCTTCTGGGCGGCGGAAGCTCCTACTTTCTGAGCAAGGATGAGAAAGGCAAACGCTCCGACAAAAGCATTATCGCGGACTTCGAATCGAAGGGCTACGATTATGTAACGGATAAAGCGGGCCTTAACGGGCTGAGCGCTGACAATGGCAAAGTGCTGGGACTGTTCGGCGGCTCCCATGTTTCATATGTGCCTGACCGTACGGCTGAGGTTCCTACGCTCGCTGATATGACGAACAAAGCGCTGAGCATTCTTTCGCAAGAGGAGAATGGCTTTGCCGTCATGATCGAAGGCGGACGCATCGACCATGCCTCCCATGCGAACGACTTCCCGACGACGGTTCAAGAGGTGCTGGATTTCGACGCAGCCGTGAAGGTTGCGCTGGATTTCGCGAAGAAAGACGGCAACACCTCCGTCGTCATTACGGCTGACCATGAGACAGGCGGCTTGTCCTTGTCCCGTGACAACATTTATGAATTGAATCTGGACCTGTGGGATCAGCAAAACAATTCATCCGAATACATTGCAGGCAAGCTGAAGGAAGCCATAACGATTGAAGAGGTAAAAACGATTGTACACGCCAACACATGGATTAAGGATCTGACGGATGAAGAAGCGGCATACATTCTGGCAGGCGACGGTTCTTCCTACGCACAGGAAGGCGGTTATAATGCGGTTATTAGCAAAAGATTGCTGATCGGCTGGAGCGGCCACGGCCACTCCGCAGTCGATGTAGGCGTATGGGCATACGGTCCGATCGCCGATATGGTGAAAGGCCAAATCGACAACACGCGTATCGCGACGGCTTCCGCTGAGATTATTGGCGTTGACTTGGCTGACACAACAGCTAAGCTGCAAGCCAAATATCTCTATCCGAAATTCAAAATAACAAGAGATGGCCAGGTGCTGTACCCGGCCAAAGCGCTAGCAGAGACGCTTGGCGCGAAAGTGGCATGGATTGAGTCGGACCGTACGGCATCCATTGCACATAACGGCAATACGATTGCGGTCAATCTTGACAGCAAGCAAGTAACGGTGAACGGTGCGGCTTCCAATCTGGCAAGCGACGTAGACAACGGCAAGCTGTATCTGCCGCTTGAAGCTTTCAACACACTAACTGGTCAAAAAATGACTTGGGACGCTTTGTCCGAAAGAATCGTGAAGTAAACATTCGCTTGCTTGAAGCGATAGAGACAACAGACAGGGGAGCGTTGCTCTCCTGTTTGCCGTTTGGAGAAGATACGCAAGTGAAGGCAAGGGGGATCGGCATGGCAGACATGATTAAGGTGAAGGGCTTGCAGAAGTCATTCCGTCAACAGCATGGCGCGCAGCTCATAATTGATGTCGGGGAATGGAGTGCGCAAAGCGGCGATGCTATTGCGCTGCTGGGCCCGAGCGGAAGCGGGAAAAGCACGTTTCTCCATTTGTTGGGCGGCGTGCTGCCGATAGACAAGGGATTTCTTGAGGTAGGCGGACATGTTGTAAGCGGGATGAAGGAGTCGGAGCGGGATGCTTACCGGGCAGAGCTGGTTGGTTATGTATTCCAAGACTTTTATTTGGTGCCGTCGTTGACGGTTCGCCAGAATGTCGAGCTCGTCCTGCCCCGTTCGATGGGAAAGACTGAGCGGATGACGCTGCTGGAGAACTGGTTCGAGCGGGTTGGGCTGCGAGAGCGGATGAATCAGCTTCCGTCCAAGCTGTCCAGAGGCCAGCAGCAGCGGGTGGCCATGATCCGGGCGATGATTAATCGCCCTCCGCTTGTACTCGCGGATGAGCCGACAGGTAGCCTGGACTGGGAGACGGCTGCTGTTATCATGCAGCTTCTATTGGATGTATGTGCGGAGAGCGGCTCGACGCTTGTAACGGTGACGCATGACCGCCACTTGGCGGAGCTGTTCAAGACGAAGCTGGATTTCGCGAGCGTGAACAAATGTCTGGACGTTCAACAGCCAGTTCAATCTGTGGAACGGCACTTCGTTGAAGCCGGGGGTGTACAGGCGTGAGCGGATGGACATATGTATGGAGCAACGTCAAGCATCGCGGGTTTCTGACTGTGTTGACAGTCCTTGCCGTGACGGTGACGGTAGCTCTGTTTTCGCTGCTGCTGATGAGCAAAGACGGCGTCGAGCAAGGCGCCCGGAAAGGATACGGGCCGTTTGAGCTGGTTATTGGCGCGGATGGAAGCGAGTCTCAGCTTGTCTTGAACACGTTCTACCGGGTTGGCGCCCCTACAGGCAACATTCCGCTGCAATTGCTGGAGGAGGTTCGTGACAGCGGGGAAGCCGAAGCGGCATTCGGCATGACAACCGGCGACAGCCATAACGGCTATCCGATTGTGGGTGTTGATCCCGCTTATTTTTTGACGCGATATGAGGACCGCAGTCTGGCTACAGGGAAATTGTATGGCGGCCTTGGCGAGGTAACAGTTGGCGCTGCTGTAGCCAAGGCGCTGAATCTGAAGGTCGGAGACACTTTCAGCGGGGCGCATGGATTGGTCGCTCATGTGGATGTGAGCGGCGGTTCGACGGAGGGTCATAAGGAATCCACAGCCGATGAGCATCACACTGAGGAAGATCATGCTGATGGAGCAGGCGCGGAGCATGATTCGGGCCATGCTGCTGAGGGTGATGGGGCAGACGTTGGCTCGGACGGTCATGCGGATGAAGAGCATGCAGGGGCTGGGCATTCCGAGGCCGATCATGGCAATGAAGGGCATGGGGAGTCAGATGGTCACTCCGATCATCATGGGGATGCGCATGCAAGCTTTATGTATACAGTGATGGGTATATTGCCCAAGCTGAATACGGCGGATGACCGGGCGATCTTCACGACCATGGATTATGCCTGGGCTGTTCATGAGACGGATGAAGCTCAACGTGAAATTACGGCGATTATGATTAAGCCGGGATCGCTGATGGGTGCGCAAGCGCTGAAGCTGGCATATGACGCTCTTGACAACGTTCAGGCGGTTTATTCCAGCAAAGCGGTTGCCGATGTGCTGAATGTCGTGGATAGCGGATCGCAGCTTTTATTGATTGTCATGCTGATTTGTGCCCTGCTAGCCGCGTCAACGCTGTTATTGGCACTGATGTCCTCCATTCAGGAGCGTAAGCGGGATGTGGGCTTGCTTCGCTTGATCGGTAAATCGAGAGCTTATATCCTTTCTTGTCTGATCGGAGAAGGGGTCGCGCTAACGGCGGCAGGTATTGTATCGGGCTTTGTAGTAAGCCGGCTGGCTGCTTGGTGGCTCGGAGACTTTATGTTCACGCAGACCGGAGTCCAATTGCAGCCGATGCAGTTGGCTGCGAATGAATGGCAATTGGCTGCGGCTGCTTTGCTGCTGGGTATCGCTGCATCCATCGGACCGGCATTCCGTGTGTACCGGACAGATGCGCTTACCCTATTCAGAAACTAGGAGGGAAAAGGATGATGAGTTATCGCAAGCGGGTTAGTCGGGCCGGTATTGGTTTACTGGCTGCAATGGTCATGCTTGGCGGTTGCGGCGCAGCCAAGCCAGAGACTGGCGATGCAGGCTCCTTCGGCGATGCTGTAGTTGCAGCGGCTCGTACAGATAATAGCGGGCAGATTAGCAGTGAGAGGAATAGCGGCACCGGAGATCGCATTCCGTCCAATTCTAATGAAAATGCTCAAGCGGCTGCTTCTAGTGGGAATAAGCAAACTGTAGGCACAGAGCAAATCAAAAACGAGGGAAAGACAAATGATGCGACTGCGACTGTACAGGATAGAGAGGGTAAGGGAACGGGAAGTAATCGGGCCGGTACTGTAGCGGGCGAAAAG
Organism: Paenibacillus sp. 1011MAR3C5; assembly: GCF_003591485.1. Classification (GTDB taxonomy): domain Bacteria; phylum Bacillota; class Bacilli; order Paenibacillales; family Paenibacillaceae; genus Pristimantibacillus. The sequence goes on from NZ_QZCF01000003.1 coordinate 249,293, forward strand.
AGTGAGGGGGCGAGTGATAGCGATAAGTCTGGTGAAGCAAGTGAGAATGCTCAGGCAGGAGCGCCGTCAGGCGCGGGCAAGTCGGAGCTCCCGAGCGGGCCTTCGGATCATAAGGGGGCATCGTCAGTTAGTCAAAAGACGAATCAAGAGACGTCGGGCGCCTCGAGCGGGAAAGGAGCTGGCGAGCAAGGGAAGCCGACAGCTTCGAAGGGTTCTGACCAGGAGCCGCCAAACAAGTCCGGAGCAGATGGGAAATCGCAGGCTGGCGGAGGCGAAAAGCCGACGTCTGAGGGAGCCCCTTCCAGCAAATATCCGCAAATTGGCTGGAATGAATTTTTCGATAATGAGGAGCAGGCTACACCTTCCGACCGATTCTGGGATTTGTCCGATGCTCGGAAGACGGTTCAAATTAAAGGCTTTATGGGCGAGGTGCTTTCCTTCGACCAGAATTGGTTCCTGCTCATACCGGAGCCGGGAGCAGAGTGCCCGTTCGATAACGGGGATGAGACGTACTGGAACAAGATTATGATTGTATTTGTCAAAGATGGCTCCAAGCTGCGTTACACGAATAAGCCGCTCAAGCTGACAGGCCGCTTGGATGTCGGCGTCAAAGTCGACGAATCCGGCTACAAAACGATGTTTCGCCTATACGATGCTAAGTTCGAAGAAATCAAAGAATAGTTGAATGCGCTGCAAGCAGAGAAACTCGGCTTAGAGCGCATGCTGAGCGTCGCGAACATGCTGCAAGCAGAGAAACTCGGCTTAGAGCACACGCCGAGCGTCGCGAACATGCTGCAAGCAGAGAAACTCGGCTTAGAGCGCATGCTGAGCGGCTCGAACATGCTGCAAGCAGAGAAACTCGGCTTAGAGCACACGCCGAGCGTCGCGAACATGCTGCAAGCAGAGAAACTCGGCTTAGAGCGCATGCTGAGCGTCGCGAACATGCTGCAAGCAGAGAAACTCGGCTTAGAGCGCATGCTGAGCGTCGCGAACACACTGCAAGCAGAGAAACTCGGCTTAGAGCGCATGCTGAGCGTCGCGAACATGCTGCAAGCAGAGAAACTCAGCTTAGAGCACACGCCGAGCGGCTCGAACAAGCTGCAAGTAGAGAAACTCGGCTTAGAGCACACGCCGAGCGGCTCGAACATGCTGCAAGCAGAGAAACTCGGCTTAGAGCACACGCCGAGCGTCGCGAACAAGCTGCAAGCAGAGAAACTCGGCTTAGAGCACACGCCGAGCGTCGCGAACAAGCTGCAAGCAGAGAAACTCGGCTTGCAGCTTCCGCCGGCCAGCAAACGCCCAGCCGATGGAGCGTTAGCTCGCAGCATTTCCGCTTATTATGCGAACAATTAGCAGGACTGGTTGAAATAAGAAGGCCCGGAAAGTTGACAGGGAGCCCTGAAATCTGGCATACTGGCGAAAGATGATTGATATATCAACTAAATGAGGCGGTATGCGATGAGCGAGCAAGGGACGGAGCATGTCGGCGTGATGATTCATACGATAGACCTTGAAATTACGAATTACTTGAAGCATCGGCTGGGCCAATATCAGCTGGCTCCCGAACAGCATCTGGTGATGTCGCTCCTGCTGAAGCAAGAGGGCTTGACTCAGATTGAGATTGCGGACCAGCTTCGCAAGGACAAGTCAGGCTTGACCCGTATGCTGGCCAGTTTGGAGAAGAAGGGCTTCATCAAGAGGCAAGGCTGTCCGAATGACCGTCGCTGCACGAAAGTATATTTGACGGATGAAGGTCGTTCACTGAGCGGCTATATCGATATGATCACGAAGACGACAAGGGAGCTGTTCGAACGGGGTTTCACGAAGGAAGAGCAAGAGGAGCTAATTCGCTTGCTGACGAAGCTGCGCGAGAATGTGCAATCTGCCTCCCGGATGCCGCAAGACTAGCTATCTGGCCCATTGGTGGATATATCAACTAAAAACTATTTTGGAGGGAAATAAGATGAAAGTAGCAGCAATTATCGGTAGCGTACGCAAAGAATCATATAACCTGAACTTGGCGCGTCATATGCAAAAGCGCTACGCTGGCCGTCTGGATATTGATATTGTAACGCTGAACGAAGTTGAAATGTACAACCAGGACATCGAAGCGGTGCCTCCGACAGGCGCTCAATCCGTCATCGATAAAGTGAAGCAGGCGGATGCGGTGCTTTGGGTTACTCCTGAATACAACGGCTCGATCTCCGGCGTTCTGCATAACACCATCGATTGGCTGTCCAGAGGCGAGAAAGTACTCGTTGGCAAGCCATCCATGATCGCAGGCGCGTCGATGGGTCTGCTCGGAACCGTGAAGGCTCAAATGCATCTTCGCGACATCCTGTTCGCACCTGGCGTCAACTCGCCGCTGCTGCCGGGCAACGAAGTGTATGTTGGCGTCGCCCACGAGAAATTCAACGCACAAGGCGAATTGACGCATGAGCCTACGATCGCGTTCCTTGACCAAGTCGTGAACAACTTTATCGAGTGGCACGGCCGTCATTCGAAAGGCTTTAACTAATAAAAAGGTAAGCAAATCCCCCGTTCCTACGCACAAAACTGCGGAGTGGACGGGGGATTTTTTTGCGATGCATGGCGAAACGGTGTTATTGACCTTGCTCGTCTTGCTTCTCCGATGCGAACGCCTGGATGCTGTTTTGGCGACGCTCATTCTTTTCTTGCAAATTTTGTTTCTCTACAGCCGAAATTTCTTCTGCGTGCTCAGCCAAGTACTGGTTGGTTTCCTGCATATTTTGCTCTGTGTTCTCGATATGCTGCTGCAGATGCTCTGCATTATCAGAGCGATTATCCGGTTTTGCCATTTTAAATTCCTCCCATTCGTATCAAAATCCTCCTTTAGAATGAACTGTAAACGATGTTCTTATACGTAGAGTGGCAGAAATGCAGTCGCCCTTCCGAACCCATCTACCCTACCTGCACAAAAGTATAGCTACTCCTCCTTCTTTTGAAATGGTAAAATTGTAATTATTAGTATGTTCTTGGTGTGACCCGTAATCTATATAGAGGAATTTGGGTGTATCGTTACGAACATAGAAGAAGAGGGATTTTATGACATAGGGATATGGAGTCCCATATCGTCAAAAAATCAGACAGCAGCTTAAAGCGAATGGTAACGATACCAAAGATTCATGCTTACGCCTTAAAACGGCATGGCTGCAACACGATTTAGGATTCAAATTAATGAACAGGGGAGCATCTAACCATGAATTTTTTGGAGCAGCTTGCGTATGAATGGTATTCGTATTCGGGATATTTCGTCAGAAGCAATATTAAATATGATAAGCGTCCAAACGGAGGATATGGCGGGGAGATGGACGTGGTCGCATTTGATTATAAATCCAATAAGCTGATTCATATAGAGGCATCGATGGATGCCGATTCCAATGCCATACGTGTGGAGAGATTTACTCGAAAGTTTGCGATCCCTATCGAAAAATATAACCTGTGCCTGAATACGGATGTGTCGGCGGTGGAGCAGATTGCGATTGTCGGCACTGCCAAATCTACCATTGATTTTGGCAACGGCATCAGGCATGTGACGATTCCGAGCTTCCTGAACTATATAACCAGGGAAGTAAAGGATCTCGACCCGATGAAAGCCGCGATCTCGGAAGGGTATCCGATTCTGCGGGGCATACAATTCTCAAATTATTATTTGTTCAGAGAATAGTGCTTGCAGCCAGACGGGCGTCGCTATATGATTCAACGGACATCCCCGCCATTCAAGCGAATGACGGGGTATTTGGCCTTTAGCAAGGTGTTTTCCGCCGCTGTGGACGAATGCCTATACCATGCCGTTTTTCCTCATAAAATAATCCATTGCCTGCTGCAGCCACTCCTCTTCCTCAGGGGTGAACGGTGAAGGCATCATCGCTTCCAGCTTCTTCAGCTGATCCTCATTCATTTCGGATAGCACCGCGAGATCTTGGACGTTGTCCGAACCGACATAATTCAAGCTGGTATTCAGCTGCTCTTGCATGAGGGTCTGAACCTCCGGATCGTCGATCGGCCTTCCGAAGAGACGTCTGACTTCATTCACGGTGTCCACATACTGTTTGTCGAGCAGCTCCTGAGCCTCGAGCGGTCTGTCGAACAGTCCGCTGACCATATCTGGCTCCAGAAATTGCTCCAGCCACTCGCGCTGCTCATGTTCAGACTGAATGCTTTGAATGATGCTGATCATAATAGAGCTGTCTACTTCTTTTTTGTCCTCGAGCAAGACGGTTGCTCTGGTGATCGCCTTAATGGCGGTATCGATTCGCTTGCGCTGGGCTTCCAGCGCTTCCTTCTGCGCGAGGAACGAATCCAGCAAGCTGGCATCGAACCGGGGATGCTGGAGCAGGGTTTGAATATCCTCCAGACTGTAGCCCAGAAATTTCATCGTTACGATCTTTTGCAGGATGCCAATATCGTCTTCGCCATAATACCGATGTCCGCTCTGGGGGTCCTTATACGCTTTCATAAGCCCGATCTCGTCATAATAGTGAAGTGTCCGAACCGATAAGCCTGTCAGCTTCGCAAACGATCCAACTGTGTAGTGCTTTGATGCTTCGTGCATGTTCATCCGCCTTTCCTTTATAGGGATAATGGTATGAACCCATCATATCTCCTCACGTAACGGAAGGCGCAACCCCTTGTTTTGCAGGGCGAGTCTGGCGCACGGAACGAAGCAGCCATAAGCAATAAGCAGCGATAATTGCCAGCACGAGATAATCATACAGGTGGTTGCTTGGCTCATTCCCTGTCATATTAATGAAATTGTGCAGGCCATGGAACAGAATCGTCAGCAGCACAGCCTGGTGCTTCGCAACAAGCAGTGACAGCATGAAGCCGGTGCCGAATGCATATACGATTTGGAGCAGCGTATCTTCCAGAGATTGGCCGCCGAGCGCTTGAAGCGCATGCGTAATGCCGAAGAATACGCTGGAGATCATGACGGCATACAAGACGCCCTTATGAGCGAACACTCGCATGAGAATGCCGCGGAACAACGTTTCCTCCACGAATCCGACGAGCAGCAGCTGTGTAAGCAGAAGATAGACGAAGGTTGAGGCTGGAGCCGCCGCAAAGCCATTATTGGCGATAAGCAGCACAATTAGGATAAGCAAGAGAGGCGCATAATCGAGCCACTGCTTTCCTTTGATCGCCGAGATGCCTGTCAGGTAATAGGTCCGGGCGCGGTCTTTGCGAATGAGAAAGTACAACAGAAAAAGGGCTAGCGGGATAAACCCAAGAAAAGGCGCAGCCGGATGCGTAAGCTCGGCAATTGACACATAAGCGCTGCCGCCTGCGACAAATACGATGAGCGCCAGCTCGATCCATAGCAGAACGAGAAAAGGTTTTTTGGCGATGGATGTTTCCTTACCGGTCATATGCATTAGAACTCCCTCTTTTCGATAAGTTGCTTGAGCCATTCCAGCTCCATGCGATAAAACTGCAGGCCGTAATGCATGACGGACATGCGGTAGTAATAGTCGTCTTTATTCGGAATTTGGGTTAGCTCCTGCCCGACGATCCGTTCGACAGCTTCAATGCGAGAGAGTACCGCGGTTTGTTCATGCATAAACAGCCCAAGATTACGGACTCGTGTGTCTTGCTCCAAATAATCATAGAAGAAAATCTTCACCAAGTATTCGCGCCGGTTCGATTGCAGCGGCTCGCGCAGCCAGCTAAGGAAGCTCTGACGACCGGCTTCTGTTAATTCGTACAGCTTTTTGTTCTTGCTGTTGTTCGTTTCTTCCTCAGTCACCATGCCGCCTTCCACGAGCCGCTTCAGAGCGGGATATAAGCTCCCGTAACTGATTGTGAAGTACAGTCCTACGGTTTGCTCCGTCGTCTTCTTAATATCGTAGCCGCTCATCTTGCCTTGCATTAACATCCCCAGGATCACTTGTTCAACCATAAAAACCCTCCATATATCATAACGATATATCAATTTGATATATTTAATATACGACTGACGTTAAATGATGTCAATAGACGATTTGGAAAATGGGAAAAGCGAGCTTATCGAAGGAACGATATGGTAAAATGTTCTGTAGCAGAATCACGCTGAAAATCGTGGATTAAAGGGCAAAGGAGTGGTGATGATGAAGGGTCCAAATTTCAGTATCGAAGGCAAAATCGCCATTGTTACGGGAGCGAGCAAGGGAATCGGCTACGGGCTGGCGCAAGCGCTGGCGGCTGCTGGAGCGAAGGTGGCGGCGACAGCGCGCAAGAAGGAGGATCTGGCCACATTGGTGGATGAGATCAAGGAAGCCGGGGGAGAAGCGGCGGCTTACGCGCTGGACGTGCGCAATGTATCTCAGATCAAAGAGGTATTCGGACAGATTGCGGCCGACTTCGGACGGATTGATATTTTGGTGAACAACGCAGGTCTTGGGGAAGGGATGCTTGCCGAAGACGTCACGGAGGAGTATTGGGACGATATGCTCGACGTGAATCTGAAGGGAGTATTCTTCTGCTGTCAGACGGCGGGCAACTATATGCTGAAGCAAGGCTATGGCAAAATCGTTAACGTCAGCTCCCAGGTAAGCATCGTCGGCATCCCGGAAGGCGTGGCGTATTGCGCGTCGAAGGGCGGCGTGAACCAGCTGACCAAGGTACTGGCCCTGGAATGGTCGAGCAGAGGCGTCAATATTAATGCCGTCGGCCCGACATTCATCTATACGCCGGGAACAGCAGAGAGGCTCGATACGCCGGACTTCCGCGCGAATGTGCTATCACGGATACCGGCTGGGCGTATCGGATCGATTGATGATGTGGCAGGTGCGGTTGTTTATCTCGCGTCTCCCGCCGCGGATTTGGTGACGGGTACGCTGCTGTTAGTAGACGGCGGCTGGACATCGCAATAGGAGGGATGATGACGATGGAGCAGCTCATGTTTGTAGAGATTGGGATGGGCATTGATCTGCATGGGCAAAATGTGACCAAAGCGGCAATTCGGGCCGTGCAGAACGCGATTCACCATAATTCCATGCCGGGCATTCGTACCGTCTTGCCTGACGGAGACTTGAATCGGATGAAAGTGAATGTCCGGCTGGCTGTGCCCGCCGATAAGGATAAGCTGGACCTTGATGCTGTGAAGGAGAAGCTGCCGTATGGTCAGGTGACATTCGAGGTGGTAGACGGAGGCATGCTGACGACAAGCGGCATCGTGCTTCCGGACAAACAAGATGCGAATGATCTGGCGTATGTCGTTATTGCTTCTGTAGAGGTAGGGTACTAGTATTCAAGAAGTCTTACAATATTGTCATGCAACTGAAAGCTAGATCAATGGTTGTCATCTTCAACATCCTTTAAGATAAAGTCATAGGCCAAGGACAGAGGAGATGACAACATGGACAAGCGCATCGTAAGAAGCTTTGCTATAGTATTGGGCTGCCTGTTTAGCATTGTCTTTACCGGTCGCAACAATTCCCAGTTTGCACAGGAACAGCAACATCAACAAGACGCAGAAGTCGTTCTTCTATAAATAGGCAGCCATAAGAAAGCCGGTCCGCGTTTAAAGCGCGGATCGGCTTTTCGCTTGGAGGCTCGCTAGGTGCCGGTGGATGCGGCGTTGCTTTTGATGGAATCGGACTCCAGCGTGCGGAGCTCGTTTTTGCCGAAGAAGAGGCCGGACACTGCAGGCAAATAGCGATGCGCGAACCATACTGCTGCCCATGAGCCAAGCAGCGCCAGAAGGAACCCGGCTCCATACCAGAGGTGAAGAGTCATCTCCGGTGCGCCTTCCGGGCGAAGCACGCGGTAAGCGGCGAGAAACAGCGGGTGGATCAAATAAATGCCGAATGACAGCGACCCAAGCTTCCTCAGCTTAGCCAGCCAGAAGAAGTCAGGACTGAACCGATTAAGAAGCTTGGCGCCAGCCCACAGGAACAGAAGGGCGGACAGAATCGTGTAGACATTCCATAGCAAGGTGTATACATAGAGCGGACGGGCGATCGCAGCCATCCGAAGATCGAACCATACGCTGGCATGCCACAGACCGGCGAGAAGCCATACGAGCCAGCATACGGCTATACCCCATCTGCGAAGCGAAGGGCTGCTGTGCTGGCGGCGGGCAACGCTCCACTGCTTGATTGCTGGGTAATGTATGCCCCAATAGGCGCCCAGCAGATAGAAGCTGATGTAAGAGAATGCCCAGCTTCCTACATTAGGAATAGGTATAAGCTCGTTTAAGCCGAAGAAGAGCCATTGAAGGATTAACCCGGACGGAATGAGCCAAGACAGAAGCCCAGGCCATTTCTGAAGCAACCATAATGCAATCGGAAAGAGCAGATAGAATTGAATGCTGATAAATACGAAATACAAATGAGAATAGGCGGTACCCGTTCCTATTTTCTGCGCAAAGTCAAGAAGAGGGTTGGTAGGAAGGACGGCAGGATCGCGGGTGAAGTAGACTAGCAGGTAGTAGATTGTCGAAAATACAAGATATGGTATAATAATGTGGATCCATCTCTTTTTGTAAAAGATAAGGATCGTGTCCTTCGATAGCGGACGATGATAGTAATTCAGGAACAGCACGAAGCTGCTAAGGAAGATGAAGACGGGCGTACCGAATTTCAGAAATATATTGATGAAGTTATAGACGGGATAGCTATTCGGGTAGACCAGCATCTCGACTGTGGAGAAGGAAGTGGCGTGTACGGCAAGCACGCCGATAATCGCAATGGCGCGCACGAGGTCGATTTCGGACAATCGGCTTCCTTTCGGCTGGTTAACGATGGCACGGTCCATGATTGTCTCTCCTAAATGAATAGTAGATTTTCCAGAATAACCTAGACTCATTATTGGATGAAAAGTAAACATTAGTCAAGCGTTAAAATAGGGAGGCTTTATGCGGAGGAAAAACAGGAAAGTGGCTGCGGCTGTCGCTGTGCTCGTCTTCTGCCTGCTGGCGGCGGGCGGCATGGCGGGGTGGATGCTATACGAGAAGAAGACCGATACGAGCAATTCCAATCTCAGGCAAGCGCTGATCAAGGTGGACTCGGTGGGGAAGCTTCAGCCTGCTTATGATCTCATTGTGGCGGGCACCGACCCGGAGGGGATCGTGGCGGCATTGTCTGCTGCGCGCAACGGCTTGTCCGTACTGCTCGTAGACGGACGCGATCGAGATATATTAGGTGGACTCATGACGATCGGCTGGCTCAATTCGCTTGATCTGAATTATTCGCCGGAGCAGTCGAAGCTCTCAGACAAGCATCAATTTCTGAACAAGGGAATCTTCCAGGAGTGGTATGACCAGATCGAAGGCACTTCCTTCGATACGCATACGGCAGCCAATGTATTCTACCGGATGGTCTTGGCGGAGCCGAATATCGATTTGCTGATGAAGGTTCGTTCTATGGAGCCGATCGTTCTCACTTCCGGTGAGGCGAAGCGCATAACCGGATTAAACATCGTGACCGGGGAGGGAGAGGCCAAGCAGGTTGGAGCTGCGGCCGTTATCGATGCAACGCAGGATGGAGATATTGCGGCTGCGGCGGGTGTGCCTTATACGATCGGAAGGGCCGATATCGGCAGACCGGACGCGCAGATGGCGGTTACGCTTGTTTTCCGGCTGAGCGGGGTTACGCAGGAGGTATGGGATTCCTTCGCGACGATCGGCGACGGCACGGGCATCGACAAGATGAGCGCATGGGGATTCAAGGCGGCCCGGGATTACGTCTCTTCCAATCCCGATCGCGTGGGCATACGCGCGCTTAACGTCGGCAGGGAGAACGATGAGACGGTGCTTATCAATGCTATGCATATTTTCGATATCGATCCGCTCGACCCTGCGTCTGTACAAGAAGCGCTGGAGATCGGCAGCGAGGAAGCGCCGCTTATTACGGAGTATCTACGCAAGACGTACAAGCAGCTGGAGAACGTCGAGTTTGCGGGCACAGCGCCGGAGCTGTACGTACGGGAGACGCGGCATATGCAAGGCGAATACCGGCTGACTGCCGTTGATGTGGTTGACAATCGGGATTTCTGGGACGCTATAGCCTACGGCTCTTACAAAGTGGACATTCAGCGGATTAACGCTGTCGACAGGGGAGCCATAATTGTAGCGCCCAAGCAGTATGGTGTTCCGTTCCGCTCGCTGGTTCCGCTGGAGGTGGACCAATTGCTGGTTGTAGGGCGCGCAGCCAGCTTCGACAGTATCCCGCATGGCAGCGCACGCGTCATACCTCTGGGCATGGCGACCGGCCAGGCGGCAGGCGTCGCAGCCAAGCTGGCGGCGGAGAGAGGCATGACCTTCCGCGAGCTGTCGAAGTCCGAGGAAGCGATCGGTGAGCTGCGCGGTCGGCTAACCGAGCAGGGGATGGACCTCACTCGCGCCAGCTTCAAGGAGCCCGACTATATGAAGCATAAGCACTACAAGGGATTGCTTGCGGCGGTCAGCATGCTTCTGACATTCGGCGGCGATTATAATGAAGCGTTCCAGCTTGACGCGGGGGCGATGGCCGGGCATTTCTCCAATAGCATGATGATGGTGAAGACGATTCATCCTGATTTCTTCAAGGGCAATCCTTATGCGGCGTTAGAGGGACTGGAGGAGCCGGGCCAGCTTCCGCTCACCTTGGATCAGCTAGCCTACGGTGCGGCCGTTACGGCAGGAGTGGAAGTAAGCCGCGACTCTGCACTGGATGAATTGAAGAAGCGGGGCTGGCTGGCGGCGGAGACGATCGAAACGATTGCCGACCCGAATAAGCTGACGAATGGGGAGACGTTCTCGCTCGTGCGGGATATTGTGCAGCATTATGTTGGTGTCGTATATGAATAAGCGAATGTAGCGATTGGATACGATTGGATACGATTGGGAGATCATATCGAACTCGCGATTCTATGACGTTCAGAGGTCATCATCGAATGACGAGGGACAACCTTCTTTCTTTTGGTTGCATGAACCAGGGGCCCAAACCCAAGAAATGGATTTCCAGCTCACTAAAATTGTTTATGGACATGTTGCGCTGCCAGAGACGATAGTTCAAGCATTGAAGCGGTGGACCGGAATTTGGTCTGCCGCTTTGTCATTTGGTCGAGGCGCCACGGAATGAGCTCCGTAACCTCTCGCGCGAGGTCAATGCATAAGGCTTTGGCAAGCAGCGGAGAATTTCGGACGGCTTCGTCAGCTCGAATTGCACAGCGATGCCGTAGCCACCTGACGCCCCCTTGCCGATCGTCAAGACGGATCGACCGCAGAGTCAGAGAGGTGCCGTCCGGAATACGGAAAGTGCTGCGGGCTTCACAGCCGGGCGCGGCTGACGCTTTGGCGCATACGGCTCGCAGTGTCCCCGGCATAGCGGAATCCGACAGTTGTTCCGAGTTAAGCGGTATGCAGGGCGGCGCGGCTGCCATCCATCTGCTGCCATAGGCTGCGATAGAGTCCCTCTTCAAGATGCAGCAGCTCGGCATGGGTGCCGGCTTCGACGATCGCGCCGTTCTCCATCGCAACAATCGTATCGGCCTCCTGCACTGTCGTCAGCCTGTGGGCGATGACGAGCACGGAGCTTCCGCGTTCCTTGGCTCGCTTCAGAATGGCCTCCATCACCTTGCGTTCCGTCTCCAGATCCAGCGCGGAGGTCGCCTCGTCGAAGATCCAGACAGGCCGGTCGGCAAGCACCGCTCTCGCAATAGCCAGCCGCTGCTTCTGTCCTCCGCTGAGCGAATTGCCATGCTCGCTCATGACGGTATGATAGCCTTCCGGCAGGGCTTGAATGAAACTATGGGCTTCCGCAATCATCGCCGCTTCAATTAGCTCCGCCTCGGTTGCATCCGGCTTCGCCATCAGCAGATTATCGCGGATCGACCCGGCATAGAGATAAGGCCGCTGCGGCACATAGGAGACATATTGCCTCGCTTGCTCTGCGCTCTCTACGGTAGCGGCTCCGCATACCTTTACAGTGCCGGAGGTAGGGAAGAGGAGTCCGGCCCCAAGCTTGGCGACCGTAGATTTGCCTGAGCCGCTTGATCCGACGATTGCCATGAACGAAGCTGGCCTTAGCGCAAGCTTGAACTCGTCAAGGAGAAGAGGGCTTGACGCCCTTTCGTCCGACAGTGACCGCTTCTCGGCCTCTTGAATTCCCGCATGCTCATCATAGCCGAATTGCACGTTGTGCCAAGTCAGACTGGCTTCCTGACCGTCTGTTGACCTATTGGTTTCCCCATTATGCTCCGGTTCTTTCTCCGCATTCCATATGCTGGCGATTCGAATGGCGGCGCCTTTGGATTCCTGGATTTGTCCCCATAGCTGCCCCAGTGCGAGCAGCGGATTATAAACTCTCCAGATGAGGATGAAGAACGCCATTAGTGCTCCGATATGAATTTTACCCTCTACGGCAAGCCAAGCCACGACAAGAATTGTACCCCACGCGATCAGCAATGCGGATGTAACGGACAGCGATTGGACAAGCGCTTGCCACCACATTCTGCGCATATACAGATCGTTAAGCTTCTCGCGTTCATGAACGAATCGGTCCGTCATCCATTCTTGGGCATCGAAGGCCCTCAGCATATCCATGCTTTGAAGGGCATCCTGCTGGCATTGCTTCAGCACGCTTTCCTGATCGGCTACCCGCTTGCCGATGTTCATCAGACGATGGCGAAGCAGATGGCTGCCTAGCAGACATAGAGGCATGAGCAGGATGACGCCTAGCGCAACCTGCCATTGCAGCGTGAACATATAGATGCAGGCAAAGAGAAGCATGAGAACTTGGGTGCCCATATTATTAAAGATCGTTACCGGCAGAAGAGTAACTTTATTGGAATCCCAGTAAATACGCTGCTGCAAATCGGCGGAATGCGAAGCTTGCGCTTTCTCCAGCGGCAGCCGCTGCGCATGATCGGCCAAATCAAGCGCGACATTGCGGTGAAGGATGCTCATATTGTTTTGCTTGAGATAATGCCCGATCAGTCCCAGCACAGTCAGCACAAGCAAGCCAATGTTAAAGCCGATGAGCAAGTTTCTTACTTTGTCCAACTCACCCGTTTCCAAAAAATTAAAGTAAAATTCCATCATCATCGGAATAAGCAGGTGAATGACCAGATCGGTCAGGCAGAGCAGTATCGCCAGTACGAACAACGTCCGGCTGCTGCCGAGCCGGCTCCATAGCAGCGGAATAAGCTCCCGGATGCGCGGAGTGGCGCTAAGCTGCGGCACTTGTCTCATCAGGCCGTCCTCCCTTCGGTATCGTTGTCCTGCCAGTCGCCTGCTTGAACGAGTGCAGCGTAGCGGCCTTGCATCTGCATGAGCTCCTGATGCGTACCGGATTCCATACACTGACCATCCTCCACATATAAGATGCAATCCGCATCCCGCACGGTGGAGAGACGATGGGCAACCACAATGACAGTACGGCCCTTGGCGATGGTTCGCAGCGCTTCCTGCATGGCCGCTTCATTAGCGGCATCAAGCGCGCTTGTCGGTTCGTCGAGCAGCAGCACGCGCGGATTGCGGATATATGCCCGGGCTAGCGCGAGCCGTTGCTTTTGTCCGCCGGAGAGTCGCCCGCCGCCTTCGCCCAGACGATGCTCATATCCACCCGGCAAGTCTTTGATGAAGGAATGCGCATTGGCGAGCAGGGCGGCCTGCCTGATTTCCTCGTCCGTCGCATCAAGCTTGCCGATGCGGATATTGTCAGCGACGGTGGCGTCGAGAATAACAGAGTCCTGAGGCAAGTAAGCCGCATGGTCGCGCCACTGCTTCCAATTGCCTGCATGAAGCGGGGTTGCGCCATGCCGGATGATGCCTTCATCCGGCGGGTACAGACCGAGCAGCAGCTTAAGGAGCGTGCTCTTGCCGCTTCCGCTTGGGCCTACAATCGCCGTCTTCTGTCCGTGGCGGAAGGTCGCAGTGAAGCTCTGAAGCACAGGATTGCCGTCATAACGGAACGTACAGCTCTCAAGGCTGATGTCTGCATCCAGGGTCCACCCCGGCGGTTCGTCGCCGTTGCCGGATTGCCGGGCGTTGGAGTCGGCAGGTTGTTCCGCCAGTTCCAGCGCACGGCCCGCATGGGCAATGGCGTCCTGTACCGCTGCCCATGTGTTGGCAATGTGAGCAAGCGGGAAAATAATTCGTTCATAGGAGAGAATGAAGGCTGCTATTGCTCCGATGCCTAGTGTACTCTGGACGACCATCCAGGCGCCCATGCCGAAAATATAGGTTTGTCCGAAGAGAAATCCAATCATGATGGCAGAATTGGTGACGGCGCGGTACATATCCGTTCGAAGCCAGCGGCGCCTTGTTATCTCCACTTGCTGTACCCATTTCTGATTAAAGTCCTTACGTCTATTGAAACTGCGGGTGACCTCCGCACCTTGCAATTGGTCCAGCAAGGCGGCATCCGTCTCGGCTTGAGCCGTGTTTGTCCGCTCTTGATTAATCCGGATAGGCTTGCCGAGCATGTTGCTTAACAGCGGTATGAGCAGTGCGGCGACAAGTGCGCCCGCCATCAGCTGCCAGGACAGCACAGTTAAATACGCGAATAAAAACACGATGGACAGAACGTTCTGCACGAGCTCAGGCAGCTTCTCATTCAGTCCGGCTTGTGCGCTGACAGCTGACTGGTTCATCCGCTGAAGCTTGTCGCCGGTATGCCAGCTGTTATATTTCACCAGCCGCATGATGAATAACCCGTTTAGAATATCGCGCTGAAGATTGAGCGTCGTCCGGTTGGATAAGCGCTGCATCAGAAAGGCTTGCACGAACGAAATGAGAAGCTCGGCGGCGAATATGGCCCCGAACCAGAGTGCCGCTATCGACAAGGCATTGCCGTCCAGCGCATATGCCGCATCGAAGAGCCGCCGCATCGCCTCAGCCCAGCCGACCGGGAGCAGTGATGCGACAATGGCGATCATGCTGACACCGGTATAGGAGAGCCATTGCTTCTTAGCGCGTCTCAGCATAAGAATAATGATAGAAAGGGATGAGCCCTGCTTCGATGAAGTATTCAAACTCGCACCTCCGAAAGTGTTCTATAACCAATAATGTCATAAATGGGCAGAACTTAATAGCCCCTTCGGTATGAATGGGCCATACATCTTCAGGCGGAGATGCGAACCAAGCATCCCTGTGCTGCATTTGATGAAACAGCTCAGAGATACGGACGTGCGAGATGATGATAGGCAAAAAGGTAACTGCATAAACACGGCAATGAAAGCAGGTACGGTAGCCAGGCTGTTGTTTCAGCGGGGGAATGGGCGTATGACTCGAATGGCAGAAGCCGAGAAGTGTCGTCCCCGGACTTGGGGCTGGGCAGAAAGCCCCGTAGTCCTAGACGACATACGAAAGCGGACAAGAGGCAAGAAGCAGGGCGCGCAGCTCGTTCCAATGCTGATTCGGGCATGAATAGGAGCGGGCGGATTCTAAATAGATGTCAATGGCTCCGCTAATAATGGGACGCTGCTTCTCCGGGAGACGAGCCATCGCCCATTCGGCAGCCTCCAGCTTGGAATAGATCAGGCCCGTCTCGCGGTAGGACCAGATCCGAGCCAAAGTCAGGACGCCCATCGCCTCCGCAGCGTCAACTATTCGCAACTCCTTATCCTCAGAAGCGGATGGGGTCATCAGAGACTCGGCATCGCTGCGCAGCGAATCCCAGAAGTGCGGCTCCGGCACGGCAGAGGAGATGGCGGCAAGTGGCGGGCCGTACAAGGCGATGCCAAGCTGCCGGGTAAGCGTTATGTGGCAAGCCAGATCCGAATCAGTACGTTCGCCTTGTTCATGCCAGAAGCTCCTGTTGTCCCAATAAGCCATGTCCGCATACCGTTTTCTCCAATAATCGCTAAAGTGAAGCTGGTAGGGGGCCGGATGCTTCCATAGCTTGAGATCTTCATGCAGCATGATGCTCACTTCGACTGGCGCAGGCGTACGGTGAAACATCAGAAAGGCAATGATTAACTGATGCCTCTCGTCTGGTGTCAGCGGCCGATTGATGACCGCCAGCATATCCAGGTCGCTGCGTCCGGGATGATAAGCGCCCAGGCATAGGGAGCCGTGCACGTAGAGGCCTATTAGTGTATCTCCTAAGAAATCGTTCATATAATTGTTGATGAGGAGGGCTTGGCGCCTAATATCCGGCGGGCTGTCCTCCCAATGCAAACCTTTCATTGTCGTTCTCCTTTTCATACGTTTGCTGCATCCAAGCAGCCGTATGCATGTGATAATCTGAACTTTAAAGCAAGCTGGTTTGACCGCGCAAGGTAAAACAAAGGCTATAGTCAATCTCTACCTTGTCTGGATACGGGTCAGGGCATACAATGGAAATAAATACACATGTTCGCGTTTATCCAGTATACTGAATAGGTATGAGAATGAATGACAACTACGAACAAACAATAGATTCATTAATTCATTCAAAGGAGGGGGAAGGCTTGCAATATGAGGTGCTGAACAAAGGCGCATTCGCCATGCTTCGTCTGAAGCTTGGGCAAGGCGAAAGTGTGAAGGCGGAATCTGGCGCTATGGTATCCATGTCTTCAACGCTTGAGCTGAGTGGCACGACCAACGGCGGTATTATGCGGGGACTCGGCAGAATGCTGAGCGGAGAGAGCTTCTTCTTCCAAGAAGTGAATGCCGCCCGGGGCGGAGGTGAGCTGACGCTGGCTCCCAGGACGTTAGGCGATATTGAAGCTGTAGAACTGGACGGCTCATATACGCTGCTTGTGCAGAAGGACGGATTCCTGGCGGGGACAGACGGGATTGAAGTCAGTACCAAAATGCAAAATTTGAGCAGAGGCCTGTTCTCGGGCGAGGGCTTCTTCGTGGTTGAGGTGAGAGGCCGGGGTACGGTGTTCCTATCCTCCTTCGGCGCCATTCATGAAGTAAAGCTGGGACCCGGTGAAGAGATTGTCATTGATAACGGACATCTGGTCGCATGGCCGAGTAACATGGCCTACAGCATTGAGAAGTCCTCGAAGGGCTGGGTGTCCAGCTGGAAGAGCGGAGAGATGCTCGTTTGCCGGTTCCGCGGGGAAGGAACTGTGCTTATTCAGAGCCGGAATCCCGGAGCATTCGGCAATTGGATACAGCGATACATACCGACTTCATCAAGCTGACCGCAGGCAGAATGCTAATGAAAGAAGGTCCCTCTTCATGCAGATGGGCGGCATTCATCCGTTTTCATGAAGAAGGACCTCTTTATTCGAGGGTAAGGCTGATCGGGCAATGGTCGCTGCCCATGACAGCTGCATCAATACGAGCATCGGTTATGCTTGGAGCCAGTCGCTCGGATACAAGGAAGTAGTCGATGCGCCAACCTACGTTTCTCTCCCGCACCTTCGGCATGAAAGACCACCAGGTATAGGCGTCCGTCCGATCGGGATGAAGGTAGCGGAACGAATCGACAAAGCCGGATGCAAGCAGCTTGGTCATGCAGGAGCGTTCCTCTGCGGTAAAACCTGAATTGCCATGATTGGACTTGGCGTTTTTCAGATCGATCTCCTGATGGGCGACATTAAGGTCTCCACATATGATAACAGGCTTGCGGCTGTCGAGTCCTTTGATGTAACTGAGGAACCGATTCTCCCACTCCAGCCGATAGTCGAGGCGAGAGAGATCCCGTCTTGCATTAGGCGTATAGACATTAACCAGATAATAGTCTTCGAATTCTAGCGTTATGACCCTGCCTTCGAACTCTTCGTTTTCCTCCAGGCCATACCAGACCGACAAGGGCTCTTTTGTAGTAAAGATCGCCGTTCCGGAATAGCCTTTTTTCTCGGCATAATTCCAATATTGGCGGTACTGGTCCCCGAGCGGAAGATCGATTTGCCCCAGCTGGAGCTTCGTCTCTTGCAGACAGAAGAAGTCGGCGCCGGTAGAGGCGAAATAATCCAAAAAGCCTTTATTGACGCAAGCTCGGAGACCGTTCACGTTCCAGGATATTAATGTGGTCATCGGGTAAGGCTCCTTCTTAACGATTTCAATTTAGTAATAATAGCTATTGCTTTCCGAGGCGATAAACACGAACGCCAACAAGATGATCAATAAAAGAATGCCCCAGAGTATCGTGCCGATAATGCTGCAGACTAGGCCGCCGATCGCAAGACCGCGTCCTTGATCCCCTGATAGCTTGATCTCCTTGAGCGACATTGCGCCGAGGATGATGCCTACGATGCCGGGAAGAAAGCCGACATAAGGAATAATGATTGAACAGATGCCTAGTACCAAAGTGGCAATCGATTTTCCGTTTGTTTTGGGCGGTTGATAATAAGGATGAAAATGCGGGGGCTGCTGATAGTGCGATTGCTGCTGCGAATAGCCGCCCGATTGATAGTTTTGTTGTTGCTGCTGGTCGTCATTCTGATAGTGACTCAACGCGTTTCCTCCTTTTGTCTAACCAGGCGACTTATGCGCGCCTAATCTGTAAAAATCATATCAAACATGTCTATTGCATACAACAAAAGATTGTCAAGCAAGAGAGGAAAGGAACCATCATGAAGAAGAAAGCCGGGCCTGAATCCGTCAGCCATTATTACAGTATGTTACGCCGTTACTTGCTTCCTCAGAAGTCAACTTTGATCGGCCTTGCCATATTGTTGTTTATTTCGATAGGCATACAGCTTATCAGCCCCCAAATTATCCGTTACTTTATCGATACGGCCCAGTCGGATAAACCGCTGGAGCTGCTTGTGTACGCGGCTCTTCTTTTTATCGGGTTTTCTTTAATCGGGCAAGTCATTAGTGTTATCGCAACATATGTAAGCGAGAATTTGGCATGGCGCACGACAAATAAACTAAGAGGCGATCTTGCAGAGCATTGTCTTAGACTGGATATGTCGTTTCACAAGTCCAATACATCGGGCTCGTTAATTGAGCGGGTAGATGGGGATGTAAATGCACTGGCCAATTTTTTCTCCAGCTTTATTATCCACCTGGCCGGCAACCTGATCTTGATGATCGGCATTATCGTCCTACTGTTCCGCGAAAATATGTGGATCGGTGCGGGCATGCTTTTATTCGTCGTATTCGCTATGTTCATTATCCAATGGATTCGCAAGTACGCGGCTCCCGTCTGGCAGAATTGGCGAGGCGTGAACGCGGAGTTTTACGGCTTTATCGGCGAGCATCTGGAAGGAACGGAGGATACCCGCGCCAACGGCGCTTCCGGCTTCGTCATGCGCCGCTTCTATTCGCTGCTTCGCCGGATGCTTCCGCTGCGCAGAAAGGCGTTCCTCGGGTTCGCATCGATGTGGATTACGACCATAATCGTGTTTGCGCTCGGCAATGCGATGGCATTTGCGATTAGCGCTGTATTATGGAAGGCGGGGAGCATTACGATCGGAACCGTCTATCTGATCTTCTTCTACACGGAGCTGCTGGCGAAGCCGATCGAGAAGATCAGAACACAGATCGAGGATCTGCAGAAGGCGGACGCAAGTCTGCAGCGGATCAAGGCGTTGTTCGCTCTCCAGCCCCAAGTGCAGGACGGGCGTGGGGACACGCTGCCAGACGGGCCGCTGGCCGTACATATCGACCGTGTAACGTTTGGATATGACGAGCAGCCGACGCTCTCCGATCTGGATATTCAGTTGAAGCCCGGCGAAGTGCTTGGCTTGCTGGGAAGGACCGGAAGCGGCAAGACGACGATTGGCAGGCTGCTGCTCCGATTCTATGATCCTCAGCAAGGCATGATCAAGCTGAGCGGCATTGATATTAAGGATTGCCGATTATCGGAAGTCAGGGATAAGGTTGCGCTTGTTACGCAGAACATTGAGATTATACAGGGAAGCGTAAGAGACAATCTGACCTTCTATAATGAAGGAATAAAGGACGAATCCATTATTGAGGTGCTCCATGAACTGGGATTGGCCTCCTGGTACGATTCGCTGCCGGAGGGTCTCGATACACGATTGGATTCGGGAGGAGGAAGCCTGTCGGCGGGCGAAGCGCAATTGCTTGCCTTTGCAAGGGTATTTCTGAACAATCCTGGACTCGTCATTCTGGACGAGGCGTCCTCGCGGCTTGATCCCATTACGGAGCATCGATTGGAGAAGGCGATCGACAAGCTGCTGCGAGAGCGAACCTGCGTCATTATTGCGCATCGCCTTGCAACGATTCAACGGGCGGACCGCATTGTGATATTGGAGCAAGGCCGCATGGTGGAATCCGGTGAGAGGGCCAAGCTGGCCAGCGATCCGTCCTCAAGATTCAGCCGCATGCTCGCGGCGGGACTGGAGGAGGCGACAGTATGAGTTCATTCCAATATATGATGAGGCTGATCGGTTATCGCAAAGGCCGGTATATCGCCAATGCCTTGATGTGGACGATCATCTATCTGATGCCGATTTTCCCAGGCCTCATTATGAAGATGTTTTTCGATTCCCTTGAGCTAAGCGGCGCGGCTGCTATCGGGACAGGTACGATTATCGCGCTGCTGCTTGGCGCGGCGATCGCAAGGAGCGCAAGCATCTGGATCGGATTTATTACAGATGTGAACTTCCGCTTCCGCATGGGCATGCTGCTTCGCCGCAATTTGCTGGAGCATGTGTTGAAGGAGCCGGGTGCGAAGGCGATCCCTTGCTCGCCGGGCGAGGCAATCAGCCATTTCCGCGATGATGTGGATCAGTCGGAGGAAGCGGTAAGCTGGTCGGTAGACGTATTTGGCATGACCTGCTTTGCGGCGGTAGCCTGCTTTATCCTCGTCCGTATTGACGCGCAGATGACGATGCTTGTCTTTTTGCCGCTGGTGCTGGTCGTGATTGCCGCCCAGCTGGCGACGACGAGGCTGCAGAAGTACCGCTCTGCGAGTCGCGAGGCAACATCCCAGGTTACGGGCGCTATCAGCGATATGTTCGGCAATGTACAGGCCATTCAGGTCGCCGGTGCGGAGAAACGTGTCGTGGATCGCTTCCGGTCGCTGAACGATACCCGCCGTAAGACGATGCTGAAGGATAAGCTGATGACTGAGGGTCTGGATTCGATTTTCTCCAATACGGTCAATCTGGGAACAGGTTTTATCCTTCTGCTGGCAGGAAGCAAGATGCGAGGCGGAGACTTTGCGGTAGGCGACTTTGCGTTGTTCGTATACTACTTGACCTTTGTTACGCAGTTCATTTCCAATTTCGGCAAGTTTCTAACCTATTTCAAGCAGATGGGCGTAGCCTTATCCCGATTGACTTGGATTTTGCAAGGCGCTCCGGCCAGGCTGCTGACAGCGTTCAAGCCGCTCCATCTCCGCAAGCACGATGGTGCAGCAACAGCTAAGACAGAGCCGCTGGCTTCCAGTGAGAGACTTCAGCAGCTTACCGTGGAGGGATTAACGTACCGGTATCCTGAGACGGGACGGGGCATCGAGCATCTTGATTTGAAGCTGAAGAGGGGGTCCTTTACGGTCGTGACCGGCCCGATCGGATCGGGCAAAACGACACTTGTACGCACACTGCTGGGGTTGCTGCCGAAGAATAGCGGGGATATCCGCTGGAACGGTCAGCTGGTGGAGGATCCGGGTTCGTTCTTCATCCCCCCTCGCAGCGCTTATACGGCGCAGGTTCCGAGGCTGTATAGCGACACGCTGCAGGAGAACATTCTTCTCGGCCTAGCGAGCGAGGGCGATGAATTGCAGCGGGCCATCCATACGGCGGTCATGACGGAAGATCTGGCAGGCTTGCCGCTTGGGCTCCAGACGGTTATCGGTCCTCGCGGCGTCAAGCTGTCGGGCGGTCAGGCACAGCGTACCGCTGCCGCAAGGATGCTGGTCAGGGAAGCCGAACTGTATGTGTTCGATGATCTGTCCAGTGCGCTGGATGTCGAGACGGAGCAGAAGCTCTGGACACGATTGTTCCAGGAGCGCGGCGACGCGACCTGCCTTGTCGTCTCGCACCGGAAGACTGCGCTTGCGCAAGCCGACCATATTCTGATGATGAAGGACGGACGAATCGAGGCGGAAGGGAAGCTGGAGCAACTGCTAGCGTCAAACGAATCGTTCCGTCGATTGTGGAAGGGCGATGAGAACTAAATAAAAGCAGAAGAACGCCGCTTTGGAGCAGACGGTCGACCCGTCCGCGTGAAGCGGCGTTTTGGCGTATTGCTATTCGCACTTTTATCGTAATGGAATGGATTCTAAAATGACTTTATTTAATAATAGATAATAAGTTCTTAATGCTCAGGCTTCTTTGTAAAGCCTAGTCTAGAACTGTATACGAGCTTAGTGTGACATGGTTTCTCGGTGTCAACGCCGTATGCCATGCTTACAGCTTCAAGCTTACAATCAGAACGACCGCCAAAATGGCAATCAGAGAAATCGCAAGAGATGTAACATAAGAGGAGATGGACACGCTGGTGGAAGCCGCGGCTTGCAGACGTTTCTTTAACTTGCCGCCCATGATGCCTACTACAATCAGGAACAGCAATATAATCGTACCGCCGGCCTTCTCCATCATATCGAGCCAGAATGGCTTATCCGAGCCCATATCGAGCTGAATAATCATTATGACGCCGCTTACGAGCACGACGAACGCTGAGGGATGAGCGAACCGGCTGAACACGCTGATAATGCGTTTGGACAGACTGTTCGCCTCCGGCTTGCCAAGCTGGCTTTTCAGCATGAACAGCATGACGATGACGGCCAGGATGGCGCCTACCCATACCATGAGACCTGCCAAATGAGAAAATAATAAATATCCGTACATATAGAATGACCTCCATGTCAATGAATTAAGTTCTGTTCGTATAGGAATCTTGCCCTTTATGAATGAGCGGGCGATGGACGGGCAGCCATCTCTCCAGAAGCACGAGTAAAGACGGGAGAAGCATGCCCCGTACGATGAACGTATCCAGCAATATGCCGATTGCCATAATCAGTCCGAACAGGAATAGCTCCTGCAAAGGTTGTGTCATCAGTACGCAGAAGGTTGCGGCCAGTATGACGCCGGCAGAGGAGATGACGCTGCCCGTGCGCGACACGCCTACTTTGACGGCTTCCTTCCAGCTGCGCTTGCGTGCCTCCTCCGTAATGCGGGATACCAGCATAATGTTGTAATCGACGCCAAGCGCAATGGAGAACACAAAGGCATAGAGCGGAAGGCGATAGCTGATGGCATCATACCCCAGAATATTGTGCAGGATGACCCAGCCGATACCGAATGACGCGGCGTAGGATAGGAGCATCGTGACCATCATCGTCAGGGCAATGAGGATCGATCTGGCTTGAAAGACGAGCATAATGGCAATCAGCCCAATAACAAGGGAGAATACCACAAGGATATCCCGTTGATTCATATCCCGAACGTCGAGCTGTTGCGCTGTCCCTCCGGAAAAATGAAGCTTTGTGCTGCCCGGATTAATCCCGCTGTCACGAAGGAGAAGATCGCCTGAATCGCGAAGCTGCTTTACCGTCGCCAATGCTTCTGGTTCATAGGGATGTTCGGTTAGCGTCAGTTCAAACTTGATCGCTTTGCCATCTGCGGCCAGAAAATCGCGCGGGAGGGAAGACGACTTGCCAGCCGCAGCGATCGTTGCAGGATCAGGCGTTATGTTATCTATGCCTTCCACAGTTTTCATACGTGCTGCCAATTGTCTCAAGCTGTTCATGAAAGGCTCTGTTAATTCCAGCTCTCCGTCATTTTCTAGCAGCACGGTTACAGGTGCAAGCCGCCCTTTGGGAAAGTGCTCCTCCAACAGTTCGAAGCCTTGTCTGGAGGAAAGCTCCTCCGGGAATGACTTCATTAAGTTAAAGGAGAATTGAATGCCTGTCGCATTGGCAGCCGTGATAAGCATAATGCCGGCCACTCCAATAGATACAACTGCGGGCCGTCTTGTAACCATGCGGCCGATCCTCGACCATAATCCTTCTCGGCCCTTCTGTGCGGCTGCGAGCCTCGGCTTGAACGGCCAGAACGCTGCTCTGCCTGCCAGTGTGAATACGGCGGGAATAAGCGTCAGTCCTCCCAGCAGAATAATGACCATCGCGATAGCGAATACAGGCGCGAAGTAATGATACGGCTGGAAGACAGCGGCGAATAGGGTAGTGACGGCAAGCAGAACGGTACCGCCGCTGAATAGAATAGGCTCGCCGACGCCGATCATGGCCGCCTTCATTGCATCGTGCTTCGAGCCAAGCCGCGCCAGCTCCTCCCGGTAACGGGAGACAACGAATAAGCAATAGTCGGTCAATACGGCGAATAGAAGAATCATCATGATCGAGATCGCTTGCTTGTCAACGACAATCCATCCATTCGCGGCGGCGATTCCAATCACTCGGTCAACGACCGCATATACGACACCTGCAATGACGAGCGGCAGCAAGGCAAGCAAAGGAGAGCGGTATATGACGACGAGTATAACGAGAATAAGGGCGACCGTTGCGAAGAGCAGCACCATATCGGCGTCTTGGAACAGCTTGGTCGTATCTGAAGCGATTCCGGCAGGCCCGGTCGTCTCCAGTCGCATCCCATGAAGTCCGACCGTATCCGCATAGCTGCGTATTTCGTCAAGCGTAGCGCTGATCGCCTTGGAGTCGGCTCCTTTCACAAGAGCAGCGTTCAGCAGTATGGTGCTGCCGTCTAGTGAATACAGGCGATTCTGGGTATCCGGCGGGAAGAGATGATACGGCATAGCGCCGGACAGATACTGCGGCTTCTGTTCGGAAGACAGCCATTCGCTGATCCCGGCAATGGATGCCCGCTGTTCATCTGTAATAGCGGTATCCGAGTGGAACACAAGTAGAGCGACAAGCCCGTCATCCGAAGGGAAATGCTTCTCCGTCAGCTCGCGCGCTATGGCGGAGGGAGAATTAAGCCGGATGCTGTCTTCGCTGCTGCTGATGGCGTGCTCCTTGGCACCGGGCGCAAGGGAAGACAGTCCTATGGCAAACACAAGCCAAAGAATAATCATCCAAGCACTGCCTTTTCGACTGCTGACTAAGCGGGCCAGTCCATAAAGGAAGAAATGCATGAGTGTTCGATACACCTCCTGTTCTAGCGATATGGCTAATCGTAGAACAGGAATATGAACGAATGATGAACGGAGTATTACAAATAGGGGAGTGTAACGATGAAGCGGGTTCCTTCGCCTGGTTCGCTGGCAGCTTCAATGGTGCCGCCGTGAAGTTCAACGATTTTGCGGCAGATGGAGAGACCAAGACCGCTTCCAGTTTGCGTACGGCCTCTTGCCTGGTCGACCTTATAGAATCGGTCGAAAATATAGGGAAGCTTATCAGCGGATATGCCGACGCCAGTGTCGGAGATGGTGACGACAATATGCCGGTCAATGCTGATCGCAATGGATATGCGGTCTCCGGTCCCGGTGAACTTGATACTGTTGGCAATCAAATTCATCCATACATGATAAAGCAGCCCCTCGTCGGCAGTAATCATCACTTCAGGGAGCTCGGGAACCAGTTCCAGCCCCTTCTTCGACCATTGCCACTCCGTAACAATGAGCACTTGCCGAATTTGTTCGTCGAGACGGAAGGGTTCTCTTCGAGTGAGCGTTGTTTCTTTATCAAGTGCCGCAAGCGTAAGAAGCTGCTTGCTGAGCGAGGACAAGCGCCGCGACTCTTCATGAATGATTGTTAGATATTGGCGTTCCTCTTCTTCTGTAGTCTTGTTATCCAGTATCGCTTGGGTAAAGCCTTGAATGGATGTGACGGGAGTCTGAAATTCATGTGAGACATTCGCGACAAACTCGGTTCTCATGTCATCAAGCTTCTCCAGGCTTTGAGCCATATGCGAGAAATCTCTCGCCAGATCGCCAATCTCGTCCCGGCGCTTCACATCCAGTCCGATCTTATAGTTGCCGCCGACGATTTTGCGAGTAGCGGCTTTTAATGCTTTCAGAGGTTCGACGATTGTACGGGTCAGAATGATGATAAGGGCTAAAATAAGGATAAAAGCATGGCCCAGAAGTATGGCGAGAAGAATGCGGATTTCACCAAGCTGATTTTGCAGATCGGGACGCAAGAACATCGCATAGATCTCTTCGCCGGACTTTAGCGGGAGACCAACCGTATTGCGGATGCTGTTTTCGAAGTAGCCCATGATTTCCAGAAATCGCCGCTCTTCATGCTTCCCAAGGTAAGGTGTGCCTGCTAGAACGTCTTCCGCAATGCTTGGATCAAATTGGGAATGCTTGAAAGGGGAGCCATAGACCTGTCCATTCCCGCTTTTATCGACCAGGTAAATTTGGTATCCCATCGATCCTATGCGCTGCATGAAGGTCCCGATATCTTGATCCGATGACCCTTCGTACAGATGCCGAACCTGCTCGGCGACAGGCAGCACTTTATCCTGAGTGTACGTTTTCATTCGGTTGTTATAGTAGGCGTTCGCTATGAATAACGCCAAGATAGAGCTAATAAGCGTGATAAGAATAAAGATCGCGACGATGCGAATATATAAGGTCTTCATCTGGATAGCACCTCCAGCTTGTAGCCAATGCCCCTTACAGTCGTGATGACAAAATCGTCGCTTATGTCTGTGAACCGTTCGCGCAGCCGCTTAATATGGACATCGATCGTACGGCTGTCGCCGCTATAATCCTCGCCCCATACTTGCCGCAACAACTGCTCGCGAGTAAACAGCTGTCCAGGATGCGCGGCTAGCTGGGCCAGCAGCTCGAACTCCTTAAGCGGCAATTGCATCTGCTGGCCTTGAACCGTAATTTCGTAGCTTCTGCGGTCGATGATGGTGTGACGCAGTGTAATGACATCGGAAGACACCATTTGATAGCGGCGCAACAATGCCTTTACGCGGTAGAGCAGCTCCTCCGGCTCGAAGGGCTTCACGATATAATCATCTGTTCCAGAGAGAAAGCCTTTTGCTTTATCCCGCTGCTCGCCCTTGGCTGTAAGGAGAATAACCGGGATATCATAGTAGCGGCGAATTTCCTCGCATAGCTCCAGACCGTTCTTAAGCGGCATCATAACGTCCACGATCGCCAGATGGACCGGGGTATGCTCCAGCAGGCTGGCTGCGGCGGAACCATCTTCCGCTTCGAATACCGCATAACCCTCCTTGCGCAGATAAAACCCCAGCAACTCGCGGATATGCGGATCGTCGTCTGCCGTCAGGATATGTACTTTCATGGTGAAGCCTCCTGTCATTCCCTATTTATTTCTCTACTGAAATACGTTAATATAGTGTTAACATTTATGATACGTGAGACCGTCAATTGGGACGGTTTTTCTTTTTGGAAAGGGAGCATGAAGGAGTGAGAACAATGAATTCGATATTAAACGTTTACCGCAAAGCACCATTCTGGACAACCTTTATTCTTATTATGTTGAAAATGGCTTTGTTTCGTCAATTTACGTTTGACGGTGTACAGATAGACAGACTGCTGTCCGACGGGGCAGCGGTGCTGGTGCTGCTGTGTGTCCTGGAATTGATTACGACTTCTAGATGGAAGACGGCAGTCATGGGCGTCGGCAACGCTGTCATCTCGCTGCTGCTCTTTGCATGCTCGGTCTATTATTCATTCTTCGGCAGTATCCCGACTTATACGGCCTTGCATGGACTTGGTCAGGTTGGACAAGTTAAGGAGAGCGTCGAATCGGCGATTGAGCTGAAGTTTTATGTGCTGTTCCTGGACTTGGCGATTCTGCTCGTCTTGTATGTGCTGTCTCTTCGAAGCAAGGGAGATAAGACGGCAAGCCGCCCGGCAGCTAAGCCGATTTATGTAGGTGCAGCGCTTATCATTGCGATCGGCGCATCGTTCTTCTATATTCGCTCGGATCTGGATATATCCAATGAGCTGGTTCAGGCGGAGCGCCTTGGCGTATTGAATTATCAGATTGCAACGGCTGTGAAGGAGAATAAAGAAAACACCGCGATCAAAAACGGATCGACCGATGAGACGAAACAAGCGCTGGAGCAATTGGAGGAGAACTTCTATGGCGGCGGCTCAGTCGAAGCTGGGACTCCGAATTTCTATGGTGTAGCGAAGGGTAAAAACGTTATTGTCATTCAGCTCGAGTCGTTCCAGAATTTGATGATCGGCCTGAAAGTGAATGGACAAGAAGTTACACCTGTACTCAATGATCTGATTGCGAACGGAAGCTTCTATTTCCCTAAAACATTCCAGCAGATCGGACAAGGCAATACTTCCGATGCCGAGTTTATTTCCAATACCGGCGTATATCCGACCGGAACGATTGCGATGTCCAAAGGGTATGGCGACAGGAAAATTCCAAGCTTGCCGCGGTTGCTGGCCGAGCAGAATTACACTACAAATACGTTCCATGTCAATGACGTAACGTTTTGGGACCGCAATAAGCTATATCCTGCCCTTGGGTTTGACAAATATTACGACAGGCCATTCTTCAAGGACGATAAATTTAACGGCTTCGGCGCTTCTGATGGCGAGATGTATCGTGTTGGTCTGGAGCGGGTGACGGAGCTTCATGATGAAGGTAAGCCGTTCTATGCGCAATTCGTGACGACGTCCAGCCATCACCCGTTCTGGGTGAAATCGGAGTTTCTGAACATTAAGCTGCCGCCAGAATTAAGCGGTACACAGATGGGCCATTATGTGACGGCGATCAACTACACGGATAAAGCGCTTGGCGATTTTATTGAGAACTTGAAGGAAAAAGGCATATGGGAAGATACGATTCTCGTTGCATACGGCGATCACTTCGGCCTGCAGACCAAGGAGAATGATCCGGCCTGGGTAGAGGAAGTTCTGGGTGTGAATTATCATGACCAGGTTAGCCGTTTCAACATTCCTTTCCTTGTGCATGTTCCGGGCGTGGAAGGCAAGACGATGGAGAATGTGGCAGGACAGGTTGACATGATGCCGACGATTGTGAACCTGCTGGGCATTTCCTTGAAGGAGGAAGGCCATACCGTCTTCGGCCAGGACTTGCTGAATGCGAAGAAAAATGTGATAGGCATGAGATACTATATGCCAACCGGCACGTTCTTCAACGATGAAATTATGTTTGTACCGGGAAAAGGCTTTGAGGACGGTACAGCCATTGACCTGAAGACGCTTGAGCCGGTCAAGGACTTCAGCAAATACCGCTCGGACTACGATTATGTGCTTGAGCTGATGAAGCTCTCGGATGAATATATGAAGCTGCTGCCTCAACGTTAGCACAGCTCGAATGAATCCAGGCACCCTCCGGTTACGGAGGGTGTTTTTGGTTATTGTCTTTCATATCGGTGCGTGATAGAGTATATAAATTGATTTACGAACGGTCGTTAAGCAAATAGGGGGAAACAGTCTGCTAACCAGCAGCATCATGCTCATGCATGAAGCCATTAAGCAATATGCAATATTTCAGTCATAAAGGGGAATAGAGATGTATCATGCAGAGACTTGGGGAGAAAAAACAAAGCTCCTATTAAAAATATTATGGCCGATTATGGTGACTCAGCTTGGACTGTATGCCATGAACCTGTCCGATACGATCATGTCGGGATGGGTCAGTACGGAGGATCTGGCCGGCGTAGCGATTGGGTCCAGCCTGTGGATGCCTATTATAACGGGAATTAACGGCATCCTGCTGGCGGTAACGCCGATTGTGTCTCAGATGGTCGGCAGCGGCAAGCAGAATGGCATTGCCAGGTTTATTAGCCAAGCCCTGTATGTCTCGTTCATGGTGGCCTTGGTTGTTGCTATAGCGGGCTGCTTCCTGTTCAAGCCGGTCATTGGCCTGATGGGTATGGAGGATAAGGTGGCCCATATTTCATTTTATTATTTGGTTGCGCTGCTGTTCGGCATTGTGCCGCTCTTTGCTTCCAATGTGCTGCGGTACTTTTTTGATGCGCAGGGGTTTACACGGATATCCATGTTTATCACGCTTATTGCAGTGCCGTTCAATATCCTGCTTAATTATATGTTCATCTTCGGAAAGCTCGGCGTGCCTGCATTCGGCGGTATTGGCGCGGGGTATGCAACGGCGATCACGTATTGGCTGATTTTGCTCATTAGCATCATGATGACGTTCAAAGTGCCGGCTGTACGTTCTTATCGTCTGTTTATTGAATGGGCTGCGCCTTCTTGGAAAGCGTGGAAGGAGATTTTTACAATCGGCATACCGATAGGACTCAGCATCTTTTTCGAAGTCAGCATTTTCTCTGTCGTGACGCTGCTGATGGGGCTGCTCTTCGATACGGGAACGATTGCATCGCATCAGATTGCGCTAAGCTTCTCGTCGCTCGTCTTTATGGTGCCGCTCAGCATTTCCATGGCGCTTACGATTGTGGTCGGTTACTCCGTGGGTAGCGGGAAGATGAAGGCTGCACGGCAGTACAGTCTGCTCGGTGTAGGCGGTGGGGTAGGGTTGATGGGCTTGGCTGCCATTGCGCTGTTTTTCCTTCGCGAGCCGATCGCTTACTTGTACACGCAGGATTCGGATGTAGCGGTGCTGGCTGCCCAGTTTCTGATTTTCGCCATCTTTTATCAAATCTCGGATGCGGCTCAAGCCTCGCTGCTTGGCGTGCTCCGCGGCTATAAGGATGTGCAGATGCCATTCTTGATCGCCTTTATCTCCTATTGGGTTGTCGGCTTGCCTTCGGGCTATCTGCTGTCTGCTTACACAGACATGGGGGCCTACGGCTTCTGGGTAGGCATTATATTCGGCCTGACGTTCGCTGCGGTTGGATTCATGCTGCGGCTTATGCGCATCCAGAAGAGTCTTCAACAGGCAACTAGTAGCTAAGCAGGGAAGGAATTGCAGCGCTTGGCGGAGAATGCAACTAAGTAGTGAAGGATCGCATGCGACGGATGTAGATGAGGGGGCGGAGCATATGGCGGCTAATCTTGGCGTAACGGAGATGCTGGAGGAGCATAAACAATTCTTTCGATCAGGCATGACTGCGGATGCGGCTTTTCGAATGGAGCAGCTGAATAAGCTGAAATCTGCAATTGTTCTTTATGAGCGAGACCTGCTGGACGCGTTGTACAAGGATTTGCGCAAGAGCGAGACGGAAGCTTACGGTTCCGAGATTGGGCTTGTACTCGGCAGCATTTCTTATATGATCAAGAATCTGTGCAAATGGATGAAGCCGAAGAGGGTAAGGGCTCCGCTTCATTTATTCGGCACGAAGAGCCGAATTATTCCAGAGCCGTATGGTACGGTGCTGATCATCGGTCCCTTCAATTATCCGGTTCAGCTCGTCCTGGAGCCGCTGCTTGGCGCTATAGCTGCTGGCAATTGTGCGGTCATCAAGCCCTCCGAAAGCTCGCCTCATGTATCAGCCGTTATAGCGCGAATGATTGAAGACACCTTCGACAAGTCTTATATTCGGGTTGTAGAAGGAGATAAGGATATAACGTCGGCGCTGATCCATGCGCCATTTGACTATATTTTCTTCACAGGCAGTGGTGCTGTCGGAAAGATTGTGATGGAAGCAGCCGCTCGCAATCTGGTGCCGGTCACGCTGGAGCTCGGGGGCAAAAGCCCGGCTATTATCGACCGGACTGCGAACCTGGAGCTGGCAGCCAAGCGGATCGCATGGGGCAAGTGGATGAATGCGGGCCAGACCTGTATCGCGCCGGACTATTTGATCGTCCATGAATCGGTGAAGGAGCCTTTTGCTCGTAAGCTGCAGGAGATTATCCGCTCCTTTTATGGAGACAATCCACAAGCAAGCGCCGACTATGGCCGAATCATCAATGAGCGGCAGTTCGACCGGCTTGCATCCATTCTGCAGCATGACCAGAGTCGTATCGCTCATGGCGGACGAATTGACCGGGATGATCTATACATCGAGCCGACCTTGCTTGATGTGGGGAACGCGGAGGACAGCAGGATTGAGGCTGCTTCGATGGAGGATGAATTGTTTGGCCCGCTGCTGCCGATGCTCACTTATTCTGACCTCGAAGATGCGATCTCTCAGGTGCGGAACAGGCCCAAGCCGCTAGCGCTATATGTGTTCTCGGAGGATCGCGGCGTGCAGGACCGCGTGATGGGCACGCTCTCCTTCGGGGGCGGCTGCGTGAACGATACGCTTTCACATATCATTAACCACCACCTTCCCTTCGGCGGAGTTGGCCATAGCGGCATCGGCGGTTATCACGGCAAGCATAGCTTTGACTTGTTCTCGCATCACAAAAGCGTGCTGAAGCGCAGCACCAGGTTCGAGCCGGGCATTCTGTTCCCGCCATACGAAGGCAAGCTGAAGCTGTTCCGCAAGGTGCTGAAGTAGCTCCATTTTGGGCAATAGGTGTTAATATGGATGAAGTTTTTTCGATATTTTGGGTTTGGCATGGTGTAGGGACATTAGAGTTGTTAGGATACGGATAGAACGACTGCATAGGCGTGGCATTAATAACAATTTGTCATTGTAGTACATTTTCGCTATTAGGATCAAAATCGGTTTCAGTGAGCAGATGGCTACTAGTATAGAAATGTCTTTGCATTTGTTACGATCGAGTATAGGGATTTTCAACTCATGTTCTTATATTTTAAAATCCGCGTACTTATATTTTGGTTCTAAGGAATGCATTGTAAAATAGGCTACACTGGACTAAACTGTAATCATCAAAGTGTGTTATATGAAGCAAATATGTGCGTGAGGAACACGCCGCTTACCTCCTTGATGGAGGTAGGCGGCTTTTTTATTGAAATTAAGAGGAGGCGGTACGATGTTCGAAAAGGAGTTTCGGAATTTTGTTGAAGCACAGAAGCGCGATGCAACCGGGAGGCGATTAGAGATGCTAGAGAAGGAAATGATTGGCGAAGAGAAGATGTTTAAGGAGGTGCTTTGGCCAGTCTTTGGTTCGTTTAAAGGCTTTATTATGCAGTATGAGCTTGTAACTTTTACGGGTGTGACGATGTATGTGGATGCTTACTATGAGCCGAATCGTATTGCGTTTGAAAGCGAGGGCTTTGTGGCACATGCGGAGAACATCACGCGCGATCGCTTTGATTTTGAACGCAATCGGGTAAGGTCAATGGCTTCTAAAGGCATTACGTATTATCCATATACATGGGATGAAATGAACAAAAAGCCGGAAGTCTGCAGGAGTGCGCTTTATGAGTTTCTGGGCAAGAACAGAAATGCAGCTAACGGAGGGCTTACACTTTATGAACGCGAGGTTGTTCGGAATGCGCTTCTACTTGAACGAACGGTTCGAGTTGCGGATGTGTGCGAGTGGTTAGGAAGAAGCGCTGACGTGAGTAGAGGCGTTCTGAAATCTATGACGGAGAAAAGCTTGCTGAAACCAATGAGAAATGACCGTATTCGGCATCACGAGTACCAACTGGATGAACGTGCAATTAAGCTGGTACGGAATCAGATTTGATAGCAAGCGGTGCAGTTGCATGCAGCAAGTTATGCAAGCAGAGAAAATCGGCTTAGAGCGTGCGAAAGACCTGCCTGAGCAGCTGCAAGCAGAGAAACACGGCTTAGAGCGTGCGAAAGTCCTGCCTGAGCAGCTGCAAGCAGAGAAACACGGCTTAGAGCGCCAGAAAGACCCGCCCGAGCAGCTGCAAGCAGAGAAACTCGGCTTAGAGCGTGCGAAAGACCTGCCTGAGCAGTTGCAAGCAGAGAAACACGGCTTAGAGCGTGCGAAAGTCCTGCCTGAGCAACTGCAAGCAGGGAAACTCGGCTTAGAGCGTGCGAAAGACCTGCCTGAGCAGTTGCAAGCAGAGAAACACGGCTTAGAGCGTGCGAAAGTCCTGCCTGAGCAACTGCAAGCAGGGAAACTCGGCTTAGAGCGTGCAGTCGCGGTGCGGCGACCGCTGCATGTATGTGCCGTTTGGCGAGAATTGGTTCGATTATTTGAAGAGAAAGCCTGCAGAAAGGCCGGCCAATCTATGGTTTTTGCTCCGAAATTGGCGCAGGAAATCATAAACAGTGCGCCGGAGATTCAAAATTATGATACTATTCAACGATAGGATGGACCGCAATCCGTTTCGGATTTTGCGGTTTTTTATTTTTTTATAGCTGTATATGTCAAAAAACGGCCCCTGGCTTGATAACCTGGGAAGAACTTATACTTTTCTGGGTCTACCCAACCATGTTTTATATATTATCGTTGTAAAGTATCATTTTTTGTTGATCAGGCAAATAGTATCCCTCCGAAGCTGTCCGTTACAATAAAACTATCAACTATGCAGCAAGGAGGATACAAATGGCGCAAGCAACAGCAGAGCAACAGACGCGGTTGAATCAGCAACCAAAGCCAAAGAAGAATATTTTCATGCGCATTTGGAAGCAATGGGATATTCAGCTTATGGTATGGCCGGGTATTTTGCTCGTTTTCGTCTTCGCGTATTTGCCGATGTACGGGATATTGACGGCATTTATGGATTACAACATTTTCACAGGTGGCAACATATGGGCTAATCCTTGGGTTGGATTCAAGCATTTCCAGATGTTCTTTGATTCCCCCGAGTTCTATAATGTTATCCGCAACACCATTGTAATCAGTTTATTGAAATTTATAATTGGCTTCCCGGCACCGATCATCTTGGCGCTTATGCTGAATGAAATCAGGCATATGATGTTCAAGCGTATCGTACAGACGATTACGTATCTTCCGCACTTTATGTCGTGGGTAATCGTAGCGGGCCTTGTTATGTCGATGTTATCGACGGAGAACGGCAGTGTGAACATGTTGCTGAAATCGATCAACCTGATCGATGAGCCTGTCAACTTCCTCTCCATGTCCGAATACTTCTGGTCGATTCTCATCTCGGCTAACGTATGGAAGGAAATCGGTTTTGGTTCCATCGTTTACTTGGCAGCAATCTCGGGCGTCGATCCGCATCTCTATGAAGCGGCTGATATTGACGGCGCGAGCAAATTCAAACAAATTTATCTCATTACGATTCCGACAATTATGCCGGTTATCATTATCTTCATGATTCTGTCGATTGGCAGGCTTCTGGACGCAGGTTTCGAGGATATTCTCTTGCTCGCGACTAACCCGGTGCTAAGGCCGGTCTCGGACGTTATCGATACGTATGTCTATCGCGTAGGTTTGTCCAACTTCCGCTATTCCTATGCTACAGCGGTTGGGCTGTTCAAGGCTGTTATCAGTGTTGGATTGCTCACGATGGCGAATTATCTGGCTCGCAGATCAGGCAACAGCTTGTGGTAGAAGGAATTTGATGAACAGGGAGGCGAACAGCTTTGGCACGATTGGGATTTAGCGATAAACTCATGATGATTTTCATCTACGTATTCTTGATTGTACTTTCATTCAGCGCATTCTATCCGTTCTGGAACGCGCTTGTCATATCCCTTAACTTGGGTATCGATACTACAAAGGGTGGCATTACGTTCTGGCCAAGGGTTTTTACTTGGGAGAACTACGAGATCGTATTAAATGATGACCGACTCATTAACGGCTTCTTCGTATCCGTATCTCGTACAGTTATAGGTACAATTACAGCCATCATAATGACGGCAATTCTGGCTTATGGCATGACAAGACGTGAGCTGATCGGCAGAAATTACTTTATGGTCTTCTTCGTAATTACAATGTATTTTGGCGGCGGCCTTATTCCATCGTACTTGCTTACCAGCTCCTTGGGCCTGATGGACAAATTCGCGGTTTACATTATCCCGGCGCTAATTAGCGTGTGGAATATGATCATATTCAGAACCTTCTTCAAGAGCCTTCCGGTAGGCCTGGAAGAATCGGCTCAAATCGACGGCGCAACGAACTGGGGAATTTTATTCCGAATCGTATTACCTCTTTCCGGACCTGTTATTGCAACATTATCACTATTTACAGCAGTTGCGCACTGGAACGACTGGTTTGTAGCCACTATCTACATTACCAATGAGAAATTGGTTCCGATTCAGACGATGTTGCGACAGATTTTGAATGCGAATATCGTAACGGATATGTCCAGCAATATGGATACAGCGTCTATCGCACGTCTGGATAACATGAGAACGATTACGACTAAGTCTCTGACCATGGCCACGATGATGGTTGCGACGCTGCCAATCATAATGGTGTATCCATTCGTTCAGAAGTACTTCGTAAAAGGCGTGCTTATCGGCTCGCTGAAAGAGTAGTATTCCGTTGGTTTAAGGCGTCTAACCGCTTTGGACATAAAAAAGTTTACGAGAGGGGTAGTACAAGCATGACGAAAGTTAGAAAGACAACGCTGCTTATCGTATCCGCAATTTTTGTATTGGCAACAGTACTGGCTGGATGCAGCTCCGACACGAAGAACCAACCAAGTCCTTCGCCGTCGAGCAATGCTACTAACACGCCTGGTAACACGCCTTCTGAAGAGCCTCCTTCCGATGTATGGGAGTTCGGTTCTGAACCGCTTGAGTTCTCCATGTACGGCCACTACAACTGGTATGACGTTCCTGCATGGGACAGCACAGTTGCCGGCAGATGGCTGAAAGAAAACAAACAATTGAACATCGTTCCAATTTCTGCTGGTGGTAACCCAGAGCAAAAATTGAGCACAATGATCGCTTCCAAAACGCTTCCTGACGTAATGTGGATGGACCGCGGCGCTGACGTTGAGAGACTTCGCGAAGCTGGTCAGCTGGTTGCATTCGACGATTACCTGGACAAATACCCTAACCTGAAAACTTGGATGGGTAAAGACCTTAACCTGCTTCGTTCTTCCGATGGAAAGCTTTACCAGTTCCCTAACTGGTACACTGGCCGCCCGAACGGCAACGCTGGTTATGTAATCAACAAAAAGATCTACGACGAGCTGGGTCAACCTAAGTTGGAAACAACGGACGACCTGTACAACTACCTGGTAGCTGTAAAAGCTAAGTATGGCGACACTGTCGTTCCGTTTGATCCAGACCTTGCTAAAGATGCCCAAGGACTTGGCGTATTGTACACTGCATTTAAAGAAAATGCTTCGTACACACATCTTCACGCAAACGTACGTGCTGTACCGCAAGGCGACAAATTGACTTCGATCTTTACTGACCCTACGTACCGTGAAGCACAGAAGTATATCGCTAAGCTTTACAGAGAGAAACTGATCACTCAAGATGCATTCACGCAAACTAAAGACCAAATCGAAGAGAGAATCATGCAAGGCCGCGTTGCAGTATACGCTGGCGCAAACCCAACAGTATCTGCAATGAACGCTCACCAAGAAATGGTGAAGAAAGATCCTAACTCCGGTTACTTCATGATCTGGCCGATTCACAAAGAAGGTCTAGACAAAAACAAAATCTTCCCAGGTACTTACACATCACTTGGTTGGAACGTAAACGTAATTACGAAGTCTGCTAAAGATCCAGAGAAAATCTTCGCATTCCTTGACTGGTACACAGGTCCAGAAGGTCAATCCCTGTTGTTCTTCGGTCCTGAAGGCAAGAACTGGAAAGGCTTCGACGCTGATGGTCACCCTATCTTCACTGCTGAATACGATGCAGAAGAAGTTCTAGAGCTTCAAAAAGCACATGACCCTATCATGTGGAACGGTAACACTGGTTACATCGATCCAGCGAAAATGAAATTCGAAAGCAAGCTTCCAGCTGCTGAGCAAAACTGGGCAGCTCGTTATCAAAGCGAAATCACATGGCCTACTCAATCCAATGCTACTGAGTTCATTAACTTGGTACCACAACCGGACAGCGAGTTGGGTATCGTGAAACAACGTGTAGATGATATTTATACACAAGCTTATGCTCAATCCGTAATGGCTAAAGACGATGCTGAAGTAGATAGCATTCTCGACAAAGCGGAAAAGGACGCTCAAGCAGCAGGTTACGCTGAACTTCTTGAATGGCGTACAGTTGAGTGGAAGAAAAACTTGGAGCTTCTTGCTCAGTAAATAATTAAAAAATGTTGTTCGAAAGGGTATACTATAATAGTATACCCTTTTTGGATTATGGCTTTGTCCGAATCCATTACTATTCGGATATAAGCCGAGGATCTGGAGATGATGCAAATGTACAAGGTGCTGCTGGTCGATGATGAAATTTTGGATTTGAAAGGAATGCAGGCATTTATTCCTTGGCAGGAGCTTGGCATGGAAATCGTCGCAGCCGTGACGAACGGGTTTGCGGCAAGCGAAGTGATTGAGACAGAGAAGATTGATATTCTTATCACAGATATTCGAATGCCGAATATGTCCGGTTTGGAACTGGCGCGAAAGGCGCTTGATCTGTATCCCATGATTAAGATTATTTTTGTAAGCGGTTATCAGGACTTTCACTATGTCAAGCAAGCGCTGTCGCTCAATGCATGCAGCTATGTCGTCAAACCGATGGACGATAATGAATTGATAGAATCATTGCGCAAGCTCCAGGCTGATCTGGACGAGGAACGCAAGCAATTGGAGACAGAGCAGCTTTATAAGCGAATGTTCCCTATTGTAAAGACGGAGTATTTGCTGCAGCTGCTGGAAGGCACATGGAGTGAGGACGCTCTGAATACGCTTCTGGAAAACTATCAATTTAATCAATTGAAATGGCCTGTTCAAGTGGTTGTGGTCGAACGTGACGACTGGATGCGCAAGCGTAATGTTGAAGAAAACTTCGATGAAACGGAACTATCGAATGCTTTTTGGAATGGCCTTTTTTCCTTATGCAAAGACTTGGATATCCGGCATTCTTGCAGAGTAACGGATAAACGAATGGCTCTCTTGATCGAAAGCGGCATGGAATTGGACAAGCTTAGAGACAAATTTAATGAGGTGTCAGGACAAACACCGATCTCCGTGACGACAGGCGTAGGTGATGCGGTTACGCAAATCACAGACCTGAAGGATTCCTATCGCAAGGCGCAGACCGCGCTTGACTACAAGGTTTTTTACGGAAAAGGAAAAATGATCTATCACGATGCGGTACAATCTACGCAAATGAAAGATGTGCAGAGTCTGGATATTCAGCTCGACGCTTTGTTCGAGGCGATGACGCACTACGAATTGGTTAAGGTGCATGATGAGCTGGAGATGCTCTATAGTTTGGCCAATAATATGCGTTCCAAGTTTACGATACAAAACTTTACGATGTTCTTGATTATGAAGCTTGATGCGTATTTGCAGAAGATGAACGAAGACCTGTTCCGTATGCTGAACTTGGATTTCGGGAGCTTGGATATCCTGCTGCGCTACGAGACGATCGATGAGATTCATTCGTGGCTTCGTTATAGAGTGTACGAGCTATCGGAAATCCTTCAATCGAAGAAGCATAAGAAGAATTGGAAGCTGGTTCAGGATATTATCGACGATGTCAAACAACGGCTGCATGAAAACATTACGCTTAAAGACGTAGCCGAGAAATATTCGTTCTCTCCCAACTATTTGGGACAGATCTTTAAGGAAGAAATGAAAACCAACTTCAGTGATTATGTATCCATGTTAAGAATGGAGAAGGCCGGTGATCTCTTGGTCAATACGAACCTGAAAGTATATGAAATCGCGAATTTGATCGGTTATCGCTACTTGCCTTACTTCAGTCGCCAATTCAAAGACTATCATGGCAAAACGCCGTTAGAGTATAGAAGAAAACTATGAAGATGATGCGTAAATACCGTTATC
Source organism: Paenibacillus sp. 1011MAR3C5 (assembly GCF_003591485.1). Taxonomy (GTDB): domain Bacteria; phylum Bacillota; class Bacilli; order Paenibacillales; family Paenibacillaceae; genus Pristimantibacillus. Next base: position 288,676 of record NZ_QZCF01000003.1, read on the forward strand.
TGCCGTTCGGCTATAAGCTCATGCTGTCCTATTGTGTATTCATCATTATTCCGGTTATTGTGATCAGTTTTTTTGCTAACTCCGTATATGTGAAGTCAATTCGCGAGCAGCTTGAGAGCACCGTACACGGTACAGTCAGTCAAATGATCGATAACGTATCCTATAAAGCCGGAGATGTTATCCGCGTTTCGGATTTTTTCTACTTCGACTATACGATCGCGAGACAGCTCAGGAATTTCGAAGAGGGCTGGGTCGGCTATGAGGCTACAATCAATTTTTTTGTACCCAAAATAGAGGCGTATAAGCAGGCGTCAAGCGTGAATACGTGGCTGTCGATTTATTTGCATAACAAATTGTTCCCGGAGATGTACAAAAATTACCGAGGCAATGATCCGCTTAAAAGTAATTCGGAAAACCCCTATGATATTTATCAAATCGACCGTATCCATACAAAAATATGGTACTTGAACCATCCGGAGGAAGTCTACGGCGAGACGATGGTATGGAAGGAAATCGAGGACGATGCGAAGTTCGGCCGTATCTCGCTGCTTCGCCGACTCGTAAATATGCAAAATGCAGGCAGGGTGCAAGAAGTAGGATTCATGCGTCAGAGCGTGTATTTGTCCGATTTGTTCCAAGCGGTTGATTATACGAAAATTGGCAGCGACGCGACGATTTATATTATAGATGATAATGAGAAAATCAAAACCATATCCGGTCCGTCCAGTTATCGGTCAGGCGATGTATGGAATGCGACGGACTTCAAGGAGTATATGGTAATTGAGAATGTCATCCCATCCTTGAATTGGAATGTTGCGGCCGTGATCCCGAATACGATCTTCGAGGAGAAGATCAAGGAAGTCCGGCTGATAACCTTCATTATTTGTTTGATCTTTACAGTCGTTTATTTCGTATCGGGAGCGCTCTTATCCAATTATTTCTCCAGAAAAGTAAACAAGATCGTGTCTGTTCTAGATTCCTTCCAGGAAGGCAACTTCCATAAGCGGACGAACTTCAAAGGTAATGACGAGTTCAGCCAAATATCCCGAGCCTTGAATGATATGGGGCAAAATATCGGCGAGCTCATTCATAAGGTATACGTGGCCGATCTGGATAAAAAAGAAGCGGAGCTGGATATGCTGCAGGCACAGATCAACCCGCATTTCTTGTACAATACCTTGTCTTCGATAAGCCGTCTGGCCAAATTTGGCGAGCTGGACAAGCTCCAGCGGATGGTCATCGATCTGGCGAAGTTCTATCGTTTGTCATTGAATGAAGGACGTATCTTGCTGTCGATCAAAGAGGAATTGGACCAAGCGAATGCCTACATTAATATTCAAAAAATCAAGTATGAAGAACGGATGGGCGTAACCTTTGATATCGATCCACAGATTCTTTCATACTCCACAATCAAGCTTATTATTCAGCCGTTTATCGAGAATGTGCTGGAGCATGCATGGTGCGGCGACCGCATTCATATGCGGATCGTAGGGGAGATGGAGGATAATCATATCGTGTTCAAAATCATTGACGACGGCGTCGGCATTAGCGCAGAGCTGTTGGAGCAAATGAATGATCCGGAAGAGAGCACGAGTGTTGGATACGGTATCCGCAATGTCAATCAACGAATCAAGCTGTATTATGGCCATGCCTTCGGCGTCAGCATCTACAGCAGACTCGGCATCGGCACGACGGTTTTGATTCGGATTCCGACAGAGAAGCCCGCCCATTCCAAAATCGAATAGCAAAGAAAAAACGTCAACCGCAGGAAGCTGCTATGCAGCATACCTTGCGTTGACGTTTTTGGTTTGAACAATCGTTACTTCACGGCACCGGCAGTAATGCCGCCCGTAATTTGCCGCTGGAAGAGCGAATACAGAATGATGATCGGGATCATGGAGATGACCAGCCCCGCGAAGAGAGGGCCCCATTCCGTACGGTATTGCATCTCGCCTTGCATAACGGCGATACCGACAGGGAGAGTGTAGATTTTCTTCAGCGGGTCGTTCATGATGACCGTACCCAAGATATATTCGTTCCAGATCGTCAGAATGTTCATGATTGCCACCGTGATCAATCCCGGCTTGGAGAGCGGAAGCATGATCCGGAAGAAGGTACCCGCCTCGGAGCTTCCGTCGATGGCAGCAGCCTCTTCCATTTCCTTCGGCAAAGATTTGTAGAAGGCGACAAGCACGAAGATGCCGAACGGAAGAGCACCTGCGCCGTAGACGAGTATGAGCCCGATCAGGTTGTTCGTTAGCCCGATGCCGTCCAGCAGGAAGAATAGCGGGATTAGACTCAGGATAAGCGGAATCATCATGGCTGAAACATAGATGAAGTAGAGGACTCCGCTGCCTTTGAACGGATAACGGGCAATGACGTAAGCTGTCATGGCGGACAGCAGGACGGCAAGCGCTGTAGCCGCGAAGGTGACGCCTACGGAATTCAGGAAGTACACGCCGAATTTGTATTCTGTCCATACGTAGGTGAAGTTCGACCACTGAAGCGGGAATTCCGGCAGCACCCATGGTTTATTGCCGTAGAACTGCTTGTTGTCCTTTAACGATGAGAGCAGCGTCCAGATGAGCGGGTAGACGACCGCAACCGTCCATACCAGAAGCAGCAGCCGGACGACCCATGTCACGAGCCATTCTTTTTTTGTCAATTTCATGTGCTAGGCCTCCTACATTTCGATCGTTTCCCGCTTGAGCAAGCGGTTCAGTATGAGGGACGTAATCAGCGTCAGCGTCAAAATGAGCACGCCGATTGCGGAGGCATAACCCATGTGGTATTGCTGGAAGCCGATCTGATACAGATAGGAGCCCATGACCTGTGTGGAGTTGTCGGGACCGCCCTCGGTCATCAAGAAGATGATAATAAACGAGCCATTAAGCGTGGTAATGACGATATGAATGATGGATACTTTCATCTGCTCCCAGATCAGCGGAATCGTAATATGCTTGAACTGATGCCATCTGGAGGCGCCGTCGATACCCGATGCCTCGTACAGCGACTCAGGAATGTTCATGATTGCGGCCATTAGCAGAATCATATAGAAGCCGATGCCGGCCCATACGGCAGGCGCGAGAATGGACCACATGGCCGTATTGGTTTGTCCCAGCCATACCGTCGTCACAGGCTCGCTCGTGAACAGGGACAGAAAAGCATTCAGAAATCCAATATCGGACGGGTTGTAGATGTATCTCCACAGGACGCCGATGACGACGACGGATATCAGGTTCGGGAAGAACAGGATGACCCGGAACAGGCCGGTTCGCTTAATGCTCATGCGCGTCAGCGCTACGGCCAGGAACGTTGCGATTGCCAGGATAAGAACGACTTTCCAGAAGACGAGGAAGTAGTCGTTGAAGATGGCTGTACCGATAATCTCGTCCTTAAACATTCTCTTGTAATTGTCCAGACCGATAAACGACATGTTGCCCGAATAACCCGACCATTTGAAAAGGCTGATGTAAAGGCCTCTCAGCATCGGATAAGCGGTAATGACACTGAACAGGATGAAGGTTGGCAATATAAATCCCAGAATGAACAGGGAACGTCTCAGTCGATGGGATGTTGGTTTGGCTGTCATGGCTTACACGCCCCTTGTGAAATCATGATGCGGGCAGGGAGGAGAGAACCTGCCGCTGCCCGCTGTGCATCTTGTTATGGTCTAGCCGCTGCAGCTGCCTTCTCCAGGCGCTCGCCCCACTCTGCAGGTGTGATGCGTTTGTCCAGCAAGGCGATGATGCTGTCTTGCAGAGCCGTCTCTACGTCGGCGTTTACGATCAGGGCTGGCGCTACAACCAGATTGTCACTGTTGAAGTAGTTCATAGCCGTCTTCACGACCGGACCAGCCGTAGAGTTCTCCAGATCCGCCTTTACGTTCATGATGGCGCCGGTCATCTCTGCCCAGTCTACTGCGAATTGCTTTGTGAAGATGAACTGAAGGAAGGCTTTCGCCGCTTCCGGGTTTTTGGCTTTTTCTGCGATAGCAACAGAAGCGGTGTAAGGAATTGCCACGTACTTCTCGCCTTTATCTTGCATAACGGATGGAATGAAATCGAACTCAAAGCCTTCCGGTACGTCTTTGCTCATTTCGTTCTCCAGCCATAGTCCATTCGGGATGAATGCTGCTTTATGCTGGAGGAATGACATTTGGGAATCGGTATGATTCAGTGCGATCGCGCCCGGATCGATTAAGCCGGCGTCGCGGATTTGGACGATTTTTTCCAGTGCCTTCATGACCGGCTCGCTCTTGAAGATGCCTTCCTCCAAGCTTGCCATTCTGGAGATGATAGAAGCGTCTCCGCCGTTAGCCGATACGATAGCGGAGTTTACTAGACCGCCGTTGATGTAGTAAGGATATACACCTGTATGGATGTACGGGGATACGCCGGACGCTTTGATCTTCTCGCTCACTGCCATGAAGCTCTCGAAGTCAGTTGGTGTTTCCCAGCCTTGCTGTGCGAACCAAGCTTTATCGTAGAACGTTCCCCATGAGCCGAATACGAGCGGCATTGTAAAGTTTTTACCGTTGTAGTCTGTTGGCTGCGCGATTGCGATGTCGAGAATTTTTTCGCCATCGCCGTTAGTCGCACCTTTCAGGAAGTCGGTCATGTCCATCAATTGAGCGTCTGTGACCATTTGCGCCTCGTTGGAGCCTGCGCCATCGATGTAGACGAAATCCGGCGGGTTGCCTTGAATCCAGCGCGGTCTCATTTGATCGTTAATTTGGGAGCCTGCTGTTTGCTTAATGTTCAGGTTTGGATTTTGCTTCTGGAATTCGCCAATGACATGCTTCCACCAGGTGTCGCCGTAGCCGCCGACGAAGTACTGGACTTCGAAGTCGCCAGTCAGACCTTCGCTTCCGCCGTCTCCATTGCCGCTATTGCCGCCGTTGCCGCTTCCTTGGTTCGTGCTGCTAGGTGCAGGTTTTTCGTTGTTTGCGCCGGAGCAGGCTGCCAGCATGCTGAACGTAAGCGCGAGAATCAAAGCGACCAGCAAAGACTTGTTTTTCCAAGTGTTCATAGATTCAATCTCCCCTTAAATATGTTTGTGGTAGAAAGCGCTTGCAGTGCGGTTAATCATGCTGCCCAAATACCCGTCATTTCACGATCCTCCTTTCTTCACGCCAAAAAAGGGCATTAGAAACGAAGCGCGTCTTGCCTGCTTCGATAACTAATGCCCTTTCGGTAACACATTATCGTGAAATGTATGAGGTTTTACGAGTCAAATACTAATAAATAATAACTGATCTGTCAATCATTTATTTTTTGTTAGGTTTGCTCACGTTGGTTCAGACGTTCAATATGCAAGGTCAAAAAGCCGATTTCATCGTCTGGAACGGGCTTTTTGAGCTGCTCCTCCAAGATGGCGCTCAGCGTGAGGGAGCGGCTGTACGACAGCGGATATTCGACCTTGATTTTGTGCAGCAGCGGGTTTTTGATATGCGATTCCTTGCGGACGCGGTCAATCAATCCCTTGAGGTGCGAGATAAATCGGAGGGAGGAGAAGGAGTCGCTGAAGTTAAGGCCGAGCTCCTTCGCTTCGTCCATAATTTTGGCGACAAGCCTAACGACGGCTAGTGTCTCCGTACCGCGTTCTCGGTTGCGCGCGCCGTGAAAATGCATGGCCAAAAACGCAATTTCATCCTCGGGAAGTCCTGCGTCCAGCTTTTCATTCAAGTAGCTGACCGCCTCGGAGGCCACATCGTATTCATCCTTATACATGAGTCTGATCTCATACGAGAACGGATTAGTGATCAGCACGCCTTGGCGGCAGCGCTCGATGGCAAAGTTAATATGATCGACAAGCGCAGCATGAATCCGCTCGGAGAACTCGCCCTCCAGCCGCTGCTGGGCCATGGCGATCACTTCCTCCGTTACGCCTACGATACGCGTATCGACGTTATTTAAGATTTGCTCGTAGTGTTCGATGGTTTCCATAGTATGCAATAAAAACTCCTGTGTAATTTCGGCTTCGCCAATGGCCATGCCGGGCTGCCGTTTGAAGCCGATTCCTTTGCCGAACGCAATGGAATTTTTGCCGGAGGATAGCTTAGTCATCACGACATTGTTCGAAAGCACATGAATGATCTTTCTTTCAATTGCGGCCATCTTCACTTACCCTCCATTCACTCTGCGTTATGGTTGATTTGCGCCTTCAGAATCTCTTCCTTGATCAGCTCGGAGTCCGTTCCGAAGACGACATGCACGCCATTTTTTCCAATACGGATGATGCCCGCAGCGCCTAACTCGCGCAGCTTCTGCTCCTGGACAAGACCGGAGTCGTGCAGCGTCAGGCGCAGCCGGGTGATACACGCGTCGATATCGATCATATTCTTGTACCCGCCGATGAGCTCCGTCACTTCCGTTGCTTTGTAGGCAATCAGCTTAATATTGGGCGTTCTGAGCGCAGTGACCGCAGGTGCGGATATGGAGGCAGCAGCTTCAGAGACAGCCTCTTGAAGAGGCTCTGGAGAAGGGGAGGACGATGGCGTACCCCCTTCCGCAAGCGCTTCCGTTTTGTCATCTGCTCGTCCTGGCGTTGCAAAGTTGAATGTGCGGATCATGATGTAGAATACAAAATAATAGACGATAAAGTAAGCGGCTCCGACAGGGAACACAAGCCAAGGATTAGTCGATTGGCTCCAGTTGATCGCAAGGTCGATGAACCCTGCAGAAAATCCGAAACCGACTTTAACCTCCAGCACCTGCATAATCATCATGGACAAGCCCGTCAGAAAGGCATGGACGATGAACAATGCGGGTGCAACCAGCATAAAGGCAAATTCGATCGGCTCCGTAATGCCTGTAAGGAACGAGGTGAAGGCGGCGCTTAGCATGATGGACATAATGACCTTGCGGTTCTCCGGCTTCGCGCATCTCGCCATTGCGATTGCGGCGCCTGGCAAGCCGAACATCATGATAGGGAAGAAGCCTGTCATATAGGTGCCCGCCGTAGGATCTCCTGCATAAAATCTCGTCAGATCGCCCTGTGCGATCTTCCCGCCAGCTTCCGCAAACTCGCCGATCTGGAACCATAGGATATGGTTCACGATATGGTGGAGGCCAGTAGGGATGAGCAGTCGGTTAATGGTGCCGTACAAGAACGTTCCGACGCCGCCGGTAGATTCCAGCCATAGTCCGAAGCCCTGAATGATGTCTTGAATCGGCATCCAGATGAAGCCGAGCAGGCCTCCCAGCACTGTCATGGTAAGTGCGGTAATGATCGGCACGAAGCGTCTGCCCGCGAAGAAGCCTAACGCCTGGGGCAATTGAATATCCTTGAACCGATTGTAGAGATAAGCGGTAATGACGCCTGTAATGAGCCCGCCAAGGACGCCCATCTGCATATTCGTTTCTGCCAGATCGGATTGCATCACCTCGAACGTGCGCATCACTTCCTGGAACACCATGTAGCCAACGGCTGCGGACAGTGCAGCAACACCTTTGCCCTGTGTCAAGCCAATTGCAATGCCAATAGCGAAGAGCAGGGGAAGATGGTCGAAGATAGAACCGCCAGCCGCTTCGCAAATCGCTGCAAGCTTGATCAAGAAAGGATGATCGAACTCGATTTTGCCAAATCGGTACAGAATTGCAGCCGCAGGCATGACGGCAATGGGAATCATAAATGAACGACCAATGCGCTGAATGTAACTCATTTGTTGTTAGCCACCCCATTTTATGGAAGAGAAAAAGGGCATAGCTCAAGAATGCTATCTCTTCTTGAACTAATGCCCTCGCGGTAACACGTTCGAATTTTATACGATTATTCACAAAAATTATACAATTTTGCTCTTGCCCTGTCAAAGTAAACTTTACGGTACAGACGTGGCATCAGGCCGATTGGCCTTCTCGCCGTAGCGAAGAAACAGCCATACGCCGAACAATATAAATACGCCTGCTCCAAGCTGATAAGCGGTTAGCGATTCCTTTAATAGTACCCATGCAAGCAATGAGGCGATAACGGGCTCACCGAGTACGGACATGGAAACGGCGGTCGCGTTCATATACTTCAGCAGCCAGTTGAACAAGTAGTGGCCGAAGAGCGTTGGGACGATGGCGAGTAGCAGGAATATTCCCCATTCACGGGCTTCGTAGCCGATGAAAGAATGCCCTTGTACGACGTTATAGACCGCCAGGAATGATGCGGCAAATGCGAACACCCAGAAATTATAAGGGAAAGCATCAATGCCTTCGCGCAGCTTCTTGCCAATCAGCATATGAAGGGCTACCGCGACGGTGCCGAAGAAGGACAATGCGTCTCCGTATAGCGCGGTTCCAGACAAGCGGAAATCACCTGCTCCAATGACGATTGAACCGGCGATGGCAATGCCCATTCCCCATAGCATCATGCTGTTCGCCTTCGTGCGGAACAGCCAGTAGGAGCCCAGCATAACCATGAGCGGCTCCAGCGTCAGGATGACGGTCGAACTGGCTACGGTCGTATAGCGAAGCGATGCCATCCAGAGCAAAAAATGAAGAGCCAGCATCGCTCCAGAAGCGGCGAGCCAGCCCCATTGCCGCTTGCTCAGCCGGAATAGCGATGAGCGGTACTTCCATACAAAAGGAAGCAGCAGCACATTGGTCAGATAAAGCCGGTACATGGCGATGACCGCTACATCAGCCTCCGACCACCGGACAAAAATAGAAGAAAAGGATATGGCGACAATACCGATCAAATATAAAAGCTCAATACCGGTAAAGCCTTTCAAGCTGCGTGTCATAGGTGATGCTCTCTCCAGTTCTTTGTTTATATATTTGTTTAAAAAAACAAGAAGTAATAAGCGCTGCACAATCATGCACAACGAAGATCATACTCCCGTAGACTACCGCTGTCAAAGACATTTTTGGGAAAACGACAGGGAATCCGCACTAATGTAGAAATTGTGCAGCTTGCACAAGTAAGCGGTTATAAAAAGTGGAAATGAAATAAAAAATGCTTGACGGTGAAATAAAACGCATGTTAACCTCAGATTAAAGGTTTAATCACTAGTTATATCAGGTGATTAAACGTTTAATTAAAATGTCCAAGGGAGATCAAATGAAGCAGGACATTAGCATCAATGATGTAGCGAAAGAAGCCAATGTGTCCATCGCTACCGTATCCAATGTTTTAAATGGCAAGGGCAGAGTTTCCGGCATAACGGAAAGAAGAGTCCGCAAGGTCATTGAGGAACTGGGTTATGCGCCGAATTTGCTCGCCCGCAATCTCAAGACGAACCAGTCCGGATTAATCGGACTGGTGGTTCCGACGGTCAAACCCGGAAGACTCAAGGACAATCCGTTCTATTGGGATTTGCTTGCGGGAGTTGAGGAAGCAGCCAGAGAACGCGATTTCCATATTATACTCGCCGGCATCGAGGAGTCGGAAGAGACCTTCTCCTTCGTACGCGAACGTCAGCTGGACGGGCTGATCGTTGTTGGGGCGGGAGAGGGCTCGACCGCAATCGAGCGGGTGCAGGCGCTGGATGTGCCGGTGGTATTCGTGGACAACTACATCCGCAACCCGAAGCTGTACCAGGTGTGCCTGGATGATCGTCTCGGCGGCCTGCTGGCGACGAAGCATCTGATCGACAAGGGACATACGCGCATTGCTGTCCTGATCGGCGACATCCAGATGGAGCGAATCCAGCATTATGGCGTGCTCCAAGAGAGGTGGATTGGCTACCGCATGGCGCTTGAGGAATCGGGCATTGCCTATGATCCTTCGCTCATGATTCAGTATCCTACTTCGGTTGAGGGGGGCTACAGAGCTGCGGAGTGGCTTAATCAGCACGATGATGTAACCGCTATCTTTTCATTCTCCGACATTAGCGCTATGGGCATCTTGAAGGGGCTGAAGGAGAGCGGCAGGAAAGTGCCGGGAGAAGTGAGCGTCATCGGCTTCGACGATCTGTTCATGTCGGGTTATACGCATCCGCCTCTCACGACCGTATCGCAAAATATCCAGGTGAAGGGCATGGCGGCAGTAAGCCTGCTGTATAACCAGATGGATAGAGTATCCGAGTTTTCCCGAAAGGTGGTGCTGCCGGTCGAGCTGATGATTAGAGAATCAACGGGGAAAGCAAGAGAAGGCAACTAAAGAGAGAATGCTAGTAAACCAGCTTATTGCAAGGCAAGCCTATCAACCTGAGCCAGATCAAAGGGAGGAATTTCAGTTGTTTAGAAAAAACCATTTGTCTATCGCTATCTGCCTCATCCTGATTACGATGCTTCTTGCCGCATGCGGACCGAACCGCAATGAGGGCGGCGCTAACACCGGCAACGCCGGAAGCAGCAATACGCCATCGGAGACGCCGGCGGCTAATAATGAAGGCGCTTCCTCAGAGACGCCGAAGCCAGCCGAGCTTGGCATCTGGGCGGATGACAACGCTGACAGCATCGCAGTGCTGGAATCCATTACGAAGAAGTACACCGAAAAAACAGGCATTCCGGTCAAAATTACGCCAATCGCGATGAACGACCAAATTCAGGCGATCTCGCTGGACGGACCAGCGGGTAAAGGTCCAGATTTGTTCTATCAGCCGGGAATCGGCAGCTTGTCCGTGCAGGGCTTAGTGCAGCCGATGACAATCAGCGACGAAGTGAAAGCGGAGTATACGGCAGAGTCTCTTGAAGCGCTTAGCTATGACGGCAATCTGTATGGCTTGCCTTTCGTTGTGGAGACATACGCGATGCTGTACAACAAGGATCTGGTAGCGGAAGCTCCGAAGACGATCGCTGAGCTGGAGAAGCTGGCTGAAGAGAGTACAGACAAAGGCAAAGACCAATACGGCTTCCTCTATGACGCAACGAATTTCTACTTTTCGTGGGCGTTCATGGGCGGCAGCGGCGGATATATTTTCAAGGAAAGCGGCAACAGCTTCGACATCAACGATATCGGCTTTAATCAAGAAGGCACTGTGAAGGGCGTTAAGCTGATCCAGTCCTGGTTCCAAAAAGGCTATATGCCAAAAGGAGTCAACGGTGATGTAGTAGGCGGCCTGTTCAACGAAGGCAAAGTAGCAGCCGTTATTAACGGACCATGGGCAGTAGCGGATCACAAGAAGCAATTGGGCGACAAGCTGGCTGTAGCGCCGCTGCCGCAGATGGAAGACGGCAGCTACCCGCAAGCGTTCATCGGCGTGAAGGGCTGGATGCTGTCTGCATTCTCCAAGAACGCAGAGTGGGCGACAGACCTCGCAGCGTTCATTACCAATGCGGATTCGACGATGGAATGGTTCCAGGCAACAGGTGAGACGCCTCCGAACGTGAAGGTGCTGAACGATCCTGCCATTACAGGAGACCCGCTGGTTGCCGGCTTCTCTCAGCAAATCCAATACGGCAAGCCGTTCCCGAACGTGCCTGAGCTGTCTCATGTATGGGATCCGATGGCGAACGCCCTGAAGTTCGCATCAGAAGGCCAGGATGTGCAAGAGGTGCTCGACGAGGCGGTTGCACAAATTCAGGATAAAATCAAAATGGCCGGAGCAGAAGCGAAATAATGGCTCCGCGCGTAGTGTCAAGTAAAAAGCAAAGCGCCGCTTCGTAAGCGGCGCCAGTCAGAACAAGCGGCAGGCGGAGGGGTGCTATCCCACCGCTTGCCATCAACAAAGAAGGTGGAGCTATGAAAATCGAAACCGATGTCCACAACAAATCAAATTCGCATAAGCCTGTTCTATCCGTTATTTTATCGATTATTCCGGGCCTTGGTCAATTGTATAACCGTAGATATATTAAAGGCTTCCTGTTCCTGCTGCTGTCCGCAGCCGTACTCTTCACGCTGTTCGATTATATGAATATTGGATTTTGGGGCATTTATACGCTGGGTACGATTCCGATGGTCGACGATTCGCGCACGCTGCTCGTTCAAGGCTTGCTGTCCTTGATACTCGCCGTATTCCTGCTTCTTTTCTACGCCTATAACTTCGTGGATGCGTACCGGGACGGGAAGAAGATCAGAGAGGGCTTCCGCATGCCGAGCGTGAAGGAAGGATTCCATCAGGCATGGGATCGTGGCTTTCCGTATTACATGGTTATGCCGGGTTTTTTCATCCTGGCCTTTGTTGTCGTATTCCCGTTGCTCTTTATGATCTGCCTAGCATTCACAAATTACAACCTATATAACTCGCCGCCCGCCAAGCTGCTGGATTGGGTAGGCTTCAGCAATTTCACGACGCTGCTTGCCGACCCCGTATGGCGCTCCAGCTTGATGTCGGTGCTGTCATGGACCGTCATCTGGACGTTCGTCGCTACAACGCTGCAAATTGCGGTGGCTATGGGTCTTGCCGTCATGGTGAACGATGCGCGCGTCAAGTTCAAGCGCGTGATCCGTACCGTGTTTATTTTACCGTGGGCGGTGCCGTCCTTTGTCACGATCCTGATCTTCGCTGCGATGTTCAATGACGATTTCGGCGCGATTAACCGTGAGCTGCTGGGACCGCTCGGGCTGCATGTGCCGTGGATGAGCGACCCGTTCTGGGCGAAAATCACCATTATTATGATTCAGGTCTGGCTGGGCTTTCCATTTGTCTTCGCGCTGTTCAGCGGCGTGCTGCAAAGCATCTCGAAGGACTGGTACGAGGCGGCGGACGTGGACGGTGGGAGCAGGTGGAATAAGTTCCGCTTTATCACGCTCCCGCATGTGCTGTATGCGACGGCTCCGCTGCTCATCATGCAGTATGCGGGCAATTTCAATAACTTCAACATTATCTATTTATTCAACGAAGGCGGACCTCCCGTTCGCGGCCAGACAGCAGGCGGCACGGACATTCTGATTTCCTGGGTCTACAAGCTGACCTTCGAGAACAACAACTACAAGATGGCTGCAGCCATCTCCATCATCATGGGACTGGTCGTAGCGATATTCGCGTTCTTCCAGTTCCGCCGCAGCCGTTCCTTCAGAGAGGAGAAGATGTATTGACATGAGACAGTCGCTGAAAAACCGCTTGGAGCTAACCGGCATATACTTAGTCGTGCTGCTCGTGTTCATCATCATTGCTTATCCGCTACTGTGGACGCTTAGCATCTCCTTTAACCCGGGCACGAGCATGTTCAGCTCCAGCCTGATTCCTGAGAGATGGTCGCTAACCCATTACGAGTGGCTCTTCACAAGCCCTAACAGCAACTATCTGCTCTGGTACAAAAACACGCTGTTCGTCGCCGTCATCACATCGATTGCTTCGGTGCTTGTCGTTTCATTTGTCGCGTTTGCATTCTCCCGATATGAATTTATCGGGCGAAAATACGGCATCTATTCCTTCCTGCTGCTGCAGATGTTCCCTGTCCTGATGGGGATGGTCGCGATCTATCTGCTTCTTAACGCAGTAGGCTTGCTGGATACGCTATGGGGCCTCGTTATCATCTATGTAGGCGGCGGCCTGCCGATGAATGCCTTTCTTGTAAAAGGCTACCTCGACACCATCCCGCGCGACCTCGACGAATCAGCCAAGATGGATGGAGCGGGCCACTTCCGCATCTTCTTCCAGATTCTCGTCCCGCTGGCCAAGCCAATTCTGGCTGTCGTCGCGCTGTTCAACTTTATGGCGCCGTTCATGGACTTCCTGCTCCCGCGCATCATCCTGCGCAGCCCGGAGAAGTTCACCCTGGCGCTGGGCTTGTTCAACTTTATTAACGACAAGTTCGCCAACAACTTCACCCGTTTCGCGGCGGGAGCGATCCTGATCGCCATTCCGATCGCCATCGTCTTCCTCTTCCTGCAGCGCTATCTCATCTCCGGCTTAGCCGACGGCGCAACCAAGGGATAGGTCCGGCGCGAGCGGAACGAGGGAATCGTTCTGTAGAAACGAAGTGTTCGCCTTTGCAGCCGGATTCTAACCCTGTCATGGGTAATAGAATCAGCAAGAATCCGGCTGCAACAGCGATCGGAAGAATGATCCCTCGCGCAGCGGCTATGGCGGCAATCGTACGCAGGACGAAATCTTTAGGTTTTGTCTTTAAAGGTTTGAAGAAGGTTCGCCAACGAGCGGAGCGAGGGAATCGTTCTGTTGAAACGAAGTGTTCGCCTTTGCAGCCGGATTCTAACCCTGTCAGGGGTAATAGAATCAGCAAGAATCCGGCTGCAACAGCGATCGGAAGAATGATCCCCCGCGCAGCGGCTATGGCGGCAATCGTACGCAGGACGAAATCTTTAGGTTTTGTCTTTAAAGGTTTGAAGAAGGTTCGCCAACGAGCGGAGCGAGGGAATCGTTCTGCAGAAACGAAGTGTTCGCCTTTGCAGCCGGATTCTAACCCTGTCAGGGGTAATAGAATCAGCAAGAATCCGGCTGCAACAGCGATCGGAAGAATGATCCCTCGCGCAGCGGCTGTGGCGGCAATCACACGCAATTCAAAGACTTTCCGGTTTGAGCACATGTACAGAAAAAGAGATCAAGGAAAAGGAGCAATTGATGTGGAAACCAGCCTGTCTATTCATCCAGACCGCTTCGGAGCGAAGGAGGAAGCAAAGTATCTGACGCCGGGCCGTGTGCTTCGTGCAGAGGCAACGAGCAACGGAGCCCTAATGGTATGTGAACGCGGGTTGCTTCATGTGCAGTTCTATGATGCTTTCATCGTGCGCATCACATTCGACCGACTGGGCAAGCCTGCGGGGAGCTTCAGCCACTCCGTCATCCTGAAGCCTGCATTCACCGAGATTCAGGTTGAGCAGAACGAGCAGGAGGTGCTGCTTCATTCGGAGCATATCACTGTAAGGATATCTCTTAACCCTGCTAGGGTAGACATCTTAGACCGGTCAACCGGCGCTGTCCGTCTTGCAGAGCCTGAGAATGGCATACAGTTCACAGCGCGAGGCGAAGTAGCCTGCCGCAAGCTGTCCTCGCCGGAGGAGCGCTATTACGGCTTCGGCGAAAAAGCCGGCTTCCTGAACAAGCGCGGCGAGCGCCTTGTCATGTGGAACACCGACGTATATGCCCCGCATAACCAGGAGACGGATTCGCTTTACGTATCGATTCCGTATTACCTGTCTGTGCGCGGAGCGGAAGCGCATGGCATTCTGTTCGACAATACGTACAAAACCGCGTTCGATATGCGGGAGCCGTCCGAGATGCGCTTCGAAGCGGAGGGCGGCGCCTTGAACTACTACTATATGGCCGGTCCGGATACCAAAAGCGTCATCCGCCAGCTGGGGAAGCTGACAGGGCATGCTCCGCTGCCGCCGAAGTGGTCGCTTGGCTACCATCAGTCCCGCTACAGCTACGAGACCGAGCAGGAAGTGCTGGATATTGCGAACACATTCCAGGAGAAAGGCATCCCGCTCGATACCATTTACCTCGATATTCATTACATGGATGGTTATCGCGTTTTCACCGTAGATCAGGAGCGTTTCCCGGATATTGGGAAGCTGGTTCACGAGCTAAAGGAGCGGGGCATTCGCATAGTGACCATCGTGGACCCGGGCGTGAAGGCGGATGCCGAATACGAGATTTACAAGGAAGGCATGTCGCTTGACCTGTTCTGCAAAGACATCGAGGGCCGAGTCTACCACGGTCCGGTATGGCCGGGCCGCAGCGCTTTCCCCGATTTTACGAGCGGGCGGGTGCGCAAGTGGTGGGGCGAGAAGCAGCAGTCCCTGACCGATGTAGGCGTAGCGGGTATCTGGAACGATATGAACGAGCCGTCCGTGTTCAATGAATCGAAGACGATGGATCTAGATGTGCTCCATGACAATGACGGCCATCCTGGCACGCACCGGGAGCTGCACAATGTATACGGACTCCAGATGGCGAGAGCCTCCTACGAAGGTCTGCGGAATTCGCTGGACGGCAAGCGGCCGTTCGTACTTACGAGGGCAGGCTATGCCGGCATTCAGCGCTATGCGGCAGTATGGACCGGCGACAATCGCAGCTTCTGGGAGCATCTCCAGATGCTCATACCGATGTGCTTGAATTTGGGGCTGTCCGGCGTTCCGTTCTGCGGCGCCGATGTAGGCGGCTTTGCCCATGATACGGGGGCCGACCTGTTAGTCAGATGGACGCAAGCGGCTGCATTCACGCCATACTTCCGCAATCATAGCGAAATCAAGTGCGGCAGGCAGGAGCCTTGGATGTTCGGAGAAGAGACGGAGAAGCTGGTCACTGAAGCGATTCGTCTGCGTTACCGCTGGCTGCCGCAGCTGTACCTGCTTATGGAAGAAGCCGCAAGGGACGGCATTCCGGTGATGCGCCCGATGTTCTTGGAATTCCCGGACGATCCTGAGGCTTATCGCATCGCAGACCAATTCCTGTTCGGCAGTAATGTGGTCGTGGCGCCAATGCTTCGTCCTGATACGACGCGTCGGGCCCTCTATCTTCCGGCTGGCGAATGGGTCGACTATTGGACTCAGGAATGGATCAGCGGAGGCCGCTATATTTTGGCGCATGCACCGATGGATCGCATCCCGCTCTATGTGAAGGCCGACTCCGCTTTGCTAGAGGAGAACGTGCGAATGAGCACTTCTGCGCCATCGGAGCAACTGACGGTGCATTTGTATATCTCTAACGCTGCTTCGTCCGTGGCTTACCGCATTTACGAGGATGATGGAGAGTCGCTCGACCGTGAGGGCTCCGGCTATTTTGAAGCGGAGGGTACTGCAATTCTAGATAAGGGTGGAAGGCTGACGGTGGAGGAGAATGTGCTGTCATCCGGCTGGACACCGGTTTGGAGCAAGCGGCAGCTCATGATTCATACCCGTGAAGAGATCACATCAGCAAGCTGGAACGGGCAAGAGAAGCAAGTCGTCAAGTCCATTCATGGCAACGCCATTCAATATCAAATATCTCTATTCTAAAAAAGTTAATCAAAGGAGGAGCTGCGTCAATGCGTCAATTATGGATGCGCCGTATGGCAGTCATTGCACTGGCGCTTCTTCTGCTGGCTGGAGCCACTCCCGTCTATCCGGGCGGGAAGGGGCTGGCTGCAGAGGGAGCGCAAGCGGAGTTCAAAGCGAAGACCGAACAAGAAAGCTATGTCCGGATCAAAAACATGTATACCGGTGATTATTTGCAAGCCCAGAACGGTAAGGTCAGTTGCGGAGCGCCGGTAGAAACCGACCGGGCGTCTCACTGGATCGTAGAGGAGCATGACGGCAAGCAGCGTCTCCAGAATCGCGAGACCGGACTCTATATGTCCATCCCAGCAGAAGCAAGCCATCTGAGTCCAGTGGAGCTAGCCGAGGCTAGCGATGATCCAACTATGTTATGGCATGTTATGAATGCGGTTACAGAAGGCTATGTAGTCATTCAAAGCGATTCGGAGTCCTCCCATTACGTTCATATCGAGGATCGTACCGGCTACGCGCAGGCAAGCGCAATTCCGCCCAACTGGGGAACCGTGCAGTGGCAGCTTGAGCCGGTTACTGAATACGTACAGTTCAAGAACAGCTACACCGGGGCATATCTGACAGTTGTCGGCGGCAAGGTCGGATACGGCGACGCCGATGAAGCCGATCCCGCCTCTCATTGGGTGATTGAAGAGGATGGCGGCATCCATCGTATTTATAACAAACAATCCGGAGCTTATATCTCTACCGCCAACTGGCAAGGGCATCTTAGTCCGCTAGAGCTGTTGGATAAGGCGGAGGCAAGCGATCCCGGCCTGATCGAATGGCAGATTATGAATGCGGTTACACCGGAGCTGGTCGTCATTCAGCATGCTGCGAACGAAGGGCATTATGTCCATGTTGAGGATAAAACAGGATATGCCCAGTCCAGCAGCATCCCGCCGAATTGGGGAACGGTACAGTGGTCGGTCCAGGCTGTAACGGTGAAGTATCCGTACAATCCGGAGCCTCCAGGGGAAGGACCTTCCTATATCCGTATCCAAAATGATTGGCTGGAGCTGTATCTGTTCGACGACGGAGGCAAGCTGGCATACGGCAATATGCAAGCCGGCGATACTCGCGGCCACTGGAGCATCGAGGAGGATGGCGGTTATCACCGGCTTCAAAACCGCGAGACCGGGCGCTACTTCAGCTTGAATGGCGTGGCCGGCGACCGGACGGCTGTTGCGGTCGAGGAGAAGCGGGACAATGGCGAAGGCCAGCTATGGGTTATCGATAACTTGGAGACGGCGGGCAATAAGCTGATCCGCAGTCCAGAGTCCGAGGGCAGCTATTTGCATACGGAGAAAAAGCTTGGTTTTGCCCAGTACGGTCCTATCCCTAAGGAGTGGGGAAGTCCGCAATGGCGTTTTGTACCGGTCAAGGATGAGGGGCCGTCCTACGTCCGGTTCACCAACGACTACACCGGCAAGACACTCTATGAGGAAGACGGCAAAGTAAAGTACGGCGATCCCGAGCTGGAGGATGCGTCTTCCCATTGGCTGCTGGCTGATGCAGGAGGCGGTCTGAAGCGGGTTCAGAACCGGCTGACCGGACATTACATTCATGTGGAGGGCATGACGGCGGAGAACGATCCCCACTTGCTCCCTTTGCTGAGCGGGACGGTTGAAGAGAGCTGGACAAGCGCCAAATGGACTGTATCCGAGCCTGCCGCAGGGCTATTCGTGCTGACGAACGCCTATCGGACGGATCAAGTCATCCACGTTCAGGATGCGACGGGTTATGCGCAGTCTAGCCCGATTCCTTCGGATTGGGGAAGCGCCAGATGGCATCTGGAGCCGGCTCCGGCGCTGCTGCCGATTGAGGTGCCGGAGGCGCCTGTTCGCTGGCAAAATGCGGGCAACGGCACTTATTTGTACGAAAATGAAAACGGCGTCGTCCTGTACGGGGATGTGGAAGAAAAGGATGGCAGATCACACTGGCTGCTGGTGCCGCCCCTCAATACCGGCGAAGGCTACAGCATAGTCAACCGCGCCACGGGACATAAGGTCAGTTCACGTTCGGGAACGGCATTTCTAGAGAGCCTGTCGTTAACAGAGGCATCTCTGACGGAGCAGTGGTTCCTGGAGTCTGCGCCAGACGGTGTCCATCTATTGATCCGCAGCGCTTCGAAGTCTCAGGAGTATGTTCATCTGAAGGATCGCGCGGGCTATGCCCAGCAATCGCTCCAGTCTATCGAATCGGCCGATCTCCAGTGGGAACTGCAGCTTGCTCCGGAGGAGAGCGTCATTGGCGAGCCGGATGCATCATCCGAGCCGGTTATGACTGCCCGTCTGGCCGATCGCCGCACTGTGCGCATTGGTCAAGGGAATAAGCTGCTGACAGCATCGGGAAGCGGAGTCAGCTTCGAGGTGGCCGCTGACAAGGCAGAAAATCAGGTATGGCAATTCTGGGATGAAAACGGCTATAAGCTGATTCAAAATACGAGCACTGGGCGTTTCTTGGTCTGGACTCCAGATGGAGCGGTAATGAAGGAAGCGGCTCCTGGCGGGCTGCTGCCTGAAGGCGCGTATTGGGCAGGAGTAGAGCGAAGCGGAGACATGATCTTCTTCCGTCCGGAGAACGAAGGCATGATGCTTGGAATTATAGGCAGCAGTATACGTCTCGAAGCGGGCGATATTACGAAGCCTGGAATCCACCAGCTATTCCAGCTTGCTCCAGTTCGCTCAGACGTAGTTCTTGAAGCGGAAGAGGCTTTTGTAACAGGCGATGTTCAGGCTTCGAAGGAAGCAAGAGGGTATTCGGGAGACGGGTTTATTGAAGGGTTTAAGGCCAAAGGAGATTCGGCCGTATTCGCTGTCTACGCGGATGAAGCAGGCACATACAGCGCGACCCTGCGTTATGCGAACGGCGCGAAGACAGCTGGGCAGCTGTCGGTTTCAGTCAATGGACTGCATGACCGCCGCATCTCCTTCGCATCCACCGGAGGCTGGGATGATTGGCAGGAGCAGCGCGTGCAGTTGCCGCTTCGCAAGGGTCTGAACACAGTCACACTGGAATACGCGCAGGGAGTGGTGCCGCTCTTCCTGGACCAGTTAACCGTTCAAGATGCCGTACCGCCAGCTTATCGCGGCGCATCACTGGATTACACGCTTTATGAAGCGGAGCATGCCACGACTAATGCGGCTGTGCTTGAGGCAAGCCGGACTTACAAGAGTCTAGCCTCCGAAGCATCGGGTCGGCAGGCTGTCATGCTTGAGGATGAAGGCGACTATATTCAGTTCACGCTGCGTGAGCCGGCGAACAGGCTGACCATCCGTTACGCTATCCCGGATTCCGAGGATGGAGATGGTCTGGAGACGCCGATCGGCTTGTATGTGAACGGACAGAAGCAGGAAGGGACGACTCTGTCATCCCGTTATGCATGGGTATACGGAAGTTATCCGTGGACCAACAATCCGGCAGACGGTGACGCGCACCGTTTCTATGACGAAGCAAGCTTTGCTGTCAAGGAAGTGCCGGCAGGCGCCGAGATTCGCATTGCAAAGGAATGGGATGCAGCTGTCTCCTATGTCGTAATCGATCTTCTGGAGACTGCGCTGGCTGATGCGCCTTATACGATGCCAGAAGGCTATCTGTCTGTGCTGCAATACGGCGCGATCGCAGATGATGGCAAGGATGACAGAGCAGCTTTCGTGCGGGCGATTGAAGCGGCCAAGAAGGCCGGCAAAAGCGTCTGGATTCCAGCAGGTCGTTATGAGCTGGAAGGCGGGCCGCTTGAAATCGCCGATGTGACCATTCGCGGAGCGGGCAAGTGGCATACGCTGCTGGCTGGCGGCGGATTTATGGGCGTTGGCGATCATATTCGGGTGTATGACCTTGCTATCGATGGAGAAGTGGATGTCCGCCGCGACGAGCTGGAGGAATCCGGCTTCGACGGAGCGTTCGGCAAGGGCTCGACCATTCAGCATGTGCGCATCGAGCGTACGAAGACCGGTATTTGGTCTACGGCAAAGGAAAGAAGCGATGGCATGGCCCTGCATACGGGAGGGCTGTATGTTGCGGGAGTTCAAATCCGCAATACGTATGCGGATGGCATTAACTTCAGCACCGGCACGCAGCACTCCATGGCAGAGCAGTTGTCGATCCGCAATACGGGTGATGACGGCATGGCGTTATGGGCAAGCGGTGAGCAATCGGCCGGAAATATATTCCGCTTCAATACCGTCGAGCTGCCTTGGCTGTCGAACAATATTGCGGTATATGGAGGCAAGGACGTGCAGGTGACGGATAATATCGTCTCCGACACGGTCGCCTTCGGTGCGGGCATCAGCATAAGCACCAGACATATGCCGGAGCTGTTCGAAGGAACGGCGGTAGTTGCCCGCAACACGATGATCCGTACCGGCAGCCGCGAGCATAACTGGCCAGCTGACTTCGGCGGCTTGTTCCTCTTCGCGGGAGATAAGCCGATGACGGGGGATATCCGCATTCATAACAATATTATGAGGGACAGCACTTATCAGGGCATATCCTTCCTGGGTGAGCAGTTCACAGAAGGAATGGTGTTGGACGGCAACGTTGTAGACGGTGCTGGAACTTGGGGCATTCATGCATCCGGCAATATAACAGGCTCGGCGCTGATGGGCAATACGCTGGTAAGAGACGCGCGTGTCGGACCTTATCTGGATGGTGCAGCCGGACTGACGCTAGAGGAGAAGGATCATGCTTATAACTTCATGAGCAACAGCTTCTACGCCACATTAGGAGATTCTGCTGCTGCGCCATTCCATATGGAAACGGGACAATCTGCCCTTGCTGCGGCTGTGCTCGCGGCAGGGGGGCTAGACCAAGCGAAAGCTGATTGGAGTATTCTCCATCCGTCTATCGCTACTGTCTCGGAAGAGGGCACTGTCACGGCGCTGCGGGGTGGTAAGACGATGCTGACCGCTGAGTTTGGCGGGAAGCGCAGATACTATAGCTTAATCGTATCGGACAAGGAGGCGCCGGTTTGGGGAGAGGATGCTGCTCTTGAGGGCCGCTCCGGTGCGGCGGGCAGCGTTTCACTCAGATGGCCTGCAGCAAGCGATAACTCCGGCATTGCATCCTATCGGATCGCATGGGATACAGGTTATCTTCTAGTTGTAGGCTCGAAGCAGGAGGCGAGCATTACGGGCTTGCTGGGCGGAAGCCGCATGACCTTCACCGTTGAAGCCAGGGATGAGGGCGGCAACTGGACGGAGGCTGCACTGTCCGTACAGGTGAGCGTACAGAGTACGCCTAATACCGGCCAGCCGGGTGCGAGTGGCGGCAATGACGATGGATTGTTGGAAGGCGACCACATCTCGACTAAACCTGACGGCACAAGGGCAAGAGAGGCGAAGGTGCGCACAGAGGCATTCGTTAGAGCTCTCACGGAGTCAGTGGGCCAAGGGAGCTCGGAAGCTGTCATTTCCATGGGAGCAGGAGCGGATGAAGCAGCGTTGATCATTCCAGCAGAAGCGGTCATTCGCGGCTATGCTGCAGCGCCGAATGGTGTGGTGAGCATTCGATTTGCAGACGCCGAATATGCACTTTCGTTGGAATTGCTTAAAGGTTTGCTGCAAGAAGGCGGTTCAGTCGCTATCCGCGTCCTGATGAGAGCGGCGAGCGACTCTGAGGCGCAGCAGCTGTCAGAGAAGACAGGTATTACTCTGAAAAGCCGTCTGTATAACTTCGAGCTATTCCTGCAGGGGGAAGATGGCTCGGCTGTTCCAGTTCGAGAATTTGGAAGCAGCTTCGTTAAAAGGACAATCCCGGTTGCCGAAGGCATCTCGCCTGATTCAGCGACAGGAGTTGTGTTCGACGAAGGTTTGGGTCGGTTCCGCCATGTTCCTACTGTCTTTCGCATGAAGGAGGATGGAACGCAGGAAGCCATCATTCGCAGTGTGACGAATAGTACGTATGCTGTCATCGACGAACCGAAAGCATTCGAGGATGTGAAGAAGCATTGGTCCAGGACGGAAGTGAATGCCATGGCCTCCCGCCTGATCGTCAATGGCATGGAAGACGGCTTGTTCTGTCCGGATGAGGCTGTGACAAGAGCGCAATTTCTGGCTATGCTGACTGCCGCGCTTGGCTTGCCGGGCAAGAAAGCCGAAGGCTTCAGCGATGTCGCAACCGGCAGCTGGTATGAACCGGCAGTAGGTGCAGCTTCGGCCTACGGACTGGTTACCGGCTATGGAGACGGGACATGGAGGCCGGACAACCGATTGACACGCGAGGAACTGGTCGTACTGCTAATGCGGGCATATCGCCTGACCGGCGCTCCTGCATCCGGGGAGACGGAGCTTGACGGCTATGCGGATCAGTCGCTAGTGTCGTCTTGGTCGGCAAAGGATATGTCGGCAGCCGCTGCACTTGGTCTAGTGGAAGGCAAGCCGGGCATGCGGCTTGATCCGAAGGGCACGGCGACTCGCGCCGAAGCAGCGGCATTAATCAGCCGGATGCTGGAGAAAAGAGGCTTCATTGGCAACGATCATTCTTCCAATTCATGAAAAGGATCGTGATGACCTATGTCAGGCACATTCAAAACTAAACTGTCATTATTAATGGCAATCTGTATGACGCTTTCCTTAATTACATTGGCTCCCTCCGTGAATGCCGCTTCCTATGAAGCGGAAGCCGCCGCCCTCTTCGGAGGGGCGGCTGTCAACACGGAGCATGCCGGCTATTCCGGCAGCGGCTTTGTTGGCGGCTTCACAGACGGCAATAAAGGCAGTGCCGCCGTCCAGTTCACCGTGATGGCAGCAGCGTCAGGTTCACACCAGATTGCCTTGCGTTATGCGAACGGCACGGGAAGCGCCAAGACGCTCAGTCTGTATGTGAATGGCACGAAGCTTAAGCAAATTTCGTTGCCTGCTACTTCGAGCTGGAGTTTATGGACAATTGCGACCGAAACGGTTCCGCTTCAAGCAGGAAGCAATACGATCCGCTATCAGTTTGACTCTAGCGACACCGGCAATGTGAATTTGGACAAAATCGACGTGAATGCCTCGGGACCGCCTGGCGGCAATACGTATGAAGCGGAGCTTGCGGCCTTAACCGGCGGAGCCGTCGTATCTGCTGAGCATGCCGGTTATTCCGGCAGCGGCTTTGTCGGCGGATTCACGGACGGCAATAAAGGCAGTGCTGCCGTACAGTTTACGGTTCAGGCTGGCGCAGCAGGCCCATACAGCGTTGCACTCCGCTATGCGAACGGCACGGGAAGTACGAAAACTTTAAGCCTGTACGTGAACGGCGTCAAGTCCAAGCAGTTATCGCTCGCAGCAAGCTCGGGTTGGAATGCCTGGGCAACGGCGACGGAGCAGATCACGCTGAATGCGGGCGCAAATACGATACGCTATCAGTTCGATACAAGCGATTCCGGCAATGTGAATTTGGATAAAATCGATGTCAGCGGGGGCGTGGTTCCGTCCCCGACACCAACACCAACGCCGACACCAACGCCGACACCAACGGCAACGTCGACACCAACGCCGACACCAACGCCGACACCAACGCCGACACCAACACCAACGCCAACCCCATCGCCGGGGACAGGCTACACGTATGAGGCGGAGGATCAATTCATATCCGGCAGTGTGACCAAAGCGGCGAATTATGTCCAGAGCTTTACCGGCGTCGGCGCCCGAGTGATTTTCACTGTGAATCAGGGTGCATCCGGCGAGACGGAGGTCACGCTTCGCTACGGAAACGGAACAGGCGGCAACCGAACGCTTAATATTTATGTGAATGGTCTGCTAGCCAAGACAACTACGCTTGCTTCAACAGGCGGCTCGACCGCTTGGGGAACCAAGACGGAGACGCTGAATTTGCGCCGTGGGCTGAACACAATATCCTATCAATATGATAATGGGAACAGCGGGGGCGTAGGGATTGATGCCTTGACTGTAGCAGAAGCAACGCCGCTTGCGAGCCGTGGAGCTACTGTCCCATATCAGGAGCTTGAGGCGGAAGACGGTGTGACCAATGCTCAGGTGCTGTCGCCAAGCAGGCAATATTTGACCGTGGAATCGGAGTCTTCCGGGCGCCGAGCAGTCAAGCTGACCCAGACTGGACATTATGTGCAGTGGACAGCGCCAAAGGCAGCTAATTCGATCGTAATCCGCTACAGCATGCCGGATGCGCCGGGAGGCGGAGGCACAAGCGGGACGCTCAGCTTGTATGTGAACGGAACGAAGTCTGGAACGCTTGCCTTATCGTCCCGTTATGCCTGGACCTACGGAGAGTATCCATACCACGATAACCCATCGGGCGGCGAAGGACATCGCTTCTATGACGAGAGCCGCTTCCTGACAGCAGCTATTCCTGCGGGCGCTACCGTTAGGCTTCAGAAGGATGCAGGTGATACGGCTGCTTATTATACGATCGACCTCATTAATCTGGAGGAGGCAGAAGTGGCTTACTCCATGCCGGCGAACTTTGTGAGCATTACAAGCTTCGGCGCGGTAGCGGGAGATAATGGCGATGACACGCAAGCGATTCGCGACGCGATTCAGAATGCCAAATCAACAGGCAAAGCCGGCGTCTGGATTCCAGCGGGTGTCTTCCGCATGAACGATCGGGTGAACGTCAGCGGCGTCCAAATACGCGGAGCGGGCATGTGGCATACCACGCTTCAGGGCACAGGCGGCAAGGGCGGCTTCTACGGAGTCGGAGGCGATGTCACCATCGCTGATCTCGCGATTTTCGGAGATTCTCTCAATCGCAATGATGGGGCTGACCATGCCGCATTCGAAGGCAACTTCGGCACGGGCTCGCTCATCCAGAACGTATGGGTCGAGCATATGAAAGTCGGCATCTGGCTTCAATCCGGTACAGACGGGCTGTATATGGCGGGCGGCCGAATCCGCAATACATGGGCAGACGGCGTGAACTTCCATGGCGGCGTTAAAAATACGACGGTCAGCCATTTCAGCGTACGGAATACGGGAGACGATGCTTTTGCGATGTGGTCGGACGGTATCCCGAACGAAAACAGCATGTTCCGATACAATACGGCGCAGGTGCCTGTCCTGGCGAATGCCTACGCGATCTACGGGGGCAAGGACAATAAGGTATGGGACAATATCGGCTCCGATACGGTAACAGCATCTGCCGGCATTGTCATCAGCACCAGATTTAACGCTATCCCGTTCAGCGGCACGACGGAAGTACGGCGCAATACACTGAATCGGACAGGAGGCTGGGAGCGCAATTGGAACTTAAGCTTCGGCGGACTATGGATCTATGCGGAGAATCAGAGCATTACGTCGCCGATTGTCATCGACCAGTTGCAGCTAAACAGCAGCACCTATGAGGGCATTAAGCTGAGCTATAATCAGACCATCACGAACCTATCGGTCAGCAATGTCAGCATCGACGGAGCGGGAACGTACGGGCTCGTCTTTGACAGGGTGAGCGGATCCGGGGCTTTCAGCAATGTAACCGTGACAGGAGCGGCATCGGGCGGGTTGTCGAATCCGAACAATCAATATACGATTATCCGCGGCAGCGGCAACTCGGGCTGGTAGACTTTGAGTCCTAAGCCTGTAAGGAAAGCTGAGCGGGCGTGAGCCCGCATCATGCAGCGAGATGAGGAATGGACCGGGTTTGGAGAGCCGGTTCATTCCTTTTTCAATATTTCCCAAGAATAGGTTTTCAGAGCGGCGTTCGATAAGCTATAATGTGATAAAACGTTTAGGCAAGTCATGAACGGAACGTACGGGAAAGGGAGCATCAGAGGAAATGAAACCGGATATCAATATTGTGGATGTAGCTCAGGCTGCAGGCGTATCCATTGCCACTGTATCTAATGTGATGAACGGCAAGGGCCGGGTATCCGTCGCCACCAGGCAAAAGATTGAGAAAATCATCGCGGAGCTGGGCTATTCGCCGAACTTGACGGCCCGCAACTTGAAGACGAAGCGAAGCGATCTGATTGGACTGGTCGTGCCGACGATGCAGCCTGGCCGCTTACAGGACAACCCGTTCTATTGGGATCTGCTGGCTGGGGTAGAAGAAGGCGCCCGCGATCGGAAGTTTCATATTATATTGGCCGGGATCGATGAGAGCACAGAGACGTTTTCCTTTGTGAAGGAGCGGCGTCTTGACGGGGTGATTGTCGTAGGTGCGAATGAAGGCTCGCAAGCAGTCGACCGTGTACTGGAGATGGGGCTGCCTGCAGTATTCATCGACAGCTATCTGGCTGACCCCAAGCTGCTGCAAGTGTATCTGGAAGACCGGAAGGGCAGCTGCCGGGCGACTCGCTACCTGATCGAGCAGGGCCATCGGCGCATTGCACTGCTGATCGGCGATATTCCGCTGGAGCGTATAGCGTATTACGGCGTTCTCTATGAGCGCTGGCTCGGCTATCGGGATGCACTGGATGAAGCGGGCATTGCCTATGATCCTAAGCTGATGATTAAGCTCCCGACCTCACTGGAGGGAGGCTATCAGGCTGCGGACCGTTTGACAGAAATGGGGGATGTAACGGCTATCTTCTCGTTCTCAGATGTCAGCGCGATGGGGCTGCTGAAGCGATTGCGAGAGCTTGGCAAGGGGGTGCCGAGAGATTATTCGGTCGTCGGCTTCGATAATCTCTTTATGTCGAACTATACATCGCCGTCGCTAACGACCGTCGCTCAAAACATTTTGGAGAAGGGCCAAGAGGCAGTCCGGATGCTGCTGGACCAAATCGACGGCAACCCAATCGTGAAGAGGCAGGTTGCACTGCCTGTCGAACTGATCGTCAGGGAAACGACAGGGGCTCCTCCGGTGTGAAGCAGCCGGAATATCAGACCACAAATGATGTTATGCAAAAAGATCGCAGATAACGCCGATGTGAGGCGCATTCTGCGATCTTTTACGTATATCCCAGTCTGATTATTCGGTTATAGCTTCTCGGAATCTGTAATTTCATTATTGGCATCTGATGGTATATCCTGCGCCGATGTATGGTCTTCGGACGCATTAGGCTCAGATGGTAGTGTGGCTTTGGCCTTTACCGGTTTCTTCTCGGGCAGCGGCTTGCTCGCTTGTTTATCCAGTTCTGCCTGGAAGTAGCTCTTCATCTCCGCTTCCTTGCGCGGGTCATCCAGCTTTACTTTGTCCTTCAGCACGTGCTGGGCGAACGACTCCCATGTCGGCTCCAGCTTCTGGGAACGGAGCAGCCGGATTGCATTTTTCACCAGCCTGCGTTCCTTGGCGTTTGTGTACAAATCCTTGTAATACTGCGTATAGCTGAAGTCCAACTGTCCATATATGCTGCGGAAGATATCGGCCGTCATGCGGGCATCGTCCAGCGCCCGGTGCGCTGAACCGTCTGAAGACAGGCCCAGCTCGGTCAAGGCGGCTTCCACACTGACATCGTTGGTTAGGCCTTTTACACGTATATAGCCTTTCAATAAATCATAATAGGGGATGGCGAGCCAGTAGGCATCGTCCATCTTATGCATGCGAGTATCAAGCACAATCCGCTTCAAGTCTTCTCCGCCCCATGTGACGAGCACCGGCTGCTCGCTTTTGCCGAGCCATGCCAGGAATTCGCGGATGACCTTCGGAAATCCAGCTGCGGAATTAATGGACTCTTGCGGAATGCCCGTCTTTTTCTGAATAAAGGAGTTCAGCTTCGGAAAGTAAACCGGCTTAATAAATGCGGTAAATTCGTCTATAGGTTGAAGAGCGGCGTTCAGACGCACAGCCCCGATCTCGATAACTTCCATGGGCAGATCGCTGGCGAATTTGCGCCCGTTAAATTCAATGTCCAACACGATGTAATCCAATTCGATAACCTCCGGTTAATGGCGTGCATTATACATTCTAGCAGATTTGCGCCGTGAATGCGTAGCAGCGGATCGCAATGTGACAGTATTGTAATTTCAATGGCTATTGAAATCGTATATACTAGGAACGGTAGAAAGCTTAAGAGACAGAGAGTGGAGGCAGCGAAAAAGCATATGGAACAGTTTATTTTGTGGCTGAAGTATTTGGTGCTGGGCGCGGTTCAAGGCTTCACGGAGCCGATTCCGGTCTCGTCGAGCGGACATGTCATCATTGCCCGTGAGTTGATGGGAATGGAGCAAGAAGGTCTTTCATTTGAAGTATTCCTGAACACGGCTTCGTTAATCGCGATTTTATTCATCTATAGGGCGATGATCGGGCGGTTGATCGTAAACGGATACCGTTTCATTCGTACCCGCAAGGCGGAGTACAAGTCGGACTTTATGTTTATCGTTTATGTGGTGCTTGGCACCATCCCGGCAGGCTTGATTGGCTTCTTGTTCCAAGAAGACATTGAGCGCATCTTCTCGCATGCAAAGATGGTAGCGATATCGCTGCTTGTGACGGGTGTTGCCTTATGGCTGATCCGTAACCTGAGAGGGAAGAAGCGCGATGGCGATCTGAGCACGAAGGACGCCTTGATCGTCGGTTTGGCTCAGGCTGTAGCACTCATTCCGGGCATCAGCAGATCAGGCTCGACCGTTATCGCATCCATTGCGGTAGGCATGAGACAGGAGACGGCACTCAGATTCTCCTTTATGCTGTATATTCCGATTAGTCTTGGCGGTGTCGTATTGGGGCTGAAGGACTTCTCCAGCGATCCGATCTCGTCGTCGATGATCGGCCCTTACGCAATTGCCTTCCTAGCTACGCTCGTACTTACGTATTTTGCAATGAAATGGCTGATGAACATCATGGAGAGAGGCAACTTGAAATATTTCGCCTATTATTGCTTCGTGGCAGGTATTTTGTTGCTTCTATTCCTCTAATGAATAGATCCTACAACATCATTAAGGCGTTCAATTTTTTCATCTATGGCGCTCTGTCGGTATACAGCACGTTTTTCGCCCTCTATTTGCAGAAGATCGGCTGGTCGACGCTGGAGATTGGCGCGCTGCTGGCAGGAGGCCCTATCGTGTCGATTGTCGCCAATCCGTTATGGGGCTACTTAAGCGACCGATTCCGCAATATTCGCCTCGTCATCCTTATTATGATGGCTGGCGCAACGGTCATTATGCAAATTGTATTTTTGGCACAGTCTGATACCGTTATTTATACGGCAATGCTGTTTTTCTTTTTCTTCCAAATGCCAATGTTCTCGCAAAGCAACAGCTTGATTCTGAATGCGATTGAGGGGACGAAGTACAAATTTGGCTCCTTCCGGCTATGGGGCTCGATGGGCTGGGCCGTTCTGGCGGCAGCATCCGGTCCCATCATCGGGCAGATCGGCATCGAGCGGCTATGGATTTTGTATACGGCAATGATGCTAATGTCGATTCTGTTCGCGTTCGGCTTGCCGAAGGGAGAATCCAAGGTTGCGGTCAAGTCGGAGAAAACGAATTATCGTTCGATTTTTGCGAACAAGGCGTTTCTGCTTTTCTTGCTGCTCGGCCTTGTCTTGTCGATTCCCAATTCAATGAATCAGACCTTCATCGCGCTGTACATCGCCGAGCTTGGCGGACAGGCGGATATGATTGGATGGGCGGCGTTTTTCTCATCGATCTTTGAAATTCCGGTGTTTTTGCTGCTGGACCGCTACTTGAAGCGCAATACCAAAACGATGATGTTTTGCATGATCTTCGTCAGCGTGTTGTTCACGCTAAGATGGGCGCTGATGGCAGGAGCGGATAGCGGGTTGCAAATCATATTCGTTCAATTGCTGCACTGCGTCACATTCGGCGGCTTCTACTATATTGGTACGCAGCTTACGGCGCTGCTTGTGCCGGCGCAATACCGCGCCTCGGGACAAGCGGTATACGCGCTAATCTACGGCGGCGTATCCGGCATGGCGGCAGGCATCATCGGCGGCTGGCTGTTCCAAAACATGGGGGCGCAATCGATGTACGTCTCTGGCGCAATTATGGCATTGATCGGCGTTGCTGGATTTGCCGCGCTTTATGGCATGGTGCGCCGATCGGGCGCTGCTGTGGACGGAGCGTCGGCAGGGTAATAGGTATGGAAAGAAGCTCGTCTCTCCCGGTATGGGAGCGGCGAGCTTCTTTGATTGGAATAGTATTGCCTTTCGGATACGTACATGATAATCGGACACCCGGAGCTTTGCATGGCGTAATTGGCGCAATGGGGCATGAACCTGGCCGGGTGGACTAGACTATCTATCGTCAACGAAGCATTTGAACATCCTTGGGAGAATGCCAGCCGGTGTCCCTCTTACTTTTTAGCGATGCGGACAGTGTAGGATATGGTGGTTCCCAAAATTGCGGCAAGAGCAACGGGCATGAGCCAGCCCATGCTTTCAGCGTGGTCTTGCGCGGTACGAACAAGATTCCAGAGAATGAAGCCGAACAGCAGCGATATCTCGAATTTCAACCAGCTGAGCATTTGGATGGAAAGTCGATATTTTTTCTCCGCATTTTCCGTTGTCAATGTAACGGGATAGTTAAAGTGATGGGGGATTTTGCGCAGCAGCGACAGCCCGACGAACAAGAGCAGTCCGATAATGGGCAGGATCAGAGAAGTGCCTTTGCCGCCCCAACCGTCCGCTTCGCCTGCAGCGTTGAAATGAATCGGCACCTCTGCCGGAAGATCTCCCCATATCATAAACAGATAGATAGTAGGCACTGCCAAAGCCAACAGAGATAATCCATCAAGCAGCCATTCAAGCTTGGTTTTGGGTATGGGGATGATTGGTCGATCGGTCATGAAATCACCTCATTCTGGTAATGTATGTATCCCTCTACGCGGTTGCCAGAATAAAGTTTCGGGGGTACAATTGGACTTATGTTTTTTGTGCTGCTATAGAGAAGAGAGAAGGGTTGCCATCATGAATACCGCTAAGTCTGCCGTAAACCAGGCGACAACTACACCAGTCGGTCGATCCAAGCGGTTATGGATCGCGTTGATATTAGGAGCGCTGTCCGGCATCGGACCGCTATCCATAGATATGTATTTGCCGGCGCTGCCTACGCTTGCTGGAGAACTGGGAGCTTCGGCCTCAGTCGCGCAGCTAAGTCTCACCGCATGCCTGCTCGGCATCGCGCTCGGGCAGTTGATCGTCGGCCCCATAAGCGATGTGACAGGGAGAAGAAAGCCGCTGCTTATTGGCATTGCCGTCTATGCGGTCGTATCGTTGCTTTGTGTGATCTCCCCCAATATTTGGACATTTATCGCTCTTCGGTTTGTGCAAGGCCTCGCCGGGGCGGCAGGTATCGTCATAGCCCGGGCCAGCGTGCGGGACTTGTATTCCGGCGTCGAGCTTACGAAGTTTTTTGCTTTATTGATGCTCATTAACGGGGCTGCCCCGATCCTCGCTCCGATGATTGGAGCAGAAATATTGAACTTCACTTCGTGGAGAGGCGTATTCGCGGTTCTTAGCGTATCCGGGCTGCTAATGATGGCGGCCATCTACTTCGGCTTGAAGGAGACGCTTCCGATGGAGCGCCGCCAGTCCGGAGGCCTCGGCAACACGCTTCGGATCTTCCGCAAGCTAACGGGCGATCGCGTCTTCATGGGGTATGCTATGACGCAGGGCTTTATGATGGCGGCGATGTTCGCATACATCTCCGGCTCATCCTTTGTACTGCAGGAGATCTACAATGTCACGCCAAGAACGTACAGCTACATCTTTGGCTTGAACGGGATCGGCATCATTATTGCCAGCCAAATCGCGGGCCGTTTGGCAGGCAAGGTGGAAGCGCGCAAGCTGCTGATAAGCGGTTTGGCGATGGCGGGATGCGGCTCTGTGCTGCTGTTGGCGACGGCTTTCTTGAAGCTGGATTTGCCGATGATCGTTGCAGGGTTCTTCCTGGTCGTATCCAGCTTGGGCATTACGTCCGCAACGACAACCTCACTGGCGCTGCAGGATCAAGGGCAAACCGCAGGCAGCGCTTCGGCTCTGCTCGGCATGCTATCCTTTATCTTCGGCGGCCTTGCTGCGCCGTTGGTTGGCTTGGGAGGCGAAGGCACGGCAGTTCCGCTCGCCATCGTTATCTCGTCGCTCGTACTTGCGGCCTTCGTCTGCTACGTGTTGCTGACGAAACGGAAGTAATGCGAGCGTGTGTACGATTGACAACCGAAGTCGCGCCATCGCCGGATGGAATACATGCCCCGGAATGTGAACGGAAGCACATCATTGGACTTATAATGAGCATTAATTAGAACAAGCCGCGCCGGATTGGCGCGGCTTGTTCTAATACTACAGGAGATTGGCGCTGGTCCGGGTACGGATTGCGATGGGTCCGCAAAATAACATTGTGAGAAACGCTTAAATGTCCGTCAGCGCTCCAAATGTCACATTAGTGTTGCGAGAAACGCTTAAATGTCCGGTAGAGCTCCAAATGACAAATTAGTGTTGTGAGAAACGCTTAAATGTCCAGAAGAGCTCCAAATGACAAATTAGTGTTGTGAGAAACGCTTAAATGTCCAGAAGAGCTCCAAATGACAAATTAGTGTTGTGAGAAACGGTTAAACGTCCGTCAGAGCTCCAAATGTCCCATTAGTGTTGCGACAAACAGCTAATCCACATACAACCATCATTAAGCTCTAGCGACAAACACTGTGAACTCGCGATTGCGGTAGACGCAATCGACCTCAGAGAAGCCGGCGTCGCGCATCCATTGCAGCTGGTCGGTGAGTGTGGCGTCAATGTCCAGCAATCTGCGTTTCTTGGAAGCTTCGATATCCTCCGGCTCCAGATCGGTGGCGGTTACCGCCTCAAGCCATAACCGCTTGAACTCCGCGGCGAAAGCGGGAGAGGAGCCTGCCGCTTGATCTGCATTAACAAATACGCCGCCGGGCTTCAGCAGGGAGCGGATTTTGCGGAACAGAACTTGTTTGTCCTCATGAGTCAGATGGTGGATGGAGAGCGACGATACGACAGCACAATAATTCCGTTCGAACTCATGGGTCAAATAGTCCGCGGCAATGTACTCCAGATTGGGATGGTCTCCAAAACGGGCTTTCGCCTTCTGAAGCATATCTTCGCTGAAGTCAACCAGCGTGATATGCGCTCCGGGGTATTTGTCCAGCATCATGGCGGACAATCTTCCTGTACCCGCGCCCAAATCGAGAATATATGGCGCATCATTAGCCAGTTCTGTCCAGGTTACCGCTGCGCCGTAGAAATCATCATAGCAGGGGATTAGCTTTCCGTGCTTGTCATCATAGCTTGGGGCTGCTTGATCAAATTGCATTTTTACGTTGTTCTCCATGTGAAACCCTCCTCGTCATCTGACAGTCGATTTTTTTTCAAAAAAGACTAGCTGTATGGATGTCGAATCGATTCGATACCTTCATCATAACGATCCAAGATCCATAGTTGAAATATATAAAACAAATAAACTATATAGTTTTAAACTATAAATACTGCAACCACCGGCCTTGCTATCGCATGGATTGATGTCATCCACGCAATAACAAGGCTCCCACATGCGGGCATGTGGGAGCCTATGACAAAGCAGTTTACAGGATTCGATTCAATTACGCCATTAACTTACTGGAACAACAGAAAAGCTAGGTTGCTTGTCCGGCGCGGCAAAATGGAGCAAGCGCGTTCCTTCCTCCCGAAGCGATTCCAAATCGTCGTCGTTAATCGGCTCGAACGGCTGGAGTCGAAGGGTCGCGGATTCTTTGTTCTCTTCTATCGTCCAGGTGCCGCGCACGAAGCCATCTGTCAAAAAAGTCGATCGGACAAGACCGTTAATCGTGATGATTCTTGACTTGTACGCTGCAGGCATAATTCGTGTACGGTCGCTGTAGGAAATGAGCATGTTGTCAAATTCGGACAGGTAGCGCGGAGGAGCAGGCGTATCCTCCGGCGGAAGCGGAGCGCCCCGAAGATCATACAGCTCATTGCCTGCTTCATCCTTGAAGCATTCAAGCTCCGGTGCCCACTCCTGGACATACGGCTTAAGCCGGGTCAACCCCGACCATGCCTGCATGTCCTTAACGGAGGCGGGACCGAATGCACCTAAATATCGGAACAGCATCAACTTGATATTCTCATCCGTATCGCTGCCAGCTGTGCCTGAGCGGGTTATTCCGTCATTCTCATGTCCTTGAACGTCGTTGGCTCCATCTATTCTTTGGTTGACAGGCCCGGTCTCAAGCCAATGCGCTAAAGGCACATGCCTGGCAGCGCCGCCTTGCCCCCAGATTCCTCGGGGCGGAATTTGAGCGAGGGGGACGAGATTGCGCGCGGTCGACGAGAGAACGGAAGGCTCATGCTGAGGCCAATCTTGTTGCAAATGCTTGCCCAGTTCTTCAAATGTAATAGGTTTCTCAGTGGCAATTTTGACGGTTGTTGCAACCAGTTGAGCCAGATCAACACCGCCCAGCTTTTTGCCGTTATAGCTCATGATGGCACGCTCCATCATCGGAGCAAGCGCTGTTCGGAATAATCCGGCATCCCGCGCGGATACCAGATGAATCGTTGACCGCATCAAGGCGATGCGGATTGCTTGCCGGTTGCTTAACAAATCTGCTAGAGACTCCGGCTGGAAGTTCTCCAGCCTGCTCCACAAAGCATAATAGGGCGGTATCGGCGCTTGAGCTTGAATGCCGGCCAATCTCTCGATCGCTTCAAGCGGCGAGATGCGGCTTCGCTGCAGCAGCAGTTGGCGTTCCAGCAGCGCGCGGTTCAGTCTTTTTAATGAAAGCACACGGTTAGTCGGACGTATATCGCCCATCATCTATCGCATCCTTACCTATTGTTTTTCCCCGGCATGACAAGTTGCGCAAGTCTTCGGATTGATGCGCTTCCCGAAAAGGTCTATAATGGGCCGTAGGTTAAGTCTATTATCGAACAAAGAAGCACATAAAAGGAAGAGGGATTGGATCATGAAAAAGCTTAGAGTGCTGCAGCAGCTAACGGAAGCGGGAGTTGTTGCGGTTTTGCGCGCCGATTCGGCGGATGAAGTAGCGGAGATGGCCCGCCGCGCCATCAAAGGCGGAATTAAAGCGATTGAAATTACGATGACAGTGCCGTTCGCGCTTAGAGCGATCGAGCAATTGTCCAAAGAATATTCCAGCGACGTATCGCCGGACGCTGACAACTACGCGATTATCGGCGTAGGCACGGTGCTAGATCCGGAGACGGCTCGCGCTGCGATTCTGGCAGGTGCGGAATACGTGGTCGCTCCTTCGCTGAATGCCGATACGATCAAGCTTTGCAACCGTTATGCGATTCCGGTTATGCCGGGCACGATGACGATTCAGGAAATTCAGACGGCGCTGGAGCTTGGCGTTGACGTCGTGAAGCTGTTCCCGGGCAACCTGTATTCGCCGAGCGTTATT
Organism: Paenibacillus sp. 1011MAR3C5; assembly: GCF_003591485.1. Classification (GTDB taxonomy): domain Bacteria; phylum Bacillota; class Bacilli; order Paenibacillales; family Paenibacillaceae; genus Pristimantibacillus. The sequence continues at coordinate 324,712 of NZ_QZCF01000003.1, forward strand.
CCGTCCATCAAAGGACCGCTGCCGCAAGCGAACATCATGCCGACAGGCGGCGTTTCGCTGGACAACCTGAAGGATTGGATCAAGGCTGGCGCGGTTGCGGTCGGTATCGGTTCCGATCTGACGAAGGAAGCCGTAAAGACGGGAGACTTCTCCATTATTGAGCAAAAAGCTGCCGCCTATATCGCGGCATACCGTGAAGCGAAGGGCGTCTAGTCCTTCCCGGCACGGATGAGTCTGGGAGCGCTTGCTTCCAGTAGCGATTAGGGTTATAACAGAAACAGGATGTACAAGCATGGACTAATATTACTTAGGTAAAGGAGTCGTTTGTTGAATGGATTACCGGATTGAAAAGGACACCATGGGCGAAATCAAAGTTCCTGCGGATAAGCTATGGGGCGCGCAAACGCAGCGCAGCTTGCAAAACTTCAAAATTAGCGGCGAGCGCATGCCGATCGAAGTCGTATACGCTATGGCGATCGTGAAGAAGGCATCCGCCTTTGCCAACCACAAGCTGGGCGTATTGGACGAAGAGAAGGCTGTTGTAATCGGCGAAGCGGTAGACGAAGTTTTGAGCGGCAAATGGGATGAAGAATTCCCGCTCGTCGTATGGCAGACAGGCAGCGGCACGCAGACGAACATGAACGTGAACGAAGTGGTGGCACGCCGCGCCAACCAATTGCTTGAAGCAAGAGGCAGCGCGACGCGCATCCACCCGAACGATGATGTGAACCGTTCCCAAAGCTCCAATGATACGTTTCCGGCGGCGATGCATATCGCAGGCGTCATCGCGGTAGAGGACCGGCTGCTTCCGGCGCTGGATCTGCTGAACGGCACGCTGTATGCGAAGGCGGAGAAGTTCAACGATCTGGTTAAAATCGGCCGTACCCATCTTCAAGACGCGACTCCTATTACGCTTGGCCAAGAAATTAGCGGCTGGTACTCCATGCTGGACAATACGCGCGCGATGCTGGTTCAAAGCGTAGATACGATGCGCGAGCTGGCTCTAGGCGGTACAGCGGTAGGCACGGGGCTTAACGCGCATCCGGACTATGCAGTTGCGGTAGCGGAGGAAGTAACGGCGCTGACAGGCAAAACGTTCATCACGGCGAGAAACAAGTTCCATTCCTTGACGAGCCATGACCAAATGGTCTACACGCATGGCGCAATCAAAGCGCTGGCAGCGAACCTGATGAAAATCGCCAATGACGTCAGATGGCTGGCAAGCGGTCCGCGCTGCGGCATCGGCGAGCTGACCATTCCGGAGAACGAGCCGGGCAGCTCCATCATGCCGGGCAAAGTAAATCCGACGCAAAGCGAAGCGATGACGATGGCGGTATGCCAAGTAATCGGCAATGATGCGGCAATCGGCATGGCTGCAAGCCAAGGCAACTTCGAGCTGAACGTCTTCAAGCCGGTTATTCTGTACAACTTCATTCAATCCGTAGCGCTGATGGCGGATTCGATGATCTCCTTCAATGATAACTGCGCGGTCGGCATTGAGCCGAACGAAGCGGTGATTAAGCGCAATCTGGATCAGTCGCTGATGCTAGTAACAGCGCTGAACCCGCATATCGGATATGAGAACGCGGCGGCAATCGCGAAGAATGCTCATAAGCAAGGACTGACGCTGAAGGAATCGGCGATCGCAAGCGGCCTTCTCACTTCGGAGCAATTCGATGAGTATGTCCGCCCTGAGAACATGATTGGCAAGCGTTAATCGAACGATAGAATAGATAAAAGCCATCCTCTGGGGCGTATGCGTCCCGGGGGATGGTTTTTTTGCCGGCTGGAGCTGTCTTAAAGCGCATGGGAGTCATATTCGGTGCGGAGTAAAGTTGATCTGTGCTATGATACAGTTAGCCGTTTCTTGCGGCTCTATCATGTGGATAAAGTAGGGTAGCGACATGCATTTATTATCAGTTGAACATATAACGAAAACATATGGCGAAAAGGTGCTGTTCAAGGATGTGACGTTCGGCGTAGAGGATGGCGACAAGGTAGGCATCATCGGCGTCAACGGAACGGGAAAGTCAACGTTTCTGAAAGTGATTGCAGGCTTCGAGCAAGCCGATTCCGGCTCGATCTCCGTCGGCAATCGGGTTGTCGTACGAATGCTGGCGCAGGACCCGGTGTTCCGGCCCGGCGAGACGGCGCTTGAGCATGTGCTGGGCGGCGATTCGCCCCAGCTCAAAGCCGTTCAGAGCTACGCCGCCGCCATGGAGGCTATCGCGCATAATCCGGAAAGCGAGGAGCTGCAGGCTGCGCTGATTACCGCCAATCAGCGCATGGATGAGCTGGAGGCTTGGCAGCTTGAGAATGAAGCGAAGACGGCGCTCTCGAAGCTCGGCATCCAGCAGTACGATGCTCAGGTCGAGACGCTGTCCGGCGGTCAGCGGAAGCGGGTTGCGATGGCGGCCGCATTGCTTCTGCCGTCTGACGTGCTTATCTTGGACGAGCCGACGAACCATATCGACAATGATTCTGTCGCCTGGCTGGAGGGGATGCTCCAGAAACGCAGAGGCGCTCTGCTCATGATTACGCATGACCGGTATTTCCTCGACCGTGTCAGCAATAGGGTCATCGAGCTTGACCGCGGCGAAGCGCATTTCTATCAAGCCAACTACAGCCGGTTCCTGGAGCTGAAGCTGGAGCGCGAGGAGCGCGAAGCCGCTACTGAAGCGAAGCGGAAAAATCTGCTGCGCAACGAGCTGGCCTGGATTCGCCGCGGCGCAAAAGCGCGGACGACGAAGCAGAAGGCGCGGATTGATCGGTTCGAGGCCTTGAACGCGGCTGGGCCGAAGTCTGCCGACGGCAAGCTTGACCTGTCCGTTGCTTCTTCACGGCTGGGCAAAAAGATCGTAGAGGTCGAAGGGATCTCGAAAAGCTATGGCGATCGCACGCTTATCCGTGACTTCAGCTACATAGCGGTACCCGAGGATCGGGTCGGCATCGTAGGCCGGAATGGGAGCGGCAAGTCGACGCTGCTCAGGCTTATTGCGGGCATGCTTGCGCCGGACTCCGGTACGGTAGAGCTTGGCCCGACGGTTAAGCTGGGCTGGTTCTCGCAGGAGCGCGAGGAGATGGATGAGACGCTGCGGGTCATTGAATATATCCGCGAGGAAGCGGAGCAGGTGAAGACGGCGGACGGAACAACCATCCCTGCCGGACAGATGCTGGAGCGGTTCCTGTTCTCGCCGACGATGCAGTGGACGCCGATCGCGAAGCTGTCGGGCGGAGAGAAGCGGAGGCTTCAGCTTCTGCGAGTCCTGATGAGCGCGCCGAACGTGCTGCTGCTCGACGAGCCGACGAATGATCTGGACATTGCGACGCTGACCGTGCTGGAAGATTATTTGGACGACTTCCCGGGCGTTGTATTCGTCGTCTCCCATGACCGTTATTTCTTGGACCGTACGGTGGAGAAGATCATTGCTTTTGAGGACGGCGTTATTACGCATCATACGGGCAATTACTCGGATTACCAGTCCAGCGCGGAGAAGCGGGAGCATGCGGAACCCGCAGTTGACAAGGCGGGGGCTGGCAAAGGTGCAGCGGCGGCCAGTCAGGCAGAAGCGCCAAAACAGCAGCCAAGGGAACGCGCGCTCAAGATGTCGTACAAGGAGCAGAAGGATTTCGAGTCGATCGACGGCTGGATCGAAGAAGCAGAAGGTGAACTTACCCGGATTGCCGAGGCGATGGAAGCTGCCAGCAGCGATTCTGCAAGGCTGCAGGAGCTGTCGGCGGAGCAGCAGCAGGCGGAAGAGAAGCTGGAGGCGCTGATGGATCGATGGACGGAGCTGAATGAGCTCGCAGAGAAGATCGAAGCGCAGAAGCGCGGCTAGTTGGCGTTCGGATCTATACGAAGCATTACATTTGTTCATCAAGAACGGGATGTACACAATTATGAAGCGACAAGGTGGTCATACGGATATGGCAAACAACACAAGCATTCGGAACATCTATTGCATCGGCCGGAATTATCGGCTGCATGCGCTCGAATTAGGCAACGAGGTGCCGCAGGAGCCGCTCGTCTTCACGAAGCCGTCCCACGCGGCAGCGGCTATGGATGGAAGCGAGATCGTATTGCCTGCTCATGTCGGCGAGGTGCACTTCGAGCTGGAGATCGTGCTGCGCGTAAGTGAATCCTACCGTCCGGGTGCGGCGGATAGCGAGTGCTTCGACGCCATGACGCTTGGGCTGGATATGACGCTGCGCGACGTGCAATCCAAGCTGAAGGCGAAGGGCCAGCCTTGGCTTGCGGCCAAAGGCTTCAAAAACTCCGCCCCGCTTGGGCGCTGGATTCCGTATCCGGGTGAAGCTGCGCTGGCAGAAAATACGTTCAAGCTGGTGCGCAACGGGGAGGACGCTCAAATCGGCTGCTCCAAGGACATGCTGTTCGGCATAACAGAGCTTGTGCACTATATCGAGGAGCATTACGGACTTGGCGCCGGAGACCTGATCTATACAGGGACGCCCGCAGGTGTAGCGGCGCTTCATGAAGGCGATGTGCTGGAAGCGATCTGGGCTGGAGAGAAGCTTGGCGATTGCCGTATCGCAATGCGCTAATATCAGACAACTATTATAAGAAAACAAAGAAGCCGGTCGATTCATCGACCGGTCTTTTTGCCGACCTGTAATTTGTCAGGCTCTGCGGATAGGATCAAATGGGGCCATACGGTGCTCAATTAATGACAGTCTGCATGACTTATGCAATAATTTACCTGTCTACAGAAAGGAGCTGAATTCTGATGCATATCGTATGGATTGAAGACGAGCTTGCCCTGCTGCAAGAATGCGCGGACTATCTCCGCAGGGAGTCGATTGAGGTCACCGGAGCTGCAGAGTTTGAGGAGGCGCGGGCCGTCATTGAGCGTTCGCGTCCGGACTTGCTGCTGGTGGACTGGACGCTGCCTGGCGAGATGAACGGGATTGATATATGCAAATACAATTTGAAGCACTGGCAGCTTCCGCTTATTATGGTGACCGCCAGAGGCGATGAATTCGATAAAGTGCTGGCGCTGGAGCTGGGAGCCGACGATTATTTGACCAAGCCTTTCGGACTGAGGGAGCTGAGCGCGCGGATTAAGGCCGTGATGCGTAGAGCAAGCCAGGCTGGGCGAAGCAATAATCCTGGTATACGGGAAGAGAAGACATTGCGCCGATCGGGACTGGTCATGGATATGGATCGTTTCCTGGTCCAGAGGGACGGCGAGAAGCTGGAGCTGACCCGAACCGAGTTTCTGCTGCTGTGGAAGCTTGCCTCTTATCCGGGACGGGTATTCACTAGAGCGCATCTGATGGATGAGGCGCTGGGCGACAGCTATCTCGGTTACGAGCGGACGCTGGACTCCCATATCCGCAACCTTCGCCGCAAGCTGGGCGATCATGAATCGGAGTCTCCGTTCGTACAGACCGTGTATGGAGTCGGCTACCGGTTTGCCGAGGGAAATTGAGATGGTAGTAGGCACGGACCGGAGCGGGGAGCGGCATCTGATGATGGGTAAGAAGGCTGAGCGGATTAAGATCGTATGGCTGGTCGCTGTCAGCCTGGTGGCGGGCCTCGCTATCTTCCTGACTACGCAAGCTGGCGTGAGGAGCTGGCATAATGATGAGCTGCAGCGGGCTGCTTTGTTCTGGAACGGCTATGCCAAGCTATACGTTGAGGAGACCGGAGGATGGAGCGGATTGCAGGAGCGGCTGCAGCGGGACGGCTACATGTATGCCGGACAGTCATCGATGTCGATCAGCTTCTATGAAGGCGCAAAGCCCGAGAGCCCTGTCGCTGAAGTGAAGAGCGAAGGAATGGTGCTTGCAGAGCGCAAGCTGCCCGTGTTGTCGGAGGGACAAGTTGCCGGCTATACGGTCGTTCGCATGGTGACATCTCTGCATACGTACGGGTATGCCCTGCTGGGGGCAGCTCTAACTGCGCTGCTTATCGGTTTTGCGGGTTTTTGGCATTGGAGACGTCTGGCACGAGCGCGTGATGAGGTAACATATGCAATGGCTCGTTCTTGCTTGAAGCAGCTGAATACGGCGGAAGACGGCCAAGCAACGGCCAGAATCGTTGAGGACATTGAAGCGCAAGGAACAACGCGGGCCAGGTCGGAAGCGGCTGTCAATGCGGTTCGCGAGGCGATCGGAGAATTAAAGCGGAGGAAAGAAAAGCTCGAGACGGTTCGGCGCACAATGGTAGCCGACATTGCCCATGAGCTAAGAACGCCAATTGCCATTATGCGGACTAAGCTGGATCATGCGATCGGGGCTGGCGAGGCGCTTCCCCTGGAGAAACTGCTGCCGCTGCATGACGAGACGCTTCGCTTGACGCGCCTTGTCCGCGACTTGCAAGAGCTTGCTTTGGCCGAGAGCGGCCATCTCCCCTTGTCGAAGACATGGTTTTCGCTGACGGAGCTTGCCAGCGATGTGCTGGAGACGCTCGCCGTTCAGGATGATCAGCATATCGTTGAGACGGAATGGACATGCAGCGGGGATATTCGCGTATATGCCGATATGAACCGGATTAGAGGCGTGCTGATCAATCTGATCGGCAATGCGTTCCATCATGCGAAAAGCAAGGTATCGGTCCATGTGGGGTTAAGCGCGCCAGGCGATGCGTATGTAAGCGTAAGCGATGACGGCCGTGGTATCGAAGAGGAAGAGCGCGAGCGCGTATTCGACCGATTCTACCGGGGAGAGACGCATCGCGATCGCCGCCGGACAACGGGGCTGGGCCTTGGGCTGGCAATTGTCAAGGAATTGATGACGGCCCACGGCGGGGCGGCCGAGGTGTCCAGTGTTTATGGTGAAGGCACGACTTTTACGATAACCGTACCTGTTTTCGCGGAATGACAAATCTGCACAAGTTCTGCATATTGACTTCATCAGGCATGCATATCTTTTTGCTAGAGTAGAGACATATTGAGGGTAAGAGGTGAGCATGCATGTTGATTCGGGTATCGGATGTATCCAAAACATATGGAAAGGGAGAAGCTGCAACGAGGGCGCTCAGAGACGTCTCGCTGACGATTGGAAGGGGAGAGACGGTCGCCATAACGGGTCCGTCGGGCTGCGGCAAAACGACGCTGCTTCATCTGCTGGCAGGACTGGAGGGGGCGGACAAAGGCGAGATATGGGCGGGCGATGCTCTCATTACACAGCTGGATGACCAGGAGATAGCGAAGATCAGGCTGTCTCGCATGGGCTTTGTCTTTCAGACCTATCATCTTGTGCCTGTCTTGACTGCGTGGGAGAATGCCGCATTGCCGCTTATTGCATCAGGCGTATCCACCAAAGAGGCTCGCACACGCGCGTTGGAAGCGCTGAAGGAGGTCGGCCTCGCTGACAAAGCACATCGGTATCCCTCCCAATTATCCGGCGGGCAAAATCAGCGGATCGCAATAGCCAGAGCGATCATAGGCAAGCCGAGCATCATATGGGCGGATGAGCCGACGGGCGCTCTGGACAGCGACACGGCCGATCAAATCATTGGGCTGCTGGAAATGCTGAATCGGCATTACGGCACGACGCTTGTCATCGTCACTCACGATCCGAAGGTAGCGGACCGCATGTCGAGAATCATACGGCTGCAGAACGGCAGGATCGTCCATGACGGAGGCGCTGCGCTATGATCGATTCCAGCATCGTATGGCGGATGGCGCTAGGCAACTTGCGCAAGCATTGGAAGGAGACGCTGCTGACGGTATTCGCGGGGTCGATCGGAGCGATTCTGATCGCGATCAGCTTCGTGAACTATACATCCGTTCAGCAAAGCGGGAAGAACTGGATCGAGACAAGACTTGGTCCCATTGACTGGCGCATTATTCCGAATAACCCGGATATCGGGGATTTTACGCCACCGGAATTAGAAGCGCTGCGCAAACATGTCGATCAGGATCGTTCGTTCTTCATGCTGCCCTATGTTGCGGCGGAAGCCGCTCTCGTAGCGCAGGAGACGGATCGTGACGGGGAGGGACGCGCGCTTAAGTCTGTTATGCTGATGGGGTTCCAGCATGAGGATGCCGCCCGGGCAGAACCGAAGCGGGCAGCACTGTGGAAGAGCGGTCTCGGCGATGATGAGCTCATCCTAAGCGAGCGGATGGCGAAGCTGCTAAGCGTCGACAAGGGAGATGCGGTGAAGCTGGTATCCGGCGAACAGAGCTTGCTGATGCGGGTACGGGATATTGTCGATGAGCACGGATTGACCGGCTACCGGGATTCGGGAAGGTTTATCGGGAATGCCATTGTTTCGGAGAACACGGTCCGTATGCTGAAAGGGGACTCGGAGGACGCCCGTTATTCCGCAATTCTAATGGGCAACCATGATCCATCCTGGCCCAAAGGCGGCATGTTCAATCTGAACGAAGTCAAGTTTCAAACCCAGCCGATTAAAGTGGATTTTCAGAATAAAATCGCCAAAATGAACACATCTATCATCATCGGGCTAATAAGCGCTGTAGCGATCGTATCCAGCATGCTCTTCATGAGGCAGTCGCTTGTTATGGTTGCGGATTCCAGACGCGAGATGTACGGCATGTTCAGAGCGATCGGCATGCCCAAGCGCAGCGTAGGCGCCATGTTTTTGCTGGAGGCCCTCATTATTGCATTGCTGTCCACTTCTGCAGGCGTCATACTTGGCATGGGCGCTGGCTATGGACTTGTGCGCTTATTCTATCAATCCTTCAGCGATCAATTGTCCCGCATGACGGGTGAAACGATCCCGATCGAGCCTCATCTTACAATTGGCGGAGCCGCAATCGTATTCGGGGGAATCTTCTTATTGCTGACCGTTGTTGCATTAATGGCCGAAGCCAAAGCGAGCCGCTTCAGTGTTGTTGAGGCGCTGCGCGGCGAGACGCCTGGAGAACGTTCGGGAGGCCGCGCGCTTCGCTTCGGGGCGAAAGTGCTGGTAGGTATCGGCATCTTTATGACCATATCGCATTTATTTATGGCTTTTGTAGACCCGCCGAGCATGGAAGAAGGAACAAATGTGTTATGGGTTGGACTGTTCTGGATTGCGTCCTGCTGCACTGTGCTGTTTTTGGCTATCCGGCTGCTTCGGCTGCTGGAAAAACCGATGATGAAGCTGCTGTCTCTGACGGGCATTCCGCGGATTTCCGTCATGCTGGCATTCAAATATCCAAGGGTGAACGGTGGGAGAACCTACACGATAGGCTTGCTATTTGCGCTCGTCATGATGATTGTATCGTTTACCGTCATGATTATGTCCATGATCATGAGCTTCAATGACGTAAATCGGGTAGACCAGACGCTGTACGGGTACGGCGGATATGCGGCATATCAGCATGAGGAAGAGCGGACGGCTTTGATGAATATGGCTTCCGAGGACAAGCAAATTTCAGAGAAATTAACCGGCATGACTTTTGTAGAGCCCTTTATGATCAGTTTCGTGAAAAATGGATTAGCGCAAGCTGTAGTCCCGGTAGCGGAAGACGTATTGCAAGGACCCGAGCTGCCTCTGCTCGAACGATCTGGCATGTTCAAGAGCGACCGTGAAGCGTGGGAGGCGGTAGCGGCTGATCCGTCGTTTATTATTTTGCCGGATTCGTATTTGGGCAACACGACGATTTTTCCCGATGCGGGACCTGTAAAGGCAGGAGATACATTCACGTTTCCGATTTATGAAGATAAGCTAAGAGGGCTGGATGAGGAATGGTTGCCCGTCTATGAGAAGACATTTACGATAGCAGGAATCTTCCACGATGTGGCTGGCAGCGTCCATGTGAACGACCTGTACGGAATCACGTTCATGAATCCGACAGTGGTGGAGGAACTGAGGCCGTTCGGATTCAAGTGGCCGAATCAAACGGAGAAAGGATATGTGCTGTTCCGCTTCGAGCATAAAAATATCCCGCTGGCTCAGGAGCTTGAAGAACGGTTTGCGTTAAACGGCCATATGGGCTTTACCGTCCCGTATGTTAACAATAGCGCGGAGCAATTGATGAACAAGCAGCTAAGCTTCGCATTCATCGGGTTTACCGTTTTTTCGGGATTGATCGGCTTGATGGGTCTTTCCATTATTCAGTACAGGGCGGTGAAGGAGCGGAGCAAAGGGATTGCCATGATGCGCTGTGTCGGTGTGGCAGGCAGGCAGATTTACTGGATGTTCTTGATCGAAGGATTTGTCATCGGGGCTGTCGGACTTCTGACGGGTTGGGGGATCGGGGCTACAGGAAGCCGACTGTTCATTGAATCGGCGCTGCAGGGCCAGCCTTCGTTCGAGCGGGCTGCAATCGACTATCCTAGTGAATTAATCTTGCTTATTTTGGCGGGGTTACTTGTCGTCTCCCTCTTGCTTAATATCGCTCCCGCAAGGGCGGCGCTTAAGCTGAAGGCAGCGGATGCGCTTAGGATGAAGGATGAATGAGGAAGAGTGATGGACAATAGAAGCATTCGGGAAAAAGGAAAGCGGACTGTCCCAAAAGTTCTCGCTTGCTAGGTGCATCTCAATTAACACACGAAAGGACTTCAAATCCACTGTGCAGTGGATTTGAAGTCCTTTTTTCGATGAGATTAGGCTCTGGGTGGACTCGAAAAATCACAAATTGACTTTTGGAACGGTCTCTTTTTTGGAAGATGCGTTGTATGTGGACATGTTCCTCTGTTTATCTGCCGTTGAATGCGCTCAGCATCCAGACATGTTTCTCCAGGGACGTATGAATCGCAAGCAGCATGTCGGCTGTCGTCTCGTCGCCAGCTTGCTGAGCCACTTCCATACCTTCCTTCAGCTCGCCGATAATAACGGTAAAGTCATGAATCAACTGATCGACCATCTCGACGGCTGTTTCATTGCCAGTCGCCTCCTTGATGCTGGACTCTTCCAGATAGTCGCTCATCTTGGCGATCGGCTGGCCTTTAACCGCAAGCAGCCTTTCTGCAATTTCATCGACGTGCAGCGCCGCTTCTTCGTAGAATTCCTGGAACTTGGCATGCAGCGTAAAAAACTGCGAGCCCTTCACGTACCAATGGTAGTTGTGGAGCTTAATATATAGAACGCTCCAATTGGCGATTTGACGGTTCAGATTAGATTGTACAGTATGCATAATGATCATCCTTTCGATTGTCGAAATAGTAAGTTTGCTTGGCTCGGTCAACACATTCCGTATTCCGTTCTCCCGCTAGTTTGTGCCAAATCGGGAAGGGGAATACGAGTGGGACGAATGAATTAATCAGTTGAATTGAACATGGAATGTGTAATTGGATATCAATTTAGATCAATTCCTTCTTTATAATTATTACAAAGTAATAGTTATTTGTCAAGGGTGGCTGACAGTGCTTTTTGTTATGATTATTCTCCGGTTGGAAAGGTCAGTTCTTGTCGTTTACCCAAATGGAGCGGCCTTGAAACGAAGACAGACAGCAACTGGTGTAAAGCTTCATAAATCATTGCGGTATAGGCTGCGGACGAAGTCTTTATGGGGCGTTCTGTTATCTTGTGCATATTAAAAAAACGAAGCTGCATCCCCGCTTATGAAAAGCAGGTTGCAGCTTCGTGATCTTAGATCTTAGTATGGGCTGTTTTTAGTACTCTTATCACAACCGTTAGAGATGAATAAGTCGGCGAGACCGACTTAATTGGTGCGCAAGCGCCCGACTAACGGATTAAGTCGGCGAGACCGACTTAATTGGTGCGCAAGCGCCCGACTAACGGATTAAGTCGGCGAGACCGACTTAATTGGTGCGCAAGCGCCCAACTAGCGGGATTAAGTCGGCGTGCCCGACTTAATTGGTGCGCAAGCGCCCGACTAGCGGAATTAAGTCGGCGAGACCGACTTAAGTCACACACCGCTTAGTTGGAAGCGGCCGTCACCGCTGCTTTCTCCTCGGCTTCTGCGAGCATGAAGATGGTGAGCACGAACATGGCATGCGACCATGTTAGCGGCACTACCCACGCCGTCTCGCCGGTTACCTTGTCGATCTGCTCAGGCAGCAAACCCGTCTCCGTGCGATGGGCAATCGCCCAGTCTAGAAGCTTGCGCGCAGCCGCAAGATCGCCTGTCGCTACGCGGTAATGAGCGAGCCACAGCGTCGTCAGAATCCACGGATTGCCGCCGATGTAGATATCGTCCTCGTAGCGCTTGATGCCGCCAACGCCAGGTACAGTCAGTGCCGCTTCAATCGTGTCGGCTGTGCGGCGCATCCGCTCATGCTCAGGAGCTACCGCGCCGAACGGCACCGCGATGCCTAGCAAGCTGATATCGATGACCGGATCATGCTTCAGGACATGCTTCACGTAGCCTTTGTCCAGTTGCTCAATATGGCCGCTCATGCCAGCGGAAGAGGCCGCTTCGTATTTGTTTTCGCTCACTTTCAAATTCAAACCGCGGTAGAAGCTGCTGCCTTCCTCGTTCCAGCATTCGTCCATGATTATAAATGCGATACGGGCCGCAGCGCTTCTCCAGTCCTTGGCAAGCGTAGCGTGTCCCAACAACTCGGCGAAGCTCGCGGCGGATGTTAGACCGCCATATACAGCCGCTGAGGAGTACGTATGGGAAGCCTCGCGCTCCTCCCATAGGTCGATGCTTGGCTTAGGCAAGCCGCTTTCAGGATCGATGAAGGACAGCAGGAACCCGGCGCCTCGTTCAACCGAAGGCCATACCTGGCTGGCGAACGCCAGATCCTGCTTCTCCAGGTAGTGCTGCCACATGCCCCAGAGGATGGAGGAGCCTTCGTCGATCTGCAAGCCCCAGGACGGAGCAAGGCCGCCATCGTGATAATGGCGCTGCTGCCAGGAGCCGTCAGGGGACTGAGCGGTCTGCGTCCATGCATAGAATCGGTCGGACAGCTCATTCAGGCCGGCTTTATCAAGCGCTGTCGTAATGAAGGCAGCGTCCCGTCCCCAGCAGAAGGAGTAGCCGCCGCAGCGGGAGAAGTTCTCGTCAAACTCGGGAGCAGCAATAATACTGCCGGTTTTCTCGTCGGACATCAGCTTGAACATCAGAACGGAGCGCTCATACAGCTCCTTCACATTTTCGCCTTCAATCGGGCAAGGCGCAGCAGCGTCTACGTATGCATTCCAGTATTCATGGGTAAGACGCGCAAGCTCTTCGCTTGTCTTCCCCTTGGCAGCTGCAAGCTCTTCAAGCGCCTGCTCCTCATTATGTCCCGCCGCAATATAGACAGGGATTGTGAGGCTTGCTCCTGGCTGCAAATTCAACACGTCCCATGCCATTGCGCCATCAGGACGCATATCGATCTTATTGCCGTTCAGTTCGCTGTCTTGTACCGCATCCCAGGACAGCCCGGCCTGGAATTTAGCGCATACGTTTGCACTTGAAAGCGCAAAAAAGTACCCGTTGCGGAAATGAATCAAGGCATCGGCGGACGGCTGGAACATCGTCGTATTGTACAGTCCGTTCTCGCTGATCTGGAAGCAGGAGTGAAGTAGAAAGCGGAAGCTTTGGGCAACGGAGCTTTCATTTTTGAACATGTATTGGCGCACAATAACGTTGCTCTCCGGTACGGCAAAGTGAAGGCTTTCCACCGAAATCGGCTGCTCTGTAGAACGAGCGCTTACACGAAGCACGTTGCTGCGCTTGACATATGCAACCTCATGCTGCCAGCCGTCCTGTTCGCCGTCGAACCATGTTAGCGCTTTACCTTCGACTTGAAGACCGGTACGCATGGCATCGACATGCTGAGGCGTATCGATATTCGGCCACCAAAGCCGGTACATGCGTCCAGTCCGGCCGAGCGATGCCAGGAAAGTGGAATTGCCGATAATGGCGTCTACTAAATGTGGCTTGTTGTTCATGTGTTTAGCTCCTTTTGTTTACGGCTTGAATGGAGGAATCGCGAACGATCAGACGGTGCGGGATGATCATGCGGGTCTGATGAATCTCTTCTTCCATGATTCGCCTGATCAGCAGTTGAGAAGCGGTATATCCCAATTGATAGGTGCCGATATCGATGGAACTGATCGGCGGCGTGGCAAGCTCGGATAATGCGATATTGTTAAAGCTTACGAGGCTAATGTCATCTGGAACAGAGTAGCCAAGCTCATTGAGACCTCTCAACACGCCGAAGCCGACCACATCGTCGATGACGACAAGTCCGCTCGGACGCTCGGGCAAGCCCATCATGAAGGACATGGCGCGATATCCGCTTTGCTGCAGAAATTCGCCTTCTACGATCCATTCGGAGCGCATTGCCAGACCCGCATCGCGCATGGCTCTCCGATAGCCGGACATCCGGTCATGCGATACCGTCAAATTCGGCGGTCCGCTGACAAAGCCGATCCTCTCATGTCCTTGGATGATCAAATGTTGGGTTGCATCGTAGGCTGCTTGTTCATTGTCATTGTCCACCGAAAGAATGTTCTGATGGCCTTCCGAACGCCCGATCAGAACGGTAGGGAAGTTATGATTGTTCAATATATCGATGAGAGGATCATTCGTTCTCGCCGATAACAAAATAACGCCATCGACTCTGCGGCCAAGAACGAGGCGGGAGATCGTTTCGTTCTCATCCTGCGGAGAAGTGGCGGCTGCAAGCAGCATGTCATATCCCGCTCTCGTGGATTGCGTCAGAATGCCGCGCAACAACTCGCCGAAGAAGAAGTCCTGGAACAGCTCCTCGGCAGGGCGCGGAAGCATGATGGCAAGCGTACGTGTCGTCTTGGACACGAGGCTTTTTGCCATGAGATTCGGATGGTAGCCCATCTCATCCATAATTTTTTTAACTTTCATAGATGTCGCTTTACTGATTCGGGGATGATTCGAGACCACCCTGGACACCGTGGAAGGCGATACTCCCGCGGCCTTCGCTATGTCTTTAATTGTAACCATCGTGCGAGCCCCCACTCGAGCAACTTATATTGACTGCGCTGATAATGAATATTACGTTCATCCTAATGCAACTTTTGCTCATATGTAAATATATATCTTGGCGTCAGCTTATACAAATGATGAAAAACTGAGCAATAGCGTGTAAATGAAAGAAAAACAAAGTATTCCTTGTAAAGATGAAACAAAATGAACTGTGCAAACGTTTTAACAAACGATAGGGCATGTTGTATATTGAATACACGAATAGAACGCTTTCAAAAAGCTGATTTTCGAAAAATAAGCGATTTCAATCCTGAGATGTATTGAAATCGCCATTTTTCGAGAAAATTGTACAAACGTTTGCGCATATTTGCTTATGAATGAAGCAAGGCATTCCGTAAAACGGAGCTTCTCATGCTGAATGTCATAGCGAATCGCATAAGATGCGGGAAAAAACCTCGTTTTATGAAAATGAACGTTTGAAGCCGTAACGAATATGAAAGCGAATTCATTCGAACATATCCACGTACTGGGGAAGGGGATCATTAGAATGAAAAAATGGTTTGTCATGACGCTAATCGTTTCTTTGTTTGTCGTAGCCGCATGCGGCGGTAACAACGGAGGCGGCGGCAACGCAAGTCCGACCGCAAACAACAGCAGCAACACGCCGACGGAGGATCCCGGCAATTCGGGAGGCGATGATACGAAGTTGACGCCTGAAGCCGGAGCGAGCCTGGTTATTTGGGACGCCAACAACCAAGCGGCATTCCTTCAGGAAATGGGCGCCGAGTTCGAAAAGGAATACGGTGTGCCGGTTAAATTCGAAGAAGTGGGCAATACGGACCAAGTGGCCAAGCTGATGACTGACGGACCTGCAGGACTCGCAGCCGACGTGCTTCTGTTCCCGCACGACCATATCGGCAGCGCCGCTTCCGCCGGACTTCTGCTGCCGAATACGGCATTCGAGGAAGAGGTTGTTAGCGAAAACGCTGAAAAAACGGTCAAAGCGATTACCTACGACGGTATTATGTACGGTTATCCCCGTTCAGTTGAAACGTATGCCATGTTCTACAATAAAGACTTGATCTCGGAAGCACCTGCGACGTTTGAGGAAATCTTTACCTTTGCGGAAACATTCAATGATCCGGCCAAGAACAAATTTGCGTTTGCTTGGGAATTGCAGCAATTCTTCTACAACTTTGCATTTCTGGCTTCGCAAGGCGGATACATGTTCGGAGACGACAATACCAATAGCGCGGACATCGGCTTAAATAACGATGGTGCGATTGCTGGCGCAAAGCTGATGGCGGAAATCAAAGAAAAGCTTCTTCCGTTGAATACCGGCGATATTGACTTTGATATCAAAAAAGGCCTGTTCCTCGACGGATCGCTCGCGATGGAACTCAATGGCCCTTGGGCGCTAGCCGATTACAAGAATGCTGGCATTAACTTCGGAGTAGCTCCGCTGCCGAAAATCGGCGACAATCAGATGACGTCGTTCTCCGGCGTGCAAGCCTATTACGTCAATGCCAACTCGAAGTATCCGCAAGCGGCGCAATTGCTGGCGCGCTTCCTATCGACAAAGGAAATGCAAATGAAAAACTTTGAAATGAACAGCTTGCTTCCATCGAATGAAGAAGCCGCTGGCGATCCAGCGGTTGCCAATGACGAAATCGTCAAAGCTTTCCTTCAACAATTTGAGAACTCGACTCCAATGCCTTCCATTCCGGAAATGGGCAGCGTATGGAATCCGATCACATCGGCAATTTCCGAAATATGGAACGAGGGCAAAGATCCGAAAACAGCGCTCGACAATGCCGTCGCTCAAATTAAGGACAGCATCGGAACGAACTAAGAGCAGCACATGTAAACATGGAATGCTTTACGGTTTCCCCGCTTTTTGCGGGGAAGCCGTTCATTCCGTTCATTAAAGAGAGGAGCCGGACAATGATGAAGCGGCATCGTAATACCGCGGCCATACTTTCGGTAGCGCTGCAAGGGCTTGGCCAACTGTACAACCGGCAGTGGCTGAAGGGTGTTTTTTTCCTTTGTGTTCAGGCATTAGGGCTTTATTATCTGGTTCCCCGTCTAGGGCACGCCATCTGGGGAATGGTAACGCTTGGGGAAAAGACGCAGAAATTTGTGAAGGTAGGAAAGACCACCGAACTGGTCAAGGGCGACCATTCCATTTTTTTGATGCTGGACGGCATTATCGTTATTCTGGTATTGGTCGTATTTTTACTGATTTATGCGTTGAATATTTACGATGCGTATCAAAACGGAAAAAAGCGGGACGAAGGCAAGGGGGTACGCGATTTTGCGGATTCGTGGAATCATGTAACGGTTAACCATTTTCCTTATTTTATGCTGGCTCTCCCAGTGCTCGGCGTATTGTTTTTTACGATCATGCCGATCTTATTCTCGATTATGCTGGCGTTTACGAATTACTCGGCGCCTAACCATATACCGCCGGCCAAGCTCGTCGACTGGGTCGGTTTCCAATCGTTTATTGATTTGCTGCAAATGAAATCGTGGAGCAAGACGTTTTACGGCCTGCTCGTCTGGACAATCATTTGGGCGGTGCTTGCCACCGTCACATGTTATTTTGGCGGCATTTTTGTCGCGCTGCTCATTCAATCGAGGGGCATCCGATTCAAAAAAATGTGGCAGACCATTTTCATCATTCCGTATGCGATCCCGCAGCTCATATCGCTGCTCGTCATGCGCAATCTGTTTAACGCCAAATTCGGTCCCATTAACCAATATTTTGCCTATTTCGGTCTTGAAGGGCTGCCGTGGCTGACGGATCCGTTTTGGGCCAAAGTTACCTTGATACTCGTCAACATGTGGATCGGCATTCCGGTCAGCATGCTGCTGGCGCTCGGCGTCCTGACGGCCATACCGCGCGATCTGTACGAAGCCGCCGAAGTGGACGGAGCGTCAAACTTTCAGAAGTTCAAAATTATTACGATGCCGTATTTGCTGTTTGCGACGGCTCCAATTCTTATTACGCAATTCGCAGGCAATATCAACAACTTTAACGTCATCTATCTGATGACTGGAGGCGGTCCCGCCAAAGGGGATTATCAATTTGCGGGTTCGACCGATTTGCTTGTTACCTGGCTGTTCAATCTGACGCTCGTCAATAACAAATACAACATGTCCGCAGCTATCGGCATTCTGATCTTCATTATGATCGCGACGATCTCGATCTGGAGCTATCGCCGGACCAAATCATTCAAAGAGGAGGATATGCTGTCATGAGTCAAAAAAACAGCTTCGTGCGGCTGTCGCTCAGCTATTTGATTTTGATCATCTTGTCGGTGTGCGCCCTTTATCCGGCGATATGGGTTGTGGTCTCCTCTTTCCGTCCAGGAGGGTCTTTGTACAGCAAAAACTTTTTCCCGGAAAAATGGACACTTGATCATTACGTAACGCTGTTCACCGGTACACAGTACACGTTCGACATCTGGTATTTGAATACGCTGAAAATCGCCTTTTTTACGATGATTTGCTCCGTATTTCTAATGACGCTCAGTATGTACGCGTTGTCCCGATTCCGGTTCCGCGGACGCAAGACGATGCTCAGCGTTATGCTCATTCTTGGCATGTTCCCGAGCTTTATGAGCATGATCGCGGTATACATCATTTTGCTGCAGCTTAATTTATTGGATACGCATATCGCGATGATTCTTGTTTATTCGGCGGGGGCTGCACTCGGAGGTTTTATCGTCAAAGGATACTTTGATACGATTCCCCGCAGCCTGGACGAAGCTGCGCGTATCGACGGGGCCAGCCATCTGCAGGTGTTTCTGAAAATTATGATGCCTCTGTCGAAGCCGATTTTGACGTTCGTGGCGCTGACGTCCTTTACGGGCGTATGGGGTGACTTTATTTTCGCCCGTCTCGTGCTTCGATCAAAGGACAACTATACGGTGGCCGTCGGCATGTATGAATTGATCGCCTCGCAGACGAACAGCTACTTTACGCTGTTTGCTGCTGGCAGCGTCATTATCGCCATTCCGATTACGATTCTGTTTCTCATTCTGCAGCGCTTCCTCGTGCAAGGTCTGACGGCCGGAGCGATGAAAGGATGACCGTCGTGAACAGAAGCAGTGCGGTTGCGGCTTTGCTGGCGACGGCACTGCTTATGCTGCTGACGCTTGGAGCTTGTACAGCCGATTCGAGCGGCAGCGATTCTTCGCCGGGTGACGGCGGCGCGGGCGGATATGTGGCGGCGCCGGCTTCCTACGATGCCGACGAGCAGCTGGGCACGGTCTATTACGAAATATTTGTCCGGTCGTTCTACGACACGGACGGGGACGGAATTGGAGATTTGAACGGCGTAACGGCAAAGCTTGATTATTTGCAGGAACTTGGCATCGGGGGCATCTGGCTCATGCCGATCAACGCGTCGCCAAGCTATCATGGCTATGACGTAACCGATTATTATGCGATCAATCCGGAATATGGCACGCTCGACGATCTGAAGCGATTGCTGGACGAGGCGCATAAACGGGATATAAAGGTCATTATGGACCTTGTCGTCAACCATACGAGCAGCGAGCATCCGTGGTTTAAGGACGCGGTTGCGGATGCAAGCAGCCCGTATCGCAGCTGGTATTCGTTCGCCGAGGCGGGCGACAAGCTGCAGATGGACGGAGCGGTAGACGGCAACCCTTGGCACAGCTACGGCAGCTTGCGCTATCTCGGCATCTTCTGGGGCGGCATGCCGGATCTGAACTTCGACGAGCCGAAGGTGCGCGAAGAAATGATCAAGATCGGACAGTATTGGCTGGAGCAAGGGCTTGACGGCTTCCGGCTGGATGCGGCCAAACATATCTACGGCGACTTTAAGTCGACAGTCAGCTCGCCAGAAGTGCAGGATGCCAACAAGAAGTGGTGGCAGGAGTTCCGGTCAGGCATGAATGAAGTCAATCCGGATACTTACTTGATCGGAGAAGTATGGGATTCGCTTGCGATTATTGCGCCATACTTCGATCAGGCGCTGGATTCCGCATTCCACTTCGAGCTGGCCGACAAGCTGATCGGGGCGGCGAGGAACGAAAGAGACCCTGATCTTGCCTTTTCGCTGGAGCGCGCATACAAAGTCTATGAGAAGTCTTCGGGCGGCACATTCGTCGATGCGCCGTTCCTGAGCAATCATGACCAGAATCGCGTCATGAGCGAGCTGCGCGGCAATGTAGACCATGTGAAGATGGCGGCAGCTCTGCTGCTCACGCTGCCGGGCACGCCATACCTCTACTACGGAGAAGAGATCGGCATGCAAGGCATGAAGCCCGATGAATATATCCGCGAGCCGATGCTGTGGCATCGCGATCCCGCAGGCGGAGAAGGACAGACATCCTGGATCGCCTCGAAGCATAATAAGGAAGCGGGAGAGGTTTCAGTTGAAGCGCAGCTTGGGCAGGATGGCTCGCTTCTGGAGCATTACCGGACGCTGATCGGCTGGCGTAACGAAGAGGCGGCTCTTCGCGACGGCACGATTGGGGAGTATAAGCTGGAGACGGCGGGCGGCGAGCTGAGTGTGTTCGTGCGTGTCACGAAGACGGAACGTGTGCTTGTCATTCACAATCTCTCGGGCGAAGCGCAGACGGCAGAGCTGGCTGCTTCCGATAGGTACGGCGAGTTTACGCAGCTTGCCCGCAGTACGGAAGCCGATGCCAAGCTTGATGGCACGACACTGACGCTTCCACCTTACAGCACGGCCGTATTGAAATAAGGATGAAGAAGGGCATTCCTGTTTAATCGGGAATGCTCTTTTGTTATAGCAGCATATAGATAGCTTCGGCCGGTGATCCTGAATCGGTTCTTATTATGGAGTCGGTGCGAGATAAGAATGGTGTTCAAGTGACCGCCGTAATCGTCGACGCCGACGAGCTCAGCATGGCATATTCATTGGTATGCTCGATCACCGTCAACTGGCTGGAAGGCCAGTTCTCGTTATTGGTGAACCAGGAGCCGTGCGGCACATAATAGATTTGTTCCGCAGCCGCCTGCCGCGATACAACTTGCGATAAGCATGGTAACGATACACCCCTTCATACGCATTGGATTGACTCCCTCTGTACCCATTTAAAAAACCCTAGTAAATTTTTTGAGATTTTGAAATAGGAAGGAGGGAGGAGTTTATCCGAAGCTAGCTGTATTCCCGCATGGAGCGCAGACCAATGAAGGCCGCAGCCCCTGCAATCAGCATGGCTATGCCACTGTACGTCATAATAACAGCCGGTCCGAATTGATCGGACAACGCGGAGAATACGGCAAGCCCGACAGGCGGAGCGATGCTCGTCAGTGTGCCGAGCAGGCCGAACACGCGGCCTTGCAGGGATGAGTCAATGGCGACTCTGATCAAAATGAACAGAATCGTCGTGCTGAACGAGAACAACACGCCGACCAAGCCGATCAAGGGCAGCGCCGGGACCGCGGAGCCGCTGAGCGATATGGCTACAAAGAGCGGCCCCATAAGTACAATGCTGATTAGAGCGAGCTTGCCGCGATGGCGCAGACGCTTGTCGAATTTCATGATGATGAGAGAGCCGATCACATAACCAAGAGGGATGCAGGCTTCAAGCAGCCCGAATATCAACGGCGATGCTTGCCATACTTGCACGGCCATCACTTGAATCAGCATAAACGTTGACAGAAAGAAAAACATGACCAGCGGCAGCAGCAGTACAGCCCCACGGACAAAACGATTGTTCCACACGACGTGAAAGCCTTCGATAAAGTCAGTGCGGAACGAAGTTTTCTCCTTCTGCTGCCGCTTCGGAGCTGCATAAGGAAAACGGCCCGCGAGCAAGAGCAGCATACCGGACAAGAGGAAGGTGGAGGCGTCGATGGCCACGGCAAAGACACCTCCGAACATAGCGACGGCTGTGCCGCCCGCCGCGAACCCGGCAATACGAATCAGGTTGTCGGAGACACTAATAGCGGCTACCGCCCCGGATACACCGGATTTTCCGACAATCTCGATCAGCGAGGCTTGGAAGGCCGGGCCGCGGAACGCCCCGGCTAAGGCAACAATAGCGGTCAGGAGCAGGATAAAAAAAAACGGGATCTCTGGAAGCGCCATACACAGCGCGATCCCTGCGACGATGATGAAGCGGAAGAAGTCAGCAGCAACCATCAGCCGGCGGCGATTGACGCGGTCGGCCACCGTGCCCGCGATGGAGCCGAA
The DNA here is from genome assembly GCF_003591485.1 of Paenibacillus sp. 1011MAR3C5. Lineage (GTDB taxonomy): Bacteria > Bacillota > Bacilli > Paenibacillales > Paenibacillaceae > Pristimantibacillus. The sequence continues at coordinate 346,690 of NZ_QZCF01000003.1, forward strand.
GAGCATGCTAATGACCAGATGGGTAATGAGCACGAGCGACATGAGCTTGGCGCTTCCGGTTGTTTGGAGCACCCATAGATTCAGCGCAATGCTATGAAAGGTATTGCCTAGCAGTGACAGGCTATAGCTGGCGAAGACCGTTCGGAATGTCCGGTTGCGCCATATGCTCGCTTCCACAGGCGCAGGTTGAACGGGCTGATGGTCTGGCACGCTTCTTGCTAATTCGGTCATGAGAGTTCCTCCTAATGGTACATTCTGATAAGAGAAATGATTATCCAAGCGCAACTTAATCGTTTAAGTTGTTAGAGAAATATGCAGAGCGGGTGCTGCTCTGCATGAGTTTGAAGGTAAAACGTGAAGCGAATAAAGGATATTTAGTAGGAAGAGTGTAAGCATGGGGCCCGTCAGGTAAGCGGCTGTATCAGGACGCATTTGTCCGTCGGGCCGGAATAGCTGTCATCCCGAAGGGACTGCATAAGCTCTAACGCTGCGAGATGCTTCCGATTCTCGAACAATATAGTAGAAGTATGGGAAAGCGAGTGGAGCAGTTCCGGCATTCCTGCCGTACAAAGAACGGTATAGCGGGAAGGGGCCATCCAACGGGAGGCGAGCAGACCAACATATTCATTCAGGATGAGTCCAACTCCTGTCTGCCCGGCGAGAAAGGGCTGCAACTGATCCTCCGTCTCCAACACTAGCACTTGGGATGGAGGCAAGGTGAACAGTTTCTCTAACTGAGCGGCTGCATCCATGGAACCGCGGTCAGCGACAAGGAAGCTGCAAGGCTTGCTGTTCTGTTCGGTCGCGGCTAGTGCTGCTCGTTCATAATCAAATTGAATGCGATAGAACAGCGGATCTTCGATTTGACTGTCAATGGCGACGAGCGGTACTCCGGTAGGAAAGTGCCGGGTGATTTGATGAAAGGTATTTTGCAGCGCTCCAAGCACAAAGACGGCATCCAGCTTACGTTCTGCGATAATGTCCATATTCGGCTTATTGGCGTCGAGACTGGATAAGATGACATGGTAGCCAAGTGAAGTCAACTCCCGTTCCATCGCATCAATGAACGAAGCAAAGGCGGCGCGCTCCCACCATTGCTCGTCATGACGGCGGTTGACGAGAATGCCCGCGAGACCGGATTGCCGCTTGATGAGTGAACGCGCAGCCAGATTCGGCACATAATTCAGCTCGCTGGCAGCATCCAGCACGCGCCGCCTGGTCTCATCGGGAATCGTTTGCCCTGATACGTTGTTTAACACGTAGCTGACCGTAGCGACTGATACCTGCGCCGCCTTGGCGATATCTTTCATCGTTGCTTTTTTGCCGCCGGCTTTGTTCATAACGATAGCTCCAATCATTAACTTAATCGTTTAAGTTGATTATGACATAAAGCCGTCTTGTCTGTCTACGACAAGACGGCTTTCATGACACTGCTTATTGTTGCTTCAATACAACAAAACCATAGCCTTCGAGCGGCAATTGAAGCTGTCCATCCTTATCCGTCAGAAGCTCGGAGCCTTTTGCGAATGCTGCCACATTGGAGTGAAGCACGGTCCACTTGGAGGAACCCAAGCTGGCAGGCAAGCTCGACGCTGTTGCAGAGGTTCTGCCAACTGCCGTTGCAGCTGGGACCGCCGTATCTTCAACAGTGCTGATCGCATCAGCGGAAGCCATATCTGCGGCTGCTTCAGCAGCAGAGGCAAAGCCCCGGAACGGAATGGCATGAGGCTGAGCGTCAGACTGCACGGATGTCGGTATTGGGAGAGCCAGTGTCGCTGCTTCTTCGCGCGCATTAAGCGCAACAAGGATACGCTCGCCGTCCGAGCGGCGCTCATAAGCGAGCAGCCCGTCTTCTTGTCCCGCATAAGCGAAAGCCAGATCGGTCGAGCGAAGCGCCTCGTGATTGTGGCGCAAGCTGATCGTATCCTGATAGAAGCGAAGCAGCTCCCGGTCCTGATCTTCTTCTTCCCATACCATGCACTTGCGGCAGTCCGGGTCGCCTCCGCCGTTCATGCCGACTTCGTCCCCGTAATAGACGCAAGGCGTGCCAGGGTACGTGAATTGGAACAGGGCGGCCAGCTTCAGCTTGTCGACATTGTCCTCGCAGATTGTTAGCAATCTCGGCGTATCGTGGCTGTCCAGCAGGTTGAACGCCGCTTCCGTCACTTGCTGCGGGTAAGCGGCAAGCTGTGTGCCGATCGCATGTGCGAAGGTCGAGGCGTCAATTGTGCCGTAAGCGAAGAAGTCCAGAACCGCATTCGTGAACGGATAATTCATGACAGCATCGAACTGGTCGCCTTGCAGCCACGCCATGGAGTCATGCCAGATCTCGCCGAGAATGTAGGCTTCCGGATTAACCGACTTGACGACCTGGCGGAACTCGCGCCAGAACTGGTGGTCGACTTCATTGGCAACGTCCAGGCGCCAGCCATCGATGCCGATCTCTTCGATCCAGTAACGGGCTACCTCGAAGAGGTAAGCTTTCACTTCCGGATTCTCTGTGTTGAGCTTCGGCATAAGCGGCTCGAATGCGAACGTATCGTAGCTTGGCACGCCGTCCACGACTTGCAGCGGCCACTCTCTGACGTGGAACCAGTCTGCGTACTTGGACTCTTGGCCGTTCTTCTGCGCGTCTACGAACGGAGCGAACGTCCGGCCGGAATGATTGAAGACCGCATCAAGGAGCACGCGAATGCCGCGCTTGTGGCAGGCGTGCACCAGTTCTTTCAATTTCTCATTGCTTCCGAATTGCGGATCTACCTTTAAATAGTCTTGTGTATCGTATTTATGGTTAGTTGTCGCTTCGAACAGCGGCGTAAAGTAGATTGCATTGATGCCAAGGCCGCCCAAATGGTCCAAATGATCGATAACCCCTTGCAGATCACCGCCGAAGAAGTTGCTAGGAGTCGGCTTGCCGCCCCACGGCTCGACGGTGTCCGGGTCAAGCGATGGATCGCCGTTCGCAAAGCGCTCCGGAAAGATTTGATAGAAGACCGCATCCTTCACCCAAGCCGGCGGCTCGAAGACATCGACCGGATTGATGAACGGAAAGTCGAAAAACGTGTTCGGATTGTCCGGAAGCTCGCTTACGAATTCTTTTTCCGTCATGATGATCGTATCTTCGCTGCTGTGGAAGCGGAAGGCGTAACGCAGACGGCGGAATGGCGGCTTAACGGATGTCTCCCAATAATCGAATCGCTCGTCGGAGCTGAGCAGACGCATTTCGACGGAGATGACCGTTTGATTCCAGGCGTACTTATCGCCGACGATCGCTTCGACGCGCGTGACATCATTGCGTTTGGAACGAACGCGAAGGTGGATGGTTTGTCCGTCGTAGGCGTATGCCCAGTTTTGCTTGGGACGATGATACAAGGCTTCTAATAACATGGTGATTTCCCCTTCCAAAAGTATGATGAAAAAACGAAAAAAGGCACAACCTCTGCTTGCTCAGCCGAGGTTGTACCTTTTCCTAAAAGTGTTCAGCGCCGCTCTCGCGAAGCGTATATCGAACAATAGGTATGCGGTAGCAGTGCCTTTATATTTTTAACTCTCAACGGGTATAATTATACATTAATTGTACATTTTACGCCAGTAGCTTGTGCGAAAAAAGTTAGGAATTTATCGTTTCATGCACCAGCGCTTCCAGATATCGCTCACAGTCAAGAGCTGCCATGCAGCCGCTGCCGGCTGCCGTAATAGCTTGACGGTAAATCTTGTCTTGTACATCGCCGCAAGCGAATACGCCAGGAATGTTCGTCTCCGTCGTGCCAGGCTTTACGATAATATAGCCTTGTTCGTCCGTCGCGATCTGTCCGCCGAGGAATCCGGTATTCGGCGTATGTCCGATCGCAACGAACACGCCGTCCGCCTCCAGCAGCTCCTCTTTTCCAGTCTCGTTGCTCAGGACGCGCAGTCCTTGCAGGCCATTTTCGCCGCCGACCACTTCTAGCGGAGTATTGTTCAGGCTCCATGATATTTTGTCGTTGTCGCGTGCACGGTCCTGCATAATCTTGGAGGCGCGCAGCTCCTCGCGGCGATGGACGAGACGCACATCCGTTGCGAAGCGGGTCAAGAAGCTTGCTTCCTCCATTGCGGAGTCGCCGCCGCCGATGACAATCAGCTTCTTACCACGGAAGAAAAAGCCGTCGCAGGTCGCGCAAGTGCTGACGCCGCGTCCCAAATTGTCTTGTTCACCCGGGATGCCCAAATATTTGGCCGAAGCGCCAGTGGATATAATAATGGAGTCGGCTTGCAGCTGGCCAAGCCCTTCCACCTCTATCGTATAAGGGCGCTTGCTGAAATCAACGCTTTTCACAGAGCCCGTCTTGAACGATGCGCCGAAGCGCTGCGCTTGCTTACGCATATTGGACATTAGCTCGCTGCCAAGAATGCCGTCCGGGAAGCCGGGGAAGTTCTCGACTTCGGTAGTGGTAGTCAGTTGTCCGCCAGGCTGCCAGCCTTCGATAACAAGCGGCTCCATATTCGCGCGGGCCAGGTAGATCGCGGCTGTCAATCCGGCAGGGCCGGTACCGATTATGATTGTTTTGTGCATAGGATAATCCTCCAATAGGAATGAAATAATGAGCCTTAACTTTATAGTATAATTTAAAGCTATTATAAACTGTAACGAATGTCAATACAGTTCATCCAACCTTCATGCGGAAGCTGGGGAAATGCGGAAATTGAAAGCGGTCATACTGCAAGATAGGCGTCTTCCAATGGCCTCGGGTCCCCGGAAATGATATGATAGTTGAAAGACGCAACTCCTAAGCGAAGAGAGAGGGGCATTCGTAGCAATGGCGAACAAAATTAGAAAGGCGGTCATTCCTGCAGGCGGTCTCGGCACAAGGTTTCTTCCCGCGACGAAGGCGCAGCCGAAGGAGATGCTGCCTCTCATCGACAAGCCGGCCATTCAATATATTGTAGAGGAAGCTGTCGAGTCCGGCATTGAAAGCATCGTCATCATCAGCGGCAGACATAAGCGGGCGATTGAAGATCACTTTGACAAGTCGGTGGAGCTGGAAGCGGAGCTTGAAGCAAGGCATAACGAAGAGATGCTGTCTGCTGTAAGGGCCATCTCCCAATTAGCGGATATCTATTATGTTCGGCAGAAAGAACCGCTTGGCCTTGGTCATGCCGTGTTGTGCGCAAGGCGATTCATTGGAGACGAGCCGTTCGCCGTGCTGCTGGGAGATGATATTCTGACATCCCAGAAGCCTTGTCTGCAAGAAATGATGGATGCGTATGAGCAATCACAGACTTCGGTCGTAGCGGTCATGGAAGTGCCATGGGATCAGACGCATAAATATGGCATCGTCGATATTGAGCGGGGAACCAGTCCCTTAGCGTCCGTCAAGGATATTGTAGAGAAGCCGGGGCCTGGCCTCGCTCCTTCCAATTATGCGGTCGTCGGCCGTTATGTGCTCCATCCCGCGATCTTCGGGCTGCTAGAGCAGGCGAAGCCGGGCAAGGCGGGGGAGATTCAGCTGACTGACAGCTTGCAGGAGCTGAACCGTACAATCGGGCTCGACGCCTTCCGATTCGGCGGGCGCCGTCATGACGTAGGGGATAAGCTGGGATTCGTGCAGGCGACGATCGATTTCGCACTGGAGCGGGAAGATCTGGCTGCGGACGTGCGAAAATATATGCTGGAGCGTCTTGGCCTTATGGGCCAGGGCTGACTAAAGGGGCGTCGACCTCGGTCTCCTGATCGGGGGCGGCGTTTATTTTTGTCTTCCACTATTTTAAAATGGAGATTATTTACTATTTGTTATAGAATAGAGTCTGATTCATAGAGAGAAGAGTAGATTGGGCTGGGAGTTGAACGCAGGTGTATTGCCATCATTGCGTAAGAAGCTATGCGGAGGATGCCAGGTATTGCAGTCAATGCGGAAGAAGGCTGCATTCCCATAGAATAATAGAGACAGCCAACTGGGAAGAAGCGCTCTCCGAGGGAGCGGCGTCGCTTGAGCTGGCGGGAGAAGTGGTCATCACCGGACGATCCATGCCGAATGCGGTGCAGGGCAAGCGGGGCTTGGGCTGGCCGATTCCGCTTGCGCTTGCGGGGCTTGCCTTTGTCGTTACTATGGCTGTCATCCTATATTATCAATATGAAAAGGGCGTGAACGAGACCGTGCTTCGGCTTCAATCGGAAGCCAGGACGGCAGCCCTGAGCGGCGAATACATCGTAGCGCTTGAGAAGCTGGAGGATGCCCTGGAGGCTCGTCCTGCATTCAAGGCGCTTGCCGCTGATGTGGAAATTATTCAGCATGTGCTGGAGCTTGAGCGGATGACGGAGCAGATCGAGACGAGGCTATCCGTCGGCATGATCGATGAAGCGGAGTCGGGGCTGAACCGGTTGAAGACCGAGTTTGGCGGCCATAAGGAGCCGATCTACGACAAGCTCAGGGAGAAGCTGGACGAGCTTAATATGAAGCTGACGCTTCAGAAGCTTACGAAGGAGTATGAGGCTTTGACGACGGTCAAAGAGCTGGGCGAGATGCTCAACGTCGTGAATGGATTAATAGGGGAAGAAGCCGCCGAGCTTCGTCAGCAGATTATTGTCTCCATACAAGATATTACCGCTCGAGAGGTGGATCAGCTGCTTGCCCGCAAAAACTTCACAGGGGCGACAGCCGCCGTGAATCGCTCTCTGGCATGGGCTAGAGAGGACAAGGAGCTTCTTGCACTGCTTAACAAGATCAAGGAAGAGCAGTCAAGATATGAGCGCCTGGAGCAGCAGCGGATCGAGCAAGCGATGCAGCGGGCAGCGGAAGAGGATCTGATCAACCGCACGTCTGCAGTCGAAGTCGTAAGTGTGGAGAAAACGTTGGATGAATTTGGCGATCTCACGATTGAAGGAACGCTTAAGAACATAGCTACAAGGGCGATCTATTCCGTTGTTGTTGAGGTTATCGTCCAGTCCAAGGACGGAGCTGTGCTGAGCCGGGGAAAAGCAACGGTAACGCCGGAATATATCGAAGCAGGCGAACAGATGACGTTCACGACGACGGTCTATGGGATCTATTCCGATGAGACGACCGTTGTGGTGGACAAAGCGGAGTGGTACCTGGATTAAGGGGGGATAGCAGAATGAATAAACGCATATGGATCGGCATTCTGGGCTCCCTCCTGGTCATAGGCGCGGGCACGGCCGCCGGATACACCGTCCGGACAGAGATGCCGAAGAAGCTGGAGGGCGCTCCCTTGCTCGCCGTGGGCGAAGTGAAGAAGCTGTTGAAGGATGTTATTTTCGAGACGCAGAAGCTCGTCGTTATGATCGAGACCGATACCGGTTCGCAAGGGTCGGGGTTTCTCTATAATCATGAAGGCGATCTGCTTACGAATGCCCATGTCGTATCGGGCGTGCGGCATGTCAGGGTGAAAACCTCGGATGCGCGCGAGCTTGAGGGAGAGGTAATCGGCATTAGCACGGATACGGACATTGCCGTCGTGCGCGTGCCGGAGCTGGCGGGCATGGAGCCGCTCTCGCTAGTTAAGTATGAGCGGGGAGAAGTAGGCGATGACGTGCTGGCCGTGGGCAGTCCGCTTGGCTTCCAGAATACGGTGACGACCGGCATCATTAGCGGGGTAGGCCGCAGCTTCCATATTGAGCCTTATACGTACAATGATCTGTATCAGATCTCCGCGTCGATCGCGCCGGGCAACAGCGGCGGTCCGCTTGTCGATATGAAGACAGGCGCCGTGCTTGGCATTAATTCGGCCGGACTGGAGGAGGGTACGATCGGCTTCAGTATACCGATCTCGGGTGTGCTGGCGATAGCGGAAGGCTGGTCGCGGGAGCCGATGGAGATGCTGCCAAACCTGTCGCTTGCGGAGGAGAGAGAGGATCCTCAGCAGGAGGCGACGCTGGAGCAGCTTGCGGATTATTTGGTCCGGCATTTCTACGACAGCTTGAACAGCCGGGATTATGTGTACGCCTATTCCTTGCTGGGCGGCAATTGGAAGGAAGGCACAAGCTATATCAAGTTCCGAGAGGGCTACCTGACGACGCGCAACGTCGTTATCGATAATCTGCATGTATCGAGCAGCGGAGAAGAGGCGACGGTTACAGCGGTGCTGTCTGTCGATGAGCGCAAAAATAGCGAAAACGTGCTTAGCAAATATCAGGTTACGTATAAGGTCGGATACGAGAATGATCAACTGAAGCTGCTGACCGGCAAAGGAAAAGCGATTCGCAAATAAAAGAACGCCGAGAGCGCTAGAGGCTCTCGGCGTTTTTTCATGGATTACGTTTATCTGTATACAATATCTACCGTAATCGTATCGGAAGGCTGGACTGGAAGATGAAGCGTGGTAGACGGAATGACGCGTCCATTCAGTCGCAGCTGATAACCGATATTGCCAGAAATCGGGTATCCGCTTATCGTGGTGATGGTGCCGTCGGCAGCAAATGTAAGCACGCCCGATTCAGCCAAAGCGCCGCCAATTGTAAGGCCTGGGCGGAAGACAATGGTATAGCTGCCTGAGATGGCGGGATAAATATTCCCACCGTTCACGACAACCGATATGAAGCCCTGTTGTACGGGGCCAGGCGAACCGGGAACAGGAGCGGGGACTGGAATAGGCAGCGGCAGCGCGAACGGTGCTCTCCATGGTCCCGGACCCGGCCAAGGCCCGTGATGGTGCGGATGATGGCCTGTGCCATGCTGTCCAGAACCATGCTGTCCGGGAGGATGCGCAGGCGGCCGGGTGTCAGGCTGCTCTAGCGGCCTGGGACCGTGGCTGTGGTGACCGCCCGATCCGGGTCCGTGAGGCCCGTGTCCATGATGTCCGCCAGAACCAGGACCGTGGTGTCCGCCCGGTCCCCCGTGTCCCCAAGGCCCATGGCCGTGAGGTCCGCCCGGTCCCCCGTGTCCCCAAGGTCCATGGCCGTGATGTCCGCCCGGTCCAGGTCCCCAGGGCCCCGGACCGGGCCCCCAAGGTCCGTGTCCCCAAGGCCCCGGTCCAGGCCCCCAAGGTCCGTGTCCCCAAGGTCCAGGCCCAGGCCCCCAAGGCCCGGGTCCCCAGGGTCCCGGGCCGACAGGTCCGGGGAAGTATGGTCCCGGCAGAATGCCGGGGATAGGGAGAAGCGCGCGTTCCCCGCCGCAGCCGCAGCTGTTCTTCACGGTGTAAGGCCTTACTTGTTGCGGCGCAGCGTCATAAGTATTCGTCATGCGATCCTTCCATCTCCTTCATCAATCATTAGGCGATTTTCTTCCTGCATCTTATGCGGCATCTGCCTATCCGGTGTGCTTCACCTTTCGCCAAAAGCCAATAATGTAGAAAAATTCAACACAAGAAGTTGATTTTTTGTATTTCGAAGAGCGGGTCTAAAAGGGTAGAGTAATAGTTGTAAGCGATATCAACTCGAGGGGGATTTTAAAAATGAAAAAAAGACGCGCGATTAGCTTGGTGCTCGCAGCGGCACTAACCTTGACGCTTGCCGCATGTGGTAGCGACAGTGAACCAGGCTCCACTAATAAACCGGCTGACGGAAAGCCGGAAGGCAAAAAAATAACGCTGACTCTCCAAACCTTGCAAACAGACAAGTCGACTCCTCAATATCAAGTGGAAGAAGAAATCGTCAATAACTACATGAAAGAAAACCCGAACGTCAAAATCGAATGGGACCGCCTGGACACCGAGCAGCAGAAGGTTAAGCTGAAAACACAAGCGGCATCCGGCGAAGTAGCCGACATTACAATGGTTAACCCTGGCGCTCAGCTGCAGCCGTTCGCGAACGGCAAGGTGCTTGCTCCGCTGAACGATATGCTCGACGACGAGCTGAAGGGCACATTCCTGGAAGGCGTACTGGAATACTACTCCTTCGACGACAATGTATACGCGCTTCCTTACAACATGAACCTTGCAGGCATTTTCTATAATAAAGAGTTGTTCGAGAAGGCTGGCGTAGAAGCGCCAACCACATTCGAGGACATCATCGCTTCGATTCCGAAGTTCAAAGAAGCAGGCATTCCAGCCATGATGCTGGGCGGCAAAGACAAATGGCCGTTGTCCTTCATGTTCACGAACGTATTGCAGCGTGTGAACGGCGGACCGAAATTCCTGGATGAAGTTGTTGCAGGCAACAAGCAATTCACAGATCCGGTATTCGTAGAAGCTTTGCAAAAAACAAAAGAGCTGATCGACGCAGGCGCATACCAAGAAGGCGCAGCTACGTACGACAATAATACGGCTTCCCAGCAGTTCCGCGACGGTAAGGCAGCGATGTACTTCATGGGTACATGGGAGATTTCCGCTATCGACGCATCCGAGACAGTAAGCGGCAAAGTAGGCTTCCTGCCATTCCCGGCTGTAGGCGGCAAAGGCGATCCGAAAGACTACGTTATCGCTCCGGGTACGGCTTACGCGCTGGGCGCGAACAGCGATCATCTGGATGAGAGCAAGAAATTCCTGAAATACCTGCTGGTGAACTACCCGAAAGTGGCATTTGATAAAAAAGCTGCTGTAGGCTTGGCTCAAAAGGTTGAGGGCGACTTCAAAGCCGCTGGCTACTCTGATCTTGCCGTTGAAGCTATGCAACGTTTCAATGAAGTTCAAGGCGGCGACATGAACTTTGATAACGTGATCGAGCCGGCTACAACGCAAACTCACCTGACAGGTCTGCAAAGCTTGCTGATCAAAGATGTGAACGTTGAGGAATTGGCAGCCGAGCATCAAAAAACATGGGAACTGAACAAAAAATAAAGAGGCGTGACGCAAAGGGAGCCGTGAGGTTCCCTTTGTGGCTCCAAGCGTATGGGAGGGTAAGCTAGTGAACGGAGTATTGAGAGTAGGCAAATGGACTTTAGCGGTGTTCGTCCTTCCCTGTCTGTTGTTTTATCTGGCGTTCGTGTTCGCGCCGATTCTAGTATCGGTTTACTATTCATTAGTGGAATGGGCAGGAATGGGCGATCAGGTATTCGTCGGTCTGAACAACTACAAAGTGTTGTTTACACAGGACCCCATCTTCTGGCCTTCCGTCTTGCGGACCCTGTACATTTCGGTCGCTTCCTTGCTGCAGGTGCCGATTGCAATCGTCGTCGCCATTCTGGTCAGCCGTTATGTCAGACGTCCGAACTTCCTGATTTCCAGCTATTTTCTTCCGGTCATACTGTCCGTTGTCGTCATCGGCCAACTGTGGAAGTCGATCTATAACCCTGCATCGCTCGGGGGCATGCTGAATCAGATGCTCGCTAAGTTCGGACTGGAGTCGTGGACCAAAACATGGCTTGCGGATACCGATTGGGCAATCTTCGCGCTTTGTTTCGTTATCTTCTGGCAATATATCGGGTATCATGTATTGATCCAGTTTACCGGCGTGCAAAATATTTCGAGCGACATCTATGAGGCTGCCAGCATCGATGGGGCGGAAGGCTTCAAGGCCGACCGGTACATTACGCTCCCGCTGTTGTCGCCAGTTATCAAGATCTCGGTTGTACTCGCCGTCATCGGCTCGCTGAAAGCCTTTGACCTGATCGTCGTTATGACGGGCGGGGGACCGGCTAATACGACAGAGGTAATCTCGACGCATATGTACTACATGACGTTCAATTCCTTCAAATACGGATACGGAAGCGCAATTTCCACATTCCTGGTCGTCTTCTGTCTCGTGATGACGGTATTGTTGAATCTGGCGTTCAAGCGCGCGGAAGAAGCCGCCTCTTAGAGAAAGGAGAATGACGAAGATGGATTTCCGGATTGCACGGCGCGCGGGCGCATGGATTTTTATGAGCATATTGGTCGTCACCCAACTATATCCGCTGGTATGGCTGCTATTGTATTCATTCAAGACGAGCAGTGAGATTGTATCGGGGCAGTTTTTTGCCCTGCCAAAGAGGTTTATGTGGGAGAACTATGTAGATGCATTTACTTCGGGCAATTATTTGAAGTATATTGGCAATAGTATATGGGTGACAGGCATTACGCTCATACTTACTATTGTGCTTAGCGGGATGGTATCTTATGCTATCACCAGGTTCAAATGGCGTTACGGCAACATCGTGATGCTGGTGTTCATGGTCGGTATCATGATTCCGATCCAATCGACTTTGCTGCCTTTGATGGTTATTTTCAAAAACATGAACATTCTCAATACGCATGCATCCATCATCATTCCGTATGTAGCCTTTTCTATACCGCTCGCGGTCTTTATCCTGTCGGGCTTCCTGAGAGGAATTCCGCATGAAATCGAAGAATCCGCCATGATTGACGGTGCTTCCATCTATCGGATCTTTTTCAGCATCGTGCTTCCGATTACAGTGCCGCCAATCATGACCGTTACTATATTGACCTTTATCTCGATCTGGAATGAATACATTATCGCTGCTACCTTCCTGTCGGCGGATTCGCTCAAGACATTGCCGTTCGGCGTGAACAGCTTTGTCGGGCAGTACACAGCGAATTATGGCTCCATTGGGGCATACCTGGTGCTTGGAGCGCTGCCTGTCATCACGTTCTACTTCATCCTTTCGGACAAAATTACGAAAGGCATGGTGGCAGGGGCCGTCAAAGGATAAGCGGCTTGCATGTAAGGAGGCAACGCTTTGTTTGGCATTCGGCTGAATACGTTTCGCGCGCGGCTTTTGTTGTGGATATTATTATCCACGCTCGCTTTGCTGATTGTTCTGACCGGCATCTTCTATCAGTACACAGCACAACAGATCGACATGCGAGTCGGGGAAGCCGCGCAGCGCAACGTGTCGCAGGCGATGGATAATTTCTCGTTGCTTGCCAGAGGATATGACAGTTTGACCAAATCGATTATGAGCAACGCGGAGATTCAGCGTCTGCTGTCCCGCGAAGAACCGACCGTTATGGATGAGTTCAACAAGCAGCTGCTTATGATGGGTGCGCTTGGCACGATCTACTACAGCTACAACGATGTGAAGAGCATTCATATTATATCCCCGGTCGGCAACGTATACAGCTACGAGTCGACTACGCATAAGATAAATCACGGTTTTATGAAGAGCGATTGGATGAGAGAGCTGCGTGAATCGGACGGCTCGCTCGTATGGGGCGGCATGCTGGGCGAGAACTCGCTTACAATCCGCGAGGAGCAGGAGGAGCCGGTCTTCACCTTTGGCCGGGTGATGACGAATCTCTATACGACGAGGCCGCTCGGCATTCTCGTCATTGAGGCTGACCCCCGGACCTTTATCTCCTCCATGAACAACCTGATGATTAAGCCCGAGAGCCGGTCCTACGTCTATTCGTCGTCGGGCTCTCTGCTTGTCACCTCTCATCCGAAGGATGAACCGGCGTCTCCAGAGTTCATGGAGCTGGATCGCTATCCGTTCATGGAAGATGCGGCCGATGCCAGCAATAAGGACCATCTCATTGTGACGGCGATGGACCCCAAGCTGGGCTGGAAGCTGCTGTCGGTTACGCCGAAGCCGGTAGCCAGAGTGGAGCAGGCCGCTGCGAACCGGTATTTTGTCATCGTATCGGTTGCGATTGTCATTGCCGCTATTGTCATTGCGTTCTTGCTGTCCCGCTCGGTATCCAAGCCGATCAAGTCGATCGTGCAGGAGATGAGGAGGGTAGAACGGGGAGACCTGAGTCCACAGCTGCACACTAGGGCTTCGTATGATGAGATCAATTATATGAATGAACATTTCAACCGGATGGTCAGCGAAATCAACGGTTTGGTGGAACGCAACAAAATCGCGACGGCGAGTGAGAAGAACGCCCAGATTCATGCGCTGCAATCGCAAGTTAATCCGCATTTTCTCTACAATACGCTAGAGATGATCTATTGGCTGCTCGACGAGCAGGAGAATGAGAAGCTGGCCAATCTGGTTAATTCGCTTTCGCGCATGTTCCGCTACAGCAGCGACTGGCGCAGCTCGACGGCGATGCTGAAGGAAGAACTGGATCAGATCCACTATTATATGACCATTATCGGGGCTCGTTCCGACGGACGAATCCATATCGAGCATAAGGTAGACGAGGAATTGATGGATGCCTTGCTGCCCAAGATGACGCTGCAGCCGCTGATCGAGAACGCGGTTATTCATGGTCTGTCGATCAAGTCTGGCGAAGGGACGATTACCATTACGGCAAAGGGAGAAGGCCAGACGGTATTCATCCAGATTCACGATGACGGCGTCGGCATCCCTCCCAAGAAGCTGCAGGAGCTGCAGCTATCATTGAAACGAGCGGAACGGCTGGAGTGGAGCCAACTGAAGGAGGAAGAGCGTCAGAGTCTGACGGTCGAGCCTGCCATCTATGGCGAATCGCAGGGCTCCGGTGCGGGATTCCTTAACGTGCATAGAAGGCTCGTGCTGGAGTACGGCGCTGGATACGGCCTTCGTATCGACAGCGAAGAGAACACGGGCACAACGGTAACCGTTATGGTGCCTTCCATCATGCCTAGAGCATAACGGGACTTAAGTTCGTCAAGGGGGGAGAGATATGCACATACTCATCGTTGACGATGAAAGGACGATCCGGGAAGGATTGAAACGAACGATAAGCAGCGTGTTCGATGACGTAACGGTCAGCACGGCTGCATCGGCGGATGATGCGCTCGCATTGCTTCATGGCGGGCGCATTCATGTCGTCTTCCTGGATATTATGATGCCAGGCATGAATGGTCTGGAGCTGCTTGCAGAGGCGCGCCATACGCATAAAGGAATCAAGTGGATTGTCGTATCGGCCTATTCCGAATTCGCTTACGCGCAGGAAGCGCTGCGCCTGGGTGCGAAGGATTATATTTTGAAGCCGTTTGGCAAGGATCAAGTGGTCCAATCGGTTACATCGCTAATGGAGGAGTGGAGGCTGGAGACGGCTCGTCCGACAGGAAGCGGCTTGCTGGAGCAGAATTTGAACTATCTTCGCGAGGCAGTATTCCGCAGATGGGTACAGGGATTGGATATCGGCAACTTTGACCTTCGCTCTATACGTGAAGAGCATGAGCGCTTTCATCTGCTGGCGATTAAGCTGGACAGCGATCCGGAGCTTACGCTGGGCAATTTCATCGTAGAGAATGTGATGACCGAGCTGATTGAGCGACATGGGAAAGGCTTTATCGTCAATCTGGATGGCGACTTCCTCGTAGGGGTGCTTACCCTTCAGGAAGGGATAGAGAGTGCAGTATTCAAGCAAGAGGCGGTCAAACAATTGGATCGGTGTCTGCAAGTCCCATATCAATTTTATATAAGCGAGCTGCTAAGCGATTTCTATGCCATACCGGAAGAGATTCGCAAACTCCATACGACGGATACGGAAGCCGATGCCAGCGAAGATCATGCCTCAGCAGGCAAAAGCGATGTGATCGACATCGCTATTCAATATATGAAAAGCAAATTCCAAGAGAACTTGTCATTGGAGATTGTCTCTTCGGTTGTGTATTTGAACCCAGTATACTTCAGCAAGCTGTTCAAGCAAAAAACAGGAACCGGGTACAAGGAGTTTGTGACGAAGCTGCGGATGGAGCGGGCTGAAGAGCTGCTGGCCGATCCTGATTTGTCGATTACCCGGATTGCGGAGCTAGTGGGCTATCCTGATGTGCGGCACTTCACGCAGGTGTTCCGCAAGCATTACGATTGTACGCCCAGCCACTTCCGCGCGGAGAAAGCGAACTTCTAATATGTTGTCGCAGCATAAAAAAAGCCTCCTGTCCGCTTAAACGGTCAGGAGGCTTCTCTAGTGCTTGATTATTATTTAACGGCAGCTTCGTAACGCTTGCCGACTTCGTCCCAGTTCACTACGTTCCAGAAAGCTGCAATGTAGTCAGGGCGTTTGTTTTGGTAGTTCAGGTAGTAAGCATGCTCCCATACATCCAGGCCAAGGATTGGCGTTTCGCCTTCCATGATCGGGCTGTCTTGGTTTGGCAGGCTGTATACTTTGAGCTTGCCGTTCGCTACAGCCAGGAATGCCCAGCCGCTGCCGAAACGAGTTGTAGCCGCTTTTGCAAAGTCAGCTTTGAACGCTTCGAAGCCGCCCAGCTCGCTGTCGATTGCCGCTGCCAGAGCGCCAGTTGGAGCGCCGCCAGCGTTAGGGCCGATTGTTTCCCAGAACAGGCTATGGTTCGCATGGCCGCCGCCGTTGTTGCGTACAGCTGTACGGATGGATTCAGGCACGCTAGCCAGATCGCCGATCAGCTCTTCGATCGATTTGTTTTGCAGCTCAGGAGCGGATTCCAGAGCAGCGTTCAGGTTCGTCACGTACGTGTTGTGGTGACGTCCGTGGTGAATTTCCATAGTAGTCGCATCGATGTGCGGCTCAAGCGCATTGTGCGCATAAGGCAAAGCAGGTAGTTGATGTGCCATGATTATAACCTCCTGAATATGTAGTTGATCAACTTCATTATCCCTTATCGGAGCGAATAAATCAACATTTATGTTGAAAAAGTCGCTGAGCCGTTGCAGGGGTCGTGCAGGCTCAGTTGAAGCCCGCAAAGTAGCGTCTCCCAATCCTTGGACAATTATGCGCAAGATGAAACAAGCTAGCGTGAATCTGGAACGATTGAGACCCAATAGGAAGGAATGTATGGAATTGTCTAACCGACGGAAAGTTAGATATGGAATAAAATATTATGAATTAATAGGACTAACCATTCATGTAAGCGCTTATTATTAAGCGTTTTCATGAGAAAACAGGCGATTTTTATAATTTTTTAAAGAAATTTAAATAAAAAAGAAGGAATACGCATGATTTCGTCGTATTATATACGGGTACGAGACTATGACATGGTAGAAGGTGTTAATTGAATGAATGTTCGTTCCTTCCAGTTGTCCGACTACAAACCGCTTACGGAACTGCTAGAAGAAGTTCTGACAACGGAATGTTATGAGCAAACGATGGAAGCATTTGCTCGTCAATTATCATGGGATAGCGATCTCGTTCTTGTCGCTGTCAAAGAATCAGAAATCGTCGGCATGATTATCGGCACGATCGATAACAACAAAGGCTATTATTACCGAATTGCGGTATCGCCCGGGCATCAGCGCAGCGGCGTAGGCAAAGGATTGGTAACGGCTTTGCGCCAGCGCTTTGTGCAACGCAATGTATCCAAGATTCTGATTACGGCGGACGAGCATAACGAACCGGTTCTGCCGCTCTACGAATCCATGGGATTTGCGACTTCGGATTTCTTCCGGTCGTTCCAAAAGCTTAGTATCGTAACAGGTTAGATAGAGATTGTTATTCATTCGTGTTTGACATGGGCATATCTGTAAGGCCATTGCAATTGGCTTGCGGATATGCTTTTCTTATTACTATAAGAGGTTGTTCAAAAAGTCCACTTTTGATCACGAATTATAAGGAATTTGAGGAGCACGAAAGGTATGGACATATTCGAACCTTGCATTATAAAAAGTTTCAAGCATGACGGACATATGCACCGGCTTTGGCAGCAGAACTGGATTGTGCCAAGCCATTTGCTTATACAGGAACATCAAGAGGAAGCGGTTATCGTCCTCATTAACCGGCAGACGCCGATTCAGGAATCCGATGGCAAGCAATGGGTAAGCCGAGTGCCGGCGGTCTCCTTTTTTATTCCGGGGCAATGGTTTAATGTCGTTGCTCTCCTCGAGGCGGGAGGCGTACGCTACTATTGCAACATTGCTTCTCCGCCGTATCTGCAAGGGGGCATCCTGACCTATATCGATTACGATCTGGACGTCATTCGGACAGCTGACGGGAATCGGTATATTGTCGATCAGGACGAATTCGAGCAGCACAAGCAGCAATATCATTATCCGAAGTCCGTTCTTTTAAAGGTGCGGGAGGGTATGAATGAATTGCTGGGCCGTGTAGAGCGCGGCTCTTCTCCATTTTCGGATAAGACGGCTATCGCTTATTACGAGCAGTGGCTATCGAGCTGCGAAGAGGTGAAAGAATGAGTCCGAAGGCTATGCTGCTGGATTGGTTGAAAATGGCTGTTACTGCGATCGCTATCGTTCTGTTCCTTCATTACTTTGTTTTCCATCTGTCTACGGTCGAAGGGCATTCCATGGAACCGACGCTGCAGGAGAAGGAATGGCTCTACGTCAACAAATTCGTCTATTTGTTCGGAAGTCCCGATATCGGCGATGTCGTTGTCCTGAAGGACCCTTATGAAGCGGAAGACGGGAAGCGCCTGCTCGTGAAGCGGATCGTAGGCATGCCGGGTGACCGTATCGAGATTACCGGCGGACAGTTGTACCGGAACGGAGAGCTCGTGGATGAGGGCTATACCGATTCCATCATCGAGGGAGAAAGCTATGGACCGGTTGTGATTGGGGAAGGGCTGTATTTTGTAATGGGAGACAATCGGCATGAGCGGGCGAGCCTGGACAGCCGAAGCTTCGGTCCCGTTCAGCGCGACTGGATAACAGGCAGGGCCGATTTTATCGTATGGCCGATTAAAGAAATAAAGACGCTGTAGCAGGAGGTGCGGAAATTGAAAGAAGTGATGATCTATACAGACGGCGCTTGCTCGGGCAATCCCGGTCCCGGCGGGTGGGGAGCGATTCTGTTCTACGGCGCGCACAAGAAAGAGCTATCGGGCGGAGAGAGGGCGACGACGAATAACCGGATGGAGATTCAGGCGGTTATTGAAGGACTCAAGCTGCTCAAGGAGCCTTGCCGTGTGCATGTATACAGCGATTCCGCTTACGTCGTGAATTGCTTCCAGAAGGGCTGGATTCACGGTTGGCTGCGCAACGGCTGGAAGAACAGCAAAAAGGAGCCCGTGGAGAACCAGGATCTGTGGAAGCAGCTATGGGAGCTGATGAAGCTGCATACGGTGGAGTATGTAAAGGTGAAAGGCCATAGCGACAATGAATATAATAATCGGTGCGATGAGCTCGCGCGTGAAGCTATAAAGCGGTTGTAGGCCATGGAATACAACTGGATTAAGCTGAAGCAGGAGATGAAGGATGCGGCGAAGGAGCTCGGTATCGATGCAATCGGCGTAGCTTCTGCCGATGTATTCACCACACTGAAGGAGCGGCTCATCCGGCACCGCGAGCTGGGGAGAGAGTCGGGCTTCGAGGAGCCTGATCTGGACAAGCGCACAGATCCGTCTCTCTTGTTCGACAAGCCGGCCAGCATGATTGCGATCGCCATCGCCTACCCCTCGAAGCTGACCGATCCGCCGAAGTCCGAGCCGGGAGCGAGAAGAGGCATTATGGCGAGGTCGGCATGGGGCGAGGATTACCATAAAGTGCTTCGCAACCGGCTGGAGCGGCTTGAGGCATGGCTGAGGGATCGTGTGCCGGAGATCCGGGCGGAGAGTATGGTTGACACGGGCGCATTGTCCGACCGTGCTGTAGCGGAGCGGGCCGGGCTTGGCTGGAGCGCCAAAAATTGCGCGATCATATCACCCGAATTTGGTTCCTGGATTTATCTCGGCGAGATGATTACGAACTTGCCGCTGCCTCCCGATTCACCTGTAACCGAGGGCTGCGGAACTTGCACCAAATGTATCGACGCCTGCCCAACCGGGGCGCTGGTAGGTCCAGGGGAGCTGGATGCGCAGAAGTGTATTTCCTTCCTGACTCAGACCAAAGGCATGGTGTCTGACGAATATATGCGCAAGATCGGCAACCGGCTGTACGGCTGCGACACCTGTCAGGTTGTATGTCCCGAGAACCGGGGCAAAAACTGGACGCATCAGCCTGAGCTGCAGCCCGATAACGAGCTGGCAAAGCCGTTATTGGTTCCGATGCTGACGATCGGCAATCGCGAGTTCAAGGATAGGTACGGATTCACCTCCTCAGCCTGGAGAGGGAAGAAGCCGATACAGCGGAATGCGGTCATCGCGCTCGGCAACTTCAAGGAGAAGTCGGCGGTTCCCGATCTGATCGGCGTGCTGAAGCATGACCCGAGGCCTGTGCTGCGCGGGACGGCTGCATGGTCGCTGGGCAGAAACGGCGGGGAAGAGGCCGCCGAGGCGCTGCATGAGGCGATGCGTGAAGAGAGTGATGCCGAGGCACGCGACGCGATTGCTTCTGCCATTTCGATGCTGGCTTCGGAGCAGCAATAACGTACCGTTGATCGAGCCATTCACCCTGATTTGCGTGTCTGGGGCATGGCTCGATTCTTTCTGTACAATCTCATGTTCGATTCGTTGCGGAACAAGCACGAACATGCTATGATACAGGGATGTTAGGTTCAAAAGGTTGATTAATCGACAATGACTGAAAGGGTTAGGTGACATAGATGGAATGGTATAATATCGTAATTCCTATCGTAACGCTGATCGTCGGGGCTGTAGGCGGCTTCTTTGTGGGCGTATTCTACTTGCGGAAGCAGCTCGAGAAGATGCAGAATGATCCTGAGATGATTCAGCGCATGGCGAAGCAAATGGGCTATAATCTGAACAAACAACAAATGTCGCGCGCCCAAAATATGATGAAAAACCAAAAGCTTCCTCGCAAATAATAAGGTATTGCGAGGAACCGGAAGGAGCGAAAGGCGAATGGCGGGAAGAAAAGATTACGTCAATTCGAAGGTATCGGACAACCGGGAGCAAATCGAGTTTCATGTGAAAGAAATCCTCAAGCTGATCGGGGAAGATGTAGAGCGTGAGGGCTTGCTGGAGACGCCTGCCCGGGTCACACGCATGTACGAGGAGATCTTCGCAGGTTATGAGGTTGATCCTCGCGAGGTGCTCGGCGTTTCGTTCGACGAACAGCATGAAGAGCTGGTTATCGTGCGGGATATTGTCTATTACAGCCAGTGCGAGCATCACATGGCTCCCTTCTTCGGGAAAGCCCATATCGGCTATTTGCCAAGCGGCAAGATTGCCGGTCTAAGCAAGCTGGCAAGGCTAGTAGAAGCCATTACGCGCAAGCTGCAGGTGCAGGAGCGCATTACGTCGCAGATCGCCGATATTTTGGATGAGGAGCTTGCACCTAATGGCGTCATGGTCGTTGTGGAAGGCGAGCATCTCTGCATGTGCGCACGCGGCGTCAAGAAGCCAGGCAGCAAGACGGTTACATCTGCCGTTCGCGGTGAATTCCGCACAAGCTCGGCGCTTCGTTCCGAGTTTCTGGCTCTGCTTAAGCAATAATGGCAATTTCGCGATAACGAATAAACGAGCATGCACTCTATCCCAGCAGCGGGATGGAGGGCATGCTCGTTTTTATCCGTATCGATCAACCTTCGCGCTTGGCTTGGACCTGGCCGTCCACCTGGCTAAGGAAGAGCGCCGTGCGCTGTACATATTCCCGAGGATGAGCGCGGAACAGCAGCTCATGCTGACCGTCCTGGACGATCCAGGAGCGAGACAAGGCATTGCTCTGGTTGGCGGCAATCGCTTCGGCTGTGTCGAACGGGGCCTTGACGTCTTTTGTCCCATGAATAATATAAATCGGCATATCGTAAGGTGTAGCGATCACTTCTTCCGCAGGGATCGAGCCAAAGCTGCTTCCCGTCCAGAGCGGAATCATCGATTCAATCAAGGGAAGGGAAGGGAATCTCGGCAGCGGGACGAACTGATTAAGATTGTCGAACAAAGCTTCTGAGCTGGGAATAAAGAGACTGTCGAGAATCATCGCATCGATCTCATCTGTCAGCAGGGCGGTCTGCAGCGCCGTTCCGGCGCCCATGGAGAAGCCCCATACGACAATGTCCTCGGCTCCGCGGGACTTGGCATATTCGACTGCAGCCAGCAGCTGCTGGGATTCCTCGCGCCCGCCGGTAGCGGGAGCCTTGTATTGCGTGGAAGCATAGCCGTAGTCAAAAAGAAGCACATTATATTTCAAATCGTGCAGGAGCTTCGTCAAATCGTACATCGGGACCCAATCTTCCTCGCGATTGGCGCCGTAGCCATGGCTGAATACGACTGTCCGGGCGGAAGAAGCGCCATCCCCGCCATCCGAGGCGGCAGGAACATACCAGCCGCTAACGCTCGTCTCTCCGCTGTGGCTCGGGAATACAACATCTTCATAAGCTGTTCCGATCGCGGCTTGCGGATTGGAAGTCAGCGGTGCAACATAAGGATAAGCGAGCATCCAGGCCACATAACCGTGGAAGATGATTATGGCAATGAGGATAGTCGCAAACAGGGCGGCAATAGAGGCGAATAGTAGATGCTTGCGTCTTCCGCTGGTCCTTGCTCGTGGAAAGGCTGCGGCCGGCTCGCTCTGAATGACGGGAGCGGGCAGTGCGGGAGCGAAGCTCTCCAGAGGGCGTGTTGTCGTAATCGTGGTGTCCATACCTGGCATCCCCCTTTGTCGGAATCTATGATGAAAGCGTTATCGTAACTTCTACTGTTAATGGTAGTAAAGTCCTAGCAGCCTGTCAATTCGTGTCGTGCGATTGTTAGGGGCTTGTAATCAATCTGTAATGTTGTGGAATGCTTTACGATTGTCGGGTGAATGAGGTATACTAATTGAGAATCAATTTCAGTCATTTTGAAAGAGGGTTTCAGTCGGTGAAACTCGAATCTTTAAGGTATAGATCCATAGTAGATGAATAAGAAGCTCAATCAGAAAACCGAGGAGGTGCAGAGAGATGGAAGAGGGGAAATCTACAGTACGGGCAGTGGACCGTGCGCTTGATATATTGCTGTGCTTTACATCCAAGACGGACTGGGCGATGACAGAAATTGCGGAGCATGTAGGCCTTCACAAGAGCACGGTGCATCGGATGCTCGCTACGCTTGAGGAGAAGGGATTTATCGAGCGCGATCGGGAGACGGATCGCTATCACTTGGGCCTCAAGGTGTGGGAGCTGTCCGCCAACCTGTCGCGCTCGGACGATCTGGCTACCATCTGGCTGCCCGAGATGGTCAGACTTCGCGATCAATTGGGCGAGACGGTCAGCATTTATGTGAGGGACGGTACGGAGCGGATCAGGCGGCAGGCCGTTCAAAGCAATCAGGCTGTCCGGAGGGTCGCTCCTGTGGGCGTCAGATTGCCGCTGTACGCCGGTGCGTCCAGCAAGGTGCTTATTGCTTACTCCGATCCTGCGACACAAGAGAGCATTCTGCAGGACCCGGCATGGCCTTCCTCCATTGATATCGGGCAATATAAGCAGCAGCTTCAGGAGGTTCTGGCTCAAGGGTATGCGACCAGCTTCGAGGAGCGGGAGGAGGGAGCAGCAGCGCTGTCCTCGCCAATCTTCGATCGGTCGGGAGCGATGGTGGCTGCCTTGTCCGTATCCGGGCCCGCCAGCCGGCTGAAGCTTGCTACAATGCGCGACTATTCGCCAGTCATGATGGAAGCGGCGAAGCGAATGGGGACGATGACCCGATAATGCCAAGTTCTCCACTACATGGCCATGTTCTACCAAAAAAACTCCGTTCCGTCGCTTAAAGCGATAGAACGGAGTTTTTGTATAGCGGGGATAGCGGCTTGATGGAGCCGCTATCTGCCGTTATTATTGCATGTTGGCGATCATTTGACGAAGCACCGTTTGCAGGATGCCGCCGTTGCGGTAGTAGTCTACGTCAACGAGGGAATCCAGACGAACGATAGCCAGGAATTCGAAGGTCGAGCCGTCTTCGCGAGTAGCCTTAACGGTTACCGTCTGACCAGGCTGAACATCGTTGGAAAGTCCGGAGATATCGAACGTTTCCGTTCCTGTAATGCCAAGCGTTTTCCAGCTTTGGCCTTCTTGGAACTGAAGCGGAAGCACGCCCATGCCTACCAGGTTGGAGCGGTGAATACGCTCGAAGCTTTCAGCGATGACAGCTTTTACGCCAAGGAGGTACGTACCTTTGGCAGCCCAGTCGCGCGAGCTTCCTGTACCGTATTCTTTGCCGGCAATAACCACAAGGTTTTTGCCTTCAGCCTGATACTTCATGGAAGCGTCATAGATGGACATGACTTCGCCAGTTGGCAGGTAAGTCGTTACGCCGCCTTCCGTGCCCGGAGCCACTTGGTTACGGATACGGATGTTCGCGAATGTACCGCGCATCATCACTTCATGGTTACCGCGGCGGGAGCCGTACGAGTTGAAGTCTTTGCGATCTACGCCGTTGTCGATCAGGTATTTGCCGCCCGGGCTGTTAACCGTAATGTTGCCGGCAGGGGAGATATGGTCCGTTGTTACGGAATCGCCCATCAGCGCCAGTACATTAGCCGCAGGAATGTTGGCAATGTCATCCAGCTCGGAGCCTAGGCTCTCGAAGAATGGAGGGTTTTGGATATAAGTGGACTTTGCGTCCCACTCGTAGCTTTCGCCTTCCGGTACGTCGATTGCGTTCCAACGCTCGTTTTGCGTAAATACGTTCTCGTACTTCGCGTTGAACATCTCTGGATTCAAGGATTTGGCTACAGCTTCCTTGATCTCAGCGTTTGTTGGCCAAATGTCCTTCAGGTATACAGGCTGACCGTCTTGGTCGTGTCCGATTGGATCGTTAGCCAAGTCGATATTGACTGTTCCTGCCAGCGCATAAGCGACAACAAGCGGAGGAGAAGCCAGGTAGTTCGCTTTCACTTGAGCGTGAACGCGGCCTTCAAAGTTACGGTTACCGGACAATACAGCCGCTACCGTCATATCATTGTCTGCAATCGCTTTGCTTACTTCGTCAGGAAGCGGGCCGGAGTTGCCGATACAAGTCGCACAGCCGTAGCCTGCAAGGTGGAAGCCAAGCGCTTCGAGCGATTCAAGCAGGTTTGCTTTTTTCAGATATTCCGTAACGACCAGGGAACCTGGCGTCAGGGAGCTCTTCACGTAAGCTGGCTTAGTCAAGCCGCGCTCAACGGCTTTTTTCGCCACGAGACCTGCGCCCAGCATAACGCTTGGGTTGGAGGTGTTCGTACAGCTCGTGATCGCTGCGATCACGACCGCGCCAGTGCCCATTTTGGACTGAACGCCGTTATTGTGCTGTACAGGAACCACTTGCTCGATCTTCTCATCGGACAGGCCATAGCCGCCTTTGTCGATCGGCGTGCGGATGATGCTGTTGAATGCTTCCTTCATTGCAGTCAGCTCTACGCGGTCCTGCGGGCGCTTCGGTCCTGCCAGGGAAGGCACGATCGTCGACAGGTCAAGCTCGATCACGTCGGAGAATACAGGGTCCGGCGTAGCATCGGTGCGGAACATGTCTTGCGCTTTGTAGTAAGCTTCAACGAGCTGGATTTGATCTTCTTGGCGGCCAGTTTGGCGCATGAAGTCCAGTGTCTCGCTGTCAACCGGGAAGAAACCGACTGTTGCGCCGTACTCTGGAGCCATGTTGGCAACCGTAGCGCGGTCAGCCAGGCTGATGTTGGACAAGCCAGGGCCGAAGAACTCGACAAACTTGCCTACAACGCCTTTTTTACGAAGCGTTTCTGTAACGGTCAGAGCCAGGTCAGTCGCTGTGGAGCCTTCTGCCAGGCTGCCTGTCAGCTTGAAGCCGATAACCTCAGGCATAACGAAGTATAGCGGCTGGCCAAGCATGCCGGCTTCCGCCTCAATGCCGCCTACGCCCCAGCCAACAACGCCAAGACCGTTGATCATGGTTGTATGGGAGTCCGTACCTACCAGGGAGTCCGGATATACGACTGTCTCGCCGTCAATCGTCTTCGTAGCTGCCACGGATGCCAGATACTCCAGGTTAACCTGGTGAACGATACCTGTTCCAGGAGGAACAGCGCGGAAGTTATCGAATGCCGTTTGTGCCCAGCGAAGGAAACGGTAACGCTCTTCGTTGCGCTCGAATTCCACTTTTGTGTTGTATTCCAGAGCTTCTGGAGTACCGAATGCGTCAACCATGATCGAGTGGTCGATTACGAGATCGACTGGTACGAGGGGGTTGATTTTCTTCGGATCTCCACCGGCTTTCTTCACCGTGTCGCGCATAGCGGCAAGGTCAACGACAACCGGAACGCCCGTAAAGTCTTGAAGCACGATACGTGCAGGAATGAACGGAATTTCTTTGTCTTCGCGGCCGTTAGCCCAGTTGGCAAGCTGTTTCACATGCTCAGGTGTAATGGCGCGACCGTCGAATTGACGTACCGCTGCTTCCAGCAATACTTTGATCGAGAAAGGAAGCTTGGAAATATCGCCAAGGCCTTGCTCTTCCAATCCGCCTAGACGGTAGTAGGCGTACGATTTGCCGCCCGACTCCAGCGTTGTGCGGACAGAATATTCATTTTGTTTAGACATCGCTATTCTCCTTTTCATGTAGTAAATTTTGTAGTTTCATTAGACGAAACACAATTTCAAAAACCTATGTGTCTAGTATAACGTTAAAAGTGGGGGTACGTAAAGTCCAATGTTAGCCTTTTCCCGGTCATGTCCTGCCTGGATTGCAGCGTCCTGCTTACAGAAATGTTACATGAATGGCGGGATACCCTCATATAATGAAGCAGTTAATCTTTGCCGCACAGGCGTTCGAGCAGGAAGCGCCTACGCCAGGCAGAATCGGGAGGGAACGCGTTTGTCCAAATCAGGTAACCGCCCATCCGCAGGCGGACGGAAGAAGCGTGCGGAGCGTAAGCCCAAAAGCCGCGCCGTTGCGCCGACTGCTGCGCTTGAACGGAAACGCGCGGAGCCCGCTGCGCCTGCCCGAATCAAGCAAAGCGACGGGCGGGTTCTTCAGGAGACAAGACCCAAGCCGACTTCTCTCATCCAATCCTCCGCGCCGACGCGTGTGCTTGTTGCGGAAGATCGTGAGGAGTGGAAGTCCTCCGTTCACCGATACGTGAGCTTGTACAACCAGGCCGAGACGGAGCAGCATCCACGCGTACTTACCGATTATATGGCTGATCTTGTCCATGGCGAAAGGCTCTCAGGCCGCCTTGCGCGGATGCGGGAGCGGGATTTGCTGCGCGGAGCTCTCCCGGCAGGGAGCGAGACGAAGGCGGAGCTGGTGCGCGTGAACGAATCCGCAAGCGAAGTATCCGTGCTGCTGCGGCTTCATATCAGGCGCAGGGTGGAGCAGGGCGGCAGCTATTATATGGAAGAGCGCTATGAATATGAACGGCTATGGCTCTCGGCGGCTGGCCGCCGCTGGGATGTGCTGCAGGTGGAGCCGATCATTGCGGAGCGCAGGCCCCGCTATGGCGTATCGTCGCTGGAATGGCATGAGGAGTCGGAAGCGCCTTCTCACGACGAGATATACGTCATGCCGTCTTTACCCTACTTAAATTATGACCTAATGCCTCCATTCAAAAACCGGATTACCGGTATTCGCTACAGGAGAGATTTGGCTGCGGCGTATGCCGACCGGTGGTGGAATGAAGGGAATCCATCCTACGAGCTGTTCGACGTGAATTGCACGAATTATGTCTCCCAGTGTATCTTTGCAGGCAATGCCCCTATGAACTATACTGGTAAAAGGGGAAGCGGATGGTGGTACAAGGGACGGAGCAAAGGCCAGGAATGGTGGAGCTACAGCTGGGCTGTCTCGAATGCGCTGACCCAATATCTGTCGACAGCGCGCAAGTCAGGCCTTCGGGCCGAGCAAGTGCAATCGGCCGATCAATTACAGCTTGGCGATGTCATTACATACGACTGGACCGGTGATGGAAGGTACCAGCACAGTACGATTGTGACGGCCTTCGATGCTGCCGGCCAACCACTAGTAAACGCCAATACGGTCGCCAGCAGGCATCGTTATTGGGATTATCGGGACTCTTACGCTTGGACCAAAGGAACCCGTTATCGTTTCTTTCATATACCCGATCTACTTTGAGCATGCAAGCTTGTAATGGAAATTATATCATACCGGAGGATAGACTATGGGGAGCAAAGTAAGAGTCGGACTCGTGTACGGAGGGAAATCCGGAGAGCACGAGGTTTCGCTGCAGACGGCATTTGCTGTCATGCGCGAATTTGATTATAACCAATACGAAATCAAACCTTTCTATATTACGAAGCAAGGCGAATGGAAAAGCGGATCGACGATGCTGGCAGCGCCAGCTTCGGTGGAATCGCTGCGCTTCGGCGATGAGCAGGGCGTAACGTCGAGCCATTCGCTTGCGCCGCTCTTCAGCGCGCTCGATCAAGCTGCAGGCACTGCGCTTGCGTCGTCAGGCGAAGCGAAAATAAGCGGACACCCTTCGCAATCGGAGCAAGCCGAGGATACGGTAGACGTGATGTTCCCGCTGCTGCATGGCACGTTCGGGGAAGACGGAACCATTCAAGGCTTATTCGAGATGGCCAATGTTCCTTATGTCGGAGCAGGCGTCTTGGCCTCCGCAGTCGGGATGGACAAGATTATGATGAAGAAGGTTTTTGCGCAGGATGGCTTGCCGCAATGCATCTACCGTCATTTCAACCGGACGCAATGGGAGAAGGATGCTTCCTTCTTTATTATGGAATGCGAAATTTCTCTTGGTTATCCGTGCTTCATCAAGCCTGCTAATCTGGGGTCGAGCGTAGGCGTGTCCAAGGCGAAGAACCGCGAGGAATTGATCGCGGCCGTCAATTACGCATTCCGCTTTGACCGCAAGGTCATTGTGGAGGAATTCATTGATGCCCGCGAGATTGAAGTCAGCGTATTGGGCAATGATGAGGCGAAAGCATCGGTACCGGGCGAGATTGCCCCATCCAATGAATTTTACGATTATAAGGCAAAATATATCGACGGCAAGTCCACGATGATTATTCCGGCGGAGCTGTCGCCCGAATTGACGGAATCCATCCGCGAGATGGCTGTCCGCGCCTTTCAGGCGATAGACGGGTCGGGGTTGTCCCGCGTCGACTTTTTCTTGCGGAAGGAAGACAACCAGCTATTGATTAATGAAGTGAATACGCTGCCTGGCTTTACGCCGTTCAGCATGTATCCGCTGTTGTGGCGGGAGACAGGCGTTCCATATAAGGAGCTTCTGAGCACGCTGATCCATTTGGCGCTTGAGCGGCATAGGGACAAGCAGAGAATTGATTTTACGGGAGAGTCGCTGAAAGGCTAAGACATACGACAGTATCGAATGAAGCCGCGCAACGCTCCTGACAAGAGCCTGTTGCGCGGCTATGCCATTATTGAGTGAAGAGAGGATGAAGTTGCGATGGGATTTCAGACGGAATTCAATTCGGTATGCAAATTCATTCGAGAGGCATCTTTTCCTTTAAGAGCAAGGATTTTGGCGGGATTTTTGAGACTTCTACCCACAGTTTACCCACTCATGATTGATTCAAACTGATCAGGGGCGGCTTTTCGTTTATTTTCAGTCACGTGCAAATACACTCGTCTTGTTATTTCATCGTTTTTATGCCCCAATCTCTCTTGAATTACTGCGAGATCAATCCCGGCTGATGCGGATAAAGACACATGAGTATGGCGTAAACTATGTGGGGTTAATGACGATGGCAACTCAGCTATTTCAAGCAATTTACTGAATCTGTTTCCTAAATAAACTGCACTGGCAGGATATCCAGGGGAAGCATAACTCCAGAACAAAAATCCAACGTCATGATCAATTTCAATATCATTTTTTATTTTTTCTTGCCATTCGATTTGCGCTTTAATGGCCTTAATGACTGTATCGCCAATTGAAATTACTCTGACTGATGACAGGTTTTTTGGCGGGCCAAGTGAATAGTCACTAATCCTCGTTAATACAGTGAGAGTTTTAGTAATTGATATCGTCTTCTTAGCTTCGTTGAAGTCAGATATTTTCAATGCGAGCAACTCACCTATCCGCATTCCTGTATAAGCAAGAATTAAGAAGAAATAATATTCCTGCGGTTGCCCGCGAAATCGTACAATGTTTAGAAAATGCTTCAACTGTTCTTTTTCAAGAAACTTCGGAAGTTCATAATTACCGGATTCGATTTGTTCTAATGAAATCTTGAATGCTGGAATATTTGCTTCATCACCAGGGTTCGATAACATAGCGTTTTTACGAACCGCATAAGAAAAGAAAATTGAAATTGATTCATGGTAACGGTGCAAAGTCCCTTTCTCCAAACCGCGTTTTTTTAAGTTATTTAAGTAACGCTGATATTCATCTGAGTCGATATCTTTTGCTTTAGTGTTTCCGCCAAAGAAATTAATGAGAGAGTTAGTAGCTGTCATTCTGTTTCTTACTGTATTTAAGCGTGGTTCCCTCTCTAATTGATAATCCTCGATCCAAATGTCCCTTAATTTTTCGAGTGTAATGTTCTTGGCATCTACCTTTTTTCCTTGTAATTGTTTAGCTCTTATTGTAATCCCATAATCATAAGCCTCTTCAGGTGTGTTAAAAGACTCGGTTTCTTTTTGTTTCCTCCTCTTTTTCCCGTTTTCTGTTACATAAACACTATATCTAAAAGTAAATCGACCGTCTCTTTCACGCACTCCTGGAGGGAGTTTTTTTTGTTTCTTAGGCCGTCCCAAACCGATCAATCCCCTTTCAATGTAATATTTTACCTCTCCAACATTCGACATTATATGACAGACAAATCTAAGGTTTTAACCTATGATGGTGTTAAGCCATGGCTTGACACTCTGCTTGAGGGAGGGTATGAAATCACCCTTTCCTGCTGCGCGCCGGAACTAATATATGCAGATCAGTAACTCGACACTTTAAGACAAAGGAGGAATTGATTGCAAATTCTAATGACATACGTTCTTTACCTGAGATCAAGCCAGACACGTATTGAGGGCTACATTCCATCCTTCTAGCAAATTCGGCTTGTGTCATTTTCGCATCTTCTAGTCGTTCTCGCAGCAGGCATTCCCCGAGCAGGAACGCCATTTGGATCTCCTTTCATTGTCGGATTATGTCGTAATTTTTAGGAACAAACGTTCTTGTTTTGTGCTATACTTTGAAGAAATACATACACGAGAGGAGCACATTAAGTGGAGAATAGATTAAAAGCGATTATTTTTTTAGCAGGATGCAACAAACAAGAATTAGAAGCAATTCGTTTCGACCTTCAGTTAGAAGGTGCATCTGTTGAAATATTAAATGTTATTAATCAGCTTTTAATGTCCGCTCCATAATCGAGAGTAGCAGTTTTAAATCTTCATCCGATATCTTCATAATCAACTCTAAAGCTTTTTTGCGATCTGAATCCATGCCTGGGATTGCATCAAATATCCCATTGATGTCTTTCACAGGCTCATTTACTAACAACTGATCCCATTCAACACCGAATATTTGGGCTAGTTGCTCAACTTTTTTCATTCTTGGAGCAGTTTTACCTTGTTCCCAATATCCAATAGTTACACCCGATACCCCTACTCTTCTCCCTAATTCTTCTTTGCTCAACCCCATTCTCTCACGATTAATTTTTATGTTCTCCGCAATATATACAGTTGACATTTGATTGAGCACCCTTCTTCCTAAAAATTCTATTTTTGATGTTACCATATCCTATCTAAAAAATCCACTACAAATCTAATTTTTTATTAGATTGTTTATAATTTTAGTGGTTGACATCTAATTTTAACTTAGGATATACTGCGAGCAGGAGGTGAAACGATGGGAGAAACACAAGTAATACAGTCATTTAGTCTGCATGCACGCACCTTAGAGGAATGGAGGGCGTTGAACGGCATGTCAAAATCAGCCGTTGCGCGTTACCTAGGTGTACATCCAAGCACCTATGCCAGATTGGAAGACCACCCAGAAAGCATGTCAATAGATACGGCGATGAAACTAAAGCTTTTGTTCAAGTGTGAAGTGAAACAGATTATTTTTTTTAAAAAGAATCCTAATTTAAACTTAGACTTATCGGCCACGTCCTAAGTTTACAGATTGAAGAGGTGATTAGATTGGACGCGCTACAAGCGAATCTCACGGTTATGCAGGCTGCTGATTATCTTAATATTGGCCGTACTCGATTATTCGCACTAATCAAATCAGGTGATATCCGAAGTTATAAGAATGGAAAATGTAGACGTATCAAACGTGAATGGCTCTTAGAATACGAAGCAAAGTTAATCAAGGAGCAATCATATTGAACGGGAATATGTACCAGAAAAAATAAGAAGCTTGGAGAACTAAGCAACGCGCCGCTAATTACGAAAGGAGAGACTTGCCCGATGACCTACCAACTTAATCACCTGGAGCCCGGTGACCACTACATTAACCGCTACAAGCGAGCAACGTTGCCATGTGACAACTTGCTGGACAAGCCTGACGAGCTGGCAGCCTTATCTGGGCCAGTCAAGATGTACAACGTCCGAGACTCTAAGGGGGAGGTGAAAGGGGATTGAGGACAGTCGTGTTCTGGGGATTAAATGCGCTGTTGGAAATTACAAAAAAGTACAGAGAATACGTTCTCGTTAAATACGAAAACCATATCCGCTGTACTCGCTGTAAGAAGGTAATCCATGCTGATGATAATTATTGTGCTCATTGCAGAAAAGCTAACCCCAAATCGATTTTTTAACCGTTTCGCTCACAACATCGTACAAAAGATTTCTCATCCCATCCTTTATAAAATCCGAAGCGGTGGCCATGTATTTTTTATACTTCGCAACAGCAACTGGAGAAGATGGTGTCTCAACAATCAAATCAGGCATTGCTAGTTTTATTAACTCTTTATGCTGAGGTGATAGCTTTTCGTCTAGTGATATAAGCTCTACAGCATTACTTAATAGTTTTTCTGTCCATGGGTAAGCTTCACTGCATGTTGGGCAATACGCTGGTACGTAATCATAACTAGTTAAATCAAGGATACCGTCAGAACGATATTTACCTCGGATTGGGGTATTACATTGCTGACAAGAGGAGATATTTGGAACTCCGCAACTGCGGCAGAACTTGTCACTATGTTGCTGCCTAGCTGAAGTGATGAAATGACCATTTCTGCAAATTGTAGATACTTCGTAATAACCCATATTTACCATCCTTTCTGCTTAATAGGATCTCGACAATTCTATTCTAGCAGAGGATTAGGAAATATTCGACAGAAAGTGAGGAGGAAAAATGGATCTAATTAAGGTCAATCAGTCGACTAATGGAATGATGGTAGATGGCCGGGAACTTCATGAGTTTTTGGGCGTCGGCCGGGATTTCGTCAACTGGATGAAGTATCGCATTGAGCAATACGCATTCAACGAAGGAGAGGACTACAAATTAACGCTCGCCAAAATTGGCGAACGTCAAAATGTCACTCGACATAACTATGAGTTGTCACTCGATATGGCAAAGGAAATTTGTATGGTGGAGAACAACGAGCGCGGCCGGCAAGCTCGGAAGTATTTCATCGAATGTGAACGCCGGGCAAAGGGGTTGAACGTCGAAGCGCTAAGCCCGCAACTTCAACTTCTTATCCAGATGGAGCAACGTACGTTGCAACTGGAGACGCGGCAGCAGGAGACGGAGCAGGCCATTACAACGATCAAGGAAACGTTCTTACAGCGTGATGAAGACTGGCGGAACAAAATCAACAGCATGATCAAAGGCGCGGCATTCCGCAAGGGCGGGATATACCAAGACTTGCGACGGCAGAGTTACGCCATGTTGGAGGAACGCGGTCGATGTGATCTGGACAAGCGTCTGCGGAACCTGGTCGAGCGGTTGGAAGCTCAAGGCGCGTCGAAGACTCAACTTAAAAACACATCCCGTATGGATGTAATCGAAACAGAGCCGCGGCTGAAAGAAATCTATACAATCATCGTCAAAGAATTGGCTATTGGAACGATGGCCTGATGGGAGGTGATGCAGTTGATCGGATTTATTGCAGGCGCGTTAGTAGGGGCGGTACTTGGATTTTTCACATGCGCGGTGTTGAGCATTAACAAAATCAATGGAGGGGATTGGCGAAATGACCATCATTGAAGAGTTGGACTTGCGATGGGAAAAGGTCCTGTTACAACGGGATAGATGGCGTATTTCTATGGGGCGATGGGAGTGTCATCCAGACGTCGAGCCCGCTGAACTGGACAGGCTTGAATCTGAAATAGCAGTAATTGAAAAGGCCCTTGCGGGTGGAGCCGCATAGAGCCAATAACCAAAACAATTCACGGTCATTGTAGACCAAAAGGAGAGCTATTGCAATATGTTCATCAAAAAAATTGAAATAAAAGACTGGATCGGCGTTAAGGAAAAGTCCTTTTCGCCTGGTAAAATCACGCGAATTTCGGGTGACTCCGGCGCCGGTAAGACTAGTATCATCGAGGCAATTGAAAAGATTTTCACCAACCGCAACCGCCGTACTGAGGTTGTGAGCCACGGTGCGGAAGAGTCGGAATTGCTTGCTGAGCTTGATG
Organism: Paenibacillus sp. 1011MAR3C5; assembly: GCF_003591485.1. Classification (GTDB taxonomy): domain Bacteria; phylum Bacillota; class Bacilli; order Paenibacillales; family Paenibacillaceae; genus Pristimantibacillus. The sequence continues at coordinate 380,711 of NZ_QZCF01000003.1, forward strand.
ACGGGCTACAAGTTACGCGCAAGGTTCGGACTGAAAAAGCGGACTATTTGAAGGTGAAGCATGACAGCAAAGCGGTAGCCAGCACCGAATCTTATCTTCGCAAAATGATCAACGGCGATATCTTCCGCCCCATTGAATTCATTCAGCAAGACGCTAAAAAGCAAACCGAAATCATACTAAACATGCTGCAAATTGGCTGGACAGTAGAGGATATTAAATCGTGGTTTGGTGAAATACCCGAAGCGGATTATCAACTGCACATCCTGCAAATTCTCAAGCAAATCGAGTCCGGGTACTATGCGGAGCGCGAAAGTATAAACCGGGAAATTAACTTGCTTAAAGCCAACATCGAGGGCATTAAACGGGCATTGCCGCCGAACTACGATGGTGAAAAGTGGGCATCCATTAACCTGCAGGGGCTTTACAAACGACTGTCGGATGCGGAGGAATCCAATAAGCGACTGGCAGAGGCGCAGGCATTAATTGATGGGCTATCGATGCGGGTCGATGACATCAAGCAACGGTCTGCGACAGTGGCAGAACAAAAGCGACTTGATTATTCACGCCAGCGCGACAACCTGGGCGCCGCCATTCAAAGGTTAGAGGATAATGTCCAGCGTGAGCAGCTAACCATTGATGATGCGGATCGGCGCATTGCTGAGTCTAGCGCTAGACTTGACGCGGAACTTGAGCAGGCCATTGAGCGGCTACGTCTCCAGTACCAAGCGAAAAAGAACACCGAGCGTGAAAACATCAAGGCAGAAGCGGAGCAAAGCCGTGTATTCACGGCTGAATACAAAGAACAAATTGCAGGCAAGCAGGTTGAACTATCCAACCTGGGCGAGCTTGAAAAGCGTGATTTAGAGAAGATTTCAGACCATGAGTCAAACCTTATCGCTGCTGAACAATCCAAGTCCGGCAATGCTGAGCAAGTCGTTGCGAATACGGTTTATGATGATCCCGAACCGCTTAAAGCCGATGCAGACGAAGCTGCAGGCATGAAAGAATACTTGCGGCAATGGGAGCAGATGAACGATATCATCCGTGAGAAACTGGCACCGAAGGAAGAACGCAGCGCGGAGCTGACAGCGAAAATCCAGACCGCTAGGGACTTGCCGAAGGAATTGCTTAAGACAGCGGCGCTGCCGGTAGAAGGGCTATCTGTTGATGATCAGGGCCGAATCCGCATTAATGGGACTCTAATAGACGGGCTGTCTGAGGGCGAAGCGTGGGAGTTCGCATTCAAGCTTGCTAAGGCGCAAGCTGGCGATCTGAAAGTCATCTGCATCGACGGTTGGCAGAACCTTGGCAGCAGACAGCAGGAGATTATCGCGGCAGCTCAGACGGACGAGTATCAATATTTTGTTCTCGAAACAGTTGAAGGCGCGCCATTGCAAATTGAATCGGTGGAGGTGTAAACGATGGCGACCGAACAAATTATATCCTCACTGGAGGCGCTGTTGGAGGCAAAGCATGACGCTTTGCCATCCGGCTTCAACCCGACGCGGTTCGTTCAAAACTGCATCGCATACCTTCCCGAAATTCGAAACTGGGATCGATTCAACGCTGAAGACCTGGCGATTCAATTTTTCAAAGGTGCGGTACTTGGCTTGGATTTCTTGGCAAAGGAGTGCCATATCATTGCCGAAGGCAGCGGCGTCCGCTTTCAGACGGATTACAAGGGTGAAATGAAGCTTGCCATGAAGCACAGCGTGCGCCCGCTGCTGACGATCTACGCCAAAAACGTCCGGGAGGGCGATTGTATCGAAGAGGCGGTCATTGAGGGGCGACCGGTCATCAACTTTAATCCGCTCCCGTTTAATAACAGCTCAATTAGCGGAAGCTTCGCAGTAGCGCAGTATACGGACGGGGGCATGGTTTACGAGACCATGAGCGCGGAAGAAATTGAAGCGGTACGGACCAACTACGGCAAGAACCCCGGCAGCGACACATGGGACAAGTCTAAGGGCGAAATGTACAAGCGGACTGTCCTGCGGCGCCTATGCAAAACGATTGAGATTGACTTTGACGCGGAGCAACGGCTTGCATTTGAAGCCGGTAGCGAGTTCGATTTCAGCAAGCAGCCGCGACCACAACAACGCAGCCCATTTGAGGAAAAGGAGGTTGGGCCGGATGAAGTTGAGCAAGGATAACTATTTTAGCCTCGAATCGAATCGCTATTACATGTCTGTCAGCCAGTTTAAGGGATTCCTCGAAGCATACGGCGGCTGTGAAGCTCGGAGCATGGCAGAATTGTCCGGCGAATATGAGCGGCCCGGCAAGGCTGCATTTGACGAGGGACATTATATCCACGCTTGGAACGAGGGTGCACTTGCCGACTACAAGGCAGAGCACCCCGAAATATACAGCAGCCAAGGGCCAACCAAAGGCCAACTTAAAGCCAATTACAAGCACCTGAACAAGATGATCGAAGCGCTAGAAACGGATGACCTCGTTATGAAGGTGCTCGCTGGTGACAAAGAGGTATTCATGACCGGAGAATTGTTCGGTCTACCATGGAAAATCATGATTGATAGTCATCAACCCGTCATTGAGGATACCGGAGCGTTTGCGGACTTAAAGGCGTTGAAGTCACTCGAAGACAAGTTTTGGAACCGCGAGCAGCGAGTATACGAAAACGCCATCGACCATTACGGATATAACGTACAAGTTGCTGTTTACGCCGAAGTAGAAAAGCAAAATATGAACCGGAAAGACTGGGCAATCCCGCACATGGTCATCGTGACGAAACAGGACCCACCGGACAAGGAAATCATCTATTTTGACTACGATGCGATAGAGTCAGGATTGCAGATCGTGCGGAATAATATTGATCGTGTTAAAGCGGTCAAATCGGGACAAGTGCCGCCGGAACGATGTGGGCGCTGCGATTACTGCAGACAGACCAAAAAGGCTGTAATCAGGCATTATTGCGAGCTGGCTATCTACTAATGGCAAATATCATACGAGACTTGTCTCGAGAATTTAACCCTGCAGGTAAGCCAGCAAAACCCAAGCGCGTCAAGCCCACACAACGCCAAATGGGAGCTATTAGCGCCAAGGTGGACAGCGAACTAAAAGAACGATCTAAGGGAATCTGCGAGGTAAGGGTGCGTTGTAATGGCGCTCAGGCCGCCGAGAGAGCGCACACGATAGGACGTAAGCTCATAAGCCATAGGACGACCGTAAACGATCTATTCCACGCCTGTAAAGCCTGCCATATATGGCTGGATGAAACGCCGGAGGGAATCCGCTTCAAGCGTCAGGTAAGGGAGATCGGCACAACAGCGTATGTCATGGAGCTATGGCGATGATCGACAACGGCAAGCCATTAACACAGTCAGGAGTCAGTGAGCGCATATGGGAGCTTGCTGTCGAGGATTTGGACGCATTTGAGAGGGAGGTGGAGCGCTATTACAGGCTCGCCTACCCTGGATTTACACCAGTCAAATATGACTTTGAGCGGCGCATAATTTGGCTGCGAGACGACCGTTAGAAAGGAGCTAATATGGCAGAAAGAAGGATGTTTGCTAAGAGCATCATCGACAGTGACCTATTTTTGGACATGCCTTCATCAACGCAGAACTTATATTTCCACTTATCGATGCGAGCTGATGACGATGGATTTGTTAACTCGCCGTTGAAAATTTTGAGGATGGTTTCTTGCTCCAAGAATGACATGGACATGCTGATTTTCAAGAACTTTATTATCCCTTTTGACACTGGGATTTGCGTAATAAAGCACTGGCGAATCCATAATTACATCCGAAATGACCGCTATACCCCGACCATTTACACAGAGGAAAAAAGCCAGTTATCACTTGATGAAAATAAGGGGTATACCACTGGTATACCAACCGTCATACCAGTGGGAGACGTAGGTAAGGTTAGGTTAGGTAAGGTTAGTCTAGTAGAGGATAGAAAAGATATAGGGCTGTCTGACGACAAGCCCAAACGCTCAAAATTCATCCCTCCAACACTGGAAGAGGTAACAGCCTATTGCGAAGAAAGGCAAAACAGTGTTGACCCACAAAAATGGATTGACCATTACACCTCTAATGGCTGGATGGTGGGGAGAACCAAGATGAAAGACTGGAAAGCAGCTGTCCGAACATGGGAGCGGAGCGAGTTTTCGAAAGGGGGAAGTAACCGTGCAGTCAATGGGGGAAATTCTCAAAACCCTAATGCCGGGGTTGACTTCGGCTTCTGAGGTTGGGAGATACATTTGCGAAGGCTGTGGAAATGAAACAGTCATCATCGATCAGCCGGTTATCGGCGGGCCGGACAAAGGCAAGCAGCTCCAGTATAAGCGTGGATGTGTCTGTTGGGATAATGAGCAGGCGCGAGAGGCAAAACGAGAGCAGCGAGCCTATCAGGTGCAGCAGATGGTCGGAAAATATAGCACGGTTAACCCAGACTTGGAGGCAGCGACGTTTGAAAGCTTTATGGCCAGCACCCCGAACTTACACCGTGCTCTCACTGCTGCTAGGGAGTACGCCGATTCGTTTGATCTATCGCAGCCTATGAATCTACTATTTGCTGGGATGTACGGTTTGGGCAAGTCTCACCTGTCCTACTCGATCTGTAAGGAGTTGCGGTTTAAAGGATATATAGCGGTGTTTGTCTCGGTTCCGAAGCTACTGACGGTCATCAAAAGCACATACCAACGCAATAGCGATTTTACAGAGGCTGAATTATTGGATGTGTTGTCTAAGGTTGACTTGTTAGCGCTGGACGACATTGGAGCTGAGAGGGCAAAGCGTGAGGACGACGGCGAGAGTTGGGCGACGGAAAAGCTGTTTGAAATCATCGACGGTCGAAGCGGCCGGCACACAATCTATACGACTAACCTTACATCCGACGAATTGCCCCGAAAAGTCGGGCAACGGAATTTCTCGCGAATGATGATGAATACCAAACCCGTCAAATTTGAGGGAGTCGACTATCGGATAAATAATAAACGATTTTAACGGAGGTGCAGCATGGACTTGAATGACATGACTGAGGATCAACTAGCGGATCTCATAATGGACGAGCAGCAATCCCATGACACTCGTTACGCTGCAGCGGTGGAATTGGAGGATCGGCGATATGGCGGGGAATAGATATTACTACGAAACGACACAAGAAGTCCTCGAAAGCTACGAATGGTTATTTAAAGAGCATTTGACTGCTATGGACAGGATGGCCCGATCCATGCGGAATGAATTACAAGCTTTGAGGATGACGGACAAGGATATTAAACCTATCTTGCAACAATTTTTTGCGGAAGTATGGGAGCAAGTGGCACGGACGGAAGAACAAAAAATACAACGCGAACGGAAGGTGAAATCAGGATGCGGTTTATCGGCATTGACCCAAGCACAAAAACAGGCGTAGCAATCTTGGATAGGGACGGGAACCTGATTGATAGCATGGAGATTACGGCGAAAGGAAAGGACCCAGGGCGCATGCTGGAGATAATCGAGGACACTCTCTCGGAAGTCCAGCCAAATGATATCGTGGCAATCGAAGGGTTTGCCTATGGTGCCAAAGGCAGCGCTGTGAGCATCCAATATGGACTTGGGTGGGGCATACGAACTGGATTATACAGCGCAGGCGTGCGCTATATGGATGTATCACCCGGAACACTCAAAAAGTATGCATCCGGCAAGGGGAACACGAAGAAAGACGAGCTCGCGGTACACATTTACAAGCGGTGGAACTTTGAACACCCATCTGACAACGTCAGAGATGCCTATGTGCTGGCTCAGATCGCTCGAGGCATTGTATGTCCAGACGAACGCGCGGCATTCCAGAATGAGGCGCTGGAGAAGTTGAAGAGCGGAATAGACTGGTCCGTGCCAGTTGTAAGGAGGGCGTAGCGATGGCATTTCCGATGAAAGTATGGCGTTTAACACCCGATCAAGTTGCAGCGTACAAACTCGGTCAGGATCTTGGCGATCCCCACGAAATTAAAATGGTGAAAACCGCCATCGAACGATCGAGAGAAGACGCTGAGAAATTGAGAGCTCGGCAGCAGAGGTCAATCAAACGACGGATGGAAGGCAAGGTACAGTTAACAAAACCTTTATATGACATAGAGGTGGCGGCTGGCCTTGATGATGCTGAAATAGCCGAGAAATATGGGCTACAACGAAGTACGATGTACCATTACAAATCGCTCTGGCGTAAGGCGGCAAGAGTGAGATAACCAGATAGTCAGTCTGGTTGGCGGGACTCTGCGCGCTATGAATAGAACATACATTCTTGTTTCGGAATAAGAGATTAGAAGAGTCAGCATAACTACTAGGGCAAAGGCCAGAAAGGGAGATAGGAGGTTTAACGATTGAAAAATAAATATGAGATTCGTGGAGATGTGACAGCTATTTTCATAGATAGTCCAAAGTACGGAAGACATGAAACGCTTATTAGTACAACCAAATTGGAAAGAGCAAAAGAGTTTCCTGGTAGTTGGTATGTGAACTGGAACAATGATACTAAAGCGTTTTATGTTAACGGTCAAATAACTATTGGAAAAAGTAAACAAAAAACGATTTCGCTTCACAGATGGATAACAAACTCGCCAAAAGAGATGTATGTCGATCACATAAATCATGACGTTTTAGATAACGTCGATTCAAACCTAAGAATAGTCACAAATGGCGAAAATCAACAAAACCGATTAGGAGCTCAAAGAAATAGTTCTTCTGGTATAAGGGGTGTGCATTGGCATAATGCCTCTAAAAAGTGGCAAGTGCAAATAAAAATAAACAAAAAGAAGAAAACAATTGGGTATTACAGTGATCTGAAAGAAGCAGAAAAAGCAGCCATTGACGCAAGAAAAATATACATGCCTTTTTCAAATGCTGCGTTTTAATTTGGGGGCCGTATAGGGTCTGGGTCTAAATCAGAGGGGAGAGATACAAAGATAGATATGTTAAATCAGATCATCAATGGAGACTGTCTGCAGGTCATGCCGGAAATCGCTTCTGAATCAATCGACATGATATTTTGTGATCTCCCATACGGCACAACACGCAGCGAATGGGATGTAATCATTCCTTTCGACCACCTGTGGCAGCAATATGAGAGGCTAATCAAACCAAATGGCGCTATAGTCCTTTTTGCCAAAGCTCCTTTCGATAAAATGCTTTGGGCTAGCAATCCAAAACTCTATCGTTATGACTGGGTATGGGAGAAAAACAAAGCAACCGGCCATCTTAATGCGAATCATATGCCATTGCAGGCGCACGAATATTTACTTGTCTTCTACAAGCGACCGCCTATATATAACCCGCAAATCACAACAGGGCATAAGCCTATGAACGCTGCTACAAACAATCATAAGTCGACTGCTTACGGGGATGGTGTTCCCTGGTCCAATGACGCTGGTTCAACCGTCAGGCAGCCCCGTAGCGTTCTTTACTTCCCAGCAGTCAATAACGATGACCCGGACAGAATACACGTCAACCAAAAGCCGGTTCCGCTCTGCGAGTACATGGTCAAAACTTACACTAACGAAGGGGACACGGTGCTTGACAACTGCTCAGGTTCAGCGTCGATTCCTCTAGCTTCGGCAAATACGAATCGTAACTTTATTGCAATCGAAAAGGACCGGGAGATACATGAGAAGTCGGTCAATCGAATTGAGAATAGGCAATTGATACTCAATATTTGAGGGGAGAGAAGAAGGATGAATAACGAAAGTAACCTCATACAGCAACATATCAAGACGATGAAAGAGGCGTTGTCATCGGCTACACCGGGTCCATGGGTAGATACTGAAGACGCCGTTAGAGTGGGCTTTGATAAGGAGTGTAGTTGGATTTGCCAAATGTATGATCATGACTCTGAATCAGGCGAAGAAATTGAGTACGAGAATATGAAAGCTAATGTACACCTAATCTCAAACTCTCCCACATGGCTCCAGCAGTCTATCGAAATGTTGGAGCAGCAGCAGAGGGAGATAGCCGACAAGGATAGGGAGATTGAGCGGTTGTGTCGGATTGAGTTTCCTCGGCAGCCCCAAAAACAAGGCGGATGGACGATTAACCCAGATTATTTAGAGCTTGTGCGAACCGAAATTGAAAATTGTTATCCGGCTGATGAAGTTCCAGATTATGAACCATCGTGGGAACAGACAGAAATGGTGTTGCTGGCAATTGAAAGGATCAGGGCGCTATCCCACAAGGAGGTATCTACGGATGTCCAAGAATAAAGCCCACGCATCAAACGGTAAACAATGGGTTTATACGCAAAAGGGATGCGAGCATTATGACAGGACCTATAAAGGCGACTACATTCGTAGGACACCTGGACAGCCGGTGCCGGAATATCACCGTAAGTCATGTCCGGCACTATGGACTGAGCAAGGCTGGGTAGAGGAAGGGGATGTCCAAGATGATAAATAAGCAACACATCTACAACACAAAATGCATCGTCTGTGACGCTCAGGTTTACGATTACGAGCCGCAAATGTGCTGCGATGGCCGAGAATGTGGGTGCATGGGTAAACCCCTTGAACCGCCATTATGTTCGACTGAGTGCGAAGAGAAAGTGTTCGGCAAGTATGTTGGGGTAAAGGAGGAAACAGAACAATGATTAAACTGACGAGGATTGATGGTCCTATTGTCTATGCATCACCAGAGCAAATAAAATTTGTTTCTCTTAATCCAGATGACGAGGCTGTAACGATTGTTTCGTTCGGTAAAGAGAATTATGCAAATATACAGGAATCCCCCGAAGAAGTAGCCCGAAATGTATTGGAGTATAAGTTGGCTATGGAACGATATAAGGCTTCGAGTGTAGCTGCTTATATCTACCATTCACAGGACGGGAAGAATCCGTATAAACAGCCTCTTGATGAAAGAATTATACTTGGCAAGCTGGCTGGACTGGAGGAATCCCAATGAGACCATACCAAGGAAAGCGGATTGATAACGGTGAGTGGGTTGAGGGCTGGTACATTCGATACGAACATATGGGAATTGTTAGGCACATCATCGCAACAAGCTATGCACAGATTTATGCGAACTCCCATGATGTCGATCCCGATACAGTAAGGCAAGATTCGGGAGTGCCAGATAAGTACGGGAAACCCGTTTTTGATGGGGATATTCTAAAAGTTCCTGACCTATATGAAACTCCTGAAAATACGGAGACAAGGTATCACAATGAACTGGTGACATTCGAAGATGGAGCTTTTTGTGCAGACGGTACTCCAATGTATGACGATGCTCAGTACATCTCAGATGAATGTGAAGTCATCGGCAATCGTTGGGACCATCCTCACTTACTGGAGGTATCGGACAAATGAATAAGCACGAATTGAAGACATGGCCGCAATACTTTCAAGCCGTGTGGGACGGAACCAAAACGTTTGAAGTGAGGCGCAACGACCGTAACTTCCAAGTTGGAGACATGCTTGTTCTGTTGGAGTGGGACCCAGAAAAGGATGAGTGGACGGGATCAGGAGTTTGCAAACGCGTGACTTATATCCTTGATACGCCGGAGTTTGTAAAGGAAGGTTACGTTGTAATGGGAATTGCTCCATGGCCTAGTAAGGAGGTATCGGACAAATGACAACTCCAAAAGGATTTAATCATATCAGCCAAGATGTATATTTTAATCCATCAACAAACGAGATTGTTATAGTTGGCGAGTTGGACGATGAAGACGAAACTCACAACTGCGATCATATGGGTTGCTCCTCAGTAAATCACGTTGTTTTCCGGGGTAAGCTCGCAACATGGCGTTATTCACCGCCAACCAAGAAGAGAGAACCATATTTCTATAAAGGGGTATCGGTATGACAGCATACAAACCTACCTATACGGCCCCCGCTGACGCTGGGATAATTCAGTCGATTTGATGGCGGCAGAGCCGCAGTAGATCCATATAGCGAAGGAGTGAGAACGATGGAAGTTCGACTTTATGATTCCAAATTATCAATGAATAACAAGTGCGAAGAGATGGAATTGGTGAAAGTTTTGGCAGCAATCGAGATGTATAGGGATTTGGATTTCGGCGGTTTTATCATCGTAGATGGAAAAAGTTATCGCCATTGTATGTATAACAGGGAAAAAGAAATTTTAGGAGTAGAACCTGTAGAACTCAATGAAGAAGGGGAAGAAATTGATTACAGTAGTGATTTTACTTGCCCTTATTGTGGAGCAGTGAACCACGATGCTTGGGAGCTTTCCGATGAAGGAGAAACCCAATGCGGCTCTTGTAGTTCTGAAATTGAATATGAAAGAGTCATTACCATTGAGTACAATATCAAACCTAAGAAATGCGCTCCAGTGACTGAGTGTTAATGAACAGTTAGACGAAATAACGAATCAGGCCGTCAGGGCATCGGAACGACCGAATATGCTTAGCGCCAGCGGCGGCCGAAGGAGGGTATTAGATGACTAGGGATAAGGTATTGGCGGTGTTAGGGCTATGACATACAAATGCGAGCTTCGCCTAAACGACGAGAACCAAGAACTGCATATCGATACGATTGAGGTTGATACTATTCCTCGAGCTGGCGAATACATCGTCGTGGTCAAAAGAAATGAGACAAAGCGATATAAAGTTGCTGAGGTTTGGCATTTCATCAAAGGCGTTCAAAAAATAGTGCTGTATGTAAATCATACAGGTCGGTGAGGGAGGAAGAACATGGACAACCAAACATGCGGAGTATGTAACCATAGCGTTCCACTGGATCATGCTCAATTGACTCGTGCTGAGTCTGACGGATCATCCACGCCCTATCACATGGGATGCGAGGGGCAATCGAAACATATCAAACCTTGTGCAGACTGCGGGAATCATCGATTAGTTTGCAGCGAATGCGCGGAATGGGGTGACGGGGATGGACAGGGATAACCAAAGGGATAAACTAGCGGACGGATGCCCCGAATGTGGAGGCATGGGAGAAGTGCGATCGTTCGGATCCGTTAAGAGTTGCGATCATGCATATGCGCGGGATAAACGATTAGAGGAGATACGCAACCATGTCGAACGGACAAGCGCGGTTATTGTTAAAAAAGAAGTAGCAGTTAATTTGCTAGAGGAAATAGACCTCCTCCAGGGAGAGAGGGATAAAGCCATAGAGGGGTTGCGGGAAGTAGCGGACGAGTCCAGTCACGAAGATGCTTGTGTCACCAAGATTAACGGAATCGTTCAAGATACCCTTAAGGAGTTAGGGGTGAACGGGAAATGAAGACGTGGGCGCTCGAACATCCATACTTAACGACAATCATAATCATTTTTGCTCTAATCACTTTAGAATCCATAACGAGAATGATTACAGGGATCTTGCCACAACGAAAGGGGCGAAAACCTAATGACCAATCAACTTAAACTGCGCCGAGGGACGTTCCAGCACGTCGAAAGCGAGCTTTACGCCTATCACGATACCCGCAAAGAGATTGTACGGTTAAAGAATGAAATACTTTACGGCAGAACGAATGAAGACGAGAATGTCGGAGGAGGCCGGGGCAGCGGCGTGAGCGACCCAACGGCGAGGACGGCGGTGCTGCTGACAAGTCATAAGAAGCTGGAACAGCTTCAGAACATCACTGATGCGATAGAGGCAGTATACGAGGCGTTGCCGAAGGATAAGCAAAGGTTAGTGACGCTGAGATATTGGACAAGGCCGCAAACGTTGACATGGGAAGGGATTGCGAAGGAGATCCCAGCGCACAGAGCGACGGCAATAAGATGGCGGGATGAGATCATTAGTGCGATCGCCTATAAGGTGGGTTGGCGTTGATGCGACTCCAATGCGACTTTTGGCCTGTCAAATCATGATATATTGATAGTGTCGGAGAAAACAAAGAGAAGCCGCCAGCGCTTGGTAGCTTCTCTGTTTTTGTTAAGCAGCAAAAGTAAGTACTTTGACATTACTCAACCTGTTGGCAGCAATAATTCTCTCAAGGTGGGTTCTTTTCGGAAATATCGACTGTTTTTCTGTTGGAATAAATACGTATGTTTCGCCTTGTTTGTTAAAAGCTCTCAATTGATTGATAGTATGAGAGTTTGTGCAACTATCAAGTGTTTCAACCTCAATGATTATTGGACTGCCGTCTCTTTCTATGTAAACAATATCCGGCTTGTGTCCATTAATTAATGGTGGAACGCCATCCTGCCATTTAATGTGGTCTGCGACAACAATAAACCCGCCGGCCTTAAGTCCCGTTGCAATTCTTGAGATCATCATATCATGATCAAGTTGTTTTACTCCGTTTCTACGGTAAGGAAACATAGTTTAACCCCCTAGATTTTATAATTAATTACAGGTAAATGATACCACATTAAAACCTCAATATATAGTGTTTTGATTATAAATTATCACTATATATTGATTAAAATTATGAGAACGCCTGAATTGGATGGAGTCGCTGTATGGCGACTTTTTCTGTTTGTTGGGCCGGGGTCTCTTCGGAGATAGGGTAGGCGTCTGCCCGGAGTCGAAAGGTGGAATCGACTATGTTAACTGAATGGAGAGAGGAGACATGAGACTTTATGAATTAACGATTTCTATTACGAACCATGCATTAGAGCAGTATTGCATCCGAGTCGAAGAAATGCAGCGAGAAGAACTGGAGAAATTGGTCGACTCGCAGATTCAGCAGAGAGACTATCGACGAGAGGAACAATTCATTCATATCGGCGGCGTTTGGTGGGTAGCTGAGTACACCGATACAGGAGTAAGGCTGATAACCTGTTATGGTCGTACGAACTTTGACATACCTGCAGCACTGGGTTGGGCGGCAAGACATAAGGATAGGTTGGTGTTAGATGATGCCTAGTAAACCGAAAAGACCATGCGGTAAGCCGGGGTGCAAGGAGCTCGCGACAGAGAAGTATTGCGAGGCGCACGTCAAGAGTGAGGCATTGGCTTATGAACGAGCACGCGGATCAGCTTATCAACGCGGGTATGATAGCAAGTGGCAGCGGTACAGTCGGCGCTTCCTGAGAGCTAATCCGTTATGTGCTTGTGCTGATTGCGCGAAGCTGCTGGTCCCGAAGCCGTCCGAGGTCACGGACCATATCATCCCGCACAAGGGAGACAAGCGGCTGTTCTGGGATCCAAAGAATCATCAACCGATGGCGAAGAGATGCCACGACAGGAAGACAGCTAAAGAGGACGGAGGGTTCGGGAGATGAGTTGTGATAAACCTTCTATGTGCGGCAATGAAGAGAAAGAGTGTACACCTTGGTGGCATTGGCCGATAGCAATTGCATTTGTTGTGGGGTGGATATATGCCTATGCTCGAGGAATCGTGTTTCTGATGGGAGGATAGACAGGGGGGAGGGGGTAGTCGAATCCCTCGGAGTTGCCGAACCAAAGACCGCGCCTCCCATTTGCGCAAACTTTTTTCGGGAAATGAAATTTTCGGAGGTGAGCCCTGATGGCAGGCAGACGAGCCAAACCAATCGGATTGCATCTCGCGCAGGGCAATCCGAGCCATTTGACCAAACAAGAAATCGAGGCGCGACAACAAAATGAATTGAAGCTCGGTGTCCAGGACCTGGCAAAACTGAAAAAGCCACCATTCGTGGCGAAGGACAAGACGGCCGCGAAGCTTTGGAACGAGTTGATCAAAGAGTACAAAGTAGCTGCCGAGCAGAACGTTGAATTACTTACCAGTTCCGACGTCGGAGCGTTGGGACTTTACTGCAAAACGTATAGCGAATACAATCGTCTGCTCGAAGCGTACCAGCGGGTGGACAACATCGCACAGGATACGGACAATCTTTACGATTACATCATGGAGCAAGACGATTACGTCATGAAGTCGATGTCTAACATTGCTCAACTCGCATCGATAGACGGCATCCTTAAAATCGAGACAGCGATCAACAAGAAGATGGACATGCTGCTAAAACTGCAGGACCGGTTATTTCTCAATCCGCTCGCCAAGATCAAGAACGTGCCAAAGCCTGCGAAGAAGGAAGCAAAGCAGTCGGCGATGGGAGCGTTCATGAACAAACGGGCTGGTGGCCATGGCACATGATAAGCAGCGCGCGCTTGAGCCGATCGAGTTTATTCAAATGCTCCATGCCGTCGACGACTTTTACGGTCAGCCATTCGTGCTTCTCCAATGGCAATACGAGATACTTTGGGATGTATACGGAACAGTAAATGCCGACAACTACAGGCAATACCGTTACGCGTACCTTGAGGTTCCGAAAAAGAACGGTAAGACAAGTCTAATTGCGGCAGTCGCCCTCTACCACTTGACCTGCGACGGACCTGGCGGACAGATTTACTGCTGCGCCGCCGACCGCGAACAGGCAAAGTTGGTTTATATGGCCGCCTGCGCGATGATCGAGCAAGAGCCGGAACTTGAGGCGATCCTAAAAGTCACGGATAGCCGCAAGGAAATCAAGAACAAACTCACCGGTACGGTCATGAAGGTTCTGTCGGCCGAAGCGTTTACGAAGCACGGAATCAACCCGACGGTGGTCATCTTCGACGAACTCCACGCACAGCCGAAGCGCGATCTCTGGGACGTTATGACATTCGGCGCCGGAGCTGCACGGAAGGAGCCACTCTGGTGGGTTATCACGACGGCCGGCGACGATCCGGACCGGAATTCGATCGGATGGGAGATTCATGAGAAAGCTTCAAAGATCCTTTCCGGTGAGCAGATTGACCCCTATTGGTACGTTAAGATTTTCGGAGCCCCGGAAGACGCGGATATCTACGACGAGAAAGTTTGGTTCGAAGCTAATCCGTCACTGGGTCACACGATTAGCATAGAATCCGTCAGGCAAGAGGCGCTGGCTGCTCGCAATAGCGAAGCATCTGAGCGCCTTTTTCGTTGGCTGCGACTCAACCAATGGGTCGCACTAAAGCGGATCGGATGGCAGCCACTTACTCTGTGGGATCAAACTGTAGGTAAATGGACTGCGGCGGATCTCATCGGCAAGAAGTGTTATCCCGGTCTCGACTTATCCAGCACGACGGACATTACCGGTGCCGTCTACCTTTTCCCGCCGCAAGAGGGGCTGACTGACTGGCGCTTTATACATGACGCCTGGATTCCAGAAGACAGCATGCGCGAGCGGGTAGCCCGGGACCACGTACCTTATGATCGTTGGGTTAACGAAAGGTTCATCCATGCGACGCCGGGGAATGTCGTCGATTATGACTTTGTTGAAGCTCGGCTGCTTGCGGCAAGCCGTCAGTACAAAGTTGCAGCACTCGGAACTGACCCATGGAACAGCAGGATGTTGACACAGCGACTGATGCGCGAGGGCGTGAATGCCATTGAGATTGCGCAGAACATGGCACAGATGTCGCCTGCGATGAAGACGATCGAGAGGCTGATGAAGTCGGGCCATATGACGCATGAAGTTAATCCGGTCGCCCGCTGGTGTTGGGGGAATACGATCGTCGCAGTAGATGGCAATGAGAATATAAAACCCATGAAGAACCGTTCGATTGAGCGTATTGACTTGACAGTAGCGTTGATAAACGCGATGGCTACGGCAATGATTTATGAAAACGTCGATGTTTCCATTTATGAAACTCGCGGCCTGCGTCGCTTGTAGGGAGGTGAGAGAAAAATTGAAGCTATCAACCAGGATAAAGACGGCGTTCAAGGCCCTTGCTGGCGAGTACAATATGGACGATTTTGATAAAGAGGTACGCGTCCGCTACCGAGGCGGTAGCTCACATGCCGGTGTTGAAGTAGATGAGTCGTCGGCAATGCGGTTTATTTCCGTTTATTCATGCGTCCGCGTATTAGCCGAAGCGATCGCATCATTGCCAATAACAGTTCATCAAGAACGAGCTAACGGGCGTGGATCTGATAAGGTAAGAGATCATCCGTTATTCGATTTGTTATATACTGCGCCGAATACCGATATGACAACGGTCTCTTGGCGTGAACAGCAGATCGCAAGTATGGCGCTTGCAGGGAACTGCTATTCTGTCATTTCACGTAACGGCCGTGGCGATGTCATTGACTTGTACCCTGTACCTTGGACGGATTGCACGCCGGAGCGTGATTTATCAGATTACCGGATTTATTACAACATAAATGATCGCGGTAAGTTCGAGAGGTTCCCGGCTACTGAGGTGTTCCATGTTCCAGGTATGGGATTTGACGGCATACAGGGATACAGTCCCGTTAGAATGGCTGCCGAAGCGATTGGAACTGGCATAGCGGCCGAACAATTTAATGCTCGTTTCTTTGGTCAGGGAATGAATGTCGGGAGTGTGCTTGAGACTGACAAGGCTATGAGCGACAAAGCATTTGATCGGCTCCGTGATGATTTTGAGGAGCGTGGAAGCGGACTAGCAAATAGTTGGCGCCCGTTGGTGCTGGAGGAAGGTCTGAAATTCAACCGGATACCAATGCCTCTCAAAGATGCACAGTTTATCGAGGGCAGACAATTCACCCGCAGCGAGATAGCCGGGCTTTTCCGCGTTCCTCCACATATGATCGCTGACTTGTCGAGGAGCACGTTTTCCAACATCGAGCATCAGTCCATCGATTTTGTAACGTACTCACTCATGCCGTATATCGTGGCATGGGAAAAGGCGATATCATGGCGGCTACTTACACCATCAGAGAGGCGTAGCGGATTGTATATCAAATTCAACGTTGCTGGTTTACTTCGGGGTGATTATAAGAGCCGTCAGGAAGGACTTGCAATTCAACGCCAAAACGGCGTAATCAGTACAAACGATTGGCTTGAGATTGAGGATATGAACCCGCGAGACGATGTGGGTGCGGAATCGCTGCTCGTTAACGGAAATATGATTTCGGTTGAAGTCGCAGCAGGGGCTAAACCAAATGGAGGAGGTGGTACAGGTGCCGCAGATTGAGATTAAAGGCGTTATCGTCTCAAACGATGATGCTTGGATTTATGATTGGTTCGAGATGGAACACTCCAGCCCGAAAAGTGTTTCTGATGCCATGGCAACAGCTAACGGCGAGCCGCTTGAGGTACTAATCAATTCGCCGGGTGGCGACGTTTTCGCAGGTTCAGAGATTTATACATCTTTGAAGTCGTACAGCGGGGATGTCACTGTGAAAATAGTGGGTTTAGCGGCGAGCGCTGCGTCAGTAATCGCAATGGCAGGCAATAAGGTGCTAATTTCCCCCACAGCTCAAATCATGATTCATAATGTGAGCTCGTATTCGGGCGGTGATTATCGTGATCACTCACATACTTCTGACACACTCAAAGGATGGAATAAGTCCATTGCGAACGCATATGCGTTAAAAAGCGGGATTCCAGAGCCGGAACTGCTCAGCATGATGAATAAAGAAACCTGGCTCACTGCACAAGAGGCGAAAGAGAAAGGATTCGTCGATGAAATCCTTTTCGATGAAGGACGCCGTCTTGCAGCATCTATTAGCGGACTGCTCCCGCCGGAAGTTATAGCAAAACTCCGAAATGAGCTTAAAAATAAATCGGCACCACAAAGGCAGACAGCTTCACGGTCTGTCTCTTTTTATGCCAAAAAACTCGCACTTAAAAAGGAGATGGTCTAATTGACAATCGCAGAAATGATGCAGGCCAGAGCGGCCAAACACACAGGCATGAAAGCTTTGCTCGATAAAGCAGAAACCGAAAAAAGAGAATTAACACCGGAGGAAGAGGCGCAATTCAATGCGCTGGATTCCGAGTATGAACAGCTCACAGCGCAGATCCAAGCGGCAGAGGAAGCAGAAGGTCGGAAAAGCAAAATTGCTTCTCGTGAAAACGAACTCGGGAAACCAACGGGGCAGCCATATCGGCCATCTGCTTCTGCGCTTGGCGGCATGCCGGTGCAACAAAAGAAGATGGACGATGGCGGTTTTACAAACCTTGGTGAAATGATTAATGCCGTTCGATTCGGAGACACGCGTGGCCGACTGTCAGAATTGCCCGTCAACCAAAATCAAGGCGGCGGGTACAAAGTGCCCGATGCATTCGTTGCGAGCATGCGCCCGCAGTTCCGAAATGAATGGCAGATGGGAACCGGTGAAGACGGTGGGTTTGCGGTTCCGGTTCAACAGGATACCTCCCGACTTCTGCAGTTGAATTATTCCAACAATATCGTTCGTTCGCGTGCACAAGTATTGCCTGCTGGTGATCCGCCAGACGCTGCTATTACAATTCCTGCTTTCAGTCAGGGCGCCGACGGTTCTCTCGGCGGGATTACGGTAACGTGGATCGCAGAGGGTGCCGACAAACCAGAAACGGACGCGAAGTTGTTTGAGGTAACACTGACTCCGCAAGAAGTGGCAGCCACGACGGTAGCCACAGATAAATTACTGCGTAACTGGTCGGCTGGTTCGGCATTTATCACCAGCCTGCTACGCCAAGCAATGAATACTGCTGAGGAGATCGCTTTCCTCACTGGTAATGGAGTTGGAAAACCGACTGGAGTATTGACGGCAGCCAATACGGGCGCAATCTCTGTAAACCGGGCAACTTCAGGAACTGTCACGTATCTTGATGTTTTGACGATGTTGGCACGCCTGCTGATGTCTGCGAATGCGCAGCCGATTTTCATCGCAAACCAATACATGCTCCCGCAAATCGCGTCCATCAGAGACGACGACGGGAAAATCATTTTCGGTTCTGGCGATGCAAGTAAAGGTATTCCTGCAACCCTATTGGGAATCCCGATTCACTTCACAGACAAAGTTCCTGCTTCGGGATCGAGAGGCGATCTGTCATTGATTGACTTTAACCAATACCTGATCAAGGATGGTTCTGGTCCGTTCGTGGCAGCTTCTGAGCACGTTTTATTCCGTTCGAACAAAACGGTCATCAAATGTTTCTGGAATGTCGATGGCAAACCATGGTCGCCTGCTCCGCTTACACTTGAAAACGGTGTGATAGTGTCGCCTTACGTTATTCTCGACGTTCCCGCTGGACCGTAACGATTACTTGGGCGGCCTAACGGCCGCTCTCCCTGGAAGGGGGAAATAAATTGCAATACAAAGTAACATCCGAATTCATTGATCGCCGGACAGGCTTTCGCATGAAGCCGGGCGATATTGTACAGGCAAATGACGTGGAACTCGAAGTCCTACGGAAGATACGCGTTATTGGGGAGGCGGTGAATCATGCTGAAACTGAAACAAATCATACCACCGGACGCCGAACCAGTAACAAACGAACAAGTCTACACACAACTTAGGTACGATGATGACATGATTACGCCGGAGTTAACAAATCAAATATCTGATCTGATTACGGCTGCGCGGGAATGGTGCGAAGGTTATCAAAACCGCGCTTACTTGACACAAACGATAGAAGTCGCCCTTGACAAGTGGCCTTGTAATAATACTATCCAGTTACCACGTCCACCGCTGCAATCCTTTGTTTCGCTCATTTATTCGGATAATGGTAATTTAATTACGGTTAATCCCGACAAGTACACCATTGATGATTACTCTTTTGTGCCCCGGCTTATATCAAAGTCATGGCCTTCAAGTAAATTGCCAGTTGCTAACGGGATTATAGTTAGGTATGTTGCGGGATGGGCAAGCATTGCTGAGGTGCCACAACGAATAAAGCAAGCCATCATCATATTAACGGTCCATTGGTTTGAGAATGGTATGTGTGACCCGCCTCCAGCGGTATATAACTTGCTTAATTTAGATAGGGTGATACCGATATGAGTTGTTATGATTGCGGTAAGAAAAATGACACTCTTGTCAATCGTTTGAATAAACGAGTCACCATACAGCGCCCTGTAGAATCTCGTGCAGATAGTGGATCGACAATCATCGTATATGAAGATGTTGCTACGGTATGGGCAGCTATTGAGCCATTGCGGGGCAGAGAGTTCTTTGCAGCTTTTGCTGAGCATGCCGAAGTGACGACACGTATTCGAATCCGCTATCGCGAAGGGATTGATCGCACTATGGTTGTCAAATATGGAACTACGCTGTTTGAAGTCCTGCACATCATCCGTCCTAACTTTAACAACGTAGAGTTGCAATTGATGTCCAAGGAGCGTCAGTAGTGGCGCGAAATACGCAAATTATCGGTCAGAAAGAACTGGAGCGCGATTTCAAGAAACTTGGCAAGGCTCCCCAAACAATTGCCACACAATCGGCTCGAGCTGGCGCGAACGTAGCGTTTAAGGCCGCGAAACGAAACGCTCCTGTTGAATCGGGTAATTTGAAAAGTGGCTTGATTATGAAGCGAGAGCGTCGCGTAAAAGCTGGTAAAGCGGTTTATGACATCATGATGGACCCAGCCAAAACACACCTTTACGTCAGTGTATCGAAGGATGGGAAACGATCATATTACCCGGCAAGTCAAGAGTACGGCTTTATGACGGATGACGGTCGTTATATTCCAGGATACCGCTATTTGCGTAGATCTATCGACGAGAATGTTCGAGAAATTGAGCAGAAAACGCTCGAAAAGGCAGGGAAACTTGTAGACAAACTGTTAAAGGCGAGAGGGTGATTGAGTGTTTAGATCAGAATTGGTTCATGAACTTGAGTCTATAGCAGGGTTGGAACGCCGTATCTATCCACTCAACGCGCCTGAGGCGGTACGAAAAACAAGGGTTCCTTATTTAATCTACCTCGGTGGTACTGGTCTCAAGGCTAAAACGCTTAATGAAGGCTACCACGGTACGCAAATGGTGAGGGTTGAATTAAACGTTGTCGCTGCTGACTACGACACAATGACGTTATTAACGGAGCAAGTGGTCGAATTGCTGGAAGGCATGGAGCAGCGAGAAATTGGGGTAGCAAAACTCTTTATTCAGAGCGTTAACTATGAGACGCCTGTTGAAATATATGAACAAGCACCGGATTTGTATCGATGTCAAATGGATACGATTTTTTATTTTTAAGGGAGGTTGACCGCATTGACAAAAGCAGCTCACAGAGCGATTGGTACGAAGTTGCAAATGGGTTTGAATTTTATCTCAGACCTAAGCTCAATTTCGTCTCCAAGTGTAACGAGAGAAGAAATTGATGTTACGACATTGGACAGTGAAGATGAGTACCGTGAATTTATTGGTGGTTTTAAAGATGCCGGAGAGGTTAGTGTTTCCGGTTTTTTTGTGCCAACCAATGTTGGACAAGCGGCCATGTATGCTGCCCTAGAGACTGGAGATGTACAGCAGTTTCAGATTATTTACCCCGCTCGCCTAGGGGCGTCTTGGAGTTTTGAGGGAATTATTACGAATTACAATGTGACTGCCGAGTTAGAGGGCGCGTTGGAGTTCGAAGCGACAATACGTGTCAGCGGTAAACCTTCTCTCAATATGACCCCAAGTACTGGCCTTACCGCCTTGTCTTTGAGCGGTGCAGGCGGTGCATTGGCCCCTGCGTTTGCAGCTGACAAAAACTTTTACACGTTTGCAGGGGTAACAGCCGCCACCATAACAGCAACGGCAACAGCTGCAAGTCATGCGCTTAAACTGTTTGTGGATGGTGTATTTGTACAAGCACTGACCAGCGGGACAGCATCGAATGCCATTGCGTTGGCAACAGGGCAAAGTAAACGGCTAACCATCGTTGCTCAGCAAGAGGGCAAGACACAAGTCGCCTACGAAATCATCGCAGTTCGGACTTAATACAGGCCCGGGGGAAACCTCGGGCTATTTAAACTATTCGGGCAATTTAATTAATCGGAGGAATTAAGATATGAGCAAAAACGACGTTGTCATGATTGAGTTGGACCGTCCAAGGGAGTTGCGCTACGGTCACAAAGCGATAAAACGCCTTTTGGCGATGACTGGTAAGGATATTGAGAACTTATCCACGGAAGATCTCGATTTAGAGGACTTGGAGAAGTATCTGTACTGCGGTCTCTTGTCCGATGCGAGAGATAATAATGAGACGTTAACGCTCGAGCAGATGGAAGACTTGCTCGATCAGGCGCCATCGTTTGCCGAACTGATTGAAAAAATGAATCATGCCTTGGAATCAGCTTTTGGAGAGATGGTTGAGGGAAACGAACCAGTGGGGAAGCAGCCCAAGACGAAGGCTTCACCTGGGAAAAGTCGCTAAAACTAGCCTACTCATTAGGCATATCGACTGCTGAGTATAACGAAATGACGCCTCGTGAATTAATGCTGCAGGCGGCAGTGTATAGCGAAAAAGCGGAACATGAGCATCAAGAGAAAACAGCGATTGCATATCTGACAGCCGCATTATATCGTGCCGAAAAAATGCCAAGGCTTGAGAGCCTACTGAAAAAGAATGAAGCGCCTAAGACAAAACAAAACCAGACACCAGAAGAAATGCTTGCTGTAGCCATGAGGTTAAACGCAGGTAACAAGGGTCAATTGATCGGAAAGGAGGGATAACATGGCGGTAGTACGCAACCTATTAATACGAGCTGGCGCGGATTTTTCATCTATGCGAAAGCAGATGGCGTCCGCACAAAAAACGGTTCAGGATTTTGGTAAGAAAGTGAACCGTACCATGGCAGCAGTTGGTACTGCCTTAGCCGGTTTAGGTGTCGGTATGGGCTTGAAATCAGCCATCAAAGATGCGATGGAATTTGAGGCAGCAATTGGGCAGATTAATCGCTTAATGGGCGAAAGTGCTGGAGTATTCACCAATTGGGCGTTGACCCAAGGCAAAGCTTTTGGTATGGCCCAATCGGAGGCAATCAAGTACGGTGCAGTATATGCCAACCTATTAAGTGGATTTAGTAGAGGGACCGAAGAGACGATGAATCGGACGCAAGACTTGCTTAAGGCTTCTGCGGTCGTCGCGAGCTCGACAGGGAGAACGATGGAAGACGTCATGGAGCGGATTAGATCCGGTCTATTAGGAAACACCGAAGCTATTGAGGATCTGGGTATTAACGTTAACGTTGCGCTTATCGAATCCACGAACGCTTTTAGACAGTTTGCGAACGGAAAGAGTTGGCAGCAGCTTGATTTTAATACTCAGCAGACTATTCGTTACTTCGCTATCATGGAGCAAGCTGCAAGTAAATACGGTAATGAATTGGCTCAGAACACAGCAACTAAGCAGGCCATATTTAACGCCCACCTTAAAGACGCCCGTCTATACCTTGGACAGGCGTTTTTGCCTATCTACAATGCTATACTGCCAGCCTTAACGCAAATGGCCCAAGCACTTGCGACTGCGACGCGTTGGTTAGCATCGTTTGTGCAAGCACTGTTTGGCACTAAGTCGGTAACGTCGCAACAGACCAACGCTTTAGGAGGTCAAACATCTGCTGTATCTGAAATGGGTGATGCCTACGAGAAAGCCGGCAAACAGGCAAAAGGATCGGTTGCGGGATTCGATCAAGTCAACTTAGTTGGTGGCAAATCAGGCGGCTCAGATGATAAGTCAGGAGCGTCTGGTGTGGGAGGCGTGGCAGCGGCAGACACCGGGGCATTAAATGATGTTTCGCAAGCCTTGGATGGTGTAGCGACCAAAGCCCAAGAGATGGCTGCAAAGGTAAAAAAGGCTTATGGAAGCGTTTCGGACTTTATCAAGAAACACTCTGATATCATCATCGCTGCACTTGCTGGCGTGGCTGTTGCTTTAGCCCTAGCATTTGGCGTCGCGAAATGGGGAGCCATTATAGAAGGGATTAAGCGTTTCGGTGCAATTATCCTTACCGCGTTCCGGCTCACTCCAGTGGGACTACTCATAACGGCGATCAGCGCACTTGCAGCAGGTATCGTTTACCTTTGGCGAACAAATGATGGTTTTCGCGAAGCTATGATTAATGCATGGGAATCAATTAAGACTGCCATAAAAGGGTTCTGGGAGAACGTCATGGTCCCCTTTGGAAATTGGTTGCTTGAGGTTATGCCAATTGCTTGGGAGGCTGTTAAAAACGCCGCTATAGACGTTTGGGAAAGAGCTCTCGTCCCGCTAGGTAACTTCTTAAAATGGCTTTGGGATAACGTATTCGTCCCGTTTGGCGCTTGGTTGATGGACGTCATGCCGAAAGCCTGGGACGCCGTCGTTGTAGCTGCAATGTGGCTCTGGAAAAATGTCCTAGTCCCTTTTGGAGATTTCTTGAAGTGGTTATGGAAAGAAGTGCTTGTCCCGATTGGTAAAGTTATCGGTGAAGCCTTAGCAATTGCTTTTGATAAAGTAGCTAAGATCGCAAAGTCGTTTTGGAAAGAAGTATTGGTCCCTCTTGGTAAGGCTTTAGCTGAGATGTTAGGCCCTGCTGTCGAGGCCGTAGCGGCGGTGCTCTCGTGGCTCTGGAAAAACGTCCTAGTTCCGCTCGGTGCTTTTATTGCGGCTATATTGATGCCGATTATCGAAGGGCTTGTAGCTATTTTTACGTTCCTCTGGAAAAACGTGCTTAAACCACTTGTGAGTTTTGTCGGTGACGTTTTGGTCTCTGTATTCACAAATGCGTTCAAAAGCATCGGAGGTATTATTGGCGGAGTTAAGGATATATTTGTAGGCCTCATGAAATTTATAACCGGCGTTTTTACGGGCGACTGGAAAAAGGCTTGGGAAGGCGTCAAACAGATATTCAAGGGTGTATTTGACTCGCTCTGGTCCATAGTCAAGTTCCCGCTGAACCTCATCATCGACGGTATCAATGCCATGATAGGCGGTCTTAATAAGATCAGCTTTGACATACCGGATTGGGTACCTGGATCAATGGGCGGCAAGAATTTCGGCATCAACATTCCAAAGATACCGAAACTGGCGGTAGGTACAAACTATGTCGCGGATGATGGTTTGGCATTCCTTCATGAAGGTGAGGCTGTTGTGCCGAAGAAGTACAACCCAGCAGCAGGCGGTGAAATGCCTACATCGGATATGAGGAGTGTTGAGAACTTGCTCACCAAGATTTTGCGGGCAACCGAAAAAGGCGGCAATATGACCGTAACAATGTCCCAAACTACATTGACCAGGATGATAACCGAGGCCATGCGCGGCGAGCAAGCGAGATCGGGCAGAGCCCCGATACCGACGTAACGAGGAGGGGGAGCATGGATCTAAAGATAAATGGACAGATCATCGCCGCCAAGCCATATCAATTTAGTGTCACAGTCCTTGACCTGGACGACGCAGACGCGACAGTCCGGACAGCTAATGGAACATTTAACCGGGATAGAGTTGCCGTAAAAAGGCAAATTGACATGACGTTTAACCCGTTGCCATGGAAGACAGCATCAGCGCTGCTCAAGCAGATGAAGGACAGTTTCTTCCAAGTTTACTACCCTGATGTGATGACAGGCGAGTATGAGACGAAAACGTTTTATGTGGGGGATCGTCCTGCACCAGTTGCGATTAGTCGAGATGACGGTATCTGGTGGGGGCAAATACAAATAACGTTGACGGAGCAATGATATGTATCCAACTTCTGAATTATATAGAATGCTGCTCCTGAGACCTGACCGGGAGTTTTTAGTCAAGGTCGATGTGGGCGGGACAGATTATGGAATGAACGAGATCGTGGATATGTTGATTGAAACAAACCTTCTCGCTTCAGACGAATTTGAGATCGGGACGGTGTTTCGATCCCGGTTAACCCTGCGCATGAGGCTTAACGGGGCGGTTCCGAACAACGCCCGTATCATCCCTTACACCGCATTTGACAGTTCCGTCATGACTTGGGAACAAGCAATTATCCCTTGGGATAAAGCGGACATAGCATGGGGCGGCGGGGCCGGAGAATGGTTGCCGTTAGGCGAGTATTATATCAATAAGCGTCAAAAGGTTAATGACGTTTGGGAATTTGAATGCTATTGCAAATTAATCTGGACAGAACAGCCATATGTGTCGAACCTGACCTATCCAGCGAAAATGCAAGACGTATGGGATGAAATCTGCACACATCTCAACTACACCTATGATAGTACGGTGCAGATTAACCCATCCTATATGGTTCCATTTAAGCCCGTAGGCATGACGTGCAATGAGGTAATGGGTTATATTGCTGGCGCTAACTCTGCGAGCGTACGGACTGGCAAGGATGGGAAAATCCAGTTCGCCCAATTCACATCAGTTTTCAAACCTGTTTTAGACCTGGCTGATGCGCAATATATGAGAGCAGCTCATACCAACCCAATCAAGGAGTATACGCGATTTGTCGTTACCTATGATGACGAACAAGATCTAGTGTATGAGGCTGGGTCTGGTGATGAGGATCGGACTTTATATTACTACAACCCGTTTATGACGCAAGAGATAGTAGACGATCTGGAGACCACTTTAGGCGGTTTCAAATACCAACCGCTAGAAATGGATGCCCGAGGATATCCTCCACTCGATGCAGGGGATTGGATCGGTTATGAGGTATATGAAGGGACATCATGGAGGCAGACCATTACCCCATGGCAAGACACGAATATTCCTTGGAATGGTATGGTCCAGTATGGTTCGATTCTATTTTCCATTCGGCTTGGTTATCATGGTGGTTTTAAAATGCTACTTGATGCACCGAGCAAGTCACCTCAACAATCAGAATTTGTTGTGGAGGGACAATTAACCAAAAAAGTTAATCAAATCAATAAAGAAGCCGTAAAGCTTGGCCGAAACTATTACGGCACCCGAACGTCTCGCGAAGAAGGCTTTGTTGTTGAGACAGAAGGCGGATCCGGTAAGGGTATCTTTAACTCCGACGAGCTCTCATTCTGGGCTGATGGAGAACGAGCTCTGTGGTTTGACATCCCAAATAAGAAGTTTATATTTTCCGGTACTTTGGAGGGCGTTGACGGGACGTTCAGTGGCACAATAAGTGCTTCTGAAATAAACGGCAGCACAATCAATGGCGGCGGCATCTACGGTGCGTATATTGCAACGGGACTTGGGACATATCCGTTTGTCGAGCTGTCCAACACAAATAATTTGATTGCCGCTTATGGAGATGCGAACAAATACGTAAAAATAGAGTCTAACCTCGATAACCTGGGTGCTCCAATGATCCGATTCGGGTTCAATGGTAAGGAGACTTGGTTAGCGCAAATCAGCAGCGGCTTCTTGATATTTGGTCCCGATAGTAACGTCACCTATACCGTAAATAATCTCCAATTGGGCGAAAGCGTACAGGTTGGCGGCGGCGCTATGGTGTTGGGCTCTTATGGCGTGCCTGCTGCGACTGACCCTGATGATGCAGTTGTAAGGCTTAATCAACTGATTGCATTATTAAGTAGCATGGGTATATTGGCATAATTCGACAAATAACCTATAATAGTAGAAAAGCTATTATGAGGTGATATCGTGAAGAAGATCATTATAGGATTTATTGCTGGCGTTATATTCGCTACTGCCGGTACAGTTATGGCTCAGACTGCTATTGAAAAAATTACTGCTACTGTTAGAACAGACTATTCGGTAGAGGTGGACGGTAAGAAAGTAGAATTGAATAATGCGCCGCTTGCCTACAACGGTTCTTCTTATCTTCCGGTACGCGAAGTGTCTGAGATGCTGGGTAAGGAAGTGGACTTCAAAGATGGGGTGATTATGCTGGATACTCCTGTAGCCAACCATGAGAGTAATCCTGTGGCTGATCCTGCCGGAGAGTTGGCTAGACTCGAGAAAAACCGAGCTACGGATGAAGCTAATCTGGAAAAAATACACGAACACATAGCAAAAGAAGGCGCCAATATGACTGAAAGACAAAAGGAAATTAACGCAGAAGCTATTCGGATAACCGAAGAGGCACTAGCAAAAACAGAACAAAAAATTGCCGACCTTCTCAAGCAGTACCCTGAACTAGCAAAATAAAATATCCAGAATATGCAGAGTCCGCGAAATAGCGGGCTCTTTTATTTTGGCAAGGAGGATGTTGAAGATGTCCAAATACTATGGAGTGACTGCACAGGAAGCGCCTACGGAGACATTTGAAGAGTCGATTCGCCGGATCGTGAGAGAGGAAATAGCCGCTGCTCGCCAAGAGGAACAGCAGCTATTGGAAACTAGTCAAGAAAACCCGAAAATCAATGATTTACGCCCGATTATTAAACATTTGCTTCATGTATTAGTTACGCATAAGGCTCCTGTTCATTCGTTAGAACGCATTTTAGAAGGCCTGAAAGAGGCAGCCTTGAACAGCACTATTGTTCAAGAGAGATGGGCTAACGATGATTATAAAGGTTATAATCGGCTATAAATTCTTTTCCATCTTCTGTAATACCGAAGTTATAAGCGCCGTCGACAGTTAGTACGCCGCTCGCAACTCTAACAGGGTATGCACCCCTGATATATCCGTACTGGCAGCATGATTCAAGTGCCTGGTCAAAAAGGTCATCCCCTAATTGGGACATGCACGAACTGAAATCTGCTCCATTTTGAATCTTGACAAGCAACTCATACTTGGCTTTTTCGAGATCTTCGTTATAAGACATAGTTAATTCCTCCCTTCTCAGAGTGATAGGCTCGACAACCTACCATTCGACACGATGGGAGGCTTTTCCTTTTAATCCAACAAAGGAGGCTCCACCGTGGCAAAACTTAAACAGGTAATTAAAGCAGAACTTGACCCGCGCCGCCCGGTGCCGGAGATTATGGCAGTTATAGAGGCTATGATTGTTTCCAATCCTGGGCATGAGGGACCAATCCTATTAGGGGTATATGACGCCGTTCAAACAGCCTTAGACAGAATGACCAAGAAAGGAGGAGTAACCAATGGCAAATAGATATTGTAACCTTGTAGGCGTTAACCGGATCAGCGAGGACTATCCTAGTATTACGGAGGGATTTGACGGGGTACAGCGGGATATGGACGCTGCGACGGCAGGCATCAACGATGTACAGGCCCAAGTCGATACGCTCGTTATAAACGGCGATAGCAGCCCAGCAGCAGCGCAGGCGGCGGTAGATGCTAATGGACACGATTACAAGAATCTTAAGGTCAGACTGGATACAGAACATACGCAACTTAAAAACAATAAAGCGGATAGATCAGAAGTAAATGCGCTTGCGACTGAGAAGGCAAATCAGATTGATCTAAACGCTACGAATGTAGTTGTCGCCCAAAAGGCGGATCAGACGTATGTAGACGAACAAATTGCGAACATCGGGGACGGGTCACCAAAAGAGACTTTTGCTACGTTCGCGGAGTTACAAACCACATACCCTACAGGTGCAATCGGCGTTTATTTGGTCGCGCAAAACGGACATTGGTATTATTGGAATGGAACGGCTTGGACTGATGGCGGGGAGTATCAAAGTGATGGTTTAGCGGATAAATCTGTCACACCAAAAAAACTATCGTTTCTTCCTGTTGTAGGTAAAGTAGGTAGAAATCTATTCAACAAAGATGATGTAGTATTAGATCGATATATAAATTGGGCAGCGGGTGACGAGAGGGCGAATACCGCATATGTTGCAAGTGTCTATATTCCGGTTGACTCCAATACAACTTATAATTTAAACCATAGCGAGCAACTAGCATGGTACGCAGCAGACCGCAGTTTTGTATCAGGCGTTAATAAATCTGGCAACGGTAGTATTACAATTACATCTCCTGCAACGGCTAGATTTATTCGTATATCAGTTTTAAAAGCGAACCTCAATATTGTGCAACTAGAAAAAGGAAGTATAGCAACAGCTTACGAAAGTTATGTAATGATTGATGACAACAAAATACAAAATGAGAGCATCGCTAAAGAAAAATTAGCTTTTGAAGTTGTTGTACCAATAACGAGTAAAAACCTATTTTATAAAGACAAGATTACAACTGGTTATTATATAGGGGGAATTGACGGAGTTTTAAAGCCTAACCCATCTTATTCGGTTTCTGATTTTATCCAAGTAGCACCGGATACATTCTACACTAGAAATTTTGTGGATTTAATGACCATTTACAACAGCGAAAAAATAGGTATTTCATTTACTAATACGACAACTGGTACAGCAACTTTTAAAATCCCTCCTGACGGTTATTTCATTAGAGTATCTCTACCAAATACCAGATTAAATTCGTATCAAATAGAGGAAGGTGAAGAGACAACCGAATATGAAAAAGCAGGCTCTTATTTAACACCCTCATACTTTGATTCAGCTACTGAAAATGCATTAAATAATTTAATATTGAATCCAACTCATAAAACCATTCATTCTATTATGTCTCCAATCCGAAAAAACAACGGCTTACAAATCAAACTAATTGGCGACAGCATCACACAAGGCGTTGGAGGCACTGGTTTTGCTCAAGACGGGTATAACTTTGTTGGAGACTATAGAGTCAACACGAAGGGTTACTGTTGGGCTAACTTATTGAGAGATTACCTACAAGAAAAGTTTATTTGTACGGTAAAAAATTGGGGAACAACTGGAAGAACATCGAGATTTTTAGTGGAAAACATTTTAACGTTGGTGGAATCAACGGATGATATCGTCATATGTATGATTGGAACAAACAATAGAAACCAAAGTGCCGGCCAAACTATCGATCAGTTTTATGATGACTTAATATATATCGGTAACTACGTCAGAGGGCTAGGAAAAGAAATTATTTTTATGAGTTCGATTCCGGCATCTATTTCAAATGAAACTGACGTAAATAACCCTAAAACATATCACATGGAGGATATAGATACTGTTATTATGTGTGCGGCGGCTTACTTTAGTATGGACTACATTAGTTTGTATAAAATACTTATGAGTTATTGTGATCAAAAAGGAATTACAATCGATTCGTTGCTAGGCGATGGACTACACCCTAATGATGATGGTTACACATTAATGTTTAATTTTGTTTGTGATGGTTTGGGAATCGGAAGGAAACGACCGAATGCAACATGGTAAAAACGGGGCTCCATCATTGGTGCTCTTTTTCGTTATTGAAGTTATTCGCATATCGCTAAGGGCTCCGGGTAACCGGGGCCTTTACTATTTTACTTGGGAGGAAAACAATCATGGTTAAACAATTACTTTCAACAATTATAACAGCAGTAGCCGGTGCATCCGGCAAAGAAGCAGCGTTCGGCGGAGCTATTGCCGCATCCGGAACAACAATCGCGGCAGCGCTCGGAGGGTGGGACATTGCTCTGAAAATCCTTATTTTTGCAATGGTATTTGATTATATTACGGGTCTCCTCGCTGCCATAAAGGAAAAGCGAGTCGATAGTGACGTAATGTTATGGGGTGGCATCCGCAAGTTGGTAGTGGGTGGAGTTATTGCATTCGCGGTGCTGCTGGATCAATTCTTTGGCAATGACGCTCCAGTGTTGCGGACAATCGCATTCTACTTTTATCTTGGCCGCGAAGGCTTAAGCATCGTTGAGAACCTTGGCAAACTCAACATCCTTGTACCAGATGGAGTTAAGGATAAGCTGCAGCAGCTCAAGGGCAAGGAGAGCGAACGTAGCGATGTATAAGATAGACCATATCAAGATGACAACGCCATGCAACCGTCGTCCAGGGACATACATGCAGCCGGAGTACATTACAATACACAATACAGGCAATCCCAAAAGCACAGCGGCAAATGAGAGGTCCTGGCTGACGAATCCATCCAATAATGTGACGGCATCATACCATATTGTCATAGACGAACGGGAAACGATTGAGT
The DNA here is from genome assembly GCF_003591485.1 of Paenibacillus sp. 1011MAR3C5. Lineage (GTDB taxonomy): Bacteria > Bacillota > Bacilli > Paenibacillales > Paenibacillaceae > Pristimantibacillus. The sequence continues at coordinate 412,133 of NZ_QZCF01000003.1, forward strand.
GCTTGCCTCTCAACGAGGTCGGCTGGCATGCCGGTGATGGTAAAAACGGAACAGGTAACCGCAAGTCAATTGGAATTGAGATTTGTGAGAGCGGTAACTACGCTAAAACTCTGGAACGTGCCGTCGAGCTCGTGGCAAGGTTACTTAAAGAGCGCGGTTGGGGCGTCGATCGGCTGCGCCGGCATTACGACTGGAGCGGCAAGAACTGTCCACGTCTGATGAATGCAGACGAGAAGTGGACGGGCTGGGCAGATTTTAAGACTAGAGTAGCCGCGAAGTTGCAGCCGGCTGTTGTGCCAGTAAGTGACCAGGTTACGATCGTAGTGAATGGTAATCTGCTGGATCAAAAAGGAACGCTTAAAAATGGCGTGACTACTGTACCGGTTCGTGGCGTTGCTGAGGCGCTAGGGGCGAGTGTGAAGTGGGACGGGGAGTCCCGGACGGTTTATATAAATAATTAGGATAAAAAATCCCGCTGGCCGTAATGGTTGGCGGGATTAATCACTCCACTCTAATAGCCTCCAGCCCTTCCACTGAGAAACCTTTTTCTTTCGTTTACCTTGAGCCGAATATTTTATCTTCATAATTCCATCGACGGCTTGAGTCAAAGTGCCGTCATACATGTGTGAGTTCTCACGTAGCCAGTTTTGTAGGTTCCGGCACTTAAAAATCTCGCCAGTGGGGGACTGGATTACCCATTCCTTGGCATGCATATGCGTATCAAATCTACCCGTCAAAGGGTGAGTAGGTAATTTTTCATGTGCTAGTGCAAGATTGTCCTTTAAATACGTTTTGCGTCGCCTATTTTCGGACGAACACTCTGTACTGCATGTTTTTGTATCACTGCTAGGTGGCGCATAGAAACTCTGATCACACACGACACAAACCTTTTTATTGGAGCGCAATGCGCTGTAACAGGCCATAGAGCAAGCATTTTTGTTACGTCCAAGCGGTTTCCTGCAAACAGGGCAAGTCATGAATTACTCCATCGCGCTTGGCACTTAGAGCAGTATGTTGTATGGCTAATTGTACTCCACCTTAAAGGCTTTGGGTTATCGAAGTCACCGCCACATTGGGGACACTCTCCATCAGCAATACGTTTCGCGCGTAAGCGTTGGCGGTACACTCTACTACGGCAACGGTCGCTGCAATAAGCTTGTTGCGGCGCATGAGCATTTGGGATGAAAGTTTTGTCACAGTCATGAGCCGTACAGTTTTTACGGATAATCTCCAAAAACTTCACCTCCATTTCAATCCACGCACAAACCTATTTTATTATCAAAGTGCAATATATGTAAAGGCCAGCATGGCTTCCAGCTCATAGGGCGGGATATCCGCGACGCCTCACGGCGTTTCGACCGGTTTCCCTCCGGCCATCATCAGGCGGGCTATTTTCTATAAAGCTCAATTTTCTTAAGATCATCTTCGATCTCAAAACCCACTTCTCTGATTCGATAACTAACTGTAGCATCAAAGTAATCAAATATTACAAGACCTCTATGGTTGCTGCCGTAAAGTCCTATCATTTCCTCAGTAATTCCCAATTCAGTTTTGGCCTTTTCTGCTGCGCTTTCGATTGATTCAGCATCAACAATTACCTGAGTGTCATAATTCCACTCTTCACTCATGCTACTGTTAAAATCCAAAAATACATTATACTTTGGCATGAATATGCAACCCCTTTATTGTTTTTGTGTTTTCAGTCTTTGGTTCATTGCTTCTTTATAAGACATCAGTCGCCTGAATCTCAATGACCCAGGCTTGCGGTCAGGATACTTCCACGCCGAATACTGCACAACTTTGTGTATATAATACCTTATCCGTTCGCTATGGTGCTTCATTTCCTTTTAATCCACCGTACCGCAGCCGCAACCATTACTACCGCAGCCAGTGCGGTTATAATCATGGATACTGTTTGCATCTCTCATTCCTCCCTGGAAGGCCCCGAAGGGCCTGTGTTATTAAATTGGCAAGTATTGATTAATATCATCTGATGGATCACTGCCGTGATCTACAGTTCCCGCATCCGTTAGTTTTTGTGCGAGCGCAAGGACATCTTTTTTGGTTCCTATCATTCTTACACCATCACCATCGGCTGCGGCCCAGCAATTGTTTTTTCTATCCCACACTGACCAAGAGCGGACTCTCCCGCTATCGTGATAACTGTATGGACTTGCTACATAGCGATTTTCAAACATCCCCATTACCTCCCCGCGTAAGCTCGCCAGCATATTTATATACGAGTTACTTTATGATAAGATTGGGAGGAAGGCCGGGTCGTGACCGACCTTCCAATGGAACCTTTAACGTTTGCCCCGACGGCGATGTTTGGTTCCTTTTTTATTGCCTTCTTTTCCAGCGGCTAAGTAAATCATGATTGCGGCTAGTAGCTGGATGATGCTGGAGAGAAGGCCAACCCAATCTTGCATGTTCTTGTCTCACCTCCTTTCTAAATCAATTATATACTCACGTGAGTATATAGTCAAGCGTTTTTGTACTTGCGTGAGTATATTATTCTTGCTATTATGGAATCAGAAGGTAGGTGTTGATATGAGCGAAACTAAAGGGTCAGCGGCGACAAGGGCAAAGAACAAATATAATGCCGCAAATTATGACAGATTGTATCCTTACGCTCCCAAGGGAAGGAAAGCTGTTTATGAAGCTGCTGCAGCAAAAGCAGGCGTAAGCTTGAATGACTATATACTTACTGCTATTGAAGAGAAAATTGAACGTGATAAATATGATTCCGGCAAATAGGTCGGAATTTTTTGTGCCTTGCAATTGGAACGTATGTTCGGTATATAATAGGAGCATAATCATATTCGGGGTGATGAACAATGCGTAAGAAACTTGAAGGTAACGGCCTATGGGAATCCAGCCGCATGATGCTGCCGGAGCACAAGGCGGCGCTCAACTGGCACAACGCCAACAAGGACAACAGGCAGCGGATCAGCCTGGATGACCAGGAGCTGGAGCAGATCGGCAGAAAGCTGACGGAAGCACTTAACAGGAGAACCATTGTGACGGTAAGACTCTATGATGAAAAAGAGCAGCTGCAGGTTGTGGGGATGGTCGACCGTATAAGTCAGCAGCGCAGGCAGTTTATGGTTAACGGGGACTGGTATCCACTGGCCGACATAGAGGGTGTGGACGATGTTGAGTGACCGGGCGCGAAAAGTGTTATCGGTCGTGTGGCATACATTCGGCCATGAGCAGGCTGATTACGTTGCTGGCATGCATTTAATATGTCAACGGAGTCGCTATACAGAGCAGCAGGTGCGCGACGCTCTCAATGAGCTGGTTAAAACGGGATACCTACATCATAAGGATGGCCTTACTCGGGTGTTGTGGGCGTCGCCACTGGACCGAGAGAAGCATGAGGGGCGACGATGAACCATCTTGTCTCTTTAATGTGTAATGTGATAAAATGTAAATGAGCCGAGGGAAAGCATCCCTGCGGCTCTTTTCTTGTTCTATAACAGGTTATAAAACGTATTACGAATTGCCCACACCATACCCACATTGTTGTTAAAACTACAGCGAATTATGGTAAACTTAGGTGAACATATAAATCGCCAAAAGCGTTGAATATACTGGTGAAGGGAACGGTTGCGAATGGGTATGAACTATGAATTCAATTCGGTATGCAAATTCAAGTCGGAGCAGGAGTTATATGAATTGTTGGAATACGGAAAGGGCAAAATGGTAAAGAGCGGGTTCCGCGTCTATCCAACGGGCCAGAAGGTCATTGCTTATACGCCGAATAATGAAGCCATTGCGATTGTGCGTATCTCGGCTTCGATTGCGGAAATTAATTTTCAGGGCGAAGAAGTGACGCAAGTGGAGATGGAACTGGTACGCAAGCTGACGGATGAGGAAGCGCGGATCCAGACGGCTCTGGCGTACGAGATGTTTTTTGGAGAGCGGGGGTAATGTATGATTGTCAGATTCGGCTTCGTGGCGATGAGCCTGCTGCTGGAGAACGCCTCCCCATCCCGGACGATGACGTACAAAACGTTGTCCAATCTGGATGATCGGGAAGCAGGCCTAAGGCGGCTTGAGCGTATTGCGGAGGAGAACCTGACGAGCACGCTGCGTATCTTGAAGCATAGCCATGCCCATGATATTGCGATGTATCGTTTTTCATCAAAACTGATTCCACTTGCTACGCATGAAGATGTGGCGGATTGGGATGCCTATGCCCCATTGGCACCAGCCTTTCGTACTATTGGCGAGTATGTGAAGAAGACAGGCATGAGGGTGTCCTTTCACCCGGATCAGTTCTGTGTATTCAGTACACTGCGGCCGGAAGTTCTGGCGAAGTCGGAGCAGGATCTGGAGCATCATGTTCGTATGCTGGAGCTTATGGAGCTGGATGAGAGAAGCAAGTGCAATATCCACATCGGCGGAGCCTACGGCGACAAGGCCAGCTCTGGCGCAAGGTTCGTCGAGCAGTTCGGCGCATTGCCTGCGCGCATTAAAAACAGGGTTACGCTCGAGAACGACGATAAGACGTTTAACGTTATGGAAACCTTGACAGCTGCTGAGACGGCCGGTATCCCAATGGTGCTCGATATCCATCATCATGCCATCAATACGGGCGCCATCGAAGAGGACGAGCTTCATAACGGGCTGTGGCCTCGCATTTTGCGTACCTGGGAGCTGGAGCGCAAGCGTCTTGGTCTAGCCGAAGAAAGCGACCTGCCTCCGAAAATTCACGCATCCAGCCCGAAGAGCCTGTCCGATCCGAGAGGCCACGCCGATCATGTGGAGGCCGAGCCGCTGCTCCGGTTTCTGAAGGCAGCCGCGCGTAAGTGCTCGGCAGTCGATTGCATGCTGGAGGCGAAGAGCAAGGATGCCGCGCTGCTTCGGCTGATGGAGGATATGAAGGAGCTGGAGAAGAGAGGTGTAGGAGTCAAGGTCTTGGACGGAGCAAGCGTCGAGATTTCTCCTGATTAGCTATGGAATGGATTTTACTTGTATTGCTCGGCGTCGTCGCAGCTATGTTCGGCAGCATTGTGGGACTGGGAGGCGGCATCATCATCGTGCCGGCGCTGCTGTATACGGCTCCAGCCCTGATAGGATCCCATATCGACCATGCGGTTGCGGTAGGGGTATCGCTGTCGGTGCTCATTGTGACAGCGCTTGCATCGACGATATCCTATGCCAAAAGAGGATTGGTCGATAAGCGAAGCGCATTGCTGTTCTTTGTGACAAGCGGGCCTGGCGCCCTGCTCGGAGCTGCCATTACCGGCAAGCTGCCTATGGGGGTATTCCAGCTCGGATTCGGTCTGTTCATGCTCGGCATGGCAGGCCTGCTGATTGCTCGCGATTATATGAAACCGTTTTCGAAAGAGTGGCCGATCAAGCGAGAGCTGGTTGATGCATCGGGCATACGCCACAGCTATAGCTATGGCGTGCTTCCGGCGCTGGCTATCGGATTTGGCGTAGGGCTTATATCCGGACTATTCGGAATCGGAGGCGGGTCGCTGTTTGTGCCGCTTATGGTGCTCCTGTTCCGATTTCCGGCGCATGTCGCAACGGCTACCTCCATGTTTGTCATCTTTCTATCGTCTATATTGGGAAGCGGGATGCATGCTGCGCTTGGCGAGATGAACTGGCTGCTTGTGCTGGCTTTAGTGCCGGGTGCATGGATTGGAGGCAAGCTGGGCGCTTATATTGCCATGCGGATGAGCGGGAAGGGGCTGTTGTGGCTCCTGCGGGTAACGCTTATTGCGTTATCGATTCAGCTCATTTGGGAAGGGGTAGCTCATGTATAAATCCCGACATGCAGAAATGCAGGCGAAACGCAGCACGGGCTCCATACGTATTAAATATGATAGATGTGTTGCTGAAAATCCTATAACGCACCAGGGTTGACCAAATAATCGGCAAGGAGTGTGATACGGAGTGACGGAAGGGAACAACGCCTTCGTGGTTGGCGGCAAAAGCTTCACGGCTGTTGCCATCAACTGTGCGGCGAAGGCCGGGGAATGGATCATGACGAAGCTGGGCAACTACGCCAGCCTTGAAATCAAATATTCAGAGCATGACCTTGTCACCGAAGTGGACAAGGGTTCGGAGCGGCTCATCCGGAAGCTGATCGGCACGCACTTCCCCCATCATTCGTTTCTGGGGGAGGAAGGCTGCGAGCCTGGACCGGAGGCTTCTGCAAAGGCGCTGGAGGAAGTCAGCGATTCGGAATACCTATGGATCGTAGACCCGATTGACGGCACAACGAACTTTGTGCACGGATTTCCGTTCTTCTGCGTGTCCATCGCGCTTGCTTATCAGGGAGAAGTTATTGTTGGCGTCGTCTATGATCCTGTGAGGGATGAGCTGTTCGTCGCCGAGAAGGGCAAGGGAGCCTATGTGCATGGCAGACGCATGCAGGTGTCGACTGACCGGACGCTGAAGGAGAGCTTGATTGCAACCGGATTCCCTGCGGACCGGAATGATGCGCTGCCCATTAATTTGCGGGGAATCAGTGAGCTTGCTCCGCAAGTGCGCAACCTGAGACTCGCGGGATCGGCTGCGCTGCATCTCGCATATGTTGCTGCGGGGCGGCTAAGCGGATTCTGGGAAATCGGCCTGAATAGCTGGGATATGGCTGCAGGCGCGCTGCTTATTCAAGAGTCGGGCGGGCTTGTGACCAATACGAAAGGCGATTCCTATTCGCTTGGCGTGCGCAACGTTGTGGCGAGCAACGGCCACTTGCATGAAGAGCTGCTGACAGCATTGGTTAGGGCGGAAGCGACAGGGTAAGGATGATCCAAGGATAGAACAGGGGGCAGGAGAGATGAACACGCAATGGATCAAGCTTGGGGCTGCAGCGATGACGCTGGCGATTGTGATAGCGGGATGCAGCCGTTCGGACGCGCCGTCTGAGGAGAACGGGCCATCGCCATCTGCTGCTGCGGAGCAACCATCGTCAGGCGACTCCAACGGTGAAAAACCTGCGCCATCCGAACCGGCAGGAGAACCTTCGTCCCCAGCAGCCTACAATGGCACGGTCAGCGCGGGCTTGCGCATTCCGTGGTCGATTGCCTTTCACGGGAATGAGATCTATTTGAGCGAGCGGGAAGGAAACATCGTGCATATTAAGGACAGCGATATCGACCGTCAGACGGTCCGCCTGGGCAAGGCTGTCCACCACGATGGCGAGGGCGGATTTCTGGGCTTGTTGCTGGCACCGGATTTTCAAGAGTCCGGACTAGCCTATGCCTATCATACTTATCGCGGACCCGGAGGGACGCTGAACCGTGTCGTTCTGTTGAAGAAGGAAGGATCGGAATGGGCCGAGGAGCGTGCGCTGCTGGAAGACATTCCTGGCGACCTGTATCATAATGGGGGACGGATGGCTTATGGTCCCGACGGCATGCTCTACGTAACGACGGGTGACGCACAGGAGCAGGCGTTATCACAGAACAGGGACAGCCTTGCGGGGAAAATATTGCGCATGACGCTAGATGGCGCCGTGCCGGAGGATAATCCGATTCCAGGCTCGTATGTCTATTCATACGGCCATCGCAATCCGCAAGGATTGGCGTGGACGGAGGATGGCGTCATGTACAGCACGGAGCACGGACCGTCGGGAAGGCCCGGCGGCCATGACGAGATTAACCGGATTGAACCGACTGGCAACTACGGATGGCCGGTCGTCATTGGCGATGACAATCGAGACGGCATGATAGCGCCGCTCTATCATACAGGCGACGAAGCGATCGCGCCTTCCGGCACGATCATCGATGATCAAGGGAGACTGCTCATAGCAGGACTGCGCGGCGAAGCGATCTATCGCTATACGCCTGAGAGCGGCGAGCTGGAAACCCTTCATGAGGGCGAAGGCCGAATACGCGACCTGGTGCTGAGGGACGGGACTCTTTATTTCATAACGAATAACCGTGACGGACGAGGTGCGCCTTCCAGCACGGATGACCGCCTTATCGCTATACCATATGAATAATGAGATCGTCATAGATAAGGGAGGCAAAGCCGCTATTCGCGGACTTGCCTCCCTTTTGTCGTGGCGTATTACACCTCAATCATTTTGTACATGAAAATATCATCGACGTAACGACCGTTCATGTGGAATTCCTCAACCAGCTTGCCCTGTACTTGAAATCCGCATTTCTCATAGAAAGCAATGGCAGACGCGTTCGTTGAGAGAACGCGGAGCGACAGCTTGCGTTTGCCGTTACGCTTCGCCCAGTCATATGCGGCATTAAGCAGCAGTCTCCCGGCACCGATGCCTCTGAACCGGGAATCGACGCCAATGGCCAGCTCGATGACATGCTTGTTCGATTCCAGCTTGGTCGGTTGCTTCAGGCTCACATAGCCGCATAGCTGGCCATCGCATATCGCGACAATCTCGGAGCCTGGCGAATGATATTGTGCGTATTCCTCCGCGCTGTCCCAGTGAATCGGGGCAGGGGATGTGTCGTCGTTCCAGAGCCCGTTGTTCAGCTCCGCAAGCGCAGCGAAATCGCCGGCTTCCGATAAGCGGGTGGTGACATTCATGATGTGTGCAGCTCCTCTCTTATAGTATAAGTTCAAAAAGTCCGGTTTTCAGCATCGAGAAGATTGGATGAAGCTAGGAAATGAGGAGCGGAGCGTAGTAGAAGCTACGTGAGCACCGGAAGTTCCAGCTGAATTCAATATTCGATGTCGAGTAGGCTTCCCGTCTGCTTCGTGATCAAAAGTGGACTTTTTGAACAACCTCTTATAGTGTGAGTTGAACAACCTCTTATAGGGATGCCATGGCGTGATTCGCCGCTTCAATCGTAGTTTCAATGTCCGCATCCGTATGAGCGGTCGTCAAGAACCAGGCCTCGTATTTGGAAGGGGCGAGATTGATGCCCTGATCCAGCATGAGGCGGAAGAACTTGCCGAATCTCTCGCCGTCGGTATCCTGCGCTTCGTCGTAATTCGTAACGGGATGATCGCAGAAGTGGGCGGAGAAGGAGCCTCTAATCCCATTGACCGTAAGCGGGATGCCATTCTTCTTGGCTGCGGCAAGAAGGCCCTCGGAGAGCTTCGAAGCGAGTCCTTCCATCCGGTCGTAAATGCCCGGCTCCTGCAATACTTCCAGGCAAGCGATGCCTGCTGCGATGGAAGCCGGATTGCCCGCCATCGTGCCCGCCTGGTAAGCAGGGCCAAGCGGAGCAACCTGCTCCATAATGTGGCGGCGTCCGCCATACGCGCCAATCGGCAGCCCGCCGCCGATGATTTTGCCCAGCGCCGTCAAGTCCGGCTCGATCGCCGCATGGTCGGGAAATGCCTGATAGGTCTGTGATGAACCATAGTGGAAGCGGAATGCGCTGATGACCTCGTCATAGATGACCAGCGCGCCAGCCTCGCGAGTCAGCTTGCATAGGCCCTCCAGGAAGCCCTCATGCGGCATGACCATGCCGAAGTTGCCGACAATCGGCTCGACCATGACTGCTGCCGTATCGTCCCCCCAGCGCTGGAGCGCCTCTTCAAGCGCAGCCAGATCGTTGAAGGGTACTGTGATGACTTCATGGGCGATGCTGGCCGGGATGCCTGCGCTGTCTGGAATGCCGAGCGTGGAAGGTCCCGAACCTGCGGCTACCAGGACGAGGTCGGAATGGCCGTGGTAGCAGCCGGCGAATTTAATGATTTTGTTGCGTTTGGTATAAGCTCTGGCTACGCGAATCGTCGTCATAACGGCCTCCGTGCCGGAGTTCACGAAGCGGACCTTGTCCATCGACGGGATGGCTTCCTTCAGCATGCGGGCCAGTTTAATCTCCAGCTCCGTCGGCGTGCCGTACAGCGTGCCGTTCTGCGCGGCGCGTACGATAGCTTCTGTAATGTGGGGATGGGCATGACCCGTAATGATCGGACCGTAAGCTGCCAAATAATCAATATAGCGATTGTCATCAACATCCCAGAAATAAGCGCCTTCAGCACGCTTCATGAATACGGGAGCGCCTCCGCCTACGGCCTTGAATGAACGGGAGGGGCTGTTCACGCCTCCTACAATATGCTGCAGAGCCTCTTGATAGAGAGACTCGGATGTGGGTCTATGCTTCGACATGTGGTTCATTCCTTTCTATTCATGCAAGCTTAGCTATCTATTACATGTGAAACGACGGGTCCTGCGAGTCTGCATCGTGCTATCATTCATCCCCGTGTCCGCTCGTCCAACTTCATTAGTGTAACCGAATCGGGGAAAGAGAAAAAGAGCACGAGATGTGCTCTTTCACCAAGGGCTTATACGTTAGCTGCGGCTTCCCGTGCTGCCCGACACGCCTCCGCTGCTTGCCGAGCCGCTGGAATTGCCGCCATTCGCATCAGGCGTCTCCGATGGCACCGGTATCGTCTCGTCGGTCGATAGAATCTCCTGGACGTAGCCGCGAAGGGCATCCGCATCTCGAATGCCAATGACGGAGGCGCCGCCGACGGTTTTCTCTTCCACTAGCTCCATAGGCGGGATTTGCGCTGAGCCGCCGACATGGCTGTCAACGCCAAGCTGTCCAAGCTTGAGCATATCGGTGACGCTGAGGTTCGTCTCGATATAAGGCGAGACGCTCTCCAGGATTTCCTTCATCCGAATGAGGTTCCAAGTGGACTGAAGCTCCTTGGCGACAGCCTTCAGGAAATTACGCTGCCGCTCTGTCCGCGTATAGTCGCTCATGGCGTCGTGACGGAAGCGGACGTATTGGAGCGCCTTATCTCCATCAAGCAGCTGGTAGCCTTTTTTCAGATTAATATCGTAGCGGTTTTTGTCCGCATTGTCTGTGTAGCGCATGTCCTTCTCAACCTCGAAGTAGATGCCGCCGATCGTGTCGATGAGCGACTTGAACCCTTCAAAGTCGGTGTAGACAAAATATTGAATTTCAAGTCCGAGCAGTTCGCCGACGGTCTTCATCGCAAGCGACGGTCCGCCTATCGTAATGGCGGAATTAATCCGGCCGCGGTAGCCTTCAATTTCACCGTACGTATCCCGCAGGACGGAGAATAGATGGGCTTTTTTTGTAACGGGATCGAAGGATGCGACAAGTATGGAATCGGAGCGGGCGATTTCGCCTTCTTGGGCATCGCGTGCATCTCCGCCCAGCAGCATGATGTTGACGCGCTCTTTGCCTTCCCATTTTGGAATCTCAACCGTTTTGTCCGGCTCTATATCCTTGAATATCGAGTCTTCCGGCTTCTTCTGGAAGCTGTCCAGCTCCTTGATGATACCGGCGCCCCATACAGCAACTCCTGCCAGAATGAGCACCACAACGACCGAGAGACTTATCCATACCCATTTCCATTTATTTTTGTTTTTGTTTTTGCTGCTTGACCGAGTACGCATTGCGTTCGTGGGTCTCCTTTCACTATACGCCGATTAGAATTGTTCCGTATCCGATGTTGTCCGCCTGTATGAATGGAACATATCCGCACCCTGATGGAATGGATGGATCGGTTCTGCACAGTTTACGCATCGAGATAACTGATGTATGATTACATATCATAAAATTATAAAGCTCAGGACCAACCTGATGCAAGTTTTATCAAATAGGGAACAATATAGTCGCTATTTCCCAGGAAATGTCGAAGCGAGAGGAGCTGTTAACAGTATGCTGGCGATAGACGTCAAGGATCTGCGCAAAGATTTTCGCGTGCAAAAAAACCGCGAAGGCTTGTCTGGCGCGCTCAAAGATCTGTTTAAACGTGAGTATAGAGAAGTAAGGGCAGTCAAGGATATTTCTTTCCAGATTCCGCAGGGCGAGATATGCGGCTACATAGGGGAGAACGGGGCAGGCAAGTCGACGACGATCAAGATGCTTACCGGCATTCTCGTCCCGACGGCAGGCGAGCTGAAGGTGAACGGCTATGTGCCCTATAGGGATCGCGAAAAGTTCGTTAACGGCATTGGAGTCGTATTCGGCCAACGCTCGCAGCTTTGGTGGGATATTGGCGTCATTGAGTCATTTCAGCTGCTCCGCAAGGTATACAGAGTGCCAGAGGCTGACTTCCGCAGACGGCTCGATAATCTGGTGGAACGGCTGCAGCTCGGTGATCTGCTGAACCGTCCTGTCCGCAAGCTGAGTCTCGGTCAGCGGATGCGCTGCGAGCTTGTAGCGTCGCTGTTGCATAATCCTTCTATTCTGTTTCTGGACGAGCCGACGATCGGTCTCGATATCGTAGTGAAGACGGAGATTAGGGATTTCCTGATGCAGATGAATAAAGAGGAAGGCACGACCATTCTGCTGACCACCCACGACTTGCAGGATATTGAAGCGTTATGCTCCCGAGTCATTATGCTGGACGACGGCCGCGTCATCTATGACGGCGGATTGAACGAGCTAAAGACGAAGTGGAGCAAAGGGCGGGAGATTCAGTTCCAATTCGCCAATCAGACGCCAATCGCGAAGCTGAAGCAATTGACGGAGGGCATCAACGTGGGCTGGACCATCGAAAACGATGTAACGGCCAAGCTGTTCGTTCCGCATGAAGTAAGCGTGTCGGATGCGATGGCAAGAGTTGTCGGAGGAGCCGATATTCGCGATATTAAAATTTTCGAGACGAATACGGATGAAATTGTCAGAGGCATCTATCAATCGGGCTCGGCGGATGTCGCCAAGAAGGAAGTCGCAACGTCATGATGAGCGCGTACATCGATTTTATCCGAATCCGGTTTCTCATGATGCTGGCTTACCGGGTTAACTATTATAGCGGCATTATTATTTATGCGATTAATATTGGCGCTTACTACTTCCTGTGGCAGGCAATCTACGGAAGTCAGGATACGCTTGCGGGCTTTACCGTGGCTCAGATGACGACCTATATCGCCGTATCCTGGATGGCGCGGGCCTTTTACTTCAACAATCTGGACCGCGAGATTGCCAATGAAATCAGGGACGGCAGCGTAGCGGTTCAGTTGATCCGTCCTTACAATTATCTGTTTGTGAAGATGATGCAGGGGTTCGGAGAAGGACTGTTCCGGCTGCTGCTCTTTATGGTGCCGGGCCTCTTCATTGTCTGTCTGATCTTCCCGGTGTCGCTGCCTACCGATCCGAAGGTATGGCTGATCTATCTTGTCATGCTGTTCTTCAGCTTTCTGATCAACTCTCAGATCAATATCATGACCGGCCTGTTCGCATTCTTCGTGGAAAATAACGAAGGCATGATGCGGATGAAGCGTGTCATGGTCGATCTGTTCTCCGGCGTAGTGGTGCCGATTGCGTTTTTCCCCGGCTGGCTGTCGGGCATTATGGAGTGGCTGCCGTTCCAGGCAATCACGTATTTGCCAAGCTCCTTCTTCACAGGCAGGACGCCGCTTGAGGAGGCGGGAAGCGTCATGCTGCTGCAGCTGTTCTGGTTCCTGCTGCTGCTTATTCCGATCTGGCTGACATGGCGTGCGGCGCGCAAGCGGCTGTTCGTGCAAGGAGGGTAACTGAACGTGAGATACGCATCGTTATTTTGGGAATATATTAAGAACTACGCCAAAACCCGGCTTACCTATCGGGCCGACTTCTGGATTGAGGTTATCTCCGACCTGTTATTTCAGGGGATGAATCTGATCTTTATTCTAATCGTGTTCCAGCATACGGCATCGCTTGGCGGATGGTCGGAGCTGGAGGTGGTCTTCGTCTACGGCTTCTTCATGATTCCGTACGGCATCTTCGGTACACTGTTCAGCATCTGGAACTTCAGCGAGCGCTATATCGTAAAGGGAGAGATGGACAGGGTACTTACCCGGCCGGCGCATAGCCTGTTCCAGGTATTGTTCGAGAATGTCGATCCGCCATCGCTGATCGGCTCCTTCGTCGGTGCGGGCATCATGGCTTATTGCTGGTCGCAGATGGGACTGCCGTTCAGCGTGATGGATGTGGTTATGCTGTTCTTGTTCATCATTGGCGCGGTCTTGATCTATGCAGGCTTGTACACGGCGCTGAATGCGATCTCGTTCTACAGCGACGCGCCGACGGGCATCGTTCCGCTGATGTACAACATTCAGAACTATGGCCGCTATCCCGTCAACATTTACAATAAAATCATCCGTTTTATGCTGACCTGGCTACTGCCATTTGCTTTTGTCGGCGTTATTCCGGCTTCTTACTTCCTGGAGCAGAAGAGCGATGATATCTCTCAGCTGGCGCTGCTTACGCCGGTGATGGGCCTGATCGTATTCGGACTGGGACTGGCCTTCTGGAATCATGGCGTGAAGCGGTATCGCGGAGCGGGTTCATAGCATTAGGAAGGAGGGCATGCAATGACACTTGAAGTGGGGAAAAAAGCGCCAAAGTTCAAGCTGCCGGCTTCGAACGGAGAGACGGTATCCCTGATGGAGCTGAGAGGGCGCAACGTGGTGATTTTTTTCTACCCGAAGGATATGACGGCGACCTGCACGGTGCAGGCTTGCGACATGAGGGATGTCTACTCCGAGTTTGTGGACGCCAATACGGTCGTGCTTGGCATAAGCGGGGACAGCATCAAGTCGCATAAAAATTTTATCGCGAAGAAGGAGCTGCCTTACTTGCTGCTTGCTGATGAGGACCACCAGGTTTGTGAGAAATACGGCGTGTGGCAGCTGAAGAAGCTGTACGGCAGAGAGTATATGGGCATCGTTCGTTCGACGTTCTTGATTGATGCCAAAGGCAACCTCGTTCGCGAGTGGCGCAAGGTCAAGGTGAAGGGGCATGCGCAGGAAGTGCTGGATGCGGCGCGCAGTCTGAACAAGTGAGGTTGCTGTACGGCGCCTTTACATAGCAGGCTGTATAGGTATAGGGGGCGGCTGCCCCCATGCGCGCTGGAAGCTGCGCGCCCAAGTGAGAAGAGCGAGACCGACGTTGAAAAGCGTCGGTCCTCGCTTTTTTTGTTTAATAAGGACTGTAAAGTTGAGGGAGTATGGAGCAGGGGATAAGTCGGTGGGACCGACTTAAATGCTGTGCTGGTGCGGAGGAGCGTTGAATAAGTCGTTGAGAGCGACTTAAAAGCCTGGTGGAGCGGGCGAGTGTGGAATAAGTCGGTGGGATCGACTTAATTGCTCAGATGAAGCTGCAGGAGTAAGAAGCAGCCCGGTAGTCACCGGCTTATTTAATCTAGTTAATCAATAGAGTAATCAAATCAGTCGCCGAGATTGGTTCAGACGGATTCATAGGGTTAAGCAATGTGTGGAAACAAATCGAATAACAGCGCATGAGCGCTGAAGAATGAGCCTCGGAAGAGGCTTTTGGCATAGGTGTGAAATTAATATTTAGTGGCATTTACTAGAGAATTGTTTCATATACTCTATCAATTCGAATAAGAACCATTTTGATGATAGAGAAGGGTGGAAATGACGATGCGTCGAGTAGTGAAGGCATCTATTTGTGCGGCGGTATTTTGGTTTGGCGTGATGGAATTTGGAGGCGGTCTGCTGTACAAGGGCGAAGCGGCGCGAAGCATGGGTCAGACAGGCTATGTACAGACCGTGTCCCAACAATATGAAGCCCGCCCGTTGCTTGGAGAACCGGCATCCGATGAAGCTAAGGCGAATCCGGAGCCAGCTGTTGCTAATAACGAGAAGGAGCAGCAGCGTGATTTGCTGCGTGCGGACATGCAGCCGGATAACCCGAACGGCGCGCATGAGATAGGGGCTGCAGGAAACGGCAACGATGATAAATCGACAGAGAACCATAACGAGGATAAGCGCGATGACAGCGCCGGCAAATCGGAGGAATCCAGCTCCGGGAAGGCGGAGCACAGCGATGGTGGTGAGAAGGCGGGGCAAAGCAATGGCGGGAAGAACGGGTATAACAACAGTGGGAAGGCTGAGCATAGCAATGGTGAAATGACGAGTCAAAGCAGCAATAATAGCACGACAGTTGACGGAGCCAGCGCCAAGCAGGCCTCCAGTACGGTGAGTCAGCAGCCCGAACCGCTGGCTTCCCAGAAGAAACAAGGGAAAGTAGTCTATCTGACGATCGATGACGGACCGAGCAAGTATACTCCTGAGGTGCTTGATATTTTGCAGCGCGAAGGCGTGAAAGCGACGTTTTTTGCGCTGGGCGAGCAAGTGGAGCGCAATCCCGACATTGCCAAACGAATCGTAGAGGAAGGCCATGCGATCGGCAATCATACCTACGATCATCATTACGATAAGCTGTACGGCAGCTTTGCTGAATTTGCGAATCAGGTCATGCGTACCGATGATGCGATTTATGCCGCGACGGGTGTGCGGACAACCTTGCTTCGGGCGCCGGGCGGGACGCATACGAATTTTGACCAAGGGTATTTTGATGCGCTTGGGGCAGCGGGGTACCATGTGCATGACTGGAATGTGGACAGCGGAGACTCCAAGCGCAGAGGCGTGCCGGCTTCGGAGATTATTGCGAACATTAAGAAATCCAAGCTGGCAGATACGCTGAATGTCCTCATCCATGACAGCGCGGGGCATGGGGAATCTGTTAAAGCGCTGCCTGCTATTATTCACTACTATAAAAATCTGGGGTACACGTTCGAGATCCTTGACGATAGCGTAAAGCCAATGCAGTTCCAACTGGCGAGCAAGCCAAAATGGGCAAGAGGGAAAGTGACGGATGGAGAGAAGGCTGCTATCGTCAACTTCGGAAAAGCGCTGGATGCTAGCGGATCGCGTCAGCATTCGGCAGAGAGAGAGCCTGCACTAATCGTACATCGCGGCGAGGAATCTCTTGTTTTGAAAGCAGGACAATATCGTCTCGTAGCGGGGTCAATCCATGTGCCGCTCCAAGAGCTGGTGGAATGGATGGGAGGCGCAGCGGAGCGGGATGAGCAATCCGGTGTTGTGGAAGCCAACCTGTCGGGAAAATCATTGTTCTGGATGATGGATTCATGGCCGCCAGCCGAACATACAGAAGCTCATCTCGATGTACCATTGCGTTCCACGCTTGGTGAATTCGGTATCGATATCGAAGACTATACGATGACGAAGGACCGCCGCGAGGTTTGGATCAAAGAGTAGAGGAAGGGGCGGAAAACCGCTAAACAACGGACAGAATGGGAATCTAGCAGGTCTAAAGGGTGATAAAGCTGGCGACACTGAAAAATAGATAGATTTATTTTTCAGGAGGCGAGAGTGTATGATCACTTCCCATTTATATGAAGGCTATGAGGAACATGCGCAGCCGGGGCATGCCAGGCATTGGGCAGAACCGCCGCAGACCCTGCTTCGCAGGCTGCTGCTCAAGGTAGATTCGGTGCTGCTGGGCAAGCAGGATACGATTAAGCATACGCTGACGGCGCTGCTTGCAGGCGGTCATGTGCTGCTGGAGGATGTGCCGGGTGTGGGCAAAACGATGCTGGCGGGAGCATTTGCGCGAGCGGTAGGCGGTGAGTTCAAACGGATTCAGTTCACTTCCGATATGCTGCCTGCGGATGTCATCGGCGGGGTGGTGCTGGATGCGCGGACGCAGGACTTGGTCTATCGGCCTGGACCTATAATGGCCAATGTAGTGTTGGCTGACGAGATTAATCGCGCTTCTTCACGCACGCAATCCGCACTGCTGGAGGCGATGGAGGAACGCAGGGTAACGATTGAAGGAAAAACAAGAAGGCTTCCGGTCCCCTTTATGCTGATCGCGACCCAGAATCCGCTTAGCTTCGAAGGAACGAGCAGTCTGCCGGAAGCGCAGCTCGACCGTTTTATGATGAGATTATCGATCGGTTATCCCGGTGTAGAGCATGAGCAGCGTATGCTGGAGCAATATGCCGATGGCAAGCGATTGGAGCCCGAGAAGTTGCGCCCGGTCGTTGCCGTCCAGGAATGGCTGCAAATGCAGGCAGAGGCAAGGCAAGTTCATGTTCACCCTGCGCTTATGCGCTATATGGTTGCGATTGGCGAGGCGACAAGAAGATCGCCGGACATTCTGCTTGGGCTGAGTCCGCGGGCGCTGCGGGATTGGCTTCGCGCATCGCAGGCGCATGCTTACGTAGAAGGAAGAGGGTATGTCATTCCAGATGATGTGCTGACCGTGTCGGAGGGGGTGCTGGCTCATCGCATCGCCTTGCGCACCGGTTCCCCGCGCCAAGGAGGAAGCGCTGCTGCGCTGATCCGTCGTGTGACGAGAGAGACGCCATTCCCGAAGGAAGCGACAGCCGGTTCAGGAAGAGGGAGACGGGTATGACAGGACGGAGTCGCTATCGCACGAGATGGGCGGCATGGTCGATTCTGTTCGCCGGGCTGTTGTGCGCGGGAGTTGCAGCTGTCGTAAGAGGCGGAGCGGTAGAATGGTTTATATTCGCTTTGCTGGGTGGCATAGGGGCTGTTAGCGTCGGGCTTCCGATAGCGGCATCCAAAAGCATGAATATCAAGCGCATCGTATCCGAGACTGAGATAGAAGCGGGTGAATCTGTTCAAATCACGCTCAGCATCGAACGCAAATGGCGCATACCGATGGTTTGGATCGCGATCGAGGAGTCGGTCCGCAATACGAGCTCTTTGAACGATCGGCCGGCTCCGTATAGAACGGTGCTGGCGCAGATGTTTGGCGGATCGGCTGCGGTGAACTATTCGCTTAACGAGCTTGCTCGCGGAGTCCACCGATTCGGACCGGTCACGGTGACATGCGGAGATTTGTTCGGATTGACCGCTGTACGCAGGGAAGTGAATGGGGAGACGGAATTTGTGGTGCTGCCAACGCTGCCGGAAAATGATGCGTCCAACCCATTTCAGCTAACCGGCCGCCGACAGCCGGATATTTCTGCTTATACCGTGTCTTCAAGCCTCAGTGGAGAAGGAACAGACGCGTATGCGGGGCTGTTCGGCAAAGCCGGGCTGGGACCGGATAGTCGTCCGTATCGCGAAGGGGATTCGCTTCGGCATCTGGATTTCAGAGCTGCAGCGAGAGGCCGCGGCCTGTACACGAAGCTGCATGACGGCGATGAAAGCAGGTCAGAGCGGTTCGTGTGGATCGATCAACTTGCCTCGCCTTACGGCAATGACAGCAGGCTATTCGATGCATGTATCAGCTGGACATTGCTGGATGTTCAGCGAAGCTCGGAAGCGGGCAGTTCCGTCATGCTGTATGCGGATGAATGGACCTGTCATCTGTCAGGGGCTTCTGACTCGGAGCAAATGGCGCGCTTGTCGGAACTGAAGCATATGCTTGCCCGTGTGACCCCATCGGATACGCAGAAGGAATGGCCGGGACTGGCAGAGTTGCGGGATGAACGACATAGGAGCGATCGGATGTTGACCGTTTATTCCGCTGACTGGCATAATGCGGGACGATGGTTGAAGCTTGCGGATCAAGCTGGCGAATGCGGATTCGGGCTGGAGCTGCATGGGGTAACGAGAAGTGCCGTTCCTTCCTTTGCGATGCGGGAGACGGGGCGGCTGCTGGAAGCCAGCGGCATCCATTGTTATTGGCTGCATGTGACGCAAAGCAAAGAAGCATGGACTTCCGCCGGGAAGGGGGAGGACGCCTATGCTTTGGGATAAAGGAGAGGCCCGCACGGGTGCCGAGGATTCCTTGTTCTACCGATTCATAACGAGTCTGCTGCTATTCGGCTTGCTGGCGGAGTGGCTGTTGCCGTGGACAAGCGCGGGAGAGTGGCCGGTTCTCTACCAGCCTGTGCCTTTGCTTGTAGTAATCGGATGTATATTGGCAGCGGGCATGTTTCGCATCAGGGGCATCTGGTCGGTATTGGTGCATGCCCTATTGATCGTCCTTACATTGATGTGGCTGTTCAAAGGCGATAGTCAGAGCATGGCGGAATGGCTGCTTGGATTCCCCGTCCTGATCGGCGAGCAGATTGCGATGATTGCCAAAAGCGGATTGTGGGCCATGTCGGGAGAGCTCCGCACCTTGATGCTATTCGTGGGCTGGGCGATGCTTGCGCCCGCGCTTCAGGCTTTGATCTGGCTGCGCCAGGCCTCGCTTGGCATCGCTGCGCTCACGATGCTTTATTTGCTGGCGCTGTACGCTTGGCTTGGCATGGATGTGATGGGCGGCTTGATCCGCGTAGCGGCGGAAGGGCTGCTGCTTGCCGCTGTCGTTTCTATGCCGCGGGCAAGACGGATTTTGGACGCAAGCATGGATAGATTGAAGCAGGTGGAGGGCAAGTGGCTTGCGGGTTCCTTGTTCACGCTGCTAATCCTTGTAGGCATTGCGCTGCTGGCCGCAGGAGACAAGGAGCGGACGATGGAGCCGGCCCGCTGGACATCCTCTGTGACGGAACGGCTGGAGCGGGGCATTGCTTCGCTGGGCCGTGAAGGGGGAAGTGTAACGACGCTCCGAGGGATGAATGCGGCTGCGCTGGGAAGCGGGCTGACTGGTTATGGCTTTGATGATACGTCGCTCGGCGGAGCGATTAGCGATCACGCGGCTGTCGTATTCTGGGGCTATTCGCCGCTTAGTACCTATTGGCGTGGTGAAGCGAAGGTTATCTATGACGGCAGAGGCTGGAGCAATATCGACAGTGAGCTTGGGCTGTTGCCCGTAAGAATGCAAGAAGACAGACTAGGCGTGAACGCAAAGGCAGATGGTCAAGCAGATTCCGATTCAAGCTTGCCGGATGCCGGTATGATCTCGCAGACCATTATATGGGAACGCCCGATTCCGGCTATGCCGATCTTTATGTCGGGGATAGATGGCCGTGTGACGGAGCTCATCGCTTCGGATCCGCGGCGCAAGCTGAGCAGCTATGCGATCAATGAAAAGCTGGATGCTCTATATGCGCAGTCCGAGATGATCAAGCTGGAGCAATACACGGTACATAGCCGTTTGCCCGTCACAGACGCAGCGACTTTACGGTCGCTGGAGCCTGGCTCCGAGGTTGCATATGGACAAGCCGGGGATTCGAAAGGCTTGACGGAGGATGAGCTTGCACCGTTCCTGCAGCTGCCGGATGCGCTGCCGGGCCGTGTTCGCGCTCTGGCTGCGGAAATCGCGGGAGGCGGCGTGACGAGCCGCTACGATCGTGCGAAGGCGATCGAGCAATATTTGAAGGATACGTACCGCTATTCCAAATCGGAAAGCGAGATTCCGCCTGCGGGCGCGGATTTTGTGGATCATTTCCTGTTCGAGCAGAAGAGCGGCTATTGCGTGCATTACTCTACGGCGATGGTCGTTATGCTTCGCTCGGAGGGCATACCGGCGAGATGGGTCAAGGGGTTTGCGCCGGGCACAGCCGTGAGCGAAGAAAATGTCCGAAAAGCAAGCGGCAGCGCTGCCAAGCATGCTGCCCAGCTCTACGAAGTGAGGAACACAGACGCCCATGCCTGGGTGGAGGTGTACTTCCCCGGAGCGGGCTGGGTGCCGTTCGATCCGACGCCGGGGTATGACGGCGTCGCCGGGGTGGCTTCCGCCGCCGGAGCCTTCGGCGGCGGGACGGACGCTTCAGCAGCGGCGGCGGGCCATGACGCCGCTGGCGGAAGCGCTGCGGCAGGCGCGGGCAACGCCTCGCTGGCCGAGCGCCTGGAGTCGGCTGCGGAGAGAACAGCCGCAGCCGTCTCCAGCGGAGCGCGCGCCGCTATGAATGCGGCGGCGCAAGCTTGGGACCGCGCAGCGGAGGCGCCGCTTGCGGCCGCCGCTGCGGTGTTGGCGGCACTGGCGCTAGCCGCCGCCGTGCTCGTTGGCGCGCAGTGCCAGCGGCTGCGCCTGCTGCTCGCGCTGCGCCGCTATCGCGCGGCCAGCGCCGAGGTTGCGGCGCATGCTGGCGCATCCTCACAGGATGTTGCCGTTACAGAAACAACGGCAACAATGAACGACGCCAGCGCAAGCTTCGCTGCGACTAGGAATGATTCCGAATCCGATCAAGCGACACCACGAAAAGATTCTGGCGCAGGCTTTTCATCAACTAAAAAAGCAGTTGCGGATACATCGGAAGATCAACCGGTTCTTGGGCCTCGGCGTCCCAAAACGGCCATCGCGGCCATGGCCGCCGTAGAGTGGCAGCGCAGCAGCTTGATCGATGTAGCGGAAGCTGTACTGGAGCTGCTGTGGCAGAAGCGAAAGGCTTCACCGAAATACAAAGAAGAGCAGGCCCAGATGTCGGAAGCAATCACGATCCGGGAGCTAGTCCGATTTTTCAGCTCGCGGATGGATGCGGAGCTGGGACGTGAGCTGGACAAATTATCGAAGTGGCTGGAAGCGGCAAGCTTTGGAGCCCCTGGACAGCTAGCCGGTATGCCGAGTTACGAGGAATTACGTACTGTCTGTACGAAGCTATCCGCGTGGAAGGATACCAGGCATAGCAAGAAGCAAGCTGCGCCTCTACTCCCCGGTGACGCTCAACCATAAGCATGTAAGACTGTCTCCTCAAGTTGAATTTGAGGGGACAGTTTTTTTAGCGTTTGAGGAGGGCTGCAACAAGAGTGGGATTGAACAGATTAGGCATTGTAACTTAAATCATGTCTAGGTGATAGCGTTGTCACAAACTACTAAATGTCCAAAATAGGCGTAATGTTCCAAATAACTGTGCTACAAACCGCTAAATGAGCAAAATAACCGAAAAACCTGAAATAACATTGCTACAAACGGCTAAATGAGGCGAATAGGTGAAAGGAACAAAATAGCTGTGCCACAAACCGTTAAAGGAGCGGAAACAGCGAAATGACCGGAGTAGCTGAAAAGATCGAGTTTCGGACGTGTGGCGACAACCGTACCTCCCCGCCGCGCTCTTAGAGCTGCGTAAGTTACGGAAAAATGTACAAAATAAGGTTGTGTGCCTCGAAATGGAAACTGCGTTCATATGATCTGGCAGTTAAACAGAGATGGCAGGGTTTATCGCCTTGACTCCCTTGAAGGGCCTTATATATAATTACTACATCAATTGAGGGAGGCTCGGTAATGACGAAGCAAAATGAAATGATCGTTGTTCTTGATTTTGGAGGACAATACAACCAGCTGATTGCACGCCGTATTCGCGATTTGGGCGTATACAGCGAGCTGCTGCCTTACAACACGCCGGTAGAACGGATCCGTGAATTGCAGCCGAAAGGCATTGTGTTCTCGGGAGGACCGGCAAGCGTATACGAACAAAATTCTCCACTCGTAGATCCTGCGATTTACGACCTTAACATTCCGATCTTCGGAATCTGCTACGGCATGCAGATGATGTCGCATCAGTTGAACGGAAAAGTCGAGCGCGCCGGCAAGCGCGAGTACGGCAAAGCGGAAGTGGAATTTGTAGAGGGCAGCCACATCGCTCATGGTCTTGACCGTGTTCAAACGGTATGGATGAGCCATAGCGATCTGGTTATCGAGCCGCCTGCGGGCTTCAGCGTAGATGCCAGCACGGAGCATGCTCCGATTGCCGGCATGAGCAACGCGGACCGCAAGCTGTACGCGGTACAATTCCACCCGGAAGTGCGTCACTCCCAGTTCGGCAATGAGATGATCCGCAACTTCCTTTATAACGTTTGCGATTGCGATGGCAATTGGACGATGGAATCCTTCATCGAAGATACGATTCAAGATATCCGCAATCAAGTGGGCGACAAGAAAGTGCTTTGCGCGCTTTCCGGCGGCGTAGACTCTTCGGTTGTGGCGATCCTGCTTCATAAAGCAATCGGCGACCAGCTTACTTGCATGTTCATTGACCATGGCCTTCTCCGCAAAGGCGAAGCTGAAGGTGTAATGGAAACATTCGTTGGCAAATTCGATATGAAAGTGCTGAAGATTGATGCGAAAGACCGTTTCCTTGGCAAGCTGAAAGGCGTCGACGATCCGGAGCAAAAACGTAAAATTATCGGCAACGAGTTTATTTACGTATTCCAGGAAGAATCGGACAAGCTGGACGATTTCGAATTCCTGGCGCAAGGCACGCTGTACACGGATATCGTAGAGAGCGGAACAGCGACTGCGCAAACGATCAAATCGCATCACAACGTTGGCGGTTTGCCTGAAGATATTAAGTTCAAGCTGGTTGAGCCGCTTAAGGCTCTGTTCAAGGACGAGGTTCGCAAAGTAGGCGAGGAGTGCGGACTGCCTGAAGCTATCGTATGGCGTCAGCCGTTCCCGGGTCCGGGTCTAGCGATTCGCGTACTGGGCGAAGTAACGGATGAAAAACTCGAAATCGTACGCGAATCCGACGCGATTCTGCGTGACGAGATTGCCAAGGCGGGACTTGACCGCGAGATCTGGCAATACTTCACAGCTTTGCCGAACATGAAGAGCGTTGGCGTTATGGGCGATGCTCGTACGTATTCCTACACAGTAGGCATCCGCGCCGTTACGTCCATCGACGGCATGACCGCCGACTGGGCGCGTATCCCTTGGGATGTGCTGGAGAAAATCTCCGTTCGTATCGTCAACGAAGTCGACAACGTGAACCGTATCGTGTATGACGTAACGTCGAAGCCGCCAGCAACAATCGAGTGGGAATAGGACTGGATGAATCTGTGCTATAAATTACCCGGAAGCCGATTTATCAGGTTTTCAGCGATAATGACATTGGAACTCCATGTACATCTGCAACAATAGAGTGCAATAAAATACTCTCTTTTATCTGCGTTATTTAGCAAATAAAAGGGAGTATTTTTTATGACCAAATTCAACACTATATTGAAGAATTAAAGAGTGTTAAAATATTATTGTTGAATTCAATTTCTAGGGGATTATGTCTCAAGGTTACCAGCATCGTATATAAATAGGGCTTGCGGATGAGCTCTTGGGTTAACTAAAAATCATTAAAAGAGTAACAACTAAGGAGTGTGCATCATGGATTCGGTATTATTTATTGCAGGTTGGGCTATAGTTGGAATTTGTATAGGAGGAATAATTGTGGTTTTGAAAAATAGACCTAAGAAGTGAGTTAATAAAAAGATCAGATTTTAAATAGTGATCAGTTGGGCAAGATATTTTGCTTATCCTAATTGCCACAACCAAAATAAAGAGCCTCTTCTGAATGCAGATAAAAAACTTATTGTTCAAGCTGCTAGTTCCAAGAAGTCCTTACCCATTCGTAGGTATTCCTACACGAAAGGCATACGTGCCGTAACATCCATCGATGGGATGACAGCGGACTGGGCTCGTATTCCTTGGGAAGTGCTGGAGAAAATCGCTGATCGTATCGTCAACGAAGTCTACAACGTTAACCGTATCGTCTACTTGTCAAACCAAAGTAACGGACTTATATAAATTAAAAAGTATCGGTTTCTTAAATCAGTACATATTTTATTGATATTCAATAAGCCTCGATGGCTTCTTTTCTTGCTTGGATATGCAGGAAGTGGTGTTTTGATCCTTGTCTGACCTCATTTTCAGTGGCTGAAGCTCTCATATATTTTTCAACTATCGTCATGATGTGCGATTATTCGACATGGCATCCATGCTAATATGGAATTGTATCCATTTTAAGGGAAGGGGAAGGTCTTGTGAATCTTAAGGATCTCCATTTATTGATCTTGCTTCCGGGTCCAAAATGTCCTGTCCTCATGCATTCAATAGTTGAAAAAGAAACGAAACGGAAGAAGACAGGATTCTTTAAAAGAAAGCGTTAAACCTAATTCCGTTTCATTATGACTCTCTTTCTATTTGCGTTGTTTGCAAATTGAGGGGAGTTTTTTTGTGATTGACGGATATGGCACTCCCATCAATTAGATCGTAATACCAAACCTCTGCTATAATGAACAATAATTGCAGGCATACTAACAGGAGGCCCCATCCATGAAGCTGTCACCACCCGTCGTCCGGGACCATATTGATTTGCCGCACGGTTTTCCGATCCTTGTGTCGCAGACCGAAGGCGTAAGCCCGCCGTTTCAACGGCTGCATTGGCATACTCCGCTGGAGATTAATTTCATCTATAGGGGAAGCGGATATTATCTGATCAATGGCGGCCGATACGACTTCCGGGAGGGAGATATTGTTCTCATCAATTCCAACGATCTGCACCGGGCGGTGGAGACGGAATCGCTGGTGATGGGCATCGTCATGTTCGATCCTTCCTACCTGGCATTGGAGCAGAGGTACGATACAGAGCTGCTGGTTCCATTCCGCGAGATGGGCTTTCGATTCGATAATGTGCTTGACAGGGATCATCCCCAGCTCGTAAAGCTGTGGTCGCTGCTGGCAGAGATGCGAGAGGAATATTTGCGCAAGGAGCCGCATTACGAAGCGGTCGTTCGCGCTCAGCTGGTCCGATTTCTTGCGTATGTGAACCGGTATTTCTCCAAGGATTCCGGCAATGGCTCGCTTCATGCGAGAGGCACGGAGACTATTCGGAACGTGCTGCATGAATTGGAGGAGCGGATGGAGCATCCGTGGACGCTGAAGGAGCTGTCCGATCGCGCGCATTTGAGCACCTCAAGGTTCAGCTCGTTATTTACCCAAGTTGTCGGAACATCGCCTATGGATTATTTGATCCAGCTGAGGCTATCGAAAGCCGTAGAGCTGATCGAGACAACCGACGGGAAGATTATTGATATCGCATCGGAATGCGGATTCCGCAATTTGTCGAATTTCAACCGTTTGTTCAAGCAGCATATTGGCAAGCTTCCTTCCGAGCTGCGAGCGTAAAACAGTAAAATAGTATTATAACATCGTTCTTTCTTATTAGAGAGACGGTGTTTTTTGTTTTATGATGAATACATCAAGACAAGAAAGCATACGAAGTCCAAGTTATGGAATAGCTAAGGAGCGTGGAACCTATCATTTTTCTTGGTATAGACGCAGGAGGCACCAAGACGCATGCCTTGCTGGTAGATGAGAACGGGAAGGTGCTGGGACAAGGCCTTAGCGGCAACGGCAACCACCAAACAGCATTCGAACAGGCGCGCACCAATATCGAATCCGCCTGCAATGCAGCATTGAATGAAGCCGGTATTACGAAGGAGCAAGTAACGTACGCGTACTTCGGCCTTGCCGGTGCGGACCGTGAACCGGATTACGCGATTTTAAGACCGATGATTGCTTCACTCGGGTATGATAGACATGCAATTGCTTGCGATACGATGATCGGCATGAGAGCCGGCACACGCCGCTCGTACGGCGCGGTTATTATTAGCGGGACAGGGTTCAACTCCGCAGCGCGCAACGCGAAGGGCGAGGAATTGCAATACGGCGGCTTTGGCTACTTGTTCGGCGACGGACATGGCTCGGGCTCCGATCTGGCTGTACATGCATTCCGCACGGCAATCAGAAGCTGGGAAGGACGCGAGGAATATTCCATCCTGACGAAGCTGGTGCCTGAGAAGCTTGGTTATGCTTCGGTACAGGCGATGTATGACGACGCGCTGGACAACGGCAAGCGCCCGCCGAGGGATCTGGGGAAGCTGATGTTTGAAGCGGCCAGCCAAGGCGACGCGGTTGCGATTCGCATTCTGCGCGAAGCTGGCTTCGAGCATGCCAATGCGGTCAATGCGTTAATCAAACGTCTCGGCATGCAGGAGGATACGTTCGATGTTGTGCTGATAGGCAGCGTCATGTCGCGCGGCAGCTCGCCGCATATGGTTGACGCGATCAAGGAAGCGGTAGCCAAGACGGCTCCGAATGCAAGTGTAGTAAGGCTGGCTGTTGATCCTGTTATCGGCGCAGTTATGAGCGCAATGGATAACAGCGGCATTGAGATTGACGCCGCAACAGATGCAGCACTAAGAAGCATTACTTTTTAATTCAAATGTACTTATAGAAGTCATGCACGCAAACCATAACATTAAGGGAGGCAATACCTGATATGTCTAACAAAAAAGCGTTGAAAATCGCCGTTATTGGCGGAGGTTCTTCTTACACACCGGAAATCGTAGAGGGGTTTATCAAGCGTTACGATGAGATGCCTGTACGCGAGCTATGGCTTGTCGATATCGAAAAAGGCAAGCATAAGCTTGAAATTGTAGGCGATTTGGCAAAACGTATGGTCCAGCAGGCTGGCCTGCCGATCGAAGTTCACCTGACGCTTGACCGCCGCGAAGCGATTGCCGGCGCAGACTTCATCACTACCCAAATGCGTGTCGGCTTGCTGGAAGCAAGAAAACGCGATGAGCATATTCCGATCACGCACGGTGTAATCGGCCAAGAAACAACTGGCCCGGGCGGCATGTTCAAAGCGCTTCGTACCGTTCCGGTTATTCTCGATATCTGTAAGGACATCGAGGAGCTGGCTCCGGATGCATGGCTGTTTAACTTCACGAACCCGGCAGGTATCGTAACGGAAGCCGTTCAGAAATACAGCAAAGTCAAAACAGTGGGTCTGTGCAATTCGCCGATCAACTTCTACAAGTTCCTGGCGAAGGAATACGGTGTAACCGAGCGCGAGGTATTGCCGGAATTCGTGGGCATCAATCACTTGCACTGGGTAACGGCTGCCTATGTGAATGGCGAAGACAAGCTGCCTGAACTCATTGGCAAAGGACGTGAGTATACGGCTTCCAACGTTACAGCGTTTGACTGGGATGCTGACTTCCTGAGCTCGCTGGGTGCGATCCCAACGTACTATCTGCGTTACTTCTACATGACCGACAAGATGCTGGAGGACATGAAGGCCTCGATGGAGAAAAACGGTACGCGTGCCGATGTGGTTAGCCGTGTCGAATCCGAGCTGTTCGAGCTGTACAAGGACGTTAATCTGAAGGAAAAGCCGAAGCAGCTGGAGCAACGCGGCGGCGCTTACTATTCCGAAGCAGCGGTTAACCTGATGTATTCCCTCTATACGGACAAACGCGACATCCAGACGCTGAATGTTCGCAACGGCAACATTATCGACTTCTTGCCTGAGGATGCAAGCATCGAGGTTAACTGTGTCGTAACGGCGCAAGGACCAATCCCGATTCCGCTGCAAAACGTGCCTGCGCATGTGACAGGTCTGCTGCATGCTGTGAAGACGTATGAGTCCCTGACCATCGAAGCGGCTATCTCCGGCGACAAAGGCATTGCGCTGCAAGCATTGGTTCACCATCCGCTTGTACCAAGCGTATCCGTAGCGAAAACGCTGCTGGAAGAGATGCTGGAGGCCAACAAAGAATACTTGCCTAACTTCTTCAAATAAGATCAGACAGTCATTGAAAAGGCATAACCCTGCGGGGTTATGCCTTTTTTTTTGTTATTTACGGCTTATTGGGGAAAATGAGTATTGCGTATACTCGTTATAGTTGTTATACTTGATATATAACAGACAAATAATTGAGGTGATGAGACATTGCTGCTCGATATCGATCTCCAATCGGAGACGCCAATCTATACTCAGCTGGTTAACGGCATTATTGAAGGCATAGCAAGAGGACAGCTGCTCCCCGGAGAAGCGCTGCCCTCGGTGCGATCGCTCGCTGCCGATCTTGGCATTAACCTGCATACGGTCAATAAGGCCTACCATCTGCTCAAGCAAGAAGGGTACGTACAGATCAATCGGAAGCAAGGCGTCGTTATTGAGCCGGATGCGTTCCCGCCTGCTGACGAAGCATTCAAGGAACGGCTTGCCCGGCAGCTTCGGCCGCTGCTCGCGGATGCGATCTGCAGGGGGATGTCGAAGGAAGAGCTCGATGCCGTATGCTCGGCTGTATACGATGATATGAGATCCAATGAACTGGGAGGCGGATAAAGATGAATGATTCTTGGATGATGATACTGGTATTAACGTTGATGGTGCCTATTGTATTTATTTCGACGATTATCCCGTTTTTGACGCGGCGAATCGAGAGCTTCGGCGTAACGGTGCCGGAGACGGCACAGCAGGACCCGGATATTAAAGGGCTTCGCAATCAGTTTATTTGGATTAACGGAGGTGGAGGCGTCCTTCTGACGGCTTCTCTGCTGATCTTCTCCCGGGGCACAGATGAGAAGAGCTGGAGCATACTGCTGTTGGCTCATGTGTTCGGCTATCTGATTCTGTCATTCTTGATGTATTTGAAAAGCCACTATGCCGTGAAACGCCTGAAATCGGTCAAAGGCTGGAACACGGAGAGTGTGCAGCGCGTTGTCGTCAGCACCAAGTTCAGAAACGCGAAGCTTACGCTATCTAACTTTTGGTTCATTCCGCATGTGATGCTTATTCTGGCCACTGTCTTGATCAGTGTATTGTATTATGATCAGTTCCCGGCACAAATTGCGATGCAATATGGGATGGATGGCGAAGTGACGCGGAGTGTGGAGAAAACTTACATGGCTGTTATGTGGCCGGGGATTGTGCAGTCCTTCCTGCTTATCGTATTTCTGTTCTGCAATTATGCGATCGGGCTTAGCAAGCAGATTGTAGAAGGCAGCGACCCGGAAGGCTCGTTAGCCCGCAATATCAAATTCCGCAGAATTTGGTCCGGTTATCTTATTTTTACCGGCTTTGCGGTAATGGCTCTGCTGGCGCTGTTCCCGATCGGACAACTGCAAGAGTGGGGCATTAACGGAACGATGATTGCAACATTCAGCATTGTAGGCGTCATTATGGTCTCGTCCATTATTCTCTCCTTCGTTACGGGCCAGGGCGGCAGCAGGCTGAAGCACGCTTCGGATAATCAAAGCCAGACGGTGGCAACACAGGATTTGGACCAGTATTGGAAGATGGGGCAGGTTTATTTTAATCCCAAGGACCCGGCTATCTTCGTCGAAAAAAGGTTCGGCATTGGCTGGACGCTCAACTTTGGCAACAAGCTGGGCTGGCTGTTTATCATCGTCATTATCGGACTTTCCGTTTCATTGCCTTTTATCATTGATTAATGGAGAAACCCGTGCAGCGAATCTTCCGTCATGGAAGCTTGCTGTACGGGTTTTTTCGGTACATCTAAGTTCAAGGACGGGCATGTAATTGGTGATGGCGGGCGAAACTGCTGGTTAAGCAGAGAAAGGATGGGTCTGTTATCCGATCAGTATCAAAGCTTGTTCCTGTGCGGCGAGAAGCTGTCCGCGTATGCGGACGACTTCCCCGATGATAATTATGGCGGGATTTTGCAAGGAATGCGCGGCTGCGATGGCGTGAATATCGGCTAATGTGCTGATAAGGATGCGCTGATCGGGTGTTGTACCGTTCTCGATGAGGGCAACGGGCGTCGAAGCGGATTTGCCATACAGCAATAACTGCTCGCGAATGGCAGGCAGTTCGCTTACGCCCATATAGACTGCGAGCGTATCGACGCCGTGGGCAAGCAGGTCCCAGCGGATAGGAGGGCTCCCGCCATGGCAGCGGCTGCCGGTCACACAGGCGAACGATGCGGCATATCCCCGGTGGGTGAGTGGAATGCCGGATGACGCAGCCGCTCCAATGGCCGCTGTAATGCCGGGGACGATCTCGCAGTCGATGCCATGCTCCGCAAGCTCAATGGCCTCCTCGGCTCCGCGTCCGAAGACGAGCGGGTCTCCGCCTTTCAAGCGGACAACGGTACTCCCTTGCCGGGCATGCTGCATCAGGGTTTGCTGGATGGATAGCTGAGACATTGCATGTGCACCAGGAGCTTTCCCGCAGTAGATCAGTTGCGCATGGGAAGCCCGATATCGAAGCAATTCTTTGTTGACAAGCCTGTCGTACAGGATGACATCAGCCGATTGAATCAGCCGCATCGCCTTCACCGATATAAGCTCAGGATCGCCAGGTCCGGCGCCTACGAGATAGACCTTGCCAGATAAGCCGCTTCTCATAGGCTGCTCCTGCCTTCTCCCAATCCAGGAGCAGGTGCATCAGCTTGATGAAGGCTTGCTGCCGGTGTGCGAACGAGCTTTTTGTGAGACAGATACAGCAAGATCCCTGTGAACAGCGCGCCTCCGATAAAGTTGCCGAGGAGCACCGGAATTTGATTCCATACCCACCAATCGGACATGGAGACATCTGCGCCAAGCAGCATGCCTGCAGGTATGACGAACATATTGACAACGGCGTGTTCGAAACCTTGTGCGAAGAACGTAAGGATCGGCAGCCACATGGCGGCGATCTTGCCGCCGGTGGATTGGGACGTGAACGCCAGAACGACGCCTAGCGTCACCATCCAGTTGCATAGAATCGCTTTGAGGATGACCAGAAGCATGCCTTCCGATCCCATAGCCTTATATCCTAGCGTCTTGGTTTCGCTTAAGGAGATCAGCGTCTGAGCGAGGGGGGCGTCGGGACTGCTGCCCATGCTCGTGATGGTCAGGACATACAAGGCGGCATATAAGCCGCATCCGATCAGATGACCCAGAATGGCCCATCCAAAGGCGGAAAGCATTCGGGACATCGTTGTTTTACGAAGGGCGACCGCAAGCGGGATGAGAGCGAAGCTTCCTGTAACCAATTCCAATCCAAGCAGAACGATCATGACGAAGCCGACCGGGAAGATGAGCGCGCCAGCAAGTCCGATCGAGGTCTGTTGAACAGCTGTGAAAGCAAGCGTCGTCGCAAAGGCCAGAATCGCTCCGCCCAGCATCCCCCGTATGACCATCTGCAGCGGAGGCAGATTCGTCTTTGCTGCGCCTGAATCAACCATCATATCCGAGACTTCCGCAGGTTTGACATATGCCATTTCTCCATACCTCCCTTGTTCTTATTTAGACCGTGACGTAGATCGCGCCGTTTTGTTCATCTATCTCGGTTGGGAAGGTCTTGACGCATCCTTCATCCGGCTCATGTACACGGCCGTTCCGAAGATCGATCTTCCAGTCATGAAGCGGACAATGGACGGCGGTGCCGCACACCATCCCTTCAGAGAGCTGTCCGCCTTTATGCGGGCATTTGTTCTCAACGGCCAGTATGCTGCCGTCCGTCATACGGAAGATGGCGATGTCGACATCGCCTACCTTTAGCTTGCGGGAACCTCTTCTATCAATATCGCTTACGTTAGCCACGAGCAGTTTTTGCTTCATTTCCGCTTCCTCCTTTTAACGGTTACCGAGCAGTGGATGAGGTCTCCGGCAGAGGCTCGAAGTTTTTTCGCAGTTCGTCCGATTGAATGATTTCCTTCCAAGGATCTTTTGCAGAACGAAGCGTTATTTGAATACGTGCCATCAACGCCAGCCGCTCTTCGCGATTCTCTAGCGCCTTTTTGACAACATCGAGCCCTACACGTTCGATCCATTGTGCGGTCCTCTCATTCCATGCGGCATGCTCGCGATAGAGCTGCAGGAAGGCGGATGACCATTCCATGACTTCGTCTTCCGTCTTGACGACGGTCAGGATTTCGGTTGCTCTGACCTTGACGCCGCCATTGCCGCCGACATGAATCTCCCAGCCGCCGTCAATGGCGATGACGCCGAGATCCTTGATTGACGCTTCCGCACAATTGCGCGGACAGCCGGAGACGGCAAGCTTTACTTTGGCTGGCGCATTAAGCCGCTCGAATGCTTTTTCCATACGGATTCCCATAGCGATGGAATCTTGCGTTCCGAATCTGCAGAAGGTGTTGCCGACACATGTTTTGACCGTGCGAAGCATTTTGCCGTAAGCATGGCCTGAGGGCATATCAAGCTCCTCCCACATGCGAGGGAGATCTTCTTTCTTCACGCCAAGCAGGTCGAGCCGCTGGCCGCCGGTGAACTTCACCATAGGAACGTCGAATTTCTCTGCGACCTCCGCGATTTTCTTCAGCTCTGCAGGAGAGGTAACACCACCGTAAATTCTTGGAACGACGGAATAAGTGCCGTCCCTTTGAATGTTCGCATGATATCTTTCGTTCGTGAAACGGGATTCCTTCTCGTCTATATAGTGCTCGGGATATAACATGCCCAGGTAGTAGTTAAGCGAAGGACGGCATTTCGAGCAGCCCTCCGGATTGGTCCAGCCCATCACATTGATCACTTCCTGTACGCTCATGAGGCGCATGGAGGAGATGCCTGTGACGATCTCGTCCCGATTAAGCGTCGTACAACTGCATATGCCTTCTTTGACGGGTTCGCCCGTGGCTTCTCCGGAGTATAGTTGAAGCAATCCTTCAACAAGCGGCTTGCAGCCGCCGCAGGACGCCGATGCTTTGGTGCAGGAACGGATCGAACTGACAGTGTTGCAGCCTTTGGCAGCAATGGCTTCCGTAATCGTGCCTTTCGTCACACCGTTGCAGCCGCATACGATTTCATCGTCAGCCATTACCTGCAGACGGCTTTCCTGTGATGAACCGCCAAGCTGATCGGGAGACAGTCCGAGCAGCAGCGCTTTTTCGCGGCCTTCAACCGACTCTCCTTTTTTCATCATGGAGAATAGCTCGGGACCGTCTGAGGTATCGCCGAACAGGACAGCCCCGACCAGCTTGCCGTCCTGGAGCACGATCTTTTTGTACGTGCCAGCGACGTCATCCTGTATTTTCAAGGAGCGGGTGTTCGGAGCGTCATCGAAGCGACCTGCAGAGAATACGTCGACACCGGACATCTTCAGCTTGGTTGAAGTAACCGAACCGGCATAGCCAGCCGTCTCTAAGCCGGCCAGATGCTTGGCCAGCACTGCGCCTTGCTCATAGAGGGGGGCAACAAGGCCGTAGGCGATGCCCCGATGCTCTGCGCATTCGCCCAGAGCATAGATGTCCGGCACGCTAGTTTGCAGATAGTCATTCACGACGATGCCGCGGTTAACCTCGATACCAGCGGATTTGGCGAGCTCGACATTCGGCCGTATGCCCACAGCCATCACGATCAGATCGCCGTCTGCTTCTGTACCGTCAGAGAAGACGAGTCCGGTTGCGCGCTTTTTGCCCTTTATGGCTACGGTGTTCTTCTGAAGAAGAAACTGCATGCCTTGTGCTTCAAGCTCGCGCTGCAGCATCGTTGCGGCTGCTTCATCGAGCTGCCGTTCCATCAGATAAGGATGAATATGAACGACATGCACTTGCATGCCAAGGTGAAGCAGACCGCGTGCCGCTTCAAGTCCGAGCAGGCCGCCTCCAATGACGACCGCCTTTTTATATGACTTGGAGGCGGAGATCATCTTCTCGCAGTCCTGTATGTCGCGGAAGGCGATGACGCCATCCTTGTCGGCGCCTGGGAGAGGCAGCATGAACGGACTCGAGCCCGTCGCGATAATAAGCGCATCGTAGCTGGCCTGATGGCCCTTATCCGTAACAATCGTTTTGCGTGATGAATCGATCCTCGTCACGCGGTGACCGCTATGAAGCGTAATCCGGTTGTCGCTATACCACTTCCAATCATTGATGACGATATCGTTCATGCTTGCTCCGCCTGCGAGTACGGAGGATAGCATGATCCGATTATAATTGGGATGAGGCTCGCTTCCGAATATCGTGATGTCATATTTGTCCGGAGCGAGCTTAATCAGATGCTCAATGGCCCTTACACCCGCCATTCCGTTTCCGACTAAAGCCAGTTTCTTTTTGTCAAAAGCCATATTGGATTCTCCCCTTTCACGGATCGGACCATTCTTCGAAAACGTTCTTTGGCCATAGAAAAAGCCTGCCTCGAACACGGGAATGGTAAGTTCCCATGGACGGAAGCAGGCTCCTTTGCCTCTTCGGACGAATACGCCATTGTATTCGCGAACGTTATTGTTAATGGTTACTGCCACTATACAACAGCATTTATTTTGGTGTCAATATACATAACATAGTTTTCGTAAAAAACTTTGATGATGACAGAAAACTGAAAGTTATGTTATATATAATGACATGAACTGATGAGGCGATATCTGGCTTCGGCCACATAGAAGGGGGAGAATTTGCATTCGTTCTTTGCTCTTAATGGAATGGCATACGCCAAGCGATGAAGCAAGCGGACAGATTCACTCTGATTCGATAGCAATGTCAGGCAAGCGATCCCCCCATTATGTGCTTCGGGAATATGGGTACCGCATTCTGCTCGCGCAGGATAGGAAGCAAGTCAATGAGCAGCTGCCAAAAGCGGATGCCGCCATTCTGCATATGCCGCTTCATGAAGTCAAAGATTGGGGCCTGCGTCACGCCATGCACAGGAAGGTGCCGATTATGTGGTGGTGCAGTTCCGAGATCGCCTTATTATCCGCTGAATATTGCGAAAGCGAACTCCCGCTGGATGGACTGC
This sequence comes from Paenibacillus sp. 1011MAR3C5, assembly GCF_003591485.1. Taxonomy (GTDB): domain Bacteria; phylum Bacillota; class Bacilli; order Paenibacillales; family Paenibacillaceae; genus Pristimantibacillus. The sequence goes on from NZ_QZCF01000003.1 coordinate 447,937, forward strand.
TTGCGCCTTCTATGAGCGAACAGGAAATGCATTGGGCGTTGCATCTCGGAGCCAAACAGCATATGGAGCGCCAGCAATGGGACGTTGAACGGAGGCAGCTTGAGGGTAGGCTGGAGGAGAGGAAGTGGATTGACATGGCCAAGGGGATTCTATGCAAGCTGAAATCCATATCCGAAGCGGAGGCGTATGAGCTGCTGCGCAAGCAAGCGATGAACGAGAGGAAACGGATGGTCGACGTTGCGGCTTCGATCGTCAAGGTGCATCAGTTATTACAGGATCAACAATAAGGTGGTTGTCCATAAAATAGGGGGCCTTTTATGCTTGCAAATCTATTGAAAGAAGTTGGTCGAGGCAAAAGGGGCGCCCGTGACTTAAGCGGCGATGAAGCGCGGCAAGCGGCCGAGCTTATCATTGGGGGCAAGGCAACAGCAGCGCAAATAGGCGCTTTCCTCATCGCCGAGCGGATTAAGATGGAGAGTGTAGATGAGCTTGAAGCTTTTGTCCATGTGCTTAGGGAGCATGCTTGCAGGAGCGGGAATCGGGAAGGCATCGATTGCGCCGGTCCTTATGACGGACGGAAAAAAACGTTTTTTGCCACGATTGCAACCTCTTTCGTGCTCGGTGCGGCAGGATTGCCCGTTACGCTGCATGGAACGGCCTCGTTGCCGCCCAAATGGGGCGTTACGCAAAGGGATATATGGACAGCTGCCGGCATCGATACGGATCGGCTGCACGAGGATGATCTGCTGAGGATTGCAGGGGAAACAGGGATTCTGTATGTGCCTTCCGAGCGTTGGTGCCCGCCTCTTCAGCAGCTGGAATCGATACGCAAGGAGCTTGGGATGAGGACGGTGCTGAATACGGCCGAGAAGCTTGTCGATTACAGCCATTCACCGTACCTGCTGTTTGGTGTCTTCCATAATACTGTATTCGAGCGAATAGCGGAATTGGCGAACCGTCTGGGGTATAAGAGAGCTCTTATCGTGCAAGGGATGGAAGGCTCCGAGGATCTCTTCATCGAACGGCCGACCCGGACTTATTATGTGGATAGAGGCGAAGCGCGATTGCAGGTTATCGATCCGGATTCGTATGGTCTGGAGATAACCCCGCCTGAATTAGAATGGACGCCTGCGTTACAGCTGGAGACGACGGAGGCCGTCCTTCGCGGAGAGGGGCATCTCGCATTCGTACACGGCGTGCTGCTCAATGCGGCTGTAAGGCTTCATTTGGCAGAAAAGACGAATTCCATCGAAGAAGGACTCTACATTTGCAAGGCGCTTTTGGATGAAGGAGCACCATGGCAGCTGTACAGGAAGTGGAAGGAACTTATGCGAAAAACGTAGAACATTGGATCGAAGCTGCGATGTAAACGCTGCCTTTACGAATGATGGCACAACATTCATGGCGAATATTCGTGAAAATTGTTGACAAAACGTTCGTAATCTCTTTAAAATTGATAACGGATAACAACAACCGCATAGAACTTTTCGTATAATCTCAAGAATCGGCTTGAGAGTCTCTACTCGATCACCGTAAATGATCAGGCTACGAAGAGAGTGGAAGCCCATCGCAGCGGCCCTGCGGATGGCGCTTCCCCTTTTTGCAGAGCCTAGTCGAAATGCGTATATCAGCATTTGCAGCTAGGCTTCTTTGTTTGTTCCAACACAATTTTGGGAGGGTATTATCAAAATGGAACGTTTCTTTCGTTTGAAGGAACTAGGAACAAATGTCAGAACTGAAATTATGGCGGGGCTGACGACTTTCATGACGATGGCCTACATTCTGGCTGTCAATCCGGCAATCTTGACGCCGACAGGTCTTAGCTGGGATGCTGTTTTTCTGGCTACTGCGCTTGCAGCGGGCATTTTCACCATCGCAATGGGCATATTCGTCAACTTCCCTGTCGCACTAGCGCCAGGCATGGGTCTTAATGCATACTTTGCTGCTGTCGTCATCTCATCTGCTGCAACAGGCAAAGAAATTACGCCGGCTATGGGACTTACAGCCGTCTTTATTTCCGGTATTATTTTCATTATTCTAACGGTTACGCAAGTTCGCCAGATGCTGGTTACGGCTGTTCCAGACAGCCTGAAGCATGCCATTACGGTTGGTATCGGCTTGTTCATCGCCGTGATCGGCCTTAAAGGCAGCGGTCTCATGCACATCACGACGTTTGAAGATGGTTCGACATTGATCGGCCTGGGCAGTTTCCAAGATGAGACCGTTATTTTCACGCTGATTGCGGTAGCGCTGATCGCTATTCTGATGGTACTCCGCGTTCCTGGCGCGATTCTGTTCGGTATTTTGGGTACGACAGTCATTGCGCTGCTTACGGGTCATGTGAACATTAGCGATGCGCTCGAAGGAAAAACATGGATTCCTAACTTCTCCGAAATGAACGTATGGCATTTTGATTTTGCGGGCGTTTTTGAAGTGGGTCTCATTACCGTTATTTTGACATTCACATTCGTTGAATTGTTCGATACATTCGGTACGCTTGTCGGTACGGCCAACCGTGCAGGCATTATGAAAAATCCTGAAGAGGGCAAGAAGCGCATCGGCAAAGCGATGATGGTCGACGCCATCGGCGTAGGCGGCGGCGCGATTCTCGGCACAAGCACAGTAACGGCTTTCGTCGAGAGCTCCGCAGGCATCGCGCAAGGCGGCCGTTCTGGTCTGACTGCTGTGACGACGGGCATCTGCTTCCTGCTTGCGATCTTCCTTGCTCCGCTCGTAGCGCTTGTGCCGGGCGCGGCAACTTCCGCGGCGCTGATCATCGTTGGCGTATTGATGGTGCAATCTGTGAAGGATATTGATTTCTCCGACATGGTGTATGCGATTCCGGCATTCCTGACATTCGCGATGATGCCTTTCACGTACAGCATTGCGAACGGCATTTCGTTCGGTATCGTTTCTTATGTACTGCTGGCAGCTGTTGCGAACATCGCTGGCAAAGGCAAATACAAAATCCACGTCCTGATGTGGATACTGGCAATTCTCATTATAGCCCGCTATGTCTTCATGGGCGGCGAATAATCGAATTCGGCAGAAGCAGCGCTGGGCCGGCGCTGCTTCTTTTTTTTATGCGGAGAGAGGCTTGCGGCGGTATAATGAAGGGAAATGACAGGACGGGAGTGGCGGAGAGCATGCACCGTGTAGATTTGAATTGCGATATGGGCGAGAGCTTCGGCGCCTATCGATTGGGACAGGATGAGATCATTATGAGGGAGATCTCATCGGCCAATATAGCATGCGGCTTCCATGCGGGAGATCCAGGAATGATCAGAGATACAGTCAAGCTTGCCATTAGCTGCGGTGTAGCGATTGGCGCGCATCCCGGCTTGCCTGACCTGGCAGGCTTCGGGAGAAGAAGGATGGAGATATCGCCTCGTGAAGCGTATGAGATGATTGTTTACCAGATGGGAGCTGTACAAGCTTTTGCCCGGTCGGAAGGAACGAGCCTTGCGCATGTGAAGCCTCATGGCGCTTTGTATAATATGGCGGCTCAAGATGATTCGCTGGCGGAGGCGATTGCCGAAGCGGTCTATAAGGTGGATGGGAACGCGCTGCTGTACGGACTGGCAGGAAGCGCGCTCATTCGCGCAGCCGAGAAAATCGGACTTGCTGGTGTCCGTGAAGTGTTCGCGGATCGTTCCTACGAAGCGGACGGCTCCTTGACCCATCGGTCACTGCCGGGAGCCGTCATTCACGATTCGGAAGCGGCTGCCGCCCGAGTGGTCGATTTGATCTTGAGTGGCGAAGTGGTAACGAGGCAAGGCACACCGCTTGCCCTTCAAGCCGATACGGTATGCGTGCATGGGGATACGCCCGATGCGTATAAGCATGTGCTGGCATTAAGGAAAGCGCTTAGCCAAGCGAACATTGAGGTCCAGTCGCCTCGCCAGATCCTGCGATAAGGGGGAGTTGCTCATGAATCAAGGTCCGCAGTATCAGTTCACGCCGCTGGGTGACTCAAGCGTACTGCTTCGTAAGGGAACAACGATTGATCAAGAGACGCATCGCTGGATCATGGCTGTGATGCAGCTTCTGGAGGCTCATCGATTCGAAGGGATGATCGAATGTGTACCGGCTTTCGCCTCCATTGCCGTACATTACGACCCGCTTGCGGTATGGCGCAGCCGATCGCTGGAGGAGCAAGGACATGCTTCCGTATATGCTACAGTGTGTGAACGACTGGAGCATCGTATATCCAGCCTGCAGGATGAGTTCTCCGGCAGCTTGCCGGCGCGTGTAGTTACGATACCTGTCTGTTACGGGGGCGATTACGGTCCCGACTTGCAGGAGGTTGCCGAGTATTGCGGAATGTCTGCGGAAGAGGTTGTCTCACATCATACAAGTGGGGCCTACAGCGTGTATATGATCGGATTCGCACCAGGCTTTCCTTATCTGGGAGGCATGCCTTCGCGTATCGCTGCGCCGCGGCGCAAGACGCCAAGAATTGCGATACCGGCCGGAAGCGTTGGCATTGCGGGAGCGCAGACGGGCGTCTATCCGCTCGCAACGCCCGGCGGCTGGCAGTTGATCGGCAGAACGCCGCTGCCTCTATTCCTGCCGGATCAGCCCATTCCGAGCTTGCTGAGGGCTGGCGATGAAGTGAAATTCGAGGCGATCAGCGAGCGCCAATTCATGGAATGGGAAGAGCTTTACAGGAATGGACTCTATAGCGGACAGGAGGCTGGCGGGAGATGAGCTTGACGGTACTGAAGCCCGGGCTGTTCGCGACGGTTCAAGACCTTGGAAGGTACGGCTATCAGCAGTATGGCGTTGTCATTAGCGGCGCAATGGATGAGCCTGCGGCGCGCGTCGCGAACTGGCTGGTCGGCAATCGGGATCATGAAGCCGTATTGGAGCTGACCTTGACCGGTACGGTGCTAAGGGCGGAGCGTGATCTGTGGGTCGCCATATGCGGCGGCGATATGGGAGCCCGGACAGATGCGGGGGAAGCGGTACCGCTATGGCGGCCAGTATGGGTATCCGAGGGAACAATCCTGTCGTTCCGCCAATACGGCTCCGGCTGTCGTACGTATGTGGCGATTGCGGGCGGGCTGGATGCGAGTATGAGCATGGGCAGCCGCAGTACGTACTTGCGCGGGGGCATCGGAGGACTGGACGGCAGAACGCTGCGCGCGGGGGATTGGCTTGAGGCCAGGCAGAAGGAGAGGCAAGCTTTGGTGATTGATAACCTGGAGGTATCGCCCTCGGGCAAGCTGAAGTGGCCGCTCTGGCATGCTGGCGGGTTCGCTGTTGCATCAAGAAATGTACATGCCGTCCGGCTGATGCCGGGCGAGCATCAGCATCTGATGTCTGCCAAAAGCTTGCGCCATCTATTTGATGAGGTGTTCCGAATCGGTTCGTCGTCTGACCGGATGGGATACCGTCTTCAAAGCGACCGCAAGCTGCTGATGGGGGAGCAGATGCAGGAACTCATATCCGAGCCTGTCGTCCATGGCACGATTCAGCTGCCGCCGGACGGGACTCCGATCGTGCTGCTTGCGGATCGGCAGACGACGGGAGGATATCCGCGCATTGGCCAAGTCGCTTCGGTTGATATTCCGGTATTCGGCCAGCTGAAGCCGGGGGACAGCATCCGGTTTTATCCTGTTACTCCTAAGGAGGCAGAGCGGTTAAAGCTGGAATCAGAGCTGGACATGGATCAGCTGCGCACGATCATCGGCTTGAAGCTGCATGATAAAACATAAGGGCGGAGTGCCTGGCCGGGGAGAATGTGAATTCTCTCCGGGCCGAGGCGTTCCGCCCTTATTTGAAGAATAAAAAATGCGTCGGCAGCTTGCGCAGGCTGCCATCCGACGGCTTGTTAATGACTTTGCCGTTGAAAATTAGCGAGGAAGAGCCGCCGCCGTCGAGGTTGTAGGCATCAATTGTGCCGTAGCCTCGCAGCAGTGTCTGCAATTCGGCAAGCGATGCACCGGAGCTTCCGGCTTCATTGTAGCCATCCGTTACGAGCAGCAGCAGCTGGTCATCCTTATAATTGGCGATGACCGTCCTTGGCGCGCGCTTAGGGCTTGTCTGCCACTTGGCTGGAATCTGCTGCGGCACGCCTCCTTTCAGAAGGACGGGTACGAAGGAAGCGCCGAACTTCGGTTTTTTGGCATCCAATTGTTCCTTGCTCGTGAACTTGCCTCCGATCAGCTTATTCTTGTCACTCAATCCGACGAAGAAGAGATCGGAATAGGAAGCCTGGAAGCCGGATACGTATTCGCCATCCGCAATGGTGGTGCTCAGCGGGTATCGCTTGCCGCCGCCGTCTGCGAAGCCGCCGGCATTGACGCCGACAGCCGCTTTATGCTGCTTGACCGCTTCCAGTGTGGTCATAGATTTTCCAAGCTCGGAGCCGCCCATGACCATTTTCATCGCATCGGCCGATTTCAGCTGGATCTTGACTGCATAGCTTCGGAAGCTGTCATTCTTCAGATAGAAGAGCTGGGCTCTCAGCTTGTCAGAGTTAATGGTAGCTGCGGGCTTGCCGAGCTTGGCCGTGATGTTGCTGTCATAGATTTGAAGAGGACGCTTGGCCTGAGCGGTTGCCGTCTTCGCGATCGCATTCATTTCCGCATTGGTTTTGTTGTACAGCTCGATCTCCGTCTTAATCGATTGGCTTGTATGTACGGCAATGTCTCTTGCCTGGTCAAGGCCTGCTGCTGCTTCTTTCATGTACACTCGGTCTGAGGCCTGCTCCTCCCTGTCCGGCTCGGAAAGGCCGTCTTGCGACAACTCAATTGCTATCGTAGAGAAGAGCAGCCATAACAGAATGCCGATAAAGGGAGACAGCGCCAGCAGCGCCGTACGGTTCAATGTTTTTACGGTTAGGTTCATTTGAGGACATCCAAGCTTTTTTTCAGTTCGTTCAACTGTTTCTTCACTTCATTCAGCTGCGTATACAGCTTGTTGCTGTTGTCCGTCTTGCTGTCGGCATTATCCTTGGTGAAGGTCAGCAACTCGTTAAGTGCATCTATCTTTTCCTTGAGCAGCGTGATCTCGCCAGCATAGGTCGTTTCCAGCTCGGCCAAGCGGCCGTCGTACGCCTTCTGCATATCGGCGATTTGCGCGGAGGTCTGCCGATGGATATCGGCGGTTATATCGCGCTGCATCTTATCGGTATAGAGCTTGGCGCCAAAAAGGCCGCCTCCGATCAATAGAATCCATATGCCGATGAATAGGAGGAACGCCGCGTTTCCTTTCTTCTTGCGCGTGCTTGTCTCCTTACGGCCTGTGGTTGCATGCTCCAATTGCAAATCATTCATTGTGTTCATTCACCTCTTTAGTCTGTTGATTCTGGTCTCGTGCGATGGATGAACGAACGTGAAAAGGGATGTCCTGTGTGAATCGCGGCCGCTGCCGGATGAATGCGCCAGTTGCGGTGTGTCCGCCTATACTTCTAACGACAAAAAGCGGCATAAGTTGCGAATGTCATCCTATTGTAACAAACGTCAGAGCGGCTTGTCGCCATTATCCGCCAACTTGGATATAGACAATTATTGGGTAGATGCTTTTCGCTTTTTTGTCGGACAGGTGTGCGTGATGTATAATGAAAGAGTCAAGAAGAAACGCAATTTGGAAAGGATGATCCTCATGGGACAACATTATAAAGAGCTGGCCATGTTCGCGGGAGGCTGCTTCTGGTGCATGGTTACGCCGTTCGAGGAAATGCCGGGCATTTTATCCGTTGTATCGGGCTACACGGGCGGACATACGGTTAATCCAACCTACGAGGAAGTATGCTCCGACACGACGGGACATACGGAAGCTGTGCAGATTGCCTATGATCCTTCCCTATTCTCATATGAGCGGCTGCTGGACATCTTCTGGCGCCAGATCGATCCGACAGATGCAGGAGGACAATTCCACGATCGGGGCTCCTCTTACCGGCCGGGAATCTACTATTATACGGAAGAGCAGCGGCAGCAGGCAGAAGCGTCGAAGGAAGCGCTCCAGGCCAGCGGCCGTTTCGATAAGCCGATTGTGACGGAGATCGAGCCTGCCGGTGACTTTTACCCTGCGGAAGATTATCATCAGGACTACCATAAGAAAAATCCTTACCGCTATAAAATGTACCGCAAAGGCTCCGGCCGCGATTCCTTTATCACAAGCCATTGGAAGATGAAGAAGGATCTTGGCGAGCTGAAGAAAAATCTGACGCCGATTCAATACGAGGTGACGCAAAACAGCGGTACTGAGCGTCCGTTCACCGGCGAGTATTGGGATCATACGGAAGAGGGCATCTATGTCGACATCGTGTCAGGCGAGCCTCTATTCAGCTCCAAGGACAAGTATGACGCGGGTTGCGGCTGGCCCAGCTTCACAAAGCCGCTTCAGAAGTCGGCTGTGACCGAGCATATGGATTCCAGTCACTTCATGGTCAGGGTAGAGGTCCGAAGCCAGGAGGGCGACTCCCACCTGGGTCATGTGTTTGAAGACGGGCCTCAGCCGACAGGACTTCGCTATTGCATCAATTCCGCTTCCTTGCGGTTCGTACCCAAGGAGAAGCTGGAGGAAGAAGGCTACGGTCAGTATCGTTCGTTATTTGATTAAAAAGGAGTGTTCAAAAAGTCCGGTTTTCAGCACCGAGAAGATGGGGTGAAGCTAGGAAATGAGGAGCGGAGCGTAGTGGAAGCTACGTGAGCACCGGAAGTTCCGGCTGAATGCCATATTCGATGTCGAGTAGGCTTCCTGATCTGCTTCGTGATCAAAAGTGGACTTTTTGAACAACCTCTAAAAAGGGAGAGATGGGGATGACTACAACTGATTTGGCGCAGCTTCATGGGAAGGCGAATACAGTAGGCGTGCTGGACGCGATCCGCGAGCGCCGTTCTATCGGCCGGTTAAAGCCGGATGCCGTCGAGCGTGAAGTGATAGAGGCGCTATTGGAAGCGGCGTCGTGGGCGCCGAGCCATCATAATACGCAGCCATGGCGCTTCGTCGTGATGACGGGTGAAGGACGTTCGACGTTAGGCGAAGGATATGCCAGAATCGGTGCAGCGAATGCGCCTGGGCTTGAAGGCGAGGAGCTGGAGGAGCGGCTGCGCAAGGAGCGATTAAAAGCGTACCGTGCGCCTGTCGTCATTGCGGCGGTCTGCTCGCCTGCAGACGATCCGCGAGCTGTGCGCGAGGAAGAGCTTGCGGCAGCGCAGGTCGCTGTGCAAAACTTGCTGCTGGCCGCTCATGCTTACGGCCTTGGCGCCATCTGGCGCTCAGGAGCGCCGATGTTCGATCCGCGCATGAAGGAAGTATTCAGTCTTCGCGAGGATGAAGAACTCGTGGCGTTCATTTATCTTGGCTATCCTGATATGACCGCACCTGAACCGAAGCGCACGCCAATTTCGGATAAGACCATCTGGATGCAAGGGTGATTTCCTGCAAGCTATAAGGATTGAGATGAAGAGGCCTGCCGTGTGCAAGCCTCTTTTTTTGTGATGAGAACTATATAAAACTATAGCTATCTTAAATTCAAGTTCCCACGTATTGTTAATGGTGGATTGTTGCTGTTTGAACAAGACCATTATCCTAAAGAGAAGGTAGGCATCAAATGAAAAAGTTATTGAGTCTCCTCATTGCCCTCGTCATGGCGCTCAGCTTTGCGACGGGCGCACAAGCCGCTTCGAAACCGCTATCGATCTGGGTGGACGGCGAGCAAGTGCAGTTCGGCTCCAATGCGCCGATTGTTGAGAAAGGCACCACGCTAGTTCCAGTCAGAATGCTTCTGGAAAAGCTAAGCTTCAAGATTGATTGGAATGAAGAGAGCCGTGTCGTAACGGCGACAAGCACTAATCCTAGAAATGAAGCGATTATCAGCCTTCAAATTGATCATACAACGGCGTACGTCAACAGCCAGCCCCAGCAACTAACGGTAGCGCCTAAGATCCAAAACAAGGCTACTTATGTGCCGCTTCGCTTCATTGTTGAAGCGACTGGCTACGAAATCGACTGGAATGATACGGAACGTACAATCTCCATCGATACGATTCAGGAAAGCCGCGGCTTCATGTGGAAGGTTGAGAAGGACGGGAATGCCGTCTATATGCTCGGCTCCATCCATGTGGCGAATGAAGCAATGTATCCGCTACGGGACGAAATTATGGATGCATTCATGGAAGCGGACCATCTGGCCCTGGAGATTGACTTTACGTCGGAAGGCGATATGGAGGATTTTATCAGCAGCATTAATACGTATAAAGATGGCACAACTCTGCAAAATCATATATCCGAAGAGACGCATCAATACGTTAGAGAACTGTTGACCGAGCTTGGATATGAATCATATTCACTCGATCAGTATAAGCCGTGGTTCGCTTCCTTGGTCCTTGATGAACTCGGACGTGATGAGAGTGAATACAAGGCAGAGCTAGGCATCGACGAATACTTCATGAATCTGGCGGAGGAGTCGAAGCTTCCGATCATTGGATTGGAATCCTCTGAATCGCAGCTGAACATGTTGAATAACTTCTCGGATCGTATCCAGGAAGAGATGTTGTACGGCTCAATTGCAAGCTTCTATATGGAAGAAGAACCAGTGAAGGACTTGTCCGATATGTGGATCAACGGCGATCTCGATATGCTTGCCGAAATGGCTGTACAAACGCAGAAGGCCGATGAAGAATACTATAAAGCCATGCTGCAGGACCGCAACGTGCTGATGGCTGAGAAGATCGACGCATTCCTTCGCGACGGCAAATCCGAAACTTATTTTGTCGTAGTTGGCGCGCTTCATATGGCAGGCGAGCATGGACTGGTTACTCTGCTAGAGCAGAAGGGCTATACTGTAACGCGAATCTGACAGCATAGAAGGGCCGACGGCTGACAACGCCGTGGCCCTTTTTTAGATGACACGAGTGAAGATGTAATGGATGGGCAATTGATGGGATAACCTACAAGCAGGCATTGACTTGCTGCATGATATCGCTTCATACCCTGTATAGTTGGATTTGCAGATAAGGATTCTTGGACAGGTGTCCATGTCTTGAAGGCATTGCCCGTTTAAACCAGCTTCTTGATGGTGAAATTCTCGCCAAGGACGAACCAGTTCTGCGGGAACGAAACGCCAAGCACCCAGTAGCTCACGCCGCGCAGCTTGTAGGCTTTGACGATATCGAACTTGGCTTGCACGCTGCGGGCATCCTCGTACCAGACGACATGCTCCTTGCCTTCCTCGTCATAATAATGATAGTAAGGGGATTGAGACTCCTCGTCATAACGAATGGTAGCGCCATATTTGGCCGCCCGATTGACGGCCTCGTAGGGACTGACCGTTGGAGCCCATCGGCCTCCTTGCACAAAGGGAAGCGTCCAGTCATAGCCGTACAAAGGCATGCCCATAACGATCTTCTCCGAAGGAATGACGGAAAGAGCGAAGTTCAGCACCTTGACTACCTCATTAAGCGGGGCGACCGCTCTTGGCGGGCCTCCCGACCATCCCCATTCATAGGTCATAAGAATGACGAAGTCTACAATTCGTCCATGTGCGGCATAATCATGCGCTTCATATAAGGTTCCGGTTTGTTCCGCCGATAATTTGGGTGCGAGCGCGGTGGAGACTTGCAGATTGTAGGGGTGAAGGGTTTCCACCAGTCGCTCCAAAAATGCGTTATACAGCTCCCGGTCCGCGGGAGGCACATATTCGAAATCAACATTAAGGGCCAGATACCCCTTCTCTCTCATTACATTCATGATGTTAGCGATCAGAGCCGACTGGTTGTCTTGATCGGCAAGGACGGAGTGGGCGATGTCCGGACTGAAGGTGCCGCTTTCGAAATTAGTAATGACCATCATTGGAGCAACCCGCTTACGATAAGCGGCGTTGATAATCGCCGAATCATCAAGCGGAGTCAGCGAGCCGTTCATCTGAACGCGGTAGCTGAACGGACTGAGAAACGTCAGGTAATCGCCGATCTGGTCCACAATCTCAATGCCGTTCGCGCCAAGCTTCTCTGTATAAGCGTTTACTTCAATGACGGGTTTGGCCGCTTTCGGAATCGTCAGCATCTGCCCGGGCATAATCAGGGCTGGATTCGCCAGCCGATTGGCTTCTACGAGCTGCTGAATCGATACGCCGTATCGCTGTCCGATCTTCCACAATGATTCGCCGACCAGCACTTTATGCGTCAGTCCGTCACTAGGGGTCGGAATGATAACGGCCTGGCCGATCACAAGCGGACTTTGCGCCGTAAAGCTGTTGGCGGAATAAATATGCTCCAGCGGTACGCCATACTTTTGTGACAGCTCCCACAGCGAATCTCCTTTTTTGACCGTATGGATTTGCATGCGATACCCTCCCAATATGTACTCTCTATCTTCATCTATATTCAGCGTTAAAGGCTTGTAGTCTTATAAGATGGAAAAGAGCCGATTTAGGCAAGCTTATGCGGTTATTGGCAACGGATGACAGTTATCTTGGCTTCAATACGACTAAAAAACGAACTTTTACAATTACAGCTCATTTAATGTTCGTATTTTGTTGACATGCTAGTGGCGATTGGATAAACTAGAATAGGTTTGAGGCGGAACATGCCGCCCATTTCAATCGCATTCTCGTATATATTCGGGGTAGGCCCGAATGTCTCTACCCGGAACCCATAATTTCTGGACTACGAGTTTGAATAAGCTGTATGAAAAGCAGTGGCGTCGGCCGTCTGTGTACCCGGATTTCGGGGGCATGGACTCGGACTCAGCCATTGCGTGACGGTCCGCAAGCGGATGAAGGGTTGCTCTATCAAGAGCAGCTTTAATTGTCTCTAGCGGTTACGCACACGCTTATGCAGCAACATTCATTAGAAGCCTTCCACTAGCGGATTGCTTCCTCGAGAGGTCCTTGGCATATCGTATTTGAAGATTGCTGCGGGTCTTTTTTATTTGCTTATAAAACAACAATCTGGATAAAGAAAGTGGGTTTGAGCACATGTCTGCTAAGGTGGGCGTCATCATGGGCAGCAAGTCGGATTGGGACACAATGAAGTTAGCCTGCGACGTTCTGGAGGAACTCCATATTCCGTATGAGAAAAAGGTCGTATCGGCACATCGTACACCGGATCTTATGTTCGAATACGCGGAAACTGCCGCAGAACGCGGACTTAAAGTCATTATCGCGGGAGCGGGGGGCGCCGCACACTTGCCCGGCATGGTCGCATCCAAAACGACTTTGCCGGTTATTGGCGTTCCCGTTAAGTCTTCGAATTTGAACGGCCTGGATTCCTTGCTATCGATTGTTCAAATGCCGGGCGGCATTCCGGTTGCGACGGTAGCGATCGGCAATGCGGGAGGCACGAACGCCGGCTTGCTGGCGGCTCAGATGCTGGGCGCATTCGACCCGGACATTCAAGCCCGCGTCCAGGCTCGCCGGGATCGGATCAAGGCGGAAGTACTGGAAAGCAGTGAGACGTTATGACTGAAGGTACGGATAAGGCAAAAGCAATTCTACCCGGTGCGACCGTCGGCATTCTTGGCGGCGGACAACTGGGACGCATGCTGGCGAATGCGGGCAGCGCGATGGGCTACCGGTTCGTAGCGCTCGATCCGACGCCAGACTCCCCCATGGGACAAGTTGCCGACCAGATCGTAGCCGCGTATGACGATCGCGATGCAGCTCGCGAACTGGCGGCTCGCTCAGACGTTATCACCTATGAGTTCGAGAATGTAGACGCAGATGTAGCGGCTATGCTGATGTCGGAGTCATATGTGCCGCAAGGCAGCGAGCTGCTGTATACAACGCAGCATCGTCTGCGCGAGAAGCGCGCCATCGAAGCGGCAGGCGTACGCGTAGCTCCGTACAGCGAGATTCGAAGCAGCCAGGAGCTTCGCGAAGCGGTTGAGCGCTTCGGAACGCCATGCGTGCTGAAGACGGCGACCGGCGGCTATGACGGGAAAGGCCAATGGGTCATTCGCGATCTGTCGGAGACGGATGAAGCGTTCGAGACGTTGTCGAGGGCGGGCACGCAGCTGGTACTAGAGCAATTCATCGATTTTGCGATGGAAATATCGGTTATCGCGGCGCGCAGCTCGAATGGCGAAATAAAAGCTTTCCCGCCTGCGGAAAATATTCATGTGGAAAATATTCTGCATCTGTCGATTGTACCGGCGCGACTGGCGGATAGCGTGCTTTGCGAAGCGGAGCGGCTTGCGGTCCGTCTGGCAGAAGGACTTGGCGTCGTGGGCCTGATCGCAGTGGAGATGTTCGTGACGCGTGACGGCGAGCTCTATGTGAACGAGCTTGCGCCGCGCCCGCATAACAGCGGCCATTATACGATGGAAGCTTGCCGCACGTCGCAGTTCGAGCAGCATATCCGCGCGGTATGCGGCCTCCCGCTTGGCGATACAGGGCTTCTGACTCCGGTTGTGATGGTGAACGTGCTGGGCCAGCATGTCGAGCCTCTGCTTGAGAGGCTGGCTGTGAAGGATGAAGCGGCAGAGCGGCTGGATGTCGCGCCGAAGATGCATTTGTATGGAAAAAAAGACGCTGTCTACAAACGGAAAATGGGGCATGTCAATGTGCTGGCCCCGACGACGGAAGCGGCGCTTGATTGGATAAACGAAACTAAGATTTGGAAGGTGTGAGGGTTCATGTTAGATCGTTACAGCAGACCGGAAATGAGAGCCATCTGGACCGAGGAGAACAAATTCAAGGCTTGGCTGGAAGTGGAGCTATGCGCGTGTGAAGCATGGTCGGAGCTGGGCATTATTCCGAAGGAAGATGTAGAAGCGCTGCGCAAATCCGCAAGCTTCGAGATTGACCGCATCTATGAGATCGAGCAGGAGACGCGCCACGATGTGATCGCGTTCACACGTGCCGTATCGGAGACAGTGGGTCCGGAGCGCAAATGGGTTCACTACGGTCTGACATCGACCGATGTCGTCGACACGGCCACGGGCTACTTGCTTCTCCAGGCTAACGAAATTTTGCTGAAGGACATTGAACGCTTCATCTCGATTCTTCGCGAGAAGGCTATTCAATATAAAGATACCCCAATGATGGGACGTACGCATGGCGTTCATGCCGAGCCGACGACTTTTGGTCTGAAGATGGCGCTATGGTATGAAGAAATGAAACGGAACCTGGAGCGCTTCAAGCATGCTGCGAATGGCGTACAGTTCGGCAAAATGTCCGGCGCTGTCGGCACTTATGCCAACATTGATCCGTTCGTAGAGCAATTCGTATGCCAGAAGCTGGGCATTACGGCTGCGCCGATTTCCACACAGACGCTGCAGCGCGATCGCCACGCAGAATACATGGCGACGATTGCTCTGATCGCAACATCGCTCGACAAGTTCGCTACTGAAATTCGCGCTTTGCAGAAGAGCGAATTCCGCGAGGTGGAAGAGCCGTTCGCGAAGGGTCAAAAAGGATCGTCGGCTATGCCGCACAAGCGCAACCCGATCGGCGCCGAGAATATGTCCGGTCTGTCCCGCGTTATCCGCGGCCATATGTTGACTGCATACGAGAACGTGCCGCTGTGGCATGAGCGCGACATCAGCCATTCGTCGGCGGAGCGCGTCATTCTGCCGGACTCCACGATGCTGCTGAACTACATGCTGAACCGTCTGGGCAACATTATTAATAATTTGACCGTATTCCCGGAAAATATGAAGCGCAACATGAGCGCGACGTATGGCGTTCCATTCTCCGGCCGCGTACTGACGAAGCTGATCGACAAAGGCTTCAGCCGCGAGCAGGCATACGACACAGTTCAGCCGCGTGCGATGCAGGCTTGGGAGGAGCAGCGCCAGTTCCGCTCCATTATAGAAGAAACGACTGAGATTACATCGGTGCTTAGCGCCGAAGAGATTGACGATTGCTTTAACCCGGCATGGCATCTGAAGCATGTCGATACGATATTCGCACGTTTGGGCTTGAACTAAGGGGGAGTTGGCGTTCATGGCTGTTCAATCGCAAGCTTTGTCCACCGCTGTGGATTATGTGAAAGCTCCGCTTGTCTACAAAGGCAAGGTACGCGAGCTGTACGATTTGGGAGAGCACTTCCTGATCGTGGTAACGGACCGCATCTCGGCATTCGATTATGTGCTGGAGCCGGCGGTGCCGGATAAGGGCAATGTGCTTAACCGCCTGTCCGCTTTCTGGTTCGACGTCACGAAGGAGATGCAGCCGAATCATGTCGTGCATACGGATGTAGCGCTGCTAGGAGACGTCATTACCGAGCCGGAGCTGCTGAAGAACCGGATTATGGTGACGCGTAAAGCTGAGCGCATTGATATCGAATGTGTCGTGCGCGGCTACATTACGGGGGGCGGCTGGAGACAGTATGAGGCGACATCCGCGATCAATGGCATCGAGCTGCCGGAAGGCCTGCGCAAAAACGAACGTTTCCCGGAGCCGATTTTCACTCCGGCTGCCAAAAACGACGTCGGCCATGACGAGGACATCTCGTTCGAGCGTATGAGCGAGCTTGTCGGAGCCGAGCTGGCTGCAGAGCTTCGCGACCGTAGCCTGGAGCTGTACCGCTTCGCGCATGAGTATTGCAAGGAACGCGGCATCATTCTCGCGGATTGCAAATTCGAATTCGGACTTATCGATGGCAAAGTAATTCTGATTGACGAGATCTTCACGCCGGACTCCTCGCGCTTCTGGTCCGAGGGGAACTACGCGTTCGACGTGGAGATCGACAGCATGGACAAGGAGCCGGTCCGCACGTACCTGCTCGGCTCCGATTGGGACCGCAACAGCATGCCTGACCCGCTGCCGGCTACGGTCGTTATTGCGACGGCAGCCCGCTACCGCGAAATCTACCGCCGCCTGACCGGCAGCGAGCTGAAGTAGCGACCGCAGCGGGAGGAGCTGTAAGCCGAGAAACACGGCTTGCAGGTTGCGTTTGCCGCGCGAGAGGCGCTCTAAGCCGAGAAACACGGCTTGCAGGTCTCGCTAGCCGCGCGGGGGGCGCTCTAAGCCGAGAAACACGGCTTACAGGCCTCGCTAGCCGCGCGGGAGGCGCTCTAAGCCGAGAAACACGGCTTGCAGGCCTCGCTAGCCGCGCGAGAGGCGCTCTAAGCCGAGAAACACGGCTTGCAGGCCTCGCTAGCCGCGCGGGAGGCACTCTAAGCCGAGAAACGCGGCTTGCAGGCCTCGCCAGCCGCGCGGGAGACGCTCTAAGCCGAGAAACACGGCTTGCAGGCCTCGCTAGCCGCGCGAGAGGCGCTCTAAGCCGAGAAACACGGCTTGCAGGTGGTAGTTCAGTTACTTTTGGTTCAATTAAGTCGGCCAAACCGACTTAAAGGCTCCAGATGCACCGCCAACGGTCAATTAGGTCGATATAACCGACTTAATGGACTCAGAACGAGCCCCGGCGGCTAAATAAGTCGGTCCAACCGACTTAATCCATACCGAACTAGCTCAATTGCTCCAATAAGCCGCTCCAACCGACTTAACCGGTCCACGAGCCGCACTATCTAGCTTTTAAGTCGGTCCAACCGACTAAAATACCACCGACGAGCAAAGCAACGCATCAAGCTGCGATCGTCCGCAATTGTTCGCAACCCATATGAATACTTACCCAAAATTCAACCATATTCAGGAGGCAATTATGAAGGCAACCGTCTACGTCACGATCAAGGAAAACGTTTTGGACCCGCAAGGAACAGCTGTACAAGGCGCGCTTCATTCCATGGGCTTTGCAGAAGTAGGCAAAGTACGCATCGGCAAGTATCTCGAGGTTGAGTTGGACACGAACGACCGTGCTGTAGCGGAGGCGCAATTGAAAGAAATGTGCGAGAAGCTGCTGGCGAACACGGTTGTAGAAGATTACCGCTTTGAACTGGAGGGATAAGACATGAAGTTTGCCGTACTCGTATTTCCAGGCTCCAACTGTGACATTGATTGCTACAAGGCGGTAGAGTCCACGGTCGGCCAACCGGTCGATTATGTGTGGCATACTGCAACTGACTTGTCTGCCTATGATGCGATTCTAGTGCCAGGCGGTTTCTCCTATGGCGACTACCTTCGTTGCGGCGCGATCGCGCGCTTTGCGAACGTCATGAACGAAGTGAAGAAAGCAGCCGAGCAAGGCAAGTTCATTCTTGGCATCTGCAACGGATTCCAAATTCTGACCGAAGCGGGCTTGCTGCCTGGCGCCCTGATCCGCAACACGGGCTTGAAATTCCGTTGCCATGGCACGTCTCTTGAAGTGGTGAACAACACCAATCCATTTACGAACCAATTCTCGCAAGGCGAGATTATCGATATTCCTATCGCTCACGGCGAAGGCAACTACTTCTGCGACGACGAGACACTCACTGAGCTGAAAGCGAACAACCAGATTATTTTCCGCTACGCAGGCGACACGAACCCGAATGGCTCCGTCGACAACATCGCAGGCATCAGCAACAAAGCA
The DNA here is from genome assembly GCF_003591485.1 of Paenibacillus sp. 1011MAR3C5. GTDB lineage: Bacteria > Bacillota > Bacilli > Paenibacillales > Paenibacillaceae > Pristimantibacillus. The sequence continues at coordinate 466,305 of NZ_QZCF01000003.1, forward strand.
GGCAACGTAGTCGGCATGATGCCGCATCCAGAGCGTGCAGTGGACCAACTGCTCGGCTCGGAAGACGGCAAACGGATGTTTACATCGATTTTGAATGCATGGAGGGAACAACATGGCGCAGCAGTTAACGGCTAAGGAGCCGACAGCGGAACAAATCGCGGATCAACGCATTTACACGCAATTCGGCGTGACAGACCATGAATATGAACTGATTTGCGGATTTTTGGGCCGCAAGCCGAACTACACGGAGATTGGCGTATTCAGCGTCATGTGGTCGGAGCACTGCTCCTACAAGAACTCCAAGCCGATCCTGAAAAAATTCCCAATCACCGGACCTCGCGTCCTGATGGGGCCTGGCGAAGGCGCGGGTATCGTCGACATCGGCGACAACCAAGCGGTCGTATTCAAAATCGAGTCGCATAACCATCCATCTGCGGTTGAGCCATACCAAGGCGCTGCTACTGGCGTTGGTGGTATCATTCGCGATATCTTCTCCATGGGCGCACGTCCAGTCGCATTGTTGAACAGCTTGCGCTTTGGCAACCTGAACAATGACCGCGTGAAATACCTGTTCGAAAATGTAGTCAGCGGCATCGCAGGCTACGGCAACTGTATCGGCATCCCGACGGTTGCGGGTGAGGTGATGTTCGACGAGAGTTACGAGGGCAATCCGCTCGTTAACGCGATGTGCGTAGGCTTGATCGATCATGACAAAATCCAGCGCGGCGTGGCAAAAGGCGTAGGCAACCCTGTATTCTACGTCGGACCGGCTACGGGCCGTGACGGCATTCATGGCGCGACATTCGCATCGGTCGAGTTGTCTGAAGAGTCCGAAGAGAAGCGTACAGCCGTTCAAGTCGGCGATCCATTCATGGAGAAGCTGGTTATGGAAGCAACGCTTGAGCTGATCAATTCCGGCATCGTGCTTGGCATCCAGGACATGGGCGCGGCTGGCCTCACTTGCTCCAGTGCGGAGATGGCTTCGAAAGCGGGCAACGGCCTAGAGCTATATCTGGACGAAGTGCCGCAACGCGAGACTGGCATGACGCCTTACGAGATGATGCTATCCGAATCGCAAGAGAGAATGCTGTTCGTTGTCGAACCGCAGCATGAAGAGCAAGCGAAGGAAATCTTTGATCGTTGGGGCATCATCTGTGCCAAAGTAGGCAAAGTGACGGATGACGGACGTCTTCGTTTATTCCATCAAGGCGAAGAAGTGGCAGACATGCCGGTCAAAGCGCTTGTTGACGAGTGCCCGGTATATAACAAGCCATCTGCAGAGCCTGCTTACTTCCGCGAAAGCGCATCGGTCGATACGGCTGATTTTGCGGAAATTACAGATCTGAACGGCGCTCTTGAGAAAGTATTGGCTTCCCCGACGGTAGCGAGCAAAGAGTGGGTTTACAACCAATATGATTACATGGTTCGTACGGCAACGGCTGTTCAGCCAGGCTCCGACGCAGCTGTCGTAACGATTGACGGCACGCGCAAGGCGCTGGCAATGACAACGGACTGCAACGGACGTTACGTATATCTTGATCCGGAGATGGGCGGACGTATTGCCGTTGCGGAAGCGGCGCGCAATATCGTTTGCTCCGGCGCAGAGCCGCTCGCGGTTACAGACAACCTGAACTTCGGCAGCCCGGAGAAGCCGGAAGTATTCTGGCAGCTGGAGAAATCCGCTGACGGCATGTCCGAGGCTTGCGTGGTGCTGGATACGCCGGTTATCGGCGGCAATGTCAGCTTGTATAACGAAAATGCGAAAGGCGCAATCTACCCGACGCCGGTTATCGGCATGGTAGGCCTTGTGCATGATCATGACCATATTACGACGCAAAAATTCAAGGCCGAAGGCGATGTAATCATCCTGGTCGGCGAAACAAAGGCGGAGTTCGGCGGCAGCGAGCTGCAATACGTGCTCAATGGCGCAGCTTCCGGCAGACCGCCAGTGATTGATCTGGCTGTCGAGAAAAACGTACAAGGTGCAGTTCTTGGCGCTATCCAAAAGGGTCTGGTCGCTTCTGCACATGACTTGTCCGAGGGCGGCATCGCTGTCGCGCTGGCTGAGTCTTGTATCAGCGGCGGTATCGGAGCGAGTGTATCGCTGACAAGCGATTTGCGTCCTGACCATCTGCTATTCAGCGAATCGCAATCCCGCATTCTGCTGTCAGCTAAGCCGGATCAAGCGGACGCTTTGACAGCTTGGCTGTCGGAGCAAGGCGTGGCGCATGCGACAATCGGAACCGTATCAGGCAGCAGCTTGACCGTTAACGTCAATGGCAAAGCCGGCATCAACGCGCCGGTACAACAACTGGAGAAGGTCTGGAAGGATGCGATTCCATGTCTGATGAAGTAAAGTCTGCTCCATTGCTATGGACAGGCGATCATTATAACGAGGGCATCGGCCGTGACGACATATTTGATAAGCTGCGTGAGGAGTGCGGGGTGTTCGGCGTATTCGGACATCCTGACGCGGCAGGTTTGTCTTATTATGGACTTCACGCTCTGCAGCATCGGGGCGAGGAGAGCGCAGGCATCTGCACCGCAGATTCGAAGGACGGCGGCAAGTTCAATTATTTCCGCGACATGGGACTGGTGAAGGAAGTATTCACGAAGGACCGGCTGGACCTGCTGTCCGGCGACCGCTCCATTGGACATGTCCGCTATTCCACCTCGGGTGAGAGCCAGCTGGGCAATGCCCAGCCGCTTATCTTCCGCTATCGCGATGGCGACCTGGCTGTTGCGACGAACGGCAATATCGTCAATGCGCCGGAAATTCGCCGCGAGCTGGAGATGAGCGGTTCGATCTTCCAAACTTCCAGCGATACGGAAGTGATCGCGCATTTGATCGCCCGGTCATCCAAGGATTTTGTGACAGCGGCGAAGGAAGCGCTGCAGCGTATCGTCGGAGGATTCGCATTCCTCATCATGACGAATGACAAGCTGCTGGTTGCTTCTGACCCCCATGGCTTGCGTCCGCTTGCGATGGGACGTCTTGGAGAAAGCTATGTGTTCTCTTCTGAAACCTGCGCATTCGAGACGATCGGTGCGGAGTATGTGCGTGACGTTCAACCTGGCGAGCTGTTGATTTTGGATGACAGCGGTCTTCAAATTGAACGCTATGCAACGATTGAGCGCCGCGCGACTTGCGCGATGGAATATATTTATTTTGCCCGCCCGGACAGCGATATTAACGGCATCAATATCCACTCCGCCCGGAAACGGATGGGTCAGCAGCTTGCCATCGAGTCCTTCATGGACGCGGATATCGTAACCGGCGTGCCGGATTCCAGCATCTCTGCTGCGATCGGCTATGCCGAGCAGACTGGCATTCCCTATGAGCTTGGACTGATCAAAAACAAATATACGGGACGTACGTTCATTCAGCCGTCCCAGGAGCTGCGCGAGAAGGGCGTTAAGATGAAGCTGTCCGCTGTCCGCAAGGTCGTGGAAGGCAAACGCGTCGTCATGATCGACGATTCCATCGTGCGCGGCACGACGTCCCGCCGCATCGTAAACCTGCTCCGTGAAGCGGGCGCGACTGAAGTGCATGTGCGCATTACGTCGCCTCCGTTCAAAAACCCTTGCTATTATGGCATCGATACGCCAGACCGCAAGGAATTAATCGCTTCGTACCGCACGATTGAAGAGATACGTCAAGAGATTAATGCCGATTCGTTGGCATTCCTCAGCGATGAAGGATTCGTCGATTCCGTCGGCGGCAACGAAGGCGCGTACAATCGCGGCATGTGCCTCGCTTGCTTCGATAACGACTACCCTACGCCGGTGAACGAAGAATCGGATAAAAGCTGCAGCTGTTAATTGGCAGAGTGAGCGGCCTCTAAGCCGAGAAACTCGGCTTACAGCACTCATCCGCACGCACAAGTGAGCTCCAAGCCGAGAAACTCGGCTTACAGCGCTTACTCGTGCGCAAAAGCGGCCTCTAAGCCGAGAAACTCGGCTTACAGCACTCGCCCGCGCGCAAAAGCGGCTTCTAAGCCGAAAAACTCGGCTTAGAGCGCTCGACCATAAGATGGAACGGTTGGACTATATACTAAAGGAGTGGACCCATTTGTCAGAAGCGTACAAAAAGGCCGGTGTTGACATTGCGGCAGGCAACGAAGCCGTCGAACGGATGAAGAAGCATGTGAAGAGAACGTATCGCCCTGAAGTCATGGCAGAGCTGGGCGGCTTTGGCGGCCTGTTCGGCCTGGACAAGGACAAGTATGATGAGCCGGTGCTCGTATCGGGTACGGATGGCGTCGGCACAAAGCTGAAGCTGGCTTTTGCGATGGATAAGCATGATACGATCGGCATCGATGCGGTCGCGATGTGCGTCAACGATATTATCGTGCAAGGCGCAGAGCCGCTCTTCTTCCTCGACTATCTGGCATGCGGCAAAGTCGTGCCGGAGAAGATCGAAGCGATCGTCAAGGGCATCTCCGAAGGCTGCGTGCAATCCGGTTGCGCGCTAATCGGCGGAGAGACGGCGGAAATGCCGGGCATGTATTCCGAAGACGAATATGATATCGCTGGGTTCACCGTAGGGATCGTCGACAAGAAAAAAATGATCGACGGTTCGACGATCAAGCCGGGCGACGTTGTTCTGGGCTTCGCCTCCAGCGGCATTCACAGCAACGGCTTCTCGCTTGTTCGCCGTCTGCTGCTGGAAGAAGCGGGCTATTCGCTCCAGCAGCAGCTGGATGAGCTTGATGGAGCGAAGCTTGGCGACGTGCTGCTTGAGCCAACGCGCATCTACGTGAAGCAAGCTTTGGCGCTGATTGAGAAAGTCAACGTCAAAGGCATGGCTCACATTACAGGCGGAGGCTTCATTGAGAACATTCCGCGTGTTCTTCCTGAAGGCGTCAATGTAGAGATAAACTATGGTTCGTGGCCAATTCTGCCAATCTTCGGCTTAATGCAGGACAAAGGCAGCATTAGCAACCGCGATATGTTCACAACATTCAATATGGGCATTGGCCTGGTCATTGTCGTTCCGGAGGACCAAGCGGAGCAAGCGCTTAGCGCTGCTGCCGAGCTTGGCGAAAAAGCGTATCGCATCGGTACGGTAACGGAAGGCAGCCGGATCGTAACGTTCCAGGGAGCTGACGTCTAATGGCGGCGCTTCGCATCGCGATATTCGCGTCGGGACAGGGGACGAACTTCCAGACGATTGCCGATGCGGTGCGGGAGGGGAAGCTCGATGTCACAATCGAGCTTCTTGTTTGTGACAAGCCGTCTGCTCCCGTCATCGAGCGGGCGTCGCAAGCGGGAGTGGACGCCTTTGTATTCAAACCCAAGGATTACCCGTCGCGCGAGGCTTACGAGAGCGAGATCCTGGAGGAGCTGCGGGCCCGCCAGGTGGACCTGGTCGTCCTGGCCGGCTATATGCGCATCCTGACTCCTACGCTGGTCGAGCCCTTCATGGGACGCATGATTAATATTCACCCGTCGCTCTTGCCATCGTTCCCAGGCATTAATGCCATTGGACAAGCACTGGAGCATGGCGTGAAGGTAACGGGCGTCACCGTTCATTATGTCGATGGCGGTCTCGATAGCGGTCCGATCATTGCGCAGACGGCTGTTGAGGTTACGGAAGAGGATGACGAGGCTTCGCTAACCGTCCGCATTCAGCAGGCGGAGCGGGAACTATACCCTGAAGCCATCAAGCTGATCGCGCAAGGCGCCATAACGATCGAGGGTCGCAGGGTTGCCGTTGGCAAGAGCCAATAGCAAGCATGCGGGTCTAGCACGGCATGAATACTGGATGCAAGGCTTCAACGAGGAGCTAATCAATAGAACAAAGTGGCTATAAGAACCCAAAGTATCTTTGAAAGATAAGGACATCTCAATTTCCAATTGATCAAATAAGAGGAGGACATTGGCGTGGCTATTCGCAGAGCGTTAATTAGCGTTTCCGACAAAACGGGCATTGTAGAGTTTTCCAGAGAACTTGCGAACCAAGGCGTTCAAATTATTTCGACAGGGGGCACGTTCAACCTGTTGCAAAAGGAAGGCGTACCGGTCATCGGCATTTCTGATGTGACGGGCTTCCCGGAAATTCTCGACGGACGCGTCAAGACGCTTCATCCGGCTGTCCACAGCGGACTGCTGGCTGTGCGTGACGACGAGGAGCATCAGAAGGCGATGAAGGAGCTTGGTCTGGATTACATCGACCTTGTTATCGTTAATCTGTATCCGTTCAAAGAAACCATCGCTAAACCGGATGTGACCTATGAGGACGCCATTGAGAATATCGATATCGGCGGTCCGACAATGCTTCGCTCCGCTGCGAAAAACCACGCGTTCGTAACGGTTGTTGTGGATGCTTCCGACTATGCTTCCGTGCTGGAAGAAGTGAAGACGCAAGGCGATACGACGCTGGAGACGCGCAAGCGCCTCGCGGCAAAAGTATTCCGCCACACCGCTTCTTACGATGCGCTGATCTCCGACTACCTGTCGAAGCAGACGGGCGAGCCGCTGCCAGAGTCGTATACGGTCACGTACGAGAAGGTGCAGGAGCTTCGTTACGGGGAAAATCCGCATCAGAAAGCTGCCTTCTACCGCAAGCCGCTTGCCGCTACCGGCAACGTGACGACAGCGGAGCAGCTCCACGGCAAGGAATTGTCTTACAACAATATCAATGACGCCAACGCAGCGCTAGCGATTCTGAAGGAATTCGACGAGCCGGCTGTAGTAGCGGTTAAGCATATGAATCCTTGCGGCGTAGGCATCGGAGCCACAATCCATGAAGCCTACCAAAAGGCTTACGAAGCGGACCCGACGTCCATCTTCGGCGGTATTGTAGCTGCGAACCGCATGATCGGCGCAGATACGGCCGAGCTGCTGGGCAGCATCTTCCTGGAGATCATTATCGCGCCGGACTTCACGCCGGAAGCGCTGGAGATTTTGACGAAGAAGAAGAACATCCGCCTGATGAAGCTAGGCGAGCTGAAGGCAGCGGCTGAGCGCAAGCCGGAATGGCTCGTAACCTCGGTGGACGGCGGCATGCTCGTACAGGAGAGCGACGTGCATAGCCTGACAGAAGCCGATCTGAAAGTCGTTACGAACCGCAAGCCGACAGAAGAAGAAATGAAGCAGCTGCTATTCGGTTGGAAAGTCGTTAAGCATGTGAAGTCCAATGCGATCCTGCTGGCGAAGGACGATATGACGGTTGGCGTAGGCGCGGGCCAAATGAACCGTGTAGGCGCGGCGCGCATTGCAATCGAGCAGGCTGGCGAGAAAGCTGTTGGATCCGCACTGGCATCCGATGCGTTCTTCCCGATGGGAGATACGGTTGAGCTGGCGGCGAAAGCGGGCATTACGGCGATCATCCAGCCGGGCGGCTCCATTAAGGATGAGGAGTCCATCGCAGCGGCTAACGCGAATAACATCGCTATGGTGTTCACTAGCGTTAGGCACTTCAAACACTAATAAGCGGCAACGGCATCAAATAGAAGCAAGCAAAGGAACGATCGTGAAAGGAAAACGAGCGCTGTAGCTCCATGGACAGCGCTCGTTTTTCCAAATTTCCGTTTAAACTCTTGGGAGGTTTGCGAACATGCGTATTTTGGTTATTGGCGGCGGCGGACGCGAGCATGCGATCTGCTGGGCACTGAAGAAAAGCGAAAAGGTGAAGGAGCTATACTGCGCGCCTGGCAATGCCGGCATTGCACAAATTGCGGAATGCGTGCCGCTGGCTGTGTCACAATTCGATGAGCTGACCCAATTTGCAAAGGATGCGTCCATTAATCTCGTATTCGTAGGTCCGGATGATCCGCTGGCAGACGGCATCGTAGACGCTTTTGAAGCGGCTGGCATTCCGGCTTTTGGCCCGAACAAGGCGGCAGCTGAGATTGAAGGCAGCAAAATCTTTATGAAAAACCTGCTCAAAAAATACAATATCCCAACGGCCAAATACGAGACGTTCACGGATTATGAATCGGCTCTGGCTTATTTGAAAGAGCAATCGACGCCGATTGTAATCAAAGCGGACGGACTTGCGGCTGGCAAAGGGGTAACGGTCGCAGCGACGCTGGAGGAAGCGGAGAAGGCGCTTCGCGAGGCGATGGTGGACAAGGTGTTCGGCGATGCGGGCAACCAGATCGTCATCGAAGAATTCCTGGAAGGACAGGAGATGTCCATTCTGGCGTTCGTGGACGGTGAGACGGTGAAGCCGATGGTGCCGGCGCAAGACCATAAGCCGATCTTCGACGGCGACAAAGGCCCGAATACAGGCGGTATGGGTACATACACGCCGCTGCCTCATATCGAGCAGAGCATTATTGATGATGCAATCGTCAACATCATTCATCCGACGGCCAAAGCGATGGTGAGCGAGGGACGTCCGTTCCGCGGCGTATTGTTCGCTGGCTTGATGATTACGAAGGACGGTCCGAAGACGATTGAGTTCAATGCGCGCATGGGTGATCCGGAGACTCAGGTTGTATTGCCAAGGCTGAAGACCGATCTCGTTGACATCGTGCTCGCAGCGATGAACGGCCGATTGGCTGATCTGGACATCCAGTGGAGCGACGAGGCGGCGGTATGCGTCGTGGCTGCATCCGAAGGCTACCCGGCCTCTTATCCGAAGGGCCGCGTCATTACGGGCATTGCGGGAGCAGAAGCACAGGGAGCGCTTGTGTTCCATGCCGGCACGGCTATGAAGGACGGCAATCTCGTCACTAGCGGCGGTCGTGTGCTTGGCATCGTCGGACGCGGACGCGATATTGCGGAAGCCCGCACAAGAGCGTATGAGGCGGTTAGCGTCATCCAGTTCGAGGGCAAGCAGAACCGCACGGATATCGCAGCGAAGGCGCTTGTCTAGCATCAAGTGTAACCTGCATTTTTATCGTTAATGGAAGACAGATCCATCCATACAATAAGGCGCCCTCCGTTCGACAGAACCTGGGCGTCTTTTTATTGGGATTGCCTTCCTTTTTTGTCTACATGGCTCGAATGGTGTTACTAATTTGTAACTCTCTCATTCTTCTAATCTACTATGATAGAGATATCAGCGGAATAGAAGGTGAATAAGATGAAATCGAGAAAAAAACAACATCGCAGACTGGCAGCTTTCATCATTTTGGTCGCAATTGTCGCATGGGTAGGAGGATGTACGGCTGGAAGCTCATTTGGCTTATCGGCCATGATTCCGTCGAAGGAAAAGGGTTCGCAAATCATCGGAGAGCATGCTTCGGGAGGGGGTAATAACGTTGACAAAGGAGGCACGACCACCGGTTATGTGCCTGGAGACAACGAAGAACATGGGAACGGCAGCAATGGACAATCAGGAGAACAAGGCGGCAACACCGTAAAACCCGGGAATGACGGCAGCAGTGGTCATACGGGTGAGCAAGGAAATGGAAGCAAGGACAGTCAAGGCAACTCTGATCATGAAAATACGAACCCTGACGATAAGGGCGGAACTTCCGGCTCTGGATCGAAGGGGAATGAACATAACGGCAATACCGCTGGCAATGAAGCCGGGAAGGGCCAAGAGGGCGACAAGGATGTAGAGAAGCCGGTCGTCACACCGCCTGGAACGGACGAGAAACGCGTCGCGCTAACGTTCGACGACGGACCTGACTTAAAGTATACGACGGCTGTTCTGGATATTTTGAAGGAGAAGGGCGTCAAAGCGACATTCTTCGTCGTAGGCACACAAGTGGAGAAATATCCGGAAATTATGCAACGAATCGAAGAAGAAGGCCATGCGATCGGCAATCATACCCAATCTCATAAGGATTTAAGCAAGCTGGGCAGATCAGGCATCCTCTCCCAAATCGATCAGGCCGACAAAGCGCTTAACGACGCTTTGGACTGGACACCGACCCTATTCCGTGCGCCGTACGGCGCTGTATCGGATACGCTGAAAAAAGTGATGAAGGAGCAAAATCGCCGCATGGTGGGTTGGACGGTGGACACTCGGGACTGGGCCGGCACGTCAATCGCCGACATGAGAGACATGATTCGAAAACAAACGAAGCCTAATGGTATAATATTGATGCATTCATTCGGCGGGAAGCATATACGCAATACGGTAGACATGCTTCCGGACGTCATTGACGATCTTCGGAAGATGGGCTATACGATGGTCACCGTCGACGACATACCTGAATAACCTTTAGACCGAAAAGGAGACCCCATGGAGAAGCGCTTCCGGGATCAAAGAACATATTCACTTATCAGGAGCGGGAGCCGGGCATCCCTGCTCCTCTTCTCGTTACTGGCGCTTGCGGTTGTCGCTGCTGGCTGCAGATATACGGCAGCCCCGGCGGATTTGCTACAGAAGCCTGCAATAGCCAAGGATAAGGAAGAGCTGTCGGCTGCAATCGAGAAGGCGCTGCCGCGATTCAGCATGCTGATGATTCCGCATCGCGACGATTACAGGGAAGCGATCCGGCTTCTCGATCTGAATAACGACGGCATCGAAGAAGCGATCGTCACCTACTATAACGAATACAGCACGCCGGAGATCGTCGTGCTTCGCCAGACGGAATACGGCTGGCGCCAGTCCGTCCTCGTGGAGCAGCCGCTGGCGAGGGATATCGCCTGGCTCAAGCTGACGGATATGGACGGCGACGGCGAGTACGAGCTGCTCGTAGGCTGGATCGGCGCATTCGACAGTCCCAATGTGCTGGAGCTATATTCCTTCAATTCCAAGGCCGTGCGCAACGATAAGGGCAGACTGACACTGAAGCCGCTTCAATCGCTGCCGTACAGCCAGGCGGAGGTCGGCGACTTAATGGGCAACGGCAGGCAGGAGCTAGTCGTGATCGATTCACTCGGGACGAGCGGCGAGCTGGAGATGCCGTCGCATTACCTCAGCATCTATTCGTGGCAAAAAAACGCATTGAACCGCGTGCTGAACATGTCGCTTCCGCAAGGCACGAGCGCATTTGAACGGCTGCTTGTCGGCAAAGTATCGGAGAATCATAACGGCCTCTTGCTGGAAGGCGGCACAGGCGCTCACAGCATGCTTACTTACATGTATGCCTGGGAGAATCAAGGGCTGAGGCTGGTTTACCCGAATGAAGCGCTCGGCCTCGAAGGCTTTAGCGGGAGGCCTACCGTCAGCGGAGACATGAATGGGGATTCTATTATTGAGCTGCAATGGACAGAGGAGTCGCCCGGCTATCAGGACGTTTCCTATGCGGATAGCATCTGGATGAACGAATGGGTGCAGTGGGACGGGAAGGATGATTTTCGCTTGATAGCGGAGCAATTCCTTGATTATACGTACGGCGTGAAGCTGGATATTCCGGAGGAATGGACGGGAACGTATACGATGGGCAGACCTCCCGCCGCTTCCTATGGCATCGTAACCTTCGACTACTGGAACGAAGCCAAGGAGCTGAAGGCGGAGCTGGCGACGCTGTATGTGGTTCCGATCAAGCAATGGGGCAATGTCGAGGCGGCCTGGAAGGAAGAGCACCGGCCATACCGGCAGCTCGCGCAGGACAGCGGCAATGTGTATCTGGTGTCATTCGCAGCAGATGTGCCGGACACGCTTCCGGAAGAGGACAAAGAGATTTTCTTGAATATGAAAAAGGTTGAGGCGCAGTTCTCTTCCTACTTGAAGATTGTACATGATGACAGAGATGAGTGGCGGTGAATCGATGCGTATCTTGTTATTGGAGGACGAAGAGTCCATACGCGGATTTGTTCGAATCAACTTGAAACGAAATGAGATGGAAGTGACGGAAGCTGAGAACGGAGAGGATGCGCTAGCTCTTGCCGACTCGGAAGGGCCGTTCGATATCGCGCTGCTGGACGTTATGCTTCCGACGATTGACGGCTTCGAGGTATGCGAGCAGCTGCGTGCGAAATATCCCCGTATCGGAATTATTATGCTGACGGCCAAGTCGCAGGAAGAGGACAAGATCCGAGGTCTGGAGCTTGGCGCGGACGACTACGTGCAGAAGCCGTTCAGCCCTGGGGAGCTGATTGCCAGAATTAAGTCGCTTCATCGCCGAATGCACGCTGATGCACTTCCAGTTTCTCATGAGGCAGGAGAGCAAGCCAGCAAGGAAGAGCGGATCGACATGGAGTCAGCAGAGCAGCAAGGAGGCGCTTCCGGGGAGCTGGAGGGACATGCCGACGATATCAAAAAGCTGTATGTGGAGCGGGAGCTTGTCAGCGGGAGCTTCCGGCTGTCGGTGCCAGAGCGAAGATTATGGAAGAACGACGAAGAAATTATACTGACCCCTACGGAATGGACGCTGGTGCGGCTGCTCATGGAGCGGGAAGGGGAGAGCGTCAGCCGCGACCATATTCTGACTGAGGTATGGGGCCGGTATTATGTGGGCGACCTCAAGGTCGTAGATGTCAATATTCGCAGAATCCGGCAGAAAATCGAATGCAATCCTTCCGAGCCGTCCGTCATCGAGACGGTATGGGGCTACGGCTACCGGTGGAAACGGAGCGTGTCTGAATGAGAAGCGTTCAGACACGAATGGTATGGAGCTATCTGCTGCTCATTGTGCTCGTCGTGAGCGTGCTTGGCGCGGCCTTCGCCGCTTTGATGTGGAACTATTATTATGGCAGTGCGCAGAGCTCCGTGAAGCAGCGGGTGGAGTCGGCGATGGCGCTTCACAGCCGGTCGCTGTCTTCCTTGACGCTGCAGGATCAAGCGGATTATTTGCTTCAGTACATGTCAGAGGGGGGACCGACACGCATTCAGCTGCTGAATAGCGTAGGCGAGCTGCGCATTGACTCAGACGGGTTCTCTCCTAATATCCGGTATGCGACTGGCGATGTGAAGTCGGCGGCTACCGGGGAGACGGGGAGCTGGACAGGGGTCGATCCTTACTTCGGCGAGCGGGTGATCTCGGTGACTGCACCGCTCTGGAACGAAGCGAGAGTGGTCTCGATGATCCGGTATACGTCCTCGCTTCAGCAAGTGGATGATATGGTCGCAAAGCTGATACGAATGACATTCATCGTAGGCGTCGCGGTCGTGTTGCTGTTCCTTGGCCTGAGCTTGTTCCTGGCTCAGCGAATCGTCATGCCCATCCGGGAGCTGACCAGAGCTGCCCGGTATATGGCAGAGGGCGATTGGTCGAAGCGGGCCCTGAAGCGCAGCAATGACGAGATCGGGCAGCTGGCGGAAACGTTCAACGGCATGGTTAGCGAGTTGAATAGGAGGGAGAAGCTCAAAAACGACTTTATCTCCTCCATCTCCCATGAGCTCCGTACGCCTTTGACATCCATAAAGGGCTGGAGTGAAACGCTGAAGGAAAGTGAGCCGAAGGAGGATGATGAAGAGGTCAAAATGGGCCTATCGATCATCAGCAAGGAGACGGAGCGGCTTGCGGGACTGGTGGAGGATTTGCTCGACTTCTCGAAGCTGTCCGCGCGAACGATGGAGCTGCATACGGAGACGCTGGATTTGAACAGTCCGGTGAAGGAGACGGTGCGCCAGCTCGCGGTGCGAGAGGAAGGGACGAAGGTCAAGCTGATTACTTCCTATGTCAGTGGTCCTCTTGTGGTGAATGGGGATGCCAACCGGCTGAAGCAGGTTATTATCAATCTGATTGATAATGCGTTCAAGTTCACGCCGGCAGAAGGGACGATTCGCGTATCGACAACGGTCGAAGGAGAATCTGCGGTTATTACGGTCAGCGATACGGGAAGCGGGATTGCCCGGGAGGACCTCCCGCATGTGATGGAGAAGTTCTACAAGGCGAGCAATAGCCATGGCGGCTCCGGGCTCGGACTTGCCATATCGAAGGAGATCGTCGAGCTCCACGGCGGCAGGATGGCCATCGACAGCGAGCGTGGAGCCGGAACGATTGTAACGATTCATTTGCCGCTTCTTCTTCAGGAAGGTTGATGGGGGACCGGGTTATTCTTTATAGAACAGCAGCTTGCGGTTTGCGATGACGTAGATCACGGCAATCAGAGCTCCTGCGCCTAACATGACGGACAGCCAATTTTCTTTGAGCCAAGCAATCCAGGCAGGCATATGGCACCTCCATACAAGATGGGACCTCCAACCGGAGGTCTTGTTTATTTTCATAAAGCCGGAGAAATCTTCTTTAGGTTTCCCCTGTGTGCTGGCGGGATATGCAGCATCTTATCTAAGCATTGACAGCGAATGGGAACGGTGATAGTATGGATTTAATTAATTCATAGTATACGGGTAGGGATTATTGTATATAGATAAGCGGAGGTATGGTTATGGAGAAGCAGTTGATCTTACGACATGAAGGATTGGAGCTGACGGCAACGCTTCACTATCCAACTGAGGCCGAGAACCAGCATGCAGGCAAGGATTCAGGCAAGCGGCAAGCGATCATCATATGCCACGGCTTCATCGGGAGCCGCGTCGGCGTGGATCGACTATTCGTCAAGACGGCACGAGCGCTGGCTGCGCAAGGCTCATTCGTGCTTCGATTTGATTATGGCGGCTGCGGCGAGAGCAACGGAGATTACGGAACGCTGGGCTTCGACTCCATGGTCGATCAGACGCGAACGGCTATTGATTATATGGCGGGCATGGATTGCGTAGATCCCCGCCGCATCGTATTGCTCGGCCACAGTCTGGGCGGTGCGGTATCCATTATGACTGCCGTGAAGGACAAACGGGTCAAGCGGCTTGTGTTATGGTCTCCCGTCGCTTATCCGTTCAATGATATTGTGCGCATTGTGGGGCGCGACTGCTATGATGAGGCGGTTCAAGCAGGCAGTACCGATCACGCCGGGTATACGCTGCAGCCTGTGTTCTTCGACTCGTTGATGCAGCATCAGCCATTCCAGTCCGCGACACGCTTCGGCGGAGAGGTGCTGCTGGTCCATGGCACAAGTGACGAGCTGATTCCGGTTGATTACAGCTTCCTGTATCAGAAGGTGTTCTGGACCCGCAGCGAAGGGCAATGCGACAAAGAAATTATATTTCAAGCCAACCATACGTACTCCAGCCGGTCCCATCAGGAAGAGGCGATTCGCGTCACTTCAGAGTGGCTGGAGCGGCTTGACCGCCAGCAGCAAGAGTGGCATCATTGGTCCATCTAGCCGGAGGATCAGTCCGAGCTGTCCCCTGACGCGTTCTCCCTTTGGAGAGCGCGTTCTTGCTTGGGAAGAGGCGTTGAGATTCGCTTGTATTTGCCATTGTACGGAATGGACAATTTGACCTGGAGGTTGCGTATGGCATGTGCATGCACCACGATTTTAGCGCCATTCTGCGAAAGGCGCTTCCACTCCTTGACATCCTTCTTCCATAGGCTTTGGCCCAGATTGAATATATCGATTCCATGCTTGACACCCTCTTGAAAGACGCTCCGAATCTGCTTCTCGACCGTATCCTCTGCGATTTGAACCATCTCCGAGTAGTTAAGCGGCTCATTGTATTCATACATAGCTCCTATCAGCTTTAAGGAGATGTCGTAATATACCTCGTTGCCTTCAACGATCGGCTTAATCACGATTTCGGGTCTTCCGATGCTGAGATTGGCATATTCAATCCCATCCTTCTCTACAGTAAGCGGTGCCCGGTTCATGCCTTTCTGCATCCAATGGTGGCCATTAAGCTTGGCATAACGAATGAACGCCATATCGCCGTTGGTCCCGATGTAATAAATGCCAGTCATGCTAAGCATGTGCATAGGGTCTTGTTCTTCCTTCCACATCTCCTCATTCAATCCGATTATCGGAAGACTGGCGGTTAAGGCCGGTTCGTTATAGTCGGCGATGTATCTGAACATCTCGATCGGCTTGATAACCGAGTATTGTTTGTAATTGGGCAGCGGATTATGGAGAATTGTGTACAGAGAAGACATCTTGTACAAGGAGAAGGTGGTGAGCAGCTTCTCTACCGGGTCTTTGGTTGCGTAGATCCACAGATTGTAGCGCAGCTCCGGATACCGGTTGAGCATATCGATCATTTTAATGCCTTTGCTCTTCAAGGCTCTCTCCGTTAGGATAACGGCAGACACATGCCCCCATGTAATCGGTATTTGTGCGGTCCGGTACATATTATTGATGGCGTTGTTCAGCGTACTGCCCCGGCCGTGCCCGATGTAGGAGGTCGGATCGACAGTGCCTTTGCCGCCGGTGTCGCTTTTGGCAATGTTGGAGAAGTCCAGCATCTGGGTATAGACGACAAACTCGTTGTTCTCGTAATCGATGCCCAGCGCTTTCGCAAAGGACTTGCTCTCGACGTCGGAGGCACTCCAGCAGCCGGAAAGCGCCATGGCGCAAAGTGCCAGCGTCAAGGCAGCGGACAGCGATTTTCTCAAGGATGATTCCCTCTTTTCTCAGGAGATGAGGTGTTCAGATAATCGGGTCTTTTTTTCCTCCACAAAAAAGGCAGCCTGAAGAGGGCGCTGGCGAATTCTCTAATCTTCAACGGTGCAGCGGGAGCAAGATAAGGCACCCCGAAGGATTGGATGTTGGATAAGTAAAGGACGAACGCGATCACCGATAAAATAAAACCGTACATGCCAAGTATCGCTCCCATCAGGAATGAAAAGAAACGGAGCAGGATCGTTGTGCTTGTCAAAGACTGGTTGACGAGCGTCGAGCCCGATACGACCGTAATCGCCGTTATGACGATCATCATCGGAGAGACCAGACCGGCGCGAATCGCAGCGTCGCCAATAATCAAGCCGCCGACGACGGTAAGGGTCTGCCCAATGGAGCTGGGGAGCCTGACGCCGGCCTCGCGGAACAGCTCCATCAGAATCATGATGAAGAACATTTCCAGTCCTGTCTCCATCGGCAAGCCATGCCGTCCCATCGCGATGGTCGCCAGCAGGGGAAAGGGCACCTGATCCGAATGAAACGTCGTTAGCGCGATATAGAACCCGGGCAGGAAAATGGTCGTAAGCAGACCGAAAAACCTCAGCAGCCGGCCAATATTGGCCGATAGGAATGGGAAATAGGCATCCTCCGGCGATTTCATCAGCAGGAAAAGATTGATTGGCGCGATAATCGCAGTCGGGTTGCCGTCAACGAGAATAATGAATCTGCCGTTCAGCAGGCATTCCACCGTAAAGTCAGGGCGTCCCGTATAATGAGTAGGCGGAAAGAGGGTCACCTTGCTCGGAGAAAGCAGATCCTCCAGATTGCCGGTAGAGATGATCGATTCGACATCGATGCTGCTCAGCTTGCTGCGGATTTGATCAATGGTCTCGACATTCGCAATATCGCTGATGTATAGCAATGCCGTTTTGGTAAGCGTTCGCGTCCCCAGCACGTAATATTCGCAGGCGAGCGTGTTGGTTCTCAGACGCTTGCGAATAAGCGCAACATTGGAGGAGAGCTGTTCGGTGAACCCGTCCTTCGGTCCCCGGATCGAGACTTCGGTTGAGGATTGATCTGGAGGCCGGGAGGGCAAATTCGCAATATCGATCGTCCACATCGCTTGCACGTTAGGCAAGCAGAACAACAGATGGCCTTCGTAGACATAGGAAGCAAGCTTTATCCGATCGGGCTTGTCGCGTTCAAAGTCAATCGAGTCCCATTGCAAATCCGCCTCCCGATTAATCTCCTTGCAGCTATGAAAGCCTGTCTGTTCATATACGGCTTTTAGCTCAGGCAAGATGACTTCGTTGATCTGATAGGTTTCGACCATGCCGCTGCAATAAATGAACAGGCCGGTGACGGGTTCGGCAGAAGCTCCGAATAGATGCTTGAACAGAATGACATCGTTATTCAATTGAAACCAGCCGCGAAGCATCGCCTCGTCAAATGGGTTGTGCTGTGACTGATTATGATCTTGCAGCGTCGGAGCCATTCTTCTTCTTCTCCTTCCTTTTACTTATCAAAGCCGCGATGCCCAGCACGAAGGTTATGAACAATACATAGATGAGCAGGCTTGGGAAGTGGACGTATTGCAAGTAGGCCAGCGTCTGGTCGTCCCTCCATGGCCAGGCGGACAGGACGGTCATGAAGACCGTGACCAGAGACAGAGCGATGAGCCTTGATCGGGGCTTCTTCACTTCGAGCATATCGACGATCAGATACAGAGAGATGGCTAGTCGGGCGAATGCCCCGCACAGCCATTGATAGATGGACATAAAATCGGCATGCTGCAGCAGGGTGCCAAGACTTAGAAGCTTCCATTGCTCGAAGGCGGTATGGCGTTGCTTCGCTGCTTCCGCCGGACCAAATTCGGTAATGGCCCCGATGGTAGGGCCAAGCGTCATGCTAATCAGGAATATCCCCAGCAAAACCATATGCCACCAGCGAAGCTTCGTCGTCAGTTCGTGCTGGTACAGCAGCAAGATCCAGGCCTCCAATAGCGCGGCCATGACATAGATAAGCCCGTGGCTCATAGGCTCCAGGCCGTTCTCCAGCATCGGAAACAATCGGCCGTAGTCCTTGTATTTCATATTGGAACCCATAATAAAGTAACCGAGCAACAGAACGAGCGGCAATAGGACGCTTGATGTCATCGCGATCGACTTGATGCCCCCGTAAGCGGCCATCATTGCAATGACTATGGGGACGACCGTAATGACGGACAGAGGAGTCTGTTGCATATACGTGGCGACTGCCCACATCGCAGTGTCATGCAGTGTGTAGGCTCCCGATACGAACAGGACAACTGCAGCCGACAGCCTGAATATCCAGGCCGGTACGATGCCGAATTGCCGGCGGAGCCAGTCGGGAAGCCGCTGTCCCCGAGCCGTCTTCAAGATGCCGAATATAAGAAGAAGCCAAATCAGAAACAGCGGAGCGGACGCAATGACGGCAAGCCATGAATCGCGTCCCGCAACCCCAAGAATAACCGGAATAGCCATAACGTGCGAGACGAGGCCAGCACTGAGGATAAGAATGGAGAAAGAAAGCCAAATCGTGATCTTGCCAGTCCCCCTGCTCATTCATGCACCTCGTTTCGATGGGAGATGGAGATAATTTGCTCAATTATTGGGATTTTAATCAATTAATCCGTAATTTTGTCGAGACAAGCCGCACTCATCTGTGATTAAATAAAAATAAGTGTAAGCGGATTCGAAAGTCCTGCGGGATGTCCGACTATTAATCTAGTAAAGGCGGGTTATGGAATGAAATTCGGATTGCGAACTTCGGGCGCTGCCATGCTGGCGAGTGTCTTCTTACTATTGGCGGCATGCGGAGGGGGGAAAGCCGCTATTGCCGATCCCACTGAATCGCCTGCTCCGATCGTGACGGATACGCCGACCCCTGATCCAACGCCGAAGCCGTTCTCGGCTCCGCTAACAGGTGTCGAACGGGATGATGAAGCCATGGATCGTCCCATTGCAGTCATGATCAATAACTTCTCGGCAGCCCGTCCGCAGTCAGGCCTGACGAATGCGGATGTTGTGTGGGAGGTGCTGGCGGAGGGCGGTATAACGAGGCTCGTTGCAGTCTACCAAAGTACGGATGCGATGGAGGATACGATTGGTCCGATCCGGAGCAATCGGGCGTATCTGATTGATATTGCGGATACCTACGGAGCAATCATGGTTCATGCAGGCGGAAGTCCGGAAGCGTATGGCATCTTGCAAAAGCAAGGGAAGCCTTATCTGGACGAAATTACGAATGCCGGCCCATACTACTGGAGAAGCAAGGAGCGTAAAGCTCCGCATAATCTCTATTCCAACCTGGAGAAGATGCACCAAGGAGCGGAGAAGAAAGGCTACAAGAATGATATGCCGGTAGCCACTTATCCCTTCACAGCCGAAGGAACCATAACAGGGGCCGTAGAGGCAGGGGCTGAACCCGCAACACAAATCGACATTACGTTCTTAATGCAAAGCTATAAGGTCGGATACATATATGATGAGACGAGCAGGCTATACAAAAGAAGCATTAACGATGAGCCGCATATTGACTTGAACAACAGTGAGCAGCTCAGCGCGACGAATCTTGTCGTATTGGAGACGGGGCACAAGACCTTGGATAATGTCGGCAGGCTGGCTGTCGATCTGGAGTCTGGAGGAGCGGCGTATCTGTTCCAAAAGGGCAAGCGCATCGATATCGATTGGGTTCGCAGTCCGGATGGGATGATCCGGTTCAGCAAGGACGGCAGCGAGGTGTCGTTCTTGCCGGGCAAAACCTATATTCACATTGTTCCGAACAAGCCGGCGCTTGCGGACCATGTGGTGCTCAATCAGCAATAAAAAGGATGCAATGGGCAATACTACGAACGTAGCGGGCATGCCTCGCCAGCGTTCTGAAGATCAGCAAAAAGATGCGATCCCGAACGGGGCCGCATCTTTTTTCGTCATTTTGAGACAAATCTATATATTTTTATTGTTAAGGTTTAAGAAATATGATTAAATTTTTCATGGATGTTTACACTCCGTTAACAATTCGGTAGTAAACTGATTCAGGTATGTGTCACAGACAGCTTAACATTCTAAGTCGATAAGGGGATTGACATGTTCAAGAAGAAGGATATTTTCTTTAAAACGCTCGAAGAGATGGCAGACACACTAGTTGAGGCGACGGAATATTTTGCAAAAGGCGTCTCCGACTTAACAGACGTCACGGCTTTTGCCAAAAGAATGAAGGAATTCGAGAGCCAGTGCGACCAATACACGCATACGATACTGAAGGAATTGAACAAGACGTTCATTACGCCGATCGAACGTGAGGACATTATGGCACTCACAACTTCCCTTGACGACGTGTTGGATGGTATCGAGGCTTGTGCTTCCCGTTTCGAGATGTACCATATTCGCGAGAAGGATGAGTACATTACGCTGTTCGCAGACGTGATCGTACGTTCTACGCACCAGATCAAGAGCGCAATCTACCTGTTGACACAGAAAAAACTACTCGCGATCCGCGAGCATTGCATCGCTATCAATGAACTGGAGAACCAAGGCGATGACGTGCTTCGCGTATCGGTTACGACTTTGTTCGCTAATGTAAAGGATCCAATTGAGCTGATCAAGCGCAAGGAAATCTATGAAAGACTTGAGCAGACGACCGACTACTGCGAGGATGTAGCCAATACGCTGGAATCGATCATCATGCGCAATAGCTAACTTTAGGGAGTAGGGGTCGTCATTATGGAATTGTATGTGTTATGGATTGTTGTTTTTTTGGCGCTTTCGTTTGATTTTATTAACGGTTTTCACGACACGGCTAATGCGATTGCGACATCCGTATCTACTCGTGCGCTGAAGCCTAGAGTTGCGGTATTGATGGCCGCCGTCATGAACTTCCTCGGCGCGCTTACGTTTACAGGCGTAGCCAAAACGATCGGGGGCGGGGTTGCCAATCCCGCTGACCTGGAGTTTGGGGTCGAAATTGTCATTGCCGCGCTTCTTGCCGCAATAGCCTGGAATTTGATCACTTGGTGGTTCGGCATTCCGTCGTCCTCTTCTCACGCGCTGATTGGCTCCCTTGCCGGAGCGGTGATTGCGGGTGCAGGGATGGGCTCCATCAATGCATCGGGCTTTACCGATATCTTGAAAGCTCTGCTGATTTCGCCATTGATTGCTTTTACAGCCGGTTTTATCCTGATGTGGCTGCTTAAACGGATATTTGCGAATGCAAGTCCGCATAGTGTCAATAAAGGCTTCCGTTCCGGTCAGGTCATTACAGCCATGTTCCAATCGTTCTCCCATGGTACGAACGATGCGCAGAAAGCGATGGGGATTATCGTGTTTGCCTTGGTCGCGGCAGGCGTACAGGACAATATGGATGTCCCGCTATGGGTTAAGATCTCCGCAGCGACAGCGATGGCGCTCGGAACTTCCGTTGGTGGCTGGAAGATCATCAAGACGATGGGAACGAAGATATTCAAGATCGAGCCGATTAACGGCTTTGCTGCCGATATGGGCTCAGCGGCTGTCATTCTAACCGCAACGATGCTCCATCTGCCTGTTAGTACAACGCATGTGATTACCTCGTCGATTCTCGGTGTAGGCAGCGCGAAGCGGTTCTCCGCCGTTCGCTGGGGAGTAGCGGGCCGAATCTTGATCGCTTGGGTCATTACGATTCCGATTACCGTTTTCCTTGCTATGATCTTCTTCTGGATCATCAAAGCGCTATTCTTATAATAGCGGACTTCGTACGAAAACGAAGGACAGCTGCGCCCGGATAGGGCGTCAGCTGTCCTTCTTGCTTGCTCCAGATTAGTCTAGCGTCTTCGTTTGGTATGGCGCCGTCTGCCGGCAGTGCCGCTCTTGGATCTGCCGCTGCCGCTTCCGGTTCGGCGGCTCTTGCGTCTGGAGGGTCTGCGTTCGCTGCTTGAGCTTCCTCCGCTGCTTTCCTTTGCGCCCTTTTTGCCGAATGCGCCCATGAATACTTTCGCTAGCGGGGCCATCTGTGTGATGCTGCCGACGACCTTCTGAACTTTGGTGATTGTCGTTAATATGCCATCGAGGCCGCCCATCCGGTCGACAAAGCCTTTGATTTCATTCAGATTGGTAAGACTGGTCAGATTAGCGAGGGAGAAGCCCTTCTTCGGCTGCACCTCCGGCGGCTGGCTCGGCGGTACAACGGCCGGCAGCAGGCTTGGGCTTGCCTGCGTCTGCGAGATATGAACGTTCTGCGGCGGCTTGGCATCGCCAGTATAATGAATGGCGCCTTGTTGCCCATTATAAGGTCGGCTTAACGGATTCTGCCCTTGACGATGCGCATAATCCTGGTCGCGCCCAGCGCCTCCACGGTTGCCGACGCCGGGATATTGATGATGATTCAAGGAGATCACAACCCTTTTTTTATTAGTCTATGGAATAGGCTATGAGGTGGATTGGACGAATGCCCGGTTATGGAATAAAATTAGTGATATATGCCCTGTCGCAAGATGACAATGCCGCATCGGACGGGCTTTTTTCTTACATCCTGTAAAGCGTGAAAACGGTAACGTTTGAAAAAAAATCCTTAAACCTTTACAATGATAGCAATAGTACTCATGGGAGTGAATGCGAATGCAGCTGAAGAAGCTGAATGATAAAGCAATAGACCAACTATTTGAAGCCATCCTCACATTGAAATCGGTAGAGGAATGTTATGTTTTCTTCGATGATTTGTGTACGGTTAACGAGATACAATCTTTGTCTCAGCGTCTGGAAGTAGCCCGTATGCTTGGCAAAGGCAGCACCTATAATCAGATTGAAGCGGAGACAGGTGCCAGCACAGCGACGATCTCGAGGGTGAAGCGTTGTTTGAATTACGGCAACGATGGATATAAAATGACACTAGAGAGATTGGGCCGCTAGAAGGAAGGGCTCCACATGAATCCCGGCATTCTGGTCGTTAGTCACGGTTCCAGGGAAGAAAGTTGGGTCAACCTTATAGACGAAGCCGTACGCCAAGCATCGGGCAGCATCCATGTGCCCGTTGTTTCTGCGTTTTTGGAGATCGTCGGAGGGAGACTTATTCAGGATGGTATAGACGAGCTGGAGAGACAGGGAGTGACGGACATGTTCGTGCTCCCGTTATTCGTTTCTTCCGGCAGTACCCATGTCGATGAGATCGGTCAGGCGTTCGGACTTACGCCGCTGACTGATTTTGAAGGAGACTTGGGTTTGTTTCGTGTGGAGGCGAATGTGCATTACGGCTCCCCCATTGACGATGATGAGGACATCGCTGAGATGTTGTACGCGCATATTTCGAATTTGTCGACATGCCCGGACCGGGAGGCTGTGCTGTTGATCGGCCATGGCAACAAGGAGCCGGTATTCCACGAGCGATGGCAGGCCGGATTATCGGGTCTTGCAGAGCGCGTACGGAGGCGCGGCGGATTCGGCGGGGCTGACTATGCGATGCTGCTCCCCGATCAGGCAGCGGGCAAGCTGGAGGCCCTTCAGGGGCAGGATGATGTGGATGATGTCCTTGTTGTGCCTGTGTTCCTAAGCCAAGGCTATTTCACGAATAAAGTAATACCCGCAAGACTTGAAGGATTGGCCTACCGGTATAACGGCCGGGCCATGCTGCCTCATCCCGCTATCAAGAGATGGCTTCATGGGCAGATGGCCGGCTGGCTGTCCCGTTACGGTTATTGTTAGTGTTGTTCCATTAAGGAGGAGCGAGTTGCAATGAAACGCGCGAGGCTTATCTATAATCCGACGTCGGGAAGAGAAGAGATGAAACGACGGCTCCCGGATATTTTGCAGCGGCTGGATCAAGGCGGCATCGAGGCGACCTGTCATGCGACCATTGGCGAAGGCGATGCTACGCTTGCCGCTGCCGATGCGGCAGAGCGAGGCTATGATATGATCATTGCAGCGGGAGGTGACGGCACGCTCTACGAAGTCATCAACGGACTTGCGAATAAGCCCAATCGTCCGCCGCTGGGCATACTGCCAGTAGGCACGACGAATGACTTCGCGCGCGCGACGGGCATTCCGAAGCATTGGGAGTATGCCTGCGATCTGATCATCGGCCAATATACAAGACCTGTCGATGTGGGCGTGGCGAATGAGCGTTATTTCATTAATATAGCCGGCGGCGGTTCACTGACGGAGCTGACCTATGATGTGCCGAGCAAGCTGAAGACGATGATTGGGCAATTGGCTTATTATATGAAGGGTCTGGAGAAGATGACACGCCTTCGTCCGACGGAGTTGAAGTTTGTGGCAGAGGGCGTCGGAGAATTCCACGACGAGTTCATGCTATTCCTCATCTGCAACAGCAACTCTGTGGGAGGCTTCGAGCGGCTTGCGCCGGATTCCAAGCTGGACGACGGCTTGCTGGATGTACTTCTGATCCGCAAGATGAATCTGGCGGAATTTATCCGGCTCGTCACGCTGGCTCTTCGGGGCGAGCACTTGTCCGATCCGCATGTGATCCATCTGCGCACGAACAGCCTGAAGGTAACGACACCGGATTACGTGCAGATCAACCTGGACGGCGAGTATGGCGGCGTGCTGCCAGCGCACTTCTCAGTGCTTCCGTCGCATCTGCGCATCTTCGCGGATGAGACTGGCGTATCGACATATCGGTAAGGGGTCAGTCAACAGCAAGCTAGAGAGAACGGAGATTATATGACTAGAAAATCTGGAAGAAACGCGAGAGGCGGGGGACCGGCGAAGCCGAGCTACGACACTCCGTTTCAAAAAAACGAAGAAGTTACGGTCGACCTGGTCGGCCTGACTCATGACGGTGACGGGGTAGGCCGGGCAAACGGCTTTACCCTTTTTGTTCAAGGCGGGCTTCCCGGGGAGCAGGCGCGCGTGCGCGTGATGAAGCTGAAGAAGCAATACGGGTATGCCCGCTTGCAGGAGCTGGTGAAGGCCAGTCCTGACCGGATTAACCCGCCTTGCGATATCTATAAGGAATGCGGCGGCTGCCAGCTGCAGCACTTCGACTATGAAGCGCAGCTCGCTTGGAAGCGGCAGCATGTCGTCGACAACTTGACGCGTATTGGTAAGCTGAGCGTGGCTGGCGAGAGAGACGCTCAGGATGGCGTTATCGTGCATCCGACCATCGGCATGGACGATCCGTGGCGCTACCGTAATAAGGCGGCTGTGCCTGTCGGTGCAGCTGGGGAGAATGGCGAGCTGGTCGCTGGCTTCTACGCGCGCGGCACGCACCGCATTATCGATATGGATGATTGTTTGATTCAGCACGAGCACAACGACGAGGTCGTCCGCGTCGTGAAGAAGGTTGCGCGCGAGCTGCGCATCCAGCCTTACGATGAATCGACGGGCAAGGGCGTCCTGCGCCATATTATGGCTCGCACTGGCGTCGTAACCGGCGAGATCATGGTCGTGCTGGTGACCAACAGCAAGCGGCTGCCTCGCCAGCCGGAGTGGATAGAGCATCTGCGCGCTTCGCTGCCGAGACTGAAGAGCATCGTGCAGAACGTGAACGAAGAGCACACCAACGCGATCTTCGGCGATGAGACACGCGTCCTGTGGGGAAGCGAGTTCATCTACGATGAGCTGGACGGCATCCGCTTCGCGATCTCGGCCCGCTCGTTCTACCAGATCAATCCGGCTCAGACGGTGGCTCTGTACCGTAAGGCGGTCGAGTATGCGGCTCTGAGCGGCAAGGAGCGGGTCATAGACGCGTATTGCGGCATTGGCACGATCTCGCTGTTCCTGGCGAGACAAGCCGGCCATGTGTACGGCGTCGAGATTGTGCCGGAGGCGATCGAAGACGCGAAGCGCAACGCGGCGCTGAACGGCATCGACAACGCCAGCTTCGAAGCAGGCCCCGCCGAGGTCGTCATGCCTCGCTGGCGCAAGGAAGGCGTAGAAGCCGACGTCGTCGTCGTCGACCCGCCGCGCAAGGGCTGCGACCCGGCGCTGCTGGAGACGATCCTCGCGCTCCAGCCGAAGCGCGTCGTCTACGTGAGTTGTAACCCATCCACACTAGCGCGTGACCTGCGTATCCTGGAGGATGGCGGGTATAAGACCGTGGAAGTGACTCCGGTGGATATGTTTCCTTGGACGGTTCATGTGGAGTCCTGCGTGTCGTTAACAAGAACTATTGAATAGAAGCCACTTTTACCTGATAAAGTCCGAACATTCCATTGTTCGGACTTTATATTATTTAGGGGACCGATCTGATTGAGTAAACTGAAGTCCGGTTCAAGCAAGTCAAATGCGTCTTTAGGACTACGTATGGTTGTTTGTTCATAAGTTGGGACGGTCAGGGTTTTGGCTAGCTTTAACATGGCTGTCAATTGCCGAGCTTTGCCAATGCCGATTCCTTTTATGCACATAAGCTGCTGCTCCGACACGTCCATTAATTCAGTCGTTGTCGGAAATTGATCAAATAGCTGCTGAATAGGATAACTGTCGGGACGCTCCCGTAAACACTCTGAAATCAGCTTTTTAAGTTCTTCATAGCAATAGTTGTACATAAATTCTGCCTCCTGATATAAAATGGAAAATTAAAGAGACGGACACGTTTGATCGTGTCCGTCTCTATGCATGATGAGCCTCTCGCGAGGACTACCTATCTATATAGGTATCAGGGGTATAATATAGATTTAAAAAACATTTAAATTCGAATAGGACTAAAGAAGGAGAAATTATGAATCACGTCGAATATTGAAAGTTAATAATTTTCTTGGAGTGGAGTGATATAATGGCCCAAATACCATTTAAAGTTTCAGCTAGAACAGCTAGACTTATCGGTCGTGAAAACGTTAGTAATGCCGATGGTGCTATTATAGAATTGATAAAAAATTCGTATGATGCTGGAGCCTCAGCTTGTGTTGTTTATTTTGATTTTCATCCTGAGAATATCGTTGAAGAAAATTCTATTTACATAATTGATAATGGAATTGGTATGGATAGAACGATAATAGAAAATTATTGGATGACAATTGGAACTAATAATAAAGAAGTGAACTTCATTGGCGAGGATGGCCGTGTTAAATCAGGAGCAAAGGGGATTGGCAGATTTGCTCTTGATAGACTGGGTAGTAAAGCTGAGATGATAACAAAGCCGAAATCCAAGGGTGAGACATTTTTTTGGAGTGTTGATTGGAATGACTTTGATAACATTGGAGTGACTATAGAAGAGGTCTATGCCGATATAGATGTAGTTGATAATATGAACTTTCATGAAACAGTTTTTGATATATTGAAAGGTACTAGATACGAGGAATTACTGAAGGATCATAATTTTAATAATGGAACTATAATTAGAATTAAAGTAGCAAGGGACCCTTGGGAAGATTATTTTGTTGATAGGATTAGTACAAATTTAGAGTTCTTAGTACCAATTGACGATAATTCTCAATTTGAATTGATTTTATTAAGTTCAGAGTTCCCGGAGAAATATGGGCTTATTAATTCATTATTAAATTATGATTACGATTATAAATTACATGCAAAAGTCAACTCTGATAATTCAGTTAAGATTTCATACCATAGAAATGAATTTGATCCTAAGATTATTGATATGGACTTATTTCAACTGGAAGAAATGATGCATTACCCATATACGTTTGAAGTATTTGAAAATGGGAAATTCGAAAAACTAACTACCGTAAATAAGCTTATGCCTAATTATGAAAAAAAATATAATAAAGGCGTTTTGAATAGTTTGGGTAATTTTGAGTTTACGATGTATTTTCTTAAAAGAAACTTTAGTCAGGGTGATAGAAAGAAATTCTATTATAGATATTTTGATGTAGGTAAAAGAAATATCTGGATGGATACATTTGCGGGGATAAAGGTTTATAGAGATCATTTTAGAGTTAGACCGTATGGAGAAATGGGGGGGAGTTCCTTTGATTGGTTGATGCTTGGAGAACGAGCTGCAAAAAGTCCAGCAGCACCCAGCCATAAATCAGGATCGTGGAGAGTAAGGCCTAATCAAATATCCGGAAGTATTTCTATATCTAGGTTGGACAACATTAATCTTGAGGATAAATCAAGTCGTGAAGGTTTTCAGGAGAATGTTTCTTTCATGGCATTAAAGGATTTAGTCTTGAAAATTATTCAAGAATTTGAAACTGATAGACAATATGTGATGAGGGCTTTAGATAAACTATATACAAATAAAAACATTGATGAGCAAGAAAAGAAAAGGGCAAATCAAATTGCAAAGCAAATTGTTAGTAAAATAGATAATAATGTTTCAGAGGAAAAATTAAATCAGTTAATTAGTAAAGATTCTAAAAGTGCAGAAAACGTCGGAATACTTGCTAAGTCATATCTAGCACAGTTAAAAACAAATAAGGATCTAATAAGTGAGTTGCAATTACTAAGGGCTCTAGCAAGTACTGGTTTAACACTCACTTCGTTTGCACATGACTTGAACAACTTAAGTGCGAATATTGTGCAGAGAAATATTAATCTAAAAAAAATAATAAGTCGATTAATAAATGAAGAAGAGGTTAAAAATCTACAGCCATTTCTAAATCCTTTAATAGTAATAGATGATATGGCCATACAGGATGAAAGATTGAAAAAATGGTTGGAATTTTCACTAAATACGATAAAAGTAGATAAGCGAACAAGAAAGAAAATAGAGTTGTATAAATACTTCGAAGAATTTAGTAGAACATGGGAATCAGTGCTTAACTTTCAAAAAGTTAAGTTAACAGTTCCAACATCTACGGAGAAAAAATGTTTTTTACGAATATTTGAAATTGATTTTGATAGCATTTTCAACAATCTAATTTCGAATTCTTTGACTGCTTTTAGAAGACCTGATGCAGATGATGAAAGAACTATTACAATTGAACTAATTCAAGATAGTAATGAAATTATCATTGATTTCACAGATTCAGGCCCAGGTCTATCATCTGATATTGATGATCCAAATAAAATATTTGAAGCTTTTTATACTACAAAGCGAGATGAACTAGGTAAAGAGATAGGAACTGGATTAGGAATGTGGATTATCAAATCAACAGTTGAAGAATATAAAGGTAATATTAAAATTAAGCGACCTCGACCAGGTTTATCAATACAATTTGTTTTTCCTACAAGAAAAGATGAAGGAGTAACTGAGAACGATGAATAGAATTGCTTACATTGATGATGAAGAAGATGTTGTAAGGCAGTTTCAAATTATTATGATGGATGACTTTGAAGTCATCGAACTTAGATTAAAAGATAGTGTGGAAGAAATGGTTGAAGATATTATTGAATCAAAAGTTTCGGGAGTTGTAATTGATTATAATTTAAATAGTTCACAGTCAAAGGTGCACTATAATGGTGTAAATCTAATAAGAGAGTTATTAAATACGATCAAGGAGTTTCCATGCTATATTTTAACTTCCCACGAGTCTGAAGCGGAAGGCACTCTTTTAGATCCAGAGTTTATTAGAGCTAAAGAGTTTGTAGCTAAAGAAAAGGAGTTTTTCGTTCATAAATTAAAGACTAAAATAGAAAGTTATGAAAAAAGAATAGAACTATTTAAACTAGAACTTATGTCTTTGATGGATTTATATCCTAACCTAACATCAAAAGAAGAAGAGAGATTAATAGAGTTAGATAATATTCTTGAGTTAAATTCAAATAGTTATAAATCATTACCGAGTGACATAAAGAAAATATCAAGTGATGCTCGATTAGATAGACTAATTCAACTGTCGGAAGCTCTCGTAGACGAGATGAGGGATGAAACTGATGATTAAGCTTAGGGATAGGCTCCCTGTTCGCTCTTTTACAAGACAGTATAGCAGTTACAGAAGTTACAAGCCTTATTTAAGTGAAGATTTTAATAATAGATGTGGCTACTGTGATGATTTCGATGGATGGGTTGGAGGGGAGAGAACTTACCATATTGATCATTTTGCTCCAAAGTCTAAATTTTCATCTTTAGAGAATGAATATTCAAATTTGGTATATGCGTGTCCCTTTTGTAATAGATTTAAAAGCAATGATTGGCCTTCTGACGATCATACTGTGTCTTTTATTGATAACAAAGGATATATAGATCCATGTGATGAACGATATGAGGCTCATTTTTATAGAGATACCTATGGGAATATTAGGCCAAACAATGAGTTGGCTGAGTATATGAGAAAAAAACTTCAACTATTTTTATCAAGGCATCGTATTATTTGGAACTTAACAAGAATTAAGATTGAACTCGATAGAATTAAACCGCTATTAGATAAACACAAGCATGATGATGAAAAGTTTAATAGAATTAAAGATATATATTTTCAATTGAGCATGGAGTTTCAAGATTACTTGAATTACTTACTAGGGGAAAAATTGAAAAATGGATAACAAGAAGGAAAAGGGGGTTTATTATACACCTCCAGAATTAGCTAGCTTTATAGTGAATTATATTATGTCAGAGTATGATTTTAATCAGAAAATGAGTATTATGGAACCAAGTTGTGGTGATGGAATCTTTATAGATGGCCTTTCAGAGTTAAAAGAATTTAATAAAGCACATATAATAGATTTGTCATTAGTGGAAATTGATAATAATGAACTAATAAAATTAAAAAATAAAAAATATGAAGATAAAATCAAAGGGAAAATTGATTATTTTTCAGAGGATTACCTGTATTTCCAAGAAAATAATCAAAGAAAATTTGATGTAATACTCGGCAATCCCCCTTATATAAATAGGAAGCTGATGTCTTTAGATCAAATAACAATAAGTAATAAGATTTTGAATGATGCAAATATTAGTAACTCAAATATTAAAAACATATGGACTGCTTTTCTAGTGAGTTCAGCACAGGCACTAAATGAAGATGGTGTAGTTTGCTTTGTTCTTCCTTCTGAAATATTACAAGTAAAGCATGCAGAATCAATTAGAAAATACTTAATAACAGCATTTAATTGCATTGAGATATTTACATTTAATGAAATCATATTCAAAGACATTGAACAGGATACAATTGTACTTATAGCTTCAAAGCAAAAAAATAAACGAGGATTTCACTATCATAATTTCAATTCATTAGAAGATGTAGGAGCGAGTAACTTTACTACTATTACTAATAGTGAATTTACAGATAGTGAGGGGAAATGGACTTCATTGTTTCTTAGTAAACGTCATAATGAACTGTTAACTAGTTTGAAACAAGAAATTCCTTTAGTAAATGATTATTGTACATCGTGCGCTGGAATTGTTACTGCCGCTAACGATGAGTTCATTGTTGATAATAAAACAATCGAGAAATTCAAGTTGCACCAATATGCTCATAAAATAATAAAGAAAAGTTCTTATATTAAGAATCTCATTATTTTTAGGTTAGAAGATTTAACTCCTTTAATTGAAAAGGATACTCCTACTAATCTTTTGCTATTTGACGATAATGAAAAGGATTTTCATGCCGAAGCTAGAGGCTACCTTAAAATATTGACTGATAAGAAAATTCATGAGAGATATAAATGTAAAAAACGGGGAACGTGGTTCGTGATTCCTTCTGTTTGGAACTCAGAAGGTTTCTTCTTTAAGCGTTCATATCAGCATGCCAAGGTGATAATTAATCATGCAGATGTATCTGTTACAGATACAGCGTACAGAATTTCTATGAAGGAAGGATATGATATTAACTCGTTCACATTTTCTTTCTATAATTCGTTAACTTTAGTTTATACAGAATTATACGGCAGATATTATGGTGGAGGTGTTTTAGAACTAACTCCAAACGAATTTAAAAAGTTACCGTTGCCATATGTTAAAGTGAGTATGGAAAGAGCTTTAGAATTAGATCAAATGTTTAGAAATGAAATAAATTTTGAGGGAATATTAGAATTTACAAACAGAGTTGTTTTGATTGAGGGTTTTGGTTTTACTGAAGAAGATGTAGAGCTATTAAATACGACTCGATTGCTTTTGATGAGAAGAAGAATGAAAATGTGATTTTTATTAATTGTCAATGATAACTTCTAACAATTCAATTGCGTTTTTTATTTTTAAATTTGAAATCCAGTATGCTTCATAAAGTGTAGTGAAATTATGATCTGAGAAAAATTCCTGATTTTGTGATTCGAGAATCCGAGCGTTTAAATCATATGTAGTTTTTAAAATATTTATAATTTTTTCATGATAGTTCATATGTTTATGTCCTTCCCAATCCATCATATTTGTTTGAATTTATTATTCACCAAAAGTTTTAGCCATAGGACGTCTCGGCATTACCTTTATTTTAGTATATAAAGCAAATTCGTGTTCATGGCTCGAATACCTCATGTCAACCTATTTTTAATTCAGACCATAGCAAGCAAGGTTTAGGTGAATACAAGGTAACATGTTTCTGATGGGATGATCACTGTTGGACTTACAGGGATAAATTCTATATTTACTCAGCTAATCTTCAGATTCTATTTTTGCTATTTGAATAAAATGACTCTTGGGATATTATTGAATGATGTATTTATTTATTCCCCAAAGGTAAGATTTTAAGTACTTATATTTTGGTCACATTTTTGGTCACACTTTTTCTTTTTGCGAGCGCCGCGACGCACTCGAACGTGGAGACAAAAAACCTAAAAAAGCCTTGTCCCACTAGGCTTTCCTCCGACTTTCCCTAAAGTACAAACCACCATCTCTCCACTGGCAGCGATGAGGTCAGGGGACCGATCCCCCTTGGCTCCACCAAAATACAGATAAACGGCAGATATGCCGTTTTTTTGTTGATTACTCTTATACATATGGAGTGCTGTGTGTGGTTAGCTAGGAGCAGTAAATTCCCCTGCGTCTTTGTGGAAGTTGATGATACCACAATGACGGAACTTGTCCAAATGTCGAAGATTCATTGTAAGTTAGCGCTAGAGCATAGCGGCTCCCTAACGAAACATGAGCGCCGCAGGGCTATCAATGCTGAATTAAGACGCTTCGTGCTAGACATGATTTTTTAATCGCTAGCCTGCAGAATTCTCCTACAACTAGTTAAGAGAACTACTAAGAAAGAAGAAAACAAATGCAGTATTATATAGCGGATTGAGCTAAACCGTCATTTGAGGCGAGATTGCTGGAGCATATTCGTGATATCAATCAATTATCAGATGAAGGTGTAGAGTCTATTATCATTGCTACGTTTTCTCACCCAACAGCTCACCAACAGAAATTTCTAAAGCCTTGGCAATGATTAATATTTCATAATCTTGAACAAGTCGATGCTGGCCTTCCAAACGTGAAAGGCTGGTTGGACTGATATCTAACCCAAGTGTTTGCAATCTGGCCAAGAATTCCTTTTGTTTCATCCCTTTTGCCTTACGCATCTTAAGGACTCGTGATCCGATAATATTTTTGTCGCCAGGAGGCTCTTTTCGATGTTTCATGATGTGTCTCCTCTCATTTTACTCAAATTGTACGAAAAGACACTATTGTTTTAATGCGAATATCGCATTAAAATGAAATAAACCGAATATCGCATTAAACTAATAAATACAATTTCGGGTACAGGGTCCTGCATTGATCAGATGAGGAAAAAGAGGCTAAATAAATGCTTTACTTGCATGAAAGAATAGAGCAAGAAAGGCGCAAGATGAATACACTTGGCGAAGCATTGATTGAACAAGTTATTCCACTGTCTGAACATGAAGAGCTTCTAGCCATTAGTCGCAAAGTAGATAAGTTAATGCTGCGACTACATCTTAAGAAGCTACAAAACTCAGGACGACTCTACAGGCGAGGAGGAACAAGCCTTGAAGCTTCCGACATGGTTTAAAAGTGTCCTACAAAGCAGATTGGATGATGTTTTTGCTCGCGTGGCACTGGATCCTGAGATAAAGAGAATACGGGAAGAAAAGGACTTGGCTTTTCAAAGGCTATTTTCAGATCCAACTATTATAAATAAACCGGAATTCTCTGAATGGGAAGATATAAGTCATTATAAGCAAGAAATGGAGAATGAATACTTGTACTGGCAGGGGATGCAGGACGGAGCACAGCTTGCATATGTCATAATGACGTTGATTATGGATGTTGAAAAGGAGACAGGAGAATAAAGATATAAATGAAGGAACTGCCCACATCTGAGCAGCTTGTACATCAGTTGTTTTTGGGGAGCAAATAATTTTACAATGAAATCCAAGGTGTTGCTTGAAAAAATCTCATTATGAAAGAGATAATAGCTGCGATTGATGTCCTTGCTGATGAACACCGTCGTTTTCAGTCCATGCAAGCGATCAGCGGCGTGAAAATTGTAGGCTCAGAAGCAATTGAATAAAATCCTTTGATATTTGAGAGGTTGAACTCTTCTAACTTTAATTTAATGCTTTCACATAAGCGCTGCACCTCGACGCCATTGAAGACAATCTCGAGCTCCAGCCGAAGCGTCTAAGTCAGCTGCAACCCGTCCACAATCTCGCGTGACCAGCGCATCCTGGAGGATGGCGGGTATAAGACAATGGAGGTTACTACTATGGATATGTTTCCTTGGACGGCGCATGTGGAGTGCTGTGTGTCGCTTTTCAGGAAATAGCCTATTGGAGCCACATTTACCTATCTGTCGAAGCTCAGGCGCTGCTGCGCTTGGGCTTTTATTTGCTCAGAAGTGTGCATCACTAGCTATTTAATTGATTCTTGAAAGTGATGTACTTTCCCGATAAAGTATAAGGAAACAGTTGGAAACCTCGGTGTTAATTACGTAAAATTACTGTAATAGTTTTGTGATTTTATGCAAGATGAAATTTTACGAAGGGGAGATAATGATGCTCGTTAGAGGTAGGGTAGATAAGTACGATAGAGAGACATCTCAGCATATCGTTGCATACTTGGATATTTTGGGGATTGCAGCCAGGATGAAGCATGGGTACGAGGAACAAAAACTAGCAATGAATAAGCTTCATAACCTATATACTCATTCTATGGATAAGCGAACAGCTATGGATGGCTACAGTGAGATTCAGTTCAAGATATTTTCCGACAATATTATTATTGTCAAGAAGTTGTCAGAGCAGCCGGAGAAAAGACTGCTTGATATAAGAGCCCTATTATTTTGTGTTTCAAATTTCCAATGTTTAGCGGTTAAAGACAGTGTTGGATGGCTTGTTCGTGGAGGGATATCAATAGGAGAACTTTATATCGATGAAACTATGGTATGGGGTGAAGCACTCCTTAAAGCATATGACCTTGAGAGTAACGTAGCGATCT
The DNA here is from genome assembly GCF_003591485.1 of Paenibacillus sp. 1011MAR3C5. GTDB lineage: Bacteria > Bacillota > Bacilli > Paenibacillales > Paenibacillaceae > Pristimantibacillus. Next base: position 501,720 of record NZ_QZCF01000003.1, read on the forward strand.
ATCCCAGGATATTGCTGGATTCCGACCTGCTTTCACATATTGGGTCAGATGAAGAATTGTCCGAGTTCGTTCGACAAGACTTTGATAATTTGTGCTTTTTAAACTATCTACATATTCAGCATTTCGGAGGGCAGTTCTTAAAAAGTGGTTTTCAAATGATGCTTGATGAACTAAATGGGAGGTACACGGAACGCATATATCAAAAGCTATGTTGGCATATGAACTATGTTAATAGAGAGCTTGATAAGAAGAATGAGAGGAAGGACAGGGAATATCGATTGCATTTAGAGTAACAAGCTAAACATAACTAGGAAGGAAGAGGTCTGTGAGAGCTAGTATCTTTTATTCATGGCAATCTGATCTACCTAATAACACAAACCGTAGTTTTATTGAAAATGCAATTAAGAAGGCCATTAAAAAGCTGTCATTTGAAACTCAAGTATATGCTGAATATGATCGAGACACATTAGGTATAACAGGATCACCAGATATATCTGATGTAATTTTTGAGAAAATCGATAGAAGTAGTATTTTTTTGTGTGATATATCTATAGTAAATAGTGATTATTGCGGAAGAAAAACCCCAAATCCCAATGTTCTTGTTGAACTTGGTTATGCAGCGAAAACTTTAGGATGGGAGAAAGTCATATGCTTATTCAATGTAAAGTATGGCGACCTAAGAGATGTTCCGTTCGATTTAAACCATAAAAGAATACTATGCTATAATTCTGATAATTCAAATGAAAAGGAGAAGGTATCGGAGATAATTTATAAGAATGTTTCGGAGATGTTTTCTAAAGGTATTCTTTTTAATCCTTTAAAGGATCACATTAAAGGGAAGGTTGATTACTGTTTACTTGAAATATTAAAACATCTATGTGTGATCGTTTATGATATAAGCAGCATGTCGGAGTCTTTAGGAAAAGTTAATGAATTATTAATCTCTGATAAAATGACCATACTAGACCGACTTAAAAAAAAGAGAACTATTCTGGGATTTTTTGCATATAAGAATTTAAATGATGTACAAGACAAGCTGACTGAGTTGTTTAACATGATTAGTTCATCATCAAACTATCCGACTAATTGGGCAGTGACTATATTAAACCTACAGGATTGGATAAGAAGCTTTCAATGGCATACTTCATTTAGAAGAGAACATTCATTATATAATAAGAAATTAGACCCTGACAGAGCATATAAAGTTGTCCATGCAGGAAAAATGAGCAAGAATAATAGAGATGACTCTCATATCCTATTAAAAAAGATTGATGAAAAACAGGGGTATGTAATAAATGTTGGAACAATGATAAAGGTTGAAAAGGATTTCCTTATTTCACATTTTAATTTAAACCAAATTAGCTTTGAAACTTTTAGCGAATGCGTGTGTAAAATCATCCAAATTAGTAATGATTGGCTCGATAATACAGGTAGCGAGTTTATACTTGATCCCGAGTATTATCATATTGGTGGACCAATATAAATTGAGGTCGCTAAACCTGTAACTTCAACTTGTAAGAACCTCGCATCCAAGGTAACATGCAACAAATTTGTTCCATGGGAGGTTTTTACATGATCGCACTTGCTTACATCTGATACACATGATTCATACCGAGTTCGCTAGTCGGCATCAAACTGGACGATACTCAGACGAAATTGCTTCTTTCCATCGCTCGAAAGTATTGTAAGCTGGCACTTGAGCATAGTCAAGCAAGCACGACTTGGGAGAGGCGATAGGAATCATCGAAGAAACTCAGAGTTTACGTACGATCCGCGACGATTTGAGTGCAGAATGGAAAATACACCTTAATTGTTAAAGGGGAAGCTAAAATGCAAGATAAAACGCCAATTGGTCACATTCATGCCGTGCCTGTATACGGTAGATTGCCTCAGAGGTTTGTTGGGTTATTACCTAAAATTGAAGCAATAACGAGTCCTAACGAGTGGAGTGGCTTATCCTACATTGTTTGTTGTGATGAAGACATTGATACAACTGTTCACCAGAACATAGCAGGCGGTATGTACTTACGACATGCAGAACTAAACGTTAAGTACAGCGATGGGACAGAAGAGTATTTTTATATTGGAGAAGGACGTCCTGTAATTTATATTGAAGGCGGATTACACAGGAGCGATTATTGGTTCGCATTTGATTTTATTCACGAATTGGGACACCATAATGACCCGGATTTACCGATAGAAGCACCTACAGTTGAAGCAGAATTATTCGCTCATACTTTCGCACTGAACAGAGTAATAAAAGACGATTTTCAATTTGAAGACGAAACGCCACCAATGTACTACAAAGAAGCAAACGCAATTTGGGATAGAGAAAATAAACAGTGATAAGAAAAAAACGCCTTTCCCCTGCGGGATTGGCGTTTTTTATATTCTTTTCATATTTCATTATGTCGCCAGGTTGGACGTTTAAAGCACTTCATAGTTTTTCTATTACCTCGGTCATAGCCATTTTACAATTTGTAAACTTAGCAAGCGTTAGCGAAGAGATACCCGCTAATTCGATTAAATCAGTTTTCATTCCCCTTCGATTAATTAAATCAAAAAGTTTGTAATATCTTATTGGCATTAATTCAACCTCATTTCAGGGCGGCGGACTTCACAAATTAATCGCAATAGGGGAGGAGCTTAGAGCCGATCCTTTTTGGTAAAGAATAGAAAAACGGCTTATTCAGCCGCCTAAAATTTGAGCAAATGCCGATTCCTTATTAACTGTGTACTCCCTATAAACTCCCTACATGTGGAGAGTGTGGCGGTGTTGGTGAGGAAGGTCAACTAAATCGGAGATGCATTAGTAGAATTAGTAAAGAGGGGCTTTCGCCCTCTCTTTTTTTTGCCGATGAACTGGACCTCCGACAAGAAAGTGGACACCCACTAACGTTGAGCGACCGGCTCGTCATTCAGGAAGGCTTCTCGTTTGCATACGCACCTACGGTCATGACGTCAACATAAGCCCATGTAAGATTGTTCGTTTCCGATAGGATTCAGAGGAAATTATGATGGAATCTCTCTCTTCCTTCCACTGATAATAGAGTTAGGTGATCGGTCTTAGGTGTGAAAAGGAGGGGGTAAAATGAAAGCGCTTGCCCGACCAACCCTTGCAAAACAACCTAACAAAATTACTTTCCTACGGACCGATGCTTTGACTCTATAGGGCATTCGTAGATGATCAACCAAGCTTCCGAAAATGCTGGTCTTTCTTAGCAGCAAGCTTGCAGGGTTCGATTGAGTTTTGAACTTCTTTAGCTTTGAGCGATTATTAAAGGAGGAAAAAGAATGTCATTTAAGAAAGCAGTAAGTCTCATATTGGTATTGACTATGATTTTTACGTTTGTTCCTTCAGCTTTTGCCATTGATACCGGAACGCAGTACGCCACATCCTCGCCTGATGGCACACTTACGGCGACTATGTACTTGGAAGGCGGGCAATTGTACTACAGCGTTACAAAAAATGGGGCGACAATCGTTGATAAATCACGCTTGGGCTTAAAGACCACCGATACGGATTTCTACTCGGGAATGTCATTCGTATCCACCAGTACAACTTCGTGGAACAATACCTATTCTATACCGGGCGGCAAAAAAAGTGTAAACCAAGATAACGCGGTACAAAGGGAATATGCCGTCTCGAAGGGCTCGGCTCAGCTTATCATATACATGACGGTATATGATGACGGATTCGGCTTCAGATACGCTATTCCGGGGATGGGAGAGGCTTTCATCCAGAAGGAATATACGGAATACAATTTCCCTAACGGAACAGGCGGATGGGGTCACCCGCCAGTCAATACTTACGAGGGGACTTGGCAGTATTACAGTCCCACAACGTTAGATACCAGTACGATTTCCATGCCTTTCTTGGCGTCGATTAACAACAACTCTTATTGGGCTTTATTCACCGAAGCGAATGTATTTAACGCTGATGGAACTTATTGCCCATCAATTCTCACTGGGAGCGCAGGACAGAACATGAGATTTTCCTGCGGAGCCGACCAAGCTTTGTATGGTACACAGATTCAGGTTGCTCTGCCATTCCAGAGTCCTTACCGGGCAGTGATCGTCACTGATAATCTGAATGATCTAGTGAATTCAACTCTGGTGCAGAACCTGAATCCGGAGTCGAAAATCGCGGACACTAGCTGGATCAAACCGGGTATCTCAGCATGGTCTTGGTGGAGCGAGGACTATTACGGCGACCCTAATGTTCCTGAGGGCTATCGTGAAGTGCCTTATTCCTTCGAGCGCCAAAAGGAGTATGTGGATTTCGCAGCTTCCATGGGATGGGAATATGTCACCGTTGACGCCGGATGGGTGAAGTGGACCGACGGTACGATCGAGGATCTAGTCCAATACGCCGAGACAAAGGATGTGGGCATATTCATATGGGCAAGTCCGTATGTCCATACCCCATATGGCGCGAGCAGGATGAATCTGCGGAAATGGGCGAGCTGGGGCATTAAAGGAGTAAAGGTGGACATGACGGCCAATGAGTCGCAGGTCGGGATGAGCTTCCTGGAGTCGGTAGCCGATTATGCGGCCGAGCTTAAGCTTATGGTATACTATCACAACTCCACAAAACCGGGCGGGGAAGAACGTACTTGGCCTAATGTCATAAGCTCGGAAGGGGTGCTTGGCTCCGAACGCTATAAGCTGTATTGGCCGCCGGCTCCAACCGCTGTTCATAATACTACGCTTCCGTTCACAAGAAACGTGCTTGGCTCCATGGACTACACGCCTGTTGCTCTTAGCAACACGAACAAAAATACAACACAGGGCCACCAATTGGCGATGGCTGTTGTGTATGAATCCAAAATTCAAAACTATGCCGACTCCATAGACATATACGCCAACTGGAAAGGCACGGAGCTTCTGCGGGTTGTGCCTGCCTCATGGGATGAGACCAAGCTCCTTGACGGTTTCCCGGGGAGTCACGCTGTTATGGCAAGGAAAAGTGGTTCGGATTGGTATATCGGGGCGATGACCGTCGGCGCGAGGACCATCACGATTCCCCTTTCAAGCTTGAACCTTGAGCCCGGCGACTACACGGCTTATGTGTATAAGGACGGAGCGACAGGAGAATCCATAAGTAAAGAAATAAGCACAGTGACAGCCTCTTCAACGCTGACGATTCCTCTTCTAGCAACCGGAGGAGCCGCGGTACTGATTTCAAAAACTACCGTACCTAGTATGCCGGATGATCCTTATACTTACTATGAAGCGGAAAGCGCTGCTCTTGCCGGTTCTGCTTCTGTTGTAAGCTGCGTCAACTGCTCGAACGGCAATAAAGTGGGTAACCTGGGCAATAATTCAGGCACGGTGGAATTCAATGTGACCGTGCCAACAGCGGGTACTTACAAGTTCAAGCTGAACTATCTGGCAGCCGATGAGAGGTGGATCAACTACAGTCTGAATGGCGGTGCTAACACATTGCTCAAGTTAAGGCTGGATTCAGGAAGCTGGAATGTTGTTCGAAGCTATATTACATCCATGAATTTGAACGCGGGCACCAATACAATTAAGCTCTCCTATTCCAGTTATGCGCCTGATATCGACAACATTGGCATTCTGATCCCGTAGGCAACTGAACAAAGGGGTCCAATAGGCCCCGAAAATAAAAAAAGCTGGACGAGAAAACGTAAAGTTTTCCGTCCAGCCTTTTTGGGTGCCTGCTTTTGCAGGCATGCAGCGAGGCGAAGGCCCCCCCATTATTTTCCGCAGGCTTTGGGCTAATATCCCCCGACTTGGCGGTTATCTTCTAGCTGGCGTCTCCCAGATTTCACGAAGCCAGGAGTCGAACTGGGCACCTTTGTTGCCCTCGTAAGTATCATAAATATCTAGACGTGTCTTTTGCAGTTTTTCCTTAAATTGCTCGAAGGTGTGATCTTCAGGAAGGCTTTTCTTAATCCGCAGCAATATTTTGTTCAAGCCTTTAAACAGCTCGCCCTTATTTTTGGCAGGCATTTGCACATCTTCACCCAACTGCTTCAGGTTGCGATATGCGGCTTCGCGCACCTGGAACACTTGATCACCTGTCAAAACATACTGCAGCAGCTTAATGGTAGGGGCTGTATCCCAGTTCCCCAATTCGTTCACAGCATCCAGTCTTTCTCTCCAGCTTCCCGTCCGATTGGCCGCTCGTTTGAGCTCCTCGAAGTTCTCCGGCAGTTCGCTAACTGCTCCAACATCATGGTTGTTTGTCAAGTTCAATCTCCTTAATCATCGCCATCTCGGCAGAATGATGAATGTAATGGGTATGAACACCATTATAGCACGAACCAGACTATCCTACTCCTATGAAGCCGATTGACCAGCCTGCAAATCACATTTGCTTAATCATGTTGCTGCAAAGGCAGTATGATGGTGATTTTTGTGCCTAATCCAGCTTGACTTTGAATGGTTACACCGTAGTTTTGTCCGTAAGCAAGCTGCACACGTTCATGAACGTTTTTGATTCCATATCCTGCTTTCGATTCAGTGGATAACAATGTTTCTACTTGTTCAGAAGACATGCCGCAGCCGTCATCCTCTACCTCAAGGAAGAGCGCTGGAACACCAGCGTGCGTGGATTGGTAAATACGGATGAAGATCTCGAGACATTGTTGATCATCATAGATGGCATGATTAATGACATTTTCGACAAAAGGCTGTAATAGCAATTTTAACGTTTCATGCTTACACAAGCTCTCGTCAACTTCCCAGCGTTCAATAAAGCTATCCTCAAAGCGCATATGCTGAATGGCAAGATAGTGCTTGGTAAGGGCGATTTCTTTTTCCAGCGTAATATATTGATGCCCCATATTTAGTGATGTTTGATAGAATCTTGCGAGATGGTTTAACATTTTGCTTACTTCAATATCATCGTTTTGGATGGCCAGAGAGGAAATACCCGACAGCGTATTATACAGAAAGTGTGGATTGATCTGGCTTTGCAAGGCATAAAGCTCCGCATCGCGCTTGGCAATTTCCTTGACATACAGCTTATCAATCATATCTTTGAGACGTGTGCTCATCTTGTTGAAAGCCGCATTTAATTGCCCAATTTCATCCTTGCTGGAATCCGTAAGCATGACGGTGAAATTCCCTTTTTCTACTTGTGCCGCTTGACGGTTTAATTTTCGCAGGCGGAGCGAAAGGTATTTGGCAATGACAATGATCATTAAGATGGATAAGACAATACTAAAGAGCGCAATGACAACAATTTGCATAGCGGTCTGACGAGATGAACTCATGATTTCGTCTATCGGTGTGAGAGAGACAGTCTTCCAACCATGTGGCATGGTGTTATACACCAGCAAATGGGGATGTCCGTCTATAGTGACGACTTCTTGATTGATGGACAGCTCGGGGCCGATGGCCTCGCTGAATGACAGGTTTAGAAGCGATTTATCAGATGCTGAGATGATTTGATTTTTTTCATTGAGCAAATAGACACTTTTGTTCTGCTCTTCTTTTTCGATTAACTTGTAGAGTAATTCTTCATTAAGACCGATCGTCACCATTCCGTAAAAATGGCTTTGTGCGTTAAAGTTGAGAATACGCCCAAGATAGATCACGTTGTTCCCGGTTTTGTCTTGAATCACGTTGCTGAATATATTGTTGCCGTAGGTTTGTTGTAATTGAGTTAAGTACTCAAGGGGTAAATTTTCAAGCGTGATATGTTTGAGAAACAGACCATCCTCCGGAAGCGATTTGTTGTCTACATAAAGGTTGATGCTGGCAATGTTGTTGTTCGCAGTAAGCAAGCTGTATAAGAGTCCATCGATATACCGGTAGGCTTCGACAAAAGAATAGTCTCTTGTGTAATTTTGCGTAAGATAGGCTTGTAAATTTTCATCTGTATAGATTAGAGATGAAATCTGGCGAAGATTATTCAAGTGAGCGTTGACATTACTGTTGATTTGCTGGTTGCTGCTAGACATATTCTCATAAGTCAATTCGAGCAGCCGCTGCTCCGTACGATCATAGAAGAACACCGTAATAAAGATAAGAGGAATGATCGTGACGGTAAGAAATATGACCAGCAGCTTCTGCAGCAACGACGAATTGTTGAACAGCTTCTTCAATGTCTTCATGTTCGTGGTCTCTTTTTCGCGTGTGTACGGTATTGGTTAGGGGTAAGACCCGTGCGCTTGAAAAAGACAGAGCCGAAATACGAGGGGCTTTCATAGCCGACTTGCTTGGCAATCTCATGAATTCTAATATTTGTTTCCTGCAGCATGAGACAAGCTTGCTCCATCCGGATCTGAGTTACATATTCGAGTAATGTTTTTCCGGTAACATCCTTGAATATCGTTCGCAGATAGTTGGGTGACAGGAAGATGAGCTCAGCAAGCACATCAATCGAAATCACCTGACCATAATTTTTTTGTATGATATTGCATACTTCGTTGACAATCTCGATATGTCGATCGACGGGGGATGCTTCCAGCTCGTCCATCATAATGCTCAGTAATTGCCGCATGTGTGTCTTCATAGATTGCATGCTTTCCATCAGGGAAAGGCGCTCGAAGAATTTGGCATCCTTTTCGAATATTTCTTGTAATTGACGGTTATTAGCCGCAACCGCAGACAGCACCGCATTAAAGACGGAAACGCTTTCTACAAAAACTTGACTGATATTTCCGGGCGGCAGACCGCCATCGTAATAGTCATAGAGCCATTCTTCAACTTGGTCTCTGCGTTTTTGCTGCACGGCGGCAATCAAGTGCTCTGTTTTGGGAAATGGTTCCTTGCGCAATGCGGCATGCATGTTCTCCCAGTCGTCATGGATCAGTCCTGTGCCATGAACAGCAACCAGTTGATTGCGTGTTTGCAGCATCTTGGGCCATTGTTTGGTAAAGGAGAGCAGGGATTGCGGGTGGTCTGTCAGGAACAGGGATATCCAACGCTGCGCATTCGGGGACTGATTACGCCAATTTGTAAACACGGTGCGATCGGATTCCTTTGTGACGAAAATCCATTGGCCATCGCGCAATTTGGTCAGCACACCGGGAGCAAAGCTTGGCAATCCAGCGATGAAAAATTCTAATCTTTCTACAGTGGAGAAATCACCGGAAGGCGCGTCGAATACAAGCGGATTCTCAGCGAGCAGGCTGTATTCGTCAATACTGATAAATACATAATAAAAGGTCTTATTGTCCGCAGGCAGATGCAAATGGTGGTTGTATACGGTAGTAACCTCATCTGCTAAGCCAGAGAGCAGATTACCCCCGATTTGAAGCAGCTCACGCAGGTATTCTCCCGACGTTAATAAGGTGGAATTGAATCGATTCTTCTGCTCTTCACAACGTTGCCGAACCATCCTCATCGTGGCAGCCAGCTCTTCGTGGTCAACCGGCTTCAGCAAATAGCCGCAGGCACCATGCTGCAGTGCGGCACAAGCATAATCAAATTCATTGTATCCGCTTAGAAAAACAATTTGAATGTTAGGGAAGCGAGTATGAACTTGTTTGCAGAGCTCAATGCCGTCCATGACAGGCATTTTCACGTCGGTAATGAGAATATCCGGTTGCAGGGCTTCTATTTTGTTCAATGCATCTCGTCCGTTGCTGGCAGTGGCAACGACACGGCAGGACATTTGTTCCCAATCTATATAATTTGCAAGAGTGTCTAAAGTGAGCCGTTCGTCATCGACTAAAATAATAGTGTACATAGATCCTCCTTGCATATCGTTAGATGTTAGAACAGAGTATAAGTTTGAATGTAGGTAATGTCAATTGATCGGGAATCAATGAATACGTTGCAAGTCGGACCCCTGATTTTGTCTGTTTTGTTTTTATAATGCTTACATTAACACATGCTTTCGACCAAAACACATGATATGGTGAAAGGTCGTTTTTTTGTGATAGAAATCGGAAAATCGTGATATAGCGATACCATATAAGTTTCTATATGATGAATTCATAAACTTAAATTGGAGATAAGGAGGCGGGAGAATGGTAGTTGAGATGGATAGAAGCAACAAGAAAATTCCGTTTCTTAAACATCCTACTATTAAAAAAATGGTTCGACAGCGATACTTTTATTTGCTTCTAATTCCGGGAGTTGTATGGGCAGCATTGTTCGCTTACGCTCCTATGGTTGGTTTGTACATGGCATTTGTAGATTATCAGCCGACTTTAGGGGATTTCTGGGGCTCGCTTTTTAAAGCGGACTTTGTGGGATTGCAGTGGTTCCAATACTTCTTCTCAGGGCAAGATTTTTGGATCGTGATGCGCAATACTCTGGTATCAAGTGTGTTAACACTGTCGATAGGGTTTATTCTTCCTATCATAATCGCAATCATGCTGAATGAAGCAAGAATAACCTGGTTCAAACGGACGGTCCAAACAGCCTCCTATTTGCCATTTTTTATTTCATGGGTTGTTGCTGCAAGTATTGTGATTACATTGTTGTCTGCTGAGGGACCTGTCAATCAGCTGCTGATGAAAATCGGATTTATAGAACAAGGTATTTTGTTTATGCAGGAAGGCAAGATGTTCTGGATCATTATAGCCCTCTCGAATGCTTGGAAGGATATGGGCTACAATTCCATCATGTATATGGCTGCCATCGCTGCCATTCCAACGGAGTTGTTCGAAGCTGCGAAAGTGGACGGTGCCAATCGCTTGAAGCAAATCTGGCACATATTACTGCCGATGCTGCGGCCTACCATTATTATTCTGTTGATTTTGAACATCGGCAACTTGATGAATACCGGGTTTGATCAATATTTCTTACTAGGTAATTCACTGAACAGATCCTATTCGGATGTCATTGACACCTATGCGTTCCGTTATGGCATACAGAATGGCATGTTCTCCTATGCAGCTGCTGTAAGCATGTTCAAATCAGTCATAGCGTTTATTCTGGTGATCACGGTCAACCAAATATCTAAAAAAATGGGCCAAACGCATCTGTTCTAACCATTTGTGCATACGGCTGGGAGAGGAATGAAAAAATGAATAATGAAGTTGCACCCACAGTCGCTAGAAGCAAGTGGTCACAGCGCTATACGCTGGCAACCATTACGGGGAATATGATCATTTATGGATTTTTATTGTTATTGTTCATCGTTACATTCTTTCCGTTCTGGCATATTTTCATATTGTCCCTGAATGATGCTTCTGACCCGACTTATGGACAATTTATGCTATGGCCAACCGAATTCAGCCTGGACAGTTACAAAACGGTTTTGAAGGATGCAGAAATTTTGAATTCCATCGGAGTGACGGTCGCTCGAACGGTAATTGGAGTGCCTCTTACGCTGGCTTGCATTTCCATGCTGGCTTACTCGCTAAGTAAAAGAGAACTGGTAGGCTGGCGTGGCATTAATTTGTTTTTTGTATTTACGATGTATTTCAGCGGCGGATTGATTCCGACTTACATGGTCATTCGCAGCTTGAATCTGATCGACAGCTTCTGGGTTTTTATTTTCCCCGGGATTATGAGTATATTTTGGATGATATTAGTTCGCACCTACATGGAGGGCTTGCCCAAAGAAATGGAGGAAGCGGCACAACTAGAAGGTGCCAATGACATTCAGATTTTTCTTAAAGTCATTATACCGGTGTGTACTCCGGTACTGGCTACGATCACCTTGTTCTCAGCCATTGTTCATTGGAATGCGTGGTATGATTCTTACATTTATACCTATAATCCTGATTTGAAAACGTTATCAGCTGTGTTGGTGAAAATTCTGAATCAATTCCAGACCAATGACATGTTAAGTGCGGCACAGCAGCTTGCCAATGAACAGCGTAAGATGCCGGTATCCAGCGAGAGTATCCGTATGACAGTGACGATGGTAGCGACATTGCCCATCATTCTTATGTATCCATTGCTGCAAAAGTACCTCCTAAAAGGAATGCTTATTGGGGCAGTAAAAGGCTAAGCGTTACCAATTAAAGATTGTGCTTTCGCCCATATTCCGAATCTGACATCCGGTTCAGGTTATGGTTGAAATATAAATCCCCTGCATAAGCAGAGGGAAGCAAGTTGGAAGCCAAGAAGCTATTTCATTCATAGGAGGGTATCAGAATGAGAAAAAGAATCGTTATGGCCGCGCTGCTTGCATGCACTATGCTTATGAGCGCATGCAGTACCGGAGGCAAAAATGAGAACGTTCCCAAAGGGGGAGAAGAAAACGGTACAACGAAGAAGCCTATTACATTAACGTTGTTTGACAAAAATGTGGGTGATCCGTTTACTAACCCTGTTGCAAAAGAAATTACAGAACGCACAGGTGTATTTATTGAAATTCAGCAACCTACCGGTAATCCGGATGAGAAGCTGAACTTGATGTTAGTCAGCGGAGATTTGCCTGATATTGCTGTCATTGACAGACGTGAAGCAACCATGAACAAATACATTGCCGGTAAAGCATTGATTCCGCTGAATGATTTGATTGATGAGCACGCTCCGAATATCAAGGCGCGTTATGGTGATGTGCTTTCCAAAAGTGTCTATGAGGATGGCAAAAATTATTATTTGAACAACTGGTACGGCTTGGATCCAGATCCAAACTGGGCAATCAATATGCGTATGGATATCCTTGAAGAGTTCGGATATGGCGAGCGCGCATTGGCCGGAGATTCCTTTACACAGGATGAATTTTTGGACTTGCTGAGAAAATTTAAAGCTAAATATCCAACTGTAGACGGAAACCCTTCTATACCGATGACAGTGAACGCAGATCACATGCCTACTATCATTGGTTCATTCAAGGCGATGTATGGGATGAAAACTTATTATGAGAAAGATGGCCGTCTTGAGTTTATAGTAAGAGATCCGCGTTACCTAGAAATGATAAAGTTCATCAACACTCTTTATTCAGAAGGCTTGCTAGACCGTGAATGGGGCATCAATAAAGCTCAAAACTATGAGCAGAAGACGGTCAGCGGACGTGTATTTGCAACGGCAGGCGGTATCGTGAATGATGCCAACACGGCATTCCGCGCTCAACACGGCGAGGATACCAATCAACTGTTTTACGGGTTTAAAGTAACGGCACCAGGTGTTGATCCAGCAGAAACAACTTTTGGCCCTCGCAGCTCCTTGGGTTGGGACGGCATTGGTATTACAGTAGCGAATGAGCATCCGGTAGAAACGATCAAGTTTCTAGACTTCCTCGCAAGCGAAGAAGGTCAGTATTTGCTGATGTGGGGTAAGGAAGGCATGAACTGGAATATGGAGAACGGCGTTCATGTACCGACGCAAGAAGCGCTGGATTCCATTAGAGCTGATTGGCAAGAATTCTCAAAAACAACAGGCGCTCGCAAATGGACATGGATGGTTCGGAATGGATTGGGCGAAGACGGCACTCCTTATGACTTAATGTTCCGTTACAACAGAGATCATGTGAATGAACATGCACTGAAATCAATGGAAGGCTCCACTTGGGATACCGCGCTTTATGATGATCTAGGTCCAAAGGGAGGCTCGCCCGACGCATTGAGTGAGCAAAAAATCAAGGATATTATCGACAATAGCTTCTCCTCTATGGTCTATGCAAACTCACAGGGTGAAATTGACGGCATGTATGCAAAAATGATTGCTGAGCTAGAAGCCAATAATGCAGTAAAGATTGAAGATATTTATACAGCTAACTACAAGGTTCGTATGGATTTGTACAACGCTGCCGAAAAGAAGTAAGCATCTAGCAATCCAAGAAAGCATTGCTATTATTACGGGGCAGAGTGCGACAAGTTGTACCCTGCCCCGTGTGTTATATGGCATGAGTATCACCGTGAAGCTTCAGCTTTTGCCACTAGAGGACGGCAGCAACGCTTACGCTTGAGCATATAAATTCGTTTTCTAAGGAGACATAAGATGGCTATCATCATAGGAAAAAACAATGTTTTTTTGTTAAACACAAGAAACTGCTCGTATAGCTTTAGTGTAGATCAGGAAGGGCTCTTGCGTCATCTATATTGGGGTGCACGCATAGATGCGATTGAGGATTTCAAGAATGAGCCCTATGTATGGGAGCAAGGCTTTCATCCCCTCAATGATGTTAAGCGAGAAGAATGCTCCTCTTTTGGAACCATGCGGTTCAAAGAAACTTCTTTCAAAGTAACGTTTGCCGATGGTGTGAGAGATTTTCGTTATCGTTATGTGGGGCATACGATTGACAATGACGAACTCACCGTGACCCTGGAGGACACGGTGTATCCGCTTCAAATGTCCCTGCACTACAAGGTATATGAAGATGTAGATATCATTGAAAAGCGTCGCACAGTACAAAACAGTGGCAGCGAAGTCGTTACCGTGGAGCGTCTGCATTCGGGAGAATGTTCGTTGCCTGGGGCAGGCTGGAATCTGAAAAACTTTAACGGCATGTGGAATTCTGACTTTGATGCTTACGAGCAAAAAATAACGGGCGGAAAAACGGTGTTGGAAAGTCTGCGCGGCGCTACGGGTCATGTAGCGAATCCGAGCTTTGTTCTGCATCAAAATGCGGGAGAAACATACGGTGAGGTCTATTATGGCGCACTGGCATGGTCAGGAAATTTCAAAATCGTATTGGAGCAAACACCCTACGAATATTTAAATATTTTGGCGGGGATGAACGATACCGACTTTGAATGGCAATTGACAGGCGGGGAAGCTCTGGAAACACCGGCTCTCTATCTGGGGTATTCACCGGATGGATTTGACAGAATGTCGAATGCAATGGGCGAATTCTCCAGACGATATGTCATGCCAAAGCCTCTGGCAGATAAACCTCTTTCCGTTTTATATAACTCCTGGGAGGCCACCTACTTTGATGTGAACGAGCAGGGGCAGCTTCAGCTTATAGATAAGGCCGCACAGATAGGTGTGGAGCTGTTTGTTATGGATGATGGATGGTTCGGACAGCGCAGCGATGATCATGCGGGTTTGGGAGATTGGCGGATAAACACAACAAAGTTTCCAAACGGACTGGCACCGCTGACCCAAAAGCTGAAGAGCTGCGGCATGCAATTTGGTTTGTGGATTGAGCCCGAAATGGTAAACCCCGACAGTGAATTATATCGCGCTCATCCGGACTGGGTGTATCATTACGCAAGCCGTCCGGTGATGGAAGGGCGTTACCAGTATATGCTGGATCTGACAAGGCAAGATGTACAGGATTATATCATTGCAGAGATTGATCGGTTGCTTACGGAGAATGATATCTCCTATATCAAATGGGATATGAACAGAGGGATGAGCGAGGTTGCTTCTGCTGTACTGGATCGCAGTGAATTTAAAACGATTTGGTACCGGCATACGAAGGGGTTTTACCATATTATCCAATCATTAAGGGCGCTGCATCCCGAGGTAGAGTGGGAGGCTTGTGCAAGCGGCGGCGGCCGCGTGGATTATGGCGCTATGCCATACTTTGACGAATTCTGGCCAAGCGATAACACGGACCCTCTGGACCGATTGTCTATTCAGGAAGGGTATAGCTATCTATATCCAATCAAATATATGCGTGCCTGGGTGACGGATTCGGGGAAAAATGGCAAACGTGCCATGCCGCTGTTGTTCCGATTGCATATCTCCATGTGCGGTGCGCTTGGCATTGGACTTAATTTGAATGAGAGTACGGAAGAGGAAATGGAGCTTCTGAAAAAATATGTGGCGCTCTACAAAGAAGTCCGTTCCATTATACAGTTTGGGCAATTACACCGGTTGGCTTCGTTACAAAAGGACGGCTTGCAGGCCGTGCAATACGAGAATGGAGAAGAAAGCGTATTGTTTGCATTCCTGGATCATCCCTCTCGCTGGCGCACAGTATTTACGATTCGTCCAAGAGGGCTGGATGCGACAACAAGCTATCTGGTAGAGATAGAAGGGCAGCAACAGCAGCAGAGCTATTCAGGTGCGTTTTTGATGAACAACGGACTCACGATTACACTTAACCATGATTATGCAAGCTGTATGGTGCGTTTGTTGCCGGAATAAAAAAATACGAATGGACAGGGGATTGCATCTATGTGGAAACTGTATTCGCCTAATCATGCTGTTAGTTTCACAGTGTTTGAGAATGCCGAGAAGGAATTATGGTACGCGGTTGAGCGCAATGGCAAAGCGGCCATCGAGCAAAGCAAGCTTGGCTTTGAAAGTGATTTGGAGGATTTCACAAAAGGCTTTCGTTTTGTAAAGGAAGCTCATGCTGTTGTGGACGAGAACTATTCCATACCAGCGGGTAAAAAAGCAGTTTACGAGAATCATGCGAATGAGATGACGCTAGAGTTCCAGTGTGGCGCTTATACGTTCGTGCTGTGCGCGCGTGCTTATGATGATGGGGCTGCTTTCCGCTATCAAGTACTTTCTAATGAAGACAAACCGATGAAAGTATTACGTGAAGCAACAAACTTTAATTTGGCAGAGGCCTACAATGAATTGTGGTTGCAGCATTGGGTGAACAGCTATGAGGGCACCTATGACCGTACCGGCTGGGAAGACAAAGAAGGCAGAGATTACGGAATGCCAAGCTTGTTCCACGCTGACAATGGCGGCTGGGTCATGATTACAGAAGCAGAGGTATACAACACGGATGGCAGCTATTGCTCTTGTCATTTGCGCGGAGCCGGACAGCGAAGCATGTCCTTGGAATTCGCTCCGGAAGAAATGGGGCGACCGCTCTCCTGTAAACTGCCATTCGCCTCTCCTTGGCGCGTCATTGTGGTGACAGACGATTTGAACGAATTGGTGAATACAACCATCAACTATAACTTGAATCCGCCTTCTGTGATGGAAGATACAAGCTGGATCAAGCCGGGGCGTTGTTTATGGGGCTGGTGGGAATATATGAATAGCGCACAGCTATATACAGAGCAGAAGCGCTTTGTAGATTATGCGGCAGCGGTCGGATTTGAAGGACTCACCGTGGATGCGGACTGGGATATTACGTGGCTGAAAGAGCTGTGCGATTATGCCCATTCGAAAGGGATTGTCGTATGGCTGTGGAGCGCCATGCAGTATATCGACACCCCTGAGAAGGCACAAGAGAAAATTCCGTTGTGGGCAAGCTGCGGGGTAGACGGGCTTAAGGTCGATTTCTTCCAGAACGATTCTCAGCACACGATGTGGCAATATGAGATGATTGCAAACTTAATGACGGAACATCGGTTGATGATTAATTTCCATGGGGCAACCAAATGTATGGGCGAAGGACGCACATGGCCGAACTTTATGACGGCAGAGGGAATTCTGGGAATTGAACATTATATGTGGAGCGGTATGCCGGACGCGAGACATAATTGTACGGTTCCGTTTACACGCAATGTGATCGGTCCCATGGATTATACGCCGACCGGGTTCTCCAACAAAAATCGTAACACGACGTTAGGGCATCAAATGGCGCTTTCCGTCGTTTATGAATCAGGCGCTGCCCATATTGCAGCATCCATATATTATTTGGAGGCATGGAAAGGGACCGATTTTTTACGCCGCATGAAGCCTGTTTACGATGAGGTGAAGGTACTGTCTGGTTTTCCAGGCCATCATGCAGCCATTATGCGCCGTTCCCAAGAAGATTGGCTGATTGGCTGCATTACAGACGAAGCAATGATCCTGCGTCTGAGTATGGATTTCCTGCCTGAAGGTGAGTTTGAGGCTGATATTTATGAGGATGACTACAGCGGCGAATTGATGAAGGTGAAGCGCATCAAGGTGACTTCTGCCGATGTCATAGAGCTTCCACTGCTGAAAGGCGGCGGTGCCGGCATCTATATCACCAAAGAAATCACGGAGCTGCCAAAAGGAATTTGTTCCGGTTACATGAGTGATGCAAGAACAGAGTACTGGGCAACAGCGGGACAAATGCGGCAAGGTAGCGAGCCTGTCGTTTATGACAATGAACAGGAAGCGGTATTGCTGAATGGCAGCCTTGTGTTTTCAGTGAAAACAACGGATGCGCCTCAGACCATCCGACTGTTCTATGCAGCAACAGAGCCTTGGACACTGCGTGTCAGTGACGGAATCAACAAAGTGGACATGGCCATGCCGCAAAGCGGCTCTAATAAAATATTCATGACCAAGGATGTGGTATTTCCGTTCGCTGGCGGCGAGAGTGCCTTGTTCCTGGAGCGTATTGCAGGAGCTGTGCCGGCTTTGGAAAGAATTCATATTATTGATAACAAGCCGCAGAAGGAATTGTATGTTCCTGTTGGAAAAGGCAGCCTGAGCGGTGGTGCAGAACTTGTGTTGGATGCAGCAGGCGTGGAGAAGGTGACAGGTCTTGGTAATGGAGGCGAGCTTAAGTTCGACCATATCATGGTGCCTAAGGACGGCTATTATTTAATGCGCTTTGACTACTGTGCAGGGGAAAGCCGAGACCTCAGCATAGAGCTTAACGGTGGGGCGCACACGTACAGAACGAATTTGCACAACACAGCCGGCTGGGGCTTCCCGGTATGGGATATAAAGGATCAGCGTGAAATTCGCATCTGGATGCAAGCTGGCAATAATACTATCCGTCTATACAATGATGAAGGCCGGGCAGTTCATATTTACGGTTTTGCAATTATTGGGGATGAGTAAGAAGGCTTTGATGTAAGCGGGAAAAGAATGGGGGAAGTCATCCCTTTCGTGTATTTCGATACACGAGGGGAGCCTTCCCCATTATTTTTTTGAAGAGTCGTGAGAAGTAGTAGGGATCCTGAAACCCGAGACGAATGCTAATTTCCTTAATACTCTGCTCGGTGAGGTCCAGATACTGGCATGCGAGCTGAATCTTAAGTCGTAAATAGTAATCGATGGGGGAGTAGCCTGTCGTTTTTTTGAACACATGCGTATAATGCGGAACCGACAAATTGGCTTGATCCGCTAATTGTTGCAAGGAGATATTCTGCTCCAAGTGATCGCTCATGAATTGGAGCGAGAGCTCCAGATCGTGCTTCTTCTTCTGCTTCCCTGGCACATTGGGTTGTTGTTGCGAGAATCGTAAGAGCGCCGCGAGATGGCAAGCCAATTGTGAGACATAAATAATGCGATTGAGGGAGTAGCCTTTCTGCAGAAGATCATAACATTGGTGGAATAACTCGATTATTTTGGCGGAATTTTCAACCGATACCAGTGTTGGTGCCGTATATTGATCTATGCCTTCAAAGAAGGAATCGGCATTCTCTCCTTTCATATGAAACCAATAAATAGTCCATGGATTGGTTTCGGAGGAGCCGTATTCATGGGGCATATTGGCAGGGATGACCATGACGGAGCCTTTCTGCAGGAGCTGTTTCTTCTGACCACTGAGGCTAACCCAGCCTTCACCAGCAATACAATACATAACGATATATGCAGCACTGCCTGCAGGGCGTTCACGATAGTGATGCAGTGCCTGTGGAAAGTAGCCTATATCGGTTATATACAGCGGACGGATGAGCGGGTGAGTCGCGTATTCGGCAATGATATCATCGGGCAGTACAATCAGCTTTTGGGACATGAATCCGTCTTGTTTTTTTATAGTATCCATACTATACACTATGCTTTTTCCAGAAACGCTTGTCAACATTTAAACGCAACAAAAATCATCATATAATCCATCATCATCATTTGATAGTGAATGGTCTTTCGTGATGAAACCTCGTAGGATAAGGGTAACGAAAATACATCTTGTATACGAAGGGATGAGCGAATTGACACAACAAGCTGAAGTTAAGGTATGGGAAGAAATAATTGAAATTCCTACGTATGAAGTAGGTGAGCCGGATAAAAATCCGATGTTCCTGGAAAAACGCGTCTACCAAGGCAGTTCAGGCCGTGTCTATCCTCATCCGGTTATTGACAAAATCTATGATGATAAAGTTATGAAGCCCTATCAAATGGTGTACCTGGAAAACGAATATATTCAAATTCAGATGATGCCTCAAATCGGCGGACGAATTTATAGAGCGATCGATAAGACGAATAACTATGATTTTGTCTATCACAATCAAGTGATCAAGCCTGCATTAGTCGGTCTGATTGGACCATGGATCTCAGGCGGTATTGAATTTAACTGGCCGCAGCATCACCGTCCGAATACGTATGGACCCCTTGAATACAGCATCGAGGCCAATGAGGATGGCAGTAAAACGGTATGGGTAGGCGAAATCGACCGGATGTACGGCACGAAAGTAACAACAGGCTTCACGCTGTATCCTGGCAAAGCTTACTTAGAGGTCCATGCACAAATGTACAACCGCACATCGGAGCCTCAGACGTTCCTATGGTGGGCGAATCCGGCATTGGCTGCTAATGATCATAGCCAATCGGTATTTCCTCCCGATGTACATGCCGTATTCGATCATGGGAAACGTGATGTATCCAAATTCCCAATTGCAACCGGAACGTACTACAAGATGGATTACTCAGAAGGCGTTGATATTTCCAAATACACCAATATTCCTGTACCAACCTCCTATATGGCTTATCAGTCAGATTATAACTTTATTGGCGGCTATGATCATCAAGTCCAGGCAGGTCTGCTGCATATTGCGAATAAACATGTCTCGCCAGGCAAGAAGCAATGGACATGGGGGCATGGAGAATTTGGTCAAGCTTGGGATCGTAATTTGACAGATGAAGATGGTCCTTACATCGAGCTAATGACCGGTGTCTACACAGACAACCAGCCAGATTTCACATGGCTTCAACCGTATGAAGAGAAGAGCTTTAAGCAATATTTTATGCCCTACAAACAAGTCGGCATGGTGAAGAACGCTTCTATTGATGCGGCTGTGAATCTGGAAGTGACCGGTCAACAAGCGACCGTACATGTCTATGCAACTTCGGTATTCGAGGATGCGCATGTCATGCTCAAAAGTGCTCGTCGAACGTATTTGGACAAGACGCTTAAGCTTTCACCCGTGGATACATTCTCGACTGAAATGGAGATCGATAGGAATGAGCATGAGGAAGATTTAATCCTTGTGGTCTTAACTGCAAGTGGCAGAGAGCTGATCTCGTATCAGCCGAAACCGAAGGGAATCGAGCAAACGCCAGCTCCAGCGAAAGCGATCGGTGCACCGGAGGAATTGAAGAATACAGAAGCTTTATATTTGGCAGGTCTTCACTTAGAGCAGTATCGTCATGCAACGTATGAGCCTGATGCTTATTATTTGGAAGGATTAAAACGTGATCCGGAAGATATTCGCCTGAATAACGCATACGGATTATTGCTGCTGCGCAGAGGGTTGCTAGAAGAAAGTGAAGTGTACTTTAGAAACGCGATTGAGACGTTGACCCGTCATAATGCAAGACCTTATGACAGTGAGCCGTTCTACAACTTAGGCAAAACATTGAAATGGCAAGGCCGCTTGGAGGAAGCGTTCACGACATTCTACAAGGCAGTCTGGTCCGCAGCATGGCAAGCAACCGGGTATTATGCTCTAGCGCAAATTGCTAGTGAGAAGCAGCAATATGAAGAAGCACTTGAACTGATTGACCGTTCTCTTACGATGCAACAACGCAATTACAAAGCTCGTAATCTGAAGAGTGTTATCCTGAGAAAACTCAATCGTCTGGCTGAAGCAAAGCAGCTAACAGAGGAAACCATTTCTCTAGATCCGATGGAATTCGGTTCAAGGAATGAATTGATCTGCATCTATGAGCAATCCGGCTATCAAGAGCAAGCTGATCAAGCGAAGCAAACATTAGTGAATCTGATGCGTGACGACGCGCATAACTATATTGCGCTTGCACATGATTATGCTGATGCTGGGCAATATGTAGAGGCCCTGGATGTATTAGGCCGCATTGCTGAACGTACAAGCGGCAACGTGTATCCGATGGTTCATTACTATCAAGGATACTATAGCATGAAGTGTAATGACCTGGCTGCATGTGATTCCTATTATGGCCTTGCGGAGGAAGCGAATCCTGCTTATTGCTTCCCCAACTCGATTCAGGATTATGTAGTATTGAAGCATGTGACATCATTGCGCGAGAATGATTCAAAGGCACCATACTATATGGGCAACTTGTTGTTTGATAAGAAGCGACATGATGAAGCTGTATCCTACTGGGAGAAATCCGTAGCGTTGAACGATTCATTTGCAACCGTACATCGCAACCTGGCTTTGGCTTATTTCAATAAAAAGCATAATCCGGATGCAGCGCTTACTGCATTAGAGACAGCATTTGCTCTGAATACATCAGACGCTCGAGTATTTTACGAGTTGGATCAATTGTATAAGAAGCTTAATTATTCATCTGAGAAACGATTAGCCCACTTGGATCAATACAAGGAATTGGTGATCATCCGTGATGATTTGTACCTGGAGTATATTACATTGCACAACGCCTTGAGCCGTCATGAAGAAGCGATTGCGTTGATTATGAATCGTAACTTCCACCCGTGGGAAGGCGGCGAAGGCAAAGTGCCGACACAATACGTGTTAGCGCGGGTAGAGTGGGCGAAGAAGCTGCTAGAAGCAGGCCGGGCGAAGGAAGCAATAGAGCAATTGCTCGCAGCGAAGCAGTACCCGTTGAATGTGAACGAGGGTAAATTAGAAGGAGCCCAAGAGAATAACATCCATTATTACTTAGGTCTCTCTCATCAACAACTTGGAGAAAAGGAGCAAGCTATGCAGTATTTTGCAGCAGCTTCCCAAGGGTTGGATGAACCGACAAGCGCGATGTTCTATAATGACCAACCGCCGCACATGATTTTCTATCAAGGTGTTGCTTTACGTCAATTGGGTCATGAGAAAGCAGCTCGCAGCCGGTTCAACAAGCTAGTGGACTATGGAGAGCAACATATCTTCATCGATCAAAAGATTGATTATTTCGCAGTCTCTTTGCCAGACTTCCTGGTATTTGATGAGGATCTGAATAAGAAGAATCATATCCATTGTTACTACATGATGGGGCTAGGTCATTTAGGTCTTGGAAACCAAGCAGAAGCGGTGAAGAACTTTAAGCTGGCGCTTGAACTCGAGCCGAGCCATCAAGGTGCTGCCATCCATATGGAACTTGCGCTTCAGGGCGCATTATAAATAAATTCATTATTCAAGGCTGCCTCTATATACGGTCGTTCCTCAAGAATGGCCTCTATAGAGGTTTTCTCATATTTATCAGAGGAGAAAGGGGAAAACAACCATGTTGCAGTGGAAGCAACATCAGATGGATGACCAGGTGGTATGGACAGGTACGAACTCGATCATCGAACTCACGATTGCTGCTAATCTAGGGAGCAAAGTCATTTCATTGAAAAATCTGAAAACCGGAAGAGAATGGTTATCGAGAACAGATAACCCGCTTGGCAACAATGGGTATGCGAGTTCATTCGCAGATAGTGACGGTAGTGGCTGGGATGAGATGTTCCCAACGATTAATGTATGTCAGTATCCGGAATTTCCTTGGAAGGAGGTACAATTGCCTGATCATGGAGAGGTGTGGTCGATTCCTTGGCATGTCCTCGCACATGAAGGAAAACTCAGTTGCGAGGTATATGGGGTGAGGATACCGTATCATCTGAAGAAAACCTATTCGTTCACGAAAGAACAACGATTACGGATTGATTATTCTGTTCAGAATCTTAGCCCATTTCCCTTCTCTTTCTTATGGGCAGCCCATCCGCTGTTTCAAGTTGAAGAAGGTATGGAAATGATAGTGCCCCACGAAATGAATACGATAGTTGTCTCCTATTCACAAGATGGTCGGATGGGCCAGAGGGGAGATGTCCAGAAGTGGCCAATCCCCTATGCTGATCGAGAACAGATACGATTGAACGTGGTGGAAGCGGCCACGGCTCGTACGGCAGAGAAGTATTATTTTCAAGGTGAGTTAGCCGAAGGGAAGGCCTCTCTCTTGGATCCCGTTACAGGAGAACAATTAACGATGCTATTCCCAAAGGACAAGGTTCCTTATCTGTCCATCTGGGCGAATGCTGGCGGATATCTAGGACAGTATCATGTAGCGATCGAACCGGCTACCGGCTTCCTGGACGATTTATCTTATGCAATGGAGCACAAGTCTGTTGCTGTTGTAGAAGCACACGGTACTTATGAATGGTTCTTGGAAATCGAGTTAATTACGGGAAGGAACGATTCAGAGTATAGATAACAAGGAGAGTTCAATATGAGTAAATATAAACTATGGTATAGGCAACCCGCCGCCAAATGGTCAGAGGGCCTTCCTCTCGGAAATGGAAGAATGGGTGCTGTCATTTATGGGGCCGCAGATTCAGAGACATGGAGCATGACTGAAGTAACCTACTGGTCGGGAAAATCGGAAGCAACAGCTACCACGTCTAAGCGGAAGGCTGATCTTGAAGAGATGAGAAAGCATTTTTTTGCGGGAGACTATCCAACAGGAGATAGACTTGCCAAACAAGTGTTGCAGCCGAAAAAAGCGAATTTTGGAACAAACCTGCCCCTGTGTGACATAAAGTTTTATTTCGAAACCGTTGTTGATTTTGATAGCTTCATTCGCGAGCTGGATTTGGATGAGGCTATTTCGCATACATCCTACAAGGTGAATGGCCATACCATCCGACGTGAAGTCTTCGCTACACATGCGGATGATCTTGTAGCCTCCCGCTTATGGGGGGATATTCCGGGTTCGGTTTCCTTCACGTTGGGTATCGAAGGGCGTACAGAAACCTTCCAAACCGAGGTATTGAACACCGACACCCTAACATTCAGAGGCCAGGCTACGGAGCAAGTACACAGTGATGGTACATGCGGCGTATGGAGTGAAGGTCTCGTGAAGGTGCTAGTATCCGGCGGTACTCTCCGCAGTGAAGCGGGAAAGCTGGTTATATCGGGAGCCGATGAAGCCTGGGTGTATTTTGCAGTGAATACGGATTACCGAAGAGAAGACCCTTGGGAGGAAGATGCCAAGCGCCAAGTAGAACACGCACTTGCCAAGGGATATTCGCAACTTAGAGAGGATCATATATTGGACTATAGTGGACTTTATGCACGTGTTGATCTGGATTTGGGGACGTCCGCACAATCCGCTCTGCCAACGAATGAAAGGATACAGTTGTTCAAAAAGGGGCAAATCGATGATCCTGATTTGTTTGCATTATTTTTTCAATATGGCAGATATTTGACGATTACAGGCTCGCGAGCGGACTCTCCATTGCCTTTGAACTTACAGGGAATATGGAATGATGGTGAAGCTTGCCGTATGGGGTGGAGCTGTGATTATCATTTGGATGTGAATACGGAAATGAATTATTATCCGACCGAAATATCCAATTTGAGCGAGTGTCATTTGCCATTAATGCGTTACATTGAGGAGCTTGCGCATGCAGGACGTTCTACTGCGAGTGATTTCTATGGCAGCGAGGGTTGGGTAGCGCATGTATTCTCGAATGCATGGGGATTCACAGCGCCAGGCTGGGACACTTCCTGGGGGCTTCATGTGACTGGCGGGCTATGGATTGCTACACACCTAATGGAGCATTACGACTATACGCTAGATCGTGCATTCTTGGAAGGGAAAGCTTATCCGGTGTTAAAAGAGGCGGCTGCTTTCTTCCTGGATTATATGACGATTCATCCGTCCTACGGTTGGTTGGTTACAGGGCCATCCAATTCACCTGAGAATCATTTCTATCCAAGTCATAAGAGTCTGGGCGTTCAGCAATTATCAATGGGATCTACCTTGGACCAAGTGCTGGTTCGCGATTTGTTTAACTTTTGTTTGAAATCGGCACAATTATTGGAGAGAGATGTGGAGCTGCAGAAGCAGTTAACGGATGCAATAGCGATCTTGCCTCCATTACAAGTAGGTAAGAAGGGGCAGTTGCAGGAGTGGTTGGAGGATTATGAGGAAGCACAGCCAGAGCACAGGCATTTGTCTCATTTGTTCGCATTATATCCTAGTAATCAAATCACTCCACAAGGGACGCCGGAGTTAAGCGCTGCCTCAAGAATTACGTTAGAGAACAGAATGCTGCAAGATGAACTAGAGGATATTGAGTTTACAGCCGCTCTATTTGGTCTCCATTTTGCCAGATTGCATGATGGGGATCGTGCGCATAAGCATATTGGACATTTGATCGGTGAATTATGTTTTAATAATTTATTCACATATTCCAAACCTGGGATCGCAGGTGCGGAGACGAACATCTTTGTTATTGATGGCAACTATGGCGGGACTGCGGCGATCGCAGAGATGCTGCTACAGAGTCATAATGGAGAAATTCACTTATTGCCTGCACTGCCGGAAGCTTGGTCGAGGGGATCCATCAAGGGATTGCGAGCGAAAGGCAATATGGAAGTGGATGTGTCTTGGGAGAATGGCCAATTGGTAGAATCGACCATTTATTCGCATACCAAAGGCAGTATATGCGTACGTTTTGGGAATGACAAGATATTTGTCCATTTGGAAGCGGGCGGTACATACTGCTTCAATAACCAATTGGATATGGTTTAGAGATTTAGAAAAAAGACACAGCAAGAGTGAACACCCCTTAAAGGTAGTAGTTCTGTTCATTTTCTGATTTATGTATGTTAGGCTGAGTGTCGTTTGCCGACTCTCTGCTTACGTTTTTACGAGCAGTCTCTACGTCTTCTCCCTGCCGAGTCAGCTAGTAAAAGGAAAGAGGTTTCAAACCTATGAACTATTCTCCTATGTCGTTCTTTGTCTATCGCAAGGATATACTCCTGATACTTATAGTAAACAGATCGAATGGATGGAGCGGGATGTATTTTATATCAAAATATATGAAATGAATGGCAACCTTTCAAACATGAACATCGTTCTAATAACAGAAAAGAAAACACTTGAATGGTGGTGGATAGCTATTCAGAAGATGATTATGATTTTTTTTCTAACGTTAATGTTGGCCGGTTGCTCGATGGGGAACAAGACTTCAACAGTTGAGGATTTCCAAGAAGTTGCGACTGACCCTGTTGTAGAAGTGACGAATGAACCGGTTGAGGGAGATAATAATTCGAATATTACCGAGCCAACGTACATCGATGAAAGTAAATATGAAGGTGATCAACTAGGAATAGTACAAACATTGAACCTTATAATTAAAGCGTCCTACGAAAGGAATTATGATGTATATAATTCACTCATAACAGAGAATCTAGGGCCGACAACTAGCTTTAAAAAATACTTTATTAGCATCGATAAGTTAGACTTTTCGGTTATACCAACAGAGTTCACGCCACCAAAAGATATAAAACCTGTTGTCCTGGATTATACGGAGCACATCTATGGGGATAAAGGGAATGATAAAGAAAAGCAAATGTTCTTGTTTCAATTAGAAGATGATAAGTGGAAACTAGACGCAATAACAGATAGATGGTAGTAAGTAAACAATATTACAAATCCCTGTTATTAAATAAAGCCCGACACATAATTGAAGTGCACCCCTTATAGCGGACATTGGAAAAACATCCTAGTGTTAAAGCCGATGAAACTATAGGGGTGCTTTCGTTATCGCGAAAAAGGGGCGAAAATTTTTAACGTACAGCATGGAAACGAAGAGGAGTTGCGTCTACAAGGAATGACGGCAGCGAAAATTGCAGAGGAACTGGGGATCGTTTATGCGGGACGGGTAAAGGTCTGGATGCCGGCACAATACCGGAAACAGCTTATCGGGTAGGGCACTTTCTAAATGCCCACTAAATGGGATCTTGACCAAAAGGCATTATCAGTGGGCGTTTCCTTGCAGGATATGACATGATAATGCTTTTTCCTTTGACAGCATCTTAGTACGCCAAAGACGAGCATTCGAATCCAAAACGAGGCAGCAGCTTGTACATCAGTTGTTTTTCGGGAGCAAAGAATTGTACAATGAAATCCAAGATGTTGCTTGCAAAAATCTCATGATGAAGGAGATAATACGTATGAACTTAAGAATGGAACAACTGGAACGTAGGCTGGTCGAACAACATCATAAAGATTTGTTCCTTCAAACGAAACATACGTTGGCTGCGATTGATGTCCTTGCTGATGAACACCGTCGTTTTCAGTCCATACAAGCGATCAGCGGCGTGAGAATTATAGGTTCAGAAGAGGCATTATTTTATGAGACACTGACACAAGTCAAGGAAACAATCGTTGAAACACTTGAAAAAACACTTGCTGATCTCGAGCATAAGGGTGACAAGCACTACCATAATAACTTCAAGGACGGCGTGGAATAATCGTTCATGTTGGCCAGCTATTAGCTGGCCTTCTTTATTACTCCGAGAATGCAAAAATAATAAGAGACCAGCAACTTGTCCATTCCAAATTACCTTTCTCGCATATGAGATATTGAACTTATTCGTGGTAATGGGAAGAGACGTGGGTTATGGCCAAGAGAGTGGAAAACCAAGTCTATTCTAATCGGGTCGCGAGGTCGGAATTTGATGGAAGCTGGTACAGTTCTAGTTGGCTCTGGAGGAACTAGTCATTATAGTAAACCGCATATTGCCAAGGACCTTTAAGCAGCAATAGAGCAGGATAGGCACAGGATGAATACACTTGGCGAAGCGCTTATTGAACAAGTCATTCCACTGTCTGAACTTGAAGAGCATCTAGCCATTAGTCGCAGCGCATCCGGCTTTTTACACCGAGGTTTTAGATTTGAACGGTCCAGATCGCTTACCTGTGTCACTAGCTACAATCGACCGTACCACTCAGCTAACTCTGCTGAGGGCTGAATATGGAGTTCTTGTTTTAACAGCGATTCATACTGCTTGTAGTGCAATTGGAGGGCCAGTCTGTCCTTCAAAGCGGCAAACCCGTGCATAAGCAGCATATTCGCTTCCTCATCCAATTCGTTGCGCCGTACCAACCTTTTAGCAATCTGAACGGCCTGACGAATCTGATTATTGTCGAGCAGCCACTTGGCTAGACGTTTGGCGAACGCCTCATACAAATCACTGAGCCGCTCGCGCTCCACAAGCGCCCACCCGTACGCTTTGTCATCGAACAAATCGCCTGTATACATTTTCTGAGCGGCAATTGCGGCCTCAATATTGTTCTCATCAATGGTGTGAAAACCGGACAATCGCTCCTCGAATTCTATGAAATCGACCTTGATTGGTTCCAAACTCATCAGATAATGTTCGCGATCAGAGGTGATATTTTCCTTTATTCCGCAAGTAGACAGGGTCCTGCGCAGCTGGTATAGCGCAGTATTGAGATACAACTCCGAATTTTTCTCTTCTCTATCATGGAATAAGTCTTCCAGAATACGAACCTTGGCCACACGATTCCCGTGACAGAGCAACAAATACGCAAACAGCTCCTGGCTTTTGCGGGACATCCACTTCAATGAGTCTCCTTGCACGCTGCTGATTTGCAAACCTCCCAAGCCTGCAACCGACAATCGTTTTGAACTGTCCAAGTTACCGGAATCGAGCTTTTCCACCCGTCCTCTTGCTGCTCTAGCAACGGTTTCTTCTAAGCGCTTCAGGGAAACTGGCTTCACAATATAATCCAATGGATATACGTCAAAAGCATCCAGCGCATACCCCTTATGGGAGGTTACGAACACAATATCCAAGTCGGCGTTCATCTTCCGTAACGCAAGGGCTACTGTCAATCCGCTGTCTTCCGCGATCATGATATCGACAAAGGCAAGATCCACGACATGCTGTGCGGCAAACGCAACCGCTTCTGCACTGCTGCGTACCATCCCGACGATTTCCACGCCTTCTATTCGCGACAATAGCTGGCTCAATGCCGTCAACATCGCCTGTTCGTCATCAATAAGCAGTACTTTCATCGTGGCCCCTTTCCGAGTTTGCCGCGCGAAGCGAAAAGTAAAAAACAGTTTTCTGACGCGGTATGCTCTCCACCCAAATTTGTCCGCCGCTCATCCGCACGAATTGTTGGCAGACCTGCAATCCCAGTCCGGTTCCTCTCTCCCCGGCAGTACCTGTAGTGGACACGAGTCTTAGCGGATCAAACAATTCCCGAACCCGATCTTCATCCATACCCACACCATTGTCGCTGACCGATACGATCACCTGCTCGGCATTGGCATCAGCGCTAACCAGAATTTTCTCGCCTCGCTCGGAAAATTTGATCGCATTCGTCATCAGATTACGAACGATCAAATTGACCGCTTCTCTATCCGCATAAACTTCAATGTCGCTGTCGATTTCCAAATGTATAGCGATTTGTTTGGCTTCACCATTAAGTTGCAGCGTGCGGCACACTTCCTCGACCACGTCGGACAGTCGTAATCGTTCGGGCTGTAGCAGCATGCCTTCCTTCTGGCTGCGAAACCATTCCAGCAAATTTTCGATCATCACAAATGTATGTTGAATTTGCCCGCTTAAGGCATCGATCACTTCCTGATGATTGCGGTTAAACATCCCTTTATCTTCTTTCAGCACTTCAATCAAACTAGCCTGGACGGCCAAAGGATTGCGAATATCATGGGAAACGATTGCGAACAACTGGTCTTTTAGCTGATTAAGCTTAACGATCTGCTCCATCTGCCTTTGCTTTTCTGTAATATCGAACAATATGGATACGGTACCTTGCCCCTTTTTTCCTAGGGAAGCCAATGGATACACCTTAACGGAATAGACCCGGGATTGTCCGTTCACCTGCGCGTCGATCTCCATATCGCTCGCTTCCATTCGCTCGCAGGCTCGAAGCCAGTCTGGCCAATTAGCCAACAATGTGTCGATACGCCGCCCGGCAATCGAATCTTCTCCTGCACCCGTAAATAAGGGGGCGACATACGCATTGCTATCGATGACGCTTCCTCTGTGATTGACAATGAGTATTCCTTCCTCCATCGTCTCCACCACGACTTGTCTTGCAAGCGGAACGACCGAGAACATCCGGTAACGGATCACCATCCACAGCATAGCCATTCCGAGGAAGCCGGAGTATACCGATAGGGGAAGCAGCCACGGCGTAAAGCCGGAGTAAGCGGACTTGGCAACCTCCGTCGCAGCGGGGATACAGCCGCATAGGATGATCCAGATACCGGGCTTGCGCAATTCAGGACGTACTCGGCGCAGATAGATAAACAAATAAAAAACGCAAGCAGCAATAATCAGATAACAGATGATATTAAATGTAATCGAATAGACGGTTTTGCTTATTTCCAAATGCCCTTGGTTGAGTTCTATATGATCAAAAATTAGCTGGTGATAGGGGTTCGTCCATATAAGCAATGACCATAGTATGAAAATCGATAGAATCTGCATCATGCGAATCGGACGTAGATATTCGCTCTTCCCAAACAAAGCCAGCACGAAAAAAATCATCATAGGCACCACAAACAACAAGCTGGTCTGTTCTATATTTCGAAACAGCATTTTTGCAGCTAAGCTTTCGCTGTTAATTTCCATGATCACGCTTCCGGCATAAATCACGCGGCAAATCATGACCCACGCAAAATATCGGATTCCCCGTTCCTGACTGTACAGAAAGGCGTAGCATAAAAACGCGATCATCAAAAAAACAGAAACCAGCATGGCCACATTGGATAGCGTTATACTCATAGCTGCAAAATTCTCCTTGGAACAAGAAACATCTGGAATTTCCGACCAACTCTATTATACGTAAAGATCTTTCGCAATAACAAGTGAACAGCGATTCTTTCATAGTTCTTTCATCGTTCTTTTATAGTTCTTTTATAGCCGTCTGATATGCTGATTTCTATAAAATACTAGGATAATGATGCCTCGGGCTATTAAGAAAAGGAGAACATAATGAGAAAATCGACTTTAATCAAGAAAAAAATAATGATTAGTCTACTAATGCTTATTGCAAGTCTGTTATTTATTCCTACGATTACAGATGCTGCACCCAATGACCCCGTATTTGTATCTGTCACTTCCGAAGAAGCGACTACATTTGCTTTGGATCAGGAGGGTCAGATTTGGGCATGGGGAGAGAATGGCAACCAGTATGGGCAATATGGTGACGGTACAACTGTATCCTCCGCACTCCCCAAAAAAGTTCAAGTGATGAATGGTGGTACTCCGGTTAGATTTACAAAAGCAAATCCGGCAGCCAATCATTCTATAGCCTTGGATAATAACGGGAATATCTGGACGACAGGACATGATTCTGACGGACAATTGGGCAACGGACCGTTAGGCGATTCTCTTACATGGACGAGAATTAACATCCCGGGTAGAACGTTTGTAGATATCGCAGCGACAGTGAATGCTTCATTCGCTTTGGACAGTAATGGTTCCTTGTGGGGATGGGGCTATGAAACAACGTTGACTCCCCAAGTACCGGTGCAGGTGCCAGTGGAAAAGGATGGGACAGCTTATAAATTAAAATCGCTTTATGGACATGATCAAGCAGTTATGGCAATAGATACAGATGACCAGGTATGGTACATCCGTGAGGAAGGACGATATCTCCCCCAACGATACTGGACGATGGCAGGCGTGAGATTCAAATCGGTATCCATTGGTTCCGGTTCAAGCGGAGCGGGGCCATTCGTGTTGGCTCTCGATACTTACGGTAACGTATGGGGCTGGGGAGACAATTCCAGAGGGCAGCTTGGACATGGGCTTTCTCCAAATTTCAGCTACAATCCAATCCCCATTCCGATTAAGAACGGCAGCAATCCGATTGAGTTTGCTCAAATCTCCGCAGGGTATAGTCACACGTTGGGGTTGGATGTTAACGGGAAAATGTGGGTTTGGGGAGTAAATGAACAGGGGCAATTGGGCGACGGTACAACTTCGGACACGTCATATGCTAAGACATATACGGTCTCTTCTTTCGAGGATGGCGTTCTACGTATGGTAGGCTTCAGATCCGTGGAGGGGGGATTGGATAGATCGTATGCCTTGGATCTAGAGGGAAAGCTGTGGCACTGGGGAAATGGAGTATTAAAACCAGCAAAGCTCGGTTTGGCAGTAAGTGCGACGAAGGAAATCACCGCGTTCAGCTTCGCAAGCCCGGCAGTGACGGGAACAGTGAACGAGGCGGGCAGAACGATAAGCATAACGGTACCTTATGGAACAAATATTGCATCGCTGACGCCGACGATTACGCATACGGGTGCAAGCATCTCGCCGAATAGCGGCGCGGCGCAGAACTTTACCAATCCGGTGACATATACGGTGAGCGCAGCGGATGGAAGCACGAAGAGTTACACGGTAACGGTGAATGTGGCCGCCAGCCCGGCGAAGGCGATCACGGCATTTGGCTTTGCATCGCCAGCTGTTGCTGGGACGATAAACGAAGCAGCCGGAACAATCACGGTTCATGTACCATACGGAACGAATGTTACTTCGTTAACTCCGACGATTACACATACGGGTGCAAGCATTTCGCCGACCAGCGGTATGGCACGGAACTTTACCAATCCGGTGACGTATACGGTGACCGCAGCTGACGGGAGCATAAAGAGTTACACGGTAACGGTGAATGTGGCCGCGAGCCCAGCGAAGGCGATCACGGCATTTGGCTTTGCATCGCCAGCTGTTGCTGGAACGATAAACGAAGCAGCCGGTACAATTACGGTTCATGTGCCATACGGAACGAATGTTACGTCGCTAATTCCAACAATTACACACACAGGAGCAAGCATCTCGCCGACCAGCGGTACGGCACGGAACTTTACCAATCCGGTGACGTATACGGTGACCGCGGCGGACGGAAGCACGAAGAGTTATACGGTAACGGTGAATGTGGCCGCCAGCCCGGCGAAGGCGATAACGGCATTTGGCTTTGCATCGCCAGCTGTTGCTGGAACGATAAACGAAGCAGCTGGAACAATCACGGTTCAAGTGCCCTATGGAACGAATGTCGCGTCGCTAACGCCGACGATTGTGCATACGGGAGCAAGCATCTCTCCGAATAGCGGATCGGCACAGAATTTCACCAATCCGGTGACGTATACGGTGAGGGCAGCGGACGGAAGTATGAAGAGCTACACGGTAACGGTAAATGTGGCCGCCAGCCCCGCGAAGTCGATCTCGGTATTTAGCTTTGCATCGCCAGCTGTTGTGGGAACGATAAACGAAGCAGCCGGTACAATCACGGTTCATGTGCCATACGGAACGAATGTCGCGTCACTAACGCCGACGATTACGCATACGGGAGCAAGTATCTCGCCGAATAGTGGCGCGGCACAGAATTTTACCAATCCGGTGACGTATACCGTGAGGGCAGCGGACGGAAGCATGAAGAGCTACACGGTAACTGTGAATGTGGCCGCCAGCCCGGCGAAGGCGATTACGGCATTTGGCTTTGTATCGCCAGCTGTTGTGGGAACGATAAACGAAGCAGCCGGAACAATCACGGTTCATGTGCCATACGGTACAGACATTACCGCATTAACACCAACGATTACGCATACGGGAGCAAGCATCTCGCCGACCAGCGGTACGGCACGAAACTTTACCAATCCGGTGACGTATACGGTGACCGCGGCGGATGGAAGCAAGAAGAGTTACACCGTAACGGTGAATGTGGCCGCCAGCCCGGCGAAGGCAATCACGGTATTTAGCTTTGCATCGCCAGCTGTTGCGGGAACGATAAACGAAACAGCGGGTACAATCACAGTTCATGTGCCCTATGGAACGAATGTCACGTCGCTAACGCCGACGATTACGCATATTGGAGCAAGCATCTCACCGAATAGCGGCACGGCACAGAACTTTACGAACCCGGTATCCTATACAGTGACTGCAGCGGATGGAAGCAAGAAGAGTTACACCGTAACGGTGAATGTGGCCGCCAGCCCGGCGAAGGCAATTACAGCGTTTAGCTTCACGACACCAGCTGTCTCCGGTACGGTGAACGAAGCAGCCGGAACAATCACGGTTCATGTGTTATATGGAACAGACGTTACTGCATTAACACCAACGATTACGCATACGGGAGCAAGCATCTCACCGAATAGCGGTACGGCACAAAACTTTACCAATCCGGTGACGTATACGGTAACCGCAGCTGACGGGAGCAATAAGAGTTACACGGTAACGGTGAATGTGGCCGCAAACCCGGCAAAGGCGATCACAGCGTTTAGCTTCACGACACTGTCTGTTGCTGGAACGATAAACGAAGCAGCGGGTACAATCACGGTCCATGTGCCCTATGGAACGAATGTCGCTTCGCTAACGCCGACGATTACACATACGGGAGCAAGCATCTCGCCGACCAGCGGTACGGCACGGAACTTTACCAATCCGGTGACGTATACGGTGACCGCAGCTGACGGGAGTATAAAGAGTTACACAGTAACGGTAAATGTAGCCGCTAGCCCGGCAAAGGCAATCACGGCGTTTAGCTTCACGACACCGGCTGTTGCCGGTACGGTGAACGAAGCGAGCCGCACGATTGCTGTAACCGTGCCATACGGAACAGACGTTACTGCATTAACACCAACGATTACCCATACGGGAGCAAGCATCTCGCCGAATAGCGGTACGGCCCGGAACTTTACCAATCCGGTGACGTATACGGTGACTGCAGCGGATGGAAGCATAAAGAGTTACACGGTAACGGTGAATGTGGCTACCAACCCGGCGAAGGCAATCACAGAGTTTAGTCTCACGACACCTTCTGTTGCTGGAGCGATAAACGAAGCAGCGGGTACCATCACGGTTCATGTGCCATATGGAACAGATGTTACTGCATTAACACCGACGATTACGCATACGGGAGCAAGCATCTCACCGAATAGCGGCACGGCACAGAACTTTACAAACCCGGTATCCTATACAGTGACTGCAGCGGATGGAAGCAAGAAGAGTTACACCGTAACGGTAAATGTGGCCGCCAGCCCGGCGAAGGCAATCACAGAGTTTAGCTTCATGACACCTTCTGTTGCTGGAGCGATAAACGAAGCAGCGGGTACAATCACGGTTCTTGTGCCATATGGAACAGACGTTACTGCATTAACACCAACAATTACACACACAGGTGCAAGCATCTCGCCGATCAGCGAAGTGGTGCAGGACTTCATTAATCCGGTGACGTATACGGTGACCGCGTCGGATGGCTCCACGCAGAATTACACCGTAACGGTGAGTGTAGCCGCCAGCTCAACGAAGGCAATCACAGCGTTCAGCTTCACGACACCAGCTGCTGTCGGTACGGTGAACGAAGCGAATCATACGATTGCCATCACCGTTCCTTATGGAACGGATGTTACAGCACTAGCGCCAACAATTACACACACAGGTGCAAGCATCTCGCCAAACAGCGAAGTGGCACAGAACTTTACCAATCCAGTGACGTATACGGTGACCGCATCGGATGGCTCCACGCAGAATTACACCGTAACGGTGAGTGTAGCCGCCAGCTCAACGAAGGCAATCACAGCGTTCAGCTTCACGACACCAGCTGCTGGCGGTACGGTGAACGAAGCGAATCATACGATTGCCATCACCGTTCCATATGGAACGGATGTTACAGCACTAGCGCCAACAATTACACACACAGGTGCAAGCATCTCGCCGAACAGCGAAGTGGCGCAGGACTTCACTAATCCGGTGACGTATACGGTGACCGCATCGGATGGCTCCACGCAGAATTACACCGTAACGGTGAGTGTAGCCGCCAGCCCGGCGAAGGCAATCACAGCGTTCAGCTTCACGACACCAGCTGCTGTCGGTACGGTGAACGAAGCGAATCATACGATTGCCATCACCGTTCCTTATGGAACGGATGTTACAGCACTAGCGCCAACAATTACACACACAGGTGCAAGCATCTCGCCGACCAGCGAAGTGGTGCAGGACTTCACCAATCCGGTGACGTATACGGTGACCGCGTCGGATGGCACCACGCAAAGTTACACCGTAACGGCGAATGTTGCAGCAAACTCGGGGAAGGCAATCACAGCGTTCAGCTTCACGACACCAGCTGCTGTCGGTACGGTGAACGAAGCGAATCATACGATTGACATCACCGTTCCATATGGAACGGATGTTACAGCACTAGCGCCAACAATTACACACACAGGTGCAAGCACCTCGCCGATCAGCGAAGTGGCGCAGGACTTCACCAATCCGGTGACGTATACAGTGACCGCGTCGGATGGCTCCACGCAGAATTACGTGGTGACCGTTAACGTCGTTCCTGCAAGTGTGCATCAATTGACTGCGGACAGAGCAGACGGCCAGGTCAACTTAAATTGGGGTACAGTGAAGGGTGCAACCTATTACAAAGTGTACGTGTCAACCGTTCAAGGCCTGTTTGACGAACCGGTTGCTGTATCAGTCACAGATGCGACATACAACATGATGGGGCTGATGAACGGAACGACATATTACTTTATCGTAAAAGCGGGCAATGCAGGAGGTTTGAGTGAGGCGTCGAATGAAGCTAGCGCCACACCAGGTACTGTTCCTGACGCGCCTACCAATGTAATAGCTGTTGCTGGGAATGGGCAGGCAACTGTTTCCTTTACTCCACCAGCCAATGACGGTGGTTACGCCATCACCAGCTATGAAGTGACTGATTCATCGGGAGGAATTGTACGAAGCGGATCCTCAAGCCCAATCACGATGACTGGCCTGACCCCTGGCATAAGTTATACCTTTACAGTTAAAGCGATCAATGAAGTCGGAAAAAGCATGGCCTCTACTGCATCCAATGCAGTCATCCCAAGCTCCCCGACCGGCGGCGGCAACGGCAGCAGTAATAATAACAGTGAGACTGCAGCTTCACTAGCGGACGTCTTTCTTAACCATGAAGTGGTCGATGCGGGAGCGCAAACTACAGTGGATCACGGCAACAAGATGCTGACGATCATTGTCGATCGGAACAAGCTTGTGAATCGACTTGCGGCGGTAGAACA
Source organism: Paenibacillus sp. 1011MAR3C5 (assembly GCF_003591485.1). Classification (GTDB taxonomy): domain Bacteria; phylum Bacillota; class Bacilli; order Paenibacillales; family Paenibacillaceae; genus Pristimantibacillus. The sequence goes on from NZ_QZCF01000003.1 coordinate 539,377, forward strand.
AGGCGCGCTCATCACTTATCGGGTGAACTCAAGCTTTGATAGGGTTGTGGCTGAAATGGATGTCCCTTTGGTCAGAAGCATGGCAGCAAAGCAAGCTGTCATCACTTTCGAAACCGACAAAGCCAAGTATGTGTTGCCGGTGCAGCAAATCAACCTTGAAGCTTTGGTCAGCCTGTTTGGCGAATCGGTCGCCCAGCAGGACATCAAACTAAAAGTAGAGATTAACACACGGGGAGCAGAGGACACGGCTAATACGATCAAAGATGCCGTATCCCAAGGCATGTTCACCCTCCTGGTGCCGCCGATTGAATTTAACATCCAGGCGACATACGGAGAGACAACAGTCGAACTTTCGAAGTTCAACACTTTCCTGGAACATTGGATTGCGATTCCGGACAATGTGAACCCGGATTCGGTGACAGCAGCCGTAGCCGTTGAACCAAATGGTATGTTCCGCACTGTACCAATCCAAGTCGTTGAGATTGAAAATCAGCATTTTGTAAAAGTCAGAAGCCTGAATAACGGCACGTTCGCCATTGTATCTCATGCTGCAAAATTCAATGATGTGACGGGTCACTGGGCCGAACAGGCTATCCGCGACATGGGTGAGCGGATGATCGTTGAGGGTGCAGGCAACTTGTTTGAGCCAGATCGGGAAATTACCCGCGCGGAGTTTGCCGCCATACTCGTTCGTGGATTAGGGCTGCCTATGGAGAATGGAGCCGCTCCATTCTCGGATATTCTCCAGTCAGCTTGGTACAACGATGTCGTGAATACAATATATACCTATCGCTTGATTACTGGATTTGAAGACGGCACGTTTAATCCGAATGATCGAATATCTCGCGAGCAAGCGATGGTCATGTTATCCAGAGTCATGACACTCACCGGACTTAAAGCCAAGCGGACCGGCCAAGCGGCAGATGAAATACTGCTTCCGTATACGGATGCGGCTTCTGCCTCCAAATGGGCGTTGGGCGGAATTGCAGATTGTATCCAGTCAGGAGTCATAATGGGGAAAAGCGGTGCAAAACTTGCGCCACAGGACTTCGTGACGAGAGCCGAGGCTGCGACCATCGTGCAACGCCTGCTACAGCTATCTAATCTAATCTGATTTTGGCTAACATGAGGTTATCCCGCACGTGCTTATCTGCGTGCAGGATAACCTTTTTTCTCAATAGCGTGCATTCTCTAGCTAGTGGCTCGGCTTCTATGATGGCGCATTCCGATATGCATTCACGATGAACGGTAAGCTGTTTCCTGACACGCTCATGTTCTCCGTCAATGAAGGCGATCTGGTGAAAATGACGATTAAGCCACATATAAAGTACAGAAATGAAGGGAAAATATTTATTATTTCCGTAATGGAGAATTACTTGTTTTATAGGAATGTTGCATGAATCCGTCCCGCCTTCACACAAGGCGGCTTTTCTTTTGCTCGAATTACGCTTTCCATGGTGACGCGGATATGAGCAGTTTGCTGGTGGTAAGGACTACGGGAACAGTTTTAAATGCAGTAATTTTCATATATAATAACTTGACTGGCAACCGCGGTCAGAAATCGAGCTTTCGTAAGGTGACTCTCCGCATCCATAAATCTTTGAATGACTAAACTATAAGTAATTGAGGGAAGCGAATGAATTTTTTGCGGGAGTTTTTTGCCAATAGTATAGTAAGAAGAATCCTGTTCCTCTTACTGGTCGTTTTGTTGCTGTACAGCTTGAGAGACATGCTCAATTTGATGTTGCTGCTGTTTCTTGTTACCTTCGTCATGGGACGCCTAGAGGGCTTTCTTACGAAGAAAATATCTAAGTTGTTCCCCATATCTCCCATTGTCGTTAATACGGTATTGTACGCTGTATTAATATTTGGGCTCGTATATGGAATTATCAATTATATTCCGAAGCTCATTAATCAAATTTCCGATTTATATGTGTCCATGATCAAATTCTTGGACACACCTCAGTCGGATGAATTTGCTGAGTTTGTCTCCTCCACGCTTAACAAACTGGAATTAGAGCAATACGGGGGCTATGCATTAAATTATATTGTGAAACTCGGTAAATGGGCAGAGGTAATTGTTTTTGTTATCGTATTGAGCTACTTCTACTTAATCCAGAAGCATACCGTCAATCATTTTACGGAAAAGTTGAGCAAGAGCAAAATTAGTTGGGCTTACAATGAGTTTAAATACTTTGGCCAAAAATTCACCTCTTCTTTCGGTAAAGTGATTGAGGTTCAGCTGATGATTGCCGTATTCAACACGATTCTGACGATTGTCGGTTTGTGGATTATGGGCTACCCTTACTTGTTCGCTCTAAGTATCACGGTATTTTTACTGAGCCTTGTGCCGGTAGTCGGTGTTGTGATCTCCTTCATTCCGATCAGTATTATCGGTTACCAGATAGGCGGTATTACAACGGTCATTTGGGCGATTATTATGATTTTGCTTATCCATGCAGTGGAGACATACTTCTTAAATCCTAGGTTATACGCTCACAAAACAAAGCTGCCGATGTTCTACACCTTTATTATTCTCATTTTCTCCCAGCATTTCATGGGGATCTGGGGACTTATTATTGGGATTCCGATCTTTATGTTCCTGCTTGATATTTTTGAAGTGGATCAAAGCAACAATAAAAGTTCAGAAAAAGAAGCGGCACAGCTATCAGGAGAGAACCCTAGCTCCAAATAGAATATGGAACAGGCCTGCTCTCCAAAAGGGGGCAGGTTTACTTTTTTTCACTGATAAGTGACAAGTGCATTAGAGTACAGGAAAGTTGTTTCAAACGGAATCAAAACCTGATCGATGTAGATCGGTATCTTCCTGGGCAGTTGAATGGACTATTCCGCTATCAACTGTACGCGCTGTAACTAAGGCAAATGCCGACAGAGCGAGCGTTGCGACCCGGTACTGCTTACCATGGGGGCAAGCAGATGGAGATGCCTAACCGAAAAAGGAGAACAACAGATGACTATAATCGATAAATTGGCAACGTCGCTCAATCGCAAAGACGAAGGTCCTAATCAGGAACTGGCGCAATATATTGCCGACATTGAAGATAGAGAAGCTGTGAGAGAGCTTATGGATCACTTAACTAACAAAGACAAGGACATCCAAAGCGATTGTATTAAAGTACTCTATGAAATTGGAAATCGCAAGCCGTCTTTGGTTGCCGGATACAGCAAAGAGTTTTTAACCTTGCTTGATCATAAGAACAATCGACTGGTTTGGGGCGCTATGACAGCACTAGATGCGATAACTCTTGAAAGTCCGGAAGTTATATATGCAGCACTTGATCAGATTGTTGATCGTATGGACAAAGGATCGGTAATCACCAAGGATCATGGAGTCAATATCCTGATTAAGCTTTGTTCTGTCCCATCCTATGCTGATCATGCATTCACCTTGCTCATCGAACAGCTTAAGAGATGTCCGACCAATCAACTTCCCATGTATGCGGAGAATGCCATATCCATCGTTAACGATACTAACAAAGCTCCATTCATCCATACGCTTTTCTCACGGCTCGACGATATCGACAAAGACACCAAACGAAAGCGAGTGGTGAAAGTGATTAAGCGGTTGAGTTGATTCGCTAGCTATTGGTAATATTATATAGATGATATCTGAAGACTAAAAATAGATAAGTTGTGTTACTATGAATATATTTTCAAATGATAATAGCGCTGTATCTATAAGAGAGGAATTGAACAGGCAGTGAATAATAATTTTTGGCGTGATTTACCTCGCCCGTTTTTTATACTTGCACCAATGGAAGATGTAACGGATGTTGTTTTTCGTCATGTCGTAAGCAAAGCAGGCAGACCTGATGTGTTTTTTACCGAGTTTACAAACACGGAGAGCTATTGTCATCCTGAGGGGACTTATGGCGTACGAGGACGTCTAACGTTCACCGAAGATGAACAACCGATGGTGGCTCATATTTGGGGGGATAAGCCTGAATTTTTCAAGGAAATGAGTATAGGTATGGCTAAGCTTGGCTTCAAAGGTGTGGATCTCAATATGGGATGTCCCGTGCACAATGTTGCAACGAAAGGGAAGGGAAGCGGCCTTATTCTGCATCCAGATCTTGCGGCAGATATTATTCAAGCAGCAAAAGCGGGAGGATTGCCGGTCAGTGTGAAAACTAGGCTTGGCTACAACGATATAGAAGAATGGCGGGATTGGCTAACCCATATTTTGAAGCAAAATATTGCTAATCTGTCTATTCATCTCCGTACAAGAAAGGAAATGAGCCTGGTAGATGCGCATTGGGAGCTCATTCCGGAAATTAAGGAGCTTCGTGATCGTATAGCACCAGACACTCTGTTGACAATCAATGGAGATATTCCTGATCGGCAAAAGGGGCTAGAGCTTGCTGAGCAATATGGTGTAGATGGGATCATGATTGGGAGAGGGATATTCCATAATCCTTTTGCCTTTGAAAAAGAACCGAGAGAGCATAGCAGTGACGAATTACTGGATCTGTTAAGATTGCATCTTGATCTTCATGATAAATATGCAACAGAATTAACGCTGCGTCCATTTAAAACACTTTTGCGTTTTTTTAAGATATATGTCAAAGGATTTCGAGGGGCAAGTGAATTGCGAAATCAATTGATGAGCACGAAGTCAACGAATGAGGTGCGTGAACTTCTTCATACCTTTGAAAAGAATGTGGATGATGGGATTGAAGAGCATACGGATGTAGAGCATAGGAATGAAGATAGAAATTGTTAACGATAGATACGCTTCTCTCACACGACTCGCCGATATTGAAAAAGACACCAAACGAAAGTGACTGGAGAAAGTGATGAAGAGATTGAATGCTCACAAATAAGCAGAAGTGCACCCCTTAGCATAGACATTGGAAAACCTCTTTCCGATGAAATTCTAAGGGGTGCATTTTTATGACGAGGTACACGCTGCATTGCGCCTGATCTCGTCGGCATGGGCGATTCCGATAAGCTCCCGTACAGCGGGCCTGACGCGTACACCTTCGTCGAACACCGCCGCTATCTTGATAAGCTGCTCGAACAGCTGGGAGTCAGCGAGCGAGTGACGTTCGTCGTACATGACTGGGGATCGGCGCTGGGATTTGATTGGGCGAAGCGTCATCCCGGCGCGGTCAAAGGCATCGCTTATATGGAGGCGATCATTATGCCGGGCAGCTGGGATGATATGTCGAAGGAAGGGCGCCAGGTGTTCCAAGCGCTTCGGTCGCCAGAAGGGGAACGGATGGTGCTGGAGCAAAATTCGTTCATCGAGTTCAATCTGCCGGTTAACATTTTGCGCAAGTTGACGGATGAAGAGAGCGCTCAGTACCGCCGTCCGTTCTTGGAGCCGGGTGAAAGCCGCCGTCCCATGCTCAGTTGGGCGCGCCAGCTGCCGATCGGCGGCGATCCCTCCGATCTAATAGCGATTGTCGCCGAATACGGCGAATATCTGGCGAAGAGCGCCGTTCCCAAGCTGTTCGTTCATTGCGAACCCGGCAGACTGCAGCAAGCCCACATCGATTTCTGCCGTACTTGGCCATCGCAGACGGAAGTTACGGTACCGGGTCTTCATTACCCGCAAGAAGACGCGCCCGAAGCAGTCGGCGAAGCGCTTGCCGTATGGTTGGGAAAATTGGCGTAAGGTATGGCGGTGTTGGTGAAGGAAAACTAATCGTTAAGCTGATTGGCGCATCGCATACTGCAATGGAGCGGGAAAAGTCCCGCTTCTTTTTTTTGATAACAGTTCCGCCATTGCCTGCTTCGCTAAAGAAAAGTATAATTGATAATAATTATCATTTCGTGGCAAGGAAAAAGTTTACTGTATGCAGACATGCGGTATAGAGGGTGACAGAATGCAAAAACCAATGCAAAAAACAGATTTAAGCGAGGTTAGACACTATATAGAAGAGAATTTCACGAAGCAATTGACGTTAGATCATTTGGCAAGTCTGACGGGCCTAAGTCCCAGCTACTTCTCCTCGGCGTTCAAGCAAGAGTACATCCAAAGTCCAATGGAGTTTGTTACCCAGCTGCGTATTCAGAAGGCTAAGCAATTATTGCAAAAGGAAGACGCTCGATTGAAACTTATAGCTGAGGCTGTTGGATACAGCGATGAATTTTATTTTAGCCGAGTGTTCAAAAAGGTTGAGGGCATATCGCCTACGATGTACACCAGCCAGCAAAAATCCCATATCGGTGTGGTAACCGGCAACATGATGGGTTATTTGCATGCGGCAGGCATCGTGCCCTTTGCCGCACCGTTAAGCGCAAAGTGGACTCCCTATTATTATAATCTGTGGCTGCATCAAATCGAGCATAAGGTATCCTTGACGAAAAATAAAAATTACTGCATCCCGAGTGAGCTGTACCATTTGCCAATGGATCTTCTCATCTCTCCCAAGGATATGCCGTCGGAGCTGGTCAAACGGATGGAGGATCATTTTCCCGTCTATTGGCTGGATGATAAGCAAGATTGCTTCATCGCCTTATCGGAGCTTGCTGCCCGATTGAACAAACGAGAAGAGGCGAAGCAGTGGATCGCACAGTATCAAGCAAGATTGAATAACATTCGTCAAGGGTTAGACTGGGCGGCTAATCCGCCTAAGGTTCTAGTTATTCGCATTTATCAGCAGCGAATATTTGCTTATTGCAATTCAGGCATTCAACATCTTTTATTCAAAGATTTAGGGGCGGTATCCAGTTACGAGCATCAGGGCTTATATAATACCGAAATTTCTATTGATGAGTTGGGCCAATTGGAGGTAGACAAGCTGTTTACAATCATATGCCCCGACGATGAGTCGCGAGCAACCTGGCATCATTTGCAACGGGATGCTGGATTCAAAGGACTGGAGGCTATCAAACATCAACAAATCTTTGTTATTCATTCCGATCCGTGGTTTGAATATTCTCCTGTTGCTTTAAGACGAATGCTAGAGGAAGTTGCCGTGATGATGCTACCTTGAAAATGTACATGGCCAATCGTAATATGTTGCATGGTCAACGAGCCTTATCTCTTATATACTCAATAATGAGAATGATTATTATTGAGAATTCGGGAGAGAGGGAAAGTCAATCATGAAGTGGTTCCATGCAAAAAATATAGGTTATGCAGCAATGGTTGGTTTATTATCTATTGCACTGGCAGCTTGCGGCAGCAACAAGGAAGCCGATCCTGGGGCAACGGCTACTCCCGCACCAACAAGCGAATCGAGTTCAACGGATGAAACAGGCGCAAACGAATCGAATTCGTCTCCAAGAGAAGCGTTTGACGTAACGGATCAGGTAGGCAATACCGTAACCATACCCGGAACGGTACAAAAGGTGTATGCGCCTGGTTTGGAGGATTACTTGGTTACACTCGGCGTAACGCCAGTAGCCCAATGGTCCACTGGCGAGAAACCGCAGCAATATTTGCAGGATACGCTTAGTGGTGTCAAAGAAATCAGCTTTGCCAATGGCGTTCCATCTCCGGAATCTGTTGTAGATTTGGAGCCGGAACTAATTATATTCCCAACCGCTTTCTATGCGCAGAATGGCGTTCATGAGAACTATTCGCAAATCGCTCCGACTTACGTATTCAAGAATGCCCTTGGCAACGTAGTGGAAGCAACGGAAACGATTGCGAAGTTGCTGGGGCTAGAGGATAAAGCAACAGAAGCTATTGCTGCTTACAATACCAAGCTGGAAGAAACGAAAGCGAAGCTAACCAGCCTTTCAGCCGGCAAAAAAGCGATATATATTAATGCGAATGCCCGTGCAATCTTCTTGGTAGGCAACTTCCATTACGGCGGTTATGTGCTCAGTGAGCTGGGATTTGCCCAGAGTGCTCTAGTAGAAGGAGAAATGTCCGCTGATATTTCGCTTGAAATGCTGTCTGACATAGACGCCGATTATATATTCATTAACAACAATGATGGTCTGGGAGATGCTTTCCTGGCAGACATCAAAGCTAGCCCGTTATGGACCGCGCTGCCAGCCGTTCAAGCTGGCCAAGTGTTCGACGTAAAAGGCGATCACTGGAGATCGAGCGGATTAATTGCTTACCAGAAAACGATGGACGATATCGTGGCGTTCTTGCAGCCATGATCATTAAGCCATACGTTAAGCACAATTATGAAACGATGTTGATGACGAGTAAAAGCAAGCATTTGGACTATGAAATTTTCATAGCAAAACCTTTTGATGAGCCTGCAGAGGGCGGATATGGTGTCATCTATGTGCTGGACGGCAATGCACTATTCGAAACCGCCGCCGAAATCACGCGATTGTTGACGCGCAAGCCCAAAGGATACCAGCCGGCTATTATAGTCGGCATCGGGTACCCTGGCGGCGAAGCCTTTGATACCGTGCGTCGAACCTATGATTTGACGATGCCGGCCGAGCCTGCCAATTTACCGCAGCGTCCGAACGGAGAGCCTTGGCCTGAATATGGCGGGGCAGATGAGCTGCTTGCCTTTTTTGAAAAGGAGTTAATGCCGGCTATGGCACAGCGGTTCGCCATCAATAAGCGGAAGCAGGCATTGTTTGGTCATTCGTTCGGAGGATTGTTCGTTCTTCATGCTTTATTCACACAACCGGCATTGTTCTCCCATTATATCGCAAGCAGTGCTTCCATCTGGTGGAATGATTACGGGTTATTAGATGAGTATGAAACGTTCAAAGCAGATTTGAAAAGCAATGCTCTTAGTCAATTGCCCAAAACACTTATGATTGCCGGTGAAAATGAGCTTGATCATATGGTCAAGGATAGTCTGAATTTATGCGCTGACATGATGTCGCTGCGCATTCCAGGCTTTGAAGCAAGCTGGGCACTGCTTGAGCAAGAGGAGCATGTGAGTGTAATTCCTGGTGCGATTAGCCGGGCAGTGAAGTTTTTGCTTGCTACAACATCGGAGAATCGTTAGACAGCATATTCGTTCTGCATTGGAGCTGGCCCTTGGCTGGCTCTTTTTGCAAAGCGAAGGGGAAGGGTTGGAAACATTGGCCTCAAATGTTCAAGAATCATCATCAACAAGTGCAAAGAAGTTCTCCTTTGTACTATTGCTTATATTCATGCTCTTGCTATTAATGGGAGCATTAGTGCTTGCTATGGCGCTAGGAGCGAAAAGAATCCCATTTGCAGATGTGCTCATGTCGATCTTTTATTTTGATCAAACGTCTACTTCTCACAATGTGATTCAGACCATTCGCTTGCCACGTGTACTTGCGGCTATGGCTACAGGAGCCGGGTTTGCCGTAAGCGGAGCCATTATGCAAGGCATTAGCCGCAATCCATTAGCTGACTCAGGTATTCTGGGGTTAAATGCCGGGGCAGGCGTCATGCTGGTCCTTGCCATGGTGTTCCTGCCGGCGCTTTCATTTACCGGCACGCTTTGGCTATGTGTATTAGGAGCGGCATTAGGAGCGGGTCTAGTATTTGGTGTCGGCTTATTAAGCAGGCGAGGCTTGACGCCTATTCGGCTTGTATTGGCCGGCGCTGCAATATCTGCGATGCTGACTGCTTTGAGTGAAGGGATAAGCATCTTTTTTTCAGTGGCGCAGCAGGTGGCTTTTTGGTATGGAGGAGGGTTAAGCGGCATTAAGATGGCACATTTACAGCAAATGCTGCCGTGGATGCTCCTGGCTCTATTGCTTGCTATCGTCATTTCAAGATCGATTACCATCCTATCCGTAGGGGATGAAACAGCGGAAGGGCTTGGCGTTCGTACTAAGCTGATTAAGAATCTCTCCCTGGTTGCTGCCTTCCTGTTGGCCGGGATTTCATGTGCGCTAGCCGGATCGGTAAGCTTTATCGGATTAATTGCCCCTCATTTGGTACGTTATTTGGTCGGGGTAGATTATCGCTATATCATTCCGCTATCCGCCATTATGGGAGCTATTCTTGTTGTGCTTGCTGATTTGGCGGCGCGAATCGTCAATGCCCCTTATGAAATTCCAGTAGGTGCTGTCATTGCGGTTATCGGCATTCCGTTCTTTCTCTTTCTGGCGCGCAAAGAAAGGCGGGAGCTATAGTGAAGGTAAGATGGAAATTTATCATCATTGCCACATTCATCCTTCTCGGTTTTATCTACAGCATATCTACCGGTCAAAGCAGCTTAAGCTTGCCGGAATTATGGCAAACCATATGGGGGAATGGCACGGCAAGGCAGGAGCTTGTCCTGTTTCAGTTCCGCATTCCTCGCATGCTGTTGGCTTTTCTAGTTGGCGGAGCATTGGCGCTGGCAGGCATGCTGCTGCAAGCCATCAGCCGCAATGCATTGGCGGACCCGGGAATATTGGGGATCAATGCGGGAGCGGGATTGTCGATGATGCTGTTTTTACTTCTGCAAAATAGCTCTACCGGCTTGCATACGAATGTTCAGCCGTTCTATGCTCTTATAGGCGGATTTATTGTGGTTGCGCTGTTATTTTTGCTTTCCTATGATCGACATCATGGGATTATACCCATTCGATTAATCTATACAGGTGTTGCTATTGCTGCTGCGATTAGCGCATGTCTGATTGTACTGACCTACGTGCTGGACCCATCGCAATATCAAATGATCAAGGTGTGGCTGGCAGGGAATATAGGGAATAGCAACTGGAATCATGTCTATGCCATGCTGCCCTGGGTCATTATCATTGTCCCTTTAATCCTTCGTCATCATCGCATATTGGATGTGCTGAAGTTTCACGATCCGGTAGCCATCAGTGTAGGCGTGTCTGTCAACAAATATCGTATTTGGTTTTTAGTATGCAGCGTATTATTGGCAGCGCCAGCGGTTGCGGTCAGTGGAAGCATCGGATTTGTAGGGTTAGTCGTTCCGCATTTGGTCAGACGGCTATTTCGCGGGCATAAATTAATGATTCCCGGATGCTTGTTGATCGGGGGCGGATTAGTAGTAATCGCAGATGCTCTGGGCAAGATGGCCGTAGCCAATACGGAAATACCGGCAGGCGTAATCGTCGCCTTGATTGGCGCTCCTTACTTTTTATACTTATTAATTAAGAGCGATAAATGACCATCCCAACGAAATCAGCTACTTGATGCCAGGGAGCGAGTGTGGAATCGTAATGAACTTGGCTGCTGCTATGGCAATTACGTAATTGAAGCATAAAGCCGAACCTTGACCTCTCCCATAGCGGGCGAGGTTTTTTTATGTGAAACGCCGGTCCTAATTGGGCTATCGGTTAAGTTCGGTCTTTGCAGAAGTAAAATTTGATATGGGGAGAATGAATTGTTTACAATAAAGGAAGCATGGAAGACTTAATGACGATGAAGGGCTATTATCCATTATTCGTAGGGATGAGGAATAGATTCGACTAATAGAAAGTTGGGATCAAACGGAATGAAAATATTGCTTCTAGTCGTTATAATCGCTTTAGTCATTTATTTGATACAAAAATATTACCCTCCGCTTGGAGGCAGAAGCTCAGCTGAGAGTCATAAAAGGATTATGGCCTCCCCTCAGTTCAGCGACGGGAAGTTCCGCAATCAAATGCCAACGACAATGGTGAACAGTATAAAGGATACCTTCGAGGCACTTATTAAAACGATTAAAGGGACTCCGAACAGCAGGCCGAAAGGCAGTGTGCCGGTCGAACCGTTTGATTCGAAAGCTTTCATGGAGAATAAGGATGATCAAGTGATCTGGTTCGGGCATTCCACGCTATTGCTGAAGGTGGATGGGGTGAAGCTATTAATAGACCCTGTCTTCAGCGACTATGCTTCCCCTGTCCGATTCTTCGGTCCCAAGCGCTACAGCGACAAGCTGCCGGCAGAGATAGAGGATTTGCCTGAACTGGACGCTGTTCTGATATCGCATGATCATTATGATCATCTGGACTATGCATCGATCCGCAGGTTGAGAGGTAAAGCGAAGCAATTTATTGTTCCGTTAGGAGTGGCCGGTCATCTTGCGAAGTGGGGAGTCGATCCTGACCGCATCATAGAGCTGGATTGGTGGGAGGAGCAGCAGCTTCATGGACTAACGTTAATCAGTACGCCGGCCAGACATTTCTCAGGCCGGGGCGGCGGCGCTAGGGCTACCTTATGGAGCTCTTGGGTGATTGTTAGTGATCAAACGAGAATATATTATAGCGGGGATAGCGGATACGGGCCGCATTTCAAGGAGATTGGAGATAAATTGGGACCGTTCGACCTCACTCTCATCGAGACGGGGCAATATGATGAGAAGTGGGCGAATATTCATATGTCTCCTGAAGAGTCGTTGCAAGCTAACCAGGATGTGCAAGGCAAACTAATGATCCCAATCCATTGGGGCGCCTTTACATTAGCGCTGCATAGCTGGACAGACCCTGTAGAGCGGGCAACACGTGCAGCCGAACTTCTGAACACTGTCTTGGTGACACCTAGAATAGGCGAAACCGTTACAATAGGAGCATCGGAATACCCTTCAACGAATTGGTGGAAATAACATTTATTATAGAGGGATCAAAAAGAGCGAAAAGACAGCACAGAACCCGAATGACGAGTTCTGTGCTGTCTTTATGTATTACTGAATACGTTCTGCTCGTATAGTTTGCGAATGATCGTTAAGAAAGGAAGGTTTTTCTGTGAAAAAGAAACGCATAACAATAATGTCTTTATTGTTTTTTTTCATAGCTATTGGAAGCATAGTTGGATTCGCATTGAATAAAAACAATCATCAGAATGATCATGCCACTGCTGTTCATGCACAAAATGGTAGCCTTGAAGATGAATTCTGGAATGTGGATTTAATTATTCAAGGAACTGTTATAGGTCAGGAAGAAACTTTTCAAAGAGATTCAGGTGTAAAAATCAAATATGACAATTCTTTTCCCGTTACCCCTGCAATTGTTCAGGTTAACAAAGTTCTATACGGAGAGACAGATCAACAAAACATTACGTTGCTGCAGCATGGCTCCAATGACAATAAAACAGATAGTAGTAAAATGGTTAAAGAATCTGAAAATGTGATCCTGATTCTAACAAGAACGGAATCAGGACATTATTGGTCATATAACTTCGAAGATGGAATCTGGATAATGAATAACGGAAAAGTAAAATCCCAAACCCAAAAAGAAATATTAACGTCAGGAAGATCCGAGCAAGACTTAGAAAAATTCATAGACAAAATAACTGCGGCAGCTAAAAATAAGAGAAAACCATTAACCGAATAGTAGCCTTCATTGGAATTTTTGTATCTAACCAAACATTCCCGTTCCTTCTACGTTCCGAGAGGCTATACTGCAATTAACAGCAAATCGGATGAAGGTTAGAGATGCGCTGCTAGCGTCTATACAAGCCCAGCCTAAGTGGGGATGGGTTGGGAATGAGCATATCGAGCTGGTCGTACGCCAGTCGGATAAGCAGCGCTTTGAAATCATAAATGGACGTATACGAGCCAGATACGGACATAGCCATGACCGTGTCAATTATTCACCGGCAGAGCCTCCAGCCATCCTATATCATGGCACCAATAAGCAGCGCCAAGCATTCGGGAGTAACGTTCTACTATGCCGGGAATGAAGTATGGTTAGCGGATCATGTTCCAGCAGCAAGCTTTACAATAAAGAATCCAGAGAAATAAGGGGAAATAGAGAGATGAATCAATCCAACCATTATCCGATCATTGATATCGGCGTAAACTTAATGCACCGGTCGTTCCATCAGGATAGGGAGCAAGTCGTACTGAGAGCGTTAGATGCGCAGGTATCACCGCTTATAATTACAGGTACGAGCGTAAGAAGCAGTATGGAGGCATCACGCTACGCGGCTCAATACCCTGGAAAGCTGTATGCCACAGCAGGCATGCATCCCCATGATGCGAAGAGCTGCACAAGCGAGACCATTGCGAAGCTAAGAGAGCTGGCAGCGTTGCCCCAGGTTGTAGCAATTGGGGAATGCGGTCTGGACTACAACCGTGATTTCTCGCCGAGAGATGTGCAGCGCAAGTGGTTCGAGGAGCAGATTCGGCTGGCGCATGAGCTGAATATGCCGCTGTTCCTGCATGATCGGGAAGCGTTCCCCAACTTTGTAGCCATTCTGAAAGAACATGCCGTCTCCAAAGCGGTTGTACATTGTTTTACAGGTACGGCTTACGAGCTTAGAACTTATCTCGATATGGGCTTCCATATCGGAGTTACCGGCTGGATCTGTGACGAGAGAAGAGGGAAGCATCTGAAGGAGCTTGTCCGCATGATTCCGCTGAACCGTCTCATGATTGAGACGGATGCGCCGTTCCTGGCTCCGCGCGACTTGAAAGAGAAGCTAGCGGATGGACGGAACGAACCTTCGATTCTGCCTCATATCCTCCATACGGTCGCTCGCTGCATCGGGAAATCGGCAGAAGAGGTTGCGCAAGCGACAACGGAGACGGCAAAGGCGTTTTTCCGTATCTGATCGTTGCCGTTCGCAAGCAGCAACAGATCGAAAGCATAGAATGGCGGTGCCAGGATTGAACTCCTGAGCACCGCCATTACTCATTTTAATGTGATTTTAATGTGATTCTTTGTCGATCAAGCTAAGCTTGATTAAAAGACGTTTCAGGATGACAACGGCTTGCGCCCGGGTCGCTTGCTCCTGCGGAGCGAAGGAGGTACTGGTTACGCCATTCATGAGGCCTTCGTCCAGCGCAAAAGCTGCCGCATTGCGCGCCCAGTTGCTAATAGCGCCGCCATCGGAGAATGCCTCCAAGGCAGATAATGATGTGGAATCGCCTTGTTTCTCTACGAAGTTAGCTGCACGCAAGGCAAGCACTGCCATCTCTTCGCGGCTTATCGTTTGTGACGGACGGAATGTGCCATCCTCATAGCCTTCGATCAGACCAGTCTTAGCTGCCGTTGCAGCATAGCCGGCAAACCAATTGGACGTTTGAACATCGCTAAACGGCGATCCGTCCAGTTCTTTCAGTCCAAGCGCGCGAATGAGCAATGCGACAAACTCAGCGCGGGTTATGGATGCATCCGGCGCGAACAGACTCTCGGACATGCCTTTCACAAGCAGCTTCGAGGCAAGCCATTCGATATCGGCCCGGGCCCAATGGTTCTCTAAATCTTGAAAGGATTTGGAATAGGAGATGACCGCATATACGCTGTTGCCAGCATGCTTAATCGTCACGACCGTCGCTCCGTCTACTGTAGTGAAACGAGCAGGAATAAAGGATAATTCCCCAGTTGTTGGATCAATTGCAACCGCAGTTGCTTGGCTAATCAAGTTGCTAGGCAATGTGAATGAACGTTCAACATAACGGTTGCCGAAATCACTGAAGGAGACCGATCTGTCGCCAGCTTTTAAGGTGATGCGGAAATCGTAAGCATCGCCGATTAATAAGCCGCCTTGAGCTTCAATGGCGTCTGTTATGCCTTTGGCGTCCGCTCCAGATTTCTTCTCTACTGTGATGATCGCTTGAGCATTGCTCGCCTGGTTGCCTAGCAGTGCCGACAACGTGGCCGCGTCTATCAAATTCGCCGGCAGCCGGTAGGCAGTACCGCCTGTCTTGATAGTCAGAATAGCGTCTTTGATCGAATCGGCAGCCTGCAGCAGCGCTTGCACAGGAACATTAACGATGGAAACAGGTTGATCCCCCGAAAAATCGAGAATCATTTCCTTTTTGTTCTTCCCATCCTTTTGCAGCGCTGCAATGGCTGTGTTGATCATATCTGGATTCAGGGTGACGGCTGCAGCAGGATTTCCGTTTTCGTCCGTCGTTTGGACTTCGTCAGCCGTCATCACTACGCCGGTATTCGTCATGTTGGGTTCCGGTTCTGTTACCCCGCCGCCGCTGCCGCCATCGGGAGGCGTAACAGATGGGGTATACGTCATTTGTATCGACAGCTCATTCGTCTTTAATTCATCTACATATACAGATATGGTTACAGTATTGGCCCCCTGCTTCAGATTAACGATGCCTGTGAAGTCCCCGCCGGAAGCAACCGTTGCCTTTTTATCATTTAAGAAAACATCCACTTTCGAGCCTGGGCCTAATACTTTTATATTTCCTTTCAGCGTGGCATTTGCGGACGACACCGTCTTGCCGTCATAGTCCATATACCCCGTAAGCGCAGCCGCCCGAACATTGTCGCCTACATCATACGTGCTTGCGACAAGCTGCCGCTTCGTGCGAACGCCGTTCTCGTCGAGTGCCGATATGACCATGCCCCCAGGCGTAATAGCGCTGTTGTTGTCCTCAGGCACGCCCCAATTCCAGTCGATGGCTTGCTTTTTGTTGACGACCTTCGTCACCTTGCCTGAGTCGTCCACAACAACCTCAACACCAAACTTGTTGGTGCCGGTTGACGTTCCGAATTCTTCATCCATCACGTTCAGATCGCCGAGATTGCGGCTTGTATTGTAGAAGCTGCCCTCGATGAACGAAGAGGAATCACCCGGAACACTCATTCCCAGTTGGTAGTCCTTTACATATTCCTTATCCTGAATAGAGGCTTTAATGATCGGCCAATTGGCAAGCGACGCATCGAACAACATTAATCCGTCCGAGCTGCCAAGCGCCGTTTGGAAGATTTCCCGCTGAAGAGCAGGGGACTGCAGATTAGACAAGGCCATACCCGAATAAAGCGGTACCTCACCGTTGGTTACAATCGAATCCAGCGTAACGTAACGTTGAATTTCTTGTGTTGTGCTATAGTAGGTTCCCACCATTAGAAAGTCCAGGTGGCTGATATAGCCGGTATTGTAATACTCCTCCGTATAGATCGTATCGTTCGGGAATTTGAGACGGTCGTCATACCGGAAGTCTTTGCTGCCCCAATGGACGCCATTCAAATAATAGGATTCGAACCATGCGCCAACATAGGCGGAGGTTTCAATCTTCTTCTCTTTCTCCGCAGAATAGCGGTCAACAAGCGCTCTTGTTTCTTCTACAAAGCTTGTAATCGTGGCAGACCGGAACTCCCACCAGTCTTGAATAAGCGGTCCATTGACCCGGTTGCCGTTCTCATAATAAAAAATATCATTCGGCCAGCTGCCAAGCGATTTCCCGCGTTGTGCCAGAAACGCCTCGAATTTGGCCTTCGTGACATCGCTGAAATCGGCTGTCTCGTTATCGTAGCGTGCCCGGTCAAGGACAATGCCGTCCACGTCATAGTTTTTCAACACTTCCTCGAAGGTCTTCAATTGGAACTGACGCGTATCATCGTTTGCTGGATTGACGAATAATACGGCAGCGCCGCCAGAAGCGTCTGACAAGCCTTTTTTGCCATATTCGCTTTCTCTTAATGCTAATATTTGCCCGTTATCTTCCGGACGGAATACATGCTCCTCCCACTCCGGATGCTCATGAATGATAGCGAAGTCCTTCACGGCGATGGAGCCTTCTGCGAACACATTAAATGCGGCATGAACCTTCATTCCAAGCGCATGGCCGTGTTCCAGAAACAGCTGGAGCAAGTCCAGATCGGGATTGGAGCCTTTCCGGTCGCCGGCAACCATTTCACTGACATACGGACGGCCCGTCAAGTCATTTTTCTTGTAGGAAACGTAGCCCTCCACGCCTTTCACATCAAACATAACGTCTGTGACCCCGGCGTCTTTCGCTTTGGTCAGAAATTGGAGGACGCTCTCGCTGGACTGAAGCTTCTTGGCGTTCGATGCTTGATCTACCCAAAGCATGATTTGTTTGTCATCATTCAGGGAAGGCCTGCTGTACACAATGATGGATTTCGTGTCCAAGGCAGACCCGTCCTTGGACAACACAACATCGAGATAGTTCGGGCCGGCAGCAAGCGGAATTTGCATGCTGAATGTGCCGTCTGTTTGCAACACAGCCGATTGTTCGCCGATCGCAACGGATGCGCCGGTCTGATTCGTCACTTTGCCGGACACGGTCGCGGTCGCCTCTGGAGTCGTATACATGTTCATGCCATCAAGCTCCATACGCGGAAGAGCGCCAGTGCCTTTCATCAAATCCTTTACCGCTACGACATTTCCGTTCTTCCGCAGCTTAACCATATCGCCTACCTTAAACTTGGTCGCCAGATACTTTTTAATATCATAGGTGGCATAACTATTGTCTTGAGCCATGACGACATATCCGCCTGGCGGAATGTCAAGGTCGCCGCCCTGCGACCAGGATGGGGCGGAGTTGCCAGTTGCTGCATTGAACATCGTGGTCACCTTGCCGGTCGCATCGACTTGAATGGCCACATTGGTATTTCTAACCGAGACCTTGCTTCCGTATTCGTTCGTGAATAATGCAATGATATTAGGAATGGAGGATACATCTGTGTCGATATAATCAATGGGTTTCTTGGGTCCCTCCACAATGACGGTTACATCCGCTGGCGGTGCTTCAATCTCGATCAGATCGCCGCTTTCCTCCTTCGGTATGAAATCCTCCGCTGTCACGATGGCACCGCCTTTTTCGAGAGTAATGGCGTCTTCTGCATGAAAGGTAGTATATAAGGCCTTGCGAAAGTCTTTGTCCAGCCAATTGTTGTCGTTGGCAAGAATAACGTAGCCGCCGGGCGGAATCGTCACTTGCTGTGCAGCGTCCCAAGCAATCGGTTTATTCGTCACGGGATCAAGGCCTCCTTGCGGCCCGATCCACTTCAGAATGGAGCCATTCGCGTCGACTTGGATGGCCACATTGGTGCTTTTGACGAAAACCTCGTTGTTATTGCCGGCTACGTTCGTCACGCTAGTCCCGCTTGTGAACAAGGCTAAGTAATCCTGCCGCTGCGGGCTATCCACATTCGTATTGATGTAATTAAGCTCCAGCTTGGTGCTGCCGTCCGCAGCGACGGCATACACCGAATCGTCGACAGAAGCGGCTTCACCTTCAGCTTGCGCCATGGTTACCCCATTCGAAAAAACTGAAGCAAACAAGCAGACGATAAGAAAAGTAATGAAGTTTTTCCCGTACTTTCTCATAAATCCACCTTCCCTTTGCAGTTGTTTGGATACGGTTTCATTATAGGCAGGGGCGCTTTCCAGATTATAGAGGCGATGATGACAACTTATGGGACATCGATGACATTTGTAAGGGAAAGACCACGGAAGTTCCGGCTGAATGCAATATTCGATGTCGAGCAGGAAAGAGGATAATGTGAAAGCGGTGTCAAAGTTACTAAGGGTACCACTCTAAAAAAAGGAGTGAAGGAGGCATCGCTGTGAGCATACATAAGGTGGCGATCATCAAACTAAGCGTTGTCATGATTATTAGTCTCTTGGCTGGCTGTGATTCTCGTTCTCTGTCTGGATTAGACGAAAGCGGGGAGGGATTATCCGATAGCAACAGGCCAATGATCAGAATGGTGGTCAATAATTCAGAACGCAAATTTCCAGAGGGCATGGATGAAAATGATAATCCCTATTTGAGTTACATTGAGAATGCCACTGGAATGAACATCACTTTGATGGTTCCGCAGTTCAATGGTTATCAAGAAACGTTAAATACGATCATGAATGCAACAGATCAGCCGGATCTCATTCAAACAGCGGACCCGATGTGGATATACCGATATGTGACCGAACAAGAGCTCATGCCGCTTGATGATCTAATTGCAGCCTTTGCTCCGGAATTGTTTGAGCTATTTCCTAAGGAAGCGTGGGAGGCTGTTACCTTTAACGGACAAATCTATGCGATCCCCAGCCTGAATGAAGTATCGGGCAATGAAGTGATCTATGCGCGCAAAGACTGGCTGGATGCGTTAGGCTTGGAGCCGCCGCGCACATTAGAGCAATATTACAATGTGATGTATGCGTTTACTTATGGAGATCCTGATCAAAACGGTGTCGATGATACCTATGGACTCACCATTATTCCATCGGGGTTATCGCGAACAGCTCCATTCTTCGGCGCTTTCGGCGTTCCGCGCGGACTAAGTCAAATAAGCATGTGGAAGGAAAAGGACGGGAAGCTCGTATACAGCGGGGTTTTACCGGAAGCGAAGAGCGCACTTGGTTATCTGGCGAAGCTGTACGGGGATGGGATACTCGACAGGGAGTTTATTCTGAACAAATTGAGCAGCTTCAAAGACAAAATTATTGATGGTCGTGTCGGTTTGTTCTCGGCTGCTTGGTACGATACGCGGGGGCCTATTCTTGAAAATATGAAAAAGGATCCGAAGGCGGAGTGGGTTCGATTGGAATACCCCGTTGGCTACGATGGAGAATACGGGACAGCCGAATATGACTTGATTCAGTCCTATAGTGTCATTCCGAAGGGGAGCCTGCATGCGAAAGAAGTGATCGAGGTGCTCCATTTCATTGCAGGCGAAGGATATCGAGAATTAAAGCTGGGATTCGAGGGTGAAGTATGGACGAAGCAAAATGGTATCTTAGTTACAGATTTTGATGAGCATGAAAAACATATCTATCGTGGCACGCTGCATGCATTAGCTGATCCGAACGATGGGGCTGTTCGCAAGGATCGGCTGAACTCTCTCGGTGAGCAATATGATTTGAATGAAAATGTGGAGTATATTGTCCAAAATGTGCTTCACAGCGATTATCGCGGCCCCCAAACCGTCTCTATGAGAAAATACGGCTCTCAGCTTCAAAAGCTGGAAGAAGAGACTTATTTGAAAATCATTATGGGCTTAAGCGTTGATCAAGAATTCGAAAAGTTTGCAAAGCAGTGGAATTCGAATGGCGGCTGGGAAATTACGAATGAAGTGAATGCGTGGTATAGACTTCAGACGAAAGGGGAGGATTAAGAGCTTGCAAAATGTATGGACTACCCTTTCGAATGCGTACCGCCAGCGCATACAAATCCGGCTGACCCTTTACTTTTTGCTCATATTGATCCCTTTAGTGGGCATCAGCTTGTTTTCAAGCATTAGTTCGATGGATATTTTAGAGAAACAGACGGATGAGCGGACAGAAACGGGCTTGCAATCGGTGCTCGACAATATCGATATCTCTCTTCAGGACCTGGAAAATTTGCTGGTGCTATTATCGGTGGATTATAGTATAAAGCTAACCTTGCATGAAGCGAACGCCATATTATTAACATCGGACCTGTACGGCCTATATTCGATTATGGATCGCCTGACGAATGTGGTAGCCATTAATGGACATATTCGGGAGGTTTCGATCCTGCATTCCGAATCGGGCATGCTGATCTCTACGCAATATGGAGCGAGAATCCTCCAGCACGAGAATGAAGCGTGGTATAAAGCTGTTACGGAGGCCAATGGCAAGACGGTGCTTTACAACCCCCTCCCGGGTGAAGAGAATATTTTCGGTCCCGAGACGATTTCATTTATGAGATTGATGGATTTGCAAAATAAAGAGGACGGCTCTAATGTCCTGGTGCTCACAGTAGATAGAGGACTGCTTCAGGAGAGAATTCAAAGCGTGCAGCCGTCCCCAGGCTCTTCCATCTATTTGTATTCAGCCGATGGTGGGCTTGTTGCGGGAACCGATCAGAACTATCTGAGGGATGAGTGGGGAGGTTCCAGCGGCGGCGAAAAGCGGGCAGGCCAAGATATGCTGGTGTGGCGGATGCAGTCCGAAAGCTCAGGATGGTCGGTCGTGATGATCCAGCCCGAGCAGGAGGTATATCAGAAATCGAGACAGCTCTCGCAAATTACGATGCTTATTATTGGAATAAGCATCATGCTTGCCCTGTTTATTTCTTATGGGGTCTACAAGTGGATTTCATCGCCTTTAAGAGAGCTGATCTACGGAATGAAGCAAATGAGGATGGGGAAGCTGAACATCCGGTTAACGCGTAAACGGACGGATGAATTCGGTGCGCTGACCGACGCGTTCAATCAGATGATCGCCGAGCAGCAGCTGCTTATTCGTGATGTCTATGAGCATCAGCTGCAATCCAGCAAAACAGAATTGAAATTTCTTCATTCGCAAATCAATCCCCACTTTCTGTATAATACGCTGGACTCGATTTACTGGACTGCCAAAAACTATGATGTGAATGAAATTAGCGAAATGGTGCTTAATCTATCGAAGTTTTTCCGTTTAAGCTTAAGCAAGGGACGGGAGATATTTACGGTAGCGGAGACGGTTACGCATCTTGAATATTATTTGCGCGTACAGCAGTTTCGCTTCATGGATCAGTTCACGGTCCGCTTCGACATTGCCGAGGATACGAAAGAACTGGGAGTCTTAAAGCTGCTCCTTCAGCCCATTGTAGAAAATGCGATCTTGCATGGCCTCGAGAAGAGAGGCGCAGGCGGTGAATTGGTCATATCGAGCAGTCTAAAAGGGGACAATCTCTGTCTGTCGGTTAAGGACAACGGAATGGGCATAAGCGAGGAGAGGCTCGATTTCATTCGAAGCGAAATTGAAAAGCTCAATCGCCAGGAAAATTTAGTGACAATTACGGAACATTCAGTGAAGGATCTATTCGGTCTCCGAAACGTGGTTGGACGAATGAAGCTTTATTACGGCATAGAGGCGATGCTGTTTATGGATAGCGTCTGGCAGGAAGGAACGACGATAACTTTACAAATTCCACTCCAAAGATTAATGGAGAAGCCGGCCTGAACGGAGCGAATACACGCTCTGTCCAGGTCTTTCTTTTCGTTTCATAGTCATCAAATTACCAAAACACCGCAACATCCTCCCCTATTCAACCTTGCCGTTACTCCCTAAAATGAGGGATAACAACAGGCTAAGGAGGGATTCAATGACCCCATCCTACTTTAAAAGGCTTCGGCTTGATGTAGTGAGAGAATGGGATTTGTATCTAATGCTCATTCCAGGAATACTCTTTTTACTTCTGTTCAAGTACACGCCGATGTATGGGATTGTTATTGCGTTCAAAGACTTCAACATTTATGACGGATTGGCGGCAAGTCCATGGGTCGGCTTGGAACATTTCGAGAAGCTGTTTTTATCCGAGGATTTTGCGAGAGTGTTTAAAAACACATTGATTATTAGCATCTACAAGATCTTCTTTTTATTCCCTTTGCCGATTATTTTGGCTGTACTGATGAATGAGATTAAAAATATGGTGTTTAAACGCGGAATCCAAACGATTGTATATTTGCCTCACTTTTTGTCATGGGTGATTGTAAGCGGTTTATTCCTGCAGCTCCTGTCCACCAATGGCGGATTAATTAATAAGATGATCGTTGGATTAGGCGGAGAGTCTATCGCGTTCTTTATGAATACAGAGGTATTCCGGTCGGTGCTTATCTCGTCTGCGGGATGGAAGGAAGTAGGCTGGGGGATGATCATTTATTTGGCATCCATCGCGACCATCGATCCTCAGCTGTACGAAGCGGCCAAAATCGATGGAGCCAGCAGATTCAGACAGATCTGGCATATTACCATTCCCGGCCTGGTGCCAATCATTATCCTTATGTTTATCCTTCGTCTCGGCAATATATTGGAGGCAGGCACGGAGCAAATACTCGTCATGTACAACTCTATCGTATACGAGGTTGCGGATGTCATTGGCACCTTTGTCTATCGAATCGGTCTTGGCCAGCAGGATTACAGCTTTTCGACAGCGGTCGGACTCTTTGATTCCGTCATCGGTTTTATTCTGATTATTACAGGAAATTATTTAAGCCGTAAGTTTCTTAAACGGGGCATTTGGTAGAAAGGGGGCTTCTTATGCGGCAAAAAACATCGATTCTAGACAAAGTATTTGTGGTTTCAAACTATACGTTCTTTATCTTTATGGGCGTTATCACCATATTCCCGTTTCTTAATTTGATAGCCAAGTCCATGAGCAGTGAAGCGGCAGTTATATCGGGGCAAGTCAATCTGCTGCCTGTCGATCTGCAATTCGGAACGTACGCCTATGTCATTAGCGACAAATTATTTCAAAGCGCCTTCATTAATTCGGTTATCGTAACGGTGGCCGGTACGCTGTTAAGTCTCATCATGACCGCGCTGTCTGCTTATCCGTTGTCAAAGCCGAAGCTGCGGGGACGCAAGATTTTTATTCTCATGTTCGTGTTCACGATGCTGTTCAGCGGGGGCTTAATCCCGACGTACTTATTAATAAGAGAATTAGGCCTCGTGAATACGCTGCCGGTGCTTTTCCTGCCGGGCATGATCAGTGTTTTCAATATGCTGGTTATTAAAAGCTACTTTGAGAACATACCGGAAGCGCTGGAAGAATCGGCAAAGATTGACGGCGCCAGCAATATTCGAACGCTCTTCCAGGTCGTGCTGCCCCTATCGTTGCCTGTCCTCGCGACGATTGCTTTGTTCTATGCGGTAGCCTTCTGGAATGACTTTTTTACCGCGATGATTTACATCAATAGTCCCGACCTTAAACCGTTGCAGCTCTATCTAAAGGAACTATTGGCTTCCGCCAACAATATATTTTTGAAGCTGGATACGATCGATGTCAATATGGCAATGAATGTTTCGCCGCAGGCGATACAATCGGCGTCCATCATCGTCGCAACCATACCGATCTTGCTAGTTTATCCTTTCTTGCAAAAGTATTTTGTAAAGGGGGTCATGCTTGGCTCTGTAAAGGGATAAAAGAATCTAATAGGCAACGGTATTGCACAAAGGCTGGTTCAATTCAAAGGGAGGTTACGACCATATGAAGAAAACGATTACTCTGCTGATGTTGATCGCAGTTATGATTGTATCTGCATGCTCTAGCTCAGGCGATGGAGGAAAGAACACGAATAAGGAAACGGCATCGCCTACTAGCGCTGGAAACGCAACGAATACGCCAGTAGCAACAGAGGATGCCCTGAGCGGCACAAAGCCGCAGCTCAGACAGCTTCAGCCGTTCGACCGATTCGATCCTAATACCTACTTTACTGCAGGGTTCCTGGAAGAGAAAACCGGCTATAAGACGACCTACGATATGCTGCCTGAAGAGCTCCCCAATGAAAAATTGAATCTGCTGATGTCCAATCGTGAAAAATACGACATTATGCGGCTGACCAAAGAACAGTTTTTCACTTTGGCAGAAGCGGGCGCTTTGGAGCCTTTGAACGATTTGATTGATAAATATGGTTCAAATCTGAAAGCAGGCATTGAAGATACCACCTGGTCGGCTGCTACAATAGACGGGAACATTTACGCCATTCCGCAAGGCGGAACCGGTATCTATGCCAGCTCTAGCCTTGTCATTCGCAAGGACTGGCTCGAAGAGCTTCAATTGGAAGTGCCTACTAATCGTGACGAGCTGTACAATGTGCTCAAGGCCATCAAGGATAAGAAGGGTGTTATTCCTTTCACTGGAACGGGGCAAGTGAGCGTCATTCCTGAGATTGCCTCCACATTTGGAATTGCCAACACCCTTACCAACAATGCCTGGCTGGAAGTGGACGGAGGGGTGATTCATCAGGCCGAGCATCCAAGGATGAAAGAATATTTGTCCTTCATGAATAAATTATACAAAGAAGGACTCCTAGACTCCGAGTGGCCGATTAATACAAGCTCTGTCGCAATCGAGAGATTCACAAGCGGCCAGTCTGCCATGATGAGCTTGGCTTGGTGGAGCGCGCCATCGGTCGTGAATGCTTTAAAGAAAAACTTCCCAGATGCGGAATTCGTCACGCTGCCATTCTTGAAGGATGAGCAAGGCGTATCGACGATTGGCGTCAACACAGGCATTACTTACTTTATGGCGATTCCAAAATGGTCCGAAAATAAAGAGCATGCGATGAATTA
The DNA here is from genome assembly GCF_003591485.1 of Paenibacillus sp. 1011MAR3C5. Taxonomy (GTDB): domain Bacteria; phylum Bacillota; class Bacilli; order Paenibacillales; family Paenibacillaceae; genus Pristimantibacillus. The sequence goes on from NZ_QZCF01000003.1 coordinate 564,926, forward strand.
TATGAATCTGAAATTGGAGAAGGATTTGTTCAAGGAGATTGTTATCGGCCAGGAAGGCGTTCATCACAAGTTCGAAGACGGCAAATACTTCCCGATTCTTCCCGCCTTTGATGATCTGAATAATGCGAGCTTCTATCTGACTGGCGTCGATGAAAGCGTCTATTCGACTTATTGGCAGGCGAGGGTAAGGAAGGATCCGATCTTGTTTAATTATTTTGAAGAGCTGCAGCAGCTGGCAGACGGCCTGTTTGTCATTGATCGTTTGTCCAATGCACCGCCGATTGCGAGCATCTCCGAACATTCGCAGAAGCTGACCAAGTTCTCGAATGATACGTATTTGCAATTTATCGCCGGAACAGCATCACTGGACACATTCGACAGTTATTTGGCGAAATGGAAAGCAGATGGCGGCGATGCGATGAATAAAGATGCCAATGCATGGTTTAGCACGCAAAAGTAATCCATTGAACCACCTCTTATAATGTAAGTTCAAAAAGTCCGGTTTTCAGCATCGAGAAGATGGGATGAAGCTAGGAAATGAGGAGCGGAGCGTAGTGGAAGCTACGTGAGCACCGGAAGTTCCGGCTGAATGCCATATTCGATGTCGAGTAGGCTTCCTGATCCCCTTCGTGATCAAAAGTGGACTTTTTGAACCACCTCTAGTAGCAGCCAAGGGAGAATCTTTGCCATCGATTGAGTGATGGTTGGCAAGGATTCTTCTGGTATGATGAAGGAAATGCGGACATCCATGTCGCATGCCATACGCTTAGGAGGGCTGCTCATGTATTTAATGATCGTCGAGGATGAACCAAGGCTGCGCAACAATTTGGCGCTAGAGATTCCTTGGGAGGATCATGGGATTGAGGTCATCGGGCTGGCGGAGAGCGGCGAAGAAGCGCTTAAGCTGTTCGACCGCAAGAAGCCTGATATTATGCTGCTGGACGTGCAAATGCCTGGCATGAGCGGGCTTGAGCTTGCCAAGCTTGTGCGGCTCAAAGATCCCTATATGAAAATGATCGTCTTAAGCGGCCATGACAACTTTGAATTTGCCCAGATTGCCATGGAGTCGGGGATCAGCAAATATTTATTGAAGCCTGCTGGAGACAGTGAGATTTTGAGTGCTGTTCTGGAGAGCGCCGCCGAATTGCGCGAGCAGCTCGATGCGCTGCATAACCAGACTCTATTAACACAGAAGTGGACACAGCATCTTCCGCATCTTCGCGAGCTGTTCCTGATGAACTGGCTGCAAGGCAAATATTCGCAATGGGAGATTGAGAAGCATAGCTCGGATATGATGATGGACTTGGAGACACCAAGACTATATTGCGTAGCTATTGTAGATATGGACCCCTTGCAAGCGGCTGAAACCAGATTTCGAGCAGACGACACTTCGCTGCTGCAAGTTTCGTTAAAGTATATCGCAAGCCAAGATCTGGAGCCGGAATGGATGTTTCTGGATTCGAACGGGTCGACAGTCATTCTCTTCCATACCTGTTCCATTGAAGATCCGGAACCCTTTATTCTTTATGTGAATGCCACGATAGGCAAGCTGCTTAATATTGTGAAGGAAAGTCTCAAGCTAACCGCGAGCGCGGGAATTAGTGAATATACCGATCAAGTAATCGACATGAACAAGCTCTATGAGCAAGCGCGTCAAGCTCTGCAGCGGCGCATTGTTTATGGGAAGCATATCGCGATTTCGTATCAGGCCCGATTTGAACGGGATATGCTGGACCTCGGCCAATCGAATAGCGAGCGAGAGCTTGAGATTGGAATTGAAACAGGGAATCTGGCCAAGGCACTGGAAGCATTTGATAAACAATGGAATTCGTCAATGCTTACAGCGGATACAATGGATAAGGTCAACGAGATTATCCTTTACTTCGGCAGCTTGATCGTACGGCTGATTCAGCAGCGCGGCTGCTCGGTGAAGGAGGTCGCGGGAAGCGATTTTTCTTACTTGCTTCATTTGCAGTCCTTTGCTACCAAGGAACAGGTCTACGAATGCTTGCAGCGGATCATCCGCAATTTCATTGCCTATCAGCATGCAAAGAGAGGAAGCGCGGGACATCGCATGGTGGAGGCGGCGCTTCAGATTATCGAAGACGGTATTCAAGAGGATTTGACGCTATACCATGTGGCGGAGCGGCTCTTTATCAATTCTTCGTATTTGAGCCGGCTGTTCAAGCAAGAGACGGGCAAATCTTTTTCGGCCTACGTATTGGAGCATAAGATGGAGCGCGCCAAATCGATCCTGCTAAAGGGAGCGAAGGTATACGATACGGCAAGCGCAGTAGGCTACCGGGATTTAAGCTATTTTACCAAAGTGTTCCGAAAGTATTGGGGCGTTACACCGGGCGAATTTTCAAAATTAGAAGCGAATTAAGGGAGGCATACGAATGTCCAAAATAAAAGTTGCGATTATCGGTTGCGGTACCATTGCCAATCACGCTCATATTCCATCTTATATGAAAAATGAAGATGCGGAGATCATATATTTTTGCGATATTAACAGGGAACGGGCAGAAAAAGCGGTGAAGGACTATGAGTGCGGAAAGGCCATTACAGATTATCGTGAACTATTAAATGATCCTGAAGTCGATGCCGTATCGATCTGCACGCCGAATAATGTCCATGCATCAATTGCCATAGACTGTATGAAAGCAGGCAAGCATGTACTGTGCGAAAAGCCTGCGGCAAGAACCTATGCGGAAGCGCTGGAGATGCAAAAGGTTCAGCATGAAACGGGAGTCACCTTAAATATCGGCGTCGTCAACCGTTTCAATACAAGCGTGAATCGAATTAAAGATATGATCCAGGGCGGCGAGCTGGGCGAGCTGTATCATGTCTATGTCAGCTTTCGCGCGCAGCGCAGCATTCCGGGCCTGGGCGGCGACTTCACCACGAAAGCGGTGTCGGGCGGCGGCGTACTGATCGACTGGGGCGTGCACTACTTGGATATTGTGATGTATTGCGCCGGCGATCCGGAGCCGCGTACCGTATCCGGCCAAGCGTTCTCCAAGCTAGGCAAGGATATGAAAAATTATGCCTACCTCAATATGTGGGCCGGTCCGCCGAAATATGACGGCACGTATGATGTTGACGATTTTGTTACCGGGATGATTCGTACTTCCGGGCCAACGATTTCCCTGAACGGCGCTTGGGCGCAAAATATTGGAGTTAGCGAGACGTATATCGATTTTTTGGGCGATAAGGCGGGTATTCGCTTGCAGTATGGCGCTGACTTTAAGCTTTATAGCGCTCAGAACGGCGCTTTGCTGGAGACCATCCCTCAATTCAAGGAAGGCAATCATTTTCAGAATGAAATCGACAGCTTCATCGCGTGCATTCGAACGGGCGAGAAGCTGCCATCCCATATTGATACGGTCATTCTGTCTTCCAAAATGATTCAAGCGATTTATGATTCATCAGACAATGGCCGGGAAATCTCTTTCTAGCGAGAGGAGAACGCGATATGAAAAAGATAGGCTTTATCGATTATTACTTGGATGAATTCCATGCGAACAAATATCCGAATTGGATGGAAGAGGCGTCCGGCGGAACGATGAAGGTTGCTTATGCTTACGGGAAAATAGACAGCCCTAACGGTATCAGCAATGCGGAGTGGTGCCGCAGCCATGGAGTGGAACTGCTGGACACGATTGAAGACGTTGTGGAGCGCAGCGATTATTTGATCGTGCTGTCGCCAGACCATCCAGAATATCATGAGGAGCTGTCCGATCTTCCGCTGAGATCCGGCAAGCCAACCTACATCGATAAGACCTTCGCTCCAGACAGGGCGGCGGCAGAGAGAATGTTCCAGCTTGCTGAGCAATATGGAACGCCGATGTACTCTACGTCTGCGCTTCGTTATGCGGCTGAATATACGGCTATGGCTGATCCGCAATCAGAGGCGGAAACGATCAGCAGTTGGGGGCCGGGCCTCTTCTCTAATTACGCCATTCATCAAATCGAGCCTATCGTGGCATGTATGGGAGCTGGAGCGAAGAGAGTGATGTTTACGGGTACAGCTGAGTCGCCGGCACTGCTGATTGATTACGGCAACGGAAGACAAGCGACATTGCATCAATTGGGCTGGGAGTGCCCATTTATGATGGCCGTCAAATATAAAGAAGGCCCCACCGTCGTGAAGAAGGTTGAATCTCCATTTTTTGAGCTGTTTATTGAGAGCATGGTGTCCTTTTTCCGAACATCGATTCCTGCAGTAGCTTCGTCTGAAACACTGTCTGTCATTACGATTATTGAATATGGCATTAAGGCTATGGAGAAGCCTCATCAATGGGTACAGCTGCCTTAATTTGATGGGGATAGACATTAGCGGAAGAGGAGTGGCTATTACAATGGTACAACACTTGAATGCAGATATCGTCATTATCGGAGGCAGTACCGGCGGAGTCGCAGCAGCATTAGCAGCAGCCAAAGCGGGCAAGCGTGTCATTATGACGGAGGAAAGCGATTGGATTGGCGGTCAGTTGACGAGTCAAGCCGTTCCCCCGGACGAGCATGCATGGATTGAGCAATTTGGCTGTACGGCAAGCTATCGTCAATTTCGAAATCGAGTAAGGCAATACTACATGAATAACTTTCCTGTCACGCCGGAAGCGCGTATGCGACGAGCCTTTAACCCCGGGAATGCATCTGTCAGCAAACTATCGCATGAGCCGAGAGCAGCTCTTGCTGTGCTGCGCGATATGCTTGCTCCTTATGTGCATAGCGGCCGCCTGACGGTTCTGGAATATTACAAGGTGGAACAGGCAGAGACGAATGGCGACCGAATCGTTTCGACGCAATTGAAGCATGTGCTGACAGATGAGAAAGTGATACTGACGGGGGCCTACTTCCTGGATGCAACCGATGAAGGAGATGTATTGCCTCTGGCGAGCGTAGAATACGTAACAGGGGCAGAGTCGGTGGAAGATACGGGCGAGCCCCATGCGCTGCCGGGCAAGGCTGATCCTATGGATATGCAAGCTATCACATGGTGCTTCGCCATGGACCATATCGAGGGCGAGGACTTTACGATAAGAAGGCCGGACCAGTATGACTTCTGGCGAAGCTATCGCGCGGACTTCTGGCCGGATAAGCAGCTGAGCTGGGCGGGAGTGGTGCCTTATAATCTTAAGCCGACAACCTACAGCTTATTCCCGGATGGCAAGCACTTCTCCTTATGGCAATATAGACGCTTGATCGATCGTCAGCTGTTCGTGCCGGGCACCTTTGAAAGCGATCTGACAGTTGTGAATTGGCCGCAAAATGATTACTGGCTGGGGCCGGTCATTGATGTAAGCGCCGAGGAGAGAGCGAAGCATCTGCACAATGCGAGGGAGCTGAGCTTCTCGCTGCTATACTGGATGCAGACAGAGGCTCCGCGTCCGGATGGAGGCGCTGGTTATCCTGGGCTTCGTCTTCGCGGCGATGCAACCGGTACGATAGATGGTTTGGCGAAAATGCCGTATATTCGTGAATCGCGCCGGATCAAAGCGGAATGTACGGTGCTTGAGCAGCATTTGAGCCCGGATTGCCGCAAGGACGGGAAGGCGGAACGTTATCCCGACAGTGTAGGGATTGGGTCTTACCGGATTGACTTGCATCCAAGCACATCGCTTCGCACTTATATAGATGTAGCTTCCTTGCCGTTCTATATCCCGTTAGGCGCCTTGATCCCTGTGCGGATGGACAATTTGCTGGCAGCCTGCAAAAATATCGGAACGACCCATATTACCAACGGTTGCTACCGGCTGCATCCAGTGGAGTGGAATATAGGGGAAGCAGCAGGTTATTTGGCTGCTTACTGCGTAGAGAATGGGCTGAGACCGCGTGATGTTCGCAACAATGCGGAGCAGCTTGAGCAATTCCAAAAGCTGCTGGTAGCGGAGGGCATCGAGCTGGATTGGCCATCTGTCCATTCGGTATAAATGCCGCCCATCGAATAAAGAATCGCATAGCGAGAATCGGATTGTCGAGAAGGAGCTGTCCCGAATGTCTGAAGTGACATAGGGGCAGCTCTCTTTTTGAGTCGGAAATTTCGTTATTGTTATTGTGCGTACGTACTGTGGGGCATTGCACGCTCATGGGTGGGATTAAGTCGATATAATCGACTTAAATGCCTGTAGCAGCTTCATCTAACTCGAATAAGTCGGTAGTGCCGACTTAAATGCTCTTAGCCGCCTCGTCTGACCTTAATAAGTTGATCAGATCGACCTAATCCGCGAATCCGTCTCGACCGTCCCGTACAAGTCAATGTTATCCTGATCGGAGCGAGAGTGTGATCATTCGAGTCATCTTATCAAGCAAGCAAACCTGCTTATGGGACAGCCTCTTTTTCATTGTGAAGAGGAACATGGCAGTAGTGGAAGGACCGCTTACCTCTGTCTGTCCCTTTTGCATTGTCTGCAAAAATAAGCGATGATCACTATTAGCAGGGGAGGAGAACGATGGATCGTATCCAGTATGTATCACAATTTCATTTGATGCGCTCACTTTCGGAGACTGATTTGACCGAGATGGATAAGCTGACCATCATTACAACCGTCAGGATAGCGAGCTTGCCGTCTCTGTCGATGCTTCAACTCTATCTGAGCTAGCGCAGATGAGCTAATCGCCCGGACGCATCCGGACGAGGATGTGAACGAGCTGGTGTTGTCGGCGCTTGAGTTCGATAACGAAGGAGCCTTCCGGTTGGGTTATGATGCGGGGGAGACGCCGGCTGGACAGCTTTACATATACGCGCTCTTTTCGGCGGCGTTGGAATTAGACAGTACGCTGGTGTATGAGACGTATTAGTTATTTCGGTGACGTAATCAGGGGCAAGTTTAACCTCTCTCTACAGGGAGGTTTTTTGCGTTAAGTAGTACTCGTGACGGACTTGGGAGGATAATATTTACATAATGGAAGGACTGCTCTTGTTTCTGGCGAATAAGTCCTAAGAACTAGAAAATTCATAGGGCTAGGAGCGGAGCATAGTATGTGGGCAGAAGTGGCTGCATTTTTCAAAGCTAATACAACAGAAGCAGTTCTCATATCCATCATTGGCACGATATTAGTGTGGATGTATAAGCAGTTCAAAGGCATGATCGATCGTGAGCAGCAGGATAAGTTGACGATAGCTCAGCTGAAGCAAACCTTATTTACGAAGCTTGAGCTAAGCATTGCAAGTGTGCTTCATCTAAATAGCGAGGACAGTAAACAGCATATGTATGTCCTTCTTGGAGAATGCGGTCCATATTTGACTAAAACGCAGCGTACGATTATTCGGGATTACTATAAGCATTTTGACCGTTCATTGTTGTATTCCTTGCATGCTTTAGTCATGACTGAGGTAGACAAGCTGACGAGGCAATTGGAAAAATTAAATGAGAATAAGGACAGTAGTGAATGGCTGCATTATATTCAAAGGTTGTATGCCCCGATCTGGCCTATCATAGTGCTGGCAATCATGATATTGTTTGTTTTTGCGGTCATCAGCCTTGTACAAATGGGTTCTACTTTATGGCTTAAGTTGAATCTGGTGTTATTAGGCGTTACGATTTTTATTGGTGCGACGATTGCTGTAAGTATAGTGTCCTTTATTGTGAAGCGAGAGTTAGGCAAGCAAGGAGGGATACGATGGTCTGTCATTGCACTTATTATTTTTTCACCAGCGCTACCATTTGTGCTTAATCGGATAGATGCTTCGATTTACGTATTTGTTGCCCAGGTGCTGGGGCTGGCCTACATCTCATACAGCAAAAGACCACGCGAAGTCATAATGCCTTAATTTCGAATTTGACTCCGCCAACCCTAATAAGATAACATGTAGGTAATTCCCATTAAGGAGAGAATTTAATGTCTGGGGCCGTTCTTAACTAATCAAATTCCATATTAGAGGTATTCGGCAAAGCTGGATGGACCATGTGCTCATTTGAGGGTGGTTTGTTTTTTGTTGGCTAATCGGATGCTTCGGAATTAGTTAAGAACTACGGATTAATCTAACCTTAGGGGACGCCTATACCATTGCGCCTTCATCCGTACTGAGTTCAGTGCGGATTTTTGCGTTTTTGGAAGATTTTTCAGGCATCTGCAATATAGGGCAGAGATGACGTATGTTCATCTCTGCCCTTTTTGCGTTTCACCAAAAAATGAGGAGTGATGACATGTCAGTGTTAATTGTGCGGATAAGACCAAAGCGGAGAAAAACAATTTTTTATACGAGTCAGGAGGATGAAACGAATGAACAATTACGTGGAACAAGTGAGCGAGCAGATGACTTTGCAAGAAGGGACGCAGGTCATTGAACAACTGCTGCTAGAATCCTATTTGCAGCCAGGCATATCAACAAAGGAACTGGCTAGAAAGACGTTGCTTCCCGTACCGGTCGCAGCTGCCGTGAAGCGGGAGCTAATCAAAGCGGGAGCGCTCGTTCAAGAGCGGGGCGTTCGATGTACGCCAGAGGGTGCTGCCTGGATCGAGGAAGAATGGGGATACCGCGGTCTCTACCGCTCATTCCATCAAGCTTTGCTTCATACAAACGAATGGGTTGAGGATCTGAATGTTATTCTGAAAAAGCTGAATACCCTGTTCCCGCTGCGACCGTCCGTTGACGTGCGCATTGATCAATCCAAGTGTACGCCGGAGACCAGTCTGCGCCGGGCCATTCTTTGTCTCCAGCAGCATGCGCTGATCGGCAAGCGGATACTATGTGTGGGGGATGACGATCTGGTGAGCGTGTCGATCGGTTTGCTGCTTAAGAAGCTGTTCCCGAACGGTGGGCATACGGCGACGAGAATAGATGTGATGGACATCGATGAGCGATTTATCGGTTACATTGAAGCTGTGGCGAAGGAGTATGACTTGCCCATTCGGTGTCATCGCATCGACTTCAGGGAGCCGCTTCCGCTTACGCTATGCGGTCAATACGACGGATTCTTTACGGATCCGCCGTACACGCTGCAAGGGATGAGCCTGTTCGTATCGCGTGGCATTCAGGCGATGAAGCGATTGAAGGGGCTGCCAATCTTCCTATCCTTCGCGCATAAATCGCCGGCTTTCATGCTTGCCATGCAGCGGGAATTTGTCCGGATGGGGTTAACGGTATGCGCAAACTTCCCTCACTTCAACGAATATGAAGCTGCTGAGATGATTGCGAACCGCAGCCAAATGTTCATTCTACGCACGACGGACCAGACAGAGCCGGAGCATAGCGGGGCTTTCACCGATGCCCTGTATACGGGAGAAGTCAAGCAGACGCTGCGCACCTATCGATGCAAGCAATGCTCGCAGCATGTCTTCGTAGGCATCAAAGGGGAGATTGCGACGATTGAGCAGTTGAAGAACGAGGGCTGTCCTTCTTGCGCGAACGATACGTTCAATATGGTGGAGAAGAGGGCGGTTTCCGGTTTGGGCGATTCAGGCTAGCGTCAGGCGATGCTAGATTCTATAAAAATGTTCCAGAATATATGCATATTCATGAATGAACATCGTAAGACGGGCTATCCTGATAGTATTGGCAGGTAATCCGGTACGAAAGTAGGGTGGGAAACATGATTGGCATTCATTCTGCACACCGCAGACTTGCGGAACTAACCCTGAAGGCGAAGTCGACAGGGGGCAATTATGATCGGCTTTCGGCTGTGGAGAAACAGGAATTAGCCCATTGTCTGACGGTCAATCTGGAGCTGGTACGGAAGCTCGATTCGTTGAAATCACTGGCATTCGTAGCGTACGAGCAAGGCGATATGGTATGGCATGAGGAGATTTGCGAGAGGCTTGAAGAGATGGAAGCGGGCTTGCTGTAGCGGACCCAAATCAACTAGTCTCAAAGCATTCCATTCTTCATAAAATTTGCTATGATAGAGAAGTTGGGGGAAACTCTGACATCGATATCATAATGATGAATAATGGGGTGTGCGGAATGTCGTTGTTTAATCGAATGATGGCAAGTGTGGGAATCGGTTCTGCGAAGCTGGATACGCTTCTGGAGAAGACGGCTTATTATCCTGGAGAAGAAGTCCGGGGAGTTGTCCGGATTCAGGGAGGCGCGGTCGGGCAACGGATCGAAGGCATCGACTTGACCATAATGACCACGTATTTAAAGGAAATAAACGACAGCAAGATTCCGCAAAACGTTCAGCTCGGAACGGTTCGTGTATCGCCTCCGATTGATGTGCAGCCGAATGCGGCGCTAGAGCTACCATTCTCGTTCTATCTGGCCTCGAATACGCCGCTTACGATGGGCAGATCGTCGGTCTGGATCAAGACTACAGCGGATATCCGCTCGGCAGTGGATCCGACGGATAATGACCGGATTGAGGTCGTGCCTACTCCTGCTATGCGTGCGGTCATGCAGGCAATCGAGCTGCTCGGATTCCGTATGCGCGAAGCGGAGACTCTGTATGCCCCTCGGCTTGGCGGCCAGCATTCGCCGTTCGTCCAAGAGTTCGAATGGGTGCCATATTCCGGCGCCTATCGGGGCAGGTTGGATGAGCTCGAAGTCGTATTCCTGCGCAATCAACCGTCGGAGCTGGAACTGCTGCTTCAGATCGACCGGAGAGCGACAAGCTTGTTCGGCATGTTCGCCGAAGCAATGGACATGGATGAAAGCTTCGTACGGGTAACCGTTACGAATGCCGATGCCCAGCGCGGTCCGCAGCATGTCGCATCGCTGCTGGATCAAGTCATTTCCAGATACGCACATTAACGCAGCACACGATAGGTACTTTCGTCGGACCGCATGGCATGCTTACTCAGCTTGCTATGCGGTCTGTTTTTTCTTTATGATTATGTTGGCAAGCATATAGATTACCTTGACCAGAAAGGTGTTGCAGATGTTCATCACAATTATCGTACTTGTATTGGCTGCTGGCATTATTGGGGCCAGCTTTTATTTCTATAACGTAGCTATCGCGCGTGCAGACAAAAGCTTCTTGAACGGCAATCCTGATCTCGAAGTCGGGGCAAGCGCTGAAAATCCGTACGAACGCAACGACCAATGGTGGGAAGCTCAACCGTTCGAAGAATGGAGCATGGAGTCGGAGGATGGCCTGCGCCTGCATGCCTACTATTTGGAGGCTAGCCAGCCATCCGATATCACGGTCATTATCGCTCACGGCTATTCGGGTCATGCGGCTTTGATGACCAATTTTGCGCAGATGTACAGCGAGAAGCTGGGCTATAATGTATTGCTGCCGGATGCCAGAGGGCATGGGCGCAGCGGTGGCCGGTATATCGGCTTTGGCTGGCCGGAGCGCAGGGATTATGTGGGCTGGATCAGGAAGGTTATCGAGAAGAACGGCGGGCAATCGCAGCTCATTCTGCATGGCGTGTCGATGGGAGGGGCGACGGTCATGATGACAAGCGGAGAGTCTTTGCCTCGCCAGGTCAAAGCGATTATTGAGGATTGCGGGTATACATCTGCGAAGAAGCAGCTTGCCTACCAGCTGAAAAGAATGTACAAGCTCCCGTCCTTCCCGCTGCTTCAGACGACGAGTCTGGTGACCAAATGGCGGGCGGGCTACAGCTTCAGCGAAGCGTCTGCGCTGGAGCAGGTGAAAAAGTCGAAGACGCCGATTCTGTTCATCCACGGCGATACGGACCTGTTCGTACCGACGGCTATGGTGAATGAGCTGTACGAGCAAGGCCCGGAGCAGAAGGAGCTGCTTATTATTCCGGGCGCAGGTCACGGGTTGGCCCGACATATCGATCCTGAAACCTATGACCGCGCGGTAATCGGCTTTATAAAGAAATACGTTCATTAAAGGAGGCCGCGCTGACCTTATGAAGGGATGGGATGGGATTCCGCGATGAAAGATCGGTTGGCGGCACGAACCGTATTTCTGCCGCTCCGCTTGGCCTCGTACAACGCTTCATCCGCTTCGCGAAGCATCGCTTCCAGGGCGTAAAGTCCGTGTTCTGCCGTCGTCACGCCGAAGCTGGCTGTAACTGTAAGCGGACCATGTGATGAGGCAAGCGGCGCAGCGGGCAATGCATCGCGCAACTGATTCGCCAGCTTCAACGCATCTTCACCTGTGTGATCCGGTAAGGCTAGTACAAATTCCTCCCCGCCGTACCGGCCGAATAATACGCCGCCGGGCAGCAGGCTGCGGCATGCTGTAACGGCATGGATCAGTACGGCATCGCCGGTATCATGTCCGTAGGTATCGTTGAATTGCTTGAAATAGTCGATATCGAACAAAATAAGCGAGGCTGGCTGTCTTTGAGAATGAGCTGCTTCCAGCATAGTTCTCGCTCTCCGAATGAACTGGGCACGATTATAGATGCCTGTCAGACCGTCATAATAAGCCTGTTGCTTGAGCTGCTCCTGCAGCCGGTATCGTTCCGTGGCGTCGATCAGCATCAGCAGGCTGCCGACGCTATCGCCCCGTTTCCCTTTGATCACGGATGAGCGAACCTCGTAATCTGAGCTGGCATGCTGGAGCTGCCATTTCAGATGTCCCTGAATTCCGCCGGCTTCCCGCGCAACCGGGAATTTGCTTCCGCACATTTTCTCCCATAGCTCATCTAGCGTATCCCCGATCATCGAGGCTTTCAATTGAGGCAGCATCCGCTGTGCCGCACTGTTGTAGTCGATTAGCTTTTCTGACAAATCAAGCACAAGGACACCTTCCGCCATGCTTTCGAACAAGCTTTCCTTCGCAATGGGGGAGATACGGAGCATATGGGTGGACATCATCGCCCAGATATACATGGCGGAGGTGATGCAGAGCACGAAAGGCACAGGGTCCATTCCGTCAGGCGTTACGCCCATCAAATACAAGAAAGAAGATACCATCGGCACGAATTGCCCGCTGATCAGCGTGAAGAGCTGCAAGCGGTACGCGCGGTTTGTTTTCCTCCACTGCCGGATCAGGAGAAGTCCGCCTGCAAGCAAGCAGCCGAAGGTGTAGGCGCCTTGAACAATATACCACTCGCCAATTACAACATCGGCCATCGGAGTTGGCGTATTTTCGCGAAGGTAGATGAGCTTGTAGAAGAGATGGTGACGGTCATTGGTTGAAATCATGAATAGCGTGACTGCCGGTATGACGAACAAGGAATAGGTCAGAAGACGGGGCAGCGCCGCGCCGATATAACGGAATACGAGCAGCAGCCCAAGAACGGGGGCGAAGCCGATGCCGATGTATTCGACTACGATCCATCGCTTGATTTCCTCAAGTGTGTCGCTGGCGAGCTCGAAGGCAAAGGCGAAAATATAAACCGCTTGCAAAGCAGTCAGCAGAATCAGATAGCGGGAGCCAGGAATGTCCTTTCTTTTATACACCGAATACAGGCATAGAAAGATGCTGAGCACCCCGGATATGGCGACGAGTGTAATATAAACGGTAATACGAGATTCTATCATAATCAGACTCCATGTCTTTGGTAGGATCGCCGCCTGATGGATTGTCGAACCGAGTTGCAAATTGTCGGCTCCTCTATCGTATCATATGAAACGTACAGGCTGTCAAAGCTTGCGGGAAGTAACAGGAATAACGTATGAGAAGTTGACATCTTTTTTCCGGTTATGGTATATAAAAAGGTAGAATTAGCACTCTGACATCAGGAGTGCTAACATTCAGATTGAAAGGAGCAAGTTATCCATGGCCAAAAAGCAATTCAAAGCGGAATCCAAGCGACTGCTGGAAATGATGATTAATTCAATCTATACGCAGAAGGAGATCTTCTTGCGGGAGCTCATCTCTAATGCCAGCGATGCGATCGACAAAATATACTACAAGGCGTTATCCGATGACAGTCTCGTATTCAACAAGGAAGATTACTACATAAAGGTGGCAGTCGATTCATCGAAGCGTACACTGACGCTAACCGATACGGGAATCGGAATGACACAGGCTGAGCTGGAAAACAATCTTGGCGTCATCGCGAAGAGCGGATCTTTGGCGTTCAAGCAGGAGAACGAAGCGAAGGAAGGCCATAACATTATTGGCCAGTTCGGTGTCGGGTTCTATTCCGCATTCATGGTGGCTGACGAAGTGATCGTGACGTCCAAGGCGCTTGGCAGCGAAGAAGCGTACCGCTGGACGTCGAAGGGAGCAGACGGCTATACGGTCGTGCCTGCGGAGAAGGACAGCGTCGGTACCGAGATCGTGCTGAAAATTAAGGAGAATACGGAAGACGAGCAATACGATGAGTACTTGGAGGCATACCGCCTGCGCGCCATCATCAAGAAATATTCTGACTTCATCCGCTATCCGATCAAGATGGATATGAAGAACCAGCGTCCGAAGGAAGGCAGCGAGGATGAGCTGGAGGAAGTCTTCGAAGAGCAGACGCTGAACAGCATGGTGCCGATCTGGCGCCGCAACAAAAACGAGCTGACAGAGGAAGACTACTCCGCTTTCTACAACGAGAAGCGTTACGGCTTCGACAAGCCGCTAAAGCATATCCATATTAGCGCGGACGGAGCCGTTGTCTACAACGCGATTCTCTACATTCCGGAGAATACGCCTTTTGATTATTACACGAAGGAATATGCGAAGGGTCTGGAGCTGTATTCCAATGGCGTGCTCATCATGGACAAGTGTGCGGATCTGCTGCCGGATTACTTCAGCTTTGTGAAAGGGATGGTCGATTCCGAGGATCTCTCCCTGAATATCTCCAGAGAGCTGCTGCAGCATGACCGCCAGCTCAAGCTGATTGCGAAGAACATCAAAAACAAAATCAAAAGCATGCTTCAATCCATGCTGAAGGACGAGCGCGACAACTATGAGAAGTTCTACCAGGCGTTCGGCCGCCAGTTGAAGTTCGGCGTGTACAATGATTACGGCATGAACAAAGGCGATCTGCAAGACTTGCTGCTCTTCACCTCCTCGAAGGAGAAGAAGCTGGTCAGCCTGGACGAGTACATCTCCCGTATGCCGGAAGATCAGAAGTATATTTATTATGCAGCAGGGGATTCCATCGACCGGATCGAGAAACTGCCGCAAATCGAGCTGGTATTGGACAAAGGGTACGAGATTCTGTACTTCACGGATGATATCGACGAATTTGCAATCAAGATCATTGCGAACTACAAGGAGAAGGAATTCAAGTCGGTCTCCAGCGGCGATCTCGGCATCGAATCCGAATCAGAGGACGACAAATCCGAAGCGGAGCAAAACGATAACAAAGAGCTGTTCGAAGGCATGCTGGCGCAGCTTGGCGGCAAGGTTGTATCCGTCAAGGCGTCGAAGCGTCTGAAGAGCCATCCCGTATGCTTGTCCTCCGAAGGCGAGCTGTCCATCGAGATGGAGAAAATCTTGAAGGCGATGCCGGACAGCGGCAACATGCAGGCCGACAAAGTGCTGGAGATCAACGTAAACCACGAAGTGTTCCAATCTTTGAAGAGAGCCTACGGCAACGATACAGAGAAATTTAATCTCTATACTCAGTTGCTGTACAATCAAGCGCTGCTGATCGAGGGCTTGACCATTCAAGATCCAGTTGAGTTCACGAACGATATTTGCAAGGTAATGGTGTAAGTCCTTGAACCAATAGATTGATTGCGGAAGAGGCATCAGTGATGAGACGGAGTTTCATGGCTGGTGTCTTTTTTGTGCCAACACAATGAGCGGCTACCTCCATGCCGCCGTAACGGCATGGGAGATAGCCACTGCATTCAGCTACAACTTAGCGGTGCCCGAACACGGACACGTCGATAACATCGAAGCCTCTTAGTCTGCGGTTCCGTTTGCAGAGGGCATGCGCTCTAATATGAAGCACTTCGCCAGGCACACGGAAAGTCTCTGAGAACGATTCGCCTGGAGCAAGCTTGATTCTAGCCAGACGGCCTACGGCACGGCCGCGCTCCGAGCTGGAGAAGATCGTAATGATGACGCAGGATACGGACTCAAAGCGGTTGTCTGCATTGACGCGAATTGTCTCGAAATTGCGGACATCGATACCTTCACGGCGACGGCGGCGGTCACGGTCACGATCACGATCACGGTCACGATCACGATCTCTATCACGATCTCTGTCACGATCACGGTCGCGATCTCTGTCACGGTCTCTGTCACGGTCACGGTCACGATCTCTATCACGATCTCTGTCGCGGTCTCTGTCACGATCTCTATCGCGGTCGCGGTCATGATGATGGTGATGATGGTGGTGATCATCATGGTCGTGATGATCATGGTCGTGGCCGCGACGACGGCGAGTCAATAATCTGGATTGGCCAGGACGCAGGAAAACTCCTCTTCGCGGGGTTGTGAACAATAATCTGTTGTTTGACATTTATACACCTTCTTCTTCTAAAGTACTACATGCTATGTGCGCGTTGCAGCACTTGCTTGTACTCTTGACTAAGGGTGAATGTCACAACCTTCGACGAAAAGGGTCGTCCGCTTAGCTTTTTGCGATTACTTTATCGATGATCCCGTAAGCCAGCGCTTCCTCCGCCGTCATGAAATAGTCGCGGTCCATATCTTTCTCCACCCGCTCCAGCGGCTGCCCGGTGCGCTCGGAGGTAATCCGGTTCAGCTTCTCCCGATTAGCCAATATCCGCTTGGCGCTGATTGCAATATCGGCAGCCTGGCCTTGTGCGCCGCCATGCGGCTGATGAATCATAATCTCGCTGTTCGGAAGCGCACACCGCTTGCCCTTCTCTCCGGCTAAGAGCAGTATCGCTCCGAAGGAAGCGGCGAAGCCTGTGCAGATCGTTTGAATTTGTGGCTGAATATACTGCATCGTGTCATAGATGGCGAGACCTGCCGTCACGGAGCCTCCCGGGCTGTTAATGTACATGTGAATGTCCTTCTCGGGATCATCAGCGGTCAGGAACAGGAGCTGGGCAATGATGCTGTTGGCAACGGCATCGTTAATTTCCGAGCCGATGAATACGATCCGGTCCTTGAGCAGGCGGGAATAGATGTCGTAGGAGCGCTCTCCGCGGTTGGTTTGCTCGACGACATATGGAATAGGGATGTTCATGATGGGTTCCTCCGTTCAAATGGTAAATGTGTTAAAGCGATTGGTAAACGATTCAGAGTGCTTGAAAGATACGCTGTACATTAAATAAAATAAAAGAAGAAAACGCGTATCTTTTGGGATGCTCCATTCGTTTATCTAATAAAGGGAGAGGCTTATCTTCGCGCGAGGAGGCTATGCAATGAGGAAGATGATGACGAAGGATAGGACAGAGCGGCAGAAGCCGGATTGGGAGAGCTTGCAGACATCCTTATACCGCTATTGTCTGGTGCTGACCGGCTCGGAGTGGGATGCGGCAGATTTGTCGCAGACGACCTGGAACAAGGCGATTAGGCGCCTGCGGGAGCAAGGACATGACAACCCGGAGGCCTTCCTGCTTCGCACGGCCAAGAACAGCTGGATTGACGATTGCCGCAGGAGAGCGGCGTACAAGGAGCTTTTGGACGGGATGGTTCATACGTACCGGCAGGATCCCCCCATGCCGAAGAAGCATGATTCCGAACAGGCGATGCTGGCTCTCTTCCGGCATCTCTCCCCGATCCAGCGGACGGTCTTCGTATTAAGAGAAGCGCTCGGTTACTCTATTGCAGAAACGGCCGAATGGCTGGAGACAACGGAAGGCGCTGTGAAGGCGGCTCTCTACCGCGCAAGGCAATCGCTAGAAGCCGTCAGAGAAGAGCTTGAAGCGGAGGAAGCAGCTGTGCGGCAGGATTCGGAAGAGAGTGAAGCGGCAAGCCGTTCGGTCGAGGCGCTGGAAGAAGGGCGAGTGGCTGATCTGGTCTACCTGCTTTATGGAGAGCCGTATTGGACGGTACATGCCGTGCAGGGCTACCACACCCCATTCCGTGCGAGCCACATATCCGGCCATTCGCATTCTACAACATCCATGCGGATGTGCGCGTAAGCCGATCGAACAAAAAAGACTAGATGCTTGGGCCAATGTGAATGGCAGCCCTGCATCTAGTCTATTTTTATTGGTATTTGCCCAGCATTTGCTGCAGCCTCTTCGTCATATGCTCCCTTAGCGCTGGAGGCTCCATGACCTCGGCATCTTCGCCAAAGCCGAGAACGAGATGAGTCAGCCATCCCGTCAGCGAGCGCTCATCCGATTGGAAACGAACGGTCAAGGAACCGTCCTCATGATACTCCTTCTCCGCCAGATGCAGACGGTCGAGCGCTCTTGCCAGAGATGTGGCGGAGAAATGGATCACGACCGTTACAACGCTGCTCTCCTGCGAATGGTAGCTATTCCACTCATTCCGATCGGCTTGTGGCTGATGCCGATCTGTGAAGTGCTGGCCGATCGACTTCAGCGCTTCCATGCGGGACAGCTTGAACTCGCGGTAATCCAGCCGGCTTCGGCAATAGCCGTACAGATACCAAGAATCGTTGCGGTAGAGCAGCTGCACCGGCTCGACCGTCCGCTCCAGCCGTTCGTTCTTCAAGCTGATGTATTGAAAGCGAACAACTCTCAGCTCGGCAATGCTGTCGCGAAGCAATTGCAGCGATTTGCGGTAGATGGTCCGTCCGCCGATATCCAGGGACAGAGTGGAGCTTTGCTGCCCGCTCTGGATCGTCTTCAGCCTGCGAATCGTCTCGGCGGCTCGCTCGTCCTGAAAGACGGTCGACATCGACTGCAGCACCGTCACAAGCGAGTCAACGTCATAGCTGCCGAGCAGGCTGCGGTCCATCTTGTATTCCTCCATAATGCCGTAGCCGCCGTTGACGCCTTGGTACGACACGACAGGAATGCCTGCTGCGCAGATCGTCTCGATATCGCGGTAGATCGTCCGCTGCGATACATTGTACTTGTCCGCCAACTCGGACGCGGACAGAATTTCATTATTCAGCAGCATGTAGACCATGGAGATCAGTCTCTCCAGCTTCACGGGAATCGCTCCAATCGTTTAGGGATGCTAGGTGAACCATGCAAACGGATGATATTATTCATGCGCCTTCTGGAAGGAAGCTATCGCGGCATAGGGTTCCTCCAGCAATCGCGGCAGCTGAGCGAATAGGGGAAGCAGCTTGCGGTACGCCTTTGCTGCCTCTGCATCAGGCTTATGCGTATGAATGCCGCCGACCATCCCTTTTACTTCGCTAAGCGATGCGATTTCACCTTGTCCGTACATGCCAAGCACAACAGCGCCAAGGCAGGAGCTTTCGAAGCTTTCCGGAACGGTGACCTCCTGGTCGAACACATCCGCCAGCATCTGCCGCCATAGCTCCGAGCGGGCGAAGCCGCCTGTTGCGAGCACATGAGCGGGCGGACCGATGAGCTCCTGCAGAGCCGATAATACCGTGTATAAATTCATGATGACGCCTTCCATAGCCGCACGAATCATATGCTCCTTCTTATGGTGCATGCCAAGTCCGAAGTAGGAGCCGCGCGCATTCGAATTCCAGATTGGCGCACGCTCACCTGCCAGATAGGGATGGAAGAGCAGCCCGCTCGAACCAGGCGGGACTTTAGCCGCAATGCCAGTCAGCAGCTCATACGCGTCGATGCCTAGCCGCTTCGCTGTCTCCACTTCGGCGCTTGCCAGCTCATCCCGGATCCAACGTAAGATCATGCCTCCATTGTTCACAGGGCCGCCGATAACCCAATGGTTCTCGGTAAGCGCATAACAGAAGACACGTCCCTCCGGATCGGTGACCGGCTTATCTGTGACGGTCCGGACCGCTCCGCTTGTGCCGATGGTAACAGCGACAACACCGGGATCGATAGCGGCTACTCCTAGGTTGGAGAGGACGCCGTCATTGGCGCCTATGATGAATGTCATGTCGGCGGGAAGCCCGGTTGCTTCCGCATATTCAGGCTTTAAGCCAGACAGGGCATGCGTGGTCGCCACTGGAATAGAAAGCTGCTTGCGGGTAACCCCCGCGAGGTGAAGCGCTTCTTCATCCCAGTCCAAAGCCTCCAGATTCAACAAGCCGGTCGCGGAGGCAATCGAATGGTCGATGACATATTGACCGAGGAGGCGATGGAAAACATATTCCTTTATGGAGATAAACTTATGGTTTGGCTTGAATAGCTCCGGCCGCTCGTTCCGCAGCCATACGAGCTTGACGAACGGCGACATGGGATGAATCGGCGTGCCTGTCCGCCTGTAGATCTCAAGTCCGTTATGCTTGGTCTTGATCATGTCGGCATAGGCCGCACTGCGATTATCCGCCCATGTAATGGATGGCGTCAGCGGATGGCCGCTTTCGTCCACGACAATCAAGCTATGCATCGCAGAGCTGAATGCGACGAACCCTACCTTATCGCCGGTTGCTCCTGCTTGCTCCAGGCATTCCCGTATCGAGTGGAGCACAGCTTGGAAGATGAGCTCAGGATCTTGCTCGGCGACTCCCGGAGCAGGAGTCTGAAGCGGGTACTCTGCGCCGTGGCGGCTTAACGCTTTCCCTTTTTTATCGAATAATACCGCTTTGGTGCTTGTTGTGCCTATATCGACGCCCATCCGATAGGGTTTCATCGTGATTATACCTCCTGCATAGTGGAGCAAAGAATGAGTAGCATCATTTTGTTGTCTTGGTGTCCAGTGTATTATTCTTACAGTGACAGAATCTCGCGGAGATCCTGTTCAGTTAAGGAAGAGATAGATTCATTCCCGGCTTCAAGGACATCGTCAATGAGCCCTTTCTTGCGCAACTGCAGCTCAACCATCTTGTCTTCCACTGTACCTTCCGCCACCAGGCGGATAATCTGGACGACGTTCTTCTGCCCGATCCGGTGAGCCCGGTCAGCGGCTTGCTGCTCGACGGCGGGATTCCACCATAGATCATATAGAATGACGGTATCCGCGCCTGTCAGATTGAGTCCGGTTCCGCCTGCTTTAAGCGACAGCAGGAATAGCTCGCGCTCGCCTTCGTTAAATCTGCTGCACAGGTCTACACGCTCCTTGGCAGGCGTGCTTCCGTCCAGATAGAAGAAGCTGACGCCTCGATAACCTAGCTCCCGCTTAATGATATCCAGCATCTCGGTGAATTGGGAGAAGATAAGCGCCCGCTTGCCGGAATTGCGGCATTCCTCTACCAGCTCCATTAACTGCTCGAACTTGGCCGAGCTGCCGTTGTACCCTTCTACGAACAGCGCAGGGTGGCAGCAGAGCTGGCGCAGTCTCGTAATGCCAGCCAATATACGGATGCGATTACGCCCGTAATCTCCACTGTCGAGATGCTTCAGCGAGTCCTGGCGCAGCTTCGCCAGATAAGCGGTGTACAGCTTCTTCTGCTCTGGCAGCAGTTCGGTGGAAATTCGCGTCTCGATCTTCTCCGGCAGCTCCTTCAGCACATCCGCCTTCAGCCTGCGCAGGAGGAAGGGCTTGCTGCGCTTCGCCACAACGTCTCTCGTCAGCTCGCCGAACGCCTTCTTGGAAGGGAACAGCTCCGGGAAGACGACGCGGAAGATGGACCACAGCTCGTCAAGTCTGTTCTCGATCGGCGTCCCTGTCAGTGCGAAGCGGTAGGTTGCCTTAATGGCTCTAACGGCGCTTGCAGTCTGGGTCGTATCGTTCTTGAAGGCCTGAGCTTCATCGAAGATGACCGTATGGAAGGGATGCTTGGCATATTGCTCGACATCCCTGCGCAGCAGCGGATAGGAGGTAATGATGATATCGGGTTTAGCGGCTGATTCATCGGTATGATCACCATGACTGGTCGCGCTCTTGGCCGTATAGATATCATCCAACGCGTCGCTGCGTTCTTCCTTGCTGCCGTCGGCAACAATGACATGAAGCTCCGGTGCGAATCGCTCCAGCTCATTGCGCCAATTATAGATAAGCGATGCTGGCGCGGCGATTAAAGCTGGCTGTCCGGATGCCCGAATGGCTGGCGCAACAGAAAGCAGATAGGCAATGCTCTGAACGGTCTTCCCTAGTCCCATCTCATCGGCTAATATGCCGCCGAACCGGTAATGCGCGAGCGTCTTCATCCATTGATAGCCGTATCGCTGGTAATCGCGCAGAAGCGGCTCCAGCTTCTCGGGGATCGGGAAGTCGAGCTGATCCGGATGGCGCATATCGTCCAGCAGCTCGCGCAGCGACCGTCCCAGCTTGATGGTGGCATGCTCGATCGGCGTATCCAGCAGCGCCATAGCACGGCCTATAGGAATGCCCGTACCTTCGCCGAACAGCGTCGGGTGATGCAAGCCTACTCCGTTCATGACCCGCAAGAGCGCATCGAATTGTCCGGTATTTAAGGGAAGGAGCGCTCCGCGTGCCAGCTTGTAATAGGGCTTCTTCTCTTCAACGGCCCGTACAATCGCCTTAATCTCCTGTTCGCTAATGCCGTCCATCTGGAAGCGGAAGTGGAGCCAGTCGGTGCGCTCCTCCCATGTAATGTGCAGCTTGGGCGGCGGTACATCGGTGGCGAGCCGCAGTCTTACAGCAGATGTGGCGTATACAGCCAGATGCTGCTCCAGCAGCGGCACTACTTCGTGAAGAAAGTGAAACTCCGCATCGTCGCCCTCGATCAAATATCCGCCTTCCGTCTTGCCGAAGCGGTCATCCTCCATGAAGGACAGAATATCCCGTTCCTTTTCTTGCTCCCGCATCAGAATGCGGTCAGCGCCTCTTGGCTTGTCGGGCTCCAGCGGATTCAGCACGATATCGCCGTATTGAAACTCCAATCCCGCCAGAAGCTTGCCGCGTAGCCGGTCCAGATACATGCGGGCCTGCAGAGGCTGATATAGAATCAGATTGGCAATCGAATCGGATACTTGGACGTAGCCCAGCTTTCTTAGACCGGGCAATACTCGCTGCATGAAAGGCTCGATTTGTCCATGTTCGATCGTAATTCGGTTCATCTTCTCCGATTCACGTGTATCGGAGTATATAATCGCGTTCAGCTTTGCGAGCTGAACCAACTGCTGATGGCGGACGCGATAGAAGATTCCTTCCGCGAACAGCATGCCGTAAGCGTCCAGCACAACCAGCTCGCCTAAGCCCTCAGCGGATAGCTCATAGCCTTCGGCTTCGGATGCAAGGTCGAGATGAAAGCGAAGCGGAGCTTTCTCCTGCTCTGGGGCTAGCGTTAAGCCCGGATAATCTTGATACCCGCCGCTGCGATCGGACGGCATGCTGATTCGGACATGAGCAGCCCGCATAAGCGCGGACAATAGCTCATTCCAGGCAAAAGGCGGGATATATAGCAGCCGCTCGCTATCAGTCGTTCGCCGCAGGGCTGTCCCTGCATGAGCTAGCGCGTTCTCATCTTGCTTCTCCTGCTCGATCATTCGGATCAGCTTATCCAGCACGGCATGGTCTTCGGACGAGAAGCGGTGGACCTGTGGATTATACGCGAACAGCTTGGTGAACGGGTAGGATTGACCGTCGCGGATCCGCTCGAGCAGCTCCTGAATGCGCTGGACGACATAGAGGCGTCCGGCGCCAATCTTCAGTTCGATGCCGATCCGGTGCTTTCCATTCCCGATGGGCATAAGGCGGCAGCCGAATTCGACCGTCAATTGATCACGGTCATCGCGAAGCTTGCCCGCCGCGACTGTCCGCGAGATGCGCTCCTCCTGGAATAGTCCCAGCAAATGCTCCACGACGTCATGGTCGGAATCGCTGCTCAGATACACTTTGCCTCTAGGTTCATTCAAGCGTCTTGCAGGCTGTCGGGACGCTGTCATTGATTCCGAGAGATGGATCAATGCTGCAGCCGTATGCTTGCAGTAGTAGTCATCGGTATAGAAGGCGAGGCATGAGCACTCCGCTTGAATGGAAGAATCGACATCCTGCCATATGCTTACTTCATAGTTTCGTTTGCTGCTGGTAACTACAGCAAGGAAACGTTCGTCGCTCTCCTGGCGCCTTAACGCTACTTGGCCGTCCCGTTCGATAACGGCACCGTCCGCATAATAATCGGGACCGCATAGCTGCAGGATAAGGGCTTGATTTATATGAAAACCCATTGTAATCTCCTTTATGGAAAATGTTTGAAAATGTAGCTTGGTCGGGATACAATACAATCAATCTTCATTATAAATCATTTTTGAAAAAAATTTCGAATGTGACGTGATAGATTTCGGCAACTCATGGCATCTATGTCGTATGGGGGGATGGAAGTGGATGTTCTGGCGCCTGTGAAGGCTTCATGGATGGAAGGGAAGGAGGAGCGGGCGGAGCTTGAGCGGGAATGGGTTACCCGCGCTCGGGAAGGGGATCAGGAAGCGTTCGGCGAGCTGGTTCGCATGCATCGGGCCAAGGCGCTCGGCATTGCCGGCGCAATGACGAAGGATGCCCATCTGGCGGAAGATATTGTACAGGAAGCGCTGATGAGGGCATTCATGCATCTGAGCTCGTTGTCGGACAATAACCGCTTTGCGGCTTGGTTGCAGCGCATTGTCCGCAATCAGGTTTATATGAAGCTGAGAAGAGGCGGTCCTTACGGCAATGAACGGCCTTTCGAGAGCCTCCTGGGACATGCGGAAGGACAGCGCAGTAGCGCAGCAGACGCTGCGGCCCATGTAGATTGGGGAGATATGGATAGCATTCTCTTCCATCTGGCGGGGCAGGCGCATGAGGCAGCGATGAACAGCGCCAATCCCGATGTCAGTCTCATGCGCAAGGAGACGCTGCAAGGCATTCATATGCTGATCCGCTGCCTGAGCAAGCGCGAAAGGGAAATATTCGAAGCCCGGTTCTTCAGTGAGCTGCCGCCTTCGGAGATTGCGGCCATGTTCGGCACGACAACGGCTGGCGTCTATAACTCTTTATCCCGCTCCCGCACGAAGCTGCAAAGGGAGCGCATTCGGAT
The DNA here is from genome assembly GCF_003591485.1 of Paenibacillus sp. 1011MAR3C5. Taxonomy (GTDB): domain Bacteria; phylum Bacillota; class Bacilli; order Paenibacillales; family Paenibacillaceae; genus Pristimantibacillus. Next base: position 589,613 of record NZ_QZCF01000003.1, read on the forward strand.
ATCGATCGGGCTTTATGTGGAAAGAAGAGCCGCGCTTGGCTTGCCGCGCAAGAAGATCCTGGCTTCACCCCCATAATCGATATGACGGAGGAATGCGGTGTGGCACTTATTGTTGAGAGAGATTGGAACAAGACGATGACTTCGGCGGCCTGGGCGATCCACGGCGCTGTATCCTACACGGACAAGAAGCATTTGACCCTGACTGATGTGATGGGATTTACCGGACATGCCTTCCGCATGAACATCGATCCCGAAATAATTAACATTGCCGGACCAACCTCGTTTCCTGGAGGCTATATTTTAAGAAGAAATCTATGTAATTTGGGATATATCAGCAATCTGGCCGACCCTCTCATGCCTGTTCCACCGGAAAAGCTGGAGCGGGTGATGGCGCTCGTACAGGATTCCATTGACCGAGGCTACCCCGCAATCACGTTCGATTTATTTATTCCCGAATTTGGGCTTCTGTGGGCGAGGCAGCCAAGCATTATGAGACAGCGGCGGTCGCCCTTGGCCAATTAAGAGAGATGTTTCCCTTCCCGCATGGCGGAACGCCGAAAGAGCCGGAAGTCGCCGATCGTGCCATTAAACTGCTGCAGGAAGCGAAAGAGGCGGAGACGAAGGGCGTGGAACAGCTCGAAGCCCTGTTCCATTTTATGAAAGAATATTATTCTGAGATTTGGATTAATTAAGTAAGCATAAAGGGAGGCGTTGCTATGCCTTTTACATTCGCACATCCGCTCTATGCTGCGCCTCTTAAGCTGGCGAAGCCGGGATGGTTTAGCCTGACTGGGTTAATCCTCGGCAGCATGTCGCCTGACTTTGAATATTTTATCGCGCTGGAGCCTTATCAGACATTCGGACATAGCGGGCTTGGCCTGCTCATGCAAGGCATTCCGTTAAGCTTGTTATTTGCATTTTTGTTTCATTCTTTTATCAAGTTCCCGCTGGTTGATCATCTCCCTTGCTTCTTTGGGCTTTCAGGAAAGGCAAGAGAGCTGATTGAACGTTATCCGTGGCGAATGATGAGATGGAGCGACTGGCTTGTTTTCCTTGTATCGGTTGTTGTCGGCTTTGGGACTCATGTGTTTTTGGATGCTTTTACCCACTTGCATGGGTACTTCGTTGTGCGGTGGCCGTTTTTAAATGAGACGCTGTTCGGTTACCCCGTCTACAAGCTGCTGCAGCATGGCTTGTCATTAACAGGATTGACCGTGGTTGGCATCATGGCACTGATATGGCTGAGACGCCCGGCGCCCGAAGCTAAGGAGACCAGGCCCGGTGTATCTGCGCAGGCCAAATGGCTGTATTGGGCAATTGTTGTATTCATTATCGCGGCAACTACTGTGTGCAAGCTATTCTTCTCTACCTCTGGCAATTATATCGGGATGCTTGTGGTGTCGCCGGTCAGCGGTTTCTGGCTGGGACTTACCGTTGCTTCAATCGGAGTTCGCGTAGGGAGAAGATAGAAAGTGATGGATCAGATGAGATGATGAACCCGCGCCGTTCCATCGGCAAGATTGCCTCATAGGCAAGGTGGAGCTGGAGCGGGTTTGACTTTGCTAACTGTATGAAATAAAATCACAGTATAGCTTAAAAGGAGGCCGCGGTGCGATGCGAAGCGAATTTACGGTGGCGGTTCATTGTTTGGCGCTGCTTGCGTATTTGCCGGATCATCGGGCCAGCAGCGAGCTTCTTGCCCATAATGTATCCACAAATCCGACGCGTATTCGGAAAATTATGAGTACGCTCAAAAAGTCCGGCTTTGTGAAAACAAAGGAAGGGATCGGCGGGGGTTACGAGCTGGATTGTAATCCGGCCGAGGTCACGCTTGCAGAAGTATATCGGGCGATCTGCGGGGGCACCTTGAAACCGCATTGGTCGTCGGGCAACCCGGAGGAGAAGTGTCTGGTATCCGCCAATATGTCGCTTGTTATGGATGGTTTTTTCCGGGAAGCAGAGCTTCATTATGAGGCTTATCTAGAGTGCAATACGCTCCAGACCGTATTGGAACGATTAAGACAATGCCAACAGAAAACAGCAAGGGGTGAGTCCCATGACCATGAATAATGTTAACAAGGATGACGCAAAAGCAGGTCCATCCTTCGGTATACCACTGTCCGTTCTTGATGTATCGCCCATCGTCCAAGGAGGCACGGTCGCGGAATCGCTGCGCAATACACTGGATTTGGCGCAACATGCGGAGCGCTGGAGCTATAACCGCTATTGGCTTGCCGAGCATCATAATTCACCAAGCATTGCAAGCTCTGCGACATCAGTCGTGATTGGCCATGTTGCTGCAGGCACATCAACCATTCGGGTAGGTTCAGGGGGCATTATGCTGCCGAATCACGCACCGCTAGTTATCGCCGAGCAGTTCGGCACACTGGAAGCGTTGTTCCCGGGCCGGATTGATCTGGGGCTGGGCCGCGCGCCGGGTACGGATCAATTGACGGCAACGGCGCTGCGCGGCGTAAGAGGCAGCAACGGCGGCAATTTCCCCGAGCAGCTGGAGCAGCTACGGGCTTATCTTGATCCGAGCGGAGCGGAAGTGGCGATGCCGGTCAGAGCGATTCCAGGCGAAGGAGCAAACTTGCCAATCTGGCTGCTCGGCTCCAGTGACTTCAGCGCCATGCTGGCGGCGCAGCTTGGTCTGCCATTCGCCTTCGCGGGTCACTTCTCGCCAACGTATACCGTTCCTGCGATGAATTTGTACCGGAACAACTTCCAACCGGGCGTATTGGACAAGCCGTACGGCATGGTCGCGGTTAATGTGGTAGCTGCGGATACCGACGAAGAAGCAACGTATCTGGCAACTTCCATGCAGCAGTTGTTCCTTGGATTCATCCGCAATCGTCCGGGTCCGCTGCCGCCTCCAGTCCGGGATATCGAACAGCTATGGACAGCGCAAGAGAAGTACATGCTGCAGCAGCAGCTCGGCTCCTCCATTGCCGGCGGTCCGGAGACAGTGAAGGCGAAGCTCGAGCAATTCATCGAGGCGACTGGCGCTGATGAAATTATGATTGCCGCTCATATCTATGATCACGCAGCACGTCTGCGCTCGTATGAGATCATTGCGGGACTGTAATAAATAAATTAGAGGCTGTCTCATAGGTCAATCGCATTGACCTTCTGTGACAGCCTCTTTAGCATTGCTACACACTGCTATTTCGCTTCACTCGTCGATTTCACACAATTAGCGTTGCCATACGCCACTACTTCGCTCCATTCGCCGATTTCGCACAATTAGCGTTGCCACACGCCGCTAACTCGCTCCATTCGGCGATTTCACACAATTAGCGTTGCCGCTCACCGCTATTTCGTTACATCCGACCAAATTAGCCTTTTTGAGTAGCTACATACCACTAGCTTACGAATCACTTATCTCTCTTTGAAACACTGCGACAATCGTATTTGATCGTATTTGATCCCGGCAGGGTTCATCTTCACGTTATTCCGCTTCGATGGCAGGGTTATCCGGCGGGCGGAAGCCTCTTCTTAATTCCGATATCGTGAAACCAAAATCCATCTGCAGATGTGGATAGTCCTTGAAGCCTTCCCAGTCGCCTCCCCAGCTGAACCCGAGTCCTTTGGCAATGTCCACTACCTCCATCCAATCGGATTTTTCGTTGCGGTTCCCGTCATACTCCAGGTCCCATATCGCTTTTCCTTTTGGCGTTAGCAGTGCGAAGTCGATAGCTAGCCCGTAATTATGGTAAGAGCCGCCGCCCTTCACATGGGTAACAATCGGGCCTTTGGTTGTCCGGCCTTGCTCGTAGAGGGCGTCTTGCTCTTCATGACTGCGATGGTCGTCCGTAATGAGTATGTGAATGCCAAGCTTGGCCGCTTCAGCGATGAGCTCGTCTTTTTTCAGTGAGACATAAGGGTGAAGCGCTGTAATGGGCGGCGCTTCTTTGGTGATGAACGGGATAGAGCGCTCGACACGGTCATTCCAACTCTTGAATATGGAGGCGACAAGCATCAGAAGAAATAATAAAAGAATCCAGTTTCGAAGCCGCTTCCGGCGCGAAGGGATGCGCTGCTGCGGCCAATGGGGCGGCAGCGGCGGAGGCGGGCCTTGTTGCATATGAGCCATTCACGGTCTCCTTTTACAAGTATAGTTAGTTCTATCGTAATGGACGCCGGGCATGAACGCAACGTACGGAGGTCGGGGATTGACGATTTATCAGTTTAGATCTAAACTGATAATATAAAACACAATCGAGGTGAACCTATGGAGCATGAGCTTGAAGCCAAATCGGACAAACGGGATGAGCGGCTGGCACTCCTCATATGGTACCGCTTCTCGCGCATTTATAGTCAAAGCGTTCGCGATTCGGAGCTTCATTTGAAAGCATGGGATTTGACGGTGGCGCAATTCGATGTGATCGCACAAATCGGATTGAATAAGCGGTTGACGCAAGGACAGCTGGCCGAGAAGCTGCTCGTCACGAAAGGGAATATTACACAGCTGCTATCCAGACTTGAGCAAGCGGGATTCATCCAGCGGGAGCAGGAATGGAAGGTTAAGCATGTGTCGCTAACGGATAAAGGCAAGGCCTTATATGAACAAGTGGTTCCGGTGCAGGAGAGGTTTCAGGCTTCGCATTTTGAGGCGCTTGATCGGGAAGAAAAGGAACAGCTCCTACATTTGCTCAAAAAGCTAAGTGCTAGAACAACAGAATAAGGGAGGAATTAAGATGCAACAGCAAGGAAATGTGTTGAGAGGTATTCACCATGTGTCGGCGATTACGGCAAGCGGACCGGATAACTATAAATTTTACACCGAGGTGCTGGGACTTCGCTTGGTGAAAAAAACGGTGAACCAGGACGATACGTCGATGTATCACCTGTTCTATGGCGATGAGACGGGAAGCCCTGGAACGGAGTTGACCTTCTTCGAAATTCCAATGGCGGCGCCGAACCGCGAAGGCGTAAGCAGTATTTCGGCCACTTCGCTTCGCGTATCTTCGGATCATTCGCTCCAATACTGGAAGGAGAGACTGGCCTCCTTTGGCGTAGAGCACGACGATATTATGGTGAGAGCCGGACGCCATACGCTAGCTTTTCGAGATAAAGAAGGACAGCGGTTCATTCTCGTCTCGGATGAGCGGAATAGCGGGGTAGCAGGAGGAACGCCATGGGCGAAGAGCCCTGTGCCTGCGGAGCATGCGATTATCGGCCTTGGTCCCGTTCATCTAACGGTAGCGAATCCGGAACCGACCGATCTAATCCTGACGAGCGTACTGGGGTTCCGCAGAAGAGGCCGCTATCCGGCGCTTGTCGAAGGCCAGCCAGATATTCTCGTATACGAGACAGGAGAAGGAGGTACTGGCGCGGAGATTCATCTGGAGACGCGGACGGACCTGCCTCGCGAGCGTCAGGGCAGAGGCGGTGTCCATCATGTCGCATTCCGGGTTGCGGACGAGAAGGAGCTTCGCGAGTGGACGGAGCATCTAAACAAGGCTCGCATCGGCAATTCCGGCTTTGTGGAACGCTACTACTTCCAGTCGCTCTACTTCCGCGAGCCGAACGGCATCCTGTTCGAGCTTGCCACAGACGGTCCGGGCTTCGCCACCGATGAGGAACTGGAGCATCTGGGCGAATCGTTGTCGCTCCCGCCATTCCTGGAGCCCCATCGCGTGCGGATTGAGGCAGGATTGAAGCCGATTGATACTTCAAAAGAGTAATCAGAAAATAGATTAATCTCAAAAGGCGCTTTCATCTGCTCTCAAATGGAGTAGAAGAAAGCGCCTTTCAATATATTGGCAGCTCTTTAAGCAACGTAACAGGAAATTATCTATTTTTAAGCTTTTTAGAAATAAATAATGTGGCCGCAGTAATCGTAATTGAGAGATATAAGACCATCTCTATAGAATTAAAAAGTGCTTCAATTGAATAATAAATATCGAGCATTTCTAACCTTGTTATAGAATTTGCTTAAGGCTAATGGACGGGAACGAGACTCGCGAATGGAAAGAGCATTTATTGTCGAATCTTTAATCGCTCAAATTTTTTCAAAGCTTGCTTTGTTGAGCGGACGTTTAGCTTTTTTAGAATTTGGCTGATTTGATTTTTAACCGTGCTTTCTGCTTTGAATAGCATCTGTCCAATTGTTTTTTGCGAGTATCCTTGTTGCAGAAGTTCGAATATTTCTCTTTCGGCTGGAGTTAAATCCTTAAGTAAATCGTTTGCCATGAGACGTGCATAATCTTGGAGCAATACTTTAATCGGCATATGGTCATGCATGATGCTTCGAATGATGGCGGGCAATTGTTTATAGTTTGTTTTGGACATATAGTGAATGGCGCCTGCGCTGAATGCTTCCAATATAATTTCTTTCTCGGTAAGCACCGTCAACATGATGATTTTTACGGGTTTTATACGAATCATTTCTGCAGCAATTTGAATGCCATCCAGATTGTTTCCAGTTAAATTGATATCCATAAGTACGACATCCGCATGTTGAAATTGTAATAGGGCTTCATTTGCTGTATCAACAACACCAATTATTTTCATATCTGACTCTTTCGATATATAGTGACTGATGCCGCTCTGCCAAATAGGGTCGTCTTCAACGAGCAAAACATTAATCTCAGGCATATATATCCCTCGTCTCATGATGAATATGTATAATCGATTTGAATTTCGGCCAATTAATACGAACAGAGGTCCCATTTCCTTTTTCACTTGTAATCTGCAGTACCCCTCCATGAGCTTCAATTACTTTATAGCAGTACGTTAGACCCAATCCATAATTTGATTTCAATCCTTTGGTTGTAAAGAAGGGATCATAGACATACAGCATGTTTTCTTTGGTTATGCCAGTTCCATTGTCTTTGAACTCCATGCAGATCTCCTCGCCAATCATTTTAGCTTTTATATGGATACTAGTATTGGCATGCGAGGCTTCAATGGAATTCGATATGATATTTTGAAAAGTTTCTTGCATAAGTACTGGATCGCATATGATGATAAGGTCATCGGGAACGGATACATGTATTTGTATGGATTTGTTTTTGAGGTTTGACTGCATCGAAACAACACTGTTGGTAATAAGCTCTATTAAGGGGGTTTCCTTCTCGAATAGAACGATTCCTTGAGCATGATGGTGCAAGCGATCCATCATATGTAATACATGCTTTGAGGTAGATTGAATGTATTTAATATTTTGTTCAATCTCATGCAGATTTTGCTTGCTGCTGACTTGAGCGATTTGATCGGAAAGAATGTTAATTTTGCCGAGTTCATTTTTTAAGGTGTGCTGCAAGAGCACAATACCGGACGTTAAGGTGCGCAAATTGCTGTTCATTCGAACTTTCTCGATGTGGACCTTGAATCCAAACAGCCCCCACTTATAAATAAAAATTGAGAAAATCAGAAACAAAACGGAGATGGAGATGATATTAAATCTCCAGGCATCTTCATAATGAAACAGTCGAAGGATATAGTTCGATATTAATTGGAAAATGACAGGAGGCAAAGCCAATAACATGATTGCCAACTTGTTTCTTTTCAGAATGGGACTGCTCTCTTTTGAGTAAGCATGGATTAAAAGAACGGAACCGAGTATAACATAAGGCCCAACCCAGACAAGCAGCAAATGATAGTTATGATCAACAATGGGTTGAAATGGAGTAATCCAAAACATAATGATCATCGGCAGCGCTGCTGCTATAGACAATCGTCGCAAAGCTTTCTTTGAAGCATAGTTGGAGTAGTATAGGGCGAACATAAGAAAAGCGTATGGCAAACCATTCGTGTTGGTGAATGAGCCTATATTGTACAGAGGAATGGTCATACTCTCCAAAAAATCAGCACTCATCTGGTATTTGCGAAGAGAAGGCATGAATGTCTCGGTCCAGGCTCTCCCGAACCCTCCAAAGCCCCCGCAAAAGGTAATAAGCGCCGCCCATCTGGTAGAAACCGTCTTCCAATCAAAAACAATCATTAAAATGGTTAAGATCCATAAAATCATAAACGTTATGACCATCAAGCCACCTCGGCTTCTAAGTTTTAGGCTTTGATAATAATGCAATGCTTTTACCACTCAATGTAAAGCCAAGAAGAAGACTAGTACTATTTTCATAAATAATAGTATACAACTTTGGAATAATTTTCAATGGAAGTGGTCTAATTTTCTTAGTGAGGGGGTTGTTATTACATCATTTCTGATTCACGTGCTCGATATGGGAAAACGGGCTAACCTGTAGGTCTGATGAAGGTCTGTGAACTAGAGTACTATATTTTTTAGGACTACTCAGTTCTTGAATCAATATTCATAATAATAACAACGCAATTCAGATTTCGGAAAATACGATTTGTTTTTTCGTTTATCAGAAAAAATAGAACTATTATACTATTAATATCATTAGATAGTCCTATTTTATGTATTTAAGAAGCATTTGAGAGGGAGTTGAGATTTGCTGTGGCTTTAACGTTTGAATTTGAAACGGAGAAGGTTATACAGCCCTGGCGGACAATAACATCTTTAGATACCACGCTGTTAAAGAATTGGGCTAAGCAACGACTGGACGATGCACATCATTACAACATGCAATCTAACATGAAAGAAAGATTAAAAGAGGATGTACTAAAGCAATACGTTAAGAGTAGTGAAATATTAATAAGTGTGGCTAACAGGCATTGTGAAAGCACAGTGTCCGGTATGTTTAAATCAGTTTTATTCATTCTAACTTCTGCTGAAGGCATTGTTTTATCCGTTTCCGGCCCTCAGGAGCTTGTTAATACCCTGAATCGAAATCACAATTTAGGACCAGGCTCCGTTTTTACCATACAAAATGCAGGATTGAACGCAATAAGCATCTCCATAGAATTAATGGACTGGGTATATTTAACCGGGGCTGAACATGACTTTAAACTGTTCAAGGAATGGGATTGTTTTTGTAGTCCTGTTAGACAAAATGGCGAAATTATCGGTTATTTGGATATGTCATTTTCGGTTCAAGAAGATCATCTCTTATTGGCAGGGCTTTTCGCTTTTACGCTTAAAAGCATTGAAGAGGAATTAGGGAAACAAGATCAACAGAAATCGATCTACGAGCATTTTCAAACCTATCGACTTTCGCCAAGAGAAAAAGAAATTGGATATTTTTGGCTAAAAAATTATGGTGCATTACGGATTGCTAGTGAACTAGGTTTAACAGAGGGAACTGTTAGAAATGTGGTTAAAAAAATATATCGAAAAACAGAAGTATCTGACAAGGGTCAATTTATTAGGAAGTTTCTAAATGGACTTATTTAGTATTTTCATTGGGAATGATTCTTACCCAAGTGAGAGTTGGTCATATATCCTATTTGGGACATATACCTTAAAGTTGAGTTGTGTTAATTTTTATATAACTTCAAAATTAACACAAATTATCCGATCTCTAACAGATATCTTTTGCAGCCAAATCTGTCATGATCATTTGAGATATACCTGGTTGAGGATTCATTAACTCTGAAGTGGATGACTAACGATATCTCGAGTCTTGTGAGGGGAGAATTACATAACTTATGATAATAGTGGAAACGGGAAGAGAATTTAAAATTGAGAATGTGTTGTCGCTTAGAAAAAAAATGACACAACAAGAAATACAACAGGAAATGATGAATATTGGTAAACTCCTTGAGCAGAACGGTCTCAAAAAAAATGGTCCGATTGTAACGGCTACCTTTACAATTGAGCAGTCAAATGAACAACAACTATTAGATATGGAGATTTTGGTTCCTCTAGACAAGCCTGCGAAATTGCATGGTATATATAAATTTAAAGATGTCTTTCACCTCGTGAATGCAGTTTATGCTAGACATGAGGGCAATCCCAATACGTTACAGAATACATATAACGAGATAGATCAATATACTAGGGAAAATGCTTTGCAACTGATAACAGTAGCATACAATGTAAATATTGTTGAACTACATCCTGGGCAATCCATGGATGATATGATTGTAGATGTTTATATTGGAGTGAATCCATCAATTTTATAGTTAATGATTTTAGTTGTAAATCCTTGATACATAGTTCAAAGTGTTATGTCTCTATCTATCAGGATTACAATTGAAATAAAAAAATAAAGAAAATATTAAGGAGGATTTAAATGACAAATGCACTGGTAATGAAGAATAGTCATTTTGTTGAGTTGACAAGTGACGAAATGATGTTTGTGGATGGAGGGAATATTTGGAAGGGTCTTGCGGGAGCAGCAGGAGCAATCTTAATTGGAGCTGCTCCCTTGGGAGGAATACTTGCGGGAATTGGTGGAAGCGTTGTAGGTACACCTGTAGTAGGGGTAGCTGCAGGGATTGGTACAGCAGCTACTATGGTGAGTTACGGCGCAAACTTGTTAGATTATGCGACAAAAAAATAATTTCAATTAAGAAAGGATGAAGGATATGGAACTATCTATTTCTCATGGTTTTGTTGAATTAAATGAATTCACGCTTTTCGATGTAAATGCAGGTAGTGTTTGGGGCGTTATTGGTGGTATAGCGACGGTAGTTGCAGGCGTAGCGGGTGTTGTTGGTGGTGCAGCATTATTCGCTGCTCCTGAGCCTACAATGGCTACAAAATATGCAGGTGCTGCCTCAATAGGACTTGGGGTAGGGGCTATTGCTGCAGGTGTTTCACAGATTGCATCGAACTTAAAGTAATTAATCCTGAGTTGTTTTGATTGTGCAAGAAGGAATTCATTATGAATTCCTTCTTTCACAATTTTTAATTGAACATTAAGTATTTCGAGAATAATTGGATATCTGTTCTGAGGGAGGTAACAAGGGTAATGGAAAAAAAAATTAAAGCTTATAAATTCTCCATGTTAGCATCTGGTATATTGACAATTGTATTGTTAGTTAACTTCTTATCCTTTAAAAGAAACTTAGATGGAGTATTGTTTATTATAGGTGTTTTTACACTTATTTTCACTTTTGTTTGTTACAAAATAGATACGAAAAATCGAGAAAAATAACTGAAGCGTATTTGAAGCTGTTCCTGCCCGCATCATTGCAGAACCGTGAAGGCTTGCGTCACATCGCTGACGACATGCTGTGCCCATAACGGCATCGCAACTCAGTAGATAGCATAAGCAAGTCGATTCCGAACTATTGCGACAGGTATTCTAACGATTGGCCAAGCTTGTCATGTTTCGCCATGGTGCTGTGCCTCACCGTTACAAGCTTAAAATCATCGACTCGACTACCGTGACCTTGTGTTTGCAGAAGTTCAAGCGGGCCTAATTTCGAAAACAAAAGTCACGGAAGTTAAGAAAACGACCAAACCCAATTGTATGAACTCCTTTATGCCGAGGTCAACCAGATTTGGATTTCTCTGATTCATTTTGCTTGCTCATGCTGATGACAAATCTACATAAATCAACCAAATGGAAGGACTACCTATAAGGGCTGTCTGTCCTTTTTCATTTCACCTTAAAATATTTTCCGAAAATTCGTTCACTTCAAGTTATGAGGTTTTATGCAACGCTAATGATCCAGAATAGGATTCTGTAAACTTATATGATAGATTTTGATATTAAGGAGTACATCAAGTTGCAGATAATAAAAAAGTTTTATTGCATTAAACAACAAGACATAAAGGATTGCGGTGCAGCATGTCTTGGAACTATATCACGTCAATATGGACTTAAATATCCAATATCGAAAATTCGTGAAATTGCAGGAACAGACAAACAGGGCACTAACGCATATGGTCTGATCAAAGCAGCGGAGCAATTAGGTTTCACTGCGAAAGGGGTCAAAGGCAATCAGGAAGCCTTCTTCGAGGAGTTTCCGTTGCCTGCTATTGCCCATGTTGTTATTGATGGTATGCTGCTTCACTATGTCGTCATTCATAAAATATCAAAAAAAGAAGTCCTTATAGCCGATCCGGCGAATGGACTTGTTAAGTATTCACCCGAAGTTTTTTTTCAAGTTTGGACGGGTGTACTGATTCTCATGGTACCAACGCCTCAGTTTCGCAAAGGCAACGAAACTCAAGGTTTGTTTTCGCGGTTCTTCGGTCTACTTCTGCCTCAAAAGAGAATGATCTTAGGCATCTTTTTGGCATCATTACTTTTTACGATTCTAGGTATTCTTGGAGCCTTCTATTTTCAATTCCTTCTGGATGAGATATTGCCGTACAGTCTAGAAAAAACGCTGCATATACTTTCTATCGGGATAATAGTCTTATATTTATTTAAAGTTCTGCTAAACGCTTTTCGATCTCATTTAATGTTATTTCTAAGCCAGAAGCTGGACATTTCGCTCATTCTTGGTTATTACCACCATGTATTAAAGCTTCCGATGAGCTTTTTTGGTGCAAGGAAGACAGGCGAAATAATCTCAAGGCTAATGGATGCTTCGAAAGTTAGGGATGCAATTTCAAGTGCAACATTAACAATAATGATCGATGTACTTATGGTAATTGCAGGAGGATTTATTCTTTATTCTCAAAGCGCTCTATTGTTTGGCGTAACGCTTTTACTTATTCCTTTATATATTGCATTAGTTTGGGGCTTTCACAAACCCTTCGATCGTCTAAATAGAGAACAAATGGAGAAGAATGCTCAACTTACGTCCTATATAGTTGAATCAATAGATGGAATCGAGACAGTCAAGGCGTATCATGCAGAGTCGAAAGCTAATTTTGAAACAGAGAGGAAGTTTGTGAGCTTTCTGAAGTCTGTCTTCAAATTTGGCATATTTAATAACGTGCAGGGATCGCTGAAAGGTCTTGTACAGTCTATTGGCGGCGTTGTTATTTTGTGGGTAGGGGCCGTACAGGTTATAGAGGGCAACATGTCGATGGGACAGCTCATCACATACAATGCATTGCTAGCTTACTTCTTGGACCCTATTCAAAATTTAATTAATCTCCAGCCTACTTTGCAGACTGCTGTTGTTGCAGCAGATAGACTTGGTGAAATTCTGGACCTCGAGACGGAGAAGAGCGAGCAAGAAGATAAGAAGCTTCAGCCAACCAGCTTAAAAGGGGATATTCGTCTACAACATGTAGACTTCCGATATGGAACTCGTGCATTAACGCTTCAGTCGATCGACATGACAATTCAACAAGGCGAGAAGATCGCTTTTGTAGGTGAAAGCGGGTCCGGCAAAACTACGTTGATTAAGCTGCTTATGCAATTTTATCAACATGAGAAAGGCGATATCTTAATCAACGATCACAACATCCGAGATATTCATCTAGATTCCTTAAGGGAAAGGATTGCGTATATTCCGCAGGACACCTTCTTCTTCAGCGGAACGATTCGTGAGAATTTATGCCTTGGCGTAGATGAGTCGATTGATTTTGAACGAATTGTAGATGCCTGCAAGATGGCGCAAGCCCATGAGTTTATTAATAGCTTTCCGCTTCGCTATCAGACAATGCTGGAAGAGAATGCAACCAATATCTCCGGCGGGCAGAAGCAAAGACTTGCGATAGCGAGGGCGATTCTCAAAAAACCGGATATTCTGGTTATGGATGAAGCAACAAGCAATCTGGATTCCATTACAGAGAAAGCTGTCTCAGAAACGATTAATGGTTTTGAGAATCTGACGACGATTATTATCGCCCATCGACTAAGTACGATTATGCGTTGTGATCGAATATATGTGATGGATCAGGGGCGTATTCTTGAGCAAGGTACGCATGCGCAGCTCCTGGCTGTTAAAGGGAAATATTACGAGCTGTGGAAAGATCAACTGCCAGGCCTGGATCAATCCCCTGCCAATGAACTGAAATTTGTGGTTGGGGTAGGTGAAGGATAGCGTATGCGAGCAGTCATAAGAGAAATGTCCGAGATGACGGACAGCAGAGAGATTATGGAGGCCAGGACCAATCCAGCGATCACCATTTTTATAAGTGTCGTGTTGTTTTTGCTAGTTGCAGGTTTGACCTGGTCTTTTATTGGTGAAATTGACGAAGTAGCAAAGGCATCCGGTATAGTCCGTCCTAATGAAAAAGTAAGCAACATACAAACCACAGCTACTGGAACGATTGAAACCATTCACGTGAAGGAAGGCCAGATGATCGAACAAGGCGCTTTGATTATTAGTTTCGAACATGAAAGCCTGGAATTGGATCTGAAAAACAAGGGTTTAGAGTTGACAAAGCTGCAACAAGAAACACTTTTTCTACAACGTTATAAGGAAAGTGTAGTGGGTCATGTTAACTTATTTAATAAGTCCATTTCAGATGAAGATTTTTATTACCATTTGGTTGAACAATACCTTCTGGAGTATTCACAAAAGGAAATAGATTTTCAAAATAGCAAGCGTCAGATCGAGCAGGCCAAAGGCGAGTCATTGCTGGCCAATGAAAACGTAGCGCTTAATAGGAGATCAAGTAATCAAAAGAATGCTCAAAGTAAATCCGAATATAATCGGAATATTGAGCAGTTGGAAAAGGATCTTGAAGCTGAAAAACAGCTCAAACAATCTATCGAGAATAAGAAAAATGTTATTCCGGGTGCAGATTTGCTAAGAACCGAACGCTTTAATCAATTTATGCTTCGACTCGAACAGTTGAATACTACCGTTCGTGAGAATGAAACCAAGCTAGCACAATCCATTGAACTGGGAGAAAGATTTGTATCCAAATCACAGTTGGAGACAGAGAAAGCTCAGGTTGAGGCAGCCAAGCTGCAGCTATCGCAATTCGAGCAAGAGTCCCTATTAGGCGTTCAAAGCCGGATAGAAGAATATGAAACAAAGTTGAAGGAAGCCCGTCGCGCCTTGGCACAATTGAATGCTGAAGATTCGCCAACTGTGTTGGAGCAGGAAGCTCTTCAGCTTGAAGAAGAAAAGCTGCGCGATCAGTACCAAAGCCTGGAGACGCAAAGTGAAGGCATAGAGCAAAAAACGGCAATTGATCTTGAAAAGTTTAGACTGGATAGGATTGTACAAATTGGAGCAGCAATTGATGAGAAGGAGAAGTCTCTAAAAGCGCTTCAGGACCAGGTTGAGCAATTGAAGTTAGCCATTGATAAGCAAAGCATACATGCTCCAATATCGGGTATCGTCCATGTGTTGAAAGAGTTGAATACTGGCGACATTGTACAACCCGGAGAGCCGTTGCTGTCCATCATTCCTGTCAATGAATCCATGTATAAAATGAGCATCGCCGTTCCTAATCATGAGATTGGACAGATCGTCGTAGGCCAAAACGTCGATATGAACTTCCACGCTTTTCCTAAACAGAGCTTTGGTTCCTTGACAGGAACAGTAAACTCTATTAGTACAGATTCTATCGTTCAACAGGATGGCAGAAGCTACTATAGTGTGGAAGCTTCCATAGCGAATGAGCCTTTAGTTAATCGTAAAGGAGAGAGTGGAGAGATACGGGTTGGTATGACTGCCGAGGCTTATGTCATAACCGATTCAAAGAAGATCATTCACTTCTTGTTAGAAAAAATCAATTTAAAAGAATAGGAGGGGAATGCAATAGAAGCTTGGACTCATAAATATCAAAGGATAAAGCTCGGTTTCATCCTGGCGCTGATATTCATTTCTTGCTCAATCTTTCCTTCTCCTATTCTTGCAGTAGACAACGATAATAAATCTAGTGAAATTATTTTGACAAGGGAGAAGATATTCGAATTGGCCGCCAAAAATTACACTGCCGCGCAACAACAGCACCTGGAAATACAACTGGAAGCTGCGCAGTTAAGGCATGTAGAGGCACAACGCAAAGCGATTGGCAGCTATGAAAATCCTCTAGTCCAGAAGCTCCCTGCTACATTGGAAGAGCTCAGATTGCTGGTACCAGGTTACGAACAGCTTACGGAGCAGGAGAAGGCGGAGATCGATTCCTTGCTCGTCATACAAGGTATGATTAATGCATCTATGAATCAAATGATAGAAGCACAGGCTCAGTATCAATATACTGCTGGCGTTCAGCAATGGCGAATGCAGATCGACGCACTAGACAGTCAAATAAGTGACAGCTCCTACCGATTGACAATATCGAAGCTGGAGAAGGAGCGCATTACACTACTCGTACAATTTTATGCCATGCAAAGTTACTATCAGCTTGTGCAGATTCAATTAGAAAAAGATATGGCAATGCTAGATATCCAAGCCGTTAAGACAGAAGAAAGAGATACGATTAAGCTATATCAGGCAGGACGTTCAACGCAAATTGATGTAGATCTTGCGAAGAAGCTTGTAAAAGATTATGAGCAAAACGTAAAGAGGCTGACAGAACAGTACGAAAGCAGACTGCAATTGTTTCGAAAGGAGTTGGGGCTTGATCAAAGTGACAAGCTTGTTCTGCTTTCCTATGATCAGATGAAGCTTGATAAGCTTTCTGTTGAATCAAAGATTGAACTTAAAAAACAGTTTGATCATCAAAAAGCAGAAGAGGCTATTCGTCATGCCAAAGCACAGCATGAGGTGGCCAACATGGACAATCCTCTATTAGCGGACTATTTGAAGACGGTGATGGTAGTAGAGACAGAACGAAAAACAGCGATAGATCAATTGCTGGAACAAAAAATGGTTATTTTAGATTCGGAGAAGGATCAGATCGAATCTCAACTAGCTGAGATTGAATCTGAACTAAGTGAGCTTAAACGTCAGCAAAAGGATTATCAGAAGCTGCTCGCAAACGGTCAAGTTACAATTAAGCAAGTGGAAGAAGTAGCGTACAAGCTTAAGAGGCTTGAGATTAATCATAAGAAATTACAGATTGACGATTCGATCTGGAATGAAAAAAAACGTATAGCAGTTCTGGGTGTTTTGTTGTGAAATATTCAAATTTTATTATATAAGAGATGTAGGTATTTCATATAAAATGTGGTATATTTTCCTTTGTGTGCATCAGAATCTATGATAAATATATCGAAGGAGTGGTAGTTTTGAAGAAGAAATGGACCTCGCTATTGGCTGCCTTTGTCATGGTTTTTGTACTGGCGACAGGCGTGCAGGCACAAGGCAACACCGCAACCGCAAGCGAAGCAGTAAAAGTATGGATTAACGATGAGGAAGTTCAATTTGGCGCGAATGCTCCGGTTGAAGTAGACGGAACAACACTGGTTCCAGTAAGAGCTGTACTGGAGGCGCTTGGCTACACGCTGGTTTGGGATGAAGCCAAGCAAGTTGTGATTGCCGAAAAGTATGGCTTCTCGATTGCGCTTCAGATCGGCAATCCAGTCGGAGCCGTTAATGGTGCCTCTAAGGAACTGACGGCTGCTCCTCAAATTCTAAAAGGATCGACGTATGTTCCGGTTGCTTTCATCAGTGAGGCTATTGGTTACGAGCTGAAATGGGACGCTGCTAATCGTTCCGTACTATTAACCAAGGAAGCTAGCAAAGGTTATCTATGGAAGGTAGAGAAGGACGGCGTAGAAGTCCATCTTATGGGTTCGATCCATGTAGGCGATCCGAACTTGTATCCATTGCGTGATGAAGTTGAGCAAGCTTTCGACGATTCCGATCATTTGGTGGTTGAAGTAGATGTGACCAAGGCTGGAGAAGAGTCGGTTCAAAAAGAAATTGCAGCTATTCAGGTATACGCCGACGGCACAACATTAAAGGATCACATCTCGGCAGATACATATACTCGCGTTCAATCCTTTTTGAAAGATCTAGGATTAGAATTGAATGCTTATGATACCTTTAAACCTTGGTCTGTGAATCTGGATATGTCCAATTATGCATCGGCAACTGCTGGATACCAAGGCGGAATTGGCATTGATATGTATTATTTGAATAGAGCTCTAGCATCTAACAAGCCGGTATTGGAATTGGAGTCATTTACTTCGCAGTTGCAAGTATTCGATAGCTTTTCGAAGGAATTGCAAGAGTCGCAGTTGAACGAAACCTTAGACGGTATCTTCGGCGTGAAGGAAACGACAGAACCTACTTTGAACGCTCTGGCCGATCTGTGGATTCAAGGTGATGATGCTGGCTTGGAAGCGCTGGTTGCAGAGCTGCATAAAGAAGAGGAGTTTTACGAGAAGCTGGTGAAGAATCGCCATGCAGGCATGCTGGAGAAAATCGAAGGCTACCTGAATAACGAGAAAAAAGAGTCGTACTTCGTCGTAGCCGGATATCTTCATATGCTTGGCGAGGATGGCTTGATTACACTGCTTAAAGAAAAGGGATATACCGTTACACGCATCTAATGCAAGATAAAGCATTGAAGTACGTCTGAAAGAAACGTAGCATCAAATTCAGAGAGGCAGTCCTTAAATGGACTGTCTCTCTTTCTTGAAAAACAATGTAGCTATTCGCCCCTTGCGTCCCTCCACATCCTTCCTATATAATGGAACCTAATTCTAACGACTGCAGGAGGACCTCCACCGATGAATTAATGACACGTGATAACCTGAAGAACAACTTGTTGAAGATAACAAGCGGCTAGCTCGCACTTATGCGAGAGTCGGTCAGGGGATACGTGTGTCATTTTGGGGAGCTGCGAGTTAGATCGGTTGCATGGAATCATTCGTAAACATTTTTTCTGCCTGGATGCAGATTAGTGTGATGCGTTTGTTTTGTGCGAGCCTGATATCCCCCGCGTATTTCAGACCGTGTGCCGCGCGCCACGGTTTTTTTATTTTTTTCGCAGATGCGGAGGGATGTATATATGCTATTGGTTAAAGTACAGCAAGCAGCAAAGGATTGGGACGGCGAGATGTTGTTCAAGGACGTCAGCTTTGATATACGAGAGGGAGAGCGGCTTGCCTTATTCGGGAGAAACGGAGTCGGCAAGACAACTTTATTGCATGCCATCACAGGGCGAATCGCTCTTGATGAAGGACAGATTCAGCGCCTCCTATCACTAGAGCAATGGGGATGGCTGGATCAGCAGCCGGGGCAAGCTGCCCATCTATCTCTGATGGACACGGTACTCAACAGCTCCTGCCCGGAGCGCTACCAGCTTAAACAAGAGCTTGAAGCTTGTATGAATAAGATGGGTGCAGGCGTGACGGATGCGGAGGAGCTTGAGAGGTACAGTTCGCTTATGGAAAGATATACATTCGACGGATATGAGTGGGAGCGAAGAGCGGAGCTGGCGCTTCGCCAGCTTCAGCTCGGCCCGGAGCACTGGGCTCAGCCGTATGCCAGTCTGAGCGGCGGGCAGAAGACGAAAGCGCAGCTTGCCGCCTTGCTGCTGAAGGAACCGAAGCTGCTGCTGCTCGATGAGCCGACCAACCATCTGGACTCGGCATCGCTATTATGGCTGGAGGAGTGGGTCGTCTCGTATAAAGGGACGATTGTCTACGTATCGCATGATCGGATGTTCATTGACCGTACCGCTACTGCGGTAATTGAACTGACTAAAGAGAGCGCTAAGAGGTATGAAGGCGGTTATTCGGATTATAGGAGAGCGAAGGATGTAGAGCTGCGCACAATCGAGGCACAGCATAAGAAGCAGGAGCTGGAGCGGGAGAAGCTGCTGGAGAGCATTCGCATGTATGCTCAGTGGTTTCAACAGGCTCATAAAGCCGCAGGTCAGAATGACTTCCTAAGATCAAAATCGAAAAAGAACGTCTCCAGGCTTCATGCCAAGGAATCTGCACTGCAGCGGCTTGATGCGGAAGGCGTTCAGAAGCCGCGCGAGGCAGCACAGCTTTATATGCGGCTGGAATCAGAAGCATTCGAAGCGGCCCATGTGATCCGCATGGAAGGAATCAGCTTTGCTTATTCAGACAGCAGGCCCCTGCTGACGCAGTTCAACATGAATGTAAGCAGAGGCGAGCGCGTAGCGATCATTGGCCCGAACGGAGCAGGCAAGTCTACGTTAGCCAAGCTGGCGATCGGCAGCTTGAAAGCTTCCGAGGGCGCGGTGATTCGGCATCCGCATGCAAAGATTGGCTATTTCGAGCAAGAGCTGAGCCGCATGGATGCAGGTCAGACACTGCTGGATAGCCTGCTGGACCTGCCGGGTATGACTCAGTCACATGCACGAACGATACTGGCTTGCTTCTTGTTTCGCAAGGAAGAAGTGTTTAAGCGCATTGGCGATTTGAGCATGGGCGAGAAATGCCGCGTCGCATTCCTGCGATTGTTTTTCGGCAAATGCAATATGCTGGTGTTGGATGAGCCGACCAACTATTTGGACATCGATACAAGGGAGAGGGTCGAGGAAGCGCTGAGACAATATCCGGGTACGGTGCTGCTGATCACACATGACCGGTATTTGACGAAGAGGCTGGCAACGTCACTTGTCGTTATGGATGGCATGTCCGAGCCGCATGTATTCGCCGGAACCTTCGATGAATATGAATCCAGCCAACGGCTTAGAGCCATGTCCGCTGAGCAATTGCAAATCCAGTATGAGCGCGACAAGCTGAAGCTTCGGTTAACACAGCTTATGGGGATGGAGAAGCTGAAGTCTGAGGAAGATGATCGCAGCCTGATGCTGGAGATCAGGAGCGTCAAGCTTCAGTTGAAACAATTGGGTGATTCAACGGATTACGCAGATTGATAAAGGAATAGATAAGTCCAAGGGGCTCTCCCAACCATCTAATCTTTCAACAGCCGGTATAAATGGTCCACAGAGCGCATAGCATATTCCTGTCTGACCAGTTTGCCGTTGCGAAGCACGATCAGGCAAGGAACGCTGCCGATACGCCATTGCTCTCGTAATCGGGGAGTAAAGTTGATGTTAGTCTTATATAGCGGATAATCGATACCAGCCGCTTCGGCAATCTCCAGCATACGCTCCGCGACTTTGCAGGTGCCGCACATGGGTGTCGTGAACAGGATAGCTGCCCGGCTGATATCGGCGTGATTCAATTGGAGAAGTTCCTTCTCGGCAAGCTCTTGAAGTGGCAATTTGTGCTGCTCCTTTCCGGTAACGGTTCGTGTTTTCCCATCATAACAAATTTTTTGTTTTTTTTCGAAAAAAAGTGGAACCTAATGAAACGTTGTCCCGTATAGATTACATGTGCAACACAAATCCATGAACTTTATATACTCCAAAGGGGAGTAGCTCATACAGTAAAGTCGTCATGACGAGAATAACCTTCTCCGGCTTTATTGGCAGCGCAGGAAGCATGCGTTGTTTGCGAGACCTTTGTCTAGTGGTATTTACACTTAGGCAGAGGTCTTTTTGTGTTCATGGACTCGTGAGGTTAGGGAATAACTAATTGTAGGAGGAATGGTTATGGATTTTGGATTATTGCTGGAGTATGGGTGGGTACTGCTCGTACTCATTGCGCTGGAAGGTTTGCTTGCAGCGGATAATGCGCTAGTGCTCGCTATTATGGTGAAGCACTTGCCGGAGAAGGAGCGGAAGAAAGCACTGTTCTATGGACTTGCGGGCGCGTTTGTATTCCGATTCGCTTCTTTGTTCGCGATTTCATTCCTCGTTGACGTATGGCAAGTGCAAGCAATTGGCGCGTTGTACCTGTTATTTATTGCACTCAATCATATTTTCCGAAAGCTTATTGTCAAAAAAGGCGAGGATTCAGCGGATAAGAATGCGGGCAAGGAACCGAAGAAAAGCGGTTTTTGGATGACGGTATTCAAGGTCGAGGTTGCCGATATCGCATTTGCGATTGACTCGATTCTAGCAGCCGTTGCGCTCGCGGTTGCATTGCCGACAACGAATCTGCCGAAGATCGGCGGCATGGACGGCGGACATTTCATCGTCATCTTCCTTGGCGGATTTATCGGACTTCTTATTATGCGTTTTGCGGCAACCTTGTTTGTCAAGCTGCTGGAGAGCAGACCTGGACTTGAGATCGCAGCATTCTGTATCGTCGGCTGGGTGGGCGTCAAGCTGGCTGTCCATACGCTCGCGCATCCGTCCATCCATGTGATCTCGCATGACTTTGCAGAGTCGACGGGCTGGAAGCTGACGTTCTATGCGGTTCTGATTCTCATCGCGGTCGTGGGCTGGTTTTTATCCGGAAGTAAAGACAAGGAATCGGTCAAAGCGGTATAATGGAATCCACTTAAAGGGTAGTGGAGGAGATCTCGGTTGGCACAGTTATATTACAAATACGGGACGATGAACAGCGGCAAATCGTTCGAGATCATTAAAGTAGCGCATAACTATGAGGAACAGGGCAAGCCGGTGCTTATCTATTCGCCCGCTGTCGGCGCCAGAGAAAACGTCTACCGCGTCGGCTCGCGTGTCGGCTTCGAGCGTGAGGCGATTCCGGTAGAGGAGTCGACGAATCTGTTCGACAATGTGAAGGAGCAGGTGGCTGCTTCCGGCCGCATCTACTGCGTACTGATTGATGAAGCGCAATTCCTGATGCGGCATCATATTCTGGAGCTGACGCGCGTTGTAGACGAGCTGAATATCCCGGTGATGGCCTTTGGCCTCAAGAACGACTTTCGGAATCAGTTGTTTGAAGGCAGCTACAATCTGCTGGTGCATGCGGACAAAATCGAAGAGATCAAAACGATCTGCTGGTATTGCGACCGCAAGGCGACGATGGTCATCCGGTTCCGCGACGGGCAGCCAGTCAACTCCGGGGAGCAGATTCAGATCGGCGGCAACGAGGATTACAAGCCCGTATGCCGAAGATGCTATAATCAGGCGTTCCAAAATTCGAATCACTAGCATTTCGCAAAAATGGTACAGGTCATCATAAAAATGAAGCCTATTTAAGACCCTCCTTTCAATTTTATACTTGTAGAGAATCCCGAATTTTGTCCTTGCCCATCTACAGCTGGACAAGCACGGGAGAACCTACAAGGGTTGAGGAGGGTTTTTGCAATGGGAAGAAAGGTTAAGAGACTGCTGTCATCCTTTCTGGCACTTACGCTGGTGACGGGGCTGTTCGCCGCTGCTGGAGCACCATCTGCTCTAGCGGCTGCAGCTGGTCTGCCCGTCTATCTGAATCCGGCGAAGAGCGTGGATGAGAGGGCGGAGGATCTGCTCGGCAGGATGACGATCGAAGAACGGGCGGGACAAATGATCCAGCCGGAGAAATCGAATATTACTCCGCAAGAGGTTAAGCAATATTTGATCGGTTCGGTGCTAAGCGGCGGCGGATCGTTCCCGAACGGAATACAGGCGGACAGCACGGAGGACAAGTGGCGCGAGCTGACGGACAGCCTCCAAGACGGTGCGCTGTCGACGAGACTCGGCATTCCGCTGTTGTATGGCGTGGATGCGGTCCACGGGCATAACAATGTGCTGGGCGCAACGCTGTTTCCGCATAATATCGGCCTCGGTGCGGCCAACAATTCTGATTTAATGCTTCAAATCGGACAAGCGACGGCGAAGGAGATGCGTGCGACAGGCACGAATTGGGATTTTGCGCCTACGATTGCAGCGCCGCAAGATATTCGTTGGGGCAGAACGTACGAGGGCTTCAGCTCGGACCCGACTAGAACGGGCGCACTGGGCGCGGCGTTTATTGAAGGGCTCCAGGGCAAGTCAGATGCGGAGCGACGGAACCCTCTTAGAGCCGTGGGCACGGCGAAGCATTTTATCGGAGAGGGCTTTACGGACAACGGCAAGAACCAAGGCGATACAACGAAATATACCGAAGAGCAAATATTGGCTCATGATGTGCAGATGTACAAGGAAGCGATTGCGGCTGGCGTACAGACCGTTATGGCTTCCTACCACAGCATTGCAGGTCTCAAGATGCATGCCAACAAACGGCTTCTGACGGATGTGCTGAAAGGCGAGCTGGGCTTCAAGGGCTTCGTTATTTCGGACTACAATGCCATTCAGCAAATTGCGAGAGACCAAGATGGCAATGCTGTAAGCGGTCTCAAGGACCAGGTTCGCGTCTCCGTGAATGCGGGCGTGGACATGTTCATGCTGACAGGCGATTGGAAGAATGCGCTCAACCATCTGATTGCGCTAGTGAATGAAGGCGCTATCACTGAGGAAAGACTGGATGACGCGGTGCTTCGCATTCTGAAGGTTAAGATCGCCTCGGGACTATTCGAATACCCGAAGGCAGACAAGGATCTGGCGGGAAGCGTAGGAGCGGCGGCTCACCGCAGCATCGCTCGTCAAGCTGTTGCGGAATCGCTGGTACTGCTGAAGAACGATAAGGTGAACGGAACGCCGATTCTGTCGCAATTGCCGAACATGAGCAAGCTGTATGTTGCGGGCAAAAGCGCGGATGATATCGGCATTCAGTCCGGCGGCTGGTCGATTACATGGCAGGGTGCGTCGGGCAAGATTACAGAAGGCACGACCATTCTGAAAGGCATTCGCGATGCCGTATCGGGAACATCGAAGACGGTGACGTACAACAAGCACGGACGCGGTGCAACAGGTCATGACGTGGCGATCGTCGTCATCGGCGAGACGCCGTATGCGGAATCCGACGGCGACCGTACGGCGCTGGATCTGGATGAGGTCGATCGAGAGACGCTTCGCAATATCCGTGAATCGGATCCGAACATTCCGATCGTGGTTGTGCTCGTAAGCGGTCGTCCGATGACGATTAGCGAGCAGCTTGGCGATTGGCAGGGCCTCGTTGCGGCATGGCTTCCGGGTACGGAAGGCCGCGGCGTAGCTGACGTGCTGCTAGGCAGCAAGGACTTCAAAGGAACAAATCCGATTGAATGGCCATTCTACGTAAGCGCGAACTATCCGCTCACGGAAGGCAGCGACAACTTGCTGTTCGACGTCGGATATGGTCTGAAGCGCGGCCAAGAAACGCCGGAGCTGCCGGATGCGCCTGTATTGCCTCAGCCGCATGCGGAGAGCATTCCGGGCAAGATCGAAGCGGAAGCCTTCTCGGCTAAGAGCAACGGACTGAATACAGAGACGACGCAGGACGAAGGCGGCGGACTCAATGTCGGCTGGACATCCGCAGGAGCCTGGCTGGACTACCGGGTGAATATTGAGGAGCCGGGCACGTACAAGGCGGCATTCCGCTACGCGGGCAATGGCGGAGCGACAGGAATCCGCGTCAAGACAGAAGACGGAGCGACAGCAGGAACGCTGAATGTCGGATCGACAGGCGGCTGGCAGAACTGGGCAACAGCCGAGGTGCAAGATATCGTGCTGCCGAAGGGCGGCGTGCAGACGCTGCGTCTGGAGTTCGTCGCAGGCGATATCAACTACAACTGGGTAGAATTCACGCGCACTGGTGATGTGCCGGCAGGCGGCGGTAACGGCGGCGGAACCGATCCGGCAGGCAACGAAGGCACTGGCGACATTATCGTAGCGGGCGGAGTCGAAACATGGGTCTCCACGGAGCGCGACGCGGCGGACCGGAAATGGTATTACGGCGATCGCTACCAGCCGGGCGACAAGAAGCTGGAGCCGGGTGCGAATCTGGATCTTAGATTGCCGGATGGCGGCGATGTAACCGAGATTGCGCTTAATCCGGACAAAACCTACCAATCGATGCTGGGCATCGGTTCATCTATGGAAGAATCCACGATCTATAACTTGATGAAAATGTCCCCGGACAAGCAGGACGAGCTGCTGAGAAAGCTGGTGCATCCGGAAGAAGGCATCGGCATGAGCCTGATTCGCCTGACGATCGGCACATCCGACTTTACGGCGCAGAAGTTCTATTCGTACAACGATATGCCGCCGGGACAAACCGATGAGAATCTGGAGAACTTCTCGATTCAGAAAGATATTGATTTGGGCATAATCCCAATGGTCAAGAAGATTCAGCAGATTAATCCGGATATCCAATTCTTTGCATCTCCATGGAGCCCTCCAGGCTGGATGAAGACGACGGACAGCATGATCAGAGGACAAGTGAAGGAAGAGTACTTGCCGCTTGTAGCCAAATACTACGAGAAGTTTCTGGAGGCTTACGCGGAGCAAGGCATATACTTCGAAGGCATGACGCTTCAGAATGAACCCTTGCTGGAGATCGATTATCCAAGTACAGCGATGTCTTGGCAGCAGACATCCAGACTAGCCAAGCTGCTGAGAGAAAGACTCGATTCGAACAGCAATCCGCGCATTCAATCCGTGAAGCTCTGGATGTTCGATCACAACCCGGGCGATACCATGGCATTCCCTGCGCTTGTGCTGGGCGATGAACTGGAAGGCGCGTACGACGCAGTCGAAGGAACAGCGTTCCACGATTATGGCGGCGAGCTGTCCATGATGAGCGTTCTGCAAGAGATGTTCCCTGAGAAAAGCGTCTATCTGACGGAGAGAGCAGTATGGGGAACAACAGGCGCAGATCGAATTGCGCAATACTTCCGCAACTATGCAAAAAGCTACAACAGCTGGGTGACGATGCTGGATAGCGACATTGCCACTCATCAGTGGGTGGGCATTCCTGATCCGACACCGATTATTCAGGATTCCTCGAATCCGGATAACTACTGGATCTTGCCGGAGTATTACCTGATGGGCCATTTCACCAAATTTGTGAAGCCGGGTTACGTTCGTATCGACAGCAACTACGGCTCCGCATCGACGGTGACGAATGTGGCTTTCGCAAGTCCGGACGGCAAAGAGATTGTAACGGTTGTTATCAACCGCACAGCCGATCCGCAGCCGTTCAAGATTCTGGCGGACGGCTTGCAGATGAACGCGACGTTGCCAGCTAAGTCTGTGGCGACTTACCGATTCGACCGCGCTCAGGGGCTTCAGCCAATGACTGAAGTTGCTGCCAGCGCTTTCGCATCGGCGGAAGGGCAATATGTCGTTCAAGATGGTGCGATCGGCGGCTTCTCCGAGACGGATC
This sequence comes from Paenibacillus sp. 1011MAR3C5, assembly GCF_003591485.1. Lineage (GTDB taxonomy): Bacteria > Bacillota > Bacilli > Paenibacillales > Paenibacillaceae > Pristimantibacillus. Next base: position 616,213 of record NZ_QZCF01000003.1, read on the forward strand.
AAGCAGCCTTCCATTATGTAACGGAAGTGAAGGAAGGCGGAACCTACTACGCGGATATTGAATATAGCGGCTCGCCGCAAGAAGCGGAGGTTCAGATCGGCACGGGTGAAGCGATAGCGCTTGTGCAGGACACAGGAGACAATTCCGCGAAAGTACGCAGTCTGATCGACCTTCAAGCGGGCAAGCAATTGCTGACGCTGAATGCCAGCGGCAGCGGCTACATCATCCGCAGCATCTCGCTGAGCGCGGTGGATTCAGGCCTGACTACGCTGCCGGGATTGATTGAAGGCAGCCGTTATAGCAGCGCTTATGGCGTAGTCACGCAAGGCTCTTCGTTGGCAGGCGCCGACCAGGACGACTGGGTGGAATACACCGTCTTGGCCACGGGTGGAGGCGACTATGGCGTAACCTATCAGTACGCAGCTCCAGAGAGCGGCGGCGAGCTTAAGGTTACCGTAAATGATGAAGAGCAATCCGTTGTGGCGCTGCCCGGCACAACCGGCGCTTCTGGCCGGGCTGAAGGCATGATTACGCTTGAGGATGGAATCAACAAGATTCGCTTGGATGTCTCGGGCGCAGTCAGCCGCCTTGACTTCGTGGCAATCGGAGCAGCTTTTGTACTGGAACAACAACCGATTGTTGAAGGCAGCGAAGCAGGAAGCAAGATTACAGTACATCTGCTGAACGGTGTCTTCACCGCTGATCTCCAGGCAAGCAATTGGTCCCTCATCGGACTGGACGGAGTATCCGTAGCGAGTGTAGAGAGAACGGATGATACGACAGCGGTTGTCACGCTCGCTGGTGCAGCGGTGGAAGACTATGATTCCGACCGTACAGCAGTACTTACCGCAGCCTCTGATGAAGTAGACGGGGCAGTGGCGGGTGCATCACTCACGGCTTCCATTCTGTTCACAGCCGTGAACGATCCGGAGTCCGTCACCTTGTCCCCTGCACAAGTGGGCTATAATGCGGACGGCAAAGAAATTCTTCTTACGATTAGCGGCGGCAAGCTGCTGGCCGATCATGTAGACGCTATCACCGTATCGGGACCTGCTGTTGATCGCGGCGGCGTATCCCTTGCTTCCGCCGAGTGGGTATCGGCAACGCAGGTGAAGCTGACGCTGGCATGGAATGGCACAACGTATTACGATGATCTCCAGCTGAATGTTCATGTGCCGGTACTAGCTTATGGCGATTCTGCAGGAGACAGCGAATTGACAGCCCATACGCGGCTATCGGGAACGGTCAACGTCACCGATCCGGTCGGGCTGCTTGAGCTGAACGCGCTCGATCAATTCCATCAAATGAAGGGAATCACAGTGTCGGGATCTGGCGCAGCCAGCCACTTCTCGGGTATTGAAGCGGGAGACTATGCAGAGTATCTGGTTGACGTGCCGGAGAGCGGCCGCTACATGGCGGAGCTGACAGTCACATCCAACTCACAATCCTATAATGGAATCGTATGGCAGACGAATGGCGGAGCGGACAAAACCGCTGTAACTGTGCCGAATTTGTATAACCAGGTTGTGCAAATGCGTACGGAGCTGCAGCTCTCCAAAGGCGAACAGCGCATCCGACTTGCTGCTGGAGCGGGCGGCTACGAGCTTAGAGGCATCAAGTTCGAGAAGCTTGAAGTTCCTGCAACAGATGCAGAGAACGGAACGCTGAAGGTAGAGGCAGAGACATATACAAGCGCAAGCAGCGCTGCTGTTCAGACGAATAATGCGGGGACGGCAACTGAGTTCCGCAATATTGGCTTTACGGTTGCCGGCGGGCATGTCGATTATGCCGTCGATATTACAGAAGGCGGCTACTACAAAGTCGTATACCGTTATGCTACTCCACAGTCGGGCGTTAGATTGACGATTGGCAATGCAGGAGGCGCATCGTACGGAGCCGTACCGTTTGGAGCTACAGGCGACTGGGGCAATTATCAGGAAGTGTCCCATGTTGTACAGCTGCCAGAGGGCGTGCAGACGCTCAGATTGAACTTTGGCGGAGAAGGCGCGAATCTGGACTGGTTCACCCTGGAGCCATCAGAGCCGGTGCAAGAAATCGGAGGAACCGTTGGGCTGCCGAGAGCATCGCTTAAGGTTGGTGCATACAACGGATCGCGCAGCGTCACGCTGAACTCAGCTACAGAGGGAGCCACTATCTACTACACGCTTGATGGAAGCGTGCCAAGCAAGGACAACGGTGAGAAATACAGCAGAGCGATCGCGATGAGCGGACTTGCCGTTATCCGCGCAATCGCTGTGAAGGATGGCATGCAAGACAGCTTTATTGCACCATTCACGTATCAAATATCGCCAAGCACAGGTGGAGGCGAAGTCATCGCGCCGCCGGTAACGGAAGAGCCGGAAGTAGTGGATGGCAAAGAAATTGCAGCTCCTGCGCCTGTTGTGAATGAGACTACCGGAATCGCGACTACCGCGATTACAGAGAAGTCGCTGGAAGATGCTTTGTCAGGCGGTACATCCGGTACGGTTCAGCGGATTACCATTCGCGTACCGCAAGCGGATGGAGCGAAAGGCTATGAGGTTGAACTTCCAACCGACAGCATCACGCACAGCAGCCTGGATTACTACCTTGTTATCGTGACACCTTCGGGAACGATTGAATTGCCTAGCCATATGGTGGGCAAAGCCGTTGTTGGCGAAGCCAAGAAGCTGTCCATCATCATTCGCGATGCTGACAGTTCGGGCCTCAGCGATGAGTTGAAAGCTCAAATCGGCACACGTCCAGTCGTAGAGCTGCATCTTGCAATCGATGGCGTTCCTGTACCTTGGAGCAACCCGAATGCTCCTGTTAACGTAACGGTTCCTTATGAGCCGACAGCGCAAGAGAGCGGCTACAACGAGCGGCTGACGGTCTGGTACATCGATAACCAAGATGCAGTACATGCAGTGCCAAGCGGCAAATACGCAGCTGCCTCGAAAGCTGTGACGTTCACAACATCGCACTTTAGTTCATTCGCGGTAGTCTACGTGGAGAAGAGCTTCGGCGATCTGCAACGTTATGCTTGGGCGAAGCATGAAATCGAAGTGATGGCGGCCAAGGGCGTTATTAACGGCATCTCGGAACAGGCATATGCTCCTGAACGCCAAGTGAAGAGAGCAGACTTCTTGCTGCTGCTGGCCAGAGCGCTTGGATGGGAAACCAAAGCAAACGTCGCAGGCATGATCGGCTTCTCCGATGTCTCCGAAAAAGATTATTACTATGATGCTGCGCTCGCCGCTCAAGCTCTTGGCATCGTAACCGGCCGCGCGGACGGTACATTCGATCCGGGCGCGTCCATTACGAGACAAGAGATGATGGCCATGACAGCAAGAGCGCTTGCGGTATCCGGCAAGTCGCTCAAAGCCGGAGATGCATCCCTGCTGAAGAGCTTCTCTGACCTGGATAAGCTGGCATCGTACGCAAAGGAAAGCGCGTCGATCCTGCTGGCGAATGACATTGTGAAGGGTAGCGACGGCAAGCTGAATCCGCTGGGCCATACGACCCGCGCCGAAGCGGCTGTTATCGTATACCGCATTTATAACCAATAAAGCTTATTCATCATGAATGACCGCCGCGTGAGGGTAACCTTCGCGGCGGATTTTTCGTTAGGTGCGGGTATCTGACAGGGATACTTTCATCTACCAACATCAATATGATGCAAAAAGGGAGGTTAATAAAGTCCAATGCGTTCTCCTCATTGATCGAGTATAGTATCTCAATCGAAAGCGCTGCCCTATCGTGCAATCCCGATCACGCGCGGCCTGTGCAGGAAAACGCTTTCTTTCAGTCGAAGAAAGAGGCAATCGATTATACCCGCGAGCCGGGGGCAGGAGGAGACTATGCCGCTCAAAGGAATCAGCATTCGCTTCCGTCTCATGCTGCTGATGATTTGCTTGACGACGCTGCCTGTCATTACGATTACATGGCAAGCGACTAACAATACGAGAGATTCGGTGGAGAAAGAGATGATCGACGCCAACGAATCCCGTATGATGTGGGCCAGCCAATATTTGACCGAGCTCATACAGCAGATGGATACGCTGTTCTATTCGGTTCATATTCAGACGGAATTAATCGAAGGCTTGTCCGTTGTAGATGAGCTGGAAGCAGGGGAGCGATATCAGCTGCAAAATCAGTTGTTTGGTACCCTGAATACGGCGTTTTATTCGTTCTCTCGCAAAATCGATCAGTTGACCTTGTACCTTCATGCTGCGGAGAGAGCGTATTCCGTCCATTATGCCAGCAGCGGAATGGTTCATTCGCTTGATATCGGGCAAGGGCCGTGGAGCAGAATGCTGTCAGAGCCAGTGGGCATTTATTTCAAGGCGTCAGGTGATACCCTTAGCGCCTATCATTCCATGAATGAATTCATTGGACAAGCGCTGGTCGGGGGGATATCCGTGCGGATTAATGACCGGGTATGGGAGCAGGCGGCTACGATTCTGCAATCCGAACCCGAAAGCGTCATCTTTCTGGTTAATGACGAAGGCGAGCTCCTTCCCGGCTCCTCATCGGCAGCTTTATCGGATGAGTTGAGAGACAGCCTGCCGGCGATAGATATCGAGCCGGCCTCAGTCTCATTCACAAGAACGCCGAATTATTATTTGTTCGCCAAGCGTGTCGGCAACGGCCAACTGGATGTTGTCAAAGCGATTCCCGTTGCGACAGTGAACCAAAGCGCTCAAAAAACGATGACGGCAGGGCTGTGGACGGGCGCTGTGTTCACAGCTGTATCGATTCTGCTGTCCATCATCGTATCGCTGCGGATCAGCAGGCCAATCGTGAGCCTCGCCAAGACGATGCGCAAGTCGCATATCCATGACTTTGAGATGAAGTCCGTGCAGAGCAGAGATGAAATCGGTCTGCTGGAGGCGGGCTACAACTTTATGATGGGCCGGATCAAAGCGCTGATCGAAAATGAATACCAGCATGAAATCGAAGTGAAAAATGCGCAATTGATTGCCCTGCAAGCCCAGATCAATCCTCATTTTCTGAACAATACACTCCATATGATCGGCGGGATGGCGCTTGCTAAGGGAGCGCCGGAAATTTATCGCATCACGCATGTCATCGGAGATCTGCTTCGTTATTCGATCCGTTCAGATGATGATCAGACGGTAAGCTTAAGCGAGGAGCTTGCTCATACCGCCAACTACTTGTTTATTCAGGAACAGCGCTTTATCGGCCGCTGCATTGTCGAGATGATCGCCCAAGAAGAAGCCGGAGACGTACGTATTCCAAAGTTCACGCTGCAGCCGATTGTTGAAAATGCATTTGAGCACGGGCTGCAGAGGAAGGAAGGGCAATGGCGATTGGATGTGCGAATTGGCATCATTGGACCGCGCCTGGTCTTGATGGTGAAGGATGAGGGTCTCGGCATGCATCCTACCAAGCTGGCAGGGCTAAGAGCAGAGCTGAACGGGGGAGAGCGGGAGCTCTATTCCTCAGCAGGAGACCGGACCGAAAGAAAGGGAATCGGCCTGCAAAATGTCCACGCCCGTCTGCAGCTTCGCTACGGGAAGCGCTATGGCGTGCGGTTATTCAGCAGAAGCGGTCAAGGGACGATGGTCGTCCTGACGATGCCTGTCACCAGAAGCAAGTCGGATGCGGATCAAGCAACAGAAAGGGGGAAGCGACATGCATAAGGTTCTCATCATTGATGACGAGCCATGGTCCAGAGAAGTGGTGAAGGCGCTCGGCCAGTGGTCCCGCCTGGAGCTGCGCATCATCGGCGAAGCGGAGGACGGCAACGAAGGGCTGCGCAAAATCGCAGAGCTTCAGCCCGACATTGTCATCACGGATATGCGTATGCCGGGTACGGATGGCGCAGAGCTGCTTCAGGCCATGCATGAGCGATATCCGAAGCTGAAGATTATCGTAATGAGCGGATATGACGATTTTGTCTACCTCAAGCAAGCGATTCGCTCCAAAGCGGTGGAATATTTGCTGAAGCCGATCAAGCCGGAGGAGCTTGATGCCGCCCTGGCGCAAAGCAAGGCAGAGCTGGAGCGCGGCAGTCAGCCTGCGTGGACGGAGCTTGCGCCCTTGTTCGCAAGCGGCGCTGATATGCAGCGGTACGGGGGCATGCGGGAGCGCATCTATACGTATTTGATGGAGTTGAATAAAGAATCTGCTGCAGCGGCCTGTCATAAGCTGCTCCATGAGATTGGCGGACGAGGCACAGAGCTGGAAGCGGGCAGCGCGCTCCGCATCGCCAACGATCTGCTGCTTATGCTGGAGCAATTTCTGTCGGAGCAGGAGCTGTCGCTTGCGGCGCTGCTGCCGGGAGAGGAGGCGCATATCGGACAGGATCCAAGCCCTGGAGGAGCGCTAAGGGAGGTTGGTATGTTGTATGGGAAAGCGATCGACGCGCTGCTCCAGCTCAGACAATCCCGGAATCGGCTGGACATGGCTGATGTGAGGCAGTATGTCGACGCTCATTACCAAAACCCGATATCGCTGGAATCGGTCGCCGGACAGTTCCTCGTCAGCAAGGAGCATCTCAGCCGGATGTTCAAGACATCTGTCGGCGAGAATCTGACAGACTATATTGTCCGGCGGCGAATGGAGAAGGCCAGGGCACTGATCGCCGACGAGGGCATGTCGATCAAGCATGCGGCACAGCTGGCCGGATACGAGGACATTGCGTATTTCTACCGGGTATTCAAGAAGCATTTTGGCATGACCCCTGGTCAGCTTCGACGCGACTAATGGTGGAGTGGTACTGCGGGAAGACGGATCAATATCGTACAAAAGCCAAGGTTAAATTTCTCGAAAGAAAGCGCTTTATTCCTTCGATATACTGAAGCTGCAACTTACCAATAGGGGGAATGAACAATGAAGAAGGCGCTTTATTTGCTGCTTGCGCTAACCATGGTTATCACACTGATCTCCGCCTGCAGCTCGGGGAATAAAGGACATAGAGAAAAGCCTGCACCTACCCAGACCGCCGGCAACGGTACGGTCGCCGAGGCGCCGAAGAAGGTGGAGCTAAAGGTATTTATGACCTTCCCGCGATTCAAGGATCAATTCGAGCAATACTTCGACCAGTTCAAGGAGAAGCAGCTGGCGGAGAAAAACATCGATGTCACGATTCAACTGGAGATGCCAAACGCCGATCAGGCGAAGCAAATCCTGCAATCCCGGTTATCCTCGGGTGATTCTCCCGATCTGTTCACGCTTCATGCCAACGAAATTCCTACGTACTATGATGCGGGCTATATTGCGGATTTGACGGGGCAGCCATTTGTGAGCAAGCTGTATGAAGCTGTTGCCGAGACGGTGAAGTACGACGGCAAGGTTGCGGCGCTTCCGATGGAGTCCCTCTCTTGGGGGTATTTGTACAATAAGACGATCTTTAGCGATAACGGGCTTACGCCTCCGCAGACGCTGGACGAGATGAAGGCTGCTGCCGAGAAGCTGCAAGCCGCAGGTGTCAAGCCGTTCTTGCTGGCGTTCCAGGAATCATGGATTCCGCAGCTCATGATGGCGCTCACTCTTGGAGGCACGGTTTCCGCGTCCCATCCCGACTGGATCGAGAAGATGAATGCTGGCGAAGCGTCATATGCCGATGTCCGTTCTGTATTCGATATGATCGATCTTATCATGGCGAACGGCACCGACAAGCCCTTCGAGACGGGCAATGAAGCGGGCTCGGCTGATTTTGCGAACGGCAAGGCAGCCATGTGGATTCAAGGACCATGGAATGCGGAGACGATTCTGAAGGTGAATCCGGAGATGGAATTTGGAGTGGCTCCTCTGCCGGTCAGCAACCAGGCTTCCGATACGATGATTAATTTGGCGACCTCGACTTCTCTTGCCCTGTCTCCAACCAGCGCTAACAAAGAAGTAGCGCTGGATCTTCTGAACTACATGCTGGACGACAAGGATTCCTCCGCATTGTTCGAGGAGCTCAAATTCAATCCGATAGCAACGGTGCATACGTACGAAGTGTTCCCGTGGGTGAATGAAGCAAGCGAATACGTCTCCCAAGGGAAAGCCTATCTCGATCTCAAGCTGCCAAACGGTGTGACGGACGAGACGGCGAAGCAGCTGCAAAGCTATTATGTGAAGGATGCTACGCAGGATGATGTCATAGCTGCGCTCGACAAAGTATGGCAGACGGCCGTGAAGACCAAGTGATGAACGAATCGCTATGCAGAGCGGCCAGATGGGAGTGAGCCATATGACATCAAGAACATGGAAGAGAAACGTGATGCTGCTCGTATTCGTGCTGCCGGCGCTTGCCTTCTACGCTGCATTTACCCTTGCCCCCGCTTTCGGGGGCATGTGGTACAGCTTAACGGATTGGAACGGTTTGAATCCGACTTATGGGTTCGTCGGCTTGTCCAACTATGTGGAGGCGATCGGGGACAGGTATTTTTTGAAATCGCTGTGGTTTACGGTGAAATTCGTCTTGTACATGCTGGTTCTTCAGAATCTCCTGGCGATACTGCTCGCTGTATGGGTGGAATCGCTGGGCAGAGGCAAGGTATGGTTCCGGACGATCTTTTTTATGCCGAACATGCTTAGCCTGATTATTGGCGGGTTTATGTGGATGTTTATCTTCACAAGAGTGTTTCCCTATTTGGCGGAAAAGACGGGTTGGATGCTGCTGGACCAGTCGTGGATTGGCGATCCGCGGTATTCCTTTTTTGCCATTCTGGCTTTGTCCCTGTGGGGCGGCGTCGGTTATTTGATGGTGATCTATATTGCGGCGCTTCAGGGCGTGCCGCAGCAACTGAAGGAAGCGGCTGCGATTGACGGAGCGAATGCATACCATATCTTGCGCCATGTCACGCTGCCGATGATCTATCCGGCGCTGACAATCGGCGTCTTCCTGACGCTGAACAGTTCGTTCAAAGTATTCGATTCGGTATATGCCTTGACAGGCGGAGGCCCGGGACGGTCCACACAGGTCATTGCGATCAATATCTATGAGGAGGCCTTCAGCTTCAGCAATCGTTACGGCTATGCCAGCGCCAAGGCGATGATTTTGTTCGGCATTGTGCTTGTCATCACCATTATTCAGCTTGCGGTTATGAAGCGGCGGGAGGTGAGGGCATGAGGACTGAACAATCTAATGCGTCGGTTATGAAAGGGAATCGGGAAGCGCAACATGGCGGCAAGCTGGCAACGTCTCCCGGCACGGAGGACAAGCGACAAATCGGCAGGCGACTCGGCAGGACAGCGGTATGGCTGTTTCTTTTGGTCGCCGCGGTGATGACGTTGTTCCCAATCTATATGGCCCTGCTGAATTCGGTGAAGACGCAAGGAGAGATGCTGACGAACATATTGGCTTGGCCTGTTATGCCGGAGTTTGGCAACTATGCGGATGCCTTTCAGAAAACCCGTTACTTGCGCAGTCTGGCCAATACGTTTGTAGTAGTGGCGGTAGGGCTCACGGGTATCGTATTGTTTTCATCCATGGCGGGCTACAAGCTGTCGAGGACGCCGGGGAGGCTGAGCGGCTTCCTGTTTGGACTGTTCGTCATGTCGACCTTAATTCCATTCCATTCGATTATGATTTCGCTTGTGACGATCAGCAAGGAGCTACGTCTTCAAGGCTCGACAGCCGGGCTTGGCCTCCTGTATATCGGCCTTGGTGTGGCGGTAGCGATATTCCTGTACCACGGCTTCGTCAAGTCGGTGCCCAAGGAGCTCGATGAAGCGGCTGTAATGGACGGGTGCGGGGAGTTTCGGCTGTTTTTTATGGTCATCCTGCCGCTGCTGATGCCGATAACGGCGACGATAGCGATACTCAACACATTATGGATGTGGAACGACTTTCTGCTTCCGCTGCTGGTGCTGACAGATTACAAGAGCTATACGCTGCTGCTGTCTACCAACATGCTGTTCGGTGAGTACAACAACGACTGGTCCGCCATATTGGCGTCGCTGGTGCTCGCCATGCTGCCGGTCATCGTCATGTATCTCGCGCTCCAAAAGTATATTTTGCACGGCATTGCCGAAGGGGCGATCAAAGCTTAGTTGGTCACAGAAATCGTAAGGATAGATACAGAAGCTTCATGTGAGCGCATGACGACAGGAGGGAAGTACATTGACATTTAATCGAACTCGGGAAGTGACGGGCTTTGTGCGGGCGGATGGACAGGTGCTGCGCAACGGAGCAGGCAAAGAAATTGTTCTTCGCGGCGTTGGATTCGGCAGCTGGCTGCTGCCGGAAGGCTATATGTGGAAGTTCCCCAAGGAGGGGGACCGCCCCCGCCGGATTGAAGGCATGATAGAGGGATTGGTAGGCAAGGAGAAAGCGGAGCAGTTCTGGTCCTCCTATTATTATCAATATATCGCCGAGGAGGATATTGCGAGAATTGCAGACGAGGGCTTTAACTCCGTTCGGCTTCCGGTCAATAGCCGCTTCCTGCTAGCTGACGCTTCGGCGGAGACCACGAATGGCCTGGCGTCTTACCGCGAGGATCGGCTGGTCCTGCTGGATCGTATGATCGACTGGTGCAGAATGTACGGGCTGTATGTCATCCTGGATCTGCATGGCGCTCCCGGCGGGCAGACAGGGGCTAATATCGACGATTCGGAATTTGACCGTCCCGACCTGTTCATAGAGGAGCGTCACTGGCGGCAAACGGTAGATATGTGGCGTATGCTGGCGAGCAGGTATCGGGACGACTGGATTATTGCCGGCTACGACCTGCTCAATGAGCCGCTTCCGGAATGGTTCTCTTCTTACAATGATAAAGTAATGCCGCTCTACCGTGATATCGTGCAAGCGATCCGCGAGGTGGACCAGCGGCATATGATCATATTGGAAGGCGTGCATTGGTCGACGGATTGGTCCATCTTCGAGGATGCGTTCGGGGATAACCCGATTGACGACAATGTGCTTCTGCAATTCCATAAGTATTGGAACAATCCCGACACAGAGAGCATTGCCCAGTACCTGGAGCTTCGCGATAAGTGGAATGTGCCGATCTTCATGGGCGAGGGCGGCGAGAACAATAAGGACTGGTACACCGGCGCGTTCCAGTTGTTCGAGGATCACCGGATATCTTGGAACTTCTGGACGTGGAAGAAGCTGGACACGACGAATTCGCCTTGCTCCATCCGTAGGCCGGAGGGCTGGGAGCGGCTGGTCGACTACTTGCAGGGCGGCGAGAAGCCTAATGCGGAGACCGCGGAGCGAATTCTTTGGGATTACCTGGATCGGATGAAGCTCGCCAATTGCGATTATCTCCCGGAGGTGGTCCGGGCGCTGCTGCGCCGCGCTCCGGTACGAATCCCGGCTGTCTTCTACGGCTACAAGGGCGAGGGCGTGAGCTATGAATTGGCTTCCGGTTCGGCGAGGGCGCTAGACGATGCATTCTCTACCGATTTCCGGGCTGGGGACCGCACGAAAATCCGGTTCGTCGACAGCGGGCGGACAGTCGCTACCTTCGCGCATGGAGGCGGCGAGGAATGGGAGCCGGATCACTGGTTATGCCTGGAGCTTGCAGAAGGCGATTGGTTCAGCTATGCCTTCATCGGCGATCGCAATGATCCGGGCGCTGAGCTGACTCTGCAGCTGAAGCTGCGCGCAGTGAGTGAATACGGGGAGCTGGCGCTGACATTAGACGGGCAGCCCGCAAGCCATTTGAGGGTAGCGGAGGATGACTGGCACGCTTCGGACAAAGTTGCTTTGGGCGCTATCAGCCCCGGCGTGCATCATCTTTCGCTGCGATGCTCCGGCGGGCCGATTCAGGTGAAGTGGCTGCTGCTGGAGAAGAAGGGCCAATAAGGGCAGGTAAGAAGTGTTGCAGCCAGGATGAAAAGTCTGGCTTGTGAAGAGCACCATACGGTATAAGAGGGCAGCCTATTGGCTGCCCTCTTGCATATTCCCCTTCTGATACTGACTTGGCGTCATGCCGGTCCACTTTTTGAAGGTGGAGCTGAAATGCCGCTCTTCCCCGTAGCCGACCAGCTTGGCGACTGCATAGATTTTGTAGTGCTCCCGCAGCAGCTCCTTGGCGCGTTCCACCCGGTATTGATGCAGGTAATCGAGGAAGTTGACGCCGAGCTCCTGCTTGAACAAGGAGCTTAAGTAAGAATTGCTGACGAACGTTTCTTTTGCAGCCAGCTCCAGGGTCAGGTTGGTATCGTATTTGGCCTTAATCAGCTCCAGAGTGGCCTGGACGGTGCGGTGAAGCTGTTTTTGGTTCGACGAGGCTTGCGCGATGCTCTGCACAATCTTCTGCAGAATGACGGAGCAATCGTCCAGCGTCTCCATATTCGGCACACTCTCCATCCAGTTGATGGGATGATTATGCCACTCGATCGTTCCGGCAATGCGTTCCTTTGCGATCCGCTGCAGCCCCATCACAATGCCGCTGACGCGCCATATGATTTCGGGACGGGAATAGGTTGTCCTCTCTTTCAGATAAGCGATTGCCGCCTCGATGGTGTCTACAGCGCCTCCGTACTGGCTGATCTGGAGATGGGAGAGCAGCTCTCTCTCGATTCGCTCAAGGAAAGGATCATCCATAATGGATATCTCGCCGGAGCGCTCGCTCTTCAGATCATTGAAGAGGAAGATGCCTCCCTTGCCTTGATAGAATCTCGCTTCCATCGCCTTGCTTGCTTCCTCGTAAGCCGCCATGGCATCGTTGACGGAGGGCTGAACGGAGCTGAGAGAAAGGCTGACCGTCAAGCTGAGATAGCTCTCCAGATTTTGCTTCAGCAGCCGCAGCCCCTCCATATGGGAGGCATCCGTATCATTGCCGGAGCCGTTGGCCATCCAGAGCAGCTCTTCGCCATGTCGGAATACTTCAAGCTTGCCGTCGAAGTGGGGACGAAGTGTCTCGTCTGTAATGTTCAGAATAGCATAGCGCATCAGCTCCAGGTCCCGGTTGCTCCGGATGCCGGTTCCTTTTTCGCCCGTGTCGATCTCAATGCGCCCGACAATAATAGGCTCGGGCTGAAGCGACAGATTGAGCTCTCGCATGGACACGTTGCGCTCCTCCAGCGGCATAAGTGGCTGCTGAATCCATTGGGACAAGATGCCATTCTTCAGCAGTTGGATGCTGCGGTTCCACGTGCGGCTCAGCTCTGAGAATTTGCGGCCTCTATGTTCGGCTGTTTCGATTTTTTTCTTCACGTCCAGAACGACGCGCAGAATGTCATGCGGCATGCAGGGCTTAAGCAAATAATCGGACACGCCAAGGGATATCGCTTCCTTTGCATAATCGAATTCATTGTAGCCGGTCAACAGAATGGAGTGGAAGGACATGCCCGCATCCTTGGCTGCGCGTATCAGATCGAGGCCGTTCATGAACGGCATGCGAATATCTGTCAGCAGCAGATCGGCGTCTGCCTCATGCATCAAGTCTAGCGCCTGCCGTCCATTCTCAGCTTCGCCGACAATTTCGATATCGTATAATCTCCAATCAATAGAGCCGACAATGCCCTCGCGGAAAAATTGCTCGTCTTCGGCAACGATCATTTTAAGTGTCATAGCCAGAATCCCCCTCTTTGATTCGAACTTGGATGCGGGTACCGATGCCTTCCCTGCTCTCGATTTCGAAGACGGCTTCCTTGTAGAACAAGGCCAGCCTCTCCCGGATATTGGCGATTGCCATGCCGGAACGTGATCCGTCGCTTGACAGCTTGGCGGTTAGAGGAGCGCCGGAAGCGTTCAGGCGCTGAACCAGCTCGCTTGGCATGCCTGGACCGTTGTCCGTCACTTCCAGCACGACCCATCCCTCTTCCCGGCTTGCTCGGATAAAGATATTGCCCGTGCCCTCCGCCTGTTCGATGGAATAGATAATCGCATTCTCCACCAGCGGCTGGAGCAGAAGCTTCGGCATGCGGAAGTGCCTAAGCGATTGTTCCATCTCAATTTCAAAATAAAGTCTTGTCGGGTAACGTTTTTTCTGGAGATACAGGTAATGGCGCACAAGTTCAACCTCCTGCTCCAGCTCGACAAACTCGTTGCCGCTGTTCAGGCTGAGACGGAATACCTGGGAGAGCGAGACGACCATCTCGGATATTTCCTTATCGCCCTTCTGCAGGGCGCTCCAATTGATCATATTCAAGGTGTTGTACAAGAAATGCGGGTTAATCTGGGATTGCAGCGCCTTCAGCTCCGCTTCCCGCTGCTTCAGGCTGGAGGCATAGACATCGTCAATGAGCGCCTTGATCCGCCCGACCATGGAATTGTACAAGTAACCGAGCCGTCCGAATTCGTCATTGCCTTCAATGTCCACGCGCTGCGAGAAGTCGCCGATTTGTAGCGCTTTCATGGAATGCATCAGCTTTTTCATCGGACTCGTAATGATGTTGGCGATAATCCACGACATTAAGATGGCGATGAGGGAGACGGCAATCGTGATGGAGATGGTGGCGGAGCCAATATTCTTCAGCTCTGCTACCAGCTTGCTTCGGTCTTGGATGACAACGGAATGCCATCCGGTAATGCTGGAGACGGCATCCGAGACGATCAGATCCTCCCGCCGCTTCAGCCTATCCAGCATCTCTGCAGGCGTGGCCGATTCGGCCGTAACTCCCAGCGCATAGATCGGAAGCTCGTTGACAGGCAAGCCAATCCACGCTACATTGGTGGCGGCGAGCACGGTGCCTTCGTCGTTCATGATGAATTGGGTCGCATCCTTCGCCTCATGGAACAGGCTGCGGCTGAGCTTGTCGGCGTCCATACCGACGACAAGCAGTCCGCTAGGTTGATAGCGGTAGTTTTTGTACTGCTTGATATAGACAAGCTTATGGTGATAATCGCCCGGCAGCACGTTATCCTCAGGGCGAAGCATATCCCAAAGCTGGTTGCCCGGAGAGGAACGAAGCCTCTCATAATACGGCGTTTCTTTGAAGCGGTCATAACTGATAGCGCTTGCAATTCCGGTCTGCGTAATCACGAACGGACTGCTGGCCGAGCTGTCGTTCTTCACCGCATACAGGATGAGCGACTGGATCGTCTCGCCTGTAACCATGAGCGGAAGCAGGCTCTTGAACACCAGATCGCGACGGTAAGGCGTGTCTCCGTTCAATACCATCTCCTGTACGGATGCGTTCAGGAAGAGATAATTCGTGAAGCTGACGGAACTTTGAGCGAAATGGTCCAGTTGGTCCTTGGTTTTCACAGCCATGTTCAGCTGGGCTTGACGAATTTTGTCTACGACTTCGCGGGATGCAATGGAATACGAATAAAACCCCGTTACGCCGACCGTTACGATCAGAAGCGGAACGACTAGCGCCAACAGCTTCCGTTGCAAGGGCATATGGCGAAAGAAAGGAGCGAGCTTGCTCAATCCGGATCACCTGCTGTCATCATATTTAGGAATAGAAAGCCATAGGCAGCGGCTTGGTGTAGTGAGCGCTATGGATTGGACAATTCATACAATCAGTATAGCAAGAATTGGATAACCAGAGGTATGTTTTCGCCTATCATCAAAAAAATGAAGCACTTCTTCTAAAATATGAAGCATATTTTTGTCGAATTCTTTCGGGCTATAATGAGTGCAGAACAGGACAACAGCTTGTTCAACAATAGAAAAGGTGGGGTATCCATGAAGAAGTGGCTTACAATTTGTGCGGCTATCATTCTCGTCTTCACGATGGCGGCATGCGGCAACAAAACGAATAACGGGAACAACCAGGCGAACTCGCCTTCGAATGCGCCTGAGACGACTCCGTCCGCAGATAACGGGACGCCGGAGCAAATAACATTGAAGTTCTTCTCGGCTCTGGCTGACCGATCCAACGGCATGGGCAAGATTGAGCAAGCCATCATTGATTCTTACATGGTTGAAAATCCGAATGTGAAGATCGAAGTAGAAGCGCTCCAGGACGAGCCTTACAAAGCAAAGGCGAAAGTATATGCATCCACAGAGTCGCTTCCCGACATCATTCAATCGTGGGGACAGCCTTCCTTCATCAAGCCGCTCATCGATAGCGGGATGCTGCTTGAGCTGAACCCTGCTGACTTCGAATCCAGCGGCTTCATCGCCGGCTCGACAGACGGCTTCTCACAAGATGGCAAGCTGTATGGCCTGCCGCGCAATACAGACTTCCTGGTTCTCTACTACAACAAAAAAATGTTCGACGACAACGGCATTGCCGTACCGACAACAGTAGCGGATCTCGTTGAAGCATCCAAGCAATTCCGCGCGAAAGGCATTAATCCGATCACGACAAACGCAATGGAAGGCTGGTCTCTCCCGATCTGGTTCGAATACGCTCAACAGCGCACTAGCGGCGACTTTAACAAAATCGACGCGGTTCTGAACGGCGAAGGCACGTTCTCCGGCGATGCGGACTTCCTGGCCGCGGCTCAATCCATTCTTGATCTGGCTGACGCAAAAGCATTCGCAGACGGCTTCCTGACAGCTGACTACGGAACTTCCCGCAACCTGTTCGGCCAAGGCCAAGCGGCTATGTTTGTCATGGGCAATTGGGAGGCAGGCCTTGCGACAGACGAGAATTTCCCAGCTGAATTCCGCGACAACGTAGGCGCAATCTCCTACCCGTCATCCGACAAAGGCAAAGCGAGCGATCTGGCAGCATGGTTCGGGGGCGGCTACTCCATCTCGCAGAGCACGAAGCATCCGGAGGAAGCAGTTAAGTTCATGCAATACTTCTTCAAGCCTGAGAACTGGGCGAAGCAGCTGTGGCAGACTGGCTCCGGCACGCCTGCACAGAAGTTCGATGAATTCCTGACTGGTGAAGAATCTGCACTTCAAAAAGGACTGGTAGACGTATTCGGCTCCACGACTTCCGCATCCAATACGCCATTCCACGATCTAGGTACGGATGAATACAAAACAAAGGTGATGGAAGCTCACCAGAAGCTGTTCGGCAAGTCGATTTCTCCTGAAGACTTCTTGAAAGAGCTTGATGCCGCGGTTGCCCTATTGCCATAACGTAAAGAGAAGCAACCGGGAGCAGTGAAATTCCTTTCGCTGCTCCCGTTTTTCAAAGGCAAGGTCAAGTAAAGAAAAGCGAAGCCGGGAGGCGGAGAGAACATGCATAAGCTGTTAAGTAATCGTAGGACAATCTTCGCGCTGGTCGCGCCGGGACTATTCCTGTTTGTATTCATGGTGTGCTTTCCTATTATAATGAGCGCCTATTACGGCATGACGGATTGGCGGGGGATTGGCTCTTACCAATTCGTAGGCCTTGATAATTATATGAAGATTCTGTTCGATGACCCCGTATTCTGGCGGTCGCTCATGAACGCGCTGCTGCTGCTGGCGGCGACGCTGCTGCTGCAACATCCCATTGCCCTGTTATTCTCGATATTCGTCACGAATGCAGGCAGATTCGAGAAGCTGTTCCGTACGATTTTCTTTATCCCTGCAGTTATTTCGATCGTCGTTACCTCGAAGATGTGGGTTAGCGTCTTCCATCCCAACTATGGCGTGCTGAACAAATTTCTGACGGCTATCGGGCTGGAGAATTTGAAGCAGGACTGGCTAGGCGATCCGAACATTGCGATCTGGTGCGTGATCTTCGTCATTATGTGGCAGGGCTTCGGCTATGCGCTTCTGCTCTATTATGCCGGACTTCAAGGCATTCCAAAGGATCTCTATGAAGCCGCGGAGCTCGACGGCGCAGGCCGATTCAAGCTGTATACAAAGGTGGTCATTCCGCTTCTGAGGCCAATGGTCCGCGTAGCAGTCGTTATTGCGGTGACAGCTTGCCTCAAGCAGATGGAGACGATCTTCCTCATGACGAACGGCGGACCGATCAATACGACGCAATTCGTCGGCAACTATCTCTATAAAACGGCATTTACGTCTTCCCTGTACGGCTATGGCAATGCGATTTCGGTCATCTTCGTCATCGTCTGTCTGATCATTACTGTCGTTATGAACCGCGCATTCAAAAAAGACGTAGGCGAATTTTAAGGGAGGAGACCGAAACCATGGTAAGAAAAATAACGCTGCACACGCTGCTATGGATTGTCGCGCTGCTCCAGCTCTTCCCGCTCATCTGGCTTATTAACTATTCGTTTCTGAAGAGCGGCGATTTCTTTGGCAGCAGTATTCTGAAGTGGCCGGAGCAGTTCGAATGGTCCAACTATATCCATGCGTTCACGTACGGAAGCGTACCGAAGTTCCTGTGGAACAGCGCGTTTATTACAACCGCGGCTATTCTTGCGGCTGCCGTCCTGTCTCTGATGCTCAGCTATGCATTCACGCGCATGGAGTGGAAGCTGCGGGGTGTCACGATGGCATTCATCATGCTGGGCATGATCGTGCCGATTCATGCGACGCTGCTGCCGAACTTTATCCTGTTTAACTGGATTGATCTGCTCGACAATCCTCTGTCGCTGATTTTGCCTTATATCGCGTTCTCCTTGCCGATCAGCATGCTGATTATTTCGGGATTCCTGGAGACAATTCCGAAGAGCATCGAGGAATCTGCGGTGATGGACGGCTGCTCCGTCTATGGCGTTATCTTCCGCATTATTATGCCGATGACGAAGCCTGCCTTAGCGACCGCTTGCATCATGAATTTCATCAGCTGGTGGAATGAGTTTATTATGGCGAACACGTTCCTGACCTCGGAGACATTCAAGACGCTGCCGTTCTCGATTATGAAGTTTGCAGGGCAATATTCGTCCAACTATGGCGCGCAGTTCGCCGTTATGACGATGATTGCTTTGCCTACCGTCATTATCTATCTGATGTTCACAGAGCAGATGTCGCGCGGCATAACGGCCGGTGCTGTCAAGGGCTGATGGCTACATTGCGAGCAAGAGAAGCGTGCCTGCAAAGATCCATGCCAGAATGGCAAACAGGATAGCGGCTAGAAATTTTTGTCCATCGTATTTGTCCTTGAACAGCATATCCAGAAACAGATAGGAGAAAAGGAATGCGATAAGCGGAGTTCCGAACAAAGCGGACACAAAAATAATGGCTTCCATGAAGAGTCCTTCTTTCTTTATAAAAAATGGTTATTACTTATCGTAATTGGAAATGAAATTGCTGTCCATGTCGACAGCATAATGATGTGGCATTAAATTGTTAGTTGACAATTTAATGCCATTTTTTTATCCGATTTTGTTGAGGCATAAGAGCGTTGAATTACGATACTTTTCGTTGAAACCGGGAGTAGTTTCGCCTCTGCCCTCCTTTTACAATGAATGTAACTTAGCTGGCGGGGGGACGTGCAAGATGCGAAGAGAAACGATAGCAACAGCTGCGGCAAGGGCTGCTGTCTCCCATAAGGAGAAGCCTTTGTGGAAGCGCTTCATCATGCAATGGCAAGTGCATGTGATGATATTCCCGGCGTTAATTTTCATTCTGATTTTCAACTATTTCCCGATGTACGGCGTGCTTATGGCGTTCCAGGATTACAATTTGTTCGGAGGATTTTTCGGCAGTAAGTGGGCGGGAATGAAGCACTTCGAAGCTTTCTTCAACTCGCCGGATTTCTTCAGGGTTATGCGCAATACGATCGTTATAAGCTTGCTCAAGCTATGCATTGGATTCCCTGCTCCTATTCTCCTCGCGCTTATGCTTAATGAGGTCAGGAACATGGTGTTTAAGCGGATTATCCAGACGATCAGCTATTTGCCCCACTTCCTGTCATGGGTCATTGTCTCCGGCTTCGTGATTTCGTTGCTGTCGGTCGACAACGGCAGTCTGAATATGCTGCTTGGCAAGCTTGGATTAATCGACAAGCCGCTCAACTTCCTCTCCTTGCCGGAATACTTCTGGGCCATTATTGTCACGACGAATGTGTGGAAGGAAGTCGGCTTTGCAACGATCGTCTATCTGGCGGCGATCGCCGGTGTTGACCAAAGCATGTACGAGGCGGCTTCGATTGACGGCGCAAGCAAGCTGAAGCAAATCTTTCTGATCACACTTCCATCTATTATGCCGGTTATTATCATCTTCTTGATACTGAATATCGGCAGCCTGCTGAATGCAGGATTCGATGATCTGCTCTTGCTGGGCAACAGTGCAATGCTCCGGGATGTCGCGGATGTCATCGACACCTACGCATACCGTGTCGGCATTATCAACAACCGCTTCTCTTATGCGGCAGCGGTCGGATTGTTCAAGGCCGTCATTAGCGTAGGGCTTCTGACCTTAGCCAACTTTCTGGCTAGAAGGGCGGGTACAAGCTTATGGTAAAGCAGGCGACACATATAGGGAAAGCGGTGAGACAGCATGAAGCTTAGCGCAGGAGACAAAACGCTGCATGTCGGGATCTATATCTTACTGGTCATTCTAGGTTTCCTGACGCTGTATCCATTCTGGAACTCGGCAGTTATCTCCTTCAATCTGGGGCTGGATACGGCCAAGGGCGGCATTACGTTCTGGCCGAGACAGTTTACACTGGACAACTACGCGATCGTCTTTCAGGACACGCGAATCGTGCAGGCATTCTACGTATCGGTCTTAAGGACGCTGGCAGGCACCCTCCTGTCTATCCTGTTCACTTCGCTGTTCGCTTACGGCATGTCGATCAAGGGCATCGTGTTCAAAAAATTCTACATGGTGTTCGCTGTCATCACGATGTACTTCAGCGGCGGACTCATTCCCTTCTATCTCGTCAACCGCGAGCTGGGGCTGATGAACACCTTCTGGGTCATGGTCATTCCGACGGTCATCAGCGTGTACAACATGATCATCTTCAGAACCTTCTTCATGGGCTTGCCGAACGGGCTGGAAGAATCGGCCCGCATAGACGGCTGCAGCACCTTCGGCGTCTACTTCCGAATCGTATTGCCGCTCTCTGGACCTGTTATCGCAACGCTGTCGCTGTTCACGGCGGTCTATCATTGGAACGATTGGTTTACGGCTACGATCTTTATCAACAAGACGGAGCTGTTCCCGATCCAGACGATGCTTCAGCAGATCTTGAACTCCAATATTATGACGGAGCAGCTGTCGATGGCAACCAAAGGCAATGCCGCAGCGGCGGATGCAATGAGCCGCATGCAGAGCGTCACGACCAAGTCGCTTACGATGGCGACGATGATGGTCGCGACGCTGCCGATCATCCTGGTGTATCCTTTCGTCCAGCGCTTCTTCGTCAAGGGTGTGCTGATCGGTTCGCTGAAAGAGTAGGCAGTAAAATGGTATTCTACTTTGCCGAACGGCGGAGATGAATATAGATTGAAAATCATTAGGGGAGGCTTATCTGGATGAAGAAGTCAAAGAAACTGCTGTCCGGCGTATTCACGCTGGCGCTGGCAGGTGCGTTAGCCCTATCCGGCTGCTCGGGCAACAAGGCGCCTGCTGCGACGCCGGGAGCGAACACGGGCGGGGATAAAGGGAATCAAACGGATCTGGCGAGCGACGGATTCCAATTCGGCGAGACACCGTTCAAGTTCACGTATTATGTCAATTACGACTGGTGGACAACTGAGCCATGGGGCGCCAGCCCGAACAGCAAGTGGGTACAGGACAATCTCCACATTACGGTCGAGCCGATCCAGTCCGGCGGCGCTGCGGCACAGAAGCTGAGCACGATGATCGCATCCAAGGAATTGCCTGACGCCATGATGATGGACCGCGGTCCCGATGTGGAGCGGCTTCGCCAGGCAGGCGCACTAGTGCCGCTTGACGACTTTATCGACAAGTACCCGAATTTGAAGAAATGGGCCGGCGAAGAGACGCTGAACATGCTGAGATCGCCGGACGGCAAAATCTATCAGTTTCCGAACTGGTTCACAGCTGCGCCGACAGGCAATGACGGCTGGTTCGTCAACAAGAAGATATACGAAGAGCTTGGCAGACCGAAGCTGGAGACATTCGACGACCTGCATGCTTATCTGAAAAAAGTACAGGAGACGCATCCTGACCTCATTCCGCTGGAGGTTGGCCGCGAAGGTCAGGGCGTTGAAGTGATGTTCGCAGGTTTTGCGAATGACCATCCTAGCCAATTTAGTTATATGAAGGCCTTCACACAAGGCGACAAGCTGGTGACGATCTACGATAACGACGCATACAAGGAAACAATGACGTTCGCAAGCCAGCTGTTTCGCGAGGGACTCATTACACAAGACGCACTTACGCAGAAGGAAGACCAGGTGAAGGAAAAGCTGGCAACAGGCAGAGTAGCCGTATTTGTCGGCGGCAACGCGACAAATCTGGGACGCGAAGGCCATAACGCACTGAGAAGCTCCGATCCGACAGCAGGCTACGAATTTATTTGGCCGCTGGCGAAGCCGGGCGTAGACAAAAACAAAATCTATCCGAACGGCTATAATGCGCTCGGCTGGAACGTCAACGTGATCACGACAAACGCCGAAAATCCGGAGGCGATCTTCGCTTATCTGGATTGGATGACGGGCGAAGAAGGACAGCGTATTATGTTCTTCGGCCCTCCGGGATCGTACTGGGATGAAGTGGACGGGGAAGGCGCACCGGTTCCGAACGATAAGTGGTTCTCCACGCCGCAGGAAGAGAAGGACAAGGAGAAGCTGGAAGCTTACGTATGGGCTGGCAATGCGACATACGTCGATACGACCAAGTCCAAGATCGAAGCGAACCTGCCGGAAGAGCAGCGCAACTGGGGCGCGGTTGCCCAGCTTAACGTCGCATGGAAAACATCGCATAACAATACGCAATTCAACAATATCGATCCGGCTCCTGACACAGACGAAGGCATTATCCTTCAGCAAGTGAATGATATTGCGAAGGAATACTTCGGCAAGATGCTGTTCGCCAAAAACGACAGCGAGGTGCTGAGCCTGATTGAGTCCGCGAAAAAGGAAACGAACAGCCTCGGCTACGATCAAGTGCTCGACTTCAGAACGAAAGTATGGCAAGAGAATCTTGCCAAGATGAGCGGCAAATAAGATGGATCGACCCATAGCAAGAGGATATACGGCGACGTATATCCTCTTCTTGGGCTTTTTTGTCCCATTCTGTTCGAAAGGCGGGAGAGTTAATGTACAGAGTCGTGCTAGTAGATGACGAGGAGCTGGAGCTGACCGGCATTCAGAAGCTTGTGCCATGGAAGGAGCTCCATATGGAGGTAAAAGCCGCTTGTCCGGACGGATTCTCAGCTCTGCATTACTTGGAGGAGAACGAGGCCGATATTCTGGTGTCGGATATTCGAATGCCGATCATGTCCGGTCTGGAGCTGGCGAGCAAAGCCCAACGGCTTCATCCCAATCTGAAAATCCTGTTCATCAGCGGATACGAGGACTTCCAATATGCGAAGCAAGCGTTATCGATGAAGGCGAGCGGGTATGTCCTGAAGCCGATTAATGACGACGAGCTGCTGGGGGCGCTGCAATCGGTCCGTTCCGCTCTCGACGGGGAGAATCGCCAGCAGCAGCGCGAGCAGTCCATTCAGCAGTCGATGGTGTATTTGAAGAACGAGCTGCTGGAGCGTTGCCTGGAAGGGACGCCTGACCGGGATGCGGTCATCGAACTGATGGCGCAGTTCCGCCTCGGCGTACAGGTTGGCCGTCTGAGAGCGGCAATCATCGAGATGGAGGACAAGGATTGGCGTACAGAAAATCAATATTCGGAAGCGGCTCAGGCGGAGCAGCTGGTTGCGCTCACGTCGCTATGCTCAAGGAACGGGATGGAGATGTACTGCCGCCTGTCCGCTCGGCGGCTTGCTGTCGTAATGGAAGAATCGCATGGGATGATAATCTTGGAGCGGATGATAGAGGAGCTGTCTGCAAGCCATCACGCAACTTTGACGATTGGGTTGGGGCAGCCGGTAGATGAGCTCGAGCAGCTTCATTTGTCTTATGAAGAAGCCGGCAAGGCGCTTGCCATGAAGATGTTCCAGGGGAAAGGGAAAATCATCGCCTATTCGGCAACTAAGGAAGAAGCGCAGGAGAGCGCGCTGAATATCCAGGCAACGGTAGATGCCTTGTTCGCGGCGATGACGCAATATGAGCTTGTTCGAATCGTTGATTGTATGGAGGAGCTGTTCCAGCAGGTCAAAAATATTAAAAACCCGTCGGCGGTGCGCAACTATTCCTTTTTTGTCATCAGCCGGCTTGACGCTTATTTGAATAGCTTGAATGAAAGCTTGTTAACTGACCAGAACGGATTTGCGCTCGACAAGCTGTTCGACTTCGAGACGATCGACGATATTCACTTCTGGCTAAGGCGCAAAATCTTCGAGCTGTCCGAGCAACTTCACAATAAGAGGCAGCGGAAAAACGTCAAGCTGATCGGCCAAATCCAAAGCTATATCGATCAGCGGCTGGGGGAGAGCATTTCGCTCAAGGAGGTCGCGCAGGCCTTTTCGTTTTCTCCTAATTATTTGGGCCATCTTTTTAAGGAGGAGACGGGCGAGCTGTTCAGCGATTATCTGATGCGGGGGCGCATGGAGCTGGCCAAACGGCTGCTGGCCGATACGGGCATGAAGGTGTATGAAGTGGCCGACCGGGTAGGCTCCGGCACGCTTGCCCACTTCGGCAAGCAGTTCAAGGACTATACCGGGATGACGCCGGGCGAATACCGCAAGCATCTCTAATATCTTTGCGCGAGGAGGCATATGCCGTGAAGAAGAAGCCGATGCTGCCGTTCGGATATAAACTAATGGTCTCCTACTTGATGATGGCTCTGATTCCGGTCATGATCATCGGGTATTACGCCTATACGACTTCGGTCAAGTCGATCAGAGAACAAGCGGCTTCCTCCATTGAGGGAACGCTGCAGCAGACGAAGGAAAATGTGATGTATCGCTTTCAACTGCTCAGCCGCACATCGGATCAAATCTATTGGGACTACGCGCTGCAAGAGGATTTGAGATTAAGGAACAATGGCTGGGCCATCTACAATACGACGATCAAATCCATCGAACCGAAGCTGCAAAATGCGGTCAATCTGACGCCGCATCAAGCGCTGCTGCGGTTCTATATCAGCAATGAGGAGTTCCCGGAAATGTACGCGCTGCATATGCCGGGCGCCGATCCGCTGCAACGGATGGAAACGTTCGAGCTGCTCCATTTGAGCCGAATTAAGGACAAATATTGGTACAGCACGCTGCCAAGCGTGGATGATGGGGAGATTGACCAGTCTCAATACTGGCTGCAGGTAGAAGAGGACCGTATCGTAGGCAACCTGTCGTTAATGAGACGCGTATACGATTATCAAAACCGCAATCAGATCGGCTTCATCCGGGTCGTGACCAAAATCAATCAGCTGCTGAGCGGCGTGCATTACGAAAAGCTTGGCGAGAATAGCGCCGTCATTGTGCTGGACGAGTGGAACGAGGTCATCTATGCCTCGGCGCCTAACAAGCAAGACTATCCGCTGCTGAAAAAGTGGAATCCGGATTGGGAGAAGGGCAACTTGTCCATCCGGCAGCAGCTCCCGGATATTGACTGGACGCTGGTCGCTCTCGTCCCGGATGAGCAATTGGAGAAGCAGATTGGCAAAGTGAAGCTGATGACGATTCTAATCTGCATCGGCAGCTTTATTATGCTGGCGGTTATCAGCTTGGTTGTATCGAAGTTTTTGACCGTGCGCATATCGAAAATCATTCAATCGCTTAATGCGTTCCGGGAAGGCCGATTCAACAAGCGGATTCAATATAGCGGCAACGATGAATTCTATTATATCGCCGAAGCATTCAACGAGATGGGCGGTTATATCAACACGCTGATCAAGGAAGTATATGTCGTGCAGATGGAGAAGAAAGGCGCAGAGCTGAAGGCGCTTCAGGCTCAGATCAACCCGCATTTCCTGTATAACACGTTATCCTCGATCAGCAGGCTAGGCAAGCTGGGCGAGATCGGCAAGCTGGACCAGATGGTGATGGGGCTGGCGAAGTTTTACCGGTTGACGCTGAACAACGGCAAATTTATTATCCCGGCGCAGTTGGAGATCGAGCAGGCGCAAGCCTATATTGCTATCCAGCAGATCAAATACGGCAGCCGCTTGAACGTCATGTTCGACATTAGCGCCGAAGTATACGGTTATCGGACGGTTAAGCTGATCCTGCAGCCCTTTATCGAAAATGTGCTGGAGCATGCTCTCTATCAGCCCCGTATCCATATCAAGGTATGTGCCAATGTAGAGCAGGGCCAGCTTGTCTTCCTTATCGTCGACGACGGCATCGGGATGAAGGCGGAGAAAGTAAGCAGCATTTGGTCCGATGACGACACCCGGATCGGATACGGGATTCGCAACGTCGACGACCGGATCAAGCTGCACTACGGACAGCAATATGGCGTTACGATCGGAAGCGTATACGGCGGCGGGACGTCGGTCCGCATCACTGTTCCGCTCAGTAGACAAGACGAGACGGCTTGAAAAGCGCACGCCCTTCCTTCATGATGAAAGAAAGATACAGGGAAATGGAGGAAGGCGCAATGGATGAAATTAGAGGATTGGGCACTCGAGCAGCGCATGCGCGGCTGATACTGGAGAGCTACCGCCGCATGACGGGGAAAGAGCTGCTCCAGCTTAAGCCGGGTGAAGATGAGGCGAAAGCCATCGAGGAATCGTCCATCGTTATTCTGTCGCATGATACGGAGAAGGACCCTGTGCTGAACTATGGCAATTGCATGGCCTTGCAGCTATGGGAGATGGATTGGGAGACGTTCACCAGCACGCCGTCGCGCTTGACCGCCGAGCCGCTGGAGCGGGAGGAGCGGGCGCGGTTCATGAGCCAGGTAACGGCTGATGGCTATGTAGATGAATATACCGGTGTCCGGATATCCAGCACGGGCAAACGATTCTATATTATGAATGCTACTGTATGGAATTTGGTTGATGGAGACGGTACATATAGAGGACAAGCAGCCGCATTCTCCGATTACCGGCGATTGTAGGAGGCGGCGATGAGCATACAGATTGGGCTTGCAGGCTGGGGTGACCATGACTCCCTGTACCCGGAGGGCACGAAGCCGGGCGAGAAGCTGAATGTATACGGCAGCCACTTTCCGGTGGTGGAGGTGGACAGCACCTTCTATGCGATACAGCCGCAGGAGCGATTCGCTGCATGGGTGAACGGGACGCCGGACACCTTGCAGTTCGTCGTCAAGGCGTATCAGGGCATGACGGGCCATCAGCGCGGCCCGGCGGCTGCAAAGGATGATCCCGACGAGATGGCTGAAGCCTTCCGCCGGATGCTTGTGCCGGTGCTGGCTAGCGGCAGGCTGACCGCGGCGCTGTTCCAATATCCGCCCTGGTTCGATTGCACCAGCGCCAAGGTTAGACAGCTGCGCGAGATGAAGCGCAGAATGGAGGGTATTCCATGCGCGCTGGAATTCCGGCATCAGAGCTGGTTCGAGCCGGGGATGAAGGAGCGGACGCTTGAATTCATGCGGGAGGAAGGCTGGATTCACAGCATCTGCGACGAGCCCCAGGCAGGCATTGGTAGCATCCCGACCATACTGGAGGCGACGGACAAAGACACGTCCATTGTCCGATTCCACGGACGCAACGCGGCGAACTGGAACAACGGCGGCGGCCCGAACTGGCGGGAGGTGCGCTATCTGTACCATTACTCCGACGCGGAGCTTTCGGAATGGAGGGACAAGCTGGAGAGCTTGCTTGAACAGAGCCGCGACATCGCGGTCATCTTCAACAACAACTCCGGCGGACATGCCGCAGGCAACGCCAAGACGATGATGACGATGCTGGGACAAAACAGACCGGATGGAAGGGAGCCTTTCTACTCCCCTCCGCCTGGTCCGGAGCAGTTGGAACTGTTTTGATGTGATGCTTGGCTCTGAAGATTTTGCAGCACGGGAGGGAGCGGAGTGCGGGAATGTTCTGGAGAAACGAAGTGTTCGCCTTTGTAGACGGATTCTTACCCAATGCGAGTTAGGGAAATCAGAAGAATCCGTCTACAACAGCGATCGGAAGAACAATCCCGCGCGCAGCGGTCATGGCGGCTAGCCATCTGCAGTCCACGCCAAGACGATGATGGCGATAGTGGATCAAAAAAGACCGGGCGGAAGGGAGCCAGATGACCCCCTCCGCCGGTCGCGAGCAGTTGGTACTGTTTGAAGCATTAGTTTATATGAATTGGTTTATGAAATCTTGCATCAGAGCTTGAACAAGCGTATCAGTTACTGAACTGTGCTGTCGCAGACAAGCGGAGCGCGGGAATGTTCTGGAGAAACGAAGTGTTCGCCTTTGTAGACGGATTCTTACCTAATGAGGGTTAGGATAATCAGAAGAATCCGTCTACAACAGCGATCGGAAGAACAATCCCGCGCGCAGCGCCCCCTTCGAAGCTATATCAATCGTTTATTTGCCCTCATGCTAATATTTCAACTTCAGCAAACCTCTCTCTTCTACAAAGGTAGAGGTATTGAACAACATCAGCGCATCGTCGATGCCGTTCTGCTCCATATAGTCGCCGATATTGCCGTTGTAGAACCGGATATCGATCATATGGATTTCCTTCACATGGTTCGTCAGAAACGGCAGCATGCTGTGCGCATATGAGTCTTTCACAATGAGCAGCTTATCCAGATCGACTTGCTCAGGTGCAAGGTCTGTAGTTACGGTTACGAGGGCATGCACGCCGCCCTGGAAGTAGCCGTATTTGTCTTTCTTCGCAAGGTAGCTCTCATCGTACAAGCTGTCCTTCGTCGTATCCGTATCGGCAATATACATCTCCGAATGCACCTTGTTTTTCGGTTCATACACCTCAATAGAGTCCGGCTTGGCCGATCCGAATTGCCCTCGCGTATGATAGCTGCCGAGGAACGAATCCGTTACCGTGCGAATATCGAACTCATCTTCCGTCATAGGCGTCCAGCTCATGTCCGAGGCATACGCTTTGTAAGCGAGATAGGCGCCGTATGAAGTCCAGTGATGATCCGTTTTATAAAAGAGCCCGCGGCTATCCTCTGAACGACTCTCTCCCTTAAAGAGGTCAAATCCATTCAGAAACGTCACTTCATTCCCGATCCGATCCGCAATAAAGTCATGCACAATGCCTTGCGGGTATGCGGCAGCCTGCCACGGCAAGCGCTCCGGGTAGACGCCTACCGAGTTCGGCGACAGCAAGAGCTTCACAGCGGCACCGGGATGATTGGCGGCGAACTGCTTAATCGCGTCTGCATAGTTGCCAAGCTCCTCGAAGTTCGGCTCCCCAAATTTTTCGAACAAATAACCGTCTTTCCCCAAATAGATACCGTTGTTTTCCTTCTGCAGCCTGAGCTGCTCCATCATCGATTTTGTCTTGACCCAGTCGGAGCGAAACGGGAAGTGGTCGGTGACGAACAGCTCGGCGTCATCCGAGAATTGCTTCGACCAGAGCCGCTCCCAAGTCAGCTTCGGCGCTTCCTGCAAATTCCGGTTCTCCGTCTCGGAGAACACCGACTTCGGCAGAAGGAAAAACAACGCGGACATGATGCCCAGCAGCGATACAAATCCCCAGGTATAGACCCGGTCAATAACTTTCTTCATAAGCAGCGAACTCCCTCTCGGCTAGAACCGGAAATACAGAAACGGGTTAAAGGTTGCGTCCACCAAATAAGCGACCGATACAAGGAACAACACACCATGCCAGACGAGTGCAACGGCGGGATGGAGCAGCGTGCCGCCTGCCCGGACGCCTCGCGGCCTCTGCATCGATGCGACGAAAAGCAACAGCAGCAGTATAGCGTTTGTGTAGAGCAAATAAATCGTCTGCTGGTCCCAGATCGGGCTGCCGCTAACTCCAAACATCGCGCCAAAGTAGGCGGTCATATCCGGCAGCTTATCGAAGGCGAAAAATACCCAGCCGATCAAAATCAATAACAACGCGTAGCTGTGTCGTATCCATCGCGGCAGCTTCGACAATAGCTCCAGCGCAAACCATTTCTCGATCATCAGCACGAGGCCGAAGTACAATCCCCAGAACAGGAAGTTCCAGCTGGCGCCATGCCAGATGCCGGTCAGCGCCCATACAATCAGGATGTTGCGAAGCTGGATGGTCAGCCCGCGCCTGTTGCCGCCCAGCGGAATATAGACATATTCCCGGAACCAGGTTCCAAGCGAGATATGCCATCTGCGCCAGAAATCCGTAATGCTTTGCGCCGTATACGGCTTGTTGAAGTTTTCGTTGAACCGAAAGCCGAACATCAGTCCTAGGCCGATCGCCATATCGGAATAGCCGCTGAAGTCGAAGTAAATCTGGAATGCAAAGGCGATAATGCCAAGCCAAGCGGTCAACACGGGCATCGTATTCAGATGTCCGGCCGAGATCTCATTCCACAGCATGCCGATATTGTTCGCCAGCAGCACTTTCTTGGCAAGGCCGATCGTGAACCGGCGCACACCCTCTGCGAACATCTCATTGTTCACGAATCTCTCTCGCAGTTGCTCCGCAATCGTGTTGTAGCGAACAATCGGTCCGGCTACCAGCTGCGGGAACAGGGCGACAAAGGCGGCGAAGTCCAGCCAATTGCGCTGTGCCTTCGAGGTGCGGCGGTAGACGTCAATGATGTAGGACATGGACTGAAACGTATAGAACGAGATGCCGATCGGAAGCGGTAGGTCTGTCGGCGGTATGCTTGTGCCGAGCAGCGCGTTCACATTCCCGATCAGGAAATCGGCATATTTGAAAAAACCGAGCACGCCCAGGTTCACAATAATGGATGCCGTCAGGATCCACTTTCTTGACGCTTCGCTCCTCTTCTCCCCGTCCAGTAACAGGCCGAAGACATAATCCGTACATGTCGAGAACAACATGAGCGCAATGTAAATCGGCTCACCCCAAGCATAGAAGATCAGGCTTGCGATGAGCAGAATGACATTCCGGATTCGTTTAGGGGAGAGATGATAGACGAGCAATACCGCTGGCAAAAAGATAAACAGGAATAACAGGCTGCTGAATACCATCGCCTAGTCCGGTATTACTTCACGAGCGTGTTGAATTCGGATACGATATCGTCAGCCGATTCCGAAATGACAAACAGCACGTAGTCGCCTTTTTTCACAACTTGAAAGTTTTTGGCGTTCTCGTATTGATCCTGCAGGTACGTTTCGAATTGCTTCTGAACGTCAGCAGCGCGCTTCTTGACCGCTTCTTCCACAGTCGCGACATCTTTGGCATCCTTCACCCTCAGCACAGCTACCTCATTCGTCTTCACGTTCATAAGCGGCGTCATAATGGAGTAGTCCGCCAAAATTGACGGGTCCAGGTGATACAGGTCCTTCACCATATCGCCTTCAATCGGCGCCTGAGCAGGCTGTTCCACTTTGTTCAGGATCGCATCCACAATGCCTTTTGCCGAATCGGCTGCTGCAGCGCCTTCTCCTGCACCGTCTCCTGCACCTTCATCTTCCTTATTCGCATCGTCACCCGGGTCGGTTTCTCCGCCCGAATTGGAGC
Source organism: Paenibacillus sp. 1011MAR3C5 (assembly GCF_003591485.1). Classification (GTDB taxonomy): domain Bacteria; phylum Bacillota; class Bacilli; order Paenibacillales; family Paenibacillaceae; genus Pristimantibacillus. Next base: position 647,449 of record NZ_QZCF01000003.1, read on the forward strand.
CTGTGTTGCTGCCGTCTTGCGATGTATTTGATCCGTTGCCGGCATTGACGTTTTTATCGGTATTGTTTCCTCCGCATGCTGTCAGGGCAACGCCCATAGCTACGACCATCAATAATTGAAGTACTCTTTTTTTCATATTATCCATCTCCTTGGTGTGTATCTGGTTTGTTTGTGAACTCACATTGGTACAAACGACAGGCGTTGTGATAATGTTGCACTCATGCTTCGGCTGGGAATAACTGCTGAAACACTTTTCCGCAGTAATGGTGCACCCTCGAAGGCGCAGGCAAAAATAAATCGCCTAAATGAAAATACGTATTCGATTTTCAGAGCAAACGATGATAAAATGCATAAAAGAGCTATTCCACGCGTTAAAGCGGCGGCATGTAGGAGGAAGGACAAAATGGAGTACATCAGTACAAGAGGCAAGGTAGGCAAAATCGGATTCATTGATGCTTTTATGATGGGGCTTGCTGATGACGGAGGCTTGCTGGTGCCTAGCGAAATCCCGCAGATTTCGGCAGAGACGCTCAAGGCATGGCAGGAGTTAAGCTATCAGGAGCTTGTCCTGGAGATTTTCTCATATTACACGAATAACGAAATTCCGGAAGCGGACCTGAAGGCGATGGTGGAGGCCAGCTACTCTACGTTTCGCGATCCTGAAGTAACGCCGGTGCGCCGCCTTCATGACGGCTTGTACCTGCTGGAGCTGTTCCATGGTCCGACCTTCGCGTTCAAAGATATTGCTCTGCAATTCATGGGCCAATTCTATTCCTATGTGGCGGCGAAGCAAGGCAAGAAAATTCATATTCTGGGCGCAACCTCTGGCGATACCGGTGCTTCGGCGATCCAAGGGGTGCGCGGCAAGGACGGCATCAAGATCTGCATCCTGCATCCGGACGGCAAAGTTAGCAAGGTGCAGGAGCTTCAGATGACGACGGTTCAGGACGACAATGTGCTTAACCTGTCGGTTGAAGGCAACTTCGACGACTGCCAGCGCATGATCAAGGAGCTGTTCGCCGATCTGGATTATAAGTCGGCCAACCATCTGGCAGCGATCAATTCCATCAACTTTGTGCGCATTATGGCGCAGACGGTCTATTACTTCTATGCGTACTTCCAAGTGGCGAAGGCAAACGGCGGCGAGATCGGGAAAGTGAACTTCAGCGTGCCGACAGGCAACTTCGGCGATATCTTCGCCGGTTATCTCGCGAAGCGCATGGGTCTGCCGGTCGGCAAGCTGATTCTGGCGACGAACGAAAACAATATTTTGGAGCGTTTCATTCAAGAAGGCGTGTATATGCCTGGCGATTTCCGCGTCACATACAGCCCGTCCATGGATATTCAAGTAGCGAGTAACTTCGAGCGTTATTTGTATTATGTACTCGGCGAAGATCCGGAGCAGATCGACCGCCTTATGGCACAGTTCAAGGCAGAGGGAGAGATCTCCATCTCCGAGGAAGCGCTGCGTAAGGTACAGTCTGAATTTGCAGCGCATGGCGTAGTGGGCCAGGAGTGTCTGGACACGATTGCCGATTACAAGACTAAATACGATTATTTGCTTGATCCGCATTCCGCTTGCGGCGTTGCAGCTGTACGCGAATGCGCGGAGGAAGGCGAGATCAGCATCTCACTTGCAACGGCTCACCCTGCGAAGTTCGACGAAGCGATCCGCCTATGCGGAATCGAGCAGTCGTACCCGCAAGAGATTGCTTCACTGTTCGACAAGCCGCAGAAGCAAGTGCAGGTGGACGGCAAGCTGGAGCAAATCGTGGAGCAATTGGAGAAATTTTATAACGCGTAATATCCGTTAGGGTAACAAGAGCCGTCGGTATTGAAGTGACCCCCAAAAGTTAGACAATATTTATTTAGGCAGCCTGTAGGGCATGTGTTCGGTACTGTACCGGGCTCATGCCCTTTAGCTTGGACTTAATCCGTTTATGATTATAGTAGTGGATGTACTGTTCGAGCTCCGCTTTAAAATGCTCAGTGTCTTCAAATGTTTGCGTGTATAAAAACTCGGATTTTAAAATGCCAAAGAAATTCTCTATTATTGCATTGTCATAACAATTTCCTTTGCGTGACATGCTTTGAGTGATGCCTCGTTTCTGCATTTGATAATGCCATCCCTGATCGGAATGAATCAATAGGTTGTCCTCGTCTTTCTTACGCTCCAGAGCTTGATCCAGCATATCGGAGATAAGAGAATAAACGGGACGCGAATGTAAGGTGTACGTTATGATCTCTCCGTTAAATAAGTCAAGCATAGGCGATAAATATAGCTTTTCACCAAATAACTTGAACTCCGTAATATCCGTTACCCACTTCTCGTTTGGCCTTGCTGCCTTGAAGTTTCGATCCAGGATGTTCGGGGCAATCTTGCCGACTGAACCCTTTTACGAACGATATTTTTCATACGCACGTTGCACGTTAGGCCAAGCTCTTGCATAAGGCGTCTTACTTTTTTATGGTTGACTATGATCTCCTTATTTCGAAGCTCATCCCTAATCCTACGATATCCGTATTGACCTTTGTGTTCGTGAAATATCGCTTTGATTTGCGATTTGAGGTCCATATCTTTGTCAAGACGATCGAACGTACCCATTATGTAGTAATACTCTTGCCTGTTCACAGTAACGGACACAAATACCAAACTTCGACTTACTACTTATATCTCATGAACGAATGGGCGTTTAAGTTCAAATTGAAAGGGTTAGTACAGTAATGTATAAAAGGAGGAGTAATGTGTGCTTTATTTAGCTGGTGGTGGCGACGATAATGATTCAGTATGGATTGATAAAAAATTCGCACAACACTTCGGTGGCAAACGATTGGTTTATTTGCCGATTGCAATGGATGGAGTTTCGCCAACGTATGAGGAGTGTAGTGTTTGGATAAACAGCATATTTAACCCTCTTGGTATCAGAGAAATCGTTATGTGGGACGACTTAAATCCAAATTTCACCGCTGAATTACAGACGTTTGATGCGGTTTATATCGGTGGTGGGAACACATACAAATTACTGGACAAGTTACGAAAAACTGGTTTTGATAATGCCCTTAAGCAATTCGTTATCGACGGCGGTACGATTTATGGTGGGAGTGCGGGAGCGATAGTGCTTGGAAAAGATATTTCCACTTGCTCAGCTATGGACTCTAACGACGTGGGATTACATGATACAAGTGGGCTTGGACTTATCGGTGACTATGCAATCTGGTGCCATTATGTCGAAGAGCATGACAGGTTGATTGCGAGTTATGAATACCCTATTCTTGCAATCCCTGAACGGTCAGGTATAACATTCGATGGTACTGTCGTCTGTGTCGTAGGATTTGATGGGGTCACTGTATTTGATAGTGGTCATAAGAAGATATTGTTGCCAAACGAAACAATGAGAGTGTTACAAAAAAACTAATGAAAACGATAGTTTAATTGAAGTGACCCCCAAAAGTTAGACAATATTTATTTAGGCAGCCTGTAGGGCATGTGTTCGGTACTGTACCGGGCTCATGCCCTTTAGCTTGGACTTAATCCGTTTATGATTATAGTAGTGGATGTACTGTTCGAGCTCCGCTTTAAAATGCTCAGTGTCTTCAAATGTTTGCGTGTATAAAAATTCGGATTTTAAAATAGCAAAGAAATTCTCTATTACTGCATTGTCATAACAATTTCCTTTGCGTGACATGCTTTGAGTGATGCCTCGTTTCTTCAAAGCCTGTTGATATTGCGGCATTTGATAATGCCATCCCTGATCGGCATGAATCAATAGGTTGTCTTCATCTTTCTTACGCTCCAGAGCTTGATCCAGCATATCGGAGATAAGAGAATAAACGGGACGCGAATGTAAGGTGTATGTTATGATCTCTCCGTTAAATAAGTCAAGCATAGGCGATAAATATAGCTTTTCACCAAAAAACTTGAACTTCGTAATATCCGTTACCCACTTCTCGTTTGGCCTTGCTGCCTTGAAGTTTCGATCCAGGATGTTCGGGGCAATCTTGCCGACTGAACCCTTTTACGAACGATATTTTTCATACGCACGTTGCACGTTAGGCCAAGCTCTTGCATAAGGCGTCTTACTTTTTTATGGTTGACTATGATCTCCTTATTTCGAAGCTCATCCCTAATCCTACGATATCCGTATCGACCTTTGTGTTCGTGAAATATCGCTTTGATTTGCGATTTGAGGTCCATATCTTTGTCAAGACGATCGAACGTACCAATTATGTAGTAATACGTGCTACGAGGTAACTGAGCCAGCTGCAGCAAGGGTGTGATGGGGTAATCGTGCCTTAGTTCAAATACTACTTTCGCTTTGTCTTGTTTTGTACTTTTCCTTGCTTTGAACTAAGGCATTCAACTTTTTTAAGTAGGCGTTCTCCATTCGCAAACGCTCTACCTCGGCTTGTAATGCTTCCACAGAACCTTCTACTGGAGTTGACTTGTTTACCTTTTCTTTCATCGACTGACGCCCCTTTTTCTTTGGTTTAAGGGCGTCTACACCTTCTGTCTCAAACTCTTTCTTCCAACGGGATAACAAGCATGTGTTGGAATATTAAAGATCGCAGCTGCATCGCGAAGGGACGTCCCGTGTTCGGATATATAATTAAGCACTTTCAGTTTATAATCCGCAGAGTAGGCTGTATAGCCCTTTTTAAAAGAACTTTCTCCGTGATGCTGATACTGCCGTATCCATGTTTGAAGTATGGCTTTTGATCCCCCGATGCTTTCAGCTATGGCTTTCTGGCTTTCTTTTCCTTCAAGATACCTTTTTACAGCCTGAGCTTTTTCTTCCTGTGTAAATTTAGCCAAAAAAACTGCACCTCCAATCGTTAGATGATGTCTAACAATTGGGGTGCAGTTCACTCTTTATGTTACGTCTTGAGCGCCGGCTTAGGCGGGCGCATCACTTCACATGCTCCGATTCCGAAGGTAAACTCGCGAATAATCAGATCGCCGCTGTCACCCAGCAAATAATATTGATGTTTTGCTGCAAAGTTCTGGTTGTCATGGCGATTCCTCATCGGTGAATGATATATAGGGCTCTAAAGTGTTTCCAAGGTATGCCATAGACATGCATGTTGGAGGTGTCTGGATATAGGGGGTGATTATAGATGGAAGTCCGGCTGCTTGGAAAAATAAAAAAACCTCCCTTGCATTGTGTAAGAGAAGTAATGTTAAATGTCGCGTATTTTGGACGGAGACACTTTCTTATGTTTTTTGAACGTTCGGCTGAAATAGTAGATATCGTTAAAGCCGGAAGCCGCGGCAACCTCTGATACAGTAAGCGGCGTATTGCGCAGCAGATAATCCGCCTTGTCGAGCCGCGCAGATGTGACGTATTCCGTAACGGTGCGCCCGGTAAGCTCCTTGAACAGCCGGCTGAAGTGGTAGCGGCTCAATCCCGCGATGCCGGACAATTCCTCCACCGTTAGCTCTTCCCGGTAATGCTCGGCGATGAAGCGGAAGACCGGCTCGAAGCGCTCGACATTTTTCATGCGCTCGGCATATTCATCCTTCGTCAGCACGGTTGTGACATGTCCCCGCAGCAGCAGCGCCAAGAGGCGGTACAGCTCGGACTTGATAGCCAGCTCGTAGCCGAACTCACGGTTCTCCAGCTCGCGGATGAGATTATGCATACAGGCGATGGTGGCCTGATCTCCTCGAATATGATTGCGCAGCAGCAGCTGGTTCTGGGAGATAGGGGCGATGAATTTGGTTTCCGCCGCGTCGACGGAGCCGCTCTGGAGCAGCGATATATCAGCAATGAGAACGTAATAGACCAGGTTCGGCGCTAGATTGAAGCCGTAGTGAAGCTCGTTGCTGTTCACGACAATCAAGTCGCCAGGCTTCGCGTGAATCGTCGTCGAGCCGCATTCGATTAAGGCCTCGCCCGACTCGAAGTAAAGGAATTCCAGATGCTTGTGCCAATGATGGTCGAACAGCACCATTCCTCCCTGGCTGTAGCGGGAGCGATGCACTTTAATTGGAAAATGCGGATTGGGCATGCTCATCTGCTCTCGCAGCGATTCGTTTTTATTGAGCTTCATAGGTGATGATTCCCTCCAAATAGCACATTTGTACAAACAAACCGCACGCCTTTGCATGGCCTTCGGACCTGTATTCATTATAATACGAAAGTATATACCTTACAAAGGTTGCAGCATCGTGTTCGCTATTATTCTACTAAAGGAGAGATGGGTCATGTCTACTGTCCAAATCGGAGTTATCGGTACCGGTTCAATCTCGTCACTGCATCTTGATGCTTACCAAAACAACAAGGAAGCGAATATTTACGCCGTATGCGATCTGAATGAGGAACGCGCGCGGAAAGCGGCAGAGAAGTACGGCGCTGAGAAAGTATATACGGATTACAGAGAGCTGCTGGCTGATCCTGTCGTTCAGGCGGTAAGCATCTGCACCTGGAACAATACGCATGCGGAGATCAGCATTGCGGCTGTGGAAGCAGGCAAGCATGTGCTGGTGGAGAAGCCGCTTTGCCGGACAGTGGAGGAAGCGCTTAACGTACAGCGCGCAGTGGAGGCGTCGGGCAAGATTCTGCAAGTTGGCTTTGTTCGACGTTATGACACAAATGCACAACTCTTGAAATCGCTTGCGAACGAAGGCGAGTTCGGCGAGATCTATTATGCGAAGGCAACAGCGATTCGCCGGCTGGGCAACCCGGGCGGATGGTTCGCGGACATCGAGCGTTCCGGCGGCGGTCCGCTAATCGATATCGGCGTTCATGTGATCGACCTGTGCTGGTACATGATGGGCCGTCCGAAGCCGGTATCCGTGAGCGCCAATACGTACCGCAAGCTGGGCAACCGCTCCAACGTGGAGCATCTGTCCTTTTACCAAGCGGCGGATTACGACGCTACCAAAAATACGATTGAGGATATGGCGAATGCGATGATCCGCTTCGAGAACGGAGCATCCCTGATGGTCGATGCGAGCTTCACACTGCATGCCAAGAAGGATGAGATGTTCGTACGCCTGTACGGCGACAAGGGCGGCATGGAGATTGATCCAGAGACTGTGATCGTCACGGAGAAGAACAATACCATCGTCAACATTTTGCCGCAGACGGATCATGCGGGCTTCCACTTCCAAAGCGCGTTCCAAAACGAGATCAACCACTTCATCGAAAATGTGCAAAACGGCACGAAGCCGCTCAGTCCGGTAGAGGATGGCGTCGAGATCATGAAGATTCTGTGCGGCATCTACGAGTCCGCGGCTACTGGCCAAGAGGTGAAGCTATGAAACTCGGTATTAGCACATACAGCTTGTATAAAGCATTCGCAGCAGGAGAGCTGAGCCTGACTGGCATGATCGAGCATATTGCAAGCATCGGGGCGGAGCATGCGGAGATTGTGCCGCTGGGCTTCTCCTTGGTTGAGAATCCTGAGCTAATTGATGACATTAAGAACGCCGCGAAACAACATGGCATCGAGCTGTCCAATTATGCGATCGGGGCGAACTTCGCCGGCCTTGAAGGCGAGGCGTATGAGAATGAGATCGCTCGTGTGAAGCGCGAGGTAGACGTCTGCGCGGCGCTCGGCATTAAGCTGATGCGTCACGATGTGGCCTCCTCCCAGGATCTGTCTATCGGCAACTTCCTGTCTCAGCTGCCGCGCCTGGCGGATGCATGCCGTGAAATCGCGGATTATGCGAAGCCGCTTGGCATTACGACAAGCGTAGAGAATCATGGCTTCTTCATCCAGCACAGTGATCGAGTTCAAGCTCTCGTGCAAGCGGTGGGACGCGACAACTACCGGACAACACTGGACGTCGGCAATTTCCTGTGCGCGGATGAAGATTCGGCGACGGCGGTCGCCAATAATGTGAAGCTGGCTTCCATGGTTCATGTGAAGGACTTCTATGTCCGTCCTTCCTATCGCTATCCAGGTGAGGGCTGGTTCAAGTCCTCCTCGGGCAATTGGCTGCGCGGCGCGATTGTCGGCCAAGGGGATATCGATATGCCGCATGTGCTTCGCATCGTGAAGGAGAGCGGCTACGACGGCTACATCTCAATCGAATTCGAAGGCATGGAGGACTGCTTCGAAGGAACAAAGATGGGCTTCAACTATGTGAAGAAGCTCTGGGCGGAGATGTAAAGCCGCGGGGTTTGATCAGAAGCGCGAACAGAACGGGAATGGGCTTAAACAATATTCGTGAGGAGTTGATAGATGTGGCAGCGCCAATCATAACGAATAAAATCGGTGTTATCGTAGACAGCTTTCACGTTGGCGTGAAGGAAGGTCTGGTGAAGGCCAGCAAGGTCGGCGCGGACGGTGTGCAGATCTATGCGGTGAAAGGCGAGATGGACCCGGCGAATCTCTCCCCTGCAGCGAGGAAGGAATGGAAGTCATATATCGAATCGCTAGGCTTGGAGATATCGGCTCTTGTAGGCGATCTGGGCGGACATGGCTTCCAGGACCCCGCGCAAAATCGGGAGAAGATCGAGAAGTCCAAGCGTATTATGGAGCTGGGCCTGGAGCTCGGGACCAACATTGTGACGACGCATATCGGCATTGTGCCGGCTGACCGCAACAGCCGCGTGTACGAGACCATGCATGTGGCGTGCGAGGAACTGAGCCGCTTCGCCAGCGAGAACAACGCCTTCTTCGCGATTGAGACAGGGCCGGAAACATCCGCTCACCTGAAGTCGTTCCTGGACGGCCTTGGCACGAAGGGCGTATCCGTCAACCTCGACCCGGCGAACATGGTCATGGTGACGGGAGACGATCCCGTGCAAGGCGTCTATAATCTGAAGGATTATATCGTGCATACGCATGCGAAGGACGGCATCAAGCTCGGCCATATCGACCCGCGAGATGTCTATGGCGATTACGGCTACGAAGTGGAGCTCGATCATGAGAAGATCGCCGTAATGGCGGAGTCTGGATCGGCTTTCCGTGAAGTGCCGCTAGGTGAAGGCGGCGTGGATTGGAACGGTTACTTGAAGGCGCTGAATGATATCGGCTACAAAGGCTATCTCACGATCGAGCGTGAGGTAGGCACCAATCCGGAAGTTGATATTCAGCTGGCCGTTGATTTTTTGAAGAAGTTCAGAGGGTAATAGAGGAGGAGCGTCTTATAGGCGCTCCTTTATTATTTGCTATAGCGCGAAACGCCTCGAATCCTGTAAGATAGTGTCATGTGATTTTTTCCATTTTCGGGAAGGGGTATTTAAGATTGAATCGATTGTTGACCAGAATGGTGTTGTTTTTCTCGTGCTTGATTATCGCGGCGGTTGCGGTGCTTGGGATTACGATCTACCGCTCATCCATGAGTCTGGTGGAGAATTCGCTTGGCGCACAGGCACAGATCGTGGCGGAGAGTGCTGCCTCGTTAATTGATAAAGAGAAATATGCGGAAATATCGGTAGAGGCAGGAGAAACGGCATATTATCAGGAGCTTCGTGTACAACTGAATCAAATGAGGGAAACGAATGGATTGAAATATTTGTATACGCTTGCACGGGGTGAAGAGAACGGCGAGGCTTATTATTACTATATGGTAGACGGAGCTCCCGAGGATGTAGCTGAGGATGACTTCTCTCCCCTAGGCACGCGGGAGGAGAATGGCTATGCCGGAATGATCCAGGCTTTCTCTAAAGGTCGCCCGGTAGTGGGAGAACTAACTAACGATAACGAATATGGGGCGACGATAACGGCCTACGTCCCGCTGAAGAATAGCGCGGGCGAAATGACAGGCGTCATGGGAGCGGACTTCGACGCTACGAATGTCTATGCGCTTATGTCTGATAATACGAGAACGACGTTGTGGGTAGCATTCGGCATCGTGTTGGCGGGAATCGCGCTCGTTGTTGCTTTGGCCAGCTATCTGACCAGGCCGCTGAATCAATTGACGAATCAGGTGGCTAAGGTAAGGGAAGGCGATATGACGGTAGATATCTCGATTCATCGCAAGGATGAGATTGGGAATTTGGCGAATACGTTCCAGCAACTCGTATCCAACACGAGATCTGTGATCCGAAGCATGAGGGATAATTCGGAGCGCCTGCTCTCGGCATCAGAGGATGTATCGCAGCATGCCCGGTCCACGACGGAGGCGAGCCGGCATATTGCTGCGAGTATCCAAGAGGCAACCGGCGGCGCTCATATCCAGGTGAACCGGGCGGCTGATATGACGAAGGCGGTCGAGGGGATGACCCGCAGCATGCTTCGCATCACGGAGTCGGGCTCAATCGTGTCGGAAGTGGCGCAGGAGACAAAGGATCATTCTGATAGAGGAAATGCGCTGATTGGGCAAGCGATGTCGGAGATGGAGGCGATCGGCGAAGCGGCTGAAACGATGCTTGCCGCGACGAAAGAACTGGAGAGCAGATCGGATGAGATCGGCGAGATTACGACGATGATGTCCGATATCGCGGAGCAGACGAATCTGCTGGCGTTGAATGCGGCTATCGAGGCGGCGCATGCCGGAGAGAACGGTCGGGGCTTTGCGGTGGTAGCGGAGCAGGTGCGCAAGCTTGCGGCGCAGTCTCAAGCCTTTGCGGTTCAAATCGCAGAGCTGATCTCGAAGACACAGGAGCAGACGGCTCGCCTCTCCGCAGGGATGGAGGGCAATGCGGATAAGGTGCATGCGGGACTTGTCAGCGTACGGGAAGCGGGCAACACCTTCAGCTTCATCGTGCAAGGACTTGAGCAGGTTCATGCGCAGCTTCTGGAAGTATCGTCAGCTTCGCAGGAAGTGTCGGCGGAGTCGGAGGAGGTCGCAGCATCCGTTGAGGAGATGGAGCAGATCTCACGGCAAGCGGCGCAGCACTTTGAAGGCATTGCGAGCAATTCCACTACGCAGATTGTGTCGATGGACGAAGTGACCGCATCTGCGGAATCTCTTAAGCTCATGTCCAATCAGCTGACCTCGTTGAATAAACGATTTATTGTATAGCCTGAAAAGTAATGCCATGCGGCGGCCTCTCGAGGGCTGCTGCATTTTTTTTGCATTTAATTCGGTGTAAAGGTATAGGAATAAGGAGGACTTAAGGTTATAATCGGTAATAGTGTATAATCAATTCAAATGGGCTGACGCGAGCGAATGGTCGCGAGGGGCCAAATCTATTCGTTAAGGAGTATGATCATGGCAAAAACGCTTATTTTCGGGCACAAAAACCCGGACACGGACACAATTACTTCGGCTATCGCTTATGCGGAGCTGAAAAGCAAGCTTGGTGCGGACGTTGAAGCGGTTCGCCTCGGCGAAGTGAACGGCGAGACGCAATACGCGCTGAACTATTTCGGCATTGCGGCGCCGCGTCTGGTAGAGAACGTAGCGGACGAAGTGAAGGACGTTATTCTTGTCGATCATAACGAACGCCAGCAAAGCGCGAACGACATCGATAAAGTGCGTGTGGTTGAAGTCATTGATCATCACCGCATCGCTAACTTTGAGACGGCAGGCCCTCTGTACTTCCGTGCCGAGCCTGTTGGCTGCACAGCTACGATCCTGAACAAGCTGTACAAAGAAAACGGCGTTGCGATCCGCAAGGAAATCGCCGGCCTGATGCTATCCGCCATTATCTCGGATTCTCTTCTGTTCAAATCCCCGACTTGCACAGAGCAAGACGTGGCAGCAGCTCGCGAGCTGGCTGAGATCGCTGGCGTGGATGCGGATGCTTACGGATTGGACATGCTTAAGGCAGGTGCCGATCTGAGTGACAAGACGATTGCGCAATTAATCACTCTGGATGCGAAGGAATTCGCAATGGGCAGCTACAAAGTGGAAATCGCACAGGTGAACGCGGTTGATACAAACGATGTGCTGAACCGTCAAGCAGAGCTAGAGAGCGCGCTGAACGAGATTATCTCGGCGAAAGGCCTTGACCTGTTCGTGCTTGTCGTAACGGACATCCTGAACAATGACTCTATCGCGCTGGCGCTTGGAAGCAAAGCGGACGCGGTTGAGAAAGCCTATAACGTATCGCTCGAAAACAACAAAGCGCTGCTGAAAGGCGTTGTATCGCGCAAATCGCAGATCGTTCCGGTTCTGACGGAAACGCTGAGCGCGCTGTAAGAGAGGCGTACGCTACATTCGTATGAGGCAGTCCTTAGCTTCTTCATGAAGCTTTGGACTGTTTTTTGCGTTATACTTGTAGGTGCAGTTGATGCAGAAGCAAGTTCAGGAGGATAGGTTATGTTCGAAATTAGAGAATACACCATTGAACGGATGAAGGACCCGTTTGGCATCTTGTCCGGGGAGCGCTATGAGCTGCTGCTGGAGCTTGAGGTCGATGAAGAAGACGAGCTTTATTCGGAAGAGGGCATAAGGCTGCGTGTCGTTTATGTGAAGGAGCATGAAGCTTCGCGAATTGTAAAGTATGAATTCCTGAATGCGGCCAAAGGCTCGTACATCGATATGGAAATGACAGAGGAAGAAGAACAATTCGTCGATGCCTTTTGCAAGGAACAAGTTGCCCTGCCGATCGAGGACTAGGTTCGGGCCGGAGTTTGTTATGAGCCGCGTCTCTCCCGCATAAAGTTCAAGAAGAGCCCTTTACACGTGATGTGAAGTGTACCTTATGCCTAAGGGGGAGATGACTGTGCGGGAACCGTTTCGGAACGAGCCGTTTACCGATTTCACACAAAGCGATGCGATTGCCGAATTTCAGGCTGCGCTGCGGACTGTTGAATCTCAGCTTGGCCGCGAATATCTTCTGAAGATTGGCTCCGATTTCGTGGAAACGACGACAAAACGGAAGTCGATCAACCCTGCTGAGATTAAACAGACGATCGGGACGGTCTCGCAGGCCGACGCGGAGCATGTGCATCGGGCTATGCTGGCTGCCGCTGCCGCGTTCGAGCAGTGGAAGCGGGTAGACCCGCCGGCAAGGGCGCGCGTCCTGTATAAGGCCGCAGCCATACTAAGGCGCAGAAAACACGAGTTTTCCGCATGGCTCGTCTACGAAGCGGGCAAGTCGTGGGCGGAGGCGGACGGAGATACGGCAGAAGCGATTGATTTCATGGAATATTACGGAAGAGAGATGGAGCGATTGTCCGAGCGGCAACCGCTTATTCCGCTTTCTGGCGAAGATAATGAGCTCCTTTACATTCCGCTTGGTGTGGGCATCGTCATTCCGCCATGGAATTTTCCGTTGGCTATCATGGCGGGCATGACGATGGCAGCTGTAGTTGCTGGCAATACGGTGGTGCTGAAGCCAGCTAGCCCAACCGCGGTCATTGCGGCAAAATTCGTGGAACTGCTGGAGGAGGCAGGCTTGCCTGATGGCGTCGTGAACTATTTGCCCGGTGCGGGAGGAGAGATTGGCGACTATCTGGTGGAGCATTCGCTTACGAGGTTTATCTGCTTTACCGGCTCCAGGGAGGTCGGAGTCCGCATCAATGAGCGGGCAGCCGCCGCCAAAGGAGATCAGCGATGGATCAAGCGTGTGATTGCGGAGATGGGCGGCAAGGATACCATTATCGTCTCCGAAGATGCGGATCTGGATCTGGCGGCGGAAGCGATCACTGCGTCGGCATTTGGCTATTCCGGGCAGAAGTGCTCCGCATGCTCGCGAGCCGTTGTGGAGGAATCGGTTTATGAAGCTGTTTTGGAAAAAGTGGTGGAGCGCACGCAGGCGCTCGTTATGGGCAATCCCGCAGAGTTATCTACAATGATCGGGCCTGTCATCGACGAGAGGGCCTATATGAATATTTTGAAATATATCAGTATCGGAAAATCGGAAGGGACATTAGTGCTAGGAGGACAGAAGGGAAGCAGCTCCGGTTATTTTATTGAGCCGACGATAATAGGGGACGTAGCGCCCTATGCGCAGATTGCGCAGGAGGAGATATTTGGACCGGTGCTCGCCTTCATCAAGGCCGCTAATTTTGATGCGGCGCTTGATATTGCGAACAATACGGAATACGGCTTGACAGGAGCGGTCATCTCGCGGGACCGCGCCAAGCTGGAGCAGGCCCGGGATCAGTTCCATGTCGGCAACCTGTACTTCAACCGCAAATGTACGGGCGCTCTTGTCGGCGTCCATCCCTTCGGCGGCTTCAATATGTCAGGCACCGACTCCAAGGCGGGCGGCAGAGATTACTTGCTGCTGCTGACGCAAGCCAAAGTAATAGCGGAACGTTTCTAGAGCTTCAGCTTGAAGGACTTCTTCGTTAGCGGATACAGCCACTTCACGCCGCTTGGCGTGAGGGTGTCCGCTGCAAGATGAGACAAGTATCCCAGCATGGCGGTGACGGCAATACCATCCAAATTCAAGTATTGTTCGAGTCCGAGTCCCAGCCACCACCATATCGGCAGAAGCCAGATCGTATGCGTCATGCCGCGATGCTTCAGCCATGGCGCGATGATGACGAATACACCAAGCCCGATCAGCCATAGCTCCTCCATGGTCGTGCCAAGCGATACGAGATAGAGACCAACTGCGCTGACGAGCGCGTTGCGGATCGCGCCTTGCTTCATCGTCAGCCCGATTAATACGGCAGCGAGGCTTCCGCCAGCTGCCAAAGGCGAGATAGGTTTGCCGGTCAGCCATAAAAAAAGAATGATGCCAAGATACAGAATGCCGCCCCAAAGCGCGAGCTCTCTGATCTTCTTGCTAGCTTTCGTAATCTTGCTGCTCAGGATGCTCGGGCCGTCCAGGTCAGGGCATAACGCGGAGAATGCCGCGATGCCGATATACATATGACTCTCCGACAAGTCGGACGAATAGAAGGCCGCAGCTCCTGCGCCGACAACTGCTCCGATTGCCAGATGGGTTTTTCCTCTCATGAAACCTCCAGTAGTTCGTTCTTGATGATAGGCAATAATGATGCCTGAAGTGGATTGGATATGCGTTCGGTGAACAAGGGATGAACAACTTGATTCCAATCCGTATAGGATGTTGGACGATAGAATTCCGACCCTCTACAGGTTACTAGAGATGCTCCTTATTCACCTGTTCGTTGCGCACCATTTGCTCAAGCTTCTCAACGAGCTGTTCGTGAACAGGGTCTCTTTTGCGCAGGCCCCAAAAGGACTTTCTTTTTTCAGATTTAAGCAGCTTCAATAAATACAGTTTTTCCTTAAGCGTTAACATAATAAGGCCAGCCTCCTCTCGTCGTTTCCTTATGTTCGCTCGCAGGTTAACCTTGTTATATTATAGTTGATTCCGGCTTCCGATGAAATATTCGAGCGCTTCGAGCGGCGGTCTGCTTGCGCTTATAGTGGCAGTGTTGAAAACCTAATGCTATAATGGGGGCAATCATTTAGATCAGATGTGGTGGGATGCCGGATGGAAAATGGAATTGCGTCAGCAGCATGCGATGATACATGCGCTGGTACGGAAGCGGATATTGGTATCGTCAAGGAGAAGCTGGTTGACGATTCGACAGCGATAGAGCTGGCGGATTTATTCAAGGCGCTTGGCGATCCGACACGCATACGGATCATTCATGCGCTGCTCCAGTCTGAGCTGTGCGTGCATGATCTGACGGAGGTTCTGGGGATGGGGCAATCCGCCATATCCCATCAGCTGCGGCTGCTGCGCAATATGCGTATCGTGAAGCGCCGCAAGGTCGGCAAGACCGTCTTCTATTCACTCGATGACGATCATGTGGAGCAATTGATTGTTCTAACGCTTCAGCATTTGAAGCATGAGTAGCTAACGGAAGTGTAATGGAAACAGGCCCGGAATACCACGCGTATCACCAAACTCCTGAAAGGAGGCGGCGGCGCGTGGTTTTTTGTATGCCATATAGCAAGGCTGATGGTATGGTCTGGCTGTTAGGTGAGTTAGTGGAGGCAGACCATGTATACCGCCAGAGATTGGGTCCTCGAATGAGTGAGAACGATAATAAGGCCGGAGGATTTCGTGAACGGTATAACCACCGTCCGGACGTAGGCCGGATTTAGCATGGGTCCTCTAATAAATGCAAGGCGAATCGTTAGTATTGCCCCTGAAAAAGGAACTTTGAAACAACAGTTGCCAAGAGGAAAGGTATAACATATAATACATATGAGCATATATTCATATATTAATTTAATGAACGGTCACAAGGGAGGAAATCGGTATGAGCAAGACAAACATAAGAAGCGGTTCCGGCAAGGATAAAAGCAGTGCAGGCCATTCGAAGCCTCATCATCATGAAGATCATTCGCATAACCATGAGCATAATCATTCACACTCGCATAATCACTCGCATAATCACTCGCATAGCCATTCGCATGCGCACGGACACCATCATCATGGCCCGAACAATAAAGCAGGGCTGCTGATTGCGTTAATAATTACAGCTACCATCATGGTCCTGGAGTTTGTCGGAGGGCTCGTCACCAATTCTTTGGCGCTGCTGTCGGACTCGGGCCATATGCTAAGCGATGCAGGGGCGCTAGCGCTTAGTCTGGTCGCTATGTGGTTTGCGGCCAAGCCTGCTTCACCTAACAAAACATATGGTTTTTACCGGTTTGAGATACTCGCGGCTTTGTTGAATGGCGTAACCTTGTTCGTCATAGCCGGATTTATTGTAGCGGAAGCGATCGAGCGGTTCCAGGATCCGCCAACGGTCGCCAGCGGCTCCATGATGATCATTGCGAGCATCGGATTGCTTGCCAATCTGGCCAGCGCCTGGACCTTGATGCGCAAAGGCGACGTGCACGGCAATTTGAATGTACGCAGCGCATACCTGCATGTATTGGGTGACGCGCTTGGGTCTGCAGGCGCGATTATCGCTGGCTTGCTGATGATGCTGTTCAATTGGTATATCGCCGATCCAATCATTAGCGTTATTGTCGCTTTGCTCATATTGAAAAGCGCCTGGGGCATCATCAGATCCACCATTCATATTCTAATGGAAGGAACGCCGATTACGATTGATGCGGACAGAGTGAAGAAAGTGCTGCTTGGCATCAGCGGGGTTAAGGACGTTCATGATCTCCATATCTGGACGATTACGTCCGGATTGGACTCGCTCTCGTGCCATGTGCTGATTGAGGATAGCGCCAGCAGCCAATCGGTCTTGCAAGAGGCTGTTCGCCGAATCGAGCAAGAGTTCCAAATCCAGCATACGACCATCCAGGTAGAGAAATCCCATCTCCAGCATGCCGAGTTAAAAGTGTAGCCGCTTGGAGGCGGTTCTAGGAGAGAACAGACACAGTGTTGGAAATCGCATAATTGCAACCTAGGAGAATTAACGTTGCTACGCACCACTAATCGCGCCAAAAGGGTGAGGGCACATGCGGAGTGATGGACAAAAGGGCAGTTCCTGGTCGCCAGCGACTTGGAACTGCCCTTTGTTCGAGCCATAGCGTACGGCTGATTACCTCCGTACGGCATGCCAGCTATCGGCCATGATGTAATTACCTTGCAGCCGCAATTGATTTGGAGCGGTAGATTTGCGAGCCGAGGAGGAAGCAGACGACTCCCCAGATGGCCATGATACTCATGCCCAGCCAGAAGCTGCTGGAAAACACGCCGTTCGCATAGATGAGTCCGTCGCGCAAGCCGTCTACGAAGTAGGTGAGCGGCAGCATCTTTGGAACAGGCTGCAGCCATTCCGGCAACGACTCCAGCGGGAAGAAGACGCCGCTTAAGAACATCATCAGCATGCTGGATATATTGGCAACGCCCATGTAAGCCTCCATCGTTTTGCTGAAGGAGGAGAATAAGTAGCCCATCGCATTGAAGACGAGCGCACCGACAAAAAAGGCAATCGCAAGGCTGGCGATATTAATATGCAGATTCGCGCCAAAGGCAAACACCCCAACCAGACCGAGAATAACTACCTGTATGATCCCAAGCATCAAGCGGACAATCATGCCCGCAAGCCCGAACAGCCCCATCTTCGCTGGTGTCATTCGCAGCCGCTTCAGCAGCCCGCGCTTGCGCATATCGACCAGCTCGACCATTCCGAACAGACCGCCTTGAGCCAAGGACAGCCCAATCATGCCAGTCATCAGGAAGTCCTGATAGTTGGTGTCGTCAGATGCCGAAGTGATGGAGTCCATGCTGATGGTATATGTAGCTGTAGCGCCAACAGCCGCTAGATTCGCCTGCTGGATGAATCGGTCCAGTATGCCGGATATCGCCTGTGTCGTTGCGCTGCCCTCGCGCTCGCGATTGACGATTAACCCGACCTCGGATACCCCCTCTGTCTCCGGGAGGACGATCAAGGCGTCGATATCTTTGTTTTCGACCCATTCCCGGCCTTGCTCCAGTGTAATTGGCGCCTCTTCCTTCATCTCGAATACCGGGATCTGCTGTAATTGAGAGAGCAGCATGCTGGAAGATGCATTCGGCACGGGATCGGCGACGGCAATCGCAGCCTTGAAGCTGCTACTGGAGCCATTGCCTCCGAATATAATCATGAATAAGACCATTAGGATAATAGGGAAAAAGATATTCCAAAACCATACCTGCTTCTCCCTGAACATCATCTTCAGCTGTGCGGTGAACATACTGGCGAATTGCTTGGCGGCCATAGCCTTAATCCCTCCATTCCTTGCCTGTGAAGGCGATGAATACGTCCTCCAGGCTTAATTCACGAATTGAGATTTGCTCGACGCGGTAACCGCGGTCTTTTGTAAACCCGAACAGTTCATATAACGTTTCTTCCGGCTTGGTTGTCCATAGCTGCAGGGTGTCGTCCTCCAATTGGGTGCGAACGACCGCGTGATGCGCACGCGCTACATCTTCGGCTGCGGCAGCTGCCGCAGTGCCGTCCAGGAAGGACAGCCGCACTTCGCGTTCCTTGGTCAAGCTGTCTATTAAGGCGGCAGGCGTATCGAGCGCCACTATTTTTCCTTGGTCGACGATGCAGACTCGATCGCTGAGCTTCTCCGCTTCCTCCATATAATGAGTGGTAAGAATCGTCGTTTTGCCGATTTTCTTTAGTTTCAGGATGATATCCCAAATGTTGCGGCGCGCCTGAGGATCAAGTCCGGTTGTCGGCTCATCCAGGAAGATGATCTGCGGGTCGTTCACCATAGCCAGACCGATTGCCAGCCGCTGCTGCTGGCCGCCGGACAGCTTCCTGACATGCCGGTTCCGTTGCTCAGTTAGGTTGATCATCTCCATCACTTCAGCGGCAGATCGGGACTTCGGGTAGAAGGTGGCGAACAGCTCCAAGTTTTCCTCGACGGTAAGCAGGTCGAATATGGCGCTGGACTGCGGCTGCACACCAATATTGTATTTGATCTGCTCGGCATTCCTGTCCCAGCTTTTGTCTCCGAATTTGATAACGCCGGTATCCGGGGGCAGCAAGCCTTCAATCATTTCCAATGTCGTCGTTTTGCCGGCTCCATTCGGTCCGATAATCGTAAATACCTCGCCGGGCTCGACGGAGAAGCTGATGCTCTCTACGGCCCTGACGTCGCCGAATGTCTTGCGCAGGTTCTGGACTTCCAATACGGGCATGTGGTCAATCTCTCCTTTTTCAGCATAGTGTGTCTTCTCTTTATTGTAGCGCTGTCATAAAGCGGGCGCCCAGCGTCCAGAGCCTGCACTTCTCTCGGTCTCTAGACGGATATCGCAGGGGAGACAGTAGGAATCTCTCTCCTTTCAATGCTATGATTAGGAGTGTTCTGCCATTCGCAGTACGACATCAATTGTCATCTTAGTGGAAGGAGCAGCAATCATCATGTGGATCACATTTTCCATCTTTGCGGCAATCAGCTTTGGCATCCGGGGCATTCTCTATCACTGGACCAGCCAGAAGCCGCTTAATCGCAATGCACTGCTGTGCGGAACGTTCGCCATGGGAGCGCTGGTCAACTTGGTCATCTCGATCGCGACTTCATCCTCTTGGTCACTTGCTTGTCTGATCGGTATCCAGATGGGGCTGTTCTCCTTTGGCGGCAATGCCAGCATGTTCAAGGGCTTTGCGGTGGGGAAGGCATCATTGGTCGCGGTACTGACCTCACTGCCTTCTGTCGTCGTCGTGATCATGGCTTATTTCCTATGGAATGAAAAGCTTCATCTCATGCAGCTCATCGCCTTTGTTGTTATCGTGGGCGGCGTGCTTCTCGTCCGGTACTCCAACGACTTGTCGCTGAGAGACTTGAAGGGAGCGCAGTGGGGCATATTGGCAACACTTCTGTTCGCGGGCAACGACCTGTCCGGCAAATGGTCCACGATGATGGGAGCAGAGCTATATCCCAGCATGTTCATGCTGTTCACGACGGGGGCAATCTGCTTTGGCCTGTGGTGGCTGAAAGACCGGAGGGCAGAAGCGACGATGGCGGCGGCGCAGATTGCGGCAGCCTCCGAATCAGCGGCTCAAGCGAGCGGCGGTGTTATGAAGTCCGCAAGGGCTTCCCGCTGGAGCGATTCCCGAACGTTCCTGATCGGCATGGCGGTCGGCACAACGAATACGCTTGGCATGATGCTGATTATAACGGCGTTCGGCCTGGGAAAGGCGGGTTTGGTATCGGCTGTCGTCGCGCTGAATGTGCTGATCGTGCTTTTATATACCCGTTTTATCGTCAAAGATAAGTTTACGCGCACTGAAATCGCAGGCATTGTGTTGTCGTTCCTCGGAATTCTATTCATGCGGCTATTCGGCGCTTGAGCACTCCATACATAGAAAATTGAAACCGGCCTATTAATCTGTATAATTAAACTATTGAATAGTTTACGACTAAAGTTTTATAGGGAGATGAGCCGGAAGCATGTTGAAGCTGTTTCGTTTTCTTAAGCCCTATCGCATGGCCATTGCACTGGTCATGGCACTTATTCTGCTGCAGTCGCTCGCAGAGCTGTATTTGCCAACCTTGATGGCGGATATCGTCAATGATGGTGTCGTAAAGGGAGACACCTCCTTTATCTGGCGTATGGGCGGGTATATGATGGGTGTGACAATCATCGGCACGGTCGTCGCCGTGCTGGCAAGCCTCTATGCTTCGCGCATTGCATCGGGGTTTGGCCGTATTGTCAGAGGGAAGGTTTTTTCGCATGTCGAGAGCTTCTCCATGCACGAATTCGACAAGATTGGGACAGCCTCGCTTATTACGCGAACGACCAATGACATTAACCAGGTGCAGCAAGTATTGATGATGATGCTCCGCTTGATGGTGATGGCCCCGATGATGTGTATTGGCGGCATCATTATGGCATTGTACAAGGATGCTCAGCTCACGCTGGTGCTTCTTGTCGCCCTGCCGGTGCTGGCAGGCGCAATCTGGCTGATTACTTCCAAGGGACTGCCGTATTTCAAGGCCATTCAGAAGAAGCTCGACCGGCTTAATCTGGTGCTGCGCGAAGGCTTAACCGGCATTCGCGTTATCCGTTCCTTCAACCGGACGAAGCATGAGAAGGGCCGATTCGAGGAAGCGAACCGCGATCTGATGAATACCGCAGTCAAGGTCAATCAGATCATGGCGGTCATGATGCCTGTTATGATGCTCATAATGAATCTATCGACGATCGCCATCGTCTGGTTTGGCGGCTGGCGTATCGATAGCGGCGCGATGGGCGTTGGCGATCTGATGGCGTTCATTCAATACGCGATGCAAATCATGTTCTCTCTTCTGATGTTCTCCATGATCTTCGTCATGGTGCCGAGGGCTTCTGCATCCGCTGTCCGGATTGGCGAGGTGCTGGAGCTTCAGCCATCTGTGACCGATTCGCACGGAGCGGCGCCAGCTTCCCGTGATGTATCCACAGGAGTGGTGGAATTTGATAACGTCTCGTTCAGCTATCCGGGTGCGGAGCGTCCGGCGCTGTCGGATATCAGCTTCCGTGCATTGCCGGGCGAAGTAACGGCCATTATTGGCGGGACGGGCTCGGGAAAGAGCACGCTGATCCATCTCATTCCGAGATTTTTTGATGCGGCGGCAGGTTCGGTTCAAATCGGGGGGACGGACGTCAGAAGTTTGACGCAGGAACAATTAAGAAAACATATTGCATTGGTTCCACAGAAGGCGGTATTGTTCTCCGGCTCGGTGCAGGACAATATCCGTTATGGCAAAGAGGATGCAACGGACGAGGAAATCCGTCAAGCTGCCGGGACGGCGCAGGCACTTGACTTTGTCGAGTCTATGCCGGAGGGCTTCGAATCCGTTCTCGCGCAAGGCGGGACGAATCTGTCCGGTGGGCAAAAGCAGCGATTGTCCATCGCCCGTGCTTTGGTGCGCAAGCCGAATATTTATTTGTTCGATGACAGCTTCTCTGCGCTTGATTACAAGACCGATGCCAAGCTGCGGGCAGCGCTTAAGGAAGTGACTACGGATGCAGCTGTCCTGATCGTCGCCCAGCGGGTCAGCACCGTAATGGACGCTGACCGGATCATCGTCTTGGACGAGGGCCGGATTACAGGTATCGGAACTCACAGGGAGCTGATGGAGGGCAGCGAGGTATATCGTGAGATCGTGGCGTCGCAGCTGTCAGAGGAGGAGAGCGCATGAGCGAGCATACGCAGAGCAAAGGCCGCAGGCA
Source organism: Paenibacillus sp. 1011MAR3C5 (assembly GCF_003591485.1). Classification (GTDB taxonomy): domain Bacteria; phylum Bacillota; class Bacilli; order Paenibacillales; family Paenibacillaceae; genus Pristimantibacillus. The sequence goes on from NZ_QZCF01000003.1 coordinate 669,846, forward strand.
GCAAGGTCCGGGCGGCGGCCCGAAACCGATGGGATTTGGTCCTGGCGGCCCCGGCATGATGCCAGGGCAAAAGCCCAAGCAGTTCAAAGCGTCTTTCAAGAGGCTGACGGGGTATTTGAAGCCGTTCCGAATGCAGCTGATTCTAGTATTGGCGGCGGCTATCCTCAGCACGGTCTTTTCTATATTCAGTCCGAAAATATTGGGACAAGCGACCGATGAGCTATTCAACGGACTAATGGACAAGGTAAAAGGAATTCCGGGCGCGGCTATTGATTTTGAGACCATCGCGTTCATTCTGGCTCTTCTGGCGGGGCTTTATGTCATCAGCTCGATATTCGCTTTTTTCCAGCAATACCTGATGGCAGGTGTAGCTCAGAAGGTAGTGTACCGTCTGCGGAATGAAGTGAACGAGAAGCTGGGGAAGCTTCCGCTCAAGTTTTTTGATGCCAGATCGAACGGAGATATATTAAGCCGCGTCGTCAATGATGTGGACAATATCAGCAACACCCTCCAGCAAAGCTTGACCCAGATCATTACTTCTGTCGTGACGCTTGTCGGTGTCATCATTATGATGCTTACGATCAGCCCGCTGCTGACGTTAATTCTGGTGCTGACCTTGCCGCTCAGCTTTATCGTCATTGCGATGGTAGCCAAGCGATCCCAACGGTACTTCAAAAGCCAGCAGGCAGAGCTTGGGGAGCTGAACGGCCACGTAGAAGAAATGTATACGGGGCATACCATCGTCAAGGCTTTTGGCCGTGAGCGCCAATCGATTGAGCAGTTCGAAAGTATTAACGAGCGCCTCTATCAATCAAGCTGGCGCGCACAGTTCATATCCGGCATTATTATGCCGCTTATGAATCTGATCGGCAATATCGGCTATGTGTTCATCTGCGTAGTCGGCGGTGTGCTGGTGACACGGCAGACGATTACGGTCGGCGATATTCAGGCATTCATCCAATATGCCCGCCAATTCACGATGCCAATTACGCAAACGGCGAATATCGCAAACATTATTCAATCGACGATTGCATCCGCCGAGCGCGTCTTCGAGCTGCTCGATGAAGAGGAGGAGTCTCCGGAGCCGGCTCAACCTGTGGTGTTGTCCTCGCCTAAAGGCGATGTGGCATTCCGCGGCGTCCAGTTCGGCTACAAGGAAGGCGCGCTGTTAATTGAAAATATGGATATAGCCGTCAGGAGCGGACAGACGGTTGCCATTGTTGGCCCGACCGGCGCTGGCAAGACGACCCTCGTCAACCTGCTGATGCGCTTCTATGAAGTGAACGACGGCATGATTACGATCGACGGACGCAATATTCGCGAGATGGAGCGGGGCAGCCTGCGAAGTCTGTTCGGCATGGTGCTCCAGGATACCTGGCTATTCAATGGCACGATCAAGGACAACATCGCGTACGGACGTGCGTCGGCTACAGAATCTGAGGTTGTCGATGCGGCAATGGCCGCCCATGCCGACCACTTCATACGTACGCTGCCGGACGGTTACGATACGGTGCTGAACGAGGAAGCCTCCAATATATCGCAAGGGCAAAAGCAGCTTCTGACGATTGCGCGGGCTATTCTGGCCGATCCTCCAATTCTCATTCTGGATGAAGCAACCAGCAGCGTCGATACGCGTACGGAACTGCAAATTCAGCAGGCGATGCAGCATCTGATGGCGGGACGGACCAGCTTCGTTATTGCCCACAGGCTGTCGACGATTCGTGACGCAGATCTCATCCTGGTCATGGACAAAGGCTCTGTCATCGAGCAGGGCACGCATGAATCGCTGCTATCGCAAGGCGGCTTCTATGCCGATCTGTACAATAGCCAGTTCACGGCAACGAACAAGTTAACCGCAGGTTAATCGGATTGATTTAGGGGGCCATCTTGAAATGGCGGCATCATGCCGCCTGCTCAAGATGGCCTCTTTGCTTTGAAGATCCGCCTATAGTCCTTCGGCAATGGCTGCTTGTCTGGAGCTGTTTTTTTGCGTGTAATGACCCTCATATGAATGATTAAGAGGAAGAAGCTAGTTTTTGCGGACCGCAAGCGGACTTTCGGAAAATAGCAATTGACCACAAAATCGAGGGATTGTTATGGTTATGTACAACCCGAACCTCTTGAGAATAGCAATCTAGCGGCGCAAAGCACGGATGGTCAACTCATATGTGAAGAAGCTGTAAAACAAAGCGAAGTGAATAAGGCGAAATTGGCAATTTTACTAACATTAATTTTTAAATTATTAAAAACAGGAACGTTGAATCCGATAAATATACAGATCATTCCTGTTTTATATCAATAATTTAACAATTAATCGAGGAAGGAGCATGTTAAGAGATTCATGTTCAAGGAAGTGGAGAATGAGCTGGAACTGGCTATGTTTAACGGCATATGGACAACCGTATGGAGAGAGAAAGGCTACGAGTTGGAGTTTGCGGATCATGCTCTGGACAAATATCTTATTCTGACAACGGAAGGATATGGAGGAGGTACGGCTGAGATTAAGCCATACGACATTGCTCTAAGTCCCATTAACGAAATCGCGCCTTTCCACGACCATCCAAAGGTGCAATCGGCAGCCGGAGCAGTAGCGGAGATTGATAAGATCGCATTGCTCAAGATGTACAGAAGCAAAGGCACGATGCTGTCAGACATTCTGTCAGCCGCCGTATACTGTGCGGAGAAGAGAGAGATGAAATATTTTGTTTCCTTGCTGGAGCCAGTCTTTCTGCGTGCGCTTAGAATTACATTTAAGGTGCCGCTAGAGAAAGTAGGAGAGAAAGTATTTTACAAAGGTGACTATGTCGTTCCTGTATTGTTTCATATGGAAGACATATACCGTCATAAGGAAAATTACGATTGGCTAAGTTATCCTACGCTATTAACTTTTGAGGAACGGGTGAATGTTAGATGATTGACAGGTTAACGGAGTTGGACAAGAGAAACAGGCTCCTGGTCAAAATCGTATGGGGATTGCTCGGGCTTGGCATATTGACCGACATCGTCATAGGTTTGAGCATGGAGCTTATCTTGCTGCTTGCCGGTGTTGGCGCGGTGCTCTGCGGCGCGGCAACACTTATGACTTATAAGAATATGGGCAGTCGATATGTCAAATATTTGGTGCCTTGCAACTTGACGATCATCGTGTCGTTGCTTATCCTATCCGACCCAAACCCGATCGTGAGCACATACTTCCTCGTTTACGTCAACTTGGCGATTATGACGCTTTATTCGGATTATAAACCGATTATTTTCACCGGAATTCTAGGGGCGGGGCTAAGTACATATTTGTTCATTGTTCCTGAATATCAGGAGCGTCTATTCCCTGGAGAGTCGTTGGCTTATCTCTATTTGTATCTGGCCTTCGCAACGATCGGCCTTGCTTTCTCCGCCCACTTCAGCCAGCGTCTGCAAAGGGAAGTGACAGAGCGCCAGCGTGAAGCGCTAACGTCAAAGGAGCTTGCTGAGGAACTGCTTGTCCAGCTGCGCAATTCTATTGGCGTGCTTACGGAATTCAGCCGCGAGCAGCAGGAGCATGCGCATTCCACCGGTGTGATCTCCCGCGAAGTAACGGGCACCTTTGGTGAAATGACGACGGCAATTGAGAAGCAGACCGGAAGCGTGCTTACTATTAATGATTCCGCGCAGCAGATCGAGCAGGGCATCCGGCGTCTGCTGGAAGGGGCGACTCTTCTTCGCAGCTATTCGAAGGAGAATGTTCATCTTGCCGAGGAGAATAAGGCGCAGATGGATGTTCTTGCTACGGAGATGGAAGAGCTTCGCAGCATGATTGCGGGAACCGTCGCCATGATGCAATCGCTCCAGCACCAGAATGAACAGGTGACTAGTATCGTAGACACGATCAGCGATATTGCGGAGCAGACCAATTTGCTGGCGTTGAACGCAGCGATTGAAGCGGCCAGAGCCGGCGAGCATGGCAGAGGTTTTGCAGTCGTATCCGGTGAAGTGCGCAAGCTTGCGGATCATTCGAGAAGGTCGACCGATGAGATTAGCAGCATTCTCTCCTCCATCCGCAAGCAGATCAACGATGTGTATATGCATGTGGAACAGGAACAGACGACGGTCATCAAGAGCAGTGAAGTGACGCGCCAGGCGCGGGAGCTGTTCGAAGGGATGAACGATAATGCGAAACGTACGGGTGAACAGGCGATGGATGTCGGCGAATTTGCCGAAAAACTGAATCAGCGGTACGGAACGATGGCAGAGGAAATCAACAGCATCGCGGCAACGACGCAGCAGAACATGGCTTCGGTCGAGGAAGTGATGGCAAGTATGGAGACACAGCATATGAAGATTGCCAAGATGGTGCAGGAATATATCCGGTTGGACGAGCTGGTGTCCGGCTTGAAGCATTTGTCTGAAGGCAATCCATCGCGTTAAGCGGAGGAACCGTTTCGTTTTTTTTTGCGAATCAGGTGTTTAAGATACCCGGAGATGGTTGCTCTTTTTTCAGGAGTGGCCATTATTGCTCATACCAAGCGTCTTGACCATTCATATGGAGATGTATGTGTTCCTTGTCATGATCTCGCGCAACCGGCATTGAGGCAAGGAGGATATGTCGGCATGTGAGGCAACTGCTTCTTTACGAGAGGGCTGCTCGGGTTTAGAATTATAACCAGCGTAATAAAGCGCAACTTCTATCGGAAAGTAGCAGGATGCAGCCATGAACATTTTTTTTCACATCTTAGTGACAAACGTGTTGCCAATGGGGATTATGGTCGCGCTAGGCATCGTATTGCAGCGGGCTTTTTCGCTGGATATTAAGACGCTTTCGAAGCTTAATTTCTATTTGTTTTCACCCGCCATTATGTTTGATCTCATCTATCGGACGGCTATTTCAGTTAGTGTAATTGGCCAGGTGATGCTGTTTTTCGTCATCTTTATGGCTGGGCAGTATCTATTGGTGGAAGCGGCCATTCGGGCGAGAGGATATGAGCCCAGCATGAAGAGTGCGATGCGCAACAGCGTATTGTTCTATAATAGCGCCAACTATGGCGTGCCGCTGAATCAATTGGCCTTCGCAGGCAGCAAGGAGACGCTGGCGATCCAGGTGATGATCATGATGACTCAGTCGCTGGTGCCTAATACATATGGCGTCTACAGCGTCAATGCTCATAAGACGGATATGCGGCAGGTGTGGAAGACCATCCTGTCGATGCCTGTTATTTATGTCATACCGCTCGCCTTTCTGCTGCGCGGCTTCGAAGTGCCTATTCCGCAGCCGATTGCGACTCCTGTCGGTTACTTGGCCGATGCGTTTATCGGGACGGCGCTCATTACGCTCGGCGTTCAGCTGGGCAGCATGCAGTGGCGGATAAGCCGCCCTCATATGGTCGATGTAAGCTTGTCCGGGTTTCTCAGGCTTATCGCAGGGCCGGCTCTAGCATGGCTGACCGTATGGCTCATGGGTCTGGACAAGCTGACGGCCGCCGCTTTAATCGTTTCCTCAGCGGTGCCGACTTCACTCAGCAGCGTGCTGCTCGCGGTGGAGTTCGACAATGAGAAGGAGTTTGCATCCCAAACGGTATTTGTCTCTACGCTCATCAGCATCTTCACGGTGACAGCGGTCATTTACTTTCTGCGGATCGAGGTGTAGCGACAGCAGCCACCCATTAACAAACCGAACAGCGCGTATCTTATTAGAGATATGCGCTGTTTTTGCGCCTTCATGAAGAGGAAGCTATTCCAACTAATATGCCGTTCAACTGCTATATTGCAAGTTAACGATATATCGTATAGAATAACGATAAAACAATACGATATATCGTAAAGGATGATGCAAGTGACGAATAAAGAATGGAACGAGCAGGAACAGCTTTTTTTGCACCGTGAAAACGGCAGAGAGTGGAGCTCATCCGGTAGAAGGTTTTTTTCGAGAGGCGGCGTGAAATACGCTTTGCTGGAACTCTTGATGATCGAGCCTATGCATGGTTATCAAATGATCAAACATTTGGAGGAGCAATCGGCGGGTACTTATAAGCCCTCCGCAGGCTCCATTTATCCGACACTCCAGCTATTAAGCGATCAGGGGTTTGTCTCCGCTAAGAAGGAATCAGGAAAAAAGATATTTGAAATAACGGAAGACGGAAGAGTGTTTCTGCTGCAGGAACGTGAAGAGAACAAGGACTCGTCAGCGGACAACACTCATCCCCCAGGCACAACCAGGTCAGCCCCCAATGAGGATGAATGGCCCATGCGTGGCCAGGATGGCGGCCGCTTCAGCCGTGGCGGGGATATTCTTCATTCGCGGGAGCGGCACCACGGTTATGCCGGGCATGGCAGGCGCGGGTCCGAAAGGGGAGACTGCGAATATGGAGCTTTGGGATCTCCGCGTGCTGAGCATGACGAGGAGCAAAGCAAAGGCCGTAATCGCAGGCTGACTCCCGCCGGGAAACAGCTCTTTCACCAGCTAAAGACAGCAGAGAGGGCGGCGATGGAGGTTCCAGCTAAAGCGGAGCGCCTTCGCGAGATTTTGAATGAGTTAAGAGAAGCATTGCACGGATTGACGGAGGGCAAGTGAGGATGATGGGAGAGAGAGGTTATCAAAGCCCTGCCAAAGGTAGGGTATCTCGCAAGTTCGGTACAGGGGAAAAAGTGAAGCCGGCAAGTATTTTTGCGATGTTTTTACGAATCTTTGAGCACGCCCGCACAGAATGGAAGGCGCTTGTTACCGCTCTGGCATGCATCATTCTAATCTCGCTGCTTGAATTTGTCGTGCCGCAGCTGACCAAATATACGATCGATACAGTCATTGATCAGAAGCTGTTCAGCCAGTTGTTTTATATCGGCGCAGGTATTATCGGAGCGGCAATCTCGCTCGGCTTACTGCGTTACTTGAGCACATCGGTTATGGCTGCGATCGGGCAAAAGGTGCTTTACCGGCTGCGCAACGATCTGTATCGGCATCTGCAGAGGCTGGATGTCGCCTACTATGACCGCAATCGGACCGGTGATCTCATGTCGAGGGTAACGAATGATGTGAGTGTGCTGCAGCAGCTGATTTCATCCAGCATGATGCAATTGTTTACCGACGTGTTTACCTTTACCGCCATTGCCGCCTATATGATGTTTATTGATTGGAAACTGACCTTGATGCTGCTAGCGACGTTTCCATTTATGATTTTGACTACCCGTGTATTCGGCAAACGCATCCGTACGTCGTTCCGCAAAGTTCAGGAATCACTCGCGGATGTCAGCGACCATTTGCAAAATACGCTGACGGGCATTCGAATGATCAAATCCTTTACAGCCGAAGAATATGAGTCGGAGCGCTTCTCCGAGCGGACGCAGCGCAATATGGATGCGAATGTGCAGGTGACCCGCTTGCGTGCGGCATATGAGCCTATCATTGATTTTATTAATTTTATAGGCTTGGCTATCGTGCTCGTATTCGGCGCGTGGCTCGCGATGAAAGGATCGATGACCGTCGGTACGGTCGTCGCTTTTATCGCATATCTGCGGCTTCTGCAAAATCCGATCCGCCATTTCAGCCGTATTCTCAATTCCATCCAGCAAGCGGCTGCCGCGTATGAACGCATCGTTGAAGTCATGAATACGGAGCCTGAGATTACAGATAAACCCGGCGCGGCCGAGCTGCCTTCTATGAATGGCCATATCCAATTTCACGATGTGACATTTTCGTATTCGGGCAATAGGGAGGACGAGGTGCTGAGCGGCTTTGATCTAGAGCTTAAACCGGGTGAAGTGACGGCGCTGGTCGGCTCATCCGGTTCGGGTAAAACGACGATCGCCCATCTCATTACAAGATTCTATGAGGTGAGTGAAGGAAGCATAACGATCGACGGATACGATGTGCGCGATGTGTTGCTGGATTCCCTGCGGGAGCAGATTGGCATCGTGACGCAGGATATTGTTCTGTTCAACGGATCGATCGCGGAGAATATCCGCTACGGCAATCAGAATGCGACGGATGAAGAAGTAAGGGCTGCAGCGAAGGCAGCCTATGCTGCGGAATTTATCGAGAGCTTTAAGGATGGCTATGATACGCAGATCGGCGAACGGGGCGTCAAGCTGTCCGGCGGCCAGAAGCAGCGGCTGTCTATTGCGAGGGCTCTGCTTAAAAATCCGAAAATGATAATTCTGGACGAAGCAACAGCTTCCCTGGATACGGAATCGGAGCAAATGATTCAGACTGCGCTGGCGGAGCTGCTTAAAGGACGAACATGCCTCGTTATTGCCCATCGCCTGTCCACGATTCAGCAAGCCGACGGAATCTACGTGCTGGAGAACGGGAGAGTCGAGGAGCATGGCACCCACGCCTCTCTCCTGAAGAGAGGCGGAAGATACAGCGAGCTGTACGAAATGCAATTTCCAGTCGTTCATACGAATTGAGAATAACCTTTTTGAAGGAAAAAGAGGCTTTCGGACCTGATAACGTTCAGGCTGGGAGCTTTTTTTTGTGAATGGGAGCAGAAATGGGACGTAAAACGTTAGTCTGTTAGCTTCATGACCATAACGAAAATACCGCCGTCTTGCTGAAAAAAAGAAAAAAACAATCAAAAATAACGATATGTCAGCCATATTGGATAGATGAAGTTCTTACATCGAATAAGAGGCAGTGAAAAATTGATAATTATGGACGATTATTTATACTTATGGATGATTTCCTGTTAGTGTATTTATGCTAATAAGTTGCTATAAAATCACTTGTACTCCCAAGTATGGAAAGGTAGAATGGGAAGAAAAGTATATTGTAAACGTTTTTAACGAGAGATGGAGGCGAAAGCGATGGAGCCAGCATCATCGGACATCATTGTAGCAAGCGGTATCAAACGGACTTTTGGGAGAGGCTCAGGAGCTGTTCACGTCTTGAAGGGTGTCAATCTTCATATTCCCTCAGGGGGGCTTATCGCTTTTAAAGGCAGATCGGGCTCTGGCAAAACAACGCTGATCAATCTGCTAAGCGCGCTGGACCGCCCAAGCGACGGCTCCATATTGTTCGAAGGAAAGGAGCTGTCTTCTCTATCAAATGGAGAACGCGATAATATCAGGCGTACGAGAATGGGGCTTATCTTTCAATCCTTTGCATTAATTCCCCTGATGTCGGCTTACGAGAATGTAGAATTTGTACTTCGGGTATCGGGTTACCCCGCGTCCGAGAGGAAGTCGGCCGCCATCGCGGCGCTGGATCACGTAGGGCTGACCCCGCGGATGCATCATCGCCCGTTCGAGATGTCGGGGGGCGAGCAGCAGCGGACAGCCATTGCGAGAGCTATCGCGCATAAGCCAAGCCTGCTTCTCGCAGACGAACCGACAGCCGAGCTGGACAGCAGAACAGGGCTGCAAATCATGAAAGTATTCCGTAACTTGGTGGAGACAGCGGGGATGACCATCATCATGACCACCCACGATCCGGCTATTATGGAGATTGTTGATCATGTGTATGAATTGGAGGATGGACAAATTGTGGTTCCGACTTAAATCCAAAGCATTCCTGGCACTTATATTCGTAATCGCGTTATCCGGCTGCTCGCTGCTTCCAGCGGAGGAGGAGCCGCTTAAGCCGCCGCTTGTTAAGCCGCCGCAAGAAAACTACCGCACGACACCTGTTGTGAAGGGGGCGATTGCCCAAGAAGTAAAGGGCAATGGCACGCTTGAATCTTATTTCTCTGATGCCGTTGAATTTACAGCCGAAGGCGGCCGCGTCAAGGAAGTATTCGTCCGAGCAGGAGACGATGTGAAGAAAGGCGACCCGCTTGTTCAGTTGGACGTAGGCGATATGGATGTTAATTTGCGTACGCTGGAGATGAATATGCTCGTATCCCGGAAGAAGCTTCGTGAAGCCAAGCTTGCAGAGGACGAGGAAGGAATGCGCATCGCGCAGCTGCAATATGAGATTGACCAGATCAAATATAACCGGCTGCAGGAGTCGTACAGCAACAAGCAGCTGCTTGCGACAATGGACGGCAGGGTTACATTTGTCGCGCCGATTGCAGAAGGCGATGAAGTCAAGCCGTACGAGACGATCGTCATGATATCAGATCCTTCCAAGCTCCGCGTATCATTCCAGATTGATACGTCTTCCGATGCGATGAAGGTCACCGTGGGCTTCAACGCTTCGTTGAAATTCGGTACGGAGCTTGTTGAGGGCAAAGTTACACAGACGCCAAGCAGCGCACCGCAGACGGATGACGAGATTCTGCGGTCCCGTTATGCTTCGCATGTGTACGTAGAGCCAGACGCGCTTCCGGAGTCGGCTACAATCGGCACGAAATCGGATGTTACGATTCGATTGCAAGAGAAGGAAGATGTTCTGCTTATCCCTCGCAGCGGCTTGCGCAATTACTTGGGCCGGACCTTCGTGCGCATTCTGGAGGATGGGGACAAAATACGCGAGGTCGATGTCGAGCAGGGAATCGTGGGTTCGACCGAAGTGGAAATTACGAAGGGTCTTGAGGAAGGCCAGTTGATCGTGCTCCAGTAATAGATAGGTATTTGCGCGGGACGACGGGTTCGTTCAGCTGTTTGTTGTAATGCCTTTGGACCTGGGAGGTTAGTTGCATGGCTTTGTTTGTTATGATTATCCGCAAGATGGTGCAGAACAAATGGCTTGTTTTCAGCTTGCTCATCGGCATACTTATGTCCGTGGCGCTTGTCAGCAGCATGCCGATTTATTCGGAAGGCATCCTGTCTCGCATGCTCAAGAAGGATTTGGAACGCTGGCAGGAAGTATCCAATCAATATCCTGGCGCCGTCTATTCAACAATGAGCTTTACAGACAAGCCGGAGCGCTTTAACGGAATGTTCGATCGCTACGATACGTTCATCAAGACGGAAGGAGCCCCGGGCTTCCAGCTTCCTGTTCAGGAATTGGTGAACGATGTGGCGTCTACCTCGCTCAGGATGAAGCAGGCGGATGATCCCGAAGAGATCACCGATCGTAATTCACAAGCGGTGACGGTCAAAGCGTTCAGCGATCTGGAGAAGCATATTAAGCTGAAAGACGGCAAGATGCCTGCGTCAAACCCGGTTGACGGCGTGTATGAGGTGCTTGTGACCGAGCGGGCTCTCGTGCAGTTCAAGACCGTGCTGAACACCGAGTTTCTGGTGCATAGCGACAAGATGCCGGCTCCGATCAAGTTCAAGCCCGTTGGCGTCTTCGAGAAGCTGGAGGACGATGATCCTTACTTCCGTTACGGCAACTTGAGCGATATGAGCACCAGCCTGATCTTGCCGTTCGAGACAGGCAAGCAGCTTATGCTGCGCGACCAGAGCATTCCGATTACGAGCGCTGGCTGGTATCTCGTAATGGATTACACGAAGATGGAGTTCAGGCATGTAAACGCCTATCTGGACACGCATGAACAGATGCGCCAAGCGCTTCTGCGGAATGTCTCGCTTTATCAGATGAAGGTGGATGCGATCGCGTACGATACGATCGATTATTACCTGTTCCGGGCTGCTAATTTGAATTTGCTCATGTGGGCGCTTAACGTTCCTGTACTTATTATGCTTGCATTTTATATGTTCATGGTATCGAATCTGATCGCGAGCAGGCAGAAGAGCGAAATCGCCGTCCTGCGGAGCCGAGGCGCCGCGAGATGGCAGGTCATCGCTGCCTACTTCGTGGAAGGGCTTCTGCTATGCGGCATTGCGATTCTGATCGGTCCGTTCCTGGGGGGCGGGCTCACCAGGATACTAGGCGCTTCCAACGGCTTTATGGAGTTTGTCCAGCGCGTCAATCTGCCCATCCGTATTACGGAACAATCCTATTTGTACGGTGCCATTGCAGCGGGGGCATGCCTGATCATTATCCTAATTCCTATTATTCATGCGACGCGGGTCTCCATCGTCGATCATAAGCAGCAGATGGCAAGGCTGGTGAAGACGCCGATCTGGCACAAGCTGTTTCTTGATGTTATCGCTTTGGGGCTTGCGATATATGGCTTGTACACCTTCAAGAGCCGATTGAAGGACTTGCAATCGCTGGGGCTTAGCACGACGGATCTCAATATCGATCCGCTGCAGTTCATCGTACCGGCCTTGTTTATTATGGGCGGCGGCTTGCTGCTCTTAAGACTGTACCCGTGGGTGCTTAGACTGGTCTATTGGGTCGGCAAGAAATGGTGGCCGCCGTCGATTTACGCCACGTTGATTCAGGTAGGCCGCTCCAGCAGCCAATATCAATTCCTTATGATCTTCTTGATTATGACGATTGCGACGGGCGTATTCAGCGCCTCGGCGGCAAGAACGATCAATCTGAATTCGGAGGACCGTATTCAATACGGCAACGGGGCAGATGTCGTGCTGAACGTGAACTGGATCAACGACGCCCCGCCTCCGCCGTCGATCGGCGGAGGTCCGGGAGGCGGCGGAGACTCCACGTCGTCGGTGCCCAAACGCATCAACTACATGGAGCCGCCATTTGAGCCGTTTCTGAATTTGCCTGGCGTCGAGCATGGCGCGAAAGTATTTACGAAAGAAAAGGCCTTTTATACGTTCAACAAGGATACGGCTGAAGTGACGCTGATGGGGATTGAGACGGATCAATTCGGCATGACGACCTGGTTCCGGGACTCGCTGATGGATTATCCGCTTAATGATTATTTGAATCTAATGGCTGCTGAATCCGACGCGGTTCTCATTTCAAGCACGCTTGCTGAGCAGAAAAAAGTCAAAGCGGGCGATACGATCTGGATAGGCTGGGAGGGCGTAACGCAGCAGCCGTTCCGCGTATTCGGCGTCATCGATTACTTCCCGACCTTCAATCCGATGCCGACATCAAATATTGTTTCTGTAGGTGCGAATAGGGCGCCGATGCTGATCGTCGGTCACCTGTCCCGCATCCAGCTTCAGCTGGCAATGGAGCCGTATCAAGTATGGCTCAAGCTGAAGCCTGACGCTACGACTGCGGACCTGTACAAGGGAATTGAAGAAAACAAGCTGGCGGTCAGCAAAATCACGAATACAAAAGAGGATTTGATTCTTGCCAAAAATGATCCGTTCCTGCTGGCGCTTAACGGGATTCTGACCCTTGGCTTCGTTATTTCCTTGCTGGTCAGCTTTATCGGCTTCCTGCTCTATTGGGTATTGTCGCTGCGCGGACGAACGCTGCAGAACGGCATACTGAGAGCGATCGGATTATCGGTAGGCAATCTGATCGCTATGCTGGCCATTGAGCAGTTGCTTACATCCGGCGTTGCCGTTATGCTCGGCATCATTGTCGGCAATCTGGCAAGCATGCTCTATGTGCCGAACTTCCAGATCGTATTTAATCCAAGCAGCCTCGTGCCGCCGTTCCTCGTGCAGATCGATCCGAGCGACATGGTGCGTATCTATTGGATGGTAGGCATTATGCTCACCATCGGCATCGGCATTCTGGCATATATGCTGTCCAGACTCCGTATCCACCAGGCTCTGAAACTCGGGGAGGATTAAGGTATGATCCATTGCGAAGGACTAGTGAAAATATATAAAACGGCGGACCTGGAAGTGTTTGCCCTGCAGGGCCTGGATCTTCAGATCGAATCCGGCGAGCTGATGGCGATTATCGGCAACAGCGGAAGCGGCAAATCGACGCTTCTGAATATGCTTGGGGGCTTGGACCGGCCGACAGCAGGCAAGCTCATTGTCGACGGCAAGGATATGCTGAAGTTCAAGGAGCGGGATCTGGTTCGCTACAAACGCAAGAGCGTAGGATTTGTCTGGCAGAATAATGCCCGCAACCTGATTCCTTACTTGACCGCTCAGGAGAACGTCGAGCTTCCCATTCTGCTGACCGGCAGCCGCAAGCGCTATCGGGCGAAGGAGCTGCTGGAGGCGGTAGGGCTAAGCCATCGGGCGAACAATAAGCTGTATCAGCTCTCAGGCGGCGAGCAGCAGCGCGTAGCAATTGCGATCGCGCTCGCCAACCATCCCAAGCTGTTGCTTGCGGATGAACCGACAGGCTCCGTCGATTCGAAGATGTCGAATCAAATTCTGGATTTGTTCCGTGAGCTGAACCGTTCCATCGGCATTACGATCGTAATCGTCACGCATGATCCGGAGCTAGCCAAAAAAGTAGATCGGGTAGCCGCGATTCGAGACGGGAAAATTTCCTCGGAAATGCTGCGCAAGCGCTCTTATGCGGAGGAGCTCGCAGAGCTGGAGATGGAAGGCAGCTCGCATGTCGAATACGCGATTCTGGACAAGGCGGGAAGGCTTCAGGTACCGGCAGCCTATCTGGAGACGATCGGACTGAAGAATAGCAATAAAGTAAGAGTGGAGATGAATGAAGGCAAGATCGTTATTCTTCCTCCTGAAGATAAGGAGTAGGATCAACCCGGGAGCTTATTCGGCAATGAAAGTCAGGCTGTCATGCAGAGCTGGCATTCTGCGGCGAATAAGCTTCTTTTTTTTACCGTGCCCATCTTCGATAACTTATTGACAATTTGTTAGTGTGATCGATAATAAGTTATATAACGAATCTAACAAATATGTTTAGGCGAGGAGAGAAACGGATATGAAGATTGAATTGACCGGAAAAAATGTGCTGATTACAGGTGCAACGGGAGATCTTGGACGCGTCATGGCCCGCACGCTGGCTGAATGCGGAGCGAATATCGCTATTCATTATCATTCTAATGAACAGAAGGCTGCGGAACTGAAAGTGGAAATCGAGGCAAAGGGAAGACACGCAGTTGCAGTGCAAGCAGACGTGACGCGTGAAGATGACGTGCTGCGAATGAAGGAAGAAATATCGGCAACCTTGGGATCCATCGATATTGTGGTGGCCAATGCAGTTGTTCAGTACCAATGGACGACCGTTCTGGAGCAGCCGGCTGCCGATTACATCAGCCAATTCGAATCCTGCGTGCTCCAAAGCGTCTTTCTGGCAAAGGCATTTCTCCCGGCGATGAAAGAAGCGGGATATGGCAGACTGATCGGCATTAATACCGAATGTGCGATGCAGAATTACGCGACACAGTCCGCATATACCGCCGGCAAGAGGGGGATGGACGGACTTTATCGTGTGCTTGCGAAGGAAGTAGGCGAATACCAAATTACAGTGAACCAAATAGCGCCTGGCTGGACGATTAGCGATCGGGACAGGGACAACAATAGTGAGATTAACGAGGCATACAGCAGCAACGTGCCGCTGAGGAGAAGAGGGACAGATCAGGAGATTGCGAATGCAGTAGCCTTCCTGGCATCGGACTTGTCCAGTTTTATTACAGGGGCATACCTTCCAGTGAATGGCGGCAATGTTATGCCTGCGATCTAATAGTCGACTCAAATTCGAATGCCAACTCTTCAGTAAAACGCATAACAATGCGGAAAGTGGGGGAATAAGCCGTGTCCAACAAAATAACGATGCAGCAGATTGCCGATTCGGTGGGCGTATCAAAATTCGTCGTATCGAAGACACTTTCCGGCAAGGGAGGGGTCAGCGAAGCTACGAGAGAGCGTGTCATCGCGGCGGCCACCCAGCTGGGATATTTCACACAGAAGCATGCGCATATGCATGCCGCGAAGACGGAGCCGATGGCTGACGCGTCCAAGAACCGCCAGTCGGTGCTGCTGCTTATGCCCAATATCCGGTTCCAGACGAAGGAATCACTCTATTGGGGACGAGTCATGGATGGTATATCGGCCAGACTGGAGCAGGACGGCTACGGAATGATTATCGTGTCGGAGCAGAGCGTGGAGCATTTCGTCGACATCCTTAATCCAAGCGGAATCTTGGGTTTAATCGGTGTCGGCGAGATATCGACCTCCTTGCTGCTGGAAGTGCATCGGATCGGCCTGCCGATGGTTCTGGTGGATCATGAGGATGCGTTAATCCCGACGGATACGATATTTGCCAACAACTATGAAAGTGTCTATCGGCTAACAAAGCATCTGATTGGCATGGGACATCGGCGAATGATGTTCATCGGGAATGTGTCGTATTCACGAAGCTTTTTGGATCGTTTTCTTGGCTTCCGCTCCGCTCTGGAGGAACGGCTGCCGGAGGCGAGGAAGCTGGCCAAGGATGATTTGTTGCTGTCTCCCGATGGGCTGGAACAGGCTGAGCATATGGCATCCGTCAAGCGATGGGCTATCGAATGCATGAACCGTCAAGCCTTGCCGACGGCGCTGGTATGCGCCAATGACTTAATTGCGATCGGGACGATTCGTGCGCTTGAGGAGCTCGGACTATCTGTTCCGGAGCAAATCTCGGTAACAGGCTACGATAATATTGAAGATGCCTATCGAATCGATCCGCCGTTGACGACTGCTCATGTACCCAAAGAAGCGTTAGGGAAAAAAGCGGTAGAGCGGCTACTCGGACGTATAGCGAACAAAAACGAACCGTTGGAGAAAATTATGCTGACCTGCGACTTGCTTTACCGAGGCACGACGTATCCCGTGCATGGGGACAGGACTGCCGAACGGCACAGCAAGCCGGATAGGGATTAGCAACACAGCACAATCGAATAAAAGCATCGCACAATCACACATTTACACCTTATCCTTTTGGGCGTATGATGGTTGCCGTAGCATACTGTTGAGAGAGATTAACGGAATAGGCAAGCTGCGGAAGGATGAGATGGATGGCTGAAAGCATAGCCGGAACAAGACCGGGTGCATCATTGGGAAGTACGCTGGAGCAGGCGGCGCTTGAGAGGGAAGCGACGCCTCTTACGTTTTTGCTGTCTATTTATAAAGGGAATTTTTTAAATTTGGCGATATCGCTCCTGTTTCTCGTGATCAAGAGCTCGCCGGTCTATGTGTTGCCTATCGTTACGGCGAATATTATTAATATCGCGACTGATCCTGTGAATCATCCCGTCAGCGGCCTATGGATCAACTTTGCTGTTGTAATGGTCGTTATTTTGCAAAATATACCGACTCATGCGGCGTATATTTCGTTCCTCAGCCGCGCGATTCGTTTCGTGGAAGCGGGTCTGCGAAGCGCGTTGGTGCGCAAGCTGCAGCAGCTCTCCATCAACTCGCACCGGGAGCTTCCGGCGGGCAAGCTTCAGTCGAAGGTGCTTCGCGACGTAGAAGCGGTGGAGATGATGTCGAAGCAAATTATGATTGCGCTGATGCCTGCGATACTGAACATCGTGATCGCCTTTGCGATTACGGCAACGTACAGCTGGCTTGTATCGGCATTTTTTATATTAACGATTCCGATGTCTGTATTTCTTGTTACGATATTCAGACGCAAGATTAAGCAGAAGAACAAGGAATTCCGGCAAGAGATCGAGCAGATGTCCTCACGCGTATCGGAGATGGTCGAGATGATCCCCGTTACGAAGGCGCATGGACTCGAAAAGGTCGAAATCCGCAAGATTGATTCCACGCTGCGCGTCATCCAAGGCAAAGGCTATCAGCTGGATATCGTAGAAGCATACTTCGGCGCGTCGAACTGGGTATCGTTTCAAATCTTCCAAGTGTTCTGCTTAATGTTCACTGCCTATTTGGCGTATACGGGCCAGATTCCAGTAGGCGATGTCGTGCTCTACCAAGGCTACTTCGGTATGATTCTTACATCTATTACAGGTCTTATTACGATCTACCCGCAGCTGGCGAAGGGGCTGGAATCGATCTCTTCGATACGCGAAATTCTGATGTCTCAGGACATTGAAGACAACAAGGGCAAGACAAAGCTGTCCGATGTGCGCGGCGAGTTTCGCTTTGAGGATGTGGAGCTGTCGTATCCCGGCAGCGAGCATCATGTCCTTGAGCAGGTTTCGCTTGATATCAAGCCAGGTGAATGTATCGCTTTCGTAGGTGCTTCGGGAGCGGGAAAATCGACGATCCTGAATCTTGTTATTGGATTTCTGCAGCCGACGGCGGGCAAGGTGCTCGTCGACGGCATCGATCTGTCCTCCATCGATTTGCGGAGCTACCGGAAGCATCTTGCCGTTGTTCCGCAGACGAATATTTTGTTCTCGGGCACAATCCGCGACAACATTACGTATGGCCTGAACGATATTACGGAAGAACAGATTCAGCGCGTAATCGAGATGGCAAATTTGAGGGACTTTATCGACCGTCTGCCGAATGGCATCGATACGCTTGTCGGCGAGCATGGCGGCAAGCTGTCCGGCGGCCAGCGGCAGCGCATTGCGATCGCGCGGGCGCTTATCCGCGATCCGCAAGTGATTATACTCGACGAAGCGACCTCCGCTCTCGACAATGAATCCGAATTCCATGTCCAGAAGGCGATGCAGCAATTGATTAAAGGCAGAACAACGTTTATCGTTGCCCACCGACTCTCTACGATTCGCGACGCCGATCGCATTGTTGTCATGAAGCAGGGACGGATTGCGGAAGTGGGTACATTCGAGGAGCTTATGGCAGCG
Source organism: Paenibacillus sp. 1011MAR3C5 (assembly GCF_003591485.1). Lineage (GTDB taxonomy): Bacteria > Bacillota > Bacilli > Paenibacillales > Paenibacillaceae > Pristimantibacillus. The sequence goes on from NZ_QZCF01000003.1 coordinate 688,163, forward strand.
GAAGGCGAGTTCTATCAACTGAAGAAGCTTCAGCTCTAGCAGCATCAATAAGGGATAGAATAGCAGGAGAGAAAAGGACGGAGCAGCGACTTCGTCCTTTTTTATGATTGGGGTTGGCAGAAGCTTCTTCCAACAGCAATCAATCGGCCATGAGTCCGAGATCGACGTCGTTCAGAAACCATTGCTTTGCATCCATTGCTACTCATCCTCCTTCATTGCACGTTCAAGCTGAACTTGACTCTTGACTCATCATAACGCATGATAGTGACAACTATTGTCATGGTTAATAGTAAGGAGGAGCGGGAATATGCCGAAATCCAAAAGACTGCTGGAATTAATGATGGCTGTCAATCGCATGCGGACATTTACCGTAAAGGAGTTGTCACAGCAATTCGGCGTGTCGACACGGACGATATTGCGCGATTTGCAAGAGCTAAGCGAGCTGGGCGTACCGCTATACTCGGAAGTCGGGCCGCATGGCGGCTACCGGATCCTGAAGGAGCGAATTCTTCCTCCTATTGCCTTTACGGAGGGAGAGGCGTTTGCGATTTTTTTCGCCATACATGGGCTTCGGCATTATCCGGATCTTCCGTTTGAAGCGGAGGCTTCTTCGGCGCTCGCCAAGTTCTATCAATTCATGCCGCAGGATATTCGAGACCGTATTGATCAAATGAGGGATCGCGTCGACTTTGTAACACCGGTCAGGCGAACAGGCTCGCCGCATCTGGCTGTCCTGTTGGATGCGTCGATGAATCAGAGTGTGCTCCGAATTGATTATGAGTCGCGTAATCGCATATCGAGCAGGGACATACAGCCGATCGGCATCTATACGCATAGCGGACTATGGTATTGTCCGGCGTATTGCTTTCAGACCGGGGGCAATCGGGTATTCCGCTGCGATCGGATGCATGGCGTTACTCAGTCAGATATGGCTCCGATTGACCGTCGTCATATTCATCTAGGCAATAGGGAGAAGGAGCATTCTGCAATAGGGGATACCGTTCAGATCAAAGCGGAACTTACGAGGCTGGGCGTCCAGATGTGCGAGGCCGAACCGTGGACGCTGTCTCTGCTTCATGTTCGCGAGAATGGGACGGGGTGGCTGGAAGGAGAATCAGCCAAAGCGGATTTGCCGTTTCTGGCTTCATTCATGATTCGGCTGGACGACGAAGCAGTGGTTGCAAGTCCGCCGGAGTTGCTGGATGCCATTAGACTGAAGCTGTCCGCGCTCATGCGAAAATACGAGGAGTAAGGGGAGAATGTCATGATGAAAGAAACCTGCGTACCGACAGGAGTCGCTATTAAAGCTACCGGCTTTGGGCATACGCTGTCTTTAATAGGCGGCAAATATAAAATGATTATTTTGTATTGGTTATCAGAAAATAAGGTCATGCGGCACAACGAACTCAAACGGAGCATAGGGACAATATCATTCAAGACGCTAAGCCTAATGCTGAAAGAACTTGAGGCGGATAGGCTGATTATTAGAAAGGAATATCCTCAAGTTCCTCCCAAGGTGGAGTACTCATTATCTGATCGCGGTCTCTCCCTCATTCCTTTGCTGCATATGATGTGTGAGTGGGGAGAGCAGAACAAATTGCAAGAAGTCACTGCAACTTCAATTGATCAATAAAGCTCATGTAATCACGCGCGCTTTTTTTCAGGTCCTCTGAGGAAGTTCCGTTTTCAGTACCATAGAAGGCATAGAATGAACGGTAGTCAGCATCGCAATACATCGCCGTTGTTTCGAAGGGGACCAAGATTTCCTCTAGTGTAAATTTATATTTTCCATTTTCGCTATAATCTTCTCGTTTAATTCCCGCAGATACACCCAAGGCTATTTTTCGGTTTTTTAGCTTATCGCCCTTCGAACCATAGGCCCACCCATACAGAAATACTTCATCCAGCCACTTTTTAAGAAGAGGCGGACAATTAAACCAGTAAATTGGAAATTGTAAAACGAGGTCGCCATGTTCTTCAATTAATGCCTGTTCCCGTGTTACATCTATATTTCCATCCGGGTATACGCTGTACAGTTCATGGACCGTGTATTTCTCCGGGTATTGTTTAAGCTCTTCTACCCATCTTTTATTGATAAGCGAGGTTTCAATATGGGGATGTGTGACGATAACAAGTGTTTTCATAGCGTTGTCCTCCTTAATTTTTATTGCATGATGAGTATATAGCCTCCACAATTATTTTGTAAGTACGTACATTTTTTTCACATACTTACATAAAGGTTAGCTATAGATTTGATTTTTGATTGAAGTGCCCCAAATCTTGCATATAAAAAAACGCCTCGGAAAGAGGCGTTTTGCTTAGTTGGAAGCATGCTTCCAGAAATGATTACTTAGCGGATCGGAAATAAAAACGGCTGGTCGCTTCCCATATGCAGCCCGGCTCAAGCGTCAGGAGCGCTGTCTGCTCTTGCGGAAGATCGACGTTAGGCGCGTTGACCAGATTGATCTGCGGCTCGGGACAGAAGAAGCCCGGGGTCGCTTTGTTGTTCCAGATCATCCAGTGCTTGTACGCAGCCCCAACGTCATAGACCAGTGTGACGCCTTCCCTCGTATCGGTCAGCTCCATTGCATGGCGGCCGCTTGCGTTCGCGGCGCTAGTATAATGATTGTCCATAGGCTCCCAAAACGGGGACAGACCGGTTGTCTTCATGAGCTCCTCTTCAGGAAGAAGCGGCTGATGCTTGCCTGTCGGCAGCATGCGTTCATCCAGCTCCCAGCGCTTGTCTATCGTCATGGTATAGTGATAATCCTCCGGTGCGCTCCCCTGTGCGAAAGGCGCATTGATCGTCGTATGGAAAGCGAGCATGCATGGCATAGCATCTTCGCCGTTATTTTTGACAATGACATGCTGCAATAAGCCGTTCATACTAAGCGAATAGCGAAGCTGAATGGTGAAGCGGTGAGGGAGGTAAGCATAGATCGGATGACCTTCTTCAATCGTGATGCTGAGGCTTACGAAGCTCTCTTGACTGTTGGAGCCGAAGCTGTCCACGCTCCAGACAGAATCGAGGAAGAAGCCATGAAGATGGTTACCTGTACGCTCCTCGTTGATGGGGAACGTATACGTGCGGCCGTTCCATGTGAACGTGCCATCCTTATAACGGTTCGGAGGAAACAGAACCGGTATACCGTAGACGACGGAATTGGACCGGAAGAGATCCATCTCATCGGCGGCTGGTTCTCTTAAAACGGAGTAGTGCATCTCCGTATCGCGGAAGGCGATCAGATTGGCGCCTGCCCGGGGCAATACTGCTGCCTGATAAGGGCCCCATTCCAGCCAAACGGCCGGCTCGTCGTAATAAGGTTGCTCGAAGGCTTTGTTATGTGCTGTCATTAAGTGTAGTCCTCCTCGATTAAATAACGGTTATTGCTAGAATAGCAGGGTCCGGGAAATTGAACAACCGTCCGATTAGATAGAATCGGACGGTTGCCTGTCGTACGAACTGAATGGGTGGTCAACTATTGACGCTTGGAGATGAGCTGTTGAATCTCTTGCTGCTTCCGGCGGTTGACCGGCAGTTGCTTGGCATCGGAATGCTGCGGGCCAAAGTAGACCGTTCCGCTACCCACCGATGAAATCTTCGCGGTGTTTATGTAGCAGGAAGAACTGATTTGAACAAAGTTTCGTTTGGAAATCAGATTCTTCAATTCTTCGGCAGTCATTCTTTTTTTTCTATTATAATTTCTGCCATGGAAGCTGACGAGTCCCTGCATCCCAAGCTTGAAATAGAGCACATCCGACTCTACGTCAAATTCCTCGTACACATTTCGTTCCTTTAGCGCAACATTCATGACAAAATCCCCCTTAAGAAAATTGATCACCTGAAATGTTAGCGCTTACATTGTATCATATTATCGCCTGTCTGTGAAGCTATATTCTGAAAAAAGACATTGTATGACTTCATGGCATGTGCTATGTTCACATTAGGGAATTAATAGGAGAAAGGTTGGGTTAGCATGAGTGCGGATGCAAACGGCTGGAACGAGGGGATTTTCTATGTAGGTTCGTATGGCGAGAAGAAGGATGCGACCATCCATGTATGCAAAATAGACAAGGAAACTGGTGCGCTTAGCGTCGTGCAGCGTGTGGAGGGAGTTGAGAACGCATCATTCCTCTCCTTGCATCCTGAAGGGAAGCGATTGTATGCCGCCAAGGAAATCGAGCAATCAAATGGCGTTGCCGGCGGTGAAGTTGTGGCCATCGCTATTCAGCCGGATTCGGGCCTGCTAGGCGAAGTTACAAGCCTGGCTTCCACATTAGGTGCCCATCCTTGTTATATCAGCGTCAACGAAGCGGGTACGGCGCTCTATGCCGCTAATTACACAGGAGGCAGCGTCTCGCTGCATCCGCTCACAGCTGACGGAGAGCTGGAGGCAGCTTCCGCCGTCATGCAGCATGAATGCGAGCCTGGTCCAATCGCCGACAGGCAAGAAAAGCCGCATGCGCATTGTGTATCACCGGTGCCCGGCACATCGTTGGTATGCGCGGTAGATCTCGGCATGGACGCGGTTGTAACGTATCGGCATGAAGGACAAGCGTTGGTAAAAACGGACGAAGCCAAGTTCTTCGGCGGAGCCGGACCGAGACATATTGCGTATCATCCGGTGCTAGACGCCGCTTATGTTGCGAATGAGCTGGCATCCAGCGTAACCTTGCTGAGAATCGATCGGGCGGCTGGCGTCCTCAGCGTTGAGCAAACCTATTCTACTTTGCCTGAAGGCTATGACGGCTACAATGACTCAGCGGATATTCACGTCTCTTCCGACGGACGCTATCTCTACAGCTCCAATCGCGGACATAACAGCATCGCCGTATTTGCCATTTCGTCCGAGACGGGTGAGCTTTCACCTGTACAGCATATTGGCTGCGGCGGCGAGCTGCCGCGCAACTTCGGTATGACACCGGACGGCAACTACGTGCTGGTAGCTAACGGAAAGACAAACAATATTGCCGTATTCCGCAGAGATCAAGAGCAAGGGACCCTGTCTCCAACGGAACATGAGCTGGAGCTCAACATTCCGGTCTGCATCCGGTTTGGCCTATAATTTCTAATAGAGTAACAAGCATCAAGTGAAATCATCATGAGAGGTATGAAAGGCAGGTCCTATTCTTTGTCTATGAACCAACCAGCGGCAAAAACGGCTGGAGATACGCTGCGTTCCGCAACTGTCTATACCATGTTGTTTGCCATCAGTTCTGTACATTTGCTTAATGATGCCATGCAGACGGTGGTTACCGCGCTATTCCCGATTTTTGAGCAGTCTCTGAAGCTTACGTACGGTCAGATCGGATGGATCGCCTTTACGCTCAATATGACCTCGTCTATAATGCAGCCTGTGGTGGGCGCACTGTCGGATCGATGGCCGCGCCCTTGGATGCTGCCGGTGGGCATGCTGTGCAGTATGGCCGGTATGGCGGGTCTTGCGTTAGCGCCTAACTACGCACTGCTGCTATTATCGGTTGTATTCGTCGGACTGGGATCCGCCGTCTTCCATCCGGAGGGCTCGCGTGTCGTCCATATGGCAGCAGGAAACAGGCGTGCATTCGCGCAGTCCATCTATCAGGTTGGTGGCAACTTCGGACAATCGCTTGGACCGATTATGACAGCTGTAATCTTTATTCCGCTAGGACAGCGCGGAGCGGCGTGGGGGATGCTGCTGGCGGGGCTCGCGATTGCGGTTTTGTTCAAAGTAGTGCCGTGGTACGCGGCAAAACTCGCGGAGCATGGCGGGAAGATGCCGAAGAAAAATGCGTCCCATTCGAAGGCTGGCAGCACTGCGAATAATCGGGTTGTCGCCATTGCGCTATCTATCTTATTGCTGGTCGTTTTCGCGAGGTCGTGGTATGGTGCGGCGATAGGTAGCTTCTATCAGTTCTACGCACGGGACGCCTACACGCTGACGATCCAGTCGGCGCAGGTACTGCTGTTCCTGTTCATGATCTTCGGCGTTCTAGGCACATTTATCGGCGGCATACTTGCCGATCGGATCGGACGCAAGAAGATGATGCTTATCTCTATTCTGGGAGCGGCGCCATTCGCCTTGATCTTGCCGCATCTGCCGCTTGGCTGGGTTTATCCGGTCATTGCTTTGCTTGGCTTTATCCTGCAATCGGGCTTCTCCGTTAGCGTGGTCTATGCGCAGGAGCTAATGCCCGGCAAGGTTGGAACGGCTTCGGGTCTAATTACGGGCCTGGCATTTGGCATGGGGGCGCTCGGCTCCGTCATTCTGGGCAACGTAGCGGATGTACGGGGTATGGAATTTGTAATGCTGCTTGCAAGCTTCCTGCCGCTCTTCGGATTGCTGGCCTTATGGCTGCCGAAGGATCGCAAGGAAATGCAGTAGGACGCAGGCAATAGGCTTTTGTTACAAGGCTAGGCTGGACCATGGGGTCCAGCCTTTTTTTGAACTTATATTGATTAAAAACAAACATTTTGATATTATATCTATAAATTAAGTAAACATAATTGTAAAATGTCTATATAAGGACGTGAAGTTATGGATATGGATGAGCGCTTCTGGAACGCTACGAGCGAGGAGATTAAGCAAGGGTATCTATATGATGGCCGCCTGCAGAGCTATTGTTGCCTGCTGTGCGGAGAACAGTTTGAAGATGGGGAAGTATTTAAGCTGCCGGGCTCGGACCGATTTTTTAACGCAGCCAAGTATGCGGGGTATCATGTTCAATCCGCACACGGCTCCATGCTGGAATATTTGCTCAGTCTGGACAAGAAAGCAACGGGGTTGACGGTTGTACAGAAGCAACTGGTCAGCGACTTTGCGCAAGGGCTGTCGGATCGCGAGATTGTACAGCGCACGGGCGGCAGTGCCTCAACGATTCGCAATCACCGGTTCGTGTTGAAAGAGAAGGCCAAGCAGGCGAAGCTGCTGCTGGCTGTGATGGAGCTGATGGAGAGCTGCGTCGATAATATCCCGAAATTCATGCCCGTTCACCGTACGGCTACGGTAATGGATGAGCGCTTTGCCATTACGGAAGAGGAATATAAAGGGGTCCTCCGACAGTATCTGCCGGACGGTCTTGACGGGCCGCTCGCGTCCATACCGAGCAAAGAAAAGCGCAAGGTGGCGTTGCTCCGTCATATGGCATCTTATTTCAAGCTGGGTGAACGGTATACGGAAGGGGAAGTGAATGAGCGGCTGATTAGATTCTCCGACGATCAATATGTGACGCTGCGCAGATATTTGGTGGAATACGGGTTTTTGGACCGCGAAGTTGACGGATCTGCTTACTGGATACCGATCATCGGAAAGGATGGGAGCAAGGTGAAAGAAAGAGAGAAGGTACAAGCGGAAACAACGGCTATTGGAAGCAATGGGAATGAGCAGAAGAGCAGGAACAAGCCGGACAAAGCGGCCCGCAAGGCGATGACGGCGGAATATCAGGAGCGCGTTCGTGCGATGGGCGTCTATGGAATTAAAAACAACATGAATGGGCGGATGTATATTGGAGCATCCACCAATATGGACGGACTATGGAGCAAGGAGCAATTTATCCTGGGCCTGGGCTCCCATATGAACAAAAAATTGCAGCAGGAATGGAAGCAATTCGGACGCGAGGCCTTTACGTATCTCATCCTTGAGACGGTTAAAACCGAGGAAGATATCCGCTATGATTACAGAGATGTATATGATACGGAAGGCAATGAGCTTGCGAGCGTAGCCAGAGACTACAAACGCAAGGTAGAACGCCTTAAGGAGGAATGGCTGGAGAAGCTGAAGCCATATGGAGAACAAGGTTATCATTAGATTTGACTGGAAAATTATCGGATAGGTAGCGGAGGGTGAACATGTCTGAACAGGCGTTGCCGGCTCAGCCGGCAGGGAAGTTATTGAGCAACACTTTTTTTCAAACGATTCTATTATCTAACGTGCTATTGCAGATCGGAATCTGGATTCGCAATTTCGCGATTCTGATGTATGTAACGGATAAAACAAACAACGATCCTTTTGCGGTGGGATTGATGACATTCGTGGAGCTTCTGCCCATTTTTGTCTTCTCCTTTATCGGGGGGACGTTCGCCGACCGATGGAAGCCCAGACTTACCATGATCTGGTGTGACCTGCTGTCTGCCGTGTCCGTCTTTGCTGTTCTGATTACAATTATGTACGGCTCCTGGCATATGGTCTATCTGGTTACCTTCGTATCCGCCATCTTGTCGCAATTCTCACAGCCGTCCGCGATGAAGCTGTTCAAGCAGCATATCGCGCCGGAACAGCTGCAGCAAGCGATGGCGATGTTCCAATCCCTGGTCGCGATCTTCATGGTTGTCGGTCCGTCGCTTGGTGTCATCAGCTATCAACGCTTTGGCATTGAAATTTCCGTAGGCATCATGGGTGTCGCCTTCCTGCTCTCTGCTGTCGTGTTGTTCCGCATTCCACGTGACAAGGAGATCGAGAAGAAGGATAGCGGCGAGAAGAGCCGCTTCTGGAGCGAGCTTGGCGACGGGCTGAAGTATGTGTGGCGCAGTCCGGTACTCCGATCATTGGGCGGTACGTTCGCGCTTGCAGGCATTGCAGTCGGTACGACGCAGACGCTGGGCTTGTTCGTCGTCATTGAGCGCCTCGGCCAACCGAAGGAGTTTCTGCAATATGTGCTGATGGTGAATGGCGTTGCGATGCTGCTAGGCGGAGCATTGGTTATGACGATGGCCAAGAAGATTTCACCCCAGAAGCTGCTTGCTATCGGGATATTGCTCAGCTCGTTCACAATGGCGGGGATTGGCTTGTCGACAAGCGTTCCGCTGTCGTTATCTCTGCAATTTATAGGCGGGCTCGGATTCCCTTGTATTCAAATTGGGATCAGTACGATGATTCTGCAATGGACGGAAGAGAAATTTATCGGCCGCGTGAATGGGGTTCTGTCGCCTATGTTTATGGGCATGATGGTCGTCATGACGTTGGTGGCTGCCAAGCTGAAGCAGCACTTTCCGCTTGTCGGCATTTATTGCACGGCTGCTGGGCTGATGTTCCTTGCTATGCTGCTGCTGGTGCCGTTGTTCAAATATCGTGCGGAAGTCCGGACGGTGGAGAGGGAGACGGCCGCATAACCGTCGGCGCATGACATGAATTTCCCCATAAGTTGGCATGCTATATGAAGCAAGAAGCATACCATTCCAACCGACGAAAGGGAGATGTGCTTGTCACAGCAGCATTCGGCAATTTTATTCGACTTTAGCGACAACCGAAGCGCGGAGCTGGCGCGGGATATGCTGCAGGAGCTGGGCTACGATCCAGTGATGCACAACGACCATCGTATGCATATCCATGTAGACGGGAGCGACTTGACGTCCGCGCTGGAGATTGCACAGTCGCATGGGGGCCAATTGGTGGAGCAGGCTGCAATCGAAGAGGAGGCTGTTACCAATACGGCCTATGCGCTGGACGGGATTACGATACCGGCCCATGTGGTGAACGAGGACTGGATCCATGAAGAGGAAACCGGGCTTCACAACCGGGATTCCGCCTCGATTAAGGCGGAGGAGTTCCTCCCTGATTCAGAAACCTATAATCACTTCTCAGGGGATATCCATACGTAGAACGCTGCTCCTGCATGAAAGGAAAGGCGCTGTCGAACCTAAGTTCGGCAGCGCCTTTTTGTCAGGAGTGCTTTGTTGTCTCAGCCGCATGCTTGCCGGCGTTATAGCCTGTCGTGAAAGCGGCCGTAATATTGTAGCCGCCTGTATAGCCGTGAATATCCAGCACTTCTCCACAGAAGTATAGTCCGTCCATCCGCTTCGATTGCATGGTCTTGGGATCGATTTCCTTCAGGTTGATGCCGCCGCCTGTGACGAATGCTTCTTCAATCGAGAGCGTGCCGTTAATGGAGACGGGGAACGACTTGGCGAGCTTGGCAAGCTCCATCCAGGCTTGCTTCGGGATATTGTCGTACGTGATCTCCTCTTTAAGTCCCACTAGTCCCAGCAGCAAAGGAACGAGCTTTTCCGGGAAAAATCCCTTCAGCGCATTTTTGATTGCTTTGCGAGACTCGTCCCTGCAGAGGGTCATCGTCTGAGCATATATCTCATCAGCGGACAGCTCTGGGAAGAGATCGATCGTCGTTTTGACGGCAGTGCCGCCGTTCTTCTTTTGTTCTTTGACGACAAATTGGCTGCATCTGAGAACGATCGGACCAGAGATGCCGAAGTGCGTAAAGATCATGTCGCCGGTATGCTCGATCAGCCTTTTTCCTTTCCCATTCCATACGGTTAAGGTCACACCGCGAAGGGATAGTCCTTGCAGTTCCTTGCTGCGGATGAAGGCTGCCTGCGATGTCAATGGCACTTCTGTCGGGAAGAGCTCGGTGACCGTGTGTCCTGCTTCCTCAGCCCAGGCATAGCCGTCCCCCGTAGAGCCGGTATGCGGCACAGACTTTCCTCCGACTGCAACAATGACTGCCCCGCTCCGAATCGTCTCCCCTGATTTCAACAAGACGCCGGACGCCCGGCCCCCCTCATAGATGACACGGCTTACAGGACTGTTCACCCTTACATCGACGCCAACGGAGCGGACTTTGCCGACCAGAGCATCTACAACCGTCTTCGCCTTGTCGCTTACAGGGAACATTCTTCCGTTGTCCTCTTCCTTAAGCCGAATGCCCAGCCCCTCAAAAAATGCAATAATATGCCTATTATTAAAGGTAGCAAAGGCCCCATACAAAAATTTCCCATTACCTGGGATATTTTTGATTAATTCATCCAGTTCCTTCGCATTCGTGACGTTGCAGCGGCCGCCGCCGGATATGCCGAGCTTGCGTCCAAGCTTGTCACCCTTGTCCAGCAGCAGAACTCTTGCTCCGCCTTCGCCCGCGGCTACGCTTGCCATCAGGCCGGATGATCCGGCCCCAATCACAATAACATCATAATCCATGACATTGCTCCTATATTAAAACATTCTCTATATTCAAATTCATGGTTTCCAGTATAATTTAATTATAATACTCGGGCAAGGAGGTTGATACATTTTGCTTCGTGAAGAATGGCAAGTGCTTGGAACAGAAGCGAAGAGACTGCATGTCAGAGAATGGCTGCCTGAGGCGGGGGAAACCCAGGCGCTTATTCTAATCGTCCATGGCCATGGTGAGCATGGGGAGCGTTACCATTATGCAGCCGAGCGAATGACAGCGGCCGGATATGCCGTAGTCGCCTATGATTTGCAGGGACACGGGCGTTCGGAAGGAAAGCGCGGGCATATGAGCGCTATGGACGCCGCCATTGATGACGCGCTTCGTGTTATGGAGGAAGCCAGGGAGAGACATCCTGATATCCCCGTTGTATTGTATGGGCACAGCATGGGAGGGAATATTGCGCTTAATTGTGCCATTCGCAGGAAGCCGGATATCGCCGCCCTCATACTGACAAGTCCTTGGCTTAAGCTGGCTTTCAAGCCTCCGGCTATTAAAGAATGGATTGGGAAAGGCGTTGCGAGAATATTCCCGACCTTGCCGATGTCGACAGGGCTGAAGCCGGAAGACCTGTTCCGTCCAAGCGAGCTGGGCATTCCCCCTATTACGGATGATCCTCTTAACCATACGACCATTACGCCTAGAGCTTATGTGGAGGTTCAATCAGCCGGCGAGTGGGCGCTCAGGAATGGAACAGATCTGCATGTGCCGCTGCTGCTGCTTCACGGCGACAGTGACCGGATTACCTCGTTCGAAGCGAGCAGGCGTCTGGCTAGCGATTTGGGAAATCGCTGTGAGTGGTGCCCCAAGGAAGGCGGGCTGCATGAACTGCACAACGATATTGACGGCAAAGAAACGTTGAATGTGATACTTGATTGGATTCGTCGAAGGCTTTCATATTACTGACTAACTGATTCATAAAGGAGGCCGGCTTTTCGTGCTGAAGGATTTGCTGCTCCAATTTTTTCTATCCGTACTTCCAGTGTTTGCATTCCTGCTTTGGCATGACAAAGAACGTGGCTGGAACGGATTCAGACTGTTCATTACCGTTACGAGCGGTATCTCGATGGTTCTGTGCTTGCTGACTACTTCATCTGTTCATGAATATGAGATTGATTTTCGTGTAGTTCCGTATTTGATCGGTTCGTTGTACGGCGGATATCGCGCGTTGGCAGCGCTTACGGTTCTTTATGCGGGACTGCGCATGACAACTATAAATAATATGGAAGAAATGTACGGTTTTCTGTTGTACCTGGTTGTGTTCCTCGTTATTCTGTTATTCCTGATCGGTCCATTCCAGAAGGCTGCTGCTACCAAGAAGGAAAAAATCGGTGTGTCCATCGTCAGTATATTGCTGGTGGTGCTAATCAGCATTATTTATGTACTGATGAGCCAAGCCGACGCTCCCTGGACGTCAACGGTTTCATTTAACGTGTTGATGGCTACAATCGGCCTCTTGCTGGCAGTCTGGCTATCCATTTACATAATCGAAGGCGTGAAGGAGAAGCAGCAGCTGCATGACCAAGTCATTCAGTTATCGGCAAGCTATTTGAATGAAGTAGAGAAGCTGCAGCAATTTATTGACAAGGCTCCTATAGCCGTTATGATAGTTGACCGGGACGGCAGAATTACGCATGTGAACGAAGAAAGCTTCAGATTGCTTGGCATGAAAGAAAGCTTCACCTCGGTCGAGGAATTAAAGAAGCAGCCGTTCGGGCGGGTGTTCCAGAGGGGAGAAGACCATGCCTGCATGCCGCTGTTGGAGCAAGCCTTGGACGGTATGCCGACGACGACGGTTCCCCAGATGGAGGAAGATGCCATGCTGCTGTATACGACGGTGACGCTGCGCGACACTAGCAGCCATGAGGTGGCTGGTGCCGCCTTGATTGCACAGGACGTGACCGAGCTGAGCCAGCTTAGAGATGAGCTTGGCAGAATGGAGAGGCTTAGCCTCGTCGGGCAAATGGCGGCTAGCATTACGCATGAGATCCGCAATCCGATGGCTGTCATCAGAGGGTTCGTGCAGCTGATTCAGGAGAGGAGCCCGCAGAGCCAGCATGAGTACTTCCGCATCATCATGGAGGAGTTGGATCGTGCCAATCTGATTATTAGCGACTTTCTTTCTCTTGCCCAAAACCGCGAGCTCAAGATGGAGCTGGCGTCCATCAATACGACCATTAATGATCTGGTGCCGCTGCTTCACGCAGACTCCAATCTAAGGGGACAGTCGCTGGAGGTAGCGCTTTGCAAAGATGTGCCGCTTATGAGGCTGAATGACCGTGAAATCAAGCAGATGCTGCTGAATATCGCTAGAAACGGCATGGAGGCAATGGAGGAAAAGGGGATTCTGCGCATCAAAACCGATTATCGGGACGGGGAAATCAGCGTGTATATTTCGGATGAAGGCGCGGGTATCCCGCAGGATAAGCTCAAGCATATGTTTGAGCCCTTCTTCACAACGAAGACACGCGGCACTGGCCTTGGCCTGCCGCTATGTCTGAGCATTGCCGAACGGCATGGCGGGCGAATCGATGTCCAGACAGCCGAAGGGCAAGGCACAACTTTTATCGTCACCTTCAACATAACGCAAGAGGACGCCGGGCATTCTAATCCATGAATGGATAATAGCGGACGCCTTCAGGCGCCGTAATCCGCGAAGGAGGCTGAAATAGGATGTCCGAGAGAACGAAGGAAGACGGAAGCTCCCTGGAGCAGAAAGCGCAAGCGGCTCGTAACGCGAACAAAGCGAATGGAGCGGGCGACAGTGCCGGCATCGATAAGAAGCTGAACGGGCCGAACCGTCCGTCGACCTGACCGACAGCGGGTGAACAGCATTGCGCGACAATGATTCCAACAAGCAAAAGCCGGGGGACAATCCCGCCCTTGATCCTTACGAAATCGAGTTCCTACCGCAATTCCGTGAAGGAAGAGGGCCGGAAGCTCCATTCGTCAATGAATATGGCGTTGTGATCGGCGATCATATGTACGAATCTCCGCACTCGCCATTGGAACAATGGAGCACCGATACCGATCCCGCTGTGATGGCTGGCGATCAATGGGTGCATCCTTTCAAGGACATTGGCTTTCTGACTGCGGAGAACCGGGAATGGTTCGAGCGCGGCATCAAGCCGGAGGAGGGAACCTTCTTCCACCCGGAGCACGATGCCGCCAGTAGAGCCGATCAATCGGCAACGGAGCCAGACCTTCCAGAAAGGGAGCAATCGGAGTAGCGACTCCGGTTGCTTTATTTTCGTAAGGGACGGTATAATAGCTTAAAATAGTCCTTGAAGGAGTGAGTTAGCATGTCGATGTCATTCGAAAGATATATGTTGGACATGGTTCAACCAATGCGTGACGATCTTACGAAGCTGGGAATTCAGGAGCTTCGCACAGCGGAAGAAGTAGAAGAGCATGTGCCGGGCGCGCAAGGAACGGCGCTGATCGTGATCAATTCCGTATGCGGATGCGCGGCAGGCCAATGCCGTCCGGGCGTAGCCCAAGCCTTGCAGAACGAGAAGCTGCCTAATCACCTGTTCACGGTGTTCGCAGGTCAAGATAAGGAAGCTACTGCGAAGGCACGCGAATACTTTGCGCCATATCCGCCTTCTTCGCCTTCCATCGCACTGATGAAGGACGGAGAGCTGGTTCACTTTATTGAACGTCATCAGATCGAGAATCGTTCCGCAGCCGATATTGCGGCAGACTTGACGGACGCATTCGACAAATATTGCGGTTAATAGGAGCTGCCAGATGACTTTACAAGAGGAAATTATTAAACGTCTCGGCGTCAAGCCCGAGATTGATCCGGATGCGGAAATTCGCAAGCGGGTCGATTTCTTGAAGAAATACGTACTGGACGCAAATGCAACCGGCCTGCTGATTGCGATAAGCGGCGGCATTGACAGCGCTGTTGCGGCAGGTCTGTGCAAGCGTGCGACGGATGAGCTCAGCGAAGAGACGGGCAAAGAATATATGACCCTTGGCGTCTTTCAGCCATATGACAAGCAAGTGGATATCGCCGACAGCTATGCGGTTGCCGAAGCATTCGATATGAAGCATAAGGTGGAGACAAATATCGGCGAAGCTGTCGACGAGATTGCTCTTGAGGTTGAGCATGGATTCAAGTCGCTTGGCATTCACCGCCATATAAGCCGCGGAGGCAAAGGCAACGTCAAAGCGAGAACCCGAATGGTGATGCAGTATGCGCTGGCCTTCGATCTGAACCTGCTTGTAGTCGGGACGGATCATGCTTCGGAAGCCGTGACAGGCTTCTATACGAAGTGGGGCGACGGAGCGGTTGATCTTACTCCGCTCAGCTCGCTTAACAAGCGCCAGGTAAGGCTTGTTGCTGCTCATCTGGGCGTACCGGACAGCGTGCTGCACAAAGCGCCGACAGCCGGCCTATGGGAAGGCCAGACGGATGAGGACGAGCTTGGCATCAAGTATGATGAGAACAGCGATTACCTGGAAGGCAAGGTCATTGCGCAGGAGACTCGCGAGAAGCTCGAAAAGCAATATCTGAAGACCGAGCATAAACGTTCGGCGATTCCGGGTATTTGAGGATGCAAGCCAGTTGATGCTGGCCATTGGGCTGTCCCATGGAACTGTACAGGTTCCGCTGGGGCAGCTTTTTTGCGTTCAAGCGCCCTGAAAATAAAGCATATTCTTAGGGAGAGGCACATTTTTTGATAAAATTTGAAAGCGGAGTCATTTTGTTCACAATTTGTTCACAATTAGATGGCTCGTTCGGGTCATGTCTTTCCCGGCCGATGTTGTTACAATATGTAAGTTAATATTAATTCGATAAGAGAGGTTGATGAAGGATGTCTATTCGCAAGAAAATGACAGGTGCACTGCTGGCAGCCATATTGACGGTTAGCGCGGCAATACCCGTATTTGCCCATGACGGCTGGTCGCAGACCAATGCGCCCATAGTGGCGCCGGGACAAGTATCTTATGTTGAACTTATGCTTGGCAATCATTCCAATGAGCACAAGAGCTATCGCATTGCAGGACAATGGAGCACGGATACGTCGAAAGTATTCGTTACCACGCCGGGCGGCGTGAAGTCCGATATTACAGGAACCAGATTCTATACGGGAGAAGAAGCAACAGAGACAGAACCTGCGGTCAACAATTATTTTGTCGCATCGTTCAAGTCGAATACGCCGGGCGCCTATATCGTTTCGGTTGAAGGCGACAGCGTATTCAATCATGGCGGCGTAGGCAGCCGCACGCTGCGCAGCGCGAAGTCTTTTGTCGCTGTGAGCGATATTCCGGTCATTGAGCGCGTGAAGGCTCTCCAAGGCTTCTCGAAGGAAGTAAGCCCAGACCGCGCAGAGCTTATTCCGCTTTTTAATCCGGCTGCGGTGACAGCTGGCGAAGAAGTATCCATCCAATTGCTGCTTAAGGGCGAGCCGCTGGCGGATACTCATGTGGACGTGATCCGCAGGAGCAATTCGGAGCCGACTGAGCTGGTAACGGATAAGAATGGTACGGTAACATTCAAGACTGGCGCAGCGGACTACTATCTGGTTCGTGCCAAGCCGGCAACGAAGGAAGCCAAGGAAGGCGAATATGATCAGACGAGTTATGAAGCGACGATGACATTCACCGTCCAGAATGAATCGCCGAAGCTGCCAGGCAAGCCATCCTCTAATGCTCCGCATGTCTATGTTGACGGTATTGCAGTCGCACAGGATGAAGCTGTAAAAGTAGAGAAGGGCGTAACAAAAGCATCGGCTGACTTTATTCGCGACAATATTGATCCAAACTATGCTTCCCAGGAAGCTGGCGCTCTACGCGCTATAGCAGAGGCGGCAGGCGCGACCGTGGAATACTTCCCGGCCGTAGGCGAATCCAGAGCCGCAGTTGCGATCTACACGAAGTAACGCATGATGAAAAAAAGGTATTCCTTACTGGCTATTCTGCTGGTGGTATGGGCATGTTTGCCGGGCTTCGTCTCGGCACATGCCTATATTTATCAGTCCTCTCCGCTGGCTAATGCGGTTCTGGATAGCTCGCCATCTCAGATCAAGCTTACTTTTACTGAAAAAATCGATACCAAAATGAGCTCTATTTCGCTTGAGAACAGTGCGGGCGGAGAAGTGAAGGGGACGCTCAGCAGCGATGGCGACCAGACGCTGATTCTAACGATACCAAAGCTGGAGCAAGGCGTGTATAAAGTCAAGTGGCAGGTGCTGTCCCTGGATACGCATGTGACGGACGGCTCCTTCCAATTTTCTATCGGCGTAGAGCTGGAGACGAAGCCGCCGGATGATACGGCATCGCTGGACGGCGGCAGTGTCAAGCCGCCTGCGACCGCCAAGCCGTCTCCATCCGCCGTGATAACTGCGCCACCGGCCAGCCCTGCAGTGACGCCGAAGCCTCCCGTAACACCGCCACCGGCTAGCCCTGCCAAGCAGGAGCCGTCTGCGGCAACGGGCTCAGCAAGTTCGGCGCCAACACCGACACTGGCACCGGCATCGACTCAAGATGCAAGCGAAAGCGCAGTTCCGACAGAACCTGTCGAGACGGACAGCTCCTTGCCAAATGAGCCAACAAGCGGTGAGACGCCAGAGATTGGCGAAGACGGCGGTCTTGCGTCAGAACCATCAGACGCTGAGCCAGCCGATACGAACGAAGCTGAAGAAGCAAGCGGCGTCATAGAAGGCGTGACAGAGCCGCCGGCTGCAAGTGGGGAGTCAGCTGCATCCGCTGCAAGCAGCAGCGGCGAGGAGCATAATCATGCCGGAGGCCACACTCTGATGATATTCCTGCGCATTGCAGAGGTGCTGGCTGCATTGGCCGCCGGCGGCATTTTGTTTTTCCGCTACGCGTTATGGAGATCCGAGAGCAGCGAGCCGCCTGCCGGCTTCTCGCTTCGAGCGGAGCAAGTTGTCATTGCCGCAGCCGCAATCATCTGGATCGCGTCCGGCTGGAGCCGGATCGACATGCTGGCTTCGCAGTTCAGCGGCATCGCATGGAACGACATTCTGTCGCAGACCATGGTTGGCAAGGTTGCCTTCATGAGGCCGGCTGCTGCCATCATTATTTTGCTGCTGGCGTTTGCGCCTAAGCGTGAGGCCGTATGGGCCAATCCGGTCAAATGGCTGCTTGCGGCAGGCATCATCGTCACCTTCCCGCTGACGGGCCATGCTTACGCGGCCGCCGAGGATGCAATGGTTGCCATCATTGCCCATTCGGTTCATATGGGAACGGCCGCCGTCTGGTTCGGCGGATTGACCGGCCTTTGGATGCTCACTTATCGTCCTGACGGAAGCGGGACCTTGCTTCGCGCAGGCGATAAGTTCGCCATGTACGCTTTGCCAAGCATCGTCCTCATTATCATCAGCGGAGTATGGCTGACGCTGGATCATCTCTCGTCGTGGAGCCAGCTGTGGGGCAGTGATTATGGAAGGCTGGCTCTTGTCAAAATCCTGCTGCTGCTGCTCGTTGTCGGCATAGCAGCCGTGCATCGGCTGCTGCGGGCCAAGGCTTCCGGCGAACGGGCTCTCATTTGGGGCGTACGCGCTGAGATTGTGGCTGCGGTTGCGCTTATTGTCTTCGCTGGCTGGCTGTCGACAACATCTCCGCCGCCTTATTCGCCGCCAAATGCGGCAAGAGAGCCTGTATACTGGCATGTCATGGGCGATAACGCTCATATGACGCTGAGGATCAATGAAAGCAAAGACGGTACACAAGTCGTGAAGCTGGATGTATGGCTGAGGGAAGACCAAGGTGAGCCGGATGAGCTTCTCATAGAATTTGTTCCAGAGACCGGTGATGCTGCGGGGACGGCTGTCTTCCCAGTCGAGATGCAAGAAGGCGGTAGCGATCCATTCGGATTCCCTGGATTCAACAAGTATAGCTATACTGCGGAAGGCGCCTATATCGGCGCAGCCGAGGATGGCCGACTGAAGGTAAGCTTCAAGGACAAGAGCGGCGAAACATTCTCTTACGAGAAGCCGCTGAACGATGCAAGTCTGACGCCTTGACAAACGATTGCCTCATCTGCTAATGTCTCCATCATGATAGAGGGGGCGCACGCATGATAATAGGAATCGGGCATGATCTGACAGATGTAGCGAGAGTCTCCGAGATGCTGGAGAGCAAGCTTCGCGACAGATTCATGCAGCGCATATTGACACCCGGCGAACGGAAGGCTTGCTCGGCATATGGCGGACCGCGTTTGCATCAGTATGTCGCAGGGCGGTTCGCCGCCAAGGAAGCGATTGCGAAGTCATTCGGCTGCGGCATTGGCGCCTTGCTTGGTTTTGGAGATATGGATATCGGGCGGGATGCAGCCGGCAAGCCGGTCTGCAAGTTGTCTGCGGAAGCATGGGATCGATTAGGGCTCAGCGAGGCGGACACTGTCATTCATATTACGATTACGCATGAACGCGCTCTTGCTTCGGCCTTTGCCGTCGTAGAACGGATAAAATTGTAACCTTTGGCCCATACTGCGAATGTAATAGCAGTAGATATGCGGCGAGAGGAGAATGGCGATGAACAGAGGGCGTCAGCAAAGCGCGAAACGACGGTTCAAGACGGGTCAATGGGTGCAGTACGACGGCATGTATTCCAATGACTGGGGCGATGATCTGCTGCTCGTTCAAGGCGACTTATTCCCGACTCATCCCCAAATGGGAGAAACCCATTGGTTCTATGCAGGTCCCGCAGTCCATTACGACCACAAGTCTCCGAAGTCCAATGGGCATTACATCGGTTATTGAGATCGTATCGATAAGGCTGTCACACAAGCAGCTACGTTCGCATGCGGTGACAGTTCGCTTGATGAAAAACGTGCACAAATAATGAAATGGCGATGTTCAGGATGATATTCCTGACACCGCCATTTTTTGTGTTCGACTTATGAACCCATCCCAAGCGAGTAATCTATATTCACATTTTGGCGAGATTAGTGGTGTGTGGCAACGTTATTTCCCTTTTTGGAGCGATTTTGTACATTTAACGTTGCATAGCACCACTATTTCTGAGTTTCCATCTTTTTGGCGAGATTAGTGGTGTGTGGCAACATTATTTCCCTTTTTGGAGCGATTTTGTGCATTTAACGTTGCACAGCACTACTATTTCTGTGAAACCGACTTATGGGTGAAACTAGTGTTGCGCAGGTATAATCTGCTTTTTGGGCAGAGTAATGGCCTCGCGTCCGGGGCATGACATGACCGCGAGGCAGACCCGTCAGGGCTCTATTGCTTAGAGGCCAGCCACTCGGCGAGACCATCGATTTCCTTCTGCGATAGGGTATCGGCGAAGCCCGGCATCAGCCCTTCGCCTTGTTCGATCTGAGCGGCAATTTCCTCGAAGCTCATGCGGGAGCCGACCTGCTGCAAGTTCGTATTGGCGCCGACGCGGCCTTGCAGATCATTGCCGTGGCAGTTCAGGCATCGGGATTTGTAGACGGCTGCAATATCGGACGGGGCGTCCTTCAAGTAGCCGCCCTTTGGCGCGCCGCCTGTCGGGCTGCCGCCGCATGCGGCAAGTGAAACAGCCAACGCCAGGACAGCAGAGCATTTCGCCAGCCGGATGGCTAGTTTGGCAGTCAGCAACGGAACTCCTCCTTTCTCTTCCATGTTATTCATAGGAATATATGCGTATAATTCGTATAATAGAGGAATGAGAGAGAACAAACAACCACTCCGAGGACGGGAAGGATTACGATAGTATGACAATGCAAGAAGTAGCAAAGCAATATTTCAGCCAGGAGCTGCTGGCCTGGTATCAAAGAGGCAATCGGGACCTTCCGTGGCGCCGGAATAAGGATCCCTACCGGATATGGGTATCCGAAATTATGCTGCAGCAAACGAGAGTTGATACGGTCATCCCTTACTTTGAACGATTCATGGCAAACTTTCCGAGCGTACAGGCGCTTGCCGAAGCGCCGGAAGACGAGGTGCTGAAGTGTTGGGAGGGTCTCGGTTATTATTCCCGGGCAAGAAACTTGCAGGCGGGTGCCAAGATGGTCATGGAGCGATATGACGGCATTATTCCTGACGATAAGGATTCGGTAGCGGGACTGAAGGGAGTCGGGCCGTATACGACAGGCGCGATTATGAGCATTGCCTTCAATCGCCCGGAGCCGGCGGTAGACGGCAACGTCATGAGAGTGCTCTCCCGCTACTTCTGCCTGGAGGACGATATTGCCAAGCCGTCTACAAGGTCAGGCATCGAGAAGCTTGCTGCAAGCCTGATTCCCGAGGGGGCGGCCGGGGATTTCAATCAGGCGCTTATGGAGCTCGGCGCGCTCGTCTGTACGCCCAAGTCGCCTAGCTGCTTGCCATGTCCGGTGATGGAGCATTGCGAAGCGCGAATTGCTGGACGAGAGGCGGAGCTTCCGATCAAGACGAAGGCCAAGCCGCCGCGGCAGGAATACCGCTTGGCGGTTATTGTCGAGGGTGCAGGCGAGCAAGCGGGGAAAGTGCTGGTCAGGCAGCGTCCCGATACGGGATTGCTGGCGCAGATGTGGGAGCTGCCGCATCTGCTGTTGGACGGTGATCGTCGCAGCATGTTCGTCGAATCCGCTCCAAAGGAGCAGGGCGAGCTGGCCGAAGCCGCTATCCGTATGCTGGAGACAGACGCAGGGCTGCTGATCCGTCCGACAGGATGGTTTGCGGACGCAGATCATATCTTCAGCCATATACATTGGCGGATGCGCGTGTATGCGGCCGATATGGGCGCTCTGGACAGCGTGCTGGCTGCGGAGAGTGCAGTACCTTATAGAACTGGCAGCATGGCAAGCGAGCCTGCTGCGGCGCATGAGGATATGCCCGTAGAGGTACAAAGCCGATACCGCTGGATCGCTCGGGACGAGATGGACAAGCTTCCGTTCCCGAATTTATTCTTGAAGCTGCTGAATGAGTATTGGAGCAGGAAATCTAAAGGGGAAAAAGGGGTAGAATGGGAATGAGCGGCATGCTGAATGAATTGCTGAAGCATAAAATAGTGGCGATCCTGCGGGGCATAGAAGATGACAAGGCCGACGATACGGCAAGGGCATTGCTGAAGGGCGGCATTCGGATGATGGAGATCACGATGAATACGGACGGTGCAGCGGCCATGATTAGCCGCTGGCGCGAGCGCTTCGACGAAGAAGCATATATCGGAGCGGGGACGGTTATTGACCTGGACACCGCCAAGCAGGCCGTTCAAGCCGGAGCGCAATTTCTGATCTCGCCGAATCTGGATGAGGAAGTGATTACTTACGGCCGGGAGCATGGCATCTCCGTATGGCCGGGGGTGATGACGCCTACCGAGATCGTGAAGGCGGTCAAGGCCGGAGCGGAAGCGGTCAAGCTGTTTCCGATGGCGTCGCTGGGGGTTAACTATTTGAAAGAAATTCGCGGCCCGCTTAAGGATGTGCCAATTCTGGCAACAGGCGGAGTCGACCAGCATAATATTGCGGAATACTTCAGCTCTGGAGCAAACGGTGTCGGACTCGGCAGCAAGCTGGTCAATATGGAATGGGTGAAGGAAGGCCAGTTCCATAAGATTACCGAGCGCGCTCATGCGTTCACTCACGCGGTCAGCCAGTTAAGCTAACTTGCCTGCCGAGAGCCAATTTGCCGCCGGACTGGCATCATTCCCGTGGACGAACATATGATGTTAGGAAAGCGAGCAAGCTCTCGCCATTCGAGAGGCAGCTATTGCCGCAGGAGAGATTTGAAGGAGGAGCCTATGCGTAAAGGAGCACTCAAGCTGTTGGCCATCGCGATTGTCGTTGCTGGCGCGTATAGCTTGAATTTGAAACTGAATTTGTTCCCGACTAATGCGGATTCGAACCAGGAGCCGTCTCCCGTTGCCAGAGCGGTCGAAGCGCCGAATAAGCTGGCTGCCGCCGAAGAGGAGGAGACGCCAGACCGATTCGAGAAGCTTGAGCTTGAGCTGGCCAAGGGATTCAAGGAGCGGGACGAGCGGTTCTCAGCCTCTTATACGGGCGACAAATCAGAGCTGTCCGAGCAGATGACCGAGATTATCAGAGCGGCGCTCACGCATGACGATTACTCCGCTTACATACTGGAGTCATACCTATATACGATTCGCAGCTGGGGCAACAAGTCAACCATAACGGTGGAAGCGAAGTACCGGGAAACGCCAGAGGAGACGGCTCAGGTGGAGCAGGCTGCAGATGCTGCGATTTCCGCCATCTTGAAACCCGACATGAACAATCACGAGAAAGTCAAGGCTATTCATGATTGGGTCGTAACGAATGTGGAATACGATCAATCGCTTAGCTACTATACGGCATATGATGCGATCTCGCTCGGCAAGGCGGTATGCCAGGGTTATTCGCTGCTCGGCTACTTGATGCTGGAGAAAGCGGGAATACCGGTGCTGATTGCAGAGGGCAAGGTGAATACCGGCGAGCATGCCTGGAATATGGTACAGCTCGACGGGCAATGGTACCATCTCGATCTGACGTGGGACGATCCGGTCGGTGCGGAAGACGATCGGATTCGTTATACGTATTATTTGAAAACGGACGAGGAGCTTAGGGCTGACCATGAATGGACGAGGACATACCCGGAAGCCTCCACCCGATATGCCGACGCCTTGAAGGAGCTGGCGGAAGCAAGCGGCGGGACTGACGCCGACATTTTCGAGAAACTTAAGGTGGCGATAGGGCTGCATTGGCTGGAGGAAGAGCATACGGTGGCGGATGCCGCCCAGCTCAGAGAACGCATCCAGTCGGCTATATCCTCCCGGACGGGCAAGCTGGAGTTCCGCTACGAGCAAGGCGCGGACTTCCCGGATGAGCTCAAGGCCGCATTCGAGGGTGTCGGGGTTGCCGTCGGTTATCGGGCCAGCTATGAGAAGTTCGGCAGCGGCAATTCGCTGCTTGTTCAGTTGCAATTGAACTATCCGTAGCGTTGCACCCGGCGCTACCTTAACAATAAGAGCCTGTGAGAGAAGTGTCTCCGACACAAATCCCGCAGGCTCTTTCTATGGATTATTGAGATTCTTGTTTCCGTGCGGCGGTCATCTGCTGCCATACGGAGCCGGCTGCTTCCTCGCCGCGCTGAATACGCTCCAGCGCAATCTGGGCTTGCAGCTTGATCTCGAACTCGCTGTCCTTCGCGGCTTCCTCGAGCGCTTCGATAGCTGATTCATCGCCAGCCTCATAGAGGAAGCGCGCCGCTCTCCAGCGGACCAGCTTGTTCTTGTCCTTCAGCGCTTCGATCATCGGGCCGATGGCTGCCGGATCTCCGATGTCGGACAATGTATCTCCCGCTGTACGTCTAACGGACGAGGAGGAGTCCTTCAGCGCTTCGAAGAGCAGCGGCATCGATTCAGGCGTCTTGAGATCGCCCAGATAGACAACGCCCAGACGCTTGATCGAGGCGTTCTCGTCGCGGATTGCCTTCTGGAGCAGCGGAATGCCGTCCGGCTCGCTGACATAGCGTTCCAGTGCAGCATAACGAATCTGCCAGTCATCCGACTTGAATTGCTCCAGCGCTTCCTCCAGCGACAGCGGAGCGGGTCTTGGCGCGACTGGCGAATCCTGCTCGCCAGGACCGGCTTGCAGTGAAGCCTCGATAAGCGTATTCAGCCGCTCTTCCGTATAGGTCGCTTCAAGCTCGCGAACAATCTCGGCCGCGATCTCCTCCGGCTCTCCGTAGCGAACGCCGAATTCCTCCAGCTTGCGCTCGCGGATCATGGTGGAGCCGGCGGCTGCGCTGACTGCGTCGGTGAATTTCGGCGGAAGGGCGGAGCGCACTTCTCGGTCATCCATCCGCACTCTGACCTGCATCGGGATGCCGCGGAACATCTGCACGAGCACCTGTGCCTCGCCGAATCCGGTGGCGATGCCTTCTCCGACTGAGGAGGATGCATCGCCGTCTCCTGCCTGCAGCAGTTGCCGTGCGTCTGCTAATATGCGAGCCCAATCCGCTCCCGGCTTGCGGTCCAGCGCGATGAAATCGGCGGTGCGGAACAAGCTTCTTACGCCTTCAATGGCGAGCAGCCCTTTGAGCGGCTCAGGCGCGGAATCGGCTTCGGCTGTCTTATACGTGAGCCTTCTCCCGCGAGGCAGCATCTCGTCCACATTCAGCTTCATGGAGTTGGGACTCGGCGTTGGTTCTATGGATAACAGTTTCATTTGAGCGAAACCTCCTTAAAGATAGTTATACGCATGTACGATGCCATCTACTCTACTATACCATGACAGCAGCGGATAATCCCAGCAAGTGATACCCTGTAGCAGCTAAGCTGAGTAGACTGGATACGACAAGGCGTTGTTCGTCGTAATTTGCAATGCATGCCTGTGACTTGTTATCTTAAGGGTATGCCACAAGCAAGCAGGGAGGGAAAGCGCAACTTGAGAAACAAGAGATTTGCCAATCAGGATCAGGTTGAACAGCATAATTCCTTAAAGCAATTTAAAAGATGGCGTCAAGAACGAATCCGAAAGCTCAAGCTGAAGGATTATTCGTATAGGGTACCCCAAGCGGAACCAGACTTGCCTTTCCTTACGGGCAATAAAGAGATTCCGTCCATCACCTGGATCGGACATTCCACCTTTCTGATTCAGCTGGGGGGATTGAATATCGTTACCGATCCCGTATGGTCGGGACAGATGGCTTTTCAGAAGCGGCTGGCGCCGCCAGGCATTCCGATTGAGGACGTGCCTCCCGTGGATGTGGTGCTTGTCTCCCATTCCCATTATGACCATTTGAGCATTGCCTCGTTAAGACGGCTGACAGGCGGCAAGCAACTGCTCGTACCAGCAGGCTTGGGCGCCAAGCTGAAGATGAAGGGATTCAGCAGCATCAAGGAACTGCATTGGTGGGAGTCTGTCACGATAAAAGGGGTCAAATTCACATTCGTGCCTTCCCAGCACTGGACGCGCCGCAATCCGTGGGATACGAACAGCTCCCATTGGGGGGGCTGGGTCATGGAGACGGCTGGAACCCATCGTCGTGTTAAGGGAGCTAGGGGCAAACAAAAGACGACGGATGCGATGGCTGCATCGTATCAAGAGACTGCGGCAGCCTCGGCCTGGAAGGAGGAGCAGCCGGGAAAAGCCAAGAACAGACCCGTTGAGCGGCCAGCAGTCCCTGCTTCACCAACCATTTATTTTGCAGGGGATAGCGGGTACTTTCGCGGATTCAAGGAGATCGGGAGCCGCTTCCAAATTGATGTGGCTCTTATGCCGATCGGCGCGTACGAGCCGGAATGGTTTATGAGCCCGCAGCATGTATCGCCAGAGGAGGCGCTCCAGGCATTCGAGGATACCGGAGCAAAATGGTTCGTTCCGATGCATTATGGAGCCTTCAAGCTGGCGGACGATACGCCGCGAGAGGCTCTTGACCGCCTGGAGGCGGAGCGCTGCCGGAGATGCCTGGAGGAAGAGCGTATCATCGTGCTTCCGCTCGGAGAGACCTGGAAGCTCGCGAAGAGCTAGTACAGTCACCCCTCATGCCCCGGCTGGGGCTCCTGGTTTACGCGCAAGGAGCTTGCAGGCGGCGGACCGCTTATCGACATCGGCGACCACATGCTTGATTTGTCGCGTATCTGGGCAATCCGCAGCCGCAATCGGTTTATGGCTCGACTTACGCCGAGTTTGGACCGAACCGCGAAGGGATTGGCAGCTGGGGCAACCCCGACTGGAACGGCTGCTATAACGTAGAGGATTTCGCATCGGCATGAAGGAACCTCTTGGCCGGCTGCCGCGTATGTATGCCGGGGAGAGGCTTCTTGCACAGAATGCCCTATTTGCGGTATAAATCTGTTATCTTTTCCATATAAGCCGCTTTCATCGTTCGTTTCTATAAGAGACTGTGCTATAATAGTTCGAGAAAATGCGATTTTGTAGTGAAGGACGGGATTAATAACCATGATTAGCACAAGTGGCATAACGCTTCGCTTTGGGAAGCGCGCGCTTTTTGAAGATGTCAATATCAAGTTTACGCCGGGCAACTGCTACGGCTTGATTGGAGCGAACGGGGCGGGCAAGTCTACGTTCCTCAAAATCCTTTCCGGCGAAGTGGAGCAATCCTCGGGCGAAGTTCATATTACACCGGGCGAACGCCTTGCCGTACTGAAGCAGAACCATTATGAATACGATAGCTTCAAAGTGCTGGAGACGGTCGTTATGGGCCATAAGAAGCTGTATGAAGTGATGAGGGAGAAGGATGCGCTCTACGCGAAGGCTGACTTTACAGATGAAGACGGCATGCGCGCGGGCGAGCTTGAGGCTGAATTCGCAGATATGAACGGCTGGGAAGCGGAATCCGAGGCGGCAGAGATGCTGAACGGGCTTGGTATCTCAACGGATCTGCATGACAAACTGATGTCTGAACTGGGTGGCAACGAGAAGGTGCGCGTCCTGTTGGCGCAAGCCTTGTTCGGTTCCCCGCATATTCTTCTGCTTGATGAGCCTACCAACCACTTGGATATTGAATCGATCCGCTGGCTAGAGGATTTCCTCGCGAAGTATGAAGGCACAGTAGTCGTAGTCAGCCATGACCGTCACTTCTTGAATACGGTATGTACGCATATTGCGGACATTGACTTTGGCAAAATCCAAATGTACGTAGGCAACTACGACTTCTGGTACGAGTCCAGCCAGCTTGCTCTCTCGCTCATGCGTTCGGAGAACAAGAAGAAGGAAGATAAAATTAAGGAGCTGCAAGCGTTTGTTCAACGTTTCAGCGCCAACAAATCGAAGTCGAAGCAAGCAACCTCGCGTAAGAAGCTGCTTGATAAGATTACACTGGACGATATTCGTCCGTCGAACCGCAAATACCCGTTTATCTTGTTCAAAGGTGAGCGTGAAGCGGGCAAGCAGCTGCTGCTGGTAGAAGGCCTGTCCAAGTCGATCGAAGGCGAGAAGCTCATCGACAACCTGACGATTACGATCAACAAAGGCGACAAGATCGCTTTTGTTGGACCGAACAGCTTGCCGAAGACGACGTTCTTCCAACTGATTGCCGGTGAGCTAGAGCCGGATGCGGGCACGTATTCGTGGGGCGTGACAACGACTCGCGCATACTTCCCTAAAGATAACTCCGCTTATTTTGAAGGTGTTGATCTTAATCTGGTGGAGTGGCTGCGCCAATATTCCAAAGATCCGGATGAGACATTCCTTCGTGGCTTCTTAGGCCGTATGCTGTTCTCCGGCGATGAAGCGATGAAGAAAGCTAGCGTTTTGTCCGGCGGCGAGAAGGTCCGCTGCATGCTGTCCAAGATGATGCTGGAAGGCGCGAACGTGTTTATTCTGGATGAACCGACGAATCACTTGGATCTGGAGTCCATTACAGCGCTCAACAACGGCTTGATCGATACGGATTGCACGATCTTGTTCACATCGCATGACCATCAGTTTGTTCAGACGATTGCCAACCGTATTATCGAATTTACGCCGAATGGCGTAATCGACCGTATGATGACGTACGACGAGTACCTGGAGAGCGCGGAAGTGAAAGCGATTCGCGAGCGTATGTACGCGGTATAAAGCTTGCTAGAACAAAAACCGTCCCGAAGATAGATTCGGGACGGTTTTTTTGCGCGGAGTGGGAATGATTCGCTTACAAAGCGACCATCATAACGTAGACCAAGTCGGGTGCGGCCGCGTACCCGATTCTGGCTCTTGTCTCACTCTTTTGCCCTGAGGCATAAAAGCTCGCATAAGGTCAACACTGTTTCTCTAGACCCACACGGCACTGCTCGGGTATGATATCGAGAGACGTTTTGAAGAGATTGGCAGGAGGCTTGGCATTTTGACACAGTATGAGGATATTAAGGAAGGCGAGAAGGGTGCCTGGGTTAGTATAGCTGCTTATATCGCCTTGTCCGCTCTGAAGCTTGTAGCAGGTTATTGGTTCGTATCAGGTGCGCTTGTAGCCGACGGCTACAATAACTTAACAGATATCGTAGCCTCCGTAGCGGTGCTGGTCGGTCTGCGCATTTCGCAGAAGCCGCCCGACAAGGACCACCCGTACGGCCATTTCCGGGCTGAGACGATCGCGGCACTTATAGCGTCATTTATTATGGCGACGGTGGGCATTCAGGTCCTAATTACCGCCGTAAGATCGATCATTGCAGCCGAGCACACGACACCTAATATGATTACGGCTTGGGTTGCGCTATTTTCGGCTGTATGCATGGGCGGGGTATACGTCTACAATAGCCGTCTGGCCCGCAAGATCAACAACCAAGCGCTGATGGCAGCGGCGAAGGATAACTTGTCGGACGCCCTGGTGAGCATCGGTGCTGCGATTGGCATTATCGGCTCCCAGTTCGGCATGCCGTGGCTGGACCCCGTTGCAGCGTTGCTCGTCGGCCTCATTATATGCAAGACTGCGTGGGGCATCTTCTACAGCTCGACCCATGCGCTGACCGACGGCTTCGATGAGAAGGAGCTTAGGACGCTGAGAGCAACGATCGCCAAAACCAAAGGAGTCATGGCGATTAAGGACATTAAGGCCAGAATTCACGGGAGCAATGTGCTGGTAGACGTCATTGTGCTGGTAGATCCCGAATTATCGTTGATCGAGAGCCACCGGATCTGTGATGAGATTGAACGAAGAATGGGCCGGAAGCACAATATTATGGGCGTTCATGTCCATGTCGAGCCGTTGGAGCAGGACCAAAAGACCGCAGGAGAAGGCTTAAATCCGCTGCCTGAGGGCCGTTAAGCCGCATGGTAAATGGGACCATATTTTAATAGCAAACATAAAAATGAGCATTTAGTCCTACATGATGTATGAGAGAGCCCTAATCTTTATGAGAATTCTCATATTCGGTCTTTAGCCCAATAAGCTCTAAGCATGCAGGGTTTGGAAAAAGTGAAAAAGGAAGGCGTCTCCAAGGATGGAGGCGCCTTTTATTAATTTTTTCTTAGCATTTTTGGGTAATTCCATACTCCCAATTCCGAAGTCCCCCATTTAGGAACATCGGTCGATGCTTGTTCGAACACGCCAAACTTACAATGGTTGTTGTACACGCCGAACACCGGCACAGCAATCATCATACAAGGAGGCGTATTGAATGAGATACACCATGAAACACAAAGTCGCTGTTGCGACGATATCGGCTGTTTTGTTGCTAGGCACTGCAGCGGTAATGCCAGCTCCGGCAGCTTATGCTGCTCAATCAGCCGAGGTGATCTGGGGAGTTAACATGCGTACGGCCCCATCGACTTCCAGCACGGTTATCCGCATGCTGAAGAAAGGCGAAGATGTAAGCATCATTGAGGAGGCGGGCAGCGGCTGGTATAAAGTAAGCGATACTAGAGGCAAAACAGGATATATCTCTTCCTCTTCCAAATATACGAAAACAAATTCCACTTCGGATTCATCCTCGTCGAACTCCGGTTCCTCGTCGGAAGCTGTACCGGCTATGAACGCTGTTGTGAAAAAATCGGTTTCGTTCCGCGAAGGCCCTACGACATCCGCCAAGCGCATTCGTTATCTGAAATCGAACGAGCAAGTTAAGGTGCTGGGCAAAGCAAGCAGCAACTGGTATGAGGTTCTCGATTCTAACGGCGTAAAAGGATATGTGTCGACTCAGTCGCAATACCTGTCTTTAGGAAACACAGCAGGCAGTGGTAGCGGATCTACGAATACAGGATCAAACGGCTCTGGCGGCAGCTCGGGCGGAGATACGGCGACTAAGCCATCTACTCCTTCCTCCAGCGCATCCGTTGAGAAGGTCATCTCGGCCGGCATGAAGTATCTGGGCACGCCATATGAGTTCGGCTCTAACCGCAGCTCGACCAAAACCTTCGACTGTTCTGACTTTGTAAGAAGAGCGTTCATCGATGGACTTGGCATTACGTTGCCTGCGGATTCCCGCCAGCAAGGCGATTACGTGAAGAAAAAAGGCAACACGACTACGAATATCAATAATCTGAAACGCGGCGATTTGATGTTCTTCATGTCCTATAAAGGGACAAGCGCATCCGCATACAGCGGTGTCAACAAGTCCTCTGCGCGCATTACGCATGTCGGCATTTACCTGGGAGACGGCAAGATCCTGCATACGTACTCCAAAGAAAGCGGCGGCGTAAAAACGAATTCGATTAAAGGCACGCATTGGGAGCATCGCTTCCTATTCGGAGGAAGCGCACTCTAAGAGCAGATACCATATGCGATTGTAAAAAAAAGCTATCCCTCATCTCTGCTTCGAGATGGAGGGATAGCTTTTAAGCTTTTATGAGGATATGTCGTTTTTCAACTCGGTTGCAGCTATCTGACGCTCGGGTGCTTGTTGACGCTCGTCAACTGTCTGTCGTTCGTCTGCCGACTGAACATCAGACTCTTGCTCCAACTGCTTCTTCTTGCGGATTCTGCTGCGAACGAATAGAAAAATTGCGATCAATGGAACGCAGATGATAAAGGTATAAAGCGATACGTCCTTTACCATAGATTCTGCCGCCCGGCCATAGAAGTAGAACAATGCGCCAACTGCGTAAAACTTGACGGCACGCCCTATCGCAGCGTAGCCGATCAGTCGCCATAACGGAAAGTTCAAGGCGCCGGATAAAATCGTAAATACTTTAAATGGAATTGGCGTAAACGAACCTATCAATATGGCAGCTTCACCGTTTTTTTGGAACCGGCTTGTCGCGGCATCGATCCATTCTGTCTTAATAAACCGGTAGAGAACGGATTTACCCATAATTTTACCCAAATAGTAACCGACCGGAGTCCCGATCAAACAGGCGATATATCCAACCGTTGCAAGCCATAAGGCCGTTGTCGGATTCATAATACTTAATGATACCTGCAAGAAAAAAGCGGGGACCGGAAAAATGACCGCGTCGAGAAAGGAATGAACGAACAATCCCAAGGGGCCATAGTCCTTCAGAAAATCAATAAAAGCTTGAAACATGAGGCAGGCTCCTTTTTGTTCAACATACGTGCTAAGTATAGCATACAGTTGAGTAGTCGTCGCCTTTTATATAGGACGCAGGTCACAGACGCTATGATGGCGTTTTCACAGGCTGCTCATGATGGCATAACAACGCCCATAAGTTAACTTACGTGGCGTGTGATCACTGGTTTCAATATTTTTTTGGGTTTAAGACGCATTCTTATGTGATAAGTGGAACTTCCCCTCCGTTTTCGCTGCTTTGCTCCCCTGTTCGCCTTTTGAACTCGTACGGGAGTAGGCGTATAGTGGTACATGACGCGCATACGTTCGGATGGATTTAGTGCGGTTTTTGGCATGAGGGGAGTGACATCACGTGCAATCCTGGAAAAGAACGATGTGGATTTTATGGTTCGGGGTCCTGTTCTGCAGCTCCAGCTATACGATGTCGGTGCCGTTCCTGCCGCTGTTTCTGTATGACCTTGGCGTGGATAAAAGCTCCGTTAATTTGTGGGCGGGGATTGTCCATTCCTCAGCTTTCCTGGTTGGTGCCGTCATGGCTCCGCTGTGGGGGATGCTGGCGGACAAGTTCGGCAAGCGCAAGATGGTGATTCGGGCAGGACTCAGTCTGGCGATCATTTATGCCTTGATCGCTTTTGTGCAGACACCTTGGCAGCTTGTCGGTGTTCGGATGCTGCATGGTTTCGTCGGAGGATTTGTTCCGGCTTCCATGTCTATCGTCGCAATGATCGCACCGAAGGAGAAGTTGGGATGGAGCCTCGGCATAATGCAAGCAGGAACGATGACGGGAGGAATTCTAGGCCCGTTGTTTGGCGGATTGCTCGCCGAAGCCTTCGGCATGCGAAGGTCATTCATCGTGGCAGCCGTTATCATCTTTGCGGCAGCGCTCGCCGTCATTTTTTGGGTGAAGGAAGACAGGAGCGGGGAGACGCAGGTGAAGGCAAAGGACAAGCAGCCCATTACGTACCGGATGGCATTCCGAAATCGGGCGCTCATTCAAATGCTGCTCATCCTCGTCGTGTTTCAATTATCTCTCAATATGATTCAGCCGCTGCTGTCTCTCCATATCGCGGATCTGCAAGGCGGCGAAAAGGGAGCGGTTCTATCGGCGGGGCTTGTCTTGTCGTTGATCGGGATCGCTGGAATTATCGCGTCGCCGATATGGGGTAGGCTAGGCGAGAGGAAGGGGCATTACCGGATCTTGATCCTGTGTCTCTTGACCGCAGGGACGGTTGTTTGCGTGCAATATTTTGTAGAAGCGCTGTGGCTGTTCGCGTTCGTGCAATTTGTGTTCGGCTTGTTCATGGCGGGTATCGTCCCGATCATCAATACGCTGATGGTGCAAAATACGGACGAGCAGTTCCGGGGCAGGTCCTTCGGCCTGACGGCTAGCGCCAACCAGTTCGGCTCCATGCTGGGCCCGCTGCTTGGCGGGCTGCTGGGTCTATTCCTCGGCATCCACTCGATCTTCGTGGCGACAGGGGTTATCATGGCCGGTACAGGCATGATCGTCTGGATGAGGCGGAGAAGAGAGCGGTCCGTGGCCCGCTCGTAACTGCTGGGGGCGCTCTAAGGCTTGCTAGATTGAAACAACGTATTGAAACGAGAAAGAACCATATTCTTCATGGAGGGAGTTACTCCCTAACATGATGATATGGTTCTTTTCATATTATGATGAAAGTTTGTTCCAACGGTTGGGATTGCGCAAATTGCGCACCATTAAGTCGATCATACCGACTTACACGCTCGCAACGAGCCGCTCCGTTTCATTAGGTCGGCCACACCGACTTAATATTCCCACTGAGCTAGATTGGTTCAATTAAGTCAGCCACACCGACTTAATGTTCCCTCTGAGCTAGATTGGTGCAATTAAGTCGGCCACACCGACTTAATATTCCCACTGAGCTAGATTGGTTCAATTAAGTGGCCACACCGACTTAATGTTCACACTGAGCTAGATTGGTTCAATTAAGTCGGCCACACCGACTTAATGTTCCCTCTGAGCTAGATTGGTGCAATTAAGTCGGCGACACCGACTTAATGTTCCCTCTGAGCTAGATATGCTCAATTAGGTCGGCCACACCGACTTAATGTTCACACTGAGCTAGATATGTTCAATTAAGTCGGCGACACCGACTTAAACGCTCGGAACGAGCTGGAGTCAGCGCCATCTCCGCCTAGTCTCGCAGCTGGCGGCGGGATACGCCGCTTTGCTGGGCGGCGGCTACGACTCTGCGCCGTACTTCCTCTACGATCTTCGTATTGAACACGCTAGGTATAATGTACATGCGGTTCAGCTCTTCGTCGCTGATGACGGAAGCAATCGCTTCGGCTGCTGCAAGCTTCATCGGCTCGTTGATTTCGGAAGCGCGGCTATCGAGCGCTCCACGGAAGATGCCCGGGAAGCAAAGCACATTGTTGATCTGGTTCGGATAGTCGGAGCGTCCTGTTGCAATGACGCCAACGATATCCTCGATCAACTCGGGACGAATCTCCGGCTCTGGGTTCGCCATGGCGAATACGATGGGATCAGGCGCCATGCTTGCAACATGCTCTCTTGTCAGCAGGCGGCCAGCCGATACGCCGATGAACACGTCCGCTCCCTCCAGCGCTTCCTTCAGTCCGCCCTTGCGGCGTTCCGGATTCGTATTCTGCGCATACCATTGCCACATCGGATGATCATACGTCTCATCGGCAGACAGAATGCCCGGGCGATCGATGCCGATCACGTTGCGTGCGCCGCCGGCGAGCAGCATCTTCGTGCAGGCTGTGCCTGCCGCGCCAATGCCGCATACGACGATGCGGGCTTCGCTTAACGTGCGGCCGGTCAGCTTCAGCGCATTCAGCAGGCCGGCATAGAGGACAACGGCCGTTCCATGCTGATCATCATGAAACACCGGGATATCGAGCTCTTCACGCAGCCGCTGCTCAATCTCGAAGCAGCGCGGAGCGGAGATGTCCTCCAGGTTGATGCCGCCGAAGCCGGGAGCGAGATGCTTGACGGCCGCGATCACTTCTTCGGTGTCTTGTGTATCGAGGCAGATCGGGAAGGCATCCACATCGGCGAATTGCTTGAACAGCATCGCCTTTCCCTCCATAACCGGCATCGCGGCATACGGCCCGATATTGCCAAGGCCCAGCACGGCGCTGCCATCAGAGACGACGGCTACTGTATTGCGCTTGATCGTAAGTGTATGGGCCTTGGACGGTTCTTCATGGATGGCTTGGCATACTCTGGCTACGTCAGGGGTGTAAACTCTGGACAGATCGTCGCGGTTTTGAATCGGTGTCTTCGGCTGAATCGTAATTTTACCGCCAAGATGAAGCAGGAACGTACGGTCAGAGATATGAAGCAACCGGATGCCCGGTACGGAGCGCAGCGCTTCTGTCAGCCGTTCGGAGGCGCCTTGCTCGGTAATTTTAACCGTTAAGTCCCGTACGCTTTTATTCTTGTCGGTATGTATGACGTCAATGGCGACAATATCGCCTTTTGCTTGCTCGATTGCGGTAGCGGCCTTGCCGAACTGGGCTTTTTCTGTGTCGATTTCAAGCCTGAGAATAATCGTTTTGCCATCTGTCATTTGTGATTGCATGCCTGTCACGATCTCCCTTCAAATGTGCAGTATCGGTATCAATCAAGCCATCTTCAATTATGCCCCAAAGCAGCGGTGAAAAACAAAGCCGTCACTGCATGAGCTGCAGTACGGCCTCGGGACATTTTTTGGGATCATATTGAAGCGCGCGCTTCTGGAGCAGGCCTTCGCGAAAGGCGGTTGCCGCCGCTTTGTCATGGATAAGCTGGAACCACCGGTTTACCGTATCATTCGAATTTAGCATCTCACCGAACCCGTTCTGGATGAAGTATTCGCAATTCTCTTCCTCCTGGCCCGGTATCGGCTCGTAAAACAGCATCGGCAGCGCCTTGCTCATGCCTTCAGTGCAAGTCATGCCACCGGGCTTGGTCACCAGCAGATCGGCTGCTTCCATCAGCTTGTGAACATCGCGCGTAAAACCTAAAATACGAATGTTCTGGTGCTGGAACATGGGATCGCCCAGCATTTTTTCCTTCATCTTCTCGTTGGAGCCTACACAAAAGATTAATTGCGTCGTCTCGCGCCACTTGGTCATGTACGATAAGGCATTGTCTTCATACAGGATACCCCAGCCACCGCCCATAATGAGTACCGTCGGCATATCCTTCAGATCGTATTCCTCGCGTATAACATCCTTGCTGTATGTAATCCAGAAATTGGGATGCACAGGTATGCCTGTTACTTCCACTCGTTCCGGCATTACGCCCTTCTCCACAAGACGGCGTTTCACGTCAGGGGACGAAACCAGATAATGATTCACTTCCTGGTTGACCCAGGAGCCATGTGCGTCGTAATCGGTTATAAGCGTATATAAAGGAATATCCAGTCCGAGCCGCTTCAACCTTGCAACGACAGTATTAGGGACGGGATGGGTGCATACGATAAGATCCGGCTTAAGCTGTGCGATAACCTGTGACGTCTGTGTATAAAACATCCGGTGAAGCGCAAGCTGTGCCAAGCGGTTCGTCGGTTTCTTATAATTGCTGCGGTACATCATGCCTACCATCTTGGGCTGCGAGCTTACCGTTCTCCGGTAGGCTGACACGATCAACGGTCCGATTACCGGGTTTAAAAATTTACCTAGCTCAATGACTCGAGCCGAGATGCTGGGGCATATCTGCTTTAATCCTACCGCCAGCGCGTTTGCTGCTTGCGTATGGCCGGAGCCGAACCCCTCTGAGAGCAGCAGCACTCTCTTCTTGCGCATATACTCACCTACTTTTCTATTTCCATATTACTTCTCAGGTTAGGTTTATACAAGCGTGGATGTTCTGCTTGTCAATAAATTAACGTTCCTTTACATTGTAATCACATGCTTGTTTATGAATTCATTGTAGATGAAGTAAAAAACGTTAGATTCAGGAGGGATACATGATGTCTAGTTATGAGGAACCATTCCGCTGCGAAGTTGGAAATATAGTTAAGGCCAAAGTCCGTTCGGGCGTATATGTAGGTGAGGTTGTCGAGCTTAACGCTCCGCGTGCGCTCGTCAAAGTGCTGGCAGTGCTCAAGCATCCGGAGCAGGGCGATCTTCATCAGCCCTACAACCCGGATGTTGCGATGTTCCATGAACGCCGCGCCTTAAGCTACACAGAAAAAACAACAGTCCTTATCAGAGACTTGCAAAGCTACGCGGGAGCGGTGCCGGATTACCGGGAGTCGCTACATGCGGCAGTTGCAGCCGAGATCGAGTCTCTCGACCGTCTGAACCGCTGGACAGCCAAGAGCCTGGAGACGATGATCGGATTGCAAAAGGACTACAAGTAACTAACGGTTAATAAAAGCGGTTTTCAACGTTTCACGGTATACAACCTGGAAGCCGAGTCCGTCGGAAAGCGCGGCCAGCGGCACGTAAGTCTTTTTCTCGCCGCTGAACTGCTGGAGATAGGCGGGCTCTGCGTTCAGCGGCTCGCTCTTGCCGTTGATGCTGATCGTTGTTGCACCAACTGTAATCGCTACTGTCCGATTCTCCAGCGTAATAGTCGCGGTGGAAGTCGCGGCGTTCCATTGCAGCTCCGCACCAAGGGCATCGGTTACATCGCGCAGCGACAAGAACGTACGCCCTTTCTTGATGACAGGCGCATAGTCGGTAATCACTTCCTTGCCGCCTACGACGATCGAGATCGGCACGCCTTGCTTGCGCGGTTTGACTGTTTGGTAGGTTCCCCATAGCGGTTCTGCGAATGCTTTGCCAAGCGCTGCATAACCGGAAGCGGTAGGGTGGATATCCGGCATCGGATTGCCTTTCTCATCTGTTGCGCGGATGCTGGTGAACTTAAGCGCGTCCTTTTCAATTGCGGACGACGCATCAGCGATTTTCACATTCAAGCCTTGCTTCGAATATTCAGCTACAACAGTTTGCAGTCGCTCAAGCAGGCGTGCTTGGCCGTCCGTTAGAAACTTGGCTGTAGAGTCAGGAACGAAGTATGTCTTCTGATCCCGAATTTGGATATATATAGGTAGATACTGGTTGGCGACCACAATCTCGGCATTCGGCTGAAGCTTCTGAATGGTCCCAAGCGATGCTTTCAGCTGCTTCTCGAAGCCTTCAAGAAGCGTATCGAGCTGAGCTTTCAATTGATCCTGCTTGTCTGCTGGAAGCTGATCGAACGCTGTCTCAAAGCCAAGGTCGTTCAGCATCCACAGGAAGTCGTTGCCGCCGATTGTAACGAGCACAAGCTCGGCATCTTTGAGATCCTGGGCGAGTTGGGTTGTCTTGCCGAACATCGCGGCAGCACGCGGATCGCTGAGGCCTGCTTGAATGTCGGCCTCCTTCACGGCTTGTCCCTTGGCCGCGGCATCCAGCCACTTGCTGAGCCCTTCCGAGCGCAGGCCGATAATGCCGTAGTTGGTATATTCGGCCCGAAGTCCTTGGAACAGAGCCTGCTCGTATGCATGCTCGGCAAACCCGTAAGGCACAGAGGATGCCGTAAAGCCCAGCTCATAGCCGGCTGCCAGCGAATCGCCCAGTACGACAATGTCGTATGTATCGCTTGATACTCCTTCTGCCCCCGCCTTCGGAGCAGCCGTGGCGGTTACACTGAAGGCCAGACATCCTGCGACGACTGCCGCGATCGTCGCGCGGCTCCACATATTCCTTAATTTGCTATACAATTGCCACACATCCTTTTGATAAAATAGATGAAAACAGAGATTACACACCACTAGTCCTAGAACCCGTCAGCCGCCGCCGCCAAACAATCCTTATCACAATTATAAAAATATTAAATTGATTCCGATTTGCCCTGATGTTAAAATCATATAATAATCGCTTAGCAACGGTAGATGGCAAGAGGAATGGCAAGGAGCAGGCGGGTGTGCCTCGCCCCCTACCATTCTATGATAGTTCAAGCCAAAAATGAAGCCAATTAAGTGATCAAGCCTGTTATTCTACATTGCTTGCCCAAAAATCTTCTGATAGAAAGGTTGCACACAATGAAAGAAAATATTTTGGGATTGCCGCCTAAGCAAGGACTTTATGACCCGCAGAACGAGAAAGATGCTTGCGGAATGGGCTTTGTAGCCAGCATTAAAGGAAAAAAATCGCATAAGGTTATCCGCCAGGCTCTGACTCTGCTAGAGAACATGGAGCATCGCGGCGGACAGGGCAGCGAGCCGAACACCGGTGACGGTGCAGGTATTCTGCTTCAAATCCCGCATGCGTTTTTCTCCGCCGAGCTGAGCAAGCAAAGCATTCAACTGCCCGCTGAAGGGGACTACGCGGTCGGCATGATTTTTATGCCGCAAGACGAAGCTGCCCGCACGGTGATCGAGCGCGAGCTTGAGAGCATTGTCGCGGAAGAGAAGCAGACTATGATCGGATGGCGCACTGTGCCTACGGACGATGGGAAGCTGGGCCAATCGGCGCTGGCGGTTAAACCTTATGTTCGTCAGGTGTTCATTGGCAAAAATGCAGAATTGAAAGACACCCTCGCTTTCGAGCGCAAGCTGTATGTCATCCGCAAGCGCGCGGAACTGGCCATTCGCTATGCCGGCAAAGAAGGCGGAAACATGTTTTACTTCTCCAGTCTGTCCTCCAAAAAAATCGTGTACAAAGGCATGCTTACCACAGAGCAAGTACGTTCCTTCTATACCGAGCTGAATGACGAATCGGTTGTCTCTGCTATTGCTTTAGTGCATTCCCGTTTTAGTACGAACACATTCCCTAGCTGGGAGAGAGCTCATCCATTCCATTATCTGATTCATAACGGTGAAATCAATACGCTTCGCGGCAACGTGAACTGGATGCATGCGCGCCAGACGCTGTTCGCCTCCGAGCTGTTCGGCGAGGATCTGGAGAAGATCAAGCCGATTATCAATCCGGACGGTTCCGACACGGCGATGTTCGACAACACGCTTGAATTCCTGCACCTGGCTGGCCGCTCCTTGCCGCATGTGGCGATGATGATGGTTCCCGAACCTTGGTCCAACCACGAGAGCATGAGCGACGAGCGCAAGGCATTCTACGAATACCACAGCACCTTGATGGAGCCGTGGGATGGACCGGCTGCAATGGGCTTTACAGACGGCACGCAAATCGGCGCTACGCTGGACCGCAACGGTCTTCGCCCTGCCCGTTACTACGTGACGAAGGATGACCATATTATTCTAGGTTCAGAAGCGGGAGCAGTACAGATTCCTGCGGAAGACATTTTATACAAAGACAGACTGCGTCCAGGCCGCATGCTGCTTGTCGATACAGCGCAAGGCCGTATTATCTCCGACGAGGAAGTAAAGGCGGCTATTGCTGCCGAGCATCCTTACCGCGAATGGCTTGACGAGCATCTGGTCAATCTGGACGATCTGCCAGAAGCGCCTGAGCTTCCGGATCCGAGCCATGACACGGTTCAGCGCCGCCAGCAAGCGTTCGGCTATACGTTCGAGGATATCCGCAAGGTGCTTGAACCGATGGCGGGAAGCGGCCAAGAGCCGATCGCGTCCATGGGCTATGACGCTCCGCTTGCCGTATTGTCCGAGCGTCCGCAGCGCCTGTACAACTACTTCAAGCAGCTGTTCGCGCAAGTAACGAACCCGCCGATCGATGCGATCCGCGAGGAGATTATTACGTCGACAGCGACAACGATCGGACCTGAGCGCAACCTGCTTAATCCGGAGCCGGAGAGCTGCCGCCACATTAAGCTGGATACGCCGATCCTGTCCAACGAGCAATTCGCCAAGCTGCGCCACATCCGCCGCGAAGGCTTCAAGTCCATCACACTGCCGATCTTCTTCACGGCAAGCGAAGGCGAAGAGGGACTTCGCTCCGCGCTGACATTATTGTGCGAGGCGGCTGACCGCGTTATTGCGAAAGGCCATAATATTATCATCTTGTCCGACCGCGGCGTTGACAAGGAGAATGCAGCGATTCCTGCTCTGCTGGCCGTATCGGCTCTGCATCACCATCTGATCCGCCAGGGCACGCGTACGAAGGTCGGCATCATGCTGGAGTCTGGCGAACCGCGCGAGGTTCATCATTATGCACTGCTGCTCGGTTACGGCGTCAATGCTGTCAATCCTTACCTGGCCTTCGAATCGCTGGATGACATGATTAAGCAAGGCATGCTAAGAGGCGTATCGCATGAGAAGGCGGTCAAAAACTATATTAAAGCTGCTACGAAAGGCGTCGTAAAAGTATTGTCCAAGATGGGCATCTCCACGATCCAATCGTACCGCGGCGCGCAAATCTTCGAAGCGCTGGGCCTTCGCGAGGATGTGATCAACGAGTACTTCACGTGGACGCAATCCCGCATCGGCGGCATCGGACTGGATGTCATCGCCGAAGAGACGCTGCATGCCCATAACCGTGCGTTCGCCGAGCAGGAAGGCGCTGAGAAGGAACTGGATTCCGGCGGCGACTACCAATGGCGCAAGGACGGCGAGGACCATCTGTTCACGCCGCAGACGATCCATACGCTTCAGATGGCATCGCGTGCCAATGACTATAAACTGTACAAGAAGTTCTCCGTGCTGGTGCAAGGCGAGAACAAGAAGCATCTGACGCTTCGCTCGCTCATCGACTTCAAGAAGGATGGCCATTCTGTGCCGCTTGAAGAAGTGGAATCGGTAGAGTCCATCGTCAAACGGTTCAAGACCGGCGCAATGTCCTTTGGCTCCATCAGCAAGGAAGCGCATGAAAGCCTGGCTA
The DNA here is from genome assembly GCF_003591485.1 of Paenibacillus sp. 1011MAR3C5. Lineage (GTDB taxonomy): Bacteria > Bacillota > Bacilli > Paenibacillales > Paenibacillaceae > Pristimantibacillus. The sequence goes on from NZ_QZCF01000003.1 coordinate 729,698, forward strand.
TTGCGATGAACCGCCTCGGCGGCAAGTCCAACACGGGTGAAGGCGGCGAAGATCCGGCACGCTTTACGCCGGACAGCAACGGCGATTCCCGCCGCAGCGCGATCAAGCAGGTCGCATCGGGACGTTTCGGCGTAACGAGCAACTACTTGGTGAACGCCGACGAGATTCAAATTAAAATGGCCCAAGGCGCGAAGCCTGGCGAAGGCGGACAGCTGCCTGGCCTGAAAGTATACCCTTGGGTTGCGGAAGTACGGGGCTCGACTCCGGGCGTTGGCCTCATCTCGCCTCCTCCGCATCACGATATTTATTCCATCGAGGATCTGGCTGAGCTGATCCACGATCTGAAAAACGCGAATCCGCGCGCTCGCATCAACGTTAAGCTTGTATCCGAGGTTGGCGTTGGCACGATTGCTGCAGGTGTAGCGAAAGGCCGCGCAGATGTCATTATGGTCAGCGGCTATGACGGCGGTACAGGTGCATCTCCGATGGGCTCTATCCGCCACGCGGGTCTTCCTTGGGAGCTTGGTCTGGCCGAGACGCACCAGACGCTCATGCTGAACAATCTGCGTGACCGCGTGACGATTGAGACCGACGGCAAAATGATGAACGGACGCGACGTTGCGATCGCTGCATTGCTTGGAGCTGAAGAATACGGCTTCTCGACAGCTCCGCTTATCGTTCTCGGCTGCGTCATGATGCGTGTCTGCCAGCTGGATACTTGTCCAGTCGGTGTAGCTACGCAAAATCCGGAGCTTCGCAAGAAGTTCATGGGCGAACCGGCCCATGTCGTGAACTACCTGCGCTTCATCGCGGAGGAAATGCGCGAGATTATGGCAGAGCTTGGCTTCCGTACGATCGAAGAGATGGTAGGGCGCGTTGACCGTCTGGAGACGAAGCATCTGACTGAGCATTACAAAGCGAAAGGTCTTGACCTGTCGAGCATCTTGTATGAAGCGGATGTTGCCGAAGGCGCCAAACGCTACAAGGTGCAAGACCAGAACCACGGTCTGGAGCTGTCGATCGATATGCAGCAGCTTGTTCCTCTGGCGAAGCCGGCTTTGGAGAATGGAGAGAGCGTTCGCGGAACGTTCCCGATCTTGAATACGAACCGCGTTGTCGGAACGATTCTGGGTTCCGAAGTAACCAGCCGTTATGGAGCCAAAGGGCTGCCGGAAGATACGATCTGGTACCACTTTATCGGTACGGCGGGCCAAAGCTTCGGCGCATTCGTACCGAAGGGCATTACGCTATCGGTTGAAGGCGACTCCAATGACTACTTCGGCAAAGGATTGTCCGGCGGCAAAATTATAGTAGCACCGTCACCGAAAGCGACCTTTGCAGCAGAAGACAACATTATTATCGGCAACACAGCCCTGTACGGCGCAACGAGCGGCCAGGCTTACATTCGCGGAATTGCCGGCGAGCGCTTCGCAGTACGGAATAGCGGCGTCAATGTAGTTGTTGAGGGCGTCGGCGATCATGGCTGTGAGTATATGACTGGAGGACGTGTTGTCGTACTGGGCGCTACTGGCCGCAACTTCGGCGCAGGCATGTCCGGCGGCGTAGCTTATGTCTATGACGAGCAAGGCGACTTCTATAACCACACAAACCTGGAGATGATCCTTCTGGAGCGTCTGGAGGAAGAGGCCGATATCAGTGAGCTGCGCGGCATGATCGAGAGACATGTCCAGTATACGGAGAGTGCCGTAGGCACACGCATTCTGAACGATTGGGATGCAGAGCTAGCGAAATTCGTGAAGGTGATTCCGAAGGACTACAAGCGGATGCTGGAGCAAATTCGTAAAGCGGAGGATACAGGTCTGCAAGGCGGAGACGCATTGCTTGCCGCGTTCGAAGCGAACAAGCGTGAACTGGCTCGTGCAGGCGGCAAATAAGAGATCATTATACAATCTCGCAGTAGAGTGAAGAACTCTATTGCGAGATTTTTTATGTGAACGAAGTTACGGCGGAGTGTACAGTTACTTTGGATCAAAGGAGAGCTGCTCAGTACCTGCTCTTTGGTCCATTCGCGGATTCAAAAGCTGCAGCTTACAGTAATCGGACCATGCTGAAGCTGCTGCATCCGGCATCTCCTTATCGACAAAAGTAGACCCGGACCGGCTGCAAGCGACGCCAAGAAGCGACATGCTTCCTAGGATACCTCAAGTATAATAGTACGTAATTTGGCGCTGAGGAGGATGTCGCAATTGAAAATCGTCATGTTGTCGGGTGGACCCGGCAAAAGAGTATGGCCGCTATCCGATACCAGTATGCCCAAGCAATACCTTCCTGTCTTGGACGGACCGGGGGGAGAGCCGGAATCGATGGTTCAGCGATTGTGGAGGCAGCTGCTGGCTGCCGATTTGATGGAAAGCGCTAGCGTGGCGACAAGCACCAAACAAGCCGCGTGGATTAAGGAGCAGCTAGGTCGGCATGTACCGCTGCTTGAGGAGCCGGCTCAACGGGGAAGCTATTCTGCTGCCTTGCTGGCGGCGTCCTATTATTATTCTGTGGCGGGGGTATCCCCGCATGAGATAATCGTCATGCTGCCAGTTGATATGTATGTGTCCGGGGATTTTTTTCATTGCATTCGCAGTTTGCCCAAGCTTCTAAGGGAAAACGAAGCGCCTATGATGATGGTGGGGACGTCAGCGGAATATCCCGGTACGCGCTATGGCTATATACTGGCAGATCAGGCTGAGCTTGGCGAAGAATCAAGCAACTATGATTGGAGAGTGAGGAGCTGCTGCGAGAAACCGGGAGAGCTGGAGGCCGAAGAGCTGTTCCGCTCGGGTGCGCTTTGGAACAGCGGTGTGTATGCTTTCCAGCTCGACTTTTTGCTGGGAAGACTTACGGATGCCGCATTGCCGATTGATTATGAGGAGCTGTACAAGCAATATTTCATGCTGCCGAAGCTGAGTCTGGAGGATGGGCTTGCATGCGACGCTTCGGTCGACAAGTCCGTGATCCGATATGACGGGCTTTGGGTAAACCTGAATTCCTGGCGCACGTTGTCCGAACGAATCGCGATGCCATGAAGGATCAAAGATAAAGGAACAATGGTTACCAATGCATTCCTCAATCGTATATAATGAGGGAGTTGGCTCGTTTTTTCGGAAAGCCGGGCTATTGGAGGAGGGAATTACATAGATGGGGCAGCCTATTGTTCGTTTGCAAGACGTAACAAAAAGAATTGGAGGCCGAACGCTAATAGACAAGCTGACGCTTGATGTGCCGTCAGGCGAGGTGTTCGGATTTCTTGGTCCGAATGGAGCTGGCAAAACAACGACCATCCGCATGATGGTTGGTTTAATGTCGATTACTTCAGGAGATATACTTATTGACGGACATAGCATTAGCAATCAGTTTGAGAAAGCGATCCGGCATGTAGGCGCAATTGTCGAAAATCCGGAAATGTACAAGTATATGAGTGGCTATCAGAACTTGATCCATTTTGCTCGCATGATTCCGGGAATCACTTCGCACCGTGTGCGGGAGGTCGTAGCGCTTGTCGGACTGGAAGGGCGTATTCATGACAAAGTAAAGACGTATTCGCTTGGCATGAGGCAGCGCCTCGGGGTAGCTCAGGCAATTCTTCATAAGCCGAAGCTGCTTATTCTGGATGAGCCGACGAATGGACTCGATCCTGCGGGCATTCGCGAACTCCGTGATTACTTGCGCAATATGGCGCGGCAGGAAGGCGTCGCTGTCTTTGTATCGAGTCACTTGCTCTCCGAGATGGAGCTGATGTGCGACCGGGTTGCCATTATTCAGAACGGCAGGCTAATCGATGTTCGTTCGATTCAGGGCACAGATAAAAGTGCAGTAATTGCGCGAATCATATTTGAGGTGGACCGCCCGGAGAATGCCTTAGAGGTGCTGGCTGCATCAGGCTTGGCCGGGATCAGCGAGGGGGCAGGCATGGTTGCGGTTGAAGGAGACAAGGCGTTTGCAGCACAAGTGAATGAACTCTTCGTCAAGGGCGGCATTAAGGTATACGGCATTCGTGCGGATATCAAGTCGCTTGAAGATCAATTTTTGGAGATGACGGGAGGCGAGGGCATTGGTTGATTTCTTGAATCTCATCCGCAATGAGAACATGAAAATGTTCAGACGACCGCGCTTGCTCGTCATGCTTGGCATTATTATCGGCCTCGTCATTGCGATTTCCGCTGTTTGGTTCTCAGTGGACAAAGGTCAGACCGCCATGTGGGAAGTCGTCATTACAGAAACGATGTTCATCTACTGGATTATTACGATCTTTGCGGTTGTGGCTGCATCAAGTACGGTCGCTGAGGAGTTCTCTTCGGGTACGATCAAGCTGCTATTGATCCGGCCTTGGAACCGATCCAAAATTCTATTGTCCAAATACATATCCAGTCTGTTGTTCGCGTTGTTCTTCGCCGTTGTGTTTCTGGCAAGCCTGCTGCTGGTGAATTGGCTTTTCTTTGGACTGTTCGGCAGCGGGACGGTCGATCGGTTAAGCGAAGTTACCGGCGTATCCAATGTGGAATATATGTTCAAGTATTTCGGACTGCTGTTCCTGAATACGATTATGACCGTTACGATTTCCTTTATGCTCTCTACGGTGTTCCGCAGCAGCATTCTTGCAATCGCGACGGCTCTATTTATTGAAATCGTGGTCAATAACTTGATGCAGCTGCTGGCATTCGTTAAGTACAAGTGGATTGATTATATCTTGTTCGTCCACCTGGATCTGACCAAGTATGTAGGCGGCAACGTATCCAATAACGGCATGACGCTCGGATTTTCGTTAGCTGTGCTTGGCGTATATTACGTGCTGTTCATGGCGCTGACATGGTATATCTTCAACAAACGCGATGTTGCAGCTTAATCTTGAACGAATCGTATACTATATCTGCAGCACAAAGCAAGCCGCGCCGTTCTTCCTCTAGAGGATAGAGCGGCGCGGCTTTGCGCTGTTCAGGATAAGTAATTAACCGGCTTGTCGTGACTTCGACTTGTCGTTCTTGTCCTGCTTGGCGTTCGCTTGGGATTCGAGCTCTGAGAGCGGCTTTTGCTTGTTATCGACAGCCTGCTCCATATGGCAGCTCCCATTCAGCATGCCGCCATCCTGAATAATGAGAGAATGGGCTTTTACATTGCCGACAAGCTGACCGGATGCGGCAATAATGAGCCGCCCTGTGGTCTCAATATCGCCGAATAGCTTTCCTGCCAGCGTCACATCTTGCGCGAGTATATTGGAGCGGGCCACCCCGCATTCACCGATAATGACATCTCCTTTACACTCGATATCACCTCGGAATTCGCCTTCGATCCGCAGATTGGCTTCACTCACAATCTTGCCCTCGGCTATCGTGCCTTGCCCGATTAGCGTATCGGTCGCGATGACGCGCTTAGTCTCCTTGAACATGGTTGAAGTCCTCCTTCAGCATGGAATCTGGAACTAATGAGGCCGTCCTTCAGCTATGCTTCGCGAGAAATTTCAATGGGTTGACGGGCTCGTTTCGTTGCATAATTTGAAAATGGAGATGAGGGCCGGTGCTTCTTCCAGTGTTTCCGATCAATCCGATCTTTTCACCGCGGACCACATCATCCCCGACTTTGGCGTCAATACGCTTCAAGTGCATATAGGTAGTTTGCAGATCGCCCAGATGATCAATGACGACGTAATTGCCTAGTCTGGCATCATATCCCGTGTCACTTACCGTTCCGTCGGCAGCGCTGAACACGACATCGCCGATCTCGCCGTCAATGTCGATGCCCGCGTGGAAGGTGGCTCTACCTGTGAAAGGATCCATCCGATATCCGAATCCGGATGTCAGCTTCTTGGACCGGGCCGGCCAGAAAGAGGGGTATGCATCAACCGTCGCCCTCTTGTGCTGGGCTTTGATCAGCGTCTGCTCCATGGATGCTTCCATTGCATCGACCATTTCGCTTAAAGCCTGGAAGTCTAGCGATGTATGCTGTGCAAGCATGGCGATCTGCATGGTGCTGCCGGGTGAAGCGATGTACGAAGGCGTCTGTTGTTTCGTGGATCGATTAGCCAGCGTCTGTACGATTCCGCCGACAGGCTTCCCTGATCCTGCCGCCGGCTCAGCGCTGGTCGTGTCGATAACCGAACCTCCGTATTTCTCGATAAACAGCTTAAGCTTGTTCTCGAGCTCATCAAGCTCGCTCATTTTAGTCTTCATCTCTTGCGCTTGGCGCGACAATTCCAGTATCTCTTGCTGCAGGGAGACGATCGCTTCATCCTTCCCGGCGATGACCTGATCCATCCCGGTAATCGTTTGTGTGAATTGTGCAGACTGGGAGGAGAGCTGATCCTCCAGATGCCTCAGTTCGTAGGCGGCCTTCAATTGAAGACCGGCAATGGCGCCAGTTACCGCAATCGCTGCGGCTACGGGAGCGACCACGACTGATCGCTTCGATACGGAGAATTGCTTCACTGTCTTGTCGGCGCCGCGCATCACAACAAATGACCATGTTGGCCTCCGCGCTCGTTTCACTGGTTTACTCCTTCCGGCCGGCAGTATAGTCGTGCAGAACGTTCTATGACTATTTATTCTTGAAAGCTATAAAACATACCAGAAAACTTATTCCTACCTAGTGGCATAACTAGATATCCATAGACGATTACTGATAAAAATCGTTGCGGGAAAGTTGAGTCCAAATCGTCAAAATCGTTCCGAATTGGGCTTGTACTCCCTGATGCAGGACAAAATGCCCGCTGAATTGCATACATGGAAAGCAGGGGGCTTAAACTAAGCAACGGCAATTGAACGAGCGAGCGGAGAAGGGGTGACGGCGTGGCAGGATGGCTATGGGGACTTATCGTGGTGCTAGCGCTCTATGCGGCCCAGCTGGCAGCCGTGCTAACGATGGAGTATAGGCGTCAGGCGCATTTGACAGCCTGGATACTGATTTGTATGGCATGCCCGTTTGCCGGCTTCGCTGCCTATCTTCTAATTGGAAGAAGAAAGCCTGAACACGTCATTCGTTCAACAGAGATCCAGTCGGCGAGCAAGCGGATTGAGCCGACGCCTGCGGGTCCGACAACCGGTCATGAGGAGAGGCCCATCAGTCAAATGGAAAAGTCGCTGGGCGCGCTCGCCGACTACCCTGTGACAAGACATAATCGTACGAAAATATTGACGAACGGAGAAGCAACATTCGAGGCGATCTTGCATGCCATGGCGTCAGCAAGGGATCACATTCATTTGGATTACTATACCATTCGCAATGATGGGATTGGGAGAAGATTTCTTGATATTCTGACAGAAAAAGCCCGCAAGGGCATAGAGGTCCGGGTCGTCTATGATGGCATCGGCAGCTTGAAGCTGGATGAAGGTTATCTGCGGACGCTGGATGAAGCGGGAGTTGCGCATGCATGCTTCGCACCGCCAAGATGGGCCTTTCTCGAACGGAAAATGAACTATCGCAACCATCGCAAAATCGCCGTCATTGACGGAAGGATCGGCTTTATCGGCGGTATTAATATTGGTGATGAGTATATTGGGCTTGATCCTAAGCTTGGGTTCTGGCGGGATACACATATCCAGGTGCAGGGAGACGCGGTCCATTATTTGCAAGAGACGTTCATGAGGGATTGGCTGCTCGCCAAGGGGGAGCGGCTTGAGCGGCTTGACCGTTATATGCCGGTGACTTCGATTAAGGATGAGGAACGGGTGATAATTGTACCTGGAGAGCCGGGCTCGAATGAGCAAGAGATTGTCGGTGCCTTGTTCGCTGCGATGGCATCAGCCCAAAGTCGGATTTATGCGGCTACTCCTTATTTTATTCCCGATCCTGCCATCGCGATGAGCTTGCGTATCGCAGCCGGGAGAGGTCTGGATGTGAGGCTGATCATCCCCGGAATTGCGGATTCCAAGCTAGTGCTGCTGTCGTCGTTATCTTATGTGCATGATATGCTGGAAGCAGGAGTGCGCATCTTTCGATACCAGAAGGGCTTTATCCACTCCAAAGTTCTTATTGTAGATAACGAGCTGGCATCGGTCGGCACCGCTAATTTGGATATGCGGAGCTTATACAGCAATTATGAGCTGCTTGCCCTGCTTTTCGGCGAAAAGCCGATTCGAAGGCTGGAGCGCGACTTTCTGGATGATCTTGCGCATAGCAAAGAAATTGAACTGAGGTCATTCGTCCAGCGGCCTGCGAGGCAGAAAGCGGCGGAAGCCATCATGCATATCCTGTCCCCGCTGCTATGATGATGAATGAGCCAGGACATAATGGGGCATATTTTTTTCGTAGGAAGATCATGATTCCAGCATAACCAGGAGGCGAGCTCAATGAGCGATCAGCATGATACGGAAAAAAACGCTGAACCGTTTCTCGAAGGCAGAGACACGTATGACATGGATATAGACCGTATGGTGAATGAGGGGTTGGGCGGGGGCCAGGTTACGATTCATAACGGCTTGATCGCCGAATCAACCACTGATACCATGGTGGACAATCCGGAGGAACACTAATGGATACTGCAAGAGCCAAACAAATTTACGAATCCAAAGGCACGCATGCCGTTCATCTGGAGGGCAATTCCGTCTGGATCGAAAATGTGGATGAAGAAAATGGCACGGCGACCGTAACGGTAGGGAACAATCCTCTGCATACACAAACCGTATCGGTAGATCGGCTGCAAGAAGCAAAAGAATAGAAAAATAGGTGAAGCCCGAGTGATGCGGCCTGCGTGCCGCTGATCAGTTCGGGCTTTTCTGTGCTATCCGGGTTATCCGCCGTAAGCTTCGCGGAATGCTTCGCACAGTCTGATTCTATCCACATCCCATAACTCGGCGATTTCGGCGCTGACGTTATCCTCCCACCAATCGGCCTGCACCTTGCGGTTGCTCCGATTCTCAAAAATCCAGATCAGATTGGCGGCTACTTTTTTGACATAAATCGCTTCCGCCTGCTCCATCTTTTCCTTCGGAATCCATACCTTAAGCCGCTTGGCGGCGCGGTACAGCTCATTGCTGCAGGACCTACGGATTTTGCGAGCCGACGGATAGGCTGCGGCATGCTTTTGCGCATTAGGCTTCAAATGAACCGACTCCTCTCCACTCCCAATGTATGCGCCGCCGTCAAGGTTGGTCACGAGCCTATTGAGCGGTCATTTCGCCATGTTTTGCGCATAGGATAGGACATGTTCCATAGTGGAAGGCCGCAGCCTGCGTATGATAGAATAGGAAGGGCGATCCAGCATGCTGGGGCCGCAATTCAGAGATGGAGGTATCGCATGGATAGTTGGATTACCGATTTCATGGAACAGTTCGGCTACTGGGGCATCTTGCTGATGATTGCCTTGGAAAATCTGTTCCCGCCGATTCCTTCTGAGGTCATTCTTACCTTCGGCGGATTCATGACCACGTATACGAGCTTGACCGCGCTTGGAGTTATCGTGGTAGCTACACTGGGTTCCTTGATCGGAGCTATTATTTTGTTCTATATCGGCCGGTTGTTAGGTGTTGAACGCCTGGAGAAAATTGTGGACCGCTGGGGCCGCTTTCTGCGCGTGAAGAAGGAAGATATCCGCAAGGCAGACGCCTGGTTCGACAAATACGGCTACTGGGCTGTATTCATATGCCGAATGATTCCGCTTATCCGCAGTCTCATCTCATTGCCGGCCGGCATGTCGGGCATGAAGATTATGCCATTCCTGTTCTTCACCACAATCGGAACGCTGATTTGGAATACGATCCTTGTTACCGTGGGCGCGGCTGTTGGTGACAACTGGACCGAGATCGTTCATTTTATGGATGTATACTCTAATATTGCATATGCGTTAATTGCGCTGGTAGCCATTATTGTATTGATCTTGTATATTCGCAGAGCACGCAAGTTTTAAGTATAATAGTACAAATGACATACTTCATCTACACAAGATAAAGAAAGAGGGATACATATGAGTAAAAGCGTGGCAGACAAGCTGGGAACAGGCATTAGCCCACAGCAATTCGTGGACGGCATGACCAAAAACAAGGAAGCGTTTATTGGCTGGATGGAGCAATTCAGCTGGCCTTCTAATGAAGACCGTCAATTCTTCGAATCGCTGAATAATCGTGATGATCTGAGATGTCTGATTCTGATGGCAGACTGGTGCGGCGACGTCGTTCGCAACATTCCGGTTGTGTTCGGTGCGCTGGAGGTAAGCGGAATGCCAACGGAAGTGCTGATTATGGAAGAGAATCTGGATACAATGGATCAGTTTCTTACAATGGGAGGCCGTTCCGTGCCGATTGTGATCTTCGCGGATACTGAAGGCGCTGTACGGGGCCAATGGGGTCCACGTCCAGCCTATGTACAGGAGCCGATGGTTGCATTCAAACAAGCCAATACGGATCGTGAAGCACCGGATTACCAGGACAATCTGGCTGTAACGCGCCAGGAAATTATGCGTCGTTATGGCGAAGGCCCAGGCTATCAGGCCGACGTTGTAAGAGAGCTTCGCGAATTGCTGGAGTCGTTCTAAGCGATGAGCGGCGCACAATTCAAAGTAGAAACGTTCACGTTAGGTCCATTACAGACAAATGCTTATCTCCTGACTATCCAAGATGACGATGGCGAGCGCGGCTTTGTCATCGATCCCGGTATGAATCCCAGACGATTGTTGGAGCGCATTCAGGGAATGAAGATTGAAGCGATTGTGCTCACGCATGCGCATTTCGATCATATGGGCGGTGTCGACGAAGTAAGGAAGGCGGCAGGCTGCCCAGTCTATATACATGATTTGGAGGCGGATTGGTTGACTGATCCGCGCAAGAACGGATCAATGCGCTGGCAGGACGTAACGCCTCCGCTATCGACTGATGCCGCGGAGTATGCGTTGGATGAGGGACAGAAGCTGGAGCTAATAGGCCACACCTTCCGTGTCATGCACACACCGGGCCATTCGCCGGGAAGCGTAAGCTTGCTGTGTGGAGGCCATCTGTTCTCGGGAGACGTGCTCTTCAGGCAATCTGTCGGCAGAACGGATCTGCCAGGCGGCAAGGAGAGGGATCTATACGATTCCATCCGGAACAAGCTGTACGTGCTTGACCCTGAGACGATTGTCTATCCGGGCCATGGCGGCAGAACAACGATCGGATTTGAGAAAGCGAACAATCCCTATACGGCTTAACGACGGAAGCATTTCTGATGGCGGTTAGGGCCCCTCGGGAATGCTTCTTAAGGCTTGCCGAATCGATGCAAAGGATGGTGCTGAAGGATGGCAGACGCGACAAAGTGGCCGGCAGGCGATTCCATAGAGGAGCAGGGCGGCAAAACGAAGCTTACGGCAGAGGAGAAGGAAGCGGAGAGCGCTCGCATCATCGCGGGAATAGCGGCTCAATTGTCTATTCCATTGACGAAAGTGAAGTCAGCCGTATCGCTTCTGGATGAAGGCAATACAATTCCATTCATCGCTCGTTACCGCAAGGAGATGACCGGTGAGCTGGATGAAAACGATCTGAGATCGATCGAAGAAAAGCTGCAGTATATGCGTAATCTGGAAGAACGCAAGCGTGAGGTCATCCGTCTCATTGAAGAGCAGGGCAAGCTGACAGACTCGCTGAGCGCTTCAATTCAAGGCGCCGTTAAGCTGCAAGAGGTCGAAGACCTCTACAGGCCTTATCGCCAGAAACGGAAGACGAGAGCAAGCGTAGCGAAGGAGCGGGGGCTGGAGCCGCTTGCGCTGTGGCTATGGTCGCAGCCACGTCAAGGTGATCCGCTTGTTGAGGCTGCACGGTATATTAACGAGGAGAAGGGCGTACCTGCAGCACAAGACGCCCTTCAAGGAGCCAGCGACATCTTGGCGGAGAATATTGCCGACGATGCGGCTATTCGTTCATGGGTTCGGAAGTTCACGTTCGATCAGTCGCTGCTGCGCACAGAAGCGAAAAACGCAGACGCGGAATCCGTATACGAGATGTATTATCAGTACCAGGAGCCGGTTCGCAAGCTTCCTCCGCACCGGATCCTTGCCATTAATCGAGGCGAGAGGGAAGATGTGCTGCGTGTCGCTTTCGATACACCAGCCGACCGCGTGCATGAGCATATTAAGCGGAAGCTGCTTAGAAACGGGACTGCTCCTGCTGTGCGCGAAGTATTGGAGCATTTGATTGAGGATGCTTACAAGCGCCTGATTGCCCCATCGATCGAACGCGAGGTGCGCGGCGAATTGACAGAGAAGGCCGAAGAGCACGCCATTACGATCTTCTCGGAGAACCTGCGCAACCTGCTGCTGCAGCCGCCTGTACGCGGACATGTCGTGTTGGGTGTCGATCCCGCTTTCCGGACGGGCTGCAAGCTGGCGGTTGTCGACGACACCGGCAAGCTTCTGGATGTAGCGGTATGTTATCCGACGCCGCCGAATAATAAGGTGGCTGAAGCCGAGAAACTGGTGAGTAGCTTAATCGACAAGCATAAGGTGGAGCTGATCGTCATCGGCAACGGAACGGCTTCCCGCGAGACAGAGCAATTCATCGCAACCTTGATCGGCGCAAGGAAACAATCCGGCGGTCTCAAGTATATCATCGTCAATGAAGCGGGTGCATCCGTCTATTCCGCGTCCAAGCTGGCCCAGGAGGAATTCCCGAAGCTGGATGTGGCGGAGCGCAGCGCTGTGTCGATCGCCAGACGTCTGCAGGACCCGTTGGCAGAGCTCGTCAAGATCGAGCCGAAGGCGATTGGCGTTGGGCAATACCAGCATGACGTTAGCCAGAAGCGCCTTGACGAATCGCTCGGCGGCGTCGTGGAGTCTGCGGTTAACCATGTCGGCGTCGACGTGAATACGGCATCGGCTTCGCTGCTTTCCTATGTAGCAGGAGTCAACGCTACGCTTGCCAAAAATATCGTAAAGTATCGTGAGGAGAACGGACGTTTCACGAAGCGGGAGCAGCTTCAGAAGGTGCCGAGGCTAGGAGCCAAATCGTACGAGCAATGTATCGGCTTCCTGCGCATCCCGGATGGCGGGAACGCGCTCGATCGCACGCCGATTCACCCCGAATCCTACGAGGTGGTCGATCGACTGCTGCGCGAGCTGGACTTGAAGGCGGACAATCTCGGATCAGAAGCGGCGCGTGAGCGGCTGTCGGGTATCAATGCGACGGAGATAGCCGCTAGACTGCAGGTTGGCGTTCCAACACTGCGGGATATTATTGACAGCTTGCTGAAGCCAGGGCGGGATCCGCGTGAGGAGCTGCCGGCACCAATCTTCCATACGGACGTCCTGCAAATCGAGGATTTATCGCCCGGTATGGAGCTTCATGGAACGGTGCGCAATGTGATTGATTTCGGCGCATTTGTCGATATTGGCATTAAAAATGACGGTTTGGTCCACATCTCCCAATTGAGCGACAAGTTCGTCAAACATCCGATGGATGTTGTCTCAGTCGGCGATACGGTGACGGTGTGGGTACTGAGCGTCGACTTGAAAAAAGGACGTGTCAGCCTGACAATGAAGAAGCCGGACTGAGCGTGAATTTGGGAATGAATCAGCTTAAGGCATAGGTTAGATGCCATGGAAGCATAACAATAGGACAGCCTTTGAGGCTGTCCTATTGTTATGGGCATAGAGTCTGCTCTTACTCATTCGGCGTGCTGAGATTAGCATCGAATTCAGATCTCAATAGTCCGAAGACGAGTTCATCATGCCGGCTTCCGTTCGTGAAAATCATGCTTCTTAGTCGGCCCTCCAGGATAAAGCCGAGTCGCTCCTGCATCCGAATGGAGCTTTCGTTGAATCCGTATACGCTCGCTACGGCTTTCTCATAACGAAGCTCATGGAAGAAGTAGCGGAGCAGGAGCTGAACGGCTTCGAAGGCATAGCCCTTGCGCCAATGGTCACGGAAGATAGCGACACCGTATTTGAAGGTTCCGTTTCGGCTGTCGCAGCTATGGGCGCTGATACAGCCCACCAGCTCGCCATCCCGTTTTTCAATTGCAAGCATAGTGGAATCGCCTGTCGACACCTTGGCGGCTGTCTCTTCTGTCCAATGTCTAGTGCCCATCTCAGATCTGGGGAAATGGATCGCGTCCGAAGCCCGCGCGCTAACTGTATCTTGATCGTTGTTGTGGAATTGGTGCCAGTCCTCCGCCTCAATGGCGCGAAGCCTCACGATTGTTCCTGTCCAACCATTCATTGACTTATCCTCCTTTATGGAGTTTTATCCTCAACATACTACAGGAAGAGAAGCCATGTCTTGCTTATAATTGTTTATTACGATGGTCTATTAAAGGGCAGTATGGATTGAAAAAATCAATTAGTAATTTGAGGTAAGTTGATTGACAAACGAATGTAGAACGAATTACACTGTAATAGAAAAAGTTACAGTTTCATTTGACAAATAGAAAATAGGATTTGGGGAGGAAATAATATGTCTACAGAAGTGAAAGTGGAGAATGCGGTGGATGCTATGTTCTCCGAGGTGGTGCAGGGACGCCGTTCCGTGCGCAAATACGACAGCAGCGCTGTTATATCCGACAGTGAAATTATTGAGCTGCTGAAGGTGGCTACGCTGGCGCCGTCATCCTCCAATATGCAACCGTGGCGTTTTCTCGTTGTGACGGACCCGGAGCTTAAGCAGAAGCTTGTCCCGATCGCGAACAATCAGCAGCAAGTTGGTGAAGCCTCCGCTATTGTACTGATACTGGCTGACCTGGAGATGTATAAGCTCGCTGGTCCGATCTATGAGGCTGCATTCGAAGCGGGATACATGACCGAGGAAATTAAAAACCGCATGATCGAGAACTCCACCAAGCTGTATCCCTCCCTGCCTGCCGAGCGATTGAAGGAAATTGCTGTATTCGATACCGGTCTGGTTGCGATGCAGCTAATGCTGGCTGCTCGTGCGAAGGGCTATGATACGGTGCCGATGGGCGGATACAACCGCGAAGAGGCGGCAAAGCTGCTTGGCGTATCCAGCCGTTATCTGCCGACGCTCATGCTGCCAATAGGCAAAGCAGCGGCGCCTGGCCATCCGACTACACGGTTGCCGATCGAGCAAGTGGCGTTTTTCAACCGCATGTAATTTAGACTCAACTTATGGTTATAACGGACCAACCCGGCTGCTCCGATTGGAGGCCGGGTTTTGTGTGCCCGCAGCTGCGGGGGCTCATCTGCACGCGATACGATGCGAAGCCGATGTATGGATTGGGGTTGTCATTGCATGACCGAACCGCTGTCATGTTCCTTCGGAGCTTGCTTGGTGCGGTAGAAATACCAGCAATCGTTCAGCAGCTTGATCTGCCGGCGGTCCTTCTGCTGGAATGCGCGCATCAGTTGGTTGCACAGCCACTGCGGCATACGCATCGTCCTCCTTCCGGGCCTAACCTGTTGTTCTATTACCATATGGCGGAGGGCGAATGTCCGTGCAGGTCCAACCGAATTAGCCTAGCTGTTCCTCTTCATATTCTTCGTACCACTGCTCTAATTGAGCCTGAAGCGCACGAATTTCAGTCAGGAGCGAAATAAGCGGATAAGACTTTTCCTCGATTCCTGCAAAATCCTTTTCCAAGCCGTTAATATATTGAAGGCCTCCAATGATGGAGATGGAAGCATCATGCAGATCGACATTGTCGCATTCAGCAAGCGCATACGGCAGGCTCGGCACGCGGTCTGCCGTCAATTTATCGATTTCTTTATGAAGACGCAGATTCAGCGCACTAAGCTGGTACGCGTGAGAAGCCGGCATCTCGACGAAGGACAGGGTATTCTCTTCTTTCATTAATACATAACGCATAGTAGCCATGATGGTGTAGCTCTCCCCTCGGTTTTGCTGCTCGATTTCTTGCAACGTATCATCATTCCTACTTGACAGTGTAGCTTATAAACGCGTTAAAATTCAAGTAGTTGGGGGAGGCTAAGTATGGATAATCAAGCTTTGCAGCAATGGGTGGAGCGGGTATCGCTAGAGTCATTCGGCAGGCCGTTCCTGCATAAGGCTATATTTAACGGAAGGTTAAAGGCGACAGGGGGACGGTACTTTACCCGAACCCATCATATCGAGATCAGTCCGCATCAGCTTGCCGCATTTGGCGTGGAGGAGACGGAGAAGATTATTAAGCATGAGCTATGCCACTATCATCTTCATCTGATGAAGCGAGGCTATCGCCATCGCGATGCCGACTTTAAAACCCTGCTCGCGCATGTAGGCGGCTCCAGATATTGCAATTCGCTTCCGGAACGGTCAGAAAAAAAAGCCATTCCTTACAAGTATAAGCTCATTTGCGTTCACTGCGGAATGGAATATTTGCGGAAACGGAAGGTCGACCCCGCGCGGTATGCCTGTGGTAAATGCAGGGGGAAATTAAAGCTGTTCTTGCTTGACAAGCATGACGGGCCATGATAAATTATTAGAAGTCACTTTAATATTCCCTGATAGCTCAGTTGGTAGAGCACTCGACTGTTAATCGAGTTGTCACAGGTTCGAGTCCTGTTCGGGGAGCCAATTATGGAGAAGTACCCAAGTGGCTCAAGGGGACCCTCTGCTAAGGGGTTAGACTGCGTAAGTGGTGCGAGGGTTCGAATCCCTCCTTCTCCGCCACATTTTTTCACAGGACTCATGCATAAGGAGGCCGAACATCGGTCTTTTTTACCACAGTAGAATGTATAAGTTTTCCG
The DNA here is from genome assembly GCF_003591485.1 of Paenibacillus sp. 1011MAR3C5. Classification (GTDB taxonomy): domain Bacteria; phylum Bacillota; class Bacilli; order Paenibacillales; family Paenibacillaceae; genus Pristimantibacillus. The sequence continues at coordinate 746,298 of NZ_QZCF01000003.1, forward strand.
AGAGTATCGGATTTACTAATTCTATTTGGCGATAAAACCTACCTCTAAACGTGGTCGCTCGTCCTGAAAGACCTCGATAGAGGTTTTCTCATTTGCCCCTAAATTAAGGGGGAAATGAACTTGAAAAAAAGTGCTTGCAATATGCAGGACAAGTTGATATAATCGTTCTTGTCGCAAAAACGCGAAGGCAATAAACTTGCAACATGTGGCCCGTTGGTCAAGGGGTTAAGACACCTCCCTTTCACGGAGGTAACAGGGGTTCGAATCCCCTACGGGTCACCAACCATCCTCTAAGAAGCAGCTCTTATGAGTTCGTTTCCGTCATGAGAGCCATTAGCTCAGTTGGTAGAGCACCTGACTTTTAATCAGGGTGTCGAAGGTTCGAGTCCTTCATGGCTCACCAGTTTTCTTCTTCCCTCGAAGACAGCTGGCGATGAAGGGATAGGTACAACTTCAAATGTGCGGTAGTGGTGGAATGGCAGACACGCTATCTTGAGGGGGTAGTGGGTGTATACCCGTGGAGGTTCGAGTCCTCTCTACCGCACCATAACTTAAATGATTGAAACCCTTGGATATCAAGGGTTTTTTTGTTGTTTAGATTGTCTTAATTGCAACATTTATTATAAGACCTATTATGGGACAGTTTCATTAGCTGGACGCGTATGTAGGTGAAATAGCGTATGGTACACAGGAATTAAGCAAACGCAATGGATTGATTCAAGACGAGTTCATAATAGGGTACTGCGATGACAAGGGAATCTGACGCATAACAATGTTCGGGTAGCTACATCTTTAGACCTAATTTGTCGATATAAGGTATTGTGATAAATATTATGAAGTTGGGAGATTGGTAAAATGAAAACGGCATTACAGATTACAGGGGTTATCTTTATTTTAGCGGGAGTTATATTTGGTATCACTCAAATCTCGGGTCTAAAGGAAATAAAAGAAGATGTAGACTATTGGGAAAGAGCAGCAGCTCGAAGCAGTGATAACTATTTAATTGAACAACGATATCTCACGGAAAAAGCAAGCTATGAATCAAAGCTTGTTCTTACGATCTCATCTGTAGTGCTTGGTATTATAACGGGACTGTTTTTTCTAGCGTTGGCAACCATTATTAACTTACTTCAAAAACTTGTCAACAAGCAAATAAGTACGCCAGGTGTTCATTTAAATCATACTGAAACGGTCTAACACGTCAGAGTCTCTTTGGCAAAAGGGGCTCTTTTGTTTTGTAAATGTAATCTTTTCTTATAACCATCCATACCCACCAACACCCACTGTCCATGTGCTAACATGAAATTGAGGTGGAGCAGATGGATATAAGCGGAGCTAAGACAAAGTTATCACGGATAGCAGTCGATGATCTGGACTTTATATGCGATATTGAATGCAATAGAGAGCTTTGGCAATATGAAGAAGCGGTGCAGACAGATCGTGAGGCTGTGCGTCAGGCTTATCTCAATAAGATCAATAGCAATACTGAGCATCATTATGATTTCATCGTCTATCTGGAGGCTGAAGGCATTCGAACGCCAATTGGCTTGGCTCAGATATGGAGCTACAACGAGTATAGGAAGAGCTGGGAAATTGGATTTGCGATTCTTCCCCCTCATAGCGGGCATGGCTATGGTACAGAGGCTGCTGAGTTTTTATTAAAATTTGCATTTGAAGTGCTGCAAGCTCATAAGGTCGTAGGCATGTGCAATGCAAAAAACTCGCGTTCTGCAGACCTGATGGAGCGTATTGGCATGACCAGAGAAGCTGTGTTCAAGGAAGAGTTGTATTGGTGCAAGCGATGGACGGATCAATATTTTTACTCCATCCTGGAGAGGGAATATTACGGGGCTTGATCGATGGAAGGCAAACTTGCAGTTAGCGAAATCGTACAGGAAGATAAAATTTATGATTCTAAAATGGTCATTTGGTGCTTAGAATAGAAATTAGAGAGCGACGGTCATCGCTCTCTGTTCAAGACATTATGAGGCGGCATGTCCTCCGAATGTTGTGGAAGAAAATGACTCGTCAGGCCGTCAACCAATGGCGAGTTATTTTCGTTTCAAGTAACCGAGCAATGCAAGAAGAAAAGTACCAAGCATGATGACTTCCACAGTTGTATACGTCATTCGGCATCACTCCTTTCCTGGGAGGGAATGCCACTTCAGGCGTCTATACTTCATGAATATGGATATTTTATGAAACTAGAACTACTTTTTCGTTGTTTTGTAACTATGCTGCACCTTTTCGAATGGTTATGAGTGCAATCTCATGGTCATTTTGAAGGGTGTATTTGCCGTATCTATTGAACGCTTCCCTTCTCGTCAACAACGCTTCCAATAGGTACATCCTCCTGCATTCGCTTCGGTGTATAATGGTATACATAAAATTGTCTACTTTATTTATTCCTTGAGCGTATAGGATGATGGCTTTTGATAGATGTGAGGAGAGTGGACGAATTGGTTCGTGCGAAAGTGATGCTTGTCGAGGACGATTTGGAATGGAGCAATGGCTTGCAGCTGTATTTCTCCAACGAATCCGATTTTGAGATCGTTTCTTGCGTAGCTACAAAAGAAGCCTGTATGTCAGCCTTAGAAGAAATGTCGGTTGATGTCATTCTTATGGACATTATATTAGGGGATGCTGAAGCGTCAGGTCTGGATGCCGCGCTGGATATCTCGCATCTCTATCCCAAAATTAAAATCATTATGGTGAGCTCTCTTGACAATGATGATGAAGTGTTTAATGAGGCTTTTCTAAACGGTGCGTATGACTTTGTCTATAAGAGTGAATTTGAACAGATTCCCGGGGTTATTGCAAATGCAATGAAGGATCAGGAGACCAAGTATGGCCCGAGGTTAAAGAAGCTCGTCTACGATAAGAAGAAGAAACTGTTAAATCCGTATGATGCCCTGCTTCTAAAGCTTATTCTGGAGGGGAAGACGCAGCAGGAAATTGCGGATATGAACAGCGTTAGCCTGTCAGCGGTGAAAAAGCATGTCAGCCGTGTTCTGGCGAAGTTTATGTGGAGTCGCTCTACTAGAGAGTTGGCTGAGAAATGCCAGAAGTGGGGACTGCTGGATTGAAAGGAGCGGCGCAATGATTATCGTTTTTTTCTTGATTGTATTTGTTGTCATGACGCCGATCAGTATTTATTTGCTGATTACTCAGAGAGAAAGTCGCTTGCTCGTATGGGGTGCGCTAATCATCTTTACAGGGGGCTTAAGCGGACTTCAAGTCCTCTTGGAAAAGCTTGTGCTCCCGTACATGCAATCCGCTGATGCAAGCGCTATTTGGCAAATTTCGTTGTATGTTGTGACGGCTTTCTTGAATATTATCATTCATACCTTTCCTTATTATTTGATTCTTGTTTTTTTTATGCACTATGCGGGTTATTCCGAGTCGATTGTGATTGGCCTATTACTTGTTCCAGCCTTGCTGTCGTTTTTATTCAGCGATATCTTTCCGACTCCACGAATGAATTACTCTTACATATTAAGCTGGGGAGTCCCCTATTTGTTAATCTCCATCATGCTATTTGCAAAAGGTTTTTTGAAGGTGGAAAAGGTGAGAAGGAAGCAACTGCAATATGTAGGCTTCGGCATAATTTTTTTGATCCCTGTATTCTTATTGTTGCTCCTGCAACTGGAAGGCATATACTTTCAATCTCCTGTAGAAATACTCATTTTTATTCCAATATTAGGTCTGATCAGTTTGTTGTTAGGTTTGATCTTCTATGTACATAAGGTATACACTCACTTCGAGTCCGTAACCGTGCTTAATAAAATGCAAGTGGGTACGAGCTTGATGCAGCACGCATTCAAAAATGCGATTACCAAAAATAAGCTGCACGCTCTTAACATTCAACGAAGCCTGGAGTCCAATCAATATGAGATTATCAACAATCAATTGACCAGTTTGCTCAAATCCAATGACCATCTCATGGGGATGGTATCCAAGCTATCTTATTTAACGCAGAGCCGTATTACCTTAGATCTTGAATCGAGCGACCTATCACTTGTGTTGGATGAAGCGATCGACCAGTTTCATCAAACGTCCATTACGTTTGAGAAGCGATATGGCTCTGCAATTGTACAGATTGATCGCACGCTTATGGCGGAATGTTTTTCGAACATTATTAGCAATGCGGTCGAGGCGATGGAGGGACGGGGGCAAATTACCGTTGCTGCAGAAAAGATCAATCGGCATGTGAGTATCCAATTCACAGATACAGGCAGAGGGATGAATAAGGAACAGCTTGACAAAATATTCGAACCGTTTTATTCCACGAAGCACAAATCAGGACAAAATTTTGGACTTGGCATGTTTCATGTCAAAAAAATAGTGAATGCGCATCGAGGTAAGGTAAAAGTGACGAGCCAGCTTGGGAAAGGGACGACTGTCACACTTATTTTATCCTAGTTCGTTTTAAGGAGTCTCCGATATAGAGGCTTCTTCTTTTTTGGGTCCATGGTTGCGTATAAGGATAAATGCAATGTACATATAGGCAGCAAGGTGGACATATATTTGTCTACTGGTTGCCCCAAATCTAGTCGTGATAGACTATTCCCGATAGATAGATGCGGCATAATTGCGCACAAAAAGCCTATCCAAGGAGACTAGAGAAATGGGTAAACAAAAGCGAGTAGGCAAAATAGTATGGCAGGTTGGGCTGGCGTTGCTGCTCATCTGGACAGGAATGCCTTTTTGGGGAGGAGAGATGGCCCAAGCTTCCATAAGCGGGCAGCCGGCAATCCAAAGTACCTCGACTCTATTTGCAGGCGGGGATGGTTCTGCCGAGAACCCCTATCAGATTGCAACGGCGGAGCAACTGAACGCCATCAGGAATGTGAATACCTTTGATGTACATTTTAAGTTGATAAATAATATTGATTTATCGGGCTTTGGCTCAGGTGAAGGCTGGGTGCCGATTGTCGGGAAGGAAAATATGTTCGGCGGGACCTTTGATGGGCAAGGGTATGTAATTAATGGTTTGACGATTAATCGCAATATGGTGAATCAAGGGCTATTTGCTGACAATTATGGAGTCGTTAAGAATGTAAAGCTTGAGGAAGTAGCCATCGGGCTGAACCGTTCAGATCTTTCATATCGTCAGATTGGCGGTATTGCTGGATTAAATAACGGATTAATTGTTGATTCACACGTTAAGGGAAAAGTGAAAGGTTACGGAGTTACCGGCGGCGTGGCAGGATTTAATAGAGGAGTCATTCGTCGATCTTCCTTTAATGGTGAAATTAATGCGAGTTTTACGGGCGGTGGTATAGCGGGACAAAGTCTTGGGGAGATTACCGAATCGTATGCCAAAGGTAAAGTAACCGTGTTGTCTAATGATGGAGGAGGTTTGATTGGGGATAGCTCAGGCAAGGTTAGTTATTCATACGCCGATGTGATTGTTAAGGGTGAAGAATATGTCGGCGGTCTAACAGGAAGTCAATATTTAGGGGAGATTAAAGATTCATACGCGGTTGGCACTGCATCGGGCAAACGTTATGTGGGTGGATTAATTGGGTATACGTGGAACGAGGAAGTTACTGTTGGCTCCTACTGGAATAAAAGTAAATACACCGCTTCCCCTCCGAACAATGGAATTGGCATTGCAGCTACTGACGGAGAAATGAAACAGCGCATTACATATTCAGATTGGGATTTTGCGAACGTCTGGTATCAGTATGATGGATATGATCCGTTTCTGCGATGGCAGGACCCCTATAAGAAAACGACTATTCGCATGGATTCCAATGAGCTTGTTGTTGGTGATGGAATCACACCTGTTCATGTTATCGCTGAACATCAGCATCAAGAATATGATGTAACTCGCGACGCCGAATTTGTCGTAATTGAAGGGGAACAAATTATCGATGTGAGCGAAGCAGGGGAAGTAACTCCTAAAGCGGCAGGAGAAGCGGTAATTTCCGTAAAGATTTATGACGAGACTTTCGATGTGGAGATAGAAGTTTTACCCCATTATACGATTAGTGGAGTTGCCGATCCCGCTTCTTATCCAGTAGATAATCGCGCATCGGAGGATGAGATTGGTCTTCCGGTGACGGTACGGGCTTCTTTGCAACCGCGAGACATGACAGTGGATATTCCAGTAGAATGGATCGATGCGGATGAAAACAATCCATTTCAGGCGGGGGTACCGGGTACGTATCGTTTTAACGGCAGCTTGGTGAACTTACCTGAGAATATGAAGAATACGAATGACATAACGACAACGGTTGATGTGACAGTAGGCAATCCTTATTTTATCGTGACATATGAGAGTAATGGCGGAAGCGATGTTGCGTTGGGCAAGGTGGAACATGGCGCCTCAGCGACAAGTCCTGTCCCTCCTGCAAAGAAGGGGTATACGTTTGAAGGGTGGTATGCCGACAAGGTACTGACTGAAAGCTATGATTTCAGCTCGGTTGTTACAGAAGAGGTAACTCTGTATGCGAAATGGAAGGCCAATAAGTATGAGATTACGTTTGTTAATACGGGAGGAGGAGCTTCTCCAATATCTCAAACGAAACAGTACGGCTCGCTGTATGGAAAAGGGGCTGATGGAGATACGGATGAACCATTGCCTGTACTAACGAATCCGCCAGGACGAACGTTTAAATGGTGGTTTGTAAGTGGCTCATTAGAAACTGTAATAACAGACGAGACTACTGTAAGCATAGACCAGAATCATATGTTATTACCTTATTTTGATTATAACGAGTACGTCGTTTCTTTTGATGCTTTAGGCGGTACGGTTAATCCGGCTGCTCAAACGAAACGATATCGATCCACGTATGGCAGAGCGGCCAATGGCTACTCAGAAGAGTTGATGCCAACGCCAACGAAACCTGGGCATACGTTTAACGGCTGGTATGCCAATGCCGATGCTACAGGTTCTGTTATCTACAATAATACTTACGTTGATGAAACCAGGGATCATACCTTGTATGCCAAGTGGACGATCAATAGCTATACAATAAGTTATGACAGTGATGGCGGCAGCATGGTTGCAAGCGAAAGCGTGGAATATGGCGGGCTTGCGGCAATGCCTGCCGTCCCTATCAAAGAAGGTTATACATTTGCCGGGTGGCATACCGACAAGGAACTAACTGAAAGCTATAGCTTTAACACGCCAGTGATCGGCAATATGACTTTGTACGCCAAATGGACAATAAAAAGCTATCCTGTGAGCTTTGACAGCACTGGAGGAAGTGTCATGGAGGGCGAGTACGCAGAACATGGCAAGATGGTAGCTGTGCCTGCTCCTCCGACCAAAACGGGCTTTACGTTTAGCGGTTGGTATACCGACATAGCATTGACTGATGAATATCACTTCAGCTTGCCAGTGACCGGTGACCTGACCTTGTACGCCAAATGGACAATGATTAGCTACACGGTGGTCTATGACAGCACTGGCGGCAGTGCAATTGCAAGCGAAACTGTGAAATATGGCGATTCAATAGCCATACCGGACCAGCCGACAAAAAAAGGCTATACATTTGAAGGCTGGTATACTGACAAGGAACTGACTGAAAGCTATGACTTCAACTTGCCAGTGACCGGTGATCTGTCCCTATTCGCCAGCTGGAGCATCAATTTGTACACGATTACGTTTGACGCCGGAACGGTGGAATTGGCGACTCAAATAAAACGATATGGCTCCGAATACGGCAAAGGTGCCGATGGCAGCATGGAAGAACGGTTGCCAATACCATCGAAACTCGGATACTCGTTTGGAGGCTGGTATGCTGATGCGGGGGCAACGGGGCCAGTCATTACAGACTTGACCATTGTTACTGAAGCACGAGATCATACTTTGCACGCGAAGTGGACAATCAACAGCTTAACAGTGAGTTATGACAGTAATGGCGGCAGCACGGTTGTCAGCGAAAGCGTGAAGTATGGCGACGTTGCGGCTGTACCTGATCAGCCGACCAAAGCGGGTTATACATTTGCCGGTTGGTTTACTGACAAGGAACTGACCGAAGGCTATGACTTCAGCTTGCCGGTGACGGGCGACATCACCTTGTACGCCGCATGGTTGGTCAATAGTTACACGGTAGCCTATGAGAGCAATGGCGGCAGTGCTGTTGCGAGCGAGCGTGTGGATGATGGCAAGTCAGCAGCGGAGCCTGCATCACCGACCAAAGCGGGTTATACATTTGCCGGTTGGTTTACTGACAAGGAACTGACTGAAAGCTATGACTTCAGCTTGCCGGTGACGGGTGACATCACCTTGTACGCCGCATGGTTGATCAATAATTACACGGTAGCCTATCAGAGCAATGGCGGCAGCACGGTTGTCAGTGAAAGCTTGAAGTATGGCGACGCTGCGGCTGTACCAGATGAGCCGACCAAAGCGGGTTATACATTTGCCGGTTGGTTTACTGACAAGGAACTGACTGAAAGCTATGACTTCAGCTTGCCGGTAACCGATGATCTGACCTTGCATGCCAAATGGACAGAACCAACACCGTCAACACCGATCAGCTACACGATTACCTATGAAAGCAATGGCGGCAGTGCTGTTGCGAGCGAGCGTGTGGAGGATGGCAAGATGGCAGCCGAGCCTGCACCACCGACCAAAGCGGGTTATACATTTGCAGGTTGGTTTACTGACAAGGAACTAACTGAAAGCTATAACTCCAGTTTGCCGGTGACGGGCGATATTACCTTGTATGCCAAATGGGCAGAACCAACACCGTCAACACCGGACAGCTACACGGTAACTTATGAAAGCAATGGTGGTAGTGCTGTTGCAAGCGAGCGTGTGGAGGATGGCAAGATGGCAGCCGAGCCTGCATCACCGACCAAAGCGGGTTATACATTTGACGGTTGGTTTACTGACAAGGAACTAACTGTAGGCTATGACTTCAGCTTGCTGGTGACGGGTGACATCACGTTGTATGCCAAATGGACAGAAACAACACCATCAATACCGAACAGCTACACGATTACCTATGAAAGCAATGGCGGCAGTGCTGTTGCGAGCGAGCGTGTGGAGGATGGCAAGATGGCAGCCGAGCCTGCATTACCGACTAAAGCGGGTTATACATTTGCCGGTTGGTTTACTGACAAGGAACTAACTGAAAGCTATAACTTCAGCTTGCCAGTGACGGGCGACATCACCTTGTATGCCAAATGGACAGAACCAACACCGTCAACACCAAACAGCTTCACGATTACCTATCAAAGCAATGACGGCAGTGCTGTTGCAAGCGAGCGTGTGGATGATGGCAAGATGGCAGCCGAGCCTGCATCACCGACCAAAGCGGGTTATACATTTGCCGGTTGGTATACTGATAAGGAACTAACTGAATTCTATGATTTCAGCTTACCAGTGACGTTCGACATCACCTTGTATGCCAAATGGACAGAAACAACACCATCAATACCGAACAGCTACACAATTACCTTTGAAAGCAATGGCGGCAGTGCTGTTGCAAGCGAGCGTGTGGAGGATGGCAAGATGGCAGCCGAGCCAGCACCACCGACCAAAGCAGGTTATACATTTGCAGGCTGGTACACAGACAAGGAACTGACCAAAAACTATGACTTCAGCTTGCCAGTGACGGTCGATATCACCTTGTATGCGAAATGGATCCCGAAGCAAACAGGCGGCAATAGCGGAGGTATCGGCACGCCTGCTGCGCCAGATTTGGAGCTCGAGGACTTAAAAATTGAGCTTCTTGTGAATGGCCTTGCGGAAAGCATCGGAATTGCAACGGCAACTACAATAAACAATCAAACCAAAATGTTAATTACAATTGACCGTGAGCAATTAGAAGCTGTACTTGCCGCAAAAGATATTGGCGCAACAATTACAATTCCGATGATGATGCCATCTGATATTGCCGCAGTTGAATTTAATGGAGAAATGGTCAGCTACATGGACCAACTGGGCACTGTGATCGTCATACAGACAGAAAAAGCTACCTACACTCTGCCTGTGCAGCAAATGAATAGTAATGTCATCACACAGTATTTTGGAGAAAATGTTGAGATTAAGGATATGAAGATTCATATCGAGCTTTCATCACCTGAGGATGATATTGTTCAAATCGTAAGTACTGCTGCCGAGCTGGAGCAATTCTCATTGGTTGTCAAGCCGCTCGAGTTTAAGGTAACAGTTACTTACCAAGATAAAAGTGTTGAGGTTTCTAAATTCAATGCTTATGTGGAAAGAACGATCGTTTTGCCTGATGACATAGACCCGAACCAAATAATAACAGGTGTCGTCATTGAACCTGACGGAACAGTGCGTCATGTGCCGACTAAGGTTGTGTTCCAGAATGGCAGCTATTATGCCGTTATTAACAGTATGACAAACAGCACTTATGCAGTTGTCAAAAAGACGGTTCAATTCCAAGACCTGTCACAACATTGGGCTCAGCAAACGGTGCATGATGTAGGATCTCGTATGATCATTAATGGAAATGGGAAGGGAATGTTTTTGCCGGATCAGGATATTACACGTGCGGAATTTGCTGCAATCCTTATGCGGGGTCTGGGTATCAGAATGGAAAGCGGAATGTCGCGCTTTACCGATGTAAGTGAAAACGATTGGTATAACTCGGCAGTTCAAGCAGCATATAATTATGGCATAATAGAAGGTTTTGCAGACGGTACCTTCCGTCCGACTGACAAGGTAACGAGGGAACAGGCCGTTGCAATGCTGGCAAGAGCGATGGAGCTAACCGGCTTGCAACAGGAGATGGGAACTGGGGATATTGAGAATGCATTACATTCTTTTATGGATGCCAACCTGATATCGGATTGGGCAAAATCTAGTTTTGCACTCACTATCGACGCCGGCCTCATTTCTGGGAAATCTGATTCCTTGCTGGATCCTCAGGCTTACACAACAAGAGCGGAAGCAGCTGTGCTTATTTATAAGCTTTTGCAAAAGTCGGATTTGATTTAAAAATTTTCACTTCTAAAATGATAAACCGCTGCTTAGAATAGAAATTAGAGAGCGAGGTCATCGCTCTCTGTTCAAGACATTATGAGGCGGCATGTCCTCCGAATGTTGTGGAAGAAAATGACTCGTCAGGCCGTCAACCAATGGCGAGTTATTTTCGTTTCAAGTAGCTGAGCAATGCAAGAAGAAAAGTACCAAGCATGATGACTTCCACAGTTGTATACGTCATTCGGCATCACTCCTTTCCTGGGAGGGAATGCCACTTCAGGCGTCTATATTTCATAAATATGGATATTTTATGAAACTAGAACATATTTTTTAAGCCGTGGGACAGTGCCCCACGGCTTTTTAACATCTTTTCTTTAATGAAAGGCTGAAAGGAATTGCCGGATAATGCCGAGTGTCATCATATCGGCCATCTCCAATGCTTGAGACTGCATCTGATCGTACCGTGCCATATTTTGCTCATAATCGCCAGCAAGACGGGTAGCTGCTTCTTCTGCCACCAGTCTCAGATGCTCTTGGAGCATCCTCTCCATTCTTGCTCGGACCAGAAAGGATTGATTTGGCTTGAAAAATAGAGCCAGTGTCCGCATTGGCGCACCAGCACTTACTCGCGGTGCATAGAGCTCATTGTCTTATGAATAGAATATGATCGCCAAAACTTCATTTATATGGTAGGATGATTTTGGAATTTGGCATCAAAATGATGAATTGGGCTGTTTAAAGCCCTTTTTTCTATGTTTTTCTTGACACTTCCGTTACGTAAGAGTGTACATTGGCTCGTGAAAGGGGTGGAAACGCCATGAAGATGAAAGAAGTATGCAAGCAAACGGGCCTTACGGAACGGACGATCCGCTATTATGTGGAAGAGGGGCTCGTGGCACCGGAAGTTTCGGTCCGCAACGGGCGGGAGTACCGCGAGTATTCGGCGAAGGATGTAGAGCAACTGCACACGATCGCCGGACTTCGGAAGTTGTTTTTTACCATCGATGAAATCAAGGATATGCAGCAGCGGCCGGAGCGTATTCAAGAGGTGCTAGCTGCTTATAAGTTAAAGCTGGCCAATGATGCAAAAGCCAAAGCGGCAATTGTGGATGCGCTGAACGGTATTGCTCCGGGCGAACTGCGGGATGTGGCCAGCATAGCAAGCAAGCTGAAGGATATGTCCGAGAAGCTGCCGCTGCCGCAGAGGGACATTAATCCGAACTTCGGGAAATTCGAGCAAGGAACGAAGACGGAACGAGAGCAGGAATACGGCCGGTTCGTCGAGCGACAGGCGAAGCAATTCAAGAGAGGCAAGATGATTGTCTACACGATCGCGATATTGAATATTGTGATGGCGGTTTTCTCATTTGTCTTGAATTCTAATATCCTATCGCTCATCATTCAGATTGTGCTAGCTATCTGCTTGATCGCCGGAGTAACATGGGTGCGTTATTTGTTCGCTGTCGGCGCGGCGCTGGCCGTATTCTTAAGCATACAGCTGCTAGTGTTGAGCGTGAGTGAGGGATTAATCGGTTTTATCATCTATTCATTATTTGTGATAGCCTATAGCGGCATAAGCAGCTTCCTCCTGTTCAAGAGCGAGGCGGTAACCGAGTTCCTATACGCACAGAAGAATGGCTGACACTCTCCTCTGGAGAGTTTTTTTATTTCTATTTTTTTCGACATTTCCCGGGCAATTCAGCAGGTCTTAGCCTCTATCATGCCGAATACACTTATTTGAAGGGGAGGGATAAGATGGACTTATGGTTAATTTGGCTCATCGTAGCGGGAGTGCTTATTGTAGTTGAAATGCTTACGCTGACCTTTTATCTCTTATGGCTGGGCATCGGAGCTTTGGCAGCTGCCATTGTCGATGTGATTTATCCGGATGCATGGCTGCTTGAAGTCGTCGTCGGATGCGTCGTCGCATTGCTGCTTACCATATTCACTAAGCCGCTCACCCGCCGATTCCAAGTCGGGAGGGGCTTTCGGGATGCCGTTGATGAATTGGTCGGGATGCAAGGGACCGTGCTGGAAGCTATCGATCCGGATACGCCGGGCATTGTGAAGATCGGCAGCGAGACATGGAGCGCCAAGTCTAGCGAATCTATTAAAAAAGGCGAGGCGATTATCGTAATCAGCCGTGGAAGCGCCTTTTTGCAAGTAAACAAATGGGGAGGCTAAAGCTATGGGATGGACGGTAACCATTGTTATTGTTGTGATCGCAGTCGTTTTCATCGCAATGTCGGTGAAGATTATTCCGCAGCAGAGAGTCGGAGTCGTTGAACGATTGGGCAAATTCAGCAAGCTGCTGACGCCGGGCATCAATATTCTGATTCCTATTATCGACCATGTTCGTACCTATCATGATTTGCGGATTCAGCAAGCGAACGTACCGCCGCAAACGGTTATTACGAAGGATAACGTCCAGGTCAAAATCGATACAATTATCTTCTATCAGGTGACGGGACCTGAACAAGCTACATATGGCATTTCTGATTATGTATACGGTGTGCGGAACATTAGTACCGCCACGATGAGACAGATCATCGGCAAGATGGAGCTGGACGAGACGCTGTCAGGCCGGGAGAAAATTTCTTCGGATATTCGGATCGCGCTCGACGAAGCAACCGAGAAGTGGGGCGTCCGGATTGAACGCGTTGAGGTTATTGATATTCAGCCGCCAAGTGATATCCAGGATGCAATGGATAAGCAGATGAAGGCGGAGCGCAGCAAGCGCGCCTTGGTTCTGGAAGCGGAAGCTGCGAAGCAGGATATGATTCTTCGTGCGGAAGGCGACAAGCAGAGTAAAATTCTAAAGGCGGAAGGCGAGAAGGAAGCCCGTATCCGTCAAGCCGAAGGGCAACGACAAGCCCAGGAGCTGGAGGCGCTCGGCGAAGCGAAGGCGATTCAATCTATCGCCGAGGCGGAGAAAAATCGGATCGAGCTGCTTCGCGCTGCTGGATTGGATGAGCAGGTGCTTACGTACCGCTCCCTGGAGGCGCTCTCTGATATTGCTAACGGGGCGGCCAACAAAGTGTTCATCCCGACGCGTGCCGTGGAGACGCTTGGCAGCATTGGAGCGATCGGCGAAATGCTGAAGGAAAGCAAGAAGTAAGAACGGCAGTATGAACAGCTTCTCTCCAAGACTGCTAGCCTTGGAGGGAAGCTGTTTTCGCTGACGGGCCATGTGACAAAAATCGGGATCATTCTGCATTATGCTGCCTCCATTCGATCATAGACCTTAAAACAACCTTAAAAAAGTGTGACCAAAGGCGGAAATAAACGTATACCTTTGTATGAGCAACACATATCGAAAGGAGAGAGTGTTTTGAACTTTATGAACCAGGACCCGAATGCCCAGCCGGCTCCGAATCCAAATCGTAAGCCGCCTGAGCTTAAGCCGGGAACCGTCAAGAAGATGGTGATCGGCATCGTAGCAGCCGTCGTGCTGTTCTATCTGGGCTCGACATCCTTCTACACGGTACAGGAGCAGGAGCGTGCGGCGATTCTGACATTCGGCAAGTACGATCGCGAGACGTCTTCCGGCCTGCATTTCAAATGGCCTTCGCCCATTCAAGAGGTTAGAATTGTTCCTGCCGAGCTGACTCAGCATATTACGATTGGCTACCGCGAAAACGGTAACTCCGTAACGCCGGTGGATGAAGAGTCCATGATGATTACGGGGGACGAAAACATCGTATCGGCTGATGCGGTCGTGACATGGAAAATTAGCAATATCCGCAATTATTTGCATAATATCAGTAACCCGGAGCAGTTCCTGCGGAACGCGACCAGCGCGTCGATCCGTTCTGTCATTGGATCGCAGAAGCTGGATTACGCGATTACGGACGGCAAGACAGCCATCCAGGACCAAGTCCGCGAGCGTTTGATCGAGCTGCAGAACAAATATGAGACAGGCATTCAAATTATCGACTTGAAATTCCAGGATATCGAACCGCCGGGCGGAGAAGTAGAGGACGCGTTCCGTGCCGTTACGAATGCCCGTGAAGAAAAAAATACGAAGATTAATAATGCAGCCAAGTATGAAAATGACCGCATCCCGAAAGCGCGCGGCGAAGCGCAAGCGCTGATCGAGAAGGCGGAAGCAGAGAAGAAATCCCGTGTCCTGAATGCGCAGGGCGATGTGGCGAAGTTCAATGCAATCTATGCTGAGTATGCGAAGAACCCTGGTGTAACCGAGAGCAGGCTTATTTTGGAGACATTGGAGAAAATCCTGCCGAATGCTCAAATCTTTATTACGAATTCCGGCAGCGACACTGTCAATTATTTGCCGCTTAACGAGCTTCTGAAAGGAAGCGGAGCTTCCTCCACAAACAGCAACAATAACAACACTGGCAGCAATCAGCAATCGCAAGGAGGTGACGGACAATGAAGCCAAAGTATTGGATAGGAATCATCGGTGCCGTCGTCGTGCTTATGCTCGTCGCAGGTTCTCTCTTTGTCGTGAAGGAAGGCGAGTACAAGGTGGTGCTTCGCTTCGGAGAGGCGAAGAGAACGGTTATGGAGCCTGGGCTTAATGTCAAAATTCCGTTTATCGAAAGCACGACGACATTGCCGAAGTATCAAATGACGCTGGAGAGCAATCCGGGTCAGATTATGACGAAAGACAAGAAGCCGATCTTAGTGGATAACTATACGATTTGGCGCATTTCCAATCCAGAGAAGTTCTACCGCAAGCTCTTTTCGGTAAGCGGGGGCTCGCAGCGGATCGACGAGGCGGTTTACAACTCCGTCAGAAGAAAGCTGTCTGAAGTCGATTATGATGTGATCATTAGTGAGAACTCGGCTAGGGGCAATATTAATGACGAGATTACGAACGATGTTTCGCATGCATTGGAGCGGGATGATTACGGTATCGAGATCGTGGACGTTCGTATCAAACGTACTGACCTGCCGGATAGCAATAAGCAGAGCGTGTACAACCGTATGATCTCCGACCGCCAGTCCATTGCAGCACGTTATCTGTCCGAGGGCGACGAGGAATCCCGGAAAATTACGTCCAAAGCAGATCGGACCGCTATGGAGCTGATGGCCCAAGCGGAAGCTGACGCGAAGAAGATCATTGCCGAAGGCGAGCAGGAAGCGGCTCAAATCTATAATAGTGCTTACGGCAAGGACGCTGAATTCTACAATCTGTACCGAACATTGGAAAGCTATGTCGTGACATTGAAGGATAATCCAGTCATTATGTTGCCGATCGATTCGCCTTATGCGAAAATTTTGTTAGGAAAATAATCGAATCATTTCTGCAGGCGCTAGCAATCTCTCGAAAATATGCGGTTGTCCCTGGTCATGCGTACACGAGTGTCATAGATTTCCTTCATAGATTGTATAGAGGTGAATCGATTGGCCAAAAACTACGCAAGCCGTAATATTAGAGGGAAGCTGCGCGTCTGCAATTACTTGCTGAAGGATGCTGAACTGCGCCAATACGTGCCTAGGACGGTGTCCTTCAGTCGTTCCAACTTGCAAATGATGACAGATGCCTATTCATCCATATATGTAAAGCCGGATATTGGATCATTAGGTATCGGCGTGTGCAAAGTGAAGCGAAAAGGAAAAGGATATGAATTGAAAGCGGTGGATGGCAAGCGGCAATGGAGCACACGTTATGACAGCTTCTCAGGATTGTACCAGAAGTTATCCGGTATGAAAGGGAAGCTTATTATTCAGCAAGGCATCAAGCTGGATCGCGTGAACGGTCGTCCCTATGATATAAGAGCCATGGTTCAGCGGAGACCGGGAGGCAATTGGGTCTGCACAGGGTATATGGTGAAGGTGGGGGCCGCCAAAAAAATCGTTACGAACTACTATCAAGGCGGCACGATTTATACGCTGGGCAAGCTGCACCGGAAGCAAGGCCTGTCGGGGGATGAGGCAAGCCGCAGAGAGCGGACGCTGTCGTCCGCATCTTTGCGGATTGCAAGATCGCTCAGCGGCAGGAGAACGGGAATGAACGAGATGGGCATTGATTTTGCCCGCGATTCGTCAGGCAGTCTATGGGTGCTTGAAGTGAATTCCAATCATCCTCAGTTCCATCCGCTGAAAAATATTGACCCTGTGGCCTATCAGAAAATGAAACGGTACGCGTCTTATTATGGTAGACGGACTGCCAAATAGGGAAGGATCAAAGATCGGGAGGGCATCCTGATCTTTTTTCTATTCATATGATTATTGGGCTTGAAAAACTAATGGAATTAGTTTATATTAAAACTAACGACATTAGTTTTAGGGAAAAGGACGTGAACCTAATGAGAAAAATTCGTCAACAAACGGTTGTTCAACTCACTTATTTGCCTAATTTGTTTCCGGTCAATTGTTATCTTGTGGAGGAGGAAGACAGCTTAACGCTAGTCGATGCCGCACTCCCTGCCAATGCGCCTGCTATTCGGAAGGCGGCTGAAGAAATGGGCAAGCCAATTACCCGGATTGTCTTGACCCATGCGCATGGCGATCATGTTGGCTCGCTGGATGCCTTGAAGAAACAGCTGCCTGATGTGAGAGTCTATATTTCGGACAGAGACGCGAGACTCCTTCGCGGCGACTCAACTCTATTAGACGGGGAAGAACAGCTGCCGATCCGGGGAGATGTTCCTAAGAAAATTGAGACATTGCCGGATGTACGGCTTCAGGACGGCGATCGCATCGGCTCGCTTCTTGCATTGTCGACTCCCGGTCATACGCCAGGCTCCATGTCCTTCTATGATGAGCGGACGGGGGTGCTGATCGCAGGCGATGCCTTCGCGGCACGGGGCGGACTGGCGGTAGCCGGACATATGAAGCTAAGCTTCCCGTTCCCGGCGCTTGCGACCTGGAGTCCGCTAGCCAGCCTTGAGAGCGCACGCAAGCTCGCCGATACGCACCCTGCCTGGTTGGCAGTGGGACATGGCAATATGATCGCTAAGCCTGAGCAAGCCATGAGGAAGGCGATTGCCGAATGCGAGCAACGCCTCTTTAAGAAAGGAGTAATAAAGCATGTCACCTAGAGCTGGATTGGATTTGACGCAAATCGTGCTGACGGCGGCGCAGCTGGCTGATACGGACGGTGTAGAAGCAGTAACGCTGGCCTCCGTTGCGCAGAAGCTTGGAGTCAGGTCTCCTTCGCTATACAATCATGTCAATGGTTTGCCAGCGCTTCGCTCCCATCTGGTTCTTCATGGTTTAGGGCAATTGAATGAAGCTCTTCGGGAAGCTTCGGGACAGCGGCAAGGAAAGGAGGCGGTGATGGATATTGCGAATGCTTACTTATCATTTGCCAGAAATCACCCCGGCCTCTATTCGTTAACGCTTCGTTCTCCTTCCCATGAGCATCAGGAGCATGTGAAGCTTGGCAGTGAGCTTGTGGAGCGGCTGTTGACGGCATTAAAGCCGTATGAGCTGTCGCAGCAGGAAGGCATTCATGCCGTGCGGGGATTACGAAGCCTGCTCCATGGCTTCGCCTCTATTGAAGCGGAGGGGGGATTTGGCATGCCTGTTGAAGTGAACGAGAGCTTCCGCTTCGCGCTGGGACGATTTTTGGCAGGACTGGAACAGTCGAGCCTGTAATTAACTTTCACTGTACATTTTCGAATTGCTGTAGTAATATCCAATCAAATGACGTGATGAGTGAGGATCCTTTGCCCTGTGCGAAGGGTCCTCCGTCCGTTCACAACATCGAAGATGAAGAAGGTATCGATTACATGAAGGGACGTATGTCCAAAGCAAGCTCTCACGTCGTAAAGCTCGGCATGCCGATGACAGCCCGGGTTTGGCGCAATGCCCGTGTTGACCTTGGGGCCTCCTGTCTGTTCGGTCTATTCAATGTTGTCATGAATCAATTCTATGTCGCATTCGCGATCCAACAAGGAGCTAGCAACCTTCAGGTTGGATTACTGACGGCAGCGCCTGCTGTCGGTCTAATCTTTTCACCTATTTGGGCGAATTGGATTGAAAAAGCCCGCAATCCAAAGCCGTTCGTCATTATTCCAAATGCAATCGGCAGGCTGCTCTTGCTGCTTCCCGCGTTTTTCGCTTATCCTTCGGTTTATGTCGTAACCGCACTGCTCTTCCAATTGATGATGGGCATTCAATCGCCGGCGTATGCCGCGCTAGTATCCCGAATGTATCCCACGGACATTCGCGGACGGCTGATGGGCTATGTCCGGGTTGCTATGGGCATTCTCATGATTCCGCTTGCCTATATGGTCGGCGGATGGTCGGATGCATTCGGTCCATCCGGACCGCTTATAGCAGCGTCCATTGCAGGGGTGTTGTCCATTGGGTTTTTCAACACGCTCAAGCTGTCCAAGAAGGTTGAGCGCAGCTCCCATCCGGCAATGAAGGCTGATGAAGAACCGGTTCGGAGGCGACAGAGGTTTTCGATGCGGGAGCAATGGGAGCTTGTCGTATCGAATCGAACGCTTGCTGTATTTCTGGCGGCTACGACATTCGCGGGCTTCGGCAATATGCTGGCCAGCCCGCTCTACCAGATTACTCAGGTCGACGTGCTTGAGTTGTCCAATGTGCAGATCGGATATGCGCGTGTCGCTTACTTTACGGCCTTGCTTCTCACGTTCTGGATTGCGGGGCTGATGATTGACCGATTCCCTATCCAATACACGCTTATGATCGGGATCGGAGCCTATGCCGTCGTACCGATGCTGTACGGCGTATGGGGAACCTATAGCGCTGTTATTGCAGGCAATGCGATTCAAGGTATTGGCGAAGCGATATGGGATATCGGCATTCTGGCTTTTGTATTCCGGCTGGTGCCGGGCCGCGAGGCTATGGTATTCGGCATTCATCTGATGCTGTTCGGTGTACGGGGAACGGCGGGGCCGCTGCTGAGCTCTTCGCTGACATCGAGCCTGTCGCTCAGTACGCTCCTTATCGCAGCTTCCATCTGCGGATGGATCGGCACGGCGCTGTTCGTGTTCGGCAACCGCAACCAAAAGGTCTTGCAGGTTCACTAATGACAAAAAAGAGGACATTCTCATTGCATATCGCAATAAGGATGTCCTCTCTTGTTTGGTCGTCCGCTTAATATAACGATATTGTCAGCGTGTCCCGTTCGTAGTACGAATGTAGCGTAGCTTCGCTGCCTACGATTTCGACGCTTATAAGAGAAGTGATACATTTCTTCAAGGCATTTTTCCCGGTTGTCAGCTTACGGTTCAATATGGTGGACAGCTTGTCCAGCGCTTGTTTGTTTGTATCTGTCAAGTATACAGGTATCGTTTTATTTTGGAACATCAGCATGGTTTTCATGGGTATGACCTCCACCCTACGAAGGATTTTTTTCTAGTCTAACGGATAAATATTAAATAAGTCTTAAAAAACAGTGAGCAAAAGGTTACAAAATCGTCACTTTTCCAGAGTCTGTGCGCGATTCCGGGGCCGATCCCTCGTTTTAAGCTGTAATTAGTATACTGCAAAGCGATTGGATTGCAAGCGGTTTTTCATGATTCCGCAAAAAGGAACAGCCGCAGCAGACTTAGTAAGCATCGAGGCATCAGGGCAAAATTGCATAAAAAGAAACTAATAAGACAACTGTTTTCCGGCAAGGAGGATCGATATAATGGACTCGTAAGGCAAAATACGACACAACATGAAGTAAGCAGAATATAACGAAAAAGGAGTGCGGCTTCTATGACACGGATGGGCATTGGCTTACAGATGTATACCCTGCGGGACGTTACGGCTGTTGATTTCGAAGGCACCCTGCGCAAGGTGGCGGCATTAGGCTATGAAGGTGTTGAATTCGCAGGCTACGGCGGTATTGAAGCGGAGCGTATGCGCGATCTGTTGCAAGAGCTTGGATTGAAAGCAATCGGAAGCCATATCGGTTTGCACCTGCTGGAAGGCAATCTGGAGAATGAAATCGCTTACCTGAAAACGATCGGGGCGAAATACGCGATCTGTCCATGGCTGCCTCATGAGGCACGCGATGCGGAAGCTTGGCGCGGCCATCTGGTGAAGTTCGAGCAATACGGCAAGCGCTTCCGCGAGGAGGGCATAGCGTTCGCATATCATAATCATGAGTTCGAATTCGAGGTTGAGCTGGATGGTCAGGTCGTATTCGACGCTTTGTATGAGCGAATCTCCCCGGATTATTTGCAAGTTGAGATGGACATTGGCTGGGTACAATATTCGGGTATTGATCCGGTCAGCTACGTGAAGAAGTACGCAGGCAGATTGCCGCTGCTTCACTTGAAGGATTTCCGCGGCGGGGAAAAAGGCCAGCAGATCGATACGGTTGAGCTTGGCAGAGGCGATTTGCCGCTGGACGCCGTTATTGCTGCTGCTTCTGAGTCCTCTGTGGAATGGATCATCGTCGAGCAAGACGTATGTGCGAATCCGCCGCTCGAATCGGTTGCTACGAGCATGGCGTGGTTGAAAGAAAACTATTTATCCAAATTTGAATAAAGGCAGGGGAATTCGAAATGTCTAAAGTAAGAATTGCTGTAATTGGTTGCGGATCGATCTCGAAACACCGTCATATTCCGGAGTATGCTGCGAATCCGAATGCAGAGCTGGTCGCTTTTGTCGATCCGGTTATTGAGCGCGCGCAGCAATTTGCAGATAAGTACGGCGCAAAGGCTTATTCCGATTATGAGACGATGCTGGCGGAAGTAAAACCTGACGCTGTGAGCGTCTGTACGCCGAATGCGCTTCATGCGCCTATGAGCATCGCTGCAGCCAAAGCTGGCGCGCATGTGCTGGTCGAGAAGCCGATGGCGGTTACGGATGCTGAAGCGGAAGCAATGATTCAAGCGGCTAAGGATAAGGGCGTACAATTGATGGTAGGCCACAACCAGCGCTTTATGCCTCCACATGTGAAAGCAAAGCAAATTCTTGAATCCGGCGTACTTGGCAAAGTATTGACGTTCCGTACTTCCTTCGGCCACCCGGGACCGGACGGCTGGAGTGTGGACGGCGCGAACAGCTGGTTCTTCCGCAAGGATGAAGCGCTAATGGGCGCAATGGGCGACCTCGGCGTTCATAAGTCCGACCTGATCCGCTGGATGCTGAATGATGAGGTGGCGGAAATCGGAGCGTTCGTAGGCACGCTTCATAAGGAAGGAACGCAAGTCGATGACAATGCTTCCTGTATTCTTCGTATGCAAGGCGGAGCAATCGGCACATTGGTTGCAAGCTGGACATACTATAGAGGCGAGGACAACAGCACGATTCTATGGTGCGAGAATGGCGTTATGAAGATCGGCACGCATCCGGATGATCAAGTTATTGTAGAATTGCGCAACGGTACGGTTGAAAAGCATAAAGTAGGCGCAATCTCAACGAATGATAAGCAGGAGTCCAGCGGCGTAGTCGATGCTTTCCTGGAGAGCATCGTGAACGGCACAACTCCGGCGGTATCCGGCGAAGAAGGCAGAGCGTCGCTTAAGGTTATTCTGTGCGCTTTCGAATCTCAAGAAACGGGCAAGTTCATTTCGGTAAACGGGTAATTTTCCAGGCCGGTTACAGGCTGCAAAAACAGCCTCCAATCCTATGCATGTCATAGGTTTGGAGGCTGTTTTTTGTGTATAGAAGCTAATGAGTAGATTCTAATAATGCAGTAATGACAGGAGGTTCCCCCTTATTTCTGCGGTATTGGTAATTTTTGCGCCATGAAAGGGCTATACCCCCATGCTAAGATAAGTGACATCGAGGGCCGATTCGATAAATTCTAGCAATTTGGGAGGAATGAGAGAATGAAAATGCAGCCAATACGCATAGGCGTAGCTAGCATTCTAGCGGCAACGATGATCGGAACAGGATGGGCAGCTCCGAAAGCAGATGCCGCTAATGCAACACCGATCGATTTGAATGTCCAAACGCACTACATCAACTATGAAACCTTAAATACAATTGCTCAAAAATACGGCATTAATTTGGACAAGCTAAACATCAAATTTAACGGCATCGTCATCAAGTGGCCATCCTTCGGCGGTAATGCGCCAGCACCGACACCGTCCGTGAAGCCAACGCCGACGCCGACGGTAAAGCCGACACCAACAACGACGACAAAGCCAACACCGACAACGAAGCCAACACCAACGGCGAAGCCGACACCGACAACGAAGCCAACGCCAACACCGACGGCGAAGCCGACACCAACTCCGGCACCAACACAAACACCGGCTCCTGAGACAGGAACTTTGCAATCGCAAGTTGTAGCACTCGTGAATCAAGAGCGTGCTAAGCTGGGCCTTCCGGCTCTTCAGACAGATGCTCTGCTTAATAAAGTAGCGACAGAGAAGGCACGGGATATGGATGTGAACAACTACTTTAGCCATACATCCCCAACTTACGGATCGCCATTCGATATGATGCGCTCCTACGGTGTGAAGTATATGTCCGCCGGTGAGAACATCGCTTCCGGACAACGCACCGCAGCACAGGTTATGAATGATTGGATGAACAGCCCTGGTCACCGCGCCAATATCGTAAACAAAAGCTTCACGAAAATCGGCGTAGGTTATGTCAACGGCAAGTGGGTTCAAATGTTTATCGGCTAATGAACAATAACGCGGGTTTCGGAGCGTTCGGACAATCGTTCGGCGCTCCGAATCCGAACTAAAATCATGTTGGAGGTACTACGTTTTGAAGAAAGCTTTTCTGGCAAGCGCCGCAATTGCATTATCGATTACATTATCCGCCGGTACAGCACACGCATCGGCAGGCACACATACGGTAACAAACAAGGATACATTCTGGACCCTGTCTCAACAGTATAAGGTCCCTCTTCAAACCCTGATGAACGCCAATGCGTCCGTCGACCCGATGAATTTGCAAATTGGCATGAAGCTCTCCATACCAGGACAAGGACAATCATCTGAAACCATGAAAGCGATGGCAGATTCAACAACGGCCATTCCGCTTGCGAGTGGCGGTCATGTACAAGGACCGGGCGGTTACGACTACACTTATACCGATCAGATGTCTCTTACTGCTACTGCTTATACGGCAGCGGCATCTGAAAACGGCAAGTGGGGCGGTGTCGATTACTTCGGCAACAAGCTGAAAGTCGGTACGATTGCGGTCGATCCAAAGATGATTCCATTGGGTACGAAATTATACATCACTGGCTACACCTATGATGGATTGCCAAGTGTAGGCATTATCGCAACTGCAACCGATATGGGCGGTTCGATCAAGGGCAACCGAATCGACATCTTCGTACCGGGTTCCACACAACAAGCCATGAAATTCGGCATTCAGAATATTGAAGCTTATATCCTGAAGTAACGCCTACCGATATGCTTTTCTTCCGAGCAGCTCCGGCAAGGTTACGATATCGTAGCCTTTGCCTTGCAGCATTTCGATCAATAAGGGAAGTGCATGAATCGTTCCCGATAGATCCTGCTTATCACCGCCTCCGGCATGCTGGAGGATGATCGAACCTGGCTGAAGCGTCTTCTTAATATTCGCGAGGACGCGTGCGCTGCTCGGATTATTCCTCCAATCCTCGGAATCGACATCCCAGTTCACAACCGTGAATCCGTTTTGTTTGCCCCATGCAATCTGGTGAGGCTTCATCTCTCCGTATGGCGGTCTTACCAGCCTTGGTGAAACCCCGACAATCCGCTTTATGATACCATCGGTTTTCCAAATTTGCTGTTGAAATTGAGCTGGCGCTAGCTTGGACAATACAGCGTGGTTATACGAATGATTGCCGATCACATGTCCTTCTCTCATGATTCGTTTCACAAGCTCCGGATGCTTGGCTGCCCGGTCCCCCACGATAAAGAAAGTAGCGCGAATATGATATCGGCTTAATGTATCCAGGATGTCAGGCGTCACACGCGGATCAGGTGCGTCATCAAATGTTAGAGATACACTGCGCATATCCCGGGATCCGCTCATGACGAAGGTGCCGGGGTATTTTTGTTGCATATGAACCCAGGACATGTCCTCCCTGCGTTTATTTCCCTGCTTAATATTTCGTTTCCCAGAGCGGGTTGTTTTTTTGGGTTTTTTTCGATTTTGTTTTGGATTGGTGTTCTTTTTATTTTGACGTACGGCAGACTGCTTTTGTTTCGTCTTATTATTGGTAAGTTGTTGCTTAGCCGGTTCTAATAGCCATGTTGCAGCTTCGCTTACGGATGAGGCAGAAGCGGACGGTCCAGCTCCCGCCAAGATGCCTGTGGCTAGGGTTACTGAGATTATGACTCGCAAAAGGATTTGTAGTGTTGGCATACCCGCTTCCCCGTTCTTCTGGCTTAGTTTGCTTCATGTGTTGCTGTACATATAACCTTTCCGGCAAGGATTAGGATCATGCACAGAATAATGGTTTCGGTTGTTAACAAAAAAAGACTCGAACCGTATCCGGTCCGAGTCGATGACGCCTTATTATTTCATCTTGAATACTTGAATGGTACGTTGCAGCTGTGTTGCCATCGTAAGCATTCGTTCTGTTTCCTGTACAACGGCTTGTACGGAAGAGATCTGCTCATTCATGGAAGCTGATACTTGCTCCGTGCCGGCGGCCGATTGCTGCGTGATAGCAGATATGTTTTGGATGGCTGCAGATATCTTCTGCGCGCTTTCCAGCATTGCATCGCTTTCTTGGGAGAACGCGTAGATTTGATTCGTAATGAACCCGATGCTTTCTTCGATTTCCTTGAATACATGCTCCGACTGGCGGATATGCTCGGTCTGAAGATGAACGACTTCTTCGTTGACCTTCATATTGTTAATGGCTTGCTGGATGCCTTCATCGATGCTCTTCACGAGATTGAACACTTGCTTCGTTGAAGTAGTCGATTCCTCAGCCAGCTTACGAACCTCCTGAGCGACAACGGCAAAACCTCTGCCATGCTCCCCTGCACGCGCCGCTTCGATGGACGCATTCAAGGATAACAGATTCGTCTGCTCCGCAATGTCGGAGATCGTCGTCGTGATTGCCGAGATGCCTTGCGCCTTACGGGCCAGATCCTCTATTGTCTCACCGACCTTCGCAGTAGCCTCTACGTTGCGCTGCATACCCTCCGCCTGAACTTCCAGGGCATTGCGGCCTTTCTCCACCAGCAGGATCGTCTGCTCGGAGCGATCGTTCATTTCTTTGGTAGATGTAGCGTATGCTGAAACTTTCTCTTCGATCTCGGTGATAGACGCGCTCATGTCGGTCACATCCTCGGAGATCTCGTTGGCGCCGGTTGCAAGCTCGTTCGCGGATGCGGCTACTTGCTCCATCGCGGTTTGAATTTGATTGTTCTTCTCGAAGATGCTGCGGCTTGTATCCGCGACATGCTTGATAATGCTGGATGTTTCTGTCAGGATGTCACGCAGCTTGTCCACCATGCTGTTGAAGGAATGGCCCAGCTCACCGGATCCGGAGCTTGCTGAGGTGTCGATCTTCTGGGTGAAGTCGCCCTTGGATATCCGATATGCCGCTCCGGATATTTCTTCGAATGATTGCGTAATGGATTTCTCAATAAAGGATACAATGGGAAGCGCGGCAATCGCCAGTACGGCAACCCCGATCAGGACCGGAAGAATCTTGCCTCCGAGGATCGCTGTCATCAGGATCGTGACAATGGCAAATAGTACTAGATTGAAATAAGTGGTGATCAACAGTTTACTGCGTACCGACCGAGAATAGTACCATTGAATCATTATGTAAGCGCTCCTTTATATAGAATACCCATATTATAACACCATGGACGAAAATGGTCTATAATTGTCGAACGCGTTTTCAGGGTCTTTAGTCTTAATTTAATAGGTCTGAAAGCGCAATCCTAAATTCGGAAATTACCAATAATTTTTTCGGTGAACATTCGTATGGGCGATGCTACCATTATAAGCAATTCGATGTTTAATTTAGAAGAATTTTGTCGGATTCACCATCGTTATGTCGAACTTAAAGAGGAGGATTAGGGAAATGGAAACAAGTTCAGTATCTTTGGCTCGTCAGGTAGACTTTGTATTTAGACAGCTTGAGGGAGAGCTAACGAACGCAGCGGCAGGTACGGTATTAATCCACATTCGCAATAACTCGGTAGGGAAGTTCGGCTTGCGGCATCACCCGATCGAGACGAGGAACGGCAAGATTGAGGATACGGAGAAGGGGCTGTCAAGCGCACAGGTACAAGCCTTCAGGAAAATGGCGATCGATGCGCTTAAGCTTAGACAGGATTGGACCCACGGAGAGATTTTGTATGACTTCACAGTTCGTCCAAGCACCAATTCTTGGTCGGCGAGCATTCTGTATGAATCGAATTACAATATGGCCACGTGGAGCAATCGTTATGTTCCGCAGAATCGGCCTCAGCATATGCTGCGCGAGTATTATTAGCGCAGACCAGAGGAGCAATGGCTGCGAAGTGGAGCCATTGTTTTTTTATGCCCCGATAAGGGGAGGAAATTGAGCATCAGCACCCGCAAGCCAGCACAGGCGTCCCAAAGCAATAGATCCATTGCATCGTATGCCAATCATCTCTTAGCAACCTTGCGATTGGGTCTAACTCCTTGTTATAGCTCATGCCGCTTCGAGCGGAGGCAGGACAGTATCAGCGCCGGTTATCGGTTGATCCGCCTTGTTCGGAACGTCTTCTCAGCCTGGCTTTTACGATAAATCCGGCTCCTACGCTGAATAGCGAGAGCAAGCTGAACAGCAGCACGAGCCAGCCGCTATGACTGATGGATATGGCGGTCGCGCTAAGGAACAGAATGGACAGAGTGGCGAAGAACAACGAAAGTGATTTTGACATATCGATTAACTCCTTATTGATAACCTTTTATTAAGGCTAAAATATTTTTTGTCTGATTAGGATAGTTTCCGAATTGATGCACATAATAACTTTGCAAGCTTGCAACACACACAACGTGCAGAGGACGAAAGGAGATATCCCTATGAGCAGCAGAAACAGAAGTAACCAACTCATTGTCCCACAAGCAAATCAAGCACTGCAGCAAATGAAACTTGAGGCAGCGCAAGAGCTGGGCGTACAAATTCCAGCTGACGGCTACTATGGCAACGTATCGACACGCGACGCTGGTTCGCTTGGTGGATACATCACGAAGAAGCTGGTTCAAATCGCTGAGCAACAACTGTCCGGCGGTATCCGCTAATCGCTTCTCATACACAACTGATGCATCAACCAGAAGTCCAAGGGAAACCTTGGGCTTCTTTAATTGGAAATCAAATAAAGAGGAGCCCCTTCCCATTGTGCAGGAAGGGGCTCCGCTCCGTCAATGTCAATACGTATCCATTCGCAGCCTTTTCATTAGCCGGTCATCGCTCAGCCAGCCGACGTAAGACCCAACGGTTTCATACTGCTTGTTCATCATGAGCACGCCAACGAAGGGATACTGCTTGCGGTGGCGATATCGTACATCGGCCCAGCGGACTTCATATCCCCAATTATGCTCCTTCACGTCCGCACAGGCGAAGTTGGTGAAGTATAGAAAGGAACGAATAGCAGGATCGTTTTTTGATTTTTCGACGGCAGGATGACTGGAGCACTTCGTTTTGTCCAGCCACTTAAGCTGCCCGTTACGCACGTTGCCGATGTGAAAAGTATCGTCCTCCGATTGCTTGACGATATTCCAGATGGAGAGTGAAATGGTCGGAATGGCGATATAGCTGTCGTTTTTGTGATAGCCGTGATCGAGCCGGGGCAGCTTCCGTACAAGTTGCAGCGCGTAGTAGGTGCGCCATACAAAATATACGACTAGAAGCAGGTACATGAGCGGGAACAGAACAGCGGGATTTACGAGACCTGCCGCCCACAGTAAAATGGCTATGAGATGTACGGTGAAGATAACGGGGTCGAAGATATGGATGATATTCCAGGATATCCATTTCTCATTGAACGGCCGCATGGCTTGCGTGCCATATGCATTGAACAAGTCGGTAAATACGTGAACGGCTACCGACAGCAGGACCCAGCTGCCTACATGAAGCCATGGCAGGCTTCCTCTGTAGATGAGCTGAAGCAAGCCAGTAATCGCGATCGTCCAGAGCAGCACGGCGGGAAGCGAATGCGACATTCCCCGATGATTGCGGATATAACAGGCATTGCCCTTCAGCCGCAGCAAATTGTCCAGATCCGGCGCTTGGGAGCCGGCTATCGTACCGACCAGCACTGCGGTATGCACGGCTGGGCTGCCCGCGACGACAGGATCGACCATCGCAAGACCGGCAAGTCCAATGCCCATGACAAGATGCGTTCCAGTATCCATTAGATGTGCCCCCCTGATTGAAGTGGATGTTAAGCGTAGTATCGGCGAAGCAGGGGAACTTTATCAATTGATTCGAGAGGAGACTCGCGCCAAATGTACATTTGTTTTGCAGAATATAAGATCAAGCAGGAAAACAGGGAATTCTATTTAATGGAAGTGGAGAAGCTGCGCATGCAAGAAGCAGAGCTTGTCCATGTATATGAAGGAACGGACCAGCCCTCTCTGTTCGTAGAGGTATGGGATTGCAAGGATGAGGCTCATGCCCTGCGCGTCAAGGAGGAACGTCTGAGCGAACGCTCTCCTTGGTTCGCGCTCTCAAGCTGGATAGAGGGGGGACCGGCCAAGCTGCATGTCTGGACGTTCAAGCCGGTTGCTTCCAGCATGAAATAGGGAGGATTAGCTTTATTCGTTGACTGGCGAGCTTTCTGTAATCGTGCCTCCATTAAACGGATATTCATATTTGATTGGCTCGTCAAAGGTTACATAATCCAGGTTAAGCATCAGCAGCAGGAAGCGCATGCCTGTATTTGGGTCGCTGATGATAATATGGTCGCGTCCGGCCGCTTCGATTCTGCCTTTGAATATTTTTGCATTCCATTCGCGGTTGTTCTCATACGTCATGTAGAAGGTGCCGATTTTGCCTCTGTTCAGTCGCAAAATGTTCTCGACGTATGATTCTTCATTACCGGATACCGATACAATGTTGCCGCCGCCCGGCGTGACGACAGAGCCGCTTGGGACCTGCGGCGGCATTGTGCTGGCAGCCGTATAATTGGAGACCGTAGCCTGCTGCGCATATGGCTGCGTATATGGCTGCGCATATGGTTGCGCATAACCGCCGCCGTATCCTGCACCGTATCCGTATGCGGCCCCATAACCCATATTTGGTCCTACATTGGCCATGCTGACTTGCTGCTTGTAACCATAATTCGACATACTGCTAATCCTCGCTTTCAATCGTTAAGAATGAAATAAATCTACAACACTAATAAACGGAAGGACAATCTGTTGACGTTGGTACATAGAAGCAATGAGCCTTGAAGCGGCCGCTATGCGATTGCTCCCACCATGTGCCCGGACAGGCGCCTGACGGACGAAAGAACCACAGCGCATTGGAAGCGGGATGCTGGCGCTCACCTCCGATTACCCGTTTGGCAAGGCGAACGTCGCTGTCCCTTGCCTTCTGGTAGAAGTAGCCCTTTGTACTGGCTTCAAAACCTCCTGGGCTTTGATAGACCATGTCGGGAATGGAACGTATGTTTTTGAAGTCAAGGCAATTGCCGCGGACGCGGTTGACACCGACGTTGCCAACCATCAGCATGCCGAGCTCACCTTCGCCCTCGGCTTCGGCCCGCATGAGTCTTGCGAGCATTTTCGTCTGTTCCGCGTTTGCTTTGATAACGGCCATAATGGAGCGGACTCACATCCCTTCAAAATCGTCGTAATCTGATAGGCGTTTGCCACATGGTTATTGTATGGATGGGCGGGTAGAATGGTTCCAGCTCAATTACAAATGATTTGTCACATTTTGAGTGTCGAATTCATGAACAAGAGGCATGAACGTTGTCACCGCTCTGTTTTTTCGGTATGATTAGATTCGATTCATCAATGAAAGATAGACGCGCCCGGCGCGTCTTGTCGCATAACTCGGGAGGCTAGCTTTGTGCTGAAGGACTTGATTGCTTTAACGAAACCGCGGCTCCTTCGATTGAATATGTTCGCTGCGCTTGGCGGTTTTTGGGTAGCTTCAAAGTGGGATATTGATATCGCGCTAATGATATGGATGCTGATTGGCTCCACCCTGACGATGGCTTCGGCTACCGTTGTGAACAATTATTGGGATCGTGAATTGGACCAGAAGATGGAACGCACAAAAAATCGTACGCTGCCAATGGGCAGAATGACGCCGTCTGCCGTCCTGGCTTACGGCCTTATTCTTGGGATCACGGGCATTGCGTTATTATTCTTGATGGTTAATCCGATTACGGGTTGGCTTGGACTGCTCGGATGGTTTGTTTATATTGTCATCTATACGATGTGGCTGAAGCGAACGTCGACATGGAGCACATCCATTGGCGGCATATCCGGCGCTATGCCTCCGGCTATCGGCTATTGTGCCGTTACCGGCGAGATCGATGCCGGCGCCTGGATTTTGTTCGCCCTGCTGTTCCTGTGGCAGCCGGCGCACTTCTGGTCGCTAGCAATCCGTCGCGTTGAAGAATACCGGGAAGCTGGTTTCCCGCTGTTGCCTGTCGTAAAAGGCGTCAAGCGGACTAAGCTGCAGATGATTCCTTATGTCCTGTTGCTTCTGCCGTCGGTTATTCTGCTGTACTGGTTTGGATACGCGGGCATTTATTTTCTTATTATTTCCGTCGTATTGAGCCTCGTATGGCTTGTTCATACGCTGCAAGGCATTAAGGCCAAAAATACGGACAAATGGGCAAAGGTTAACTTTTTAATATCGGTCAATTATTTGATGGTCGTCTTTATTGCCATGATCGCGAATACGACTTCGGTGTAATCTTAGC
Source organism: Paenibacillus sp. 1011MAR3C5 (assembly GCF_003591485.1). GTDB lineage: Bacteria > Bacillota > Bacilli > Paenibacillales > Paenibacillaceae > Pristimantibacillus. The sequence continues at coordinate 777,933 of NZ_QZCF01000003.1, forward strand.
CAGATCGGGTGCATGAGGGCCAATGGGGAGAGGAATATCAGATGAGTTTTTTGCGCAAACACAGCTTTAAGATCGCCGTGCTGGCATTATGTGCGGCAATGGGCATTTATTTATTGTATATGTACGGTCCGAAGAAGGCGGAGCCGTTGCCATTGCTTCAGGCAGCACCTGCTTTCGAGATGAATGATATTGACGGCAAGCCGGTATCGCTGGAATCGACCAACGGCAAAGTTCGTATTGTGTACTTCTACTTCGCCAATTGCCCGGATGTGTGCCCGCCGACCACCTTTATGCTGGGCGAGGCGCAGGACATACTGAGGGAGCAAGGCACGCTGGGAGACAAGGTCGAGCTGATCTCGATTACGTTCGATCCGGAGCGGGATACGCCGGATGCGATCAGACAGTTCGCGGAACGCACGTCGGTTGATACCGATGGCTGGCACTTCCTCCGCGGTGAAGAGGAAGCTACGATTCAACTGGCCCGCGATTTTGAGGTTGGTGTCATCAAGGTAGAGAAAGAAAATACATTTGCTCACTTCAATGTCATTACGTTGGTCGATCAGAATGGCCAGATCCGGGAATGGATCAACGGCAATGATGAAGAGCTGACGCCGGAATATATTGTTCAGCAGATTAACAAGCTGCTCTAAAATTCATCTTTCATCCACCTGGAAGCGGGATCGGTCGCAGGATACACAATATGCGCATCGAGGCCCGCTTTTTCTAATTGCTGGATCAAGTATTCATCCGGCGTATGCTCGACGCCCGCATACCCCCGGCGTGTATAGATATGTTCTGCATCCGGGAACAAATCGCGGAGCATCCCGCGAATGCGCTTGCCCGACGAATCGTTATCGGTGAAGATGTAGACGGCAAGTTCGCCGATTTCTTTGCGAAGCTTCTCCAATTGATCAGTGCCCGGCGTACCGTACGTACAGTAAATGCCCACTTCTTCGTTCAAAATGCGTCTTAGCTTGCTCCTGTCGTTTTTTCCTTCCACTACGATGGCGTATTCCATGTTCAGGCCTCCTGTTCCACTATAGTGTACCATCGGGCGAGCCGGAATAAAAAGCAAACGGCCCGACATGCGGGCCGCTGCTTATATGCTATGGCTTACCAAAAACCAGCACACACAATGATGACGAGCAGGATAAACAATACGAGAATTGTGCCTACGTTCGTGTGGCCATGACCATAGCCGCAGCCTCTGTTATCTACGCCTCCCATGGAGTCACCCCTCTCCTTGATTCAACGTCAAGGACACCTGCTGTGCCGCTCTGCGATGCGGTAGTCGCTTGACACAATGTATCATATGAGCGGAGGAGACAAATGCCTTGTGCATTTACCCATACTCAGGAAAAATGGGTGTTTGGCGTCATCGTTCGAATTTTGTAGAAGGGCAGCAGAGTAAGACCGATCATCAGGCCGAGGAACGCGATGTAGTAAGGTGATACATGGTCGCGCAGCTGTCCAGCCAGCATCGGTCCGAGGAAAGCCCCTATCGAGAAGGCGATCGACAGGATAGAGAAGGTGCGGCCGTAGCGGGCTCCGCCGCTTAGCTCGATCAGGAGCGTAGACAATGCGGGCAATACGATACCCTTTGCCATCCCGATGCCGAGCAGCATGACCGGCAGCGGCAGCGGCATATCGGCGGCAATGCCAAAGTACATCAAGGCCAGGCATACCGAACCGAATAGTGTACGGTAGAAGGCTGGGAACCGGTTAAGGAACATCATGCTCAGAGTGATCAGGGCGCCTATGCTGATCACAGAGAATAGAAGGCCGGTCGTCATCATCGCTTCCTTGGTCTTTGCCATAAGAGGCAGCTCGAAGGAGAGAATGCCTTGTGCGCAGCTGATGCCGACTGGCAGCAGGAAGATAAGCCAGGGCAAGGATGGCGACGGCTCGGCTTGTTGCTTTTTCTGCAAAGCAGTAGGTGCCGGGGATTCCCCGTCCGCAGCGATTTTCGTATCGTCAAGCTTGCGGTTTATATCTTTGATGAAGAAGAGAGCGCATATGGCCGTTATGACAAGGACCCATCCCAGGACGGTAAAAGCAACGGCGAAGCCGATCTTGGCAACCAGATAAGCGCCGGCAGCAGGGGACACGACGGAAGCCAGCGTATGGACTAGCCCGTTGCCCGCCATGAGCTTGCCCTGTTCTGTCCGATCATCCGTAAGGCGCGCCAGCAGCGCGAGGCAGGCAGGCGACAGGAAAGCGAGCACGAAGCCGCTGATCGAACGAAGCAGCAGCAGCTGCCAAGGGTCCGTCACATTGGACTGGAAGAGAAGGATCACACCTGCGGCGAGCAGACTGAACACGATGAACAAGCGGCTGCCGTACCGGTCGACCCCGAATCCGGCAATCAGATTGCCCGGAAGATGGGTGATCGAATACATGCCCATCATCAATCCGATGAATGATGGCGCAGCCCCGATCGAGATCGCGAACGGCGTCAGAATTGGATATTGCGCGTGCAAATCAAAAAACGCAACGAACAAAAACAAGTAAAGCCAAACAGCGGTTTTCATTGGCATATATCTCCTTTGCTCGGTCCCTTCTATCTACTTGTACGTAGCGATGGGACAGGATATGTCTGCCTGTAATGGAAGAGAGCGTTTACGCTCCTTTGCCAGTAGGCTATAATATTTTGTAATCGGGTTTTGTACGAGATATAATGGAGGGGATCGTAATGAGTTTTTTGGATTTTACATCGTATGACACAGAGACTTGGACAACGTTTTTCAAAGACAACTGGCTGGTGCTCGTCATCGCGCTAGTTGTGTTGTTTTTGGTCATTCGAATTGTGAAAACAGTCGTTAAGTGGGCCATCGTTGCCGCACTTGTCATTGGACTTGTGCTGTACAGCGGATATACGCTGGACGATGTCAAGGATATCGGCTCTAAAGTGATGGACAATGTGAAGCAGGAAGCGCTCAATGTGATGGTCGGAGACGGGAAGGACGCGGATTACAGCCTGAACGATGACGGGACCTATACGGTCAAAACAAATAATGTAGAGTTGAAAGGCGAGGTCGGAGCGTCGGAAGTGAAGGTGTCCGTGCACGGTGCACCGTATATTACATTCCAGATCGAAGGTGTGATCCAGACGTTCATCGATCAAGCAAAGCAAAACGGTTAGCCTGCAGGTTTCTTACGCCTGCATGGATTGGGAGTGAATAACATGCAGGATGATCCGCAGAAGCGGGAAATTGACAACCGGCGGAATTTTACGTTCCGCTTGAACTTTTTTTTCTTTATTACATTTGCTTTATTCAGCTTGCTAATCGTCCGATTGGCGGTGCTGCAGTTCGTGGAGGGCCCTTCGCTTAGCGCAATCGGAGTGGATACGAGTACAAGGAAAAACCAGATTCCACCGATACGGGGCAATATCTATGATGCGAATGGTTATCCTATCGCCTTTTCGACATCAACGCAGTCATTGTACTATAGCATCCAGCCAAGCACGAGGTCGAAGAAATATGACGACGCTGCAAGAGAAACGGCAGAGAAGCTGGAGGAAGTCTTCCAGAAGTTCGGAGATCCGAAGCTGGAGATGTCGGTTGACGATATCATTCGTCAGATGGACCTGGACTTCCAGCGAAATTATTTGTATGTGCCTAGACGGATCAAGTCGGGATTGACGAAAGCGGAAGTCGCATACTTCATGGAGAATATGTCGGATTTCACAGGCATTGAGATTATGGAGGAGAGCGTCCGCAATTATGACCAAAGCTCCATTGCGGTGCAGCTCGTCGGGTATTTGAAGAAATATAAGGGTGTCCGCCTCGACAATGAGTTCTACAAGAACAAGATGAACGAGACCGACCCTACGTTGAAATATTTGGAGGAAGAAGAGGTAGGTCTGGACGGACTGGAGTTCATGTACCAGGATGTGCTTCGCGGGAAGAACGGCTTGAAAACTTATCCGATCAATAATCAGGAGCATATTATCGGGCCGATGCGCATTACAAACCCGGAGAAGGGCTCTGACCTTTATTTGACGATTAACAAGGACGTTCAGCTTCGAACCGAAGAAGCGATCATGACTCACCTGGAGAAGATCCGGACCTCAAGCAATAGGTACGAGCGCGCGGAATACGCTCAGACGGGCTTTGCGGTCGCCATGGAAGTGGATACAGGCAAAGTGGTTGCGATGGCCAGTATGCCGGATTATGATCCGAATATTTGGGCAGGCGGGCGTATTAGTCCAGAAGATTACGAAAACTTCGGCTACGTACTGTCGAACGGCACGATTCGTACCGTTTATGGTCCATACAAGACGACGGAAGAGCGGAATCGCCATCCATCCTCCATCGTGCCGCTTGGCTCAACCATGAAGCCGCTCACGGTGCTCCTGGGATTAAATGAAGGCCTGTTCACGACAGAGACCCGCTACAATGATACCGGCGCATTCTATTACGGCCGGGCGGGCACTCATCAAGTACGGATCGGAAACTCACAGGGCAAGGTGTACGGCTACATCGACGGGGCGAAAGCGATCGAAAAATCGTCCAACCCGTTTATGGCGGCGATGATCGGGAATGCGCTATATATGCGCGGACCCGTTAACGGCAAATCCAGTGTAGAGATTTGGGACGAATATATGAAGCAGTTTGGTCTCGGCGTCTCGACGGAGAGCGGTCTGCCTGGAGAGTCGGCCGGGGTTATCGAATACTTCGGCGAGGCTGAGCGCGCGAGTGAGCAATCGGCATTGGTTCAGGCATCCTTCGGCCAGCAGGGTCGTTATACAACGCTGCAGCTAGCCCAGTACGCCGCGACGCTGGCGAACCGTGGCGCAAGGGTGAAGCCTCAATTCGTGAACGAGATTCGCGATGCCGACGGAAATGTAATCCAAGGCTACACGCCTGAGATTCTGAACACGATCGACATTCCGGAGAAGTACTGGAAGGAAATCGAGACGGGAATGTCCAAGGTTGATGTGCAGGGCTTTGAAGGCTTCGAGCATAGTTTCAACCGGAAGACGGGTACATCCGAGCAAGAGGTATCGAAGCGCCGGGCGAATAACGCGGTGTTTATCGCTTATGCGCCAGCGGACAAGCCTAAGCTTGCCGTTGCGGTAGTAATTCCGGACGGTGGCTTCGGCGGCTACGGTGCTGCTCCGATCGCGAGACAGATCTTCGATGCATACGATGCGGAGATCGGCTTGACGGGCGTTCCGAACAAAGTGTTGAAAGCCAAGCTGTCGCTGCAAGACCAGAACGCAAATGGCGGCACAGCAGACGTTAATGCGCAGAACATGGAAGATAATGAGGTAACTCAGCAATAACTTTTGAACAAGCTGTCCGTGACGAATCCGTCACGGACAGCTTTTTTTTGTTGAGCGGGAATAGTCAGATCATCCAAAAAATAAATGTTGCATAAAAGAAACATTTTTGTGTATTATTAAAAAAGAGGCGTAAGGCTAAATGAAATGGACAGAGGCAAATCCAATTTTGTTCCTATCGTGATTGGCTCATGGGGAGGCATACTTATGAAAATGCGTAAATTCAGTAGTTCAGGTATAGAGCGTTTAATGATTACGCTGGCGTTTTTAGCCGTTTCGATTCTGGTACTGTCGGCATGCGGCAGCGAATCAGGCGGTCCGAATGACAGCGGCAAGCTGCGCATAACAGCTACGACCGGAATGATTGCGGATGCGGCCAAGCAGGTCGGCGGCGATTATGTGGAAGTAACGGGATTAATGGGGCCGGGCATCGACCCCCATCTATATAAGGCATCTCAAGGCGATGTCCGTAAGCTCGATCACGCGGATATTATTTTCTACAACGGACTCCATCTGGAAGGCAAGATGGGAGAGATTTTCGAGAAGCTGGAGAAGAGCAAGCCGGTTGTAGCGGTTGCCTCCAAGCTGATAGAATCCCAGTTGCTGAGTGATCCGGCTGCAACGGGAGAGGCCGTGCACGATCCGCATATCTGGTTCGATGTGAAGCTCTGGATGTCCGCCGTGGAAGTGATCAGAGACTCGCTTGTCGAGAAGGACCCGTCGCATGCCGAGCAATATGCGGCGAATGCCAGCGCTTATCTCGCGGAGATGGAGAAGCTCGACGCGTACGCTCGCGAGCAGATTGCCTCCATACCGGAGAAGAGCCGCATTCTGGTAACGGCGCATGATGCATTCGGATATTTCGGCAAGGCATACGGGCTGCAGGTCACAGGCCTGCAAGGCATGAATACGATGTCGGAATACGGCTCCAAGGACGTCAGCGAGCTGCGGGATTTCTTGGTGGATAACGGCATCAAAGCGGTGTTCATCGAATCGAGCGTATCCTCGAAGTCGATCGAATCCGTCATAGAAGGAGCCAAGAAACTGGGTCATGAGGTTCGGATCGGCGGGGAATTGTTCTCCGACGCGATGGGCGATGAGGGAACGCCAGAGGGCACCTATCTGGGCATGGTGAAACATAATGTCGAAACGATTGTTGAATCGTTGAAATAACGTTCGGTTGATAGAGAAAGGGAGTGGCCTTAATGAGTCAGACTGCGGAATCGGTATTCACGTCAAGCGAGGCTGCGGCGCCGTTGTCGGTAAGCGGGCTTAGCGTAGCGTACCAGAAAAAACCTGTGCTTCGGAACGTTTCCTTTCAAGTACAGGAAGGCGAGCTAATCGGCATCATCGGGCCGAATGGAGCAGGGAAATCAACCATGATAAAGGCGGCGCTGGGACTGATTCCGTCCATTAGCGGAGAAGTGCTTGTCTACGGCAAGCCATACAAGGAGCAGCGCAAGCTGATCGGATACGTGCCTCAACGGGAATCCGTCGATTGGGATTTTCCGACGAACGCACTCGACGTAGTGCTAATGGGAACGTACGGCAGGCTCGGCTGGTTCGGCCGGCCGAAAGCGAAGGACAAGGCGCTTGCGCTGGAGTGTCTGGAGAAGGTCGGCATGGCGGAATTCGCCGACCGGCAGATTAGCCAATTGTCCGGGGGACAGCAGCAGCGCGTATTTCTGGCAAGAGCGCTGGCGCAGAACGCCAAGCTGTATTTCATGGATGAGCCCTTCGCCGGCGTAGACGCTGCAACGGAGAAAGCGATCATCACGCTGCTGCAGGAGCTTAAGAAGCAAGGGAAGACGGTTATCGTCGTTCATCACGATCTGGCGACCGTCGAGCAATACTTCGACTCCGTGCTGCTGCTTAATGTAGAGCTGCAGGCGTTCGGACCGACATCCGAGACATTCACCCAGGAGAAGCTTCAGCTTACCTATGGGGGGAGATTGGCATTTCTCGATCAGAGCCGAGGTGATCGGACATGAAAAACATTATGTCGATGCTGGCCGATCCCAATATGCAGTGGATTTTCTTCGGCTGTATGCTGCTGGGGCTCAGCAGCGGGGTAATCGGAAGCTTCTCGTACCTTCGGAAGCAAAGCCTTGTTGGAGATACGCTGGCGCATGCGGCGCTGCCGGGCATATGCATCGCATTCATGCTGACTGGCGTCAAGTCCATCGGCGTGTTTCTGATTGGAGCCGGAATCGCTGGCGTCATCGCTACCTTCGGTATTGGCTACATTACTCGCCACTCCAGATTGAAGCAAGATGCGGCGCTTGGCATCGTGCTGTCGACTTTTTTCGGATTAGGCATCGTTCTTCTTACTTTTATTCAGCACGGCGCTTACGGCAATCAAGCAGGGCTTGATAAATTTCTATTCGGGCAAGCGGCTGCGATGGTAGGGTCCGACGTTGTGACGATGTCGATCATATCGGTAGCGCTTGTGTCGATCTGTACTTTATTGTTCAAGCAGTTCAAGCTCATTTCCTTTGATGCGGGTTTTGCCAAAGGAATCGGTTATCCGGTAGCATTCCTGGAGCAGCTGCTTATGCTGCTGATTGTTGTGGCCGTAGTTGTTGGGATACAGGCGGTCGGTGTCGTGTTGATTGCTGCTCTATTGATTACACCGGCAGTATCGGCTAGATATTGGACGAATCGGCTGGGCGTTATGGTTGCTTTATCGGGGATGTTCGGTGCGCTTAGCGGCGCGCTGGGCACATGGATCAGCTCCTCGGTATCCAATCTGCCGACAGGTCCCGTTACGGTGCTTGCTGCGACCGCATTTTTCTTGCTATCGATTTTGTTCGGACCTCAGCGCGGCTTGATCGCCAAGCGGGTGCTTCGCCTTCGCGTAAAGAAACGCTATAGCATGGAGGGAGAGCTGCGGGCTGAACGCATGAAAGGAGAGACGGCTGTATGAGTGACTTTTGGATATTGTTAACCGGATCGCTTGTTGCGGCATGCTGCGGCATTGTAGGGGTATTTCTCGTGCTTCGCAAGATGGCCATGATCGGAGACGCCATCAGTCATTCTGTCATGCCGGGCATAGTCATTGCCTTTCTCATAAGCGGTTCCCGGGATTCGCTGCTGATGATGTTCGCCGCACTCGTATTCGGCGTGCTGACCACCTTCTTGATCGGCATGTTCCAGCGAAGCGGCATTCAATCGGATGCTTCGATCGGCGTTGTATTTACAGCCTTGTTCGCCATCGGGGTTATCTTGGTCAGCTTGTTCGCGCGGCAGGTGCATCTGGATCAGGATGCGATTCTATACGGAGAAATTGCGTTCGTCCATTGGAATGTGTGGGAGATCGGCGGAGTCAGCATGGGACCGAAAGCGGTATGGCTGCTTGGCATTACGCTTGCTGTCATCATTGCGGTCATTGGCGCCTTCTATAAGCAGTTCAAGCTATGCTCCTTCGACCCGGCGCTGGCAGCGGCGATCGGCATTCCAGTTGCATTCTTCCACTATCTGCTTATGGGACTGGTGTCCATGGCGACGGTCAGCTCCTTCGAGAGCGTAGGCGCGATTCTCGTCGTAGGACTGCTTATTATTCCGGCATCGACCGCTTATCTGCTGACAGACCGGCTCAGCATCATGATTCTGATCAGTGTAGCCGTCGGCGTAGCCAGCACGTTCCTGGGGTACGGAGTATCGGTGCTGCTGGACGCTTCGATTGCGGGCTGCATGGTGTGTGCGGCAGGCTTGCTCTTCGTGCTCGCCTTCCTGTTCTCTCCGTCTCACGGATTAGTTGTTCGGAAGCTGAGACAGCGCTCGCTGGCTTCATCGGTGAACGCCTAACCATTGTATGGATGCGAAGAGACCGTCCTCCGGACTTGCCGGGCAGGACGGTCTCTTTTTCGTTTGGTTTCGGGACTTAATATGTTAAAATAGGCTGGTACGTCAGGAACGGATAAGGAGATGGGCAGCATGACGAAGTACAAATTGATTGCGCTGGATATGGACGGAACGCTATTGAACGAGCAAAGCGAAATTAGCGCGGAGAATGCCGAATGGGTGCAGCGTGCGCTTGACGCCGGCATCACGGTCAGTTTCTCGACAGGCAGAGGCTTCGCCAGCGCGCTGCCTTTTGCGGAGCAGCTTAAACTAACAACACCGATGATTACCGTCAATGGCGGCGAGATCTGGACGAAGCCCCATGTGCTGTACAAGCGGTCGGAGCTGAGCCCAGTCTACGTACAGCGTCTGCACGAGCTGGCGCAGCAATATCCCGAGGTGTGGTTCTGGGCCTATACGACAGGCGAGATCTACAATAAGGAGCGCTGGTTCGACGCCATACATAACTACGATTCCTTCCACTGGCTCAAGTTCGGCTATTATACCGAAGACGATCGGGCGCGCGAGCTTATTCTGGCCGAGGTGCAGAGCTGGGGAGGGCTGGAGATTACCAATTCCTCCTTGCAAAATATCGAGCTGAACCCGCTGGGCGTATCCAAGGCGAGTGCGCTTAAGGATCTATGCGAGTGGATGGGTATCGATATGTCCCAAGTCGTAGCGGCGGGAGACAGCCTGAACGATATCGCGGCAATCCGGGAAGCGGGCCTCGGGGTTGCGATGGGCAACGCGCAGGAAGCCGTAAAGGAAGCGGCTGACGTTGTGACGCTGACCAATCAGGAGCATGGAGTGGCGGATCTGATCAAACGCTACGTCTTGTAGCCACATTCGTATATGTATAGGGACACACGGATAACGCTGTGCCGATTCTTCAGCACCTTAAGGGGAGATGAAACATGTTTTTAGATATTTTAGGATGGACGCTTATCGTATTGCTGTTCATCATCGGCATGGCGGGGACGATTTATCCGATACTGCCGGGAGCTATCGCCATATATGCAGCTTACTTTGTGTACGGGTTGTTTTTTTCATTTGAGCCGTTTGGCGTATTTTTCTGGATCATTCAGTCGCTGATCTTTATCGTGCTGTTCATCGCGGACTATGCGGTGAGCGCGTGGGGGGTCAAGCGGTTTGGTGGTAGCAAGGCTTCGATCATCGGAAGTACGATCGGCTTGATTGCAGGACCTTTTGTCATTCCGGCTTTCGGCCTCATTATCGGCCCCTTTGCGGGTGCTGTTATAGGAGAGCTGATTGCAGGCGCGAACTTCGAGAAATCGCTTAAGGTAGGATGGGGCTCGCTGGTTGGATTATTTACAAGTGTCATCGTGAAAGTCATTCTGCAAAGCGCCATGATCATTCTGTTTGTATTGTGGCTGATCTTCAACTAAGTGGATGGCACGAGAAACTAGACTACATTAAAGGCGGTTATGGGATATGGTAAAAGTAACAGTATGGAATGAGTTCCTGCATGAGAAACAACATGAAGAAGTGAAGAAAGTATACCCGGACGGCATTCATCAGGTGCTGGCAAAAGGCATTGCTGCCGGTGATATCGAGGTCGCTACCGCAACGCTGGAGGAGCCGGAGCATGGCTTGTCCGAAGAACGTCTGAACGAGACAGACGTCCTCATCTGGTGGGGCCATATGGCGCATGACCAAGTGGATGACGCCATCGTGGAGCGGGTGCAGCAGCGCGTGCTGAACGGCATGGGGCTGATCGTGCTTCATTCCGGCCATTTCTCCAAAATATTCAAAAAGCTGATGGGAACGGGCTGCGACTTGAAGTGGAGAGAAGCAGGGGAGAAGGAGCGTCTATGGGTCGTGAATCCAGCGCATCCGATTGCAGCAGGCTTGCCTGAATATATTACGCTTGAGAACGAAGAGATGTATGGCGAGCACTTTGACATTCCGGCGCCGGACGAGCTAATCTTCGTCAGCTGGTTCGAAGGCGGAGAAGTATTCCGCAGCGGCTGTACGTTCAACAGAGGACAAGGCAAGATCTTCTACTTCCGTCCAGGCCATGAGACATATCCAACTTATTACAATCCGCAAATCCTGCAAGTCATCCAAAACGGCATTCGCTGGGCGGCTCCTTCTCGGACGGCTGCTCCCGTACGAGGAAATCATCAGCCGCTGGAACCGATCTCAAACCAATCGTAAGGGGACGAGCCGACCGTTATGCTGAAGAAAGAATCCCTATTAAAGGGCACGATCATATTGGCGGCGGCAGCGCTCGTCGCCCGGTTTCTCGGCTTGTTCCAGCGTATTCCGCTGGATTATATGCTCGGAAACGAAGGCAATATCGCCTTTACAAATGCGAATCAGGTCTACATGATTGTGCTTATGATCGCAACGGCAGGCTTCCCAAGCGCCATCAGCAAGATGGTGTCGGAGCGTTACGCGCTGGGACGGCCTGACGAGGCGCAGCGCATCTACCGTGCCGGACTCCTGTTCGGCTTGATTGCAGGTTTTGTACTGGCTATCGCATTGTATGTGCTGGCTCCGTTGTATGGGGCGATCTCTAAGGAGCCAGGCAGCGTCCTAGCCATACGCGCCATCGCGCCGGCACTTCTGTTCTTCCCTCTTGTCGCGATGATGAGAGGGTACTTCCAGGGACGGCAGATGATGTCTGTGGGAGGCACCTCCCAGATCGTGGAGCAATTCGCGCGCGTTATTTTGGGCTTACTGCTCGGCTGGCTTGTGCTGGAGCTGGGCTGGGGCGACCGCTGGGCGGCTGCGGCTATCACATTCGGCAGCGTGTTCGGGGGAATCGCAGCTTTCGCCGTTATGCTGAGATTTGCCCGCAAGCTGAAGAAGCAGGACGCTTCATCCAGGAAGCCTGCTCGCCGGATGAGTGCGGAGGCCTCAGCTGCTCTTAGGCCTTCATTTAGCTCTCCATCTGCCAAGACACAGTCCGGTACGCTGACCAATCGCGGAATCTACAAAGAGATTTTGAGCATGTCGATTCCATCTCTCGTTACTTCGATGTCGATTAATGTGCTGCTGTTGTTCGACGTGATGCTGTTCAACCGGCTGACTGGTAATTTCTATACGTTGGTTGAATCGAAGGCGGTTGCCGCCGACTATGGCATTAAAGCGATCTCCCTGGCAGGGATACCACCGATTCTGGCTATCGCGCTGGGGTCTTCCATTATCCCGATCATCTCATCCGCCTTTTCTCTGAAAAACATGGACGAGGTGCGCCGCCAGGCTTCCATGGTCATGCGGATCGTGTGCTTCACGGGCGTTCCGGTTGCCCTATTGCTCACAGTTGCTTCCTTCTCCGTCACAGGCTTGCTGTTCGCGGGACCAAGCGGCAGCGGGCCGGTAGCGGCATTGTCCGCAGCAGCCATTCTGCAAATTACGATGATGACCTCCAATTCGATTATTTATGGCATGGGCAAACCGAAGCTGTCCATGACCCATACGTTAATCGGACTGGGCCTTAAGGTTGCGGTCAGCATCGCGCTGGGGCCATTCCTCGGCATCTATGGACTTATTATCGGCTCGGCCGTATGTTTTATTGTAGTGACCATGCTCAACCTGAGAAGCATCAACGGCATCGTGAAGCTCCAAGTCCTCGGCGCCCGCTGGGTACCGTACATTGCGGCAGTGGCGTTATCGGCGCTGGCGGGATGGGGAGCTGAGCTCGGCGTCTTGAGCCTGACGAGCACTTGGGCAAACAAGCTGTCCTATCTTCTGGCTGCAATAGCCGCAGCTGCAGTGGTAGGCGGACTGTACGTAGTGCTGCTGCTAATGCTGCGGGTAATTAGACCGGAGGATGTCACGGCGCTGCCAAGGCCGCTCAGAGGTCCGTTCAACAAGCTTCTCCGCGTATTTCAACGTGCAGGAGCCTAATCCTTAATAATAAATGCGCCTGAACTGGAAAATAGTTTGTATTTATACATTCCAGACGTTTACAATCTTCAAGCCTCTCAAGTACAATAAATTCAGTTCATTTATATGTACATAAGAGGGAGAGATACGGATGAGGAAATGGCTGAAGGCCAAACGATTATCCATGCTGCTGCTCGCCATGACGATCTTGATCGCGGCGGGCTGTCAGTCTGTGGGCGGGCTGGACTTGAATCAGACGCTGAAGAACTCGCTGAAGACGACATCCAGCGAAAGCAAAAGCACGATTGAGTTCAAGTTGAATTTGGATGAGAAAGCAATTGAGGCTGCTATAGAAAATGAAGAAGCAACAGTCGAAGATGCAGAACTGATCCGTTTGTTTTCGAACGTTAAGCTGGAGCTTCACCAACTGCAGGCAGACCATACCCGCATGTCTGTAGACGGCAAGCTGACGCTTGGCGAAGCTGAGCCGGTATCGGTTGGCTTCTCAGCGAAAGCGGATGAGAAGACGCTCGTTATCGAATTGGAAGGCGCTAAGCAGCCGTTCATGTTTGATCTGACTGGCGAGACCTATCTTGAGATGAACGGAATCGAATCCGAAGAAGCGGCATTGCCGGAGGGCGCCGAGGAGTCTCTGACTAAGCTTGGCTTTGATATGATGGATCTTATTTCTCATTATGGCATCACCAATCTGCCAAACCCGAAGGACCTGAAGGTTGCCCCTGTATCTGAGCCGATCAACGGCGTTGAGACGGGGCTGATGCATGTTCAGTTCAGCTTGGACAGCAAAGGACTGTGGGATTGGGCCGGCTCGTATCTGGACGCGCTGATTGCCGACCGCCAAGGCTTGCAAGCCTTGGTCAAGGGCATATTAGAATTGTTCGAATCGAACAAGGCGCTGCTGGAGTCGATGGGCGAGTCTGAACTGTTTGGCACAAGCGCACTGGATGCTCCGACCCTGGAAGAACAGGCGGAAGAAGCGGCTTCGGAGATTGAAGACGCGCTTGTCTCCTTGCGGGATGAGATGAAGTACATGGAAACGGAAGACAAGGAGTCGCTTGACGCTCTATTTGGCGAAGCGCTTAAGCTGAATGTGGACGTATATGTGGACAGCAGCCTTCATATTCGCAAGACGCAATATGATCTTAGCTATACGCCTGCGGCTGCCGAGGAAGAAGAGATGGCTTTGCCGTTTACCGGACTGTCGCTGAAGCTTAGCACGGAGCAGTGGGATGTGAACGGCGACGTGAAGCCTGCAGCGCCTGCGGCAACAGAGGATGCCATTTCGCTTGAAGAAGCGGAATATATGCAAGGCTACGACGTTGTAAAGCTATTTGAAAATGACTCATTTATTTATGATCTGCTGAAAAACAAGCTTCATATCACACAACAAAGCTACTACGGCTTCCCTGAATCGTTCTATAACCCGCCGATCGTGATGCCGGGCTATATCACAATGGTGGCTGTCCGTGACGTTGCAGAAGATTTTGGCGCTGAGGTCAGCTATGATCCGAAGACGCGTATGATTACAGTTGCAGACCGCGGCACGGACACGAAGATCCAGTTCCAGTCCGGCAGCGATACGGTCGTCGTGAATGGTGTCAAGGAAGTATGGCCGCTTCCAGCTACAGTAATCGAAGGCACAACATATGTGCCTGCACGGAAGCTGGCTGAGGTATTGGGAGCAACGATTGAATGGCAAACGTTCTACGAGGATGAAGACAAGGTTCTCGTCATCGAGCGTGAGTTGTAAAACTGTGTTGGAGGTCATGCATCATGAACAAATTGAAGACGGAAGCCGAGTTCAGAGAAGCGGTCTCGGGCGAAGAGCTGACCATTGCTGTATTCAAAGCGGTATGGTGCAAAGACTGCCACTTTATCGATCCGTTTATGCCGGACGTGGAGAAGCAGTATGAAGGCCGCGTGCAATTCTACGAGATCGACCGCGACGATTTGCCGGATCTATGCTCGGAATTGTATATTCTTGGCATTCCCAGCTTTATTGCGTTCAAGGGCGGCAAGGAATTGATTCGCTTCGTCAGCAAGCTGCGCAAATCTCGGGAAGAAATTGAAGAGTTTGTGGACCGTGCCATTGCGGTAAGCGATAATCTGGCACAAGCCTAAGATTTAAGGAATGGCATACTAAATCCGTATGGGATCGGCGCGATAACAAGCCGGCTCATACGGATTTTCTTTTTGCTGGGCAGCCGATGTAATCGTCACATTTTCAACATGGCTTTTGCCCAAGCTTATCGCTATAATTGAAGGGTCATAACTTACGGAAAATAGGTGATTTCTTATGGTAACCGGCCGTTTTCGCGCGTTTGCTATCGCATCGTGCATCGGAATGCTGCTTGTACTTTTAGCCGGGGCTTTGGTCACGAATACGGATTCAGGCAGAGGCTGCGGCGATGACTGGCCACTCTGTCACGGCAAATTCATCCCTGCTTATACGTTCGAGTCCATGCTGGAATACTCCCACCGTGTCGTCAGTGCGCTGGAGGGCATCCTTGTTCTCGGCGTAACGATCGCTGCATACCGCATGTACAAACGGAACCCTGACGTGTACAAGGAGCCTTTGTACTACGCGGGATTTGCGCTTCTGTTTACCGTTGTACAAGCGTTTATGGGGGCTGCCGCCGTCTTATGGCCGCAATCTCCGCCGATCATGGCTATTCATTTTGGCATATCCATTATTGCATTTGCAGCTACGATGCTGCTCGTCATCTGGACGTACCGCGTTCGCAATGGCCCGCAAAAAACGTTTGTGGTGCCGCGATCCATATTGCCTCGTGCTTTAATTACGTCGGTGTACTGCTACTTTGTGATCTACCTTGGAGCTTTCATCCGCCATACGGAATCGGCGGGCGGCTGTGATGGCTGGCCGCTGTGCAACGGTCAGGTTATCCCTGAGATGACCGGCGCTACCGGCATCGTCTTTATTCACCGGGTTGCCGCACTAATCCTGGCGCTTATGATCGCCGGACTGTACTATCATGTTCGCAAGGTAAGTTCCGAAGGCGAAGGATTGACGAGCTCCGCAGGATGGGTGCTGCTGCTGATCGTGGCTCAAGTGATGAGCGGCGCTTGGCTGACATCCACGGTCGGGGACGAGAATTGGTTTATCTTTACAAGCTTGATTCATAACTTGATCATCGTAGGCCTATTCGGCATATTAATGGACATTGTCATTCGTTCATGGCGGCTTAGGGAGCGGGAAGGAAGTGGGAAGCAATGACGTTTGCGAATTTGCGCGAGTTTCTGGAAGTGCTGAAGAAGGACGGCGATCTGAAAATCATCGAAGCCCCGGTTGATCCCTACCTGGAGCTGGCTGAAATTCATCGCCGCGTCATCGAACAGGAAGGACCGGCGCTGCTCTTTACGAATGTAAAGGGCAGCCCTTTCCCTGTCGTGACGAATCTGTTCGGAACAAGCAGAAGGGTCGACCTTGCGTTTGGTCCAAGACCTGAGGAGCTTATGAAGCAGATCGTCGGCGCGACGGAGAGAATTATGCCGCCGACGCTTAAGGCGATCTGGGGCGAGAAGCAATTGATTCTGGATATGATGAAGGTAGGCATGAAGGATGTGCCGGCTTCATCCGCTCCGATTCTGGGCACGCTCAAGAAGGATCGTCCGCTTGCCGGCTTGCCGGCCATTACAAGCTGGCAGGAGGACGGCGGACCGTTCGTTACACTGCCGCTCGTCTATACGGAGAGCATGGCTTCCCGCAAGAAACATAATTTAGGCATGTACCGGATGCAGATCTTCGACGACTCCACGACGGGCATGCACTGGCAAATACATAAGGGTGGCGGCTTCCACTATTACGAGGCGGAGCAGCGCAATGAGGCGCTTCCTGTAACCGTATTCCTGGGCGGACCGCCAGCGTTGATCGCTTCGGCAATCGCTCCACTGCCGGAGCATTTGCCGGAGCTGCTGATGGCTTCGCTTATTCTGGGAGAGAAGCTTCCCGTCGTACAGAATCCGCAAGGCGGCCACCGCATTCCAGCGCAAGCGGAATTTGCGATCAGCGGCAAGGTGCCTCCGCATCTGCGCAGACCCGAAGGTCCATTCGGAGATCACTTCGGCTATTATTCCTTGATCCATGATTTCCCTGTATTTGAGGTCGACCATGTGTGGCATCGTAAGGATGCCATCTATCCGGCTACAATTGTCGGAAAACCTAGACAGGAAGACTATTATTTGGGTGAATACTTGCAGCGTCTGCTTGCTCCTGCATTCCCGATGGTTATGCCTGGTGTGAAGGAGCTATGGGCCTATGCGGAAGCAGGCGTGCATGCGCTTGCGGCGGCTGTCGTCAGGGAGTCGTATTCTCGCGAGGCGCTTTCTACAGCGTTCAGCATTCTGGGCCAAGGCCAGCTGACGCTGACCAAATTCCTCATGCTGACAGATCAGCCGATTGACTTGTCGAGATTCGATGTGCTGCTTGAGACGGTGCTGGAACGCTTCAATCCTGCGACCGACCTGTTCGTATTCGACGAAACGTCCCATGATACGCTGGATTACACAAGCGGGAAGCTTAATCATGGCAGCAAGGCGGTTATGCTTGGCGTTGGCGAGCCTGTGAGAGTGCTGCCTAGGGCTTATACGGAAGGCGCAATTGGCGAGATCGACAACGCACAGGTGTATTGTCCGGGTTGCCTAGTCGTGTCGGGCGCTTCCTACGAAGCAGAGCCGGCACTCGCTGAGCGGCTGCTGGAGCGATTGAGCGAGAAGGGGACGGAATGGCCGCTCGTCATATTGGCGGATGACGCCAATATTGCGAAAGGACAAACCGCTTTCCTGTGGACGGTGTTTACCCGCTTCAATCCGGCCGATGACATCTATGCGATGTCGGATGTACGTAGACATCACTTCGGCTACAAGCTGCCGATCGTAATCGATGCGCGCATGAAGCCGGGCTATCCGGATGAGCTGTTCCCGCGTGAGGACATCGTGAAGCTGGTTGACACACGCTGGAACGAATACAAACTATGATTGCTTGCGGCAGGAGGCGTTAGTCTATGCTACATTTCATGTTCGACGAACCGGAGAGAATAGCGGACGGCGCGTTGGCGGAGACATTCAGCCTGATGGATCAATTTGTAGATATGGTGGCAAGCCGTATCCGCAGCGGGCAGGATGCCGACCAGAAGCTGCGTAAATTTGAAATATGGACCAAAGGACTGCGCTCCTCGCTCATCGAGCTGGAGCAAAGTCATTATGTGACAGGCCGCTTTAAGGACAAGGTCGTATCGGGATCGGTGGATGACATGTCCAAAAGCGAGAAGCTGGATTACGACCGCTATGTGTATTTTGACAAAAACAGCTTTATTCGGGTCTTCTCCCTATTGGATAAGATGGGCACTCTGCTAAACGAATTGCTGGAGATGCGCACGGAGAAGATCAAGCCTCATTTTTCCTACTTTACGGTGCTGCGGAATATGCGGGAGCGGAAGGCGCATCCCGGCCTGACCTGGAAGCTGAACGATGTGAAGGAGCAATATAAGGATTCGATGAACCGGCTGCGCAAGCGCAGAAATACGGAGATCCATTATATGAACTCGGAGATGCATGACGATTTGATCCAAAGCCAGCGCATGTATGGCGAGGAAGCGCGGCTGGAAAATATCGCTCAGCAGTC
Source organism: Paenibacillus sp. 1011MAR3C5 (assembly GCF_003591485.1). GTDB lineage: Bacteria > Bacillota > Bacilli > Paenibacillales > Paenibacillaceae > Pristimantibacillus. The sequence continues at coordinate 796,580 of NZ_QZCF01000003.1, forward strand.
GGAAGACTTGACGAGATGCCTGCATATGTCTATAGAATCACTAAGGCTTACGTTCCAATATGCTTGCGCATTAATGCGCAGCAAATCCGTATAATCCCGGGAGAGGGTGATATAGGTGGAGCTGAGGGGAAGAACTGCGCTTGTAACGGGCAGCGCCAAAGGGCTTGGGAAGCGGACGGCGCTGCAGCTGGCCGAGCAGGGCTGCAATCTGATTATCAATTATTTGGAGAGCGAGCAGGAAGCGCATGAGGTGAAGAGCCGCATCGAGCAGCTCGGCGTAAAGGCGATCACCGTGCAAGCAGATATCGCTTCGACGGAAGGCGCGCATAAGCTCGCTGACGAAGCGGAGCGCTGGGCTGGCGGTGTCGATATACTAGTGAACAATGCCGGGCCATTCGTGCGCAAGAGAAGGCTGTACAGCGAGTATGACGAGGAGACGATCATCAGGCTTATGAACGGCAATCTCCTGAGCGTAATGCTGCTAGATCACCGTTTGCTGCCGCGCATGCGCGAGAACAAGTGGGGACGCATTATCCACTTCGGCTTCGGTCATGCCAACGAAGCCCGCGCATGGCCGCATCGCGCCGTATACGCGGCGGCGAAGACGGGGCTCGTGTCCTTTACGAAGTCGCTTGCCGTTGAAGAAGCTCCGTTCGGCATTACGGTCAATCTGATTGGTCCTGGAGATATACGGGGCGCCAACAAGGAGAAGTCAATCGAGGAAGTGGAGAATGAGCATGATTCAGAATCTCCGCTGGGCCGTCCGGGAGTCGGAGAAGACGTGGCACGTGTCATCCTCTTCTTGTGCCAGAATAAGTCCAGCTTCTTAACAGGTAATGTGATCGACGTAACCGGCGGGTTTGATCCCATTAGAGCCAATATAAAAGGCATGTTTTGACACAAAAAAAGAGTCTTATCCTGCAGCTGATGCCGCAGTGATAAGACTCTTTGCATTAGAATACTTGTACGACTTCTACGACGCCGTCTACCTCTTCAAGCAGCGCGCGCTCGATACCGGCTTTGAGCGTAATCGTGGAGCTTGGGCAGCTGCCGCAAGCACCCATCAAGCGGAGCTTGACAATGCCGTCTTCCACATCGACCAATTCTACGTCGCCACCATCGCGTTGCAGGAATGGGCGAAGCTTATCAAGCACGTCCAGCACTTCGTCATACATTGTGTCTTGTACTTGTTCACTCATTGCAATCAACTCCTTTCTCCCCTATTATAGTACAAAGCGAAGCAATTGAAAATGGTTCGCAAACGCAATCATGAAAAGTAAGGTGATCTACAGTGATGAAACCGATGATCGAATTTTGCGCAAGCAATATGCACCATGGTACGGATGAGATCATGAATCGTCTGGAGCAGGATGATTCCTATGAAGTCATAGAATATGGCTGCCTGGGCAATTGCGGCGAGTGCTACTTGAAGCCCTATGCGCTTGTCGACGGCACGATTGTGGCTGTCGATGATGTAGATGAATTATACGACGCTATTATGAAGGCGATCGATCAGCAGCAAGCCGACCGCGATGCGTTGGACAAGCTGCTGGATGATCTATAATAGTACGCGGTTAGCCAAGGTGGCGCTTGGACTTCCATAACACGCCGCTCTTGACCAGACGCGGTACGCGGCCGAGGATCGGGGTTCCGCCCATGATGCCGAAGCCGCTTTTTTTGCCTAGCGAGCCCAGCACGCCCTTCAGCTTGATCTTGCCTAATCTTGGTGTCTTATCATGCCAGATGGCGTACAGAACTTCAGCGATTTGCTTGCCTTGTCCGCCAGCCGCTTGCGCGCTCGGAGAATAAGGCAAGGAAGCGCAGTCGCCTACAACAAACACATTGCTGTAATCCAGCAGCTGATGGAATTCGTTAATCATAAGCCGTCCTTGCGAGTCCTTAGGCAGCGCCAAGCGCTGGATGAGCTCGACAGGCTGGATGCCAGCCGTCCATACCGTTACATCCGTGTATATCTCTTCGTCGTTGTTCGAGTCATACAGCATGCCTTGTTCCAGACGGGTTAGCGAGACATGTCCTCTCATCTCGACGTTGTGCTCCATGAACCAGTCTGCAACGAAGTCCTGCAGCTTGCCCGGGAAAGCCGACAATACCTTCGGCCCGCGATCTAGAAGTCGAATATTCAGGTCAGGCCTGCTCTCACGAAGCTCGGAAGCGACTTCTACACCGCTTAGTCCGCCCCCTACGATTGACACCTGGCCGTACGGCTTTATGTCGTTCAGCAAGGCATAGGTTTTCCGTGTAGCGGAGAAGGATTGAATGCTTGTTGAATATTGCTCTGCGCCTTCAATGCCGTGATATTTGTCCGTACAGCCAAGCCCAAGGACCAGCCAATCGTAAGCAATCGGATCGTGACCTTCCACCATAACGAGCTGCTGCTCCAAGTCGATATCCGTAATGTTGCCAAATGCCAGCTGCAGCCTTGGATCAGACGGGAATTTAACCCGAATCTCCAGATCGGATGCCGTGCCGGCAGCGAGCGCGTAATATTCCGTCTTCAGCCCCTGGAAGGGCTGACGGTCTACCAGCACAATGGATACATCATACGGCAGTTGCTTCTCAAGCAGATCGTTCGCAATGGCAAGGCCGCCGTAACCCCCGCCTAAAATGACTAATTTTCTCATGAGTTCCCCAGCTCCACGATTCGTGATGATTGTAGGTTATGCCTACGACCTCTTGTTTAATCATTCATAAATTTTGATTTCGTTATAGAACGTATCCCGCTCAACAGGTATTCTTCCTGCGCCTTTGATCAGCCAGATCAGATCCTCGCGCGTAATGCCTTCCGGTGTAAGCGCGCCGGCTGCATGGCTGATTTTCTCCTTCACGATCGTACCGTGCGCATCCGAAGCGCCCATGGTTAATGCTACTTGTGTCAATTGAACGCCAATGTTGATGAAGTACGCCTTGATATGCTGGAAGTTGTCCAGCATTAAGCGGCTGATCGCAATCGTCTTCAAATCCTCAAATGCGGAATTCCGTCTGCGGATGCCCGCTTTTGGATTGATCGGCTGCATAGAGAGCGGAATGAATACCAGGAAGCCGTTCGTATCGTCCTGCAGCTCACGGATTTGCATCAAGTGCTTGATCCGGTCTTCCTTCGTTTCAATCGAGCCGTACAGCATCGTCGTATGCGTGCGAAGGCCGAGCTGATGCGCCGTGCGGTGTACGTCCAGATACTGCGAGACATCCGCTTTATCCACGCGCATTTTTTTGCGGTAGTGGTCGGACAGGATCTCAGCGCCGCCGCCTGTCAGCGATTGAAGGCCGGCTTTCATCAGTTCCTCCAGCACTTCCTTGTAGCTTAGACCGCTAATACGGGAGAAGAAATCAATCTCCGCCGCTGTGTAGGCTTTCAGTGTGACATCCGGATACTGTGCCTTTAATGCTTTAAGCGAATCCACGTAATATTGAAACGGCACATGCGGATTATGTCCGCCTACAATATGAAATTCGCGCACGCCTGGATGGATATGTTGCTCGACATATTCAATCATTTGCTCGCCGGAGAGCGTATAGGCGCCGGGAGCGCCCTCATCTCTGCGGAAGTTGCAGAATGCGCAATGCGCTTCGCATACATTGGTAAAATACAGGCTCATGTTCTCAATGAAATAGACTTTTTTTCCGTTTTTGCGCATCGCAACCTCATTGGCGAGCTGGCCAATCGTCAGCAAATCGTCGGACTGGTATAGGAAAACGCCGTCTTCAAGCGATAGACGCTGTCCGTGACGCACTTTTTCAATAATATGGCCCATCTGACTTTCTTGCGTGGGTATGATGACGTTCATGGAAGGCCTCCTTTTAGAGATAGTAAGCAGCTAAGTTTGTGAAAAAAATAACTTGGGAAAACGTTTAATAAGCTGTAACCATTATAAACCTCACACGTAGTAGGGGCAATAAGAAAGTCTTGTCTTGTCATCCAAATACGGCGGTGACGCGTCAAAGCGTCTGAGAACTCATCCGGGACCAATACCCTTGAGCATCGGAGCAATGTGGAGTATACTATGGATAAGTAAGTGCTAACTTATAGGAATGGCTCGTTATATGAATGGAGGGATGTAGGATGATCACGATCAGTGAGCTGGCATCTGAAAAAATAAAAGAAATGCTGGAACAAGAGGCTTCTCCGGACTTGTTCCTGCGCGTCGGGGTGAAGGAAGGCGGCTGCAGCGGCTTCTCCTATGGCATGGGCTTCGACGATGAATTGAATGAAGGCGACCAAGCGCTTGAAGCGCAAGGCCTCAAGGTTATCGTGGACAATGACAGCATCAAATATCTTCGCGGCCTTGTCATCGACTACAAGGAATCGGCGATGGGCGGCGGGTTCACGATCGAGAATCCGAACGCAAGCGCGACTTGCGGCTGCGGTTCGTCATTCCGTACGGCTACTGACGCAGGCAAGCCTGCTGAAGCTGGCGAGTGCTGATTGCTACAATTCGCAATTGGTAAGGAAGCTCTCTGCACAGATGGTGCAGGGAGCTTTTTTTATGCCGATTTCCTCACAGTATTCGGCAGCAGCCCATCCCTATCGGGGGAAACCCTGATTCAAATATGCGGTTATCCCCGACTTACAGCGAGCTGTCTTCCTTCTATAATAAATAGTAGATGAAATGGACTGATGATGGCCCGCAGGGAAGGGGAGAGGGAAGATGACAAGAGAAGAAAGGGATATAACCGCCGCCGGGCTGCTGAGGCTGCTGCTGTCCAGAACAGATAGCGACATAGCTGCGCTGGGAGAAGCCGATGGCGAGACCCGCAAGCTGAAGTGGCTGCTGGTAGAGGGCGGCGCAAGTGCACGGACGGAGCGCATCAGGCAGAAGCTGTCCGATGGACTGACAGGTTCGGCTCTACGATCGGGTAGAATGATCAAGCTCGACAGCGGATTGACCGATAGGGAGTTTTTTAAGCTGGGAGAAGCCATTGTGCTTACGGAAGGGCTCCGAGCTGCTGCTGCATTGCCGCTGCATCCGTCGAAGCATCATGCGCTTGTTGCGTTTATCGGCCGGAGAAGGGACGAGAGCTACTCCGCTGCTGCAATGACGCAAGCAGATGAGGTAGGCCGGCTGCTAACGGCTTGCTGGCGTTCAGATGTTCAATAATAGGCTGCCTAATAGTCGGCAAGAGGCTATAATGGTAGGAAGATAGGAATACGAACACTGGAGGGATTAAATGATTAAGCTGCTGATCGTGGACGATCATGCCATGGTCCGGTCCGGCTTGTCCATGTTGCTGCACGGCAATCATGGCATTGAAGTAGTAGGGGAAGCCTCCGAAGGAGACGAGGCGATCGCCAAGGCGGAGGAGCTGCGTCCCCATGTGGTGCTGATGGACCTCAGCATGCCGCATGGCAAAGACGGGATGACGGCAACGACGGAGCTGAAGCAGAAGCAGCCGGATACGGCAATCCTTATTCTGACGATGCACGACGATGATGAATATTTGTTCCGGGCGATCAGCATCGGGGCTTCAGGCTATATATTGAAAAATGCGCCGCATCATGAATTGGTGTCGGCTATTCAGTGCGTTTCCGCAGGCGATGCCTATCTGTATCCAACGGCGACCAAGAGGCTGATGGGCGAATATATGAGCCGCATGAAGGACGGCTCGGATTCGTCGGAACCGTACGGCTCTTTGTCGGAGCGGGAGAAGGAGATATTAGGCTGGCTAGCCAAGGGGTATACGAACAAAGAAATCGGGGAGAGTCTCTTCATTAGCGTCAAGACGGTGGAGACGCATCGCAGCCATCTGATGGAAAAGCTAGGCCTGAAAACAAGGCCGGAGCTGATTAAGTTCGCCGCCAAGAAAGGACTGTTGAACTTTGAATAATGATCCTAGAAGGCAAAGACAAACCACGATCGGCTCGGATGTAAGCAGTCTTCTGGCCTCCTTGTCGGAGCAGCTCGGCAGTGAGGAGCTGCTGGCAAGAGCCAGAATGTCGCTGACTCAGCTGGCGGATATCCAATTCGCCCTGGATGAATCGTCGATTGTAGCGATTACGGACGCGAAGGGTGTCATTCGCTATGTGAACGATAAATTTTGCGAAATATCCAAGTACGAGCGGGAAGAGCTGACCGGACAGGACCATCGGATTATTAACTCCGGCTACCATGACAAGGATTACTTCCGCAATCTATGGAAGACGATTTCATCCGGCAGCGTCTGGCGCGGAGAGATCAAAAACAAAGCAAAGGACGGCAGCTACTATTGGGTCAATACGACGATTGTGCCTTTCCTGGACGATGAAGGCAAGCCGTATCAATTTCTAGCTATTCGCTCGGAGGTTACGGCCCTAAAGGAAGCGCAGCGAGAGCTTAAGCATCTAATGGAGAAGATTCTGCTCATTCAGGAAGAGGAGCGCAAGCGGATATCGAGAGAGCTGCATGACGGAGTGGGCCAAAGTCTGTTCTCCTTGCTCATTTCCCTGGACCGAATCATAGGCGGACAAGGGGGACAGACTGATTTGGAGAAGCTCCGAGGGGACGTATCCGCGCTGATGGAAGACGTTCGCGGGCTGGCGTGGGAGCTGCGGCCTTCTGTGCTGGACGATCTGGGCGTGAAGCCGGCAATCCGTACCTTTACGGAAAATTATACCCAGCACTTCGGGATTAAGGTCCATCTCGATATCCGTTTGTCGAGCAGGCTGGGGACGCTTAAGGAGACCGTAATCTACCGCATCATTCAGGAAGCGCTCACGAATGTTGCCAAGTATGCCGGTGTAGAAAGCGCGGAAGTCCGGGTTGAAGAGCGCGAAGACGATGTTGAGGTATGCATTCGGGATGCAGGAGCGGGCTTCATTAGAAGCGCCGGCGAAAGCGGCGTTGGTCTGTTCAGCATGGAAGAGAGGGCTGGCAGCATAGGTGGCCGGTTGTCCATAGATTCGGAGCCCGGCAAAGGCACGAAGGTATGTCTGATCGTTCCAAAACCATAATTCGACAAAAAATATCACTGTTGTGATAAAAATCACATAATTCTCCTGATGGTCCTATTATACTGAAGACATCAAGAGAAGGAGTGATCAGAGATGATGGAATTATGGAGAAAGAATCGCTGGGCAGCAGGATTGGTTACCATTGTTAGAATCGTATTAGGGTATCAATGGCTGACGTCGGGCTGGCATAAAATAACCGGTGAAGTCGCATTTAATGCCAGCGGATATCTAGGCAACGCCGTTACAAATCCCGTAATGGACAAAGCAACGGGCGAGGCGCTTTACCCAACATACAATGCCTTTATTGAGCATTTTGCACTACCGAACGTCAAGCTGATTAACCTGATTATCCCATGGGGCGAGTTTCTTGTAGGCCTTGGACTTATTCTAGGTACATTGACTGTAACAGCCGCATTCTTCGGCTTATTGATGAACTTCATGTTCATGTTCGCGGGAACGATCAGCACCAACCCGTGGCTGGCCCTTCTGGGGATAGCTGTACTCGTAGCAGGAGCAAACGCAGGACGCTTCGGCGGAGACCGTTGGGTACTGCCTTGGCTGAAAGCGAATGTCGGCAATAAACTATTCGGAAAAGTCGGCAAGCCGGATCGCGGGGTTGACGGCAAGACGCCGAATGCGTAAAGGAGAAGCAAACGATGAGAGAATGTATCTTCCACTTCAAAGTCCTTCGGGGAGGCAGCAGCAAGCTTCTCCGGGCGCTGATCATGCTGGATGGGGAGCGTCAGCCGACGATTACGGACTTCACGAACGCTTTCCAGCAGCTAGGCTACCGCGTCAAGCTGGAGAATGAGCGCGAGCTGATCTTCGCACCGACGAACGGGGAGGATTACAAGCTGGACGTGACCCGCATCGAGATCAAAGGTGAGGATAACGAGCAAATGCAGCATGACGGAGAGCTGAAAGCGATCGTCGAGCATCTGGTTCGCACGACCTGGTAATCCCAAAAAGTTGATAACGATATGCACGAGAAACAGCCGGAAGGGTTCACCGGCTGTTTTTTTGTTTTAGGCATATGTCGACGCCGAAGTCATTTATAAGAATTTTATCAATTTTATATACAAACATGAAAAATTTGTCTATTCTATAGTCGTATTCAACTTTGTTTGTCTGAAAGGGGGGACATATGGCGGTTTGGCATTTATGAGGTTCCTTGAAGAGGAGGTTATATGACAATCAGCAGTTCGTATTTATGAAAGCGTTTCACAAATGTTCACTTAAGTTTCAACTATTAGGATTTATATTAGGTTTTATGGAAAGGGAGATGGCGAATGAAGTTTTGGAGCGAAAAAATGTGGTCGGCTTTTCTTGTCACCTTTATCCGGATTTTTCTGGGCTACAACTGGCTGATGTCAGGCTGGGGCAAGCTGTCGGGTGATCAACCGTTCGATGCTTCCGGATTTCTGAACAATGCGCTTGCCAATCCCGTTATTGACAGAGCCACGGGCGAAGCACTTTATCCGGCATACTTGACCTTCTTGGAGCATGTGGCCTTACCCCAAGTGAAATTGATTAACATTTTGGTGCCATGGGGCGAGTTTTTGGTTGGACTCGGGCTTATTGTAGGAGCGTTATCGCTTACGGCTGCTTTTTTCGGTCTGCTGCTTAATTTCATGTTCATGTTCTCCGGCTCGGTCAGCAACAATCCCTGGTTTCTCCTCCTCGGCATTCTTATTATTTTGGCGGGAAGCAATACGGGACGATTCGGCGTCGACCGTTATTTGCTGCCATGGCTTAAGGATGCGGCAGGCAGACTGGCAAGAGGCCAGCGCAAGACGGAGAGAGCGGGAACGGGAATGTGACCGGACATTCGACTATGACGCTATAGGCGGATTATAATAGGCGGAAAGGAAGTGCTGCAAATGATGAGAGATCAATAGGGGGAACAATGGGATGTATCGCGTGTTTATTATCGAGGATGACGGCAAAATCGCCGCAATTCTAAAAAATAAGATGGAGCAATACGGATATGCGGCCGAGACGGCAACCGACTTTCGGGATCTTCTGCCGGAGCTGGAGTCATTCGGCCCGCAGCTCGTATTGCTGGATATTAACCTGCCGTATTTTGACGGTTATTACTGGTGCAGACAAATCCGTTCGCGCTCGAACGTGCCGATTATATTCATCTCAGCCAGAGCGGGTGAGATGGATCAAGTGATGGCGATTGAGAACGGAGGGGACGATTACATTACGAAGCCAATCCAGCTGGAGCTGCTTATGGCGAAGGTTCGCGGTGTATTGCGAAGATCCTATGGGGAATACGCCAAATCGGAGGGCCGTGAAGCCGGTGACGCTCCAGAAGGCGCTTCAATGGAGCTGAATGCGGGCGGACTTCGTCTGTTGATGAGCCGCAACGAGCTGGATTGGGACGGCAAGCGGGTCGAATTGACCAAGAACGAAGGGTTGCTTGCGGAATGCCTGATGAGAAGGCCCGGGCATATCGTTGCCCGCGAGACGCTGCTTGAGGCGCTGTGGGACGATGTTCAGTTTGTTGACGACAATACACTGACCGTCAATGTGACAAGGCTGCGCAAGAAGCTGGAGGAGCTTGGCTTGCCGAAGGCGATTGAGACGATCAGGGGCCAGGGCTATAAGCTGTCATTGGAAGGGCCGCAAACGGGTGGCTCGCGATGAATCAGGAATTTGGACGATGGACATCGGTCTTTATGTTTTTGAAGGACCGCCTGCTTAATATGCTGTGCGCACTGACGATCATCGCTTTGGCTTGCTGCTTGTATCTGCTGGAGCAATACCGTTATCCCGGCTTCATGGAGCCGGAGACGGTCTATTACTTCATCCTCCTTGCTGTATTCGTATACGGGATATGGCTCGCCGTCGATTATTTGCGGATGCGTTACTACTATAAGCAATTGCGGGAAGCGATAGACCGGTCGGATGAGCTGGGCGCGGTTACGCTGATCCAATCCGCGGCTACCGGGGAGCAGCAGCTGGCGGCACGTTTGCTGCAGGATCAGCACCGCGCTTATTTGAACGAGCTGAATCAGCATAAGCGGCAGCAGGAAATCCATAATCACTTTGTGATGCAATGGGTTCATCATATGAAGACGCCGGTATCGGTGGTCGATCTGCAGGTGCAGGAAGCGCTCAGGCAGCCTCCGGACTCCGAGCAAGAGTGGACGGAGCTGATTGGCAGCGTCAGGGAAGAGACTGAGCGACTGACGCGCGGTCTGGAGATGATGCTTTATACTGCAAGGCTGGATAAATTCGAACTGGATGTACATATTCGAAAAACGTCCATGCATGACATAATCCGAAACGCGATCAACGCTCACAAGCGTCTTTGCATTCAGTATTCGATCTTCCCGAGAGTGGAAGGCGAGGCGTGGGCGGAGACGGATGACAAGTGGATGACGTTTGTCCTGAACCAACTCATCAGCAACGCAATCAAATACAGCAAGAGCAAGCCTGGCACAAAAACCTTGCAATTTCAATTGGAGGAGCATGCGGACGGCAGCGTTCGGCTCCAGGTGACGGATGCAGGCATCGGCATCGCTTCGCATGACATCCCCCGTATCTTCGATCCGTTCTTCACAGGGGAGAATGGCCGTACGACTGGAGAGTCGACGGGTATGGGTCTGTATCTCGCCAAGCAGGTATGCAATAGACTGGGGCATACGCTTCAGGTAGAATCCGAGCTTGGCGCCGGTACGACCTTCACGATTTTATTTCAGCCCCGAGGCATTCACATTATGGAATCCTAGCGTTTCGGTGACAATATTGTAAGGTTGCAACGAATGGATTGAAAGACAAATCGATGGGTGGCAAGGCTCCCTGGAAGTATACTGTAACCATAAGATAGACAACATTGATTTCCGGGGAGGAATTGTAGCAATGAGCGTACTGAGAGCGCAAGGGTTAGGCAAAATATATAGCACAAAAGGCAATGTCGTTTATAAAGCGCTGGAAAATATCGATTTGGGGGTCGAAGCGGGCGAGTTCGTCGGCGTCATGGGACCTTCGGGCAGCGGCAAGACGACGCTGCTTAATTTGCTTGCGACGATCGACCGGCCGACATCGGGAACAATCGAGATTAACGGAGTCAATCCGACGAAGCTTAGCGACAACAAGCTGGCTCTGTTCCGCAGACGGGAGCTGGGCTTTGTATTCCAGGACTTCAACTTGCTGGACACGCTGTCCATAAAGGAAAATATTATATTGCCGCTTGTCATGGAAGGGATGGCGCCCAAGTTGATCGAGCAGAGGCTTGGACCTATCGTGGAGATGCTGCAGATTGGCGGGATACTGGAGAAGCGGACGTATGAGGTATCGGGCGGACAGAAGCAGCGCGCGGCAATAGCGAGAGCGATCATTCATCAGCCTTCGCTTGTCCTTGCGGACGAGCTGACCGGCAACCTGGATTCCAAGGCAGCCAAGGATGTCATGGACGCGCTGAAGGAAATGAACGAAAAATTCAAGGCGACCGTTTTGATGGTGACGCATGACCCGTTCTCCGCCAGCTACTGTCAGCGAATTGTGTTTATTAAGGACGGCAAGTTTTTCTCGGAGATCCGCAGAGGCTCGAACCGCCAGGCGTTCTTCCAACAAATACTGGACGCGCTGAGCGTGCTGGGAGGGAATTTCGATGACGTTCCGTTCGCTCGCGCTTAGTAATGTACGGGGGAATTGGCGTTCATATAGTGCGTTTTTCCTTAGCAGCGTATTTTCAGTCCTAATTTTCTATTTGTATGCGTCCTTCCTGAACCACCCGGATGTGGTGAGTGGACATATTCTAAGCGCGGACAAGGTGCGCGACGGCATGCAATTTTGCTTATATATCATTATCGTCTTTTCGTTCCTGTTCATCCTGTATTCCAACTCCGCGTTTCTGAAGACGAGGAAGCAGGAATTTGGCTTGTTCTCCTTGTTCGGCATGACCAAGTCTCAGCTTCGCAAGCTGGTCATCTATGAGAACATTGTCATTGCGATAATGTCTATCGCCGTTGGCATTGGACTGGGCATTCTGTTCAGCAAGCTGTTCTTCATGGCGCTGGCCGCTTTGCTGGGCATGAACGATTCGATTATGTTCGCGGTGCCGCTGAAGGCGGTATGGCTGACTGCCGGCGGATTTTTTGCCCTGTTCCTGCTGATCTCCTTCTGGACGGTTCTTCGGATGGGTCGGACGGAAATTATCGATCTGCTGAAGGCGTCGAGACAACCGAAGGGCAAGCTGGTCTACTCTCGCTGGCTTGTTGTCATTGGGGCCCTAAGCCTTGCAGTGGGTTATGGCATGGCGCTTATGATGGATAGCTATAACTTTGTCTTATTGGCGCTGCCGATTCTGATCACGGTCGTTGTTGGAACCTATTTCTTGTTCACACAACTAAGCATCGTCATCCTGCAATTCATTCAGAAGCGGCATGGCTTGTATTACAAACGGACCAATATGCTGATTTTCGCTCAGTTGGGCTACAAAATTAGAGATAACGCCCGCATTCTGTTCGTCGTATCCATCCTGAGCGCAGTTATTATGACGGCGCTGGGCACGGTATATATTATGCATGTCCAAGGCAAGCAGGATCTCGTGAACAGCTCGCCGTTCTCGATTGCCTACGTAGAGAAAGGACTTCATACGCATAATGTCATCAATCCGGACGACCTGCAGCGTATTGTGAAGGAAGGCGGCTTCTCATTCGATCACGAGGCCAAAGTAGTCGGTATCGGATTGGAGAAATATTCGATTACGTTCGATAATGACACGTCTACCTACTTAGGGAATGGACATGATGAAACGAATGAATACCAGCGCAACGCCATGATTATATCGGCTTCCGATTACAACAAGCTGGCGAAGGAGCAAGGCAAGCCGCAGATTGCCGTCGAGAGCGGCAAGCTGACGCTGCTGTACCGCAACTTTGATAAGACGCTATTCGGCAGCGGGAAGGCGACAGGTTATATTAATGGTGAGAAGCTTGAGATTCCCGTGTCCGGGTCTATCGATACAAGCGTAACGAACAATTGGATTGATTCCAATTCGCTGACGCTGGTGATGGATGACTTGGCGTTCATTAACATGATCTCGGGTATCAGCGAGGACGAACAGCTTGTGTTCTACGGGTATGAGCTGAAGAATTGGGAAAAAGCCGCTCCGATCGTAGAGAACCTGGTTAAGCTGGTTCCGGAGGACATGAATTACGAAAAGGATTTCAACCGGCCGCAAAGGTATTCGGAGCTGAATGAGACAGTTTCCTTGACGCTATTCATCGGCATGTTCATCAGCTTGCTGTTCTTTATTGCCGCGGGCAGCATGATCTACTTTAAGCTGTTCACGGAAATTCAGGAGGACCAGGCACAATTCAAAGGCCTCACTCGCATCGGCATGACCCGGAAGGAAATTCGGAGAGTCGTTGTTTCGCAAATCGCGATTATCTTCTTTATTCCATGCGTTGTCGGCATCAGCCATGCACTGTTCGCGATGCGCTCGCTCGACAACATGATGAATACATCCAATTGGTTCTATTCATTTGTCGTCATCGGTATCTATGTAGGGATGCAGACGATATACTTCCTGCTTGCCAGCAACAGCTACATGAAGAGCATGCTTCGCGGATCGGCAGCAGCGTAAGATAATTCCGCAGAACATACCCATTGAGGAATAGAAGTGAAGATGAACAAGAGAGAACCTCCCGCATCGCCGACCTCGGCTGATACGGGGGGTTCCTTTTGTTCTCTGGCTTGCAAGACATCAGTTGATGGCTGGGCCTACAAGCGATTTGATAATGCTCTTCGTGCACTCGCCGCTGCGGTAGCCCGGCTCCGTCGGGCAGGAATAGCTGATTCCTTCATGAATGTCGAGCAGGGTAAGGCGCTGACTGTGCTTGGCGCCCGTATCGATTGCGATTCGCCTTCCGTCCGTCCAGATGTCGCCCGGTACTGCCCCCAGCTTGCTGGTCGGCGTATGGCCGAACATGATGCGTCGCCATAGCCGCTTATTCCGGTTGCTTTCGTCACCGTCGATAAGCGCAGCAAGCTGCTCCAGCGGGAAGGCGAAAAATTCTTCCCGAATCTCCGTCATATCGCGGACGGACTGCTCGCGAAGAGGGATGCCAGGTCGGAGTCCGGCATGCACGAACAGAATTTCTGCTTCGATGATGCATAGAGGCAGCGAGCTGATCCATTTCACGTATTGGCGCTGTTGGCCTGGAAGCCCTCTGCGTCCCCGATATCGCTTGGACAGAGCGGCCAGCTTCAGCTCCTGGTTGCCGGGAATGGCGCTGGCCCCTTGTGAGACCAGTTCCTTCACGACATCCAGCGTCCTCCATGAAGCAGGATTGTCGGCATCGATGTAATCGCCAAGCAGCAGCAGCTGATCTCGCGCAGGATCGTATGCAGCCTCATGCAAGAGACGCATGAGGCCATCTTGATGCCCATGTATATCCGATATGGCGAGCAGCCGCTTGGCGCTTGCCATCTTGTTGTCATTGTTCACGTCAATCGACTACCTTTCGTCCTCATCCCTATAGATATAAGCGGATTGAAGGGGCAGACAGACTGCCATCCGCTCTCCTGCGGCCAGAGGGGTCTCATGAACAATATATAGCTTCTGGCCGCATTCGGTCTCGGCTACTGCACGCCATTTGGTGCCTTCGAATGAACAATGTAGAATATGGACTATTAATTGATTGTTCACTGAGTCGTCATTCGAGTTCTCCTGCATGGGGACTGGCTTCAATTCTTCCGGCCTGAACATGAGCAGGCCATCCTTGCTGCCGTGGCCGCTGTTAGTACCGGATTTAGCTGTGGGCACGATCCCTTGGAGCGTTTGGTTTCCGATTTGAATCACTGAACGATTAATCGTATGGTCGATGATCTTGCCCTTTAACGTGTTGAACGCGCCCATCAGGGAGGCGGACCATCGGCTAGCGGGCCGCTTGAAGCATTGCTCCGGTGTGTCGAGCTGATCGATTCTGCCGGCTCTCATAATGAGCAGACGGTCCGCCATAGCGAACGCCTCGTCGGGATCATGGGTAACGTGGAAGACGCTAATACCCAATTTGCGGAACAAACACGCCATCTCCGTCCGCATCTCCACGCGCAGCCGCATATCCAGGTTGGACAGCGGCTCATCGAGCAGCATCAGCTTCGGCCTCGTCGCAAGGGCTCTGGCAATGGCGACACGCTGCTGCTGTCCTCCGGAGAGCTGAGGGGGAAGGCGTTTCTCCAGCCCCTCCAGATGCAGAAGGCTCAGTAGCTCGCCCACTCTGGCGTTCATCTCTTCTTTGCCCAGCTTCATGCGCTTCAATCCGTATTCGATATTGTCCATGACGGACATATGAGGCCACAGCGCGTAGTCCTGGAACACCATATTGACGCCCCGCTTCTCAGGGGGCACAAGCGACTTGGCCGTTGCGACGATGCCGCCGCCGAGCCAGATCGTGCCGTCATCGGGCTGGGACAAGCCGGCCACAAGCTGAAGGAGCGTAGACTTGCCGCAGCCGGACGGCCCGAGCACACTAATAATTTCACCTTGCCGCATCGTTAGCGATATGCCCTTCAGCGCCTGGAAGTTGCCGTAGCTTTTGGTCACATCGGAGATGTCGAGCAGGATGTTGTTGCTGGATGCTTGTGTCATGATGATGCCTCCTTGCGGCGAAGCAGCAGCTCTATCGCCAGTATGATAAGAATGACAATGAGGGAGCTTGTCACGGTTGCCGCGGAGGCATAGCCGAAGTTCAAGTCCTCGAACGCCTTGTTGATCGCAACAGGAAGCGTCACGAATTTCGGCGGGAATAAGATCGAGCTGACTGCCAGGTCGAATATGCTTGCGCCGAAGGCCGCGAGTCCCGCCGACAGCAGCGCTCCGCGAATAAGCGGAAGCAGAATATAGCGCATGCGGTTCAGAAAGCTGTCGCCCTGGAGCTGGGCAGCGGACAGCAGGTTGCCGGGCACCTTGGCCATGGCTCCTGTCATTAGCCGGGTAATGACCGGGATCGCACCCGCGATGGCTGCCAGCACGAGAATCCACGGGGTGCCGTACAGAAGCAGCCCCAGCGGCTCCAGCCACTTTTGATTCCAGACGAAGATATAGCCGATGCCGAGCACCACGCCGGGTACGGCAAGCGTGATGATCGAGAATACCTCAATCGACCTTTTGAACTGGAAGCGCGAATAAGTCAGCACGTACGCAACGCCGAGACCGATCAGAAGTCCCAGAATCGCGGCGGCTCCAGCAATCGCAAGCGAGTGCCATAGACCGGTCAGCAGATTGCTTGCCGAGCTGAATAAGCTGCGGTAATGCTCCAAGGTTAAATTATCCGTCGTTACACCGCCGCCTTGCGTCTTCAGCAGGGAGCTGACGATGTTGGAGCCGACAGGAACTCCAATAACTAGCAGCAGAAACAGGAGGTTCAGTGCCGTCAACAAGGGTGTGAAGCGTCCAGCCGATTGCGGAACCGAGCGCGAGGCTCTTGCCGTCAAGAAGTCGTAGCGGGACCGCTTAAGCGCATAAAATTGCAGCATCATTGCCAGCCCGATCAGCGCTACCAGATAGAACGACAGCACTCCGGCCATATCGAATCGGATCGGCGAGGTATAGATGGCCGAATAGATGGAATAAGGCAGCGTGGGAAAACGATAGACAGCCGCAATGGAAGCGGGCATGCCAAAATCCCCGATGGTATCCATAAACACAAGCGCTGCGCCAGCCAGAAGGGCAGGGAGCAGCAGTGGTGCATGGATGGTACGCCATGTCGTCCATGCCGATGCGCCGCATAATCGCGCCGCTTGCGACAGTTGGTCGACCTTCCACTCTAGTGCAGCGTGTACGCTCAAATAAGCGAACGGGAATTTGCTCAGCGTCATCATAAAGATCAGCCCTGCAGGAGTGAAGATGGCATTCTTCACCCAATCCCAGCCGAACAGCTGGACAGCAATGCCTCCTCCGGATGCGAAGAGCACCCAGCCTTGCGCCAATATGAAGGACGGCGTAATGAGCAGCAGCCAGACGGAGGCGTCCAGCAGCTTTGCGGTCGGAAAGGACCAGCTGGAGCGGATGGCGGCAAGCGCCGCGCCCAGCAGTGTGCCAAGCAGCGTCGTTCCGACGCCGAGCAATAGCGAGTTCTCAAGCGACTTTTGCCATAATGGCCGGTGAAAGATTTGGAGCAGCAGCTTCCAGTCGCCGAGTTGCCAATTGCCGAAGAAAACCCCCGGCAGCAGCACTTGAATCATGACTGCCGCCAAGGGGAGCATTACGAGGACGATCAGGATGACGCTTACGCTCCATCCCAGCTTGTCCCTGCCAATCGATCGCATCGGTTATTGTACGGATTGGTCGGCGAACCATTGCTTGATCGCCGCTTCATTCTGGGATGCCCAGGAAGCGTCGGCTGCTACGAGCTTCGCATGGGCTGCGCGGTCCACTCTAGGCGTAACGCCTGTCGCCGAAGGCTGGAAGTAGCTCTCATCCCCTTTATCGACCAGCGCTTGCTGTGTAGCGGGATCGAGCAGGAATTCAATGAACGCTTTGGCGGCATTCGGATTTTTGGTATCCTTTTGAATCGCGGCTACCCGTACGGATGCAGGCGCCCCTTCCTCTGGCCAAATAATTTCGATCGGCTCGCCTTTATTGATCATGGCATATGCATTGCTTTCTTGAAGTGCAGCAATGGAAATCTCGCCGCTTGTCAGGGCGCTGACGACGTTCGGGTTTTTCGGATACACTTTGAGACCGCTCTTCATCAGTCCGCTGAAGTATTGTTGGCCATTCTCCATGCCAAGGTTGTTGAAGAACCAGGACACGTACGGATAAGCGGGAGCAGCAATTGCTGGATCAGCCATGCCGATCATGCCCTTGTACTTCGCATCGTCGAATTGTTCCCAAGAAGCGGGAGCGTCCTCCGCCTTGACTTTGTCCTTGTTGTAGACGATGACGCCGGCAGCATGAGCGCCAGTCGGGAAGTACCAGTGCTTCTCCGGCACAAAGCCCTTGGCGAAGTCGTCCAGATTGCCCAGATTGTCCGGCGTCCATTCCATCAGCTGGCCGGCTTCGCCCAGTCCGTGTATGGAAGGCATCGCATCCATCCAGAGCACATCCCAGTGCGGATTCCCCTTCTCGGCTTCGACGCGCGACATGATTTCGGCTCCATTGCCTACAACCAGCTCGACCTTATAGCCGGTAGCCGCTTCGAAGAGCGGTGCGATCATATCGTCGAAGTCGTTCAGATAGACGGTTAATGTTCCTTCATCTTGCGCAGCTGGCGTCTCGGACGGCTGGCTGCTCAGCTCCGAGGTTGCCGAAGGCGGCGTCGTGCCCGCGCCTGTATTCGCGCCCTTATTTCCATTGCCGCTGCCGCATGCGCTTAAGACGAGCGCAAGCGCCAGAATGAGCAAGAGGCTAAGCTTGCTGTTGCGGTACGTATTCATTGATTGATTCCCTCCAGAAGGTTATTGGCTTGCATCTCTAACTCTACCAACGGTTTGTCAGTTGAGCGTTAACGCGATGTCGAGTTTTTGTTAAATAACGTCTATATGTATTGATAAATATATAGATATCATCTATATTTTAGGCAGCCAAAACGGAAGAGGGGATGCAGCTTGAATATTCAACAGCTGAAGGTGTTTATCGAGATGTGCGGAGGAAGGACGCTGGCGGAGTCGGCGGACAGGCTGGGACTGAAACAGCCTACCGTCAGCTTCCATCTGCGGAAGCTGGAGGAGGAGCTTGGGGTAGAACTCTTCCGCAAGCAATCGCGAAGCCTGCATCCGAATGAGGCTGCGGCGGAGCTGCTTCCCTATGCGCGGCGAATTGTACATCTGACTGAGACGGCTAGCGGCGCCATGGCAGCTTATAGCAGCCAGAAGGGCGGAAGGCTGCGGATCGGGGCGAGCTATACGCCAGCAACCTATGTGCTGCCTCCACACTTTGCGTCATATCGGAACTTGAATCCGGATGTCTCGCTGATGCTGACGGTCAAGCAAGCAGAATCGGTGTTGACGATGCTGAGGGATTATGAGATCGATGCGGGAATTGTTTCGCTTGGCGCGCTTGAGGAGAGGGGACTGGTTATTGTGCCGCTTGTTCAAGATGAGCTGAAGCTGCTCATGTCGCCGCTTAATCCGTTGTGCGCGGCTGATCCGATAACGGTCGGCCAGATGCGGGAGGAGACCTTTTTGCTGCATGAGATTGGCTCGACCTCGCGGACGCTGTCCGATGAATGGGCAAAGGCGAATGGCCTGCAGTGGGATCAAGTGATGGAGCTGGGGGCGATTGAGACGATCAAGGAAGCGATTAAGTGTAATATGGGGATCGGCATTTTGCCAGCCCGCAGCGTCAGACGGGAGGTGGAGGCGGGAGAGCTTATCATGCGCAGTCTCCCGCACTATGAGAATAAGCGGAATATTTGCCTTGCTTACCGGGATGAGGAGCAGCTTTCGGGCGCGGTGCGTTCCTTTATCGCGTTCATCAGACAATCTTTGAAACAGGAGCACGCAAACTGAAGCTGCGTCATGTCATCATTTCATTTTCGTCACCCAGAATCCCGCAATAACCATGACAAGTCCGACGTAGGTGTTCCATTTCGGCACTTCCTTCATGAAGAAGAAGCCCAGTACGACACATACGACGATCTCGACACCTTTGGACAAGGTGAGAGCAAAGGTCAAATTGCCGAATACGTGATGTGTGAATTTGACTCCGTAGCCGATCATCAGATTGGCGGCAAAAAATAGCGGGATTAGCTTGGTCTGGTACCAGACCGTCGTCCAGAAGGCTGGGTCGATGTGCTTGCTCTGGTAGGCGAATACGCCATTGACCGCAAATAATCCGACAAGTAGTAAAGCAAGAGCGTAAATGAGCAGCATGTCAGCCTCCGCTTCGTCATATTGTAGCTTGCTGGACTTATGTTTCCCTAGGGAAAGTTTTTTAACCGTCAACAACTGATAGACCGAAGGGAGCTTTTGTGCTGGAAGGAATTATTAACGGAACCATTCTACAACACTGATCATGCTGAGAAGGCCCAGCAAAAACGCAAAGGTCGCCGATCGCTCATAGCCATGCCCGTGCGTCTCGGGAATCAGCTCCTTGTATACGATAAAAAGCATGGCGCCAGCGGCAAAAGCAAGGCCATACGGCACAAGCGATGCTGCAATGCTGGCCAAATGATAGCCGAGAAAGGCGGCAGCCATCTCGATTAATCCCGTCAATGACGCGACAAGCACCGCGATGCGCCGACTCACGCGCTGATTGACGAGAAACAAGGCGACCAGGAAGCCTTCGGGCGCATTCTGCAGCCCGATTGACAGTGAGACGATGACGCCGAGATTGTCGCTATCGCTGGCGAAGCTTGCTCCCACCGACAACCCCTCCGGCACGTTATGGAGTGCCATCGCCATCACAAGCGTCAGCGATTCCCGCGGCAGCGCGACGCCTCCCCTCTCATGATGAAGGTCCACATGCGGTACGAATTGCTCCAGCAGGCTAAGCAGCAGCGCACCCATCAGCACGCTGAAGAACAGCACATATAGATTAGTCAGCTTCAGCGATGCGGGAATAAGCCCATACGTGGAGGCAGCGACCATAACTCCGGCTGTATAAGCCAGCAAGATATCCATTCGTCTATGGGAGATTCGGCGGAACAGCAAGACCGGGATAGCGCCGATGCCGGTAGTGAGGGCGCATAGCACCATTCCCATTACATGACTGCTCATGAACCCCATCCTCCTTTTTTGCCCCGATAAGATCCACTCGAATCCATTCCATCATTAAGCTATATGTACAAGCCCGCTTGAAAAGAAGTCCAAAAAAAGGTTGACAAATTGCCCTGTGTCTACTATTTTGTATGTAACCATTAGTTTTGCCTTAGGGAAAAACTTTTGTCGTTAAACACATTTTGTTGCCTTGGCAAACTAGCCGGGCGGAATCAGGAGGAGAGAGGAAAGTGAGAAACGGATTGCTCGGAAAAAAGAGAGGATGGACAGCCGTCCTGCTTGTATTGTCATTATCATTGTTGTTGGCCGCATGTAGTGAGAAAGGGGAGAAGTCTGACAAAAGCGAGAACGGCAAGATCAATATCGTCACGACCATTGCGCAGATCGCCGAGCCGCTGTCTGTTATCGGGGGCGACAAGGTAGAGGTACATAGCTTAATGGGACCGGGTGTCGATCCCCATCTGTATACGGCGACACAAGGTGATATCGCTACGCTGGAGAATGGCGACATGATTTTTTACAGCGGGCTGCATCTGGAGTCCAATATGCTGAAGGTATTCGAGGAGATCGGCAAAAACAGGCCCGTCCTTGCGATTGGCGAAGTGATCCCGGAGGAGAAGCTGCTGAAGGACGAAGGCGGAGCGATTGATCCGCATATCTGGTTCGATATCGACCTGTGGAAGCAAGCGCTGTCGGCTGCTGCAGATGAGCTGAAGCAGGCGTTTCCGGACGATGCGGATTACTTCGAGGGCAACCGGAAGAGCTACTTCGAGAAGCTGGACGCTTTGAAGGCGGAAGCCGTGCAGAAGGTTAGCCAAATCCCGCAGGACAAACGGATTCTAGTCACCGCCCATGATGCATTCGGTTACTTCGGCCGCTTGCTGGGGATTCAAGTTGTCGGCTTGCAGGGTCTTAGCACGGAGGATGAGATCGGGCTGTCGGATATCGATGATACAATCGCCACGCTGGTTGAGCATAATGTTCCCGCCGTTTTTATCGAGAGCAGCATCAATCCGGCCTCCATCAATGCCGTTATCGAAGGGGCGAAGAAGCAGGGGCTGAGTGTGTTGCTGGGCGGTGAGCTGTTCTCCGATGCGATGGGCGAAGCGGGAACCAAGGAAGGCACTTACCTCGGCATGTACGCTCATAACGTAGATACGATAAGCAGAGCGCTTAGCGGAGAGGAGCAATAATAGGATGAATGTCTTAAGCGTAAGCGGCCTATCCGCTTCCTACAGAAAAAACAAAGTGCTGAATGATGTTCGGTTCGATGTGCAGCCGGGAACGCTGACGAGCATTGTCGGGCCGAACGGAGCGGGCAAATCGACGCTGTTGAAGGTGATGCTGGATCTGCATCCGCGTCTGTCCGGCTCGGTTCAATTTTTCGGAACAGAATACAGTAAGGCTAAATCCAGAATCGGCTACGTTCCGCAACGGGGCTCCGTCGATTGGGATTTCCCGACGAATGCGCTGGATGTGGTCATGATGGGCCTTTACGGCAAGATCGGCTGGCTCAAGTGGCCGAAGCGCATGCATCGCGATCTGGCTATGGGCGCGCTGGACGAGATGGGCATGACCGCATTCGCAGACCGCCAGATCAGCCAATTGTCGGGCGGGCAGCAGCAGCGGGTATTCCTGGCGCGGGCGCTCGTGCAGGATGCGGATCTGTATTTCCTCGACGAGCCGCTTGCCGGGGTTGACGCCGCTACCGAGCGGGCTATTATGGATACGCTGAAGGTACTCAAGAACAAAGGAAGAACGGTTTTGGTCGTCCATCATGACTTGCAGACGGTAGAGGATTACTTCGACCAGGTGCTGATGCTGAATCGAAGCGTCGTGGCGCATGGACCGACGGCGGAGACCTTCACAAGGGAAAATATATTCCGCACTTATGGCGGAACGCTCAGATGGATGGGGGAGAAGCTGGGATGAGTTTGGCACTGTCGCATAATGCCCAGTGGGTGCTCTTCAGCACTCTGATACTAGGAATGGCAGCGGGCGTGATGGGATGCTTCGCCTATTGGAAGCGGCAAAGCCTCATGAGCGACGCCTTGTCCCATGCCGCGCTGCCGGGCGTCATTATCGGATTTATGATCGCAGGAAGCAAGAGCCTGCCCCTTATGATCGCAGGAGCGGCGGCAAGCGCTCTGCTGGGGGCGCTGCTAATCCAGTGGATTCGCTCGTCCAGCCGGGTGAAGGAGGATGCCGCGATGGGGATGATCCTGTCCGTCTTCTTCGGTCTTGGCATTATGCTGCTGACCTTCGTGAACCGTATGGGCGGCGGAAGTCAAAGCGGTCTCGACAGCTTCATCTTCGGCCAGGCTGCTTCGATGGTTCGCAAGGATGTTTTCACCATGTCAGGGGTCGCGCTGCTCGTTGTCTTTATCTCAATTATCGCATTTAAGGAATGGAAGCTCTATCTGTTCGATCCGCAGTTCGCCAAGGGGCTCGGACTCTCCAGCCGCTGGATGAGCAGCATCTACATGACGGTGCTTGTGCTTGTCATCGTGATCGGCATTCAGGCGGTAGGCGTTATTCTAATGGCGGCGCTGCTTATCATACCGGCGGTGAGCGCCAGATATTGGACCAACTCCTTCCTGTGGATGGTCGTGTTGTCGGGTATCTTTGGCGGAGCGTCCGGGATGGCGGGAACCTTGATCAGCACCTTCGGCAAAGGCTGGCCGACAGGTCCGTTTATAGTCATTGCAGCATCCACGTTCTTCATCGTCTCACTTGCTTTCGGCGCGCGCAAAGGGATGCTTGTCCTGTTCTTGCAGCAATATGCGCAGAAGAAATCGCTAGCGCGGGCAGTGTCTGCACAGCGGGTGCTGGAGAGGGGTGAAGCGAGATGAGCTATGCAGGCTGGATTTTGTTGACGGCATCGCTTGTGGGTCTATCATGCGGCATCATTGGCGTATTGCTTATCTTGCGAAGAATGGCCATGATGGCCGATGCGATCAGCCATACCGTGCTGCTTGGCATCGTCGTTGCGTATTTGGTGACAAGGGAGCTTAGCGGCGTGCATATGCTCATCGGGGCGATCGCCGCGGGATTGCTCACGTCGATGCTGGTGCAGTGGTTCCATGCCAGAGGCGTGCAGCAGGAGGCGTCCATCGGCGTTGTGTTCACTACGCTGTTCGCGATTGGCGTCGTGCTTATTGCGACCAAGGTCGGCAACGCTCATCTGGATGTGAAGCATACCTTGATGGGAGAGATTACGTTTATCCCTTGGGAGAGGATCGAGCTGCCTTGGATCGGTTCCATTCCGGAAGCCGTCTTTATTTTGTCCATTGTGCTGATTGTTGTACTAGTCGCTGTACTCGTTTTCTACAAAGAGTGGAAGATTACGTCCTTCGACCCGGCGCTCGCTGCCAGTCTGGGATTGCCGGTTGTGCTGATGCATTATGTTTTTATGTCGCTTGTATCCGTAACGACGGTTGCGGCCTTCGATGCGGTCGGCGCGATTATGGTCGTGGCGATGCTGATTACACCGGCTGCGGCAGCATACTTATGGACAGACCGGCTGCTGGTCATGTTCGCGCTTAGCGGCTCGTTCGGCGTATTGTCTGCCGCAGCCGGGTATTACGTAGCGGCATGGCTCGACACCTCGATATCGGGTTCGATGGCTTTTGCGACGGGCATCGTCTTTATGATCAGCTTTATTGGATCGCCTCGCCATGGCCTTGCGTCGCGCTGGTTCCGGCCTCGTGCTGCCGGCGGCGTAGTGGAGGGATGACCCTGACGCCGGTAATGGAGGAGGATCATCTGAAGCAAATCTACGTGCTGTCGAGATCGACAGGATGCGTAAGGGTGTCGGATGTGGCGGCAGCGCTGTCCGTCCATCTGTCCACCGTATCCAAGATGGCGCTGAAGCTGCGGGAATGCGGCTACGTAATCTATGAGAAATATGGACAGATTGCGTCTACCTATGCCGGATTAAGGATGGGCAAGCAGCTTCTCGGCAAACATCGAACGCTGGTCAGCTTGCTGCGGCATGCGGGTGTCCCGGAAGCGCAAGCATGCAAGGAAGCGGAGCGGCTGGAGCATTATATCAGTTGGGAGTCAGCCTCCAGGCTGGAGGCGCTGCTCGGGATGCTGGAGGAGAACGCAGCGCAGGACGCGCCCAGGAAGCAGGAGAACGGCTATGCCGGAAAGCTTGATCGCGCAAGATAATGCAAAGGAAGCCTCTATCCCTGCTTTAAGCAGCGGGTATGAGGCTTCTTTGCATGTCTAAGTTGTTAGGCATTTCATGACCGGCGGGCTTTGGTTTCAGATGAGGCGGTTGACAGAAGCGAGGATTACCGCAGCTGCTACAGCTTCACAAAAAATCGGACCATCGCTTTAATCATATGCTCCCGTCCAATTGGCCCCCAGGGGTCCCATTCTCTGCTGTCGGGATAATAAACTCTGTTCTCCCTGACCGCTCTCAGCTGCTGCCAGCGGGGATCGGCATTGAACTGATGGATGACCGGCTCTTCACTCCAGATGACAAGGAGCTGCTCCGGGTCCCACTCCACCAACTGGTCGAAAGCGTCATCCAAATACGTGCCGTGGCTGATCCGCTCTTCCGCCTGGAATTGAAGTCTTCCATAGAACAGATCCGTCAAAGCATGCTCTTTCACGCCATATATGCGACAGTTGTCCGGAAGCAGCCGAATGATTGTCCACTTGCCTTGCTTCGTGACCGGCTCCAGCTTGCGGCGCGCTTCCTGTTCCAGCACAGACATGGCGCGGATCGCGCGTTCCGCCTCCGCCATGCGGTCAACCCGGCTGGCGATTGCGCGGAAGTAATGCTCCCAGCTGGTGGAATGGTCGATCAGAATCGCGCTGCCTTCTTCGCCCCAATGCTTGTCGCTCAGATCATGCCTAAGCTTGGTCCTTAAGATGAGGTCCGGCCCGAGCGGCACGACATCGCTGGAACGGATCGGATTCTCAGCGTTAAGGGGAACTGTGCCTGTTAGCCGTTCATGCAGATAGCTTGGAAATCCTGATGGAGTCAAGTGATAGGTCGGAAAGCTCGGAGCAGCAATTGGCAGAATGCCAAGCGCCAGCAAATGGTCCTGCAGCGCGTGACTGCTCACCACCGCGATCTTGCGGTCACGGCGCTTCAGGTAGATGGACGGAGAGATGCCCTCCGTCTTCTTGAAGACACGGCTGAAGTAGAGCTCATCCTGATAGCCGACGCTGACAGCGATATCGCGCAGCGATGCCTGCTTGTCGGTCATCAGCTCCTTCGCCTTCAGCATGCGCAGCTTCGTCAGATAGCTGCCGGGAGACAGGCCGGTCAGCTTCTTGAACGCCCGGCAATAGGAGCTTGGCGTCATTCCCGCCAGTCTTGGCAGCTCGCTGATCTGGAGCGGCTTGGACAGTCGCCGTTCCATATAATCGATTGTCGTCTGGATCGAATCGGTGCCTGCGCGCGACGGAGCATGCTGATGGGCATGCAGATGCAGAAGCAGCTCATACAGAGCAAGCTGCTTGCGCATATCGCCGATGGCGCCGAATTCGTTCAGCGCCTGTCGAAGATTGGAGAGAAGCGACTCCGTCTGAGCCGAGGCGGCACGGTAGGAGCAATTATCCCCGTGGACGAGCTCATAGCCGCCTGGCGTCAGCCGATCCTCATCAAGCTGGGCGGCCGCATAATGGACAAGGCTGAGCTTTAGGCTGCCGCCAGGGTCGGCCATTAGCTCGAAGCTGATGTCGCCGGGCCGGGCGAAGAAGAAGGAGCCTTCGCGCAGCGGACAGGAGCGGCCGTTGCTCAGAAACAGCATGCCGGCACCGCTTTGCACAATGCCGATCAGGCCGTGTTCAGCATGCTGAGGCTCGGTGCGGAAACCTTCTTTATAATGAAAAGTAGCAATTTGAAGCGGATAGCAAGAGAAATAAGAACGGGGATTCATGGCACGGCAGTCCTTTGCTATTAGAAGTACGATAATAGGCGCAGAAGTATAATTTGATATTGATAATTATTATCACTCACAATTTTAGCAATATATTGGTTATGGGGCAATAGCTAATCTGACGAGCGGTATGTGGCGCGAATGGGTGTAGTGAAATTTTTGTCCATACGAATCGGGCAATATCGTGTATGGGAAACAAAAAACGGGCTAGGTACAATAGTTAATGAAAATGATTATCATTCACATGGGGTTTGGAGGTTGTGGAACGATTCGCTACATAATGCTCATGATGTTGGTTGTCTTCCTCTTGACTGGCTGCGGCGCCGGTGCTTCGGATACGAAGAAGGAGCCGGGCACGATCGCCGCCGATGACGGCGCGCAGACCGATAGCAAGCAGGATCGACTGGCCCTTATAGAGGCCGCCCAGATAGACGATGTGCCGTCTGCGGCGGAGGAATTGTCCAGCTTGATCAAGACGTTCAAATCGGCGGTAGAGTCCGATGACCGCGACGAAGCCGTTCGGCAGGCTGAACGCATGGCGGCGCTTTGGAAGTCGCTTGGCGAGAAAGCGGGCAGCGCGCAGCCGGAGAAGCTTCAGCAGATCGCGTCGGATCTGGGTGGCGTGCTGGAGGCAGTCCATGCTACCGAATGGGACAAGACGCGGCTTATTGATCTGGACTATTCTCTGTACCAAGGCTTTCGCGATGTGAAGCCCGCTTTGACAAATGAATTCATAGGTTAGGAGATTGTGAAGAAAATGATGAGAAAAAAAATGTTATCTCTGCTATTAGCGGTGGCGCTTGTTGTGGGTCTCGTACCGGCTACAGCCGCAGTTGCCGCAGGCAAAACCGTCAATGTAACAATCGACGGCAAGAAGCAATCCTATAGCGTAAATCCCCGTATTGAAAACGGCCGCACGCTTGTCCCTTACCGCGCAATCGCGGAAGCGCTGGGCGGAACGGTCAGCTATGACGCGAAGAGCAAAAAAGCAACGATCAAAAAAAGCGGCCAAACGATCGAGCTGACGCAAGGCAGCAAGTCGGCTCGCATTAACGGCTCTGCTGTAACGCTGGATACCGCTCCGCTGAACGTAAGCGGAACGCTGCTCGTGCCGCTTCGCTTCGTAGGCGAATCGCTGGGCGTATGGGTAACCTGGAACGGGCCTTCTTCCACAGCTGTACTGGAGACGAAGCGTACCTTCAAGCATGAGCTCGGCAGCACGACGCTGAACGGTGTTCCAAAACGTGTCGTTGTCCTATTCAACGGCGGTGTCGATATCTCTGTCCTGCTTAAAGTGAAGCCGGTAGGCGCAGTTGAATCCTACATCCAGCAACCCTTCTACGAATATATTCGTTCGGGCCTGATCGGCACAAAAACACTGGGCGACGAAACACAACCGAACGTCGAAGCTATCGTTGGTCTCAAACCGGATGTTATTATCGCAACAAAAGACCGTCACGAAGGCATCTACAAGCAGCTTAGCAAAATCGCTCCGACCATTGTGACGAAGGATCTGGCTGATTGGCAAGACAACCTGCAAGTGATGTCCAAAGTATTGAATAAAGAGGATATTGCCCATTCATTCCTGGAGGATTGGAAGGTGCAGGTTGCCGATTTCAAACGCAAGCTCCCTTCGAAAGAAAAAGGCGCGGCGATCTCCATTATCCGGGTGAACCCGAACGGTACGGCACGTGCCTATAATACGGGCTTTGCGTACAAGATCTTCAAGGAGCTGGGCTTCTCCACACCGAAGGCGCAGCTGGCGACAGGCGAAGAAATCATTCCTGTAGCATCTACGGAACAAATCAGCTTGCTCGACGGCGACTATATCTTCGACTTCACAACAGACTGGGATGGCGACGGTGCTATTCTCCAGCATCAGAAAACATGGACCAGCAGCGCGCTGTGGAAAAACCTGAATGCCGTTAAAAACGACAAGTACTACAAAGTCAACTCTGTAACGTGGAATCTGTCCGGCGGTGCACTAGCGGCTAAGCTGATGCTGGATGATCTCTACTTCTACTTCGGACTGGAATAATAGCTACTATGACATAAGCAAGGCCAATGAAAGAATGGGCTGTTCAGCCCATTCTTTTGTTGCGTGTTCGCATCAGGGGAGGAAGGAACAAGGTTATGGGAAGGACGCTCAGAAGCAATGTCTATCGCAGCGCAGGTCTGCTGGGGGGACTGGTGTTGCTGGCTATCAGCTTCATAGCAAGCATGAGGTACGGATTCGTTTCGATCAGTTGGAACGATATCGTCTCTTCCATTGCTAGTTATGATGAAGGGGAAATGAATCAAGTCGTTGCGCGAACGGCCAGGCTGCCCAGAGCGCTGATTGCTGCTTCGGTCGGCGGATCGCTCGCTTTGGCGGGAGCCATTCTGCAGAGCGTAACCCGCAATCCGCTTGCGTCGCCAAGCGTGCTGGGCATTAATGCCGGCGCTTCGGTAGCCGTAGTGGCTGCTATTACATTGTTCTCGATCCGGGAGACGGAGCCTCTGATGTGGATTTCGTTCCTTGGGGCGGCTGTAGCGGCGGCGGCTGTATATGTGCTGGGCTCCGTAGGGAGAGAAGGGCTCTCGCCGCTTCGAATCATTCTTGCGGGTTCCGCCATGACGGCATTATTCGCATCATTGACGCAAGGCATGCTCGTGCGCAATGAAAGCGGGCTGCAGGATGTCCTGTTCTGGATAGCGGGCTCCGTAGCCGGCAGAACGACAGAGATGCTGCTTCCTGTGCTTCCGTATATGGGAGCCGGCTGGCTCCTTGCGTTAGCCTTGTCCAGACAGTGGAACATTATGGCGATGGGCGAGGAGTCGGCGAAGGGGCTTGGTCAGAACATGACGCTGATGAAGGTGGCTGCCGGGCTGATTGTAATCTTGCTGGCAGGGAGTGCTGTTGCAGTAGCAGGACCCATCGGCTTGATTGGCATTATCGTTCCTCATCTTGCAAGAGGCATTGCAGGCCTGGACTATCGCTGGCTTCTTCCCTATAGCGCCGTGCTGGGCGCAAGCCTGCTCTTGCTGGCGGATTTGGCAGCGCGATTTATTATTTTCCCGCTTGAGGTGCCGGTAGGCATCATGACGGCTGTTCTCGGGGCGCCGTTCTTCATCTACCTCGCACGAAAGGGGCGTGCGAAGCTATGAATTCCCCTATTCATAAGATTGCAGCTGACAAGCGGGGCACCAAACGAAATGCTGCGGCGCGAGCCATGCTGTGGCTTTCGCTCCTTGCGATGGGATTATCCATCCTATACTTGATGCTTGGCGACAGCTTTATCGGTATTCACCGCGTATGGCAGGGGCTTTGGGGGCGTGGATTGGAGGAGGATGTCCTCATCGTGCAGTCGTTTAGAGCGCCGCGGCTTGCCATTGCCTTGCTCGTAGGCGCAGCCTTGGCGATATCGGGCGCTATTCTGCAGGCCGTCATCCGGAATCCGCTTGCCGCACCGGATGTGGTGGGCATTACGGGTGGCGCTTCGCTCGGCGCCGTATTGTTCCTGACCGTGTTGGCGGGTACATTCGGCCGTGAGCTGCTGCCACTAGCGGCTATCATTGGCGCCTTCTGCGCATCGGCTCTTATCTATATGCTAGCCTGGCGGAAAGGAGCGGATTCGCTGCGACTGGTGCTGGTCGGCATCGGCGTCGCTTCGCTTCTATCGGCAGGGACGTCGTTTCTGTTGACATTCAGCCCCGCCTACTCCGCTACATCAGCTTACATTTGGCTGACAGGCACGATCTACGGCTCTTCCTGGGAAGATGCCGCTATACTGGCTCCGTGGATGCTCGTGTTTTGCATAATCTTATATTTCAACACCGGTAACTTGCATGCCCAATTGCTAGGGGATGAGCTTGCGATCGGCATCGGCTCGCCCTTGCAACGCCACAGGCTGCTGTTGGTGTCGCTGAGCGTGGCGCTTGCCGGTGCCGCCGTCGCTATTGGCGGTTCTATCGGATTTGTCGGGCTTATTGCGCCCCATATGGCGAGACGTCTGGTCGGGCCCGTCATCCGCCGGGTACTTCCTGTGAGTGCCCTAATCGGCGCTATCGTGGTTGCGGCAGCGGATTTGATCGGCAGAACCGTCTTTCTGCCGTATGATATCCCGGTTGGCGTATTCACCTCAGCGGTAGGTGCACCGTTTTTTATTTATTTGCTGTATCGTTCCAGGAAAACAGGCTAGGAGCGGTCAGGGGACTTTTGCATTCTCATTAGCCAATCCGCCCGCCTGTATTCCGTAATCTATCATAATATAATCGCGAAAAAACCTCCGCTTCTGCCTTTCGGTAGAAGCGGAGGTTTTGGGTTGGTGCGGACCGCTGGTTCGTTGCCGGTTGACCGGCGATCAATTGTGCGGTGACCGAGTCTATTGTTGAGCGAGCTTGCCATGCTACTCCTTGGTTATGGAATCCCCAAATTCAACATCGATGCGCAGCACCTCGGAACGGCTTCCTATGCGCAGCGGCGGTCCCCAGAAGCCAAAGCCGGAGGATACGATCGCATGCAGGCCGCCTTTCCGCAAATAACCCCAGTCGAGCTCGAACATTCGTCTGGTGATGAGGTGGTTGGGTGCCAGCTGTCCTCTATGCGTATGGCCGGACAGGCTAAGGTCGACGCCATTATCCGCCGCGGCTGCCAGATCCGACGGCTGATGATCCAGCATAATGACAGGAAGCGACCGGTCAAGCGGCTCGACCAGCTCCTTGATGCTCTGCCGTCCGCCGTTCTGGCTGCCGACGGCTTTATCCTTACGGCCTACTACTGCAAATTCATTCCCGATCATAACGGTTTCGTCCATCAGGACCCGTATGCCGATGCTGTTCATTTCGGCAACGAATTCGGGAACCTTGCCGCCGTAATATTCATGATTGCCTGTTACGGCATAGACGCCAAGCGGCGCTTTCAGCTGTCCGATGACATGCTTCATCCCTTTTTTGAGGAATGGAGCCAGGTCGTCATCCAGAATATCGCCGGGCAGCAAGATGATATCCGGCTTAATCTCCTCCACCTTGCGAAGCAGCTTGTGCAAATGGCGATTGCCGATCACCGTGCCTAGATGCAGATCGGACGCCATCGCGATCGTCAGCTTCCGTCGATCACCTGCCGGCTTCGGAATGCGAACCTGATAGGTTCGAATGACGGGAGACCATGCATTGCGCGAGCCAAGCACGAGCAAAAAGATCAGCAGCAAGAGAACGACTCCGCCGACAGCTGTAATATAGATGTCTGCTTCTGCTCCACCCCACTTCAGCAATAGTCCCGCAATATCCGCAATCGGGAACAACAGTATGCAATATTGCAGCAGTCCGAGCCAATAGGAGCCGATGACCTTCAGCGGGGTCGTCAGCCAGTCTAGCGGAGCTGCTTGCGCCAGTCTGCCAGCGATATAACCAAAGGCCAGCAGGGCGATGATACAGGAATAGAGGACAGCGCTCTCCCAACCTGTCACTTGGGACAGGAAGACCCAGCCGTTCCAGCCAATATAGCCTGCCAGCGCGCCATAGATAGCGAGAAATCCGATAATCGAAAAAACAGCACGCAGATTCATGGGTGGACCAAGCTCCTTTTTATGAAAAAATAGATGATCTAGCAAGAAGGAATGCTCCTACTATAGCATAGGCAATGGGGCGGATGCTAATCTGATAGAATGGGCCGGATCCAGCGCTGTGAAAGGCTTCCTTCCTGAGTAAATGTACGATCGGGAAGCGGTAGATATGAGGTGTTTACGAACTTATCATACGGGTGCAAATTGCGACATTCCGCGGGCACGCGAACCTTACAAAAATGTCATGTTCTCTGTACGGAAAATCGATGGATTGCGGTGCAGGCTGGCTGTATACTGTGGCTAGCTCAACGGGACGGAGGAAGCTGGAATGATGTTATCTAAACGAATCGATGAATTGGACTATTTGCGGGGATTTGCGCTGCTTGGCATCCTGCTGATGAATGCGATTGCGCTGCTTCACTTGTCGCTGCCCGAGGCGGGGTCAAGCGACGAGCTGTATCAGCGGCTGCTTTATTTGCTTGCTGAAGCCCGATTCTTCAGCATGTTTTCGTTTTTGTTCGGAATCGGTTTTTATTTGTTTATCATGCGCGCCAATGATAAAGGACGCAACGGCTATCTGTTGTTCCTCATACGTATAGCGGTGCTACTCGGCTTCGGCTACCTGCATGCCATCTATCATCCGGGAGAGGCGCTGATGATCTATGCGATATGCGGCTTGCTGCTGCTTCCGTTTTATAAGGTGAACCGGTGGGTGAATCTTGCGCTCGGTGCGGTGCTGCTTGGGGTGTTCGCGGCGCTTGGAGCCAAAGTGCTGATGCCGTTTCCGTTCATGCTGTTAGGCGTGGCGGCGGGTCAGCTTCGGTTGTTCGAGCGGATTCAGGAGCGGCGGAGAATGTTTGAGATTGCTGCTGTTGTGCTGTTGGCTGTGGCGGCAGCTGCGCTTCAGTACCAATACGGGCTGGCTCCAAGCG
Source organism: Paenibacillus sp. 1011MAR3C5 (assembly GCF_003591485.1). Lineage (GTDB taxonomy): Bacteria > Bacillota > Bacilli > Paenibacillales > Paenibacillaceae > Pristimantibacillus. Next base: position 829,581 of record NZ_QZCF01000003.1, read on the forward strand.
AGCCGTTCGGAACATTCGTGATTGAGGGGACTGGCGATTCCCTGCAAGAGCAGGCGAATCAATATCTGAAGGCGGGACTGCTCATAGGACCGCTGGTCGCCTTCGCTTATATGGCGCTGCTGCTTCTCCTGCTTAAGATCAAGCCGATTCGCGAGCTGCTGGACCCGATGAGGGCGGTGGGGCGGATGGCGCTCACGAATTATATCGGGCAAACCGTGCTGGTGCTGGTCGCCGGTCAATGGCTGGGCCTTGAGGGGACATCGAACTGGCTGGACTGTCTGTGGCTGTGTCTTGGCATTTATCTGTTTCAATTAATCGCTAGCTCGATCTGGCTTCATTATTTTGCGATGGGCCCGCTGGAGTGGATATGGCGAGCGGCTACGTATCTGCGGTGGCCTCCGGTTTTCAACAAGCAGCGTACAGCCGTTAAGAGTCAGTGAGGGTATGGGCAACGTATTTGCGATAAAGAAACTCATACCCATGCAGCGAATAGCCTGCTGTTGCCCGGCAAAGAGGGGCCGTGGCGTTGCGCATGCGCTGCTCCCTATGGTATCGTGTCACCATATGACACGGGATTGGGGAGAAGGGCATGAAATCACTTGTTCTGGCGGAGAAGCCAAGCGTGGCGAAGGAAATCGCCAGAGTGCTTGGTTGCACAACCAAGCAGAAAAGTTATATCGAAGGACCCGCTTACGTTGTCACGTGGGCGCTCGGACATCTGGTGACACTGGCAGAGCCGGAGGATTATGACGGGAAATATAAGACTTGGAATTTGGAAGACTTGCCGCTGCTGCCGGCGAAAATGAACCTGAAGGTGCTGAAGGAAACGTCGCATCAGTTCCGGGCTGTCTCGCAGCTGTTCAAGCGGAACGATATCAGTGAATTGATTATCGCGACAGACGCGGGGCGTGAGGGAGAGCTTGTTGCCCGCTGGATTATGGAGCTTGTGCACTGGCGCAAGCCGGTCAAGCGGCTCTGGATTTCGTCGCAGACGGATGGTGCCATCAAGGAAGGCTTCAAGCGGCTGAAGCCGGGCAAAGATTATGAAGCTTTGTATGCATCGGCTGTCTGCCGGGCAGAGGCTGACTGGATTATCGGTCTCAATATGACCAGAGCGCTGACGAGCAAATACAATGCGCAGCTGGCGGCGGGACGCGTTCAGACGCCGACGCTTTCGATGCTGATGGAGCGTGAGCAGGAGATCGCCGATTTCCAGTCCCAGCCGTATTGGACGGTGCAAGCGGGATTCGGAAGCTTCGGAGCGCTATGGCGCGAGCAGGACGGCCACGACGGCAGAGCATGGAAGAAGGAGCGGGCGGAGGAAGTGGCGGCGAAGGCGATCGAAGCCGGATCGGCAAAGGTTCTGAAGCTTCGCACCGTCGAGCGTTCGGAGCCGCATCCGCAGGCGTACGACCTGACCGAGCTGCAGCGCGATGCGAACCGGAAGCTTGGCTTCTCTGCCAAGCAAACCTCCAATGTGCTGCAGAAGCTGTACGAGGCTCATAAGCTGGTGACGTACCCGCGGACGGATTCCCGCTATTTGTCCAGCGATATGGTTGCTACGCTCAAAGGTCGGGTGGAGAGCATTGCGGTAGGACCGTATGCGGCGCTTGCGCGCAAGCTGCTTCGAGCTCCGCTGCCTGTGACGAAGCGGATCGTGGATGATAGCAAGGTGACGGACCATCACGCGATCATTCCGACAGAGCAATATGTCAATCTGGGGGCGCTAACCAGCGATGAGAGACGTCTCTACGATCTGATCGTTCGCCGCTTCATTGCGTTGTTCTATGGACCGTACCGTTATGACGAGACAAGCGTGACGCTTGAAGCGGGCGGACAGCGCTTTTATGCCAAGGGGAAGACAGAGAAGGACAAGGGCTGGAGAGAGGTTTATCAGGATAGCCATGCTTCGCAAAATGATGATGAAGATGACGATACGGATAGCGGCGCAAGCCGGACGAACGAAGAGCGCCAGCAAGCGCAATTGCTGCCGCCGCTAGCGGAGGGGCAGACCTTGCCGGTCAAGAGCACGGGCGTGAAGGAGCAGCGCACGCTGCCTCCTGCCCGGTATACAGAGGCATCGCTGCTTACCCGAATGGAGAAGCATGGCCTCGGCACGCCGGCGACACGGGCAGATATTATCGAGAAGCTGCTGTCTACGGATACGATCGAGCGCACGAGAAATTCGCTTGTGCCGACGGGGAAGGGCAAGCAATTGATTGAGTTGGTCGTAGAGGAGCTGCGCAGTCCCGAGCTGACGGCGAAGTGGGAGCAAGAGCTGGAGCTGATTGCGAAAGGCAAAGGCGATCCCGCTGCTTTCATGAAAGGCATCCGCCAGCAGGCCCAGAAGTGGATCGGGGAAGTCAAGGCGGAGACGAAGGAATATAAGCCGCATAATCTGTCTCACTCCAGCTGTCCGGAATGCGGCAAGCGGATGCTGGAGGTTAATGGCAAGCGCGGGAAGTCGCTGCAATGCCCTGACCGCGAGTGCGGGTACCGCCGCTCCACTGAGCCGATCCTGCTGAACAAGCGTTGTCCGCAATGCCATAAGAAGATGGAGATGCATGACGGCAAGGCTGGCAAGTATGCGCAATGCCGCCGATGCAATGTTATCGAAATGCTTGGCGACAAAAACGGGGCACGCGTCAACAAGAGAGAACAGCAGAAGCTTATCCAGCAGTTTAGCGACAACGCTCCTCTGACCAATAGCCTCGCGGATAAGCTGAAGGCCGCGCTGGAGAAAAAGTCGGATTAATCGAGAGCTTGAGCAGATCGAACAGAATAGATAGAACATGGACAGTCCCATTGCCTGAAGGCAGTGGGACTGTCCGCTTTTCCCGCATCTACCTACGACATTCATCCAAGAGGGAAGGCTGCTATCGCCATATGATAGAGAGAAGGCGATAGGAAAGGAGATTGGTAGCATTGGCTAACCACTCGGGAAGGCAACTGGCCAGCAAGTGGGCCAAAACGGAAGCGCTTCTCTCTCATCCCGGGCTTGCGTCCCATGTCCCGCCGTCTAGCAAATATTCTCCACAGCAGCTTCAGCATATGCTGAATGCTCATGGAATGGTCGTGATCAAGCCGATCGTTGGCTCCGGCGGCAGCGGGGTCATCAAAGTGATGAGGACTGGCGACGGGGGCTACTCATTCACGCACAGGGACCGCACGTCCAGATACGGAAGCTTTGATGCGCTCACAGGCGCGCTTCGCTCCAGAACAAGCAAGCGGAACTATTTGATACAGAAGGGAATTTCTTTGGCAACGGTGAACGGAAGGCCTATTGATTATCGGGTTAAGTACGTCAAGACGTTCAATGGCTGGGAGTACAGGTCGCTCGTGGGACGGATAGCGAGACCAGGCTTGTTCGTCACGAACCTGAGTCAAGGCGGACGCATGGTGCTGGCCGGGGAAGGAATCAGATCCTCGCTGGGTAAGTCCCATGTGAAAGCGAAAAAAAGCAAAATGCGGGAAATCACTGTGCTGGCGACAAGAGTGCTGGAGCAACGGTATCCCGGCATCTCGCATTTGGGCTTCGATTACGGCATCGACCGGCAAGGCAAGATATGGATCTTCGAGGTCAATACGAGACCGCATTGATGCCGGAAAGACATGGGCTGTCCCCAGTCATGCCAACATGACAAGGGGACAGCCCTCTTTCGTTTGCGGATAGGTGTTATGCCGCTAGCTGCACGTTGCAGTTGATTTTGTCTATTCAAGTGGCAAGAAATTTTGGGTTATCTTGTCGCATGCTGTGTCCGGTACACGCATTGACTGGATCACGTTGTGCTGGCTGGCACAAATTGCTGGTTGGTTGCACGCAGCATTTAGTTGCACACATTAGCTAGCGGCACACTCTTATCTGAATGGAGCACCTATATCCATTGCCAATTACGTCTAACCTTGATAAATTTTATCTCCGCACTTAGCCGTGTCTACGGGGGATGCTTAAGACCGAGAAACTCGGCTAGGAGGAGCCAGTTGGACGCTTGGAGCAGCTGCAAGCCGAGAAACTCGGCTTAGAAGTGCGAAGTGGCGCTTGGAGCAGCTGCAAGCCGAGAAACTCGGCTTAGAAGTGCAAGCTGGGCACTTGGAGCAGCTGCAAGCCGAGAAACTCGGCTAGGAGGAGCCAGTTGGACGCTTGGAGCAACTGCAAGCCGAGAAGCTCGGCATAGAAGTGCGAAGTGGGCGCTTGGAGCAGCTGCAAGCCGAGAAATTCGGCATAGAAGTGCGAAGTGGACGCTTGGAGCAGCTGCAAGCCGAGAAACTCGGCTTAGAAGTGCAAGCTGGGCACTTGGAGCAGCTGCAAGCCGAGAAATTCGGCTAGGAGGAGCCAGTTGGACGCTTGGAGCAACTGCAAGCCGAGAAACTCGGCTTAGAAGTGCGAAGTGGGCACTTGGAGCAGTTGCAAGCCGAGAAACTCGGCTTAGAAGTGCGAAGTGGGCACTTGGAGCAGCTGCAAGCCGAGAAACTCGGCTTAGAAGTGCAAGCTGGGCACTTGGAGCAGCTGCAAGCCGAGAAACTCGACTTAGAAGTGCGAAGTGGGCACTTGGAGCAGCTGCAAGCCGAGAAACTCGGCTTAGAAGTGCGAAGTGGGCGCTTGGAGCAGCTGCAAGCCGAGAAACTCGGCTTAGAAGTGCAAGCTGGGCACTTGGAGCAGCTGCAAGCCGAGAAACTCGGCTTAGAAGCGCAAGCTGGGCACTTGGAGCGGCTGCAAGCCGAGAAATTCGGCTTAGAAGTGCGAAGTGGACGCCTGGAGTAGCTGCAAGCCGAGAAACTCGGCTTAGAAGTGCAAGCTGGGCACTTGGAGCAGCTGCAAGCCGAGAAACTCGGCTTAGAAGTGCAAGCTGGGCGCTTGGAGCAGCTGCAAGCCGAGAAATTCGGCTAAGAGGAGCCAGCTGGACGCGCGTAGATAGACGTTGCTTCGAGCAGTGAAAACGACTTTGTAGCACATTACCTGGCTCACGGAGACGAAACGAGTCGAAAAACCATTACGCTTTAGCGAAAAATCACTTTAACGTGCTAACGTTGTATAGTCAGCTGGGGAAATACGTCTAACTGGGCAATCAGATGTCGAATCGATACATAATAGGCGTGCGCATGAATGACCCATCGAATGCGAAAACCCTGCTATATCAAGCCACCAGCAGCTTTCTTTTCGAGCAGCTTGGAACTTTCCGTTATCGCATTCACACAGCAATCCAGACTAGATGGACTTGCCGTCTGCGGACCCTACCATTTAATGACATTAAAATATTAAGTTGATAGAGTACGGAAAGGCTATTAAAGTTTTTTATAGTTTTATAGGCTTCAACAGGCTGTGGATAACCCTATCCACATTATCCATACTGAAAACACTGGAAATTTAAGGTCTATTCACAGCCCATTCACAAGGTATCCACATGCCGTTGTGTATAAGAGGGTCTGTTGTTTCGGTTCTAGGACGATGCTACACTAAAAACTGTAAATCCCACGTGGCCGTTAAAGCGTTTTAATTATACGAGTTTGGTGTAAAAAAATAGTAGAAAGCGAAGGAGGAGATAGCATGGATACATTATCTGACGAGCTTCTAGTAGACACGTATTACGCCGCGATTGAATATAAGCTGGATCCGGAGTTCATTCGAATGCTGGCTGTCGAAATGAAGCGTCGTGGCGTAGATCTGTCCTCGCACAAACATACAGCATAACCCCAAAAAGCGCGCACCAATCCTATTCCCATTGTGTAACCATAGCCTCACTTGTCTGCTGACAGCTTGGGCAGTATACCGTATGACAGCAGCCAGCCTCAGTATGCAATAATGAAGCCGAGTTTACAGTTTGAGCATCTGCCGGTTCATATGGCGCATACGGCCCGGTCCAATCGGACAAGCGGCCGCAATCCGTTACCGTTCCACCACAAGATAAGCAAGGAACTTGCAAGTTGACGATTCCGTTGCATACAGGACATAACATAAGGGTATCCTCCTTGGCATCAGATTGGCGTACATTGCAATCCGCTTAACCAAGTATAGGATACCCTTTTGCTAACTTTACATGCGATTAGAGCTTCATGTTGCTGCTGTGTCCCGGCGAGAGCTTCGCGCTTGGATCGATATAGACCTTGGCATTGTTAATCGCCGTGGGCGCTTCCCCGAAGCCGACTGCAATGAGCTTAAGCTTGCCTGGATACGTCGTAATATCACCGGCGGCGAAGATGCCTGGAATGTTCGTCTCCATTCGCGTATCGACAACTATGGAACCGCCCTGAATATGGATTCCCCATTCGGCAATTGGGCCGAGCGAGGATACGAATCCGAAGTTGACAATGACATCATCCACTTCCAGCCTGCTCGTTTCCTTTGTCTTCACGTCGCTTAGCGTTACTTCAGTTATGGCATCTGTGCCATTGAGCTCTATTATTTCTGTCGGCGTGATGATGTTTACAGAAGACCTCATCAAGTTTTCTACACTGTGCTCATGAGCACGGAACTTGTCGCGGCGATGAATGAGCGTGACGCTCTTCGCGATTGGCTCCAGCATTAGCGACCAGTCAACGGCGGAATCGCCGCCCCCGCTTATAAGGACACGCTTGTCTTTGAACCGGCTAAGATCGCTTACGAAATAATGCAGGTTCTTTCCTTCAAAGCGTGAAGCTTCGGGAAGCTCCAGCCTGCGCGGCTCGAACGCGCCGACGCCTGCTGTAATGATGACCGCCTTGGCATAATGCTTCGCCTTGTCAGTCTTCACCTCGAATAACCGTTCATCCAGCTTGGCTACGCCTACAACTTTCTCCTCCAAGCACACTTCCGGCTTGAATAGATCAATTTGCTCTTTTAAGCGGTCGACTAGCTCCTGTGCCGTTACCTTCGGAAATCCTGCGACGTCATAGATATACTTCTCCGGATATAATGCAGCTAGCTGACCGCCGAGCTGGGGCATGCTCTCGATGATTTTGACGGATGCCTGGCGCATCCCTCCGTAGAATGCGGCGAACATTCCGGCCGGGCCGCCGCCGATGATTACGATATCGACTGTATGTTCAGATGATGGGACATTTGTCATGCGATAAGCACCTCCTGCGAAAAGTCCTGTACGTAACCCATTATAATGCTTCGCTTGCGGAGATGGTAATCTTTTAATTGTGCAGGACTCTAAAGTTTTTCGTGAAAATTACCCTTGAACTTTTTGTGAAAAGTCTGTAATATGTCTGATGTATATTAATGATATCTACCGTCGCGGAATTTTGGCATATGTTGTCGGAATTCGGCGAATTACGTTCGGATTGATGTGATAAAAGTTCTTTTTCAAGCACAAACTTCATATGATGCATTATTTTTGATCGAGTTTGTGTAATTTTTCACATTCTTTTGGATGAATGTGCGTGGCATTTTGCCTATAACATGGTTTGTTAAGCGAACCCGCTTTATGCAAGCGGGGGATTTTTATATCGCCAATCAAAAGAAAATGAGGAATGGATGGGATTCTACGATGAGCAACATACCGAAAATTGTTATCCTTGGCGCCGGTTACGGCGGCGTGCTGACGGCGCTCCGTCTGCAGAAAGAATTGAATTATAACGAAGCGGACGTAACGCTGGTGAACAAGCATGATTACCACTACATTACGACGCATCTTCATATGCCGGCTGCGGGTACGGACAACCCGGAGAACGCTCGCGTAAGCATCTCCAAGCTGATCGATGAATTTAAAATCGATTTCGTTAAATCGACTGTTGTTCAAATCCGTCCGCAAGACAAAAAAGTCATCCTCGAAGACGGAACATTGTCTTACGACTATCTGGTTATCGGCCTTGGCGGCGAGCCTGAGACATTCGGTATCCCGGGTCTGGCTGAGAATGCAATGAACATTCGCAGCATCAACTCCGTTCGCTTGATCCGCGAACATATCGAATACCAATTTGCTCGTTACAAACGCGAGCCGCATCGCACGGACTACCTGACGTTCATCGTTGGCGGCGCCGGCTTTACAGGCATCGAGTTCGTAGGCGAACTGTCCGACCGCATTCCTGAGCTTTGCAAGCAATTCGACGTAGATCCGTCCCTCGTGAAGATCTACAACATCGAAGCTGCTCCAACCGCACTGCCAGGCTTCGATCCGGAGCTGGTGCAATACGGCATGGATGTGCTGCAGAAGAAGGGTGTTACCTTCCGCATCGGCACAGCAATCAAAGAGTGCACGCCTGAAGGCGTCGTAGTCGGCGAAGGCGAAGAAATCAAATCCGCAACGGTTATCTGGACCGGCGGTATCCGCGGCAACCGCTTGATCGAGGAAGCTGGATTCGAGACCATGCGCGGTCGCGTGAAAATTGACGAGTTCCTGCGTTGCCCAGGCAGCGAGAACATTTACATCGTGGGCGACAACTCCCTGATGTTCAATCCAGAGGGACGTCCATACCCGCCAACTGCGCAAATCGCGATGCAGCAAGGCGTTGTATGTGCGCATAACCTGGTCGCTTCGATCCGCAACCAGCCGCTGAAGACATTTGTATTCTCCAACAAGGGTACAGTGGCGTCGCTTGGCAAAGGCGAAGCTATCGGTATCGCGTTCGGCAAGAAATACAAAGGCCGCGTAGCTGCATGGCTGAAAAAAATGATCGATATCCGTTACCTGTTCATTATCGGCGGCATTCCGCTCGTTCTGAAAAAAGGTAAGTTCCTGTAATGAGACACTGCAGCGTACAAGTTCGAGGTTTATTGACGAGAGATGAATTGGATCGTTATAACGCCTTGATCGAGGTCGGCTCCTATTTGGAATCGCAGACCCGTCATGACTTGGCCTATACGGTGCAGAAGGAAATCGACCTGTTGATACAACCCGCAATTGAACGGCTGAAGGACAAAGGCCGCGAGCGCGACAGAGCGACTCAGGAATATTTGGAGTCCAAACGCCTTGGGGCGGAATCGGACGAAGAGGAATAATAATAAAGGCTTTCGCCGTGCAATTGCTGCCGGTGAAAGCCTTTTTTGTGTTTTAAGCTTATGTCATGCAGCTTGTCCATGCTAGAATATTTAGTCAGAGCGGCATAAAAAATAACAGGCCCGTTGCGTTCAACGAACCTGTTCTTATTAGAGCCTATTACTTTGAAGATAGGACGCTTATACCGTAAGCAACTTGTCGAACTTCTCGACATCGAGGAAATTGCCGACATAGAAGTCGCCGAAGTCGCCGAACCGAGCGCTTACTTCGTCGAAGCGCATCTCATAGACGAGCTTCTTGAACTGAAGCGCATCGTCTGAGAACAGGGTTACGCCCCACTCCCAGTTGTCGAAGCCAACGGAGCCAGTAATGATCTGCTTGACCTTGCCTGCATACTGACGGCCGATCATGCCATGGCTGCGCATCATCGCCTTGCGTTCGTCCATGCTCAGCATGTACCAGTTATCGTGGCCAGAGCGGCGCTTGTTCATCGGATAGAAGCAGATATGCTTCCACTTCGGAAGAATCGGCTTTAGTCTCGCGACGATCTCCGGATTCTGCAGCGGGTCCGAACCAGGTTGTCCCATGTAGTTGCTGAGCTCTACGATGCTGACATAGGAATGAACCGGATACGTAAAGCTGGCGAACGTCGTTTTGTTGAACGCCGTTTCGATTTCGTTCAGATCCTCCAGCGTCTCGCGCAGATGCATGAAGACGAAGTCGGCTTTCTGTCCGACGATGGAATAGACAGCGGTGCTGCCCAGCTTCTGCTCTTCAATCGCAGACCACTCGCCTAGGAAAGTATGCAGCTCATCCAGCGCGCGCTTGCGCTCGCTCTCGTCGGCCAGGCGCCATGCGGTCCAGTCGATGCTGCGAAAATCATGAAGGGCGTACCAGCCCTCTAATGTTTGTGCGGCTTCACTCATCGGGAAAAACTCCTCTCAGCTCCTAATTTAAGCTTCTATATATTGTATCGTAACGCGCGCGGTATGAGCAAATGACGGACTTGTGACATTTGGCCTGCGTCGATTGACTTCGGATGCCGCTTTCATTAAACTAATAAAGTCAATGATTATGCGCAGATTGGCGCATAACGTAAGCGGAGAGCTTGAAAGGAGCTATTGGAATGCCAGACTTAGTCATAATGATCGTCCAAGCCGCAGTGGCGACGGTTCTGTTCTTTGTCATGATGTTCGGTATCGGCTTTATTCTGAACATGCTGCTGAAGACGACTTGGTTTCCGATGATCTTGTTTGCAATCGTCATGATCGGACTGGTCATATGGTCGCCATGGGACGAAGCGTCTAAACCGACACTGGATAATATAGGTACATATACGACGATCTACTATCTGCCTATTATCGGCGCCATGATTGGGGCGTACGTAAGCGGCTGGGCCATCAATGCGCTGCGCAAAGGCGGCTATAAAATGTTTTAATCTCAAAATCCCTCGTACGGGGGATTTTTCTATTTGTCCGATTCTCCAAACTTGTCCCTTTGTATGCTAGAATAGTAGAGATAAAGATAAGGATGGAGTCGGTGCGATGCGCATCAATCATATTATGCAATTTACGGAACATCACCGTTATTACATATTTCGGGATTTCTCGTTAAGCAGCCTTCATTATAAAATGTTGTCGTTAATCTATCAGCCGATGATCGGCGCGTTCGCTATCTCGATGTACCAGCAGCTGTACCATGGCATTGCCGATGACCGTTGCGGTTATTCGTCTCTGGAGCCTCATCGCAAGCTGTTCCTGGGCCTTGGCCTGGAGATGAATGAGAAGAGCCGCCGTTATGTTATCGATCAGGCATCGAAGCTGGAGGCGGTCGGCCTGCTCTCGACATCGAGGCTTGGCGTGCCTGAGCATGCCGATGTTATTTATGAATATGAACTTATTCAACCGTTGTCGCCTGCTGAGTTTTTCACTAATATGCACCTGTCCATGCTGCTGCGGGATAAGGTGGGGAAATACGCTGTAATCGCGCTCAGAGAATCGTTCGGGTCCAGCGAGCCGGATGAGCTGGCGCATGCGCAATTTACGAAGGAGAATATCTCGGTTCCGTTCTACGAGCTGTTCAAGCTGAATCCGCAATCCTTCGATACGGAGCTGGAGCAGGCGCTTTCCGAGGTTGCGCCTACGAGGCAATCGACGGTACGAACGGAGCATGCTTCGGCGGGCATTCCTTACGGAGAATTAATAATCCGTTTCCCGCGCAACTCTTCCAACCGGACCTACGTCGAGCGTCTCCGCCAGGATACGGAAGGTCTTGCGCAAATTAACTATGTGGCTTACAAATACAACTTGTCGATCGTCAATCTATGCCGTTTGCTGGATGAGGACGGAGCTTTCACCGAGACAGGCGAAGTGAATTTGGATGAGCTGCAGATGAGGGCGAATCAGCTCTACAGGCAAGACAAGAAGCGCGAAGGCGAGCGGCAGCGCACGCTGTCGCACACCGCCATTCATACCGATGCGGCAGAACCTGAGGATACGGATGAGCCGGATGAAGAGTTCGAAGTGCAGGAGCAGGATTATCTTCCAGTGCCGAATCAGTTGAAGGGTCGCTGCGATATTCAGCAGTACAACATGCTGATGCGCAATGAACCGCATACCCGCTTCCTGAAGCGCTTCTTCCCGGGAGCCGTGCCGGATTGGGTTGATCAAATCTTCGAGCGTATCGACCTCAATTACCGGTTGGCGCCGCCGGTCATTAATGTGCTCATCCATTACGTGCTGGGCGAAAGCGATTCCGCGCGTGTCACGAAGACGTTCATCGATGCGGTTGCCTCCAATATGCTGATGAAGGGGATTGATACCTTCGAGAAGGCAGTCAAGTATGTGAGAGAGCAGGCGCAGCTTGAACAGGAGAAGGAGCGTCGGAAGGAGCCGGGCGGCGGCTATGCCGGCGGCACAAGAGGTGGGGCGCGAGGGGGCAATTCCCGCGGCGCATCACGCAAGCCGTCCATACCGATCGTCTCTGAAGGAAATCCGGCAGCTTCCGTATCGGCCGATGAGCTGGAAGAGCTGCGCCGTCTGGCGCGGAAGCTGGACGGACAATCATAATGATCTTAACGAGGGGTGAGAGAGATGGAATCGCTAGGCGAATTGTTGAAGTCATTCCCGGGAGGAAGATCCCTGTCGGAGGAAGCGGAACGCAAATTAAAGGAACTGATGCGAGACCCCCTCGTCATCAAGCTGCGTGAGAAGTATCCCGAAGTGGACGAAGAAGCGATCCGGCTGAACCTGAATCGGGTCTATCAATATGTATCCGAATATAGTAATTGCTCTAATTGTCCGGGACTCGACCTGTGTCCCAATGACTATGAAGGGCATTATACGCTGCTAAAATCGGAGACGATGAATGGCCACACCCAGCTGTATGACCGTAAGGTATCCTGCAAGAAGTTCCTGGCGAGACAAAGCGAGGAGGCGATCCGCAGCCGGATCCGCAGCTTCTATGTGGACGATGCCGCGCTTCGTCGCGGTTATTCTTCCGACGAGATTCTGACCAATGATATGGAGCGGGCCAAGGCTGTAGGTCAAGTGCTTCGATATATCGATCGTACCAGGGAACAGGGCCTTGGCCATGAAGGCCTATATTTGGCCGGGCGGTTCGGCACGGGCAAGACCTTCCTGATGTGCTATCTGCTGCAGGAGCTCGCGAAAGCGGGACATTCCGGCGTCATCGTCTATATGCCGGACTTTGTTGAGGATCTTAAAGTTTTAATGCATGATCCGGCCAAGCTGAAGGAAACGGTCGAGATGATGAAGTCAACGGACTTGCTCATCTTCGACGATATTGGCGCAGAGAACCTCAATCCGTGGGTACGTGACCATGTGCTGGGTGCTATTCTCAACTATCGGATGGAGCGTAAGCCGACCTTCTATACGTCCAATTATGATCTGGATGCGCTGGAGCGCCACTTCAGCTTTACCAGCAAAGATGGCGACGAGCTGCACAAAGGACAGCGGATTATGGATCGTATCCGGCCGTACGTGGAATCGATCATGGTCACAGGCGAGAATAAGCGCGGACGGAAGTAGTGCAGATGCAGCGCCAGAATAGAATAAACAGCAATGAAATCGCAAGTTGCAAAGCCTTCGTCCGAATTCGGCGAAGGCTTTTTTTTCTGGAAGGAATAGTTATATAACGAAAACTTATCGATCTCTTCAATTATTCGAAATTTGTGTTGACAGAGGTGGGGATGGCTGGTAATATGCATTCATAACCAACTAATCAGGTAGGAATAATGTTTGATGACCGGACGAACCGGAGTTGACGAAGCCCTATCTCATCCAATGAAAAATGAGAGGTGCAACCATGATGAAGAAAACTTCGGTTCGTATTCAAGCTATTCTATTATTTGTCGTATTCGCGTTAACGCTTGCTGCTTGCGGCGGCGACAATGGAACAGTCAACAATGGGGGAAAGAAAGATAACGCATCATCGCCATCGCCTTCGGCTTCACAACCAACGGAAGACAATAAAGACCCGCTTCCACCTGTCAAATTGTTGAACGTATCTTATGACCCGACTCGCGAGCTGTATGTAGAATTTAACAAAGCTTTCGCAGCCCACTGGCAGGCGGAAAAAAACCAAAAGGTCGAGATTGATCAATCGCATGGCGGTTCCGGCAAGCAGGCTAGAGCGGTTATCGACGGTTTGAAAGCCGATGTGGTCACCCTGGCGTTAGGCTACGACATTGACGCTCTGATCGAGACAGGCTTGCTAGACAAAGATTGGCAGAAGCAATATGAGCTGAACAGCTCGCCGTACACTTCAACGATCGTATTCCTGGTGCGAAAGGGCAATCCGAAAGGCATTCAAGACTGGAACGACCTGCTCAAGGAAGGCGTGGAAGTCATTACACCGAATCCGAAGACATCCGGCGGAGCGCGCTGGAACTACCTGGCGGCATGGGGCTACGCGCTGAAGCATAATAACAACGACGAAGCGGCTGCCAAGCAATTCGTAACCGATCTGTTCAAGCATGTACCGGTACTCGATACTGGCGCACGCGGTTCTACCACGACTTTCGTAGAGCGCGGCATCGGCGACGTATTGCTCGCTTGGGAGAATGAGGCGTATCTGTCCATCAATGAACTGGGCCCGGACAAATTCGATATCGTATACCCATCCCTTAGCATCTTGGCAGAACCTCCTGTAGCGATTGTGGACAAAACGGTTGACGATCGCGGCACAAGAGAAGTGGCCGAGGCTTACCTGCAATACTTGTATTCTGAGGAAGGACAACGTATTGCGGGTGAAAACTACTATCGTCCTACGAACGAGACCGTAGCAGCAGAATTTAAGGATCAATTCCCATCTCTTGAGCTTCTGACCATTGATGGTGATTTCGGCGGCTGGACAGAAGCGCAGACGAAGCATTTCTCCGATGGCGGAGTATTCGATCAGATCTACACGCCAGGCTCGTAATGATCAATATGGGAGAGAGCGGAGCTGACTTCACATGAAAGGTTCCAGAAATCGCAGAGTACTGCCGGGGTTCGGACTGTCGCTAGGATTCACCTTGTTTTATATCAGCCTTATTGTGCTAATCCCGCTGGCAGGCATTTTCTTCAAAACGTTCGAGCTTACGTGGGCCGAATTCTGGAGCACGGTAACGAATCCAAGGGTTCTGGCATCGTACCGCATCAGCTTTAGCACGGCTCTCTGGGCGGGAATCATCAACGCCGTCTTCGGGTTGCTGGTCGCTTGGGTTCTTGTGAGATACCGTTTTCCGGGGAAAAAGATCATCGACAGTCTGGTCGATATCCCGTTCGCCCTTCCTACAGCGGTGGCGGGAATTGCACTGACGACGATCTATTCCAAGACAGGCTGGATTGGCTCCTTGCTTGATCCGCTTGGTATCAAGATTGCTTATACGCAAGCCGGCATTACGATCGCGCTTATTTTTATCGGGTTGCCGTTCGTCGTCCGAACAGTTCAGCCCGTACTCCAGGACCTGGATAAAGAAACAGAAGATGCGGCTGCAACGCTTGGATCGTACCGGTTCCGTACATTCCGAAAAATCATCCTGCCGGAATTAATGCCTGCCTTGCTGACCGGGTTCGCCCTGGCATTTGCCAGAGGCATTGGCGAATACGGCTCGGTCGTATTCATCTCCGGCAACATGCCTTTGAAAACCGAAATCGCCCCGCTGCTCATTATGACAAAGCTGGAGCAATACGATTACGCAGGTGCGACAGCGATCGCTGCCGTCATGCTGATCATATCGTTTATCCTGCTGCTGATCATCAATTTGCTGCAATGGCATATGCAGAGAAGGTCCGTTGCCAAATGACAAGCGTCATATACCTTCCACGGCGGTTGATTCTCATTCAAAGGAGGAGATGATCTATGGCTGGCGCCATTACGGTTTATACATCGAAGGAGGACGTCAAGCGTCCGAAGCATAATACCGAGCACCGAGCCGTACAATGGCTGCTGATCGGCGCAGCGCTCTTATTTATCGGGTTAGTCGTGGTGTTGCCTCTCGTATCCGTATTCGTCGAAGCGTTCCGCAAGGGCGCCGATATGTACTTGAAGGCTCTGATCGAGCCGGACGCCTTGTCCGCATTGAAGCTTACGCTGATCATTGCGCTGATCGCAGTACCCGTTAATACGATATTCGGCGTCGCAGCCGCCTGGGCGATCAGCAAGTTCAGCTTCAAGGGAAAAAACTTCCTGATTACGCTCATTGATCTGCCGTTTGCAGTATCGCCAGTAATCGCCGGTCTCGTCTACATTCTGTTATTCGGCGCTCAGGGGTATCTGGGGCCTTGGCTGGGCGAGCAGGGCATTCAGATCGTCTTCGCCATCCCGGGTATCGTACTCGCAACCGTATTCGTCACGGTGCCGTTTGTGGCAAGAGAATTGATTCCGCTCATGCAGGCGCAAGGCGTACAGGAAGAGGAAGCCGCAGCGAGCCTTGGAGCGAGAGGCTGGTCGATCTTCTGGAAGGTTACGCTTCCGAATATTAAGTGGGGCCTTCTGTATGGCATCATTTTAAGCAACGCCCGGGCTATGGGCGAATTCGGCGCCGTATCGGTCGTATCCGGCCATATTCGAGGCCAGACGAACACACTGCCGCTGCATGTTGAGATCCTGTACAATGAATATCAGTTTTCCGCTGCATTCGCGGTTGCTTCGCTGCTTGTAATGCTGGCTGTACTGACGCTGATCGTAAAAGCGATTGTGGAATGGAAGTCGTCATCAAGTCATTAAATGCGGCATCATTTAACGTTATAATTCCGACTTAATTTATCAAATTGGAGGGGATTCAAATGGCAAAACCGTTGGAAGTGGATGATGTGTGGCAAGAAAGAATCTTGGATCAAGTGAGCGGATTGCAGTACGGGCAAGTCATCATTACCGTCCACGATGGCCGGATCGTGCAGATCGACCGCACGGAGAGAACGCGTTACGATAATCCTGGTCAGAAGCAAGCGCCGGCTGAAGCCTCCAAGCCTTCGGCCAGCGCCCGTGCGAAGACTAGCGGCGCCGCAGACGGAGAATCGCTGAGAGCCGCTCAATAGATTGGATCGAATGAAAAAAGCTCCGCACAGCATGTGCGGAGCTTTTTTGGTCTCTCTCTTATGTACTAAGAGATGATGAATTTCACGATAACGGCTACCGCGAATACAACGGTCATGAAAGCAAGCATGCCTCCAAAGCCGAACACGACATCCATCAAATCGTGGCGAGGCTCTTCATTATAGTGCTCGCGAGGGTCTCTTACATTCTCCATTGTTGACGTCCTCCTTAAAAGTCTGCCGGGCAAACTTTGAGTCGTAAGTATGCGCCTAAGACCTAGCTTTCATTAGTATACCCAAAGTTTCGAACAAATGTAAAGAAGAAGCGGTGACAAATGTAAGGCAAAAGCGCAATGGATTATGCTAAAATTAGCTGTAGACCGTATTCGAGTCGGAGGAGAGCTAAGCATGACGAATCAAGGGGAATTTATAAGCATGGAAGCAGCCAAAGAAGCGATTCGGAACAAGCTGGCGCTATTGCCGGACAAACCCGGCTGCTACCTGATGAAGAATCGAGAGGGAGTCATTATATACGTAGGCAAGGCGAAGGTGCTGAAAAATCGCGTCCGCTCCTACTTTATCGGAAGCCATAATGCCAAGACACAGCGGCTAGTATCGGAAATTGTGGACTTCGAATTTATCGTCACCGGCAGCAACATGGAGGCGCTGATTCTGGAATGCAATCTGATCAAGCAGCATCATCCGCGCTATAACGTATTGCTGAAGGACGACAAGACCTTTCCCTATATCAAAATTACGAATGAAGCGCATCCGAAGCTGGAGGTTACGCGCCGAATTGTAAAGGATAAAGGCAAATACTTTGGCCCGTATCCGAATGCATTTGCCGCACAGCAGACGAAGAAGCTGCTTGACCGCCTGTATCCGCTGCGCAAGTGCAAGACGCTGCCGGACAAGGTGTGCCTTTACTATCACCTGGGACAATGCGTGGCGCCTTGCGAATACAAAGTGGAACAGTCCACCTACGATGAGATGATCAGCGAAATTACGAAGTTTCTTAATGGCGGGGAAGACGTGGTCAAGTCCGAGCTGGAGCGGAAGATGCACGCCGCAGCCGAAGCGCTGGAATTCGAGCGGGCGAAGGAATTCCGTGATCAGATGGTTGCTATCGACGCGGTTATGGAGAAGCAGAAGATCACGATGTCCGACGCCATGGACCGGGATATATTCGGTTATGCGGTCGAGAAGGGCTGGATGAGTGTTCAGATCCTCTATATGCGTAAAGGCAAAATGATTGAACGCCATGGGACGACCTTCCCGTATTATGGCGAGGAATATGATGACTTCATCACATTCGTAACGCAGTATTACAGCGACAACCCGGCTTTGCCGAAGCAGATTCTCCTGCCGCATCCGCCTGAGCAGGATGCGGAGCGGGAGGACGAGATTATCACCTCGCTGCATGACTGGCTGAAGGTGAAGGTATTGATGCCACAGCGCGGGAAGAAAAGCGAGGTCGTCAATATGGCGCTCGACAACGCTCGTGTCATTCTGGAGGAGAAGTTCCGGTTGATCGAGCGCGATGAGGAACGAAGTGTAAAGGCGTCGCAATCGCTGGCGGAATGGCTCGGCATGGAACAAGTGCGACGGATTGAAGCATTCGACAACTCCAATATACAAGGCACGAACCCGGTATCGGCCATGGTTGTCTTTACAGACGGGAAGCCGGATCGGAAGGAATACCGCAAGTATAAGGTGAAGACGGTTATCGGCGCAGATGATTACGAGACGATGCGTGAGGTTGTTCGAAGACGCTATGAGCGCGTATTGAAGGATGGACTGGTGCAGCCTGATCTGATCGTCGTCGACGGCGGGAAGGGGCAGATCGCGGCCGCTCTCGACGTGCTGGAGAACGAACTGGGGCTATATATCCCGGTATGTGGCCTGGTGAAGGATGCCAAGCATAAGACGGCGCAGCTTATGACAGGCGATCCTGCGGAGATTGTGCCGCTGCCGCGCGACAGCCAGGAATTCTACCTGTTGCAACGGATTCAGGACGAGGTGCACAGGTTCGCGATTACGTTCCACCGCGAGCAGCGCGCCAAGTCGATGGTGGAGTCGAGGCTGGACTCTATCCCAGGCATCGGAGAGAAACGGAGAAAGGCGCTGTTGAAGCACTTCGGCTCGCTCAAAAAAATAAGAGAGGCCTCCGTCGAAGACTTCAGGCCCCTCTCGATTGGCGATAAGCTCGCCGCAGATATTATTGCTGCCCTTAAGGATGAATCGTCGACCTAGTCGGCGGATTCGTCCTTTTTCTATTGCTCCATGCCCTCAAGATAAGAGCGATGAAGAACGGCAGCGCGATAAAGAACAGCGCGGATACAATGTTGACCGTTCCGCCAGCGAAGATCATGGAACTGCCGACCGCTACGGAGTTGAAGATGGCATGCGTGAACATGGCTGCAATGAATCCGTACCGAATGAAGATAAAGCTGAAAATCAGGCCAATGACGATCAGCTCGAACAACCTTGTCGTCGATGGGTAGAATGGATACATCACATGCCCGAGCGCCCAGACGATGGTTGGGATAATTGCCGCAGCAAACGTATTGCGGAACCATCTGCGGAACAGTCCAATGCCGAAGAAACGATAGACGGCCTCCTCGGAGATTGCCGCTGCCCAGGCCAGAACAGGCATTAGCCACAAGTATTTCATATTGTAAGGCGACATCGTCACGTCGCTTGCGCCCCAAGTACCGATAAGCTTCCCTAGCACAAAGAAGATGACTGGCTGCAGTCCGAGCATGATGAGCGCGAACAGATAGGACAAGCCCATGCTCCGCCAGACGTGATCGCCATAGCCCGGGTCCTTCATTCTCGGCCATAACGGTCGGCCTTGCGCTTTCCATAGGCCATCCCCTGCCACGAGGGAGAAGTAGATGGATGCGGCCATCACGACAGATAGAATAATCGTCGTAATGGTGACGCCGATAACGAGGAAGTTATCCAGACGAGTCTCGCCCTGCGATGCGATCACCCCGTCCATAACGCCGAGATTCATGATGACGTAGGCAATAAAAAATACCGCTGTCAATATGATTCCGTATGTAAAGGACGTATGCTTGCGGTACAGAATGGCGTAAATGATAGCGAGCACCCCAAGCACGAAGCTCATGAATCCGTAGCCGATGCCTGTTAGCCAACCTGCCAGCTTATCTTGTTTTTCTACATAATCCTTATAGCTTTTGTGTACATCGAAGGCCGGTTTGTATTGACTCAGCACGAGCTTGCCGTCAACCGATATGACCTTTGTCGCTATGGTCAGATTGGCTTCTTCCACATCATAGCCAGCTACACGCTGCTTCAGTTCGCCGTTCCGTCCCATCGCTGCGTTCCCTGCAGCTTGGCCTTGAATCCTTCCGCTCTCATATAAGAAGTCGTTCGTCAGCTTCCGCGTCTCCTGCTCGGACGCTGCCGTCCCGTCGACAATCAAGTTCCAGCCGACGATCTGCTTATTGTACATATGCACATAGACGAAGCCGTAGCCTTTGCCGTCTGCAAAATTGACGTTAACCTGAAAAGTGTCTACGGGAAACTGGCTGTCGTATTTGTTTTCGTATTTTTCGGTTTGCTTTTCTTTGGACAGATAACCAGCCAGCAGCTTATCCGATTGATGGACAGCATGCGTCTTGTTGACGGTCAGCCCCGTCTGCTCCGCCGCGAATGCGCCGGCAAGCTCCTCTGCGACGGTCTTCGGAATGGCTTTGCCGCCATATTCATGCTTATTGATCGCAATAATAGCCGGGACGATCTCCATAAAGATGAAGATAATCGTACAAATAATTGCGGCTATGCCCAAAATAGTCCAATCTTTCGATTTGATCGTTTGATTCATAATTCACCCCTGGGTTAAATAATGGTATGGTCTTACTCTACCTTATCACAACGCTGTCTAAATTATCCATTCGGCGACAGGTATATATATGTAGTAACGATTTGGGGGGCCTACGGTTTCAAGGGATTTCCAAGGCGCAAGATGGCAATAACTATATCAGTTGAACTTTGCCGTTATTTCGTTGATGCATTGTCGGACGGACGGGCTTAGCGCTGCAGGGTCCAGATGGATGAGAGACGTCGTCCGTTTGGCTTCCGCCAGCTCCTTGATCGGCACAACGATAAGATCATTGTCCTCCAGCAGCTGCTCGCGCATATAGGACTTAGGCAGCAGGGTGCCGGCTCTGCATGTATGCAGCAGGCGCAGGATCGCCTCGAAGGAATCGATCTCCATGCGGACATCCGGGGAGATCCGGTAGGTATCGAACAGCTCATCCGTCATGATGCGATACCAGGTGCCTTTGGAGAACAAGATCATCGGAAGTCCGTTTAATTCCTGAATATGGAGCATGCCTTTCTCCGTGACGACATGGCTGCGGGGCAGCACGAGCAGCAGATGGTCGTCGAACAGCGGGACACAGCGCAGCGCGGCATCGTCAATTCCGGAAGCGACAATACCGATATCTACTTTATGCTCCCTGACATAGGAAACGATCTCATGGGTCTTGCCTGTGACCGCCTTGATATCAAATTCGGGATGGGTGGACGTCAGCATCTGGATCAAATCCGGCAGCGTTGTCTGCAGCGTGGTGAGGCTTGCGCCTATCGTCAGCGAGGAGCGGCCGGTCGCCGTGAATTCGGAGACGGTCTGCAAGTAATGGCGATGCAGCTGGCGCAGCTCCAGCGCGTATTCATAGGTCAATTGGCCAATTCGCGTAAGCTCAAGCCGCTTGCCGACGCGCCTGAACAGCTCGACGCCGATCTCGCCCTCAAGCTTCGCAAGCTTGCGTGATAAGGCCGGCTGCGACAGGTTAAGCAGCGCGGATGCTTTGTTCATACTGGACTGCTCGACGATCACGGTGAAGACATGAAGCTCCTCGTACATGGGTGTCTAAGCTCCTTATATCATTTTGTTATAAGAAATTATAAAAAATACGCAATTCCATTATAAGCTGAAAAGGAGTAGGATGGAAGTGTGGCAGATATGTGTCGACATTTGTTGACGGGGGTACATGCTAGCGTTACAATGTAGAATGGTTTGTTTTACTACGAATGGGTAATTCACAGTCTTGAAAGGAGAAGGAAAAATGAAAGGAAATTCGTATTTCTCGCGCAAGCTGCACTCGCTTCTGGGGATCATTCCACTAGGCGGGTTCATTGTTGTGCACGGGCTCACGAACTACCAAGCGTTCGAACGGGGACCTGAGGGCTTCGACAAGGGCGTGCATCTCATCAACAGCTTGCCGCTGATACCACTGCTTGAAATCTTCGGCATTTACCTCCCGCTATTGTTTCACGGTATCTACGGCTTATACGTCGCATACCAGTCGAACTCCAATACGGGCCGTTTTCAATACGGACGCAACTGGGCGTTTACAGCACAAAGGGTAACAGGCGTTATCACATTTGTATTCGTTTTCTGGCATGTATACCAGACGCGTCTGCAAGTGTACATGGGCAACATCACGCATGAGGAGCTTGGTTCTACCATGCACCACATCGCGAGCAGTCCGCTTATGTTCACGCTTTATGTAATCGGCGTGCTTGCTGCGGTATTCCATTTCAGCAATGGCTTATGGGCATTCCTGATCAGCTGGGGCATCACGATCGGCCCGAAAGCTCAACGTATCTCTTCTTATATTTGCATGGGCGTATTCGTCATCGTATCGGCCCTGTTCATTCTTTCTCTGGTTGCATTCAGCGGCGACGAGTTCAAGGAAGCGGCTAGCGTTGCTTTGACTACGGTGAATATCGGATAGTTTTGAAGACAAGGAGCGAAGCGTAATGGCAAAAAATAAAATTATCGTCGTCGGCGGCGGTCTGGCCGGCCTTATGGCGACAATCAAAGCAGCGGAAGCCGGCGTGCACGTCGACCTGTTCTCCCTCGTGCCGGTCAAGCGTTCCCACTCCGTGTGTGCGCAAGGCGGCATCAACGGCGCTGTTAATACAAAAGGCGAAGGCGACTCCCCATGGGAGCACTTTGACGATACCGTCTATGGCGGCGACTTCCTGGCTAACCAGCCACCGGTTAAAGCGATGTGCGAAGCGGCGCCGGGCATCATCCATTTGATGGACCGTATGGGCGTTATGTTCAGCCGTACATCGGAAGGCCTTCTTGACTTCCGCCGGTTCGGCGGTACGAAGCATCACCGTACTGCATTTGCAGGCGCAACGACTGGCCAACAGCTGCTGTACGCATTGGACGAGCAAGTCCGCCGTTGGGAAGCGGCTGGCCTGGTCAACAAATTCGAGCATTGGGAGTTCCTTGGCGCAGTGATGGACGACGATGGCGTATG
Organism: Paenibacillus sp. 1011MAR3C5; assembly: GCF_003591485.1. Lineage (GTDB taxonomy): Bacteria > Bacillota > Bacilli > Paenibacillales > Paenibacillaceae > Pristimantibacillus. The sequence goes on from NZ_QZCF01000003.1 coordinate 852,348, forward strand.
CCGCGGCGTATCGGCACAAGATCTCCGCTCGATGGAAGTTCATACCGTTCGCGCGGATGCGGTTATTTTGGCTTCCGGCGGTCCTGGCATTATTTTCGGCAAAACAACGAACTCCGTTATCAATACAGGTACTGCGGCAAGCGCTGTGTATCAGCAAGGCGTGAAATACGCGAATGGCGAGTTCATCCAAATTCACCCGACAGCGATTCCGGGCGACGACAAGCTTCGTCTTATGTCCGAATCGGCACGCGGCGAAGGCGGACGCATCTGGACCTACAAAGACGGCAAGCCTTGGTATTTCCTTGAGGATAAATATCCGGCGTACGGCAACCTCGTACCGCGCGATATCGCAACTCGCGAGATCTTCTCCGTCTGCGTAGACCAGAAGCTTGGCATCAACGGCGAGAACATGGTATACCTTGACCTGTCGCACAAAGATCCGAAGGAGCTTGATGTTAAGCTCGGCGGCATCATCGAGATCTACGAGAAGTTCATGGGCGACGATCCGCGGAAAATTCCGATGAAGATCTTCCCTGCGGTTCACTACTCGATGGGCGGCATGTGGGTTGACTACAACCAAATGACGAACATTCCTGGTCTCTTCGCCGCTGGCGAATGCGAGTACCAGTACCACGGTGCGAATCGTCTGGGCGCCAACTCCCTGCTGTCCGCGATCTATGGCGGCATGGTAGCGGGACCGAAAGCAGTCGAGTATATCAAAGGCCTTAAGAAATCGGCTGAAGATGTATCCTCTTCCGTATTCGATCGCGCAACGAAATCGCATACTGACAAGTACAACAGCATTCTGGCCATGAACGGCACAGAGAATGCTTATGTGATCCATAAGGAGCTTGGAGAGTGGATGACGAACAACATGACGGTTGTTCGCTTCAACGACAAGCTGGAAGCTACAATCGGCAAGATCAAGGAATTGAAGCAGCGTTACCGCAACATCAACATCAATGATACGGCGCAATGGAACAACGCAGGCGTTGCCTTCACTCGCCAATTGTGGAATATGCTTGAGCTGTCCGAGGCGATGACGCTGGGCGCGCTAATGCGCAACGAAAGCCGCGGCGCGCACTACAAGCCGGACTTCCCAGAGCGCGACGACGATCAATTCATGAAATCGACGATTGCGGACTGGACGCCGGACGGACCGAAAATCTCTTACGAGGACATCGACGTAAGCCTGATTGCTCCGCGTAAGCGCGATTACTCCACTGACAAGAAGAAAGGAGAATAATCATGGCTGAAACGACTGTCGCATCCAAAACCGTTAAGTTTATCATTTCCCGTCAGGATAAGCCGGATTCCAAGCCGTATACGGAAGAGTTCGAACTGCCTTACCGCCCGAACATGAACGTCATCAGCGGACTGATGGAAATTCAGCGTAATCCGGTTACAACGAGCGGTACCAAAACTTCACCGGTATGCTGGGAATCCAACTGTCTGGAAGAAGTATGCGGCGCATGCTCCATGGTCATTAACGGCAAGCCACGCCAGGCGTGCAGCGCCTTGGTCGATCAACTGGAACAGCCGATTCGTCTAGAACCGATGCGCACGTTCCCGGTTGTCCGCGACCTGGTCATTAACCGCGAGCGTATGTTCAATGCACTGAAGAAGGTTAAAGCATGGATTCCAATCGACGGTACGTACGATCTTGGCCCTGGTCCGCGCATGGCAGAATCCAAGCGCCAGTGGGCGTATGAGCTGTCGAAGTGCATGACTTGCGGCGTCTGCCTGGAGTCTTGCCCGAACGTGAACGATCGCAACAGCTTTATCGGCCCGGCTGCGATTTCCCAGGTCCGCTTGTTCAACGCTCACCCAACGGGCGAGATGAACAAGGAAGAGCGTCTGGATGAGCTGATGACCGATGGAGGCATCGAAGGCTGCGGCAACTCGCAGAACTGCGTTCGCTCCTGTCCGAAGGGCATTCCGCTTACGACTTCTATTGCGGCGATGAACAAGGACACCACCAAGCATCTGTTTAAGAAATGGCTAGGCATGTAGCATTTATATGCTCCGTGCGATTGTTATCGCATTCGGATAAGAAGCTCTCAAGCGTTATACGCTTGGGGGCTTTTTTCTATGGCATGAACGCTCAATCGTTGATATTGATAATTATTATCAATAATAATCAAAACAAGGGCTCTCTGTCAACTATCCTTTCGTCTGTCTTCAAGCTGTAAAATGTGAAATAAAATAATATTTCAGTTAGGACCCGCTATAGTGAAATGTTCATGGAAAAGAACTAGAAATGATTGTCAATGAATGGTACAGGTGATACAATACCATTAAAATTCAATGATAACGCTTCCATCTTGCTCCTTACGTCTCATCCTTCCTTACCGCTTCTATTTTTCATGAATACCTTCCTTATGACGATATCCAAATGTTTTATGTACTAGCCTGAGTAACCTGCTTAATTCTTATAGGGAGGTGGTTCATGCACGAGCATGAGATATGCATGATCGGATAGGAACAGCTTCTGTTAGGCATAAGTGAAACTTTGAGCGCAAAAAAACATTTTATTGGGAGGAATTATGATGAAGATTAGAAAAATGGGCCTGGGACTTATCGTTTTAGTTATGCTATTGACTTTCGCTACGAGTGTTTCTGCAAGCTCAACCCGTACAGATACCGGTACAACAACACATAGCGGGGGGAACCTTGCCCTTCAATATTATGCATATGATTCACATATTCATGGTTGGATGTATGCAACGGTTTATCGTGTCACCGCTTCAGGTGATGTGTATGTCGGTTCCGGCAGCATTGAGGGCGGTATGCCTCACGGCGATGGAATTCGTACGGGCAATTTATATTTGGGCAATCAGCCTGCCGGCACTTACAAATACGTTATTACCCTGCCAAGCGGTTGGATGGGGCCATCCACCGTATGGAGCACCTATTAATTCATATTGATTTTCTTATTGAACAGGGGATAGACACTAAGCTTGACTGGCAGTAACGCAACTTGTACGCTTATGTTTTTTGGGGACCCTCAATCTCTATTAAGGATCGTTCCGTTCACCGTTGGTGAGGAACGGTCTTTTTTATTGTTTGCCGCGGCGCCGATGCGTGGATAGGATAGTAGGGGCATGACATCCTACAAAGAATTGACGCGCCGGACAAGGTGCACAGCTATAATATCTCTTCGGGCTGCTTCCTGAAGCATGCATGAGAGGCTACTACATCGATATGGCAATGAATTAAAGATAATAACTTTTCAAAAAAAGTGCATTGATATTGATAATCTTTATCAATATAATGATATTCATATGAACTTTTTGAGAGGCATAGCAGGTATGGATGCATCCATGTATACATTCAAGTCGGCAAGCCGGCTTCACTTACAGCACCAGGCTTCGGCCCTGCAAGTAGAATTCCCGTCCGTATTTGAATCGACTCTGAATCGGGAAAGCGAAAGATTGGTTGCTTGCGGCGGATCAGACGCTGCATGAAATTGCGCCCAGTGTAGGGTACAAGAGCAGCTTGTACTTGAGCCGGAAGTTCAAAGCCGTAACGGGCATGACAGAAGGGTGTTATAGACGATGTTTGAACAGGAGCATATCGCATTATGGAATCTTGCTTCAATCAAAGTGTTGGATATCAGGCATATGATCTTGCGAAAAGGGGAGGAGTTGCGCGGGTACCAGCTGCCGGCGAGCATGTTCTTATTCGCCGCTAGAGGAGGTGCGGCCATTACGCTGGACGGAAAGGAATATCCCCTTCGTCCATTTCATGTGCTGCATGGCGGCAAAGGCGCTTTGATGGACATCCAGTTGAGAGAAGAGCAATGGGAGTACGACATCATCTATTACAAAGCCGTTCTGCCAAAGCCTTCCCGCGAGGATATGACGGAGCTGCTGGCACGCTCCAATCCCTTCGGATCGGCTTATCAGCTTATGCCGGATGATCCGCTCTCCTTATTCCGCATCGTTGAAGCAATGCGCCGGGAGTGGCTGATCGCAGGGCCATTCGAGAGATTCCAGGTCAAATCGATGTTCTACGAGCTGGTTGGCATGATATTGCAGCAGCTGCAACGGCAGGGCGAAGAATCAGCGGAGCCGGATCTAGCGACACGGGCGGTCCGCTATATGGAGAACCATTATGCAGAGCCAGTCTCGCTCGAGTCGCTTGCGGCAGCATTAAATTACAGCGCAGCGCATCTGTCGGATGTGTTCAAGAAGCATACGGGTTATAGCCCAATCGATTATTTGCTTCGTATCCGGATGGAGAAGGCAGCGCGACTGCTTGTCGATACAGAGGCAAGCATCCGTGAAATCGCGGCGTTTGTGGGGTATGCAGACCCGTATTATTTTGGGCGTATGTTCAAGAAGATGTTCGGGGCTTCCCCGCTTCACTACCGGAAGATACAATTTAACAACGACCAATCCGCAAAAAGTCCATCTGCAATCCTAAGATCCTCCATTGCCGGAGAGGGGAAACGGGATCATACTGATAATGATAATTGTTATCAATATCAGAGCAGAGGAGAAATTTCAATGTACAAATCGTTTTCAACCACAACTGCGGCAACGCTTTTGCTATGCCTCACTTTATTGCTGAGCGCATGCTCCGGCGGAACGGGCGCTTCCAATACGGCAAATGGTACAGGAGCGTCTCCGAATACAACGGAGAATGCTTCCAGCGGCAATTCACAACCGAATACTGCGGATCAGGAAACTCGAACGGTCGTGTCCGGCGGCAAGGAAATACAAATTCCGGCTAATCCGAAGCGCATCGTCGCCGATCAATATTTGGGCAGCTTTATTGTCCTTGGCGTTACGCCAATCGGGACGCCTGGTCTTCACTGGGACAATCCTTATTTGGCCGATCTGCTGGAAGGCGTCGAGGATATCGGGGATGTAAATGGCTCATTGGAGAAGGTGGTCGACCTGCAGCCAGATTTGATCATTACAGGCGCCACTATGGATGATGCCAGATACGAGCAGTTATCCAAAATCGCGCCAACCCTTGCTGTCCCCTATGGCGAGCTTAAAAACGCCCATGAGGAGCTGACGTATTTCGGAGAGCTGCTTGGCAAGGAAAAGGAAGCGGAGGCTTGGCTGGCGGAATATGACCGCCGGATTGCCGCTGCGAGAGAGAAAGCCCATCAAGCAGTGCCGGAGGGAGCAACCTTCTCGATTATTGAGTGGTCCGATAAAGAGATTTACACATACGGCGACAACTTCGGCAGAGGCGGACAGGCCGTCTATCAAGCGCTGGGCTTCAAGCCGCCAGCAGATATCGCTGCCGAAATTATGGAGAAGCAATGGGCCAGCCTGACGAATGAAGCATTGCCGAAATATGCTGGCGACTACATCATTCTGACCTCCAATGATCGTACCGTGCAGGATGTAAAGGCTGATCCGATCTGGGGTACGCTTGATGCGGTGAAGAATGACCGGGTTTATGTGTGGAAGGAAGCGCATTCCTGGTATTATGATCCGATTGCCGTATTGTCTCAGACCGAGGAACTGGCTGACTGGCTGGCAGGGTTGAAATAACGAGCGCTGAAGCTCTCGCTGAAGATGGGGCAACCCTTTGATTGATTAGGTGTAGCCGTGGAGGTAATTATGTTACGTCGGTTTTTTGAGTATTACCGCCCCTATAAGGGCTTGTTCATACTGGATTTTTCTTGTGCGATTATAGCTGCCTTGCTGGAGCTGGCATTCCCGCTTGCGGTTAACCGTATCGTTGACGATTTGCTGCCAAGCGGCAATTGGGTGTGGATCTTATATGCATGCCTCGGCTTGCTCGGCATCTACATCATCAGCTCCACCCTCCACTATGTCGTGACGTATTGGGGACATAAGTTGGGCATTAACATTGAGTCGGACATGCGCAAGAGGCTGTTCGACCGGGTTCAGAAGCTTTCATTCCGATTTTTCGACAACAACAAAACCGGGCATCTCGTCTCCCGCATGACCAACGATTTGATGGATATCGGCGAGATTGCCCATCATGGTCCAGAGGATCTGTTTATTGCCATTATGACGCTGGCGGGTGCGTTCGGCATTATGCTGAGCATCAATTGGCAATTGGCGGTGCTGACCTTTATTATCGTGCCGATCATGATTTATCTGTCCATGTATTTCAGCAAGAAAATGTCGGCGGCCTTCAAAAGGATGTTCTCGGACATCGCTGACTATAACGCAAGGGTAGAGAACAACGTCAGCGGCATTCGCGTCGTTCAGGCATTTGCCAATGAAAAGCATGAAATCAACCGTTTTGCTCAAAACAACGAACGGTTCCGAATCACGAAGCTGCTCACCTACCGGATTATGGCTTGGAACTCCTCGCTTAGCTTCATTCTGATGAAGCTGGTGTCGCTGTTTGTACTTGTATGCGGAACTTGGTTTGTCATTGAAGACAGGATGTCGTACGGCCAGTTTATTGCGTTTGTCATGTTGTCCAATGTTTTCTTGGGGCCGATCCAGCAGATTAATTCTGTCATCGAGACGTATCCGAAAGGGATTGCTGGCTTCAAGCGGTACCTGGAACTGCTGGAGACGGAGCCGGATGTAGACGATGCGCCGAATGCCCGCCATGTGGAGCATCTGCGCGGAGAGATCCGCTTCAACGATGTATCGTTTGGCTACGAAGGCAAAGTCAAGGTGCTTCAAGGCGTGAACCTGACCATTCGCGCCGGGGAGACAGCAGCGCTAGTTGGGCCATCAGGCGCCGGCAAGAGTACCTTATGCTCGCTGCTGCCGCGATTCTACGATGTAGAGAGCGGGTCCGTTACCATTGACGGCATGGATGTTCGAGGCATGACGCTGGAATCACTGCGCGCGCAGATCGGTATTGTCCAGCAGGACGTCTTCCTGTTCGACGGTACCATTCGCGAGAATATCGCTTACGGCAGGCTGGGCGCTAGCGATGAAGCGATCTGGGAAGCGGCGAGACGCGCTCAGCTGGAAGATCTGATTATGTCACTCCCTGATGGCCTCGATACCTTTATCGGCGAACGGGGTGTGAAGCTGTCGGGTGGACAAAAGCAGCGGCTGTCGATTTCTCGCATGTTCCTCAAAAATCCGCCTATCCTGATTCTCGACGAAGCGACCTCGGCGCTGGATACGGAGACGGAAGCCGCGATCCAGTTGGCCTTGTCGGAGCTGTCGCAAGGGCGCACGACGCTCGTGATTGCGCATCGTCTAGCTACGGTCAAAAACGCGGACCGCATTATCGTCGTGGCAGACCAGGGAATTGCCGAGCAAGGCAAGCATGAAGAATTGATTGCGCAGGAAGGCGTGTACAGCCGCCTGCACCGCGCCCAATTCGGAATGTAACATTGAGCTAATACGCAGATCGAAGATTAATAGATTACAGACATCGCGATTTAGATAATGAGGAGTATGGGTATGTCGGACTTGACTGAGAAAATAAATACAGATGATATCAGTGGAGGGAGGACGCGACTGCGGTCGCGTCCCTTGGCTGCAACGCTAATCTTATTCGGCGGTACGATTGCTCTATTGCTTAGCGTGGCGTTGTCTGTGTCGTTCGGAGCGGCTGATATTGCGTTTGCAACCGTATGGGAAGCTATCTTTTCCTTTGATCCTACGATTACGCAGCATCAGATCATTCAGGAGCTGCGTTTGCCGCGTGTGCTGGGCGGCGCTATGGTTGGCGCGAGCTTTGCGGTAGCGGGGGCGCTCATGCAAGGCATGACGCGCAATCCGATGGCGGATTCCGGCTTGCTGGGCTTGAACGCCGGAGCGGGCTTTGCGCTTGCTCTATGCTTTGCGTTTTTCCCAGGTATGCCATTTATGTATCTGATTATGTATTCTTTCATTGGAGCGGGTGTCGGCGCCGGTCTTGTATTCGGTGTTGGATCATTGGCCAAGGGCGGGCTGACACCCGTCCGTTTGGTGCTTGCAGGTGCGGCAGTCAGCGCGCTGCTGGCGGCGCTTAGCGAAGGCATCGCTCTTTATTTCCGCATCGGCCAGGATATGGCGTTCTGGTATGCGGGGGGGCGTAGCGGGTACAAAATGGAGCCAGCTTGAGATTATGGCACCATGGGTAGGCTTGGCGATTCTCGGCGCCCTGATACTGTCCCGGTCGATTACGCTGCTCACGCTGGGCGAAGAGATTGCCGCAGGACTCGGTCAGCGGACCCGGCTGGTCAAGCTGGCGGGTACGGTTATTGTCCTGATTCTTGCGGGCTCTGCTGTAGCCGTCGTCGGTGCAGTCGGCTTTGTCGGACTGATTATTCCGCATCTGACGCGGTACCTGGTCGGCGTGGACTATCGCTGGATTATTCCTTGCTCGGCCGTGCTGGGCAGTCTGCTTGTTATGCTTGCAGACTTGGCGGCGCGAATGATTAATCCTCCATATGAGACGCCTGTAGGAGCGCTCATTGCGCTTATAGGCGTTCCGTTCTTTCTGTATTTGGCGAGGAAAGAAAGGAGGGAGCTGTAATGCAAGAGGCAGACGTATTAACCGCCAGCGACAACCGGCTGCGCAGAGGTCTTATCGTCATGGCGATTTTGGCTGTACTCATAATTACTGCGTTCATCATCAGCATGAATACAGGTTTTATCCGGCTCTCGCCGCTTGATGTGCTGAAGACGTTATTCGGCATGGGAACAGAGAAGCAGTCGCTTATTCTCTACCAGTTCAGGCTTCCGCGTATCGTCATCTCCCTGCTGATCGGTGCAGGACTCGCTGTATCCGGGTGCATTATGCAAGGCATATCGCGCAATGCGCTGGCCGACCCCGGCATCCTCGGCATCAATGCGGGCGCAGGTCTGATGGTGATGCTGTTCATCTCCTTTTACCCGACGACGGCGGCAGCGCCTGTATTTCTGCTGCCTGTGCTGGCCTTGATCGGGGCGGGCGCAACTGCAGCATTAATCTATGCGCTGGCTTACAAGCGGCATGAGGGGATATCGCCGACTCGGCTGATTCTGACAGGGATTGCCGTAGCAGCGGGGATTAGCGCGGCTATGATCGTACTGACGCTGCGGCTGGACCCGAACAAATATCAGTTTCTGGCTACCTGGCTGGCGGGAAGCATCTGGGGCTCTAACTGGAAGTTCGTGCTCGCCTTGCTGCCTTGGGTTGTCGTACTGCTGCCTTATGTATTCTACAAGGCCCGTATTATGAACGTGCTGAGCCTTGGCGACCAGATTGCATCTGGACTAGGCACCTCGGTGAAAGGGGAGCGGCTGAAGCTGCTGATTGCGGCTGTAGGGCTTGCCGGCGCATCTGTCGCCGTCAGCGGCGGCATCGGGTTTGTCGGGCTGATCGGCCCGCATCTGGCACGGCGGCTGGTGGGACCGAAGCATCAGCTGCTGCTTCCGGCATCCGCTTTGACGGGGGCTTTGCTGGTCATTATTGCCGACACAATCGGTCGCTGGGTGCTCCAGCCGTCGGAGATCCCGACGGGCATTGTAGTTGCCGTCATTGGCGCCCCTTATTTCTTGTACTTGCTTGCACGCACGAAAAGCTGAAGATTTGAGCAGCATCTGAGAAAGACGCAAGGAGACGATTTTTTTAATAAAAAAAGCGGGAGATGAGAGAAATGGGTAACGAACAACTATTTGATGTTACGATTATCGGCGGAGGGCCTGCTGGCTTATATTCCGCTTTCTATAGCGGCTTGCGCGAAATGAAAACCAAACTGATCGAATTTCAGACGTTTTTGGGCGGCAAGGTGCATGTGTATCCGGAAAAAATGATTTGGGATGTAGGCGGACTAACGCCGGTTACGGGCGCACAATTAATCGAGCAGACCGTGGCGCAGGGGCTGACCTTCGAGCCAGTGGTCGTGCTGGGACAGAAGGTGACGTCGATCTCCAAGAATGAGGACGGATATTTTGTGCTGCACACTCATACGGGCGAAGCCCACTATTCCAAGACGGTTATTCTGGCTGTTGGCGGCGGCATCCTGAAGCCGACGAAGCTGGAGGTTGAAGGCGCCGAGAAGTACGAACTGTCCAACCTGCATTACACGGTCAAATCGCTGGCGCGCTTCAAAGGGAAAACGGTGCTGATCTCCGGCGGCGGCAACGCGGCGATCGACTGGGCCAATGAACTGGAGCAGATTGCGAAGAAGGTATATTTGACCTACCGCAAGGAGATGCTGAATGGCCATGAGGCGGAGGTAACACGATTAATGAACAGCTCGGTGGAATGCCTGCTTAATACGACAATCGAAAAGCTGATTTCTGAGCCTGGCCATGACAGGATTGGTCATGTAGTGCTGAAGCGCAGCTCGGACGGCGAAGGGATCGTGCTGACCGTAGATGAGGTTGTCATCAATCACGGATACGAGCGTGACAAGGAATTGCTGCAGAAGAGCGAGCTGAAGATCGAGATGGAAGACGAATATTGCGTGAAAGGAAAACCAACAAGCGAGACATCGGTAGAGGGCTTGTACGCCGTCGGGGATATTCTCCACCATGAGGGCAAGCTGCATCTGATTGCAGGCGCATTCCATGATGCGGGCAACGCGGTGAATAAAGCGAAGCAGTATATTGCCCCTGATGCCAGAGGGTGGGGCGTGGTGTCCTCGCATAATGAATTGTTCGAGAAGAAAAACCGCGAGCTGATGAAACATTTGTATACATCCTAATGCCTATTCCAACCAGGCTCCCGAGCAGCACACAACTGCTGCCCGGGAGCTTTTTTCATGGGATAGGATACAGCCGGACTGGTGGAAACGATTCCAATATTGTGCCAAATAAGTCACTCTATGAATCTTATCCTCCTGTATAATCGTATAGAATAGAGCGTAATTGCGTAATAGCATCTGGAGGGAGTCGATTTGCAGTTGGATATGATAGTGACCTTATCGGTATTGGCAGGGGCCGCAGTCCTGTTTGTAAGCGGCAAAGTGCGGTCGGACTTAGTCGCCATATGCGCCCTTGTCATACTGGTATTATTCGATATACTTACTCCGGCAGAGGCGTTGTCGGGCTTTGCCAATTCCGTTGTCATCATGATGATTGGATTGTTCATTGTTGGCGGAGGCATCTTCCAGACCGGACTGGCTAATATCGTGAGCGGCAAGCTGCTGAAGCTTGCCGGTACGAATGAGACCAAGCTGCTTGTGACCGTCATGCTGTCTACTTCGTTTATTGGAGCTTTTGTCAGCAATACAGGGACGGTTGCCGTTATGCTCCCGATTGTCATCAGTCTCGCTATGAGTGCTAATGTCAGTCCAGGCAAATTGCTGATGCCGCTCGCTTTCGCCAGCAGCCTTGGAGGAACGCTGACCTTGATCGGGACTCCGCCTAATATGGTCATTAGGGAGACACTGGCGAAAAACGGTATTGCGGAGCTGACCTTTTTCTCCTTTACGCCGATTGGCCTTGTTTGTTTACTGCTCGGTACCGTACTGATCATCGTATTCAGCAAATGGCTGCTGAAGTCGCGCAGCGGCGAAGACGATAGCCGTCCCGGCAGTCAAAGCGTGCATCATCTGGCACAGCGTTACAGCCTGACCGGACATCTGTACCGCGTTCAAGCAGACAGCACGTCCAGCGTTGTCTCGAAGCCGCTTAAGGAGCTGTCTGTTCTTCAACAATACGGCATACATATTAGTGAGGTTAGGCGGAAGACGTCGCATAAGAATCCGTTTTTCAAAACGATAAACGGGGAGATGGCAGGCCCTGAGACGGTCGTGATGGATCAGGATATCCTGTATGTAAAGGGCACATTCCAGCAAGCGGAGGCTTTCGCCAATGATTGCGGGCTAACGCTGCTGGATCACCAAGCGACAGAGCGGGTGGGCGGAGCGGAGACGGACGGATACGCTTCTGCCGAGATCGGCATTGCGGAGGTGCTTATTCCGCCAAACTCCAAGCATATTAATCAATTGATTAAGCATGCCGGCTTCCGTGAGCAATACAGTGTCAACGTTCTTGGCATACAGCGCAAGGGAGAGTATGTGCTGCATGGACTCAAGGACGAGAAAATCCGGCGCGGCGACGCGCTGCTCGTTCAGGGCACATGGAAGAATATTGCCACTCTGTCCAAGGAGCAGGCCGATGTGGTCGTTGTAGGGCAGCCGCTGGAGACGGCCGCTTCTATGCCGCTTAGCCATAAGGCGCCGCTGGCAGGCGGCATCATGGCTTTGATGGTTGCGCTCATGATTGCAGATTTGTTCCCGGCGGTTATATCCGTTATGATTGCCGCGGTGCTGATGGTTGCGACGGGCTGCCTGAGGAATATGGATGCTGCATATAAGACAGTTAATTGGGAGAGTGTCGTCCTTATCGGGGGCATGATTCCCATGTCGGTGGCCATCGAGAAGACCGGTGCGGCCGCACTAATCTCGCAAGGCCTTGTCGACAGCTTAGGAAGCGCCGGACCGCTTGCACTACTGGCAGGCATTTACTTTGCGACATCATCGCTGACGCTGTTCATTAGCAATACGGCATGTGCTGTCTTGTTCGCGCCGATTGCGCTTGCTGCGGCGGTACAGCTGGGTGTTAATCCGTTGCCATTCCTATTCGCAGTAGCGCTTGCTTCCAGTATCTGCTTCGCCGTGCCGTTCTCGACGCCGCCGAATGCCCTTGTCATGTCAGCAGGGCGTTATACGTTCATGGATTATGTCAAGGTTGGCTTGCCCGTACAGCTGCTCCTGGGAGTTGCAATGGTTGCGCTGCTGTCGCTGTTCTTTCCGTTCTAAGGTTGCGGGAGATCAGGGTGGATTCAAACAGACAAATAAAAAAACCGCCAGCAATGGCGGTTTTCTTATGTCCTACATCCACGTCTCGCCCCAAGCCTGTATGGATTCGATGACTGGCTGCAGGTCTCTGCCCTTAGGCGTAAGCTCGTACTCAATCCGAACGGGCATCTCTGGATACACCTGACGGTTGACGATGCCGAGCGTTTCGAGTTCCTTCATCCGGTCCGTCAGCATCTTGTCGCTCATTTCCGGAATTTGTTCCTTAATATCTTTAAACCGCTTCGGTCCGCCTAATAAAACTCGAATGATTCTACCTGTCCATTTTTTGCCTAATAGATCAGCCGCAGCTTCATACCTCGGGCACATTGTCGAATAATCCAACAGAATCACCCCTCTTTTCATAGTTCTATTGTAGCATATGAACGAACGAAAAGTAAGTGTGCCAGGCAACAAAGACTTTTGGCGAGCTTATGCGCAGGCAGAGACTAACTTTTACAAGGATGGTTTCTATGACTTTTCCGACATAAAACCAATGACGATATCCTTCATCATGCTGAATGAATGTCGCTTAATGCTTGAGGTTAGCAGGATAACTCTCCGCAAGCATAGCTGTTTAATCTAACGTAAGGACTGGCGAAAAAGTTGCAGGTTAATTGCAAAATATTTACATCTTAATCACGATGAGTCCGGCAAGCATAAACAGGAATGCGGCCCACTGCTGTAATGACAATTTTTCCTTATACAGCAGGATGGAGCCTATGGCTACAACAAGGCTGTTGGTAGCGAAGATCGGAGCGGCCAGATTCGCCTGACCGGTCGTGATGGCAACTGCGTAGAGCTGAAGGCCGCCATACGAGAAGAGGCCGGCAGCAAGCCCCAGCTTAAGACCAATTCGCCTGGATGCGGGCGTGATGATTTCGCTCGACGGGATCAGGAACCAGGCGATGGACAACGCATAAGCGACGAACAAGACCGGCGCGCTCGCCATTCCTAGCTCGTCCGTTACTTTAAGACCGCCGTTGCGCAAGGTGAACATAAGGATGGCCAGACCAACAAGCAGGAACCAGCGTTTCTCTTTGATCGTGAGCGGTTCCTTGCGCTTGTAGGCAATCAGCATGACGGACAGCATAAGCAGGGCGACACCCAGCCCCTGCGGCAAACTCAGCGGTTCATGGTACCATAGCGTTGCCAGCGCTACGACCAATACGATGTTCAGATTGGTTAACGGAGAGGTCAGGCTGGCTGGCCCATGCTCCAGCGCTTTCATGAATAAGGCATTGCCCCAGGCAGAGCCGGCGCCAATGACGAGTCCCGCTGCCCACACTCTTATATCCGTTAAACTTGCGATGCTGCCCTCAATAGCCGCATGAATGCCGAAGCCCGCTGTACCTGCGGTGTAGAGGGCAAGCAGCAGCATGCGGGTGGAACCCCCGCGCATTTGCGATACTTTCATCCACCAGCCCGCCAGTCCGAACAGGATGGCGCTGCCGATGGCTATTGCTAACCACATTGAAATTCACACTCCCGAATTTGTTACACAAATGAAATAGTCCTGTTACCGCCCTAACATATGGTTGGGCTATTATAATAAACAAGACCCCCTTTTATATAACCTTTAGGGCCTGCGGCGTGCAGGCCCGCTTTTTTTTGTCTCGATATGGTTGCCCTTCAGCTTTGCGCCTCCGATCAATACATTAGAAGGGGAGGGACGCGATATGCATCCCTCCCCAATATTGTTGCTACAGCGGTACAATGACTTGTTGTCGCTGCCGGTAGAATACCCAATGCTCAAAACCGATTTCCTTCAGCCGCTTGGCTACCAGCTCCCATTCATCCCCGACACGGCTAGGAATATGGGCATCGGAGCCGAATGTGACATTGACGCCGAAGTGAAGCGCCCGCTCCAGAATAGCGTCTGACGGATACCACCCGCCGACATCCTTCGTACTGCCCGACGTGTTAATCTCGATCGATACATCGCATTCTGCAATCGTTCTCAGCGTATCGTCAATATGCTCATGTGCGGGAATATCCGAGAATGCGGGATAATACCCCTTCATCGCATCGATATGTCCCAATATATCGAACATTCCGCTTCGTGCGGATTGTTTGATCAGCTCGTAATAGCTTTTCTTTTCATTGATATGTCCGGCCTCGTCCAGGTTCTTCCAGCGGTTTCGATTGAAGATGCTGACCCCGCTGACCTGATGCACGGAGCCAATCAGGTAATCGAATGGAACGCCCTTGTATGCTTCCCGGTAAGCTTCGGCGTGATCGGCGAAGTAATCCGATTCCATGCCGAGCAGCACCTCGATGCGACCTGCATACTTCTCCTTCAGCCGCAGCACTTCATTCACATAATTGGCAAAGTCGCTTCTGGCCATGGCGATGCCGGGCCAGGGCTGATCCTCCTGATGGTAGAAATAAGGAGAGTGATCCGATATGCCGATGACGCTTAGTCCGGCGTCGATACCGGCCAGAATGTAATCCTCGATGGTGCCGTTCGCATGTCCGCATCTGACGTGATGTGTATGTAGATCGAATTTCAACGTAAACCCTCCTACTCGCTGCTGATGAATGAATGCTCTGGCATGCCTCTCAGATCGCTCAAAAATTGCTGCATGGCCGTGTTCAAATATCGGCCTGACTTATAGACGACGCCGACGGGGTGGCTAGCTTCCAGTTCGTTGATTTTAATAATCTTAAGCGTGCCATGCTTAAGCTCCGTGGGAATGGACAGCTTGGAGACGATGGCGGCGCCGAGATCGATCTCGACCATCCGCTTCACTTCTTCGCTGCTGGACAGCTCCATAACGATATTCGGTTGAATATTGTATTTCCTGAACATGGCGTCTACGTATCGCCTGCCCAGCGTGTCTGGCGCAAGCATGATCATCGGGACGTCCTTCAGCTTATCGACTGTAGTATGCGTCAGGCTGCTGAGCGGATTCTCCGGGGAGACAACAAGTTCAAACGTATCGTAATAAAGCGTGGATGAGGCAATGTTCGGATTTTTCTCCGATAAATAGGTTATGCCAACGTCAACGGAACCATTCTCGACGCAGGTCATAACTTGGGATGATGGCATGGTATGTATCGTTGTCTTGATAAGCGGGTATTGATTCTGGAAGTAAGATAGAACCCGCGGCAATATTTGGATGGCGATGGATGAGGTCGTGCCAAGCAGAATATGTCCTTGAGGCGTATGATTCAGATCGTTGAGCTTCTGCTTAAGCTCCTCGACGATAGCAAGCATGCGCTCGGCATGTTCTAGAAAGACCTGTCCATGTTCTGTAAGGGTAACGGGCTGGTTCCGGTCGATCAGGACGGTCTTGAATTCATCCTCCAAGCTTTTGATCTGGGCCGATACGGCTGGCTGCGTCAAATTGAGAAGCTCGCCTGCCTTTCGGAAGCTCATCGTCTTGGAGATGGTGAGTAGTGTTTCCAACTGGCTAATGTTCAAGTCCAGTATTCCCCCTTCCGACGTTCACTGGGCATAATTCTATTATATCTTATCTAAAAGTTTGCAGCAAAAAAAAGGAATGGCCCTCAGAGCCACTCCTTCTTGCGAAAAATAATAAACATGCCAAACCCAAGTACAATCATAATGCCAAGTAAAATATAGGCTCCAAGCTTGAAATGGATACCGGGAATATCATCGAAGTTCATGCCGTAGATGCCCGTGATGAACGTAAGCGGCATGAATATTGTCGTAATGGCAGTGAACACGCGCATGATTTCGTTGGCGCGGCTCGTCAGACTGGACTGATAAGCCTCGCGAAGGTTGCCCATCAAATCGCGGTAGGTCTCGAAGGACTCCGATACTTTAATGGCATTCTCGTAGACGTCTCGGAAATACTTCTGCAGCTGATCGTCGATCAGCTTGAGCTCCTTCTTATTCAGCGTGAAGATGACTTCGCGCTGAGGACCAAGCACCTTCTTCACCCAAAGTATCTCGCCGCGCAGACCAATGATCTCATTGAGATGCGATTTCTTGGTGTGCATCAGGATATCTTCTTCAAGCGTCTCGATCCGGCTGTCGATCCGGTCGCCGACAAGAAAATAATTATCAACCACAAGGTCGACCAAATAGTACAGGAACTGGTCCGGACGGTTGACCTCCTGCTCCCATAGAATAGGCTTCAGGGAACGGAGCTCGTTAATTTTTTGTTTCGTTACGGTAATAATGTAGTGGCGTCCCAGAAATATATTGAGCGCCCGCAAAAAGATATCTTCATCATCAAAGCGAATGCTGTCAATCACGATAAAGTAGTGATTTTCGTAGATCTCGATTTTGGGACGCTGCTCCTCATCGTTGAGGCAATCCTCTACCGCAAGATCATGCATGCCGAATATCGGCTGCAGCACCTCAAGATCCTCTACATCTGCATCAATCCAGTAGAAGCCTTCTTCAGGCGCCAGTCGCGTCTGATCGATGTCTTCCACCATCGTAAATTTTCCATTGTTTACATGTCTGATCTTCATACGCAGTTCTCCTCTCTCGTCTTACAGGAGACTGCCGGCTGGAACCCAAAACAGAGCCGTCGGCCCGTTATCCGTTCCACATCAAAGTGCGTGCAGGAAGGATGGAGGGGCGGCTTTGTATCGGCAGAACCGACAGTAGCCTATTACAGTTGGCTTCGGGCTTAGGTCGATCACCTTCCATGTCCTCATACACTCCTTTAATGTCGAATGAATGTCCCAATCCTTGTCTAGTATACTCCCGCATTGACAGAACATTCAAGGGGAAAATGGCTTGATGGAGGCCGGTTTCACAGTATATGCGGCGGGGTTCTTGACGGGAAGGGCAGAATGGATTAAAGTAGTCTTAATTGGAAATGCAACAACTGAATAGACTACTTTCTTATCAAGAGCAGGCGGAGGGACTAGCCCGATGAAGCCCGGCAACCGGCATATATGCACGGTGCTAATTCTTGCGGAAACATTTTTGGTTTCTGAGAGATGAGAGAGGCGGACGGCTACTTGCCGAGCATACGACCTTTTCTCTCGCAGAAGGGGTCTTTTTTGTTTGTCGACTTCTAATGACTACATGATTTTAGGAGTGTGATCAGAGTGCCTATCAAAGTACCAGACAACTTGCCGGCGAAGGAAATCTTGAGCAATGAGAACATATTCGTCATGGATGAGAGCGTTGCCTACCAGCAGGACATTCGTCCGCTGCGTATTGCCATATTGAACCTGATGCCGACTAAGGAAACAACAGAGACACAATTGCTTCGCCTGATCGGCAATACGCCTCTGCAAGTGGAGGTTGTCCTGCTCCATCCGAGAACGCATCAGTCCAAGAACACGTCAGCCGAGCATCTGGAATCGTTCTACAAAACGTTCGACGAGATCTCTCATCAATATTTTGACGGGATGATTATTACGGGCGCTCCGGTAGAGCATCTGCCGTTCGAGGAAGTGAACTACTGGGAAGAGCTTCAGGAAATCATGGACTGGACAAAGCTTCATGTTACTTCGACCTTCCATATCTGTTGGGCTTCCCAAGCGGGTCTCTACCATCATTATGGCGTTCCGAAATACAATCTGGACTTCAAAGTGTTCGGCGTCTTCCCGCACACCATTGCGGAAGAAAAGCGGAATATACAGCTGCTCAGAGGCTTCGACGAGCTGTTCTTCGTGCCGCAATCCCGCCATACGGAAGTGCGCAAGGAGGATATCGAGCCGATCGAGGAACTGGAGATTCTGTCGGAATCCACGGATTCGGGCATCTATATTGTAGCTTCGCGTGACGGCAAGCAAATTTTTGTCACGGGCCATTCCGAATACGATCCAACTTCGCTCAAGTTCGAATACGATCGCGATGTAGCAAAGGGAATGGAAATCGATCTTCCCAAAAACTATTTCCCGGGCGATAATCCTTCTTGTATGCCTTTGTCCACATGGAGAGCGCATGCTAACCTGCTCTTCTCCAACTGGCTGAACTATTATGTGTACCAACAGACGCCGTATGATCTCGGTGCTGGCATTTAAAAGTGCGTGTTCAAAAAGTCGGGCTTTCAGCACCGAGGCTGGTCGTTCGTCTGACGGCGAACTGCTCGCCCGTGCATCCGGGAAGGTGAACGAAAGATTCGATGTCGAATACGCTTCTTGGTTTGCTTCGTGATCAAAAGACGACTTTTTTGAACAACACTTAATATATGTTAAGGGAGTTGCGACGTTAAGATGAAAATGGAAAGTCACTTGGCTCAAATCGGTTCCGTACAGGAGCCTGTTACGGGAGCGGTCAGCTTCCCAGTTTATCAAGCTACGGCATTCCGCCATCCCAAGCTTGGCCAAAGCACGGGCTTCGATTACGCCAGAACCAAAAGCCCGACCAGAGCCGTGCTGGAAGAAGCGGCAGCGAAGCTGGAGTCCGGTGATGCCGGATTTGCCTGTAGCTCCGGAATGGCGGCACTGCAGACGATCTTTGCTTACTTCAGTCAAGGCGATCATCTGATTGTTTCTCTGGATTTATACGGCGGCACCTACCGTCTGCTGGAGCGCATTATGTCGAGATTCGGCGTAACGGCATCCTATGTCGACACGAATGACATAGACGGCATGTCCAGCTTGCTGCAGCCAAATACGAAGGCGGTTCTGATTGAGACTCCGACGAACCCGCTTATGATGATCACCGATTTGGAGCGCGTTTGTGCTTGGGCCAAGTCGAAAGGTCTTCTGACGATTGTCGACAATACGCTGCTCACTCCTTATTTGCAGCGTCCGATCGAGCTTGGAGCAGATATTGTCATTCATAGCGCGACCAAATATTTGGGCGGACACAATGATGTGCTGGCGGGCTTGATCATTACAAAAGGCGAGGAATTGTCGCAGCAGATGGCGATCCTACATAACTCCATTGGCGCCGTATTGGGACCGCAGGATTCCTGGCTGCTGATGAGAGGCATGAAGACGCTAGCGCTTCGGATGGAGAGGCATCAATACAATGCGACGAAGATTGCGGAATATCTGCTGGAGCATGAGGCGATCGAGGATGTTTATTACCCTGCATTGCCTCATCATCCGGGCCATGATGTTCAAAACAAGCAGTCGTCCGGCAACACAGGCATCTTCTCGTTCAGAGTGAAGGATGCTCGTTACGTAGAGCCGATTCTGCGCCATATTAAGTTGATTGCATTCGCAGAGAGTCTTGGCGGCGTAGAATCGCTGATGACGTACCCTGCTGTGCAGACGCATGCGGACATTCCAGAAGAGATTCGCAAAGCAGTCGGCGTTGACGATCGTTTGCTCCGTTTCTCTGTCGGCATCGAGCATGTCGATGACCTGATTGAAGATCTTGAGCAAGCGCTTCGCGCAGCGAAGCAAGAGCTTGAAGAGCAATAGGAGCCAACAGACAGACACGGCAGCCCGATCCGATCGGCTTTGCCGTGTCTGTCTTCTATTTACCAAAGTAGAAATATAAGTTTTCTGAGGGTATCGGATTTAATAGCTCTAATTGGCGATAAAACCTACACTATGCTTATGAAGCGGGTTTGCTACGCAAACCTGCAGGTCGCTCATGTTGAATGGCTTCGATAAAGATTTTCTCAAATTTCGCTAATTTGCCATAATGGTTTTGTACCGAATGGATGACTAGTCTTCTTGATCTATGATAGGATTAAGTATTGCTACTTATTTGACTGAACAAGTTAAGGAGGTCTTGCGGATGAGCGCGATAGACCGGATATTGGACAAAGCCCTGAGCGGCAGCAGATTGAGTCTGGAAGACGGAATGGAATTGCTCGCTTCTGATCAGATCGAGAAGATGGGACACGTAGCTAACCAGTTGATGCTAAGAAGGCATCCTGAGCCGATAACGACATTTGTGGTAGGACGCAACGTCAATTATACGAACGTATGCGATGTATATTGCCGATTCTGTGCTTTCTACCGCGCACCGGGCTCGAAGGAAGGTTATGTGCTGGATGACGAGGTCATTTTAAATAAAATTCAGGAAACGGTCGATGTTGGCGGTACCGAAATCTTGATGCAAGGCGGCACGAATCCGAATTTGCCATTCTCGTATTACACGGATTTGCTTCGCAAAATCAAGAATCGCTTCCCTAATATTACGATGCACTCCTTCTCCCCGGCAGAAATTCAGAAGATGAAGGTTGTCTCTGACGGATTGTCTCTGGATGAAGTCATTGCCCAGCTTCATGAAGCAGGACTAGATTCCTTGCCTGGCGGCGGAGCGGAAATCTTGGATGACCGTACTCGTAGAAAGATCAGCCGGATGAAAGGCCCATGGACCGATTGGATGGATGTCATGAATTCCGCTCATCGTCATGGCATGAATACGACGGCTACGATGGTTTATGGCTTGGGCGAGACGATTGAGGAGCGGGCGCTTCATATGCTTCGGATCCGGGATGAGCAGGATAAGGTGCTGGCGAACGGCTATCCAACGCCGGGCTTCATGGCCTTCATCTCCTGGCCGTTCCAACCGGACAATACGAACCTGAAGCTGGAGAAGGCGAAGCCGGAGGAATACCTTCGTATCGTTGCGGTTAGCCGTATGATGCTGGACAATATTAACAACTTCCAGTCCTCTTGGGTGACGATGGGGCCGGAGATGGGCAAACTCAGCTTGTCCTATGGCTGCAATGACTTTGGCAGCACCATGATTGAAGAGAATGTCGTATCCGCTGCCGGCACGACGCATAAAGTGAATATCGATCTTATTCTTCAGCTTATTCGCGAAGCAGGCAAAATACCGGCTCAGCGCGATACCAAATATAACATTCTTCGCATGTATCATGAATCGGAGAAAGCGGAACGCGACTTCATTATGCAAAATTAATTCCAATTCCGCCGCCTTCATTAGGAAGCAAGACCGCACGATACGGCTTATAGGCCGTTCGGAGCGGTCTTTTTTTGATGCGATAACGATGCGACATGCCAAACTCTTCTTTGTATATACGCTGACTATGGGCCATATACTGTAACGGAAGGAAAGGGGTGAGCGCATGGATTTGTTCAGAATCGCATTGCCAGATGAGGAATCAGTCGAGAGCCTGCAGTCGCTGCTTAAGGAACAAGTAAATGCTGATTTACATAGGTCGGCCCGGAAGGAAGGTCTCCTGCTCGTTCAATTCGTGAATGAGAAGGGAGCCGTACGCTGCGTCGCCCAGCTTCCGCAATTTCAATTGAAGACCGAAGGCCCTTTATTATATAAATCGACCGCCAGCGCAGTTGCCGAATACGTGGTGAGTCATATGGAATCAGATCTGCTGTCGGCGATTATCCGAAAAAAATATCGGGGGCATCCTTCTATGGATACCGTTATCATCGAAAAATACTGCCAGGATCTCCTGCATGGCAAGGAGTGGGAGGGACTCGGCAGCCGCTTCCAGGAGGCGGACCGCTCCAGGCGCAAAGGCAAAATCGCGGACGAAATCGAGAAGTTTCTAGAAGTGGAGACGGAGCTGAACTTATACGGCCTGCTGACGTTCCGCTTGCATACCTACCGCAAGGAGCTTACGGAAATTGTCGAGTACGCGCTGGATGAGTATGTACTGGATAAGCAGTACCAGGAGTTCATATCGCTGCTGAAATATTTTGTGCAGCTTCAGGAATCCAAAGTGCCGCTCGTTCACTTGGTGCACAAAGGCGGCCATGACTTCATGCTTTATAATGACAACTTCCAAACGCTGGAGCCTAAGCCGCCGTCAGACCGGATCGTAGCGGAGATGCTGGAGACGGAGATGAATATTGAGGATATGGTCATCAGCTCGCTCATATCGGTATCTCCAAAGCAAATTATGATCCATACACGACATCCAGATATGCAGGTCATTCGGACCATTCAGACGATATTCGACAGCCGTGTGAAGGTATGCGTGAAATGTCCGTCCTGTTCCAGCACGTTGGATGAGCTTATTCATCCTTAGGGATGCTTGTGCACAAGTTGCGATTGCGCCTTGACCATTTTCTCTTATCGGTCTATAATGATGCTGATAAACATTGCAACAGCCATGACCAGAGTCATGTGTCTGCCAGATGCGCTTGGACCAGAGAGAGGAATTCCAGCTGAAAGTTCCTTCCTAGACGCGGGCAGATGTACCCCTCTTGTAGCTGTGTGGTTGAACCTGCAGAATGCTCTGCAGCTGTAAGCCATACCGGATATCTCCGTTACCAGATGATTACGAGGACTGCCGTCTTGATAACAGACAAGGCCCAGCAGTTGAAGTAGGGTGGAACCACGAGCTGACAAGCACTCGTCCCTTTTGCGGGATGCGTGCTTTTTTTGTTGCGTTCTCGTTGCTTCGCTTGCAATAGAAGAATGGGAGGATGAAGGATAGTGAGTATTAAAATTACGCTGCCGGACGGCGCTGTTAGAGAGTATGAAGCGGGCACAACGATTGAAGACGTAGCGGGTTCTATTAGTTCAGGACTGAAGAAAAACGCAATTGCCGGCAAAATTGACGGCAAAGTTGTTGATGTATATACGCCAATCGAACAGGACTCGGCGATCGAGATTGTAACCGTTGAATCTGCGGACGGCCTTGAAGTATACCGCCACAGCACGGCTCATTTGCTGGCACAGGCGATTAAGCGCATCTACGGCAATAAGGAAGTCAAGCTAGGGATCGGCCCTGTGATTGAGGATGGCTTCTATTACGATATCGATATGGAGCAATCCTTGACGCCAGACGATCTGGCAGCCATTGAGAAGGAAATGAACAAAATTATCGGCGAGAACCTGCCGATTCGCCGCAGAGTGGTAAGCCGTGATGAAGCGCTGGCTATCTTCACGGAACTGGACGATAACCTTAAACTCGAGCTGATCCGCGATTTGCCGGAGGATTCGGTCATTACGATGTATGATCAAGGCGAGTTCTTCGATCTTTGCCGCGGTCCGCATCTGCCATCGACTGGCCGGATCAAAGCGTTCAAGCTGCTGAGCGTTGCAGGAGCTTACTGGCGCGGCGACTCCAAGAACAAAATGCTTCAGCGTATCTACGGCACTGCTTTCCCTAAAAAAGCACAGCTGGACGAGCATTTGCACTTCCTGGAGGAAGCGAAGAAGCGCGACCACCGGAAGCTGGGCCGCGAGCTGAAGACGTTCACATTCTCGCGCGAGGTTGGCCAAGGCTTGCCGCTATGGCTGCCTAACGGAGCGAAAATCCGCAGAACGATGGAGCGTTATATCGTCGATCTGGAAGAGCGCCTTGGCTACGAGCATGTGTATACGCCTGTACTGGCTAACGTAGAACTGTACAAAATCTCCGGTCACTGGGATCACTATAATGAAGATATGTTCCCTACAATGGTCATGGACAATGAAGAACTGGTGCTTCGTCCGATGAACTGTCCGCATCATATGATGGTGTTCAAGAGCGACATGCGCAGCTACCGTGACCTGCCGGTTCGTATTGCCGAGCTAGGCACGATGCATCGCTACGAGATGTCCGGTGCACTTACTGGCTTGCACCGTGTTCGCGCAATGACGCTGAATGATGCCCATATCTTCTGCCGTCCGGATCAGATCAAGGAAGAGTTCGCGCGTGTCATTAACTTGATTCGCAAGGTTTATGAGGATTTCGGCATTAAGGAATACCGCTTCCGCTTGTCTTACCGCGACCCGCAGGATACCGAGAAGTACTTCCAGAACGACGAGATGTGGGAGATGTCCCAGCGTATGCTGCGTGAGGTTGTGGAGGAGCTGGAGCTTCCGTTCTTCGAGGCGGAGGGCGAGGCTGCATTCTACGGACCGAAGCTGGACGTACAGATCAAGACGGCGCTGGGCAAGGAAGAGACGCTGTCGACTGCGCAGCTTGACTTCCTGCTGCCAGAACGGTTCGAGCTGGAATACGTCGGGGAAGACGGCAAGAAGCATCGTCCGGTCGTTATCCACCGTGGCATCATCAGTACGATGGAGCGCATGACAGCCTTCCTGCTTGAGAACTTTGCAGGTGCGCTGCCGCTGTGGCTGTCGCCGGTACAAGCAAAAATCATTCCGGTTTCGACTGCATATGAGGCTTACGCCCGTGAAGTGGCAGAGAAGCTGCAAGAAGCAGGCATTCGCGTAGAGAGCGACCTGCGTAACGAGAAGCTGGGCTACAAAATCCGCGAGGCGCAGCTGGAGAAGGCGCCTTACATGCTGGTCGTCGGCGAGAATGAGATGCAATCTGGTTCCGTCTCTGTCCGCAAACGCGGCGAAGGCGATATCGGCGCCAAGTCCATTGCAGAAATCATCGCGTATTTGCAAGGCCAGATTACATCCAAAGCGTAGAAGGTAAATCGCCTCGCGCATAAAGCTTGAACCATCAGGGCAATATTCTTCTGAGGAGGAGTTTGCCCAGATGGTTACAAGCTTTTTTCTTTGCGCAAAAAGAGGGATGATCGTGCTGACAGCGGTAATCGCAGCACTTGGAGCGCCAATCGCATACAGCGCGCCTGCCGAATCTGCAGGCAATCATCATCCCCAGCAATCGAATACCACAAATACAGCTGCACTGGATGTTATAGAGGTGGTGGCAACAGGCTATACGGCAGGTGTTGAGTCGACAGGGAAACGTCCCGGCCATCCCGGATACGGCATTACGTATTCAGGGGTAAAGGTAAGACGCGACCAGGTATCGACGATTGCGGCCGATCCCAAGCTGTTCCCGATTGGAACGCTGCTGTATATTCCGGGATACGGTTACGGAGTCGTAGCCGACACCGGGTCGGCCATCAAAGGAAACCGCATCGATTTGTATTTTGAGACCATCAAGGAAGTATACGAGCAATGGGGCAAGCGCAAGGTCGAGGTTCAGGTGCTCAGGCGCGGCAGAGGCAAGCTGACCCAGTCTTGGCTGAATGAAATCAACCAAGCGATAGAGGTCGGAAAGCCGATTCCCCAGTCTTACCTGGAGTCGTAATTTCTGCATAAGAAGCCGAAGGCTTGCCATACTAAAGGTGAACGGGGAGGTGAAGACCATGACAAATAAAAACAAAAACAAAGTTGCACAAAATCAAAATCAGAATCAAAATCAAAACAATCAGTACAACGCTGAATTCGCTGAGGAGTTCAACCAAAATAATGCAGCTAACAATCAAGCTGCTAACCAAAACGCGAACCAAGCAGCTCAAAACAATCAAAACCAACAATAAGGTCAGATTATCTGACACGAGTCAACAAAAAGAGGGAGAAACCGGCAACGGTTTCTCTTTTCTTTTGTCTAATACTGGATTATAATGTAGGGAAAATTCACATAACCCACGGAGAGGGGCGGTCATACAGCTATGCGTGCTGCAGCCCGATGGTTTTCCCGAAATACGGATAGTGAACACATCAAGCACGAACAGCAGGAGAAAATGGTCACGCTGCTTCATGAATCAGTGGTCATCTCTGACCAATTGAATGCCGCAGTAGATGAAGTGGATGGGGCGATTCATCAGCTCACCGATATTGCAGACCGTTCGGCAGCCCAGGAGCTCATGCTTCGAAGATCCAGCACAGGCGCAATGAGCCGCATGGAGCAATCGTTCTCTGCGCTTCAGGAAGTCGCTTCGGCAGCAGAACAGATCAGCGGGGCTTCCTCCCTGTTGAAGTTCAAGAGCAACGAGACCAAAGAGCTGGTACTGGACGTAAGCCGCTCCTTGCAGACTGCGAATGAGGTGATGAATCAGCTGATTCATCAAAACGAAGAGATGGACGCGCATATCCGCGACCTGATCGAGCAGACATCTCACGTCACCGAGATGAACGCGCTTATTCAGGCGATCGTATCCCAGACTTCCTTGCTTGCGCTTAACGCATCCATCGAGGCAGCGCATGCCGGAGAATACGGCAGAGGATTCGCCGTCGTCGCCGATCAGATCAAGAAGCTGGCTGAACAGAGCGGAGAAGCAGTCAGAAGATCGTCTCAGGTTGTCGAACAGATTGAGCATGGCGTCAAGCAGGTCATCCGAGCTGTTGATGAAGAGAAGAGCTCTGTCGGCCGCGGCGCTGACGAGATGAGATCGACGCAAGGCCGAGTAGACGAGATTTTGAACAAAATATCCCAAGTAGATGAGCTGGCAGGCGATACGGATGTCGCAAGCGCAAGACAAACGGGTCATATGGCAGACATGACCCGAATGCTGAAGGAAGTCGTGGATTCCGTCAACGAGACAGTGGCAAGTGTCGATGAGACACTCAAGATGACGGAGCAGCAGCGGGAGCAGATCGCCAAGCTGGGCCGGATTAAGGGGAATCTGGGTCGCTCGTCGGGAGAGCTGGTAAAGGCCATCGATAATGTAGGCATTAAGCACACGATCAACAAGGCGATGGGCAATGTGGCGTCATTGCAGCAGTGGCTGAGGCAAGCCGCTGCCGACAGCAGACTTCGTTCGCTTAAGGAAGAGGAGCACAGGACCATATTGACGGAGCTTCTCCGTTCCAAACCGGAAATCGAGGCAATCTGGTCGAATCGCAAGGACGGCTCCTTTATCGTATCCTTGCCTGAGGCCGGCCTGCTGAATGCGAAGGGCAGGGAGTGGTGGAAGCAAGCAATTGCAGGACATGCCTTCCAGTCCGGCATATACGTATCGGCCATCACGAAGCAATTGTGTATGACCATTTCCGTTCCGATTCATGATGAAGCCGGACATCCAATCGGCGTTATCGGCGCGGATATGTCGATTCAGTAGCGAGTACGCCGTCATTGCCATAGCAGTGGCGGCTTTTTGTTGTACATTAATATGTAAATAAAATCCAAACATATCGGTCTAGAGACCGAGATGAAGTTCAATCGGCCGTCCCTTATACGACAGACGGGCAATCAGGTATACTAAGGATATAAATTGAAGGGCATGGGAGTTGGCGTCATGAATGGAAACTTCGCAAGCCGGTTGCTGACCGGACTTGTCATCATTTCGTTGGGTGTAGTGTTTTTGCTGAGACAGCTCGGTTATGTGGACTTCAGCATCGGGGACGTGTTCTCGACCTTTTGGCCGTGTATCCTCATCTATTTTGGATTGACACAGATGCTAAGCGGCCGCAGTCATGGCGGTTCCGGTTGGTGGGGAGGATTTATGGTGATTCTGGGTGCCATATTCCTTGGCAACAACCTGGATTTCATAACATGGTCAATTGGGGATATTATCCCGTTCCTGATTCCTGTCGTCATTATTTTTGTCGGGCTTCGCATGATCTGGAGTCCGCGGAGAAAGCGTCAGACTCCTCCGTCCGAGGATTGGCAATCTTACCGGCCGTATCAGGATGAGACTCCTGTTCCGCCTGCACCGCCGCTTCATCCGGATCCGACGGGCAGAGATGGCTCGGATGAGTTCGGCAGTCAGGACGATTACGCTGACGATCCTAAGAAATCGCAGCCGAAACAAGAGTTTGGTGAAGGCGGGTCAAGCAGTGCTTACGGCTCGGATGAAGGGTACAGCAAATACAAGAAAAAGGGTAAGCAAAGCGGTTGCTACGAAAGCGGACACAAAGAGCATGTAGAATGGTGGAACCATGATGCAAGCACAATCAATCGTTCAGGCTTTATCGGCGACATCCATATGGGTCATGATTATTGGGAGCTGAAGCCGATGAATATTTCCCACTTTATCGGTGATACCGTCCTTGATCTGACCAAGGCGCAAATTCCGTTCGGCGAGACCAAGGTTACAATCTCCTCCTTTATAGGGGATGTCAAGGTATACGTGCCGAATGATTACGAGGTTGGCGTGCAGGTTGTTTCCAGCGCGTTCATCGGCGATGTGAAGGTGCTTGGCCAGAAGGAAGGCGGCTTGTTCACGAACGTTAATACGAAGTCGCCTCGTTACGCGGATGCCGATAAACAAATCAAGATCGTCATCAGTACCTTTATTGGCGATACGCGTGTGACAAAGGTAGGGTGACGCTGGCATGATGGTTCGATTTTTGCGCAGCGGCAAGTGGGAGCTTATCGGCATGTTCGTTCTGTCGTCTACCGTCTCCGTGCTGCTAGCAACGTTATTATGGAATGCAATCGTGAATCAATTTACTTCAATGGAGCTTAAGTTATGGTCCGGCCTGCTTATTCTGCTAGTAAGCGGCGGGTTCGGCTATTGGGCAGCGCAGCGGTTCGGCCAGAGGCTGGATACGCTGCATTTGTCCTTGAAGCAAGCGGTGAACGGCAACTTCGAGGTTCGTATTACGGAGCAAGGACATAATTCCTTTGTGCCGATCTATCGGGAGTTTAACGAGCTAGCCGAGCAGATGGAAGAGAAGATGAAGCTGCTTCAGCAGATGGGCGAAGAGAAGGTGCTTACGGAAACGGCTTCCAATGAAGCAGCTGTATTGGAGGAACGCAAGCGTCTGGCCCGTGACTTGCACGATACGGTCAGCCAGCAATTATTCGCTATTCATATGTGTGCTTCGTCCTTGCCAAAGCTGCAGCAAGTCGATGAAGAGCGAGCCAAGTCTGTACTGGATCAGCTGATTCAGATGTCTAATCTGGCACAGAAGCAAATGCGTAATTTCATCGCGCAGCTGCGGCCGATGGAACTGGAGGGCAGAACGCTTCAGGAAGCGCTGGACAAGTGGTTCCCGGATTATTGCCGCCAGAACGGCCTGCAAGGCTCGATGGAATGGCGGCTGTCCGAGCAGCTTAGCGAAGCGAAGGAGCATCAGCTGTTCCTGATCGTGCAAGAGGCAATGGCGAATATCGTCAAGCATGCGGGAGCAAGCAGCTGTACGCTTACACTGGCGGATACGGAGCGGCAAGTCGTGATGATGCTGGTGGATGACGGCAAAGGCTTCAAGGCGGACCAAGTGAAGAGCGGGTCTTACGGCTTGTCGACCATGCAGGAGCGGGCGCAGAAGCTGGGCGGCAGCGCCGATATCGTCAGCAAGGTAGGCAGCGGTACGAGAGTGAAGGTAACAATTCCGAAAATATACCGGGGAGAGCAGAGCCGATGAATGGATCCGATACGATAAAGGTTATGATTGTCGATGACCATGATATGGTCAGAATTGGACTTCGCACCTATTTGATGCTGGAGCCAAAGCTCGATATTATTGCGGAAGCGGGCAACGGCCGGGACGCGCTGAGCTGGCTGGAGGCCAGATCAGAGGAGGAGCGTCCCGACATCATCCTGATGGACCTGATGATGCCGGAGATGGACGGCATCGAGACGACGCGAGCGGTCATCGCGAAGTATCCCAATATGAAAATCGTGATGCTCACCAGCTTCCTCGAAGATGATAAAGTGTACGGGGCGATTGAAGCGGGTGCGGTCAGCTATGTGCTCAAGACCGTCTCGGCGGAAGAGCTGATCTATGCGATCAACGGCGCATTCAAGGGCATGCCGGTGATGACGACTGACGTATCGCAGGCGTTGACGCGAGGGCTGCGGCAGCGGACGGCCCAGTCGGGCGACGAAGACTTGACGGAGCGTGAGAAGGAAGTGCTGCTGCTTATAGCGGACGGCCTGTCCAATAAGGAAATTGCCGATGAGCTGCATATCAGCATCAAGACGGTGAAGACGCATGTGAGCAATCTGCTCATGAAGTGCGAGCTGGAGGACCGGACGCAGCTGGCGGTGCTGGCCCACCGCAAGGGCTGGGCGAATCGCGCGTAGCATAAGGAGATGGGAAGGCGGGCATACTACCTTTTAGCAAATACGGAAAAAGGTTGGAGGTATGCCGCATGATTCCTATCGCTTCGGAAGTGGAAGGCATAGAGAAAAAATTTACGGAAATGCAAGTGCTGCTGGCGGAGCGCCAGTTCACGCTCGGCGGCAATTGGGATTATGACGGCGGTTCGTTCGACCGCGCGCTTGATGAAGAGAACAAGGTGTGGCTGCGTATCCCGTTCCAGGTGACAGACGGCAACATCGACAGCGAGCTGTCGGAGAACAATGCCATTATCCGCTTCGGCACACCCTACGTGCTTCGACATCTGTATCAAGAGGGCAATGATCCCGAAGCATCCGTTCGAGTGGCGGGCGCTCTGTTCGACCAGTTCCAGGCCCCATCCGATCCCGACGCGCCGGTAGATCACCGCTGGACGGAGCGGGCGAAGGAGATTATGGGCGATGTGGATAGTCTGGTGAAGCGCTAAGCAATCTCCATAAATAAGAAGTGAACTCTCTGGCCGATGGCTGGGGAGTTTTTTTGGTTATAGTGATATGATAAATGAGCATATTGTAATCAACTTCATAAAGCATTGAAACGTTTATAGCTTGTAATCATGAATTTGTCGGAGGTGCTTGCATGAGAGTTTTTATGGGACTAATGATGGCTGTGATCATAGTTAGTGGTTGTACGAGTCAGACGAATAGCAACCTGGAATCGTCCATCGCTGTTGCCGAAGCTTACAAAAAGACTGAACTCGAGGCCGATTACATCGATAACTCAGATGAAGTAATGATTGAACAAATTAGAAGTAAAGAAGAAAAGCTTCGTCCGCTGACAACAGAAGCGTTTTTTCGTAATAAATCGGCAGACCGTATTTTCGGCTATACCTTGAATGTTGCACATATTAAAAAGGTGGATCTTGAATTATCAGATCTGGCTTTTGAGGAAAGAGAAAACGATGATCCTTCCGTCATAAAGCTAAAATATGATGGGGTGCTTCATCTTGGCGATGAGCGTATGAGCATTTCCGGACGTATAGAGCTAATTGATGAAGGAGGGACTTGGAGGGTCAAATATGATTCATATAACTTGAAAGATTTGTTAAAGATTATGGATGAGGATATTCTTCAGCGGAATCGGTAGGGGACGCCCTGCCTTGCCGCCGAAAATATCAATATGATAAAATATAAAAGAGCCGTGTGTAATTATACCCTCGGCTCTTTCTATTTATTGAGCTGTCTCTGTTGGTTGCCCGTAACCTGGCCTAATTGGCACTTGTATCTCTAAAAGCTCAATCGTTTGCGACTTTGCGCAAAACCCAATAATGATAAGGAGTTAGCGAGCCAAAAGTTATCTAAATTTCATGGTTTTTTAAGTTTGTTTTAAGGTAGAATGTGCAAGATAGAACTAACAAATAAATTGTATTGAAATAGATTAATCATGCAGTCGAACGGAGGAGAACGCATATGGATGATCAAAACAAAAAAAATGGATATGACGACTTTTTCAATCCGGAGGAGTCGAAGCGTTCAGACGATACGAACGAATCTAAGGAAGGGGCGGCGGAGCCTGCTTCCGTCCAAGAGCCAAAGCCTTCTTACTATTATTCTTACGGACCGTCCGTCAATGATCCGTCACAGCCAGTGGCAAGCGGGAATGGCTATGAAAGAACAGATGGATATGATAGAGGGGCGCAGCAATCGCCGGTGTCCTATCCGCCTCAGCTCAGACCGGTTCCGCCAGCAGGCGGAAATGTGAAAAATGCTTTTCAAGTCAGGGAAAAGAAAAAGGGGCCGACGTTCAAGTCGATGTTCCTGTCCTTTATGGCAGGCGTGCTTGTTGTAGGCGGATTGATGTATGCGGCGGATACGCGCAACTGGTTCACGTCAGGCAACACGGTGGCCACTCAATCGGAAGGCAGCGGCTCAGGTACGGGAACAACGGCAAGCGGCAGCGGCGCGGGAAGCGGGGCGAACGTTGTGGCTAGACCGGACAACATCGCCCAGCTTTTCGAGCAGGCAAGCCCGGCTGTTGTAAAGATTGAAACTTATGCGAAGGTAAGGACAAACAATGGCGGCAACAGCTTGTTCAACGATCCGTTCTTCAGACAGTTCTTCGGAGATAACTACCCGGGCACACAGGCGCCGAGTGAAGAGCAGAACGGCGATATGCAGCAGTCCGGCATCGGTACAGGCTTCTTCTTCGAAGCGGATGGCCATATTCTGACGAACCAGCATGTGGTCGGTCAAGCGGACGAAATTCGGGTGACGGTACAAGGCTATGATAAGCCATTCACTGCGAAGCTGCTGGGCTCAAGCTATGATTTGGATTTGGCTGTTCTGAAGATCGAGGGAGAGAAGGAGTTCCCGACGCTGCCGCTGGGAAGCTCCGATGATATAAACATCGGCGATTGGGTAGTGGCAATCGGCAATCCGTACGGCTTTGATCATACGATTACAGCAGGGGTATTGAGTGCAAAAGAACGTCCAATCGATATCCCGGATCAGCAGGGTGAGCGCAATTACAAGCATTTGCTCCAGACGGACGCTTCCATTAACCCGGGCAACTCCGGCGGTCCGCTGCTTAATGTAAAAGGCGAGGTTATCGGCATCAATACGGCAGTCAGCTCGCAAGCGCAAGGCATTGGCTTCGCGATTCCGACAAGCACCATAACTGAAGTGCTCGAAAGCTTGAAGAACAACACAGAAGTGCCGAAAGAAGCGGTACCGTTCATCGGTGCGGAGCTTTATGATATGACTGATGAATTTGCGAAGCAGCTTGGACTGGATAAAGCAGAGGGTTCGCTCGTGAAGAGCGTATACTACAACTCGCCAGCTTATCTGGCAGGACTTACACAGTTCGATGTCATCGTTGGCGTGGAAGGCAAGAAGATGACTACATCGGCAGCATTGATCGCTGATATTCAATCGAGAAAAGTTGGCGAGCAGGTCGAATTCAATATTCTCCGCCAAGGCAAGGAAATGAACCTGACGGTCGAAATCGGCGATAAAAACGTCTTTGGCCTGCAATAATCAGCTGCTGCTCAAATTGACGAACAAGGCGCAGAGTGTCCACTCTCTGCGCTTTTTGTTCGGTAGAAAGGGAGATGCCCGTGAGACCTCATATCGTAGTTGTGGATGATGATGAAAGAATTATATCGATGCTGCGCCGAAGCCTGGCATTCGAAGGATACGAAGTCACGACGGCTTCCAATGGAGCGGAGGGGCTCAAGACACTTCTAACTGTAGATCCGGATTTGATTATATTGGATGTAATGATGCCTCAGATCGACGGATGGGAGGTATGCCGCCGCATCCGCGAAAGCGGGAGCGCCGTGCCAATCATGATGCTGACGGCAAAGGACGATGTGATCGACCGTGTGAAAGGGCTTGATCTCGGAGCGGATGACTATCTGGTGAAGCCCTTTGCGCTGGAAGAGCTTCTGGCCAGAGCCAGGGCGCTGCTGCGCCGCAAGTCGGATAAGCTGGATGAGACCAGCAGCCATCAGCTTGCGTTCGAGGATCTGATATTGGATATGGACGCGCGCGAGGCCATTCGTTCGGGCCGTCGCATCGAATTAACGAGCAAAGAGTACGATCTGTTGCTTCTCTTTATGCAAAATCCTAGAAGAGTGCTGACGCGTGACGCCATTATGGAGAAGATATGGGGATTTGACTTCAGCGGCGAATCCAACGTGCTGGAAGTCTATATCGCCATGCTGCGGCAGAAGGTAGAAGAGGGTGGCGGCAAACGGATCATTCAGACGGTTCGCGGCACGGGCTACGTGCTCAGGGGGGAGGCAGGATAGAGGCATGTCGATTCGGCTTCGTCTAACCTTGTGGTACACGGGATTACTTGCGATAACTCTGCTTATTTTTGGTGTCAGTGTCTTTATGTTTATTAACTGGAATACCTTTAACGATCTTAGAGTGAGTATAAAAAAGCAAAGCGATCAAATCAATGTGAACATGACGTATATCCTGAACCGGGGTACGCTGGATCTCAATTTGATCTCCAACTCTCCGTTTGTGGACAAAGAAGTTTTTGTTCAGCTTGTTAATTATCATGAGAAATTGATTATACAACCGACAAATCTTTTGCAATCAGGAGTGAAGATCAGCTACCCCGACGCAGCGAGCAATCCGGTGAAGGGATTTTATAAGCGCACAGTTGAAATAGGCAAAGTAAAATATGACTTGTTAACGTATCAAAGACCTGTCCTGTCTCCAATAACGGAGGGTCAGGTGGTTGGTTTGCTGCAGGTTGGCGTCCTAACCCATAACGAAGACAAGTACTTGTCCGGACTTCGCAACACGCTTATTTTCTATTCTATCCTTGTCGTTTTTATCGCCTTTACGATCGGGATGCTGATCGCCCGACAGGCTCTTCGTCCGATCGGTCGCGTCATCGACGCCACCCAGCAGATCGAGAAGGGCTCCGATCTAAGCATGCGTATCCCTTCGGACGGGCCGAAGGATGAAGTCGGCTTGCTGGTTGATACGCTGAACTCCATGCTCTTGCGTCTGCAGACGGCATATAACGAGCTTGATGAAGCCTACAAAGCGCAGCGGAGATTCGTCTCCGACGCTTCTCATGAGCTTCGCACGCCGCTTACGACGATTCGCGGCAACATTGATCTGTTGGAGAAGATGTGGTCTCGAGCCAAGGAAACTGGCGAATCAATGGGAGCGGACGGACTTAAGCTGACGACCGACCATTGGCAAATGTCCAGTGAAGCGATGTCAGATATCGCGGCTGAATCGCGAAGAATGAGCACGCTAGTTGGTGACTTGTTAGCACTTGCGCGTGCGGATGCGGGCTATGTGATGGAGAAGGAGCAGCTGCAATTGCTGCCGCTGACGGAAGAAGTCGTGCGAAGGGCACAGTTGCTGCCTCGCACTGCGGAATGGCAGATGGGCGATTTGTCCAAGCTCGTTGGTGTTCCGGTGTATGGCAATCATGACTACTTGCAGCAGTTGTTGTTTATCTTTATTGAAAATGCATTCAAATACACGTCATCCGGTCATGTGGAGCTGAGCTCTGTTCGTACGGACAGCTATGTCGGCTGGCGAATTCAAGATACCGGCATCGGCATGAATCCGGACGAAATTCCGCATATCTTCGACCGCTTCTATCGGGCTGACGAATCGCGTGGCGTGACCGTAGGAACGGGGCTTGGGTTGTCGATTGCCAAATGGATTCTCGATGAGCACGGAGGGTCGGTTGAGGTGGTTACACTGGAGAATGAAGGGTCTACTTTCACGATCTGGCTGCCAATAGACTTTTCCGAGAGGGAGGATTCGTCTATAATAGTAAGAACGGATCCGAACTTAAGCTAACGTTCGCATAATGAGGTCCGTCAGAAAGCAGGTGCAACGGGATGGAAATCGTGAAAATATCGCCGAGAGGCTATTGCTATGGCGTGGTTGACGCCATGGTGCTTGCCTTGCAAACGGCCAAAAATCTGGAATTGCCACGACCAATCTACATTCTTGGCATGATTGTTCACAACGCCCATGTGACGGAAGCGTTCGAGAAGGAAGGCGTCATCACGCTTGACGGTGCGAATCGTCTTGAAATATTGGATCAAATTAACGAAGGCACCGTTATTTTCACCGCTCACGGGGTATCGCCGGAGGTGCGCGAGCGTGCCCGGCAGAAGGGCTTGTCGGTCGTAGACGCGACATGTCCGGATGTAACAAGGACGCATGATCTCATTCGGGAGAAAACAGCGGCAGGCTATCATATTATTTATATCGGCAAAAAAGGCCATCCTGAGCCGGAAGGCGCGATTGGCGTTGCTCCAGACCAAGTCCATCTCATTGAGAAGGAACCGGAGATCGAAGAGCTTGACGTCACGCACGACAAGATTATTATTACGAACCAGACGACGATGTCGCAATGGGATATTCGCCATATTATACAGAGGCTTCAAGAGAAGTATCCTCATGCCGAGGTGCATAATGAGATCTGTCTGGCTACGCAGGTGCGCCAGGAGGCCGTTGCAGATCAGGCGGGAACGGCGCAGCTCTGTATTGTCGTTGGCGATCCGAGGAGCAACAACTCCAATCGCCTGGCGCAAGTATCCGAGGAGATTGCGGGCGTGAAGGCGTACCGCGTATCCGACGTCAGCGAGATCAAGCAGGAGTGGCTTCAAGGGATTGACCGCGTAGCCGTTACGTCCGGCGCATCGACGCCGACGCCGATTACGAAGGAAGTTATTACTTATTTGGAGCAGTATGACTACCGTGACCCGTCTACTTGGGACATCAAGCGGACCGTCAATATGAATAAGCTGCTGCCGAATGTGCGTGTGAAGTCGACAGGCAATGCGGAAGCGCCTGTATAGTGTTACGAATTTAGACGAAATTGAATCGCTCAAAGGTGTTGACGTTGAGCGATTATTTCGGTATATTTACTTTAGCGATTAAAAGCATAAAAGCTTAAAAGCCAAAAAGCTTAAAAGCGCGAAAGAAAATAATGGCAATGACCTAAGATTGCCACATTGAACAATTGAGGAGAGATGGACATGATCGTCATTACAAAACCTAACATCGCCGATGAGCGAATTAATGAAATTGTCGCATATATCGAGAATGCCGGTGTTCAAGCACATGTGTCGAAGGGAACAGACCGTACGGTTATTGGCATTATCGGAAAGGCAGACCCTACGCTTGCGGAGCAGCTTCGCCAGATGAAAGGCGTAGACAATGTGATTAAAATTTCGAAGTCCTACAAGCTTGCAAGCCGTGATTTCCACCCGGATGACACGATAATTGACATCAAAGGCGTCAAGATTGGCGGCAGCAACCTGGTCGTCATGGGCGGACCATGCGCCGTCGAGACGCCGGAGCAGATCGATGAGATCGCAAGGCTGGTGAAGGCAGCGGGCGGGCAGGTGCTTCGCGGCGGAGCTTTCAAGCCGAGAACGGGACCTTACAGCTTCCAGGGCGTTGGTGTAGAAGGTCTCGTCATGATGGCGGAAGCGGGCAAGAAGCATGGCCTCTTGACCATTACGGAAGTCATGACGCCGGAATACGTGGATGTATGCGCGGAATACGCAGACATCTTGCAGGTTGGCACGCGCAATATGCAAAACTTCGATCTGCTGCGCAAGCTGGGCACGATCAAGACGCCAGTCTTGCTGAAGCGCGGTTTCAGCTCCACCTATGATGAATTCCTGAATGCGGCGGAGTACATCCTGGCCGGCGGCAATCCGAATGTCATGTTATGTGAACGCGGAATCCGAACGTTCGAGACGTACACGAGAAACACGCTTGATCTCAGCGCGATTCCGGTGCTGCAATCACTCAGCCACTTACCTGTCATCTCTGACCCGAGCCACGGTACGGGCAGACGCGAACTGGTAGAGCCGATGACGAAGGCGTCGGTTGCAGCCGGAGCGAACGGATTGATTATCGAAATGCATACCGATCCTGATAATTCCATGACAGGAGATGGCGTCCAGTCGCTGTTCCCAGATCAATTTGCAGCCCTGCTCAAGGACCTCGCCCTTCTCGCTCCGATTGTCGGCAAAACGTTCGATACGGAGAAAGCGCCGGCAGAAGCCTTTAAGGAATGGAAAATCGTATAATCATCGTATAACCCGAAACTTCGCGTCCCGTCTGCTCTCCCGAGCAGGCGGGATTATTTTGTTTGGGCCGAAAACGCTATCATTGTGAACAGTTGTTCAAACTTGTAAGTATACCTGACATGTGAATAAAAAATACCTGACATAAGTATTGACGGAGTGGAAAGCTGAGTTTTATAATAACAACAAGATTCGGAGCAATTATTGAACAATAAATGCTTACACACTAGTTAATGTTCGGAAATGGAGGAAATTTAGATGTCAGTTCAAAAAGTTTTGGAGCAAATCAAAGAAAACAACATTCAATTCGTAGATTTCCGTTTTGTGGGTCTTTCCGGTGGCGCGCATCACATCACGTTGCCTTCTACAGAGGTGGACGCGGATACATTCGTGAACGGCGTTGCTTTCGACGGTTCCTCGATTCCTGGTTTCCGCGGCATCGAAGAGTCCGATATGGTTATGATGCCTGACACTGAGACAGCTTATGTTGATCCTTTCACAAGCCATCCTACATTGAACATTATGTGTAACATTCACACTCCAGACGGACAGCGCTATGATCGTGATCCGCGCAGCATCGCTCAAAGAGCGGAAGAGTACCTGCAATCGACAGGCATCGGCACGACAGCATTCTTCGCGCCAGAATCCGAATTCTTCATTTTCGACGATGTTCGCTATGAAAGCTCGATGCACACTTCCTTCTTCGCAGTTGATTCCGAAGAGGGCGCATGGAACTCGTCCCGCAAAGAAGAGGGCGGCAACCTGGGCTTCAAAGTTCCGGTAAAAGGCGGTTACGTTCCAGTAGCTCCAGTTGACTCCCAACAAGACATCCGCAGCGAAATGGTTCGCCTTATGCAAGAATCCGGCCTTCGCGTTGAGCGTCATCACCACGAAGTAGCAACAGCTGGCCAAGCGGAAATCAACTTCCGTTTTGACACTTTGACTAAAACAGCAGACAACCTGCTTAAATACAAATACATCGTGCACAACGTAGCACGTCAATGGGGCAAAGTGGCAACTTTCATGCCAAAACCATTGTTCGGCGACAACGGAAGCGGCATGCACGTTCACACTTCCATCTTTGACGGCGACTCCCCGTTGTTCTATGACAACAAAGAGTACGCTAACCTGAGCAAGATGGCTATGAGCTACATCGCAGGCGTCCTGTACCATGCTCCTGCCCTGATTGCAATTACAAACCCAAGCACGAACTCCTTCAAACGTCTGGTTCCAGGCTACGAAGCGCCGGTTAACCTGGTATTCTCCAAAGGCAATCGTTCCGCAGCAGTTCGTATTCCAATCGCAGCTGTAACGCCTAAAGGCTGCCGCATCGAGTTCCGTACACCGGACTCCACAGCTAACCCATATCTGGCATTCGCAGCTATGCTGCTTGCAGGTCTGGACGGCATCAAGAAAGGTCTTGACCCGATCGCACTGGGCTACGGACCATTCGACAAAAACATCTACGATCTGCCAGAAGAAGAGAAGAAAGAAATCCGCAGCGTACCAGGCACACTGGACGAAGCGCTTGACGCTCTGGAAGCAGATTCCGGCTTCCTGACAGAAAGCGGCGTATTCTCTCAAGACTTCATCGACAACTATGTGGCACTTAAACGCCAAGAAGCAAAAGCGGTGTCCATCCGTGTTCATCCGCATGAATACAGCCTCTATTTCGGTTGCTAATCCTAGCAGAAGAGAGAAAACGAGCCCAGAAGGGCTCGTTTTTTTATGCAATGACGCAGAGATGAATAAAATCCGAATATTTGATTAAGGTTTTTAATAATATGTTCGACTTTTACACAAAATTGTCCGGAATCTACTTGATGCAGGCCTGCAAACTTGCTATCATAACCATATCATATACAAAGATTGAAGAGGTGGGATGGGAGAATGGCTAGAGCTTATAACTTTAATGCAGGTCCGGCAGCGATTCCGCTGGAAGTTCTGCAGCAAGCGCAAGAGCAATTTGTCGATTACCACGGTGCCGGTATGTCCATCATGGAGATGTCTCACAGAAGTCCGCTCTATGAAGGCGTGAATAATGAAGCACAGACATTAATGCGTGAATTGTTCGGAATTCCGGATAATTACAAAGTATTGTATCTTCAAGGCGGAGCCAGCACGCAATTCGCGATGCTGCCGATGAATTTCCTTCGTCCAGGACATCCGGCTGCGTACGTTCAGACTGGCGCTTGGGCTGACAAAGCGATCAAAGAAGCCAAGCTGATCGGTGACACGGTCATCGCCGCTTCTACAGCATCCGACAGCTTTATGCGTGTGCCGACATTGTCGGAAATTGAAATTCCGGCTGGCGCGTCCTACTTGCACCTGACATCGAATGAAACAATCGGCGGCACGCAGTTCCATGAGTTCCCGTCGACTGGCGACGTGCCGCTAATCGCAGACATGTCCAGCGATATCTTGAGCCGTCCGATCGACATCAGCCAGTTCGGTGTCATCTATGCCGGCGCTCAGAAAAACCTGGGACCGTCGGGTGTGACAGTCGTCATTATCCGCGATGATCTGATCAAGGAAGGCTCGAAGTCGATTCCTGCGATGTTCCGGTATGAGACACATGCGAAGGCGGATTCGCTCTATAACACGCCACCTTCCTTCTCTGTATATATGGTAACGCTCGTATTGAAGTGGATTAAAGAAAGAGGCGGCGTCGCGCAGATCGAGCAATACAACCGCGACAAGACGAAGCTGATCTACGATGCGATTGATCAAAGCGGCGGGTTCTATCGTGGCTGTGCTCAGCCGCAAAGCCGTTCCCTGATGAACATCACGTTCCGTCTGGGAAGCGAGGACCTGGAGAAGCAGTTCATCAAGGAATCTGAGCAGAATGGCTTTGTTGGCTTGAAGGGCCATCGCGATGTTGGCGGCCTGCGTGCTTCTACGTACAATGCGGTTCCGATGGAGAGCTGTCAGGCGCTGGCACAGTTTATGGCTGATTTCCAAAAACGCAACGGATAGTTTATGATAAACAAACCGCCCTTCCCTCGCCGCAGGCGATAGGAAGGGCGGTCTTTTGTCATTGAAATGCACCAGTAATCGCTAGGCTAGCGAAGATTCGCTGGCCGTGCTGGGACCATGCATCTTGTATCCGACGTTGCGGACGGTCATAATGTATTCCGGTGAACGGGCGTTCTTCTCCAGCTTGTCGCGAAGATGGCTGATATGAACATCGACGATTCTTGTGTCCCCAAGGAAGTGGTAGTCCCAAACGCCATGCAGCAGCTGCTGACGGCTGAGCACCTTGCCCTTGTGTCTGGACAGGAACAGCAGAAGCTCGAATTCCTTTGGCGTC
The DNA here is from genome assembly GCF_003591485.1 of Paenibacillus sp. 1011MAR3C5. Classification (GTDB taxonomy): domain Bacteria; phylum Bacillota; class Bacilli; order Paenibacillales; family Paenibacillaceae; genus Pristimantibacillus. The sequence continues at coordinate 893,440 of NZ_QZCF01000003.1, forward strand.
AGATCAATAAGCTTACCGTCCAAAAAGACTTCACGCTGATCGACGTGAACGGCCAGTCTGCCAATCGAGATCATAGTCTCGTCGGATGATCCGGGCAGCGTCTGCAGTCGGCGGAATATAGCGCCGATACGTGAGATCAGCTCCTGCGGACTGAACGGCTTGGTCATATAATCGTCGGCTCCGTTATCGAGTCCAGTAATTTTGTCGGTCACGTCCTGCAGTGCGGTCAGCATGATGATCGGCACGCCGTTGTTCTGCTTCCTTAATTCCCGGCACACCTGAATTCCATCCATCTTGGGCAGCATAAGGTCGAGAACGATCAGATCAGGGCGGAACGGCTTCAGCATATCGAATACGGCTTCGCCGTCGCTCACGCATCGTACTTCGTAACCCGCGAGCTTTAAATTGAATTCGATCAACATGGAGATGGAAGGTTCGTCATCCACAACCAGTATCTTTTTTCGCATCAATTTATCTCCTTTGCCTCCTAGTATAAGGTATAGTATGAGGGGAGACGTTTTGCACTAGATTAACCGTACGTAAAGTGAATGTAAAATTATAGCGTTCTTAAAGGTGGGAATAGACAGCAATGGCATTTCATATCGTGCTTGTCGAGCCGGAAATTCCGGCCAATACAGGCAATATTTCGAGAACATGCGCAGCTACAGGCACACATCTGCATCTGGTTCGCCCACTGGGCTTCGATACGGATGACAGGACGCTGAAGAGAGCGGGTCTGGACTATTGGCATTCCGTTAACATTCATTATCATGACAGCTTCCAGGAAGTGAGGGAGCTTTTCCCGGATGCCCGTTTCTTCTTCGCAAGCACCAGAGCCACCAAGGTTTATTCGGAATTCGACTATCGGGACGGCGATTTCTTCGTATTCGGCAAGGAGACTAAAGGACTACCTCAGGAGCTGATTGAGGCGAATCTGGACACGTGTATCCGCATGCCGATGACGGATAATGTCCGTTCGCTCAACCTTTCTAACTCTGCGGCAATTGTCGTTTACGAGGCTTTTAGGCAAACGGGATTTCAAGGACTTAGATAATTGCCTGAATTTTAGAAATTAATTTTTTCGGAAGGAAAACATCAGGGTATGTCGAACTAGTAATATTGCAAAGGTTTCTCAAGCTACTTACAAAATAGACACAAAAGAGGTGAATATGATGAAACCAGCAGGCGTTGTTAGAAAGGTAGACCAGCTTGGACGTATTGTTCTTCCGAAATCGTTGCGCAAACGCTATTTGATGAACGAGGGGGATCCCGTTGAAATATTCGTTCAAGGCGATCACATCATTCTGGAGCGTTACCGTCCGAAATGCGTATTCTGCGGTTCCATGAACGAAGTTCGCGAGTTCAAGGAGCGCTTTGTGTGCGGAGAATGTATGGGGGAAATGGGATATTTGAAGCGCTAGTCGTTGCAGCGGGCCGAACGCTGCAGGCGATTCTGCCGCTGAATGACGAAATGAAGCTTCCTGCCTTAAGCGATTGCTTAGGGTGGAAGCTTCATTTGTTTCTAAATGGCGCAAAGTATCGAGTGATACGGGTGCGTGCTGCTTACAGACCTTTGGTTTTATCGTCGTTGTAAGAGCTGGTCAGAATGGCGGTAATGAACAGGATAAACACGGTCATCACGATCAAAAAGTTCATGTTTTCGACACCTCCAATTAGCTAGCTTTATTATAACCAACATGTTTCAAAAAGAAAACTTTAAATGTTGTGAACACATTGTTAACATAGAGGATATGAGTAGTAGAAGATGGACTTCGGCGTGAAGCTCCGTAAGTAAGCTACAACCATAGAAAACGTATGGAGGGACGAGAGATATGGAATACCGTTTTTCATCCAGAGTGTCGCAGCTGAAGTCATCGGCTGTTCGTGACATTCTAAAGCTGACGCAAGGAAATGATATGATCTCGTTCGCAGGCGGCTTGCCAGCCGAGGAGCTATTCCCGGTACAGGCTGTGCGCGAAGCGGCCGGACGAGTGCTCGATCAAGGAACCGGTGCGCTGCAGTACGGGCTGACAGAGGGATATCTTCCTCTTAGAGAGCAATTATGCGAGAGAATGGCTGCTAAAGGCATGGTTGTGACCCCGGAGGAGATGATTCTCACTACTGGTTCACAGCAAGCGATCGACTTGCTCGTAGGCGTGTTGACCGAGCCGGGCGACACGATTCTGGTTGAACGGCCAACATATTTGGCCTGCTTGCAGGTATTCGCCCTTCATGGCCTTAATATTGTATCGGCAGAGAGCGACGAGTTCGGCATGGTGCCGGAATCGGCCGAAGAACTTATTCGCAAGCATAAGCCGAAGCTGTTGTATGCCGTTCCAACCTTCAGTAATCCGACAGGCCGCGTCTGGAGCGAGGAGCGCCGCAAGCGAGTGCTGGAGCTGACAAGACAATACGATATGCTGATTATTGAAGATGATCCATACGGGGATATTAAATTTAATGACGAGGAGCATTCGTCCTTGTTCGCGCTGGCCGGCAGCGCTCAAGACAATCCAGTATTGTATACAAGTACGTTCTCCAAGACGGTAGCGCCGGCACTGCGTACCGGGTGGGCGATCGGCGACAGCCGGGTCATCCGGATGGTCGAGAAGGCGAAACAAGCTGCGGATCTTCAGTCAAGCACGATGGATCAGCAAATCTTGAGTCAGCTCTTGAGCGGCTTCGATTTGGATGCTCATATTGCACGGATCTCCAAGGAATATGGCGCCAGGATGAACGAGATGGACGCTCTGCTAAGACGTGAAGCTTTGCCTGGCCTTAATTGGGTTACCCCTCAAGGCGGCATGTTCCTGTGGGTTGAACTGCCGGAGGGGCTCGATGCGGAAGCGCTGCTTCGATGCGCCGTGCAGAAAGGCGTTGCCTTCGTGCCGGGAAGCTCCTTCTATGCGGATCATCCGGACCGTAATACAGCCCGCCTGAACTATACGCATAACAAAGGCGAGCGCACGGTACAAGGCGTGGCTCGCCTGGTTGAAGCAATCGGGGAGTTTACAGTTCGCAGCTAGCAATCCAGTCCGCGATAACTTCCCTGTATAGATAAAGCGCCTCGACGCCCTGCGGAAGCAGGGCGTATTTGCCGCGTTCGACACGCTGGAACCAACCGTAATAATTGCTCCGCAGCATTTCACCGCTTTTGCCGATACCGGTTGCTGCAACTAGCTCGCGAGGAGCAGAGGGGCCCTTTTTATGCAGGACATAAGCGCATTTGAGCGCCTTCTCGCGATAGGCGGTCACGAGCTTCCTGCCGGTGCTCCCGCCGACATTGTAGTCGCCGCTGCGCTCTCTGAATTCTGTCAGCAGCCTGCTGCGCTTGCGATGGCGTGCTCCTCTTACGGGCGGCTCGCCAGGCTCGCATAATACGTCGATGACGGGCGCTTTTGTTTTGTAGAACGTAACGGTCATAAGCCCGAGACCCAGCATCCGGCACAGCTCCGTCAGATCGCCGAAGCGCTGATTGTGGGCGCCGCTCTTCTTGCGATTCCGTTCTACGGCAAGCACGACATCCCCATTAAGCCGAAGACGTTCGATCCCTTGCAGCAGCAAGGCGAGATTGAACGTTTTTTTCATCTCTACAATAATCGTCTCGTCCCGCTCAGGATGTACGGCAACAAGATCGCAGTGCATCACTTCTGCCTTCACGTTATAGCCCCTCTGCTCATAGAAGCGTTTGATCGGGCCATACATTTCTTCTTCCAATCGAACAGCCAACCCTCATTCTCCTCTCCATGGACGCGGCTTAGCTCTGGTTCACCTATTATACCAAAGGACATAGGGCGCTTGTCGATATTTGCGGGAAGGCAGGATAAAATAGTGGTCAATTTCCGCTTGGAATAAGCATAGGTATGTAATACTTCAAAAAAATGATGGCCTTAAGGTTAGCGCATGGTATGAATCCCGAGCGGAGAGGAAATAGCGTATTAGCGGAAGCGATGGGAGGAGGCACGGCATGGACATTTTCAAGCGAATATCGGAATATCAGGCAGAAGGCGAAAAATTGGCATGGACAGGAAACTTCAAGGAATATATCGAGCTGCTAAGGAAGGATCCCACTCCGGCCATGACCGCACATGCACGCGTGTATGAGATGATCGAATCCTACGGTGTCGAAGAAGCTGGCGGGCGGAAAACGTATAAGTTTTTCGAACAGGAAATATTCGGCCTGGACCGGGCTGTGGAGAAGCTGGTGGAGGAATACTTCCACTCAGCCGCACGGAGGCTGGATGTCCGTAAGCGGATTCTACTGCTAATGGGGCCGGTCAGCGGGGGCAAGTCGACGATTGTCACGATGCTGAAGAAAGGACTCGAGCGATTCTCCCGTACGCAGAAAGGCGCCGTTTATTCGATTAAAGGCTGTCCGATGCATGAGGACCCTCTCCATCTCATTCCCCATGAATTAAGGCCGGAGATTGAGAAAGAGTTGAACGTCAGAATTGAAGGCAATTTGTGCCCTTCCTGCCAGATGAGATTGAATACGGAATACGATGGACAGATTGAGAGCGTGCTGGTGGAGCGCGTCTTTATCTCCGAGGATAATCGGGTAGGCATCGGGACGTTCAGTCCTTCCGACCCGAAGTCGCAGGATATCGCCGACTTGACCGGAAGCATCGATTTCTCGACCATTACCGAATTTGGCTCGGAGTCGGATCCGCGCGCATATCGATTCGATGGAGAGCTGAACAAGGCGAATCGGGGCTTGATGGAATTCCAGGAGATGCTGAAATGCGATGAGAAGTTCCTGTGGAATCTGCTGTCGCTGACGCAAGAGGGCAACTTCAAGGCGGGCCGCTTCGCGCTAATTAGCGCCGACGAGCTGATTGTTGCCCATACGAACGAATCTGAATATAAATCGTTTATTGCCAACAAGAAAAACGAAGCGCTGCAATCCCGGATGATCGTCATGCCGATTCCGTATAATTTGAAGGTGTCGGAGGAAGAAAAAATTTATACAAAGCTAATCTCTCAGAGTGACATGCGCCATATCCATATTGCGCCTCATGCGCTCAGAGCGGCGGCGATCTTCTCCATTCTGACGCGACTCAAGGAAACGAAGAAGCAAGGAATGGATCTCGTCAAGAAGATGCGCATGTATGATGGGCAGGAAGTGGAAGGCTTCAAGGATGCCGATCTGAAGGAGATGCAGAACGAATATATGGAAGAAGGCATGTCCGGTATCGATCCTCGTTATGTCATTAACCGGATATCAAGTGCGCTGATCAAGCAGGATATGCAATGCATTAATGCGCTGGATGTGCTCCGCGCGCTCAAGGATGGACTCGATCAGCATCCGTCCATTACAAAGGAGGAGCGCGAGCGGTATTTGAATTTCATTTCCATTGCGCGCAAGGAATATGACGGGCTTGCGAAGAAAGAGATCCAAAAGGCGTTTGTCTATTCCTTCGAAGAGTCGGCGCGTACACTGTTCGAGAATTATCTGGATAATATTGAAGCCTACTGCAACTGGGCCAAAATCAAAGATCCGCTTACGGGAGAAGAGATGGACCCGGACGAAAGGCTGATGCGCTCTATCGAAGAGCAAATCGGTGTGTCGGAAAATGCGAAAAAGGCATTCCGTGAGGAAATTCTGATTCGGATTTCTTCCTACTCGCGTAAGGGCAAAAAGTTCGACTTCACAAGCCACGAGCGTCTGAGAGAAGCAGTGGAGAAAAAGCTCTTCACCGATCTCAAGGATATCGTGAAAATTACGACCTCAACGAAGACGCCGGATGAGAGCCAGCTCAAACGGATCAACGAAGTGACAAAACGGCTTATTGACGAGCATTTGTATTGCCCGGTATGTGCAAATGAATTGCTTAGATACGTCGGCAGCTTGCTCAATCGCTAATGATGGAAGAACCTTTGTCCGGCGACAAGGGTTCTTCTTATTTCCATTATATCCACTCCCTGTGCGTTGACGGACTTGTAGGGGAACGATTATAGTTTTCTTATCACTTACATACCTGCAGGGGTATAATGATTAAACTTGTCCATTTTGTAGTAATGTATCCAGGGAGTGTTCATCCTTAACGGAAAAGGGGCGCGTAGATGAAGGAAATGATGCCGTATGAAGTAGAGCAGCTGTTGAAGCATAAGCCGGTAATTGTAGATGTCCGGGAGCTGTCGGAGTGGATGACAAACGGACATATTCCGGGAGCGATTCATATTCCGCTTGGGCAGCTTGAGGAGAGAGCCGCGGAACTTGACCGAACGGTAGACGTCATCGTGGTGTGCAGAAGCGGCAGCAGAAGCGAAACGGCCTGCGAATGGCTTCGGGCTTCCGGTTATCGGGCCTATAATATGAAGGGCGGCATGTCTTCCTGGTACTGGGACAAGGCTTATGGGTAAACAAGCGTGATTCTATCGATAGATTTCGAAAAAAGATTATGGGAAATTGCGGAATAGTCGATATATAATAGATACTAGACATTCAACTATAACCGCTAAGGAGTCGTGCGCATTGATTAACGTAACTGCAGAACGTCGGAAGCAACTGGATTATACGGGAATTGGGGAGCAGGACTTGCAATTGCTTAACGATTGCAGGCCGATATTCCAGCAGGTCGTGGAAGAGGTTGTCACTCGCTTCTATGATAAGATCGGACAGCAGCCGGAATTACTGGCACTAATCTCGAAAGTGAGCACGGTAGAGAGACTGAAAGAAACGCAACGCGTATACTGGATGTCGCTCACCGATGGTGTCCTCGATTCCGACTTTATTGATAATCGCATCAGAATCGGAGCCGTCCATTCCAGAATCGGATTAACGACGGACTGGTATCTGGGATCGTATATGACTTATCTGGATATCGCGACGGATGTGCTGAAGCGTACTGTTCCAGAACGCTGGCAGCAGGTCGTGCATGCGCTCTCCAAGATGTTCAATCTGGATTCGCAGTTTGTTTTGGAAGCGTATAACATGCATGAGCAGCATCGGATTCAGGAGCTGGCGGATTCCCGTTCGCACATGCTGACGACTGTAACCAGCGCTGTACAGGAATTGGCCAGCTTAATGGTTGAGCTGGATGAAGGGGCGCAGATGATTGCGGCTACGGCCATCTCGACCTCGCAATCGCAGGATAAGACACATACGCTGCTGGGAGAATTGCGCTCCGAGCTGGACGGCATTCATGAGATGGGAAGCCTCATTCGCGGGTTATCCGATCAGACGCATCTGCTTGGCTTGAATGCTGCGATCGAAGCGGCCAGAGCAGGCGAGAACGGCAGAGGCTTCGAGGTTGTGGCGAATGAGGTCCGGAAGCTGGCTGCCTCATCGCGTGGTGCTATGGAGGGCATCACGTCCAAGCTGGAAGAAATCGAGAAAAAGCTGAGCGAAGTGCGCCAAGAATCGGAGCAGACTTCGGCGGAAGCGCGCAATCAGGCCGGACGTTCGCAGGAGCTCGCATCCTTCGTTCAGATGGTAGAGAAAGTAACCAAAGATTTGCAGCAGCTGAATCAATCGGATGACGAATAAGTGGGAGAAGAAGCGCTCTAAGGAGTGCTTCTTTTTTGTTCGATTGATGTACCTTCGCGCTTTCGCCTAGATAGAGGCGGCATTGGATGTATGCCCAGATGGAGGAATGAGTGTAGAGATATGTATATTTAAGTGACCTTCGTACATGTTAAGAGCATACACGGAGGTGCTTGAAGATGAGAATGCATATCAGAACTTCGCTATCGATTGTCATTTTAACAGGTGCGCTTGTTATGACCGGCGGCTGCGGGAACGAGCCTGATGATTATACGAACCGCGACCGGCAGATCAGGCAAAATGCCATTAAGCCGCTGAACCGGATTTCATCCGATGGCAATGCTAGGCCGGATGACCAAACAAGACGTCCGGTTGGTGAGGCGAATGCCAATCCAAACCGAATCAATCATGATCAGCTTGCCCATATAGCAGAGAGTGTGCCAGGGGTCAAAAGCGCAATCGCTGTGATGAATGAAACGGATGTGCTAGTTGGTCTTGAGACGGAGAATGTCGACAACAGAAAAATAATCGAGAAGCGAGTGATGTCCGCATTGACCTGGCAATACCCCGAGTACCGCTACCATATTACGGCCAGCGATGAACTGCGCGAGCGCATCAAATCGGTGAGCACGAGACAGAAAAAAGGTTACCGGGCTTATATGATGAATCAAGATATCGGCATATTGGCCGATGCCATCGATGTATCGTCCATTCGCCCCTAGTTAGCCGGTTAGGAGTAGAGAAGCCTTCAAGGCCTCGCGAGATCGCGATTTCTTGAAGGCTTCTGCTTGTGACAGAGGGATTAAGCGCGGTCGCGGTCGCGGCTTCTCATGCCCGCAAGTCCGAGCAGACCGAGCAGGCCGAGCCAACCCCAGCTAAAGCCACGGTTGGCAGTGGTTGTGTTCGCCGTCGCTCTGTAGTTATTGCGATTCATGTTCGCGTTATTGCGATTGTAAGTGTTGTTGGTGTTGTTAGTGTTGTAGGCATTGTTGTCACGAACGCCAAGTGCACGGTTTACACCATTCTCCACACCTGTGACGGTACGGTTTACGCCGTTTTCTACCCCAGTCATTGCACGGTTCATGCCATTTTCCATGCCATTCATGGCGCGGTTTACGTTATTCCCTACATTGGTAGTGGCACGGTTCAGGTTATTCGTCACGGTGTTGCCATTCGGGTAAGCTGTAGGTGTGGGGGCTACCGACATCGTACCGTTCTGTTCGACCATGCTGGCGCGGTTAGCGTCGGCGGGAGGAACGGTGAAGATCATGGTGAAGCATGCGAACATAATGGCGAATAATCCTGCTTTTTTCATTAGCTGTGAACATCCCTTTCTATGATGAATTAGCTTTCCGGCTTATGATCGTCCGTAATGGACTTTCATATGCAAGCCTTTGGCTAGATCAGGGATGGTAAGTAACGGGGATACGCCTTAGATGAACTTTCTGCTCGTCTTTTTCCCGTCACAGCTAAATACTAATTTCTTATCCTCGACGATTGTTTCTAGATGTACATTTTTTCCCCAGAGCTGAACGACGTAAGGCAGCGTCCGTTCTACATACTTTAAGTCAAGCTCTGTTCCTTCATAATGATGTGTCAGATATAATTCTCCTACGCGGTTGAAGTCGCCATCCTTTACAAACAAGCTGGGGAATCCTCCGTTCACCTTAGAGTATACGAGTTGATCCCGAATGTTCTCCCATGACTTATCGGTAATTTTCCACTCGGGCCCTTTCTTCTCGAAGATATACAGATCCAAATCGTCGACCAGCTCTTTGGTTAAATAATTGCGCAGGAAGGAAATATCGGAATCGAATTCCCTCACCTCGAATATTTTCTCGCGCCCTTTGCCTGGCACTCGCCCGAACCGCGCCTGTTCTTCCTTTGTCGGTTTGTCCCAGCGGCGTTCGATGTCCTCGAAGATTTTAAGTCCCAAGTAATAAGGATTCAAGCTATGCCGTGAAGGCACAACAACCGATGAATTCAGCTTGGCGAACTCAATTGTTTCTTCGCTGGTCAAATCCATTTCGCGGATAATTCGCTGATGCCAATAGGAAGCCCAGCCTTCATTCATTATTTTGGTCTCGATCTGCGGCCAGAAGTACAGCATCTCGTCGCGGAGCATCGTTAAGATATCCCGCTGCCAATCCTCCAGTATCGTCGAATATTCTTCAATAAACCATATCAGGTCCTTCTCCGGCTTAGGCGGGAAGCGCTTAGCTTCAGCTGCAATCTCCTCAGCTCTGGACTTGGCCGCCGCGACAGCTTCCGTATCCAGATTCCACAAATCCTCGTAAGCGCCTGGCTGGGATTGTCCGGCGTTCCGCGCTTGCTCTTTCTGACTCATTTCGATGTATCGTTTCTTGTCCAGCTGATAGGGTTTAATTAAGGTGGGGTCTACATGCTCTTGAATAGCGAGGATGGCGTCGATAAACTTCTCAACAGCCTCAGAGCCGTATTGCAGCTCATATTGGTGTATCCGGTCGGCTGTGGCCGACATGCTCTCCACCATGTTGCGGTTCGAAACGCCAAAACGGGCATTGTTCTTGAAGAAGTCGCAGTGAGCCAGGACGTGAGCGACAATCAGTTTGTTCTGAATGAGGGAATTGCCTTCCAGCAAAAAAGCATAGCAAGGGTTGGAGTTGATAACGAGCTCGTAAATTTTGCTAAGCCCAAAATCATATTGCATCTTCATCTTATTGAACGTTTTCCCAAAGCTCCAATGACTGAAGCGGGTAGGCATGCCGTACGCGCCGAACGTATAAATGATGTCCGCAGGGCAGATCTCGTATCGCATCTGGTAGAAATCCAGGCCGAAGCCTTGCGCGATTTCCGTTATCTCATCGATGGCTCGCTCCAGCTCGCGAATCTCATCCTGATTCATCTCTCATCCCTCCAGGTGGGTGTATAAAACACGGTTCATACCATATGTATGAACCGAGAGGGGCGGTTATGAGGACGATGGACAATAATTCGCTTGCACGAGCAAGCATGGGTTAGTCGTTTTTGTCGCTGTTTTTCATATCGTACATGGAATGATCGGCATCGGTGATGAGTTCGCGCAGCGTCGAGCCGCCGCCTTGCTTGGAGCTCATGCCGACACTGGCATAGATGTAGACGAGTTGGCCGCCTATTAAGTATGGCTGCTTGAGCGAGAGCTTGATTTTGTCTGCGATAATGGATAGATCGCCATCACATGCGAGATGCTGGAAGCAGATCAGAAACTCATCGCCGCCATAGCGAATCAGCACATCGGAACGGCGGACGCTTGCACGGAGTCTTGACGCAATTTCTTGCAGCAGGAAATCGCCTGTATCATGTCCGTAGCGGTCATTCACTTCCTTGAAATCGTCGATATCGATAAAGAGGACGGTATACAGTTTGTCCGATCCGTTGTTGCACAGATGAGTAAGGTACCTGCGGTTATACAATCCCGTCAAGCTGTCCGTTAAGCTGGCGCTCTCCAGTTCAATCATATAACCAAGAAGCGAGGACATGGATTGCAGCGATTCCCGCTCGGCTTCCGACAACTCGATCGGAGACTTGTCCAGCAAGCAGATGGAGCCGATCAATGAGGCGGATTCTGCTTTGTAGATCGAGACTGAGACCATGGAGCAGTCGCTAATAAAGGGTGTACATGAAGGTGCCGTCATTCGACTGTCGTCAATAACGCTCGGAATGTGATGGAATTCGATGGTTTGATGTGGCAGCGAGTTCGGCAGGATCGGCATGGCCGCTCCGTATGGCACAAGCTGTTCATTGCGGTTATATACGCCAATAATGCGATTGGACAAGGTTCCGTCATTCGCAGTCACGCAGATCGTGTTGACCTTGGAGATATGCTTCAACGTATGAATGATCCCTGCTGCTGCATCTTCGATTGAGCGGACGTGGCTGCTCATAATCTCAACTCCTGCCTTGTAGTGAGGGCGATAGTCCTTGATTTCAGTAGCTTATCTAGTACTATAGTAGTCTAAACGATGGACGTCCTCAACCATTTTAGGAGTAAAGTAGGAATTTATCCCTATAATATGGAATTAGTATCCCTCCACCCGACATACGGGATAGATTCATGCCATTTTTGGCCGGAAGGCTTTATAATACATGTATAAGGAAACTAAATGGGACATCATGGGATGGTGCCGGAGAGGAAGCTTGGCAATGAAAACGGTTTTTTCTTATTTGAAACGATACCGAGCGGCGGCGATTGTTGCGCTGACGCTTATGCTGACTGAACTGCTGGTTGAGCTGTTCCAGCCTTATATTATGGCGAAAATGATTGATGAAGGCATTCAGATGCGCGATACGGAAGTGATCTTCCTGTGGGGCGGCATTCTGCTGCTCTGTTCCATCGTGGCGTTTGGGGTCGGGATATTAAGCTCCTTCTATGCCGCTCATGTCAGCCAGAGCTTTGGTTATGACCTGAGGGAGAAGCTGTATGAGAAGATCCAGTCCTTTTCCTTTGCCAACTATAATAGCTTTCCCGAATCTTCCTTAATTACAAGGCTGACCAATGACATCATTCAATTGCAAAATACGGTATTTATGGGGCTTCGCATTATGCTGCGGGCTCCGCTCTTTATTGTAGGAAGCGTCATTATGGCGTTTGTCGTCAATTGGAAGCTGGCATTATGGTTTGCAGGAGCCATTCCATTCTTGACCGTCTTTCTTTATCTCGTTATGAAGAGGGGCGAGAAGCTGTTCCGATCCGTCCAGCAGAAGCTCGACCGGGTGAATGCGATCATGCAGCAAAACCTGATCGGCATGCGGCTGATTCGCGTCTTCGTGCGCATGAAGCATGAGCGGGGCAGATTCGACAAGTCCAGCGGAGAATTGATGGACCGGACTGTCGCAGCGCTTCGGCTGACGGAGATGACGATGCCGATCATCCTTCTAGTGATGAACGCAGGCATTATTGCGGTGCTCTGGTTCGGAAGGGTGCAGCTGGAAGCGGGCAGTGCGACCGTCGGCGAAATTGTGGCCATTGTCAATTATGCGACGCGTACGGTTGGCGTCTTTTCCTTAATCTCGATGATTGTTGTGAATTTCTCTAAGGCCAAAGCTTCTTCCGAACGGATTGAAGAGGTGCTGGTGACGAATGCCACACTGGCAGATGGAGACGCGGCCCCTTCCAGATCGGGGATAAAGGGAGGTATTTCGTTCCAGAATGTTACCTTCCGCTATCCAGACACGGAGGAGCCGATCCTGAGCGGTATTTCTTTCCGGGCGGCACCTGGCGAGACGCTGGCTATTATGGGAGCCACGGGCTCTGGCAAGACGACGCTGCTTCAGCTTATACCCCGATTCTATGATACGGCCGAAGGCGCCGTAAGCATTGACGGGCAAGACCATGTAGGGATGAAGATGGAGAACCTGCGCAGATCAATAGGCTATGTGCCGCAAGACATTGTATTGTTCTCGGGGACTGTAGCGGACAATATCCGCGTCGGCAAGGATGACGCATCGATGGATGAGATCATGGAAGCGGCCAAGCTGGCTCAAATTCATGAGACAATAATGCGATTTCCCAGACAGTACGACACGGTCATTGGCCAGATGGGCGTAAATTTGTCCGGCGGGCAGAAGCAAAGACTGACCATTGCCAGGGCTCTTGTGCGGAAGCCTGCTATTCTGTTGCTGGACGACTGTACCAGCGCGCTGGATGTCCGGACGGAGGCGGCTTTGCTGGAAGCGCTCAAGGCGATGAACTGTACGACGCTCCTTGTGACGCAGAAGGTAAGCTCGACTGCGAATGCGGACCGGATTCTGCTGCTTGACGACGGCAGGCTTCTAGCAAGCGGTACCCACGAGCAGATGAAGCGCGAATCCGCGCTCTATATGAAGATCTGCCAATCACAATCCGGAAAGGCGGGTGCAGCGCATGCTTGAACCGTTAAAAGAGCCGTTCCGTTATGCCCCTCCGAAAGCGCTGCGCGAAGAAACAGCCGCGGGCGTTACAGGTAAAAAGCCAGCTAAGGCAAAGGATGCTTCGGGAACGCTGCAGCGGCTATGGCGCTATCTGGCATTTCATCGCATGAGGCTGGCGGCTGTATTCGTGATGATCGTGTTCAGCACGATATTGTCATTGCTTGGACCTTATTTGGCAGGAACGGCAATTGATAGATTTATAGAGATGCAAAATACGGGCTTTATCCCTTTTCTAATCGGTATGGCAGTGGTCTATGGACTGCATGCATGGTCGATGTGGCTGCAAAATATATGGATGATCGGAATAGCGCAGGAGACAGTTCGCGGGATGCGCCGGGATTTGTTCGCTCATCTGCACAAGCTGCCTATTCCGTTCTTCGCGAGGCGCCAGCATGGGGAGCTCATGAGCCGTGTCACAAATGATATCGAAAATGTCAGCTCGTCGTTGAACAGCTCCTTTATCCAGCTCGTATCGAGTATCCTGCTGCTGGTCGGCATAGTAGGCGTTATGCTGTCGCTCAGCCCGCTGCTCACTCTGCTTACCTTCATGGTCATTCCGCTTATGGTATTCGGCATGAAATGGATTACGAGCCGTACGAGCCGCTTGTTCAAAGAACAGCAGCGCAATATAGGCGATCTTAACGGATTTGTAGAGGAGACATTGTCCGGTCAGCGGATTATTAAAGCCTTCTCCCGCGAAGCTGTTGTGATCGAGGATTTTAATGAGCGCAATAAACGAATACATTTGTCGGGTTTCTGGGCGCAGGCGATCTCTGGTTTCATTCCGAAGCTAATGAACGGATTAAATAACTTAAGCTTCGCGTCAATCGTCGGCGTAGGTGCGCTTCTCGTCATTGGGGGGCATGGTGTTACGGTAGGCACGATATTGATATTCGCAGAGTTTTCGCGTCAGTTCACAAGGCCACTGAACGATCTGGCGAATCAGTGGAATACGCTATTATCCGCTATGGCGGGGGCCGAACGCGTCTTTCAAATTATGGACGAATCCGTAGAAGCGGCGGATGAGCAAGAGGCGGCTGAACTGGATATGATGAAGGGACAGGTGGAATTTCGCAATGTTTCTTTTGCGTATCAGGAAGGACATCCGATATTGCGACAGGTCAGCTTCGATGCGGAGCCTGGAGAAACCGTCGCATTCGTAGGTCCGACTGGAGCGGGAAAATCAACGATTATCGGCCTGCTGTGCCGATTTTATGAGCCATCAGCCGGCTCGATTCGGATTGATGGGCATCCTGCAAGCGGCATTCGGCGCGACAGCTTGCGCTCTCACATGGCTTTTGTCCTGCAAGACCCGTTCTTGTTCGAGGGTACGATTCGGGACAATATTCGTTACGGCAAGCTTGAAGCCACAGATGAAGAAGTAGAAGAAGCCGCGAAGCTGGCCAATGCTCATTCCTTTATTATGCGGCTGAGAGGCGGATACGGGGCAAAGCTTAAGCCGGACGGCGGCGGAATCAGCCAAGGTCAGAAGCAGCTTATTGCTATAGCGCGAGCCATTCTGGCCGATCCGGCCATTCTGGTACTTGATGAAGCGACAAGCAGTATCGATACAGTCACAGAAATTAAAATCCAGGAGGCTCTCCACCGGCTAATGAAGGGGAGAACCAGCTTCGTCATTGCCCACAGGCTTAATACGATTCAGAGTGCGGACAGAATTATTGTTCTGCAGGACGGGGAGGTAACTGAGAGCGGCACGCATGACGACCTGCTGCTTCGGGATGGCTTCTACAGCAAACTGGTGAATGGACAGGTGGTGCTGACGTAAGTCCAGTTTTGAATTGCAAATGAAACGTTTTTTATATTGTGCAGTATATAGGGGTAACACAAGCTTCAAGGAGGCTATAATATGGAACGATCAGATAATGATGGACAGGCTCATGAGCAACGTGAAAGTCATGAGAATCTGGAGTCATCATCCGCCGGGCAAGCGGAGTCAGAGCAATTGCAAGAGACGGATATCCAGAAGTGGGCAGGTAAAATCGGAGACTATAACCAGCAAGAGAAGTATGTGCAGGAAGGCTTTTGGGGCAAAGTGAAGCGTTATGCATCCAAGGTTCCTTTCGCAAGGGAGGTCGTGACGCTCTATTATTGTGCGGCTGATCCTGCGACTCCGATGAAGGCGAAAGCAACGGCTATTGGCGCATTAGCTTATTGGATTCTGCCAATTGATCTGATCCCGGATTTTGTTCCAGTTGCGGGTTTCGCGGATGATGCGACAGCTGTCCTGCTTGCTTACAAAGCGCTTAGCAGCCAAATTACGGACGAGCATCGGGAGAAAGCAGAACAGTTTTTTGCGATTAACCGCGATTTCAAAGTTATCACCCGCCCATAGCCGGAGGTGGATCCCGGAAGTCGATATTCCTGCATTTGCCGCTAGTTTCGCTGGCTTGCCATCTGGCGATATTGGTTCTCCCGCTCGTTTATTTCCCAAAAAATGACGTTGCGAGCGCAGCCGAGTCGAGAGAGCTGGCGTCGTATTTTCCAGTCGATATGGAAGAGCATTGGGCCTATTATGAGTTGGATGACTTTGTGAATGCGGATTTGCTGAAGGGGTATAAGAGCGGACACGGCGAGTAAGTACTGAAGCCCGATCATCCTATTACACGCGCCGAGTTCGTCGCGCTGCTTGTTCGCGCACTTGGATTGACGAGCGATCAGAAAGGCTTGAAGTTTGATGATGTTGCCGGGAGCGTATGGTATTATGAGCCTGTTCGGATCGCAAGCTCTCTGGGAATTGTAACCGGCAAAAGCGAGAATCGATTTGACCCGAAGCAAATGATCTCCAGAGCCGATATTGCCGTCATGGTGGTACGGGCTTTCAAAGAGACGGTTGAAATGCCGGCCCGGATAGACGCTAGTAAAATGCCATTTGCCGATGTTTCCAATCATTATGCCCGACTGCCGATCGGACAAGCCAGTACGGTCGGTATCGTGAATGGGAAGAAGGTTCGGGAATTCAAGCCTAACGATAACGCGAAGAGAGCGGAAGCCGTCGTGATGCTTTCTCGCGCCTTAAGCTTGCAAATCCACTTTAATACCGTGCACGACGTGATGTTCTCCTTCATTCAAGATGCGGACAAAGCGGAATACAAGACGCTGGGCGACGGAGCGTACGATCAGCTTGAGAATGTTTTGGAGTCCTATGTTACAGGCTATTACTTGGCGGCGCTTCGCCAATATGCGGATGATGTGAATGCGCTGGCTGCTCAAGGCGTCAATATCGTCATGGAAGAAGCAAGTTCGAGAACGCTCACTATGCTTGCTTCATCGGACCGTTTTGTTGCGGTTCAGTCTATGGAGGGCAGCGGCAGACGATCGAAACGATATCGAATGACGGCATTTATTTGCTCAAAAAAATGCAGGACGGCAAATGGAAGATATACGCGTATTATCCGACCGAGGATATATAAGTCCTGCTTTATGAAGGGCCGTGAGCCAGCAGTGCGATCTGCTGGCTCACGGCCCTTGTTGTTTCTTTGGCACACTGTTAAAACAAGCTCCAGTCCATTTCCTTCGAAAGTGTCTCAAGCAGATGGACACCGGCGATGCTGTTGCCCTTTGGATTCAGGGACGGGCCAATGACGCCGATTCCATATCGGCCAGGCACCATCGTCAAAATTCCGCCGGCCACGCCGCTCTTTGCGGGGAGGCCGACTTCAATGGCGAATTCGCCTGAAGCGTTGTACATGCCGCATGTAACCATAAACGTTTTGGCGATTTGTACATATCGGCGGGGAACCAGATGAACACCCGATATGGGGTCGGTGCCGTTATAGGCAATCACCAGGGCCATTCGCGCCAAGTCCGCGCATGTGACCCCTATGGAGCAATGGCGGAAGTAGACATCCAGCACATCGTCCACTTTGCCCTTCAGAACACCATTGTCTTTCAAGAAATAGGCCATCGAACGATTCAAATCCGCCGACTCAGCTTCCGAGCGATAGACGGCCATATCATAGGTAAGCGAGTCGTTCCGTGCCAGCTTGCGAAAAAATTGAAGGGTTCGCTCGGACTTTTCTTCTGAGCTGCCTCCGGCAATCAAGGAAGAGATCGCAATTGCTCCCGCGTTGATCAAAGGGTTGAATGGGATTCCTGGCTGTACAAGCTCAAGCTTAAGCATGGAGTTGAAGTTGTCGCCCGTCGGTTCCATCCCAACTTTATCGAACACGACATCTTCGCCGTTGTCCATTAGCGCAAGAAGCAGGGTGAATACCTTCGATATGCTCTGCATGGTGAAGGATAAGCCGCAGTCGCCTGCAGTGACGGAATGGCCATCCTGATTGATGATATGAATGCCCAGCGCTTCCTGCGGTGCCTTGGACAATTCAGGTATGTAAGAAGCGACCTTTCCTTCCTGGCAACGCTCTTGACTGGACGACAGCCAAATAGGCAGCTGCCTCTCCAGCATTTCAAGCTCCGATTCATGGCTATGTGTCTGTGACACCGACTTCACTCCTTAGTACGCTTTTTCAGAAAATTATAATGGATATAAGATAACAGGTACAACATCGTTGTATGGAGCGGCACGGCATGTTTTACGAAACGGAGCAAATCTTGCTGCCGATAGAACAGAAAGAGTATATATGTTGTTCCGATGTGAATGACAGGAGGTGCATCGAGCTTTGTCTTATAGTAGGAACCCGCAATGATGATTCATATCATCATAAAAGTGAGAAGGGGGTAAAGTTTTTTTATAAAAGTGCTTGACCTATTGAATCGGGATATGGTATATTCTAATTCCGGCCGAGAAATACGGCGGGCGTCAACGAAAAGCGAATAACGATTTTGAAAAAAAAGCTTGCACGATGACGAGATATATGATAGGATAACAAACGTTGTCACTGAAATGAATTGATCTTTGAAAACTGAACAACGAGCGAAAATGCCCTGTTAATTCTAAGGAATTAATAGAAAAGCAACAAACGTTATTGAGCAAGTCAAACACTTTTATGGAGAGTTTGATCCTGGCTCAGGACGAACGCTGGCGGCGTGCCTAATACATGCAAGTCGAGCGGACCTCACGTTTCTTCGGAAACGTAAGGTTAGCGGCGGACGGGTGAGTAACACGTAGGTAACCTGCCTGTAAGACTGGGATAACATTCGGAAACGGATGCTAATACCGGATACGCGAATTGGTCGCATGGCCGATTCGGGAAAGACGGAGCAATCTGTCACTTACAGATGGACCTGCGGCGCATTAGCTAGTTGGTGAGGTAATGGCTCACCAAGGCGACGATGCGTAGCCGACCTGAGAGGGTGATCGGCCACACTGG
>NZ_QZCF01000004.1 GCF_003591485.1 Paenibacillus sp. 1011MAR3C5
AGGCTGGTATACGAATTCCGGTTTAACAACGGTGTGGAATTTTGGTGCCGATTTGGTTAAAGGAGATATGACATTGTATGCGAAGTGGACGGCCAATACCTATACAGTAAGCTTCCTGTCGAACGGCGGCTCGGCGGTAGCTGCTCAAACGATAGCCTACGATGACAAGGTCGCATCGCCGGCAAACCCAAGCAAAGCAGGTCATACCTTCGCAGGCTGGTATACGAATTCCGGTTTAACGACGGCTTGGAACTTTGGTACCGGTTTGGTTAAAGAAAACTTGACACTGTATGCGAAATGGACAGCCAATACTTATAAGGTAAGTTTTCAGTCGAATGGCGGATCAGCGGTAGCTGCTCAAACGATAGCCTACGATGGCAAGATCGTATCGCCGACAAACCCAAGCAAAGCAGGTCATACCTTCGGGGGCTGGTATACGAATTCCGGTTTAACGACGGCTTGGAACTTTGGTACAGGTCTGGTTAAAGGAAATATGACGCTGTATGCAAAATGGACAGTCGAAACGTATACGGTAAGCTTCCAGTCGAACGGCGGCTCGGCGATAGCTGTTCAAACGATAGCCTACGACGGCAAGGTCGCATCGCCGACCAATCCAAGCAAAGCAGGTCATACCTTCGCGGGTTGGTATACGAATTCCGGTTTAACAACGGCCTGGAATTTTGGTACCGGTTTGGTTAAAGAAAACTTGACACTGTATGCGAAATGGACAGCCAATACTTATAAGGTAAGTTTTCAGTCGAATGGCGGCTCAGCGGTAGCTGCTCAAACGATAGCCTACGACGGCAAGATCGCATCGCCGACAAACCCAAGCAAAGCAGGTCATACCTTTGTTAACTGGTATAAAGATGAGAAATTAACAACACTTTGGGTGTTTGCCACGGATGTCGTTACAGAAGAGATCACTCTTTATGCTGGATGGGATAAAGAAATCTATACCGTTCGCTTCGAAACAACTGGAGGAACGGAAATCATTGATCAACGAATTGCATTTGAAGAAGGTGCAGTTATACCTGCAAATCCCAAAAAGTCAGGATATACTTTTGCAGGTTGGTTCAAAGATGAGGACTTCACATTGGGCTGGAATTTCAAAACAGATGTCGTTACAGCCGATATGACGCTGTATGCCAAATGGTCAAAAACTGTTTATGTTGAAACGCCAGAACCCATTATAGAACCAGAACCGGAACCGGAACCGGAACCCATACCGGAAGAAGAACCTGTACAAAATGTATGTCCTACAAGATTCACAGATATATCTGCTCATTGGGCGGAGAACGCGATAAGAGACATTGCTGGTCGTTGTATTATAATAGGATACCCGGACGGAGAGTTTAAACCGAATGCTCCGCTTATTAGAGCGCATGTTGCGGTAATGCTCACAAGAGCATTGGAATTATCGCCAAACCGCCCGTCAAACAGCTTTAATGATGTCTCAAACGATAGTCCGTACGATGAGGCTATCTCGAAGGCTTCACAAGCAGGCATTTTCGAAGGAACGAATGGATACTTTTATCCAGATCAGCAGCTTACGCGAGCACAAATGGCCAAGATTCTTGTCATTGCCTTCAATTTGCCAATAGGCGGAAAGAGTATTTTCCAAGATGTACCTCACACACATTGGGCTTCTCCATATATCGCTGCTTTGGAGTCTCACGGCTTAACGCTCGGTGAGGATGGGTATTACAAACCTGAAGAACCAGTTACTCGTGCGCAATTTGTAGCATTTATGTACCGTGCACTTCATTTGTAAACTATTTACTTGAAAGATAAAAGAGGTTATTCCGTGCTTGCTTCATAATAGGAATGAGAGAGAGGTTGTCCACTTTTCGGACAGCCTCTTTTTCTAGCAAATGCTTTTTATTCAGCCACCGCAAACGAGAATGGTGAACACCTTAAAAGGTGATGTGAAAGTGCCTGTTAATTGGCTATGGACCTACCTAATAGTATCGATGGCATCCAACTTCATGACCGTTCCATTCGCAGCTTGGATCGTGCCTTCCGTATTCCACTTGCCAATGAACGGTTGCAGACGTTCCATCGCTGACTGGGCTGTCAACCGTTTGTCGTCCATTTGCCTTACCCTTTCCATCAGAATAGTCCAATTCCTGAGAAAACAATGTAGAAGAGCCTCGAACCGCCAGGGGCTCTTCTTTTGTCAGATATCGACATTGAAGCAGGGCATTAGACGTATCCCATATAGGACTAAGGACACTTTTGTTTATTCTATGTTTATTCCCGTGTTGTACAATGATGCCGTTGCCTATCAATTGAGGATCGAATCCCAATGATAGAGGTAGAAGAGACGGCAGTTCGAGTTCACATTATGCTGCGAAGGAGACTAGAAGATGACTCGAAAGAGGATAAGAGTTTTAAAAGGATTTTTGGCGGGATTTCTCGTTTTGGCTATGCTTTTGCCTGATTTTGGCGGGCAAAGGGCAATGGCTGCGGTGGCGCCGATCTTGGCGGATCCCAGCGGCAATAAGTATCAGGACTTTTCAGGACAGTCATATCCCCCTAATGGTAATCTGCGGATAGGGAATGGAAATGTAATTGGAGATAGAGAAGACAGTGATCCGGAAGTTATCGGAGATGAGAGATATGTCTTTGATTATTGGGAGACCGATAATAATGGCGGCATGTCAAACAAAGATAACCGTCAGATATTATGGTTTACCGTAGGTACTACCTTGGGATTGTTTGATTTGAACTATTACTTCAAAAAGCAAGAATGGGACGGCAGCGACTGGGTGGATACCGGCGATGTTGATAGGAGGACGACCCATTTTTTGGTATCAGATTGGCCGACTTTGGCAAATGTAGTAAATGTCAAAGCCGAGGCCGAGCCTTCAACGACAATAAACAGCGGCTCATCTTTCACGTTAGTGGCTGAAGGGGACCGTCAACTCGCAGAAGGAATTTCACATCTTGATCAGAAATTTATTCCGGATAAATGGAAATCGTCTGAATATGGTAATCCGGAGGGTTCATTCGTCTTGGGTAGCGACAACAGGTACACTTCTGTGTACACACCTTCAATCAGCGGAACTTTCACTGTGACGGTTATGTTTAAGGAATTGGAGTACAATGGATATTTGAAAGAATGGCAACCACGCTCGAATGGTCGCAGTCCTTCTAAGTCACTGAGTGTGACTGTTCAGTCTTACAATGCAGACAAGTTCAAGAATAAGCTTACTCTGAGCTCGACGTCTATTAACGTAGGCGAGACGGTCACTCTGACAGCGGAAGGAGACGGGCCTCCGGGCAGTACGTACTATCAAGGGGACACACGCTATTTACCAAAGACATGGTCGTCAACTGAAGGTGGCGGAAAGACAGGCTCCTTCATACTTGGCGAAGATGGCAGCTACACCGCCCAGTATACTCCCGGAAATCCAGGGTACTTTGAAATAAATGTTAAATTTATGCTGCAAAGATGGTACGACGGTCGTTGGAACGATCAATTTGAAGATTCCTTGACGACGTTGCCCCTCCCGGCTGTGACAGTCACCCGGCCTCCGGCAAAACTCGCAAACCCTGACAATAACAGCTTGACAGCCAGTCCGAGCGAAGTTTCGTTAGGAGGGTCAGTGACGCTTACGGCCAAAGGCGACCGCCAAGAAGCAACCACCGGGAACACCCAAGATGAACGGTATGTGCCGATTAGCTGGACATCTGAGGAGAACGGGAAGTCAGGAGCATTCACTGAGGACAGCAACGGCAACTACACGTCTGCCTATACGCCTTCGGCTGCAGGCAGTTATCTTGTAACAGCAACTTTCCAAAAGTATATGCTTTTTGACGGCGTATGGTACGAAAACGGAAAGGATACAAAAACGACAACGGTGACGGCAACGGTCCCGACGGAACCGACGGAAGCCAGCGCCGGCAACAACAGTGTCAGCGCGAATCCGAGCAGCGTAACGGCGGGCACGGAGGTCACGCTGACGGCTGAAGGCGACCGCCAATCGGCTGACGGCGTATTGGCGGGTGACGAGCGTTATGTTCCGGTAAGCTGGAGCTCAACGGAGAGCGGCAAGGCGGGAGTGTTCGCCAAGGACGGCAATGCAATTTACACTTCCGATTATACGCCTGCGTCTGCGGGCACTTATACGGTCACGGCGACCTTCCAGATGCAAACGTGGGACGGGTCGGCGTGGAGCGATGTTAACGGAGCGACGGATACGAAGACGACCACTGTGACGGTTACGGCTGCACCAGAAGCGCCGGAAGCGAACGCCGGCAACAACAGTGTCAGCGCGAACCCAAGCAGTGTGACGTCGGGCGCAACGGTTACACTGACGGCTGTAGGCGATCGGCAATCGTCGGACGGCGCATTTGCCGGTTATGAACGCTATTTGCCAGTAAGCTGGAGCTCGACAGAGAGCGGCAAAATGGGTACGTTCACGAAGGACAATAATGGCAACTACACATCCGACTATATGACTTCGGCAGCTGGAAGCTATACAATCACGGCGCTATTCCAGAAGCAAAGCTGGGATGGTACGGACTGGGTAGCGGTTGCTGAAGCGACGGATACGAAGACGGCAACGGTGACGGTAACGGCCGCACCAGAACCGACGAAACCAACGGAAGCGACTGCTGACAACAACAGTGTCAGCGCAAGCCCAAGCAGCGTAACGACTGGCAAAGAGGTCACGCTGACAGCGGCAGGCGACCGTCAATCGGCGGACGGCACATTGGTTGGTGACCAGCGTTACGTACCGGTAAGCTGGAGCTCGACAGAGAGCGGCAAGACGGGAACGTTCACGAAGGACAATAACGGCGAGTACACCGCTGCTTATACGCCTTCGGCAACTGGAAGCTATACGGTCACGGCGACGTTCCAGAAGCAAACGTGGAATGGTACGGCGTGGGGCGATGTTAGCGAAGCGGCGGATACGAAGACGGCAACGGTGACGGTCACGGCTGCACCGGAACCGACGAAACCAACGGAAGCAACTGCTGACAACAACAGTGTTAGTGCAAGCCCGAGTAGTGTAACGTCGGGCGGAAAGGTCACGCTGACAGCTACGGGCGATCTGCAATCGGCGGACGGCACAATTGTCGGCGACGAGCGTTATGTACCGGTAAGCTGGAGCTCGACAGAGAGCGGCAAGACGGGTACGTTTACGAAGGACAATAACGGCAAGTACACGGCAGCTTATACGCCTTCGGCTGCAGGAAGCCATACGGTAACGGCGACGTTCCAGAAGCAAACGTGGAATGGTACAGTGTGGAGTGATGTAAGCGGGGAGTCAGATACGAAGACGACAACGGTGACGGTCACGGCCGCACCGGAACCGACAGAACCAACGGAAGCGAAAGCCGACAACAACAGTGTCAGTGCAAGCCCAAGCAGCGTAACAGCGGGCGGAAAGGTCACGCTGACGGCTGATGGCGACCGCCAAACGGCGGACGGCGCATTGGTTGGTGACGAGCGTTATGTACCGGTAAGCTGGAGCTCGACAGAGAGCGGCAAGATGGGGACGTTCACGAAGGACAATAACGGCAACTACACAGCTGCTTACAAGCCTTCGGCCACTGGAAGCCATACGGTAACCGCGATATTCCAGAAGGAAACGTGGAATGGTACGGCGTGGGTGGCGGTCGCTGGAGCGACGGATACGAAAGCGACAACAGTAACAGTAACAGCCGCACCAGAACCGACAGAACCGACGGAAGCGAAAGCCGACAACAATAGTGTCAGCGCAAGCCCTGGCAGCGTAACGTCGGGCACAGCGGTTACGATGACGGCTTCGGGCGATCGGCAATCGGCGGATGGCGCCTTTGTCGGTGACGAGCGTTACGTACCGGTAGGCTGGAGCTCGACAGAGAGCGGCAAGACGGGTACGTTCACGAAGGACAATAATGGAAACTACACGGCTGCATATAAGCCTTCGGCCGTTGGAAGCCATACGGTAACGGCGACATTCCAGAAGCAAACGTGGGACGGTACGGTGTGGAGCGATGTGAGCGGAGCGACGGATACAAAGACCACAACGGTGACGGTAACAGCCGTACCGGAACCGACGGAACCAACGGAAGCGAATGCTGGTAACAACAGTGTCAGCGCAAGCTCGGGCAGTGTAACGTCGGGCGGAAAGGTCACACTGACGGCTGCGGGCGATCGGCAATCGGTGGACGGAGCATTTGTCGGTGACGAGCGTTACGTGCCGGTAGGCTGGAGCTCGATAGAAAGCGGCAAGACGGGTACGTTCACGAAGGACAATACCGGCAACTACACGGCTGCTTACAGGCCCTCGGCCGCCGGAAACTATACGGTAACAGCGACGTTCCAAAAGCAAACATGGGACGGTACGGCGTGGATCGATGTTAGCGGAGCGACGGATACGAAGACGATAGTTGTAACCGTTAGGAATGGAGGCTCAACTCCGATGCCGCCACAGGATCCTTCTGAATCCACAGATTCAAGCGAATCTGAATCCAGCGTCATTGTTTTAGTTAATGGTAAAGCCGAAAACGCAGGCACTGCAATAACGACTACAATGAACGGTCAATCGGCGATGATCATCATCGTTGATCAAAAAAAGATTGAGGAAAAACTTGCGACTGAGGGTTTTGGTGCGGTCGTGACGGTTCCGGTGAAAACCAATTCCGATGTAGTTGTAGCAGAGCTTAATGGCCATTTGATTCAAGAAATGGAAGACCTGCAAGCTACTCTTGTTGTAAAAACTGATCGTGCAATATACACCGTGCCTTCCGTTCAAATCAACATGAATGAGTTATCGAAGCAATTCGGAACGAATGTTTCGCTGCAGGACATCAAGGTAGAGCTTCAATTTGGCTCAACACCGGCCGATATGGCGAAGGTCGTCGGGCAATCGGCAACGAACGGAAGCTTTACGCCTGTAATGCCAGCGATGGACTTTATCGTCAAGGGTACCTATGGCGACAAGACAGTAGAAATTTCAACCTTCAGCGTTTATGTTGAACGTGCTATTGCAATTCCGGACGGCCTCGATCCGAACAAGATTACGACTGGTGTCGTCGTCGATCCGGATGGCACTTCCCGCCATGTGCCGACCAAGATCACAATTATCGATGGCAGGTATTTCGCCGTCATCAATAGCTTGACCAACAGCACATACTCGGTCGTGTGGCACCCTCTCGAATTCAGCGATGTGGAGAAGCATTGGGCGAAAGATGCGGCCAACGATATGGGCTCCCGCATGGTAGTAAGTGGCACTGGCAATGGCAAGTTCAGTCCAAATCGCGACATTACTCGTGCTGAATTTGCGGCGATTATCGTCCGCGGATTGGGGTTGAAACCGAGCAAAGAAGCCGCTCCTTTCCAGGATGTCAAGGGGACGGATTGGTATAATAGCGCGATTAGTACGGCATTCGCATACGGGTTGATTGACGGTTTCGGGGACGGTACGTTCCGCCCGAACGACAAGATTACGCGGGAACAGGCAATGGTCATTGTCGTCAAGGCGATGAAGATTACCGGTCTAAACGCCAAACTTTCGGAGCAATCGGCTGAATCGCTGCTACATCCATTCGCAGACGCATCCGCTTTGTCCGATTGGGCGAAGAGCAGCGTCGCGGATAACATTCAAGCAGGCATTATTATGGGAAGAAGCGACACGCAGCTCGCACCGAAAGCTTATATCACTAGAGCTGAGGTTGCGACGGTTATCCAGCGGCTGCTTCGGAAATCCGATCTGATTTAATAGCAAGGCTCAAAAAGAGACCTGGAATCCATTGAGATTCCAGGTCTCCTGTGCATTCAAGTCTCATTTGCATTGTGTGCTCAGCATAGGCGAATTAGAAAATATAGAAGATGAGACCTTTGCCCTCCGCTGCAGCTTGGCTGAAGAAACGCCGTATTTCATTAAAATGCTGCAGGATGTAAGCAAAGAATGCGTCCGCATCCTCGTCTGAAACCACGCCCTGCTCAAGAGGGTATACTTCTTCCTTGAGCATGATGGGGAAATCATACCGCAAGCGGAGCTGCGCTTCATCCAGCTCAGACATAGCCTGCAGCGCTGCTGCAACTTGCTCGGCGCGCAAGGAAAACGCCCCGAACGAGCCGAATTCGATGCCTTTGTCCGATGTCAGCGGAACCACATAGCCAAGAGGGGGCTCACCATCGGCAATATTTCCACAAAGCAAGTAGTGAATCGCCTCCCAGGATCTATCAATGTCCAGACCGGGATAGTTGTCTATTTTCAAACTCTTCAATGCAAGGTCGCCTGCAGCGATTTGCTGCACCAGGTTGTCAGCCATAGCAAAGTAATACCCGCGCATTCCCATGTTGTCAGTCTTCCTCCCCTATTTAGTAGTGACTATACTGCATGATCTAAATGTAACATCCTGGAATTGTGTGTTCAAGGAACCTTAGACACAAGTGACAAATCTAACAAAAGTTGAGACAGGGATTATAACTTGATTTGATCCGTCCATTCCTTTTTTTAAAAATGTACAACTTTAGTTGGACTACAACCTCTAGTCATTCGAACTATACTATCTGATGGAGGAGTTAACGGGTATCGAGATAAGGAGGAGCATAGTTCGGAGAATGAGTTTGAAAACTGCTTTAAACAGGATAAAAATGTTATTATGAACTTAATTAACTATCTTAAATATTTTAATAGTAACCAGTGTGGAAGGAAGTGTAATGGGTGAAAAAGAAGCTTGTTGCCATCGTACTTTTAGTTGCTAGTATTGGACTCATCTTTACTTTTAATAATCAAGATGTTGTGTCTGCAAATATAGTCACGACACCTATTTATGCAACAGAGGACACAACAATCGTTTACGAAGGAATTGGTGCAGGAAAGTTTATGTATGAAGATGGCGGTTTGGGCTATCTTGATGTAGGTTATCAAGGAACCTTTGGAGCACCTCTTGAAGTTCAAACCCTGCTCAAATATGATTTGCCAGCGATCCCCGCTGGGTATGAGATTCAAAGTGCAAATCTCTACTTTCCTGTAACTGGAGGCAGTCTGAGTGCTGGAGTTCCCTTCACATTAAAAGCTTCAGCAAGTACAAGTCATGAATGGACTCAAGACCGTGTGACTTCTCTTACATTACCAGCGGCTATTCCTGGCTCTACACAATCTGTTCCTGTAGCAGTCAATGATCCGGTGAGCAAGCCAACTCTTGGTCCTATTGATTTTACGAGCTATATTACACAAGAAGTTCTTAAATCCACGCCAAGAGCTACATTTATCCTCTCAGGCTTTTCAGCTGAAGAAGCACAAGATGCTAATATTTCATTTCTAGATCATTATATTCAAACAGAGGAAAGTCATGTTATCACTAGCATTCGACCCTATTTAATTGTTACCTATGCGGAAAAAATTAGCATTGAAATAACAGGTGTTGTCAATGGTGGTCTATACCATACAAATGTGACGCCCCTATTTAACATGGGTACGGCAACACTGAATGGAAATCCCTTTACAAACGGTACACCTGTAACTGCTGAAGGCTCTTATACGCTTACTGTTACGCATGGAAGCCAATCAGAAACGGTACAATTTAGAATAGACAAGACCCCCCCGTCAGGGACAGTGGTTGTAAATCAAGGTCAACCGTATACGAATTCTGCTGGTGTATCGGTTTCCGTGACGCCAGATGCGGGAGTAAATGATATTACTCATATACGATATTCGGTTAATGGAAATCCATATACGACGATGCCTTATGTGCCAAGCTTTATGCTAGGCATAGGAACCGTTAACGGAGATAAGGTATTGGCCTTCAAGCTCGTTGATGGAGCAGGAAATGAATCTCAGGAATACCAAGTAACCGTTACACTCGATACGGTAGCGCCAACAGGTTCTGTTGTCATTAATAATGGCAACTCATATACAACGGATCGTGAAGTTACACTGAATCTAACTTTAGGCAGCGGTGTGACCGATGTGGTTGGCGTACAATATTCAGATAACAATAGTTCTTGGTCAAGTATCGAAGCTTTTAGTACAAGCAGAACCTATATGTTGCCAGCAGGAGATGGAAATAAAACGGTATATATACGTTTGATTGATCGAGCCGGTAATATAACGGTTATTCAAGATAGTATACTATTGGACACAACAGCGCCAACAGGGACAGTTGTTGTGAATGATGGCAGAGCTTATACGAATAATGCCAATGTATACGTTGATGTGACGCCAGCCACAGGAGTAACAGATATTGTGAGCATTCGCTATACAATCAATGGATCAGTGCCAACGACTATTGCTTATACGAATAACTTTACGATTGATGTAGGAAGCACGAATGGAGCAAAAGCCATTACGGTAGAGCTTATTGATGGAGTAGGACATATATCTCCCATATATAGCGCCATGGTGACGCTGGATACGGTAGCGCCAACAGGAACGGTTGCCATTAATAGTGGCGCAATGTATACAACGGAGCAAGTGGTCACGCTTGATTACACTCTAGGAGCAGGCGTTGAGGATGTCACGAGTGTACAGTTCTCGAATGACAATCTTACATGGTCATCTGAAGCGGCATACAGCGAAAGTATGAACTATACACTCTCAGCAGGCGACGGCAGCAAAACAGTCTATGTCCGATTCATCGACCGAGCGGGCAATACAGGCACAGCACAGGCTAGCATTACACTGGACACGGTAGCGCCAACAGGTACCCTAACCCTCACGTCGCCTGTCCTCACGAATGATACAAGCGTGACCCTTACGGTTAAAAGCAGCGATGCCAACTTTATGGAGCTGGGCGAGGCTGGTCAGCCTTACGGAGCGAAAATAGCTTACAGCAATAGCGCGCAGACATACACGCTTCAGGATACGCAGGATGATGGCGTAAAAACCTTGCAGGTTCGCTTGTCGGACTTGGCAGGGAACACAACCGTATTAAATGTAACGGTTACCCTGGATCGAGTTGCGCCAAAAGGCACCATAGTGGTGAACGACGGTAAGCCGTATACGAATGATGCGGATGTCACAGTTGAAGTGACGCCAGCAACGGGTGTAACGGATATTGTTAGTATGAGATACACTATCAATGGATCGACGCCAACAACGATCGCTTATACGAATAGCTTTATCGTAGACGTTGGAAGCACAAATGAAGAGAAAAAGATAACAGTTGAACTTATTGATGGTGCAGGCAATGTATCGCCTGTATACACTTCAACTATTACATTAGACACAGTGGCGCCGACGGGAACAGTCGCGATTAATGGAGGAGCTGCTTATACAACTGCTGCTGATGTGACACTTAACTTCACGTTAGGAACAGGTGTAAACGATGTAATGAGCGTCCAGTTCTCGAATGACAATGTGACATGGTCAAGTGAACAAGCGTACAGCCCAAGCATGAGCTACACATTGCCGGCAGGTGACGGCAGCAAAACCGTCTATGTCCGATTCATAGACCGTGCAGGCAATACAAGCGCAGCTCAAGACAGCATTACGTTGGATACAACAGCGCCAACAGGCACGCTAACCATCACATCACCTGTCCTCACGAATGATACAAGCGTGACCCTTACGGTTACAAGCAGCGATGCCAACTTTATGGAGCTGGGCGAGGCTGGTCAGCCTTACAAGGCTCGAGTAGCTTACAGCAATAGCGTGCAGACGTACACGTTGCAAGATACGGAGAAAGATGGCGTGAAAACCTTGCAGGTTCGCTTGTCAGACCTGGCAGGAAACACAACCGTATTAACGGCAACCGTTACCCTGGATCGAGTTGCTCCAACAGGCAACGTCGTGGTGAATGAGAGTAAACCGTATACGAATGATGCGAATGTTACCGTTGAAGTGACGCCAGCAACAGGAGTAGCGGATATTGTAAATATGAGATACACCATTAATGGATCGACGCCAACAACGATCGCTTATACGAATAGCTTCATCATAGACGTTGGAAACACAGATGGAGAGAAAAAAATTACGGTTGAGCTTATGGATGATGCAGGCAATGTATCGCCTGTATATTCGTCAACCATTACTTTAGACACGGTGGCGCCAACGGGAACAGTTGCAATAAATGGCGGAGCTGCTTATACAACAGCTGCAAAGGTAACACTTGGCTTTACACTAGGAGCAGGGGTGACGGATGTTGTCAGCGTACAATTTTCTAATGACAATGTGACATGGTCAGATGAACAAGCGTACAGTCCAAGCATAAACTACACACTGCCAACAGGCGATGGCAGCAAAACCGTCTATGTCCGATTCATTGACCGAGCGGGCAATACCGGCGCAGCTCAGGCAAGCATTATACTGGACACGGTAGCGCCAACAGGGCAGCTAGTCATTAACAATAACGATGATTTCTCAAATTCACTTAAGCTTGAGCTGACATTAACAACTCCTGATTCCAGTGAATTGGCTGGAATTCAGTTCTCATCGGATGGAGCAACATGGTCGGCGCTTGAAGCCTATACGAATTCAAAGCAATGGCTTGTAGAAGGCAATGGCAAAAAAACGGTTTATGTAAAGTTTATTGATGCCGCTGGAAATGAATATATGGCATCTAGCTCTATATATGTGGATACAGTAAAGCCGATTGTATCTATTGCGGTTGAAGATGGAGCAGCAATTACGTTCAGTAATATTGTAGATTTAACGATTGATGCATCTGACCCAGGACGAGAGCTGGACACGCCTAAGCTTGTCATGGAATTGTCTCATGACGGTATTAGCTGGCTGCCTGCGGAGAGCTATGCTCAACATAAAGAGTGGACGGTAAGCAGTGGATTTGGTACAAAGCAGGTCTATGTACGCATGATAGATGAAGCGGGCAATGTATCAGACATTGCAAGTGCCACTATGGTTTATCGCTCTATTCCTAAACTGAATAGTAATACGGTAAATGCGATAGAAGATACTCCGTATCCATTGGCACTGTCAGATTTCACATATACGAATGACGATAGCGTGAAGCCGGACGCCTATACGCTAGTTTCAATGCCGGAGCATGGCTTACTCATACTGGAGAATAAAGAGATTGAAGCTGGTGCAGTGCTTACAGCCGAACAGCTTGCCAAAGTTATCTATGTGCCTCAATTAAATTGGTTTGGAACGGAGCAGCTTGAGTGGAATGCCAGTGCAGATGGTGTTGCAGCAGCTTCGAATGCAGTTCTCACTATTCAGGTTGCAGCGGTAAATGATGCTCCAGAAGCTGAAGATTTGGAATTGATCAAAACGAATTTTAGCCCGGCAGAAGGAACAGTTGTTGCCAAGGATATAGAAGGAGATACATTAACCTATCATATTGTGGATGCTCCAGCAAAGGGGCAGGCAGTGATGGATGCTAACACAGGAACATTTACATTTACACTGGATCGAAATCAAAATGGTACGTATGCATTTACTTATCGGGTGTTTGACGGTACAGACTATTCGGATATCGCTACAATAACCATCAAGTACACAGTGAGCATCCCTTCTGCCGAAACGCCAGCACCAGCGCCAACGCAAGTTATGCTGAGGCTTGGTGAACATGGAACTGAAATGGCGGTTGCAGGCCAGGTCAATGAGCAGGGAAGCTCTATTGAGGTTCATTTAACAGAGGAGCAGCTTACGCAGTTAAACAAATCGCATGAAAATCAGACTGTTGAATTGAGCTTAACTGGGGCATATTCAGATGCCAAGCTCATAATCTCCGATAAAGCGCTAGATAAGCTTGCTGCAAACGGCAATAGTCTGCTATTTACAACACCAGGCTTACAATATAAATGGAGCAATCAGGATTTAAAACAAATGCTAGCGGCAAATCACAGCCGTTTTGTAATGAGCATAAAGCATGAATCTGGAGAAGTACTGGCTAACGCACAGGAGCAAGCGAAAAAAGGCACTTATCAATTAATCGGAGCTCCGATTACAATTGAGCTATCGGCGCATAGTGAAGGAGCTAATCCGTTGCAGCTGCAAGGGCTTGGTGCAATCGTGCTAAGTTCAACTGGTGCGGGAGAATTGCCAACTGCTTTGTTGAAGCTTCTGCCTAATGGCGTGCAAAGCCCGGTTTTAGCAACAATCGCAATAAAGGACCAAAGCTATCAGGTTCATGTAATCAACTACGGATCAGGCACTTATACGCTGATTCGCAAGAAGCCTGGATTTACAGACGTTTCTGGCTGGTCAGTTGCAGCCATAGATACATTGGCTTCCAAGCTTATTCTTAATGGTGTGAATGAAACATCCTTTGAACCTACGCGCGCTATCACAAGAGCTGAATTTGCTAGTATCATTAGCAAGGCTCTTGGGCTAGTAAACATCTCCGGCAGCGTGAATTATACCGATGTTGCTGCAGGGGCATGGTATTCAGATGCTATAGCAGCGGTGGCGAAGCTTGGCTTTATGAATGGTTACCCGGACGGTACTTATCGACCATCTCAGCAGATTACTAGAGAAGAAACGATGGTCATTGTAGCGAGAGTGCTAGACTATCTTGATTTTAAAAGTAGATTATCCGACTCTGAAGTTGACAGTATCCTGGGAGGATACAGCGATCAAGAGCAGCTTAGCAACTGGTCCAGAAAAGATATTGCCTTCACCGTACGAGAAGGGATTATTATGGGCAACAATGGAAAGCTGTCTGTAGAAGATCAAGTGACGAGAGAGCAGGTTGCTGCAATTATCGTTCGTTTGCTAGAGTATGCAGAAATTCTCTAGCCTTATGAAGGAATGGTTCGAAAATGAGATGTGACAGGCTTGAATCAACTAGTTGTATGGATGTGCCATAGTAGCAATACTATAAAGAGAGTTCAGGGGAATGTACCTGAACTCTTTTGTATTTAACTGTAATATAAGAGAAGGGTGTGAAATGAACAAAAATTTTGCCATGCGGTCACATGGGGCCAACTTGGATAGTTATACAGGGTAAGCGGCAAGAAAATGAAAAGAGAAAGGAGGTTCACAATCATGGATTTGAAGAAACACATTGATCAGGTTCTGCACGGCGATGTTCATGCATTTGAGATGATTGTTCGTCATTTTGAGAAAAAGATATTTTCATTTTGTTACTTCATGCTTGGCAATCGGCAGGAAGCCGAGGACGCGGCGCAAGAGGTCTTTTTTAGGGTACCCGATATGAACAGCGATTTGAATATTGATCGATTAATTCACAACATGAAAGAGACCAAGATACTCGATGCCGAGATAGCCGGTAAAGTGATGCAAAAGGTACATTCCTTCCATGGCAATCAGCGTGTTCAAAAACAGCAGCGGTTCAGGATCAGCCCCATCTGGACTGCGGTGTGTGTTGTATTATTGATTTCTACTGCATCGGTAAGCGCTGCTGCTCTCCTCAAAACCAATTGGAATGGAATACAAATTAATATAAGTGATTATGGCGAGAGTGCGTCCCAGCCTGCGGAGAAGAGTGATATCTCCTATAAGGAGAAGCTTGAGGCGTTTTTGTTTAAAATGTCAGATGTTTGGGAGACGTTATCCGTAGATGAAGCAGCGAAGCAATTTTCATACCCTCTATTGAGACCGCAAGATAGCAAATTTACACTTGTGAAATCGTTTGGTGCCGTACTGAAGGATCCCAATTATCGCGTGAAGACAGTAGATGAATGGGTTGTGGGCGGATTTTACGATTTCTTTCAGTGGAAACAATCAGATATTGTGGTAAGACAATATCTAAATGGGCATATGACGGATTCTTTGCGAGATCCCAGCAAGACGCTGGAAATAAACTATGGAGCTTCATGGGAATATGTTGAGATTACAGATGATATACTGGCTATGTTTGAGGGCGAATATGGAGAGAATTTCTTATTAGTAAGCTATAGAACGGCTGATCTTAACGTCATTACTTTAGAAATAAGCGGAGATCTGAAAAAGGCCGATATGGTCGCACTTGCAAAGACATACGTAGAGAAATAATGGTGATAAGAGGGCATTTCAAAGTGCCCTCTTATATTCGTCTGGCCAGATCCGCGAGCAATAAAAGGATGGCGCTAAGCACTGCTGTGGGGGATGACCACCTTATACGAATGATTGACCGATAAGCTTACAACAAAACGATCCGACTAACTAGCGTTCCTGTGAGTTGAATCTATATTCATCGATATTTACTATAAGGTTTTAGTTCCCTTTGATAAAAGTCATACAATTGATGAATAGAAGAACTTGATAAAATAGGAGTGGCTCGTTCAATATCTTTCCGTTCCCAATCGTACCAACGCATTTCCTTTAACATGTCGATTTCTTGGTCTGTGAAGCGTTTCTTTATCTCTTTGGCAGGATTGCCGCCTACTATTGTATAGGGTGGGACATCTTTTACAACAACCGATCCCGCCGCCACAATGGCGCCTTCGCCTATTCTCACACCGGGCATAATCATGGCGTTCATGCCAATCCAGGCATCACTTTCAATGATGGTATCACCTTTCGGTTCGTACGAGCCTGCAATCTGTTCCGCAAACGGATAAACCGTAATCCAATCCGAACGATGATTGTGATTGCCACCCATTAGAATAATAACGCCACTTGCAATGCATACGTAATTTCCTATAATTAATTTATCTAAAACCCAACCAAAGTCTTCTGCGGGATTAAATAACTTTCTTGATTTTTCGTCTCCCCAAAGGTATCTCACGCATCCATCTTCAAAATCATGCTGATCATAATAACCAGAGTAGTAGGAGTATTCCCCTACTTCAATCATTGGATTGGTGACCATATCCTTCAGGTATTTGATTTCCGACCAGTGGTTAAACCGATGCTCTGTCATAGTTATTCCTCGCTTCCAAGTAAATGTAATTCTTTTACTTAGAAGCTAACTGCAATGGCGACATTCTTTAACCGTTTCAAACGACGAATCATCGTCCTCATCCTTTTCTTGTTGATGGGGACATTGTAACAACGAATCTTTTGCAGGTCAATTCGAAGGGAGTCATTACCATGGCCAATAAAAATGAAATTGCACCAGAATTGTCAGCCGAACAGCGCGAAGCATTGTTCAAAGCAATGAAAGCCCGATTCGAGAAAAACATGAACCGGCATGAGAGTCTAGTATGGGCGAATGTACAAGCTAAGCTTGAGGCAAACGCCGGGAAGCTGTGGTCACTACATGAGATGGAGAGAACGGGCGGGGAGCCGGATGTCGTTTATCAAGATGCGAAGACGGGCGAATATGTCTTCTATGATTGTTCGGCAGAAAGCCCAAAAGGCCGCAGAAGCCTGTGCTATGACCATGCCGCGCTGGAGTCGAGGAAAGAACATAAGCCGGTAAACAGTGCTGTGGAGATGGCTTCTGAAATGGGCATCGAGCTGTTAACGGAGGAACAATATCGAAAGCTGCAGGAGCTTGGGAATTATGATGCAAAATCCTCGAGCTGGGTCATCACGCCTGCCCCTATAAGAAAGCTTGGCGGGGCAATCTTTTGCGACCGTCGCTACGATACTGTCTTTGTGTACCACAATGGGGCAGAGTCTTATTATGCTGCAAGGGGTTTTCGTGGTTGGCTGAGGGTTTGAATTTTGGTGAGGAGTCAGTGCATTTATAATAACAGCTAGCAAAGGGATGAACCTTCACTAGCTGAGGGCCTATAGCTTCTTGGTATGTGACCGAAACATTAAGTATAGAAAATAAGGTGCACCAATCAATGTAATGAATAGACCGGATGGAATTTCGACCGGGGCAAGTATTGTTCGACCGATGGCGTCGGCTAATACAAGAAGGAGAGCCCCCAGTAAACTCGATAATATAATGGATTGCCGAGTGTTATGTCCGATTAGGCTTCGAACCATATGAGGGACGATTAAACCGAGAAATCCAACCGTCCCTACAACGGCGACAGCACCGGCAGAAAGAAGCACCCCTACAGTCATGGCAGCGAGTCGTGTTTTACGCACCGATAAACCGAAACCTGTAGCGCTATCATCAGAGAATGCGAGAACATCAAACCTGCGACCAAGCCACCATGCAACGGGAAGAAGAAGGACAAGGAATATACAGATTATAAT
The DNA here is from genome assembly GCF_003591485.1 of Paenibacillus sp. 1011MAR3C5. Lineage (GTDB taxonomy): Bacteria > Bacillota > Bacilli > Paenibacillales > Paenibacillaceae > Pristimantibacillus. Next base: position 17,949 of record NZ_QZCF01000004.1, read on the forward strand.
GAATTGATCCCACGTGCGGCTGTAAGTAGAGCCAGTCAACCATATGTAGCTACTACTTCCCCATAATGGCCCAAGAACGATTAAGGCTTGAATACCCGCGGAGCCGATCGCAGAAACCGCGATACCCAGAAGAATAAGGACGGAAGGATTGAGCGACTTTCGCCATGCGAATAGGAATATGACGGCTGCAGCCATGATGGCTCCACCCATAGCAGCGATCGGAAGAAATACGATCGATACTTGCGGCCAGGCAATAAGTACAAGCATTGCTCCGAAACCTGCCCCCGAGGTCACCCCCAGGATAGAAGAATCGGCTAATGGATTACGAACAGAAGCTTGAATAAGAACTCCGCTTACGCTCAGGGCTATTCCAGCGCCTGCGGCGACAAGGGTACGAGGCAATCGTAATTGCAAGAGGAAGGAATAAGCCTCTGCTTTGTCAGATCCAATCAAGCTCATGAATAACTGACTTAGCGGAATACGTGTGCCGCCCATTGTCATGCTGATCAGGATGAATGAGACAACGAAGAAAAGCATGCTGAACGCGATAAGCGGGAATTGAAGCTGCATACGGCTTCTGCCAATAGACATGGATGAGCTCGAAAGGGAACCTGAGATGCCTTTCATTCTCCTAAGTATGAGCCAGATTAAACATGGTGCCCCGATGATCGCCATCATCGCACCTACAGGCAGCTCACCTATGCTGCTGCGAATCATACGCGTAAGAACATCAGCCATGGTGAGTAATATGGCTCCCCATAAAGCAGTGGCGGGAATAAACCAAATATGCTTACGCAAACCGCTTAGACGAACCAAGTGCGGAGCGACGAGACCAACAAATCCGATAGGTCCGACCACACTGACTACGACTGAAGCAACAAGCACCGCAAGCGCCAATCCGGCGAAGCGAGTGAGATCAACCTTCTGGCCTAAGGAAGTTGCCGTAGAGTGATCCAAGTTCAATACATCGAATTGCTTGCTCATCACAAAAGCAATGATAATAACAGCACTGACTCCAGGCCAGGCATAGGCAACACCTTTCCAGTCGATCTGGGAGAGTGAGCCTGAGCCCCACAAAAATAGTGACTGTGTTTCTGTAGCATGGAATATATGTAGAGCGCTTGTAAATGAACCGATCACCATAGCTACGATCATACCGGAAAGTGCTAGTCGGATTGGACTTGTAGATCGACCGCCTCCAAGGGCATAAGCACACATCGCAGCTAGGCCTCCGCCAGCGGCAGCAAAGAGAAAGGGCGCCTGGTGTAACAGGGAAGGAAAATAGATCGTTCCTAATACAACCATAAAATAAGCGCCTGCATTAATACCAAGTGTATCTGTGGAAGCTAGCGGGTTTTTCGTAACGGTCTGCAGCAAGCCCCCAGCGACTGCAAGCCCTGCGCCTGAGAACAATCCCAGTATCGCACGCGGCATGCGCATATCCCATATCACATTATGTGAGAGTATATCCTGACGATGGAACAGGGCTTCTAGAACGACCTTGAAAGAGATCTGTGCTTCTCCGAAGCAAAGACTCGCTATTAACAGTATGAAGAGGGTGGCTGCGCCACCCCCGAATAAACGAACCGCTCTCATTTGGTTATAGCTTCTACAACACGGTCAACTAATACTTTGGAGGAGAGGGGGCCGCCGAAGGTCCATGTGTCTCCGCCGATGCCATAAGTCCGGTTTTCTTTTACGAAATTCAATCCGTTCCAAACCGTATTATCCTTCACCGAGTCGCCGAATACATTATCGTTTTCCTGAACAATGTAGATGAAATTGGAATCGCTCACTGCTGGCAGGGCCTCAAAGGTGGTATCTGTAAAACCATACTTCTCAAATTTCTCCGATTTCCAGTCGCTGGTTAAACCGATACGATCGAGCGTTTGAACGACTGTCGAGGTATCCGTAAACATTCTCAACGTTATCGAATTTTGGCTACTGAATGCTTGGGAAATGACATAATTGAATTTGTCCTTGCCGGCTGCTGCAAGTTTTTTCTTAGCCGCTGCATAATGCTCGTCAAGATCTGCAAGCACTTGATCTGCTTCTTCCGATTTGCCTACTGCTGCAGCAATGGTTTTGAAATCGTTGACCATTCCTGTATAGGCATCTCCTTCGTTCGGGTAGGGATCAAATTCAATCGTGGGCGCAATAGCATTAAGCTGCTTGTAGATCGCATCGTTATTGTCTGTATTCGAGATAATCAGATCAGGCTTCAGTGACGCGATCGTCTCCAGATTGGGCTCCCAACGCAAGCCGACATCGGTCACGCTATCTGCGAGTGCCGCTTCATCTGTTACCCAAATCGAATATTCCGCATTATCCGCATTTCCTACAGGCTGAATCCCTAGTGCAATTAATTCCTCTGAATAAATCCACTCTAAGGCGACGACTCGTACTGCAGGCTTATCAAGCTTTGTCTCGCCTTTTCCATGTTTAATCGTGATAGGACCAGCATTGCTGGTATGATCCGGGACAACGGCATTGTTGGTGTTATCCGAATTTTTCGAACCACAAGCTGCCGTGATAAGCAGGATAGATATTAATACAATACTAACCTGTAAGAGCCTTTTCATTTTGTTTCCCCCAATAATTTAGTGATGTAACTAATAATGATAATCAATACCAATTGGAATGAAACTAGAGTAGCACTATTTAATAATTTCTGTCAATAACTGTCCAATGAAGTAGATAAGCGAATAGCTTGAACGAGTTGGAGCGCAGGACAGCAGCCTGGTCTCCAAAAAACAGTTGCACTAGGAAGCGGCGTCTTATTCTTGGGATAATCGACAACAGTTTTATGATTTTGCTTGAAATAATGATAATTCAATGTAAAATCATGTATAGATGGTTCGATTTACCTCCAACTATCGACCTATATCACATCTACATAATGGCTTCGCACATTGATAACAGTTTTAAGTCATTTCACACATAGATCAGATGATAATGGAGGTTTTTAAAATGAAGAGGTATAAAGCGGTAGCTGGTCCTAAAAACGTACAGGTTGGAAAAGGGGATTCTCAGGCGGCATTCAATCTTTTTGCTGACATCATTAATCGAGAAGCTCAGCAAGGCTGGGAATATCATTCTATGGAAACGATTACCGTAACAGAGAAGCCGGGCTGTTTTCAGCAACCCACCCCTATGAACTTCTACATGCTCATTTTTGTCCAAGAGTAGGCTGCCTAGATTCATAGAGAAGATTAATATAGTTAAAGCTGCTGTTTGAGATTACTTATGGAGAAAATACAGATGCATAATGAACGAATTCAGCAATCGGAACTCAAAGAAACGAAGGTCCTCTATGGGGAAGTTCCAGATAAGAGCTTGCTCATTCAATCTCTCTTCCCGGAGGGGGACGCGAGTGATCCAAGAAGCGTCAATTATGAGCGGACGCTTGTGAGACCTGCAATCCAGTGGGGATCGCTGCTCCTCCAAATCATAGTGATGTTAGTATTAGCTGCGGGTCTGTTTTACGTGACAAGGTATTGGGGGGCTGCTCTTTGGGGGGCCATGCTTATTGCAGCGATGTTCACGTTAGGCTATTGTATGGTACGTCTAAAGAGAATTACCCTTTGTATCGTACGCCTGTATCAGCACTTCGCACCTGACTACATACGCAACCGTTGCAGATTCGAGCCTTCCTGCTCGGAGTATATGATTCTAGCGGTATCCCAATATGGTGCACTGAAGGGCATGCGTAAAGGAATACAGCGGCTTGGGCGCTGTAATCATCAAGGAGGCGGCTATGATTGGCCGTGAGGAAAGAGCATAAATGAAACGCAAACCAAAACGGGCTCTCTCTAAGTAGGAGAGGTGATTGTTTTGGTTTTTTCATATTGAGGCGCATTTTGTTGGCAAGGATATTTATGGTCGTAGGGTAATGAATTTGCATGATTGAAACTACATCATTCTAGTATATAATATGATTTTAACGCCAGGCTAAGCTTAATTGAAAATAGGATGCAGCTTGCTGCTCCATTCATAGAATTATAAATAAGGATAAAGTTAATTAACATAAATGATAATGGAGGCCAAACATTGAGCTCAGTACTACATACAGAACGGCTATATTTGCGTAAAATGGAGGTTTCGGATTCGGCTAGTTTATTTGAAATTTGGTCTGATCCGGATGTCACCCGGTTCATGAATATCGATCAATTTACGGATGAAGCTCAGGCAAAAGAAATGATTCAATTCCTTAATAATCTCTCCGAAGATGACCAAGCGATTCGTTTCACTATTATTGAGAAGGAGTCCGGTCAGATCATTGGATCTGGCGGTTATAATTTTCTTGATATGGAGCATGCCAAGGCAGAGATTGGATACGATCTTGCCAAAGCTTACTGGGGAAGAGGCTACGCAACAGAGGCAATTGGCGAGCTGCTGGAGTATGCCTTTACGACGTTGATGCTGAATCGAATTGAAGCTAAAGTAGAGCCTGAAAACGTCAATTCCATAAAAGTGCTGCAAAAGCTGAATTTTACGTACGAGGGCACCTTAAGACAGTACGAGAAAATAAAAGGAATGCTCAAAGATATTAGCATTTATTCCAAGTTGGCAGCGGATTAAGTTTCACTAAGCTCTTTGTGTGAGGTTAAATGGTTTGAATGTGTTAGAGTTCTTCAATTTCTAAACAGGAGGCCTTATTCAATGAGCTATCTATTGCAGGTGAGAGTAACGGGTATTTTGGTTGAAGATGACCAGATATTATTGATATTATTGGTGAAGCAAAAGGTGTCATCTGAGCGGGCATGGTCATTGCCGGGGGGCAGAGTAGAGCAAGGTGAGACACTGGAGGTGGCTGTTGTTAGAGAGATCGAAGAGGAGACAGGTTTAGTGACAAGAGTGTCCAACTTGTTATATCTATGCGACAAACCGGATGCTGATCCGTCTCTTCTGCATATTACGTTCCAGGTACGGAGGGTCGGAGGGGAGCTGAGGCTACCCTCGAATGAATTTGATCTTAATCCCATTCGCGATGTAGCTATGGTACCGATTCACGACCTTGTTGCCTACGGCTTTACTGAAAAGTTCAAGAAACTTGTTAAGAACGGGTTTCCTGAGGCAGGAAGCTACAAGGGGCTGAAAAGCAATATTGGCTTATAAGGAGGCCGTGTGGATGAAAAACATTTATATTGTACGGCATTGCCAGGCGGAAGGGCAAGCCCCTGATGCTCCGTTAACCGCTGCTGGAGCTCAGCAAGCGGGAAGACTTGCTCAATTTCTTTCGGGCAAAAATATCGATTACATCATTTCGAGTCCTTTTAGCAGGGCTTACCGTACGATAACGCCTCTGGCCGATAAGCTTGGTGTTGAAATCGTTTTGGAGGAAAGATTGTCAGAGCGGGTTTTGTCAGCTCAAAACCATCCCGAGTGGCGTAATATGCTTCTTCAGACTTACGAGGATCTGGACTTATGTTATGAGGGCGGGGAATCCAGCAACACGGCTATGGGCCGTGCCATTAGTGTGGTCAAGGAAGTTTTGGATAGCAAGAACAGCAATATTGTAGTTGTTTCACATGGCAATCTGATATCGCTTCTTCTCAAGCACTTCGATCATCGCATCGGGTTCAAAGAGTGGGAGAGACTGTCTAATCCTGATGTATATCAGCTTTCCTTCTTAGAGGATGAACCGAGCATACATAGAATATGGGTGGATTAGTACCAGAGAACGTCCCTTCAATGCCAGGGGCGTTCTTTTTTTCGTACAGAGACATTCTTCATATATATCAAAAATATGAAGTCCGCAAATGTTTTTCATATTAGGATTGTCGAAGGCGGCATGCTAACATATACAAATGCAGCTAGAGAGGGGACTGGCAGTCAGTTGTCTCTGCATGTTATTTATTCAATTCGTATAGGTGGTCCTTTATGTTAAAGAAGTCAGCGTTCCCATTACTGTTGTTGAATATGTTCCTCGCTAATTTAAGTATGGGTCTTGTTATTCCGATCGTGCCGGAGCTTCTCGAGATGTTTTCGGCAAGCGGACAGGCTGCGGGCTATTTGGTTGCTTGCTTCGGCCTGACCCAGTTTCTATTCTCACCCCTTGCAGGCAATTTGTCAGATCGATACGGCCGTAAACCGATGATTATGATAGGTTTGATCCTGTTTGCACTCTCCAACCTGCTCGCAGCATTAGCAAACGATCTCACATTATTATTTGTATCCCGATTGATTGGCGGAGTAGGCTCAGCAGCCTTAATCCCGTCTATTATTGCGTATATTGCCGACATTACTACGGCTGATCAGCGCAGCAAGTCCATGTCATGGTTAGGCGCGTCGATGACATCCGGGTTTATTATTGGACCAGGGGTCGGCGGACTGCTTGCGGAATGGGGCATCAAGGCGCCATTCTATGTATCCGCATGTGTAGGGCTTGTGGCGATGATCTGCAGTCTGTGGGGATTGCCTGAATCGCTGTCGGCGGACATTCGCAAGATGCGTCAGCAAGTGAAGGAAAAGAAGGAGAATGTTTTCCGGCAAATCGTGCTTTCGGTTCGTTCTTGCTACTTTTTCCTGTTGCTCATTGTGTTCGCTATGACCTTCGGTTTGACGCATTTTGAAGCGATTTTTCCGCTGTTTGTCGTACAGGTCTACGGATTCTCGACGCGTGAAATCGCAATACTACTGACTGTATGTTCGCTCATCGGCACATTGAATCAACTATTATTGACCGAGCGAATCACACGACGATTCGGGGAAAAACGGATTATTGGCGCTATGTTGTTGTTGTCGGCAGTATCTCTGGTATGCTTATTGTTCTCAGGCCAATTTTATTATGTCATGGCAGTGACGATGCTTTTCTTTACCTTCACTAATATTTTGCGTCCCACGATCAATACGCTGTTGTCCAAAGTGGCCGGATCTGAACAAGGGTTTGTGGCAGGGATGAATAATGCTTATACGAGTCTCGGTATGATATTTGGACCGATGCTGGCAGGTATTTTATTTGAAGTTCATGTCAACTTGCCTTATCTGTTTGGCGAATTCGTACTGCTGGTGAGCAGCATCTTCTCGGGAATCCGATTGAGAAAGGTATTCGTTAGGACCTAGACTTAAGGCGGGGTTTTTGACACTTCCAAAGACGGTTATGTCAATCAAATACGGCGGCTATAATGAATTTATAGCTTTGAGCGTGAACGATGAATCCAAAGGAAGTGTTTGATATGAATGCAACTGAAGCGAATGCCAATATGCCGACAGGTAAAGCGAATGGGGTGCTTTTTAATCCAAAAACCTATGCATCGATCCTCTATTTATTGCTGTCTCTCCCGTTAGGGATTATTTACTTTACAGTAGCGATAACGGGGCTCGCTCTATCGATCGGTTTAACTCCAATATTTATTGGAATACCTCTGTTCTTTGGAGTAGCCAAGATTTTGAATGGGATTGTCAACTTTGAACAAAGCATGCTTCGACAAATATTAGGTTTACCGACTGCCACTGCTTCGCACGCCTACAATCCACAGCCTGAAGCTGGGCAGAACTGGCTGATGAGTATGGTGCGAGGTTTTGACAGTGGGCTATTCATTCGGAATCTGCTGCTCGTATTACTGAGATTTGTAACGGGCATTCTATTCTTTGTGATAATGGTCACTTTGCTTTCCCTAGGGCTTGGACTGATTGCTCTTCCAGTCGTGCATATCATTTTGATGAAAGAAATTCAGCTTGATATTTTGGAGGACAGTGTATTCAGTTATTTTCAAATTGATTGGACTTATAATCAGCAATATTTCCTGTACGTAGGCGTTGGCCTTGTGTTTATGTGGATCGCGCTGCACGTCGTGAATGGGCTTATGCAAATTCAGCGCAGACTCATGTATGTGGATGAACCTTAATGCAATCGACAATGCCATTGCAAAATCAAATGTAAGCGCCGGATTACCCGCCATATAAGGAACAACCAGTTCATGGGCCTATTCAGGGTTAATGCAGTAGGGAGCCTTAGAAGCTCTCTTTTTTGTTCCATAAAAATCGCTAATCTGAAACGGTTGCAGGAAGCAAGGACAGGACACATCGTTAAAAAATATTGAATTCCGAATGTACGACAGTTCTGAAGAATAGGCATTGACACAACAGGAGATGACTTGAAATGAAAAAAACAGTTTTAGCAGTACTCACAGTTGCAACCATACTGACTGCTTGCGGCAGTAATCAAGCGGGGAGCAGCAACCAAGCTAACAACAGCAATCAGGTTGAACAAACCCAGCTATCCGCACAGACAGAAGTCGTGCAAGAAAACAACAAGCCCGCAAAAGAAAGTCCGAAACATGATGAATGGTCTTCGCTGCCTGAATACGATACCATTATTCAGAATATTGATGACAAGGACTATACGTTCAAAACGGTAACCGATAACCAGGGCAAACGTATTCTTCTTCTAGCCGATAAACAAGAGGGCAAAGAGCAATACAAGTCTATATTTGTCAAAGACACGAATCGCCTGAAAATTATTCATCTAAATGGGGACGAACCCATTTTCAATGCAGTCTTGGAAGGCAAATAAGATGATTGACGGAAATAGTAAGGAGGGGCTTTCGCCCCTCCTTTTTTATGGTTTACGATTCAGCCGGACTTTTCCATGACTCTATTTAGAAAATAGAATCCATTGATCAAAGTTTAGAGGTCGAGTGAACACTGAAATCAATCTCCTTCTTTAGACGGACACAAAAATACATCGGCTGCATGATGCGGCATTTTTTATTTGGTATATTATGGTACTTATATCCTATACGAGGAGTTGTCATAAGTGAAAACGCTGATTGAATTCAAAAACGTAAGAAAAGAATACAAAATCGGAGAAGTGCCAATCAAAGCTCTGGATGGTGTGGATTTTTCTATATCAGAGGGTGAATTCGTCGTTGTTCTAGGCGCAAGCGGAGCCGGAAAAAGCACCATACTGAACATACTTGGCGGCATGGATACAGCTACCTCGGGGCAAGTGTTAGTAGGCGATCAGGATATCACACAGCTCAGCGAAAAGAAGTTAACCGAATATCGCGGCGAGAAGGTTGGCTTTGTCTTTCAATTCTACAACCTGATTCCGAATCTCAACGCTCTGGAAAACGTTGAATTCGCTGCCGAAGTATGCAGAGACCATCTGGATGCCAAAGATATTTTACATAAAGTCGGGTTATCCGATCGTATCCAAAACTTCCCTTCCCAGCTCTCGGGAGGAGAACAACAAAGAGTGGCTATCGCTAGAGCTGTCGCCAAAAACCCGCTGCTTCTACTCTGTGACGAACCAACCGGAGCCTTGGATTATGTGACAGGCAAGTCCGTCTTAAAGCTTCTTCAAGATTTGAACACAGAAACGAAGAAGTGCGTTGTATTGGTCACGCATAATTCCGCAATTGCTCCTATGGCGGACAAAATTATTAAGGTCAAAAGCGGAAGGATCGAAAGCGTTGCAACGAATGCTGTGAAACAAAGCGTTGAAGGGATTGAGTGGTGATGAAATTAGTTCTAAAGCTATTGAGGGACATCGAGCAATCTGTAGGCCAGACGCTAGCGTTGGTTTTGGTTGTCGCAGTAGGGGCTTTTTTCTATGCGGGGCTGGTCACGTATAGCGACAATCTTAGCGCTTATACAGAGGCTTATTTTAAGGAACATCGTTTAAGCGACTTGAATGTATATTACAGTCAAATTTCCCAGGACGATGTGGCTAGATTAAGCAACGTGGAAGGCATTAATAAAATAGAAGGGCGTTATACCTTTGATGCCTCGCAAGCCTTTGATGGCTATAAAGCTACACTGAAAGTTCATTCCATCCCGGTACAAAACGAAATAAATACGCCTGCCATGATGGAGGGCATGATCCCGTCAAAAAAAGGCGAGATCTTGTTGGATTCCCGTTATGCGGAAGAACATGACTATCGTGTCGGTGATCAAATCAGCCTGAAAGTGAATGAGAAAGACATCACGCTTATCATTAGCGGCTTGGGCGAGAATGTTGAGCATGCCAAGAAGAACGACATTCAAGACCATAAAAACAACGGGATAGGTTATATAGCCGAAGAGACCATACCCGAAATCGCAGGCGGATTTTACTATAATGAAATCATGATTGACGCACAGGAAGGCTACGATATGGATGCCTTGGGCCGATCCATTGAAGCGCAATCCAAGGAACTGGCTTATTTGGATCAGGTAAGCAAAGAACGGACGTTCAATTATTCTCAAATCCATCAAACAATTCATAATAATAAATTGATGAGCAAGGTTATACCTCTGGTTCTCTTTTTGATTGAAGCGATTATTCTGTTCCTTGTCATGTCGAGGGTTATCGATTCGCAAAGAAATCAAATAGGCATCATGAAGGCTCTGGGTGTGAAAAACAGAAATATCATGCTTCATTACATGGGATACCCTGTGCTGGTAAGCGTACTAGGCTCTATCATAGGTTGCGCGATTGCCGCCGCTGTATTTATTCCACTCGTAACGGCGTCCAACGCAAGGGCCTACTCCCTGCCTGATATTACATTCTCGCTTTCATTTTATTCGATCTTTCCTCCCATTATTTTCTCTAGCGTCTTTGGTATCCTGGCCTGTTACTTTAGCGGCAGAACCCTATTGAAAGAACGTGCGGCTCAGGCTATGCGCCCGAAACCGCCTAAGAAGATGAAGCAGCTATGGATAGAGAGAATTCCGGGACTGTGGAGTCGCATTCCCTACAGTTACAAACTCATACTGAGAAACCTATTTTTAAATAAGCAAAAAGCACTAGCGAGCTCCATTGGCGTTGTGATCAGCACCGTTTTATTGATAACGGCTTTCGGCACGCAATCGGCTTTGCTAAAGGTTGCGAGCCAAGTTGAGGATGTGTATACCTATGATCTAAGAGTAGATTACACCATGGGAACATTCTCTGATTCAGTCCAATTGCCCTCCGGCATTAAAGATCATTATGCTTTATCCACCTTTCCTGTTGAACTCGTAAAAAATAATGAAAAGGCAAATGCCTCTTTAGTTGTTACTGAACAAGATAACAAGCTCATTCATTTCTTTGACGAAAATGATAATAAGATATCTCTGGAGGATCATGGGCTGCTGGTACCCAAATCCTATGCCGACAAACATCATATCTCAGTAGGGGATGTCATCCAAATCAAGTTCACAGCACCAGAGCTTAACAATAAGGCTGTAGATATGAAGGTTATGAACATATCCAACCAGTATTCGAATCCGTCATTTTATAGTACGCCTGATTATATAAAGAGCTTTGGCGTAGACTACCGTCCAACCTCGCTATTCATTCAAGCCGACAGTTCGGCAGATCTGATGAGCGTTCGCAGCTTTTTTGAAGAAGATCAACGAGTAGATGCCATTACAGATAAAAATGATTTAAAGAAATCGGCTCAATATATTTTGCAACAAAACAGCTTTGTTTTTATTATGTTTATCATTTGTGCCGTCACGCTTTCCTTTGGCGCCATCTATACGATATCCTCCATCAACATTTATGAAAGGAATCGCGAGCTTGCAACGCTTAAAGTATTAGGCTATCAAAAAAACAAGATAAACAGACTTATCTTTTTTGAAAATATGATACTGACCGCCTTTGCGGTACTTGTAGCTTTACCAATAAGCGGCTATGTGTATAGCATCATTGTAAAGGCACTGTCTAGCGCCCACCAGCAAATCCCGGATCAACTGAATATAGTGAACATGTTGGTTTCTATTATTCTTGCGTTCTTGCTTACCATACTGTCGAGCTTGCTGCTCAGGAGAAAAATGACTGCCATCAACATGATTGAATCGTTAAAAAGCGTAGAATAGAACGTTGAAGGAACACGAGAGGAACATGCAGAAATAGCGATTGCATAAGAAAAGAGGGGCTGAGAGCCCCTCTTTTCTTATGCAAGCCTGATTACTTGATTAATATGCAATCAATGACGATTGCGCTTGTACGACAAGACGAACAGAAGGCCGCCAAACGTTAGGAGTGCAATGAAAATCAGCATAATATTGCTGTAAAGCGCGGCTGCTGGACTGGTTACGGTCGCGATCAAGGGAGAGTTTAGCCACGGCTTAGTCAGCAGTCCGCCCACACTGGCAATGCCAATGCCTTCGGCAAGGAAACAGGCGAAGTTGAGCATGCCCATGCCAGAACCTGCTTCATCCGGCTCCAGCGTCTTGGCGACACTTGCCGAAATGACCGTTTTCACAAACGAAAGACCGCCAAACGTCATGACCACCGAACTTGCAATAAGCCAAGGAGCCCGATCCGTATAGAAGAGCACGATCAGGAAACCTGCGGCAATCATGCCGAGCCCAGACAACATTGCAGTAATATGACCTTTGCGGTCAGCCAGCATCCCGCCTAGCATCCCGAACAAGATAACGCTCAGTGTGCCCGGGAACAGAATGGCGCTTCCGATGAGGCTGGTCGGCATATGGTATACGGCTCTCATCAGATAAGGAACCATGGCGAAGAATCCTGCGACCGTGCCGAGCAGCAAGGCACCGGTAAGCACACCGGCCATATACCTTTTCTTCTGTAACAGGGACGGCTCCAGAAACGGGTCCTGTTGCCGTCGGATATGGCGAGCGAGAAGCCCGAGCAGAACCAGGCTTGCAGCCAGGTATATCCAATGGTACAGCGTCATGAACAGCGCAAACGAGAGAATGCCGACGGATAGCAGCACGGCGCCGGTTAAATCGAATGATTTTCTCTCTGCAGTCTCGTCAGGCAGTGTCCGCAGTACGAAAGGAAGGGCCAGCAGCGACAGCAATGGCAGTGCAAATAACAAGGACCAATGAATATAGCCGGAAATCGCGCCTCCGATAACCGGGCCAATCCCCTCGCCAAATGCAACGACAGAGCCTATCAGGCCAAACGCTCTGCCCTGTTTTTCCGGTTCGACAATCTTGACAATGATCACCATAATAAGCGATGGAACGGCCGAAGCGCCGACTCCCTGAAAAAACCGGGCGACCAGCACGCCTGGATACCAGGCATGGCATAATAGGCCGACAATCGAACCGAAACCATAGGTCAACATCCCGAATAACAGCAGCTTTCTCATGCCTGTATGTTCCGATATCTTGCCGTACACAACGATGCCAATGGCGAAGGATAGCGAGAAGCAGGTATTGGTCCAATTGGCCGCCGACGGTGCAATGTCAAAATAAGCGGCAATATCCGGCAATGATACGTTAAACATGGTTTCGTTCATCACGCTGAAAAACGTCAAAATGCTCAGCCAAAGGATGAATCGTGAATCGTGAACTTCATTTCGATGCAGAACTTGCATATTTACCCCTTTAAGATCAAGGGGAATCGCAGTTTATAGGGCCAATTATGCGTTTTCCCCTAATTGTTGTACCCTAACAGAATAGTGTTGTCGCATGTTCAAATACGCCTCCAAATAAGTGAAATGTAAAACCATTCAATTGTATCATAGCCAGATTAGGGACATAAGCACTTCAACATTCTCTATTTTATAAAGCGTTATAAACAAAAAGGATACCCGATTAACGAGTATCCTTTTTGCATTCAATCTCTATAACGTAGCAACAATTATAAAGCGCTCCGAATTTGTCCTAATGCCCTTCTGAGTTTGATTTTCCTTAATGAACTGTTGGAGTATTTGGAAATCAACATCAGTCCGTCCAAAGTCGGGAATAATTGGAGTGTGTTTTAGTAAAAAAATGAGGTCTTCAGCCGTTTGGTAATATTCAAAAACATTAAAGTCAAATGCCTGAATGTCGCTAAAGCCCGCTTCGCTCAATTCAGTAATATACTGATGCTTTAATGTACCTGCCTTTGTTCCAAATGCCTGACCTCTTCCAAACGCTTCTTTAATATTTGATTTATCGTTTTCGCTTACTTGCTGAGTGAGGAATGTACCGCCCTTAATTAAAACTTTTGCGACTTCTTTAGCGGAAAATTCCGAATGTCTACACGAGACCACATTAAATAAGTCGTCAGGAAAGTCCAATTTTTCAGCTTCCATCTTTAGAAAACGTACATTAGGTATGCCTGATTTAGCAGAATTTCTAGTTGCGGTTTCAATCATTCCAGTGGATTGGTCAATCCCAACTAGAAGTAGTGCAGATTCAGCTATTGATAATATCGCTTCTCCGCCGCCAGTACCAATGTCAAGCAATATATCCGATTTCTTGCAGACCTTCGTTACTTCACGATACAAGTCCCGTCTTGTTCCTTCCGAAACGCATTTCACATTGCTGAAATTCCAACCGTTGATTTTGCCGACTTTATCATAAAACTCTTTGTATTCCAATGGATTCATGTTTATTCCACCTTCCAATGAGTATAAAATGTTGACCGATATTATTCATGTTTTAGCTTCATGAGATCAAAAGGGCAGACTACCCCCTTGATGGCTGGTACGCGTTTTCTCCAGCCCGAAAACTAAATATCTCGAACAATATGGAACAACATCCATTTCACCCCATTTGAAAGATTGATTCAATTATAGTTCGAAGAGAGTTTCTCAATCAAGAAGTAAACATCGAAAGTTTGATGTGATTCTCGCTAGGAATTCAAAAATTAAAGATATTGATCGTGGGTTTCTCGACAATCTGAACCCTTTGAAAATGGCTCTTGGTACTAATCGAATTATCACTTGCTACCTAAAACAGGAGGTACCCTATGAGTTCCATTCTTAACGTTATAGATAAGCTAAAGTTGAATGTCTCGAATATAGAAGATGTTCCAGAGTCATTTAGTTCTGATGTATACAAACTTACTCTTACAAGCGGAGAAAATGTTTATGTAAAAATTCCATTTAACAAGGATAAACTATTCCGTGAATTTCAGATGCTTGAAACATTAAAGGGGATAATACCTGTTCCTAAGGTATTGGACATTTGGTATGGGGATGAAAGTATTACGGGGGCATTGCTTCTTTCAGCAATTCAAGGTATGCCTTGTAGAGGAGACATTGATGAGAAGCTCTCTTTTCAAATTGGCGTGTATCTGGCTATGCTCCATGAGGTTAAAACTCCTGGGTATGGTTACCATGTAACCGATGGTTTTAAGTTGCTTGACCAGAATAATTGGAGATTACATATCAAAAATACTTTTGAAAAGTGGAAAGAGCCATGCAAGGAGATTCTCGACCCAGCATTGTATGAAAGATGTATTCTTCACTTTGATGAAGTTTTCTCTGCTTTGCCGGATCCTGACGGACCATGCATGGTTCACATGGATTTTAGACCAGGCAATATATTGGTGAATGGTAACGAGGTTGCTGGCATTATTGATTTCGAGAGTGCTCGCGGCGGATCGTCGGAGGTGGATTTTACAAAAGTCAATCGATATATTTGGGAAGTCAATCCGAGAACAAAAATACCGTTCATTGAAGGTTATCAATCGATTCGACCCATGTTGGCTCTGGAAAGTGTGCTGCCATTGTATGATATTTACGATGCTTTCAGCTCCGTTGTTTGGTGTAAAAACAGAGGCATTGAAAAAAATCAAACGTTCCTTAAAGAAAATATTCTTATTTTAAAGAATTCGGTGGGTTATGGAGTATAGTTGTTTAGAAGCCATCCCAAAGGATGGCCCTTGCCGTTACAGATAGCACGGAGAAGCGTATCACCAATAGTGGTAATGCGAAGAGTAGCAGCAACTGTCAGTTTAATGATATAATGTAGTCAGAATAATGCCATATTGGGAAGGGGTTGTTAATCATGCATATCAAGCCCTCAACAACAATTAGACAAGATTACAACGGGTTTTCAAAATATTGTCACGAGATTGATGAGCCAGTGGTTTTGACACGTAACGGAGAAGCCGATTTAGTTGTAATGAGTCATGAGGCATACCGGCGAATGGAAGCACGAATTAAACTACAATCTAAACTCTTAGTAGCGGAGAAACAGATTGCAGAAGGTTCAGAATTACTTGACCATGATCAGGTAATGGAAAGAATGCGGAGGAAGATCGATGCCGCTAAAGAGTAAAATTAAATATACGCCGGCAGCAGTTGATGACATGGACGAGATTTTCTCGTATATTTCACAAGATAACATGGATGCGGCGGGAAATATGCTGAATAAGTTAAACGTTACGATTTCAAGCTTGGCGGATTTCCCCAATAAAGGTTCTGTATTATCTGACGACGAATTTTCTCTTATTCAACGAGGTTATCGATTTATTGTAGTGAATCCGTATTTGATTTTTTATCGAATCATGAATGATACCATAATCATCCACCGTATTTTGCATGGGCGTAGAGACTACTTGCGTGAGTTGTTTGGTCCGTTTGAATAATATATACAGCCGCTCATTGCGAGAGGCTGTTTTTTTGCTTTACATATTCATTACTGTCAACCGTATCACCGCTTGCAGTATCTCCAGTTCCCTTCGTAAGTCCAGTAATCGTTCAAGCTCCGCGAATTTATCTTCCGAAATTTTCTTTATGTTCCCTTCGTACAAATTCTCTATAATGTTCAAGTTATTTATAACCTTGTCTTTGCGTAGTGTTAATTTCTGAATTTGATGTGAGCGTCGACTAATTGGGCCAGACACAAAGCCCAGCCATACGAGTGCAAATCAGAATAGAATCAGTTTCGTTCTAGGACGTGTCTGAAAACGAAGGGATTTTCATTATGATTTGAGAAAAGTGACTGGACATCAATAATAATTCAAATACGTTATGAAGTAAGCGATGAACAATGGGAATAAATTAAGGATATGTTCCCGACTTATAAAACAGGACGTCTTAAGTAATCGGGCTCTGTTTATATTACAGGTTTCCTTCAGAGGGATTTTGTAGTAATGATAAGAAAAACATGTGTGTGTTAGAGAAGTGTGCTGCTATGGTATAGTTTGTTTAAATGTCGATACTAGTGATGGAAAGGTGAAACCATGGATAAATTTAAAGATTTAGAGAAGTTTATTAAGCTCACCGGAGATCGCGCCAAGCTGGATGCAAAAGCAAATGACACTTACATCGTATATAAAACCGTAGAAGGTCAAATTGTAAAGGAATACAGCGCCGAGTTGTAAAATGCCCTTGATCATATCGGGAAGGGGACCTCATCCACGAAGGTAAAAAAAATATTACTTTTATTTGAGTCTCGTCCATCCCTTTAAACCTGAGAGCATGATTTCGATCTTTATTCCTGAGGAATATGGGGAATATTTGGAAAACAATATTTATCCTAATTGTTCAATAAAGGTGCTTGAGCATCCAATTTCAACTGAAAGCGTCAAAGATATGTTTACTAACCCAGGTCTAATAAAACGTGCAATTTCAGACGGGGCACTAACCAATTACGAGAAATCGATGGATCAGTCTTTTTTAATTAAAGTAGGGGGAAACCCGAGACTTATTCAAAATAAAGATTATTATTTTACGAAGCCGAAGGAGGAGTCATTTTCTTTTTTATTTCAGGTAGACGAAGATGGTTACCCCGAAACCTTACTTCAAGATGATTACAGTTATCCTTTTGGCTTTGGGTCTCTCTAATTTCTCCAAAGTCGAGACGGATGAGATGCAAATTCCAGTAGCAGGCTTTTGGCAATTCTCATGATTTAGAGCAGATGTGATTGTCGCTGTCTTTCAATATCGTCGAGTGTTGTTTTCTAGTCTTTTCGTTGATAACTCCATTAAGCTGAGCCGTATCATAAGTAGCGGCAAGTTTCTGTTGTACAGTATTACGTTTCAAGGGAGTAGTCCATGAACAAAACGGATCGTTTGTTGGCCATCGTGCTGGAGCTGCAAGGCAGGAAAGTGGTACGTGCCGAAGATTTGGCGGCACTATTTGAAACCAGTGTGAGGACCATCTATCGCGACATTCAGGCGCTCAGCGAAGCGGGCGTTCCGATAACAAGCACTACAGGCACAGGGTATTCCTTAATGGAGGGATATTTTTTACCTCCGATCAGTTTTACAATAGAGGAAGCCGTGACCTTGCTTATAGGAACAGATTTTATCGAGCAACGATTTGATGATAAATATCGTGAAAGAGCTAATGTTGCTAGGAGGAAAATCGAGATCACTCTATCAGACAGTGTCCGCAGTGAGACCTCCCGTATACGCAAGTCGATGCGATTGCTTGCTCCTGGTAAACAGACAGCTCTGTCAAACGAAAGGGAAAACCTCGATAAGATCCGCCGGGCTCTATTAGATAGGCGAAAGATCAGTTTTCATTATTCGAAAAAAATGACGGATTCCACGGGGAGCCGCCATAGCGAACGTACCGCCGCTCCCTATGGCCTTGTACTCGTAGAAGGGTCTTGGATGCTTGTGGCCCGGTGTGATCTGCGCCAAGACATCCGCCATTTCCGGTTGTCCCGAATGGCTGAGCTAATCGAACTGGACGAACGATTCGAACTCCCGGAGCATTTTGACTTAAGGGAGTATACACCTTTAGATGATCGCCACTTGCGAGTATGCCTTCGATTTAACCATGACATCGCAGATAAGGTGAAGGAATCGAGCTATCATTACGTAGAAGATATGAAAGAGCATCCAGATGGATTGGATGTGGTCTTACGCGTTCGTCAGTTGGATGAAATACTGCAATGGGTGCTTGGCTGGGGAGCGGGCGTAACCGTGTTGGAACCCGAATCATTCCGAAATCGAATTCGTGAGGAAGCCCAAAAAATTCTAAAACGCTACTGACATAACGTTGTCAGTAGCGTTTTTTTATAATTGGACATGTACATGTACATGTAAAAGAGATAGAGGAAGGATGATGTTTTGTGAATTTCGCTTCTGTACGCATTATTACTGACGACGTGGATCGTCTCGTCGAGTTCTATGAGAAGGTCATGGGAGTTTCGGCGGAGCGACCCGCGCCCGTATTTGCCGAACTCGTTGTGCCATCATGCACCCTTGCAATCGGCCACACCCAGACGACGCAGCTATTCGGCATCGATGCCGTTGTGAGTGACAATAATCGCACTGTTATTATTGAGTTCCGGGTCGAAGATGTCGAAGCTGAATACGTGCGCTTGAAACCATTTGTCGATAATTGGGTAAAGGAACCGACCATGATGCCGTGGGGGAACCGTTCTATGCTGTTCCGCGATCCCGATGGCAACCTTCTTAACCTCTTCGAGCCGGTGACTGAGGATGCGATTAAACGGTTCAAAGGTAGACATTGACGGGCAGTAAAGGATGGCCTTCAAACTTGCCGTTACAGACAACGCGGTGCACCATACCATAAGTGACGGCGAAAATATGGTGTAAGAATGTAGAAAAAAATTTAATAGAAAGAAACCGCAGAGCTTCTGAGACCTTGAGTTTCAGGGGCTTTTAGTTCGTCCTGACTAAAGTATTGCCCACTATTAATAAAGGTAACAGGGTAGCCAGACGCTTTTATTTGCAGATAAAATAAATAAGCCTTGCTCCTCACCGGATGCGGCAACTGAGTCATTCAATTCCGTATTTAAACTTTTTAATCCTTTTCATTAAGTACCTCAACCATCATTTGCCCAGCAATCTTAAAACCTTGAATAAAGGATTCTCGCGATTGCAGTATCTCCAGTTCCCTTCGTAAGTCCAGTAATCGTTCAAGCTCCGCAAATTCATCTTCCGATAGTTTCTTTTTCCATTTGAGTAAGTCATCTGATATTTTTTGAATTAATACGCGGTATTCGGGGTTTCTTGGGACAATCGATGCTACCGGGTCGATGTTCCCTTCGTATAAATTCTCTATAATATTCAAGGCACCCCCCCTTTTTTTTACAACCCTATCTTCGCGTGAAATTCGTATTCATTTGTACAATAAAATCAATCCAATTCATTCTACTATATTAGATTTTTCCATATTGGATTTTATGCAGTATTCGTATAATTTGAATAGCAACTTGCAATATATCAGCGTTAATATCTTAATTAGAATCAGCTTTGTTTGAATTATCGCCCATAAGAAAAAAGAAAAGACATCCTGCCCCATAAAATGGAGCAGGATGTCTTTTCTTGCGTCGTGCATAAAGCACATAAAAATACAGCTTCTTAGGGCATTGCCATATATATGGCCATCGCTTCGTCATTCGGCATGCCCTATTCATACTCCCAAGCTTGCAGAGCTGCGCCGATCATGCCGCTCCAATTGCCGAGGCGGGCAGTTTCGATCTGGACACCCTCTGCGAATGATGGCATAGTATGCCTGCTGACTTCCTGGCGCAGTCGGTCCACCAACTGTTCACCGGATTCAGCGACTCCGCCGCCGATGATGATCAATTCCGGATTGAAAATATGGATGAGCGAAGTGATAGCTGAACCAAGCGCGGCAATCATCTCGTCCATAACGCTAGCTGCCAGCGGGTCGCCCTCTTGCCAGAGAGCGAATACATCACGGGCGTTCACCTGTTCATTAGGCGTGCCGATTGCCGCCAAGCGCTCGCGCATCAGTCGGGCGATGCTCGTCCCGGACGCATATTGCTCCAGGCAGCCTCTTGCGCCGCAGATGCACGGAATGCCCCGGAAGTCGACCGACATATGCCCCAGCTCCCCGGCTCCGCCCCATGCGCCGTGAAGCAGGCGGCCATCGATCACAACGGCTCCGCCGACTCCCGTTCCAAGCGCTAGGCAAATGAACTGACGCTTGCCCAGGCCGGCGCCGAGCCTCATCTCTGCCAGTGCTATAACATTCACATCATTATCGACCCATACCGTCATACCATACTGTTTTTCCAAAATAGACTTAAGCTGCGCTCCGCTATAACCAGGAATGAGCTCTGAAGCATACCGGATGCTGCCTTCATGCCAGTCAACTTGGCCTGCGCTCCCAATGCCAATCCCTCTATACCGGATATCCGGCCATGTCTTGCTTGCTTCCTCGATCACATGTTGAATGGCCTGTTGAACGCGGCGAACCGTGTTTTCTTGTCCGGCCAACGTCTCCAAGCTCTCCGAAAGCAATATCTCTCCTTTATGCGTCACGATACCCGCATTTATTTTGGTTCCTCCGATGTCTATGCCGATTGCATACTTGGATGAAGGATCGAACAACTCTGTCGCTTCGGTTGTCATGGCTTCTTCTCCGATCGGAGCCATTATTTAGCCAATCCTCTCAGCGCCTCAACGTAACGGCCTGTAATTAGCTGCGGCCGAGTGATGGCGCTCCCTACGACCACATAGGAAGCGCCTGCTTGCATCGCCTTCGCGGCATCTTCAGGCGACCATATGCGGCCTTCCGCTACAACAGGCACCTCAAGCGCTGCGCTAAGCCGCCGTACGAGCCTAAGATCGGGCTCTTCCTGCTGCGGACTATAGAGCGTGTAGCCTGACAGCGTCGTTCCGACAAAGTCGGCTCCAAGCTGCTGCGCCGCAACTCCTTCTTCAAAGGTGGATACATCCGCCATGACGGCAACGCCGTGTTGGTGCGCATAGTTAATGAGAGGCTGCACCGCTTCAAGCCTTCCTTCCCGGTCCGTCACATCCAGCGCGATGACGTCAGCGCCCGCGGATATGATCGTAATCACCTCGTCCAGCGTCGGTGTAATGAAGATGTCCGAGCCTGGGAAGTCCCGTTTGATCAGCCCGATTACCGGCACTTTAACCTTTTGTTTAATAGCCATAATATCGTCGGCTCCGTTCGTCCGGATGCCGATCGCACCGGACCGCACTGCCGCATCCGCCATCTTCGCCATGGTGTCGCCGCCGAATAGCGGCTCATCCGGCAGTGCCTGGCAAGATACAATTAATCCTCTTTTACTAAAAATACGACTCAAACTCTTCATGGTATCCCTCCGATTAAATGATATAGGCTGCTGTTCTTTTTCAACATCTTAACCAATTTTTTGGGAGAGTCAATACGAGATTTAGTAATATTTTACCAATCCTATGGCTTTGTCAAGAGGTGTATACGAAAGTAAAGAGTAGTATATGGATGGCGCGAGCTCACCTTTCTATACTAGAACTATGAAAGCCGAAACGATATTCACATTGAGATCATCTGGAGGGGTAGCATGAAGAAGAAACAGAAAGTGCTTATGATCGTCGCCATGGTTCTTTGCCTGGCCTTGACCGCATGCGGCAAAGGCGTAACCAACAACGGGACTGACGCTAGTCCAAGTCCAAGCGCAAGTGCAAGCGCACCTGCAGACCAAGGCGAGCAGCTTGAAGTGATTGAAGTTTCAACCGTTTCGCCAAGCGATCAATACCTGAAGTTTGACGAAGGCGAAAACTTCGAGAAAAATGCGGTATATGATGCGTACGAAAAAGATATCGGCGTCAAAATTACGAACAAGTGGGTAGCGGATGTCAGCCAGTTCAAGGAAAAGGTGAAGATCACAATCGCTTCCGACGACCTGCCGGACTTCCTGCTGGTCAACGCGACGCAATTGAAGGAATTGACCGAAGCGGACATGATCATGGATTTGACGGAAGTGTATGACCAGCATGCAACGGAAGAAACGAAAAAGTTTCTGACGATGGACGGCGGCATGCAGATGAAGACGGCCACGTTCGACGGCAAGCTGATGGGCATTCCAAGCTCCTACAATCCATTCCAATTCCAGACCCTGTTCGTGCGTACGGATTGGCTGAAGGAACTGAATTTGCCGGAGCCGAAAACAATGGCGGACATGGTGGCGATCGCAGAGGCGTTCAAGGCCAAAGATCCGGGCGGCACAGGCACTCCTTACGGCCTTGCTGTAAGCAAAAACCCGTTCAGCATCGAGACAGGCGTTACTGGCCTCCGAGCTTTCCTGAACGGCTATCATGCTTACGAGAACATCTGGATCGAAGACGGCAACGGCGGTTTGGTCAACAGCGACATTCAGCCTGAGGTGAAGAATGCGCTTGCCGCTTTGCAAGACATGTTCAAAAAAGGGCTGATCGATCCCGAGTTTGCGGTTAAGGATACGGAAAAAGCGGCTGAACTGGTATATGACAACAGCATTGGCATGGTATTCGGCGCATCCTGGACGCCGGCACAATTGGTGAAGGGCGCAGTGAAGGACGGCAAGGTTGTGCAAGAGTGGGGCGCGTTCCCGATCCCTTCGGTGGACAGCAATCCGACGCTTGGGCAAATCGGCCTTGGCGTAGACGAATATTACGTCATCTCCAAAAAAGCGAAGCATCCGGAAGGCGTCATCAGATTGCTGAACCAATGGATTGCGGTCGACAACCATCCGACGGAAGAACAAAAAGTATATGAGTTCGGCAAAGATCGTGTGGAAAAAGGCAATAACTACTGGCTGCTCAGCCCGCTGCGCGTAGGCAAGCAAATGGATAACAACGGCGAGATATTGCCGAAAGCGATTGAGAACAAAGATCCAAGCATTCTGGAAACCAAGGATCATAAAACGCGGTATGAGCGCGCGATGAAGTATGTGGAGGACGGCGACACAAGCATGTGGTGGGAATACTTGATCTCCGGTCCAAAAGGCGTGTATTCGCTCGTGCCTGACATTCAGAAAAACAAGCAGTACCTGCAAAATAAATTTTATGGCGCACCAACCCCAACAATGGTGGACAGACAAGAAATTTTGCTTAAGAAGCGGGATGAAGTTTTCTTCAAAATCATCATGAACCAGGTGTCCATCGATGAATTCGATAAATTCGTTGCGGAGTGGAAGAAGCTTGGCGGAGATGAAATTACGAAAGAAGTAAATGAGTGGTACGCGACTCATAAATAATTCACGAATCGCAAAGCGGATAAATCGGGGGATTGGGCGAAACAATCCCTCTTTTTATTAGCCTTTGACGGATCGGATTTTAGTCAAACAACGAGGTGAAAGGCATGAGTGGACTATCACGGCTATGGAAGAGGGAGTGGCCTCTTCATCTGATGCTGCTTCCGGCTATTGGCTTGGTGCTCATCTTCAGCTATGTGCCGATGGCGGGCATCATAATGGCTTTCCAGAAGTACGTGCCGAACAAAGGCTTGTTCGGATCGCCCTTTATCGGGCTCAAAAACTTTCAATTGCTGATGGAATATCCCGATATTGGCCGCATTTTTTTCAACACCGTCTATATTGCCGTCATGAAAATCGTAGCGGGTCTGTTTGTACCGATTACCGTTGCAATCCTTCTTAATGAGCTGCGGAGGGAATGGATCAAGCGAACGTTTCAGACACTTGTGTATTTGCCTCATTTCATGTCATGGGTATTGCTGAGCGGCATATTGGTCGATGTCTTGTCGCCGTCGTCCGGGGTGCTCAACCAACTGCTGGGCGTATTCGGCATCAAGCCGATTTTTTTTCTGGGGGACAACGCTTGGTTTCCATATGCGATGGTGATCTCCGATGTGTGGAAGGAATTCGGATTCGGCACGATTGTCTATCTGGCTGCGCTGACGGGCATTAATCCTTCCCTGTATGAAGCGGCTGAGATTGACGGAGCGGGACGGTTCAAGCAAACGCTCCATGTGACTTTGCCCGGCATGATGCCGATCATCGTGTTAATGCTTACGCTTAATATCGGCAATGTGCTGAATGCCGGGTTCGAGCAAATCTTTAACCTGTACAGCCCTCCTGTCTATGAAAGCGCGGATATTATCGATACCTTTGTGTACCGCATGGGCGTTCAGCAGGCGCAGTTCGGCTTCGCTACCGCCGTAGGCCTTCTCAAATCCATTGTTTCGTTTATTTTCATTTCACTTTCCTACATTATGGCTTACCGCCTTGCGAATTATCGTATCTTCTAACGATTCATCCGCCATGCAGAAGGGAGACTTACCGTGATTACTAGCAGATCGCCCGGCAGAACCATTTTTGTAGCATGCAACTATACATTCTTGTTGTTCATATCCGTCTTATGTCTATTGCCGATCATTCACATCTTGGCGCTTTCATTCAGCTCGGGGAACGCAGCGGCAGCCGGTCAGGTAACCTTATGGCCGGTAGATTTCACAACCGCCGCCTATGAGAACGTATTCGGAAAACCGGAATATTTGCGCGCGTTCTGGGTGTCAATCCAGCGCGTCGTCCTTGGGACATCGATTAGCATGGTGCTTATGATTATAACGGCCTACCCGTTATCGAAAGATAACCGTCAGCTTCGGCTCCGAACGCTGTACGCCTGGGTATTCGTCTTTACCATATTGTTCAGCGGAGGTCTTATTCCGTCCTACTTGACGGTCAAGTCGCTAGGCCTGATCGACACGATGTGGGCGCTTGTGCTTCCGACCGCGATACCTGTGTTCAACGTGATCCTGCTGCTGAACTTCTACCGCAGCTTGCCTAAGGAGCTAGAAGAATCCGCGCGGATTGACGGCGCGAGCCATTTTACAACCCTTTGGAAAATCTATGTGCCGCTATCGCTGCCTGCTTTGGCTACGACGGGACTTTTTACGATGGTAGGCCATTGGAATAGCTGGTTTGACGGCATGCTGTATATGAATCATACTGAAAATTATCCGCTTCAAACGTTCCTCCAGACCGTGATCATCAAGATGGATTTCCGGTTCATCAAGGCGGAGAACGTAGAGCTTCTGCTGAAGCTGTCGGACCGTACGAGCCGGGCGGCGCAAATTTTTGTGGCGGCTTTCCCGATATTAATCGTATATCCTTTCCTGCAGCGATTTTTTATCAAGGGCATCGTTATGGGGAGTGTCAAAGAATAGGATAGATGCGCGCTAACTTGGCCGACGGGGGAACAACTTTATGAAAAGCGTATTCTTCTTGCATGATTCCTCTATTTTCAAAAAGATTATGGCTGCCTTTCTGGCGGCCTTATTGCCGCTTCTGGCCATTACGTGGATGATTATTGAAAGAGGCTCCGATACGATCCGCAGCGAAATTTCGTTATCAGTGTTAAATACGACGCAGTTTTATATGGATTCGCTGGATAAGGAAGCGGACCGGATCAGCCGTTATTTGCCCAATTATGTCATGGATCAGGATTTGATGGAAATTGCGACAACGGGCAATGACATGAGCTCGTATGACCGCTCCCGCAACATATTGGATGTCCAGAGGCGACTGGAACTGATGAAGAACTCCAGTCCGTTTATTAAGGAAGCAAAAGCCTATATTCCGCTCATCGGACGCACGGTGCTCAGCAATAGCTACGAAACGTTCCTGGACGATGAGGAATACAAGGCGATGCAGCATAACGCGAAGCTGTATGAGGAGCCATTCATCTATTGGAGTGACCGATTGTTCATTACGATGCAATATCCGATCAACACGTCCAGAGAGCCGATGTATCTGGTGGGAGTCGAGCTGTCCACCGCCAAGATCAAAGAGACGCTAGCGCAAATCGGCAGAAAGCGGGGCGGCCATACGGCGCTGTTCAATCTGGAGCGGGAATGGAGCATTGACAGCGGCGCGGATGCCGACTGGCTGGCAGAAATGAAAGTTTTTGCGGAGGAAAAAAAGGAAGCGCTATCAAGCAGCGGGTATGAAACCATCCATTACAAGGATCATAGGTATCTTGCCGTGTATCAGTATTCCGAGCTATGGAATGCGTACTCCATTACCTGTATTCCGGAGGAGACGGCTCTTGGCTCGCTTCAAGTGTACCGCACGTTATTTTGGTGGGCTTGTGCGCTTGCGGCTGTCATCGTGGTGTTTTTTACGTATTTTCTATTGCGGTTTATTTACCGGCCTTTAATGAAGCTGGTCCATTCCTTCCGCCGCGTCCAGCAGAACAGGCTGGACCCTATCGTTATGGATCGCGGGGCCGACGAGTTCGGTTATTTGTATGAAGCGTTCAACGATACGGTCCGATATTTGAAGACATTGATCGAAGAAAATTATGAGGGGCAAATCCGCAATCAGCGTTCGGAGCTGAAGCGCCTGCAATCGCAGATCAATCCTCATTTCCTATACAATTGCTTTTTTGTGCTATGCCGGTTGATCAAGTCAGAGGGCCAGAAGGAGAAGGCCTATCAATTCTGTCTTTATATCGGACAATACTTCCAGTTCATTACCCGCAACGATGAAGATGACATCCCGCTGTCGCTTGAGCTGGAGCATTCCCGCACCTATGTGAAGATGCAAACGATATGTTACGGCGAGAAGATCGATGTGCTGTTTGAAGGCGATGCCCCGGATTTTACCGTCCCAAGGCTGATCTTGCAGCCCATTATCGAGAATGCATACAAGCATGCGCTGGGCAATATGCTGGAGCCCGGCGAGCTATGGGTTCACAGCCGGCAGGAGGGGAATGACTTCTCCATCTATGTGGAGGATAACGGAAGGAGCATAACGGATGAAGGCATTGAGCTTCTGCGGAAGAAGCTGCTGCATTCGACGAACCGGATCGAGGAGACGACCGGAATCCTCAATGTTCACCGCCGGGTCCAGTTGCGTTATGGAGCGGAATACGGCCTTACGGTGTCGCGGTCCGAGCTGGGAGGACTGCAGGTCAGTATCAAACTGAGCGCGAGCTAGAGGAGGAATCGGCATGTATAGACTGCTAATCGTGGATGACCTGCCTATTATTGTAGATGGCCTGTTGGAGCTGTTCGAGCAGACGGAGCATCTGCAGCTGGAGGTGCATAAGGCTTATTCAGGTGAAGAAGCGCTGCAAATCCTGTCCCAGCATCGCATTGATATTGTGCTGTCCGACATTAAGATGCCCGGCATTGGAGGGATCGAGCTGCTGCAGGAAATTCTGTCGCAATGGCCGGCGTGCAAGGTAATCTTTTTAACCGGATATAATGATTTCCAGTATGCCAGAGATGCGATGACTTATGGCGGCTTTGACTACATTCTGAAGGTGGAAAGCGACGACAAAATCATTCAAGCCATTGAGCGCGCCATGGATAAGCTGAGGGAAGAACAGAATCAGGCGCAAATGATCTCAAGGGCCGAGTCCAACATGAGAAGGGCATTACCTTCCTTGCAAAAGGAATACATGTGGGGCCTTCTTCAAGGGAAGCAAGTTACGGAGGGCCAGCTGGCGCAAATTTTCAAAGAAATCGATATTCCGCTGGATGCGTCCATGCCGGTCTATATGCTGGTTGGAAGAATTGATGCCTGGAAAGAGATGTTCACAACGCCTGACAAAGCTCTGCTTGCTTATGCGCTGCAAAACGTAGGCGATGAATATTTGACTGCGCAGGTGAGGTGCTATTCGGTCGTATTCGAGCTGTCGAAGATCGTGTGGCTGTTTCAGCCGAAAGCAGCGGAGGGCATTACGGCCGAGCCGGGCAGCCCGGATTGGATCAGGGCGCACCGCTACGCCAGCGGCATATTGGAGACCATTCAAGGAACGTGCAAGGAGCTGCTGGGCCTGCCGGTTTCGTTCCTGCTTGGAAGTGAAGTAGCCGCTTGGAGCAATGTCTCGGACCGGTTCCATTCCATCAAATACGGCTTGGTGCAGGGGCATGGTTTGTTTCATGAGGTCATTCTGACCGACAAGGACGTTCAAAGCAGAGAGTCCGGTGACAAAGCGGGAGCTTATCGGGACAGCTTCTACCATACCCGCGTTCAATTGCTGATGAGCTGCCTCGAAAACAACCATCGGGAGCCGTTCAACAAGCTTTATGCCGAGCTTACATCGGTTTGGGCGGATTCGGGAGCTTCCAATGAGCGGAAGATTGAATTGTATCATTCCTTATCCGCGGTGTTTTTGTTTTATTTGCACCAAAACCGGGATATTTGCGATTACGTCAATACGCAGATGGATCTCGATCCGTTATTCCGTCATGGCGATTCGGCCTCATGGCCTGAGCTGACTCAATACTACAGAAGGTTGGCCGACTGCTTCTTCGAGTGGAATACGCTAAGAGGCAGCTTGCTGCCGACTGAAGTGGTCAATAAAGTGCATCGCTATATCGAGGAACATATTGCGACGGACATCTCGCTTACAGCTTTGGCCGATTACGTCAGCTTGAATCCATCCTATCTGTCACGGCTGTATAAGCAGATGACTGGAATCGGTTTGTCCAAATACGTGAATGACTACCGGAATGTCATTGCGATCGACATGCTGCTGAACACGTCGATGAAGGTTAACGAAATCTCCGCCAAGCTTGGCTATAACTCAGCGTTAGCATTTATTCGCTTCTTCAAGAAGATGAATGACACGACGCCGCAGGACTTCCGGACGGCTCGCGCCGGAGCGCAAACGAAAGGTCAATAATTGTATATGGATGTCATGAACAGTCTCTTTCTCCTCGCACAGCCTCCTTTTACAATGGGAAGTACAGATGGGCTAAGAGGGGGAATGGGCATGAAAACATTAACAGCCGTACTGCTTGGCGCAGGCAGCAGAGGAAGATATATTTATGGGCCTTATGCGGAGAAATTTCCGAATGAGCTCAAGATCGTTGCGGTGGCCGAGCCGGATGAAGAGCGCAGAAGCCAATTCGCGGAGATTCATGCGATTCCGCCGGAATTTGTGTACGATTCCTGGGAAAAGGCATTCGATCAAGGCCGCATTGCGGACGTGATGATCATATGTACACTTGACCGGATGCACTATGTGCCGGCTATGAAAGCGATGGAGCTGGGCTATCATGTCATGCTGGAGAAGCCGATGTCGCCTACCTTGGAGGAATGCATCCGGCTTGAGCAGGCATCGCTTCGCCATAAGCGGCTGCTGGTGGTGACGCATGTGCTTCGTTACTCCCCGTTTTGGTCGGGGATCAAGAAGTGCATCCAGGATGGCGAGCTGGGCATCGTCGGGACGATTCAATTAACCGAGAATGTCGGTTATCATCATATGACGCACAGCTATGTGCGAGGGAATTGGCGCAATTCGGAGGAGACTAGCCCCATGATATTGGCGAAGTCCTCCCATGATCTGGACATCATCTCCTGGCTGATGAATCAGCCCTGTACGAGTGTGAGCTCATACGGCTCACTGCTGCATTTCCGGGAAGAGAACGCTCCGGAAGGCTCGACGCTCAGGTGTATCGATGGCTGCGCAGTGGAGAGGGAATGTCCATTTTCAGCCATGAAGATGTATATCCAGCCTCCGCATCACCCATGGGCGCGTTATATGACAAGCGATCTGTCGCAAGAGGGAATTATGAAGGCACTGAAGGAAGGTCCGTTCGGACGCTGCGTCTACCGCTGCGACAACAATGTGGTGGATCATCAGGTGGTCAATCTGGCCTTTGCGAATGGCGCGAACGCTTCCTTTATCATGTCGGGACTGACCCAAAGCGGCACTCGCCGGGTTCAAATTATGGGGACGCATGGCGAAATGATCGGCGATATGGACAAAGGCTCCTTTACGCTGTTCCGTTATGCGACAGGCGAGCAGGTAGAGATTCGCTGCCATGTAGAAGGAGATGGCCATGGCGGCGGCGATGAGCGGATGGTAAATTCGTTCCTGCGCGACGTCCGCGAGTTTGAGCTTAACCCGTCACACGGCTTGACGTCCGCAACGGCTTCACTGCAAAGCCATCTAATGGCCTTTGCGGCTGAACATTCCCGTTTGCATGAAGGATTTGCGGTGAATCTGTCGGAATTTGCGGCGGAAGCGTAAGAAAATCTCGTGATGGCCGCGCTTGGCCAGCCATTCGACTACGGCATCCTCTTTGAAGGATAGTCGTAGTTTTTTCTTGTAGCGGAATTCTACAAAATTAAGTTTTTATGATAAATAATATTGTAGAGCGCCCTGCAGATCCGTCTGCAGGGCGCTTTTTTTTCTGCTGCACATTAAGCAGAGTCTATTCACGATGGATTTATAGAGAAAATAGTCGCTGACTAGGTTGCAGGCCACAGCTCTCACAAGAAAATAAATAAAATTGACTCATAGTATCAAAAGATATATACTCTCAAATGAAAGTCGATGTCATATTTTATTTGAAGGGTGGAAAAAGCAATGGAGAAACAACATAGTCGCAGATGGTGGGTTTTGATTGGGCTGGCGATCGGACTGCTGGCTGTCGGACTGGATATGACGATTTTAAATTTAGCTTTGCCTACATTATCCACTGAATTGCAGGCATCGAGCAGCGATCTGCAATGGTTTGCCGATGCTTACATGCTTGTGTTTGCAGCCGCCTTGCTGCCAGCGGGACTGCTCGGTGATCGGTTGGGAAGAAAAAAGATGCTGTTCATCGGGTTGCTCTTATTCGGAGCGGCTTCTATCGTATGCGCCTATGCAGAGACATCGACAACTTTAATTATCGGGCGTGCGATGCTCGGACTTGGTGCCGCTTTGCTGGTTCCGCTGTCCATGTCGCTTATTCCGATCCTATTTGCAGAGGAGGAGCGCTCCAAGGCAATAGGGGTTTGGGTGATGGCCAATGCAATTGGCATACCGCTTGGTCCGATTGCAGGCGGCTGGCTGCTCAATCACTATCACTGGAGCTCTGTGTTTTGGATTAATATCCCATTTGTTGTTATAGCCTTTGTTATTATCGCTTTGCTCCTGAAAGAATCGCACGGCGAGAACAGCGTTCGAACTGATTATGTTGGCATGCTGTTATCCAGCTTAGGCCTGGTCGGTATTACATATGGATTAATTGAAGCGGGAGAAGGCGGATGGGGCAATGCGGAAGCGCTCTTGTCAATTGGAGCCGGTGTAGTGCTGCTAGCCGGATTTGTATGGTGGATTCGACGCTGTCAAGCTCCTCTGGTCGATCCTGGGCTATTCCGCTCTGCTGTATTTACTTGGGGCTCTGTCATGGCAACGATTATTTCATTTATTATGTTCGGGCTGCTATTTGTGCTTCCCCAATTTTTTCAGGGAGTGCAAGGGACGGACGCGTTTGGCGCGGGCTTGCGGTTGTTGCCGCTTGTAGGCGGTTTGATTATCGGATCGAAGGCGGCAGATGCCATCCAGCATAAAACGGGGGCTTGGGCCGCAATGGCATGCGGTTTCGTGTTGCTTGGGGTCTCACTTGCCATTGGTGCGAATATGCCGATTTCAGACGGATTCGGTTTGACGGCAGTATGGATTACGATATCCGGCTTTGGAATTGGCCTTGTACTGCCTGCGGCGATGGATATGGCGTTATCTTCGTTAACTGCCGAACGGAGCGGGGTCGGTTCAGCCTTGATTATGGCGCTGCGCAACATCGGCGGAACCATTGGGGTAGCGGTTCTGGGTACTGTGCTTAGCCGTTCTTATCGTGGTACACTAGATGTGAACGGCTTGCCAGAGCAAGCCGCTGAAGCGGTGCAGCGCAATGTTGCAGCCGGTGCAGCAATTGCCCGGCAGTTGGACTCGCTTCCGCTGCTAATGCAGGTTCAGGATGCTTTTGTACTGGGGATGAGTCGTTTGTTATGGATATGCGGAGGCATAGCTGCGGCAGGATTATTGCTTGCAGTGCTTTTCTTGCGGAAAGTGAAGGAGCGTGCCTCTGCCGGACAACAAGTAGATATATAGATAGAGGACAAAGGAGAATGTTGAATGCCGCCTATTAATAAGACATCTGCCGGACTGAGGGAACGAAAAAAAGCGAAAGCGATGGCTGCTGTGCAGCGGCATGCGCTGCGGCTTTTTCGTGAAAACGGCTATCAGGAGACAACAGTCGAGCAGATTGCTGAAGCGGCCGAAATATCTCAAAGCACCTTCTTTCGCTACTTTAAGACGAAAGAGGATGTGCTTATTATCGATAACTACGATCCGATCTTGATTGCAGAAATAAAAAATCAGCCAGAGGAGCTGAGTCCGCTGGCTGCTGTACGCAACGCAATGCTGTCAGGAGTCGCCGGTATGTCAGCCGCCGAGATTAAGACCGCCAGAGAGCGGATCGAGGTCATTATGTCGATTCCCGAGCTGCGCAGTGCATCCGTTAGTAATATGTACGGGACGATGGATATGATTGCCGAGCAGGTGGCGGCGCGTCTGGGCGTAACGAGTGACAACTGGTCAGTTAAGGTGCTGGCGGGTGCGGTGACTGGAGCATGCTCTGCAGTTTTGCTTCATTATGCCGAGCACCCCGAAGCAGATTTGGCTGAGCTGCTTCAAGATGCATTTCATCAATTGGAATTGGGTCTTAGAGGAGATATAAATTAATCAGCTCCACCCATCGCTATATTAGGCGTTCTCCTTCTCTCATTTTGATCATTTCAAAATGCGAGATTTTTTTCTATTGATCTGAACTGATCAAAGAGGAGCAAGAATTGCGGGATCTACAATTCTCATTCTACAAACAGGCTGGTCAAAAATGATCTCCTCATCATCGAGCATTATTACTAAGCGTTACGAGGAATGGAGCGTCAAGGCAAGATCGGCAAGTAAGGAAGATACTTTTGATGACAAAGGATGTGTGATGACGATGGAATTCGAAGCGGTTATGCAGGAGCTTGAAGCGTTAGGCAAGGAACGCACTAAAAAGATGTATATGACCAACGGCGCACAGGAGCCGTTATTTGGCGTAGCGACCGGCCAAATGAAGCCGATCAAAAAGAAAACAGGATTAAATCAGCCTTTGGCTGAGCAGCTTTATGCTACAGGCAACTACGACGCCATGTATTTCGCAGGGGTTATTGCAGAGCCGAAAGTGATGACGGAAGCGGATTTTGACCGCTGGATCGATCGTGCTTACTTTTATATGATCTCCGATTATATCGTTGCAGTCACTCTCGCCGAAGCTGATATCGCGCAGCAAGTGGCGGATAAGTGGATTGCGAGCGATGAAGAGCTGAAAAGGTCTGCGGGCTGGAGCTGCTATTGCTGGCTGCTGGGGAACCGCAAGGACCACGAGTTTTCCGTAGAAAAGATGGCCGATTTGCTGGATTTAGCCAAAAATACGATTCACGACGCGCCCGAGCGTGCGAAATACTCCATGAATAATTTCATCTACACCGTAGCGGTATCCTTTGTGCCGCTTCATGAGAAGGCGGTCGAGATTGCAAGCGAAGTGGGTCCGGTAGAGGTTCAGAAGGGCAAGAAAACAGACTATCTGAACGCTTCCGAACGCATTCAGAAGGCCATCGACAAAGAGGAAATCGGCTTCAAGCGCAGACATGTAAGATGCTGATAGCTATAAATGTGGGCTTCCATAAATTGTGCAAGTGTGGCATGCAGCAATAACGAATTGCTACTTTTGGACTAATGGAAGGTATTTTTGGAGAGCTTTTCGTAAATTTTTGTGACCAAAGTAGCAAAAAAGATGTGTAAAATGCTAAATATTAGGATACCACTTGCCGATATAGATAAAAAAGCGAAGATTATGGGTGGGGTTAATGAAAATAGCGCATAACATCTCGGCACTAAATACGGCAAACCGTTTAAATAAAAGCAACAAAAGCTCGGGAGCATCCTTAGAGAAGCTGTCATCCGGGCTTCGCATCAATCGGGCGGCAGACGATGCGGCCGGTCTTGCGATATCCCAGCAGATGAGGGGACAAATTCGGGGGCTGGAGCAAGCGAGCCGGAATATTCAGGACGGAACCTCGCTCGTTCAGACGGCGGAGGGCGGTTTCCAGGAAATCACCGCCATGATCCACCGCCAGAAGGAATTGATTATTCAGGGCATGAACAGCACGTATTCCGATCATGACCGGCGCAATATCGAGCTTGAGATCAAGCAGTTGACGGAGGAAATCGACAACATTGCGCGCAGAACCGATTTTAATACCATTAATCTGCTTTCCAGAGAAGACTATCAAGTGCTGGAGGATCGTTCGAGCCTGAATGTTGATGTGACGACTACAGGACCGTTTCCTACTACGGTGACCGACCGGGAAGTATATTACGGTTTCTATCCTGTCGGAACTCCCGATCACCCTCAGAATGTCGTAACGTCAACAACGGGAACGACAACCAATAACGAATACGATCATGAGGCGCGTTTAACGCCAATCGTTTCTCCGGATGGCAGACCGGGCTTTAACGATTACGAAAAAAACGTTCATACGCAAACGGATAAGACTGCAACTGTCGAATTTACCTTTGAACGCATCTGGGAAAACGAGCCGAAATTTAAAGAGCTGGATATTAAACATAATTCGATTGGCGATATTTACTTCCAGACAGAATATGTTGTCAATTCGACGCATGCGGGCCAATATCCAGATTTCGGCGGATTTTGGGACGGGAATACGGTGATCGAAATTGACGGCGTCCCACATACGCTGGATACGTTTACGGTAGACGGCGGGAATATATTGGCAGGTTCTTTATCGATCTTTTATTCCAAGGACGGTATTGAAATCGAAAAAACGATGATGACAGATGGAACGTCATTCACAGTGGAGTTCAAGGTGCGCAATCAGTCTGGCGCGGATGACAAGCAAATCAGGTTCAGTACAGTTTTTCAACCGAGATACAACGCTATCTACGACATTTCTTCCTCTAACGGGGTGCCGATCGGCAGCACGGCAGCCAGCGCGGACATTCCTGATGCAGGATCGGTATTTGAATTGTCTAACGAGTTGGTCGATTTTGAAATTGCATTTCTGAATGGCGGAAGCTATGTCAAGCCGAATTCGTTGATGACAGGGAGTGCAGAGCTGGATTCAATTGCTAATAGCATTACGACAGTCTGGGAGAGTGCGGATCTGGATGACGGGGGCGTGCTGGAGTTCGGTTTTTCGCTAAGCAATTTTAATTTCAAAAAAGATGTCTACCGGTTTACGGAAGAATATACCGAAACCATCCATTCTATTGTTGAGACAGTGACCACGGATATTAAGGACATTGACTATGTCCCTCCCAAGGTGGATATTCAAACGGGCGATCAAGAAAACCAGGTGCTTCATATTCCATTGTTCAATGCGAAGTCTGACGGCCTGGGAATTGCAAATCTTAGCATTCTGCCGCCGGCTGATCCTGCAGTATCATTGGGCCAGACCGAAGGCGCTTTATCAAGGGTAACGAATTTCAGATCGATTTATGGAGCCCTGCAAAATCGTCTCGAGCATACGATGAAGTCGGTAGACAATTATGCCGAAAATTTAATGGCGGCCGAATCCAGAATTCGCGACACGGATATGGCCAAGGAAATGATGGAATTGACGAAATCCAACATTTTGACTCAGGCAGCCCAAGCGATGTTGTCGCATGCGAATTCCAATCCGCAAGCCATTTTGCAATTGATCAAATAGGATATAGACAAAAGGCCCTCTTTATGGAGGGCCTTTTCTGGTTAGCGGGAGAGTAAGTCTTAACTTTCAATTACGATACGGTTCAGCTTAAGATTGACCGGATTCGCGATGGTATCGCCTACCGGGCATTTGCTTTCTAGAAACTGTACAAAAGCTTCGACCTTCTCTTGAGGAGAATTGGTCTTGATGTAGAAGGTATATCGGATGTCTATTGCTCTACTTGCAGCATCGGAACTAAAGCTCTAATGTCCTCCTCGCTCCACTCGCGCAAGTTGTAGCTGGCAATCTCGTATGGCTCGGCATATTGGATCTCGGCGGTCTTATATTTCCCGTACCAGCGCTCAAGCGCAGGAAGCATCTCTTCCGACACATTGAAGAAGTTAGCCCAATACTTCAGAATAAAAGCTTTTTTGTCCTCCAGGCTCTCTGGCACGAGATGGTCAATTCGTTTCTGCCAAGGCGCCAGCTCGTAGAACTGTGAAGCGTGGGCATCACAGCCAAGCAGCTTTTTCTCCAGAACGGAGGATATATCAATGGCAATATCCGCTTTATAAATAGAACGTGCGGTGAAGTCTGGCATCAGAAGGAATAACGGTTGTTTGTTGAATGAAGCAGCGCCGCTCGCTACATATTCGGCAGCTTGGCGGACGATTCTGCCTGCGTTGCGATTGTCGAAATGGCCGCCGCCATGGCCATGGAATGTAATAACGACATCTGCGTCCCACTCTCGAATTTGTTCAATGACCTTATCGCGGTTTTCTGGACTTGGCACCAGCCAGCCATCGGATATATTCCATATTGTATATTCTTGAACGCCCAGACGTTCAGCAGCTACAAGCGCTTCCTCGCCTCTGCGTCTGACAAGCTCAGGACCTTTGTAGTCGTAATGCCCAATATCTCCGTTAGTAAGAGTAAGAAACTTTACGCGATGACCGAGCTCGGCATAGAGGGCAGCGGTGCCTCCTGCATATTCCTCCGGCTCGTCGGGATGAGCTGCAATGACGATCACATTAAGAATCTTTGACATACGTAATCTCCTCCAAAAGATAGAATGGTTGGGTGATGTAGAGCATCAAGTCTTCGTAAATGCTAGCCAAATCCGTAAGATTCATAATTGGAACCGCTTTCTTTTCAGGGTATATAAGCACATTCCTCTAACCCATATTAGCATGACGCAATATAGCAGACAATGAATATTTGTAATAAAAAATCATATTGTATTATAAAAACGGAATAAAATATCAGAATCGATCGAGTAAATGCTGGTGAGATTATTGTTATTAAATTTCGAATATATTCTTCATGAAGGAGTAATATTTCAAAAACTATTGACTGTCTTTTGCAAATCGGTTTAAGATGATGTTGATTGAAAGCGCTTTATTTGCGGAATGAGGAACCTATTACAGGGAGGAACCTGAACATGAAGACAAAAGTTGCTTCAACCGTGTTGGCCATAACGTTATCTATGGGGATGATATTAGCTGCTTGTGGAACGAAGGATCCTGTGAATACGCCGAGCGCAACCCAGCCTGCCGTCACTAGCAAGACGGAGTCGGATTCACCTGCCAAAGACACTATCACGGCTTTGCTTCCGCCTGTCTCTGCCAACTTTCAAAGTAATTTTGACGCCATGGAAAAAAAGTTCAATGAATTGTATCCTCATTTGACCTTGAAAATCGAGCCTGCAAGCTGGGAGGATATGGCCCAGAAGCTCGACACGCAAGTCAATGCGGGAAGCCCTCCCGACCTTGCCTTTATCGGAGCGGATGTGGTCGCCAAATATGCGCAAATGGGCATGCTCATGGACATTAAGGATATTGTTACTCCGGAGATGGTAGAGGACTTCGACGAGGTGCCATTGGAATACATGAAAAATGGGGATGGCCTATACGGTTTCCCGGCATATATGTCCGTTCAATCAATCGGAGGAAACAAACAGTTTATGGAGGCTGCCGGGATTGATTGGAAGAAGGTGCAGCAGGAAGGCTGGACCTATGAACAATTCCGGGAGGCGATCCAAAAAGGCGTGGTTCAAGAGAATGGAAAAACCGCCCGTTACGGCTTTGTTTTTGCCACTGCCGGCGTCACATCGAAAGATTATTTAACCATACTGGTCAAAAACGCGGGTCTGCCTTCACCGTTTACGGAGGATCACAAGTACGCTTATACAAGCTCGAATTTCCTAGACGTATTAAAAGCGATTCGTGAAATGATTGACGACGGTTCCATGCCGAAGGAGCTGAGCTCGATTGATGCGGGGAAACGCTGGAATATGTTCCTGACCGGACAAACCATGATTACAGGCAAAGGCATGACTTCATTCGAAAATTCGGCGAATATCAATAACAAAAAAATCGAAGCGAATGACGGCAGCGCCGTACAGGATAGCATTAAGGTGGACTATGTCGTTCTGCCATTGCCTTCCTTTGGAGGCCATAAAGCGGTATCCCATACTGCTGTTGACGGTTACGTAACATTCCGCGGCAAAAAAGAACCGACGGATGAGCATAAAGCCAATGTAGTGAAAGCGGCGTATTTCCTGGCGAGCGGGGAAATTGCAGCCACGGTCAATCATGAGTCTTTCCTGGCAGATATTACAGACAGCGGCCGCAAAGCGGCAGAAAGCATGGAGTCCATCCAAAATGCGGATAACTTTGCCGCGCTTGAGAATTTGCTCAAGCAGGCTGCGCCGGCCCGCCCGGATATTCCAATTGAGCTGGGTGCAAAAGCGATCAAAGTGGAGACAGAGGTCATTATACCTAAATTGCAAGCTTTACTTGCCAATGAAATTACTCCGGAGGAAATGTTCGAATCGGTTAAAAAGGCTGCAGCGGAAACGTTCGGAGCGGATGGTATTGTGCAAGAGTAATGATACACATAAAAAAGTTGCAGACATCATGTCTGCAACTTTTTTTGATGAAGTAGCTGTACCTATTGCCTGATTTATTGAATATTGAGCAGCTTCTTCACACGCCCCGCAATCTGGCTAACGCTGAAGCCGTACTGTTCAAT
This sequence comes from Paenibacillus sp. 1011MAR3C5, assembly GCF_003591485.1. Taxonomy (GTDB): domain Bacteria; phylum Bacillota; class Bacilli; order Paenibacillales; family Paenibacillaceae; genus Pristimantibacillus. Next base: position 56,815 of record NZ_QZCF01000004.1, read on the forward strand.
AATCGTATCTCCCGGTGCGGAAGCGCCGAATTTATCAATCGCGATAATTTCGCCTTCATCGCCCACATAACGTTCCCAACCGAGAGAGGAAGCCATCTCGATCGCAATCCGTTTTTTGATAGACGGTGCCAATACAGATTGTTTATACTCTGCGCTCTGCTTTTCGAAGCGGTCCCAGGACGGCATGCTGACAACGGCTGTATCGATTTGCTCCTCGGCCAGCGCTTGTTGAACTTGTACCGCCAGGTGAACCTCAGAGCCGGTAGCGAGCAAAAGCGCTTGCGGATGATCAGTCTTGCCCTTGGAGATGATGTAAGCTCCTTTGGAGACTCCCTCATAAGCCATCTGCTGGGTATCTTTCATAGTAGGCAGATTTTGACGGCTAAGCACGAGGGCAGTAGGGACATCCTGGGATTCTACCGCTAATCTCCATGCCGCTATCGTTTCATTGGCATCGGCTGGACGGAAGATGGACAGATTAGGCATGGCTCTCAACGAGGCCAGCTGTTCAATTGGCTCATGCGTTGGCCCGTCCTCGCCTACCGCAATGCTATCGTGAGTAAAGACGTAAGTAACAGGCAATCCCATGAGAGCCGCTAGACGGATTGCTGGGCGCAAGTAGTCGGAGAATACGAAGAATGTACCCGCATACGCCTTTAATCCGCCATGCAAGGCTAGGCCGTTCAGTATCGCGCCCATAGCAAACTCTCGAACGCCGAACCAAATATTTTGCCCGTTGTAGGATTCGGGTAGAAACGGCTTGTTGTTTTTGATCATCGTTTTATTGGAGCTCGCAAGGTCAGCCGATCCGCCAATCATGCCCGGCATTTCTGTCGCCAGCACGTTGATGATTTCTTCCGAAACAGAGCGGCTTGCCGCAGAGCTTCCTGTTGGATACTCAGGTAAGATTTCATTCCAGTCCAGCGAGATATGATTCTCCATGGCCGCCAGCAGCTGCTTGGCCAGATCCGGATAAGCAAGGGCGTATTGTTCCCACAGCTCCTGCCAAGCTTCCTCTTGTTGAATTCCTTTTTGAACAACTTCTGCTTGGAAATGCGTGTATACTTCCTCTGGCACATAAAAAGGAGTGTCGTGCATCCACTGCAATGCCTGTTTCGTCAATTTGGCTTCATCGGAGCCAAGAGGCGAGCCGTGAGAAGCGGATTTGCCTGCTTTATTCGGCGAGCCGAAGCCGATTGTCGTTTTGATTTCAATGAGAGTTGGCTTCGTAAGATCGGCTTTTGCAAGCTTCAGCGCCTGAGAGATTTGATCTCCGTCATTTCCATCCTCTACCCGAATATATTGCCAGCCTTGGGCATTGAAGCGCTGCTCCACATTTTCGGAGAACGACATATGCAGCTCGCCATCCAAGGAGATATCATTCGAATCGTACAGCACGATTAGCTTGCCGAGCTTCAAATGTCCCGCAAGCGATGCAGCTTCATAAGAGATGCCCTCCATTAAATCGCCGTCACCGCAAATCGCATACGTATAGTGGTCGATAATAGGCAATTCGGGCTGATTGTATACAGCGGCAAGATGCTGCTCCGCAATCGCCAAGCCGACAGCGGAAGCTATGCCTTGGCCAAGCGGACCGGTGGTCGCATCGACTCCCGGTGTATGCTTGTATTCCGGATGCCCCGGCGTCTTGCTTTGCCACTGGCGGAATTGCTTCAAGTCTTCCAACGATAAGGCATAACCGGAGAGATGGAGTAGGCTGTACAGCAGGCTTGAGCCGTGACCGGCAGACAGAACAAAGCGGTCTCTATTGAACCAGTCCGGATTTTTGGGATTATGGTTCATATATCTAGTCCATAGCGTATAAGCCATCGGAGCGCAGCCGAGCGGCATGCCGGGATGGCCCGAATTGGCTTGTTCGATCATATCAATAGATAAGCTGCGCAGCGATTGAACCGACAGCTGTTCAATAGTAGTCATCAGATAAGCACATCCTTTAATGAATGTAATTTACATGCTATGAAATTCCTCAATAGATTGAGCTAGTTGCAGATACTGCTTGTACTTCTTGGCGTAGTCTTGCTGCTTCCCGGGATTCGGTTCATAGTCGGCTTCGTACGTTTCGCAATATATTTCCTGTGCTTCCTCGATGCTTGAGAATAAGCCGGCTGCAACCGCGGCATAGATAGCCGCTCCTTTCGCGCACACTTGATCTTGCTTGCTGATCATAATCGGCCTGCCCAATACATCGCTCATCATTTGCATAATGTAAGGGGATTTTTTGGCGATACCACCAATGACAATAATGCGGTCGATGAACAACCCGTATTCGACGAAGCTGTCGAAAATACGTTTCGCGCCAAAAATAGCCGACATCAGCAGCGATTGATATATAGCAGGCGCGGTGCTGCCCAGATGAAGTCCTGCAATCGCTCCTTTCACTGCTTCATTTAATACGGGATACCGTCTGCCGTTGAACCAATCTAGCGCAACGGGCTGATTAGCCGCTTGGAGCGGAATCTCCTTTGCTGCCGCTTCAAGGTTATACAGCAGCTGTTCGGAGCATTGCTCCTGCAACTGCTTTTTTTGGTCTTCGGATAAGAGGTCCGTGCGCTGAATCATTTGCTCCACCGGCCACATTAAGAGGGATTTGTACCATGCGAAAATATCGCCAAAAGCGGCTTGTCCGGCTTCAATCCCTACATATCCGGGAATAATGGAATGTTCAGCCAATCCGCATACATGCTTCATTTCTTTGCCCGACAAGCGCTCCGGCCGCTCGATCATCATATCCACGGTGGAGGTGCCTGCAACCTTCACCAAGGTGCGCGGCTGGATTCCGGCTCCTACAGCTCCGGCATGGGCGTCAAAGGAGCTGCCCGACAGGATAACTTGTTCATTAATGCCTAGTTGGGCTGCCCATTGCTTCGAAATCATGCCGATAGCCGAATCGGCATGCTGCGGTCCCGCGCCGTATCGGTCTTTGACCAATACGAGATAGGGGTCCAATTGCTGTAGGCATTCTTCTGAAGGCAAGCCGCCAAAGGCGCTATGCCATAGCGCTTTGTGGCCTGCCGCGCAAGAGGAGCGGTACATGGCCAGCGGATCCGTCTGTCCGGCGAGCAAGTTGGCGAACCAATCGCAATGCTCGATCCATGAATAGGCGGCTTGCTTGACTTGCTTATCTGTTCTGATCGTGTGCAATATTTTGGCCCAAAACCATTCCGAAGAATAGATACCCTGATATTGCGTGTAGTCCACGGAATCAGCGGTAGAGAAAATCGCATTTATCTCTTCAGCTTCAGCAACAGCGGTATGGTCTTTCCATAGATGAAACATGGCATTCGGGTTATCTGCGAATTCAGGCTTGAGCGCCAGCGGAACGCCGGCTTCATCGATAGGACATGGCGTTGAGCCGGTCGTATCAATACCGATGCTGAGCAGACGCTCCCCGGCTTGCTCGCCCGCATCCTGCAGCGCGGATCGGAAAGCGGCAGTAAAGGCTTCGATATAATCTAAGGGATGCTGCCGGAATTGACTGATTTCATCGTTGCAATACATTCGCTTAGCCCAGCGCGGATAGGCGCAGGATGCTTCGGAGACGGTCCGGCCGGATGCTCCTTCTACGATAATGACTCTTACGGAATCGCTGCCAAAGTCCGCGCCGGCAACGAGGGCGCCTGCATGATTGTCCAAGTCAAGACCTCCTTTTATCGACGCAGCTAGAGGGGATGCGGTTAGCGAATACGGATGACGCATTTTGTAACCTTGTCTTTATGCTGAATCGCTCTCTCCATACCCTCTTGAATGCGGTCAAATTCGAAAACATCGGAAACAATATCTTTTAGCGGGATAATTCCTTTGGACACGGCTTCAATGGCCTTCGGATAGATGTTGCGGTAACGAAAGACCGTTTTAATGGTCATCTCATTATCAACAATATGGTTGACATGCATCTGTGCTTTGCCGCTGCTGGTGTAGCCTACAAGAACGATCGTTCCGCCGCGCTTCGTCAGCTTGGCCGATTGCAATATCGTCGCTTCGGAGCCCGCTGTTTCAAATACATAATCTGCGCCTTCGCCGTTCGTAAGCGCCATGACGGTGTCAATTGCATTGATTTCGCTGGCATTGACGGTATGCGCGCAGCCCAATTGCTTGGCTTTGTCCAGACGGTTCTGCACCAGATCAACGACCGTAATATCGTGCACACCCATGCTTTTGAGAGAAAGCATCGTTAACAGTCCGATCGCACCCGCGCCTAATATGACGGCAGATGCTCCCACTTGAGCGCCGGATTGCAGCGCGGCATGCATGCCGACAGCAAGAGGCTCCATCATCGCTCCTTCCATTGTGCTTACGTTATCCGGAAGCTTGAAGCATAGGTCGGCAGGGTGGGCAATGTATTCAGCAAAGCAGCCTTCCAGCACGGGAAGCGAGGCATAGAAATATACCTTTGGACAAAGATTGTATTTTCCCGATTTACAATAATCGCATCTATAGCAAGGTATGCCAGGCTCTACAGCAACACGGTCTCCGGGCTTTAGCTCCGTTACATTTTTTCCGACGGCCTCTACGACTCCGCCTGGCTCATGACCAAGCACAATGGGTTCAGTTACATGCTTTTCTCCAATAAAACCGTTTTCAAACAGATGCATATCTGAACCGCAGATTCCCACATAATCCAATCTGATCAACACGTCATCGTCTTTCACTTGAGGAATCGGCTTTTGCTCAAAATCCAGTCTCCCTACAGTATTCATAATGGCTACCTTCATTGTTTTGCCCATGTTCTATTTCTCCTCATCTCAGCTAGTATTAATGATAAAATATATCCATATCATAAATTATAAAGTTTATCATGTAAACTATATTGGTCGAAAAAATTTAATGAGGGATTCGTTGTTCCCACTTAATTCGACAAAAAACTTGATATAATCACGCAAAAAACGGGGTCAAAGGAGTTGACAACGCTTCCAGTGTGTAATATATTCAAGTTGTCGAAAAGAAAAGAGTTAATCATGTAAATTTTATAAGCCAAAATAGTTTATATAATAAACAGAACGGAGGGCAAATGAAAAGAGCGCAAAATATAGATGAAGTAAAAAGAGCCAACCGAGGGTTGGTACTGAATTTGCTGCTAAGACACCGGCTTATCTCAAGATCGATGCTGGCGGCCAAGAGCGGCTTGAATAAAGCGACCATAACCAATATCGTAAATGAATTTGTCGAGATGGGCGTGGTTAAGGAGCAAGGGCCGATATTATCGGATAATGGGCGCAAAATTACAGGAATAACGCTGACTCTGGATGATGTGGCAACGATGGCTGTAAGGATTAACCGCGATGCCATAGAATTCGCTTTGTGCGATATTCACGCGGCCGTGCTGCATAAAAGCATGGTCGGAATCGATAAGACTACACCTGTAGCTTCCATATTGGCGATTATTTATGAGGGAATAGACCAAATGCTCGCCATGGATGAAGGGAAGAAGGTATTAGGCATCGGAATAGCGATCGTCGGACCGCTTATGACCTTTAATCACACAACGATTGCGAAGGTATATGATATGCCGGAGCTTTCGAAGGTCGATTTCCAAGAGCATATTCAAGCCAAATATCCGCAACTGAGCGTATTTATCGACCATGATGCCAACGTATCTGCATTAAGAGAATGGAGAGACTATGTAGAGGAAACAGGTCTTACCAAAGGCATTATGATGTACCTCAATTTGGGGGATGGGATTGGCGGAGGCATCATTATTGACGGCAATCTAATCCGCGGCAAGAACGGAATCGCGGGTGAGATCGGACATATGGGGATCAACTTTAATGCCAAACGCAATGAATTCAATAAGGTTGGCATCCTGGAGCGGTATGCGGCTCCGATCAATCTAATCCGGTCAGTGGAAGAGAGATTGCATGAGTTTCCTCATTCGCAGCTGCATGAGCGTTCCACAATAAGCGATATTTATCATTATTACGAGAAGGACGATGAGCTGGCCGTATGGGCAGTGAATCAGATGGCTTGGTTTCTTTCCTACGGGATCAAAAATCTGCTGTACATCCTGAACCCGGACACGATTGTTTTCGGCGATATGATTGTCAGTTCGCCCAAATTACTGGCGCAATTAAAGCTTAATTTAAGCTATGACCTGCCGGAAGAAATCGTGGACTCTATTGATATTCGCTTCTCCAGCTATGAAAAGGGGGGCATGTTGGAAGGGGCCGGGTTGATGGTTGTGAAGAAGTATATGGACTCGCTCGACATTATTGATTTCATTGAAACCCACTACGGGTAGTCATGAAAGGGGTGAGAACAGAGACAAGCCGGGGAAGAAACGCATCATGCAGTTGTTCTTATTTCATATAATGGAGGGTCTATGTATGAAGAAACCGTTTAAGTATGCAATTAGTTTGATCTCGATCATTGCTTTGGCAGGAACCCTGTTAGTCGGATGCTCGGGCGGTAACGAGAAAAATGCAAAAGATGATGTAGAGCTGAATATCGCCACCGTAAATAACAATGATATGGTCATTATGGAAGAGATGACTTCTGATTTCACAGCGAAAACAGGCATAAAAGTGAATTATACCGTTCTTTCTGAAAACGAAATTCGTTCTAAAATTACGCAGGATGTTGGTTTAGGCGGCGGACAATATGATCTGTTTACAATCGGTGCTCAGGATTCAGCCGTTTATTTGAACAATGGATGGACGGAGCCGCTGGATGGTTTGCTGAATGGCATGAGCGAGGAGGACAAAAAGAATTATGACCTGGAGGATGTTTTTCCAGTAGTCAGAGACTCGCTGTCTTCTGAATCAAAAGGATTGGGAGCGCTGCCATTCTACGCAGAGACAACTCTGCTATTCTACAACAAAGAGATTTTTGAATCGAAAAACTTGACGATGCCGGAAAATCCAACATGGGACCAAGTGTACGAGCTGGCTGTAGCGGCACAAGACAAGGATAAAGGTATTGCCGGTATTGCGCTAAGAGGCTTGCCTGGCAGCGGACAAAACATGTTTATTTTCAGCTCAATCGCCAATGCGTTTGGGGCGCAATACTACGATATGGACTGGAAGGCGACATTCAACACGCCAGAGATGAAAAACGCCATCGAATTCTATAAGAACATTTTAGCTGATGCGGGACAAGCAGGACCTACCTCGACAGGCTATACAGAAGCGCTGAATCTAATGTCTACTGGAAAAGCGGCAATGTGGTATGACGCCAGCGTATCTGCCGGCACGCTTGCCAACTCCAAGGATTCCTTTGTCACGGGAAAAATCGGCTATGCAATGGCGCCGCTTCAAGTGAAGCAAGATGCCACCAATACCATTGGCGGATGGGGCATCGCAATTAACGCGTCCTCCAAGAAGAAAGAAGCGGCATTCCAATTTCTAACTTGGGCGACAAGCAAGGAGTACATCAACCTGGTAGGCGAGAAGAAGGGCTGGGAAAGCACGCCATCCGGCACCCGCGTATCCACGTATGACAATGAAAATTATAAGCAGGCTAGTGATTTTGCGGATATTACCAAAGAAGCGATCCTGAAGGTGGATTTCTTTAATCCTTCTATCAATAAGACACCGTATACAGGCAATTCCATTCCGAATATGGCTGAATACTCATCGTGGGGCGAACAAATCGCACAATTGCTTGCTTCCTATCTGGTCGGTCAAAAAAATATTGACGCCGTATTGGAAGAAGGGCAAAAGGTATTGACGGATGTAGCTGATGCGGGAGAATATGCGAAGTAAACCATAGAACTTCACTCTCCAAAATTACTGGTACGTGCGAGGTACGTACCAGTAATTTTATTAATAGACAAGAGGAGAAGAATGATGACTACAAAGGGCGATAAGAGCAAATTATTAATTCTTCCGGCACTCATTGTTGTAGGAATTGTAACCCAGATTCCATTTATCCTTACCATTATCTATTCCTTTATTAGCTGGAACGTCAAGAGACCCGATCTGGGCATAAATTTCGCTGGATTCAGCAATTACAAGAAAATATTGACGGATGGCCAGTTCTACCAGGTTATATTCAATTCCTTGCTCATTGTTGTCATTGGTCTAACGATTTGTACGGTGCTTGGCATCTTATTCGGCTTGATGCTCAATCGTGAGTTTAAGGGCGTGAACCTGCTCAGAACGTTATTTGTTATCCCTTATTTTGTGATGGAAGCGGTAGTCGGGATCATATGGAAAACGCTCATGCTGAACCCGTCGCTTGGTCTCAATTATTATATCTCCAATGCGCTGGGGCTAGCGCCCATTGATTTCTTTGGCAAATATGCCTTGCTTACCATCATGTTATTGATTATATGGCAGTGGACTCCGTTCTTCTTCCTTATCATTATGTCCGGGCTTCAGAACATGCCGTCTGAAATTATAGAAAGCGCCAAAATAGACGGGGCTACAGGCTGGAAGCTGTTAATGCACATTCAATTACCGTTAATTAGAGATCACATTAATGTCGCTATGACACTCGGATTAATTAATATTTTGAAGGTTTTTGGATTGATTTATGTCACAACATCCGGTGGTCCGGGCAGCTCGTCAAGCAATTTGCCATACTATTCGTATAAGGCGCTGTTCTATGACTGGAACGTGGGAACCGCCGCAGCAATAGCTGTCGTTACCGTTGCCCTTACGCTTATTGTTGTCCAAAGATTCTATGGCTTTATGAATAAAAACAACTCGAAGAATATATGAACATAGTCTAGGCGGTGAGAAAAATGAGTAGACGATTGAATAGAAATCTGTTGACAACAATGGCGTATGTGATCGTATTATTGTGGCTCTTCCCTATGCTATATATGTTTTTGTCCAGCTTCAAATTTGAAAGCCAGGTTGCCGTTCCATCCTTAGCTTTTACACCGACATTGGACAATTATCGGGCTGTTGTCACTCCCGAATTTTTCAAATATTTATCCAACTCTGTGCAAATTACTTTTGGTACGGTTATCGTATCGGCTGTACTAGGCGTGCTTGCCGCTTATGCGCTAGTCTATTCCGGTATCAAAAAAGCGAATAGTATTTACTTCTGGTTTATTACGACCATCTTTTTGCCGGCGGTAGCCGTGATAACGCCTATCTATATTTTGTTGGCGAAGGCTCATTTGTTGGATACAAAGTTTGCGTTGATTTTGTTGAATACAGGAGCGGGAATTCCTTTGATGATCTGGATGTGTACGACCTACTTTAAGGAGATTCCCGGTGAAATTATAGAGGCGGCTACAATTGACGGCTGCTCGAAGGCGGGTACTTTCTTCAAGATTATGCTGCCGCTTGTGAAGAACGGCATCATCTCATCCGCCCTGCTGGTTTTTGTTGTCACGTGGAATGAGTTTTTCTTTGCCGTAACGGCAACGGCTACCCAATCCGCAACCCTGCCGGTATATATGAGCAAGTTCATGACGCAGCAAGGTTTTTTCTGGGGCAAGATGTCGGCGGCAGGTACGATGGTTGTAATCGTGCCTATTCTAATCGGCTTCTTTACCTATAAGTCATTCGTTAAAGGATTGACGGCGGGTTCGGTTAAAGGGTAGTTCAAATAATTCGAAAGAAGCAGCCATGAAGTGGCTGCTTTTTTTTTGAGAAAGTTGAATAACGATGTTTATTTAGAAGGGAAGGCGATAAAGGCAAATGGAGGATTTTTTGAATGGGCGGAGTAATAAGTTTATAAGACATCTGCAGTTTCAGGATGTAAACCAACTTCGGTTGCTCGAGCAGATAAAGGCTTTACTGCTTGGAAAAGCATCGAATCCAATTGCTGCAATCGAACGATTTATCAAGAAAGAAGCGGGCGCAGGGAAAAAGGTAGAAGTGAACCCGCACGCTTTGACCTATGATAGATATGAGCTGTCTAAGGATGTAAGAGAGGAAATTCTCGAAAGTGCGATAATGCTATTGTCTTGAAAGTCTGGAGATACAAGTAAGAAGATAATGTGGTGCTGGCGATGCAAAAGCGACATGCCTATGCTGGATGAAGAGGAATGTGCCCAAATTGATCGGCTTTTTGGTGATGCTATGAAGAATGATGGGGTGTTTAGAGAAGAGTATGGATTGCCGATGAGTCAGCTTTCTATGGTGAGAGATTCAGTCCCGTTGTTAAGGAATATGAACGGCTGACAGGTGTCGCGGGAATCCATCATAATGCGATCATGCATCATCGAATCTCTTTATTCGGTCCCCCATGCGGGAATTGCGGCAAGCCTCTGCGTACGCCGAATACGAAGCTGTGTGTTAGTTGCGGGCAGGTAAAATATTGAGTGAATTTAGTAGGGGAAACGAGCGATAAGATAATGTACTAACAAAAGCGGCAAACCAGATAGTCTGGATTTGCCGCTTTTCAATGTATCTTTAGAGATCTATTCTGAGGATATTTCGGTGATAGAAACAACCTCTTGGTTCTTTAGCATATTAAACAGCCTTGGTGAAGCATAATACTGCCCGTTATATTCAACCACATCGCCAGACAACAAATTTTTCAGCAGTGTAGCCGGATCTCCAGTACTGTAAGGCACCCACTCTGAAATGTCCACCGATTTCTTCTTGGCTTTCTTGGCCTCCGCTTCAGCTTTAGCCTTGGCTTCCGCCTCCGCCTTTGCTTTCGCTTCAGCCTCGGCTTTTATTTTTGCTTGGAGTAACTCATCGGCACTCTGAACAGAGGCCAGTAGAACGGTTTTGGTTTGTTCTTGTTTAATGCTTGCGACCTTCGCTTTTGCATCGTCGATTTCCTTTTGAGTAAGGGCGTCCTTTATAGCAGATTTTTCAGGCGATGCGAACAGTGCCTCAACGGTCTTGGTTGTCGTTTGAATTTGTTCCATTTGAGCTTCTGCGTCAGTGATCATTATCATCTGCTCGTCTACAAAGGCAGGCTTATCAGCCTTTAATGCATCCAGCTGTTCTTTGAGGAGCGTCAAGTCAGCTGTCTCACTGGCTGCGCCATTGGCATCAAAGATACCCGTAACCTCTAGTTTGAGAGAAAACATCTTTTCAACAAAATCCATATCTAGAGAAGCCTGCTCCAGTAACGCGGCTGCTTCATCGGAAAGTTTTTTTCCTTGATAGCCTTCAAACAATGCGTTTACCGCATTAATTTTTGCATTATCTGTGCTTTCAGCCAGAATTGATTTTTGTGAGTCTTGATAGAGCGAAGTGACTTGAGCTTGAATAGCCGCAAGATCGGCCAAGACAGCAAGCTCTTTTTTCTTTTTGTCGTCGTTCATTTTCCAAATGGTGAAGCCTGCTGCACAAGCTATTAATACAATAGCCGCCAGCGAAATAAGGGTGATCTTTTTCATGTCCAGTCTCCTTAATTATAGTAGATCTCACTGAAACCAGCAGTAGCTAGAAGGAGAGGTTCGACCCTGGACTATCGTTTAACGATAATGGTAGAAAGACCTATCAATCTGAGGCGAAAGTCTTGTTTCTAATGATATCGATATCCTATTATATAATCATTTTTCCTGCTTTGGTAGATCTATCTAATAAAATAGTCGTAGAGGAAGCCATGTCCCCGCAGACCCTTAGCGGTGTCTTTTTTATTATGTTTGGATAGTTAATGATACTTTTTTGAATCGGTCCCGTTAATACTTATGGAAAGGGGAGTGCAAGCAAGTGAGCGATCCATTCGTTGCTGTCTACGACGAGCATTTTGATGATATTTATCGATTTGTGCTTTATAAAACCGGAAACAGATGGGACACGGATGATCTCGTGAGCGAAATATTTCGAAAAGCTTTTCAGCATTATCGAAATCAACAGGTGGATGAGGGGCGAGTGAAGCCGTGGCTGTTCACCATTGCCCGCAACACTGTTATAGATCATTATCGAAAGAAAAAAGAATGGGTATACGGACATGATCCTGAGGTGCTGGGTTACACACAAATAAGTGAACTCATGGAGACAATCAATCTCCAGCATGATTGCTTGAAGAAATCCTTGCTCGCTCTCGCACCGGATGAACGTGAAATGATCAACCTGAAATATATTGCCGGAATGAAATATTCCGAGATAAGCCAAGTGATTGGAAAGGCCGAGCTGTGGCTTAAAACAAAGGTTCAACGGATTAGAAAAAAGATGGCATTGTCGATCAACAAGTGCATGGAGGTATTGAAATGAACGACAAGGAGTTGGATGTGCTCATGGAGGATTTTAAGAGCAAGCTTCCTGTCAATGAGCAATTGAAAGCGGAGCTTCGCCCAACATTTAATCAACGGCCTGTAAGGCTGCGACGTTCTCGCCGTATATGGGCAGGCACCGTCGCTCTAATACTCTGTTTGGTTATTGCAGGGAACATGTGGTTTAACAATAGCTCTGTTCCAAGGGCAGAAGCGGCAACGCTGCATTTTAGCCAATCCTTTTCCTTATTGGAGCAATTAGGAGAGGAGAACAGCTCAGGCATGGCGGAATATGGCGGTATCGTCTACCTTCCGCTTAAGGACAGAGGACTATACGCTTATGATAAGAAGGGTCTCTATCCATTGATTGCCGGCAATATTGAATTTGTTCGGGTATCTCCGAGCGGCAAGGAACTGGTTTATGTAGAGGATGGAAGCTTAAGATTATATGAAATCGATAGCAAAAGCAGTCGCAATCTTCTTATGAGAGCTTCGTCTCAGGAAAGATTGGAGACTCCTGCATGGTCGCCGGACGGCTCCAGGATATTGTTCGTGCAGAAGGAAACGGGGGGGCATGAGGCGAAAAGCCGAATCATAGAGCTTGAGCTTAAGAGTAACTCTGTGAAGGAAATTGCGGTTGGTGAATACCCATCCTATCTGGCTGATCAGAAGTCGATTCTGTTCGAGAACGAAAATAAAATTATAAGTAAAAACTTGGACAATGGACAAGAAAAGGTGCTGGATTCAGGGCGGTATCCGGCTATATCGAATGACGGCGCCTATATAGCTTACGTTAAAACCCAAGGAGAACCTGCGCTTGAGGACATCTGGGTAGCGGATTCCGATTTCAAGACGAGCAAGCAAGTGACTCGCAATAGCTTGGCTGATGCGTGGGACCCTAATACCGGACAGCTTATTAAAGGCAAGCAGCAGCCGCGCTATACCTTTGAAGAACCCGTGTGGAGCAGTGACAGCCGGCAATTATTTGCCTACAAAGTATTTCATACTAATGTAGTCTGGAAAAAGCTGATGCAATTCGAGGTTTCCGACAAAATTGCTAGTCCGGAAGAGGTAGTAGCCGGATCCATTCAAGCGCTAATTTACCGGGATGAAGATTTTGCCCATAGCTTTTTTAGCTATGATCCGGGGTATCTGAAAGGAACAAGCCCTCGCCAGGTTGGATACAGGATTTTAAACAGTGGCCAAGAGAACGGAAAAACATTTGTAGATGCCAATACGTATTTATCTTACTCAGACCCTTATTATGAGATTCAATCCACTCGCTATTGGCTGTCCAAAGGCGATAGGGGGTATTTGATTGATGCTATGGAGGAAATAAACAATCAAGTTATCTCTTTCTCCAATGGGGAGGTTGCTCTAACAGCCGATAATGACGCTTCTCAGTTCAAATTTGCGCTGAAGGACCTGCCAGTTGAAGGGGACTGGACTAATGGGGATATTTACAGCTTGGTGTATGAGGAAACAACAGGGGATGTATACTTTACGCTTAACCGGCAAAAGCAGCAACAGAGTCGAATGGATCTATTGAAATATGAGTCAGACACCAAGAAGTTTGCGGAGATTGCATCGCTCGGAGAGACAGATACGACACATCTCATGATCATGGACTCGGAGCAGAGATATGTGGCAGTAGAGATGTTGATTAATGGGAATGAAGACATCGTTGTATATGATCTGAAGCGTCAAAAGAAACAGGTGCTCTCCGAAGTTGTGCTAGGTGCAAATATAGAATCCGTGCACACCCGATTCTGGATGAATGGACAATTAATATACTTCTCACATATGGAAGGCAGAGATGTATTCCTCCAATATGATCCGGAATCAACGGAATAAACATGATTAAGCACGTTTGTGCAGCCCTCTCTTATTGGAGAGGGCTTTTCGTATTATCAGGTTAGCCAGTTATTACTGGTTGGCCTTTTTTTATGGTCGGTATACGATGGCGGTAGCCGGGAGAACGCAGGGCTTTTAGGGGCTCTGACCCCGTCAAAAAAACTGTTCTCCCACTATCCCCAATGACCATGTTTGAGCTGGTTGAGGCTTTTGACCTCGTATCACAAGCGAAGCTATGGGTTTGGAACCATCGTGGGATTGCCGGCTAAACGAGCAACAGGAGGAGATGACATGGAAGCAAGCAGTAATCGGACTCGATGTAGCTAAAGGAGCGAGTGTATTTCAGGCGTTTGTGAAGCGCAATGAGGTGTACGGAAAACCTGAACAGATCAGCCATACCGAAGACGAGTTCGAGAGACTTGGCGATGTGATTCGCCGACTAGAGGAACTGACAGGGGAACGGCCTGTTGTTGTTCTGGAAGCAACGGGGCACTACCATCGTATTATTGTCGCCTACTTGGAACGTATGGGCATCATGCATTTCATCGTTAATCCGCTCCTATCCAAACGTTCGAAGAGCACACAACTACGCAAAGTAAAGACGGATGCAACGGATGCCTGGCACTTGGCTGAAATGTATTGCCGTGGCGACGTGCAACCACATCGCAGATGGGCGGACAAAATAACGGAGATCCAGCATCTCACACGGCAGCATGAATTTATGACGTCACAATTTGTACAGTCTAAGTTAAATGCGAGGGCACTGTTGGATCAGGCTTGTCCGGCATACGAAGGCGTGTTTCGGGATATGTTTTCCAAAACAGCATTGCAAGTACTGCGTCTTTTGCTTTGTGAGACCAGCGTGACCGAAGAAGTGATTCGGGAAACAGCCGGCTCTTCGCACGGGAAAGCATGGATTCGGGCGAAAGTGGAACGCATTCAAAGTATGCCGACGTTAAGCAAGTCAAGCGCCTCTCAAAGGACAGCATTATTATGCATAGTTGAAGTTCTGCTTGCTCAGCAGGAACAACTCAGTCAATTAGAAAAGAAGATTCAAGAAGAAGCGATGGAAATCCCAGAAATAGAATTATTGAAAACCATACCCGGAATCGGAGATAGGCTAGCGGTCGCATTGTTCGCAGAGATCGGCGATGTTAGTCAGTTCGGGGAACCTAAGCAGCTTGTCGCCTACGCCGGACTGGATCCAACAGTGCATAGCTCTGGTCAGTTTATGGCGACGAGCACCCGTATAACCAAGCGTGGATCTAAGCGGTTACGCAGAGCGCTGTATTTGGCTGTACAGTGCGGAATTAGGGGAAGTACGAATGAAAAATTACGGACGTATTACGATAAAAAAAGAAAAGAGGGCAAGCCCTATAAGGTGACAGTGATTGCTTGCGCCGACAAGCTACTGCATCACATTTATGCCATCTTGAAGAAGGGTACACCCTATACCGTTTAAACCATATTTAACCAACACCCTCCGCGCCAACGGAGGTTATTTGGCGTGTAAAGAGATTATATCAATTTTTCTTCGTAAGACCAAGTCACCAATGCTTGACAAACATTAGCTGGTTTTTAATTATAAGGGATTATGTGGGGGATAATCGGGCTTTATGGTATGGTAGTTATAACGCTTTTTCACTAGATGGAGGGGGTTATGACGATGAAAACCGTATATGTCAACGTGCGTCATTTTCTATTCTGGTATGGCGTTTATGGTTTTTGCGAAAAGAGCTGTAATGATGAGATTTCTTTATATGCTGACAAGGAACGCAACCTCATGCTGGGTTATTTCGATATATCGACGGAGCCCTGTTTAAGGCATATGTTGGAGCATGAGCTTGATCGGGAAGAGGATAGGGAACTCTTTGAGGAGATAGAGACATTTTTGCAAGGTAGCAGCGAAGTAGCCTATTCCTTTATATATCCTCGAGATAAGGGCGATCTCGCCAATCAAGTTGAGCATGATGCACCAGTTAATGAACATGGACATAGGCCGGTATATATCTCCATGTTCTCAAAACATTCTTCGGCATGGGATATACGAGAAATAGAAAAAAGTATATACATACTAAACGAAGATTTCTTGCATTTGGAAATCGGTAGCATTGAATTTCTAGACATTCCAACCCGCGAAGAGACAAAAGCGTCGTTTGAACTGGATTACGAACCTTACATTTAAGAAGAGTCATCCTATTCCTCAAGGCGCCTTTGTCACAAAAATGAATCGTATCTCGTTACATATGCAGCCGATAAAAAGGAGTGGTTGCAATGAACGGGAAAACATGTATCGTCATTGGCGGAGGATATGCTGGCATTCATGCAGTAAAAGCAATTTTGAAAGTATGGAAGGCAGGCGGGGACCAAGGACCGCTAAGGCTTGTTCTGATTGACAAGCAGAGCGAGCACATACGCAAAGTATTGCTTTTTAAGCCTGCTGCAACAGCAGAATCAGTCATTAAAGTGCCTTTCAAGGAGTTATTTCCCGAAGGTGTAAAATTTGTTCAAGGAACCGTTACAGGCATTGATTCGCAGAAGCGAGAGGTGTGGGTACAGGACCTTCAAGGGGGCATTCAGTCGATCAGCTACGATATGCTTGTGGCGGCATTGGGTAGCGTAGTGCGGCAGCCTGCTTCCGAGCAAGGGGGGATCGCGCTGGCTGATCTGGATTCGGCCCGGCGCATTCGCGAGACCTGGCAGCATAATCTGGAGAAGGCGGCCCGGGAGTCTGATTCGCAAGAACGTCAGCGGCTATTGACGATTGCCGTAGCGGGAGCGGGTATAAGCGGAATGGAGACAGCGGCGGAGCTGGCTCATTATGCTCGAGCGGAAGCGCGCAACAGAGGCCTTCTTGAAGACGATGTCCGCATTCATCTCTACAATGCGATCGACCGGCTATTTCCTGAAGGCCCGAAGAAGGTAGGGCAGAAGCTGGAGCGTCATTTGTCGGCGAGCGGGGTTAGCGCGGTACATGGCTGCAAGGTGCTGCAAGAGAAGGAAGGCGTACTGACACTGTCCACCGGTGATACAGCTCGAGCAGGATTATGCATATGGACACTAGGCCTGCTTCCTAATCCGGCACTCCAGGCAATGGGGCTTCCCGTTAATGAGGAAGGATATGTTATGGTAGATCGAAGCTATCGGGTGAATGGCGCGCCAGGGGTATATAGTATTGGCGACTGCGCCCACATCACAGATGCGGCCAGCGGCCGGGCAGACGGGAAAACCTGCAAGGAAGCTATCGCACAAGCTGTAAGGCTTGGACGAATTATTGTCGCGGATTTGGAGGGTCGCCGGGCTCCCGAGCATGAGTCGTATATGGATTCCTTCTGCTTTGGCCTTGGACCGGAGCAAGGAATGGCTTGGACGCGCAAGTGGGGGATTGATTTTGTGATTACGGGCAAGCTGGGCTGGGCTCTAAGGAAGTTTACATGGGATTCGGCGAGCTTCCAATAGCTATAGCAGCGGCAGAACGGATAATAGAATGGATGTGACGGCATGCAAAAGCTATACGAGCAATATAGAAGACTGTTATTTGCACTTGCTTATCAGATGACAGGCTCCGTCTCCGATGCAGAGGATGTGGTTCAGGATGTTTTTCTGAAGGCGTATGCTGCAGGAGTGCTCGATGATCTAGACAATCCTAAGGCCTATCTATGCCGGATGGCATCCAATCGCTGCCGGGATGTGCTAAGGTCAGCACGGAAGAAGCGGGAACAATATTTTGGGCCGTGGCTTCCCGAGCCGGTTCTCGCATCTTATGAGTCAATCGACGACTCTATCCTTCAGCATGAGCTGCTGTCGTATGGGATGCTGGTTCTGCTGGAGCGGCTGTCTCCCTCCGAGCGTGCGGTGTTCGTGCTGAGGGAAGCGCTTGGCTTCTCCTATGCAGATATTGCGTCGATGATCGAGATGAGCGAAGCGAATTGCCGCAAGCTGCTCAGCCGTGCAAGGACGAAGATGGGAGTATCAGGAGTTTCAGCAGAGGAGCTTGCTCCGGTTGAAGGCGCGAGTGAAGAGTGGATCGCCCGCTTCCTCATGGCGCTTCAGCAGAATCATGTGGAGAAGGTGACGGCTATGCTGGCTGAAGATGTGACCCTCATATCCGATGGGGGCGGGAAAGCGGTGGCGGCTGTACATCCAATTGAATCAAGCGAGCGCGTCATGCGGTTTTTGGCTGGACTTATCCGCAGTATGCAGGTGGAGGAAGGGCGCGCGCAGCTGGCGATGGAACGAATAAACGGGCAGGCCGGACTGGTCATTCGATCTGGCGATAGGGTGGAGACGGTCGTGCTGCTGGATATGCGGGAAGATCGTATCCAGCATATTTACTTCGTGAGAAATCCAGACAAATTGGCACGAATCTGAGCGGCGTCAGCCGGTTTAAAATCGTCACTAGGAGGGTTTCACATGGGTGTTGCATTAGCGGCAGTGGATTGGGTAGAGAAGACGAGGCAACTGGAAAGCCTATTGGGGCAAAGTGACACCCTTACAACATCTCCTATGAAACAGGGCTTCGAAGCTGAAGTCGTAAGACTTCATTCCAATGCGTACGGCAGCTATATCCTGAAAATTTGGAATAAGCACTCCAGGCCTGATGTGTCGGTTCAATACCGGCTGTTGAGCGTTTTATTCGAGCGCGGAATATCTGTGCCCCGGCCACTGGGTTGGGGCAGAATGCCGAGCGGGGCGCATGCGCTGCTCACCGCTTATGATGGCATATCTGTTGATCCGTTGCAGCCAGAGAAGATGCAGGCGATTGCCAGTCTTCTCGCACAGCTGCATCAGCTTAATCCGAACGACATAGAAGGGTTGAATCTGCCACAATATGATTTTGTCGGCTATCACTTTCAAGGCTTGGATGCGCAACCCGATATTGCTTCGGCGCTTCGATTTATCCTGCCAAAAGTTCAAATCAAGCAAGAACGAATTATTCATGGAGATTTTCATCCGGAAAATATAGTGGAGGACGGGGAGCGCTACACGGTCATAGACTGGACAAACGCACAATTGGGAGATCCCAGATATGACTTTGCCTGGTCTTATTTTTTACTTCGGCTCTATCTGACAGAGCAGCACGCCAATCATTTTCGTTCGGCTTATAGCAAGGTAGCGCATGAAATGCAGCAGCAGGAGCTTGATCTTTATGAAGCGCTGAGCATCCTTAGATGGATGCTATTGAATCGCAACGGTCATGTTTTGGCCAAGCCTGAAGTGTTGGAGCACTTAAGCAGGATGATAGCCAGTCATGCAGTCTTGAAGGAGTTTGAGTTTTATACAAGCGAATAGAGCTCCTTATAGGGGCTTGTCCAATTTCCTTTGCCAATCCCGAATGTTCCTCCATGAGATCAGTTTAATTTCCTCGCGCCGCAGCAGCTCTTTAATATCAGGATCCTTAAGCTTCATTAAATGCGTGTCAAAGCAAACAAAGGGCGCAACACTTCGCAGTGTCGCGCCCTATTTTATTTAGATATGTTGTGCTTTCAGGTAATATACACCGGAGTATTGGGGTGTCAATGTCCCGTACTCTATTAATTTGTCCAATCCTGTAACTACTTAGAATGGACTTGCGTCTATTACATGACAGTGAATAGGCTCGATAGATTTTAGAATGATAGGGAGGAACGGGATTACATGTTCAAAAAAACAGCGTTATGGACCATGGCGCTTGTACTGTTATGGGCTAATAGCGTACTCGCGTACAATGTTCAGCTTCTGCCGTTTAAGGATGAGGAAAATGATTACGCCAGAGAGCCGATCTACACCCTGTCGGCGTTGGGTATTATTAATGGCTACGAGGATCGGACCTACCGTCCGAATGTGGATCTTTCAAGGGAAGCATTTGTAAAGCTGCTGGTGATGGCCAGTCAGTTGGAGACGGATGCTCCTGCAGGCAAGCTGCCGAAGGATGTAGCGAAGGATCGCTGGTCCGCCTCATACATTTCGGCAGCGCTTGAGCGTGAGTGGCTTGGCGGTCTGCTGGACGAGAAGGGAGCATTTCTTCCGGCACAGACGATTACCAGACAAGAAGTGGCGATGCTGGTTGGCCAGTCGCTGCTGGATGCCGAGAAGCCGGAGACGCGCGAGAAGTGGTTATCTACGGATTGGAAGAAGGAGCGGGACGCTCGCAGCTTTAAGGATCGGGAAGCTATAAGCGAGACCATGCGGCCTTATGTCTATTATGCGGCTCATCGCGGCATTATGGAGGGTGACGCTGCGGGCTTTAAGCCTGGGGAGCCGCTGATCCGCAAGCAAGCTGCGGCGGTGATTTATCGCTTGATCGACAAGCGTGTATCGGAGCAAAAGATCGATTTTACAGGCTATTATGCACTTCTATCCTATCCGGCGATTCAGCATATGGATAAGCTTGGGGATGTTATTCTCGGCTGGTCGAATCTGGAGTATAGCGGTTCGGGAGCTGCCAGGCTGAATACCGGAACGACGGAGTACCGCATACCGAAAGGGTATGAGGAAGTACTGGACAAGGCCGATCAGGCGGGGCTTGGCAAGGAACTGATGGTGTTTTACAATCATGCGAATTTGAAGGAATTTCTGAAGGACAAGCCTGCGCAGACCGCTTTTATTGAATCTCTGCTGACTACGCTTAACAATCCAACCAACTCGTTCACCGGAGTGAGCATTGATTTTGAGGGGCTGAAGGAAGCGGGCAGCGCTGCAGATTTTGTTGCATTTCTGCAAGAAGTGAAGGAGCAGATGGGATCGTCGTACACATTGTCCGTTGCGGTTCCGCCGACCCATTACTACATGGGCTATGATCTGGCTGCGATCGGCAAGCTGGCGGATACGGTCATTCTAATGGCTTATGATTTCACGCATAGCGAGAGCAAGCTTCCTTCAGCACCGCTGCAGCTTGTGAATGATACAGTTCAGACCGCGCTGCAATCGATCCCGAAGGAGAAGCTGGTCATGGGGATTTCGAAGCAGGCCAATCAGTGGATGACAGCGGACGGCGTAACTTCCAACGTATTAAAACCGTCCATTGAAGACGTAGAAAAGCGTCTGGCGATGCCTGGTGTGAAGAGCGAATGGATGATGCCGCATTTATTGAACCAGATTACCTTTGCAGATGAGCGAGGCACTCATTTAATCTATTATGAAAACACACAAAGCATTGCCAAAAAAGTATGGCTGGCCAAATTCTATGGGCTGAAGGGTGTCTCCTTATGGCATATGGGCCATTATACAGCCTCTGACTGGAAGCTGGTGGGCGAGCAGGCTCGCTGATAAGGCGGGATAGTCTTGCGCATGTAGGTACTAGTTGATTAAGGAATCCCTTCAACATGACAGTGGAGACAAAGTTGTGATTGTCCAAAGAGGTATATGGGTTTTAAATGTACGTGGTAGAAACAAACGGAGCAAGACCTATCCTGGAGAAGCGTCAGCGTTCGCATTTGTATCCGGATTCCCCCCTTTGATGATATTCAAGGAATCTGGATACAACAGCGATCGGAAGGATAGGTCTTGCGCAGTTTGTATTCCAGCCATGTAAGTTGAACGAATCTTGGGCATTACCTTGAAAAAAACCTATTGACAACCTTTAATAATGTCATTATGATAATATCAAGATGAAGTTATTAATTAAGATCAAACCAACGGCAGGAGCGTGATCAACATGATCGCATTAAATGGAGAGCAGCTGACGTTCATGACTTACCCGAACGGTGAAACCCGGGTGGACGGGGAGCATATATTGAAGCTTGCAGAGTCTGAGAATCGGATCAGCTTCAAATACGAGACCGACGGCGATTTGCTGAAGCTGCTGTTCGTGAAGAGCTTTCTCGATGATCATCGTTACAAGGCATCGCTCATAATCAGCTATATGCCTTACAGCCGAATGGACCGGGTCGAAGGAAGCTCCGTTTTCACCTTGAAATATACAGCTCATATGATTAATGCCATGAACTTTGAGCGTGTCACCATTATCGAGCCGCATTCGGATGTCTCCACGGCGCTCATTCATCGCAGTGAAGCTATCTATCCTACAGGTGATTTGCTCCAGCAAGTGATGGAGGAGACGGGTTTCCAGACGGGCAGGGACTATCTGTTTTTCCCGGATGCGGGAGCGCAGAAGCGGTACGGCAAGCTGGGCGGCTACAGACAGCTGGTAGGATTTAAGAAGAGAAATTTCGAGACGGGGCAGATCGAGCATCTGGATGTTGTCGGAACAGTCGGGGAGACAGGGTTCAAAGCCATTATTGTAGATGATTTATGCTCTTACGGCGGTACGTTTCTGCTAAGCGCAGAACGGCTGCGCGAGCTCGGCGCTTCGGAAGTATATCTATTAGTCAGTCATTGCGAGGATTCGATCTACAAGGGTAAGCTTCCCGCATCCGGCTTAATCGACCGGGTGTATACGACAGACACCATTCTTAGCCAGACCGGCACGGACCTAATCAAAATGTTCCCAATCGGAGGTATGTACAAATGAGCAACACTTACGTATACCCAGCCACGCTGCTTTGTGATTTCTATAAAGTAAGCCATAAAAACCAATATCCAAAAGACACGGAGCTCGTATATTCGACTTGGACGGCGAGAACGAGCCGCTTGGCCGGTATTGATCATGTCGTAGCCTTCGGGTTCCAAGCCTTTATCAAAGATTATCTGATCGAGTACTTTAATCATCATTTTTTCAACCGGACCCAAGATGAAGTGGTGCGCGAATATAAGCGGATCATTCAGTTTACGCTAGGTGCTGCCGATCCTGATGCCGCTCATATTGCTCAGCTTCATGAACTGGGTTACTTGCCGATTCGCATCAAAGCGGTCAAGGAAGGCAGCCTGGTGCCGATCAAAGTGCCGATGCTGACAATCGAGAATACGAAGCCGGAGTTCTTCTGGCTGACGAACTATCTGGAAACCTTAATGTCGTGCCAGCTTTGGCTGCCGACGAACAGCGCTACACTTGCATTCGAATACCGCCAAATTCTCCAGGACTATGCGCTTCGCACGAATGGAGATACAGCAGGCGTTCCGTTCCAGGGACATGACTTCTCGATGCGCGGCATGGGCTCGCTGGAAGCAGCGAAGGGCAGCGGCGCCGGACATCTCTTGTCGTTCACCGGCACGGATACGATCCCGGCCATTCTGTATCTTGAGGACCATTATCATGCTAATATGGAGACAGAGCTGATCGGCACGTCGATTCCGGCTACCGAGCATAGCGTCATGTGCGCGCATGGCCGCGATGAGATGGCCTCGTACCGATACTTGATCAAGGAAGTGTATCCAAGCGGATTCGTATCGATCGTATCGGATACATGGGATTTGTGGAGCGTGCTGGATGTCGTCATTCGCGGGCTTAAGGAAGATATCCTGAGTCGGGATGGCAGGGTTGTCATCCGGCCTGACAGCGGTGATCCCGTCCTCATTCTGTGCGGCGATCCTGACTCGGAGCATCCGTTTGCGCGCAAAGGGGTCATTGAGATTCTGTGGGACATCTTTGGCGGAACGATTACCGAGCGCGGCTACAAGCAGCTGGATAGCCACATCGGAGCGATCTATGGCGATGCGATCACGCTGGACCGCTGCCGGGAGATTTGCGAGAAGCTGGCCGAGAAAGGCTTTGCTTCGACGAACATGGTGTACGGCATCGGTTCGTTTACGTACCAATATAATACGCGAGATACGTTCGGATTTGCGCTAAAGTCGACGTTTACGGTGGTGGACGGCGAAGAACGCAAAATTTACAAGGACCCGGCAACCGACACGAACAAGATGAAGAAATCGCAAACGGGCTTGGTCCGGGTCATCGAGCAGGACGGAATAATGACCTTCATCGATAACCTTAGCATGGAGCAGTATAATCAGTTTGAAGGAACGGATTTGCTGGAGGATGTATTTGTAGACGGGAAGCTGGTTCGTACGCATACGTTAGCCGATATACGTGCCCGATTGCTGGCGAATTTGTAATCCCAACCTTATCTATAGCAGGAGACTGAATGATGAACAAACATACTATTCCGTATTCGACCAAAGAATACCGCACACCGGATGGAGCGCCGACTGATATTGTCGTCTTTACCATTACGTCGACCGAGAAGGCAGGGGCCAAGAAGTCCCTGCCGATTCGCGCGCTGGAAGTGATGCTGATCAAGCGGAAGAAATGGCCGTTCGAAGGCCAGTGGGCATTGCCGGGCGGCTTCACGAAGGAGACGGAGACGGTGGTGCAATGCGCTGAGCGGGAGCTTATGGAGGAGACAGGCGTATCCGGCGTTCATCTGGAATACTTCAACGTATACAGCTCACCGGGACGAGACCCCCGCGGCTGGATGATCTCCCACGCGTTTTTTGCGCTGGTGCAGGAGGCGTATGTCGCAAGCAGAAGAACGTCAGACGAGGCGGCGGATGTCCGGTTGATTCCGGTAGAAGAAGCTCTGGTGATGGATCTTGCCTTTGATCACCGCGCCATCCTCGCGGATGCGCTGGACAAGATTCGGCTGCATATGATGACGACAACCATTGCCAAGGAATTTCTTCCGGAGCGCTTCACGATGAGCGAGCTGTATCAGGTCATACAGACCGTCATGCCATCGTTTCAGGAACGCAACTTCATTCGCAAGATTACGTCGACTCAAAGCCGAAAGGGGATTATTGAGGAGGTCCGGGATGCGGAGGGACAACCGCTTATGTCCAACCAATATTCCCAGCGTCCGGCACAGCTGTACCGGTTCACGGACTACACGCCGGAGTTATCCATTTACGGTTGAGTGAAATGTATATGAGGTCTTCAACCTTTCATAAACAGGCGGCTGCTAGCCGCCGTTGCTACTATACTCTCATCCGAGAGTCTTTTTTATTTGCCGGCCTAAGACACACGTTGTACACAGAACTTCGTTATAGTACGTCTTAGGGAAACGGAGGTGCAGGATCATGGCGTAGCACCGGATGCCGAAGCAAGGTAAGGTTTATATCAGGGTTTCAATAAGGCAACAATGAGGATAAACAAATAGAAAAAGGTTAGATATGGAGTCTTGGCATGAATCGAACGATATTGCTGGTTGAAGACGATGCGCTCATGCGTGAATTTATGACCGATTATTTCAAAAGAGAACAGTGGGACGTGCTGGAGGCGGAGAACGGCAAGGTAGCCATGGAGCTGTTCGAGACGAGCCGGGTTGATCTGGTTGTACTCGATATTATGATGCCAGAGATGGACGGCTGGAGCGTATGCAGGCGAATCCGCGAGCAGTCCGATGTGCCGATTATGATTATGACGGCAAGAACGGATGATGATGATCAATTGCTTGGCTTCGAGCTGGGCGCTGATGAATACGTCATGAAGCCGCTAAGCCCGCGCGTCTTGGTGGCACGCGCCACCGCATTGATGAAGCGGACGGAGGGAACGGTCGGCCGAGACGGCGACACGCTGATCTTCGGAGGGATAGCCGTGAACAGAAAGTCACAAACGGTAACCGTAGAGGGAGAGCTTGTGAACCTGGCTCCGAAGGAATATGAGCTGCTGCTATTTCTGATGAAGCATGCAGGAAAAGTGCTATCCCGTGATTATATTCTGAATGCGGTCTGGGGCTACGACTACTTGGGAGACCTGCGAACTGTGGATACCCATGTCAAGAAGCTGAGAGCCAAGCTAGGCAAGGAAAGCCGCTATATTGGCACAGTTGTCCGGTCGGGCTATAAGTTTGGGACAGAAGGATGAGAAACTGCAGCGTCGCGTTTAAGCTGTTTGTCGTCACTTCATTATTGGTCTTATTCGTCTTCTTGGTCGTCATGGTGGCGGAAGGACTGTTTTTCGAGCGTTATTACCGGCTTACCAAAATACACAAGCTGGAGCAAAGCATCGGGCAATTTGCGGACCGGTACACGACGGAGCAGCCTAATGGCAAAGAATTGGCCAGATTGCTTGGCGTCTTCATGAACGAGCAGGATGCGAGCTTTTCGATTCTGAACGGCCGGCTGGAGCGATTAAATCTGAATCCGTATTTCCTGGAGATGCATACCGATAACGGGCAAATCATGACCATTGTCATTCCAAGGGGAGGTATGACTCGCGAGAGTATTCCGCAGGGTTTGCAGGCCGGAGATCGGTTGACCATTGATGGGATCTTCATGGATGAGCAGGATACAGTGATGCAGCCTTATACCATTCTGCCGGAGGGTGCCTCCCCCGAAACGGGGTTGGTGAGAGTCAGCGGGACCATTGCCGAATTTCTGTTGCCTGAGCAGCGATCGTACAATCCCTATTATCAGGATGCCTTGATCGATGATGTGCTGAGAGAGTGGAGCGGGATGAATGAATCGTACCTGTCAGGCTTGAGACCGAAGGGGAAACTCAAGACGGAATGGGTGGATAAGTGGAGCGGAATCCGCTACGTCATACTAGTGCACAGCTTGCCGGGCAGTCAAGGGGAACGCTATGTCATGGTTATGACCTCGCTACAGCCGGTCGGGGAAGCAGTCGGCATTCTGAAGCAATATTCCGCCTTTGTGGCGCCGATTATCATTCTGCTTGTGCTCCTGCTGTCGCTGGTTTATTCCCGCATGGTTTCACGCCCGCTCATTCAGCTCAGCCGTTCGGCGAAGAGGCTGGCAAGATTGGATTTCTCTGGGCAGCCTGATATCCGGTCGAAGGATGAATTCGGGGAGCTGTCGCGCGATATGATTGCGATGTCCACCAATCTGGATGCCGCTCTCAAGGAGCTGACCGCTGCCAATGCCAAGCTGTATAAGGATATGCAGGAGAAGGAGCGGACCGAGCAGCTCCGCAAAGAGCTGATCGCGAATATATCCCATGAGTTGAAGACACCGCTCAGCAATGTGAAAGGTTTTGCCGAAGGGCTGCAAGACGGCATAGCGGAGGAAAAACGCGAGCGTTACCTTGCCCTTATCGCAAGCGAAGCCGATCGCATGAATACGCTCATAGGAGACATGCTCGAATTGTCCAAATTTGAGCTAAAGGCCGTTCGCTTGAATGTTAGAAGCTGCTCTCTTCGGGATATCATTAAGGATGCGCTTGATTCCTTCTCTCACCAGATGGAGAGCAAGGGGCTGACATATAAGCTGAACCTTGAGGGTCAGGGTGAACAGCTTGTACAAGCTGATACGGCCAAGCTGGAGCAAGTTGTATTGAATTTATTAAGTAATGCGGTTCGCCATGCCACGGCGAATAGCGTGATTGACATCATGGTGGAGCGGCGGCTTGACGGCCGGCTTCGCATAACGATCGAGAATGCCGGATTGCCTATCGCCGAAGAAGATCTGGACCGAATTTGGGAGCACTTCTACCGGGTGGAGCGGTCTCGGGACCGCAGGTCTGGCGGGACGGGTCTTGGACTGGCCATTGTGAAACATATTTTGGAGCTGCACGGAAGCGAGTATGGCGTAAGGAATACATCCCGCGGTGTCGCATTTTATTTCACATTATTAGAAAGCAGAGGGAACAATCATGAATAAAAAAACAGCTGTTTATTTAGTCGCTGCACTAGCTGCGATGACACTGGCGTTGAGCGCTTGCGGAGCCGCAACGAACAACCAAGGCGCAAGCCCTTCGAGTCCTGCGTCTGGAGGCGTTACATCGCAGCCGGATCAGGAAATTTTGATTGTCATTGACCAGACCGACAAGCCGGTTGAAGGGAATATGTTTGACTTTGCAATCAACAAAGCGCCGGAAGGCTTTCAACTGAAGGCGATGGAGTGGAAATCGGACAAGAGCCATATTAAAAATACGGTAGCGGAAGCAGCCGAGCATGGCGGAAATGGCGAAGACGGCTTCTATATTAGCGGAAACGGACAATTTTCCGGCTTTATCTATCCGGATTCTATGAAAGGCGAGGAGGGAGAAGTGATCTTCACCTTCACCAATGAAAAGGGGCAGGAGCTGACGTGGAAGAAGAACATTACGCTGAAGTAATGCGCCGCCGCAAGAAACAAACTGCAGCGTTAAAAGGAAAAGACCTTGCATATGCGTCCCGGAGAACCGGAGACTTGCTGCAAGGTCTTTACTTGATCCTTTTATTGAATTAGGACTGGCTTACGTTGCGTTTCTTGCGGTACAGCAGCAATGCAGCGCCAAGCAGAATAAGCGCCATGCCGGATAGCGTGAATGGCAGCGTGCTGTCTTCGCCTGTTTTCGGGAGGACTTCAACGCCTTTTACGCCTTCGTTTCCGTCATTTTCGCCTGCAACTTGACCATTGCCGCCGCCTGCGGAATTGCCGTCGTCTTCATTGCCGACTTGTCCGTTGCCATTGTCCGACTCGCCTTGATGGCCTGGCTCTGTTTCGCCGGTCGGATCGCCGTCAGGCTGGTCAGGATTATCTGTAGGTCCCGGCCCAGGCGTAGAGCCGTTGCCTTCTTCGCCAGAGTTTCCTGTTTCACCGGAGTTACCCGGTTCACCGGAGCCAGGCTCATCAGTGTCTCCAGGCTCGCCGCCGGATGGCGATTCTTCGTCAGGAATGTTGACCGACAGATAATTGTAACAGGCTGTCACTTCTGCTTCCTCGCCGCCAACAACTTCGAACGAAAGTATATCTTCGATCAAAGCGTAGCCGCGCGGCGCTTTAATTTGCTTGATAAAGTAGTTGCCTGGAAGCAGCTCGGTCACTCTGACCGTTCCGTCATCGCCGGTGATAGCGATGATTTCCTTGCCGTTGTTGTCCTTAATCGGTTGCTTGTTCTCGTCAAGTACAACGAACTCCGCATCCTTCAACGGACGATCCGGTCTGCAGCCTGCGATCGCGACTACTTTGACCGAGCCATTGGTCTTAGAGTTGGCGAATTTGAATTCCAATAGCTGCTCATCCACCAGCTCGAACTCTAGCGAATCAATTCTCAGGTCATAGCCTGCTGGTGCAGCTGTCTCGATGAAGCGGTAGACGCCTGCTGCCAAATTCTCCACCTTGATCTTACCGTCGGCATCGGTGATTAACCCTGTCTTCACCGGTGCGCCTGCTGCTGTCACCAGGTCGAATGTCGCGCCTGGAAGCGGCGTGTTATGATGTCTGTCTACTTTGGTCAGCACAACGTCGCCGCGGTTGATTTCATTCGTTGCCGTTACTTGCGTAGCAGTTGCCTGGTAAGCATAGATCGTGAATGGAATCGGCGTTTTGTCCAGCTTGTACCCGCGCGGCGCCTTCGTCTCGATCAACTGGTAATCGCCATGCGGCAAGCCAGCGAGATAGATCTTGCCTTTGCTGTCGGTTGTCAGCTCGCCCATGCCGTCGACATTCTCGAATGTTGCGCCATTCTTGAATTGAAGGGCGAATGTCGCGTTGCTAAGTGTCTTGGATGGATTTTCCTTGTCTACCTTAAGCAATTCCAGATCCCAGACGCCTTTCTGGTTGGCGATTTTAATCTCCTTCACTCCGGCACCCAGCGTTACTTTCTGTCCATCCATATACTCGGTTGGAATCAGATACCCCGATGGTGCGACGAGCTCTTTCAGCATGTAATCGCCATATTTGTAGTTCTCGAATGTGGCTATACCATCGATGCCGGTTGTCAGTTCCTCCAGGAGAGTGGTTCCGCTGGCATCATATAAACCGAATTTTGCTCCATCCAGCAATTTGCTGGAGTCGTCTGAGTCAACCTTCACGACTTTCAGGTCGCCTCTGAACGC
Source organism: Paenibacillus sp. 1011MAR3C5 (assembly GCF_003591485.1). Taxonomy (GTDB): domain Bacteria; phylum Bacillota; class Bacilli; order Paenibacillales; family Paenibacillaceae; genus Pristimantibacillus. The sequence goes on from NZ_QZCF01000004.1 coordinate 86,359, forward strand.
AGCGTTTGCGAATGTGAATTCAAGCAGCTCTTCGTCCACAAGCTCGAATTCAAACGGTTTAGTCTGAAGATGATAGCCTGCTGGCGCAGCGGTCTCAACGAAGCGGTAGGATCCTGCAGGGAGATTGGTTACTTTGATCTTCCCTTTCGCATCGGTGATTAACCCTGTTTCTACCTTTGCTCCGGCTGCTGTTTCCAGATCGAATGTGGCGCCCGGTAGCAGAGCTTTGTCATATACGTCGATCTTCGTCAGAACAACGTCGCCGCGGTTGATTTCATTCGTTGCCGTTACTTGCGTAGCGGATGCTTGATAAGCATGGATCGTGAATGGAATCGGCGTCTTGTCCAACTGGTAGCCCCTAGGTGCCTTGGTCTCAATCAATTGGTAATCGCCAGGCGGCAAGTCAGCGAGATAGATCTTGCCTTTGCTGTCTGTGATCAGCTCGCCCATGCCGTCGACATTCTCGAATGTTGCGCCATTCTTGAATTGAAGGGCGAATGTCGCGTTGCTGAGTGTCTTGGATGGATTGTCCTTGTCTACCTTAAGCAATTCCAGATCCCAGACGCCCTTCTGGTTGGCGATTTTAATCTCCTTCACTCCGGCACCCAGCGTTACTTTCTGTCCATCCATATACTCGGTTGGAATCAGATACCCCGATGGTGCGACGAGCTCTTTCAGCATGTAATCGCCATATTTGTAGTTCTCGAATGTGGCTATACCATCGATGCCGGTTGTCAGTTCCTCCAGGAGAGTGGTTCCGCTGGCATCATATAAACCGAATTTTGCTCCATCCAGCAATTTGCTGGAGTCGTCTGAGTCAACCTTCACGACTTTCAGGTCGCCTCTGAACGCAGCGTTTGCGAATGTGAATTCAAGCAGCTCTTCGTCCACAAGCTCGAATTCAAACGGTTTAGTCTGAAGATGATAGCCTGCTGGCGCAGCGGTCTCAACGAAGCGGTAGGATCCTGCAGGGAGATTGGTTACTTTGATCTTCCCTTCCGCATCGGTGATCAATGCTGTTTCCACCTTTGCTCCGGCTGCTGTTTCCAGATCGAATGTGGCGCCCGGTAGCGAAACCTTGTCAAGTTCGTCGATCTTCGTCAGCACAACGTCGCCGCGGTTGATTTCATTCGTTGCCGTTACTTGCGTAGCGGTTGCTTGATAAGCATGGATCGTGAATGGAATCGGCGTCTTGTCCAACTGATAGCCCCTAGGTGCCTTGGTCTCGATCAATTGGTAATCGCCAGGCGGCAAGTCAGCGAGATAGATTTTGCCTTGGCTGTTGGTTGTCAGCTCGCCCATGCCGTCGACATTCTCGAATGTTGCGCCATTCTTGAATTGAAGGGCGAATGTCGCGTTGCTGAGTGTCTTGGATGGATTGTCTCGGTCTACCTTAAGCAATTCCAGATCCCAGACGCCCTTCTGGTTGGCGATTTTAATTTCCTTCGCCGCAGCACCCAGCGTCACGATCTGTCCGTCCATATACTCGGTTGGAATCAGGTACCCCGATGGTGCAACGAGCTCCTTCAGTACGTAGTCCCCATATTTGTAGTTCTTGAATACGGCTGTGCCATCCTTGCCGGTTACCAACTCCTTCAAGAGAGTGGTTCCGCTGGCATCGTATAATCCGAATTGCGCTCCCTCGAGCAGCTTGGTGGAGTCGTCTGAGTCAACCTTCACGACTTTCAGGTCGCCTCTGTACGCATTGTTTGCGATTGTGAATTCAAGCAAATCCTCGTCCACAAGCTCGAATTCAAGCGGGTCATTCAGAAGATAATAGCCTGCTGGCGCCGCAGTTTCAATGAAGCGGTAGGTGCCTGCTGGCAAATCCTCTACTTCAATCTTGCCGTCGGCATCGGTGACGAGCCCTGATTTCACCGGTGTGTCGTCTGCTGCCACCAGATCGAATATCGCGCCCGCGAGCGGTGCGTTGTCATACGCGTCTACCTTGGTCAGCACGACATCGCCACGGTTGGCCTCATTCGTTGCCGTTACCTTCACAGCGGCTGCCTGTTCCGCAAAAATCGTGAATGGAACCGGCGTCTTGTCCAGCTTGTACCCGCGCGGCGCCTTCGTCTCGATCAATTGATAGTCGCCAAGAGGCAAGTCGGTCAAGGAGATGATGCCTTGACTATTCGTTCTCAGCTCATCCATGCCGTCCACATCCTCGAACGTTGCGCCATTCAAGAATTGAAGGGCGAATGTCGCATTGCTGAGTGTCTTGGATGGATTGTCTCGGTCTACCTTTAGCAATTCCAGATCCCAGATGCCCTTCTGGTTGGCGACCTTAACTTCCTTGACCGCGGTATCCAGCGTCACTTTCTGTCCGTCTTTATACTCGGTTGAAATCAGGTACCCCGATGGGGCGGCCAGTTCTTTCAACACATAATCTCTATATTTGTAGTTCTCAAATAGGGCAATACCCTTGCTGTCCGTCACCAATTCCTTCAGAAGATTGGTTCCGCTGGCATCATACAGTCCGAACTTTGCTCCGGCAAGCGGAGTGATGGAATCGGCTGCATCGACCTTCACGATTTTGAAGCTGCCCTTAGAACCGGAAGCGCCGCCGCCTGCTCCGGAGAAGCTGGCTTGGAACGAGCTGGATTCCTTTTCGTTGATCGATCCGGATGATTGTCCGGCGAAGGAAGCGTCATTGCCGATCGTTTCTCCATCGCCTGCGTTAATGAAGGACTTATACTCCAGCACGTATGCAGCATCGAACGATTGCTTAAAGGTCAAGCTGAACGTGTTGCCTGCTACTTGAAGCTCATATGCCGCCTCAGGAACAGGAGCACCCTTTGTCAGGTTGCCTTGCTTGTCGGCGATCGTCGTATACAGCTTGAAGGAATCGGTGACTAGCACCTGATTCGACGACAGTGTATCCTTCAATACCGATCCGGCTTCCATATGGGATTGGCTGCGGTCAATCCAGATTGTCCAGAAGGCGAAATCCTGATCCGCGCCTGTGCCTTGGCTGCCAAGCTTCATGACGTATTCATCGCCGTGCAGAGGATTGACTGTATCCGACTGGCTGAATAACATCACAGAAGGTACAGCTGCATCGAACACAACCGCTTCATTGACGTATTGGGACGTGACCGGATGGTTCATCAGGCTTGTCTTGTACGTAATGCGGTAAGCGGAGTCGATTGGCTGAGCGAATGTCAGCTCGAATCCGTCCTTGCCGTCAGACTTCTGAGGCGTAACCGTATAATCCGTTCCAGCTGTCAAAGCGCTGCCCGGTGTTACACTATTGTTCCCGCCATTCAAGGTAAGTTGCTGCACGGTAATGGAGCCTACATCCAGTGTCTGCTCCCCTGTGTAGAAGTCTCGGACAACCGGCTGGCTGATCGAATGAAGGTTGTAGTTCATATCGATCGTCCATGTAATCTCCTTCGTACGGGCATCATATTCGCCCGTCTTGCTGCCGTTGTTTTTCGTATAGTTGTCCGGGTTGACGCTGGCGCTCTTTGCAATAGCGGTTTGCTTGACGCCGGACTCCTCCCACTCGAGCGAAGCATTGTTTTGGTATCTGGCGCTCTTGATTTGGGCCGGTGTATAGAACGTCGGATCGAACGCCGTCTTGTACGTAATGACATGCTTGCCCGTTATCGTCTTCTTAAAATCAATAACGATGCTTTCATTTGATGCATCCGGAGTGACGGTATAATCCGTTTCTTTCGTCAATCCGCTGATGGCTATGCTGCTTGGGAGGAACGTCATCCCTTGGTTGGTGAACTGGTCCTTGATAACTACAGCATCCATCGTCTTCAAATCTTCGTTCAGCGTGAGCTGCCATTCGATCGTTTTATTCTTGTAGTTGACAGCTCCAGAGCCTTTGGAGAAGATCACCTGTCTGAACGACACAGATTCAGAAGCCGTTTTGCTGCCGATCATCTCAACCTCATTAGTCATCGATTGCTTATCATCGTAGATCCGGTTGATTGATTTGGTCGTGTAGCTGATTTCATAGGCCGAATCAATCTTTTTCGTAAAGTTCAAGGTGAATCCGTCGCTATCCGGGGCTACCGTATAGTCGGTGCCGTATTCAAGCGCAGCGCCTGTACGAGACGCGCTGCCGTTATCGGCGATGGTCATCTTATACACAGTGAACGATCCCGTATCCAGCGCATGTTTGGCCGTATCGAACGTATCCTTGACCCAGGCATCTGCCGGCTCAATGGATTGTTCATTGTAGTTGTATCGGATCGTCCACTTGACCGACTGTGTAAACCGGTCGTAATTCGCCAGCTTCTCGATAGGCTTGCTGTAGCGGGCTTGTATGCTGTCATTGCCGGTCTGCGGCGTGGACAGGTTCGTGCCTCTCACTGTCGCTTCGTTGCGATAGGTGGCATCGACGGTTCCTGTGATATTGGTCGCATATTCGACGCGATAAGCGTCTTCAATATCGCCCAATTCCAACTCGAAGCCGTCTGCAACTTGCCTGAGCTGATAGTCGGCTGGATCAGCAAGCTGCTCTCCCTTGCTGGTAGATCCGTTAAGCTGAACTTCAAGCAGGTAGACCTTCACCGAGCTTGTATCCAGCGCAAGTCCGGCCGGAAGCTTATCCTTGAAGATCGCGTTCTGAATCGACTTCTCGCCTTTGTTGAACTCTACGGTCCAGTCGATTCGGCTCGGGTTCATGCCTTTATTGGCTGTACCCGTCTTGTCGAGCTCTTTGCCGCCGCTGCTCTTGAAATGGACAGGGATCGTGATGCCCGCAAAGTCATAGACGATATCCTGCTTCGTTCCGCCCGAGAACTTGCCGGCGTCGAATTGCCTCCATACGTGGAAGTCGCCGTTAAGCTCCAGGTTGTCTTCAATCTCCTGATTGAACGTAAACGTCACCTGGCCGTCCGGCGTGATTACGTACGTACCGATTTCGCCATCCAGCTCTCCTTCCAGCAGCCGGTCGGCTCTGAATTTGTCCGGCAGTTGGAAGGTATAGGTTGATCCAGCACCGTAGCCGTGATCGGCTGGCAGCGTCCAGAGAAATTGGAGCTCCACCCGCGAGCCCTGATCCGGTCTGATGTCCTGGATCCGGTTTCCATCCTCGTCCTTCATCTCGATCGCGGTAATCAGGTTGTCCGTAATAACGCTGGCGGTTGGCGCCGCTGCTATCGTTTCAGCGCCTTCTTCAGGAACCTCCTCTCCAGGGGTTGCTTCCTCTGCCGGATCCACCGTCTCTGCGGTTTCCTCTACGGGGTCCACAACGATCGGTTCGTTGTCGGCGAAGGAAGTAGGTAGTATGACCTGGAACAGCAGGATTGCTGCGGCCACACACTTTAATGCCTTGCTTCTTAACCTCATGCCTGTATGATGCACCTCCAAAAGATTCTATTGTTCGACACTCATTTCTGGATGGTCTGACGATGGGAGTCGAAGGTTGTCAGAACATCAACCAATATACCGTATGCCACTAAATATTTTCTGAATGTAGCCGATAGCTAAAAAAAGCCCCGGGCCTGTTAAGGCCGGGGCAAGGAGCGAAAGGATCAGCATGGCGGTTACGTCTATAAGGTTGGCAGCAAGCTGCGGTCAATCGCCGGTCATGGCATGCCGCTTCCAATCGTCGTACCATTCCGTCAGCTCCCGGCTAGGCGCAACGTTGAACGCCTCTCGAAGCCTGCTTGCGACGGTATGATACAGCTTCATGACTTCGCTGGAATAGTTGAGCGCTGCGTTGGTTTTCATTAGGCCGAAGTAGCCGTCTTCCATATCGGGAGCCCGATCCAGCATGTGCTGGTAGATCGTGGCGGCATCGCCATATTGGCCGTTGCGGTAATACCATACCGCGATTGGCTTGGCTTGCCTCAGCCATACGAGCCGAATGCGGTCTCGTTCCCATTCGGCCCAACTGTAGCGGTGATCGGCCAAATAGTCGGCGCTTTGTTCCGTGTATAGACGGAGGTGAAGCTCCAGCGTATCGGCCGATAGTGGTGGTAGCTCGCGGACATGGGATTCCCAGAGGTCGATATCTACCGCAAGCGAGCCCATTGTCAGTCGGTACCCCCCGTCTTTGTAGATGATCCCCAAATCCAGTTTGGCCGATTCAATCACCTTGCGTATTTGATAGATTGCGGTATGAAGCTGGGCTGTAGCTTTCTTGGCATCGTAATCCGGCCATAGCAAGTCGAGCAACTCCTGCTTGTTGACCGTGAGTCCGCGCCGGTGAATCAGGTAAGCGAACAATTCCTCCGCCTTCAGCGTCTTCCAGGTGAAGGAGCGCGCTTGTCCATATCCGTCCCTGAAATAGAGAGAGGGAAAGCAGCATAGCGTCATCGATTCTTGGACAGCAACCTCTTGCGTGGATAGGACCATCGCCTCCCGTGCCCGTTGCATGGTAATTGACAGCCGATCGGCAGCTACCGGCTTCAGCAAATAGTCGAGCGCGTTAATATCAAAGGCCTTGATGGCGTAATCCTGATAGGCTGTTACAAATACGATGCGGATTTTAGGACGAATGAGCAGCAGGCGTTCCGCTAATTCGAAGCCGTTCATCTCGGGAAGCTCAATATCCAGGAATGCGATATCCGGCTGCTCCGCTTGCGCGGCTTCCAGTGCATCATAGGGATCAAGAAAAGCGCCTGACCACTCCAATTCGCCGCCGGCATGCTGCTTGATGAGCCACTCCATTCGCTGGAGAGCGAGCCGTTCATCGTCTACTAATAGGGCTCTCATATCGTCACCGCCTTTTCTGCATTGATTTTGCGGAAGTTGTCGAACATTAAATTATCATGTCTGGAAGGATCATTCAAGAGAGATGTGGAACCAAGTTAATCAAATGGAAGTATAGATGATATAATCTTCTTAAAATAAATACTAGAAATCAACAGACAGTTATAATAGATGGGAGCAAATCCAGAGTAAGGCGGTAGCGTATGAGAGTAATCCTAATCGATGACGAGCGGCTTGCGCTAGATTATATGGCTTATCAACTGGCCGATTTGCCGAAGCTTGAGATCATTGGCAAGCATACCGATCCTCATAAGGGAAAAGAACATATCATTCAAAGCGATGTGGACATCGTTTTTTTGGATATTCATTTGCCCGAAATCAGCGGTTTGGAGCTGGCGGAACAACTGCTGGAGAAAAAGCCGTACTTAAGCATTGTATTTGTTACAGCCTATAACGATTACGCTGTCAGGGCCTTCGAGCTTGACGCGCTGGACTACATCGTGAAGCCGGTGTTGAAGGAGCGGCTGCTCAAGACGATTAACAGGCTCAAGGAGCGGCGCGAGTCCGCCGGTGATGAGAGGCGGCAAGAGTCCTGTATCCGCATGAAGCTGTTCCGGCAAGCGGAGATCGGGAGCGGCTCGCACCCGTATGAACTGATGCATTGGCGAACGGCTAAGGCCCAGGAGCTGTTCCTGTATTTGCTCCTTCACCGCAAGGAACTCGTACGCAAGTCGACCTTGATCGATCTGCTATGGCCGGAAGCGGAGGATTCGGAGAAGGTATATGCGCAATTGTATACGACGGTATATCATGTCCGTAAGGGTCTGTCGGGCCTTGGCCGCCACTTTGAACTGATGAATGCGACAGACGGCTACCGGCTGGATGTTGTCGATGTGGGGTTCGACGTAGAGGAATGGGAGAGCGCCGTCTCGCTGGATCAGCCGCTTAAAGCGGAGACGATTGACAGGTATACGGCCGCCATGGAATTGTACAGCGGGGACTTTTTGCAAGAATATGATTACTGGTGGGCGGAGGCGGAGCGAGAGCGGCTGCGCCAGCTTTGGCTCAGGGCGTCCCTGCGTATTGCTGAATGGTATGAGTCAAATGGCCAATCGGATCAAGCCATACTTCGCTATTTGGAAATCGGACTTCGCCAGCCTGTCGCGGAAGAAGCTCATTTCGGCTTGATGAAGCTTTTTGCGGCGCAGCGCAATCATGCGGCGGTCCATCGGCAATACCGCGTATTGGAACATACCTTGCAAGCGCAGCTGAATGAGCAGCCGAGCCCATACATTGCGGAGTGGTACAACAAGTGGCTGGAACAAAACAGGGAATGAGCGGATGATCCGTTCATTCCCTGTTTTCTGAAATATGGAAGCTGACCTCGGCTCCTTCGCCTGGCTTGCTCGTGATCGTTAAGCCTCGTCCGTACAACTGCTTGAGCCGCCGGTCTGTATTGCGCAGTCCGATGCCGCCTGCAGGAGCGGAGTCCTCCAGTAGCCGCTTGACCGTGGTCGGGCTCATGCCCGCGCCATCGTCGCGAATTGCGATTCGTGTTCCGCCAGAATGCTTTTCTGCCTGTATGGCGATGGTCCCGCCTTTGGCTTTCTTCAGGATGCCGTGGTTGACGGCATTCTCCACAAGCGGCTGGATGGACAATGGCGGAACCATTGTTCCGCTGTCTGCCCTGATATCCCATTCCACATTCAGCCGCTCACCGAACCGTTCCTGCTCGATATACAGATAAGCCCGAACCAGCTCCAGCTCGCGGTCAAGCTGCACGAGCCGGTCAGAATTATGGAAGTCGTAGCTGATGCGCAGGTATCGGCTGAACACATCTAGCAATTGCTGCATCTTGTCCGGTTGGAAGGTGCCGAGCGCGGCGATTGAGTTCAGCGTATTGAACAGAAAATGCGGCTTGATCTGCGCTTGCAGCCATGCTGCTTCGAGGCGCAGCCGTTCCGCCATCGTCAGCTTCATATCCGTCAACGCGCGAACCCGGCTTCTCAGCTCCAGGCTGTCCACCGGCTTGGCCACATAATCGTTGGCTCCCGCATGAAAGCCGGTATAGATATCGTCCGGGCTGCTCCTTGCGGTAAGCAGCAGAACAGGCAGCTCGACCATCGAGAAGCGCTCTCTTATTTTACGGGCTAGCTCATATCCGGACATATAGGGCATCATGACGTCCGCAATAACCAGATCAGCAGGGTACTGCTCCAACAGTCGAAGAGCTTCGGATCCGCTGGATGCCTTTACCAAGCGGTAATGCTCCTTGCCCAGCACGTTCTCTATAATCGTCAGATTGAGCGGGTCGTCATCGACAGCCAGCACAACTGGTCGGTCAGATTTATCCGTATAGCGGGCTGCTGCTGCCTCGTTGACCCGGTACGTCTCTTGTTCCTCCTTATATTCTTCTGCCGGCAAGAGAAGGCTCTGCCATTCGTGTACAGGGCCTGTCTCCATGCCAGCCGCCGGAAGGGTGAAGCTGAACGTCGATCCTTGGCCGGGGATTGAGCTTGCTTCGATGCTGCCGCCGTGAAGCTCAACCAGCTGTCTGGATATGCTCAGCCCGAGACCGAAGCCGCCTGCGGCCCGATCCAGGCTGGTTTGCCCTTGCTCGTATGGCTGGAAGATGAGCTTCAGGTCGTCATCTGAAATGCCGATTCCCGTATCGGAGACCCGAACGCATACCATCCCATCCCGAGCGGAAGCGCTCACGACAATTTCACCCTCGTCGGTATGTTTTACAGCGTTGTGCAGCAGGTTGAGCAGCACCTGAACCAGCCGGTTTTCATCGGCTATGGCACGTGGCAGCGAGTCAGGGAAGACCGTTCTGAAACGGATAGGCTTGCCCTCCGTCATGAATCTGACCATCTCCAGGACGCCCGCTGTCACTGCGTGCACGTCCAGGGGAGTGGTGTGCAGCGCGATTTGACCCTCCTTAAGACGAGTAGCATCCATCATATCATTCAGCAAGTAAGACATCCGCTTGCCGATCGTGACAAGCAGCTCCAGATTTTTGGCGTTGCGCTCGCTTTGAGGGTGGTCCCGATCTTCCCGTATCGACTGGGCGATATGAATCATGCCGTGAAGCGGATTCCGCAGCTCATGGGAGGTGTTAGCCAGAAATTGGTCTTTGCGCTTGTCGTCGCGTTGAAGCCTGGCTGCCAATTGGCGGTTTTGCTCGCTGGCGCGGACGAAGCGTTTGAACCAGAAGCCTGCAAAGCATAGAAACGCAATAATCAAGTCAACCGGATAATAGATCGGCTGAGAAACTAATCCCCTGCCGGAAATGGATCCCCAAACGACGTTAAGGAATATAGCCGATGTGGCAAACACAAGGAAAAAGGTATCCGGATCGTGCTTAATGGCCTTCTTGAGCGTGCGAAACGATACAAGCAAGGAGAGCGGCAATAAGGCAGTCAGATATCTGGAGTAGCTCAGTACGATCTGGGTAGGCCCGAATATAACGAACAGAAAGAGTACTGCAGATAAAATATGGAACCACACTAAGGAACGGTCTCCGTTGTATAAAGGGAACAGCCGCTTGATCAGCGGAGGCACGACAGCTGCAATGCCCATATAAGCGAAAAAGAGAAGCTTGATCTCCCATTCAAAGGGCAAATTGAGCCAGTGGAACAATAGCCTGTCATCATCCGCGAGTACGCTGAGAACTGCCGTTAGGACTAGCAGGGAAAAATAAATGAGCGTTTTATGGGACGGGCCGAGAAAAAATAAAATAATAGCATACAGACCATGAAGCAGAATAACGACACATAGGATAAGCTGCATGGCTGGGGACATGATGCTTTTGTGCTGAACGGCCTCTTCCGTCCCGAACCACATGGCAGTTGTAATGCCGCCTTTTGGAATAAGGCTGGACATCTGGATCCATAAATCGATAGAGTCGGCGCCGGCTGGGAGCTCGATGGTGGCGGGTCGATTCAAGCCTCTGAATTGTGCTTCCGACTCGGAAGGATGGCCGAATTGCTCAAGCAATGTTCCATTGGCATAAATGGCCGAAGCGAACCTCAGGTTGCCCGTGCGAATGCTATAGGCCTGAGGTTCGCCTGCAGGCAGCCATATGCGCAGTCGGTAGGTTCCGTAGCGATAGGATGAGTTGTAGTCAGCAGAGAATGAACTCGCCCAGCTCCCAGGGACATGAATGAAGGAAGCTGAAGCTGATTCAGAAAGACCAGAATCCCGGAGCTCCATCGGATAGAACTCCCATTCGCCGTTCAGGGCGATAACCCGCTTGGAGGAAGGCTGCCAGTTGCGCAAGTCGAGCTGGCCTTTCTCCGCTTTTGGTTGATGCTGGAAGAGCTCTGTGCTATACCACATCATGCGTATGGAGGTAAGCGCAATAATGAATAGGAATGTGAGTAAGATCAGCTTTTTTGTGTTCATAACAGTCTTTTCGACATGAATTGCCGATCTCCTTTTCAACTGCTCCTAACCTTCGACTATTTCCGGTCATTAGGCATACTTTCATTTTATCATAGGAAACGCCTTGTTTAGAAATTGTTTAGAACAGTTTGATATGCTAGAGCCAGCACTATCCAACTCATCATTTACATACAAGGACTGGTCACTATTGTTGTTCTTTATCTTTTATTACTAGGTGCATTAATCTACATTATCTTGCAAAAGAGGACAAACGCCGCGTTTCGGCAGGAATTGGAGAAGCTGGCTTACCGGGACAGCATTACCGATTTGCCTAACCGTCATGCGATGACGCGTTTTTTCGACAGCTATGAAGCGGATGTCCCTGCAGGCGTTTTGTTTCTGGACTTGGACCACTTCAAGGCTGTTAACGATACATTAGGCCATCATATCGGCGACCTGCTCGTGAAGGAGGTTGGTACCCGTCTCAAAGCTTTCATTGACGGGCCTCGCCAGCAAGTATTCAGAATCGGGGGAGACGAATTTCTCGTGGTGCTGCAAGCTGGGGACAAGGAAGGCGCAGAGCAGCTTGCCAAAGACATCTTTCATCATATGAAAGAGCCTTTCCTCATTGAGCAAAATGAACTCTATGTGACATGCAGTATCGGTATCAGTGTAGGTCCCGTTCGGGATCAGGAGCGTCTTACGCTGCTAAAGGCTGCTGATACCGCCATGTACCGGGCGAAGGCGCTTGGGAAGAATCAATATTGCTTCTATAACGAACAGATTGGTCATGCGCAGATTCGCCGGCTGGAGCTGGAGAAGGACTTGCGCCGGGCCTTCGAGCAGAAGCATTTTTTTTTGGTATATCAGCCGAAGTGGAACGTACAGACGAACAGCTTGTCCGGCTTTGAAGCATTCATACGGTGGAACCACAGCAGGCTGGGCGTCGTTCATCCGGATGAGTTCATCCCGGTTGCCGAGGAGAACGGACTCATCATGCCGCTAACGGAATGGACGCTGGAGGCCGCATGCTCCCAGTGCAAGGAATGGATGGACAAGGGCATTGACCAGCCGGTAGCCGTGAATGTATCACTCAGCCTGTTCCGTAATGACAGTCTGCTAGATACGATCAGAGCCGTGCTGACACAGACGGGGCTGCCGCCGGACCGGCTGGAGCTGGAGATTACGGAATCTGTCGTTCTGCACGATGTGAACGATATAATGAAGCAATTGACTGAAATCCGGGAGCTTGGGATCCGAATAGCGATGGATGACTTCGGAAGCGGCTATTCCGCGCTAGGCTTACTGGACCGGATCCCGATCGATTCGCTGAAACTGGATCGTATGTTCACAAGCGATATCGACAAGCCGGTCAAGCAAACGATGATTCAAGCGATCGTACTCATGGCGGAAAGCCTGAATGTTGAGGTTGTGGCCGAAGGCATCGAGGACCCGCAGCATATGGCACTGCTCCGGGAATTAGGCTGCCATGTGATGCAGGGCTACTATTACAGCAAGCCGATGCAAGCATCCGCGATGGAGGATTGGCTGAATAACGCGGGGCGGACGGTTGACAAGACATAGATCTAGGATGAATGGGGAAATGAGGATGAAGCGGATGATGTTTACGCGATTAGTCAATCGGGAAACCGCGATTGCAATCATCGGTCTCGGACATACCGGCTTGCCGATGGCGCTGGCCTTCTCGAAGCATGTGCCGGTCATCGGTTATGATGCCAATGCCGAACGAATTGAGCGCTATCGCCAGGGAATGGATACAACAGGCGATGTAGGTTTTCAGGCTATTCGGGACAGTCAGGCGGAATTCACCTCGGATGAATCTCGGCTGGAGGAAGCGGATTTCTATATTATAACGGTTCCGACATCAACGGTACGCGGCCTTGCTCCTGATCTGTCTTCTGTCCTCGAAGCCACCCAGACCGTTGCCAGACGATTGAAGGTCGGAGCAATCGTCGTCTATGAAACCACCCTCTATCCGGGCATGATCGAGGAGGCTTGCATCCCCGTGCTGGAGGAAGTGTCCGGCCTGTTGTCCGGCGAGGAATTCAAGGTGGGATGCTCGCCGGGAAGCGGCAGAGGGGACGAATACACAGAGACGGCCCGCAGGGCTGCGAAGAAGGTTGTCTCCGGCATGGATGACGAGACGCTGGATATCGTGGCTAGCGTATACAGCATCATTGCAGATGGAGGCGTATTCCGCGCAGGCAGCATGAAAGCGGCCGAACTGGCGCAAGCCATCGGGAAAGCTCGAAGTGATCTTCACTTGGCCTTTATGAACGAGCTGTCTATGCTGTGCCATCGGCTGGGAATCGATACGAACGCGGCCCTGGAGGCGGCTGGCGTATATGAGGAGGAGCTTCCCATCCGTCCCGGATTGTCTGGCGTACAGAGCGAAGCCGCCGATGCCGATCTGCTGCGGCACGCCGAGGCGGCCGGCTATGCCTTTCCTCTTCTGCGGGCTGGCAGGCATATTAACGATGGCATGGGCAGATATATTGCCCAGCAATTCATTAAGCAGCTGACGGGACTCCGAATGGATATCCGTTTTGCGAGAGTAGGCATTATCGGATTTGCCACGCTTGTGAATAACCCCGACATTCGCCATACGCAGGTGTCTGATATTGTGGATGAGCTGCAGCAATACGGGATTTATCCCATTATTGTCGATCCGCTTGTGGACAGCCGGCTGGCGTATGAGCAATACGGCGTAGAGCTGTCCGATCTATCCGCTCTTCATCATCTGAATGCCGTGCTTGTGGCAACGCCGCACCAGATGATCGCCGATATGGACGTTATGGACTTCGACAAGCTGTTCGGGGACAGCCAGAAGAAGCTGCTTTGCGATGTGAAGGGGATATACAATAGAGAGGAATTCGAGTCGCAAGGCTACCGGTACTGGAGCTTGTAAGTCTAGACGATTGCGCGCCCGATGATCGAGCTGAAGAGATTTAATAGAAGGGCCAAGTCCGATTGCTCTGGGCTTGGCCTTTTTCTATGGTACAATGAACGGAAATAGGTCCCATTAAGCGGATCATGACAAGAAGATGACAGCGATCGGGAGGTCGGACATGAGCGCAACACCGGATGAAATAGCAAGATGGATGTTCAGCGAGATGAAAAATACGGGTGTGCTTTATCAGGCTGCGGCTGTTGAGCATATTCGGGCGCATTACGGAGAGGCCTATATTTATGTGAATGAGAATGGTCATGCGTCGATCGATAAGGAGATCAAGAAGACGTTCAAGAAGCTGCATGGCGGCAAAGCGGCATGGGACCGCGACGCATTCTTCTGGGGCTGGACTTCGGCGATTAAGGAAGACTGACGCCGACAGGCTGCAGCGCCTCTTCGGACACTTCGGACAAGGCGGGAGCGGCCGGTTGCTTGCCGCTTCTTTTGCTTTTCAGCAGACGATGCAGGGTGAGCACATGGGCTTTCTCCAGGTTCATCATAATGCCAAAAGCGCTTGTATAAAGCGTCAAGCTAATGATGTTCATATTGCCGGACAAAATGAAGTTGATATGCATGAACATGCAGATGAGGACGGATGGCAGAATCCAGACGCCAAGGATGAGAAAGACGCCGAGAATGACTTGGACAGCGGGAATGATGTAGTTGAAGGGCAATACTTCGTTCAGGCAGAAGTGCTCAATGAAGGTTTTGTAGAACTCTGGAACATTGGGCTTTAATAGAGCGGCGTTGAAGTAGTCAGTCAGGAACTGCCCCGGATACTGGTACCAGGACGCTTCTCCGGCTTTCCCCGACATTTTGGTCAGGCCTGCCATCAGCCATCCGAATCCAAACAGGACTCTCATCAGCGTCACGAGCAGTTGGTACGAGGACGACCATAGCTTAGTCTTATTCTGTTTTATACGAATCACATGAATCCCCCCTAATCAAATATTCGACAGCAGTTGCGGTCAGCTTGCGGAATGGTGAAGCGAGTTGCGAGGTTTAGCGAAGGTCGTCGTAAGCGCTCTCTATTTACTACTACATTCTACAAAAATAACCAAACCTTGTATTTGGGCCGATTAGTATGTTTTTTGCGCAAGAAGTGGGACTTTAGATCGTTTTTTATGTAGATTTTGTAAGAATATGAGCTCGAAAGGGCTCGTTTGAACAGGTTGACTGTTTTTTGGGAGCATACGGGCGTGTTTTCCATTACGTATTAAAGGGGGGAGCGCAAGATGATTCCGAAGGATATGCCAGAGAACCATGGCCTGTCTTCACAAGATTTGCTTGCATTTTTTCGTAAAATCGAGAGTCTTGACCTCGCTGTGAACGGCTTCATGCTGCTGCAAGACGGGAAGGCAACAGCCGAGTTTTGGCGGGAGCCTTATCGAAAGGATAGCGAGCAGGTCCTGTTTTCGCTGAGCAAAAGCTTTACTTCTATTGCGATTGGCATCGCCTGGGATGAGGGATACCTCAGCTTGGATGATCAGGTGGCGGCCTTCTTTCCGGATAAACGGCCTGATCCTGTATCACCGCATTTGGAGAAGATGACGATTCACCATCTGCTGTCGATGAATGCAGGGCATCAAGCCAATATTTACGAAGCGGTCGTGAAGCAGCAGGATTGGGTGAAGGCCTTTCTTTCGCTTGAGGTGGAGCATGAGCCGGGGAGCTATTATCAATACAGTACACCGGCTGCGTATATGCTCTCGGCTATTCTGCAGCGTGCAACGGGTGAAGGTTTGGTCGACTTCCTGATGCCGAGATTGTTCGAGCCGCTGGGCATTCCGAGACCTTCTTGGGAGACCTGTCCGCTGGGCATTGCAGCAGGAGGGATGGGACTTAGCTTATCAGCAGAAGGCGTCGCTAAATTCGGATTGATGTTGCTGCATAAGGGGTCGTTCGAGGGACGAAGAATCGTATCGGAGCGGTATATTGAATTAGCGGTAGCTGAACATAGCGACAATCGCAAGGAAGGCGCCCCTATCGATGCGGCTCAAGGCTATGGCTATCAATTTCATAGATGCCGGCGCGGCTGTTATCGAGGCGACGGAGCGTTCGGCCAGCTTTGCTTTGTTGCGCCGCAGCATAATCTGGTCATTGCGGCGAATTGCAGCTTTCCTTCGATGAGGCCACTACACACTTTATTGGACCTTATCTATGAACATATTATCGACCAGCTAGACGCTAACGCTTCTCTGCCAACAGTAGAAGGAGCAGAGATGAGTTTTAGGTTTAAGAGACAGTCCGCGGTGTTGCCAGCTGCTGTAGCTTCGGAGAATCATCCTTATTGGAGTAGGGTGAGCAAGAGCTACCGGATGGCGGATAATCCGAATGGCGTGGAGCAGATGATCATCAGCTTGAATCATGATGAGCTTGAGCTTAGGCTCCATTATAGGGATGGCCGTGAACAATCGCTGCCTTTTCATTTCAGCCAGCCGGTAGAGGCTGAGACCGTCTTCTGGAAGGACCTTTGTTTGCATATGCAGAAGGTGGTTACGTATGCTGCTTGGAGAGATAACACCACATTGCAGCTAACTATGTACTATATTGAAACTCCTTATGTGGTTGACTATACAATCAGGCTGGATGAAGTGTCTATTGATGTTCAATTTGATATCAATGTCTCGATGAATTTGAGCGGGTATCATATGACGGGAAGCTTGGAGACAGGCCATCAGGAAAACTTACATCTAGCGAGAAGGCAGTGAAATAATGGTTGGATTAGCATTTGCATTAGTGCTGGGTTCTGGATTTGTTCATTCCATCTGGAACTTGTATACGAAAAAAAGCATGAATAAAATCGTGTTTCTGTGGCTCTGTCAAATCATTTCGGTCATCGTTCTGATGCCATGGGCGATTATCGAGTGGGATGTCTCGCAGTTCTCAGGCGCGGCTTTCCTTCTGATGCTGGCTTCCGTAGCTTTGCACGGGATGTATATCACCTTGCTTGCCGCAACCTATACGATAGGGGACCTGTCGCAAGTTTATCCCATTATGAGAGGAACGAGCCCGCTGCTGGTGCCGCTTATGGCGGTCGTATTTCTGAATGAGTCGCTTAGTCCGATGGGATGGGTTGGGGTGGTCACAATTGTGGCCGGCATCCTGTTCTTGAGCGAAATCAAGCTGAAGCGGGTACAGGGAACATCGGCGAAAGCTCCGCTGCTCGCCCTGTCTGTCGGGCTTTGCATCGCCGGTTATATTGTGATAGATAAGATGGCGCTGGACTACTTCCCCGCCGTCATCGTACTTCAGGCTACTAATGTTGGCAATGTCCTGGTGCTGACCTGGTCCGCGCTTCGTTCCCGTGCGATCGGACAGGAGCTGCGCGTCAATTGGAAGCCGATGCTGCTTGGAGGCTTGCTTGCTCCAGGCGGATATCTGCTGTTCTTATTTGCGGTATCTTTTGCGCCGGTGGCGCAGCTAGCCCCCATGCGGGAGATCGGGACGGTCTTCGGAACGCTGCTGGGCATATTTATATTACGTGAGCAGCAAGGGCAGAGGCGAATCATTACTTCTATTTTGATTACAGCGGGGATTATCATCCTTGGCCTTTGGGGATAGACAACGGCTTCGCTGCAATATTTTCGGGGAAATAGGGTATAAGGGTAAAGAGGTATGTTTTCATTGCAAGCAGGATGGGAGGTGGCTGGGCCATTGATTATGAATCTTAGCGATACAGAGCTTGACTTGCTCGTCCAGAATGCGATTAAAGAAGGAGACCGGGCGAAAGTCCAGAGCGTTGCGGAGGAGCTGCAGCCGTACGATATGGCGGCCGTCTATGGTCGTCTGCCGGATAAGTTCCGCGCCGGATTCGTTATCTATATGACCATTGAGCAGTTGACTGCAATGGTCGGCGAGATGGAGCAGGGGCAGCAGGTTGAGGTGTTTGCGCTGCTTGGCGTGGAGCGGACGGCGGAGCTGATGGACCGGATGGACAATGATGACCTTGCCGTCCTGCTCGGAGGTTTGTCCGAGGAGCGGAAGAAGTCGTTCCTGGACTACATGAAGAAGGAAGAAGTTATCGCGGTACAACACTTGATGGCTTATGCGCCGGAGACGGCGGGCCGGATCATGACGAACCGTTATGTCTGGATACCGAGTCATTATAATGTACGCGATACGGTCGATAAGCTGAAGGATTTCGCTGAGATTGCGGAGTCGATCAACTATCTCTACGTCGTGGATGAGAAGAAGAAGCTTATCGGCGTCGTATCGTACCGCGATTTGATCCTGGCGGAGATCGGCGATCAGATTACGGATATTATGTATGAGCGGGTCATTGCTGTTCCGGTCGATATGGACCAAGAGGAAGTAGCCCGCCGGATCGAAAGGTATAACTTTCTTGCCATTCCCGTTGTGGAAGAGGACGGCGTGCTTGTCGGTATCGTCACGGTCGATGATATTATCGACGTCGTGATCCGGGAGGCATCGGAGGATATTGCGAAGATGTCCGCATCGGGCAAGTCGATCGACTTCGATACAAAGGCCCATGTGGCAGCATACCGAAGGCTGCCTTGGCTGATTCTTCTCTTGCTGATTGGCATCCTGTCAGGGACGATTATTAGCCGGTTCGAGGAGACGCTGGATAAAGTGGTAGCGCTGGCTTTCTTCATGCCGATGATAGCAGGGATGACAGGAAATACGGGAACACAATCGCTGGCGGTTGTCGTTCGCGGCTTGACGACGAAGGAAGTGACCAGCGGCGTCGTCCGAAGGCTGGTGTGGCGCGAGCTGATGGTCGGGCTGATGATCGGCGGCATCTGCGGCGTGCTGATCTCCATCATTGCGTACATCTGGCAAGGAAGTCCCATTCTGGGCCTTGTGGTTGGCGCTTCGCTTGTCATGACCCTTATTATAGGCACACTGGCGGGCACGGTTATTCCGCTGATGCTGTATAAGCTGAAGGTTGACCCCGCTGTAGCGTCAGGTCCGCTCATTACAACGCTTAACGATATTTTGTCTTTGCTGATTTACTTTGGCATTGCCACAGCGTTCCTGGAGTACTTGATCTAACGAGGGCTGGCTCTGTCATTGAGCATCACCTTAACCATGCAACCTCATGAACGTTCATAAAAAGGAATAAGAGACTCCAAATCACGCAGAAGTGGTTTGGAGTCTCTTTCGCATATCGGTATGCCATGACGCTTCGTTACATTCTCTGGCGGGCTGTATGCAGAATAGCCTTGCTTCGCCTCTCCGTCTCGTCCATAAGCGCAGCAGCCTGCTCTGCATAACGGTTCTTTATAGCCGACTCCGGCATGGAACGGAGATTAATCTCCACGGTGAGCAGGGCGGAACGCGCTGCCGCCTCGAACAAAATAGCGCCGATGCCAAGGTCGGAGATGACATGCTTGTTGGCAGAGTCGGCAATTGCGGCAGTGCTGATTATGCCGTCCCGGCATAATCTCATCAGGCGAAGCGGAACCTCAATCGCGTGTATGGTCGCTGACTCCAGGGCAAGCTTGCGCGAAGCCTTCTCGTCTTCTGTCGATTTTGGCAGCTTTAGTGCCGTCATATAGCCGTTGAACGACTCAATATCGGCATGAAGCAGCTCCTCTGATGCTGTGGACAGGTATCGCATCTTCGATAGCGTCTCCTGAATTTGCGCTTCATGGGCAGCAAATTTCTCGCCTTGGGACAAACTGCCGGCCATCGCCGTCATGGAGGCGCCGAGCGCTGCGACTAACGCGGCCACGCTGCCGCCGCCGGGAGTAGGATCGGAGCTCCCCGCTTGGTGCAGGAAGCGGTGGATGGAATCATCCCACGATACGCTGCTCATAGCTGTTCCTCCCTTCCTTGTTGGATGCGAATGGCTTTCATCAGGTTTTGAAACAGGATGGCTGTGGTCAGTGTGCCTACTCCGCCCGGCACCGGGGATACGGCAGTGACATAGGCGTCAAGATCGGCTGCTCCGTCGCCGGTAATACGGCCGTCCTCCGTTTCATTGATGCCGGCGTCCACGACGATCAGTCTGTCATGGACCATGGCCGAGGTGATTCGGTTTGGCCTGCCAACAGCCAGAAAAGCAATATCTGCATGGCTCAAATGGGAAGCAATGTCAGGTGTGCGGGAATGGCAGACGGTGACCGTAGACTGCTCGCGCTGAAGCAAGTGGAATAGAGGGAGACCGACGGTCTGGCCTCTTCCGACCAATGTGACGTTTTTGCCTTCCAAAGCGAAGCCGTAGTGCTTCAGCAGATAGATGCAGGCTTGGGGGGTGGCGGGATACAGGCCTGGCTCTCCCGTCATCGTCGCCAATTTGTTCTGCGGCGTTACACCGTCGATGTCTTTGCTTGGCCGAATCTCCCGCTCGACCTTTCTTGCCGAGATATGCTGCGGCAGAGGGAGCTCCAGCATGATGCCGTGAACGGATGCGTCCTCGTTCAGCTGGCGGACGAGCGCCATGATTTCGGCTTCTTCTGCGTCGGCTTGGAATGCATGAAGGCAGAAGGATACGCCAAGCCGCTCGGCGATCCTGCGCTTTGCTTCTGCATAATAAGCGGAAGCGGGGTCTCCATCGACAATAATCGCAGCAAGATGGGGCGTAATGCCTTCCATGCCAAGGGCACTCACCTCAGCCATAATTTCCGTGTTGATTCGATTCGCAGCTTCCTTGGCTTTCATCAGCAATGCCATGCTTGCATCCTCCTCAGCGGGTAATTTTCGAAAAAAATGAAAAAAAGCATCCGCGTCAGCTCATAACGAGCCGGCTGCAGACACTTCTCCCAGGCGAACGGACGGTTACCGATCGTATGCTCCCTCGTGGTTCATTCCACTCTCTTCGCCAGTCGCATACGACGTTATTTTTATATCACTTATTATCTCCGCAATCGAATAGAAGGTCAAGAAGATTGACAAAAAATGACTTGAATCCTATTAGTATGATGCGGTAACGGATATCCATCTCATTTATCCCTTGCGCAAGAAGAAAAACAGCAGCCCTGAAAAATCTTTATTACAATTTATTCCTTATGAAGCTTGCGAAAACGATAAATAAAGCACTTACATTCATGAAAAGTGTAAAAAATCGACGAAATCCGTCTCTCTCTATCGGGTTATATGGCCATTACTATTGAAAGCTCTAGGTTGACACGGTAATTAAAGTGCATTACTATTTGGCCATTACATTAATACTATGCGGTTAGTAAGGATTTATTTTGTCATATAACCTCGTCATTCATCGAAAAATAACGGAAAACATAGAAATTTGTTTTATAAAAGTTGAACTAAAGATGCGTTAGGAGCGTTCTATTGATATCGCCAAATCTCTATGGCTTGCCGCTCGGTGCAATGAAAGGAGATTATCATGACTACCAGAATCCAACTGATGAATGGACAAAATGAAATCTATAACGAAGCCGGCTTGCAATTAATCGGCAGCAACGGGCCTAACCAAAGCGGGCTGTCGCCCAAGGAGCTGCTGGAATCGGCGCTGGGTCTCTGTGTTTCGATCTCTCTTCAGAAGACGTTGGAGAACGACCGGATCGAATTTGAGCGCTTTCCGTTCAGCGTCGAAGTGACGGCAAGGAAGACAGACCATGAAGTTAATGCTTATACCAATTTCAAAGTGCTGGTGAAGCTTCCTGCCACAATCGAGCCGGAATACAAGGAAAAGCTGATCGCCATTGTTGAGCAGGCATGCGCCATCAGCAATTCCCTAAAGAGCGAAGTCGCCATAGAGGCGGTCGAATACCATCTATCTTAATATAGGGGCGCATCTATAGGAACTGGGATAATCTCAGCGGTAATGCCTGAATAGGGCAGGCCGCCGCTTGCATGAACGTATCCTATGCGATATAATCGGCATTAATTTACGTTATGAAGGGGTTTGTAGCTATGCGTATACCCAGGCTGAATCAACTTCATCATCACAAGCAGCGTTAGCACGCCTGATTGAATCAGGGCGGGCTAACGCATTTCGCGTTGGCCTCCCTGCGAGATATGGAGCGCGCAGGACCAAGAGGTCCTGCGCGTTTTTTTATGTTCACACCTCAATTCAAAAAGGAGCTGGCAGTTATGCAAAACGTAAAAGGAACCTATGATTTTATCGGACCGAATCAGGCGCTTAGAAAAAAAGTACAGGATGTGCTCGCGGAGCTATTCGAGCTGTATGACTTCAAGGGAATGGAGACGGCGGTACTCAATGAGCTGGACCTGCTCGCATCCAAATATGCGGGAGGGGATGAAATTTTGAAGGAAATGTACAGGCTGTCCGATCAGGGCGGCCGCAGTCTTGGCCTCCGCTACGACTTGACTATTCCGTTCGCGAAGACCATTGCGCTCAATCCGGGTCTGGAGATGCCGTATAAGCGTTATGAGATCGGAAAAGTGTTCCGCGATGGCCCAGTCAAGCGGGGACGCCTTCGGGAGTTTCTGCAATGCGATGTGGATATGGTCGGCATAGCCGGTCCTGAAGCCGAGGCTGAGCTGATGCAGCTCGCTGTTGATGCGTTTGGACGACTAGATATGCCTGTTGTGCTCCGGTGGAATAACCGGCGCTTTCTAGGAGAGGCGCTTGCAGCAATGGGGGTTCCGGAGGACGAGTTGTCCTCTGTTATGCTGACGCTTGATAAGCTTGCCAAGATCGGTCTGGCAGGCATGGAGCAGGAACTGGCACAGAAGGGAATCTGCGATGGCGTCAAGCAAGCGATTCTGGCGTTCGCTTCAGGAGAGAAGCTGACTTTGGAAGCTATCGCATCCCGGTACGGCATTTCGGATTCGCAAGGCACGAAGGAGGCTGCGGCGCTGGATGGACTGATACGCGAGCTTGGCCTGGAGCAGACGTGTATCTACGATCCGTTCCTGTCCCGCGGGCTATCCTTCTATACCGGTACGGTGTACGAAATATTTGATGCGAGCGGCGTGTTCACCGCAAGCCTGGGCGCAGGAGGGCGTTATGATGCCATTATCGGGAAGCTGGTCGGCAGGGAGGATGTGTCTTACCCTACGGTAGGTCTCTCTTTCGGAATGGAGTCCATCCTGGAGATGCTCCGGGAGCGGCCGGTTGTACTGCCATCGGCGCAAGCGGTAGTCGTGCCGATCGGCGAGGAGGGCAAGACCGGAGCATTGAAAGCCGCGGCGGAGCTGCGGCGTGCCGGCATTCGAACCGCTTTGGAGACGGCCAACCGCAGGCTGAAGAAGTCACTGGCCGCGGCTTCAGCCAAAGGCATACGTTATGCTGTGCTTCTTGGAGGCGATGAAGCGGCTAAGGGTGTGGTGCGGCTGAAGGATATGCGGGAGTCGAGGGAGTTTCTGCTATCTGTACAAGAGGCGGCTGCAACGATTCTGGCACAATCTTCTGGCTAAGCACTGCGAATACTCGAACGGGATATCGTGGACCTGCGGCGCCTGTGATATGATCGAGGAAAGAAAAGGATGAATAGAAACAAGCCGGAGGAGATTTATCGGGTATTGAAGCCGGGCGGCTTATTCATTACGCAGCAAGTCGGCGGGCAGAACAACCGTGAGCTGTCCCGCTTATTACTAGGCGATGGTGCGATGGTCGTGGACCCGCAGTTCAATCTGGCGAACAGCTCGAGAGAGCTTGCGGCGGCGGGATTTACCATCCATGATAGCGCGGAGTTTTTCCCGGAGCAGCGGTTTAATGATGTAGGGGCCTTTGTTTATTTGGCGAAAATAGCGGAGTGGGAATTTGCCGGGTTTTCCGTCGAAAAATGTTATAATGAGCTATGCCTGCTTCAGGAGAAGGTCGAGAAGGATGGACACTTTATGAGCAGGAAACACCGATTTTTTATGATAGCCAGCAAGTAAGCGGAGTAACGGGAGAGCTGATGCTGCGGCAGGATACCGTGCGTGCGGATCCAGCTTGCCGATTCGCTCATTGCGAACGTTCATTTGCGCCCGGAAAACTTGCCGCTTTTTCGACGTACAGATTGCAGGAGGATTAATATCATGTCTTATGATGTCATTTTCTTTGATGCCGACGATACGTTGTATGATTACGCGCAATCGGAAGCTTATGCATTGGCCGAATCATTCCGTGAGGCCAAACTGGAGGTATCCGAGCAGCTGACAGGCAGCTACAGGACGATTAACCAGCAGCTGTGGCGGGAATATGAACAGGGCGCCATTGATTTGGCCTTGCTGCGCAGCGAGCGATTCGCGAGACTCATTGCCGATAACGGCTTAACGATCCCTTGGACAGCCGAGGAATTCAGCCACGCGTATTTGCGATACTTGGGAGAGGGCTCGTTTCTGATAGAGGGAGCTGTCGAGATATGCCGGGAGCTTCTGACTGGCGGGCACCGTCTTGCGGTCATTACGAACGGAATCAGGGAAGTCCAGCTCAGTCGTATTGGCCGGTCGGAGCTTGCAGATGCCTTCGAGCATATTATTGTATCGGAGGATGCCGGCATCCAGAAGCCGAATCCGGCCATCTTCGACTTTGCCTTTGCGAAGCTGAATCTGACGGGTAGCCGGAATGCGCTTATTGTCGGTGATTCGCTAACCTCGGATATGCAGGGCGGCATCAATGCGGGCATTGATACGTGCTGGTACAATCCGCTTAGGAAACCGAATACGACTTCGGTCAAGCCGAAGTATGAAATCCATCACTTGAGCGAGCTTAGAACCATTGTCGGTCTAGGCTAGTCAGGGCCGCCAGTCCAGGCTCGGTCTGGACTAATGTCCAGTTCCAATTAAAGTCTTTTGCAGGCATGATTAAGAACGAGAGGAAGAGTTCGATGCAGCTTATCCAACCATTGAAAGTTCAGCAGCTTATAGACAAGCTTAAAGATCAAGACTTGTATGTTCATATCGAGCAGACAACGGGAGCCTATGCCTCCCACATCGACAGCTCGAAGCATCCTGCCGCTTCGTTTCTGACTAACGCGAGGATTCGCTACAACCATGGGTCCATTTCGGGAAGCGGGCCCTACCGGGTTGGTCTCAAAATGGCACACGGCTGGGTGTACTCGGAAGGGCTGACGCATTACGAGGACGCAGAGACCGAACGGCTTATTATGGCAGGCCACGACAGCCAAGGAAAACTGATCGTAGCTCTGCAATTAAGCCCGGAGCCCTTCTAAGCGAGAGGAGATGAATCATACAATGGAACAACAAATTTTAGTTGTATTGCCGCATCCGGATGACGAAGCGTTCGGTTTGTCCGGCACGCTGGCGATGCAGATTCATAACGGGGCGCGCGTCACGTACGCTTGCCTGACACTTGGCGAGATGGGCCGCAATATGGGCGTCCCGCCGTTTGCGACGCGGGTGACGCTGCCTGCGATTCGGAAGGCTGAGCTTGAATCCTCCTGCCAGGCGATTGGCATACAGGATCTCAGACTGCTTGGCTTCCATGACAAAACGATCGAATTCGAGGATCAGGAGCTGCTGGAGGCGCGGATCAGCGAGCTGATCGAGGAGCTGTCTCCATCGCTTGTCGTGACGTTCTATCCCGGTTACAGCGTGCACCCGGATCACGACGCATGCGGTGCGGCGGTTATTCGGGTCATTGGCCGGATGCCGGCTGAGGAGCGGCCGACGGTACATTGCCTGGCGTTCTCGCGCAATCATGAGGAAGCTATCGGACGTCCTGACGTTCACTATGATGTGAGAGCTTTCTTGAAGCAGAAGCTTGCTTCGATTCAATCGCACCGTTCCCAGTTTCAGGCGGCTGAGCTGCTCGGCAAGAATGAGCTGTCTCAGCATGAGATAGAAGCCAGGTTTGGAACGGAGCATTTTTGGACCTATCGATTTACAACTTAGAATACCGGAGGGAAATCCATGCTGACGAAGGAAGGAATGAAGAGGGTGCTTGCCCATCCGCTATGGATGCTGCTTGCTATTCCGACTTTAGGTTTGATTTACACCTTAATTAACCAGGAGCCGGTCCAGGTGTGGATGCTCTATACGGATTTGGATGATCTGATTCCGTTTATGAAGATCTTCATCATTCCTTACGCCATATGGATGCCCTTTCTGTATCTTACGCTTATCTTTTTCTTCTTCAAGGATCGTCCGACGTATTACCGGACGCTGCTCGCTTATGTCATTAGTGTCTTGATATGCTATGCCATCTATGCCATATTTCAGACGACCGTGCCGAGAGCGGAGCTGGAAGGCAACGACTTGCTGAGCTGGCTGGTGCAATTTGTGTATACGAATGACGCGCCGTTCAACTGCTTCCCCAGCATTCATTGTTTATCCAGCTATCTGCTGTTCAGAGCCGCCACCCAGTCGAAGGAAATCGGGAGCGGTACGAAGATTGGGATCGGCATCATCACATGGTCTATTATTTTGTCGACGGTATTCGTCAAGCAGCATGTGGTGATGGATGTATTCGCTGGCATTATGCTGGGTCATGTTATCTTCGCTTGGGCAGGCCGGCTGCTGAAGTCCCGCAGCAAAGCTGTGCATGAAGAGCAGCGTTCTTATTTGTCGCAGTGATATAGGTAGGAACGCCTAGTTTTATATACTTCCCCATGATTTTTATCACATTTCAATGGAATATGATGGTCCTTATAGACGAGGATAGTCGATTCCCTTAGAATATGTCGAAAAAGGATCATGGGGTGAATAAGCGTGGGGTTAGGCAGAACAGTCGGTTCCATGCAGGCAATCGGTCTCGCGACATACAAAGAATGGCTTGTATACCGATCGCACATGGCAGTTTCGATTTTTGTAGGACCGGTTTATTTCTTGACGCAATACTTCATATGGAACGCCGTCTATGACGGCGGAGCAGGTCAGATCAACGGCTTTACGCTGGAGCAGATGCTGGCTTATTTTGGCGTGGCTACGGTTGTTAATTATTTCATTTATGACTCTGCCGACTGGAATTTGCAAATGCTGGTGCGATCCGGACAATACGTCACCTTTGCATTGCGTCCGATGCCGCACTGGGTATATGCACTTGCTCAGAAGCTGGGGCATCGGTCGCTCGGGTTTCTGATCGAGTTTGTGCCTATTTTTTTTCTCTTCTTATTCGTATTCGGCATCAAGCTGGTGCCGGCCAACTGGCTCTGGGCGATCGTATCGATCGTACTTAGCTTCCTCATGAATTTCATCGTCAATTACTGCGTAGGCTTGACGGCTTTCTGGATCGTTCGCGCCGAGGGTGTCAGGCGGGTGATCATGCTGATTAAGGATATTAGCGCAGGCGTGTTCATCCCGCTTACGTTTTTTCCCGAGTGGACGCAGAAGGTGCTGTTTTTCCTTCCTTTTCAATTTATTACGTACGTTCCGTCCAGGGTATTCATCGGCGAATATGAGCTCGCAGGCTATTCCATGTCAATCCCTGCAATTGTGGCTTTGCAAGCCGTAGTGACGGCGATCATGTTTGGCATCATGCTGCTGCTTTGCCGCCAGGCGATGAGAAGGTTCACGGGGGTGGGGGTATGAACGGCATCCTTTCGTGTATCGGCGCAGTTATGCGCACAAAGATTGCTGTGCAGACGGCTTATCGCAGCCACTTCTTTCTGAGTCTCTTCCTGATGATTGCAGGCGATCTGATGGTGCCGCTCATTACGCTTCTCGTCTATCGCTCCGGCGTAGCATTCCCCGGCTGGACGCTGCATGAAGCGCTTCTAATCCAAGGCATATTCGGTATAGCCAAAGGGATCGCGTTCCCGCTCTTCTTCGGCATGGTCGGCACGACGCTGCGACTGGTTCGCCAAGGGACCTTCGATCTGCTGCTGCTCAAGCCGCGCTCCACGCTGTTCATGACCATGCTGAACGGGCTGGACCCGGAGGACTTCGGCAGGCTGCTTAGCGGAGGCGTCTTGTTCGGCTTCGCCCTGTCGGGCATCGCTGCGCCTGATCTTGCTGGATGGCTGCAATTCGCGGGATTGTTCCTTGCGTCGCTCGCTGTGCTGTGCGCATTTTCGCTATTCATGTCTGGCCTACTGTTCCGCTGGGTAGGGAGCAGCCGCGTTTACGATATTTTTGATTCTGTGACGAACTTCGGATTGTACCCCGGCACTATTTATGCCAAGTCATTCCAAAACATTTTAACCTTCGTTATTCCGGTTGGCCTTATTGCTTTCATGCCGGCTTCCGCCTTGCTGGGCCGCGCAGGCTGGGAGATGGCTTGGTCGGCGGGAGCAGCAGTAATGTTCCTGGTACTGGGCGTCGTCTATTGGAATTACATGCTGAAAAGCTATACAAGCGCAGGCGGATAAGGGGAGAGGATATCGAATGATCGAGGTAAAGCAGTTAACGAAAACCTATATGACGCATGAGCGGGGACATACGCTGCGGGAGACGGTCAAAAATCTGTTCAGCCGTTCCATGAAGGAAGTTCATGCGGTGAAGGAAATATCGCTCAGTGTAAAGCAAGGAGAGATGGTCGCCTTCCTTGGGCCGAACGGAGCGGGCAAGTCGACGACATTGAAGATGCTCTCCGGGGTGCTTCACCCGACAACGGGGGAAGTGAAGGCGCTTGGGCTTACGCCTTGGAAGCAGCGGAACGAATATGTGCGGCGGATCGGCGCGGTATTCGGGCAGAAATCTCAGCTTCTGTGGGACATTCCTCCTGCGGATGCGTTTTATATGAACAAGGCGATATACGGTGTGCCGGAAGCCGATTATAAGAGGCGATTGGACCAGCTTACGACCTTGCTGGACGTAGGCGAGATTATGCGCAAGCCGACCCGGCAGCTGTCGCTGGGCGAGCGGATGAAATGCGAGTTCATCATGGCGATGCTGCATGGCCCGGAGCTTGTGTTCCTGGATGAGCCGACAATCGGACTTGATGTCTTTGCAAAAGATACGATCCGCGACTTCATCCGGGATATGAACCGCGAGGGCGTCACCTTTCTTCTGACGACGCATGATCTGGACGATGTGGAGTCGCTTGCGGAGCGGGTTGTCGTTATTAATCACGGGCAGATTGTATTCGATAATACCCTGCATGAACTGCGGGGACGGCTTGGCGAGAAAAAGGCGGCGAAGGTGACGACGGAGGAGCCGTTGCCCGATCATACGATTCCTGGCGTTACCTTGCTCAAGCGGGTGAATGAAACGGAAGCGGAGCTGGAGATTGATACCTGCATATTGCCCTTGAAGCATTTCATTCGGCAGTTCAACGAAATCTATGGCATTCGGGACATGTCTATTGAAGCGCTGCCCATCGACTCGGTTATGAAGGAGCTGTATTCCAGCACAAAGAAGGAAGCGGTGTTGGTCTAAAGGAGAGGGAAGTGCAGCTTGGCTGGTCATCTTGAACAGGAGAGGTGTGCAATGAGGACTGCTGCGAGAAGTCGGTTTATCATCGGCCAATACGGCTCATTCGATTTCAAAAAGTACGAGCGAGACTTCCGCACAGGCTTCTTCGGCATAGAGGCTTGTTTGTTCGAGCGGGGGGAGGATGTGGAGCTGCTGCGAAGGGAAGCGGCTGCGTCCCGGTTTTCCGTAGGAATACATTTTCCGCTCCGACCCCGGAGAGGGGCAGTCCGTGATGCATTGTTTCTCTCCGAGAAGGAAGAAGTTCGCAGAGAAGCTTATGAGGCAATTGGACAGGAGCTGGAATATTTGCGGGCAAAAGAGCTTCATCCAGCGTATGTGCTCTTTCATTATTCGAAGCCGGTCATATTGGATGACCGGGTCGCTTGGAGCCAGTGGCGATTTGTGGATAAGAGGGAGTATGTGTATGAGGGCAGGTATTCGCTGGATGAGCTCAAGATTCGGAGCAGGTCGCTATTCGCGTGGTTGACGGATAAGGCGGCAGCGTACGGATTTAGGCCTATACTGGAGTTCGACGGACTGAGCCGGTACGTGTATGAGGATGAGTTTCTGATCGAATTACTGGAGCAGTATCCCAAGATCAGATTATGTATGGATACTGCGAGGTTGTATTTGCAGGAGCGGATTGATTGTCATTTTGATGCGAGAGCTGTTTTGCAGAAGTATGCTAAATATGCGGATTTGATTCACTTATCAAACCTGCAGCTGGACCCAAACAATACGGTGCTCAAAAGCAGATATCCAGCGCTGCCTACCCAGCATCCCGGTCACGGCTGGGCGCCGATCGAGGACTACCTGGATATCGCGCTGGGCAGCAATCCGCAAGTCAACATCATGTTCGAGCATCGTTCCGATCTCGTCAGCGACAAGGAGCTGGAAGCTTGCTACGCATGGGTTGAGCAATTGATGCTGCGGTATCTATAAGCAAATACAGTGAGCAAGTATAAGTCCCCCGCGGTTGCGCAGGGACTTTTTTTGTTTGCACGGCTGCAGTGGGAGGCTGCCTCGGCGCGAGCTGCAAGCCTAGAAACTCGTCTTGCAGTTATCTGGCTCGCCGCCGCGCAAGCTGCAAGCCTAGAAACTCGTCTTGCAGCCGACTAGAGCGCCGCCGCGTGAGCTGCAAGCCTAGAACCTCGTCTTGCAGCCGTCTAGAGCGCCGCCGCGCGAGCTGCAAGCCTAGAAACTCGTCTTGCAGCCGTCTAGATCGCCGCCGCGCGAGCTGCAAGCCTAGAACCTCGTCTTGCAGCCGTCTAGATCGCCGCCGCGCGAGCAGCAAGCCTAGAACCTCGTCTTGCAGCCGTCTAGATCGCCGCCGCGCGAGCAGCAAGCCTAGAAAGTCGTCTTGCAGCCGTCTAGATCGCCGCCGCGCGAGCAGCAAGCCTAGAAAGTCATCTTGCAGCCGTCTAGAGCGCCGCCGCGCGAGCAGCAAGCCTAGAACCTCGTCTTGCAGCCGTCTAGATCGCCGCATCGAGAGCAGCAAGCCTAGAACCTCGTCTTGCAGTCGTCTAGAGCGAGCCGGGAAAGTGCAAGCCGAAAAGTTCTGCTTGCCTCCATCTGAATCGCCACTGTTAATAGGAAAAGGATTGACAAGATTATCCTTTAGCTTTTAATATGTATAAATATTTATATTAATGCATATTTATTCACACGAGTAAAACAAGTTCCCGGTAGAAGCAGGATCGTTCAATCAGCAAGACGACGAAAGTTTGAGAAGTAATGAATTCGTTAGTAGGTAGAACAGCAGCTGTATATCGGCCAATTCACAAACGTAATCACAGCAAGCTGCTAAAAGTTGAGAAGAAGTTGATTAGTTAGTCGAAAGAGCAGCACTAGTTATCCGTAGTAGGAAATAGCTGAATAGAAGTTGATTAGTTTGTCGACCGAACAGCACCAGCTATCCGTAGCAGGCAACAGTTGAGCAGTAGCAGGTTAGTATGAGCCCGTAATGGTTAGTTAACCTTGCAAGTTGAACATCAATAAAAGGAGTGTATTCATTATGCCAAGACAGTCAAGACAACGTACAAGCCATGACATTCATCCAGCTTCGAGCAGCGTATCGCCGCATCATTCGATCCAACGGTCCAACAAGCCACTCAGCACCTATCCCAACCATGTTGTTTCATTGCAAGAATTCGATCGCGGCACGTTGATGCAGCTTATTCAGAAAGCGATCGAGCTTAAAAACAACCCCGAAAAAACGGACAATGCGCTGCATCGGAAAGGACTGCTGATGCTGTTTCAGAAAACCTCGACGCGGACTAGCCTTTCTTTTCAATCTGGCATGCATCAACTGGGCGGATATGCGGTCACGATGGACTGGGACGCCAGCAATTTCAGCTTGTCGCCTATTCAGTACGAGGCGAGGTATGTGTCGCGCAACTGCGATGCGATCGTAGCCAGGTTGAAGAACCATGCCGATCTGCTGGAGCTTGCCCAGTATGCCAACGTCCCCGTTATTAACGGCTGCTGCGATAAGTACCATCCATGTCAGGCATTGGCGGATCTGATGACCATTTATGAAAAGTCTGGCACGTTCGAAGGGATTACCTTAACGTACGTCGGTATCCATAACAATGTGGCCAATTCCTTGGTGGCAGGCTGCGTAACGCTTGGAATCAAGCTCCTTCTGGTGACTCCGATGGTGAACAAGCCATCATGGGACGAAGCGCTGATGCAATCGGCGCTGGCGAGTGGTTATGTGGAGCAGCTGGACAATCTACAGAATGCGGTAGCCCGGTCCCAATACGTATACACCGACACATGGATCGATATGGAGTTTTACCACGACGAGCATTATCAGGAGGAGAAAAACGAGCGGATTAGCCGACTGATGCCATTCCAGCTGAACAAGCAAAATTTGCAAGGCTCTACCCCTTACATTATGCACGACATGCCAGTGCATCAAGGGTTCGAGATTGAAGCTGCGCTGGTGGAATCGGCACAATCCATTATCTATGAGCAAGCAGAGAATCGGATGCACGCCCAGAAGGCGCTGCTGCTTTATTTGCTGAAGCGAGAGGAATATTTTGTTTAAACTATTTTTTCGCTAGGGCTGCAGCTTGAAATCCATTACAATCGACCTAATAAGCAGTAACGAATGCGGAAGGTTGATGAGGTGGAAGATCGTGAACAGAAACGTAGCGGCAAGAGTTGCCGAAGACACGATGGCTATATTAGAGCAAGGGCAATATCGGAATGCTCGCAATGAGACGGTGGATATCGGCGCAGCATTGACTCATGCGATTGATGAAGCAGTGCTTTATCGGATAGAGGACATTAGACAAACTGTTGTCGGCACTAAAGGCGGAGCGTTCGTATGATACGATTATAGAAGTGACGGAAGAAACTACTCTCGCGGCTGCAGCGAGGTTAGCGAAGGAAGAAGAGGAGATATGCTGTCTGAATTTCGCTTCGGCGAAGCATCCGGGAGGCGGATTTCTGACAGGAGCAAGGGCGCAAGAGGAAAGTCTGGCGCGCGCTTCCGGGCTCTATCCGACCATTGTCCAAATGAAGGAAATGTATAGCCATAACGCATGGCAGCGCATCTGCCTGTATTCGGACTATATAATTTATTCGCCGAAGGTTCCGGTATTCCGTGACGATAGCGGAGTCTTGCTTGATAAGGCCTATCCGGTTTCGATCATCACATCGCCGGCTGTTAATGCGGGCGTAGTGAGCGCGACGTCACAATGAAGAGGATGCGTTCAACTAGCAGGTCGCCAATAGTTAGCCATAAGCTGGGAATGCCAATCATAGTGCCCCCTTTTGACCCGATAATAGAGTGGTTCGATAGATTTGATAAGCGGTCGCATAGCGGTAAGCGTACAGGGGTTCATACACCAGACAAGGAGCAGGGAAACATGGAATATACCATCAAAGAACAAAATTCGGCAGAGTCCAAAGCATTTGTCCGGAATCGTCTTATTGCATTCAACAAGGATCATTTCCCGGCGGAATTGAGCGAAAGATACCGAGAAGTGAATTTGATTCTAATTGATGGGGATGGACGGACGTGCGGCGGGCTTATCGGCGAGATTTGCTGGAACTGGCTGGAGATCCACATCCTTTATATCGAGGAGTATGCACGCAAGCACGGCTGCGGCCGGAAGCTTATGCAGGAGGCGGAACGGCTGGCACGCGCGGCACAATGCGACTTTATCAAGCTGGATACGCTCAGCTTTCAGGCGCTCGATTTTTATAAGAAGCTAGGGTTTGAGGTATATGGCCAAATTGACAATGCCGGAGGATACACGCATTATTATATGAAAAAAGATCTTGAAGCCAAGGAAGGAGCGAAATAGAGTATGAACTTAACGATAGATGCGAAAGGCGACTCGAAGGTCGCGATTTTGTCCGGAGACGGCGTCGTCATCGTGAGCGTGCAGGATGCGCTGGATGCAATCATGAACGCTCATTATTTGGACTGCGCCAAGGTGCTGATTCGGAAGGAATTGATCCATGAGGATTTTTTCGAGCTGAAGACAGGGCTGGCGGGTGAAATCCTGCAAAAATGCACGAATTATCGCACCAAGCTGGCGATTGTCGGCGACTTCAGCGGCTACAACAGCAAAAGTCTAAAAGACTTTATCTATGAGTGCAACCACGGCCAAAACTTTTTCTTTAAGGCTACAGAAAAAGAAGGTTTAGAAGCGCTGCATGGTGCCGGTTGAATAGAAGGGCAGATGGGAGCAGCCTTGGCTGGCAAGCACATATACAGCAAAAACGATTGCTTCAAAGCCGACATGCAAAAGTGACAGGCAAAAGCGAAAGGTCAGCTCCGCCGCTCCGAATGGAAGACGGGCTGCCCTTTGTTATGGCCTTTTCGTTTGAACTTGCGGTATATAGACAATTCCTATTAGAAGGAAATAGACCATGCATATTCCGTTATGCTACATTGGTCGGGTAACGATCTGAATCAGGTATGCCCGGCCCGGCACACATCTGAATCGTAGGAGAGACCAATATGATTGGAATTGAACATCATCAGAATCGGGGAGTTGCGGAGCAATTGCTGGCGGTTCAGCTTCCCGCATACCGAATTGAAGCGGATATAATCGGCTTCTGGGACATTCCGCCCCTTCGCGATACGGCGGAAACGATTATGAAAAGCAGCGAGACCTTTGTCGGGTACAGGCTGGATGGAGCGCTAGCCGGTTTTATTTCTTTTGAAGATGAAGGAGATGCACGGGATATTTGTCGTATGGTGGTTCATCCCGATTATTTTCGCAGAGGCATTGCCAAGTCGCTGCTGGCATATGTGCTGGAAGATGCAGGCAAGCATAAGAAGGTGAAAGTAAGCACGGGAGCCAAGAACGAACCGGCTATCGCGTTATACCGAAGCTTCGGCTTCGTGGATGCAGGAGCAATTGAGATTGCGCCAGAGGTCAAGCTAGCCCTGTTCGAGCTGCCCGCCATTCGACAATAGAGCGGAAGAATGACGAATTAATAGAGAGTTTGTAGGGTTTAGAAGAAAGTGTTTTCATGGGAATTGAAATGTGTTATTTTAAAGGCAGGTTTCGAAACCCTATTTTTTTGGTCAAAAAGTTTAAGCGCTTAAACTTATGGGCCGCGGTTAGCCAACATCCTAATCAAGGAGGCGTTGCAGTTTGTTTACTTCATCGTTATTCGGTTCACCGAGAGTGAAGTCCCTGTTTCTTCTGCTTCTGTGCTTGGCTATGGTCGTGTCGATTGGTTTCGTTCCAAAAGGCAATGAGGGTAAGGTTCACGCCGCAGGCGAGATGATGCCTTTCCCGCAGCAAGTCAGTTATTCCGGTATTATAAAGCCTAACCATGTGACGCAGACGGCCATGAATACCGCCGTAGCGTCCTACTATGATTACTGGAAAGGCAAGTATCTGAAAAACAATCTCTCCTCGCTTCCGGGCGGATATTATGTAAAGGGCGAGATTACAGGCAACCCGGACGGCTTTGTGCCGCTGGGCACGTCCGAGGGGCTGGGCTACGGCATGGTGATTACGGCGCTGATGGCCGGACATGATCCGAATGCCCAAACCATCTTCAATGGACTGTTCAAAACTGCACGCGCTTACAAGAGCTCGGGCAATCCTAACCTGATGGGCTGGGTTGTAGCGGACCATATCAATGCCCAAGGGCATTTTGGCTCTGCAACGGACGGGGATTTGGACATCGCATACTCCCTCCTGCTAGCTCATAAGCAATGGGGATCGAGCGGAACGGTCAATTATTTGGCCGAAGCACAGAATATGATTACAAACGGCATCAAAGCCAGCTATGTGACGACGAACAACCGTCTGAACCTGGGCGACTGGGACTCCAAGAGCTCGCTGGCTACGCGTCCTTCGGACTGGATGCTCTCCCATCTTCGCGCTTTCTACGAGTTCACGGGCGATCAGACTTGGAATAACGTCATCAACAATCTGTACAATGTCTACTCGCAAGTGAGCAACAACTACGCTTCATCGACAGGATTGATTTCCGATTTTGTCGTCAACAATCCTCCGCAGCCTGCACCTGAGTGGTACTTGAATGAATTCCAGCAGACGAATGCTTATTATTACAACGCAGCGCGCGTGCCGCTGCGCATCGT
The DNA here is from genome assembly GCF_003591485.1 of Paenibacillus sp. 1011MAR3C5. Taxonomy (GTDB): domain Bacteria; phylum Bacillota; class Bacilli; order Paenibacillales; family Paenibacillaceae; genus Pristimantibacillus. The sequence continues at coordinate 122,172 of NZ_QZCF01000004.1, forward strand.
GATGGATTACGCGATGTACGGCGATACGCGGGGCAAGACGATTGCGGATAAAATCGCAGTCTGGATTAAAGGAAAAGCGAGCAACAGCCCTGCCAATATCCGGGACGGCTATCAGTTGAACGGCACAACGATCGGCGGCTATGCGACAGCTGTATTCGTATCGCCGTTTATCGCGGCGAGCACAACCAGCACAAGCCACCAAGCTTGGGTCAATGCGGGCTGGGATTGGATGAAGAACAAGCAGGAGAACTACTTCAGCGATTCCTACAACCTGATGACCATGCTGTTCATTACGGGCAACTGGTGGAAGCCGACAGCATCCTCGACGGATACGCAGGCGCCTACAGCTCCAGGCAGCTTAGCAGCTACAGCAGCTTCAAGCAGCAGTATTAATCTGACTTGGAACGCTTCGACTGATAATGTTGGCGTAACGGGCTACCGAATCTATCGCGGCGGCAGCCAGGTCGGCACGGCAACAGGGTTGTCCTATGCCGATTCTGGATTGTCTCCGAATACGAGCTACAGCTATACGGTAAGGGCGGTCGACGCCGCAGGCAACCTGTCCGGCAACAGCAATACGGCTTCTGCGACAACCTTGTCGGGTACGAATCCGCCTATAGGGTCCAATCTAGCCCTGAACAAAACGGCAACTGCAAGCTCGGTTGAAGGAACCGGCTTCGAGGCGTCCAGAGCGTTCGACGGCAGCAGCACAACGAGATGGGCTAGCGCGGAAGGCGTGGACCCGCAGTGGATCTACGTGAATTTGGGCTCTTCACAGTCTGTCAATCGCGTGAAGCTGAACTGGGAAGCGGCGTATGCCTCCTCCTATACGATTCAGGTGTCCAATGACAGCGGTACACCGACGAACTGGACAACAGTCTATACGACAACCACGGGCGACGGTGGCATCGACGACATTACGTTCACGACTCGCACAGCCAAGTATGTGCGTGTGCACGGAACAGTCAGAGGCACGCCATATGGGTATTCGCTCTGGGAATTCGAGGTGTACGGGGGCAGCACTGCCCCCTCTAACCTTGCGCTGAACAAAACGACAGCGACAAGCTCTGTGGAGACAGCAGGTCATGAAGGCGATAAAGCGGTAGACGGCAATGCGGCAACAAGGTGGGCCAGCGCTTACGGCGCAGCTCCACAATGGATTTATGTGAATCTGGGATCGACTCAAAGCGTCAACCGGGTGAAGCTGAACTGGGAAGATGCGTACGCTACCGCGTATTCCATTCAAGTGTCGAACGACAACGGCACGCCGACGAACTGGACGACAGTCTACAGCACCACGACCGGCAACGGCGCGATTGATGATGTGACCTTTAGTGCGACGAACGCCAAATACGTTCGCGTATATGCGACAACAAGAGCAACGGCATATGGCTATTCGCTATGGGAATTCGAGGTATACGGGGCTTAATGGATCGGGCTTGCATGCTTCTCGACATATAGACTTGGATTTGGCTCTGTATGAGGCTTCGGCTTCATGCGGAGCTTTTTTTGCGATTAATGAATGCCAAAGTTAGGATATTCATAGTAAGTAATCGAATTTTCACGTATAATGAAACGTACGACTTGAAAAAGACAAGTATTTGTTATGGAGTGATCATTTGAGCAAAGGAAAAAGTAAAGGCGGGACGGGCAGAGGAACGGACAAGAAAGGCTGGAACCGTTGGCAAGCTGGTGCCAGACGTGCTCAGAACGCGCCCAAGCCTTACAAGAGCAAAGGAACGAAGAGGAAGGATGGCACTGCTGCATCTGGAACGAAGAATAGCAGCGGCAGTAATTCCGAATCTTAATACAATAATGACGTATACAATCCAAGGAGTGGTAATTTGAGAAAAAACAAACCTATGTCGTTTGATGATCTGCTGGTTGAGCTGAAGGAACAAAAGGCGAATCAGGCGGAGCTGGAGCAATCCTCGCTGGCTTATCTGTTCAACGATTCGTTCATGAGCAAAAACTCCAATTGCAAGAGCATGCAGCAATTCCTCGAGAAGGGGAACTTCCAGGCTTACACGAAGGAAGATATGAACCTGATCCCTGAGGAGCTTCTTAATCGGCATGTTGCCAGAGAAACGCGGTTTTCGGATTGGAAATCGATGCTGAGTGCGGCGATGTCGGAGCAGCCGGTATCGTAATTTGCGGCAAGCGCGGCATATCGTTGCCGATTGCTCGCATGTTGTAACGAAGAATATACGCCTGGCTCCTTGAGAGCCGGGTGTTTTTCTTTTTAACACGATCAAGCATAAGAAAGACCGGTCAAGCAAAGGGAATTACCTGATCGGTCTATTGGCATGCCGTTATGGACGGACGATGATAAATTCGTCTGGATGAGCTCTAATATAGGCTGCGATGCTGCCAAGTGTTGCAGGCAAGGCTGAGAGCAGGTGATCATAATGGCCGGATACGATGGCGGACAGCTCTTTATCGTTATCCAAGTCATCAAACGAAACATTGAAATTCGTTATGCTTCGGGGATGCCCTCTTTCCGACAGAGCCGCTTCCATCGCCTTCACGATCTCCAGCGTGCCGCTGTCGCCAACATGCCGCAAGCTGGCTTGCAGTGCTTCCCATCGCAACGGGATCGCCATGAAATAAGCGCTCCACCAATACAGATCGGCTTTCGATTCCCGTATATGGCTGTAATACGTCCAAAACGCGAATAACGCTTGCTGTCCTTTGCTTAACCGGTTGTAGACCGTTAGGACGAAATCTCCGCCATTCCCTTCCACTTCCTTGTAGGCATTTATGAGCGGCGCAAAACAAGCGGCTCCAAGCGCCCGGTCATCCATCTTCTCCAATTCTTCTCTCACCAGGTTGGCAATGATCAATATATCCCCTCCGAAGCCTATTATATACAGAATTTGGTGAAGGCTTCAATGCTCTACTTGAGTTTGGCTATTTGACAAATGAAGGTATTTCGCATACTATAAATTTAATATATATCTAATTAGATGATTGTTAAAATGTAGAGAGGGCGACGATCAGCATGCAATTGGAGAAAGTAGTCAATTATCACAAGGCATTAGCCGATCCGACGAGAGTCAAAATTCTTATTTTACTTGCGGAAGGGGAGTTGAACGGGGGAGAGCTTGCTGAGAAGCTGTTCGTTACCCCTGCAACGATTACCCATCATGCGACGAAGCTGAGGGAAGCCAGTCTCATTAATGAGAGGCGCGACAAGAATACGATCTATTTCAGCTTAAACCATTATTTTATTAAAAACAGCGCTGCCGCAACGGAGGAGCTGATCTACCGCAGATCGGAGAAAGGAGTGGAAACGATGGAAGAGAAAAAGGAGGCGCTGCGCGCTTCCGTCATTCGCAATTTCTTCACGGCGGAGGGCAGGCTGAAGAACATCCCGAGCCAGTTGAAGAAGAAGCTGATCGTGCTGGAGCATATCGTATCCTCTCTGGAGAGAGGACGCACGTATAGCGAGAAGGAAATAAACGAATTTATAAAAGGTTATCACGATGATTTCGCAACCATTCGGCGTGAATTCATTATGCATCAGTACATGTACCGGGACAAAGAAGTATACGAGCTGAATCCGCAGGAGCTGTGGGCAAGATGGGAGGACTTGACGTGAAGCTGAGAACGTATCAAATCGCTACCCGCGAGCGGGATCAAATGGTGGAAGTGACCCATCAGGTGCGCGAAGCGGTCAGGGAGAGCGGTGTGCAGGATGGCTATGCGATCGTCTATTGTCCGCATACGACCGCTGGCATTGCCATTAATGAGAATGCAGACCCGGACGTTGTTCGTGATGTGCTGCGACGGCTTGATGAGCTTTATCCTTGGGAGCATCCGAAGGATCGCCATGCTGAGGGGAACACCGCTGCGCATATGAAGGCGATCCAGACGGGAACAAGCCAGATGGTGCTTGTTCAAGACAGCAGACTGGTGCTTGGCACCTGGCAGGGCGTATACTTCTGCGAATTCGATGGGCCTCGCACGAGACAGTTTCATGTGAAGACGATTGCAGGATAGGCTTGGAAGTCGTTCTTTGAAAGTTGATGATATAGGCAAACCCGCCTCCCTAGGAAGGCGGGTTTTGTCAGTGTCGAAGCCAATCGAGCATGCGCTGAGTGATCGCAATAGGCTTGTCATTGCAGCACAGCGGGTGATAGGCGGAAATAAGCTCATGCGCGGCAATGGGCTCCAATTGATCCGACCAGCCGGTTGTATAGGCGATAGCTCCGAGCAATCTCTCGGGAGAGACACCGTCTTCCCTTAGCGAAGCTAACGTAAGCGATTTGTCCCGCTTGGACAATCGCTTGCCGTGTTCGTCCGCGATTAAGGGGACATGCGAGAAGGCTGGCGGCGCAAGGCCTAGCGCCTCATACAGCGCCAGCTGCCGCGGAGTAGAGTCGAGCAGATCGGCTCCGCGAAGCACATCTGTAATGCCCATCGCCGCATCATCAATAGTTACTGCTAGCTGATAGCTGAATATGCCGTCAGCCCGTTTGACGATGAAGTCGCCTAAAGCTTCTCCGTCATAGCGCATCGTACCGCTCACGCCATCCTCGAAGACGATCGCTTCCTCCGGCATGATAAAGCGGAGAGAAGGCGTCTTCTTCTCCGCTTTGCTCGCGCGCTCCTCCGCGGTCAGATGGCGGCAGAGGCCCGGATAAGCGGGCCCCTCGGATGAAAGGCCATGCGGCGCGCTGGCGATGGAAGCGAGCTCGCTGCGGCTGCAGTAGCAGGGGTAGATTCGGCCCTTTTCTCTTAAAGTATCGAGCGCGGCTTCGTACAGATGCTCGCGCTTGCTTTGTTCATAGGGCGCGAAGGGACCGCCCATACGCGGCCCCTCGTCCCAGTCGATACCAAGCCATAGCAGATCGTCCTGCTGCTGCTCCGCAAAGGCCGGACGGGAGCGCGGCTTGTCGATGTCCTCGATGCGGAGCAGGAACTCGCCGCCGCACTGGCGCATTTGAAGCCAAGCCGATAGAGCGCTGAACGCATTGCCGATATGGAGCAATCCCGAAGGCGTCGGAGCAAATCGTCCGCGTCGCTTCATCTCAATCACACTCCTAGTAACATGCAAAAAAAGAGCAGGCATCGCCGCTCTTCATTGGTTCATATGTATAGCTCAGCAGTAGAGCATTTAAGTCGAAAATGGCGGAGCTGACGGGATTCGAACCCGCGGTCTCCTGCGTGACAGGCAGGCATGTTAGGCCTCTACACCACAGCTCCACACTTTCAAGGTGTCTCACAGACACAAACAGTATCTTATCATGAAGTCAGATAGTTTGACAAGTTATTTTTAGATATAGATGAAAATTTTTTGTTCGCATACCTTAACTTGCTTAAGATCGAGGGTATAGCATCACGAATACCCCTACGATACAGATCGCTGCGCCGACCCAGTCATACAGATCCGGTGTCTTGCGGTCGACGAGCCAGCCCCATAATACGGCTAGTACAATAAACACGCCTCCATAAGCGGCATAGACCCGTCCGAATGTAGGGAACGACTGGAAGGTCGCGATGATTCCATACATAATAAGCGCCCCGCCGCCAAGCAGTCCCAGGTAAGGCGACTTGCCTTCCCGGAGCCATAGCCATATGAGATAGCCGCCGCCAATCTCGGCGATGCCGGCTAGAATGAACAATAGAATACCCATGCAATCAATCCCTGCTTTCTGTTCCGCTATATCGCTACTTATGATAGCGGAAGTCGGCCGGGGTGTAAATCTGAGGAGGGAATGAGATTGGAATATGTGGGGGATCGTGAATCGGTGACGATTCATCACGCGATGACTCCGTTTTACGAGACTACACAGTCGCCGGTTCTGCCGAGTTCGACGTAGGTGAATTTGGGGAAGAGAAAGAGTATGAAGAGTTGATTGAAGCAGTTGGAGAGGAACTGGTGTTTACTGTCGCGCCATGATGGAGTTATATTTTCCACATACATGAAAGGACTGGCCCTATCCGTCACCTGGTAACAGGTCTGGAAGAAGTCAGTCCTTTTATGTTCGCCCCTGAAGGTTCAATAATCTTACTGCCCCGCTTGCTGCGTCATGTTCAGCAGGACGCGGATATCTTGCGCGATTTGATCGGGCGAGATATTGTCCGCTAGCGCGTCGTTTCTGATTTTGTCCACAGCTTGTACCGCTTTTTCGCCTTCCGCAAGGAGTATCTTCACTTCAGCACCCATCAATTGTTTGATTTGGCTTGCAGCGCTGCTTAAATTATCATGCTGACCGCCTGAGCCTTCTACCCCGCCAAGTCCTTCGCCTGGCGTATAGCCTGTAGACGACATGCCTTCGTTCTGACTAAGCACCTTTTGTTGAAGCTCGTCATATCTGGATGCGCTCGCTTCACGCTTGGCTGTAGCCAAGACGACCGTATCGTCGAAGACGAATACGCGCACATCCGGAATGCCTGCGCTGCTAAGACGCGATTCCAGATGAGCGGAGAATCCGTTCGCGTGCAGCCCGGAGCTGCCGATCATGCTGTAGACGGATGTGCCCAGGCCATACGTGGTTTGTCCCAGATTGTTGGTCGTATAGTTCTTCTGCCCGTTCTCGCTCGGAATCAGCGAGGAATCATTGATCGCATGGGCTTTGTGCGGTCCCTTGGGCATTGGCGATGCTTGCTGGGTAACCGTATTGTCCTGGTTTGTCCTATTGCCGTCGGTTGCCGGAGTCATGGCGCAGCCTGCCAAGGCTGCTGCGGACAGGGATGCGCAAGCGATCAACTTAACTGTTTTCATCATCAGATATCATCCTCCACTAAGGGTTCACTCGTTCGACGTTAGGATAGCCCTTCCTCTGAAATGAATATTCATGATCGGTTGGAAAATAATAAGCAGGAAGACAGCAAGAAGATCTATACAGGAGGTGCATGATGTGGTAGGGAACGATGGCAATGGGCTTGTAGCTGATAAAGAAACGGATCGCGAGGGGCCTTTGGTTCAAGCGAAAGAAGGCACAGTTAACGAGCATTCCGGATCGGAGCATGACAATGAGCAGGTTAACAACAACTCCCGCCGCAAGTTCTTGGTCAATTCCGGTTATGTGCTCGGTACGCTTGCGGTTGGCGGAGCGCTAAGCACAATATTCGGATGTACGGACAACAACGGCGGCAATGCACAGGAGCCAACGGCGACCCCGGATGGCGGAAAAGAAACAGAGAATCCGAATTACAACCGCGCGCTCATGTATTTTACACCGGCGCAATTTCGTATCGTCGACAGCGCGACGGAACGAATTTTCCCTGAAGATGACAATGGACCGGGCGCAAAAAAACTCGGAGTTGCGTTCTTCATCGACCATCAGCTCGCGGGGGACTGGGGCTTTAACGGCCGGGACTACATGAGTCCTCCATTCTTTACAGGCGAGAAGGTGCAAGGGTATCAGGGCAGGCTGAAGCGGAAAGAAATTTTCGATATCGGCATTCAGGAACTGGAGAATTACAGCTTGACGAAGTACAGCAAAGGCTTTGCCGAGCTGGAAGGCGCACAGCAGGACGAGGTGCTCAAGGTGTTCGAGAACGAGGAAGCCAATCTGCCGACCATCTCCGAAAGCTTCTTCTTCCGGACGCTGCGTACAGCTACGCTCGAAGGCGTATACAGCGATCCTCTTTACGGCGGCAATGCCAATATGGAAGGCTGGCGCATGCGCAGCTATCCGGGCTCGCAGATGAGCTATTTGAATATCATTGACAAAGAATTTACGCAGATTGAGCCGAGCAGCTTGCAGGCTCACTTGGCCTCGCACTAGCGAAGCCCACGAAAGGGAGGATCGATATGGCCAAGACATTGCCAAAAACAGATGTTGTCATCGTAGGCGTCGGCTGGGCGGGCGGCATTATCGCAGCAGAGCTGACCAAAGCCGGCCTGAATGTCGTCGGACTGGAGAGAGGCAAGGAGCGGAAGACCGAGGATTACTTCATGGTGCATGACGAGCTGCGTTATTCCATGCGCTACGAGATGATGCAGGATTTGTCCAAAGAAACGATCACATTCCGCAGCAACGAAAAGGTGCGCGCCTTGCCAATGCGGCAATACGGTTCCTTCCTGCTGGGAGACGGGCTAGGCGGCTCCGGCATTCACTGGAACGGCCAGACGTACCGCTTCCTGCCATATGACTTTGAAATTAGAAGCAAAACGATTGAGCGCTATGGCAAAAACAAAATTCCGGCGGATATGACCATTCAGGATTACGGCATTACGTATGACGAGTTGGAGCCGTATTATGACAAGTTTGAGAAGATGGCAGGCATCTCCGGGGAACCCAATCCGCTAGGCGGCAAGCGCAGCGGTGAATATCCGACCCCACCGATGAAGAAGACACAGGGGATCGAGATGTTCACTGAAGCGGCGAAGAAGCTGAATCTGCATCCCTATATGATGCCCGCGGCCAATCTGTCCGAGAACTACACGAACCCGGACGGCGTTGCGCGGGCAGCCTGCCAATATTGCGGCTACTGTGAGCGCTATGGCTGCGAATACGGAGCCAAGGCCGATCCTGTCGTGACGGTTATTCCGGTAGCGAACAAGACGGGCAAATTCCAGATCCGCACCCATTCCAATGTGCGCCGCATCATCCATAAAGGCGGCAAAGCAACCGGCGTTATGTACATAGATGTCACCACAGGCGAAGAGATTATTCAGCCTGCCGACATCGTGGTCGTGACGAGCTACGTATTCAACAATGTTCGCCTGCTGCTGATGTCTGAGCTGGGCAAGCCTTACGATCCGTCCAGCGGGAAAGGCGTTGTCGGCAAGAACTATGCGTATCAGGTTATCAAGGGAAGCGCGGTAGGCTTTTTTGAAAATAAACAATTCAATACATTCGCGGGCGCGGGTTCGCTCGGTGTCTCGATCGATGACTACAATGGCGATAACTTCGACCATTCCGATGTCGACTTCATTCATGGCGGCGTTATTGCGTTCAGCCAGACGGGCGCTAGGCCGATTCAGAACAATCCGGTCCCTTCCGGCACGGCAAGCTGGGGCGCAGAATTCAAGAAGCAGTCGCTGCATTATGCCAACCGTACGCTTGCGGTCGGCGCGCAAGGCTCATCCATGTCCTTCAAGCAGCATTACATTGATCTTGATCCCACGTATAAGGATACGTTCGGCGATCCGCTCATGCGCATTACATTCGACTTCCGCGATCAGGACAAGAATCTGGCGAAGTATCTCGCAGAACGCTGCAACGAGATCGTGAAGGAAATGGGCGCCGACAAGGTGGATTACCTGAAGGAGCTTGGCCCATACGAGATTATGTCCTACCAGTCCACACACAACACGGGCGGCGTCATTATGGGGGCCGAGCCGGGCACATCGGCGGTCAACAACTTCAGCCAAATGTGGGATGCGGACAATGTATTTGTTGTAGGCGCGAGCAGCTTTCCGCAAAATGCGGGCTACAACCCGACGGGGACTGTGGGCGCTTTCGCTTATCGCACGGCGGAAGGCATCCTGAAGTATAGACAGTCCGGCGGACTGCTGGTGTAGGAGGAGAGAGCCCGGAGCTGCTATAATCTGTGCGGCTCCAGGCCAGTTCTCATCTATAAGCAAAGAAGAAGGCCGATCCCGGATGATGCGGGATCGGCCTTCTTCATGTTCTTTATTCTGCCTAGAGAAGCTTTTCCAGCTCATCGGGCTTGTCGATTCTCTGTGTGCCTGTATCGTCCTCTACGATGCCGCGAGTTGAGCTGCGGAATTCGCGAAGCGTATCGCCGAATGCCCGCCCGAGCAGCGGAAGCTTGGCAGGGCCAAAGACGATAAGCGCGATCAGCAGAATAATAATTAACCCGGAAACGCCAATATTGTTGAACATGGGTCAAAACTCCTTTTTTAGTTGAATTAACTTAAGTAGGGGACGGAGCGGCAGTGGACATTCTTTTGGCAAAACGGCGCGATAGAAACGCACTGATCTCGAAAAGCATGAGCAGCGGTACGGTCACAGACAAATGCGAGACAAAATCCGGCGGAGAGATGCAGGCCCCTACGACTGCAAGCCCTACGTAGGCGTACTTGCGAGTCGCGGTCAGTCTCTCCGGTGTCAGCAGTCCGAGTCTGGTCAGGAACAGCATGACCAGCGGCATCTCGAATGCAATGCCAAGCGGAAAGACAATGCTGAACATGAACGAGAAGTACCGGTCGATGCCATACGTCTCTACGGCGCCTATGTTATGGTTCATCTCCATCATGAACTGCATCATCATGGGGAAGACGAGGAAGTAGCTGAAGGACACGCCAGCCAGGAACAACAAGAAGGAGACGGGCACATAAGCGAGAGTTCCTTTGGCCTCGATTGTTGTTAATCCGGGCCTGACGAAAGCCCACAGCTGATAGAGCAGGACGGGCAAAACAAACAGGATCGCGAACAGAAACGCGCAGCGCAAGTAGATGAACAGGCCGTCTGTGAACGAGAAGACATTCCATTCAACTGATTCAGCTGTTGGACCTGCTTTGATGTAACGCAAGATATGGGGGGAAGCGTACAAGCCTCCGCACATTGCCCCAAGGAAGCTCACGGCTACGACAATTAGCCGCTTTCTCAGCTCCGCCAAATGACCGATAAGATCCTCCTGCTTATTCAATGGCATCACCTCAGCAATTCGAAAGATTTTGCTAAATACTGTCATGACCTTACCTTATGATGTCCACCGTACGGATCGTTATGCGTATGGGAAAGGAACGAATCCACTCTCGTGGTTTGTGTTTGGAAAGGGCGTAAAGAATGTGAATAGGAAGCTGGTTATAGGGAAATGTAATAACAGATTTACCAATCAAGGAGGCTATTTCATGATGCGCAATATGAAGTGGTTGTTGCTGGTTACGGTTGTTATTCTTGTTATTGCCCTGTCAGCCTGCGGTGGCGGGAACAATAATAACGGCACGAATGGCGGGACCGACAATGGAACAAACAATGGAACTAACAATGGAACTAACAATGGGGCAACGAATGGCGGCAATAATGCAGGAGGGGGGGCTGTCGATGCGGCAGCGGCTGAAGCCATCTATAAGCAGAATTGCATTGGCTGTCACGCGGTTGATTTGTCAGGAGGCGTAGGACCGAACCTGCAGAAGGTAGGAGCCAATCTGTCCGTCGACGAAATCAAAGCCACGATTACGAACGGCCGAGGCGGCATGCCTGCATACAAAGATCAGCTTAGCAGCGCCGATATCGATTCCCTATCGAATTGGCTTGCATCGATGAAATAATCAAGGCTAGGCAATCAAAAGCTTTCGCTCCTCATGGCGCGGAAGCTTTTTTGCTGTGCTTAAGTGAATGAAATATCCATAACTTTTGGAAATTTTGTCTATGTATCCCTTGGGGAAGAACCTTTATAATATTGATACTGATAATCATTATTAATTAGGAAGAAGGAGAGCTATGGTTAATCCGAAGCAAGTTGCCGAGAGAGCCGCCGTCACCAGCTTCCTGAATTGTTATTTAAGAGAAACGGGAGACGGCGAATGGCTTGAATGCAAGGGCAGCGAAGGCGAGCGCAGCGTCTTGCGGCTTCCGCTTGCCTCCGGGCAGCTTGCCATCCTTGCAACAGCGCATTATAAATCTCCGACTGGAAGGCATCAATTCCAGCTGCCCATATGCTTGCAGAGCGGTGCTGCCGAGCCTTGGCCGATCGGCTTCGCGACGGCTTTGGGGCTGCTTGCCGATGAGCTGGGCTCGAAGCATGAAGGCGCTGAGACGAAGGAGCTGCTGCTGCGCGCGCTCCAGAGCTGCAGCTTGCTTGAGACTTTCTTGTCAGCCAGACATGACGATGCCCCCGAGTTATACAGTCCTTCGCTTACATTCCTGCAGTCCGAACAATCCCTTCTATTCGGCCATGTATTCCATCCGACGCCCAAGAGCAGGCAAGGCTTTCCGGAATGGAGACAGCATCTTTATTCACCAGAGTCGAAAGGCAGCTTCCAGCTGCATTATTTTGCCGCCCATCGAAGCCTTGTCCAAGAAGGCACCGTATGGCGGGAGAGCGCTGCCGAGATTATGAAGCGCGAGCTACTGGCGTCGTTCAATCCAGGCGAGAGGTTGTCCGCTGCTGCCGCAGATGTCATCCATGATCCGTCATATGTATGGATCCCCGTCCATCCTGTACAGGGAGAAGAACTGCTGCAGGATGCTCTTATCCAGAGCTGGATGAGAGAAGGGAAGCTGGAGTACATAGGAGCTCTTGGAGGGACGTATTATCCGACCTCCTCCATTCGCACGGTCTGTGATCCCCAATCGGATTATATGTATAAGCTGTCGCTGCGCGCCAAAATTACGAACTCGATGAGAGTGAATAAGAGACATGAGCTGTACGGAGCGATTGAGGCTGCTCGGCTGGCTAACGGTCTTGAGCCTTGGCTCCGAGAGAACTGCCCTGGATTTCATATCATAAAGGACGGGGCGTATATCACCCTTAGCGATTCCGGCACAGGAGAGAGCGGGTTCGAACTCCTTATTCGGGAGAACCCATTTGCCCGGAACGCGGGAGAACGTGTTTTTTTGGCGGCCGCCTTTACACAAGAAGCGTTCTCTTCGAATGGCTCGCGACCGTTGCTTGAGAATGTAGTCCGGGAACTGGCTAAGCGGGAGGGATGTTCGGCAGCCCAAGCCGGGCTGGCCTGGTTCCGGGCTTACTTGGCGATTTCGCTAAGGCCTATGATCATGATGTATGCAAGATATGGCATCGCGCTTGAGGCGCATTTGCAGAATAGTGTCGTGAAGCTCGGCGAGAGCGGATATCCGGAGCAATTCTATTATCGGGATAGCCAAGGCTACTATTACGCCAGGTCGAGAGTAAACGAACTTGAGGAGCTGGTTCCCGGCATTGGGTCGGGACCGAACGTATACGCCGATGAACTGGCGGAGGAGCGATTCGGCTATTATTTGATCGTTAATCATGTACTGGGGTTGATTCAATCGTTCGGCGTGTTTGGCGTGCTGGATGAGAGAGTGCTTCTTATGGAGCTTCGCGACGAATTGGAGTCCATAGCTGCGGTCCCCGGGGCGCATAGCGGCCTTGTTCGCGACTGGCTGACGCGCCGTACATTCCGGTTCAAGGCGAATTTGCTCACGCGGTTATTCGACGTGGATGAACTGGAGACTGAATGGGAGCAGGCGGTCTATGCCGAGATGGATAACCCGCTATGCGCCGCGCTTCCCTATCAAGAGGCGATTCGCAAGGCAAGACTCGTTTCGGCGATGTGGAGAAAGGAGAGGAAGGCTCAGCAATCCAGACAAGCGTAACAGGAATGGAGAGGTGAAATGAAGCTGCAGGTCCCAACCGGGAAGATTGAAATGAATGTGAAGGCTCGCAGGCAAGTTTTTCGCAGGCTGGTGGAGGCTTTAATTTTTGAGGGCGTGCTGGAAGCTAGCAGCATCGCGCTATATAAGGAGAACGAGAGCAAGGTTGACTCATACGTGATTGAAGGGAGAGACTGGGCCGGCAATCGCGTGATGTATTCCTTCGAAGGCTGGCGAGCGTATTCATTCGGCATGATTCGGATGGGCGATAGCCCGATGTTCAGGAATTGCTTCAAAGCGAGCGGTCCGGAAAGCGGAGAAGCAGATAGTGTAGCGCTGTTTCTGGAGGAGACTGTTGCGGTGAATCGTCCGTCCTTGACCGTGCTGTCTTCCTTTATGGTTGAGCTGGAGGAGACGATACGCAAGCAAGCTCAGTGGATGCAAGAACGGGTGTTACACCAAGAAGGCGAGAGAAAGCTGCTTGGCCGTTCGCTTGCAGAGCTGGAGTCCATCTCGACGGAAGGGCATCCCTATCATCCTTGCTATAAATCAAGAATAGGCTTTACCCCTGAGCATAATCGGTCCTATGGCCCCGAATATCAGCCGGATGTCCGTTTGGATTGGCTTGCGGCTGCCTATGAGGAGGTTATCTGGAATGCCGGGGATGAGGGCGACTGGCGGTATGTTATAGAAAGCGAGCTTGCGACAGAGGATCGCAGCCGCTTTTGTGAACAGTTGGCTAGCCTTGGCTTGTCTGCAGATGACTATGCTTTTCTTCCAGTGCATCCTTGGCAGTGGGGCTATCTGCAAGAGAAGCATCCGGATTTGCTTGCGAATTGCCGGATTGTGCCGCTTGGGCATGGCTCAGAGTTCTATCGCCCGCAGCAATCGATTCGAACGCTGTCCTGCGCAAGCGGGGCATCACGAGGAGATGTGAAGCTGTCGCTTGGCATCGTCAATACGTCTTCGATGCGTCACTTGACGGTACATTCTACCGTAGCTGCGCCCGCTGTATCGGCTTGGCTCCAGAAGATCGCGGATTCCGATCCTTATTTGCAGGAGTCGGGGCTGATTCTGCTGCATGAATATGCGGGTATTACCTTGTCTGCGGCGAATGGGGCGATCGGGGCGATCTGGCGGGAGAATGTCGAGAAATATTTGCAGCCGGGAGAAGAAGCGGTGCCGTTCTTCACGCTGGCAGCGACAGAAGTGGACGGTACAGCCTTTATTGCCCCATGGATTGCTTGGTACGGCATGGAGAGTTGGTTCCGCCAACTGCTGCGCCGAAGTGTGATCCCGGTTGTCCATTTGCTTGTCGCTCATGGCATCGTGATGGAATCCCATGGACAGAACATGGTGCTAGTGCATCGCAATGGCATGCCGGAGCGTGTGGCGCTGCGAGACTTCCATGAGGGAGTCGAATATTACGGGCCATTCCTGACATCGCCGGAGCTGGTGCCTGACTTCGCCCGTTTGCATTCGGCGTATGCCGAAGGGGAGCCAGGAGATTATTTTGAGATGGGCAGCCTGCAGGATCTAAGTGAGATGCTGATGGATGCGTTATGGTTCATGAATATAGGTACGATTATTACATTTGCGGCAAGCCGGTTCCCGATTGGGGAGCGGGAGTTATGGGCTATCGTCGCTGAGGAGCTTGATTCCTATCGGGCATCATTCCCAGCCTTACAGGAGCGATTCGATTTGCTTAGGATCTTTGCGCCCGAATATGTGATCGAACCGCTGGTTCAGCGCAGAATGTTCGGCGGTACCAAGATTGCGCCACGTCCTGCGCCTAACCCTTTATCACTAGTCCGCCAGCCGGACGATCAAACTCAAAGGGAGAATTCATCATGTTCGCAGTAAATCAGGAACGGATCAGCCGCTCTGCATACAAGCAATTATTTGACCGTTATGCACAATTGGAGGTCTTCCGCCACGGGATAGGCGAAACACGCTGTTATGCGTTATGTTCTGCCGACCCGCTATTCGCCTTGACTATGATTCTATTCCTGCGTGAGAGCGGTCTGTCAGTCCTGCCGCTGCACGGGGATACGCCGATAGAGACGGCATCACGACTGGCGGAGCGGGCTGGGTGCACCGGGTTGTTCTATGGGGCGGCGGAGCAGTATTATCCTTCGGATGCACCGGCTGTCCGTACGAATGAACCGCCATCGATCTATCAATTCAGCTCTGGCACAACGGGTGAACCGAAGCTGATCCGGCGGTCATGGGAAGAGATAAACGTGGAAATTGCTGCTTATAATGAACGGCTTGCGGCTCATGCGTTCGCGGAGGATACGCCAGTTGTGCTCGCTTCGGTTACGCATGCATATGGCTTGATCTCCGGCGTATTATCCGCTCTGGAGCGGGGAGTAGAGCCGATTGTCATGAGTGGCAAGGGTCCGAAAGCGATCGCGCAATGCTTGAAGGTGAACCCGAAGCATTTGCTTTATGGAGTGCCGGCGCTGTTGCAGGGGCTTGGTCCATTGTTTGAGCACGGAGGTGTCAAGCTGCGCAGCGTTATGAGCTCAGGCGCGCCTTTGTCGCCAATCCTGTATGAGCAATATAACAAAGCATCCGCCTTGCTGCTGCAGCAATACGGCTGTACGGAAGCAGGATGCGCGAGCCTTGTTGTCGGTATGAAATCTTATGACGATCTGGGCACTCCGCTGGGGCATCTGACCATTCAAGCGGCGGCTGAGCCGTCGGAGTTGATCATCTCTGTAGGCGGAAAGACTATTCCGACAGGAGATTTGGGCTGTTCGTTTGGCGGGGGAAACATCCGATTTCTAGGCAGAATCGATGATTTGATCAATGTATCGGGGCTGAAGGTGACGCCCGCTGAGGTTGAAGAAGTGATTTGCAGACTGGAAGGCGTTATCGAAGCGGTCGTCTACCGGGGCATCCATCCTATCAACGGAGAGACGGTTCGGGCCCAAGTGGTTGCAGCGGATGCTGTGACGGCAGGGGATGTGCGGGAGTGGTGCTTAAGATATTTGCCGCCATACAAGGCGCCTTCGGAAGTACGGATGACCGCAAGCATTCAGAAAATGCCATCAGGCAAGATAAGCCGCAAGCTGCTGGAGCAGGAAGGAGTTTGACCAAAATGATGAAGCGTACACGGGAAGCTTTGAAGTGCGAGCTGCAAGGGCTCATACGCCATAAGTTTAAAATAAAAGTCGATGAGCTGCATGACGGACTAAGGTTGAATGAAGATTTGGCTGTCGATTCCATTATGATTGTGCAATTAATCGTATTTCTTGAGGTGGAGCTTAAGCTGCAAGTGCCGGATGATCAGGTTGATCCCAGAACGTTCGCTACAGTTGGTTCATTGCTTGATTTCATGCAAAGTCTGGAGCCTTATCCGGAGGAAGCGCCTGATGGAGCGCAGCCTGTAGAGATGGTGAACCGCGCATGGTGATCAAAGAAGAAGTCAGCATTAAGGTTCATTGTATCGTCAGCTGTCTGTGCGAGGTGATTCGCGAGCGAAGCGATTATGATTACCGCCCGTTCTACATAGGCTTATGGGATGCGCCATTCGATGTCACAGAAGATGGGCAAATCACGTATTATCAGCATGATCTGGACCACAGCCATTACTTCCAATGGTATGAAAAGCTGTTCGGAGCCCCTGTCCATGAATGGTACGATGCGGCATTGTCGATAGAAGCTAACTTGGAGCGAATGCTGGATTTGATCGAGCACAGTCCGCCCGATCGTTACATCATGGCTCAGATTGACTTGTCCCTTATGCCGGAGCGCGAAAACAAATTTCATCAGAAGCCGTTCCCGCATTTCCTCATACTGGCCAAGACGGAATGCGAGGACGAGTGGCAAATGATCGACGCCGACTTCAGGTGGCAGGGCATTGTGCAGAAGGACAGAGTCATTCAGGCGTTTCTGGAAAATCCGTTCGGAGGGGGATTCTACGTTGATTCGGATCGGGTAATGGAGCCGACGCGAGAGGCTGTTGCTGCTTACTTCAAGGAGGTATTCCATTGGGAGAACGAGCTGACGGATACGCTGCGGAATCGACTAGCGGCTATCGGCAGAGGCGATACCGGATTTACCGTGGATATGGTAGAGAAGGCGGTCAAGCAATTGCCCGTGCTGGCGATACGCAAGTACAGCTACGAGCATGCGCTGATGTACTTTATTGAAGAAACAGGTTCCAGCGACGAGATGTTCGAAGCTTATACGGATAAGGTGGAGCTGCTTGTACGCGGCTTCCATAATATTCAGTATCAAGGCATGAAGTTTGCGATGATCGGGAATGGCAGCCAACTGCCGGCTATTTTGAGAAAGCTTGAAGAGATGGATAAGGTAGAGAAGGAAATCAAGCGCGAGCTGTACCGGCTGTACGGTCTGTGGGAGGCGATGCCATGAAGTATTCCTTCTGTACGATCTCCTTCCGGCACCAGCTGATCTCCTTCGCCGAGCTTCTCCGGTTTATGAGGGAGAAGCAATTCGAAGGCATCGAGATATGGGGCGTACATGCGATGGGTCTGTATGAGCATGAACGCAAGGAGACGCAGGAGCTGCTGCGCGGGATGGCGGAGGACGATCTGGCTGTGTCGATGCTTAGCGATTATTTGGACATCGAGGAGGAGAGCTTTGCCCGGTCGGAGCAAAAGTGCGAGCAGCTGATCCGGCTGGCGCATTGGCTTGGCACACCGCGACTGCGGACGTTTGCCGGGAACAAGGCGAGCAGCCTTGTGACGATTGGGGAGCGGGATGTGTACACGGAGCGGCTAAGAAAGCTGTGCCACATGTGCGGGGAAGAGGGCGTGCAGTTGATCGTCGAGACGCATCCCGGCACGTTGGCCGACGATCTGGATTCCACGCTGACGCTGCTGTCGGATATCGGCCAGGACTCGCTTCGACTGAACTTCGATGTGCTCCATGTATGGGAATATGGCGGAGACCTGCTGCACATGCTGCATGTACTGGAGCCGTGGATCGATCACTTCCACTTTAAGAACATCGCATCGCCAAGCCAGGTTGGCTTGTTCAACCCTGGGAACATCTATTCCGCTTCCGGCGATCGCGAAGGCATGGTGCCGCTGCATCAGGGCTTCCTCGACTACAGGAAGCTGCTGGAGGAAGCCTCCCATCTCGACTGCTACGCTTCGCTGGAATGGTTCGGCCCCTCCCCGCTAAGTGCGCTCGCCGAGGATATCGACTGGCTGCATAAGCAGCGGTATAGCTTGGCGCGGGGGTAATAGATTGAATATACACTGCTGCTCTAGTCATGGAGATGACTGGGGCAGCAGTTATTTTTTATTAGTGTAGGTTATCTTGTATAAATTTCTTTGATTGAAAACAAAAAAACATCAATTACAAATCGTATTCTCTGAAACTAAGCTAATATCTATTTTAAGCGAAGGGTCATGCTCCCTAAATTATATACTAGGGATGGTATCATTTCAGAATACATAATCCAATTACCAAATCCTTTCTATAAGCAAACCCCCACTTTAAATTCAAAACTTCTTATAGACAGAATGCGACGGATTTCGTTGACCATATATGTAAGTCTGTGATAGGTTTAGAGCAGAAAATAAAATCATAGTGCTATACTTGGGATTAGCCCTGAAAATGAACGAACGTGAATCATGAATTGATGATGAATGAGATTTGATGCGAGGTGGATATTGTTGCAACTGAAGGTGACGAACAGTCCGTTTACGGAGGAGCAAGCCGAACTGCTTAACAAGCTCCTGCCGACGTTGACGGAGGCGCAAACACAATGGCTCGGCGGTTTTTTGACATTTTATCGGGCGGGTGCGGCATCAGCCGAAACCGCGGCTAGCGCGCAACTCATTGCGCCAGCATTGGAGCAAGCAGTGCAAGCTGTTGCAAGCGCGCCAGCAGCTCCGCGCGAAGCAACGATTTTATTCGGTTCGCAGACGGGCAACTCGCAGCGTCTGGCTGGCAAGCTGGCGGATAAGCTGAAGGGGCAAGGCTTTGAAGTGACGTTG
Organism: Paenibacillus sp. 1011MAR3C5; assembly: GCF_003591485.1. Lineage (GTDB taxonomy): Bacteria > Bacillota > Bacilli > Paenibacillales > Paenibacillaceae > Pristimantibacillus. Next base: position 141,379 of record NZ_QZCF01000004.1, read on the forward strand.
TCTGCCATGAGTGCCTACAAAACGAACGGTCTGAAGAAGACGGCGCATTTGTTTATCGTGGCAAGCACGCATGGGGAAGGCGATCCACCGGATAATGCACTGACATTCCACGAGTTCCTATATTCCAAGCGCGCGCCGAAGCTGGACGGATTGAAGTTCTCCGTACTGGCACTCGGCGATACATCGTATGAATTTTTCTGCAAAACGGGCATCGATTTCGATGAGCGCCTGGCCGAGCTTGGCGCAGAGCGTCTGGCTGACCGCGTAGACTGCGATCTCGACTTCGAAGCGCCTGCAGGCGAGTGGATGGCAAGCGTTATCGGCGCGCTTGACGCGGCAACGGGAACAGGAACTGCTGCAGCTACAGCTGGCGCTCCATCCGCATCCGCTGCGGCAGCACCGGCAGAATCCGAGTATTCGCGTTCCAATCCGTTCAAGGCCGAAGTGCTGACGACCATTAACCTGAATGGCCGCGGCTCTGACCGCGAGACACGCCATCTGGAGCTGTCGCTGGAAGGTTCTGACCTCTCTTATGAGCCGGGCGATTGCGTAGGCATCTATCCGGAGAATGATCCGGCTCTTGTCGATGCGATTATTGCAGCGATGAACTGGTCACCTTCCGAAGTTGTCGTATCAGGGAAAGACGGAGACGAAGGCACTCTTCGTTCCGCGCTCCTTCGCCAGTTCGAGATTACCGTGCTGACAAAGCCGCTGCTGGAGAAGGCTGCAGCCTTTACGGATAATGGGCAATTGGCTGAGCTGATCGCTCCCGAGAAGAAGGCTGAACTGAAGGCCTATACGAACGGACGGGACTTGCTTGATCTGCTCCAGGATTTCGGTCCTTGGAAGCTGACAGCGGCGAATCTGGTATCCATCCTTCGCAAAATGCCGCCGCGTCTCTATTCCATCGCGAGCAGCAACAAGGCGAACGAGGATGAAGTGCATCTGACGATTCGCAAAGTTGAGTACGAAGCGCATGGGCGCGCTCGCGGAGGCGTATGCTCCGTGCAAGTGTCGGAGCGTCTGGCAGAAGGCGACACGCTGCCGATCTTTATTCAGCATAATCCGAACTTCAAGCTTCCTGCCAATCCGGAGACGCCTATTATTATGGTCGGTCCGGGCACGGGTGTCGCTCCTTTCCGCGCATTCCTGGAAGAGAGAGAAGAGCTTGGATCAGAAGGCAAGACATGGCTGTTCTATGGCGACCGTCATTTCGTTACGGACTTTCTGTATCAGACCGACTGGCAGCGCATGCTGAAGGACGGCGTGCTGACGAAGCTGGATGTGGCATTCTCCCGCGATTCCAAGGAGAAGGTGTACGTACAGCACCGGATGCTGCAGCAGGCGGCAGAGCTGTACGCTTGGCTGCAAGAAGGCGCGCATGTGTATGTGTGCGGCGACGAGAAGCATATGGCGCATGATGTGCATAACGCGCTTCTGACCATTATTGAGCAGCAAGGCGGACTGGACGCCGAGGCGGCGAAAGCCTATCTGGCCGAATTGCAGGCGCAGCAGCGCTACCAACGTGACGTATATTAATCGAATCGATAGAGATAGCGCGTGCGCTTGAAGGCGCATCGGAGAAAGGAGCCTGCAGCAATGACAAAGGGACATAAAGTAGAGCCGATCGGCGGACCGCCGAGCGACGTTGAACATTTGAAGAAGGAAAGCAACTATTTGCGCGGTTCACTTGTGGAGTCGCTGCAAAACCGGATTACAGGCGGGCTTTCCGAGCTGGATAACCGCCTGCTGAAATTCCACGGCAGCTACATGCAGGATGACCGCGACGTCCGTAATGAGCGCCAAAAGCAGAAGCTGGAGCCTTCGTTCCAATTCATGCTTCGCGTCGTAACGCCGGGCGGCGTCTCGACGCCGGAGCAATGGCTCGTCATTGACGAGCTTGCCGAGAAGTACGGCAGCGGCAGCATCAAACTGACGACCAGACAAGCATTCCAGCTTCATGGCGTATTGAAGTGGAACCTGAAGGACACGATCAGAAGCATTAACGATACGCTGCTGACGACACTTGCCGCATGCGGCGACGTCAACCGCAACGTCATGTGCAACCCGAATCCGGAGCAATCTCAGGTGCATTCGGACGTCTACTACTGGGCGCAGCAGATTACGACGCATTTGGCTCCTCGCACGCCGGCTTATCATGAGATTTGGCTGGACGGCGAGAAGCTGATTGACAGCACGGAGCTGCTGAAGGTCGAAGGAGCAGATCCGGTAGAGCCCATATACGGGCCGGTTTATCTGCCGCGTAAGTTCAAGATCGGCATTGCAGTACCGCCTTCCAACGACGTAGACGTCTATTCGCAGGATTTGGGCTACATCGCCATTGTTGAGAAGGGCAAGCTTGTTGGATTCAACGTTACGGTCGGCGGCGGTATGGGCATGACGCATGGCGATACCAACACGTATCCGCAGCTTGGACGCGTGATCGGCTTTATCAGGCCGGAGCAAGTCAATGATATCGCGGAGAAGACGGTGACGATCCAGCGCGATTACGGCAACCGTTCCGTTCGGAAATACGCACGCTTCAAATATACAATCGACCGCCACGGTCTGGACTGGTTTGTAGCTGAGCTGCAAGAGCGTCTCGGCTGGGAGCTGGAGCCGGCTCGTCCGTTCCACTTCGAGAACAGCGGCGACCGCTATGGCTGGCAGAAGGACAAGAATGGCCGCTGGAATCTGACATTGTATGTCCAGAGCGGACGTATCGCCGACCAAGAGGGCTATCAGCTCAAGACGGGACTTCGTGAGATTGCGAAGATCCATACGGGCGACTTCCGTCTGACGGCGAATCAGAACCTGATGATTGCAGGCATCACGACAGCGAAAAAAGCCAAAATTATGGAGCTGCTTGGTCAACATGGCATTACAGATGGCGGCCAGCATTCCGCGATTCGGCGCAGCTCCCTATCCTGCGTAGCTTTCCCTACGTGTGGACTGGCGATGGCGGAGGCTGAGCGCTACCTGCCGACTTTGGTTGATAAGCTGGAGCCGATTCTGGAGGAGGTCGGCCTGCGTGACAACGAGATCAACATCCGTATGACCGGCTGTCCGAACGGCTGCGCGCGTCCAGCGCTTGGCGAGATTGCTTTCATCGGCAAGTCGCCGGGCAAATACAATATGTACATGGGCGCCGGCTTCTCAGGTGACCGGCTTAGCAAGCTGTACCGCGAGAATGTGGATGAGAATGAAATTCTCGATACGCTGAAGCCGATTCTTCATCGCTATGCGGCGGAGCGCGATCATAACGAACATTTCGGCGATTTCGTCATTCGTACGGGTTATGTGAAGCCTGTTCTCTCCGGTACGGATTTCCACAGCTAGTGAAATAAATGCGCAGCATCAGCACAGGACGGGAGTAAATCTCTCTCCTGTGCTTTTTTGTCTGCCATTCTATAGTCGGATGCAGGGAGCCATGATATAACTGAAAGTAGACATACATGATGCTGTAGAGGAGCTAACAGGTTGAACGGATTTCATTCCCGTTCGGAGACAGAACGGCTAGTTATACGGCCACTGGCCAAAGAGGATTACAGCAATTGGCTTCATGCGTTTGAAGCGCGCCATCCTTCCAAATCCAAGTATGACCAAGGGAAGCGGGATATGAGCGAGTGTACAGAAGAATGGTTCTATCGTCTGGTCGATAGGCATCAGGAGCTGGCGCTGGATGACAAAGCGTATATCTACGGTGTATTTCGGAAGGATGACGGGGTACATATCGGGATGATCGATTTTTCGACGTTGGCACGAGACGAATTCCAATGGGGAAGAATCGGATATTCTGTCCATAATCAGCATTGGGGGAAGGGATACGGCAAGGAAGCGGTAAGCGAGGCATTGCTCCTGGCGTTCAGCGACTTGAGCTTCCATCGCATCGAGGCACATATTAACTTGGATAACGAGCCGTCCATCAGGCTGGCGGAGATTGCAGGCATGCAATTGGAATGCACCAGGAAAGCGTTCCTGTACGAGCACGGCGAGTGGACGGACCATCTGGTCTACTGCCGGAACGCACCATTCTAGGAGGGGGGAGGCAGCAGCTATCAGGCTGAATGCAGGCATGTGCATGAAGTAGCCAGCGTTTTCAAAATTGTGCGTTTTCGCACGCCTTGCTCTATAGTGGAAGAGCCCCTGATATGATATTGTTTGGTGAGATAGCAAGCCAATCTATTATGTTGAAAAAGGTGGTTTTACGAATATGTCTTCCAAAAAAAGAACCAAGCCAGGCGGATCGCGATATTTCGTGCTTTATACGGCTGTCATCATTGTTGTTGTCGTTGCGTTGTTTGTCATCAATCAGCAGTCGAAGAGCGGAGACGGGAACGAATCGATTGGCAGCGCGCCTTCGACCGTAGCACAGCCTGTGATGGGCGATGCCGCAGCCAAAGTATCCATCGTGGAGTTCGGCGATTACAAATGTCCGACATGCAAAGCATGGGGAGAGATCATCTGGCCGCAGCTGAAAGCGGATTATGTCGACACAGGCAAAGCAACATTCTCTTACATCAACGTATTGTTCCATGGCGAAGAGTCCAAGCTGGGCGCGCTTGCAAGTGAATCGATGTTGAAGCTGCACCCGGATCAATTCTGGGATTTCCACAAGAAGCTATTTGACGCACAGCCGGGCGCAGACCATGACAGCCTATGGCTGACGGAGGAGAAGGTGATGGAGACGGCCAAGGCGGTTGTACCGGATCTGGATGAAGAAGCGTTGAAAGCAACGATGGCTACGGAGGAAGCGGCGCAGCTTGTTGCGCTTGACGAAATTCTTGTGAAACAGTTTGGAGTACAAGCGACACCGACCATAATGGTCAATGATGTGAAACTCTCTAATCCTCTCGATTATGAGGCGATCAAGGCCGTTATCGAGCAGCAGCTGAAATAGGAGGTTAACCATGGAGCTGATGAGACGCAACGTCTTATATTTCGCTTGGCTGGTTGCCGTTGTGGCGACACTGGGCAGCTTGTATTTCAGTGAGATCAAAGGATTTATCCCTTGCGAGCTTTGCTGGTATCAGCGCATCTTGATGTATCCGCTTAGCTTGCTGCTGGGCATCGCCGCTTTTTATGACGAGCATTCCATTAAGAAGTATGTGCTGCCGTTGTCCATCCTGGGCATGCTGGTCTCTTCCTTCCACTACATGGAGCAGAAGATCCCGGGCTTTGCAGCTATCAAGCCTTGCACGCAAGGGGTTCCTTGCAGCGCGGAGTATATTAACGTGTTCGGATTCGTTACGATTCCGTTCCTCGCACTGATCGCATTCACGCTGATTACAGTGCTGCTGATCGTATTTAGAAGGAAGTAAGAAAGGGGCGCTCTGCATGACCGGCAGCTTGCTGCTCATCGAGGACGATCCGTCTATTAGCGAGATGGTCGTCGACTATCTATCCAAAGAAGGCTACCACGTGACGACCGTCAATGATGGCGGCAACGCGCTGCGGGCGTTCGACGGAGGAAGCTACGATCTGGTGCTGCTGGATTTGATGCTGCCGAATGTGAACGGGCTTGATCTGCTGCAGCGTATCCGCGAGCGAAGCAAAGTGCCGATTCTGATCATCTCCGCGAAGGATGGCGAAGTGGACAAGGCACTTGGCCTTCGGTTCGGGGCAGACGATTATATTGCGAAGCCATTTTCCCTGCTGGAGCTGGCAGCAAGAGTGAGCGCGTCGATTCGCAGAGCGACGCAATATGTGACGGCGCCCGATCCCGTCCCGGCTGCTGAAGAGGCAGATCAGGCGCTGCTGGTGTTCGGTGATCTGTGTATCGACCCGGACAACTTTACCGTGACGAAGCGGGGCGAGGATGTGAAGCTGACAGCCAAGGAATTTCAGATTTTGAAGCTGTTCGTCCAGCATCCGACACGGGTCTATACGAAGGCGCTGCTTTATCAGCTGGTCTGGAATGATGACTATTACGGCGACGAGAACGTGATTAACGTCCACATGAGGCGGCTGCGGGAGAAGATTGAAGACGATCCTTCGACCCCTCGTTACATCCGTACGCTGTGGGGAATCGGATACCGATTGGGGGAAGCCTAGATGCTGTGGCTGGCGCTTGGCCTTGCGCTTGTATTCGCCATCTTGTATATTCGTGAGCGTTCCAGAAACCGGGAAACCCGGAATCATCTCCGTTATATCCAGTCGAAGCTGGACGAGATTGCCGCTCGTCCGGCTTCTTCTGTCGAACGAGTGCAGGTTATGACGGAGCTGAACGAGCTGCGGGGGCTGCTGCGCGCCATCAACGATTTGCTGGATCGCGCACGCCAATCTGCCTACGATTATGCGATGACGGAGCAAGCGATGCGCCGCATGCTGTCTAATGTATCGCATGACTTGAAGACACCGCTTACGGTCGTTCTTGGTTATGCCGAGATGCTTAATCGAAGCCCGAATCTGGAGCCGGAGGAGCGGCGGCGCCTGCTCGGCCAGATCTACAGAAAGACGCAGGAAGTGCTTGCGCTTATGAATGCGTTTTTCGATCTGGCTAAGCTCGAGGCGAATGATTCTGAGATGGAAATGGCGGTGTTGGATATCGGGGAGCTGGCCCGCCACCGTATCTTGGCTTATTACGACCTGCTCGCTTCCGAGGGCTACGAAGTCGATATAGATATTAGGGAAGAGCCGCTTCAGGTTTATGCCAATGAAGAGGCTCTGAGGCGTATTCTGGACAATCTGCTCTCGAATGCTGTCCGGTATGGAGCGATCGGCAAATATTTGGGGCTGTCCATCAAACGGCAGGATGGACAGATCGTCATTGAGGTTGCGGATCGGGGCCCCGGCATACCTCCGCGCGAGCAGAAACGAATATTCGAGCGGCTATATACACTGGAGGATTCGCGGAATAAGAACGTACAGGGGAGCGGTCTTGGCCTTACGATTACGAAGCGCTTGATTGAACGGATCGGCGGCAGCATAGCGGTTCAGAGCGTGCCGGATGTCCGTACTAGCTTCACCGTGTCGTTAAGGGCTGCGGAATCCCCAGCGGCAGCAAAAGCGGGAAGTAAGAAATAAGTAAGATTTCAGACAGAAAAAAGTGAGAGTCCCGCGATAAGATAAGCTTATAACGAATTCAAGCGGGAGAGTGAACACATGGCGGAATTAATCCGAACGAGGCTGCTAAGCAAAACATACGGCATGGCAGACGTCGTTACAAATGTCAGTATGAAAGTTCGCAGCGGAGAAATCTACGGTTTCCTTGGGCCGAATGGAGCAGGGAAATCTACGCTAATGAAGATGCTGCTGAATCTGGTCAAGCCAACGGGAGGCGAGATTGAGCTGTTCGGCGAGCGGCTGCTGCCAGGCACAATCGAGCCGCTCAAGCGGATCGGCCATATGATTGAGGCGCCGGTATTTTATGAGAAGCTGACCGCGGAGCAGAATCTTGAGCTGCACTGCGAATATATGGGCTATCACCGCCCAGGAGCCATCAAGGAAGCTCTGGAGCTGGTTCAACTGCGCGGCATCGAAGACAAGCCGGTCAAGCAATTTTCCCTTGGCATGAGACAGAGGCTCGGCATTGCCAGAGCGATCTGTACCCGCCCCGAGCTGCTGCTGCTTGACGAGCCGATCAACGGCCTGGACCCGGAAGGCATCCAGGAGACGAGATCGCTGTTCAGAAGGCTATGCGATGAATATGGCATGACGCTCTTGATTTCAAGCCATATGCTCGCGGAAATTGAGCAAATTGCAGATACGATCGGCGTATTGGATCGCGGACGTCTGCTGCAGGAAGTATCCATGGAGAGTATCCGTAAATCCAAAACGGATTACGTGGAAATTTCGACATCGGATGTGAAGCTATGCGCATATGTGCTGGATGATCGTCTTGGCATTCGCAATTACAAGATTGTAGGCAATACGGCGGTACGCATCTACGAGATGTCGACCACGCAGGAGGAGCTGTTCAAGGGACTGATCTTGAACGACGTTCCAGTGACCGCCATCAATAGGCGCCATCACTCGCTGGAAGAATATTTCCTGGAATTGACACGGGGAGGTGGCGGCCATGATGCAATTAATTAAGCTGGAGTTTAAGAAAGGCAGAATGACGGGGTATCTCTGGGGATCGCTTATTACGTATGGTGTGATTCTCGGGTTCCTGCTCCTCATCTATATGGTAGAGGGTCCTACACAAGAAGAGCCTATCTTCCAAAGCAATGCGGATATGCTTAGCCTGATTGACACGCTTATACGTGCTACGTTTATTATTTATGCCTCGGTTCTGTTGTCCAAGCTCGTGATCGGAGAATTCCAGAACAAGACGATGGCGCTTCTATTCGCCTATCCGGTGAGCCGCAAGAAGCTGCTGACGGCTAAGCTGTCGATGGTATTTGTATGGACCTTGGCTAATGTTATCATTGCGAATTTTGTTATTGGCACGATATTTCTGACTATCAATGCTAATTTGGCTTATGTGCCGGATACGATTACATCAGAGCTGTTGATCAATCATGGGACTTCAATTATAACCAATGCGATAGCAGCAGCGGGCATGAGCTTGCTTCCATTGACAATCGGGATGAGGAAGAAGTCCGTTCCGTCCACGATCGTGACAGCCGTGCTGCTTGTTATGCTTGTATGCTCCAACAATATGGGCTTCAGCCTCGGCACGATCATTGCAATTCCGCTGTCGCTGGGGGCGCTGGGCATCCTGCTAACGCTTCTTAGCATCCGGAATATCGATCGGGTGGATGTCGCTTAGGAGGAACGGTATCCTTCGTCATGGCCGATGGGCTGCGGCGTTAGAAAGGCGATCTCTTATGAGATCGTCTTTTATTATGCCTTCTGACTGTTGCCTGCTTAGCGCAATCGCGAGAGTGCAGAAAATTATCTTATAATTTACACTATTCAAATTATTAGATTGACATCCAAAAATAACGGCTTGTATAATCTGTATATCAGATGTACATTAATTGATTTACTATTTTGGTTATCTTGAATAATGTACACTAGATGGGAATCAAATACAGAACGAGGAGGTTGTATATGCCTAATATCGGGATTACCGGAATTATTCTCGTTGTGATTTTGGCGTTGCTGCTATTTGGACCAAAGAAGCTTCCTGAGCTGGGAAAAGCTGTAGGAACAACAATTCGCGAATTTCGAAGCGGCACGAGAGCGCTTGTGGCGGAGGATGAGCAGGGAAAGCCAGTAGAGCAAGCCGGCGAAAAGAAATAAGAATCCTAACTATGAGTTTTTGCAATCCAACTGATTGAATGGAGGAATCTTCGTGAATCAGAAAGACATCAATAATCTCGCTGGGGATATGCAATCTACTATAACAGAGACGGTAGTCGGCCTTCCGGCTGAACCTAAGGAAGAGGTGTCAATCAGCAGAAGAAAGATGCTGCAAGCGATTGGGATCGGCAGTGTTATGCTTGCAGGCAGCGCCTTATTTCCCAAGCTTGCCTTCGCCGACAGCGAATTGCAGAGCAAGGATGATCAGAAGCTCGATAAGGGCGCTCCGTCCAGCATGCTCCAAGTGGCCAATGTACAAGCTCTCTCGTCCATACCGAAAGGTCAATTGAAAGAAGGCACGCTTGTTTATGTAAGCGGATACTATTCGGCTGGGGACGGTGGCAGTCATATTGTCCGCTGGTCGCAAAGCAGCACGGCGCAGGCTAACGGGGGGACGGTGCATCAGTCCTCCGGCATGAGCGGCGGCCGCTGGCTGACCATTCATAACGGAGTGGCGGACTTCCGCTGGTTTGGCATATTCGGGCCGAACCAGAATGCCGATGACGCGCTGGATGCGATGGTGAATGATCCTTCCATACATCGGATTGAAGCGCATACCGACCTGAACTTTGCCCGAAGGCATGTCTTCCATCGCAGTCATATTGAGCTGGACTTTGGGGGACATACAGTCACCACCGAGGGAATTGAGCTCAATACGAGAGACAATCCGTTTGGCGCGGTGCTGTTTTTCCAAGGCACGCAGGCGGGCGGCAACCAGTCGGTTGCGATTAGTGCAACGATACCGGAGGGCAGCGATGTGCTGGAGGTATCAAGTGCTTCCGCGTTCCAGGTCGGCGATTGGTGGCTTGCGAGAATCAGCAATAATTCCGGCGGCAGCGCGCAGCGTGAGCTGGATTATTTGGTCAAAGTGACGGAGATCATTTCCTCCAAAAGCATTCGTATCAATTATAAGCTGGGCTGGCCGCTCGCGGCAGGCAGAACGATTACCTATACGAAGATGAATCCGGTCTTCCATTGCCATGTGCGCAACATGCAGTTTGTAGGGGTGCCTGTCCCTCACAATCCATCGGCTAGCGTACGTCCATTTGAGACATGGGATCAGATCGGCTCCAACCCCGTCGCTTACGAATTTGCGGTGGAGTGCAATGTGTCGGGCATTCGTGCGACCAAAGTGTTTTGGCCGGTCATTCAGCGGCGTTATTGCTCCCACTACATAACCGAGCAATGCGAGCTGATTAACCCGGAGGAGCGGGACTGGGGCGGCACGGGATATTTGACTCAACAGCTTAACGTGCTGTACGGGCATGTCCGCGATTGCAATACGAGCAACGCCCGTCACTTGAATGACTTCACATGCGCAGCTTACAGTATGGTGGAGAATTGTCATGGCGACGGCGATGACTACGGTCCTTTCGTGACACACGGCCAGTATGAGCATGATCTGGTTTACATCGGGAATTCGGGCCTGCTCTCGTTCGCGAACAGCGGTACGACTTGGGGAGACAGTGCTAAGCGGATTACGGTGAAAAAGCATATTGCTACGCGCATCGTCGCCAACAAACGGCTGACGGATCTGACCTTGGAGGATTGTTATGCGATCGTGAAGGAGGGACTAGCGAACTCGGGTTCGATCTGGGCCAACGTCGACGGACTGCAAATGCGCGGCTGCACAGCGGAAAATATGATAACGCTGTCAAAAGGCTCCTCCCTGTCCAAACGAAAAAACATCATCGACAGCAGCTCCTTCGGCATGCTGAACGGCTACGAGATTGCCCGTCCGATTCGGGCGAATACCGTCGGCTACACGCCAATTAACGGCGATCTGCATATATCGAACTGCGAATTCTTCAATGTTGAGGATGTGAATATCGGAAGCCTGAACAAGCTGACACTGATCAACACCTGGTTCAAGGGCGCTTCGCCGACGACGGGCAAGGTCCGGGTAGGCACCAAGGAGATCGTCATACAAGGCGGCGGCTTCCAAAATTGCGGCTTCGTGCTGACCGGTGCATGGGACAAGTCGACAACCGGTAATGCTGCGCAAAGCGTCACCTTGGGCGGAGGGGCTCATTTCAGCGGCACCAACGGCGAAAAAGCCTTTTTCAAAAGCACCGAAGCGGGCAACGCCGTTACCTTCAACATCGGCCAGATCGTCAGCGCAGCTGCCGATGAGGATACCGCCCACTTCCATATCGAGGGCACGGGCAACCGTCTCCATTCGATTGGCGCTCATTTCAAGGGCGGCAAATATACAGCGGACGACGGCGGCTTTGGAGCGGGCAACTTCTTCTGTCTCCTCTCCTGTGTGGAGGAGGGCGTGGACCGCACGTCTCTGCCGGCGGAGGAAGGCGACACCATCAAGCATGGTGCTGCTTACAATATGATTTTTTAGTAGATTAATCGCTTAATAATCGTGGCGCAGTTCCTGCTTAGGGGCTGCGCTTTTTATATGGCGATCGCATGCATGCATACTGCCATCCGCAGACTAAAAGAGCAAGATTCCGTAGTTTAATTATTCCGTAATTATGCTACAACTAGAATAGAAGAATGCGTACGGGAAGCGGAGGAATACGATTGAGTAATTGGATAGCAGAGTTGCAGGTTCCGGAGACGTTTCATTTTGAGCGAAACGCGGCTTATTTGCAGAGATCGGCGAATGAATGCATGTATCGGATCGCGGATGGTTTTGTCTATAAAGCAATTTCGCGAGGGAACGATACGGCCGTCATGAAGGTGGGTCCGGCTGCTGGAGGGCTTTCGTTAGAGCTGCTCGGATCACCGGAGGGCGCAGCTGCCCGCGATGGACTATTGGAAGCCGCCGAGGCTTATGTGCGGGAATGGTTCGACCTGGACCGGGATTTGACGCCTTTTTATGAGCTTGCGTCAGGCGATCGTCTTTTGCAGGAGCCTGTTAAGCAATTTCATGGACTCAGACTGATGGGCATACCAGATTTGTTCGAGGCGCTTTGTTGGGGAATTATTGGGCAGCAGATTAATTTGGCATTTGCCTATACGCTGAAGAGAAGGTTAGTTGAATCATACGGGGTGCCGGTGGAAGCAGAAGGCGTCACGCACTGGCTGTTCCCGGAGCCGGAGCTGATCGCATCGCTGTCGGTCTCCGATCTGGAGCCGCTGCGCATGACGGTGAAGAAATGCGAGTATTTGATCGGCGCTGCCGAAGTTATCGCATCAGGCGCGCTCAGCAAAGAGCGGCTCATTGCCGCTGGCAGCTTGAAGGAAGCGGAGAAGCTGCTGACCGGCATGCGGGGGATCGGGCCGTGGACGGCTCACTACGCCATTATGCGCTGCCTGAGGCTTCCGGACGCGTTCCCCATCGATGACGTCGGCTTGCATAACGCGGTCAAGCTGCAGCTTGGCATGGACCGTAAGCCGACCAAGCCGGAGCTGATCGCCATGTCGGAAGGCTGGCGAGGCTGGGAGGCGTATGCGACGTTTTATCTATGGCGGCTGCTTTATTAGGTAGTCCCGCAGATAGGCATCTATCGTCTGAGCTGTGGCAGCCGATTGCATCCCGAACGTTATGGAAGATGAGTAATGACTGCGAAAGACCTTATTCATCAACAACGGCCATCCTTCACTGGATGGCCGTTTGCTCTTTATGGACGCGAGCTACAACTCCCTCACTTGCTTATAATATTGCCCCGGCGATACACCCGTGAACTGCTTGAACACTTTGCTGAAGTAATAGGGGTCCTCAAGGCCTGTCAAATACCCGATCTCCCCGAAGCTCATATGCGTCGCCTGAATGAGCTCCTGCGCATGCTGGATGCGCACCTTGTTGACGTACCGCGTAATGGTATACCCGGTCGTCTCCTTGAAGATCCGGTTCAAATAATCATAATTCGATTCGAACTCCCTCTCGATCATGGCGCTGCCGATTTTCTCCGTATAGTGCTGATGGATATAGTCAAGCAGGGCATGGACTTTGGCGACGGCTTTGGAGCCTTTGCCGCCCTCATGCCGCAGCTTGTGCAGGAAGTAGTCGCGCGACAGCTCAATTAACAGCTCAGAGAAGCGCAGTGCGGTTAATCCACGGTTGTAGTGCTTGCGCCTGTAGAGGATGAGCAGCTCATTAAGCGCATGCATCATTTGGCTAAAGCTGTTTTTGTCCGAGAGTCTGTGCAGCTTGGGGAAGTAGTAGCTGGTATCCTCCTCGAATTCGGCTTGCTCCTCCAGCAGGATGCTTTTGGCCAGCTCAAGCGGGTTCAAGCCCTCGACGGCGGACATGCCCGGATGCTTGAAGTGGAAGTAATAATAGTCGCAAGCAGCCTTTTTAGTCCCCTCGTGATCAAGTCCGGGCTCCAGCAGCAGAGAATCTCCGCGCCTTAGCACGTAATCACGACCGTTCTCCCTCATATGAAGCTCTCCGTTTTTTACAATGTACAGAATGTGTTCGTCGGTATTGCGGTAGAAATGAATCCATGGAGCCGTATAGGAAACGAAGCCCATCAGCATGATTTTAGGGACCTTGTCGACATTCATTTTTAGCATGCAGGTTCACACCCTCTATTGGAAAAGTCGGTATTGTACAAAAAGCGTCACCTTTGCTCATTTTCGATCATTCTAGCACACTCTATACTGTTGGTGAACGGCCAACTCGAATGTGAAATGGATGGTGGATATGGGGAAGCTGAAAATCGGAGTCATTGGGCTTGGTGGAATTGCGAATTATCACATCTGGGGCATTGAACAAAGTCCGGATGCCGAGCTGTGGGCCATCTGTGACGTGAATGATAATGCTCTTGCAGAGCGGGGAGAATCGCTGGGTATTCCCGTGGAGAGACGTTATGTGCGCCACGAGGACATGCTGCAAAACGGGGAAATCGATGCGGTTATGATCGGCACGCCGAACTTCAACCATTTTACGGTGGCTCGCGACGCGATTCGATTCGGCAAGCCGTTTGCGCTGGAGAAGCCGATTGCGATGGATACGGGGGAGGCGCTTGTGCTCCGCGAGGAGCTGCGCAAGTCTCCAATCGCGCATATGGTGTGCTTTACGTACCGCTATAAGTCCGCTGCCCGCTATGCGCGGCAGTTGATTGCCGAAGGCAAGCTTGGACGCATCCATCATATATATAGCCAGTATTTGCAAGGGTGGGCGATCGATGAGAAGCTTCCGCTCGTATGGCGCTTCAGCAAGGCGCTATCCGGTTCTGGCGCGCTTGGCGATCTTGGCTCGCATATTTTGGATCTGCATCGTTTCCTGGCAGGTGAGACGGAGAAGGTCATTGCGCACGCCGACACAATTGTCCGTGAGCGCGAGCTGATCGGCGGCAATGGCACAGGCGAGGTGGATGTCGATGACTTCTGCCATGTACTTGGCCGGATGGAGGGCGGTATCTCGTCTTCTATGCAGATCTCTCGGTTTGCATTCGGGCGCGGGAATTACCAGCGTATTGAGATTTACGGCTCCAAAGGGTCGCTTGTGTACCATCTGGAGGAATCGGACTCGCTGCAGGTGAACTTTGCGGATGAAGAGGGCGGCTTTAGGAATGTTGCCGTGCCGGAGAGCTGCGCAGCGGAGCAAATGCAGTCCTTCTTCAATCTGCTGCAGAGCAAAGGCGATGGGCTGGATGCGACGATCGAGGATGGCTATATCAATCAGCTGACGCTGGACGCCATTATTGAATCGTTTACGGAGGAGCGCTGGGTGTCGACGGTTGAAGCCGACGGCGCAGTCAAGCGGGAAGCCATGTAATTCAGATGCAGGGAAATGCCGGAAGTGTTATCAAACAAATTGCAGCAGGAATAGGAGATGGAGATATTATGACAATCCGCGTAACGGTATGGAACGAATATCGGCATGAGAAAGAAAATGAGCATGTAGCTAGCATCTATCCAGAGGGCATCCACAATGCCATCGGCAACTATTTGAAGTCCAATGAGCCGGTTGAGGTTCGTACAGCAACGTTGGATGAACCGGATCATGGCCTGACTGACGAGGTGCTGGCGAATACGGATGTGCTGATCTGGTGGGGACACCTGGCGCATGGCGAAGTGCGCGACGACATTGTTGAGAAGGTGCGCGACCGCGTAGTGACGGACGGCATGGGACTCATCGTGCTTCATTCCGGTCATGGATCGAAGCTGTTCGAGCGTCTGTTGGGCACGAAGACGGGCACGCTGAAATGGCGCGATGACGGCGAGCGCGAGAGAGTATGGGTCATCGAGCATGGTCATCCGATTGCGGAAGGTCTGGGCGATTACTTCGAAATTCCGAAGGAAGAAATGTACGGCGAGCGCTTCGAGATTCCGGCGCCGGACGAGCTTGTCTTCATTTCGTGGTTCGAGGGCGGCGAAGTATTCCGCAGCGGCTGCTGCTACCGTCGCGGCAAGGGCAAGCTGTTCTACTTCCGGCCAGGCCATGAGACATTCCCGATCTACCATCAGCCGGAAGTGTTGAAGGTCATCGGCAACGCTGTTCGTTGGGCTGCGCCAATCGCGGGTGCAGCTACGAGATCCGGACGCATGGAACCAATCGAGCCGATCGGAAAAGACAAGTAAGCAAAATTTGATTTTGGCTTTGGTTTGTATGGTTGGAGTATAAAGCCGGCCGGTTAAAGTTGAAGCAGCTGGCATACCCTGAAAAGTAGGTTCTGTTCTCTTTTGGTCCAGCATGAGAGACAGGGCCTATTTGCTTTTAGCGAGGCATGAGGAGCTGAGCTCCAGCAGCAATCTGAGGCGACAGGCTGCAAGCCGAGAAACTCGGCTTGCAGCCCGCGAAGGGCTCGCGCCGTGCGCTCTAAGCCGAGAAACTCGGCTTGCAGCCCGCGAAGGGCCCGCGCCGTGCGCTCTAAGCCGAAAAACTCGGCTTGCAGCCCGCGAAGGGCCCGCGCCGTGCGTTCTAAGCCGAGAAACTCGGCTTGCAGCCCTCGCAAGGCCCGCGCTGTGCGCTCTAAGCCGAGAAACTCGGCTTGCAGCCCGCAAAGGGTTCGCGCTGTGTGCTCTAAGCCGAGAAACTCGGCTAGCAGCCCTTGCAAGGCCCGCGCCGTGCGCTCTAAGCCGAGAAACTCGGCTTGCAGCCCGCGAAGGGCCCGCGCCGTGCGCTCTAAGCCGAGAAACTCGGCTTGCAGCCCTCGCAAGGCCCGCGCTGTGCGCTCTAAGCCGAGAAACTCGGCTTGCAGCCCTCGCAAGGCCCGCGCCGTGCGCTGTAAGCCGAGAAACTCGGCTTGCAGCCCGCGAAGGGCCCACGCCGTGCGCTCTAAGCCGAGAAACTCGGCTAGCAGCCCGCGAAGGGCCCGCGCCGTGCGCTCTAAGCCGAGAAACTCGGCTTGCAGCCCTCGCAAGGCCCGCGCTGTGCGCTCTAAATGCAGCCCGGAGCAGTAGCTGCGTTACGCACCTGAGGGTGCATTATATTCCGCAACGTGTGAAGGATGTACGTTTTCGCGCGCTGGCGGCTTCTTCATACTAGGAAGCAGATACGACTAAGAGAGCGAACAGGAGTGATCGAGGATTGAGCGAGCTGAAGCGAGCATTTTGGAAGGAAGCGGTTGTGTACCAGATTTATCCGAGGAGCTTTATGGACTCCAATGGCGATGGAATCGGCGATCTGCAAGGCATCATTTCCAAGCTGGATTACTTGAAGGAGCTGGGCGTTGACGTCATCTGGCTAAGTCCCGTGTTCAAGTCGCCTAATGATGACAACGGCTACGACATTAGCGATTATCGCGACATTATGGATGAATTCGGAACGATGGCGGATTGGGAGGAGATGCTGAAGGGTATTCACGGGCGCGGCATGAAGCTGATGATGGACCTCGTTGTGAACCACTCCTCGGACGAGCATGCCTGGTTCATGGAGTCGCGTTCCTCTAAGGACAGCCCTTACCGCGACTACTACATGTGGCGGCCCGCAAGCCTGCAAGGGGAGGAGCCGAATAACTGGGTTTCGTTTTTTGGCGGTTCGGCATGGCAGTATGATGAAGCGACGGGCGAATATTTCTTGCATTTGTTCTCGAAAAAGCAGCCTGATCTAAACTGGGAAAATCCTGTTCTTCGCCAGGAAGTATACGACATGATGACGTTCTGGCTGGATAAAGGGATCGACGGCTTCCGAATGGACGTCATTAACTGCATCTCCAAGACGCCGGGCTTGCCAAGCGTTGGAGACGATCGCTACGCTTGGGGCGGCGAGCATTTTATGAACGGACCGAATATCCATAACTATTTGCAGGAAATGAATCGCGAAGTACTGTCCAAGTATGACATCATGACAGTCGGCGAGATGCCGGGCGCAACGGTCGAGCAGGCCCGGCTTTATACAGGCGAGGATCGCGGCGAGCTGAACATGGTGTTTCAATTCGAGCATATGGATGTAGACTCCGGGCCGCATGGCAAATGGGACCTGAAGCCGTGGACGCTGAAAGGACTAAGAGATATTCTGCATAAGTGGCAGGCCGGGCTAGCGGGCGATGGCTGGAACAGCCTCTATCTGAACAATCATGATCAGCCGCGCATGGTTTCCCGGTTCGGAGATACGGGCATGTATCATAAGCAATCCGCCAAGATGCTGGCTACGCTGCTGCATACGCTCAAAGGAACGCCGTATATTTACCAGGGTGAAGAGCTGGGCATGACCAACGTTCGCTTCCCGTCTATTGACGATTACCGCGACATTGAGACGCTGAATATGTACCGGGAGCACCGGCATGAGCATGGCAGGAGCGAAGAGGAGGTCATGGCCTCGATCTATGCGAAAGGAAGGGACAACGCGCGTACGCCGATGCAATGGGACGCCTCGCCGAATGGAGGCTTCACGACCGGTATCCCGTGGCTGGCGTCCAATCCCAATTACGACCGGATCCATGCGGAGCAGGCTCTCGCCGATCCGGACTCTATCTTCCATTATTACAAAAAACTGATCCAGCTTCGCAAGCGCCATGACATTATGGTATATGGCAGCTATGAGCTGATTCTGCCAGAGGATGAACGCATCTACGCCTATACCCGCGAACTGAACGGAGAGCGGTGGCTAATTATGCTTAATTTTTTCGGAGAACAGACACTATTCAGCCTTCCGGACGAACTGGCTCATAACGCCAGAGAACTGATTATCGCTAATTATGACGATATCGACCCGGATGCCGATATCAGCCAGATTACGCTCCGCCCTTACGAAGCGAGGGTATACGCCATAATGAAATAAGTCCTTCTCTTGCGGTGGGGTGTTATATCATCATCCCACCGTAATGTTATACCCCTTGCCCCAGCAATTGCGCTTTGTCCAAACAATGCCCCCGCAAGTCTTCGGCTTCACCATCTGCTTGCCCTGTGTTCAAGAGAATAAAATACACTTTCCCATAATATCGGACACTAAACCTTTCAAAGCCCCTGTACACCGTCTTTTTTGTGTCCATAGAGAAGAAGAGAATATACGACACGATGATGAGAACGTAAGCGGTTACTTGTGCAGCCCTTCCTCGGTGATAATCGATTTGTGGTTATCAAATCATGAGGGGAGCAAACAGAGAATGAAAAAGGCAAGAAAATTGGCAATCGCCGTTATGGCGCTTGTTCTCGTATTGGTAATGGCCGCTTGCTCTGGCGGCAACGGAGGCAATAATGGATCATCGGGCAATGGCGGGACTGGTAACGGCGGGTCCGATAAGCCTGCCGGCAAAAAAGTAACGATTGAATATTGGCATACGTACAGCGACGCAGAAGAGATGGTGCTGACAGACAAAATCAAGCCCGCTTTCGAGGAAGCTTACCCGAATATCGAGCTGAAGCTGACGCGCATGCCTTATGAAGGGCTGAAGCAGCAAGTGATTGCCGGTGTGGCCGGCGATGCTGCTCCGGACCTGATGCGCATGGATATCGTATGGGTGCCGGAGTTCGCAGCCCAGAACGCGCTGATGGAGGTTGGCAAGCTGGACGGCTTCGAGGAGCTGAAAGCTAGCGTATTCGATGCGCCGATGGCAACCAACAATTATAACAATGGCTACTACGGTGTACCGGTCAATACGAACACAAAGGTTGCGATCTACAACAAGGCGACCCTTGCCGAAGCGGGCTTGACAGAAGCACCGAAAACGATAGATGAGCTGGTCGCTGCGGCAGAGACGCTGAAGGCGAAGGGCAAATACGGCATGGGCGTATCCGGCATTCATGCCTGGGGACTCGCTCCATGGTTCTGGAGCCTGGGCGGCTCCATCACGAACGACGATTACACCAAAGCAGACGGTTATCTGAACAGCGAAGCAAGCGTGAAGGCACTGCAAACAATTATGGACTGGAATAACAAGGGTCTGGTATTGCCAGTAATGCTGGGCGGCGAGCCGGGCACATGGGACGGCATCATTAGCGGCGAATATCTGATGAGTGACGACGGTCCTTGGTTCTACAGTACGAAGATTGCGGAGAAGGAAGCGACGGGCTTCGATCCGCTGGAGGAGACAGTCAGAGCGCTTATGCCTGCGGGAGACGGCGGCAGCCGTTCGGTTATCGGGGGCGAGAATCTCGTGATGTTCGCCAATTCGAAGCATCCAGAGGAAGCGTGGACGTTCGCGAAGTGGATGCTGACAGAAGAGCCGCAAAAAATTATGGCGGAGACAGGACTGATTCCTTCCAACAAAGCGGCGGCTGATGCGATGAAGTCGATGGATATTCCGTTCGTCGATACGTTCGTGGAACAGCTGGAGACGGCGCTGCCGCGCACGCCAATCCCGCAATGGGGTGAAGTGGAAGCGATCTTCAACCTGGCGTTCGAGAAAGCGATCCGCGGCGAGCAAGAGCCGAAGGCTGCGCTGGACGAAGCCGTGAAGCAGATCGAAGCGATATTGAAATAAGCAACATCGACGGGAAGGGTAACTTTGCGGGGCGGCTGCTTCGGCGAAGCCGCCCTTTCCTCCTTGCAACACCAAGACATCTACCCAACCAGCGAAAGGAGGCCAACTGCTCATGCCCGATTCCGCGTTAACGCCGGACACCAAGCAATCGACTATGATGCGCAAGAGCAAGTTCAGGCTGGGCCTGCGGCAATGGATGACCGTACTGCCTTTTGTTGCGATCGGCTTTATCGGCATCGCCGTATTCGTCATGTATCCCATGATCCGCAACATCATAATCAGCTTTCAGGATTACAGCATTATGCCGAACGCGGCGAATCCGTGGGTCGGCTTCGACAACTATACGAAGGTGTTTCAGGACCCGAATGACCGCTTTCTGATTGCGCTGCGCAATACGTTCTTGAACGTAGCGGCGACTGTGCCGGTCAACTGGTTTTTGGCGGTGTTTTTTGCCGTCCTGATCAATGCGAGATTTGTGAAGTTTAAGATTGCATTCCGCACGGTCTACTATCTGCCAATCGTCACCTCATGGATCATTATTGCGCTTCTGTTCAAATATTTGTTCGCAGACGGCGACGGCGGCTTTATCAACTTCATTCTGCATAAGCAACTGGGCATCATCGCCGAGCCCATCTCCTGGCGCAACAACTACTGGTCCGCTATGGTCATGATCTGGCTGTTCCATATCTGGAAGACCGTCGGCTGGGGGGTCGTGATCTACCTTGCCGCGCTGCAGGGAATTCCGAAGGATCTCTATGAGGCAGCTGAAATCGACGGGGCGAACGCAGGGCAGAAGTTTTGGAAGATTACGATTCCGCTTCTGAAGCCAATTACGCTATTCATCGTCATCAATCTGATCAATGGGGCATTCGGCTTCTTCCCGCAGGTATACTTCATCACGCAGGGCGGACCGATGAACCAGACGCATGTTATTCCAAGCTTGATCTATATAGAAGCGTTCCAGAACCTGAAGTTTGGCCCGGCATCGGCTATGGGCGTCATGATGGGCGTGCTCGTCTTTATACTGACCTATACGCAGATGAAAAAAATCGGAAGACAGAGAATGTTCTAAGGAGGATCGCCTATGCAAACATCACTTATCAACAAGATCGTCGTCTACGCGATCATCATAACGGGCGCCCTTCTCTTCGTCTTCCCGTTCATCTATATGATCCTGACGACCTTCTTCCAGGGCACCAATACACTGCCTAAGCCGGAGCAAGTTTTTTCGGTCAAAATCAACTTCGCCAACTACGTGACCGTTTGGAATAAAAACAATTTCGTCAATTATTTCATGAATAGCGTCATCGTCACATCCGTGGCCATGGTCGGCTCGCTTTTCCTGGGCGCGCTGACCGCTTACGGCTTTGCCAGGTTCACCTTTCCAGGGAAGGAGCTGGTCTTCCGGATTTTCCTGCTGACGATGTTCATTCCGGGCGTCATCAACATTATTCCGCAATTCGTTATCATCAAGGATATGGGCCTGGTCAACACGTACAGCGGCTTATGGCTGATCTATATTGCGGGCGGTGTCATCGGGAACGTCTTCTTCCTGCGCGGGTTCTTCGAGAGTATTCCGAAGGAGCTGGAGGAATCCGTCCTGATCGACGGAGGCGGCAACTGGCGCATTTTCTGGAACATTTACCTGCCTCAATCGCTGCCTGCGCTCGGTACGCTGGCAATCTTCATCTTCCAGGGAACGTGGGAGGAATATTTCCTGGCGCTGACCCTGATCAAGAGCGAAGCGATGCGTACACTGCCGATTGCGATCCTAATGTTCAATGACAAATATTCGACCAATTACGGCCAAGTATTCGCAGCCTCGATGATTGCGTTGTTGCCGGTTATCTTGCTGTACATTACGTTCCAGAAGAAATTCGTTCAGTCCGGCTATAATGAGGGCGGCGTGAAGGGCTAGCCATCATCATGCCGGTCAAGCGGACAGCGTACAGATTGCGTTCAGCCATCATGTCCTAGCTGGAGCCTTCAGGCACAGCGTATGGAGAGGCATGTGATAAGGGACGCACCAATCTACTATGAATCCCAATACAAGGAGACTACGGATGCCAGGACATGTTTTTCGCAAAAAAACAGCAGCGGTCTGCGCCAGCGTACTCGTCATCTCGGGCTTGCTGACCGGCTGCTTCGGGAACAAGCAGACTGCCGTTGACCCGCAGAAAGCCGGCGCAGGCGGACTGCTGACGTATGTCACGACGGACAAGGCGAGATATAACCCCGGAGACCCGGTTCACTACACGCTGACGATGAAGCCGTCAGATGAGGGCGGCGATCTGATTGTCCGCTATAAGCATCTCGATAAGACCGTCGGCGAGTCGACGATCAAGTGGGATGGCTCGGCTGCGGAGGTGCAATGGGAGTGGAAGCCTCAGTCAGATGACTACAAGGGCTACCTGGCAGAGATTTATTTGAAACAGGGCAAAGAGATTGTCGATCATACGAACATTGCCGTCGATGTATCTTCCGATTGGGGCAAATTCCCCCGGTACGGCTATTTGGCCGACTTTATGGCGATGGAAGCGGGCGAGCAGGAGAATACGATCGATCGGCTGAACCGCTTCCGTATCAACGGCATCCAGTTCTATGACTGGCAGTGGAAGCACCACATCCCGATGAAGCTGGAGAATGGCCGGCCGGCAAGCGAGTGGCCGGAGATTGCGGGCCGGCTGGTATCGTACGATACCGTCAAGGGTTACATCGACCTTGCGCATAGCAAAAATATGAAGGCGATGAACTACAATCTGCTCTTCGGCGCGTTCGAGGACGCGGAGCAGGATGGCGTGAAGCGGGAGTGGGGCTTGTTCAGAGATCCTCTGCTTGCCACTCAGGACCGCCATCCGCTGCCGGACAGCTGGGTCAGCGACATTATGCTGATGAACCCGGCGAATGAGGATTGGCAGAATTATTTGTTCCAGGCAGAGAAGGAAGTGTTCAAGCATCTGCCATTCGACGGCTGGCATGTCGACCAGCTTGGCGATCGGGGCATTCTGTATGACGATAATGCCGATAAGGTCAATCTGCCGGAAACGTATGTTCCATTCATGAATGCGGCGAAGAAAGCCGTTGATGTCGACTATGTGATGAATGCGGTCGGCCAATTCGGACAGAGCTACATTGCGAGGACGCCGGTGAAGTTTCTGTACACGGAGGTATGGGACGCGCATCCGCAATACCGCAATTTGAAGGAGATCGTGGACCAAAATCTGAAGTATAGCGCAGGAAAATTGAATACCGTGTTCGCGGCTTACATGAACTACGATCACGCCGACTCCAGGGGAGACTTCAATACGCCGGGTGTCCTGCTGACGAACGCCGTTATCTTCGCATCCGGCGGCTCCCATCTGGAGCTGGGCGAGAACATGCTGGCGAAGGAATATTTCCCGAACCGAAATCTGAGCATACCGGATGCGCTGGAGGCATCGCTGGTATCGTACTATGATTTCCTGACCGCTTATCAAAATCTGCTGCGCGACGGAACTGTCGACAAGGAGCTGGACGTTGCGGCGGCAGAGGGAGCAGAGCTGTCGGCGATGCCGGAACGGGGTAAGGTATGGAGCTTTGCCAAGGAAGCGCAAGGCCGCACAATGCTTCATTTCATCAATTTCAACGATGCGACAACGATGGAATGGCAGGACAACAAGGCTTCCCAAGCGGAGCCGAAAGAAGTTCAGGATATAAAGCTGACTGTGAAGGCGGACGGCAAAGTGAAGAAGGTATGGGCAGCATCGCCGGATTACTACGGCGGCTCGGCTATCGGGCTGGACTTTACGCAGAAGGACGGAGAGCTGACCGTTACTCTGCCTAAGCTGAAGTATTGGAATATGGTCGTTCTGGAATATTAATGAAAAAGCAAGGCGCCCTGGCAGGGCGTCTTTGCGCCGTTGCAGGGCAAATGTCTCTGCGGCATTGTATACTGGACAACAAAGGGGGAGAAGAAGCGTGTTCGATAATTTGCAAAAACGTCTGCGCATGTCGTTTACGACCAAAATGATCTTGGCGTTTGTTCTCGTGATCTTAATTCCGACGCTGTTCACCAGCTTCTCCTTCTATGTCGTGTCCAACTCTACCGTGAAGCAGAACGTGCGCGAGGCATCCGTTCAAATCGCCAAGCAAGGCGCTGATTCGTTGTCGTTTATATTGAATGCGGGCAGCGACGTGTCCGACATGATCTATATCGATCCCAGAGTGCGGCATGTGATCGCGAACCAGCCGGCGAGCGGTGCGGACTTGCTGCTGTGGCGGGAGAACGAAGAATATATGAAAAGCTTTTTGAACAATATCGTGTACTCCAGCTCCTTCGTCAATATCGTCTACGTGCTTAAGGACCATGAGACAGGCTGGGGGAGCGGTACGTTTTCCCGGATCAAGCTTGCGCGTTACTTCGTGCAGGAGCAGCCTTGGGCCAAGCAGGCGGAAGGGCTGGAGGGCGGACTTGTCTGGAATGAGATCCGGGCGGACCAGCTTAGCAGCGGAGGCGACAATACGGAGCTTGTTCTTCCTATCGGGCGAGCGGTCAAAGACTATACAAATGGCGGGACGATCGGATATATCCTCGTGAATCTGAACGGCCGGAAGGTGATCGACAAGATCGATGAAATGAGGCTGGGCGAAACGGGCAGTTTTTTAGTCGTCAACGAAGCGGGCCGGATTATGGTCGCCTCCGATACAGAGCGGATCGGGCAGACGGTAGATAACGGCGAGCTGCTGGGCCATATTATCGATGATCCTTATATCGAGTTTGAATTCAAGCAAGGCGGGGTGCCCTATTACGGCGTAAAGCAGACGCTGAGCAACGGCTGGCTGCTCGTCGGCACCGTGCCGGTGCATGAAATAACGGATCGGCTCAGCGCGCTGCATCGCAACATTTTGCTGTCGTTCGGCATTTTCACATTGCTTGGCATAGGTGTGGGATTGGTTATCGCAAGCCGGGTCACACAGCCTGTCAAACGCCTTACCCGTGGTATGAGGCAAGTGCAAAAAGGCGATTTGACGGTGCGAACCGATGTCAATACAAATGATGAGTTCGGCCTTATGAGCCATCAATTCAACAAAATGATCGGCGACATCAATGTACTGATGCAGCAGGTGACGGAGGAGCAGCGGCTGAAGCAGGAGGCGGAGCTGCGGGCGGCTGTGCACCGGATCAACCCTCATTTCTTGTTTAACACGCTAGGCACGATTCGCTGGCTGATCAAATACGGCCAGTCCGAGCGGGCTTACGAAGGTATTTCCGCACTGACCAGGCTGCTTGAAGCCAATATGGGGCGCAAAGGCAACTTTGTGACGATCACGGAAGAGCTGGATATTATCGAAAAATATTTGGTCATTCTGGAGATGCGCTATAACCGGCGGTTCCGTCTGACGATCCGCAGCGATGAAGAGGCGGCGAAGCTGCTGGTGCCAAGGATGCTTATACAGCCGCTGGTCGAAAATGCGATTTTCCATGGCATTGTGCCAAAGGATAGCGACGGAGACATCGGAATCGAGGTGGCGCGAGAAGGTGAAGCAACGGTCATTACAGTAACCGATGACGGCATCGGCCTGCTGCCCGGCAAGGAGAAGGTGCAGGAGTCGGTCGAGCGGGCGGTCAAGGACGGCGATACGGGCATCGGCTTGCAGCATGTCTACGAATGTACGCGGCTTTATTTCGGCAGGGGGTCAGGTGTATCAATCCATGCGCGGGAGGAAGGCGGCACGCTGGCGCGAATTATGCTGTTCCCGGACGGGAGAGGATAATCGCAGGGTAGCAGACGCAGCATTGCAATGTGGCGGACAGAGAGGAGGAGCGATATGTGGAGAGCCATCATCGTAGATGACGAGCCGATCATCCGGTTCGGGATCAAAGCGTCCCTCGACTGGAGTAAAGAAGGGATCGAGCTGGCGGGCGATTGCGCCAATGGCGCGGAGGCGCTGCAACTGATCGAGGAGGAGCCAGTCGACTTGCTGATTACCGACATCAAGATGCCGGTCATGGACGGTCTTGCTTTGACGAAGCGGGTGCTGGAGCTGCACCCGGCGACCAAAGTTATCCTGGTCAGCAGCCATAACGATTTTGAATACGTCCGGGAAGGCCTCAGACTGGGCGTTGCCGACTATATACTGAAGCACACGCTGGAGCCGGAGGATCTGCAGCAGGTTGTCCGGCGCTGTCTCGTTATGCTGGAGAAGGAAGAGCGCGGCAGGGAACAGCGTCCCGGCACGGATAGTGGAGATGCGGCGCGTCAGCGCAAGCACTGGGAAGGCGAGCTGAAGCGGCTATTGCTGCAGCAGCGCGCGCTGCCGGCAAGCGGTGAGTTTCCCGCATGGCTTGGCGACGGTTACTGGGGTCTGGCCATTGTGCTGAACCGGGTGTCTGCAATCGAGGAGCAGCAGGGGTATTTGTTCAAATCCGTCCTGCTGGAGCAACTGACGGATGTGCTGTACACTGCGGTTCCGGAAGGCATTGGCGTGCAGACGGGAGAGCATGAGCTGTTTTTCCTGCTGCCTGCCGCATCTTGCGATGATGCGGGACAACGGTTGGCCGAGCTGAAGGCGAGAATGGAGGAGGAGAGCGGGGCAAGTGTAACGATTGGTTATGCATGGGGACGCGATACGGTCTCGATCCGCGAGACGTTCGAGCAAGGGAAGCTGGCGTCGGGCCGCGGGTTTTTCCGGGGCAGCGGCATTTACCGCTACCAGCTCTCGGACGCAGAACGGCGTGAAGGCTTGCGGCTGCCGGTTTTGTACCGGGCGAACGAAGGGGCAGGCGACGAGCGGCTTGCGGAGCTGCTTGGGGAGTGGCGGGACGATTGGCGGCAAGGCGGCTGTCCGCCGCTGGAGCTGAAGGAGGAGGCAAGCCGGGTGCTGTCGATCATGTTCAAACAACAGGCCGATCCTTACGTCCTGGTCGAATCCTTTGACCGGCTGTTCAAAACCGAGACGCTCGGTGAACTATGCGATGCGCTCCAATCCGGTATAAGCGAGCTGCGCAAGGTGCGTATGGCAGGCTTCGATGCACCGGGGTCCCATCATCCGATCGACAAGGCGCTGGAATATATCCGCGGACATTATCTGGAATCGATGACTCTTCAGCAGGTAGCCGATTATGTGCATGTGAGCAAAAACTATTTTTCGATCCTGTTTAAGAAGGTAACCGGGCAAAACTTTATCGACTATGTCATTACGCTCCGCGTACAGCGGGCGAAGGAGCTGCTGGGCGGCACGGAGCTGAAGGTATATGAAGTGGCGGAGCAATCCGGCTTCAACGACGTCAAATATTTCAGCAAGCTGTTCAAGAAGCTGACCGGCCACTCTCCGATCGAGTATCGCGAGCGCATGTTGCCTCCCCTTCCCGGCGGTGCATTGCCCCGAGAGGAGGAGCCGTCATGAGGCGAACTGCATGGAGGCGGGTCTCTGCTCTGGTGCTCCTTCTCATATTGCCTGGCTGTCTGGGCAATTCGATTATCGATGACCCGGCATCTGTGAAGCGGCTTGGCGAGGAGTCGCAAAAGCGGATTGTGATTTGGCATACGTATAGCGACGAGGAGACGATGCTGTTCGAGAAGGAGATTTTGCCGGCATTTGAGGCGGAGCATCCCGGCATTGTTATTGAATCTGTCCGGCAGACGCATAACCAGGAGTATCACGCCGCTTTGCTTGCGCGCGCTTCGGCTGGCAAGACGCCCGATATTATTCGGATGGACTACACCTGGATTCCGGTTTTTGCAGAGCGGGGGCTGCTGCATCCGGTCGAGACGATGCCGATGTTCGAAGAGGTGTCAGAGCAGCTGCGTGGCAAAATGCTGGACACCAACCGTTATGGGGACCACGTATACGGTTTGCCGCTTAACATTACGACCAAAGCGGCGGTTTATAATATGAGGCTGCTGGAGAAGCTTCGGCTTGCGGAGCCTCCTGCATCCTTTGCGGAGTTAGTCTCCCTTGCGGAGGATAATGGGTATTCGCTGGGCATGTCGGGCATTGAGCTGTGGAACAGCCTGCCGTATTTTTTTGCCGTGGGGGGTCAGCTTGCGGATGAGGCGTTTGCCCGGACGGAGGGGTATTTCAACAGCGAGCGGAGCGTCGCGGCAATCGAAGAGCTGCTGCGGATGTTCCGCGAGGGAATTATTAATCCTCAATTGCTGGAGAGCGGAGCGGATTTGTGGCGGGAGATATTTTCTTCGCAGCGGTTTCTCATGATGGACGAAGGGCCTTGGTATTACAGCATCCTGCTGAATAGCGCGGGCGTGGACGTCAATTTGCTGGAGCGCACGAAGCCGGCGCCGTTCCCGAGCGGGGGCGAGTACCGCTCCATCATCGGCGGTGAAAATCTGGTTATGACCAAAAACGCCAGAAACAAGCCGGAGGCATGGATCTTTATGAGCTGGATGACCCGCAAGGATACGCAGCTGAAGCTGATGGAAGCGGGATTGATTCCCGTTAATACGCAAGCGTTCGAGGAGGGCAAAGCCTCCGATCTTCCAGTCAATCGCTATCTCGCGCCATATATGGAGGGCATCCAGGATGCCTTCTATCGGCCGTCGATTCCGCAATGGAACGAGATTGAGAAGCTGTATGACACAGCAATGGAAGATATATTTATCCGCGGCAAGGATGTCAGAACCACGTTGAATGATACAGCGTGGAAGATGGACGCGCTGCTTGGCTCGTCGTAAGGGTTCAAGGCGTGATGGAAAAAGCGGTTAACGGGAAGCGGTACTCCGGTTAACCGCTTTTTATTGGTTGGATACTATCGTCTCACTAGTTACGAAGCGGATTGGGTTAACTGGTGCATGGGGGGAGTTAGAGGGAACTCGCAAAGTATTAAACGCTTATTTGCGCGAGACGTGTGGATAGAGGGAGATGTGTTGCGAGAAACGCTTAAAAGTACGCGGCGGGGTGTTTGAGGAGATTAATGGTGTGAGAAACGCTTAAATGTGCGAAACGGGGTGTTTGAGGAGATTAGTGGTGTGAGAAATGCTTAAATGTGCGAGGCGGGATGTTTGAGGGATTTAGTGGTGTGAGAAACGCTTAAATATGCGAAACGGGATGTTTGAGGGATTTAGTGGTGTGAGAAACGCTTAAATATGCGAAACGGGATGTTTGGGGGATTTAGTGGTGTGAGAAACGCTTAAATGTGCGAAACGGTGTGTTTGAGGGATTTAGTGGTGTGAGAAACGCTTAAATGTGCGAAACGGGATGTTAGAGAGATTTAGTGGTGTGAGAAACGCTTAAATGTGCGAGGCGGGATGTTTGAGGAGATTAGTGGTGTGAGAAACGCTTAAATGTGCGAAACGGGATGTTTGAGGGATTTAGTGGTGTGAGAAACGCTTAAATGTGCGAAACGGGATATTGGCGTGAAAAAGGTGTGCTGGGTAGCGTTAGGTAGCTTGTTTTTACGATATAATAAACAGCTTTGCATGGAGGAATCCTCCATGCAAAGCTGCGTTTCAAATAATGGCTCCTAGAAGCAGCGCCCTGCCGGTGTTCAAGGCAGCGGCAGAGCGTCGCCTCAAGCCTGCAGTTTACAGCGTAAACGCTGGAAGCGCTCCGTTTGCTCCGGGCAGCCGGTCTGTGGCGGAGTTGTTTTTGATGAAGCCGATCTGAATCGTTGCTCCGGTCGACAGGTTAAGGCTGCTCAGCGGAATTGAAGCTTCGATGACGGCATCGTTGCGCGAGTGCGGGACAATCGCTTGCTGCGTCCAGCTCCAGCCGCTGCCGAGATGGCGGTAGAGGAAATTGCCCTCCAGCAGAAATTCTGCGCCGCTTGCTCCCCAGCCCGCCGCCTGAAATCCAGTCGAAGCGTTCTGATCCGCGTTAATGAAAAACTGTGTAAACACGTTCAGCCCCGATCCCTGAACGAGCAAATACAAATTCGTGCCGTCGCTGTAAGCTTTCATCGTCTGCACACTCGTGCTCCCGGTTGCCAGAACGGGAACACCGCTCCAGTCGGCGGCGTTGCCGTCCACGGTAATGGACGGCGTAGATATGCCGGACGGTGTTACGCCGACAGCTTGACTTGCTGCCGATTCATTGCCGCTCGTATCTATAGCTGTGACGGCGAAGGAATAGGCGTTGCCGTTCGTCAGCCCTGTCGCCGTATAAGCTGTACCCGGAACGGGTGACTGAGTCAGCCGATTCCCGTTCCGGTATACATGGTAACCGGCCAAATCGGCAGCGATGACGGCGCTCCATTGCAGCGCCGCCTGTCCGTTGCCCGGCGTGCCGGACAGACTGGCCGGAGCGGGCGGCGGCGTAGTGTCTGGCTGCTGCGATCCTGCTGTTAGCGTGTAGGAAGGGAGCGGCAGGTTAGGACCGGGCAGACGCTCGGTGGCGGCATGATTACTCAGGAAGCCGAATGTGATGGTGTCGCCGGGCACAAGGCCAAGCGTACTAAGCGGAATCGCCGCTTCCACAGCCGACGCCGTCTTGCCGTACGTTACAGCGCCAAGCGAGGTCCAGGACCAGCCGGAGCCGTTGTGCCGGTACAGGGTGTTGTTCTCCAGCAGGTAGTCGGCGCCGGTGGAAGGCCAGCCGGTCGCATGATAGCCGGTCGTGACGGAATTGTCGGCATTGATATAGAACTGTGCCATCGTATTCAGTCCCGTCCCTTCAGCCAGCACATACAGATAGGTGGCGTCATACGCCGCCCTCAGGGATGTAACACCAGCCGTGCCCGTGGCAATAGCCGGAATGCCGCTCCAGTCGGCTGCATTGCCGTCAACGGCAATGACCGGATACGGATTCGGCGACGTTGTTGTAAAGGAGGCGTTGCCGCTGACCGCCGCAATGCTGCCCGCATTCAGAGAGCGGACCCGGAAGTGATAGGTGGTGCCGGCTGCAAGGCCCGTCAGCTCTACGGAATGACTGGTCTTCAAGACGGTGGAACCGGCGGTCATACCGTAAGCGGAAGACAAGCCGTATTGCACCTCGCTGGTAGCCGGCTGATTCGTTTCCCACTTGATGGTGGCCTTGTTATCCCCGATCGCTTCAACCCTTACGTTGCCTAGGACTGGCGGCGCGTTCGCGTCCGACGTCATAAAGACACGCTCCGAGCTTTCGGCGATGCGGCCGTCCGCATCCTGGGATACAACCTTGTAACGGTAAGCAGTGCCGGGGGTCAATCCGGATAGCGTCACGCTATGCTGGGTAACATCCGAGCTGCCGCTTGCCGTATGCTGGCTTGTCGATGCAATGCCGTAACGGACGGTCGACGAGGCGGGGACATCTGTCGTCCAAGTAATGACGGCCGATGTATCGCTGGATACGGTTGCGTGCACGTCCGAGAGCTGCGGCCCTTCCGCCGGAACGGTGAATTTGACGGTCTGGCCGCCGAAGTTAGCGTTACGAAACCAGGTCCAGATTTCCTTGCCGCTATGCTCCACCCCGGAGAACAGGTAGTCGCGCTTGAATTCGAACTCCGCCTTGTTGCCGGACTGCATCGCGCGCACCGGCCAGCCGCGGTTGGTCGGCGCTCCCGACCCTTCGAAACGGAATACGTCGCCCGGACCTTGGTGAGGCAAGGCGTAGACCTGATTCATATTCTCGAAATACACTCTGGCGTCAGGCGAAGTCGGCCAGAATACCTGCCAGCCGTCCGGTCCGTCCTGATCGTAATCGAAATAGATCATTTCCTGGCTCATATTGAGCGTTGTATTGGACTCCACCATCATAAAGAACGAATCCCCGGCAAACTTGGCATACACCTTCGTAATCCCATTGCCGTTCGCTCCGCTCGAATCGTGGTAGATGGGAACTTCTCCGTTCCATTCGTCAAACTGGCCGTCAACGAGGAAGCCGTCGTTCAGATCGGTCGGGTGTGTGCCCGTCTGGCTTGGCGCGGCATAGCCGTTCGTGTCTAGCCAGTTTTTGGACGCGTCGTAGATTGCGGTATTGAAATGGGTGGAGCCGCTGACGTCATAACCCAAATAACCGCTGTTCATCACGATCTCGTTCATCCATTTGCCCGTACCCCCGGAGGGAATCATAAAGTCGATAATGACGGTATTGAAGCCGTCCGGCTGATTGGCGTGGGCGTTCATATATTCCTTCCAGAAGCCGCCGAAGTTGTCGCGAGAACGGTAGGACGGCGAAGCCGGATTCGTATTCCAGTTGTCCCCATAAGCGGCATGCTCGTCGTAGAAGCCCGGAATATATGCGTTGTAGTACCAGGATTCGGTCACGAACAAGTTGATGGCATGGCGGTAGCGGTCTGCAAACTGCGAGGTGCCTTCGTCGGGGTTGAAATACCAGTAGCCCCGGTTGGCCGCTACGATCTTGGCAGGATCGACCGCTTTGATCTCCTCCACCAGTTCGACCATGCCCTCTGCCGTAAAGCCGAAGTTGCCGCGCGGTCCCCATGATATGCCGGGCCCTGCGCCGCCGACGGGATCGGGCGTATCGACCGTATCGAGGAATACGCCGTCGAACTCCCCGTCATGGACGATCTTCTCGACCTGGTAGGTGACGAACTTCTTCCAGGCAGGATCGCCGCCGTTCACATAACCCCCGCCGTAATATTTGTTCGTATCGACGACTCCGTCTCCATCCTTCCAATAGCCGCCATACAAATAACGGCTGTCAGAGACCCATGTGCCCTGCTGGTCCAGATACCAGGGCATGACGCCTTGGTTTTTCCAGCTTAGACGATTGCCCCAGGAGGAGTAATCGCCGGCAATATGAAGACCGGCGTACGCTTGATAGCCGTCGTCGTACGTCCCGTCCGGCAGAGCGCCTGTTTCGACCGAAATATAGGAGCCGCTGCTATTGTAATTCCAAGGATTCGGTCCGTGCAGCGGGCCGGACGGTCCGTTGTATCCTTCGGGCAGCAAGCCCAGCTCGATGCCGCGCTGGATCGTCATATGGCCGCTTGAGCCCGGGATAATCGTGGACAGCATCTCTCCAACAGAGATATAGCCGAGGACGATCACATCGTCTGCCGTCCCGAGCTCTCCGTCGGGGCCGCGCTTCAGCTCCTGCACCTGGGCACTGGTCAGATTTTCGAAATAAAACTCGTTCCGCTTCACGTTAATGACCCGAAGCGTCGGCTCCAGAATGACGAGATCATAGCCTTTCAACTGATTCAGCTTCGTCTGGTCGACCGCGCCGTACCAGAAGGCGACTCGGCTGTAGGCGCTCAAAGTCGGTACTTTGCCATAGAAAGGCGTCTTGCCCAGCTCGAAAGCGGGATTCGCTTCCGCCGTTTCCGTCGGTCCCGGCAGCGGGATGACCGTCAGCAGCATGGCCAGGCTCAGCAGGAAGGCAAGCCGCTTTAGTTTCAATTCAGCGAACATATCGCATACCTCCTAGAGCGTAATGGGAGGCAAGGCGGCGTTTTGCACCGGAAGCCGTTCCGTTGCGGAGCCGTTTCGGATATATCCGACGCGTACCGTCTGGCCTGCGCTTGCGCCGATCGAAGTGAGCGGCAGCCCGATTTCGACGATGGACGCGTTTTTGGCATACTGTCCGGTTCCGAGTGTGGCGACCTGGCTCCAGGACCAGCTATTGCCGCTGCCGGTGTACTGATACAGAATATTGTTCTCCAGCAAATAGTCAGCGCCGCTGCTCGGCCAGCCCGTGGCGTTATAGCCGGTTGCCGTATTGTTGTCGGCATTGATGTAGAACGCACCCGTATCCGTCAGGCCGCTGCCTTGCACCAGCAAGTACAGATTGTTGCCTGAGCGCAATCCCTTCAGGGTGGAGACAGAGCTGCTGCCGCTGGCGATCGCCGCCACGCCGTTCCAATCCGATGCCGAGCCGTCTACGGTAATGTTCGGAGGAGTAACTCCTCCGCCTCCGGACGTAACGTTCAGCGTGCTAATCGGGTACGAGCCGTCGCTGAGTCGGCCGACATTGGCGAAATCAACGGCAGGCGTATTCGTCGCTGGATCGAGAATGGCTGCGGCTACGGTGTAGCTGCCGGCCGGAAGCCCGGACGGAATGGCGATGGACGCGTTATGCGTGTATGTGCCGGTCTTCCAGTTTTTGAGCTGGATCGAGGTGGTCGTTTTGGCATGAATCGTGGTGCCGCTGCGGATTTGCAGCTCGACCGGCCAGTTGAACGGGAAGTGCTGCACACCTTTGTTTTCGACCGTCAGCGCGACGGGTAGCGTGCCGCCTTGCGAAGCCGAAGCATCATGCACAGCCTGCTTGATGACAAAGTGATAGCCCATCCGCTTCTCCAGCGCGTCCATGTTCGCCTGGTACGGATTGCCGATGGCGTAAGACGCCGGTGAATTGGGGCCGAGCCAGCTTGGTTTGCTGAGCTCTAGCTGGCGCAGCGTTTCGTTGAAGCCTGCGCCGCTTGTCAGGCTGGCTTGCAGGCCGGACGCGCCGCCATAGAACTCTCCTGCCGAGATGGCGTTGTTCCAGAAGTTCGCATAAGCTGGCTGCTGTTGGCCGATATCATCCCAATAGCCGTTCTGGGTGCCGGTGTACCAGCCCCACGAGGAATCAAAGCTCGGCTGATCGCCGAACATGTCGTTGAACATGCCAAGCTGGTTGCTCACGGCCAGCTGTACGCTGCGGCGTATCATCACCTGAATGCGGTCGGTTTTGTTTTGAAAAGCGGATATATAGTGCTGGATGTATTGGTTGGATATCGAGTTGGGAGGGAAGACGCCGGTATAGTTCTGCTCGTTGTTTGGCCCGACATAAGGCCAGCTGTGAAATTCGCCCCAATGGCCGAGTGAGCCGATCTGGATGAAAGCGACGGGGGCATCCTGCGTATAATAGCGGTTTGCGATAGCGTTGATGAGGAGCTGGTGGCGTGCAATGAGGTAGGGCGAGCTGTAGTTGGGCGCAAATCCGGTGTTGTTGCCGGTTCCCATGCCGCCTGTATTATCCTGGTAGGGCTTTCCTGCTGTTCCTTCCTGGGCAATCATGTCGTTGTACAGCCAGTCGGGAATATCGCGATGGGCTACGCCGGAAGGGCTGTCGAGCAGCAGGCGGAACACGATGCGTACGCCTTGGCTTCTCCAGTAGCTGAATTTGTATTTGGCTTCGACACCAGCCCAGTCGTATACGCCTTTGGTCGGCTCAAGCTCCTTCCAGGTGACCCCGGCGTAAACCAGCTTGTGCGACTGCGCGTACGGACCGCCTTCGGCTCGTGGCGCCCATCCTTTGAACGGATTGTTGAGCGGGCTGTTCAGCTCGGCAGGGTAAAAGGTGGCGGCTTGCGCGGCGGGCGCAATTCCGCCCAAGCTGCCGATTGCGAGCAGCAAGGTCAGCAGCAGCCGGTAAACGGATTTAAACGGACGAGACTGTTGACTGGGTAATGCGGGTGAGGATGATTTCATTTGTTTCATGAAGCACCTCCGATTTTGAATTTGGCGCAAATTTTTGTGGATTTGCGGTTTCAGTAGAGATTATAAGTGGCGTTCCAATGATTGTAAATCCCCTAGTTTTCTTATTTTTTTGGCCGTGAACAAAACCGTCCCTAGAAAAATGCCCGATTTATTTTTTGGATTGACAAAGAAACCTTGTGCAATTTATGCTATTTTTGCGTAATATTTGCGCCAAATTTGTGATCGTTTGAAAGGGGATATGAAATGCGGTCAAAGAAATTATCGCTCGCTCTTACCGTTTTTCTGCTGATGGGGCTGCTTCACATTCCGGGATTATCCGCGCAGGGTACGGGCGAAGGCGGGCTGATACCGCCGTTTGCGGGTACGCCGCAAGAATGGGAAAGCATCGCCTATGACGAGGCGGCAGCGGCCAATGGCTTGCTAAGTTTGAAAGCGGTTCAAACGGGTGAAACGCTGCACGTAGCGATCGAAGGGGAAGCCGTGTCCGAAGGGGGTGTGCTGTACATCGACAGCGACAATGATGCGTCCACCGGCTGGGGCTCCGCTCTTTGGAGCAATGGCGGAGGCATTGATTATAAGGTGGAGGACGGACTGTTGCACCGTTACGAGAGCGGTGATTGGACGCCCGGTTCGCCGGTATCCGCAGCTCATGAAGAAGGCTTCGCCGAGTTCGGCATTGGCCTGTCCGAGCTTGGACTTGCCGCATCCGGCAAGCTTAGGGTCGGATATGTGAAAGACGGGGCAAGCATGCTGCCGGAGATGGGCGGAGCCATGCTGACCGTAGACGCGGCGGCAGGCGGCGTGCCGGCAAGCGATGGCAAAGCGATTGCCGTTGACGGCGATCCTGCGGATTGGGCGGGGCTTGCGCCGCTTGCAGCGACGGCCGACGGATCCACGACGATTAAGGCGAATATCTACGATCGGACGCTGTATATGCTGATCGAAGGGCAGATCGACACGAATGAATTTGCGGACGGGCTGTGGGAGCATATTCTGATCGATACCGACCGCAACCCGGCGACAGGCAGCGTCTCGTGGGCTTGGGCGAGTACGCTTGGCGCGGATTTCCTCGTGCAGTCGGGTTCGCTGTTCAAGAGCTCGGCGGACGGCGGCTGGAGCTGGAGCGACACAGGCACGGCGTTCGAATATGCCCGTTCCGGCAAGGGCGCGGACAAGGTGATTGAGTGGGCTATTCCGTTGGAGGTGCTGGGACTGGATGAGCCGACCTCGATTCATGTCGCGTTTCTGACCAATACGTTGGCTGCGCCCGATGCCGCAGGCGATCCCGCATATGTGCAGGTTCCTCTGTCCATCGCTGTAGAAGCGGACGGCGATCCTTCGGAGTGGGCCGGCGTGGAGCCGCTGGCGGCATCTGCGGACGACTCCACCAAAGTATATGCCCATGTATCGGGCGGCTCGCTCCATATGCTGATCCGGGGGCAGATCGATACGAACGAATTTGCCGATGGCGTATGGGAGCATCTGCTGATCGATACTGATCGCAATCCCGCAACGGGGGGCGTGTCGTGGGCATGGGCGAATACGCTTGGTTCGGAATATTTGGTCCAATCCGGCCTTCTGTATGAAAGCGCGGCGGATGGAGGCTGGGCTTGGGACGATACCGGTACAGCGTTTGATTACGCCCGCGCAGGCACTGGCGCGGATAAAATCATTGAATGGAGCATCCTGCTGGATGTGCTCGGCCTGTCGGACGCTGACAGCGTCAATGTGGCGTTCCTGTCCAATACGCAGGCAGCGCCCGATGCCGCAGGCGATCCTGCCACTATCGCGCTGAAGGCAACTTCGGCGGAAATTGTCGTGGACGGACAAGAGGACGATTGGGCCGATATTGCGGTTGGCGCCGCTCCTTCCGGCCTCGTCACGAAGCTGCGGGCGGTACGCGACGACCGGAAGCTGTATACGCTTGTGTCGGGCAGTCAGCTTAATCTCGACAATGACTATTTCCTGGACAGCGACGGCAATGCCGCAACCGGCTACCAGAGCGACCGCTGGCCGGATGATGGCATGGACTACAAGGTGAGCGGCGGCATTCTGTACGCTTACGACGAAGGCGAATGGGAGCAGCGCGGTCCTGTCTACACTAACGTGACAAGCGAAACGGCGGAAATGTACTTGTATTTGTCCGATATCGGCGCGACTATGGACAGCGGCATCAAAATCGGCTATGCGGGCCGAGATATGCTTCAGCTCCCGCTTGCCGGTGATCCGGCCTTGACGGTGGACAGCACGGTTGCGCATCCGGGCGGTCAAGGCCTGTTTTATCCGAAGGAATCGTTCGAGGTGCTGAACAATCCGTACGCAGGATGGGTGCCGTGGGCGAAGGACAAGAGCAAGCCGGACGGTGAAAGCTATGCGCAGCCGCATAGCCTCGTCTATGCCGGCATTTCATGGAGAGAGCTGGAGCCGGTGCGCGGGCAGTTCGACTGGGCGGGAGTTGAAGAAAAGTACCAGTTCGACTTCTGGACGCAGTCCGGCAAACGGATCAATCTGCGGATCGTGCTCGATCTGCCAACCTCGGACCCTGCGCATATGGACATCCCGGACTGGCTGTATGACAGCCTGCAGGATGAGGGCGATGCGGGCGTCTGGTACGACACAGCGGAGATCGGCGCAGGCTTCAGCCCGAACTACAACAGCGGGCTGCTGCTGGAGGAGCATGAGCGCTTGATTGCAGCGGTAGCGGAGCGTTACAACGATGATCCGCGCATCGCCTATATCCAGCTGGGAAGCCTTGGGCATTGGGGTGAATGGCATACATGGCCGGCAGGCTCCGGCGTGTTCCCGTATTTGAGTGTATCGGATCAATATGTCGGGCATTACCTGACGCATTTTACAGACAAAAAAATCGGCATGAGAAAGCCGTTCCCCATCGCAAATGAGAATAGTCTGGGTCTGTTCAACGACGTGTTCGGCATCAAGTCTTCAACCAACGAATGGCTGGGCTGGACGCAGAACGGCTGGGCGGGCATTGGCGAGTTTGTTGATCCGGGCGATGATCCTGCCGAGAAGCAGGCAGCTTCTGCAATGCCTGACTTCTGGAAATATTCGTTCTCCGGAGGAGAGTTCGCCGAGGGCAATCCAGCCAAGTGGCTGAGGGACGATGCCATTATGGAGACGCTGCGCCAAACGCGCGAAAGCCATACGTCCTGGCTAGGGCCAGCCGCGCCGAGCGATGTGCCGCTTGGCTCGGAGCTGCAGCGCAACATCGACGCGATGCACAAGCTGATGGGCTACCGCTTTGTACTGGAAGCGGCCAAGCTGACCGGCTCTGCAGTGCCGGGCGGACAGCTTAACCTTTCGATGCTTTGGAACAACAAAGGCGTGGCTCCGTTCTACTTCGATTGGCCGCTCCAGCTTCGTCTTGTCGACGGAAGCGGCCGTATTGCAGCCAGCACAACAGCGGAGAACGTAGATATCCGGCAGTGGCTGCCGGGAAGAACGGAAGCGACAGCTAGCCTCAAGCTGCCTGGCGGCTTGTCTGCCGGCAGCTACGCTCTGACTGTCGCGATCCTCGATCCTGAGACGGGAGAGCCTGGCATTCGGCTGGCGAACGAAGGCAGAGGGGCAGACGGCGGCTACTTGATCGGCCAAATTCAAATTGCGGGAGGCGGTTCCGGCGGCGGAGGCGGAGGTGGCGAGAGCGTTGCTCATCCAACTGATGAGCTGCATGTCGATTCGCCAGCCGTGTCCGGCGACGGCAAGTTTGCCATTGAAATCGCCGAAGACAAAACGAAGGTAATCGTGCCTCTCTCCGTGTGGAGCGGCAAGGAGCAATACGCGCTAGGTTTGCAAGGGGACGGCTTTGCCGTCGAGCTGCCTGCGGAGCTGATTGCGCAGCTCAGCGAGATGGCAGGGGCTGATTCCGGAGCCAAGCTGATGCTCCATGTCCGTCTGGCGAATGAAGCGGGCTGGAAAGCGGCCGGTATGAAGGAGCATGCCAGCCTGGAAGAGCTTAGCCGGACGTTCGTATTCGGCTTGTCCTTGGTGAAGGGGGATGGCGAGCGAGTCGAGATTGGCGATTTTGCCGCTCCTGTACGGGTGGAGCTAACCCAATCCGCGGCTTCGGCTTCTTTGGATGCGAGTCCGCTTTCAGGCGTCTTCCGGCTAGCTGGCGGATTGCCGGCGTATGCGGCAGGCGTGTATGCGAACGGACGGTGGACATTCGAAGCAGTAGAGCCAGGCGCTTATGCGGTTCTGCTGTACGACAAGCGGTTTGCGGATATGCCGCACACCCATTGGGCGCTTGACGCCGTGAAGCTGCTTGCTGCGAAAGGCATCGTTAAGGGGGCGAAGGCAGAGGCATTTGCGCCGGATCAAGCGGTGACGCGTGCGGAATTCGCCGCGCTTGTCGCGCGTGCGCTCGGCCTCAAGGAAGCGGCGGGTTCACCGTTCGGCGACGTGGGCGAGGCTGATTGGTATCGCGGATATGCCGCGGCATTGCACGCTGCGGGTATTGTATCCGGCAAGGGTGAAGGCCGTTTTGAACCGGATGCGCTGATTACGCGTGAGGAAATCGCGGTTATAATCGTTCGTGCTCTTAATCATTTGGATAAAAGTTTGGCGCAAAATATCACATCGGATTCATTCGCAGATGCAAACGCTATCAGCGATTGGGCAGTAGTTGCCGTTCAAGCGCTGGCAGACGCCGGTTATTTGCACGGATATCCGGATACAAGCTTCAAGCCCGGTAAGCAGGCGACAAGAGCGGAAGCAGCACAATTGCTGCAGCGTCTTCTGCTCTGACGCAGGGAAAAGGCAGGCCGCTGCGCCTGCCTTTTTGATGCGTTTTGGCGTTAGAGGCACCCAATGGGACGACGGTGTCTGTCTTATGATTTGCAGGTATGGCGGGATATAAAAAGCCAAAAGGCACGGCAAAAAGTCGTTGACAAGGGCGCCCGTTTGGATTACTATTTAAGTAATATTTGGCGCAAATAATGCAGATAAGTTGCGTAAAATTTGGCGCAAATGATACCAGCAGACACAGCAAGGGAGAGAGTACAATGACTAAAATCGGAATGGCATTTATTGGCGTAGGGGATATGGGTTCCCATCATGCGATCGGCTTCGATATGCTGCCGGAATGCGAAGTGCGTTACATCTGCGATTTCCATGAGGGCAATATTGAACGGACGCTGAAGGAAATCCGCAACGGGAATCCGGTCATCCTCCAGGATTACAAGGAGCTGCTGGATAAGGAAGATATAGACGCGGTTGTCATCAGCGTGCCGAATTATTTGCATCGCGAGATCGCGGTTGCTTTCCTTCACGCAGGCAAGCATGTTTTTCTGGAAAAGCCGGTTGCGCCAAGCATCGAGGATTGCGACGCCATCATCGAGGCAGCGGAGAAGAGCGGCAGGCTGCTTCAGATCGGCCTGGTCTATCGCTACTCCAATTTGTACCGCCGCATGGCCAAGGAGCTGGCTTCGGGAAGGCTCGGCCAAGTATCGATGATGTGGTGCAAGGAGTTCCGCGATCCGTTCCCTCCGGCAGACTGGTTCTATGATTCGTCGAAGTCGGGCGGGGCACTGGTGGAGAAGGATTGCCATCATTTCGATATTTTCAACTGGATGATCGGCTCCCGGCCGAAGCGCGTATTTGCTTCCGGCGGACAGCATGTCATCAGAAACGGCGAGGACATCCTCATTACCAACTCCTATACCCATTATCCTGCCAAGGTCATTTCCGACAGCTCGATCGTCGACCATGCTTGGGTCATCGTGGAATACGAGAACGGGAGCAAGGCCAATCTCGGGTTATGCATGTATCTGAAGCCTCGCAATCTAATGGAGGACGGTCTGGAGTTTGGACTTATCGGCAATAACGGTGTGCAAATGACTGCGAAAAAAGATTCGCGCATCGGCATTTACGGCGGCGACGACTACACGAAGGAATATATCGATGTCGATGTCCGATCCGATTCCATCATGGGCGGCCATACCGGCGGGCAGACGCAGCGCAAAGATTTTGTCGCATGCATTCTCGAGGGAAGAAAGCCGTTCGCGAATGGACAGATTGGACGCGACGCCCTTCTGGTCGCATTGGCTGCGGAGAAGTCGATCCGCGAGGAACGGTACGTCTACATCGACGAAATCAAATAGCTGGGGGGCAATCCTTTGATCTCTTCAAAACGGCTGGACGGGTGGAAGTTTCTGCTTTTTATCGCCCCGTGGCTAATCGGCTTCACGATTTTCTTTCTTCTTCCTTTTGGAACCGCTGTATTTTACGCCTTCACCGATGCCCGGCTGCCAGGCTCCACGGAGTTCAACTTTGTCGGGGTGAGCAACTTCTCGGCATTAATGGGCGATCCGATCTTCGGCAAGAGCGTAACGAACACGATTTATTTTGTCCTGCTCGGGGTGCCGATCGTGACCGTCGGCATGCTGCTTATTGCGATGCTGCTCAATCTGGACGTGAAAGGCATTGCGCTGTTCCGCACGTTTTATTATTTGCCGACGCTGGTGCCGATCGTTGCGACGGTTATTATATGGCGGCTGGTGTTCAACTCGGAATTCGGGGTGCTGAACGGCTTCCTCGGTCTGCTGGGCATTGGCAAGGTGAACTGGCTCGGCGGGGCGGGCATGATTAAGCCGGTCATTATCTTGCTCCAGGTATGGATATCGGGCAGCGGCGTGCTGATATTCCTCGCGGCGCTGAAGGGCGTGCCGTCCCATCTGTACGAGGCGGCGCTGATCGACGGCGCAAGCAAGATCAGACGATTTTTCTCCATTACGCTGCCGATGATTAGTCCATCCATTCTGTTCGTGCTCGTCATTCAGACGATGTACAACTTCCAGATGTTCACGGAAGCGATGCTGCTGTCGAACGGCGGCCCGAATTACGCTTCCTACACGTATGTGTTCCATATTTACAAAGCGGCGTTTACGGATTTGAAATACAGCATGGCGATGGCCCAATCGATCATTTTGTTCGCGATGATATTGGCGGTTACCCTGTTCATCCTGAAGGCGTCCAACCGGTTTGTTTATTATGAAGGCGAAGGGAGGAGCTAACGGATGAACGTATCGTACAAAAGAAGCAAAGCAGCCTCCAAAGCGCTTAGCTACATTCTATTGATTGGCGTCCTCGCCTTGTTCGCCGGTCCGCTGCTCTGGATGCTCTCCACAATGCTCAAAACGAAAGCGGAAACCTACAAATATCCGCCGTCGCTGTTTCCGGAGACCGTGACGTTTGAGGCATTTGAGAGGTTGTTCACGCTGCAGCCGCTCATGTGGCAGTGGATTGGCAACTCCGTACTTATTTCGGTGCTGGTTGCGCTCGGAACGGTGATCTCAAGCTCGCTTGCGGCTTACGGCTTTGCCCGTTTCGATAACCGCGCGAAAACCGCTCTATTTTTTATCGTATTGATTACGCTGATGATCCCGGCCTCCGTCATGATCGTACCTTCCTTCGTGCTGTATACGAAGCTGGGCTGGATCGACACCTGGCTGCCGCTGATTGTGCCGGCCTGGCTTGGAGGCGCGTATTACATCTTCCTGTTCCGCCAGTTCTTTATGACGATTCCTCGGGAGCTTGACGAGGCGACCTATCTGGACGGAGGCGGACGGTTTACGGTCTATTGGCGGATTGTGATGCCGCTGTCCAAACCCATTATCATCACAGCGTCGATCTTTGCGTTTGTATTCTCGTGGCTGGACTTTCTCGGTCCGTTCCTGTATCTCAAATCGAGCGAAAACTATACACTGAGCGTCGGATTGCAGTTTTTGATCGGGCAAACGAGCCAAGACTTTCCCGCGCTTGCGGCAGGCGCGTTTATCAGCATTTTGCCGATCGGCATCATTTATTTCTTCGCGCAAAGGTATATCGTCGAGGGGGTGGTGCTGACCGGATCGAAAGGTTAGCGGGCATTAGGCATTAGGTATGACGGCATCATCATTCTATCGGATCGAAAAGGGGAGTTTTGTCCATGAAAGTTTCGAAGAAATGGGTATGGATCGTATCATTGATGTTCGTCTTTTCCATGGTTATGATGGGTTGCGGCAGCGGAGATAAAAACAACGGCG
Organism: Paenibacillus sp. 1011MAR3C5; assembly: GCF_003591485.1. Lineage (GTDB taxonomy): Bacteria > Bacillota > Bacilli > Paenibacillales > Paenibacillaceae > Pristimantibacillus. Next base: position 184,744 of record NZ_QZCF01000004.1, read on the forward strand.
GAAACACAAGCCAGCCATCGGAAAGCGCGGGCGAAAGCACAAAGAAGCCTGAAGAAAAAGTGACGATTACGTATTCCCAGTGGGGAACAGCGGAGGAGCTGCAGCGCATGCAGGAGCTGCTTGATCAATTCATGGCAGCCAATCCGAACATTACGGTCAAGCTGGAAGGCAAGGACTGGGGCAGCTATTGGGACGGCCTGACGGCCAACGCTGCGGGCGGCACGCTGCCGGATGTGATGAAGACGAGCTACGCGTTTATTGAGAAATATGCCGAGCTCGGCATCTTCAAGGAGCTTGACGGTTTGCTGGGAAGCAATAGCTTCCCGCTTGCAGACGTCGATCCGAGCCTTCTTGGCCTGCATCAGTATCAAGGCAAGCAGGTGTCCATGCCGATCGACGCCAACGTAATCGTGTTTTATTATAATAAAGGCCTGTTCGACAATCCGGAGACAAACCCGAAAGGCGCGGCTTACCCGGGAACGGAACCGACTTGGGCGGAGGTAGTCGAGATCGCCACCAAGATGACGCTTGACTCGAACAACAAAAATCCGGGCGAAGACGGCTTCAATAAAGGCTCGATCAAGCAATGGGGCCTTTCGCTGGTGCCAGGCTCTACAATGGATTGGTTCCTGGAGCCGATGCTGTGGTCGAACGGCGGCAAGCTGATCAACGACGACGACACCTTGGCGCTGAGCACGCCTGAAGCGCAGGAAGTGCTGAACTTCTTTATCGATATGACGAAAAACTCGAATATCAACACGACACCTGCCCAAATGGAGGGACTTGGCGGTCAAGCGAACCTTGGTATCACGACGGGCAAAGTTGCCATGAATGCAGGCGGCAGCTGGAATACAACGCATTATAAGGAAGCGGGCATTACGTACGGCATTACGCATTTGCCGAAGTTCAAGACGACGCAAACGGTCGTGCAGCCTGCGGGCGTCGCGATGAGCGCTTCGACGAAGCATGAAGCAGCGGCCTACAAGCTGCTGTCGTGGCTTGCCGGCTCGGAAGGGCAGACGGCGCTGGCGAAGCAAGGCTTCTCGATTCCAGCCAATAAGCAGGCGGCAAGCCCCTACCTGGAGACAGCCGGTTCGGAGTTCCAAATCTTCCTGGACGCACAGCAGTACGGCATCGTATCGCCGTTTACCGTGAAGAAAACCGATCTTGTCTGGACATACGGCGAGCAAGTAATGAAAAATCCGCTGGCAGGCGACGGCGATCTTGCCGCGGCGATCGCGGATCTGGCATCCAAGATCCAGTAATCAGCGTTAGCTATTATCTCTAAGTCGCTCCCCCGAAGCGCCTTCTCTCATGAAGGCGCTCCGGGGGAGTTTTTTTGTTGCCTGTGTGGGGTATCGTACAGTCGTATCGTCTTATGCAGGCTGATCTTCCTTGTAGCTGGCCCCTCCTTCAGATGAAGGCTCATAGGGTACAGGGCAACATTCCGTTTGCGGCAATTTTTTTCGAAACAAAAAACATTTGCCGCAAACGGGTAGAAATGATATAACTAAGTTGAAGGGAAGGAGGCACTCAAATTTTGGTAAAGCTTAAGGATATTGCCGATCAGGTTGGCGTCTCGGTGTCTACGGTGTCCCGGGTCATCAATCACGATGTCAGCCGTTCGGTTAACGAAGATACGCGCAACAGAATATTGGAGGCCGCGCACACGCTTGGCTATAAGACCAATAAACTAGGGAAAACCGCTAAAGGGAAACGCGATGCCGCCATGCCGGGGTTTCACGTCGGCTGCGTCGTAGCCGTTCCTCAAAATAAATATAACCACCCTTATTTCTCCATTATATTGGAGGGAGTGGAACGCGGGTTGTCCTCACAGGGCTACCGGCTGGAGTTTATTCACAGCATGGCCACTGGCGACGATCTGAGCGACCTGCAACGGCTGGTGAAGGATCACGGCGTCGATGGCATGATTGTCGTGGAAGGCATTCAGCCCGAAGCGTATCACTGGATCAAAAAAAATGTCCGCGCCGTCGTCGGCATCGATATCTCCGATCATGAAGTGCCCGTTATCGCATACGACCGTGTCGCTGCGGCCAAAGCGGCTGTGGCGCATCTGATCGCCAAAGGCCATCGCGAGATCGGCTTTGTCGGAGGACCGGGCCGATACGGCGATATTCAGCGGGAGAAGCGGTTTCGCGGCTTCCAGCACGCGATGGTCGAAGCGGGACTCGCCATTGATCCCGATTGGATTATTAACGTCAACTGGGATGTGTCTCAAAGCTATGAAAGGATGAAAGAAGCATTTTCCAGTCAAGGGAAACGTCCGACGGCGTTTTTTTGCGCCAGTGACATGATGGCGATCCCTGCGATGCGGGCTGCGACGGAGCAGCGGCTTCGCATCCCTGAAGATGTTGCTTTTTTCAGCGTCGACAACATTGAGCTGTCGCAGTTCACTTCGCCGCCGCTGACCACAATCCATGTGCCGAAGATGGAGATGGGCATGATCGCGGCGGGTACGCTGCTCGATTATTTGAACCGGCGCTATACGATTCCCGTCAAGATTTGGGTGCCGCATGAGCTGAAGCTCCGCCACTCCACGGGAGACCATTCTTAACTGGCAATAGCCCGGCTTTCATGAAGTCTCGTTCTCTTGCAGATTGCAAGGGACGGGACTTTTTTGCGTTCCTTGGCCCAAATTTTATTTGAATAGCGATTCAGTTTCCTATGGCAGCCGCCTTTCTTCATAATCCCGTCCAAGCCCGAATATACTTTCCTTAACAGGCGGCTTGTCTGACGGTCAGTCAGATTGGGGGACAAGTCTGATTATAGAGGGGAAGAGGGATGCAATAATGAATATAGAACAATCGAGCGCGGCAATATTGGGACTGGGGACGGCTGTACCGCCCTATCGAATGGATCAGGAGAATACGTCCCGCAGGCTGACGGAGGCGCTGGCAGATGCCGGGCATTCCAATTCCAGCCGGTGGGCAAAGCGAATATTTCGGCAGTGCGGTGTCGAAAGCCGCTATACCTGCGAGCCGAACTTGCTGGAACCCGCATCAAGCTGCAGGTACTTTCCAAGTGCGAACGGACAAGCGGAGGTGCCTTCGACCAGCGGGCGCATGGCGGTGTACAAGCGGGCATCCGTTCCGCTTGCGGCGGAGGCAGCGGTGAAGGCGCTGGCGGATAGCGGTACGCATCCGGAGGCGATTACCCATTTGATTACAGTGAGCTGTACAGGGCAATTCCTCCCAGGATTGGACGCTGCGCTAATGGGGGAGCTGGGGCTCCGTCCGACCGTTGCGCGGGTACCGCTTACGTTCCTTGGCTGCGCTGCGGGACTGAAGGCGGTCTGCTTGTCCAAGGGGCTTGTTGCGAATCAGAAGGATGCAAGGGCGCTGGTCGTATGTGTGGAGCTATGCACGCTTCATATTCAGCCGTCCAGCGATCGTGAGGCTCTCTATGGCGCATCCTTCTTCGGGGATGGCGCTTCCGCCTGCGTAGTCGGGAGACCGGAGGAGCATCACCGGGACGTCTTCCTGCTGGGAGACGAGAGATCGGTATTGCTGCCCGGCAGCGCAGGGGAGATGATCTGGGAGGTGGGCAACCACGGGTTCGATCTGTACCTGTCGCCATCGATCCCCCGGCTGATCGGTGAGCATGTTCCGGCCGAAGTTGATCATCTGCTGGAGGGGGTTCCAAAGCCGGAGTTATGGGCTATTCATCCCGGCGGCAGAGGCATTGTCGACATCATGCAGGAGACGTTCGCGCTGAGTGATGCCCAGATCTCCGCCAGCCGAACGATATTGCGGAATTACGGCAATATGTCCTCGGCTACGATTCTGTTTGTGTTGAGCGAGATGAAGCGAACGCTCCGCGAAGAGGAGTCTGGATACAAGGAGGGCGTGGCGCTTGCCTTCGGCCCCGGTGTAACTGCAGAGATGATCCGCATCACTTATTTGCCAACTCCGCATGGTCGCAAGGCGGGAGGTTCGTTACAAAGCGCTCCAGAGGCTGATGCTTATGCTTAAAGCCCTTCAGAACCGGGAATTGAAGCCTGAATACATGGACGATACGACACAGGGGGGACCGGAGCTGCAAGAAGCGCTGGTTCATCTGCGCCGACTGAACCGTCTGTTCGGCGCGGCTTCTCCGACCCTATACGGCGTGAAGCGATTGTGGAAGGCAGCGGGCTCTCCCAAGGAGCTGTCGATTCTGGATATCGGGGCCGGCTCGGGAGATGTGAACAGGAAGCTTCTCCAATGGGCGCTGGAGGAGGGCGTGCGCCTTAATGTGACGCTTGTCGATACGACCAAGGAAGCGGTGAAGGAGGCGAGCCTGTACTATTGGAACGAGTCGCGGGTCCGTGTATGCCAAGGCGATCTGTTCGAGCTGGAGACCGATTCGGCAGATGTGGTCACGGGCACCCAATTCCTGCATCACTTCACAGGAGATGAGCTGGAGCAGGCAGTCAGACAGATGATGAAGGCTTCGCGAATTGGCGTTGTCATTAATGATATTCACCGGCATTCCGTGCCATGGACAGCCGTATGGCTGGCGACCCGGTTGATCTCGCGCAATCCTTACATTCGGCACGACGGACCGCTGTCGGTAGCCAAAGGGTTCCGGGGGGAGGACTGGGGGAAGCTGCGGAAGGCGTTATCGCTTGCTCCTTCGGACTTCAAGTATGTCTGGCGGCCGTTGTTCCGGTATTCGGTCATGATCAGGAAGGCCGGCGACACGCATCAAGCGAGGTGGTGACCTATGACGACGATCTATGATGTCGCAGTGCTTGGCGCCGGAGTGGCAGGCAGCGCGGCGGCGAAGTCGCTTGCCTCGCAAGGCTGGAACACCGTCTTGCTGGATCGGCAGCGATTCCCGAGGCATAAGGTATGCGGAGAATTTCTGTCTCCGGAATCCCAGGAGACGCTCTCCCGTCTCGGGCTGCTGGATGCAGTGCATGCGCTGTCGCCCAGTGTAATAACCAGTACGAGTCTGTATCTGGAAAGTGGGGGCGTTATTCGGCTTCCGCTCCCGGGTGCTGCGCTGGGCATAAGCCGCTATAGGCTGGATGCCTGCTTTCATCAGGAGGCTGCTGCGGCGGGCGCCTGTATTCGGGAAGGCGTAACGGTCCTGTCGGCGGAGCTGCAGGATGGGCGCTATTCGCTGACGTTGCGAAGCGGAGGCCAAACAGAAGTGCTGCGGGCGCGTGCTGTTATCGCGGCTTGGGGCGGAGCGGGACTTGCCGGAGAGTTGCTTGCTGGACGCGATCTTTCCGGTGAACGGAGAGGTGTAGGAATCGCGCCATTCGTTCGAAGAGAGGCAGTGCGCCAATCTCCGCAAGTGCCGGGTCTTGTCGGCGTAAAGATGCATTACCGGATTGCAGACTCCGCTCCGCACAGCGTACAGGAGAATAATGCGGTTGAGCTGTATTTCTTTCGCGGGGGGTATGCGGGACTTAACCGGGTAGAGGACGGCAAAGTGAATATTGCGGCCTTGCTTAATCGCGGAGACATACCGGCGAAGAGCCGCTCCGTATCCGCGATGCTGGAGGAAGCGGTCTCCCGCCATTCCGCTCTTCAAGAACGAATCGCGGGGCTCGTTGCGCTCCCCGACACAGCAGCGGCTGTATCTCCGGTCCGAATCAGCATGCGGCCCGTGGCTTGGAGCGGTTTTCCGCTGATCGGCGATGCTGTTTGCCGGATACCGCCGCTATGCGGAGACGGCATGTCGATGGCGCTGCGTTCCGCCGAGCTTTGCTCCGCTTCCGCGGATCGGTATTTGCGCGGCGAGCTATTGCTCGGCGATTGGGAACGCGAATATAAAGCGGCGATTATGCGGGAATTCAGCAAGCCGCTGCGCTGGGGACGATTCGCAGAATCTCTGCTCAGCTCCGCCCTTCTGTCCCGCGCGCTGCCTGCGCTTGCAAGACTGGCCCCGCGGGCGGCGAGAGGCATGATTCAAGCGACGAGATTACACGTCCGTTAACGGGTACGAAACTTTTTGCAAAAAGGCGGTTTACAACCAATGGGTTGATCTGGTAGAGTATCAAAAATGCAATGACGAGAAGAGTAAGCCTTCATGTCCCTGTACAGAGAGCTCCCCCTTGCTGAAAAGGAGTCGTCGGACATATGGCTGAACCAAGCCTCTGAGCGGCACATTGGAACGGGTGCGACCAGCCCCGGGATGGTGTGACGGGTGCTCCCGTTACAGGGCTAGAGTATAAGCATGTTTCATGCCGTACTTGAAGAGGCCGGCTTGGCGACAGGCTGGCGAATATGGGGTGGCACCGCGATGATCAATCTCGCCCCCAAGACCAAAGTCTTGGGGGTGGGATTTTTTTGTTGTTGATCATCATGAGGTGAAGGGAGCCACAACTATGAAAAGGAATGTTTGGTTGGCAAAGTGGAAGTATCCGTCCATTCTATTATTCGGCATAGGCGTATCCAATGTCGGGGGATGGATCTATTTTATCGCGCTGAATCTGATCGTGTACGATATGACACAGTCCGCTCTGGCGGTATCCGTGCTCTATTTGATCCGTCCGTTGTCTACGCTGGCTAGCAATCTATGGGCGGGAAGTCTCATAGATCGGACAAACAAGCGCAGCTTGATGGCGATTTTGGATGTAATAAGGGCAGTGCTGATCGTTCTTCTGCCCCTCTATTCGTCTATCTGGTATATGTACGTCCTGGTGTTCTTTATTCAAATGGCGAGCTCCGTATTCGGTCCGACCTCCAGCACGTATATCACGATGCTGATTCCGCCTGAGCAAAGACCGCGCTTCAACTCGCTGAACGCGCTGATCGGCTCCGGCGCCTTCTTAATCGGACCGGCTATTGCCGGACTGCTATTTCTTGCAGGCTCTCCGGTTATGGCGATCTATATCAACGCCGCCGCGATGTTTTTGTCCGGGCTGATTACGCTTCTTATGCCGAATTTGGAGAAGGACGCATTTGTCCAAGGGGACAGCGGCAAACTGGAATGGTCCGTGATCAAGGCGGACTGGGTAACCGTGCTTCGATTCTATCGCTCGCATGTATACGTTACGGCTGTATGCCTATTATTCGGTGCTATCATGATGGTCATGGCTTCGGCTGTTGATTCGCTGGAGGCGGTTTTTGCCTTGACGGTGCTGAGCTTGTCGGAGAGCAGCTATGGCTTGCTGGTGAGCGTCTCCGGAGCGGGTATTATTGCAGGCGCTTTGGTCAATACAGCGGTGGCGGCCAGAGCGCCGACAGCAGCATTGATTGGACTCGGCGTGCTTGGCGTGAGCGGGGGGTACTTGCTGTATGCGACCTCCTCTGCATTTGGGATGGCGGCGGCTGGATTTTTTGTTCTTGCGTTTTTTATCGCATTCGCCAATGCGGGTTTTGCGACATTCTACCAAAACAACATTCCGTCCCGGATGATGGGCCGGTTCGGCAGCATGAACGGCTTTATTGAAGCTATCTTGATTATAATAACGACAGCAGTGCTCGGTTTATGGGCGGAGTGGGGATCGCTTCAAGCGGCAGTCATTGCCGGTGTAATCGTAATGGCTTTATTGAGTTTTGCCTTAGGAGCGGTGCTTTTGCGTAAAGTCATTATTGTACAAAAAGCAACCGGTACAGGCATTTCCGTGCAACAAGGCACAGCCTATACTACAATAGAGACAAGTCGCGAGTCGGGACCGGAGCAATAGGCTGGTGCAGGATGGGTCTGGCGCTCGCGCGGGGATTGACGCAAGACAACATCAATCGAGGAGGGATTGCGGTTGGCTGAGCAGGAGCAAGTGAAAATAGGATTGGTCGGAGCAAGCTGGTTTGCTGACCTGTGGTATTTGCCGGTCGTTCAGATGCATCCGAATGCGGAGCTGTATGCGATATGCAGCGAAGGCGGCGGCAGCGCGAGACGGATGGCGGACAAATACGGCATTCCGCATGTGTTCGGCTCTTATGAGGAGATGCTGGAGCAAGCGGGACTTGACGGTGTATGTATCATTACGCCCAACGATGTGCATGTGACGATCGCGGAGGCCGCTATGAATCGGGGTATTCACGTGATGAGCGAGAAGCCTCTGGCACTTAATCTGAACGAAGCGGAGCAAATGCTTCGAACAGCACAGAGCAGCGGCGTTATCCATGGCGTTAATTTTACGTATAGGGAACATCCCGGGGTGCGCCGGATTAGGGCGCTGGTGGAGGAAGGTCTAATCGGCCGGCTGCAATCTGGACATTTCGAATATACAGGGGACTATGGCGTCGCCGGTCCTCCAGGCTGGAGAGGCTCGATTGCGAAGGGCGGCATAGGCGGCGTACTCGCGGACCTGGGCTCCCACCTGATCGATCTGGCGCAATATGTTACCGGAGACGGCCTGTCTGAGGTTAGTGCGGATGCCGCGTTCAAGCATCGGGATGTGAACCCCGATGCGGCGGCGGATGCCGTCATCTTCTTGGCCCGCTCTTTGCAGGGCGCTCAACATACGTTCCGCACAAGCTGGATTGAGCATCAAGGAACGAAGGGGCAGACGATCCGCATACATCTGATCGGCGAGCTGGGCATAATCGAATTTGCCGTGAGCCATCTGGGCTCCGCGCTATCGTATACGCTTCATGAGGGCGGCAAGAGAGTTATCGATCTTCAGCAGAATGGCCTTCCCGCCTGGAATGAAGACGACCCTTCCTCGGAGACGAGCTTCAGGCCTTGGCGTCTGACGGACCGCAATGAGGTATGGAAGTGGATCGACCGTATCATCGACCGGAAGGATGGTACGGCGGCAGCATCAGTCGATGCGCCTACCTTTGCCGACGGATATTACGCACAGTCTGTTATGGAGGCCGTCATGCAGGCGGCGGAAGAACGGCGCTGGGTACCGGTTCGATCGATGGAATAGAACAGCATGCGAATAATTGTTATAGTGGAGAGCCTTGAACCCTATATACCAATAGGTGATTCAAGGCTTTTTACTATTTAGAAGGAACACACATAAGTCTAGCGCGCAAGTCAGGTCGTTTTTTTAGTTATAGCGAAAAAGGACCATACTGAAAGACATAAATAACAACGATTAAACGCAACATTAAAATAGGGTACGGGGGTATTGTAATTTTTATTGACTAATATAGGGGGGCGGGGTATAATGATGATGTCGACAGAAAATGAATTGTTCCTTATCAGCCCCGCTTAGGAGCGAAAGCCAGTGTGAAGCTGTGAGGGAAGAGACAGACCTTATAACCGATCAAGAAGCATAGGAGTGTTCAATATGAAACAGGAAGCTTCAACGGTAAGCGCCGATCAAGTGACATTCGATATATCCGGCATGACCTGCGCGGCATGTGCCAACCGTATTGAGAAGGGACTTAACAAAATGCCGGGCGTGTCCCAGGCCAGCGTTAACTTCGCAATGGAGACCGCCAGCGTCAGCTTCTCGTCTTCGGAGATTTCCGTTGAAGATATGCAGAGCAAAGTGAAGCAGCTGGGTTACGCTGCGGCGCTGAAGGCAGAAGAGAAAGAGACACGGGAGCAACGTTCCAGGGAAACGAGAAAGCACAAGCTGACGCTTCTCCTGTCTGCGCTACTCTCACTGCCATTGTTGTGGAGCATGGTCGGCCATTTCTCGTTCACTTCATGGATGTATGTACCGGATTTATTCATGAATCCGTGGTTCCAGTTAGTATTGGCTACGCCGGTGCAATTCTATGTAGGCGCACCGTTCTACAAAGGAGCCTATAAGGCGCTTCGCAACCGAAGCGCGAACATGGATGTGCTGATTTCGCTAGGTACATCGGCGGCTTATTTCTACAGTATCTACCTGACACTGCAATGGTGGGCGGGTGGAGCGTCTGCACATCATGGACCTTCCCTGTATTTCGAGACTAGTGCCGTTCTGATTACACTTGTGGTGCTAGGCAAGCTGTTCGAGACACTGGCCAAAGGCCGGACCTCGGAAGCGATCAAGTCGCTGATGGGCTTGCAGGCGAAGACGGCGCTTATCATTCGCGATGGAGTAGAACGCGCTGTTGCGATTGAAGAAGTGCTGACAGGCGATATCGTCATTGTGAAGCCGGGCGAAAAAATCCCTGTGGACGGCCAAGTGCTGGAGGGCAGCTCAGCGGTAGACGAGTCGATGCTGACAGGCGAAAGCATCCCCGTTACGAAAAATAGGGGCGACCATGTCATTGGCGCCACCATGAACAAAAACGGCCTGCTGCGCATTACCGCGACGAAAGTCGGCAAAGATACAGCACTGGCGCAAATTATTAAAGTGGTGGAAGACGCGCAAGGATCGAAGGCGCCGATTCAGCGGGTAGCGGATGTGATTTCCGGCATCTTTGTACCTATTGTAGTAGCGATTGCGGTTGTGGCATTTCTGGTATGGTACTTTATCGTAACGCCGGGCGACTTCGGAGGCTCGTTGGAAAAGGCGATTGCAATTCTGGTTATCGCATGTCCTTGTGCGCTTGGATTGGCGACACCTACCTCGATTATGGCGGGCTCCGGCCGTGCGGCAGAGCTGGGCGTTCTCTTCAAGGGTGGCGAGCATCTGGAAGGTACTCATCGCATCCATACGGTCGTTCTGGATAAGACCGGAACGGTGACGAAAGGCAAGCCGGAGCTGACAGATGTCGTTACCGCTTGGGATGAAGAAGTGCTGCTCCGTTTGGTCGGATCGGCGGAGAAAGGCTCGGAGCATCCGCTTGCAGAAGCCATTGTAGCAGGCGCTGAAGCCCGCGGTATCAAGCTTGTAGACGCGCAATCCTTCGAAGCGATTCCGGGCTTCGGAATCCTGGCGAAGATTGATCAGCAGGAAGTATTAGTAGGAACAAGAAGACTGATGGAACGCTATCGGATTGATGTGAAAGATGCCCTGGGTACGATGACTGCCCTTGAAATGGAAGGCAAGACGGCGATGCTGGCAGCGGTTGACGGCGAGTATGCAGGCATGGTCGCAGTAGCCGATACGATTAAGGATTCCTCGCCAGCTGCCGTAGCGAGACTGAAGAGCATGGGCATCGAGGTTGTCATGATTACAGGCGATAATGAACGCACCGCCAAAGCGATAGCGGCCATGGTCGGGATCGACCATGTACTGGCCGAAGTGCTGCCGGAGGGCAAAGCCGAGGAAGTGAAGAAGCTGCAGGCACAAGGCAAAAAGGTGGCGATGGTCGGAGACGGCATCAATGACGCCCCGGCGCTTGCCACAGCAGATGTCGGCATGGCGGTAGGAACCGGAACCGACGTTGCGATGGAAGCGGCAGATGTAACCCTAATGAGAGGCGATCTGTACAGCATTCCGGATGCCATCATGATGAGCCGCAAGACGATGGCGAACATCAAGCAGAATCTGTTCTGGGCGCTTGGCTACAATACGCTGGGCATCCCGATCGCGGCAATCGGCTTACTGGCCCCATGGGTGGCAGGCGCGGCTATGGCACTGAGCTCGGTATCCGTGGTGCTGAATGCGCTCCGTCTGCAGCGTATGAAAATATAAAAAGGATACGATCCCCACTTCATATATCCGAGATTGCCACTCTAACTGGACAAAGCCAAAACGAAATAAATAGAGATTGAGGATCAGGGGGAACGGCGTTCTCTCTGGTCCTTTTGTATGTGTGCGGGCTTGAAATAACGGCAAGAGGGCATTCTACATCTGGAGGAAAATATAACACTTGACTGAAGTATATATTGATTATATACTTAATTACAAATAGTAAGTAACAAGTGAAAAACAAGGTGGTGATCGCATGGCTAACAAGCTGCATGCCGATACGCGCTTAGGCGAAGTCAAGTTGCGAGTCAGCAATCTGGAGCGCTCGCTCAAGTTTTATGAAGACATTGTCGGCTTCCGCGTGTTGTCGCGAACCGAAAGCATAGCCCATCTGACTGCCGACGGCCGTACGGTGCTGCTGGTGCTGGAAGAAGTGCCGAACGCGTCGATTACTCCGCTCCGTTCATCGAGCGGGTTGTATCATTTTGCAATTTTGCTTCCGACTCGAAAGGATCTTGGTCTTTCGCTTCGCAGATTGATGGATGCAGGCGTGAAAATCGGGCAAGCGGATCATCTGGTCAGCGAGGCGCTGTATATATCTGATCCGGATTTGAATGGTATTGAGATTTACCGGGACCGTCCGAGGGAACAATGGGAATACGATGCGCAAGGTTTTGTGAAGATGGCGACCGATCCGATCGATTGGGAAGGCTTGCTTGCAGAAGCGAAAGGCAGCGAGTGGAACGGACTGCCGGACGGTACCGTCATCGGGCATGTTCACTTCCATGTCGGCGATCTGCACAAATCGAAGCAATTTTATTGCGATGCGATCGGCTTCGAGGTAGAGGCGGATTTGATGCGGCAGATGGGCGCGCTCTTTATCGGGGCTGGCCGTTACCATCATCATATGGGACTGAATATCTGGGCTGGAGCCGGTGCGCCGCCTGTGAAGCCAAACGGTACGGGCATCGAGCACTTTACGATAATCGTGCCGAATGAAGCCGAACTGGAATCGACGGTTCAGCGGGCGAAGCGGCTAGGCGTAGAGCTGGAGCTGCGAGAGACATCGTGGTGGACAATGGACCCCAATGGTATCGCGGTACAACTAAGAGTACAAGCTTGAGCTCAAACGAAGAATAAAGGAGAGAATAGATAAATGAAAATTGCTATTGTCGGAGCAAGCGGCAAAGCAGGCAAGCTGATTGCGCAGGAAGCGCTTAGCAGAGGCCATGAGGTTACAGCGATTGTCCGCAATAAGGCGAGCGTTCAAGTAACGGGCGCAGCCGTGCTGGAGAAGGATGTATTTGATCTGAAGCAAGCTGATCTGACTTCTTTCGATGTAGTGGTGAATGCGTTCGGCGCTGCACCCGGTCAAGAGCATCTTCATGTGGATGCAGGGAATGCGCTTATTGAGGCGCTGAAAGGCACTTCGGTGCGTCTGTTCGTCGTAGGCGGAGCAGGCAGCTTATTTGTTGACGAAGCCAAGTCGGTCCGCGTATTCGAAACGCCGGATTTCCCTGCGGCTTATCTGACGACTGCGCAGAATCAGGGCAAAAACCTGGAGATTCTCCAGAACCAGCAAGATGTGACATGGACATTCCTTAGTCCCTCGGCTTTTTTCCATGCGGAAGGCAGAAGAACAGGCGCGTATGAATCCGGCCAGGATCATCTGCTTATCAATTCCAAAGGCGACAGCTATATCAGCTATGCCGACTATGCCATTGCGGTAGTAGATGAAATCGAAAATCCGAAACATCTCAATGAAAGATACACCGTTGTCGGCGAAGCGTAATCCAGCCGGCGCGTTACACATAGATAAAGCTTTATTGGATAAGGAATATGTCGCAAACCAACAAGAACAATCAATCGGAGGGAACGAGAAATGGGAATTATGGACACTTTATTTGGAGCAGGAAATAAAAATTCGGAAGCGGCGGCAACGGACTTCTACGCGGCCGTTGCGGGAAGACGCTCTATATATGGCATCAGCAATGAACAGGTCGTATCGGACGAGCGCATCCATGAAGTGATTAATCATGCCGTGAAGCATACGCCATCTTCGTTCAACTCGCAAAGCGCTAGAGTTGTCGTGCTTCTGGGCGACCAACACAAAAAACTGTGGGAAATCACTACCAATACATTGAAGGCTATTGTGCCAGCCGATCAATTCGCGCCAACGCAAGAGAAAATGAATGCGTTCGGGGCTGGCTACGGAACAGTGTTGTTCTTCGAGGATCAAACCGTCGTGGAAGGCTTGCAAAAGCAATTCGCAGCATATGCGGATAACTTCCCGGTATGGTCCAATCAATCGAACGGCATGCTGCAGTTCGTCATCTGGACATCGCTGGAGCTTGAAGGCTTCGGCGCGTCGCTTCAGCATTACAACCCGCTTATCGACGAAGCGGTGAAGGCGGAATGGAACATTCCTGCCGGCTGGAAGCTGCTAGCTCAGATGCCGTTCGGCAAGCCGGTTGCTCCTGCAGGCGAGAAGCAATTCGGATCGATGGAAGAGCGTGTGAAAGTATTTAAATAAGCAGCAAGTTAAATGAGGCTTACACAGAAGTGAACGTGTAATATAGAATGAAAAATAAATGTAGCCCGGTCGAATAGGACCGGGCTACATTTTTTTTCTATGTGATGAGTTAAGGAATAGTGGAGATTTATCCCCGTCTCATTTTAATTCATTAGAAAATTCTGTTGTTATTTCTGTAAATATTCTTTGTTTATTATGTGATTTTCTCCTGAAAGATCAGCTGGGTCTGTTCCATCCAGATTGAATTTACCAGCTTGCATATTAATGACACCATATTGACCAAACGTGTTTTTACCTAAAAAAATCAAGTATTGGCTGCCTTTTTTCATGGCTGTATATCCTTCTATTGCGATTCTTTCTTTACCTCTAATCGTCTGCCTTTGACCGATAGGTTCAATTACTTTAAGATCAACAGCATCCTCTTTCGGCCCCTTCAATACCTTTTCAACTTTAATTTCTGTAGAAGTGAGAATATACATAATAACACCCGTTGAAGTCTCTTTCATAAGCACTTCACGATCCTCAAAGCCTTTAATCGGGCTTCCAATAACAACCAAATCAGCGCCCGAGAACAATGCTTTTGCCGTTGGATAGCCTTTATAGGACGCAGCCGTGGATATGTCACGAACAGAATGATAAATCGTAAAATAATAGTAAGCTACTGCTGCAAGGATCAAAACCAAGCCCAATGAAATGAGTGTACTTTTCTTTTTTAATAACACTGCACAACCCCCTTCAACACACCAATTAACCCATTTATAATTCGATTATCCTTAATTATACATAGATGGTGAGCTAATATATATACATTATTCAAGACAAAAGGGAGAAGGGCGGCAAACAAAAGAACGAATGTAAGCGCTTTTGGAGCTTGGGCCGAACAAAATGGAGAGCAATAAGCGACTGATGCAAGTCTGCGCGCGTCAACGAGTTTCTGATCCGCAGCGACAAGATAGCTGATCTGCATCCGCTGCAGGACGAGAGTACCGTGCAGGGCATGCTGGAAATCTATCACCGCATGGATCTGGCGATGCGCGAGATTTCAGGCATGGACGCATTCAGCTTCCAGCCGAGCAGCGGCACGCAGGCGCTATTCGCCATGGCTTCGATACAACAACTATCTGTATTACCATATTACGAAAATCCGCGGAGCCAGCGCGCCGTATGTCGAGGGCATGCGTCTGGAGCAAGTGCGCTACAGCTGGGAACAGCTTGCGCAAGAAACAGGCGTGACAACTGAAGATGTCCAGCGCAGAATGTGCGATTTCGGCCTCCACTACTGGACCAGCCATCATCCGTACATCGTGCCGCAGCCGTTCACGCTGGAGCCGACGGAATCGTATTCCAAGGACGATCTGGACGAGTACATCACCGCGCTGGAGCATATCTCCTATGAGGCTTACAACGAGCCGCAAATCGTCAAGGATGCGCCGCATGCGAGCACCGTGCATCGCATCGACGAATCCTCCCTGGATGATCCGGCGCTGTGGTGCACAAGCTGGAGAGTATATTTGCGCAAGACGGGTCTTGCCGCTTCCGGAAAGCAGCCAGTTGGAGGCAAGCCTTTTAACCGGATGTAACTTTCAGCTAATTTCGCTATTACATTTCGAAATACTTGAAAGCCGGGAAGCTTCCGCATCCTTGAACGGGGTGGTGGAGGCTTCTTTATGTATCATCAAATTAAATTATTCCTACTTGACAGGTGTGAATAATTGGTTTAGTCTGAATCCAACGCAAATCAACGAACACTCATTTAATGACGATTCATTTGATGAATGTTCATTATCTTAAAATTAAATTAACCAGTCGCCGATTGGACCGCCAAAGGCTCCTGCTTTTCTCTACTTGCTAGAGGAAGCCAGGAGTTTTTTTTGTTCTCCGGCGTGTGGATGAAGGGGGATACATGGACAACAGGGATTGGGAGCTGCTTGAGGAAGCGGATTGGCTGTTCCGCAAGCTCGTCAGGCGTTTCGTGAAAGAGCGCGACAAAATTACGATTGAAGGCATTTCGCTGCCGGGCATGCTCATTCTGAATTCGGTCCATCAGCAGGGAGAGCAGCGCCTCGGAGAGCTGGCGGAACAGCTGGATTTTACGTCGGGAGCGGTTACTGCTTTATGCGACAAGCTGGAGGATGGCGGGTTCGCCGTCCGGGTGCGAAGCGAGGAAGACCGTCGTACCGTGGTCCTGCGGATTACCGAGCAAGGACGGGAGCTGCTGAAGCGCAATCGGGATGCGGGAGCTTATATGATCTCGGTATTGTTCGAGGGCTTTACGTCCGAGGAACTGGCTGCGCAAATCGGGACTTTCAAAAGATTGAGTCACAATGTGGAACGATTCTCGGATACCGTGATGGCTTATGCGGAAGAGAAGCAGGCTGCCCAGAAGCCTAAAGGCGCGGAATCAACGAACCGGACGAATCGATTTATATCCTATTAAATTTGGCGTGAGAGAGGAGCAATAATGATGGGACACCCTACGATTTATCCGACAGGAACGACGGTATATAATCCGGGCAAGGCATGGAGCGGCTATACGCTCTATCAGGCAGCGGAGACGGGCGCGCTGCTTGTAGATATGAACGGCAGAGAGGTGCATTTGTGGAAGGGGCTCAGAGGCTTTCCGAACAAACTGCTTCCCGGCGGTTATGTGCTGGGCAGCACGGCGGAGCGCGATCCGCAGTACGGCTTCCAGGATGAGCTGAATCTGGTGCAGGTGGATTGGAACGGCAACATCGTCTGGAAGTTTGACCGCTATCAGTGGATTGAAGATCCCGGGCATCCTGCGCAGTGGATGGCGCGTCAGCATCATGATTACCAGCGTGAAGGCAATCCCGTCGGTTACTACGTTCCCGGGCAGGAGCCGAAGACGGATTCCGGCAATACGATCGTGCTGGCCCACAAAAATGTAAGCAGGCCGGATATCTCTGACAAGGAGCTGCTGGACGACACGATTCTTGAAGTCGACTGGGAAGGCAATGTCATCTGGGAGTGGACGTGCAGCGATCACTTCGAGGAGCTAGGCTTTGACGAGGATGCGAAGCGGACTTTGTACAAGGACCCCAACACGAGATTCTTTGGCGCCAATGCAGGCGACTGGATGCATATCAATTCCGCTTCGGTGCTTGGTCCGAACAAATTTTATGACGCGGGTGACGAGCGATTCCATCCGGACAATATCATTTGGGATGCGCGCGAGACGAATATAATTGCCATTATCGATAAAACAACGGGGAACATCGTATGGAAGCTCGGTCCGAATTACAATGACGAAGCGACGAAGCATATCGGCTGGATTATCGGCCAGCATCATGCCCACATGATTCCGAGAGGGCTGCCGGGAGAGGGCAATATTCTCATCTTCGACAACGGCGGCTGGGGCGGCTACGGCTTGCCGAATCCGGAATCCCCTGACGGTCTGAAAAACGCACGGCGCGACCACTCCCGCATTCTGGAGATTAATCCCGTTACGCTGGAGATCGAATGGCAGTATACGCCGACGGAAGCGGGCTTCCAGGCACCGCTTGACTCCTACCGGTTTTACAGCCCTTATATTAGCTCAGCACAACGGCTGCCGAACGGCAATACGCTTATTACGGAAGGTGCGGACGGACGCATCTTCGAAGTAACGCGCGAGCATGAGCTGGTATGGGAGCATATATCCCCGTACAAAAACAAGCGAAATTCCAATATGGTGTATCGTGCTTACCGTGTGCCGTACGAGTGGGTGCCCCAGCTGGAGCTGCCGGTCGAGACGGAGATTGCGCCATTGGATGTGGCAGATTATCGTCTGCCGGGCGCAGCGCCAAGAGGAGCGATTACAGCCGTTGAAGTAGAAGGCACGTTGTCTTATGAAGAGGGCGCTTTATGCGTGGCGCGCGCCGATGAAGCTCCCGCGAAGGAGGAGAATAGCCATGAAGAATCGTAGCGCGATTACGCGTTGGAGTTTGGTGCTGCTAACGTTGGTTGTAGCTGCGGCTCTGACGGCTGGCTGCTCCAGCGGCAAAAGTGGAGACGCCAAGCTCAAGCTCCGAATTGCAGACATTACGACGAACACGGTATTCCAGGTTGCGAAAAGCAAAGGTTTCTTTGACAAGCATGGCATAGACGCTGAACTGGTGACGTTCGCGACTCCGGCTGAAGGTGTCAATGCGCTCTTTATCAAGCAAGTAGACGTAGCGTTCGGCGCCGACTTCCCGCTGCTGAACGCCGTCAGCAAAGGCGATTATTCCATTATCGCCTCCTCCGGCACCGCTACCGATCTGAGCGCGAGCGAGTGGAAGCTGTTCGTGCGCAAGGAGATCGGCAGCGCCGCGGATCTGAAGGGAAAGAAGCTGAGCTTCTCCAGAGGCACTTTTATTCCTTATCTATGGGACGTTTACTTGGCGGATAACGGCATTGACCTGTCGGAGGTCGAGCTGATCGGTCAAGGCGGCTTTGATGAAGCTTATGTTGCTTTGAAGAAAGGAGAGATCGACGGGGCATGGGTCTATGGCGCGGTTCTGAACGAAAAATTCGGGGCGCTGGAAGAAGCTTATGAGCTGACGGATATGTCCCAGACGCCGGTGCGTCTCGGAACGGGGCTAATCACCTCCAACGAGCAGATTGGCAGCAACCGGGAAGGCATCATCGCGTTTTTGAAGGCGGTCGACGAAGCATCGAGGTACGCTCAGGAGCATCCTGACGAGACGGCCGACATTTTGTACAAGGAAGTGAAGCAGCCTCGGGAGGCGACGCTGAAGGATTTGCCGAAAAATCCGTGGAACATCGGCTTTACGCAGAAAGCGTACGAGGGCATGGCGGGCCAAAAGCAGTATATGGTGGACAACGGCATCATCGAGAAGGATTTTAATTTGGACGATAAGTTGAATCTGGATTTGGTGCGGGAGGCATTCCCGGATCGCGCCCAAGTTGAAATAGGAGGATGATGGGATGAGCGCAGCGCCGAAAAGCAATGAAATCTACATCGAGCGATTGAATAAAAGCTACTCGCAGCCATCGGCGGGAGAACTGCATTACATTATTAAGGACGTGGACCTGACCGTTAAAGGCGGAGAGTTTTTTGTCCTGCTTGGGCCAAGCGGTTGCGGCAAGTCGACGCTGCTTAGTCTCATCGCCGGTTTCGTCTCCAAAACCTCGGGCGAGGTGCGTGTCGGGGAGAAGGAAGTGGTGCGTCCCGGCCAGGATCGAGCCGTCGTCTTCCAGCAGGCGGACTCTTCTTTATTCCCTTGGCTAACCGTTCGGGAGAACGTGGAGTTCGGCTTGCGGATGAAGCGGATACCGGCTGCCAAACGGAAGGAGATCTCCGACAAGTACATTGCGATGGTCGGCCTCTCCGGGCACGAATTGAAATTCCCGCGCGAGCTGTCGGGCGGCATGAAGCAGCGGGTTCAGCTTGCACGTGTACTGTCTAATGATCCCGACATTCTGCTCATGGATGAGCCGTTCGGGGCACTCGACGCTATGACACGTCGAACCATGCAGCGTGAACTGGTGAACATCTGGCGCAGCACCGACAAGACGGTTATCTTTGTGACGCACGACATTCAGGAGGCGCTTCTCTTGGGCGGACGGATCGGTATTATGTCGGCGGGACCGTCGTCGTACATCTCACATATTTACGATGTGCCGCTTTCCTATCCGCGCGACTTGGCCTCTCCGGATTTCCATAAGCTTCACGGGGTTATCCAGTCGCATTTTGAAGAATAGCGAGCGCAGCCGTCATGGCAGGCGCAAGATTTGAATTGGGAAACGGAGTGATCGCCATGAGCGCAAGGTTGAAAAAATGGGGAGTCCATAGCCTCTTCCTGCTAGGAGGATTGGCGGTGTGGCAGCTGCTATCGTTAGTGTACGGACCGGAGATCTTGCCGGGGCCGATCTACACAGCGCAAGGGGGATATGAGCTGCTGCAGGACGGCACGCTGCTGCAATATATCGGCATTAGCTCGTACCGGGTGCTGACGGGGTGGACGCTGGGCAGCCTGGTCGCAATTCCGGTGGGTCTGATTATTGGCAAGGTAGGTGCGATCCGTGCTGTAGCCGAGCCGTTTTTGAACTTTATCCGGTTCATACCGCCTATCGCGTTTATTACATTGTTTCTGGTTTGGTTCGGAATTGGCGAAACCTCGAAAATAGCATTGATTCTGTACGCGACCTTTTTTATCGTCGTGCTGAACACGCTGACCGGGGTCTTGTCGGTGGAGGAGGATAAAGTACGTTCTGCCCGCAGCATGGGCGCTTCGGAGTGGCAAATCGTCCTGCATGTAATTATTCCAGCTACCGTACCCTATATGTTCACCGGCATTCGGCTGGCGATGGGCACATCCTTTATGGCAATTATCGGAGCGGAGATGATTGCATCCAATGAGGGCGTAGGCTATCTGATCTGGAATTCGCGTTTGTTCTTCCGCACGGACTGGATCTTCGTCGGTCTGATCTGCCTTGGCCTTATGGGCTTCCTGACGGATCGCGGCGTCGCCTGGATCGGTCGCAGGCTGCTGTCCCGTTACGGTGTCGTCACCACGACGTCGCTCAGACGATGAGCCGGGGCTAATAGACTGGCAGGTCAGTTGTAGGCCGCCCATAAGAATGCGCAAAGAAGCTCCGCAGCCGAAAGATTGCGGGGCTTTTTTGTGTGTTGCTGGGACACTTTGTCTTTAACCCATATGGTTCGCGTTGAGTCGCACCGTTATTCAGGTCGGTTAACTAAAAACTACAAATTAACGTTTCTACAAAACGCTAAATGCGCGTTTAAGCCAATCTGGAACGAATAGTGATGCCACAAAACGTTAATTAGGAGCAGGAGCTAAAAATCCCAAATTAACGTTGCTACAAAACACTAAATGCGCGTTCAAGACAATCTGGAACGAATAGTGATGCCACAAAACGTTAATTAGGAGCAGGAGCTAAAAATCCCGAATTAACGTTTCTACAAAACACTAATCGCACGTTTAAGCCAATCTGGAACGAATAGTGATGCCACAAAACGTTAATTAGGAGCAGGAGCTAAAAACATCAGCCAGCAGCAGATGAGCATTAGAAGTTCCGTCATAATAGTGCTACGCTACTAGATCACCTAAAGAGTACCAAACAAGCACCAAACAAGCACCAAACAAGCACCAAACGAGTACCCAAAGGGCACCAGCAGCCCGTCAACCGAACATCGTCATGCAAAGAATCACCACGCGCTTGTGCTCCGTATGATCTGCTCTTCACTAGCATTCAAGCGCTTGCCAAAGACCAGTACCAGACAGAGTTGGTACTATTCCATCCCTCGGAGCGTTGATATATTGGTACCAAGTCATAAACAATACGACTGGCTGCCATTATGAACAAAGAGGTGACGGATATGACGGATATGACGGATATGACAGCAGGAAAATCGAACCGTCCAAAGAATCCAACGAATCGCCCATCATACTTATACATTTTGCTTACCAATACGGGAACGGCGTTTTCGCGGCTGATTCAATGCTTTACGAACGCTCCCTATAACCATGCGTCCATCGCGCTGGACTCCGAGCTGAACGAGCTGTACAGCTTCGGCCGCAAGACGGCGCGCAATCCGCTGAATGCGGGCTTTGTCCAAGAGGACATCTACTATGGCACTTACAGCTATTATCAAAATACATCTTGCATCCTGCTGAGGCTCCAAGTGACGCGTCAGGAGAAGGAAGCTGTCGCCGCGGCGATCGAACAGTTCCGCCTAGAACAGGAACGTTATTCCTACAATTTGATCGGTCTTGTCGGTGTTCTGCTTAACCGAGACCTTGAAATCCCGGACGCATATTTCTGCTCGCAATTCGTAGCGGAGGTTCTCCGTAGAGGAGGACTTTCGTTATGGAACAACCCGGAAACGGGAGTGCTGCCGCCAGCACTCGTGACGCCTCAGCACTTCCATCATGATCCCCGGATGGAGAAGGTGTACGAAGGCAAGCTGGCCGATTACCCTGAGCTGGATCGCCATAAGCTGCATGCTTCTTACGCGAAGAGATACCAAAGCCGCACAGCCGCTTTGAAGGTCAATTGACCCGGCTCGATCAGCGTAGCGTCGCTGGCCGCCATCATCGTTTTGAAGCGGACTGGCTCCCCTTCGGTTCCAATCTCCTGCACTTTGCACGGCACGGCGGATAGAGAGACGCCAAGCGATGCCGCAATGCTGGCTGCTTTCTGCTGTGCGCGGCGCACAGCTTGCGCGAGTGCCTCCTCCTGATGCTTCTCTGCTTCTGAGGAGGCAAAGGCAACCTCGGAGATCAGATTGGCGCCATGAGCGGTAGCCGTGTCCAGCACTGTACCGGCATGCTCTACGCCATCCAGCGAAATTTGCAGTAAATGCGTCGCTTTGTATCCGCGAAATACTTGCTTGCCGTCCTCATAATCATATTGCGGATCGATGCTGTATGACTTCGTCTGCACATTCGATCGGGGTACCCCAAGCTCCGTCAATGCTTCGATAATAGCGCGGATCGCGGCCGCATTCTCGCGCTGTACCGGCGCGACCTCCTTGCCTTCTGTCACAACACCCAGTGTAATGATCGTCCGGTCAGGAGCCGCGGCAATTACACCTTCTCCGCTTACTTCAATTGTAAGATCGCAGCTTTCCTTCTCCGTTCCTCTTTCGTTTCTGTTCAGAATCGTCATGTCCAAAGGACTCCTTTCGCGCTTTCCTGTTATTTTGTTATTCTATGGATTCCGTTGGCCCGTCATTCTTGAAGATTACAAGTCTATTAGTCTCTCTTTTTTAGGGCCTTCGTCCTCTTTTTCTGCATCTTTTTTTACAATTTCTCAAAAACTTCTTCACACTCTCGTAACATTCGTGTATATAATAAGGCTAACAACTGAATGGAATAAGGGTCGGAGAAAACGAGAAAACCCTGTTTGCACGAAGGCTGGAAGCAATTGCTTCTACCTGAATCAAACGGGGTTTTCTCTTTTTTTGTTGCAAAAGCCAGGCAGACCCGGATTCACAGGTTGTGAGATTGGTAGAAACCAATATTTCTGGGAGGGATCGTGTTGAAGAAAAAGTTTCAGAAGTGGAGTGCGTATGTGCTGGTTGCTGTATTGCTGGCAGGCCTGTGGCCGCAGCCATGGACAGATCGCGCTCATGCAGCCGAGGGGCCGTCAGCGCTGTGGATCACCGAGATTGTGCCGCGTTCCGCAGGGGAGGGCCAGCCTTACGAATTTATCGAGCTGTACAACAGCAGCACGGCAGCGATCAATCTGAATCAATATCAGCTTCAATACTTTACCAGCAGCATGACGAATCCGGCCAATCGCTGGCCTATTGCCGATACGACAATCGGGGCAGGGGAGACGAAGGTGCTATGGCTAAAAAAATTCGACTACCCGAATGTCCCGCTGGATGACTTTAACGCCAACTACGGCGTTTCTCTGGACTCAGCAGACGTAATTGAGATAGCGCTTACAACATCGGCTCAGGGTCTTCATGACAGCGCATTGCGCAAAGTAGCGATAGCGGACACCGCAGGTCAGCCGCTAGTGTCGGCCTTGTTCAACGAAGGCGCTGCCGACGGCATTCTGAACCGCAGCGTCATCTATAAGGCGGGAGACTCCGCGGAGATGAATCGGCTGCGCAATGACGAGACGCCAACGCCGGGCACGCTTCTCGCGGAGCAGCTGCCGGGAGCGCCTGATCCAGGTGGCGAGCCTGAGCCTACACCAACGCCGGGCGAGGGCGATATTGCGGCGCCGCTGCCGGGAGAGCTGCTTATTACGGAGCTGATACCGGATACGGCTAACTTTGCCGGGTATGACGCCTTTGAATTTATCGAGCTGTACAACGCAGCAAGCCATCCCGTAGAGCTTCAAGGTCATACGGTTGCTTCTGCAAGCTGGTCTGTGACCATTGAAGACTCACTAGTGCTGCCGGAGTGGAGCAGCTATGTGATCTGGACGCGCAGAGGAGAGATAGCGCCGATTGGCATGGATGCATTCAACAGCTATTATTACGCCGAATATGGTGGCAAATATGTACGCGAGGGCAGCTATCGCATCTTTGAGAACATTGGCGGGCTGACGAACAGCGGCAATCAGAACGTTACGATTCGGGGCGGCTCCGGCAACGAGATCGCCAAAGCCTCCTATTCCGCTGCGCATGTGGCGGAAGGCAAATCGATTACGTTCCGCTACTCAAGCGGCGGCGGTACGGCTATGGAGCTGATCGGCGGCTTGCAGGCGCCGACGCCGGGTTATGTAGTGGCGGGACAAGCTCCGCCGAAGCCGGTCGTGAATGCCGAAGCGCCACAGTCTCCTGCTGGACTTACCGCTGATGCAGGCGAGGGGTCGGTAGGCCTCAGCTGGTCTCCGAATGAAGAATCCGATGTGTGGAGCTACCGCATCTATAGGGATGGCCAATTGCAGTTTGAAGTGCCGGCATCGCAGCTTTCTTTTAGAGTTGACGGGCTGGTCGGCAATGTCTCGTACGACTTTCAGGTAAGCGCAGTGAACACATCGGATAAGGAATCCGCTCCGTCTTCGGTTGCTTCGGCAGAGCCTGGGCATCAGAAGCTGACGCAGACGGAACGCGCGCCTCTCCAACAGCCGGAGAAATACGCGCTGACTTGGGAGATCGGCGAAGCCGGACCGGTTATTCCTGGTCTTGCCGAAGGCGTGGTGCCGCAGGGCATCGCTTACGACGAAGGGCTGGACTGGCTTGTAACCGTGTCGTATATGGATGACGGCCGTCCCGGCGTGCTGTCGGTCATGCAGGAATCGACAGGCGTCCAGCTGAAGTCGCTCGCGCTGATGAATGAGGACGGCACGCCGTACTTGGGCCACGCCGGGGGCGTAGCAATTATCGGGGACGATGTATGGGTCGCGTCGGAGACCTATCTGTACCGATTGAGCCTTGCAGCTATTGGGGCGGCGGAGCATGGCGGAGAGGTGCAATTCACTGGCGTCATTCCGGTGCCGCTGCAAGCAGCCTTTATGACCTATGCGGACGGAGTGCTGTGGGTAGGCGAGTTCTATGAGGCAAAGTCGTATCCGACCGATCCTCAGCATCATATTGCGAACCGGGATGGCGAGACGCATTATGCCTGGATGGCGGGCTACGAGCTGTCGGCGGACACAGGCCTTCCGGGCGCAGACAACTGGAATGGCGAGCAGACAACAACAGCAACTCCTGATTATTTGTTCTCTATCCGTGAAAAAGTGCAAGGCGCAGCATTCGACGACAGCACTGTCTATTTAAGCACCTCGTACGGGCGCGCCAATGACAGCACGCTATACCGCTACCGTACGCCGGATTTGGCAGGAACGCCGCATGCGAGCGCTGTTGTGAATGGCGTTACTGTGCCGCTGTGGTTCCTGGACGGCCAATCCGCTGCAGAAACGAATGCTTCGCTTGTGACGGTGCCCATGTCGGAAGGCATAGCCGTGGCCGGGGGAGAGCTGTATGTCCTGCTGGAATCCGGGGCGAACAAATACCGATATACGACTACGCTTATCATGGACCGGATGCTGAAGCTGGATTTGGCGGCATGGGAGAACTATGGCACCGAGCCTCCGGCAGCGGAGCGGCCGCCGGTTCGCGTATCGCAATTCATGTATGATGCGCCGGGAGCCGATGACGGCAAAGAATATATTGTTCTGCGCAACTACGGCACGAAGCCGGCGGATATCGGAGGCTTCAAGCTGGGCGACGGCATTAACGAAGGCGGCGGTGAAGGCATGGCCGAATTCCCTGCCGGCACGGTGATCGAGCCGGGCGAGGTTATCGTTGTCAGCCAATCCGCGCTTATCTTCAAGCAGACATACGGCGTATCTCCTGACTTCGAAGTGCCGTGGGAGGGCGTATTCAAGCCTCAGGATGATCCGTCTGTTCCCGACTTGCTGCCGACGGCATGGTCCACCGGCGTCATTCAGCTGGCGAATGGCGGCGACGAGATTCTATTAATGGATAGAGCCAACGAGGTTGTTGATTTTGTGCCGTATTTGAAAGATATGACCTATCGCGGTATTGCTTACAAAGGAGTAACGGCTGCGGCGGGAGGCAACGGCAATGCGATTCATCGCATCAGCGATACCGGCGTTCCGGCAGCAGACTTTGCGGCTGCGCCGCCGGATCTGCCGAACAGGCCGATCCCGATTCCGACCAGCCAGACGCTGCTAATTACCGAAGTGGTGTATGATCCGCTATTTGAAGAAATTACGGGCGAGTATATCGAGCTGACCAATATTTCCTCTCAGCCGATCGATATAAGCGGTTATTATTTGGGCGATGAAGAAACGGAAGGACAAGCGGCTGCGGAAGGGATGTACAACTTCCCGGAAGGAACGGTGCTTGCTCCTTATGAAGTGATTGTCGTAGCCAAGAATGCTAAGGGAATCGAGGAGCGCTACGGCATCAAGGCTGATTTCGAGCTTGACGAATCCGATCCCGAAGTGGCGAAAATGATTCCGAATTGCGACTGGGGCTGCGGCAATATGCAGCTTGCGAATACGGGCGATGAGGTGCTGCTGCTTGACCGCAACAAAGCTTTGATCGATGTCGTCGTGTACCGCTCCGGCATGTACATGGGCATGGAAGCCCATCCGGGCGTTGCGGGCGGACACTCTTTGGAGCGTACTAGCGAAGTGGATACAAAAAACAGCCGCGCCGACTTTATCGATCAGCCGAATCCGACGCCAGGACTGCTGCTGTTCGGACCGAATGGTCGCCCGGATCTGATTCCGGTATCCGACTTGAAGGAGAATGTTCTCTTGACCGAGGAGCCGGAGAGCAAGCTGGCGGCTGCGCCAACGGTGGCAGATGCGTCGGGGGTGCTGTCTGACACCTTCACCGAGGGAACTTCGGCCTTTCTGTTGACGGTTGGCCTATCGGGCGGCAAGCTGATGGCGACCAATGTAAAGATGGAGCTGAAGGATGCGCTGGAGCGGCTGGGCGGTCACAGGCTGCCAATGCTGGAGCTGCAAGACCGTTCGCTTATACTGGCGGTACACGGCTTGCTTGGCGAGCTTGGCATGCAGGATGTCATGATCGTGTCGGGGAATGCAGCTGTCGTGAAGGACATGCGCGAGCTGAATGACGAATATCGCGGAGTCGTACGCATTCAAGGCAACAGCATCAAGCGGGAGCAGTGGAGCGATATCGTCATTAACGTAAGAAACAGCACGGGCTTGACAGTGCTGCTGAATTACCGGTCAGCAAGCGCCGAGCTGACCTCTTACCTGGCGGCACGAGGAATCACGGTGTGGGCATACGGTATGGAGCAGGAGGCTGATCTTCACCAAGCGATTGCGGCAGGCGTTACCGGCCTGGTGACAGGCAAGCCGCAAGCGGCGGTCGAAGCGATCGAGAGCTATGGCGAGCAAGCGACGCTTGGCGTTCCGCCGTTGTTCATTGCGCATCGCGGCATGAGCTCGCTGGCGCCGGAGAATACGATGGACGCCTTCAAGCTTGCAGTAGAGATGAATGCCGATGTCATTGAAACGGATGTGCTGCGCACCAAAGATGGCGAGCTGGTGCTGCTGCATGACTTTACGGTAGACCGGACCACGAACGGCAGCGGACGGGCAAGCGAGATGACGCTTGAGGAGCTGAAGGCGCTGACGGCCAATCGCACGGATCAGGCAGCATGGCAGCCGATCTACGATCAATTCCCGGATGCCCGCATCCCGACGCTGGCTGAGCTGCTTGCCTACGCCAAGGACAAGGATATTGTGCTGGCGCTGGAGATGAAAGGAATCGGATACGAGCGGGAGCTTGTCGATCTGATTGAGGAATACGATATGGTGGCGGATGTCTATGTCTCCAGCTTTAGCAGCGAGGTGCTGAAGCGGGTGCAGGAACAGAATTCGCAGGTCGGCATTGGCTTCGTGCTGGACGGCGGCACGCCCGAGGCGGGCAAAGAGCTGGTGCAAGCGGAGAAACTGATCACGGATAACGTGCAGCTTGGCGCATTCCTGCTGGCCAATACGACGCTGATGACGCCTGAGCTTGTCGCTTATGCCAAGCAGCGCGGCGTTGCCGTCGTCGGCTGGACGGTGAATACGAAGAGCGGCATGCAGGAATTGGTAGCGCGCGGCGTTGGCGGCATCATTACGGATTATGCCAACTGGATGAATGAGCTGCCGACTGGTCTAAGCAGCCTGCGCGCGAACGGCAGCTATACGCTGCGTCCGAGAGCGGAGCTGTCTTGGGATGAGCTTGTTGCCATTGCGTCACGGGCAGGAGCGGACATTCCGCTGAATGGCGGAATTCGGATTCTAGGCGAAGCTTCCGGTGCCGTGGAACTGGATGGCAGCCTGATCAAGGGAACTAAAACGGGCCATGCGATTGTGCAGCTCTATCATGACTTCCCGTTATTCCAGCCGGTGGAAGGTGAGGCTGTGCCGGAATCGAGCTGGAGAGTTTATTCGGCTCCTATTCGGGTGACGGTAGCGAATCAGACAACGCCAACCCAGCCGAGTGACGGAGGACAGAGCGCAGAGAATACGTCCAGATATGTACCAACAGCAGCGGAGATTGCATCGCTAGGCGGCAAGCTGAAGCTTAGCGGCAAGCAGACGCTGCTGTCCATGCCGGGCGGCCTGAGCGAGTGGCTTCCAGCGGATGGCTTGTCCGTTCAATCCGGCTCGTGGACGCTGCAGCTCCCAACCAAGCTGTTGCTGGCAGCGCTGCAAGCACTGCCTGAAGGACAGCGCGGGGAGGGCAGATTGGAGCTGTCTATGACCCCTGTCGAGGAAAAACAGAACCAAGCTGACGGAATGAAGCAGCGCGGTATGATCATGGATTTCAAATTGGAGGCCGTTGATCGCGACGGCAAGCGGACGTTCGTGACATCCTTCAGCGATGAGGCTACTCTGCGCTTCCAGCTTGAGGAAGGAACCGACCTATGGCTTGCGGGCATCTATCAGCTGATGAATGACGGAACGCCGCGCTATGCCGGAGGAAAGGTGAGCAACGGATATATAGAAGCGGGCAGCACGCATTTCAGCCGCTATGCGGTCATGGAGTACAGCCCGGCATTCCATGATGTGCCAAGCTCCCATTGGGGACATGCAGCGATTACGAGACTCGCTGCCAAGCATATCGTGGAAGGTACGGGAGGGGGCAGCTTTGCGCCGGACCGGGCAGTGTCGCGCGCGGAATTTACAGCGCTTCTTGTCAGAGCTTTGGGCTTGCAGGCAACTGAGGGGAACATGCCGTTCACGGATATGGACAGCGGAGAATGGTATATCGATTCCGTTGCGGCAGCCTATCAAGCAGGACTTGTAAGCGGGGTTACGGAGGATGCCTTTGCGCCTGAGGCGCGAATTACGCGCCAGCAGATGGCGATTCTGCTTGTACGCGCCTCGGAGTGGGCGCAACAGCAAGGGAACTCGCTGGAGGGCAGCGGGGCTTCCCGAACACTAGACAGTATTAGCGACAAAGGGGTTATTGCCGATTGGGCCCAGGGTGATGTCGGGCAAGCGCTAGAGCTTGGACTGATGAACGGGCGCGCCGATCTTCGCTTTGCCCCACTGGAGCAAGCAAGCCGCGCCGAGAGCGTACAGTCTTTGTACAATCTTATGGCAAGGCTGCAATTGCTGCCTTAATCCAATCATCAATAGAGCAAGCCTCGGGCTGATGAAGCCCGGGGTTTTTTCTTTTTTCAGCAGCACTCCCCCCTTTACAACATCTCTATATTCCGTTGACACTGCTTTAATAGTTGGGCGCTATAGTTGTCCTAGAAGCAAGACACCAACAGAATATGAGGGCACACGGGTTGAGAATATGAGAAAACCCTTGTTTGAAAAGATGTACGGTCGTTCGCGTGCGATTATTCCGCAAGGGGAATGCCGTGATGATGACTTCTGCTCAAATAAGTGTTTTCTTTTTTAATGCCTTCTTTTGCAACATGCCGCAATAACGTTGGCAGCTCTTCCGCCTCAACGCGCTTCAGCGCGCACGGCACCGGGGGTCGCCATGTTATATAAAAAAAGACAAGAAAAAGGAGAGTTATCCACCCATGCGTTCAATGATGAAAGCACTGATTATCCTTTGTGCTTGCGCCATGTTTGTCGTCGGCTGTTCCGGCAATGGCGGAGCGAAACCATCCGCAAGCAATGCCGGCAACAACGGCGCAGCAACACCGGCTCCGACTAAGGAAGCAGACAAGCCGTCAGGGGAGAAGGTAGAGCTCAGCTTCTATTATCCGGTTGCGGTAGGCGGCCCGATTACGGAAGTGATCGAGAACATGGCGAAGGACTTTATGGCTGAAAATCCAGACATTACGGTGAAGCCGGTATACACAGGCAGCTATGCCGACACGATGGTCAAGGCGCAAGCGGCTATCCAAGGCAAGACGCCGCCTGATCTCGCGGTGCTTCTGAGCACGGAGCTGTTCACTTTGTTGGATATGGATGCGATTGAACCGCTGGATGAGCTGATTGCGGCTGACGGCGGCGATGAGTACCTAAAGGATTTCTATCCGGCTTTCCTGGCTAACGGCCAGACTGACGGCAAGACATGGTCAATTCCGTTCCAACGCAGTACAATCGTCCTCTTCTACAATAAAGAAATGTTCAAAGCGGTTGGCCTTGATCCGGAGAAAGCGCCTGCGACTTGGGAAGAGCTGGCCGACTACGCGAAGAAGCTGACGAAGGACAGCCAATGGGGTCTTGAAATTCCATCGACAGGCTTCCTGTATTGGATGTTCCAGACATTCGCGCTTCAAAGCGGCGACAACATTATGACGCAAGACGGCAAGAAAGTATTTTTTGATACACCGGAAAACGTACAGTCCATGCAATTCTGGAGAGACCTCGCAGCGGTGCATAAGGCGATGCCGGAAGGCGCGATCGAGTGGGGTACGGTTCCGTCCGACTTTATTGAAGGCAAGACAGCGATGATGTATCATACGACAGGCAACCTGACGAACGTGAAGAACAATGCCAAGTTCGACTTCGGCGTTGCGATGCTTCCGAAAAACAAGCAATACGGCACGCCGACAGGCGGCGGCAACTTCTATATGTTCAAAGGCATCAGCGAAGCGAAGAAGCAAGCGGCTTGGAAATTCATCAAGTTCATGACGGAGCCGGAGCGCAT
This sequence comes from Paenibacillus sp. 1011MAR3C5, assembly GCF_003591485.1. Lineage (GTDB taxonomy): Bacteria > Bacillota > Bacilli > Paenibacillales > Paenibacillaceae > Pristimantibacillus. Next base: position 215,755 of record NZ_QZCF01000004.1, read on the forward strand.
AGCACAGTGGAGTATCGATACAGGCTATGTAGCGCCGCGCATCTCGGCTTATGAGACAGACAAGATGAAGACGTACGTGCAGGAATTCCCTGCCGCTCTTGTAGCACGAGATCAGCTGCAATACGCTTCGGCAGAGCTGTCGACGCATAACAACGGCAAGGTGTCCAAAATTTTCAGCGACGCCATCCAATCCGTACTGACAGGTTCTTCTGATTCCGCTACTGCGCTGAAGAAGGCACAGGAAGAAGCGGACAAAGCGCTAGCGCCATTCAACAAATAAGCAGGGGGTTATGACATGAAGATGGCGACAAGGCGCAGACGGGCATGGAAGCTTAACGCGTTCGCGTGGATGCTCCTGCTCCCCTCGCTCATCTTCCTCCTTGTGTTCACGCTCTATCCGGTTGCGGGGGCGCTGAAGCTCAGCCTGTTCCAGGCTGATCTCGGCACTCCGCAGCCTTCTTATATCGGGCTGGACAACTACAACAGCATGGCGGAAGATAGCGTGTTTTGGAAAGTGGTCAAAAACAATATTTGGTTCGCGATCGGCACGGTGCCGACCAGCATCCTGCTGTCTCTCCTGATGGCGATGTTTGCGAACAAAGTTATGCGGGCCAGAGGACTGGTGCGAACCGCGTTTTTCTACCCGACAGTCGTGCCGATGATTGCAATCGGCAACATCTGGCTGTTCATCTATACCCCGGAATACGGCATCGTCAGCCGTTTTCTCGAAACCTTCGGCATCAAGGGCCCCAACTGGCTCGGTACGCCGGATCTGGTCATGTGGGCAATGATTATCATGATTGTATGGAAGGAAGCCGGCTATTTTATGCTGTTCTATCTGGCTGGACTGCAGAATATCTCCGAGGAGCTGTATGAATCCGCGAGAGTGGACGGCGTTCCAGCATGGCGCGTATTCTGGCGGATTACATTCCCGCTGCTTATGCCGACGACGCTGTTCGTCTCGATTATTGCGCTCACCAATTCATTCAAGCTGGTCGATCACCTTTGGATTATGACCAAAGGCGGCCCGGAGAACGCCAGCAATCTATTGCTGTTCTACATTTATGAAACGGCCTTCAGCTTCTGGGACCAAGGCATGGCGTCGGCTCTGACGACGGTTATGATTATTCTCCTGCTATTGCTTGCGGCTATACAGTTTTTCGGCTTCGACCGCCGCATTCATTACCGATAGGAGGAAGCGCATAATGATGAAGAAAATAAGCTATGGCTTGATGTATATAATGGCGGCAGTCTGGCTGATTCCGCTGGTATGGACCGTATGGACCGCCTTTCGTCCGAAACGGCTGGCGCTGTCGTCATCGATTTCGATCGATTTCACACTCTCTAACTTTACTCATGTATGGAACGCTGCGCCGTTCAGCACTTATTATTTGAACACGATAGTGATCGTTGCCGGCGTATTTACCGTACAGTTTCTAACGGTGTCGATGGCTGCGTTTGCCTTTGCGCGGGTAGAGTTTTGGGGCAAGTCGGCTATCTTCCTGCTGTTTCTCGCTCAAATCATGATTCCAGCCGACATTCTCATCTTCCCCAACTATACGGTGCTAAGGGATTTGTCCTTGCTGGATACGAAGCTAGGCATTATGATTCCGTATTTCGCCTCCGCATTCGGAGTGTTTCTGCTCAGGCAGATGTTCAAGACGATTCCGTTCGAGCTGGATGAAGCAGCCCGCATGGAGGGCTGCAGTCTATGGCAAATCCTGTGGCGCATCTATATGCCGCTGGCGAGACCAGCCTATGTTTCCTTCGGGCTCGTCTCAGTCAGCTATCATTGGAACAACTTCCTTTGGCCGCTGATCATTACAAATTCCGTTGAGAACCGGCCGCTTACGGTCGGTCTGGCGATCTTCGCCCAATCCTTCGAGACAGGGGCGCAATGGAGCGAGGTAACGGCGGCGACGATGCTGGTGATCCTGCCGCTGCTGCTCGGATTTATGGTGTTCCAGCGCCAGTTCATGAACAGCTTTATTCATTCGGGCATCAAGTAGCATATAAGGGGAGGTATGGAAGATGGGCAGCCCGATCATTGCCTCGATTACGAACGAGGAGCAATTGTCGCATGTATGGAGCGCTTCGCTCTCACGCGTCATTCTCATGACCGGCGACATTACAACGCTTGGCGATATTGTGCGTCAGTTGCATAGCATGGATAAGCAGGTCTATGTCCATATGGAGATGGTGAACGGCCTTGGGCGGGACGCTTCTGCCGTTCACTATATCGCAAGAGAATTTGGCGTGGACGGCATCGTGACGACGAAGAGCCATATTATCGCGGCAGCCAAGCAAGCTGGCATTCGCAGCATTCAACGTGTATTCGCGATCGATACCGCTGCGGTGGAGACGGGAATTCGGCTGACGGGCACGAGCAAGCCTGACGAAGTGGAGCTGATGCCGGGCCTCATGCCGCGCATTATCCGTGAAGTGAAAGCCAAGGTGAACAGACCGCTTATTGTCGGCGGATTGATTCGTTATGAAGAAGAGATTCAAGAAGCGCTGGATAGCGGAGCGGATTATGTCTCCGTCGGACATCCGAGCTTCTGGACATAACATGCGAGTATGGCAATAGCTAATATGGAGTTGACGAGATAACCGAGGAATCAGGCGATGAACGGGTCCGAGTCATCCGTTCGCTTCGTGTGGCGACGCGGTTTTTTTGTTGCCGCAAAATGGGACTTGAATGCGATTAGAGCTTGTTTGGGAGGGAGTAAGGTGACGATACGTCTTATAGTGAGCGATCTGGACGGCACGTTGTTGTCGCCTGAGCATCAGCTGACGCAACCGGTTAAGGAAGCCGTAGCTGCATTCACAAAGCGTGGCGGGCTGTTCACCTTCGCGACGGGCAGGCCGCTGCTGACAGCCGCCTCGTTTGAACGCGAATTGACACTGGGGATGCCTTATATCTTGTGCAACGGCTCCGTGATTGCTCAGAAGGGAGAGGTGATGGAGTCGGCCTCCTTCCTGGCTGGAGACGTGAATGCACTGCTTGCGGATGCAAGCCAAGCCGACCTCGATGCGTTCCTGTTCCGCGAGGATGGCGTGTTCGTCTTCCGCCCGTCTGAGGCGGTCCACCGCTATGAGGAAAAGGAGCGTGTCCGCTGCATCCAATTAGATGAAGGCGACAACGAGTGGAAGGAAGCTTATGTTCAGAAGGTCATTCTAATCGGAGATATGTCGGTCATTCGCCAAGTTTGGGCGCTGCACGAGCCTGTCCATGCCCGATTTGCCGCCTTCCAGTCGGAGGCGGACTATTGGGAGATCATGTCAAGCGGACAAAGCAAAGGGACAGCCCTGCGCAAAATTGCGGAGCGGCTGAACATTAAGCGCGAGGAAATTATGGCGCTCGGCAATCAGCTTAACGATCTGGATATGCTTCAATATGCCGGGATTGGCGTAGCCGTCGCGAACGCGCATGAAGAGCTGAAAGCGGAAGCTGATTATGTATGCAAGCAGAGTTATGGAGAGGGAGTCCTGGAGGCGATGGCCAAATTCTGTCTGTAGGATGACCGCCAATGCGACTGCGGTCTGGCTTCGCCATATACCAATGTCGTAACGCAAGATACAGCCTCCGACCGTAACTGAGCCGCTGTTCCTTCTGTAAAGTTGAGCTATCAGATTTTACAGGAGGAATGGTTAAGATGACGGATCAACCGTTATGGTTTAAAGGCGAGAAGTGGATGGTCGTTACGGGACTTCTGGGCTTCGCGCTGGCGCTTGTATGCGGCTTAGGCGCGCTTCTGCTAGGCACGGACGAAACGCCGGGCTCTGGCATGGCCAAAGCTGTATCGTTCAATGCGGCACTCGGCATTTTCTTGCTATCGACGGCAGCCGTTAGCCCGTTCGCTGGATGGGGACGGAAGAGCAGAGCGTTCTTCCGATGGTCTTACATTGCGCTTGCGCTATTTTCTTATTTCGCCGAGACGGTTCAGCATATCCGCGGAGTTAATCCCCGGTTCGCAATGGATGGCTCCGCCTTTGATCTTGCGGTCGCGAATGGCTTTGGAATGGCCGCTATGCTGCTGGTCGTGTTTTATTTGGGCTTCGCGGCGGCGTTTTTCCGAAAGCGCGCCTCGCAGCTGCAGCCAAGCGTAGTGTTGAGCGTTCGTTATGCCATGGTTGCCGTATTGTTTTCTTTTGCAGGCGGTATCTGCATATCCATTAACGGCGGCAGATTCATCGGCTTGGAAGGCAATCTGATCTGGTTCCACGGACTTGGGTTTCACGCGCTGCAGGTGCTGCCGATAACCGCGTGGTTAGCAATCAGAAGCTCGATGACGATTCGATTGCAGCGGACACTGATTCATATTGCCGGGGTGTCGTTCATAGGCGGCCTGCTGGCGATCGGCTTGCAAACCTTGCAGGAGAGAACACTGCTGGAATGGTCGCTGCTGCCGCTTGCGGCGCTCGCATTTTTCATCGTGACGACGGCAGCAAGCTTACGGGCATGTCTCGAAGCGGTCCGTTCGAAGAAGGATGGAAGCACGCTAGCTGGATAAGCGTTGTCCGCTAAGTGCTCTTGTCTGCCGCTGTGAAACATGCTTCTTCCCAATCGCTTGCTCTTATCTTACAATGACGGTAGCTATAAGTTCGGAATGAACAGGGAGGACCTCATACGTGAAAAGCAAGATGGCGGTATGGCTGGAGCTGTTAGGGGTATCGACAAAACTCGGTTTGACTTCCTTCGGCGGGCCTATTGCCCACTTAGGTTATTTTCATGATGAATATGTGCGCCGTCGGAAGTGGCTTGGCGAGCAGGAATATGCGGAGCTGGTTGCGTTATGCCAGTTCCTTCCCGGCCCAGCAAGCAGCCAGGTCGGTATTGGTATCGGGCTGAAGCGGGGAGGGCTGCTTGGCGGGGTACTGTCGTTTATCGGTTTTACGTGGCCCTCTGTACTAGCCCTGATGCTCTTCGGATGGTATATGCAAGCATCGGGAATGGACGGGAGCGGATGGCTGCACGGGCTGAAGCTTGTGGCGGTTGCGATTGTTGCTCATGCCATCGTGGGTATGGGTCAGAAGCTGGCCTCGGGGCGGCTGCTGGCTACGATAGCTGCCGCGTCGGCGTCTTCAGCCTTGATCTGGCCGACTGCCTATACCCAGATCGCTATTATTGCAGTGGCAGGAGCAGCAGGAATATGGTTATGCCGGAATCATCCGGACGAAGCCGGAGCGATGAAGCAGGGAGAAGCGGCGCTGGGGCATCGCACGACGCTATCGCGTCGCTTCGGCTTTGTTTGCCTAACGCTATTCGCTTGCTTGCTGGTTGTTCTGCCCTTGCTGCGGGATTCGGGGAGTATGATGGCGATGGCCGACAGCTTCTATCGCTCGGGCTCTCTCGTATTCGGGGGCGGGCATGTCGTTCTCCCGCTGCTGGAGGATGAGATAGCGGGCCGGGGCTGGGTAAACGCCGAGCAGTTTCTGGCCGGATACGGCGCGGCGCAAGCTGTGCCAGGGCCGCTCTTTACGTTCGCGGCTTATCTTGGGGCCGTCATGGCAGGCCCCCTAGGCGCGGCAATGGCTACGATCGCGATCTTCCTGCCTGCTTTCTTGCTGGTCGCGGGCGTGCTTCCCTTCTGGGATACGCTGCGGGGGATCCCGCTGGCACGCCGGGCGCTTGCCGGCATTAATGCCGCAGTCGTCGGCCTGCTGTTTGCCGCGTTTTATGACCCGATCTGGACGAGCGCCATAGGCTCTCCGCAGGACGTTGCCTTCGCCGCGATCCTGTTTGTACTGCTTTCCTATTGGAAGCTGCCGCCATGGATAATTGTCGTGCTGGGCGCCGCTGGCGGAGCGCTTGGAGTTGGGGGATAGCGGTCAATAGAGAGCCGATCCGAGCAGCACGCTCCCAGTGATTGCTACGTTAGGCAAGGCACAAAATGGACGGGGTAGTTTAAGAGCAGGGCCAGGCTTTCATGCATCAATTACAAAAGGTATCTCTTTAAGGGCAGGCGCCACTTTAGAGATACCTTTCTCTTATCTATTTTGTCACAAATTAGTGGATGGAAAAAAGCAACAAATATAAGCCCAGCAGCGTTAGGAATAAGACGGGCAGCGTCAGGATGAGTCCGACCTTGAAATAGTAGCCCCATGTAATCCGCATCCCTTTCCTGGACAAGACATGGAGCCATAAGAGCGTCGCCAGCGATCCGATGGGAGTCATCTTGGGACCCAGGTCGGAACCGATGACATTGGCGTAAATCATAGCTTCCCGCAGCGTGCCTTCGGCGGAGACACCCTCAATCGCAAGCACGTTGATCATGACCGTCGGCAGGTTGTTCATGATCGAGGAGAGGAACGCGGCGCAGAAGCCGACGACCATTGTAGCGGCGAACAAGCCTTGATCGACAGCCCACTGGAACACCAGACCAAGCTGGTCGGTCAACCCGACGTTGCGAAGGCCGTAGACTACAACATACATACCGACGGAGAAGACTACGATGGACCATGGCGCTCTAACGAGCACCTCGCGCGTACGGACCATTTCGCTCTTGCGCGCGGTGATCAGCAGCACAAATGCGGCTGGCATACGCCATAAATCCGATCCCGAAGAAGTCAGCCGACAAGATATTGACCAAGTTACTGATGACTAGCGGGAGTGAGGCCGTATCCGAGATGAATCCGCCAGCCATAACAAAGGGCAGTACCATCCGTTCATCGAATTGCAGCGCTCTAACCATAGCCAGCACGATCGGCGTCAGAATAAGCACAGCTCCGTCATTGGCGAAGAAGATGGATACGCCTGCTCCCAGCAGAAGGGCGATTGCAGCGCCGCCTGCTGCCGAATAGCCAATCCCTTCGGTTGCCATATCACAAATGTTATAGTAAATACAAAAATACCTAGTGCGAGCAGCATGCAGCGATAGCCTCCCCGAATCTCAACGACTCATTATAGCGGGCCGCAATCGGGATTGACAACACATCTATCCAATTCCCGCCATGCGTGGTATAAATGGTAGTGACATTATTCGACATCCACACATTATTAGGTGAAAAGAGGCTTGCAGGACGACTATGAATCCCGAATTAAACACTTCTTCGCAGACAAATGAACGGCCTGCGCGAGCAAAAGCGCCATACGCCAAGCTTCGAAAGGCAAGATATGGATATTACGGCATTGCATTTGCGTTACTTTTTTTCATTGTGGCACAGTTTGCGGCAAGCTATATGGTGAAGCTGGATACCGTATATAAGCACAGGCTGAACTATGATATGTTCCTTGCAGACTCCAAGGTGATGGGCATCGCGGTCGAAGAACTTGCCCGCCATATTAAGGACGAGGGCTTGACTGACTATGCGATTCTGATCGGCAACTCCGTCGCTTGGGGCACGAATGAAAGCTCGGAGCATTCCTTGGGGAGATACTTGTCCGATTCTGCCACTGCGGATGGAGACGGCAAGCTGCAGGCGGTATTCAATCTGTCGGCGCCTTCGATGATGGCGGGCGACGCATTAACGCTGCTTCTTATGCTGGACGAGCATGGCATTAAGACGGATAACGTCATGATCGGACTGACCTACTCCTCGTTTGTAGGGGGGAATCCCGGGGTACGGAAGGTATTTTGGCTGGGTGATGATTTGAAAAGAGAAGATTCGGCTACATTCGAGAAGGTGCTGCCGCATCTGGAAGCGGCCGGCTACAAGCATATGACGGGCTGGAAGGAAACCGAGCATAACGCGATCGCCGCCCTCTCGGATTGGGTGCCGGTTATCAAATATAAGACCGTTATTCCGGAAGCCATTAAGCAAATGGGCAAGGAAAGCGACGTGATGGGCGACCCGCGCGCATGGAACGAAAAGCAATTTTCGGAGAAATGGATTACATCGCCGCAATATTTGAATTTCTTTAATCCGGAGCCGTTCGATATGACGGAGAACAATTGGAGCGTCTACTTCATGAACCGGATCGCCGAGCATCAGCAAGGGAAGCGGCTGCTTGTATTTGTCGCCGGAAGCAACGGCGAGCTGTCCAAGAAGGAAGTTGTGCATCCCGGCTATGTGGCCAATATGGAAAAAATCGATTCTTATCTATCGGAGCTTGGCGCGGAATATGTCATGCTGCAGGATCGTATTGAACCGGACTTATTTACTGATCATGTTCATCTGACCAAAGAAGGCAATCAACTGCTTGCCCGTATCATTTGGGACGCCTGGACGGGCAAGGAGGCCTAATCATGTTATTTAATTCACCTACATTTCTATTATTCCTGGCCGTCGTCTTTGGTTTGTATTATGCGATTCCTCGCGGAAGAATGATCATTCTCGCGTTGGCGAATGCGGCATTCTATGCCTATGCGGGAGTTGGCTACTTCCTGTTGTTCGGCGCAATCGTTGCGTCTGTGTACTTTATCTCCAAGGGTTTGCAGGGGCCACGGGGCAAGCTGGCGCTTGGCCTCGGACTAGCGGTCGTACTAAGTAACCTGCTGTTCTTCAAATATTCTATGTTCCTGCTGGAGAATATCGAGAGCATGCTGGGAATGACCTTCTCGCTGCAAGGAACGGCGTTCGACGACCGCAGCATTGCGCTGCCGATCGGGATATCCTTCTACTCGTTCCAGCTCATTGCTTATCTCGTAGATGTACATAGAGGACAGCTGAAGCCCAGCCGCTCGCTATTGGAGTTTTGGGTTTTTATTTCCCTGTTCGCGCATTCGGCGGCAGGTCCGATTCTGCGGGGCAACGACTTTATTCCGCAGCTGCGCAAGATCAGCACCATCTTGTTCCGCGCGCCGCGCGTAAAGCTGGGACTGGCGTTTATTCTGCTCGGCTTGTTCAAGAAAGTGATGATCGTTGAGCAGATCGCGCCGTATGTGAACGACTACTTTTCCAAGGCGCAGACGCTTAGCGGCGTCGAGTCCTGGATCGCTTCCTACCTATTCGCGTTCCAGATATACTTTGACTTCTCGGCTTACAGCGAGATGGCGGTCGGCATTGGCTTCCTGCTTGGCTTGCGCCTCGATCTGAACTTCAAGACGCCTTACCTAAGCGCGAATCCGGCAGATTTCTGGAGAAGATGGCATATTACGCTGTCCCAATGGATTCGTGACTATATCTTTATCCCGCTCGGCGGCTCGCGTGTGGCGAATTGGCGGATTTATGCCAATCTCATTGCCGCGATGACAATATCCGGCATCTGGCATGGCGCGGCTTGGACATTCATCATCTGGGGCTTGTACCACGGCTTGCTGTCGGCAGGGCATCGGATGTATGCCAAGGGCATTGCGCGCCTCGGATGGAAGAATGCGCTCAATAACCGGATTTACAAAGTATTTGCAGTATTTGTATTCTTCCATCTGACGGTCGTCGGCTGGGTATTCTTCCGTGCGAATAGCTGGTCTGACGCTATCTACATGCTCAAGAAGATGACGATGCTGGACGGCATTCAATTCACGAAGCAGCATCTGCTGCTGCTCGCGGTAGCGGCGGGACTGTATCTGCTTCACATCATCGAATATATCGTCGTATCCCGATTCCAGAGATGGTCGCTGGCATGGCAGTTCAACGTGCCTTCCATCATACGTGGCGCGGTTTATGCGGTTATTGCCATTGTGCTGCTCTTCTTGCTGATGAAGGGCGAATCAAGCAGCTTTATTTACTTCCAGTTCTAGCAGTTTCCATAAATTGCTCTTTCTTAGGTATAGATCTCCCTTGATATGAAAAACTAGAGAGTGGGGGCAACCTAGGAAAGGAGCGAAGCCGATGGAATTCACACTTGGCGCGGACGAAGTCGTTCGCCGGATTAAGCAGCTGCAATCGAGCGGAGGGTCTACCAGCAAGAAGCAGGTGAAGCAGAGTGATCCTGAGTTAATGCGGAATGCGCTGTTCTATTTTCCTAGCTGGGATCATGCCTTGAAGAATGCGGATCAGCTGTAACCCGCAGGGCCATTCGACAGATATAAATACGAGTTGAGATGATAGCCATGTCACCGCAGCCAAGCGCTGTGTTGACATGGTTTTTTGTATTTTTTGACTATAATCAAATGAAGATTGGCGCTTTGCGCTTGAATAGCGATACAATAATCGCTGTAGGCGAATGCGAAAGGGGAGGCTGAGTAAGCCTATGAATATACAACAATTGCCGTTAACTGTATCGGGAATGGCTAGGGACTTCCAGTCGCTAGGTGTGGGAGCGGGCATGTCACTAATCGTTCACGCTTCTTTGAAGTCGACGAATCGCTGGATTGTAGGAGGTCCTTCCGCCGTGGTACTTGCGCTGGAGCATGCGTTGGGACCGCAAGGCACGCTGGTCATGCCGACGCATACGTCGGATCTATCGGAGCCCTCGGATTGGCAGAATCCGCCCGTGCCGGAATCGTGGTGGCCTATTATCCGGGAGGAGATGCCGCCGTTCGAAGCGCATCTGACGCCTTCCAGGCATATGGGCAGTATGGCAGAATGCTTCCGCAAGCAGGAGGGAACGCTGAGAAGCTCGCATCCGCAAGTGTCGTTCGCCGCTCGCGGTCAGCATGCACGCCGAATAACAGAGAATCATGCCTTAACGGATAGTTTGGGCGAGCAATCGCCGCTGGCCAGACTATATGAGCTGGACGGGTGGGTCATGCTGCTGGGCGTAGGCTACAATCGGAATACCTCCCTGCACTTGTCGGAGCATAGAGGAGAGTATGCGATCAAGCAACACCGCCAGCAAGGAGCGCCATGTCTCGTGAATGGTCAGCGCGAATGGACCGTATATCAGGATCTGGATTATGATTCAGGCGACTTTGATATCATCGGAGAAGCGTTCGAGCAGGAATATGGCGAAGCGGTTCGTGTAGGGAAAGTTGGAGATGCGGACGTGCGGCTTATGCCGATTCGCAGCTTGGTTGAGTTTGGCGTCAATTGGATAGAGAAGCATCGCAACATTAAGAGCTGATGAAGGTAAGCGCAGCCAGCTTCGCGAACTGATCTGCGCTTATATAGATAAGCCTGTTCTCCATGTAGTAGTCTCCAGGGGCTTCATAGCCGTTCTGGAGGACGCTTCCGCTCTTCAGCAGGAGGGAAAAATTCGCGCCGTCTACGGTCAGATCGATGGTATCGGTTTCTCGGTTATAGGTCAGTTGGCCGCTGTATTCATTCACCAGCTCATGGAGCGGCGTGTAGGCAGCGCTCTTCGCGGATGCCAGCTTGAATGCGGACTGAGAATGGGCGGATAGAACCGGCGCTACGATAGACGCTTGCTCCGGTGCAGGGGGGCTCGCTAGTGCGCCGTACAGCGTGACGGCAGCCACTAGCATCAGGATCGTGTTACGGAATGGCAGTTTCATCGCTTACTCCTCCTCATCACGGTTATCGGATCAGGTTCAGTGTAGCGAATGAATGTGAAGGGAATGTCAAGGCGATATGAAGGTTTGTTAAAATCGCCAGCGGTCCCTAGATAGAAAAAAGAACCGAAGACTGGCGCAAGAGCGGCCGTTTTCGGTTCTTTCATTATGAGGTTGCTTTTAGTTCCTTCTGGGATTGGGCTGCAGTCGCAGGAGAGGCTGCCATCTTGCTGCTGCCGTTGAATACGCCGCCGGATTCTATAATAAGCGATTGAGCCGTAATATTGCCGTTCAAGATACCTGTGGCGCAGATCGTGAGCTTGCCTCTTGCTTCGACATCGCCGTTCAGCTGTCCGGCAAGCACCAGGTCACGAGCTGTAATGTTCGAGTTGGCTACACCGTTTTCTCCTACGATCACATCCCCACTCGAGATAATGTCACCGATGATGCTGCCTTCAATGCGGATGCTGGCTTCGGATTTAATTTTGCCTTCGAAGATGGTGCCTTCGCCAATTAGCGTATCCGTCGTATCCGGATTGATTTTTCCGCTTCCCGATTTGCTGCTTTTGAACATGGTCACTTTTCCTCTCTGTCTTCTTGTAGATAGGGCATAGGATCGACATGCTCGCCGCCTACGATTACCTCGTAATGAAGATGGGGCCCTGTGCTTCGGCCCGTGTTGCCAAGCTCGCCGATCAGATCACCTTTCTTCACCTTGTCGCCAACCTCGACCAGCCGCTTGTTCAGATGCAGATAACGGGTCTCAATGCTGCGTCCATGGTCGATTATGATGTTGTTGCCATGGGGATACGATCTCTCTGACAAGGTTATCACGCCGTCTGCCGCAGCATAGATCGGATCTCCGCGATTGCCGCCCAGATCCAGACCTGAATGCACGGCTGCCCGTCCCGTGAACGGATCGCGGCGCACGCCGAAGGTGGACGTGATTTTGCGGGAATCGGCCGGCCATATTGTTGGCGTAATTTCCAGTATGCGCTGGTGCTTCAGGAGCGCTTCCTTCGTTGCTTCCAGACTTGGCTTCAGCTCGTCCATCTGCGAGGACATCGTGGACAGATCCTGGAGCGTCTCCGCTGCAAGAGAATCATCCGCATTGGCGGGCAACAAAAGCTCTTCGCCGCCTTGGCCGCCTTCCTCCATGGTTACGCCGGATGAGATCCGCACCTCAGTCTCTTGAATGCCCGCAATCTCCTTCAACTGCAGCTCAAGCTCGGTAATTTCGGACATTTTGCTCTCGACATGCTTCGCTTGAGCGGACAAGGCGGATACGTCGGCCTCCAGCGCCGCGATTAGATCCTCTCGTTCCTTCAACTGCTCCTCATAACCCGACTCGGAGAGGGACAGCTGATGCAACACATTGTTGAGATGGCTGGCCTTTCCCGAAAATAATACGATGAACAGGGCTGCGCAAATCGCCAGCAGTATAATAAGGGCGGGTATGAGTACGATGATAAGTCCAGGCACGCTGTAGCGCTGGACAGATTGATTCGCGTCCGGTATGACGACGAACGTGAATCGCTTCGACATCCACTTCATGTTTTTCCTCCTACATTTTCCAATACGTCTTCAACTTCCTCCTATTCGACATAACCCCAAAAAACCCTTTATTTCGAGCCGATATGCCGCAGATTTATCGGAATGTCGGAAAATAGGGAGGCTTCTATGACTTTTGACGATATTTACGCCAGGCTCGCCGCATGATACGCTAGTTGAAAAAGAAGCCTCGCTGCGGTATTGGAATCAGATGGGAACAGGGGCAGGGACAGGAGCGAGACAAACATGCTGAAGTGGGATGGGCATACGCATACCAGGTTTTGTTATCATGGCAGCGATGCGGCGCAGGAGCTGTATCTGAATCGGGCGATTGAGCTTGGATTTGAGCGTTACACGATTAGCGAGCATCCTCCGTTGCCGCAAGGATGGATTGCCGATCATGACATATGGGACGAGCTAGCGATGCCGGAGGAAGAGCTTTCGCTTTACATGGCCTATGTACAAGAGATGAAACGGGCCTATGAAGGCAAGATTGAGGTAGCAGCCGGGCTGGAATTCGACTATTTGCCGGGAAGATTGGACTATACGGAGCGCATGCTGGACAGATGGCAGGATGAGCTGGAGGATGTCGTCTATTCGGTGCACTACTTGCCAGGAAGAGACGGAATGCGCTGCATCGATTTCAAAGCGGAGCACTTCGAGGAGCAGCTGCTGTCGTATTATGGCTCCATGGAGCGGGTTGTGAATGAATATTATGACCATGTCGAAGCTGCGATTGAATGGGCGGGGAGATTCCCGATGCGCAAGCGGATCGGCCATATTAATCTGATCGAGAAGTTCCATCAGGCACTTCCAGAGATTGACGAGAGCCTCATTCGCAGCCGCTTGGAAGGGATGCTGCCGCTGCTGGTGAAATCCGGCGTTGGCGTAGACGTCAACACGGCTGGGATGCGAGTGGCAACCTGCGGCAAGCCGTATGTGCCGGAGTGGTTCCTGGCGGAATGCGTGAAGCTGGGTATTCCATGCGTATATGGATCCGATTCGCATAAGCCGGAGCAGGTCGGCTTCGGATGGGACTGGTTCGAGAAGCAGATGTCGGGGAGAGAAGGCTAGAGCATGGAGAAGCTTGTCATTGAGAGAGTGACGGCCGGAAATCCCGGGCTTGCGGCGCTCATCCGTGAGCTGGACCGCTATTTGGAAGGATTGTATCCTCCAGAGGAGATATTTGTCGTTGATTTCGACGATCCGAAGACAAGAGAGATGGTATTCGTCTTGGCCTACGGAGATGGAGAGCCGGTAGGCTGCGCAGGTCTGCGGCAGCTGGACGGGATGTCTGTGGAGCTGAAGCGGTTCTATGTAGATCCCCGGATGAGGAGACATGGCGTCGCTCGTCAGCTGTACCAGTACCTGGAGCAGCAAGCGCTGGAGCTTGGCTGCTCGATCATCAGGCTGGAGACGGGCGCTCCGCAGGTTGAGGCGATTGCCTTCTATAAGAGGCTGGGCTTTCACGAGATTCCTGCCTTCGGGGAATATATCGGCTGTGCCTCCAGCCTCTGCATGGAGAAGAGGATCGGATAGTCTCGCATTCTGAACTTACCCCGCGCTGCGTTCGAAGGCGACAATCCAGTCGCCTTTGGTCGCGGCGTAACCCGCATCACCCTCCACAACCAGTCCATACAATCCTTTGACATCCAGAAATTCTTTGCGCGAGCCGTTGTCGAACTCGAGTGTGATGTAATAATACGTGTGCGAAGATGAGCTGGTGTGGCCGATATGATTCTCTTGATGATGATGATGATGGTGATTGTGATGGTGATTATGATTGTGATTGCTGTGGCTTTGGACATCCATCCTCTTGGCTATAATTCTTGCATAGGCGCTCTCTTGAGGAGCGCGAGCATTGCGGAAATGAATGATGATCGAATAAACAATCAGCCCGAACATAAAAATGAACCCGATAATAATGATGATTGGCACAACCGTAAACATAAAATCGAATCCGCCGCCCCCGCCGGGAAAGGATGAACCGGGCCCGAAGTCATACATGGCGATACCCCCCCCCCTGATCTATTGTCCGCCGCGTCGAATGCGCGAGCTACTCTTAATACGCGATTTTCGGCTCTCTTGTTGCAATTATCTGAACCAAAGATCCCGGAACCTGACCCAGCCGAGCGATTCCAGCGAGATGCCTTGGACGGAAGGATGAAAGGCGGTCTTCAAGTGCTTGCGATACAGAAACAGCAAGGAATGCCGCTTGATCAGCTCGTCTTCAATCTTCATGAATAGGCTCATTCTGGCGGAGGCGTCCGGTTCGCCGAGTATGAGTTGCAGCGCATCGCCAAGAACGTCGCTTGTGCGCTGGTCCATATGTTGCATCATGCTTTTGTACAAGTCGATCAGACGCAGCTCGCGATGCTCATCGAGCATAATCGCGAACAGGAGCAGGTCGGCGGTCATCCGCTCCTTGCCCTTGAACTGCTCCGCGGCGATAAGATGGATATGCAGGTTGATGCCTGCTTTGCCCAGCATCTCCTGGATCAAGGCGGCGTCATGCTCATATTGCGGAATCGTTGTCAGTGTCAGTGGCTCGCCGGTATAGCCGCATTCACGCAGCATGTCGCTGCAGCTATGCCGGAAGCCGGCATCTTCTATGTCGCCTTGTGTGCCTTCTGCTGCCGGCCGGGACCAGAAGCTGGCTGCCGGCTCGATGACATCGCCGGACAGCCGCCTAAGCAGCTCTGTCCGATGGATGGCATAATCTAGCGCTGAACGGAATGCCGCGTTCGCAAGCGGCCCGTTCTTCAGCTCGTTGATCGTCAGGAATTTGCACGTCGTGCCGGATTGTCGGACCTGCTCCCACTCGCCGCCGGCCATGCCTTCTATCCGGACATTGTGCATGACCTGGAATTGGCGCAGCTCTTCCATATCCTCTTCCTTGCGATCCGCACCGGGGGGCATCGTCCATACTTCTACCCGATCAAGGAACGGGCGCTCCTGGAAGTAGGAGGGGAAGGCCTCCAATATCCATATGCCATGACTGCTGCCGGCTAGCCTGAACGGACCGGTCCCTACAACAGCGCCGCTTGCCTGCCCGAATGAATCTCCTGCCTGCTCGCATAGATCTTCCGGCACGATCGAAGCCCGGTTCGTGGAGAGAAACGACAGGAACGCTTCATTGCGCGTCTTAAGCCGGAACCGGATCGTCAGGTCATCGGGCGTATCCATCTGTTCGATTCCGTTGTATACCCAGCTGTACAGTCCGTTTGGCGCAAGCCGGTGCAGGCGGCGCAGCGTATATTTCACATCCGAGGAAGTCATCTCGCGGCCATGATGGAAGAAGATGCCTTTGCGGAGGAAAAAGGTCCATTCTGTGCGCGCTTCATTGGTCTCCCACGCGTGGGCGAGATGCGGGAGTACGGTATCGCCTCGCACATCCATCCGTACCAGTCCGTCGAAAAGCTGGTTCACCAGATGGGATTCTCCGACATAATGGATGCGGGCGGGGTCTAGGCTGTCGATCGTGCTAGGCATCGGGAAGCGAAGCGTATCGGTGCGCCGCTCGCCCTCCACAATGGTCTGGAAGCCAAATTGTCCCGACAGCCATTGCTGGAACCGGCCAACCAAGGCCGCGCCCCGAGGCTGGAGAAGCTCGAGCGCAGATTGCAGATCGCCCCTCATCGCAAGCTCTTCCGCTTCCTCCAGCATGAGGGAATCGAGCGGCTTCGCGAAGGTGAGCAGGGAGCGATTCCCTCTGCCGCGCCTGGCGGTCCATTCGATCCATTCTTCCTGCACCATTCGCTTCAGCAGAAGCACCATGTTACGATGAGTACAATCCAGCTTCTCGGCAAGCTCGGCTGTCGTCACTTGGAGAGGAACCCCGTCGGTCGCTTGCGGGTAAGCTTCTCTTAATATGAAATAATGTCTTCGAATTTTCACTTGAACCTCCGCTATTCGCAAAATATGAAATTCTGCAATAGAAAGTTGCACTTTTTGTTCTTATTTTATAGGTTACAATAAAAGGGAGTTCATTACAAAGGGAGGTTATGGGCGATGAGAGATCCCGCGCCATGGCAGAAGCGATACAATAACATGTGGATATTATCGATCCTTCTCGGCGTGCTCGGACAATATTTGTTCGTAGGACGCCCGGCCGGCGTGTCCGTACCGATATTCGTCGCGTTGTTCTACGTCTTGTTTTTCTATGCGATGAAAGGAAGAATGGGTGGCTTCGACCGCTGGAGAGGACAATCGAGAATGGGGTGGTTCCTGTTCGCGCCGATTGCTCTGCTCTCCATGACGTTTGTTCTATACGCGAATGAACTCTTTCGGTTTCTTAATCCAATCGTGATGTTTATATTGATTGTAGCCCAGACCATGATTCTGGCGCGCGGCGGTTCGCAGCCGTGGCATCGTCCCAGATTCGTCCTGGATCATATTAAGCAGTGGCTGGTTACGCCTTTCGCCCACCTGACGGCTCCGTTCAATACGATGGCGGACTGGGTGAACAGCAGAAGGGATACGAACAAGGCGAGATCGATAGCAGGCAAAGTCGGCTTCGGCCTTATGCTGGCGGCTCCGCTCCTATTTGTGGTCATTTTGCTGCTTGCATCGGCTGACGGCATCTTTATGTCCTGGGTGAACAAGCTTGGCACTCTGTTCGCCGGCGACTCCATCGACAGTGTCGTGAGCAGGATCATCTTTACATGCTGCTTGTCGATTTATGTTTTTTGCTATTTGTGGGGACTGCTGTTCCAAAAACGAAAGGCTGCGGATATGAGCGCTGTGGAGCTGACTCCAGACGGTGAACCAAAGCTGCGTCCCGGCGTGGAGCGTGAGAAGTTCGATCCGATAACGGCGGCTACGGTGCTCGTGTGTATCAATGTGGTATATGTCTTATTCGCCGCTATCCAGTTTACGTATTTGTTCGGAGCGGCCGAAGGTTTGCTGCCGGATGGTACGGCATACGCCGAATATGCACGAAGAGGGTTCTCGGAGCTGGTCATCGTCGCGCTGATCAATATCGGCATTCTGCTGGTAGGCCTGCATTTCATCGGCAAAGGCAGCACGCTGTTCGAGCGCTTGCGCCAAGTGATGCTCAGCATCTTGATGGGCTGTACGCTCGTGATGCTGATCTCGGCCTACAGCCGGTTATCGTTGTATGAAGAGATCTATGGCTATACCGAGCTGCGCCTGTTGGTGCACGGATTTATGATTTTCCTTGGGGTGCTTATGGCGGTGGCATTCATACGGATCTGGTATACAAGGTTCTCATTAGCGAAAATATATATTGCTTTAGCCATAACTTCGTACGTAATA
Organism: Paenibacillus sp. 1011MAR3C5; assembly: GCF_003591485.1. Taxonomy (GTDB): domain Bacteria; phylum Bacillota; class Bacilli; order Paenibacillales; family Paenibacillaceae; genus Pristimantibacillus. Next base: position 233,859 of record NZ_QZCF01000004.1, read on the forward strand.
ATGAATTTCGCGAACATTGAAGCCCGTATTGCCGTCAATAACATTGCACGGTTCGAGGAGACAGGGAAAATCGATATGTATTATCTTGGGACGTTGTCGGCAGACGCCGGTCCAGCGCTTGCGAAGCTATGGGAGAAGTATCCTGAATATACGCAATTGGAGGATTTTCTGAAGCGATATGAGGGGGAAGCGCTCGAGCGGAAGCATTGGCAATCGTGGAACCTGTCGTATTATCGTCAATTACCGTGATAGAGGAGTGAAAGAGGAGGTGGAGAGATGAGCAGAACAAAGAGATGGTTGCTTATCTATTTGCCTGCTGCGATTGTACTGTGTATTTATTTTCTGTACGCGCAAAACAATTCAATCGTCGTTACGACCTATAAGGTTGCAAGCGACAAGCTGCCGGACGGCTTCGATTCTTATCGTATCGTGCAGCTGTCCGATCTTCAGAGCAAGGAGTTCGGCAAGGAGCAGCGACCGCTGATCCGTAAGGTTAAGAAGCTGAATCCCGATATCATCGTGGTGACAGGCGACCTTGTTGACCGGAATCATTATGACGGAGAGGCCAGCTTCAGATTGATGGAGGGCATGGCGAAGATTGCACCGATTTACTTTGCGAGGGGCAATCATGAGCAAGCCTCCAGGGAATACCGGGAATTGGAGGAGCGCCTGCTTGCGCTAGGCGTTCACATTATGAAAAACGCTCATGAGGATATTCCGCTTGGAGATGGCGCATTCCGGTTGATTGGCGTAGATGATCCTACGTATAACAACAAGGGCGACGGCGATGCAGACAAGATGAATGCCCATCTGGCCGAAGCGCTGGCGGATGCGGACGGCTCCGATCTCTTCACGGTGCTTCTGTCCCATCGCACAGAGCTATTCCCGGTCTATGCGGAGAATGGAATCGATCTGAGCTTGACGGGACATGCCCATGGCGGCCAGATTCGTGTACCGTTCAAGGGCGGCGTGTTCGCACCAGGACAAGGCATGTGGCCTGTTTGGACAGAGGGCATGCACGAGATTGGTGACAGTGCGATGATCGTCAATCGCGGCCTGGGCAACAGCCGCTTCCCGCTTCGTTTATTCAATCAGCCCGAGATTGTGCTGTTGGAGCTGAAGCCGCAAGCGGTTGAGTAGAGAGCGACGGGAACAATTGCCGGGAAAAGAGGCGAATGACCTGTAGGAATCGCCAATTCGTCTGTTCTATCATCCGCATACGCTATCGTATATGGCGCAATAGATGAATAGAGAAGGCGGATGATCTTATGCCCTGTTGCCTCGGAAATGTGCAGATCTTCAGGAATGAAGGTACGATAATATTCGGGAATATACGGCAGTACGCACCCAGCACCAATACGGTAGAGACGGAGACACCCGAAGAAGCAGATGAAGAAAATCTGGGAGAAAGCACGGCGAGCGTTTCGAGACGGAGACGCGAGTTGCGCAGGTCACGCGCTCGCCGTGCAAACGCAACACTATCCAAAAACAAAAAGGGACCCGCTGCAACGGGCAGCGGGCCAAAAAGTTTATATTATAAAAAAGGGGGTCGAGTTCTATTATATGCCCCTTTCATTAACGGAGGATGAACGTAATATTTCAGTTTCGTTACAAATGTTGGGCGAGTCTTCCACTTGCCGTTCTTTTGGGTAAAGAAAATAAAGCTATATCCCCCGAACGGCAACATCACCAATTACAATTCAAAGCCAGCGGATAAAAAAGATGACCCTCGATCTACTCGAGGGTCATCTTCTTTTGTTGGTTAATGCTGTGGTGATATATAAAATGTCTGTAATCCAGATCAACGTTCAGCGTGCAAGAAAATAACAATAAAAATTAATTGAACACAAAATATCGCTATGATATAATCGATAGCGTCATTGACGAATTAAAATAAGTATGTATTCAATTTTATTCCCACTTTAATTGTACATCTTGGATTTTGATTTGTCAATGCTCTTTTTTTAAAACCATAAAAAGGAAAAAGGAGCGTGTTCAGATAGATGGAAGCGAAGGATTGGCGGCAGGAACAGGAGCGGCTGGAGAGGGTCAGGAACAAACTGCAAGCGAGAATAGCTGAACTGGAGCCGGAGGTTGCCGGACTGAGTGATCAGGCTACGGATATCCGCAAGAGGTTTTGGGAAGAAGTGACGATTAACACAAGCACATACGAAGATTTCGAAGAAAGCTTTTACTCGATTAATCAGCAGTCCGCGATATTGGCCGAACGGGAGCGCGGTCACAAGCTGTTGATGCAGCAATGGAAAACCATGAACCGTCTACTCCCGTCTCCGTATTTTGGACGCATCGACTTTCAGGAGAATGGCCTTGGCTCCAGCGAGCAGATCTATATCGGCGTTTCTTCCTTCGTTGACGAAGATGGATTGAGCTTTCTGATCTATGACTGGCGTACGCCAATTGCGAGCCTGTACTACGATTGCTCTCCCGGTCCGGCGTCTTATGTGACGCCATCCGGAGAAATCGAAGGGACGATGGATCTCAAACGGCAGTATCAGATTCAATACGGGCAAATCCGCAATATGTTTGACGCGAGCGAAACGATCGGGGATGAATTGCTGCAGCAAGTGCTCGGCAAGGGTGCAAACTCACAGATGAAGAGTATTGTAGCCACGATCCAGAAGGAGCAAAACGCTATCATTCGGAACGATAAAAGCCGGATGCTTATCGTACAAGGAGCGGCCGGCAGCGGCAAAACTTCTGCGGCCTTGCAGCGGGTAGCTTATCTGCTGTACAAACATCGCCAAACGATAAAGGCCGATCAGATCGTACTTTTTTCACCGAATACGATGTTTGCCAGCTATATTTCCACCGTACTTCCGGAGCTTGGCGAAGAGAATATGCAGCAGACGACGTTTCAAGAATATCTCGACTATTGGCTAGGTTCTTCGCTGCTGCCGGAGGATCCCTTTGATCAGATGGAATATGTACTGACTGCACAAGGAGAGTCAGCGTATGAAGCTCGTCTTCAAGGGATGAAATACAAGTCGTCCGAAGCTTTCCTGCAAGACCTGCAGAGCTATGGGAATTGGTTGGGGCAGAAAGGCATGCGCTTCAACGGCATTCGCTTTCGGAATCGCAATTTGATTACGGCAGAGCAAATGCGGGCGAAATTTTATGAGTATGATCGTTCCCTGCCGTTGTTCAATCGAGTCGCTCTTTTGCAGGAATGGCTGCTGAATGAACTGGCCTCGCTGGAGCGCAGGGAACGGGAAGCGTCTTGGGTAGAGGAAGAATTAAATTATCTCGACGCCGATCAGTATGCGGAAGCATTCAGAATGCTGCATAAGGAGAAGGAATTATTCGATCTTACGGAGCATTTCACCTCCGTTCGCGAGAAGCTGAGCAACAAGCGCCGGGAAGATGAAGGCGACTTTGATTTCGCCTCGAAAGAGGAGGATCTGCTTCGCCGCAGGGTAGCGAAGGAAAGCTTCAAGCCGCTTAGGAAAGCGGTGAAGAGGTTCTCGTTTGTAGATGTCAAAGGCATATACAGCCAATTGTTCAAGGGTGAAGCCGCTTATCGGGAGAGGACCAATCGGGCAGAGCCTCCTGTTCTGTGGCCTGAAATCTGCAAACAAACCAAAGACAGGCTGGACCAGCAAGCCTTATTTTATGAGGATGCGACTCCCTATTTGTACTTGAAAGAACTGATCGAAGGCGTTCGAACGAACACGGAGATTCGGCATGTCTTTGTCGATGAGGGGCAGGACTATTCGCCGTTCCAATATGAATATTTGAGAAAGCTGTTTCCCCGTGCCCGGATGACGGTGCTTGGCGATTTCGGGCAAGCGATCTTCATGCAGGCTACAAGCCTGGACGCACCCGATTCGCCACTCGTTCGTCTTTTCGGCCAAGAAGAAACAAGCCTGGTTCGCTTGCTGCGCAGCTATCGTTCGACGAGAGAAATAGTTGAATTTACGAAATCGATGCTTCCCGGAGGGGAAGAAATCGTACCGTTTGACCGGAGAGGCCGAAAGCCGCTACTAGTCAAAATGGACGGCAGAGAGAAGCGTGATGCGCAAATCGCGGCAGACATCGCTTCGCTCAAGGTAGAAGGTTACGACTCCATCGCCGTTATTACGAAAACCGCAGCCGAAAGCCGGGAGATCTATGAATCGCTGCGGATTCAAGGCGTCGAAGCTCTGCAGTTCATTACGAAGGAGACGCCGGACTTTGAGAAAGGCGTGATGGTCATTCCCGTGTATCTCGCGAAGGGCGTCGAGTTCGATGCCGTCTTGGTTTGTGATGCTTCTCCTGAAGCTTATGGCCGAGATAACGAGCGGAAGCTTCTGTATACGGCATGTACGCGGGCCATGCACCGGCTTCATCTGTACACGACGGGCGATTGGTCGCCGTTCGTGCAGGCATTGCCTGCGAATCTGTATGAGCAAGCAACAAATTGATCATTATTTTTATCCATCTAAAGCTCGTTGAGCAGAAAGCAGGTATCTATGTCCACTCCTATGCAAACAGAACCGGAGACAGCCGGCGGGGACGGCTTCTCATTGAAAGCCATTCTGCCTCCGCTTATGGCGATAATTGTCGGTATGATCATGGTGATACTCGACAGCACCATCGTCAATAATGCCATTCCGAAGCTTGTAGATTACTTCGACACTGATCTAAAGACGATCCAATGGACCGTCACCGGCTATACGCTGGCTTTATCTGCCGTTATCCCGCTTGCAGGCTGGATGACCGATAAATTTGGCTCCAAGCAAATTTTTATGACTACGATAGCCCTATTCACGATCGGCTCCGTATTATGCGGCATTGCGCAAACGCCGGAACAGCTGATTATATACCGTATTATTCAAGGCTTGGGCGGCGGTATGGTAGGCCCGATCGGGATGGCGATGGTATTCAAGCTCGCGCCTCCAGAGCGTCGCGGATCCATCATGGGCTTACTCGGCATTCCATTGCTGGTGGCGCCGGCGTTCGGTCCTGTGCTGTCCGGCTGGCTGGTCGATTCGGTCAGCTGGCACTGGATTTTCTTCATTAATCTGCCGATCGGCATTATCGCTTTTATTCTCGGGTACAAATATTTACCGAAATCCGACCGCCACGCGGCGCCTCATCTGGACATCGTTGGCATGTGCCTCGCGCCGGTCGCCTTCTCGATGCTGGCATATGGCGTAAGCGAAGGCGGCACGAGCTGGTCCAGCGCATCGACGATTACGGGCTTGACTGTCGGCGGCATTGCGCTCATCCTCTTTATCTTCGTGGAGCTGCGGCAGAAGCAGCCGCTGCTGGAGCTGAAAGTGTTCAAGTCGTCTGACTTTACACGCAGCATCATCTTGACGTGGGTCGTTCAGCTTGCGCTGTTCGGGGCTATGCTGATTGTACCGTTGTATTTACAAGGCGTCATGCACTACACTGCGCTTGAAGCGGGCTTGATTTTGATGCCTTATGCGCTTTGCGCGGCACTAGGCATGCCAATAAGCGGCCGGCTGTTCGACAAGATCGGCGCTCGCCCGCTTGCCTTTGCCGGTTTTACCGTGGTATCCGTCGCCTTGTACGTGTTGTCCGGCATTTCGGTGGATACCCAGCTATGGGTTATTATCCTATGCATCTGCACCATGGGTCTTGGTATGGGCTTCTCTATGATGCCTCTCAACACGCATGTCCTGAACGCTGCGCCTCGTCGTCTGGTGAGCCGCGTTACACCGCTGACAACAGCAGCTCAGCAAGTGGTTGTCTCCTTTGCGGTCGCGGGCTTGACGGGTTATTTGACATCACAGATTGCTGCCCATGCCGCAAGCGAGGGAGCGGATGCGAATCCGCTAAGCGCCGTCGTCGCGGGCTATGGGGATACGTTCTTCCTGTCCGCGTGCCTCGTGACCGCAGCTGTCGCACTGTCGCTCCTTCTGCGCAGGCCAAAGCCGCAGACAGAAGAAAGGGTCGCTGACGTGGACAATCCGGACCCGGCGATCATGGGTCACTAATCGCGATTTGGCTTCGATTCTCTCGTGTGCTACGGAGCCATTCAGGAGAGCTTTAGCGGAAGAAGGCTTTTATTGTCGGTTCCTGATGATAGGATGTAACGGTTAATTCCTTGTCTTCGTTCAAGGAGGCGAAGAATACATCTCCTATCGTCAGGTTCATTTTTTTGAGCTTATGCTCCAGCCAGTCCTCGGTAAGCTGAAGAGCGCCTAGCGTGAGCAACTGAGGTTTTCCTTCTTTAATAATCGCATAGGAGAGACCGAGCGAGCCGTTCGGAACACCAAGCATAGAAGGCGTCGTCTCCTGATGGACCGCTTTCTTCAGTACGCTTAGCTGGCCATTCCCCTCCAAAATCGCCGCCTCGACCAGAGCAGCATCGAATATGCCCTGCTCCCTTAGCATGCGCAAAATATCGTCCACGCTATATTGAAGCTTCCGTAGATTGGAGCGAAGGAACTGGCCGTCCTTCAATACGACAACAGGCTCGAAGGTCATCCATTTTCCAAACTTGCCGCTTTTGATCAAGAAATAGGAGAACAGCTTCTGCATAATGGCAATGGCTACGATGGCAACGGCGGTATGGATATGCTGGACCTTCGGGTCGGCAATATCGGCACCCACAACAGAGCCGAGCGACAAGAAGATCAAGAAGTCGAAGACGGGGAGCTGTCCGATCGAACGCCTGCCCATAAACAGGGTGATGGCTAAGAGCAACGGATAGATCGTATAGATGCGGCCGATCACGAGCAGTGAATCTTTGACAAAATGCATATTCTCAAACCTCCTGGTGGAAGATAGAATCAGCCCTTTCTCCAAAATAAGGTGTATATGAGTGTCGCAAATTATTCACATAATCATGAATTACCTGTCCTTAATTTTCAACTATAATTGGATAGGACACGCGCTAACTCTATTTATAACGGGAGGTTGCTTAGTGGATTGGCAGGATATTATTTTTAAGTTTGTTGGGGGTTTAGGCATATTCTTGTTCGGTATCAAGTATATGTCGGATGGGCTGCAAAAAACAGCGGGCGATAAGATGAGAGGTTTGCTCGCCAAATACACGTCGAATCCGATTCTTGGGGTGCTGGTCGGGATCGTCGTAACGATATTGATACAGACGTCTACGGGAACAACCGTAATGGCAATCGGTCTTATCAATGCGGGACTTATGACGCTGCGCCAAGGAATCGGCGTCATACTGGGTGCCAATATCGGCACGACGATGACTGCTTTCATTGTCGGCATTAAGATTGAGGAATATGCCCTTCCTATTATCGGCATTGGAGCAGTGCTCTTATTTTTTATAAGTAACAAAAAAGTTCAGTACATCGGACAGATCATATTCGGCTTCGGCACATTGTTCCTTGGCTTGTCTACTATGGGTGGCGGGCTCAAGCCGCTGCGTGCCTTGCCTGAGTTCACTGATTTTATTATTAACGTATCCGATAATCCTTTCCTAGGTGTCTTAGTGGGCACTATCTTTACGATGATCGTACAGAGCTCCAGTGCCACGATTGGCATCCTGCAAACCATAGCGGATGAAGGGATGATTGGCTTAAGAGGAGCTTTGCCTGTACTGTTCGGTGATAATATCGGGACAACAATTACCGCGGTGCTGGCATCTATCGGCGCGACCGTGGCGGCTAAACGCGCTGCTTTGGTGCACGTCATCTTTAATGTATTGGGTACGATTATCTTCACACTTGCTTTAGGACTGGTCTACAATGTCGTCATGTTCATCGGTGGAGACGTGAACATCCGTATGCAAATCGCATATGCCCATGGCTTCTTCAACGTTACAAATACACTCATCTTCTTACCGTTCGTAGGTGTGCTTGCGTGGATTGTGACCAAGCTTATTCCGCAGAAGGAGCAGGAGTTGGAGTTTCAAGTCAAATATCTGGATGCCCGTTTGCTGGCGACGCCTGCTGTTGCGCTTGGACAAGCGCAGTTCGAAATTATCCGTATGGGCAATGTTGCTCGTGACATGTTGAATGATGCGACGGCCTTCTTCTTTAAGAGAGAGACAAAAGCGGCTTCCAAAGCGCTGCAAAAGGAACAGCTCGTCAATGAACTGGAGCGCAAAATTACGGATTACATGGTGAAAATCCATCAAAACGGTCTGACGGAAAGCGAATCGGAGAAAGCCTCGGGTCTAATGCATACGATTAACGATATCGAGCGGATTGGGGACCATGCCGAAAATATCGTCGAACTGACGGAATTGAGCGTAACGAACAAGGTGGAGTATTCAGCCGATGCGGTACGCGATTTGAAGACCATGCTGGAGATGGCCGATCACACGGTTGAGCGTGCTGTTTATGCTCTGGAGAACGGAGATATGGAAGCTGCGGGTGAAGTGTTGAAGGGCGAAGCGGAGCTTGACCGGATGGAGCGGGAATACCGCAAGGCCCATATTCATCGCTTGAACCAGGGGCTATGCACGGGCAATTCAGGTGCGATCTACCTCGATATATTAAGCAATTTGGAGAGGATAGGAGATCACAGCAAAAACATCGCAGAATATGTGATGAAGACGGAATAGCAGATGATAAAACAGCTGTCACATGAGGCGGAATAAGCCTCATGTGACAGCTGTTTTGCATCTAGCGCAGCGTTTTCCAGCGGGCAAGCTGGTGTTCGATTTGTTCAATGATGCTGTCAATTTCATGCGGGAAGAGGGCACTGCTGCCTGGAGAGGAAAGCGCACTTGTTATTTCCGCTTGACGGCTTAGTAAAAGCTGCATTTGCTCCAGCAAATCAGATGCTTGCTGTGGCTTCGTATTATCCGTTGTTCTTGCGGATGAAGCGGAGCCCGAAGGAAGCAGCGGGCTTGCTGGCGAGTGGGAATCGACTACGACAGCCGTATGGTCAGTAACCTCGGCAGCTGCAGAGGCATGATTTGCCGCCGGCTGTGATGTGGTACCGCTAATAGTAGATTGTCCCTTTGCTCCTGTGCTGGCAGGCTTCTGAGGCTTAGGCTCCTCTTGCTGGCGTGCGCGCTCCTTCCGGTTCTGCTCATAGACGGACCAAGTCTCGATAAGACCCGGGCCTGACTTGAGCAGCAGCTTTTCTTTGGTGCTGTCCGAGATGGTCTTATCCTTGAACAGCTTTGCAATCTTCTTCACGTCGCTGACAGGAAGCTCGTCCCGGGCGGCGATTAGCGCCAGCGGATCGCGATGCTCCATAGGAAGATCCTTTAGCGGCATGAGCTGGTCTTCTGTCAGCTTGTCCTTGCGGATCTCAATACCGCTGACAATCAGCTTTTTCACGGCATTGCTGAATTTCAGCAGCTCGCATTTATTTTTTATATAGCTTTCCGGCTTTCCAAGCTTGGCGGCTAAAAACTTCAGCGAGCTGCGGAATCTGGAATCGTTCATGAGTTTATCGAAGGCTTCCGCTTCTTCAATCGGCGAGAAGCCTTCCCGGGTCAGATTCTCCGCAATCTGCTCCAGATAGATTTCCATTTCATCGGTCGTATTGGATACGATGCAAGGGATAGTGGCGCGTCCAAGGCGCTCGGTCGCTTTGTAGCGTCTGTTGCCATATATGATTTTGTAGCGCCCGTCAGCGGTCGTTCTTACTTTGATCGGGGACAGCAAGCCCAGCTCTTCAATGCTGCGCATGAGCTCTTGCAAGGCTTCCTCGTCGAATTGGTATCTGGGCTGGTCTTTGTCTTCATCAATTAGTGCAATCGGAAGTTCGATGATATCCACGTTCATTCTCCTTCGTATCTGTCATTCTCGTATGGAGACGTCCGAAAAGGGACGATCCTATTATATACCAGGACGGGCTATCCATGTAGAAGAAATTGGACTGGGTTTAATGGTTTTGTAAAAAAGTGTAACAATTTCAAGTTTTCTACCGTCTACTAAGCTGCAAGCATCACTAAGAGCATAAGGAGAAGATGGATGAATCGACAAATGATCTTGATGGCGCTAGTATCTTCGGTTATTATTTTGCTTCTGATCATTCCGGCTCTGGAGAGGCCGAAGGACGAGCAGCAGCCTGCAAACGAAGGAGCGGAGGTTGCGGCTGCAGTAGAAGTTGAGACTGAACCGACTAGTAAGATACTAACCACAGGTGAAATAGATAAGATGGACCAAATCCCGCCTTTAAATGCTTACTTGGAGCCAGCGACAGGCGGAATGCGTCTGGTGCTGGACGAAGAAGAGAGCCCATACGTGAACAGTGTGGCTGAGGATGCCATGGGAGGCTTGTCCGTTCATTTAGTGGAACGCGAGGTGGATTCGGGGAGCGCCGAATTGGGCTGGGTAAAGCAGTACAACCTGGTGGCTGTGAGACCAGATTCCGCTCAGATCGATACATATACTCTGTACACGGAAAAAGCAATTGACCACAGCTTTTATCCTATTGTCAAGCTCTTGAATGAACAGGAAGCGATGTTCATTAGTCGCTCGAAAGAAGGAGATGCGATAGAGTATCAGCTTGCCGTCGTTCATTTGGGTAATGGCAGGATCCGCACGATGCCCTCTTTTTGGAGGATTCATTCCGATAACGAGGATGAACGCGACTTTCTGCTAAGCACCCATTACGAGTCTAATGAAGAGGGACATATCTCCGAGGTTATGCTCACGAGCTATGAAGGCAAGCGATGGCAAATGGATATGGAGTCCTTCAAGTTGATTGGACACAGAGGACAAACCTATCCTGCAACGGGAGACGCTGGCAGCGGCGGTCCGCCTAGACCATTGATGTATCCGACACCTGATTTGGAAAGATTCGCCTATTCTTTTACAGAGAAAGATCCCATCTATATCAGCAATCACTTCTTGGTCGCGGATTCAAAAAGCGGCAAGGTAATCAAGCTGTTCAGTATCGACGATTCGATGCAGTTGTCTGATTCGGGACTGGTATGGAATAAGGAAAGCAGCCGTTTTTTTCTGGAATATGCGAAGAAAGGCGAGGAGATGGGGGTCGGCTATGACAGCGGTCCGGTTGTTTTTGCGCAGCAAATCGCCTTTTATGATTCGAACGGGGAGCGGACACGCGTGCTTCATGCCGCCAAAGGAGAGCGGCTCAGCGTCTACAACTGGCTGGATGAGCATCGCTTGCTGGTGGAGAGCTACCGCCCGGTTCAGAGGGCGAGCGGAGGCTGGAGCAAGGGAGATATCGTCTACAAAGAATACGATGTGCGTACAGGGAAGCTAACGGCCTACCGCAAGGAGCAGGACGCAGGCAAGCTGGCAAATGGCGAGACGGTGACGCTTAGGACGGCTGGTGGGACCTATGATTCCAAGGCATTCGTGTATGTCGACCATAAGAACAAGAAGATATGGACACCGGATGTGAAAGGGCGGACGCATCAGAGCGGCGGGCAGCTCTATATCGACGTCTCCGATGCCGACATGCAACAGTACATTTTTGAATGGGATGATGAGGCTAAGTCACTTCGTCTGGTATATAGCACAAGCTCGTCCGAACAACAGCTGCGCCAGGCACTCGGCGACTGGCTCATGCTGGAGGAACGTGGGGAAAGCTCGTTTCTTTATCTGAATACGAAGCCAAAGCCGGAGCTCAATGAGGAGGGATTGCCCGTTTTCTCAGGTGAACTTGCTCGTCTTAGCGGCAATGAGTGGTGGAACGAAAACAGAGACACTATAATTAGTCTCCCTGGGAATGAAATTCGCGCGCAGGTAAAGAGCCGTTATGGAACGCTGCGAATACGTTCTTCAGAAGGGGAACTTGAGCATTATAAAGGAGCACGGCAGTATTACGGTCGATACGAAGTAGAATTTACCAATAACGCAAGCAAAAAAATCAGTCTTCCTTCCTTGGAAAAAGTGGCGCTTGAGCTAGGGCGACCCGTTGGCGAGATGAAAGTATTATCTTTTGATGGTTTTGATCTGATTTTATTTGTGACGCATCAACGATGGTTCGGCAAAAGCTATGACGGAGAGTTCACTAATGTGTACGCATACGCAGCCACTGAGGACGGTAGAGCGATGCCGCTTACCTTTCGTTATGCAAGTCCTGGGGGCATTCAGTTGGCGGATTCCATCGTCGGTATGGTTGATACAGAAACCGGAACAGGGTCCTCAGTGCAATCAGCGACACTCCAGTCCTACATGGGGGAAAAGCGTGTTGAGTTGGTCTGGACGGCAGACGTGAAGACGAAGACACTTACGTTGACTGGACTGAAGGATCGGACTAAGGAATATGACAGCATCCGGACGATTGTGGAACGGTATGCCAATCGTCTGGAGCAGGCGCTTGGTTTGACCGATATTGCGTTGCCGGAAGGCAAAATGGATAAGGTGAAGCTTCGTTCGCTTTTCACGGAGAAGGCTTGGAACAACCCTGGCTTTCAGCGGCTCAAGACTGACTTTGCCAAGCTGGAGAAAGCAGGAACTCCGTCCCGCGCTTTTGCTTGGCAGCCGATTAACGCGCGGTATGACGAGCACGGCAACATTCGAGTTACGTTTACGTTCAATTTATTTTATGCGGTAGGGTGGGCCGCCCATTTGGAGGCGATCTTGAAGTTGGACGAATATGAATGGACATTCCATGACTTCGGCATGCTGGAAACCGAGTATCAGGAAGGCTACAAGGAGCTTGACGATAACCTGGGCATGAAAGGGTACAACGGACTGATCATTCCAGATGCTCTGGAGCGCTAAGTTGGACGTTTGTCGGTGTCTGTGGTTAAGGGAACGAGTCTCTACGGAGTCGGATGAAAGCGGAGTAAGAGTGTGCTGATGGACGAGATGGGGATTAAGTCGGTGAGACCGACTTAAAAGCACGCCATCGGGCGAGTTAGTGGGAATAAGTCGGCGAGGCCGACTTAAAGGCTTGCCGTCGGGTGATATGAACGAATTAGGTCGATGAAATCGACCTGCAAGCCCACCGTCGGACAGAGTTGAGTGGAATAGCGTTGTGTGACACCACTAAATGTGCTGAATCGGCGAAATGAGCGGAATAGCGTTGTGTGGCACCACTAAATGTGCTGAATCGGAGAATGGAGCGGAATAGTGTTGTGTGACACCACTAAATGTGCTGAATCGGAGAATGGTGCGGAATAGCGTTGTGTGACACCACTAAATGTGCTGAATGAGCGAAATAGGCTGTCCCGTAAGGTCAACCGTGACCTGCGGGACAGCCTGTTTATGTATCTTGCAGCCTATGCATAGACTGGTTTATTGGAAGAAGCTTTCGAACGCCTTTTTAATCCCCGCTTGATCATGGGAGATTGATAGCAACACGTAGTTGCCTTGGCGTACAATTTGGTAGTTCTTCGCATCCTCATGCTGGTCCGGCAAATATTGCGAGAACGTCTTGATGATATCCTCGGCGCGCTTGGTCAGACCTTCCTTTACAGCATCGTAATGCTTGTCCGACTTCAGCTTCACAACCACCAGCTCGGTAGCTTTTGTATTCATCATTGCTTGATTGTAGGAACCCTCTGCAACCAACTCGCTCGGATCAAAATAATACGAGTCCTTCACCTGTTCACCTGAAACGGACATAAGCACTGGCAGCTCGATATCCTCTAGAATTTTGTCGACGATATCGGATGTCTTCACCTTATCGGAAACCTCCGGTTTCGGAGTCGGGCTTGGCTTTTGGGAAGGCTTCACAGTCGGCTTAGGCGATGGCTTCTGGCTTGGCGCCGTGGTCGCCGGTTTCTCCGTTGGTTTGGCAGAGGGCTTCACAGCTGGTTTCTCAGTAGGTTTTACGGTAGGCTTCGGTGTCGGCTTCGCCGTTGCGGTTGTTTCGGCAGAAGGCTTCGTTGTAGCAGATGGTGCGGCGCTCTCCTGTGCAGCGTCTTCAACAGAAGGGGCCTCGGATACTTGCAGCTCTGTCTCCTCAGACGGTTCTGGTGAAGAAGATGCGCCTTCGTTGCCCGCATCGTCCGTAGCATCAGGTGATGCCGATGCGGTCACATTAGGGCTGGCATCTGCGTTGCCAGCTTCCTTGTCGCTCCCATTGCTGCAGCCAGCCAGTAACGATATGGCAATCGCCAAAGCTGCCGCCGTCTTGAATAACTTCTTGTTGTTGATCATGCTGTTCTCTCCTTATTCTCATGAAGTCGAACAACTAGACGGTATCATGCCGTGAAAGGTTGCAGCAAATGAGAGTATGGCTATCAATCTGCATGATACAGGCGATAGGCAAAATGATTCGTAGGACCTTGTCCTGCCCCGATCTCAAAGGAATGCTCGATCGCCGCGTGGATGAAAGCTTTCGCAAGATCAACCGCTTCATAAGCGGTCATGCCCTGAGCCAGTCCGGCGGTAATGGCCGCCGAGAAGGTGCAGCCCGTCCCATGCGTATGGCGGGTATCGATGCGACGGTGCTCCCAATAGCGGAACGTAGTGCCGTCATACAGCATGTCCACGACCAAATCCCGGGTGGAGGGGTCATGTCCGCCCTTCAGCATGACATAGTCGCTGCCCATCTGATGCAAGCGGAGGGCCGCTTCCTCCCGGTCGCTTAAGCTCGTGATGCTCATTCCCGTCAGTTCCTCGGCTTCCGGCACATTCGGCGTGATCATGAAAGAGAGCGGGATCAGCTCCTTAACCAACGCTGATAAAGCTTCGCGTTGCAGCAGCGATGTTCCGCCTTTCGCAATCATGACGGGATCGATGACTAGATGGGGAAAACGATAATGGGCCATTTGCTCCGCAACGGCTGTGATGATTGATGCATGGGCAAGCATGCCCGTCTTGACGGCATCGGGCGGCAGATCATCGCCTAACGAGCGAAGCTGCTCGGCAACGGCGCCGGCCTCCATAGGATAGACGGCTTGTACGCCAAGCGTGTTTTGCGCGGTGATGGCGGTAATGGCAGACATGCCGTATACGCCAAGCTCCTGGAAGGTTTTCAAATCCGCCTGGATGCCGGCTCCGCCGCCGCTGTCCGATCCGGCTATCGTTAATGCCTTGTGAATGACGGTTGAAGGTTGCATAGTGGCATATCCTTTCCTCACATATAGATTAGCTATTATTGTATCAGCGCACAGCTCCCATCGAAATGTATTTTTTATAAAGGTAGGGGAAGTGCTGTTGCTTCGGTTAGGCGAATTTGGTAGTTTGGAGAATAAGCAATTATAGAGGAGAAGTGAATTTGTATGTCATTGGAGATAGAACGCAAGTTTTTATTGCCGCAATACCCGGAGGCGCAGATCGAAGCGGGAGAGCTGGTGCTGCGATCGGAACAACGAATCGAACAGACTTACCTGGCTATGGATGAAAATGAAGAGCTGAGGGTTCGCAGGCTGACCGATCTGGCGACAGGACAGGTGTCACACACGCATACGTTCAAGAGCGGCAACGGATTAGTGAGAGAAGAAGTGGAATACAGCATTTCGGGCAGCATCTACGCCCAGGTAACAGAAGCCTTCGGCTTTACACCGCTGACAAAAAACCGGATCACTGCTGAGTGGAACGGACGTACAGTCGAGATTGATACCTATGATCAGATTCAGCTGTCCGTGCTCGAAGTAGAGTTCCCTTCGTTGGAGGAAGCGAATGCATTCCAGGCACCGGAATGGTTCGGCGAGGATATCAGCTCTCAGAAGCGATACAGCAACAAGACGGTATGGAAACAGCTTCAAGGCGAGAAGTGGCAGGGGAAATAAGATAACAAGCGCATAATGCCAAAGGAGGGATGATGCATGTCCATTCACGAAAGAAGCGGATTCCTGCGCAAAATTGCCTTGCTGCGGGAAAACGTCCCTTCCTTCCGCCAATATCCGTTCAACCTGAACGCGGTGCGAGAGTTGAGTGAGCTGGAATTTCACCCAAAGGTCACCTATCTGGTGGGAGAAAACGGTTCAGGGAAATCGACGCTGATGGAGGCGCTCGCAGTGGCGCTCGGCTTTAATGCGGAGGGCGGTACGGTCAATTTCACCTTTCAAACCGAAGCGACGCATTCGGAGCTGCATCATTACTTGAAGCCGGTGCGGGGAGCAAGGCGACCGAAGGACGGTTTTTTCTTCCGGGCAGAGAGCTATTATAATTTGGCAACGAACATTGATGAGATGGACAAGGAGGGACGCGGCCCCTCTATCATATCTTCATATGGCGGCAAGTCGCTTCATCAGCAATCGCACGGAGAGTCGTTTTTCTCGACCTTTCTGCATCGGTTCGGCGGGAATGGTCTATATATTCTCGATGAGCCCGAAGCGGCGTTGTCTCCATCCAGACAGATGGCGCTGCTCGCTCGCATGCATGATCTGATTCAGGATAACTCCCAGTTTATTATCGCGACCCATTCGCCAATTGTGATGGCCTATCCGGATTCCGTTATCTATGAATTGTCAGCGGATGGGATTGGAACGACGACTTGGGAAGAGACAGAGCATTATATCATTACGAAGCAATTTCTGAACAATCGGGACCGCATGCTGAAGGATTTGCTGGAAGAGGAATTCGACTGACGGCTGTGTGAGGCATGTACTTGGAGTGCAGTTATGCCCGGCCTCATCATGAGGATCGACGAGGACGCCGGGTGCAAGCAACCATGGATCGATAATAGAATACAACTGCCGCAGCCAGTGGAATGAAAAAACTGGCCCCGAAGGGCCAGCCAGGATGTTGAAGTTATTAAAAGAGACTATGATTCCAGCGGATGAGTGGAGATTGATGGCGATCATGTTGCTAAAGGTGATTTCTCGCATCATAGCAAATAGTAGCAGCAATCCGTTTTAAAGGCCCGACGCTTTCTTCAGCTCCTGATAGAGCGCTCTCGTCTTGGCCGGCTCTTCATCATTGTAGATGACAACCAGATCCTCGAGCTTCATCACAATGTACGGCGGCGTTTTCTTGAATACATACAGCTTGGCCGGGCCTAGCTCGGAGAGCTTGAAGTTGCCCCTTGCAAAGGTGGATGTTGCGATGCCGTTCGAGCGGAAGCCGGTCGGCACAGCATCCTCAAGCGTCAGCTCTTTGATATCGTCGATGGCAAAGCTATAGTCGTAGTCGGTGTTTTTGATCGATACTATTCCTTGATCAGTGATCCGCAATTCAGGCGGAGAGGAATCCGCTCGGATCATCATGAATGTCACAGGCAGAATGACAAGAGCCACTAATACCAAGCTTCCGTAATAAATCCGCTTGCCGCCTTTGGTAGCCAGATTGACAGTTGTGCCGGTACCGACGCGCTTCTGTACCATCAGGGACTTATCCTGTGGATTATAGTAGGACAAGCCATGCCGCCAGTGCAGGTCGTCGTCCTCTGCATAATAGCCTTTGCCGTCAGTGCTGCCGAAGCGGTATTCCAGCTCCTTGACGCGATTATGCACGTAATAGATGCCAATCAGAGGGGCGAGCGAGACCATCGCGATGCCGCCCATCCAGAGATTGATATGGATCATCGTGCCCTCGGACAGCACGTTGTAGGCGATAAATGCGTTAGCGACCTCGAATACCGCCAGAATAAGCCAAAAGATCGACCAGTAGCGTCTCGCGGCATGATGAATAGCGTTATTCGCTATCGGATTTCGGCTGTAGGCCCTCGGCTTGCCGTGCGTGAAGCTTAGCGACAGCAGCAGCAAGACGGCGGTCATTGCCAAAGAGGCGAAGCCGGTCAAGCGCAGCAGCGGATTGTCATGCGAGATCGACAAGGCGATCAGCGGAATGCTTAGCACGGCGGGCAATGCGAACCAATAGGGCGACCAAGGGTTCTTGGCGGCCAGACGGGTAATGTCCTTTTCGACCGATATGTAACGCTTCTTGCCTACGAACCATTGTTCATCCCGTTTCAGCGCGACAGCCTTGTGATGGATGGTTTTAAATGGTACGGTGGAAGTGTACATGACGCCTGCAACCCACAAGATAAAGTAGATAAAGGATAGCGCAAAATAGGAGCCGAGCCATAGCAAAGGTGCCAAACCGAGCAGTACGGCGACGGCGTACCATCGGTAGGACTGCCGAAACTGCATCTGGAGCGCGGCGATTCGCGAGTCCTGAAGCGCGGCTTCAGGCAGCTTAAGGCCGAATAGAATGCCATTCTTCGGCT
This sequence comes from Paenibacillus sp. 1011MAR3C5, assembly GCF_003591485.1. Taxonomy (GTDB): domain Bacteria; phylum Bacillota; class Bacilli; order Paenibacillales; family Paenibacillaceae; genus Pristimantibacillus. The sequence continues at coordinate 251,805 of NZ_QZCF01000004.1, forward strand.
TGGCCTGCGTCCCGTATACAAGCAGAACGGTAATATATACGATCAGACCCGGAATAAGCAATATTAATGTGTCCAATACTTTACCTCCCGTTAGGATATCTCTGATGCTCTCGCCCAATATAATATAGAACATATGTTTTTGTCAAAATGAGAAGGAGCTGTTCAATATGATACGATTCGGCCTTATCGGAACAAACTGGATTACCGAAAGATTCCTCGCAGCGGCCAAGCTGCATGAGCAATTCAGCCTGACGGCGGTCTATTCCCGCACGGAAGAGACAGCCGCAGCATTTGCAGACAAGCACCAAATTCCGCATCGCTTCACCAATCTGGACGCCATGTTCGCCAGCGGGGAGATCGATGCTGTCTATATAGCCAGCCCTAACAGCTTTCACGCGCCGCATGCAATGACGGCGATGAATCATGGCGTTCATGTCCTGTGCGAGAAGCCAGCGGCGTCCAACGCCCGGGAGCTAAGAGAGATGATCGATACAGCGAACCGTACGGGTACGCTGCTGATGGAAGCGGTGAAGTCTACGCTTATGCCGGGCTTTGGCGCGATACGCGACAATCTGGAGCGAATCGGGCCGGTGCGTCGTTATTTTGCGAGCTTCTGCCAATACTCCTCCCGCTATGATGCCTACAAGTCCGGCGAAGTGCTGAATGCGTTCAAGCCGGAGCTGTCGAACGGTTCCTTGATGGATATCGGCATCTATTGCATCTATCCCGCAGTTGCATTGTTCGGCAGACCCCGTACCGTCAAGGCGGATGGGTATAAGCTGACTACAGGCGTAGACGGAGAGGGCAGCATTATTCTGGGCTATGATTCGATGGATGCGGTGATGATGCATTCCAAGATTACCAGCTCGACGCTGCCGAATGAGATTCATGGCGAGGATGGCAATCTGATCATTAATAAAATCAGCGAGCCGATACGGATCGAGCTGCAAACACGCGACGGCCGGGTGGAGGATCTGACCAGACCGACGGTGGAACATACGATGTACTACGAGCTGGATGAGTTTATTCGCTTGCTAAAAGAAGGCAAGAGAGAGTCGGCGGTGAACACGCATGAGGCGTCTCTCATTACAATGGAGATTATGGATGAGGCCAGAAGGCAGCTCGGTATTGTATATCCGGCGGATAACGTATAGAGAATGTCCGGATATAGGCTGGAGCGAGTGAGGGTAGCTCGTATCCGGCCTTTTTTTGACATGCTTGACGTTCATATGAAGTGGGGGGATAAGATGAAGTACTTCACGGCGGAACAGTATCGGAAGATGCAAATTCGAGGGTTCCTTGTCTTTCATGAAGGCGAAGAGGATTATGCAGCCGACAAGCAGTGGTATGTGGAGAATGACAGGGATTACGAGGCGGAATCGCTTGCCTTCTATACCTACATGGAGCCTGTCATTACCCGCCATATGCCGCAGGAGCTACAAGAAGCGATTCAGCGCGGCGAAGGCGACTTGAAGAGAATGGGCATGCCGTCCCCTGAATTCCGTAGAAAAGCCGAGGCATGGAAGCAAAAGCTTCAGCGAGAGTGGGACGAGGCGCGTGATGCATACTGGGCGCGCTACAAGTCGATCGAATCGGAGCTGCCAGAAGAGCGCAGCATGATTCATCGGCTTCATGATGCCAAGATCATCGCTGAAAGGATTAGTGAGGATGGAAAAAGCATCGAACTGCTGCTGGATGGCAGCGGCTCGATGCTTGGTCATGATCATCTATATCTTCAGTTCGAAGAGGTGACCCATTATGAATCGCTTAGCTCGTTGCTCGATAACCACTGGCTTTATGAGGAGCTGGATGTAAGCGGCAGCGGCTTCGAGCTGCGCGCTTTGCTAGACGCAGGCAGCGGCTTGCAGGACATGAATGAACTCCTCATCCGGGCAAGCCGCGTGACGGTCGCAACGGAGCCGGCAGTTGACTTAAGCTCCAGCAACGGGCAGTCGGACTAAGCGATAATCCGGATTAAGACAACCGGTATACGGCGAACGGCTCGCCTTGTCTGAACGGTTCGCTGATTTCGTCCAGCCGAGCCAGCGTCTCTGCGCTCAGCTTAAGGTCTACGCTGGCGAGATTGTCGCGGAGCTGGCTGACGCGCGTCGCTCCGACGATGACTGTCGAGACGGCAGGGCGGGCCATCAGCCAAGCGAGCGACAGCGTGCTTGCCGCCATGCCCAGCTCCGCCGCCAGCTCGTTCACCTGGCGCGCCAGTGTCAGATTCTTATCCTCCATGAACCGCTTGAAGCCGGGATCGGTGTCTGCGCGCGAGCCCTCCGGGGCGTCCTGCGCCGAGCCATATTTGCCGGTAAGTATACCGCCTGCCAGAGGAAAGTATGGAATAATGCCAAGCCCTTGATCGAGGCAGAGCGGGATAAGCTCGCGCTCTGGCGTCCGGTCTGCAAGCGAATAGCTTGTCTGCATGGACACGTACGCGTTCAATCCCAGCTTGTCGCTGATGCCGAGTGCTTTCATGAGCTCCCAGGCATGGTAGTTGGATGCGCCGAAGTACCGGACTTTGCCGGAGCGCACCATATCGTCAAGCGTTCGCAGCGTCTCTTCCAGCGGCGTCTCGGGATCGAAGGTATGGATCTGGTACAAATCGACGTAGTCGGTGTTCAATCTCCGCAGACTGCCCTCCAGCTCGCTCATCAGATGACGGCGGGAAGAGCCCCGTTCATAAGCGCCTGTGCCGCGAGGCAAGCCCGCTTTTGTCGTCAGCACAGCTTCATGCCGTCTTCCCTCCAGCGCTAATCCGATAATTCTCTCTGATTCCGTTCCGGCATAAATATTGGCGGTATCGATGAACGTAATGCCGCTGTCCAGCGCCTCATGAATGATGTCGATTGAAGCGCGCTCATCGGACCGCTTGCCGAACGCATTCGTGCCAAGCCCCAGTGCGGACACCTTAAGCCCGCTATCTCCCAAACGACGGTATTCCATATCCAATCAGCTCCTCTTCGTTTTTACCCATTCTACTCCTCGTCCACGCCAAAATCCATCCCGGTTGAACCGGAGCGCCGCTCACAGGTATAATCTCCCTAAGGCCATGCCTAATTGACGCTATACCCATGAAGCAAGCATGGCTTCGACAACGTGAAGGAGGATGACTCATGCGATTCGTCAGCAATAACGGCATTACCGATCCGGCGCTTAATCTGGCGCTTGAGGAATACATTCTTCGTTCCTTGCCGGGCGAAGACGATTATCTGCTGTTCTATATTAACGAGCCGTCCATCATCATCGGCAAAAACCAGAATACCGTAGAAGAAATCAACGCCGACTATGTGAAGGAGAACAACCTGCATGTCGTGCGGAGGCTGTCGGGGGGCGGAGCGGTCTACCATGATCTCGGCAATCTCAATTTCAGCTTTATCATGAAAGACGACGGCGGTTCGTTCCATAACTTCAAGAAGTTCACGGAGCCTGTCGTCCGCGCGCTGCGCAAGCTGGGCGTAGAAGCTGAGCTGACCGGACGCAATGATCTGCAGGTCGGCGAACGAAAGATCTCAGGCAACGCTCAGTTCCATACAAAGGGCAAAATGTTCAGCCACGGCACACTGCTGTTCGATTCCGAGATCGAAAATGTGGTGTCCGCCCTTAGGGTGAACGCTGAGAAATATGTCTCTAAGTCGACCAAGTCGATTCGCAGCCGTGTGGCGAACATTTCAGAGTTCTTGAAAGAACCGATGACAACGGAGGAGTTCCGGCAGAAGCTGCTCCAATCGCTGTTCGAAGGCTCCGAAGAGATTCCGGTGTACGAGCTAACGGAGCAGGATTGGGACAAGGTCCGCAAGCTGGCGGACGAGCGCTACCGCAGCTGGGAATGGAACTACGGCCGCTCGCCTTCGTTCAACGTGCAGCAGCGCAAGCGGATTGAAGGCGTCGGCACATTCGATGTCCGCCTGCAAGTGGAAGAGGGCGTTATTGCGGAAGCGGCGATCTTCGGCGATTACTTCGGCCGGGGCGACAGCGCCGAGGTTGCGGAACGCCTGGCGGGAACCCGTTATGATGCGGCTTCGCTCCGTGAACTGACAGACAGCCTGGATTTGCCGTACTACTTTGGCGCCATTACGAAGGAACAATGGATGGAATTGTTGCTTTAGGAAGAACGGCAACGAAGGTATACAAGCTGCCTGAGCTGCTTGCGCTCGTATGGAAAGCACTCAGGCAACTGGAATGACGTTTTCATCAAGTAGAGGCCAGTCCCTTATCGGACTGGCTTTTTTTCGTTGTATTGTGCTTTGGTGTTGAGACCATTCTGACAAAATGTGAGGTATAATGACAACAAAGATGATGCGAAGAGAGGAAGAAGCAGGATGACTGGATTTGATGCGCATCTATTGACTTCCAAGCTGTACATGCCTACACCGTCAAAGGAATATGTCACTCGCCCTCGACTGCTGGCGTTGCTGGACGAAGGAGTTCAACATAAAATCACCTACGTGATCGCTCCGGCAGGCTACGGAAAATCGACGCTTATTAGCGCTTGGGCGAAGCAGCAGCAAGGGAAGGCAATCGGTTGGCTTTCCCTTGACGAAGGAGACAATGATCCTGTCCGATTCTGGGAATATGTCACTGCGGCAGTTGACTGCTGCCGTCCTGGATTTGCCGGACGAGTTAGGGCGGCTCTCGCTTCCATGCCGTCAGAGGGGTTCGAGCCTTTTCTTATTCGATTTATGAACGAGCTTAGAGGCGATAAGGGGGGCTTATGCCTCATACTAGACGACTTTCATTTAATCCGTGAACCTTCAGTTATGGAAGCTTTCTTTTATTTGATCGATTATTTGCCTGCAGATGTTCATCTGATTGCGGCCGCACGAACCGGAGCTGCGCTATCAAAAGCCAGATTTTTTAGCAGAGGCTGGGCTATGCGGCTGGATGAAACGCAGCTTCGATTCAATCTGGGAGATACGGAGGAGTTTCTTCATCGCAGCGGAGTTCGCGGCTTGACTGGCGCCCAGAAGGAACAAATGCTGCGGATGACGGAAGGCTGGATTACGGGGTTGAAGCTGCTTTTGCTATCCCAAGGAGGAGAAGGCCAGTCGTTTGACCCTGCCAAGATAAACGCTCTCCCGGCGAACGGGAAATTGATGGAGCAGTATTTGTTCGAGGAAGTTTTTCAGTCACTGTCTGCTGAACTAAAGTCCTTTCTGATGGAATGCTCTTCATTAAATCGCTTTAGCGAGCCGTTATGCCGAGCCGTTACAGGAAGGGAAGACGCGGGACGATGCATTGAGTCATTAGAGTATGCCAATTTGTTTCTTATTCCGCTGGATCACGGACGGGAGTGGTGGAGGCTTCATCATCTCTTCGGAGATTTCCTGCGGGCCAGACTGGAGAAGGAGCGGCAGGGACGTGTTAGCGAGCTGAGAAGAGCCGCCGCGACATGGTGCGAGAGCCAGGGGCTGGAGGAGGAGGCGGTAGATTATTATTTGGCAGGGTCGTGCTACGAAGAGGCGGTCCGATTGCTGGCGAAGATGAATACATTCATGATTAGACGTGAATTCTCGACATTGCGAGGTTGGCTGTCCGTCATTCCGGAAGCTTTGCTATGGGAGAACCGGTCGCTCTATTTGTCCTACATACTTGCTTTGTTAATGGATAATAAGCCTGATCAGGCGAACATGCTGCTGCGGCAAGCCGACGAGCGCCTAAGCGATCCGTTGTCCGTGTGGAAGGAAGGAGAGAAGGAAAGCCTGCTTGGCAACCTCCATTTCTTGCGAAGCATCAAGGCAACCAAATATGAGATGGACGTTGTGGACGGTCTCGGACATATTATGCATTCCATGCGCTATATCCCCGAGGGAAGCGAGCTGTTGTATGCCTCGCCGCAGCCTCAGCTGGCTCCAACCGCCTTCCGCAATTACAACGGCAAACGCGGCAAGCATTTGCCGAGGGAAGTGGCTGAGCCTTTATTTCGGGGAATGATCGAGTTTTTTACGCCTATGAATATTCAAGCGCAGGCGCGAATATGCTACGCCGAATATTTGTACGAGCGCGACGAGTTGGAAGAGTCGGAGATGGAGCTGCGCCTGACCTTGACCGAGAATATCGGCAACCCCTTCCAGCCGGAAAAGATCTATTTGCCGGTCTATTTGTTCCTTTCCAGACTTTATCGGGCTAGACAGGACCCGGAGGAGGCGCTTCGATGGCTGGAAGAAGCGGCTGCTGAGGCTGTAGCGAGAAAAGCGTCAGATGATATATGGCTGTATCTGGACGCGGAGCATGCGGTCATCGAGATGGAGCATGGAAGGCTGCAGGCAGCGGTGGAATGGCGGGAGAAATACGGGCTGACTTCAGAGGACCCTGTGTCCGTCTATCTGTTGTTCCCGTATATTCTTCTGCTGCGCGTACTTATTGCGGAGGAGAACTACGATGAGGCTTATCGGCTCTCGCTTAAACTGCTGAAGGTGTCGGAGAAGGGGCATCGCCCGATGGACGCCCTTGAAGTCCAGATTCTGCAGGCGATGATGCACCGTAAGACGGGCAAGACGGAGCATGCGCTGCTGACGCTGGAGGAGGCGCTTGGTTATGCGGAGCCAGACGGCTACATTCGCGTCTTTTTGGACAAGGGATTGGATGTTGCAAGCTTGCTGAATGAATATGTGAAGTATCGCAAAAGAGGCCATATGGGCGACCGGAGCTTGCCTGCATTGGCATTCGTAAGACGCGTGCTGCTTGGATTCGGGGATCCGTCTATCTCGGTCCCGTCGTCAGGTGAAGTGTCGCTCGAAGCTCTATTAACAGAGAAGGAGTATCTGATTTATGCCAGGATGGCAGAAGGTCTGAACAATAAAGAGATTGCGGCCGAGCTTGGTATCGGGATGGGCACGTTGAAATCGCATATTAATCATATTTACGGGAAGCTGCAAGCCGGCAGCCGAGTCGAAGCGCTGCGGCGCGGTAAGGAATTGGAGGGCCTATAACCTCGCCTATAACCTCGGGTAGATTTCTTGAAAGACCTCACCAATTATAATACTAGAGTGATAGACAGCAAGGGAGTGAGTTCAGTCAAAATGAAAACGCTAATGCGGAAGGCAGCCGCTATTGGGCTCTCGGTGGCGATCCTCGCATCCGGACTGCCGCTGGCGGCCGAGCAGGCGGGTGCAAAGGCGACTAACCAAGCGGGCATTGGGGGCGAACCGTCCGATCTGAGGGGCCACTGGGCCGCAGCCGAGCTCGAGAATTGGCTAGCAAGAGGATTAATGACCGGCTATCCAGACGGGACATTCCGGCCTGATGCTTCGGTTACGCGGGTAGAATGGATGAGTCTTGTCAATCGCCTCTTTGGATTCAAGGGATCTCTCGGCAATGCCGTCTACTCTGATATTGCGCAATCGGACTGGTATGCTAAGGATGCGGCAGCAGCTGTCGCTCAAGGGTATATCAGCGGCAATGAAGATGGCAAGCTGCTGCCGGAGAAAGCAGTGACAAGGTCCGAAGTAGCTGTGATGCTGAGCAGACTGGGCAGTCTGAAGAGGCAGGAGGAGCCGTTGTTTTCGGAGGAATTGCCGGACTGGAGCCGAGCCTCTGTGAAGGCAGTGATCGAAGCAGGATGGATAAAGGGCTACCCGGACGGCTCGTTCGGTGGGGGCAATTCGTTAACGCGTGCGCAAGCGGTCGTCGTATTGAACAGAGCGTACGAGGCCATTCGCGAAGCTGCGTACATGTATCGTGCCGCGGGATCATATGGGCCGGATGAAGGTAATCTTGAGCTGTCCGGTCATGCGAGCATTACAGCGCCTGGCGTAACGCTCAGCAACGTCATCATTGACGGCGATCTGACCATCGACGAATCTGTCGGTGCAGGAGAAGTCTATCTGCGGAATGTGACTGTCAAAGGCGAGCTGTATGTTCGGGGCGGAGGTCTCCATAGCATCTATGTGGAGGACAGCGATATTCGCTCCATGACGGTAAACAAGCATGACGGCAATGTGCGAATTGTTGTCTCCGGCACTACGTCCATAGCCAATACAACGCTTCTGTCGGGAGCTGTATTGGAAGAGATGAAGCTGGCAGGGCAAGGCTTCGAGACGTTGCGCCTGACGAAGGAAATAGCGGCACAGTCGTTGATTCAACTCTTTGGTTCTTTCGTCGAAGTCGTATCCGAGGCCGATTCGATTACCATTGAGCTGAGAAGCGGAGAGATTATTCGACTGACCGTCAACCAGGGATCGGATTTGATAGTCGATTTGGAGAAAGGGACTCGTATCGCCAAAGCTGTCATTAAAGGGCTTGCCCGCTTCTTCGGGCTGGGTGTAGTGGAGCAAATCGAATACGAAGGAGCATCTTGGCCAGGACCAATAGCAACATCGGCACCGACGCCGACGCCAACGCCGACGCCAACGCCGACGCCGACGCCGACGCCAACGCCGACACCAACGCCGACGCCAACACCAACGCCGACGCCAACGCCAACGCCAACACCGACACCGACGCCAACACCAACGCCGACACCAACACCAACACCAACACCGACGGCAACGCCGACACCAGTCCAAGGTGCATATCGGGTAGTGACGCAAGTTATCACAAGTGAGCTTGTCGCCGGTGAGCTTGTTAAAGTGAAGTTGACTGTGTTGAAGGATGACGGAAGCGTTGATGAAAGCTTCACAGGTATGGAAGAGGTACTTCTGTCAGGATTTAGCCAAGCGCCTGATGGAACGATCGGAAGTGTGGAGAATCTGGAGATAACTAAAGCCTCCATGCTTGTGGGAGCCGAGTTCTGGCATGGCGAAGCAAGCCTGAATATAAGGCTCAACCACGCTGGGGAGCAGACCTTATCCTTTGCAATTGGGCGATTAGTCCATCCGGTGACTACTGAAAATATGACGATCGAAGCTTCGGCTCCAGCTCGACTATATATAGCGAAGCAGCCAAGCTTGGTCGTGAAATACAAGGAAATTATGTCAGTCCAGCCTGCCATTGAAATTGTTGATTCGCATGGCAACCGTACATCATCAACGGCTGCTGTAACCGCGACGCTGACAGACGCAGGCTACCTGCTTGGCGGCACAGTATCCGTTCAAGCGGCTAATGGACTAGTGAATTTCTCGGATTTGAGTATTCAGGGTCTGGGCTCGGGCGTCCGAATTGGTTTCGCGTCAACGGGTCTCCATTCAGCAGAGAGCGATTCGATTACGGTTGAGTCTCCTTTCCATGAAGGGCAAGGCACACGGGATAATCCTTTTATCGTAATGACGCCTTCGCAATTGGATATGATGCGGGACTTCCTGACTTCCAGCTTTGCGCTTGGTGCAGATATCGACCTGAGCGGTTACGTTGCAGGTAACGGCTGGAGGCCGATTGGAACGAGTGAGCGCCCGTTTACCGGAAGGATGGATGGACATGGTTACAAGGTGAGCAATATGACCATTACAGATAACTCGAGTCACACGGGTCTCGGATTATTCGGCACCATAAGGGAACAAGCTGATATCCGGAATTTGCGAATGGAGAATGTCCATATCCAGGGAGCATTCAATATCGGAGCCTTGGCCGGATACGTAGAAGGCGACGTGACAATTACAAATGTACATGCGACCACGACGATCCGCAGAGATCCAATCGGAGGTACTTTGAATGCCGGAGGATTAATTGGCCGAATGGAGCCAAGGGCTACTTTGTTCCGCTCATCTGCTCATGTCGATATTGAAGGTTTGCAAAATATTGGCGGATTAGTAGGGGCTAATTCGGGTCATATTTCGGAATCCTATGCAACCGGCAAAGTTTCCAATAATGGTTGGGGCTTAGGAGGGTTAGCAGGTATTAATCTGGGTACAATCACCAATAGCTGGTCAAGTGCCACCGTTGAGGGAGGCTCCAACAATGTCGGGGGCTTGGTTGGCGAAAATTATACCGAAGGCTCCATAACCCACTCTTATTCGATTGGCCCCGTGTATAGCGCCGCTCAGAACAGGGGCGGACTGGTCGGCATGAATAGTGGAATTATTGTAGCTTGCTACTACGACATGGAGAAGAGCCTGCAATCCGATATTGGAAAAGGAGCTGGAATGCTAACCCTGATGATGCAAATTCCCAGTACGTATAATGGGTGGATGTCGCTGCCGATTATCGGGATTTGGGACATGCAACCCGGCCAATATCCTAAACTTCGTTTTAACCCTTAACTGGGATAAATACGGCTTTGTTTGCAAGCTCATAAGATGATCTTAATTTCAACTAGAAGGCCAGCCGCTTGCCGGACTGGTCTTTTGGCGTTTCAATGCACCTCGGCAGACACCGTTCCGACAAAATCTGAGATATTGACTAACGAATTAATCAGGTGTATATTAGTTGTGTAACCGGTTACCTATCAGGGTGGAGTGAGAACATGACTTCAATTAAAGATGTTGCAAGGATTGCGGGCGTATCTGTTGCGACAGTATCCAGAGTGCTGAACGACAAAGGCTATGTAGGTCAGCGCACGAGAGAAAAGGTTGAAAAGGCCATCAAAGAGACGAGCTACAAGCCTAATGAAGTGGCGAGAAGCTTGTTCAAGAAGCGGTCGAGTACGATTGGTTTAATTGTTCCTGATATCATGAACCCTTTCTTTACAGAGCTGGCCCGGGCTGTTGAAGATATGGCCACTAAGCTTGGCTATAATGTTATCCTGTGCAACTCCGATGGGAATAGAGATAAAGAGCAGGCCTACTTGGATGTACTGAAGCAACAATATGTAAACGGTATTATTGTTTCTTCCAATACGCTGACTGCTCAGCAGGTTGAGGAGCTCAACATTCCTGTCGTAAGCATTGACCGAGAGATCAGCAAGGGACTTCCGACCATTGTAGTAGAGAACAAGAAGGGCGCCATGATGGCTACGCGTTATTTGCAGAGCAAAGGGTGCAAAAACATCGGCCACATCAGGGGCTCCTATGGCGTTGTCAATGCGGAAGAGCGTTATGAAGGCTATAAAGAAGTCGTTGCAAGCGAGCCGTGGTTCAAAGAAAGCTATGTCGTGAATGGAAACTACGATATGCAGTCATCCATTGCAGCGACAGCAGAGCTGCTGCGTCTGCATCCGGAGATAGACGGGATTTTTGCCGCCAATGATATTATGGCGATTGGGGCGCTAAAAGTCGCACACCAGCTTGGGAAGAAAGTGCCCGAGGAGCTTGCCGTTATTGGATTTGACGGAATCAAGCTGTCTACAGTCATGACGCCGGAGCTAACGACCATTGTACAGCCCATATATAAATTGGGAGAAGTATCTGCCGAAATGCTGATTAATCTAATGGAACAACAACCTATAGAAAACACATACTATAAATTGGATGTAGAGCTGATAGAGAGAAATTCAACTTAAGGAGTTACCGGTGTGGAGCAGAAACCCAAAATTACCGTTGTAGGCAGCATTAATATGGATTTAGTGACGATTACTTCCCAGGTGCCGAAGGTAGGCGAGACGCTCTTCGGCAATCGTTTTCAAATGAATCCTGGAGGCAAAGGAGCTAATCAGGCAGTAGCTGCCGCTAGGCTTGGAGCTCATGTTCAATTAATCGGTTGCATTGGCAGTGATGATTTTGGCCAACATATTCTGAAACATCTGCAAAACGAAGGTGTCCATGTAACCGATGTGGAACCGGTTACACATTCGACTGCGACAGCAACCATTGTTGTGGCTGACGGGGACAATAGTATTATTGTTGTTCCAGCGGCTAATAATTATGTAACGGCTGCATTCGTTGAATCCAAGCGGGACGTGATTGCAGCAAGCGATATTCTTATTGTTCAATTGGAGATTCCGCTGGAAGGCGTACAGAAGGCAGTTGAGATTGCCAAGGAGAACGGAGTAACCGTCATTCTTAATCCGGCTCCTATTCAAGAGCTGCCGTCCGAGCTCATACGCGATATCGATTATTTGACCCCGAACGAGCATGAACAAACGTTGCTCAGACAAGGGAGAAGTGAAGAAGAGCTGGACGGAAAGCTAATCGTCACGATGGGGAGTCAAGGAGTCTCGATTCGTGAGGATGGCAAGGATATCCGCATTCCTGCTTTCAAGATCGATGTAGTGGATACGACTGGTGCCGGGGATTCGTTTAATGGAGGACTGGCCCTTGCACTTGCGAAAGGCTTCCCGCTCAGAGATGCTTGCTACTACGGAAACGCGGTTGCAGCGATGTCCACAACGAAGCTTGGCGCACAGACTGGCATGCCTACTGCAGCAGAAGTGGAAGAGTTTATGAGGAGCCGGGCGTAATCACCCGGCGGCTGCTTTATATATGCATTGGAATCGCTTACTTCATATTTTCATTTTAGGAGGAATTTACGATGACTACAAAACCAAGACCAATCATTATTGACACAGACCCGGGAATTGATGACGCGGTAGCGCTTGCCATAGCTCTCTATAGTGAAAAGCTGGATGTACGCTTAATTACGACGATTGCGGGCAATGTCAGCCTTCAGAAGGTCACGACTAATGCTTTGCGCTTGCTGAAGTTCTTTGGCAAGAATGTTCCCGTCGCATTGGGTGCGGACAGGCCTCTTATCAAAGACCCTATTGACGCAAGCGACATTCACGGATCAACAGGGATGGACGGCTTTGACTTTGAAGAGCCGACAGAAGATCTGGTGTTGAAAGAGAATGCCGTGAATGCCATGCACCGCGTCATTATGGCAAGCGAAGAGCCTATGACCTTGGTGCCTATCGGTCCGCTGACCAATATTGCGCTTTTGCTTAAGATGTACCCGGAAGTGAAAGAGAAGATTGCTGAAATCGTATTGATGGGCGGATCTACAACACGCGGGAATATGGGCGTCATGTCCGAATTTAATATTTTTGCCGATCCGGAAGCGGCGAAGATCGTCTTCTCAGCCGGTCTGCCTGTTGTCATGGTGGGACTCGACGTTGGCTTGAAAGCTCTGGTGTACCCGGAAGACAGCGCTCAACTGAAAGAGATGAATGAGACGGGGAACATGATTTATCAATTATTCCAAAAGTACAGAGGCGGCAGCATGAAAACGGGCTTGAAAATGTACGACAGCTGCGCTATTGCCTACCTGCTGCAGCCGGAAATGTTCCAAGTCGTGGATACTTTTGTGGATGTGGAACTGAACGGGTCATTAACTGCGGGATGTACGGTAGTGGATTTGAAGGGATACTTGAAGCAGCCTAGCAATGCCAAAGTATGCGTCGATCTGGATCCGGACATGTTCAAGCAATGGTTCATGGAAAGTTTGAAAAAATGCAATTAAACAACCATTCCAATTAGGGAAGGAATAACATCATGGATTCTAACATCATCATGTATGCCTCGGCTATTATAGCCGTATCGATTGTTATTTATATGCTAATCAAGAAAATGGATATTAAAATCACACTCTTCTTGATGGGCATTATTCTCATCCTCATTAGTATGGGTATGGGAAAAGAAATTGCGATTAAAGGATTTGAGTCAACGGGATCGTTTTGGCTTGATCCGCTTGAAGTCATCGTCGCGCAGTTCAAGCAAACCTTTGGAGCGGCGGGCTTTATCGTCCTGATCTTGGGCGGATATACGGCTTACATGTCATCCATCGGTGCCAATGAAGTCACGGTAAATGCGTTAACGAAACCTATCGCCAAAATCAAATCCGTCTATTTCTTGGTTCCAATTGTATTCCTGTTAGGCAATGTATTGTCGCTGGTTATTCCTAGTGCATCCAATCTGGCGATCATCTTGCTTGCCACTCTGTATCCGATCTTGAGAAAAGCGGGCATGACAGCCCTAACGGCAGGTGCGGTAATTGCTACGTCAGCAACGATTGTACCGACTCCGCTTGGAAGCGACAACGTGGCGATTGCCGAGGAATTGGCCAAGCATGCCATGTTCGAGGGCATGAACGTAACGAACTATGTATTTAACTATCATGCCATCGTTTCCATTCCGACGTTGATCTTTATTGCGATTGTCCATTACTTCTGGCAGAAGCGAATGGATAAGAAAGAAAAGCTGAATGCAAAAGCCAATGAAGCCGATAACCTTGATGCGCCAGCCGTCGCTGAAGTCAGCGGAGGCAAGCTGTTCAAAACCGTATATGCCATTCTTCCGATTTTCCCTATTATCTTGTTGTTAGGTGTGTATGCGGTTCAGATGACAACAGGCGAATCAATCAGTATTAGTGTTGAGGTAGCGACATTAGTATCCCTGATTCTTGCCATTGTGTGTGAATTGATCAGGCATAAAGGAAATAAGAGCGTCTTGGAAAAGACGGAAGCCTTCTTCAAAGGCATGGGCGGAGCTATACCAATCGTGGCGCTGCTCGTAGCTGCGTCCGTATTCGTAACGGGTCTGAAATCGATTGGTTTGGTGGACGAGCTTCAAGCCTCGATGCAGCACATTCAGGGTAATGGGCTGGACTTTATTCTGCCTCTTATCTTGGTAGCGTTGACTGCTCTTATCGTTATCTTGAGCGGAAGCGGCACAGCCCTGATCTTTGCGATGGTGCCTTTGATTGTGCCATTGGCGGTTGCGGCGGGCATTAGCCCGATTGCGATTTCTGTTCCGCTTGGCCTGTCAGGCAATCTCTTCCGTGCCGTCTCGCCGGTAGCCGCAGTTATTCTGATCGTGGCCGGAACCGTTAAAGCAGATCCGATCGCTATTGTCAAAAGGACGTCTGTACCTATGATTGCCGGGGTCATCTTTATGTTCGTCCTCTCCATGATTGTATTTCTATAAAAACGGTCTGAAAAAAGGGCTGCCCAGAGGTCATAGCCGACTTCTGAGGCAGCCTTTGTCTATGCTCACGCGTTTAGCATAATCCCTTATTGGGGATGGATATGGTGGTGCTTATGGGCATAAAAGATGCGTCGCCCATGCTTGATTAATACCTTCACAACGGCGTAAACCGGAACAACGATCAGAATGCCAATCAGTCCAGACAGGCTGCCGGCAGCAATAATAAGCACGATAACGGTCACCGGATGAATGTCCATCGTTTTCCCCATAATCTGCGGCGAGATGAAATTGCCTTCGATTTGCTGGATGATGATGGTGACCAGTATGACATACAATGCTTTTACAGGATCCTGGATTAGGGCGACGAGCACAGCAGGCGCAGCGCCGATAACGGGGCCGAAGAAGGGGACAATATTCGCCAGCATGCCGATAACGGCAAGTACAAGCGCGTATTCCAGTCCGATAATAGAATAGCCCGCGAGGAGCAGTATGCCTACGACAAGACTAATAACGGCCTTGCCTCTAATGAAGGAGGAGAGGGTATCATCCAGATCCTTCAGTAAGGGAGGCACATGCTCCCGGTAGGAGGTTGGCGCAAGGTCGATCAGCTTCGGAATAAGCTTGTCCCCATCCTTGAGCGCGTAAAAGAGGATGAACGGCACAAGCCCCAATACGAAAAGAGCATTGCTCATCCAGTTGAATACACGCAGCATACTGCCTGCGATCGAACCTGCGTATCGATTCCACTCTGAGCCGATTTCATGGTTCAAATTCGGAATGGCATCTCGTATAGGAGGGGCCAGAGCCTCCTGTCCGTTGCGAAGCGATTCAATGCCATCCGCCACAAATTCCACCATTTCCGGAACTTGAGCGACGAAGCTGGCAAATTGCTTTTGGAAGAAAGGGCCTGCTGTCATTATAATTCCGGCAAGAGACAGGCCGATGACGAGAAAAACGAGTATCACCGCGATGCTTCGCGGTGTTTTTCTGCGTTCCAGCCATTCCACAAGCGGACGGAATAAATAATAAAGTACGCCGGTTACGGCAAACGGAAAAAAAACCGCGTTTAAAACAACGCCGATAGGCTGAAACCAGCTGCGATTCAGGCTAAGCAAATAAAAGAGAAGCAGCACGAGAATAGCCATTACGAGCCATTTGAAGCCTTTTTTTTCTTTCCAAGACATGCGGCTATCCCCTTTCATG
Source organism: Paenibacillus sp. 1011MAR3C5 (assembly GCF_003591485.1). Taxonomy (GTDB): domain Bacteria; phylum Bacillota; class Bacilli; order Paenibacillales; family Paenibacillaceae; genus Pristimantibacillus. Next base: position 267,683 of record NZ_QZCF01000004.1, read on the forward strand.
CGACAAGCGAATGATTGCTTATGATTTTTTTAAAGGTAAGTACACCTGAATCTCATATATGAAACGAAAAAAATATGGAAGAATGGAACTATTGGGATGCCTGAGGGGTCTTATTCATAGAGGTGAACAGTGTGGAGAAGCATTACTTGCATCATCTGGCGCCGGGCTTCGACCGCGCTGCCGTGCTGGAGGATATGATGACGGAATTCGGCGAGGATATTTGGAACTTCGCTTATTTTCTTACTCGCCGGCGTGACGCTGCGGATGATATCGCCCAAGATGTGTTTCTGATCGCGTATAACCGAATGTACACGTTCCGAGGAGAGGCAAGCGTGAAGAGCTGGCTGCTGAGCATTGCCCGCAACAAATCGTTGAATTACTTGAGAAATGCGTTTATACGAAGGACCGTGCTGATGGGGGCTTATAGAAGAGAAGGCTCGACGGCTTCTGCTGAACAAGTTGTATTCGAGCGGATGTCTTCCCGGGCAGTATGGGAGACCGTGATGAAGCTGCCAAGGAAGCACAGGGAAGTTCTGCTGCTTGCGTACCACTATCAAATGAAGATGGATGAGATTGCAGCGACGCTGGATTTGTCGGAGGGAACGGTCAAGTCCAGACTGTTCCGGGCGAAGAAGAAAATGTCCGAATTGCTGAAAGAGGAACAGGAAGGGGGCGAATATGATGGATAGTCGCAATGGGAACTGGGAGGCTGGACTGAAGGAATCACCTTTCTATCATACTCATTTCACGAATGATCTGAAGAGCAAGGTGAGGCAAGGAGTGAGGGGAGAAACCAATAGACGTAAACGGACATTCCCGGCTGCTATGTTAGCCTCCATCGCGATCATGGGAATGGCGTTATTTTTTATCGCGGATCACTTATCGCTCTGGCAGACAGAAGGGGAGGTTCCCCAGGCCCGTCATGCGTATTATGATAACGGGAAGTTGATTGTGGAGGTGTTTCCTGACCCCGGGCTTAAAGCTGGAGCGCCGTTCGGATATATCTTTCACTTTGCGGCACCTTTCAGCGATCTGTTGGGGAAGGAGCTTTCAATTGAGGCAGCGCATCTGCCTTCTGGCCAGAGCTTGACTGTAGTAGAACCGGCGATTGTGGAGGAGCCTAGTTCCGGTTATGCGGGACTAGATAGATGGACCGCAAGCTTCGCGCTGCCGCTGGGTGGCATGTGGCGTTATGAGATCAGCCTTGATGGCGAGTATTATGCCGATGTGGTGCTGGATGTAGCGGAGCCGGACTGGTCGCTTACGCCTACCTTCTCCGGGGAGACGTATAAGCTAAGAGGAATACCGGATGTCATTGGCTTCATTGATTCGGGGTTTATCGCAAACCGGTACAATAAATATATGTGGTTTTTCCTGGATAGAACCATGGCTCAAGAAGGCAACTTTGAAGTGAAAGCCGTACAGAAAGGCAGCGATAAGCTGTTGTCTATTTTCCAGTACGGGTCTGCAGGCGATTATTACAGGCTGCCGCCGTCCATGAAGCTGCCGTCGTCCATGAAGCTGCCGGAGCCGGGAAAATGGCGTCTGCTGCCCTATATGAACGGCAAGCTGATTGGGAGCATCGTTGTCGATGTCAAAGAAAACGAATAAAGCTAATTTAAAGGCATCCCCTTGTTCCCTGTGCAGGCAGCGAGGCGGATACCTTTTTTGCATGGCAGCGTTAATAGGGAATTCGCCGATTCATGGAATCAGCTGGCGGGTAAAAGGAAATAGTAGGTATGGAAAAGAGGTGCTCCCAAGTGAATCTAACGCCGGAGCAGCGGATACAGCTGCATGGCTTTAACAATCTGACAAAATCGCTGAGCTTCAATATGTATGACATTTGCTACACGAAGACGAAGGAGGAGCGGGAGGCGTACATTGCTTACATTGACGAGCAATACAATTCGGACCGGCTGACATCTATTCTGAATCATGTAGCGGATATCATAGGCGCCCATGTGCTGAATACGGCCAAGCAGGATTACGTGCCGCAGGGGGCAAGCGTGACTCTGCTCGTGTCGGAGGGGCCAGTTGTGGAAGTGCCGGTAGACACCTTCGAGGAGACGCCGGGACCGCTCCCCTCCGCCGTTGTCATGGCGCTGGACAAGAGCCATATTACGGTGCATACGTACCCCGAGTACCATCCGAGCGAAGGAATCAGCACGTTCCGTGCGGATATCGATGTATCGACCTGCGGCGAGATCTCACCTCTGAAGGCGCTGCGCTTCCTGATCCATTCCTTTGACACGGACATCATGATGATCGACTACAGAGTGCGTGGCTTTACCCGGGATATCGATGGCAACAAGCTGTTCATCGACCATGAGATCAACTCCATCCAGAATTATATCCCGGAGGAGCAGAGCAGGCTCTATGACATGATTGATGTGAACATCTATCAGGAAAATACATTCCATACCAAATGCAGGCTGAAGCAATTCGATCTGAACAATTACCTGTTCGGATATACGAGGGATTCGCTAAGCGATGGCGAACAGGCGGAGATCGAACGGCTGCTCAGGCGCGAGATGGACGAAATCTTTTATCACATTACGAAGTAAAGGAGAAGATGACAATGGCGAATTCGGATAAGAAGCAACAGATTTTCCCTCCGCAAAATCAGGAGAGGCAGCCTGGCATAGAATCGGATATGAATCCGTTGCCGATCTTCGAGACGGATCAATATAAGGCGGCAGGCAAGCTGAAGGAGAAAGTGGCGGTCATTACAGGCGGTGACAGCGGCATAGGCAGGGCAGTCGCCGTCGCCTTCGCGAAGGAAGGCGCATCGCTTGTCATCGCCTACAAGGACGAGCATGATGATGCTAATCGGACCAAGGAGATCGTGGAGCAGCATGGCGCAAAATGCAAGCTGGTTGCGGGCGATATCGGGTCGGAGACATTCGGGCAAGGGCTCATCCGCGCAGCAATCGAAGCACACGGCAAGCTGGACATTCTGGTGAACAATGCGGCGGAGCAGCATGTGCGCCAGAAGCTGGAGGATATTACGCCGAGGCAGCTGGAGGCTACGTTCCGCACGAACGTATTCGGCATGTTCCATGTCACGATTGCGGCTATGCCTCATCTGAAGCAAGGAGCCGCGATTATTAATACCGCCTCGATTACAGCCTACAAAGGCAATCCGACGCTGATCGACTATTCCTCCACGAAGGGAGCAGTGGTGTCGTTCACGAGGGCGCTGGCGGCCAATGTAGCAGGACAAGGCATTCGCGTCAATGGTGTGGCTCCCGGTCCCATCTGGACACCGCTTATTCCGGCGTCGTTCGATCCGCAGGCGGTTTCCACCTTCGGTTCGGACACGCCGATGGGCAGGCCTGGCCAGCCGCATGAACTGGCGGCGGCTTACGTCTATCTAGCCAGCGACGATTCCAGTTATATGACGGGCCAGATTCTTCATATTAACGGCGGAGAAATCGTGAACGGGTAAGACAATGCATTCTAAGTGAAAACAGGAGAGGCCGGTGCCCGGCCTCTCCTGTTCCATGTCTCTATTATAGAAGCCATGTTCCTTCGCATAGCATCCGCAATGCGGGGAGCTGCCGTCTATGTCCTTGATGCCGTACAAGTCCGACAAGTCCCAGCTCGCCTTCGCGGAGCCGCTCTCGAAGCGTAATCCGGATCGGCAGCCAATGCAAATTGGCTCATATACGACATCCACTGTCATATAAACATGATAAGATGGAAGCAAATGAACAATTTGGGGTAGAGGTGATGACTGTGCGTGCAGGAAGGCTGATGTCCATCGTATTGCTGCTGCAATCCGAGGGGAAGCTGACATCGCGGCAGCTTGCAGAGCGCTTGGAGGTTACAGAGCGCACGGTTCTGCGAGACATGGAGGAGCTAAGCAGTGCGGGAGTTCCCGTGTACGCGGAGCGCGGCCCGCAAGGCGGCTGGCTGCTGACGGAAGGATATCGATCTAGCCTGACGGGGCTTCACGCCGATGAGCTTACCGCTTTGCTTCTATCGAGCCAGGGCGATGCGCTCGGCGATTTGGGGCAGCGGCAGTCGCTGGAAGCGGGGCTTCGGAAGCTGCTGGCGGCGACAACGGATGCGGCACGGAGAAACGCTGAGCTGGTCCGCAGCAAAATTCATATCGACGGAGCCGGCTGGCATTCGGAGAAGTATGGCAAGGAGCAGCAGCCGCTATTGCCGATTGTGCAGGAGGCTGTGTGGGAGGAGAGGGAGCTTAACGTTGCCTATGAGCGCGGCGGGGTAGTTACAGAGCGAAGCATAAAACCGCTTGGCCTTGTCGCGAAACGTCATGTCTGGTACGTTGCAGCCTTGACTGAAGAGGATGAGATGCGCACCTTCCGCATATCGAGGTTCAGATCGGCAGAGCTGCTTCCGGGCGGATTTCGACCGCCGGATGGCTTCAGTCTCGCGGAATACTGGGAGCGTTCCTTGGCGGAATTCAAGGTGCAGCTGCCGCGTTACCCGGCTGTCGTCAGGATGAAGACGAGGCTTCTTCGCCAGCTGGAGTCGGAGCGGTATGTCCTTTCTGTGCGGCAAGAGGGGGCAGAAGGCACGGATGGCTGGACGACAGCCCGTGTGGAATTCGAAACACTGCAGTCCGCATGCCAGATTATGTTGAGCTATGGAGCGGGCATGGAGGCGCTGGAGCCTGCTGCCTTAAGGAAGATGGTCATGGATGAAATCGAGGCGCTCCGAGTGTTATACTGGAATCGTGCATAAATTACGGATAGGCGCATGCCTGATCCATCATTTGAAGATAGAGGAGATGTACATATGAGCACAAACATGGAGCAGTACTTTGAGAAATATGCCGAGCTGATCGTTCGTACCGGCGTTAACATTCAGCAGGGCCAAGAGGTATATATTAACGGAGCTTCCATCGAGATCGCGCCGCTGGTGCGCCTTGTGGCTGCCAAAGCTTATGATGCGGGGGCTTCCAATGTCCATGTAGAGTGGGCGGATGACCAGCTGTCCCGTCTGAAATACGAGAAGGCGGCAGACAGCGTGTTCAGCCATTTCCCGGAATGGGAGACCGCCAAGCGCAATGACTTCGTGAATCGCGGCGCTGCATTCATCTCGATCACGGCATCCAGCCCCGATCTGCTGAAGGGCATTCCGTCGGAGCGCATCTCTGCCTTCCAGAAGGCATCCGGCCAAGGTCTGCGCGAGTTCCGAAGAGCGATTCAATCGGATAAGGTGAGCTGGACGGTCGTTGCGGCTGCAGGCTCGGAGTGGGCGAAAAAAGTATTCCCGGATGTATCCGAAAGCGAAGCGGTGAACTTGCTGTGGAAGGCGATATTCGATTCCGTACGCCTGCATGACGCCGATCCGGTGCAAGCTTGGGTGAAGCACAATGAAACGCTGCACGAGAAGGCGGAGACGCTGAATTCACATCGCTTCCAGAAGCTGCATTATACAGCGCCGGGCACAGACCTGACGGTAGAATTGCACGAGAAGCATATCTGGGTAGCCGCGGGCAGCACGAACGAGAAGGGCTTCTCCTTCATGGCGAATATGCCAACCGAGGAAGTATTCACAGTGCCGCTGAAGACGGGTACTAACGGCTATGTGTCCAGCACGAAGCCGCTTAGCTATGGCGGCAACATTATCGATCGCTTCAAGCTCACATTCGAGCACGGCCAAGTAGTGAAAGTAGAAGCCGAGGAAGGCGAAGAAATTCTGAAGAAGCTGGTTGATGTGGACGAAGGGGCGAAGTACTTGGGCGAAGTTGCGCTTGTGCCGCATGAGTCGCCAATTTCTCAATCCGGCATTCTGTTCTACAATACGCTCTTTGATGAGAATGCATCCAATCACCTGGCGATCGGCAGCGGTTATGCGTTCAACGTGGAAGGCGGCAAGACGATGTCGCCGGATGAGCTTGAGGCTCATGGCGTCAACTCCAGCATTACGCATAACGACTTCATGATTGGCTCTGCCGAGATGGATATCGACGGCATCACAGCCGACGGCACAGTCGTGCCTGTCTTCCGCAAGGGTGCTTGGGCTATCTAACATGCCAGCGATGATTGCGGTGTAAAGCTTAGGGAAGGGGAGACCTGAACGCTATGCCGGATTGGTCCTATCAAACCATATTCCGACCGTTTTTGTCCCGGCTGCCGTCACGCGTCAGCCGGTCGTTCACACTGGGCGCGATGGGTGCGATTAGCCGCCTGCCGGGCGGTTCCTTCGTCATCCGCACGCTTGGACATATGGAGCTATCCCCGATACTAGAGCGCCAAGCAGCAGGCTTGGCGCTTCTTTCGCCTATCGGGATATCCGGCGGCGTCGATCCCTCGGGTGCCGCCCATAAGGCGCTTGCTCAGTTCGGGCCGGGCTTCATAGAGCTGGGTCCTGTGACGGTTAGCGCAATACGGGGTGACGAGCCGATACGGAACGATCTTGTGAGCGAGACGATTTGTTATCCCGACTACTTCGAGAATGACGGGCTTGCTGCCTTTGCCGAGAGAGTGAGTCGGAGAGACCATAAGCTGCCTCAGTTCGTGCGGCTGGCGCCGATGCCTGACGCCTCGCCCGATGAAGCGCTGATGCAGCTAGGCAGGATGATGGAAGCGCTAGCCGAGGCGGGAGCGGCCGGGTTTTATATGGATGTGGCTTCGGGGAATCAGTCATGGGATCAAGTGATGAACATCGGAGAGAGCCTGTCCAGGCTTCGGTGTGCCGTTACTGGCCTTCCATGGTTTCTGTATGTGCCTCTATCGCTGCCCGATGAACGGCTGCTGGAATTATTGGATTGCACGAAGGAAGCCCGCTGGCATGGCGCTGTCATTGGCGAGGCTTGGCTGGAGCATATCCTCATGGTTGAGGACAACCAGTCAGAGATTGGCCAACCAGCTGTCGAAGGAATGCAGAACGGCATGCCGATCAGGCAGGCTGTCGTGGGCAAGGCAGGGTTGGATGCATCGCTTGGCAAGGCGGCGATGCTTCGCGAGCGAATGGGAGAAGACTTCATCATTAAGGCGGGCGGAGGCGTCCATGAGCCGCTTGACGCGCTGCGGCTGCTTGAAGCGGGAGCTGATCTCATCATGCTGCATAGCGGGCTTATCCATTCCGGCCCCGGCTTGCCCAAGCGGATTAACGAGGCGATCATCTATGAGACGGTTCGCAAGGAGCCGCCGCCCGAGCCGATTCCCTTCTGGCGCAATTGGGGATGGATGTGCCTGCTTGGCATCGGCATGATCATAGGCGGACTATTGGCTTGGTGGATCGGGGCGACGGATGTGCTGCTCTCCTACGATACCGGGTTCCTTGGAATGTCCACCCAAGAGATCCACCATGTGAACCATCATTTGCTTCACTTCATGTCGCATGACCGGATTACACTAGCCGGTACGATGATCTCGATTGGCATTTTGTATTATCAGCTTGCCAGATACGGCTTGCGATACGGACAGCACTGGGCGCGAACGGCGATCGTATCGTCCTGTGCAGTCGGCTTCTCCAGCTTCTTTCTTTATCTGGGCTACGGTTACTTCGATCCGCTCCATGCGCTCGCGGCTGCCGTTCTCCTGCCCATGTTCATCTTTTCCCTCAGAGGCCATGCCGACAGGCCAAGCCGCAAACCAGTCAATCTGCGCAATGACCGGGCGTGGAGGCTGGCCATGTGGGGGCAGCTGTGTTTTGTTGCATTAGGTTTTGCGCTTGCGGCTGGCGGCCTTGCGATTGCCGGTGTTGGCGTAACGGATGTATTCGTGAAGGCGGATCTGGCCTTTCTCGGCACTACGCCAGACCAATTGAATGCCGTCAATCCGAAGCTGGTCTCCCTGATCGCTCATGACCGGGCAGGCTTCGGGGGAGCGCTGCTATGCGATGCCATTGCGATTCTTATTATTGCCCTCTGGGGGATCGGCGAAGGCAAACGCTGGATATGGTGGACGCTATTGATTGGAGGAGCGCCGGGATTTTATGCCGGACTATCCGTTCATTACGGCATTGGCTATATGGATTTTATGCATCTGCTTCCTGCATTCGTTGCGGTATTTTTGTACATAGCTGGCCTCATTCTATTGTATCCATACATGATGCGGAGATCGCCTATATGACATTTGTCATATAGGCGACTTGACGTTTATGACTAGGAGCAGGTACGGTCTTTACTCTACAATGGAGTAAGCAAGAGCCGGAGAAGGGTAGTACCTCCCGCTCTATGGAAATTCGAGGAGGACGTCAGCATGTCTGATCCCAAACAAATGCAATTGAAAAAAAGCGTAGCCCCTTACGAACGTTCCGAACTTAACGTAAGCATAAGGCAATTGTTCAATACGCTGCTCCCGCTCGTTGTCCTATGGTATGCCGCTTACTGGAGCTTGTCGATATCCTATTGGCTGACGCTGGCATTTGGCATAGCCACATCCTTTTTCGTTATTAGAGCTTTTATTATATTTCATGACTGCTGTCACGGCTCGTTCTTCAAGAGCAAGCGTGCTAACGATATTATGGGAATCATAACCGGAATACTGACGCTGGTCCCTTACCAGCAGTGGAAAAACTCACACGCCATTCACCACGCGACAAGCAGCAATCTCGACAAGCGCGGTGTAGGTGACTTGTGGATCTTAACGGTAGAGGAGTATGCTGCATCATCTTGGAAGCAGAAGCTCGCTTACCGGATTTACCGAAATCCGATCATTATGTTTGGTATCGGACCTATCTATGTATTCTTGTTTCAATACCGCTTTAACCGCAAGGGTGCCCGCCGCAAGGAACGGATGAATACGTATCTGATGAACGTGCTCATCGTTGCCGTGTATGCGCTTATGTGCTGGGCGATTGGCTGGCAGGCATTCCTGCTGGTGCAAGGGCCTATCTTCTATCTGTCTGGTGTGCTTGGCGTATGGCTGTTCTACGTGCAGCATCAGTTCGAGGATTCGTACTTCGAGCATGAGGAAGAATGGAGCTATGTGAAGGCGGCTGTAGATGGAAGCTCGTACTACAAGCTTCCGAAGCTGTTCCAATGGCTGACTGGCAATATCGGCTTCCATCATGTTCATCATCTAAGCCCGAAGGTACCTAACTACTATCTGGAGACCGCACATGATGCGGTGCCGCCGCTGCATAAGGCAACTACGATTACGATCCGCCAAAGCCTGGAGTCGCTCAATTTCAGACTGTGGGATGAAGAGGGCAAGCGGTTCGTCAGCTTCCGTGCGGTTAAGGATCGTCTGCGTCGTCCGTCATCTGCCAGCCGCATAACGGCCTCGGGCAATCCCCGCAAGGCAAGCTGATGCGGAGTATGCTACAATAAACGCAAACACAGGCGGCATGAGTCGTAAGGCAGAGGATGGTTGCTGATGAACAAGTGGTATCAAATTTTTCACCGCAATACAGGGCTGAGCCCGTACGTTTGGGTCGTCTTCTGCATCTTGCCGTTTTACTTTATATTCCGTTCGTCGTCAACGCCGGAGGTCATCTCCGGCATTGTCATGATCATTTTGTTCTTTGTATGCTACCGGCTGTCCTTTGTCTCCAAAGGATGGCTTGTCTATTTCTGGACGAGTGTGCAGATTCTCATATCGATTGCGATGACGCTACTGTTCAGCTATGTGTATTTCTCAATTTTTCTTGCTTTTTTTATCGGCAATATTCAAAACCGGGCAGGGTTCTTCACCTTATACGCCATCCATTTGGCAAGTACCTTCATTACGGTGAACTACGGCTTTGCGACGCAGAACCAGCTATTCTTCACGCAGTTTCCCTTTATTCTAATCAGTCTGATTGTCGTTATTCTGCTTCCGTTCAATACGTATAACCAGAAGAAGCAAGGGCAGCTGGAAGGCCAACTGGAAGACGCCAACAAGCGGATAGCGGAGCTTGTGAAGCAAGAGGAGCGCCAACGCATCGCGAGAGACCTGCATGACACGCTTGGTCAGAAGCTGTCCCTCATCGGACTGAAAAGCGATCTGGCGGGCAAGCTGATTCATAAAAATCCGCTTCGCGCCCAAGCCGAGATACGCGACGTGCAGCAAACCGCCCGCACTGCCCTCAAGGAAGTGCGTGAGATGGTCACCCAGATGAGGGGGGCCAGACTGGACGAGGAGCTGCATCGCGTTACGCAAATATTAGGAGCCGCAGATATCGAGCTTCACGTCGTAGGAGACTATCGGCTGAACGATACGAACCTGTTGACCGAAAACGTGCTTTGCATGTCTCTGAAGGAAGCGGTCACGAATGTCGTAAAGCATAGCAAAGCCAAGCATTGCACGGTCACCTTCACCTCAACCCCGACTGACTTCTCGATCACCGTATCGGATGACGGCGTAGGCATGTCCGTAAGGCCCGGGTATTATCGAGGCAACGGGCTTCGCGGGATGAAGGAGAGACTGGAGTTCGTGAACGGGAGTCTGAGCATCAGATCTGACAGAGGAACCGAGCTGAATATTACGGTGCCGCATGTCGTGAAGCGCCCCACGAAGGAGGAGACTAGCGAATGATTACAATCGTCATAGCGGAGGATCAACGCATGCTGCTCGGCGCGCTGGCCTCGCTTCTGGATCTGGAAGACGACATGAAGGTGGTAGGCCGGGCATCGAATGGCGAAGAAGCGATCGCTTTGGTCAAGCAGCATAAGCCGGATATCTGCATCATGGATATCGAGATGCCGCTTAAGAGCGGATTGGAAGCGGCGGAAGAGATGCGAGGCGCGTGCAAGGTTATCATTTTGACAACCTTCGCCCGGGCGGGTTATTTCGAGCGAGCGATCAAGGCCGGCGTCAGCGGCTATCTGCTCAAGGACAGTCCCAGCGAGGAGCTGGCCAGCTCCATTCGAAGCGTTATGTCCGGCCGGAAGGTATACGCCTCCGAGCTGATGGACGAAGCTTATGGCGGCGGCTCCGATAATCCGCTTACGGAGCGGGAGAAGGAAGTGCTCGAGCTGGTGGCCGACGGCAAAAACACGAGGGAAATCGCAAATGAGCTTTTCCTGACGACAGGGACGGTACGCAATTACATCTCTGTCATTCTGGATAAGCTGGGCGTGAGCAATCGGATCGAAGCGATTACGAGATTCAAGGAGAAGGGCTGGTTCAAGTAACCGGCTCTTTTTTTTATGCGGCGGGGGGGCACTTCTTAAGAAAGTTTAAGAAAATATTCACAACATATTTACAAGATGTTTACAACTAAAACAGGAATTCCGATTATAGTTAAGAGGAGACGGGGACCTGTAGGCTAGAAGGGCAAGGAAGATCGGTTTTTTATCAAAAAAAGTATGGAAAAACGATGTTACATGCAACTTTTCTGTTCGTAAAAACGTATAGTCTATGGTACATATTGGATTTCGAGGGAGTAGAAAAAAAGCGGGGAGAGGAAAAGGAAATGAAAAATTGGTTCAAAAAAGCAGCTTCCGTCTTGCTAGTAACGACGCTTCTGGCAGGCTGCAGCTTTGGCGGCAAAGAGGAGAGCTCGAATACGCCGCAAGCGCTCAAGGTGATGTATTACGATGAGGGTAGCTTCTTCCAGGAGTACGGCATGCTGTTCAGCACGTTATATCCGGAAATTGAGATTTCTGTAGTAACGACACAGAGCATCTATCGCGGCAATTCGGGTGAGAATGGCGAAGAGGTCGACTACGAGAAGGCTAGACAGGAACTCATTGATAAGGAAAAACCAGATATTCTAATGCTCGATATTGCAGAGTACGAGAAGATGTCACAGGACGGCAAGTTCACCGACCTGGAAGCTTTTATCACGAAGGATAAGTTCGACACAGCCGGCCTTGTGCCCGGCATGATCGACTATATGAAGGAACTGGGCGGCGGCCAGCTGTACGGTCTGCCTTCCGGCTTCAGCAGCCAAGTGCTGTTCTATAATAAAGGTTTGTTCGACAAATTCAATATTCCATATCCGACAGACAATATGACGTGGAACGAAGTCATTCAATTGGCTAGACAGTTCCCGACCGATGGAGAGAAAGAGGACCGCATCTATGGCCTGAAGGCCGGCTACAGCGGCAACCTGAGCGAGCTGGCGCAAACGATGGCTCAATCCGAAGGTCTAAATTATGTCAACCCGGCAACGAAGACAATGACGATTAATACGGCTGGTTGGAAAAATGCGGTACAAACAGCTTATGACGCTATTAAATCCGAAGCGCTATACTTTGAAGCGCAAGATAATATGGGCTTCTCGGGCAGCTACAACGATTACTTGCTGCGCAATCCGTTCACAAGCAATCGCGTAGCGATGACAATCGATGGAAGTTATTATATCCGCGATTTGAAGGAAGCTGCTGAGTATTACAGCAAGGAAGAAGGCAAAATCGTGAAGGATTGGGATATCGTGACGATCCCGGTCAGCTCGCAAATGCCTGATCATAGCACAAGCACATGGTATAACAACATCTTTGCGATTTCCAAGGATTCGCCAAATGCGGATGCAGCATGGAAGTTTATCTCGTACATCTCCAGTGAAGAGCATGCTCGCGTGAAGTCGAAGCTGACTTATAATAACGGCTTCTCCATCCACACGAAGTATATCAAGGATGATGAAGGACATAACTTTGCGGCGTTCTACAAGTTGAAGCCTTCGAAGCCGACTATGGACTACAAAGAATTCGAGAAGCTTCCTAAGCAATTTAGCATGATGTACTACTCTTATATGGAAGAGGAATTCAAAGCGATCCAGGATGGCAACAAGTCCGTAGATGACGCGCTCGCTTCCTTGCAGACGAAGGGTGAAGAACTGCTTGCCCAGGAGTCGATGACGGATGAAGAAGTCAACAAGCTATGGGAAGAGCGCAACGCGGAACAAATGAAGCAAATGCAAGAAGCAGCCGGAGAGTCCGGTTCTGTAGATACTGTTATTGTAGAATAGACTGCTAACTAACTAACGAATGAGACGTTTCAATGGCAAAAAGTCATGAGGAATGTCTCATTTTTTTGAGATAAATATGGTAAAAAATATATCAACTATTTGATATAAGTAAAATAATAATTGGTTAATTAGAGAATTTAGATAATTGGTTTGAAGAGAGGGGTTAATAAAGTGAAATATTGGTTTGGGAAGTTATCCTTATTGCTAGTTACTTGCGTTATGTTTGCCGGATGCAGCTTAGGAGGCAAGGAGCAGGAGACGAATGATCCCGTCACATTGAAGGTTGTATACTACTCCGAAGAAGAATTCTATCGGAACTACGGGATGCTGTTCAGCACGTTATATCCAGAGATCGAGTTCGAGGTAGTTTCACTGCAGCGGATATACAACGGCAACGAAGCGGATCCGGTTAAAGCCAAGCAAGAGCTTATTGAAAAAGAAAAGCCAGATTTGCTGTTGATCGATCTGTATGACCTGGAGACATTAACGGAGAAAGGCGAGCTTCTAAGCTTGGATACGTACATAGCCCAGGATAAGATCAATACGGATGAAATGGTGCCTGGCATTATCGATATGATGAAGGAGATGGGAGAAGGCCAGCTATATGGTATGCCGTCGTCATTTAGTGGGCGGGTGCTCTATTATAACAAAGGACTATTCGATGCTCATAACATTCCTTATCCGACTGATCAAATGACATGGAGCGAGGTTATCCAGTTGGCAGAGCGTTTCCCTGCTGACGGAGAGCCAATGGATCGAATATACGGAATTAAGCTGGGTTACTCCGGTCAGTTAAATGAAATCTCGGATATGATTGAGGGCAGTGAAGGCTTGAAGTACGTCAATGAAGCCACGAGACAGATCACGGTCAACACTCCTGCCTGGCAAGAGGCCGTGGAGTTGGCGAAGAAGTTGACTAGTTCGGAAGCGTTCTATCATCAGGATCAGCAGCGCGAACCAATGTCTATGACCTACCAAAGTTACTTGAAGCAAAATCCGTTTTTGTCCAACCGTGTTGCCATGCTCATTGATCAAAGCCATTTGCTCCGGGAATTGGAGGAAGTGAGCAAGCTTGGGGGGGATAGCGATGATTTGATCAAGGATTGGAATATGGTTACCGTGCCGGTTGGCGAGCAAAATCGGGACAGTACGACTGGCGTTTTTTTATCGGAAATATTTGCGATTATGAAAGATTCCACGAACGCGGAGGCGGCGTGGAAGCTGATTTCTTTTGTGGCTGATGAAGAGCATACTAGGTTGAAATCCAAGCTGGGCTATACCAGAGGGCTTCCGATTCATACCAAATATATCCGCGATGATGCGGGGCATCACTTCGAGGCCTTCTATAAGCTAAAACCATCGTTCAATAGAAAAGGAGCAGTGGAGAACAGGCTGCCCGATTCCTTCCACAATGAGTTTTATTGGGCCAAGCAGGAAGAGTTCCAAGCTGTTCAGGATGGGAGCAAAAGCGTAGAGGAAGCATTGTCAGCACTACAAGCGAAAGGCGAGGCCCTTCTGGCCAAGACGGAGGCTTCCGCTGACGGAAGCAAGCCGACTGAACAAGCGACAGAGACGGATATGCCGGCTGAAGGGTCGACGCAACCGGATACACCTGCGGAGGGAACGGATTTGGCGACTGACGAGGGAGCTTAAAGAAAACCGATGCATTTCTTAATAGCAGCGTTATCCGCTACAATCCGTCCGTCTATTTCTCACTGCTGAATCTTCGTTGGACATGTACGTTTTATCAGCCGAAGAGTCCGGTTCTGAACTAATGTAGAATAGAATAACTTGCAGGTGAGTGAGACATTTTGTGGCATATGCCATTTGAAATGTCTCACTTATTTAGTTAACTGATGTACGCCCACCTTGCAGCTTGAACATTTCCGAGTATATTCCGTTTGATTGGAGTAATTCCTCATGAGGTCCTTCTTCTGCGATCATACCCTTTATCAATTACCAGAATCATAATCTGAAAGACTGCAGGAACATTTCTTTTCATGCTTTTAGGTTCTGCTAATGTACTATTATCGGCTCCGTTGGCGTCGATAATAGCACTGTCTCACCGTCGTGACTCATTGACATAAGACAAAGCGATGATTAGTATTATTTAATATAATATATCAATTTTTGCTTATTTATCTATGAGTCATAATGGATTAAGCGGGGTGGATTAATGAAGAGGATATGGTGTTGTATTTTTATTATGCTTCTTGTTACTAGTCTGATCAGCGGATGCTCAATCGCAGAAAAAAAGAAAGATGAGGAACCAGTCACCATCAAAGTGTTAACTCCATATAAAAATGAATTTGAAAAATTTGAAACGATATTAAAAACGGAGTTTCCGCATATCAGCTATGAGACTGTAGGCATTATTGAGCTGATGAATAAAGAGGGAAACACCGTAAAGGATTATAATGCGCGTATTACAGAGCTAATGCAGGAGCATGATGCGGATCTGTACTTTAATTTTAATCCCGAATTGTATTGGAAAGAAATTCAGCTTGCTAACCTAAATACATATATTCAAAAAAAATGAGCTTCAGTTGAATGAGATTCAAAGCGAGATGATATCGCCAAATCATCCTGTGTATTATATTTCTCCTACTTTTGACCGCATAGTGCTTTTAATTAATAAAAAATTGTTGGAAGAAAGTCAAATTCAACTTGATGATTGGAATTTGACTTGGGAAGAATTGAGGGAGTTGACGCAACAACTGAAAACGGCTGATTCCACCCTGACAGGCTATGAAATAGAAGGAACCACAAATTGGAACAAATTGCTGACGGAAATAGCTGAATTGAATGGCATAAGCACTCGGGGTGAAAAAGGCCGTATCAGTTGGAGTCCGGAGTTGAAAACCATAGCGAAAGAGATGGTTGACGATGTGTCAAACGGCATATTACGTCAAGGTGATTCGAGCGCTAGAAACTGGAGCCAGCTTGCTTTCTTCATAGGTAAGGCCTCTAATATTCATACTTTGTTGGCTGACCCTGCAACTGCTTCGAGTTGGGTATTGGCGTCCATTCCACACTCGCTTCAACCTTCATTCTACAACCCTTATATTAGAACCACTAATATTGCGCTAAGCGAAAACAGCGACAAGAAAGAGCAGGCATGGGAACTAATCGAATACTTACTTAGTGAAAAAGCAGTTCCTGATCTAACCAATATTAGTCCGACGAAAAGTTTTTATTGGCAAGAGTTTGTTGGATTCCCTACGCATCTGAGCAAGGTGGAGCTCGGCAATATCTCATTGGATGTGTTAATGCCGGATGCTTCAGCAATAATGCCGGATGTATCGGCAACAATGCCGGAAGCGCCGGCAAATAGGGGCGGTGAAATTCTTGATCCCATGAAAGCATCTCTTTTTGCCCAAGAAGTAGACAAACAATTTACATCTGTGAGAAATAGAAGCATCCCTTTTGAGCAAGCGTGGGATGCCATTCAATCGCTAATAGAAGATATTAATGCTGATCCAGCGAACTTTATCACGATTCCAGGTTAACGGAAAACCTCCAGACTCTCGAAGAAGAGGGAACTGGAGGTTTTTGTTTTTCTGCAAGCTTTTCGGATATGTGGGAGTATGTTCCCGATATGGCTTTGCCAGACCTTTAAAGCTGCAAATAAACCATAAACAGCGGTAGGCCCAGGCGCAGGCTCATGTTCGAAGCAGCGGTAAACGTCGGTATCTTAGGGGAAATCCGCTCTGCGGGTCCAACGGCCATAGAACAAATCTACACATCAGATGATCGGAATGAGGCTGGCAGGCAACAAATTGATGCATTTATCGGGAGGCAGCCGAACTTGGCCCGGAGGGTGCTATAATGAAGGAGCCAATTACGAATACGACTCAAAGGGGCTTTCGAACATGAGAGGTTGGGGAAGATGGCTGCTGCCTACCAAGCTGAAGCATCGAATCTTCGTCACGTTTGTGCTGCTCATTTTGCTGCCTTTCGGCTTGCTGAACTTTTACAATTACCATCGCATTGAGGATTTGGTGCAGGAGAAGATTAGTGACCAGAGCCACGATCAGCTTGAGAACCTGCATAGCCAGCTTCTGGACCAGATGAGCATAGCATTCAAGACCCTGATCTTCCTGGAGCAGGACTCTACGGTTAAGGATGTACTGAAGCGTCCCGAATCCAGGGATGTCCTGGACAATAAAGATTTGGTAGAAGAGAAGTTCAAAAATTTGAATAACAGCTTTTTCCTCTATAATCCGTCCGTCTACTTCTCGCTGCTGGATCTTCACGGACATGTCTATACGTCGTATCAGCCCAAGAAAGCACTGGATTATGAGGAATTAGACAACAATCCCTGGTTCGAACAAGCGGAGCAGGATGCGGTGCCGTACCGCTGGGTGCCAAATGAAGAAAACTATGTGTTTCGCGATGTTTCGACTAGTCCCTATCTGCTGTCGCTGTATGCGATTCTGCGTGAAAGGGATGGGATGCCCTACGGCAAAGCTCGGGTGAGCATCGACTACTCCTATTGGTTCCAATCCACCGTGTCGGGATCAGGCATGGATCAGGACTATTTCATTCTGACACAAGAAGGCGAGACAGTAGCCCGTTCCGTCCGTGATGCGATGCTCCCTGATTCGGTTATGGAACGTATTACGGGACAGCGGGATGACGGTTACTTCATCGATGCGGATACGGACAGCCTGATCAACTACAGCTATATGGAATCGGTGGACTGGTACATGATTAACCGAATACCGTTATCGTTGCTGTTCGGTGAGCTAGACGCGTTGAAGAATAAATATTTTATGACGTTTTTTCTGCTGACGGCCGCCTTTATCGCGATGACCTTTCTCATTACCCATGCTTTCGTCCGTCCGCTAACCCATCTCCAGCATAAGATGAAGGATGCTGTCGCCAAAAACTTCAAGATCCGCCTGCCGGAACGGAAATATGCCGGCGAGGTGCTTGATCTGACGCGTACCTTCAACGGGATGCTTGGCGATATGGACCGGATGATCGGGGAGCTGAGATCAGAGCAAAGGCAGAAGGACGCCGTCCGGTTCCAGATGCTGCTTGCGCAGATGAATCCGCACTTCCTGCTGAATACGCTGAATACGATGAAGTGGATTGCGCTTCGCCATGAGCAAGAGGATATCGCCGATATGTGTGTTTCACTCGGCAAGCTGCTGGAGACGAGCTTGAATGCGGAAGTGGACTTGATTCATTTGAAAAACGAGCTTGAGCTGATTGAAGCTTTTGTCTATATCCAGCAGGTACGCCATAATTATCGATTCGATGTCCGTTACGAATACGACGAGAGCCTGCATTATGCGCTGGTACCCAAGCTCAGCTTGCAGCCCCTCGTGGAAAATGCGATACAGCATGGCGTATCAGCGCTGCCGGAGGGCGGACGAATCTGGATACGGATTCGGATGCTGCCTGATCGGCATGCGCTGGAACTGGAAGTGGAGGACAACGGCATCGGCATTCAGCAGTCGCTGAGCAGCAAGCGCCACCGGACCAGGCCCGGTATCGGATTGACCAATGTCAGGGAGAGGCTGCGCTTGCTCTACAAGGATGAGGGCGCGCTGGAGACGGTGGAGCTGGAGCAGGGGACGCTGATCCGCATGACCATTCCTTATCTTCTCTCCAAGCCGTTCAAGGTTGGTGATGATTCGTTGTTGCAGGTTGAAGCCAACAATCTTAAAGCCTAGCAGAAGGAGGGCCGCATATGTGGAAGGTGCTGCTGGTAGAGGATGAGTTTTTTGTGCGGGAATCGGTGAAGGAGCTGATCCGCTGGGAAGAGCTTGGTTTTACGCTGAGCGGGGAAGCGGGGGACGGGATCGAGGCTTTGGAGAAGATGAAGGCGGATGCGCCAGACCTGGTGCTGACCGATATTGTCATGCCGCGGATGGATGGGATCCAACTGTTGAAGGAAGCGAAGGAAGCGGGAATGCGCAGCAAGTTCATTATGCTGACATGCATGGGGGAGTTTGAATATATCCGGCAGGCGATGGAATATGGGGCATCCAATTATATACTTAAGCTGTCGATGAGCGTCAATGATTTGCGGGATACGCTCACGAAGATGAACAAGGAGCTGATGTCTTCGAGGGAGCAACTGAAGGGTATAACCGCTGCTTCGTCGATGCAGCCGGATAACAGGTCGCTGCCGCAGACCGCGCACCCTGAGGTGAACAAAATACTCGGTTATATCGAACAAAACTATGCACAGGATATTACTGTCAAGTCATTATCACAGTATGTCATGATGGGTGAAAATTACGTAAGCGCCCTGTTCAAGAAAAAGACGGGACGTAACCTTATTCATTATGTCCACGAGGTGCGAATTGGGCACGCGAAGCGGCTGCTCAAGGAGACGGAGCTGCCTGTTCATGAGATCGGGCTTCGGGTTGGGTTTGCGAACGATAATTACTTTATTAAAATTTTCAAGCGGGACACGGGCGTGACCCCAAGCCAGTATCGTCATGCCGAAGCGGCGCAATAGAACAAAAAAACGCTATGCGATAAAAAGAAAGCGCTTAATTCAGTGATTATGTTCCATGAAGAAAACAGAATTGTTACTTATGACGATGGCCCGCGGCTTGCTATTCTGTTCATGCAGGACACTGCTATTACTTGCAAGGGGGCTAACCGAATGAAGAATAGGAAGTGGCTTACAGTATCGGTCATGCTAGTGGTCGTGCTCAGCCTATTGGCAGGCTGTGCGGGCAATAAAGGGGGCAACACAGCACCGGCTAATGAAGGAAGCACGCCGCAGGAGAGCGCGCCTGCAGGCGGCGACGCCAAGCCTGTCAAGCTGAAGATGTGGGGAGGCGTGCCGCCGGAGTCTGGCCCGCAGGCTGTGGTGGATGCGTGGAATAAGGACAATCCGAACATCCAGGTGGAATACGTGCGGTTCGTAAATGACGATGACGGCAATCTGAAGCTGGACACGGCGCTTTTGACAGGCCAGGATGTCGATTTGTACGTCAACTATTCGCTAACTCAGGTGGAGAAGCGAATCGCATCCAATGTCGCGCTTGATCTTAGCGGATTCAGCGACTACAACATTGATGAGAAGATGGGGGCCGATGCCGCAGCCTGGAAGGTGAATGACAAGTACTACGGCATCCCGACGAAGAAAAACGTGTTTTTCGTTGCGCTGAACAAGGATGCGCTCGATAAGGCGGGACTTCCGGTGCCGAAGGATTGGACCTGGAACGAGATGCGAGCATATGCGAAGACGCTGAAGGCGGACTTTAATTACGGGCTTGTCCAGCATACTGAGCCGCTGATCGATCCGGTCGATTCCGCGTTGGTAAAGGCCAGATATACGAAGGAAGACGGCAGCTCCAATCTGGAGCATCCAGCTGTGAAGCAATGGCTGGAGACGATGAACGGCATGATGCGCGAAGACAAGTCGACTCCGCTTCTTGGCGAGCAGCTGACGTCGAAGATGCCGGTGGAGAATGTATTCCTCGGCGGCGAAGCGGCGATGCTGAATATTGGTGAATGGCTCATCCGCAGCTCGAACAATACAACAGACTTTCCGCGTGACTTCAAGATCGCTTTCGCACCGGTGCCGCGTCTGTCCGATGCGGCGGCAGACTTCGTCACTCGCGGCGGTCTCGGCGACTTCATCTCGATCAATGCCAAGTCGAAAAATCAGGATGCAGCTTGGGCGTTTCTGAAGTGGTACGCTGACGGAGGCATGGCACCGATGGCTGCAGGCGGCCGCTTGCCGGCATCGAAGGATGTCGATCAGGAGACAGCCTTAACGAGCTTGCTCGGCGACAAAGCGGATACGTATGACGTAGATTCCTTGCGTTATGTGTTATATGAGGATACGACGTCTACCTTCGTGCGCAGCGTTCCGCAGGAAGTGATGGACCTTCGTTCGCAGGAGTACGAGAAATATTTCCTCGGCAACCAGACTGCCGATGAGACGTTGGCTCGTATGGCGCAGCGTCATAACGATTATTTGAAGCAACAGAAGTAAGGTAGGTTTCGGGAAATCGTATATCGTCACCAAAGATCGTCCATGGAGCTCTGGAAGGAGTCCCAAGGACGATCTTTTTTTATTTGCATCGTTGAAGATGCACCGATATAATAGTTTCCAATATCTTGATTCGGAATATCAAGGAGGGTTGCCGCATGGGGAATGTAAGGCTGGTGAAGCCGTCGCTGGCTTACCGTGAAGCGTATATGGATTTTTATGAGGATTGGCTGACGGAAGGCGTCGAAGCAATCGTGCCTTGGGTTGTGGAAGGCGATCCGCAAGATTTTGAAGCTTATGTAGCATTCTTGTATGCTGCGGACAGCGAAGAGAAATTGACGGATGATGGTTTTGTACCGCATTCGACTTATTGGCTAATAAATGAAGAGGAAGAGATCGTTGGAGCGGTCAACATCCGTCATCGGCTTAATCAGAAGCTGCTAGAGAGCGGCGGACATATTGGCTACGGCATTCGCCCTTCGCGCCGCGGCAGAGGGTATGCGTCGGTACAGCTAGCTGAGGCATTGAAGGTAGTCAAAGGGATGGGAATTGAGCGTGTGCTGCTGGTATGCGATCATGACAACGAAGCATCGGAGCGGACGATTCGCCGGGCTGGCGGTGTGCTGGAATCCTTATTTACGACGGACAAGGGGGAAGTGTTGAAGCGGTTTTGGATTGATGGGAGGGAACAAGCAGCAGAGCTGTAGCGGATACAACCTACTCATCGCAGGGCCACAGCACGCGGTATGGAGTTAAGCACAATAAAGGAGGCGGCGTGACATGCAGCTGGAGACGGAAAGATTGATTATTCGGGAGTTTACTCATGAGGATCAGGACGCGGTGCATGAATATGCAGCAGATCCTGTTGTGACGACCCATATGATATGGGGTCCGAACTCGGAGGCGGATACGAGGGACTTTATTGTTCATATGCTCCGCTTGCAGGCACAGAAGCCGAGAGAAGGGTATGAGCTTGCAGTTGAGCTCAAGGATAGCGGGAAGCTAATCGGCGGCACGGGACTATACGTCTTGCCGGCCTCGCAGGGAGAGATTGGCTACTGCTTCAACAGGCCGTATTGGGGCAAAGGATATGCGACTGAGGCGGCTGGCGCCCTGTTGCGGTACGGCTTCCGGGAGCTTGGCCTTCATCGGGTCTATGCAACCTGCCGGCCGGGCAATATCGGCTCCGCAACGGTGATGCGCAAGCTCGGCATGACCTATGAAGGACATATGCGTGAGCATATGTTCCACAAAGGCAAATGGCATGACTCGCATTTGTATTCTATTCTGGAGCAGGAGTATGATGCGTTGCAGCGGCAGCTGTAAGAGAGTCGCGCAAGCATATATGTGCAGTAACCGGGTAACGAGAGCTAGGGGAGCATAGCAGAATAGCTAGCCTGCAGGAAAGGGCGCAGGGACATTCGTGGCTGACGAATGTCCCTGCGTTTTTTATGTTTTCAGGGGAGTAAGCGCTGCCGGATGTGACACAAACATAGAACAATTCTATGATAACGGCAGGTGGGTTGGAGGGCGGGAATTACGTCATTTTGTGATACGAATGCGGTGGAAATGTTCCTTATAAAGCCCTTCTCCTCCTTGGTAAGATAGGTTCAGCCAAAGTTAGCTAGCTTGCCAAGGGGGAGACGTATATGAAAACGAACAATTGGATGCGACGCCAATCCATGCTCGGCTATTTGTTTATCGGGCCGAATATGCTGGGCGTGCTGTTGTTCTTTGTAGTACCGGCAATCTATTCGTTCTATCTGATGTTCACCGATTACAAGTTCATGAATCCGGAGGTCAGCTTCGTCGGCATTGACAATATCAAGCGGCTGTTTCAGGATGAGCTATTCTATCTGTCGCTCAAAAATACAGTGATCTTCCTGCTGTCGGTACCCGTATCGATCGGTCTTGCGTTTCTGGTTGCCGTGGTGCTGAACGGCTCCGTCTATATGAAAAAGCTGCTGCGAGCGCTCTACTTCATGCCATACATTACAAGCGGCGTTGCCATCGCCTTTGTATGGATGCTGCTGTTCCAGCCGCAGCAGGGCCCGATCAACGGCTTCTTGCGTGCGATCGGCATCAGCAATCCGCCGGGCTGGCTGTCGACGACGGAAACGTCGATGCTTGCCATCGATATCATTTGGATCTGGTTCATGCTTGGCTATAACATGATCATCTATCTGGCAGCGCTGCAGGAGATTTCGAGCGAGCTGCTGGAGGCGGCGCGCATGGATGGGGCGAGGCGCTGGCAGGTTGTCCGCAGCATCATCTGGCCGCTTGTCAGCCCGACGACATTCCTGCTCCTTATTACGGGACTCATCATGACCATTAAGACGTTCGGCATCATTCAGGCCATCACGCAAGGCGGACCAGGCAACAGCACGACGATTCTGTCACTGTTCGTCTACCAGAATGCATTCCGTTACTACGATATGGGCTACGCCGCCACCATCTCTTGGGCGTTGTTCGCGCTGATTCTAATCATTACGCTGATCCAGTGGTGGGGACAGAAGCGCTGGGTTCACTACTAGAAGGAGGACGACTCGATGAAAACAATCGCAAACGCCACGAAGGCTGGCCAGCAGCCTCCTTCTTCTGAGCCGACACGCAAGAGAAGCAATCCGGCAGTCAGGAAGGGATTGTTCCAATCGGCTGCCACGCTGGTGATGCTGTTCTTCGGCATCCTGATGGTTGTGCCGTTCATATGGATGATCAGCACCTCATTCAAGACGCCGTCAGAGGTATTCCAATATCCGATCAAATGGATTCCCGCAGACTTCAAATGGGATCATCATGTCAAAGTGTGGACCGGGGAAAACAGCTTTGTTCACTATTATCTGAATTCCTTGAAGGTATCCATCATCAGTACAGCGGGCGCCACATTCCTGTCGGCTTTCGCCGCATACGGGTTTGCCCGTATTTACTTCAAGGGGCGCAATGCGCTGTTCATGATTTATTTGTCGATGATGATGGTGCCGCCGCAGGTGCTGTTTGTTCCCAAGTTTCTCATGTTCGACTGGGCAGGCATCTACAATACACATTTGGCGCTGATATTGCCAGGACTATTCACGATCTTCGGCGTGTTCATGATGCGCCAGTTTTTCCTGTCAGTGCCTTATGAGATATCGGAATCGGCGTTCATCGACGGAGCGGGTCACTTCCGCATCTTCTTCCAGCTCGTGCTGCCGCTGGCGAAGCCTGCGCTAGCGACACTGGCGATTATCGACTTCTCTTGGCATTGGAATGACTATGAGAATGCGCTTGTGTTTCTGATCGATGACAGCTTATACACCGTGCCGCTTGGCCTCCAAAACTTCATACTGGAAAATACGGTCGACTATAACGGCATGATGGCGGCAGCGACGGCAGGTATTATTCCGATGATTATTGTGTTTTTGCTGGGGCAGCGGTTTATTGTACAGGGCATTTCCAATACAGCGGTGAAGGGATGACGACAAGATGAGGATGGAAGAGATTCAGAAGGACGTAATCGTTGTAGGCGGCGGGCTTGCCGGGGTGTGCGCAGCCGTAGCTGCAGCGAGAAACGGGAGCACGGTCGCATTCATTAACAACCGTCCGGTGCTTGGCGGCAATTCCAGCAGCGAGGTGCGCGTGTGGGTGTGCGGAGCGACCAAGCATGGGGTGAACCGGTATGCCCGAGAGACGGGGATCATGGGCGAGATGTTCGTGGAGAATCAGTATCGGAATCCCGATGGCAATCCGTATATTTGGGATCTGGTTGTGCTGGAGACGGTGAAGGCTGAGCCGAATATTGAGCTGTTTCTCAATACGGATGTGCATGAAGTGGAAGCGGAAGGAGACGAGCAGGAACGGCGCATTTTGTCCGTAACGGGATGGATGATGGGTTCGGAGCGGAAGATTCGTTTCAAAGGAGACATGTATCTGGATTGTACCGGGGACGGGCTTGTTGGCTTTCTGGCAGGGGCCAAATACCGGATTGGACGGGAAGCGAGGCATGAATACAACGAGATTTGGGCGCCTGAGCAAGCAGATGATGTGACGCTGGGCAGCACGATCCTGTTCTATACGAAGGATGCGGGCCATCCGGTGAAGTTCGTGCCTCCGAGCTTCGCGAAGGACATTACGACGACTTCGATTCCGATAAAACGGGTTATTCGCAGCGGCGATTCTGGCTGCCATTACTGGTGGATCGAATGGGGCGGGGAGCTGGATACCGTTCATGAGAATGAGCGTATTCGGGATGAGCTGTGGGCGGTTATCTATGGCATCTGGGATTATATCAAAAACTCGGGCAAATTCGACGCGGAGACGATGACGCTGGAGTGGGTGGGGGCCATTCCGGGCAAAAGGGAGTTCCGCCGCTTCGTGGGGGATTATGTGCTGACCCAAAATGATATTATCGCGCAAGAACCGTTCCATGACCGTATCGGATTCGGCGGTTGGTCGATTGATCTGCATCCCCCTCAGGGTATGTACGCCACAGAGAGCGGCTCCAAAAACATGCATCTTGACGGTGTCTACTCCATTCCGTTCCGCTCGCTGTATTCTGTGAACGTCGGTAATCTGTTGTTTGCCGGACGGAATATAAGCGCAACGCATGTTGCCTTCGGCACGACACGCGTCATGGCGACATGCGCCGTGATGGGAGAAGCCGCCGGTACGGCAGCGGCCTTATGCGGCAAGCTTGGCATGTCACCGCGCAAGCTCTATAACGAGCACTTGGCGACGCTGCAGCAGACGCTGCTCCGTCAAGACGCGTCTATCGTAGGAATAGCAATCCCCGATGATGTGGACTTGGCGCTGGCCGCTCAGATCAGCGCCTCCTCTACACTTACCCGGTTTGCTTTGGAGGAAAGCAGCGGAGAGACGTACAGGCTGGAGCATGAGGCGGGACTGCTTCTTCCGGTAGAGCGCGAGCTTCGCGTGCTGGAGCTGCTGGTCGATGCGGAGGAGGATACCTTGCTCCGGCTCGAGTTATATGATACCGGAAGGCCGGACAACTATATTCCGAGCAGCGTGCGCGCATCGGCCGAGGTTCAGCTGAGGCAAGGGGAGCGCCAATGGGTGAGCGTGCCTCTCACATGGGAGACGGAACAATCGCAGAATGCTTTTATCGTCATTTTGCAAAACAAAGCGGTTAGCCTGCACCTGTCGAGCCGTCCGCTCTCCGGCGTGCTGGCGTTCGAGAAGCGTCCTGCGCCGAATGCGGCGCGCGAGCTGGAAGACCTGGACCCGACACAGCCGGTGCTGGAGTGGAGCATGAAGCGGCTCATCAGAAGGCCGTTCTGCTTCCGCAGTAATGCCGCAGCGGGCGTCTACGAGCCTGCCAAAGCGGTCGACGGCTTCTTGCGGCCGTATGGCGGGCCGCACATATGGATGTCCGACTCGATGGAAAATGACACAGCGCCTTGGCTGCAGCTGGAGTGGCAGAAGCCTGTTGAGATTGGAAGGATACAGCTGATCTGGAATGATGACGTGAACGAGGATCTGATCAATCTGCATCATCACCGTACAGCCTTCGAGGTGATTCCGGAGCTGGTGATGGATTACCGGATCGAGGCGCTGATGGAAGGAGCATGGAAGCCGCTCTTCGAGATTCGCGGCAACCGTAAGCGCCGCAACGAGCTGAAGCTGGGCGCCACTCTCAAGACTCAAGCGCTTCGAGTCGCAGTGCTGTCGACGAACGGCACTTGTCATGCCGAGCTGGTTAGCATCCGGGTGTATAGCGAGAATGGATAAGCCCGCCGTTTCTCTGTTCGATTAGCCTTGTGAGCTGCTGCTTCTCCTATCGAAAGCATAGAAGCAGGCAGCATCCAAAAAAGAAAAAGCCTCCAACCCCGCAATAGGAGCGGGGTTGGAGGCTGCTTCTTGTTTTAAGAGATTAAAAACTTGCGGATTTCCTTCATATACAGCTTTCTCTCCGTAATCATGCTAAGATGCCCGGCATGCTTGAACCGCAAAAAGTCGGCATCCGGGAATTGCGAGCGAACCGCATCCCGTTCTTCCTCCGAGAAGGATGCGTCGGCGGGAGAATCGATAATTAGCATATTGCTTTGATCGAATACCGGGCTCGCAGACGGGACAGGTTTCGCATCCAAATTCAGCATACACTGATAGATCGCAAGAAGCTCCTGCTTCGTCTGGCTTCGTATAAGCTCTTCGAAGTACCATTGCCAGAAGGGCACATCTTCGGCGGGCATCGAACGGAAGTGCTTCTGAATTTTGTTGCGGGATACGGTGATGAACATGGAACGCGGGACCATCTTGACGATGCGTATCAGATTTCGAATACGAACGATTCGCTTTTGGCTGGGAACGGCTGCGGGGTCTGGAGATGCGGTGGTGGTATGGGACAAGATGATTCTATCGATCCGGTGCGGAACCTTTGATAGCAGCGCTTGCGCGACAAGGCCTCCGAAGGATTGGCCTAGCACATGAAATAATTCGATATTCTCATGCGCCATAATGGCAATGATTCCATCCGCCAGCACTTCGATATCCTCGGCTTTGCCGTAATAAGGAGCAATGACAGTATAGCGGCTCGACAGCTCCATAAAATGTGCGAAAAACGCTTCGCCGCTTCCTAGACCGCCAGGCAACAGCAGCAGCGCTGGCTTTCCCTTGCCGCTTATATGATATCTCCATTGCAGTCCGTCGTACAGAATGGTTTGCTTGGGATAGGTTGTTCGGAACGCAATCAATTGCTCGAATAGCGGGTGCTCAATAGCGGCTCTGGGCATTCCATTCACCTCGCAATCCCAATTGTTTCCTTAGGGAAAAATTATTTGCCATGGTAAAAATAATAATGGAAAATACGCGTATTGTCAATGGTTGGAAAATAAAGAACGACAGAAGGGGAATGCGCGTGCATTTCCCTTCTGTCGATGGAAGCCGATACGAGCCTTGTGCAGCCTGAGGCAGACAGGGCGATACGGATAGGCTGGTCAGGCTTGCTGCAAATGATCCATGAACAGCTGCAGCCTGGTCGTAATTGAACCGGGCATAAGCTCGTGGCCGAAGTATCGGTATACAGCTATATCCTTCGGGCACTGGAGATGGTTAAAGACGGCAAATACGGTCGACGGTGGTGTTATGTCATCGACTAGTCCGATCGTCATCCAGGAATAACAGCGAATACGCGGAGCCAGATTGACCAGATCGAAGTAAGATAGCGTTCTGAGCGCGTTCGTCTCGATCTCCGGGTTGCCGGAATGCCGCCGGAAATATTCATTCAGCTCACCATATGGACCGCGCGGCGCGAGATCGATCGACCGCTGGAAGTCAGACAGATACGGATAGTCCGCGACCGCAAGCCGCGGTTTATCGGATAACGCAGCTGCCGCAAGGGTGATGGCTCCGCCCTGACTCCCGCCTGTTACGGCAATACGCTCACTATTGACCTCCGGCATCGCGGCTAGAACGTCGATCGCGCGTACGGCATCCATATAGACCGCTCTGTAATAATATTCGTTTTTGTTCTGAATGCCCTTCGCCATCCAGCCCGTCACATGCCCGTTCGACGACACGACGTTGTCGACACTCAGGCCGTGCTGGCCGCGGCACATCATCTTCATAACCGCATAACCTTTCAGCGCCAGGTTGACGGTCTCATGAATGTCGCTGTCCTGGCACCAATTGTAGCCGTGATACGATACGATTCCCGGCAGGGGATCGGTCCCCTCAGGCAAGGCCAGCAGGCCTTCAATGGTCGCATGATGGAAGCCGGTATACAGCACGCGGTACACTTTGACCCCTTTGACAGGATAGGATAGCTCGGTGCGTTCATAATGGAGTGGGACCTCCGCAAGCTTCTCCAGGGTAGCATTCCAGAAATCGTCGAAGTCGTCTTGTCTGGTCGGCAGCGGCTTATAGGCGCGAAGCTGCTCCAAGGGCAAGTCATAAGGCTGTGGCATGTCGAATTCCTCCTCAGGTTAGCGTAGCTTCTGTTTCTAAATGAGTTTATTCGCGGCTTGATTTAAAGCGGGCGATGCACTTCTTTTATGTACGGACAATAGTATACCAGATTCGCCAGAACTATCGTGTAATTCGAAAAATAGTGAAGGAGGACAGTCTATCCCTGTCCTCCCTTGTGCAGCTTTTAGGGGTATAGAAGCGAGCCGCGTTCCTTTAGATCGTTCAGGCTATTTGCTTTCAGCATAGCATCCGACAACGTATACAGGGAATCTCCCGCATACATAATGCGTCTGACAGCCTTCGAATGGTTATAGCCATACATTCCGCTCTTCAGCATATCCTCATTCGACAGATGCGTAATCCGGTCTCTCAGTTGGAAGCCCTTCTCCAGATCGAGGCTGTACACGTAGGCGCCTTGATAGGCAAACCGGCCAAAGTCGAACCCAGTGCTGTCCTTGTCTTCGATCTCATAAAGCGTGACAGGGAAGGCCAATAGCCCCTTTTCTCTGGAAAATAACAATGCTTTGTAATCGTCCAGCAGCTCCGAGTGCGTCCCGGTGGCTCCGATGATTTCCTTGAACTTCTCCTTGGGACGGCTTACATCGCTGACGTCGAACAGGGCGACCTTCATGCCCGTGGTTATGGCTGCCGTCTCATTCAATGATCCGAGGCTCATGATTTCAGTTGTGTCCTTGCCGAAGCCGATAAGATGATTCTCGTCATACGGATGCAAATAATCGCTGTATCCCGGAATCTTGAGCTGGCCAAGAATCTTCGGCTGCTGAGGGTTGCTCAGGTCGATGGCAAAGAGGGGGTCCACTTTGCGGAAAGTGACCATGTAGGCGCGTTTGCCCATGAAGCGCACCGAATACATACGCTCGCCCGGCGCTATGCCATCCAGCTTCCCTACGATACGGAGCTTCTCGTCTAAAATGTAGATTTGACTGGACTCTCCCGGATGGTCGGATGCGAGATCGCCGTTCGTCAAGGCAACACGGAAGTAGCCTTCGTGCTCATTCATCGAGAACGGGTCGGTGACGTAGCCGGGAACGCTTCCTTCGCCCATATAGAGCACGCTGCCATAATCCAGGCGGAACTTGTGGAATTTCGTAATCATTTCAAAAGAGCTGCCCTTTGCCTTATGGATCATCTGAGAGACATAGAGATGCCGTTGGGAGACAAATATTCTGTCGCCAGACCCCAAGTAAGCCGATACTTGAAGCTGTCCTTCCGACTGACCCAGATCGATAGACCCGACGAGCAGCATCGAATAGTTCATAATGTCGGGGAAGTAATGGATATCATCAAGCGATACGCTCTGCGGCTTATCGGATACAGCTGAATCGGTATAGCGGGTACGGAAGGTGGATGCCAGCTCATTGAAGTCCGTCTGCTGTCCGGTAATGGCATCCAGATGAAGTCCTTTTGACTTGGCATATAAGGAATAATTGCGATAGAACTTATTCGTGATGATGTATAAAGCATCGCCGATCTTGCGGGAGGACAGGTAGCTGCCTTCCTGCTCCAGCATGCGCTTCAGCTTGGGCTGGCCGTTGCTTTGAAGGTCGTAAATATAAGATTTCACCGATTGCTTGATCTGTGGAGGCGGCAATAGTGCCATGCTTTCGCTCTCAGGCAGCACGGTGACTTGCTCATTCTGGGGCTGAACCGTGCCTGCGCCATCGTCTGTCGAATGCCCGATTACGATTAGTCGCATATCGTCTACATACAGTTGCTCGGGTTGGAATTGCTCTTCCGGCCCATACGTTAATACGCTGGCTAGACGCGGTTTGTCAGGGTTGGCGATATCCGTAATGACCACGCGAGAGCCGCTGATCTGATAGATGAACCGGCCGTCGGTCTTGGCCCAATCGGCTTCGTCTACGCCGCTGACTTGAATGTTCGTTTGAGAGTAGTCGGTGTCAGGTGTGCCGGCTTCTCCAGCAGCTTCCGTTACTGGCGGAGCTGAGCTATCTACGGGGACTTCTTCTCTGCCTTGGATTGATAATCCCGGAAGCGAGAGGATGGCGCTGTCATCTGTCGGAGTCGACTTCAACAGCTCGATCAGCTTCTCTTCTGTTCCGATAGCCGGGAGCTTCAGCGGCTTATCCATATGGACTGTACGCGTCAGGCCATCCCATGCCACAACGGTTCCGAGTGCTTCGGATATCGCCCGAAGCGGGACGAACGTTATGCTGCCCACGGTACGCGGAGCTGCAGTGAGCGTGATGGATCTTCCTTGCGCCAGCATCTGCTTCGACCCGATCGTAAGCAGGGCTTTCCGTTCGCCTTTGGTCAACAGAATGGTTCGCTCCCCATTGTTCTTGTCGTACGTGACCGTCGCTCCCAATGCTTCGGCAATTTCCCGGACAGGTACGAGGGTAGAGCCATGTTCGATAAAAGCGGGCGCCGCAAGCGGCAGCTCCTTGCCTTCCAATTCGATGCGAATCGGCTTCTGCGACGCGTGAGCCTCGCTTGAAGCTGTCCATGGAAGCGATGACGGAAGGCATAACGCGATCGCCAGGCAAGCCGCCAATAGGGCAGTTCGCTTCATGAGCTTGTTCCTCCTTTTGATAAACAGAATGAATGAGGTGTTGCTCGTTGCATCCGTGCCATAACCTGTTGTTGTTATCACTTACAACGTAAGAACTCTTCCAGAAGTTACAATATCTATCATCATGCTCTTGCCACTAAGATTCGTGTGATTCTGATCTCCTTAAGGCATCGACTGTAGGCCAATCTGCTGGAGCCCATTCCAGCTCTGTCAGACGGCTGACCGGCAGCCATAGCAGGCGCTCATGCTCACGCGCCACAGGTGTGCCGCTTGCCAGCTTGGACTCGTAGGTGACAAGCCGCACACGGATAGAAGGATACTCGTATATGACGTCTGCGATCTGGCGTCCTACTTGAATGGCGCAGCCGAGCTCCTCCTCTATTTCCCGCACCAGACATTCTTCCGCTGACTCGTTCGGCTCCAGCTTGCCGCCGGGGAACTCCCATAATCCCGGCATGGACATGGTCACGGATCGAAGCGCGCACAGCACATCCCCGTCATGATTGCGGATAACAGCCCCTGCTACATAGATGTATTCGGTCACGCTGACTTCTCCTTTGCTTGTTTACTTCTCTCTTCACATGGTAAGGGAAACCATATTTGTACACAAGATCATTCGGTTTTTTCAAATTGGGCTTGACGAACATAAACAGAAGTTGTATGGTTAGTTACATAAGTAATGAACCATATAAGCGATGAGGTGATGGCGTGTTCGATGAACGAAGTCCGATCTATCAGCAGATCGCTGATCAAATCAAGGCTGACATTGTATCCGGTGCATTGAAGGAAGAGGAACAGGTGATGTCGACCAATCAATATGCGGCTTTTTACCGGATCAATCCGGCTACGGCTGCGAAGGGCTTTCAGCTTTTGACGGAGGAAGGCATTTTGTATAAGAAAAGAGGGATTGGCATGTTCGTAAGTGCAGAAGCGCGGCAGACGTTGGTTCAAGCGCGCAAGGAACGTTTCTTCGAGGAAGTTGTCGACCGAATGGTGGAGGAAGCGAGGCAGATCGGCGTTCCGATCACGGATATCTTGAACCATATTGAAAGTCGGAAGGAGGGCGAGAGACGATGACGTTAGGCATTGATATAAGAGGCGTTGGGGTTCATTATGGACGCACCGCAGCGGTGGACAATGTGTCCTTCAGGCTGGAGGGCGGCAAAATCTACGGTTTGCTTGGACGGAACGGATCGGGCAAGACCAGCCTGCTGTCGACTCTTGCTTCCTTTAGACAGCCTTCAACGGGTGAAGTGCTGATCGGCGGCAAGGTTGCGTTCGAGAATGCGGAAATTATGAGCCAGGTATGCTTCATTCAAGAAAATGGCCATATGACGGACGGCTACAAGGTAAAGGATGCGATCAAGCTGGCAGCAAGCTGCTGGCCGAATTGGGATGAGCAATATGCGAATCATCTGCTGGACCTGTACCAGCTTCCGCTTAAGAAGAGTATCTCCAGCTTGTCGAGGGGCATGAAGTCGGCGCTTGGCGTTACGCTTGGCCTGGCGAGCCGGGCTCCTGTTACGATATTCGACGAAGCGTATCTAGGCATGGACGCTCCTACGCGGTATGCCTTTTATGACGAGGTGCTGCGCGATTATATGGAGCATCCGCGCACCTTCATTCTTTCGACTCATCTGATCGAGGAAGTGGGCAATTTGTTCGAAGAGGTGCTCATTCTGGATAACGGACGATTGCTTTTGCACGAAGAATCGGAATCGCTGAGACAACGGGGCGTCTCCATTACCGGACCGGCTGAGCGGGTGGATGAATATGTGGTTGGACTGCAGGTGCTCGGGGAGCAGACGCTCGGCAGGACAAAGTCTGTGACGGTATATGGAGAGCTGAACCAGGAGCGTGTGAACCGTGCGCGTACGGACGGACTGGAGCTCGGGCCTGTGCCGCTGCAAGATCTGTTCGTGCATATGACGAAGAAAGGAGGCGGGGGAGTATGATAGCGAAACGAAAACACCCTATGCTGATTGTTGCTAATAACCTTTGGAGCGGCTATCGAACCTCGCTCATTGGGTATTGGATCATATTCGTTGCGATTTTTGTTGGGATTCACTTGGGGTTGCCAATCAATATGTCAAAAGAGTTGGGCATCGGGGAGGGCATCTGGGCGGGCGCCAGTATATCGCCAAAGATATACCTTCTGGTAATCGGCATTCTGCTTACACCGGTATCCTTGTCTAGCTTCGTCTCCAGCGGCATAACCCGCAAGCATTTTGTAGGAGGCGCTATGCTATTCACCTTGCTTATGTCGCTTATAAGCGCAATAGTGATGGTTGTCGGTTTCCCTGTGGAGCGTTTGCTGACAGATTGGTTCGGAGGGCAGGAGATTCTGGTTACGCCTCCGCTGCTGCAATCCGGCGTGGAGTTTTTCCTCGGATTTCTTGGTTATTTCGCTATTGGCTGGATGATCGGGAGCGGGTTCTACCGTTTTAGCTGGCAGAGCGGCATTGCAATCTCTATCCTGTCCCTTGTCCCCATTATATTCATTGAAATGGTGAGCGGTACCGGACCGATTGAGCTGTTCGGTTACACCATGACAAGGCCGTCGGTGTCCTTTATGGTCGAAATGCTGCTCGTTCTGCTCATAGTTTGTATCATAATGGCATTGAATTATGGCATGCATCGTACGGTGGCTATTAAGCGCAAATTGATCTAATTGATGTACTCAATATGTCCTGATGCTGATCGCTTCTTCATGAAGTGAGAGGCAATCGGGACATTTTTTTTGCAAAACAGCCCATTTAGACTGTTGCTATTATTTTTGGAATAGAGGAAAATGTTAGTAGGAAAATTTTGCTGAACATTGTCGAATTATGAAAAATATTTCAATGCAAAGAGGTCGGTTATCGGTGTCTATTCTGGGGGAAACACGAGGATTTATATACAAAGTCGCCATCTTATTAGTGCTTTTGTCCTTTCTAGTTCCGGGGGCCCAGCTTGATGCGGAGAGCAAGGAGCAAGTCAATGCCATTACGGAATGGCAAATGCTTTGGGAGCAGCCCGGTGAAGAGATGACGATTGAACAAGTTAGCGCGCTAGGCGATCAAGGATGGTTCCCCGTCAAGGCAGGAGGGGAGTATCCTGTCGTGCCTGAAGATGTGAAAACCGCATGGATTAAGTTTCAGTTGCCGGAGTTGACTCAGATTCGGCCAGCTATGGAGTTTAATCGGTTACTCGCATCAAGTTTAATCATTTATATTGACAATAAAATAGTATATGATCTACAACGGGAGTATCCATACGATTTTAATGAATTTTTCATTCCATTATTTACCTCTGAGTCATATAAGGATGTCTATATTAAACTAATTAGAGATAATCATAGAATCGGGATTCAAGCTGAAATTGTAATAGGAGAATCAGATGAGTTAACGCGAAGGTTTGTAAAAGAAGATTTAGTAGATGTTATCTTAGGGGCATCTTTAATCTTTATCTCTTTTTTTATGCTGGTAAGTGTACTATTTTTTAATCGTTCATTTGTTCCTGGATGGAATTCTTTGTTTTTGGTTATGCTTTCTATCGGATTTATGATACTAACATACTCATCATTTATGGATAAATTATTTCCCGAGTACGGGAATGTTCTTTATTACATATTTGATGTAGCATCATCAATTCTAATACCCTCAATCTTTTTCTTTTTTGAAAAGGTTTTTGGCAAAGGTCCCTTTGGAGTTGTACGATATTTTAGAAACTTTCAGTTTTTCTTTACTGTACTATATTTATGCTTAATTATTGGAAGCATTAAAAGTGAGAAGTTAGCCAAACTATACGACATTATAGGAGTTGGCGGTTTTGGATTTTCAGTAATTGTAGGTAACATTATATTGATTGGTTCTTTGATCGTATATTGTAAAAAGGGCAATAAAGAAGCAATCATTTTAGCTACAGGATTTAGTATTTTTGCTTTAGTCGGTGTGGGTGAAGTTTCTTGGTACTTTTTAAGTAATAAAATGCATATGATGTTTTTTTGGAAAATAAGCCTTCTATTTTTCCTAGCATCATTGATAATAATCCTGGTTAGAAAAGTAATGCAAAATTATGAGAAAGCTATTATGTACTCTAAACAAATTGAGATTTTCAACAATGAGTTACAAAGGTCAGAAAAAATTGAAACTATTAGCCATTTGGCAGCTTCCATTGCTCATGAGGTACGTAATCCATTGCAAGTTACACGGGGATTTCTTCAACTACTTGGTCAAAAAACAAGCGGGGAAAGGGATAAGAGTTATACAACCCTTGCCATTAATGAATTAGATAGGGCATCAGAGATTATTACTGATTTCCTAACGTTTGCAAAACCTGATTTAGGAGATATGCGAGAGTTGAATTTAACAAATGAATTGCAACAAATAGTAGCTATTTTAGAACCTCTTGCAACAATGGAAGGTGGAACGTTAAAAATCTCATTCCAAGAAAATCTCTATATTGATGGTAATTCATCTAAATTCAAACAGGCATTGATAAATATCATTAAAAATAGTATTGAAGCATTTAAAGATGATCAAGGGGTAGTAGAAATAACTGCATTTTCCGAAACAAATGAAGATATGATTGAAATAAAAATAAAGGATAATGGTGAAGGGATAGACGAGACAGATCTTAAGAAACTTGGAGAACCGTATTATTCGAAAAAAACAAAAGGAACTGGTTTAGGATTAATGGTAACTTATCGAATTATAGAGGCCATGAAAGGCAGTATTCAGTTCAGTAGTGTTAAAGGTCAAGGAACGGAGTGCTGTATAAGAATCCCAAAAATAAAAAAAACCGATAACTCATAAGTGAGTTAATCGGTTTTATTGAATTTGTACCATTACCATCTCGGTACGCAGACCTGAGATGTCAAGCTATCTTTATCATCCGGCTTCTTAGGCAGAACTAGGTAGAAAGTATCATCCGTTTCTTCCAGCACTTTGAGGTTGAACTCTGCCGGAATATCGATACCAAATTCTTTTAGAATGGCAGCTTTCGGGTCAGTCAGCAGATGCAGTCTGAATGCGCTGTCCGCCCAAGCTTTTTCGATTACTTGCTCTCTTAATTCATTTTCTCGATCGCTTGGCACCGTAATCATCCTCTCAAATATGTATAGGATTACCAAGACTAGGATAGCATGATTATTCGACATTTACTACAACTTTTTTACTATATTCTACACGCTATAGTCTTTCGGTTCTAGGATAATGGGCTTGTATGCAATTTAAGTGAAAAAGTTGATTCCGCCGCCAAGCGCTTTCCGTTTCGCAGTTTCTATCCCGGCAGCTATATCGCGTAGACTGCTTACCATATAGTCATGGTACTCCACGATAGCTGGGATGCGTTGGCCAAGCTTCATCAGACTGTCATGGTTGCGATTCGCAATTTCCGCATATCGATTCATGCAGCCAAGTACATAGATCTGCGACTGTACCGCTTCCTTGGAGAGCGATCTCAAGGGAGTGCCCGTCTCGGAAGCAATCATCGCAAGAAGTCCATTATAGCTACCCTCCATCATATCCTCCTGCCAGTCCGCCCAGTCATCCAGCATCTGCAGGGTCATAAGCGCCAGATCGATCGATTGTTCGACCTCACCAATTCGCTCCTCGCATCCGGCTAGCAGACACGCGCCAACCGCCGAGATTTTCACGGGACCAGCTTTTCCGGCAGTACGAATAGGATCATGGATAAAGAAATCTGCTTCCGCTTCATTTACCACGCAGTCCGCCCAGCTTATCACGTAACGGTCGTAGTAGGTCCAGAATGGACTTTCCGAAGGGAACAGCTCCCGGAACAGAGCGTGCATCTCCAATTGCAGGAGGCTTGCCAAAGAAAGTTGAGACTTCACCCGCTCAATCTGCGTACTATCCATTACATCATCAAGAATAAAAAAGTAAAGCATGCCATATATATTGGCAAGCGCCAGTCTATCGGACTGCTCGTCCGAAATGCCGGTAATCTCCTGCATCCAGTACGGCAGCAATACACATATGTAGTCTTTGCCTTTATCGGAATCATCCAGCGGATTATATTTGTCAGCATATGCATTGCCGATGTCGTCCAGCGGGCGAGGGAAATGTGAAATGCGCGATTGAGCTTCGCGGAATACGGATGTCAAGTTGTGAATATGTCGTTGGTACCAGTCCATCGTAACCGATCTCCTGTTCATGAATAGAGTAGGATATAAGGAAACAAGCCATTTTTCCCTACTATATCATGGCGGCAGGCGGGGGTCCTACAAATCCTTACAGAATATGAATTTAATTTGATGAAACTTTTCATTTGATAGGTTGAGTAAAGCTGGGAAATCCAGTAGAATGAAGAAGGACTGATGACGTTCATCAAATTTTCACTTTTCTCTTCCATGAGAGGCTGGGCACAACTGGACTAAAGTCGAGGGTCATCTATTACCTGAGCAGGTTAATTATTTGCGTCTCCTGCATTAAAGTTAATACCTAGAAGAGTTCTTTCATGTGGAGGTCAGAAAGTCATGAACAGAGATAAAGAAATATATGTATTGCTAACCGATACCGGAACCGTCTTAACGAAAATTATAAGATCCTTCACGAAAGATCCGCTCAATCATGCGTCTATTGCTTTTGACAAGGACTTGAACGAAGTATATAGCTTCGGCCGGAAGAATCCAAGCAATCCTTTCTTCGCTGGATTCGTGAAAGAAAATGTGCGGGGCGATTTTTTTGAAGAATCGATGTGCGCGTTATATAGCTGCAAGGTAAGCCAAGCGACTTACAACAGCATTCGAACTCAAATTCAACATTTCGAACAATATCATGATCTATACAAATATAATTTGGTGGGTATGCTTGGTGTTGTATTCAACATCGAGTGGGAACGCCGCTACGCTTACTTCTGCTCTCAATTCGTTGCTACGGTGTTCGAGAGAAGCGGTGTAAGCCTGGTAGACAAGTCACCGCTGCTAGTAACGCCTGGCGATCTGCAGCACACGCCGGAGCTGGAGCTGGTCTATCACGGAAGGCTCCATTCCTACACAGGCTTCGAGGGCATGCCGGCAGCCAGTGCATTCCGTACTGCTTAATCCCAAAGATCTCTGCAACAGAGGTCTTTTTTTGTTGTCGTGTGACCCTTGTCAGATTCCGGCCCATTCGAGCGAATAGGTTTATTTTTCGTGCCGCCAGTTTAGCATTTTCAACCGATTTAGCAAATTCCACAGCCTCAAAACCCTTGATAGGACTGGATTCATGCTTATTTCAATCAACAGAGGGTGCAAAAAGAAGACGAAAATGAAAACGCTTTATTTACGATGCTGCCGAACCCTCTATACAATGTGAATCAGCCGGATGACGGTGAACTTGCTATATGGACTTAGCCAAACCATACCACAGGGAGGAAACAGAGATGTCAAAGAAGCTGATGACAGTTGTACTTGCATTAACGCTAGTCGCATCCATGCTCGCTGCCTGCAGCAGCAATGGCAACAGCGGAGGCAACAGCCCGAGCGCGGCGCTGACCCAGTCGGCAACGCCGACGGGCGACGGAGGAGAAGCGGCGAATCAATATGGAGATACGGGAGGGCTGACGCTGCCGCTCGTCGATAAGCCGACCACGCTGACCTGGATGCTCGTAAGCGACAATCCGGTTAACGACAAGATGATTGTAAAAGAAATTGAGAAGCGCACCGGCATCAAGCTTAATATTCAGAACTATTCCTCGGCGACCTATCAGGATAAGCTGCGGGTGACGCTGGCGTCGGGCAAGCTGCCGGATATCTTCCACGGTCTCAAGCCTGCCGAGCTGAAGAAGATCGGCCAGCAGAACGCTGTTGTCGCTATTAACGATTACACGGATATGCTGCCGAACTTCAAGAAGCTGTACATCGACGAGAATCCGTCGGTTATCGCTTCCCACGGCGACCAGAACGGCAAGCTGTACAGCTGGCCGATCTACAATATGAACCGCGACGTCAATCACGGCATGATGTTCCGCAAGGACATCTTCGACAAGCACGGCATCCCGGAATGGACGAATACCGATGAGTTCTATGAAGCGCTCAAAAAACTGAAGGAGCTGTACCCGAATTCGTATCCAATGGCTTCCAAGACGAAGGAATACATTTTCCGCGATCTGGCTTATGGCTGGGGTCTCGGCAGCGCAAACTATCCGGCTTATTATGACGAAGCGGAGAAGCTTTGGAAGTTCGCATCCACGCAGCCGAAGCATAAGGAAATGCTTGATTTCCTGAAGAAGCTATATGACGAAAAACTGCTTGATCCCGAATTTCTGACCGATACGCCGGACTCCTGGACATCGAAGATGACGACAGACAAGTCGTTCGTGACATGGGATTGGATTGGCCGTCTGGATTTGTTCTACAACCAGATCAGCGCAGAAAACCCGGAATATGATATGCGTTACGCCAATCCGATTGGACCGACAGGCAACATCAGGACACTGGCAAAGATCGATACGAACTTCGGTATTGCTGTAGCCAACAACCAGAACAAGGAAGCGGCGCTTAAGCTGCTCGATTATTTGACAAGCCCGTCGGGGGCAGCTCTTGTGACGCTTGGCGTGGAAGGAGAGACGTTCAACTTCGATGAGAATGGCAAGCCGGTCTATCCGGAGCTGACGGATGTCCCGCTGATCGATATTAAGGTGCTGGAGGACCGTTACGGACTATGGCTGGAGGGCATGTATCTGGCACCTGACCGTCGCTCCGTCTATTACAACTTCACCGAAAAGGAGCAGGAAGCGCAGGATAAGATACTCTCGGCGAATAAGTTCGAGCCGATGGACCCCGAGCTAAACTTGACCGATGAAGAAATCGCGATTGCTGCGGAGTATCAGGTAGCGCTGGAGAAAGCGGCCAATGAGTTTAACGCGAAGTACATCCTAAACAAGTCGTATGGCGAGAAAGAGTGGACAGAGTGGCAGAAGACGGCGGAGAAGCTGGGCGCAAGCAAGTATATGGAAGTCTATAATGCTGCGCAGAAGCGTCTTGACGCTTCCGCAAAATAAGTAAGGTATCGGTCACGATGATGCGTGCGGTGTCTGCTTCCGATCAAGGGACGGACGCCGCCGCCATCGCGTTAGGAGGGAACGGCACATGCCTAGTCCAGTCACCGGGACGACAGTCAATAAGCATAAGCAGCATTCCGCTTCATTCCGATCGCGGCTGCATGCGACCTGGAAGCATATGAAGCGCGACAGGCAGCTTCTGGTTTTATTTATACCGTGTATTGTATTTTATTTATTGTTCCGTTACGGTCCGCTTTATGGACTAATCATAGCGTTCAAGGATTACAGCGTCTTTCAGGGTATTATGGGGAGCGATTGGGTAGGACTGAAGCATTTCGTCAAGTTTTTTACAAGCGATGACTTCTATCTGCTGTTCAAGAACACGCTGCTGCTTGGCTTCTATTCGCTTATATTCGGATTCCCGTTTCCGATCATCCTTGCGATTCTGCTTAATGAGGTAAGGGTGAAATGGTTCAAAAAATCGGTACAAACCTTTACCTATCTCCCGGCATTTCTATCCGTGGTCATTATTAGCAGCATGATTATTGACTTCCTCTCGCCGGGCAGCGGCATCATTAATCAGTTCATCGCGTGGATCGGACTCGAAAAAATTTATTTTCTTATCTTGCCGGAGTGGTTCCGGACGGTTTATGTGGTATCCGATATATGGTCAACCGCCGGCTATGAAGCCATTATTTATCTAGCTGCGATATCGGGCATTAGTCCGACGCTGTACGAAGCGGCAAGAGTGGACGGCAGCAGCAGGCTGCGCAGCATTTGGCATATTACAATACCAGGCATTCTGCCGACCGTGCTTGTCATGTTCATCCTGAAGACAGGCTCAATGATTCGTGTCGGCTATGAAAAAGTGCTCCTGCTCTATACGCCGACAACCTACGAGGTGGCAGACGTCTTCTCGACATACGTCTACCGCAAAGGCTTGCTGGAGACGAACTACAGCTATGCTGCGGCTGTCGGCATGTTCGAAGCGCTGATTGCCATGATCATGCTGTTATCCGCTAATTTCATCAGCAGAAAGCTTGGGGGGCGCGGCTTATGGTAGGAGAATCGAGAATTACGCTGTTTGGCCTGTTCAACGGCTTGGTGCTCACGATTGCAGCCTTGGTGACGCTGTATCCGATCGTCTATATATTCGCGATCTCGCTCAGCGGCACATCTCAAGTCATTCAGGGCAATGTATGGCTGTATCCGATTGATCTGAATTTCAAAGCGTATGTGGATGTGCTGAAGGATGTCCGTATTCCGCGCGCCTACTTGAACACCATCCTTTACACGACGCTTGGCACGTCCATTAACCTGCTTGTCACGGCGATTGCCGCGTACCCGCTGTCGAAGCCGGATTTCCTGTGGCGGAAATATTGGATGTTCGGCATCGTACTGACGATGTTCCTGAATCCCGGCATTATTCCGAATTACTTGATCGTCTCCGAGCTGGGACTGACAGATACGGTCTGGTCGCTCGTTATCCCGAATGCCATCTGGACGATGGAGCTTATTATTCTGAAGAGCTTCTACGAGAATATGTCTTCGCAGATCCGAGAAGCTGCTCTCATTGACGGCGCTTCCGAATACCGGATTTTGTTTAACATCGTCATCCCGCTGTCGAAGCCGGCGCTTGCTTCAATCGGTTTGTTCTATTTCATGGGCCATTGGAACAGCTTTTTCCTGCCGATGATTTATTTGAATGATTCGGACATGTATCCGCTCCAGGTCGTGCTTAGGGATATGCTGATCTTCAACGAAGGCAGTGGAGCAAGTCTGGTAGATGCCTCCGCGCTGGCGCCGCAAGCAAAGAAGAATGCTACGATCGTATTGTCGATGGTGCCGGTATTGCTTATTTATCCGTTTGTGCAGAAGTATTTTGCCAAAGGTGTGATGTTGGGGGCGGAGAAGGGGTAATACCTCTCTCTGTAGAAATAGTTGGGATACAGCATGAGCAGAAAGGGTGACCGACAGGATGAAGCGATTATTGAAAAATCAAGGTACCTTCCAGATTTTCTTCGCTATGCTGCTTGTCATCGGAATCATGGTGATCTCCATGTACTATCTCTACAGAAATTCAATCTCGGGCATCTACGACCGGATGACGGAAAACAATTCGCTGGCGGTGAAGGCGATGATCGGGTCCTTCGACAACAACTTCCGATCGATTAACAATCTGATTCATTCCATACACATGCTTCCTTACAATGTGCTGGAGCCGGGCGAGGACGGACAGGTAGACATGTCGGATGTGTATCTGCTGCAAGACAACCTGGCATCGCTTGTGTCTTCGGTCGACTTTATCGAGGAAGCGGTTATCTTCTACGATAATCACGATCTTGTCATCACCTCTTCGGGAACGAGCAGCCTGACGCAATTTTTTAATCAAAAATACAAGCATGACCGGTTCAATGTAAACTATTGGCGTACCTATATGAAGGAACGGAATTCATTCAAGGTGTTCCATGGCGATTATTATCGCATCTCTTCGGATACGTTCAAGGAGACGACCAAGAAGCTGATGATTGCAGCCGGCGGCAATAAGGTCAGATTGTCCAACAAAAATGTGATGCTGCTCATTAATGAAAAGGCATTCATGAAGCAAGTCAGCCAGAATCTGATGATTCCGGGCGCCTCGCTCATCGTTCTCGATCAGAATCAGCAAGTGGTGTACAGCACCGATTCAACGCTTAATATTACCGGTATGATGGAAGAGGTTTATTTGAGCGCGACCCAAGAAGCATCGCTGACCCGGGAAAACTATGAATACCATTTCTACAAATCGGATTTTAACGAGTTTATTTATGTAGAGAAGATTCCGTTCCAGTTCCAGAACATCGATTCCGTCTCGCAAGCGAACCGTCTTATTATGTTTACGGCCATCCTGTGCGCTATCTTGCTGTCCATCCTGCTCAGCATTTATTTGAACAAGCCGGTGAAGCGGATTTTGCATCAGCTTGGCGGACGGCATGGCGGCAATGATTTTGCGAAGATTTTAAGCGGAATCAAGCATATGCAAGCGGAGAACGAAACGTATAAAAAACAGCTGGCATTCGTGGATGCGGAGGCGCGCAGAGGCATCCTGCTGCTTGCGCTGGATGAACGCGAATTATCGGCTGAGCATGAGCAGCTCATGCATAGATACGAAACGGATTTTTTCCTGAACAAGCAGTTCGTGATGGTCATGTTCCGCTGGAGCGCTCCGGCACAGGCTGAAGAAGGAGTGAATGTCTCGGCCGAGCGTATGGCGGAGCTGCTCCGGACGGGGCTGCGCGACAGGCAGGCCATGGCGAATGTCTATCATGAGAGAGAGCTGCAGTTCCTGGCGCTGATCGGCATTCGGCAGTCAAGCGAGCGCGACACCTTGCTCAAGCTGCTCGGCTTGCTGCTGGGACAGCTGCAGCAGGGCGAACTGTCCGGATATACGGGAATCGCTTGCGTGAGCAAGGTGTATGCCTCGGAGCTGTCTAATTGCAGCAAGGCCTATCAAAGCCTGACGAGTGCCATGGCGTACCGCCATGTGAATGAGCGGGCCGCGGTCATTGATGCGGGCAAGCTGGAGTACGAGTGGAACATGCCGCTTCCAATCGAGAAGCTGGAGAAGCTGGCAAGCTTCGTCATGAACGGCAAGCTGAAGGAGAGCAAAGCGATCATTACAGAGACGATTCGCGAGACGGCGCAGCGAAATGTGCATCAGCATCAATTCGCATATATCGCAAAGTCGCTCTTCTATGCCATGGTTCGCCACGCGTCCCCTTCTGCTAACCGGAACAATGAGTTGTACCTGCTCGAGAGCGAATTTCTTCGCGCCGCGGAGACGACGGGAGCAAGCCCGGAGAAGCTGGAGCAGCTTCTGCATGATGCGGCGCAGCATATTGTGCATCATAGCGAGGCGGCAGAACCGGCGAGCAAGCTCAACAAGGCTTACATCTCCCAGTATATTGAACTGAATTATATGAGGAACTTATATTTGGATCAGCTTGCGGAAGTGACGGGGACATCGTCCAAATACTTCTCCAGCTACTTCAAAAAAACCTTTGGCGTCAATTACGTGGAATACTTGAACAAAGTGCGGCTGTCCCATGCGCGGGAGTTGCTCAAGCATTCCAATTACAGCGTATCGGAGATTGGAGAGAGGACGGGGTATCTGAACTCCTCTACCTTTACAACAACGTTCAAAAAATATTACGGCATATCGCCGAGCGAATACCGAAAGCAAAAACAAAATACGGGCTGATAAGCACGGGAGGCTAACGAGATGAAAGCAGTTGCCACACAGCACGGAAAGATCGTAATCGCCGATATGGCGGTAGCCGAGACGCCACCGGGCCATGTGCTTATTCGGACGGAATATTCGGCGATAAGTCCGGGCACGGAGATGGGGTTTGTCAGTCGCGGCTCGGATACCCTCACCCCGCTGGGCTACAGCGCGGTAGGCATCGTGGAAGACGTGGGTGAAGGCGTAATCGGTCTGAAGCCGGGTCAGCGGCTCGCTTGCTACGGCGTGCCGTATGTTCGCCATGCCGAACGGCTGAATGTGCCAACCAATCTGACGGCTGTCGTGCCTGATCATGTCGATCCGAGAGAAGCGGCTTTTGCGGGATTAGGCGCGATTGCCATTCATGCGCTGCGTGTCGCGGATTTGCGTTTCGGCGAATCGGCGATTGTCGC
Organism: Paenibacillus sp. 1011MAR3C5; assembly: GCF_003591485.1. Taxonomy (GTDB): domain Bacteria; phylum Bacillota; class Bacilli; order Paenibacillales; family Paenibacillaceae; genus Pristimantibacillus. The sequence continues at coordinate 312,583 of NZ_QZCF01000004.1, forward strand.
GGGACTTGGAACGCTTGGCAATCTGATCGCTCAGATTGCCAGCGCTGCCGCAATTCGAACGGCCGGCGTTGACGTCAGTACAGAGAGGGCGGACATGCTGAGAAGCCAGGGCTATCCCCATATCTATGACGATGCTGCCAAGCTAAGCGCCAATCTTGGGGATGCGGTAGGATCAGGAGGAGCGGATGCGGTGCTATTATGCGCCGGAGGTCCGGGAGAAGCCTTAATCAATCAATCGCTGGAGTGGATCAGGGATCGCGGCAAGGTCGTGATCGTCGGCGATCTGAGCATGACGTTCTCCAGAGGGCTGATGTTCGCCAAGGAAGCCCAGGTGCTCATCTCGCGAGCTGGCGGGCCGGGACGCTATGACAAGCAATATGAATTGGAGAACCGGGATTATCCTAGCGGCCATGTTCGGTGGACAGAAGGCCGCAATATCGCAGAATACATCCGCTTGCTGGGAGAGGGCCGTATCTCGATGAAGCCGCTGATTACGGATGTCTATCCGCTAGAGCAAGCGGCGGAGGCTTATGAAAATTATAGAAAGCCGAGCAAGTCGATTGCTACTCTCATTCGTTACGGGGCTGCCGATATATCTTATATATAGCAGTTAACATTATAGAATGGAGATGATTGGATTGTCAGGGCCTGTAATCAAGAAGGGTGAGACGGTACTGTTCATTGGGGACAGCATCACCGATGCCGCCCGCAATTATGAAGATCCTCATCATTTGGGAAGCGGCTATGCGTTGATGGCGGCTGGCTTGTTCGGTGCTATGTATCCGCAGCTTGGCGTTAAGTTCTTTAATAGAGGCATCTCCGGCAACCGAGTGATAGACTTGGAGAGCCGCTGGCAAGAGGATTGCCTCGCGCTGAAGCCTGACTGGATCAGTGTCATGGTTGGCATTAACGATGCGATGAGACGCTACGACAGCAACGAGCATACCACGACAGAGACGTTTATCGGCATCTATCGGCAGTTGCTTATAGAGGCTGTGGAAGCTTGCGGTTCAAGGCTGATTCTCATTGAGCCTTTTGTTCTGCCTAATGTGGCATCACGCAGGCAGTGTCGAGAGGATCTCGATCCGAAGATCCATGCGATTCGTGATCTGGCGGAGGAGCTTCGCGCGATCTATATTCCGCTGGATGGACTCTTTGCGCAAGCGAGAGCGAATGCCCCTATCGATTACTGGGCCCCGGACGGCATCCATCCGACGCCAGCCGGACATGCGTTGATGGCCAAAGCCTGGCTTCAAGCGGTTGGAGCGGGCAGCCCTCTCTGAGTGCTTGCATGACTGTGAACGCAGCAGTACAATAGATAACCACGTACCGTTCGAACGGCGCGGTCATGCAGACGATTCAAGGAGGGAAGAAATCAATGAGTGGATTCACGTTAGATACACCCTTTGCCATGAAAGGACTCCAGCTCCGCAACCGGACGGTCATGGCGCCTATGTGCCAGTACAGCGTTACGAAGAAAGACGGAATCGCCAATGAGTGGCACTATGTTCACTACACATCCCGTGCGCTTGGAGGCATTGGTCTTATTATCGTAGAGATGACGAATGTCGAGCCTGATGGCCGGATAACGGACCAATGTCTGGGCTTGTGGTCCGATGACCACATTCCGGCGCTGAAGCGGATTGTGGACACCGCCCACGCGCATGGCGCCAAGATCGGCATCCAGATCGCACATGCCGGACGGAAGGCGCAGGATGCCGCACAGCCTGTTGCTCCATCGGCTATCGCTTTCGACGAGACGTACAAGCAGCCGCGCGCACTGACGACGGAAGAAGTACGGGCTATGGTCAAGATATTTGGCGACGCCACCCGCAGAGCGGTAGAAGCGGGGTTTGATACGATCGAGCTGCATGGCGCGCACGGTTATCTGATGCATCAGTTCCATTCGCCGCGCACGAATACGCGCGACGATGAATATGGTCAAGATCTGACGCTGTTCGGACGAGAGGTCATCGCTGAAGCGAAGAAGCATATGCCGGAAGATATGCCGCTGTTATTCCGTATCTCGGCACTGGAATACGTAGAGGACGGCTATGGTATCGATTATGGTATTGAGCTATGCCGCGCTTATCTGGAAGCGGGAGTTGACCTGCTGCACATTTCGACAGGCGGCGAAGGCACGCCGTCGCAAGACAAGCGGCCGAAGGTAGAACCGGGCTTCCAGCTGGAAGCTGCGCATGCGGTGAAGGAAGCGCTAGGCGTCCCCGTTATCGCTGTAGGCATGCTGGACGATCCTCACTTCGCAGCGGAGGCGCTGGCAAGCGGCAAGACGGATCTGATCGCCGTCGCACGCGGACTGCTGCGCGACCCGTATTGGGCGATTCATGCCATCAAGGAGACAGGCGGGGACTTCCGTGCGCATGTACCGGAAGCCTATATCCGCGGTTACTAAAACTTCGCAATTGAATTTTCAGGGCAGGCCTCTCGTCATCATGACGTTCGGCCGGCTCTTTTTTGTTGATATAGGAACTCCTCTTTCACACTAGACTATTTGGACTAATTATGAGAATCTTAACCTAAGAACTGGAGGGATCGTTCATGAAGGGACAAGGCATACTGATATCGGCATTCGCATTTGCGCTGGTTATTGCTGTATTCGCCGTCATTAATGTGGATCAGGTGCAGGTGAATTTTTTATTCGCCAAGACGAATACGCCGCTGATTCTGGTCATTCTCGTGTCGACGCTGCTTGGCGGGTTGACGGTGGGCCTGTTCGGCATGCTGCGCATTTATAAGCTGCAGAAGACAGTGAAAGCGCTGGAGAAGCGCGTCGGCGAGCAGCCATCCGAATCGGATAAGTTCGAAGCGAGCTATGCATACGATGGCGTGAAGGAGTCAGACGCTTCCGATGAGCAGCCGGAGAACCAGCCGGATGGAGAAGATGAGAGCAAACGCTAAGGTGTGAGAGCATGAAAGCCATCTATACATATGCAAGACATGAGGATGAAGAAGAGTTATGCGCGCTGGAGCTTCGCTCTTTGTTCGGCGAGGCGGCTGCTATCAGTCATGGCATCGTAGCGTCGCAGGTGAGCGATGACTCGCCGTCTGTGAGCAGAAGCCCGTTCTTCAAACGGCGCATCCAGATTATCGAGGAAGCGGCGAGCCTATCTGAACTGAAAGAGCAATTGGCGCGGCTGAAGCCGCTAGAAGGGACCTTCAAGGTGCTGTATACGGTAGGTGACGAGCATCACGCTTACGAAGATCGGCGATTGCTGGAGAGGTCGGCAGGATCAGTCCTGAAGGGTCAAGCGGAGATGCGCAGGCCTGATATGCTCTTCGGTCTGGTCCGGTATAAGGGAAGCTGGCTGTTCGGTCCTTGCGAGGAAGCGGAATCGATTTGGCTCAGGCATCAAAGCAAGCCTCAAAACTATTCCACCGCGCTTCCGACCCGAGCCGCAAGAGCGATGGTGAACATTGCTGCCGGAGGATCGAATCCGCAATCATTGCGCATGGTTGATCCATGCTGCGGTATGGGTACGGTGCTGATCGAAGCGATGTCCATGGGCATTGCGATGGACGGCATTGACCGGAATCCGCTTGCGGTGCGGGGAGCCAGATTGAATCTGGCCCACTTTGGCTACCCCGATACGGTGAGGCTGGGCGACATGCGGGATGAAACCAAGCGCCGCTATGACGCCGCAGTGGTGGATATGCCTTATAATCTGTGCTCCGTCTTGCCGGAGGAAGAGTCGTTGGAGATGCTGCGGTCCGTACGTAGATTAGCGGAGCGAGCGGTTATTGTCACGACGGAGGACATGACCGATCGTTTCAAAAAAGCGGATTTCCGGTTAAAGAATCAGATAAGGCTGACGAAAGGCTCTTTTACACGATATGTAAGTGTAGTAGAATAGAATGGATTGGAGCATAAAGCGAGGTGAACCCTATGTCTACGAATGAACAAAACGAAGCTCAGCCAACCAAGGCGCTAAGTCAGGCCGAGCGCGCCAAGCAATTGCTGGCTCAGAAGAAACAAGCTGCATCTGGCGGCAAGCCAGGCCAGAAACACCTATCTACGGGGACTCAGGAAATGAAGAGCCAGAACACCAAAAAAGTTAACAACCAGCGCAAAAAAATGGGCGTATAACACGCAATATCACCTGAACGGGACGTCAGCCGCGTATGCGGATTGGCGTTCTTTTTATATTCGCCGATTCGCATTTCGCCGATTGGGTGAATAGGATATAGCCTAGTTATAACGTGTCAGCGCTGCCAATAGCATATGCTGCATGGATAACAAGATCATGGGACGAATGGCCGGGTTATAAGTGTGGTCGGAACTGACAGCGAAATTCAAGAATGATTATCCCGGAGTCCCCGCATAATGAGGGTAACGATTTCACAATCGATTATTCACTGGAGGGATTCTCTATGGCAGCCAATACATCGTCGCTCCGCGTCTATCTGCTTGCCGGAGTGAAGACAACCCCTTGCTCCTTCAATGCATGTCAAGCGAGGCTTACCGAGCAGCTTCACTCAGAGGGAATTGAGCATTCGATCCAGGTGCTGTTTCCTTATGGGGATGCCAGCCGAAGCTTGATGAGACAGCTGCTGGAGGTCAAGACGGATTTGTCCAACCGGATGAGGGCAGGCAGAATCGGCGGGAAATATGTATGGCAGCAGATCAAGGACACGGTCAAGGGAGAGAAGGCGCTCTTCATTGGACATAGCGGAGGCGGCGCTGCAGCTTACCAGGCAGCCCGATTGCTGGAGGAGGAAGGGGCGGTGCGGGACTTCCGTGTTGTGCAGGTGGGCTCGCCTCGCACGCCGATTCATCCTGAGCTTAGAGATCGCGTAAGTTATTTTCACTCCATTGACAGCTTGGGCAAGCTGAATGATCCAATCAGCCGGATTGGCAGCTGGGGCGGTTGGACAAGGTCGGGACGCACGATGCCGACCTGGAATCGGCTCAAGTATGCGCCAGGGTATGTCGAAGGCATCCCGACTGTAGGCGGACATGCGGATTACTTCCGCAATACGGAGCCGTTCATGGATACGGAGTCGGTATGCAACCTGGATAAGACGATTGGACGGGTGCGGGCGTGGTTGAAAGAATGGCTGTAATCCTATAGACTGGAAGGTAAGCATCAATACCAAAAACGGATTGCTCCGGCAGGTTCGTTGGAAGAGGATGGTTATCTTATGGCTAATACACATACATTCTCCAAGGGTGAGGAGATCGCCAATGCAATCACGCATGGAATAGGAGCGGTGCTCAGCATAGCTGCACTTGTGCTGCTCATCGTATTCGCGTCGCTGAAGGGAACGGCCATGCATGTCGTCAGCTTTACGATCTACGGCTCCGCCATGCTGCTGCTTTATTTGGCTTCTACTCTTGTCCATAGCTTCCCTGTAGGCAAGGCTAAGCGAGTATTCGAATCGCTTGACCATTCATTCATCTATGTCTTTATTGCGGGTACCTATACGCCGATCCTGTTCCATATCGTGCAAGGCGCGCTCGGCTGGGTCTTGTTCGGCATCGTATGGGGGATCGCCATCGTCGGGACGGTGTTCAAGTCGATCTTCCCGTCCAGATACCTGTTCACCTCGACGATTCTGTATATCGCGATGGGCTGGATTATCGTCTTCGCATGGAAGCCTTTAACTACGCATTTGGCGCCAGGCGGACTTCAATTGCTCGTAACAGGCGGTATTCTGTACACAGCGGGTACCATCTTCTATATGTGGCGCAGCTTCCCGTACCATCATGCAGTGTGGCATCTGTTCGTACTCGCGGGTTCGATTGTACATTTTTTTGCGATTCTGCTCTACATTCTGCCGGCATAGACACATCCGATTATTCATCCTCAATAGCTGGACACCAGCCCGGAGGCTCGGCACACATCAGTGCCGCGTCTGCGGGTTTTTCTTTGGCCAAATCGGCGAAGTAGCTGGATAAGATATGATTGGCGGAGACGGAGCCCATACGGAAGGAGCGCTGCACCTCGCCTTTCACATGCAAATAAAAATACGTGCCTTTAGATCTGGGCGATTGATAGACGAGCGGGGGCAAATGAGGAACGATATCGAACTCATTCTGGAAACGGAAGTGTACGGGAACGATGTAATTGTAGGTTTGAACGAATCTTGGATCTCCGACTCGCGGTGCGCCGAAAGTGTAGACCATAGGGGCGGAGAACGGCGTGTTCGTGGCTATATCAAGCGCGGCCAGCGTAGCGAGGGCGCCGCCCAGACTATGGCCTGTAATGAAAAGAGGCTTGTCATAAGGAAGCTGCCCAAGCAAAGCATGCACCTGGTCCCGTGCGGACATATAAATATCGGTAAAGCCTTTATGCGTCAGTCCTGCATTGCGCACAGGCCGGTATACAGTCTGATGGGCGATGAAGTCGGATACCCAATCAACCGCGGAGCCGGTACCCCGGAAGGCCAATATCGCGCATTGCTCGGATACAATCAGAAAGCCGAAGCGTTCCTGGCGCTCGTCATAGGCGTTCGCGGCTGTAAATTCCCCTACAAGGCTGTATGTGCGGGGGACAAGAAATAAGCCGTCTTCCTTGTTGTTGAATTGTACGTAAGTTTGTCCGCATACCGCAGCCATGAATAGCGCGCTCCCCAGCTCCGGCTCCATTCCACGAGCATGCTCAGATTCTGACATCATGGTTATCCCTCCGTCACAACCGTCTGATGGGATAGTGTATGTCGGGAGCCCAGGATATGTACCAGCGGAGGGCTGCATGAAAAAGCGTTCCTGTAAATCACGTTTACACGCGATTTTTACGGGAACGCAGCGCATTTGGTTGAGAGGCGTCTGAAGATGCTGCCGTTTGAGAGCGTTTGGACGGCTTCTTTCGTTTGCCATGGAGGCGCGAGCGCCCCTCCTGTACGTCGGAGTCTGACTCGCTTAGTAGCACCGGTCCGCCTTTTTTGTTCAGCAGATCGCCGGTCCAGCCTTTCTTATAAAGCCAGATGTAAATACCGATCGTAATGGCGAAGATAACGATTACCATCGCGATAAATCCCCAAGGATGATTCTTGTAAGGGAGCTTGTCGAAGTTGCTTCCCATAAGCGAACCAGCAATGGTAGCGGGCAGGAACAGCACGGTGAAGATCGTTAACGTCTTCATAATGTCATTGCCCCGGAAGCTGGATATGGCGTCGTCCATGGAGATGAGCGTATCGATCTCCAGCGCATAATGCTTCAGCAACGACTCGATGCGTTCCAGCTTATGCGTAATTCGGATGAAGGCTTCTTTCTCCTCCAGATCGTCTGTGAACGTTTCTTTGGCTGCGCCGTACATCTCTCTAATCGGGATGAAGAGATGGCTCCAGTGGAGAAGATCGTATCGCCTTTCGAAGATGACATCAAGCAATCCGGTCTGATTGCGCTTTCGCATCGTCTTCTCCAACTCGCCGAGTCTTCGCTCGAATCCGTCCAGTCCGATGTGGAAAGTCTCCAGCAGCACACTGATCATAATGAAAAAAGCTTCCGGCGCTATCTGTGACTCTTCATATTTCAGTGTGTGGGTGCCGGACTGCAGCCTGAGCGGTATACGCATATCCTCATGCATCGTGATGAGGCGGCTTCGAGATAACCAGAAGTGGAACGGCTGCACGTCGGATTGATCCTCCGTGACTTGAATCATCAAGGTGCCGCATAGAATCGGGCCGATCTCCGGTTGGTCGTCTACATATATATGATTCATTCGTCTGCCCTGGCATTCATCCAGCCAGACGGCGCATTCCGGAAATTCGCGTTTCAATTCCGTAATATGCTCTTCGGCTTGAACTTGCGTCTCGGACATCGAAGGTTTTGGTTTCGTACGTGTCAGTGCAGAAGAGTCGTCGCCTCTTGCGGCGGACTTCCTGCTCGGGAGCGGCTGCTGATCCAGGGACTCGTATCTGGCTTGCTGAACGACATGCCATTCCCAGCCCGCGGGATAACGAAGCATCCGATGAATCATTCTTCCATCCCCCTTCTCCGTTTTCTCCCATATCTACTCAACATCATACCCCGAACTTGGCTGCCCGCACAACCTGTCGCCCTCGATATGACGTTATTTGTCAAATTTCTGCTTCATACGACATATTCGACTGATTCCTAGGCGCATTGGGCATACCATCCTTAAGTACAATCACCTCAATTGAAGGGAAGCGAACCACTATGGCCAAAAAAATTGGATTATTCGAAAAACAGCAGGATGTTATAGCGGCAATTGGGGAGCTGGAGCAAGCGGGATTCACACCGGGGGAGATGCTGATTCTGACCAAGGACTGGGAGCATTCCAGACGAATTGAGACGGAGACCGACACTCATGTGGAGGAAATGCGCGAGCTGGAGGAGACAGGCACCAGGGGAGGCGAACTTGGCTATATGGGCTTAGTCATTAATCCTAGCAATGGTTATCCGAATGTAGCCGGCGGTTACGGAATGACTTCATTCCTGGATTCGGCAGGTGGCGGCTGGAACGCCAACTATTCAACCGCAGCGCCCTTGGGGTTTATCGACAACAGCAGTACCCGCGCCTATCAAGCGCTCGGACTGGACAGCAAGGAATCGCAGCTGTGCTCGGAAGCAGTGAGGAGCGGTGCAATTGCCTTTGTCGTAGAAACGAACGAGAGCAAGTCCCTGCTTGATAAGGATGGAGGTCCGGATCTCTCCAAGCTTGGTATCGCAGAGGCGGCCTTCCGGCGCTGCGGCGCTTACCGGATTGCGGATGGGAGCTAAGATGATGGAAGAGAATGTGAATGAGATGCGGACCGATTCCTTATCTTACGGAAGCGACTATCATTATCTTCCGGTTACCTCTCTTGAAAGCGGGGATGTTCATGAGGTGGCGCCAGATGTTGCTGGCTATACCGTTCAGATCGTTAATGTATGCTTTATCGGAAAGCCGAATGAGGCCGATTGGGTACTGATTGATGCCGGGATGCCTGGCTCGGCCGAAGCTATAATCGCATCTGCAGAGCTGCGTTACGGAAGTCAGAACAAACCCAAGGGCATCATATTGACGCATGGTCACTTCGACCATGTCGGTGCGATTATTGAGCTTGTTAGACATTGGCAGGTCCCAGTCTATGCTCACTCCTTGGAGATTCCGTATTTGTCAGGACGACAGAGCTATCCCGAACCGGATTCAAGTGTGGATGCCGGACTAGTAGCCAAGCTGTCGCCGCTGTTCCCGATCCGTCCGATTCAACTAGGCGAATATATACATCCTCTGCCTGATGACGGAAGCGTTCCTTTTTTGCCTGATTGGAAGTGGCTTCATACGCCTGGTCATACACCGGGCCATATCTCGCTCTTTCGCTCAGACGATCGGGTATTAATAGCAGGAGACGCTTTTGTGACAGTTAAGCAAGAATCGCTGTACAAGGTGTTTACACAGGAAATAGAGCTTAACGGCCCTCCAAAGTATTTGACAACCGATTGGGAGCTTGCCCATCAATCCGTCCGCAAGCTGGAGGCGCTTAAGCCCAGTTCCGTCATTACCGGCCACGGCATGCCAATGAAGGATGATGAGCTTGCGTCTCAGTTGAGCCGGCTTGCGGATCATTTTTCAGAAATAGCCGTACCGAGGCAAGGGAAGTACATCCATTAATATGAACGGAAGCTTATTTCTCACTCAATCATATGCAATCGGATGACCTTCGAAATAGACAATCTGCGCCATACGAATATGCACGGCCCGATTGCTCTCAAGCGTGAGCTGGATATGGTCGACTGCTATACCGGACAACTCGCCGGATAGCAAGCCGGCCGTTGTCATAATGGAAACCGCCTGTCCTTTGTGCCGCCCGATATGATCGACAAATACGGGATCAAGACTGGTGACGTACTGCATCGCTTGTGGGATAGCGGCTGCTTGTTGTATAGGCGTACCGGCAGCAGGCATGCCGCCCACGTAAGCAGGCTGTACAATGGGAGCCAAGCGGGAGACAACCCTTGCCATAGGAGAGGCTGAATATGCGGCGTCAAGCTGGTCATGAATGCCCGTGGGCCTCTGAGCATAATGATACTCATTCATAGGTACGACCTCCTGCTAAATTCTAGGTTCTGCCGGGTCGCAATTGGGCAGTGCAATGTCTCCGCCCTGGGACAGCTTGAGCAAATAATAACATTCTTCCCGGTACATGTGATTGGGCATAAGCGGATCGATGCGACTGAGCAGCTCTTCACCAAGCTCAAGCTCTTCCAATTCCTTGAGAAAGGACATGAATACCTTCATCTCTAAATTAACGTCATTATGGAATTTGCCCAGTACGGGATAGCGATCCCGCATCGTTCGGAAGTATCCGGTCAGTTCGATTGCTTTCATATAATATTGGGTGAAGTGCTTTTCGAACTTCTGGCTTTTCTTGATCAGCCGTTTCTCGACCGCATCCAGATCCATCGCAAGTGAAGCGGCATGTCCCGAGGCATCCTGCAGCCAGAGCAGATCGTGATGTAGTGAAGGGAACTGCGGAACCCCTTTTCCCTCCAGCAAAGAGGCCAGAATTCTCGCATACTCTTCCAGCTCGTTCACCATGTGATTCAGGAAAGTGGGCGTCAATCCGATTTTGACCTTGCCCTGCAATGATCGGTCCAGCAGGTCCAGCTTGAAGGACCGGAGCTGACCGGTTAAGGCGCTAGCTGCCGAATTCAGCTCGGCAAGTGGAACCGACTGCTCCCTTGCTTGCGTCAGCAATTGGTCAAAATGATGAATAAATCGCGATGCGGTCTGGATATCCTTTAATTCTACAGGCGATAGCGCATTATAAATGAATCTGGCATGATCGCCCAATATTTGCAGCCAGAATCGGTGCTCGAACCAAGCTTGCTCATCCATATGTACGATCCCTCCCTTCATTAGCTTATGGGCAGGTATCCCTGTCTTATTCATATTCTGACAGTACGGGGACGGAATATATTTGGCTTAACCGCACAGATTAATCGGGGAAGGCCTGAGGGCCTGCAGAAGCGGCGTTCAGTTCGTCTAATCGTTGTTATCCCACTATAGAATGGGGAGTAAGCGTGAGCGATAAGAAGAAATGGGATTTGGCGGCGCTGGCCTCCATTCCCCTCATAATGACGCTTGCCAATTCCATGTTGATTCCTGTTCTGCCCCTCATGCAAAAGAAGCTGAACATTACGGCCATTCAATCCAGCTTGATCATTACGGTGTATGCCGCAGTCTCCATTATATGCATCCCGATTGCAGGTTACTTGTCGGATCGTTTCGGCAGAAAGCTCATTATTCTGATCGGTTTAACGATTGCGGCAATCGGAGGCATCATATCGGGATTAGGAGCATGGTTGTTGCAGGAGCAAGGGGCTTACTATGTGATTTTGGGCGGTCGGTTCGTACAGGGACTGGGAGCAGCCGGTGCATTCCCGATCGTGCTTCCCTTAGTCGGAGATATGTTCCGAAGTGAACAGCAGATCAGCAGCGGACTCGGCATGATTGAGACATCCAACACGTTCGGCAAAGTGTTGAGTCCTATTCTAGGTTCAGCTCTGGCCCTGATTATTTGGTTTATGCCGTTGGCCGTTATTCCCTTGTTCTCTGCCATATCCATAATAGCGGTCGCCTACTTCGTCAAGGTACCCAAGCCTAAGAAGCAGAAGAAGGACAGTCCGCAAGGGTTAAGGGAATTTGCCAAAAATACAAAAGATATTCTGGCGCAAAATCGCTGGCTCTATGGCATCTTCGCAATCGGCGGTATATTGATGTTTGTAATGTTCGGGTTTCTTTATTATTTATCATCCGTATTGGAGGAGCATTATCATATAGACGGGATATGGAAGGGACTCTTGCTGGCCATACCGCTATGCGCCATCTGCTTATGTTCTTTCATTGCCGGCAAACTAGTTGGGGAGAACAAGCCGAAGATGAAATGGTTCTCTGTCATCGGGGCAGCCCTGCTGACAGCGGGTATGCTGACATGCGGACTTGTGAATACGAAGAGCATCGTATTCCTTATTTCGGTCATGTTCGCTGGGGGCATTGGAATCGGGTTGTCATTGCCAAGCCTGGATGCTCTCATTACAGAAGGCGTCGAGAAGCAGCAGCGCGGGACAATTACATCCCTGTATAGCAGCATGAGATTTATCGGCGTGGCCGTCGGTCCGTTAACAGCTTCCGCTCTTCTGAGTCATGAGGAATGGTTGTTTTATCTGCTGGCGGGTGTAGCCTTGATATGCTGTGTGGTTGCTCTGTTCGGAATCAAGCCAGGGAAAGGGAAGGGCAAAGGAAAAAAGGCTGCGGCTTGATTCCATGCAAAATGCAAGCTGTCTCCTCGGAATGATGCCGGGGAGACAGCTTTATTTGTGAGACCTACATAGTGTCATCTAGATCACGGGCGTATGCCGATGAACGGAAAGGGATGCGAGGTGTATTCGCCTTGCAGCATTCCCAATATCGTTCGTGCGCCAATCATGGAATAAATGGTGCCATTGCCGCCGTAACCCAGATTATAATATACGCCTGGCAGTGCAGGGTCCTCGCCGATAAAGGGAAGATTGTCTTGCGATTCTCCGAAAGTCGCATTCCACATATATTCAATGGCAAGAGGCCAGTCAGGGAATAAGGCTTGTATCTTACCCAGAAGCTGCTCGCCTCTTTTTTTCATGATCGCTTCACTGTGCACCGGCTGCTCTATTCTTTCATCGAGCCCGCCCGCTATAATGCGCCCATCTTCCGTTGTTCGCATGTATAGATAGGGTCTGGCCGTCTCCCAAATCAGCCATTGCTTATGCCACTGCTTAAGCAGCGGCTCCGGTATGGTTCTAGTGGCGATAGAATAAGAACGATTCATGCTAGACTTTACCAGCTTGCCGCGCAGTTCTTCCGGCTCGTAGCCGACTGCGCAGACGATGTAGTCGGCTTCGATCGTAAAGCCGCTGGATGTGTGCAACCTATGCCTTCCGTCCGGAAGCGGCTCGTGCCGCACGATGTCGGTATGCTCATGCAACCGTGCTCCGGCCTTGACTGCTGCATCCGCAAGGGAATTAACGAATTGAAACGGATTCACTTCAGCGTCACCGTGAGTGACAATAGCTCCGGGTTTCCTGAACGGGAAGTGCTTCACGATGTCATTGGATGTCCAGAATTCCACATGAAGTCCAGCTTCGCTGAGCGCTTCGTACTCTTTCCTCAGCTTGGGGAGATCTTGTTCTGTGGATGCGAAGTAGAAGCTGCTTCTTCTCTTGAAGCCGACAGATTCGGGCAAGCTTGCCGCAGCCTGCTCCAGTTCATCGACCGCCTGCAGGCATCTCCTATAGAAAAGCTGAGCATTAGCCTTGCCAATCTGAACGATCAGATCGCATAACATCGTATCATTGCTATATTGCAGCATGCCCGTATTGGCCGAGGTGCTTCCTTCCGAAATCTCTCTCCGCTCGACCAACAGGGTATCCAGACCTGCTGTAGCGAAGGCGTAGGCACAGTTAACGCCCGACATGCCGCCCCCAATGATAGCGATCCGGGCGGTGGCCGCTTCTTCCAGTGCGGGGTAAGGCTTGGTATTCAATCGTGTGGTCGGCCAATACAGCTGGCCTGTATGAAGCTCTTTCATAGATACACCCTTCCCCTTGAAAGCTCTATCCGTAGTATATCCATCGCCGGATATCAGGAATCCCTCTGTTGTCCCAATATGTCCTGCCTATAAGCAATCGGAGACATGTCATGCTGCTTTTTGAACTGCTTGGAGAAGTACAAAGCGTCTTGCATGCCGACGGAAGCTGCGACCTGTCCCACAGTCAATTCGGGACGCTCGCGGAGCATCAGCTTTGCCCGGTCCAGTCTGAGCCTGAGCAGGAAGGAGACGGGAGAGAGACCGGTCTTCCTCTTGAAGACGCGCGACAGGTAGGCTCGGTTGTAGCCGAGTGAATCGGCCATCGCTTCAATGGACACGGCATGTGTATATTGGGCGGACAAGAAGCGGACAACCCGTTGATGGAGCTGGTCGCCATGACTATCTGCTTCTTCTGTATGCCGACTGGAAGCAATGGCCGCTTTGCGATATGCCGCCATGAGAAGCTGGAGATATCCGGCGGCCTCCAGGTCGGCTGCAGCGCCTTCTCCGCTTAATGCATGATAGACGCTTCGATATAGAGTGGATGCCCGGCGAAGGTCGGATAGGCGATTATGCTGTGTTTCCCCGGTATCAAAACCAGCTATTTCTGCTAAAGCAGCCGCTTCCGTCCCTTTAAATGCGATCCATCTGTAGCGCCATGGATCGGCTTCATCCGATTCATAGCGAATGAGCTGCCCCGGCTTAATAAGGAAGGTATGCCCTGCTTCCAGCTCGTAGCTCTTGCCATTCAGCTCGAAGATGCCTCGGCCAGATAGGACAAGATGCATGAGATAAAAGTCATATACCTTCGGTCCAAGGATGTGGCCAGACGCTGTCTGGCTCTCTCCGGAGAACAAGACGCGCAGGGCGGCCGATTCACTGGCTTTCTCGATGGTCGGGTTGGATGCGACGCGATAGGTTTCCGGTTTCATAGGCATTACCCCTTTCTGTGACGTTGTAATCCGATACCTTTTTTTCATCTTATCATGCTTGACTGTCGTCGGAAAAGTCACATAAATACATATGATGCATCCATTCCGCCATTTCCCTTCCAGCTTACTTCCACTATACTAAGGCTAAAGAGAGTAGACGATTCATTCCACCAGCAAAGGAACGTGAATGCGAATGGCTAATATAGAAACGCTTAAAATCCAGTTCATCGAACATTATGGCGGACAACCGTCGGATATTGAAGTTTTTCATGCGCCCGGAAGAGTCAATCTGATCGGCGAGCATACGGACTATAATGGAGGCTATGTCTTCCCGGCGGCGCTTACCTTTGGTACGACATTATTGATCCGGGGAAGAAAGGACCGGGGCTTGGGACTGGCTTCTACCAACTTCCAGCTCTCCAAGCTGCTGTCTATCGATTCTATTGCGTATGACAAATCGGATGAATGGATGAATTATCCCAAAGGAATTGTTCATGAGCTGCACAGCCAAGGCATTGCGTTCAGCCAAGGCTATGATCTGCTCTATCATGGCGAGATTCCCAACGGCTCGGGCTTGTCCTCCTCCGCGTCTATCGAAGTGGTAACGGCATATGCATTGCTGTCCATGGAAGGCTTGCCGCTAAACAAAACAAAAATTGCATTATTGTCCCAAAAATCGGAGAATGAGTTCAATGGCGTCAAATGCGGGATCATGGATCAATTTGCTGTCGCAAATGGGCTGCGGGACCATGCGATGTTGCTAATGTGCGATACCTTAAAGGTAGAGCAGGTGCCTTTCCGCACGGGCAGCTACCGGCTTGTGATCGCCAATACGAACAAACAGAGAGGTCTCGCCGACTCCAAATATAATGAGCGGCGCGCCGAATGCGAGAAGGCGGTGGAGGAGCTTCGGGCCGTACATTCGGGCCTGGAACTGCTTGGCCAGCTAAGCGCGGAGCAATTCCACAGCATTAAGCATCTGATTCAAGACGATACGGTGAGAAGACGTGCGCAGCATGTGGTGGAAGAGAACGAGCGCGTACTGCAATCAGTCAAGGCACTGAACGATGGGGATCTGGAACGGTTCGGCCAACTCATGAATGCATCCCATCAGTCGCTTCGGGATTTGTACGAGGTGACAGGTCATGAGCTCGACGCGCTTGCGGATGCCGCCCGCGAAGTGCCGGGTGTAGTCGGATCGCGCATGACCGGAGCGGGCTTCGGCGGATGTACTGTATCGCTTGTTCATGAGGACAGTGTGGCTCTATTCCAAGAAGAGGTTGGCCGTCTATATACGGAGGCTACCGGCCTCAAGGCGGAGTTCTATGTATGCAGCATCGGCAATGGCGTCGAGCGCTTGGAAGCTTGATCCGTTTGTCGCCAATATGAACGAGGAGATGGTGAAATGGCAGTATTAGTAACGGGAGGAGCAGGGTATATCGGCTCCCATACGGTCGCAGCGCTGCTCGAACGCGGAGAGGACATCGTAGTGCTCGATAATTTGCAGCAAGGGCATAAGGAGGCATTGCTTGGCGGCAAGCTCTACGTTGGCGACTTGCGTGATGCAGAGGTGCTGGACAGAGTATTCACGGAAAACGAGATCGATGCCATTATTCATTTCGCCGCTAACTCTCTGGTCGGGGAGAGTATGAAGCTGCCGGGGAAATATTATCACAACAATGTGTACGGAACGTTATGCCTGCTGGAGAAGATGAATGAATACAACGTCAAAAAGATCGTATTCTCATCGACAGCAGCAACGTATGGCGAGCCGGAGCAAGTCCCGATTGACGAGTACGACCGGACATTGCCGACGAATGCTTACGGCGAGACCAAGCTGGCGATGGAGAAGATGATGCAATGGTTCGATACGGCGCATGAGATCAAATCTATCTCCCTTCGTTACTTCAATGCCGCCGGGGCCCATGATAGCGGCAAGATTGGGGAGGACCATAGGCCAGAGACGCATCTGGTGCCAATCGTACTGGAAGCAGCGCTCGGCAAGCGTCCGCATATCTCTGTCTTCGGCGACGATTACGATACACCGGATGGCACATGCATCCGCGATTATATCCATGTAAGCGATCTGGCGGATGCCCATGTGCTGGCGGTCGACCGTCTGCGAACGGGCGCTGACAGCTCGGTCTATAATTTGGGCAACGGCCAAGGCTTTTCAGTAAAAGAAGTGATTGAAATTGCGCGTACGGTAACAGGGAAGGAAATTCCGGCGCTTATCGAGCCGCGTCGCGCGGGCGACCCTGCTGTATTGGTCGCATCGTCCGAGCGTGCACGCTCGGAACTGGGATGGGCGCCAAGCCGCAGCGAGCTGAAGCATATCATTACAAGCGCATGGAACTGGCATGCATCGCGCCCCAATGGCTACGAGGGCTAGGAGGCATCTGACCGCACCTGCGTGAGAGGAGCTAGACAGCATGAGTATCGCCACGCAAGCGGCGCCTTCTTCCGAAGAAGCGTTGCTGCTGATCGAACGATTATTGGCATTCGCAAGGCAACAGGAGTTGCTGCATGAGCTGGATGTACCCTATGGACGCAACGCCCTGCTTGATTTGTTCGGCTTTGCCGAACCGTATGGGGGAGTGGTCCCCGCTGAGACGACGGATAATGTCTCCGAGCTGCTGGAACCGCTGCTTGATTACGGCTGTTCAATCGGGTTGGTGCCGGCATACACGACGACGCAGCGGGATTTGCTGGATGCTCGGATTATGGGGCTGCTAATGCCAAGGCCGTCAGAAGCAGCGGCGAGCTTCCGTGAGCGGGCGGAGCGGGAAGGGCTGTCAAGTGCGACGGATGCCTTCTACCGGATGAACATTGCGAGCAATTATATACGTATGGACCGGATCGCCAGCAACCTGTACTGGCAGCACGAAACTTCTTACGGGAACCTGGAGATGACGATCAATTTGTCAAAGCCGGAGAAGGACCCGCAAGAAATCGCCAAGCTGAGATCGATGCCGCAGGGGCATTATCCGAGGTGCCTTCTATGTGCGGATAATGTAGGTTACGCCGGGCGAATCGATCATCCGGCAAGACAGAACCTGAGAGTCCTGCCGCTGCAGCTCGGAGGGGAAGACTGGTGTTTTCAATATTCTCCCTATGTCTATTACAATGAGCACAGCATCGTGCTGAAGGCGGCACATGAGCCGATGTCGATCTCTCCTGACACTTTTGTGAGGCTGCTTGATTTTGTAGAGCAATTCCCGCATTACTTTATCGGCTCCAACGCAGATCTGCCTATCGTGGGAGGTTCGATTCTAAGCCATGATCACTTCCAGGCCGGACGGCATGTATTCCCGATGGAAACCGCTAAGGTAGAGGCATATTTCACGGACGACGGTAATCCTGGTGTATCGATCGGCATCGTGGAGTGGCCCATGTCAGTCATCCGCCTGAACGGAGCATCCCGGTCTGCGGTGCTGGAAGCGGCTAACCGGATTCTGGATGCCTGGAGAGGCTACAGCGATGCGTCTGCGGAGGTGCTGGCATGGACGGAACGAGAGGGCGGCATACGAGAATCCCATAATACGGTTACGCCAATTGCGCGTCTTCGGGATAACGGGGAGTATGAGCTGGACCTGGTACTGCGCAACAATCGGACCAGCTCCGAGCACCCGGATGGCATCTTTCATCCTCACCGGAGCCTGCATCACATCAAGAAGGAAAATATTGGACTTATTGAGGTTATGGGGCTGGCGGTGCTTCCGGGCAGGCTGAGCGAAGAGCTGAAAAGCTTGTCCTTATATCTGACGCCGGATGCTATTGAGTCTATTGATAAGCTCGGTCAGGCGGATCATCCGCTCCACAAGCATGGGGAGTGGCTGGCGTCGCTGGCGGAGAATCACGGTACTGCGAATTCAAATGCACAGGCATGGGCGATCATGCAGCACGAAACGGGGGAACGCTTTCTTGACGTGCTGACGGATGCGGGTGTATTCAAGCGAACGGAACGGGGCAGAGAGGCCTTTCATCAATTTCTTGCATCGGCAGGAGCAAGCCCAAAATGAATAGCGAACCTTCCTGAAAATCGACTATGCGATGAACGGGAAGGTTTTTTGTTGTGTTTTTTCTTGCATTATGGTATTTTTTATATAATAAATATTGTTTTTAGAATTAATAATCTGAAATGAAGATAGATCATATTGGAGGGATAGAAATGCCAGAGAAAATGCTGCCGCTCGACGAATTTTTGCAGCTCAGCTCAGACGAGCAGGTGGAGAAGCTGAAGCGCTGGAAGATGGATTATACACTTAAAGATATTAGGGAGGCTTGGAACTTCAAGCATTCCGCACAATATTACATGCTGTTGAAGAAGCTCAGAATCTACGAGCGTGTCGTGAATAAATCAGATAAGTTCTACCCTGCGCAAGAAAATTTGAACCAGCGCCCGGGCCATGCCGATGAACGCGGCTGGCGCGGCGGCAGCTATGGCGCGAAGCTTCCTTCCGATTCATTCGACTACCAGTTGAATACGACGCTGACCGGCCCTGAGCTGGCCGACAAGCTGGAGAGATTGGCGCACTTCCTGAAGGGCGAGCGCAAGGATATCTCTATCAAGCTGTCCATTGAAGCGGTGGATACGGAGAAGAACGAAGATACGGATGCACAGGAATAGCAGTACGGGCATGAGAAAGAACCGGAATCGTCTTGAACGATCCCGGTTCTTTTTTGTCGAATAATGATAATTAATGGTTCATAATGGCAGAATAAACGATATATTCCGGCCTATGAATCCTATTGCTTTTTGCGCAGCTTGCCCAGCTCCGATACCAGTGCTTCGACTTCGCTAATGCTGAATCGATCCTTGCCGTTCACGACATCGTACAGGTCCTTTATATCCTCGTATTGGTCTACGTTGAAATTGGAGGCTTGCATGGCTGCGCCCGATGCCATTCTTAGCTTGGTCTTAATGGCTTCGATCATAATTTCGACGTTTTCTTGGGTGTGCTGATCCAGGTTGCTCATAGGGTACGCCCCTTTCCATGGGTATTGACTCTCGTCATTGTATCACGACTGGGGAGGAGATCGCCAACAAATTGAAGACAAGGGCAATATTCGGTACAATAAACGGTATTGGGAAAGAGTGCGGAAACGGGTGAAGAATCAAGTGCGGATGATGGAACAGTCAACAGGAAGCGACGCAGCGAGGGGATCGCGGTCGAGAATGAAGCGCAAGGAAGCGGAGACCGATATACAGGCAGCATGGGATGCAGCTGGATTAGCGGAGTTTCTTGCTATGGTCGCAAGGAAGGAGCCCGATCCGGACCGGATCATGTTCATCTGTATTGGAAGCGACCGGTCAACCGGAGATGCCTTCGGTCCGCTGCTCGGCATGCTGCTGAAGGAGCAAGGCTGGAAGCATGTGATCGGCACATTGGAGGAACCTTGCGATGCACACGCGGTAGAGTCGGCTGTAAGCCGAGCGGCGGTCCTGCAAGACAGCGGCAGGCTGACGGTGATTGCAGTTGACGCTTGCCTCGGCAAGCCGCAATCGGTAGGAGGCTTTATCACCCGGGAGGGACCGTTGCAGCCGGGAGCGGCAACGGGACGAAGGCTCCCGGCTGTCGGTGATTACAGTATAGCCGGTGTCGTTAATTTGAACGGGGTGAAGGCGTACGGCATGCTGCAAACAACATCGCTGCATCTGGTAATGGATATGGCGAAGCAAGCGGCGGCGGCGATACGGGAGGCCTGGTTGGCGAAAGGGAATAACGGGTAGTGGGGTTCATACCGATAAGGAGGCTTGATTATGATGGAACAGAATGAAAAAGCAGACGACATCAGCCAATCGATTACGCTGGATGCCGTAGTGGTGGAGAGCGGCGTCAAGCTGGCTTATTATGACTCCAAGGAATCGCATGGACTCGATACGGCGCTGGTCTTGCTGCATGGCTATTGCGGCAGCTCCGCCTATTGGGAGAAGATAGTGGACGAGCTCGCGGCATCTATCCGGGTAGTTGCACCTGACGCGAGGGGGCATGGACGGAGCTCCGCCCCGGAGGACGAGATATACGGGATGGAGCTGTTCGCGGATGATCTGGCCGGCCTGCTGGATTCGCTGTCCATTCGCCGAGCTATCGTGCTGGGCCATTCCTTGGGCGGCTATATTGCGCTGGCATTCGCAGAACGGTATGCCGACAGGCTGTCTGCATTTGGGCTTGTTCATTCCACTCCGCTGCCGGATAGCGAGGCTGCTCGCGCCAATCGAGACAAGGCGGTCGCTTCGCTTCAGGAGAGCGGCGTAGCGGCGTTCGTGGACGGCCTGATCCCGAAGCTGTTCGCGAAGGATCGGCTGGAGGGTATGGGGCCGGAGGTAGCCTGGTGCAAGGAGATTGGTTATGCGACCGCGCAGAACGGTGCTATAGCAACCGCCAGGGGGATGAAGGCAAGAAGGGATCGCAGCGAGGTGATCAGCGGCTCATCGCTTCCGGTCTTGCTGGTGGCAGGCGTCCAAGACGGAGTGATTCCAATAGAGAGTACGTTTTCTGCCGTTAACGAAGAAACCAGGAAGGTCGAGCTGGAGCAGGCGGGGCATATGAGCATGATGGAATGCGCGCCACAGCTTGCGGAAGAGATTGCTTCTTTCGTAAGGTCGATTTAGGAATAAGGAATGGCGAGGGGGGACGCGGCCGATGTTCCAACGCGATTATTTTATGAGAATGATTAGCCAGATGACGGAAGCGTTAGGGCAAGTGCTTGGCTTGCGCAAGCAGATGAAGCAGGAGGAAGCGCTGCTTGTGCTGGACGATCTCTTGGACAAGCACTTTCGGCTTAGCAGCAAGCTGATCCGGTCGTTGTCCGATGAGGATCTGATCAAAGTCATGACGACTAACGGGGTGGCCGATACCGACCATCTTCAGGCGATTGCCGTTCTGATGAAGCAAGAGGGGCTGCTTCACGGGGAGCTCGGACGGGAGACGGAGTGCTACGGGATGTATGTGCGTTCACTCCGGCTCTTCGTGCGATTATCTCTGATGGGAGCGGAGCCAACGATTGTAGAGCCCAGAGAGCAAATAAACGAGCTGCTCAGTTTGCTCAGCGCGTATGAGCTGCCTGATTCCGCGAAGCGTCTGCTGATGGAATGGCATGAGGCGGAAGGGCGTTACGATCAAACCGAAAATATGATGTATGAGCTGCTGGAGACGAGCGCGATGTCGCCGGAGGAAGCCTCCGAGACGTACCGCAGGCTGCTGGAGCAAAGTGACGAGGCGCTTACGGCGGGGGGACTTCCGAGAGAAGAGATCCGCCAAGGCATGGCCGATCTGCAATCGGCATGGAAAGCACGAGGCAACGAGGGAGTGACCAATCAAGCATGACGGAACAATGGCAACAGGATATAGAGAGCTGGATCAGGAATGGGCAATTGCTGCAAGCGACGCTTAGCTCGCCGCGCGGAGGCGGCGAAGCGACGGCTCCAAGGACGGTCGTAAGGCCTGTGCAGCTGAAGGAAGGGCTGCGTTACCAGTTCGAGTCTCATTATACGAATAAAGTGCTGCATCACAATTTGGACGAGGATGAGACGGTATCGCGATTGCTTGAGATTGTCGGTCCCCTGTACCGGCAGGGATTGATGAAGACGCCGGAGGCGGACGTCCAGCTTCTGTTCAGCAAGAAGGGCAAAGCGACCGTGCGAAGGACGGCAGTGAGCGGAAGAGACAAGCCTGCCGCGCTGGAGCATAACCGGAAGAAGCAGCGTATCCTGGAGGAAGGCAAGCCGGCTCCTTTCTTGGTAGAGCTGGGCATTATGACCGAGGACGGCCGAGTACATGCGAAGAAGCAGGATAAGTACCGCCAGATCAACCGATTCCTGGAGATGGTCACGGATGTGCTGGACGCGCTTCCGCGCGATCGCCAGCTTAAAATTGTCGACTTCGGCTGCGGCAAGTCGTATCTGACGTTCGCTTTGTACCATCTGCTTGCCATAGAGCAAGGACGTGATATCTCTGTGATCGGGCTCGATCTGAAGGAAGACGTGATCGCCTTCTGCACCAGTCTTGCCGATAAGCTTGGGTATGACAACTTAAAATTTCTTGTTGGGGATATTGCCGAATATGAAGGTCTTGAAGCGGCTGATATGGTTGTGACCCTGCATGCATGCGATACGGCAACAGATGCGGCTTTGGCCAAGGCGGTAGGCTGGGGGGCTTCCGTTATCATGTCTGTGCCGTGCTGCCAGCATGAGCTCTTCCGGCAAGTAGAGAGCGACGTAATGGCTCCGCTGCTGTCACAGGGCCTGCTGAAGGAGCGGTTCTCCGCTCTCGCAACCGATGCCGTCAGGGGGAATCTGCTGGAGGTGCTCGGCTACAAGGTGAGTATGCTGGAATTTGTGGATCCTGAGCATACCCCCAAAAATCTGCTTATCCGTGCTGTAGCGACTCCGCACAAAGAACTATCTCTCGCCAAGTGGAAGCAATATGAAAGTTTCAGAGACTTTCTACATCTGTCTCCAGCACTAGAGAGCATGTTGACCCAACATTGGCCGGACGCAGAAAAGAATTCCGTAAAAACTACGAAATAGCCAATTGTCGATAGGATTAACATTTGCTACAATGGAAGAAGATGGCTACCAAATGAATGGGTGAACCGTATTGGAATGGATGATTTGGTTAGATTTTAGTACGTTTGCGGTGCTGCTGGGCCTGTTTTTATATTTATTCTCCTCGAGCTCAGTCACGGTTCTGCACCGAATCTATCTTTTCTTGCATATCGTCTTCATGCTATGGCCTTTGTTTCAATTTGCCTCGCAGACGACGACGATGGTCAGTTATAGGCTTTTTTACCTATCCGCGTCTTATATAGGCCTTTCGTTGCTTGGTATTGGCTGGTTTACTTTTATTCTCTTTTTGACAGGACAGTACTACATCATTCGGAAGAGTCGCTTGCTTCTGCTATCGATACCGGCACTTGTGTCGGTTATTGTCGTTATATGGAATCCGGACGGCGGATTTCTAGACATTAACCAATCTGTGGAACCGCTTAAACAGCTTCAGCACGGCTCGCTTTATTGGGTCATGATTATTCAGCTCGTGCTGTATTTATCGGTATCTCTTGTTATTCTGTTGTACAAGCTTGGAAGAAGAGACGATTCCGTCCGTCAGCGCAAGATGGTAAGAACCGCACTGAACAGCGTGTTCGTGCTGTCGTTCTTCTCCATTACCGATTTCTTCGTCAATGTGGCTTATATTGATTATTTCGCGCGCTACATTCCGCTTATTTCTGTAGGGATGACCGTAACCGCTATCTATATTGTTCATGCCATCAGCCGAAACAAGGTGTTTGATATCATTCAGATCGTCCAGAAGGACGTCATGAATACGATGTCTATGGGCATTATTGTCATGGATGAGAATGACACGATTATTGAGGTCAATAAGGTGATCAAACCGATTCTGCGTATTCGTATTGGGGACAGCTTCAATCCCGATGCGCTTGCGTCGCAGTTCAAGAGCGATACCGCCCGGCAGCTGCATGCTTTTTTCGAAGCGCAGCGGATGCGGCCGATGGAGCGGCTGGAAATCGAGCTCTCGCTCGATATGAACGATATTCGCCACGTCATTGTTCAATCGGCGCCGATTCTGAACCAGAAGAAACGTATTGTAGGACGCGTGCTTACCTTCCATGATGTGACGGAGCTGCGCATGCTGGTCGAGGAGACGAATACGCAGAACGAGCTGCTTCAGGAGAGGAACCGCGAGCTTCTGATTATGCAGGACGAACTGTATCAGGCGAATCGGAAGCTTGAGCATATGGCGATAACGGATGGTCTCACCGGCTGCTACAATCGGAGATATCTGCTGCAGCAGCTTGAAGGCGAGGTCGTCAACAATATCCGTTACGGCATTCCGTTTTCGATATTCATCTTCGATTTGGATTATTTCAAAACGATTAATGACCGGTACGGCCATCTGATCGGCGATGAGGTGCTCTGCAGTACGGTCGATGCGGTACGAAGCGCCTTGCGGCTGACTGACGTGCTGGCCCGGTTCGGAGGCGAGGAATTCACCGTCTATCTTCCGCATACGAACCGGGAGCAGGCGGATGTCATTGCTGAGCAGGTAAAGTCCGCAGTAGAGAAGAACCTGGTGACAACCGGTATGGGCGATGGATCGATTGCCGTTACCATCAGTATGGGCGTAATTTCGATAGAACAGTTCGATTCTTCGGATTTGGACAATCCGAAGGCCTTCCTCCGCGAACTGATGACTCAAGCCGATGCTGCCCTATATGAAGCGAAGTACAACGGACGCAACCGTATCGTAAAGCGCAAATTAGCTTAAAGTCCCGACACGATGTACGGGATTTTTTGCGTAACAGAAGGCGTTTAGGCCGGGGTAAAAATTTACCATTTCATAGTTACCTGCTCCTTACATAGTAAGAAAGGTCACAGTCTGTTAATATAGTTTTATCTGGCTCCATGTGCAAAGTTTTGTTTAAAAGGCGGGAACAAATCAATGAGAAAAGTGCAACTTGGAATGGTCAAGCCTGGGGACAAGGTTGCAAAATCCATCTTCCAAGACAACGGCAACGTTCTTCTTGGCGAGGGTGTAGAACTGAATGCGCGTTATATTCAGCGCTTGGAAAATTTGGGCATTGATTTCTTGTATATTGAGGACGGGAATACGGCTGACATCGTGCCTGAGGATACCATCCGGGACGAAACGCGTTCGAATGCAGTTAATGTCATATATAAAACGATGAATTCCTTCAAGGAAGAAATCGTCACAAGAGGCCGGACGATCGCTCCCGATATGGGACGCAACTTCCGCGCCGTATTCGGCAGCATCATGCAGGACCTGGCTACACGGCCAAATATGCTGGTGAATCTGACGAGCATTCACTCCAGGGATGCCTATCTGTTCCAGCATTCGTTCAACGTGGCGGTGCTCGCTGGAATTATGGGCATCGCTAAGGGGTTTAACCGGAATCAGCTGGAGGAGCTTGGGATCGGGGCGCTCCTATTCGATATCGGAATGACGAAGATGCCGCAAAGCCTGCTGACGCAGACGGAGCGCTTCACATCGGAAGATCTGAAAGTTCTCCATACCCACCCCATGGAAGGATTCGATATTTTAAGAAAATATCATGACATCTCCATTGTCTCTGCGCATTGCGCCCTTCAGCATCATGAGCGGTATAACGGCTCGGGCTATCCCCGCGGATTAAAGAAAGATGAAATTCACATTTATGCGCAAATCGTCGGTCTGGCCGATACGTATGATGCGTTGGTGTCCCCAAGACCTCACCGGAAGCGGTATACGACAAGCGAAGCAATCGAATTTCTGTTCGCCGCCGGCGGGACCTTCTTTGATCTGGAGTTGATCAAGCTGTTCTGCAACCACATCTCCGTATATCCAGTGGCGACGACGCTGATGCTAAGCACGGGGCAAGAGGTGGTTGTCTCGCAAAACAACGAATTGGCGGTGCATCGTCCGCGCGTTCGCGTTATTAAAGAAATGGACGGCAAGCCGCCAGCATCTCCATATGAGATTGAACTGAAAGATACTCCACATATTACGATCGTAAAAGAACTGTAGGGCAATCGAGCCTTTCTTGTTCCGGCACATGGCGGCCGCAACAAGAAAGGCTCGATTGCCGTTTATGCCCTATGGCTTTGATTCTAGTGGCGATTAAGGTAAAATGATGAGAAATAAAGCATGCAATTCGCCTTAGAAGGAGATTGGACGTTCGTGGATGAGTTCGCACGCATACGATATTGGACCTCGGAGCGACAGTCGGTTGACTGGCAGCTTGCGCGTGGAGTCGCACTGGGCATCGGAGACGATGCGGCGGTCCTCGACTTTGGCATTGCGCAGGACGGCATCATAGGCGAGAGAAGGCAATTGCTCGTATCCGATACGATGGTAGAGCAGATACACTTTGCCGGACATACGATGAAGGACGAGCATATCGGCTACAAAGCGCTGGCGGCCAATGTCAGCGATATAGCTGCCATGGGCGGCGTGCCGCTGCATGCGGTTGTCTCGGTATGCGTGCCTCCATCTTGCGGTCCGGAGCGAGTGAAGCGAATCTATGACGGACTGTATGCCTGTGCGGAGCAGTATGGCGTAGCCATCGTTGGCGGGGATACGACCTCGTCCCCGGCTCATCTGGTCATCTCGATCGCGTTGACGGGAGCGGTGGAAGCAGGCAAGGAAATGGTGCGGTCAGGCGCGCAGCCTGGCGATGCCGTCTTCGTGACGGGACCGGTCGGCATGTCGGCGGCAGGCCTTCATATGCTTCAAGCTGCGGTATCGGACAAGCCGTATAGCGCGTTGGTGGGCGACCCGTCTTACCGGGCACTCCTGGTTGCCCATCAGCAGCCTTCCCCATCAGTCTTAGCCGGGCGTCTGCTGCTTCGCTCAGGAATCTGCCATTCGCTTAACGATGTGAGCGACGGGCTTGCGAGCGAGGCTTGGGAGATAGCGGAAGCTTCGAGCCTGCGAGTGGTTTTGGATGAGCGTTCGCTGCCTAAGAGCGGAAGCATGAGCGCTTATGCTTCGCAAGCTGGTGCGAATCCGCTGGACTGGATGCTTTACGGGGGAGAGGATTACGTTCTTATTGGCACGATAGATACTCATGGCGCGGCTGCTGTGAAGTCGGAATTCCAGCGGCATGGATTGCCCTTCTATGTGATTGGCATGACAGAGGAAGGAAGTCCCGGAGTGGAGTTGATTCCGCTCCCTCGCAGATGGGACGGGAGTGGCTCCAAGGCAGCGGAAGAGACGCTGCCCAGGATGACGCTGCCGAAGAGAGGCTTTAATCATTTTGGTACATGAACGGGTGGATAAGATGGAGCAACGAACAATCTATGCAGAATGGCGTATCGGCAGCTTGCAGGAAACGGCACAGCTTGCCGCCCGGTTGGCAAGCAAAGCGGTGCCGGGCACGGTCATTGCGCTCGACGGCGACCTGGGAGCCGGCAAAACGACGTTCTCCCAGGCATTTGCGGCTGCGATCGGCGTGCCGGGCATTGTGAACAGTCCGACCTTTACGATTATTAAAGAATACGAGGGCGCTTCCATGCCCTTTTATCATATGGATGTCTATCGGATTTCGATTGAGGAAGCGGATGAGCTTGGCTTGGACGATTATTTCTTCGGCTCCGGCGTAACGCTGGTCGAGTGGGCGACACTGATCGAGGAGCTGCTGCCTGCCAATCGGCTGGAGCTGTATATCGAGCATACGGGCGGCGAAGAGCGCCTGATACGTGCGAAGGGCATCGGGGAGCCGTACGCCGATTGGTGCGATGAATGGGACAAGATGGGAGCGATGGCCTAATGGAACAGACAATACGCGGCACATTCATAGCGTTGGACACTTCGACAGCTGCTATGGCAGCGGCCATTACACGTAACGGAGAAGTGCTGGCGGAGATCGAATCGCTCGCCGAGCGGAATCATTCCGTCCATGTCATTACGCATCTGAAGGATATGCTGAGAGACACTTGCATGCAGGCGGAGCATCTCGATGCGATTGTGGTCGGTAACGGGCCTGGTTCGTATACGGGGATGCGCATCGCGGTGACGGCGGCGAAGACGCTGGCTTGGGCGTGGGAGAAGCCGCTCGTCGGCATCTCCAGCCTGGAGGCGGTCGCATTCGGAGCGCTGCATGCGGGACTGGGTCTGTCCTATGGTCAGGCGCTTCCGGCAGAGCTAAAGGGCAAGCACTGGCTGCTCCCGATTATGGATGCCCGGCGCGGACAGGTATACAGCGCGGGCTTCTCGATGGATTCGCAGGAAGGCTGGAGCCGCTGGCTGAACGATGGCGTCCGGATCATGGCGGATTGGACGGCTGATATCGCGGCAGCTGCGGAAGCAGCGTCTGGCCATCTGACCATCTGGCTGACCGGCGATTTGTCGCTCCATGGAGATTCTGCTGCTTCCTTGCAAGAGCGATGCGCGGCGGCAGGCATCAATGTGCGGCTGCTGCCTCATGTGCTTCAGGGAAGCGCGCTAGCCTATCTCGGCGCACAGCGATATGAAAGTGGAGTGCGGGAGAATGTGCATAGCTTCACGCCGAATTATACACAGTTGACGGAGGCGGAAGTGAAGTGGAAGGCGAAGGAAGCCGAAGAGGCCAAGCGATGAGCATGGATATGGACAAGCTGCTGTATCGTCCGATGGAGATGTCCGATATTCCGGCTATTATCGCGATTGAGGAGGAAGCCTTCACTAGCCCTTGGACTGCTGAAGCCTTCATGAACGAGCTGACGAATAATATGTTCGCCAAATATCTGGTCATGGCTTATAAAGGCGAATTACTCGGTTATGGCGGCATGTGGATCATTATGGATGAGGCGCATATTACCAATATTGCCATGCGTTCTGATCTGCGTGGAAAGGGGCTCGGCCACTTGCTGCTGGAGCAGCTCCAGCGAACGGCGGTGTTCTACGGAGCGACGCGCATGACGCTGGAGGTACGGGTATCCAATGAGACGGCCCAGCATTTGTACCGCAAATTCGGGTTCCAGCCTGCGGGTGTTCGGCCTCGTTATTATTCCGATAACGATGAAGACGCGCTAATTATGTGGGCGGAGCTTGATGAGGAGCGGCTCAAGACGGGAGAGAGATCAAATTGAACATACAGCAAGAATATAATCACGCATCGGCAGCATATGACGACTCGCTCATACTGGCTATTGAGACAAGCTGTGACGAGACATCCGCTTCTGTCATACGAGGCGGCAAGCACATCCTGTCCAATATCGTCTCCAGCCAGATTGATGTGCATGAACGGTTCGGCGGTGTCGTACCGGAGATTGCGTCCCGCAAGCATGTCGAGACGATTACAGTCATTATGGAGCAAGCGGTACGACAATCCGGTCATAAGCTGGATGATTTGACGGCAATCGCCGTGACACAGGGGCCGGGGCTGGTCGGCGCATTGCTGGTCGGAATCGTGGCTGCCAAGAGCCTGGCGCTGGCGCTCGATATTCCGTTGATTGGCACGCATCATATTGCGGGCCATATCTATGCCAATGCGCTCGTGCATGAGCTAGAATATCCATGCATGGCGCTTGTCGTCTCGGGAGGCCATACGGAGCTGGTGCTGCTGGAGACCGAAGGCGAATTCCGCGTGATTGGCCGCACACGCGACGATGCGGTCGGGGAAGCTTACGACAAGGTAGCCCGGGCGCTTAAATTGCCGTATCCCGGCGGCCCGCATATCGACAGGCTCGCCAGAGAAGCTTCCGAAGCGATCACGCTGCCGCGGGCTTGGCTGGAGGCAGACAGCTATGATTTCAGCTTCAGCGGGCTGAAGTCGGCAGTATTGTCCGTCATTAATCAGGCTCGCATGAAAGGACAAGAGCTGGATGATGGGGCTCTTGCCAGAGGGTTCCAGGAATCCGTCATTGATGTGCTGGTAACGAAAGCGCTGCGTTCTGTCAGCCAATACGGGACGAGGCAATTGCTGTTATGCGGAGGTGTTGCCGCCAATAGCGGACTGAGAACGGAGCTGTCCAAGCGCTGCGAGGAAGCTGGCATACAGCTGCTCATTCCGCCGGGCTCATTATGCACGGACAATGCCGCGATGATCGGAGCTGCTGCGTATCTGAAGCTGGCGAGAGGCCAATTCACGGAGCTGGACATGAAGGCCGATCCCGGTCTTTCCCTGGAAGAGTGGTCTGTCTCTGCAGGCGCGTGAATTATTTTTGAAGGAATAATCATTTCTGAATTGACAGATAATTAGGGAATGGATATAATAAGCAGCAATACTTCAATCACATATGGATGAAACGCTGGGAACAGGAATAGTAGAACCGATCGGGGAGTCAGAGAGCTGCGGGATGGTGCAACGCAGCCGAAGAAGGGTTCGAAGCTCGCCTGGGAGCGGAGCGATGGAAATAAGCGGCCTCTATGCAGATCATGCATGATGGCGAGCTTGCGTACATGGCTACGGTTAACCTCCGTAACGGGGTACATAAGCATCGGCATCCGGAGCCGGTCTTATGACTAAGGTGGGCATGTCTCCCGTTGAGATCCAACAACGTGTGACGGTCAACAAGGGTGGTACCGCGCGGGTCATTATAGCCTGTCGTCTCTTGCATAGAGGCGACAGGCTTTTCTTGTTGTCCTGAAGCTGTAAGTAGATTCACTGAACCGTTAACCAACATTTGCATAGCAAGAAACGCAATGAACAGGAGCAAGTAAAGTCAGAGCAGGAATACGAAGCATAGCGCCCTCCAAGCGGAGAGGCAGTTACCTTCGATCAGAGAGCTGCGGGTTGGTGCGACGCAGCCGAATGCCTGACTTGAAACTCGCCTGGGAGCGGAACGGGGGAACAGCTCTTTTACCGATATACGGTGAAGGAAGCCATTACTCCGTTACGGCTGGCCGTCGTCACTCGGCTCCAAGCGGGCAGTTGTCCACGAACGCATCAGCATGCATCCTATGCAAGCGGCGTTCCGTAGCGATGCTGCCAAGTAGAGTGGTACCACGGCATATGCGAAGGCATGTCGTCTCTTCATCGAGACGGCATGCCTTTTTTGTTACCCAAAATCCAATACCCATTAGGAGGATATACCAATGACGAACACGATGAAAAATATACAAATTTTCGATACAACATTGAGAGATGGCGAGCAATCCCCGGGCGCTTCCATTGCGCCGGAGCGGAAGATTGTGATTGCCAGGCAGCTGGCTAAGCTGGGCATCGATGTGATTGAGCCTGGATTCGCTGTATCCAGCCCGGGTGAATTCGCAGCTGTGCAGCAAATTTCCCGAGAATTGCAAAACGTGGAGATCGCGGGATTCGCACGCGCCGTCAAGGCGGATATCGATGCTGCGGTACAAGCGACTCAAGATGCGGCGAAGCGCAGATTGCATCTGTTCATCTCTTCTTCGGACATCCATCTGAATCATCAGCTGCGCAAATCGCGTGATGAGGTTGTCCAGATTGCGCGTGAGATGGTGGCCTATGGCAAGCAATTTGTCGATGAGATTGAATTTTCGGCTATGGATTCTACAAGATCGGGACGCGACTTTGTCATTCAGCTGGTGGAAGCCGTTATTGCCGAAGGGGCGACAGTTATCAATCTGCCGGATACGCTTGGCTACGCGATGCCAAATGAGATTATCGATCTGTTCCAGGCCGTTCGCCGGGAAGCGAGAGGCGGCGAGACGGTTCGCTACAGCGCTCACTGCCATAATGATCTGGGTCTGGCCGTGGCGAACAGCCTTGCGGCGATTCAAGGAGGCGCGACGCAAATCGAGGTTACCGTGAACGGCATCGGCGAGCGGGCAGGCAATTGCTCGCTGGAGGAGCTGGTTATGGCGATCGAGACGCGCAAGGACGCGGTGCAGGCGAAGACGAATGTGGATGTTAGCGAGATCTATGAGACATCGCGTCTTGTCAGCCGCACGATGAACTTCCCGATTGCATACAACAAACCGATTGTCGGACGCAACGCCTTCCAGCATGAGTCGGGCATTCATCAGGACGGCCTGCTGAAAAACCGCAATACGTATGAAATTATGGACCCGGAAGCGATGGGCATCTCCCGCAACATGATTATTCTGGGCAAGCATTCCGGCAGCCATGCCATCAAGCATCGTCTGGCCGAATACGGCGTGGAAGTGACGGAAGATCAATTCAAGAGCGTCTATAGCCGTTTCAAGGAGGTTGCGGATGGCCAGAAGATTGTCACGGACGATCAGCTGATCCGCATTGCAGGCGAGATGACCAAGACGCAGCCTGATCCATTTGCGCTTGTCGATCTGCATGTGCATGCCGGAACGCAGCGTTCGCGCAGCGCAACGGTTACGATTCGCGAGAACGAGCAAAATGCGGAGAAATCCTACATGGCAATGGGCGCGGGCCCTGTAGAAGCGGTCATTAATGCGATCGGCCAGGCGATCCCGGTAGCGGTGGAATTCGAGGATCTGGAGCTGCATTCGCTGTCTACCGGAGAAGACGCACATGGCGAAGCAGTCGTAAGCATTATCCATAAAGGGACACGGTATCGCGGGACATCTGCGAACAAGGATATTAT
This sequence comes from Paenibacillus sp. 1011MAR3C5, assembly GCF_003591485.1. Classification (GTDB taxonomy): domain Bacteria; phylum Bacillota; class Bacilli; order Paenibacillales; family Paenibacillaceae; genus Pristimantibacillus. Next base: position 345,055 of record NZ_QZCF01000004.1, read on the forward strand.
TCTGGCGGCGGCAGAAGCCTATATCTCGGCCTGCAACCAAGCGATTATGACCGCTGGAGCGCGCAGAGAGAAGGATAAACGCACGGCAAACGAATAAGCGGAGGCTGAGGCCGATGGGAACGACAGTACGGGATTATTATGAAATATTCGATGAATGGGGGCGGCTCGATCGTGAGCCGCTTGAATTTTTTATCAACCTGCATTTCTTGCTCCGATACTTGCCTGCCAGCGGACATATTGCCGATATCGGCTCGGGACCGGGCAAGTATGCCATTGAGCTTGCTAGGCGGGGGTATCGTGTAGGTCTGGCGGATTTGATCCCGCGGTTCGTTGCGGAGGCCAGGGAGAAGGCAGGCGCGGCAGGTGTGGATAGCCGATTCTCTGGCTTTCACGTGAGCAATGCAGCTTCGCTGGATTGCTTTGCGGATGAATCGTTTGATGCTGCCGTAATGATGGGACCGCTGTATCATCTGCAGGAACAGGAAGAGCGCATTCAGGCCATTCGGGAGCTGTATCGTGTTACCAAGCCGGGCGGCATCGTCGCTGCAGCGTTTATGCCGCGAGTCGCCTTTATGCAGCAGTCGATTCGCAATCCCATGCAGTGGAAGCCGAATAATCGCATCGATGCGTTAATGGAATTCTCCCAATCGGGGATATTCAACCACAGTGAGGCGGGCAGGTTCACAGGGGTATATTTTGAGAAAATCGAACGCATCATTCCTCAGATGGAGGAAGAGGGCTTCGAGACGTTAAATCTGATCGGATCGGACAGCTTCGCGTCCGCCCTTGACCATCAGGCATACGAATATTGGCGGGACCAAGGCGAAGAAGTCTATCATCAGTTAATGGAGCTGGTCATGGAATTGTCGATGAATCCGTCTATGCTTGGCAGTTCGACGCATCTTTTGTATATTGGACGGCGAAAATGATTTTTGGCGTAAAAAAGACTGTGGATACATGGATTGTGCACAAAGTTATCCACATACCTACAGAATAGTGTGAATAATTGAATAAATATGTGCAGGAATGCGGGTTTACAATCACTAAATAAATGATGCAAACGTGGATAGTTTTTTCACTTATACACTGTGGATAATGTGTATAACGTGGATAACGATCCACGTTCTTTATTGCGAAGATACAAGGATGCGCCAAAACGACATGTTCAGGATAACGGTTCGTTATATATTTCGACAGAATTAACTAACAATTTATTCACGTCTGTGGATATAACTGTGCATAACTTTTTAGGGCATTTCGGAACGCAATCGTTTTGCGTAAATTACGAGTGAGGTTTTCGGTGAAATCACGTTATGAATGCGCTATCGTAGAATCAATAAAATATTTACGGAGGCAGACCGAATGGATAAGCAAGCGATTATTCAGGTGGACACAGTCAGCAAGCACTATGGGACGAATAATGCGATCAAGCAAGTATCCTTTCAGGTAAAGAAGGGCGAGCTATTCGGTTTAATTGGCAAGAACGGAGCAGGCAAGACGACGCTGCTTGAGCTGTTATCCGGTAATCAGATTCTCGATGAAGGCGCATTAAACGTACTGGGCATCGATATGAGCACGGAATGGGACAAGTTGAAGGAGCATATCAATATATTTTCGCAAAGCACTTCACTTGTGGATCGTCTTACGGTGCGTGAGGCCTTGGACATGTTCCAGGGGTTCTATCATCAGAAGAACAACATTGAGGGCATTTTAAAGCAATTCGGACTTACACCTTATGAGGATAAGGTTGTCAGGCGATTGTCCGGCGGACTTAGACAGCGCACGACACTCGCGATCGCGGTTGTGAACGATCCTTCGATCGTCTTTCTGGATGAACCGACGACGGGTCTGGATGCGCAGGCGAAGAAGGAATATTGGGCCATACTGGCTTCACTTAAATTGCAGGGCAAGACCATCGTCATCGTATCGCATGATATGACCGAAATTCAGTATCATTGCGATCGTGTTGGTGTCATGAGGGAGGGGAGTTTAGTTGCTTGTGACAGCCCGACAAAATTGATTGCAGAACTTCCTGGTGGTGGATTGACCATGGAAGCTGTATATATGCATTACGCCGTAAGCAATGCGGGAGGTGTTGAAGTTTAAGTCCACGAATCTCGGCAAACACAGCAACGATCCGGCCAATGAGCGCAAGAGCCTAGTGGAGAAACGAATGGAGATGATTGCACATCTCCTGATGAAGAGAAGCGAGGGGGGAATTAAGAGGTCGTCGATAAAGGATGAAACGATCCGGCATTCATAGTATAATTGGAATATTATTGCATGAATCGGAGGATGTAACGTGACTATCGTGAAAGAGCAGGTCGGCTTCCGGATGAAGCAGTATGCCTCCCAGTGGTTTACCGCGCAACCGTTGCTCGAGTTCTCTCATTCCTTTATTGAAGAGAAACTGGCAGAGACGATGATGTTCGGGGAGCTTGCCGCCATCCATTATCATATGTTCGAGGGTAAGGATGCCGATATTGACGGGGCCGCGGCAGCGATCGAGCTCTTTATTCTGGCGTCCGATATCCTGGATGATCTGGAAGACGGGGATGCGCCATCGAAACCTTGGATGCAAGCTCCGCTGCCGGTTGCTCTGCACGTTGCCACGTCGCTGGTTACGCTGTCTCAGCAGGCGCTGATCCATAGCACATCCGATCCTGTGCTGCGCGGCGAGCTGGCTGTTATGATGAATACACAGCTGATTCAATCGGCCAACGGGCAAATGACAGATCTGGTGAATGATACCCATACGGAAGAGAGCTACTTCCAGATGGTGAGAGGCAAGTCGGCATCGCTTCTCGTTATGGCCTGTATGGCGGGCGTTCTGCTGGCCGGTCGTCCCTGGAATGAGACCGTTGCGGAATATGCGGCGGAGCTGGGCATATCCGCCCAGCTTCGGAATGATTGCAGAGATTTGCTGCGGTGGGACGAAAAAAGCGATTTTCTGAATCGCAAGCAGACACTTTTGACGATGTACCTTCTCGAAGGACCGGATGAGCAGGTGGGCTGGATAAGGGACTATTATAACGGCAGCGGAACGAAGAGTGACGTAACCGGGAATAAAGAATTATTTTTGCAGGCATGCGAGCAATCCGGCGTTGTATTGTACGGTTCCGTCGTAAGCCGTATGCACTATAATCGGTTTCAAGAGCTTCTCGCGGAGCTGCAGGCGGATGCGTTTTGGAAGGACAAGCTGCTGCAGCAGCTGGCGGGAGGCCAGTCAGCATAAGGCTTTTCGACAATCGCGCAAAACCCATTTCGGTAAATACGAATGAGGTTTGCGTTGGCTAACCTATTAAATCTTGTTATAGTATAAATGTACTAGCTATACAATAAGATTTAGTAGAGAGGCGGAGGAGTTCAAATGTTGAAAGAAACGATTCGTCAACTGGTCAACAGCACAGAGAAGATGTCACTGGCTATGGGAGGACAGCTTCAGCTTGCAGGTGTTTCCGCAGCAGAACATAAGGCTCTGCTGAACGAGATGAACAACAAACAAGAGAAGAATGGATACGCATTCATCTGGAACTAATGGACTAACGGGCTGAAAGGAAGAGGTTGTATGAAATCCACTATGTTGAATCGCATCACTACAACCTTCTTCCTGGCGGTATTTATCGGACTCCTCTTATATCTGACCTTGGTTATTACGAGAGCGCCTTCTATACGTGCCGTTCTCACCCATGATCCGGTTAATGGCTATTCGGTTGAATCCATTGAACCGGAAGGGCAAGCCAAGATGATGGGGCTGCAGATTGGAGACCGGATTATAGAGGTCAATAACCGACCAGCTGAAGAGTTCGAGAATGTCACAAAATATTATTCATTGGAATACGCCGATAATGTCCTCATTGTAGATCGTGATAATATGACGAAGCTTGTCACGTTCTCAAAAGCATGGTCTGGAGACCATTCCACGTTAGAACTATTGCTTCAACTCTATATACCTGGGATATCCTTAATTATATTCTGTGCGTTTTCCGTCTTTCTCTACGTGAAAAGAAGGCATGATCCGGCTGTTATCATGCTTATTCTCTTTTTTTTATCAATAGGTCTTTCCTATTACAGCTCCTCCGCCTCCATATTGCGAGACCCGATAGGGATATCCATCATATATGTCGTATTGCCTAATATACCGTTAATATTCATGAGCTTTATGAATATCTACTTGAAGCGGTTCGATAATTATTTAATCGGGAATAAAACGCTGGCTGTGCTTTATGCTATCGTAGGGGCGCAGAGCTTATTTAGCTTAATCTATATATGGACGAATTTGTTTTCGATAGAAGTATTTACGTACATAAAAGGTACTTATAGCGCTATTGTCTTAATGGGAAATTTGATATGCGCGCTCAAGCTGATCGGGAAATTTATCAAACATCGCCGGACCAAGCTGAAATCTCTGTTTACGATTACGTTAACGTCGCATCTCGTGGCCTTCACGCCGTTTGCAACGCTTAACTTATTGCCCCAGATGTTCGGCGCTGGCCAAATTCTGCCTCCAGCGTTCACGGCATTGTTCTTGTTTATACTGCCTGTCGTCTACTTCTACCTGTCGACCTCGAACCAGTTGTTCGATATCGACTTTATATTAACGCGCTTCAAATATTACACAGCACTCTCGCTTATTCCGTCGATTGTGGTCACTCTGGTGATTTCTGCTGTGTTAATGGATACGCCCGGAATTTATTGGACGAACTGGATTGGAATTTTCCTGGTGATATTCATCGGCATGACCTTGTTCCTGTACGCCAAGGAACAGATCGACCAGCGTTTCCGTCCGAAGCTGTTCAAGGCGATGTATAGCTATCAGGACAGTCTGGACCGGTTCTCAAGAAGCATTGCCCGTGTCATGAAGCAGGCTGATCTGGAGGCGGTATTGAAGCAAGAGATTGATTCGCTGCTGCCGGTAAGCCGCATCAAATTCCTCATTGTGGATCAGGCTGAGCACGCCGTCTTCCCGATGGGTGATGATCATGAGGAGAGAGTGACCGCCGATTTCCTGCTCAGCGTGATGAATACGTTCAAGCTGGGCGAACTGATCGATCTGCCGTACGGGCTGGGCCTTATTATTGGACGACAGCGCTCTAGGTACCATATTCTGTGGATTGGCCTCAAGACCAACCACACTCGCTTCAACTCGGATGAGATCAGATGGCTGAAGACGATGGCGAATTACTCCAGCATCGTATTTGAGAACCTGTATCTGATTGAAGGATTGATTGAGGATCTGGAGTCCGAAGTGCGCAAGGAGCATACGACATCGCCGTGGGTGCTTCGCCTTCTCTTCTGCCTGTCGGAGAATGAGAGAAGGAAACTTGCTGCGGATTTGCATGATTCTGCCCTGCAGGATCAGCTGTTATGGTACCGCAAGCTGGAATCAGTCATGATGGATCATCCGATCTCGGATAAGCTTGGGCGGGAGCTAGAGGATATCAAGGAAGGACTGCTTGATGTCATTCATCAAATCAGGGAAACATGCAATGAGCTGCGCCCTCCGCTGCTGAAGGAAATGGGTGTGGTTGAAGCTGTTGAATCGATTATTGAGCATACCCAGATGAGGGTTAACTTTGAGGTGCAGTTCCGCTCCAAGGCAATTCATGAACAAATGGACGAGGAGCAAATTACGGCTATCTATCGTATTGTGCAGGAGCTGCTGCGCAATGCGGACAAGCATGCCGGAGCCAAGCTCGTCCAGCTTGAGCTGGAGCTGCGCGAGGGTACGATCTACTTCCGTTATCAGGATGATGGAGTCGGCCTGGATGTGAATTATATGGTAGAGACGTTTGAGCATATGGGCCTGTCTGGGATTAAAGAGCGTGTGGCTAGCCTTGAAGGAGACATCTCCTTCTATTCGGAACGCGGTAAAGGCCTGGAGGTCATTATTTTGATGCCGATCATTGTGTCGAGCGGACTTTCGGAGAGGGGTATATCGCGTGATTCGTATCTTATTAGTTGACGATCATCCATCGGTTGGTGAAGGAACCAAAACGATGATCGAGCAAGATAGCGACATGAAAGTAACGGTGGCGCTGTCGGCGCTGGAAGCTTTGGACAAGGTTCATTCCGAACCTTTTGACCTTATATTATGCGATCTGAACATGCCGGGCATTAGCGGCCTGGAGCTGACAAAACGATTGATTCAAAATGATCCTGAACGGAAAGTTATTATTTATTCCGGCTATGAAATCGGCACGCACTTCAATCTTCTGGTTGAGTCGGGCGTGTCCGGTTTTATTTCGAAGACGGCATCCAGGGATCAGCTGCACAACTCCATTCGGTGTGCGCTTCGGGGAGAGGCCGTTATTCCAATACCGCTTCTCAAGCAGCTTAGAAGGCATGAGGTCGCCATCTCGCGTTCGGAGCTATCGATTGACGATGTGTCGATTAACGAGAAGGAAATGACGATCCTTCATGAAGTCGCGGCTGGAGTAAGCAACAAGGAGCTGGCGGCGATGCTTCATGTCAGCCAACGGAATGTTGAATACCAGCTGACAAAAATATTCGAGAAGCTGAATGTAAGATCGCGTTCAGAGGCGATAAGGGAAGCGAAGCGCTTGGGCTTGATCAGTATGGAGCAGTATTAATTGAAGAGCAAAGCGAAGGCGGCCTCATGAATCCATCATGAGGCCGCCTTGATCTAGCTACATATATTGTTCCCACTGCTCATATGCAGAGGCAAGCTTTGTTTTCCGTTCGTCAATTTCAGCCTGGAGCTCCTGAATGCGAATATAATTATTGAAGACTTCCGGATCGGCGAGCTGGTGCTCCAATTCCCCGATCTGCTCTTCCAGAGAAGCGATCTCAGCTTCCAGCTGCTCCGCCTTGCGCTGGCGGTTTCGCTCATCGCGCTTGGCTTGCTTCTCAGCTTCATAAGAGGTGGTCGGTATGGTGTCAGCCGCTTCGCCAGACTTTTGGTTCTTGTTCTGCGCTGCAAGCGCTTCGAGCCTTGCATCTTCAATCTCGCGTTTCTTCTCCAACATTTCGTCATAATTTCCCAGGAAATGCTCAACGCCGTTCGGACCTAGTTCGACAATACGATCGGACATTTTATTCAAGAAGTAACGGTCATGGGAAATGAAGAAGAGTGTACCCTCATAATCCAACAGGGCTGACTCCAGCACTTCCTTGCTGAACAGATCCAAATGGTTCGTTGGCTCATCGAGCACCAGCACATTGGCTTGAGCCAGCATCAGCTTGGCTAGCGAGACACGGGCCTTCTCTCCGCCGCTCAGTGACGATATGCGCTTTAGCACGTCTTCGCCGCTGAACAGAAAGTTGCCTAATACGGTTCGAATCCGAGCTTCTTCCATATGAGGGTATAAGCCCCATACTTCTTCCAGAATCGTATTTTGTCCGTTCAGTCTCGTATGCTCCTGATCGTAATAACCGAGCTTGACATGCGAGCCGAATTGAATGGTGCCGGTTGAAGGCTCAAGCTGGCCGACAAGCGTCTTTAGCAGCGTGGATTTGCCGATTCCGTTCGGTCCGATCAAAGCAACCGTCTCGCCTCTTGTTAGATGGAATCTGACGTTGCGGAACAGCGGCTCGTCCCTTCCAGGGAAGGTCACCGAGAGGTTATCAACCGTAAGAACGTCCTTGCCGGTCATTCGTTCGATCTCGAATGTGAAGTGAGCCTTCTTCAGCTCGCCGGCAGGCCTGTCCATGCGATCCATCTTGTCCAGCGCTTTGCGCCTGCTTTGGGCTCGCTTGGTGGTGGACGCTCTGACGATGTTCCGCTGGATGAATTGCTCCATACGCTCGATCTCATCCTGCTGCTTCTCATAATGCTTGAGGTTGATTTCGTATTCGGCGGTCTTGAGCTCCAGATAGCGGCTGTAGTTGCCCGTATACCGCTTAGCGGAATGCCGTTCAATCTCAATGATCGTATCGACCAGCGCATCCAGAAAGTAACGATCGTGAGAGACGACGACGATCGCGCCGGGATATCCGCGAAGATACGATTCCAACCATGTTAATGTCTCGATATCGAGATAGTTGGTAGGCTCGTCAAGCATAAGCAGATCGGGCGCTTGCAGCAAGATGCGTGCTAGCGCAAGGCGTGTCTTTTGTCCTCCGCTAAGTGTGGATATAGGGGTATCGAGGTTGAATGATCCAAACCCCATTCCATGCAGCACACTGTTGATCCGGGTGCTGATCTCGAAGCCTCCTTGCTCGCGGAACCAGTCGGAACGGCGGGCATAACGGTCGAGCACATCGGCGTATTTTTTTTCGTCGGCATGAAGATCTGGATCGGCGATCTTGACTTCAAGATCACGCAATTCCTGTTCAGCCTCGATCAGATGGGCGAAGACTGCGCGCATCTCTTCTATAATAGTGCGTTCAGATTGCAAGCCGCTGTTCTGGGCGAGATAGCCGAGCCGCAGCTCCTTCGCCTTGTGAATGTCGCCGGAGTCGGCGGACATTTCTCCTGCGATGATCTTGAGCAGGGTCGACTTGCCCGCGCCGTTGACACCGACAAGTCCGATGCGTTCCTTCTCCAAAACTTGCATCGATATATGTGATAATATGGCGGTTACGCCGTAGCTTTTGGAAATATTGGAAACCTGCAACAACATGATGAAACCTCCACTCCTAAATGGCATCAATTATTACCCTATAGTGTACCACAAACTAGCGCCGCCATTGGCGAAAGTTGTATAACAATGGTACACTACATGTAAGATTAGTTCATACAGGAAAGAATGGATGAAGTCAAATGCCAACGGAATATGCGGGGCATGATAAATCAGCTTACCGAACGAAGCTCTCGGCCATGCGCAACGGGCTGGCGGAGGAACTACGGGCAGAGTGGTCTAACCTAGCTTGTCAGCATCTGGCACAGTGGCTGGAGGGGCATTCTTATCGGACTGTCATGGCTTATGTATCGTTCAGAAGCGAATTGAATATAAACGAATTCATAGAATGGTGCTGGAAGAAGAAGATCGAAGTGCTTCTTCCTCGCTGTGTGAAGGCTGATCGGTCCATGAAGCTTCATTCCATAACGGGATGGAATCAGCTCGTAGCAGGAGCTTACGGCATTATGGAACCAAGTCCTGACCGCTCGCCCATCAAGCCGGTGGGAACGGTGCCGGATGTTGTTGTTGTGCCTGGACTGGCCTTTGACCGCACAGGGGGCCGTTTGGGTTATGGCGGCGGTTATTATGACCGGTTTGCGGAAGCTGTATCGGATGCGGGTACGAAGCCCGTCTGGATCGGCGCTGGATTCGAAGCGCAGGTGATGAATGATCTCGTACCAAGCGATTCTCATGATTTGCGGCTGGATGGACTTGTAACGGAACGAGTATTTACGACAATCAGGCAATAGAATAGCCAATCATATGGAGGAAAGGGCGATAAGAATGGAGCTGACTCATTTCAACGATCAGGGACGGGCTAAGATGGTCGATATATCGGAGAAGGATATTACGGTGCGGGAAGCGACTGCCCAGACAACCATACGAATGGCGAGCACTACGCTTGCGAGAATAAAGGAAGGCAGCATCGGCAAAGGCGACGTTCTTGCTGTCGCTCAGGTAGCCGGTATTATGGCAGCCAAAAAAACATCGGATTGGATACCCATGTGTCATCCTCTTCCGTTAACGGGTGTGAATATCGCATTCGGCGATAACGGAACGGATGAACTTTACATAGAAGCAACGGTGAAGACAAAAGGAAAAACCGGCGTAGAGATGGAAGCTTTAACGGCTGTATCCGCTACGGCGCTTACCGTATACGATATGTGCAAAGCTTTACAGAAGGACATGGTTATCGGACCGACACAGCTGATGGCGAAGTCCGGGGGAAAGAGCGGGGATTATAGACGCTAAGCATACCCATGAACGAAATAGAGAGGGAGGAACGGGATATGCAGTGGAAGGTTGCGTTGTTGACGGCTAGCGACAAAGGCTCACGGGGCGAGCGCGAGGACACGAGTGCGCAAGTGATTCGAGAGCTTGTAGAAGAAGAGCTTGGCGGAGTGATCGTAGATTATCGGATTGTGCCGGATGAACAAGACGAGATTATGGCAGCGATCATCGAGATGACGGAATATTATCAGGCTGATCTGGTGCTGACCACGGGAGGGACAGGGCTTGCGCCGCGCGATATTACGCCGGAAGCGACGCTTAAGGTCATTGACCGGGAAGTTCCCGGCCTCGCTGAAGCGATGAGGATGGGCGCCCTGCATAAGACGAGACGGGCGATGCTGTCCAGAGGCGTCTGCGGTATCCGCGGCAGCTCGCTGATCGTGAATCTTCCGGGCAGTCCCAAAGGCGTTCATGAGAGTCTCATGGCGATCATGGATCAGCTGCCTCACGCGCTTGCTATTCTATCGGGCCAGCATGGGGATCATAACGCATGAAAAAGACAGAAAAGTCGATCGATAAAGATATAGGTGAATCCACTGGTATGAAAACGAAGTTGAAGGAAGTGCGGGTTCAGGATGCGATCGGACTCAGGCTAGCTCATGACCTGACCCAAATCATCCCGGGAACATTCAAGGGAAGGCTGTTCAAGCGCGGACATGCTATTACCGAAGCAGATATTCCAAGCCTGCTCGATATCGGCAAGGAGCATATCTACATCATGGAGCTGGACGAAGAGGAGCTTCACGAGGATGATGCCGCAATTCGCATGGCTAAGGCGCTTGCGGATGAATCGCTCCTGCTGACTGAGCCCCATGAGGGAAAGGTTAGCATTAAGTCGCCCATTATGGGAATCACGCATATTGCCAAGGAAGTTGTCGAAGCGATTAACGGAATTGGCGAGATTGCGCTGGCTACGGTGAAGACGGACGCTGTTGTGACAGAAGGCAGCCCGCTTGCGGCAACCCGAGCGATTCCGCTAGTCGTCTCGAAGAATAAAGTCGAGGAAGTAGAGCGGATCGCTGCGAAGTACTGGGAGCAGCACAGGAAGGCGCCGCTGCAGGTTCGGCCATTTCGCAAGCTGAGAGCAGGTCTGCTTACGACGGGCGGAGAAGTCTATCACGGGAGAATACAGGATAAATTCGGCCCGGCTGTTGCGGAGAAGCTGCGTGCGCTAGGCTCTGAAGTGGCCGAGCAGCGGTTCGCACCGGACGATCGACAAATAATTGTCAAGGAAATACACTATTTGCTGAGCCAAGGGTATGATATGATACTGGTAACTGGCGGGATGTCGGTGGATCCCGATGATCGTACGCCTGGCGCTATTGCGGCGGCCGGAGCCGATATTGTGAGCTATGGAACGCCAATGCTGCCGGGATCAATGCTGCTGATAGGTTACATAGGCGAGATTCCGATTATGGGCTTGCCCGGTTGTGTGATGCATGACCCGTATACATCCTTCGACGTGCTGCTGCCCAAGCTATTGGCAGGGGACCGGATTGTCCGCGAGGATATCGTAGGTCTGGGATACGGCGGATTGCTTGGCCGCTGAGAGTGGCGGCATGGTTGAATGAGTTTTTTATATGTCCTATACTAGTATAGAAATTCAGATGTGGAGGTTTGACCTATGGGTGGTATTGGCGCTACTGGTATTATTCTGCTAGTGTTGGTTGCACTATTGTTGTTTGGACCGAACAAGTTGCCCGAATTGGGACGCGCTTTCGGCAAGACGCTTCGCGAATTTAAATCCGGCGCTCGTGATATCATGGACGACAATGATCGCAGAGATTCGGACAAAAATCGCACCGAAGTGAACCGGTCGGAACATAACGAGAAGGAAAATAAGCGGCTTCCGGACTAATCGGGCCCGCTTTTTTCTTGTTCAAGACTGGGGAGAAAGGAGCAGCATATTGGCATGACGAAAGAGAAAACCGACGGAGCTGCGACTTCGCGCAAGAAGCTTATTCGCGAAGAGGGATTGATGCCCCTGCTAGAGCACCTGGGAGAGTTTCGGAAGCGCCTCATCTATGTCATGATCGTGCTTACACTGAGCCTCGTGCTAGGGATTGTCATTGCTGAGCCAGCTTATGATTTCCTAATGAGCCAAAAACCGGCCAATACGCTTAGCCTACATACGTTCTCGCTATGGGACGGCATTGGGATGTACATGAAAATCGCGTTTGTGATCGCTCTTGTTGTGACACTTCCGTTCATAGCCTTCCAGCTATGGTCTTTCGTGAAGCCGGCGCTAAAGCCGCATGAGCAGCGATCTACGCTGAAGTATGTTCCGTTCGCGCTTATCATGTTTTTGATAGGATTGGCATTTTCTTATTTTGTCGTTTTTCCGCTTGCCTTCAACTTTACCCGCACCATCGCGGGTCATTTGAATCTGGAGGAAACGTACGGCATCGTTCAATATTTTTCCTTTATGTTCGGGATCCTTATTCCGATTTCGCTATTGTTCGAGCTGCCTCTTCTGATCATGTTCCTGACGGCAATCCGGATTCTTAATCCGAAGCGGCTCCGCAAGATGCGCCGATTGGCTTATTTCATCTTGGCTATTATCGGCGTTGTGGTGACGCCACCGGACTTTATATCAGACATACTAGTTATTATTCCGCTCATAGCATTGTACGAGCTTAGCTTGTTTATGTCCGACGTGGTCTACAAGAAGCAGCAGATTGCGGATGCGAAGTGGCGGGAACAGGAAGAATAACAGGGCGAAGCCCGGCATAGCTTACAGAAGATCTGTCGTGATTGCGACAGGTCTTTTTTTGTTCTTGACAGATCGATAGGTAAGGAACATAATTTAAACGAACGTTTTAAACAAATGTTTAATATATAAAAACAGGAGTGGAGTCCATGAAATCAGCCATACAAGCTTTTATGAAGAGGCCTACGACATGGGTGGGCATTATTACGGCATTTATGTTCCAAATCATTTTCGCAGTCATCTGGATGACAGGTTATAATGGAGTAACGGATCGTGTGGATCAGCTTCGAATTGCGGTTGTGAACGAAGACACGGCTATGGGGCAGCAGATTGCCGCCAATCTGGCAGAGAAGCTCCCATTCGATATCGTTCAGAGCGCGTCTTTGGAGGAAGCGAGAGCCGATCTGAATGAGCGCGAGATTCAGATGGTGCTGCATATCTCAGCAAGCTTCAGCGAGCAAGTGGGCAAGCCTGGAGAGCAGGCTGATCTACACTATTACTTGAATGAATCCAATCCTGCGTTGATCAAAAGCATGATGAGCAGCGTAGCATCTCAAATAACGGCCGAAGTGAATCGCACAGCCGTCACGATGGGCATTCAGAAGACGCTGACCGGCATGCAGATGCCGGACGATCAGGCGGCATCGACTGCGCCACTCCTAGCAGAACGGGTTAAGGGCGTTGTCGAGTCGTCCAATGTTGTCGAAGGCATGAACAACCAAATGGTGCCAATGATGCTGGTGCTCGCTTCTTATGTCGGAGCCATGATTATGGGGATGAACCTGGAGCAATCGTCGATGGCGACAGCCGCCAGTGTAAGCAAATGGAGACGGTTCGGCACAAGAGCGATCATTAATGTGGTTTCTTCTGTCCTAGTTTCCTTGGTAGGTGCCGCTCTGCTCGTAGCTCTGGGGGGACAGCTCGATCACGGGTTCCTGTATTTGTGGGGATTCCAATGCTTGTTCCTGCTAACCTTTATGTTCGTCTCTCAAATGTTCCTGTTCTTGTTCGGCATGGCCGGCATGCTGTTCAACATTATGCTGCTGTCGGCGCAGCTCGTATCCTCGGGTGCGATCGTGCCCCGCGAGCTGCTTTCGAACTTCTATACCGGACTCGGCGAGTGGCTGCCGGCTACGTACGCGGTTGACGGGACGATGAATATCCTGTTCGGCGGTCCGGGCGTAAGCTCTGATGCCGGAATGCTCGTGGCTATCGCCTTGGCAGCTATTGCAGTCAGCGCTATCGCTGTATTCGCGAAAGGGCGGCAGGCGGTTCGCCAGCCGCAGGTTGCGATAGCGAGTCAGCGCAAAGATAAGTAAGCGACAACGATTATCGGAGGTTGATTATGACATTAGCCGAAGAACATGATATTAAACAACGGATTCTGCTTGCGGCGAAAAAGCTGTTTGCGCTTCAAGGATTCGACGGTACGACAATCAGACAGATTTGCGAGGAGGCAAGCGCCAATGTGGCGCTTGTCTCGTATCATTTCGGCGGGAAAGAAAATTTATTTGGCGCGCTTTTCGAGAACTTTTTTCCAAATCAAAAAATCGCTTCCATCGACCCGAGCTTTCATCCCGTTGAAGGAGTCAGGCTGGTCATACGCGAAGTGACGCTGTATCGGCATTCGGAGCCGCAGTTGATCAGTATTATTCAGCAGGAGATCATTCTGAATACGCCGCGGATCCAAAAGATTCGTGAGCATGTCATGCCGATGTGGCAGATGCTCAGACATTGGATGGAGGAGGGACGCAGGCAGGGGTATTTTGCTTTCCGTTCGCTCGATTCGGCATTCATGTCGGTAACGGGTACGCTGCTTTTCCATCGGGATCAGGAGTATTGGATGCTTCTTCGCGAAGACAAGAAGCCGGACGTGGAGACGCTGGCCGAAGATTTGACGGACTTTATTCTGTATGGCTTGCGCTACAACGGGCAATGACGCAGCGGCTAGAGGTTTGCAGACGGGCAAGCGGACAAACTGGTGTAAAAATCCTGCAAAAATAGAGCCAGGCACTTGAAATCAATCGCAAAAATGAGTATGATAAAAATGGTTGTTAGCACTACACGCTTATGAGTGCTAACGAATTTACAATAAGTGACAAATTTAGAAGGAGGCTATTTTCAATGATCAAACCTTTGGGTGAACGCGTATTGATCGAACCAATCGCGAAGGAAGAAACAACTGCGAGCGGCATCGTGCTGCCGGATACGGCTAAGGAAAAGCCGCAAGAAGGCAAAGTAGTGGCTGTGGGCAGCGGCACGCTGAAAGACGGTGTTCGCGTAGCATTGGAAGTAAAAGAAGGCGACCGCGTTCTGTTCTCCAAATATGCGGGCACAGAAATCAAATATGAAGGCAAAGAATATTTGATTATGAAGGAAAGCGACATTCACGCGATTTTCGGCTAAGTTCGCGTACACATACTTAATCTCTAATCCAAATTTCGGGAGGTAATTGCACATGGCTAAAGAAATCAAATTTAGCGAAGACGCTCGCCGTTCCATGCTCCGCGGGGTTGACGCTCTGGCAAATGCGGTGAAAGTTACGCTTGGACCAAAAGGACGCAACGTCGTTCTGGAGAAAAAATTCGGCAGCCCGCTCATCACGAATGACGGTGTTTCCATCGCAAAAGAAATCGAACTGGAAGATGCATTCGAGAACATGGGTGCACAGCTTGTTAAAGAAGTAGCAACAAAAACAAACGACGTAGCAGGCGACGGTACAACTACGGCGACTGTTCTGGCTCAAGCGATGATTCGCGAAGGTCTGAAAAACGTTACAGCTGGCGCTAACCCTATGGTTATCCGCAAAGGCATTGAGAAAGCCGTTAAAGCTGCTGTTGAAGAGCTGAAAGCAATCTCCAAGCCAATCGAAGGCAAACAATCGATCGCTCAAGTTGCTTCCATCTCGTCGGCTGACGAAGAAGTAGGCCAACTGATTGCAGAAGCGATGGAGAAAGTCGGCAACGACGGCGTTATTACGGTTGAGGAGTCCAAAGGCTTCAACACGGAGCTTGAAGTGGTTGAAGGCATGCAGTTCGACCGCGGCTACGTGTCCCCTTACATGATTACGGATACGGATAAAATGGAAGCGATTCTTGACAATCCTTACATCCTGATCACGGATAAGAAGATCTCTAACATCCAAGAGATCCTGCCTGTTCTGGAGAAAGTGGTTCAATCCGGCAAGCAGCTTCTGATCATCGCAGAAGACGTGGAAGGCGAAGCTCAAGCTACGCTGATCGTCAACAAACTGCGCGGCACATTCACTTGTGTAGCGGTTAAAGCTCCTGGCTTCGGCGACCGCCGCAAAGCTATGCTGCAAGACATCGCTGCTCTGACTGGCGGCCAAGTGATCACAGAAGAGCTCGGCCTTGAGCTGAAATCGACTGCTGTTGAGCAACTGGGCTCCGCTCGTCAAGTGCGCATCACAAAAGAAAACACGATCGTGGTAGACGGCGCTGGCAACTCCGCTGACATCCTGGCTCGTGTGAATCAAATCAAAGCGCAATTGGAAGAAACCACTTCCGATTTCGACAAAGAGAAGCTGCAAGAGCGTCTGGCGAAACTTGCTGGCGGCGTAGCGGTAATCAAAGTCGGCGCAGCTACTGAAACAGAATTGAAAGAGCGCAAGCTTCGCATCGAAGACGCTTTGAACTCCACTCGCGCAGCAGTGGAAGAAGGCATCGTATCCGGCGGCGGCACAGCTCTTGTGAACGTATATAAAGCGGTAGCGGCTGTAAATGCAGAAGGCGACGAGGCGACTGGCGTGAACATCGTTCTTCGTGCTCTGGAAGAGCCAATCCGCACAATCGCTGCGAACGCTGGCCAAGAAGGCTCCGTTATCGTTGAGCGCCTGAAAAACGAAAAAATCGGCGTAGGCTACAACGCAGCTACTGGCGCTTGGGTGAACATGTTCGAAGCAGGTATCGTTGACCCTGCCAAAGTAACTCGTTCCGCTCTGCAAAACGCAGCATCTGTAGCGGCTATGTTCCTGACAACTGAAGCAGTTGTTGCCGACAAGCCTGAGCCGAAAGGCGCAGCTGGCGCTGGCATGCCGGACATGGGCGGCATGGGCGGTATGGGCGGCATGATGTAATAAATCATTATCGAAGTAATTCGATAATGAGCGACCGCGCTCAAGCGGTCGATTTCACGCGATGGAGCTGGAAATCGCTCCATGCGGCAATCATCAGCTATACCCTGATATACCAAGAAACGGGACCTTTAAGGGGTCCCGTTTTTTGATAGTAAATTCTAATAGCTTATTGCTTGCGGAACAGATACCTTTTAAGCGGGGAATAGTGATGAAAAAAAACTCGAAGCAAATTTTTAAGAAAAAATGGTACTTATTTATGCTTCCGATTATTTTCCCGATCATTGTAAGTCAATTCATTCGGTTGCCGTTTGGTAATTGGACAATTGGGGGAGAAGATTCGTGGGTTAGTTTTTTTGGAAGCTATCTTGGTGGTATTATTGGAGGATTAATTACGCTGTATGTATTTAAAAAGACTATCGATAATCAGTCGGAAATTGAGAAAAGGTTACGGTCTGAGCAGGAGGAATTAAGAAAGCTATCTATTAGACCTTATTTCACTGCACGGATAGTTCATTCAATCGATCATAACGAATACGTTTTCGAAACTGCATATCTGCCTCTAACAGAGGAGATCTTTGAGGCGGCCGAGGATATTTCTTTCATCAAACTTGAGAATGTGGGAATGGGAAATGCAGTAGGGATAAAGTTTTATGCAGATGCAGGTTATTATATGGAAATGGGTCTTGATCCTGTAGCTTTGAAAGTTGGAGGGTCGATGGTAGTCCATTTAAATGTTTTGGGTAAATTAGACGGTGATATTTTTACAATGAAGTTGAGGTACACTGATCTTTTAGGAAATCCTTATAATCAAGTGATTAAACTGTTGAAGCAGCAAGGTAAGATTTTGGTTTTATCTGTTAGTGAACCCATACCGATAAAGGAATTTGGAATGAAAATAGAATAAGCTCTATTAAATTGAGCGATCGATTTCAACAAAATCTAGAATTATAAATCACGGAGGGTCTCTTGTCATAAACCACTACCGTGTGAACGGTTTGAAAGGAATAGTTGATGGCAACAGCGGCAAAGGCTCGTGGCATGCAAGCAGCGATCAATAGAGCGTAAATAGCGGTAAGAATCAAACGTTTGCTGCAAAGCTCCGGACTACATCTTGCCGACAAAAGAGAGGCTTTGTACTCGTTCAACTGAACGATACAAAACCTCTTTTTGGTTAGAAAAATTAAGCTTTTTTTCTTAAGCTGAACAGCAGCGTGGTGGCAATGCCAAGGACAAAGGTCAAAACACATAACATCAGTGTGCTTGTTTCATCCGCCAACCCAGGGTACATGACCGCCACGGAGCCCATAATCATCCCGATCATAAGGGCGTAGGTCACATTGGCATAATGGGCCAGCAGGGCGCGAATCGCTTTGCTGCTCACAACGAAACCGATGATTACGCCGGCACCAATTACTGCGATAAGCAAGAAGTCCAGCGAGGACAGCGCATGTATCGCGGTCGGGTATACGCCGATGATCAGAAGTACGAAGGAACCGCTGATGCCGGGCAACAGCATGGCCATGCTGGCGAGCCAGCCCGAGAAGAACAGGCCAAGAAGCGTTAAGACCGAGCGATCCTCAATCGGCAATCCTGTTTTATCGGCGTTAAAGAAGGCGAGAGAGGCGATAAGCGCGCCTGAAATGATCAGCAGAATGACATGAACCGGGCGAAAGTTCTTTCTTGCCTCGGATTGATGCAGCAGCAGCGGCAATACGCCGATGACAAGACCGATAAAGAAAAATTGCGTCGGCTCATAGTGATGCTCCAATAAATATTTGATGAGACGGCTGAAAATAAGCAAGGCTGATCCCATGCCGACGGCTAGCGGGATCAGGAATCCGATCTGGCGTCTCCAATTTTTGCTGAAAAATCCGCTGATTGCTGCAAGCAGCCGTTCATAAATGCCTAACATGACGGCAATCGTGCCGCCGCTTATTCCGGGAACAAGATCGGAAATGCCCATAAGCAGCCCCCGGTAAAGATTCCTCCACTCCACTGTGTTTCATTCCCTCCTTTATAATCTGGTCTATCGTATCCTATTTTGGAAGGGGGATCAACACCAATATTGACGAAATCGCGAACTTCATTGAAACATTGTCAACGAAAATATCGCTTCACACGAACATGAAGGAAAAGAAGAGTAGGATTAGAGGCTATCGTCTAGTTGAAGAACGAAGGGTTTTTCAGGTGGAGTTTTTGTGCCACATGATTTACGGCAATCGCGTCATCAATATAACCGAGCGGGAAAATATAATCTGGTATCAGGTCCGTCGGGATAATAAAGTAAATCAATGCGCTTCCGATAAGCACCCGCTCCCAGGTTCCTTTATTCAGACGATACTTCGCGTACATATCTTTCAGAAATTGTATATAGGGTCCGGCGCTTCCCGCTTTGGACAGCTTCTTATCGAACTTTTTCAGAATCATGGCCTGTCCTTCATCCGTTTGCGAGAACAACTCGTATTTGGACAGCTCCTGCTCCATATTAGCTATGCTATAGGGTTGCGTACTCAGGTTTGAGTGCGCTAATAGAGACTGAATGTCGGCAATCGATGACTGCAGATCCGTCAAGCGCGGTTCGATGGAATAACCTGCCGCGAGAAAGAGCTCCGATACCGGCAATTGGAGACATTCGGCGAACTGTTGCAGATGCTCGGGGGTTGCTTTGCGCTTCCCGTTAATAATACGTGAGATCGTGGCAGTATCGACAGCCGTGAGCTCGCTAAATTTTCGCAAAGAGAGAGAGCGCTGCTGCAGCTTGTTTTTGATAAGATCCCCCAAGGGATTCGGGCGATTCGGTTCGTTCATATTAAATGCACGATCCTTTCCTTCGTTATGGCTCCTTGCTTTTCTATTATGCGACGTTGAGGCCCCTGATTTCAATGAATATATCGATCTGTTGACAATTTGTCAACAGATCGATATATTAGTGACAACGTCGTGACCATCGATATTCTTGTCGCGTCTAGCATCAGGAGGGATATTTCGTTTGAGGATTAATCGTTTGCATATTGTGTTGTTATTTGTGCTGCTGCTCATTGCGACAGGTTGTTATGCGGTATATAAGCATGTGTCAAGTACGACAATTGATTTAGATAACTCGATTCTTGACAGAGACATGTTGGATTCGATTCGCAGCCAGGAAGAAAATGAGAGATTCGAAGATGCAATAGAGGAAGTAGAGGAAGACTTCTATATGCTGGTTATCGGCCTTGATCATAGTGACAGCCACAGCGGCATGAATACGGATACGTTGCTGCTCGCGCATGTCATTCCGCAATCGAATAGCATAAAGCTTCTATCGATCCCAAGAGACCTTCGGGTCACGAATTTGCGAGGGACAGACGCCAAAGTTAATTCCATGTTCGCCAGCGGATACCAATATGCGGTACGTGAAGCACGGGATCATCCGGAGCTGCTATCCGGCAAGAAAGTGAAGCTGGGACAGTTTACGTTCGCTGAGGAATACATAAGCTCGGGAATGGTTACGACAAGAGAGACGATTGAGCGTTATTTTAACATAGATATAGATTATACCTTTCTCGTATCCTTCGAGACGCTAACGTCTCTGGTTGACGCTGTAGACGGAATAGAGATCGACGTGGAGAGGCGTATGGAATATGATGCCCCCAGCGAAAATATGTACATCCGGCTTTATCCCGGTCTGCAGGTGCTGGACGGGGAGCAGGCGCTGCAGTATGCGCGGTTTCGCAAGGACAATCGCGGCGAGGCTTACCATTCTAATGATTTTGAAAGGGGATTGAGGCAGCAGCAGGTCATTACCGCATTGGTACATAAGCTGACTTCATGGAACAGCCTTCCCAAAACATTCGAGATCGTGGACATCGTCACCTCCAACCTCAAGACCGATATGGCGCCAGGCACGATGCTCTCGATGGTCAAAGCCTTATACGGGAAAATTAATACAGATCATATATATAGCTTACCGTTCCCGGGGCAATGGCAAAGTCCGTTCGTGGTTGTGGACGATGAGAGTCTGGAAGAGTTGATGGAGCAATTGATCTCCATGGATCCTCCCGACTTGGCTAGCTGATTCGATATTAGCACCGTATTGAAAGAAATCTTTGAATGAGTGACTTCCAATTTTGTACAATAGGGTTGTATGGTTAACCAGATCGAAATCTCTCTCGATCGGAAAGCAGGGTCTATAAGAATTGATGATTCAAAAAGCTAAACGGTTGGATGGGGTCATTGTCGGTATCGTAGTATGTTTTGCTTTCATTAGTACGCTGGTTATTGAGAGTGCTACGATGGGGACACGTTATGAAGGGCTGCATATCGCGAACATCGAGATGTATGCGGTCATGGTGATTCCGATGCTGCTCGTCGCGATGATGGATTATCGGCTCATAGTCCGCTATCTGTCTTATCCATCCTATGTTGTCGGTGTGATACTGCTCGTTATGGTTCTAGTCATTGGCGTTAATCTGAATGGTTCTACACGCTGGATCGAGATCGGCTCGCAGCAATTTCAACCCTCCGAATTGATGAAGATCGCCTTTATTCTGACATTGGCCCGTTTTTTGGGAAACCTTAACGGTCGATCGCCTCGCTTTTGGAGGGAAATTGTGCCGGCGCTTGGACTGTTCATCATTCCGTTTTATCTGGTTTTCAAGCAGCCTGATTTGGGTACATCGATCGTTTTTATCAGTATTCTTGTCAGTATTCTGTGGATGGCTAATATGCAGTTGAAGCAGATCGTTATCGGATTGTCAGCTATATTAGTGGTGGCGGCTGGAATAACAGCTTTATATTTTGTTCAATTCGATCTCTTCTCGAAGGTCATTAAGCCGCATCAGCTTGAGCGAATACAGACCTTCATTGATCCCACGCTGGACCCGGAGAATAGCTGGCATGTGAAAAACGCACAGACGGCGATCGGTTCAGGCGAGCTATACGGCAAAGGCTTCATGCAGGGGAACCTCGTACAGGGCGGCTATGTGCCCTATCATTATGCGGATTCCATCTTCGCTGTTATTGGCGAGGAATTTGGCTTCGTTGGGTCAACGCTGCTGCTCTTGCTTTACTTTTTACTTATCTATCGAATGATTATCATTTCTTACAAATGCCGGGACCGGGCGGGCTCTTATATCATTGTCGGTATTATCGCTATGCTGGTGCTGCAGATATTCGAGAACATCGCGATGCATACCGGGTTAATGCCTCTGACGGGCATAGCCTTGCCTTTTGTAAGTTATGGCGGAAGCTCATTATTAACGAATATGCTGTCGATCGGCTTGGCGCTGAGCGTTCACATTCATCAAGATTATCCATTAGCAGAGTAAGTGTCTCTGCATCACGATACTTATGACAAGACCCGCAAGTGGGCCGCTGTATGTACAGCACCTGCCTGCGGGTCTATTTATTTTGCAAGACGAGTTAGTCCAGAATCAGGCCTCTGTACTTATAGTAGCCTTGCATACTGATGATAGATCCATCCGTTGACTTACTGTGTCCCGAGACGAATACAGCCAGAAACTTATCGGTTAGCGCCTCGGAATCGGGGTTCAGATAAATATCCTCCAAATAATCGAGTGCGTCGCTGTAATCGTCGAGTGCGCCTTTGTAGAGTGTAAATGCTTTGGTGATGCCTTTGGTATCTGCGCCGATGCTTGTGAACAACTTTTTATATGCTTCGTATTCCTTCAGCAAGCTATTGTAGTTCTTGGAAGCTGTATTGTAATCGTCATAGCATTTATCCAGTGTGTCGGTTTGGTCGTAATAGATGATATCATCGTAAGCATCCATCAGGCTTTCGGCCAAATCCATTAAGCGGAGGCCAAGGTCGTCCAGCGTTTTGTAGAAGTCCATCGCTTCCACGTAGTTGATGATTTGTTGCTCAGCGTCTGATTTGACAGGGGCATTGGATTCTACATTTACGGTATAGGTGGAAGCGTCCCATGTCGACTTGACACCGGCTTGCTCCAACAGGGATAAAGGCACCATGGTGCGACCCTTTAATATAACCGGCGGAGTATCCTTCGGGATAACCTCTTTTCCATTAATGACAAGCTTAACAATGTTATAGCTCTCGAATGTCCCCCACTTTGCAGCAGCGCTGACTATCCCGACAGCGGCTAGAATTAAAACTAGCGACAGTAAGGCAACTTTCTTCTTCATCCGGCATTCTCCTCGGTTGGAAATAGTAGTATACGTAGCCCAGTATAATCCGGAACATAGCTACTGAAAAGAAAAAAATAACAATCCTTTTGCGGGAATAGCCATGAATCGACAAATTAAGGGTCCATCATTGAAAATTAACTAGAATTAAATAGAATTTCGGTATAAACTAGTAAATATGCATTAAATGGCAGGGGGAGAAAAGTCATGGTAGATCAGAGGGCCATTACGTTTGTCCCTGCCCGGGAAAGGCAAGAAGATCAATCCTTTCAATATGAGGTATACGCAAGTACCCGATTGGAGGAGATGAGGCTAATGGGCTGGGATATAGCCCAGCAGGATACCTTTCTTCGGATGCAATTCATGATGCAGCAAAGGTCATACGCCGCCCGTTACCCGAATGAAGCCTATCAACTCATTTTATATGACGGGGTGGAAGTCGGTCATCTGTTAGTTTCGAGAGAGGATAACGCCATTCGTCTAGTAGATGTGGCCATACTCCCTCACTACAGAAATAACGGAATCGGAACCTTTGTCATCAACAATCTTATGCAAGAAGCCCTGGCAACGGGGAGGTCAACTATGCTGCATGTCGTGAGGTCCAATCGCGCGATCAAGCTTTATGAGCGCCTTGGCTTTACGAAGTCGGCGGAAAATGAAATGTATATCGAGATGATCTTTCAGTAGTGTTACCGCTTACAAATCTGTCCATGAGGTGAATTCATGTGAGTGATCAATACGTAGGTGAAATTCGAATGTTTGGTGGCAATTACGCTCCGATAGGCTGGGCGCTTTGCAATGGTCAACTGCTGAGTATTTCGCAGAATGAAGTATTATACATGCTACTAGGGACAACATTTGGCGGCGATGGCCAGACTACTTTCGGAGTGCCTGATCTGAGAGGGCGAGTTCCGATTCATACTAACAGTGCATTGCCATTGGGTAGCCTTGGGGGAACGGAGGCGGTCACTTTGACGACGCAGCAACTTCCAGTTCATACGCACATTGCTTCAGCTACTACGAATACAGGCAATATAGCCTCTCCCGAGAATGCGGTATGGGCTTCCATTACGAATTATTCGGAGGATGCAAGCAAGATCGTGTCGATGAGTGCGAATGCGATTACTCCATCAGGCGGAAGCCAGCCTCATAACAATATGATGCCAACGACGGTTGTTTCTTTTATTATCGCGCTGGAGGGGATTTTTCCTTCCGAAGGTTAACGCTACTATATATCACTATTTTATGAAATGAGGGATTAAGATGGCTGAACCATTTTTGGGAGAGCTGCGATTGTTTCCTTTTAATATAACGCCGCGCGGGTGGTTGCCTTGCGAAGGGCAGCTCCTAAATATCAACAGTAATCAAGCGTTGTACTCCTTGTTAGGCGCAACCTATGGCGGAGATGGAAGAACCAATTTTGCTCTTCCGGACTTGCGTGGACGGGTGCCTGTCCATGTAGGCGCAGGCATTAATTACGGTTTATCGGCTGGCGAGGCGAACCATACCTTGACAATAAATGAAATGCCAGCTCATACTCATCAAGCGATGGCTTCGTCCAATCCGTCAGATTTGCCAGATCCGCAAAATCAAGTGTGGGCAAGCGTTAGTGACCGATATGGCGAAGCGGCAGCATTAACGAACATGAATGCCGGTGCCATCGGCACTTCGGGCGGAAGTCAAGCTCATTCCAATATGCAGCCATATCTGACAGTGCGATATTGCATTGCATTACAAGGCATCTATCCATCACGACAATAGGAGGGTAAACCATGGATCCGTATCTCGGAGAGATTAGAATATTCGCAGGGAATTTTCCGCCTGTAGGCTGGGCGTTATGCAACGGACAGCTGATGCAAATTCGACAATATACAGCTTTATATAGTGTCATTGGCGTTCAATACGGCGGTGACGGCAAGACGACCTTTGCACTACCGAATCTAATGGGACAAGCTTCAATGGGAACTGGCCAAGGACCAGGATTGACGCCGCGTATGATCGGACAGCAAGTGGGGAGCAGAAACGAAACCTTGACGCACGATCAGATGCCAAAGCATATGCATGTCCCGCAAGCGGTCAATCAACCGGGAAAGGCTAGCAATCCGACGAATCAGTATTGGGCGGAAACAGCATCCTCTGGACGCCCGCCAAAGCAGCTACCTATATACAATGGTCAACAGCCGAATGTTCAGATGCTGCCGACAGCGTTGTCTGTACAGGGTGGAAGCCAGCCGCATAACAATATGCAGCCGTTTCTGGCAATGAACTTTATCATTTCTCTGGAAGGTGTATTTCCTCCAAGACAGTAGAAACCCAATACATAAATCTTATAAGATTTTCA
Source organism: Paenibacillus sp. 1011MAR3C5 (assembly GCF_003591485.1). Lineage (GTDB taxonomy): Bacteria > Bacillota > Bacilli > Paenibacillales > Paenibacillaceae > Pristimantibacillus. The sequence goes on from NZ_QZCF01000004.1 coordinate 370,218, forward strand.
GAACTGCATGACAACTGCGTAGGGCAATCGGCTCTATGCAGTTTTCTGTGTTAAATAGCAACAGAATTCAATAATTTGAATACCTATTGCCGCGTAATTGGACTGATCGTTGCATATACATCATTGGATGGCGGTTTTGGGAAAGGGAGAAGTGTTCGAATGATGAAGAGCAGCAACAGAACGCATGAGGGGGCACACAGAACGATTCGCGCTGTGATGCTCGTTGTGGCTATGATGGCAACGACTCTATGGGGAATTACCAGTGTCGCAATAGATAGGGCTCAAGCAGCTTGGGAAGGAACAGGCAATGGGACTTATGATTTTGGAGGTCCGCTAACGTCCTCTGACACTCTAGGTTTTCAGAAGAGTGGGGATAAGTTTTTAGTGAGTGATGGATTCGTTAGTGATCCGGGAACTACGAGTCTATGGTCGGAGAATCAACAAGAAGAAAATACAACCGGGACTTTCGTTTTAAAAGCTGAAGGGAAAACGGTCAATAAGTATTTCACTTTCAAAGATTTTGGAATTAGCCATGTTGATAATGGAGATGGTACCGGACGTATACTTACTCAATTGAACGTGGTATTAAAAGATCGTAATAATCAAATCATCGCCACTTTGAGTAATAGTGGAAACGTAAGGATTAATGATTCGGTTTCTCAATTGTCGACGTTGCTTGGGTCGGAAACCAGTTACACCTATGAAAATGTTACTACGCTAGAGTTGACTTGGAAATATGCCGACACAGTCGCACCGTCTAATTTGAACTTGGAGAATATTACGGTAGCAAATATTAGTGCTGGGTACGGTGTTGTGTATGACGGGAACGGTCAAACAAGCGGTACAGTCCCTACAGCGTCCAGCAAGGAATTCGCAGGCACTTCCATTACGCTAGCCGACAAGGGCACGCTGATACGTGATGGATACACATTTACAGGTTGGAACACGAAAGCGGATGGAACAGGCACTACATATCCGGCAAACTCGACCTATACGATCGGGTCATCTGATGTTACTTTGTATGCAAAGTGGGAGCCTAATCGCTATAGTGTAAGCTATAACGGGAATGGGCACCAAACGGGAACTGTTCCGAGCGATAGTGGCACGTATTTAACAGGTCAAACCGTGACCGCAGCGCTGCAAGGAACTCTAGCCAAGTCTGGTTATGTCTTTACAGGCTGGAATACGGCAGTTAATGGCACGGGCACTTCGTATGCTTCAGGACAGACGTTCACGATGGGTTCCGCCAATGTGACGTTATACGCACAATGGAAGCTGATTACGTACACGCTGAACTATGACGGAAACACAAGTGATAGCGGCACGGTACCGACAGGCGGTACATATGCTCCAGGAGCACAAGCAACGGTAGCGCCGCAAGGCAATTTGGTGAAAGCAGGATATTCGTTCAAAGTCTGGAATACGAAGGCCGACGGAACAGGCGATGCCTATGCAGTAGGCTCAACGCTGACAATGGGCTCGGCTAATGTGACGTTGTATGCACAGTGGGAATTGATCACGTACACGCTGAACTATGACGGAAATACAAGTGACAGCGGCACGGTGCCGACAGGTGGAACTTATGCTCCGAATGCACCAGTAACGGTTGCTCCACAAGGCAATTTGGAGAAAACGGGTTATTCATTCGAGAGTTGGAATACCAAGGCAGATGGCACAGGCGATGCCTATGCAGCAGGATCATCGCTGACAATGGGTTCGGCTAACGTAACGCTATATGCACAGTGGGAACTGATCAAGTACACGCTAAATTATGATGGAAACACCAGTGATAGCGGTACGGTGCCAACGGGCGGAACTTATGCTCCGAATGCACCAGTAACGGTTGCTCCACAAGGCAGTTTGGAGAAAGCGGGTTATTCGTTCGAAGGTTGGAACACAAAGGCTGACGGCACAGGCGATGCTTATGCAGCAGGCTCAACGCTGACAATGGGATCGGCTAATGTGACGTTGTATGCACAGTGGGAACTGATCACGTACACGTTAAACTATGAGGGCAATACCAGTGATAGCGGTACGGTGCCAACGGGCGGAACTTATGCTCCGAATGCACCAGTAACGGTTGCTCCACAAGGCAGTTTGGAGAAAGCGGGTTATTCATTCGAGGGTTGGAACACAAAGGCCGACGGCACAGGCGATGCCTATGCAGCGGGTTCAACGCTGACGATGGGTTCCGCTAACGTAACGTTGTATGCACAGTGGGAACTGATCACGTACACACTGAACTATGACGGAAATAATAGTGACAGCGGTACGGTGCCAACGGGCGGTACTTATGCTCCGAATGCACCAGTAACGGTTGCTCCACAAGGTTCTTTGGAGAAAGCGGGATATTCGTTCGAAAGTTGGAACACAAAGGCTGACGGCACAGGCGATGCCTATGCAGCGGGTTCAACGCTGACAATGGGTTCCGCTAACGTGACGTTGTATGCGCAGTGGGAACTGATTACGTACACACTGAACTATGACGGGAATAATGATGACAGCGGTACGGTGCCAACGGGCGGTACTTATGCTCCGAATGCACCAGTAACGGTTGCTCCACAAGGCAGTTTGGAAAAAGCGGGTTATTCATTCGAGGGTTGGAATACCAAGGCAGATGGCACAGGCGATGCCTATGCAGCAGGCTCAACGCTGACAATGGGTTCGGCTAACGTAACGCTGTATGCACAGTGGGAATTAATCACGTACACGTTAAACTATGAGGGCAATACCAGTGATAGCGGTACGGTGCCGACAGGCGGAACTTATGCTCCGAATGCACAAGTAACAGTTGCTCCACAAGGCACTTTGGAGAAAGCGGGATATTCGTTCGAGGGCTGGAATACCAAGGCAGATGGCACAGGCGATGCCTATGCAGTGGGTTCAATTCTGACGATGGGATCGGCTAATGTGACGTTGTATGCACAGTGGGAACTGATTACGTACACACTGAACTATGACGGAAATAATAGTGACAGCGGTACGGTGCCAACGGGCGGTACTTATGCTCCGAATGCACCAGTAACGGTTGCTCCACAAGGCAGTTTAGAGAAAGCGGGATATTCGTTCGAGGGCTGGAACACAAAGGCCGATGGAACGGGCGATGCCTATGCAGCGGGTTCAATTCTGACGATGGGATCGGCTAATGTGACGTTGTATGCACAGTGGGAACTGATAACGTACACGCTAAATTATGATGGAAATACCAGTGATAGCGGTACGGTGCCAACGGGCGGGACTTATGCTCCGAATGCACCAGTAACGGTTGCTCCACAAGGCAGTTTAGAAAAAGCGGGTTATTCATTCGAGGGTTGGAATACGAAAGCCGACGGTACAGGCACTGCTTATGCAGCAGGCGCGACCCTAATAATGGGCTCCGCTAACATAACGTTGTACGCGCAGTGGGAGCTAATCACATACTGGATCAGCTACGACGGCAACGGTAATGATGGTGGTGCTGTGCCATCGGGCAAAAACTATGCTCCAGGTACACAAGCCACTTTAGCGACGGCAGGCAACATGACAAAGTCAGGCTCTACGTTCATTGGATGGAACACCAAAGCTGACGGAACAGGTACAGCCTACGCAGCAGGCTCGACGCTTACCATTGGCACGTCCAACGTCACGCTCTACGCGGTTTGGACACTGCTACCGGAAGCGAAATACTACATTACGTACCAAGGCAACGGCATTACATCAGGCGTAGCGCCGACAGACAGCCAAGGCTACACCGCTGGTGCTTCGGCAACTGTACTCGGCAGCGGGAATATGGTGAAGAAAGGTAATACGTTTAGCGGCTGGAACACCAAAGCTGACGGAACAGGTACAGCCTACGCAGCAGGCTCGACGCTTACCATTGGCACGTCCAATGTCACGCTCTACGCGGTTTGGACCTTGCTTCCAGAAGCGAAATACTACATTACGTACCAAGGCAACGGCATTACATCAGGCGTAGCGCCGACAGACAGCCAAGGCTACACCGCTGGTGCTTCGGTAACTGTTCTCGGCAGCGGGAATATGGTGAAGAAAGGTAATACGTTCACCGGCTGGAACACCAAGGCTGACGGAACAGGCACAGCCTATGCAGCAGGCTCGACGCTTACCATTGGCACGTCCAACGTCACGCTCTATGCGATCTGGACCTTGCTTCCAGAAGCGAAATACTACATTACGTACCAAGGCAACGGTATTACATCAGGCGTAGCACCGACAGACAGCCAAGGCTATACCGCTGGTGCATCGGCAACTGTACTCGGCAGCGGGAATATGGTGAAGAAAGGTAATACGTTCACCGGCTGGAATACGAAAGCTGACGGAACAGGCACAGCCTATGCAGCAGGCTCGACGCTTACCATTGGCACGTCCAACGTCACGCTCTATGCGATCTGGGCGCTGCTACCGGAAGCGAAATACTACATTACGTACCAAGGCAACAGCATTACATCAGGCGTAGCGCCAACAGACAGCCAAGGCTACACCGCTGGTGCATCGGCAACTGTTCTCGGCAGCGGGAATATGGTGAAGAACGGCTACACCTTTGCGGGTTGGAATTCAAAATCTGATGGAACAGGGACGATTTATCTTGAAGGCCATCCGATTATCGTGCTTTCCAATGCGACCCTATATGCTCAGTGGACGGCTATTCCCGTAACTGCCTCTTCCATTACATACTCGGGCAATGGGCAGACTAGCGGGGAAGCCCCGGTCGACAACCATATGTATCCGGAAGGAACGGTTGCACAGGTTGCCGATAGCGGTACGCTTCAAAGGTCCGGTTATACATTCGAGGGCTGGAACACCAAGGCTGATGGAACAGGAACGAGTTTTTTGGCAGGATCAACGATTACGGTTGGTTCGGACAAAATCATTCTGTACGCGATCTGGCTGAAAGTGCCGGAGATCACGTACTCCATCACCTATGAAGGCAACGGTCACACATCAGGGGAAGCTCCATCAGATAATATCAGCTATCCGGGCGGTTCCACCGTAACCATTCAAGATGGCGGCACATTGGTGAAAACAGGTTATACCTTTGCAGGATGGAATACGAAGGCGGATGGAACAGGTACAGCGTATGTCCAAGGCGCAACGCTGCCAATGAGCGGAGATCTAATCTTGTATGCGCAGTGGACTCTCGTGCCGGCAGCTACTTATACAGTTGCGTATCTGGGCAATGGCCATACGAGCGGCAATATTCCCGTAGACAGCAATACTTATGAATCCGGCACATCCGTAACACTCGCTGGAATCGGGACCATGAGGAAATCGGGTTATTCCTTCTCCGGATGGAATACAAAAGCGGACGGAACGGGTACTGCCTATGCGGCAGGTTCTACCATAACGGTAGGGACAGAGAATATCATCCTGTATGCCAAATGGATCGTTACTTCCAATCCGGGAACGCCAGGAACGACCCCGGATACGAAACCGGAAACGACGGACAATAGCATTGTATCCGGGAATGTCATAGGGGATTCAGAAGATTTGATAGACAAGGTTAACACGTCTAATCAAAACCAAACAATCGACGTTCAACTGAACGAGGATAAAGTTGCGCAAAAGCTGGATGAAGAGGGAAAGCAATCCCAATTGAGTCTGGCCGTTGCTGCAGATCCAGAGCAATTTGCTGTGAAGCTAAGCGGCAAGATGCTTGTGAAGATTCATGAGAGAGAAGCAACATTGGAGATTCGTACCGAAAGCGCAGCATATACAGTGCCGGCGACGCTATTAAATCTGAATCAGGCTGCCGATCAGTTGGGTGCGAGTGTAGAGGATATGCAAATAAGTATTGAGATCAAAAAAACCTCTGCACAGCAACAATCAGGATTCAGTGAAGCAGCGGAGCAATCGGGTGCACAGCTTATTATTCAGCCGATTGAATTCACGATAACCGTAACGAGTGGCAATCGCTCGATTCAATTGAACAAATTCACTGGTTATGTAGAGCGGGAAATTCTTCTTCCGGAGGGCATCGATCCGTCCAAAATTACGACAGGCGCCGTGCTCGACAAAGACGGAAAAATCATCTATCATGTACCGACCTTTGTAGCTGTTCAAAACGGCCAGTATTCCGCTCATATTAACAGCCTGACGAACAGCATGTATTCGATCATTTGGAATCCCGTTACTTTCGCAGATGTGGAGAAGCATTGGTCGAAGCAGGACGTCAATGATATGGGCTCCAGACTTGTCGTGAAAGGAACGAGCGAAGATCGCTTTAATCCGGAGGGATCGGTAACGCGTGCAGAATTTGCAGCTATACTCGTTCGGGCGCTAGGTTTGCAGGAGAGCGGCTCATCCAGTTCCTTCAGCGATGTCAGCAAGAACGACTGGTATTATCAAGCTGTCGGCAAAGCAGCGGAGTACGGCATTGTGACGGGGTATACGGATGGCTCCTTTAAACCGGGCGCGACGCTTAGCAGGCAGGAAGCGATGGTTATGATTGCTAGGGCGATGCGAATTACAGCAAGCCATCCAGCTTTATCTGATTCAGCGAAGGCAGCCGCGCTGGTGAGCTTCAACGATAGAAGTCTGGTAGCGGCTTGGGCGGAGCAGTCCGTTGCTGAGACGGTATACAGCGGTCTGGCTAAGGGCAGCCCCGATGGCAACTTGAATCCGGAAGCAACTATGACAAGAGCCGAGACGGCTGTGATGGTACGCAGACTTCTTCAACAAGCGGGACTGATTAACAAGTCTTAGACCAAACATCAGTTATGAACCTATAAGATAGAGAGCTGCCTGCCGCAGCTCTCTTTTTTATCCATTCATTCGTACAGAGCACTTAATGCTCGTGAGGCTCACATTGATTCCGAAAAAGGTCGCACCTCTGGAGTTGAGCTGTCTGTAATCTTTTTGGAATGAATTGTGTCTGCAGGAGGGACAAGTGATGAAGATGTCTCCTATAGAATATCCCATGCAAATTCAACCTTCCATGCAAGTTTCTTATTGTTTATGTCATGCGACTTGGAGAGTTTCGGAAGAGAGATGAGCTGTAGAGTCTTGTCCATCACGCTATAGAAGGAAAGACCCGCCGAAGCGGGTCTTTCCGAGTGAGCTGTTCTGCTAAAGGGCATCGAACATGTCTGCATGCATGGAGGATACATATCAGACGTCAGATTACCATTTACCGCCGCCGAAACCGCCATAGCCGCCAAAGCCAAAGCAGCTGCAAGCGATAATCACCAACAGGATAAAGAGTACCAGGATCGCTCCAACGGAGTTGTTACCGTAAGCACCACCAACGCAACCGGACATTGTTACATGCACCTCCTTACGTTTTGAGTACTCTGTATGTTATTCGCCTCTGGTTCAATATGACTGGGCAAGTAACATGAGGACATTAAACTTCGGCTAACGCCTAGATAGCGGGGCAACGGGCTAGAGAGGCCTGGCCACATGCCGTGGCATATGAACAAAGGTGTGGGCAAAAAGCAAAAATAAGCAAACGCACAATTTTCCGATTCGCCTATACATATTGAGGAAAAATACATAGGATACTGTACCTTCAAAAAAAGGAGCTGAACAACTTGAATTACGCGGCAAACATGTCTGCAGCCAACGTATCCGCTGCCAATGTATCCGGCGGAGCTAACTCCCACTACCCCGTAGCAGGCGTAGCTTGCGGAAGTCCTTTCTCAAGCACTGGAGCTATCCTTGTTCTCTTCATTCTGTTGGTTATCATTACACGCACGATTCTGTACTAATCTACATTCAACTCTGATCTCGCAACGAACCAATCGCAAGCGTGTCCACATGCTGATGATAACGACAAAAAATCCCCAAGCGACAGAATCGCTTGGGGATTTTTACATTGTGCGGACGGCAGAATTAGTCACGAATCTCAGCAATCAGCTCGATCTCAACCGGTGTATGGAACGGAAGATCGCTTGTGCCGATTGCGGAACGAGCATGACGGCCAGCTTCGCCGAATACGTCGATCAGCAGCTGGGAAGCGCCGTTGATGACATAAGGCTGGTCGCCGAAGCCTGGTGCGCTGTTGACGAAAGCCAAGATTTTCACTACTTTTACCACGCGATCCAGATCGCCCAGGTATTGTTTCATAGCAGCAAGCAGGTTGATGACAACTTGGCGAGCCGCTTCTTGGCCTTGCTCGATGGTTAGATCGGAGCCAACTTTGCCCTCATACATAAGTACGCCGTCGATACGGCAGTCGAAGCCGGATGTGTAGATCAGGTTGCCCGTTTGGTTAACGGTTTTGTACAGAAATTTTGGTTCTGGCAATACCGGCAAAGTGATTCCTAGTTCAGCAAGACGTTGTTCGATTTTAGACATGTTCATTTCTCCTTTAAATCTTTTTTGGTTGCTGCGGATTAATGATGATGCGAGCAGCAGTGCTGAGCCCGGATTAACGAGCCTTCGCGTTTATGTGTATGGACGCCATGCGACAGAGTCAGCTGGCCTCCTACAACGACATGTGAGATCCCTGTTGGGAATTGGCGCGGATCGGCGAAAGTAGCCGTATCCTGAATCGTTTCCATATCGAAAACGGTAATATCGGCAGCATAGCCCGGCACAAGAAGTCCGCGTTTGCCCAGCTTGAAGCGTTGAACCGGGAACGACGTCAGCTTGCGGACCGCCTGCTCCAGCGACAATACCTTGTCATCGCGTACAAACTTGGCGAAGACGCGAGGGAATGTGCCATAGGTGCGAGGATGCGGCTTGCCGATCTCGCAGTTCAAGCTATCGGATGCGATTAGGGCTTTCTCATAGGAAATAACCTTCTTCACATCATCGTCAGACATATGGAAGTAGACAATCGCGATTTGTCCGTCTTCCTCCAGCAGCAGATCCATCATGCAATCTACAGGGTGCTGGCTGCGCATCTCAGCGATTTCTGCGATATGCTTGCCTTCCAGATGCTTGTTTTTATCCGAATTCACAGAAGAAACAATGACGCTGTTCCAGCCTGTGGAGCATACAAGGTTATCCCATTCGGTCTGCTCATGGCTAAGCTCTTCCTTGATACGGGCACGCAGGCTCGGATTACGGAAGGCTTCCAGTGTCGCTTCAATGCCGCCCTCCAATACCCATGGAGGCAGAACCGTTGTCAGTGTAGTCGATCCCGCATTGTACGGATAGACGTCAACGGTCACATCCATGCCGCGTGCTCTTGCCGCTTCAACCAGCTCCAGCGCATCCATAACCTTGCCCCAGTTGATTTTACCCGCCGCTTTCAGATGGCTGATGTGCAGCGAGATGCCTGTTTTTTCGGCAATCCAAATCACTTCGGCTACCGAAGGAAGCAGGTTGTTGCCTTCTCCGCGAATATGCGTGGAGAGCAGGCCATTGTACTTCGGCAAGACACTGCAAAGCTCAGCCAGCTCTTCGCGGGATGTATAGCTGCCCGGTGCGTAGAGAAGACCGATGGACAAACCGATAGCTCCTGCACGGAGGCCTTCCTCCAGCAATTCCTTCATACGCGCGATCTCGGCCGGAGTAGCGGGACGGTTCTCGAAGCCCATAACGGCGATACGCAGTGCGCCATGCGCAACATAAGTGGCGATATGCTCGGAGATAGAAGACTTGGCGACGTGGTCCATGTATTGGCCTACCGTCTCCCAAGGCCACTCCCAGCTTGTATTGCCGACAACCGGCTGAATGTATGTTTTCAGCAGATCCGCGTTGCTTGGAACGAGCGGAGCCGGAGCCAGCCCGCAGTTGCCCACAACCTCGGTCGTAACGCCTTGCTGCAGCTTGATGTCGCTGTTTGGATGATCCAGGATCATCAGATCGGAGTGGCAATGGCCGTCGATGAAGCCGGGGGAAATAATTTGGCGGCCTACGTCGATCACTTTATGCGCTTCTTGATCGATGCTGCCTACCGATACGATGATGCCGTCCTTGACGCCGATATCTCCTCTAAACCAAGGGTTTCCGGTACCGTCGACAATTTTTCCGTTCTTTAATACTAAGTCAAGCATGGTTAGCCAATCTCCTCTCGTATGGCGCTACTCCAGCAGGCCGCGTGCGGCTACTGGCGTTTGAACCAGCGTGCCGTCGGCTTGCTGCAGATAGACGAAGTTATGCAAGTTAATTGTGCTGCAGATGTGATTAGGAATAATGGCAATGACGTCACCGACCTGATAGGGGCTGTCGGCTTTTATCGAGATGACGCCATGCTCTTCGTTCATGCGCTCGAACACAGCGTCGGGATCGCCGACAATATGGCCGAAGCCCTTCAGATGGAGGGGCGCTTTGTCCGGCTGCACGTCCGTTGCGAATGTCTTGCTGCCGCCGTCGATGACAATCCGGGTGGGCGTCGGACGGCTTACTACAGTAGCCATAACAGCGCCTGCGCAATCGCTGGTCTCGCATAGCCCGAATGCGGCCTGCATGACATCTTGGTAAATATAAGTGCCGGGACGAACCTCTGTAATGCCTTCGATCTCTGCGGCGTACAGAGCCGTTGGCGAGGAGCCGACGCTAATGTCGCGGATCGCCACGCCAGCGGCGCGGATCGCTTCGGCCGTCTGAACCATGAAACGTCCTTCCTCATGGCCTGCCGCCCGAAGATCCGTCGTTGCAGAGCCGCTTAGCATCGCGCCGCGATAAGTGAAGATACCACTTAGCAAGACGCCGTCCAGCTTGGAGATTTGCTGAGCCAAAGCTGGTGCTGCAGATGCATCCACTCCCGTCCGGTTTAAGCCTGATTCGATCTCCATTCTCACTTCCAGCTGAACGCCGTGCTTCGAGGCTGCTTGCGAGATGCGCTGGGCTCCCTCCAGGCTATCCACGCCGATGATGAGGCGAATGCCGGATTGAACGAGCTTGACCGCTCTCTCCAGCTTGGACATGCCTACTATCGGATAAGCGACAAATATATCGGTAATGCCGCCAGATGCCATTACTTCTGCTTCAGCGATCTTGGCAACCGTAATGCCGACTGCGCCCTCGTCGAGCTGACGCTGCGCCATCTGAGGCAGCTTATGCGTCTTGGCATGCGGGCGAAGCTGAACGCTGGTTTTGTTGATCGCTTCCGCCATCTTGGCAATGTTGGACTCAACCGTTTTCAATGAGATGACGACTCCTGGTGTTTCGATTGCTGCAGCGATTGTGCTTGCGTTACGGCTCATTATGAAAGAACCTCCCATTAATCCTTCAAGATTTCGATTCTTCTAAGTAGTTATATAATGTGAATTTGGAGATGCTTAAGTACCCGCATATTTTCTCGCCCGATTTCTTAATCAGGAAAGCGCCCTTCTCATCCAAGAGCTGAATCAGGCGTATCTTATCATCCTTGGTCATGAGCGCCGGCGGTCTGCCGATCGTCTCCTGAGCCTCCATGATCAGTGTATCCAGCAGCTCGTTTACACTGCTGACGAACGATTCGCGGACTGGCTGAAGCCCGCTTCCCGTTAAGGATTGGAGCGTCTTCTCCGCCATCATAATATCGGTTATATCTAAGTTAATGCATACGGCTCCGATAATCTGGTCCGCTTTGTTCTTCACGTACATCGAGGTAGAGCGCAGGATGCGTCCGTCCGCCGTTTGGGTAATATAATTGTGGCGGTTGTCGCCGTCGGATGTGCCGCGCATAATCTCCAGACCGAGATTGGTGCTGGGGTCGCCGACTTTGCGTCCCGTTACATGTCCGTTCTCAATGGCGACGATGGTGCTGTCGTAAGGCTTCGACCAGTCATGAATGACGACTTCGCAATTGTCCCCGAATTGAGCGGCAATGCCTTTGGCAAGCTCGGCAAAAAACATAAATTCTTGGGATATAGTCTCCAACGTACGCCCCCTTTCCATACCTCTAACCTTTATCTAGTCCACATGGTACACCTACACAAGTGAAAAATCAAACTAAAATTTTGTTATACTAAAAAAAAGTATGACAGGCTGTTGAACAGATAGCCGATGACCGGATTGGTCATTCTAAATAGAGGTTTTTTTGGCAGGAGGAATGCGATTTCATGCGTTGGATCAGCAGCTCGTTGAAACGTAAACTATCCGTATTTTTATTGCTCGCCGTACTAATCCCTTTACTTGCACTTGGTTTGTTCGCTTATAATATGGCGGCAACCTCGACGGAGGAGAAGGCGAAGCAGTCCGGCGCAGGGATTCTGAGGCAGATGGCGACCAACATGGAGTTCATCGTACAGGACGCCGAGAATATATCGCTTTTTCTGATCGGGCAGAAGGATGTGCAGCAATTTTTGAGCGGATCGGGCACCGCTCCAGTTCAACAAACGAAAATGATTGAGTTTTTATCTAATTTGGTCTATTCCAAGCGATATATTTCCGATATTACTATATATCCGGTTCATTCTTCTCCGCCCATATCGAATACGACCATATTCCATACGGACCTGCAGAGTGCAGATGGGCGGATAGAGGATTTTCAGTCGAAAACTAAATTTTGGACGGCCAAATATGAGACGGATACAGCTACAGGCACGAACCAGGTTATTTCGCTGGTCAGACCGATTCGCAGCTTAACGAACTACAGACACCTGGGCACGCTCGTCATCAGCCTGAATGAACGCGCGCTCACGCAAATCTTGAATCAAGCCAGCATTTCGGAAAACGGGGAGGTATGGCTGAGCAACAGTGAAGGCGTCATTCTGTCTGGCACTGGGGAAAATCCGCCACATACAGACAAACTTGGCGATTTGCTAACGGATGCGCGGCTTGAGAAAGCCTCAGGCTGGCTATATGATGGGACTGGAGAAAACAAGCGCACCGTTCTCTATGATACGGTGGACGGCGTGGAATGGAGATTGACGGGCATGATGCCCATGGAAGATTTTCGCAATGAGAACAGCTTCGTGCTGAAACTGATGGTTGCCGTCATTGGCGTATCCATGCTCATTGCTTCCATACTTGTCCTTTATTTTGTACAAAGAATAACGAATCCGTTAATGATGCTGACAAGCTTTCTGAAAAATTCCAATCCCGAGGATTCCTTCCAGACGTACCCCGTCGAATCGATGGATGAGGTTGGCCAGCTTGTTCGAAGCTACAATAAGCTTAGCGATAGAATCACCCAACTTACCGAGCAGGTCAAGCAGGAGGAATCCAGCAAGAAGGAAGCGGATATGCAGGCGCTGCAGGCGCAGATCAACCCTCACTTCCTATATAACACGCTATCGTCCATTCATTGGATGGCGTTGATGAACAGGGATGACAAGATCGCCGATATGGTAGGGAGCTTAAGTGATTTTCTGCGGTTCAGCTTGAACAAAGGGGAAGAGTTTTGTTCCGTGGAGCAAGAAGTGGCGCATGCCAAGCACTATGCCAATATTCAGTCCATCCGCTTCCCTGGCAAGTTCTGGATCAAGCTTGACATCGATCCTGAGTTGAATTCGGAGCGCATGCTGAAGCTGCTGCTTCAGCCCTTAATCGAAAATGCGCTTATTCACGGTATTCAGCAGCAGCCGGAAGCGGGGGAGATCAAAGTGACCGCGGAGCGTGCAGAGGGGCGGATGCTCTTCAGCGTGGAGGACAACGGAGTCGGAATGGAGCAAGGCAAGCTGGCCGAGATTCAGCAGGAGCTTCGAGGACCTGAGGATCAGAAGCGGGATATGGAGCGGCTGGAGCGAGGAAGCTACGGTCTGCGCAATGTGCATAAGCGGCTTCAACTGCATTATGGCATGGAATCGGGTCTGCGCGTTGAGAGCGCACACCAAGAGGGGACGAAGGTATCCTTCGCCATACCACTTATGCTTAGAGAGGAGGCGGAGTCGGAATGAAGCTGTTAATTGTTGATGATGAAGTTATTATTCGCACAGGCTTAAGCACCGTGATTCCGTGGCCGGAATACGGATATGAGCTGCTTCAGCCTGCAGCATCCGCTGAGGAAGCGATCGCAAGACTGGAATCGGAGCGGCCGGATATTGTGCTGACCGATATTCAGATGACCGGACTTAACGGGTTCGATCTGGCCAGGGAAGTGAGGCGGATTCTGCCAAGCACGGAAGTGATCATCTTGACCGGGTATGATCAATTCGAATATGCAAGAAGGGCAATAACAGAGGGCGTAAGCGACTACTTGCTTAAAACAAGCCGTCCGGATGAAATCAAGAGTGCTGTCGGCGCTGCACGCGAGAGAATTGTGTTGCGGGGGGAGAGCGGCAACCGGAATGAACTGCGGGAGAAGCTTATTGAGACGCTGATCCAGGGCGGCGAGGTAGACTATGCGACGATGCGTCAGAGCATGAGGCTCTTGCCTCGGCTCCGGATGGATACGGCATCGCGCTATGTCGTCTGCTGCATTGGGGCTACCGGCTGGGGGACAGAGAACGGATATGGCAAGCTTCTGCTGTTCGCAGCCCATAATGTGATCGATGAGCTGGTCGAGGGAGAAGCGGCTTTGCGGGAGGATCATATTCTGTTGATTCTTCCTCTTATGAAAGGCGAGGAAGGCAGCTTGGCCAAGCTGGAGGATATGCTGATGCGAATAGAGCGCAAGCTCAAATGCAAGCTTTACGCGGCGGTAGGCGAAGAGGTCTGCAGCCTTGACGAATTAAAGCGTTCCATCGACAGCGCACAGCATACGTTCTTGTATCACGGATTGTTGCCCGATGTCCGAATGATCCATACTCGTGACGTATGCAGACGCAAGGGCGGCCGCCGAGCTTGTTCGCCGGGGGAGAAGGAGGATCTGTACGCATTGCTGCAGGAAGGGGATGCGCCCGCACTTCAGCTTTGGCTGGAAGGCATGGTGGATGCGTTGGAATCAGATGAAGAAACGACGCCGGAATCCTATCATGCTTATCTTAATTCTGTGCTGCTGGAGGCAGAGGAGTCGGTCTATCGTTTAGTGAAGGAGGCAGGCGCAGAGCCGGCGGCGGCGATCAAGGCATTGCCGATTCCGTTAAAGCTTGCTGCTGAGAACGGGCGCGAGGAGATGATGAATCGCGTGCTGGAATTATTGAAGGATTATTTAACCGCCTCCGGCCATCACAGCATGCCGCCTATGAATCGTGCGATCACATACATACAGGAACATCTCGAAGAAGATCTGTCTTTGGCTCTGGTCGCGAAGCGGGTGCAGCTTACCCCGCACCACTTCAGCGAGGTGTTCCGGCGGGAGACCGGCCATACGTATGCGGAGTTTGTAGCGAAGGCCAGGGTGGAGAAGGCTATGGTGCTGCTAAAAGAAACGGATGCTTCTTCCAGCGAGATTGCCAGTCGAGTGGGTTACGGGGACGTGGAGTTTTTCAGCGGGCTATTTGAAAAACATACGGGCTTTACGCCTTGGGAATACCGTCGTAGGAGATAGAACGTAAGGCTGAACACAATCTTGTCTAAGCGATACGCTGATCGTTTCCGTATCCATCGATTAATCTACCATTGGGGGGAGCACGGGATGAAAAGAACTGTAACGGCTGTTGTTGCCTTGACTGTTCTTCTTGCTGTGTCGACTGGTTGCAGCATTCTGAAGTCCTGGGATGCCAACAAGGCCGGCAACATAAGGGCAACCATTTCGTTGTGGCATAATTTCACCGGGGATGATCTGCGTGCGCAGACCATGCGGGCGATTATTCAAGAGTTTGAAGAAGCTCATCCTAAGATCAAGGTTCAGGTAAGGGAGATTGCGCCTGATGAATATCGGAAGCGGCTGAAGGAAAGCGCGGAGACTGGCCATATGCCGGATGTATTTGTCTTGTGGAGCGGTGCGATGACAAGGGAGTACGCGGCTGCATCCCTGATCCAACCGATTGATGAGCTGGTGGATGCCTATCCCGAGTGGAGGGACGGCTTTCTGCCCAATTCGCTGGAAGCCTTTAAGGATAGAGGACTTGTCTATGGCGCTCCAATGGGGCTGTCGCCGACTTCTATCCTGTATTACAACAAGCGGATATTCGAAGAGAACAGACTGAGCGTGCCAAAGACGTGGAGCGAGCTGCTGTATGTTATCGATAAGCTTAACCGCAATGGAATTACGCCAGTCGCCCTCGGCAATAAGGCGGGGTGGCCGGCTCAATCCAGCATTTTCAGCTCGCTTGCTGACCGGGTGACCGGCACCGAGTGGCTCATGTATGCGGTACGTCAGGAAGGGGGCGTTCGCTTCACCGACCCAACGTTCATCGAGGCGCTGAATTATATGAAGCAGCTCGGCGAAGCGGGAGCTTTCCAGGCAGGTTATCAGCTTATTGATAATGTGGAGATGGAGCTTATGTTCGCCAGAGGGGAGGCGGCTATGATGATCGACGGTGGCTGGGCGCTAACGAATCTGGCGGCGAACGCGACGCAGGAAGCGATGAATGAAATGGGAGCCGCGCTGCTTCCTGCTATCCCGGGCGGCAAGGGCGATCCAAATACGCTAGCAGGGGCTGTCGGCTCCGGCATGGCGCTAGGCAAAAGCGCAACAGGAGCCAAAAAGGATGCCGCTTTCGAGTTAATTTATGCGATGTCCGGTCCGGAAGCCCAGCAGCGGACGCTGGAGAGCAACCAACTGGTCAGCTATAAGATTGAGCTGGACAAGAGCAAGGTGTCGCCAATCTTTGCAGAGGTGTATGATTTGGTGAATAGCGTCAGTCTGACACCCGTCTATGACGGTGTACTGACGACAGAAGGAGCAGAGGCGCTGAACGACGGACTCCAGGAGCTACTGGAGGGAGGAGATCCGAAGCAGATAGCTGCCAGCATTCAGGAAGCGCATGCCAAGGCGCTGGGACAATTGCTGGGGAGCATGCCCTAGAACGGTACGAGGAGAATGGGATTATGAGTGATCGGAATCAACCTGTTATACAATCAAAGAAGACGCCCGTCTATTTATTGTCGGGATTCTTAGGCAGCGGCAAGACGACGTTCTTGACCAGCTTGCTGGCCCGACTTAAGGCGGAGGGAAAGCGTCCGGCCGTTATCATGAACGAACTGGGCGACATCAATCTGGATGGCGAGCTGATCAGCCGCGACGTTCCGATGGCCGAGATGCTTGGGGGATGCATCTGCTGCTCTATTCGCGGCGATCTGGGCGTGGAGATTGCTTCCTTGATCGGGGAGCATCATCCCGATGCCATCATCATTGAGTCGACGGGCGCAGCCAATCCGATGGAGACGCTTGACGGGGTAGCTGATGCGGCGATGTATGCCTCCCTGGAGCTTCGCTCTGTGGTTACGATCGTAGACGGGCCCGAGCTGCTGGAGCGAAGAAAGCTGGGCAAAGGACGAACCTACAAGCTGATGGTTGAGCAGATCAGGTGCGCTACACTCCTGATGCTGAACAAGACCGACAAGCTGGCGCCGGATCAACTGGTGGAAGCACAGCAATTGCTTAGGGAGCTGAATGCGCATGCAGCTATTATGCCGGCGGTTCGTTGCGTGATTAACGATTGGGAGTGGCTGGACGAAACGGCTGTCCGCGAGACGGAGGACCGGCAGGAACTGGGCGGACATGGTGAGCAGCTCGAGCATCATCACAGCCATGGTCATGTCATGGCGTATACCCATTATTTTGACGGGCCTGTTCATAGTGAGTCGTTCGAGGCACTGCTGCAGCAATTGCCGGGTTCCATCTATCGTGCGAAGGGAGTTGTATCCTTCTCGGACATGTCGAGCGGGAGCCGATATCTGTTCCAATATGCGTATAAGGAATCTGATTTCATCCGCATCGAGCCGCAAGGCCATGTGAATGATGTCGCTGTGTTTATCGGCGAGCACTTCTCCAAGGAGGAGCTGCTAAAGATGATTAAGGAGCTGCAAGCTAAGTCGTAAATTGTTGAATCATGTCTATTCGGCTGCATGTATGGGAACAATATTCCAAATGAGGGGAATGCGATTCGCATCCGCTCCACATACATTGCGACAGAAGGGTGAGACAGCAAATGAAGAAGGTCAACATATACCTGATTATGGCGGCCGCAATCGGCATCGCCGCAGCTTCTGTAGGCTCGTCCCATACAGCCATCTATGCGGAGCAACAATCCGTGGCTCAGATGCTGGAAGGACCGATCCTGAAGGACGACAGGGAAGCGAAGCATCATCGCGGCGGGATGTCCAAAGAGCAATTCGAGGCTTACCGGCTGAAGAAACTGCAAGAGATGGCCGTCTACTTCGGCATCACGACAGAGGGCAAGTCTGCGGATCAATTGAAGAAGGAGCTTCTCGCTGCCAAGGAAGCCAATAAGGAGAAGTGGGAAGCCTTCAAAGCGGAGCACCGGGCGAAGCGTCTGGAGCATCTGCAGAAAGTCGCCGAGAAGCATGGCATTGAGACCAAAGGAAAAACCGAGGATCAGCTTCGCGAAGAGCTGGAGAAGGCTCATGGCGACAAGGAGAAGCATCATTGGAAGGAAAGAAACGAGCAGCGGCAAGAGGAGCCGACACCTCAGCCAACCATCGCACCGGAGAAGAAAGCGACGCCTCAGCCAACCGCAACACCAGAGAAAGCAGCGCCTAAAGGGAAAAAATCCTGATTACATGCGCGCAGGCATAGAAGTTTGCCAGAGAGGTTCTGGCAGGCTCCTATGCCTTTTTTATATGCGCGCTTCGGGAGCGATTGCTGACAGACACATTGCTTGAAGGACAGTTCTAAATGGTAGTTGTAAAAAGAGTGCCGAACAAGAGTACCACAATGAGCAGATAAAAGGCCAGCAAGATGGCTGCCCATATGAGCGCAGCTTTGAAGTAATTTTGCTTCGACGGGTTGCCTTCCCCAAAGGCGAATACGAACATCATGACAATGTTCACAACGGGAATGATCATGAGCAGCATCGTGAGCATCCATTCCTTGACCGACACGATAGGCGCCATGTCCTGGGACTGCTGCAAGACATGCTGATGGTAAGCGTGCTGAGGGCTTCCTTCGCCGAATGACGGCGGAACCGGGTTGTTCTCCACATCAATCGCTCCTTCCGAAAGGGATAGGTAGCTTAAGAGCCACATTTCATTATATAGACGAATGCTGTAATTAAAACCAAATTTATCGCAGCGCTTATCCACTATTCGACCGATGATGACAAGCTATTATGAATCATGTTTTTTTAAAAAAAAAGGCTTGCGCTTGACGTTACGTCAAGTGATATGCTCGTATCATAGAGAGAGGAGGACGACAGGATGGAGAGTCAATCGGATGCAGAAAAAACTTACGCCATTGGGGCATTCGCTAAGTTGACCGGGGTTACGGAGCGCACGCTGAGGTTCTATGACCGCAAAGAGCTGCTTACGCCCTCCGGCCGCAATGCCCAGGGTCATCGTTATTACACGGAACGGGATTTGCTTCGGCTGCAGCAAATATTAACGCTGAAATATTTGGATTTCAGTCTGGAGGAAATTGCAGAACACTTCGCAGAGCCTGGGGCCGATCTGGAGCAGTCGCTGTCCCTTCAATACGAGCTGCTCAAGAAGAAGCGGCAGCAGCTGGATCAGGCGATCTTTACAATAGAGCGGCTTAGAACCTATGTGGACGGAACGGAAAAGCTGGATAGCGCCTTGCTGCTGATGTTCATCCACAACATTCAGAATGAAGAGAGCCAGAAGCAATATTTGGCGGAACGCATGCCTACTGTTCTTGTAGACGCGATCTATCATGTGGGCGTGAAGGAGGAGGTCAGATTGGAGCGGGAGCGCATCATGACCCTTACTCTCATCGAGCTTCTGTCGCATTGCAGGGCTGGCAAAAGTCCGACTGATCCGGAGGTGCTGGCTGTCGGCAGTAAGATGGTACAGATCGTGACCGAGGTGCTGGCACCAGCGATAAGCCAACTGAGCGAGCAGGAGCTCTCGAAGCTGGAGCAGGAGATTGAGCAGAGCCTTGACCCGGTTCTGTTCCAGATCAGTCTATCTAAGGAAGAGGAGACTTTCGTGCAAGTTGTCATGGAGGAGCTTGAGAAGAGGGAGAAAGAGAAAGAGATTCAGGATGCTGGGGGGAATTCCGATGGAAATTAAACCGTTTTTCACATTGATTAGCAAGCACAGGCCCGCCAAGTGGATCATAGCGGCAGCTATCGTACTGGGACTGCTGGAGACCGCCATGTCGCTGCTCATTCCGCTGCTGACAAAGGATGTGGTGGAGCAGCTGTCGGCGTCCTCGCTAGAGACCTTCACGATCGTATCGTTAGCTGCTGTATTTATTCTACAGACTGCAACGTCCGGCTTCTCGGTCTATACGATGTCCTATGTCGGCCAGTTCATTATCGGCGGCATTCGCAAGGAGCTGTGGGAGCGTGTGCTCCGCCTTCCTGTTCCATTCTACGACCGGAATACGTCCGGAGAGACGATGAGCCGCGTGACGAATGATACGAATGTCATTAAGGATTTCATCATTAGCCATGTAATCTCGTTCCTCGGAGGCATCGTCTCCATTATCGGGGGCGTCGCGATTCTGCTCTATATCGACTGGAAGATGACAGTGCTGATGTTCATTGCCGTGCCGCTGGCAATGCTTATTCTATGGCCGCTCGGCAGCAAGATGTTCAAAATTTCCAAGTCTATGCAAGACGAGACGGCGCTGTTCCAAGGCGATCTGGGGCGGGTATTGTCGGACATCAGGCTCGTCAAGGCTTCGCTGGCAGAAGAGGTAGAGTACAAGCAGGGCAAAGGACGGATCAAGAGCTTGTTCCGCTTCGGCTTGCAGGAAGCCAAAATTATGTCCATCGTAACGCCGCTTATGATGACGGTTATGCTGCTTATTCTGGTATTACTAATTGGCTACGGAGGGGTAAGAGTTGCGCAAAACTCGTTGTCCACGGGTGAACTGGTCGCTATTATCCTGTATATGTTCCAAATCGTCATGCCGTTCACGCAGATGGCGTCGTTCTTCACGCAATTCCAAAAGGCAATGGGCGCATCGATGCGCATCATTGAGCTTCTGAAGGAGCCGGCGGAGTCGGGGGCAGCCGCGGCCGGTATGAAGGTTCAGCCGCTCGCGCTGGATAAGGATCTGACACTGGCTTTCGAAGGAGTGAGCTTTGCCTATTCGGCTGACAGGCCAATCGTCAAGAATTTGACCTTCGAAGCGCAGCCTGGCGGTATGACCGCTATTGTAGGTCCAAGCGGAACCGGCAAGACGACGCTATTCTCCCTTATCGAGCGGTTCTATGACCCTAGCGACGGTGTAATCCGTTACGGCGATGTGCCCATTGCGGATATAGGGCTGGAGGGCTGGCGCAGCCGCATTGCTTATGTCTCCCAAGATAGTCCGATGATGGCGGGAACGATTCGCCATAATCTCACTTACGGTCTCGAAGGAACGGATGAGTCTAAGATCAAGGAAGCACTGGCGCAATCCAATCTATCCGAATTTATCGCTTCGCTGCCGCAGGGCTTGGAGACAGAGGTAGGCGAGAGAGGCGTGAAGCTGTCCGGCGGGCAACGGCAGCGTCTGGCGATCGCAAGAGCGCTGCTGCGCGATCCCGATATTCTGTTGCTGGATGAAGCGACAGCGCATCTGGACAGCGATTCGGAGAAGCTGGTCCAGGAAGCGCTGAACGAGCTGATGAAGGCTAGAACGACGCTAGTCATCGCACACCGGCTGTCCACGATCAGCAATGCGGACAAGATTATTGTGCTGGAGAAGGGAGAGGTGACCGGGCAAGGTACGCATGCCGAATTGCTGCAAGCCCATGAGCTGTATGCAAAGCTGGTGGAGCAGCAATTTATCGACAATCAGGCTGTGTAGATCATTAGCATGTGCCCATTAAAAAAAGCGGCTGACGTATAATCGTCGGCCGCTTTTTTTTGCGATTAGGAATGTTTATGTTTTGAAGAAACCGTTGAAGATGTCGATCACTTCGTCCTGCTTGCTGGAGATGCAGAAGAGAACATAATTGCCGTTTTTTACGATCTTATAGTTTTTCGCCAGCTCGTGCTGGTCCGGCAAATATTCCTCAAAGGTTTTCTGCACGGCCGCTGCGCGGAATTCGAAGGCTTCCTTTATCGTATCGTATTGGTCCGCAGTCTTCAGCTTCACGACCGAAAACTCGCTGGCGGAAATCATAAAACCCGCTTGCTGAAACACGCCTTCCTCCAGCAGGCTATCCGGATCGATGCCATTGTAGGAGTCGGGAATCATCGCTTTCTCTACCGCTACCTGACCGACAAATTCGAGATCGGCCGTAATCTTATCCACGATGCCTTGGACGGTAACCGTTGGGGACGGATTCGGCTTTTCCGTTGGCGGCTGTGAAGGCTGCTGTGTCGGCTGTGGTGTTGGGCTCGGCGTTGACGTTGGCTTCGGTGTAGCGGAAGGCTTCGCGCTTGGCTGTTGCGTCGGCTGTTGCGTCGGCTGTTGCGTCGGTTTTTCGGTTGGCCTCACTGACGGCTGCTGAGTTGGCTTGACCGTAGCGGAAGGCTTCACACTTGGCTTGGCCGTGACGGTAGGCGTTTCTGTCGGCTTCGGCGATGGAGTCGTCGGCTCCAATGGCGCTTGGGACGGCTGCTCTTCAGCTGCAGACGATCCGTCTTCGCCCGGAGCAGGGGTTGCAGTCGGCTCGGGCTCAGGTGTTGCAGAAGGCGTTGCCGTCACTGACGGGACTCCGCTGGCGCGGGGCTCTGTATGGGAATTGTTGTTCGAATTGCCGCTGCCGCAAGCGGACAGCGCAAGTGAGATAGCAAGCGCAAGCAGGACTAGATTCAAATGTTTCTTGTTGATCAACATGATCTTCTCCCGTTGTTCGTTATAGGTTATGTAAACTTATTACTAGTAAAGACGCTTGGAAATAGGGGAAAGTTGCATTTTTGGAAGTCGCAAATTGTTGGGTATGTGAGGTTGTACATAAATTCATCAAGGAAAATGGCGGAAATTGTTGTTACATAAGGCTGGAATTAATCGTAATAACGGTATGAAATGGATTTTATCGCTAACGGCGATACGGTTAATGGTATAGTAGTTAGTGAAATCCTGTGAGGATGATAAGGAAGGGATATAGAGCTATTTCAGCATAGAGGGGGAACGTTATTGTTTTCATGGTTTCGTACGGCACTGCTGTTTATTGTTGTTCTAGTGTTGACGCGATTCATTCCGTTTTCGGAGTTTTTCCGCAATGTGAATACGCTGGTGCATGAGCTGTCTCACGGGCTAACCGCGCTGCTGCTGCAGGGTAGGGTAATGGAAATTCATCTGTATGCAGATCAGAGCGGAGTTACGTGGACGCGGTTTCAAGAGGGCTGGATGATCATTCCGATCGGTCTGGCGGGGTACGTGGGGGCGTCACTATTTGCCATGCTGCTGTTTATGCTCTATCGCAAGGATAATTCGAAGACGGGGCTAACCATCATTGCTTTAATGGCGGGTCTCGCGGCTATTCTGTTCGTACGCAACGGCTACGGAATGGCATGGAGCGTCGGCTTTGCGGCTGTGACAGCCGCTGTCGCTTTTTTGGCTCCGAGATGGCTGCAGCAGAGCTATTACTTGCTGATTGCGTTTCTGTGCCTGGTGGAATCGGTTGTCTCTGCATTTGTTATTCTTTATCTGGCACTGCAAAACCCGGGCTCTGCAGGCGATGCGACCAACCTAGCTGAAGCGACTGGCGTACCTGCTTTGCTATGGGGCCTCGTATTTGTCGCTATTGCCTTGTGGTGCGCGCGCGTCTCTCTGAGCAGGTTGCTGGGGAGAAGAAGAGGGCAGGAACAGAAGCTTATGGCTTAAGTTATAAAAGAGGAAGGCAGGCCAGGCGTATGAAACGTCGGGCCTGCCTCTTTTTGCTGCCAACACGCTGCCTTTAGCTTCCTGCCGTTAATGGCGAGCCACAATAGTCGCATGTCGAGCTTTCGCCTGCTGTGACAGCCTTACGTGCGCCGCAGCCTTTGCATTCCACGGATACGGACACCGCTTTTTTCGGAGCGGGCGCTGGCCTGGATTCCACTACATGGACCACTGTTCTTGTTTCTACACGCCGCTGGACGGGCGGTGGGATGACTTGAACCGGACTAGGCTGCGGCGGGGGTGGGGCTGACATCTTCAACCGCAGATTTTTTCGAGTGCGATGGCCGAAGAACAAGAGCAAGAACGTTGGTATATAAAACATGAAGACAAGTGCTGAAATGGATGTAGAAAGATCAGAGTCGCCTGTTTCTGAGGTTATCAGGCCAACTACTACTGTGAACAAAAGTGAAGCAATGGCGAATAGGACGCCAAAAATAGTCAGGATGTGTGAGAAGAAACGCATAAAATTTAAACCCCTCCGTCATTTACTGGCAACTAGTTGCAGGCTGCGGGGCAACGATCGTTTTACATGCCAGCCGTTAGAGCAAGCCGTATACATGTTTTTAGTTGCCCGCAGATAATGGAGAGCCGCAATAGTCGCAAGACGAAACCTCGTCTTTCATGATAGCCATCCGAGCCCCGCAGCCTTTGCATTCCGCTGACACGGTCTTTTTCGGGGCCGGAACCGGTGTAGGTTTTACTTTAATAATCGCCCTCGGCTCAGGCGGAGTAAAGGACATCGGCTGAGCCGGCAGTGTTGCATGTTGTTCGGCATACAATTTTTTTCTGATGCGCTGTCCAAAGTACAATAGCAAGACAGGAGGCGAATTCATGAGCAGGAAAAGGATGACCTGTACGATGGACAGAGCTGCTCCCTTAGGAAGTTGCATGATTAAAATCAATGTAAACCCGACGGAAAGCAGGATGTAAACCGTACCGAATATGGTCATGACCATAGACATTGCATATTTAAAACCACGCATAACTTTTGTACCTCCGATACGAGCTGGCAATCAGCATAAAAAACTTAGGTTGTGTGTTGCAAGCTTAGGCTGTTAAAGGCGATCCACAATAATCGCATGGCGAGCTCTCGCCTGCTGCAACAGCCTTCCGTGCACCGCAGCCTTTGCATTCCACGGATACGGTCTTTTTCGGTACCGGCGGCGGTGTTGGCTTGGTTTCTACGACATTAATGACTGTATTGACTTGATGCTGTACTGGCGGAATATAAGAAGCGGGAATGGGTTGTTGTACCGGCACAACCTGTTTTTTTGGTTTCTTCTTTCTGATCAGTCGATAACCAAAGTAAAGAAGCAGGAAGGATGGACCATAAAAAAGTAAGAGCTGACCAATGTAATGTCCAACTACCTCACCACTGGAATTACCCGGGTCCATTTCAATCGTTGATAGAATAGAAAGAATGGAATAAAGGATACCGACTGCGAGTAAAACACAACCGATTACGATTCTGATTATGCGCATAAGTTAAATTTCATCCTCCGTTACTTATAGGCGCAATCGCCCTATACAATTTATTGAGCTGTTGCTGCCAGAGGCGATCCGCAATAGTCGCAAGAGGTACTTTCTCCTTTTACTACTGCTTTCCGGGCGCCGCAACCCTTGCACTCTACGGACACGGTAGGTGCTTTTTTCGGGGCGGGAGCAGGTCTGGATTCTACGACATTGATGACGGTTTTGGTTTCCACGCGCTGTTGAACAGGCGGGGCATGGTATACCGGATCGTACTGTGCAGCGGCAATGGCCGCAGCTTCTGCTTCATTCTTGCGCTTCAGCTTCTTCCGAATGCGATGCCCGAAGAAAAAGAGCGCGAATGTAGGAAGATAGAACATGGTGAAAAGTATCAATAATAAGACTAAGCCTTCTGCAAAGGAATCAGATTCTGAAGAAACTTCCGACATGATAATGAGCGTAAAGATAAGTGAAACCAATGTATAAATAGCACCAGCCACTGTTAAGATGACAGAAATGACGTAACCAAAACCACGCATAACGTTCCGTACCCTCCGTTATTTGCTCACAACCAATTGCAGGTTGCGGGCTTTGACTTGTTCTCGCAGATGATGAATGGAACGGATGAGCTCTTCTGTGGATTCGTTTTGGGCATTTATTTGTTTCGCCGATTCAATGACGCCATTGATATATTGGATATCCAGTTGCATCGTATATTCGAGCTCCGCAAGAGCGGGAAGGGATGCAGGATCGCTATACGCGATATCATCAATTAGCGAGTCCAGGACGGGTGCTACTTTTGAACGCTCCGCCTGTTCCCATCGCTGAAGCGACAGCTTGGCATTCCGCGCTGCTGTCAGCATAAGCTTCCAGTCTGCAGTCCGCTCGCTGTCCCCTTGCTCAACGTTCTGAATATGAGAGTAAGACACACGGACCAGCGCAGATGCGATGACAGCAACAAGCAGCAGTACACCATGGAGCGTGATGTACACGCCAAGCGGAAGGAAAGCAAGGAATGCCGCAACGACAGCGGCAACGAAGTAGAGTCCGGCTATCATTCCGTATGTCATATAAGAGCCTTGGTATCCTGCTCGTGAGCCTTGAATTAACCGGGATATCATCAGCCAAGCTGCCAGTTCAGCCAATAGAACGGCTGAGAGCGCCAGAATCTGGCGCAAGTCCCAGGTAACAATCGGATTAAGGCCAAAATAAATAAACAACGTAAGCCCTGCAATAAGCAGGAAGATAGTTGAATTTAAAGCTTGTGGACGTATCGTCATGAAATGATCAACCCCCTTGCTTCTGGCTTGCGCCGCAATGGCTGCAGAATGCGGAACCGCCGAGAATTGTTTCATTGCAGCTTACACAAGACTTCGGCAGCGCGGTTCCACATTCATGGCATTTGGCACTGTCTTCTGCCGTATCAGCTCCGCAAGACGGGCATGCATGATACTTGTCGCCGCAATTGGCGCAGAACTTGGCGTTTTCAGCTATAGCGGTTCCACATTTGTCGCAATGAGGGACCTTTTTGGCCGGGGATTCCAGAGCCGCTGGCTCCTTTTCACGCATGCTTTTACCGCAATTGCTGCAAAATGGCACTCCTGCCGAGCCGCTCGCTCCGCAATGCGGACACTTCGCAAGGGCTGGCGGAGGCGAAGCATTCATGGCGTCGCTGACACGATCCATCTGGCCGCTGAACGTGCCGCCAAGCGTGCTCCCGAGATTTGCGCCGACAAAGAGCGGATGAACGCTGCCCGGATTTTTTGCAGCGCCTTCCAGAATGTCGAGGGAGCGCTGCTGTTGATACGAGAAGCCGACCATTTCCATCTCCAGTCTCTTGTTCAGCAGACTGCGAAGCTTCTCAATGGAGGGATCGCCATCCGGCACGCTTACGTTTTCAATATAGAAATGATGGATTTTGATCCCGAATTCATCCAACACATCTGCGATTTTAGCCTGCGCATGCGAAGAAATTTCGCTGATATACGCGTTGATTTCCAAAGAGCTCACTTTTTTATGAATCAGATACGATGTAATAATTTCGGTAATATTCATCATCATAACGCCGCGAATATGCTTGGATAATGATTCCTTTGTAAACTCGCCCAACGTTCCGACCATCTTGATCAGGAATTTCCGGCTATCCTCGACAGTCAGTCCGAAATGGCCAAAAGCGCGTACAGGAACCAAAATATGATACAGGGGGTCCTTCACCTGAATCGGTGTGGCTGTACCCCATTTAATATCAAGAACGCTGCCTTTGTTGACGAACCATACTTCTGCGGTAAATGGCGACTTGCCGCCAAACGGCAGGTTGACAATATGGTTCAAAAGCGGAATATTGGCTGTGCTAAGCGTATGTCTGCCTGGTCCGAAGCTGTCTAACGCCTTGCCTCCCTTGAACAGGATCGCTTCCTGCGATTGATTGACAATCAGCTGCGTCCAAGTGCCCAGCTCCTGATGCGGAAATTTCCAAGCGTACACATCCGGCGTGCCGTCATATTTGACGATATCAATCAAGGACATTACGTCATCACCTCATCTATGTAATATGGGAAAAAGGTCCCTGTAACCATCTCTTCCTATAGTAATGGATAAAGGTCGATAGGGCTAGAAGTTTGTCCCAATTTGGTATACGAGATTGAGAAGATATGGATGCGGTATTTTTTTTAGGGGAAGAAGCCAATTGCTTCAAATCAGGATGAAGAGGGTAAAGTATACGTATTCCAGGTTTGAGAGGAGCGATTGACAATGACGAATGCAAAGAAGGTTGCGTTTCTGCTGGCGGACGGATTCGAGGATTCGGAGATGGAAAATCCGTTCGACGAAATGGTGAAGAACGGTCATGAGACAGTAATCATCAGCGAGCGGGCGGGTGTGGAGTTGCGGGGTAAAAAAGGAACGATTGCGTATACGTCCCACCTTTCCATTGAAGAAGCAACAGCAAGCGATTATGCGGCCGTCATCATTCCTGGCGGAAGCTCCCCGGGTAAGCTGATGGACAACGAGAAGGTCCAGCAATTTGTTCAGGAGGCCGACTCTGCTGGTATCACAATCGCTGCGATTTGCCATGGTCCGCAAATTCTGGCTGCAGCCGGAATATTAGAGGGACGTACATTGACATCGTATCCAGGCATCGCATCCGAAGTGGAGAAGGTGGGCGGTCGCTTTATCGATAAGAAAGTTGTCGTGGATCAGAATTTGATTACATCGCGCACACCGGAGGACGAGCCTGCATTTATTAGCGAAATTCTGGAGAAGATCGGCGTTAATGCTTGGTAGGAGTTAGGCACTATATTGATATAAAAAAAGCGACGCCGGGATGGTTCCGGTGTCGCCTTTCATAGTTGGTGCGTACTGTCGTTGACTTTCGGTTGTGAAAATCTTTAATGCTGCTGCTTATTACATCCAGTAAACAATGGCGAGAGTGGGAAGGATGGTCGGGATTAACTCAATAAGTCGATTTCACCGACTTAAAGCCCCAAGTCCAGCCGAGTTCCGCCAATAGGTCGATCAGATCGACTTAATTGCTCGGATATGGTGCGCGTAACGGACTAAGCTGGTCTCATCGACTTATGTTATATCGTCGATTCCATTCGCAGCTTACACCGCCTGCAACCCGGCTTGGTTCAGCAGATTCCATGGCTTGTTGTAATGCGGCTGGAAGAAGAAGTCGACGAAGCTGAGTTCGTCCATCGTCATACCGTTTTGGATGCAGACCGACAACGTGTTGATCGACTGGGTCAGATCGATTTTCGATAGCAGCTGGGCGCCGAGGATTTTGCCGCTGTCTGCTTCATAGACAACCTTGAGCGTAACCTTCTCGAACGTCGGCATGAACTCCGGCTTATCATTATCAATGATTGTGACATTTTTCACGTTCATTCCTGCAGCAATTGCAGCCGTTTCCGTCATACCGGTCGAGGCGATGTTGTAGTCATAGATTTTAATGCCCGAAGTGCCTTGCGTACCGAGATATTTGACGGTAGGTTCAACAAGGTTTCTGGCTACGAGCGTTCCCATACGGACAGCGTTGGTAGCTAGTGGGATATAGGCATGCTCCCCGGTCGGGTTATATTTGACTGCGCAGCTGTCTCCTGCGGCGAATACATCGGGCTTGCTGGTGCGCATATATTCATCGACGATGATCGCACCGTTCGGGAGCATATCGACCTGCCCTTTGAGCAGCTCCGTGTTGGGCCGGAAGCCCATGCACAGGACAACCATATCCGCTTCGTGCACGCCAGTGTTCGTTACAACGGCTCTTACCTCGCCATTCGCATTGCCTTGGAACGATGTAACAGTCTCGCCCAGCGCAAGCTTCACACCTTGATCGGCGAATGCGCGTTCCGCTACATCTGTAAACTCCCGGTCCAAATATTTGTAGAGCACACGCTCCATATTGTCGATTAACGTTACATTTTTGCCAAGCATCTCGAAGGCTTCAACAAGCTCGATTCCGATATAACCTGCACCGATGACGGCGATGCGGCGGGCAAGTCTTGCTTTCTGGATGATGGCTTGTGCGTGATTGTAATTTTTGCACAGTACGACGTTCTCCAGATCGATGCCTTCCAGTTGAGGGATAATCGGCCACGATCCGGTCGTGACGACCAGCTTGTCGAACGAATGGACGAATTCTTCGCCGGTTTGCAGGTTTTTCGCTCTTAGCGTCTTGGCGTCCGTATCTACATCGAGTACATCGTGGCGGACCTTCATAGTCACGCCAAGCTCTTCCATTTTCTCAGGCGACGAGTAGAACAGCCCCTTCGAATCCTTCACGACACCGCCCACATGAAGCGCAATGCCGCACGACAGGAAGGAGATATTATCGTTCCGCTCGAAGACGGTGATTTGGGCATCAGGGTATTGCTTAGCCATTCCGGTAATGGCGGCCGTGCCAGCGTGCGTGCATCCGATAACAGCAATGTTCATGTTTCTCATTCCAATCTCCTCCTTGTATGGGACGAAGGACGTTAGGTTCACCCTTCGCCAAGTGAATCTTTTCACAACCTAATTTATAATGTGAAATGATTCACAATCATCTATTTGTTATTATCATATGCGATCGGAAAGAGGAGCGCAATAGATTCGAAAAGAATCATGTGATTTTTTTCACAACATGTGGCGAAAAAATGGCGAAAGGTCCCTTACCCCACCGCCATCACCCATATTTGTCTTGCAATCAGCAATGCGCTCACACCGATAAATAGAGGACGCACATACTTTGCCCCCTTTTTAATCGCAACTCTCGATCCTACGATGGAACCCAGCACCATAGCCCCGCCCATTAGTAATCCTACTCCGTAAGCCACTGAGCCAAGCGCAACAAAAGCAATTAAGGAGAAGAAGTTGCTGGTGAAGTTAAGCAGCTTCGCATTCCCTGCCGCCTTTACAAAGTCCAGTCCGATCAAGAGAAAAGCAAAGATCAGGAACGAACCCGTTCCCGGACCGAAAAACCCGTCATATCCGCCAAGCAGCAATGCGGCAGCCGCCATGGCGAGCCAGCTTCGGCGAGATAGCACACGCATGGTGCTGACCGCTCCCCAGTCCTTTCGGAAGAGGGTATAGAGCGTAACCAGCAAAAGCATGACAATAACTAGCGGACGGAGCCAGTCCGTAGGAACAAGCTGCAAGAGCAGTGTACCTGCCACCGCGCCGATTGCGGTTAACGGCACTAGCTTGCCGGATAATCGGAGGTCTACATGCCCAGACCGGAAAAAAGCGATCGTACTTGTAAGCGAAGACATCGATCCGGCAAGCTTATTCGTTCCAAGCGCCAGATGCGGCGGCAAACCTGCGGCGAGCAGTGCCGGGACGGCAATCAGGCCGCCTCCACCTACGACTGAATCGACGAATGCTGCTATAAAGCCCCCTGCGACGATAATCAATATAACTTGCCAAGTCCATTCCCATTCTATGCCCATATTGGTTCATCCCGTTCTTTATTCAGACTGATCGTTTGTTGTATGTTGACAAATCATATCGCATTTTCCGGCCTTTCGCCAGATGCGTTACTATGTTTTGATTCGTTGCATGGGCGAGCTATAATACAGGTAATCAGATAATCATGACTAAATAAGTGCGGTTAAGATCATGAAGGAGGGACATTATGCCGGGAATAGAGCAGGAGCAAGCCCATTTTGCAGAAAAGATCGCTCTCATTACTGGAGCGGGTGCCGGGATTGGACAAGCGCTTGCGCTGGCTTACGCCAGAAACGGGGCAGTCGTTGTAATAGCCGATCGCAATGAAGTCGGGCTAGCCGACACTTCGACGCAGCTTAAGAGAATAGGGCATGAATCAGTCTCGATCACAGTAGATCTAAGCATCCCAGGTGATATCTCCTCTATGTTCACGAGAATTGAAGAACTGGTCGGGGGCATCGATATCCTCGTCAACAATGCTGGCTTTGGCATTTGGAAGTCGCCGTATGAGCTGGAGCTGGATGAGTGGGACAGCGTAATCCATACCAATTTGCGGGGCACCTTCCTATGCTCGCGTGAGGCTGCGGCTCAAATGAAAAAGCGCGGCGGCGGCGCAATTGTTAATCTTTCCTCTACTCGGGCGCTTATGTCTGAACCGAATTCGGAAGCATATGCGGCTTCCAAAGCCGGCATTCTGGGACTGACACATGCGATGGCCGTTTCCCTTGGCCATGACCATATCCGCGTCAATGCGATTTGTCCCGGATGGATTGAGACAGGAGATTACAATGCCCTCCGCTCCGAGGATCATGCCCAGCATCCGGCGGGACGAGTGGGGAGGCCTGAGGATATCGTCAATGCGTGCTTCTATTTGACCGATCCGAACAATGACTTCGTAACGGGCACGCATCTGACCGTTGATGGCGGCATGACCAGACGAATGATATACGAAGAATAGCATGGTTATCCGGTTAAGCATGTATGCTATATATGACCAAAGACTGCTGTTCTTATGGACAGGCAGTCTTTGGTCGTTAGCTGTTATTTTCCGCCGTTAATTGTTTTTCCGCGAGTAGGATCGAGATCATTCGACCACTTGATGCGAATCGACTTGGACTCGAATAAGTCGCTGCCGTCCGATACCTGGAAGTGCATATGCGCTTCGCTGGAGTTGCCGGAGTTGCCGACTTCGCCGACTTTGTCTCCGCGTTTTACTTGGTCACCGACCTTTACCATAGCAGACCCTTTCTTCAAATGAGCGAGGTAGCTGTACTCGCCGCCATGGTCGATGACGACGACATTGCCGGCAGGGGCTTTCTCGTTCATGACCCCGACTGGCTCGTTATCTGCGATATCGTTGACAACTTCAACGACCGTCCCGTCGGCAGGGGCTACCACATCCTGTCCGAAGGCATAATAGCTTTCATTCTTCGCAGGATCTCCTTCGTACGACATTCCGTTCTTCTCTTGTATGATGTCATAGGCGTATCGCTGGGAAGGATGCGCATAGTGATAGTTGTCGAATACATTCGTTCCGCCCCAGAATACGAACCAGTCTCCGTGCATTGGCCAATCATAGGCGGCCTTCGTATAGATCTGGTCGGTATCGGCATGCTGCTCCAGAGGCTGGAACTGAAGAGCGACAATAACGTTGTCTTGGTCAAAAGCGGCGAGCATCCCGGTATCATGGGAGCTGCTTAGCCATATCCGCTGATCCAGGCCGTTCAGCTTGAGCGAGCTTGATGCTTTGAAGGATTCGATTCCCGCTGTTGCGTCGGCTGCCACAGACTTGAATTCCTCTTCGCCCACCTGAGCCTGAAAATCTTTGGATAATTGCTTATAAATCCGTGTGTATTCCCCATCTAGCATAAATTTGGCCAAATCCTCCGGCTCGATCTTGCTTGCCTCATTCCCCATTTGTTCCCCTCCCGTGCTGACCTGTGTGGCTACCGGCGTTGCTGCAGGCTTTGCTTCCCCGCTGCAGGCAGTCAGTATTCCCGCAATAGCTCCAGTTGCGATAATGGCGCCGGCTATTCTGAGGCGTTTTGGCAATTTGTTTTTCATCAAACTCCACTCCTTTTTCTTTATTCGCTCGTTTCTCTATTTTTCGTTCGTTTATATCGTAACAATTGAGTTTAAAGGCACATGAAACGGAACATGTACGGAAGCTTAAGGATGGTCCGATGTACAGACCGGAAAGTTAAGGCTCCGTTAAGATTGGCGCATCGTCCACCTTCTGAAAGTCGTGCTAAAATAGAGGCAAAGCCAGTCGCTAAGGGAGAACGATAATGAACCATGCTTCTATACTGCTTGTCGATGACGAGCTCTCCATACTTGAAATGATGAAAACAGTCTTGCGTAAAGAAGGCTTTGCCGATATCGATACCGTTCGATCCGCAGAGGAGGCCTTGAAGGCATGCGCCGACAAAACCTATCATCTCATTGTGCTGGATGTGATGATGCCGGGACGGAGCGGTCTGGAGGCTGCGCCTTTCCTAAGACAGCTGACGGACGCGCCAATTCTGTTCCTGACGGCACGCACATCTGACTTTGACAAGCTGTCCGGCTTCGCCGTAGGTGGCGATGATTATATTACCAAGCCATTCAATCCGATGGAGGTTGTTGCCCGTATTCGATCCCAGCTTCGCCGGTATATGGCCTCACTCAGACAGAGTGATCAAGGAGAAGAGCGAAGAGGGAGGCGAGCCGGCACAGTCTACGATTATGGCAGATTCCAGGTGCATGAGGAAGCAGGAGAGCTAATCGTGAACGGCCAGTCTGTGCCGTGCCCTGCTCTTGTCTTTCAATTGTTGCTCTATCTGTGCAAGCATCCGAACCGGATCTTCGGCAAAAGCGAGCTGTATCAGCAAGTATGGGGCGTCGATGCGCTCAATGACGACAATACGGTGATGGTGCATATCCATCGCATACGGGAGCGGATTGAGGAAGATCCTTCCCGGCCAAAGTTTATAGTTAATGTAAGAGGCATGGGCTACAAGCTCGTTCAGAGGCTGGATGCGGAAAGCAGGAAGGCATGATGAAGCGGCAGCTGATTCTTCGCTTTACGCTTCAGCTCACCATCGCAGTCGTCCTTTCTTTGCTGATTGTGGCAGCGGGCATTATATGGATTACTCAGCGTTATGCGGAAATTAATATATCGATTGATTTTTCATCCATCGGTCTGGAGAGGCTGGTTGAATCCTCGAAGCTGACCAAGGACGGCATCCGATTCGACCCGAAGCTGCTGGAGCAGGTGAAATCCAATAACGGCTGGCTGCAAAGTCTGGACGAAAACGGTAACGTAGAGCAGTCCTTTAATACGCCGCCGGATGTGCCGCTGAAGTATGCGCCGGGAGAGATGTTGTCTTATTGGACAGGAGAGAGGCCGTTTCCTTATCATCTGTATCTGTGGATTCAAGAGAAGCACGGCAGGTTATTTACCGTTGTCTATGGGGTCAAAGACGAGATCGGACCGCTGCTTGAGACGGCGGTGGCGCATGGACAAGCGGCTGCGAACGGACAATTGCAGCTTCCGGAGACGGCGGCGGAGCGGCTGCTGACGCTGGGAGGATATGCGCAGGTGCTGAATCATTCCGGGGTCGAGCTGGCTTCGTTCAATAAGCCAGCCGATGCCATTGATCGGTACAACGTGCAGGAGATGGCACTGCGTACCCTGTACAATGACCGTTATGGCTACCGCATGAGTGCACGCTATGTTCCGGAGACGGGGATGACCTGGATCGTATCCCTGCCGAATACGCTAAAGCCTGCGCAATCAGATTCGTCATGGCTGCCGCCGGAGGCCAAAGTGCTGCTGATTGCCATCTCGGTCATGCTGCTTTCCCTGCTGCTGGTGTTCTTCCTGCTCTCGTTATGGAATGCGCGGCGCTTCGGGTCGCCGATGCTGCATATGCTTGCTTGGCTGGACTCGCTTGGCAAGGGCGTGTATACGGAGCCGGTTGACCGCAAAGGAGTCCCGAGAAGCCGCAACCGGCTAGGAGGCTGGCGTTCCCGTTACCGGGTGTTTTCCGATGTGCTCCATTCGATCGAGCGATTGTCCGTCACTTTGCTCCGGGACCGGGAACTGCGCGAGCAGAATCGAAGTCTGCGCGAAGAATGGATATCGGGCATTACCCATGATCTCAAGACGCCACTCTCCTCCATCAAAGGCTACGCCCACATGTTGTCGGAGGAGCGGTATGAGTGGAGCGCCGAGGAAGTCCGCCATTTCTCGCGAACGATGCTGGAGAAGTCGGCGCATATGGATACGCTGATCAACGATCTGGCGATGACCTATCGTATAAGCGCAGGCGTACAGCCGCCGAAGGGGGAAGAGTTGGAGCTGAACGAGTGGCTCCGCAAATCGGTGGAGCAAGCCGCGTCTCATCCTTCTTTTGACCATCAAAGCGTAAAGTTCGTTCCGTCAGGAAAAGATATGTACATTAGGCTGCATGCGCCGTGGCTCCATCGAATCGTTATGAATTTGACCGCCAATGCGCTGCTCCATAATCCGCCCGGAACCCAATTGACCGTTAGCGTGGTAGAGGACGACCGTGACGGCGGTATCGTGATCACGTTTGCCGATGATGGCAGAGGGATGGATGAGCAGACGGCGGCGCGGCTGTTCGATCGTTATTACCGCGGGACAGACAGTATGGCGATGGCAGAAGGCACGGGACTTGGGATGGCGATAGCGAAGGATCTGGTAGAAGCGATGGGCGGACATATTACAGTTGATACCGCTCCGGGTCAAGGCACGACAATCAGGCTGAGTTGGCCGAGGGGATAAAAAAAGAAAGAACGCCCTGCCAAATAGCGGGGCGTTCTTCATCTATATGAAGGCTAGCTGCCGGATTGCTTCTGCAGCAGGCGTTGCAGCTGTTCTTCGACTTGCGCATTGCGTTGCTCCTGCTTCTGGTCATGGACAGCAGGGCTTACGTAGTTGCCGGCGGATGTTTTGGACAGCTCGCGTGCAGCTTCCCACTCCATCACCTTCTGCTCGATTCGCTCAAAACCGCGTGCAGCGGCGCTGCCTTGCAGATGGGGGGCAGCGAATCCGTTGCCGCCAGCTTGTGCAGATGACTGGCGAACACGGGCAACCAGCTCAGCGCGCTTGCTTTGCAGACGCGTTTTTTCTTCCTTCAGCGATTCAACACGCAGCTGTAAGTCGATTGCGGCTTGCCCCGCGATACCGCGCAGTCGATCCGTATCCTCCGCTTGCTCCAGATACAGCAGCTTCGCTTCCAGAGCAGTACGGGCTTCAGCCTCGCGGCCTTCCGTAGCTGCTTGTACCGCTTTTTCCTCGTAATAACGGGCTTGCGTATTTAGCTCTTCGAATTTGGAGCCCATCATGCGCTCCTGTGCCTGTTGCTGTACCAAAGCGCGCTCGGCGCGGTCAATTTCCTCGTCCAGATCTCTTAAGTAATGATTCAGCATCATCACCGGATTTTCTACCTTGTCCAGCATTTCATTAGCAGCAGCTCTAGTCATATTCACGACGCGTTGCAAAATTCCCATATCTCATCTCTCCTTAGATTGTGTTTGTAGTTTGGTTGTTTGTACAGCTTAGTTTAGTAATGCTTGTGATTATAGTTATTCATGAAGGACATATCGCCTAGCGGCGCCTTCGGTACAAGAATCGTACCTATGAAGTACAGCACCACTACTGCTCCGAAGCTGAAGAATGCGGTGATGACGACCAGCAATCTTACAATGGTGGAGTCGATGCCGAAATATTCAGCGATGCCTCCGCAAAGTCCAGTCAATTTATTGTCCGTGTTAGATCGGAATAGTTTTCTCATGTTCCTCATCCTTTCCTCTCGCTCGTTTCTATGTCTTTATTCTACCGGGTACGCCGCCTTCCGGTAACGGTCCCGGGTCTATTCTTTATGCTGGCCTTGAGTCGGGGAGGGACTGGGACGGACGGCGGGGTGGTTAATGGAAAGGGGGAATTCTAAACATGCAAATGCTCTCTGCCTTCCATTTTTTAGCTTTACAGTATATGGAGATATCAATGTTAATGGATCGGATAAAAGTAACCTAATGTAAAGGTAAGTTGAACGGAAGCATAAGATTGGTATGGAGATGAATGTCTACTTCAATTAACAAAGATGATCGGAGATCACCGGTAATTCGTGTATTTCGCAAGAAACATCAACCGCATTCGAAACTGCGATTATGTGTGGAATATCGCATTCATTAGGTCAACCGCCATTGTTAGTTAGCTTTTTGCTGTGATAGGCGATAATCAGGCGAACACGGCAAGCCAATAGGAGGCGAGGAAAGTTTTTTTAAACATTCGATGCGTGAGATTAAGCTAATAAGCGATCATTTTAGTGACTATAAAGATGTAAATAATTTTTTTGATTTTTTATATTTTCTGCAACCAACTCCCAGTTGGTGGTGTTTTAACAAATGAGGATAATTTATCCTTTTACAATTCAAAGAAAAATTGAAGGGAGGAGGGAACAAATCAAATATTGGTGCTTACACAATAGACATAAGCTTGATTAATCTATGCTGTATTACCAATTTTAATTAATAGGAGACTATGTATGAAAACTCGAATGTTATCCGTATTAGTCGCATTCAGCATGCTGTTCACTTTCAATATCGTAAGCGCTGCAGATTTCCAATCTGATTCCAAATCCTCAATTACTTTGAACGGAATAAATTTATCTGTAGACGATTTTAATAAAACGTTGACGGGACCTCCATCCAATAGAACTTCGTTAAGTAGCGCTCGCTCATTAAATGATGTAAGCATGAAGTTATCGAACGTCAGTATTATTAAGAATGAAATAAGTTTCGAAGCCACAGTTCTTAACAATGGAAAAGAGACAGGCATGAATGCCGGAGGAACACTGCACGCCGGGTATAAATCACAACGGGGGGCTAATAGTGTTGTCGGCGACATAAAAGACACCACAAAGAATTTTGAAATTTTACTTTTCGAAATATTTAATGACGATCAAAAGGATAACCTTTTGGTAGCATCGACTTCAGAAGCAAAGGCTGCTGTTACGTCTGGCGCTAATTTGAAGATTTATCTTCTGGATTCAAACAAAGAATTGTATATTTTTGAAGATACCCTTCCGAAGGTCTTTAGTCACTTGGATGCAGGTGATTTTACAAAAGGAGACTCCCGGAAAGATATGTACTGGTTCCTAGACATTGCTAACACAGGCGAGAAGTTGGAACTTCAAAGCGATCAACAGTTATTGAGTCAGATGGGAATAAGTGATGCCCAGATAATGGGGCTAGATCAATATACGATGTGGACGAATCCAACCACTTTTTACCATTCAATTTATATCGGTGGAGAGCATTACCAGAGTTATTCTTTGCCTTATGTTGAATATAAATATGTAAATGTAAAGTCGCAAGACTCGAGATGGATTGCTTCATTTAAAGTTGCTGAGCATCAACGTGTTGGGAATTACACCTACTATGGAAATAATGTTTTTGTTTATCGGAATTTACAAATTTCTTTTGCTAGTGGAAACAGATCTGTTTTTGTTAAAACGGAACAGCAAGGACGGATGTATAAGTACTCGGGTCTTACAGGAATTAAAAAGGTAGGTGATCAAATCACAGCGCAATTATTGAAAAAAGCACTTTCCTCATTGCCTGGAGCATCTACTTACACTACTGTACTTGGATACATTAATACGATGTCATCTAGTACTGGAACAGTAACATTGGGGAGTGCGGGGGTGAGTCTGCAAAATAGCGATACGTTTGCAGTTGGTGAGAAACTTTCTGATTATCAGTTCGAAGAGAGTACAAATCATAGTGGGGCTAACAATAATGGGGACTATTTTACTTATCATGCCATCTTGAATTATATTCAGAATTCCAATGGCTCACAAAATCAAATTGGTGCATTAAAGGTCAGTTTCGATATGTTTAATTGGGACAATTATTCAAGTACTCCAATTTCGAAAGATTTTCAATTGAATTATACTTCAACACAATAAGTATATATGGAATGAGGACAATTTAACCGCCATTCCATTCATAGGAGGACATCATGTACTCAACGGAAATACTAAAAAAGTTCACTATCCTGAATGCGGTTTTTAGTATCGTTGTCATTATTTTTAGCTGTTATGGAGTGATTATATTAATTGATCGGCGACATCAACATACAGCAGATTTTGAAATGGCTTTATATTTTTTTCTGTTTCTAATCTTTACTGCCAGTTTGCTATCCATTTTTTTGACCTATTCTATCCATCGTATACGGGAGGCACTGGAATTTGAAATTTCCAGCTTAAGGAATGAACTTGCGCAACACGAAAAAAGAGTGGATCAGCTTTTGAAGCCTTGAGAAAAAGCAGCCGAATGGCTGCTTTTTGTGTTGGATCCCAACTAAACGTCCTTTCGGCGCTTCCAGCTACTTCACTACGAATACTTTAGGCATCAGCATTCCGATACCGCATGCCGTAGGCGATTATCTTATCATGGAAATATCATCCGACAAGCTGGCGGAGATCATGAATAAGCCAATGTATTCGAAAATATGGGGTTAAGCTCAGTGAAATAACAGTCATCCGTTATCTCGCCTAAATTAGCTATTGTCATTTCCTTCCTCGCATAAGATGATAGAAGAAATTGGTTATGGAGGGATTGGAGATGCATCGATCGGACGCGATCGTGATAGGCGCAGGGCTTGCAGGACTTGTAGCGGCAGCGGAGCTTGCCGATGCTGGCAAGAAGGTTGTACTGCTGGATCAGGAGCCGGAGGCTTCGCTTGGCGGCCAGGCCTGGTGGTCGTTTGGAGGGCTGTTCCTGGTCAACTCGCCGGAGCAGCGCAGGCTGGGCATTCGGGACTCCAGGGAATTGGCCTGGCAGGACTGGCTTGGTTCAGCAGGCTTTGACCGCGACGAGGATGAAGATTACTGGGGCAAGCAATGGGCTGAAGCCTATGTCGATTTCGCTTCAGGTGAAAAACGGGCTTGGCTGCATGGCATGGGCATTCGGTTCTTCCCGGTGGTCGGCTGGGCGGAGCGGGGTGGTTACTTGGCAGATGGGCATGGCAACTCGGTGCCTCGCTTTCATATCGTATGGGGCACAGGCCCCGGGATTGTAGCGCCATTCGAGCGGCGGGTCCGAGAACATATCGCACAAGGCCGAATCGATTACCGTCCGCGCCATCGAATCGATCAGCTGATTCAACGGAATGGTGCGATTGTTGGTGCAAGCGGTTCCATTTTAGTTCCCAGCAATGCCGCGCGAGGTGAAGCAAGCTCAAGAGAGATTGCGGATACGTTCGAGTATGAAGCGGAAGCGGTGCTCGTCACAAGTGGAGGCATAGGCGGCAACCATGAGCTGGTTCGGCATAATTGGCCGAGCAGACTGGGACAGCCTCCTGCGCGCATGTTGTCCGGCGTACCGGCCCATGTGGACGGACGAATGCTTGGCATTACGGAGGAAGCAGGCGGCCGCATCGTGAACCGCGACCGGATGTGGCATTATACGGAGGGGCTGAAGAACTGGAACCCGATATGGAGTGATCATGGCATTCGTATCCTGCCGGGACCTTCGTCGATTTGGCTTGATGCGACTGGAAACCGCTTCCCCGCGCCGAACTTTCCCGGCTTCGATACACTTGGCACACTGGAAGCGATTCAGAAGAGCGGCTACGATTATTCCTGGTTCATTCTGACGCAGAAGATTATTGAGAAAGAATTTGCATTGTCCGGCTCGGAGCAAAACCCCGATCTGACCGGCAAGAGCGTGCGTAAGGTGCTGTCACGAGTGCTGCCGGGTGCACCGGGGCCGGTCCAAGCTTTCATGGATAAAGGGGAGGACTTCGTCATCGCCCGCAGCGTTAAGGAACTGGTCAACGGCATGAACAAGCTGGTCGGCAGCCGCCTGCTTGATGCGTCAGC
The DNA here is from genome assembly GCF_003591485.1 of Paenibacillus sp. 1011MAR3C5. GTDB lineage: Bacteria > Bacillota > Bacilli > Paenibacillales > Paenibacillaceae > Pristimantibacillus. The sequence goes on from NZ_QZCF01000004.1 coordinate 411,117, forward strand.
TATCGAACGCCAACTGATCGCGCGCGACCGGGAGCTGGATCATGCGTTTACGAAGGACTTGCAGGTGATGGCGATTCGCGGCGCCCGCAACTATATTGGCGATAAGCTGATCCGTACGGCGAAGCCGCATAAGCTGCTGGACCTGAAGAATGGACCGCTGATTGCCGTAAGGCTGAGCATTGTCAGCCGCAAGACGCTGGGCGGGCTCCAGACCGACCTGTCTGGCCGCGTGCTGAATGCCGCAGGCGAGCCGATCCCGGGACTATACGCGGCGGGAGAAGCTTCCGGCTTTGGCGGCGGCGGCGTACACGGCTACCGGGCGCTGGAAGGGACATTCCTCGGCGGCTGCCTGTTCTCCGGCAGAGCTGCGGGGCGGGCAGCCGCCGATGTGCTGTAGCTGTAAGAACAGAGCTTGACCCAATACGGCTGCTGAATATTCTAATAATCCGATGGCTAAGCTTCAAATCCAAAGACGCTTCCACCGCGGCATATCCGAGGTTGGAAGCGTCTTTGTCGTTCGTTAGGGGCTACTCCCGGTCGAGCGTTTTGCTCATTCGATAATTAATAAGTTTGACCACCTTCAATCCCTTCGATTTCTTATCATTCATGCTTATCCTGCCTTCTTCCCGCTGCCCGCTTGCTTCTTCCGAATGGATATCATAACGAGCACATTCATCAGAACGGGCGGGATAGCGGCAAGCAGAAAGCGCCATTCGCCTGTCACAGCGGAAATAATCGCGAACAACAACAGAACGGATGTGAAGATTGCAATACTCAGTACGAGTTGAAATTTGCTGTTTTTTCCTTCATCGGGGTCCTCCGTCATGCGCGCACGAAGGAGGAAGAAGGTCAGCCCCCAGCTGCCCAGATGAACGAACAGCAGAATCGCCAGCGACGGGATCGTGCCAATCGACAGGCCGAATACTTCCAGCGACAGCAGTACATAGATAGCGGTGATTGTGAAGTACCAGGAGATAGAGCGGGATTTGCTTGCCATATAAGCATGCATCTCATCCAGTCCGTTGTTTTTGGCGGCTGCTCGTCTGCCGAAATACCATCCTGCTATTCCAAACAGAAGCCCACCGTATATACCGAGATAATCCATCTACTTCTCCTCCTTTTCCTCAAATAGAAATACATCCTCAATTTGCATATGGAACGCTTTTGCGATTTTGAAAGCGAGCTCCAGCGACGGATTGTACTTCATCGTTTCGATCGCGATGACCGATTGTCGGGAGACACCGATGATTTCACCAAGCTGCTCCTGCGTCATGCCATGATCGGATCGCAATGCCCGGATACGATTTTTAATAAGGAATCCCTCCAAACGCAGTAGTCATAATGTAAAGCTAACTTTACGTAAAGTGTACTTTACATTCATGCTCCATGTCAATCTTTTCCTAATTCAAGTTCTTACGCCCGGTAAAAAACAAACAACGAGATACCTCGATTAGAGGAATCTCGTTGTTGTGTTGAAGGCAATTATTCCGCCTTATTCGAGAAGGTAGCATGAATGAGTACAACTTCCGCTTGCGATCCGATCCGAATCGGAGGTCCCCAGAAGCCAAAGCCGGAGGAGACGATCGTATGGAGCTGGTCCTTTTGCAGGTAGCCCCAGTCATTTTCGAATAGCCGTTGGGTAACCAGATGCGCAGGGGCGATCTGTCCGCGATGGGTATGCCCGGAGACGACCAGGTCAATGCCTTGCCGCTGCGCGATATCGAAGCCGAGTGGCTGATGATCCAGCAGCATCAAGGCATTCGAAGAATTGACGCCCTCGGTCAGCTCCGCGAGCTCTGCCCGCTCCTTGTCGCTGTAATCCTTGCGGCCGATTAAGGTGAGCCAGTCCTCAATTTCCACGTATTCGTCGTACAGCACCTTCATGCCGCTTTCTTCCAGGAGGTCGATTAGCTCCTGCATCTCGCCGTTGAACCGGTCATGGTTCCCGAGCGAGGCATAGACCCCATACGGCGCCTCAATCCTAGAGAGAATCTCGCCGATTCCTTTCTCCTTGTAAGGCACGATATCGTCATCGATGATGTCCCCCGGGAAGAGAACAATATCCGGCTCCAGCGCATTGATTTCCTCTACGAGCCGGATGGCATGATTTTTGCCGGACAGGTAGCCGAAGTGCATATCCGAAGCCATTGCGATTTTCAGCTCGCCGCTTGCGGGACCCGGCTTGTCGATGCTGATATCGTAAGAGCGAACGGTAGGCGTATACGCATTGTAGCTGCCATAGCCAATAAGCAAGACCAGCGCGGTCAGAGTTACAATTCCCGCCCACTTCTGCACATGATGGCGAGGCAGAGAAGTCAGTCTGGAGAGCCAGATGATCAGATGAACAACAGGAAGCATCAGCACAAGCAAGCTGAATATAGCCAGCCAGTAGGAGCCGATGATGTTCAGAATGGTCGAGCCGGCGAACACTCTGGCGAGAATAAAGGAAGCAGCCAGGAAGATAAGTGCGGCAATATAGAGCAGACGGAATCGCCGGGATACCGAAGGCCGCATCCAAGACCAGCCGCTCCAGCCTATGTAGAACACAATAAGTCCGTATACCAACAGAAAAACAATGCCGATTGCAATAAACATGGTGCCCTCCTTTAGGATGTTAGTCCCATTATATCATCCGTCATGCATGAACTAAAAATTTGCCTGTCTCTAGAGGAGACAGCGGTCTTCATGCATCGCAGCATGATACCGAGTTTGTGCCATTCACTTCTTCTCGCACGTGGTCCACAATCTATCCTGTTATAGCGGATTCTTCATCGCAAGTAATCAAAAATGAGCCTCAAAAGGTCAATGGAGCGCGATATCGCTGGCGGTGGATTCGATAACTATTTACAATATTCCCCTTTATGTTAGGTTTAACAAGAAGAGACGCTATGTACGAAGCGGGAGGTTGTATAGCCATGTACGGTAAGTTAGCATTAATGCTGATCGTTGCAGGATTGTTATGGGGGTGTTCGAATGAAGGAAGCGAGGAGCCCTATCCAGACCACAAAACAGAGGAACTTATTGAGAAACATATTGAGGATCATACAGATGAATCTATACGGTTTATACAAGACCAGACGAAAGCTACGATTACAGAAGCTGACGGTATGGATAAGCTCGTGACGTTCGAATATGCACTTGAGAATAAAGCAGCTGCTTTAGAGGAAGTATGTATTGAAATCTTCATTCATGACGAGAAGTGGGTAGAGCTGGTCGGCTTGGAACATCTTCGAGTAAACGGAGAGCTATCGGAACCTGTTGCCTTGGAGCCTTCGGTAGGGTATAGAGGCAGCGTATCAATCTCGATTCCGATCACAGCTAACTTGCAAGATGAAGATATTGAGGCCCGTTTAGTCGAGTCGGATGCTATCGAGATTCAAGCGGTTCATGCAGAGAACAAAGCTATACTTGCGAGCGACTATGTTCGTTCTCTTAATTATGTGCAAGAGTCTTTGTAAATGATCAGCATACCGTACTTGAAATCAATCAGCAGTAAAAAAGCCCAAGGAATCGCTGATCGGCGATTCCTTGGGCTTTTTGGTCCGACGCATTTAGGACGCCATCTTATTGAACCTGCGCTTTTCGAAACGTGCTTCTGAAGTACAGCATCGAGCAAGCGATAGCAGCCAATACAACCACGGCCAGTCCCCAGTAAATATTGCTGTAGGCATGAGAGAGCGACAGGTTCTTCTGCCACACCAGCGCGCTTGCCGATATGGCCACGCCGAAGGCGCCGCTGAAGAATTGCAGGAGCTGGAACAGGCCAAGGCCCGAGCCGATCTGGGACGGCTCCAGAATGCGGGACATCTCGTTCGAGACGCTGCTGGACAAGATCGTAAAGCTGGTGCTGAGCAGCATATAGATGAACAGGATAGCCCAGTAAGACAGCCCTTCGAACAAAGCGAACAGCACAACCGCAGCCAGCAGGAATAACGGGATATACCGAATGATAGAGCCGTTGCCGTTCGTATCGATATACTGGCCTACCCGTCTGGAGACGAACATCGCAAGCATGGAGCCAGGGAAGATGATCAATCCTGCCTCAATCGCGCTTAGGCCGTATTGCTTCACGAGAATTTGCGGCATGAGGAACAGCGTCGCAAAGCTGCATAGATAAGCGGCGATGCCGACGCCGCCCAGGATCAAATACGAGCGGTTGCGGAAAAGCGACGGCAGCACGAACGGATTGGCTGCGGTTCGGATGCGTACAATAAACAAAATGATAGAAACAAGTCCGAGTGCCAAGGCGATAAAGGATTGGTTCGTCAGGAACAGAAGCAGGCCGGTCGTACCAATGCCGATGAAGATGGCGCCAAGCGCGTCGAATGAGCCTTTTCTCATCTCTTCCTTCGGAATATAAGCCGCAAACAACGGAACGAGCACAATCGTAACAGCGGTCAGCACGAATAGAATATGCCAGCCCATATATTCGACAACGACGCCCCCAACCACAGGTCCGAGGCCAAGGCCTAAGGATACTGAGGACATAATCAGCGCCATCGCCTTGCCTCTTCGCTCCAGAGGAACGTAACGGGAGATGAGCACCAGCGACAGCGCAGGGATAGAGCCTGCGCCCGAAGCTTGAACGATGCGTGCGCCGATCAGCATTAGGAAGCTATTGCTGAACAAACCTGCGATGGCCGCCAAGCTGAGGGATAATATGCCGATGATGAATAGTCTGCGAATGGGAACGAAGTCAGCCAGCCGGCTGTACGTGATGGATGAGATCGCAAAGACGATGGAGTACCCCGTTACGATCCAAGATGTTGTGGATGCCGACAGCTGGAAGGCTTCCGCTACATCCGGCAAAGCCAAATTAAACATCATGGTGTTCATGATGACGACGACAATGGTAATGCCGAGCAGTCCGAGTACGGCGCCTTCCTTCATAGTTCCTTGATCAGCCGAATGATGAGTTTGCATAGTGATGGGGATTCACCTCCAGGTTATAAAGTTCGATTGTTATCGAACAATAGAATCATAGCATGCGTTATGGTATAATGCAAACATCACTTTTTATTTTTACAGGGGGCTAAAGACATGAAAATATTAGTGCATCCCGACCGTGCAGATATCCATTTGTCCTCCGTTTTGTATGCCTTAAGCGATCCTCTACGCCTGATGATTGTCTCTCAGCTCCGCGGCGTCTCGGAACGAAGCTGCGGAGAGTTTGAATTGCCAGTGGCGAAGTCCACACAATCCCATCACGTCCGTACGCTGAGGGAAGCCGGCATCATCTATGTACGCAGCGCCGGTACGCAGCGGCTTGTCTCGCTTCGTACCGAAGATATGGAGGCGCGATTCCCCGGGCTGCTCTCTTCGATTCTGGCAGCCTATGAAACTTCGGGCGAGCAGGAACGCATCATAAGCTCGGAGCAATCATCAGACTGATTGAGATTTCACTATTCATAAAAACATGTACAGATCAGGCTTGGACAAGTTGTTAGATGATTATACGGCGCAGTCTTCTTGTATGGCTATGGTAGCCATGCGGACTGCGTCTTTTTGGCATGCTGAAGTAGGCATGGAATCTCTTGCAGCTATTAGAGTCGTGAAAGTACTATTGAATAGTCGTATGGCGGGTAGCTCATAATGAGCAGAGGCGTTAGGATAGAGGGACGATTTTGCGGATAATGATAGCTGCCGGATAACCGAACAGAAAAGGGTGATCGCGCATGAGGGGACGGTTAAGCGGTATCCCATGGCAAACGATTAGGGTCAGGCTGGTGCTTGGCCTTCTCTGTATGACCATTCCATTAATCGCGCTGCTGATCTACAACAATCGGTATAGCGTGAATGTCATTCACAACCAAGTAGCGAATTCGAACAAAAACCTGGTATCCGTCTTTATGAAGCAGATCGATGACCAGCTCTCCGAAACGGAACGTCATTTGATGGGGCTGATGCTGACGGAGCCCAATCTGCTGGCGATGGGGGAGGCCAGTCCCGAAGATGAATACATGATGGCGAAGAGCAGCGTGTCGCGCAGGTTGACCTCTGATTTAATCGTCTATCCCTATATTGACGGTTTTTTTGTCTACTCGATCCCAAGGCAAGATAGTGTAGAAACCTTCCGTGACGAGATGAGCTACAAGGAGCTGACCAACCTGCGGGCAACGGTAAAGAAGCTTGCTACAGGGTTGGCTGAGCAGCCGACTCATCTGAACGCGACTTGGCGGGTTCAGCAGATGAATGACGAGTTCTATATCCTGCGTTTGTTCGGAGACGGCAATCTTTATATAGGAGCCTGGGTGAAGGCGAAGTCGATGCTGAAGCCGCTTAGTGATATGCATGCGGAAGAACGGGGCGCTTCTCTTATTGTGGATGGAGCCGGGGGAATTCTATCCAGCACGGAGAAGCTCGCGCATGCCGGACTTGATTTTGCTCAGGGGTTCGACAACCATTACTTGTCCGGGACGGATGAGGAATATCTTGTCGTTGGAGAATCCTCGAAGAAAGGCAGCTTCAGCCTGGTCTCGGTTGTGCCTGACAGGCTCATTCTGGAGAATCTCCCTTATTTGGCGAAGGCCGCATGGGTTGTGATCGTGATCGCCCTTGTTATGCTGCCGCTCAGTCTATGGTTTCTTCGCAAGGTGCTGCTGCTCCCGCTCCAGAAGATGACCAAGGCGATGCGTCGGATTGGGGAGGGCAATTTCAATACGAAGATTGAGGAATCACCCGTACAGGACGAATTCCAGCTTGTGAACCGAACCTTCAATCATATGATTACGCAAATTGAGGAATTGAAAATCCATATCTATGAAGAGCAGATCAGCAAGCAGCGCGCGGAGCTGAAGCATCTTCAATTGCAGATCAACCCTCACTTTTTCATGAACTCATTAAATATTGTGTACAATCTGGCGCAGGTGAAGCAATTCAGCTTGATTCAAGAGATGACGATGTGTCTGGTTCACTATTTTCGCTATACGCTGCAAAGCAATCAATCTCTCGTTCTGCTAAGAGACGAGCTGAAGCATGTCCGTAATTTCCTGCGCATCCAGCAGCTTAGATTCCCGAATCGGCTGTCGATTGATATCCATGTGCCGGAATATTTGCAGGAGACGCAGGTTCCGCCGTTGCTTCTGCAGACCTTCGTGGAAAATGTGGTCAAGCATGCGGTGCGGATGGACGACACCAACACGGTGACGATTGAAGCATCGCTAAATGAACTAGAGGAGGAGCCGACGGTCATCCTGTCGGTGCGCGACAATGGCCCCGGATTTTCCGATGAGGCGCTGGAGGCCATCCGATCAGGCAAGCAGCAGGTGGATGAGAAGGGCGAGCATATCGGATTGTGGAATGCCCGCGAGCGGCTGCGGCTGCAGTACGGGGACCGCTCGTGGATGGATTGCTATAATGACGAACCGCATGGAGCCGTGGTGGAGATGGGCATTCCGCTCAGAGCGGATTCGTCTCATAAGGAGGAGAAGGACGATGTGTCAGCTTCTAATCGTGGATGATGAGCTTATCGCAGTGGAAGGGCTGAAGTCGGGCGTGCAATGGTCTGCCATCGGCATCAGCAAGGTATTCACAGCACATAGCGCGGAGCAGGCGAAAGTCATATTCGGGCAAGAGGAGATAGACATCCTGTTATGCGATATCGAGATGCCGCAGGCTACCGGTCTTGAGCTGCTGGAATGGGTAAGGCGGCACTATCCCCGGACGGAGACAATCTTCCTCACCTGCCATGCCGACTTCGGGTATGCCAAGCAAGCGATTCAGTTAGGCAGCTTGGACTATTTGCTTAAGCCGATTCCGTATCTGGATTTGGAGGAGACGATCAAGCGGGCGATTCGCAAGCTGGACCAGGACAACCGGAATAGCGAATTCAGCCAATACGGGAAGTATTGGGTGCAGTATCAGCCGCTGCTTGTTGAGCGATTTTGGCTGGATATCTTGAATCAGACGATTCCGGGCGATGCGGAAGCGATCAAGAAGGCGGCGGAGGAGCGCAATATTCCCTATACGAATGAAATGCGATTTCTGCCGGTGCTGATCCATGTCCGGAGATGGCATAAGAAGATTACGCTGCGCGATGAAAAAGTTATGGAATACGCTATCCGCAAGTCGGCCGAGGAGCTGCTCCTGAATGAACTGGAGAGAGGCCTGCTGATTTCGCTGGGCGACGGGTATATGCTCGCCATGATGAATTTGGAGTCGCAAGCAGCGGTGAATGAGAAGCTGCGAGCAGGTTGCGAGCAATGGATTGAGGCTTGCCGCACGTATTTCTTCGCGGGCGTATCGTGTTATATCGGAGAGACCGCCCATCCCGACCAGCTGGCTTACATGTTCCTTCGACTGCGCAAGCTGGATGAGAATAATGTAGCGCATGATCAAGGCGTCTTCTCCCTGCAGGATCCGCAGATCTTGTCTTCGGGCGGCATGCCTCCCGATACCGGGACCTGGTCCATTCTATTAAAGGAAGGTGCACGCGAGCCGCTGCTGCGGGCGGTTGGGGATTATATGGAAGAACAAGTCGCATCCGGCGGCCTGGATTTTGACCGGTTGAACCAATTCATACAAGACTTTCAGCAGATGGTCTATTACGACTTGCAAGTAAAAGGCATCCAGGCGCATCAGCTGTTCGGCGACAACGACTCCATAACGCTGCATGCCGCTGCGACGCGCACATCGACCGATGCCTTGAACTGGATTCGCCATATCGTGGACAGGTCGATCCAGTTCGATATTGCGCTCGATCAGACACAGAGTGTAACGGATAAGGCCAAGGCTTACATTCATGAGCATCTTGCCGAGGATATTTCCAGGGATGATATTGCCAATCATGTTTACTTAAACCCGGATTATTTGACGCGGATATTCAAGAAAGAGACTGGGATGTCGGTGTCCGATTATGTGCTGCAGCAGCGGCTTACCCTAGCGGCGGGTCTGCTGGCGCAGACGGAGCTGTCAGTCAGCGCGATTGCCAGCAGGGTCGGCTATGCCAACTTCTCTCATTTCTCCAGAATGTTCAAGAAGTACTTAAACGTAAGCCCGCTGGAATATCGAAGCCGGCATCAAGCAGCAAGTCCCCGGTCCGCAAGTCGTGAAAGTGACAGGGAGAAGTCGTAAAGAGGGCAGAGGCAGACAAGCTTGCGGTCGTACAATGAACACAGCACCAACCATTATACGAAAAGCGGGGGAGAACAAAATGAAAAACATCATGCGCGGAGCGACTCTGCTGCTGCTGTGCTTTGTCCTTGTCCTGTCTGCTTGCGGCAAAGGCAATAATGGAGCCGAAAACGGCAATCAGCCGGGCAGCAGCGCGAATACGGGGAACCAGCCGGAAGAAAAAGTAGAGGAAATTACAGTAGCCTTCCCGCTCGTCAGCACCTCCCAGCAGGACTTGCAGCTGGTAGAGGACGAGATCAACAAAATTGCCGAGGAGAAAATTAAAGTGCGGGTCAAGTTCCTGCCGATTAATGCAGGCGAATGGGCCCAGCGCATGAATCTGATCTTCAGCGGCGGAGAGACGCTCGACCTGACCTTCGTCTCCGGCTTAATGTACAGCAACATGGTAGCCAAAGGCCAGCTGATCGCGCTGGATGAGCTGCTGAATACGCATGGCGAAGGCATTAAGAACACCTTCGACGAGAAATATTTGAACGCAACCAAAATCAACGGCCAAATCTACAGCGTGCCGACGGTGCGCGATCTGGCGGGCAGCTACGGCCTGACGATGCGTAAGGATTTGGTGGATAAGTACAATATCGATATTGAAGCAATTCAGACACTGGACGATGTCGAGAACCTGTTCAAGACGATCAAAGAGAGTGAGCCTCATATTGTGCCGCTGGTTCCGGGCGGGGTTGGCCAATCCTTCCGTGAGAATTATGTGTTTGTTGATCCGCTAGGCGACTTCATGGGTGTATTGCCTAATTATGATAACGATCTGAAGGTCGTCAACTTGTATGAAATGCCAGAATATAAGGCGTTCATCGACCGTATTCGCAAGTGGTATCTGGAAGGATACATCTTGCCGGACGCGGCAACGAACAAAACAACAACCTTCGAGCTGATCAAATCCGGCAAAGGCTTTGCATACATGGCTTTGCAGAAACCAGGTTTTGCGGCGCAGGAATCGAAGGCATCCGGCACGCCGATGGTCACGAAGGAATTGATTGCGCCAGTGGCGACGACAAGCAATGTGACGAATGCGATGTGGGGTATTCCGGTCAATTCCAAGCATCATGAGAAAGCGATGAAATTCCTGAATCTGATGTATACCGATCCGGACATTGTCAATCTGTTCGATTGGGGCATCGAAGGCAAGCATTAAGTGAAAGTAAGCGGAGAGGCTGATCATATCATCTCGTATCCGGCAGGTCAGGATGCCACAACAATCGGCTTCAACATGCTGGGCTGGATGTTCGGCAATCAATTCCTCTCCTATGTCATGCAGAACGACGATCCGGATATTTGGAAGAAGACGGCGGAATTCAACAGCGCCTCCAAGCCATCCAAAGCGCTCGGCTTTGTGTTCGATGCGTCCGCAGTGAAGACGGAAGTGGCGGCTGTATCCAACGTCGTAACCCAATACAAGCTGCCGCTGGAGACAGGAAGCGTCGATCCGGATAAATTGCTGCCGGAGTTCATCTCTAAGCTGAAGTCGGCAGGCATGGACAAAATCATTGCCGAGAAGCAAAAACAATTGGATGAGTGGGCAAAAAACAACTCGGTTCAGTAATAGTGGCATGCCACACTTGCTGCCCGGCCAATGACGAGTTGGCCGGGCTTATTATTCCAGGCAGTCTCGGACAGAGAGGGAGAGAATAGGGTGAATACGACAACACGACGCAAGAGAGGAGCCCGGCTGCGCAGATTTATCCCGCTATACATTATGATGCTGCCGGGGCTTGCTTATTTGATTATCAATAACTACTTGCCCATGTTCGGCCTGTCCATCGCATTCAAGGACATCAATTATGCCAAGGGCATCTGGGGCAGCGATTGGATCGGGTTCAAAAATTTTGAATATTTGTTCAAAACGACGGACGCTTACATCATTACGAGAAATACGCTGCTTTACAATGCCGTATTTATTGTTCTCGGTTTGGCGATTGCGATCGCCATTGCGATTCTATTGAACGAGATTAGAAGCAAGATGGCAAGAGGTTTCTATCAAAGCGTGATTTTGCTGCCTTATCTGATCTCTATTATTTTGGTTAGCTATCTTGTCTATGCCATGCTCAGCGTGGATGCAGGCTTTATCAACAACACCATACTCCCTATGTTTGGTCTTGATCCAATCTCTTGGTATCTGGAGCCGAAGTATTGGCCGTACATTTTGACCGTTGTCCACATATGGAAGGGAGCAGGCTACTCCTGCATTATTTTCCTGGCGGCTATCTTGAGCATCGACCGCGAGTATTACGAGGCGGCGGAGCTGGATGGAGCAAGCAAGTGGATGCAAATTCGCAAAATTACGTTCCCGATGATCACACCGATCATCACCATGCTGACGCTGCTCGGCATCGGACGCATTTTCTATTCCGACTTTGGCCTATTCTATCAGGTGCCTATGAATTCCGGCGCGTTGTATGAAACGACGAACGTCATCGACACCTATGTATTCCGCGGGCTGATGCAGCTTGGCGACATCGGCATGTCTGCGGCGGCAGGTTTCTATCAATCGCTGGTCGGGTTTATTCTGGTGCTGGTATCCAACTATATTGTGCGCAGGTTCGACAAGGACAACGCCTTGTTCTAGGGAGGGAGATTCATATGACGAAAGAATACCGGGGCTGGCGCTGGTCGGCGCACATCATATTAGGATTATTCGCACTGGCGTGCATCCTGCCGTTTGTGCTGCTGTTCACCTCCTCCGTAACCGATTCGAAGGTCATTGTGACGGAAGGCTATACGTTTTTTCCTTCCAGTTTCAGCTTTGCCGCTTATGATTATCTGTGGCAAAACTCGAAGATGATCTTTAATGCTTACGGCATTACGATTCTGACGACGGTGGTCGGTACGACGGCAAGCTTGCTGATGACCTCCATGCTTGCGTACCCGCTGTCCCGCAAGGATATGCCTGGCGGGATGGTGCTAGCCTTTATCGTATTTTTTACGCTGCTGTTTAATGGGGGACTTGTCCCTACTTATATGGTCTACACACAATTATTTGATATTAAAAATACGCTGCTTGCCCAGATCGTGCCATGGCTGCTGATGAACGGATTTAACGTGCTGCTCATGCGCGCGTTCTTCATGAACAGCGTTCCGAAGCCTGTTCTGGAGTCGGCGAGCATCGATGGTGCCGGCGAATTTACGATCTACTACAAGATCGTGCTGCAGCTGTCGCTGCCGATTATGGCGACGATCGGGCTGTTCCAGGCGCTGGCTTACTGGAATGATTGGAACAACGGACTTGTATTTGTAACCGACTCTGCACTGTTCAATCTGCAAAACGTGCTGAACCGGATTATGAGCGATATCGAGTTCCTGTCCAGCAATGCCAGCATGGGCTCGGGCAGCATTATCGCACAGCTCCCTAGCGAGACATTCCGCATGGCGATTGCGGTTATCGGCATATTGCCGATCTTGATCGCGTATCCGTTTTTCCAAAAGTTTTTTGTCAAAGGTCTGACTATCGGCGCAGTTAAAGGCTAAGGAGGAGAACACGATATGATCGGATTATGGCATGCGATTGTGGAGACGCCATCCATGAAGTTGAAGCTGCAGTTCAAGGTTTCGAAGAAAGCGGTCTATACGCTGGATATGGCGACGGAGCCACTCGCCATCCCTATACAGATTGATACACTGTCGGTCGAAGGCAATCGTCTGACAGCCAAGGCGAAGGCGTTCTGGATGCCAGGGGAGGAAATCGAAGTTCGCCTGGCGTTCCAGGGGGATGTCTTCGAGGGGGATATCTATATCCCTGCCATCGGCAAGCTGCCGCTTCAAGGCGCGAGAGGGCGCGGCCCGCATCTGTCGGAGTCGCTTATCGAGGAGGTTCTTCCTTATCGGAGGGAGTCGGTACGAGAACGTTCCGACGAAGAGATCGAATCGGAGGTCGAAGCTCTTCTGGGACGCATGACGCTGGAGCAGAAGATCGGCCAGATGTTCCAGGTGCTGGCCTCGAACTTCTCGTTCGGCAATGCGGTTGTGACTGATCCGCCGGAGAAGCTTATTGCTGAGGGACGGGCAGGCTCCGTCCTGGGCGCCTTCGATGTCAGCCGCGTGTTCAAGCTGCAGAAGATCGCTGTGGAGCAGTCGCCGCACGGCATCCCGCTGCTGTTCAACGCGGACATTATTCACGGCTCGCAGACGGTATTCCCTGTTCCGCTGGCTTGGTCATGCAGCTGGGATATGGAAGCGATTAAGGAGGCATGCGCCATTGCGGCGAAGGAAGCCAGCGCGTCGGGAACAGTATACAATCACGGTCCGATGATTGATATCGGCCGCGATCCGCGTTGGGGCCGCGTTGTTGAAGGAGCAGGGGAAGACCCGTACCTGGGCGCGCTGATTGCAAAAGCGCAGGTCGAGGGCTTCCAGGGAGAATCGCTGTTCCATGCGGAGACGATTGTCGCTTGCCTGAAGCATTTTATCGGATACGGCGCTTCCGAAGGTGGTCGCGACTACAATACGGTGGACATATCCGAAGCTACGCTGCGGAACGTTTATTTGCCGCCGTTCCAAGCCGGACTTAAAGCGGGAGCCGCTTCGGTCATGAATGCCTTCAATATTTATCAAGGTGTGCCGGTAGCAGCCAGCGAGGAGCTTCTGAAGCGGCTGCTCCGCGAGGAGCTGGGCTTCGACGGCGTGCTGATCTCGGATTACGGCGCCGTGGACGAGATCGTCCAGCACGGCTTTGCCGAGGATGAGCGAGAAGCGGCGAAGATGGCGGTCAATGCGACGATGGATATCGAGATGGCGACGCGCTCGTACGAGCATCTGGCTGAGCTGGTTCGCGAAGGCAGCGTGCAGGAGGAGACGATTGACGCAGCTGCCCGCCGCATACTGCGGCTAAAGTACAAGCTGGGACTGATGGATGATCCGTTCCGCTACATCCGTCCGGAGAAGGAGCAGGAATACCACTTCCATGAGGATCATCTGAAGGCAAGCCGGGAGCTTGCGCAGAAGTCTATCGTCTTGCTTAAGAATGACGGTGTGCTGCCGCTGACCAATAACGGAGGCCAACTCGCACTGGTCGGTCCGTTCGCGGACAGCAAGGATCTGCTTGGTCCATGGCAATTTTCCCGCTACGGGCATGAGACCGTGTCGCTGTATGAAGGTCTTGTAGCCAGCGGAATCGGAGAGGATCAGCTGCTGTACGCGCAGGGCAGCGGCGTCAATGACCCGCTGGACGGCGGCATTGAGGAGGCGCTCCGTGTTGGCGCGCAAGCGGATGTAGTTGTGCTGGCGCTGGGCGAGAGCAGCGACATGTCCGGGGAAGCGGCATCCCGTCTTAGCATTCAACTGCCGGAGGCGCAGCAGCGGCTGGCGGAAGCCGTCGTGGCGCTGGGCAAGCCAACGGTGCTGGTGCTGACGAACGGCCGGCCGCTTGTGCTTGATTGGTTCGATGCGAACGTCAGCGCCATCGTAGAGACATGGTTCCTGGGTTCGCAGGCAGGCCATGCCATTGCAGATGTCCTGACGGGCAATTACAACCCGACCGGCAAGCTGACCATGAGCTTCCCGGCGCATCAGGGACAGGTTCCGGTCTATTATAATCATTTCCTCACGGGCCGCCCGCTGACGGAAGCGAACCGGAACAGCAAATATATATCAAAGTATCTGGATGGACCGAACGATCCGCTGTATCCGTTCGGACACGGTTTAAGCTACAGCCGGTTCGATTATTCCGAGCTGCGGATCGACCGCTCCGGGATTGCCGGGAGCGAGAAGCTTACTGCTGCGATTACAGTGACGAATAACGGCAATGTCGCCGGGGAAGAAACGGTACAGCTTTATATTCAGGACTGCCAGGGCAGTATTGTACGGCCAGTCAAGGAGCTGAAGGGCTTCCGCAAGCTTCAGCTTGCGCCAGGCGAAAGCGGAGAAGCTATATTCGAGATCGGGGAAGCGGATTTGGCGTTCTGGTCGCCGAGCAGGGGCTTTGCGGCGGAGCCGGGCCGGTTCAGCTTGTATATCGGAGGAAGCAGCCGGGATGTGAAAGCAGCAGAATTCATATGGACGGACAGCAAGCAATAGAGTGAGTAGATCAATCAATATGCGGGGAGGAATTACGATGGGGAACAATCGGGACATTCAGGCACTGATCAAAGAGATGACGTTGGAGGAGAAAGCTGGGCTTTGCTCTGGTCTGGACACTTGGCATACGAAAGGGATTGAGAGGCTCGGCATTCCGTCTGTCATGGTGACGGATGGACCGCACGGCCTTCGCAAACAACGGGCGTCGGCCGACCATTTGGGCTTGTTCGACAGCGTGCCTGCGACATGCTTTCCGTCTGCAGTCGGTGTAGCCAGCTCGTGGAACCGGAAATTGATTGAACAGATGGGACAGGCGCTTGGTGTAGAATGCCAAGCGGAGAATGTGGCTGTCCTGCTTGGCCCGGGTGCGAACATTAAGCGCTCTCCTCTCTGCGGACGCAACTTCGAATATTTCTCCGAGGACCCGTATCTCTCTTCGGAGATGGCGGCTTACCACATCAAGGGCGTGCAGAGCGAAGGCGTTGGCACTTCGCTTAAGCATTTTGCCGCGAACAATCAGGAGCATCGCCGGATGACCTCAGACTCCATCGTGGATGAGCGGACGCTGCGGGAAATTTATTTGGCCAGCTTCGAAGGCGCGGTCAAGCAGTCCCAGCCGTGGACGGTCATGTGCTCGTACAACAAGGTGAACGGCGAGTTCGCCGCGGAGAATGAGACGCTTCTGACAGCTATTCTGAAGGAAGAGTGGGGCCATGAAGGCTTCGTTGTCTCCGATTGGGGCGCCGTGAACGACCGGGTGAAGGGACTGGCTGCCGGCATGGAGCTGGAGATGCCGTCCAGCCATGGTGAAGGAGACCGCGCCATTATTGAAGCGGTCAAGAACGGCACGCTGCCGGTGGAGAAACTGGATCATGCCGTAGAGCGGCTGCTCTATGTAATCTTCAAGTCTGTCGACGGTCGGAAATCCGAAACGGTATTCGACCCTGCCGTTCATCATCAACTGGCCCGCGAGGTGGCTCGCGAAAGCATGGTGCTGCTGAAAAACGAAGAGGGTATCTTGCCGCTCAACCGGACCGGAACGCTGGCGGTCATCGGCGCGCTGGCGAAGGAGCCGCGCTATCAGGGCAGCGGCAGCTCCCAGATCAATCCGACACGTCTAGAGGATATTAGCGAAGAGCTGGCCCGCTCCGCAGGCGATGGCGTGAAGCTAACGTATGCTCAGGGCTACGAGCTGAATCAGGACGATTCCTCCGAGCAGCTGACAAAGGAAGCGCTGGAGCACGCTTCACAGGCGGATGTAGCCGTCTTGTTCGCAGGACTGCCGAAGCGATATGAATCGGAAGGGTTCGACCGCAAGCACCTGCGCATGCCGGCCAATCAAGTGGCACTGATCGAGGCTGTAGCAGCTGTCCAGCCGAATCTCATTGTCGTGCTGAGCAACGGTTCTCCGGTAGAGATGCCTTGGCTTGGCAGCGCCAAAGCCGTGCTTGAGGCGTATCTGGGAGGCCAGGCGCTCGGCGGAGCTATCGCCGATCTGCTGTTCGGCGATGCCAATCCGTCCGGCAAGCTGGCGGAGACTTTCCCCGTGCGGCTGAGCGACAATCCTTCTTATTTATTTTACCCGGGCGAGGGAGACAAGGTGGAATACAGGGAAGGGATTTTCGTCGGCTACCGTTATTATGATAAAAAAGACATTGAAACGTTGTTCCCGTTCGGACACGGGCTTAGCTATACGACTTTCGAATATACCGATCTTGCAATCGATAAGCGTCAGCTGACTGACGCAGAGAAGTTGACCGTGACGGTCAAAGTACGCAATACCGGCTCTGTGGCGGGCAAGGAAATTGTGCAGCTGTATGTACGCGACATCGAAACCGAAGTGATCCGTCCCGACAAGGAGCTGAAGGGCTTCGACAAGGTAGAGCTGGCACCGGGAGAAACGAAGACGGTCACGTTTGAGCTGGATAAACGGAGCTTCGCCTTCTATGATGCGGATGCTGGCGACTGGCGGGTCGAGACCGGAGAATTTGATATTCTGATCGGCCAGTCGTCGCGGAATATCGTGCTGTCGGAGCGAGTGACCGTTCACTCCACAACGCCACAGCCGCTGGTCTATCATCGCAATTCCACAGTGTCGGATTTGATGAAGTCGGAGAAGGGCCAGGCTTTTGTCCAGCAGTTCATGAGCATACTTCCGTTCGCCGGTGCAGTCGGGGAAGAGCACAAGGAGATGCTGCGGGCGTTTATGGCGCATATGCCGCTTCGCGGACTGATCTCCTTCAGCGGCGGCAAGTTTACGGAAGAGAAGCTGGCGGAAGTAATCAAGGGGTTGAATGCCGCTGAGAGCAACTGACATCAACTGGGGATAGGAGGCTGGACAGATGAATAAATCATTTTTTCCTTTGTACCCGCAGCCCCGCAAGCTGGAGCTGCGGGAAGGGAGCGGTTCCTTCTCGGCTGACTTCGCACTAGAGAACTTGAGCGAAGAGGCGAAGCGAGCAGCGTCCGTTGTGCGCGTGAAGGAGAGGCTTGAAGCTGCTGCAGCTCAATGGCTGGGTAGCGGACGCGGTGTCGATCGGGCGGAGCCGCTCGGCTTTAGGCCCGCGACAGCTTTGCGTATTAAATTTCGTCCGGAACTATATGCTCAAGGTTACACTGTGGAGTGGAACGGAGTACGGTTAGAGGTTGGCTTTAGCGACCCGGAAGGTTTGCATTATGCAATCGTTACATTGGAGCAGCTGATCGCCCGTCAAGGGCTCGCGTGCGCGTGCTTCCGCATCGAGGACGAGCCGGACTTCCCGGTCAGGGGCCTCATGCTGGACATCGGACGGAACAAGATTCCGAAGATGGAGACGCTGTTCGCCTTGATCGACCGGATGTCCGAGCTGAAAATGAACCATTTGCAGCTCTACATGGAAGGTTTCTGCTTTAACTACGAGACGTTCCGGGATTCCTTCCCGGAGGCAACGCCGCTTAGCGGAGCGGAGTTCCGCCAGTTGGATGCCTATGCGAAAGAGCGGTTCATCGACCTGGTGCCGAATCAGAATTGCCTTGGCCACATGGGGCCTTGGCTGGCGAAGCCGGAGTTCGCCGACCTGGCGGAGCATCCAGGCGGACAGGAGACGCCGGTCTCCATCAAGCTTCCGCCGGTTACGCTCAATCCGCTTGACAGCCGGTCGATCGATCTGGTGCGTACAATGTTCGATGAGCTGCTGCCGCATTTTACATCGGAATACGTCAATGTGAATATGGATGAGCCTTTCGGCCTTGGCAAAGGGCAAAGCAAGGAGCGTGCCCAAGAGGTCGGAGTGGGCAAGGTGTATATGGATTATGCGGAGCAGGTATTCGAGATTATTCACAGCCATGGCAAACGCACGCTGATGTGGGGCGATATTCTGACCAAGCATGAGGACATTATTCCGCTGCTTCCGAAGGATGTAATCGTGCTGGACTGGAATTACGAGAGCCACACCTCGTTCGAGGCGAACGGCAAGCTGCTGCAGCGCCACGGCGTGCCTTATTATGTCTGTCCGGGCACCAGCACATGGTCTGCCATTACGGGACGGACGGACAATATGCTGGACAATATTGCCGATGCCGCCCGCAGCGGCAAGGCTTACGGCGCAGCCGGCATGATCATGACGGATTGGGGCGATTCCGGCCATTGGCAGCCGCTCGTTATGAGCTACCCGGCTTATGCGTATGCTGCCGCCGCAAGCTGGCAGGCTGAAGCCAATCTGGAGCAGCATGAGCTGATGGAGCGGTATGTGGCGGATTGCATGCTGCAGGATGACTCGGGGCATGCGGGCAAGCTGCTGCTGGAGCTGGGACGCTACAGCCATCTGGAGAACAGCACGCTGGAGAATATGACCTACACGAACTATCTTCTGAACCGCGGGCTGTCGACGAAGGAGAAACTGCTGTCGGAGACGGATATGATCATTAAGCTGCTCGTGGAGATTGGCGGGCGAGGCATCCCGTTCCAGCTGGACTACCGCTATGACGATATGCTGGCATGGCTGAGGGAGCAGAAGGAGACGCTCGGCGAGCTGCGGCTGAAGCTGGATGATGCGAAGATCGTATCGGAAGAGCTTGCGCATGCGATTTCTTTGATCGAGCATGGCTCCGGCCTGCACCGCTACATCTTCGGCTTGGAGCTGCCGGATGCCGCAGCGGAGATCGCATGGCTGCGCAAGCTGCATAACGAGCTTGCTTCCATCCTTGCAGAGTTCGACCGTCTATGGTTGATTCGCAACCGGAGAGGAGGTCTTGAAGCCAGCACCCGCAATCTCCATAGGCTGCTGAAGCAGTATGAGGAGCGGCTTGCGGAGCTGGAGAGTGTGTAGCGAAATAAAAGATAACGATTTGACACAACTCCAATTGAGCAGATTAAGGCTCTTTTAACGAGAGCCTTTGTGCTGGCTTTGATACTATAGACTTAGCTTTTTTGTCTGAAATCGGGCAATGCGCGCTGTGTCTTCTTTGTTTTGTTAGCCAGCGGGTGAGTTGTAGTAATCTGAGACGGTTCAGACAGAACTCCATTTACAAATTCTCGCATAGAACATCGTCGGCGATGTGACGAAAGACCTTAATGATGTGCAGTTTCGCATGAAAAAATGGAAATAATTAGATATATTATACATGTATAGTATACCCAAAACATTTGATATCCTTTATTCCTTTTTCCTCCAGCAACCTCCACCCTCATTTTCGCATCAAATCGGGAAGAGGTAGACTTGGCGAGCGTAAACATGACGCTATTGTAAGAAAGCGTATGTCCCTGCCCAAGTTTACAATATTAACGAATGGTGAATATATGGTTCAGATCGACAGATGGATCAAGCTTGATGTAGGCTGACCCTACCATTTTAGGCTGAACTGCGAATTTGCGATTGTGCTTTTGTAGGAGACCTGGTAGCGCTGCATTAGCCTCCTCCATCGTGTTGATTCCGAGCAGCCGAAGTTAAATAACTAGACGGTCCTGGAGCTCCACACGGCCCTAGGCCTGCGGCGTCGTCAATAGCAGCATGCAACCATGCAACCACAGGCGGGAGCGCGATCCTCTAGCCAGGCATAGGGCGTAGCGTCGATCTGCCATAGCAGCCTGCTTGCGGTTTGCGTTTGCGTGGCTTGGCTTGCTTAATCCCCTCAGCCAGGAGGACATGTCTGATATTAGAAGCGCTTAATTTCAGTGACTCATGTTCCTCAAGAAGTTCTGCAAAATGACAGTTATTGCTCCGTCATATTTTTCTTTATAGAGGGATACTGCCTTTCCTTCACTTCATTTGGTAATGCGTGCTGGGGCTTCCTTCCTCGATTCATGTGTATGAGTCCCTTCGTACCTTCTCCTAATTGATATTTCTTCTTTAGTCGGATAACTTGTCTTTCTGTCAGGTTAAGCGCCGCTGCTCCTTCTCGATTTGTGATCTGCTTGCTGAGTAACTTTTCCACTACAAGTACCTTCTTTAGTTCTGCTTTCGTCAATTTCAATGTTCCTGTTCCATAGTGACATTATCTCAGAACAATAAAATCCACTTTTTGTTGATATTGAACTTAAAGGAATAATTTGTTACCATGAGTTGTGAAAGCACTAAGAGTTGCATGTTCTTTTAATGGGAGGGGTTGTATGAAGTTTACTCGACTTTTTTTTATTTTGTGTGTAATTTTGATTGTGGGGTGTCAAGAAAAAGTGGACACAAATAGTTATACCTTTCAAGTCGAAACTAAAAATATCAAGGTCGTATTAGGAAATGGAAATAAACTAAATATTAATGATGAGGAAACTGTTAGTATGATCTTAAAGAATATAAACGGAAGTACTTACAAACCGCTATCGTTTCCGGAGCAGGTAGGGGGATTTACACTTTATTTTGATGATGGATGGGAATATAGCTCACAGGGATATATTGAAAAGGATCATAAAAAATATAAAGCAGATGATAAAAAAACAGTTGAACTTATCAATAACTATGTAAATACCCTTCATAATTAAAACAGAGAGAAGTGTGATTTCACACTTCTCTCTGTTTTAATTACTTTTATATTGCCGAGCCGGGAACAACAGTTACCGTTTCGTTCCATGATAGATTAGATATATAAAGATACACAGATTTAGGTGTTGTATTCCAAGTATCTCGTACAATAACGTACCTATGCCATTGAAAGAGGGTGCTGGTCTGTTGATATTCTTCATATCCAACGCCTGTCATGTCGTGATTTCCGTAAGTAGCATCGCCAGTTGTATTTATTATAGTAGGTCTATTGTTAGTAATTTGACTTCTATGTGTAGCGAAGCTTGGCGAAGTTCTTGTAACTGTTACATTCCAACCGCGATCATTCCAAAATTTTTTCATTCCAGTAACTCGGTCATTCCAATCGGTTGTACCACCACTACTTACGTTAGTATTCATGTACGATGAGCCTGCCAATACATCTATCAAAGTTGATGATGATGTTGTGCTTTGTAAAAGTGAAGTGTATCCATGAGAATATCTGTAATACCAAATGATATTTGCAAATGAGGTAGGACTACAACCAGCCCTCCATTGAAAATCGGGAACATCTGAAAGTATTTTTGAGCTGTAACTATGAATTGAAGCAGGAACAATCGAGGAGGTTGTAGATAAGGAAAATAAGGAATCTGTATTTGATGTTAAAGCTTGTTCACCTACTTTTACAGAGTTTAACGACTTGCTTATTTTCAAATCACGTTTAGAAATTTCTAATCCCTGACGAATGTCATAGTAACCGTTTGAAGCTAATTTCAGATAGTATTGGAGTGGTCCAAGATATATGGCACTATCATTACTATCTTTTTGGGTATAAGGTCCAGTCCCTTCACGCGCAGATTCAATAACCAAGGGATCAATTGCTCTCACAATTAGATACCCAGCATCTCCATTGGCGTTTCTTACATCAAAATAGAATGAGGTAACCTCGTTGTCGAAATTGAATAAAGGAAACCGATAAGTTACAGAAGCTGAGGACCATGGTTTATAATCACCATGTGTTTTTACAATCTCCACGTATTCATTTGCTGTATCCCATGCAGATTGGAGTAAACGACCATATTCTGACTTATTAAGTTCGGTAGTTTTTGTGTCTGAACTAGCAAGGGTGGAGAACGGGGTGACGAGTAACAAAACAAATGTCAACAGCAGAGCAAAATACATCTTTGATTTGAACATGCAAACACTCCTTTAATAGATTTTGAATTCATTCCCAATTCTACCATATTATCTATTAAATTCAAGTAAGATCACTGATGCGCATTGGTTTTTCGGAATCTTTATACTTTCCAATTAAAATTACTCACTAGTGTTGCATAAACCCGTGGCAACCAAATTGAATAAATTTTCAGAAAATGTTCGAGATGATAATGAAAAAGGTCAGACAGCCCTTAAAGGTTGCCCTCCCATTTGGTTGAATTATGTATTTCTACGGATTCATCGTACAGCACCTTCATGCCGATTTCTTCTAGAAGATCTATCGGCTCTTGCATCTCACCGTTGAAGCGGTCATGGCTGCCTAGTGAGGCATAGACGCTGTAATCCCGGATAGAATCTCGCCGATTTCTTTCTTAATTAGAATGTAGAACTCATTAAGTCCGTATACCAACAAGATTGCGATAAACATGATGTCTTCCTTTAGAATATTAGTCCCGTTATAGCATTTGGCAAACGACAGTTAATAACGAGTCTGTACAGTCGAGGACTGTAATCTAGAATGCAATACCGTATAAAGTCCCAAAGCGGCAAGGATTACGGAGCTGCCGTCATGATCGTGTCGGAATTGGAGGGAAGAACTTTTTGCAATGGATTTGATTTATAAGATTTATTGGTTTTTTCTCCAAGATGAAAAATATACCAAAAGCCTCTTGTTTCCATATTAGGGATTAGGTATTCTATGAGGGCTTTTAACAACGAAATGGGAGCGTGAAAAGTTTGAAGAAGAGCGTTTTTGCAGCTGTCATCAGCGCAGCCATGCTGGTAAGCATGGGAACCGGAGCATTGGCAGCGACCAAGCTGCAAGAGATCAAGGCATTCTTGAATCCGGAAGTTAAAGTAAAGGTAGACGGCAAGCCAATCCAGCTGAGGGATGCTAATCAGAATGCCATTGTGCCGATTAATTATAACAACTCCAATTATTTTCCGATTCGGGCGATTTCTGATGCTTTGGGAATTGCAGTTGATTACGACACCGCAACTAAAACGATTATTTTGGGAGAAAAAGTCGATGGAACTGCAATAGCAAAGGGCTTTGATGATATGTACCATACCAAAGACCCTGCCCAAACGACATACAAAGGCGTTAATTACAAGGAAGCGTATTTCAATAATGCATCTGGCAACCGCAGCGGAGGCTTCATGCTTTATCCGAAAAAGGAGCATCAAAAGCTATATCTTCAAATAGCAGCTGTCGGTGAGGATCTGGAGGATATCGAGATCAAGGATAGCGACAATGATATTATCTTGAAGCAAACCAAGGTGATCAAAGTCGCAGATGGACTCGTCACCATTGAAGCCGATATTGGCGGGGTGAGCTCATTGTATGTGCATTTTAAGATTAAATCTGATGGAGCTGTATTTGTGCCTTTGAATACTTCCTATTATAAGTAATATCCGCAGTCTAGAATAATAAACGGCTATTTTGAGCACAAAGAGAGCCTGACACAAGGGCAGGCTCTCTGTTTAATAGTTATTTTATTTTAGTTTTTGATCAACTTTTTTAAATACGATCGTCCAAATTATTTTCGTACGCCAATAAAGCAATCGCTGTGGGATGTGAAATTCAATGATCTGAAAGGGAAAGGATTTTTTTATCATCAGAAAGAATATTGAACCAATTGGAGATCTTTAAGCAGAAGCTTATAAAAAATGGATTTAACTCAACATATGAAGCAGCCGATGGCTGCTTTTTATTATTTTCTTGAAGGGTGTGTGCAGCACAGCTGCTTTAATCGCCTTGGTTGAGAATGCGCATAAAAGTTTTCTAGCAGTTCAAGCCCCAGCTCGTCAACTTTGTCCGCATAAATGTCCAAGTCCCCTCATAGCATGGTATCAGCCAGTAAAATACTATGTGTGCAGAGGGGATGATTTCATGCGTCGCATGACATGGACCGCGGCAATTATTGTGTGCTTCTCACTACTATTGTCGGCTTGCGGTACGAAGGACGCCGAGTCCGTGGTGAAGGAGCTCGACAAAGTAGTCAACAGTATGGAGAGCTATCAGGGAAGCGGGACGATGACGCTTCATACCGGCCAGCAGCCGCTGGAGTATCAAGTGGAGGTTTCCTATCAGGATCCGCACTATTACCGCATTAAGTTGACGAACGAAGAAAAGGATATTACGCAAATCGTGCTCCGCAACGACGACGGCGTGTTCGTACTGACGCCGAAGCTGAATAAGGTATTCCGGTTCCAAAGCGACTGGCCGCAAAACCAGGGGCAGGTCTACCTGTATCAGACCCTCATTCAAAGCATTATTGTAGACAACTCCAGACAGTTCGCCGTGGACGACGAAGCGTATGTGTTCGATGTGATGGCGAATTACAATAACGGATCATTGGCCCGTCAAAAAATTTGGCTGAACAAAGACGACTTAAGCCCGGTTCAGGTGGAAGTGAGCGACACGAATGCTTCGGTCATGGTAGATGTGAAGTTCGATACCTTCAAATTCGGCGAGAAATTCGACAAGAGCGTCTTCGAGACCCAAGCCAACATGGCCGCTACGCCTCCGGCAACGGACAATTCCGGCGAGAAGACGGGCAGCGGCGGCGATCAGCCGACAATTACGACACCAGAGCAAGAAACCGACGAGGCGGCAGCGCCTGACGATCAAGCGAATCCGGATAAGGAAGGCACAGATGACGAGGAAGCCAGCAATCCGGATGAAAGTGCGTCCACAGGCAATGAAGAAGCAAGCAATCTTCCTTTCGTAGCGCTGGCGCCATCGCATCTCCCAGAAGGCGTTGCATTCAAAGACAGCATGGATATCGATTATGGCGGCAACAAAGGCCTGATCTCCAGATATGACGGGGCATACAACTTTACGATCATTCAGTCGCAGCCAAAGGATATGGCTACCTCGCTGGTACCGGGCGTCCTGGTTGATCTGGGCACGACGGTAGGCGAACTGACGACGAACGAAGACAATTCACTTCAGACGCTGACCTGGACGTATCAGGGCAATCTGTTCCGTCTATCCAGCGCCGATCTGCCGGATGTC
The DNA here is from genome assembly GCF_003591485.1 of Paenibacillus sp. 1011MAR3C5. Classification (GTDB taxonomy): domain Bacteria; phylum Bacillota; class Bacilli; order Paenibacillales; family Paenibacillaceae; genus Pristimantibacillus. Next base: position 436,458 of record NZ_QZCF01000004.1, read on the forward strand.
GAGATGAGGAAAATCGCGCAATCGGTTCAAGGAGAAATGGATAAATAACCTGCGGCCTCCAAGCGGCGCTCGAATTTCCAAGAGGTACTAGCCATTTCTGGTGCTCATTTCATTGACAGTCCCAGCAGCAACGTTTAACATTATTTTATTAATGTTTGCTGCTCGGACTGTTTTCGTTTTTGGCATTGAGGAGAAGGTGAGCGACTTGGAATCGTATTATCGCCCGACTTGGGCAGAGATCTCGTTGGATGCGCTTCGTCATAATATACAGGCTGTACGTGAGGCTATACCAGCCGGATGCAAGCTGATGGCATCGGTGAAAGCGAATGCGTACGGTCACGGAGCGGTAGAAATAGCGGAGGCGGCTGAACGCTTCGGCGTGGATTTTTTGGGGGTCGCGTTTCTGGACGAGGCGCTTCAACTGCGCAGGGCCGGCATTCAGTCGCCTATTCTTGTGCTGGGGTTCGTACCGGCGGATGCGCTGGCAGTCGCGCGTGAGCATGACATTACGATCAGTCTGTTCCGTGATGATGTACGAGAGGCTGCTGGACAATTGCCAGCCCGCAACGACGGCCGCAAGCTGAAGGCGCATGTGAAGATCGACTCCGGCATGGGGCGCCTGGGCGTGCTGGGGGGCGAGGAGGCGCTTGCTTTCATTGAACGGTCGCTGAATACTCCCGAGCTTGAGGTAGAGGGATTGTTCACGCACTATGCGAAAGCCGATGAGGCGGATAAGACCTATACCAAGCTGCAATATGAGCGCTTCCAATCCATTGTCGAGGATGTCAAGCAGCGTGGATGGACGATCCCGATCGTGCATGCAGCCAATAGTGCCGCAGGCATCGATACGCCGGAATGGGCAGGGGACATGGTCAGACTAGGAATTGGCATGTACGGCTTGTACCCTTCTGAAGAGGTGAACAAGGAGCGGGTCGTGCTGAAGCCGGTGCTTGCGCTGAAGACGCAGATCGTCTGGACGAAGACGGCGCCGCCGGGATGGGGAATCAGCTACGGAACGCGATATTTCACCGAGAAGGAAGAGCTGATTGGCACTTTGCCGATCGGATACGCGGACGGCTACAGCCGGATGCTGGGCGGCAAGGCACATGGATTGGTACGCGGCGTAAAAACGCCGATTCTGGGCACAATCTGCATGGATCAATGCATGATTGCGCTTGATCCTGTCCGGAATCAGCCAGGTGCAGCTCCGGTGGAAGCAGGAGAAGAAGTCGTGCTGATCGGGTCGCAAGGAAATGCCTTCATAACTGCCGAAGAGATCGCAGATCAGCTTGGCACGATCAACTATGAAGTCATTTGTATGCTTGCCGCACGGGTCCCTCGGGTCTACATGGAGGACGGGGCCGTTGTGCAGTCGCGTAACGACTTGGCATAAGCCGACAAGGGCTGGGATTTATTCCAATTGGATTATTTATCATTTCGTGCAGGGATTGAGCCTGCGGAGATCGAATTTGTTATGCAGCCATAAGATGGGTATAATCCGCATATAGCATAATTGATATACGATAGGCATACAAATGATGAAGTATAGTAATGGCAAGAATTTGTCATAATGTGTAATAGGGTTTTTTGGAAAAGTCTTGGGGGTGCGAGTTCGGTGGCCAATGTGCATAATACGAAAAGGATCATGATCAGCTTGCCCGATCAATTGCTCGAGGAGGTCGATGGTATCGTAGCCAAGGAGAACTCTAATCGCAGCGAGTTTATTCGGCAAGCCATGAAGCTGTATTTGGTGGAACGCAAGAAGCGCCAAATCCGTGAATCCATGCAGCGCGGATATATGGAAATGGCAAAAATCAACCTGAATATGGCCTCGGAAGCGTTTCAAGCGGAGGAAGAAGCCGACCATACGTTAGGCCGTCTCGTAAGCGGGGTGTAGAGCTTGATCGTAAAACGCGGAGATGTGTTTTTTGCCGATTTGTCCCCAGTCGTCGGCTCGGAGCAGGGCGGAGTCCGTCCCGTTCTAGTCATTCAAAATGACATTGGCAACCGATTCAGCCCTACTGTAATCGTAGCCGCCATTACGGCTCAAATCCAGAAAGCAAAGCTGCCAACGCATGTCGAAATGGATGCGGCAACTCATGGCTTCGACCGGGATTCGGTCGTACTATTGGAGCAGATCCGTACAATCGACAAGCAGCGCTTAACGGATAAAATCACGCATTTGGACGATGAAACGATGCGCAAAGTGGACGATGCGCTGTTGATCAGCGTAGGCCTGATCGACTTCTAAAATATCAAAGGCCGGCTGTCTCAATGGGACAGCAAGAAGGCTTGGTTTCCCAACCGGAATGAACGGTCACAAAATTAAAGGTAGACAATTTGAGGATGAGTTTGCTATTATAGGCTCAAATTCATGTTTGAACAAATAATAGAGCAATCTATTGCGAAGAACGCAATCAGTTAGCCGGCAGCGGCTGCTGAATGCGTTCTTTTTTTTGTTGCTCGGAGGTGGGGTAGCGATGAGAAGAGGAAGGAGCTTATGGCTCAGCCTGACGGCGGCGATGCTGTCGGCGGCGCTGGTGTACGGGCTGTACGTGCTGCAGCGAGATCAATTGGAACAACAGGAGACGATAGCCGTAATCGTGCCCAAGCGATTCATCGCAGCCGGCGAGCGGCTCCAGCGGAGCGATCTGGAATTGTCGCGTTTGCCGGTTGCCGCTTATACGAGCGACATGGTCTCAGAGCTAGGTATGGCCTCGGGGATGGAAGCGGCAATGCCGCTCGGAAAAGGCGAGGCGCTTCTCGCCTGGAAGCTGAATGAGCATTACCTGCATCCGCGGACGGGAGAGTCGACCTTTCAAATTCCGAAGGAGTATATCCGCTCGATCTCGAACGGGATTCGCGCAGGCGACCGGGTGCTCCTCTATGCGTCGGGCGCAGAGGAAGAGTCGCTGCGCATCTTCCCGGAATCGGTCGTTGTCGCATCGGTGAAGAGCTCGGCCAATGTGGAGGTCGACAGTTTGGAGCAATCGCATCTGATGTCGCTAGCGGAGGGCAACAAGGACGGCATGTATGTGGCGAGACGGGACGCCAATGCGATGATCGAATATGTAAATCTCAATTTGACGGAGGCTCAGTGGCTTCAGATCGACCGGCTTTGCAAGGGCGGAAGCGTCAAGGTTGTGATTGCATACAGCCCGGAGTCCTATGACCGGATCAAGGATGAGCGTGAAGCGGAAGGAAAGGGTGAGAACGGTGAGCGGGAATAATGGTGCGGCTCCGGTCGTCGCTTTTATTGGCACAACTCCTAATATCGGGACGACATCGGCAGCCTTCGCGACCGCTTACAGGCTTGCGGAACTCGGCGGCATAGAGGTTGGCTATCTGTGCTTGAACCTCAAGAGCGCAAAGCTGCATCGCTTCCTGGGGGAGGATGAGCCGGACGTGACGCTCGACAGGCTTCAACCGGAGCTTCGCTCGGCCTCCTTGACGCCGGATATGCTTCGCAGTGCGGATTGCACGGTGAGAGGACGAGCCAATCTGCATGTCCTGTTCGGCAATTTGAACCGGGAGGGAGCGGAGTTTGTCGGGGCGGAGGAGATTGACCATCTGCTGGACGTGGCAGAGAAAACATACGGATTTGTCGTGCTTGACGTTGGTGCTTATTGGGATAATGCGGCCACGATATGCAGCATTCGGCGAGCGGACTCGCGTGTATTGGTGACGACGCCTGCGCTCTCGCACTTTCAGGAAGACGGAAGGCGTTGGGTCGGGAGTGTGTCGCCACTCTTTCAAGTCCAGCCGAATCAGTACGATTGTATCATCGTCCACTATCCATGGAGAAAGGGAGGTTATCGCATGAACGACATTTGCAAGGAGCTGGGAACCGCTCCAATGGGAGAATTCAAAATGAATGATTCGATGTTTGCCAGCCTGGACAAAGGCGGCTATGACGAATGGTTGAGAGAGGATCCGGCGGGAAGGACGGCGATGAGGAAACCGGCAGCCAGGCTGCTGGTACGCCATGGCGTACAGGGCAGCTTCTCATCCATGGTTAGACAGCCGTGGTATCGCAGGCTCAATGTGCATCGGAACGGAGTGGGTTCCTCATGAAGAGTGTGCAGGACAGATTCTCCATTGCGGAATTTGCGGCAAGAGTGCAGAGCGAGAGTGAGGGAGCCGTTCGTGATGAGAGTGCGCATGAACGGGAAGATAGGGGCTCTGATGATTTTGACAGGCTGGCTGAGGAAATCAGGTCCTATCTGAGCGCCCCGAGAGGCATGACGGAGGAGGAACGAAGGAAGTACAGCGAGACGCTTAACCGTGCTGTGCTAGGATTTCCGCATGACCGTGAGCAAGTGCTGGCTGTGATTGAGGATCGGCTCATTCGTCTGCGCATTCATACGCTGTCGGGATGGAAGCATCCCTATGCCACGCTTGCGGAAGCGTTATTTGCGGAGGTAGTGGGACTGAATGTACTGGAGCTTGTGCTGGCAAGCCGCGATGACTTGGAGGAGCTGCAGGTGGTCGGGACGAGAATCTACGAAGTGCGCGGCGGCGTGGCTTCGTTATCCCCTTATGGTTTCGGCAGCGTTCGCGATGTCGAGCGCATCCAGCAAAATCTGGTGTTGTATAACAATGACCGGATCAATCCGCGCAAGCGTTGGGCGGAGGTCATGCTTCAAGACGGCTCCCGCGTCACGATGACCGGCTTCGGATTCACGTCGAGTCCAACGCTGACGATCCGCTTCTATACCGTCCGGCGCTTCCGTCTTGACGCTTTGGCAGCGGCGCCATATCTGTCGCTTAGTGAACGAATGGTACAGCTCCTGCAAGCATCGCTGAAGGCTAGATACAATCTGGTCATCATAGGGCCGACCAACTCCGGCAAGACCAATCTGATGAAGGCGCTTATTGCCGAGCTGCCGGATGAGGAGCGGATCATTACGATTGAGGGAAGATACGAGATGATGCTCGGCAGAGATTTTCCGAATAAGAACATTATCGAATATGAAGCGGCGGAAGACGACGAAGCCCATCGCTCATCCCAGGCTTTCAAGCTTGCCCTTCGTCAATCGCCACAGCGCATTATCCATGCGGAGATTAGAGACGAAGACGCGAATATTTATGTACGGGCCTGTACGCGGGGGCATACCGGAAGCATGACAACCGTTCATGCCAATCGGCTGGAGGATGTACCCGAGGCCATTACCGATATGTGCATGCAAGATGGCAGGAGCATGAGTCCCGAGCGGCTGACGAAACGAATCGCGGAATATGTCACCGAGCTTGGCATCGAGATGAAGCTGATTGGCGGCCGCAGAGTGGTGTCTCGTATTGGAGAGATGAAGTGGTATGGCGGCGAAGTACATATTCGGGATTGGGCGGTCTTCGATGATGCAAGAAGCGAATGGCTATATCCGAATCCTCCATCAGTGCGTGCTGCCGCATGGCTGGGAAGGAACTAACGATGGCTAATCTGGCTCTCTTATCAGGAAGCTTGCTGCTGTTTGTTCTATTATTTATGGTCATCCGCTCATTGATTGATTCGGCCGAAGACAAGCGGCAGCTTCGCAGCCGATTGACCTATGAATCGCCCTATAGCTTGCGAAGAATGCTGACCGAACGGCTTAGATCGTATGGCATGCTTCGACAGCATGTTGAGGAGCTGCTGGAGACGCTCAGAATAAAGCTGCCGGCAGATACCTTTCTCGGAATCTCGGGTTTGCTGCTTGTGGGAGGTGTTGTAGCGGGAGGCATGTTCTTTCAGACGGCGAAGGGTGGATTGCTGTTTGGCTTGATTGTTGGACTAGCGCCTTACATCTGGCTGAGAGGCTTACTGATTCATCGGCGAATGGGAGCCCAGCTTGATTTTTTGCCCGCCGTGGAATTGTTCTATCAATGTTATCTGGTGACCGGAGAACGCCATGTCCGTATCGCCTTGCAACGAACGATAGAGGAGAAGAGGCTGCTCGGACCGATGCAAGCCGTATTCGAACAGCTGTACCGCAACCTGTCGGTCAGAGGTGATGATGATGCAAGCCTGCGAATACTGGGATCTTCGCTAGGTCATTTATGGTCGGATTATTTTGTGCAAATTTTGCGTGTCGCGCTGTCTGAAGGGGTTCCCGTCACAGAGAGCTTAAGGGAGCTGCTGGCCGATATGAGGAAGGCGCGCCGGGCGAATGAACAGGAGCGCCACCGCCTTTTGGAGATCAGGGTTGCCAACTTTACACCGATTCTGTTCCTGGCCTTGTTCATCGGCATCAATCTTCGTTACAACCAAGCGAATGCATACTTCTATTATTTGCAGGACCCGCAAGGGCGCGACATGCTGCTGAATGCGCTTCTGCTTATATTTGGATCGTTTCTTTTGGGCCTTTGGCTCTCACGCAAAAAAATGTAAGGGTGATGGTTGTGTACGATTGGATTGCCGGATGGATTGAAGCAGGCGCTATTCTGGGACAGTTCCTCTTCGCGGGGACGGGGCTCTATATGCTGCTAAGGTTGTTGCCGGAACGCTCCATTAGATGGAAGAGGCTCTCTTTTCTGAAGCTGCGCAGCTCTGCGCCTCCAGAACGCTGGCTTCGTCTGTGCGGTATCAAGAGGGAGCATTCCGCATACCAAGAAAGGGAGCTTCTTCTCGCGGGCTGTGGCATGACGTTCAATCCTGCTTGGTACATGCTCTTTCGTCAGCTTGCGATGACTATGGGGATGATGTCAGGGGCTCTATTAGTTGTAGTGTTCAGAGGCGAGTTGATGTCGATATGGTTCCAAGCCTTGGCTGCATTGCCGTTATTGCTTGCTGGAGCTTTGCATCTCGACCGGGCATGGCTGCGTGCAGCACAGAAGATGAGGTCTCTGCAGTTTACGAAGGAAATTTATGTGATCAGCAATCAATTACTTTATTTTGCGGACTCCAATCTGAATATCCATAGCAAGCTCATGCGGTGCATGCCTTATACAAAAGCGATGCGCGGAGATATGGAGCGTCTGCTCGCAGAATGGTATCACGATCCCGCCCTTGCCTTGCGGCAATTCAAGCTGAGGGTCGGCACGGATGACGGAATGAGCTTCGTCGAGACGATCGATGCGATCCGGCAGCATGAGAGCAATCAATATTATGAATTGCTCCGTATTCGGATATCGGAGTACAAGGAAAAGCTGGAGCTTGCGAAGGACAGCCGCAAGGAATCGACATCCTATGTGCTGTTCATCATTGCGGGCATTCCGATCCTGTATACGTTCCAGGTCTTTATTTATCCATGGGTAAGAGAAGGCCAGAAGCTGTTTCAGTCGTTGGGATAAGCGGAAGCGTCAAGAGTCAGTTAAGACAGCAATGGGAGGAGGTGACAGGGATGCGCAATATTTTGATGACGGTCATGATGCTCGTCGTTGTAGTCGTTCTGTTCAATACGATTATCGCGCAGGATTCGACGGGGACAAGGAGCCAAATCCAATCGCAGGGCTACGCAGCGAATACGAGAATCAACACCTTGCTGCCGTAAGTGTGGTGTGTAGCGCAGTATAGCGACGAATGTGGAGGTGCAAGGGAGAATGAGGGCAATATTAATGACGCTTCTTCTGATCATTACGGCGGTGGTTGTCTATACGTCTGTTGCAGAAGGCGACGACGGGTTGAATGAGGGCGTCGGCCGGACGGGCGGAGCGATGGGAGAGTATATCAAGGGGATGAGCCCTTGAAGCAATTGCTGCTATTCATTCTGTTTGCCGCTATGCTGTGCTGGATTATGTTTTCACCGATCTATAAGCATGTAGTTATTGTGAGGCAGGCCGTGCTCCAGCAAGAGGTGGATTATTTGCTGGAGGTAGGCGCAAGCGGGACATACGGCTATATCAGTCCCGCCATGCAGAGGGATTCTATGCGGAGGCTGGCAAGCTTCGGGCTGAAGGAGCAGGATATTCGCTACCAGTATGCCACGACATCCGGTGAATCGGCTACTGATGCCAGCAATCCCGTACCTAGAGGAACGGGAATTTCACTTACGATCAGCTATCCCTATGAAAACTTATTTGTCATTGATTCGCTGATCGGCATTCAACCCCTTGCTCCGCATGAGAGAATGAGCGCATTCGGTATGAAGATGAGTGAGTACGTTCCGTAACGGAAGGAGGCGCGTCCTTGTACAAGCTTGTTCTTATTCTAGCGATGATGTCGCTGTGGATGACCGTCCATCTGATGCAGGTTGAGGAAGAGATGGCGATGAAGTCGCTGTCCCAGGGCAAACGCGCAATCAACCGTGCGGCGCATGCGGCCGCGCAGCAGGTAGACAAAGCGGCGTTAAGCGAAGGTATTATACGTATAGATGAATCCGCAGCTTCCCGGGAGGCCGCGTTATATTTGCAGCGCAACTTGCAATTGGATGAGGGCGGCAGGCCGCTTCCGAATTCATTCCTCCGCCATCCTGTGCAGGTGCTGGTATTTGAGGTAATTAATTCCGAAGAGCGTTTTCCTTATCGTTACTGGAATCCAACCTATAATTATGAAGTAGAACTCAGGAGTCCGGGCGTAGTGATTATCGCGAAAGTGGTTTATCCCAGAGCATTCACCGTTATGGAGCCGCTCGAATGGGAAATAAGGGGGGCTGCGGAGCTGGTTGCAGGTTGACGTTGATATGGAAAATTGGTGTAATAGGAGGGGGACTAAAGAAGGGAAGAATGCAGGATGAATCGTGAATTGAAAAATCGGCTCCATCGTGACTATTTGAAGGTATACCGCATATCAGAGCTGATCGGGAACGGTATCTTTTTACTGCTTATTGCAGCGTATCTCATTATTGCGCTATGGAAGGATTGGACGCTTATTCCGGTATGGATTAGCGCAGGTGTATTGGTCTTGTCGCTCGTGCTGTTCACTTGGCTCATTCCGTCGGTGAAGTATGCCAGATTCCGTTACGAGCTGTTCGAGGAAGAGCTGGAGATTGAGAAGGGCTTGATCTTTCTTAGCAATGTGCTCGTTCCGATGGTGCGCGTACAGCATGTCGAGATTGGCAGCGGACCGTTGATGAGGAAGTTTGGACTCGCTTCCGTGTCAGTTGTGACTGCGGCGACGACACATCAGATCGTCGGGATCAAACGTGAAGAGGCGGAGTCGCTGAAGCGGAGAATCGGACAATTGGCGAGGGTGGAAGAAGCCGATGAATGATCGCCGCATGCTGCATCCTACATACATATTATTTGGCGTATTGTCTGTTATCAAAGGTTTTCTGCCGCTGATCGTCATTATGCTGCTCCGCAAACCGGACTGGTCGAACCTCAGCTGGTATTGGTATGCGGGCATAGGCGGCTTCATCTTGCTTATGGCGCTTATTGCTTTCTTGCAATGGAGGAAATTCGGCTTCTGGCTGGAGGAGGACCGGATCATTATCCGATCGGGTCTGTTCTTCCGGCAAGAGAAGACGATCTATTATACACGGATTCACTCCGTCAATATTGAACAGCCGCTCATCCAGCGTATTCTGGGTGTCGTACAGCTCAAGATTGAGACGCCTGGCGGGAACAATAAGGCGGACGGCATTCTGGAGACACTGTCCAAGGATGAGGCGAACCGGATCAAACAGCTGCTGCGGAGCTATTCCGAGACAGGCGCCGTTCAAGCAACGAACGCAGTCGACCGAGACATTGCGAATGCTGGACTTGAAGGCGGCGGACAAGACGATTCTGTATTTGCCTCGGCAACCGGAGAACATCAACCAGTGCCATCGGCTACGCTGTCGTCCATGTCCAATGAAGGTACAACCGGCCCATCGGTTGGCATGGCTGCAAGTATCGGGAACCGGCAGGAGGAAGCTGGCCCATCTGTTACGCTTGATGCAGGCAAGCTGTTTCAAGCGGCTGCAACGTCGCTGAACTTTGGCCTTGCGATTGCATTTATCGCAGGTCTCTATTCGTTCGCGGATGACTTCCTGAATCTGATCTTTCCGGAGCACTTCTTCGAGCAGGTCGTGGAAGACTCCGTGAATCAAATGTCGAATGCGTTCTTCATTGCCGGGCTTGCCGTATTCGTCATATTGTTTGCATGGGTGCTATCAATCCTGTTGTATATATTAAAGTACAGCGGATTCACGATGCGCAGGGAAGGCAAGCAGCTTTCGCTTACCTATGGGCTGCTGGAGAAGAAGAGCATTCTGTTCGACCCCAAAAACGTGCAGGCCGTCATCGTGAACGAGAGCTGGCTTAGACAAATATGGGGCTACGGGGAAGTCAAGCTTCAAGTGGTGTCGTCCGACAAGCAGGAGCAGCTGATGCTCCATCCGTTCCTTAAAGTATCGGAGGTTCAGGCGCTGATCGATCAGTTCGTACCGGGCCTTAAGCTGCCTGAGCCGAGTGAGCTTGCGCCATCGCCGCGGAAAGCGCTCATCTATTATATCCGCATTCCGTTGCTGGTTGCGATTGTTTTAGCAGGTGCTTGTATAGCGTATTTCGGTGCGCCGGGGGCATGGGCGTTCGTGCTTATCCCGTTAGTATTATGGTGGCGGATCAGCTGCCACAAGGCTGCCGGATTGCTATTGCAGGATGACCAGCTGACATTAAGAAGACGTACGCTGCAGCGCATCACGTATTATGTGCGCCGACAGCGCATTGTCACGATGTCTGTGAAGCGGTCTAATGCCCAGCGGCGGAAGGGAATCTCCGCAATCTCGGTTCATGTGCTGGGCAGCCCCTTCAGCTATAAGGTGCCAGGGATGGATCAAGAGGATGTTCATCCGGTATGGAGCTGGTATAGCCGCAGCGGCAAGGCCCTATAATATAGTTATTGATTCAAGCATAAGCAATGGCGAATACGATATGCGCTGCATGTCCGCCGTTGCTTTTTTGTTGCGTATTACGGGCTTTGTATAATTTAAAAAAGTTTTTTGAAAAGCAAATGAACGAATCGAGAACCTCCGTCGTCTAATCACTAAAGGGCGGAGGTGAGGAGGGAGTGCACGCGGTGACCGATGAAACCAGACTGATACAGCAAGCCGTGAGAGGCGATACCCGATCGTTGTCGGAGCTATTGCGCAGGCACTATTCTTTCCTCTATCAATACGCCCTTAAATTAACGATGGATAAGAGCCGGGCGGAGGATATTACACAGGACACCATGCTGAAGGCGATTGAAAAAATCGGTACGTACCGGGCACAGTCCAAATTTTCGACTTGGCTTATAGCCATTGCATCCCGACTTGCGATCGATCGGGGAAGAAGAAGCGCAAGGGAACGCAAATGGGTGGAGGAGGAAGGTGCGCTAAGGGCGCTTCGATATGAGACCCTCAGCAGAATGAACGACTGGCCAGAAGCGCTGCAAGCGATAGGCGAGCTTGATGAGAAGCTTCGAATGGCCGTTCTGCTCAAATATTATTACGGCTATTCGCAGGAAGAAATTGCGGAAATGGTAGATGCGCCTGTCGGTACGGTCAAGTCGAGAATACATGCAGGGATGAAACAGCTCAGGAAGGAGTTGTCTGGCCATGAAGAAGAACAAAGTTCATGACGAGGACCAGCAATGGTTCATGGAGCATATCGGAACGGAGCTTCGAAAGATGGATGATGCGTATGAGCGCAGCGAACCCGAGCTTGGACCGTTCGAGTCGTTCGTCGCTTCCCATAAGCAGGCGCTGCGGAGGAAGCTGTGGCGCGATCTGGCATTATTCTGGCTCGTCGCGGCGATGCTCCTGCTGGGCATGCTCTGGATTCTTGAACGCGACTGGATCTGGTTCGCAGCGCTGCAGTTGCTTGTGGCGATCAGTGCAATCAGTTATATCGGCTTCGTACATGTGTGGAAGGGGAGAAAGCAATGGAAGAACAACTGAAGCAATCGGTGCTGTTCTGGCTGCTCATTGCCCTCCTTATGATTACGCAATCCACCTGGCTCTTCCTGGATGCCCGCAAGAGAGGCAGCATGCCATGGTTTTGGGGACTATGGGGATTGATCCAATGCCCGTTCCCGCTCTTGTTTTATTGGCTGACGGTTAGATGGAGAGTCTGGGATAAATGGCGGGCTTCTTCTGCCAGAAATAAAAAATAAAGGGGTGCGTCTGATGAAAGAGACATTGGAATTATCGCAACTGATTGGACTCATTGTGCCGCTAATTCTCCTTCAACTGGTGTTGATGATCATTGCGCTTGTGCTGTGCGCCAAAACGGAAGAGACGAGAGGTCCGAAGATGATGTGGGTTCTCATCATCATATTCGGCCAATTGATTGGCCCGATCGCATTCTTCCTGTTCGGAAGGAGAAATTCATAATGGCAGAATTGATGCAAGTCAAAGGGTTAACCAAATCATTCGGTACCATGCAAGCTGTGAAGTCGATCGACTTCAGCATACAGGAGGGCAGGTGTGTGGCACTGCTAGGTCCCAATGGAGCGGGGAAGACGACTACTATCCGAATGCTGACGGGTCTGCTTGCTCCTACGGCGGGGGAAGTGCGGTTCCATTCGCTGCCGCCCGGAGAGGATCGGCGAAGCTTGATAGGCTATTTGCCTCAGACTCCCGCATTCCATAATTGGATGAGCGGCATGGAATATGTGGTCTATGCCGGACGTCTATGCGGGCTCGGCGCGTCCGACGCCAAGAAGCGCGCGACGGAGATGCTGGAGCGGGTAGGGCTGGCGGATGCAGCCAAGCGCAAGTTAGGCGGTTATTCAGGCGGAATGAAGCAGCGGCTCGGCCTTGCACAGGCACTTGTCCATCAACCGAAGCTGCTCGTCATGGATGAGCCGGTATCGGCGCTGGACCCGCTCGGACGCCGGGAAGTGCTGCGTTTGCTCAAGGAATTGAAATCAGAGACAACCGTGTTGTTCTCCACTCATGTGCTGCATGATGCCGAGGAGCTATGCGACGACGTTGTTATTATTCGCGCAGGCGAAGTGGCCCTGCAAGGGTCGCTTACGTCGATTCGCAGCCAGCACCGCCGTCCGGTTATCGAGCTGAAGCTTGAAGAAGGAGATCCGCGCGGGATGGCATGGGCAAGAGCATTCGTAGAGAAATCGCTTAGCGGAGAGATGCGTGACAGCTGGCTCAGCGAAGCTGAGCTGAGGGATAGCCGGCTTTATCTGACCGCTGTTCATATGGACGAGGCGCGGCAAGGATTGATGGAAGAGCTTGCGAGGCATGCGATTCCGTTCAGCCGGCTTGAGATCGGATATTCTTCCCTTGAGGATCTATTCATGAAGGTGGTGGGCGAATGAACAGCGCAAATGAAGCTTACCGGTCGCATCCGGCTTCCGCAGCGCCGAAGGCCGCGAGGCGAAGCTCCGGCGGATCCGTATTCCTGACGCTGCTCGGTAAGGAATGTCTTGAACTGCTTAGAAGCTTCAAACTGATCTGGGTGCCGATCGTTTTTGCTGTACTGGGCATTATGCAGCCGGTTCTTAGTTATTATATGCCCATAATCATTGAGAAGGCGGGCAATATGCCTGAAGGCACCGTAATCGAGATTCCCCCTGCAGTCGGCGCTCAGGTGCTGGCTGACACGCTGTCTCAATTTGGCGTGATGGGCTTGCTTATTTTGTCGCTTGCCTTCATGGGAATCGTATCAGGTGAACGGAATAATGGAGCTTCGGCTCTCGTTTTGGTTAAACCGGTTTCGTACACCTCCTACATTCTGTCCAAGTGGCTGAGCATGATGCTGCTGACATGGGGATCGCTGCTCATCGGTTATGCGGCAGGCTGGTATTATACATGGCTTCTGATCGATTTCGTTGACGTGGTTCCATTCTTGCTCAGCTTTGTTTTGTACGGCCTTTGGTTTACATTCGTGTTGACGGTGACGCTGCTGTTCAGCACGATCCTTCGAAGTGCGGCCGGGGCGGCTTTCTCTTCGCTTGGAGCGGCTGTTCTGCTCTCCATGCTTGCCGGATTGATGCCGAAGTATATGGGATGGAGCCCGGGCGCTCTGTCGGCACTCGCTTATCAGGCTGTAATAAGTCAAGAGATGCTGCATATCCAGCCTGCTTCATGGTGGTCAATCATAACGGCTATGATCGCCATTGCAGCCTTATTGGCTGGCTCCGTCTTTTTGTTGAAGCGTGCACCGGCTCGCGATTAGCGATTATTCGTCATAGTTCCGTAAAATGTAACGTGAAGAAAACAAGCTTCTCACGTTATAATGGAGGAACTAGGATGCCTCGCATCCTGACAGAATGAAAGGAGCTGGCTCGCGATGAACCTGGTTGTAGAACAGAATGCGGCGCGTTGGTACAAAGAGCAAATGGATTTAAGCGAAGGGGATAGCTTGCGTATCTTCGTACGGCTGGGAGGCTGCGGAAGCGTACACCCGGGACTGTCGCTTGGCATTACGAAGGATGTGCCAAGGGATGCAGGGCTTAGCCAGCAGGTAGAGGGCATCTTCTTTTACATGGAAGAGGATAATGTCTGGTATGTAGAAGACAAGGAGCTGCGTATATCCTTCGATGAGAAGTATGAGGAGATTAAAATGGTCGTCGGCTGACAACGTATGACCAGATGTATATAAGGCGGGCTAGCGACGGATATCCGTACGCGGCCCGCCTTTTTGTTTATGATTTGGATGAAGGGCTTTCTTGGCTTAATTCTTCAAATGATTTGACCTTCCCGTGTGACGGGCGCTGCCTATGCTTGCGCTGATGCCAGGCGTTCTCTCTGCGGTTTTTGGATGAGGACATGAGTGGATTCACCTCCTTCCCTCGTTAGAATGGCATAAAACATCTCTTCTCATGCGCTTGCGGAGCCGTCCGCGGTGAATTGGAAAAACGTGTAGAAGTTGTTCACGGTTTTGTCATATTAGTCAGCAATATTGCTAAGACTGAGAATTATTATCGCTAAATAGTTGACGAACGGCAGGGAGCATGGGATAATAACGTTGTGCTTATGATAATCATTATCATCGCTAATAAATGCGGAGATTATCGGAGGCCTATTTTTATGACTACTTGTGATATGGACTATCTCAACATTTCCCCTTTAGCGGATAACAGATCTGAGGCTATGAAATGAAGGTATGGATGTTAGTCGTAGCGCTTGCGCTTTTGTCAGTGGCATCGCTATTCATCGGAGCAGAAAACTTATCGATCACCGACCTGTTCAGCATGACGGAGAAGCAGTGGCAGGTATTCACCATCAGCCGGATCCCAAGGCTGGTCAGTCTCCTTATTGCTGGCGTCAGCATGAGTATTGCAGGGCTGATCATGCAGCAGCTCAGCCGCAACAAATTCGTATCGCCGACGACGGCAGGTACGGACGATGCTGCGAAGCTGGGGATATTGGTGGCGCTTCTCGTATTCGCCTCTGCGACGACAATGCAGAAAATGCTCATTGCCTTTGCTTTTGCACTGGCTGGCACCTATGTGTTCATGAAGTTCCTGGAACGGATCAAATTCAAGGATACGATTTTCATTCCGCTTGTAGGCTTGATGTTTGGTAATATTATTAATTCCATTACTACATTTTTTGCTTACAAAAATGATATGATCCAAAATGTTACGTCTTGGCTTCAAGGAAGTACGTCTTCGATTATGACGGGCCGCTATGAGTTGCTGTATATCAGCATTCCGCTGCTTATCTTCACTTATATGTACGCCAACAAATTTACCATTGCGGGCATGGGGGAAGAATTTTCGGTCAACCTGGGCCTCAATCACAAATTCGTGGTTAACATTGGCTTGATTATCGTAGCGCTTGTTTCGGTGGTGGTCATCTTAACCATTGGCATCATTCCGTTTCTTGGACTCATTATTCCGAATATCGTGACGCTCTATGTGGGGGACAACTTGAAGAAAAGTCTGATACATACAGCTTTGCTTGGGGCGGTATTTTTGCTGGTATGCGATATCGTGGGCAGACTCATTATTTATCCGTATGAAATACCTATCGGGCTTACCGTCGGCGTGATCGGAAGCATCGTATTCCTGTATCTGCTGCTGAGGAGAAAAGCCTATGAAGCTTAAACTTACACTGCTCGCCGTGTTGGCCCTTGGCGTTATAGCTGCCTTTCTGTTCATTGACCTGCCGCATAACTGGGAATATGCATTGGACCGCAGAGTCAAGAAGGTGCTGGCCATTGCGCTCACTGGCGGTGCCATCGCTTACGCAACGTTGATATTCCAGACGATGACGAACAACCGGATCTTAACGCCTAACGTCATTGGCTTGGATTCTCTATACATGCTTATCCAGACGTTCGTTATTTTCTTCTTCGGCGCAGTCAGTTTGCCGAGCACAAACAAAATGATGAATTTCGGTTTCACAGTAGGCATTATGCTGCTATTCGTAGCTATACTCTATAAGCTCATCTTCAAAAGAGAAGGACGAAATTTGTTTTTCCTTCTGCTGATCGGACTTGTTATGGGAACGATGTTCGGCAGCATGACGACTTTCATGCAGGTGTTGATTGATCCGAATGACTTTCTTGTCGTACAAGGGAAGATGTTCGCCAGCTTCAACAATGTGAATACAGATTTGCTCATGCTGTCCATCATTATTTTGGCGTTGGTCGCCCTGTACGCGATGAGGTTCTCGAAGTATCTGGACGCGATGTCGCTGGGGAGAGAGCATGCAGTCAACCTGGGGATCCCGTACAACTTTGTCGTTATGAACCTGCTTGTGATCGTTGCGATTCTGATTGCGGTATCCACCGCCTTGGTCGGTCCGATTACATTCCTGGGACTGCTTGTGGTCAACGTGGGCTATCAGTTTATGAAAACCTACCGGCACAGCATCCTCATTCCGAGCACGATGCTGATCAGCATCATTGCCTTGGTCGGCGGGCAGATGATCGTGGAGCGTGTCTTTACTTTCGAGACGACGGTCAGCGTTATTATCAACTTTATCGGCGGAGTTTACTTCTTATATCTGCTTCTAAGGGAGAGTAAATCATGATTGAGGTTCAAGAGGTATCCAAATCCTATGCCGGCAAGCCGGTAGTCGAGAAAGTATCGCTCAAGATCAAGCAAGGGAGCGTCACATCCTTCATCGGCCCGAACGGAGCGGGGAAGAGCACGCTGCTTTCGATGATCAGCCGCTTGCTTCAGAAGGACAGCGGAAAAGTGCTTATTGACGGGAAGGACATCTCGGAGTGGAAAAGCACCGAGCTTGCCAAAAAAATCTCCATCCTGAAGCAGTCCAATCAAGTGAACCTGCGGCTTACTGTAAGGGAGCTGGTCAGCTTCGGCCGTTTTCCCTACTCGCAAGGGAATCTGAAGAAGGAAGATTGGGAGAAGGTAGATGAAGCAATTGCGTACATGGATCTGACCGATCTGCAGTCCAAATATTTGGACCAGCTTAGCGGCGGCCAAAACCAGCGTGCATTCATCGCGATGGTCATCGCCCAGAATACCGAATATATTTTGCTAGACGAGCCGTTGAACAATCTGGATATGAAGCATTCGGTCCAAATTATGAAGGTGCTTCGCAGACTGGCCGAAGAGCTTGGCAAGACGATTATTATCGTCATTCACGATATCAACTTCGCATCCTGCTACTCCGACTATATCGTGGCCTTGAAGGACGGCAAGATTGTGAAGGAGGGCCCGACTGAAGCGATTATCGACAACAAGGTTCTGGAAAATATTTATGATATGGATATACCGATCGAGCTGTTCAACGGCAATCGGATCGGCGTCTATTTCAAATAAAAAGATAAACAATAGGAGTGAACATGATGAAAAAAAGGTTTGGTCTAATTGCAATTTTGCTAGTATTCGCTATGGCTCTTGCTGCATGCGGAGGCAATAACGGCGGCAATAATACGGGAGGCAACGCTTCCAGCTCGCCATCGCCATCTCCTTCCCCATCGGCGGAAGCTCCGGCTTCTGATATTGTCGTCAAGCATCAATTGGGTGAAACAACGGTTAAAGCTAATCCGTCCAAAGTCGTGGTATTCGACTATGGCACTCTGGATACGCTGGATAAGCTGGGTGTAGAGGTTGCAGCTCTCCCGCAAGCAGGCGTACCTTCCTACCTGGAGAAATACAAGGATTCGAAATATGTGAACGCGGGTTCGTTGAAAGAACCTGACTTCGAGACGATTCATGGCATTTCCCCAGACCTGATCATTATTTCCGGTCGCCAATCAGACGCTTATGAAGAGCTGAGCGATATTGCTCCTACAATCTACATGGGTGTTGATACATTGAATTACATGGAATCGTTCAAGTCTAATGTGCACACACTTGCGGATATCTTCGGCAAGCAAGCCGAGGCAGAAGCGGCACTGGCAGACATTGACGCTACCGTAAAAGCGGTAAATGACAAAACAACGGCTGCTGGCAAAAACGGTCTGATCATTCTGTCGAACGAAGGCAAAATCAGCGCTTATGGTCCAGGCTCGCGCTTCGGCATTATCCACGACGTATTTGGCGTTAGCGCAGTCGATCCAACTATTAAAGTAAGCACGCATGGCGATGAAATTTCGTTCGAGTTCATTTCCGAAAAAAATCCGGATTACCTGTTCGTTGTAGACCGTAATGCTGCAATCGCCGGCGAAGCTGGTGCGAAGGAAACCGTCGAAAATGATCTGGTGAAAAACACGAATGCTTACAAAGAAGGTAATATCGTTTATCTGGACCCTGAATTCTGGTACCTGTCCGGTGGCGGTCTGATCTCTGTTGCGGAAATGGCGAAGGAAATCGACGCAGCAATTAAATAAGCACTTCCGTTCATGAGAGGGCTGCTCCAATAGGTTTCGTACCTAATGGAGCAGCCCTTAGTGTATAATAAACTATCTGACGAAGACGTTTTCTTCTTGAATTTTACATAAATTAGGTGATGACAACAACGTGTTGGCGATAAGAGGATTAGAGAAATATGCGCAGGATACATTAATTTTTCCGGCATTCGACTTCATGGTGGGCCGTCATGAGATTACGGCCCTATATTCGAGCATGAATGTCCGTCATACTATATTGAATATGCTGACAGGCAAGCTTGCTGTCTCGACCGGCGACATTCGTGTGAACGGCATGAGCTATGCCGAAGGAAGCAAAGCCTATTTGGCACAGGTCGGCTTTCTGCTGCTGGACGAAGGGATCTATGAAAAATTGTCCGTTCGAGAGCTGTTGTCTTTTTATAAAAAATTATATGATTCCAGCCAAAAGATTGAAGACGTAATTCGGCTTGTGAAATTGGACGCAAAAGCGAATATGCGAATACATAAGCTTACCCTCTCGGAGAAGAGGAGGGTTCAATATGCCCGCATACGGATGCAAGACCCTGAGGTGTTCATCTTCGAGGAGCCTGATCAGAATGTCGATATCGAGACTAAGGCTGTGTTCCAACGACTGGTAAGCCAACTTAGCGAGGATGGCAAAGCGGTAGTCATCTTGACTGGCAATATGGAATCGGCTGTTAGCGTAACTGACCGGGTGTACCGTCTTGACGAGAAGGGGCTGAAGGGCTTTGATATTCAGGAGCCGCGCGAGCAGGAATCGGGGGAACAGGCAGCAGGAGCAGCGTCAGCTCATGACCGGGAGTCTGTTATGGCTTCGCAAGATGCGGAGAGCGTCGGGCGCGAGGAGGAGCTGGCAGACGAAGAGTTCGAGGCGGAGGAGGACCAACCGATTCAATTTGTCCGTTTTGAAAAAATTCCGACCCGCATGAATGACAAGATGATCTTATTCAATCCGCCGGAGATCGATTACATTGAAAGCCATGAAGGACAGACTACTCTATACATTAACGGTGAGACGTATCCTTCGACCTTCAAAATCAATGAGCTCGAAGAGCGCCTTCGGACTTATGGATTTTTCCGCTGTCATCGTTCCTACATCGTCAATCTTCAGAAGGTGCGGGAAGTGGTCACGTTCACCCGCAATAGTTTCAGCTTGATTCTAGATGATGCTTCCCGAACCTCGGTTCCGTTATCGAAGACCAAAATGGCTGAATTAAAGGACATGATGGGGCTGAAATAAGCTCCTTTTGTCGTTTTATCGGCTCCAAACGGCTATATTATTGCTCCAAAAGGTGGCTTAAATGCTCCATTCACCCCTAACTTTGCTCCTTTCGATGGAATTGTAATGCGCGCTGTTTCGTTCTGATCTACGATGAAATCACAAGAACGAACACATGACGGAGGTAATGAGCAGATGGAGAATGTCATTGAAGTCACCGCGTTGGAAAAATCCTTTTCGAAAGAACGGGCGTTAAAGAATGTTTCTTTTTCTGTACAGAAGGGTGAAATCTTCGGATTCCTCGGACCAAGCGGTTCGGGCAAAACGACCACGATTAAAATACTGACGGCACAGATGAAGGCGACATCGGGGAGCGCGTATGTATTCGGTGTTTCTACGGATCAGCTGTCGCAGGAGAAATACAGGAAGAAAATCGGGATTGTCACGGACAATACTTCCTTATATGCTCGGCTCAGCGTTTATGACAATTTAAAGCTGTATTGCGATTTATATGATGTGCCTGCATCGAGGATTGATGAAGTATTGCGAATGGTGAATTTGGCGGGCGAAGGCAAAAAGATCGTCTCCAAGCTGTTGAAGGGAATGCTTCAACGGATTATTCTGGCACGTGCTTTCCTGCATGAGCCGGAGCTTCTGTTCCTGGATGAACCGACGTCTGCGCTCGATCCGATGAATACGAAGCATATCTATGAGGGATTGATGCGGTTGAAGGAGAAGGGAACGACAATCTTCTTGACGACGCATGACATGAATGAAGCCGAATTCTTATGCGACCGTGTTGCATTCCTGAACAACGGTGAAATTCAATTGCTGGATGCACCGAAGAAGCTGCGTCAGCAGAGAGGCGATGCGACGCTTAAGGTAGAACTAACCGACGGCACAACGATGATATTGCCGAAGGGACCGGCGGGAGCCCAGCAGCTCTTCAATCATATGAACGCGGATGAAGTGGTATCCGTTCAATCCAATCATCCAACGCTTGGCGATATTTTTGTAGAAGTAACAGGGAGGAAACTAGTATGACATTCTCAATGAAACGCGTATGCGCCATTTTGCAAAAAGATTATAAGGACATGTCCCGTAATTTATACGTCTCCACCACACTGTTCCTGCCGCTCATTATGGCTGCGGTATTCGGACGCATGGGAATAGAAACGCTTGAGTCGCATTATATGATCATTAATATGGCGTTTATACTGGTCGGCACCTATGTTCAATCATCGCTTATTGCAGAAGAGAAAGAGAAAAACACGCTGCGCGGTCTGATGCTGTCGCCTGCCAGCACGCTTGAAATCTTTTTCGGCAAAAACCTGCTCAGCTTTATTGCAACAGTCGTGATTGTGATCTTATCGATTCTGCTAGCCGAATATGACCCGGGCAATATTCCGGTTGTAGCCGTAGCTTTGCTTTTGTCGACCGTATTTTATCTGGGGCTTGGCACCTTGATCGGTATGTTCACCAAATCGGTTATTGAAGCTTCTGTTATTATCGTGCCTGTTATGGCTGTATTCAGCTTCGGTTCATTCTTGAAGCCATTCATCGAGAATTATCCGATTCTGTCGGTGATCGAATATATGCCTAATATGCAATTGCTTGATTTGGCTGCTCAAGTAGAGGCAGGCGCAGGATTCGGGGATGTATGGTCCAATCTGCTGATCATTGTTGGCTGGATTATCGTCATCCACATGCTGGCTGTTTATTCCTACAAAAAGCGGATGGTTGAAGAATAATGCGGGACAAACTGCGGCGCTGGCGGTCGAATGGAGTGCAATGCTTCAGGGAACACTGATGAGGACATTATAACGGGAGGTTATTTGATCATGTCCAACAGAGGATTGTCGACGGCTCTCGCAGCCGTCGGTGCGGCGCAGTTGCTGAAGCTGCCATGGCATTACCGCAAGACGGGGCAATGGGATGTGCGGAAGATCATCGGCTCCGGCGGAATGCCAAGCTCCCACTCCAGCGGCGTAGCCGCGCTCGCAGCCTATACGGCAGCCAAGCACGGTGTACGAACGCCTGAATTCGCCATTGCATCCATGTTAGGCATTATCGTGATGTATGATGCAATGAATATCCGCCGTCATGCGGGTGAAATCGCGATTCAAGTGAATGATCTGGATGCCGATGTAGAGAAGCTGGCAGGCCATCATCCCGGGGTCTATCATAAGCGCCGGAAAGAACAGCTGAAGGAGACGTTGGGCCATCAACCCGGTGAGGTTGCGGCTGGAGCAGTGTTGGGCGTGCTGATTGGCCTTGCCGGAGCGGCATTAGGGCGCTAATAGCAGAGTGCCGTTTACGAATACACGATAGAAAATCCCGACAGCCCTGTCGGGATTTTTTGATGCGATTGCAGATAGGATTGACGGAAACTAATAAATTGGATACAATTTAATTAAATAATCGATAATGAGATTGGGGGAGAATAAATGTCCATTTACGATTTTGAAGTGAAGACGATTCGAGGCGAGCAGCAGACGCTAGCCCCTTATGAGGGCAAAGTGATGCTCATTGTGAATACAGCCACCGGCTGCGGATTCGCTCCTCAATTCAAAGGGTTGCAGAAGCTGCACGATGATTATAAGGACCTGGGCTTTGCTGTGCTTGGTTTCCCTAGTTCGCAATTCGGCAATCAGGAGAAGGGGACCGACAGCGAAGTAGCACAGACATGCGAATTGAACTTCGGCGTCAGCTTTCCGCTCTATTCCAAGATCAACGTGAATGGCGGCGACGCGCACCCGCTGTTCAAGCATTTGACTCATGAAGCACGAGGCGTATTCGGGTCAAAGGCAATTAAGTGGAACTTTACGAAATTTTTGGTCGATCGTGATGGAAGAGTAGTGAAACGCTACGGTTCAACAGATGAGCCGGCCAAGATTGAAAAGGATATCGCCGATTTGCTCTCCTAGTGCCTGCTAGAAGCCTTCTGTAGTCTCTAAGACACGGAAGGTTTTTTTGTTGGCGGGACGGACAAGCTGCGGGGCAAGGGTCATGCAGAATAATGCAGAATAATGGAATACACGTTATGGAGACTAAGAAATTCGGTCATGATAGGAGGGTGCGCAATAGGCCTTTTCGGGTGTATAATAAAAAATGGTTAAGTAGTAAAAGGATTCTGATAGGAGAGGGTGGACATGAGCGAACAGGTGAACGAGAAGGAATTGATTGCCTATATAGCGGAACGCATCAAGGTTGAGCGGAAGGATATTGAACTTGTACTGCGTTACGAAAAGGGGTATATCGGTAATGCCAAAGCTGATAAGAACGGCGAGGTGGACATCGATATCGATGATTTGACGGACTTTATAATGAGCAAGCGGGATGTGCAGCTCGAAGAGCCTCAGGTAGAAGAGATTTTAGAATGCGAGATGGACTATTTTATGGAGAAGGGCTTAGCCGGATACATCGATTAATCGTGCCAATGAGGCATATCGCTATCGAATGGGATCGACCGGGCCGCAAGAGGATATGGAGGTGCGCCACCTTTGGCGAGTTTAAAAGAGCATAAAAAATTATCCATGGCGGAGATTGTGAAACGTTTTATATTTATCACGGTAGGGTCCGTCATGATGGGTGTAGCGTTAGAATTGTTTCTGGTTCCATTCGATATTATTGACGGCGGCATCGCGGGTGTGTCGATTATGCTATCCGCCCTTACACCTTTGCCGCTGAGCTTGTATTTGTTTGTAATCAACGTCCCTTTTCTGATCTTGGGCTATAAGCAGCTTGGCAAAACCTTTGCTATCTCGACGCTGTACGGCATTACGGTTATGTCGCTGACAACGGCATTGCTGCATCATGTGGAAGCCTTCCCTGATGACAAGCTGCTTGCCGTATTGTTCGGCGGGATGATTCTGGGGGCTGGCGTTGGACTCGTCATCCGTTATGGCGGCGCGCTGGATGGGATTGAGATTGTATCCATCCTGATCTCGAAGAAGCTCCGTATGGCCGTAGGCCAAGTTATTATGCTATTCAATGTCATCATCTTTCTTGTTGCAGGCTTTGTATTCGAGTGGTCGTCAGCCATGTATTCAATGGTCACCTACTACATAGCGATCAAAGTCATTGATATCGTAGTAGAAGGTCTAGAGGAATCGAAGTCGGTTACGATTATTTCGAAGGAATACGAAGAAATCTCCCAATCCATCGTCGATCGCCTCGGCCGCAGTACGACTCTGCTGCAAGCGACAGGCGGCTATTCCGGAGAAGATACGAAGGTTATCTACTGCGTCGTATCCCGTCTGGAGCTGGCCAAGCTGAAGGGCATCGTGCAATCCATTGACGAAAATGCGTTTATCGCAGTTGAGCATGTATCCGATGTAATGGGCGGCAACTTCAGCAAAAACAGCATTCACTAATGAAACGAGGGTTGTCTTGCGGGTCTGTAACGACCGTATAAGACAACCCTTGTTTGTTGCTTTAATTAGACTGCGTTAGCTGTTGTCTCCGACGGAGGCGACTTGGCTATGCCGTCATCTTTTACGCCGAGCAGGAACAGCAGGGCAAAGACCATGCCGATTGCAGCGACATAGAACAGGGCGGAATAACTGAACCAATCCATGAGCGCTCCCATTAATGGTGGCGAGGAGACGGCCGCCAGAGAAGAAGCGATGTAATAAATGCCTGTGCGGGTCCCGATGCTGCTTTCTTTGCCAAGCGCCACGATAAAGGGATAGGAATTGATATTGATGCACGCCCAGAAAATGCCCCCAATGATCAGCATCACGCGCAAAGCCAGCACGGATTCGACCAGTGTAATGAGGCTGAACGTAGCAATCAAGCCGATAATGCCGATCATAATAACGAGCTTTTTGCCGAAGCGCTTACCGAGCAGCCCGGCAGGAATTGCCGCTATGACAAAGGCAAGCGAGAAAAAGGCAAGCGAGAAGACGGCTTCGTCTTTGGTCATGCCCAAATGATTTTTCCCGTAGAGAGAGAAGAGTGCTTCCACGCCTTGATAGGAGAAAAACCAGAAAAAGATGGCGAAAAGCAGCATGACGGTCGGCCGGTTCCATTCGCCCCGGAAGGATGTTCTTTTAGCAGGCTCTGCCGGCTGATAGGAGATGGCGTCGCGCTTCTCCCGAATGACCCAGATTAATATCGCCAGACAAAGCAAGGCCATTAGGGAAGAGGTTAGAAACGGCAGTGAGCTGTGCTGCTTGAACAGGTATGCCCCGCCCGCGAATGCGAGTACCGAGCCTACCCCGCCCATAAAGTTAATAATGCCATTCGCTTGTGAGCGCCTATGCGGCGGGGTAATATCCGGCATGAGCGCCACCGTCGGAGAGCGGTACAAGCTCATGGACAGATTCATTAGCACCATAAAGGCGACCAGCATAAGCAGACTATTGTGCCATGGAATGAGCGCTCCGAATACGGCGGCAAGCGGGATGCCGATAATGAGGAACGGCATCCTCTTGCCGAACCTCGAATCGGTGCGGTCGCTTTTTCGGCCAATGATCGGCTGCAGGAAGATGGCGAAATAATTGTCCAGTGTCATCATGAATCCGATTAGGGCAAGATTAGAGATGTATTCTTCCAGGAAAAAAGGGACAAAAGCATTGTACAACGCCCATGTGATGCTAATGCTGAAAAAACCTAAGCCAAGCAGCCAAGTTTTTTTCATCCGCTAGCTCCTCTCGCTCCGTCTCAATAACGCATTCAGCCGGTCCGGATAATCGGTAATAATGCCCGACACGCCGAAGCCAACCAGCCGCTCCAGCTCATTCTCCTCGTTAACAGTGAACGGATGATAAGCGATGCCATGCCCGGCAGCTTCCTGTACCCACTGGGGCAGGACCGCGAATTTGTAGGCATGAAGAGCGTCCGCTTGGATCGACTTGGCGTATTCCCAAGGCTGATACAAACCCTCCATATACAAAATGCCGGTCTTGATCCCGGGTGCAATCTTCTTGCACTGGACGAGTGAATAGTGATTAAAGCTGGATATAAGGATGCGCTCGCTCATGCCATATGCCTGAACCATGGAGATTACCTCGGCTTCGATTCCTTCGTATGGAACTACGCCGTTTTTGAGCTCCAGATTAAGGATAAGCTCCGTATTCTTCGCCAGCTCCAGCAGCTCCTCCAGAAGAGGGACCCTTTCTTCGGCAAAAGAAGCGGAGAACCAGCTGCCGGCATCTAATCCAGCCAGCTCGCCATACTCGACATCCTTAACTAGGCGAGGATCCCCTGCCGTACGCTTCAGCGATTCATCATGAATGAGAACCAGCCGTCCGTCCTTTGTGCGTTGAACATCAGTCTCGATACCGGTTGCGCCCAGCTCGATGGCATGGCGGAATGCGGCTATCGTATTCTCCGGGCAATAGGCACTTGCTCCCCGATGAGCAAAGTTGATCGTCTGTTGGATAAGAGCACTCCCTCTCACATTAGAAGTTGGTCATATGAATCTGTAATGAATATAGCTTGCCAGTGTTAAGCCCGTGTCAACATCAGGTTAAGTGACTGCAACGCAGCATAAATGTACATACTAGAGGCATCTTCCTCCATTATCTGGATCGTAGCATAATCCGAATCATTGTCATAGTACCATTTCTATGTGAAAAAAGATTTGCATACCCTATAGGGGTATGATAAGATGAAGGTGTATTAAAAATACCCTATGGAGGTATAATGGATGAAAGAAATCAAAGAGTCTATTGCAATAGAGGGCTGTGGACACTCCCATGGGGAAGAGCGCATGAGCCATCATTCCGATAAAATGAAGCAAGGCCTGACGTCCAGACTCAATCGGATTGAAGGACAGGTTCGCGGCATAAAGGGCATGATTGAGAAGGACACCTATTGCGATGATGTCCTGAATCAGATCGCGGCCGCCCAGTCCGCATTGGGAAGCGTAGCCAAGCTGCTGCTTGAAGGCCATCTGAAGAGCTGCGTCATTGAGAGAGTGCAAGCTGGTGAGCATGAAGTTGTGGAAGAGCTGTTAGTTACGATTAATAAACTAATGAAATAAGAAAGAGGGTATTCTATTATGGCAAACACTGTATTGAAGGTTGAAGGCATGAGCTGCGGACATTGCGTAAGCGCGATTGAGAAGGCATTGACTGAGAAAGGCGCAAGCGGCAAAGTGGATTTGGCCAGCAAGAACGTTACGGTTGAATACGACGAGTCAGAGCTGAGCCTGGATGTAATTAAGGAAGCGATTGAAGAGCAAGGCTACGACGTCGTCTAACTAAGGGAGCATGCAGCTATCTATGATAAAGAAGAGATTAAGGGATCGCCACTCGTATGTGGCGGTCCTCGCTTTTATTTTGGCTGGAACGCTCGGAGCCTATAATGCCGATCACGTTCATGGAGCAGCGTATAGTCACAATCAGGCGCCCATTGCAGAGGATCAAGGACATGAGCATCAACATGAGCATGAGCATCAACATCAACATGAGCATGATAACCATGATGCGGAGGAGGGGCAGTTGTATGCGGAATGGAGCTTTCAGCCTAATGAAGCGGCGGCTGGCCAAGCCATCGCGATCGACTTGCAGATTGCCGATGCGGAGGGAGAGCCGCTCCAGAAGTTCGAAGACAATCATGAGCGAAAACTGCATCTGATTATCGTTGGCGAGGACCTCGGCTACTTCGATCATGTACATCCCGAATATGCGGGCAATGGGCTGTTCAGACAATACATCGTTCTGCCGGAAGGGGGGAAGTATAAGCTGTTTGCTGACTTCCAGCCTGCCGGTTATGCCCATACTACGGTGTCCACTACATTGCATGTTGACGGTGAGCACAAGTTTGAACGAATGATTGAGGATCAAGAGCGGGTCAAGACAACGGATAAAGCCGTTGTCGAACTGGCTGCATCCGCACTTGCGGCAGGACAGGAATCTGAACTGGCATTTACCTTCCGGCATCCGAGGACAGGCGCCGCTTTGACTGACCTTCAGCCTTATCTGGGGGCAATCGGCCATGTGGTCATCATAAGCGAGGACTTGGAGCAATACTTGCATGTGCATCCTGTGAACGAGCGAGGCAACGGACCAGAAGCCAGATTTGTCACAAGCTTCCCGGCAGAAGGACTGTACCGGATATGGGGGCAGTTCCAACGGGAAGGAGAAACCTTCATTGTTCCATTTACCGTGAGAGTGCAATAAAGCGCATGAAATTGGACAGGGCTGTCCTGCCGGCAACGATAAGCGTCGCTGGCTGGACAGCCCTTATAACTTATATTTAACCGGTCCGCTTCCTAATGAAGCAGCGCGTGACATCCCCTTGCAAATTGCAAACAACATGTAAGCCGAGTTGTGTTACTGTATCCCAAAACAACGGAAACCCTACCTCTTTTCCGTCCTTGCGGCTCCAATGACCGCGCCAGTGTGAATCAGAATTACGTCTTTGTGAAACATGAGTCCGGAATTGTAGTCAAGAAATCAAAATCAGAGGGAAATTTGAATCTTACTGGGGATATATAGGGGTTAAATATAACATTCCTACTATCATATCATACCTATTCGATAAATGCAATAAGCGCATTACTTTCCTCCTATTGGTTAAGCTAAAGGATGGAAAGGGGATATGCGAATATGCCAGACTGGCTGGAAATTGTATTGCGTACGCTAGCGTCCATTGTCATTCTATTTATCCTAACGAAGGTGCTGGGCAAACGCCAAATATCCGAGTTATCCTTGTTCGAATATATTACGGGGATCTCCATCGGCAACATTGCCGCGTATATATCGCTGGATCTGGACAATCTCTGGTATTTGGGTATCGTATCGTTAGTGGTGTGGGTTAGCGTATCGGTCGGAATCGAGCTATGGACGCTGAAAAGCAGAAGACTTCGCAATGTTGTAGACGGCAGAGGGACAGTACTGATCCGCAACGGGCAGCTCTCGAAGCAAAAGCTGCGGAAAGAGCGTATCACGCTAGATGAGCTGCTGGAGCAGCTTCGGCAAAAAGACGTATATCGCGTAGCGGATGTTGAATTTGCGGTGATGGAGCCAAGCGGGGAGTTGAATGTCCAGTTGAAGAAGGAGCATCAACCGCTCACACCATCCATGCTGGGATGGACAATGAGCAAGGAAAGTCAGCCGTTGTCCATCATTATGGACGGGCATATCATCAAGGAAGAGCTGCAGCTGTCTGGACATTCGGAGGATTGGGTGAAACATGAGCTGAAGCGCCACAAGCTGAAGCTTCAAGATGTATTTCTTGCCCAACTGGACAGCGATGGCCAGATGACCTTCCAGACACCTGACGGCAGAATCTACCCGGAGCCGTCGTCAACCTCGCCGAAGGACCGTGTAATGTCATTGACCGGACAGCTTCAGGAAGAGCTTAGACGATTGGAGCAGCTATCCCAAAGCGACAAGGATCGCAGAACGTACGAATCAGCGTTGTATCACTTGAATCAGGGCATTGATGCCATGCGTCTCAAGAAAGGTACAGAGAACTAAATAGCGGGCAGGCATTCGGTCGCGTTGCCGAATGCCTGCCCCTACATACAAACAAAACGCATATATTATAGAAGAAAAAAATTATCTGCGCACTTGGTTGGAGTCAGGCAAAAACTGTTGTCCCGGCTGAGTGATCGGCTCCGGCATCACCTTGCCACCGGCAAAATGATATTTCACGACCGTATTGAACGAGTCGATCCAAGGCATAAGCGAACGTCCGCCCCATGCTTCCTTGGCATATTCATTGAAGTAGTTGACGAACTCCATATTGGCCGAGATATGAACTTCCTGAACGCTAGGCACGTAGCCCCGAACTAATTTTGCTACGGTTTGCTTCAGCTCTGGAGACAAGTCATGGTGGTCATTCACGGAGAAGTAGGAATTGTACGGCGATATTAAGACACGGCCATTGCCATAAGGGCTGCCGTTATCGGCATTGTATACGCCAGTATTTGTACCCGTATTGTTCTGTTCCTCCGTACCGCTAGAGCCTTTGGTCCCGACAGCCGTCCAGTCCAGCATAAGAGCGACATAGGCGTTTTTGTCAGTAAGCATCACGATAGATGACGCGACCCCGTTTAGCGAGCTAATTTTATTGGATAGAATGGAACTGTATTCGAAGAAGGCATTGTCATGCTGATGAGCGTTGCCCGTCATGCCGCCGTAAGCCTTGGCGCCAATCATCTTGGGATCGCCCGGTTGTCTGCTGCCATAGTCATAATCGCTTTGCTGCACAAGCTGCTCGTAGTTGCAGCCTGACATCACGGACATGACCGCAACGGACAGTAGGATAAAGGCCATTCGTTTGATCATCGATCGCGGACCCCCATTTCAGGTAAAGTTGACTTGCCTATAGTGTAGGTTCGGGTGAAGTAAATATACGTTTTGCGGGACATACATAATTGACCATGGGTTTGGTGCACAATGTAGGAGAGAAGAGGCAGGCTGTTGCTAGACGATTCGACAAGCTATGATGCCTTCAAACGGCCAACGCAAGAGCTGAAAAACGGCTAAAATATGCGTTTTTGACAGCTTTGAGAACAATTTGTGAACTCTCTGTGGAACATTGACAAATAGGGTTCCCAACTTTATATTTAATAAAGTGATTTAAGTTGCAGGAGTTGTCAAAACATCTGTGAAACACGCAGCAAAGCCGCTTGCCACGTGAAAATCAGGCAGCTGCGAAAACGTCAAAAGTGGGGTTGATTAATGATGAAACGGTGGCAATTTGTAAAACGGCTTGCGCCACTAATGGCCATGATGGTATTAGTGCTAGCCGCTTGCGGACGGGAAGACTTGTCCACGCTGAATCCTCAGGGTCCAGTAGCGGAAGAGCAATTCGGGCTGATGAAGACGGCAATTATCATCATGGGTCTCGTAATTGTTGTCGTATTTGCAATTTCTTTCTACGTAATTATCCGTTTCCGCAGACGTCCTGGAGACAAGACGATACCGAAGCAAGTGGAAGGAAGCCATAAGCTGGAGATTATTTGGACAGTCATTCCAATTATCCTGCTTATTATTCTTGGCGTGCCAACGGTGCAATCGGTCTTCAATCTAGCCAAGGACTACCGCGATGATCCAGATGCAGTTAAAGTTATCGTGACTTCGCATCAGTACTGGTGGGAATTCGAGTATCCTGAGCTTGGAATCAAAACTGCTCAAGAGCTTGTAATTCCAACAGGCAAGACGATCTCCATCGAAGCGAAGACGGCTGACGTGCTTCACTCGTTCTGGATTCCGTCCCTTGCAGGCAAAATCGATACAAATCCGGGCGGTAACGTAAACTTTATGTACTTCTCTGCGCCGAAAGAAGGCGTTTACTTGGGCAAATGCGCCGAGTTATGCGGACCTTCCCATGGCCTCATGGACTTTAAAGTAAAATCGGTTGACCCAGCTTCCTTCGATCGTTGGTCTGCCGCACTGCAAGAGCCTGTAGCGCTTCCAAGCGATCCGGCTATTGCTGCTGCATTCGAAAGCAAATGTCTGACTTGCCATGCGGTGGGCGATATGGGTGGACCTGCATTCCCTAACCTTACAGGCATCGGCAGCCGCGAGAGCGTTGGCGGTATTCTGGTGAATGTAGACGCTGATGATCAGAAGTACGATCATGAAGATACGGTATACAACAATCTCTACAAATGGATCAAGGACCCTGAGAGCGTAAAGCCAGGCAATCTGATGTCCAATCAGTATGATCTGACCGAAGAAGAGATTAAAGGTATTGCAGAGTATCTTTCTGAGTTAACGCTTGATTACGAATAATACCATCATCAGTGATTGAAGGAGGTACCTACCTTGGCTCATGCACATGCGCATGCGGTCAAACGTTACAGCGGCATTATGGACTGGCTGACAACGGTTGACCATAAAAAAATCGGTATTTTGTATTTGATTGCAGGGGGCTTTTTCTTCCTTGTGGGCGGTCTGGAAGCGATCCTGATCAGGATTCAGCTCTGGAAGCCGCAAAACTTGTTTGTCGGAGCAGATACATATAACGAACTGCTTACCATGCACGGAACAACAATGATCTTCTTGGCAGCAATGCCATTGATATTTGCATTAATGAATGCGGTCATTCCGCTTCAAATCGGCGCGCGCGACGTTGCCTTTCCTTTCCTGAACTCGCTTGGCTTCTGGACGTTCCTCTTCGGCGGACTCCTGCTGAACGTGAGCTGGATTGTAGGCGATGTGCCTGACGCAGGCTGGACATCCTACGCTCCTCTTGCAGGAACGACGTATAGCGGTGACCATGGCGTCGATTATTATGTTCTAGGCTTGCAGATTGCAGGTATCGGTACGCTAGTTGGCGGTATCAACTTCCTTGTTACCATCATCAACATGCGTGCACCAGGCATGACGTTCATGCGTATGCCAATGTTTACATGGACAGTCTTCATTACTTCGGCATTGATTCTGTTCGCATTCCCGGCTCTTACAGTAGGTCTGGCGGCACTCATGTTCGACCGGCTGTTCGATGCGAATTTCTTTGATCCATCTGCGGGCGGCAATGCCGTTCTGTGGGAGCATATTTTCTGGATTTTCGGGCATCCTGAGGTTTATATCCTCATCCTGCCGGCCTTCGGTATCATTTCCGAAGTTATCAGTACATTCTCGCGCAAGCGCCTGTTCGGATACAGCTCCATGGTATTCGCTACGATCCTGATTGGCTTCTTGGGCTTCATGGTATGGGCGCATCACATGTTCACAGCTGGTCTTGGTCCGGTAGCGAACGCGCTGTTCTCCATCGCGACGATGCTGATCGCGGTACCGACAGGGATTAAGATCTTTAACTGGCTGTTCACGATGTGGGGCGGCTCCATCAAATTTACAACGGCGAACTTATTCGCAGTCGGCTTTATTCCGACATTCGTTATGGGCGGCGTAACAGGCGTAATGCTTGCTGCAGCGCCGGCTGACTTCCAGTACCATGACTCGTACTTTGTCGTTGCGCATTTCCACTACGTTATCGTAGGCGGCTTGGTACTTGGCTTATTCTCAGGTCTTCATTACTGGTGGCCGAAAATGTTCGGTCGCATTCTGAATGAAACGCTTGGCAAATGGACGTTCTGGATGTTCTATATCGGCTTCCACCTGACGTTCTTCGTACAGCATTTCCTTGGCCTGTTGGGTATGCCGCGCCGTATTTGGCAGTACCTGGACGGTCTTGGCTTCAACGAGATGAATATGATCAGTACCATTGGCGCACTTATGATGGGCATCGGTACAGTTATGTTCCTGATCAACATCGTAGTGACATCCGTTAAACCTAAAGGAGTAGCTAACGATCCTTGGGAGGACGGACGTACGCTGGAGTGGACGATTGCTTCGCCGCCGCCAGAGTACAACTTTGCACAAACTCCGCTTGTACGCGGCTATGATGCATACTGGAAAGAAAAGCAAGACGGACACAGCGGCATGACGCCTGCTGAACCAATTGGTCCGATCCATATGCCATCACCATCGATCCTGCCGTTCTTTATGGGTCTTGGCTTGTTCATTGCAGGCTTCGGCTTCATGTATTCGCCGGATTGGGGTCACTTCCTTGGAACCAGCTTGACGATGGGTCACTTCATCGGAATCGTGGGCCTTGGCATTACACTGATCTGTATGATGCTCCGTTCGGTGATTGACGATCATGGCTTCCATATCGAGGAAGAAGAAATTCTGAAGGATCTAGGGGGGAAAGCATGAGCGCGCACACGCATGTAGAAGGCCAACTGCCTCATGAGCCGGAAAAGGCGACCCTTGAGGGACGCAATAAAGTCCTTGGCTTCTGGCTGTTCCTAGGCGGCGAGACGGTATTGTTCGGTACGCTGTTCGCAGCGTTCCTTGCCCTCCGTCACCAAGTCCTTGACGGTCCGACCGCCAATCATTTGTTCGACTTGAAGCTGGTAGCATATGCTACTGCGATCCTGCTGACATCCAGCTTGACGAGCGTATTCGCGATTCAAGCGATGCATCAGCAGAAGGTAAAAAGCCTGATCAACTGGCTGATCGTTACGGTATTGCTCGGTGCAGGCTTCCTTGGTCTCGAAATTTACGAGTTCGTACACTATGTACATGAAGGTCATGGATTTACAACAAGCGCATTCAGCTCTTCCTTCTATACGCTGGTTGGCTTCCACGGAGCGCACGTTTTGTTCGGTATTCTGTGGATTACGCTGCTGATTATCCAGCTATCGAGAAAAGGACTGACAGTTGTAACCGCACCGAAAGTATATGTGGCTGGTATGTACTGGCACTTTATCGACGTTGTATGGGTATTCATCTTTACGGTTGTATACCTGATGGGAAAGGTGGTTTAACGTATGGCAAGCAATCATTCCGCCACGGAGCAAAACACCAAACGTCACAAGGTAGAAGGTTCGAAGAAACATATCGTCGCTTTTATTTTCTCCATTCTGCTTACGTTCATCGCGTTTGCAACGGTCATTAGCGGCGAGATCAACAAAGACTTTATCTATATCATTCTTCTCGGAACGGCTGTTCTTCAAGTATTCGTACAGATGGCGTTCTGGATGCATATGAAAGATCGCGGTCATAGGTTCGCTTTAATCGGTATTCTGTCTGGAGTGTTCGTCGTATTTACTTGCGTGATCATGGCTGAATATTGGGTTTGGTGGTAATCAATTACCGCCACATGTAACTGAACAGAGGAGGGTCCCGGTTTGGGTCCCTCTTCTTTCGTAACAAATGCTTGAATGCATGAGAAAGGAGCCTCCTCTAGTGTTAGACTTAAACAAGTATTTCTCCTTCACTGAGTTGTGGACGCCTATGTTTCTATTTGCGATGACCGCAGTGGTCATCCTCTATTTCTATCTGATCGGGCCATGGAGGGAGAAGCGTCATCCGGGGGCAGCCCCCGCTACTGTTATGCAAAAGACGCTTTTTGTATCGGCTATCGTGCTGGTATACCTCTGTCATGGCGGTCCTTTCAATTTGCTTGGTCACTTGATGTTTACGTTCCATATGGTGAATATGTCGGTTTCTTATCTTATCGTCCCGCCGATGATTTTGCTAGGGATTCCGGCTTTTATTTGGCGAGCGGCGTTTTCGGCTGGCTTCTGGAGGAAGCTTCGATTTCTTATGCATCCCATTGTTACGTTAGTAGCGTTCAATATGCTGTTTTCGATCTATCATGTACCGATGGTGCATGACTATGTCATGACGAACTTTACGGTGCATCGTCTTTATTATGTGATTCTCTTCATTACCGCATTCATGATGTGGTGGCAGATTGCAAGTCCTGTGCCGGAGTGGAATAAGCTCACACATGTAAAGAAGATGGCTTACGTATTTGCGAACGGCGTACTGCTTACGCCTGCTTGTGCGCTAATTATTTTCTCGCCTGCGGGCATGTATGCGACGTACAACGATCCGCAAGTATGGGCAACAGCTATGGGTTATTGTATGCCTGGCAGCGATACAAGCTATCTGGTCGAGCAGTTCGGCGGCCCTCAATTTTTTAATGCGCTTGGGGTAGTGGATGATCAGCAGCTTGGCGGCATTGTGATGAAGCTTGTGCAGGAGCTTATGTACGGCATTATTCTCGCTTACATCTTCAAGCAATGGTTTAAGCGGGAGCATGCTGACGATGAATTGCCGAATCCGGGTACGCCTGGTACCAATCCTGGTACGGCCTAATGGTTAGAAGGGACTCACGCTTACATTTTTGAAGTTGGAGAGGATTATCATGGACTTGAATATTCTTATGCCTACAGTCAGCACCTTCTTTATCGTGCTAAGCGCCATCTTGGTTGCAATTGGCTGGCGGCTCGCTGTTCAGCGGAAGC
The DNA here is from genome assembly GCF_003591485.1 of Paenibacillus sp. 1011MAR3C5. Classification (GTDB taxonomy): domain Bacteria; phylum Bacillota; class Bacilli; order Paenibacillales; family Paenibacillaceae; genus Pristimantibacillus. Next base: position 472,019 of record NZ_QZCF01000004.1, read on the forward strand.
TGGAGCAGCACCAGAAGGTTATGGTCTACGCTGCGATTGCGGCGATCTTGTTCTTTATCATCTATGCGTCCAGAACAATTATTATCGGCAGCACCCCGTATAACGGGCCGGATGGACTCAAGCCGTATTACCTTGTATTCTTGTTGTTTCATATTGTGCTTGCTACGGTGGCGGCTGTGTTCGGCATTACGACAATTACACTGGGCTATAAGAAGAAGTTCAAGAAGCACCGCAGGTTTGGCAGATTTACATCTATCATTTGGTTTATAACCGCCATTACGGGTGTAGCCGTATATTCAATCCTGTACGTATTGTATCCGGCAGCAGATGCCAAGCCATTATTTGAAGCCATATTCGGTTAACCGATCGATGAAAGCCATCCTGGGAAAAGGGTGGCTTTTTTCTATGATCGCATTGCCGCGGCAGCTGCTTGATCTGAAGAAGGTGGGCGTTTGAAAGCACTGCGAGAGAAAAGTTCGCAAGCGGTATATATGTCCGAGTCGTATCCGAGAGCTAGTATTCAATGAGACAGTTATCCAGATGGATGGCTGTTTTTTTGCATGAAAGGGTCTTCGGAAAAAAGTTGCTAAAAAAAGCCGCAGATGTATTGACAACAATTCGAGGTGTGCATATACTGTGTATATAGATATATACAGTATATAAACACAGCACAGTATACACAGTGATTAATAAGTATACACGGTTGCCGAAGGGAGGCTGCCAGATGAACACATGGCAAGGAGCTTGGTGTCTGGCGAAGGAAGAATTAAGACGAATAAGGTGGAAGCATATCGTAACCATCATCTTCATCGGTTACTTGCTGATTTTCCTTGTACCGATGTTCTCCGATTCGAGAGAAGACAATAGTGCATTCGCTTTCTGGGCTATGGATTTCATTACGGTCAGCCTGCTTCCGATGCTGGGATTGATGTCCACGCAGAATTCGGGATTTTACTGGAAAATGGATTCATACACGAGAAAGCTGGCGGCATGGCGCACGATGCCCATAACGATTAAACAGATCGTGCTGGGAAGGATCCTGTTGTTCCTGACCAACGGACTAACGGCCAAGATCGTATTTTTCACGATCTACTACCTGTTCGCCCGATCGCTGGGAACCAATATGGAACTGATGGATTTTGTCTTATACGCGTTGTTCTGGATCGGCCTATCGGTTGCAATCGGCATTATGTATCTCTACTTCGAGACCGGATATTCAGGAGTGCAATACTTCTGGTTCTGTATGGTGGTTGCGCTGCTTCTGCTAGCGGGGATGGTGCTTTACTCTTACTTAACCAGAGACAGTCTGGTGCTTCTCAGCTACGAGACCATTGCACAAGGCGGCTGGTGGCTGTCGCTGATCGGGGTTCTGCTAGGTGTATCATCCTTCTTAGGCATACGGAAGGCTATGGAGAAGAAGCTGAGAACAAGAAGCTATACCAGTTAAAGGAGAAAGCGGGTGAAGCAATGCGGCTGCCTATACAGATAAATGAACAAAGTGCAGAGCCGCTTTATCATCAGATCGAAGTCCAGCTAAGGGCATTGATCGTTAGCGGCCAGTTGGTAGAAGGCACGCTGCTGCCTTCAATCCGTGAACTCGCTCAGACGGTCAAATGCAGTGTCATTACGGTAAAACGCGTATATAGCGATCTCGAGGGTGAAGGACTGCTCCGAACAAGGCAAGGCACCGGTACCTACGTCGCGAAAGTCGGCGAACAGGAACGGGATCGCCATAGGCTGTCCGCTGTCATTGAGGCGCTCGATCAAGCTGTAACGGCAGGCAAGCGCATGCAATGCTCGGAAGCAGAAATGATAGAGCTTTTCAACGAAGTGGTTCACAGACATTACAGGCAAGGAGGGAAACCATCATGAGCGATTGGCAAGCGGAGCAGGCAATCCAGTTCAGCGGTGTCGCACAGCGCAAGCCGAATTTCAAGTTAGGTCCCATCACGCTGGACATACCAAAAGGATTCATCACGGCAATCGTTGGGCCGAACGGCAGCGGCAAGAGTACGCTATTCCGCATGGTGCTCGATCTGGAGAAGCCGCAGGAAGGAACGGTGACGGTACTGGATCATCCCATGGGTACCGGAGACGATGCACCCGTCAAGCAGCGAATCGGCTATTTGCCGGAAGAATCGCTGCCGCATGATGACAAGCTTAAAGCGTACGAGAAAGCAAGATTTAACAGCTACTGGTATAAGGACTGGGATGTGAACCGCTATCAGGAATTGCTGCTCAGTCTGCAGGTCAACGATAATCTGCTGCTTGGGAAGATGTCGAAGGGGATGAGACGGAAGTGCGAGTTCGCGCTTGCCTTAGCCCATGCTCCAGATCTGCTGCTGCTGGATGAGCCTTCCTCTGGGCTAGATCCATTGGCGTGGAAGTCGATGATTGAGATTCTTCATCGCTATATGGAGCTTGGTGACAGGACAATACTGATGACCTCCCATATTGTGGAGGAAGTAAAGCGGTTGGCCGATTACATCGTCTTTATGGCGCAAGGCCGCGTGCTTGGCGTCTATGAGAAGGATGAGTTGTTCAGCAGCTGGTTCACCTTCTTCGTATCAGGCGAGGGATTGAACACCCAGATGGCTTCCAGAATGCCGGGGCAATGCGGCATAGAATCGATCGGCGGCCAATCGTTGCGTATCACAACAAGCGAAGCCTTCCAGGCGGAGCAATGGTGCGAGACGGAAGGCATCACGATCCTCAGCAAGCAAGCGCTGGAGCTGGATGAAATATTAAGCACCTTATTGCAGCAAGACGGAATAAGTAAACGAGTACATGAAGCGAGGGGAAAATCGAAATGAAACCATTGGTAGTGGAACAAGTCATGAAGCAATATGGAGAGAAGACAGCGGTTAATAACATCAGCTTTGAAGTGAGCGAAGGTGAAATCTACGGCTTGCTGGGCGCGAATGGCGCAGGCAAAACAACGACGATGCGTATGGTGCTGGGACTGATCTATCCAGACGGCGGTTCGATCAAGTACAACGGCAAGCCATACAGCAATGAGCAGCTAAGCCGTCTCGGTTATTTGCCGGAGGAGAGAGGTCTTTATCCGAAAATTCGCGTCAGCGATCAGATTATATACTTATCCCAGCTGCGCGGCATGTCCCGCAAGGATGCTGACCAGAACCTGAAATATTGGCTGGAGAAATTCGAGGTGCCGGAGTATTACAACAAGCGGGTCGAAGAACTGTCGAAAGGCAATCAGCAAAAAATCCAGTTCATCGCAGCCGTTAACCACCGCCCGAACATCGTTATTATGGATGAAGCGTTCAGTGGACTCGACCCTGTCAATGTCGAGCTTCTGAAGTCGACGGTCAAGGAATTGAGAGACTCTGGGGCGACCATTCTGTTCTCGACGCATCGCATGGAGCATGTAGAGGAGCTATGCCGCAACATTACGATTTTGCACCGCTCGAATACGGTGGTGAAGGGCAGCATTAAGGAAATCAAGAAGCAGTATCCGCGTGAGCGTGTCATCTTGAGCACAGAGAACGAGGTAAAAGGTTTGGAGAGCATTAGCGGTGTGACAGGTGTGAACCTGCAGGAATACGGCTATGAAATCGGCATTCAGAATGAAGCGGTAGGCGGCGAGATTCTGCGCCATGCGATGGCTCAATCGACTGTCACCAGATTCGAGATTAAGGAACCGACATTGAACGAAATCTTTATTAAAACGGTAGGTGATCGCCATGAATAGTTTTTGGACAGTAGTAGGGTTTACAGCTCGCAATAAGTTTAAAGGCAAGGCGTTTATTATCACAACGCTTATTATCGCAGTCATTTTAAGTATCGGGGTCAATCTCCCGTATATTATCTCTCAGTTCGATACCGGCGGAAATAAAGTGACGACTATCGGCTACATTCAGTCAACGAATGAGGAATCGTCCACAGGAACGGCAACAGGCGATAGCCTGAAAGCCTTCTACGAGCAACAAGAAAATGCGAAGCTTAGTCTCATTCCTTACCCGGACAAAGGCAGCACCGAAGAGAATGAGAAGCAGCTGAAGCAAGCGATTAAGGATAACGATATTAAAGGCTATCTGGAATTCGGTGCAATGACGCCAAGCGGCTTCCCGGAGATGAGCTACAAGTCCGAGAAGATGATGGAGTTCTCGCTTACGGAGAACTTGACGGGAGCGCTTCAACTGATTCGTCAGGCGACTGTGCTTCAAGATGCAGGACTTACAGATGAGCAAGTAGCGCAGTTAAATGCGCCAATCAATATCGCAGCAGTGCAAATTTCCTCTTCCGAGGGCGGTATCGGCGGCAAGACGCCTGCTGAGCAAGGCGTCAACATGGGTCTGATCTACTTCATTATCATTTTCTTGTTCATGGCGATTATCACTTCCGGCCAGTTGATTGCATCAGAGATCACGGCAGAGAAGAGCTCCCGTGTCATGGAGATTCTGATTACGAGCGTATCGCCGCTGAAAGGCATGTTCGGCAAAATCTTCGGTATGTTCACGGTTGTACTGAGCCAGGTGTCGTTCTTCGTTATCGTGCTCCTGCTCAATGTATCGCTGCCGCACAACAAAGACGCGCTGGCAGGACTCGACATTGACCTGACGAAGATTGATCCGTTACTGCTCGCCTATGCGATTATCTTCTTCCTGACTGGCTTCTTCCTGTTCGCTACTCTCTACGCAGCTGTGGGCTCGATCGTAAGCCGAACAGAGGATCTTGGCCAGGCGACAATGCCAATGACCATTATCTCGCTTGCCGGCTTCTACATTGCGATCTTCAGCTTGAGCGCACCGGACAGCATGCTGGTCAAAGTAACATCGTTCATCCCGCTGTTCTCGCCATTCGTGATGATTCTGCGTCTCGGCCTGACGGATGTTCCATTCTGGGAAGCTGCCCTGTCGATCGGCTTGCTGCTGGTTACGATCTACATCGCAGTCTTCGTATCGGCTAAGATTTACCGCACAGGCGTCCTGATGTATGGCAAACGCCCAAGCTGGAAAGAGATTCGTAAAGCGATGAAGGCTTATAAGATTTAATAATTGATTTATGAAGTTGTAATCTTTATTTTATAATGACGCTGGATTGATTGAAAAATGTCGGTAGTTTTATTTAGAGTGTCGTTGGTAGCTTAATTTAACTCTAGCAGAATTGAATTTAATACTGGGTTTCATGTTAATCCAATATAAATCATGAATGAGAGAGTCGACTTAGGGGGATGAACAAACTTTTAAGTAAAATGACGTTTTTAGGATGACTTGTCCATAGGCAAATATTTATTCAAACAAGCCGGATAATCCGTACGCTAAGGATTATCTGGCTTGTTAATGCGTTGCGTGTATGATACCTTATATTCCGCAAAGTACAATGGCTTGTTAGTTCCTTTAAATTATGTTTCCGATATTGAATTCATGACAGATGTGTTGCTTTCTCTCAAGGTAGATAGTTTTACTTTCAAGAACAATAATCGGATAGAACAACTAACATACCTTGTCGATTGTAAAGTCAATTTATTTAACGCTATGAAACGGTTGTTAAGTAAGGCCGTTCGGGAAGCAAGAGCAACCGCAATAAAAAATTGTAGTTGGTGTCGATGTTCTTTTTAGTAAGTTAGCAAGCAGACCCAAAAAAGAAGTGCTCGATGTTATGTCGAATATTGATTTAATCTCTAGATTTAATGAGATTAGATCCAATATAACATCAGCTGAATTTAAAAAGTTTACTTTAAATCAACAAGAAGTTGAATCTGCTCTGTAAATGAGTACCGAATAAAACGTCCATGTCATTGTCTGGAATAGAAAAATTTCAGCAATAATATGGACGTTTTATTTTTGATTATCTTTCAAATGTTTAAATGAAGGAAATAGTTGACGGACTCGCTGGCTACGCGTTGCGATAAAGATGGACCAGAATGCACCACCTTTTAACGATCTGAACATCCGGTACATATAGCCTCTAAACAAAATTTCTTCAGCGGCACATTGAATCAAGTTATAGATGCGACAACAATGAATACGCCCAATCACGGGAGCGGATCGAAATTAAGGATAAAGCTTGGGTTGCACGGCTAGATTGATAAGCAAGAACAGTATCAGTGCGAAAAACTACTAGGAAAAATAAATTGAAAATTTACAAAGGTCGTGCCTTTACCTTCAAACGAAAAGGTTTAAAGGAATCTTGAAAAAATATCAGGTAACCAGAACGACGCCGTTCAAGTGCTACTGTAGTTCTTATGTATACCTCTGTTTAAATACCTAGATAACAATCCTCAATTCTTCTTAATCATGAAACAAGTCTCTTTTAACGAAGTCGCGAAAAATGCGTTTTTTTTCTTCTGCAATGCATAGAACTGGATTCTAAGTATAGAATGAAAATTTACTTCGTTTGCTGAGTTGAATGATTGCAGCCTTTTCATCTTAATTTGATAAATCCTACACAAATCGTTAACATTAAGAAACGATGTCGTGAGCATTACTAAAATCAGTAAAAAAAGAGGCGGAGATTACTTTGAATAATGCAAAAATACTTATAATTGAAGATGATACTGCGATTGCTGATTTGCTTTCTTACGGTCTTACCGAGGAGGGCTTCCAGACGCGATCAGCTTCAAATGGAGCAGCGGGAATGAGCGAACTGCAGCAGTTTCATCCTGACCTTTTGCTGCTTGACTGGATGTTGCCTGATCAAAGTGGGCTGGATATTTGTAAAAAAGCAACCGCAGATTATAACATACCGATTTTTATGATTACTGCGAAGTCCGATATCACCGATAAAATCCTTGGCCTTGAATTTGGCGCAGACGACTATATAACGAAACCGTTCGACTTACGTGAAGTTGTTGCTAGAATCCGGACGATTCTTCGCCGATTTGAGCAAGCAAATCAAAGGGATAAAAACGGTTTGAAAAAAGAAGTGATTCGTTTTAACAATGTTGAAATCAATGTCGGTGAAAGATATGTGAGAAAAAATAGTCAAACCGTTGAACTAACTCCTAAAGAATATGATCTGCTTATGGCACTCGTCAGAAATCCAGGGAGAACCTTTACGCGTTCCGAATTACTCGACATGGTATGGGGATATCATTTTGCAGGGGATACCCGTACAGTCGATACACACATCCAACGACTTCGTAAAAAGCTCGATAGAACCGAATGCATTGCGACAGTATTCGGGATCGGATACAAGTTCAAGAAAAAAGAGGATTAAAGCATGATACGCAAAATCAGCCTTAAATTCCTGCTTGGATTTATATTGATCTTCTCCATATCTTTTGTTGTACTGAATCAAACGGTGAAGGAATCCATTCGAACAAGCAATCAAAATTTGATTACGACTGAGTTGGTGGGGCTTAAAAACAACAGTAACGTATACGTCCGTCAAGCGTTCCTGATTAATCACTTTTCGAATAATGAGCTGTATTTCGGAGAGATGGCCGAGGAACTTGGGAAGAACCTATATCATGCCACTGGAAACAGCGTAGGCGTGTATACAGTGCAGGGTGACTTGCTATTTTCTACGGATAAATCCGCATTCTTGCAGCTGGAGAAAAACGATTTGGTAGAGGCAATTAACGGGAAGACAGCTTATAACATTCGTTCTGATGAGAATCAGACATCCGTTTTGTTTTCTTATCCCGTTGTTATTGATGGATCCAAGGTTGGTATTTTGCGATTTTCTAAAGATTTCACCCTGCTGTACCAACAAAGTATTCGAATTTTGAATATTACGCTCTACATTACATTGGCTATTTTCGCTGCAGCATTTCTGTTTTCATACATTCTATCCAGGCATATCACACTTCCGCTTGGTAAACTTGCCAGGGCCTCCTCTGAGGTTAAAAACGGAAATTTGGACGTTCGCATCCAGTTTAAACGTAAGGATGAAATCGGCCGACTTGCCGGGAATTTCAATGACATGATTGTTCAAATCAGCCAGCAGATCAAAATCATCCAAAAGGATCGAGATCAACTCAAAGAACTTCATGAGCAAGAAAAACGTTTCTTCGACAACATTACCCATGAACTCAAAACTCCGTTAACCTCAATCCTGGGATATGCTGAGTTAATCAAGGCCAAGGGTGAGCGTGATCCGAAGTTTTTTGAAAAGGGGATCAATCACATCATCGAAGAGAGTAATCGTCTGCATTCGATGGTATTGAAGTTGCTTGAGGTCTCTCGGCGTCAATCGCCGATTTTGGAGCTGGAGAAAATTGAAGCAGGATCTGTTCTTCGTGATGTTTGTGATTCAATGGCCATTCGTGCAGGGCGATTTAAAAAAAGCATTCAGGTAAATATTGAGAACGAATTATACGTGTTGGCGGAGGAAAACAGAGTACGTCAACTTTTTATTAACTTGCTTGACAATGCAATTAAATACAGTTGGGCATTTTCCGAAATAACGGTAAAGGGTTTTCAGACCAACGGAAAAATCCTTTTCACGATTGACAATAAAAGTGATCCTCTCGATGCAGATCAGCTGTCGAAATTGTTTGAACCCTTCTACTTGGTTCACTCCAAACATTCGGAGGAGGGCAGCGTCGGACTGGGGTTAAGTATCGTCAAGTCCATTGTAGATGAATTGAAGGGTTCGATTTCCGTTGTCTTCAAAGATGACCACACCACTGTTACCGTCGAATTTAACCGTTTGCAATTGACTAAGGGAGTGAAATCGAATGGCTAAAAAGAATGGTGGATGGGTCTCATGGATTCTTTTTCCACTCCTCCTTCTGGTGTCAGGCTGCAGTACCGGATTACAAAGCGAAACCATTATTATAACCGACAGCGATGAAATGGATCATCCCCCACAGGATTCTAGTCCAGTTCAGGTCAAAAAGATCTATCGGCTGTCAGATGAAAATGCTGATACGGTACAATGGCTGGGTTGGTCCTCAACCGACTCGATCGTTGGTACATTCAAGGCTGCGGACCTGCCTGAACGTTTCATGATCAGACGTTTGGCTTATCCATTTGAACAAAGCGAAAACATTACAGAGATTAACATGAATACTTCCCGAATATCGCTTTCGCCGGATGGTAAACATGTCGCCGAAATGACCATGTCCAGAAAAGAGGCAAGTTTGAAGCTCAATTCATTGAAGGATCTCAAAAAAACGGAGATCGACAAATTCAGTGCCAGCAGTCAGATGTTTTTGCAGGACATGTCCTGGTCAGACAACAGCCAATATATCAGTTATTTGGTACTTGACTCGGTTGATAGCAGCAAGAAAAGCCTACGGTTGTTCGACACCAAAACAGGACTCTCCAAACCTTATGCTTTAAACGAATTCGAGGAAAATGACACACTGATTAGTATTCACATATCCAATGATGGCCGAAGTGCATTGATTATGCTGTATGAGTCCGATCAACCGGTCAAAAAAACCATGGTGCTTGGCAAACTGATAGATGATCACTTTGAGGCCAAGTATAAACGCCAAACTGGTGAAAATCAGGTTGCCTGGATCGGGAACGATCAGTTTGCTTTTCTGGAAAGGGATGGCACACTGTATGAATACGATATGCGAAACGGCGAGCTTTCGGTTATTTTGGAAAAAGTGTATGCTTATGCATTTTCCCAGGACAAAAAATTTATTGCTTACTCGCTGCAAGGTGAAGATGTTGTCTATGTTGGCAAAATGCAAGGCAGAAATGTGCTGTACAACAAACCCGTTTATCACGGTATTATCCCGATGAATCTGAAATGGAATTCAGAAAATTCAAGACTGCTCATTCAAGGGTCAAGTGCATTTACGAATCCAAATATCATTCAAACGAACTATTTAAAAGAACCTTCATTAATTATTGAACTTGAATAGTGTGACTTCATCCAACCACCCTTGTAACGGACCATGTCCATGACAAGGGTGGTTTTCATTGTCAACAAGGATGTGTACGTTGTAACAACTTGTTTACATCTTGATCAAACTTTGGCGACATCCTCAAATTATATTAATTAAAGAGACATAGCCTATTTACAGACAAGGATTGAATCAAGATGAGCAAGAAATTGGATCAACCGATGAAACGTTATATGCCCGGAATCGATGGTCTACGCGCCATTTCTGTCTTGGCTGTCATTGCATACCATTTCGATTTGAAGTGGGCCCAAGGCGGGTTACTGGGAGTAGGAGTATTTTTCGTTCTGTCCGGTTACTTGATTACAGATCAGCTCTTTATGGAGTGGAGAGTAAAAAAACACATATCGATTTGGAACTTTTGGATAAGCAGGTTTCGTAGACTGTTGCCTGCTATGTTAAGCATGCTCATTCTGGTTGCAATGTGGTTAGCGGCTACGGATCCTGCCAGACTCTTGTCACTAAAAGGAGACTTTATCTCTTCTGTTTTTTACGTGAATAACTGGTATCTCATCTATCATAAAGTTTCCTACTTTGAAAGTTTTGGTCCTGCTTCGCCGATTGGACATCTATGGTCGCTTTCCATCGAAGAACAGTTTTACGTGATTTGGCCCATCGCACTATCCATCGGCATAAGGTTTGCACCCCGGCGTGGAAAGTTACTATTGTACATGTTGGTAGTGGCTTCTGTATCCGCGATAGCGATGGCTCTAATCTATGTGCCAGGAACTGATCCGAGCAGGGTTTATTACGGAACGGATACCAGGGCATTCGCGTTACTGATTGGAGCTGCCATGGCGGTCGGATGGCCGAGCTGGAAGTTAAGCGAGAAGATTTCCCCAGCGGCGCGTACATCGCTAGATATGATTGGTGCTTTAGGATTACTCGTTTTACTTATATCGATTCTCCGTACAAATGAGTATGAGGATTCTTTGTATCAGTATGGCTTCCTCTATCTGTCCCTGGTTACCGCCGTAATTGTTGCAGTGTTGGCGCATCCGGGAAGCCGACTAGGCAAAATTCTGGGATGTCGACCATTAACTTGGCTCGGTAAGCATTCCTACAGCCTCTATATTTGGCACTATCCCGTCATTACCTTAATGCGACCAGATGAGCGTAACGAAGGACTTGGATTTACAGAAATTGTACTGCAACTCGCCATCATTTTCTTATTGTCCATTTTATCATACAAATATATTGAAGAACCGATTCGCAGAGGGGGATTAAGGGATACATGGAAATTAATCCGAAGCCATGCTCGCTTTAAACCAATAGTGGGTTTGAGTGTAACACTGTTCGTCTTTTTCTTCACGCATACCTGGATATCCAATGTAGTGAAGGATCAATCAGATTTGGCTCAACCTGTAGGCATTCAAAACACAGTCCAAAATAACCGTCCAGCAATCAGTGATGCCAACCAAAAATTGAAGCAAGACGATGAAATCGTGGAGTCACCTCATGCAGGAGAGGGCATCACGCTTATCGGTGATTCCCTTACGCTTTCTGTGGATTCCTACGTAAAAGAGTTGCTACCCGGCATTGTGGTTGACGGCAAGGTCGGCAGACAGATGTCCCAAGTTCAAGAGGTAGTGGATAATCTGCAGTCAAAGGGACAATTAGGAGACCACATCATCATTGAACTGGGAAGCAATGGGGTCTTTAACAAGAGCAAACTTCGATCCTTGCTGGATTCTTTACAGGACAAAGAGCTTTACCTCGTTACTACACGGGTGTCTAAGAGTTGGCAGAATACGGTCAATGATGCTTTGAAGGAAGTTGCAAATGACTATCAGAATGTGAGAATTATAGATTGGTATTCTGCTAGTCAGAACAAGAGTGAGTTTTTTACTCAGGATGGTGTTCATCTCACCCTGGAGGGGGCTCGATTTTATGCGTCTCTCCTGGCTGAACAGCTCAAACAAAATGAATAGCTTACCCAAGAGATATAAGAATGAAAGGATGGAATAAAAGATGAAACAACGAAAAGCATGGATGGTTTGGGGGCTTGCTCTCCTGATTTTCTCCTTGGGATATGTCGGCTTCCACTCACAGGCCTTTTCTAATAGCGAACCAGAAAAAACAAGTATTCCATCTTCTGAATCATCCAAAGAAATTTCTATTCACACTCAGACTGAGCCAAAGAATGATATCCATTCTTCGAAAGAGGCTAAACATTCGGAATCAGCGTCTATCGACGGAGAAGGAGTAACGGTCATAGGAGATTCCGTCATCGTTGGAGTTGAGCCTTACCTGAAGGAGAAGCTCCCGAAGGCCACCGTTGATGGGAAGGTTGGCAGACAGATGTCCCAGGCCAGTAAATTAATTGATGAATTAAGTGCAAAAGAAGAATTGGGAGACCGCATCATAATAGAACTTGGAACCAACGGTCCCTTCTCTAAAGATCAGCTTCGAAGTATATTGACATCCCTTGCCGAAGCTAAACAGGTTTTGGTTGTAACAACCCGCGTTCCAAAAGGATGGCAAGATACCGTGAATTCTAACATCAAGGATGTTGTTGGTGAATTCGAAAATGCAAAAGTGGTGGATTGGTATGCAGCAAGCGAAGGGAAAGAAGATTATTTCTACAAAGACGGGGTGCATCTGAAGCCAGATGGTAGCCGATTTTATGCATCACTTCTCATACAAGGCTTGCAGGATGAATAAGTTGAGTTTCGATTGAAGACGAAGGAATGGAGTAAACATATGCCGCTAAAAAAGAAAAAAACAGCATTCAGATTAATCATCATTTTACTAGCAGTTGTCGCTTTTGGACTTTATTATTTCTTGTCCATTTATAAAGGCTTGGAAGGCTTAAATAAAACTTCGAGTAACTCTCCCTTTTTTGAGGTGATGGCGAGTGATGAGAAAGTCGTAGAACCTCCTAAATGGTTAGGCACGGAGCCAGTCAATATTTTATTAATGGGTGTTGATGCACGTGGAAACAAAAAAGGCGAGATTCCTAGATCCGACAGTATGATGGTGGTTTCCTTAGACCCTGTTTATAAACGTATCCATGTATTCTCTATTCTACGTGATACCTATACCGACATCCCGGATCATGGCAAGAACCGTATTAACACAGCGATCACGCATGGACCCAATACGGCTATGAGTGCAGTAAGTGACTTGCTTGGTATTCCGATCCAATTTTACGTATACACAGACTTCCAGGGATTTATCAAACTAGTGGATGCTGTAGGCGGGGTTGATTTTTATGTGGAGAAAGATATGAACTATGGTAGTATTGCCGACAAGCATGAGTACGATATCAACCTGAAAGAAGGAGAGCAGCATTTAGACGGGACCACTGCACTTCAATATGTTCGTTTTCGTCACGATGCTTTGTCCGATTATGCTCGAACGAAACGCCAACGCGATTTCATCAATGCCATCGTCGAAAAAATGAAAAGCGCGACATCGATCATGAAGCTGCCTTCCATACTAAAAGAAGTCAGTCCGTATATGGATACGAATATGTCGGTTGAAGACATGTGGCAACTGGCATCGGTCGGATATAAGAGCAGGGTCGAGGCAAGTGAGCAAATCCCTCCGATGGAGTTGCTCAAAGAAACCTATGTTGGAAGTGCAGCAGTGCTGACCGTGTCAAGCAGCCGTGATCTTAAGGAGTATGTCCGGAATATGATTGTAGCACATGAGCCAGATCCCGCTGAAGGCGGGGGGATAACACAACGATAGTGAATGAGGGACCGGAGGGATGGGGAAATGAGAAGGAGGAGCAAGATGTTTAAGAAAATAAGGAAGCAAAGTGTACTCATATTATTGTTAACACTTTTGGTCATGACGTACACGATCTCCGACTACAGGGTTCTGGCACAGGCCGCACAGGAGAATGTGAAGAATCCAGTGACAACTCAACTATTAAAAATGAGTAATCATGTTGCATCGATGACGGAGAAGAGAACATTTCAAGTCAAGTTTGATCTTCCAAAAGGTGTGAAAGCGGAAAGTATACGCTGGACGTATGATGATAAACCACTATCAGAATGGAAAACATTCGAACAAGGTGACTACACCGGTCCGGCTTTCATTACGGTTAGCGTTGAGAAGGTGAATAATGGAGAGTTTACGGCCAACGTGACCTTTGATCTGCCATATGGTTCGACCAATCTGGCCGAACCACGCTTGCAGGCCCAGCGATTTGGGTCACTGATGGGCACATATGAACTGGCAGCGGTAGCTAATGGACAAATTATTGCCCAGGCACCCGTGAAATTAACACCTTACGAAAGCTTCATTACCTATGATGAGTTGAAGCCGGAGATAGATGCCGTGACAGCTCAAGCAGCTGAGAAAAATGAAAGATACATTGAAACCACATCCATTGGAAAGTCAGTGGAAGGTCGAGATATTTATTTTACGATTGTTGCCAAGAATAGGGCGACTGTAGACAAATATCAAAAAGTAACTCATCCTGCCATGATGAACAATCCCGAACAATTACAGGAGGACATTAAATCAGGTGCATTCGGTGACTATGCTGTACCGGTCTGGATAAATAATATTCACCCAAATGAGTCCCCTGGAGTCGATGCGATCTTTAACTATTTTAAGTCCATAGCTTTGGATAAGAGCATAACGTATAACACGACTTTGCCGACTGGCAAACCGAGCAAAGTCTCGCTTAATGTAGAAGATGCGTTAGACCATGTGTTCTTCCTATTCGTTTATACCAACAATCCGGATGGACGCGCTCATACGACAAGAGGGAACGCTAATGACTTCGATTTGAACCGGGACAACTCTTACCAAACCCAACCGGAGACACGCAGCGTTACGGAACAGATTGCAAAATGGTCTCCACTGTCATTTCTAGATTTACATGGATTCGATAGAAATTTTCTCATTGAACCGGCCACGCCGCCGCATGATCCAAACATCGAATACGATTTGATGATAGACCACATGGTAGAACAAGCGAAAGCCATGGGTGAAGCCGGAATAGCCAATACCCATTATGATTATTATCATATTCCTTACGAAGAACATCGGAAATCCGTTGAAGATCCGAGTTATCAGTCCGAGGGTGTGGCTTCAGGATGGGATGATGCGTCACCGGCCTACACCGCAGTATTCGCCATGCATCATGGTGCATTGGGACACACGCTCGAGGTTCCGGAGAATAACGAAGAATCCACAAAGGCCTTATACTACAGTACAGCAGCAGCTACATCCTATGTGATGAATAATAAAGAGAAACTGTTTGTAAACCAACTAGAAATTTATAAACGCGGGGTCCATAATGTTGACGATCATGCAGTAGATCAATATTTGGTCAATGCTAAAAATGATCAAATCGGTCGTCCACGTCAGGGAATGCAGAATTTTTTTCCGGAATATTACGTGTTACCCATCGACAAGAACCTTCAAAAAAATCCGCTCGAAGCATACCGTATGATTGAGTATTTTCTTCGTAACGGGGTTCAGGTCGAACGTTCCACAGAAGCTGTCAGCATTGATGGTAAGACATATCCTGAAGGATCATTTGTTGTCAATATGCATCAAGCATTGAGAGGGATAGCTAATCTAGTCTTGTATGACGGAGTGGATGTATCCGATTATGAATCTGTCGCCGGAGGAATTGTTCAAAATTTCCCTGATCTGCGCGGTTTTGATTCATATGCAATCCGAAAGCCGCTTGCGTTTACAAGTAAGACAATGCCGGTAACCTCGGTTTCAGTTCCTGCGACGACAGTGCCTGGCCATACAGATTACGTGCTGATCGGCAATACCAATAACGACGCAATCCAAGCGGTAAATCATTTACTTGCTGCAGGCAAGAAAGTGACCATGCTTACTTCACGCGGTGAAGGGCACGAAATAGGTGATTTCGTTGTTTCCTATGTCGATTTGTATCCACTAGCTTCAAAATATTTTCTTGACGTGAGTGCATTTGGCAACAACAAACCGGATGGAAAGGAACTTAGACGTTCGACAGTAGCAGCGCTAGGTGAAGCCGCATTTGTATTGGAAGGAATGGGCTTCGATGTCACTTCAGATCAGGTGAAGGCAGATGTACTCGTCAATACATTCGATTTTTCCGATATGGTGGAAAAAGGAAAACCTTATATCGCCTATGGATACATGGGCATGATGAATATCCAAGACTTGATTCCCGGATTCTCCTATAAGGGTCCAGGATGGCAGCGATACGAAGGAGTATTCTTGGCAGACGTCAACCAGGATAATGTCATCACCGGACCTTACGATGAACAGGAGCATTTATATACCGTATCCGGTACCTATATTACATCTGTTCCCAAAACAGCAAAAGTGCTTGCTACATTCAGCGACCAAGACCATTTTTACAAGTCGGGCTGGTGGCCAGGACATGATGCCGCCAAGGGCCAAATCATGGCTTTCACATATAAAGAAAACAACAAAAATCTGACGGTGTTTTCTAACGATTTGACGAACGCGGCCCATTCTCAGCATCAATACCGATTGCTGGCCAATTCCATCTTCAATTCAGTTTCTGCCGAGACTGAGGATTCCGGATCAAATGTAGCGTTTAATGACTTAAAAAGCGTTGAGTCTTGGGCAGGAGATGAAATCCGCCAATTGGCAAGTCAAGGAATTCTGCAAGGTACAGGCGGATATCGTTTTGAACCATTGAAGCAATTGACCCGTGCAGAATTTACGACGATGATCGTAAAGAGCCTTAATCAAACCAATGCACAGGCCAAAAGTTCCTTTACCGATGTTCCATCGTCAAGTTGGTTTTATCCTTATATTTCAGCAGCTGTTGAATCCAAACTAGTTAATGGCTTGGGAGACGGTCGCTTTGAACCCAAACGAGCTATTACACGAGAAGAGATGGCTCAAATGGCTGCTAATGTTCTGAAGCTCCCTCAACATCCTTCACTTGACAGCATTGACGATTCATTTGCTACATTTACCGATAAAGATACTATTGCCCCTTATGCGAGAGAGGCCGTTGCCTTGTTGACCCAAAAAGGAATCCTTCAAGGAGTTACCTTGACAACCTTCGGTCCAAAAGAAATCGCAAACCGGGCACAGGCTGCGGTGATAATTCACCGAATGATGCAACTTAAGGAAGAACCGGTATAATTCATAATATGTAACCCCATTCGACTTCGAGTGGGGTTTATTGCAAATTGCCCAAGGAGAAAAGCTTTTGCTATTGAATGAATTTCTTCTTTTACACGTTGAAATGACAGGCGGGAGGTAGGGTATAGGTCCATTCGAGGTGCGGAGGTTGGAGCTAATGGCCAAAAGAAAAAAGCCCACCCAAGGGTGATATGCTCCCCTTTAGGTAGACAGGTGAAATAATAAAACCTGTTTATCAAGGGGAGTTTTTTTTCATGTCCAAAATAAATGAGTACTGCGTGGAAGAGAAATTAGCCATTTTGAAGGAGCATGAA
>NZ_QZCF01000005.1 GCF_003591485.1 Paenibacillus sp. 1011MAR3C5
CCCGTGGGACCTGTTGCACCGTCAGCCCCTGTCGGACCCGTTGGGCCGGTTGCACCGTCAGCCCCTGTCGGGCCCGTTGGGCCTGTTGCACCGGCTGCACCTGTTGGCCCCGTTGGACCTGTTGCACCGTCTGCTCCTGTTGGACCTGTTGGCCCCGTTGGACCTGTTGCACCGTCAACACCTGTCGAGCCCGTTGGGCCTGTTGCACCCGTTGCACCCGTTGCACCGTCAGCCCCTGTCGGGCCCGTTGGGCCTGTTGCACCGTCTGCTCCTGTTGGCCCCGTGGGACCTGTTGCACCGTCTGCTCCTGTTAGACCTGTTGGCCCCGTGGGACCTGTTGCACCGTCAACACCTGTCGAGCCCGTTGGGCCTGTTGCACCCGTGGGACCTGTTGCACCGTCAGCCCCTGTCGGACCCGTTGGGCCGGTTGCACCGTCAGCCCCTGTCGGGCCCGTTGGGCCGGTTGCGCCGTCTGCTCCTGTTGGCCCCGTGGGACCTGTTGCACCGTCAACACCTGTCGAGCCCGTTGGGCCTGTTGCACCCGTGGCACCGTCAGCCCCTGTCGGGCCCGTTGGGCCGGTTGCACCCGTTGCCCCGTCAGCCCCTGTCGGGCCCGTGGGACCTGTTGCACCGTCAGCCCCTGTCGGGCCGGTTGCACCATCTGCTCCTGTTAGACCTGTTGGCCCCGTGGGACCTGTTGCACCGTCAGCGCCTGTTGGTCCTGTCGCTCCTGTAGGCCCCGTGGGACCTGTTGCACCGTCAGCGCCTGTTGGTCCTGTCGCTCCTGTTGGCCCCGTGGGACCTGTTGCGCCGTCAGCACCTGTTGGACCTGTTAGCCCCGTTGCCCCTGTTGCGCCATCAGCCCCCGTGGGACCTGTTGACCCCGTGGCACCGTCAGCACCTGTCGGTCCTGTCGCTCCTGTTGGCCCCGTTGCACCCGTCGCACCGTCAGCACCTGTTGGTCCTGTCGCTCCTGTTGCACCCGTTGCACCTGTTGCGCCGTCAGCCCCTGTCGGGCCCGTTGGGCCGGTTGCACCTGTTGCACCGTCTGCTCCTGTTGGACCTGTTAGCCCCGTTGCCCCTGTTGCGCCATCAGCCCCCGTGGGACCTGTTGGCCCCGTTGCACCCGTCGCACCGTCAGCACCTATTGGTCCTGTCGCTCCTGTTGCGCCGTCAGCACCTGTCGGTCCCGTTGGGCCGGTTGCGCCATCAGCACCTGTCGATCCCGTTGGGCCGGTTGCGCCATCAGCCCCTGTCGGGCCCGTTGGGCCGGTTGCGCCATCAGCCCCTGTCGGGCCGGTTGCACCGGTTGCACCGTCAGCACCTGTTGGTCCTGTCGCTCCTGTTGCCCCCGTTGCCCCTGTTGCGCCGTCAGCCCCTGTCGGGCCCGTTGGCCCCGTGGCACCGTCAGCCCCTGTCGGACCCGTTGGGCCTGTTGCCCCTGTTGGACCCGTTGGGCCTGTTGCCCCCGTTGCCCCTGTTGCGCCATCAGCCCCCGTGGGACCTGTTGGACCAGCGGCACCTGTTGCCCCGTCAGCCCCTGTCGGGCCCGTTGGGCCTGCCACACCCGTCGCACCTGCCACACCTGTTGCCCCCGTTGCGCCTGTAGCGCCTGTCGCACCCGTTGCACCCGTCGCACCTGCCGCACCTGTTGCCCCCGTTGCGCCCGTCGCACCCGTATCACCTGTTGCCCCTGTCGCGCCCGTTTCACCTGTTTCACCTGTTGCGCCTGTCGCACCCGTTTCACCTGTTGCGCCTGTTGCGCCTGTAGCGCCCGTCGCACCTGCCGCACCCGTAGCGCCTTTCACACCTGTTGCTCCAGTTGCGCCCGTCGCGCCTGTCGGGCCACGTTTACCATGGTGATGGTGACGATGATGGCAGTCATCAACATCATCAAATTTGATTTCAATTTTTGTTCCGTTATTCAGCTCGATTTCAATCCTTTTAACTCGTTTCCAATTGACATTTTCCAAAAAACGTTCAAGCATTTCCTCCCGTTCATCTTCTTCGTCCTCATCTTCATCGAATGATAACTTCAGTTTGTCTCTGTTAAAATATTTAAATTCCATTTCCTTGATATCTTCAATATATATGGAATCAATTGCTTTCTTGAATTTTTTTTCTTTTGCCATGTGTGAAATTTTTGACACCTCCTCGCAACATTGTCCTAAAATCAAATTTCGCAACCATTTTGTATTTTATGACAACTAAAATAGATATGAGTGTGTGAATGATAGAGTACAGCAGGCAGAATTAAGCATACAATCATGGACAAACCGCTACGGATCATGAGTCGATTGGCTGTATGTTTCATGTTCATATCCAATTAGATTTTAAAATAGATGGTTGCTTCCGTTGTGTAATCTTCGCCTGATCTGCATGGGTTTCTGTAGAGTTAGGCGATAAAACGCATCTTTAACTGGGCAGGATTATATGTATTTCTGCTCATTTCTTTACTTCGCGGCTTACCCTAGGTAAGTCTGGGGAAGAGGGTTTTGGGGGTTTTCGCTGCTCACAACTTGTTCAAGTGGGCCGTGGATGAAGCAAAAAGCGCAAGTCCGGGTTAATGTAGCCCCAGAACGAGCGCTTTATTTATCCATCCAGACATGGTCTGGTTTACTCCATGAGTCTGCCATAAAAGTTCTAAAAACTACGCATAGGTAACCTCTTAAAGCAAGTTGTCACCCCTAACGTCCCACAGTCGACCAATGGCCTTACAGCCCCTCCAGCGCGGCCCCTTCGATGTCTCCGATCGGGAACCACTCGCCGTCGACCATAAAGCGGCCCCTCAACTCGTCGATGCGGTCGACGATGCCGATGACGGTCAGCCGCTCGAAGGGGTGGAACAGCCGCACAGCGATAGGCTGCCGCCTGAGCAGCGATTCCGAGACGACCCGCGATACATGCTCCCACTCTTGTTCGTCGAGCTCGATGCGTGTGCGGCGCTTGAGTGATTCCGAATGGTCGTTGATCGCCGCCTTGTGCTCCGGCAGCATCATGCGGCTGGATTCCCATAGTCCGTTGCCTTCAAGCTTTTTTCTCATTTGTAATGCCCTCCGATCTTTCTGGAGCGGTCCTTCGCTTGGCCGACACCCTCGGTGGCCGAGACCGCCCTAATGATGCTTGCATCGCCGTACTTGCGCTTGATGGCGTCCGTCGCCTTCTCCAGCGCCATCCACTTCTCACGGTCCGTCGTCTCGAACAGCGAGAGCTGGTATTCGTCGTCCGCGGCGAACTGGGACAGGCTGACGCCTACCTTGCGGACGGGAAGTCCATCCCAATGCCGCTTCAGCAGCTGGACGGCATATCTGTATACCTGGTTCGTCACGCTGGTTGGATCGTCCATCTTCATCTGGCGGCTGAAGCCGCTTGGCTTGCTGTAATCCGCGCCCATGCAGGCGACCGACACGACATGCCCCATATATCCCTTGCTGCGGCAGCGCTGGCAGACAAGCTCGGTCAGCTCCAGCAGCACGACCTTGATCTCCTCCAGGCTTCCGTAGTCCCGCGGGAGGGTCATCATGTGTCCGATCGTCGTCGGGGGCGTCTCATGCGTGCCCGGCGTAACGGGGCTGTCGTCCAGGCCGTTCGCGATCCGCCAGTACAGCTCCGCGTTAATATCGGAGTTACGGCCGAATTTGCGGCGCATAAGCGTCTTCAGCTTCTCTAGCGGGGTGGCGGCGAGCTGACCGATCGTCTCCAGCCCCATCGCGTTGAAGTGCCGGGTCATGCGGCTTCCTGCCATGAACATCTTCGCTACGGGCAGTGTCCACAGCGTCGTGGCGAGCTTATCGGGTGTAAGCGTGTAGACGCCTGAGTCGTTCTTCTTGGCGTAATTGTCGCAGGCCGTCTTCGCTAGAATTTTGTTCGGCCCGATGCCGAAGCGGGTGTGGATGCCCGTCTCCTCCTGGATGCGCTTCTGGATGAGCGCGGCCAGCTCTTCGGCGGAACCGTACAGGTGGAGGGAGCCCGTCACGTCCAGAAATTGCTCGTCGACCGAATAGGGCTCGACGAGGTCGGTGTACGATTGATAAATGCGTGTAATCATGAGTGAAATGTCAATATACAGCGCCATGCGCGGCTGCACGATGACCAGGTCCGGGCACTTGGCGAGCGAATCGCCCAGCCTCTCGGCCGTTGTCACGCCGTATTCCTTGGCGATGGGGCAGGCTGCCAATATGATGCCGGAGCGACGCTTCGGGTCGCCCGCTACGACGAGCGGCCGGTCGCGGTATTCCGGATGCTCCGCCTTCTCGACGGAGGCGTAGAATGATTGGCAGTCGGCCAGCATGATTACTCTGTCGCGAGCCATGCCTGTTGCCTCCCTATCCCTTTATAATGAAAATGCGAATGTACGTTCTCTATAGGATATGCTTATTATATACAGAACATACGATCGTGTGCTATCTTTTTTTAAGTGGTTATTATTGACAATGACGCGAAAGCGGCGTCCCTTCTGCAATAGAGAGGTTTTGCGCGACACGCAGCCGTTAAGGCGCATTCTACAGGCTTTGATCGTTAACTTCACAAATTTGTATTGGCAATTCAGAGGAGTATAATTAAGGATAGGAAGCGAGCAAGAATGAGCCGGACGGCTGCGGGTTCGCGGATCGGCTGAAGCGAGGTTGCGAAATGAGACTTGTTTTAAAAAGAACGCTTGTCGGGGCCATGATTTTATTTTTTATCCTTGTTGCCGGATTGAATAACTGGGATGTGCTATATGGCCGATATGTCGCGCATTCCTTTTTTAGCAATCTTACAGCCGGAAGCCTTGAAGCTGCTGCGAAGAATATGTACTTTGACGAAGAGGATGGTACCGACAATTGGGAGCGGAGCGGGGCCGGCACGGCCTGGATCAAGAGAGTCCAGGATTTGAGGGAACAAGGGGTTCACGCTGTTTCGTATAAAAATTTGAGGGTACAGAATGATGACAGCTCGCCGGTCGGAAGAGTGACGCTGACGATTGAGGAGCAGGGCGAGCCAAGAGATTATCAGGTTGTATTTTTCTTTAAAGGAAGCTTGGCCGATTTTGGCATCGCAAGGTTTCAGCAGATCGATGAGCTGGATGGGAACCCGGAATGGCAAGAAGCGCTTTCTGGCGCGTACTAATATCAAAAAGCGGCGTCTTCCTGTAGAAGGGAGGACGCCGCTTTTTGGGCTTGCATGAGTAATCAGCTCTTCAAGCTGCTGAAAAACTTCTCGTTGTACACAATGCTGGGATGCTTCGGATTGTAGCTCCGGGCGATGCGATGATGCTCGATCGCCTTGTCGCGGTCGCCGAGCCGGTCGTAGCATACGGTCAACTGCAGATGGGGCAGCCAGGTCCATGTGGCATTGTCCGTGGAGCCCATCATATCCTTCGGCTTCTCCAGCCGCGTCGCCTGCGTGAACCAGTAGATGGCCTGCTGGTAACGTTGCTTCTCCAGGAAGACAGCTCCGAGCTGGCAGCAAAATTCGGCACGGGGAACGTCGTAGTTCAGCGTGCGCAGCAGCGACGAGATCTGCCCATCCGGCTGTCCCAGCCGTCCGTAGCAATCCGCTTGCTTCATGCAGGCCGCGATCTCGTCCTCCACCCAGCCAAGTCCCGATACCAGAAACTTCTCGTACCAGTCGGCAGCTTCCTGAAGGCGGGCATGATCGCGAAGCTCATTGGCGAAATAATACTGGTCGCGTGGCGAGAACTCCTCACCGCCCTCCAGACGTTTTAAGTAGATGCGGAGATTGCGGTCGGTATGACGCCGCTCTTTCCGGTGCGTCACCGCGATATCGCTATGGTAGGTATAGCCCGATACGGCCAGGTATTCGTGCACGGGACCGATCCAGCGGAAGCCGCGGCTGCGGCGGACCAGGCGGTTTCTTCTCAGGCTGAAGACGGGATTGCCGTTATGGTCAAAAGTCAGATTGTAGTTCATCGTGACGCTGTCATACGAAAGCTCTTCCTTCTCCTTCAGCGCCTTCAGGCGGGCGAGATCCTCCGGCTCAATCACGTCATCGGCATCCAGCCACAGGATGAACGTTTTGGTCGCCTGCTCGAAGCTGTAGTTGCGGGCCGCCGCGAAGTTGTCGATCCATTCAAAATCATAAATAACGGCTCCGAACGAAGCCGCAATTTCTTTGGTTTTGTCTGTCGAGCCGGTATCTACGATAACGATCTCGTCCACCGCATCCTTGACGGATGCCAGACAGCGCCCCAGGCTGTCTTCTTCATTGCGGACGATCATGCACAAGCTGATGCTGTTCAAGCTGTCACAACCTTTCCCTCTCGGTTCTTGCTTTTTCGTCAGTACATTGTATTAGCCCGCGACGAAGTTGGTTACATACATATTCCAAGGGGAATCGAGCCAAAATAGAGGCAACTTGGAAACAGAGGGTGCGACATGACACAAACGAAAAAAACAGCATTGACGCCGCTTAGTCCCTCGCTGCGGGCGAACGTTCAAGCCGTGAATGCCCGGTTCGGCGGAAGCAGCGATCTGGTCGTGCGCTTGTTCCGGAGCGATGCCGCGCCGGAGAGGGAGCTGGGGCTGCTGTATATCGAGGGACTCGTTGACTCGGATGTGATTAACGAAAGCCTGCTGGCTCCCTTGATGTCGATGAAGCTGCCGCCCCATATGGAGAGCAAAAGCGACCGGCTGGTGGAGGCGCTGCGCTCAAGCGTTGTGTCCGTAGGCGGCGTGAAGGAAGCCGTGGCGCTGGAGGAAGGAATCCAGCAGATGACGGATGGCTGGTGCTTGATCCTCGTTGATGGAAGCACGGTTGCGCTAATGGCTGCGGTGGGCGGTGCCAAGGAGAGAGCGATTGGCATCCCGCAGACACAGACCGTCATTCGGGGGCCGCAGCGAGGTTTCGTGGAGGAGCTGGGTACGAATATCAGCTTGATCAGACGAATTATCCGCTCACCCGATCTGCATGTGCAGACTCATAAGATCGGTACGCAGACGCATTCCAACGTCGCCGTGCTGTATCTTCATGGGATTGCGGATCAAGGCATTGTGAAGGAAGTGTATCGAAGGCTTGCAGCGATCAATCTCGACGGCATATTGGAGAGCGGGTACATCGAGGAGTTCATTCAGGACGAGACGTTCACGATGTTCCCGACGCTGCTGAACTCGGAGCGGCCGGATTCTATCGCAGCAGGGCTGCTGGAGGGCAGGGTGGCCGTTCTCGTCGACGGGACGCCTATCGCACTGGTCGCTCCGACGACGTTCTTCAGCTTTTTCCAGTCTCCGGAAGACTACTACCAGCGGTATGATATCGCTTCGTTTGTTCGCATAATCCGCTACGTGGCGTACGTTGTGTCCATGTTGTTTCCCGCTCTGTACATTGCGGTGACTACGTTTCATCAGGAGATGCTGCCGACGACGCTGCTGATCAGCCTTGCTGCGCAGCGGGAAGGCGTGCCCTTCCCCGGACTTGTCGAAGCGCTGCTTATGGAGATGACCTTCGAGGTGCTTCGGGAAGCGGGGCTTCGCATGCCGCGAGCAATCGGTCCGGCGATTTCCATTGTTGGAGCGCTCGTTCTTGGGCAGTCGGCGGTGCAAGCGGGCATCGTCTCCGCAGGGATGGTCATCGTCGTATCGTTCACGGCAATCTCCAACTTTGTGATGCCGGAGAACAATATGGCGGCGACCTCCCGCATTATCCGTTTCGGCATTATGATTATGGCGGGCATGCTGGGCTTCTTCGGCATCTTTATCTCCGTACTGTTCGTACTGGTTCATCTGGCGTCGCTGCGCTCCTTCGGGGTTCCGTATATGTCGCCGATTGCTCCGGGAGCCAAGAACAACGGCTTATGGCGGGATGTATTCGTCCGTGTGCCATGGTGGTCGATTGTACTGCGTCCGCTAGATATGAAGCTGCGTAATCCGAAGCGACAGGGCAATGGGAGAAAGCCTCCCGCCCAGCGCCATTCGGGAAAACCTTGACAGGAGGCGGACGGGATGAAAGCGATTCGGCTTCTGCTGTTAGGCTCGCTGCTTCTGCTCCAGACGGGCTGCTGGAACAGAGTCGAGCTGAATGATATTGCGATCATATCCGCAACGGGGGTGGATTGGGAGAACGGGAAGTGGGTGCTGACCAATCAAGTTGTCATCCCCAAGGCGATTTCCGGGCAAGCAGGCGGCGGGCGGACGGCTGCGGTGAACGTGTTCTCCTCGACAGGAGACAACTTCCGCATTGCGATCAGCAAGGCGAGTCAGGAGTCGTCCAGGCGGCTGTATTTCTCGCATAATCAGATTGTTATTATCGGTCAGGAAGCAGCGAGGAAAGGGTTCGGACCGCTTCTGGAGGCTTACCTCCGCAATCATGATTCCCGGGAGACGGTCGATGTGTTTCTCTCCAAAGGAAAGGCTCGGCTGATGCTGGAGCAGCTAATTCCGCTGGAGCAGATTCCGGGAGCAGCCATTCAGCGGATGATCGTCAATGAAGAGATGAACAGCTCGTCCTACAGGCAGATGACGATTCATCACGTGCTTATGGATTTGCTTGGACATACGAAGGCGACGAGCATACCGGGGCTTGCGCTAGCTGGCTCCGGGGAGAGTACGGATAGGGTCGAGATGCTGAGCCAGACCTCGACGCCATCCAAGCTGCGGCTCAGCGAGCTTGGCCTCGTCTATGGGGACAAGCTCGTAGGGTGGATTAGCGACGAACAGAGCAAAGGCGTCATGTGGCTGACGGATCATGTGGATAAGTCAACGGTTGCGTTCGCCTGCTCCGTCGGAGGCAAGGGCAGGGAGGGCTCCTCGGCGCGAATCCTTCACTCCTCTACGAAGGTGAAGCCGCTGCAGCGGGATGGCAAATGGGTGATGAAGGTGGATATCGCGGCGCAAGGCACGTTGCTCGAATACGATTGCGGCGGCGACTTGATGAAGCCGGGGGAAGTGTGGGAGGTCGAGCGGCTTATCGAAGAGAGGATTGCTTCGATTGTGACCGGTGGCTGGGAAGCAGTCCGCAAGCACAAGACGGATGTGCTCGGCTTCGGCACGCACATTTATAAAGAGCATCCCAAGGCTTGGAAAGCCATAGAGAGCCGTTGGAAGGAAGAGTTTCCACTTATGGAGATTGAACTGAACGTGAACATGAAGCTAAGCTCTACGGGCATGAGCGGCAAAAGCTTCAAGGAAGCGCAGAAGAAGCCGGGACCGTAAACCGCGCCATACGTCTTGATTGCGAAGGAGGGGAAGTAGTGATGCAGCAGCAACAGCAGCAGTTCGGCAAGTATCAGCTGGCGATTCTCATTATTGTATTTCTGATTGGCAGCACGCCGCTCTTCGAGCTAGGCATCACGGCGAAGCAGGATGCCTGGATCGCCATGCTGGTCGCGGCCGCCGCCGGGCTGCTGCTGACTGTCATTTATCTCAGCATTCATAAACGCGCTCCGAACGCCGGACTCGGGGATCTGTACAAATACCATTTTGGCCGCTATATCGGCGGCTTCGTTGCGATTGTCCATGCGTTCTGGCTCGCCTATGAATCGATGCGGAACGTCCGTGACGTAGGAGAGCTGACAACGATGGCGCTGCTCAACTTTACGCCCAAATGGATTATCATGCTTCTCATTCTGGCGGTGGCCGTTTATACGGCAAGCAAAGGGATCGAGGTGCTTGTCCGCATTATACAGCTGCTGTTCCCTGTTGTCCTATTCAGCTATTTTGTCGTCATCCTGCTGGTTTTCTTCAGCGGTCTGGTCAAGTTTAACCAGCTGCTGCCGATCATGGAGAACGGGCCGATGCCGATTCTAAAAGCGGCATTCCCCAATCTGCTGTCGTTTCCTTTTGCGCAGATGGTCGTCTTTCTCGTGCTGTTCGGCCATGTGAGCGAGAAGAAGTCGATCAGCAAAGTAACGTACTGGTCTCAGATCGGCGTCTCGATCTTTCTGGTATTCATGAACGCACTTATCCTGTGCGTGCTGGGACCGGAGCTGGCGGAGCTGACTGCGCTGCCGCTGCTTCATGTGGTGCAGCTTGTCAGGCTCGCCAATTTCCTGGAACGGCTGGATGTCGTGGTGACGCTCCTGCTATTCATCGGACTATTTGTGAAAATTGCAACGCTGTATATTGCCTCTATTCTGATGGCGAGCGAGGCAACGGGCTGGTCTTACCGCGCGCTTGTATTCCCTATCGGCATCCTCATCTATGCCGCTTCTTTCCTGGAGCCGAACAACACCTATCATATCTGGGTCGGACTGGACATCACGCTGAAGATTGCGCCGTTCTTCCAGGTCGCGCTGCCGCTCGCCATGCTGGTGATGGGGATCAGGAAGAAGTACCGCGGCGCGGCGCTTGGCGGGGCGCAGAGCACATAAGGGAAAAAAAGTCTGGCATTCTGATCGGAGTTTGCTATAATGGATACGTAATTGACGTAACCGAATACGCTCTGGGGAGCTGGATTGTCCGGCTGAGAGGGAATGATTGCGTTCCGACCCGTATACCTGATCCGGATAATGCCGGCGTAGGAATTGAAGCTATGCTTCTTTCGCGAGACCTTCACTATGAAACCTTGTGGTTTTGTAGCGGTGGAAGTTTGCGGGGGAAGTGAAGAAACTAGCCGACAACACGACGTCTTCCATTTCTGGAAGGCGTCTTTCTTTTATTCACGCGCAGGGACCGGACAAGGCCGACGTCAATGGACAAAGAAGAGAGCAAGAGGAGAGGGGAAACACCATGTACAGCAGCAAAAAGAAGCGTTGGAGCCTAGCGCTCGCGATACTCGCGATGACGGTGGCGCTTGCCGCATGCGGAGGCGGCAATGGGGGAGCGAAGAACAAAAATACCGATGAAGGCGGAAGCGAAGGAGACAAGCAGCTGCAGAAGGTGCAGGTCGTGCTGGACTGGTCGCCGAATACGAATCATACAGGGCTGTACGTTGCCAGGGATAAGGGCTTCTTCAAGGATCAAGGCCTCGATGTCGAGATTATTCAACCAGGCCAGGACGGCGCGGACAAAATGGTCGCTTCCGGCAATGTGCAATTCGGCGTGAGCTATCAGGAGTCCGTCACAATGGCTCGCATTGCGGGCGTGCCGCTTGTGTCCGTCGCGGCGGTCATTCAGCATAACACATCGGGCTTTGCATCGCCGAAGGAGAAGGGCATCGATTCGCCGAAGAAGTTCGAAGGCATGCGCTATGGCGGCTGGGGCGCTCCTGTGGAGGAAGCGGTTATCGATTCCATCATGCGCGAGGAAGGCGCGGATGTCGGCAAAGTCGACATTATGAGCATTGGCGACAGCGACTTCTTCACGGCCGTCAAACGCGACATCGATTTTGCGTGGATCTACTACGCCTGGACAGGTGTAGAGTCGGAGCTGCGCGGCGAAGAAATCAATATGGTTTATTTGACCGACTATAGCGACAAGCTGGACTACTACACGCCGGTCCTCGTGACGAGCGAAGAGCTGGTATCGAAGCAGCCGGAGCTGGTCAAGGCATTCACGGCGGGTGCAGCGGCAGGCTACCAATATACGATCGACAATCCGGAGGACGCAGCGGAAATTCTGATTCAGGCTGAGCCGGACCTTAATCCGGAGCTGGTCAGAGCGAGCCAGAAGTGGCTGAGCCCGCGCTACCAGGATGACGCTCCGCGCTGGGGCGAGCAGAAGCTGAGCGTATGGAAAAATTATGCCGACTGGATGTATGAGCGCGGCTTGCTGGAGTCGGAACTGGAAGCGGAGAAGGCGTTCACGAACGATTTTCTTCCAGAGTAAGCGAGAATGCAAGATGGGCTGAGCGAAAGACGCAGCTTGAAAGAGACAATCTAGTAGAGCAAGACGGCTGACAACTTAAGGGAAGAGGGATCATATGGCTAACGCACTCGTAAGCATTCAAATCTTGCCGACAACACCTGGAGGAGCCAGCGTGCTTCCTTACGTGGACCGGGCAATCGATATTATCAAGGAGTCGGGCGTTCCGTACCGCGTCGCCCCGCTGGAGACGACGATGGAGGGTGAGCTCGGCAATCTGCTGGCTATCGTGCAGCGCATGAGCGAGGCGATGGCCGAGATGGGCTGCCCGTCGGTCATATCCCAGGTGAAGATTTATTATAATCCGGAGATCGGCGCTTCCATGGGCCGTTTGCTGGAGAAATATCCAGATGGACAATAAGCGAAGCCTGTGGTCGCGCGTATGGCCGCCAGCTCTCGTATTGGGGATATTGATCGCCTGCTGGCAGGCGGCGGTCTCCTTCGCTCTTGTCAAGGACTGGATGATTCCGTCGCCGGTCGAAGTGGTCAAAGCCGCGTTCTCAAGCAACGTCTGGCCGAGACTGATGGAGCATACGGGCGCGACGCTGGGCCTTACGGCCATTGGATTCGCAGGGGGAACGGCGGCGGGCTTCGTGCTCGCCGCTTTGCTGCATCTGCTGCCGGGGGTGCGCCGGGGCATCTACCCTCTGCTCATCCTGTCGCAGAACGTGCCAATTGTGATTCTTGGACCGATTATGACCATGCTGTTCGGCTATGGCCTGCTGCCCAAGGCGCTGCTGGTCATGCTCGTCTGCTTCTTCCCGGTCTGTATTGCTATGCTAGGCGGATTGACGGGCACAGACGAGAGCTTGCGCAATTATATGCGCATGATCGGCAGCGGCAAGTGGACGCTGTTCTGGCGGCTGGAGCTGCCGAGCGCGCTGCAAAGCCTGTTCTCGGGTCTGAAAATCGCCGCATCCTACAGCGTGCTGAGCGCGACCTTCGCGGAGATGCTGTCGCCCAAGATGGGGTTGGGCGGCTATATGGTGCTGTCGACGCGGGGCTATATGCCGGAGCGGGCATTCGCTTCCGCAATTCTGATCATTATGATTAGCTTGACCTTGTTTGGACTGATTGCGCTTGTAGAGCGGGCGGTTATCCGCTGGCGGCCAGGAAAGGGGGAGGCAGGGCGTCATGCTGGAAGTTAAGAATGTAAGCAAGAGCTTTGCCGATGCCCGCGGGACGAAAGACGTGCTGCGGCAGCTGTCTCTTCAAGTAGCCGATGGCGAGTTTGTCTCCATCGTAGGGCCTTCCGGCAGCGGCAAGACGACGCTGTTCGGCGTTATTGGAGGCTTGCAGCAGCCTACGGAAGGCGAAGTGCGGATCGGCGGACAAGCGACGACGGGCGAGACCGGGCATGTTGCCTATATGCCGCAGCAGGCGTCGCTCTTGCCATGGCGGACAGTCGCGGGCAATATCGAGCTGTCGCTAAGCATTGCAGGCGTGGAGAAGAAAAAGGCAAGATCGGAAGCGCTGGTCTGGCTGGAGCGGGTTGGTCTAGCCGAATATGCGGGCGCCTACCCGCATGTGCTGTCGGGCGGCATGCAGCAGCGTGTGTCTTTCCTCAGGGCGCTGCTGTCTCCGCAGCGGCTGATGCTGCTCGATGAGCCTTTCGGGGCGCTCGACGCCTTGACGCGTGAGCATATGCAGAAGTGGCTCTTGTCGATCTGGGAGCAGAATCGCCGCTCGGTGCTGCTCGTTACCCACAGCATCGAGGAAGCCCTGTACCTGTCTGACCGCATTATTGTGCTGTCGGCGTCTCCCGCTGTTATCTTGGATGAAATTACGGTTCCGTTTGACCGCCCGCGAAAGGAAGAGCTGCGCGAGGATGCCAGATTTATGGAGCTGAGAAGCCGGATCTACCGCCATCTGGCGGAAGGAACGAAGGAGGCGAGCGGGAATGGCAGATAGTGCGAAGCAGGGGTGCGAGAGCAGTGTGATTGATGCGCATATTCATCTCGATCTGTATGAGCCGGCCGAGCTTCATCCCATGCTGGAGGAAGCCTTCTACAGCGGCGTAGAAGCGGTCGTGGCTGTCTCGATGGATCTGGCCTCCTGCAAGGAGAATGAAGGTTTGTCCAGACGCTATCGGGGCCGCGTGCATCCGGCGTATGGCTTCCATCCGGAGCAGGAGCTGCCGGGGGATGATGAGCGGGATCGGTTATTGGAGTGGATACGTGCCCGACATGAGCGAGGCGAAGCGTTCGCTATCGGGGAAGTGGGCTTGCCCTATTATATGCGCACCGAGAGGGAAGCTGCGGGCGAGAGCTTCGACGAGACGCCTTATCTGGAGTGGCTGGAATCGTTCGTGAAGCTGGCTGCCGAGCTTGACCGGCCCATTGTGCTGCATGCCGTCTATGAGGATGCGGACAAGGCTTGTGATATCCTGCAACGCCACAGGGTACGGAAAGCACATTTTCACTGGTTCAAAGGGAGTGCGGAGACGATTGCCCGCATGATCGAATGTGGCTACTACGTTTCGATCACGCCTGATGTGGCATACGAATCAGAGATCATTGATCTGGTAGAGCGCTATCCAATGGGGCAATTAATGGCAGAGACGGACGGTCCGTGGCCGTTCGAAGGACCATACAGCGGGCGCAGGACCATACCGGGAATGGCACGATATGCCGCAGCTGACATTGCCCGCATCAAGGGCTTGGCGTTAGAAGAAGCTGAGGCAATATTGCTCCGCAACACGAAGGAGTTTTACGGAATAGCATAAACGATTGAAGAACGGCCCTTTGTCCATGGCGGACAAAGGGCCGTTTCCTTATGCCAAGCTGTCGCATACAACGTAAAGAGGAGATCGTGCGCATGTGACGCGGCGTAAAGGAGTGACAAGCATGGCAATGCTTACAAGAGATCAATTTTTTGCGGCCATCGCACCGGCCGTCATGTTCGTTCATCAGGAAGGCTCTTCGATGTTCCCGTCGGTAAGACTGGCTCAAAGCTTGCTGGAATCGGGGGGGGATATTCATGCATGGAACAATCTGGGCGGTATTAAAGTCGGCAGCGGGCGGACGAATGCCTATTGGCAAGGTGAAGCTGTCGTGAAGGGAACGTGGGAGTATGTAGACGGGCGTTCCGTCGTATCGAAGGCGGCATTCCGAGCTTACAAGAGCATCTATCATTTCTACAAAGACTTGGACCTGCTGCTGAATACATCCAGATACGATAGAGTGCGCCATGCCGCAACACCGGAGCGACAGGCTCAGATGCTGCTGGCCTGCGGCTATGCGACGGACCCTGCCTACCCGTCGAAGCTGATGGCGATTATTCGCCAGTATGGATTGCTCCGTTATGATGAGATGGCAAAGCCGGTCCCATTGCCGAAGGGATTTGAAGCGGCTTCTATTGTGCCTATCCTTTATCAAGGCCAAGTGTTGGGAAGCGGGTATTTGCAAGGAGGCACGACCTGGATACCGGCAAGGCGGATTGGCGAGGCGTTGGGAGCAAAGATAGGCTGGACCGGCACTCAGGTGACCGTCAACGGCCTTGAGTTGGAGTCGGTGCTGTCTTCGTCTACCGGATATGTGAAGGTAAGGGATATGGCGGGCGTGTTAGGATTTGCGGTGACCTGGGACGACCGGGCAAGGGCGGTTTTGTTCGAATAGCCCTTCCGCTCGCCCTTCTGAAGAATATATTAGGTAATATAATAGAACAACAAGCTTATGAGGGGAGCAGTCGGAATGTACGCGTATGTGGTAGATCATATTCCGAAGTCGACGCCGCATAACAGGCGGCCCGGTTACGCATTGAATGCTACGACCATCACGATACACAACACGGCAAACCCAACCAGCACGGCACGGAACGAAAGAAATTGGCTGACGAATCCATCCAATACAGTAACCGCTTCTTTTCATATCGTCATCGACGAGAAAGAAGCTATCGAATGTCTCCCGCTGCAGGAAGTGGCGTGGCATGCAGGTGACGGCAGCAGCTCAGGCAGCGGCAACCGGACTTCGATCGGCATCGAAATTACGGAAAGCGGGAATTACGCCCAAACGCTGGATAATGCGGCGACCCTTGTTGCGTCTATGCTCAAGGAGCGAAGCTGGGGAACGAATCGTCTGCGAAGGCATTACGACTGGAGCGGCAAAAACTGTCCCCGCCTCATGAATGATGAGGGCGATTGGAGCGGCTGGAGAGCATTCGTCGCAAGCGTCGACGCCAAGCTGAAGGACGACGGCGGGGAGGTGGAAGAGCCGATGCTGAAACCGGAGGATGCGAACGCCATTATTCTGTTTTTGAGCGCAGCCTATATGTCCACGAAAGTGCCGGAAGCCCGCAGGGAGTTCAATCGGCTGGCGAACGAGCTGCGCCGAGTCAGCGATCAGGACCCGCAGCCTTAAGGCGGTCTGATCCATCTGCTGAAGCGATCCTATGGTAACGGAATTCTTAATAGGCATGAAAGAGATCTCCCGGCACGACGATTACGTATCGTCGGCTATCTGCCCGCATGCTAGGCGCATGCGGGAATTTTTTGCTCATAGGAAAATCGATGCGGCGGGAGAAGCATGCGGGAAAATCATAGAATAAAGGATTACAGAAGAGTTCGGCGAATACAGTTAATACTATGTAAGGGCTATCACTGTTGAGGAAATTAAACCAATCAATGGGAGGGCTGCGGATGGAGGAAGTCAATTGCCCGTGGTGCGGCGAACAAGTCATCTTGGACGGAAGCATATGTCCGTTATGCAAGCATGAGGTGCTGCCGGAGCATTTAAGCGGAAAGGAAAGCTCGGCGGTTGGAGATGAAGGTCTGCAAGGTGAGCTGGAGGAAGAGGCTATAGCCTCTCAATTGATCCATAACTATACATGCGCACGGTGCGGACATGAGGAGTGCAACGTCCAAGAGGTGGCGATGACGGGTACAGGCATCAGCAAGCTGCTGGATATCCAGCATCATCATTATTTCTTCGTATCTTGCTTGCAATGCGGAAAGGTCGATGTGTATGATCCGAATGTGCTGGAAGCGCGCAAGAAAGGGCTGCTGGGTTCCGGGCTGGATTTGTTTTTATAGCAGTGGAGCAGGGAAAATGAGATATGTTGCATATACAAGCTATGCTGCGAGAAAAACAGGCTGTCCACATCATGTGACGGCTTGTTTTCGTTTGTTCATGTTTCCGTTCAGTT
This sequence comes from Paenibacillus sp. 1011MAR3C5, assembly GCF_003591485.1. Lineage (GTDB taxonomy): Bacteria > Bacillota > Bacilli > Paenibacillales > Paenibacillaceae > Pristimantibacillus. The sequence continues at coordinate 16,881 of NZ_QZCF01000005.1, forward strand.
TCCCTAAGCAGATAGAAACTTAAATGATCGTTGGAGGCGTAGTGGTCGAACGATGCGGTTTACAATTCGGCATGGCATCTGGTGCAATCCGTATGACGATTGCCGGTGCTCTCGCCAGCTGGTATGGACAACAGCAACGGACGCTGGAGCACAGTCATTTGCCTATCGGCGGTTGAAAAAAATAATTAGTGACGAAAGCTGTCACTATTAACGTTTAAGATGAATTAGAGCTAGACAAAATTTATATGGAAGGGAGAGAGAGCCTAACGATGAATACCTGCGAAACATTTTGATCAGGGTCTAGCTTCTTAAGGGATTGCGGTTATGGATATGGAGAAACGAGACAAACGCTTGAAGAGAAAAATAACCTCAGGAAAGGGATGAGAAGATGTACGCTACCGTACAGGATTTGATTGTCGAATGGAATAGAGAGGCGGAATTAACCCAAAAGGTGCTGGACGGGCTGACCGATCAAGCGCTACAGCAGCAGGTATATCCTGGGGGACGTACGCTGGGAAGAATTGCGTGGCATTTTGTTGCGAATATCCCGGATTACTTAACTGAATTCGGAGTCTTGGTGGAGAAAGTATCTAATTCGGACGAGGTGCCGTCCGCAAAGGAGATGGCGGAGACGTTCAATACGGTCAGCTCTCGCGTAGTCGAAGCCCTTCAAGAGCAGTGGACGGACGACTCGTTGAAGCATGTCCAAAATGCGTTCGGAAGACTCGAATCCAACGCGACGATCTTCATGGGATTGATCAAACACATTGTTCATCATCGGGGCCAGGCTACGGTTCTCATGCGTCAAGCGGAGCTGCCTATACCTGCAGTGTACGGTCCTTCCAAGGAAGGATGGGCGCAGTTAGGAGTAACGCCGCCGCTTTGAGTGTATGTACTGTCAGGTGTTCTGAATAAATGAGGCGGTATAATTCTCGCTAACTCGGCAGGTTGACGTCTATTCAGCCAAACAAGCGGAAACGTTGAGCTAGCAGAGGAATCTTGGAAAAGGGACAAGATGAACGCTGCCTTTCTATAAAAATCCTTGCCACGCAAATAACCCAGCCGCAATGTTCCAGAGGGCTGGGTTATTTCATTTTGATAATAAACATTAAAAATAAATCCGCTGATCCTGCTTTTCCTTAAGTATTTCAACCGCCTCGCGGAAACGCAGGGAATGCACGATCTCCCGCTCGCGAAGGTATTTCAAGCTGTCTTGCAGGTCCACATCATCCGTCATGTCAATGAGCCACTGATAGGTGGCTCTCGCCTTCTCCTCCGCGGCAATATCCTCATACAGATCGGCGATGGGATCGCCCTTGGCCTGGATGTAGGAAGCTGTCCATGGCACTCCGGCAGCATTTTGGTAAAACAAGGCTTTGTCGTGGTTGGCGTAGTGATCTCCCAGACCGACTGCCCTCATTTGATCCGGTGTAGCGTCCTTTGTCAGCTTATAGACCATGGTCGCGATCATCTCAAGATGGGCAAATTCTTCCGTTCCAATATCTGTCAATAATCCGACTACTTTGTCTGGGATGGTGTAACGCTGATTCAAATACCGCAATGCAGCCGCCAGTTCCCCATCGGCGCCGCCGTACTGCTCTAGCAGAAATTTGGCCATTAACGGATCGCACTTGCTAACTCTAACCGGATATTGAAGCTTCTTCTCGTATACCCACATTGACGCACATACCCCGCTTTCCCCAACTTTTTGGCTAAAGCAATAAACTTCAGGGTTGACCTGTAAGGCTCAAACTTGCCAAGGCCAAGGCGCTTCCTTCCATTGCCAAGGAGATTTGGAGAGGCTGTACCCGAAATTCATGAGCGGGCCGTATTGCGCTTCAAACTGTTCAACGATACGCTTGCGAAGCTCGGCAAACTGATTAAATTGAGCAATCGCAGCTTCGTCACCCGGATGGGTGTCCAGATACAGGTTCAATTCCACTAATACAAAATCCACGGCCTGCAAGTCGTGAAGCTGCTTGTAGTAGGCTTCATCGAGCACGTGAGACATCAATCACCACCTGCTTCCTTGCGTGATGGGTCCGGATAGGGAGCGTACAGGGCTGGCCAAAGCGTTCCATACTTCAAGGCTTCGTAAGGGGAGAATTGCGGCAGATTGGGAGGCTGGAATGGGATGAACAGCTGCGGCGGCACATTGTAGCTTTTTTCGGTGATGGGCGGGCAAGGGTCGAACGGCCCGATAAACGGCCGGTACGTTCGGAACTGATCGCTTGCATTCATAGGGGGCGCTCCTTTCCATATCATTCCTCGCCCCACTATATGTACGAAAGGTTGGACGATATGCAAGGTATGAAAGAATGGATGCGACCATAATTCCATCAGTTCGTTGATTGATTTGATTAGCGTTTCAAAAAATATCCGAAGAAGTCGTCTTCAACAGCTTCTCCAGATGCGAATTGTAATGATCGGCTATCGCTTGTTTGATCTCTTGAATATGATAGTCGATCTTTTGTTCGCCCGGGATGTAACTAGGGTTATTAGCCAGCTTGTAAGCTTCATAAATAGCAAGATGATCGGAGAAGGTTAAGTGCATCACGTCCCGTTTGAAGTTTTGGATGGCTTCACTAGACTTGGCATTCATTAAGTTCTCCATCAGGATAAAGTTACTTAATAAACGGTTTTGAATGTCATCTAATCTTGCCGCTTTTTCATACAGGGCAGGAGATAACGATTTCAGTTCATCTTGCAGCGCGAAGTAGTCTGTTGAAGATTGTCCGTAACTCCCCATTCTCTCATTTTCTAATATTTTGAGCTCAAGCCTATCGATAACAGCTGCACGATAATCTTGCAATAAGGAGACCTGTGCTTCGAATAATTTGATCTTGTAATCCCTTTCTTTTTCGTTGGTTTGCAAAGTGTTTTGAATGGCCCAGAAGGAGAAGCTGAGGAGAGCGGCGATTATTGCGGGAATGAGCGCTTTTTTGAATTCAACTTTCCAGTTAAAGGCGGGATTTGTCATAAGATTCCTCCATCTCAAGATGAGTATCATAATTACGAACCTATACGACTACAAAAGATTATGGTTGCAATGCAACAAGTGTGGCTGCGAAATGTAAAGAGTATGCTGGTGAACGAGTCGTTTCATGTCAAGCTCTCACCTTTACCTTTTCTATAGAAGAATCAAAGGTTTTTGTAGCATGGCATTCAGGTTGAAGGTAAAAGGAAAATGTCATGGGAATGTGACCTACAACTAATTCATCTCTATTTAACTAACAACTAAGTGATGAATGGAGGCGTTATATAAATAGCGGGATTGTATTAAGGGAAGACCAAGTCGCAAACAAAATAAACAAATAAACTCTTTTTTTCCAACAAATAGGTATAAAGCAACTGGGTTCCTTTTTTGAGTCTGGATATAATTTATAACAGAACAGCAATCTTAATCGAAGGAAAAAGGAGTGTAAAAAGAAAATTAATTTCATCACTACGACATTAATAATAATGGACAAAATTGGTATGTACCACATTAATTTAACTATTAAAACAAAACCAGTAGAGTGGGTATACCCATTCTATCTGGTTTTGTCATCTTTCGGAGGGGCTAATATGAAAATATTGAAATTTATCGCAATAGGGTTGATATTCTTAATGAATATTGGTTGTTCCGGAAAACAAACTATCCAAAACCCATCATATACTTTTACTGCTAAATTGATTAGCGTTGTCTCGCATAAAGGAGATTTAATCGATGGTATTCCAATTGTATACACAATTCAAGTACAAGACTTTGATCCCTCAGAAGTCGAATTTCAAAAATATAATAGTCAATTCGTACAAAATGGAGAATTTAAGCACATTCATCTTACAAAACAGACAAGAATTCATAATCATGATGGAGAACAAATAGAGGCAGAAGAAATGGAGATAGATAGAATTATTACTTTCACTGTACAATTATCGAATGATGGCTATAACCTTCTTGCCACAGATATTACAGTCTGACTACACTCAATAAGTTTTCAAATGGGTTAGAGCAATTAATAGTTAATAATGATTACAGTCTTCTAAATCGTTTAGTTCCGTTCATGTTTCTAAGATCCAACTGAGTTTACATCAATCAGATATTTGGTGAATTCAGTTTGATTCCTTTGTCTAATATATGTAAACTTTCCGATGACTTGATCAGGAATCGCATGCGTTCCCCCGCTTCCTCCTCGTAATTACCGATACACAACTTATAGAATCCGCACCAAAACTCTGCCTTCTTGGCATTAAACTCTTCTTCTGTAATAATATATTGTTCTCTAAGCTTTGCTTATTTTTCAAGTTTAATAAAAGCATCGTCATCATGTACAGACAAGATGGTCGTTTCGAATATGGCAGCAGAGTGGTCACGCAGCTTATAATCAGCTGCTCAACTTTAAGAAATTTGTCGTAGTCTTGTAATCGTATTTCCATCTCGCTCATAATCAAAAACAGTTGCGTATCTGCTCGTTTTATCAGGACTACCGCTAGATACGATTAATATATATCCATTTGTAAGCAAGTTGTTTTTTTCAACTCAATGCTATTAAACTTGGAATAGAATAAGAATTTATGATCTTTCTCTCAAGCGAGGTGCCGAGAACAATATATACAATCGTATCTGTAACGGCAATCAATCCGTTAAGTCCCTTGGCGAATACTCGAACGTCATCCATAGAGATTTGCAGTAGGAGTAGGAAGATGCTTTCCGCCATCCAGCAGATGTGCATTTTTAGGAGTAAAGTATTGATAGTCCGAGCCTAAAGGACTGTTGAGACATACTACAATTTGGCAGAATTTATTGGTTCTGTCATAGTAACGACGACCTCCCTTCAGGATTACGAATGTATGTGATATACCAGTTACTGTGAATACTTGAATATTAATATTGATAGATACATTTGGTAACTATTTCATTTATACCTAAAGAATAAGTGGATACAAATTCCATATTTCACAAAACAAATAGAGATGGATATGATAGAAGGAAGAAAACTTCCAGTTGCTAGCATCGCGTTTAATGATCTTGTATATGAAAGGATGAACAACGTGGCAGTCTCTTCCTCGGAATCTATCCATCTATTATATCCATCAGGAACATATGAATCGGCAGCACGTCTCTCTGAACAGGAACTTCAAGAACTTGAATGTATGCCTCTTATTCATGCGATAGCCGGAGAGCGGAAATATGATCAAAACATGAGAAGCATCATACAGCAATTCACTCACGATCCCAGCGTAATTGCATACAGGCTGGACATAATAGATGATTTCATTGATCATCCCGAGCTGCTCAGCCACGTGGAAAAGAGTAATACGATCATAGATGAGATGAGGTTTGCAACCGGCAAAAGCCACTCTCACGACAGCGGGCTGTTGCAGACGGTCTCCCGTCTGAGAGAATTAACGATTTATGTTGATTTTATTGCTCAAATGCAGAGGGCTTTTGCAGGCCAGGAGTCGTTAAAATCTGCAGGCTTACGCCGTTTGCGGGACCGAATCTTGCGTATCTTCGATAGTGCAGATTACAAAAACCTGGCGATCCAACTTCCCAAATTACAGCATGGGCTCGACTCCATCGCAAGCGTAACGATCGGCATTAATCTGGATGCGCAGCTTAATCCTGTGCAGGCCACATTGGTATCCATTAATGACAGGCGTTTCACGGGGGAATCCTTATTTGGCAAACTATTCGCGGGGGGCAATGAATATCAAGGGATATCGGAGCTGTATAAGGACCCTGACGTCATCGAATCGATCGTCCATAACACGGAAAAGATCCAGGTCAGCATCGCGGCGGAGGAAGAAGCTTCTTTGCGCAGAGTGTTGTTCCGGGATTTGAAGAAGCTGCTCAAAAATGTGCTGAAGCCTGTTTATCCCATCATCGATCAGTATTTGCATATTCGCTGCAAGTGGATATTGGGCTTGGAAGCGGAATTCGCTTTTTATATCGGCGCCGTCAAATTCATTCAGCGGATGCGCGGCCTTGGATTGCCCATGTGCAGACCGGCCATTCTTCCGATGGGGCAGAAGGAGGGCCGTTTGTACGACAACTACAATGTGAATCTGGCTTTGCGAATGTCCTACAAGATTGACGAGGGCAGTCTGAATGACCGCATCGTGTCCAATGATGTCTGTTTTGATGAAGAGGGTCGCATCTTTATCTTGACGGGTCCCAATTCAGGCGGCAAAACGACCTATGCGCAGGCTATCGGATTAACGCAGGTGCTTATGCAATGCGGGCTCTATGTCCCATGCAGCCGGGCGGAAATCAGCCCTGTGGATGCACTGCATGTCTATTTCAACGTTGAAGAACAAGCAGCGCTGGAAACGGGCCGTTTAGGGGTAGAGTCGAAGCGGATTGGCGAGATTTTTGGCGCGGCTACCTCGAATAGCATGGTGCTGCTGAATGAAGCTTTTTCGTCAACAAGTCCGGGGGAAAGCTTCTATTTGATGAAAGACATCGTCAGCGCGCTCAAGCTGTTAGGGGTTAGGGCGGTAGTGGCTACGCATCTTCACGAACTGGCTGAGAGCATCGACCGCATTAATGAAGAGGTTGAAGGAAGCAGCAAGCTGATCAGCATGGTTGCGGGTATGAAAGAAGCCACAGATCATGGCGGCACGTTATCGAACCGCTCCTATAAAGTTCGTCCGTGCCGCCCGCAGGGAAAGAGCTTTGCCATGGATATCGCCAGACAATACGGCATCAGCTTCAACCAGTTAGCGGAGACGATTCGTGAACGCAAGGCTGGTTCATTGGCGATTTATGACAAATAAAGTCGAATGCAGACAGGAAAAGTGAAGGTGTGGGTGGAATGATGTTAAAGGAGACATAATTCAAAAGAAGAGCGCTGCTAAAATGAGCCAAACGGAATATTCGGCATCAGGCCAGCCTATACACAGGCAAAAGGAGAGGGACGACTCTTTTCAACCTGCTTATGGCGATGAAGAAACGATTGAGAAGATAACTGCCCATGTCGAAAAGCATATCGGTGAAGTTGACTTTGTCTTTCATGAAATCGTATCCGATAAGATGCATATCGATGTGCTTCGTGTACCGCCAACGCAAGAGAGAAATTATTATACACTAGTCACATGCGGTATGAGCGCGTTGTCCATGACGGTACCTCCAGGAGCAGAGCAATTCCGCTTCGCGGAGTTGCTGCTATGTCTGCCTTCTAATTGGCCGCTGACGGAAGAAGCTATGCAAAAAGAGGAGAACTATTGGCCGATTCGCTGGTTGAAGACGTTGGCCAGATTGCCACATGACTATAATAGCTGGTTATACGCAGGCCATTCCATTCCGAACGGTGATCCGGCCGAGCCCTTTGCTCCGAATACGAAGCTGTCGGGCATGTTGCTTTCCCTGCCAACAATAGCGGAAGATCCGAATGGATTTTTTACGCTCCAGATGTCCGAGGAGAAGGAAGTGCACTTTTTCTCTTTGCTGCCTATTTACAAAGAGGAGATGGATTTTAAGCTTAAGCATGGTGCAGAGGAATTGTTCCAGAAGCTGGACCGAGAGAGAATCAACGAGTTTCTGCAAATTCAACGCAAAAACGTATGTAAAAAATCATGGTTTGGTTTTCGATAAGATTTAATATACAAAAACCCGCTGATCTGTCCAGATCAGCGGGTTTCTTATTAGCTCTTGAAGTGTGCTCTCATTTTCTCATACGTTTCTTGCATCTCGCCGCTGTTGTTTTCGTTGAAGAAGGCGAAGGTTACTTTGGAATCCATAACGAGAACGATGATTTCACGATTGTTATCCGCCTTGATTAACGTCAGCGTTCCTTTAGCCCCGTTCTCGCCTGTGAAATCCACCGTTTCGGCAACGGTTGGGTTTATAAATTTCTCTTCTTCCTTACGAATAGACGCTGCACCTAACAGAAAGAGCGATGCTACTTCCGGATTGACGCTTTCTTCCACATATTTTTGCTTCTTTGTTACATCGCTGCCATTCAAGTAGATATTGACGTGATCGAGAGCCAGCTTCTGGGCTTCAACCCATTCCTTTTTCGGCTTTTTGGTCGGCTCCGGCTTGGTAGAACCTTCCGTTTGTCCGTTTGGCGAGGGAGACGGATTAGATGAGTTTTGACTGCAGCCCGCTAATAACGCCATGGCAAGTGCTGCGGCTACTAATGCTTTTTTGTTCATGCTCTATTACCTCCTGCATATATCTAGCTGATCCTTAGGCGCTATGTAAGTCCAATGCTTCCGATTTCCAATCAAGCTTCACCCACGCCAAATCGAATCAGCTTCGGCTGGCGGAGCAAGCCGCTGTCTGTAAATTCAAGCGCGGAGACGCGGCAGGGGAAGGGGACGCTTAGCCAGGCTACTTCGGCTTTTTTCATGCCGGGCGTCAGTACCGGAAAAGGGCATTCGCCGGGATAGTCCCGCATGAACTGCTCCAGTATGCGTTTCGACGCATAATCCAGCCCCGATACATGTCCGACATATTGCCCTTCATATCGTAGCACAAGACTGGACACTTGTCCCTCCCTTAATTTGATGCCGACCACCTCGGCTTGAAGGAACAGCTCCTTGCGTTTCTTGTACCACGACTGATGATGCTTTCCTTCCGTATAAGGGCTGTCGAGCCGCTTGGAGACAAGACCTTCCCAGCCACGTTCATAGAGCCACTCCCATAAGGCATGTCCATCGTCAAATAAATCCGATACCATCAACCGCGGCGTCTTCTCCGGGAATTTCGAGGCCAGCCTCGCAAATCGTTCGCGGAACGGAAGCGGGCGCAAATCCTCGTCCCCGTCATGCAGCAAGTCGAACAGGACGAGAAGCAGCTCGTCCCGTCCATTGCCATTGCGAATCCCTAGCCGTCCTCTTTGAAAATTCGGCCTTACGCCGTCAAAATAGACAATTTCCCCATCCGCTACACATGGTCCGACCCGCAAGGTTGCCAGATGCTCGACTATTTCCGGGAAGGTCTTGTTCCGACGCTCCATCCGCTTGGAGAACAGCTCCACGCCGCCTGTTCCGTCCAGTCTGATGATTGTACGGACTCCGTCCCACTTGATTTGGTAGCACCACTCCGGTCCTTCCGGAATATCCGGCGCCAGAATCGGGGACATCGGAACAGACGGCAGTGGCATTCTGCTGGTTGGAGCCGTCATGAAGCAGTGCCTTTGGTCGTTTTCTTAGGCTTCTTCTCTTTGGTGGCAGCGGGCTTGCGTTTTGCGCCGGTTTTGCCGGTATCTGTCGGGATATTGGCTGCGTCGAGACTGGCCTGGAGCGCAGCCATCAGATCGATAACCTTTGTGGAGTCGGTAGCTGGCGCAGCAACAATATCGACGCCTTCACCAGCCACTTTGGATTCGATCGCCTGCAGCAGGGAGTTGCGGTAGTCATCCGTATATTTCTCCGGGTCGAACGCAGCAGAGAGCTGATCAATGAGCAGCTTGGCAATCTCCAGTTCCTTATCGTTGACGGACACCTGCTCCGGCAAGTTAGGCACTTGGGAAATGGAGCGGATCTCATCCGGGAAGTGCATGGTCTCCAGGCATAAGCAATTGTCTACGACGCGTATGGCCGCAAGCCGGCTTTTGCTGCGGATGGAAATTTTGGCGATGCCGATTTTCCCTGTTTGCCGGATAGCTTCAAGCAGTAAGCCGTAAGCGCCGGAGCCTGACATATCGGGGGACAGGTAGTAGGCTTTTTCGAAATAGATGGGATCGATATCGGTCAGATTGACGAAATCCAGGATTTGAATCGTTCGAGCTGACTCCGGCCGAAGGGCATCCAGCTCTTCTTCACTGAACAGGACGAACTTGCCTCGCTCGTATTCAAAGCCTTTTGCGATTTCATCATTTTCAATTTCCCGGTCGCAGTGGGCACAGACGCGCTTCTGGGAGATCGGCGTGCCGCATTCCTTGTGGATGCTGCGGAACCGCACATCCTTATCCTCGGTAGCGGTGAACATTTTGATGGGTACGTGGACGAGACCAAAGCTGATAGCGCCTTTCCATACGGTATGCATGAGCAGATAACCTCCATCGATTTTTTGGGGACACAATCAGTGCATGCAAGCTGCTTTATTGAATAATTACTTTCAGCATTCCCATTCCGGCCACCATATTATTTTTGCCTGCGATGTATATTCGTGGTGAAACCGGACAAGATAAAATCATCGGCGTCGGAAGATGCCGTAGACAACCGCGGAGAAGACTTACGTTTCCCCATAAGTTCTTCGTCCGGTTTCTCCTCTCCCATGAAAGAGGCCCCCGAAAGGGGGCCTCGATTATTTTTGTAGGAATGCTTAAGTATCAAGGGATTTGGGTGGTGGAAGTTTATGGTCATAAGAAGTTGATGACCAATTGCCGACCAAAATTTCAAAACGAGCCCCAATTAACCTCGAATATCATTAAATCCAGCGGCTGCTGCATCAACTGTCCATTCATGCTCCTTGCATATAGGAACGGGAACGGGAACGGGAACGGGATTATTCCCGTACCAACAATTTTTTATGGGTGATTTCCTCCCCCTTTGACTTATAGCAGCGCGCGTATTCTCGCTTGTACTATTTAGTGGAGAGGAATACTACAACTAGGAGAGTTCCAAAAATAACGATGCCGCCAAAACAAATAGCGACTATCCCAATAATTTTTGCTGCAGAAGATTTCTTTCTTACAATGATTGGCGGATAGGTTGTGCTTAGCATCGAATGCCCGCATCTAACACAATTGTTTATTGATTGATCGTTATGAGTCCTGCACGCAGGGCAAATGTAGATATAATCGTTCATCGTGATGCCCCTTTCGGAAGTAGGTGAATCCCTAAATAGTCAGTCTACTACATACTATCAAGCGTGCCTATTGGTTTCGTGAAAAGAAAGAGCAGCGTTTAGTTCTATACGGATAAAACGTCTGCAAAATATGTAAATTCCAACTCCTTTCATATTTATTTCGGCACTCAGGAAGGCTCTTCTCCATGGCTCCGTCTTGCGATTCGATATACCGGCGATGATTGGGTATTTATGGACAGCTATACGATTAAAGCGGATGACGAAACATACACCGTCTCCCCGTCCTATGGTGAGATTCAACGGGATAACGGATACAGCGGCAGAGAAGAAGGCGCTGCAAAACGTTCTGGACGCATTCAAGGCGATGGGCAGAGTCGAGCCGAGCTGATTGAACCCGGATGTGCTGATATTGATGCGAGTGGAATAACCCCAAAAGAGCGCTATTCGAGGATAACCCTCCAATAGCGCTCTTTGCGCACTAAGGCCGGATTGTCACTCGGGTACCGACTGGCACCAGCGATTGCAGCTGCAGGACGTCCTGATTATACATTCGGATGCAGCCGTGCGAGACTAATCCCCCGATCGAAGAGGGATCATTGGTGCCGTGTATGCCGTATGACGGCTTGGAGAGGCCCATCCAGAAGGCGCCGAAGGGACCTCCCGGATTCGGCTGCTTGTTAATGATCGTGAACTCTCCCGTAGGGGTCTGGGTCACCATTCTCCCGATGCCCACAGGGTAAGCGCGAACGACAATATCTTGGTCCAGCAGGTACAGCTGCCGGTCGGACAAGTCTACAATAATGCGGTAATTAGGCATAAGCTTCCTCCTTTTCTGTATACTATGGCGCTGCGGGCTGGAGTGGTTGGGTGGCGGAAAAAAGGATAAATCCGATGCCAGCCGATTCATGCATTCATCTTTATTCTCCGTGGGAATGTATGGTACGATAGGCGGGAACGATTGCGAAAGGGGCAAAAAGCAGTGAGAATCATCGCAGGCGCGGCGAAAGGGCGCGCGCTGAAGGCCGTGCCGGGCATGAATACAAGGCCTACAACGGATAAGGTAAAGGAAGCGATCTTCAGTATGATCGGTCCTTACTTCGACGGAGGTATCGCGCTTGATTTGTTCGCAGGAACGGGCGGACTTGGCCTTGAGGCATGGAGCCGGGGCGCGGAGAAAGTAATATTTGTCGATAAGGAAAAGATAAGTGTGGATATAATCCGTCACAATGTGCGAACAGCGGGAGCGGAGAACGCTTCTGAAATTTACCGCAATGATGCCGATCGCGCCTTGAAAGCGTTGGCAAAGCGGGATATCAGCTTTACACTCGTGTTTCTGGATCCGCCTTACCGGATGACGGAGATGAATGAAATGATGGGCGAGCTGGCCGCTAAGGGCATGCTGGCACCGGATGCAACCATTATCATAGAGCATGACGCCTCCGCTATGTATTCGGATGACATACCAGGGTTCCATCAAATCAGAACCGCAAAATATGGCGATACAGCCGTTACCATATATCGATACATAGAAGGTACTACGGAAGATACGAATAGGAGCGAATCGGATGTCAACGAATGAGAAGAAAGCAGCAGGACAACCCCTGAAGAAGGAACGCATCGCCGTATACCCGGGCAGCTTTGATCCCGTTACCTATGGCCATCTGGACATCATTCAGCGCTCGGCAAAACAATTCGATCGTCTGATCGTCGCAGTCTTGAACAACACGAGCAAAAACCCGCTCTTTAGTGTCGCAGAGCGCAAGGAGCTGCTTCGAGAGGTAACCAAAGATTTGCCGAATGTGGAAATTGACAGCTTCCGTGACTTATTGGTGCGATTCATGCGCAGCAAAGAGGCGGATGTCATTATTCGCGGCATTCGCTCGGTAACCGATTTCGAATATGAGCTTCAGCTAGCTTCAACGAACCATCTGCTTGATGGTGAGATCGACACGATGTTTATGATGACGAATCCCAAATATTCCTATCTCAGCTCCAGTATCGTAAAAGAAATCGCCCAATTTAAAGGCGAAGTGAAGGAATTGGTGCCGCCTGTCGTAGAGGCGCGTCTTAAGGAGAAATACGAAGCCCGCTCCTGATTGCATTCTATTAAGCGTTTAGGACCGAGAAGCTCTCTCATTCGGACTGTTAGCGATGGATGCGAATTGGCTTGGATTTTCCCGGCATAAAGGCATATAGAATGAGCATTACAGTCAATAGAATGGCTGCCGATCCGATCGAGTACAGCCATAGGACAGGCAAATCGCTTGCCGTCATGGTGTTCATCGGCATGCTGACATCTGCTGCGGACGTATAATAGCGGCCGGATACCATAACCGGAAACCCGCCTTCCGGGGCAAGCTTGCCAGCGAGCCAGCTTAGTGGACGCCATAGCAATAGGGTTAGCAGAAATGCATGCAGCGCATGGTTCAGGCGATGGATGACGAAAGGAAGCAATCTCAGATCGGTGCCGGCAATGGCATAGCCGGTCTGCAGGATTCCGGCCAGCCCGCTCCATGCCAATATGGCTGCGATGACGGCGCAGCCGAAAGCAGCGCTGCCGCCCGGCGCATTCCAGATCGCCGCGGCATACGATCCCAGATGGCTCTCGAAGAAGGCGGCGCCGATGAAGGAGAAGCCTTGTTTCTGCAGCGGTGCGAGCAGAGGCTCCACCAGCTTCGCTAATACGGCGGCGAATATCATAAACCCGCCTACTACCATCAGCTTTTGCACGCTGCCTGAGACGGCATCGCCGAGTACTTTGCCGAAGCTTCGGCCGTCTTGTTCACGGCCGGATTGAAGGCCGTGCGCGAATGTCGACAGCCAGCCTGAAGAACGGACTTGATCCTGGGCTGCTGGTGCTTGCTTCCGCTGGCGGAATATCGAAGTCATTAGCAGCAGCCACAGGGCGGATACCCAGACGGCTGCTGCTATCATCATGCCCGCAATCGGTTTATGAAGGAAGCCCGCTCCGATTACCACAAGCATAAAGAGCGGGTTCGGCATATGGGCGAAGGATAGCAGGCGCTGTCCTTGTGCCCGGTTGAGCAGCTCTCGCTTGCGTAAGGAAGCGACGGCCTCCGAGCCTGCTGGATAGCCGCCTGCCCAGCCGAATACGAGGGCTAGCGCCGCTTCGCCGGGCAAGCCGAGCGCCCGCTGCATGAGCGGCTGCAGCATCGTTCCGATGGCATGGGCCAGGCCAAAGGCCAGCATGATTTCATATAAGACGAGAAACGGGAGCAGTCCCGGGAATACGATATTCCACCATACGGTAAGGCCTTGCAGCGAAGCCTGGAACGAGGCGTCGGGCCGCACAATGATGGAGCCGACCAGCAGGATGGACAAGACGGCTAGAACAATGGTTTTGGGCATGCCGATCAACTCCTTTTGGGACAAACCATTTACGTTTATTCTTACGTTGTACGAAATGAAGATAGACCATGAATCGAAAAGCTTGCATCGATGGGAGGAAGCCTATGCGTAGAGGACTAACTGCCGTGCGGCGCATCTTATTGACGGCGGCGATTACTGCGTTTGTCATGTGGGGGCTTCTATATGCTCCCACACCTTATCTGGTATACGAACCTGGCATAGCTGTGCCGGTGGAGCCGATGATTGCATTGGAATCCGGCGCTTCGGCGGATGGAGGGCAGTTTTTGCTGACGGCGGTCAAGCTGATTGAACCTAATCTGTGGGGTGTGCTGAAGGCGACGGTCAATCGGGACCGGGATGTCTATCAGAAAAGCTCCGTATTTGGCAATTACACAAAGGAACAGTACGCAGAACGTTTGACGGTTATTATGGAGGGCTCGCAATACGATGCGGTCGAGGCCGCTTACCGGTATTTGAGTGTTCCTTACGAAGTGAAAACGGAAGCAATAGTGATTACAGATATTATCCGAATTGCCGAACAGCCGGTTGGAAGGCTGCGCGCGGGAGATAAGCTGCTGCGGTTAGATGGCGGGGAAGCATTCCAAAGCGTCGAAAGTGCCGCAGATCAAGTGATCAAAGCGCTGGAAGGGAAAGCGGACGGCACATCCCATTCGGTCATGATCGAGATCGAGCGGGGCGGCAAGCAGATGATGATCGAGCTGGAGCCATCGGTTTCCTATGCGGATAGCGCAGCTCAATCGGATGAGAAGCGATTGGCGCTCCTGCTGGGCGCGAAGAGCTTTGTCGAGCTGCGGACGGTTGAAGCGACACATCAGAAGCAGAGACTGTCCATATCCGCAGGCGAGATCGGCGGGCCTTCCGCTGGACTAGTCTTTACGCTTGGCGCTATCGACTTGCTGACGGAAGGCGATCTGACGCAGGGAGCTCGGATTGCTGCCACTGGAACAATCAGCCCGGATGGAAAAGTCGGCGCGATAGGCGGCATCAAGCAGAAGGTGGTATCCACCTCCGGAGAGGGCGCAGAGCTATTCCTGGTCCCTAAGGCGAATGAAAGGGATGCGCTCAGCAAATCGAAATCCATTAAGACGGATATGAAAATCGTTGGTGTAGACACGCTTCAGGATGCGCTGGACGCCATAGCTGCATTTGCATCAAATCGTATTAATGTGTGAGTTTTTGGACTCATTTATATTTGTGGTAATGCGGTGAAGTGAACTGTGAGTTTAGCACCGATGTGACTTAGATCAGCGTATGTGCGGAGCTTTGGCGGTGTGTGAAGCGTTCATACGAGCGAAACAGGTCGGTGAGACCGACTTTAATGTGCCTGACGAGTTCACACGAGCGTACTAAGATCGGCGACACCGATTTAAATGTGTCTTGGGGAGTCTACACGAGCGTGTTAGGTCGTCGACACCGACGTAAAAGTGTCTGGCGGCGTTTCATCCATCGCGTAACCCAGCCAACGCATCCAAACGAAAAGCCCGTCAGATCATGACGGGCTTTTCGCGGTAGTCACGGAACAGCGATGCTGACAGCTCGCTGCCGCCTGTACCGAGCATGTAGGCGTTGCTGGCCCTGACGTCGAGGTTGAGGTAGCGGCAGGGCTCAGGAGGCCTTGCCGCGCTGAGCAGGATGGGCAGAGAGGATGTCTCGCGCATCCGCTTCAGCAGCGTTCGGCCCTTCTCAGTGAAGCCCAGAACGCGAATATATTCTACTCCGCTGCCCAGCTTGTCCGGTGTGAAGTCAGCTTTGGCATGTCCGAGCAAAATGGACAGTAGCGCACGCTGCAGCCGGGTACGGGTATATCGCTTCGTCTTGAGCAGCGACAACAGCTCCGCGAAGCTTGCTTCGCCAAGCTCAGGCAGCGCATTCAGCATGCGATGCTCCAATCCCTCGCTAACATCACGGTAAGACGCAAGCGATGCAGCGTCACTCGTTACCAGCTTGTGCATCAACGCAGGCATATAGCGCTCCCAGCTCACAGGGGCGACGCCCCCTGAGGCACTGGACTGAATGTTCCAGTAAGTCGACACCGGTACAAATGGCGAGGCAGCCTCCAGCGATTCGCTATCCAGCAGCAGCTTTCGGATAGCCGTCGCGCTGGCAATGGAGCCGTCGGTGATCGACTCTTGGTGGTACTGCGCTTTTTCGCGGGCGATCGTGTACGGCTTCATTGCGCCTTTAATTCGCTTCAAAGCGATAAGATAGTGCAGGCCGAGCGTATGGTTCGGCGTATCAAAGGAAAATGAAGCAGCGTCCGCGTAGCCCTGCTCGGCCAAATACGCCTGAAGGGCGCCGCTGTAGGCGACAGGATAACTCGTTCCTGTATCCAGACGGCTTCTGAGCAGTGTCTGAAAGCGCGGCGGCTCATCCGCTGCGATCTCCGCCGCGTGCAGCAGCGGAGCAAGCTCGCCGCTCTCCGTTCCGAAGCAGAAGGCGTCAACGACGCCTGTTGCCTCCAGCAGCGATACAGCGCCGTAAGCGAACCATTCAGCAGCATGCGTCGCATAGGCGACAGGCAGCTCAATGACTAGATCGCAGCCTCCGTGCAGCGCCATGCGGGTCCGTGTCCACTTGTCCCACATCGCAGGTTCGCCGCGCTGCAGGAAGTTGCCGCTCATGACGGCGACAACGGCCTCGGCCTCTGTTAATTTGACTGATTCGAGCAAATGATAAAGATGTCCGTTATGAAACGGATTGTATTCTACGATCAAGCCTACAGCGCGCATGGAATAGACATCTCTCCCATCTTCTTGATTTATAGGTGATTTCACTATAGCATAGAGAGGATGCCGCAACACAGCGGAAGATGTCCAATATGAATTGCAAAGTGAAATTGTTGACAAAAGATCGTTTGAATCGCTATAATAATCTTTGTTTGTTTGGAGTGATGATATGCAGTTTCATATGCAAGAGATGATGTCCAGAAGCCTGAAGGCAACCGTACAAGAAGTGCTCGATGTGAGCGAATTGTTCAAGGGACGGGCGGATGTAATTGCGGCTGGTCCGCTCCATGTGTCGCTTGAGGTTGCTGGTCATGAAGGATTCGTAACAGTCGAAGGTACATTAACCATCGATTTGGAGCTTGCATGCTCACGTTGTCTTGAACCGACTAAGGAACATACGGTCATTCCCTTCTTCGAACAGTTCAAGCCTCCTTCCAATGAGGAAGCTGACGGCAATACGGATGAAAACGAAGAATTTGTGGAATTGAAATCGGACAGACTGGACCTGTTGCCGTTTCTGGAAGAAGCGCTTCTGGTGTTCATGCCTTTCGCGCCGCTGTGCGGCAAGGATTGCAAGGGACTCTGTCAGACCTGCGGAGAAAACTTAAATGAGCGAACCTGCGAATGCAAAAACGAGCGGATTGACCCTCGCTTTGAATCGCTGAAGGATTTGTTTAAGGAGTAGTAACGGCATTGATTTTGTGAAGGAGGTGGGAAAGATGGCAGTACCTCAACGTAGAACATCCAAAACTCGCCGCGACAAGCGTCGCACGCATTTCAAGCTTGCGATACCGGGTATGGTAAAATGTGAGCAATGCGGAGAGCTGAAATTGGCTCACCACGTATGCAAAGTGTGTGGATATTACAAAACAAAAGAGATCATTTCCCAATAATAATGATTTCCATGATAGCACTTCATCTCGCGGTGAGGTGCTATTTTTTTGGTTTCATTGCGCAGAATGACTTTTTTTTATATACTAATTTAGTACCAGGTGATAAAAACATATAATTAACATATATCTAGTAGGGAATGGTCGGCGATAACGTTTTGCTAGAATAGGCGCTCAGTCATTCCTATACGCATTGATGGACAAAGGGGTGAAGCCGAGCATGGAACGAATGCCCAAACGCCAACGGCATCAGCTGCTGGCCCAGCATATCGAAGAGAATCCTTTTATGACGGACCGGGAGCTGACGCGCCTGCTGAAGGTCAGCATACAGACCATTCGGCTGGACCGGATGGAGCTTGGGATCCCGGAGCTTCGGGAACGATTGAAGCTGATGGCAGAACGCTCTTATGATTCCGTACGCTCCCTGCCCCTTCATGAGGTGATCGGGGAGATTGTGGACCTGGAGCTGGACAAGAGCGGCATCTCGATCTTCGAGATCAGGGAAGAGCATGTCTTCTCCCGCACGTCTATTGCCAGGGGACATCATGTGTTCGCGCAAGCGAATTCGCTTGCGGTTGCCGTTATTGACGACGCCATTGCGCTAACCGTTACGGCTGACATTCGCTTCATACGACCGGTGAGGCTGGGCGAGAAATGCATTGCCAAGGCCTATGTCCGTTCGATCTCGGGAGAGCGAAGCAAATCGAAAGTCGAACTATTCACATATGTAGGTGACGAAATGGTGTTCCAAGGCAACTTCGTCATCTTCAGATCCGCTGGCAACAGGGATGATGGAGGGGGAGAAGAACATGCGGATCGCCATTGATGCCATGGGGGGAGATCACGCCCCTGAGCAGATTGTAAAAGGCGCGCTGGATGCCGCGGCCGAATGGCCGGACACCGAGCTGCTGCTTGTTGGCGATAAAGCGGTGATCGAGCCGTTGCTGAAGGAAGGAATTCCTTCTAATGTGCAGCTCATTCACGCGGATGAAGTAATCGGTCCGGATGACGAGCCGGTGAAAGCGGTAAGACGGAAAAAGGGTGCTTCCATGGTCGTGGCCGGCCAATTGGTCAAGGACAAGCAGGCTGACGCTATGCTGTCCGCTGGCAATACGGGAGCGCTTATGACTACTGGCTTGCTGGTGGTAGGCAGGATGGAAGGCATTGAGCGTCCCGCGCTCGCTTTTGTTTTGCCCACGATGGATGATGTAGGCATTCTCGCTATGGATTTGGGTGCGAATATGGATGCGAAGCCGGAGCATCTGGCGCAATACGCAGTTATGGGCAGCATCTATCGTGAAAAGGTGCATGGCATCAAGCAGCCGAGGGTCGGATTGCTGAATGTCGGCACAGAAGCGAAGAAGGGCAATGAGATGACAAAAGCGGCCTATGAGCTAATGGAGCAGGCGCCGATTCATTTCATTGGCAACGTGGAATCCAGAGATGTGCTGAACCGGAATTGCGACGTGCTTATATGCGACGGATTCGCAGGCAACATTATGCTGAAATCGCTGGAGGGTACGGCGGGTACGATCTTCACAATGCTGAAGAGCGCGTTCGGCAATTCCTTCCTGACGAAGATAGCAGCTGCGATTATGCTGCCGCAATTGAAAAAACTGAAGAAAAAGATGGACTACAAGGAGCATGGTGGAGCGCCGCTCCTCGGCCTCAATGGACTGGTCGTGAAATGCCACGGCTCATCCGACGCGGTCGCGGTGAAAAATGCGGTTCGCCAGGCAAGAATTGCTCTTCAAGGCAATATGATAGAATCAATCTCTTCTGAAATTAACGGGAAGTGAGTGTGAAGCATGGGTTTGCATCCTGTCGGCATTATTGGAACGGGCAAATATGTGCCCGAACGCATTCTTACGAATCAACAATTGGAGCAAATGGTAGAAACGAACGACGAATGGATCGTTACTCGAACCGGAATCAAAGAACGTCGTATGGCAGCAGAAGCGGAGGCGACCTCCGATCTGGCTTATGAAGCGGCGAAGCAAGCGATTGCTGCCGCAGGCGTGACTGCGGAGGATCTTGATCTGATCATCGTATCGACGATTACGCCGGATATGTTCTTCCCGTCCACCGCTTGCCTTCTTCAAACGAAATTAGGCGCAACCAAAGCGGCGGCATTCGATCTGTCCGCAGCGTGCTCGGGCTTTATTTACGGCCTGGCGACGGCAACGAATATGATCGCTACAGGTATGTACAACCATGTCCTGGTCGTGGGCGCTGAGACGCTGTCCCGCATTACGGATTATACCGATCGCAACACATGCATCCTGTTCGGTGACGGTGCAGGCGCTGTCGTGCTCGGACAGGTTGAGGAAGGCAGAGGCTTCCGCTCCTTTGAGCTGGGAGCAGACGGCAGCGGCGGCGAGCTGCTGAAAGTCGGAGGCGGCGGATCGCGGATGCCATCCTCCGAGCACAGTATCGCGACGAAGCAGCATTTTATCCATATGGCAGGCAATGATGTCTTTAAGTTTGCCGTGCGCATTATGGGCAGCGCAGCAGAGGACGCGCTTGCGAAGGCGGGCCTCGCCAAGGAGGATGTTGACTTGCTTATCCCGCATCAAGCGAACATCCGGATTATTCAATCGGCGCTGAACAGGCTGAATCTGCCCGAGGAGAAAGCCATGATTAATTTGGACAAATACGGGAATATGTCGGCCGCTTCCATTCCGGTTGCGCTGGCGGAAGCCGTAGAGCAGAACCGGGTAAAGGAAGGCGATACGCTGGTGTTCGTCGGATTCGGCGGCGGCTTGACATGGGGAGCTTCCGTACTCGTTTGGTAATAGAACGCGGTGATAGGTCCGCACTCCGGGGCGGATGAACCGTATTGGATTTGGTGTAGGAGGGGAAACGCGTTGGCGAAGACAGCATTTGTATTTCCCGGACAGGGAGCCCAGGCGGTAGGCATGGGCAAGGATGCTTACGATGCATTCGAGAGCGTACGGGACATTTTCCAGAAGGCTGATCAGGCACTGGGCATGGAATTGACGAGCCTTATATTCGAGGGCCCGGAAGAGGCGCTCAAACAGACGGCGAATACGCAGCCGGCTCTTCTTACAGTTAGCGTTGCATACTTGAAGCTGCTGGAGGCGAGCGGTCTCAAGGCGGATTATGTAGCGGGTCACAGCTTGGGTGAGTACAGCGCGCTCGTCGCGGCGGGCGTATTGTCCTTCGAGGATGCGGTGCGTACGGTTCGCGCTCGCGGCTTGTATATGGAGCAGGCTGTGCCTAGCGGATTAGGCGCTATGGCTGCTGTGCTTGGTGCTGAGCGCGACGCGCTTGCGAGTCTGTGCGAAGCGATTACAGCCGATGGATGCGCGGTGGAGCTGGCGAACGTGAATTGCCCGGCTCAGATCGTTGTCTCCGGAACGGCGCAAGGCGTACAGGCTGTTGCGGAACGGGGCAAGGAGGCGGGAGCGAAGCGGGTCATTCCGCTTGAAGTGAGCGGTCCGTTCCATTCCTCGCTAATGAAGCCCGCGGCCGAGAAGCTTGCGGCTGCGCTCGCAGACGTTGCGTTCACGGATGCGGCCGTTCCGGTCGTGGCGAACGTAACGGCGCGCGAGGTGACAGATGCTTCCTCTATTCGCGAGCTGCTTGTGGAGCAGGTCTATTCTCCTGTATTGTGGGAAGACAGCGTGCGCTACTTGATTGAGCAAGGCGTAGATACGTTTGTTGAGATTGGTTCGGGTACGGTGCTTGCCGGTTTGATCAAAAAAATCGACCGGGGCGTTCGCGTCATATCGGTGAACAACATCTCGGCGCTGGATGCGCTGCAGGTGAACTAATCCAAGACGGAGGGAATCATTATGTTTGCGAGTCTGGAAGGGAAGAAGGCTCTCGTGACGGGCGCATCGCGCGGCATCGGCCGCGCGATCGCCATTGCGCTGGCAGAAGCGGGCGCCGACGTGGCGATTAACTATTCCGGCAGCGAAGCCGCTGCTGCGGAGACGGCGTCCGCTGTCGAAGCGCTGGGGCGCCGCGCCATCATCGTGAAAGCGAATGTCGGGAAAGCCGACGAGTTCGACACGATGGTGAAGGACGTGATCGAGCAGCTCGGCGCGCTGGATATTCTTGTGAATAACGCCGGCATTACAAGAGATAATTTAATTATGCGCATGAAGGAAGAAGAGTTCGACCAGGTCATCGAGACGAATCTGAAAGGCGTGTTCAACGGCATCAAAGCCGTTACGCGTCCGATGATGAAGCAGCGCTCTGGCCGAATTATTAATATTTCTTCCGTCGTGGGTGTGCTCGGCAATCCGGGACAAGCTAACTACGTCGCAGCGAAAGCAGGCGTGATTGGCTTGACTAAGGCTAGTGCTAGGGAGCTGGCGTCGCGCGGAATTACCGTCAACTGTGTCGCGCCTGGATTCATCCAGACCGACATGACGGACAAGCTGCCAGAGGATATGAAGGAATCGCTGTCCGCCCAAATCCCGCTTGCGCGCTTAGGCGACGCGGCTGATATTGCGAATGCGGTCAGATTCCTCGCATCCGATGCTGCTGCCTATATGACAGGTCAGACCGTCCATGTCGACGGCGGCATGTACATGTAGTCGCTGACCCGACAGTGCAGGCCTTTTACCCCGTAAGGTAAAGATGGCAATTTACATTTAATTCTCGTATAATACGGTGGAGGAGGTGAACCGGATGTCCGAAGTAGTAGAACGCGTAAAACGTATTGTCATCGACCGCCTTGGCGTAGACGAAGCAGAAGTAAAACTTGAAGCTTCATTCAAAGATGACCTCGGAGCTGACTCTCTTGACGTCGTAGAATTGGTCATGGAGCTGGAAGACGAGTTTGATATGGAAATCTCTGATGAAGATGCAGAGAAAATCACTACGGTGGGAGAAGTTGTGACTTACATACAATCTCATACCTAAGGATGGACAAGTCCCGTTGCGATATACGGGACTTCTCTCCATGTAGCGCATTTTCGACGCTTTTATAACGTTTATAATGAAGCCTAACCGCTTTTCATATAGAAGGAAGATTCCTTATTACGGTCTTCTAAATCGCTGTCTGCAGAGGTGAATGCAATGAAACAGAGAGTTGTCGTTACAGGCATGGGGGTCATTACATCGCTAGGTTCCGATCTGGAGCAATTTTGGGGGAACCTGCTAGAAGGAAAATCGGGCGTATCCGTTGTGGAGGCATTCGATTTCTCCGAATACCCGACGCGCATTGCGGCGGAGGTCAAAAACTTCAATCCCGAAGAATACGGTTTGGATAAAAAAGAAGCGCGCCGCATGGACCGCTTCGTTCAATTCGCGGCTGTCGCAAGCAAGCTGGCAGTAGAGGACGCAGCGCTTAAGATCGGTGAGAATGCCGACGCAGAGCGCGTTGGCGTGATGATCGGTTCCGGCATTGGCGGCCTTGGCACTTGGGAAGATCAGCATAACGTATTGCTGGAGAAAGGTCCGAAGCGCGTTAGCCCGTTCTTCATTCCGATGATGATCGCGAATATGGCATCCGGCCAAGTGTCGATGCTGACTGGCGCAAAAGGCCCTAACAGTACGGCGGTTACGGCTTGTGCGACTGGTACGCACTCCATCGGCGATTCATTCAAGATGATTCAACGCGGTGACGCAGACGTGATGCTGGCCGGCGGTGCCGAAGCGACAATTCGTCCAACAGGCATGGCGGGCTTCTGCTCGATGCGTGCGATGTCGACGCGCAATGATGAGCCGGAGAAAGCCAGCCGTCCGTTCGATATCGACCGCGACGGATTCGTAATGGGCGAAGGCGCGGGAGTGCTTGTGCTGGAGTCGCTGGATCATGCGGTAGCCCGCGGTGCGAAGATCTACGCTGAAGTGGTCGGTTATGGCATGAGCGGAGACGCTCATCACATGACGGAGCCGGACCCGGACGGAGCAGCGCGTTGTATGGTGAAGGCGATCCGGGACGCAGGCATCGAGCCGTCAGAGATCGATTACATCAATGCGCACGGCACATCCACTCCGGTAGGCGACAAATCCGAGACGACCGCTATTAAGAAGACGTTCGGTGATCACGCTTACAAGGTGGCGGTCAGCTCCACAAAGTCGATGACGGGCCATCTGCTCGGCGCGGCGGGCGGCGTAGAAGCCGTGATTCTTGGATTGACGCTGAAGAGCGGCGTCATCGCTCCGACGATTAACCTGGACAACCAGGACCCTGAGCTCGACCTGGATTACGTACCGAATACGCCTCGCGAAGCGAACGTGAAGTATGCCCTGTCCAATTCGTTCGGCTTTGGGGGCCATAATGCTACGATCGTGATGAAAGCATATGAAGCATGAACATTTTGACGAGCTGCAGCAGAAGCTGCAGCTCGCTTTCAAACGTCCAAGACTGCTGAGGCAAGCGTTCACGCACACTTCCTATGTGAATGAGCATAAGCGCGGATCGGTACAGGATAACGAACGTCTGGAGTTTCTGGGCGACGCGGTGCTGCAGCTGCTGGTCTCCGAATATCTGTTCACCACTTATCCGAAGCGGCCGGAAGGCGAGCTGACCCGGATGCGGGCATCCGTCGTCTGCGAGCCGTCGCTCGCTTACTTTGCGGAGCGGATGGAGCTGGGCAAGTATGTGCTGCTGGGACGGGGCGAGGAGCAGCTTGGAGGCAGGCATCGCCAAGCGTTATTGGCGGACTTGTTCGAGTCGTTTATCGGAGCGATCTTTCTCGATGCAGGGATTGAGCGCACGCGTGTATTTCTGGAAGAGCACATGTTTCCGTTTATTGAATCCAACGACTTTGGCCTGCTCATGAAGGATGCCAAGTCCAAGCTTCAGGAGAAAGCGCAGCATAACGGACTAGGTCCGGTCGAGTACCGCATTGTGGAAGAGCGCGGCCCTGCACATGACCGGGAGTTCATCGTCGAGGTTTGCCTGGGCGAGGAACGGTATGGTCTTGGCTCCGGACGCACGAAGAAGGAAGCGGAGCAGCGGGCAGCTGCGGAAGCATGGAACACGCTTGCCGCTCAAGATGCGTGACGGCGCTTTCGGGACGGTTGCCGTGGCTGTTGGAGAACTCATGGACTCCGGCTATATCAAGAGTAACGGATGGATAAGACCTCTTTTGGCCGGATGACGGTATGAAGGGGTCTTTTTGTTAGCGAGAATTGGATTGTAATGGTCAAAGATGGAAAGAATCATTCAGAAAAGCTTGATGCAGGCATTAGGGAGACGGGTGCATTCAACTGGCTCGATTGTGATGGCTATTAGCTGTTTCTAGCTTATCCCGTGCTTCTAACCAGTCGAGAAGAAGGTAAGCAGATTGACGCAAGAGTCTGAATGCGAATAAGCAATGGAATAGGACGATAAAGCAATATTGGAGGAGGCGGAAAGCCTCTTTTTTGTTACTCCGAATTGTTGTGAGCGCCGGATGCAGAGTGTCCGAAATGATTAACGCAAATAACAATTTTGTGGTACAATGGTGGGTGAGGTGAAAGCCAAACTATGTTTTTGAAGCGGATCGAATTAGCGGGTTTCAAATCCTTCGCCGACAAGACCGAGCTTGAATTTGTAACCGGTATTACGGCGGTGGTCGGGCCTAACGGCTCAGGGAAAAGCAATATCTCCGACGGTATCCGGTGGGTGCTCGGCGAGCAAAGCGCCAAGAGCCTGCGCGGAGGCAAGATGGAGGATATTATATTCGCCGGCAGCGACGCGCGCAAAGCGGTCAATTACGGCGAGGTTTCGCTGACCCTCGATAATGCGGACGGCGCTCTGCCGCTGGAGTATAACGAGGTAACGGTGACGAGACGGGTTCACCGG
This sequence comes from Paenibacillus sp. 1011MAR3C5, assembly GCF_003591485.1. GTDB lineage: Bacteria > Bacillota > Bacilli > Paenibacillales > Paenibacillaceae > Pristimantibacillus. Next base: position 42,402 of record NZ_QZCF01000005.1, read on the forward strand.
AGCGGCGATAGTGAATATATGATTAACAAGCAGCCATGCCGGCTGAAGGATATTACGGAGTTGTTCATGGATACGGGCATCGGCAAGGAAGCCTATTCCATTATCGGCCAGGGGCGTATTGAAGAGATTCTGAGTACGCGCTCCGAGGACCGCCGAGGCATCTTCGAGGAAGCTTCCGGCATTGTGAAATATAAGTCCCGCAAGCGCGAGGCGCAGAAGAAGCTCGACGAGACCGAGCAGAATCTGCTTCGGATTCACGACCTGGTGTCGGAGCTGGAGGATCAAGTCGAGCCGCTGCGCAAGCAGTCGGAGAAAGCGATCCACTTCAAGGCGCTTAAGGAAACGCTGAAAACCAAAGAAATTTCGATGTACGTACATAATATAGAGACGGTTCATCAAGCTTGGTCGCAAGCGACGGAAAAGCTGGAGAAGCTTCAAGAGGAGCAGCTTCAGCTATCCACAGTCGTCAGCAAGCATGATGCGCATCTGGAGCAAGACCGTCTTCAATTGCGCGAGATCGAGCAAGAGCTGGACGCCTTGCATGCTTCCATGCTGCAAATTAGCGAGGACGCGGAGAAATGCGAAGGCTACGGCGAAGTCCTGAAGGAGCGCGGACGCAATCTGGAGCAGAACAAGCGCCAGCTGGAGGAGTCCATTGCGGCGCAGGACGAGCGAATCGTGGCGCTTGCCAAGGAAGAAGCGGAATTCCGCAGCCGAGCTGCCGCGCTTGAGCTGGAGCTTGCTGAGCTCCGTGCCAAGCTGGCTGCCGAGGAAGCGAATCTGATTGGAGTTGCCGGCGGCGCGGTCGTGGATGCGGAGGAGAAGCTGAAGAGCGAGCTGCTTGATGTATTGAGCGCAATGGCGCAGCATCGCAACGAAATCCGTTACGCAACGCAGCAGAGAGAGACGCTTCAGCGACGCATGGAGCGGCTCAGCGAGGATGAATCGAAGTGGACGGAGCAGATGGCTCGGCTGGATGAGAGGCGCAGTGCGCTGGAGCAGTCGCTAGCCGATACGCTGGAGACGCTCGGCACGACAAGAAATCGCATGCTGGAGCAATCGGAAGCAACCAAGTCGCTCACCTTGCAGCTGGAGGAAGTGATGTCGGCTATCCGCAAGTGGGAGCAGCGGCTTGACAGCCATATTTCCCGGCGAGATACGATGAAGGAGATGCAGGACGCGCTTGACGGCTTTATGCAGGGCGTGAAGGAAGTGCTGAAGTCCGCCCGGCGCGGCTCAGGCGCTATCGAAGGCGTTCATGGCGCTGTAGCCGAGCTCATTCGCGTGCCTCAGCGCATCGAGGTTGCGGTGGAGACGGCGCTTGGCGGCGCGCTTCAGCATGTCGTGATGGAAGATGAGCGCACGGCTCGGGCGGCGATTGCTTTCCTGAAGCAGCGTCAGCTTGGACGGGCGACCTTCCTCCCACTGGATGTTATCCGGGGACGGATGGTGCCGGAGAACGACAAGCGGACGATTGCCGCAGTGGAAGGTTTTGTCGGTGTCGCAGCTGATCTGGTAAGCTGCGATGACCGTTATCAAGCAATCGTAAACAATTTGCTGGGCAATGTGCTGCTCGCGGAGACGCTGGAACAAGCGAACCGGATTGCTTCCAGGTGTCAGTACCGCTATCGCGTCGTAACGCTGGAAGGCGATGTCGTGAATGCAGGCGGCTCAATGACAGGCGGCAGCTTGCAGAAGAAAGGCGCAAGCTTGCTCGGAAGAGGACGGCAGATCGAAGCGCTTGATCAGGAGATCAAGGATGCGAAAGCGACTGTGGCGGAGCTGAAGAACCGGCTGAGCGACCTGCGTAAGGAACAATCGATCCGTTCGCAGGATATGGAGGAGCTGCGCGAGAAAGCCGAGCAGACCCGGATTCGCGAGCAAGGCATCCGCGCTGAGCTGCAGCAGCTTGGTTCCGAGGCGAAGCATCTGTCGGAGCAAAACGCAGTGTCGACCTCTGAGAGAAGCTCCCAGACGGAAGAGCGGGAGCAGATTGAACTGATGGCGGCAGCGGCGGAGCAGCGTCTGGAGCAATTGACACTGGACGAGGCTAGGCTGCAGGAAGCGATCCGGATGGCCGAGGAGCGGCGCAAGGCGAGCGAGTCGGCGAAGGAAGAGCTGCAGGGACAATTGACAGATATCAAGATCGCGGTGGCCAAGACCGATCAAGAGAAGCATAGCTTCGAGGATCAGGCTAACCGCGTGAGAAGCGATATTCAGCGCGCCAAGAGCGAGCTTGCGGGCCTGCGCGCCTTATCGGAGCAGCAGGTTGAAGAGATGGCAAGACATGCTGAGGAGAGCGTTACCCAGATTGAGCAGCTCAATCATTTGCGAATCAAGAAGGCGAATTGCGCGGAGCAGACAGACCTGAAGCGGGCAGCCAGAGCGCAGCGCATCGCAGAGCTGGAGCAAGGCGAAAGCGAGACGAAGGAGCAGCGTGCCCAGCTTCGCGCCGTTGAGGATCAGATGAGAAGCACGGAGATTGCCGTCAACCGGCAGGATGTGGAGCTGGACAACCTGCTTCGCAAGCTGAGCGAGGAATATGAGCTCAGCTTCGAGCTGGCGAAGGAGCAATATCCGGTGCCGGAGGATGTGCTCGGCACGCAGAACGAGGTTCGCGATCTGAAGCGGCAGATTGCCGCGCTGGGCGAGGTCAATCTGGGGGCGATCGAGGAATACGAACGCGTGAAGGAACGTTACGAGTTCCTCTCGGAGCAGAAGAACGATCTGATTGAAGCGAAGACAGCTCTCTATCAGGTCATCAAAGAGATGGACGACGAGATGTCGAAGCGATTCCGTACGACATTCGAAGCCATTCGCGGACACTTTGGTGTCGTCTTCTCCAAGCTGTTCGGTGGCGGACGAGCTGACCTGGTCATGGTCGATCCGGATCGAGTTCTGGATACCGGCATTGACATCGTGGCGCAACCGCCGGGCAAGAAGCTGCAAAATCTTCAGCTTCTCTCCGGCGGAGAGCGGGCACTAACGGCGATCGCGCTGTTGTTCGCCATCCTGCAGGTGAAGCCGGTGCCGTTCTGCGTGCTCGACGAAGTCGAGGCTGCGCTGGACGAAGCGAACGTATCCCGATTCGCTCAATACTTGCGCGAATTCTCGGAGCTGACGCAATTTATCGTCGTTACCCACCGCAAAGGAACGATGGAGGAAGCGGATGTGCTCTACGGGGTTACGATGGAAGAAGGCGGCGTATCGAAGCTGGTGTCGGTACGTTTGGAAGAAGAGGGAGAGCCGGTATCGGCTTAGATGGATCTATACATGCAGGCTAGGAAAGGTCAGGAGGAACGGCTGGGATGAGTTTTTTTAAAAAGCTGAAGGAAAGCATCGCTTCCAAGACAGAAGCGGTTACGAATGTTTTTAAGGAAGGGTTGGCGAAGACGCGCACGGCTTTCGTCGAGAAGGTCGAGGAGCTGATTACTCGCCGCAAGAAGATTGATGAAGAGTTTTATGAAGAGCTTGAGGAAATTCTGATTGGTGCGGATGTTGGCGTCAATACGGTCATGACGTTAATTGACGATCTGCGCGCGGAAGTGAAGAAGCGCAAAATCGAAGACGCGTCCGATCTGCAGCCGGTGCTGTCAGAGAAGCTGGTTGGATTGCTGAAGGGCGACGACCATGCTGAGCTGCGAATGGCGCCTCCAGGGCAAATCACGGTCATCCTGTTCGTTGGCGTGAACGGCGTCGGCAAGACGACAACCATCGGCAAGCTGGCCCATAAGTTTAAGAACGAAGGCAAGAACGTGCTGATGGCAGCAGGCGATACATTCCGCGCGGGCGCGATCGAGCAGCTAGAGGTGTGGGGCCAGCGCGTAGGCGTGGACGTCATTAAGCAATCGTCGGGCGCCGATCCTGCGGCCGTCATGTTCGATGCCGTTCAAGCGGCCAAGCAGCGCAAGGTCGACGTATTGCTATGCGACACGGCGGGACGCTTGCAGAATAAGACGAACCTGATGGAAGAGCTGAACAAAATTTTTCGTGTCATTCAGCGCGAGCTGCCGGAGGCTCCTCATGAAGTGCTGCTGGTGCTTGATGCGACGACAGGCCAGAACGCACTTAGCCAAGCGAAGATGTTCGGAGAGAAGAGCGGTGTTACGGGGCTCGTACTGACGAAGCTCGACGGCACAGCCAAAGGCGGTATTGTAGTGGCAATCCGCAATGAGCTGCATTTGCCGGTGAAGCTGGTAGGCCTTGGCGAGAAGATGGGCGATCTTCAAACCTTTGATTCGGAGCAGTTCGTACATGCCTTGTTCGCGGGCTTGATCAGCCGCGAGTCGGAGCAGCAGCCGCCTGCTGCAAATTAGGCAAGAGCGATATAAGAAGAATGAAGAACGTCTAGTGGCGGCCGATCCCGGCCGACATTGGACGTTTTTTTGTGCCTTCCATCCTGGCAGTCCTCCTCGTCCGGATTCCGCTTATTTTAGCGTTTTCTATATCTTTAGCGAAATGCCTCAGCCCTGAAGCCAGACAGGTCAAGGGATGATGGGGAATCGGATGGAACTGAATCGAAATTGCTCAGCTGAGGGAATTCGATACATTTACGGGGAAAAGGAAGCCTGTATACAATGTTGGCGTGCTCAAAAATACAATTGTGAATACAGGGGTGATGCTTGATTATGACTATTTGGTAAGCGCATACATGAGCGTCGGCTTGAATGAAAGGAAAGCAACTAAATCGCCATGCATTCGGAATGGAGAGATACAATGAGGAAATTATCCTATTGGCTTATCGCCTTCGTCATCTGTTGCTCTGTCATGGATATGCCCGCTTACGCAGTAGCTGAATCAACGGAAATATCACTATCCGCCTCCAAGGACGCCATAGGCAAGGGGACTGAGACCGAAGTGCTGGTAACGGCGAAGCCGCAGGAGAATGCATACGGAATTGAGTTCATCTTGGAATACGATGCCAGCGCTTTGATGCTTCGTGAGTCAACGGGAGTCGACTATTCCTTATTTGAAAGCGAGGCGGCGAACCCGGCGTCTGGCAGCCTGCATGTATCGGCCATTGCAAAACAATCTGCCGGCGGGACGATCGCCAAGCTTCGATTTCGCGCTTTGAAAGCAGGCGTCCGTACGGAGATCAAGCTCACAGCAGTTAAAGGGGTTAGCCGCGAGAGGACGACAAGAGAGCAGAATGGTCAAGTATACCCCGACCTGAAGGAAATCAAGGTACATGCGGGGTCTCCTCTGACTATCCGGCTGCTGCCAAGCAGCGAATCGTCAGTGCCTGCAGATCAGACTACATACCCGAGCCCATCTGACATTCGGAAGGAGCCTGACGCGCTGAAAGCGGTAGCGCTACTGACGGATAGGCTTAGACAGTCGGATATCCAGTCGGATATCGAAGGCTGGTCAGCGCTTGTTCGGGACATTTCGATCCGATTGCTGACAGTCCATCCTGTTCGAACAGAGGTTGGAAGCGTCATGCAAGTCGTTCTCAACGATGCCTCGCTCATGCCTGTGCTGGAGGCCTATCACTTGCTCCAGCAGACTGCCAAGGCAGCAGGAGCAGTCCTATCGTATCCGTATGCGCTGACAGTCGAAGCGGATGAGCGCGACCGCACGGAGCTGCGCATAGCTTCATTGATTCATGATCGTGCAGCCTCTCTCGGACTGGCTATAGAAATGAAAAACAGGCATTTTGTCATCATGCTGGAACCGGACCGCTTGCGATTCAATTCATCGGGATATGCAAGTGTATCGGTTGTTCCAGTTATTCGGCCTGTTGAACACCATGGAATTACCCGAGTGGAGCCGGTCGGAAGCTACCGGTTTCAGTTTGGGCAGCTTGAGGATGCATCTTCAGTGAAGGTTCGATGGTTAATTCCCGCACGTATGAACGAAGTCCTGGCAGGCGTCTATCGATGGGATGCCGAATCCGGGGATTGGGCATATAGGCGTGAGAGCGAACGGGATCATGCGGGACGCACCATAACGACGTTTCTGGAAAATGGCGAGTACGGTTTTCTTCTCTACGAGAAGGAATTTGCTGATCTTGGCTCTACGTATGATGAAGCGGCACAAGCGATACGCGCTCTTGGGGCAAGAGGCGTGGTGAGTGGCAAAGGCGGCGATTCCTACGGCGTGGAGCAACTTGTGACGAGAGCGGAATGGACAGCCATGCTCGTGAGGGCGTTGGGGTTGGATGCGCATGAGAAAGCGGGACAACGAAGCGATACAGCATTCAAGGATGTGGAGAACGGACGCTGGTATGCGCCGTTTATTGCGGCAGCTAGCTCTCAAGGGTGGATTACGGGCTATGAGGATGGGACCTACCGTCCGGATGAGCGGATCAGCAGAGCCGAGCTTGCGGTTATGCTGGATAGAATGTGGCCAGGTCATGGAGTCGAATCCCATTCAGCTATCCAAAGCTATACCGATGACGAACATATCCCGCAATGGGCGGTGAGTGCGGTCTACCGAATGCGCGCTTCCGGATTCATGAAGGGCGACGAGTATTATCGTTTTCATCCGAATGATGAGGTCGGCCGCGATGATGCTGCTGTGGTGCTTATGCGTATGATCGTAGCATGGAGCACCTCCACTCATGTAGTGAAATAGATCATGAAGCTAATAAGGAGGAATGATTCATGTTGATTCGGAATAGCTGGTATCGGGCAATCTCCATTGTGCTGGCGGCAATGCTTGCACTATCTCTCTGGGCCTCTGTGGAGACGGCATGGGCTGCTTCATCGGGGCTGCGCAACCCCGGGTTTGAGGAGCCTGTATCCGGTGGCTTGATCCCCGGCTGGTCAACCTTTATATCGCCCAAAGGAAGCTCTGTCACCTATGAAGTTACGGACGAGAAGGCGCATAGCGGCAGCTACAGCCTCAAAGTTACAGATAAAGACGGCGCCGATGGCGTATCCATCTGGTCTCACACGGTTGACGTTGTGCCTGGAGAGAGCTATTCGGGCTCGGTGTGGATGTATATAGAAGGCTCGTCGTTCATGCATAATGGTTCCTCGGTCCCGAACCGCGGCAGCTTTATTATGAGGTTTTACAATGAAGCGGGTCAGCAGGTCGGCTCCGATACAGATGCGCTCATCCATCATACTGGCCAGTCCAAGTGGGTGAAGCTGTCGACCAAGCCGCTGCAGGCTCCGTCTGACGCCAAGACGGTTCGATTGATAGCGTCGCTCTCCAACTTCTATCAGACTTCCGGGGCTTACTACGATGATTTTGAGATAGAAGGCGTTTTCCCTGGCGAAGCCGCTCCTGCCGCTCGCTTGCTAGCGTTAAGCGGTCCTGCAACGGCGACTGTTGACGGGGATTACCCGGTGAAGCTGTTCGCCGAGAGCGCTTCCTCCTTGTATGCGGTTGAGGCTGTTCTATCGTATGATCCGGGACAATTCCGGTTTGTATCCATGCAAGCCGCCGAATCGTTCCATGGCGAACAAGAGGTGTATGCGGAGGCGAGAGAGCTGGCTCCAGGAAAGGTAAAGGTGATTGTGTCGCAGCTGGGCGAGCGCTCCATATCGGGTGATGCCGAGGTTGCTATTATGCAATTTGTGCCGCTTGCTGCTGCAGTGTCAGCAAAAATCAATCTGGAGCCCTTCGCCATCGCTGCCAAACAAGACGCGGACGAAACGGGAGAATCGACGGTCTTCCAAGCAGGCATGACGCTGGAGACCACGATCAAGACTCATGCCGGCGATGTCGATGATAACGGCAAAATAAACTTGGCGGATTTAATTATCGTAGCGCAAGCGATCGGCAGACCTGTGAATGGCTCCAATGTCCGCTTGGATCTGAATGGCGACGGTGAAATCGATTTTGCGGATTTGGCCGTAATTTCACGCTTATTGGTAGAGGGGGATGCGGAATGAGAATGAAGCGCTACACGATGGTTTGGCTACTGTCTATTGCTTTAATCGCGGCTACGCTGGCTGTGCCGGCTGAACATGCAAGCGCTGCAGCCAAGCAAAGCTTTGGGACCCCGGTCGAAATCGGTCAGCCGATTCAGCAGGCCGCTTTGTTCGACGGAGTGTTCGGCAAGGAAAAGGGTCACGACATGGTGTACACGACTTCGGCAGGCAATCCAGCTATGTTCAATGCGGTAGATCTTGACGCCAACCGGCTTGTGCGGGCCGTTCCGCTTCCAGAAGGGAAAAGCGCCTGGGCTCATACGACAACGCCTGACGGGAGCGTCTATATCGGCGTATCCGACGGCGGTCCGATCCTGCATCGCTATAATCCGGAAACGGGCACAATCGAGCATTTGGGGAATGCCGTATCGGGAGCGAAGTCGATCTGGTCGCTGATCTCCGACGAGCAAGGCAATGTCTATGGCGGTACCTTCGATCAAGGAAAAGTGTTTCAGTACAATCCGGTTACTGGACAATTCAGAGATTACGGCGTGATGGTGGAGGGCAGGGATTATGTCCGTTCCATTGCTTATCAAGACGGATTTATTTATGCGGGCATTGGCTCCATCGGGGATATCGTAAAGCTGAATGTCGAGACAGGAGAGAAGACGCTTATTCCCCTGAAGCCCATCGACGGCGTTCAGCAGTATCCATTTGTATATGGCCTAGATGTACGAGGCGACTACTTATTTGCGTTTTTGAGCGGAGACGGCAAGGCAATCTATATCATCTATAATCTGAAGAGCGGCGCTTGGCTTGAGGAAGAGTATTGGGGAGCAGCGGGATTGAAGGCTTCTCCTGCATACAACGGCAAAGTCTATTTTCTGCAAAACAAAGAGCTGATGGCATGGGATATGGCTACGCATGAGGCGGTATCAACTGGCATAGCATACGGTTCAAGCCTTCGCAATTCAGGCTGGGTAGAGCTTGAGGGCGATACCGACTTTAAGAACCCTGTGCTTGCTACGGTGCATTATGGCGGCAGTGTCGCCTTATTCGATGTCGATGCGGGCAAAGTAACGACCCGGCTGCCCGGCATTCAAGGAAGCGCCTTGTCCATTCATGCGCTGGAGAAAGGGCCTGGGGGCAAGCTGTTCATGAGCGGGTATACAGCTGCGACTGCTGCGGTATACGATCCTGCATCTGAACAGTTTTCGACCTTTACCATGGGGCAAGCGGAGAGCATTGGCATTAGCGGCAGCCGAGTCTACTATGGCGAATATCCTGGCGCTTCCATCCATATGTATGATACGGATCTTCCGCTTCAGCCGGATGCGGCGAAGCCGAACCGGAATCCGGTTACGCTGCTTCATCTTGAGGAGTCCCAGGACCGGCCTTATGTGAATACCTTTGGCGACGGGAAGGCCTTCTTCGGCACGATACCGTCTTATGGAGAAATCGGGGGAGCGCTTGCTGTATTTGAGGAGTCCGATCCGCAGGGTACGCTGCGCGTCCACCGCAACATCGTATCCGGGCAAAGCATCGTAGGGCTCGCCTACCGTGACGGGTTGATCTACGGTTCGACGACGATCCGCGGGGGGCTTGACAGCGTTACGCCTGAGACAAAGGCCAAGATGTTCATTTGGGATGTGGCAAAGGAACAGAAGGTAGCGGAGTGGGAGCCGGATATTCCCGGTGCGTCCAAAGCGCCGATCATGATTAGCGGCTTGACCTTCGACGAAGAAGGATTGCTATGGGCGGCAGCAGACGGGGCATTATTTGCGATTGATCCGAAGACGAGGGCTATCGTTAAGAGCAAGCAGGTATACAGCGGCGTTCAAAACTACGGAATGTGGCGTCCGATCCATATCCGATTCGCCGATGACGGCAATATGTACACAGATTTATTCGGCAAGCTTATTGCGGTTGACCCGGAGACGCTTGCGCATGTGGAATCCGGCAATACGACTGCTCTGTTTGATATTGGCGATGACGGCCGGATCTATTACGCTCAGGAGGGAAGGCTCATGAGCGTTGGGCTTGAGGAGGAACTGTATGCTGCGCCTGGCGAGCTGCGATTGACGGCGCCGAGCATGGCTGTTCCGGGCAACACCTTTGAGGTCCGTGTGAAGATGGATGGGGCGGCTGGCTTGTACGGAGCCAATATGGCTTTCGGCTTCGATCCTCGCCTGCTGGAGCTGAAGGAAATCAAGCGAGGAGACAGCTTTGGCGATGAGGCCTATCTGGACAGCCGCATAAACCAGGAGGACGGAAGCGCACTTGCAGTCGTCTCGGCGACTGGTCCGAGCGGAGTGAACGGGGATGCGGATATCTTGAGGCTTTTCTTTGAAGCCAAAGAGGGGAGCGGCCAAGCTTCTGTCGTGCTGAAGAAGGGTTCGACTGTCGGGGCTGTGCACACGCCTGAGAGCGGTCTACTGTATGCTGCGGATACCGATGTAACCGTAATCGTGGCTTTGAAGAAGCATCGCGAGGATGTGAATGGAGACGGAAAGGTGAGTATCGAGGATCTCGTTGCCGTTGCGAAGCAAGCGGGCAAGCCGGCAGCAGATGAACGATATGACCTGAACGGAGACGGAAAGGTAGACGTCACGGATGTCGCACTTGTAGCGCTTGTATTATTCGAGGATTAACGCTGAATAGAATTGCCCGGGTGCATAAGCCCGGGCTATTCAAGCTGCTTTGAAAGTCTGCGCAAGTGACAAGGTCAAATGCTTGACAGGGTATTCGCCTTCATGTATGATAAGAGTCGTTGCATAAGTGTAAAGGGTTTTTCCTTGACGGTAACAGTTGCGGCAAGACGAAGAAGGGGGCGACGGAATGAAGGAGCATACGCCGGATGCCTTAGCCAGAACGACAAGAGTCAATTTGCTGTTCGACTTCTACGAGAGCTTGCTTACAGATAAGCAGCGTACTATACTTACTTATTATTATCACGATGACTTCTCGCTTGGCGAGATCGCATCCGAGTTCGGGATCAGCCGCCAGGCGGTCTACGACAACATCAAGCGCGCCGAGGGCATCCTAGAGAGCTATGAAGAGAAGCTGTCCCTGCTGGCAAGACATGTGCAGCTGATGGCGATGACCGATAAGCTGGAGCGCGATGTGAAGGCCATCGTGACGAATGAATGGGATAAACAGTCGATCATCGACGCCATCGGGCAATTTCGGGCGGCGGAAGGAACGGCAAGAGAAGGAGGCGGGAGTTCATGGCAGCATTTGAAAGCTTAAGCAATCGGCTTCAGAATGTGTTCAGCAAGCTGAAGGGCAAAGGCAAAGTATCCGAAGCCGATGTCAATGACGCAATGCGGGAGGTTCGCCTGGCGCTTCTGGAGGCCGACGTTAACTTTAAAGTCGTGAAGGACTTCATCGCCAAGGTGAAGGAGAAGGCCGTTGGACTGGACGTGTCGAAGAGCTTCACTCCGGGCATGGTCATTATCGACATTGTCAATAAGGAACTAACCGAATTAATGGGCGGTACGCAGGCGAAGCTTGCCAAGGCGAACAAGCCTCCGACCGTTATTATGATGGTCGGTTTGCAGGGCGCGGGTAAGACAACGACGTCGGGCAAGCTGGCGAAGCTGCTTCAGAAGGGCAACCATAAGCCGCTTCTTGTGGCCTGCGACATCTATCGGCCAGCTGCGATCAAGCAGCTGCAAGTGCTGGGTGAGCAGATTGGCGCGCCGGTATTCTCGCTTGGCGACAAGACCTCTCCGGTCGAAATTGCGAAGGCTGGCCTCCAGCATGCGAAGGATAACAGCAACGACTACATCATATTCGATACCGCAGGCCGACTGCATATCGATGAAGAGCTTATGAATGAGCTGAAGCAAATTCATGAGCATGTGAAGCCGGATGAGGTTCTCCTCGTTGTCGATGCGATGACAGGTCAAGACGCGGTCAACGTAGCGCAGAGCTTCCATGAGCAGTTGGAGCTCTCCGGTGTTGTTCTGACGAAGCTGGACGGCGATACGCGCGGCGGCGCAGCGCTGTCCGTCAAAGCTGTCACGGGCTGTCCGATCAAATTCGCAGCTATGGGCGAGAAGATCGACTCATTGGAGGCTTTCCATCCGGAGCGGATGGCTTCACGGATTCTCGGCATGGGCGATATGCTGTCCCTGATTGAGAAAGCACAAGCGGGCATCGACGCGGAGAAAGCGGCAGAGATGGAACGCAAGATGCGGACCGCCGAATTTACGTTCGACGATTTCCTGGATCAGATGGAGCAGGTCCGCAAGCTAGGACCTCTGGATCAGATTATGGATATGCTGCCCGGCATGAACAAGATGAAGGGCGGAATGAAGGATCTGAAGGTCGATGAGAAGCAGATCGGCCGCATCGAGGCAATTGTTCGTTCCATGACGAAGGAAGAGAAGCAGAAGCCCGAGCTTCTTAACCACAGCAGACGCAAGCGCGTCGCGACAGGCAGCGGAACGACCATCGTGGAAGTGAACCGTCTGATCAAGCAATTCGACGATATGCGTAAGATGATGAAGCAATTCTCGTCCATGATGGGACCGAAAGGTCCGAAGGGGCTCAAAGGCGGCAAGAAAGGCCTGAAGGGCATGCTCGGACGCAATATGAAGTTTCCGTTTTAATGTGAGATAGACCGCAGTTCATTTTTCGAAGGAGGTGAATGATAATGGCAGTACGTATTCGCTTGAAACGTATGGGTGCTCACAAGGCTCCTTTCTACCGCGTAGTTGTATCGGATTCCCGTTCCCCGCGTGATGGACGTTTTATTGAAGAGATTGGTACTTACAACCCGGTTGCACAGCCAGCTCAAGTTTCGATCGACGAAGAGAAAGCTCTGAAATGGCTTCAAACTGGAGCGCAAGCTTCCGACACTGTTCGCGACCTGCTTTCCAAAGCTGGTGTTATGAAAAAGTTCCATGAGCTTAAGCAACAGAAGTAACGGTTGAAGAGCGGAGGGCTTTGTGATGAAAGAATTAATTCTTGTCATAGCGAAGGCTTTGGTGGATCATCCGGACGAAGTGCGGGTCGGCGTGAAGGATGATGAACGCAGCACGGTTTACGAGTTATCGGTTCATCCCGATGACGTAGGCAAGGTAATCGGCAAGCAAGGGCGTATCGCCAAAGCGATGCGTACCGTCGTAACCTCCGCCTCTGTCAAATCAAGCAAGCGTGTGATCGTTGATATTCTTTCATAATGGACTGGCATCTTCAGGGTTGGGACGAATGTCCTGACCCTCTTTGCCGTGTTATAATAGTCATAACCAACGAAAAGAAGGAATGATGGCATGAACGGAAAATGGTACACGGTAGGCAAGATCGTAAATACGCATGGTATTCGGGGCGATGTGAAGGTATTGCCGCAGACCGATTTTGCGGAGGAACGGTTTGCTCCAGGCAACAAGCTGCTGATGGTGAATGAGGAAAACGGAGATTCACGCGAGGTCAAAATTACAAGCTCCAGAGAACAAAAAAACGTCTATCTGCTCAAGCTGGACGGCTTCAATAACATTAACGAAGTCGAGAAGTACAAAGGCTGGCTGTTGAAAATATCAGAATCGGAGCAAGGCGAGCTGGAGGAAGGCCAATACTACTACCATCAGATCATCGGCTGCGCTGTTGGTACAGAAGACGGGGAAGAGCTGGGCGTTATTTCAGAGATCCTGAGCCCCGGGGCCAATGATGTGTGGGTCGTCGAGCGTCCGAAATCGAAGGGCAAGCAGCTCCTGCTGCCGGTCATCGACGAGGTTGTACTGGATGTGAATGTAACGGACAAGCGGGTTACCGTAAGGCTGATGGAAGGGTTGGTCTAACAACGTGAGAATTGACGTATTGACGCTATTCCCGGAGATGTTCGAAGGGGTCTTCGGAGCAAGCATTTTGGGCAAAGCGAAGGAAAAGGGCATCGTATCCCTGGAAGCGGTCAACTTCCGCCAGTATGCCAATAACAAGCATAACACAGTAGACGATTATCCATACGGTGGCGGCGGGGGTATGGTGCTTAAGCCCGAGCCGGTGTTTGCGGCGGTAGAGGATCTTCAGAGCGACCCGGGAATCAAGCCGCGTGTCATCCTGATGTGTCCCCAAGGCGAGACGTTCACTCAGCAAAAGGCGGAAGAGCTTTCGAAGGAGAAGCATCTCGTTCTCATCTGCGGCCATTATGAGGGCTATGACGAGCGTATTCGGGAGCATCTCGTCACGGACGAGCTTTCCATCGGCGATTACGTGCTGACCGGCGGCGAGATCCCGGCTATGACGGTCATCGACAGCGTCGTCAGGCTGCTCCCCGGCGTGCTGGGCAATGAGACGTCGGCGGTGACGGATTCCTACAGCACAGGATTGCTGGAGCATCCTCATTATACAAGGCCTCCTGAATTCAGGGGATGGAGCGTGCCGGATATTCTTGTGTCCGGGCATCATGCCAAGATTGATGCATGGCGAAGAGAGCAGTCGCTTCTGCGGACGCTGGAGCGCCGTCCCGACCTGCTGGAGACGGCCGAATTGACCGCGAAGGAGAAGAAGTGGCTGGCTTCTTTACCAAAGCGTGACGATGCAGAACAACAATAAGGGAATGCGGCTTCCGGGGGAGGCTGCATTCCCTTATTGCTGTAAGGCTATTCTTCCGCCTCAAGCGGCGTGTAAAAGTCCTGGGTATAATACACTTGATAATTTCCGCCTAACGCAATACCTGTACCTAGTCGAGTCAGCTTTCCGTTAAGCAGCGTCTCACGGTGACCGCTCGTTGAATTGAGCAGTGTATAATGTGCGAATATACTGTTATCGAAGCCTGCGGCAATGTTCTCCGAGGCTAGCCGGTATGATATGCCCTTGGCTTTCATCCGGTCGAACGGCGTTTTATTGTCCAGGTTCTTGTGGCTGAAAAACTGCTTGTCCCTCATGTTTTCGCTATGGTCTCTTGCAGCAGAGCCTGCAAGCTTGTCCCATTGCAATACAGGAATGCCTCTGAGGGCACGCTCTGCGTTAGCGAGATCGAATAATTGCCGTTCCATAGCATCGCGGAAAGCAGTGTTTTTAGCGCTTGGCGCTTGTTTGGACACTGAACTATTTTGCCGCAGGATGCCTGAGATCTTGTCCCCGTCTTGCGAATCAATGAACAAGGTGGTCTGGATTCCATTGGCTGTATAAGTATAATAAGTTTCCTTCTTCTCCGCATCGGATACACCGGTCAGCCCTTTCTGGGCTGCGCCGAGCGTAAGACCAGTTGTCAGGCCGCCTGGAAGACGCCAGCCTTTCTTCGATATGGAGAATTCGGCAGCAATCTTTCCATCCAATACGCCATACATCGCAAACTCAGCATAGTTCTGGTTGTATACATACCAGCTGTACGAGTATTCGCTTGGGTCGATGCGATCCGGCTTGCCGAGTTTTAAAGTCAGCTTCTCGATCTGATCCCCGATGTCAATGCCGTTCAAGCCGGCAGACTCCTGAACCTTTGTACTCGATAGCTGTCGGGTGTGATCTTTGAGCATGAACAGAAAGGTCAACGCCTCTGCCCGCGTTACGCCGCCATCTGGAACAAATCCCTTAATGGTCGCTGAGGTGCGGCCCTTGGATATGCCTTCATCCAGCAGCCACTGAATGGCTTCATTCTCGGAATAGCGCTTGCCGCTTGCCGCCGTTGCCATTAATAATGCCGCTTGTCCTCTTCGGAAGCTTCCGCGTTCATTATTGAAGGATACGGGCCAGCCGAAGCCTTCAGCATATTGGTAATAAGAGTCGTACCATTGGGCGCCTGTGCTGGCATCGGGAACGGCAGATCCATATGCTCGCAGGAGCATGGCGAGAAATTCTGCTTCGCTTACCGGTCTGTCAGGTTGAAAGGTTCCGTCTTCGTAGCCTTTCGCCAGTCCTTCGTCCAAGGCCCATTCGATGTACGAGGAAGCCCAGTGTCCTCTCGTATCGGTTAAGGCTTCCGACCATGCCTGCTCGGCTGGTGCAAGTGGAGAGAGGAGCAAACTTGCCACTGTCATCATGCTTATCATTGTTTTTGCGGGTCTGGGAACCGCCTTTAGGCCAGGTTCCGTCTTATGTGGCAACAAGGCACACCTCCATCTGATTCTTATGTTGTCATTGATAGTATACATGAACAAGGCAGGTGGAGAAAACCAGTTGATTTGTGCATCTAACTATGGTAAAATTTCTAATGTTGTTCGTAAAGTCGGACGGTCCGCTATAAGCGAAGATCGGCTCAGAGGAGTCCAGGAGCTTACATGAACGTCTATGGTGGAAGGAGTGAACTCAATGAATATCGTACAAGCAATTACTCAAGAACAATTGCGTAGTGATCTTCCAAGCTTCCGTCCTGGTGACACGCTGAAGGTTTACGTTAAAGTTATCGAGGGAACGCGTGAGCGTGTTCAGCTGTTCGAAGGCGTTGTTATTAAACGTCGCGGCGGCGGAATCAGCGAGACTTTTACGGTGCGCAAAATTTCTTACGGTGTTGGCGTGGAAAGAACTTTCCCGATCCATTCGCCTAAGATCGACAAAATCGAAGTAGCACGCCGTGGTAAAGTACGTCGCGCTAAGCTGTACTACCTTCGCAATCTGCGCGGTAAAGCTGCTAGAATTAAAGAGATTCGCTAAGAACAAACGTCAAGAGGGGCTTGCGCAAACAAGCTCCTTTTCGTTTTTTTATCGCTACCCTTACATACTACAGCGTTAAAGGAAAGAAGGCGAAATGGATGGATTCGCAAAATCACAACGAGGATAAAAGCCCGACTGAAACAATCGGCGCTTCACCCAACGATACGAACCGTCAATCCGACGAGATGACGGGACGTTCCACCAGACAGCGCTCCGGTGACAAAAAAGGGGGAGCGTATAAGGAAATTATAGAGTGGATCAAGGCGCTCGTCATTGCGGTCGTTCTTGTTTTTTTCATTCGCCAGTTCCTGTTCTCGCCATTTATTGTGGACGGACCGTCCATGGAACCTAACTTTGAATCGGGCGAGCGACTGATTGTGAATAAAATTTTGTATACGTTCCGCGAGCCGAAGTTCGGGGAAGTGGTCGTATTCGACGTTCCTGAACAAGGCCGCAAATTCATTAAACGTGTAATTGGGGTGCCTGGCGACAAGATTAAGCTCGAAGGCGACAATCTATACATTAATGACCAGCTGGTTGAGGAAACTTATATTAAAGAAGCAATCGAAGAAGCCCATGCCAGAGGTGAATTGTACAATGGCGACGGCACAAGCTATAATTTCCCGAACGATCTCGTGCAGGAGATGGTGGTGCCGGAGGGAACAATATTCGCGATGGGCGATCATCGAGACAATAGCACCGACAGCCGTATGATCGGCTTTGTAGAGGATAAAGAGG
Source organism: Paenibacillus sp. 1011MAR3C5 (assembly GCF_003591485.1). GTDB lineage: Bacteria > Bacillota > Bacilli > Paenibacillales > Paenibacillaceae > Pristimantibacillus. The sequence continues at coordinate 59,558 of NZ_QZCF01000005.1, forward strand.
TCGTAGGACGGGCGGATGTCATCTTCTGGCCGCTCGATAAAATCAGTTTTATTAAGCATCGGTATTAGACATGAGGTGAAGGCATGGCCATTCAATGGTTTCCGGGTCATATGACCCGTGCCAAACGGCAAATTCAAGACAAACTTAAACTTATCGATATTGCCATAGAGCTGCTTGACGCGCGTGTGCCGCTATCAAGCCGAAACCCGATGGTGGACGATATCCTGCAGAACAAGCCGAGGTTGATCGTGCTGAACAAGTCCGATCTGGCTGATCCGAAGACGACGGAGAAGTGGATGGCGTATTTCGCCCATGAGGGTCATGAGTGCGTCGCCGTCGATTCCCAGACCGGAACCCGAGTGGGGGATATTCCCACTAAGGCAAAAGAGATTTTGCATGAGAAAATTGCGAGACAAATTGCCAAAGGCATCAATCCGCGCGCTGTACGCGGGCTAATCGTCGGTATTCCGAATGTAGGGAAATCAACGCTGATCAACCGGTTGGCAGGTCGCAACATTGCCGCTACCGGCGACAAGCCGGGCGTCACGAAAGGCCAGCAATGGATTAAGGTCGGCACAGAGATGGAATTGCTTGATACGCCGGGCATCCTGTGGCCGAAGTTCGAGGATCAATTAGTTGGGTACCGTCTGGCTATGACGGGGGCGATTCGGGAGCAAATCCTGAACGTGGACGATATTGCGTTTTTCGCTGTGCGAGAGCTGGCTGATCGGTATTGGCCTGCGCTGCAGGAGCGGTACGAGCTTGTGAAGCCGCCTTCCGATCCGGAGGACAGCGAAGAGATCGTGCGCATCATGGAAGATATCGGCCGCAAGCGCGGCTGTCTAATGGGAGGCGGGCGCGTCGATCTGGAGAAAGCGTCTGGCATCATTCTGCGCGATCTTAGAGCGGGCAAGCTGGGTAGAATTACGCTGGAGGCTCCTTACGACGATATGCCGGTGAGAGAACGGTAGGCAGCGGCATGGGAGAAACGGGGGAAAGAAACTTGCTGGGACTGGAACGTGCGGTCTGGGATGAGGGGATCGTTCGGATTGCGGGTGTCGATGAGGTGGGGCGCGGATGCCTGTTCGGCGATGTGGTCGCTGGAGCGGTCATCCTGCCGCCTGGTCTTGTCATTGACGGGATCAACGACTCCAAGAAGCTGTCCGAGAAGAAGCGCGAATACCTGTATGATGTCATTGCGGAGAATGCGGTAGCCTGGTCTGTCGCGCATGTCGACGCCAAGACGGTGGACCGGATTAATATTAAGCAGGCGGCCCGCCTGGCGATGAAGCTTGCGGTAGAGTCGCTGAGCGTGCCGGCGCAATATTTGCTGGTTGATGCGGAGAAGGTTGATCTGGAGCTGCCGCAGCAAGCTATTATTAAGGGCGATGCGACCAGCCAGTCCATTGCGGCGGCCTCCATTATGGCTAAGGTAACGCGTGACCGGCTATGTGCCGGAGAATGGGAGCAGCAGTATCCCGATTACGGAATTGCCATACATAAAGGGTATGCCACGAAGCTGCACCAGGAGCGGCTGCTTGAGCTCGGTCCGTCTCCTCTCCATCGGCGCACCTTTTTGCGCAAGCTGCTTGGCGAGGTATGAGAATAGTGAAACGCTTGTTATTCGGCGAAGAACGCCTTGTTCGTTCTATTGCTGGTGCCAGGCGTTTTTTTGTGTCTAAAATGGAGCCAGGCTCATCCGTGCATTCAATCTTGAAAGGACCTTCATGGATGGGGCCTGGAGACCGATATACTACATATATCTTTAATGTGGGAAGCAAGCCGCGGGGCGGAGGAGAATTAAAGTGAATATCAGTCAAATGATGCGTGGATTGCTGGGAGATGCGGTGAGCGGGGAGACCCGCGCTATGGAATTAAAGGTCGGCCAGGTCGTGAGAGGCGTCGTGGTGCAGACATTCGAAAATAATGAAGCGCTTATTCAAATAAATGGCGTACAAGTTCGCGCCAAGCTGGAGATGCCAATGACAGCGGGCCAGTCGGCTATGCTTCAAGTGCAGCCTGATTCGAATGGTTCGCTTGTAATGCTGAAGGCAGTGGATCTAAGCGCATCCGGCCTGCTGGACGACACCTTCCGCGATTACGCCAAGCTGCTTGGTCTTCCGGATCAGCGCTGGGCGCTGGATATTATCAAGGATCTAAGAAGAGAAGGCTTTCCGTTCAATCGGACCACAGCGCTGGCATTCCAGGCGGCGCTGGCGGCAATGCCGCGAGGGATGGATACGGAGCAGTGGATGACAGCCGCTGCCGCCGCTTTCAAACGCGGCTTGCCCATGACGGCAACAACGATTGCGTCGATGGGTCAGGTCATGTTCGGCAGGGCGCCGCATGAGCTGATGGATTCGCTGCAGCGGCAGCTGGGGGCGTTTGTTGCAGACTCCGGCATGCCAGAGGCGGGCGGCGATGCGAGAGCGGCCCAGCATGCGGGAGCGCGTGTACTCGCGTTGTTAATGCAAGGCGATGCGTTATTGCGTGGAGGACTTGCCGCAAGCGGCAACGGCAGTTCGGCAGGTGCCGCTGCCGCACAAGGACAAGGTCAGCCGGCTGCTGCGCCTGCGCAGCCAGCTGTTCCAGGGCAAGCTGCACAAGCTCTGACACCGAATGCCTCCCAGTCTGCAGCGCAGAGTGCAGCGCAAGTTACCGGGCAGAGTGCAGCGCAAGCCGCTGCCGGAGGGATGAGCGGGGCTCTTGCAGGACAAGCAGCCGCAACCCAGTCTACAGCACCGGCTGCCGGCACCAACTGGCTTGGCGGCATGATGAAATGGCTTGGCGTCGATCATGAGCTGCAGCTTGCGAAGGCGGCGACCACGGTAGATGCCAGCGGGCAGCAGGGGTCAGCGCAGGCCTCTAAGCAAGCTGCATCCGATACGGGGGTTTTGCGTCCTCAAGCCGGAGCGGCTGGCGGACAGCCTCAAAGCGCAGCTCCAGGTCAGGCAGCGTCTGTGGCGGGTGGTGTCGATGGAGAAGCGCCAGCTACCCTCCCGGCGCGGACGGAACAGCCAATGGCGGGACTGCGAAGCGATACCGCTGCACTATCGGCAAGAAGCGCGGAAGCGGGCGCCACAGAAGCGGGAAGAGGACAAGCGGCTTCGGTGCAACCTGTTTCGCAGCAACCTCAACAGGGTTTACAGTCGGTTCAAGCAACGATGACGGATGCGGCGAGTCGCGGAGATCAGACCCCTGCGTCATCGCAGCCTGTCCAACATGCAGCCGCAGCACCTTCAAGCGCGGTGCCGACGGAGACATTGAAAAACGCACTGCTCACCCTTATGCAGGCAAGCGATATGCCGCCAGCGATCAAGGAGACAGCTCAGCAGCTAATCCATCAGATTACCGGACAGCAGCTTTTGCTCACGCCGGAGCGCAATAGCTCTGTGTTCACCCATGTGACGATGTTCATTCCGCTTAAAGATGCTGAAGGCGGAACAACAGCATCCGTTCATATCCAGACCCGTCGCGGCAAAAGAGGGGAGCTGGACGCGGATAATTGCCGCCTTCTGTTCAATCTCTCCATGGCGTCGCTAGGCGATACGCTGGTGGATGTGAACGTAACCGACAAAATCGTCAGCTTGAACATATGGAATGACCATCCTGCAATAGCGGATCTGATCGAGGGCTCGCGCAACGATATTGCCGAGCGGCTCCAGGGCACGGGGTATCAGCTGCTGTCGCTGCGCACTACTCCTCTGCCTAATCGGGAAGCAGGAGAGGAGCAGGCCATTGCGGCTAAGGATAAGAAACAGCAGGCACCGCCAGATCTTGCGCAATTCGCCTCCACGCGATACAAAGGAGTGGATTACCGGATATGAGCACGGAGAACGAAGGCAAGGACAAGCCCGCGCCTATGCGGAAGGCTGTAGCGCTTAAGTATGAGCCTGGCGGCGACCGGACTGCTCCGGTGCTTGTGGCTAAAGGGCAAGGACTAATAGCAGATCGTATTCTGGAGAAGGCCAAGGAAAGCGGAGTGCCGGTTCAAGAGGACTCGTCGCTAGTTGAAGTGCTGTCCAAGCTGGATGTAGATCAAGAGATACCGCCAGAGCTGTATGCTTTGGTTGCAGAGATATTGACCTTTGTCTATCAGTCGGACCGGAGAGCGAAGGAGATGACCGATGAGCGCTAATCGCCAGCGAATAGGCCGGATCGGGGAGGCGGAGGCCAAGCGGCGCCTGGAGCTTGGGGGTTATGCTATTCTGGCTGCCAATTGGCGTACGAGGCAGGGAGAGCTTGACTTGGTTGCCAAAGACGGAGAGCGGATTGTCTTTGTCGAGGTCAGGTCGCGCAGCGCTGCCAGCAGCGGCAGATACGGGACGGCTGCGGAATCAGTCGATCCCCGCAAGCAGAGGCAGGTTCGAATGCTTGCGCAGAAGTATATGCAAATGACGAACCGACATGAGGCCGCCATGCGATTCGATGTGATTGCCGTTACAATCGGTGCTGATGATACGATTGCCGAGTATAGACATTATGAAGCCGCATTCTGATCCGGGGAACATTCTCTATCGGGTTCATGATGCGGCTTTGTGGCTATATAAATTCTTTTCTGAATCGACTGAGCCTGCTGATCTGCAAGAGGATGATAGTCAGGTTATACGAGCATCCATCCGCCGATATTGAATCGCTTCCGCCACATGCTCGGCCTCAACTGAATCGCTGTTCTCGATATCGGCGATCGTCCTTGCGAGTTTGAGCAATCGGTCATAGGCGCGCATGCTGATGCCCAGAATCTGAAATGCATTCTCCAGCAGCTTATGGGCGTCCGGCTTCAGCATAGCCGTCTTGCGCAATCCCTCGCCAAAAAGCTCGCCGTTCGTCATGGCGCCCCACTTTCGGTTCCTTTCCAGCTGGATGAAGCGCGCGGCAGCCACTTTGCCTCTCAACTCGGCAGTTGAGCAACCGGATTCATTCCCTGGCTTCTCGAAGGAGACTGGCCTTGGTACTTCGATATGCAGGTCGAGGCGGTCGAGCAGCGGGCCGGACAGCTTGGAACGGTAGCGCGCGATTGCCGGGGCGCTGCAGGTGCATCGCTTTTCTCCATAATCATGCCCGTAGTAACCGCATGGACACGGGTTATAGGATGCGGCAAGCATGATGTTGGCAGGGAACCGGACCGTAGCTCTGGCTCTCGCGATCGAGACGATCCGGTCCTCAAGCGGCTGTCTTAACAGTTCCAGCACCATTCGAGGGAATTCAGGGAGCTCATCCAGAAACAAGATGCCGCGATGCGCGAGCGTGACTTCGCCCGGCTTCGGTATCGAGCCGCCGCCTATCAGACCGCCGGACGAGGTGCTGTGATGAGGCGCCCGGAAGGGAGGGCGGTCTATTAATCCGTTTGTTCCTTCCGGCAGCTTGCCGGCAACGCTGTATATTTTGGTTACTTCCAAGGCTTCCTGCTCGGTCAGGGGCGGCAGGATGCCCGGCAGCCGCCGGATCATCATGGTCTTGCCGGTACCCGGTGGACCGCACAGCAGGATGTTATGCTTGCCTGCAGCGGCGATGAGCATAGCCCGCTTGGCCTGGTGCTGGCCGATAATGTCGGCGAAGTCCTCGCGGTCCGGACTTTGTTCGCCTGGATCGGATTCAGGTATTGAATGGTCCATCTCGGAGGTGTCATTGAACTGATCCCAGTACGTGGCATAGCCGCTCTTCGGCTTCAACTCATGCAGGTGGGACAGGGCGAAAATTTGAATGCCGGATATCCAGGCGGCTTCCTTCCGATTGGCAATCGGAAGCAGTACACGTCTGATCCTCATCCGCTTGGCCTGCTCCAGCATCGCGAGTACGCCCGTAACCGGCTTGATGCCACCGTTCAGGGACAATTCTCCGATTAGCAAGGCTCCCTCCAAGAGCCCGGAATCCAGCTGCCCGCTTGCTGCGAGAATGCCGGCTGCAATCGCCAGGTCGAAGGCCGTTCCTTCCTTCCGCAGATCGGCTGGAGCCAGGTTGACCGTAATGCGGTCCATCGGGAACGTGAAACCGCTGTTTTTCAGCGCGGCCCTGACTCGCTCCACCGATTCCCGGACAGCGGGATCTGGGAGTCCAACCACGCTCACTTGTGGCAAGCCGCTGCTAATATCGACCTCTACCGAAATGCTCTTGCCTTCCACGCCGATTACGCTAGCGCTGTGCATGATGCTGAACAATAAAAAGCACCTCCATTGACGGTTAAGTCCATCACGAAGGTGCTTCCTCACGTATCTCATTTCATTCGATTGATTCTTATCATAGCGGCATGGGACAGTGCTGTCAATAACAGTCTGCCCTGCGATTAAAAGACATCGAATAGGCCATACTAGTTGGCGTAAGTCGGCTTTGATCTCATTTTGAGATGATATCCATATCAAAAAAGTTTGCGCTTTCAGGGAAAAACTAAGGAACTGGACAAGGAAAAGTGCTACAATGATAAAGGTTTGTGTACATATGACTGATTCGAGTCTGTGAAATGGAGGATTTCAACAATGAATATCCATGAGTATCAAGGCAAAGCGGTGCTGAAACAGTATGGTGTAGTCGTGCCGGAGGGCAAAGTCGCATTCTCCGTTGACGAAGCTGTCGAAGCGGCACAAGCGCTAGGAACACCGGTGGTTGTCGTGAAGGCGCAAATCCACGCAGGCGGCCGCGGTAAAGCGGGCGGCGTTAAAGTAGCCAAAAACTTGGACGAGGTTCGCGCGTACGCGAGCGAAATCCTGGGCAAGGTGCTTGTGACTCATCAAACGGGTCCGGAAGGCAAAGAAGTAAAACGTCTTCTGATCGAGCAAGGCTGCGATATTAAGAAAGAATACTATATTGGCGTCGTACTGGATCGCGGCACAGGCCGCGTGACGATGATGGCTTCCGAAGAGGGCGGCACGGAGATTGAAGAAGTAGCCGAGCATTCCCCTGAGAAAATTTTCAAAGAAGTCATCGATCCGGCTGTCGGCATGCAAGCTTTCCAAGCGCGCAAGCTGGCTTACGCGATCAATATTCCAAGCGAGCTTGTGAACAAAGCAGTGAAGTTCATGCTGGCTCTATACACAGCTTTCATCGAGAAAGACTGCTCGATCGCCGAGATCAATCCGCTTGTTGTAACGGGCGATGGCAATGTTATGGCGCTTGACGCGAAGCTGAACTTCGATTCCAATGCGCTCTATCGCCAAAAAGAAATTCTTGAGCTTCGCGATCTGGAAGAAGAAGACGCAAAAGAAATCGAAGCGTCCAAATACGATCTTAGCTATATTGCGCTAGATGGCAACATCGGCTGTATGGTTAACGGCGCAGGCCTTGCTATGGCTACAATGGACATTATCAAATACTATGGCGGCGACCCGGCGAACTTCCTGGACGTAGGGGGCGGTGCTACAAAAGAGAAAGTTACGGAAGCTTTCAAAATCATCCTGTCTGACGAGAAAGTAAAAGGTATTTTCGTCAACATTTTCGGCGGCATCATGAGATGCGACGTTATCGCGGAAGGCGTTATTGCGGCTGCAAAAGAGCTTGGCCTTGACCGTCCGCTTGTCGTTCGCCTTGAAGGCACGAACGTTGAGCTTGGCAAGAAGCTGCTGAACGAATCCGGCCTGAACATCGTCGCAGCTGATTCTATGGCTGACGGCGCGCAAAAAATTGTCGCACTCGTAAAATAAAGCCGCTGAACCTGCGGCTGACGATACGCATACGAATTCAATCAGGGGATGTGAGTTAAGTTGAGTATTTTGGTCAATAAGGATACAAAGGTCATCACTCAAGGCATAACAGGCAAAACTGGCATGTTCCATGCTAAGGGAGCTCTCGACTACGGCACGCAAATGGTAGGCGGCGTAACGCCTGGCAAAGGCGGCACGAACGTTGACATTACGCTGGAGAACGGCTCCGTTGTTTCCCTGCCGGTATTCAATACAGTGGAGGAAGCCAAAAACGCAACGGGCGCTACGGCTTCCGTCATCTATGTTCCGCCTGCATTCGCAGCTGATTCCATCATGGAAGCCGTTGATGCTGAGCTGGATCTGGTCATCTGTATTACAGAAGGCATTCCGGTTCTGGACATGGTGAAAGTAAAGCGTTACATGGAAGGCAGCAAGACGGTTCTGATCGGGCCGAACTGCCCAGGCGTTATTACGCCAGGCGAATGCAAGATCGGCATCATGCCGGGCTACATTCACTCCGTTGGCCATGTAGGTGTCATTTCCCGCTCCGGAACACTGACTTATGAGGCGGTTCATCAACTGACGACTCGCGGCATCGGTCAATCTTCTGCTGTCGGAATCGGCGGCGACCCGGTGAAGGGCTCTGAGTTCATTGATATTCTGAGCCGCTTCAACGACGACCCTGACACCTATGCGGTAATTATGATCGGCGAGATCGGCGGCACGGCTGAGGAAGAAGCAGCTGAGTGGATCAAGGCGAACATGAAGAAGCCGGTTGTAGGCTTCATCGGCGGCGCAACGGCGCCTCCGGGCAAACGTATGGGACATGCAGGCGCGATCATCTCCGGCGGCAAAGGTACAGCTGCTGAGAAAATCGCTACGCTGGAAGCTTGCGGCATCAAAGTAGCTCCAACTCCGTCCGAGATGGGCTCCACGCTGGTAAGCGTTCTGGAAGAGCAAGGCTTGCTTGAAAAGTGCATCACTCGCAAATAATTATATAAATGAAGGTAAGCAACCTTTGGACACCTTGTACGGTGTCTGGAGGTTGCTTTTTTTTTGTCTAGATGATTGTTTTTTCATTGACAGAATCACGGATTCACGCCGTGAAAGCATGGACGTCTGACCTGAGACGGCTTATAAATTTGGCGGCCGACTTGCATTCTGCTGCTCCGTAACGCACAATAGATAGGAATGCAGGCCGGCCCGAAAGAGATGAGGGCTGGTTATATGGATCTTGAGCATATGTTGCGCAGAAAAATGGTTATTTCCTTTTATGAGCTGCCAGGAATCGGCTGGCATGCCGTTGAGAAAGCGGTGCGTCATCAATTATGGCGCAAGCAAGCGTGGACACAACTAGAACTGCTGGGCATCGGTCTTAAGCAGGAACAAGCAGCGAAGGCTGAGCGTTTTTTCCGGGATGCTTCCTGGATGGAAGCGGCCGGGGGACGTTCAAATGAGGATGCTGATGATATCTCGGTGCTTACGCCATTCGACGAAGAATATCCCGCCGTACTGCTGGAGATCGCGCAGCCGCCTTGGGTGCTCTACGCCAAGGGGCGAGTGGAGCTGCTGGAGCGTCCTGCTGTTGCAATGGTTGGTACGCGAGTGCCGACAGCCTACGGCAGACATATGGCGTCTGCTATCGCCCAGGAGCTCTCTGAGGCGGGGGTTACAGTTGTGAGTGGTCTTGCTCGGGGGATTGACTCCAAAGCCCATGAAGCGGCAATGGAGGGCCCAGGAGGCACAATTGCCGTGCTGCCTACGCCAATAGATACCTGCTATCCAGCAGAGAACGCATCTTTATTCCGGCGGATCGCAGAAAGAGGGCTGCTTATATCGGAGACGCCGATCGGCACGAAGCTCCATCCCGGCCAATTTCATCAGCGCAATCGAATTATAGCGGCGCTCAGCCGAGCAACCATTGTCGTCGAAGGCGCCCGCAAAAGCGGCTCGCTGATTACAGCCAGCCACGCGCTTCAGATGGATCGCGAGCTTTTCGCAGTACCGGGACAAATTACTTCTCCAAAAAGCGATGGGCCAAACGAGCTTATACGCGTGGGGAAAGCTCGATTGTTAAGCGAGACGCCGCAGTTATTTGACGAGCTACCTTGGCTGCTCGACCAGGCAAGTCCATATGCGGGCAGCAGCGCGCATGATTCAGCTAACCTGAAGTCGGAACCGCTTGAACCGGAGGAGCGCAAATTGATTGCGTTTTTGCAGGATCAGCCCCTTTCCATTAATGAATTGCACGAGCTGTCCGCTATTCCGTTTGGACATTTGAACGCACTTCTGCTAAATTTATGTATAAAACGGAAAATCGAGCTTCAGCCCGGTTCCATATATATAGCATTGTAACTTGTCGTAGAGAGAGGAGGCACCTCGCATGGCAGATTCATTAGTCATTGTCGAATCACCGGCCAAAGCCAAAACGATTGGAAAGTATCTGGGCAGCAAATATATTGTAAAAGCGTCCATGGGTCATATCAGGGATTTGCCTAAGAGCCAGATCGGCGTCGAGGTCGAAAATGATTTCAATCCGAAATACATTACGATTCGCGGCAAGGGCAGCGTGCTGAAAGAATTGAAGGATGCCAGTAAAAAAGTGAAAAACGTATTTCTTGCAGCTGACCCTGATCGCGAGGGAGAAGCGATAGCCTGGCATTTGGCCCACTACCTGGAGCTGAACGAAAAAGATACTTGCCGCGTTGTATTTAATGAGATAACAAAACAAGCCGTTAAGGATGCATTCAAGAATCCGCGGAAAATCAATATGGATTTGGTTAATGCTCAGCAGGCAAGACGGATATTGGATCGTCTCGTAGGCTACAAGATCAGTCCTTTATTATGGAAGAAAGTCAAAAAAGGGCTTTCCGCTGGACGAGTGCAATCCGTTGCGGTGAAGCTTATTATTGACCGTGAAAATGAGATTGACGCGTTCGTGCCGGAAGAATACTGGTCGATTACGGCAAAACTTAATCATGGCGGCGTTGCATTCGATGCAAAGTATCATTCTATCCTTGGCGAGAAGCGGGAGCTTGGCAAAGAGGCGGATGTACAGGAAGTGCTGCAGGCTATGGGCGGCAGTCCGTTCACGGTTGCCGAAGTGAAAGAGAAGGAGCGCCTTCGCAATCCGGCTCCTCCGTTTATTACAAGCTCGCTTCAGCAGGAAGCGGCACGCAAGATCGGTTTCCGCGCCTCGAAGACGATGTCCGTAGCTCAGCAGCTGTATGAGGGTGTCGAGCTGGGGAAAGAAGGGACAGTAGGTCTTATTACGTATATGAGAACGGATTCGACCCGAATTTCGCCTGTAGCCCAAGAAGAAGCAAAAGAATTCATTATTGAGAAATACGGGCCAGATTACTTTCCGGAGCAGCCGCGGGTTTACACCAAGAAGAACAGCAATGCCCAAGACGCGCATGAAGCGATCCGACCAACATCGATCCATCGCGATCCGGAGACGATGAAGCCGTTTCTATCAAGAGATCAATTCCGATTGTATAAGCTGGTATGGGAGCGTTTTGTTTCCAGTCAAATGTCCTCCGCTGTTCTCGATACGATGACTGTCGATCTGAAATCCGGCAAGACGGTATTCCGGGCTACCGGCTCCAAGGTGAAATTCGCTGGTTTTATGAAGGTGTACGTAGAAGGCAACGATGACGGCACGGTTGAAGAATACAAGTTTTTGCCGCAGCTTGCTGCTGGAGACGTTATCCAGTCAGACAGCATCGATCCCAAGCAGCACTTCACGCAGCCGCCTCCAAGATATTCGGAGGCAAGGCTCGTCCGAACGCTTGAGGAGCTGGGCATTGGCCGTCCAAGTACTTACGCACCGACGCTGGAGACCATCCAGAAGCGCGGATATGTGGCAATTGAAGAGAAGAAGTTTATGCCGACAGAGCTTGGCGATCTGGTCATTCAGCTGATGGAGGAATTTTTCCCCGAGATTCTGGATGCAGAATTCACGGCTAACATGGAAGGCAACCTCGACCATGTCGAGGAAGGAACGGAAGATTGGGTAAAGGTACTTGCCAATTTCTACGACTCCTTCGAGAAGCGGCTTGAAGTTGCTGAAGAAGAGATGAAGGAAATTGAAATCCAGGATGAGGTATCGGATGAGATCTGCGAGAAATGCGGCAGACACCTGGTGTATAAGATGGGACGCTTCGGCAAGTTTCTTGCATGCTCGGGCTTTCCGGAATGCCGCAATACGAAGCCGATCGTCAAAGATATTGGTGTCGCTTGTCCGAAATGCGGCGAAGGCCATATTATCGAGCGGCGCAGCAAAAAAGGACGTATCTTCTACGGCTGCGATCAGTATCCGGGCTGCGATTATGTATCCTGGGATAAGCCGACCGGCAAGCCATGCCCGAATTGCGAGGCTATGCTGGTCGAGAAGCGAAACCGCAGCGGCGTGAAGCTGCAATGCGTTTCCTGCGATTATTCGGAGGAAGTGCAGGATGAGGATCAGGAAGAAGAAGCGTAGGGCCTGTATAATGGCTCGGCGCTGACTTGCATATCGCACACACGTAACCACACGTCCTCCCTTCATCAGGGAGGATGATGTTGTTTGAAGGACTTCCTCGGCTCTGGCACAGGAGTCCATTATTTACCTATCAAACGCACTTATAAATCGCTAGTTGATGTTAAATTAGATCAGCCGTCCCGATTGTGGTATAATCGATCGTCTGTGCTTTGAAATTTCATATATGAAATGAAAAATAGCACCCCGCACTGAAGAAGCAGTTACGATGAATGAATGGATTATTACGAAAAAATAGATCAGAAAACCCAAGTCCCGAAGGGTTTGAAGGTTTGTTCGCACAAACTGGAGCTTGACCCGAAGGGGCTAAGCGTTCTTCGCAGGCAGTCTCACCAAATCCTCTCTGCAGGTATACTCATTATTCTGGCGGGTGTCCAGAGGGGCGCAGCACCTTGGGGCCCTCCCTTGGAAGGGAAGGTTTGGGAGGGTTCGAAATCCCTTTAGGGGCTTGGGGTTTAAACTACGGAAAGGAATGAACACCATTGACACAGAAAGTAACCGTAATCGGAGCAGGACTAGCCGGAAGCGAAGCCGCTTGGCAGATCGCATCGCAAGGCGTGCCCGTTACTTTATATGAAATGCGCCCGGTGAGACAGACGCCGGCCCATCATACGAATAAATTCGCTGAGCTGGTATGCAGCAACAGCCTTCGCGCTAACGGCTTAGCCAATGCAGTAGGCGTACTGAAGGAAGAAATGCGCAGGCTGAATTCCATTATCTTGAGCAGCGCCGATCTTCATGCGGTGCCGGCAGGCGGGGCGCTTGCGGTAGACCGCGACGGATTCTCCGGTGAAATCACGAACAGGCTCCATAATCATCCGCTGATTGAAGTGCGCAATGAAGAAGTAACGGAAATCCCGCAAGACGGAATTACGGTTATTGCTACGGGTCCGCTTACAGCGCCTGATCTTTCTAAGCAAATACAAGGCTTGCTCGGTGAAGAATACTTCTACTTCTATGATGCGGCAGCTCCGATTATCGACAAAGAATCGATTGATATGAGCAAGGTTTATTTGGCATCCAGATATGACAAAGGCGAAGCCGCTTATTTGAACTGCCCGATGACCGAAGAAGAATTCAACGTGTTCTACGAAGCGATCATCACGGCTGAGAAGGCAGAGCTTAAGGAATTCGAGAAAGAGATTTATTTCGAGGGCTGTATGCCGATCGAGGTTATGATGAGCAGAGGCAAGCAGACCGCTTTGTTTGGCCCGATGAAGCCTGTGGGACTGGTCAACCCGCATACAGGGAAGCTTCCGCATGCGGTTATCCAGCTGCGTCAGGATAATGCGGCAGGTACGCTATACAATATGGTAGGCTTCCAAACCCACTTGAAGTGGGGCGAGCAGAAGCGCGTATTCTCGCTTATTCCAGGGCTCGAGAATGCGGAATTTGTCCGCTATGGCGTCATGCACCGCAATACGTTCATCAATTCGCCAAAATTGCTGAAACCGACTTATCAGACTCAAAACAGGGACACACTCTTTTTTGCCGGCCAAATGACGGGCGTGGAAGGGTACGTCGAGTCCGCTGCATCCGGTCTGATCGCGGGTCTGAACGCCGCTCGTGTGGCGAAGGGGCTCGAACCTCTTGTATTGCCGGAGCAGACGGCTCTTGGCAGCATGGCTCATTACATTACAACGGCTGATTTCAAGCATTTCCAGCCGATGAATGCCAATTTCGGCTTGTTCCCGCCGCTTGAGAAACGGATCAAGAACAAGAAAGAAAAGAATGAAGCGATAGCGAACCGCGCTTTGGAGCGCATTGAGCAATTTAAACAGGAACATTTATCGTCGGCCGCCGTACAGTAACATAGAGGTGTTCAGCCTACCTGGCTGCGATTTGTTCCCAAAACAAGTATTTTGCAACAACTTGAATCATAAAACTTAAGCATATGCGCCGGTTGCAACGGTTTATACCGTAAGAGATGTTCCTCTTCCTATGAGGGCGAATATGATTTCTTATTACTTGAAGGAGGCCTGGCCGATGGAAATGCAATTTCATGCGACGACGATCTGTGCGGTTCGTCATGAAGGAAAAGGAGCTATTGCAGGCGACGGTCAAGTAACGTTCGGCAATAGCATGGTGATGAAAAATACAGCGAAAAAAGTTAGACGTCTGTATCGGGGGCAGGTAGTTGCCGGATTCGCAGGTTCAGTAGCGGATGCCATCACCTTGTTTGAAAAGTTCGAAGCGAAGCTGGAGGAGCATCACGGCAATTTGCAGCGTGCCGCTGTCGAGCTGGCCAAGGACTGGCGTTCTGATCGCGTCCTGCGCAAGCTGGAGGCGATGATGCTTGTGATGGATAAGAGCGGCCTCTTGCTCATCTCAGGCAATGGGGAAATCATTGAGCCGGATGATGATATTCTGGCTATCGGCTCTGGCGGAACGTTTGCCCTGTCGGCTGCCAGAGCGCTTAAGCGTCATGCTCCTGGCATGGAGGCGAAAGAAATCGCGAAGTCGTCGCTGCAGATTGCGGCTGAGATATGCGTGTATACGAATTCGAATATTATTGTAGAAGAAATCGGCTAGTAGAGAAGCGGAGGCGATGGAGAATGGGAAATGACGCACTGACACCGCGCCAGATCGTCGCGGAGCTGGATAAATATATCGTGGGCCAGAAGGACGCGAAGCGTTCCGTTGCCGTAGCGCTTCGGAACCGTTATCGGAGAAGCAAACTGGACGAGACAATCCGGGACGAGATTGTGCCGAAAAACATCCTGATGATCGGACCAACTGGCGTGGGCAAGACGGAAATCGCACGCAGGCTGGCCAAACTTGTGAAGGCGCCATTCGTTAAGTTGGAGGCTACCAAGTTTACGGAGGTTGGCTATGTCGGCCGTGATGTAGAGTCGATGGTCCGCGATTTGGTGGAGATCGCGATTCGCATGGTGAAGGCGGAAAAAACAGAAGGCGTCAAGGATAAAGCGGAAAAGCTTGCCAACGAGCGTATTGTCCTGCTGCTTGCTCCTTCTGCGGCAAAGCCGAAGTCGAACAAAAATCCGTTCGAAATGCTGTTCGGCGGCGGAGGCGAAGAAAAGGAAGAAGAGAAGGATCAAGAACAGGATCATTCTCTTCAAGCTAAACGGTATCAAATCCGGGAGCAGCTTGCGGCAGGCAATCTCGAGAATGAGATGATCGAGATTGAGGTAGAGGACACATCTCCTAATATGCTTGATATGCTATCGGGCCAAGGTCCCGAAGGCATGGGCATGAATATGCAGGAGCTCTTCGGGCAGCTGATGCCTAAAAAACCTAAAAAACGCAAGCTTCCTGTAAAAGAAGCGCGAAAAGCGCTTATTCAGGAAGAAGCAAATAAGCTGATCGACATGGATGACGTCATCTCGGAATCGATCATCCGCGCAGAGCAAAGCGGCATAATCTTTATCGATGAGATCGACAAGATTGCCAGCCCTTCACGCGGTTCAGGCCCTGATGTGTCCCGTGAAGGCGTGCAGAGGGATATTCTGCCGATTGTTGAGGGATCAACGGTCATGACCAAGTACGGTCCCGTCAAAACGGACTACGTGCTATTCATAGCTGCTGGCGCCTTCCATATCGCCAAGCCTTCGGATCTCATTCCGGAGCTGCAAGGACGTTTTCCGATTCGGGTCGAGCTGACGAGCCTTAGTCTGGATGATTTTATCAGCATTTTGACTGAGCCGAAGAACGCGCTGACGAAGCAGTACACGGCTTTGCTGGAAACGGAAGGCATCGAGGTAGAGTTTTCGCCGGAAGCCATTCGCGAGCTGGCATCCATCGCGGCAGATGTGAATCGCAATATGGAGAATATCGGTGCACGCAGGCTCCATACGATTTTGGAGAAGCTGCTAGAGGACCTTTCCTTTGAGGCACCAGAGCTTTCTTTGGAAAAAATGACAATTACGCCGGAATATGTACGCGAGAAGCTAGGCAGCATTGCCAAGGATCGCGATCTGAGTCAATATATATTGTAGTGGTTACAGTTTTGGGAGGCATTTGGAAATGAGTTTATTGAATAAGACAAGAACGCTGAACCGGCTGCTCCAACGAGCGGCCGGCAAAGCTCTCAGCTTCAGGGAAATGGCTGAGGTGCTATGCTCCACGGTGCAAAGCAACGTATTCGTTGTTAGCCGCAAAGGCAAAATTTTGGGTTCTGCAGCCGTTGACGTGTATGACCATGATTTCATCCGCAATCTTACAGGGGACGAGCTTCGCTTCTCGCCAGAGACGAATGCAGGGTTCCTGGAGACAGGCGAATCGATGACCAATGTCAAGCCTGATCCGGACATGTTCCAGTCGCTGACACGCTTGGGCGACCAGGAAGTGATGACTGTTGTTCCAATTATCGGTGGCGGTGACCGTCTTGGCACGCTTGTGCTGACTAGGCCGTCAGGTTCATTTAATGACGATGACTTGGTGCTGGCCGAATATGGCTCAACGATTGTCGGAATGGAGATTTTGCGCGAGCGCGCCGAAGAGATCGAACAGGAAGTTCGCAGCCGCGCCGTCGTCTCTGTAGCGGTAGGATCATTGTCCTTCAGCGAGCTTGAGGCCGTAGAGCATATCTTTGAGGAACTGGATGGGAAGGAAGGTCTCCTGGTCGCTTCCAAGATTGCCGACCGTGTTGGCATAACGCGTTCCGTAATCGTTAATGCGCTGCGCAAGCTGGAGAGTGCGGGTGTCATCGAGACAAGATCGCTCGGTATGAAGGGGACCTATATCCGAATTTTGAACCATCAGTTGCTCCAAGAGCTCGAAAAGATAAAATCATAGGACCTAGTCCGATTTAACCATGCAAGCCCTATCTTTTATACAAAGATAGGGCTATTTTCTTATTGTAATAATTTAGGTAATTGATGAAGATAATCGTGTCAGCACAAATCGACAGATTTATCTCATTTTTTTAATGTTTTTATGTCGAATGAAGAAGGAATGAAGATTATTCTGTTGAATAGGTAACGTAAGATTTCTATAGCGAAAGTGGTGAAACTACATGAAATTGTTGAATGGCGCAGCATTTCAACGGATGGAGGCTGCGGCCTACGCTGCAGAAGCTAGGCAGCGCGTCATCTCGAACAATATTGCTAACGCCGAGACGCCGCATTTCAAAAGATCAGAGCTAGTATTCGAGCAGTTGCTAGAGGAAACGATGGGGCCAGAGAGAAAATTGGCTGGTCGAAGCAGTGACAGCAGACATATTCCTATTGGCTCGAACGCATCGAGACTGCCTGTTGCCGAGGTCGTAACTGATGAATCGACTGCCATGAACAACAATAAGAACAATGTCGATCCTGATCGTGAAATGTCGCTACTTGCCAAGAACCAACTAAGCTATTACATGTATACCCAGCAAATTAATCATGATCTGAAAATGATGCGTACCGCAATAGAAGGGAGGGGCTAGACGATGAAATTGTCAACGGGATTTGATATAAGCGCATCGGCGCTAACGGCGCAGCGTATGCGGATGGATGTCATTTCCTCCAACATTGCCAATGCCGAGACGACTCGCGGTAGTTTCGTTAACGGAAAGTTTGAACCGTATAAGAGAAAGCTGGTCGTGCTGGAACCGAATGGTCAATCGTTTTCGAATGTCCTTGCCAATGAGATGGGCCGCAATGGAACGGCGCAAGGAGTAAAAGTAAGCCGTATTCAAGAAGACCAGTCGCCAAACAAGCTGGTATTCAATCCAACTCACCCCGATGCAGATGAAAATGGTTATGTACATATGCCAAACGTTGATGTAGCAAAGGAAATGGTGGATATGATTGCAGCATCGAGAGCCTATGAGGCGAACGTCACAGCGATCAACGCCACAAAGTCGATGTTCATGAAGGCGCTCGAGATCGGTCGAGCTTAATACGTAGAAGACCCGGAGGGAAAATAATGATTCAATCGATGTCATTGGGCCCGGTGGCCCCAGCTAAGATGGTACAGACCAAGCCGATTGAGCAAGCGACTCCGGCTGAGTTGACACAAAGCTTTGGCCAATACTTACAGACGGCGCTTGAAAACGTCAGCGCTCAGGAGAAAAATGTCCATAAACTAAATGATCAATATTTGGTCGGTCAGGTCGATGTGACGCAGGTGCTTCTGGCGGCAGAGCAAGCGCATCTCAGTTTGCAGTTTACCTCACAAGTCCGCAACAAGGTTGTTGAGGCATATCAAGAAATCATGCGGATGCAAATTTAATCGTACTTTTTTCCTAGCAAAGTATTTGGGTGAGGTGACAATGTGAACGAGAGATTCGCCCAATATCGCGAACGGCTCAAGCTATTCTGGAGCCAGATGGGCAGAAAACAAAAAATATGGTTGGGGGCATCTATTAGCGGATTGTTGTTGGCGGTCATCCTGCTGACAATTGTGTTCACTAGAACGGAATATGAGCTCGCGTTCCAAAATCTGGATGCGACTGATTCTGCAGCGGTCATGAGTTATCTGGACGCTAGCGGAATTCCTTATAAGCTTGAGGCCAATGGCACAAGCATTATGGTTCCAAGCAACGTGGCATCCCGAGTGAAAGTGGATGCTGGTTCTCAAGGCTTGGTGCAGAACGGCTCTATCGGATTTGAGATTTTCAGCTCTAATTCGTCCAAGCTTGGTACTACGGAAAATGAATTCAACGTGCTATACCAGAATGCGCTAAATGGCGAAGTTCAGAAATTGCTTAATGGATTGCAAGGAGTGGAAAGCTCCAAGGTTCTGATCAACTCGCCGGAGGAAAGTGTATTTCTAAGACCGGAAGATGCAACCAAAGCATCGGCTGCGATTGTCATGCAATTCAAGCCGGGCTACAGACCGAATCAAAAAGAAATCGACGGCTATTACAACCTGGTAAGAGCCACAGTGGCTGATCTGGCGATTAAGGATATTACGATATCTTCCAAGCAGCATGGCGAACTGGTATCCTCCGAGGCGGGAGGAGTAGGAACAGGGAGCACGGATCTTGTTGAATTGCAGTTCCAGATTCAAAGCAAGTATGAATCGGACCTCAAGAAAAATATCCAGCAGTTCCTGGGTCCTATTGTAGGCAGCGACAATTTGGTGGTCAGCATCTCCAGCAGCATGAACTTTGACAAGAAGCTGACGCAGGAGAGTCTGGTTAGACCCCTGCAAAACAATAACAACAACGGCATTGTCCTAAGTGAAGAGTTGAACAGCACATCTTCGACGGGGTCATCCGCGCAGGCGGGCGGAGTAGCCGGAACAGGTGAAACAGATATCCCGGGTTATGAAGCGGCCGGACAAGGCAGCAATTCGTCGGAAACAAATTCGCAAGTCCGGAATTATGAATTTGACCGGATCAATAACAGCATCGAATCAGGGCCTTTTGTCCTAAAGGACTTGTCCATTAGTATTGGTGTCGAAGCAGCTCAGCTTAATGATGAGGATTCCAGAGCGGCCATTACCAACTACTTGACGACTTTGGTTCGATCGCAGCTAGCTGATTCTGGTCAGGATGTTAATGATGACGTTCTGATGAACAAAAAAGTTTCGCTTATCGCAAGAAATTTTGCGGAAAGTGTAACAGCAACTCAAACAAGCGGTCTGTCTCTGCCATGGGCAATCGGCATCGGCGTTGCTGCGCTGGCGATTATCGGCGGACTCGTCGTAATGCTCACGCGCAGACGGAAACAGGCGCAGGTTGAGGAAGTGGAAATGGCTGCTGCTCCTTCGAAAGTGGAGTATCCGACACTTGATCTTGAGAGTGTCAACAACGACAGCCAAGCACGTAAAAATCTTGAAACACTCGCCAAACGCAAGCCTGACGAATTCGTCAACCTTCTTCGCACCTGGCTTGTGGATGAATAGAGGTGCTGTAATTGTCTAAAGCGACGCAAGGCTTATCGGGACGCCAGAAGGCGGCAATCTTGTTAATTACTCTAGGTCCTGAAGTGTCGGCGCAAATTTTCAAGCATCTGCGAGATGAAGAAATCGAACAGCTTACTCTTGAAATTGCGAACGTACGGAAGGTCGACGGCCAGGATCGAGAGATGATCTTAAGTGAATTCCACCAGATCTGTCTGGCGCAGGAATATATATCGCAAGGCGGCATTTCGTATGCCAAAGATATATTGGAGAAGGCCCTTGGCGAAGCGAAAGCACTGGAAGTCATTAATCGCCTGACAGCAACGCTTCAAGTCCGGCCGTTTGACTTCGCTAGAAAAGCGGAGCCGACTCAAATTCTGAACTTTATCCAAAATGAAAACTCGCAAACGATCGCACTCGTGTTATCGTATCTGCAATCCGACCAGTCTTCGCAAATATTATCCTCCTTGCCGCAAGACAAGCAGGCGGATGTTGCAAGAAGGATCGCGCTAATGGACAGCACATCACCGGAAGTTATTTCTCAAGTGGAGCGAGTGCTGGAGCAAAAGCTGTCCGCTACGGTTACGCAGGATTACACGAATGCCGGCGGCATTGATTCAATCGTACAGATTTTGAACGGCGTAGACCGCGGTACGGAACGGACCATTCTCGATGCTCTTGAGATTCAAGATCCGGAGCTGGCCGAAGAAATCAAAAAACGGATGTTCGTATTCGAGGATATCGTCAATATCGACAACCGTTCCATCCAGCGCATCATCCGGGATATCGAAAATGCGGATTTGCAGCTTGCGCTTAAGGTGGCAAGCGAAGAAGTTCGCGAAGCGATCTTCCGCAATATGTCCAAGCGTATGGCCGAAACCTTCAAGGAAGAAATGGAATTCATGGGTCCTGTGCGGCTGCGTGACGTGGAAGAAGCCCAAACCAGAATCGTGGCTACGATTCGCAGGTTAGAGGAATCGGGTGAAATCATCATCGCACGTGGCGGAGGAGATGATATCATTGTCTAATTTGATTAAATCCTCCAGTGTCATTCCGTTGGATCAGCTGAAAGAGCTGAAATGGGCTAATCCTTATCAAGTGCCTGAGCGTATGGATTTGGATATGGAGCCGCTTGCGGAGCCGGGTCCTGACGAAGAAACGGTGGCGCTCCGGGATCAAATTCTAGCGGATGCCGAAATCTTTGCCGAAAACCGACTGCGCGATACAGCCCAGGAATGCGAGAAGATGCTTGCGGATGCGCAAGCTCAGATCGATGTATGGTGGCTTGAAAAACGGGAGGCAGATGAGCTTGCCTCTGCAGAAGCCCGAACATCCGGCTATGAGCAAGGCTTCGCCGAAGGTAAGGCGACATCCGAAGCGCAACTGCGCGAGAGTTGGGAGTCCAAAATTATAGAAGCTGCTGATGTGCTGAAGCACGCCTACGCTTCACGAGAACAAATTATCCAGGAAGCCGAGCCGTTTTTGGTACAGCTGAGCTGCGCGATTGCCGAAAAAATTATCGGACAGCAGCTATCGCTCACACCGGATGTAACGATTGAGATGATTCGCCGCTCATTATCCCGCAGACGGGAGCAAGGTGTCATTACGCTATGCGTAGCACCATCGCAGCTGACATTCGTGCAGGCTGCCCGGGAAGAGCTGCATGCATCGATCGATTCTCAAGCCGAGCTGCAGATTTTGCCGGATTCATCGGTTAAGGATAACGGCTGTGTCATACGCTCCGCTTATGGCAGCATTGACGCAAGAATTGATACCCAATTGTCAGAGATTAAACGCGAGCTGATCTCGCTTGCCCATCAGAATGATGCAGAAAGAGGACATGCGGATGAACGCGAGTAATCTGGACGCCCTGAAATATCTTGAACACCTTAGACCGCTTGATCCGGTTCGCGTGAATGGCAAGGTGACGCAGGTGATCGGACTAACCGTCGAATCGGAAGGGCCGGACGCAAGCATAGGCGATCTGTGCTATATCTATCCGTCGAAAAGCGCTAAACCTCTGAAAGCGGAAGTGGTTGGCTTCCGGGACAACAAGGTTATTCTGATGCCGCTTGGCGATCTGCATTCGATCAGTCCGGGCTGCGATGTTGTCGGAACAGGGAAACCCCTGACCATTCAGGTTGGCTCAGAGCTGCTGGGCAAAGTGCTGGACGGACTCGGCAATCCGCTTGACGGTTCGTATTTGCCTAGCCGGATGCATCACTATTCCACACACAATGAGCCAAGCAATCCGCTCAGCCGTCCGCGGGTAACGGAGCCGTTAAGCATCGGCGTAAGAGCCATAGACGGTTTGTTGACGGTAGGACAGGGCCAGCGGGTCGGCATATTCGCCGGATCCGGTGTCGGCAAGAGTACGCTGCTTGGGATGATCGCCAGAAATACATCAGCAGATGTGAATGTAATTGCACTCATTGGCGAACGCGGCCGCGAGGTACTGGAGTTCATCGAAAAGGATTTGGGTCCGGAGGGCTTAGCCCGATCCGTAGTAATCGTCGCCACCTCCGACCAGCCGGCGCTGATTCGGATGAAGGGCGCGTTAATCGCAACGACCATTGCGGAGTACTTCCGCGATCGCGGTCTGAATGTCATGCTGATGATGGATTCCGTTACGCGTTATGCGATGGCTCTGCGTGAAGTCGGACTCGCCATCGGCGAACCTCCCGCTACAAGAGGCTATACGCCGTCTGTATTCGCTGCACTGCCCAAGCTGCTGGAACGCGCTGGGACTGGACCGACAGGCTCGATCACCGCATTTTACACAGTTCTGGTGGACGGCGATGATATGAACGAGCCGATTGCCGATGCCGTGCGGGGAATTCTGGACGGGCACATTGTGCTCAGCCGCCACTTGGCGCATAAGGGGCATTTTCCGGCAATCGATGTACTGGCATCCGTCAGCCGCGTCATGAAGGAAATTGTGACCGAGGAGCAGCAGGATGCGGCTAATGATTTGAAACGACTTCTTTCTATTTATAAAGATTCGGAAGACCTGATCAATATCGGGGCGTATCAGCAAGGATCCAACAAGGAAATTGATCTTGCCCTCGAATATATTGATGCCATTCATTCCTTTACGAGACAAAAGACGAATGAAAAAGTAACGCTTGGCGAATCGCAGGAACGATTGGTGAACGAATTTCACAGGAGTTGAGTCATAGGTGGCTTCCTTTCAATATTCATTTCAAAAGGTCGTTGATCTGAAAACCAGCCAAAAAACCCAGCAGGAATGGCTGTTATCAAGCGCGCTGGGTGCCCTGTCGGCAGAGGAAAAGTCGCTGCATGAGCTTCGGGAGACGAGGCTTGAATGGGAAGAGAAGCTTCAAGCCGCTTCGCAACGTGCTGTGCCGCTTGCGGAATTGCAGATCATCGGACAATATCTGGATTACTTGCAGACTTGTATTGAGAGCAAGCTGCTGGATGTGAAGAAGGCAGAGAGGGTCGTTGAGCAGAACCGCTCCAAGCTGGCAGACAGAATGAAAGATGAAAAAGTGTGGCTCAAGGCAAAAGATCATGCCATGGATCGGTTCCGGCAAGCGCTGCAGCTCAAGGAGCAGAACGAGTTGGATGAAATGGCAACTGTCCGGTTTATCATGCCAACCCCATAAGTGAAGCGTAACACCGGCTAGAGGAGTGAGTGGAATTGGCGGATACAGAAGTTGAAAAACAAGGCTATAACGCATTTGAGCGGTTAATGTTCATGTTAATACCTATCCTGTTTGTCATCGTACTGCTTGGCGTGCTTTATGCGATGTTCGATTCGGACTTCCGCAATCGGGCGCTTCAATTCGGGCAATCGATTCCAGTTGTCAAAAATGTGCTGCCTGAACCTAAGGTAACCGGCAGTTCTATGGATGACAGCCAGATCCGCTCCATTAAAATGATGGAGAAGATCGAAGAGCTTGAGACGGAGCTGGCCTCCGTCAAGCAGGAATTGGCTGTTGCCAACGGAGAGAAAGGCGCTCAGTCCGATGCGGTTGAGGATCTGCAGGCAGAGAATGCGCTGCTGAAGCAGCAGAGCGAGGACAAACGGTTGGAGGATGAAGAATATACGGCTAAGATTACGGAACTTGCCAGCATGTTCTCCAAAATGACGCCAAGCAAGGCCGCTCCTATCGTACAGAACATGACGACGGATGAGATCGTATTGCTGTTCTCCTCCATGAGACCGGATGATCGGGTTCGCATAATGGAGAAGATGGATCCGCGTATTGCGGCTGAAGCAACCATTAAGCTGAAGGACAGCCAAAATGCGAAGGACATGCAGATTGCCGCATTGCAATCCCGTCTGGATAAGACAGAGAAGGCGGAAGAGAAGCCGGTATCCGCTACGCTTAATCAGGAACAGCTTAATGCAACCTTTACATCGATGGATGCGAAAAGCGCAGGGGAAATGCTCATCAAAATGATGGAGATCAGCCCAAGCAAAGTGATTCGGATTTTGAACTCGGTAGAAGATGCGGCTCGGTCCGCGATACTGACTGAAATGTCCAAGGCGGATAAAACAGCGACAGCGAATATTATGACGAAGCTGATGTCCGGCACATAGATGTAGCTAGCTCCTTCCAGACACTATTGCACGGGAAAGGAGGTGAATACATATGGAAATGATCATTCCAGGCATGGCAGTTACAGGACAGGCTTCCGCGATCAGCGGAACGTCAGCGACGAAAACAGGCACAGGAGCGGAGGGCAGCTTCAAGCAAGCCCTTGTTCAACAAATCGTCAGTGAGTCGACTTCATCAGGCGGATCAGCTCAGCAACCGGGTTTGCTTGGCGTCATTACGTCTCAGAATGCGATCGTATCTCTGAATGCAGCTGAAGCAGCTGTTTCAACGGAAGACTTGATGTCACTGATCGACGGATTGATGGACAAGCTGGATGCCGCAACGGAGAATGTGGATGCGGATCCGGGCAGCATGCAGGATCAACTGCAATCGATGTTGTACGCGCTCCAGGCTTTGCTTGCCTTGCTCGGAATTCCAACCCCTCGCACCTCGACTAGTGCATGGGATACGGAACAGTCGGGCGGCATGGCTCAGAATGCTCAAGCGCTTGAACAGACAAAAGCAAGCATGCAGGTTGGTCTGATTCAATTGCAAACGCTGCTGCAGCAAGGCTCGTTGAAGCAAATTCAAGGGCAAGAGCCGCTTGCGCTCATCGCCAACCAGCTGCAAGCTTTGTCTGCGGCTCTAGTGACGGATGAATCAGGCAAAGAGAACGGATCTCCGAAGGCCGATGCTAATACATTGCCTTCATGGCTTGTCGCTCAGCCTGCTGCTTCTAAGGATGCGAGTGCTCTCCTGCAGAGATTGTCTCAGCAGAGCGTACATCCGTCAGCTCTTCAGGCCGTAATGTCCGCGTTGAGCGAGGGACAGGCAGTTCAGACGCCAGCCGACTCTCAAGCTAACGTTCCTGCAGATCAATCGGCTACTGTTCAATTGCCGCTTGTTGGTCCGCATAATGTTCGTGACTTTGCGCCGCTTCTTGCAAGATCGGCTGCTCCTACCGCGTTTGTGCTGGCTGACAATTTTGCAGATACGATGAATGGGCTGATTGTTCAGAAGTTCAACATACGTTCCGTAGACGGGTTGTCAGAAGCCAAGCTTAAGCTGTTCCCTGAGCAATTAGGACAAGTAGATGTACGCATTTCGATGCAGAATGGCGTGTTGACCGCGATGTTCCAGACCGACACAGCAAAAGCCAAAGATATGCTGGAAAATCAGATGGCTCAATTGCGGGCAGCTTTGCAAGCGCAGGGCCTGAACGTTGAGAAGCTGGAGGTGACGCAAAGTCCAGCAACTATGGAACTGTCGCATCAACAAGGCGGACCAGGTCAACAAGGCAAGCAGGGCTCGGACAACCGTTCCGGCTTTGGGGAAGACGAGAATGTAACGGATAACGCGTTTGAATCCGAACTGGTCGAGCAAGCCGCGATTCAAGGATTGGGCTATGGACGGGCTATTAATGAAATGGCTTAATGGCTTATTCGAGAAGCAGTGATCGGAGGTGAATCATAATGTCAGGAAGTGTTTCTTCAGGCTTGGTTTGGCCGGATTACCATAAAAACAATGTGCAGAAGGCAGCTAATCGCGAACCATCGGATACGCTGGGCAAGGATCAATTCCTTTCGATACTGGTTGCGCAGCTTCGGAACCAAGATCCGATGCAGCCTATGCAGGACAAGGAATTTATCGCTCAGATGGCTCAATTCACATCCGTTGAGCAGCTGATGAATATGAACACGGCTTTGACGCAAATGCGTAATAGCATAGGCTCGGCATCCAGTCTGATCGGCAAGTGGGTGCAGTGGAACGAGTATGACGAAGCAGGCGCGATACAGTCGCTTAGCGGCCAAGTCGAATCCATTGTATCGAAAGACGGCATTCTCTATTCCAGAATCGGAGACAAGGAAGTTGCGCTGGATTATCTGTTGTCTATCTCGGAGAGCGAACCTCAGCCACCTTCTACGGATGGCGGCTCGGAAGAGGAGGCAACGCCATGAGCGACAGCATGAAGATCGGCCACCTGTATCCGATAAGAACAGCACCGCTGCAGCTAGACAAAGCTGCGAGGGGACAGCAGGGCAAGGCCCCGTCATCTACCGAATTCCGCGACTTGCTGGAATCGCAGGTGCTGAAGTTCAGCCATCATGCCGAAATGCGTATGGAGCAAAGAGGCATCCAGCTGCAGCCTGAATCGTTGACTCAAATTATGAGAGCCGTCGACGATGCTGCTTCCAAAGGTGCAAAAGATTCGCTCATTGTATTCAAGGATATTGCGATGATCGTGAATGTTCCGACGCGTACCGTCGTAACAGCGATGGATGGCAAGCAAATGCAGAGCAACGTATTTACGCAGATTGACAGTGCTATTATTTTGTCTTGATAGAGGCTGGACCGAACAGGAAGCCTCAGGCTGCGGATCGACTGAAGCAGCCGCGAGTCAAATACAACCCATTGGAGGAATAAAGCATGCTCAGATCCATGTATTCAGGCGTTTCCGGTATGAGAGGGTTTCAAACCAAGCTTGACGTAATCGGCAACAATATCGCAAACGTGAATACGGTCGGTTTTAAGGCTGGCCGCGTCATGTTCTCGGATATTCTAAGTCAGACGGTAGCGGGTGTAACCGCTCCTGAGGATGGCGAGCGCGGCGGCGTTAACGCGAAGCAAATCGGCCTTGGCGTATCAATTGCTTCTATTGATACCATTCATACGGCAGGCAGCGCCATGACGACGAACCAGGCAAGAGACGTACGTATCGACGGCGACGGATTTTTTGTTGTATCCGCTGGCGACGGCGCAGAGATGATGCTGACGCGTGCGGGTAACTTCAACCTGGATGCGGCACGTCAATTGGTTACTGCGGATGGATTGTTCGTACTTGGCATTGACGGCGCTCCGATTATTCTGGATGAGGAAGTTACAGCATTCAGCATCAGTCAGGACGGTATGATTCTTGGCGTTACGCCTGAAGGTCAAGTAGAGGTTGCGCAGCTCGGTATGGCGCAGGTTGTTAACCCAAGCGGCCTTGAGAAGCTTGGCGGCAACTTGTACCGGATGACAGTAAACGCGAACCCGGACGGCGAGTTCGAACTGCTGGCTGCCAACGACCCTGAGTTTGGTACGGGCGCTATTATCTCCGGCCAGCTGGAGATGTCGAACGTCGACTTGACGGCTGAATTTACAGAGATGATCGTCGCGCAGCGCGGCTTCCAGGCCAACTCCAGAATCATAACGACATCTGATGAGATTCTGCAGGAAGTTGTCAACCTGAAGCGTTAATTAATAAAGGGATGAACTAAGCGGGAGGCTATCAGCCTCCCCTACATAAGAGGGGGGTAGCTGATGATTACCGTAACGCGTTTGAACGGAACGAAAGTAACAATAAATGCACTTCTTATTGAATTGATTGAAGAGGCTGCTGATACGGTTATAACGCTTACGACCGGCAACAAGCTGGTAGTTAAAGAGAAGACTAGCGAGCTCATTGAGCTAAATCAGCAGTTTCTTCAAACAATTGGCCTCGTTGCAGCGGCCCAAAAGAGTGAATAACAGGAGGGTCCTTCGACATGAAAAAAATGTTGCCTTGGTTAATAACCATTTTGCTATCCATTACGCTCATCGCAATCGTGGCCATCATTTTGTTCCGCTCGCTGATCAATGATCCGTCAGACGCAGAGGCGGCGAAAAAGCCTGTGAAGATCGAAGTGTTGTCAGCGAAAGAACGCGTGGAGGTAACATCAGAGCTCAAGGATTTCCGTCGTAACCTGGCGGATTCCAAAAATGTTGTCATCGTAAGCTTTGCGTTCCAGCTAGATTCCAAGAAAGCAAAAGAAGACTTCGATAAGCTGCTGGAGATCGAGATAAAGCCAATCATTAGCCGTACGCTTGCGGATACGACCGCAGAAGATCTTAGCGGATCTATTGGCGAGGACGCGCTGGAAGCGAAGCTGCTAAACTTGATTAACCCTGTGCTGCCGAAAGGCAAGCTTGTGAAGGTAGAAATTACGAATATTATGGTTGCAAAAATGTAAATCCATCTGTAGCGATATTCCTCGAAGGGGGTGAGAGAATTGGTTGATGTTTTATCGCAGAACGAAATTGACGCGCTGCTCGCTGCGTTGTCCTCAGGTGAAATGGATGCCGAGGACTTAAAGAAGGAAGAAATTTCGCGCAAGGTTAGTGTATATGACTTCAAGCGTGCCGTTCGTTTCTCGAAGGATCATATCCGAAGCTTGACACGCATTCACGAAAACTTCGCGCGATATTTGACAACCTATTTCTCGGCGCAGCTTCGCACGTTTGTTCAAATCAACGTCGTTGACGTAGAACAATTGCCTTATGACGAGTTTATCCGTTCCATTCCGAAGATGACGATTTTGAACATATTCGAAGCTGAACCGCTCGAGGGACGCATGGTGCTGGAGGTTCATCCGAACGTCGCTTACGCTATGCTGGATCGCTTGTTAGGCGGACAAGGCATTGCGCCATCGAAGATCAACAATTTGACTGAGATTGAGACGACGATAATGGAGCGCATCTTCGCAAGAACGTTCGACAGCTTGCAGGAAGCGTGGAAGACGGTTATCGATATCTCGCCGAGACTGGAAGCGCTGGAGACGAATCCGCAGTTTATGCAGATCGTATCTCCGAACGAAACGATTGCTCTTATCTCATTCAGCACCAAAATCGGCGATACAACGGGCATGATCAATCTTTGTATCCCGCATGTCGTGCTGGAACCGATTATGCCAAGATTGTCTGTCCATCATTGGTTTGTGTCGCAGAAGAAGGAGCGGATTCCGGAAGAGGTTGAAATTCTGGAGCAACGCGTCAATAAAGCCAAGCTGCCAATTGTAGCGGAGCTGGGAGAAACATCGATAACGATCCTTGAGTTTTTGAACTTGGGGCTCGGCGATGTGCTAACGCTCAATAAATCAGTCGATGAAGGTCTGAAAATAAAAGTTGGTGAGAAGTTGAAATTTATTGGCAGCCCTGGCTCGATTCGGGACAAGATGGCTGTTCAGGTGGAAGAGATTGTGAGCGAAGGAGCGGAAGAAGATTATGATGAGTAAAGATTATTTGTCACAAGAGGAAATCGACGCATTGCTTCGTCAATCCTCCAATGAACCAGATGACGTACTGTCTCCATCAAATGAAGTGCAGCTTTCCGATTACCTGTCCTCGATGGAGCAAGATGCTTTGGGCGAGATCGGCAACATTACATTCGGCAGCGCGGCTACTGCATTGTCGACTTTGCTGGGCAAAAAGGTAGATATTACGACGCCTCAGGTTACGCTGGTCAGACGCGAGGAACTTGGCGATATTTTTCCTAAGCCGCATGTAGCGGTCAGCGTTCAGTATGTGGACGGCTTCGAGGGCATTAATTCTCTGGTGATTCGTACGAAGGATGCCCAAGTCATCGCCGATCTTATGCTTGGCGGTGAAGGAGAAGTAACAGCTCAAGAGCTGAATGAAATTCATATCAGCGCTGTACAAGAAGCTATGAATCAGATGATGGGTTCGTCCGCGACGTCCATGTCTACCATCTTTAATCGATTTGTCAACATTTCGCCGCCAGGCATCGATATTCTGGATGTGAACAACGGTGACGGCATGAATCACTTGCCGCCAGTTGATGTATTTATTAAAATTTCGTTCCATCTGACGATAGGAGATCTGATCGACTCGACCATTATGCAGTTGCTTCCGGTTTCCTTCGCGAAGCAGATGGTTTCAACCCTGATGGGAACGGCGGAAGAGCCGTTAGCGCCGTCCGACGCGCCTGCAACCCAGCAGATTGCTGCAGCAGCGGAACAACAAGCGGCGGTGCAGCAGACGGCTGCTACCAGTGTGCCGGCGCCTCCGCCAGCGATGACGCATCAAGCGCCTCCACAGCCTGCTGGACAGCCGGCAGCGGCTTACGATCCATATGGTGCGCCTCCGGCCGGATTCGCCCCAAGCGCCAGTCGCAATGTGAATGTCCAGCCTGTACAATTCGCGAATTTCAGCCAGCCTCCTTATGCGCCGACTGACGGAACGAATTTGAATTTATTGCTCGACATTCCGCTGAAGGTCACTGTAGAATTAGGAAGGACCCAGAAGCAAATTAAGGATATTCTGGAGTTGTCGCAAGGCTCCATCATCGAATTGGACAAGCTCGCAGGCGAGCCTGTTGACATTCTGGTCAACAACAAGCTCATCGCCAAGGGAGAAGTCGTCGTCATCGATGAGAACTTCGGCGTTCGTGTCACGGATATCGTTAGCCAATGGGACCGCATTCAAAAATTACAATAACATCCTAGGAGGAAATGAAGATGGCAAACCGCATTCTTATCGTAGATGATGCTGCTTTCATGCGCATGATGATTCGCGATATCTTGTCTAAAAATGGTTACGAAGTAGTAGGTGAGGCCCCAGACGGCGCACAAGCTATTGAGAAATACAAGGAACTGAAGCCAGACTTGATCACAATGGATATTACAATGCCTGAGATGGACGGTATATCCGCCCTCAAGGAAATTAAAAAAATGGACAGCAACGCCAAAGTCATCATGTGCTCTGCAATGGGACAACAAGCTATGGTTATTGACGCCATTCAAGCAGGTGCCAAAGATTTTATCGTGAAGCCTTTCCAAGCTGATCGCGTAATCGAAGCTATCAAGAAAACGCTCGGCTAACGGCATTTCTTATGGGGAAATCAAGAATGCACGCGGCGATCCTTACCATCATCGGGCTTGCGACTTTGCCAACCATCGCTGCTGCTGGCTCCAGCGGCAGCAACTCCGATATCGAGCAACCGATCGATATTGCGAACACAAGCCCAGGCGAGCTGCTGGGCAATATGGTTTGGGTCATGGTGGCGCTTGCCATCGTCATTACTCTGATCATTCTCGTCATCAAGTGGCTGTCAAGGCGCAACCAGCTCTGGGGAGCCAATCGCTCGATGCGTTCTCTAGGCGGCATAGCTCTTGGACAGAACAGCTCCGTCCAGGTCGTGGAGATTGGTGGTCGGGTATACATCGTTGGAGTAGGCCAGCAGATTACGCTGCTAGACAAGCTTGTGGATTCCGAAGAAGCTGCCGAGCTTATCGCGGCTTTGGACAACCAGACGAATACAGCCTGGTCGCCAAAGGATTTGACGGATATGGTCAAGCAATGGCGGAATCGGCGTTCGGCACAGGCTGAACCGGGGAAAGAGCAATGGAATTCTTCCTCGTCCTTCGAGCAGATGCTGCAGAGCAAGCTGAACAAGCAATCTGACCGCAAGCAGCAGCTTGAGGACATGCTGCAAGACCAAAACAAGAATGAACGGTTGATGGATCATGAGAAATAAGAGGTGGCTTTCATTTACGGCGATCCTGCTGCTGTCCCTCTTGATACATACTCAAGCATTTGCTGAGCCGCTGCCCGATATCTCCATAAATATCGGAGGAAGCGAAGGGGAACAGCCGGGAACAAGCGCTTTGTCGCTTCTGCTGCTCATTACCGTACTAAGCATTGCGCCAGCCATTATGGTGCTGATGACGAGCTTCACACGAATTGTTGTAGTACTTGGATTTGTTCGTACTTCTCTAGGTACGCAGATGATGCCTCCTAACCAGGTTATCATTGGCTTGGCATTATTTCTAACCCTGTTCATTATGGCTCCGACCTTTGGTCAAGTGAATGAAGTAGCCTTGCAGCCTTATCTGAAGGGAGAGATCTCTCAGACGGAAGCATTCGACAAGGCAGCTGTTCCGATGAAGAAATTTATGTTCTCTCATACACGAGAGAAAGACTTGCTATTATTTATGAATTATACGAAAACGGAAAAGCCTGAATCCTTCGAGGATATTCCGCTCACGGTACTCATTCCCGCATATGCAATCAGTGAATTGAAGACAGCATTCCAGATGGGCTTTATGATCTTTATCCCATTCCTCGTCATTGATATGATCGTAGCCAGTACGCTAATGGCGATGGGGATGATGATGCTTCCGCCAATCATGATATCACTGCCGTTTAAGCTGCTGCTATTCGTGTTGGTAGATGGCTGGTATTTGATCGTGAAGTCGTTGCTGCTCAGTTTCAATACATGATGAAAGCTGGAGGGGAACAGGATGAGTGCTGACTTTGTCATCGGATTGGCGGGAGAAGCTGTCTATACGGTATTAAAAGCCAGTGCCCCGATGCTCGTTCTTGCGTTGGTTGTCGGCTTATTGATAAGCGTGTTCCAAGCGACTACGCAGATCCAAGAGCAGACGCTTGCTTTTGTTCCGAAGATTGTAGCTGTCTTTATTTCTATTATCGTATTTGGACCGTGGATTCTGAATACGGTTGTCGATTTCACTTACCGTATACTGAACAATCTTCATCACTATATCGGTTAGGTTGTGAGTGAATGAATGCAATCGTACAAGGTTTTCCTATTTTTTTGTTAATCTTTTGTCGAATTACTGCGTTTTTCGTCGTAGCGCCGATTTTTTCGTCGCGCGGCGTCCCGAATACCTTTAAGATTGGCCTCGGTTTTTTTATGTCTTTTCTGGTATTCCTATCGTATGGCATGAGCCAGACGATCGTACCGGACACAGCTGAGTATGTCATCTTAATTTTGAGAGAAATTTTGATCGGACTTATGATCGGTTTTGTCGTTTTTCTGTTTTTTGCGGTTGTGCAGACAGCCGGGGCCTTTATGGATATGCAGATCGGCTTCGCAATGGCGAACGTCGTCGACCCCCATACGGGAGTGTCCGCGCCTCTGCTTGGCAATTTCAAGTATATGCTGATGCTGGTCGTGTTTCTGATGATGAATGGACATCATTATTTGTTGTCGGGCCTCATGAACAGCTATCAATGGATGCCGCTGGATAATGAATTGTTCGGCCAACTGCTCAATGGCAGCTTGACGGAATATCTGGTTCGGGTATTCAGCAATACATTCCTATTGGCACTACAGATTGCCGCGCCGCTTGTCGTGGCGATGTTTCTGGCAGATGTCGGGCTTGGCTTCTTAACAAAGACAGCCCCGCAGTTCAACGTATTTGTTGTCGGCATCCCGCTGAAAATATTGCTTGGCTTGTTCCTTCTCATCTTGCTGATGCCTGGAATGGCCATGCTATTCGACAAGCTGTTCACAATCATGTTCCAATCGATTGAAGGGCTGTTCGGTATAGTACAAGGACCGCCTGCAGGGCAATAGGAGGCTGTATCGGTGCGACACTATCGCTTGAAGCTGGATCTGCAGCTATTCAACCAAGAGAAAACAGAAAAAGCGACGCCAAAGAAGCGCCAGGATTCCAGAAAGAAGGGGCAGGTCGCGAAGTCTTCCGACCTTCCGGGCGCATTTATCCTTTTATTCGCCTTCGCTTCCTTTCTCATGCTGGGCAACTATTACAAGTCGCATATCAACGAACTGTTCGGCGGCTTGTTCGAACACTGGCTTACGATGGAAGTGACAACGGAAAATGTAATGGATTTGTTCCTAAGCATTACAAAACAGTTACTTGTCATGTTGCTTCCTATATTCGCAATCGTCATGGTAATTGGCATTGTGGGCAACGTCATTCAATTTGGCTTCCTGCTAACCGGGGAGCCGCTCAAGCTGAAGCTGAACAAGCTGAATCCGATTGAAGGCTTTAAACGGATTTTCTCAATGCGAAGCTTAGTGGAATTTTTCAAAAGCATATTGAAAGTTAGCATTATCGGCGTACTTGTCTACACGACCATTACGCGTGAGTGGGATCAACTGCTATCGTTATCGATGCAGCCCCTTGAACGAATATTCGCTTTCACCGCAGGCTTGACGATTAAACTGGGGATTCAAATCGGCGCCGTATTGGCGGTGCTGGCTTTTCTCGATTTTCTGTATCAACGGTATGAGCATGAAAAAAGCATTAAAATGTCCAAGCAAGATATTAAGGATGAATATAAGAAATCCGAGGGCGATCCCCTCATTAAAGGACGTATTCGCGAGAGGCAGCGCCGAATGGCGTTGCAGCGAATGATGCAGGACGTCCCGAAAGCCGACGTCGTCATTACGAACCCGACACACTTTGCCATCGCTTTGAAGTATGATGCTTCCAAGATGGAAGCACCGACTATATTGGCCAAAGGGATGGATCACGTGGCCTTGCGTATCAAAGAGATTGCCAAGGAGAACGGCGTCATCACGATGGAAAACAAGCCGCTGGCCAGAGCGCTGTACGAGCGGGCCGAGATCGGGGATGCCATTCCGGCAGACCTGTTCCAGGCTGTGGCCGAAGTGCTGGCTTACGTATATAAGATGAAGGGACGCTAGCTGCGGTTCTTGATCTCACAAACGCTAGGGGGGAGGAAGACATCATGAAAGCTAAGGATTTGTTCATTATTCTCGGAATTATCGGAATCGTACTCATGATGATTATCCCGATCCCGATCTTCCTCATTGACTTGCTGCTCATATTGAATATTTCGATTGCTTTGATCATATTGCTGGTTGCCATGAATACGAGAGAAGCACTCGACTTCTCCATCTTTCCGGCAATATTGCTGATCACAACTCTTTTCCGTCTGGCACTAAGCGTCTCGACAACCCGAAGCATTCTCCAGAATGCCGAAGCGGGTGAAGTTATCGCCACCTTCGGAAGCTGGGTTGGCGGCGGTGAGGTTGTCATCGGTTTTATCGTGTTCCTCATTCTCGTTGTCGTTCAGTTTATCGTCATTACAAAAGGTTCGGAGCGCGTGGCCGAGGTTGCAGCGAGATTTACGCTCGACGCGATGCCCGGCAAGCAGATGAGTATTGACGCGGATTTGAACTCCGGCCTGATCAATGAGCAGCAAGCGCGGGAGCGCCGCTCGAAGATCGAGAGAGAAGCCGACTTCTACGGCGCGATGGACGGCGCGAGTAAATTCGTCAAAGGCGATGCGATCGCCACCATCATTATTTTGATTATCAACCTTATCGGCGGCTTTATCGTCGGGATGGCCATGCATGGCATGGCATTCGGCGAATCGCTGTCGACGTTCTCGATCCTGACGATTGGTGACGGTCTGGTTGCGCAAATTCCAGCACTCTTAATCTCTACTGCAGCTGGTCTGATCGTGACGCGTGCCGCGTCCGAAGGTAATCTGTCCGAAGATCTGACCTCGCAGCTGTTCAAGTATCCGAAGATGCTCTACATCGCGGCTGGAACGATTGCAGTTCTTGGCTTAACGCCAATCGGCATTCTAAGCACCTGGCCTTTCGCGATTATCCTGGGTGTCGGCGCCTATGTCATGCAGAAGAAGCAGGCCAAGCAGCTTGAACAGGATGAAATGTTGGTCGAGGAGCAGCAGATCGAGGAAGTTCGCAGTCCCGAAAGCGTGATCAGCCTGCTGCAAGTAGATCCGATCGAATTCGAATTCGGATATGGCTTGATCCCGCTAGCGGATACGCAGCAAGGCGGCGACTTGCTTGACCGTATCATCATGATTCGGAGACAGTGCGCGCTTGAGCTTGGATTGGTCGTTCCGGTCATTCGTATCCGGGACAATATCCAGCTTAAGCCAAATGAATATGTCATCAAAATAAAAGGAAACACTGTTGCACGCGGCGACTTGCTGCTGAATCATTATTTGGCAATGAGCCCGGGCTTCGAGGATGATTCTGTCGTAGGCATCGAAACGATGGAGCCCGCATTCGGATTACCGGCCATTTGGATTGACGAAGCGATGAAGGAGCGCGCAGAGCTGTCGGGTTATACCGTGGTTGATCCGCCGTCTGTCGTAGCGACTCATCTTACCGAGATCATAAAGCGCCATGCCCACGAGCTGATTGGTCGCCAGGAAGCGAAGATGCTGGTCGAGAATGTAAAGGAGTCGTATCCGGCTCTTATCGACGAGTTGATTCCATCCATTCTGACCATTGGCGATGTACAGAAAGTGCTGGCGAAGCTGCTTAAAGAAAAAATCTCGATACGGGATTTGGTTACGATCTTCGAGACGCTGGCCGATCACGGTCATTATACGAAGGACCCTGATATTCTAACGGAGTATGTGCGGCAAGCGCTGTCTCGCCAGATTACGCAGCAATTCTCCCCAGGAGGCGACACACTGCGTGTCATAACGGTAGGTCCACAGCTTGAGAAGCGAATCGCGGAGTCCGTGCAGCAGACCGACCAAGGTAGCTATATTGCGCTCGACCCGGTATCTACTCAGCAAATTTATCAGAAGCTTAACGAGCATGTGAGCCGGCAGATTCAATCCGGTCAGCAGCCGATCGTACTGGCTTCGCCAACGATTCGGATGTACTTGAGACAAATTATTGAAAGAACGATGCAGGAAGTTCCGGTATTGTCTTATAGCGAGCTTGAGCCGAATATTGAAATCCAGAGTGTAGGGGTGGTTAATCTATGAGAGTAAAGCGGTACGTAGTGAATGCTCTCCCTGAGGCGGTGTCGATGATTCGCACGGATCTTGGCAAGGACGCGGTCATTCTGGATACAAAGGAAATTAAGGTCGGCGGGTTTATGGGCATGTTCCGCAAGAAAAGGATGGAAGTGATAGCAGCCATAGAATCCGGAGCTTCGAAGCACGCGCAGGCGGAGCTTCCACAGCGCAAGCCGTCGCCGGAAGTGAATGCAGTCGTCGAGCAGATTCTGCAAACAGCTCAGCGGAATGGAGCGGCTGCGGCGGTCATGGATCCTCCAGCGCCTCAAGCGGCACCAGCGATCTTGGATAAGCGAATGGAGCGCGAGCAATTTATCATTAACGAGATTCGAGATTTGCGAGAGTACATGGTGAAGCTATCCAGGCAGCAAAACGAGCTTCATATCCTCTCTGAACCGATGATCGCGTTGAAAGAACGATTGCTAGAGCAGGAACTGGACGATGAGTGGACGGACAAGCTGATTGAAGCCCTGCGGGAATCTGAGAAGAGTGCAGAGCGGGTCTACGACCGCACAGAGGTCTGGCGTGAGTCCAAGCGAATTTTGGTAGAGTGGATTCATCCATACAGCAATGCCGAGATTAGCAGAGAAGCGCGTGTGGTGCATTTTGTAGGTCCGACAGGGGTCGGCAAAACCACAACCATAGCAAAGCTGGCGGCGGAGCAAACGATCAAGCGCGGCAGAAATGTCGGATTTATTACTTCGGATACGTACCGGATTGCAGCAGTAGACCAGCTCCGAACGTATGCGAATATTCTAAATGTGCCGCTGGAGGTCGTATTCTCTCCGATGGATTTGCCCAAAGCTTACAAGGCCCTGTCCGAACGGGATTTGATCTTGATGGATACGGCAGGACGCAATTTCAGAAGTGAGCTTCATGTATCCGAAGTCATCAGTCTCCTGCAGTCCAATGAGCCGAATGAGACGGTGCTTGTGCTCAGCTTGACAGGCAAAACTACGGACATGGCTATAATCGCCGAGAGATTCTCCAAATTCGGCATTCAAAAAGTGTTATTTACCAAGCTTGATGAAACGACGGTATACGGAGCCATTATGAATCTGGTTCTGAATTATGGCTTGTACCCTACGCATTTGGCCAGCGGCCAGAACGTGCCCGATGATATCGAGCGGTTCAAAGCCGGCAGCTATGTAGACCTGCTGCTTGGAGACGCTGAACATGAATGACCAAGCCGAAGCATTGCGACATATGGTCAGACAGCAAGATGATCGCATGGATCGGAAGGAAACACGAGTCGTTACAGTTACAAGCGGCAAAGGCGGAGTCGGCAAGTCGAACTTTAGCCTGAATTTCGCCCTAGCGCTGCAAAGGCTGGGCAAAAAAGTGCTTCTGTTCGACGCGGATATCGGGATGGCCAACATTGATGTGCTGATGGGGCAGTCCTCGGCTTACAGCCTCTATCATCTCTTGAAGCAAGAGAAGACGATCTGGGATATTGTATGCACCGGGCCGGAAGGATTGCACTATATCGCAGGAGGCTCGGGCTTCAAGGATTTGCTGGAGTTGTCGGAAGATCAGCTTGCCAGATTTGCAGCTGAGGTAGAGAAGCTTCATGGCGAATACGACGTTATTCTATTCGATACGGGAGCGGGCTTATCCAAGGAAACGGTCAAATTCATCACAGCAGCGCAAGAAACGATAGTTGTGACGACGCCTGAACCGACTTCCCTGACAGACGCGTACGCCTTGATCAAAATGGTGAAGTCCATGGATCAAAGTGTCGCGTTCAAGCTGATCGTCAATCGTGCTTCCGATGAGCGGGAAGGAAAAGCGACCGCTCAAAAAATCAGTCTTGTCGCCAGCCGCTTCCTACATTCCGATATTCCATCGCTGGGCATGATTCCAGATGATCCGCTTGTATCGAAGGCAGTGAAACGTCAAGTACCGTTTATGATCGCATATCCGGAATGCGAATCAGCTGTTGCGGTAGGGCGAATAGCTAGAACGTTTTTGGACATGCCGCTAACCCGCAGGGATTCAAGCGGTGTCAAAGGATTTTTGACAAAATGGTTCAGACTCTCAAGATAATCCTTTGGAATTGAGGTGAGATACGATTGGCAACCTATCGCGTTCTAGTAGTGGACGACTCCGCGTTCATGCGGACAATCATCAGCGATCTCATCAAGCAGGATGAGCAATTTGTTATCGCGGCTACTGCAACCAATGGCGCAGAAGCTGTAGCGGCTGCGGCAGAGCATAAGCCGGATGTCATCACGATGGATCTGGAGATGCCGGTGCTGAACGGTATCGAAGCGCTTCAGCTCATCATGAAGCAGACTCCGACGCCGGTCATCATGCTCTCGGGCATTAGCGAAGACAATGCGCGCGATACAATCAAAGCGCTGCAGTACGGCGCACTGGACTTTATTCGTAAGCCGTCCATGTCGAAGTCAGGCGATATCCATCAAGTAGGCGAGCAATTGCTGGAGAAGCTGCGCATTGCGGTATTCGCCAGACGAAGCAAAACGGGAACCCTGCCGGAGAGACAGAAGCCAGAAACAGCGGCGCAGACGGATATTAAGCCAGAGCCTCGCATCAAGGCAAAGCAGAAGCCAACCGAAACGCCTCCTCCTTCGGCAACCCCTTTACATAAAGCCAAGCTGGAACCTATGCCGGAGGAGAAGCGGAAGTCCGCAGCGCCGAAGCCAGCAGAAAAAACAGCCAAGCTGGAGAAGCGGCCGATAGCGGCAAGTGGCGGACTGTCATCCAAGCAGCCGACAGTGCAGCCAACTGCTGCACAACAGCAAGCTGTTCGGAAGGCGCCAGGAGCAGGGACCTTTAAGCATATTGTCGCTATTGGCACATCTACTGGCGGTCCAAGAGCGCTCCATGAGGTCATATGCTCCTTGCCGAGCGGTTTTCCGGCACCTGTGCTCGTCGTCCAGCATATGCCGCCCAAATTCACGAAATCATTGGCGCAGCGGCTGGACAGCTTCAGCGCTCTAACCGTCGTAGAGGCGGAACAAGGGATGCGGGTGAGCGCGGGCGTCGTACACGTCGCTCCCGGCGGGAAGCATATGGAGCTGGGCAAGGACGCTGCCGGATACTTTATTCGTTTGACTGATCAGCCGCAGCGCAACGGCCATCGTCCGTCGGTAGATGTGATGTTTGAATCGCTGCTGCCCTTCCCTGAGATCGAATGGCATGCCGTTATTATGACAGGCATGGGCAGCGACGGGGCCAAGGGACTGAAGGCTCTGTCCGATGGCGGAGCTGCCACGACGATCGCAGAATCCGAAGAAACATGTATCGTATACGGAATGCCGAGAGCAGCCGTTGAATGCGGAGCAGCACAGCATGTCCTTCCTTTGCATAGTATTGCCGGGCGGCTTGCTAGCACAATATTGACATAAAAGAAGTTCCGATTACGATCATACTAACAGGAGGTGCTTGGAAATGGATATGAACGCGTATTTGTCCATGTTTATCGACGAATCCAACGATCATCTTCAATCCTTGAACGAAAACCTGCTTCAACTGGAAAGCGACCCTGATGATTTAAGCATTGTGCAATCGATCTTCCGCTCAGCGCATACGCTGAAAG
Organism: Paenibacillus sp. 1011MAR3C5; assembly: GCF_003591485.1. GTDB lineage: Bacteria > Bacillota > Bacilli > Paenibacillales > Paenibacillaceae > Pristimantibacillus. The sequence goes on from NZ_QZCF01000005.1 coordinate 99,995, forward strand.
GCATGTCAGCGACGATGGGATTTGAAGATTTGGCGGCTTTGACGCATGAGATGGAGAACGTGCTTGACCTGGTGCGCAACAGCAAGCTGAAGATGGACAGTTTTATATTCGATACGCTGTTCAAGGGGCTCGACGCGCTTGAGGCGATGGTACAAGATATCGTGGCGGGCGGCACAGGCAAAGCCGATGTCACGGCTATAGTCGCTTCGCTCCAGACGATTTTGAAAAGCGACTATAAGAGCGGCTCTGCTGATCCTGCACCGGTGGCGGCTGCAGCTGCACCATCCATTTCAACAAATGCGGCGCTCCTGGACCAATTCCAGTCGTCCATTCTGCTGCAATCGATGGAGAGCGGCCACCAGCCATTTTTCGTCCAAGTATCCTTGGAGGAGACTTGTGTCCTCAAAGCTGCCCGCTCTTATATGGTGTTCGACCTGCTGGAGCGCAACGGCGAGATCGTAAAGTCTGATCCCTCCGTACAGGACCTGGAGCAAGAGAAGTTTGACCGTTCGTTTTCCGTCTTTACCATTTCATCCCTGAAAGAATCAGAGCTGCTTGAGCAAATTGGCAACATCTCGGAAATCGCGACTGTTCAGGTAACGCCACTTGATCCTGAGTCATTGGCTTCACTGACAACAGCGCCAGCGGCAGCTGCTGCGGAAGCAGCTGTTGCATCGCCAGCGGAAGCGCCGGCTGCGGCAAGCACTGCGAAGCAAGCATCGGAGCCGGCCAAGAAGACGCCTCCTGCGACCGGAGGGGCGGTAGCCAGAACGATACGTGTCGATATCGAACGTTTGGATACGCTGATGAACCTGTTCAGCGAATTGCTTATTGACCGGGTACGGCTGGAGCAGCTCGCGAGTGAAGTGAAGCGCAATGATCTGACGGAGACGGTGGAGCACATGGCGAGAGTCAGCTCCGACCTGCAAAGTATCGTATTGAAATTGCGGATGGTTCCTGTTGATTCGGTATTTAACCGGTTCCCGAGAATGATTCGGGATCTTGCCAAGTCGCTGGACAAAAAAATCGAGCTGGTTATTACAGGCGCAGATACCGAGCTTGACCGTACGGTCATCGACGAGATCGGCGATCCGCTTGTCCACTTGCTCCGCAATTCCGTCGACCATGGCATTGAGACGGTTGGCGACCGTATTGCAGCAGGCAAGCCAGAGACCGGGACGATTCATCTGCGCGCTTATCATAGCGGGAACCATGTGTTCATCGAAGTGGAAGAGGACGGCAGCGGCATCAATCAGGAGAAAGTGCTTCAGATTGCGATCAAGAACGGGGTCGTAACGGAAGAGGAAGGCCGCAAACTGACTCCGGAAGAGATCAATATGCTGATCTTTGCCGCAGGCTTCAGTACGGCAGATAAAATCTCCGATATCTCGGGCCGCGGAGTTGGCCTTGATGTCGTGAAGACGAAGATCACCTCGCTTGGCGGCAATGTAACCGTCGACTCGGCATTTGGCAGAGGCACCAAATTCTCCGTTCAATTGCCGCTGACACTGTCCATTATCTCTGCGATGCTCATTAAGCTGGGATCGGAGAAATATGCGATTCCACTCACATCGATCGTAGAGACCGGAATCATAAAGCGGGCCGATATCCTGCAGGTTCACGGCAATCAAATGATTCAGTTCCGCAATTCGATCATTCCGCTGGTATCACTTAGCAAAGTGCTGGAGTCGCCGGATTATGACGAGACAACAGAGGTAGAAACCGAAATTATTGTCATCCGCAAAGGGGACAAGTGGGCAGCGATAATGGTAGATGAGTTCATCGGCCAAAGCGAGATTGTATTGAAGACACTTGGACAATACCTGACTCAAATCCATGCGATATCCGGGGCTACCATACTGGGTGATGGACAGGTTGCACTTATTATCGATCCGAATGCACTGATTAAATAAGGAGGGGTTTTCGATGGGAGAAGAATTAAAGGTTATCGTGTTCGCGCTAGGCAAGGAGGAGTATGGGATTGAAGTCGACAAAGTCCGTACGATCGAAAGATTATCGCCCATTACTCGCGTCCCGAAGACCGCAACCTTCATCAAGGGAGTCATCAATCTGCGTGGTGTCGTTGTTCCAGTGATCGATCTTAGAGGCCGGTTCAACTTGTCCGAGACGGAACATACCGAGCACTCCCGTATCATTGTTGTTGCCGTCGAAGACCTGGAAGTGGGCTTTATCGTAGATTCGGCCAACGATGTCATCGATATCGACACCGATACGATCGATTCACCGCCGGAAATTGTCGGGGGCATCAAAGCGAAGTATCTTCGCGGGATTGCCAAGTTGGGGGAAGGACGCTTGCTTATTATGCTGAACCTTTCGGAAGTGCTCAACAAAAACGAAATTATTCAGCTCGAGCAGCTTGAGGTATAACCTGTGTCGTTATTCGATTCTTTTAAAGCATTTGAATTGGATGTGCTAAAGGAAGTCGGCAACATTGGGGCGGGCAATGCGGCTACCGCATTGTCCAAGCTGTTGGACAAGCCTGTCGATATGGCGGTTCCAAAGGTCAGCCTGCTGCCGTTTGAGGAAGTGGCAGATCGCGTTGGCGGCGCGGAGCAGATCGTGCTTGCTGTCTTCCTAAGGGTAGAAGGCGAGGCTCCAGGCAATATGTTCTTTATTATTGAAGAGCAGTCGGCCAAGCGCATCTTGAATCAGCTCCTGTCGATGAATCATCAGGATGAGGATGGTTACTCGGAGATGGAGCTGTCCGCATTATGTGAGATCGGCAATATATTAGCGGGCTCCTATTTGTCTTCACTTGCCGATTTCACACAACTGCCGATGGTGCCATCCGTTCCCGCAATTGCTCATGATATGGCAGGCGCAATACTAAGCTACGGCTTAATGCAATTCGGAGAGATGGGCGATTCCGCCTTATTGATCGAGACGACGTTTCTGGAAGATCGGCAATCGCTGGAAGGACATTTTTTCCTAATCCCCGATCCGGAATCGTTTAACAAAATTTTTAAGGCATTGGGAGTCGAACTGGGATGACAGGGCAAACGTTGGTGAAGGTGGGCATGGCCGATCTGAATATCGCAATAGATGGTGCCGTTCTGAAAACAACGGGACTGGGATCATGTGTTGGATTGACGCTGTTCGATTCCCAGAGCAAAGTTGCCGGTATGGCGCATGTGATGCTTCCTTCGTCGGAGATCGCTCGTGAAGCGCAGTTTAATCAGGCGAAATACGCAGACACGGCTATTCCGGAACTGCTTGAAAGAATGCAAGCCGCAGGCGCCCGGTTAAACCGGCTAGAAGCCAAGATGGCGGGCGGAGCCCAGATGTTCGCGCTTGGCGGCTCGGATACGCTGCGGATCGGACCGCGCAATGTAGAGTCTTGTACAGCCATCCTGCAGCACTATCGCATCCCGATTCTGGGGACGGATACGGGAGGCAACTACGGCAGAACAGTAGAGTTCGACAGTTACAAGGGAATCTTGCTCATCAGAAGCGTGCAGCATGGTGTAAAGGAGATTTAAGATGCAAGGTACTTGGCGGTGGAATGTGGTATTCGGCTTAACGGGTGTGGTTCTGACGGTTCTCTTCTCCATCGGCAACAATCCGTTATCCGTGATCATGCTTAGAAGTCTTTATGCGTTCATCGCGTTTTTCGCGCTTGCTTATCCGGCCCGTTTTCTAATGGCTTTTATACTGAAACCCCCGGCGATGATCGGAGATTCGCAAGATAGCGATGAAACAAAAGGCAGTTCGCTTGATATGACGACCCCGGACGAGGGCGAAGATCTGAATGAGTTGTTGAAAGCGCAAATGCAAGGATCTAATTCGGCGGAAGTACAGGAACAGAAAGGCGTGGGCAATCATGAAGCGGCTCCGGACTTCCGTCCGCTGACGCCTCCGCAATTCGTATCTGCAACGAACAAACAACAGCCAGAAGATTTGGCGAAGGCATTACGTCACCTGACAGGAGAGTGAGTCGATGGCTGAGCTGAAGACGCCTCATTTGACTAACATCCAGATGTGGCAAGCTTGGAAAGAACACGGTGATCTTGAAGCGAAGAAGGCATTGATTGAAACGTATCTGCCTTTGGTCGAGTATGTAACGAATCGCATGGCAATCGGTCTGCCAAAGAACGTCATTAAAGACGATCTCGCCAGCAATGGCGTCATGGGCCTGATCGATGCGATCGAGAAGTTTGATTATTTGCGCGGTCTGCAATTCGAGACGTATGCTTCTTGGCGCATTCGCGGCGCTATCATTGACGGTTTGCGTCAAGGCGATTGGGTGCCGCGTTCCGTACGCGAGAAAGCAAAGCGGGTCGAGGAGGCTTACCAGCATCTGGAGCAGCAGTATATGCGCTCGGTTACGGATCTGGAGGTCAGCTCGTATTTGCAGGTAACTGAAAAAGAATTTACCAATATGCTGCAGGACATCTCCGTCGCAACGATCTGTTCACTCGAAGATCCGATCCGCGAAGAAGAATCGGAGACGCGCATGTCGCTGCTCATCGATGACAAAGCGAAAAATCCGGATTACAAAGTTCACGAATTTTATTTGAAAGAATCGCTGGTCAAAGGCATTGAACGGTTGACGGAGAAAGAAAGAACGGTTGTATCACTGTTTTATTACGAAGAATTGTCGTTGAGCGAAATCGCAGAAGTGATGTCGCTATCCCCATCGCGAATTTCCCAGCTCCATTCCAAAGCTATATTGAGACTTCGTGGAGCACTGGCTAAACATAAAGATCAATTAATGCAGCATTAGAGAGGAGGGAGTAAGGTGGACAATATTCAATTAGATTCATACCTGCGTATCCAGACTTCAGCTGACAAGCTGTCTGCCTTCCTAACATTCAGTCGGATTACGGAAGATTTTGTATGTGCGTCATCGGATTTAGAACAATTTGTACGCAGCAAAGGTGTTGTCCATGGACTCCGAATCGATGTGCTGGATCAAATATGCAGAAATCCGCTAGCCTACTGCAGGGAGCAGACCATGATCGCACAAGGGGAAGCTCCCGGAGTAGGAAAGGACGGAGCAATTCGGTTTGTCTATGACATGGAAGACAGCAAGCAGCATAAGCCTGCGGAGGATCAAGACGGCAAGGTGGACTTGAAAGAAGTAACCAGGCTGAAAAACGTCACACGCGGTCAATTGATCGCCGAGCTTGTGGAGCCGCTCTCCGGTTCCTCAGGCAAGATGGTGACCGGTGAAGTCATTCCTCCCAAATTCGGCAAAAAAGCCCGCTTCAAAATCGGGAAAAACGTTGTTCAAAATGGCGAAACCGCTCTCTATGCAGCAATTGACGGACTCATTACAATTACGGACAAGGGAAAGATCAATGTATTTCCCGTGTACGAGGTGAATGGGGATGTCGATTACAGTGTCGGCAATATCGATTTCGTAGGCACAGTGGTAATTCGCGGCAATGTGCTGACCGGGTTCAGAGTGAGGGCATCAGGTGACATCCGCGTAGTTGGCGGCGTAGAGGGAGCAGAGCTGGAGTCGGATGGATCGATCGAGATCACAAGCGGCATTATGGCAAGCAACAAGGGGCATGTCAAGGCGGGACGGAATGTTCGCAGTTCCTTTATACAGGACGGACATGTTTTTGCTGGAGAGGATGTAATCGTCTCGCAAAGCATCATGCATTCAACCGTCAAAGCGGGCAAAAATGTCATTTGTTCCGGAGCGAAAGGACTAATTGTCGGAGGTATAATACAGGCAGGGGAGCAGGTTGTTGCGCGCACGCTCGGCAATGCCATGTCCACAGCAACAGCAATCGAGGTTGGTGTCAATCCTCGGCTTCGAGAGGAGCTTGTTGAGCTGCGCGCCACGATCAAGCAATCCTTCGAAAGCAATGAGAAGACGGAGAAGGCGCTTGTCATATTGGATCAAATGGCGGCTGCCGGCCAATTGACGCCTGACCGGCTGGAGCTGCGTGCAAAGCTCAATGCAACCAAACGGCAGACGAGCGTATTGATCGATGAGTCGAAGGCACGCATGCTGGAGATTGAGAAGACGCTGGAGGATACGAACCGTTCCAGAATAAATGTAAGCGGAACCGCGTACGGCGGATCCAAAATCGTGATCGGACGCTATACCAAATTTGTCAAGGACAGCGCTCAGCGCGTTTCCTTCCGGTTAATGGAGGGAGATATCGCGATGGTTCCTTATCACCCTTAAAAGACCCGCAAGTCCAAATAACGGGAGGTGCGGCTTGAATGACCTTTAAGCCACTGGATCTTCAAATGTCGGTTCCGCGTACGCAGGAGTTCAGCAGCATGCAGCAGCAGGCTGCGCAGCGTCCGCAAACGGAGCAGAACATGCTGGCGAATCAGGCGACAAAGCAAACGGAAGAACTGCGCAACCAGAATACGGCGGTCGAGCAATCCTCGAAGCCTCAAGTACGTGCGGATCAAGACGGTGCGAATGATGGCGGGTATAAGCGGGGAACCCGCAAGAAAGCGGATGGAACGGACGAGGAATTCCCAGAAGACGAGCCGCCGGTGCATCCGTATAAGGGACATCGTTTGGATATCAAGCTGTAGATCAGCAGTATAAGTAAAAAGAGGCGGGATGCTATACATGGAACCATGGCACTATATTGTACTCGTAGGAGCGGTTGTCGCCGTAGGCGCCTTCGCCATGCCGAGGAAGAAGCCGGACAGCACTGAAGCCCCGCAGTCAGTCCGCAATATGGAGACCGCGCTCGATCAATTCATGGAAAACATGGAGAAGGACAATGAGCATCTGATCCGGCTGATTGCGGAATCCCAGCAAGCGGCCAAGCAGGAGGCGGACAGCAAGGATAAACGGATCGCTACATTAGAAGAGCGCTGCGGGCAGCTTGAGAAGCTTCTGCAAGATTCGCTTGTTAAGCCTGCCGAAGCCCGCTTGATCGCTGAGCAGTCTGCAACTGCCGATCTAGCGGGGCAAGCGGCTCCCGTTTCGGCTTCTCATTCAGCCAGGACCGAAATGGCAGAGATCGGCTTTGAGGACCAAAGCGCCAAGCCGAGCTCGATTCATGACCGCTATTCGGAGCTGTTCCGGCTCTATGCGGAAGGTAAGTCGATCGAAGCGATTGCCAAGAAGCTCGGGATGAATAAAGGAGAGGTTCAGCTTATTATCGGCCTGTCCAAGCAGGAGGGCTCGCTCCATGTTTAACAAACGTTCCTTTGTGCTTGGGCTTGGCGTTGGGATCATTGCAGGTGCGCTGCTGCTGCAGCTGTTCATGCTGGGACAGAACAGCCAGAATAAGCTGAACGAAATGGAGCAGGAATTAAGGCAAGGCGGTTTGCAAGAGGAACAGCCGACCGGAGAAGAACTTACGCCGGATTCCTCAGCGGGCAATGAAAATGCCGTCTCGGAATCACCGGAAGCTTCTCCTGAAGGGACCCCAGAGGTGTCCCCTTCGGAAGCTCAGGGGTCCGAAACGCCGGTTGCGGATGTGGGGGAGGAAGAAGCGGGAGAGCTGCAGGAGCCGGCTCAGAAGCTCATCCGCATCGAGCCCGGCTTTAATCTGACAGAGACATCGGAGCTGCTGCTTGCCAGCGGCATCATCGATGATGCGCCCTTATTCGTCAAACAAATGAAAGCTAAAAACAAGCAGGTCAGAGCCGGTTATTTTTTGATTGCTGAGAAGGCCGGAATCGACGGGGCAATAGTCGGCGTAACGGGACAACCGATTAGCAAGTCGGAAGCGGAAGCGTGGCTGGCCGCGCAATAATGGATTTCTCATACGGAAGTGGCAAAGTGTTCTTGCATGGGCCCCTCATCTATGATATATTAATTGACGGTGTTAAAAACACACGCTGATCAATTCCGTCAACGGTGCTTTCGCCAGGCGAGAGTTTTGTCGGAAAACGCGATCGAGCGGAGGGACACACAAAAACCATTACAGGAGGTGTTGAAGAAATGGCGGTTATTTCCATGAAACAGCTTCTAGAAGCTGGGGTACACTTCGGTCACCAGACTCGTCGTTGGAACCCGAAGATGGATCGTTATATCTTCACAGAAAGAAACGGAATTTACATTATCGACTTGCAAAAAACGGTTAAGAAAGTTGACGAAGCGTACAACTTTGTTAAATCCGTAGCAGCTGAGGGCGGCACTATGCTGTTTGTCGGCACAAAGAAGCAAGCTCAAGATTCGGTGAAAGAAGAAGCAGAGCGTTGCGGCAACTTCTACATTAACCAACGCTGGCTCGGCGGCACGCTGACGAATTTCCAAACGATTCAAAAGCGTATCGACCGTCTGAAGCAGCTTGAGAAATGGGAAGAGGACGGCACGTTCGAAGTTCTTCCGAAGAAAGAAGTTATCATTCTTCGTAAGGAAAAAGATCGTCTTCAGAAATTCCTGGGCGGCATCAAAGGCATGAAAGGCCTGCCAAGCGCATTGTTCGTTATCGATCCGCGCAAAGAGCGTATTGCCGTTGCTGAAGCTCGCAAATTGGGTATCCCAATCGTAGGTATCGTTGATACAAACTGCGATCCGGACGAAATCGACTACGTTATCCCTGGTAACGACGATGCGATCCGTGCAGTTAAGCTTCTTACAGCTAAAATGGCTGATGCGATCATCGAAGCGAACCAAGGCGAGCAAACAACAGCCTAATCGCAAACTAAAACATCATTTCGTAACAACAAAGGGTGGTCAGATGGTGCAAACCTCTCACTACCCTTTTTTTGAACAAAATTCTGATGTAAACTTTTAGGAGGGTTTTTCATGGCAGTTAGCGCAAGCGCGGTAAAGGAACTTCGTGAGAGAACGGGAGCAGGTATGCTCGATTGCAAAAAAGCGCTGGACGAAACAGGTGGCGACGTAGAAAAAGCGATCGCATTGCTTCGCGAGAAAGGTCTTGCTGCGGCAGCGAACAAAGCTGGACGTGTTGCGACTGAGGGCGTAGTTGAATCCTACATCCATGCTGGCGGCCGTATCGGCGTGCTGGTTGAAATTAACTGTGAGACTGACTTTGTTGCAAAAACGGATCAATTCCGTGAGTTTGCAAGAGATATCGCGATGCAAATCGCTGCAGCAAATCCGAAATTCGTTCGTCGTGAAGAAGTTCCGGCTGAAGAACTCGAAAAAGAAAAAGAAATTCTTAAAAACCAAGCTCTAAACGAAGGCAAGCCTGAGAAAATCGTTGAAAAAATGGTTGAAGGCCGCATCTCGAAATACTATGAAGAGTATTGCCTGCTTGAGCAGTCCTTCATTAAAGATCCGGACAAAACGATCTCTAACCTGCTGAATGAAAAAATCAGCAAAATCGGCGAAAATATTTCGATCCGTCGCTTCGTTCGTTATGAGCTGGGCGAAGGCCTTGAGAAAAAAGTCGACAACTTCGTTGAAGAAGTTATGGCTCAAGCAAAACTGTAATCCGAACGCACAGGCGGGGCGGGGCGTCCGCCCCGCCTTCTTTTCTATAAATGGCATATCGTACAATTCTAGCTTAACCGGAATAAAAAAGAGTGTCCTCGGTTGCGAGGTGCATGATGGAGGTAATAACGTTGGAACATCCTGTATTTAAACGCATCGTCTTGAAAGTGAGCGGCGAATCATTGTCCGGTCAAGAAGGTTACGGCATTGAAGCATCCGTTATCTCTTCCATAGCCAATCAAGTGAAGGAAGTGATTGATCTTGGCGTAGAAGTTGCTATTGTCGTAGGCGGCGGCAACATCTGGAGAGGCATCGCAGGCACAGCCAAAGGCATCGATCGTGCAACGGCGGATTACATGGGCATGCTGGCCACCGTCATGAATTCACTAGCTCTTCAAGACGCACTGGAGCAAATTGATGTGCCAACTCGCGTTCAAACTTCGATTGCCATGCAGCAAATCGCTGAGCCGTACATTAGACGTCGCGCAATTCGCCATCTGGAGAAGGGGCGCGTCGTGATCTTCGCTGCCGGAACAGGCAACCCGTTCTTCTCCACAGATACAACAGCAGCTCTGCGCGCAGCGGAGATTGAAGCTGAAGTGATTCTAATGGCGAAGAACAAAGTAGACGGCGTATACTCCGCCGATCCGTTCAAAGACGAAAACGCCGAGAAATTCGAAGAACTTACATACCTAGACATGCTTAACCGCAATCTGGGCGTAATGGATTCCACGGCATCCTCGCTTTGCATGGATAATAATATCCCGCTAATCGTATTCTCCATCACGGAGAATGGAAATATTAAACGGGTCGTGCTGGGTGAGAAAATCGGTACGATCGTGAAAGGAAGTGCGAAATAGCATGCCACAAGCGATTAAGAAAAGTGCAGAAGAGCGCATGGAGAAAGCGATCGGCGCGTTAAAGCGCGATCTGTCCACGCTTCGCGCGGGCAAGGCAAGCCCGGCGCTGTTTGACCGTATTCAAGTTGAATACTATGGCGCACAGACGCCTCTGAACCAGCTCGCGAACATCAATACGCCGGATTCACGGACACTGATGATCCAGCCTTGGGACAAATCGTCACTGGGAGCGATCGAGAAAGCGATTTTGAAGTCGGATCTTGGCCTGACGCCATCCAATGACGGACTTTCCATCCGGATCTCCGTGCCGCCACTAACGGAAGAGCGCCGCTCTGAACTGGTGAAGACGTCCAAGAAATTCGGTGAAGAAGCAAAAGTAGCGATCCGCAACATTCGCCGCGATGCCAACGATGATGTGAAGAAGCTGGAGAAAACGGATATTTCCGAAGACGAGTCGCGTCGCCATCAGGATGATATTCAAAAGACAACGGATAAATTCATCGCAGAAGTCGAGAAGGTTCTTTCTGCCAAAGAAAAAGAAATAATGGAAGTTTAAATCACGCTTAAACCCCTCCGACAGGTGGGGTTACGTTTTTATTGATCATACGAAGAGGGATGGGCGATAATCACCCATCCTCGAAGTACTCCGATAGACGATTGTTCTTATCGGTTGGGAGGAAGCTAGATGATCAAGCGACTTTGGGCAAGATTAAGCGAATCATTCGCGCCGAAGCCGGCTTCAATTGAGACAGGAAATGTGCCGAGGCACGTAGCCATTATTATGGATGGGAACGGAAGATGGGCCAAGAAACGCGGTTTGCCGCGTATGGCAGGCCATCATTCCGGGATGAAAACGGTCAAGCGCATTACGATTGCTGCGGACCGGCTTGGTATACAATATCTAACCATGTACGCCTTCTCCACGGAGAACTGGAAACGGCCTAAAGCTGAAGTTGATTTCCTGATGAAGCTGCCGCAGCAGTTTTTGGAGATCGAGCTGGACGAGCTGATCGCCAACAATGTGCAAGTACGCATGATGGGATCCAGGGATAACTTGCCTCAGCATACGATACACGCCCTGGAAGAAGCAGTCAGCAAGACAGCTGGCAATACGGGACTTGTCCTTAACTTCGCTCTAAATTACGGCAGCCGCATGGAAATGCTGGACGCTATTAAACATATCGCGCTGGATGTGAAGAACGGCAAGCTGGATGCGGAAGCGATCGACGAAGACGCCATGTCGAGCCGATTGCTTACAAACGACATCCCTGATCCGGATTTGCTTATTCGTACAAGCGGCGAGCTGCGACTAAGCAACTTCATGCTTTGGCAGCTGGCGTACAGTGAGTTTTGGTTTACGGATGTATATTGGCCTGAATTTACGGAAAAGCATTTCCACGAAGCCATTGAAACCTATCAACGGCGAGGTCGGAGGTATGGCGGATTATAGCATCAAACGACGGAGTGTGACTTGGCATTGAAACAACGATTGATTACAGGTGTCATTGCAGGCGCAGTGTTTGTCGCCCTGGCCGTATTGGGCGGAGCCTATTATACAGGATTGCTGGTGCTGCTTGCCATTATCGGATTTTATGAATATACCCGCATGAACGGTTTTTCTCCGTTTCACCCTTCCGCGTTGCTTGGCTTCGCCGGAGTGCTGTACTTCGTCCTTCCATGGGAGGCATGGGGTCTCAGCATGCCTTCGCCGCTCACGATTATGTGGATGCTGGCATTTCTTCTGCTTGCCGTAACAGTCGTAACCAAAAACAAAACGACCATAGACGGCGCTTCGCTTATGCTGCTTGGCGCCTTATATGTAGGTTATGGATTTGCTGCCATGATTGCGGTACGCGACATGGGCGAGCATGGCCTGTTCTGGTCGTTTCTTTCCTTTGGTTGCATATGGGCTTCGGATATCGGCGCTTATTTCACCGGCCGGGCAATAGGCAAGACGAAGCTGTGGCCTTCTATTAGCCCCAACAAGACCATTGAAGGCGCAGTTGGCGGCATCGTGCTGTCGTTAGTTGTTGCCGTTGTATTTGCCCTGCTGGGCCCGGATACAGTCGGTATCGGCAGAGCGCTGCTAATTGGCGTTGTTGCAGCCATCGCTGGTCAATTCGGCGATCTGATCCAATCGGCGTACAAGCGCGTTAGGAACATAAAAGACACAGGCAATTTGCTTCCTGGCCACGGAGGCGTGCTCGACCGCTGTGACAGCTGGTTGATCGTATTTCCGCTATTATTGCTAACGGAGCTTATCCCTGTTTAAGTTGGAGGTACTTTAGTTGAAGAAGATAGCGCTATTAGGCTCCACGGGGTCCATCGGCACTCAGACGCTGGATATTGTGAGGCATCAACCGGACCGCTTCCGTGTCACGGCCTTGTCGGCAGGAAACAATGTGGAGCTCGTCATCGAGCAAGCGAAAGAATTCAGACCCGCATTAGTAAGTCTCGCTACAAAGGAGCTGGCGGAGCAGGCCCGGCCATACATGCCGGGTGGAACGCGTGTCACCTACGGTGAAGAAGGACTGATCGAGGTTGCCGCTGGGACTGACGCGGATACGGTCGTGACGGCCATTATCGGCAGCAGAGGGCTGCCTGCTGCGCTTGCCGCCATTCATGCCGGCAAAACCATTGGTCTGGCGAACAAAGAAACGCTGGTTACGGCAGGGCATATTGTTATGCAGCGAGCCAAGGAGCGAGGCGTGTCGATTCTGCCGATCGACTCTGAGCACTCTGCTATCTATCAGTGTCTGAATGGTGAGCGACGGAATGACGTGCTCGGCATTACGTTGACAGCTTCCGGCGGCTCGTTCCGCGACCGTACGCGGGAACAACTGGCTGGCGTCACGGTAGAGGATGCGCTCAAGCATCCGAATTGGTCGATGGGTGCCAAGATAACGATCGACTCCGCTACAATGGTGAACAAAGGTCTTGAAGTCATTGAAGCCAAATGGCTGTTCGGTCTTGATTACGATCAGGTTAATGTTCTTATCCATCCAGAGAGTATTATTCATTCTTTTGTTGAATTCAATGACCACAGCATCATAGCTCAACTCGGCATGCCGGATATGCGCGTGCCGATTCAGTATGCGCTGACCTATCCGGAGCGGCTTCCTACGCCTACCGAACGACTTAGTCTCGCAGAGATCGGCAAGCTTAACTTCAGAGCTATGGATTATGAGCGCTTCCCTTGCCTTAGACTCGCTTTTGATTGCGGACGTCTGGGACAGTCTGCGCCGACGGTGTATAACGCGGCGAATGAAGTGGCGGTAGCCCGATTCCTGAATAAAGAAATTACCTTCCTCGATATCGAGCGGGTGCTGGAAACCGTAGTAGAGCGGCATAACGTATGCGATGTCCATGATTTACAGACAATTGCGGAAGTGGACGAGTGGGCTCGCGGTCTAGCCGCGACGGTCTGACCCTGCCGAAAAAGTGGTTCTCTTGTATCGGGCGGGAGAATAATGATAATCTATGTACAGGCCGTAACGAACAGGAGGCAACACGTCTATGGGGATGATTCAGGTCGTCTTATCGACCGTGCTCGTATTTTTCGTCATTGTGACGATACATGAATGGGGACATTACTATTTTGCCAAGCGGGCGGGTATTCTCGTCAGGGAATTTGCAATCGGCTTTGGGCCGAAGCTCTTCTCCGTCAAACGCGGCGAAACCAGATATACACTGCGGCTCATACCGGCAGGCGGCTTTGTCAGGATGGCGGGAGAAGATCCCGAGATTGTGGAAGTCCAGCCAGGGCAGACGGTAGCCGTTCGGATTAAGGATAATCAAGTCACTCGCATCTTCCTGGATCGGCTTGATGAGCGGACGGGAACCGTTCGCGGCGAGGTGGAGGATGTGGATCTGGAGCGCAGGCTTTCGATTTCCCTGCTGGTTGAGGGAGAGCCGGAGAGATACGATGTTCATCCGCAAGCGCTGGTCATTGCCAAAGGCAGAGACACACAGATCGCGCCGATTGACAGGCATTTCGGCAGCAAGCCGGTCGGCAAAAAAGCGATGGCGATATTTGCCGGCCCGATGATGAATTTTATTCTGGCATTCGTGCTCTATGCCGTGTATGCTCAAATGGTGGGTGTGCCGGTGGAGAATCCGGATAAGCTGATCATTAGCTCGATCGAAGAGAAAATGCCCGCAGCCGGAGTAGATCTGAAAAAAGGCGATGTGGTGGAGTCCGTGAACGGGGTTAAAATCGGGGCGGATTTGGAACAAATGATCGATATTATCGGCAAATCGCCTGGCAAACCGGTCGAAATGATCGTGAACAGGGATGGCCAAGTACATACGATCAAGGTCACGCCAATGTTGAATGAGCTTGGCGTAGGCAAGGTCGGCATCAGTGCGTCACCGCCGATGAGATCGGCGACGTTCACCGAGACGATCTCCAGGGCAGCAACACTCATGAAGGTATCGACAGAGTTTATATTTGAGAGCTTCAAGATGCTGATTACCGGTCAATTCAAGCTGGAGGATCTGGGCGGTCCGGTTCGAACAGCTGATATGACGGCCGAGATAGCGCGCAAAGGAATTGTTCAGCTTACATCTTGGACGGCTTTGCTCAGCTTGTACCTTGGCATCTTCAACTTGCTGCCTGTTCCGGCGCTAGATGGAAGCAGACTGATCTTCCTTGGCCTGGAGGCTGTAAGAAGAAAGCCGATTGATCCGAACAAAGAGAGCATGGTGCATTTCGTCGGCTTTGCGATGCTGATGCTGCTAATGCTTGTTGTCACCTATAATGATATTTTACGATTAGTTCGAGGGGAGTAGTCTGTCGCTCATGTCAAAGGATAAAGGATTTGTAACGGAAATTACGCCGCAAAGCGAAGATTTCTCAAGATGGTATATCGATGTAATTAAAAAAGCGGAGCTTATGGATTATTCGCCGGTACGCGGCTGTATCGTCTTCCGTCCCGAAGGCTACGAGCTGTGGGAGAACATTCAGCGCGATCTGGACCGCCGTTTCAAGGAAACAGGACATCGCAACGCCTATTTCCCTCTATTCATTCCCGAGAGCTTCTTCCAGAAGGAGAAGGAGCATGTCGAGGGCTTTAATCCGGAGCTTCCGTGGGTAACGGAAGCTGCGGGCGAGAAGCTGGAGGAGCGTCTGGCGATTCGCCCGACCTCCGAGACGATGATTGGCCACATGTATGCGAAATGGATTCAATCCTATCGCGATCTGCCCGTGCTCATCAACCAATGGGCGAATGTAGTCCGCTGGGAGAAGCGTACGCTGCCGTTCCTTCGCACAAGCGAATTCCTGTGGCAGGAAGGCCATACCGCTCATGAGACAGAGGAAGAAGCGCGCCAGGAAACGATGCAGATGCTTGAGGTGTATACAAGCTTCGTTGAGGATTTCCTTGCTATTCCAGTCATCAAGGGCGAGAAGACGCCTTCGGAGCGGTTCGCCGGGGCTGTAGACACCTATTCAATCGAAGCGATGATGAAAGACGGAAAAGCCGTACAAGCCGGAACTTCGCATTATCTAGGCAATAAATTTGCTATCGCATTCGATATCAAATATTTGGACCGCGAGAATACGCTTCAATTTGCTCATACCACATCGTGGGGCGTAAGCACGCGCTTAATCGGCGCGTTGATAATGGTTCATGGCGACGACCGCGGCTTGGCTCTGCCTCCGAAGGTAGCGCCAACTCAGGTTATTATGATTCCGATCGGACCAGCCAAGACACGTGAGCAGGTTGTAGGACGCGTAGACGAGCTGTTTGCAGAGCTGAAAAAAGCCGGCGTGCGCGTACGTGTGGACGACCGCTCCGATGTAAGCCCTGGCTGGAAGTTCAACGAATACGAGATGCGCGGCGTACCGATCAGACTGGAGCTTGGACCTCGCGATATGGAGAATGGCGTAGTTGTACTCGTATCCCGCATCACGGGCGAGAAGCGAATCGTGAAGCAGGACAACCTGGTAGCGGAAGTGGAAGCCATGCTGGAGGAGACCCATCAGGAGATGTTCAACCGGGCCAAGGCATTCCGCGAAGAGAATTCGCGTACAGTCGATACGCTGGATGAGATGAAGGCGTTCCTGGAAGAGCAGCGCGGCTTCGTCGAAGCCGGATGGTGCGGTTCTGCAGCATGCGAGAAGCAAGTGAAGGAAGAGACTGGCGCGACGAGCCGCAATATTCCGTTCGAGCCTTCCGTTCACAAGACATCGTGCCTCGTATGTGGTGACGAAGCGAAGCATACGGTCGTCTTTGCCCGCGCTTATTAAGAACTGAATAGGGTTTCGGTTCGGATCGACAGGAGCTGAATGTGATGAGCCTAACCGGTAACAAGCGACAGCGCTTTGAGCTGCTATTGCAGCAAGCGGGGCTGCCGCAAGAACTTATTCATACGTTTTTTCAAGATGGTTATATAGATCAGGTTGTTGTCAGCAACAGCAACCGCGAATGGACGTTTTGCATCCGCAAGACGTCCATGGTTCCTTTACAAGCCTATAATGGATTATGCCAGGCGGTAAGGATGAAATTCGAGCATATTGCAGCGGTAACCTTTGTGTTCCAATATGATTCTGTTGTGGAGACGGAGAATATCGTCATGCAATATTGGCCGCTCTTCACCGAGTGGGCTCAGCGTGAGATTGCATCCGTGAACGGCTGGCTGCAGAGGGCGTCCATTGAAGCCCAGGGGAGCGTCATTACGCTTTCGCTGCTCGACTCGACGGGACTGGAACTAGCGAGAAAGAAGAAGGTGGACGATGCGGTCGCTGCCTTCTACAAAACCTACTTTGATCGCGATTGCCAAGTCAAGCTGGTCGCAGGCGAGCCGAGACAAGAGGTGTATGAAGAGTTCCAGCAAAAAATCGTGCAGGAAGAGCGCGATGCCGTTCAGCAATTGATGGCTGATGCGTTGGTGGAGTCGGCGGCGGGCGAGGATAATGGCGAAGAGGTTGTCCGCCTTGCGGTCGGCTACGATATTCGCGAAGAAGCTGTGCCGCTCATGAACATTCAAGATGAAGAGAAAAAGATTACGGTGCAAGGCGCGGTCTTCGGACTCGATATGAAGGAGCTTCGCAACGGGAGCACTTTGTTCACCTTCAATGTGACCGACTTCTCCGATTCTATCGCGATGAAGATGTTCGCCAAAACGAAGGATGATGTGAAAGTTCTCTCCCAGCTTGCGAATGGCAAATGGATCAAGGCGAGGGGCAGAATCGAATACGACCGCTTTATGCAGGAGCCTGAGCTTGTTATGATGCCAAATGATCTTCATGAGATCAAGTCTCCTCCGGAGCGGATGGACAAGGCTGAAGAAAAGCGCGTCGAGTTCCATCTTCATACGACGATGAGCACGATGGATGCCGTAACGCCGATCGGCGAATATGTGAAGATGGCGGCGAAGTGGGGGCATAAGGCGATTGCCGTAACGGATCACAGCAATATCCAATGCTACCCGGATGCCGTAAAGGCCGCCAAAAAGCATGAGATGAAGGTGCTGTTCGGACTGGAAGCGAACGTCGTCAACGATGCTGTGCCGATGGTCTTGAACTCGCGTCCAGCCCCTTTGGCAACATCCACGTACATCGTATTCGATATTGAGACGACGGGCCTGTCTGTCGTGAACAACAAAATTATCGAGCTCGCGGGCGTGAGGATGCAGGACGGCAAGGAAATCGACCGTTTCTCCACCTTCATTAACCCGCATGAGAAGATTCCTTATCATATTCAGCAGTTGACGAATATTAATGACGATATGGTCAAGGACGCGCCGGAGCTTGAGCCGAAGCTGCGCGAGTTTATTTCGTTTATCGGGGACGACATTCTGGTCGCGCACAACGCCAGATTCGATATCGGCTTCATCCAGGCCAATTGCAAATCACTAGGCTTGCCGGAGGTCACGAATCCCGTACTGGATACGCTGGAGCTGGCCAGGTTCCTCTATCCAACCATGAAGAATCATCGTCTGAATACGCTGTCTGACAAATACAAGATCAGTCTTGAGAATCATCACCGCGCTGTTGACGATTCCGTAGCGCTCGGCGGTGTGTTGTTTGGACTGATTGGAGACGCAGCGGAGCGCAACATCAAAGATTTGCATCAGCTGAACGATTACGTCGGGCTGGATTTGTCCAACGCTCGGCCGTTCCATTGCAATATCTACGCGCTTAACGCAGTAGGCAAAAAGAACTTATTCAAACTAATCTCATTATCTCATACCGAACATTTCAAACGGGTTGCCACTATTCCGAGAACCAAGCTAGTGGCGCTGCGGGAAGGGCTGCTTGTTATATCCGGTTGCGAGAAGGGCGAGTTTTTCGAATCGGTGCTTAATAAGTCGCAGGAGGAAGCAAAGGAAGTTGCAGAATTCTACGATGTGCTTGAGATTCAGCCGATCGACTTCTACATGCATCTGGTTGAGAAAGGGCTGGTAGGCAGCCGCGCTGAGATCGAAGGTGCGATGCGCCGAATCTGCGAGATTGCGGACGAGCTTGGAAAGCCGGTCATTGCGACGGGCAATGTGCATTATTTGAATCCTAGAGATAAGATGTACCGGGATATTACGATTCATGGCATTACCGGCTTCAGTCCGCTTAAAGGACAGCGCAAGCCGGATGCCCACTTCCGTACGACGGAGGAGATGCTGAAGGAATTCTCCTTCTTGGGCGAAGCCAGAGCGAAACAGGTTGTCGTGACGAATACATCGGAGCTTGCCGATCGCTTCGAGACGTACGACATGTTTCCGAAGGAGCTGTTCACACCGAATATCGATGGCGCGGATGAAGAGATTCGCAATACTTGCTACGAGACCGCGAAGTCCATGTATGGCGACGAGCTCCCGCAGGTCGTGATCGACCGGCTGGAGAAGGAGCTTGTCCCGATTATTAAGTACAAGTTCTCCGCCAACTATCTGATATCCGAAAAACTGGTGAAGAAGTCCAACCGTGACGGATATTTGGTCGGCTCCCGGGGTTCCGTAGGCTCTTCGGTCGTAGCGACGTTTCTTGGTATCTCCGAGGTTAATCCGCTGCCGGCGCATTACTTGTGCCTGAATTCGGAATGCAAGCACAGCGAGTGGTTCCTCGACGGCAGCGTGCCAAGCGGCTTCGACTTGCCGGTCAAGGCTTGTCCGCATTGCGGCAAGCCGATGAAAGGTGAAGGTCAGGATATCCCGTTCGAGACATTCCTTGGCTTCAAGGGAGACAAGGTTCCCGATATCGACTTGAACTTCTCCGGGGAATATCAGCCGATTGCGCATAATTATACTAAAGTGCTGTTCGGGGAAAAAAGCGTGTTCCGTGCGGGAACGATCGGTACGGTCGCGGAGAAGACGGCTTATGGATTTGCCAAGAAATACGAAGAAGAGCATCAAAAGAAGTGGCGCGGAGCGGAGCTTGCGAGACTGGCAAGCGGCTGTACCGGGGTCAAGCGGAGCACGGGACAGCATCCTGGCGGCATCGTCGTTGTTCCCGATTATATCGAGGTCGAGGATGTAACGCCGGTGCAATTCCCGGCTGACGATACGAGCGCGGAGTGGAAAACGACGCACTTCGATTATCACGCGTTTGACGAAAACTTGCTTAAGCTTGATATACTGGGACACGATGATCCGACGATGATGAGAATGCTGCAGGACTTGACCGGTGTCGATCCGACGACGATTCCGATGAATGATCCTAAGGTGATGAGCATGTTCAACTCGACCGAAGCGCTTGGCGTCTCGCCGGAGCAGATCAGGTCCTCTGTCGCTACCTATGGCGTGCCGGAGATGGGAACGAAGTTTGTAAGACAGATGCTCCAGGAGACGCAGCCGTCGTCCTTTGCGGATTTGCTGCAAATTTCCGGATTGTCCCATGGAACGGGTGTATGGCTGGGCAATGCGCAAGAGCTGATCAAAAACGGCACCTGCAACATCAAAACCGTTATCGGTTGCCGCGACGATATTATGCTCTACTTGATCTACAAGGCAGGAATGGATGCGGGACTGGCGTTCAAAATTACGGAGAGCGTGCGTAAGGGCAAGGGCCTTACGCAGGAGTGGATCGATGAGATGAAGCGCTGCAAGGTGCCGCAGTGGTATATCGATTCCTGCCTTCGCATTGAATACATGTTCCCGAAGGCGCACGCGGCTGCTTATGTTATATCAGCGGTGCGGACGGCCTTCTTCAAGCTTTATTATCCGATTCAATATTATGCGACATACTTTACGGTTCGCGCTGACGATTTTGATCTGGAACTTCTGTGCCAGGGATATGACGCCATTCTCCGCAAGCTGATCGAGATTGAGGCGAAGGGCTTCAATGCGGCGCCGAAGGAGAAGAATATGGTATCGCAGCTGGAGATGTCGCTGGAAATGACCGCAAGGGGCTTTTCGTTCAAGCCGATCGATCTGTACCGTTCGGACGCCATTAAGTTCCAAGTGGACGGTGAATCGCTAATCCCGCCATTTGCGGCGATTGCGGGGATCGGCGATAATGCGGCTCGCAATATTGCGGCAGCGCGCAACGATGGCGAGTTCCTTTCCATTGAAGATTTCCAGATGAAATCGAAGGCAACGAAGACGATTATCGAGGTGCTCAGTGGAATGGGCTGCTTCAGAGGTTTGCCGGAGTCTAACCAGCTATCCCTGTTCTAATTGCGATTTCATGCGATTGTTATCAAACGGGATGACTAGAAATCATTTCTTGTCACGATTATGCGGTTATGATATAATTTTTGTGGCAATGATGAGGATAGATTCTTGATGCAGAAGAGTGGGGAAACCCACTCTTTACGTTTTGTATTCGGCAAAATCACATTGCAACCTATACAGGAGGTTAACCCAATTTGAGCACATCCACTATCAAATCCGCCATTGAGACTATGGTTCTCCCGTATCTCAATGACAATGGCTTTGAACTGGTCGACATTGAATATATCAAGGAAGGCAGCAATTGGTTTTTGCGCATTTTCGTAGACAAGGAAGGCGGAATTGACATCGACGAATGCAGACGTATCAGCGAATACGTCAGCGAGCAGCTTGACAGTAACGATCCTATCTCCGGAGCCTATTTCCTTGAAGTATCCTCACCAGGAGCGGAAAGACCGCTGAAGAAGCCCGAAGATGTGCGCAAGGCGATCGGAAAGTATGTCTACGTCACCACTTACGAGCCATTAGACGGTTCCAAGGAGTTCGAAGGCACGCTCCTGTCGTTCGACGGTGAAACTGCCGTCGTTCGTGTTGGCAAAAAAGAGCATAACATTCCTTACGGCAAAGTCGCCAGCGCCCGCTTGGCCATCCAATTTTAAATTTGCTTCTATTATGAAAGGGGGAACTTCGTTCCAATGAGTATGGATTTTATTGAAGCGTTGCAGGAGATTGAGAGAGATAAAGGTATCGCCAAGGATGTGCTGCTTGAAGCGATCGAAGCCGCTCTGATATCCAGCTACAAACGCAATTTCAACACGGCGCAAAACGTAAGAGTCGATATTAACCGGCATACTGGCGTCATCAAGGTATACGCGCGCAAAACCGTTGTTGACGAGGTGCTTGACCCTCGGTTGGAAATTACGGTGGAAGCATCCCGGGAGATCAACCCGCATTACCAGATGGACGATGTCGCGGAGATTGAAGTAACGCCTCGCGATTTCGGGCGCATCGCCGCACAGACAGCGAAGCAAGTTGTGACGCAGCGCATTCGCGAAGCGGAGCGCGGATTGATCTACAATGCTTTTATCGACAAAGAAGAGGATATCGTAAATGGCATCGTGCAGCGTCAGGATGTGCGCAACCTGTTCGTCGATCTGGGCAAAGTGGAGGCTGTGCTGCCGCTGACCGAGCTTATGCCGACGGACAAGTTCAAGCATGGCGACCGCGTGAAATCGTTTATTACGAAGGTAGAGAATACGACTAAAGGTCCTCAAATCATTTTATCCCGCACGCATCCAGGACTTCTTAAACGGTTGTTCGAGCTTGAAGTGCCCGAAATCTATGACGGCGTCGTTGAAATCCGTTCCGTTGCGCGCGAAGCAGGATTCCGTTCCAAAATCGCGGTTCATTCCCGCAATGACGAAGTCGATCCGGTCGGCTCCTGCGTTGGCCAAAAAGGCATGCGCGTACAGACCATTGTAGGCGAGCTAAAGGGCGAGAAGATCGATATCGTGCGCTGGTCGGAAAATGTGGAGGAATATGTTGCTAACGCTCTGAGCCCTTCCAAGGTGCTTGAAGTTATCGTATTCGAGCAAGAGAAGATGGCGAGAGTCATTGTGCCGGACTACCAGCTGTCGCTGGCGATCGGCATCAAAGGCCAGAATGCAAGACTTGCAGCCAAGCTTACAGGATGGAAGATTGATATTAAGAGCGAGACGCAGGCGGAGCAGGAGTATGGACGTCCGAAATCGGCTACTGGAACGATGCATCAGGATTCTGTTTCCATCGATTAATTCGTCCCGTTTGCGGCCATTACGCTGACAAAGGAGGGTGTACGGTGAAACCGAGGAAAGTACCGCTTCGCAAGTGCGTCGCTTGCCAGAATATGATGCCGAAGAAGGAGCTCATTCGGGTCGTGCGCACACCGGATGGAGAGGTCGGCATCGATTTGACTGGCAAAAAAGCCGGCCGCGGAGCCTATTTGTGCGGGAAAGTCGCTTGCTTCAAACTTGCGAAGAAATCGAAAGCGCTGGACCGGGCATTGAAGCAGCCTGTAGGCGAGCATATATACGATCAGCTGGAACAAGATTTTATTGCGGTGGAAGAGCAATTCATCGCAACAAAGGAGCAGACGCCGGATGATGAAGACGAATAAGGCGCTGTCGCAGCTCGGAATGGCGATGAGAGCGGGAAAGCTCATCACTGGTGATGAAATTGTGCTCAAAGCTGTAAGAGCAGGCAAAGCCCATCTCGTCATTCTCGCAGGAGACGCGTCCGACAACACGAAGAAAAAATTTCGAGATAAATGCGGCACCTACGGAATACAACTCGCCGAGGCATTCGATCGAGAGCAGCTGGGAAGGGCGATAGGCAAATCTGAACGCGTCGTGCTGGCGGTTACCGATATGCAATTCGGAAAAATGATTGGAAGTCATCTGAGCCAAAATACGGAGGTGGATCCTATTGAGCAACAAACAGGACAGCAAGGACAATAAAGACAAGCTGCGCGTGTACGAATACGCAAAGTCGCTTAATATGAGCAGTAAAGAAATTATTACGATCCTAAAACGCTTGAATTTGCCCGTGAACAACCACATGAGTGTCATGGAGAATGAAATGGTGCATAAAGTGGAAGGATTCTTCCGGGATATTAAAGCGAACGCTGCGGCTAAGCGCGCCCAGGAATCGAGCGGCGCAGCCGTATCCGCGGCTCCAGTGCCTGCCAATCGCGGGCAATCTTCTCAAGGCGGGCAACAGACCGCGAATACAACATCACAAGACAGACAGGGGACAATGAACTCTATTAATACGAAAACACAACCTTCAGAGCAGCAACGTGAACAAAGACCACAGCAAAACAGTCAAGGCAGTCGTCCTGCCGGCCAAGGCCAACAAGGCCAAGGCGGCAACCGTCCAGCAGGTCAAGGCCAGCAAGGCGGCAATCGTCCGTCCGGCGGACAAGGCGGCTATCAAGGCAATCGTCCGTCCGGTCAAGGCCAGGGCGGCGGCAACCGTCCATCCGGCGGTCAAGGCTATCAAGGCAATCGTCCATCCGGTCAAGGCCAAGGCGGCAACCGTCCAGCTGGTCAAGGGCAAGGTCAAGGCGGCAATCGTCCGTCTGGCGGCCAAGGCGGCTATCAAGGCAACCGTCCATCCGGTCAGGGCCAAGGCGGAGGCGGCAATCGCTCCTTCGGTCAAGGCGGCTCCGGAGCGCCATCTGGCAATCGTCCGGCGCAAGCTCCGCAAGGACAAAGCCGCAGCTTTGATTCTAATGCAGGCAGATCGCAGCCCCGCACCGGCAGCGATGATCGTGGCGGCAACAAGAACAACCGCAATGGCGGCAATCAGAAGCGCTTCGAGGACGGTCGTCCGGGCTACGGCGGCAACCGCGGCAACAACCGCGGAGGCAAAGGCCGGAACAACAGAGGCCCGCAACAGCCTCCACGTGAGAAAATCGACAATACGCCGAAGAAAATTATTGTCCGCGGCACGCTGACTGTCGGCGATCTGGCGAAGCTGCTGCATAAGGACGCTTCCGAAGTCATCAAAAAGCTTCTGTTCCTTGGCGTAATGGCGACGATCAACCAAGAAATCGATATGGATGCGATTCTTCTGATCGCTGGCGAATACGGCGTAGAAGTTGAAGTGAAGATTCCGGTTGAGGAAGACGACTTCGAGAATGTGGAAGAGAACGATGATGAAGAGGTATTGATTGGCCGTCCACCGGTTGTGACCATCATGGGCCACGTCGACCACGGTAAAACAACACTCCTGGATTCGATTCGCAAAACGAACGTGACAGGGGCAGAAGCCGGCGGCATTACCCAGCATATCGGCGCATACCAAGTCGAAATCAACGGCAAAAAGATTACGTTCCTGGATACGCCAGGCCATGAAGCGTTCACGCTCATGCGCGCACGCGGCGCACAGGTGACTGATATTACCATTATTGTCGTAGCTGCGGATGACGGCATCATGCCGCAAACCGTAGAAGCGATTAACCATGCCAAAGCGGCTGGCGTACCGATTATTGTTGCAGTGAACAAGATCGATAAGCCGGAAGCGAACGCGGATAAAATCAAGCAAGAAATGACGGAATATGAACTTGTGCCTGAAGAGTGGGGCGGCGATACAATCTTTGTTGAAGTGTCCGCTAAGCAGCGCATTAATCTGGAAGGCTTGCTTGAGATGATCCTGCTCGTTGCAGAAGTGAACGAGTTCAAGGCGAATCCGAACAAGCGCGCCAGAGCGACGGTTATCGAAGCTGAGCTGGATAAAGGCAAAGGCCCTGTCGCACGTATTCTCGTGCAGCACGGCACGCTCAAGATCGGTGACGCATTCGTAGCGGGCAACTGCTTCGGCCGTGTCAGAGCGATGGTGAACGATCGTGGACGCAGACTGAAGGAAGCAGGCCCGTCGACTCCGATCGAGATTACTGGCTTGACAGAAGTGCCGCAAGCGGGCGATCCGTTTATGGTGTTCGAAGACGAGCGCAAAGCACGTGCAATCGCAGAGCGCCGTGCGATCAAGCATCGCCAATCCGAAATGGGCGCCAATACGCGCGTTACGCTGGATGATCTGTATACGCATATTAAAGACGGAGAGATCAAGGATCTTAACGTCATTATCAAAGCAGATGTTCAAGGCTCCGCTGAGGCGCTCAAAGGCTCCCTGGCGAAGATCGATATCGAAGGCGTACGCGTTAAAATCATTCATAATGGCGTAGGCGCCATTACGGAATCGGATATCATCCTGGCATCCGCTTCGAACGCGATTGTCATCGGTTTCAACGTCCGTCCTGATCCGCAAGCGGAAGCTACAATCGCTCAAGAGAAAGTTGACGTGCGCATGCACCGCGTCATCTACAACGTAATTGACGAGATCGAGCAAGCCATGAAGGGCATGCTGGATCCGATCTACAAAGAAGTTGTAATCGGCCATGCCGAAGTGCGCAACGTATTCAAAGTAACGAAAGTCGGCGCGATTGCCGGTTCGATGATTGTGGACGGCAAGATCACGCGCGCTGCGGAAGCAAGAGTCATTCGCGACGGAATCGTCGTCTATACAGGCAAAATCGACTCCCTCAAACGGTTCAAGGATGATGCCAAAGAAGTGGCCCAAGGCTATGAGTGCGGTATAACGCTTGAACGCTTTAGCGATATTAAAGAGGGAGATATGATTGAAGCGTTTGTCATGGAAACGGTAGAGAGGTGAATTAAGCATGGCAAAAATACGCGTAGGACGGGTCAGCGAGCAGATTAAGAAAGAGCTGAGCCAAATTATCCAGATGGAGCTCAAGGATCCTCGTATCGGGTTCATTACGGTAACTGGTGTTGAGACAACCAGCGATTTGTCTCAAGCCCGCATCTATCTGAGCGTGCTCGGCAGTGACGAACAAAAGGAAGCAACGCTTAAAGCGTTGGCAAGTGCAACAGGCTATCTGCGTTCCGAGCTGGGCAAGCGCATGAAGCTGCGCCATACGCCGGAGCTGCTGTTCAAGTTCGACAGCAGCATCGAATATGGCAGCCGCATTGAATCGCTGCTTGACGATATTAATCGCGGGAACGAATCGAATTGATGAGCGGCAACCAAATGGTACAGCAGTTGGATGAAGCATTGGCCTTTATTAAGGCCAATGCTTCCTTCCTTGTCGTGTCGCATGTTCAGCCGGATGGAGACGCCATCAGCTCGACGCTGGTCGTCAGCTGGCTGCTTGAACGAATGGGCAAAAAGGCCGTCATGATCAATGAGAGCGAGCTGCCTGCCCGTTTGCAATATTTGCGCGGCTTTGACGATATCCGATCATTAAAGCATGAGCGGCCAGAAGTTTCCTTCGACGCGGTAATCGCGGTCGATTGCGCTGATTATCGCCGTATGGGGGAAGTAGTCTCCATGTTTCCGGAGAACTGCCGCCTGCTCAACATCGATCATCATCCGACGAATAACGGCTTTGGTACCGTTAATGTCATTCGTCCCGAAGCTGCGGCGACGGTTGAAATATTATATGATCTGATCATTCATGCGGGATTAACGCCGGATCTGGAATGCGCAAAGGCTATCTATACAGGCCTGCTAACTGATACGGGCGGATTCCGCTATTCCAATACAACCCCTCGCGTCATGGAGATTGCCGCCAGCTTGCTGGGTCTGGGCGTGTCCGGAAGCGAACTTGCTGATCATCTGCTGGAGAAAATGACGATTGCCAAGCTGAAGCTGCTTCAAACCGCGCTTGCGAGATTGACCTTCAGCGAAGATTTGAAGATCGGCTGGCTTTACATCGGCAAGGAAGATTTGGCTGAATGCGGCGCCGTTTCCGAGGATCTGGAAGGCATCGTGAATTATGCGCTTAACGTAGATGGCGTAGAAGTCGGCATCCTTTTCAAGGAGACGAGCGATGGTGCTGTCAAAGCCAGCATGCGTTCAGCAGGCAAGGCGGATGTGGCGGCGATTGCCCAATCCTTTGGCGGGGGCGGACATGTCCGCGCATCCGGCTGTAGATTGGAAGGGCCGCTTGAGGGCGCGATGAGCGGTTTGGTAGAAGCAGTTAGAAAGGCGTTGGTATAACCGATGGATGGCATTTTGGCCGTTTGGAAGCCGGAGGGCTGGACATCGCATGATGTTGTTGCCAAAGTCAGACGGCTGCTTAAGCTGAAACGAGTTGGACATACCGGCACGTTGGACCCCATGGTTACGGGTGTATTGCCCTTATGCCTGGGCCGGTCCACTAGGGTCGTTGAATATGTGCAGGAGAGGCCTAAAGCTTATGAAGCGGTGCTCAGACTGGGCATAGCTACCGATACGGAGGATCTGACGGGCGAGGTCATCGACCGACAGCCCGTCGGTACGCTTAGTGAAGCTCAGGTCGGGGAAGTGCTGCAGCGGTTTCTCGGGACGATCGATCAAGTGCCTCCCATGTTCTCGGCTGTCAAAGTAGACGGGAAGCGCCTCTATGAATTGGCGAGGGAAGGGAAGACGGTTGAGCGCAAGTCCAGGCAGGTCACCATTCATGCGATCTCCTTGCTGAAGGCAGAGCTGGAGGGCGATCAGCCTGAAATTACGTTTTCGGTTGTTTGCTCCAAAGGCACGTACATTCGCACGTTATGCGTCGATATTGGGAGAGCGCTAGGGCTACCTGCTACGATGGCGAAGCTGACTAGAACGATGTCAGGCGGTATAACGGCGGAGGGATGCCTTACGCTGGAGCAGATCGGTGAGCTTGCACAGGCCGGTGAGCTTGAGAAGCATCTCATTCCGGCGGACCGGGCGATCGCGCATATCCCGTATGCGACGGTATCACCGAGTTCCGCACAGCAAGCGCTGCGGGGCCAGAAGCTGCAGCTGTCGCAAGCGGCTCTGGCATCAGGTGAGTGGAAGCAGGATATGCTTGTCCGTTTGTACGAATCTTCCGCGAGCGGAGCATTTCTAGGCATATTCCAAGTCGATGTCGACACCTCGCAGGTGAGACCAGTCAAAGTATTTTCGGATTCCAGCCAACCCTAACATCACGACCATTGAGCCCGGGATTCACCGCAAAACGTTAGCTGGACTTCCGCGAAGGGCGATGGGTCATTCGCAGAAGCACCATTAAAGTTCATGTAGAAATGCAGGTGTCATCGATGGAGATTATTCCTTTATCATATCCTTTGAGCCAAGCGGGAGACGGGTTCATCGGCAAACAAATGGCAATTGCGATGGGCCATTTCGATGGTGTGCACCGCGGCCACCAGAATGTTGTAAGGCAAGCTGTAGCGCATGCCCGCAAGTCGGATATGCTGTCAGCCGTCCTGACCTTCTCCCCGCATCCCAAAGAAGTATTGGGTCACGGCGACCAGTATTACCGCTGCCTGACGCCGATACAGAGCAAGATGAGATTATTCGAAGAACTAGGCGTTGACGTTGTGTTCGTAATGAAGTTCGATCATACGTTAGCGGCTTTGACGCCGGGGCAGTTCGTAGCGGATGTGCTGATCCCGCTAGGCGTCAAGCATGCCGTCGTCGGCTTTGACTTTACGTTCGGCAATCGGGGCTCGGGCAATGCGGAGATGCTCCGCGAGCTGGGCGGGACCGATTTTACGATCGATATTGTGGAGCCGCTCTTCGAGAACGGCAAGAAAGTAAGCAGCACCTATACGAGAGAATCGCTGGAGAATGGTGACTTGACGATGGCCCATACGTTGCTGGGCCGCCCATACGAGGTTGTCGGCACGGTCGTCCATGGTGACGGAAGAGGGCGAACGATTGGCTTCCCGACTGCGAATCTGGAATTGTTGGCCCCATATGTCTCGCCAAGCCTCGGCGTATATGCCATTACGGCATGGGTGGACGGCAAGTCGTACGGCGGCGTGTTGAATCACGGTATGAAGCCGACCTTCAACAAGTCGGAGATTGTACCGGTGATGGAAGCGCATCTGTTCGACTTCGACCAGGATATCTATGGCATGGAGATGACCGTTCAGTTCCAGTACTTTATTAGACCGGAGCAGAAGTTTGGTTCCGTCTCCGAGCTGATTGCGCAGATTGCTGCGGATTCTGATCGGGCAAGATCGCTGCTCACCGAACTTTAAGCGTGCCTTCCTCGACAAATAGGGAGCAGTTATGCTATACTTGAGAACGTTGTGACTGGCATAGGGTTCATTCTATGGACGAGCAGCCAGCCGCATACTGAACCTTAGCTTGGTTGCCCGATCTCACCGTCGGCGGCGAGGCTAATGGCGATTACGAAGAAGGAGGTGAACAAGGATGGCAATCACTCAAGAACGCAAAAATGAACTGATTGAGACTCACAAAACTCACGCGAGCGACACGGGTTCTCCTGAAGTTCAAGTCGCTATCCTTACGGAAAACATCGTGAACTTGACTCAACACTTGCGCGAGCACAAGAAGGATCATCATTCCCGTCGCGGCTTGCTGAAGATGGTTGGTCAACGCCGTAAGTTGTTGGCTTACTTGAAGAACAAAGACGTAAGACGTTACAGCGCATTGATCGAAAAACTCGGTCTTCGCCGTTAAAACATGCGTGACGAAAAGCAACCTGATTCATCCCGGCCTCCAGTTCACTGGAACAGGGGTTCGGGTTGCTTTTTGTAATAGGAAAAAGGAGGGACTATGATGCTTCAACGTATTGAAATGACGCTTGGCGGCAGACCACTGGTTCTGGAGACAGGACGACTGGCCAAACAAGCCAATGCGGCAGTTACGGTTCGTTATGGAGAGACGGTTATCTTATGTACCGTTACCGCTTCTTCAGAACCAAAGGACTTGGATTTCTTCCCGCTGACCGTCAACTATGAGGAGCGACTGTATGCTGTCGGCAAAATCCCAGGCGGATTCATTAAGCGTGAAGGAAGACCGAGCGAAAAAGCGATTCTGTCCAGCCGTTTGACAGATCGTACGATTCGTCCGCTATTCCCGGATGGATTCCGCAATGACATACAAGTTGCGAATATCGTAATGAGCGTGGATCAAGACCACTCGCCAGAAATCGCGGCAATGATCGGCACTTCCGCTGCGCTTTCGATCTCCGATGTACCATTTAATGGCCCCATTGGCGGCGTTGTTGTGGGTCGCGTGAACGGACAATTCGTTATTAATCCAACGGTAGCTCAAGAGTTGGAGACAGATATTTATGTCGTTGTCGCAGGTACTAGAGAAGCGATTATGATGGTTGAAGCTGAAGCTAGTGAGGTTTCGGAAGCTGTCATACTGGAAGCGATCATGTTCGGACATAACGAGATTAAATCCATCGTCTCGAAGATTGAAGAACTGCAGGCACTGTCCGGCAAAGAGAAGATGGCTGTTAAGCTACATACGGTAAATGCTACTGTTAACAGTGATGTTCGCGCCTTTGCTTCCGCACGTCTTGTGGATGCGATCAAAATTGCGGAGAAGCACGCGCGTCAAGAAGCGATCGATGCGGTTAACGCCGATACTGTCGCTCATTTCGAAGCGCAATATGCGGAT
The DNA here is from genome assembly GCF_003591485.1 of Paenibacillus sp. 1011MAR3C5. Lineage (GTDB taxonomy): Bacteria > Bacillota > Bacilli > Paenibacillales > Paenibacillaceae > Pristimantibacillus. The sequence goes on from NZ_QZCF01000005.1 coordinate 130,778, forward strand.
ACGCCTGAGCTGTTGTCCGATGTGAAGGAAGTACTGTACGATATCGTCAAGGAAGAAGTACGCCGCTTGATCACGCATGATAAAGTGCGTCCAGACGGCCGCGGACTCGACGAAATCCGTCCAATTGAATGCGACGTTGCACTGCTGCCTCGTACACACGGCTCCGGCCTGTTCACACGCGGTCAGACGCAAGCGCTTAGCATTTGTACGCTCGGAGCAATGGGCGACGTGCAAATCCTCGACGGCATCTCGCCAGAGGAAACGAAGCGCTTCATGCATCATTACAACTTCCCGCCGTTCAGCGTAGGCGAGGCTCGTCCATTGCGTCCTCCAGGCCGCAGGGAAATCGGCCACGGCGCACTTGGCGAACGTGCATTGTCGAAGGTTATTCCGTCGGAAGCGGATTTCCCGTACACAATCCGTCTTGTGTCTGAGGTTCTGGAATCGAACGGTTCTACTTCCCAAGCCAGTATCTGTGCAAGCACGCTTGCAATGATGGATGCCGGTGTTCCGATTAAAGCTCCTGTAGCGGGTATCGCAATGGGTATGATCAAAGACGGAGACCACTTCTCGATCCTGTCTGATATTCAAGGCATGGAAGATCATCTCGGTGATATGGACTTTAAGGTTGCGGGTACTGCTGAAGGCGTAACAGCCATTCAGATGGACATCAAAATCGATGGCATCGACCGCAGCATTTTGGAGCAAGCGCTTGAGCAAGCACGTCAAGGACGGATGCACATTTTGGGCAAAATGCTTGAAGTGATGTCCGCGCCGCGCACGAATTTGTCCAAGTATGCGCCTAAAATCTTGACCCTTCGTATTAACCCGGACAAAATCCGTGACGTGATTGGCGCAGGCGGCAAAATCATCAACAAAATCATTGAAGAAACCGGCGTGAAAATCGATATCGAGCAAGACGGCATGGTATTCATTGCTTCTTCGAATGAAGAGATGAACCAAAAGGCCAAAGCGATTATCGAAGGAATCGTAAAGGAAGTCGTAATAGGCGAGATTTACCTCGGAACGGTGAAGCGCATCGAGAAATTCGGTGTATTCGTTGAGATTCTGCCTAACAAAGACGGACTTGTCCATATCTCGCAGCTGTCCACTGATCGCGTAGCGAAATGTGAGGATGTTGTGAAAATTGGCGATCAAATTACAGTGAAGGTTACGGAGATCGATCAGCAAGGCAGAATCAATCTGTCGCGCAAAGCGATTCTTACGGCAGAGGAGCCTGCTCAGTCTTAAGACGAGCGGGCAATTCCCCGGCAAAGCCTATAGCATAAGCCAAAGAGTCAGAGCCATCTGTCTCTTTTTTGTTTTTATGGAGACGAGCATAATCTTGTCCTCCTGCTCATACATTGGTTCATGAGCGCATAGGCAGCCTGTCTCTCGCGCGACTGATGGAAATGGAGTGGGGGATATGCAGCTGAAGAAAGCCGCCGCCATTGCGGCGTGTATGCTGATGATACTCGTTTTCGTAAAAATGAACGGGGATATTGCGTCCTTCTTCGCCACGGTCAAGGCGGGGGATGCCGTGCAGGCGATTGGTCAGCCCATCTATTCGGAGGAAGAGAAGCGCGAGCTCTATCAAGCGATCGTAGCGGAGGCTGAGACGAAGGCGGTTGCGCCCATCGATGCTCGTCTGGATCGGGTATGGTACGCGATTCCCGGCTACAATGGGCTCTCCATCGATATCGACAAGACCTATGAGGCTGCGCTAAAGGCGCCGCGCAATAGTCCGATTCCTTATCAATATAAGGAGATTGCGCCTAAGATCCAGCTTTCTCAGCTAGGCCCTCAGCCGATCTATCGGGGCAACCCGGACAAACCTATGATTTCTCTTATGATTAATGTGGCATGGGGGAATGAATATATCGATCCGATTCTTCAGACGCTTCAGGACAAAGGGGTTAAGGCGACGTTTTTCCTGGATGGAAGCTGGCTGAAAAAAAATGTGGATGTGGCCAAAAAGATTCAGGAGGCCGGTCATGAGCTATCCAATCATGCGTACTCCCATCCTGATATGAAAAATTTAAGCAGAACGGAGCAATACAATCAGATCGGTAAGACCGAACAACTGTTGAAGGATTTGCTCCAAGTTGACAATAAGTGGTTCGCGCCACCTTCAGGCTCGTACAACTCGGCAACGGTTCAGATCGCCAGAGATCAGGGGCTCGGCACCGTTCTATGGACAATTGATACGGTGGATTGGCGGAAGCCGCCGGCTGATGCAGTCATTCGGAAAATATCGTCGAAGCTGGAGCCGGGATCGCTTATTCTGATGCATCCGACGGCTACAACCCGCGATGCGCTTGCCGGCATGATCGACAGTGCATTTGCGAAAGGCTACTCCATCGGGACGGTCAGCGAGACGCTGTCATCCGATCGGGTGATGCCTCGTGTTGAGGGAGCTCACGTATTTTGATATAGTGGTATCATTCATGTTTGAAGCTTACGAAGTCGTTTTCTTTCTTCGTAAAACTTTTAAGCTTATGCTTACGAAGTAAGTTTTTACTTTGTAAAACTTTTTAGGAGGGCAACAGTTGAACAAATATACGCTTAGCAACGGACTGCGCGTTGTCGTGGAATACATACCGACTGTGCGTTCGGTCTCATTCGGCATTTGGGTGAAAACCGGTTCGCGCAATGAGACGAAGGACAACAACGGCATTTCTCATTTTATTGAGCACATGCTGTTCAAAGGCACGGAGAAACGCACTGCGAAAGATATCGCCGATCTGTTCGACGGCATTGGCGGCAATGTGAATGCTTTTACGGCCAAGGAATATACCTGTTACTTTGCGAAAGTGCTTGATGAGCATCTTCCGCTGGCAGTGGATGCCCTATCGGACATGTTCTTTAATTCTCAATTCGATGAAGGAGAACTGGCGAAGGAGAAAAACGTCATTTTAGAGGAAATATCCATGTACGAAGATACGCCGGATGACAAAGTGCATGACGAAGCATCCCGCGCATCTTATGGCCAGCATCCGCTCGCTTATTCTATCTTGGGCATCAAGGAGCGTCTGGAAGAGATGGGTCCGGATACGCTCAAAGGATTTATGAAAGAGCGCTATACGATTGAGAATACAGTGGTCAGTGTGGCTGGCAATGTAGAAGAGACTAAGCTGCTGGAGCTGCTGGAGTCTCAATTCGGAGGCTTCTCCAACCATGCAGAGCCGTCAGTTCCAGAGACGCCGGCGTTCCAGGGAGAGTATATCTTTTATAAGAAGAAAACCGAACAGAACCATATCTGCATGACCTTTCCCGGCTTGTCGAATAAGGATAAGCAGCTGTATGCCATGATCTTGCTTAATAATGCGCTGGGCGGAGGCATGAGCTCGCGATTGTTCCAAGAGATCAGGGAGAAGCGGGGACTGGCTTACTCCGTGTATTCCTATCATATGGGCTATGCCGATTCCGGCTTGTTCACCGTATATGCAGGGACGGCTCCGAAGCAGACAAAAGAAGTGCTTGATCTAACGCTGGAGCAAATCAACGAGCTGTCTGTGAAAGGATTGGCCGAGGATGAGCTTCATCGCGGGAAGGAGCAGCTGAAGGGCTCGCTCATTCTAAGTTTGGAGAGCACTAGCAGCCGGATGAACCGGATCGGCAAAAACGAGCTTATGCTTGGACATCATTATACGCTTGACGAATTATTGAAGCGAATTGATAATGTTACGATGGAAGATATACAAGACGTCACGAGGAAGATGCTTGCTGTGCCTTTCGCCGTCGCTATGGTCGGATCGAGCGATAAGGAAGCGTCGAAGCTTAGGAGGGACCAATATGTACCAGGTGCTGTTTAAACGATTGGAAGGCAATGACGATATCGCGATCCCGCGAAAAATGTCGGAGTGGGCGGCGGGCTTTGACCTGCAGGCGGCCGTAAGCGAGCCGCTTGTTCTGGCACCCGGTGAGCGAATGCTGGTGCCAACAGGATTCGCGATGGCGATGCCGAAGGAGCTCGAGGCGCAGATCCGTCCGAGAAGCGGCCTTGCTTACAAGCACGGCATTACATGCCTGAATTCGCCGGGAACGATTGACGCGGACTATCGCGGAGAGGTGAAGGTGCTGCTGGTCAATTTGGGCCAAGAGCCGTTCACTATTGTACGCGGCGAGCGGATTGCGCAGATGGTATTCCAGGAGGTGCCGGCTGTCGTCATCGAAGAGGCGGCGGAATTGCCGGACACGGTACGCGGAGCAGGCGGATTTGGACATACCGGCGTAAAATAACTCATAACAAAGCTTAAAGATCGGGGCGCTAGGCGCTTCGATCTTTTTTTATTGTTTTTTCACCCCCTTTTGGGCGCAAGCATACGATAGTCTATATCTATTTGCCAGAAGGGAGTGAAGCCCGATGTTAACTGGCGTTCGAGTGCTGCTGCTTGGCGGCGACGCGAGACAGCTTGAAGTGATCCGTAAGCTGAGCGAGCTGGATGCTTCCGTGACAGTTTGCGGATTTGACGGATTGCATTCATCGCTCGACGGCGCCGTACACGCAGAGTTCGATGAGACGCTGTTCGAAGGGGCAGACACTTTGCTGCTGCCTGCGGTCGGGACAGATGACCATGGGCTAATCCATGCTGTATTCAGCGATCGCGAGATGAAATTGACAGATGCGCATTTCGCGAAACTGCCGCAGCATTGCACCGTTTATACAGGAATGGCAAAGCCTTATTTGCGGCAGCTATGCGAGACGCGCGGACTTACGCTGGTAGAGCTGTTCGATCGTGACGATGTAGCGATCTACAATTCGATTCCAACGGCGGAAGGCGCTTTGATGATGGCGATCCAGCATACCGATATTACGATACACGGGTCAAGTTCCATGGTACTTGGCTTCGGAAGGACAGGATTCACCATGGCAAGAACGCTCCAAGGATTAGGGGCCAAGGTGAAGGTCGGCGTCAGACGTTCCGAGCATTTTGCGCGGGCATCCGAGATGGGCTTCGAGCCTTTCTACATGGGCAGTTTGCTGCAAAATGTAGGCAATATCGACTTGCTTTTTAATACAATTCCGACTATGATAGTCACAGCGCAAATTATCGCAAATTTACCATCCCGGGCGGTCATTATCGACCTTGCGTCAAAGCCTGGCGGAACGGATTTTCGCTTCGCGGAGAAACGTGGTATTAAAGCGATGCTTGCACCCGGACTTCCCGGTATCGTCGCGCCTAAGACAGCTGGACGTATCATAGCGGATTGCTTGAGTCAGTTGATTATGGACGATACGATTAAGCGGGGGAATGGGATATGAATTGGAATGGAATTACGGTCGGCTATGCCCTCTCGGGTTCCCATTGCACATTTGCCGAAGTGATGCCGGAGATCAAGCGGTTTGTCGATGCGGGTGCGAACGTTGTGCCTATCGTGTCAAATACGCTGATTACGACGGATACAAGATTCGGTACGGCGAAGGAATGGCAGGAGCAGCTAACCGGCATTACAGGCAATGAGATTATTTCGACGATTGTGCAAGCGGAGCCGCTTGGTCCATCGAAGCTGTTGGATGTCCTTGTCATTGCTCCTTGTACGGGCAATACGACAAGCAGACTGGCGAATGCGATTACCGACAGTGCGGTGCTTATGGCGGCAAAGGCGCAAATGCGCAACAGCCGTCCCGTTGTATTAGCCATATCGACGAATGACGGTCTTGGGTTGAATGCCGCTAACATAGCGAAGCTGCTAGTGGCTAAACATATCTATTTTGTGCCGTATGGGCAAGACAATCCGACTCAGAAGCCGAACTCCCTGGTTGCCAGAATGGATTTGGTCATGGAGGCGTGCGAGGCAGCTTTGCAAGGCAAGCAGCTTCAGCCTCTTCTGATCGAGCGGCATTAGGTCCAGGCTGAACTGAAGGACAACTATGAACTGGAAGATGCCAAGCAGCGGCTGGCGGATGTGCGGGCCATTACGTTCGCCTGACCATCCTGCCAATCAGCAGTACCCGCTTGCGGCGGATATGGCAGGGATACCTGACGTATCGGTCGACCGCTTGTGACGCGATCTCGATAGAAGCGCGGTCTTGATTGCGGATCGTCTCCGGCAACCATCTATGAAGCGCAGCAAAGAATACCGTTCAGATCGCCGAATGCATCGCAAAGGGTTATTGGATAGACACGGGTATAACGCTGCTCTCGTCTCCGGTCGATGATGGAGGCTGACGGTATGCGAATTTTGGTTCAGAAATTCGGAGGAACCTCGCTATCTACCGATTTTGCAAGAGAACGCGTTATTTATCATATTACTAGAGAGCGAGAGAGCGGATACGCCGTCGTGGTCGTTGTCTCGGCCATGGGCCGCAGAGGCGAGCCATATGCGACGGATACGCTGCTCTCGCTTATTCGTGACAACGGCAATTCATTGCCGGCACGCGAGCTGGATATGCTGCTTGGCTGCGGAGAAATCATCTCCGCAGCGGCTTTATGCAGCATGCTCCAGTCCCATGGAATCCCGGCTGCCGCTTTAACCGGCGGAGGAGCCGGCATTCTGACCGACGAGCAATTCGGTTCCGCGCGAATCAAGTCCATCCAGACGGAACGACTTCTTAAGCTGCTGGATGACGGGAAGGTTGTCATTGTCACCGGATTTCAAGGCGTGACGGCAAGTGGCGATATGACGACGCTTGGACGCGGCGGCAGCGATACATCCGCAACGGCGCTTGGCGCTGCGCTGCGGGCGGAGATGATTGATATTTATACCGACGTTGACGGGATATTGACAGCAGATCCCCGAATTGTCAGCGAAGCGAGGCCGCTTGATGTGGTAGGGTATGCGGAGATCGGCAATATGGCAAGGCAAGGCGCTAAAGTTATTCATCCGCGTGCAGTGGAGATTGCGCAGCAAGCCCATATTCCAGTGCGTGTCCGTTCAACCTTCTCTGATGGGACAGGTACGCTTGTAACAGACAAGTCAGCGGCCAAAGTCGAACAGGCCTTCAAGGATAGGCCGGTGACGGGCATCGCACATGTGGCGGGTGTTACGCAAATATCGGTAAAGGCGATAGAGGGCCGGACAGACATGCAGCTTCAAGTATTTCAGACCATGGCCAAACATCATATCAGCGTCGATTTTATCAATGTAACGCCAAGCGGAGCTGTATTCACCGTATTCGATCTTGATGCCCGGCCTGCCTTAGAGCTGCTGTCAGCAGGGGGATTCATCCCCCAAGCGGTACACGGCTGTGCTAAAATATCAGTCATAGGCGGGGGGATGAACGGCCAGCCCGGCGTGATGGCTCGCATCGTTGAGGCTTTAACGGAGCAGGGCATTACCATCATGCAGTCCGCCGACTCCAATACGACGATATGGGTGCTCGTGCAAGAAGCGGATATGGCCAATGCGCTTCGCGCCCTTCATGCCAAATTCGACCTTCACCGGTAGGTTTATAGAGCGTTGAATGAAAATCATGCTATAATACGATACAGTGCTAATGAGATAAGTTTTTTCAAACTTTATCATACGAAGTCATTTGTTTCACAAACTTTAGGCGAATGCTTACGAAGCAAGTTTGCTTCGCAAACTTTAAGTGAAGGCTTACGAAGTAAGTTTGTTTTACAAACTTTAGGCGAATGCTTACGAAGCAAGTTTGCTTCGCAAACTTTTTAGGAGGTTCCCAGATGGAATTCGGAAGATTGATCACGGCAATGGTAACACCGTTCGACGCACATGGACAAATTGATTGGCACACAGCTGGGAAGCTAGTCGAATACTTGATAGAGGAGCAGCAGAGCGACAGCCTGGTAGTCGCCGGCACAACAGGCGAATCTCCAACACTCTCGGACGGAGAGAAGCTGGAGCTGTTCCGATTTGTGGTGAAGCAAGCCGCCGGCCGATGCAAGGTTATTGCAGGCACCGGAAGCAATAATACAGCGCATTCCATTCACCTGACGCAAGAGGCGGAAGCCTGTGGCGTAGACGGAATCTTGCTTGTCGCTCCATACTACAACAAGCCTTCACAAGAGGGTTTGTATCAGCATTTCAAAGCAATCGCGGGAGCAACCAAGCTGCCGATTATCCTTTATAATGTAGAGGGACGCACAGGTGTGAACATCTCCGTCGATACGACACTTAGACTTGCTCAACTGGACAATGTAGTAGCGACCAAAGATTGCGCATCTCTTGAACAGCTGACGCAAATCGTCAGCGGCGCGCCGGAAGGCTTCCTTGTATACAGCGGGGATGACAGCGCGACGCTTCCAGCCTTGTCTGTTGGCGCATTCGGCATTATTAGCGTAGCGGGTCATATCGTAGGCACCAAAATGAAGCAAATGATCGATGCGTACGTTAGCGGCAATGTTGCAGAGGCGGCACGTCTGAACGGCGAGCTATTCCCGATTTTCAAAGGATTATTCTACTGTCCGCATCCGGTGCCGAATCCTGTTGCTGTGAAATATGCGCTAGGGCTGAAAGGGCTGCCAGTCGGTTCGGTTCGATTGCCGCTCGTGGACGCGAACGAAGCAGAAGCGAAGTTTTTGCGCGATCTGGTCTTGTAGGATATAAAAATATTTATGCTTGAGCCGGTGCATACAGCATCGGCTTTATTATTTGCTAGAGACGCTCGGCAATAAGTTTATGACGATTGACTGGTATGACTTGTGTTCCAGCTTTTTCATCATGTATAATGAAATCAAGTGAATGGGTGCGGCAAAATTGAACATGAAGAAATGATCGTCAGAGCGGCATCTGACGTTTATTGTAATACGCATAGATTGCAAGTTTATTTGTTTTTTCCACATTACATTTACCGTAGGAGGTATAGATCCACTTGTCTAAAAAGAACAACCAGGATAAGCTGCTTATATTTGCATTAGGCGGAGTAGGCGAAATTGGTAAAAATATGTACGTTATTCAGTATAACAACGATATCGTCGTTGTTGACTCCGGCCTGAAATTCCCAGAAGAGGACATGCTCGGCATTGATATTGTCATTCCGGACATCTCTTATTTGACGGAGAATCGCGACAAGGTTCGCGGTATTCTCATTACGCATGGCCACGAGGATCATATTGGCGGTCTGCCTTATGTTCTCAGGCATCTGAATGTGCCGGTTTACGGCACAAAGCTAACGCTTGGACTTATTGAAGGAAAACTGAAGGAAGCGGGCTTGCTTGGAGAGACCAAGCGTATCCTTATCAACGCCGATTCCGAAGTTCAAATGGGCTCTATTCGCGCGACCTTCTTCAAGACCAACCACAGTATCCCGGACTCCGTGGGCGTCAGCCTGGATACGCCGGAAGGCATCGTCGTTCATACAGGCGACTTTAAATTCGATCACACACCGGTCAACGATCAATTCGCTGACTTGCAGCGCATTGCCGAAATCGGCAGCCGCGGCGTACTGGCGCTCTTGTCCGACAGCACGAACGCGGAGCGTCCAGGCTACACGCCGTCCGAGAGCAATGTCGGCGAAGAGCTGGAAGATATTTTCCGCAAGTCGACACAGCGCGTTGTCGTTGCGACATTCGCATCGAACGTACACCGGATTCAGCAAATTATTAATGCCTCGATCGCAACTCGCCGCAAGATTGCCGTCGTAGGTCGCAGCATGGTCAACGTAGTTAGCATCGCTTCCGAACTTGGCTATTTGAACATTCCTGAAGGCATGATTATCGAGCCGGAGGAAGTAAACAAGCTTGCTGCAGACCGGGTAGTTATCTTGTGCACAGGCAGTCAAGGGGAGCCAATGTCGGCGCTTACACGCATGGCCCGCTCCACGCATCGCAAGGTCGATATTTTGCCAGGGGATACGGTGATCATTGCCGCGACGCCAATTCCGGGCAACGAGCGTTATGTTGGACGTACGGTAGACGAGCTGTTCCGCCTTGGCGCGAACGTCATCTACGGTCCAGGCTCCGTATCCGGCGTACACGTATCCGGTCACGGCAGTCAAGAAGAGCTTAAGCTTATGCTCAACCTGATCAAACCGAAGTACTTTATCCCAATTCACGGCGAATACCGTATGCTTCGCCAGCACGCCAAACTTGGTGAATCCATAGGCATAGAGCGGGAGAACATCTTCGTTATCGATAACGGCGATACCGTGGAATTCCAAGGCGGCAACGCACGCAAAGGCTCCAAGGTACAAGCAGGCAATGTCCTGATTGACGGCCTTGGCGTTGGCGACGTAGGCAACATCGTACTCCGTGACCGCAAGCTTCTATCCCAAGACGGCATTCTTGTTGTCGTCGTTACCCTCAGCAAGCAGGACGGTACGATCATGTCCGGTCCGGACATTATCTCCCGTGGCTTTGTCTATGTACGCGAATCGGAAGGTCTTCTTGATGAAGCGAACCGCATCGTGACATCGACACTGAACAAGCTTATGAATGATAAAGTGAACGAGTGGGCGTCCCTTAAAACGAACGTGAAGGATGCGCTCGGCAGATTCCTATATGAACAAACGCGTCGTCGTCCAATGATACTGCCGATTATTATGGAAGTGTAAGCGACGTGAACCCATCACCGATGAAACGCTCTTTTATCCTATGAGGATGAAAGAGCGTTTTTCGTTTTTAGAAGGGCAGCCAATAAGTCTTACTTCTTTCTGACGGTCCCTGCATAAAATAGCGTCTTCATTCCATACTATGACGAGCTATTCATTGCCATCAAAGGGGACATGACCAAATGACAAATCCGTTTGATCCAACAGCTTACAGAAGCGAGCAGCCGGAGCCGGCGATGCCGGATGACAAGAAAAAGATGGGCAGTGTTGTGGAGAATATTCAGCAGCTCGGCACAGCATTAACGCCTGCACCGACGGAATCGAATATTTTTTGCATGACCATTATCGGTCAGGTGGAAGGGCATCTCATCTTGCCGCCGCAAAATAAGACAACCAAATACGAGCATATTATTCCTCAACTGGTCGCAGCGGAGCAAAACCATAAAATAGAAGGCGTTCTCATTGTATTGAACACGGTAGGCGGCGATGTGGAGGCGGGACTTGCGATCGCGGAGATGATTTCCTCTTTATCCAAGCCTACGGTGACGCTAGTTCTGGGAGGCGGCCATTCTATTGGGGTGCCGATTGCTGTTGCCGGCAATAAATCGTTTATTGCCGAGACGGCTACGATGACTATTCATCCCATCCGGATGAACGGATTGGTCATTGGCGTACCTCAGACCTTTGAATATTTGGATAAAATGCAGGAGAGGGTCGTTCGCTTCGTTACTTCCCACTCCAGAGTAATGGAGCATACGTTCAAGGATCTGATGTTCAAGACTGGCGAGCTGACGCGGGATATCGGAACAACCGTAATCGGTACGGACGCTGTTCGGCATGGATTGATCGATGCGGTAGGCGGTCTGGGCGAAGCGCTGCGGGAATTGAATGCCATGATTGAAATGCGCAGAGCTATGATGCCGATGCCGATGCCAGGAGGGGTGCCGCAATGACGCTTCATACCGTAATGCCGCTTGAATTGGTGCTGCAAGGCATTCATGATGATCAGGACAAACCGATGCATGAGGTCACGGTGAGGGGAATCAAAATGCAAGTCATCCCTGTTGCGCCAGGCATGGGGCGGATCGTACGTTTGCTGGATTGCAGCCTTCACGATTATTTGAACCCGGCTTTCATGCCGGGTGCTGTGATCTCCTTCAACGATATTGAAGAATAAGTGTTCCCATTGGCGTTCTCTTTCGTAGCCCGTTAACCAATATCTGTGCTATAATGGTAGACCAGAGGTGACGGAATTGGCAAAGAAAAAGAGACGAAAGAAATCCATTGGCGCTCAATTAAAATACGAAGTTTACGGCATATTGCTTATTACGATATCGATTATTGCCCTATCGGGCGAAGCGGCTGTGGGCCGCGCATTGTCCAAGCTGTTCGGTCTTGCCCTCGGCAAGTTTTATTTTGTGCTGGCCCTTATTGGCGTATATGTTGGACTTACCGTAATGGTGAAGCGGGCGTGGCCTAAAAGCTGGTCAAGCAGAAGGACGGGCCTCCTCATTCTCGTGCTCGCCTTTACATTAAGCAGCTCTATCTCTGAGGTGAATCTCCGTTTTGAGGGAGTGGACCGGGATGCTCTGTCGGGCGGAGTTATTATGAGTACGCTAGGCACCGATCTTAGGGATCAGTTGATTTCGGTGTCGCCTGCGAATGATGTATCCATACGTGACAAGACGATTAGCGGCGGTTATATCGGCGCGATCCAATACTCCTTGTTATTTATGCTGTTTGGTTACTATGGTGCTTTAATCATTAATATCGTGATGTTCGCTATCTCCATTATGCTGATTACAGGCAAATCATACGTCGAATTGCTGGGCGTCATACGCAAGCGGGCAGGCAGCATGTTCAAGCTGCTAATGGCTAAACGAAGCGCTATGCGCAAGCGGAAAGCGGCGAAGATTGCCGTCGTTGCCGCGCAGGGGCAGCACAACGAGCATGATGGGACAATTGAGGATGTGGACGATTACCAGCCTGCTCCGCCGCGGAAGCGCAAGTCACTGTTTTTTGCGTGGAAGCAGGAGGGGCAGCAGGAATCGAAGGTGCAGGATCAGCAGGACGAATGGCAGCTGTCGCAGCATGAACATGCCGAGAGTGGCATGAAGCCGGTATGGGAGAGCGAGTTGGCTGGCGATTGGGAACCTTCCGGAGAGCGTCCGGTCAATGCCGATACTGCTGCAGCTGTAACGAACGACAGTGAGCCCCCTTGGGCAGAGGCTGATCAAGAACAGGGTTCTGTTATACATAATGAATGGCATGCAGACGGAGGGTCAACTGCACCGGCTATGGAAGAAGAGCAGGTGTGGCCGCGCGTCGACGCAGTACCGGATGATCAAGAAGCATCTTTGGCCTCTGTTGTATCTTCTAGCGATGAAGCGTCTGATTCAGACGATGAGGAGATCTTCGAGAGTGGAGAGCAGCAGTCCAATCCGCTGCTTGATTCTGAAGCCCTTATCTCTGATGGCGATACGGAGGGTGCTGTCCCGAGAAGGCCAATGGATGGGGAATCTCCAGCGGCAAAGCCGTATAAGCTGCCTCCGTTCACGCTGCTGCATAAACCGAGCGGAATGGCCAAAGGTTCGGACGCGACGGATATGTATGACTCCAGACGGAAGCTGGAAGCAACGCTCGAAAGCTTCGGTGTGCGAGCCAAAGTGCTGGACGTTGTTCGGGGCCCTGCCGTTACCCGCTATGAGGTACAACCGGCTACTGGCGTTAAGGTTAGCCGCATTGTGGGCTTGACGGATGATATTGCGCTTGCGCTGGCAGCCAAGGATGTCCGCATGGAGGCTCCAATTCCGGGGAAATCGGCTATCGGCATCGAGGTTCCGAATATGGAAGTATCGGTTGTCACGATGAGAGAAGTGATGGAGACGCCTGCGTTTCATAACTCTTCCTCCAAGCTGTCCATTGCATTTGGCAGAGATATTTCCGGTCAGACGATTGTCGGCAACCTGGCCAAGATGCCCCATCTGCTTGTAGCAGGGGCGACAGGCTCAGGGAAATCGGTATGTATCAACGGCATTATTACAAGCATTCTGTACAAAGCGCATCCTGACGAAGTGAAGTTTCTGATGATCGACCCTAAGATGGTCGAGCTTAATGTGTATAACGGCATCCCGCATTTGCTGGCGCCAGTCGTTACCGATCCGCGCAGAGCATCGCTAGCGCTGAAAAAGATTGTGGTAGAGATGGAGAAACGGTATGAGCTGTTCTCCAAGTCGTCCACGCGAAATATTGAAGGCTACAATACCCTTATGGCTGACAATCCGTCGGCGGTGCTTCCTTATATTGTAGTTATTGTGGACGAGCTTGCGGATCTAATGATGGTAGCGGCGGGAGATGTCGAGGATTCCATCGCAAGACTGGCGCAGATGGCCCGTGCAGCCGGGATTCATCTGATTATTGCCACCCAGCGGCCATCAGTCGACGTTATCACCGGCGTAATCAAAGCGAACATCCCGTCTCGTATTGCGTTTGGCGTATCGTCGCAGGTTGATTCACGCACGATTCTGGATATGGCCGGAGCTGAGAAGCTGCTGGGCAGAGGCGATATGTTGTTCCTGCCGGTAGGCATGTCGAAGCCGATTCGTGTGCAAGGGGCGTTCCTCTCCGATCAGGAGGTCGAGGCGCTCGTCGCGTTCGCGCGAGATCAAGGCGAAGCGGTCTACAAAGAGGATTTGGTGCCGGAGATCGAGGAAGAAACGGAAAATCCGGATATGATGCTGGATGAGCTGTTCGATCAAGCGGTCCAAATCGTCGTGGAAGCGAAGCAAGCCTCCGTCTCGCTCCTGCAGCGGAGAATGCGGGTCGGATATACGCGAGCAGCCAGAATGATTGATCAGATGGAGGCGAGAGGTGTCGTCGGACCTTATGAAGGCAGCAAGCCCCGCGAGGTGCTGATGTCGCTGGAGCAGATTCAAGCAAGCCGGGTCAGCTCTTAGCCCAAATGCGATAATCGCCTGCATAGAAGCTGGGGAACTTTCTCATACTAGAGTTAGGTAACGCTACCTAAAGCGAACTAACTTGCAAGAGAAAGGCAGATCCCTACATGAGAAATCGTTTGTTAGCGGTGACCTTGATCATCGTTCTGCTCGTATGCGGTACCTTTTCCTTAATCAAAGGGAATAGTCGCGAGTCGACAGAAACGTTCAGCAATGCGACACTTAGGGTTGGGTCAACAGGCCAGGATGTGTATGAGCTGCAAGGACGCCTTACGTTTCTCGGCTACTACAACGGGAAGATAGACGGCGTGTTCGGCTCCAAGACCAAAGGCGCGGTTACATGGTTTCAATGGAAGTTCGGTCTGAAATCCGACGGCATTGTCGGTGCGGATACGAAGAAGAAGCTAGTGAACGCTACGAAGGCTTGGAAGCCTGGCCAGACAGGCGGCGGTTCAGCACAGACGCCATCTGGCGGCGGTACAGGCAGCGGCGGAGGGGCTGGCTCCGGAAGCAATCTGGCGCCATCCAACAAGCTTGGCCTGACCGAGAATGACATTCAAATTATGGCCAATGCCGTCTATGGCGAAGCAAGAGGCGAGCCTTATGAGGGTCAAGTAGCAGTGGCTGCTGTTATATTGAACCGCGTGAAATCACCAAGCTTCCCAGATACGGTATACGGTGTCATCTTTCAGCCGCGTGCCTTTACAGCAGTGGCCGATGGCCAGATCTACCTGACCCCGAATGCCAAGGCCAAAGAGGCAGTTATGGATGCCATTAACGGCTGGGATCCTTCAGGCGGCTGTCTCTACTACTTCAATCCTGTAACAGCGACATCGGCCTGGATATGGACTAGGACACAGGTGAAGACGATTGGCAAACATATATTCTGTATGTAACATGCCGTCAGATAGGCCTGTGATAAGGGAAGCAGCCGCTTCTGCGTGAGCGCAGTGGCGGTTGCTTCTTCCATTTCCATTAGGTTAAAATGGAAAAAACGGCATCTATGAAGGGAGCAAACCGCGTGTCCTTATTTCAAAGGGGGCAGCTGCAGCGAGTTAGACTGCATGTGCTGCCGACGAAACGATTCAAGACGTTTGCGATATCTTTGTTTGCAGGTATTCCGTTAAGTGAGGATACGGTGACGCCGATTGCCCTTATTCCCTTCGTTCTGCGTCGGGGTACGGGTAGAACGCCGGAGACAATCGCGTTCCGCGAGAAGCTGGACGATATGTACGGAGCAGGCTTTGGTTTCGATGTATATAAAAGAGGAGATTCACAGATCGTACAATTCCGTATGGATGTCATCAATGACCAGTTCGTAAGCTCAGAGCAGTCATTGCTGGCGGCATCTCTGCAATTTCTTGGCGATGCCCTCACCGATCCGCTCAAGGAAGGCGGCGGATTCCGCGCCAAATACGTGGAAGCAGAGAAAGCGACTCTGAGGAAGAGGCTGGAGGCTATTGTCAACGACAAGATCCGTTATGCCGCGGAGCGCTGTCTGGAGGAGATGTGTGCCAATGAGCCGTACCGTCTTCATCCGCTGGGCAAGCTGGAGGAGATTGACGGCATAGCGCCAGATACGCTGTTCCGCCATTACGAGGAATGGCTGGACAACGCCGCGCTGGATTTGTATGTTGTAGGCGACACCTCGCTGGAGGAAGTGACGCAGTTGGTCGCAAAGACATTCAAGCTGAAGGCGGGCACGCCAGCGCGTTATGCCAGTCCGGATGTCAAGCATGACGTTCATGACATCAAGTATGTCGTGGATGAGTTGGATGTAAGCCAAGGCAAGCTCAACATGGGCTTGCGAACGGGAATCGGCTACGACGATAAGCTGTATCCTGCTGCGCTTATGTACAATGGCATTTTGGGCGGGTACCCGCATTCGAAGCTGTTCATTAATGTGAGGGAAAAGGAAAGCTTGGCGTATTATGCGGCATCCCGGCTCGACGGGCACAAAGGCATTTGTACGATCCAATCAGGCATTGAATTCAACAACTATGAGAAGGCGGTTGCGATCATCAAGCAACAGCTCGAGAGCATGGCAAGCGGCGAGCTGTCCGAGCTTGAGATCAACCAGACTAAAGCGATGATTTCGGGCCACCTGCGCGAGCTGCAGGATTCGGCCTACGAGTTGCTCTCTTATGATTTCAACAGTGTGCTGACTGGCAACGAAAGAACGTCGGCACAGCTGCTTGAGCAAGTTCAGGGCGTTACCGCAGACGATATTGTAGAAGTGGCGAAGCGGGTTCAGCTCGACACGGTCTACTTCCTGCGCGATCGAAAGGAGGCATAAGCGATGGAGACGCTGAATTATCCGAACGTACAGGAGAAGCTGTATCGCGAAGTGCTGGATAACGGCTTGGAGGTCATCGTCCTGCCGAAGGAAGGCTTCCAGAAAACGTATGCGACCTTCTCGACCAAATACGGTTCCGTCGATAACCGCTTCTCGGTCGGCAATCAGGAGCCTGTCCGGGTGCCGGACGGGATCGCGCATTTCCTGGAGCATAAAATGTTCGAGGAACCGGAGGGCGATATCTTTGCTGTATTCGCTTCGCAAGGCGCTTCGGCGAATGCTTACACAACGTTCGACCGGACGGTCTATCTCTTTTCGGCAACGGAGCAAATCCATGCCAATCTGGAGACGCTGATCAATTTTGTGCAGAAGCCTTATTTCACGGATACCAATGTGGATAAGGAAAAGGGCATCATCGAGCAAGAAATCAATATGTATAAAGACAATGCGGATTGGCGCGTATACTTCGGGCTTATTGACGCTTTGTACCATAACCACCCGGTACATATCGATATCGCGGGTACCGTAGAGTCCATCTATCAGATTGACAAGGAAACCTTGTACCGTTGTTACGAGACGTTCTACCATCCGTCCAATATGCTGTTGTTTGTTGTTGGAGGAGTGGACGTGAAGGAAATCTTCGATCTGGTGAAGGCGAACCAGCAAGCAAAAAACTTCGAGCCGCAAGGGCAAATCAAGCGTTACTTTGATCAAGAACCCGTACCTGTCAAGATTCCGCGTAAAGTGGCGCAATTGTCGGTTTCGCTGCCTAAGTGCATGCTGGGATTCAAGGAGAAAAAGGTCGGCTTGACTGGCGAGGCGCTGCTTCGCAATGAAGTGACGACGAAGCTGATGCTAGAAGCCTTAATTGGCCCGAGCTCGAAGCTGTACCAATCGCTTTATGAGCAAAACTTAATTTCCGATTCATTCGGTCATGAATACAATTCCAGCAGCGATTATGCGTTTTCGGTTATTGGCGGAGATACGCCTGATCCCGATGCACTAATTGAGGCCTTGCGTACAGGTATTACTGCCGCGATTGGTCAGGGCATCGAGAAATCCGCATTCGAGCGTTCCAAGCGCAAGAAAATCGGAAGTTATCTTCGTATGCTGAACTCCCCCGAATCCATTGCGGGCGAATTTACCCGTTACCGGTTCCGTGATGCCGATATGTTCGATGTGCTTGGCTTCTACGAGGCTTGCACGCTAGAAGAAGTGAATGAGCGTCTTCGCGAGCATTTTGATTTCGAGCAGTTGGCTGTCTCCATCGTAGAGAAACCAGCAGCGAAATGATGAAAAATTTGCAGGAGACAACGGTATTGATTACCGGGGGGAGCCGTGGCATTGGCGCTGCGATTGCAAAGCGCTTTGCCGCGGAAGGGGTCAATATTGTTCTCCATTATCTGGAGTCGCATGAAAGCGCGAATGAGACGGCGAGAATGTGTATGGCGCTTGGAGCCAATGTCATGACGATTTCTGCCGATCTTCGTTCGCGTGATCAACTGTCTAGAATGCGCGATAAGCTGGAGACTCATGATATTCGTCCGGATGTTCTGGTGAATAACGGCGGCATCTCGCATTATGGCATGCTGGCTGACGTAACAGAGCAGGAATGGGATGATGTGATGGCAGTTAACCTGAAAGGCATGTTCCTTTGCACTCAGCTGTTCATGCCTTCCATGATCGCTCAGCGATACGGCCGCATTATCAATGTTTCTTCTGTATGGGGCATGTCCGGCGCTTCCTGCGAAGTGCTTTATTCCACGACAAAGGGCGGTATGAATGCATTCACCAAAGCGCTCGCCAAGGAGCTTGCTCCATCCGGGGTTACTGTGAACGCTGTTGCTCCGGGTGTCGTAGATACGCTGATGATGAACAGCTTTAATCAGGAGGAGAAAGCGGCTTTGCAGCAGGAGATTCCTGCAGGCCGCTTCGGCTCCGCCGAAGAAATCGCATCGCTTGTTTATTTCCTATCCTTACCGGAATCATCCTATATAACTGGACAGATTATAAGCCCGAATGGCGGATGGCATACCTGATTTGCGCTATATTCGGCATTCAATTGAATAAGTCGCTGCGGAAGTGCGCAGAATAAAGACTGTTGATGATTCTTTTCTATTCCACACCAACCTTAGGAGGCGAAGAGGCATGTCAACTGTCCTGACGAACTTCGAGACATGGAAGCACTTTTTGGCCGATCGCGTATCTCAAGCGAAAAAGATGGGGCTGACGGAAGATACGATCGCCAATCTGGCGTTCGAGATTGGCTCCTTCCTTGACGAGAAGGTTGATCCGAAAAATGACGAGGAACGCATTTTGAAGCAGCTTTGGGATATAGGCGACGAAACAGAGCGCAAGACAGTCGCAAGGCTGATGGTCAAGCTCGTCGAGAAATCGTAGCACTTATACCGGTCAGCAGAAAAGCCTCCAGAAGCGGAGGCTTTTCTGCAATGTTTTGTTTCGTTGCAGGATAATGACGAAAATTGTAGAATAATTGATTAAAGGTATGTGAATGGCGAAGAAACTTGATTTTTGGCCTTATACTCTTTATTATTCAGGTTTAGGACGGTGACATCGTTGGAGACGAAACAATGGTACATGGAATACAAGATACATAAGAACCGCCCTGGCTTGCTTGGAGATATCGCTTCTTTGCTCGGTATGCTGGAAGTTAACATTATGACGATTAACGGCGTAGAGGACCGTACTCGCGGCATGCTTCTTCAAACCAATGACGATGTGAAAATCGATCTTCTGGGCAAAATGCTGCAGAAGGTTGACAATATTACGGTGAACAAGCTGAGAACGCCTACAATTGTAGATATTTTAGCTGTTCGCCATGGCCGTTATATCGAAAGGGATTCCGACGACCGGAAGACCTTTCGTTTCGTAAGGGATGAGCTTGGCTTGCTCGTGGACTTCCTTGGGGAGGTATTCAAGCGAGAGGGCAACCAAGTGATCGGTCTTCGCGGCATGCCGCGCGTCGGCAAGACGGAATCGATCATAGCAGGCAGTGTCTGCTCCAATAAACGCTGGGCCTTCGTATCATCCACTTTGCTTCGGCAGACGGTCCGCAGCCAACTGTCCGAGGAGGAGATGCAGCCGAACAATATCTTTATTATTGACGGAATCGTGAGCACAATACGCTCAAATGAGAGACATCATTCTCTTCTGCAGGAGATTATGGCGATGCCGTCGACGAAAGTAATCGAGCATCCGGACATATTCGTAAAGGAATCACATTACGATTACAGCCATTTCGATATTATTATCGAACTGCGCAATACACCGGATGAGGAGATTTCATACGAATCATTCACTGCCAACTATTCGGACGATTTCTAATCTAATCGGAAGGAGGCATTTCCATGTCTGAATTAGGCGCTTTGCTGCGCAAGGCTAGAGATGAAAAAGGCTTGTCGCTTGATGATATTCAAGAACTTACAAAAATTAGAAAGCGATATTTGGAAGCGATCGAATCCGGCGATCACAGTGTATTGCCAGGCACTTTTTACGTGCGCGCTTTCGTTAAAAATTATTCGGAGGCTGTTGGTCTTGATCCGGATGAAGTGCTCAGGCTTTATCAGCATGAAGTGCCGGCCCCTGCTGTCGAGCCTTCAACAGAGCCGATTCCGGTGCGCAAGCCAAGAAAGGTGAAGTCGGGCGCGTCCGAGCGTCTCGGGAAGATCGGCTTTAATGTCGTGATGTGGTGTTTTCTTATTCTCATTGTTGTTGTGATTTGGTACTTTGCTTTTAATAAGGATAATGAATCGCCGGGCAAAGTAGACGATACACCGATTACAGAAAACTCGAATCCGCCTGAGCCAACAACGAATACAAGCGAGCCGCCTGTATCGCCGACACCTCCGCCGCCTACGAAAGCTCCGACATCCGTAACCTTCAACAGCAAAGTAGGGAATGTCGATATGTATGATATCGGTCCTGCGGGCGTCAATCATAAGGTTGAGTTGAAAGTTAAGGGTGGACGCAACTGGGTAGGTGTACAGGAAGGCAGCAAGTCAGGTAAAAAGCTGTACTTTACGAATGTTGAGGACGGAGAAGTCTTGACATTTGATTTGACGACACGGCTATATATTAATGTAGGGCGTGCCGACTTTACGGAAATCTGGATCGATGGCGTGCTTGTACCAGACGGCGACCGCTCAAGCTCCAAGCAGCTCCTTATCAATCCGCTTGTGGAAGAGGGAGCCCAAGGCGAAGATGGAGCAAGCGGAGGAGATACCGAAGGCGGCGGTGAAGTGCCGGATTCGATCACCGGCGAATAGGCCGGACCGTATTACATAGCAAAAGGGGAGAATATGATGAGTTCAGAAAGCTCGTTCGATATTGTTTCAAAGGTGGATATGCAGGAGCTGGCCAATGCCATTACGCAAGCGGAGCGGGAGATCGAGACGCGCTTCGACTTCAAGGGCAGCAAGAGCAGCATTGCACTGGAGAAAGAAGAGCTTGTTGTAGGCTCGGATGATGAATATAAGCTGAAAAGCGTCATCGACATCTTGCAATCCAAAATGATCAAGCGCGGCGTGCCGATTAAAAATATGGATTACGGCAAAATCGAAGGCGCATCCGGCGGAACCGTCAAGCAGCGGATTAAGCTGAGACAAGGGATCGAACAAGATATTTCCAAAAAAATCAATATTCTGATTCGTGATTCCAAGCTGAAGGTCAAGAGCCAGATTCAAGGCGACCAAATTCGGGTAACGGGAAAAAGCCGTGACGATTTGCAAGCTGTTATGGCCATGCTTAGAGGTGCTGATTTGCCTGTGGAGCTTCAATTTACGAATTACCGCTAATGCGTTTAGAAGGGATTTGACGATAGACAAATGACTGAACGAGTAAAAGTTGTCACGCTTGGTTGCGAGAAAAACTTAGTCGACTCCGAAATCATGTCAGGCTTAATCCACGAACGCGGCTTCCGTCTTGTAGAAGAACTGGATGAAGCTACCGTTATTATTGTCAATACTTGCGGTTTTATCGATGCGGCCAAGGAGGAGTCGGTCAATACGATTCTGGAGATGGCCGATCTGAAGGAAACAGGGCGCCTTAAGGCGCTAATCGTCTCTGGCTGTCTTACTCAGCGCTACAAGCAGCAGCTGATGGAAGAAATGCCGGAGATCGACGGCATTGTCGGAACAGGCGATTTCCATAATATTAACGACATCGTAGACGAAGCGCTTAGAGGGAAAAAGCCGATCCGCGTAGGCAATCCCGTCTTTAATTATGAGCAGCAGCTTCCGCGCATGGTCACCACGCCACGTTATACGGCTTATGTGAAGATTGCCGAGGGTTGTGATAATGCCTGTACATTCTGCAGTATTCCGATGATGAGAGGCAGCTTCCGCAGCCGTTCCATCGAATCCATTCTGGCTGAAGTGAAAGGGCTCGCATCGCAAGGCGTAAAGGAAGTAAGCCTCATCGCGCAGGATTCTACGAATTATGGTACAGATCTCTATGACCGCTTCATGCTGCCTGAGCTGCTGAACCAGGTCAGTCAGGTGGAGGGGATAGAATGGGTTAGGCTGCATTATGCTTATCCGGGCTTCTTCACCGACGAATTGATTGAGACGATTGCGTCGAATCCGAAAATATGCAAATATATCGATATGCCTCTTCAGCATAGCGAAGATACTATTCTGAAGAGAATGCGCAGACCTGGCAGACAGCGTGATACGCGCGAGCTTGTTGCGAAGATCCGCACGGCTATTCCTGACGTTGCGCTTCGCACCAGCCTGATCGTCGGCTTTCCAGGCGAGACGGAAGAGGACTTCGAGAGGTTATGCGAGTTTGTGAAAGAAATAAAGTTCGACCGGCTGGGCGTCTTCGCTTATTCCAGTGAAGAAGATACGCCTGCGGTCAGACTGCCGAATCATGTGCCGGATGACGTAAAGGAATGGCGTGTGAATACGCTGATGGAAATTCAGCGCATCGTCTCCCGCGACAACGGCAGCAAGTTTATCGGCAAGGAAATTGACGTGCTGGTGGAGCGTTACGACGGCCGCAGCGACATCTATATTGGGAGATCGATGTATGACGCGCCGGAGATTGACGGCGAAGTGTTCATCTCGAACTGCCGCGCAGAGATAGGAACCATACAAAAAGTACGTGTTACGCACGCGTATGAGTTTGACCTTTCCGGGGAGGGTATCGCGTGAATTTAGCGAATAAGATAACGCTGGCAAGAATTTTCCTTGTCCCAGTCATCATGTTTTTCCTGCTTATGAAGTTGGACTTGGGCACGCTCAGCTTCTCGGATTTTGAGATTACATATAATCAGATCGTTGCGGCGCTCATCTTTATTATTGCAGCGAGTACGGACGGCCTGGACGGTTATATTGCCCGCAAGAACAAGATCGTTACGAATCTGGGCAAGCTGCTTGACCCGCTGGCCGACAAGCTGCTGGTTGCTGCTGTGCTCATCTCGCTTGTGGAGATGGACAAGCTTAACGCGCTGATTGCCATCATTATTATTAGCCGTGAGTTTGCTGTGACCGGCTTGCGCCAAATCGCATTGCTGGAAGGCTCCGTCATGGCGGCGAGCACCTGGGGCAAATGGAAGACGGCCATTCAGATCACGATGATTATTGCATTGCTGATTAATAACTTCCCGTTTGCGCTGATCGACTTTCCGTTCGATTTAATTGCAAGCTGGGCGGCTGCCATCATTACGGTCTACTCCGGTATTGATTATTTTGTGAAGAACAAGCATCTTATACCGGTTGAATAACAAGACCTGTTCCGCTGTCGGACGGGGTTCAATCGAATGCGAGAAGAGCACTTTCCCATGAGCCGGGAGAGTGCTCTTCCTATCATGATCCATATCAGCCATACGGGCTGGAGAAGGAGGCAACGATGAAGGCGGAGATTATTGCGGTGGGAACAGAGCTGCTCCTTGGACAGATCGTAAATACGAATGCACAAGCGATATCCCAGAAACTCGCCGAGCTTGGCATTGATGTTTATTTCCAGACGGTGGTCGGCGATAACGCTGGCCGGTTAAGACAAGCGATTGAGATCGGGCGTGGACGCGCCGATCTGCTTCTGTTCACGGGAGGGCTTGGACCGACCCAGGACGATTTGACAAAAGACGTATTGGCGCAATATCTGGGACGCAAGCTGATTATTCACGAGCCTTCGATGGCCGTCATCGAAGAGATGTTTTCGTCCAGAGGGATGGCGATGGTGGAGAGCAACCGCAGGCAGGCGCATATGATCGAAGGAAGCGTGCCGCTCCATAATTCGACCGGGCTTGCAGTTGGTAACGCACTGGAGGAGGACGGCACCATGTACATCCTGCTGCCCGGTCCGCCAAGAGAGATGAAGCCGATGCTGGAAGGACCGGCTCAAGATTGGATCCGTTCCATGCTGGGCGAGGAAATTCCGTTGTTCTCGCGTCTGCTGAAGTTCGCCGGTATCGGCGAATCCAACCTGGAAGCGAAGCTGCTGGACTTGATCGAAGGTCAGGAGGACCCGACCATCGCTCCGTATGCAAAGGAAGGCGAGGTGTCGGTGCGCGTATCGACGAAGGCGCGGACCGTCGCGGAAGCCGATGAAAAAATTGATGCGACCGTCGCAGCGATCAAGGAACGTATCGGTGAGCATCTCTACGCTCAATCGGATATTCCAATCGAAGAAGAGATAGTAGGGCTTCTCAGAAGCTCCAGACGCCGCCTGGCAAGTGCCGAGAGCTGCAGTGGAGGATTGTTCGCCGAGCTCGTCACGAACGTGCCTGGCAGCAGCGGGGAGTTCGTAGGAGGCGTTGTCACCTATACCAACGTCATGAAGAACAAGCTGCTCGGCATTCCGATGGCCCAACTGGAAGGGCCGGACGCGCCGGGAGCAATCAGCGAGTCCACGGCAGCCATGATGGCCGAGAACGTCCGGTTAATGTCCGATGCCGACTTCGGCGTCTCGCTCACCGGCGTAGCGGGACCGGCGGAATCGGAAGGCAAGCCTGTCGGTCTGGTCTACTTTGCAGTGGCGGAGCGGGGCAAGGATCCGGTGGTCTATACTGCGAGGCTGAGCGGAGGACGCTCCATGATCCGGCTGCGCGCCGTGAAGGCAGCAATGTACCGGCTCTGGCTTGCTCTGCAAGCCTAAGAAAATGTCAGATTTTTGTTGTCAAATGTCGAAGCAGGCGATATAATTAGGACTAGTTACCGGAAGAACCGTGGCGAAGATTACTTTGCTGCGGTTTTTTTATGTCTTCTTCGCTGCTGAATGAGAGTGGAGAGGAGGGTGCGGGAACAAAAATTACGAATGTGTGTTCGAAAAAACTATTGGCAACCAGTCCGAAATAAGGTATCATACTAGTATAAATAGTGAAGGATGTGAGTGGGTTGGCGGATCGTCGCGCAGCTTTGGATAACGCTCTACGTCAAATTGAGAAGCAATTTGGCAAAGGCTCCATTATGAAATTGGGTGAATCAACACACATGCAGGTTGAGACCGTGCCTAGCGGCTCGCTTGCTCTAGATATCGCGCTCGGCATCGGCGGATTGCCGAGAGGCAGGGTCATTGAAGTATACGGACCGGAATCGTCAGGTAAGACGACCGTTGCGCTTCATGCGATTGCGGAAGTACAACGCATCGGCGGACAAGCCGCGTTCATCGACGCGGAGCATGCGCTGGATCCCCTTTATGCCAGCAAGCTGGGCGTCAACATTGACGAATTGCTGCTTTCGCAGCCAGATACGGGCGAGCAGGCGCTTGAGATTGCGGAAGCGCTTGTGCGAAGCGGCGCTGTAGATATTGTCGTAGTTGACTCCGTTGCGGCTCTTGTGCCAAAGGCGGAGATCGAAGGCGACATGGGCGACTCTCACGTCGGCTTGCAAGCCCGTCTGATGTCGCAGGCGCTCCGGAAGCTGTCCGGCGCTATCTCGAAGTCGAAGACCATCGCCATCTTTATCAACCAGTTGCGTGAGAAGGTCGGCGTGATGTTCGGCAATCCGGAGACGACACCGGGCGGACGCGCACTTAAGTTCTACTCCAGCGTGCGGCTGGACGTGCGCCGGATTGAGACGCTGAAGCAAGGCAATGACATGGTCGGCAACCGTACGCGCATCAAGGTCGTGAAGAATAAGGTTGCTCCTCCGTTCAAGCAAGCGGAGATTGACATCATGTACGGTGAAGGCATCTCCAGAGAAGGCAGCTTGATTGATATCGGCGTAGAGCAGGATATTGTTCAGAAGAGCGGCGCCTGGTTCTCGTATAACGGTGAGCGTCTGGGTCAAGGACGTGAGAATGCCAAGCAGTTCTTGAAGGACAATAAAGAACTGTCGGCCGAAATTGAAAAGCAAATTCGGGAAGCCAGCAATCTGTCCGCAACTGCTTCGCCAGCTAACTTCTCCGCTGACGAAGACGAGGACGATCTGGATTTCGACGAAGAATAAGCATATCGCGTTCGCCGCTCTCCATGGGGAGCGGCGACGTTTTTGTATAGGGGGTTTGGTAACCATGGACACGGACCAAATAGAGAATGAAGACGGTTGGATCATCGGGACGGTCAAGCGGGACCGCACAGAGAAGAAGCAATACCTGATTTTCTCCGATCCCGAGACGGAGAAGCCGCTGCTATCTGTACATGAAGATATTATGATTCGCTTCAGGCTGCTCAAAGGGCAGTTTCTTCCGAAAGCTCAGCTGGAGGAAATTCGCAATGAAGACGAGAGGTACAAGGCATACGCGCTCGCCATTGCCTATTTGGGCGCGAAGCCGCGAACGAGAAAAGCGATTGCCCAATATTTGGCGCGCAGGGAGCTGCAGGAAGACAATATTGAATATGCGCTGAACCGTTTAGAATCCGAACAACTTGTGGATGATGAACAATATGCGCGCCAATTTGCGACAAGCCGGATGCGCAGCGGACAAAAGGGCAGGCTGATGATCAGGCAGGAGCTGCAGCAGCGTGGCGTCCCGAAGCAAGTCGCCGCAGAAGCGGTGACGGAGCTGGATCGCGAGAGCGAGCTGGATGCGGCCAAAACATTAGCAGAGAAGAAAAGCCGGACAGTAAAAGGCGACCCCAAGCAGCGCAAAGCCAAGCTAATGGCATTTCTGCTGCGCAGGGGATTTCCTGGAGATATCGTACGCGAAGCGATTCGCGGCATAGAGTGGAAGGACAAGGATAGCAAGGAGCAGGAAGATGATGGCGTTTTGCTTGACAACTGATTTTATGTAAAGATAAAATGAGGTTGTATTCCTTCACAATTTTGAATCGATTTTTCTTCCAAAAGTTGATTCGAAACGATTTATTTCGTCAAAATGGAACATGATGAAACGGTATGGAAACCGGTTGAAAACCTAATAACATCCCAAGCAATGCCTTGGTGTATGCAGCAAGGAGGTGAACAAGATGGGAGATGTAAGCATCTGGATCTTGATTCCGATCTTTATCCTTGTTGGCGCAATTTTCTTTGGGATTGGTTATTTTACTCGAAAGTCGATTGCCGAGGCGAAAATTTCAAGCGCTGAGCAAGCTGCGGTCCAAATCGTAGAAACTGCGAAGAAAGACGCAGAGGCACAGAAGAAAGAAACGGTACTCGAGGCGAAAGACGAAGTCCACAAACTACGTGCAGAAGCTGAGAAAGACATCCGCGAGCGGCGCAATGAGGCGCAACGTCAGGAACGACGCCTGCTCCAGAAAGAAGAGTCGCTGGATAGAAAATTAGAAGCGCTAGAACGCAAAGAAGAATCTGTAGCCAACAAGGAGAAAAGAATCGAAGAAACACAAGAACAGATTGACTCCATTTACAAGCAGCAGCTTAGCGAACTTGAACGTATTTCCAGCTTGACAATGGAGGACGCTAAGTCAATTATTTTGACCAATGTCGAGCAGGAAGTACGTCACGAGACCGCGCAAATGATCAAGGAAATTGAACAGCAAGCGAAGGAAGAAGCAGACAAAAAAGCACGTGACATTATATCGCTGGCGATTCAGCGTTGTGCGGCCGATCATGTGGCGGAGACAACGGTATCCGTTGTCACTTTGCCTAATGAAGAGATGAAGGGCCGTATCATTGGTCGTGAAGGCCGTAATATCCGCGCTTTGGAAACATTGACCGGTATCGATCTCATTATCGACGATACACCGGAAGCGGTCATTTTGTCAGGCTTTGACCCAATTCGCCGCGAAATTGCTCGAACTTCCCTTGAGAAACTGGTGGCGGACGGTCGTATTCACCCTGCGAGAATTGAAGAGATGGTTGAGAAATCCCGCAAGGAAATTGACGAACGTGTCCGTGAATATGGTGAACAGGCGACATTCGAGGTTGGCGTTCACGGATTGCATCCTGATCTGATCAAAATACTGGGACGGCTTAAATATCGGACTAGCTATGGTCAGAACGTGTTGAAGCATTCGATGGAGGTCGCATATCTGACAGGACTGATGGCAGCGGAGCTTGGCGAGGATATTACGCTGGCAAAGCGCGCAGGATTGCTGCATGATATCGGCAAAGCGCTTGATCATGAGGTGGAAGGCTCCCATGTCGAGATTGGCGTTGAACTGGCCAAGAAATACAAGGAGCATCCGGTCGTTATTAACAGTATCGCTTCTCACCATGGCGATACGGAAGCTACTTCCGTCATCGCGATGCTGGTCGGAGCGGCGGACGCCTTGTCCGCAGCACGTCCGGGAGCACGCCGTGAGACGCTGGAGACGTACATCAAACGTCTGGAGAAGCTGGAGGCTATTACAGAATCGTTCGACGGCGTTGAGAAGTCGTATGCGATTCAAGCGGGCCGCGAGGTTCGCGTAATGGTACAGCCTGAGAAGATTGACGATACGGAAGCGTTCCGTCTTGCTCGCGATATTACGAAGAAGATCGAGAGTGAACTCGATTATCCGGGACATATTAAAGTTACGGTTATTCGTGAGACAAGAGCAGTGGAATACGCGAAGTAATAGGCATATGTATTCGGAGAAGTGGCTGCTTGTCAGCCACTTTTCTGCATTGAAGGCTTATAAAGGATGGATAGCAGGATGAACGTATTATTTATTGGAGACATTGTAGGAAATGTGGGACGCAGCGCTCTCAAGCAGGTGCTGCCTGCATTGCGCGACAAATATAATCCGCACATTATTATTGTGAATGGCGAAAATGCCGCCGCAGGCCGGGGCATCACCAAAAACATCGCGCGCGAGTTTTTTGAGTGGGGCGTTCACGGAATTACGATGGGGAATCACACTTGGGACAACAAGGACATTTTCGAATGGATCGATGATGAACCGAGAATTGTGCGTCCCGCCAACTTCTCGCCGCAGGCGCCTGGACAGGGCATGGCGATTATAAAGGCGAACGGCAAGCAATTGGCTATTATTAATCTGCAAGGCCGGGCGTTCCTGCCGCCGATCGATTGTCCGTTCCAGACGGCTGACATGCTGATTGAGGAAGCCCAGAACACGACAAAGGCCATATTGGTCGATTTTCATGCAGAGGCGACATCGGAGAAAATTGCTATGGGCTGGTATCTGGATGGAAGAGCTTCGATCGTGCTTGGTACGCACACGCATGTTCAGACGAACGACGATACGATATTGCCGGAAGGAACGGCTTATATAACGGATGTCGGGATGGTCGGCTCCAAGGAAGGCGTGCTTGGCATGGAGAAGGGCGCAGTGCTTCACCGTTTTCTGACCCAGCTTCCATCCCGGTTCGTCGTGGACGAAGGCAAGTGGCATCTGCACGGGTTGTCGGTACAGATCGATGATGCGACCGGCAAAGCGACGAAGATAAACAAGATTCGGCTGACGGAAGACGAATGGCTGCTTATGTAGCGAGGAGGCTGCTCGGAGTGAGCAGTCTTTTTTTTGTCTACAAAAATCAGACAATTCAGAACTGTTAGTAAAGTTAGCGTGATAAAAGCAGGAATCTTTCGCCTTCTCTCGAATAGTATTTTAGAAGTGGAATCCATCCAACATTCCAGGGGAGGTACTTTTCATGGACGTATTAAAAGTATCAGCGAAGTCCAATCCGAATTCCGTTGCAGGTGCGCTGGCTGGCGTATTGCGTGAACGCGGCGGCGCCGAGCTTCAGGCTATTGGGGCTGGTGCATTGAATCAAGCGATTAAGGCGGTAGCCATTGCGCGCGGGTTTGTCGCCCCTAGCGGTGTGGATCTCATTTGCATCCCTGCGTTTACGGATATTGTTATTGACGGAGAAGATCGGACTGCGATAAAGCTTATTGTGGAGCCGCGCTAACGGATCGGCATGCATACGACACGACATCAGCCTGTTTACCCCGTAGACAGGTTTTTTGC
Organism: Paenibacillus sp. 1011MAR3C5; assembly: GCF_003591485.1. Classification (GTDB taxonomy): domain Bacteria; phylum Bacillota; class Bacilli; order Paenibacillales; family Paenibacillaceae; genus Pristimantibacillus. Next base: position 160,759 of record NZ_QZCF01000005.1, read on the forward strand.
TTTGAGATGAGCCGGGAGGATGAATAGTATGGCTATTGTGGATTTTCATTGTGACGTATTGTCCAAGCTGCTGAGGGATCGGGAATTGACCTTTCAAGGGAACAAGCCTGGCGTGCTGGATGTGACGCTGGACCGGCTCAAGGCTGGCCATGTCATCTTGCAGACGTTTGCCGTATTTATATCGCCAAGCCGTTCCGATTATCATGAGATCGACCCGATCTTGGAAAGTATAGATTTATTTTATGAGAAAATATTGCGATTTCCGGAGATGCGGATCATACGGACCGTGTCAGATCTCGATGCATGCATCCAGGAGGGCAGGATTGGCGCTCTGCTGTCGCTTGAAGGAGTGGGGGGGCTGAGAGGCAGGCTATCGATGCTGCGGCTCCTGAAGCGGCTTGGCGTGCGGGCAGCGGGACTTACATGGAACGATGCGAATTGGGCGGCGGATGGTGTTATGGAAGCCAGAGCCGGCGGATTGACGGAGCAGGGTGCCGCTTTTGTACAGGAGTGTAATAAACAGGACATCATCGTCGATGTATCTCATTTGTCAGAAAGGGCCTTTTGGGATGTCGCTGCGCTGTCGTACAAGCCGATTGTCGCATCGCACTCCAATGTGCGCGAGCTATGCGATCATCCCCGCAACCTGACGGACTTGCAGATCGGGGCTATCATAGATAGCGGCGGATTGATCGGCATCACGTATGTGCCGCAATTTGTCCGTGCCGCAGGCGACGTGACGATAGATGATGTGCTGCGGCATGTAGAGCATATATGCGCGCTCGGCGGGGAAAAGCATCTTGCGCTTGGATCGGACTTTGACGGGATCGACCGCCATGTGCAAGGCTTGTCCCATCCTGGACAAGTTGTCGCGCTGCAAGAGGCGCTGCTGAAGAGATTTAGCCCAGAGCAAGTCCAAGGCATCTTGTCCGGCAATGCTCTTTCGTTCCTCAGGGGACAACTCCCCGTGGAATAATCGGATTTGATCTCGCGGCGATATGGGAATGATCGAAACAAACTATCTTTTATCTAAGCGTTTACATCTTGCAAAACCGTGAATGCAAACATAAAATTGTTGTGACTATAATCGTTTCTATTATATAATGCTTAATGTTGTCTAATTTTCATGCACCTTCATGAAGCAGAGGAGATGGGCGTTTTGATAAGTCAATTATCTTGGAAGATTGGCGGACAGCAAGGTGAAGGCGTAGAAAGTACCGACCGTATTTTTTCCACAGCACTTAACCGGCTAGGTTATTACTTATATGGGTACCGTCATTTTTCATCACGTATAAAAGGCGGTCATACAAATAATAAAATCCGTATCAGCACGAAGCCGATTCGGGCGATCTCGGATGATCTCGATATTTTGGTAGCTTTCGATCAGGAGAGTATTGATCTGAATGCTCGCGAATTGCGCCAAGGCGGAGTTATCGTAGCGGACGCCAAATTCGATCCGACCGTACCGGAAGGCATCGACGCCCGTTTATTTGCTGTGCCGATTACGAAGATGGCCGAGGAACTTGGCACATCGCTAATGAAGAACATGGTAGCCTCCGGCGCATCTTGGGCTTTGCTCGGTTTGCCGCTCGAAGTGTTGGGCAAAGCGGTGGAAGAGGAGTTTGGCCGCAAAGGGCCGGCAATTGTGGAGAAAAATATTGAAGCGGTGAAACGCGGCGCCGAATTTGTGCTGGAGCAAGCGGGCGGTCCGCTGGATGAATTCAAGCTGCATGAGGCGGACGGCAAGCAGAAGCTGTTCATGATCGGCAATGAAGCGATCGGACTGGGCAGCATCGCGGCAGGCTGCAGGCTGATGTCTGCGTATCCGATTACACCAGCATCGGAAATTATGGAATATCTCATTAAGAAGCTGCCGAAATTCGGCGGTACCGTTGTTCAGACGGAGGACGAGATTGCGGCAGTCACGATGGCGATCGGGGCGAACTATGCCGGCGTTCGGACGATGACGGCATCCGCAGGCCCTGGCTTGTCTCTTATGATGGAAGCTATCGGTCTAGCAGGCATGACAGAGACTCCGCTAGTTATAGTCAATACTCAGCGCGGCGGCCCATCGACCGGCTTGCCAACGAAGCAGGAGCAGTCCGACTTAAATGCGATGGTATACGGCACGCATGGCGAGATACCGAAAGTGGTCATTGCGCCAGCATCGATTGAGGATTGCTTCTACGATATGATCGAAGCGTTCAACGTGTCGGAGCAATACCAGGTTCCCGTCATTGTTATGACAGACTTGCAGCTATCGCTAGGCAAGCAGTCCTGTGAGCCGCTTGATTATAGTAAAGTACAGATTTCACGCGGAAAACTGGTAACGGACGCTCCTGCACTGGAAGGACCGGAGCTGTTCAAGCGTTATGAGCTTACAGATGACGGCATCTCCCCGCGTGTTCTGCCGGGCGAGAAAGGCGGATTGCATCACGTGACGGGCGTAGAACATGACGAAGTGGGCCGTCCGTCTGAGAATGCAGTGAACCGTCAGCGTATGATGGATAAGCGTCTCAAGAAGCTGAATGATCTATCGATCCGCGATGCGATTCGCGTCGATGCGCCGAATGAAACGCCTGATTTATTGATGATCGGCATGGGATCGACAGGCGGAACGATCGATGCGGCTAGAGCTCTGTTAGAGCAAGATGGTGTGAAAACGGGCCATATTACGGTTCGGCAAATTCATCCATTCCCGACAGACGCGCTTAAGCTTTACTTGGAGAAAGCCAAAAAAGTCGTCGTGATCGAGAACAACGCTACGGCTCAGCTGGCTGGCCAGATCAAAATGTACACAGGCTTCTCCGATAAGATTGAGAGCCTGCTGAAGTACGACGGCAATCCATTCCTTCCGCTTGAAGTCTATAAAGCAAGTAAGGAGCTGAGCTAAAGATGGCAACGTTCAAAGAATTTCGTAACAATGTGAAGCCGAACTGGTGTCCAGGTTGCGGGGACTTCTCGATTCAGGCCGCGATTCAGCGCGCCGCTGCGAATGTAGGTTTGGAACCGGAGGAGCTGGCGGTAATTTCCGGAATCGGCTGTTCGGGCCGAATATCCGGTTACATTAACGCATACGGCCTCCATGGCATCCACGGACGAGCGCTCCCAATCGCACAAGGCGTCAAGCTCGCCAACCGCGAGTTGACGGTAATTGCTTCGGGCGGAGACGGAGACGGCTTTGCAATCGGCATGGGCCATACGGTACATGCGATTCGCCGTAACCTGAATATTACGTATATCGTCATGGATAACCAGATCTACGGCTTGACGAAAGGACAGACGTCGCCTCGCAGCGCAGAGGGCTTCAAGACGAAGTCGACTCCGGAAGGCTCTATTGAAACTACGCTTTCTCCACTTGAGATCGCGATGTCTGCAGGCGCAACCTTTGTTGCCCAGTCATTCTCCAGTGATCTGAAAGGGCTGACGAGTCTGATTGAACAAGGCATCAAGCATGAAGGCTTCTCCTTGATCAACGTATTCAGCCCGTGCGTAACATTCAATAAAATCAATACCTATGATTGGTTCAAAGAAAATATCGTCAGCCTTGAGCAATTTCCGGACTATGATCCGGGCGATCGCGTAGCGGCCATGAACAAAATCATGGAGACGAACGGCATGCTGACGGGTCTGATCTATCAGAATACAACACGCAAGTCGTATGAAGACATGATCTCGGGCTTTAAGCCTGAGGGATTGGCGAAGCAAGAGCTTGCTATCTCCGAGGAGCAATTCGATCAGCTTGTCGCCGAATTTAAATAAATGCTATGATAAGCATACGGCTCTGCAAGCCGTATGCTTTTTTATAGGTTTTAAGCATTACATCAATTGAACAGGAGTGCAACAACATGAGCAAACAAGTACCAGTAGGCGTATCGGCACGACATATCCATCTATCGGAGGAACATGTACATATATTGTTCGGCAAGGGTTATCAATTAACGGAGATGAAGCCATTGTCACAGCCGGGACAATATGCGGCGAACGAGACGGTAGCCGTCACCGGACCGAAGGGTTCTTTCGGCAAAGTGCGCATTCTGGGTCCGGTGCGCAAGCGTACGCAGCTTGAAGTATCACGCACCGATGCGTTCGCGCTGGGCGTCAACCCTCCCGTCCGCGAATCCGGCGATATAGCAGGATCTGCAGGCATTACAATTCAAGGTCCAGCTGGCGAAGTCGTGATCGAGGAAGGTGTAATCGTGGCAGCGCGCCATATTCACCTCCATACAAGTGATGCGGAGCGCTTAGGCATTGCGGATAAGCAAAAACTGCGTGTTCGTGTAGGCGGTGACCGCGGCGTGGTGTTCGAGCATGTTGTCGCACGCGTCTCGGCTGACTTTGCGCTTGATATGCATATCGATACGGACGAAGCAAATGCGGCAGGCGTGAAAAACGGAGATATGGCGGACATTATCGAGTAGTTGAATAGGATCGGTGAGGAAGGCTCTTCGGGTATAAACCCGACGGAGCCTTTTTTTTGATGCTTCTCATTTCAGAATTGACGAAATTGTTCATAGTGTATATATTATATATATACATTAAATACATGATAGACGGTGGTAGGTATGAATATCATTTTATCGAATGCATCAGATGAGCCCATCTATGGACAGATCGTTCGACAAATTCGCAATCTGATCTTGAATAGCGAGCTGTCTGCGGGACAAAGCTTGCCCTCCATCCGGCAGCTTGCGAAGGAATTGGGAATTAGCGTCATTACGACGAAGCGTGCGTACGAGGAGCTCGAGAAGGAAGGGCTTATCGATTCTGTAGTGGGCAAAGGCTCCTTCGTCTCTGGAGCCAATCCGCAATTTATTAGAGAGCAGCGCCTGAAGCAGCTGGAGAGCAAGCTGACAGACATTGTAGAAGAAAGCCGTTCCCTGCAGCTGACCCTGGAGGAGCTCTTCGACCATATTCGTCTTATCGATCAAGGGATGGAGGAGTAGAGAATGGAACAGCATGTGATTGAAGTGCGTAACTTAACAAAACGCTTCAAGAGGTTTGCCCTAGAAGATATCAACTTGGATATCCGGCAGGGATATATAACCGGGTTGATCGGAGTCAATGGAGCAGGCAAGAGCACATTGATCCGCTTAGCGATGGGCATGGCGGTACCGACGGCAGGAGAGGTTCGCGTCTTCGGGCACAGCATTCGTCAGCAGGAGGCTGAGCTCAAGGAGAGAATTGGCTTCGTAGCCGATGACAGTCACTTCTATGAGCAATTGACAATCGGCATGATGAAGAATATTTATGCTCCTTTTTATAAGAAGTGGGACGACAGACTTTTCAAGCGCTACCTTGACCGATTCGAGCTATCCCCAAAGGCCAAAATTCAAAGCCTGTCCAAAGGGATGAAGATGAAGCTCTCTCTAGCGCTTGCATTATCCCATCAAGCCGATTTGCTCATTATGGATGAGCCGACAGCAGGTCTGGACCCGGTATTCCGCAGAGAGCTGCTGGAGCTGCTTGCCGAGCTCATGCTCGATGAGCGCAAGTCGATCCTGTTTTCAACCCATATTACAACGGATCTGGACCGCGTAGCCGATTACATCGCATTTCTTCATAAAGGAAACCTGGTCTTCAACGAGTCGAAGGAGCAAATCTTCGATCGATACGGGCTGGTGAAAGGGGACAAAGAGCTTCTTGACGCTGATATCCGCAAGCTATTCGTCGGAATACGAGAGACGGCTGTTGGGTTTGAAGCGCTCACGGATAACAGAAAATCGGTGGAGCCGTTTCTGGCTGACCATGCTCAAATTGAGCGTCCGACCTTGGAGGACATCATGTTTTTGACCGCGAAAGGAGCTGCGGCGCATGTCTAACCTGTATTATCTGATCCGGAAGGATATCATTGTGTTAAGGTGGTATTTTCTTTTTATTACGGCTTATGCGCTTGTTTTCGGGGTGTTCTTGCAAACCTCATTCTCACCTCTCATGATCAGTATGCTGCCAGCCATAATGATGATCATGTTCACTGCCAGCATGGAAACTCGCAACAAGAGTATGATGTTTATCGGGACATTGCCGGTAAGCCGCAAGCAGATTGTGTCGGCTAAATACGTATCGGTCTTTTTCTATTATTTATTGGGACTAGTATTGATGGCCGTTGTCCATGCCGCGAACCAATACGCGAACGAATACATGATGAGCCAGTCTTTCATGGTATCGGGAATTAACGTATTGCTGGCATTTGGATTAACAATGGTTTACGCAGCGATTTATTTTCCCGTCATGTTTTGGCTGGGTGTTAAAAACTCCAACTTTATTGCTTTTCTCGCTATATTTGCAATGGTGATATTGATTGGATTTATCAGCAATATAACCGATAAGTTCTCCGATGACATCTTCGCTGCAGGGTTAGGCATACCCGTTGTCAGCTTGCTGCTTCTGTACGGTTCATTTCGATTATCGCTGTTCATTTTCACTCGCAAGGATATGGCAGGATAACAGGATCATCTTATAAAAAGAGCAGCTTGCACCCGGTGCAAGCTGCTCTTTTTTCGTTGGTAGTCAGTGTCCCATCATCATGGACACATCCGGTTTGTCGGCTGCGGCTACGCCGTCATCCTGTTGCTTCGGCTTGCGAAGCAGCAGGGCAACGAGAATGCCGAAGACCCCAATGCAAGACAGGACGAAGAAGGCATCGCCGAACGACAGATATGGAATGTCCGGTCCCGGATTCTGAGCCGAATAATGCTTGACCCGATCTGCCAGAAGCGTAGACAGACCCGCAATGGCGAAGGAGCTCATAACCTGCTGAGCCGCGCCAGTCAGAGACGTTACCCGGCCGACGAGATGTCTAGGCGCGGATTGGATGATATGCGTGTTGAGCGGCATCATGGAGAAGCCCATCCCCGAGCCCAGAAGCACCAGCGGCACCATAATTTGCGGGATCGTCGTGTCGACCGTAATGTTGGACAATAAGTAAGCGCCGACCGATACAAGCAGCAGACCGAAGATCACGACTGGCCGTGCGCCCAGCTTATCGAACAGCTTGCCGCCGATCGGCATGAACAATCCAGCCGAAAGCGCCTGAGGAAGCAGGATCAAGCCGGTCTCGAAGGCGGAATAGCCCTTCGCTTGAATCAGGAACAGCGGAATGAGGAAGAGCGTACCGAACAGAGCAATCTGCACGATCCATTGCAGTACCACACCGCGTGTGAAGTCGGCGGACTTGAATACGCGAAGCTCCAATAGAGGATTCTTGCGGCTCAGTTCTGCGACAATAAAGATGATAAGTGCAACACCGCCGACAATTAGGCCGATCAGTGTCTCTGGCGCGGTCCAGCCGCTGCCGCCGCCATGCTCGCTGCCTGCCGAGCTAATGCCGTATGCAAGCGCCGCGAAGGCTAGCGGAGCGAAGATCATGCCCAGCAAGTCAAGCGAAGGCACCGTCTGACGCTCCAGATTCGGCAGGGTACGAAGGCCGATAATAACGGCAATGATACCGATTGGCACATTGATCAGGAAGATCCAATGCCAGGTTGCGTATTCAACCAGCCAGCCGGCAACGACAGGGCCGGAAGCGGGAGCGAGCAGCATCGGAATGCCGATCATGCCCATAACGGCGCCTTGCTTGCCCGGAGGGCTAAGCCGATACGTAAAAGCCATTGCGATAGGGGCAACCATGCCGCCGCCCAGGCCTTGGATGACGCGGAATACAATTAACTGCTCGACGGTTCCGGCAAGACCGCAAAGGATCGAGCCGATCGTGAACATGACGACGGATAACAAGAAGATCTTCTTGGCTCCGAACTTGTCTGACAGCCATCCAGCCAGTGGAATGACGGCCGCTTGTGCAAGCGCATAGCCGGTTACCGTCCACTGGACAAGAGTGAACGTGCTTTCGAACTCCACCATGAATTGGTTCAAGGCGACATTCATAGCCGTTCCGTCCAAAATGACCATAAACATGCCGACGATGATCGCTAGCAGCGGAAGCATGATGCTGCGAATGGACGGTTCGCCGTTACGCGGTGCTGGTATTGAAGGTGAAGCCATTGCGTATTCCTCCTATCCCATAAAGGGTGTTCTCTTTCTTTCATTGACCTGCCGCAGCACCAAGGCTAAAATAAAGGTGGACGACAGAGTGCGGACAATTGTCCGCACTTATGAATCATATAGAGGATTCCATTAAAAGTCAAACGATTTTTTTGGTTATAACGGTTCTCTTGGAAGAGAAAACGGATGATATTCATAGAGCATTGAATAGATAAATTGAAGGAGGGAGAAATGAGATGTCGGCGACTGAGAACACCCGGTCCAAGGAAGAGCTGAGCAAATGCATTATGGATACCGCTGCGCAATTATTCAGCGAACATGGCGTAGAATCAGTCAGTATGCATCAGATTGCCAAGTCGGCCGGCGTAGGGCAAGGCACACTGTACCGAAGGTATGCGAATAAAGCCGATTTATGCATCGGCCTCATGCAGGATACCTTCGATCAGATGCAGTGTACCATCAACGGCTATATCCGTGAGACAACTGAGCGGCCAGTTCAAGAGCGGCTTAGGGGGGTCATTGGGATTCTGCTCGATTTTCTGGGCGAGAAGTCTAAGATGCTCGGCGTGATTCATGCACAGTTTATGACCGAAAGCAATAAGGATGATTTCTATCAGTCACCGCCCTACCTATTCATGCACGACATGCTGACAGGACTTATATCCGAGCTTCCGGATGAAGACAGTGCGATGGAGATTGACGCGCCTTTTATCGCCCATTCGTATATCGCAATATTGTCTCCTCATACATACAGGCACCTTGTATGTGTGAAAGGATATAGCCACGAGCGGATTTACGAGCAGTTTTGCAGCTTGTACATCGATCCCTTGTTCAAGTCTTGAGGTATCTACCAGAATTTAGATCGCAATCGCTTCCAAAAGCTGACGCACCAATGGATTAGACAAGGTCGATGTGGTATAATTTTGTATTGTTGTGTTGGAATGAATTCGCAGTAGCATGACGGATCTAGCATAAAGGAAGTGAAAATGGACATGACGAAAGAGGCTCCGAAAGCGCCTGCCGCTGCAGGCGGCAAGGGCGAAAAGGACTATTCCAAATATTTCGACTTCAGCGATGCCAAAATCCTGAGCGAGGAAGATGGCGTCACGACTCTACGCATTAAAGGGCGCAACATCCAGCTATCTTCCGCTCCTTCCTATAAAGACGAGAAAAAACGGGGCAAAGAAGAGATTCAGGTACACTATGATTTCACCATTCCGGAGGAATTGCGGACGATGGGGAGAGGCAAGCATTATTTGATTCAAACCTACGGCTGCCAGATGAATGAGCATGATACCGAAGTGATGAAGGGCATGTTCGAGGAGATGGGCTATACCGCTACAGAGGACCGGAGCGAAGCGGATGTCATCCTGCTCAACACATGCGCGATCCGGGAAAATGCGGAGGACAAGGTGTTCGGCGAGCTGGGCCATCTGAAGGTATTGAAGACCGAGAAGCCTGATTTGCTGCTAGGCGTATGCGGCTGCATGTCCCAGGAGGAATCCGTTGTGGGACGTATCTTGCAGAAGCACTCCTTTGTCGATATGATATTTGGTACGCACAATATTCACCGCTTGCCGCATTTGCTTCAGAATGCGTATTACAGCAAGGAATTGGTCGTCGAGGTGTGGTCGAAGGAAGGCGACATTATCGAGAACATGCCGAAGAAACGCGAAGGCATGCGTGCATGGGTGAACATCATGTACGGCTGCGACAAGTTCTGTACCTATTGCATTGTGCCATACACCCGAGGCAAGGAACGCAGCCGCCGTCCGGAGGACGTTATTGCCGAGGTGCGCGAGCTGGCTCGCCAAGGGTATAAGGAAGTGACGCTGCTGGGGCAGAACGTCAATGCGTACGGAAAGGACTTCGAGGATATTGAATACCGGTTCGGCGACTTGATGCACGATATGTCCAAGATCGATATTCCGCGAATCCGCTTTACGACCAGCCATCCGCGAGACTTTGACGATCATCTGATCGAGGTGCTGGCTAGCCGCGGCAATTTGGTGGAGCATATCCACCTTCCCGTCCAGTCGGGCAGCACGGAAGTGTTGAAGCGGATGAGCCGCAAATATTCGCGCGAGATGTTCCTGGACCTGGTGTCACGGATTAAGACTGCTATACCGGAAGTCGTGCTAACCACCGATATTATCGTAGGTTTCCCGGGGGAGACGGACGAGCAATTCGAGGAGACGATGTCCCTTGTGCAGGAAGTCGGATTCCACTTTGCCTACTCGTTCATCTACTCGCCGCGCGAGGGCACGCCTGCAGCCGGCATGGAGGACAATGTGCCGATGGAGACGAAGAAGCGCCGTTTGCAGCGGTTGAACGAGCTTCTTGCCGCACTTAGCCGTGAGAAGAACGATGATATGCTGGGCGAAGTAATTGAAGTGCTGATTGAAGGCGAAAGCAAAAACAATGCCAATGTTCTTTCGGGACGCACCCGGGCGAATAAGCTTGTCCATATGGAAGGACCCAAGGAGTGGATCGGATCGTTCGTGCATGCGAAGGTTACGGAGACACAGACCTGGTATATCAAAGCTGAGCCGATCCTGTCGGCTATAGACGAAGCCGTTAGCTGACGGCCCATAATAGGAGAGATGACGAATGGCAGAACATCAACATGAGCATGGCGTAGCTTGCAGCCATCATGGCGGCACGACGGATATCCCGTCGTTCCATACGCGCGATCTAATCGTGAAGGAAGACATTATGGCAAAAGCGAAGGAGCTTGCGGAGGTCATATTCCACTCCGACGAAGTTCAGCAATACCGCCGCGCTGAGCAGCAGATCAACAGCAATGAACGCGTACAGGTGTTGATCAACCAGATCAAGAAGAAGCAGAAGGAAGTCGTCGCGTTCGAGAAAACGTTCAAAAATCCGGATATGGTGAAAAAAATCGAGACGGAGATGGAGTCGCTTCAGGACGAGCTGGACGGCATTCCTCTCGTATCGCAGTTCCAGCAAAGCCAATCCGATATCAACTATCTGCTTCAGTTAGTTGTAACGGTTATCCGCGACACTGTGTCAGACCGCATTAATGTGGAGGACGCGAGCGAGCCAGATCCCGAGGATTGCAGCGATTAATGAATAAATGAACAAAAGCCGCTTGCCGGCTACGGCTGATTGCCGTAGAGGCGAGCGGCTTATTTTCTTGGTTTTTCATTTAGCTTAGCCTTGTGCTTCACGAGGAGCGGCCGAAGTCGTTTCTACTGCGTCTGCGCTGCGGAATCGGTAGACAAAGGAAGCGAGCGATACGGCTACCAGAGAGCCAATAAACGCTTTGATCGCGTCGCCTGGCAGGAAGGAGCTGCCTACGATGAATGTCTTGGCCCAGCTATAGGGAGCTGTATATTTCATCCACAGAAGTCCCGGTACGTAAGACAGCATGGAGCAAAGGATGAAAAAGATAAGAAAAAATCCGATGAGCGCGTATACCTTATTCGAAATCATGCGCTTCGAAGTCAGCAGCTTATGTACCGCTATGCTGGCGAACATGGCGCAAAATGGGAAGGCAATGATGAATCCGCCGGTCGGCCCGATCAGATGCGGGATTCCACCCTTGCCGCCGAACAACGGCAACCCGAAAGCAGAGAGAATGATAACGACAAATATGCTGGCGAACGCAAGCCGGGGCCTGAGAAACAAGCCGGACAATATAACGGCGAAGGTCTGCAGCGTAATGGGAATTACGGAGAAGTTGAGCTTCATCTGCTGCATGCTCAGCACGATGAACAATGCGGCGAATAATGCGACGTACACGAGTGATCGAATAGAAATGGATTTCATGATCGATAGAATCTCCTTTTCATACTTGCGGAATTATTGTTAACCAATTATCATAGATTCAGGTTAACAAATCGAATTCTAGCACAGCCTTTCGATCATGGGAAGAGGTAAGGGGAAATTTTTTTGACTCAACATATTCAGCTTGAATTAGCCGATGTCTCATATGCGCCGATCTCATTGGCAAGCGAACCAAGCGTTGAAATACTTGCCGGCATTCATTTGAAAGTGACACGCGGCGAGTGGATTACGATATTAGGTAGAAATGGGAGCGGGAAGAGCACGCTGCTGAAAGTGGCAGGTGGTCTGATCCGTCAAGGCGTACGGGGCAGCCTGCATAGAGCGGAAGGTCATCGCGGGAAGGCGATTCCGATTGTGATGCAGCAGCCTGATGCGGGTCTGGTGGGCTCCACACCATGGGAGGACGTGGTGACCTTATTAGAGCGCCAGGGGTCTCCAGCCGATGGTCTGGTTCTGCGCGCGGAGCAGGCGCTGAGGGAGGTTGGGCTTGGCAGCCGCATGCATCAGCCGCTGGATACGTTATCCGGCGGCCAGAAGCAGCTTGTAGCCATTGCAGGCTGTCTCGCGGCAGAGGCGCCTATTCTGCTGCTTGATGAGGTAACAGCAATGCTCGATCCGGGGATGACAGCGGTCGTATGCGGCCATGTCAGGCGCATGCATCAGCAAGGAACGACGGTGCTTTGGATTACCCAGCGTATGGAGGAGCTGCTTCCGGGAGATCGTACGCTCGTCCTCAAGGACGGCCGTATCGTATTCGACGGCTCAGCCGGAGCGCTGTTCCGGCGCACAGCTTCGGAAGTAACGGATAGTCCTGGTGAGCGGGAAGGCTTCGAGGCTCCTTATACGGTCAAGGTAGCATGGGAGCTTGCGGTACAGGGGATTGAGCTTCCGTTCATCCCATTGACGGCGGACCAGCTGGCAGAGGCGGTGAGATGTCATGACCGCTAATTGGCTGTTGGACAACGTAAGGGTACATGCTTCCGGCGACAGGGAGCATGCGCTGCTGCAAGGCGTGAGTATGCGTATTGAAGCGGGTAAAATTATGCTGCTGCTGGGACATAACGGCGCGGGGAAATCGACGCTGCTGGAGAGTCTGGCGGGTCTGCGGGAGCTGGAAAGCGGGTCGATCCGGCTGGGAGATGAACCCTTGTGGGCAGAGAAAGGCAAAAAACGGCTTAATAACAGTGTTATCCGGCGCATTGGCATTGCCATGCAGCAATCGGAAGCACAATGGTTCGCCTCGACGGTTAGGGAGGAATTTGCCTTTTCGCTGCGTCCTTACCGTGTGGATGCTATAGCTGCAGATGCTCACATACAAGCTGCTATGAGCAGTATGGGGCTGGACGCTTCCCTGCTTGATCGAGACCCGTGGACGCTGAGCGGCGGCCAGCAGCGCAGGCTGGCAATCGCTTGTCTGCTGGCATGCGAGCCGGATTGGCTGCTGCTGGATGAGCCAACCGCAGGACTCGATACAGAGGGCATCCAGCGCCTGACCGGCATGCTGTTGGATTATCGGGCGTCTGGACGCGGAGCGATCGTGGTGACGCATGATCTTGAAGCGCTGCTGCCCTTGGCAGACGGCTTGATCATCATACGGGATGGTCAAGCGTTCGAAGCCGCTCCCACGCAGGCGGCGTTGGCGCTGGGCGCAGCCTCGCCTCAAGCGCTGCTAGCGGAAGCGACGCTTCAACACAGGGGCTTGCTGCGCGCGAGAAGCCCGTTCCCTGCATTGAAGGGAGACGAAGGGCCAGTCTGGCAGCAGCCGGAAGAGCTGGCTCGCCGCCTGGCTGGTGAGCTGCTAAGGAAGGACACCGCAGCGGCGGTTCCACAGCCCCAACCGAATCCAGAGGCTGCATTTGATGATCAAGCGGAACATCCTGAACATATTGTGCGACTTTATGATCACTATGGGGGGAACGAAAGTGAAACCCTGGACAGGAAAAGTAAATCGTTTCGTAAAAAGCTTGAAGAGAAATTTGATCCCAGAGCGCTTGTCGCTGCTTATTTGATCCTTACAACGGGGTTCTTAACACTCAATAGCTTGCCTAAGTTAGCGATAGGTGCAATAGTTGCCGGTGCATGCATCACGCCATTTCGCAAGCTGCTTATCCCGTTATGGCCGATCATACGAGGATTTTTATATTTTTCCCTTGCCTTTATCTTTATCGGAGCAGTGTCGCTGCAGCCGTTCGAGCTGCAATGGAGCAAGTCCGAGCCTCTCGCCATTAGAATGTTTCAGTTATGGCTCATTATGCTGCTCGGACTGCCGCTGCTCACTCTCATGACACCGATTCGATTGCAGCGGGGATTGGAGCAAACTTTCGGATGGATGACCAAGCTTCGAGTGCCGATTCATTCGCTAAGCTTGCTAGTCATGCTAATTTTTCGTTTTATACCGCTGCTTATGAAAGAATGGGGCCGGTTCGCCAAAATCGTAAAAGCGCGCGGGAAATCAACAGCCAGAGGCAGCGCCATTCCGCTTCGACTTCTTGCGTATCTGTTCATTCCTTATATCCGTGCCATTCTACGGATGGCGGAGAGCATGGCCGACGCCTTGGAAGCGAGAGGTTTCGGCCAGCACACCGCCCGAACGACCCAAGGCTTCAAGCTTTCTTATACAAGCGCGGACGGGAAGCTGCTGCTTGCCGCCATCGCAGCTTGCGCAGCATTGCTAGCTGTCCGATTCTGGTTGTAGCGAGAGCATCCGGTCCAGCCATCGGTCCGCATCACCGATCCAATGGCCTTCCGAATCGGCTTGCAGCGTATGCCACCCGATTGTTGCGCCTTGGCGCAGGTTCTTGTCCTGATCATCGATGAACAGAACGGGCGCTGAGGCTGGAAGCAACCTGCTGGCATAATCGTAGAGCTCCCGGTGAGGCTTGCTCATGCCGACTTGGCTGGAGATGGTGACGGTGGACAGATAGGGCCGCACAGGCTCCAGAATAGGATCTACCCAAGCGGAAAGATGATTGCTCAAAATATGAATATCGGCTTGCTTGCTCCACTTTGGCAACTCAAGCAGACCGGGCAGCGGGGTCAGACTCTCCATGAGGATCGTCTGGCCCTGCGCTGCGCTTAGGGACGGAGCCTGTGAAGCGATCCAATCCCAGAATTGAATCTCGGACCAGTGTCCAATCCATAATCCACGGCTTACTTCTTCTTTATATTTGGCATATAGCCGCTCTGCCGGTGACTCCGCAAGTCTTGCGACCTCGTTCCAGAAGCGGGGCGACAGATTGGTCGCAAGCACGCCTCCGATATCCATCATCAACTGGGGACGCGCGCCGGCTGCTGCTGAATAATCTTCATTTATTAGATAAGACACTCTGTATTCAACCCCTTTCAATCTCAACTTTATCTTATTCGCTCATTGATTGTCATGAGGATGCCAATCCTTCTGCAAGGCGCTTAGCTGGTTCACGTTCATCTTATCGATGCGCCTAAGGCTCGGTCAAGCGGAACGTCAGCCCAGGTTGTCTCGTATATGGGATAGGTTGTAGACTATAAGTAGTAAAGCAATCATCCCACTATCATATCGTGGAAAGAGGAGGCTTCCATATGGAGCAAGAACAAACAAAACCAAAGGGCAGCAGATGGTTAAAAGAAATCAAGGACTGGACGCTGTCGCTGGGCATAGCGATTGTCGTGGCGCTGTTGTTCCAAAATTATGTGTATGCGCAAACCGAGGTACATAATGTATCGATGCAGAACACGCTGGTAGAAGGCCAGCGGCTGATTGAGGACAAATGGTCGTATCACTTCAATAACCCAAAGCATGGGGATATCGTCATCATTAACGGACCGGAGCATGATGGAAGGCTTGTGAAGCGGATCATTGCGCTGCCGGGACAAACGGTTGATATGAAAGACGGTTATGTGTACGTCGATGGCGTGAAGCTGGAAGAAACGTATGCGAAGGGGCTCACTTATCCCGACGTTGTAGAGATTCCTTTCACCGTCCCTGAAGGGCATGTATTCGTAATGGGCGACAACCGCGAGAGGAGCTTGGACAGCCGAGCATTCGGGGCAGTATCGCTGGACAGCCTGGAAGGCAAGGCCGTCTACCGGATCTGGCCGCTTGGCAAGTTCGGAGGACTTCAATAGGAATTCTAGCTGAAATCGTAATAATTTTGTAATAAAAGCGTTCAGTTTCGTTTAGAAATGATCTTTATGATAGACGATAGGTGAAAGCTTAGATTTCATCGTATACACGGAGTGTGAAGCAGTGTCTATAAAGGTAAAGCTTTATATGTCGTACCTGGCTATGGCTTTTGTTCCGGTGATCCTGCTAATGCTGTTTATGCTGTTTATTTTTTTTGCCGGTGAAAAGCAAGATTTGAGGGAGTTTACCGAAGCCAAGCAGAACGAGAGCTTTAATCAGGCGATTATCTATGGGGAGCTGTCTTACGTCATCCGCGAGGATACGGCCAAGCTTGAGAATGACATTTTCGTGCAAGGACTGCAAGAGCGGCTTAAGGAGCAATGGGCGGGCTTTGTGCTTACCCGAAGCGGCGAGGTGACGGAGGTGTCGCCTTTTCTGCAGGATCTCTCACCGGATGAGGATTGGAAGGCGCTTGCCGACCAGCCTCCGGAGCAGATGTCCTTCAGACTTTACCGGTTCACCTCCCATGAGATCGGATTTGCTTATCCGGATGGAAGTCCAGGAACGATGGTTTTGTTCCACCGTACAGAACCCGTCCCTATATTCTGGCATCCACTCACGCTGCTTGCAGGACTGCTCTTTGTATGTCTGACGAGTCTGCTGCTGACCTACTTTGTCTCTCGCAGCATTATTCGGCCGATCCAATCGCTGCGTACGGCAGCGCTCCGAATCAAGGAGGGAGATCTGACGCATGAGCTCCGCACGAAGAAGACGAAGCTGGGCAAGCAGAATGAAGTCGTCCAGCTTGGCTCCGCCTTCGAGGAGATGCGTATCCGGCTGAAGCATTCCATTGAGCAGAGCTTGCAGTATGAGGATAACCGAAAGCAGCTTTTATCGCATATCTCCCATGATCTGAAGACGCCGATTTCTGCCATCAAAGGGTATGTGGAAGGTATTCTGGACGGCATCGCCAATACCGATGAGAAGCGCGTGCGCTATATGCATACGATCTATCGGAAGGCAACCGACATGGATCAGCTGATCGACGAGCTGTTCCTCTTCTCAAAGCTGGATCTGCAGAAGGTCGCTTACGATTTCAAAATCGTCGATATTGGCCGTTATGTAGAGGATTTCATGGACGAGCAGCGTTTTGATTTGGAGAAAGCGGGCGTAGCCTTGAAGTTCGAAGATCTCTCCGAGGGCGGACTGCGCGTCGCGGCTGATCCCGATAAGCTGAACCGCGTATTCACGAACATCTTGAACAATTGCGTGAAGTATATGCAACAGGATCATGCTGATCGGGAGGACGTCATTACGGTAAGAATAAGAAGGGAAGAGGAATACGCCATTATCATGATCGATGATACCGGTCCCGGGATCGACCAGGCGGACTTGCCTCATATTTTTGACGGCTTCTACCGGGCGGAGCAGTCCCGTAACTCCGAGACCGGCGGTAGCGGGCTTGGACTTGCCATCGTCAAGCAGATGACGGAGGGGCATGGCGGCTTCGTCTGGGCGGAGAACTTGCCGGAGGGTGGCGCGCGCTTCTGCATCAAGCTTCCCCTCACAACGGCAATCAAGGCGGTGAACGAGCATGAAGAACATATTGATCATTGAAGACGAGAAGGCCATCGCCGAGCTCGAACGCGATTATTTGGAAAGCCATGGTTATCAAGTGCAGATCGAAGGCCGAGGCGATATCGGCTTGCAATTGGCGCTTGACGGCAGTTATGACCTGATTATCGTCGATGTGATGCTTCCGAAGCTGGACGGCTTCGAGATTTGCCGCGAGATTCGGGCTCGGCAGAACACACCGATTATCATGGTGACATCCAAGAAGGAAGAAATAGACAAGATTAGGGGACTGGGCCTTGGCGCGGATGATTATATGACAAAACCCTTCAGTCCCAGCGAGCTTGTGGCACGCGTCAAAGCCCATCTTTCGCGCTATGAAAGGCTGACGGCGGATAAACCAAGTCTGGGTCAGCATATTCAAATACGCGGCCTTTCCATTGACAAGCAAGCCAGACGCGTCACCATTCATGATGAAGAAGCGATGCTGACCACCAAAGAGTATGAGCTATTGCTCCTCCTTGCGTCCCATCCCAACCGCGTATTTGAGAAGGAAAAGCTGTTTGAGCGGATTTGGGGGCTGGATTCCAATGGCGATGCGGCGACGGTAACCGTCCATATTCGGCGGCTTCGCGAGAAGATCGAGCACGACCCGTCCAATCCCCAATATATCGAGACCATTTGGGGTGTTGGTTATCGGTTTAAGGTATAGCAGTAAGAGAGATAGAAGATGAGGAGTGGAGAGAGTGAAAAGTGTTATCAAGTTTTCGTTGAACAACAAGTTCGCCTTATGGATCATGACTCTCATCATCCTGTTCTCCGGCCTATACGCCGGCACGAGCATGAAGATGGAGACGCTCCCGGACATTACGATTCCGATCGTCAGCGTAACGACTGTATATCCGGGCGCGGCGCCGGAAGAAGTAATGGAGAAGGTTACGAAGCCGATTGAGCAAAGAACGCGCAATTTGACCGGCGTCAATAATGTATCCTCGACCTCCTTTGAGAATGCTTCCTCCGTCGTAATCGAATACACATACGAGACGGATATGGATAAAGCGGCAGATGAAGTGAAGAGCCTTCTGTCCGAGCTGAAGTTCCCGGAAGGCGTCCAGGCGCCTGGCGTCTCCCGCATCAGCATGAATGCGTTCCCGGTCCTGTCGCTCAGCCTGTCGAATGAAAGCCTGGAGCTGGATCAGCTGACCAAGCAAGTAACGGAAAACATCTTGCCACGCCTGGAAGGACTTGATGGCGTTGCGGATGTTCAAATTTCTGGACAGAACATCATGGAAGGCGAATTAGCCTTCGACGCTGAAGCCTTGGCGGCAACGGGCTTAACGGAGGATGCCGTTAAGGGCATCATACAAGCTTCCGCGCTTTCTGTACCGCTTGGCATCTTCGAATTCGGCGACTCCGAGAAGTCGATTCTGGTAGATGGCAACATCGTAACAGAAACGGATCTGAACAACCTTGTGCTGCTTCCGGGTGTGAAGCTAAGCGATGTAGCAGATCTGAAGATTTCCGGCAAAGCGGAATCCGTATCCCGCACGAACGGCAAAAACGCGATTGGCATCAGTATCGTCAAAGCAGCTGACGCCAATACGGTTGATGTCGTCAATCGGGTGAAGGAGAATATTAAAGAACTGGAAGAAGCGAACGAAGGGCTGACGATTACGGTTGCATTCGACCAAGGCGAGCCAATCGAAGCATCCGTCCATACTATGCTGAGCAAAGCGCTGATCGGTGCTTTGGCGGCTATCATAATCATCCTGTTGTTCCTGCGCAATATTCGTTCGACGATTATATCCGTCGTGTCGATCCCATTGTCGATTCTGATGGCGCTGCTTGCGCTTAAGCAGATGGATATTACGCTCAACATCATGACTCTAGGCGCGATTACCGTTGCCATCGGCCGGGTAATCGACGATTCCATTGTCGTCATCGAGAATATATACCGGAGAATGTCTCTTTCAACCGAGAAGCTGAAGGGCAAAGAGCTTGTTCTGGAAGCAACGCGCGAGATGTTCGTACCGATTATGGCTTCAACAGTTGTAACCGTAGCCGTATTCCTGCCGCTCGGATTCGTATCCGGCATGGTAGGGGAAGTATTCATGCCGTTTGCGCTGACTGTCGTATTCGCATTGGCGGCATCGCTCGTCGTCGCGATTACGGTCGTGCCGATGATGGCGCATATGATGTTCCGCAACGGACTTAAGGCAAATCAAATTCATGAAGATAAACCTGGCCGCCTGGCGCTTTGGTACAAGAAAGTGCTGCGCTGGACGCTGGATCACAAGTTCGTCACTTTTGCAGCAGCCGTGCTGCTTCTTGTAGGCAGCTTGTTCCTGGCTCCTGTAGTCGGCTTCAGCTTCTTGCCGGCGGATGAGCAGAAGTCGATGATTATTACGTACAGCCCTGCTCCTGGCGAGACTCGCGAGCAAGTAGAGGAAGTCGCGCTTGAGGCTGAGAAAATTTTGATGGAACGCGAAGGAATCTCCGTCGTGCAATACGCGGTAGGCGGACAAAATCCGATGAGCCCAGGCGCATCCAAGTCGGGCTTGTTCAACCTCTCGTACGACAAAGATTTCAAAGGATTCACAGAAGAAAAAGAAAAGATCGTTCCGCTGCTGCGTGAACTTGGCGGACAAGGCGAGTGGAAGGAGCAGGACTTCTCCGGCGGCCTTGGCGGTTCGACCATTACGATGAACGTTTATGGCCCAGACATGAAGACGCTGCAGCCTATCGTTGACGATCTGATGGCCAAGCTTGGCGAAAACGCGGATCTGAAAAAAATCAGCTCCAGCTTGTCCGAGACCTATGAGCAATATCGCATCGTTGCTGACCGCGACAAGCTGAGCCAATATGGCCTGACAGCAGGTCAGGTTGCCATGGCGCTGAGCCCTGTGCGTGACCGTCCGCTTCTGACAACGATAGAGAAGGACGGGGAAGACCTTAATGTCTACCTGCAAGTTGAGGAGAAAACGTACCGCAATCTGTCCGATCTGGAAAATGTGATGATCATGTCGCCGCTTGGCATGGAAGTTGCTCTGAAGGATTTAGTGAAGATTGAGGAAAGTGAATCGCCGAACACGATTACGCGTCTGAACGATCGTATCTACGCATCGGTATCCGCTGATGTAACGGCATCCAATGTAGGCGCAGTTTCTACAGATATTCAGAAAACAATTGACAGCATGAAGCTTCCGGGCAATGTCAATATCGACATGGGCGGCGTAACGGAACAAATGAACGAGACATTCTCGCAGCTTGGCATGGCAATTCTTGCTGCTGTAGCAGTCGTATACCTCGTGCTGGTTCTGACATTCGGCGGAGGCTTGACACCGCTGACGATTCTGTTCTCGCTTCCGTTCACCGTAATCGGTGCCATGCTGGGCTTGCTTGTAACGGGTGAAACAATCAGTGCGACAGCGCTAATTGGAGCTCTCATGCTGATCGGTATCGTCGTCACGAATGCAATTGTACTGATCGATCGCGTCATTCATAAGGAAAACGAAGGACTTTCCGTTCGTGAAGCACTTCTGGAGGCTGGCGTAACGCGTCTGCGTCCGATTCTGATGACGGCGATCGCGACAGTCGGCGCATTGCTTCCGCTTGCATTCGGCTTCGAATCCGGTGGCCTGATCTCGAAAGGCATGGCGGTTACCGTTATCGGCGGCTTGACGAGCTCGACATTGCTTACGCTCATTATCGTTCCGATCGTGTATGAATTCCTGAATCGGAAAAAAGCGAAAAAAGGCGCTGCAGCTGTAACGGAGTGATAAAGATTTGAGAGTGCCTCCCTGTGGATGGATCGTCCGCGGGGAGGCTTTTTTGATATAATGACTGTGGAATAAATGAGATTGGACGATACAACTTAAAGGATGGACAGATAGGGAGTGTGGCAAAGGAATGAATCCGCAACTGACGAAAGTAGGCTTCATAGGAACAGGTGTTATGGGCGGCAGTATGGCGAGCCACGTACAGCAAGGCGGCTACGAAGTTCATATTTATACGCGTACGAAGGAAAAGGCCCTTCCGCTTATCGAGCAGGGCCTAATCTGGCAGGATACCCCGGGTAATCTGGCGCGGGTGTGCGACGTTATTATTACAATGGTCGGCTATCCTTCCGACGTGGAGGAGCTGTATCTGGGACCTTCCGGCCTGATCGATTCCGCTAGGAGCGGTACAACCTTCATCGATATGACAACCTCTAGCCCGGCTTTGGCAAGGCGCATCTACGATGCAGCTAAGGCGCGTGGTATGTACGCGCTGGATGCTCCTGTATCGGGCGGAGACATCGGAGCCCGCAATGCGGCATTGACCATTATGGCCGGCGGCGACCGAGAAGACTATGAGCGCGTGCTTCCGATCTTGTCGCGAATGGGGAAGCAGATACTGCTGCAAGGCGCAGCCGGTGCTGGCCAGCATACGAAGATGGCGAATCAGATTGCGATTGCCTCTACGATGATTGGCGTATGCGAAGCGCTAATCTATGCGAAGAATGCCGGATTGGAACTGGACCAAGTGCTGCAGAGCATTAGTGCCGGTAGCGCAGGCAGCTGGTCACTCAGTAATCTGGCTCCGCGCATGGTTGCCGGGAACTTCGAACCGGGCTTCTACGTGAAGCATTTTATTAAGGATATGGGCATTGCGCTTGACTCCGCTGCGGAGATGCAGATTGAGCTGCCTGGTCTGGCGCTTGCGAGAGAACTGTACCAGCGCATTGCGGACGCGGGGTTGGGGGACAAAGGCACCCATGCACTCTACAAAGCCTGGGACGAGTAGGCGGATGAATTTATTTGTGCCCCCAGACTCATACAGGTTGACTAAACAACGGGTTGTCTGGCTAAACTAACCACATCTCTGCCGATTGGCGCAAGAACGGGAGGTGGTATAGGATATTAGGTCAGGTCGTTGTGAAAGCGATATTCCTGCTTATCAGCATAGCGAATCCGGATGTTCAGGTGTCAGTTGATCCTGTTACAATTCAGTCAGCCAACCCGGCTTATGCCAAATGGAGCAAACTTGCCTTGGAAGAAACAGCGAAAGCTTACCGCGGCGCTTCCATAGTGGATTACAAGTATGAGGGTAGATTTATTGGTGCTGAAGGAGAATCAGAGGAGCGGTTTCTGC
Organism: Paenibacillus sp. 1011MAR3C5; assembly: GCF_003591485.1. Lineage (GTDB taxonomy): Bacteria > Bacillota > Bacilli > Paenibacillales > Paenibacillaceae > Pristimantibacillus. Next base: position 183,377 of record NZ_QZCF01000005.1, read on the forward strand.
TATGGTTGCGGGAGGAAGGCCGTGAATTCGGAGTTCGTGTATCGTTAAAGATTCAGACGGAGACGGAGAATCTGCTAACTGTAAAACTTACGGAGATGAACTAAATAAGGAATGAACTAAAATAGATGTGTCAAATGAATGAGATGACGCGCAAAATTAGATAATACAATGGGCATGCTCCTTTTTTATGCAAAGGAGCATGCCCTTTTCCGGTTTTCTAGCTATTGACGAAATTGTCTGGCTTGGAGTTGATATCCTGCACGACCTTGTCGACGGCCTCCCAAGCCTGGTCGAAGGAGAGGATCCCCGTGGACACGGCTTCGAATTGGGTACGGAATACATCGGACAGAGCTTGCTCTGCCGGTTGAACTAACTCAATAGCAGAGATGGACCCTGACGAGCCTGTTGCAAGAAGAGGCTCCAGCGAGAAGTCTCCAATATCGAGGTAGTCCGGATAGGTGACGAATCCTTCTGCCAGGTTATCGGATGCGATGCGTTCCGCTGCCTCCTTGCTCATCAAATACTTCACAATATCCCATGCTTCGTCACTGTAAGGGCTTTCAGCATAAATCGAGAGTTTGGTAGAAGTATAGACGGAGCTGCTCCATGTGCTGGAGGGATCTCTCGGCAATTCGATGAGTGCCCAATCGTCGGATGTCTCATTATTTTTCAATATGGTTTTGAGGTGTGAAGCCCTGCCTATATATAGACCTGTATGAGTCAGATTAGGGTTGTTTACAATCATCTGCTGAGATTTGATCATGTTCTTGAACGTATCCTCGTACAGCTGCTCGAACAATTGGCGCCACTCGAGGTTATTAATCATGAGCTGATTATTTTCAATTCGCTGCAAGCCAAGGATGTTCTCACCCACCCAGGTGTAAGAATAATACCAATCGCGATTGATCTTATAGCCGGTGGCGGAGGAATCCTTGGCCTGAATAGCTAAAGCCGATTGGCGGAATTGATCCCAAGTCATCGGGGAACCGGGTTCCGTAACGCCCAGCTCACGGTATAGCTTGCGATTGACAAATAGCAGCTCACGGTCGAAAGTCGGGCTTAATAAGGTCAGCTTGCCTTTTGCATTAAGCTGACTTTCTGTAAATTGCTTCTGGATGTCGTTGAGCTCAACGCGATCACGTGTCAATAGAGGCGCCATGTCAAGCATCGGGTAATCCTCGATGAAGTGATCCGGGGGCATCTCCATGTGAAAATCCGGTTTCTCTTCTTCGATAATTTCAACCAATCGCTCATCCCATCTCTCCAGTTCGATCCCTTCTTTAACCATCTGTCTGTACACATCAATCACCTGAAAGCTGATGTGTGGAAACTTCTCATTTAATAAAGGCATGTAGAGCGGGAATTCTTGGGACGAGGCTAATACCTTCAGCGTAATCTCTTCTTTTTTGTCTTTGCCTATTCCGATTGCAGAGCAGCCTTGCATGAGAAGAGCCAGAAGAAGCAACGCGGAAAACCATTTGAATTTTGCCGATTTCATATCTATCCGTTCCCCCTTTTATTTGTATCCACTAATAGGCTTATATCCTGCGGCGGCAGTTATAAGCGATCAGAAAAAGCCGTTCGATTTCGATGTTTATTCATGCAATTGTAGGTAAAAATATGCGTGAAACAAATATCAGGTTCAAAAAACATGGAAAAGTATAAATTTTCTTTAAATTATATAAAAATAAACATCATCTCCTATTATTGAAATATTTGTATATCCCCAAAATAACCCAACCGATTCAATCCGTCAATATAGTAGATAGCGGCATGACTTGGTCACTTGGCAGATGTCAATCTATCTAAACTTTGGAAAAGAAAGCAACCAATTCTCTCCTTTATTCGTTACAATTAACAAAGGTCATAGAATAGAAAAGAGGGTGTTGCGTGAAAGAAAAAGTGAAGCGGATCATTGCATTACATACTGCAGTGGTAATGGCATGCATGCTATTCGCGGTTGTATTCATTCCTATTGCGGAAGCGGCGGGCGACGAGGGAGGAATCACCATCCAGCGGAAGGTCGGATTCCAAGGTGCTTACAAGCAGAACAAGTGGTATCCGGTCAGCGTGACGCTAACAAACCATACGGGTAAAGATAAGTCGGGAGAAGCTGTATTGTCCGCAGTCACCTCCGAAGGCATCACGACTGATCTTGTGGTTCCTATAGATTTGCCTGTTGGTACGGCTATAGATGTTTCATTTGCGTTGCCGGGCACGGTGCTTAATCAAGATACAAGCCAAATTCGATTTTTCGAAGGCTCATTCAAGAGCGGGAAGTCAGTTCCATTAGTCGGTATGGATACGCTGGATGGACGTTTGATCAACGGTTCTGCGATCGGCGTCGTTTCCCGTGATCCGGATACGCTTAACTTTATGCCGACCCTGAACCTTAAGGGTTATGAAATTACAGTCATGCCGTTAACTCCGGAAGAGCTTCCGGGAGACTCGGTCATGCTGGATATGCTGGATGTGCTGGTTATTAACGACATGCCGACGGCCGAATGGAAGGAGTCTTCCATTCAGGCAATCAAGGATTGGGTTGTGAAAGGCGGGACGCTTGTGCTGTCCGGCGGGGCTGGCTATGCCAAAACGTCTGAAGCCTTCCTCGACATTGCTGCGGTTGAAGCGACAAGCCTCACCGAATTGGCTAATGCGGATGTCCTGACCGCTTCCGGCGGCGGCGCTCAGCTCCAGTTGGATAAGCCGATTACCGTATCAAGTGGGCGGATCGTGGCGGGCACGATTGAGATGGCGGATGGGAGCTTGCCTCTGGCCGTCAACCGGAAGGTCGGCTTTGGTTCCGTTCTCTATGTGGCATTTGATCCCTCCTTGTCGCCGCTCGCGGCTTGGCCGGGAAGTGCCACACTTTGGTCCAAGTTTTTGAAGGATTCCTTGCTCAATCCACAAGGCACAGGCGGCAGCCGGGTCAGCGTGTCTTTCTACAGCGACTTGCAAAACAGCCTGAAATCGGCGATCGACCAATTCCCTTCAATTAAACCGCCGTCCTTCCCGCTATTGCTTCTGATGTTCGGATTGTATGTACTGATTGTGGCGCCACTGCTGTATGGGGTGCTGGTCAAGTCGGATCGCCGGGAGTGGGCGTGGTGGCTTATCCCTTCGGTCTCCGTTGTTACCGGTATTTTAGTATTTTTCATTGGAGCGGGAGACAAACGCATCACACAGGTACATAGCATTGAAGTGATTGAGATGTCGGTTGACGGACGGACTGTATTGTCGGGAGCGACAGCCATATTCAGTCCGACCGGCGGAACCGTGACCGCAGAGTTCGACGAGAAGAGGCCGCTTGGCATGTATTCGGACGATTACCGGGGCGGTTCGCTGCAACGGAACGGCAATTATCAGCTCATCGACCGTACAGACAGCGTTCAAGCTGAATGGCGTTCCGTGCCGTACTGGTCGACCCGCAAGCTGTGGATGGAGCGGATAGTTGCAAGTCCTGATGCCAACGGAGGGTTGATGACCGAGTATTTGGAGGAAAATGGTTCGATCGAGGCTAGGGTGAGCAACGAGACGGGGACCGATTTGACCAACGTATCGCTGCTCATGAACGGACAGGTGAAGAGGATTGGAGATTTGAAAGCCGGGGAAAGTTCTGTGATAAGCAACTTGAGCTACAACTTGCCTCCGATTATTGGCAGCTACTATGATTACTCCGGCATGATCTTCCCGTATGGCACTACAGCGGGCAGGGATGAGTGGCAGCGGGAGCGACAGGTGATGCGTGGTTACTTTGATCATTTAAATAGCCTTCCATCGATGTCTGCACCTGTCATTGTCGGCTTCAGCAAGGATCACGAGAGCAACTATAGCGTTAACGGCAGCAAAGTGAAATCGGACAATATGAGAATGTGGGTGCAGGAGCTTCAACCGATTAATCGAATTGGAGACCGTGTAGTCGTGCCGGCCGGAGTCATCACCCCGCTTATTTCTTCAAGTACTTTGCAAGTGCTTCAAAGCTACGGCAATGGTGTGATGCAGGTAGGAACTGGTTCGGCTGAGCTGGAGTATCTGATTCCAAACGGCGAGCGGATCGCCTATGACAATCTGGATATCCAATTTGCGCAAGGGTTTGGCAATTCGGGGGTGGACTGGAGCGTTTGGCATGAAGCTACCGGCAAGTGGACTGCGATCAAAGACGATCTTGGTGCACCAAGCGAATATATAACGGAGCAAGGGTCGATTCGAATCAAGCTTGATGTTCTCAACCAGACGGAAACCGTGTTTCCTTACATTGTCCTGGAAGGAGAGGAGCTGAGTCCATGAATGAAGTGCAGACAGCGGAAATGACCAGACGTAGGGGCGGCGAACAGTTCTCCCAGGAAGGGAAGCCGATGATCGAGATTCGCAGATTGACGAAGCAATTCGGCAGCTTCCAAGCGCTCAAAGGGATTGACCTGACAATTGCCAAAGGAACCGTATTCGGGTTTGTGGGACCTAACGGAGCGGGCAAGTCGACGACGATGTCAATATTGGCTACGCTGATGGCGCCTAGCTCCGGCTATGCTAAGGTTGACGGCTTTGATGTCATGCAGCATCCTCACGAAGTGCGGAAGAGGATTGGTTACATGCCGGATTTCTTCGGTGTCTATGATCAGTTCAAGACGGTCGAATATTTGCATTTTTACGGTGCCAGCTACGGCATTCCGAAGACGGAGCGCGAAGCGCTGATCCCTCAGTTGCTTGAGCTGGTGAATCTAAGCGATAAGCAGGACGCGTATGTCGATACGCTGTCCCGCGGCATGAAACAAAGGCTCTGCCTCGCTCGCTGCCTGGTGCATGATCCCGAGCTGCTCATTTTGGATGAGCCGGCATCTGGTCTGGATCCGCGCGCCAGAATCGAGATGCGCGAAATATTGAAGGAATTGAAGGCGATGGGCAAGACGATTATTATATCGTCGCATATTTTGCCGGAGCTTGCGGAGATGGTCGACGAGATCGGTGTCATCGAGCACGGGGCCATGGTTGCGGTGGGGAATGTGGCGGATATCCAGAACAGGCTTCGGGTCAAGCGCTACCTTCATGTCCGCCTGTTAGGACGTGAAGAAGAAGCGGAGCAATTTTTGCAAGAGCAGCCGTATGTCAATCAGCTGCTGCGGGTTGAGAGCGGCTGGCAGATCCATTTTGGCGGACATGATGAGGAGCAGGCAGCCTTGCTGGAATCACTAATGAATGCCGGATTCCGTATTGTATCCTTCAGCGAAGCGCAGACGAATCTGGAGGATGTGTTTCTGGAGATTACCCGGGGAGGAGGCGGTGACCAATGAGAAGAAGCGAGATGAGAGACTGGCTTGGAAGGTTCAGTCTGATCAATCCGGTGCTGGACAAAGAATTTCGGCTGCGCATGAGATCGCCGCGGGCGATGTGGACGTTGTTTTTCTATTTGCTGGCGATCGGATTGCTAGCGTTCGCCGCCATTTATTTGACCCAGGAGCTGTCAGGGCGCGGGGGTTCCTCCTTTAATCCTGAGCAGAGCAAGGGATTGTTCTATTTCCTCACGATGGCTCAGCTTGGTCTGGTTGCGTTCATGGCACCTGGGCTTACTGCAGGTGTAATAAGCGGGGAGCGTGAGAAGCAGACGCTGAATCTCCTGCTGACGACGCAGCAAAGCTCGGCTACGATTATTATTAGCAAGCTGCTGTCCTCGCTTGGCTTTATGGTTCTAATTGTGTTCAGTACGATTCCGATTTACAGCATGGTGTTTTTGTACGGCGGCATATCGCCGAAGCAGATGGTGCTGGTCTTTCTATTTTATTTGTTCATTATGCTGGTGCTAGGCTCTTTTGGCATCTTTTTCTCTACTTTGCTGAAGCGGACGATGCTTTCGGTTATTGCCACATATGGCGTTACGCTGTTCTTGTTTGTAGGAACGGCCTTGTTGTATTTTGTCATGATGAGCGTGACGTCGAATCACTTTTATTCACAGCCTGCGGGGGCTGCGCAAACATACAATTGGATAGGACATATTATCGCATGGAATCCGGTTGCGGCGCTTTACAGCATACTGGAGCCTTCGATTTCGGATGAATTGTTTATGGCCAACCGACACGGATACAGCGGTCACACCGGCAAAGGCGCGCCTATGCCGCTATGGCTGGAGTTTATGCTGATCTATTCGGTGCTATCGGCCGCCGCATTATGGTCCGCTATTCGCAACCTGCGACCAACAGCTAGACGGCATCGCTAATCCAGTACAGGAAGGGAGGAGAGGATTCTCATGGATCGGCACTCATTATTCGAGCGGTTAAAGCCTGTTCGGCGCCGTATGACGCTGTTCAGGTTGTTGCGATTGGGATTGCTCGGCTTGTTTGCCGGGAGTATTGCGGGTGCGCTCGTGCTAAGCGCTGCAAGATTGTGGCCGCTGCTTTATGCATCTATACTATCCTCTACCTTCGTGCTCGTTGGTCTAATAGCAGGCATAGGGATTGGGATCTGGAGAAGAGCATCGGATAAGGAAGCTGCCAAAGAAATGGACAAATCCGTCACGGAGGATGCTATTGTAACAGCGCTCGACGGATTGGGCGCTTACAGGGAAGACAAGGATGAGCCTATTATTGTAACGCTCCAGCGTGAGGAAGCAACGCAGGCAGCCGCGCGATATGTCTCTGAGCTGAATAAACGATTGCCCTGGCCTTCATGGCGCTCTGTACGTCCCCTTCTGTACGGGCTCGCTGCGGTATGGGCGGTAATCGTCTTGCTGCTCCTTATTCCGAATCCGCTTTATGAGCTGGCAGAAGCTCAGGCTGAAGCTAGATCTTCTATTGCTGAGCTGGAACAGGAAGTGCAGGGGCTGGAAGAAGAACTGGAGAAGCTGGAGCTGCCGCAGGACGCTAAGAAAGAGCTCGTGAAGTCCTTAGATGAGCTTCGCAAGGAGCTGGCGTCCAGCGGTATGAAACCAGCAGAGGCGCTGGAAAAGCTTGCTGAAGCGATGAGGGAGCTGGAGCGGGCCGCCGATGCGGCCAAGGACGCTGTACAGAGACTGGATACTGCGGCAGAAGCCATGAGCGGAGAGCCGCAATTACGGCCGTTAGGCGCAGCGCTGCAGGATCGCGATTCTGCAGCGGTACAGCAAGCGGTTGAAGATATTCGCTCCAGCTTGAAGCGGCTTGCGCCCGCAGAGCGGGAGCGGCTGGCGGACGCATTGGAGAAGCTGGCAGCACAGCTGGATCAAGGACAGGGTGCCAATGCCAGTGAGCTGGCATCGGCGTTCGTAGAGGCGGCAAAGCAGGTTCGCGGCAATGGCGGCGAAGCGTCACCGGAGAGCGGTGATGCGCTCTCCGGCTTGATGGATGAGCTCGGCCGCGAGCTATCGCAAGGGGAGCTGGAGCAGTTGGCTCGTGCGATGTCCGGGCAGCTCGGCCGCAGCGGGGACGCGATTGCCGAAGGGATGCGGAGTCAAGGAGCCGGCAGTTCCATTCCCTCGTCTTGGGGAGGCGCTGTCTCAAGCGGAACCGGGACTGACGGCGCTGTCTCAAGCGGCAGCGGAACAACCGATGGCGGATTGAACAGCGGTCAAGGAAGCGGAAGCAGTCCGGGCAGCGGAAATGGTGCTGGCAACAGTGGCAGCCAGGAGAAAGGAAGCGCAACGGATACCGGCAGCGGAGCAGGGGCGGGAAGCGGAACAGGCTCCGGTGGCAGCCAAGGAACTGGAAGTGGTACGGGGTCCGGCAGCGGAACAGGAGCAGGAAGCGGTCAGGGTACAGGAAGCGGCGCAGGTTCCGGTAGCGGCCAAGGCAGCGGGGCTGGTTTGGGGGCAGGCAGCCGGACGCTGATTACAACACCCCGTGCCATGGCAGGCACAGGCGATGTCTACGAGGATGGCGGGCCGTCAACAGGCGGACGAATCGAGCAAGGCGGCCAGTCTCCGATGATCGACGGGCTGACCCGTCCTTACGACGAGGTGTACAATGAATATGCAGCGGAAGCCAAGCAGTCGCTGGGCAGATCCGCATTGCCGGCAAGCATGCAGGATAAAGTGAAGCAATATTTTGACGAGATCCAGCCCAATCGATAGCGGCAATCAACGGGAACGGATGATGGATAGAGGAGGGACTGCGTATGATTGAATCGAAAGAACAGCTTCAGGAGGCAGTAGCGAAGATTGCGGCGCTTAAGCGAGAAATAGCGAAGGTCATTGTCGGCCAGGAAACGGTCGTAGAGCAATTGCTATGGAGCTTGCTGGCAGGCGGGCACGCCTTGCTGGAAGGGATACCCGGACTGGGCAAGACGATGCTTGTGCGGACGGTAGCGGATTCGGTGGCGCTATCGTATTCCCGTATTCAATTCACGCCGGATCTGATGCCATCTGACATTACAGGGACGACTCTGATTGATTTCGGCGCGCACGGTGCGGCGTCTCAACGCTTCCAGCCGGGACCGATATTCGGCAATTTGGTGCTTGCCGATGAGATCAACCGGGCTACGCCCAAAACGCAAAGCGCTCTGCTGGAGGCGATGCAAGAAGGGACGGTTACCGCAGGCGGGACAAGCCATGAGCTGCCGAAGCCGTTTTTTGTACTGGCTACGCAAAATCCGATCGAGCAGGAGGGCACCTATCCGCTCCCTGAGGCTCAGCTTGACCGTTTCCTGCTCAAGATCGGTGTGAAATACCCGACAAGGGAGGAGCTGAAGCAGATCGTGCTGCGCACAACCGCCTTGGAATCGCCAAAGGCTCGTCCTGTAATGACGGGAGATGAATTAATCGGTCTTCAGCAGGCAGCCAAAGGACTGTTAGTCGCAGAGGATGTGCTGGATCTGGCGGTTCGAATGGTGATGATGACGCATTCGTCCGAGGACGACGCGCCAGATGAAGTGAGGCGTTATGCCAGGTTCGGGGCGGGACCGAGAGCGCTTCAGGCATTCATTTCAATCGGAAAGGTGCGCGCGTTATGCAGCGGCAGAATGCATGTATCCTGGCAGGATTTGCGCGCAGCGGCTCTCCCGGTGCTGCGGCATCGAATCGTGTTAACGTATGAAGCGCAGGCGCTTGGTGTTACAACGGATAGCCTGGCGGAATCGATCCTGCAGTCGATCGAGGCCAAGCGTTGAGCCGGGAGCAATCACCCGGCCTGATGTCGGATCCTGCTGGTGCGACAGGCACTATGAACGCTGAGGAGGCATTCAGGCTTTTATTTCCTGACCCCAGCTTACTGGCTGAAGTCGAGCGGCTGCGGCTTGCAGGCGGCAATCGGTTGAGAGGGACGATGGCCGGCAAGCGGCGATCGGCGATGCTGGGCGGCTCGCAAGAGTTCGCCGACTATCGTCCCTATGTGCCGGGCGACGATATCAGGCGGCTGGATTGGAATGTATATGGCCGTACAGGACGTGCCTTCATTCGCCAATATTGGGATGAACAGGAGCTGCATGCAGCCATGTACGTTGACATCACGCCTTCGATGGCGTTTTTGGGGGGAGCGGCTTGCTCGAAGCTGCAATATGCGTTGAGGCTGGCAGCGCTTGTATCCTATGCGGCATTGGCAGGCGAAGACAGAGTGGAGATTCGATTGTTTGATCAAGGAAGCGTGATGGACAGTCTGCCGTCCATGCATGGCAGAGCTTCCTTCATGAAGCTATACCGCTTTATGGCGGTTCCGTACAACGACAGCAGAGTTTCGGATGAGGGAGGTCGGAGAGCTATAAAGACGGGCATCTCTGCAACCCGAAACGAACGAACGCCGGCTTCGGACTTATCTGTACCTTTTCGGTTGCCGGGGGCGCTGCCCAGACGCCCTGGCGTCTCCTGGCTGTTCACGGACGCGATGTTCGAGAAAGGGATTGAGGAGACGTTATTGTTGCTTGCGGCTGCCGGTCAGCGGGTGGTAGTGGTTCAGCTTCTGTCGCCGGAGGAGCTTCGTCCGGCTTTGGTCGGCGAACTTAATCTGATCGATAGCGAGCTGGTTACGGGCAAGGAGGTAGCGGTGTCGGACAAGCTGCTAAAGCAGTACCGGGAAGAGGTCGCCAACTATCGGAATAAGCTGCACAATCTATGCTCCGAGCGCGGGGCGGATTACGCATTCGTAGATACGAGCGCTCCTGTACAGAATATCATTCGCGAGCTTGTCGAGATGCAGGGCGTTCTAAATCGATAGATATGGGACATGCTGTCTCCTCTTCTCAACGAGTCCTATTTGAATAGCTTAATGAATGGGCTGGCTGGTGAATTAGAGTCCCGCGAGCTATCGTCATCGCACGCAAATGGTTAGGGATGAGAGGCGAGAGAGCAATAGAAGGGGGGAGCGAAATGCAATTTCTGTCAGTTGCGTCGGCATGGTTCTTCGCGTCGCTGCTCGTTATTGCAGCCATGTATCTATTAAAAAAGACGTACCGGGATACCGAAGTGGCGAGCCACTTGTTATGGCGGCGCCTGCTGCAGGAGCAGGAAGCGAACCGTCCCTGGCAGCGGCTGCTCAGCCGTTGGCTCCTTCTTCTCCAATTGCTTGCGGCATCGCTTCTTGTACTGGCCTTGATGGAACCCTTTGTACTGAAGCCCTACAGCTCCGATGAATTAGCTGTGCTCGTCATGGATCGGTCGGTTAGCATGACGGCATTAAGCGAGGCTCTGCCTTCGGCCAATCAGAGAACAAAATTCGAGCTGGCTGTTGACGAGGCGAAGGAATGGATTGACCGGCAGCCCGGCAATAAGCCAATCAGTGTTGTTGCCGCCGGAGCTGTCCCGGTGGAGGTTATATCCGCGGAGATCAATCGTCAGAGCTTGCATCGCGCATTGGATGAATTGACGCCTTATTACGGACGAACGGACCATACGGCAGCCCTTTCGCTAGCCGACTCCTTGCATCATGGAAAGAACGGCGGCATGACGGTCGTTTTCACCGACGGCAAGTGGCGGGATGCGGAAGAAGCAAACGGCTTGCAGCTGTTTCACCCTCTTGAAATTGTGGCAGTCGGCTCGGATTCAGCCGATGAGAATGGCTCTATCCTGCACTTTGGCATCCGGCCCGATGCCGGGAAGGCGGGTTATCATCATGCCGCGGTAACTGTGCGCAATGAAGGAGATCGTGAGCGGGAATTCACAGTGGAGATCTATTCCGGTCATGAGGATCGATCACTGGAGCGCGCTGCGGTGCGCAAGGTCAGCATTGAACCGGGAGAATGGGGGAGCATCGAGCTATCTGGACTGGCTCCGGCAACGTACTACAAAGCTCAGCTGCTCCCAATGAACGATAGTATTCGGACAGACAATGTGGCTTACGGCTTTCCGATTGTGCAGCGAAGCAGCCAGGTACTGGTCGTCTCGACAGAAGGAAATCTGTTTCTGGAGAAAGCGCTGCTGCTTTCGGGCGTAATCCCTGTCAAAACGAGTCCAGAATCGGTCCCGCCGAGCGGCGAACAGTCGGAAGGAATAGATTGGATCGTGATCGACGGCGCATATGAGCAGCTGCGGAATGAAGTGTCTTGGTCGGCGCTGCTGGCTGGCAAACCGATATGGCTCATCGATCATCCGAAGGACAGCGGCGAGGGATCGGCTGTGCCGAACAGTACGATCGCAGATGCGCAGGAGCATCCGCTTACGTCTTACATCACGTTTGCAGATACGCATATTGGACGGTTGAACACACTGAATCAAGACGATGGCGACTGGGGGGAGGCTGTCCTTACGTATGGCGGTGTTCCGGCTATCCTTGCGGGACTTGTAGATGGCAAGCCGCGACTCAGGTATACGTTCAAGCTGCAAGATACGGATCTTCCGCTCCGTCCCGAATTTCCTGTTCTGGTCTTCCAATCCACGCAATGGATGAATGGCGGCTCGCAAGGCGAGCTTGGGACGGCAGCCGCTGGAGACAAGCTCGCTGCATCTCTGCATGCAGAGATCGATTATGCGGAATGGGAGACAGTGGAACGTTCGGGCGCAAGCACGGAACAGGAACAACGACAGTTGAAGGAACGGCTATCGCTTTCGGATACAGACGGAATGATCGACGCGCCGGACATACCGGGATTGTATCGGTTACTGGAGTGGGGGAAGGATGGCAAGCTGCTCGCCAGCCGATACTTGTCGGTTATGGCGCATCCGGAAGAACTTCAGGCAACGGCCAAACTTCGATTAACGGGCATATCGCAGGATAATGGGCCCGATAGCGATTCGGGGGCGGCTGATGATCCTGCCGCCGTTCCGGATTCACTGCTGACTTGGGCGGTCGTGTTCATTCTAATCGTACTATTGGCGGAATGGGAGGTGTATCGTCGTGGGCATGCAAGCTGAATTCCCATGGATGTATACCCTCTTGGCGCCTTGGCTGGCCTATATATTCTGGATGTACCGGCGTACGCCCCGCCTTGGGGGAGCGCGCAAGCATGCAGCCATTGCGGTACGTTCCTTCATCATTCTGCTGCTCATAGCGCTGCTAGCCGGGCTTCATCCCTATCGTTCCTTCGAACAGCGGAATGTCGTATTCGTAGCTGACCGTTCCGCCAGCATGAAGCACGATACGCTGATCGGATCCTGGATTGCGAAGGCTTGGAGCGGCAAGGAGGCTCGGGATACAGGCGCCATTATCTCGACTGGACTGCACGCCGTTACCGACCGCACACGTTCCTCAGAGCAGCTGCCGAGCCAGGGGGCATTTTCCTTTCGCACAGCGCTTAATGACCGGTATACCGATTTGTCGAGAGGTTTGCAGATGGGCGCGTCTTTACTTGGCAAGGAGGGCGGACGGATTATTCTTGTATCCGATGGCGAGCAGAATGCGGGGGATGTGCTCCGCCAATCCAGGTTGTTGAAAGAAGCAGGCATTCATGTGGATACCGTCTATATCGGCTCCGGACTTGAACGGGATGCGGCAATCGATGAGCTGATCATACCGCTCTCGATCAAGCAAGGCGAGACCTTCAGTCTGCAGATTGCCGTGCAAAGCACCTTCGAGGGGGAAGCGGAAATTCGGCTGTACGAGGACGATCAGGAGATGACTGTCTCTGCCATTCCATTGGAGCGGGGGGGAAATCGGTTTTCGATGCAAGGCGTCGCACTGAAGCCCGGCTTCCATCGGTATCGGGCAGAAGTTCACGTGTCCGGTGATGAGCAATCTGCTAATAATGCGGCATATGCATTCAGTCGCGTAAGCGGTCCTCCTGCCGTTCTGATTGTGGAAGGCCAACAAGGCGCATCGGGCAATATTGAAGAGGCGTTGGCCGCTTCGCTCATCGGCTATGAGACGATCAGCCCTGAACAATTGTCGCTGGAGCTGGCGCAATATGCCATGTATGACAGCATCATTCTTCATAACGTGCCAGCGACCCGCATTGCCGAGAAGCCGATGGAGTGGATTGGTCGCGCGGTCGGCGATTATGGTGTAGGGCTTATGATGCTGGGCGGGGAGGAGAGCTTCGGTCTTGGCGGTTATTTTCATACGCCGATCGAACGAGCGCTGCCCGTCTATATGGATTTGCAGGGCAGAAAGCAGATTCCTTCGCTTGGACTCGTGCTGGTCATCGATCGTTCCGGAAGTATGTCGGATGGCAAGCTGGAGCTTGCGAAGGAAGCGGCTATTCGGACGGTGGAGCTGCTGCGCGACGATGACAAGGTGGGAGTTATTGCCTTTGATTCGGCGCCAACATGGATTGTCGAGCCCGCCGCATTGACCAATCGGGATGAAGTGATTGCAAAAATTCAGGGCATACAAGCCGAAGGCGGCACGGAAATTTATTCGGCGCTAGCAGCTGGATATGACGGTCTGCTGAATACAGATGCGCAGCGCAAGCATATGATTCTGCTTACCGACGGCGAATCTGCCGGGAACGGTTCTTATGAATCGGTGACCAGCGGCATGAATGAACACGGGATGACCTTATCAACTGTCGCAATCGGCGACGGAGCAGACCAATCCCTCTTGGAGTGGCTGGCTGACAAAGGGAAAGGGCGCTATTACTTTACCAATGACCAGAGTACCCTTCCGGCTATCTTCAGCCGCGAGACCGTATTAATGTCGCGGACTTACATTGTGGAAGGCGAATTGATTCCTAGCATTGGTCAAGCAGGAGACTGGAGACGGTTATGGAATGACGGTGTGCCGCCGCTTCGCGCGTATATTGCGACGACGGCCAAGGACCTCGCGGAGGTAGCGCTGTGGTCGCATGAGGGCGATCCGATCTTGTCCCGTTGGACGTATGGCGCTGGGCGTACGGTAGCCTGGACGAGCGACATGACGGGCAAGTGGGCACCGGATTGGGTGACATGGAACGGATTGCCGCAGGTGCTCGCCGAGTGGGTAAAGTGGACGTTTCCTCAATTCGACAGCTCGCCATATCGTGCGAGAACGGAGGCGAGCGGCGGAGCCGCCAAGCTCATTGTGGAGTCGACGGGTGGCGTTGATGCCGTGCCGGAAGGCGGTCTTGCGGTCAGCCTGGAGGGAGAAAACGGCATTCAAGAAGTCAAGCGGCTCATGCCGGTCGCTCCCGGGCGATATGAGACATTGCTGCCACAGCTTGCTCCGGGCGCCTATTTGTCTTATGTCGGGAGCTATGGGAACGACGAAGAATCGTCAACTGTAACAAGCGGGATCACGACGGGATTCGTTGTGCCTTATGCGGCGGAATACCGGATCGGAGGTCACGTTGGAGAGGAGCTTCTGAAGAAAGTCGCCTCCCTCGCTGGCGGCCGGACGCTAAGCCTGGAGGATGCTTCAGAGAGCTACCGGTTCCAGCCGGCTTCGTATAAGCAGCCATATGACTGGTCGCGCGAGCTCCTTTTGCTGTTATTGCTCCTATGGCTGGCTGATATTGCGATCAGAAGGCTTTCCGTCCCTTGGGCACGGATCGGTAAGGCGCTGTACGCGCCGCTGCGCAACAATGCGCTCCCTGGCAACAACGCAGAAGCGGCAGACGTACCGCATCAGCCGATCAATCGATTGAAGCAACGGGCGAGCGAGCGCAGCCGTTTTTACGGCCTGGGGAATCAATTCGGATCTCTGCCAGATGAAGCTGAGGCGGCAGCAGCCTCTCGTGTTGAAGCGAGGCAGCAGCCGGCCGAGCGGGTTGGATCAGAACGTTTGCCGGAGAGCCGCAGCGAAAGGAATGGACCGCCACAGGCCGACAGTCGAGCGCCAAAAGAACGGGAAATAGCCAAAGTTCCGGCCAAGGCCGAGAAAATTGTAAGTGCGGAAAACATAGGCCATCAGGATCAAGCCGCATCCAATGCAACGATCAACAGGCTGCTTGCGGCCAAACATAAAAATAAGCGTTAGCCAATGGTTGTCATGGACAATCGTTCCTGTACACGATACAATGCTTTCGAATGGATGATTATATGGATGAAGGGTGATGAATAGATGTATCGCGAAATGACGACCTCGGAGCTGCAGGAGCAGCTGCAAGCTGGAGCAAAAGTAAATTTGATCGATGTGCGTGAGCCGGAAGAATGGGAGGAAGGCCATATCGCGGAAGCGAGGCTGATCCCGCTGTCCGAATTTCAAGCCCGCGCGCATGAAGTGCATGATGTGGAAGGCGAAGTCGTATTTATTTGCCGAAGCGGCGGCAGAAGCGGGCGCGTATGCGAGCATTTGAGCCTCCAAGGCTTTGATGTCGTGAACGTGGCGGGCGGAATGCTGGCATGGACCGGCGATGTCGTGACGGGCAAATAATACGTTTGTATGAACGGGAGCAGGCGAAATCGGCCTGGCTTCCGTTTTTGCGTTTATGAAAGGCGCCACATGCCCAAAATAAAAATGGTAATGGTGTTATGTTAATTTTATTTACATCCTCCTGGCTCGCGGTATATAGTATGTTTCAAACCTGTTCGAGCTTGGTCGAAGATGAAGGAGGTCTCTATTATGACAAATCGAATGCTTGCATTGCCCAAAGTAGATCTTCATCTGCATCTGGATGGAAGCGTGCTGCCGGCTACAATAATCGATCTTGCGCGCGAGGCTGGCGAGAGACTGCCTGCCGAGGAGCCGGGTCAACTGCTTCCGTATATGAGAGTAGAGGGCGAATGCAAAAGCCTGATAGAATATTTGAACAAATTCCGCTTCGTCGGACAATTTCTCCATACGCCATATTCGCTGGAACGTGCAGCCTACGAGGTGGTAGAGCAAGCTTCTGCGCAAAATTGCCTGTATATTGAAGTTCGTTTTGCGCCTCAGCTGCATCGGAAACTTGGACTGACGGTAGAAGATGCAATTCATTATGTGGTGCGGGGACTTCAGCAAGGCGAACGGGACTTCGGTGTGATGGCGCGCTGTATTGCGATCTGTCTAAGAGGGCATTCGGAAGAGTTCAATCGCGAGGTTATCCGTGCAGCTTCGTTGTATCTGGGAAAAGGCGTTGTAGCGGTGGATCTGGCGGGAGCGGAAGCGGCATTTCCCGCCGAGCTTTACCGGGATATCTTTGCGATGGCCCGTGAGCGCGGTCTTCCGATTACGATCCATGCGGGCGAAGCGGCGGGAGCTGCAAGTGTTCGCACGGCTGTAGAGCTGCTTGGCGCTAACCGGGTCGGCCATGGCGTTCGAATGCGAGAGGATTCCGCTGTCGTGGAGCTGATCCGGCGGGGACGAATTCCGCTGGAGCTGTGCCCGATTAGCAACCTGCAAACCAAAGCGGTCGATTGTTTGTCCAGTTACCCTATCCGGGATTACTTTGACAAGGGCATCCTCGTTACCGTCAATACCGACAACTTAACGGTATCCGATACGACAATTACGAAAGAATATGAGCTGCTTCATGCCAAGCTGGGCTTCTCTGAAGAGGAAGTTGGCCGCATCGCAATGTACGGAGCAGAGGCTGCTTTCGTGAAGGGAGCGGAGAAAAAAGAGCTTCTTGCGCGATTCGGGCAGCAGCTCGCTCTATGGCAGTAGGGGGCTATATGACCAAATCATCTTTAATGATGAGTGCAATGCGAATGCGCAGGCTGTCCGCTGGATTCCGGACCTGCAGGCCGGTTTGCTGCTCAATCCGGTTCAAGC
Organism: Paenibacillus sp. 1011MAR3C5; assembly: GCF_003591485.1. Lineage (GTDB taxonomy): Bacteria > Bacillota > Bacilli > Paenibacillales > Paenibacillaceae > Pristimantibacillus. The sequence continues at coordinate 200,311 of NZ_QZCF01000005.1, forward strand.
GGTACAGCACCGTGTTGCGGTGAATATATAGCTCTTTAGCCGTCTCGCCGATGTGGCACTGATTATCATAATATACGCGAAGCGTCTTCCGCCATTCGCGCTGCTCGCTCTCATCGATGCTGCTCCACGTCTCGAATGTTTCCTGCAAAAACTCCTGCAAATCATCCCTCGGAATAAGTTTCAGCAGGTCGGTAAATGCCTTCGTATGATAATAATGGACAAAACGTTGTTTATTATGCACTCTGCCCAGTCGATAGGCGTCCAGCGATTGCTTATAGGCGGTCGGGATGTCGGCAAGCTTGTTAATCGGGGCGCTTATGCCGTAGGACAAGCTCATATCCTCCTGGCCGGACAACCGTTCGGAAATTCCCATTAACTGATGTGATAATCTCAGCTTCCCCTCAGCCGAAGAGCCTAGCAGTTCCTTCGCTGACAGCAGGGCAATACACTTGTCCTTCAATGTGAACAAAACATAAGGGATGCCCAGCTTTCCGAATTCCTTCGTAAGCGAGTGATAGAGCTGATCATTTTCTCTTGCTCTGCGTTCGGCCTCTCCATGATCTTGACCCGCGCTTGTCCCCTCATCGCCATCCCTGCCGCATAGAACACATAACATCGATTCGGCCGGGAAGAGGCCGTATTGCTTGCCCCGGTGAATAATTTCCTGCTCTGATGCCATCTCTCCCTGTACAAGCTCTGTAAAAAACTCAATCTTGAACCGTCGGGCTCTGTCCTTGACTGCCTGCGCTTTCAACAGCTCAAAGGCGAGCACATTAGCGGCTTGCTCCAGCGCCAAAGCATGCAGCTTTCGTATGTCCCCCTCATTGGAAAACGCAATGATATAACCGGGACGCTGCGGAGCAGGTATGGGCTGAAGAATGACGTAACATGCGCCGTCAGATGGCAGCGCGTGAATGATCGGATAGACACCCGGCGAGAGCTGTTGTTTTGCCGCCTGCGATATCCATTTGTTCAGAAGATGAATATTCGGTTTGACGGTGGAGGACAGACTTATCAGCTCGAGCTTGGACCCGAGGATCACTACGGGGCTGGAGATCAATTGCGCCAGTTTGTCGACGATCTCCGTAAGGCCTTCTCCATTCAGGATAAGGTTGAAGAACGTATGGTGCGTATCAAGCGCATAGCTGAGCTCTGCTGTTTTGTTCTGGAGAATGCTGCTTAATGCTCCGTTGAGCACTTCTCCAAGTGAATTATTGAACGGTAGCTCAAGCAATGGAAATTGGAGGTGGCTGGCTTTCTCGATAACAGAAGGCGGGATTTCTTCAAGAAACCGCATCGTCTTGATGGCGAGTCCCGCGCATCCGGCATGGGCCATGTTAGAGACTAGCGTATCCAGCGTTTCGGGATGGTTCTTTATCGCGTAATCGGTTGTCAGCAACAATTCGTTAGGCTTCAGGATGTTATTCGGCGATTCCATCATATGAACCGAGCTTACGCTTCGGTTCAGTCCATCGGCGCCTGCGACCAGCCGAGCGTTTTGCAGTACCGGAATTTGGATGAGATCCTTGAGAAGCATGAAGTATCACCCTCGATATGTTAGTTTATATAACATAATATACTGGATTTCTGTAGGGAAGGGAATCTTTTTTTTCACTTTCTTAGTCATTCTGCACGAGTGACTTCCGTTTATTTATAGGAATTGAACAATGACAAACCCGTTTATGCGTCATATGATAGTTTCAAGCTCAAAATATGTTATATTAACTAACACAAAATAGATATGGTGTCAGAAGGTGAACGATGGATCATGCGAGGGGGAGAGAACGTGGATAGCGCCAAACGAAGCTCTGTATTATTCCCAGGTAGCCAATCTAGCATAGGGCCGGCTGTACACCTGTGGATGGACGATCGCAGGCGAAACGCGCTGCTGGCGGAGGAGAGGCTTCATGCAGAAGCGCTGGACCAAGGCATGCAAGCAATGGGGCTGTTGCCGGCTGCGGATGCAGGGAGCCGGCTGCCATATGCAGTTTGCGCAGCGGTCCCGAAAGGAGTGGACGGCACAATGGTTGCACTCAGGCTGCGGGAGTCTTATGGATTAAGGGTCGAGCTGGTAGCCCAAGCTGCCGATCAAGCGTACTGGTCAGTAGCAGCAATAGGCGAGCAAGCGGACAGATGCCGTGTACTGGAATTGCTTGCTGCACTGGAGTCAGAGCTGCTGAAGGCGGGCTGTCGTTTGACGCGCGGGAGAGCAGTACAGGCGGCAACCGAACGATATGGAAGAGAGCCGAGACGGCACATGATGAATATAGGGGGAATGAGGAATGGAGCAACGACGCGTGGATTGGAATAACGACGGCGATCATGCCGCATTTGTAGAGCGATATGGTCATTTATTCGAGAGCTCGCCGTGGGTAGCGGAGAAGGCATGGCATAACCGGCCTTTCCGGTCGCGGCAAGAGCTGCTTTCGTCGATGTCGGAGATCGTAATGGGGGCGGATAGCCGATTGCAGCTTGAGTTGCTACGGGCGCATCCCGAGCTCGGCGCCAAGCTGCGAATGACAGCAGCTTCTACAGAAGAACAACGGCGTACAGGCGTCGCTGCCGACCGTTTGGAGCGCGACGAAGCGTATATTTTCCAGCGCATGAATGCCGCTTATCGAGAGAAATTCGGTTTTCCGTTTATTATGGCCGTCAAAGGGCTGACAGCGGATATGACCGCCGATTCCATGCAGAGGCGGATGATGAATACCGCAGAACAAGAGAGAAGACATGCGCTAATGGAAGTGTGCAAAATTGCGGAATTCCGTCTTGCGCATGTGGAGGAGGATCTCGCCATTGGTTAGAGACGAGGAGTGCGGATGGACGGCAGCAAATGCTGCCTTATGTCTTGACCAACCTGGTATTGATCGGCGTCGGCTTGCGCAAGCGTACTAAACCTTCTTCAGAGGCGAAGGCGCTGGGCGTGTCTTATGTGAGTAAGCACCGCTTTTAGACCAATAACCGCAGGGGAGAGGGATACGTGATGGCGATGGAAATGGCGGATTATAATCATGCCGGGTTTTTGAGTGTATGGCAGCCTGCCAGTGTCGAAGAAGCTTGGCGTCTGAAGCGGAAATTCGGAAAGATGTCCAGTTACACAGCCGGGAGTACGCTGCTTCGTACGCAGTGGCAGAACGGTGTGAGACCGGAGCCGAAGCATCTGATCAGTCTGGCGGGCATCCCGGAGTTACATGGCATTCGCTTGTCGGAGGGGGCTGTCAGCGTTGGTGCGGGCGCAGCGCTGAACGAATGCCGTCAGCATCCGCTGCTGAAGAACCGTGGCGGGCTGCTTGTCACCGCGATCGGTCAGATTGCTGCGCCAGCTGTCCGCAACCTCGCTACAATCGGCGGGAATGTATCCAGCCTGATGGGCGATGCGGTGCCAGCTCTGATGGCCTTAGATTCTCAGTTGGTTATTTTTCGCGGCAGGGGTTGGAGTCGTTGTCCGATTCTGGACTGGTTACAAGGAAAGGGAGGCGTACGTGAACCGGACGATTTGCTCGTTAGAGTGGTGATTCCGATCGTACGTGATACAGACCGCGCGGAGGAAGAATTGTTCGCGTTTTACGAGAAGGCAGGCAGAAGGGAATCGTTCACGCCGTCGCTTGTGACGGTCGCAGCCCAAGGCGAAAATGCCGAGGACGGGGAGCTTAAGGAGTTGCGGCCGTCAACGGAAGACGGATCGGCTCTGCCGGATCGGCTGACGGAAGCGGAGCGGACGATGAACGGATCGAGACTCAGCGACAATATGCTTGGGTTGATTCATGAAGCGATTAAAGGACAATACAAAGCGGCGGAGGATCTGTTCGCGGGATCGGATTACCGGAAGGAAGCGACGGCAAACCTGATCTCTGCGCAGCTATGGAAGATGATGAAGCTGAAATAAACGATTAATGGAGAGGGTCGGGGCAATGACTCCCTCATGAATCGCTATACACCGGAGACACAGGCATGGCGATTCCGACGAAAGCTCGGGCGGCCGCTTATGCATGCCGGAGATTTATGGTATGATATGGGTATGCGTCGGCATTTCCGGTTGTACCGAACCCGAGGGGCGAGGCGTTGGCGTTACGCTTATTATACCTGTCAAATCTTTATCCTGTAAGCGAATCGCTCACGAAGAGCATAGCAGACATTAAGCGTCTCTCCCATCTCCCATGCTTATGCACTCGAAGAACGAGCAGTGCAGCTTCGCATATCGCAGAATGCTGCTGGAGACTGGTAACATAGCGTCATCATGTATAGCCAAAGCGTCGCGTGGTCGGAAGTGTATTCCGGGACGCGCCGCTTTCTTTTCAAATGCGGGAGACTTGGCCTCTTGGAGTCCAACACAGTTTCGCCACATTCGCACACAAATCGACTTCAGGACAGGTGATCGCAATGAATATACGCAAAATCAGATTCCACGAGCCAGACCATACGCCATCGAGCGAGGATCGGGATGAATACGAAAAGGATTACGCGCGGCTTATCCAATCGCCGGCTTTCCGGCGGCTGCAGGGCAAGTCGCAGGTATTCGGCGCGGGCTCCGGAGACTATTACCGGACGAGACTGACCCATTCTCTTGAAGTGTCCCAGATAGCGCGGGAGGTAGCCCGCAGGCTGGGCAAGACCTATCCGTTCCTCGCTGCTAATGAGCATCCTGGATTGAAGCTCGTCCCGGAGGTTGTGGAATGCGCGTCACTTGCACATGATCTGGGGCATCCGCCATTCGGACATAAGGGTGAGGAAGTGCTGGATCGTATTTTGAGAGATCGGTACGGTGTACCCTATGAAGGAAATGCGCAGAACTTCCGTATTCTCATGTTTCTGGAGAAGCGTGCCGGCAGCGACCGCGGATTGGACTTGACGGCGGCCGTCTTGCTGGCGATCAATAAATATCCGTATTGCATTAATGAGCCCGGCCGGATGAAAGGCGTTTATCCGATGGAATGGCAGGGCATTGAATACTTGCGGAATCTGTGGGGTATGCCGGCCGGATGCAGCACGCTTGAAGCACAGCTTATGGATTTGTGCGACGACATCGCGTATTCTACACATGATATCGAAGACGGTATTCGAGCCGGCAAGATTGTCTTGACGGAGGATTTTATCGAGGATGACCATTTGGTAGAAGGCGTGGTGCGTGAAATCCTGGATGACCCTGCCAGCATAGCGGCAGTGCAGTGGGAGAGCACCAATCTGAAAGCGATGGTGCGGCGGGTGCTGGAGAGCTATTATCTCGAGTGGAAATCAATCTTCGTCCAGTACGGCCGCGAAACCTCCCGTACACGGCGGGAGATGAAGGCCAGATGGGTCAGCAAGTTCGCTAGCGGTGTCGGCATTATCGACGATCCGAAGACAGGCTGGAAGCGCGTAACGTTCGTGAAGGAAGGCGCTGAGGATCTGGAGCTGCTGCGCACGATGGAAATTTTGAAGAAGCTTGCGTGGGTAACGCTGATCAAGGATTTCCGGGTGCAGCGCCTGCAGAAGCGCAGCGAAAATATGCTGATTCGGCTATGGGACGCTCTGGAGCAATATGATACGGGCAGATTGCTTCTGCCGCCGGACTGGGTGGAAAGCTATGACCGCCAGCAGGAGGAATGGCCCTGGGAGCGGGTTGTCGCCGACTATATTGCCGGCATGACGGACGCGTACGCCGAGAAAGTATATACGGAGCTGTTCGCAAGCCGCTCCGGTTCGATCTACGAACGGGATTAAGATGCGGCAGCTATAGATTCCAATCATGCAATTCGTCTTGCGCTCATATAGTGTAAGGCGGCGGTACAGGCCCCGGACGTCGCAGACGTGCGGGGTTTTTCGCTGATTGGAGGTTGGATGGCTATGAATAATGCAGGTGAAGGGAACGGACCAAACCGGGAGCTGGATTTTACGATACAAGGCATGAGCTGCGCCGCATGCGCAGCCAGAATCGAGAAGACGCTTGGCCGCATGGAAGGGGTAACGGAGGTAGCGGTCAGCTTTCCGCTGCGCACCGCTTGGGTACAAGTGAGCGGCGGCCAAGTTACGAAGGAGCTGCTTGCGGAGAAAGTAGGCCAGCTCGGCTTCAGCGCCAAGCTGAATGAAAGCGCGAGCGAAGGCCTGCACCGGGAGAGGAGCTGGCTTCGTCTCCGGCTTATTGCTGCGATTGCGCTGACACTGCCGCTCATGGCTGGAATGGCGACGCATCTTCCGGGGCTGAAGCCGGTTGCCGAGCTGCTGCCGGATATTTTCTTTCTGCCTTGGCTTCAGCTCGTGCTTGCGACTATTGTGCAGTTTGTCATTGGGATGCCTTTTTATTTTGGCGCCTATTATGCAGTCCGGCAACGGAGCGCGAATATGGATGTGCTGGTCGTGGTCGGGACGACAGCCGCCTATTTGTACAGTCATTATGTCGTCTTTCGCGATGGACTGTTCGCAGGCGGCACGCATGGCTCGCCCCTGTACTTCGAGACGTCGGCCGTGGTGATGACGGCGGTATTGCTAGGCAAATATATCGAAACCGCCGCTTCATTAAAAGTGCAGCACGAGTCGCTTGGCTTCGATCAGCTGCGCGTGCAATCGGCGGTTGTCGAGAGAGGGGGGGTCATCACTTCTCTGCGAACTGAATATGTGCGCAAGGGAGATATTGTCCATGTGGGCGAGGGTGAATTTGTGCCTGTTGACGGAACGATTCAGCACGGTGAGTCGACGTTGGACGAGTCGCTGCTGACCGGCGAGAGCGCTGCCGTTGCCAAGCGGCCGGGAGACGGCGTTTGGGCCGGGACGCGCAACGGCGCAGGCAAGCTGACGGTCGTAACGGGGGCAGCGGGCCACGAGACGTTGCTTAGCCGCATTCAGGAGCTGGTTCATCAAGGCCAGCGGGCAAAGTCTTCGCTGCAGTCGCAGGTGGACGCCGCCGCAAGCTGGTTCGTCCCCGTCATGCTGCTCGCGGCGGCCTTGACTTTGATCATTTGGGGACTCGTCGTCGAGCCGGGCAATTGGAGCAAGGCCGCGCTATGCGCAATTGCTGTTCTATTGGCAGCTTGCCCGTGCGCGCTGGGACTTGCTGCGCCGATATCTTTGGTGATCGCGTCGGGGCGGTTAGCCAAACGGGGCATTGTGGCCAAGGAAGCGGGAGCGGTGGAGCGGCTGGCTTCGATTCGCACGCTTGTGCTGGACAAAACAGGCACGTTGACCGAGGGAAAGCCTAAGGTCTGCTTTGTCGGCACGCTGGGGCTTGGCCGTTCATCGCTTCTTCGGCTGGCGGTTGCGCTGGAGGCGGAGTCTTCGCATCCATTAGCGGACGCCATTAGGGAAGAAGCAGCGCGGATCGGTCTTGTCACCCCTGATGCAGAACGTATCTCTTATGCAGCGGGAGGCGGTGCGCAGGGGTGGATACGCGGCGTCCATGCCGCGATTGGCAATGCCAAGTATGTCGGAAATCTTGGGCTTGAAATATCGCGCGAGGCAAGACGGCAAGCGTCGGAGCGTGAGGCGCTTGGTGAGACTGTCGTATACGTCATGGAACGGGAAGCTTGCGTGGGCATTATCGGATTCAGAGATCTGTTGAAGGGCGATGCCAGTCAGATGGTAAGAGAGTTGAAGCGCCTTGGCGTCCAGCCGATCGTGGCAACGGGCGATCATGCAGCGCCCACGAATGCCGTCGCCAAAGCGCTCGGCATCCAAGAATTTCATGCTTCCATGCTGCCGGAGAGCAAGCTGGCCCTTGTGGAGAAGCTAAAACGGAGCGGCAAGCGGGTCGCGATGGCCGGTGACGGCTGGAATGACGCGCCAGCGCTGGCTGGGGCAGATGTGGGCATCGCGATGGGGAATGGCACCTACGGAGCGCTTAACGCGGGGCATATTACGCTAATCTTCTCCAGACTGCAGGCGATAACCGAAGCGATCCGCCTCAGCCGGCTGACGATTAGGAATATCCGTCAAAACCTCGTTTTTGCGCTATGCTATAACGCCGTCATCATTCCATTCGCAGCAATCGGCTATCTCCAGCCGTGGATGGCGGGGACTGCGATGGCGCTCAGTTCCGTATCGGTCGTAGCCAATGCGCTGCGGCTTGGCGCCCGCATGGAGCGGGCTGCGGAGAGGGGGCGCTAATGTCGCTCAGTCTGAACGGAGTCGGTCTTATTCTATTGACGGGATTATTCAGCGCTCCTCATTGCATCGGCATGTGCGGCGGCATCGTATCGGCTGTATCGCTGCAGTCGAACGCTACTGCAAGGCGATCGATGCTGCTATATAATGCGGGACGCATTGTATCCTACGCTCTGCTGGGAGCAATGATGGGTGCAGTGGGTTCGTTCGTTGATGTTGCGGGAAGATTCGCGGGGATTAGGGGGCTCGCTTCTATTATTGGCGGCTGTTTCGTCCTCTTATGGTTATGGAGGAAGGTGCAGATCCCTTTCCTTAACCGATTGTCGGGGAAGCTACATCAGGAGCTGGCTTCCGGTGCGCGCGCTTCCGGACGCAAGGAGACGGCTCACCTGCTGGCAACGGGGTTTGCCTTTGGCTTCCTGCCCTGTGGCTTGACCTATGCAATGGGCATGAACGCTGCTGCTACCGGCTCATTGGCCGAGGGGGCGGTTGTGATGGCTCTATTCGGCCTTGCGACCATGCCCGCCCTTGTCTTCGCGGCATCGATTGCGGCGCTTGCCAGCAAGCGCTGGCGGCGGTTCATGCGTCGAGCCGGCGTTGTTACAGCCGTGGCCGTCGGTCTGATCTCGATTCTAAGAGGCTTGGCAGCGAATGGGATCATACCGACTGTATCGCCGTGGCTGTGGTAGTTTGCTAACGGGTTATTGCGCAAACAGAGAAACTGGTGAAAATAGCATTGCGAGAAACGTTTAACGTGCGTAAATGGTGAAATTGGTGAAACCGTGTTGTGAGACACGCTTCATGCTGCGAAACCGCCTGAAGTGCCATCAAGCTCTAACTGCCCCTTAGTAGACTGCTTTTAGCGTTCGGGTAATGATGCTGTCTCGATCGCCATCGATTATAAGCGAAGCTTTCCATAGACCGGGCATTAACGGCACACCCTCGCCGGAATAGAAGCCTGGCGCTGTTTCGGTTAAGGAGAAATCGAAGTCACCGCAGACCATGCCGATCATCTCCAGCTTGATATCGAGCTGCGCTCCCTCCAGCGGGTTCCCCGCTGCATCGGTCAGAATTAACTGAAAGGTATTGTTGGCGAGGACGGTAGCGGGATAATCGACAATCGTCCATTCCAGTTGCCCATTGGTATGGCTGTGTATCGTAATGGCAGCATCCGCAGAGATAGATTGCGGCCTGAGCATAAGTACGACAATAGCCATTACGGCTAAGCTCGTCACAATGAATAACACCCAGGACATCCGGCTTTTACTGTGATTATGGGGTGTATTGTCCGATGAGTTAATGGTTTCGGTCATCTTGATGCCTCCTCATATGCAAAGCAAATACGCATTCGAAAAGCAGATGATTCAGAAAATGGAGCTGACTCTTATACATTACCTATATTGGCAGCAGAACGATTTATGCCTTCATTTCCGGGTAAACGTTAGCGGAATCGCGTAAAAGGAATGGACAATTGCGGACGGGGAGTGTATAGTAACTACTGATATTTTAATAGTTGAAAGCAATGAGGTGCTTTGCGTTGCGCAGCAGGGTAACAGCGGACAAGCTCAAATTCGCCTGCGTATCGTAAAAGCTTAATAGGGAAGCCGGTGCAATTCCGGCACGGACCCGCCACTGTAAGGAGGGCATGCATAGCAGATGATGCGTGTATGCCATCGCAGCCGCGATATGTCACTGAGCGATCAGCTCGGGAAGACGAGGCCTGCGACAATCCGAGTCAGGAGACCTGCCTTTTTGTATGAACGCTGTTACCTACGTGGACTTAGGGAGGTGTTGGAGAGGCATGTTTCGCTGCGTACGCGGCGATTGACACGGGCGTTTCCGGCACAGAGGCCGGGAATGCTTTTTTTTGTGTCCGAATGCAAGACGCAGAAGCGATTCTGCGATAAATTGACGATCTGATACAGGAGTGAATGAGAAGATGAAGGTTATGTCTTGGACTAAAATGAAAACGGCTGTAAGCCTGCTGCTCATTATGATGATGGTAGTGCTGGCGGCATGCGGCGCAACTACAGATACAGACAAGGGCGCAGCAAACAGCAACAACCAGACCGAGCAGGGCGCATCGGCATCCCCTAGCCCGGAAGCAACACCGGAGCCATCGAAGGAAGCCAGTCAAACGACCTATCCATATGAAGTGACAGACGCAACTGGCACAGCGATCACGTTCGAAAAAGCGCCAAGCGCCATCGTAACGCTGGTGCCTAGCGAGACAGAAACGATATTCGCCATCGGAGCAGGCGCACAAGTGGTCGGTGTCGATGAATGGAGCAACTATCCAGATGAAGCGGCGTCTATTGCAAAAATCGGCGACATGACGACGAATATTGAGTCAGTTACTGCGCTTAATCCCGATCTGATCCTGGCCTCGTCTTCCATGAATGTCGACGCGATTGCGAAGCTGCGCGAGCTTGGACTGAATGTCTATGCAACAAATCCGAAAACCTACGACGAAGTAGTTGCCAAAGTAGAGGAAATCGGTAAAATTATGAATATGCAAGCTGGAGCCGCAGAAGTTGCGGATCATATGCGTGAAGTGAAAGAGCAAGTCACGACTGCGGTTAAGGACGCAGAGAAGAAAAAGGTTTACCTGGAGTTTTCGTCAGGCTGGACTGTCGGATCGGGAGAGTTTTTGGACGAGCTGCTGACGCTGGCTGGCGGCATTAACATCTCTGCGGCGCAACCTGGCTGGTTCGAAGTCAATGGCGAAGAAGTCATTACACAAAATCCGCAGTTGATTATTTACCCTGATTTCGGAGAGGAGAAAAGCTCCATCGTCGCAGGTATCGAATCGCGTCCCGGCTGGGAAGCAATCGATGCGGTGAAGAACAATCAAATGTTCGCCGTAACCAATGATCCGCTTGTGCGCGTTGGTCCTCGACTGGCGGACGGACTGCTTGAGCTTGCGAAAGCGATCCATCCTGAGCTTGTCAAATAGATGTTGCGCATAAAAGGGATAACGTATGGAGGAGCAGCTTTGCTCCTTCTTGCTGTTTCTATGATAGCCAGCTTGTCTATCGGTTCCGCAGGATTGTCCTTTGTGGATGTATGGGGCATACTGATCCACCAGCTTCCGGGCATGCCCGATCCGGCGGACAAATGGACAAGCGGCGAAATTGCGATTGTGACGCAGGTCAGACTTTCGCGGGTATGGCTGGACGTACTTGTCGGTGCATGCCTTGCGCTCGCCGGAGCTGGATTCCAAGGGGTTCTTCGCAATCCGCTTGCTGATCCGTATACGCTTGGCGTTGCATCGGGCAGCTCTGTCGGAGCTGCATTTATTATTTTGACAGGAATGCAGCTTGCGCTTGGTCTCTGGACGATTCCGGTTGTTGCATTCGGTACAGGCATTTTGACCCTTATTGCTGTTATAGGGCTATCCCGCACCAGGGGCGTTATGCAGATTGAAACGATTATTTTGTCCGGCGTTATCATCCAATCGTTCCTTGGAGCGTTCGTATCGTTAATGGTATCGATGTCGCAAGGCGTAGTGAACCAGATCCTGTTCTGGATTATGGGCTCGCTCGCAATGAAAAGCTGGGAACATGTGTATATGATGATTCCTTTTCTTGTTATCGCGCTGCCCATTCTGCTGTACTTCAGCCAATCCTTAAATCTGTTCACCCTTGGCGAGAGGCATGCTTCCCATCTGGGCGTGAAGGTGGAACGGACAAAGCTGATTGTCATGCTCGTGTCTACGCTGTTAACTGCAGCGGCTGTGTCGGTTTCGGGTGTTATCGGATTCGTCGGCTTGGTGGTGCCGCATCTTATTCGATTAATTGTAGGCCCGGATTACCGGCTCATTATTCCGCTTGCAGGCATTGGGGGCGGGATCTTTATGTTATGGGCGGATACGCTGGCGCGTAATGTGCTCAGTCCGAAGGAATTGCCGCTCGGGGTTGTAACGGCGCTGATCGGTGCTCCGTTCTTCGCCTATTTGCTGCATCGGAGGATGAAGGTGGAAGGAGGCGCTAAATCTTGAGTCTGGTTGCCAGGCAAGTTGGCGCCCTTATACAAGGAGCGTCTGTGCTGGATGCGATATCGGTATCGTTCGAACGAAATCGCATCTACGGAATTATTGGTCCCAATGGCGTTGGCAAATCGACGCTGCTCCATATTTTATCCGGTTCGGATGCGCCAAGCTCGGGAGTCGTCACACTGGATGGCATTCCGTTGACCGATATACCGTCCAAGAAGCTTGCTCAAAGACTAGCTGTTCTGCAGCAAGGCGGCTTGCCTCCCGTTGGATTCACGGTTCGCGAGGTTGTGGCCATGGGCAGGTATCCCCATCAGAACTGGCTTGGCGGTGAGGCGGAGGATCCTGATGCCGTAATAGACGACGCTCTTCATGCGATGGGATTAGTCGATCTGCAGAGCCGCAAGCTGCATCAGCTTAGCGGCGGAGAACGCCAGCGGGTTGCATTGGCGAAGCTGATGGCACAGCAGCCGGAGATCCTGCTTCTGGATGAACCGACCACTTATCTCGATATCGGTTACCAGATCGAGCTGCTGGACACGGTGAAGGCTTGGCAGAAGCAGAAGAGCCTTCTAGTTATTGCCGTACTGCATGACTTGAATCTGGCTTCCTTATATTGCGATATGCTCATTGCCTTGCATAAGGGGCGGATATCGGCGGAAGGATCGCCCGAAGAGGTGCTGCAGCCAGCTGTGATTGAACGTCTATACGGAGCGAAAACAACACTCGTCAAGCATCCCGCAACGGGAGTCCCGCAATTAATATTGCAGCCGGGCTCCGAGTAAATCCTCGGGAATGTCAGTCGGGGCAAGAAGGTGCCGTTGTTGGAGTCAGCTTAGTCAAGTGAAGCGCCATCCTGATACAGATCAGTCAGATAAGGGGGAATTCATAGCATGAACATTACCGAACTTGAGGAGCGTCTTTCGGCTATCGTCAGCTCGATAGCGCCATTCGATGAAGATGCGGCGCGCCGGGCTAAGCAACATTCCGACCAATTGACGAAACCGCCGGGCAGTCTTGGCAAGCTGGAGGCGATTGCGGCTCAGCTCGCAGGCGCAACAGGGCAGCTGTGGCCGGATTTGTCCAAGCGTGCCGTCATTGTGATGGCTGGCGATCACGGAGTATGCGAAGAAGGCATCAGCGCATTCCCGCAAGCGGTTACGCCGCAGATGGTACACAACTTTTTGAACGGCGGCGCAGCCGTCAACGTTTTGGCTAGACAGGCGGGGGCAGAGGTTGTATGTGTAGATATCGGGGTAGCAGCCGAGCTCAAGCACGATAGCCTCGTAAGCCGCAAGGTCGTTTGGGGAACCCGGAATATGGCGAAGGAGCCCGCGATGACCCGCTTGGAAGCTCTGGAAGCTATCTTGACCGGCATTGCAGTCGCTGAGGCGCAAATCGCGAAGGGCACGCGATTGTTTGCAACGGGGGAAATGGGCATCGGCAATACGACAGCCAGCGCTGCCATTACGTCCGTGCTTGCGAATCTGTCTCCTGAGCTGACGGTCGGACGCGGAACTGGCATTAATGACGGTGTGCTTGCCCATAAGATCGAAGTTGTGAAGCGGGCAATCGAGAGGAATCAGCCGAATCCCGACGATGGGCTTGATGTGCTTGCCAAGGTGGGCGGCGCAGAAATCGCAGGACTTGTCGGAGTGATTATCGGGGCAGCGGCGAATCGTTGTCCTGTTGTCATTGACGGTTATATCTCTACGACGGCGGCGCTCGTCGCTTCCAGACTGGCGCCGCGCACGGTTCCCTATATGCTGGCTTCCCACTTGTCGCATGAGCTGGGCCATGCCAGACTAATGGAAGCCATCGGCCTGTCACCGCTTATTCATCTGGAGATGAGGCTGGGCGAAGGGACGGGAGCGGTGTTAAGCTTCCATCTGCTGGACGCTTCACTTCTTCTTATGCAAGAGATGGCGACCTTTGACAGCGCGGGAATATCCAAGTCATAACCGGGAGGATGGCTAATGGCCATATTGATTACAGGCGGCGCACGCAGCGGCAAAAGCCGCTTCGCGGAACAATACGCGGCCAGGCTTGGGACCTATGGCATCTATATTGCCACTTGCCAACCATACGATGAGGAGATGAAGGAACGAATCCGCATGCACGTGCGGGATCGCGAGGCTTCCGGCTTCCGTTGGGAAACGAAGGAGGAGCCGCTGGAGGCCGCATCCTTGCTTTACAAGCTGGCTTTGGGATTTACGGAAGAGAGCCGCGAGGCCTTAGCTGCAGGCAAACCGTGGACGGCTCCGCCCGTTCTGCTTGATTGTATTACCTTATGGCTAACCAACCGGCTGCTGCAATCGGAGGCAGAGCAAGATGGGGCTGCCCGGCTCGCCGAACAAATGGAAGCATTCATTGAAGCTGTCCGCAGCTATCCCTATCCGCTTCTTCTTGTGACGAATGAGGTGGGAGACGGTATCGTGCCGGAATACTCGCTTGGACGCCGATTCCGCGATGAAGCGGGGAGATTGAACCAGCGGCTGGCCGAAATATGCGAGCGCGTATTTCTGGTTACGGCGGGCATTCCCGTCGAGCTCAAGTCGATCGCTTTTCGGTGGGACGAGCTGTGATCTTCTATAGTGTGCAAGAGCTGCTGCTGCTCGCGATGGCAGCCGTGATCATCGACTGGATAATAGGCGATCCCAAGTGGCCTACTCACCCTGTCATTTGGATCGGTCGACTTATCAAAGGACTGGAACGGCTGCTGTATCCGAACAATAATTCGGCATCGCCGATTGCGGTCAAGCTGTGCGGTTGCCTTCTGACCCTTATTACAATTACAGTGAGCTGGGGAGTCATGTTCCTGATCGTCTGGACTGCGGATGCCGTCCATGTATGGGCGGGATATGCCGTGTCCGCATGGTTCATCTCGACGACGCTGGCGGTCAAAGGGCTGAAGGATGCGGCAATGCTCGTCTACTTGCCCCTGTCACAGGGGAATCTGGCGGACGCGCGCCGATATGTCGGCTATATTGTGGGCCGGGATACCGAAGACTTAAGCGAGCCGGAGGCAGCAAGGGCGACCGTCGAGACAGTGGCCGAAAATACGGTGGACGCCTTCTTGTCGCCACTTCTGTTCGCGCTGATCGGAGGCGCGCCGCTTGCGATGCTGTACCGGTCCGCCAATACGCTCGATTCGATGGTAGGGTACCGCAACGAAACGTATATCGACTTCGGCTGGTGCTCCGCACGGCTGGATGATGTGCTGAACTATATACCTGCTCGACTGACTGGAATTCTTATGGTATCCGCCGCGGCATTGCTGCCGGGAATGAAGCCAGGCAGAAGCTGTCGGTCCATTAGGGCATTTGCTTCCCTTCATCCCAGCCCGAACAGCGGGATACCGGAATCTGCGGTGGCGGGGGCGATCGGCATTCAGCTTGGCGGGATTAACCGGTACTTTGGCGTAGCGAGCGAAAGAGCGCGTATGGGCTGGAAGACTCGTGAGCTGGAGACGCGGGATATTCGGGCTTCGATTCACATCATGTATGTCGTCAGCGTCTTGGCGCTGGCGGGAATGGGGGTGGCATGGCTATGTCTCGTGTAAAATGGCATGTGCAAGCGGCGGTAGCTGCCTTTCAATTTCTGACTAGAATTCCGGTTCCGGTCGAAGTGCCGTTCGAACGCCCGGTCTTGACGAGAAGCATTGCGTATTTCCCATTAGCGGGCGCAGCGATCGGCTTATGTCTTGCTGCTGCGTCTTGGGCGCTGCCTTACATTCTTCCTCCATGGCCGTCCGCTATAGTTCTGCTTGCGATCTGGATCGGAATAAGCGGAGGGCTGCATCTGGACGGATGGATGGATACGGCTGACGGAGTGCTTAGCCATCGCTCGAGGGAGAGGATGCTTGAAATTATGAAGGACAGCCGGGTTGGCGCAATGGGCGTCATTGCGGCTGTTCTTTTGCTGCTGTTAAAGGCTTCGTTAATCGCTTGGTTGTTGGGCGCTGATTACAGCGGCCATGCAGCGATTCCAACGATTCTTATTGTTAGCGCGGTATGGAGCCGCGCCTGGATGGGCGTCGCCATTGCAGGCTGGAAGCCCGCACGCCCGAATGAGGGAATCGGTCGGTTATTCCACGGAGTTAGGCTGAGTCATGCGCTGGTGTCAGTCGCGTTGGCTTTTATCATTTCATTTATTTCATTAATAATTAACGGCATTAATTTAATAGAAGTATTCATATTAGCCACTGCTGCTGGCGTAGTTACCTTTATCACAGGCGGCGTGCTGTCTGTCTGGCTTAACAGAAAACTTGGCGGCTTGACGGGTGATACGTACGGCGCCATGAATGAGGCGATCGAGCTTGCCATGCTGGCAGCGGTTGTCATTTGGGCTTATTACTAGGGCTAAAGCAAAACGCGTTCAACTGGCTCTTAGTGTGTAGATGCGAGGTTTTGTATCGCAGTATCTAGTTGGAAGGAATGAGAAGCTATGCTAGAACGTTATGGACATGGCGGGGATCTAAGAACGGCGGAGGAATGCTTCGGATTGCCTTCTTCTTCGTTCCTTGATTTCAGCTCCAATATGAATCCGCTCGGCCCGCCGGATGCGGTCCGTGAAGAATTGGCCCGGTATGCGGCGTATATCGACAGATACCCGGATCCAGCTTCGAGAAGGCTTAGCGCGAAGCTAGCCGCAAAGCATGGCATTGAAGAAAATGCTATCCTGATCGGCAACGGAGCCGCTGAGCTGATCGATCTTGTTGTCAGAGCGCTGCGTCCTAAAGCTGCTGCGATTGCTGTTCCGTGCTTCTCGGAGTACGGCGACGCGATTCGAAAAGCCGAAGCTGTCCTGTATGAAGGGCTATTGCTTGAAGCGGAACAATTCGAATTGAACCAACGCTGGGCAAAGGAAGCGCTGGAGCGTTCGGGCGCGGAGTTGTATATGATAGGTTCTCCTAATAATCCGACAGGGGCGCTTGTAGAGCCCGCGCGGGTGAAAGAGCTGTTGGCAAGCGGGGCAACGGTTGTTGTTGATGAAGCTTTTATGGATTTTGTGCCGGAGGAAAAGAGCTATAGTCTAGTTCAGGAAGCATCCCGGCATCCCCATTTGTTTGTCGTCCGCTCCATGACGAAGTTTTATTCCATTCCCGGCATCCGGCTGGGCTATATCATCGGACATCCCGAATCCCTTGCCGAACTGCGCAGACTCCAAGTGCCTTGGAGCGTTAATTCGCTTGCTCAATCGATTGGCGAGGCTGTCCTCAGCGATGAAGCATTCGCCCAAAAATCCTTGCGCTGGCTGCAGGAGGAGAGGCCACGGATGACTCGTGAGCTTGAGGCTCTTGGATTCCGCGTCTATCCGGGCGTGACGAACTACATGCTGCTGCGCTTGCCGGAAGGTTGCGGACTTCATTCTAGGGAGCTTCAACGGAAAATGGGAGTAGAAGGCGTTCTTATTCGTGACGGCTCGCATTTTCCGGGACTGGATGAGCGATATATTCGCGTTGCGGTGAAGCTGCGCGAGCAGAATGCGAGGTTGATTGATACGCTGAGGACCTGCATGTACGGAACAGGAGGGCAATAGCTTATGATGGGATACGAATCCGGGCTAGAACTCGGGATGACGGATCGTAAAACAGGTCCGGGCAGGACGCTGATGATTCAGGGAACGGCATCCGATGTCGGCAAAAGCTTGATAACAGCCGCCTTATGCCGGATATTCACCCAGGACGGCTACCGGACAGCTCCGTTCAAATCGCAAAATATGTCTCTCAATTCTTATGTGACTTGGGACGGCAAAGAGATTGGACGCGCTCAGGGCATGCAGGCCGATGCTTGCGGTATTGCGGCGACGACGGATATGAATCCCATTCTGCTCAAGCCGACTGGCGAGATGTCGTCTCAGGTTGTCGTTCACGGCAAGCCGTTGAGAGATTACGAGGCGCGGGAATATCGCGAGCGTTATCTTCCTGTGGCCGGCGGAATCGCCAGGGAATCGCTTCGCGTCCTGCGAGAGAAGTACGATATCGTGGTGCTGGAGGGTGCAGGCAGCCCTGCGGAAATTAATCTGAAGGACCGGGATATCGTCAATATGAATATGGCTGCATGGGCCGATGCCCCTGTCGTGCTGGTGGCGGATATCGACCGCGGCGGCGTATTCGCATCGATTGTCGGTACCCTGGAGCTGTTGGAGCCTCATGAACGGGACAGAGTATGTGGATTTGTCATTAATAAATTTCGTGGAGATGTCGCGTTGCTGAAGCCGGGATTGGATTGGCTGGAGGAGAGGACGGGCAAGCCAGTGCTGGGCGTGCTGCCGTATTTGCCGGGACTGGAGCTGGAGGATGAGGACTCGCTGTCTCTTAACGGGTCGAGGGCCGCAGCTTATCGCCGCCCTGATACTAATGCATCGAAGTCTGGTATTCAGCTACAAGCTGAAGCTCAGAGGCTGGATATTATTGTGGTCAAGCTTCCCCGTATATCCAACTTTACCGATGTCGATCCGCTGCTGGCGGAGCCTGATGCTGACGTGCGGTTCGTCGAACACGCTCAAGAATGGGGATCGCCTGATCTTGTTCTGTTGCCCGGAAGCAAAAATACGATTGCCGATCTGGCTTGGCTGCGGGAACAAGGACTCGCTGAGCTCGTCCTGAATCATATCCGCAGCGGCGGAAGGGTTGCGGCCATATGCGGCGGATACGAAATGCTTGGCGAGCGGCTCTTGGACCCGCTGGGGGTAGAATCATCGCAAGTGGAATCTCAGGGGCTAGGGCTGTTTCCGTTTCATATCGAATTTCAGTCCTTCAAAACAACGGTGCGTGTTGAGGGGACGGTACGGCTTGGGGGAAACGTCGAGAGCTTCCCGATCGACGGCTACGAGATTCATATGGGTCAAATGATGCCGAATCGTCCAGATTTGCAGATGCCATTTCTCATAAGAGAGAAACGATATGAACAAGAGGTCTATGGCGAGGAGCCGTTCCAGCCGGAAGGCGTAAGCACGCCGGACGGCAAAGTCTGGGGCACATTCATTCACGGCGTTCTTCATAACGACAGCTTCCGGAGAGCATGGCTTAACGAAGCAAGAAGGGATAGGGGATGGGCCCCGCTGGCTGAGGGCATCCGATTCCGCGAGAGGCGAGAGGCGGCATTCGACCGGCTTGCGGTTGCGGCGAGGACATATCTGGACTTGACCCGCATCTACGCCATTGCAGGACTAAGGGAGGCGGAGCCGGATGACGCAGCCCTTTCGTAAAGATGTCCGTTATTTCTCTCGCTATTGGAACGGGGTTTCGGCAGAGCTAAAGGAGGACAGAATTGAAGTTCGTCTTCCTCACATCTGCCATACATTAAGCAGTGCGATATGGCCAGGCGGATTCTCCATGGCGGACGGTTTCGTCAATTGGAAGGTTCCTCTGGACTACCGTTGCGATGAACCTGTCTCTGATCTTAAGCGCAGATGCGGGGAATGGGGATTCCGTCCGGATTCTACGGTAGGCTTCCTGACGGCCGCCAAGCTGACTCATGCTTCGGTGACGGAGCTGGAAGGAGACCGGTTCCGTCTGCTGTGCATAACGACTGTAGGAACCCGTAATGCGGCTCGGGCAGGGCTGAAGCGGGAGACATATTCCGCTTATGCGCCGGGGACAATCAATTCGATCTTGCTGATCGACGCCAGAATGACGGAATCTGCCATGGTGAATGCAGTCATTACGGCAACGGAAGCGAAGGCGGCTGCGCTGCAGCAGCTGAATATTCGGGAAGCGGCCAACGGGCTGTCCGCGACCGGGACGACAACGGATGCCGTCGCAATTGGCGTAAGCCAGTCTGCGGAGTGGGGGGAAGCTGTTCACGCTTATGCCGGAGCGGCTACTACAATTGGTTGCGCCATCGGCGAAGCGGTCTATGAGACTGTGCTGGAGGCCGGAGCGACCCAGCATGAGGTCTAAAGCGGCTGAAATCAGGCAAGGCTGATAAGACATTGGAAGGGTCAGCTGAAAGATGGAAAGAGCAAGCTAACGGTCACACTTGGGAGATACCAGGGATTGCATGATTTGTGTGAAATTATGTTGCAACTTTTCCAATTGTTGAGCGTCTATAGGTGTGGGCTTGTCAGGTTCAAACCGTCAAGCGATCCTATTTTATCAGATTGAGGAGTTGTGACTGAATGCTGCAACCTAGATGGAGCAAAAGAAATAAAGCGGCTGCATTAATTCTCTCCGCTATGTTAATGACCGCACCGATCAGCCATGCGTCTGCTGGAGAGACGCCGATTACATCAGGAACGAGTTACGTCGTGTTCTATCTGGACAACAAAGAAGCTTTCCTCAACGGACAACAAGTGACGCTGGATTCGCCGGCGGTCGCGCGCAAGGGAAGAACCTATGTGCCTGCCAAGTTTCTCGGCGACGCCTTCGGCATGAAGGTGGAATGGCAAGAGAAAACCCGCACCGTGCTGATGGTTACGCCAACGCATGAAATCTTGCTGGACACCGTGAACAAGCAAGCTTGGGTGAATGGATTGGCCTATCCGTTCGACGATGTGGCGATGCTGCTGAACGGGAGGCTGATGATCAAGCTCACCTGGCTGTCGGATTATATGGGCGCTACATATACGTACAATCAAGAGCTTCGCCGCGTTGACGTTATTCACGTGAATAAGCCGGAGGGCAACTACAACCCTGACCTGAATAACTCCGCTCCCATAGCGAAGTTCACGCTTGGCAAGCAGACTTACCGGATTGGCGAGCCTGTCAAATATATCAATCTCAGCTATGATCCCGATGCAGAAGGGGTGAAGCTGGAGTGGTCCGGCAAGGAAGATGTATTCTTCAAAGCGGGGACTTATCCTGTCACACTTGTGGCAACCGACAAGATGGGGCATAAGAGCAAGCCATTCACACGGGATATCGTCGTAACCAACGAGGTCTATCTGAGCGAAGCGGAATATCCGATCTACACCAAACCGGCCGGCAGTTATATCGCGACTAATTGGAGTACGCTGTACAACAATTATTTCAACCTGCCGGATGTGCCGAAAAAAGTGACGGAGGACAAATCGCGCACGCTGCTCATGAGTGATAGTCCGGAAACCTTTCGTGAGCTTGGCATTTTGTATCAAGACAGCATCAATGGCAAGGGCAGACTATATGCCGACCATCTGAACGGCACGGATAAAACAGTGAGCTTCGCCATCATGGCCACCAATAAGTCCGATAAGCCGGTGACGATACGCACGACGAATAAAGGCGAGGTTTATCCGTCCATTTATGCCCATCTGATTGGCAGCGAAGCGATGGTCGATTATTTGATGGACGACTCCGTAGAAGAGACGATGACGATTCCTGCGGGCAGTACATTTGTCTACAAGCAATTCCCGGATTTCTACCCTGGCTCGGGTGTCAATCTGATGTATGATGTGGAGACCGACGGCGAAGTACAATTTACATTTGCCGCCGCGGACAAAGTATCGAATGCGATTCTGGATATGCCGAAATTGCCGTTCACCGGCCATATTCGCGGAACGTTCCAGATTGCGGGCTTCGATTGGGGCCTCGACCTGACGGCGAATGCCTTCAAGAAGCCGATGAAGCTCGTCATTGGCGACGGGAAGACGGATGCCTTCCAGAAGGGCTTTGACCCACAGCGCGGCACAGAGGCGGTTCTGAGCGGCAACTACGGCACAGTCTACAAGATTCACTCCGATAAGCCGCGGAAGATGGCGATTATGATTCTCGCCAAAGGCGGTCCATTCAAAGGTCCGTTCAAAATAAACGGCGAGATGGTCAAAGTGCCTGCATCGGGCGTGTTGACCGCATTCGACGGCATGATCATGCTGCATAAAACAACCGGCAAGGAAGCGAGTCTGGACATCGAGTTCAGTCCTCCGGCCGGATCGGCGTTTCCGATCAACCTGATCTTCTATCCGCTTGACGATAGGGCTCAATAAGCGTAATCGCAGCATCGCTGCTCCCTCGTGAGCAGCGATGTTTATTTTTGTCCGAGTGGGGATGGAGGAATTAAGGTGTCAATAAGTAGACAAACCGCCTATGAAAGCGGTAAAATATAATGCTTAATAGATTCGGATGACAAGGAGAGGACGTCAAGGCATGAGTACGAATTCTGGCATGGGCCAAGGGCAAGCGGAACGGCTGAGCAAAAAGCAAATTACATTGGTAATCGGAATCATAGGAGGCATTTTGCTATTTGCCGGTATTCTATTCATGATCTTGTACAACTCGTTAAGCAATAGATCACCGGGAGCCGATGCGCCGCTGGAAGCGATCACCCAATACCGTTATGAATACGCCGAAGCTGCGAACGGTATGAAGCTCCATGCGCTCGTGACGAAGCCTGCATTCGTCACGCTAGAGGTGGTGCGCGAGAATGTGACATTGACGAACAAAGTCGGTATTAATGGCGGTTTTTTCTATGGCGACACCCTGATCAGCATGGGGATCGTCAATGGCCGGACTGTCAATGGAGCGGCCAACGCATACGGAAGCGGCGGAGAAAATATGAAGTATGCGAGGGGGACGCTCGTATGGGACGGCGCCTCCGATTCGCTCTCCGTTCAAGTGGTATCGACCGCCAATGAGGTTAAGGTCAAGGATCATACCCGATTCTGGGCTCAGGGCGGCATCAGCATGAGTCTGGGGGATGAAGCCGGCTGGGTGAATCAGACGGTAGCTGAGAACGCGCCGTTCCCGGACGAGCAGCGGCTGCGTTCGGCTGCCGTATACGATGAGAGTGGCATGTTATATCTAATCGTAAGCGAGACAGGCGGTTCGCTTCATGACTTCAGAACGGCGATTATGGACACGATCGGTGACGGAGGGCTCGTGGACGGCATCTTCCTGGACGGTGACGGCTCGTCGCAATTGCTGAGCAAGGAGATGAAGCTTGCCGGTGATAATCGCCCCGTCCTGCAAATGCTGCGGATTACAAAGTAGGTTTACTTAGGCAACGGCCTGGAAGGTTGGAGGAAGCTGGACGATGACACGATTGCCCATCGATGAGGTGCTGCCCGAATTGCTGCTCGCGCTGCAAAGCGGGAACGGGGCCGTTCTCGTAGCCGAGCCGGGCGCCGGCAAGACGACGAGAGTGCCGCTCGCTTTGCTGGAACAGCCATGGCTAGGCGGCAAGAAAATAGTGATGCTGGAGCCAAGACGGCTGTCCGCGCGCTCGGCAGCGCAATATATGGCCCGGATGCTGGGAGAAAAGGTTGGGGAGACGGTCGGGTATCGCGTCCGTCTGGATTCCAAGGTCGGTCCGAGGACATTGATTGAGGTCGTAACGGAAGGCGTACTTACGCGGATGCTGCAGGAAGATCCTTCGCTCGATGATGTCGGCGCGGTATTGTTCGATGAATTCCATGAGCGTCATCTTCATGGCGACCTGGGTCTCGCCTTATGCTTGGAGGCGCAATCGCTGCTGCGGGAAGAGCTTCGGCTGCTCGTCATGTCGGCGACGCTGGAAGCCGAGCCGGTAGCCGATCTTCTGGGAGGCGCTGCGGTGATCCGCAGCAAGGGGCGAAGCTATCCCGTCACGACGCATTACGCGCCTGCGAGATCAACCGCTCCGCTAGAGCAGGCCGTGGGACAAGCGATCTTCCAAGTTATGAGGGAAGCGGATGGGGATGTACTTGTATTCCTCCCTGGAGCCGCCGAAATTCGCAGAACTGCGAGCTGGCTGCGAGGACAAGGACTTCCTGCCGGTGTTCGTCTCGCTGAATTGCATGGCAGCCTGACGCTGGATGAGCAGGCCTCGGCGATTGCGCCTTGTGCGCCGAATGAACGCAAAATCGTGCTCTCGACATCAGTCGCGGAGTCCAGCCTGACAGTAGAAGGCGTCAAAATTGTTGTCGACAGCGGCTTGTCGAGAGTGCCCAGGTTTTCACCCCGTACAGGACTTAGCCGGCTGGAGACCGTGCCGGTATCGCGGGATTCAGCCGATCAGCGCAGAGGGCGCGCAGGCCGTGTGGCGCCAGGCTATTGCTATCGCATGTGGACCGAGCAAGAGCATCACCATCTGCCGCTTCATACTAGACCTGAGATGCTGGATGCGGATTTATCCGCCCTGGCGCTGGAGCTTGCGGTATGGGGGACACCAGACCCGGCAGAGCTGCAATGGCTCACGCCTCCGCCGCAAGCCGCGTATGATGGCGCCGTCGCATTGCTGCAAAGCTTGAATGCAATGGACGAACACGGTAAGCCGACGCCATCCGGACAGCGAATCGCCAAGCTGGGCATGCATCCCCGCCTCGGCGCTATGCTGCTTGCTGCGGAAGAGCAGCCAGCGGCGCTGGAGCGTGCTTGTGAATTGGCAGCATTGCTGAGTGAACGCGATCTGCTGGGTTCCGAGCGCAATGTGGATATAGCACTTCGAGTGGATGCGCTGCGCAAAGCCGGCGGCAAAGAGCCTGCGGCCCATCGGATAAAGTCACAGGCCCAGCAGTGGAAGCGAAGAATGGATGAGCGGCGCGCGGACGAGGCCGCTACGAATCTTCCACACAATCAGTCAAAGACGTGGGCGGAAGGGTCGCTGCTTGCCAGTGCCTACCCCGATCGCATCGCCCAACGGAGGCCAGACGGCAGGTACGTGATGGCAAATGGCAGAGGCGCTGTTCTGCCGGAGCTGCAGCCGCTGTCGCGGTCTCCTTATCTCGTCGTATGCGAGCTGGATGACGCCGGTTCAGAAGGGCGGATTCGTCTCGCTGCAGGCATTAGCCTGCCCGAGATTGAGGCAAGCTTGCCCGCGCATCTGACGCTAGAGGAAGCGGTGGAATGGGATGCCGGCACGCAGTCCGTTCGCGCAAGACGACGAATGAAGCTTGGAGCGATCGTGCTTAGTGAGGTTCCTCTTGAAGGACCGGACCCCGAAGCGGTAGCGGATACGCTCTTGCGGGGCATTAGGCTGAAGGGCATCTCAGCGTTGCCCATGAGCAAGAATGCCGCGAGTCTGCTCGGCCGTATGCGGTTGATGAGCCTTAGCGGCGATCCGCAGTGGCCCGATGTATCGGACGAGGCCTTGCTTGATACGATGGAGCTGTGGCTTAAGCCGCATATTTACGGAATGAAAAGCCTCTCCGATCTAGGCAAGCTGCCGATGGCGCAGTTGGTCGGCGATCGGATGACCTGGAAGCAGACGCGGGAGCTGGATGAGCAGGTTCCGACCCATATTACGGTACCCAGCGGCTCGCGCATTCCGATTGATTACAGCAATCCGGGTTCCCCGGTGCTGGCTGTAAGACTGCAGGAGCTGTTCGGATGGAGGGAGACGCCGAGGCTGGTGAACGGCAGATTGCCCTTAACGCTGCACTTGCTCTCGCCGTCACAGCGTCCTGTGCAAGTGACCAAAGATTTGGCGAGCTTCTGGGAGCTTGCGTATTTCGAAGTTAAAAAAGATTTAAAGGGACGTTATCCCAAGCATTATTGGCCGGATGATCCCTATGAGGCGGTCGCAACAAACCGGGCAAAGCCAAGAGCGCCCCAATCATAGCAGGAAGGAGAGCGGTCGCATTGACATGGTTATCTATCGTTTACGGCTATTGGATTCTGCTTAGCCTGTACGGATTTGCGCTTATGGGGATGGATAAGCGCCGGGCGCAAAGAAGAGCAAGGCGCATTCCGGAACGCCGGTTGTTTTTTGTAGCGGCTGTCGGCGGTGCGGTGGGCACATGGTACGGCATGAAGCTATGGCGCCATAAGACGAAGCATCAATCTTTTACAGTCGGAATACCTTATTTGGTTGCAGTCCATATCATTATGCTTCTGCTCATTACCGGCTTCTGGGTGAGGGGAGCCGCTGCATAACCGGGCGTTAATCATTCATTCAAGCTGGGCTCATTGCGGGCTCGGCTATTTATAGTTAGGAGGGAAAGAAGCATGTCAGAGAAAACGGTTCAGCAATGGGAACAAGAGAGGCTTGACAGCGCTCTGCAAGACATAGAGGAACAGATTCGCAGCATCGGACCCCGCTATACGGGAGACGACTTCACAGAGCAAATGCTCGACCTGCAGCGAGAGGAGCGTAAGCGGCGCCTGGAGATTGCGAGGAAAGAACCGTATTTCGGCCGATTGGACTTTCAGGAGCTGTCCCAGGACGGCCGTAAGCCAGCGGAGCCGAATCATGCACAAGCGTATTATATCGGCAAAGCAGGCGTAGCCAGAAACGGGGGCAATGAGCTGCTGGTCATCGATTGGCGCGCTCCTGCAGCCAGCATGTTCTATTCCTTCACAGGCGGCGACGATGCGGCCGCTTACGAATCGCCTGACGGCGAGGTGACGGGTTACGTACACTTGAAGCGTAACTTTATGATTCGCGGCGGTGAAATTCTCCGCTTGGTGGACAGCTATGTCCGGGGGCAGGAGGAAGGCGCGGTAACGGATGAATTCCTGCTATACCGGCTTGGCGAGAACAAGGACAATAAGCTGCGGGATATCGTCTCCACCATTCAAGGCGAGCAGGACAGCATTATTCGGGCGGAGCGCGGCAAAGCGCTGTTTATCCAGGGGGTTGCGGGCAGCGGTAAAACGACTGTCGCGCTGCATCGGCTCGCCTTCCTGCTTTACCAATATGAGGGCAGGATCCGGGCGGAACGCATGATGATCTTTGCTCCGAACCGAATGTTCCTTGATTATATTTCCGGCGTTCTGCCGGAGCTTGGCGTCGGCGATATCGGACAGACGACGTTCAGCGATTGGGCCGTGGAATTGCTTGAACATGACATTAAGCTGGCTGATCCGTCTGAGACGATGGCGTACTGGTTTGAGGAGCATCGGACAAGCGAGGAGCTAGAGCAGGCTTCCGGCCGCTGGAAGGGAAGCCTCGCGTTCAAGGAAGCCATTGATAAGCGGCTGGTTGAGCTGCAAGCCAGTATTGTGCCAACTAGCGAATTCAGCCCGCTGGAGGGCTTCCTGCTGACACCGGAGACGATGCGGGAGTGGTACGACACGGATTATGGCGAAGAGACGATTATGGTCAAGCGAGACCGTCTTGCCAGCCGAATCAAGCGCTGGCTGGAGTCGGAGCTGAAGCACCGCGGCGTGGCCGACAAGAAGAAACGGTCGACGGCCCTTGCCAAGGTGAACGCCTATGTGAAGCGGATTCCGTCCTTCACTGCTGTCCAGCTCTATGCCTCGTTGTTCAAAGGTAAAAACGCGCTGCCTCATGTGCCGAAGCCTATCGCAAAGGCAACGGCAGAGCGGCTTGGGGCTGGTGTGGCTGCAGCTGAGGATCTGGCGCCGCTTGCTTACATCCAGCTCAGGCTGTATGGGCTCAAGGTGCCGCAATTCGATCATATCGTCATCGACGAGGCACAGGATTATTCGCCGTTCCAGCTCGAGGCGCTGCGGCTTTGTCAGCGGTCGACTTCTATGACAATCCTTGGCGATCTTCAGCAAGGTATCCATGGATATGCGGGCATTTCAAACTGGAATGCGCTGATGGAATTGTTCCCCGAGGAGGATACCGGATTTTTCGAGCTCAACCGAAGCTACCGCTCCACAATGGAGATTATCGATTTCGCCAATATTATTCTGAGCGGCATGACTGGCAGCGTAAAACCTGCTGTACCCGTCTTTCGGAGCGGCGATTCTGTCGAGACGCAAGCCGTATCGGATCAGGAGTGGCTGCCGAAGCTGTATGCTACGGTTTTGGATTGGCGTGACAAAGGGGATTACGATACCATATCCGTCATTGGCAGAACGGCGCGAGAGTGCGGGGAGATCCACCGTTATTTGACGGATCAAGGTCTAGAGGCTTCGCTTGTTCAGAGCAAGCAGCCTACCTACGGCGGCGGCCTGACGGTCGTACCTGTCTATCTGTCCAAAGGCTTGGAGTTCGATGCCGTGCTAATTGCGGATGCAGGCAGCGCCAATTACGACGAGATGGATGCGAAGCTGCTGTATGTCGGCTGTACGAGAGCTCTGCACAAGCTAAAGCTGCTTTATCGCGGGGATAAGTCTTCGCTCATTGCCGACGAACAACCTCGTACTTAATCGGTAAATGATACTTGGATTCCCGTATCCATCATGCAGTCAGGTACGCGTGTGCCCGTTGCGATTTCATTCGTGAACGGGCATGCTGACCTGTTAGTGCCGATCGAAATTCATTGCTGTCCTACAATAGAAGTACTGCCTTAGCCGAAAGCCGAAAAGATTCTTTTCGGCGTTTTTGCAATGAAACCATGCCAAAAGCCGACTGTTGCTTGCTCATTCGCGCGTCCCTTTCCGTTTCAGTATAATAAAGGAAATATGTTGAGATTGTCAGCCGAGAGTGAGAGATTCCTAGAGAATGGTAGTTCAACAGAAACGATCGATTGCTAGCAGCACTTATTTTTTGGTGATCTTGCTCGCCGTTGTGTTATTGGTCGCGGCATCTGCAATGAAGGGCAGTTTGGAGGAGTCTTCGCCAGTTTCGGCTGAAGGCGTATTGCAGTTGGAGAATTGGAGCATGCAGAAGGACGGGAGAGTGTCACTTGCGGGAGAATGGTCTTTCTATTGGGACAAGCTCTTGACAAGCGGGGATCTTCATTCGCACGAAGTCCTCAGCGCCGGAACCAACGTACACGTGCCGCAAGCATGGAATCATTACAATCTGGGCGGGCTTAGGCCACATCACAAGGGATATGCGACATTTCGGCTAAGAGTAGAGTTGCAGACTTCCTCCGATGTGCTGGCGTTAAAAATACCGGTACTGTCTACCGCTTATAAAGTGATGGCGAACGGAAAAACGATTGCAGCAGGCGGCCATGTCTCTGCTCGGGAAGAGAGCTCTGTCGCGGCCTATCTGCCCCAAACGGTCTACTTCAAGCCGCAATCGACTTCACTCGATCTGATCGTCCAGATCTCCAATTATACAGAACGGGACGGGGGCATGGTGGAAGCGCTCGAACTCGGCAGCGCGGACCAGATGCGGATGCTCAGAGACCAAGAGCTGGCGGGGACAATGTTTTTTCTCGGCTCCGCCATCATTATTTCCCTGTATTATTTCTATACATGGATCGTGTACGGCTTCGTGCCGGCCGCTTTATATTATAGTATTCTGTGTATGCTGGCCGCGATCAGAATGCTCGTCATCGATCATATGTTTATCTTGCAGCTAGCTCCCGGCTTGTCCGTGGACTGGCTGACCTTTCTGGATGCTCTCTCGCTATACGGGGGCATTGCGATTACGATCCTCTTTGTTCATCAGCTGTTCCCGAATGAATTCAATCGGTCTGTCATGAAGGTGCTGGCATGGGCGGGTATCTTGTTCAATCTGTCTTTGTTCGCAGTGCCGCTGCATCTGTATCCGGCGATTCGGGTAGCGTTTTACATATATGTATCCGTGGCAGGCGGTCATTTGCTATATATGCTTATGCATGCCATCAGAAGCGGCAGGGAAGGATCGATTGCCCGGCTTGCGGGATTGGTGCTGAGCGTGCTGGCGCTCGTCCATGACTATATGCTTAGCCGGAATGCAGCCATGCTGTTCAATAAGCCAATCTTGTATTATGTCATCTTTTTGTTGATATTCCTTGAGACGACCGACTTCTCCAGGCGGTTTCTGGAGCCGCGCTTGCCAGCGCGAATCCGGTCCCCGGACAGCGCTTATCTTGCGAGGGAGGTTCCTGAAGAAACAGAGGACAGATCGGACAGCGCGGCAATGGAGCATGCAGTATCGAGAACCGAACAGGGTAGCGATACGACGCTTCACATCCTCGTGGTCGACGAAGACTGCTGCTCGCTGCGGATGATTCATGATACGCTGACGGACGACCGCTACAAGATCGCATCGGTGATGAACGGAGCGGAAGCGCTGGCGCATATCGACCAAGCTCGCAAGCTGGATGTGGTGCTGCTGAACGGCTCGGTTCTGGGGATGTCCGGCATCGAGCTGGTACGCCGAATTCGAGCCCGCTACAGTCATGCGGAGCTTCCGATCATCATGATGAGCTTTAAAGAAGGCGTGACGGATATGCATGAGGGCTTTCAGGCAGGGGTCAATGATTTTTTGCTCAAACCGTTCCAGGCCCATGAACTTCATGCACGGATCGATTTGTTCCTGGAGATGAAGCAGCTTGCAGAGTCGGCCGCAACATCCGAAATTGCGATGCTGCAGGCAGAGATCAAGCCTCATTTTTTGTACAATACGTTGAACACGGCGCTTACGCTCACGCTGGAGGAGCCGCAGAAGGCGCATGATCTGCTGCTGAGGCTCAGTTATTACTTGCGGAACAGCTTTCAAATGAAGGATACAAGCAAGTTCATCGGCCTCAGCGAAGAAATCGAGCTGGTGAAATCTTATTTGTACATCGAAAAGGCCAGGTTCGGTCATCGATTGGATATTGAATACGATATTGACGATTCATTGGATATTACCGTGCCTCCATTAATTATTCAGCCAATTATGGAAAATGCGGTTAAGCACGGTGTGACTCAAAAACAGGAAGGGGGAAAAGTTAAGCTGACGGCCAGAGCCGATCGTGGTTATCTGATGATTATCGTCGAAGATAACGGAGCGGGCATGGCGCTGGAACGGGCAGAAACGTTGCTGCGATCGGATGCGAGACTAAGCGGAATGGCCTTGATGAATATACATCAAAGGCTGCTGCTCATCTATGGGCAAGGCTTGAACATATGGAGCGAGCCAGGGAAAGGGACAAGAGTCGAGATTCGTATCCCGGAGCAGGAAACGGACTAGTCGTGACACAAAGCTGTGCAGGTTCCCTTTTCAGTTTGCTTTCAGTCAAGCGCCTTATAATGAAAATAGTGCTGTCGAACTATGACGAATAGCGTCAAAATAGGCGGTAGAGCGCATGCATTACGTTTAAAGGGGTAATCAGATGCAGCAATATGGAGCAAGATTATCGGATCACGTCCCGAAAATAGCGGTTGGCACAGAAGATGAGAAGAGCTATAAAATTGCAAAATTCATGCTTTTGCTGGCTGGCCTTGTCGTAGACCAACTTAGATTCAATCGCTCAATCGGGGGCGGCGGCCCGGTCATAATGCCGCCGTTCGGCAAAACGTTGACGGATGAGCTTGGCGAGTGTATTCTCCACTTAATTCACGAGGCTAGCGTACAAGGTGTGGAGCTGCCGCTGGTCGTTACTATGCTGAAGTCCGGCAAGAGACAGCCGATATCTGTCAGAGACGCCTATGAGCCGGGATATTATTGGGTAGACATCAGCGATATAGCATCCGCAAAGCCGCTTATGTACTCCATCTTTGTGAAAACTTATGTCCATTCGGGCGAAGCAAGCAGTCTCGGGACGGACCTGACGCGATAATAACGACAGCCCGCATAAAGGGCCGGGGAGGTATGTAAAGCGCAAAATCGCATTGTGGGAGCATTCCGGGATGCTCGTCACGTCTATTAGATCGTAATTCGGATTGGATGCGGCAGGGGGTTGTTGAGGTGAAGAAATGAAGATCAGGGTAGGAATTGTAGATGACGAGGCTCCGGCTTTAAAGCGCATTTGCAAAGTGCTCTCCGATTACGACAAGGTCTCCATCGAGGGCATACATACCGATCCGGCGTTGCTTCTTATGGAAGCGGAAGCCGGGAAGTTCGATCTGGTGCTGCTGGATATGGAGATGGCCGTCATGCATGGATTGGAGCTTGGCCGGCGAATATATGCCATTCGGCCAAAGGTGCAGATCGTATACATCACCGCCTTTCAGCAATACGCCCATCAAGCCTTCGATGTTGAAGCGCTCGATTATATTATGAAGCCGGTCACCAAAGAAAGCATCGGAAGAGCTTTGAACCGGTTTGTAGCCCGTCAGTCGCTTGCCATGCCAAGCAGAACGATGAAAGCGGTCATTAAATGTTTCGGCTGGTTCAGAGTCGAGACGGAGCATGGCGTTCTTGTCAAATTTCGCAATTCAAAATCGAGAGAATTGCTGGCGCTTCTTTTTATTAACCGGGGTTCCCCGGTCAGCAAAAGCAAAATTATTGAAGCATTATGGTCCGGCAAAGATGTCGAACGAGCGCAGGTCAATCTTCACTCCACCGTCTATCAGCTTCGCAAGGATTTGGAACAGCATGGATTATTAGACATCGTAGAGCAAGATAAAGGTGAAGGCGGCAGCTACCGACTTAAAGCTCCGCCTCTTCGTGATGAATGGACCCAGTTTGCCGATTTATGCGGAACTTATCGAACGGATCAAAATATACGGTTTGCGCGGGAAGCCGTGCAGCTATATCATGAGGGATTTCTGAAGGAGCATGACTGGGAATGGGCAGCCGCAGCGAAGCTGAAGGCTGAATCTGATTTTCATGCCATGCTGGAAGCTGTTATCCATTATGAGCTGAGCGGCGGGCATTATGCCGACGCGCTGCCGTATCTGTATCAGATGGTTGCCTCTAATCCGTATCACGAAGAATATCAGGCCCGAATTATTGCAGCGCATCTGCTGGAGCATGATCCTCTGGCTGCTGAAGCGCATTATGATAAAATATCCCGCTTATTCCAAGAAGATTTAGGCGATCCTCCTTCCTTTACACTTCGGCAAGTAGCCGTTAACCCGGAAAAATATATGCATACATAACGTGAAGACCTGGCTGCTGGCCGGGTCTTTTTGCGTATGCGCGAATATATCCGAGCGAGGGTTGGCAGATCCGTGTTGCTTTGGGGAGTCAAAGATTATGCAATATCTCTCGTTTTATTCGGCCGCCGGGAATTTCAGCTTACTTTCAGTCTGCATCTTTATAATGAAGTCTGAAATGTCGAATTATGGCGAAGGTTTCAAAAAATAACTTGGAAAAGAGACATGGTTATGGATTCGCGATACACCATTCACCAAACGAAGCTGCCGAACAACGAGCTGATTCAATGCTACTGCGAAGCGGTAAGATACGGCTGCGACCCGTACTTTATCCGCATATTGGCGGATACGATTACAGACCGCGGGCTGGCAATTCCCGAATTGTCACCCGAACGCCAATATTAGGCAGCCGCATGTAAGACAGGACCCGTTCCTCATAATCGAGTATCCTCTACGCGTTCGGATGTGCTAATCTATAACAATGACACCAGCAATCGTGGAGGAATGATAGACGTGGATTTTCGTATGCATTATTTATCTTTTTTCGTTATTCATACCGATGGCGAGACATCGGCCGCTTCGTCGGGCAGGCGGTTCAAGCATTATCAGACGCTGGATGGCGATGATTATGAGCAGAGCGAGCTTAAACATTTTTTGGATGATGAGTTTGTGCGGATTGTAAAGCGGAAGGTAGAACGCAATCCGAATACGGCGAACGCGCCAACGAAGATTGGCCGCTTTATGGTCGAGCCGGGCTATGAGCTTGGCAGCAATCAGAACTATAATTTGTTCCAGCGTCTGAGAGACGCAGATTCGAAGGACCGTTTCCTCGGCATCGCCGACGAGCTGGTCCGCATCTATATGGATACGAGCGCAGTGCGCGGCGGCGCATTCATCATTGCGCTGTCCACGCTTAATACGTATTTTAATGAGCCGTTCCTCTTTTTGCTGAAATGCGATTTTGAGCCGAAGATTGCCCGTATCTCGGATGAGCGCAGCCTTATCGCGCAAGTGGATATGGCGATCAGCGCACGCAGCATCAAGTCGATTCAATATCCTCATATGCATGAAGAAGGTTCGCTTGATCATTGGGAGCTGAAAATTCATCAGGCATCTCATGCCAGATACTTTGAGGATTTTCTGAAATATGTCTCCTACGAGAAGCCGCTGCCGGAAGTGATCGGCGAGCAGGTCGTAGAGATGGTGCATCAATACATTGCCGACAAATGGCAGGAAGAGACGGGCTCGGAACGCAGCGAAGAAGAGAATGCGGTAGAGGTATGGGCTGCGAGCGAGAAGCGGGACTTGCAGGAATGGTGGTCGCAGGAGCAGGTAGAGCATGCATCAGCAGCGCTCGTCGAGCAAAAGCCGGATTTGCCGTTCACCTTTAAGTTAGGCGGAGTTACGGTCAAAGGACTGCTGTCGGACTTCGGCGACAGCATTCACTTCGCGAAGCATAACGGCAAATATGTTGTCGTTATTGAAGGCGACGGATTCCAGTTCGAGAGGGGCATGTCCCCTGTCGAGCTGCTGCAGCCGCGCGATCTGTCGGAGGTGCTGCCAATCATCGGGACCAGCCGTCCGGCGGATGAGGACGAGGCTGACCCTGCAAGCGGCGGCTACCGAAGCGGAGACGGGGAAGACGATTCCCCGCCTTGGTAAGGAAGTCTGTATAGCTCGCATTGTCATGGAGTATGAGGGTATCTAATACGGGCAAGGCTGTATAAGTGGAGAAGCCGTGAAGGCTTCTTCACGTATCTATGCCACCTGAAAGGAGACGCTCCATGGCTATTAATCTTATTCTTTTTGCCCTGCTGCTTGTGTTCACGGCATTTTTTGTTGCGACGGAATTTGCGATTATACGGTTGAGAGCAAGCCGCGTGCAGCAGATGGTAGACGAGGGCATCAAAAACGCCAAGGCGGTTCAGCAAGTGACCACGCATCTGGATGGATACTTGTCCGCTTGCCAGCTAGGCATCACCATTACAGCACTCGGTCTGGGCTGGTTAGGCGAGCCGACGATAGAGAAGCTCGTTCATCCTTTGTTCGATTGGGCGGGCATTCAAGGACAGCTTGCAACCGTCCTCTCCTTTGTAATTGCCTTTATGCTTGTGACCTACTTGCATGTGGTGCTTGGAGAGCTTGCGCCGAAGACGGTCGCTATTATAAGATCAGAGAAGGTGAGCCAATTCACGACTCCCTATATCATTCTGTTCTATAAAGCGATGTACCCGTTCATCTGGCTGCTGAACGGCTCCGCGAACAAGCTGGTGCGGCTGATGGGCTTTCATCCGGCCAGCGAGCATGATGCCCATTCCGAGGAAGAGATCCGGATGATACTGTCAGACAGCTATGAGAGCGGGAAGATCAACAAAAACGAATACGGCTATGTGAACCGTATCTTCGATTTTGACGAGAGACTCGCACGTGAAATTATGGTACCCCGTACCGACATGATATGTTTGTATATCGAGAACAGCAAAGAAGAAAACATCGACATTATCAAGAAGGAGCAGTATACGAGATTCCCCGTCGCCAAAGGGGACAAGGACAATATTATCGGTATTCTCAACACTAAAAATCTATTCTTGCACGACTTTAACAACAGCGACGCATCGGAGTTGAAAAAAATGATTCAGCCTCCGCTTTCCGTGCCGGACGCGATACCGATCAATCAGCTGCTTCGCATGATGCAGCTGGAGCGGGTCCATCTGGCCATTCTTCTCGATGAATATGGCGGGACCTCCGGATTGATTACGATTGAAGATATGATCGAGGAGATCGTGGGAGAAATCCGTGATGAATTCGACGAGGATGAGGAGCTGGAGATTGAGAGACTGGGACAAGAGCATTATCTGGTAGACGGAAAAGCGCTCCTCAGCGAAGTGAATGAAGCGGTGGGTCTGCAGCTTCAGAGTGACGAAGCGGATACGATCGGCGGCTGGCTCTATATGCAGCAGCCCGATCTGCCTGAAGGCGAAAGATGGAGCTACGACAATGCGATCTTCGTCATGAAGGAACGGGACGAGCACCGCATCCGGAAGATTGAAATTTATACCGATTCGTCCGAAAGTGAAATGAGCCAGTATGGACATGCATAAGCTTTAAGAGAAGCCGGACTGCCGTGGTAAATGATTGGGGAGAGTGAGCAAGATGGAAGATATTATTAAGGCGATTATTATGGGCGTTGTGGAAGGCCTGACGGAATTCCTGCCCGTATCGTCGACGGGACACTTGATTCTGACAGGGGAGCTGCTGAACTTCACAGGGGATCGCGCCAAGACGTTCGAGGTTGTTATTCAGCTTGGCGCCGTACTGGCGGTTCTAGTCCTGTACAGACAAAGGTTCGTGAAGCTGCTAAATTTCAATTTAAAAAAAGGCAGCGGACTAAATGCGATGCATGTCGCATTAGCGATGCTGCCGGCATCCGTGCTGGCTGTCGTGCTGCATGGCGTTATCAAAAAGTACTTATTCGGTCCGACAACAGTGCTCGTTGGTCTCGTATTAGGCGGTATCTTGATGATCGTCGCCGACAGGTCGAAGAGGAAGATCGTCGCAGAGGAACTCGACGATATTACGTACAAGCAAGCCTTCATTATTGGCTGCTTCCAGATTCTATCGCTATGGCCGGGCTTCTCCCGGTCCGGATCGACGATCTCCGGCGGTATGCTGGTCGGAACAAGCCAGAAGGCGGCGGCCGAGTTTACGTTCATCGTGTCCGTGCCGATTATGGCAGGCGCCAGCACGGTTGACTTGATTGGCAGCCGTGAGTTTCTGACGATGGCGGATCTGCCCCTGTTCCTGATCGGGCTAATCTCCGCTTTCGTAGTGGGGATGATCGCTGTCGTTACCTTCATCAACATGATGAAGAAGCTTCGTCTCAGTTACTTTGCGTATTACCGCTTCGCGCTTGCGGCATTATTTTTCTTCATCATTCTTTAATTCGTCTCTGTACATGGCAGAAAGCCTGGATCTACGCTTGACGAGCGTGAATCCGGGCTTTCTGCCGTTCAAGGACTAGGATTCGTCAGCCGGGCTTGCTGCTGTCTTGATTCGCCCGGTTCTGGGCGACAGACTGCTCATGTTGCAGAAGCCATTCCTTGCGCCACAAGCCGCCGGCATAGCCCGTTAGCGTGCCATTCGAGCCGATGATGCGATGGCAAGGGATGACGATGCTCAGCTTATTCCTGCCGTTCGCACTGCCGACAGCGCGGACCGCCTTCTCATTGCCAATCGCTTGGGCCAAGCTTTGATAGGTGCCGGTCTGGGCGAACGGAACGCTCTTCAGCGCATTCCATACTTGTGATTGAAAGGCAGTTCCTTCGCAGCTGTAAGGAAAAGTGAAGGCAGACCGATCGCCATTGAAATATTCGTTCAATTCCCTCGCGCATTGCTGCAGCGCATCCGGCGTATCGGATAGACAGGGATAGGCGGGTGTTTCCCGTTCGACAAATAGGATCGAAACAATCGCATGATGGGTTCCAATAATCTCCAGCACCCCGATAGGGGTGGCGATATCCAGCTTGTACATTGTCATTGCGTTATATCCTCCTGTAACGGCTTTACCATCTTGCGGTATTCGGAAGGCGAACTGCCTTTGACCTGCCGGAACGCCTTGTAGAAGCTGGAAGGGCTATAAAATCCGGTCTCATAGCAAATATCGAGATTGGACATCTCGGTATGCAAAAGCAGATGCGCAGCTCGATCAATCCGAATCTGTTCCAGAAACACACGCGGCGTTACGGCTGTCTCTTGTTTGAATAATCTCTCCAAATGAAAGGCGCTCAGTCCGACATGATCGGCGATATCCCGCAGCTCCAGCTTTTGCTTGTGTTGTTGAATCAGGAACGCCTTCACCTGGCGGACAACGCCGACATTCGGGGAATGCTGGCTCTCCGGCCGACATCTCTTGCAGGCGCGGTAGCCAGCCTTCTCCGCCTCGTTCATATGAAGGTAAAATTCGACGTTTACCTTTTTTGGTTTGCGGGATCGGCAAGAAGGGCGGCAGTAGATTCTGGTTGTTTTCACGGCGGTATAAAATAAACCGTCATAGTTGCTGTCGCATGCTATTATGCGCGACCACATTTCTTCGAAGGATAACGGGGCCATGTCTTGTCCTCCTGTTTCCGTTGATGACTAGCCATTAATTTTTCTTAGTATCTCGCATCAATACGATACCATCTTATCAGGGCAAAGGGGAGTGTTTCGTCCTCATTCTTGCTCTTATGGTCCCGGCAGAGAAATGCAACAAAAGGCATCCGCAGCTCCCACGGGGGAGCATGCGGATGCCTTTATGATCTGCGGGCTAGTCTCGCAGCAGCTTGCGGTCAACGACAAATGGACCAAACGGCAATACGGAAGCGGCGCAAGCGGCCGCAAACTTCCAGAATGACCAGCGATGCTTTAAGGTAACGTGAATGACGGCCAAGATATAAAGAACAAATAAAAGGCCGTGCAAGCTGCCGACAATTGCGACCATTCCAGGGGAGTCGGCCCAATATTTGAGCGGCATGGCGATGAAAAGCAGGATCAAGAAGGACAGCCCTTCCAATATTCCAATTACTCGTAGTCTACCGATTGCGGTTTTTAACATGTCGTACCTCCGGTTCGTCATCTCATGGGCTTGGTTCCCGGCGTGGCGCGAGACCGTCCCATAGCAATTGTACGATTAAGGAGGAGGTTTGTTCCACAGTTTGCAAATCGTTCACAATCTCCTTGCGGTTGCGGACAGTCATCATCGCGGTGAATACGTGAGAGAGGAGCATCGGGTCATTGTTCTCAATCTCGCCTTCGGTCATTGCGCGTTGGAATACGCCTGAGAGCAGCCTGTGAAGCGCTTGTTCGCCATCGCGAATGCGGGCGACTTGCTCATCGGTAAGTCCCGGAGATGCTTCTCTCATCATTGACTCGAAATCGATATGGGCATTGCGCATATGGCGGCTTGCGACCTCCAGCAGACGTTCCTTCAGTGTGCCGGGACCGTTCACGATGATTGCGGTCTGGTCATGGGCGATCTTCAGTACGAAGAGAAGGCATTCTGTGAAGAGAACGGCTTTGTTGCTGAAATAATAATAAACGCTGGCTTTCGTAACGCCGCAGGCTTGCGCTACGCTCTCGAGCGATACGTTCTCGAATCCCTGTTCCATGAACAGCTGTGAAGCTGTACGCAAGATTTGTCCCATCGTTGGCGGGGTGCTGGTCGCTTTTGGACGGCCTGGTTTGCGCTTGGGCGGTGTGGGTTGCAAATGCGTATCCTCCATTCAAAAAAAATACAAAACGATAGGTTGATTAATTAACCTTCGGGTATATATAATTAATTCAGTACGTCACTTTATTATAACGTTAAGTTGGAAGGAACGAAACGGAGGAGTAGGCAATGTTCAACAAGCTGGCAACTTTTTTTGCGGGAAAATACACGAGGTGGGTCACGATCTTGATCTGGGTTGCAGCTGCGGCTATTTTGACGATCGCGCTGCCGCCTGTCGGAGAGATGGAGAAGAACAACGCGCCTAATTTGCAGGCTGATAGCCCGTCTGTCCTGGCGGACGAGATGATCAAACAATATTTCCCAAGTGGCGCAGGCGTGCCTGCACTTATTGTATGGCATCGCGAAGGCGGTCTTACCGATGCGGATTATGCATCGATCCAGGCATTGACCAAGGAACTGGCCGATAATCCGCTGGAAGCGCAAGGAGAGCTCATCCCCTTGCACTTCATGCCGCTGACGGCTTTACAGCAATTCTCCTCAGAGGATGGCTCGACGCTTGTGCAGCCTGTCGCTTTCGCAGAGGCGACTGAGACGGAGCTGCTGAAGGAAAATATGGAGAAGATCAAAGAATTGGCGACGGCTGCCGCAGGAGCCGATCCATTCCTGGTTCCG
This sequence comes from Paenibacillus sp. 1011MAR3C5, assembly GCF_003591485.1. Lineage (GTDB taxonomy): Bacteria > Bacillota > Bacilli > Paenibacillales > Paenibacillaceae > Pristimantibacillus. The sequence goes on from NZ_QZCF01000005.1 coordinate 239,752, forward strand.
ATTGAGGGGACAACCGAGCTTAGCGCGCGCATAAGCGGTCCGGTCGGCATCTCCATCGACGCAACGGAGCTGTTCCAGAATGCCGACTTTGTCTTGATGGCGGCGACGGTGCTGCTGGTGCTGGTGTTGCTTCTTCTCATCTACCGTTCACCGATTCTTGCTATTATTCCGCTTGTCGGTGTCGGATTCGCTTACGCGGTAACAAGCCCGCTGCTCGGGTGGATGGCTGGCGAAGGATGGATTACGGTGGATTCGCAGGCGATCGCGATCATGACCGTGCTGTTGTTCGGAGCGGGTACGGACTATTGCCTGTTCTTTATTACTCGATTCAGGCAAGAACTGACCAAGGAGAGCAGCCGTTCTGCGGCGCTGGTACGCGCATTCAAGGGAGCCTCGGGTGCGATTGCCATGAGCGGCTTCACGGTTGTGCTATCCTTGTTGGCGCTGCTGATTGCGAAGTATGGCGCTTATGACCGTTTTGCTGTGCCGTTCAGCCTTGCTATTCTAATCATGATGATTGCCAGCCTGACGTTAATTCCTGCGTTGATGTCGGTCATTGGCAGGAAGTCCTTCTATCCGTTCATTCCACGTACGGAGGAGATGGAGAAGGAACGAGCAGCGAAGAAAGGGCAGGCTCATGAGGTTAAGGCAAAACGCAAAACGATCAGCGACAGAGTAGGCAAGGTCGTTGTAAGCAAGCCTTGGACAGTAACGATTGCGTGCATTGCGGTACTCGGCGTTCTCGCTGCAAGCTCGACCGGCATCAAATATACGTATGATTTGCTCTCTTCCTTCCCGGAAGATATGCCGTCGCGTGAAGGCTTCACAGTTATTCAAAATAATTATGCGCCAGGCGAGCTGGCTCCTGTCACTGTAGTGGTACGCGATGGAGAAACGGCCGATCTTGCAGGCAAGCTGACTGCACTGAACGAGGTCGATCATGTTGCAGATCCAACAGTGAGCGAGATCGATGCCGCATATTCGTCGTTCAGTGTTGTATTGAACATTAATCCATATTCGCAGGCCGCAATGGACGCGATACCCCATATTAGAGCCGCAGCGGAGCAGGCGTTAAGCGATGCGGGCGTTGCCGCAGCGCAAGAGCAGGTATGGATCGGCGGACAGACTGCCGAGCAGTATGATACCAAGGTGCTGACCGACCGGGACAACCGGGTCATTATGCCGGTTGTGATCGGACTTATCGCCGTATTGCTGCTGTTGTACCTTAGATCCGTTACTGCAACGGTGTATCTCATTGGCACCGTCCTGCTCTCTTATGTAGCGGCGTTAGGTCTCGGCTGGCTTATTCTTCATCATGTAATGGGTTTCGACGCGATTCAAGGCGCGATTCCGCTCTATGCCTTCGTATTCCTCATTGCGCTTGGCGAGGACTATAACATTTTTATGATCTCCAGCATCTGGCAGAAACGAAAAACGATGCCGCTGCTGCAAGCGATCCGGGAGGGCGTAAGCGAGACAGGCAGCGTCATTACCTCGGCCGGCTTGATACTGGCAGCGACATTCGCCGTATTGGCAACTTTGCCGATTCAGGTACTCGTCCAATTCGGCCTCATTACAGCGATCGGGGTTTTAATGGACACCTTCATCGTTAGGCCGTTTCTTGTACCGGCCATTACGGCCATTTTGGGAAAACACGCTTTTTGGCCAAGCAAAGCCATACCTGCAGAAGACGCGAAGCAAGTCCAGTATAAATAAGAACAGGTGCACTCCGGTGAGGCGTTGGCGATTCATATGGCCCTCATGACCTGATTTGCACCGAAGCAAAAGGAAGGCTCGATGCGGCAAATATGTCGCATCGGGCCGATTTTTGTATGGGTGGATTTAGGAAAATGATCTTAATTATTGAAACTTTTTTCTACGTTCGAACGTCTCTCTAATAAACCGTGATGGATAGAGAAAGAGGAGGGTACACGGATGAAAACAGGGAAGTTCTTATGGATAAGTATCTTGATTGCAGTGTTGCTTGGGAGCTTCGCGATCGGACCAGAGAGGGCAAGCGCTTGCAGCTGTGCGTTGCTAGGAAGCGTCAACGAAGCCAAGCAGAACAATGATGTCGTGTTTGACGGCACGGTCAAGGTTAAGAAGGAGCCAGTGCGATTGTTCTCCAAATCATCAGCTGATCCGGTAACATGGACCTTCGAGGTTCATGAGATATGGAAGGGAAAAGTGTCGCCGACGATTGCGGTAACCTCTGCCCAGTCCAGCGCGAGCTGCGGCTATGAATTTCAGGAGGGCTCCAGGTATGTCGTCTATGCGAGAAATTCAGGTGAATCGCTGGATGTCAGCTTATGCAGTCGAACCGCCTTGCATAGCGCGGCCGGACAGGACTTGGCCGAGCTGGGCATAGGCAGCGTGCCGCCGCAGTCACAGGCGGGACAGCATCCAGGAACTGCGAGCTCACTTTGGTGGGTGCTGTGGGTTGGTATTGCCGTCATCCTGGTTGCTGCAATTATCATCATACGTCATCGAAGGAAAAGAAGGCCGACGAGCATGTAAGGCGAAGATGCTGTCAGCCTAAAGATAAGTTCGATCCAGGATTATATAAGGAGCATGGCAACAATGGTTGTGACGACTAGACCAATGACAACCGGCTTCAAGTTGCGCCTGGCCAGCTCGAAGGGGCTAACTCCGCAGATCGCTGCGGCGGGAATGAGCGCCCACGGTACAATTGTGCCGCCGCCCACCCAGATTGCGGCGACTTGACCAAGCGCCGTTAGCGTAGCGATACCGGAGCCGATCGCATGGCCGAACAATTGGGCGATGGAACCGGCAAGGGAGATGCCGGAGAAGCCTGAACCGTCGAGTCCTGTCACTGCGCCTACAACCGCTAACGTAATGGAGCCGATGACGCCATTGACCGGCACTTCATGCGCAAGCGCAACGCCCAGATCATTCACGATGCCGTTCGAGGCTTCAGGCAGTTTCTCACCGAACATCGCGAAGAAGCCCGAATCACCAAGGTAGAAGAAAGCGGCAATCGGAATGACAGGCCCGAACACACGGAATCCGAACAGGAAGCCATCAATCAAATAACCAGTTGCTTTCTCCAGTCCTCTCCCGCGATGCGTCATCATCGTAATAACAAGCATAATAAGGATGGAGGTGCCGCCAATCAGTGCGGTAGCATCCCCGCCTTGCAGATTAAGGGCGAACATCGCCGCGACGTTCAGCGCATAGAGAATGGGAATGATGATAGCCAATATTCGTTTGGAAGCAACAGAAAGCATATCGTTCTCCCTATCATCCTGCTGGACAGTTCCGCTCCCCGTGTCATTCACTGGCTCAATTAAACCGTCATTCCATCGCCCGTACCGTATATCCCGCTTCATCAGCCAGAAGGCTGTCACCGTCGTGACAACCCCCATGACGATTACAAGCGGAATGCTGGCCTGCATTACCTCGCTCACGGGTATGCCTGCCGCAGCGGCGGTGAGATTGGGCGCGCCTTGGATAATGTAATCGCCGGATAGCGCAATTCCGTGACCGAATAGATTCATGGCCACAGCTGCTCCAAGCGCGGGCAGGCCTACTCGAAGCGCAACAGGAAGCAGGACAGCTCCGATTAGAGCGACCGCAGGCGACGGCCAGAAGAAAAGCGATGTAACCATCATGATGAGACCGATACCCCAAAAAGCCAATGTAGGCGTTCTCATGAATTTTGCGAACGGAGCGATCATCACTTCATTAATGCCCGTTCGGATTAGAATTCGGCTCATGGCGACGATAATGGATATAATAAGAATCGTACCGATTAATTCCTTTATGGCATAGATAAAGCTGTTAAAAATTCCGCTGATAGAGCCTTCAATTGAAGTGGTAGCCAGAATGCCGATACCTAGAATGCCTGCGATGCAGACAAGCGTGGTGTCTCTGCGCATGATCATAAACCCTATGATCGCCACTACAAATAAGAGATAAACCCAGTGAACCGCTGCTAACTGAATAACCATACGCGATCATCCTCCCAGCATGCAACGTAGCCAGAGTACCGGCTATCGTACTGTAATGTATGCAGGGATGGACATAGGCGTTCAACTGGACGCAGCTTGTCATGAATCCGGTTGCGCCTATAGGTAGGCTATGCTATCCTACTAACGATATGGACGAGATTCGTCTTGTACAGCCAGATCGGAAAGGATGACCATAAAATGATTACGGTGAACATCATGGATGCGGCCATGACATATTCCAAGGAAAGCGGTTATGTCGGGAGGGTGCACTTCAGTGTCGAAGGGCATACGCATGATTATGAGATTACATTGCATAGCAAGCGTGGAACGGAGTGGGGCTACGGACTTTTCTTTTTGAACCAATCCGGTAAAGAAGAGCAGCTGGAAGAGGTGGAGGACGAGCTGGAAGAGAATGACGAGTTGTTCGATCAGTTGGTGCAGGCCGCGAAGGATAAGCTGGCTCCAAAATGATGAAAGCCCATGTCCGAGAAATTCGTCTCTGGACATGGGCTTCTTCGTCCGGCGGAGTGCCGTTAAGCGGAATGATCAATAAATTTCTTCTTATTCTTGCTCTTGATGTAACGGTATGCGATATAACCTGCTGCGACGACACACAATACAACCAGTATCCAAGTGCCGTATGAGGAGATTTCATTGGAGAGGTCTTGAACCTTGTCCCCGACAAAAGCGCCGAGGATAAAATAAATCAATGTCCATACAAAAGCCGAAGGGTACGCAAACAGCATGAATCGTATAAATCTCATTCGGTTAAGTCCCATGACATAAGGGGTTACATGGCGCAAGAATGGAAAGCATAAACTGATGCTAAGCGCATAGCCGCCGTATTTCTCGCTGAGTTCTTCCGACTTCTCGAGGAACTTCGAGATGTTTTTTTTTCGACGAAACCAGTTGGACAGCTTAGCGCCCGAGAATCGGCCGATGCTGTATCCGAACGTCATGGCTGAGCATATGCCAAGAAAAGTCATGAAGTAAGCGGGAGCTGGGGATAAAGCTCCAGCAGCGGACAGTGCGCCGCCAGTCATAACGACGGCTTCGTTCGGAATAGGCAAGCCGATCAGACCGAGGCAGAGCACAAGGAACAGAGCTACATAGCCAACCTGTTCGATAATAGACAGCAATAAGTCATAAGCCATTTTAGAGACACGCTTCCTATTCTCCTATAGTTTCGTGAGTATGGGAATCTAATGTACAAGAGTACCACAAATCGGACTGATTTCATATATCACATACGCGCTCGAAATTTGAACGTTTCGGATTTAACTGTTCGAATTTAACCTTTTCGTAACTTTTTCCTGTCGAAGCAACGCTATAATTAGGGTTAGCTTACGTGCAGGATGAAGGAGCGAAGGGGAAAATGTTGAAATTTCAGCAGAAAGTAGCAGCACTGCGAAGCTGTGAATCCATTACATATACGATATGCTTATCGATGCTTGGCGACGAGACAGCCGCATGTGAGGCCGCGAAGCGGGTTCTCGCCGAGTTATTCCAGGATCCGGAATTTTGGAAGAGGGAAGAGCCGCAGCGTCAAAGCTACATTATGCGTCAATGCTTCGGCATCTGTATGATTCCTAAGGGAGGCATGCGCTCGGAAGCGGCATCGACCTGCGTGTCGTAACGAAAGGACTTATACCCAATGAAGGAAGAAGTAACAGAATCATCACGCACCAAAATTACAGTCGCCTTGTTCGTGGCGACTTTTCTTGCTGCAATTGAAGGCACAATCGTCGGCACAGCCATGCCCAGCATTACAGGCGAACTGCAAGGCGTCCAGCAATATAGCTGGATCATCTCCATTTATTTGTTGGCAACCGTTATTACGACGCCAATCTACGGCAAACTGTCGGACTTGTACGGCCGGAAGAGAATGTTTATGATTGGCGCGCTTATCTTTCTGGCGGGCTCGATGCTGTCCGGTATTGCCCAATCCATGACGGGACTGATCTGGTTTCGCGCGCTGCAAGGGCTAGGAGCAGGCGCATTAACTACGATTCCTTATACGATTATCGGCGATCTGTACCCGTTCGAGAAGCGTGCGAAGGTCCAAGGCTGGATGTCCAGCATTTGGGGGATTGCCGGCATTTCAGGACCGCTCTTAGGCGGTCTTCTTGTCGATTATGTATCCTGGAGAGCGATCTTCTACATGAACTTGCCTTTCGGGGTTGTTGCTCTTGTCTTGCTCTCTCTATTCATGAAAGAGAAGATCGAAAAGAAAAAGCGCCATATCGATTACCCGGGCATCGTTGTATTCAGCGCGGGCATGTTCTTCTTCCTCTATGCCATGTCTCTCTTGCGGGGCGAGGGTGGAGATTCTCAAGGGGGCTGGGGAACGATGGCGCTATTTGGCCTGTCCGCCGCGCTGCTTGCATTCTTTATCTGGATTGAAAAGCGTTCGCCGGAGCCGATCATACCGCTTCAGCTATTCCGAAGCCGTCTAATCTCCATGGCGAATCTGATCAGCTTCCTGCTTTGTGTCATTAACGTAGCCGTTATCTTCTATTTGCCGTTATGGTTCCAAGGCGTATATGGCAAGACGGCTACCTATTCCGGCATTCTGATGATTCCATTATCAATCGCTTGGCCGCTCGGCTCGATTCTGGCAGGCAATTTGATAGCCAAGACGGGACTGCGTACCTTATGTATGATCTCGGCATGCTTCTTGTTAGTAAGCAATGCGGGCTTTGCGCTGGTAGGCAGCACGTCATCCATATGGCTGCTGGTCTTCTATACCTTCCTGTCCGGCATCAGCTTTGGGCTGACGCTGACAGCGCTGACGGTTGCGGTCACTTCCGCTGTCGGCAGGGAGCTGCGCGGCGCAGCGGTCGCCAGCAATAACTTCATCCGTACGCTGGGGCAGACCATCGGCATTACGGTGTTCGGCCTGATGCTGCATACAGGAACGGCTAATGATATCGATCCGGGATTATTGCAAACCAGTCTGCATCATATCTTCGTCTGGGTCGCATGGCTATCGGTCGGGGTCCTGCTGCTATCCTTCATTACGCCGAAGCAGGCACAGGAAGAACCGCTCCAGGCCGGCAATCACGCATCATGACGCTTAGCGCAGAAAGGTTAGGACGCAATGGCAATGTTAATGGATGATGATATCAAGCAGCTTGCGAAGGAATGGCGGATCAAGTCCGTAATCGTCTACCGTAACGGGGAACTGCTGGAGGACTGGCATGACGGAGGCGCTGATTCACTAGCCCCGTTGTACTCCTGTACCAAAAGCGTTCTCTCTGCGTTGATTGGAATTGCGCAGGATCGGGGGGAGATTGGGAGCATGGATCAGCCGATCGGCGATTATTTGGACGTTTCGCTGCTGGATGAGCAGTCACGCCGGAAGATTACGATTAAGCATTTGCTCACAATGACGCCGGGCTTTGAATGGCCGGACTTCGACAAGCCTTACAAGGAGATGCGCGCATCGGCCGATCCTGTTGCGTATACGCTCGCAAAACCGGTTATTCATGAACCTGGTCATGCGTACACCTATAATTCCGGCGGATCGCATCTTCTGTCCGCTATACTGACAATGGCAACTGGGAAGCCGGCCGTCCAATATGCGAAGGAGCGGCTATTCCAGCCGCTTGGCTTCGAGGCGGCACGCTGGTCAGAGAAAAACGGGATCAGCGAAGGCGGCACCGGATTATCCCTATACGGGCATGATCTGGCCAAAATCGGACTGATGTATATACAGAATGGAAGGTGGAACGGGAAGGAGATTGTATCATCCGCATGGATCGAAGAATCTGTTGCCCTTCATCACCGCGGATTGCTTCATTATGAGCCGCCAATCTATGGCGGATACGGCTATCATTGGTGGATTTCTCCGGCGTCCTTCAATGGATGTGCCGATTGCTACTTTGCATTCGGCCATGGCGGCCAGCATTTAATGAATATCCCCTCGCTCGGGCTCACGATCGTTATTCGAAAAAAAATCACGAAGCGCAATGACGCCAAATGGGCAAGAGAGCTGATCTTCCGGCATCTTGTTCCCATGGCGCTGAAATAAATAATACATGCAGGACGTATCAAGTTGCAGTTCCTGATCATGACATGCATCCGTTCACCCCACATCAATCCTTCTGCCAGCTGTGCACTTTGCACCATGAGATACAACGGATGCTGTCCCGATTCGTATCGGGCACTTCCGGCTTTCCTGCACATTCTACCGATACTCCACCTAAAGAATTGCTATGATTCGAGCCCGTATCCCGATGAGGGACACTAGCAGGCTGCAGCCTGCTGCCGATAGAAAGGCGGATGATTACGGATGAATAATCGGTTCTGGTTTTGTATGATTATTTTGATCGCTCTGGCGGGTTGTGCGTCATCTTCTCCCGATGGAGAAGGTGTCGTCTTCCACACAGACGGCAAGCAGATTCTCGTACTCGATTATTCGGCAGAACCTTATCTCGGCTTGTCTTGGAATGATATTCTCACGGATTATGAAGGTTCTGCGATCTGGCTGAATGCCTATTCCTCTCGCTACAAAGTCGGGGACCGTGTTCAGTACTGGATTAACGGAGGAGTCAATAATTCCTATCCAAGCCAGGCAGGAGCGCGAAAGGTAAAGAAAATCGGACAGGCTCCGTCAGCTTCCCCAGTTTCCCCTACACCTAGTTCATCCTCCGTCCATCCTCAGCAGTCGTTCCCGGAGGAAATGAAGCTTGCGCGTCTACGAATTGTCGGACGAAACGGTATATTCGGATTATCAATTGAAGGATGCGACAATGTGGGAACGCGCCTCATAAACATCTGAAAATGATAAGAATTGATAGATTATCTACTATTCCTTTCATGATGTAAAAATGTATAATTATAGCATCGTTTCTTTGTGCAAGGGGGGGATGCTGCATGACCGGGAAACAAAATGGCGAGCTTGTTGTCGTGATTCCGATTGTATTGTTGCTGAATGATCGATTGATGATGCATCCAATCCATGATTAGCGGGGTTAAGCGAAATGCGTGAACATATAAATGTGGCTCAACGGATTGAAGAGATTATACCTGTACTACAGGGAATGCTGACAGGACGCTATGCGATTGCTTTGGGCGGATCCTATGCCAAAGGGTATATGGATGAGCACTCCGATCTTGACTTCTATGTCTATACGGACGGGGTTAAGCCGTTGGAGGAGCGCCGGTCGATTCTGTCAGCCATTGCCGATGCGGATCAGTCCTGTCATATCGACGAGCATATCGAAGGCACGTTATGGGGCGGCTGTGCGGATTTCTATTACAGCGGAATGAAAGTCGAGACAAGCGTAAAATCCATCGCCGTATACGAGCAGGCGATTCGGGAGTGCCTTGATGGCAAAATTTTTGTGGAACCAACCTTCTGGACGCTGAGCGGCTATTATAATTACATTTGTTTGTCAGAAGTGAGCTTCGTACAGCCGCTGATAGATGAAGTGGGGCTATTGACGAATTGGAAGGGGCATGTGAGCGTCTATCCTGAGAAGCTTAAGAAAGCCATCATCCAGCAATTTTGGTGGAAATCGACGTTTTGGCTGGACAACTTTCACTATCTTAGCGCGATTGAGCGCGGGGACTTTGTCTATGCGTCGGGCATTGCGCAGCAAACCTTCCATTCGCTGCTCCAAGTGTTGCTGGCGGCCAATGAAGTTTATTTTAAAGGCGATAAGAAGATCGGGAAGCAGCTATCGGAGCTTGCCTTTTGCCCGGAGCCGCTCATCCATGAGCTGGACTTCCTGCTTGGTGCTCATCAGGATCGAATGCTGTTGAAGCGGCAGCGGCAACTGCTGCTTGAGATTACAAACGCCGTAAGGGGTTATATGACCGATCACAATTGGATTTAGATGAACGTGATTGGATACCTATTGTGAGGTGCGGAAGATGGCGCATGAACAGGAACTGATTCTTTTTATTGTGGAAGCAAAACGCAGCGCGTATGCTTCCAGCGGCAATGCCCTGGAGAAGCCGTCCGGGCCAGGAGATGGTTTGGCGTAACGGGGAGGCCAAGTGGTCGATGAACTATTTTGGCTATACCCATGATCCTGTGCCGGGATTTCCGGCATTTCTGAATGCGTGCTTAAGGGAAGTGGACGAGACGGCTCCATTCCGCGGACCCGCGAATAGGAGCGATACGCGGTTTGAATATCAATGTAATTGGAGCGGCGATATCAGCCGATTCAGCGGAGAAGAGCGAATTCTGCAGCAAGAGAAAACGATCTTCAGCCTGTCCTTCCATGGCGGGGTCATTCAATATGCTTAACCGGATGGCGGAACTATTTATTGCGATGATGCGGTACTCTATGTCAGAATAGAAGAAGCTGAGACAAGCTGTTGCTTATATCATACTAGAAGAATAGAGGAACGACGTTGAAATTCAGACCCTGTATCGACCTTCACGCTGGCAAAGTGAAGCAGATCGTAGGCGAGACGCTTAACGACGCCATCATTGAAAATTTCGTTTCCGCGCATGACTCCGGTTATTATGCCGACTTGTTCAAGAAGGACGAATTAACGGGAGGACATGTTATCATGTTAGGACCCGGCAACGAAGCGGCGGCAGAGCAAGCGATGGCCCGTTATCCTGGAGGCTTGCAGATCGGCGGCGGCATTACGGCCGACAATGCGGCATCCTATCTGGAGCAAGGCGGTTCGCATGTCATTGTGACCTCCTATATCTTCCGCGATGGACAATTGAACGAGGATCATCTCCGCCGAATGGTTTCCGAAGTCGGCAAAGAGCGGCTGGTCATTGACCTAAGCTGCAAGGAGAAGGACGGCAAGTGGTTCGTCGTCACGAATCAATGGAAGCAATTCAGCGACTTTGAAGTGAACGAAGCGAATATCCGGGAACTGGAAGGCTATTGCGACGAATATTTGATTCATGCGGTGGATGTCGAGGGCAAGCAGAGCGGCATTCAGGAGTCGCTAGTCCGTGATTTGGCGCAATGGGTTGCAATTCCGACAACCTATGCGGGCGGAGCCCGATCCATTGCTGATATGGAGCGGTTCTTAGCGCTCTCCGGAGGCAAGTTGGATTTGACGATCGGCAGCGCGCTTGATATATTCGGAGGGAAACTGCCGTATGAGGAAGTTGTCGCGTTCAGCAGAGGGCGACAGCAATCCTGATGCCTATAACGAATCAATACGACCGGCAGCATGTATGTCGGTCGTTTCTTATTTTGTGCACATAGGGAGGTGGGCATGGATGAGATCCAATTGGATTTGGCTTGCCATGCTGCTAGCGGTATGGGGACTGGCTATGTTCGGACATGGGGAGCCTTTGCAGGATATGCCATGGCGGATCTGTGCGCTGGGCATGGGGCTTGTGCGCTGATGCCGACGTTTGCCCGCCTCCCGCGCTCTGCGCGTGTCGCAACCGCAGCTCCGCTTCCTCACTCCGCTGCATGCGAATGCAGTCCGTCCGGACGGCAGGACTTGCCGGCAACGATATGAGCATTCAGCTGTTTTTTGGATTTACGCTATTTCTGGCCATGTTCACGATCGGCTTCAAAATCAATTCGGTCATGGAGGAGAAAGCGTTCGGTATCTGGAATCGGGTTAACCTATCGCTAACCTGGTTGAGCTGCGCAAACGCTTAGGCGATCTAGTTCAAGCAAATGAAAACCCCTTCGGAGCCTTGCAGCTCCGGAGGGGTTCGTTGCGTTTGATTGGTTCTTTCTTGATTGCTCAAGAAGATGTATAATCGTGGAAGCATATAGAATACAGCCCAATCGGCATTGCCGTTAGATAGGAGCCGCTAATGGAATTTAAAGGTACTATACCGATTCTTCGCATTTTTGACGAACGCAAAGCGAAGGAATTTTATCTCTCTTTTCTGGAATTCAGCTTGGATTGGGAGCATCGTTATGAAGCTGATTTCCCCTTATATGCTCAAGTGTCCAAGGGCGGCTGCGTGCTGCATCTGTCAGAGCATCACGGCGATTGTACGCCTGGATCGGCAATACGAATAGAAGTAGAGAATGCAAAGGCATGGCAAGAGCACTTATTAGCCAAGCAATACAGTTATGCGCGTCCGGGTTTCTCCGAGGAATGGAATGCGGTTCAAGTCACGGATCCGTTCGGCAATCGGCTGCACTTTTATTCAGAGAAGAAGGAGCAGGGCGAATGATGATAAACATAGCCAAAGAAGTGGCGGTTGCAGCCGCTTACGAGGCAGGAAGATATATGAAGGAACGATTTGGTTCAATCATCCGAATAGAGGAGAAAGACGAGCACGGCGATCTGGTGACGGAGGTCGATCATGAGGCGGAGGCTATTATTCTGGCAAAGCTTCACAGTGTATTCCCGGACCATGCCATCCGGTCGGAAGAAGCGGGCGATGACGGTAAGCAGAGCGAGTGGCAATGGCTCGTCGATCCGCTTGACGGCACGAACAATTTTGCGGTGGGACTGCCTTTATTCGGGATCTCGATCACGCTAATGCGGCGGCGCGAGCCGGTGCTGTCCGTCATCTATGAGCCGATAACCGATCGATTGTACACAGCAATCGTTGGCGTAGGGGCAAATTGCAATCAACGTCCGGTGTCTATGAATCCGGCACGGGCGTTCGTCAAGGCGAGAGTCGGGTGGATTCAGGGCCATGCGGTCCAGCAGCGCGATGAGGCTGTGCAGCTTCGGCATTATATCGATGTACATACGAAACGAATGATGCGCCTGTGGGCACCGACTCTGCAATGGAGCATGCTGGCACGAGGCGATCTCGATGCCATTATGGTCTATCATTCGGAAGGCGAGGATTTGTATTCCGGCATTCTGCTTGCGATGGAGGCAGGGGCTGCCGTCGTTGACTTCGGGGGCAATCCGTTCTCAGGAGCAGCCGATCAGCCCTGTCTGATAGCTTGCCATCCAGAGCATTTGCCGTACTTTCTGAGTATGGTGGCGGATGGCATGAAGCGTTAATCCTTGCATAGGATAGAGATCAACAGGAAGGAACTGTATGGGATGGAGCTACTGCGGGAAATCTATGAACGTGATCTGGGTCTTAGCGGGCGCGATGCCACCTCGCGCAGGCATGGCGGCAACTTCTGGATGCGCCGAGCCGTCAGAGGCATTATTTTTAACACCCGCTATGAGGTTGCTTTGTTACATAGGAAAGACGGGAACTATTATAAACTGCCCGGCGGCGGCATCGAAGCGTCGGAGACCCTGCAGATGGCGATGCAGCGGGAAGCCAGAGTAGAGTTGGGATCGGAGATCGAGCTGACAGATGACATTGGCCTCGTAATCGAGTATCAGGATGAACGGGAGCTGCTGCAATTCTCTTACGGCTATATCGGCCAAATTCGTGACCATGAACAAGAAGAAGACAATCCTGCGAACGAAGAGGCAGGCGCTACGATTAGCTGGCGTTCCTTGAAGGACGCCATCCAGCTTCTGGAGAAGCATGAGCCCGCCACCTATGAAGGACGTTTCATCCATGAACGCGACCTATGCTTTCTGAAGCAATTACATCGATAAGGAGCCATACATCATGACAGCAGCGCTTCTAGGCAGCTTTATCTCTGCAATGGCCACGGTGCTCGGCGCCGTGCCTCTCTTATTCGTCCGCTCGTTGTCAGAGAGATGGAAGGACATTTTGATCGCCTTCACAGCCGGGATTATGGTATCTGCTTCCACATTCGGACTGCTGCCGCAGGCATTGAATGAATCGGGATTAATACCGCTTACGATCGGATTGATTATCGGGGTGGTTGTGCTTGACCTGCTGGAAAAAAATATTCCACATATCGATATCGAGCAGAAAAGAGGAATCAGCTCCTTTGACTCCAAATCGCTGCTTGTCATTATCGCGTTATTTATTCATAACATCCCAGAAGGACTCAGTACCGGATTCAGCTATGCCAGCTCCAATGAAGGCTTGGGACCAATGGTCGCAATTGCCATTGGCGCGCAGAACATGCCCGAGGGATTGGTGCTGGCCATCTTTCTTACGCAGTCCAGAGTCAGCAAGCTTAAACTGATGTTGATTGTGACGCTGACAGGTCTCGTGGAGGTTGTATCCGCTATTGTCGGGTACTTTGCCGCCAGCTACGTCGAAGCGCTTATCGGCTACGGACTGGCCTTTGCTTCCGGGGCGATGCTCTTCATCGTCTACAAGGAGCTAATTCCGGAATCGCACAGCCACGGGTATGAAAGACCGGCCACCTATTCCTTTATTGCCGGCTTGCTCGTGATGATCTACATCAGCTATTTCTTCGGATAAGCCATGAATGAAAGATATAAAAGGAGTGCCGCAGCCTTACGCTGAACGGCACTCCTTTTTTTCGTTACCTGTTAATTAGCAGGCTTCTCGTTATTGTGGATCTGCTTTGGAGACGCCTTGGTGTCGTCAGCCAGTTTGTCGCCAAATTGGTCTAGTCTTGACGGGCTTGCGGCAGGGCCGTCATTGTCGGGCTTGTTGTTTCTTCCAGACATGCTTTTCACCTCCATCCGTTTAGGATGAGCTTGGGGTGGAGGGTTATGCATGGCAACAGCTTGATATGTCGATCAAGTCCTTGTTCCGACTCAAAGATTCAAATAATAGATGATCGTCGCATCGAATCCGCCTTCGGACGAGCGGGCGAATCCGGGGATACGTCCAGCTTCCGTATAGCCAAGCGTTTTGTACAGTTCATTGGAGGGATCGCCCGCTCTCGTATCCAAGAGGAGCAAGCTTCTGCTTTCCTGCTTTGCTTGCTCGTGAGCCGTATGCATCAGCGACCGTGCGATGCCGTGCCTCCGCGCGGAAGGATGGACCATCAGCTTGGCGATCTCTGCCCGATGCGCAGCGTTCTTCTTCATGGCAAGCTGCAGTTGAACCGTTCCGACTATTCTGCCGTTCCAGACAGCTGCCCATAAGAATACACCGGGTTCAGGAACGCTCCGCCAGTATTGCTCAGCTTCTTCACGTGATAGGGGAGGGAGGAATCCGATGGAGGCACCGTCTTCTACGACGTCTTGCATCATGCCCGACAGTCCGGCAATATGTTCGGGAGTGAGCTGGGACAGCAATTGAATCGATGGCGATGTATGCATGCGTACGGCTCCTTTGCTCTTGGTCTTCTCTACTCTTCCATTTCTATTATATGAAGCCAATCCGTTTTAGAAAAGTGTTGGCCGGCTTCGAGGCGTCCTTTTTGCCCAAGCTCGTATCCTGCTTCTTGTGTTCCGCCTCAATCGCTTCCAGCTTCGCTTTCCTCTCCTGCTCCGCTACGCGGTCCTTCCATAGTTGACCTGGAACATAATCATGCCACAGCATCGTCACCACTCCTGTTCTCCTGTTTATGATTCTCATTATGCACTCGCAAAAGGGGTAGAAAAAGTGTATAATCGTAGGTGATTATTTCCCCTTTTACATACTAAGGCCTCTGGCGGAGGAGGGCATCCTCATGATTAGCGAAGAACGGTATTTGATGATGTATAGCAAGGTGGCAGATTCAGTCGGCTCGGGCAAGCCGATCGAAGTATCACTGGAGAGCCTTGCTGAAGCGCTGTATTGTACGCAGCGCAATGTAAAGTTTATCGTCCGCAAGCTGGAGGAGGAAGGGTTCATTCATTGGCAAGCGGGCCGCGGACGCGGGAACCGCTCCAAGGTAACCTTTCTCTATCCGAAGGAGAAGAAGCTGCTGGAGCTGGCTCAATTCTATGCGTCAAAGGGCGAGTACAAGCAAGCGTTCGAGTTGATTGACCGTTATGGGGAAGGTACGGGAGTGCGGCATCAATTCGTGGAATGGATGAACAGCCACTTCGGATACAGAACGGAGCTGATCGATGATCTGGAGGCGGATTTACTTCGGCTGCCGGTCTATCGTCCGATTCTGACCCTGGATCCGAAGGATTTGTATTTTGCTTTTAGCGCGCATATGGTTAAGCAGCTATTCGATTGCCTGGTCAAGTATGACCGCGAGACCGAGAAGATCATCCCTTCACTTGCACATGCGTGGGAGCATGACGAGGAGGGCAAGGAGTGGACCTTCCATCTGCGGAAAGGCATCGCGTTCCATCATGGACGCGATCTGGAGGCAGAGGATGTCATCTATTCTCTTGAACGGCTGCGAGGCAGCGCCGCGTCAGGCTGGTTTGTCAGATCGATTACCGAGATTATAAAGCGAGGGCCTCGTACAGTGACGGTGAAGCTGGAAAAACCTAATTGGCTGTTGCTCCGTTACTTGTGCTCGCCGGGCATGTCTATTGTGCCGCATGATCTGGTCGAACAGAATGAACAGTTTTGGCAGCGTCCGGTCGGGACGGGACCGTTCCGCTTCGTCGAGTGGACAGCAGATCGCTTCATTATGGAGGCCAACCCGCATTACTTCCAGGGCAGGGCGCATCTGGACGGGGTCATTATCGTCATTATGCCGGAGGATACGGCGGCTTTCGCAAAAAACTGGGATCAACTGCTGATTGATCATGACTCTAAGGATTTAATGCCGGCGCAAGGCTGGATGAAGGTCGAGAGCGTCTCCAACGGCTGCAGTCTGCTCACTTGGAATTGCTGCAAGAGCGGACCCCAACAATCGCCGTATTTCCGCAAGGCGGTCGATCTCTTGATCGATCGTTACCGGATGGTTACCGAGCTTGGAGAAGATCGGATGCATCCCGCCAGCGGCTTCTATCCAGGTGAAGCGTCCTATAAAGGGGCCACTTGCCAGAATGTAGAGTTGGCTCTGGAACTGCTCCGGCAATCGGGCTATCAGGGAGAACCCATCAAGATTGCGACCTACAGCATCCATGAGAAGGATGCGCGCTGGTTGCAGCAAGAGCTGACCAAGCACGGTATTGCGGTGGAGGTCCACTGGGCGAACTGGCTCAGCATCCGTGAGCAGAAGGTGCTGCAAGACGCGGATTGTCTGCTGTATTGCGTCGTATTTGCCGAGGATGAGGTATGCATGATCGAGCTGTTCGAGCAGACGGGGAACTTCCTGCGCGAGCATCTGGACCCGGAGCTGCTGCAGTGGGTAGAGGCGAAGATTGATAAAGCGCTGGCATGCAAGGAGACGGATAAGCGTTGGAGGGAGCTCAAGGATATTGAGAATAAGCTTCGTGATGAGACGCATGTACTTTTCTTGCTTCACAAGAAATATCAAATGTTCTACAATCCGCATATTAAAGGCATCGGTGTAAACTCGCTGGGCTGGATCGACTTCAAGGATATTTGGCTGGAAAAGGTATCGGGTTAATGCATATGCGCTATTGCTCAAATTGAATGATCAAAACTTATAAGAATGATCAAATTGATAAACAATATGATCATTCTTTTTATTGCATAAAGGGGGAGTAGATCTATTATGATCGACAAGCTCCTGTTTATTTCTTTTAAATGTAGGGAAAAACAACGAATCCGGTGTTCATAAAAGGGAGAATAGACCTGAAATTGTCGCTTTAAGAGGAATATATCGTTGAAGCAGCAATGAAAGGGTTTACTTTTCACGAATAGTTGTTTATGATCATTGTAAGATTTATATTGATCAATTTATGATAATTATTGATTTGAATTTGACTGATGTGATAATATACAAATAAGGAGATTGATTGGAATGTCAACTGAAAGAGAGAAGGAAATCATCAGCTTATTGCATGAGAATTCGCCGCTTACCATTGAAGAGCTAGCTGAACATCTCGACGTATCCGAAGTGACGGTGCGGCGCGATCTGGTCGCAATGGAGAAGAAAGGCGTCATCTCAAGGCGGAGAGGCGGGGCTGCGCTACCTGATCAGGGGGCAGAGCCGTTGTTCGTCCAGCGGGAGAAGAAGAACCATGACCTGAAGCGAAAGATTGGCCAATATGCGGCTGACCAAATACGCGAAGGGGAGGTTATCGCGCTGGATGTAGGCACGACGACGGCCGAGCTTGCGAAAGCGCTCGTCAAGAGGAGAGGCATCACTGTATTTACTTCATCCTTCCAAGTGGCATCCATCTTGTCCAAGAGCAATCTCCAAGTCTACATGATAGGCGGGCTTATCCGATTTAATGAAATGTCTATGGTAGGAAGCGTTGCGATTGAAACCATCAAAAAATTCAACTTCGATCGTTATTATTTAGGCCTTGCCGCAGTGAACAAGGAGCGCGGCTTAACGGACTACAGCGTAGAGGAAGCGGAAGTGAAGCAAGCCTTTATCGCCCAGTCCAAGGAAGTGATTGCGCTGGTGGACCGTACAAAGGTAGGTGCGTCCTCTCTATTGAAAGTATGCGAATTTGACCAATTAAGTGAAATTATTACGAACCGAAGCGATGAGGAAAACGGGCAACCGGTATTGGACCTCGGTTTCCAAGGAAAGATTACTTTTGTATAGCTGTAGGTAGAGGAAGGATTCGTGACGCCGACTGAGGGGGGACATCGCATGTCATACGTACTCGGCATTGATATTGGAACATACGAATCCAAAGGCGTGCTGGTGGATCGCAATGGCAAGCTCGTGGCGCAAAGCGCCGTGCCGCATAAGCTGGAAATCCCGCATCGCGGCTGGGCGGAGCATGACGCGGAAGCGACATGGTGGCATGACTTCAAGCAATTGTCAAAGTCGTTGATCCATATGGCGCGAATGAATTACGGCATCTCGGCGGATGAGATCGAGGCTGTAGGCGTCAGCTCGATCGCTCCAGCAGTGCTGCCTATCGACAGAGACGGGACTCCGCTTCGCAAAGCGATTCTGTACGGTGTCGATACCCGGGCGGAACGTGAAATTGCGGCATTGAATGAAGCAATCGGGGAAGAGCGGGTATTCGAAATCGGAGGCCAGTCTTTGTCATCCCAGGCAGCGGGGCCGAAGATGAAGTGGATCAAGCATCATGAGCCTGAGGTCTACGAAAAGACTTACAAGTTCCTATGCGGTTCGGGTTATCTGGTCTACAAATTAACGGGACAATGCGTGATCGACCGCTATACGGCTGTCAATTACGCGCCGTTGTTTGACATTCATACGCTGGAGTGGAATGACGAATCCGTCTCCCATATGACAGAGGCCGATAAGCTTCCGGCATTGACTTGGAGCACGGATATTGTAGGTACGGTGACAAGGCAAGCGGCAGAACAGACGGGATTGGCGCCGGGTACAAGAGTGATTGCCGGTACGGCGGATGCTATGTCGGAGGCGATCAGCATTGGCGCCATTCATCAAGGCGATCTGATGATGATGTACGGCAGCTCCACTTTTTTCATCCTGACTACTGATCGCATTATGAAAACCAAGGAGCTATGGCCGAATGTGCATATTGTGCCGGGCGCGAATACGCTGACAGGCGGCACGGCAACGGCTGGCTCTCTTACCCGGTGGTTCGTCGACCAATGTCTCGGACGAGACATGGGAAGCGGGGAAGCGTCTAACTGGTCGGTCCAACAGGCATATACCTATATGTCCGAACAGGCCGGTCTAAGTCCGCCTGGGTCGAACGGACTGATCACGCTGCCGTTCTTCAGCGGGGAACGCACGCCGGTCCACGACGCCTCGGCCAAGGGCATGATGTTCGGCTTATCTCTGAATCATACGACGGCAGATATGTACCGCTCGCTGCTCGAGGGCATCTCGTTTTCGATACGCCATAATCTCGATGTTATGCAAGAGCTTGGCGCATCAGTTAAGCGAATCGTCTCCGTAGGCGGAGGCGTCAAAAATGAGTTATGGCTGCAAAGTGTCAGCGATATCTGTCAGGTGCGTCAAGCGATTCCTGAGATTACGGTTGGTGCCGCTTATGGAAACGCTTACATTTGTGGAATGGCACTGGGTTGGCACGATAACCTTGAGGAAATAGACGAATGGGTGAACATTATTCGCCATATTGAGCCGGGGGTTAATGACCGGGAAGTGTATGAAAGGCATTATGCCATCTATCATCGCTTGTACGAGCGTACGAAGGATCTGATGAAAGACTTGTAACGAAACACAGAAAACAGACAGTTCGGCTTGGGAGGCTAGCGAATGAAACAGCAGATGGAGCACATGAAGAAGCGACTGCAGGAATTAACCTCGCTTGCGGCAGTATCTGGTTATGAAGATCCAGTCATCCGATATGTGACGGAACAATTGAAAACAACAGGGGAAGACATTCAGGTCGATGCACTTGGCAATGTGACCGTACAAATGAACAAGATCGAAGGCCGAGAACCATACCGCGTGATGATCTTTGCCCATATGGATGAGCTCGGGCTGGTTGTAAACAAAATCGAGGACAGCGGGTTTCTTCGCGTAGAAAGACTTGGCGGCATTCCTGAGAAAAGCCTGGCAGGTCAGACGGTCATGGCCGAGGCGAGCGGGAAGTCGTGGAACGGCATCATTGGAACAAAAGCGCATCATGTGACACCTTCAGAGGAGAAGTATCGCGTGCTTCCGGTGAACGAAGTATTCGCAGACTTCGGGTTCCGGTCACGGGAGGAAGCAGAAGAAGCCGGTTTCGAAGTCGGCATGCCCATCATGTACGCACGGCAATATTTTGATAACGGTTCGCGTGTGTTTTCCAACGCGCTCGATAACCGCGTGGGTTGTCTCGCTTTGCTGGAACTCGCAGACCGGGTGAAAGGCAGGGATCTTCCATGCGAGCTATACCTCGTATTTTCGGTCCAGGAGGAATTCAATCTGCGGGGAGTACTGCCTGCTGTACGCCGCATTAATCCGCATCTGGCGATTACGCTTGACATTACAATTGCAACGGACACACCGGATTTGAAATCGAAGGGCGACATTGCGCTTGGCGGCGGCCCAAGCATCGGGATGTATACGTTCCATGGAAGAGGGACGCTTGGCGGCTTGATTCCGAATCCGAAGCTGGTCAAGCACATTAAGCAAGCAGCCGCTAGCCGCCATATTCCGCTTCAGCCTGCCGTATTTATGGGCATCTTGACGGATGCTTCGTTCAGCCAATTAGAGAATGACGGCTTGCCAATAGTCGATCTGGGCTATCCTGCGCGTTATACGCATGCGCCGGTGGAATCCGTCGATCTGGACGATGTGAGCAAGCTGATCGAGCTGCTGGAGCAATTGGTGCATACTTTTGACGGCAGCGTGGACTTTAGCCGGGGATAAGGCAGTCGGCAAGCTCTAATCAAGCTCTAATAGCAGGAAATCAATCAACGAGATGAGATAGACACATTCTGGGGAGGATGAACGATATGACATGGTTGAAGGATGTACTTGGTACGGAGAAAGCGGTTATTGCAATGTGCCACTTGATGGCATTGCCCGGAGATCCTTACTTCAATAGCGAAAAAGGGATGGACTACGTCGTAGAGATGGCTAGAAAAGACTTGAAGTCGCTGCAGGACGGCGGGGTGGACGCTGTGATGTTCTCCAATGAATTCAGCCTGCCGTACCTGACAGAAGTGAAGACGGAGACGGTAGCGGCAATGGCCCGCATTGTTGGCGAATTAAAGTCGGATATTCAAATTCCTTTCGGTGTCAATGTCCTTTGGGACGCAAAAAAATCGCTTGATCTGGCAGCGGCGACCGGTGCTTTGTTCATCCGTGAAATCTTTACCGGCGTATACGCCAGCGACTTCGGTCTCTGGAACACGAACGTAGGCGAGACGGTACGCCACCAGCAGCGCATCGGCGCTGGCAACGTCAAGCTGCTGTTCAACATCGTGCCTGAGGCAGCCAAGTACGTCGCGGACCGCGACATCGAGAGCGTCGCCAAATCTACTGTATTCAACAACCGCCCCGATGCGTTATGCGTATCTGGTCTGACTGCCGGGGCACAGACGGACTCGCAAATGTTGAAGAAAGTAAAAGATTCGGTTCCGAACACGGTCGTCCTGGCTAATACTGGCGTTCGCCGTGAAAATCTGGTAGAGCAATTGTCTATTGCCGACGGTGCTGTAGTCGGAACTGCCTTCAAAATAGACGGAAAATTCGAAAATCATGTGGACCAGGCTAGAGTGAAAGCTTTTATGGATGATGTGAAGGCGTTCAGGCAGCGGTAACTCCGCTGCTGAGCGTTTTGACATAAATTTAAAATCATCTTTAGGGGGAAGCAATCAATGGTCAAGAAACGTTCGATGTCTGCAGTTGCTATGTTACTTATCTTTTGCATGATGATCCTCACCGCTTGCGGCGGAAGCAATTCGGAAAGCAACAATGAAAGCGGTGGGACGGGCAATGGCGGCAAAGACGGCAAGAAGTACAAAATTGCCACCGTTGTTAAACTGACCGGCGTAGCCTGGTTCGACCGGATGGAAGAAGGCGTAAAGGAATTCGGCAAGACGACGGGACATGACACGTTCATGCAAGGCCCTCAGAAAGCGGATGCGGCTCTCCAAGTGCAAATTATCGAAGACTTGATTGCCCAGAAGGTGGATGCGATTACGGTTGTGCCGTTCTCCGCAGAAGCGCTTGAGCCCGTGCTGAAGAAAGCCCGCGATAAGGGCATTGTCGTCATTACGCATGAAGCGGACGGCATGGTGAATACGGACTTCAATATTGAAGCGTTCGACAATCTGGAATACGGTGCATTCCTGATGGATAACCTCGCAAAGGCAATGGGCGAGGAAGGGGAGTATATGACGACTGTGGGCAGCTTGACGACCAAATCCCACATGCAGTGGGAAGAAGGAGCCTATAACCGTCAACAGGAAAAATACCCGAATATGAAAGCGGTTGCCCGCCAGTTGGAGACGAACGATGACCAGAAGATTGCGAGCGAGAAGCTGCGCGAGACGTTCAAGGCGTTCCCTAATCTGAAAGGCTTCCAAGGCGCATCCGGCAACGATGCGGCAGGCGCGGCGCTGGCGATTGAAGAGTCCGGCTTGATCGGCAAGGTGAATGTGGTCGGCACAAGCGTACCGTCCGTATCGCAGAAGTATCTGGAGAGCGGCGCCATGTCGATGATCGGATTCTGGGACCCGGCCGAAGCGGCGAAAGCGATGAACTCCCTAGCTGTAAAGGTGCTGGAAGGCAAAGCAGACGAGATTAAAGAAGGCTTCGATCTCGGCGTACCTGGTTATGAGAAGCTGATTGTGAAGGACGGCAAATATTTGTACGGCGCTGCATGGGTGGGCGTTACGAAAGAAAATGTAACCGATTACGATTTCTAGGAGAGGGTGACCCGAACATGCCTAAAACCCTGATCGAACTGAACCATATCAACAAATCGTTCGCTGGCGTCCATGCTTTGAAGGATGTATCGCTACGGATCGATTATGGCGAAGTCCACTGTTTGGCTGGGGAAAACGGCTGCGGGAAATCCACTCTGATCAAAGTCATGTCCGGCGTTCATGCGCCGGACCATGGCGAGATAAGAATCGATGGAGAACTGCGCAGTCAGCTGAACCCGATTGAAGCGATTAATGCCGGAATTCAAGTCATCTATCAGGATTTCTCTATCTTTCCCAACTTGACGGTTGCCGAGAATATAGCGCTGAATGGCGAGCTTGCCGCAAGGAAGAAATGGATTAACTGGGGCAAGATGCGTCAAACGGCGAGGCAAGCTCTGGATAAGGTTGGCGTCGACCTGGATCTGAACGCGAAGGTGGAGCACTTGTCGGTAGCCGACAAGCAGTTGATTGCGATCTCGCGAGCGCTAATGAATGAAGCTAAGCTGATCGTGATGGATGAACCGACTACTGCGCTTACTCAGAAGGAAGTACGCGCTTTATTTCGTGTCATTGAAGGACTGAAGCGAGACGGTATTTCGATTTTGTTCGTAAGCCACAAGCTGGAAGAAGTGTTTGAGCTCTCGGAGCGGATTACGATTATGCGTAATGGAAAAAACGTCATCTCCGAACGCGCGGATCAATTGAACCGCGAGAAGCTGGTCTATTATATGACTGGCCGACAAATTGACGAAAGCTATTATGAGGTCGGAAAGCAATCAGGCACGCCGCTGCTCAAAACAGACAACTTGTCGTTAAAGGGCTGCTTTGATCATATATCGATCAGCATTCATCCCGGCGAAATCGTCGGATTAACCGGATTGCTTGGTTCCGGCAGGACAGAGCTGGCGGAAGCGCTGTTTGGTCTGACTCCGGCGACCTCGGGAGAGATCTGCCGCGACGGCGAGCCTGTAAGCATCCGGTCGGTTCAGGACGCCGAGGAACACGGAATCGCCTATGTACCGGAGGATCGGCTTACAGAGGGGCTATTCCTGGAGCAATCGATTGAGCGCAACATGGTTGTCAGCGTTATCGACAAGCAGAAGGACAAATGGGGCATGATCGACAGGCGCAAGGTGAAGTCGACCGTTCGGAGCTGGATTGAAAAGCTGGGTATTGTCGCGCATTCGCCGCTCTCTCCGGTGAAGACGCTCTCCGGCGGCAATCAGCAGCGCGTCGTTCTGGCCAGATGGCTCGCTGCGGGACCCAAGGTTCTGATTCTGAACGGACCGTCGGTCGGCGTCGACATTGGTTCAAAGGAAGATATTCATCAAGTTATTCGGGAGCTGGCAAGGGAAGGACTAGGTGTCCTGATGATCTCGGATGATCTGCCGGAGCTGCGGCAAAGCTGCAATCGCGTATTGGTCATGAAGCGCGGACGAATCATTGGGGAGGCCGAGGGGAAGACGTTCACACAGGAAGTATGGTCGCAATTGCATGACGCTCATGAAGGTGGAGCAGGTTACGCAGAGCACAGGGGGAGCACCGCATGAGAAAATGGACAAAAACAAGCGAATTTTATGTGGCGATCATTATTTTGGTCCTATTCGCAGCCATCGGCAGCCAGAACGGCGCTTTCTTCAGCTCCGCCAATATGTTCGACCTGATTCGGAGCAGCATCGTTCCGGGCATCTTCGTCATCTGTACGATGATGGTGATTATATCCGGCGGCATTGATGTGTCGTTCCCGGCTATTGCGACGTTCAGCATGTTCTCGGCTACCAAAATCATCTTGTTGTTAGGTTTCGATGTTCCCGTATTTGCGGCGTTCCTGCTGGCGGGCATCATCGGGCTGGGCTTGGGATTAATCAATGGCTTGCTGATCGCATTCTTCAAGCTGCCTACGCTCATTGTCACCTTAGGCACGTCATCGATGTTCAGCGGCTTCCTACTCACCTTCGTCGGCAGCCGCCAGATTAGCAATCTGCCGGCTCCGCTGGAGCAATTCGGCAAGACGCAGGTGATTAAATTTATGACAGATGCGGGTATTACGGTTGGCTTGCCTATGTCCGTCCTCATTACAGCAGCGGTTATTATTGTAGTAGCCATTATGATGAAATATACGATGATCGGACGCGGCATCTATGCGCTTGGCGGCGATCCGGTATCGGCGGAGCGTGTCGGCTTCAATACGAAGTTTCTACAATGCTTCGTGTACGGATTCGTCGGATTTCTGGCGGGTATCGCCGGCATGATCCAGACGACAATGATGAGAAGCTCCAATCCGGTCGATCTGCTGGGAACGGAGCTCTTGATCATTGCAGCGGTTGTACTGGGCGGCGTAAGGATTACAGGCGGTCACGGCACGGTAATTGGCGCATTGCTCGGCTTGCTGCTCATTGTGACCATTCAGAACAGCCTGATTCTGGTCGGCATTCCGTCATATTGGCAACGCTTCGTGATCGGCGCGCTCATTCTGATTGGAACAGGTATTGCAGCTTACCAAATCAAGCGTTCGTCATCAAGCCAATCATCCATCTTAACTTGACGACAGTCTAAGGAGGTACTTATGACCAATCAATCTACAAAACGAACGGGACCGGATTCGTCATACGATGATCTGTCTTTCTCCTTGAAGCGTTGGCTGTCCTCGGACGGAAACCTGACCCGGCTGTTCGTCATTATGGTCTTGGTATTCGTGACGATGACGATTCTCAGCCCGCGCACGTTTCTGACGCTGGACAGCTTTAGCTCGATGGCCTTTCAATTTCCCGTTCTTGGCATATTGTCGCTTGCGATGATGCTGACAATGATCTCCGGCGGTATCGATCTATCGATCGTCGGCATTGCTAATTTAACTTCGATCCTGGCCGCCATGGTTATCGTTCGGCTCATACCGGAGGGCGCACCGGCTGGAACCAGCATGCTCTATATATTGCTTGGAATTGTATGTGCGATGATCGTCGGCGTGTTGTGTGGCTTGCTGAACGGATTTGCCGTTGCGAAGATCGGTATCCCGCCGATCCTTGTTACGCTCGGCAGCATGCAGCTGTTCATGGGTCTTGCGATCGTGATTACAAAGGGGCAAGCGATTGTCGGGCTGCCTGAGCAATTCTCCACTATTGGGAACGGAAGTCTGATCGGCATCCCTGTGCCGCTTATTATTTTTGCGGTCTGTGTGGTCGCTGCTTATCTCTTGCTGAATCGCCGCCCATACGGTATGAAGCTGCAATTGCTTGGCAGCAACCCGACTGCTTCACGATACGGCGGCATTAACAATACGGCGGTGCTGCTGAAGACGTATGCGCTTAGCGGTCTGCTGGCTTCAATTGCCGGTCTCGTCATGATCGCGCTGACCAACTCAGCCAAGGCCGACTATGGCACATCGTACATCCTGCAAGCGATTCTCGTTGTTGTGCTTGGCGGGGTCAATCCGAACGGCGGGTTCGGGAAGATTGCAGGCGTCGTCATGGCCGTTCTGACATTGCAATTCCTGTCCAGCGGCCTCAATGCGCTCCATGTCGGCAACTTCTTCAAGGACTTTATCTGGGGCATTGTGCTCATTCTTGTTATGGTGATCAACGCGGTTAGTCCCAAGCTGAAGTGGAGGCGAAGGACGACGGGAACCTCACGCTCGTCATAACTGCAAAATAGGTATACAAGAGTAGCGCCAGTCTCATTCAGCGATTGCTGGACGAGTCTGGCATTTCCCAATTGGGCAATGCCATATTGACCAGTCTCAAAATCAATGGGGAGGCGCTTGCTTAATACTCAATGCAAAAACCAGCCTGATTCAGCGTTTGCTGAGTTAGGCTGGTTTTTTTGAGCGGATAGGCCATTAACGATCGATTGCTTGGTTGGCTGCTCCCTTTTGTTTGATGTGTTTGCGCCATTTTACGATCAGGAAGACGGTGAGGGCGCCGAAAACGCCAATGGTGACATATAGCAAGGATTGCTCCACCCACACCAAAACATGCTTCCACTGCTCGCCGAATAGAAAACCGATGCCGGTGAACACAATGACCCACAATGCAGCCCCCGTATAGGCGTACAGCGCAAAAGTTCGGAAGGGTACGCGAATGATACCCGTCGCATAACCGATAAATTGGCGGATACCCGGCATGAAAAATGAAAACAGCAGCAGCTTGTTCCCGTGCTTCTCATAAGCTTTTTTGGTTTTCTCCATATGTACGGGTTTTAATAAAAGCCGATCGCCATAACGATCGAAGAGAGGCTGGCCGAATTTATATCCGATCCAATAGGTGATGGTTATGCCTATGATTGCACCAACATAAGCTGACGCTACCGCCGGCAGCCAGTGCAGTACGCCTTTGTAGGCTAAATAGCCGGTATACGTCAAGGTCGTATTCCCTGGCGGGATCGGAAGGGCGATGGCATCCAGCGGAAGACCCATCAACAATACAAGGTATCCATAATCCGCAAATAATTGTTCGACGATTTCGAGTAACTTCAACTGCCTTAGCTCCTTTTGCATCGTATGCCTATATTGGTAAGCATACCCGATCGACTGGAGCCTTGATAACCGACCCGCGATGGGAGCGAGACTGGCCTTAAGTCTGGGACGTAAACTAGACCTCCACCAATTGTTGGATTGCCATTATACATATAGGATTAGAGTAGAAATATGTACGGGGAAACATGCAGAACTAAAAATAGAGTCATCGACTGACTGCAGGATAGGGGAACGGCCAATTGATTGAAGATATTGTTGATTATGTATTGAATTACGGCGATTGGGGTTTATTTATTCATTCATTCGCCGATGCGGTCATTTTTCCAATACCGGCATTGTTTACACAAGTTTCGTTAAGCTTGCTGGACCCGTCCAATGCGCTGTGGCTGGCGACACTTGGATTTATCGGATGTTTGGTTGGCACGCCTTTTGGTTATTGGATCGGGAAAGGGCTAGGGCACACTGTCATGAACAGGATGCTTAAGAAATCCTGGGTTGATGCCGCCAGTCGTATGATTCAGAAAAACGGGGAGGCTGCGATTCTGATAGGCTCCTTTACGCCGATTCCCTTTAAGGTATTTACAATTTTGTCCGGGTGTCTGAACTTTCCGTTATGGCGATTGATGGCATATGCAGCTATAGGGCGGGCGGCCAAGTTCTATATTGTAGGCTTGTTGTTCTATCTGTACGGCAGATCCGCCGAGGGAATGGTGAAGGACGTGTCGTTGTACTTGTTGCTGGGCGTTGTTCCAATCGTGCTTATTATTGTACTCATCCGGAAGCGTAAAAAAAGAAAAGCCGATCAAACGGCTATCCTTCAAGAGGGACAACAGGAGCAGCAAGGGCAGGAAGTCAGTTCCTAAGCCTGAAGGACGGAGCTCCTCCGTCCGAGGTCTGAGGGAAAAACAATACCTTAGCCTGTTAAGAGATCATCATGTATCAGATATAATGACCATATTGATAGAATAAGAGCTATTCAAAAGAGGAATGTAGACGGCGCCCGGCTCCAAGATGCGTCCGTGTTGGCAGCTCTCATCAGACATTTAGGAGGACGAATGATCATGCAGCAAGATAAAATATTGATTTTGTCCGGGACGCTGGGCGACGGACATATGCAAGCGGCAAAAGCGATTGTGGAGGCATCAGAGATTTGCAAGCCTGGAATGTCGGTCAAAGTCATTGATTTAATGGAATGGATTCACCCCCGCATGCATGTGATTGAACGTTATTGCTTCTTGCAAGGGGTGAAGCATCTTCCTTCGCTATATGGATTCTTGTACCAAAAAACGCGCGAGGACAATCCGCTCATCGGGTGGATGAAGAAATTCCGCCAATCCAGCCTGCACCGCCTCCTTGAGCTGATCCGGCAGGAGAAGCCTTCCGTGCTTGTCAGCACGTTTCCGCCGGCGTCCGCTGCACTTTCTTTGTTGAAAGAAAAAAGGATGACATCCTTGACCGCAGTAACGATCATTACGGATCATTCGGATCACAGCTATTGGATTCACCCTCATACGGACTTGTATTTGGTTGGTTCGCAAGAGGTAGGCGAAGCGCTGCTGAAAAAACAAGTACCCCTTCATAAAATCGTCGTAACAGGCATTCCGGTTCGCCCTTCCTACAATCAGTCCAGCTGCAAGAAGCAGCTGCGCGAGAAGCTGGGTCTCGATCCCGCGGCTTTTGTCGTGATGGTTATGGGTGGAGGCTTCGGAATGATTAAGGGGAACTTTGTCGAGCAATTAAAATCCAATCAATTTCCTTCCAATGTACAATTCGTGTTCGTCTGCGGCCGGAATGTGAAGCTGCTTCACCGGATGAGCGAGGCGCTGCAAGGGAGAGATAACATCTTGTTGAAAGGCTATATCGATGGCATTCAGGATTGGATGGCTTGCGCGGACGTTCTGATTACGAAGCCGGGCGGACTAACAACATCCGAAGCGCAGGCGCTCCAGCTGCCTATGATCTTGTTCGAATCGACGCTTGGACAAGAACGGGATAACGCGAATTATTTGACCCGCAAAGGCGTTGCGGTGTGGTGTCAGGATGATCGTCTTCCAGCGCAGCTCCAGCAAATGATGGAGAATCCCGCAATATTGCAAACGATGAGAGAGAAGGCAGGGAGCAGCAGACAGCAGCATTCTGCTATCCATGCCGTCAGACAGATTATGAATCTGTCGGCGCCTGCATTGCAATATGGGTATGTCTGACGCTGCGAATCGAGGGTGAGACTACTGAGGAGCGGGATGCACCATGCCCTCCGTTTGAACGCGGCGTTCGATTTCATCTGCCGTTTGTTCAGGTGTCAGCGTAGACGAATCCAGCCACAGTCCCACCCTGGGCGTATCTTGCTGCAAGAGGCGGCTCAAGCCTTCGATGGTCCAGACGCCGTAGCCTTTTTTGCTGCGCTGGGCTTCTCTCCGGGCAATCGCTTCTTCATTCGGTGCTAATACGATCAGGTAGACAGGACGGCTCTTGATGTTGGAGATAAATGACATAAGCGCAGGTCCAACGATGATGTCCTGAACGATAACGGCGAATCCCGCCTCGTAATAGCCGTCAGCCGCTAAAGCTGTCAGTCGGTATCTCAGGTCCAGCTGCCTGAGCGCCTCATCCGATGGTTCGGGAAGCATTTCCTCCCGGCCCTTGACAATCATTCTTCTAAAGGTATCTCCTCGCAAATGTACGGCTCGCTCCAGGCGGCGTGCCAGCAGCTCCGCTACGGTCGATTTTCCGCTTGCCATGGCTCCTGTAACGATATAAATGCCCGTTTCCATTTCTGTATCCTCCTTCACGTTATGATCACGGCTCCAATGAGATTACCGATCACATCTTTATCTTTCTATTGTACAACATTCAGCAAAAGTAAGCGCTAAACAGAATTGGGGACATCTGATGGGATGCCTTCTTTTCAGGCTGCGCGCGGAATGAGAAGTTCTTTAGCCATTCATTAGTTGCAAGAAGCCTTTTTTAAGGTTTTTTTTGTATGAAAACAGAATTAAAGTCAACAATCGGTGGGACGCTATACAAGGTACATTTTGGGGAGGAAAAAGTGAAAGGAGGATTAAAACAATGGTAAAGTTTTTGTTGAAGTGGCTAGTGAATGGAGCCATTGTGGTTGCGTTACTGCTTTATTATTCCGAAGCAACGTTCTGGGGCGCGGTTTGTACCGCAACGGCGTTAACGGTTATCGCATATGTTATAGGTGATCAACTTCTGCTTCGCGCAACCAATAACTTGTTCGCCACCATCGCGGATTTTCTGCTAGCGGCTGTATATCTTTATGCTGTAGCTTATATGTTCAATTGGACCTTAAGCATGGGTGAAATTGTGACCATTTCGTTGATTCTAGGGTTGGCTGAATGGTTCCTTCATCGTTACGTGTTTAATGAGGAGCTTCAGGTTTCTGCATAAAGATCCAACAAAAGAGGAGCGTTGCACGTGTATTATTACAAAGAGGAATTGATCAATATTATTGAACCGGATCAGCCTGATCCGGCTGCGGCGAAAGTATTGCAGGAAACACTAGGCGGCCAGTTTGGCGAGATGCGCACCATGATGCAGTATTTTTTCCAAAGCTCCAATTTCCGGGGTAAAGAAAAGCAGTTCCGGGATCTGCTGAGAGGCGTGTTCTTGGAAGAAATCGCACATGTGGAGCTTGTGCAGAACACGATTAATCAGCTGTTGAACGGGGCGGGTGAGTCTGCGCCCGGAAATGCTGGCGTAGATGGCGCGCCGATTGATGAAGCGATCAAGCACGCCAACCCGCATCACTTCATTATGGGTGCGCAAAGCTCGCTGCCCGTTGATGCAGGCGGGAACCCCTGGAACGGATCATGGGTATACAGTCATGGCAATTTAATTAGCGATATGCTGAACAACGTGGTGCTTGAATCTACCGGTGTTCTTCAGAAGACGAGGATATATGAGATGAGCTCCAATAAGGCATTCCGGGAGACGCTTGGTTTTCTGATTGTACGGGACAATGCGCATCAGAATGCGTTCGCCAAAGCGCTGGAAACGTTAGGCGTGGAGTGGGGTAAGCTGTTCCCGGTTCCGAATTACGATATTAATAAATACCCGGAGTGCCGGAAGTATGTTGATTTGGGCTACCACAATGTTCAATTCAATTACAGGTTAGATCAGACCCGCATAGCCGAAATATTCCAGGGTCAAACTCCTAGCCGGAATGGCGGAGAGCTGTCAGTGACGCCCCCTCCAGCAGGATTCCCCGTCCCGCAGATGCCTGACATGCCTAATGAACATAGCCCAGGCTTGGCTGATATGTATCGATAGTTGATTAAAGCGGTAACCCGTTGCCTGGTGGCAGCGGGTTTTTGTCATGATCAAACAGTGAATTGACACATGATCCAAAAACCTTTACGATAAAATTAGTACTAGGTACTAATTAAATCTGGTCACTAGGATCAGAGGAGGTACATAATGATGCAAGGACTAATGAATGGAAAGATTATTGTTGTGATGGGCGTAGCAAATAACCGCAGCTTGGCTTGGGGCGTGGCCAAGGCATTGCATGCGCAAGGCGCCAATCTCATCTTTACGTATAGGAAGGAACGTTCTTATCAGAAGCTGCGGGACCTTCTGCAAGAGGAGGGAATCACGCCGTTTTTGTGCGTTTCCTGTGACGCCAATGATGATCAAAGCATCGAGGGCGCGTTTCAGGAAATCAAAGAAAAGTCCGGTATTATTCATGGACTTGTCCATTCCATCGCTTTTGCAGACAAGGAGGACTTGAAGGGTGGATATGTGGATACGACGCGTGAGGGTTATATGCTCGCCCAACATTCCAGCGCTTATTCGCTCGTTGCGATAGCAAGGGCGGCAAGCCCTATCATGACGGAAGGCGGAAGCATCGTTACGCAATCGTATATCGGCGCAGAGCGCGTCGTTAAAAATTATAACGTTATGGGTGTTGCGAAAGCAGCGCTGGAAGCCAGCGTCCGATATTTGGCGGAGGATCTCGGCAAGCTCGGCATTCGGGTCAATACGATATCGGCAGGTCCAATACGCACCTTGTCCGCGAAGGGTGTATCCGGCTTCAATGCCATTATGACGACAATCGAGGAAAAAGCGCCGCTTAGACGCAATGTCGACCAGGATGAAGTAGGGGACGCGACCTTGTTTCTGCTTAGTAATCTCTCACGCGGCATTACGGGCGAAGTACTGCATGTCGATGCAGGTTATCATATTATGGGGATGTAGCGCGAGCTGCCTCCCTTTTTTTTGCTTAACCAGCTCATATTGCTCTGAACGGCAAAAGGGCATTGTTCAACATCTTGAGGACAGGCCTGATTCGGATGGGAGGCTGTGCGGGAGATATGTGAAAGCATCTTTTCCATCAGCTAAACATTCAACTGAAGTATATCGTAGTTATTTTTGACGTAGTTGTATCCCGAATAGGCGGTCATCGCTACCGCTGCTATCATCAGAATGAAGTCGATCGGAACATCTGTGAAATAGGAAAACGGATAATTGCTTACTAATACGGCAGTGATTGCAGCCACTTGAAGCACCAGCTTCAGCTTCCCGTGTTTGTCTGCGGCTAGCGCTACTCCTCTTGCGGCAGCAAGGATTCGAATACCGGACACCATAACCTCTCTGCCAATGATGACAATCGCTATCCACGAAGGAATTAGATGCAATTGAACCATCATGATCAAAGCCGCCGATACTAGCAGCTTATCCGCTAGCGGGTCTAACAGCTTGCCGAAATTCGTGATCTGATTGTATTTGCGCGCAATATATCCATCTAACTTGTCTGTAGCAGACGCGATCAGGAAGAGGGCAACTGCCCAATATAAGCCATACTGATTCAGATGGTTCAGAAAGCCAAACTGCTCTGTCATCCAGACCGGATACTGTTGCAATGCCAGTATGAAGAATGGAATCATCCCGATCCTTATCATCGTAATTTTATTAGCCAGGTTCATTTACTCACCTCCAAAATAGGTTTAAATGGCGATATCTAAATATTACCATGACTTGGAGGGAACTGCACGTTGTTCCAGTGGATCCCCAAAGACGACTAAGGAAAGTGAATGTGGCAATGAGTCTAAATCATGCAAGTTTGTATGACCGTCGGAATTTGGGTCGGGTGCCAGAGATGTCGAAGCTTGTGCCTGAAGGTTCCAAAGCATTTTTCCAATTTAGGTGCTACGAGTGTTTTATTTCTCAGACTTGAAGACCATGGCTAATGCAGAGTCGAGTTCAACTGATAATGGAGTCATGAGTCCTGTTTTAGTCGGTAAGCTTATGTAGCTTCTCCTTACGATATTCCGTCGGTGACATCCCATTCCATTTGCGAAATTGCTTGGTAAAGAAGAGCGGATCGTTATAGCCAACGGATGAGGCAACTTGGGCGATGGTCAGATCGCCCACCAGCAGCTCCGCTGCCTTCTTCATTCTCACTTTGAACAAATATTGCATAGGCGACATGCCTGTTGCTTCCTTGAACAGCCTTGTCAGATGCGAGCGATGGTAGCTTAGCGTTCTTGCAATGCCATCTATGGTCAACGGATGTGCATACTGCAGCGTCATGAGACGAATCGCCTGGTCAATACGACGGTAAGGCAGTGGATGGCTCCGCTGGTCTCGATCCCGTCCTGCTCCCTGCTCTGAACCTCTTTCTACCCACATTGTCTTGCCCAGCTCATGTAAAATAAGCCGCAGCCACCCCGATGCCTCAAGGTTGCCGAGCGCCGGCCGCTGATTGCCTTCCAAGGCGGCTCGCAATCTCTTGAATCGGCGTTGCATCCAGGACAGCCGGCATCCTCGTATGACCGCATGATCCGGTGTAATTCCTACTTCCGAGAGAGCTGATTCAACGAGATCGCCCGAGAAACCAATCCACATGTACTTCCAAGGCCGTTCCATGCTCGCCTGATATTTTACAAGAATATCCGGGAAAATGACAAAGGCATCGCCAGCCCCAAGTTTGTGTGTCTCTCCCAGCGTCTCGAAGGTTCCTTCTCCGTCCCATACAACATGGATTAAATAATAGTCATGAACGGCTGGTCCTATGTAGTGGCCCTCTCGGGGTTCTCCCTCTCCGCTGAATAAGAGGGACATTTCTCCCTTTAACGGAGCCTCGTTAATCGTATTGGAATGTTGATAATGTGTCGCGTCCATTGTTCATGCCTCCGCCTATTGTTTCTCTTTATTGTAGCTAATCATGCAACATTACTCCATAATATTTCTCCTTCCTTCCATATGAATCAACGGCTGCTGTCCTTATACTAAAAGTGTTAAGAGAACTACAGGTTAACTACGATTAGCCATATGAGGAGGACGAACCGCCATGTCCAAAATTACTTTTATCGGAGCGGGAAGTACCGTATTCGCCAAAAACGTCCTAGGCGACGTAATGCTGACCCCAGCTCTGCAAGGGTTTGAAATTGCTTTATTTGATATTGATGCCGAGCGACTGCGTGATTCCGAGATGATGCTGCTTCATATGAAGAAGAACTGCGGCAGCACATGCAGCATTAAATCTTATTCCGATCGCAAAGAGGCGCTTCGAGGCGCCAAGTATGTCGTCAACGCCATCCAAGTCGGCGGATATGATCCTTGTACGATTACAGACTTCGAAATTCCGAAGAAGTATGGCTTGCGTCAAACGATCGCCGACACGGTCGGCATCGGCGGTATTTTCCGCAACTTGCGTACGATTCCGGTCATGCTTGATATTGCACGCGATATGAATGAAGTGTGTTCGGATGCCTTGTTCCTCAACTACACGAATCCTATGGCCGTATTGACGAATGTTATGAATACGTATGGCGGTGTGAATACCGTTGGTCTGTGCCATAGCGTTCAAGTGTGCGTACCACGCATTCTTCAGGATCTCGGCATGGAGGAGCAAGGTGTAAAGTGGAAAATCGCAGGCATCAACCATATGGCATGGCTGCTTGAAGTGAGCAAAGACGGCATCGATTTGTATCCGGAATTGAAACGCCGTGCAGCAGAGAAGCAGAAGGAAAAGCATCATGATATGGTACGCTACGAAATGATGCTTAAGTTCGGCTACTATATTACGGAGTCCTCCGAGCACAACGCCGAGTATCATCCGTATTTCATCAAGAAGAGCTATCCGGAGCTGATCAACCGGTTCAACATCCCGCTGGACGAATATCCGCGGCGCTGTATCAATCAAATGAAGCATTGGTCCGAAATGCGAGAATCGCTTGTTCACGACAAAAATCTGGAGCATGACCGCACGCATGAGTATGCTTCATATATTTTTGAAGCGATTGAGAGGGATGTTCCATTCAAAATCGGCGGCAATGTCATGAATACGGGACTTATTACTAATCTGCCGAAGGAAGCTTGCGTAGAGGTGCCATGTCTTGTTGACCGCAATGGCGTAACGCCAACCTATGTAGGCGATCTGCCTCCGCAATGTGCTGCTTTGAACCGGACAAACATTAATACACAGCTGCTTACGATTGAGGCTGCTATTACAGGCAAGCGAGAGCATATCTATCATGCGGCTATGCTTGATCCCCACACGTCAGCCGAACTGTCGCTGGATGACATTGTAGCCATGTGTGACGATCTTATCGAGGCGCACGGCGACTGGCTGCCTAAGTATAAATAAAGAGTGAGTGAAAGAAGAACTTTTTCTATCTAGAGAACGAAGTTGGAATGTTCTTTAGACAGATAAAGGAGAATGCAAATATTAATAGAATCTGTGTTGTTATTGCTCAGAGCAGAGATGTTATTTTATGAGTCTGTTCTCTCACAATGGTTAGTACTAGAGTTATGAATAGACCTGGAATAAATTTTGGCAATGGTATGATTTTTTCTGGTACAATCACTCCAATTTTAATACTGTTGAGTATAAAAGAGGGGTATTTTATATCGTGAATTTTGAAATGCCAACTGCTTCCTCGCGTGAATGGCGATTGACCACTCGTCAGAATAACGTAAATGACACACAAGCGCTCACGTCATTGGCGGCGAAAAATGCACCGACAATTTACGTGAGCGTTAACATAATCTATACGATATATGATAGTGTAGAAGGTTTCTATTCTATTTTAACTCGTTTCAATTTCCAATGGTTTAATCTGTTTGGGTATTAAGTAGTAACAAATTAAAAGCTTATTTCAGCGTCCGATCTTACAATAAACGAATACTGTATTGATTTATTTTCCCAATTACAAATTAATGTAAATCCCCGTATGCTTTTACCTGGTTCATAATCCTGACTATTAGAACTTAGTTGAGAGGCCAAATTCGGAGCTAAAATGAATGTACCTATTTTATCATTAAAATGAAAGACCACCTCTTTTGTAGACAACTCATTATACTTTATAGTGCCGTTTTCATTTAATATTTCATCATATAAAGTCTGTGATACTGGTGCATCTTTCTCAAGTATCAGTTGTATTTTTTCTCTGATTTGCAGGTAAGGAATTTCAACTTTATTATTTATAAGCGTCTCGAATGCATCGGACCTATCATCAGGATTATCACTGTTATTTACCACTCTTGAAACAAAGGGTATTTCGGAATCACCCGACTGAATGGTGATCCGAGGTATATCGTTAAGGACCCCTTCATTCATTTGTGGTGTTGAAACTGTTGAGTTATCACAAGCCAATACGGTAAATAGTAATATTAAAAGAAAAAAAACCCGAAAAAATTCTTCATAATATTCCTCCTCCGCTAAGAGCTAAGTAATCTCTTAACTTAAGTTAGTTTAAAGCTGCGAGATAAGAATAATAAAGCGATAGTACTAAATACTCCGTTTATTCATTTCACGTATTAACAGAAAAAAATATGAGTTATAGCAACAGCGACTTTAATAAAGATCATATAATCGGCTCTAGTAAAAATAACTTAAGCAGTTCATGGAATTAACTAATAATTGTGAGAATCTATGCTAAGATAAACCGCCACCAGGCAGAGTAGTAAGAAATCCACTTAATTTATATTGCGCCAGATTGTAGGGCTTGAACATCAAAGACAACAGAGTATCCTTAGCAGCCAAATAGGACATCTGGTTAACAGAAGAACAATTCGAAATGAAACCAATCTCATACGCATAAACGAAAGCGTCCAAGAGGAAACATCGTTACGTTTAACAATGCCAGATTGCATTAACAGTATAGAAAAATCAAAACGTTCCCAAAGCGATTGCAATACGGCGCCTCTGCACATTGACCTTGAATCAGTTCACGAAATTATGGTTGTTCAAGTGTTCCCTTCATATAAAAATACCTAAAATTCTCTAAGATACACCGGATTAGTGTGGTATTCCTCTTGATAATTGAGGTGATTTAAGAAAGTCAAGATGTTTTCTTGATATTTTTCAACTTTACTATGATTCTTGTGATATTCCCATCAGGTTGAGTTGAACTGCATAAGTCATGTGAATTAGTAAATGAAAAAAGAAAAGCTCAAGTGTATCCATTTTGATTTGAAAACAACTCCATACCAATCGAAGGAAGCCTTATTATAAGGACGCTTTGTGAATGTCTTTAGTTACAAATTTTTATCCTTTAACTTATCTTTTTTACACAGTATGTTGAGTGAGGAGAAATGCCTGTGCTTGTTCAAAAGCTTCTAGCGGCAGTCGCAAATTAATATGATAAAAAGGGGGCGGAGCACTAGTTCAGGCATCCGTCCCTTATATTGAAATTCGGTCGGATAGAAAAATCTCCATTTTCACACCGAAGTGCAACACTTAGGAGGTGCATTCTGATTTAAAAGATAACGGAGATAATATCAGCAAATTATATCAAGCTATGTGAATGCAAAAAGAGCCCACAAATAAATGTAGGCTCAGACAAAATGGGTTAGCACATGGGTAACGCAAGCAAGTGGAAGGATCATTTTGAAGCGTTGAACGGTAAAGTCGGTGCGTTGGTCATTAAACATTCGCCATGGCAGTGGTCAGTGGGCGTATCTATCATTCCGATGCCATCTTCCATTCCGACCAGGGGATGCACTATACGCATCCGAAAATCCGCCTCCTCATTGCCGAGGCTGGTCTTGAAAAGGTTCTTTTACATGGAGAAAAGGAAATAGAATACTGAAGTAGAATCTGAGTAGAGAGAATGACAGCTAGATAATGAATAGAAACCGCACAAAACAGATGTTTGATAATAAAGTAGCAGAGGTGTGGATATGAAAAAAGGTCTTGTCTTAGGTTCGATTTTTATATTAATCGTCATTATTTCTATAGTTGTAATCGAAAAAGAACGTCGTTCGTCATCTGTACATCTGCTTGAAGAGTATAGTGCATCAACAGAAGCCCGATTAATAGGGGGAAGGTGGACGACCATCCATCATGCTTAAGATACAGTCGTTACTTTGAATAACCTTTCCCTCCCAAACGTAGATTTCTCCCAATATAGCCTTGTTATTTCGGATGGAAGACAGATTGAAAGTATTCGATTTAAACGATCGACAAACCTTCTATATTCTTATACGCATTTCGGTGATGCTGTCTTTAAAGAAGAGTTATTTCCGAACACTTGGTTTTACTACAAGATAGATAAGATAGAGCTGTTCCGTGATCCAAAGCTTTTGGATTAAATAATCGTCATTTTTATTGTACGAGGTGATGGTGCAATGGAAATGAAATGAAATGAAGCCACCGGAGTTTCCACATCATTTGTATTCATTTTCGTTTGAAAAGTAATATTGGTATCACGAAGATAGCTATCATAGTCATTCCATTATATAATAGGGATTAAGAACTAATGGCATGCCATCAGGTGCATTAGCGTGACAAAGGAGCGTAGGAGAATGAGTATTACGAACCGCGGTATCCATATTGGACCGCCACGATTCAAGATAGCCGTTCATGCGGTCATTTGGCTTGCCAAGAGCGGCGGCGTGTTATCCAGCGCCAGAATTGCATGCTTGGTCAAATCGCATGCGACCTTTATGCGCAGAGTGCTGCAATCACTTGCTGCAGCCGGCATTGTCGAGTCCAAGGGAGGGCGAGAGGGCGGTTATGTTCTGCTCAAATGCCCGAACCAAATTACACTCGGGGATATCTATTATGCTGTCAATCAGGAAGCGGCGGAGACTGAATTGGAGATGCAATGCGGTGATGCGGGAGAACAACTGGATATTGAGCTTGAAAAAATCTTGTTCGAAACTGAACAACATACCATTAATTATTTGCGGAAATATACGATCGAAGACGTAGCAAAACGAATTGATCATTGCACGCTTTGAGAAGCGCATTTGCCCAGGTGGCAGATGCGTTTT
This sequence comes from Paenibacillus sp. 1011MAR3C5, assembly GCF_003591485.1. Classification (GTDB taxonomy): domain Bacteria; phylum Bacillota; class Bacilli; order Paenibacillales; family Paenibacillaceae; genus Pristimantibacillus. Next base: position 279,458 of record NZ_QZCF01000005.1, read on the forward strand.
TTCGTATTTCAGAGGCATTTTATGACGAAAATATGACGAAAACTCGGTTAATAAATATAAAATAGCTACTTTCCTTAAATTAGTGTGCCTTAACCAGTTGCAATTAGAAAATCGATGTTTTATAATGTGCTTTGGATAGGCACAATTATAGGTACTTATTATAAGGGAGTAGATAACCATGGCAAACGTTCTTTTTATTAAGGCTAACAACCGCCCGAGCGAGCAAGCGGTAAGCGTGAAAATGTATGATACTTTCCTGAAAGCTTACAAAGAAGCTAATCCTTCGGATACGGTTTCCGAGCTGGATCTATTCCAGGAGCATCTTCCATACTACGGCAATGAGGCGATTACAGGAACGTTCAAGCAAAACCAAGGCTTTGACTTGACACCTAGCGAGCAAGCGGCAGCGGAGACAGCGAACCGTCTTCTGGAGCAGTTCCTGGCTGCGGACAAAGTCGTAATTGCATTCCCGCTTTGGAACTATGTTGCTCCTGCACCATTGACCAGCTACATGTCGTACATTGCGCAAGCAGGCAAAACGTTCAAGTACACGGCAGAAGGTCCGGTTGGACTTGTCAGCGACAAGAAAGTAGCGTTGCTGAATGCTCGTGGCGGCGTTTACTCCTCCGGCCCAATGGCTGAAGTAGAGTCAGCTGTCAGACCGCTTCTCGGTGCTTTCGGATTGTTCGGCATAAAACCTGAAGTAGTCGTGATTGAAGGCCACAATCAATTCCAGGACAAAACGGCAGAAATTATTGCGGACGGATTGGCTGAAACAGCTAAGGTTGCTGCAGCGTTCTAATTTTGCCTGAACGTACGGACTTCTTTATGCACTCATACATCATGATCAAAAAAACCGCGGTTATCACGGTTTTTTTGATGTTCATTGGTAAAGAATAACTATAGCTATGTTGTTGTTAGACATCAGCGGGCTGCAGACCTATAATAAAAATCAACGAAACAAGAGGAGGCTGTTAAATATGAGAAACATGAACATGACAATCGTTCGTTCCAGAAACTCAATATGCTTCGGCCCCTACAGATCAATGCATTCTATTAGCTAAAAAAGACCGTCGTTTGTTGCTCGTATCCATCAAGAGCAATGGATTCTACTTATCTTTAAGCTAACAGCCGCAGGAGAGCCGAAATTAGGCTAACTGCGGTTTTTTTGATGCTGCCGCAGGAGTATTTCCTGCGGTTTTTTCGTGTTTATTTTAACTAAAAGGAGAAATGAAATGACTACTCAACTTACCGATTATTTGCAAGCATTCGGTTGGAATGAACAATGGAGCAATAAAAGCGCCGCCTGCTCCGAAAAGCTTGGAAATGCAGCGCCGGCAAGGGTCATTGCTCAATATTCCCATGCCTATAAGGTGATCACATCAAGCGGGGAACGACTGGCGAATGTATCTGGACGTTTCGAATTTCAGGCAATGGGCAAAGGAGATTTCCCTGCTGTGGGCGACTGGGTAATGGCCGATATGCTTGATGAATCACCGCCGCGTGCTGTCATTCAAGCCGTATTGCCGCGTCAATCGTCGATGGCACGCAAGGTTGCCGGCTCGGTCCCGGATGAACAAATTATCGGCGCAAACATGGACTATTTGTTCATTACATTAGCCATGAATGGGGACTTTAATTTACGCAAGCTGGAACGTTATCTGATCGCCGCTTGGGAGAGCGGAGCAACGCCTGTTGTCCTGCTTACGAAGTCGGATCTGTGCGATGATCCCGAGCAGTATATAGCAGAGGTGGAGGATATTGCTCCGGGCGTATCTGCGCATATGGTTAGTGCTTTGGAGGATCAAGGAAAGGATGCGCTACTGAGCTATTTGAAGCCTGGCAAGACGGTTGCTGTAACGGGTTCCTCGGGAGTCGGCAAGTCGACGCTTCTGAACTGGCTGGCGGAGGATGAATGGCAATCGACTTCAGGCATTCGGGAAAGCGATGCGAGAGGCAGACATACGACGACACACCGCGAGCTGTTCTTGCTTCCTAGCGGGGCGTTAGTGATGGATACACCAGGTATGCGGGAGCTTCATCTTTGGGATTCCGAGGAAGGCTGGCAGCAAGCTTTTTCAGATATTGAAGACTTGGCTGGCCAATGCCGATTCCGGGACTGCAAGCATGAAGGGGAAGCAGGCTGTGCAGTTCAGGCAGCTATTAGCAGCGGCGAATTGGATGGAGGCAGATACAGCAATTACAAGAAAACGGAGCGGGAGTTGGCAAGACTGGCCCGGAAGGAGAATGCCACGTTGCGGCAGCGGGATAAGAAACAAACGGCGTCGAAAACTTCCCGATCGCGCGGAAATAGTCGGAGAACGATGGAGGATTGGGGGGACTGACTCCCATTCGAAATGACTAGCCAAAAGAGGATTTTTGGAAGAAAAAGACGAATAAGGTTATTTAATAGCTTGGTTATGTCCAACTGGTTGCTCTTATGGCATCAATCAGATAGATCGCCAAATCTTGATGAGGAGTGGCATGACCATGAAGGAAATTGTAATCGGAGCGTCCTTGCATAAGGAAGATAACGAAAGTGAGTTAATCGAGCGGGCGAAGAGCGGCGATCAAGACGCCTTCAGCGAACTGGTTCGCCGCCATCGCGCGAAAGCCCATAATTGGGCGTATGGTCTTGCTCAGGATTCGTATCTTGCGGAGGATATCGTTCAGGAAGCGCTAATGAAAGCTTTTGTACATCTTGGGACATTAGTAGATGTCACTCGTTTTCTTCCCTGGCTTCACCGCATTGTGCGCAACCAGGCGATGATGAAGCTGCGGCGTGGCGGTCCATATCGCCATGAGCAGCCTTTCACGAGCCTGGCAAGGCGGTCCTATTCCGATCAAGTGGACTGGGAAGATGTGGAGAGCATCATGACCTACATGATGAGCGTCAGACTGCAGGAGGAGGGCTCGACTTCTAATCCAGAGGAGCAAATCGTCCGCCAGGAGACCATGGAGACGATTTTGAATCTTTTTACCTGTCTCAAGCCCCGGGAACGCGGTATTTTCGAAGCTTATTTCTTTCGGCAGCTCTCTCCGCAGGAAATTGCGGCTTTGTTCGATATGACCATGAGCAGTGTCTACAAATCGATTGCAAGAACGCGGCAGAAGCTTCAGGATGAGCGTATTCGCGTGTACATACAGGAGCATTTGACCAGGCGGAGAGACGAGAAGGCTTCTTCATCAAAAATGCTGGAACGACCGAATATCTACACTCAGCGGATAGGCGACAGCCATTTTCTTGGTGCGAGACCGTCGGTTACGTATTGCTTATGGGGAATGCTGCAGTATACGGACCAAAAAAATCTGTCGCTTGCGGAAGTGAACGCGTTGACGGGTCAAGCGTTCAGTCTCCATATTATAAAGGAAACCGTACATATCGGAGGTCCGTTCACGCTTGCGGGCGAACCGTCATTTCATCAATTGCTGACGAATTTAGGACATGAATTTAAGGTGCTGACCTATCTACCGGCGCAGCCTAATACCATCACGGATGTCATTCAAACGGTTCACAGATCAATTGATCGCGGAATTCCGGTTATTGTTTGGGATCTGTTTCATGCGGAATATGGCATGGTCTATGGCTATGATGATCATGAGCAGAAGCTGACTGCTCTCGATAAGCTTCAGGAAGGCGAAGTGCCATATGAGCAGATCGGCAAAGGAAAAACATCGGAGATCGGACTTATCGCCTTTCAAAAGGATCGTCCGATCGATCGTAAAATGGCGCTGCTGCGTCTACTGGATGCCATTCTTGAGCAAGGGTATACGGAGGAATTGCGCAGCTCTGGTGATGGCGAGCTTGTGCGCGGGCTTGCCGCGTTTGATGCATGGATGGAGGCTTTTCGTGGGGACCGGATTGTCCCGTTCTTCAATGCCTACAACGCAGCTGTATACGCGGAGCTTCGCGGCTTCGCCAGGGATTTCCTATATGGTCTGTTGAATGAAACGGATTTTGAACAGGACCGTGAGTTGCTAGAGAGTGCGTGGACCTGCTACAAGTTAACTGCCCATGCGCTGAATGAGCTGTCGATCTTATTCCCGTTCCCGATGGGTGGTGATCCGAAGAGCGAGCAGTCAGTCGAGAAAGCCATTTCCTTGCTCCAGCAAGCCAAGGAAGCGGAGCAGGATGGATTCATCGTATTGGCGAAATGGCGGGATCGGTTGAAAGGTTGAGGTACTGATGCATTGGTATTTTTTTTGCTACGTGTTTCTTCTAAATGAGCTGACCGATCATATACAATAAAGTTATATGTTGTATCTATATTGAAACTGATTTTAATAGGGAATAGGGGGAAGATGATGAAGATCGTGTCCAGGCTGGCGATGCTGTTGCTTGTTCTTGTCACAAGTGCTGGATGTGCCGCCTCTAATTCTTCCAATGATAGTGTGAAAATTAAAGCAGAGTTAGCACCAATTAATGAAGGAGCTTTCCTGGCGGACAGCATGCATCAGGACTTGGATGGCGACGGGGAACTGGAGCAGATTCGTATGTACATCGATCCGGCACCTGTTGAGGACCAGAGCAAGCCGGGCCAATACTTGTGGAACGAACGACATCATTGGCAGCTGGTCGTTATGCGCGGCGATGATACCTATTTTTTATATAACAATTATTTGAGCGGCAAGCTTAAGTTTTGGATAGAAAACCGCGGTTCCCACAAAGCCATTGTATTGTTGGAGGAAGGCAAGGGGCTGCGCATGGATAGCTTTACATTGAATAAAGAGAAAATGTTTGAGAGAAGAATGGATTATCATCAATATGATTCTATACTCGTGAAGAGCTCTACCACATTCAAATAAATGGCTGACTCACTATCGACAAATTTCTCCATAAGTGTTATGATATCGTCAATGATTATCTACTAAGTCGATTTCGGAAGCACCGAGCGGATAGGGATTTATTTTCCTATGTGTTTGGTGCTTTTTTGCGTTTTTGATGAGTGATTTGTGAGATTTAGTAGAGAGTAAATACGAGAGGATTTACGCTGAGGATTGACAATGATGGAACATTATGTCGATATAGAAGGACTAGTGTTTTTTCCTTGGGCGTGACATGCGAATTTGAGAGCATTCATCATTTTAACGATTGGAGTGTATGACATGAAGAAGATGACGTATGTAGTAGCTTTTTTCCTATTAATGAGCGTACTGATGGTTCCCGCTGCAGGTGCAGCAGGCAAGGTACCGCAGATCAAGATTAACGGAACCGTATTTGTGACACCCGCTGGAGAGCCCCAGCCTTATATTAATAAAGATTATCGCACAATGGGTTCGGTACGTCTGGTCGGTAACGCGCTGGGCGTGCTTGATGACAATATCGAGTGGGATGACCAAGCCCGTACGGTGACCATGGAGAAAAACAAGACGGTTATCGTCATTACAGTGGGGCAGCAGGATCTCAGTGTAAATGGTAAGACAGTCACAATGGATACCGTTGCGGAGTTGAAGAACGGTCGTGTGTTTATACCGTTGCGTTTTATCGCGGAATCTCTTGGGGCTGAAATTGATTTTGATGATAAGACGAGGACGGTTTTGATTACGACGGATGATCCTTCGGTGGGGAAGCATAATTTTGCTTCTTATAAACAACTGAAGGTGCTTGAAAACTTTCCAATTGTACTAGATGCAAATGGTTTGAAACTAACCGTTCATGAAGCATATTTATATAAAGCAGATTCTAAGGAAGCTAAAGATCTTCAAAGAAAATATGATTTCCAGGAGTTTTATCGAGCTAAATATTTAGTATGGAGCAAGGTAACTCTTGAAAATAATACTAAGGAAACTGTAAGGTATGATGGATTAGATATGAATCAAAAAATCGAATGGCTCACTGGTAGTGGGGATGTAGGCGTAATTTTACTACATTCGAGTTCTATTAAAGTAGACAAAATGAATGGTACAGAGGTATTAAATGGATTTGTATTAAAACCAGGTGAGAGTATAACAAGTTGGGAAGCTCAAATTGATTATCTATCCGAAAGTATAGATTTAATTGCTGTGGCTGTAACCAATAAGTCAGTTTCACCGATGAAGATACTTGCTGCAAGAGAAGAATTGTTATGAAAAGATTTTTAAGTATAGTTCTATTAAGCGTACTTTTATTTGACATAGTATTACAGACACCCGTTGTTAAAGCTAATAGCGCATTGTCAAGTACCTTCTTAGTAGAGACAACTTCATCTACCTCGGAGTCTCAAATAGAAGTCACACTTGATTGGCCGACAGAAGCTGCAATGATAATTCCAAATAGATTTTCCTATAAAGGGAAAGGAACTATTGTTTCGGTTAAGTCAGATGATAAGACCAAAAAAAATAAAGTTGTAATTTCTGGAGAAAAAAAGCAAGTTAAAGAACAAGTAAAAGGTTATCAACGATATGCACTTGGTGTAAAATATAACTTTTCAAAAACTCCAGGCAATGCTTTTTGTAGATATAGTGATGGTGGAAAGTGGCAGATAAACAGTTTTAGTACAGACACACATTCGCAATATAGAAAAGATTATTTCAGAGAAAGTTCTGCTACGTTACCGACTATGTATCCACCTTATTCTCAAATGTCGGAAATAGTTGGTTATATGAACATTGATTTAACAGATCATCCTGCTGTATGGGTAAATAACGCTGGAGATACTGTAGAAGCAAATAAAGTAAAAAATAATACAATACAGATACTATCAAGATCTCACAGTTCTTCTTTAAAAACTTATACAGCATTGGGTTTAAAAGATTATGATCCATATAAGCCAAGATTGGCACTCCAATATAAAGCGGAGCATGTAATATTTACAGCCAATAATCAGATACCAGCATCCAATCCAGCTTTCTATACAGGCCATGCGCAATGTTACGGTTATCCTTTTAATCTTCAGTATTTTCTTCAAGCTGAAGCTGAATATGAAGCCTATCATTACGGTGGAACTATTACGTTCCAATACTCGAAGTTTGCTAGTGGCGTAATCGCAGGCGAAGTTAAGCCTGATCCGGTGAGTGAGCGTTTTGATGGAAAAGACGTCAAGGTTAAGGTTACGATTAGCTCAGAAATTTTCGAGATCAAAGATCCCGGAGCAATTGATTACTACGATGTTTATTTAAACAACGAGCTTGGTGATCAAAAGTTTGAAGCTAAAGCGATTCCTGCAAACAGAAACATGAAGATCAGTAGGACGTTTGATTTTGTCATACCAGCTTCTAGGATGACAAATAAGAACTCACATGACGAAGTGTATGTAGGGCGTGTAAGAGCTTGCTATAAACCAAGTTCCTACTATGTTGATCCTGTAAACGGTAAATGTATGGACACGGGTAAAATTCATGCTTCCACCAACGTGTACAAAGAGAAAGCACCTGATCCGCCTGTTAAGGGCATGGGACCAGTCGCGATTATCAATGCGCCAACCGAAGTCATGCTTGGTGACGATATCACGCTGGATGGTACAAGCTCTTACGATCCCGACGGCACGATCGAGAAGTATGTATGGAATACGCCAAATGCAATAGGCAGTCTTGTGGATGTGCCCGTTGGAGAAGTCTACTACAACAAACTTGGCACACAGAAAGTGCAGCTTTGTGTTTGGGATAATGACGGTGAACGAGACTGTGGGCAGCATAGTCTAGTCGTTACCGAACCATTCGTTAAGGCAAACATCTTTCAGTCGGGGACGCTAAAAGAAAATCGAAAGGTCACCTTTTCCGAATTCTCTTTTACCTCTTCACGCTATCCGGTCATTGCAAGTAAAAACCAATGGACAATAAAACCAGTGTACGATGATATCCCTCAGAGCATGATCAAGTATCAAGGCAACTTAAATGGAAAAAGTCAATTCGACGTACTATTCAAGCAGCCAGGAGATTATGTCGTGACTCTGAGCGTCGAAAATATAGCGGGCTACAAGGATACCACTTCGCGAATCGTGACCATCAAGCCAGACTTGCCGCCTGTTACGGTCATATCTGCTGAGTCCATGATTGAATATCGCGATCCCAAGTACATGAATAAGGCGAAGTTCGTTTTACGGGATACTTCCTATTCTCCTGATGGCGATATTGTCGCTTGGGGAAGGTGGTATGTCATCTTTGACGAAAATAATGACGGAATATTCAGAGAACAGCGAGTGCTAATCTATGAAGGTGATGCAAAAGAAGTAATCTACTATGCTGATCATGTAGGTAAGTATCAATTTCATAAAGAAACCATAGAAGAGTTTGGTCAAGAGACCATTCCAGCTTTTGTTACGGTAGAAGACCGCCGCCGAAGCCATACATGGGAATGAAGGAGATCATATGTATAAACCACTTGCCCAGGAGGGTCTGATTAAACGCAGGCCCTTTTCTTTTACACTTATACTGATAGGGATATTAATTATTACGCTATTTTTGCCTCCCATAAGTGCAAGCCCTATAGATACAGAGGTCAAGAACCTGGCTCCGTTCGTCGATTTTGAAGTGAAGGAAAAAAAGAAAGTTGACGTAATCGTGGACGTAGGCAATACCAAGTATAAAAAGAACGAGGTGCAGAGCAGGGTTAACGAGTTTCTTGCCCCAGTCCTGCAAGCTTCGGGCATCGATTATCAAATTACAGTCGATGAATCCAATGAAGGAAACAATGCGATCTATTATACAGGGTATAACCCAGAGCTTGGAACAGGATATTACAGTGATCTGTATAAGTATGATTTAATTACTGGAGAAACCGAGCTCTTTCTAGGAAATGCTTCTAGTGGACCAGGCATCATCTCTCCAGATGGTTTCATTTATTTAAATCACAATGGCGCTCTTTGGGTGCTTCATCTCGATACCAAAGTACGTGCAGCTCCCAGGTTCTCATGGCAAAACGCTAACGGCGCTCTCAAGCCAGATCGATCAACCAGTATTTCATTAGCCGAGGACGGGAATTTATATGTATATTCCAGAGATGATTCATTCGCACCAACACATGGATTTTGGAGAATTAACACCCATACAGTTGAGTTTGATGATACACCTGGCACATGGACTCCAATAAAATATACAGATTATGAAAAGCTCTTTTACGGGATACCAGATAATGGATATTATTTTGCAATAGCAAAAGACAACACTAGATATCTTTTAAACAATTATCGAGAAGAGTACGTCGATTATTCGGTAGTGAAAAACTATAATACTCCTCAGCAACAAAGCGTTCAAATTGGCAACTCAATCTTTAATCGCTTTGAGCCATTACAAATATCACGCGATGGTTCGTTGTTCTGGTTGCAACGTTCGGGAAGAAGTATGGCCACAAGCGATTTGTGGGTATACAACCCCGAAGACGGTTCAAAAACTTTAATCATTGAAAAGCTGGCTAGTAGTGCTAGGTACTCAGTTTTTGAGGACGGCCGCGTCTTAATCGAAAATTACGTGAATAATAACACTTGGGTTTATTCGATATTGGAGGATTTTAAAGATCCAGGTTCACTTCGGCAAATTACACCATCCTTTTACTCGCCCACAAAACGAATAGCCGGAATTAATGGAACACATGGATCAAACGTACTATTTACACCCAATAGCGGCGATGGCGTACGGCTGTATAATATCGATACCGGCGAAGAGAAACAAATGACAACGCATCCTATTGATAATATTATGAAGTATCCAAATTGGTACAATCCGAACACTCGCACGATCCAGGATATTATCGCCGATGCTCCATTGAGGCCTGACGCTGAAAAGATCTACGTTCGGGTAGACGATATTTCCATGAACGCTATTGCCCGAGCAAGCGGCATGGGGGAGATTGCTGCCTTGCTCGCGCAGCATAATATGTCCTTCATCGGACTTGGCACAGCATCCAATCAGGATCAAATCTATAAACTGCTAGAGAACATTGGTCACAACGGAACCTTCCTGAATAATGGGAATATGAAAACGGCATTTTCCGATCTCAGCAGCTTCATCACCGTCCGGAGAGAAGTCAACTTGCATGTGATTATCGGTGAAACGCCATATACGGAACAGGAAATACGCGATCGTTTCAACCAACGCCTAATCGACCTTCGACGTACGAATATTCGCATAAACATGCAGGTCATGAAGGCGGATCGCAAGAATTTGCAAGAGCTGCTATATCTGGCGCATTGGGATTACAACAAGAATAACTACATTGTCTATGTTCACAGCCCGCTGATGCCAGAGCTGAACGATGAGCTCGTTTATGATGATACGATCACGACACTGAAAGAGTACAGCGCTCACTTCTTAGGCATTGGCAGCACGACGAATCGAACGACCCTCAATAACATCGTCGCTTCCAACAACAAATTGGGAGCTTTCTATGACAACATCAATCTAGTTTCTGCTGTTACAAGCACGATGAACTATATCAAGGATACGGCAATTACGAACGTTAAGAAGCTGACGAATTATATCGTGCTGAATGCAGATCCAGCGACAGGGGAGTATTCATCAGAAATTACTGTTCAGACGTATTACGAGGATGTCGAATCCGATCCGAAGCGAACGGAACGCTGGCGGACCACGCATGACCCGGAAATCTACGAGAACAACATGGGGATGCTCGAAGGGACAGGCCAATATATGCTGGAGCCTATGAAGTATTTTACCAAAGTCGGCATGTATGAAATTGTAGCCCAGGTACAAGACAATCCGTCTACGAATCCGCTATTTGATGAATATCGTCAGTGGAGCAAGGATTCACTTTCGAGAATGGTTGTGTACGTACATCGAGCGCCTGTCGCCGACTTCAAAGCGATTGTCGATCCAACTCGCAGGCTAACGGTTACAGACCTATCCTATGATCTTGATCGTTATTCCTATCCTGATCGGGGCGTAATTCAAAAGGTGTGGAAGTGGAAGCGGGTAGACGATGCCAGTTGGACAGACGGCCAAGCGCCAAGCGTGCTAAACCCGAACACAGACTACCTCATTTCATTGAGGGTAAAGGACTTGGACGGCGCGTGGTCGCCGGAGACGATTCGGTTCGTGTCCACGAATCCATTCAACAGACCGCCTGTGGCGCTATTTACGATCGACAACAAGACGATATCGTTAAATGGCGCGGCGACATTCACCGACCAGTCCTATGACCCGGACAATGATTCGATCGGGCAAAGGGTATGGACGGTAAAGAAAGGCAACGTGCAGCTCTACCAAGGCGCAAACAAACCTTCAGGCGCGCTCATTAAACAGTACGCAGCGCAGCAAGGCTTGACGGCTCTTGGCAAGTACACCATATCGCTCCGCGTAAAGGATAACCCGCGCGTGGCAGAACCGTTATGGTCTAACACGCATACGGAATTTCTTGATATCGTAAATTATCCGCCAATTGCGCAATTCGATCCGCTGGAGCCGACCTATCGGGACGATCTGAACACGGCCATTAACCGAACCGTTAACCCTGATCGGGACGGCGATCCTGTCAGCTATCAATGGAGACTCATGTATGGCTCGAAGGAATTTGCTATGGGAACCACGAGGGACTTGTCATTCCGTATACGTGATCGAGGGCTTGGCAAAACGGCGGTTGGCACATGGATGCTGCAGCTCAAAGCTTCCGATCCGCATGGAGCTTCGACTTACGAAACCCATTCCTTCGATGTGCTCAACCATGTACCGATATCGACCATTATGAGTGGTACATGGACAGGCTATATCTATGAGCCATACACCTACACATCAACCCGTTCTGATAAGGATACGGAAGACGTGGACAGCTTGAAGTCATATTGGAAGCTCACGGCTCCAGACGGCCAAATTCGGACGTTCGATAAGCAAAATATATCAATATCCTTTGAGCAAAAAGGCAAGTATCTGCTTGAGAATTGGGCGGTTGATCAACTAGGCGCGGTGAGTGAAATTGATTCGAGAGAAATCCATATCGTCAACCAAAAGCCGATACCTGGATTTACGATGATGCCAACACCTGCTTTTATCGATACGATTGTAAGGATCACTAGCACAGCTACAGATATGGATGGCTATATCGATAAGCATCAATACTTTGTAACGCCTCCAAACGGTATACAGAGTCCATATACGCAGCTGGTAGACTTTGAGCGTATCTTTGCCTCAATCGGACAATGGCATATTCGTCAAATGGTCACAGACAATGATGGAGCGATTGCCGAGATTACACAGAGCTTAATGGTTCACAATCGACCGCCAAGCGTTGTGATTACAACGCCAAGCGGCGCAACGAGCGCGACTGCCACCGAGTTCAATACGTTAACGCCGCGTATCATTTGGCAGATGAGCGATCCGGACGGTCATACCGGACAACGATACCGATTGCAGATCAAGCGTGAGAATGGAGCGCTCATCTATGATACTCAACCGGTTACGGCGTCGAGGAATTATCATGACGTGCCGTCAAGCGCAGGGCTTGTAGAACATACAAGATACCGGGCAGAGGTGCAGGTCTATGACGGCTATGAATGGAGTCCTTATTCAGCACCTAAGTATTTCTATATTATGCTGAATCGACCGCCGGTTGCCGACTTTACATGGTCGCCACAACCCCTCTATGAAGGAGATACGGTGTCCTTCAGAACAAATGTCAGCGACGAAGACAAGGATGTATTGTCCATTCAGTACGAGCTCATCAGTCCCTCAGGCAACAAGATTCCTTACAGCTATACCTTCAATCATCCTTATCCCGTGACTGGGCCTGCTGTACGATTAACCCAGCTAGGGACGTGGTCGATGAAGTTAACCGTTAGCGACGGGAAAGCAGTTCCTGTCATCGTTACGAAAACATTGCAAGTTTTGCCGCTAGGCGTTACCGGGGCTGTGAAGCATACGGATCTGTGGAATGAGCATCGCCAAGCCTATAATATGAAAGAATCCGGCAACAAGGAGTCTCCGCGCGGTTACAATGTATTTTGGGCAGGAGAGAAGTTTATGCTCGAAGCGGGCACGACAGCTACGGGAACAGCCACAAGAGCGGAGCGCGTTGAGGCAACGATGGGTGCATTTCGGACAGAGCTAAAAGCATCTGGGACAGTCCATACCAGATGGACGGGCGAGCTTTGGGATTCAACCTTCGAGAACCTGCCAAACGGTATGCTGACGTTCGTTTTTACAGCACATTACAATAATGGCACGGTAAAAAGAGAGGAGATTGATGTCCACATCCGGGGCAATATGAATGGCTATCTTCAAGTTCATCGTGTAAAGTGATATGCGCAATGGTCATTCCAAGGTTTAGTGCTGGCGCGAAGGATTCGCGATTAAGTTAGCCAGGATAAGCAATAGGAGACGACTACAAAAGAACCCTGTTTGACTAGGGGTTCTTTGTCATTCAGTTGGTTATTCTTGCCTGCATTCATTTGAACAGTTTATTCAGTTTGAACTATAATGGACAGTACACACCTAACGAATGACCATGCTGCATGGGAATGACAACATCATACGCGTATGTGAGCGAGAAGAGGACGGTTGGCTTATGTTTCTAAGAAGAGAAAGTTTACGTGAGTATATGAGGCTGTATCCGGTAATCAGCATCATTATTGTTATTAATCTGGTCATGTTTGGCCTATTGGAATTGTCGGGAGGTTCTACACAAGTTGAAACGTTGTACCGCTTCGGTGCAATGTTCGGAGGATGGGCGATAGAGCCGGAGCTTTGGCGTTTCATTTCCTCAATGTTCCTGCACATTGGCTTTATGCATCTGCTGATGAACAGCTTCTCGCTATACGTATTTGCGGCGCCACTGGAGAGGATGCTCGGTGCGTGGAAATTCGCCGTGCTCTATTTGGCTTCCGGTATTGTAGGCAACATCTTCAGTTATTTCCTTCATCATGATTTGTATATCGGGGCGGGGGCATCGGGAGGAATCTATGGCATCTACGGCGCGTACTTGTTCCTGTCGCTCTTCAGGAAAGATGTACTGGATGCGGACAGCTCCAAAACGGTCACGATTATTCTAATTGTCGGTATCGTTTACTCCATAATTGTTCCGAATGTGGATTTGTATGCCCATGTGGGAGGATTTGTTGGCGGATTCGTGTTCATGGCGATTCTAAGTACGATTATTAAAAGAAGAGCAAGGCGTTATAGCATGTAACAAGCAGGACAGCCTGCACATGTTTTCAGGGAGAACCGCATAATTAATGCGGTTCTTCATATAAGGAGCTCCGAGCGCAAGCGCGCCAGGAGCTCCTTTTTTTCGAACGCCGCTTATCTAGTGAAGAAAATGATGATCCTCAGAAATTTCGCTTAAGGCGATACCGGCATCGCGTCCGGTTGTGCTGCCGAGCGACAGGTCGCCAAGCGTAATAATGCCAACCAGCTTGTCGTTGTCCACCACAGGGAGCCTGCGGATTTGATGCTGAGCCATCAGATCTGCTGCTGCTTCTGCATCTTGATCCGGCGAGATGGTAATCAAAGAACCGCTCATGACGTCCTGCACCGGACAGGAGCCCGGACGTTTCTGCGCATACCCCCGAAGCACCAGGTCACGGTCAGTTACGACTCCAATAATTTTATTGTGGTCTTCTGTCTCGACTACCGGCACGAATCCGATATCATTCTCAGCCATTAAGACGGCAATTTCATGAACATTGTCTTGCAGCGTTACCGTTTTACAATTGGTGGACATTAATTCCCGTACAGCTTTCATGAACATAGCTCCTTTGTTTCGATTTAATTACTGAGGCATCCAAGATCCCCCAACGCCAATAGGGTGCATCGCGAACGCTCATATTATCCTTCGACGGTACAAGTCTAAGCTTGATGTCTGTGCTCTGTGCATTTATGGAGATGTACAGCTATTACTTCCAAACATAGGAAATGAAATTCGATCATCTTGGAAACGCATACATTTTCCGTAGAAATGCTTCTATAGCTTCGGTGAATCCATTTCTATAATGAAAATGTATGACAAGCAAGGCTGTGCCTGTTAATCGTCTGAAGGGAGGAGGAGAGAGGTGGATATATCGATACCTTGAACTAAGGCGAATTGTAATCGCTTCCAAAACTAGAAGTAGGCTTCACCCTTTTCTCGTACCAAAAAAAGTTGGAGGAGGAATAAAATGCGCACCAAGTATGTTGCATGGTCGCTTATTGCTGCCTTGCTGTTCATGACGTTGTTCCAATCGATTGGACCGGTCGAGCCGGCGGAAGCAGCAGGAGGCCCTAATCTGACGTTAGGCAAAAACATTACGGCAAGCGGCCAATCTCAAACCTACAGCCCGGATCATGTAAAGGACAGCAATCAAGGGACTTATTGGGAAAGTACGAATAACGCATTTCCGCAATGGATTCAAGTGGACCTTGGAGCAAGCACTAGCATCGATCAGATCGTGCTGAAGCTTCCGGCCAACTGGGAGTCACGAACGCAGACGCTCGCCGTTCAAGGCAGCACGAACGGATCGACATATTCGACGATCGTCGGCTCCTCGAACTACGTGTTTAATCCTTCTGTAGCGGGCAACTCCGTTACAATCAACTTTGATGCCACAAGCACACGGTATGTCCGTCTGCAAGTGACGAACAATACAGGCTGGCCTGCGGCACAGCTCTCCGAATTCGAAATCTACGGCACAAGTGGACCGACGCCTACACCTACTGCGACTACGCAGCCGTCAGGCACATATCAAGCGGAAGCGGCTGCCTTATCCGGCGGAGCCAAAGTGAATACGGATCATTCCGGTTACTCCGGGACGGGCTTCGTTGACGGCTATTGGACTCAAGGGGCGACTACAACCTTTACCGTCCAAGCGCAAGCGGGCGGCAATCATAATGTGACGCTCAAATACGCCAATGCGAGCGGGAGCGATAAGACGCTTAGCCTCTACGTGAACGGTACGAAGCTTCGCCAAACCAGCCTGCCTAATCTCGCCAACTGGGATACATGGGGCAATAAGGTGGAGAGCGTCAATCTGAATGCTGGGGCGAACACCATTGCATACCAATATGATCCGGGCGATTCCGGCAATGTTAACCTTGATCAAATTACAGTAGAGGCGGCAAGCTCAACTCCAACACCGACGCCGACATCCACGCCTACACCAACACCGACACCAACACCGACACCAACACCAACACCAACACCAACACCAACACCAACACCAACACCAACACCAACACCAACACCCACACCAACTGTAACACCAACTGTAACACCAACCGCAACGCCAACGCCGCCTCCAGGCAGCAATATCGCGATTGGCAAGCCGATTACCGCATCCTCCAGCACATTCACATTTGTGCCTGCCAATGCGAATGACAACAGCACCGACACGTATTGGGAGGGTGGAGGCAGTCCGAGCACGTTGACGCTTGATCTAGGTGCGAATCATGACATTACATCCATTGTACTGAAGCTGAATCCTGCGTCGGCATGGAGCTCGCGCAACCAAACGATTCAAGTGCTGGGCCATAACCAGTCGACAACTACCTTAAGCAATCTGGTATCGGCTCAGTCCTATTCCTTCAATCCTGCGACAGGCAATACAGTAACGATTCCGGTTACTGCGACCGTGAAGCGCCTGCAATTGAACTTCACGGCGAATTCCGGCGCGCCGGCCGGCCAATTGGCGGAGTTCCAGGTTTTCGGTACGGCATCTGCGAACCCGGATCTGGTTATTACGGGCATGTCCTGGTCACCGGCTTCTCCGATTGAGACCAATGCTATTACGCTTAACGCTACAGTCAAAAACAACGGTACCGCTCCTTCAGGTGCTACTACCGTCAACTTCTACCTGAACAATACGCTGGCTGGCTCCGCTCCTGTAAACGGGCTGGCAGCGGGTGCCTCCACGACAGTATCGCTGAATGCAGGCAATAAGACAGCGGCATCCTATGCCGTTGGCGCAAAGGTGGATGAGAACCATTCAGTCATCGAACTGAATGAATCCAACAACAGCTACACCCATTCTACACCGCTTGTAGTTGCTCCAGTAGCGAGCTCCGACCTGGTCGGCACCGTGTCCTGGACGCCAAGCAATCCGGTAGCGGGCAATGCCGTGTCGTTGACCGTCAACTTGAAGAATCAGGGCAATATGGCTTCAGCTGGCGGTGCTCATGGCATTACAGTCGCCCTGAAAAACCCGGCTGGTTCCACGCTCCAAACGTTTAGCGGATCTTATAGCGGCGTATTGGCTGCGGGCGCCTCCGTTAACGTGACTTTGCCGGGTACTTGGACAGCAACACCAGGCAGCTATACCTTGACCACAACAATTGCAGCCGATGGGAATGAATTGCCGATTAAACAATCCAATAATGTAAGCAACACGAACCTGGTGGTCTATTCCCAGCGCGGAGCCAGCATGCCATATACCCGTTACGACACGGATGATGCTACGAGAGGCGGCGGAGCTACTTTGCAATCCGCGCCTACGTTCGATCAAGCATTGACCGCATCGGAAGCATCCGGACAACGTTATATCGCGCTTCCTTCGAACGGTTCCTATGCGCAGTGGACGATCCGGCCGGGAGAGGGCGGGGACGGCGTTACGATGAGATTCACGATGCCGGACTCCGCTAATGGCATGGGCTTGAATGGCTCGCTGGATGTATACGTCAATGGTGTCAAAGCCAAGACAGTGCCGCTCACATCCTATTACAGCTGGCAATACTTCTCCAGCGATCATCCGGCCGATACGCCGGCTGGCGGTCGCCCGCTTTTCCGGTTCGATGAGGTTCACTGGAAGATGGATACGCCATTACAGCCAGGAGACACCATTCGCATTCAGAAATCTAACGCGGACAGTCTGGAGTATGGCGTAGACTTCCTTGAGATCGAATCCGTACCGACGGCTATTGCCCGTCCGACTAATTCGGTTTCCGTGACCGACTTCGGCGCAGTCGCGAACGATGGCCAAGACGATCTTGCGGCATTCGAAGCAGCAGTAGAGGCGGCAGTCTCTTCCGGCAAAATCCTGTACATTCCTGCCGGTACGTTCCACCTCGGCAACATGTGGAAAGTAGGCAGCGTAGCCAACAAAATCGACAACATCACGATTTTAGGCGCAGGCATCTGGCATACCAATATCCAGTTCACGAATCCGAATCAGGCCTCAGGCGGCATCTCATTCCGCGTGACAGGCCAGCTGGATTTCAGCCATATTTATATGAACTCCAATTTGCGCTCCCGTTATGGCGAGCAAGCGATCTACAAGGGCTTTATGGATAACTTCGGCACCAATTCCAAGGTTCACAACGTATGGGTAGAGCATTTCGAATGCGGCTTCTGGGTAGGCGATTATGCTCATACACCGGCGATTATTGCGAACGGCCTGATTATCGAGAACAGCCGTATCCGCAACAACCTGGCAGACGGAGTTAACTTCGCGCAAGGCACCAGCAATTCCACTGTACGCAACAGCAGCATCCGCAATAACGGCGATGACGGTCTTGCTGTATGGACGAGTAACGTAAATGCTGCGCCTGCAGGCGTAAACAATACGTTCTCCTACAATACGATCGAGAACAACTGGCGCGCAGCAGCGATCGCTTTCTTCGGCGGCAGCGGCCACAAAGCGACGCATAATCTGATCGTTGACACGGTGGGCGGCTCGGCGATCCGAATGAATACGGTATTCCCGGGCTATCACTTCCAGAACAATACCGGCATCCTATTCTCGGATACGACCATTATTAACAGCGGAACCAGCAAAGATCTATACAATGGCGAACGCGGTGCGATCGATCTGGAAGCGTCCAATGATCCGATCAAAAACGTGACGTTCACGAATATCGATATCATCAATACGCAGCGCAGCGCCATACAGTTCGGCTACGGCGGCGGCTTCGAGAATATCGTATTCAACAATATCAATATTAACGGCACTGGCAAGGACGGTATCTTGACCTCGCGCTTCACGTCGCCGCATCCTGGCGCTGCTATCTACACCTATACAGGCAATGGCTCCGCTACGTTCAATAACTTGACGACAAATGACATTGCACATCCGAATGTGTACTTGATTCAAAATAGTTTCAATTTGACCATTCAGTAATCAAGCAGGTACGGAACGAGGAAGAGCTCATTAAAGCTCTTCCTCTTTCTATTGCATGGGAAGCTATATTCTCTTACCGGTCTATGGTTAAATGAAGATAGCCGCGATTGACACCAATTCGCTGTTTTGACTAGCGAAGTGACTATCATATTTATGAAGCAACACTCTAAGGAGAAGACTAATGATTCGATTATTAAAGCTCGAAGAGATGGATGCCATCTTGGCTGCCATTGACAGAGAGAGGCACTTTCTATACTACTCTTATCTAACTACACGCAGATCTCGCACGATTCAAGTGGGTCATTACTCCGCGAATGGTGAACTGCTGCTGGGCGTGCTTGCTTACTTGAGGGGCATGCCCTTTCATGCCTTTTCTGTCTATCCGGTGCATGAAACCTTCCGCTTGAAGCCGCTTATGATCGATATGCAAGAGAGATTAAAGCTGCCCCAAGAAGCAGTCGGGAGTTGTATGGTGAATGAAGAAGACAAGCACGTCTTGGAAGAGCAGCTGGAAACCGTAAGCCCTGCTGCTCCGATTATGCTGATGAAGCATCGCCACCCGCAGGCGCTTCCGCCTGCGGATGAGCAAGTTGTACGTCTTGAGCCGGGGAGCTACAGCCGGATCGAATCGAGGCTGGCTGAATGGAACACGATGGCCTTTACCAGAGAAGAGCTGGAGTATCCTTTTTACGGCATATGGTCGGGTGAGGAGCTAATCGCACTTGGCGGCTATCATATTTACTCAGAGGACTATGTGGAGCTGGGCAATATCGGCACGGATGCGAACTGGCGGAATCGCGGATATGGAAGGAGGATCTGCGCACAGCTGACACGCACAGGCAAGGCGATTAGCGGGCATGTTTATTTGAACGTTGTAGAGGGTAATGCAAGCGCGATTCGACTGTACCGGTCCTTGGGATTTGAGACCGTATGCCTTCAACACATCGTACAATTTAAGCTATAAGGGATAGAGAGTGAAGAATAGTCAGCATCGGCAGGAGCAATTTTTAAGGCTCTCGTGGTTGCAGCCATCTGGATATTCACAGCGGGAATGGACAAGCTATTGCCAAATGAACCCAGATGAAAGGCGGGCATCACCAAATGGGCAGCGGGCTTCTCCAACCATTCCCTAAGCGGCGGCAAAGGGAACATTATAAAGGCGTTTTTTTCATATTGGGGCTGAATTCTACAGACGATTCCTTTGCGGTGGGCCTGTACGAAGGGCGTACAATCGTACCGATGGGGGACTTCTTTAAGGGCTTGAATGTCAAGGACAAAGAAACGCTGAGGCAGACCATTCTGCAAAATCAAATTCAGTCTGAAGGGGCGTTTATCGCTGTCGCACCAGCCATCTGCGTCGAGTTATCCTTCCAAGCCGTCGTGCAGCGCGAGCTGATCGATCCGGCTTTTACCTCGTTTCAACTGGCTGTTCCTTCTTCGGAATGCACATGGGATAAGCTGATCAGGGATAATACTATCGTTCATCCCGAGGTTCGTATTACGCATCCCGAGAAGCTGGTGTGGAAGGACCTTCATATCGACAAAGAGGGCTATCTCGCCTACCTCATTCAAATCTCGCCTTATATGCTTCCGTTTCTGCGGAACCGGACGTTAACGCTAATCCGTTATCCACAGGGGATACCTGGCGAATCCTTTTTTCAGAAGGATTGCCCCGATTACGCGCCTTCCTTTATCGCTACCGAACAAGAAGGCGACAAATCGTATATCGTTTGCAAGGATTTGTCTACGCTATGCTGGCTGGGTAATCAACTGGCGATCGAATATCATATCCCGTTTCAAGCGATCGGAAATGAACGTCCGCTCGAAATTGTGCTGGATCTGGACCCGCCAAGCCGCGAGAAGTTCCAACTGGCGGTGAAAGCTGCTGCGGAGATGAAACGCATCTTCGATTCGTTCGGCATTATCAGCTTCCCCAAGATCTCGGGCGGAAAGGGTCTGCAAATTCATATCCCGATATCGCCAAACAGCCAGTTGACGTATGACGATGCCAGAGTGTTTACGTCTTTTATAGCAAATTATTTGGTTGAGCAGTTTCCGAACGATTTTACCATTGAGCGATTGAAGAAGAATCGGGGTGGAAGACTGTACATCGACTACATTCAGCATGCTGCGGGCAAAACGATCATCAGTCCTTACTCGACGCGAGGGAACGAAGATGCGACTGTCGCAACACCGCTTTATTGGGAGGAGGTTCATGAGCAGTTATCGGTTCGCACCTTCAACATTCCGTATGTTCTGGATCGGCTAACTCGCATGGCCTGTCCAATGAGCGATTTTTTCAAGCAAGAGAACAAGGGGCTCGAACAGGTCATTGCTAAGCTGAAGGAGAGGAGCATGGTCCGCACATGATGGTCTGTCAGGCTATTGTCGATCATCTCCCATCTTCCATGGCAACTGCAAATATTACGGTTTTTTGGCATGCCTTGCAGAAGCGTACGACTGAACTTCTGTGCAACAATGACCGCCAATCGAGTATAATGGGTTAAAAATCATAGTCGGGTGACGGTATGAAAAATATTATTTTTACAGGGGGAGGGTCTGCGGGCCATGTCACTGTGAACATCGCTTTAATACCGAAGCTAGCTGAGAAGGGCTGGTCCGCAGCCTATATCGGTTCAAGCGACGGGATTGAGAGACGGCTTGTCTCTGAGCTACCGCAGGTCAGCTATCATCCTATATCGACAGGCAAGCTTAGACGCTACTTATCCTGGCAAAACGTGAAGGACCCGTTCCGAGTAATCAAAGGCATCTTCCAAGCTTACCGGATTTTAAAACAGGAAAAGCCGAATGTTGTGTTCTCCAAAGGCGGATTTGTATCCGTGCCCGTTGTCATGGCGGCCTGGATGAATAAAGTGCCTGTCATCATTCATGAATCCGATATTACCCCGGGGCTGGCGAACAGGCTGGCCAGCCCGTTCGCTACGGTCATATGCACCACCTTTCCAGAGACAGCGCGCGCGATTGGAGAGAAGAAGAGCCGATATGTAGGGGCTGTAATCCGCGAGAGCTTAAAGCAAGGCAGCGCGGAGCGCGGGCGGTCCTTTACCGGACTGCCGGATAACGGAAAGCCGTCGCTTCTAGTTATGGGCGGGAGCCTGGGCGCAAGGCGAATCAATGAAGCTGTGCGCCAGGCTTTGCCAGAGCTGGCGAAGGCTTATCAGGTCATTCATCTGTGCGGGAAAGGCCAGCTGGATCAGAGAATTGCGTATCCAGATTACCGCCAATACGAATATGTGAATGAACAACTGCCCGATATATTGGCGATGAGCAATTATGTCATTTCCCGGGCAGGCTCCAATTCGATCTTTGAGTTTCTATCCTTAAGGAAGCCGATGCTGCTTATTCCGCTCACCAAGCAACAGAGCAGGGGTGACCAGCTGCTGAATGCGGCATCGTTCGAGCGAAGCGGGTATTGCAAAGTGCTGCATGAAGAGAGACTGAATTCGGAATCGCTGCTTGCATCTGTGCAAGACATCTCTCGCAACAAGCAATCCTACCTTCGCAGCATGGATCGCTATGAAGCACAAGATGCGTTAACGGCAGTCTATAAGATCATTATAGAGTCAGCAAAAGACTAACAGTGGGCAGACTTAAAAGCAGAGTGTTCACCGCTGTCTTGCAGCTTGACGTATCTATCTGTTTCATGTAAAGTAATGTAAATTAAAGATACCGAATAGCGTGGACCAAGATCAACGCGTTCCAACCATTCGCTCTCCAGAGAGGAAACCCTTAGGCTGAAAGGTTTGCCGCTGCGAAAGAACGCCAACCTGTCTTGCGAGCTGCAATTGTGAGTTCATGCACGGTTGCCGGCCTTGGGCCGTTATCAGTAGAAGGACCGCTGATGCATGCCGCGGTCGAATATAGGGTGGTACCACGACGCATTCGTCCCTGACGAATGCGTCTTTTTGCGTTTGCCTATTTAATAAAAAGGAGGTCATGTTGGATGCGTCAAAGCCGCTTATTATCCACGACAGGGAGGGAAGCGCCAGCGGATGCCGAAGCTGTCAGCCATCAGCTCCTGCTGCGAGCTGGTATGATACGTCAACTGGCTGCTGGTATTTACACGTATTTGCCGCTCGGCCGAAGGGTACTGCGTAAGGTTGAGCAAGTAATCAGGGAAGAAATGGATCGGACGGGAGCGCAAGAGCTGCTCATGCCAGCGATGCAGCCGGCGGAGCTATGGAAGGAGTCGGGAAGATACTCTCAATATGGGCCGGAGCTTATACGGTTGCAGGATCGCCACAACCGGGATTTTGCGCTTGGCCCGACTCATGAGGAAGTCATAACGACGCTCGTTCGGTCCGAGATTAATTCCTATCGCAGACTGCCGCTAACCCTCTATCAAATTCAGACGAAGTATCGCGATGAACGCCGTCCGCGATATGGCTTGCTGCGGGGACGTGAGTTTCTGATGAAGGATGCTTATTCATTCGATATGGATGCAGATGGACTGGATCGTTCGTATTGGCAAATGTTCGAGGCATATAACCGGATATTCAATCGTTGCGGCATTCGGTTCCGCGCTGTTGAAGCGGATGCGGGAACCATTGGCGGCGAGGGCGGCACACATGAATTTATGGCGCTGGCTGATATCGGAGAAGATACGATAGCCGCCTGTTCGCATTGCGATTATGCGGCAAATCTGGAGAAAGCAGAATCAGGCCCGCAAAGGGAGAAGTCTGTAGCAGACTCGGTAGATGCGCAAGCTCTTGAAAAGGTGCACACGCCCGGCATACGTACGATCGACGAACTGGCAGCATTTATGCAGATTCGGCCAGAAGAAATAATAAAGACACTTGTCATAAAGGCTGATGATCAGCTGGTTGCGGTAGTCGTTCGCGGAGATCATGAAATTAATGAACTGAAAGTGAAGCATTATCTTAAGGCGACCGATGTGACTCTCGCCGACTCGGAGGAAATATCGCTTGCTTCAGGTGTACCAGTTGGATTTCTGGGACCTGTAGGTCAGTCCTTGCCGTTGTTGATCGATCGTGCTGTCGTTGGGATGGAGACAGCAGTTGCCGGAGCCAACGAGGCGGATTATCATTACCGGCATGTCAATCCGCTGCGGGATTTGGCGAATGACCGAATGGGGGATTTCCGCAATGTGAAAGAGGGGGAGCCTTGTCCGCGTTGTAAGCAGGGGACATTAATGTTCCATCGGGGAATTGAGATAGGTCATGTATTCAAGCTGGGTACCAAATATAGCGAAAAGCTGGATGCACGGTTTCTTAACTCATCGGGACAAGATCAGCCTTTCATTATGGGTTGTTATGGCATTGGTGTATCTCGCATCCTGTCTGCTGTCATAGAGCAGCAACATGATGAGTGGGGTATTGTCTGGCCTGTCTCAATCGCGCCGTATCATGTGCATCTCATCCCGATATCGATCAAGAATGATCGTCATATGGAGGTAGCGCAACAATTATATGATCATCTATTGAGCCAGGGAATCGAAGTGCTGCTGGATGACCGGGATGAGCGACCAGGCGTCAAGTTCAAGGACGCTGACCTAATCGGCATTCCGGTAAGGATCGTCATCGGGAAGGATGCCGAGCAAGGCATGGTGGAATATACGGAACGGAGAACGCTCCGGAAGGAACTCCTGCGGATTGGAGAGGCGTTGGAGCGCGCTCGAAATGCAGTTTCCCTTGACCATATTTCAGAGGTTTGAGAAGAAAAGCTGGTTGACTCCCAATTGAATGAAATGCGCAACAAAGTCTTCCATTTTATCGATTATAAAGTTTCGTACGTCGAACTGTATTAGTGTTTGCAGATGGAGGGGATCGTCTATTGCGCCTCATATTAGGTATAATAGGGAAAACCGAGTTTTAGGCGCATACGCACGGAAAGAGGAGGCTATTCTTTGACTCTGCAGCAGTTGAAATATGTGATAGAAGTGGCCAATCGAGGGTCCATTAATGAAGCGGCCAAGCGGCTCTTCATCTCCCAACCAAGCTTGTCCAATGCGATCAAGGATCTGGAAGAGGAGATGAACATCTCCATCTTCGAGCGTACCAATAAGGGCATCTCGCTCTCCAAGGAAGGTGCGGAGTTTCTCAGCTATGCCCGGCAAGTGGTGGAGCAAGCCGAATTATTAGAGAGCCGCTATCTGAATGCGAAGCCTTCTCCGCAGCACTTCTCTGTATCCACTCAGCACTATGCCTTTGCCGTTAATGCTTTTGTAAGCTTGGTGCAAGAGTACGGCCAGGACGAATACGAGCTGGCACTGCGCGAGACCAAAACCTATGAGATTATCGAGGACGTCAAGAGCATGCGCAGCGAAATCGGCATTCTGTATTTGAATGAATTCAACGGAAAAGTGATCAACAAGCTGCTAAAGTCCGCCAATCTTCAGTTCACCAGCCTGTTCACGGCCAAGCCGCATATTTTTGTCAGCATCAAAAATCCGCTTGCCAAGCAATCCATTGTCAAGATCGAGGATTTGCAGCCCTACCCGAATCTCTCGTTCGATCAAGGCGAATACAACTCGTTCCACTTTTCCGAGGAAATTCTTAGTACCTTAATTCATAAGAAGAGCATACGGGTGAACGATAGGGCAACGCTGTTCAACCTTCTCATTGGCTTGAACGGATATACGATCTCTACAGGCGTGCTCAGCTCCGATCTGAATGGCAACGAAATTATCCCGGTTCCGCTGGATGTGAATGAAAGCATTAATGTGGGGTGGATATCCCATAAGAACGTAGCTTTGTCCAAGCTGGGCACGTCATATGTCGAGGCACTGAAGCAAGCGATTGGACAATAGTCATACGTTAACGGGGCTGTCAACCCTTTTGCGCTTTGTTATAGCTAATGGCTATAACTAGTCATAGCATAATCCAGTTATGCTATATCCACAAATCCATGTTATCTTTCTTGTAACAATTCATTTAGGGGTGTTGCGAGAATGGTGAAGAGCAGTGTATTGGGGTATCCGCGCATCGGAGCGGATCGCGAGTGGAAGAAGGCGCTTGAGGCATTCTGGGGAGGCAAGCTGGAGGAATCGGCATTCGAGAGCCAGCTTCAAGATATTCGATTGAATCATTTGCGCAAGCAGAAGGAGCAAGGCATCGATCTGATTCCGGTCAATGACTTCAGTTATTACGATCATATCCTGGATACAGCGGCTATGTTCGGCATCGTGCCGAAGAGATTCCTTTACGAGGGCGGCGCTGTACCGCTTTCGGTATATTACGGCATGGCTCGCGGTACGAAGGAAGCGACTGCAAGTGAAATGACAAAATGGTTCAATACGAACTATCATTATATCGTGCCTGAGCTGGACGGCGCTTCGCCTGCGCTGACGGAGAACAAGCCATTGAACGCTTACCGCGAAGCGAAGGAGAAGCTGGGCATCGAAGGCAAGCCGGTCCTTGTAGGCCCGCTTACATTCCTGAAGCTGTCAAAAGGTTATGAGGCCTTCGAGACAGACGCATGGTTGGATCGCTTGGTTCCACTGTATGTACAGGTTCTGACAGAACTGGCGCAAGAAGGCGTTCAGTGGGTTCAGATCGATGAGCCGATCCTGGTTACAAAAGCAGATGAGGCGGATATCAAGCGCCTGCGCAGCATCTATGAGACGCTCAATAAAGCCGTTCCCGGCCTGAACATTTTGCTTCAAACGTATTTTGAATCGGTCGACAACTATGAGGCTATCGTTCAGCTTCCGGTTCAAGGCATCGGCCTTGACTTCGTACATGGCTTGAAGGGGAATCTTGCAGCGATCAAGCAGTTCGGCTTCCCATCGGACAAGGTGCTGGGTGCTGGCGTTATTGACGGCCGCGGTATTTGGAAAGCGTCGCTTCGCGAGAAGCTGGCGCTGGCACAAGAGCTGGCTGGACTCGTGTCCCCAGACCGACTGATTGTACAATCCTCTTGCAGCCTGCTGCATGTGCCGGTAACGGTAAGCAAGGAAGCGAAGCTTATGCCTGAGCTGAAGGGCGCCCTTGCTTTTGCAGACGAAAAGCTGGTCGAGCTTGTATTGCTGACGAAAGCTTTGACTTCCGGCGAAGCTTCAATTGCCGGGGAAATCGCACAATGCGACAAAGATCTACTTGCACTTAGCGAGTCGAGCCAGCGCAACCGCAATGATGTGAAGCAAGCTGTTGCGGCTATTAGCGCAGGTGAGCCAAGCCGTTTGCCGTTCGCGGAGCGTCATGTTGCGCAGCAGAATAAGTGGCAGCTTCCTATTCTGCCTACAACGACGATCGGCAGCTTCCCGCAATCTGCGGAGGTTCGCAAAGCGCGTCAGCTGTGGCGCAAGGGAGAATGGAGCGAGGCTCAATACGAAGCATTTATCCAAGAGCAAATTGACCTTTGGATTAAGCTTCAAGAAGAGATCGGACTGGACGTTCTGGTGCACGGCGAGTTCGAGCGTACAGATATGGTAGAATTCTTCGGTGAGAAGCTGGCCGGATTTGCGTTCACGCAATATGGCTGGGTTCAATCCTATGGCTCCCGCTGCGTGAAGCCGCCAATCATCTTCGGTGATGTGGCATTCGAGCAAGCGATGACCGTTGAAGAGACGAAGTATGCGCAATCGAAGACGGCGCGCCCTGTCAAAGGCATGCTGACAGGTCCGATTACGATCATGAACTGGTCGTTCGTACGAGATGATCTTACACGCGAGCAGATTGCCTACCAGCTGGCTTATGCGCTTAGACAAGAGGTTGAAGCGCTTGAGCAAGCAGGCATCGGCATGATCCAGGTGGATGAGCCGGCTGTCCGTGAAGGCTTGCCGCTGAAAGAAGAGGATCAGGCCTCATACCTGGCATGGTCGGTCAAGGCATTCCGCTTGACGACGGCTACGGTACAGCCTGAGACACAAATTCATACGCATATGTGCTATTGCGAATTCCATGATATGATCGGTTCCATCGAAGCGATGGATGCGGACGTGATCTCGATTGAGACTTCCCGCAGCCATGGCGAGCTGATTCACAGCTTTGAGGAGAATACGTATGAGCTGGGCATCGGTCTTGGCGTATACGACATTCACAGCCCGCGCGTTCCTGGTGTCGGCGAGATGACCAATATGATCGACCGCGCGCTGCGCGTACTTGATCCGAAGCTGTTCTGGATCAACCCGGACTGCGGTCTGAAGACTCGCGGCCAGGAAGAGACTGTAGCATCCTTGCGCAACATGGTAGAAGCTACCCAGATTGCTCGCGAGAAGCATGCCGTACAGGTTTAATACAAGTTCTATTCATCAGATAGAGAGAACGATTGGATAGGGTTCATATAGAGGAGCAGACGCGTGGCGTTTTGTTCCTCTTTTTCTTTCCATATAATCGAAAATAACTATAGCTTATTCTCGTCCTTCACACGAAAACGGCTATTGTGGTAATATGATTTAATCCAATTCAAGGATCAGATCAGCTAGAATAGGAGAGACCAACATGTCCCACTGCTTAACGCCAGCGCAGCAGCTGGCAATCGATCATATTGCAGCATACGCGCAATCTCGCAAGGACGATGCGGCGTCGATCATAGAAGAAGTTCTTGCGATGTCCAATATACACGGCGAGACGCTGGAGCAAGCAGTGGCGAGTATGAATCAACATGCTCGTGTCGCCTTGCATTTTCATCCCGACCGTCTGAATCCGGCCATGAAGAGTATTGCGGAGGCGCTGCTGGAGGAAGGCGTCTATAAGAGCCAGTTCGAGACGTTTCTATCTAATGGGAGTGTCTCCGCCTATCCTGGCGGCCAAAGGGATGTATGGGAGGAGCGGCTGTTCGGAGGGGCTTACCAGACGGAGGGGACGACGAATGCCGAGCGGCCCAAGTACGGAGCGCTAAACCTGATGCTTCATCCTGACGGTCCTGCTCCCCGATTCGGCTCATGTTATTTTCTACTGCGACCGAATGTTACCCGCCGCTGCACGTTCACATATATGGATTCGCATCAGGAGCCGGAGGAGAAGGGAACGAGTGCTCAGTTCAGCATGATTCTGGCCGCTTTGTTGAGAGACGCCTTTCAGAACGAGTCTGCCTTGGGGGAGAGAGAACTGACACCCGGCAAGCTGTTGGAGCATCTGATTCACAAGCTTGGCCTTCCGCTTATCGAACCGTCGCATAGGCTTGCCATGCGCAATCTGAATCACTATATTGAAGCACAGATACACGGGACTGTTTCATTGAAAGAAGATGCGGAATCGCTTGTCGCCGACCCGTCCTTTAAAGGTACGAAGACAGGAGAGCTGCTGGAGCGTTTATGCCTTCTATATGACATCAGGCTGTTTTGGCATATGGGCTATTCGCTGGCTGTTGCGGATGTGCCTTCTAATTTCCGAGGCCCAGCGATGCCTTCCTTGGCCCAGAGGATTGCGGTGAACGGAAGGATCAATGCCCATACCATTGGAGCGGCTGCAGCGGAGGTCGTAAGGCATCCCGATGCATGGAGCGATCGGGGTAGCGCTAAGGCTATGCTGCAAGAGCTGAAATTATTGTGGCATGTGCTGGTTCGATACGGCAGTCCCTTTCCAATATAAAGAAAAGCCATGTGCAGAGCTCATCGCAAGCTGACGTAAACTCCGCTCCCCGTAGACTCGTCAGAAAAATAGGCTTAATAAAAATATCGTGCCGACGATTAAAAGAACGACACCGCCAAATCGGGTCATCATCAGATAGCCTTCGCTCGGTTCCGAGTCGCCTTTCACTTTCCAGCCTTCATTGATGTACCAAGCGAAGTCAGGTTTTACGAGATAAAGGACGCCAAATGCAATGAAGATTAACCCAATAAAAACGAACATTTGATCAACTCCTTTACAAAGAAATACGTGAAAAACAAGGAATTGGTTCCGATATCTCCCTTATTTACATTTGGCTTATCCATTAGGATTCAGCCAACAGCAAGTAGGCTTAGGCGGTTATTTTTTTATGTAAAATTTTGGACTTATGAAACGGTCAAGGTTACAGCTATAATAAATTTATCCAATTGATAGAAGAGAGAGAAGGGACATTCGTTATGCCGAAAGCGGCACAAATGACGATTATTATTCCAGGCATAATCCTTTTCGTATGTCTATTCGCCATGATGCCTGTCGTCCTTCACTTCGGTCCCGGCGATGGCGGGTTGCAATTTTCATGGGGACAAGGCTACCAAAGCTTCAAGGATTATGTCGCAGGTCTATGGACAGGGGAATCATTCACCTACTATTCGGGCAAAAATGAACATCACTTCTGGGATCGCATCGGCAGCTACTTTCTCACTTCATTCTATTATGTGACGGCTGCAAGCATGCTAGGTTCATTGATTGGCATATTCATCGGGATTTACTTTGCCGTCTCGAAGGCGGGCTGGGCGAAGAGCCTTGCCGATTTCATCGGCGCGCTGCCTGATTTTGTGATCGTGCTGCTCTTGCAATTTATCATTGTGCTTATTGCCAAAGAAACCGGCGTTGTTTTGTTCGAGGTGGCGACATTAAGCGCAGATGATCCGGCGGTTGTGCTTCCGCTTCTGGCAATGATTATCATTCCGGCAAATTATATGCTGCGCAATGTGGCGATGCAGATGAAGCTGACGCTAACGGAAGACTATATCAGCAACGCCAAAGCCAAGGGCTTGGGCAAGCTGTATATCATTTTTTATCACGGTCTGCCGAATGTGCTGCCTTATGTGAAGGGCGATCTGCATAAGCTGATGGGCATTGTGATGGGCAATCTGTTTATCGTGGAATACCTGTTCAATAATAAAGGTGTGTCGATGCTTATCTTCGCTCATGCCTTCGTTGGTGGAGAATATCAATATGATATCGTCGTGAACGGACTGTTGTCGTTTCTACTCCTCTACGGGTTGGGCTATGCCATATTGAGAGTTTTTCTATTTGTATTAGGGAAGGTGTTCGAGTGATGAACAAGACGTTGCTTGCAGGCTTGATGATCACCGGAACGATGATCTTCATTGCTCTCTTCGGTCCGCTTCTCGCTCCGCATGGGCTGGAGGATCAGCTCAAGATTGAATATATTGTGGGCGAAGACGGGGAAGGCATGGTCATTGCGCCTCCCGTTGCTCCAAGCGCCGAATACCCGCTGGGGACAGATAAAAACGGTTATGATCTCTTGACAAAGCTCCTGCATGGCGCCAAGTATACCCTCTTCCTGGCGATTGGCATTGCGGTTGCACGTGTCGTCATTGGGGGATTAATTGGTTTGATGCTGGGCTATTACGGCAAGCAGGGCACGGAGAAAAAGGGCCATTCATTCTGGAGCATGCTGAACGGGATTCCGATCTTTCTAATCGTATGGCTGATCATGATCGGCATCACCATCAATCCGAATGCTTCGCCGTTCATGATGTCGATGCTGCTAGCGGTTGTGCTGCTAATCATCGGTGTGCCGTCTGTCGCATCGACGGTGAAGGAGAAGACGCTGGTTATTCGCGAGAAGCAATTCGTACAGGCTTCCGAATCGCTTGGCGCGGGAGGCTGGAAGATTATTCGCTCCCATCTGCTCCCGCATCTGAAGGAAAGCTTCCTGATCTTAATCGTACAAGAAATTATTCTTATTCTGACCCTGTTCGGACAGTTAGCGATATTCCAAATATTCGTTGGCGGTACAACGATGTATCCCGATCCGCCGGAATACTACAGTCGTACAAACGAATGGGGCGGGCTGATTGGCCAGAACCGAATGAACTTCTACGTCAATCAATGGATGTTCTATGTGCCACTGGCCGCATATGTGATATTAATCCTTGGGTTCCATCTGGTATCCAAAGGCCTTGAGAAGCGATACGGCAAGATGTTTTCCAAGTTCTCTCATCTATAATCGACACTTGTTAAAGCTGATGATCGTTATGGTCATTGGCTTTTGTCGTGTGAAGGACCTGTGAGTACAGTGGAATCTGTTAAAAATACTGTATGTTATTATGGGGAATTTGAGAAAGAATGCAACTATCCCCTTGTCAGAAGTGTTCTCCTTTTAAAATCAGTCTGCGGGAGGATATGATGATTCGAAAGAAAGTTTGGCTTGGAATGGGCCTGCTATTGATTGTCGGTATTGCGGTTAGTATCATGTAGTTATCCATTAAAATTCGTACTCTTCAATTCTCTATATGTGCGGGCTGTCGGATATCCGTTCGGCAGTCTTTTTATTTTGTTTTAAAAGGATGAGTGATGCAACCTTTTATCCTCATATTGAGTTTATTGGTATAAGATGTTAATGTAGCGTGAGGAAATCTGGGGGGGGGCGCGAGTGGATGAAGCGTCAATGGATAATCGGTGCTATGCTAATCGGGCTGTTGATATCCGGTTGTACCGAAGGGCGAGAGGGATCGGTCACGAAGGAATCGCTGCTGGAGACGGAATCAGAACAACTATATGCGCAGCTTGAACAGTTGCAAGCGGAGCTCCTGGCTCTGAGGAGAATGCAGCAGCTTGGAAGGCAAAGCTCGAAGCGAATCAAGCAGCGCTCTCCATAACGGATCAATATCCGAAACTGGCTTTTCTAGCGAACCTTCCTGAAATAGAGAAGATCGAGATAACTGATGAACAAGGCGCAGTTTCCATAACGGATTCGGAAATTCTGTCTTTTGTGTCGAATTTATTTGCAGTGCAGTCCATGATACAACCGGGCAGCCCGCCATTACCCGATGTTGAGCCGGTGGAATTCGAGCTGACCACCGATCAGGGCGTTATACGCGCACGAATCATACAGCGGAATATCATTCAATTTGAAGAGATTTATCCCTATGAATATTTTGTAGCCAACTCAGACGTTTATCAATTAGCAAAAGCTTTTATGCATCGACCGCTATATATCCCAGCAGAACAGGCGACAATCTTGAAGATGATCGATAGCGGACTTGTGAGAATGGACGATGATATCTATTTGACCCATCCCGGCAAGATTATGGCTATGGCAAAAGCCTTCTATCACTTGGAGAATAAGGTCATTGGTAAGCCTGCTGATTCGTCACCGCCCGAGCTGGCGCTCACATTTTATTATTATGGCGAGGAAATCAAGCTTCATCTTTATCGGAACAGCGCACAGCTTATCGATGGAGAGCAGGAATCTTGGTTTGCACTGCAAGAAGGTGATACGGAGTTTATGAAAAGCATTTTATATGCAGGCTGATGCAGAAATAGAGGATAGGCAATATGACGGGAAGGCCTCACTGTCCTATCCGAGCATGAGCAGGCCGAATGGCTGACATAATGAAACATCCGCGCATAGGCTGCGCGGATGTTTCATTATGATTTCTTGGATAGGGTGGATCAATCGCCATCAGCACGATTTGTCACCCCTTAATAGACAGCTAGCAGCAGCCCCGCGAACGGACAGAGAACCGCGATAGCAGCAAGCCAGATGAAAGGTCCGCGACGATTGTTCTTATAGCTCGCCATCAGCAAGCTTAATGCCGCAACTCCCACGACGATAAGTCCGAGCGAAGGAAGGTTCCAGTGCCAACGCATGGACAACAGCGGTGCATCGCCGTGCAGCCAAGTGAACAAGAGGGACGGTGCAGGATCTTCGAACTCGCCTTCATGCGGCGGTTCTTGCATGCCCATGTACGCGGTGATGGCCAGAATTGCGGCGGCGATAACGGTTTCAGCCCGAAGCCACCAGATCAGTTTGCGCTCATCTGTTCCGTGTCCAGTAACCTTTGATAGAAAGCCGTTCATAAAGGCAAGCAGCAGGAGCGGTATAAATACGAGATGCTTGAGCAGCAGCGCCTCGCCATAGTTGATTCCCCATGAGCGGATATAGCCATCGACCAGGATGTACATCATAGCGAGCCCGGCTGCAAGAATCAGAACCATGCTTCCGATGGCCAAAGGCGTGTACCAACGGACGAAAGGTCTCCAGTTCAAGGCGCCCCTTGTATACCAAGCGACCAGAATCAAGACGCCCAGCCAGACTGACACAGCTCCAACATGTACGGATTGGTAGACAAAGCCCCAACTGGAGAAGCCGGCAGGATGGCTGGCCCAGCCGTGTGCCAGCACGGTTAGAACCCAAATGATGGCAAGCGGCCATTTGAAGCGCAAGATTTTTTTCTGGAACAGCTGTGTAACGGCATAAATGCTCGTCCCGCCGATCAAGATCCAGATCCATGCGTTTCCGTACTTGTAATCCTTCAGCACAATGAGCAGCAGCTCGTAATAGGGCATCGTCTCTGCAAATTCACGCAATATGAAGCTTGTCCGCAAGATAGACATAAACGAGAAGACGGGAATGGCTAATAAACCGTATTGAAACAGATCAAGCGGTATGTTCAGTTGCGGCTTGGAGCGTTCCGGTATAAACAAGAGCAAGATATAGCCGCCAGTAACGGCGAAGGATAAGTAGAGCAGCGTCTCAAACAAGTAGATATACACGTTATCAGCTCCGACGGAAGAATAAATAGCCAGAACTTATCTTATCATATCGACTCCTAAATCAATATATGTTCATATAAAAGTTGTTTAAAGCCGATATTCTATTAAGCTGAATATGAATCTATCCATAATTAACCAATCCATGTTAGCTTAGAAATCGTTATAAAGCGGGGAGCTGCATCTGCGTATGCTGCAATTGAAAAAGATCGCAGGAAACAAATGGACGCGCGGGACCATAGGTTTTCTCCTGCTGCTAATCATCGCCTTTGCCGTGCTGCTGTACGTTCTGGCGAACTCAGCCCAGGTATCCTATGCAGAAGGAACCATTGAGGCTAAATATGCGACAGCAGGCGAATATCAAGTAGATACGCTGGAGATTAAGGACGATCAAGGTGCGTTGCTGTACAAGATTTATTACCAGCAAAACTCGCAACAGGCACATCCTCTTATTGCATGGGGTAACGGAACAGGGGCGCTGCCTGACAATTACGATAAGCTGTTTCGGCATCTGGCATCCTGGGGATTTGCTATTATAGATAGTTATAGTACAACGACCGGAACGGGCAAAGAAATTGCTAATTCGATCGGCTATATGCTGGCCCGTAATGGCGATTCAGCAAGCCCTCTGTATAAGCGAATCGATCCGGATCAAATTGCGGTGGCAGGCCATTCTCAAGGCTCCACTGGCGTTATTAACGCACATACCAATCATGAAGTCGGGGTTGCGATACGTACCGTGGTCTCGATTGCGTTGCCGGATTTAAAGTGGTGCGACCCGGAGGACATCTATAATACATCGGCACTGAAGGTTCCTTTTTTCATTATGGGGGGAACCCGTGATTTTATCGTATCGCCAACATCATCCAATAAGCTGGCGCTGGAAAACGCTAACCCGAACATACCGGTCATGATGGCCATGGCGAAAGGGGCGGCACATACCGCCATCGAGGGAGATGGCGGCAAACACAGAGGTTATTTGACAGCGTGGATGAGGTATCAGCTTATGGATGACCGTGAAGCGATGGCCGCTTTTGCCGGGGATGAAGCGGAGATATTACGGAACAAAGACTGGAAGAGTGTGCAATCTATAGGTCTTGATAGAGAAGGTAGACCATAACCTGATCATGCACGACATTAACAGGTGGAAGATCCAACTTCGGTTTTCAACGTGTGGTGGAGAGTATCCCCGGCCACCTCACACGTTTAAAAAGGTGAATATGATTCTGTTGGAAAAGAAAGCTTTCGCTATGACGGAAAGCTTTCTTTTTTTATGGCGCAATGGTGATAAATCTCACAGCGGCGTCGCCGTGAAGCCTTTATACTACAGGGGACAATGAGCTGACAGAACGATAACTGGAGGTGGAGATGATGTTCCATACCCCGTCTAAAACAGTGAAATTGGACCCCAATGATTCTGCAAGGCCAAGCGCTTTTATGCAGCTGACCATTCGACTTCAGACGGAGCACGAGCAATTAAAGGCAAGCTGTGTCTCGCTGGGCGAGCTTAGCGCAAGGACGGCAGCCAGCAACGGCGATTACGGGACGCTGCGAATGTTGAAGGAGCTTCGGGCACAAGCGGAAGAGCTGCTGCAAGTGTTGGAGTGCCACGCGAAGTGGGAAGACGAGGAGCTGTTCCCTGTATTCTCCCGCTACTACAAACAGAAGGACGAACCGACCATTTTGCCGTCCTTGTGGGTGCTGGAGAAGGATCATGAGCTCGCGCTGCAATTTTTTGATTCGTTCCTGCAAACGAGCCGCACGTTGATCGGCATGCTGATGTTGGATAAAGGCCGCCCGGATTTGACGCTGATGAAGATGCTGAAGGACGGCTGCGACCAGTTGACGCAAGGCTGCCTGATTCTGACCGGGCACTTCGAAATGGAGGAGGAGCTGATCTTCCCGCTTGCGGAGGAGATTTTAACCGACCTGGACTACTTATTTTCATAAAAAATATTAAAATTTCCAATTTATCGTGATTTATGTCACCGTCTTCTAAGCGCCATTCCGTTAAGATGAGGTCATCAAGGAGATAGGGAAACTAAATTGAGATCTCCAAGGAGGAGGAACCTATGGCGGTAAAAGCAAGCCAATTAGATGTTCAAAGTTCCGTTCTTGAGGAAGTGGGCCAGCTGGTCGAACGAGCAAGAGCCGCACAGGAAGCCTATCTGTCCATGTCGCAGGAGCAAATCGACCGTATCGTTCAAGCGATGGCGCTGGCCGGTCTGGATCAACACATGCCGCTTGCGAAGATGGCGGTAGAGGAAACGGGCCGCGGTGTCTATGAAGACAAAATGACCAAAAACATCTTTGCGACCGAATACATCTACCATAACATCAAGTCCGCGAAGACCGTTGGCATCATCGAAGAGAATGCCTATGAAAACTACCGGATGGTTGCGGAGCCAGTAGGCATTATCGCTGGCGTAACCCCGGTGACGAATCCGACATCGACGACGATGTTCAAGGCGCTGATTGCTACGAAGACACGCAATCCGATCATCTTTGCCTTCCATCCGTCCGCACAGAATAGCAGTGCAGCCGCAGCCCAGACGTTATTGAAAGCGGCAGTGGCGAGCGGTGCGCCTGCACACTGTATTCAGTGGATTGCCACACCTTCCGTGGAAGCGACCCAGCAGCTGATGAATCACCCCGATGTTGCTCTTGTGCTCGCCACCGGGGGATCGGCGATGGTGAAGTCCGCATACAGCACAGGCAAGCCGGCGCTTGGCGTAGGACCTGGCAACGTACCGTGCTTTATTGAACAATCGGCGGACCTGCGGCAAGCTGTTACCGATCTGATTCTATCCAAGACGTTCGACAATGGCATGATTTGCGCTTCCGAGCAAGCGGTTATTATTGAAGAGCCTGTCTACGACCAAGTGCGCAAGCTGATGAAGGACAATAGCTGTTACTTCCTGAACAAGGCCGAGACGGAAGCGGTCTCGAAGCTGGTCATTAACAGCGAGAAATGCGCCGTCAATGGTGTGATCGTTGGCCAGCCGGCAGTCAAGATTGCCGAGATGGCCGGTATCGAAGTGCCGCAAGAAACGAAGATCCTGGTCGCCGAGCTTGGAGGCGTAGGGCCTGCGTTCCCGCTATCTGCCGAGAAGCTGAGTCCTGTACTGGCCTGCTACAAAGTGAAGACGGCGGCGCAAGGCATTGAGCGGGCGGCGGAAGTGGTCGCCTTTGGCGGACTAGGCCACTCCTCGGTCATTCATTCGCAGAATGACGAGGTGATTCAAGCCTTTGCAGACCGGCTGAAGACGGGCCGGGTCATCGTCAACTCGCCTTCGACGCATGGCGCGATCGGCGATTTGTACAATACGAACCTGCCGTCACTGACGCTTGGCTGCGGCTCGTACGGCCATAACTCCACGACGTCGAACGTAACGGCCGTGAACCTGCTCAATATTAAGCGTGTAGCCTATCGTACGGTTAATATGCAGTGGTTCAAGATTCCGCCGAAAATTTATTTCGAGAAGGGCGCTACCCAATACCTGGAGAAGATGCCGGGCATCTCGCGCGTGCTCGTCGTCACCGATGAGATGATGGTGAAACTGGGTTATGTGGAGAAGCTGGAGTATTACTTGAGGAAGCGGGTAACCCCGGTATCGATTGAAGTGTTCGCGGATGTCGAGCCCGATCCGTCGGTTGAGACGGTAGAGCGCGGGACGCGGCTGATGGACGGCTTCAAGCCGGACTGTATTATCGCGCTTGGCGGAGGCTCGCCGATGGATGCGGCGAAGGCGATGTGGCTCTTCTATGAATACCCGGAGACCGACTTCCATTCGCTCAAGCAGAAGTTCCTGGATATTCGCAAGCGTGTCTATAAGTATCCGAGACTTGGGGAGAAGGCCCAGTTTGTTGCGATCCCGACCACATCGGGCACCGGCTCGGAGGTGACTTCGTTCGCGGTCATTACCGACAAGCAGGAAGGCCATACCAAGTACCCGCTGGCCGACTACGAGCTGACGCCGGATGTCGCCATTATCGATCCTGAATTTGTCTATAGCTTGCCGAAGACCGCTGTTGCGGATACCGGCATGGACGTCCTGACCCATGCGATTGAATCGTATGTATCGGTGATGGCAAGCGATTATACGGATGGACTCGCGCTTCATGCTATCAGGCTTGTATTCCAAAACCTGGAGAAATCGTATCATACAGCTGATCCGCTTGCTCGTGAGAAGATGCATAACGCTTCGACGATTGCCGGCATGGCTTTCGCGAATGCTTTCCTGGGCATTAACCACAGCTTGGCGCATAAGTGGGGCGGCGAATACCATACGGCGCATGGACGGACGAATGCAATTCTGATGCCGCATGTCATCCGCTACAATGCGCAGAAGCCGACCAAGTTCGCTTCGTTCCCGAAATACAGCCATTTCGTCGCCGACGAACGTTATGCGGAGATCTCCCGCATGTTGGGCTTACCTGCCCGCACGACGGCGGAAGGCGTGAACAGCTTGATCGAAGCGATTCGCAAGCTGAATCAATCGCTTGGCATTCCGGAGAAATTCCAGGAGCTTGGCGTTGACCCGGCCGACTTCGAGGCGAAGGTCGATTATTTGGCAGACCGGGCGTTCGAGGACCAATGTACAACTGCGAACCCGCGAATGCCGCTGGTGAAGGAGCTTGCGGACGTCTACCGCAACGCATTCTACGGCAACTTCTAAGCGAACAGGGAGAGCTGCCGATCGCCTTAAGATCGGCAGCTCCTTTTTCATCAACTTCAGATGGGAGGAGCAATTATGATGATGTCAGGCGTAATTTTGGCGGGCGGCAATCACCCCCGCATGAACGGTCGCAACCGGGCTTTTCTGGAGGTGGACGGGGAAATTATGCTTCATCGGCAAATCCGTGAGATGCAATCCTGCTGCAGCGAGATCACAATTGTCACCAACGATCCGCAGCCGTTTCTTCGCGTTGTTGACCGGGATATCCGCATCATAACCGATTACTTTATCGGTCATGGGCTGCTGAGCGGCATGCATGCCGGGCTTGCGCTTGCAAGGCACCGGCATGTGTGGCTGCTCGGCTGTCATATGCCATACCCATCCGCTGACGCCGCCAAGCTGCTCTTGACGCAGATGCAGGAAGGGCTGGACGCCGTTATTCCATGGGTGAAGGGCAAAGCCTATCCGCTGCATGGCGTCTATGACCGATCCAGCGCCGAGCCGATTGAGAAGCTGCTTAAAGGCGGTTACTCCAGCAAGTCCGCATTACTCAATCAAATCAAGTGGCAGAGGGGCAGTGAGTGGCTCTTCCAAGAGAACGGCATCCCTAGCGGATTCGTTCAATCGATTCAGACGGAGGAAGATTATGAACGTATCGTGCGCAGCACAGTGAAAACAGGTTAGCCTGCTGTGAGCAATGTCATAGAGAAGCGTGCGGGAACATCGTAAGATTACCTTATAACGGAGGTGTTTCATATGGCAATGACAGAGAAGCAAATCACGGACCGGTCCGGCACACCTGAAGCCTGGCGCGGATTCGTGGTAGGAAGCTGGCAGAAGGGGGTTGACGTTCCGTCCTTCATCGAACACAACCTTACGTCCTATGAAGGTGACGAGAGCTTCCTTGCAGGTCCGACGGAGAACACGGAAGTCTTATGGAATCAGGTTAGCCAACTGCTCAAGGAAGAGCGCGAGCGAGGCGGCGTACATGATATCGACGTCCATACGGTGTCTTCGATTACGTCGCATGCGCCGGGCTATATTGATCAGTCCAAGGAGAAGATTGTCGGCTTGCAGACGGACGCTCCGCTGAAGCGCGCGGTTCAGCCGTACGGCGGCATCCGGATGGCGGCAGATGCTTGCGATGCATACGGCTACAAGCTGGCGCCAGAGCTGGAGGAGCTGTTCACAACCATTCGCAAAACGCATAACCAAGGTGTATTCGACGCTTATACAACAGAGATGCGTGCCGCTCGCAGAGCAGGCATCATTACGGGCTTGCCTGACGCATATGGGCGCGGACGCATTATTGGCGATTATCGCCGGGTCGCCCTGTACGGTGTAGATCGACTGATTGCCTCGAAGAAGGAAGAGCTGCTCCAGCTGGAAGTGGACGCCATGACGGAAGAGGTTATTCTGCTTCGGGAAGAGCTCTCCGAACAAATTCGCAGCTTGGCGGAGCTGAAGAAGATGGCTGCCGCATACGGCTATGATATTTCCGCACCGGCAGAGAATGCGAAGGATGCGGTGCAGTGGCTGTACTTCGCTTATCTTGCCGCGATCAAAGAGCAGAATGGCGCGGCGATGAGCTTGGGCCGGGTGTCCAGCTTCCTCGATATCTATATCGACCGCGATCTGAGAGAAGGCGCATTGACGGAAAGCGAAGCCCAAGAGCTGGTCGACCACTTCGTCATGAAGCTGCGGATCGTGAAGTTTCTGCGCACACCGGATTACAATGAACTATTCAGCGGCGAT
This sequence comes from Paenibacillus sp. 1011MAR3C5, assembly GCF_003591485.1. Lineage (GTDB taxonomy): Bacteria > Bacillota > Bacilli > Paenibacillales > Paenibacillaceae > Pristimantibacillus. The sequence continues at coordinate 320,180 of NZ_QZCF01000005.1, forward strand.
CCGACCTGGGTCACCGAAGCGCTTGGCGGCATGGGATTGAACGGCAAGACGCGCGTCACGCGCAACTCCTTCCGCTTCCTGCATACGCTCTATAATCTCGGACCTGCGCCGGAGCCGAACTTGACGGTGCTTTGGTCGACACAGCTGCCGAAAGCGTTCAAGCGTTATTGCGCCCGCGTCTCGGCAGAGACTAGCTCCATCCAATACGAGAATGATGACCTGATGCGTCCGCACTTTGGAGATGACTATGGCATTGCGTGCTGTGTATCGGCCATGCGGATTGGGAAGCAGATGCAGTTCTTCGGCGCACGCGCCAACCTGGCGAAGGCACTTCTCTACGCGGTCAACGGCGGAGTAGACGAGAAGCTGGGCGGGCAGATCGGACCTGCCATTGCGCCGATTACGTCGGATGTGCTTGATTATGAAGAGGTGAAAGCGAAGTTCGATATTGTGCAGGATTGGCTGGCAAGGCTGTACATGAACACGCTGAACGTCATACACTATATGCATGACAAGTACTGCTACGAGCGGATCGAGATGGCGCTGCATGACCGGGATATCGTGCGGACGATGGCTTGCGGCATTGCCGGTCTCTCAGTCGTGGCGGACAGCTTAAGCGCAATTAAGTACGCGAAGGTGCGCCCAATTCGCAACGAGCAGGGCATCGCGGTAGACTTCGAGATTGAAGGCGACTTCCCGCAATACGGCAACAACGACGACCGCGTTGACGATATCGCCGTCGGACTTGCAGAAGGCTTCATGAACAGGCTTCGCAAGCATAAGGCTTATCGCAATGCGATTCCGACGATGTCCGTGCTTACGATTACTTCGAACGTGGTATATGGGAAGAAGACCGGCAGCACGCCTGACGGCCGCAAAGCCGGAGAGCCGTTTGCGCCGGGGGCGAATCCGATGCATGGCCGTGACCGCAAAGGGGCGCTTGCATCCCTGGCATCTGTCGCGAAGATTCCGTATACGCACAGCCTGGACGGGATATCCAACACGTTCTCGATCATACCGAAGGCGCTGGGCAAAGCCGATGATGAGCGTGTCTCCAACCTTGCAGCCTTGCTCGACGGCTACGCCTTAAGCGGCGGTCATCATCTGAACGTGAACGTCTTCAACCGCGAGCAATTGCTGGATGCCATGGAGCATCCTGAGCAATATCCGCAGCTGACAATCCGCGTATCGGGGTATGCCGTCAACTTCATCAGGCTTACCAGAGAGCAGCAGCTGGATGTCATCAACCGTACGTTCCACGGCGAGGTGTAAAGAGGCGTGAACGTCATCATGAGAGGAGCGTGACCCGCATGAAAGGCCGGATTCATTCCATCGAAACGTTCGGTACCGTGGACGGACCAGGCATTCGCTTTGTCCTGTTCATGCAGGGCTGCGCATTGCAGTGCCGGTTTTGCCATAATCCCGACACCTGGGACACTTCCAGCGGACGACAAGTAACGGTAGACGACATCTTACAGGAGCTTGAGCCCTATTTGCCCTATTACCGGGCATCAGGCGGAGGCGTAACGGTGACAGGAGGGGAGCCTACTCTACAGGCCCCCTTCGTCGCCGAGCTGTTCAAGGCATGCAAGGAAAGGTACGGTCTGCATACAGCCCTCGACAGTTCAGGCTTTTGCGAGCCGAGCCATGCGGCAGAGCTGATGCGCTACACAGATTTGGTCTTGCTTGATCTGAAGCAGATGAATAGAGAGAAGCATCAATGGTTGACCACACAGCCTAATGAACGCATCATCGCATTTGCGCAGTGGCTATCGGCCCGGAAGCAGCCGATGTGGATCAGGCATGTGCTGATCCCCGGCGTGACGGATCATGCAGCAGATCTGCAAGCGCTAGGCGAATTTGTTGGCAAGCTGTCAGCGGTCGAGAAGCTGGAGCTTCTGCCCTATCACCGGATGGGTGTATACAAGTGGCAGCAGCTTGGTCGTGAGTATACGCTGGACGATGTGCAGTCTCCGACGGAGCGGGAGGTCAACCGCGCCAAAGGGATCATCGAGGCCGCCAGGGAGCGAAGCGCTTTGCTCGCATAATGCAACCAGGGAGATTACGGATGCTGCTGGTTCTTTTACCTGATCATTATAGCAGTACCCCTTCCAAGATATAGGGGGTAATTCCCCCAAAAGATCAGTGAAACCCCCGATGTACCCCTGACCCCTCTGAAGGTATGATAAGAATATAAGAACCGCTCGGAGGGAGAGGAACGAAATGGGTATGAAGGTGAGGCAACCGGAAGGACTTGCGCCCCTGCTGTCGCAAGAGAGCTTCGAGAAGCTGCAAGGCATTATGTATGTCCGGCACTTCGAGAAAGGCAGTTGTTTATTCTGGGAGGGCGACGCGGCCAATCATCTCTATTACATTATGGATGGACGTGTCCGCACCACGAAGTCGGCAGACAATGGCCGGACATTGACCCTATATCTTCATCAACAGGGCGACTTAATTGGACAGATGGACCCGTTTCAGGACTCGGTGCATAACTTCAGTGCCGAGGTTACGGAGGATGTCCAGGTTGGTGTCATTCAGCGTAAGGACCTTGAGGTGCTGCTGTGGCAGAACAGCGACCTAGCCATTGAGTTTATGAAGTGGATGGGCCTTATGCACAGGCTGACCCAGACGAAGTTTCGCGATCTCATTATGTTCGGCAAAACCGGAGCGTTATGCTCGTTGCTCATAAGACTTAGCAATTCGTACGGCAAGGAGATAGAAGACGGCATCATCATTGATCTGAAAATCAACAACACAGAGCTGGCCGACATGATCGGCGCGACTCGCGAGAGTGTCAATCGCATGCTGAGCGAGCTGAAGAAGGATAACGTCATTTACAATCAACACGGCCATATGGTCATTAAGGATATCGCCTATTTGCGGGAAGTATGCCATTGCGAGAACTGCCCGAAGGAAGTTTGCCGCATGTAGGGTAATAAGGAGGAAACGACGATGAGCGAAAAAGCATTTGTGATGATCAAACCAGACGGTGTAGAACGAGGACTAATCGGTGAAATCGTCAATCGATTTGAGAAAAAAGGTCTGAAGCTTGTAAGAGCCGAGCTGAAGTCTGTCGATAGAGCAGTAGCAGAGGCACATTACGGCCATTTGCGGCATAAGCCGTTTTTTGAAGAACTGGTGGAGTATATTACTTCCGGGCCTGTATTCGCCATGATTATTGAAGGCGTGGGGGCCGTTCAAAACTCTCGTTCCCTGATCGGTCCGACGAACCCGGCGGAAGCCCCTCCTGGCACGATACGAGGAGATTTCGGACTCGATGTTGCAGCCAACGTCATTCACGGCTCCGACTCAGTGGATAATGCCAAAGTGGAAATCGAAAGATTTTTCAGCAAGTTCGACTAAAGTGTGAGTGTCTTCATTAAGTGCGTCATACTAGCGGGAGGTCATGCGATATGGCAACGAACATTAAGGTTAACGTTGTGACGGAGAATATGATCAAATACTGCTACACTTGTCCGGAAGCGCATAACTGCGACACGGAAGAGAAATGCATCGCATGCTGGGAAGAGAAAGGCATCATCACAAAAGAAGACCTGGAGGAGACGGTAACAACGGAGAAGCTGCTAAAGCTGTATGCGGAATAGCGGTTAATCGGCATCGTTGACTGTCTTATAGAATTATTACAGCAAGATTAAAAGGACATGTCCCGGAAGTCATTTGACGATAAAGGACGGTGTCCTTTTTGCTGCTCGTCGGATCAGTCTGACACAATATCTTGTAACAACCTACCCACATGTTGTTGTATCGCCATATCGGTATCTACGAATTTCAATTCTAGAGCCTTTGCAAGCAACACGCCTAACGTGCTTTTACCAGCCTCGAACATTCCTGCAAGAACGGTATTTCTCACTTAAGCCTTGCCTTCATTTTCCTTAGCCGTCTTCTCATAATAGCTTTTATAGAAAGCGATCCATTAACTTGTATTCTAGTGAACCATATCGGTGCGAGTTTTCATGTTGACGAAGGAACGCGGGTGCAACTCTATATGCGCATATTATCCAGAAAACGGGAAAATATAGTATGAAAAAGAATGAGGAGAATCTGCCTTGAAAGTAATCGACCAGGTGATCCTGCGCTTAGGCCAAGATTCCGACTTCATACGGTTTCCTACCAGGATGGCAGGGGAGTCGGTGGTATTGCTCGGCTATCAAACCTTTTTCGATTTTGCCGAGACACTGCGCCATCTTCAAGCGCAATCAGCGCGAATCGCAGATACCGATTGGGAAAATTCATCACCGCTTATCTATGGATTAGGCGAGATTCTTGACGATCCGGAAGCAGACTGGCTGGTTTCTCTCTTAATGCGCGGGCAACTGCTGATTTGGTTTGAAGCCAAAGACAGGATCATCAGCTACACGCCAACGGCCCGCACATTGTCTCGAAATATCGAAGCGCCGATGACCGAAAACGTTGTGCGAGGTTCGATCAGTGCATTTGTCGAAGATCTGGACACGAATATCGGACTGATTCGCAAGCATGCGGCTGCCGAGGACTTGAGGACGCAATCGTATTGGACAGGTGAGGACAAGCAGAAGCAGATCGTCGTCATGTATCGGGAGAGATGCGTCAATCCCGGACTGTTGAAGGGCGTGATTCATAAGCTGGAAGCAAATATAGGCATGAACACGCAGAACCTGCAAAGTCTGAGTAATATGCTCGGTTTCAATCCTTGGACCAGTGTGACGAAGTTCAACTCGACCGAGCTGCCACAAGAGGTGGAGAGGGCGCTGCAAAAAGGGAAAGTAGTGCTTCTGTTGGATCGGTTCCCGTTCGCGCTTATTGTACCGAGCCTTCTCACGGATATGTTCGTAGTGGAGAATGACCGAAACTTCCCGCTCATGTTCATGTATTTGATTCGTTTCCTTCGTATTGTCGGTGTACTTACCAATGTAATTATTCCAGGGTTGTATGTATCTCTTGTTTCTGTAAACCCGGATTTGCTGCGTATCGAGATTGCCTTGACGATTGCGAGAAGTCGGATGGATGTGCCTTACCCGTCGCTGGTCGAGACGCTGTTATTGCTCATCATCTTGGAGCTGATTATCGAGGCCAGCATCCGGCTGCCCAAGAGCATCGGTCCTACTCTGACGATGGTAGGCGGCATCATATTAGGACAGGCTGTCGTCAGCGCCAAGCTGGTCAGCAATATTCTCATTATTGTGCTGGCTGCGACGACTATATCCAGCTCTACTGTGGTCGGATATCATAATTCGCTCACGATCCGCGTTTTCAAATATTTGATCTTATTTCTCTCTGCCGGATTCGGCTTGTTCGGACTGGTAGCGGGGCTTATTCTCATATGCGCTTATATGGCGAGCGTTACATCATTTGGCATTCCTTATGTGCATGTGATGAAACCGAGCGGTGATTCGAATGGTTAAAACAGGGCAGGTCATAGCCGTATTCTTGCTCAGCCATATCGGGATCATCTTTTTCTTTTATCCAAGCCTAATTATCGAAAGCGCCGAAAGCAGTCACTGGCTGCCCATTGCGGTAAGCTTCCTCTTCTTTCACATTATGGTCGGAATCTATCTGAAAGGGATCAGATCCTTCGGCGGTCAGAAAAGCATTATTTCAATCCTGCAAGAGAAAGGAAGAGTCGTCGCGCTTGCCATGCTGCTTCCGGTCGCCGTCTACTTTACCGTCGTGTCCATCATTACGCTCCGCGCGTATGCCGAAGTTGTGATGGCGCTGTTCCTCACCAGCACGCCGCTTTGGGCGATCATGGCGCTGCTTCTTGGAATTGCGGTATATATTGCCTATCTAGGGCTGGAAGCGATACTCCGCACCGCCTTGCTTGTCGTCTTGCTAGCCGCTCCTATTGTCTTGTTTGTTCTGTTCAGCTCATTCCAGAATGCCGATTGGCACTATGTGTTTCCGCTGCTGGACAAGGAAGCCTTGTCGTTTTCCTTTCTGGGCCATACCGCATTCTACAAAAGCATGCTTTCCTTCAGCGGCGGATTTCTGTTCCTCGGATTTATCCAGCCTGCCGTATCCTACAAGCCGTCAAGGGTGCTAATCGCATGCATCTGCATGCTTCCCGTTCTGCTCGTATCGGTCTATATTCCGATATTGACCTACGGAAGAACGACTGCGGCGCTGTTCAATTTGCCATTTCTGGAGACAGCGGAGACGGTCGAGATTACATGGCTGATGTTCGATCGCGTATCGATGTTTTTTATGGTGTGTTTGATCTCGTTCATCATGCTTCTGCTTGCGCTCATTATCTGGATGATCGTACGTATGCTGCGAATGGCGGTCCGTACGCCGGCTTGGATGCCGCTGCTCCTTCTTGCTGCGGTCATCTATCTGGTTTGTTTATTAATTCCGGACTGGCATGTGCTGGATCGATTGCTCTGGTGGAACGCGATTCCGCGTATCTATTCGATTATCGTTCTGCCAATCGTTCTGGCAGTGATGGGCTACCATTACACGAGGAAGAGGAAAGCGGGGGCTAACGGATGAGGAAGCATCGACTCAGGCGCGTTGTGGCGCTGCTGCTGCTTATTGCAGGGATAGGGACGCAGACGGGCTGCTGGGACAACAAAGACATCAATCACCGCTCGCTTCCCGTGGTGATGGGCATCTCCAAGACCGAAGACCTGTATACCGTCGTCCTGCAAATTCCCGAGCCCAGCCAAAACTCGAATATGGGCACAGATTTCCGGTTTGTGCAATCAACAGGCAGTACGATCAACGAGATCGTAGACCGGATCGGCGCCAACATGGAGACACAGATGGATCTCCTTCATCTGAAGGTGATCTTAATTGAGCAGGGATATGCGGAGGAAGGCATTAACGATGCCGTGTCCGCGTTTATGCGAACAAACGTCATTTCTCCGCGAACGATGGCCGTCATCTGCGATGAGCCAATCGAGCATTTCTTCTCAAAAATCAAACGGTATAGCCAAAATAACGGCACCATATTGGAGGATTTCTTCCAATTCAACGCCGGATGGAGTCCACAGGTGGCGCAGTCGCGAATGTGGGAGCTGTTCCGAAGCATACACTCGTACACACATGACGAAGCCATTCCGATCATCAAGTCAGGCAGCGGCACAGTCATCGAGACGAGGGGAAGCGGCATTATCAGGAATGGAAAGATGGTGGGGCGGCTATCTGCGAATGAGACATTGCTGGCCAATATCTTCAACGGGTTGGATGTAAAGGGCAAGATCGAGGTGATGAACAGCGCGACCGTCCAAATTGTAGGCAACCGGATTCGCAATAAGAGCTCCATGGAAGACGGCATTCCGGTGCTGAGAAGCAGCATTCATTTGAAGGTAACGCTTCTGGAGATGAAAGGCAATCCGACGAAAGAGCAGATCAAAGAACAGCTGCAAGCGAATCTGGAGGAGAGGCTCAATAGCGTGCTGCGGAAAATGAAGGCCGATCAAGCCGACATTCTGGGACTTGGCCAGCTATTCCGCAACAAGCTGACACGGGATCAGCTGCAGGCATGGCGTACCGATTATTTGCCGCATCTCAAGACGGACATTACCTTTGAAGTATCCATCGAAAGTGAAGGAGACTTGAAAATGGGGGCATAAGGCCGGAGGATTCGATACTTCCAGGAGAAGGACTGGTCCAGGTAAGATCAGAAGTTCCCGGGCCGGTCCTATTTCCGTTGGATTAATCTTAGACACGAATGAAAATATAGTCAATATTATCGTTTAAAAAGTTTATTTATTGACTCCTTGCGAATTTACGATTATGATCTACCTATATAGTTTTTATACAGATACATATAAAAAGTGTGGATTCCATAGGAAATGAGGTTGAGATAAATGATAGAGATTAGTGAAAATGCAACTGAGCAGATCCTTGAGATGCTGAACAGTTTGAATCTAGAGCAAATGTATCTTCGTGTAGGAGTCGTCGATGGAGGCTGCAGCGGCTTGTCCTATGACCTGCGATTCGACGATCAGCGGACGGAAGAGGATATCTTCTTGTCCATGAACGGCTTTCAGATGCTTGTGGAGTCCAGAAGCATGCCGTTTCTTGAGGGTCTGAAGATCGATTATCAAAGGCAGGGGATGACCGGAGGCTTTACTATGGACAATCCAAATGTGAAAGCCAGCTGCGGCTGCGGAGCAAGCTTCCGGACCGCAACGTACAGAGGAACCGCCAAGAAATGTTAACAACATCGTATTAGAAGGGAATGCAAGTCATGATTATAGAGAACGAACAAGATATAGTAGACATGCTTATTATCGGAGGGGGACCAGCGGGGATGTTCGCCGCCTTCTATGCCGGCATGCGCCAATCCAGCATGAAAATTATCGATAGCATGCCGCAGCTCGGCGGACAGTTGGCCGCTCTTTATCCGGAGAAAAATATATATGATGTCGCGGGATTTCCTGCGGTTACAGCCGGGGAGCTGGTATCGCGCTTGGAGCAGCAGCTACGCCTGTTCCCTGTACAAGTGCATCTGGAAGAAAAGGTACAGCAGGTTGTGAAGGAAGAGGAGCGGCGGTTCAGAGTCGTTACAGATAAAGGCGTCCATTATGGCCGCACGGTTATTATTGCTGGCGGAGTAGGCGCGTTCGAGCCGAGACAACTGGAGCTTCCTGAGGCAAGGAGCTACGCGGGCAGGGGGCTGTATTATTTTATAAGCGACCTGCAAGCTTTCGCCGGACAGGATGTAGTGATCTGCGGCGGAGGGGATTCCGCAGTCGACTGGTCGCTTATGCTGGAGCCGATTGCGAAGAGCGTTACGCTCATTCATCGCAGAGATAAATTTAGAGCCCACGAGCATAGTGTGGAGCAGCTCATGAGGTCCAGCGTGACGGTCATGACTTCGATGGAGGTTAAGGAATTATCCGGTGAGGAACGGTTGGAGCAGATGACTGTTGCGAGCAGCCGCACTGGCGAGGAAATAACGCTCTCCTGCAGTTCGCTTATTGTGAATTACGGATTTGTCTCATCGCTTGGACCGATTGCAGAGTGGGGAATCGAGGTTCAACAGGGCTCTATTCGAGTAGATTCCAGAATGGAGACAAGCATTCCGGGGATTTTCGCAGCAGGAGACATTACGACGTATCCCGGCAAGCTGAAGCTGATCGCGGTCGGATTCGGCGAAGCGCCAACGGCGGTCAACAATGCTAAGGTGTATATTGATCCACAGGCGCGATTGTCGCCCGGACATAGCAGTCATATGAAGCTGAAGTGACCTATATAGCACAAGAAAACGGCGAGTTCCCGATCGGGAACTCGCCGTTGTTGTAGGTTAAAGAGCTTGCTGTCGAAGGCTGTCATTCGTCTTGCAGTCGTCGGAGCAGTAGCCCTCATGCGTCTCCAGACAATTCTCACAGACCAAATGCTGATGATGACATAGATCATCAGCACAGTTAATGTAGTGATCAGTGGGACTGTCGCAGTGATGGCACTTGCCGACAGTGATGTTTTCCTCCGTCTGGTTAATACGGACAGAGATGCGCTCATCGAATACATACATTTTGCCATCGAAGAGACGTCCCTGCACGACCGGGTCCTTACCGTAAGTGGCGATGCCGCCATCGAGCTGGGCAACATCGTTGAAGCCTTCATTCATCAAAACGCCCGTAAGCTTCTCGCAGCGAATGCCGCCTGTACAATAGGTAAGGATGGTCTTGTCTTTGGCATCCTTCAGGTTGTTGCGAATCCATTCCGGGAACTCGCGGAAAGACTCTACTGTAGGACGGATGGCTCCGCGGAAATGGCCAAGATCGTATTCATAGTCATTTCGTCCATCGATAATAACGACGTCGTCCCGCTGGAGCTGCTCGTAAAATTCCTCAGGCGACAAGCGCTTGCCGCTAGTGACATTCGGGTCGAGCGGTGTAGGGTAACGCAGCGTGACGAGCTCCTTCTTGGGACGAACAAACAATTTCTTGAAGGCATGCTGATCGGTTTCGTCGACCTTGAAGACCATATCCGAGAATAGGGGATGGCTGCGCATATAGGCGATATACGCATCCGTCTGCTCCACAGTACCGGACAATGTGCCGTTAATGCCTTCTTCAGCGATAAGAATTCTTCCTAATACCCCCAGTTCCTTGCAATAAGCAAGATGCTCCGCTGCGAATGCCTCATAATCCGCAATGGTTACATATTTGTAGTACAATAATATTCGGTAAGGCTGGTTTGATTCCATGTTCTGTACACTCCTCATAAGTTGACGCCCGCATGATCCAACAGATGGATTGCAGCGTTTCATTCGTTGTAAATAACCAGGTCGCACTAAGCAGAGCTGCGAATCTATATAATCAACATAGTGAATACTATTATATATAAAGTAGATGCGCAGGAACCGGTGTGGTCCATCTATTGCACATGATCGGATGGAGATTTCTTCCGAATGCGGTATACGCATTTCTTGCCTTGCTTGGCCAGGCACTCCGTCCGTTTCACCTCGGCGCCGAGCAGCGATTCGAACAGCCGAAGCTCGCATGTGCAGGCATGATTGTAGTTGTTGGCTACTTGATAGATCGGGCAATTGTATTCCGTTAACTCGTATACATCATCCGAGGTTTTCTCCCAGGTGGCCATGTATCCGTTGTTGCTCTGAATCTGGGCCAAGGCTGCAATCCGGCTCTCCAGGTCCTTGCCGTCCAGATTGGGCAGATATCGCTTCTGCATAGATACTTGCCTTAGATCGAACAGATGATTGACCATCTCTTCGCCGGCTTCTTCCTTGAGCTCGGACAGCAAATCAAGCGCAACGGCATGATACCGCTTCGGGAAAAAATCCTCGGCTTTCTCCGTCAAGCGATAGACGGATACGGGGCGTCCCATCGGCTGCCGGACTGTCGTATATTCGATCAGCTCTTCCTTCTCCAGCACGGCGAGATGCCTGCGGACGGCCATTCCGGTAATGCCAAGCTGTTCGGTAATATCTTTGGCACTTAATTCGCTTTGGGTTTTGAGCATTTTCATAATGATTTCTCGTGTGGATAGTTCTAGATCCTCTTTCACTACACTTCACCTCCCGCATAAGAATAGGCCCCAACATAAAAAAGAGTAGGGAGATTGAAATAGAGTCCTTAGACCTTATCCACGTAAACCTACATCATCTATATTATATATAAAAGATGAAGCTATGTATACTAATGAGCCACTCAAGGCTCTCATAACTCCAATTGTAAATGATGACAATTGCGGCATTCCGTGTATTGGAGCATATTTGACGGTGATTCCATTAGAGTTTGAAGTCTGTATTTACATCCATCGATTAGAATTGTATGTTGAAGTAACAGAAGGAACCTTATTATGGAGGGTTAGCGGCAATGCCCTTTCATTCCCTCTTGATATGTTCGTAACCCAAGTGATTCCTTCACGTATATAGTGGTGAGCATGATCCGACGGATCGGTCAAGGCAGAATAGCCGTGACCGGCCGTCTATGGGGCGACCTCATCTGTCCGAATGGAACATGTTGATCAAATTATCATAATAGAAGTTGAGGGAACCCACTGTATGAATGAGACGATTATGGATGATGCCGATGCATGGTATCGGCGGGCGGAACAGAAAGCCGCTCACTACTTTGCTGAATTGCACAGGCAGATGACCGGCAAGTCGTATGTACCTGCACTTACAGAAGATATTCGCCAATGGAAAAGAAATCCGATCCACCAAACAGTGCTGTCGCTGATGGCGCGAAGCGCACGCAAGCCGGACTCCCGTCATTATGACCGTTATATCCAGTGGCTGAAGTACACGGGCAAGCTGGATGATTATTTGGATCGAAGCGTTTCTTATATTTATATGAGAGATTTGGGCCAGGCGCTTGATGCTCCGAGGACCCAGCAGAAGATACGCAAGGTAGTTAATGAGGTTAAGGAAAAACTGATCAGATCCTCGAAGCAGGGCGAGGGAGGTCAAGCTGATGAGTTAAGCTTGGCAAGCTTGTATCGCTGGGCTCAGAAGGAAGGTGTCGAGGATGCCGCGATTTGGGTCATGGATAAGCTGAAGACCGTATCCTCGAGATTGCCGGAGGAGATGAACGCTGATCATGCCTTGCGCAAGCTGATCAAGATCATCGTCGGAGTCGTCCTGCATGTTACGGATGAACTGGACGAGGAGGAGGATCCGGTTGAACGTTCCAGAAGGCTTGATGAAGCGATCAGGATAGGCTATTCCTATGGCCTGACCTACCCCTTTATCGATGATTTGCTGGATTGCGGTCTTCTTGATGCGAAGGAGAAGCAGCAGTACTCGGAGATGATTCGCGTCTCGCTTCTGCAAGGAGCGGTGCCTGAGCACTGCGACTGGTCAGGCTCGAACCGGGAGCTTGTTCGATACGTTCATGCGGAGCTTCGCGAAGCATTTAACTACATTAAATATTATCAGAAGCCAGAGAGATTGCAGACGTTCTATGAACAGTCTTATGTGTTTTTTCAATCCCAGGACATGGATAGAAGCAAGGTGCTGACCAACCCGGCCTATACGAATGAGGAGCTGTATTACCCCATCATTCTGAAATCCGCTTCCTCACGCTTAATTGTCAGAACCGTTCTGAGTGCCTCCGAGGATGAAGGCTTCGACCATCATACCTTTTACTACGGCATCTATAATCAGCTGGCGGATGATTTTGCCGATGTATTCGATGATATGCGAGACGGTGCTGTCACACCATATACGTATTACCTCAAGTATCGTGATCAGCGACCGGATCTGATCAATCCGTTCGAATTGTATTGGACCGTCACTGCTCATCTGATCCATCATGTCTACCAGGGCAACAGCAAGACGAGGGATGTCATGCTGGATCGGGCGATTAACGGGCTGAAGCGCTGCAAGGAACGGATTGGCATGGATAAGTATAATGAAATGATGGACATCTTGACATCCGGCCATCCGGAATTCAACCGCCTAATTCAGCACATGGTACAAAAAGCGGATGACGTGGATTTCTATGATAAGCTGCTACGAGATCGGTTGATTGATGTGTTGAAGCGCAATCGCCAGGAGAAAGAGGCTTTCTACGATACATTCGAATCCGTGCGGGAGGGGATCAACCACCATCTTCTCATTCCCGCCGACACAGCTATTCCGCCGATGAAGATTTCTCTTATTGATGCTGCCAACCACAGCCTTGAGGGAGACGGCAAGCGTCTGCGTCCCGTATTAGCCTGGGTGATGGGCGTACAAGTGTATGGGCTGCCGCCATCTTCTCTTACGCCGCTTATACGTTCGCTTGAATATATGCATACTGCATCTTTGATCTTCGACGATCTTCCGTCGCAGGATAACGCGTCGATGCGAAGAGGGAAGCCAACCCTCCATCAGGTGCACGACAGTGCGACAGCGGAGTTGACGGGATTGTATCTGATTCAGAGAGCAACGCAGGAGCAGGCGTCTCTTACGGATTTCGATCCGAAGGCGGTATTGTCCCTGATGAGATACTCCTCCCAGAAGGCGGGAGAGATGAGCATGGGCCAAGCGATGGACCTGCAGTACAAAGGCATGGCGCTGACGCTGGAACAGCTCCGGGCCGTGTCCTATTACAAGACGGGCATCGCCTTCGAAGCTTGTCTGGTCATGCCGGCTATTCTGGCACAGGCAGATGACACTGAGATGGAGAGACTGAAGGCCTTCGCCTATCATGCGGGAATCGCCTTCCAGATCAAGGACGACTTGCTGGATGCGGAGGGAGATACGCTTACGCTTGGCAAGCCTGCCGGGAAGGATACAGACAACAATATATCTTCCTTCGTGGCCGTCCTTGGCCTGGATGCCGCCAGAAGAGAGATGTGGGAGCATTATTGCGAGGCTATGGATGCGCTCAGCGAGATGGGGCGGCCCAGCGAATTCTTGAAGCAGCTGCTGCATTACATGGTGAGCCGGGATCACTAGAAAGAGGCGTGTATCAGACCAAAGAACCTTCAACAGCCTACGCAGGCGTTGAAGGTTCTTTGGTGATTTTGTCTAATTCAAATGCAGGGGGATGGAATCGCTAATTCTTGCGAAGCGATTTGCTGTCGATCAAGATCGTCAAGCTGACTAAAGTGACAAAGATGGTAGCGCCCATGTCGGATAGAATAGCGATCCACAGCGTCAGCCAGCCCGGAATGGTCAAGAGCAACGCGATCACCTTCAAGCCCAGCGCAACGATGATGTTGAATTTGATAATCCGATTCACGCGCTTGGCGACCGATACCGCTTCCGGCAGCTTGCCCAAGTGATCCTGCATCAAGACGATATCCGCTGTTTCAATCGCACTGTCCGTGCCTTTGCCCATCGCAATGCCAAGCTGTGCGGATGCAAGCGCAGGGGCGTCATTAATGCCGTCGCCGATCATGGCGACGGTGCCTTGTGTCGACAGCTCCTTCACCCGATTGACCTTGTCCTCCGGAAGCAGCCCTCCGTAATAGTCGGATACGCCGACTGCTGCGGCAACCTTCTCCGCTGTCTTCGGGTGGTCGCCTGTCAGCATAACTGTATGTTTTATGCCAAGCTGATGCAGCGATGCAATAACAGCGCGGCTCTCCTCCCGAATCTCGTCAGCGATGCCGAACAAACCCAGTACATACTGATCGTCTGCGACAAGCACGAGCGTCAGACCGTCTTCTTTCATCTGGTTAATCCGAGCCTGAACGGAATCCGGTATGGACAGATGGCCAATGCTTTTTTCATTACCCAGCCAATAGGGCTGTCCGTCGATACGTGCTTGTATGCCGCTGCCGGATAAGGTCTTAATCTCGTCCGTAACCGGAAGGGTCACTCCTTTACGCTTGACTTCCTTCATGATCGCTTTCGCTAACGGGTGGGAAGAGGTGCTTTCGATAGCCCCGGCAATGGAGAAAAAGCGCTTCTCATCATAAACTTCGATTTGTGCAACATGCGGCTCCCCTTTGGTCAATGTTCCCGTCTTGTCGAAGGCTAGCGTATCGATCTTGCCAAGCTGTTCCAGAAAGACGCCGCCTTTCACGAGTATGCCGTTGCGAGCGGTTCGCGTAATGCCGGATACGATGGCGATCGGCGAGGAGAGGATCAAGGCACATGGGCAGCCGACAATGAGAACGGACAGACCCTGATAGAGCGAGCCCATCCATTCACCCTGGAAGAAGAGGGGCGGCACGACCATAACAATCGCAGCGATGAGCATAATCAGCGGCGTATAGTATTTCGCGAATTTATTGATGAACAGCTCGGTCGGTGTCTTCGTTTCTTGAGCTTCTTGTACAAGATGAAGTATTTTGGCGAGAGAGGAGTCCTTGTAAGCCTTCTCGATACGAACAATAAGCATCCCTTCATTGTTAATGCTGCCCCCGTAAACAGGTTCGCCTGATTCTTTCTCAACGGGCAAGGATTCACCTGTAATGGCGGCTTCGTTCACCGAGCTTCTGCCGTCCGATACCACTCCGTCGGAAGGAATCTTCTCTCCGGGCTTGATTTTCACCAGATCGCCAACCTGCAACGAAGCGATCGGGACGATCAGCTCTTGCCCTTGCTCCAGCTTGATGGCCTCCTTGGGCGCGACCTGAAGCAAGGTTTCCATGGACCGTCTGGCTTTCTCCATGCCATAGCCTTCAAGCAATTCGTTCAGGCCGAACAGGATAGCGACTAATGTAGCTTCCTTCCACTCGCCGATCGCGATTGCGCCAATCAGGGCAATGGTCATTAAGGTATCGATATTAAAGACAAGCTTGAACAGATTCTTCAGTCCGCGAATGAAGGTCGTATAACCGCTGATGACGGTAGCAAGCAGGAAGAGCAGAATAAGAGCCTGTTGATCCAACACACCTTCCAGCAACAAGGCGGCAGCATAGATTACGCCAGAGCCGATTAGCAGCATGAGCATTCTCGAATTGCCCTCTGCATGGCTATGATCATGTCCGTGATGATCGCCATGCTCCCCCGAGTGATCGTGGTCATGCGCGTTTGCGATATAAGCGCCGTCCGACTTCAATATCCGCTTCACTTCAGCCATGGACACGTCGGAGGAGAGGGTCAGCTTCCCGGAATTATAGCTTAGCTTGGCGTCTTGGCCGTGCTGTAGTCCTTTAATTTCATCTTCAATCCGCTGGGCGCAGCCGGCGCATGAAAGTCCTTTAATTCGATATTCATTCATTAGGCAACCTTCTTTCAATAAACAATATATGAATACTTACTCATATATTATGATACTGCCGTGGAGAAGTCAAACCTAATTTACCCATTTTCCGCGGATACAATCAGTCGATCAGCATAAATAAGCAGGTATATCACTGTATGGGGAGGAGCCCCTCATGCGTGCATATCCCGAACCCGGTTGGACATACTGGAAGAAGATTACTGTTAATGAATGGGAGCTTCGCGTATGTCCAATCAAGATCCGCGCCAGGTACAGGAACCTTGCTATGACCGCCATGACCCGTCTGCACTTGTCGATTGGCTAAAGGATACACTGCATCATCCGCCGGATCTCACGATTCATTCGCTAGTCGTTAGTCCGGATATTTTTTGCTACTGCGTATTTCTGGATACGTTGACTGATAAGAACAAGATTGAACAGGAATTGCTGACTTTTTTGACCGAAAAAGCTTCTCTCGAAGATGCACCTTCCCCGGATGACAGACTGGATATCCTGAAGAACCGGATTCCGTTCAGCTCGATTACCTGCACCGCCGATCTCAAGCAATGTGTGGATAGCCTGCTCAAAGGATTCTGTCTAGTCGCCTTATCCGGCGCATCGGAAATCATGATGATCAAGGTGTCGCAAAGCAGCCACCGGGACATATCGGAGCCTCTTACGGAATCCACTGTACGCGGGCCCCAGCTTGGCTTTACCGAAGAGCTGTCCAGCAATCTGTCTTTGCTGCGCAAACGAATTAAAACCGTGCATCTGCATATTGAGAAAATCATTGTCGGAACGGAGACGGAAAATCAGGTTGCGCTGCTTTTCCTAGACAATCTGGCTTCTGATGAGGTGATAGAGGAATTCCGCAATCGGCTGCTTGCCATTGACGCAGATAGCGTGCTTGATAGTGCCTATGTGGAAGAATGGATACAGGACCGCACGTTCTCGCCTTTCTCTACACTTCTAAGCACCGAAAGACCGGATATTGTAACAGCCCATTTGTTGGAGGGCGGCGTGGCGGTGTTAGTGGACGGCAGTCCGATTGCCCTGGTGGGGCCGATTACTCTGTTTCAATTTTTTATTGCCCCTGAAGATTACTATCAGCGAGCCGATATCGCGACGCTGCTTCGGTGGGTGCGCATTCTATCGTTTTTGCTTTCGATTTTCGTCCCGGCCTTGTATGTCGCTGTCGTGTCTTATCACCAGGAGCTGCTGCCGACCTCTCTGTTGATCAGCATAGCCGGACAGCGGGAGGGCGTTCCTTTCCCGGCCTTCGTAGAAGCGACCATTATGATGGTCACCTTCGAGGTGTTACGGGAGGCCGGGCTTCGGATGCCGCGCATAGCCGGACAGGCCATTTCGATCGTCGGTGCGCTGGTGCTCGGACAAGCGGCTGTCACAGCCGGACTAGTGTCTACGGCAATGGTAATCGTCGTGGCGATCACGGCAATTTCAAATTTTGTCGCGCCATCATACAGCTTCGGCATTACACAGAGACTGCTTCAATTTTTCTATCTGACGTTGGCCGGTGCTATGGGATTGTTCGGCGTATTATGCGGTGTGTTATTCACCGTTGTTCATTTGGCTTCGATCAAATCCTTTCATGTCCCGTATCTGTCTCCCGTGGCGCCGGCGGTATTGTCGGATTGGAAAGATGTGCTCGTCCGTGTGCCTCGTCCGTGGATGAAAAGCTATCCGCAAACGAATCAGACGAAGAAAAGAAGGAGGGGGCCATGAGACCGGCGCTCCGGAAGCTGGCGCTGACCGGACTTGCGGCATGCTGTCTGACGGGATGCTGGGACCGGACAGAGATTAACGAGCTGGCAATTGTCGGTCTGGTCGGCTCAGAAGAGAATAAGGATACCGGCAGCACTATCGTGTACTATCAAATCGTCAATCCGGCAGCCTTCTCCCAAGAATCGGGGAGAGGCGGGACTTCCCCGGTCTACACCTATAAGGTAGAAGGCAAATCAAGAGGCGAGATGGGACATAAGTCTGCCGAAAGCTTGCCTCGCAAGCTGTTCACCGATCATTATCAAACTCATGTTATTACGGAGTCGCTTGCCCGCAAGGGGCTGCGGCCGTTCGTCAACTTCTATGAACGGCAATATAACCGGCGTTCCAGTCTGCTGCTGTTCATCACGGATTCCGAATTATCCGATGTCATGATGACCTATACGCCGCTGGAGCAGCTGCCGGGACGCACGCTTAGATCACTAGTGTATAACACGAATAAATCCACAGGGCGAATCAGCCTGAAGTCCAGGGTAAAGGATCTTGTGGAAAATATGGAGTCTACCACCTGTACCGTGCTCCCGATTATCAGCTTGCGGGATTCCAAGCCGTTCCTGACAACGAAGCGCTTCGAGACCATTGAAGCGAATCGCAGCAATTTGATATTAAGCGGAGCCGCCGTGTTCAAGCAGGATCGGATGATCGGGAAAATCGGGCTGCGGGAGAACGGGTATTACAATTTATTAAAAGGCGAGACCAGCAGCTTCTTTCAATCCATCACTTTGGACAATATGGACATCGATTTGTCCGCTAATAAAATCAAGGTGACGCAAAGCTTGTCGACGACGGGCGGCGCTCCCGTATGGAATGTGACGATCACCGCCAATCTGGCCATTCATAACAACGAGCAGACGGAGAAGCTGACATGGGAGAACCTGTCCCGACTAACGGATGAATTCAATCGCGAGGTCAGCGATACCGCCGGGCAGCTCTATCAGAAGGCGCTGAAGAAGGGATGGGATTTGTTCGGTCTGGAGGACAAAATCAAGAACAAGCGAGGGAAGGCGTGGAAGGCCATCCAGGGGAAAGCAGAGGCCTGGAAGGAGACCAAACTTAATCTGACCGTCAACAGCTCGGTGAACAATGTCGGGGAGATAATCAATCCGTACGAGGGGGGACTGGCAAGTGGAAAAGAATAGTATGACGGTATGGCAGTTTTTTGTCCTGACGCTATCCTTTCTTGCGGGGACCTCCTTCTTCTTCGTGCCAGGCGGCTTGATTGCCGTAGCCAAGCAGGATGCCTGGATGGTTCCGATATGGGCCGGCGCCGTAGGCATTATCGCGGCTTTGCTCTGGCTGAAGCTTGCCCGTCAGTATCCGGGCATGTCCATTATTCAGATTTGCACCAAGGTTGCAGGCAAGCCGATCGGCAGCCTGCTCGCAATTATGTATATCTCTTATTTCATTCAGCTGACCGTGTTCATAACCCGCAATGTGGGCGACTTCATGAAGCAGACCTTGATGCCGATTACGCCGCTCACGGTTTTTCATCTCATGTTTTTGATCATTACGGCTTATGCCGTCATGAAGGGAATTGATACGATTGCCAGATCGTCCGAATTGCTGTTCATCATTATGGCGCTTACCTTTATATTAATCTTCTGCATGGCGCTGATCGAGTGGGACTGGAATCGGTTCCAGGGCAGCTTTCGCCTGAATATATGGGAGACCGTGAAGGAGACACGTTATATCTTCGGCTTTCCATTTCTGGAGTCTGTGGTGTTTTTAATGCTGTTCCCATTCGTGCCATCCAAAGTGAAACGCAGTTTTATTCTGGCGATTGTAGCGGCAATAGCCATGCTCAGCATTACAACGTTTTTTACCATTGGAGTATTGGGCGTAACTCGCGCTTCCCATGATACCTACCCGCTGTTCGTGATTGCGCAGGAGGTGCATATTGGGACGTTCTTCGAGCATCTGGAATCGACGGTTGCGTTAATCTTGCTTGCCGCGATCTTCATCAAGCTCTCCATCGCCTATTATTGCTCGGTGCTGGGCTTATGCCAGCTGTTCCGCATTACAAGCCGGTTTTGGGTGACGCTTGCCTTGATCCTGCTTATTTCTGGACTTGCGCTCGGTTATGATAATGTGGTCGAGAATATCGAATTCAGCCAAAGATATGATTTTGAATATACCCTGCTGTACAGCGTGTTCATCCCGTGCCTGCTGCTGCTTGTGTCATGGATACGGAAGGGCAGGGGCAAGCGGCGGGAGGAGTCTGCCTCATGATTTGGTTTATCCTCATGTTTATCGTCCTATTGAGCGGCAGCCTGACGATGATGATCCGGCAGCGCGCCGCAAAGAGAGAGATCGTGCTAGTGACGAGCTTGATGCTGCTCGGCTTTGCGGATTGGATGAGCATCCTTCTGGGACATAAATTCAAGTCGAGCAAAGTCATTGCGCTTTTGATTGATTTGGTCGGGCTATAGGGTAGTTTGTCAGCTTTTCGGGCATATCCAAATTTTTTCAAAAATAATAGTACACAAATAGTAGAATTTGCATTATAATAGAATTATTCTAATCCTCAGCCGAAATCCAAACGGGAACCTACTTTAATCCGGTTAGATTCAGCTAGTTTCGACCCCATTCTTTTCCGCGACTATGCATCAGTCCCACTTCATTTGAACCGATCAACACTCCAGCATCTGACCTTACTCTCGACAAGCCCTTGTTATGACACTGACTATATTGCTCAACAAGCAGGCAGCTATTCTACCAACTCCGTTTTTTGCCGTACCCAGCTCCGCTATATTCACACCGGCACTAGAATGATAGCGTTTACAAGAGATGATCGTGATCATTGACACATCAACGTATCCTTCAACTCGAATAGCGCATTGTTCATCCCGTCACCGCTACATACAGCTACCCTCGCTTACCTTTAAGCGTACGTGCGATGAACCCGTCTCAACTCGATTGTGCAGAGGTTTCTATGCGTATATAGGCTCTTCATGAGTTTATATAAATCGGTTGCAAAAGGGGGTTGGTCTATTTCGTTATGTTTTCCCGCTAGGTTTGGCCGCGACATAGAGAGGAGGCAGCCCGCAATAAGCACTCCATGATGTGTAGGAGATAGGTGGACACCCATACCAACCTAAACCCAAGGAGGTAATGTGATGATGGTTCAAGTCCGTATGAATTCGACACTCATAAAGCGCGTTCTGATGGTAAGCGGTGGTCTCTTGCTGTTATTCGCCTGTATGCTTGCTTTTGCCAAGTCTGTATCTGCCCATGGTTATGTGGATGATCCGGCGAGCCGGGCCATTCAGTGCAAGAACGGTCTGAATACGAATTGCGGTCCGATTATCTATGAGCCGCAAAGCCTTGAAGGGCTAAAAGGCTTCCCGGCTGCAGGACCGGCGGACGGCAAAATTGCCAGCGCAGGGCTGGCTGGCTTCGCCGCCCTCGACCAGCAATCGGCAACACGCTGGAACAAAGTCAATATGACAAGCGGCACGAATACGTTCACTTGGAAGTTCACAGCCCGTCACGCAACGACGAGCTACCGTTACTTCATCACAAAGCCGGACTGGAATCCGAATGCGCCTCTGACTCGCGCGCAGTTGGATCTGACGCCGTTCTGTACGGTTAACGGCAATGGACAGCAGCCGCCGGCGACGCTGTCGCATACTTGTAACGTTCCTGCGAGAACTGGCTATCATATTATTCTTGCGGTATGGGATATTGCCGATACGCCAAACGCATGGTATATCGCCATTGACGCACAATTCGGCGCTTCGGACAACATCGCTCCAACAACGCCTTCCAACCTGACAGCGGGTACAGTGGGCATTACGACTGCTGCACTTTCGTGGGGAGCTTCCACGGATAACAACAGCGTAGCCGGCTACGAGATCTACTCCGGCTCTAACTCGTCACCGATTGCTACTGTTCCGGGCAATCAGACCAGCGTGAATCTGACCAATCTGCTCGCCGGCACAACGTATAATTTCACGGTGAAGGCCTTCGACGGATCAGGCAACCGCTCACCAGCGAGCAATAGCGTTACGGTGACGACGGTTGCGCAGCCGATCGACAATACACCGCCGACCAATCCGACAGGTCTGCATGTGATGGGTACGCCGGGCTCCAACTCGGTAACGCTCATGTGGAATGCATCCACGGATGCCAACGGTATTGCAGGCTACCGGATCTACTCCGGCAACACGGTGATCGCTACTGTAACGGGAACAGCTACGGAGAAGCTCGTTACGGGCTTGTCGCCGAACACGCAATATACGTTCACGGTCAGAGCGTACGATCCGTCGAACAATGAATCCGGCAACAGCAATGCCATTACCACAACGACGGCTCAAGGTCCAAGCGCTACGCCATGGGCGCCGAATACGTCTTATGCGGTGAATGCTCTCGTCTCTTATAACGGCAATGTCTACAAATGTATTCAGGGGCATACTTCGCTGACAGGGTGGGAGCCAAGCAATGTACCGGCTCTGTGGCAGCTGCAGCCTTAATTGTCTTCATGAATAAGAAGGGCCCCCGATTCTCCGTCAGGAGGAGCGGGGGCTCTTCGCTTATGTGAGATGCTTAATACAGGCATAATTACGGCAGGATATCAAATAATAACCATCTCGGACATACGGCGTTGGGATTGCTATACAAAGGAGCAGGTATATGGAACTGTTTTTGCTCGTATTCATCATGCTTGGTTTGATCGGATTATCGAATGTGCTGAATCGCTTCGTTCCCTTTATACCTATTCCGCTAATCCAGATTGCGCTTGGTATGGTAATCGCGATTTCTCCAGTTGTAGAGAATCTGGAGCTGAATCCGGAGCTGTTCTTTGTGTTGTTTATTGCGCCTCTACTGTTCAACGACGGCAGACGAACGCCGCGCAATGAGCTGTGGCAGCTGCGGGCGCCAATTCTGCTGATGGCGCTGGGACTCGTCCTTGCAACCGTACTTGTCGCAGGCCCGTTCATTCATTGGCTCATTCCGGAGATTCCGCTTGCTGCTGCGTTTGCGCTCGCCGCGATACTCTCGCCTACCGACGCGGTAGCGGTCGGTTCGTTGGCAGGTCGCATCCGGCTTCCTTCCTCCATAATGAGGCTGCTGGAGGGAGAGGCGCTTATGAATGACGCGTCGGGCCTGGTTGCTTTCAAGTTTGCGATAGCGGCTGCCGTTACGGGGGAATTCTCTGCCATGGGCGCGACGGTGAGCTTCTTCCTTATTGCGGTCGGAGGTCTGGCAGCGGGGGCTATTATGGCCTTCTTGATCATATGGCTGCGTGTCTACCTGCGGCGATTGGGTATGGAAGACGTAACTGTCCATATGCTGATCATGATCATGACGCCGTTCTTGATCTATTTGGTCTCAGAAGAGATAGGTGTATCCGGGATCCTGGCTGTCGTGGCGGCAGGTATCGTCCATGCCATTGAACGGGATCGCATCCAGGCGGCGTCGGCCGAGCTTAGAATTGTTTCGGAAAGCACCTGGACCGTAATTCTGTTCATTCTGAACGGCTTGGTGTTCGTCATCTTGGGTCTTGAGGTTCCTAGCGTGGTGTCCGTCATTATAGAGGATGAAGCGTACCGGAATGGCATCGTCATCGGGTATATCCTGCTCATTACGGCGGTCCTGCTTCTACTGAGATTCGTTTGGGTGTACTTGTTCGCATCTGATCGGCAATTGCGGGCTGCGCTGCTGACATCGTTATCGGGGGTACGAGGCGCAGTAACGCTTGCAGGGGCATTCTCTATTCCGTTGATTATCTCAGGCGGTATGCCCTTTCCGCAGCGCGATTTGATTATTTGCCTGTCCGCGGGCGTCATTCTGCTGACGCTCGTTCTGGCCAGCGCCTTGCTCCCTGTCTTATCTCGCGAGCCTGTGGCAGAGGTCGCGGCGGAAGATGGCTTCTCGGAGAACCAGGCACAGATCAAAGTGCTGAAGGCGGGACTGAAGACCGTGCGCGATCAAATGAACGATGACAATAGAGCGGCTGCGTTGTCCATTATGTCTCAGTACCAGCAAGAGCTGCATTGGCTCAAGAGCAAGGAACAGGGAAGGATCGAAGATATTCAGAAGAAAACCGTTGAGATCAGGCTGATGGCCCTGCGAGCGGAAGCGAAAACCGTGCGCCGGGAGCTGGAACAAGGGGAGATTAATGAGGAAGTTGCCGCTGCTTGTAAATATGCGCTCAAGCAGACGGAGGTTGCGCTCACGAACCGGCTCAAGTTCATGTTTTCAGCAGTGCTGCTGACCGTTCGCCATTTGATCAAGAAAAGCCTGTATCCCGGGTACAAGCACAAATGGACCAGGGAAGAGCTCGAGCAATACAAGGAGCTCAAGCTTCAATCCATACATGAGGCAGTAGAGAAAGTTAAAGCCTGCACCAATGACCACAATCGCACAGCGGCGATGTCCGTCATTGCCCATTACCGGCAGATTGAAGAGATGCTCAGATCCGATCAAGTGAGGCCCTCTATGAATGAAGCGCTGCAGGAGCAGAAAAAGGAGCTGCAGGCGAAGGCTATTCAGAGCGAGCGCAACGTTATTCAATCGCTATATGAGCAAGGCGAGATCGACCGCTCCATGACCGGGAAATTGCGTATGTTCATCAACTACAGGGAAGCCAGCTTATTCGAAAATGAGAGCATGGAGTCGTAGTCCGGGTAGTTTGTTTGGGATAGCCTCTAATTTCTATTCAACCGGCAATGGTTTTACAGAACCTCTGTTTATATTGTATATTCTATAGAAGGGAAGGAAGAATCCCCCATATTAAACTGCAGATTTCCTCGTTACTTCATACAAAGAGACAGGCATGCGGCTGAGCGAGTGACCGCGCGCCTGTCCGACTTAAACTTCATTTCTATATGCGGAGAAACATATACGCAGACCACACTAACCTAGATATTTCTTCAAACTTCATGAAGGATTTCCTCATCATACATTAGCAGGTAAGATTATTGCCCGTGGAGACGCCAAGTATGTTGGCGAAATTCGTAAAATAGCTGACCCGGTTGTTGACGGCATCCGGTCTGGCGCCATTACATTCCTGCGATCCGTTGATCGTGCGGATCGTCTCGCCGAAGCCTGCACCATTGACGATCGCGCTATGTGAAGTCATCGAGCCGGCGCCTGTTTGCGTTACCCAGAACCAAAGTGCGGTTTTCCATGCTACAGACGCATCTTGAGCTACCAGATCCGGGTTGCTCAGCAGCGGCAAGCCGAGTGCCGCGCCCGCAGCGCCATAGTTATAGTTCCAGCTCAGCTGGATCGGGCCGCGTCCATAGTATTGCTTGCCTGGAGCACAAGGATATTGCGCATTCGAGGCGCAGTATAATGGATAGTTGTTTGTGTCAATCTCGACGATGTACTGGAGATGGCCTGTTTCTTGAGCGACATTGCCCAGGAAGGCGGCTGCTTCCCGTTTCTTGATCGTGTCGCTGCCGGTATTGGTGAATGCAGGGAAAGATGATAAGGCGGCTACTAGGCCGGAGTACGTATAGAAGGAGTTGCGGTTAGGGAACATTTGGTTGAATTGGGCTTGGGAGACGACAAATCCAGTTGGATTGGTTGTGCCGTTAGGCGTACAGTTCTTGCTGGCGCTTTGCGGAGAAGTAATGATTGGTGAAGAGTTGGCGTTCTGAGCTGCGACGGTGTAGGAGTAAGTCGTACCGTTCGATAATCCGGAGTCAATTGTGGATAGACCGTTCGTCCATCTGTACCAGCTGCCGTTCCGGTACACATCGTATCCGGTCGCGCCAGATACTGAATTCCAGCTTAAGCTGCAAGTGGCGCTAGATGCGCTGACGTTCAGGGCTGGTGCGGATAAGGAGCCTCCACCGCCGCCTGAGCTTGGCGTACACGTCCTGCTGGCGCTTTGCGGTGAAGTGTCGATCGGAGATACGTTCGCGTTCTGCGCGGCGACGGTATAGGTGTAGGCGGTTCCGTTCGATAACCCGGTATCGGCGGTCGATAGCGTGCTCACCCATCTGTACCAATTGCCGTTCCGATAAATATCATAACCCGTTGCGCCGGATATGGCGTTCCAGCTAAGATTACAAGTTCCGCTTGAAGCGCTGACATTCAATGTGGGGGTAGCCAAAGCACCAAAAGCTGTAAGCGAATATAAGGGAATAGTTCCGATTACGATAACGATCATTAACAAATATTTGGCCATACTGCTTTTCATTACAAATCCCTCCCAAAAAGTTATGATGATGTCGGACGATCCAATCTAAGCTGAGTGAATCATACCTCGCTCATAACGGTTCGTTCTGCCTCACTCCTTTCGCAGGAAGAATCTATTAAGTTAAAGCGCTTGCACTTCAATGATAGTCTATTATTTTTATGTTATCAATTGTAAATTATTGATTATATTCACTTAACTATATTAAATATTACAGTTAATCCTATCAATGTTCGTGAAATGCTGTGGTTATTTCATAATAGGGGGAAGATCATGATTGAATTAGTAGAGGTGAAGGTTGAACAAGCTGAAGAGCTCCATGCCATGCAGAAACGTACCTTTTTGCCTTTGTTGCACAAATATATGGATGACGATACCAATCCGGCCAATGAGCCGCTGGATCGTCTAATCGATAAAATTCGGAATGGACGTTTTTACACCATTATTGTTAACTGTGTAGTTGTGGGCGCCATTCGTATCGTGCAGCGTCAGAACAGCGCATGGATCAGTCCGATCTTTGTACTGCCGGAATTTCAGGGCCGAGGCATCGCGCAGAGAGCGATTCGATTGGCGGAGGGATTGTTCCCGGAGCATAAAGTATGGGAGCTGCAGACGATCCTTCAGGAGCAAGGAAATTGCCGATTGTATGAGAAGATGGGCTATAAGCGCACGGAATATAAGCATTCCATTAACAGCCGTATGACCTTGGTCGGTTATATGAAAAAGTTAGGCTGATCATTAAAGCAGATGCCAGAATGTCCGGTGTATTGTAAGATAAGGAGAGGCTTACATACTGATTTTCAATGGGGGAACAGAGATGGACGCTCAATCGTATTTGCGGAGAATCGGCTATACAGGAATCATTGACGGCAGTGCGGAGGTACTGGCGGAGCTACAGGAGCGTCACTTGCAATCGGTGCCGTACGAGAAT
The DNA here is from genome assembly GCF_003591485.1 of Paenibacillus sp. 1011MAR3C5. Classification (GTDB taxonomy): domain Bacteria; phylum Bacillota; class Bacilli; order Paenibacillales; family Paenibacillaceae; genus Pristimantibacillus. The sequence continues at coordinate 347,121 of NZ_QZCF01000005.1, forward strand.
TTGGACATATTGCAGGGCAAGCCGCTTTCCTTGGTGCCGAAGGATATTTATCGTAAAATCGTGGAGCGGAGACGCGGCGGCTATTGCTTCGAGCTGAATGCGCTGTTCGGATGGCTGCTGCGCGAGCTTCACTATGACGTGACCGATTGCTTCGCCCGATTCTGGAGGGACGAGACGGATCTGCCGCCTAAGCGCAGGCATCATGTACTGCTGGTGAAGATAGGGGATTCCCGTTATCTATGCGACGTGGGGGTAGGCGGAGTCGTGCCGAGGCGCCCGCTCTTGCTGCAGGAAGGGCTGGAGCAGCTGCAAGGCGGAGAATGCTACCGCCTGGATCGGGATGATGATTTCGGCTGGCTGTTAATGGAGCGGAAGGATGGCGAATGGTCGCGTTTGTTCTCCTTTACAGAGGAGCGGCAGCTTGCAAAGGATTTTCTGATGGCGTCGTACTGGTGCGAGCATGCGCCGGATTCGATCTTTAGATCCGTCAAAATGCTTGCGATTCATACCAAGGATGGCCGCAATTCGATTGCGGACGATGAATTCCGTCTGTTCAGAAAGGACGGCGTGCATACATTTACACCTGCCAATGAATCGGAGTATGCCGAAGCGCTTAGCACTTATTTTGGTATTGTACTGCATGATGAATCGTCGAAATAATGGGTTAGCATAGCTTCAACACAGTTTGAGCATGAACGTACTCTAAACCGCATCTTTATGCGGTTTTTTTGCTTGCCCTAAAACGTAAAAGGGTACAATAATAATTAAATTAGCATCATTAAATACTTACAATTACTTAAATATATATCCAAAATACTTATATCTTATGGTAAGATGTATGTAAAATGAGGTGGTCAGTTGTATCAAGAAGAGCGGTTGCTTAAGATCCTTGGTTACTTGAAAGAACACCATTCCATAAGCGTGGTGGATATCTGTTCTCTTCTGGGCATCTCCAGAGACACCGCGCGAAGGGATATTGTGAAGCTGGTGCAAGAGGGGGTTGTCATCCGAACGCATGGCGGAGTCGCCATGCCTCAATTGAAAAGAGAAATAGCGACTTATCAGGATCGATTAATCGAAGAATCCGATCGGAAACGGGTAATCGGAAAGGCAGCAGCAGAGCTGATTCATGACAGGGAGACCATCCTATTGGATGTGTCTACGACCGTGCAGTGCCTCGCTGAGCATATGAGGGCTGCTGAGCTGATGGCGATTACGCATTCGATTGATATTGTAGGCATTCTCTCCGGAAGAGAGGATTTGCAAGTCTATGTGCTTGGCGGTTACTTGCATGCGCGTGATCGGCGGTTGTATGGGCCGTCCGTGATCGACAAGCTGAAGGAAGTTAGAGCCGACAAGGCGTTCATAGGGGCCTCTGCTATCCATAGCGATGGCCTGTACTACCCGCATGAAGATGATGTCTCGGTAAAAAAGGAAATGGCGCTCCGATCGGACCAGGTTATTGTGTTGGCGGACTTCACCAAATTTAATCGCAAATCGGTGTATCGGCTGGATTTTGACAGGGTAGATATTTTGGTTACGGACCAAGCCATCCCCGCCGAAATCCATGAGGTGCTGGACCAGAAAAACATTACGGTCATTGAGTGTGACCGGAGCTTAAATGAAGAGGAGAATCAGCATGGCGTGTAAAGTAATCCACAATGTATGTATTCCGCATTCTGGCAATGAGGTTCTACCCGCAGCCGTCTGGATCAGAGCTGGTAAAATCGAGAAAATCGATATCGGTTTATCGGCACTTCCCAATGGCGAGTATGAACGGATTGACGGCCTTGGTTGCCTGCTGATCCCCGGAATGATCGATGTCCATATCCACGGCGCGAGCGGCTTCGATATGATGGATGGCAGCGAGGAGAGTATCCAGCAGGTGTCGCGCGCATGTGCTGCTACAGGATGCACGGCTTTTTTGGCTACCTCAGTGAGCTCGTCGATGGATGATTTGCTGGCTATGATACGCAGCGTCAAACGGGTAATCGGCAAAGAGTCCGGTGCGAGAATCGCCGGGCTGCATCTGGAAGGTCCTTACTTGAATCCCAAGCGTAAGGGGATGCAGAACGAGAAGTTTTTGCGGCATCCCGATCTGGAGGAGATGGAGCTAATATTCCGCGAGGCAGAGGGACTGATCAGGATGGTGACGATCGCGCCAGAATTGCCCGGCGGGATGGAGCTGATTGCCTACCTGAAGGAAAAAGATGTCGTCATCGCCCTTGCCCATTCGGATGCAACTTATGAGGAAGCGAAGCTGGCGTTTGAAGCGGGAGCCAGCCATGTCACCCATTGCTTTAATGGGATGCGTCCCATTCATCATCGTGATCCCGGGCTCGTCGTAGCCGCTTTTGAGGAAGAGCATGTCAGTTTGCAGGCCATTGTGGACGGCATTCATCTGCATCCTGCCATTGTGCGGATGATGCATCGTATGAAAGGAGCTGACGGAATGGTGCTCATTACGGATGCACTTCAAGCGATGGGACTAGGCGATGGGGAGTATGTCTTCGGCGGTCATCAGGTTCAAGTCGTCGAAGGCGTAGCTAGATTAAAGGACGGGACGCTGGCTTCCAGCACCGTCACGATGAATGAAGCGCTCAGGCTTGCGATTGAAGCCGGCATTTCGTTAAGCGATGCCGTACAGATGGCTTCGGCAACGCCGGCTAGAATATTGGGACTGGATGAGATCGGCAACATCTCTACCGGCTATGATGCCGATCTGGTGCTGCTGAACGATCGGTTCGAGGTGGAGTGGACCCTAATCAATGGCGAGCTGATTCCGGAACGGTAATTCATAACAATCGTCGAGGCTGTCCCAAAAGTCTTACAAGACTAAGGGACAGCTCTCTCTTTTTATGAAAAGAACATATTATGCAAACATATAAACTTCGCAACTTATTCTTTCGATCGCGGCCCCATGATCTTCGAATCTTTGGGCAGGAACAGGGCGAACAGGCCGAGCAGCGGCAGGAAGGAGCATACCTTGACCATCAGCTCTACGCTGTGCGTATCCATCAGCCAGCCCATGACAACAGAACCAAGTCCCGCTAGACCAAAGGATAGACCGAAGAACAATCCGGCAATCGTACCGACATGTCCTGGCAGCAATTCTTGCGCATAGACGATAATGACCGAAAACCCGGACATCAGGATCAAGCCAATTGCGATACATAGCAAGATGGAACCAGTAGGTCCTGCATAAGGAAGAAGCAGGGAGAACGGCGCCGTGCCGAATATAGAGAACCAAATAATGCGCTGTCTGCCGAATCGGTCTGCAAGCGGCCCGCCCAGGAAGGTGCCGATCATACCGGCGAACTGAAGGGCGAACAAGGCCAATTGGGCCCGCTCAAGCGGCAGATGAAAGGTCTCCATAAAGTAGAAGGAGTAATAGCCCGTCATGCTTGCCAGATAGACGAACTTAGAGAACAGCATCATGATCAGGATGCCCAGTACAAAAGCAATAAATGGCTTGCTGAATCGCTTGGCGGCAGCGGCTGATGTGCTCGCTTTGCGCTTGGCGACAGCGGCAGCGGAGGTTTGCTCGCGGTACCATCTGCTAATCCGGTATTGAATCAGAATACCGATGGCGGCAAGCAGCGTGAACCAAAGAAAGCCGTATTGTCCCCGAGGGCTAATAACGAAGGCGACCATGAGCGGTGCGAGAGCTTGACCGGCATTGCCTCCTACCTGGAACACCGATTGGGCGAAGCCTTTGCTTTTGCCAGCCGCCAGATGAGCGACGCGAGACGACTCCGGGTGAAGCACGGAGGAGCCTATTCCGATGAGTGCAGCAGCAAGCAGCAGGATCGTATAGCTTGGAGCGACAGCGAGCCCAATCATGCCCAGCAGCGAGAATACCATGCCGAGCGGCAGCAGCATGGGGATTGGTCTCCGGTCCGTATAGATCCCGATGAGCGGCTGAAGCACGGAGGCTGTAATGTTCAGTGTGAATGCCACCCAGCCGATCTGAACGAAGCTAAGCTGGAGCTGCTCCTGGAAGATAGGGAAGACGGCGGGCACGACGGTCTGCATGGCGTCATTCAGCAGATGCGCCATGCTGACGCCGAGCAGCACGGTCATGGCCGTTTGGTTGGCCCGGAGGGCCGTTGCGGTGTGCGACATGTTCTCAACATCCTATTCTAGTAGATTTAGACTACATCATAGCGGATAGGTACTGCCGCGCGCGTCGCAAAAAATGCTTTCTATTCCCGCAATAATTGCTATAATTACTCCAGGGTGAGTGCCATGCAGACACAAATGCAGATTATATTGCCAAATATCGAGCTGCACAAAATAGAGAATGAATTCGTGAATATCCCTCATGCCCATCATCATGAATATCAAATTACCGTACCGATCAAAGGAAGCTGCGAGTTTCATTACGAGAGCCGGTATATGGAGCTGCGAGCAGGCGAAGGACTCGTCGTGAACCCTGCGGATCGACATTGCTTCCAGATGGGCAATGATTCGGGCATTATTATCGTTATCGCGAAGGATGAGCTGGTCGGGCAAGCCTACCGGGAGGAGCGGCCGATTCAGAGGCCGTTCGCGCCCGCTGCCATGCTGTCTTACTTCCAGCGTTGTGCGTCGCGGTTCATCGCGATGGACCATATGGATTCATTGGCTGTGGAGGAGTCGCAGTCTCTGGCGCTTGCTGAGCTTGGGGCTATGCTTGCCGCTGGGCGGCAGTCGAAAGCTGAGCCAGCGAAGTTAGAGGAGCGGGCATCGGATTGGAGCATGATGCAAGTGCTCGAATATATTCGCTCTCACTATACAGAGCAGCTGGACATTGACCAGCTAGCGGCAGTCGCGCTTCAGAGCCGCTATCATTTCATCCGGTCGTTCAAACTGGCAATGGGTGTGACGCCTTATCAATATGTGCTTCGTCTACGGGTGGAGGAAGCGAAGCGGCAGCTGCGAAAGAGTGAGCATACGGTGACAGACATCAGCTTTAATGTAGGATTTTCCAGTCCCAGCCAATTTTATCGGGTGTTTATGAAGTTTTCAGGTATGACTCCAGAGAGTTTTCGGGGGATGTAAGGTTTGTAAATCGGATGTTGGGGCGTCTGAGCGAGCATACGGGAGCAACTTTTCGAGCATCACTTCTCTGGGCGGCATTTTCAGGAAATGGCGAGAATTTTCAATTTTATTGTCGTCATATGCGGTTTTTCATGTTTTTTCATCTCCGATATAATAGATAGGAAATGTAGAGGATGGTGATTGGACATGACTTACAAAGAAGAGTTGGGCCGGAAGAGTGAACTGTTGAAGCGCAATATCTATCGTATGATTTTGAAGGACAACCAGAAAGGGCTCAGCGTGAATGAAAGCAATGTCTATCAATCCATGCTGAAGGAATTGCATCACAATGAGAGCGCACTGCAGACAGCGAGAAACAAAGACGCGTAGATCCGCAGAACAGAGAGAGCAAGCTACGCAGCAGGATGCTGCCAGCCCCGGCGATTAGCCGCGGGCTTTTTATTTTTGCCGCAAGGCAGGGATAGAAGTAGGATGGATGCGATTCTTCCCTCATGCTGAGGACATATGTCCTTTCCTGCAATTGTCTCCTTATCGTTAAATAAGAGGTAGGATATAAGAAGGGGGAGAGAGCGGGAAATGAAAGGCGTAATCTATGCGGTGCTGGGGGGAGCCTTCTTGACCCTGCAAGGAACAGCTAACGCGGCGATTGGCGACCGAATTGGCACATGGCAGGCAGCGACTCTTACGCAAGGAACGGGATTTATAGCTGCCTTGTTGATTGTATTGCTGCTCGGCGACCAGTCGTGGCGCAACCTGAAGGAGGTCAAGCCGGTCTATCGCTTCGGCGGAGCGTTTGCTGCGTTTATCTTGTTCAGCAACATAACAGCCTATCACCAGAATGGCGCGGCATTGACTGTCGCATCACTGTTAATCGCGCAGATGATCGCAACCCTGATGATGGAGAAAGCCGGCTGGTTCGGTGCATCGGCTGTCGTTACATTGCGGGGAACGCAATGGGCCGGCTTAGGATTGATGGTAATTGGCATCCTATGTCTAACCTTCTAAGCCAGGCGCTGTATATGGAGATAAGGAATGATGAACGATGAAAGCATGCCATATCGAAGAGAGAATCGAAGCCTATATCCGGCAGTTTCAGCTTGCTGATGTATTGCCAGGATTACTGCAAAAACATCTGAAGCTGTTCCGATTCAGGCCGGAGGAGGAGCTGTGCAAGCAAGGGGAAGAGCCGCAGTACATTCATTTCCTTGTACAAGGTAAGGTCAAGGTCTATACAACCTCGTTCGAAGGGAACACCTTACTGGTCGCTTTCATGAAGCCTCTAGGTATTCTAGGCGAGATCGAGGGTGTACGGGGCTGGGACAATCTCAATACCGTGACGGCAGTTACGGAAGTGGAGACGATCGCCTTCCATAAGCGTTTGCTTAGTGAATTAGACGAGGAAGCCCGATTTTTGCGGTTTCTGCTTGATAAGGTTACGGAAAAATTTTATTCGAAATCTTTGTCGCTTAGCTTCAATCTGCTTCATCCGGTAGAAGTCAGGCTCGCCAGTTATTTGTTATCCGTCACTTCAGCGAGCGGCGGGGATGCGAATGAAGGGGTGGCGATATCCACGATGAAGGATACGGCAAGCCTGCTTGGAACGAGCTATCGGCATATGAATCGGGTGTTGCTTGGCTTCATAATCGATGGATTGGTGAAGCGGGACAGGGGATTGCTTATCGTAAGGGACCGTCAGGGCTTGAGCCGGGTAGCGGGACGAAATATTTATGAAACTGAGGACAGGAGAGAAAAGCCATGATTTGGGGAATTGTAATGGCGATGGCGGCAGGCTGCCTGATCAGCGTGCAGACGATGTTCAATAACAAAGTCAGCCTAGCTGTAAGCTCGCAGACGACATCGGCGCTTGTGCTGGGCATGGGATTGCTTGCATCATTCGGAATGGGCGTGCTGATGGAAGGGCGCAGCTTCTTCGATATGGGCTCCATGCCCATATGGTATTGGTTCAGCGGCTTGCTTGGAATCGGCGTTGTTACTTGCGTGGTGAACGGGGTCAAGCAGCTCGGCGCCAGCTACGCGATTGCGATTGTGATGGCATCTCAGCTGCTTTGCGCGTTATGGTGGGATTCACTGGGCTGGTTTGGCCTGCAGGAGGTTCCATTGACCCCGCAGAAAGCGATCGGCGCTGTGTTGCTCATTGCCGGATTGGTGATGTATAAGGTAAAGGGGCAGCGAAGAGAACCCGTCAAAAAGGCGGAGCAAGTGAAGCCTCATGCGGCTAACGGTTGAATAACGGATGAGGCTATGGTAATATGGCTGTAAATTAAGGATTGGAGTGAAGAGGATCGATGTAGGATTTCTTGCGCACGATACGAGACAATAAAACAAGATGAACCGAACGGACAACGTCGCTTGTTTTATTTTTTGTATGCAAGAAAGACTGCATCTTCTTCACTCAAACGGGATACCTCTATTCATTTCCGGCATTTGCTGGCTGGATAGGGCTGTATAATTGGATTTGAGCTGCGAGAGGGCGTCTTTCTTGCAGCTCTTATTTTTTTGTACAGGGAGGATATCCTATATGTCATTAATTCAAGTATCGAATCTTACGTTTGCCTACGATGGCAGCTACGACAATATATTCGAAGGGGTCAGCTTTCAGCTCGACACCGATTGGAAGCTGGGATTCACGGGCCGGAACGGGCGCGGCAAGACGACGTTCCTGAATCTGCTGCTGGGGAAATACGAGTACAGCGGCACGATATCGGCCAAGGTAAGCTTTGACTACTTTCCGTTTCACGTGGAGAATCGGGACCATATGGCGATCGACATCGTCGATGAGATTTGCCCGGATTACGAGTATTGGAAGCTGGCGAAGGAGCTTACGCTGCTTGATGTCTCGGAAGAGGTGCTGTACCGGCCATTCTCCTCCTTGTCGAACGGGGAGCAGACGAAGGTGCTGCTTGCGGCTTTGTTTCTGAAGGAGAATAGCTTCCTGCTCATCGACGAGCCAACGAACCATTTGGACATGGGCGCAAGACAACTGGTCAGCGATTATTTGAAGTCCAAGCGCGGATATATATTGATATCGCATGACCGGGCGTTTTTGGATAATTGCGTTGACCATATTTTGTCCATCAACCGGACCAATATTGACATTCAGAAGGGCAATTTCTCCGATTGGTGGGAGAACAAGCAGAGGCAAGACAGCTATGAGCTGGCAGAGAACGATAAGCTGAAGAAGGACATCAAGCGGTTGTCCGAAGCGTCCAAGCGAACGAGCAGCTGGTCGGATGAAGTGGAGAAGTCGAAAAACGGCACCCTAAATTCTGGCTCCAAGGTGGACAAAGGCTACGTCGGGCATAAAGCGGCCAAAATGATGAAGCGTTCCAAGTCAATGGAGCAGCGCCAGCAATCCGCGATTGACGATAAATCCAAGCTTCTGAAAAACATCGAAAGCTCTGAAAGCCTGAAGATCGCACAGCTTAACTATCACAGGGACCAACTGGCCGAATTCGATCATGTGTCGATTCAGTATGGAGACCGGACAGTCTGTAAGGACATCAGCTTTGCCATTGGGAAAGGCGAGCGAATCGCGTTATCCGGCAAAAACGGCTCCGGCAAGTCCAGCCTGCTCAAGCTGCTGCTTGGCCAACCGATCAGCCATTCCGGCACATTCCGAGTGGGGAGCGGACTGAAGATTTCGTACGTCTCGCAGGACACGTCGCATCTTGAAGGCAATCTGACCGACTACGCCAGGGAGCATGGCATCGATGAGAGCTTGTTCAAGGCGATTCTCAGAAAGCTGGACTTCTCCAGATTGCAGTTCGAGAAGGATATCTCCGCATACAGCGGCGGTCAGAAGAAAAAGGTGCTCATCGCCAAGAGCTTGTGCGAAGAAGCCCATCTGCATATATGGGATGAGCCGCTGAACTTTATTGATGTCATCTCCCGCATGCAGATCGAGGAGCTGCTCCTGGAATACGAGCCGACCATTCTGTTTGTTGAGCATGATAGAGAATTTGTAAGCCGTATTGCGACCAAGACGATCGAGCTTTAAATTGAAACGGAGCAACAGTCTGACGTATTCGAGAATTGCTAATTGGGAAAGAAGCACAATGCCCGGTACTAAGGGTGTGCTTCTTTTTTTATATTCTCCCTTTCCTTTCATGAAGCAAACCAAATGCTCAACAGATCGATTAAAGCATGCCATCCAGTAACCAGACGATAGACTCATTGTTCCGGAAGTGTTCCGACATGTAAAATAATAGGGGATGCGAACGTTAATACCTATTTTTTGTAGTTAAGTGTGAGGACATCGCGAGATCAGCTAATGAAGCTCCAGGAAAGGCGGGGGAAGATGAACACATGGCAGGAAGATGCGCTGGAAGAGATGAAAAGCGCGATTCAAGCTTGGTTTGACGAACAGGAGAATCGAAAGGACGTGGAAAGCGCGGTTAAGCGCACTACACTGCAAATCGGCATCTTTAACGATGCTACCCTAGATTATCGGCCAGGCAGAACTATTGTTGACAGTTTGAATTTCGGGTGGGATGATGCGGACAAGAAGCCAATAAAGGCTGCACCTTTTACGAGGGAGCAGATTGTGCAGGAAGTTCAGCCGCTGCTTGCGGAATTCGTAAAGAAGAAGCTGGAGAAGCTGGAGACGTCGCCACTCATCGACTACCGGTTTACGATGAAGGGCAGCTTCGCTTCGACAGATGGTACTGTGGAATTATTGGTGCTGGAAACCGTAAATGCAGAGAAGCAGAGGCAGCTTCTGGCGCGTATTCATACCTACATCGAGAAAAAACTGGAGCAGGGTTCTTACCCGACCAAGCCGCTTGAAACCTTTTTTTTGACGCGCCATCTGCTCGATCCTCATTTATTTCAAGAATTGGAAGTTGGTAAGTTGATTGCTTTATTCGACCGAATTCAGGAGCTTAACAAAGAACGGATACAAGCGCTCTCAGAGCATCGTAGCCATATGATCCAAGCTTTGACCAGTTGGGCCGAGGAAGTATTCCTGCCGCGTTACATCGATATTACCCGTTCCGAATACAGGACCAATGTATATGAGATCAAGCCGGGTGCAGCTTTGGAAAACAAAAACGAGCCGAATCAGCCTATTGACCTTTTATTGTACGGCGCGGTGATGATTCTTCGTTATGAGCCGAGCTATAGCAAATCAAGGGGCCAGACGTATCTGGAGCTTGCCACGCAGCTTGGCAGCAGCAAAGCCAGTCGCATGCTGAAGGAAGGAAGCGGCAGCTTCTCGCAAGAAGATGTCCATATGCGCCATGAGTTGGCCGAATGCAAGGCGAATGATGTGTTTTCTCTCATTACGGTGGTGATTCGCAAGGAGGAAGCCCGTACGTACGAACGGGCGATATCGTTTATTCTCTCCCTGCTACGAAAGGGTTTTCCGAAAAGCTGCAAAATTAAACTGAAATCCAGCGTAAAATTGGTCTTGCCCGTGAAGGGGCTTGCCAAATCGGATACGCATCGTTTTTTTGCGAATGCACTGGCTTATACCGAACTGCATCCGTTACTGGAGGAATATGCTCGCGAGGCGATGGAAGAGTTTGAATGGTACGCAGATACGGAAGGCGAAAAAAGCGTAATGCCGGGCAGTTATGCCGTTTTCGGACTGGGACTTGCGGATGAGCGGTATTTTCCCCTCGTTGAAGATTACATGGCACTTGTGGATGATGAGCATCAGCTGGCACACGACAAGTTCACGGGCGTATTTGCTGAAACTCATGGGATAACCGAACGCTCGGCTCCGGCATTGGTTGCCTGTCTGCGTCGCTCACATGAATCGTTGAAGCTAAGGATTCAGCCGGAGCTCGAAAGCGAGGACAAGCTGTCCATGTTGGTGCAGCATATTGAGGCTTTGAAGGGTTGCGAAGCCGAGCGGGTGCTGTACCCGATCTGGGGCAAGACGGATAAGCTGGCTGCATTGGCTCGCAAGGCGCAAGAACCGCGCAAGGAGCTGCTGCTTCGTCTGCTAAAGACGGCGGGTAAAGCTTGACGGATTCACAAAAAGCTGGAAAAGCAGAACTATGCCATAGTTATTTTTTCTAAGAGGGATCGTATTGCAGCAGCTCTTTAACGACTTGATAAAGCAAGATGTAATGCCGTTTCTTTACAATCATTCGCTATACAAATTTCAAAAATCCTCTTGCCATAAAGCGTTAAGTCAGCATACGCTCCTACTTAGCTCCCATGTATCTATACAAAAACATGGGCATTCAGGTTAAGCAGGACATCCTGAATAAAAGCAGGTATAATAGGTAGGATATTCTTATGAGCAAGCAAGGTAAAAGAGGAGCGGATGTACATGATACAAATAACAATTCCAACGCCAGATGTGACTATACACAAGCAGAAAGAGCCTGAGTTAAGTCATATTTACGGTTTTACAGATTTCCATCTGATTTCGAGAGAAACAGGGGGGATCTTCATGTTCTACAATGAACGGGATGAGCTCCTGTTTGTCGGCAAAGCGCGTAAGCTCAGACCTCGGATCAAAAAACACTTTGAAGATACCGTATCCGTCATGAAAAATCACAGGAGCGAAGTGACCAAAATCGAGGTATGTATCGTGGAGGACCCTGTTCATAGAGAAATTTATGAAACGTTTATTATCAACGAACTCAAAGCCAAATACAATGTAGATAAAGTGCTATACAAGTAACGGTCGTTCAATACATTTGAGCCTCCTTTTGGGGCTCGTTTTTAATGTAAATGGTTAAGGTTGGCATCGCATGAAGCCAGCCTTTTTTGTGTTTTTTGCAAGTGTTCGATTTGTGAATTAGGGGGATGTCTATCAATTATCGTTGATTACTCCTATAGAAAACGATTGTATATATGACTATAATTGGAATCGTGCTTTTGTTTCCAGAATTGGAGGTGGAACATGAAAACCGGGATGACATGGAAGAGTATTGTTCTTATTATGGCTGTTGCATTGACTGTGGGATTATTGTTCACCTATTTAGCATCCAATCCCTTTTCACATTCTGCGAAATTAAAACGACAAGCACCAATAACGCTCTCATCTGAGGAGGAAACTGCAGGGGGAAGTGGAATGGAATCTGAAGCTTTAGATGAATTACGGGTTGGCCAAAGCCGCATACTTACGGATTCCGAGATTTTATCCTTGTGGGACGGAATAGATCCGCAATTTTCACCAGCCAATGCCGTTGCCGCTGTACAAAGCGCACTGTCGCGTAAGAATTTCGATCAACTGTTTCCTTACCGGATTGGCACGAAAGAATGGCATAACTTTGCCGCTGATCAAGCCTATTACCATGCAGATCAAACCGACTATTACTCTTATGACAACTTGATTGCGGCCATAATGGATGTCGCTAATATCAAGTATAAGGTTGAATACAGAGAGGACGATACAAGCAACAGCCGCGTATTTCGTTTAGATAAAGAAACAAAGACCGAAACGCTTATTTACCAAAACGCTAACTTTAACACACTCCCTAACAGGAAGATTCCGGTTTTATCGCAAACGGTTGATTTTGGCTCCTTTATCAAAGAAGGGTCTGACTTGGATCGAAAGCGAGAGCTGGCGGCATTCCTTGCCAACATTGCGCATGAAACGGGCGGAGGCGCGCCAACATCCCCTGGAGGACCGCTTGCTTGGGGGTTATATTGGAACGAGGAAATAGCTTATATGAACACCGATACGGTCAATTATGTTGAAGCAAATGACAACTTTCCGCCAGCAGAAGGCAAATCCTATCATGGCCGCGGGCCGATTCAGCTAAGCTGGAATTACAATTATGGATTGATAAGCGGAATTATCTATGGCACCAAAGATACACTGCTTCAACAGCCTGAGCTTATTGTGAATGACGGCAAGCTGGGCTTTATGACAGCACTCCTGTTCTGGATGACCCCGCAGCCACCGAAGCCCTCCGCTCATGATGTAATGGTGGGCAACTGGACGCCTGCTGAATCGGATATTTCTAAAGGATTAACACAGGCAGGCTTTGGCATCACCATTATGATTATTAACGGCAATCTGGAAGGCAACCTGGACGAAACCGACCGTCGCATTGGTCGCCGCGTTGGATTTTATCGTAAAATTACTTCTCAAATGGGGATTTCGATAGACGGGGAGAAAGTAGACACTGCAGGCATGAGTCCATTTTAAAACGAAGGCTGCACAGGATGGAATCCAAACAGCGACAGCTCAGGACGTAAAAAGGTCCTGGACTGTTGCTGTTTTATCTTTCTAATTGCAGATAAGTCCGTAAAGTTGAATCTGTCGCTTCCTGCTACACGGATTCCTGCATGTTGTAATAGATTAAAATGTGCGCATTCAAGCCATTTAGTAATTGATCAATTAATTAGTGATTGACCAATCACTAATTTCGTCATATGATAAGAATATTCCAATGAAACCTACAAGGAGCTGAACAAGATGAAGAAAGCAATCGTTATTGGCGCTACAGGAGGCACGGGCGCAGCGATTACAGAAGAGCTGGCGAAGCAAGGCATACCGACGATCGCCTTCGGACGTATGCGCAAGAAGCTGGATGAGCTGTCGGCACGAATAGGCGAATATGCGAACTTGTCGTTTGCGGAGGGTGATGCATTAAAGCCTGAAGACATCATCGCCGCGGCCCAGGACGCGGATGTGTTGTTTCATTGCGCCAACGTTCCGTACAACGTGATGGAGAGCAAGCTGATCCCGCTCGGGGAAGCGATTATGGAAGCGGCTAATCGGCTTGGCATTAACATCGTAGCCATTGACGGCATCTATCCGTACGGAAGAAGACAGACGGATCGGGTGGATGAGAATCATCCGAAGGAGCCCCATACGAGAAAAGGAAAAACCAGATTGCAATTTGAACATATGCTGTTCGACAGAGGAAGATGGTCCCGGTCCAATGTCATCATAGCGCGCTTGCCGGATTATTATGGTCCAACCGCTAATGCTGCATCGTATTTGGGCTCTACGCTAGAAGCGATAGCGGCAGGGAAAATGGCTTTTTTTATCGGCAATATGCGTACTCCACGCGAATACGTCTATCTTCCAGATGCCGCTGCCATGATCGTAGAGCTTGCCAAGCACGACCACGCTTACGGGCAGAACTGGAATATTCCTGGCACGGGTTTGATCTCAGGCCGCGACATTGTGCGTATTGCGCAGCAGGCTAGCGGAAATTCCAAAGCCGTCATTCCGCTGGGACGGATAGGTCTCTCCCTCATTGGCATGGGCGTTCCGGTCATGAAAGAAATCGTCGAGATGCTTTATTTGACGGAAGACCCTGTGGTATTAAGCGGGAAGAAGTATGAGCAGCATATCGGCCCGATCCGCAAGACCGCATTCGAACAAGGCATCGCGGCAACCATAAAATCGCTTCAAACCCCATAAGCTAGGGTCTAATCAGCAAAAGACCCTTTTATTTCAGCACTTGTAATTGGTTAATCAATTATATAGATTACTTTGCTGTACTATCTTTCAGACCATAATCAATACTAACGGATTGACTACAGTTCCACTAGCTGGTATGTTATTGAATGAACGTATTCTTATGTTTTGGAAGGAGGATGAAGCGATGTTGATGTTGTTAGTAGTTGGAGATGTATTAGTGAACCTGTCAACGAATGCGATTGCCGGCATGGTTCACAACTACAACAAACAGCTACCGGAGCTTTATCCTCCTATAGATCGTCACACTTTGCGCTCTTTGTCATAGGCAAAGTGTTCTTCGACGTATAGTTGGTTAACGCAAGATGCAGAAAAGCACCGGTTCGCTGGTGCTTTTTTTGTGCTTTCTCCGAGCTAAAGGGAGATATTGATGAAGCCAACATCCAAATATGAAATGATTCAACACATCCTGCAAAGCATCAAGCAGCCAGGATATCGATATAAACAAATTACAGAAGCGATTTTTAAGCAGAGGATCGGCGAATATGAACAGATGCATATGCTGCCCCAATCCTTGCGGCATGCCTTAATGGAACAGCTGGGCAATCGGGTGTCCTCTGTAACCCCGGTTTTGGAGCAGCGATCGGATCAGGCCAGCAAATTCTTATTCGCAATTGCGGGGAATGAACGGGTCGAAGCCGTCAGGTTAAGCTACAAGAGAGGATGGGATTCCTATTGCATATCATCTCAATGCGGCTGCGGATTCGGCTGCCGGTTCTGCTCCACCGGAACGATGGGGCTAAAGCGCCATCTCACCGTTGATGAAATTACCGATCAGCTCCTGTACTTTCATTTGAACGGGTATGCTCTGGACAGTGTAGCCTTTATGGGAATGGGAGAGGCGCTCGCCAATCCTAATCTGTTCGAAGCGCTGAGGGTGATGACCGATCCTCGTTTGTTTGGATTAGGCCAGCGCAGAATTACGGTATCTACCATTGGCATTCTGCCGGGGATACAACGTCTCAGACGGGAATTTCCGCAAGTGAACCTGACCTTCTCGCTCCATTCGCCGTTCGATGATCAGCGAAGTGCACTCATGCCGATTAACGACCGGTACCCAATCCGCGATGTCATGGAGGAACTGGATGAGCATATTCAGGAGACGGGGCGCAAAGTGTACATTGCCTATATCATGCTCAGAGGCGTGAACGACGGAGCGGAGCATGCTGAAGCTGTGGCAGAGCTGCTAAGAGGAAGAGGAGAATGGGAGCATCTGTATCATGTCAATCTGATCCCTTATAATGCAACGGAAGAGACGCCTGACTATGAGCAGTCTGACCGCGAGCGCGTCCGATTCTTTGTGCAAGTGCTGAAGGCCAAAGGCATTCAAGTTACAGTCCGAACGCAATTCGGCTCGGATATTCAGGCCGGCTGCGGGCAGCTTTATGGATTGGAGCCATCACGTACACCAAGGGAATCGTGCTGAATGGTTGGTTTCTGGTATACTTTAGGCAGGTTGTCTGCAGTAAAACACGCGGATTTCTGTCGGTAATCAGGCGCGAGCTGTTATGAATAGCTTGCCAGGAGAGGATGTGGTCCGAATGAAACGTTGGTTCTGGATCGGCAGCGGGCTTGTCGGTTTGACGTATGCCTTCCTGATCATTCGGGGATTAATGCAGGAAACCATAACGATTAGCAGCGTCTTGTTATTGACGCTCATGGCCGTCGCCGCCGTGTTGTTGTTATATGGACTGACGCAATGGATCAACCACATTCTTGACAAGCTGTACAAGAAACTGCTGCGCATGATGAAGTAAGATGCGAAGCCGCATTATTAAAAAAAAACCATAAAAGTGTCGATGGACTATACATGTGCTGCATCCGGCAGCATATCTGTATAGTCCTTTTTTGTGCTGATATGACCGCCTATATCGCCAAGTGAAAGTCAATTGGGAGGAATGGCTGGGTGTCAGCCCGGCATACGTTACTAGGAGGCCTTGGATTAAGGCGGCATGTTCCGTAAAAGGAAATCGGCGTCTCATGTAGAAGGTATTACGATTCCATCATCATTAGCGAGGTAGATCATGAATTTTCTAACGGAAGTCTATATCGATCATTTGGCCCCTAATGCAGGGGCGATGAAGAATGGCCGGGATTTGGTCAAAAAGAACAGTTTCCAGGTGCTGCGCATAACAGAAGATCGCACGCTCCTATTCGGCGAGTGCAAGGGCAGCGGCAAGGAACCGTACCGCTGTTCGGTCGATTTCATCCAGCAAGAGAGTCCTGTATCCCGCTGCTCCTGTCCGAGCAGGCAATTTCCGTGCAAGCATGCGCTTGGCTTAATGTACGCATTTGCTCTCGGGAAGTCCTTCGAGCAAGCCGAGATTCCTGCAGATATCGCGGATAAGCGTGAGAAGGCGGAGAAACGCGAGGAGAAGAAGAAGGAAGCCGAATCGTCAGAGGCGAGAGGAGAGGCTCCTCCAGTCAAACGGAAGGTGAACAAATCCGCTCTGAGTAAAAAGATGAACGCTCAAATCGAAGGTTTAAGCCTGTTGGAGAAGCTGGTGCTGCAGACCGTTCAGAATGGACTTGGCGGCATAGACAAGCAAACGATACGTTTGCTGGGAGATCAAGCGAAGCAATTAGGCAATTATTATATTCCGGGAGCGCAAGCGGAGCTAAAAGAGCTAGTGTTGCTGCTGACGGAGGAGGAAAATAGGGAAGCGGTATATTCCCGGGCTATGGAGCAGCTTATTCGTCTTCATGCGCTAGTGCGGAAGGGCAGAAGCTACTTGGAGCAGCGTCTCGCTGATCCGGATTCGCCGCAGGATACGGAGACGGCGCTGGAGGAATTGCTGGGACACGCTTGGCAGCTTGCCGAGCTCAGGGAGCTGGGCCGGGTGAAGCGGGATGCAGAGCTGCTGCAATTGTCCTTCTTGTCTTATACGGATACGGCGCGCGGCGAATATGTCGATGCCGGATGGTGGGTGGATTTGCAAGACGGTAACGTACATAGCACCAGGCATCTTCGCCCCTTCCGCGCTGCCAAAGCGATCAAGGAAGAAGATACGTTCCACGCTGTCGTGCAAACCGAAGAGCTGTTCCTCTATCCCGGTGACAGCAATGCCAGAGTACGGTGGGAGAAAGCGCAGCACCGTGATGCCTCGGATGCGGATTATCAAGCGGTGAAGACGCTTGCGGCAGCATCTTACTCCGATGTGGTGAAGGCCGTCAAGAACGGGATCAAGAACCCGCTGTCAGGCCGCAATCCCGTTAAGCTGGTCGCTTATGAGGCGATCGAGAAGACGGAGGATGGGTATGTCCTTCGCGATTCGCAAGACAAGTATCTTCCCGTTGTATCGACTATGACTACCGCTCCCCAGCGTCTCGAAGATATTCTGCCGCTGCTGCCGGCGGATGATCTGAAGAAACAGGCTGCACTAGTGATGTTCCGGCATGATGTCGATACCGGACGCCTGGAAGTCCAGCCCATGAGCATCATCACGGAGCGCCGAATCATTCGGCTGCTGTACTAGAGGAGAGAGAAACGATGAGTGTAGATCTGTTGCTTAATTTGCAGCAAGAGGTTCGCCGTCTGTTCGTTGCCGGCAGCGCACTGGCGGAAGGCGACTTGCGAATATCGA
Organism: Paenibacillus sp. 1011MAR3C5; assembly: GCF_003591485.1. Classification (GTDB taxonomy): domain Bacteria; phylum Bacillota; class Bacilli; order Paenibacillales; family Paenibacillaceae; genus Pristimantibacillus. The sequence continues at coordinate 365,166 of NZ_QZCF01000005.1, forward strand.
AGTTGGTGCCTGCTTTAAGAAGGATCGGTGAATCCGCTCCTGTCTTCAATCGTCTTGCGGATGCGGCGGATGGACTGCTGTCCGCGCCTCGCGCCGACAGTCCGGCGAAGCTTTTGGAGCTGTCGACACTGCTCAGCGCGATACTCCATACACAAGGTAAGTCGGATGTACAAGGAATCCCGCAGCCAGTTGAAAGCGAAGGGCTCCAATTAGCCACCGACTTGACGTATCGAAGGCTGTACCCTTTGCTTACGGCTCTTACCACGAAGGGTCAAGGGCGGCTGGAGCAGCTGCGCCAGTCTTACGAGGATCGAAGCTTCCTTGACTTGCGTGCGCTGTCAGCTGTATGCGGGGCGCTTGACGATGTGTACGCTGAGATTCCGGAGTTCGTACAGCAGAAGCTTATTCCTGAATTCGGGCTTGCGGCGGTTCCTGTCTTGTTGGCGGGGCTTGACCTTCAAGGCGGCAAGGGAGACGCGAGAAGACTCAAGCTGTTGTTTCAATTGCAAGGCGAATCGGTGCTTAAGCTTGTGAAGGAAGCGGGAAACTCTGGGGCGTTTGAGCTTAAAGTTGCGGCGATTGAGCTGCTTGGCGGTTATCCAGACCAAGAGGAATTTCTGCTGGAGCAGAGCGCTGAGAAGCGCCGTGAAATCCGCCAAGCTGCCTTCTACGCCCTCGCTCACCTGGGTTCACCAAGGGCAATCGAGCGCTTGCTTGAAGCCGCCAAGTCGAAAGGCGGAGAGCTTGTCATCGATCCGATCAAGTCTTGTGACGAGCTGGAGCTTCACAAGCGCATTATCATAGATGCAGAGCAAGAGCTCAGCCGTTGCCTGGAGCTGGAGGGAAAAGAACGCGTTACGGCAATCGGACAGCTGCACACTTATATCCGATGCCTGGAGGGCCGTGGCCAAGAGCTTGCTACAGAAGCTTATCCGCTTGTGAAGAGGCTGCTTCATACGGAAGCGTTCATCCAAGCCGACACTGAAGCTGTGCAGGAAACGGCCGCAGACCTGCTGCTTGAGCTGAACAGCGAGGCGGCCGACGCATTCGGCATCGAGCTGCACACTCGTTACAAGCGCAAGTTTATCGGCTACAGCTTCCGTGCTGCATACCGACGTTTGTCGCCTGCCGATCTGTATGACCGTTATGCTCAGGATTTGAAGGGACGCTCTGCTTCGGCTAAAAGTTTGCAGAGTACCATACAATCCATGATTGACGAGCAAGTGTATCAACAAGAAGACAGAATATATGTCGTGCCAAGCGATGCTTGGGATTCACGCTGGGTTCACGTCTTTGTCGAACAGGACATGACGGAACTGGTCTGTGCCTTTGCTCTTCAAGCCGATCGCGACATAACGTCTTATTGACTTCCAAACTGAAGGAACGCGCCAGATTTAACGATTATCAGACAATTATCGCGCTGACGGCCTTGTTCCGGCTTGACGACAAGAGTGCGCCTGAGCAGCTAATGGATATGCTTCGCAGACAGAACGGTCGCAATTTCTATTATCTAGACGAACGATTTCAGCGATTAATTGCTTTATTGCCGAAGTCCTATACGCCAGAACTGCGTGTCATTGCCGAAAATATGGCCTATGAATCTGTGAAAGAACAAATGATAGAGCTCGTCGAGGCGCTGGAAGCTGCGCCCGATGCAGCGGCAAGCGAGAGAGGGAGCGGGGTATGGGAATGGATCAAAAACAAAATGTCTTAAGATTGCCCGCGGAGAAGCTGTACGTGCATGAGCTGGAAGCGCTCCGCGAAACAGACAAAGCGGCGGAGAAGCCTGCGGGCTGGCAGCTGTCTCCGCGCGCTGTGCTGACCTTTATTACAGGCGGTCAGGCGGGAGACACGGTTATTACACCGAAGTATATCGGCAATAAACGGTTGGTCGAGATGGCGATTGCCACTTTGCTGACAGATAGAGCGCTGCTCTTGATCGGCGAGCCGGGCACGGCGAAGTCCTGGCTGTCGGAGAATCTGACCGCTGCGATCCATGGCGATTCGTCCAAGGTGGTGCAGGGGACGGCAGGCACAAGCGAGGAGCATGTTCGTTATTCCTGGAACTATGCGTTGCTGCTAGCGCAGGGGCCATCCGACCAGGCGATTATTCGCAGCCCGATCCTTCGCGCCATGGAAGGGGGAGGCATTGCCCGCTTTGAGGAAATCTCCCGCTGTGCCTCTGAAGTGCAGGACGCTCTAATCTCGATTCTATCGGAGAAGACGATTTCGATTCCAGAGCTGGGGCGCGAGGTGTCCGCTGAGCGGGGCTTCTCCATCATTGCGACGGCGAATACACGAGACCGCGGCGTCAATGAAATGTCGGCGGCCTTGAAGCGTCGTTTCAATATCATCGTACTGCCGGCTCCGTCCAGCATAGAGACGGAGATCGATATTGTGCGCAGACGTGTGAGCGAGATATCAGCAAGCTATGAGCTGCGCGCTTCGCAGCCGGACGAGGATGCGATCCGCAAAGTGGTGACGATCTTCCGCGAGCTTCGCAGCGGCGTGACGCTGGACGGCAAGGAGAAGCTAAAGTCGCCTAGCGGCGTCATCTCGACGGCTGAGGCTATCTCTCTCCTGACCGGAAGCATGGCGCTGGCTGGCAGCTTCGGCAACGGCCAGCTGACCGATGAAGATGTAGCGGCGGGTTTGCAGGGAGCGATCGTGAAGGATGATGCGAAGGATCAGCAGGTGTGGAAGGAATATCTCGACAATATTATGAAAAAACGGGGGTCCTCATGGCGAAGCCTGTACAGCGCTTGTACGGAGATGAACGGGTGAGTGACGCTTCGGGACCGCATTACTTCGGCATCCGGCATCTCTCCCCGGCAGGGTCGTATCATCTGCTCGCCTTGCTGAACAGCGTGAAGCCGACTGCAATCCTGATCGAAGGGCCCAGCGACGCAGGGGAGCTGGCTGCGCAACTGACATCGCGTGGCGTCGTACCTCCGGTTGCCTTGCTGGCCTACACGGATCAGCTTCCCGTTCGCACGCTGCTGTATCCGTTTGCCGACTATTCACCGGAATATCAGGCGCTCAAGTGGGCCAGGCGGAATAACTGCCATGCGGAATTCATCGATCTGCCTGCGGAGGTTTCGCTGGCGCTCGCCGATCGGAGACGCGCTCCGCAGACGGAAGCCTCTGGAGCGGATGAGCCGCAACTATCGACAGGCAGCTTATACAGCCGAATAGCAGAGCTCTCGGGTGAACCGGACTATGAATCGTATTGGGAGAGGCACTTCGAGCATAACCTGCAGCCGGATGCCTATCGGCGTGCCATCTTGCATTACTCGACCGAGATGAGAGCCCTTACGGAGGACGAAGAGCTTAGGCTGGCCCCGCAAGAATCGGCTTATAATGAGATACGCGAATCGTATATGAGGCGCAAAATTCATCACGCGGTTGCGAGCGGACATCTTCCCGAGAAGATAGTTGTGCTAAGCGGAGCGCATCACACACCGGCGCTTGCGCTGTCGCTGCGGCAATGACCGACGAGGAGCTAGCCAAGCTTCCGCGTGTGCGTGCAAAGATGACGCTGATGCCTTATTCCTATTACAAATTATCCTCGCATTCCGGCTACGGCGCCGGCAATCAGGCGCCTGCTTATTTTGAATTACTATGGCACTGCATGCAACAGGGCGAACTCGCTGCGCTGCCTGCGCTGTATCTGTCCTCCGTCGCTTCCCGGATGCGCGAGGAGGGGACCTGGCGGTCCACGGCTTCCGTCATTGAAGGCGTGCGAATGGCAGAAGCCTTGGCTGCGATGCATGACGGTATCCGGCCCACCTGGCGGGATCTGCGGGATGCGGCAACGGTGTTGTTCGGTTATGGCGAATATTCGGTCGTGGCAGAAGCGCTGGCGCGGACGGATATCGGCACCGCGATCGGCAGCTTGCCGGAAGGCGTCAGCCAAACTCCAGTACAGGATGACCTGAACCGCGAGCTCAAGCGGCTGAAGCTGGAAAAGTACAAATCGCTGGTGGCAGCCGATCTGGAGCTGGATCTGCGCGAGAACCGGAGAGTGAAGTCGGAGGAGTCCGCTTATCTCGACTTGAATCGCTCCGTCTTCCTGCACCGGTTGGCTGCACTTGGCATTCGCTTCGCCCGCAAGCAAGGCGTGAGGCAGAGCGACGCGACCTGGGCGGAGCATTGGGTGCTGCAATGGTCGCCGGAAGCCGAGATTGAGACGGTGGAGTCGACGCTGAAGGGCGAGACGATCGAGCTGGCTGCCGCGTACGTCATCCACGAGGAGCTGCTGGCATGCGCCGATATTGCGGCGGCGGCAAAGCTGATCCGCCGCTCCTGCGAATGCGGGCTGCCGCAGGTGATGGGACAGGCGACAAGCGCGCTGCAGCGGCTTGCGGTGGATGCAGGCAGCTTCGAGCAGATTGCCCAGACGGTCCACGAGCTGTCCGTCATGCTTCAATACGGTTCCATCCGCAGAGTCGATACCGCTGCACTGATTCCAATCATGCAGCAGCTCTTCTTGCGCGGAGCGCTGATGCTTCAAGAAGCGGCAGGCTGCAACGATGATGCGGCGGCTGGCATGATCGAAGCCATTCATCTGTTGAATACCGCTGCGCAGGAGCATTATGAAGAATTGGATGAGCAGCTGTGGGTTGAACAACTGCGCAGGCTCGCCGAGCGTGATGACCGCAATGCGAAGCTATCCGGCTATGCGTTCTCGATTCTGCTGGAACGCAATGCAGCCGGTGAGGAGGAGTGCGCGAAGGAAGTGTCCAGAAGGCTGTCCCCGGGCATCCCCGCCGATCTTGGGGCCGGCTGGTTCGAGGGAATATCCATGCGCAATCGGTATGCGCTGCTGTCAAGAACTTACTTGTGGCGGCAGCTGGATGCATATGTCGGATCGCTGGAGGCGGAGCCGTTCAAGCGGTCGCTCGTATTCCTGCGCAGAGCGTTCGGCTCGTTCGAGCCGAGAGAGAAGGCTGCAATTGCCGAGATGATGGGCGATTTGTGGGGAGTCAGCGCAGAATCGGCAGGCGTCCGGCTGCAGCAGCCGCTTAATGAACAAGAGAAGGAGAGTCTCGATGAACTTAACGACTTTGACTTTGGAGACTTGTAGACGATGACGCAGCCTGATCCGGAACAAGTCAAACGATGGCGGTTGATCTTGGGAGCGGCTGCTGAAGAGAAGCTGCAGGCGTCGCGGGGCGCCGGAGCGGATACGCCTTGGCTGAGCAGCGAGGATCTGCTGATGGATGAAGCTCTGGCCGCGATTTATGACAGCACATCAGGCGCTTCTGATGCGGGTGTCGCCGGACAATCGGGAAGCAGCGCCTCCCGCGCGAGATCGGCGGGTCTGGGCTCTTCTTCTCCGAAGCTGGCCAAGTGGCTGGGCGATGTGCGCACCTTCTTCCCGCCTGACATCGTGTCGGTAATCCAGTCGGACGCGGTGCATCTTAAAGGGCTGACGCAGCTCTTGTTCGAGCCGGAGCTGCTGTCTCAGGTGAAGCCGGACATTGGCATGGTCGCCACGCTGATGTCGCTGCGGGGACAAATTCCCGAGCGTACCAAAGAAACGGCGCGGACGCTCGTACGCGAGGTCGTGGAGGAGATTGTGAAGCGGCTTGCACAGGACTTGACGAGAGCGGTGACCGGTGCGCTCAACCGCCGGGCGCATTCGCCGCTTCCTTCCATGACGGGGCTCGACTGGGCGACAACCATCCGCAAAAACTTGAAGCACTATGATACTGAGCGCAAGCTGCTCATTCCCGAGAAGGTCTACTTCTTCGATCGTGCGCGCAAGAGCAAAGAATGGACCGTCATTCTGGACATCGACCAGAGCGGTTCCATGGCCAATTCGGTCATCTACGCATCGATTATCGGCTCTATCTTTGCGAGCATGCCTTCATTGGATACGCGGGTTGTTGCCTTCGATACCGAGGTCGTCGACCTGAGCGAGCAATGCGCGAATGATCCCGTGGAGATGCTCTTCGGCATTCAGCTTGGCGGGGGTACGGATATTAACAAATCGCTTGCCTACTGCGAGCCCTTCATCGCGGAGCCTAAAAAAACGATGTTTATTCTCGTCTCGGATTTGTATGAGGGCGGCAATCGGACGGAGATGCTCCGCAGGCTGAGAAAGATGCATGAATCCGGCGTCAAAACGATCTGCCTGCTCGCTCTGTCAGATGACGGAGTGCCGTCGTATGACGAGGACGTGGCGAAAAGACTGGCTCAATACGGCATCCCTTGCTTCGGCTGCACCCCGGATAAGCTGCCGGAGCTGATCGAGGGCGCGCTGAAAGGCATGGATCTACAGCAGCTTGCCGAACGGGTCGGACAAGGAAAGCAGGGAAAAGGTTAAGATAAGCTGCTCACGGCGAAGACGTGGGCGGCTTTTTTTGGCGTGCAACAAGCGTTTTTTGGGGTTTATGCGTTAAAGCTCCATGATCAGAAGCCGGTCCAGCCCGATGCCGCTGATCAAGCACCGCTCCTTTTGGTTGCCGAGCATGCTTTGAGTCCAGTCGACAAATCCGCCGTCGCCAATCTCTGTTTTTCCGTGCTGATTCGTCATGAACAGCTTGAAGTTGATTCCCTGGTAATAGCTATTCGCCACATTCGGTTCTTGTATCGTTATGGAGGCGTCCGGTAATTGTTCTTTGATGATAGCGGCCATTCTCGTCAGGAATCCGGCACCGTCCGCATAGCCGCTGCGCTGCTCCAGGACGATCGACAGCTCGGCGCGGAAGCGGGAGCGAAACAGCGCTTGATAATAGCCCAGCTGCTTGCCAAGCAGATTCGCTTCACACTGATAGGAGCCTTTCGCTTTGCCAACCGACACCATGCCGTATATGCCGAAATGGGCGAATGAGCCTGGTCCATTGAAATGCTGGGCGCGCACGACACGATGCGTGGAACAGAGGTGGGCACCCTCATCATGGTTCCCGATTCCTTGTTTGATCCGGTCAGCTGCGATGGTTGCCATCATATTCGTAGAATCGGCAAGCACCTCCGTGCCTCTGGAGGCGGACACGATCTTATTCTGGTCGACCGTGCCATAGATGGAGCAGTTGCCAAGCGGAGCTACCGGTGATAACAATACGGGTTCAATGTCTTGCTGCCGGGCAAGGCCGAGCAGATCCGCTTCCAGCTGATGATAAGCAACCGGATCGAGCTCGCTGGGCTTCGAGAACCGGCTGCTTGCGTAGCTGCGAAGCACATCAGACGGACGCAGCGCATCGGTCCTTGTTCGGTACACTTCCAGCATCAAGGAATTAAAGTCGGATGGAGAGAGCCCCTTCAGCTTCTGCAGAAGATCATCTCCAAGCTGACTTATTATGCGGTTAATCGGATTGCTCATGGTTACTCCTCCTTCATTTTGTTAGATGGCGAATCGGTGCTGCCGGGCTCCATACAGGAATAATTTCCAGTGATGGCTGTTTAACAGCTGCTTTTTTTGCTCCAATGATTGATAATTATTCTCAATTAGTTGATGAATATCAGATAACTTATACATCGATCGGGAGCTTAACTAATCGGAGGTGAGCTTATATGAATTCTAGCGCGGCGTCCCGCATCTATCAACAATATTTTGAATAGGCGCTGCTCCGGCAGGAGGATGGACGAACCTATCTGTTCCAGTAAAATGCGGAGCTTGGCGCGGTATACCGTGTCGCCACTTATAGCGGCCACTACGCGGTTCAACAGCTGGCGGCTCACCGTGGCAACAGTGAAAGAATGGATAAAGCCCAATCAGGTCGCAACCGCAGGTTTAATTCCAGGCATAGTACGCAGATGCCTGATACCCAGTTCCACGGAGGTCTCAATATAACCCACAATCTGGTCCATAGTGAATACATGCAGCTTCTCATCGAGAACAGATCGCTCGTATGCCATATCCTCCATTACGAGAGGGATAAACGCTTCGACCTCCTGTGACGAGACCTCCTGTAGATCCGCAATGGCAGGACGATAGGACAGGCTGTCTCTCAATTCCTCTTGGCAGCCATAATAATCTAGCAATTTCCCGTTCAATAGGCGGAAGTCATTGTGATAGAGCTGCAAAACTTCCGGATTTCCCTCCATCCGGTTTCGCAGCCATGGCAAATAAAAGCCTTTCAGCCAGACATGATCCGCAATCAGATGCGTGAAGTATCCCCAAATGTAAGGCTCGTGTTCCAGCGCTTGATATTGATACAAAAATCCCTTGTAATCAATGCTTCTGGAATAGTCGCGGATATCTCCGGTAAAGAAATGGGATGCGTCCTTAGGCGACACCGCGTCAGGGGCCAGGCTTCCAAGCAAAAAAGATGGTTTGTCTTCAATGAGCAGAGCTTCTGCGATTCGATTCGCTATGACCGCGTGCATTAACCGTGAACCCATCTCATCATCCTCCTAGTCGTCATTTTATAACAATATCTTACCACTATTTACCTAAAAAGACCTGTTGACCGTATTCGAATGTAAGCTGAAGCTGCCGCTATGCCTTAGGGTCACCAAGTTTTTGAACGCATTTGTCGAGGCGACGGAGGACGAAGGAGCTCATATTCCGCGCTTGTGGGAGTGTTGGTCCCGATCGACGACAAATTCATAACCTAACCTGCGAGACTTGGCTGTACGAAAGTGCGAGTTGGCGGCTGCGAATGATGAAATTCTAGAGCTGATCCGTTCTACTATTCACGCTTTGCGGGAGCGACGCGGATAAATGCGGATAGCGGTTGCTGTTCGACAACTCTTCATTGACTTTGCGAATTGTTGTAACTACAATGAGTACAACGGGGTGATTCCATTGAAGCAATTTAGCACGCGGTTTTCCATCGCAGTCCATACCCTTTCACTGATTGCCTATACGCCTAATGAGTGTACAGGGGATTATATCGCGGCTAGCGTCAATACGAACCCAGTCGTCATTCGCAGAATTACGGGAATGCTGAAGAAGGCGGGACTTGTAGAGGTGCGTCCGGGTGTAGGGGGCGCTTCGCTGCTTAAGAAGCCGGAGGAGATTACGTTACTTGATATCTATAAGGCAGTTCATGTGATCGAGGATAATCAATTGTTCCGGTTTCATGAGGATCCGAATAAGCGTTGTCCGGTCGGCCGCAATATCGAGTCGGTCCTACAAGCAGAGATGAGCGATGCTCAATCGGCGATGGAACAGCGGCTCGCGCAGACGACACTAGACCAGCTTACGGCCAAATTCGAATAAATGAAAGCTCCCGCAAGAGGGCTTTTATTTTTCATATAGTTGTAACTAATATAGTTATAACAATCTGAATTACAACTAATCGCTATGGAGGTATGAGCAATGAAATTATTAGTGACAGGTGCAACGGGGAAGCTGGGGTCCAAAATCGTAGAAATGCTATTGAAGACGGTACCGGCAGGCAATCTGGCTGTAAGCGTAAGAAACCCGAAGAAGGCGGAGCATCTGCGGGCACGAGGAATCGATGTGCGCCATGGCGACTTCGACCATCCTCAAACATTGGATACCGCTTTTGCAGGCATTGAACGCCTGCTGCTTATCTCTGCGGATGGAGACAATGAAGCGAGGATTCGTCAGCATACGAATGCCGTCGCTGCTGCAGAACGTGCAGGAGTAGCTTTTATCGCGTACACAAGCCTTGCGGATGCAGCCGACAGTCCGCTCTTCCTCGCGCCTGTGCATCGCGTGACGGAAGAAGCGATTGCGAAGACGGGCATTCCGTATTCGTTCCTGCGCAACAATTGGTATCTGGAGAATGAAGCTGGCAGCATTCAAGCTGTCCTGGCGGGTGCGCCATGGATCACTTCCGCTGCTGGAGGCAGAGTAGGGTGGGCGCTGCAGCAAGATTATGCACAGGCAGCTGCTGCTGTATTGAGCGGTGAAGGACATGAGCATACGATTTATGAGCTGTCCGGGCCGTTGCTGAGCCAAGAGCAATTGACGTCAGCGCTTGGCGAGGTGCTGAACCGGGAGGTTCCGATTCAGCAGATGGATGACGCTGCTTATGCCGCCATCATGAAGGAGGCAGGCATGCCGGATTTTGTGCTGCCGATTCTGACTGGCATTCAGGAAGGCATTCGTATAGGGGCGCTTGAGGTGGAAAGCGGCGATTTCGAGAAGCTGCTGGGCCGTCCTGTGACGCCAATCCGCGAGGCATTGACGCAATTGATTGATGAATTGTCCGCAACCAAATAATTGCCGGTTCACTAGTTGAATTCCGCTCGCGACTCTACTAAACTGAACACATAGCTCCCAGATTCCACGATGTGGACATGTCCGGGATGTCAGAAGAGGAGTGTGCAGAAGTGTTTTTGCATTTTATCGTTGAACGCGAGCATAAGGAAGCTTTTCTAGATCTAGCGCATCGAATTGCTTCCTCAGACGGATTTATTAATCGCAATGAACAAAATTATATTCAAGGCTGGCTGCTTGAGCTTGGACTTGAAGATTGGTCGCCGGACGCAAGAGCGCATCTATCGACGGCCGAGCTGATCGGCAACCTGCAGGACGATCGAATCAAGCATATCTTCCTGGCTGAGCTGCTGCTGCTAATCTTCGCAGATGGCAACTTCAATGATGAGGAAAAACGGATTGCAGATGAGATCCAGCGATTGTTCGGCTGCGATGACGAGACGTTCGCCAAATTCAGAGGCTGGGTGGAGCAAATGAACGCACTCAAGGTCGAGGGAATGAAGCTGGTGCTTCATACGTCGAGCTAGCGCTTATCAGGGCTGCATCGGCGAGACGCGATGCTGTGAAGTTCTTTTCTTAAGCGTGGAATATGTGGTATCAAATCAAGTGCAGCGGGCGGATGGGACAAGCGATTGTCTCTTCTGCCCGCTGTTTTAATTCCGGCAACGACAGGCATTAATCCGATGCGTTTGGTTAAATTGTTCACAAAATCGTCACTTATGAAGAGGGGCTCCCAGCTTCTATAATGACAAATGTGAACAGAAAGGATGAGGGTTAGTGCCAAGGACGAAGAAGGAAGAATTTTATTTTGGGTTGATGATGGTTACCGGTATGGTCATCTTTATGACGTCGTACAATCTCATCCGGATCGATGCATGGGAAACGCTGACGTGGCAAACGGTGTTGCTTCAATTGCTGGTTGGTTATGTAGTCGCGTTTGCGGTGGAAATGTTTGTAGTGGGACCCGTAGCGAAAAAACTGGCTTTCGCGCTGCCTTATGACAAATCGAAAAAGCTGTTTGTTATTTTGTCTTTGGCGTTTTTCATGGTGACGGGCATGGTTCTCAGCATGTCTCTGTTCGGACTCGGTATGACCTATTACTCCGGTCATTTGAACGGTCAATCGCTGGTTGCCAGCTACATCTCGCTGTGCTTTCACAATTTCATATTTGCCTTCCCGCTGCAGCTGATTGTGATGGGACCGCTCGTTCGTTTTTTGTTCAGCAGGTTCGTACAGAATCGAGCAAGTAAACCGGTTTTGCAATAGCCGCAGCAAGAGGCTGACCTATAAGCAGGGTAGCCTCTTCAATATCCATAGCAATGCTTAACTATGCCACATAGTGGCCCATATATACATAGGATGCTCCATTAGGATGAGTCGGTGCAGTCAACGTAACTCTCAAGTAGTAGGTTTGGTTGGCTTGAACGCTGATCCCGTTATTATGATTAGGAATCACATTATAGTTGGCATCTAGCAACTGAACTTGCAGCGGTCCGCCATAATTCGTATTAACTACGGTAATGAGTGCCGTACCGCTTCTGTGAGTCGTAAATTTATGAAGCTTCGTGCTTGAACCAAAAGGTGTGATTTGACCCGTATGGAATACAGCACCTCCGACTAGCACATCGCTCATGGAATGAAAAGTATCATAAGCAGAAACCTTACTTGTTGGCGTTAGAATGCTTAAAGATAATAAAGCGATAGCAAGTATGAATGTATACGTTTTCCTCATCATACAAACCCCTTTTCTTAAATAGATTTGACATCTATCTCCACTTTATACTTTATGCATTATTTTGTATATATTTACAGAAAAGTAGTCATAGTGTTACAAAAACCAGCATATTTCAATCATTTATTCATAACGAAGTCCATTGGATATATGATCCAAGTGATTCCAATCCTGAACCGCAATCTTTTTCTTATCTTTGATGATTACCCCTATCTTGCAGAGCTTTGTCACAACACGATTGAGATGCCGCGGTGTTGTTCCGATCAAAGATGCGATTTCGGCAATATGCGGCGTTTTAATTTCTTTTCCGAACTCATGCTGAAGCTTGGTTGATAGGAGATAGCTGGCGAATCGCTCTTCAACGGATGCTAGCAGATTAATTCGTGAAGCTGTTGTGCAAGTAAGCAGCTTATAGGATAGATGCTTCAGCAGTTCATGCAACAGAGGGTTGTTATGGGTGAGCTCTGCTTCGACGGATCTTTTGTTTACAAATAAAAAAGCGGATGCCTCGACCGCTTCAACCTGAGATTGGATGGCAACGTTCTGAATGAGCTCGACATCGCCGAAGACGGATAGCGGTCCGCAAAATCGCAATAGCAGCGCCTTTCCGGTCGTGACACTGGAGGAAACTTTAGTTCTCCCAGCTACTTGAAAGTAGAGCCCGTCCAGTTCATCGCCTTCATGCAGGATGATTTCTTCTCGTTCATAATAGCGGAGCTGAAGGGGGAGCGAGTCAGACGGTGAGAGCAACCGCTCAAGCTGAAAGTCTTGTATATATCCTCGTATTCGCTGCAGATCAACGCTCGTTTTCATCATTTTCCTCCGTTTTGGACATTTGTCCTTTTTATTATACTCGGAATTGCTAAGATGAGAGAAAAAAATGAAGGAGCAAGACTTTGATGAAGAAAATCGTTTTCGATTTGGATGGAACCATTTGTTTTTCCGGGAAACCATTAAGTCCAGCTATGATTCAAGCATTAGCTACACTTGAGGGCATAGGATTTGATCTTATTTTTGCCTCCGCGAGGCCTATTCGCGACTTGCTGCCCATTCTGCCTGTACATATGCATCACTACCCGATGGTAGGAGGTAACGGGGCTTTCGTAGCGTTAGGGGGGGAGATCATAACAACCTCTCCTTTCGATAAAGAAACGTTAGGACAGCTAATCTGCTTGATTACGAAATATGAAGCCAAATATTTGATGGACGGTGAATGGGACTACGCATATACAGGAGATGATACTCATCCGATTCGCCGTAATCTGGACCCTGAAGGCATGGCGAGCAATTTGCCGTATGAACAGTTGGGGGGAATTGTGAAAATGGTCGTGCTGAGCAGTCTTAATCCGGGTCAATTGCTCGTTGAACTGCAAAAGCTCCCGGTCATAACCTACATGCATGGTTCGGAAGATATCATTGATATTAGTCCCCGAGGCGTGAACAAGTGGGAGGGACTTCAAGTATTAGGCGTACGTTCGCAGGAATTTATCGCTTTTGGCAATGATGCGAATGATATTTCAATGTTCCAGCAGGCAGGTCGTTCCATATGCGTCGGCGACCACCCTGAACTAAAGCGGTTCGCGACCGAACAGGTGATGAACATCGAAGAGCGGGTCATTGAGAAAATAGGGGAGATGGTTCTTACTTTCAATAGATGAGTTCTATGGCGTGATAGAAAAGCGCAGCATTGATTTCATGGATGACAATCGCCAATACTTCAGATCAGAAAATATATACCATAATTTGGTGGAAATGGGATGGGGACATGGGGACATTACCGTTGCGGGCTTGTGCAGAGCTGAGACAATAATAGACTGCGAAGCATGAAGCTTGAGACAATCATGTGCAATATCTATGATAATTATAGAAACGATGACATTGATCTATCATTCCAGCCCCGATACAATCAAGTTGCAACAGATTGAATTATCCTTAAGGAGGCTGGAAAAACATTCCGCCATGCAAGCCGAGTTTCTCGGCTTAGAGCAAGCATGGCAGCTCATTTCCGTCATGCAAGCCGAGTTTCTCGGGTTAGAGCAAGCAACGCAGCTCATTTCCGCCGTGCAAGCCGAGTTTCACGGGTTAGAGCAAGCATGGCAGCACATTTCCGCCGTGCAAGCCGAGTTTCACGGGTTAGAGTAAGCATGATGGCGGCACATTTCCGCCGTGCAAGCCGAGTTTCTCGGCTTAGAGCTATTTCATACTAGTATTCATTTGTCTCTTGTCAGATTTATTGGAAAAATCTATGATGTGAGGTGGCAGAATGCAGACTGTAGGGATATGGGCACTAAGCGGTCCTATTTTTCTAATCATCATGACAGCTATTTTCTTCTTTCTATTGTTCATCGTTATACGGAGTGCCATTAATCAGTCGGACCTTAGAAAAGGGATGGAGCAGGAGCTCAAACAAATCAAGCATGATCTTCATCACATTACCGAGCTATTGGAAAAGCGAGAGAAAAATAGCGGAGCTTAGATAGATTACTGCATGGAAGAGGCTGGTTCAGCGGAGTTGTCCTGATCCAGCGTCTTTTTTTTGCGTTCGAAATCGATAAAATACCTTATTGACAAGTGGCGGAAGTTGCTCTTATTATTTAATTAGTCCAATGGACTAAATAATTAATTGGCCATGAACACCGCACATAAGGAGGGCAGCTGCTTCCAGTCGTTCCACGCTTGTTGATCGTACGAAGAAGATACAAGAGGAGAGGTCGCTATGAAAAAAACGAAGCTTGCAGCAACGCTTGTCGCATGTTTTCTACTGCTTGCCGTGACGGGGTGCGGCACAAAGTCTGGCAATGAAGCAGGCGGCAACGCCACCAAAACTCCGACAGCATCGCCAGCTCAATCCGAGGAGCCGGCCCAAGAGGGGCTGACGGGAGATTTCGAGATTCAATATTTTGTAGGCGGTTACGGAGACGCTTGGTGGCTGGACACGATCGAGCAATTCCAAAAGGCCAATCCGAAGCTGAACATTAAGCAATCGGCAGGAGCGGTCATTAACGAGCAGATGAAACCTCGCTGGATTCAAGGCGATCCTCCGGATGTTGTCTACATCGATGGAGCAGGCTCCAATCCAAGACAGATGATCGAAGACGATCAGCTGCTGGATATTACAGAGTGGATTCAGTCGGCTGTCAATGTAGACGGCGAGCCGATTCTGGATGTGCTAATCTCGCAGCCCGAGGCGTATGGCGGCAACGTCTATAATATCCCGCTTGTATTCGGCGCTTACGGCAACTTCTACGATCAGGCACTGCTTGAGAAGAACGGCTGGCAGGTACCGACCGATTATGACAGCTTCCTTAAGCTAAGCGAGCAAATCAAGTCAACTGGCATCAGCCCTTATATTCATACAGGTGTCTACCCGGAATACATTCATGGCGGGTTCCTGTTCCCGGCTATCATCTCCGCCAATGATGACAACGCTAATATTCTGGTTGAAATGGGCGAAATGAAGGAAGGCGTTTATCAAAGCGAGCCGGTTCTGAAGGCGCTGGAGAAGCTCAGCGAGATCAGCAGCCTTGAATACATCGATAAAGCGTCGTCAGCGCTGAATCATACGGACTCTCAAATGCTGTTCCTGCAGCATAAGTCGGCTTTCATTCCGAACGGATTGTGGCTGGAGAGCGAGATGAAAAATGATACGCCGGAAGATTTCAAGTTCGCATACGTTCCATCCGTGACGCAGTCGAATGGCGGCAAATATGTGGCCATTCCTTATACGGCTACTATGGCCATTGCGAAAAAGGCGAAAAACGTAGAAGCAGCCAAAGCCTTTATCGAATTCGTGTTCACCAAGCAGCATTCGCTGAACTTCGCAGAGAAAACAGGAGCGCTTATGAACGTGAAAGCCGATCTGGAATCCTCAACAGCGAGCGATGTGGTGAAGGGGGCTATGAGCTTCTATAGCGACGGCAGTACGCTGGTAGCTCCGGTCGTAGAGTTTAATCCGGATGTGAAGACGGAGATGAACAACGCGACGGTAGCCTTGACCTTGGGCAATATTACGCCGCAGCAATGGGGCGAGCGGGTGGAAGCCGCAGCGGCAAAAGCGCGCAAATAAATCGCAACCTGATGAACTGATTGTTGCCGGATCGCCTGTGCTACAGTAATAGCTGGCATGCACTGGCTCTCCGGCACAGTTCGTTACACGAATCTGATACAAGGAAGGGTCAGAATGAGCAATACGAACAAGAGAAGATGGTTTATCCTGTCATTCCTTATCCCTACTTTTTTGTTTTTCGCCATGTTCACCATCTATCCCATTGCGCGCGGCATGTATATCTCATTGTTCGACTGGTCAGGTAGCTCGGCGTTTATGACGTATATCGGTTTTCAAAATTTCGTGGAGCTCATCAAGGATCCAATCTTGTGGAAATCGATTACGAACGACTATTTCCTTGTCGCGGGCAAAGTGATCGGCATTGTCGTATTGGCTACTTTTTTTGCTGTAGCGGTCACACGCTTCAAGCTTCGCGGGGCGAAGTTTTATCGAATCGTCTTTTTTATGCCAAACATTATCTCGGTTGTGGTCATTGGGGTGCTGTGGAGATTTATCTATAATCCGAACATCGGTATCTTGAATTCGCTGCTTTCGGTTTTTACCGACGAGCCTGTACGGACGCCTTGGCTCGGTCAAGCCGAGACGGCGCTCTGGTCAATCCTATGGCCTTCGATCTGGGCGGGGATCGGCTTTTATTTTCTGCTGTTGGTAGCGGCAATCTTGACCATTCCGACCTCGTTGTATGAGGCTGCGGAGATCGATGGCGCATCGGAAGGCAGGCAGTTCTGGTCCATCACGGTACCGCTGATATGGGAGCAAATCAAGGTGAGTATTCTTCATATTGCCATCACGACATTGAACGGTTCATTCGTCATGGTTTGGATTATGACGGAAGGCGGACCTGATAATGCAACGCAGGTGATGGGCTCCTATCTGTATCAGATGGGCTTCAAGCAATTCCATATGGGTTATGCCTCAGCTATCGGCGTATTCATTCTTGCAATATCACTGATTACTACGTTGGTTCTTCAACGGTTGCTGCGCCGTGACGAGACACAACTGTCATAGGAGGAAGCGGCCATGAATCCAATTACATCCAAGCGAAGCCATCGAGCTTTAACCATCCTGTCCCAAATGATTCTGCTGCTGTGGACAGCTGCGGTATTGTACCCGCTCATATGGACAGGACTCGGCGCATTGAAGGACAATAAGCAATTTATGCTGGAGAAACCATGGGCACTGCCCAAGCTGCCATTGCTGTGGAGCAATTTTACAGATGTATGGAACCGGTATCATTTCAATGATTTCTTTATGAATTCAGTCGTCGTTACGGCGATCAGCACATTTCTGGCCATCGTGCTTTCGGCGACAACGGCCTATATATTGGCCCGGTTCGCATTCAAGGGCAGCCAGGTCATGTATTATGTCTATTTATCGGCGATGATGATCCCTATGATACTCGGGCTGGTACCGCTATTTTTCCTGCTGAATGATTTGGGGTTAATTAATAATCTTGTCGGACTCATTATTGTGTATACGGCGTGGGCGCTGCCCTTCAGCGTATTCGTCATGGTAAGCTTCTTCAAGTCTTTGCCGAGGGAGCTGGAGGAGGCCGCTTATATGGATGGGGCCGGCTACTACCGGACGTTTTTTCAAGTGATGTTCCCCCTTGCGCGTTCCGGCTTCATTACGATTGGCATTATGAACGCGCTGAATACGTGGAATGAGTATTTGATGGGCACAGTGTTCGTGAATGATCCTGCGAAGTACACGGTTCCGGTCGGCATAGCCGTCATGCAGGCGGAGATGCAATTCCGTACAGAGTGGGGCCCTCTGTTCGCAGGTTTGTTATTATCCATGATTCCGGTCGTGGTCATGTATATCCTGTTCCAGCGGCATATCGTGGCGGGTGTAACGTCAGGCGCTGTGAAGTAAAGCGAATGTTAGAGCAACACAGATAGAGAAAGGATGGAGAGTATGGAAACAGCCGCTAGCTATCCACAACCAGAGAGCAATACCAGACTAAGCCTGGAAGAGAAGATTGCGAGGATGTGCGTAATCGGAGTGCCCGGCCCTTATATAGACGAAGAGACATCAAAGAGATTCGGTGCTCATCCGATCGGAGGGCTGGGAATCTTTCCTCACAATATCCAATCCGAAGCACAGTTGCAGGAATGGATTGCGTCTGCAACCCAATTGACAGCATCGACGCCTAATCGACAGCCCCTCTATCTGTCCATCGACGAGGAAGGCGGGAGCCTATCCAATCTGAAAGACTTCTATCCCTATATGCCGAGCAATCGGGCTGTCGGGCTGGCAGACAGCGAGGGGATTGCCCATGAGCAAGGAAAGCTGATCGGCAGCCAATTGCATGAAGTCGGCATTCCGATGAACTGGGCGCCTGTGCTGGATGTGAATACGAACGTCGATAATCCGGTGGTCGGCATTCGGTCATTCGGCGAAGTTCCGAGCACGGTCGCAAGGTTGGGCGCTGCCTATATCGCAGGCATGCATGAAGCGGGAGTGGCGTGCACAGCCAAGCACTTCCCGGGCCATGGCCAAGTTAGAGGAGATTCCCACATTGACCTGCAAACCTGCGAGCTTGATCGGGACCAACTGCTGGCGGGACCGCTGCTTCCGTTCCAAAAGGCAATCGAGGCCGGGGTAGATTCCGTGATGCTGGCTCATATCGTGTTCCCCGCTATTCCGGAATCCCAGGGACTGCCTGCTTCGCTTAGCTATTATTTCGCTACAGAGCTGCTGCGGAACAAGCTGGGCTTCCAAGGTGTCATCTGTACCGATGATATCGAGATGGGCGCGATCAAGAACAACTACGAGCCTGCCGAGATCGGAGTAATGGCTGTCTTGGCAGGCAATGACTTGATTCTAATGTGCCATACGCCGCAATTCCAGGAGGAAGTCATGGCGGGTATTGTGAAGGCAGTCAGGGCAGGGGTTATCCCGGAGGATCGGATCGACGAATCTATGACCAGAATCGATGAGCTGCATGCCAAAATGGCCTCTTACCGGGCATTGGCTTCACCGGTTCCGCGTGAACAATGGAAGGAACGCATCCTCGCTCTTGCCAGGGAGACAGTGAAGCTGACGGATGATCCGCAGCAGATGGTTCCGTTGCAAAAGAGCAAGCGTTACTTGCTCCTAGTTCCGAAGCTGGAGAGACAAAGCAAAGCCGACAATTCCGATGATAGGCAGCTGCCGCTTGCCAGGCTGTTAGCGAGTCGCGGTATTCAGTTGACGGCTATCTCCTTATCGCAAAATCCGGATGCGGGTGAACAGCAGCGGGTCGCCGATCAAGCGGAAGATTATGATGCGGTTATACAGGGAACGATTAATGCGCATCTATTCGAAGGGCAGGCGGAGTTGGCTCGCTTGCTTGCGAAGCATAAGCCGCTGCTTGCGGTCATTCTACGAAATCCGTATGATACGCAGGTGTTGCCGGAGCAGGCAAGCAAAGCGCTGCTATGCTCCACTTCAGATTATTCGTTAACGGCACTTGCCGAGCTGCTTATACCGAGAGGGGGGATTGCATGAGAGAGAGGTAAGGGGCAAAGGAGCAGGGCATCACGATTCGCAGATGCAAGTGGATTCAACTGTTGTATTACCTACACTTATGAGAGGTGGTTGTGCAATGTTAAGTTGGAGCACTCGATCAAGCGTAAGGAAATGGAGTCTGATGGTGCTGGCGATGAGCTTGCTTCTGCTTGGGACACCGTTCTACAAAGAGGTATCCTATGCGGCGCCGAGCAATCTGGCAGCAGGCAAGTCTGTAACGGCTAGCCAACCGATCTGGGGGAGTCCTTCTCTCGTAACGGACGGCAACAAAAGCAGCGACAATCATGTTGGCGTGACCGAGAATCTGCAATGGATACAGATCGACCTGGGACAAAGCTATTCGCTTAGCCAGGTGAAGGTATGGCATTACTTCGCGGATGGCAGAACATATCGGGACGTCATCGTTCGCTTGTCCAATGACGCCAGCTTCAGCAGCGGGGTCACGACGGTATTCAACAACGATACTAACAACAGCGCTGGACTCGGCTTCGGCAGCCAAGCGGAATACAGCGAGAGCAGCGCCGGGAAGACCATCGATTTCGCTGCAGTCAATGCCAGATATGTCCGGCTATACTCCAACGGCAGCAGTGCCAACATCTACAATCATTATGTTGAGGTAGAGGTGTGGGGCGAGGGCTCAGGCGGCGTTACGCCTCCAGTTGTCACGCATGCACTGTTCAATGACTTTAATTATTCGGGGCCGTACGATTCCAATATCGGACTGCATAACTGGGTTATCCGTACGGGAGTTGGCGCTCCTGGTCCGGCAGGCGCTTCCTGGTCTGCCAGCAATATCTCTTTCCATGACGACTCCTCGCTCACAAGCAACAAGATTATGCGCCTTAAGGCCAGCACGAATGGCACGGGAGCGGGCACAAGCCAGTCGGAGATTTATACCTCTTCTATGAAATTTAGAGAAGGAACCTACGCGGCGCGAGTGCGTTTCACCGATGCTCCGATCTCAGGACCGGATGGCGACGGCATTGTAGAGACGTTCTTTACGATCTCCCCTCTGCGCTATGACAACGATCCGCTTTACAGCGAGCTTGACTTCGAATTGCTGGCCAACGGAGGGTGGGGCGTCCCTCAGCCGGCGATGTGGAATACATCGTGGTACACGTACAGCAACAATCCGTGGAGCAAAGACAATTTGTATTCCGCGCATGTAGGCACTTATACGGGCTGGCATACGCTGGTGATGGTCGTCTCTGGCGGTGAAGTGAAATACTATCTAGACGGCAATCTGTTATCCACGCATGGCGGCAAATATTATCCGAGAGCAAATATGTCGATTAACTTCAATCTTTGGTTCATGGCGGAACAGTTGATGGGAACATCAACACCTAGAACGTATGAGATGGATGTAGACTGGGTGTATCATGCCAAGAACACGGTACTGACACCGGCACAGGTCCAGGATGTGGTGCAAAACTACCGGAATCTGTCCATCCGGCAAGCGGATAATATTTAGTCCGATGCAAGAAGGGGGAGTCGAATCCGGCTCCTCTTCCCTGAGGATACGCTATGTCTGGCCCTTCTATTATGCTAAAATATAGGAAACATGCTCGGTGAAAGGATAGGTTTGGGTGCAGGTGAAAGGCAATCTTCAGCTCATGAAAGAAATAAATATGGCAACGATATTGAACCTCCTTCATCGTGAAGGGATGCGTACTCGGGCGGAATTAACGACGATGACAAAGCTGAGCGCTACGACGGTATCGGCGCTAATTGAAGAGCTGATTCAGTTGAAGCTGGTGGAAGAGCTGGGCGAGAAACAGACGACCGGCGTAGGCAGAAGGGCGATCTCGCTCCAGATCAACAAGGACGGCGGTTATGTGATTGGCTTGTCCTTTGGCAATCAGTATTTGCGATGCGCCATTATGAATTTGCATGGTGAATGCATTGCGGAGTACAGGACGGAGATCGAGAAGGGCAATGACCGAATTGCCGGTCAAATCGACGAAGCGCTTAGCTACTGCATGCAGCAAGCATCTGGCGTCGATTCGTCGCTGATTAAAGGAATAGGCGTTTCTACCCCGGGCATCATTGATTCGAGCGGCGAGATTGTCCTGGTGTCCCGTTACTTGCAATTGAATCAGTTCAACGTCAAAGCGCATATTGCGGCTTCTTACCCGAATATCCCTGTGAAGCTGGTGAACGACTCCAACGCGGCTGCCTTTGCGGAGTTTTATTCCGGTGCGGCGAAGGGGATCAGCAACATTGTTTATTTGACTATTAATGAAGGTATTGGCTCAGGCATCATTATCGACTCTACGATTTATGCGGGGTTTCAAGGCACTGCCGGCGAGATTGGGCATATTCCGGTCGATCCCGGCGGCGAGCAGTGCACCTGCGGAGCGGTAGGCTGTATCGAAACCGTGCTGACAAGCCCTTATATATTGAAGAAAAGCCAAGCAATGGCCTTGAAGCGGGAGGTCCCAATCCCGGCTGCATTCGGTGAAGTGCTGGAACGCTACAATTCAGGCGAGGAATGGCTGGAGCCGATCTTCGACAAGGTGCAATATGTGACGACCTTTATGCTGGCGAGCGCAGGCAACTTCGTCAGCCCTGAGGTGATGATCATTGAAGGATGGATGAACGGATCGCCACGCTTCATGAGCCAGGTGAAGGAGGCGATCGAAGCCTTTCCATTCCCGCTTCCGTTCCGGCAGGAGCGCATCATCCCCGCTTCCTTCGGAGACAAGGGCTCGCTCTATGGCGCAGCAACGCTGATGCTGCAGCAAATATTCAGCGCATCGGTATTGAAATAATGGAAGACAACTCCCTGCTCAGTAACCCTTAATATTCCATTTCCAATCTGTTATACTGTATAACATAACATGCTAGGAGTGTAAGGGGTGTGCTCTATGACAAACCGAAAAACATTCGGGCTTGGTACAGCAGCGTTGTTCATTCTGGCGCTTGGTTTCTTGTTCAACTACAAGTTTGCCGATGGTTTTATGATTAGCCATTACCTGTTTCAGCAGTTGAATCTAAACATATATTCCAATGGAGAAAGCGGATTTCATTATCCATTTATTGTTTCGATTCTCTTTTGGCTGCCTGCTGTTCTCCTGTCGCGAAAGCATCGACGGAATTATGGAGCAACGATTAGTTATAAATTAGGCGGAGTCCTGCTTATTGTAACCAGTGCCGTCTCGGTTGTGTTTCTAGTGGATTATTTCATTATATAAGAGCTTTAACCGTAATAGCCGCGTGGATCGCGGCTTTTTTCGTTTGACGGGATCGTATGGAGGGAATCAAATGGCCGTTGACCTTGCCCTTAGGGGAAGGCGCATAGTAAGAGCTGAGCAAGGCCGCAGCTCGACGGGAACATGATCCTGCAAACCAATGTAAAATGGGGGTGACATATGCTCACAATCGGTGAATTCTCGAAAATATGCGGCGTATCCACAAAGACGCTGCGCTATTATGCGGAGGTGGGATTGATCCATCCCGAGGTAGTCAATCCGGAAAGCGGCTACCGGTATTACTCCATCCGACAGCTTAAGACGATGCTGCTTATCAACCGCTTGAAATCGTATCACTTCTCGCTGGATGAGATTAGAACAATGCTGGAATGGGAAGCGGATCAGACTGATGAGAAGCTGGCCTCTGCTCTCCAGCGCAAAGCCAGCGATCTGCAGCAACAGATTGATGCGTATACCTTGACGCTGAATCAACTAAAGAAGGATGCCGATCAGCTGCATAGAGGTATTCCGATGATGGCTTATCTGGATGGCATTGAAGTTCAATTGGTGGAAACGGGGCCGATGAATCTGCTTTACACACGCCAATTGCTGAGAGGGGAGGACTATGAGGCTGGGTACGGAATGTACTTCGGCAAACTCTATGAAAAAATTGCGAAAGACAAGCTGACGCTGCACGGTACGCCGATGACGCTTTATCACAGCCCGGAGTTCAATCCGTCCGGCAACGATACCGAATTCGCAATCCCGGTGAAAGAGATCGTAACCGGAACGCGAGACTTTCAAGGCGGTTTATGCGCGAGGTCCGTGCTGAAGGGCTCCTATGCCGGGATGCCGTCCGTGCTTGCCAGATTGAGAGAATGGATCGAAAACGAAGGGTTCGAGATCATCAGGGCGCCTTATGAAATCTATGTGACTGATCCCATGCAGACAGCCGACCCGGAAGATAATGTGACAGAGGTTTATTTTCCCGTCAGGAAGAAGTAATGGAGCAGCATATGTTGTTGCCAAATAAATTGATGCAGCATAGGGGGAGAAACATGCCTGACAATGAGTGGAATAACTATAAGGAAACATCCCTCCAAATGGCGGAAGGCTCGACGAGCCTGTCCGGATTGGATGAGCTAATAGCAGCAGATTATAGTAATATTACAGGTATTGTGGCAATGAGAGACGGTTCTATTGCGTATGAACACTATTATAACGGCTTTGGCCCCGAAGATAAGCATCACGTCGCCTCGGTTACGAAGAGTGTGCTGTCTGCCTTGATTGGCATCGCTGTTGACAAAGGACATATAGCTGATGAAAATGCCAGGGTACTGGACTTCTTCCCCGAATATACACCTTCCGGGGCGGAGGCTGACGGGCAAGGGGAGAACATTACGATCCGCCATCTGCTTACGATGACGGCGCCTTATCCATTTACGGATTGGCAGGAGCCGCTGGATCAAATGTGTATGCAGCCTGATTGGATCAAGTATTCGCTGGATATGCTCGGCCAGGGTGGCGGAGAGGTCGGCGCTTTCAAATATAGTACCGCTGGAGCGCACTTGCTATCGGCTATTCTAACTCGCACCACCGGCCAAAGCGCGCGTGAATTCGCCAACCACTATTTATTTGGCTTGGCCGGGATGCAGACGATTCCGGGTTATCCAATGAAGGCTTATGGCTTTGACGAGCTGTTCGGCCAGGGGGTAAGGGGTTGGGTTCATGATCCGGGGCATTATTCGACGGGCGGATGGGGACTAACGCTAACGACTCGCGATATGGCACAATTCGGACTATTGTATATCAATAACGGCAAACGGGATCAGCTGCAAGTTATACCGCAGAGCTGGGTGGAGAAATCCGTGGCGATGAATAAGAATCAATACGGCTATCTCTGGTGGCTGCGCAATGAAGACGGCCTTCGAACCTTCTCCGCCATGGGAGATGGGGGCAATATGATCTGCTGCTTGCCTGAGCAACACATGGTTATTGCGATCTCCTCATCCTTTATGATGAATCCGCGTGATCGCTGGTCTCTGATTAAGGAACATCTGCTGCCGGCGTTAGATAGCTAGAACAAGCCCTTCGACAAGCGGTCGAAGGGCTTTTCAAGCCTAACTATACAAGTTATGAGTAGGAAGTAGGCATCAGATGGACATTATCCAGCGTGCAATTGTAGTTGCTGTACGTGAAGTCGGTAATATAGTTGCCTGACAAATAGCCAACCGGAATTCTCAGCTCGGTGTAGGAACCGGATACCGTCCGTGTTGTTTGGTAGACTAATGTGCCAGGCTGACCGTATGGATCGGCGTAGTGCAGCTTGATCGTCACTTCGCATGGCGTACTGGAGAAACAAAGAATACCGGCTCTCAGGTCGTAGTTACCGGCCGGGTTCACGACATGATAACCGCCATCGGCTGAAGCCGTCGCGGCAAAAGCGAAAAATACAGTCAACAATACCACTATCATTTTCTTCATCTTATAGCCTCCTTCGAATTGAACTGCTGGCTAAGCCTAATGGTTTG
Source organism: Paenibacillus sp. 1011MAR3C5 (assembly GCF_003591485.1). Classification (GTDB taxonomy): domain Bacteria; phylum Bacillota; class Bacilli; order Paenibacillales; family Paenibacillaceae; genus Pristimantibacillus. The sequence continues at coordinate 390,340 of NZ_QZCF01000005.1, forward strand.
CAAATGAACCTTCATCCCTCCCTACACCCCGATTTGCCGGCCTCATTCCACAAAAAAACCGCTTGCCAGATCCATAACGAGAGTCACAATCGTCTCATATCAAAGCGGACCTGCTTGCGGTTAATTTCTATTATATTCCAATTATGCGGACCGGACATGGGGATAATGGATGTCTTTGCATGGTAGGCCGAACGACTCAAATCGCCGCTCCCTTACGAATGTTTATCTATATAGATAAGAAATACGGGGGGACTATAGGAATGAGCAAGTCATCAAAAGTGAACCAAAAGAAACGAATCGGGTTATGGAAAAAGGGGCTAGTGCTGCTTGGATTGGTCCTGCTGCTGCTCGGCGTCTCCAGCTGGATCGGGCTTCGGATGCTTGTATCAGCCCAGGATGTGACGCGGCTGGATGAGCCGCTGCCTGCGCCTACGGTCATATATGATGATAAAGGACAAGAAGCGGTCATCATTTCGTTGAACGAAATTGAGCCTGTCGCTTTCGAGGAGATTCCAAAGCATATGATTGATGCGATTGTCGCTGTGGAGGACAGAAGATTTTACGAGCATGAAGGCATGGATATATGGGGCATAGGTCGGGCGCTTATGCAGAACGTGACTGCAGGGAAGACCGTTCAAGGCGGAAGCACGATCACCCAGCAACTGGCGAAAAATGTGTTCCTGTCCCATGAGAGAACGCTGAAGCGCAAGTGGAATGAGGTGCTGCTTGCCCAAAAAATTGAAGAGCAATATAACAAAGACCAGATTATCACGATGTATCTGAACCAGATCTACTTTGGCGAAGGGGCATGGGGCGTTAAGCGTGCAGCGGAAGTGTACTTCGGCAAGTCCGTCGACAGTCTGACTGAGGCGGAGGCGGCATTACTCGCGGGGTTGGTGAAGGCGCCTTCCGTGCTGTCGCCGTACAAAAGGCCAGAGCAGGCGATCGAGCGCCGCAACGTGGTACTTTCCCTGCTTAAGAATCAAGGCTATCTCGATCAGCAAGCCTATGATCAAGCCATCAAAGAGACGCTTACGCTTCGTGAATCCAGGCCGAACCGTACGGACTCCATTCAATATCCGTATTATACGGATCAGGTCATTCGTGAAGCAATTAGCCAGTACGGCTTGACCGAAAATGATGTGCTGCACGGGGGGCTTCGTATTTACACGACGCTTAACCCCGGCATGCAGCAGGCTGCCGAGGATGTATTCAAGAATGACAGCCTGTTCCCGGCAAGCATGGGTGATCAACTGATTCAAGCGGGCGCTATTCTGATCGACCCGAAGACCGGCGGGATTAAGGCAGCGGTGGGCGGCAGAGGCGATCAGCCGTTCCGCGGCTTCAATCGTGCTGTCCAATTGCGCAGGCAGCCGGGTTCTACGATCAAGCCGCTTGCTTCATACACGCCAGCGCTGGAGAATGGCTTCCGACCGGATAGCCGTATCTTGGATGAGGCCGTGCGCTTTGGGAGCTATGAGCCGAAAAACGTAGACAACCGGTTTCACGGAAGGGTGACCCTGTATGAAGCGCTAATCCAGTCGTATAACATTCCCGCCGTCAAGCTGCTGAATGAGCTCGGAATCGACCGGGGCATCGATGCCTTGACTCGCTTCGGCATTCCGCTTGAAGCGGATGACCGGACGCTTGGTTTGGCGCTTGGCGGCATGAAGCACGGCGTGTCTCCGCAGCATATGGCGGAGGCGTACGGGGCGTTCGCCAATGACGGGAACCGCCTGAGCAGCCATGCCATCGTGCGAATTGAATCCGCTGATGGAACTGTCATTGCGGTGCGTAAGGAGGAAGCGGGGACCGAAGCTATAGCTCCTGAGGTAGCCCGGATGATGACCGCAATGCTGCAAGGCGTGGTGCAGAGCGGCAGCGGTAAGGCAGCCGCGATTGCTGACCGAGAGGTCGCGGGCAAGACTGGAACGACCGAGATGCCTGGCGTTGCAGGCGGCGCAAGAGACAACTGGTTTGTCGGTTATACGCCTCAGCTAGTCGGGGCTGTCTGGCTTGGGTATGACCATCCAGATGCCAATCATTATTTGACTACTTCCTCGAAGGCGGCAGCAGTTGTGTTCCAGGCGATGATGAGTCAAGCTCTGCAAGACCAACCGATTATTTCGTTCCCTGTCATGAAGGGGTTGATCCCGGACAAGCAGGATTCTGCCATATCGGAAGACGAGAAGAAAGGGCATAAGTACAAAAAGAAGGAAAGGGAAGAGCGAAAGAAAAAGAAAGAACGGGAGAAGGAAGAGAAAAAGCGCAAGAAAGAGCAGGAGAAGAAGAAACGGGAGCATAAGGAAAGAGAGAGGGACGATAACAACAATAATGACAATGATTGAGATCGACGTCTTGCCTCCAAAAATATCGTTTCTATAGACGCGGATTTGAACCTATGGAAACGATTGGGTAGAATAAGAGAATAATAGTTTGCGAAGGGGGCTGCGGAATGACGGCAACGGGCGGCTGGAAGGCGGAGAGATTCTTTACGTGCCGGATTCGGATGAGCTGTACTTCTTCGATACGACTTCAGTCAACGAGCATCATGAGTTCAACGTCATGCAATATGATTTGATGAACGGAATCATAGACGTATATGCTCCTACGTTTGCAGACTTCCTGGAGCAATTAATCGATCGATGGGGGTGAGACGAGCAAGATGACCGGATCAAAACCTATGAAGAATGAGCTGCGTTATCCGGATGGCCGCACTATCATTTGCAAGGCATGGGATACGGATCAAGACGGCGAGTATTTGATGGTGGAGCATCGGATGACCCAGAAGGGGGCCATTAACGGTCCTCATTGGCATCCGGTATTGACGGAGCGGTTCATGATTGAGCAAGGGACCATTCACTTCAAAGTAGACGGAGATGTGATGGCGGCCGGTCCCGGTTCCATCGTATCGGTATGGCCCCGCCAGGTTCATCAATTCTGGAAGGAAGATGATGAACTGCTTGTGATGCGACATGAAATTCGTCCGCCAGGCAATCACTGGCGAATGTTCGAGCTGATTCATAAGCTGGAGACGGAAGGACTTATGAATCGCAAGGGCATCCCGCGCAATCCGCTTTGGCTTGGCGCTGCATGGGCGTCTATGGACGGCTACATCGCCGGTCCGCCTAGATTTGTGCAAAAAGTGCTGTTGGGCGGCTTAGGCCGACTTGCCAAGGCATTCGGTTACAAAGTGTAAGCAAAGGCACTTAAAATGCCTGTGATCCAAACCGTGCCTTGCGCGGTTTTTTTGCTGTTTCTTAATCAGGAGTTTACCGCAAGGTCTTGATCAGATGAAGAAATAAGGTTTTGTTCATAAGTGCGTAACGTCCTTATTTGTTATTCATGTCTTGGTCAAGAGATTGCTAAGAAAATACGCCTAAAGGCTTGACTTGGTGTTAACTTCAGCGTTTAAACTAAGGTATAGGACCAGTCAAAGGAGTGAGCCATCGGATGGAATATGTGAAACTGGGAAATACCGGATTGGATGTATCTCGTATATGTTTGGGATGTATGGGATTTGGCGTAGCTGAACGGTGGGTCCATCCTTGGGTGCTGGATGGGGATAGAAGCAGGCCCATTCTGAAGAAGGCGCTGGAGTTGGGCATCAATTTTTTTGACACGGCCAATGTGTATTCAGATGGAACTAGCGAGGAAATCGTGGGCAGGGCTTTAAAAGATTACGCCAATCGGGATGAAATCGTTCTCGCGACGAAGGTTCACTTCCGCATGCATGCCGGGCCCAATGGCGCAGGCCTGTCCCGCAAAGCGATTATGAGCGAAATCGATAAAAGTCTCAAGCGTCTCGGTACGGATTATGTGGATCTGTACCAGATCCACCGATGGGATTACCAGACACCGATCGAAGAAACAATGGAAGCTCTTCATGATGTGGTGAAGGCGGGAAAGGCGAGATATATCGGCGCTTCGGCGATGTATGCCTGGCAATTCCAGAAGGCGCTGCATGTAGCGGAGCGCAATGGGTGGACCCGGTTCGTATCGATGCAAAACCATCTTAATCTGCTGTATCGTGAAGAGGAGAGAGAGATGCTCCCGTTGTGCAGGGAGGAGAAGATTGGCGTGATTCCATATAGTCCGCTCGCGTCTGGAAGATTGACTCGCGACTGGGCGGAGACTACGCATCGATCCGAGACGGATCAGGTACAGCGGTCCAAATACGATGCGACAGCGGATACAGATCGGCTAATCGTAGAGCGGGTAGCAGCGATTGCGGATCAACGCAGCGTGCCTCGCGTACAAATCGCATTAGCTTGGCTGTTCCAGAAACAGCCGGTAACCGCACCTATTATAGGGGCTACGAAAGTCTCGCATCTGGAAGATGCCCATGCGGCACTTTCCCTTAAGCTGACGGCAGAGGAAGTAGCCTCGCTTGAGGAGCCATATGTTCCTCATCGAATTGTTGGTTTTGAATAAAAGCTGTTTGGAATGGGAGAGCCGCTGGCTTGCATGCGCAGATCAGCGGTTTTTTCGTATTTGCAGGGACAGGCTTGACTATTGGATTTCATCGGATTATATTATTATTTCTAATAGTGAAGATTACGGTCCTACACTAACCTAGATGAACTGGAGGCATTGCCATGAGTCAACGATTCCGCATTACCAGATCCTTTCAAGACCAGGTGGAGGAACAGACCATTTCCTTAGAGGAATGCAAGCTTTACTTTGCGTCCAAGCCGGACTTTGAATATGAGCCTTCTTTTACGGTGAAAGGACCTGACAGCACCATGACGATTGACGGAGATTTCTTCATGTGGAGCTTCGGCGAAGCCAAGATTCCGTTCCGCCATTATATGGGCGATCTGTACGTAGCCGTCTCCAATGAAGCGGTCGTTCCCAAGATGATTGAGGTCGCCAGCGACCTTCGGGCCGATCTGACCGAGGGATAAGCTCCCTCACTTGCATGGAACGCCATTATGGATCCAATAACGGAAATAAGGCGTGATCGGGATTGGGGAACTTCATGTCCCATGAGAACAGAAGCCCCAATTCCCAGACGGCAATTATCCAGCCGAGAAACTTTTCTTGTTGTCCGCCGCCGTAATTCCTCCGATAGCTTTTTCTTCCATCAAACAAGTGAATGCCTGCGTCTCCATTCCATTCATAAATTTATCGCCTGATCGACAATTTCTTTGCAGTCCCAGCATACGGGCAATAGTGGCATGCCTATCATTAATGCCATTAACTTTTGAAGCTTTCATAGGAGCAAGCCTTCATGGGCTTATGATTAATCGCGCTTCTTTCTGGTTTGCGCTAATCAAAAGTGGTTGAATTGATTAACGTCAATAATTATTATCGTTAATTATCGAATCAAGTCGATTGCTGGCTTTGTACCTGTAGGGTTAGAGGAAGCGAACACTAATACCAAGGCTTAGCAAATAATTAGCAAATCAAGAGAAATATTCGGCCTCATTCTGTGATAAAGTTATTGTGTAGCGTTTAGGGGGGAGGACAACCAAGCAGCTGTCGTATAGGCAAGATCTTGTTGGGTATAATCGTGAAATAGGTCTCAGTGAACACAAGCAGATAAATCGGAAAGGGTACATATACAATGTCGCAGACGGAAGAGTATAAACAAACGCATTGGAAGAGAAATATTATCTTATTCTTAAGCGGCCAGACGCTCTCGCTATTCGGGTCCGCTTTGGTGCAATATGCAATCATGTGGTACATCACACTAACGACGCAGTCCGGCATTATGATGACGCTGTACATCATTTGCGGTTTTATTCCGACCTTTTTGCTCTCGCCCTTTGCAGGTGTATGGGCGGACCGCTTCAATCGGAAAAACCTCATTATGATTGCAGATGGAATGATAGCAGTTGTTACGCTTATTCTTGCCATTACGTTTATGCTGGGTTACGAAGCAATGTGGCTGTTTTTCGTTATCGCAGCTGTGCGGGCACTCGGAGCGGGCATACAGACGCCTGCAGTCGGGGCAATCCTGCCGCAAATCGTACCGCAAGATAAGCTGATCAGAGTGAATGGCATAAATGGAAGCATCCAAGCGATCATCATGTTCATCGCTCCGATCGTTAGTGCGGGACTTATGTCAGCGGCGTCGGTCGAAGCCATCTTGTTTATCGATGTGGTGACCGCGGCTATTGCTATTTCTACCTTGTTTTTCTTTCTCAAAATTCCATTGCATAAGAAGGCAGCCGAAGCCCAGCAAACAGGTTATCTGGACGATTTCAAGGAAGGACTTCGCTATATCGGTCAGCATGCCTTTCTGAAAACCTTCTTTATCTTTTTTGCGTTTTTCTTTGTCCTGATGGCGCCTGCCGCATTCCTGACCCCCTTGCAAACAACGCGCACCTTCGGGGATGAAGTGTGGCGACTGACTGCAATTGAAATTGCGTTTTCTGTCGGCATGATGGCGGGCGGAGGAATCATCGCCTCATGGGGCGGCTTCAAAAATAAGGTATACACCATGACAATCGCCAGCGTGATTATGGCGGTATGCACCGTAGCGCTCGGCATGGCTCCATTGTTCTGGATCTATCTGGCGTTTATGGCAGTGTTCGGCGTGGCGATGCCGATCTTCAACACACCGACAACCGTCATGCTGCAAGAGAAGGTCGATCCCAATTATCTTGGCCGTATCTTCGGCGTGTTCGGCATGATCTCGACCTCCATGATGCCACTCGGAATGCTGATCTTCGGTCCGCTAGCTGATGTGATTCAGATCGAATGGCTGCTTATTGGTACGGGGCTGCTCATGCTCATATTGACGGCATTCTTCGTCGGCAACAAACGATTGATCGAAGCTGGCAAGCCCGTGATCGTAGAGGCTGTGCAGGAGTAGAGGGGGAAAAAGCTGCCTTTGGGCAGCTTTTTTTATTTTAGTTTGCGTGAAAAAGCTGATTAAGCCGTATGAGAATCCAAGGAGCGCATTTTTTTTTACAGCATTTAGAAAATTCGACTTCTACAAAGCTGTAAAATCATTTAAACTGGAAGAACCAAGGGAAATAATGTCGGAATTGATATCAGAACAGAGCGATAAAGGGCGAACCAATCGATTAGACGGAGGGGAATGGACATGACTGCACAGACTTCCGAGCTTGAGCCAACGGATTCAACTCAACCCTATCACGTGCATCCATCGAACCTTTCGGATCATGCCGCAGAGCTAGTCTTAAGGATCGAACGTCTCAACATCGCTGTCCAGAAACAGAAGTTGATCCGTCCGCTTATTCATGAGGTATCCTTCTCCATTGCCAAGGGGGAGACCCTTGCGCTCGTTGGTGAAAGCGGCAGCGGAAAGAGCGTGACCGCTAGCGCTGTTGCGGGACTATTGCCGAATTCCCTCCGTATAACAAGCGGCAGCATTCAGTTTCAAGGCGAGGATATTCTGGCAAGGCAGGAGAAGCAGCGAACACAATTGAGAGGGACACGCATCGGTTGGATCTTTCAAAATTATCAAGGCAGCTTTACTCCGTTTTTGACCATCGGCAGCCAGTTAACGGAGATGTTACGGACTCACCGCAAGCTATCCAGACGTGCTGCCAAGGAGCTGGTGCTGTCCTGGCTTGATCAAGCCGCATTGCCGGCGGAGCGCGTGTATGCAAGCTATCCGTTCCAGATTAGCGGCGGTCAGCGGCAGCGGGCGGCCATTGCTGCGGCTCTCATGCTGGAGCCCTCTCTAGTCATTGCCGATGAGCCGACTACGGCGCTTGATGTCATTACGGGCGAGCGTGTGCTGGAGCTTATGATGGACCTTCAGCGGCTGACTGGCTGCGCGATTTTATTCATCTCTCATGATCTGCGGCATGTCATGAAGCGAGCTGACCGGATCGCAGTAATGAAGGAGGGGCGAATCATGGAGCTGGGCGAGCCGAAGCAAATCCGGGAGCAGCCCAGGCATCCCTATACGAAGCAGTTGCTGGACGCTTGTCCGAAGCTCGAAGTGCCTCCTCGTCTCTGGTAAGCATCGAGCAAAGTCGAATTCATACGCAATTATGCCGGTAGACAAGGGGGCAGGAAACATATCATGAATGCCGTATTAACCGTTGATCGGCTGTGCAAGTCCTATCATGCCGGAAGCAAGGGTATAGTGGAAGCTGTGCAAGAGGTATCCTTTCATATCCATGAGGGTGAGTGTCTGGGGCTAGCAGGGGAAAGCGGCTGCGGCAAGAGCACCGTAGCCAGACTGCTGCTTGCCTTGGAACGACCCGATCAGGGAGAAGTGCTGCTGGAGGGGGTATCTCTGCACAGACTGAGCGGGAAAGAGCTGCGCAAGCAGCGCCGGTGGATTCAGGCTGTCTTCCAAGATCCTGCTGCTTCGCTGAATGACCGGCTGCCGGTCTGGCGTTCTGTCATGGAGCCGCTGGACAACTTCCCGGAAGCGATTCCGTCATTTTTATTAGATGTGAGAGACTCCAGGCGAGATAGCGCCGCCCGCTTGTTCGAGATGGTCGAGCTGGGACGCGAGCATCTGGATTGTTATCCTCATGAACTGAGCGGCGGCCAGCGACAACGCGTCGCAATTGCCAGAGGCATCAGTCTGCGTCCGAAGCTGCTCGTCTGCGATGAATCGACGACGAGTCTCGATGTTACTATTCAATCCCAGATTCTGCATCTGCTGAAGCAGTTGCAGAGGGAGCTGGGCATGTCCTATCTCTTTATTTCTCATGATATTGGCGTAATCGAACAAGTAAGCGACCGCATCATTGTGATGAAGGGTGGTCGAATGCTGGATTTATTCCCCAAGGAAGCGATGTGGGACAAGAATCGCCATCCTTACACCCGGCTGCTCATTAAGGCTGCACTTTTTTAGAGAAAGATAATCATAGGTTTAATGTCAGAAGGTCCGGTTTACCTAAAGCAGGTAGTCGGACTTTTTTGCGTTGCGTTGAAATGACTCTTTCGAGTCATTTCAGCTTCATACAATTGCTGTATAATTTCGAGTGTAAATGGCTTTTTTTACTATTTTGTCGAAAATTCATATGAAATGGAGGGAAGTTGTTTGAAGAAGAAATATGCCCTGTTGCTTGCCTTGCAATCCTTCGAATATGAGATTCATCGATTGAAGGCATATTCGGAAGAATGCTCGGATTGTTATGAGTTGCTGCAATTAAAGCTCGATGCGTTATGCAGCTTTATGACATCAGATGAGAGCGAAGCGCTGTGGGGGGAATGGGGAGATCGTGAAGAGATTCGGCAGCATGGAGAATTGCTTCGCTCAGCCTCCAATCAAGCCTTGTGCCGGCTGGAGAAGTATCAATCCTGTCAAGTGCTTGAACAGAAGATGAACGTAAGTGAATATCTTTCACTGCTGACGTCCACCGTTAGTCAAGAGCTGAAGATTTTCGGAATGGAGGCTGCTTCTCGAATTCTGTTTATCGGCTCAGGCGCTTTTCCGGTATCCGCACTGACCATGGCGCAGGAATCTGGAGCGGAAGTGTTTTGTCTGGATACGGATGAAGAGGCCGTTGCGCTTGGCCGCAGAGTGGCAGAAGCAGCTGGATTGCTTGCCAAGCTCACGTTCACCAGCAGCTATGGCGCAGGAATGTCATTCCTTGACAGAGCAACCCATGTTGTGATCGCTTCTCTTGTGGGCAACAAGCATGAGCTTCTAAGAGAATTGAAGGCTGCAGCAGGCCTGGAGACGAAGATCATTCTAAGATACGGAAACGGGCTGAAGTCAATCTTTAATTTCCCGTTGGAGCTGGAGCTGTCCGATGAATGGGAGATTACCCCAATTATCCAGAACAAACGGATCTACGATACGGTAATGCTGCAGCGAAAAGGAGCTAGAGGATTGGAGGCGACACAGCTATGAACCAGTCGTTGACAGCCCCATTCGGCAATACGCTTGTGATCGGTGCAGGGCCTGCAGGTATTCATGCAGCGGTAGACTGGAACCAACATTCCGCACGGATAGGCTTGTTAAATCGAGAAGGCGAACATGCCGATCGGATCCAGCAGGAGCTTAGTCAGCAGGGCTATACCCTCTCTGTGGATATACAGGTGCCAAGAGCAAGACATCAGTCAGGAGAAGCACAGCTGTACCGTTTCTACAACGGATATGGTGGCATCGAGGACATATGGCATACGCTTGTGCTATGTACCCCAGGCGACAGCTACATGCACGTTATACGAGGCATGAACCTTGAGACCCTGCATCAATTAAGAACCATTATTCTTATCTCCCCAGGTATCGGATCCAATCTTCTTGTTCAAAGCTCGCTAGGCAATCTGGCGGCTTCCATTGAAATTATAAGCTTCTCCACTTATTATGCTTCATCTAGGTTTCCCTCCAATCAAGCAACGGTATTGAAGTCGGTTGTGAATGGACTAAAGCGAAGAGTAGCCGTCTCGTCAAACCGCGCAACCAGCACAACTCTTCTTTTCCTTAAGGAATTGCTAGAATCCCGTCACGTTCTATGCGAGATCACCTCGAACCCGCTGGAAGCGGAAAGCAGAAGCATTACGACGTACGTTCACCCGCCATTTTTTATGAATGAATTTTCGTTGAACGAAGTGTTTGGCCGCCATACTTCCCGTAAGTTCTTATATAAGCTGTATCCCGAAGGTCCGATAACGCAGCATACGATTCGCAGCATGGTGCTGCTGTGGGAGGAGATATCCCGCCTTCTTCGTCATGTAGGCGTGCAGCCGTTAAACCTGCTGAAATTTCTGAACGATGACAATTACCCTGTTCATGAGACGACGTTGTCGCGAGAGGATATTGACAGCTTTCCGAATATGGAGCCTGTCCAGCAGCAATATTTGCTATATATCCGCTACTCCTCCATCCTGATCGATCCTTTCTCAGAACCTGATGATCAAGGCAAATATGCGGATTTTTCCGCTATTTCCTATCAGCAGGCTGTATTCAAAAACGGTTATTGGGCGATCCCCCGTATTCCGTATGAGGATTACAAGCGGCTGAAGCTGCTTCACGCGGTGGGGCAGCGCCTTGGCTTGGAGATGTCGCATACCCGTTCCCTTATGGATACGTTTGAGAGCAAGCTGACCGCCTTCATCCAGGAGGTAGGGGCGGACAAGGTTCATCCCGATCTGATGAAGGATCAGTCGGAGGAGCAGGCAGATGCGATTCTGCTGATGCTTAATCGTTCATTCGGTCACATCTGAGGAATGAAAGGACGATGATCTTATGAATGTAATGCCGTTAAATAATCGAAGAAATCGGAGGGCTATCCATGCATGGATATCAGATATTTCGTGACATTAAGCGGTTATGGTTACTAGTCATATGCTTATCAGCACTGCTGGCTGGATGCACGACAGACGTAGATCCATCAGCAAAAACGGATGCCGACAAAAAAGTGACAATTATCCACAGCTTGCCGAGCGAATCCATGGATCCCCATAACGAGTGGATTGCATTAAGAGCTGGCGTAACCGAAACGCTCGTGCGGCTCAATGAAAAGATGGAAGTGTCGCCATGGCTCGCATCTGCCTGGGAGGCGAAGGACGAGCGGACATGGAGCTTTACGATCCGCGATGGCATTGCCTTTCAAGATGGAACAAAGCTTGACGCTGCAGCTGTCAAGGCTTCCTTCGAACGGGGAATGGAGGACAGCGAAGCGCTATCGGCCGGATTGAAGCTTCAAGCGATGGAGGCGAATGGACAAGAGCTGATCTTTACGACGAAAGAACCTCATCCTGCCTTTCCGACGGAGCTGGTTCATCCGACAGCAAGCATTGTTAGCGTTGCTGCCGAGAAGAAGCTAGGGAAGGAAGCATTCAACAAAGCGCCCGTCGGCACAGGCCCGTTCAAAGTCGTTCAATTCATTCCCGGTCAAGAAATAACATTGGACAGGTATGACGGCTATTGGGACGGCACTGCCAAGCTGAGCGCGGTGAAATTTCTGTTTAACGGGGATGCGAATGTCAGGACGCTAGCCTTCCAGTCGAAGCAAGCGGATATCGTCTATCATTTGGCGCCGGAAGCTCTGACAACGATTGAATCAGACCAGCAGTTGTCGGTTCAGTCTGTGACGAGCCTTCGCACGCATTATTTCACCTATAATCCCCAAAGCGCCAGCGTCTCGGATATAAGGGTCAGAAGAGCAATTGATAAGCTGATCGACCGGGATACGATCGTGAAGGACATCATGCTTGGACATGCGCTGCCCGCCAACGGTCCATTCAACAACACGCTACCGTTCGGCAGCGGGGAAGCCGCGCAGCAGCTTGATCAGGCAGAGGCGCAAAAGCTCTTGGAGAGCGCAGGCTATAAGAAGAATAGCGATGGGAAGCTGGAGAAGGATGGCAAGCTCCTGGTATTAAAGCTAATCGCGTTCTCGGGTATTAATCCCGAGCTCCCGCTTATTCCATTGCTTGTTCAATCCGAAGCTGCGAAGGTCGGTATAACGATTGAGGTCACATCCGTGGAGTATCCGGATGTATACATCAAGGATCATTCCGATTGGGACCTGTCCACGTCAAGCTACTTGACGTCGCCGCGCGGAGACGGCGGTTCGTTCCTGAACTCAGCCTATCTGCCTGGAGGCTCCTACAATGCCGCCAATGTCAAAGTGGACAATCTGGAGCCCATTCTGATGGAGCTGAACACAACCGGAGATGTGCAGAAGCGCAGCGAGTTAACACAACAGGCGGTTCAACTGATCAACGAAGCTAAGGTGCACTCCTTTATTATTCATCCGAATATATTGGTCGGCGTTCATAACAGGATTATGAATTGGCGTCCCGGCGCTGAAGAGTTCTACCTTGTAACCAATAAGATGGACGTACAGTGAAATGCTGACGCATGCTGCACTCAGACTGCTTCAGCTCGTACTGATGCTGCTCGTCTTAAGTCTGGTTACATTTATTCTGATGAAGCTTGCACCGGGAGATCCTGTGTTAACCATTCTGAAAGCGCATGAAGGCGCCGTAACGGAGGAGGACACGCTTCTGGTCCGGGAACAACTGGGTTTCGATCTGCCGCTATATCAGCAGTATGGACAATGGCTGTCTGGTGTTGTAAAGCTGGATTTGGGTCAATCCTACACGTCGAACCGGGACGTGTGGAATCTTCTTGTCGAGCGGCTGCCTGCGTCGATCATGCTCATGGCGGGATCTATTACAGCTCTGCTGATCCTTGCGCTTCCGCTGGGCATGCTGGCAGCCAAATATCAGAATCGATTACCCGACTATATTAGCCGCTTGTTCGCTTTGATAGGCTCATCCATCCCCAGCTTCTGGCTAGGGCTGCTGCTTATCTATCTCTTCTCCTATCAGTTGAACTGGTTGCCGATGATGGGCGGCGGCAGCATCAGCCACTTGATCCTTCCTTCGGTTACGCTCGGTTTTGTCATGGCTCCGGAATATATCCGTCTGCTTCGAGCAGGCATGCTGGATACCTTGTCGCAGGAATATATTCGTGCAGCCAGAGCCAGAGGGATTAAGGAGTGGAGCGTGTTGACAAGACATGCGCTGAGAGCCGCATTAATGCCGGTTGTTTCCCTCATGGGAATGAGCATGGGGGCGCTAATGGCAGGTTCTGTTGTTACGGAATCGCTGTTTGGATGGCCGGGTCTTGGCAGCATGGCGATGGAGGCGATCACACAGCGCAACTACCCGGTCATTCAAGGCTATATTCTGCTTACAGGCCTATTCATCGGACTCGCCAACTGGTTGTCGGATATGGGCCTGGTCATCCTTGATCCCCGTATACGGCTCGGAGGGGGGAGAGGAGGATGAAATCTATTGCTCAGAATGAAGTACTGCCATTGGCAGCAGAACGAAGCTCCCTATGGCGTATGATGCTTCGCAGTCCTATGATGTGTGCCGGTCTAGTCATCGGTGTTATCGTACTGCTGCTCGCTTTGCTCAGTCCATGGCTGATTATTAATGATCCGCTGCTGATCCAGATGTCGGACAGGCTGCTTCCGCCGAGCTGGACATACCCGCTAGGGACGGATCATCTTGGCCGCTGCGTGTTCTCCAGGCTCATGGCAGGAGCTTCTACGACGCTTGGATTGTCGCTCCTTGCCAGCACGGCAGTCGTTGTGATCGGAATTCCGGTTGGACTTGCCGCAGGCTTCGCCAACAGACGGCTTGATTCCTTGCTGATGAGGCTGGCAGACGGCGCAGGAGCATTGCCAGAATTTTTGATGGCCATTGCGGTTGCCGGCTTCCTCGGTCCTGGCTTGACGAATGTGATACTCGCTATTGCGATTGTGAAGTGGATCGGCTATGCCCGATTGGTGCGAGGGATCGCACTTGCAGAACGGGAGAAGGAATATATATTGGCATCTATCGTATCTGGCAGCGGGAAGTGGACTATTGTAAGGCGGCATCTGCTCCGACAGATGTATGCGCCGATTACGATTATGGCCGCGGCAGATGTGGGCAAGACGATATTGCTGATCTCGGCGCTATCCTATCTTGGATTAGGCGCACAACCGCCTTCGCCGGAATGGGGAGCGATGCTAAGCGACGGACGACCTTACTTCCAGACGGCTCCTGAGCTGATGATATTCCCCGGGCTATGCATTCTGATGGTTGTACTCGCCTGTAACCTGATTAGCGACGGATTGCGGGATGTACTGGATATTAGAGCCCGATAAACAGCAGAAAAAAATGCAGAAGCATCTGCAGGGATGAAAGAGGTTCCCATGAAAAACGGTGTTCTGATGGCCTTGCTGTCTTCCTTTGTGTTCAGCGTGATGAACGTGCTCGTAAAGGAGGCCAGCGTAACGATACCCTCTGCCGAAATCGCTTTTTACCGCGGATTAATAGGGACGATTCTGGTTGTTGCTATCATGCGCCAGCAACGAATCGCTTTTTCCAGAAAAGGCATACCGATGCTGGCTTTCCGTGGAATGATGGGCGGGCTGTATATGCTGGCTTTCTTCTATACGCTCGCCAAACTGCCTTTGACCGATGCAAGCATATTAGCTCAAATGGCCCCTATATTTGTAATTGTGCTATCGGCTCTATTTCTGAAAGAAAAAATATCCCGCAAATCTATCGGACTGCTTCTTGTCGTGTTTCTTGGCGCCTTCGTCCTGCTGAAGCCGAATGCTTATTCCAGTTATTCCGTCTTTGCGATTGTCGGTCTGCTTAGCGCGTTGTTCTCAGCAGCGGCCAGTATCTCGATCCGATATTTAAGCAAAAAGCATTCGTCTTATGAAATCGTGTTTTATTTTACAGTGACCTCGATGCTTGTCGCGATTCCATTCATGATGAATCATTATGTCTCGCCTAATTGGAGAGAAGGCATGCTGCTGCTGCTGATCGGCATTGTATCGTTGATCGGGCAATTGTTCTTAACCAAGGCCTTTACGCATGAAAATGCCATCGTGGTACAGGTGGTCAGTTATTTCGGCCTGATGCTGAATGCGATGTTCGGCTATTTGCTCTGGGGTGAAACGCCGGATGCCGTGACAGTTGCAGGCGGATTGTTGATTGTTGCGGGCTGTATCGGCCTATCGTTCTCGAAGCCTGGCCGCAGCGCAGATAAGACGGGTAACAATGCGTTCACTAATACTCGTAAGGAGGAGAAGGATGATAAACGAGGAAACGTATTATGACGAATGGTGGCAGGAAGGGGATCAGAGTATGGAGGATACTCATCTGGCGCATTGGAGGAGAGTGCTTCGGTTTATTCCTGACAAGGATTTACGTGAATGCAGCGTACTGGATTTTGGCTGCAACCAAGGCGGATTTCTGAGGCTGCTCTATGAGCTTCGGCCATTCAAAGAGGCGATCGGAACTGATCTGGCAAGACGCTCTATTGAGCAGGCGAATGGCAGAAAAGGAGATTTGCCGATTCAATACAGGTTAACGTCAAGCCCGGAGCAATTCGAGCACCGATTTGATGTTGCATTTAGCTTGGCGGTCATGTATTTGCTTCCTGATCTGCAAGAACATGCGCGCAAGATGAAGCAGGCATTAAAGCCGGGTGGCGTCTATTACGCCACCTATGCGGATTATCCGAATAATCCGAGCTTCCCGTTGATCAAGGAACGAATCAATGCCCATTCTGCAGTTCCCATGCAGGAGCATACGCTTGACGATATTGCCGGCGCTTTTTTCAAGGAAGGCTTCCAAGTATCGATACGCCGCATGATCCCAGAAGAATTCGTTGAGCTGTCTCCGGTCTCCATCTGGTATCGGAACGTGGCCGATCATCTGCAATTTGCCTATGAGCAAGCGTATCTGTTCCAATTCACCGCGATCGATAAGGAAGGATGAAAGATTAACCGTCGTCGCTCGTTTCAAACTCTCGTCCCATTATGGGGCGAGAGTTTTTATATTCGCTGCTCAGAGAGAATGCGTCCTCTTAAATAACACAGTTGCGAGAAAGTAGCAATGACTCGATCGAGCTGTTTGTTTGATTTTCACGAGGATGTCAGAAAAAGTTGAACCTTTATTGAAGTCGCCAGGCTTGGACGATTAATGATGTTGGGTTTGTTTATACTAGTACTTGAAAGCTGAATATATCCGATGTTTTCCAGCTTTGATTCGGTTATGAAAGGAGACGTACTTCATGGAGATTGATCCGGTGTTATGGAGCAGATGGTTGACAGGCTTAACTCTCACTTTTCACGTTATATTTGCCACCGTTGGCGTCAGTGTTCCGTTAATGATCGCTATCGCCGAATTTGTCGGCATACGCAAGAAGGATCCGCATTACATTCTGATGGCTAAAAGATGGACGCGCGGATTTGTGATTTCAGTGGCTGTGGGAGTCGTCACCGGGACCGCGATTGCTTTGCAGCTTGCGCTAGTATGGCCGAACTTCATGCAGCTCGCGGGCAATGTGATTGCACTGCCGTTGTTTATGGAGGTTTTTGCGTTCTTTTTTGAAGCCATATTTTTAGGCATTTACTTATACACATGGGACCGATTCCGCAATCCGTATATCCATTGGCTGCTGACGATTCCGATTGTTGCCGGCGCGGGCATGTCGGCTTTTTTCATTACCACGGTCAACGGGTTTATGAATCAGCCGGAAGGCTTTGTCATGGAAGCGGGGCACTTCGCAGCTGTTCAGCCTATTCAAGCTATGTTGAACACGGCTGCGCCATCGAAAGTATTTCATGTGCTGACTTCGGCTTATTTGACCGGAGCCGCGCTGTTGGCCGGAGTTGCTGCCTTTACCATGATCAGGAAGGGAGCGACGGCCTATTACAAGAAATCACTCCATTTAATGATGGGAGTCGTGCTGATATTCGGCTTGCTGACGACGATAGCCGGAGATGTATCGGCCAAGTTTCTGGCGGAGCATCAGCCGGAGAAGCTGGCTGCGGCAGAATGGCATTTTGAGACGGAGAACGGAGCGGATCTTATCTTTCTGGGGTGGCTTAATGCAGAACGCGAGGTCATCGGAGCCCTGCACCTTCCGAAAGCGTTAAGCTTCCTGGCCTTCGGGAACTTTAATGCCGAAGTGACCGGGCTTGATGAGTTTCCGCCTGATGAACATCCTCCGCTGCTAGTGCACTATTTATTTGATTTCATGGTGTCGATCGGGTTCGTTCTATTGGCGGTGTCGCTGCTATATTTCCTGTTTGTTCTGTGGAAGAAACGCAACGAGCATAACAAATGGTTATTAAGAGCGATCGTCGCTTGTACGCCGCTCGCATTTCTGGGTGTGGAGCTGGGCTGGCTTTACGCAGAGGTAGGTCGTCAGCCATGGATCATTCGCGGTTACATGCGCGTAGAGGAAGCGGCCACTTCATCGCCGAATGTGATGCCGCTTTTCTTCCTGTTTTTGCTTCTGTATATCGTGCTTGGCGTGTTGTGTGTAATTGTATTGCGGCGCCTGTTCCGGAACAACCCGGCAGAAGCGGAGTTCGAAAGCTACATGCAGCGAAAACAGGTCCAATCCACGGAAAAGGGTGAGCGGTCATGATCAGTTACGAGTTAATCGGCATTACAGTACTATGGCTGTTCTTGTACGGCTATTTGATTGTGGCCTCCATTGATTTCGGTGCCGGATTTTTTGCCTACTTTGCCCGTTTGACCAAACAGGACCACCTGATTAACCGTTTGATATCTCGTTATTTATCGCCAGTGTGGGAGATCACGAATGTATTTTTTGTTTTTTTCTTTGTCGGCATCGTCGGCTTTTTCCCGGATACAGCCTATTATTACGGCTCGGCGCTGCTTGTACCGGGAAGCATTGCGGTTATTCTGCTGGCAATACGCGGCTCCTTCTATGCATTCGAAAATTATGGCTCCAAAGAAAGCATCGTGTATCTATTCCTCTATGGGGCGACGGGCCTGCTTATTCCGGCCTCATTGTCTGTCGCGCTAACGCTGTCCGAAGGCGGATTCATCGCCGAGCAGAACGGTATCGTCTCGCTTGAATACTTGAAGCTGTTCACCAGTCCGCTGTCGTGGAGTATTGTTGTGCTGGCAATCGTTTCGGTGTTGTTCATAAGCGGATCGTTCCTGACCTTCTATGCCTCCAGGGCATCCGATCAATCGGCATTGAAGCTGATGAGGACCTATGCGCTGTTTTGGAGCACGCCTACGATTATTGCAGCCCTGACGGCTTTTATTTATTTGAGCCAGCACAACGAGCGTCATTTTCAAAATATGATGGATTTATGGTGGCTGCTGGCACTGTCCGTTGGATTTTTTATGTCGGCATTGTGGCTGCTGTATAGCGGCCGGCGTTACGGATTAGCCTTCATATGCGTTATGCTGCAGTTCTTTTGCGCCTTCTTTGCCTATGGGATTGGGCATTATCCCTATATTCTCGACCCCTACATCACGATTCAAGGCGGGGCTACCCAGGAATCGATGGGAATCGCGCTTGTGATTGCCTTTATCGGCGGCTTATGCTTGCTTATTCCTTCTCTGGGATTGGTGTTCAAGCTGTTTCTGTTCGATGCGGATTATGTGAAGGGAAAAAAGTAAGCCGACGATACAGCAGCATGTAGGTGTTCCTGACGTTCGGCCGGGAAAAGGAGGGAAGTCGGCGTGAAAAGAAAACGCAGTTTGATCGCTGTACAACTGTCGTCGCAGCGGAAGAGCATGGTCTTGCTGGGATTCGCTTCACTTGCCTTGGGTGCGGCGATAATCAGCCAAGCCGCGCTGCTGTCCGCAACGGTGAATCGGTTATTTGTCATGAAGGCCACACTGTCATCCATCGGAGTTATGCTAGGCGCATTGCTGGTCGTTATGTTGGTACGCACGTTATTAGGGTATATGAACGGGCGTATCGGCTTGAAGATGGCTGCACATGTCAAGAAAGCTATGCGAAGTGAGCTGTTGCACAAGCTGGTTAATGATTCGTTGCCCACTGCACGCGGTGGACAGACCGGAAGCAAAGTGAGCGTGATGCTGGATGCCGTCGATGAGGCGGACAGTTATTTCAGCCAATATCTGCCCCGCATGATAGAAGCGGCCATTATTCCGTTAATGATAGCAGTCGCAGTTTTCACCCAGCATTATCCATCGGGGTTGATTCTGTTGGTCACGGCCCCGTTTATTCCGATATTTATGGTGCTGGTAGGATTAAAGACGAAGAAAAAGTCAGAGGAGAAATTCGATCAATTGGCCGAGTTCTCCGGCACGTTTCTGGATTCGCTTCAGGGACTCGTCACGTTGAAGCTCTACGGCAGAGTTCGCCATCAAGAGCAAGCGATCAAGCAAAGCAGTCTTGCCTTCAGAGATGCCACTATGGGTATTCTGCGGATAGCCTTTACGAACACCTTCATGCTGGAATTGATCGTGATGCTTAGTATTGGGCTTGTGTCGCTTGAGCTAGCGATCCAGCTTCTTGTTTACAAATCAATGTCCTTTGACACGGCCTTTTTTGTTTTGCTGCTTGTTCCTGAGTTTTTCAGTCTATTAAAAAATACGGGAGTAGCGTTTCATAGCGGACGAACCAGCATGGGAGCGGTTCGAAAAGTGGAAGACCTGCTAGAAACATCGAATGAAGACAAACGAGACCGAAATACAATGGACGCAGCGGACAAGCTTGATGTTGATCGGATGACGACTCACCCGATGCCGCCATCCATCGAGCTGAAGCATGTGCGATTCCGTTATGGAGCGGGCTCATTCGAGCTAGCTGCCGATTCGTTCACTATAGCGCCGGGCCAGAAGTTGGCGATTGTAGGCAAGAGCGGCTCAGGCAAAACTACGATGCTGCATCTCATTGCCGGCTTGCTTCGTCCACTATCGGGCGAGGTATTGGTGAATGGCCAACCCATCACAAATGATGGAGATGCTTATTGGTCCGAACGAGTGAGCTATATCACCCAGCACCCCTATCTATTCGCCGGAACAATAGCTGACAATATCGCCATCGGTACTAAACGGGCCGTGACCCGCTCCGAGATCGAGCAGGCGGCTGCATCGGCTGGACTATCGACATTGATTAGTGAGCTGGAGAAGGGCTGTGATACGCTGGTTGGCGAAGGCGGCAGGGGATTGTCCGGCGGCGAGCGACAGAGGCTAGCGCTGGCTAGAGCATTCTTGAACCGGCCCGCGATTATCTTGTTTGATGAACCGACTGTCGGATTGGACCTGCAAACCGAAAGAGTGCTGCAACGATCGATTGGTGAGCTGGCGAAACAGGCGACGATGATTACGGTAGCGCATCGCCTGTATACGATACGCGATGCTGATCGCATCGTCTTTCTGGAAAACGGCGTGCTGCTGGATAGCGGCCGGCATGAAGAGCTTGTCAGCCGCTTGCCGCAGTATGCGGAGATGGTGGATATTCAGCGAAAGGGGAGACTCGGATGAGCGAACTAGCGGTCTGGACGAAAGCGATGATGCGGGAGCGGAAAGATATTGCCATAGCCATCGCAGGCGGATTCGTAGCTGGAATAGGGGGCGTGAGCCTCTTCTCCGCTAGCGGATATCTCATCTCGAAGACGGTTTTTGCCCCGCCGCTCTATACCTTGATTGTATTAATATCTATCGTGAAGATGCTGGGATTGCTTCGGGCGCTTAGTCGCTATGCGGAGCGGTTGTATACCCATCGAGCGACGTTCTCGATTCTGAGCCGCTTGCGTACAGCTTTTTTTGCCAGGCTGGTTCCGTTGGCGCCCGGAATTCAACGTACTAACAGAAGCGGAGACCTTCTGGCACGCATTGTTGGGGATGTGGAGAGCTTGCAGCATTATTTTTTGCGAGTCGCTTATCCGCCTTTGGTGCTGGTAATGGTATTTTTGGCCACTATCGTATTTACTTCCTTCTATTCGATTTGGATCGCATGCCTGTTCGTACTGGGTATGCTCATAACGGCTTTTGTTATTCCAGCTGTCGTCATGCATGGATTGCGCAGCATTCGCGGCCGCGTGCGCCTTCAACGCGCTGCGCTATCGACTGAATTGACCGAGATGCTGTACGGCTTTCTGGAATTGAAGGTGTACGGACGGCTGGAGCAGCGAGAGCAACAACTGCTTCATTCTTCGGCAGTCTTAGCCGACAAACAGCAAGCTTCCGGGTCACATCTGCTGTATGGGCAAGCTATTCATGCATGTATGACCTTCTTTATTTCCTGGAGTGTGCTCGTTCTGGGCGGGTATTTGATCAGCCATAACTTGATGGATGGTGTGTTTCTGGCCATGCTTGTTATGGCTGCTCTCACCGTATTCGAGGAAGCTGCGGCGATGGCGACTCTCCCCGCCTATAAGCAAGATAGCGAGCATGCGGCCCAGAGACTCGTGGAGACCGTTCAAGCTGACGGGAAGCAGCCCCTGCAGCCGGCGGGGACTCTATCTGGGCTCCATGCACCTGCTATCGAGTGTTCCGATGTATCCTTTCAATATGCGGATGAATGGAGGCCGGCTTTGCGAGATTTTCACCTGCGCATCCCGTCCGGTTCGAAGATAGCGATTGTCGGGCCTAGCGGAGCAGGGAAAACGACGGTTCTCGAATTGTTGCTGAAGCTGTATTCGCCAACCCAAGGCCACATTCGGATGAATAATATTCCGCTGGAGGAATTGGATGAAGCAAGCATCTGGCAGTCGGCAGCCGTTGTGCTGCAACATAACCATTTCTTTCGAGGCACGATCCGGGACAATCTGCTGTTGAGCGGTACTCTGTATACCGATGAAGCATTGCTGACCGTAATGGATCATGTACAACTTCCGTATAAAACATTGGATGATGCAGTGTATGAAAAAGGTGAAAATTTGTCCGATGGAGAAAAGCAGCGTCTTGCCTTGGCAAGAGCTATGCTGAAGGGCGGGCGGTTATGGCTTCTTGACGAGCCGACCTCATCGCTGGATGTCGTTACGGAACAGCACATTTATAAGCAGCTGTTCGAACAAGCGGCTGACGATACGCTTATCCTCATATGCCACCGGCTAAACGGTCTGGAGACGATGGATCAGATCGTCGTCATGGATCAGGGGACGATAGTCGAAGCAGGCACGTTCACGGAGCTGATGGATAGACAAGGCTATTTCTACGAAATGAAGCAAATTGAACATCAATTGATAGGCGAAGGCGGATAAAAGCTTGCTCAGAGCAAAATAAGCTTGATCGACTATCGAGGTTGATCGATATAGCTATCTACCAGATCTACTACCCAATTGCTCTGTCAATGAAGAATAGCTATGATAGCATTAACGTCTATTTGTTCTGTCGCGGTATGGACAAGCTGAAGAAGATGGCTGTCGAAGCCGATGGCAATCGGAGCGTTGGTTGACGGAGCTGCTTCAGATAGCGAAAAGCAAGTTCAAATGGGCAATACGTATAGCTGGAGGAACAACTTTGAAATTAGTAATGAACGCTTCTCCTTATCGGTTGGAGCAAGGCTGCGAACTTGGATTTGGCCCAAGTGCATATGATCGGATGGCGGAGGTCATACTGGCTTTTCACGAGCAAGGTCAAGATATTCTATTCTCTTACACAAACTGGGACAGCGAGCTGGATCCGCATAAAGCGCACATGATTGAAGAAGCTGCCCGCAATTTCCACAGTGATGCCGTGTCAGATCCAGAGCTGGAGATCAGTCAGCGAGTGAAGGAAGTGCTTCTGAATCATTATGCGCCTGAACGCGATCCGAATCATAACTCGGTCTTGATGGACCAACTGTTCGCCTACTTCAGAGAAGTACCCTATGACGAGTTGAATGAAGAGCTGCTGCAAAAGATAGGCAGTGCCGTACACAGCATGCAAACGGTCTATACGCTTGAGGACTGCAAGGAGGATACGCAAGCCTTTGTAAAAAGCCGCTTGGTTGATACGAATACGACGTGGCTGCTTCCTTACGAGCGGCCTGGCTATTTGAAGAATATCATGTGGTACAGGGTTAATACGAAGGAAGAGATTCTACAATCCTTTGAGCTGAATGATTGGTGGTTCTCATGCGTCATCGTAAATCCGCATACGCCTGTCGGCCAATATGCGTTTTTCCTCAATTACACCGAGGAGCACGGGGAAGAACGGGATGGTATGGTGCTTTATATTTCGACCAACACACCGGATTACTTCAAAGAAAGCATAGTTCCGCGACTGAAGATCGTGCTTGGAGATAGCCTTGAAATAGTGGAATAGTCTTTGTTGGTACCGGATAGAACGGAATAATCAAGGAGCAGCTGCTGCGCCAGCTGCTCCTTTTCTATTGGAACGGAGAGAGGCTAGCATAAGGGCATCTAATCTTCCTGGAGCTAAAATAGGATTGACGTGCAGACAACAGCGTTGTTATACTCTCCTTAAAAGTAATTATTACGAAGAAGGAGGCGGTTGTAGCGTCAACGTCTACCTGGAAAATTAATGCAACGTTTATCATTGTAATAGGGCTTATCATTGTCATTGCTGTGAATCCCGAGATGTTGAGCACGGAAGTACTGGCTAATGTACAAGGAATGAACACGTTCAAGACGATGCTGATCAGCATTGTGCTTGAAGCGATGCCGTTCCTATTGCTTGGAGTCGTGGTGTCGTCGCTGATGCAGGTGTATATTCCTGAACAATGGATTAAGCGGTTCATTCCGAAAAATCCGATATTGGGCGTGCTGGTCGCGAGCTTCTTAGGCATTTTGTTCCCTGTATGTGAATGCGGGCTCATACCGGTCGTGAGGAGATTGATTGCGAAGGGTATGCCGCTGTACGCGGGAGTTGCCTTTTTCCTGGCCGGTCCGATTGTGAATCCCGTTGTCTACTCCGCTACATTCGTGGCGTTCCGGACGAATCCGGAAATGGTGTATGCACGTATGGGACTTGCTATTGCAGTCTCAGCCTGTATAGGCCTTATCATTTATCTGTTCGTCAAACGAAATCCTCTTAAGGATGCACGGGACGCGGTGCATGCTCATCATACGCACGGGGGCGCTCACTCCACAAAGAAGAAACATAAGCTCCAAGAGGCGATTCAGCATGGAGGCGGAGAGTTTTTTGACATGGGCAAGTATCTGATACTGGGCTCCTTTATTACAGCCTTGATCCAAGCGTTTATTCCGCGCTCCGAATTAATAGACATCGGTCAAGGCGAATATACATCCCATCTCTTTATGATTGGCTTTGCCTACATACTTTCCCTTTGTTCCACAGCGGATGCTTTTGTCGCGGCTTCATTTATGAGCACCTTCTCCGCCACTTCACTTCTTACCTTCCTGGTGTTCGGGCCTATGATAGATTTGAAAGGAACGCTAATGCTGCTTTCCGCATTCAAAGCCAGATTTGTCATCCTATTGATTGTGCTTGTCGCCATCATGGTTCCGGTGGGCGCTTTAGCCGTTGGCAAGTTTTATTTTTAAAGGGGAAGAGGGGATGAGCCGACATGCATGAGCATAAGAGTATGGGTATTCATTATTTGATTCGAGCTGGTATTCTGGCAGGCTTCGCTTTTTATGTTGTTAAACTGGTCAAGATCGATAAGCTGCAATACTACATTGTGCCTAAGATGATTCCGTACGTAAAGGTTACATCGATCGTGCTGTTTCTATTGGCAGTCTATTATATCTATTTGGCATTGCAGAGCACGCATCAGGGTGATGAATCGACGGAATGTGACTGCGGACATGCCCCTTCCGCCTCGATCAGCAAAAATATTATGATGTACGGGGTATTCATCGTGCCTCTCCTCATGGGCTTCATGCTGCCTGACAAGATTATGGGCAGTGAAGTGGCTGCTGTGAAAGGAATGAATCTTAATGTAAGCAGTATTCAAACGCCAATCATGCCGACTGCGCCGCCACTGGCGGACGATAGGGAAGATGGCGTGCAAGACGATTCATTTGTTGCCATCATTAAGGAAAATTCTCTTATTCCCGAGGATCGGTTGGCTACGATCGAGGATCAGCTGCGGGAAAATGATACCGGGAGCTCCGATCAGATGGAAGAGGCATTGTCCTCGGAGGACAAACTTGATGCCTTGTTCCCAACCGATGAATATACGGAGGAGTATGGGGATTTAGGGAAACAGCTGTATCCTAAAGATCGGATAACGGTAACGGAAGAGGGATTTCTGGAAATTATTACGGTCATCGATCTCTATCGTCAGCATTTCATAGGAAAGAAGCTGGAGATTAGCGGTTTTGTATATCGCGAGGACAAGATGGCTTCTAATCAATTCGTCATCTCGCGTATGGCCATGACATGCTGTGCCGCTGATTCCATGCCTTACGGCATACTGGTGGAATCAAGCAGGGCGGCTAGCTACGCTGAAGATTCCTGGATGAAGCTAACAGGGATAATCGGCGTGACGGAATACGATGGTGTAGAAATCATTAGCTTGGAAGCTCAAAAGATCGAAATGATGGAAGCTCCGAAGGACCCGTATGTCTACCCGTATTTTGGTGATTTTGCTGATCTCGTTCAAGAATGATGAGATGTGATGGAGAGGAATGTCATCAAGCGCTGCAGCGATAACGGGACAAGAGAGAAACAAGCAGTATGAGCCGCGTGTAGAGCAGCATTGAAGGCTGGCATCGATCGATGATGCCAGCCTTTTGGTATGCCGCGATAATGAGACATTCGCGCTTCGAATCGTAGAGAGGGAAAGATTGTAAAGCGGTCGAATGACATAGGTGAAATTCAAAATATAGTCAGGAGGCAATGCCGATGATGATTAGTTCAAAACTGAAGATCCCGCTTACAGGCAGAACGTTAGTACCCAGGCCGAGGCTGATGCGTAAGCTTGATGAGGGGCTGCATGCCAAGCTGACGCTCGTCTCTGCGCCGGCTGGTTATGGCAAGACAACGGCTTTAAGCGACTGGGTGAAGCAGAGCAGCGCGCTTGCGGCATGGATATCGCTCGATAAGCTGGATAATGACTGGAGCCAATTCTGGAGCTGTATGATCACATCTATTGGAAGTGCCATTCCAGGCTTCGGCCATTCGATTTCCTTCCTTCCGGAGAAAGAGACGGCTGAATCCTATGAGACAGCGATGTGGTCACTGCTGGGGGAGATGAATCAAATAGCCGACGAGTTGGTTATAATCCTGGACGACTTTCATTTCATAGAACTGCCTGTTATCCAAGAGTCGTTCAGATACTTGCTGGATCAGCTGCCCCGTCATATTCACTTCTATATCGCAAGCAGGAGGGATCTCGCGATACCGACCGCCCGTTTGCTGGCCCAAGGAGCTTTCCACCCTGTGACGATGCAGGATTTGCGCTTTGAATTGGACGAAGGAATGATGTATTTCAGGGATACCGCCGATCTATCGCTAACCAAAGAGCAGGTGACGGAGCTATGCCAGCAGACAGAAGGGTGGGTGAGCGGGCTGCAGCTCGCTGCTATCAGGCTAAGAAGGAGCGCTAACATCGCGGAGTCCATCCGTCAATTTACTGGTCAGCAGGAACAGATAGCGGATTACTTGTTAGAAGAGGTTTTCCGGCATCTGGCCGCGCCGCTGCGCGAATTTCTGCTGAAGACGTCCATACTGAGCCGAATGAACGCATCCTTGTGCCACGCTGTAACCGGTCACATGAACAGTCAAGATCACTTGGAGAGGCTTGAGCATCTGAAGCTGTTTATAATCCCGCTCGATGAGCAGCGGAGCTGGTACCGTTATCACCATATGTTTGCCGAATTTCTGCAGCGGATGGCAGCCAGAACGAATCCGGAACAGAGGCAGCAAGCTCATGTCTGCGCGGCGAATTGGCTGGAGGAACATGCGCATGACGAGGAAGCGGTGGAGCATTACATTAAAGGAGGGAGAGCAGAAGACGCTGTCCGGTTGATCGAAAAAAATCTGTCCGAGTTTATCCATACCAAAAGCTCCGTGTTAATGAATTGGATCGCCGCATTGCCCGCAAGGTCGTACACGGACAAGCCCATGATTGAAATGTTTTATATTTCCGTCCAGTTAACCGGAGGGGAATGGAGCAGCGCCCTTCAACGAGCCGAGCAAGCCCATATCCGATATCTAGCGCGTCAGGGTCAATGGCCAGAGGCGGAGTGGAAAATAATCATGGGCAATATCTATTTCTTTTGCGGGATTCTCTCTTATTTGCAAAGGGACTTGCTGCGAACGTCGATGTATTTTGAACGATTAGATGAATATTTTTTGGAGGAGAATCATGGAGGCTATTTTCATACGATGGGGCGAACGCGGTATCAAGGCGAAGATAAGTTTAATGACCTGCTGACGTTGAATCACGACCTTCAGGCCATAGAGCCCTTTCTTCTGAGATGGTTGAAGGCTTGGGAAGATAAGGAGTATTTCCCCTTTATCGGGTACCTCTATGTTACTTACTGTAAATTATTATATGAGTGGGATCGTCTTGAAGAAGCGGAGCAGTACCTAGCCCAAGCAATGCAGCGGGCGGACTTGCCGTCATACGTACAGATATGGGTTCAATTAATATGCATCTCTGCACGGCTTCAACTGAAGCTGGGACATCCGGGGCAGGCATCAAAGCAGCTGTTGCAATTGAAATATACGATTGAATCTCCTGATTACGAATTAATAATGTGCAAAATCGAAGCCGAGCAAGCTAATCTGGCTCTGTGCCAAGGGTCTTATGATGTTGCCCTGGATTGGGCAGAAGAGTGCGGACTGGCGCCGACGGACAGGGTGTCGATGAATCGAATGTCAGAGTATCTCATTCTAGCCAGGGTGCTTGCGGCAGGCGGACGGTCGGAGGAAGCAATTAGCTTGCTTGAGAAGCTATATCGTGTTATCGATAAGGATAACCGCCTGCGAGAGCGCATCCGGGTGTTGATTGTCCAGTGTATCGCGCATCATTATTCAGGTCAGGCAGAGACCGCTTTGGTCAAATTAGGCACCGCGCTGCAATTGGCCGAATCTGGGCGATATATTCGCAGTTTTGCAGACGAAGGTCCAGTGATGGCCGAGCTACTGTCTTTATACTTAAAGAAGCAGCTGGACGGCAAGCTGCCTCAGGTCACACTGGCTTATATCAAGCAGCTCCTGCATGCACTTCATAGCTCCAAGCAAGACGAAGCTTGGCTAAAGGGTGTACTGACCGGGCAAGAAATAAAGGTATTGCAATTGATCAAGGACGGGTTGTTGAACAAGGAAATCGCTCATAAGCTGAACATTACAACTGAAACAGTAAAGTTTCATTTGAAGAATATATATAGAAAGCTGGGCGCGCATAACCGGGTGCAGGCTGTTCAGCTCGCCAATCAATGGCTTAACCGGGCAAACGCCACTTTGGAGTAACCCCAAGCTGCTAATAAGATGCCCCACGTTATGCCCCCCTAAATTTTTTGTTCAAACCTCCCCGTTCGGGGAGTTCATCCGAGATTGATCATCCTTTAAAGTAGAGCTTGCAGATATGGAATGGCCTGTCCGCTAACTCAGATGAACAACGACCATGTTATGCGAATAAATTCGGTGGAATAACAAGGAGGAAAGCTGATGTTAGTCGAACAGCAAGCCGCAAATGAAAGCCAGACGCCCGTTGAGTTCATCACCTTGCGTGAGCAGTACCAGCTCGAATTAATTAAGGAGTACTACGATGCCTATTACTGGAGACCGCGTCTCCAAGCCGATGAATACCGGATCGGCCACGTCTGTATCAATCAGACGGACAAAATGCCGACAAAGGAGGATCTGTTAGGGTTGTCGGCAGCTCCCCTGGTTGTGCGCAATGCGGGGATGAGCGAGGTCTTGCAGCCACCGACGAGCTGGAAGCGGCTATTCCCGCCGCAAGAAAATGGGCCTTTAAAGAAAGGTCAGCTATGCCTCTACCGACCGCAATCCAGCGAGCACTTCGTCGCACTTAGCGATGTAGCTGCAATCTTCGATGGGACGAACGAAACGAAATTCAACCCGGACCCGCATTTCCGCTGCGTCCACAAGGCATTGGTGCGGCATTCCGAGATCATGTCAAGCGAGATCTGGAAGGATAACGAGAGCACCTGGAACATTCAAGGCAGCGGGTTCTTTATGTGGGCCCCGACCGAGGAGTTCCCGGATGATCTTCGCCCGTATGTCTTGAATTCGGGATCCATTATGAGCAACCTGCAGCTGGTGGATCTGGTCAGCACGCCATCCCGCGAGATAGAGCTGGTTCCGCAATATTTGATCCGAAGCAACTTCAACAATGAGTCCGACCAGAAGGTCATCCATACCTTTGAGGCAACCCGCACAAAGAGCAATTCGGTCAGCGGCACCTGGCAGAGAACGGATGCTACACAGGTCGGGCTGAAATTTGGGCTGGAGGTTGAATTTGTCTTAAAGCTAAAAGCCGGACTCATCGCCGAAATGGAGCAGTCTACGAAGTATTCCTTCGAAAACTCGATTATCAAAACAGAAACGCATTCCGTAGGCGGCGGAACGACAGAGCTTCAGTCGACTACCTTCAGACAACTTTGCACGGTTGATGTCCCGCCTCAGGTCAATGTAGAGGTTAGCGCAGTCATCTACAAGGCCAAATACGATGTCACTTATACGGGTAAACTTCTATTGAACTCGAACGCTCCGGGCGCCGAGCCGATCGAAATTATTGTTACAGGCACCTTCGCTCATCAGATTGATACGGAAGAGACCTGGTGGGAAGTGACAAACGGAGAGTTCGTCGAGAAGAAGACGCTAGCGGTATAAATGACGGAGCTAACGCGTGTGCAGTCATCATTCACTGGATGGATCGTAATCAAGTAAATCGAATACAGCCCTCATCTGAATGCAGGACGAGGGCTGTTTGACGATTGTTATGAACTTATAATAAAAAGCAATTGAAAAGAAATCTAGCAGCCGAACTTCATGCTATAATAATTGTCGTAGGAAAGCAGTCTACTTCAGCCATCTAGGAGGTTATGTAATGGGAGCAGATAGTCCGGTAACAATAACAGTGGAAGCAATCGTCCCTTCTTCAGTCGAGCGTATATGGAGCTATTGGACAGAGCCGGAGCATATTAAGCAGTGGAATAAGGCTTCGGACGACTGGCATACGCCCTACGCCGAAAATGATCTAAGAGCCGGCGGTAAATTTGTTTCCAGAATGGAAGCAAAGGACGGCAGCTTCGGATTTGATTTTGGCGGCGTCTATGACGAAGTGAATGTCAACGAGAGTATCTCCTATACGCTTGGCGATGGCAGACAAGTGAAGATTGTGTTCACTCGTGAAGGAAATGACACTAAGGTCATTGAAACCTTCGAAGCGGAAGCAACCAATTCCGTAGAGATGCAGCAAGCCGGGTGGCAGGCGATCCTGGATCAATTCAAAAAATATGTAGAAACAGCTGAACAACAGTAAATACCTGTTGCAGCCCGAGCGCATGCCGACAATGGCATGCGCTTTACTTATTTGTGCGGAGCGAATTAGCGTCATACGATCGATGGGATAGTTTTCCTATAATCATCCTTCACCGCCCCCAAATGCTAGAATGAATACGGATAGGGGGAGTCATCAATATGGATTTGAATACAGAGCGATTAAGCATTAGCAAGTTTCGTTTAGAAGACTGGCGTGTTGTTCTAGCCTATACGTCCGACCGTCATGTGATGGAATATATGCCTGACGGCATATTTCAGGAACAGGATGCGAAGGCTTTTGTGAAGCAGAACATGGGTGAGCATGCAGAGAAATTCGCCGTCCGACTAAAGGAGAGGGATGTGCTGATCGGCCATATGGTTTTTCATAAATGGTATGGCGAGAATACGTATGAGATTGGCTGGGTGTTCCATCCGAATTATCACAATAATGGGTTTGCGACCGAGGCTGCCAAAGCGGTGGTCAACTATGCATTCGTGGTATTGAACGCCCATCGCGTCATCGCGACTTGCCAGCCGGAGAATATTCCGTCATATCGCATTATGGAGAAGATTGGAATGCGAAGGGAAGCTCACTTTAGAAAGTGTATCCCTGCTCATTACAAGACGGGTGGAGGATGGTGGGATGAGTATTTTTACGCGATCTTAGCAGAAGAATGGAAGGCGGAGTTTTGAGACTCTAAGGATTAGATGGCAGGCGGTCAACAAGACCGGCTGCCTTTTAATTGTGGTTTGAGAATGGCCTTATAGTGTGGAATAATGATTAGGAGTGGAATATTGGTAGAATTCGGATGGTATTAGATATAAATATACGGTTTGAATCGTAAAATATTTGAAGCGAATGACTATGGAATTAGAGAGGAGTGATACCTAATGAATGTTGATAACAGGCTTATCGCTGTTGTGACAGGAGCTACCGGAGGAATGGGCAGGGAAACGGCAGCGCTGCTCGCGGCGAAGCATGGAATGAAGGTCTTCCTTATGGGACGGAACCGGGAGAAGGGAATGGAGGCTGTCCGATATGTGAACGATCGCAGCGGACGGGAAGACGCACAATTCATATATTGCGATCTGGCTTCACTTGCCAGCATAAAGACAACGGCAGAAGTGTTGGCTGCAGCATGCGAGCGAATCGATGTGCTCGTCAACAATGCAGGCGTCGTAACGATTCGAAGAGAGGAAACGGAGGATGGCTTCGAGCGGCAGCTTGGCGTCAACCACCTGGGACATTTTGTTCTGACGGGACGACTCCTTCCTTTGCTTGCGAAAAGCGAGGCAGGACGGATTGTCGTTGTGTCCTCCGGCGCGCATAAAATCGGACAAATGGATTATGACGATCCGCAGTTGTCCAAGCGATTCACGGTTTGGGGAGCTTACGGACGCTCCAAGATGGCCAATATTTGGTTTACAAAAGAGCTGGCACGCCGTTTGGCGCGTACGTCGATTACGGTCAATGCACTTCATCCTGGCGCAGTGTCTACGGATATTGGCGTCAACCGGAACACCGGCTTTGGTACTTTGGTGCATCGTGTGCTCCGTCCGTTCTTTCTGTCACCAGAGCAAGGATCGGCTACCGCAGTCTACCTGGCGACATCTTCCGATATTCATCGGACTAGCGGAGGGTACTACTATAAGCAAAAGCTTGCGCCAGTTACGACACGCGCAGGTGATGCAGAGCAAGCCAGCCGCTTCTGGAGCTGGAGCGAGAAAGTGACTGGCTTTCATTGGCCGGAGCTATAAAGCATGTTGGGGAAGAAGCCGCAGGAAAGTACGCGGCTTTTTTTCTGTAGGATTCAGCCTTAAGTGAGGTCCTGCAACCCTTAGGTGTGCGTTAACGTCAAGAAATAGA
Source organism: Paenibacillus sp. 1011MAR3C5 (assembly GCF_003591485.1). Classification (GTDB taxonomy): domain Bacteria; phylum Bacillota; class Bacilli; order Paenibacillales; family Paenibacillaceae; genus Pristimantibacillus. The sequence goes on from NZ_QZCF01000005.1 coordinate 422,795, forward strand.
GCCGAATTTTGACGGTTAATATACAAGGCTGAACAAGAGAGGGTGTATCGTCGTTCGACTAAAATGGATGGTTGTGTTTATCTGTATTCTGGTTCTGCTGGCGGGTTGTGGCCAAGATGCGTCCACTGCTGGTGTACTAACAGGTCAGGAGCCGCCAAAAGCGGATATACGGGTCGATGGCCAATTGCATGAGACGAAGCTTGGCAGCTATTGCTGGACAGCAAGATGTGTAGATACAATTGGAGCAGACGAGCAATTGAAAGGTGAAGAGCCGGTAAAAGTATCTCATGGAGCTAAGGTAGAATTTGTAATGGACTATAAGCCGTTGCCCAATAAGTTCAACGTTTTGCAAATGAAGGAAGACGGGAAGCACACAGAGCTACATGTAGCGGATCATTCTTTTCAAGCTCCTATCGAAAAGGGCGTCTATTATTACTCCTTTGGTGTATGGTGGATGGACTCTACTCGCGAGAATGTAGTGCATGGCGATGCTTTTTATCATTTTGTACTGGAAGTGGCATAGAGGACGGAATGATGTCCTATTCTCTGCCCTCATTGTTGCTTTTTTTATGTTTAAGATATTGACTGAGAGCTAGGGGATCGCCAATCCGTTCTTTGTTGGAAGAATACGATTGAATAATGAAAAATATGTAACTTGTCGTGTAATTGTTACGTTATAGGATAGGGAAAGCAGGCTGAATTCAATACTTATGTAAGGAGTGAGAAATTGAGAGGGTTCGTGTTATTGTTCGCAATCTTAATGCTTAGCGGATGTGTAAGACCAGGTGGAGATGAGCCGGAGCAAACCGTAATGATTGACAAGCCCGATGTTGTTATTATCGGTTCTGAGATTGAGGGGGCGTATTTGGCTCGTTCCGCCAAGGATGAAGGATTATCCGTAGTCATCCTGGATCCTAGAGAGAAAGCAGGCGGCCAGCTGCTGCAAGGTCAGATGTTATATTTGGACGAGCCGACGGACGATGCTAACAAAACCCTTCTGCAGGGAAAGGTTGAACATTTATTCACCGAGTTCAAAAAAGGGAATATACGTAAAATCGAAGATTTTGAGGCGTATTATGATACCTTGTTATCAGGCATACCTATCGAATCCGGGATTGAAATTGTAGCGATCGAAACCGATCAAAGCGGCACAGACAAACAAGCTTTGAAGAAGTTGATTTATACAAATAATGCTGGAGAAGAGAAGACCGTGGAAGCGAAGTATTGGGTGGAAAACACGGATTTTACATACTTGTCCGGTCAATTATCGAAGGATAGAATACCGGGCGTTGAAACAATATTTAATGCGGACAAAAAGGAATATATGGCCTCATCTCTCATCATGAAGTTCAAAGGGGTCGATTGGGACACCTTCCAAAAATCCGTAATGGGAATGGACCAAGCCTCCAGGGAGGAACAATTCGGCTCAACGACTCATGTAACGAATACCTTTACGTGGGGATTTGGCAACGTGGGCAGCAGATACACTTCAAGCCGGGATGACATTTTTTTGCGCGGGCTGAACATTTTGAATCAAAAAGACGGCGAAGCTTTAATTAATGCATTGCTGATCTATGATGTCGATCCGTCCAACCCGGAGCGGGTTGAAGAAGCTGTTGCGTTAGGCAAGGCGGAGACGGATCGAATACTGCCTCACTTGCAGAAGGAATTGCCCGGATGGGAGCATGCTGAGATCAACGGATACCCGGACTATCTGTATATTCGAGATTATGACCGGTATGAGACGGACTATGTGATTTCGGCGACAGATATGTTTTCGGGAACCATGTTCGGGGACAATGTGAGTATCGGCGGGTATGCGCTAGACATACAAGGGATCAAAACAGATCCTTGGGGCAGAGGGCTTGGAAAACCGGATAAGTACGGCATGCCGTTAAGATCGTTTATATTGAAAGACTACTCCAATGTACTGGTTGCCGGAAAAAATGTAGGGGCCACTGCTGCAGCCTACGGCAGCGCGCGTATTCAGCCGAATACTTCGCTTGCCGGTGAGGTCATCGGCATCATTCTGGGCCAGATTGATGGGAAGAAGCAACTGGTTGATTTGACAGAAGACGACATGAAGGAACTGCATGCTTATATTAAGAAAAAATATAAGATTGAGCTAAAGGGGGAGAACGCAACGAATAAGCTTGTCAATTTTACTGAGGATGAGCTTGCTCTGATTGATAAGGGTCAATTGCAAATAAAGAAGTAGCGTAAGGTCGTCATTAGCATGAAGGGATGAAGCGCAACATTTTTTCACCCGCTGCGTTTAGTACAGTAGCAATAATCATCATATATAGATGGAGCAGGTGAAATATATGAAACAATCAGCTGTGAAGCTTCTTCTGGCAGCATCGCTTACCTTCGGTACGACCATAACTGTCTTGCCGTCAGAGATGCATGCGGCCACTATTGCAGATATCAACCTAAACAATGCAACTGATGCGATTGAGCGTGCCCATTCGTTGAATCTCATTCCTAAAGGAGCAAGGGCCACAGTCAAGCAAAACGACGATAAGTGGTACGTCACCTTCCAGAAGGATGAGAAGGATGAAGGAGGCAACCCATTTCACACGGGTCATGCTGTCCTGTATGCGAAGGATGGGCGTGTGGCTAAATATGCAGTAAGCCTGAGATCGAGCTTTAGAGGCGAGCCTGGCGATAATCCTGATGATGAAAGCAAATTGAACTATTCGATCAATGAAGTAAACACGATCGCAATGGAGTTTATCGAACAGCAAGACTGGAAGCTGGAGGATAGCTGGATGTTCAATCCGTATCCTCTCGCCGAAAACAATACGAAATTCGATTCCAAACGATTCCATAGTGTCCGCTTTGATCGTGCTCATGATGAGATCCGCGATGCATGGGATGGGGCAAGCGTTACGGTAGACCGCCGGACCGGTGAAGTTAACGCCTACTACGTGGATTGGGAAGAGCGCACTTACACACCGGAACTAGCAAGCGAGGCAACGCCAATCAGTCTGAATGAAGCAGGTACGCGCTTCTACGATGAGATCGAGCCCTTTCTCATGTGGCAAGGCATTAAGGATCCGGAGCAGCCGCAGCTGGTGTATGCGCTTAACCAGCAATACATCATGGCAATCGACGGCACGTTTCCTAAGGAATATCAATGGGAGAACCCTTCCTTTGAAGAGAAAATAAAACCCGGTTATTCCAGCTGGACCGCAAAAAAACGACTGCTAAGCATGTATGATCTCAACCTGGAATATATAGATGGCAAGCTTGCTTACCGGCTTAGACTCAAACCGGAAATCACGTATTTCATGGACGGCTGGCATCCGACGATTGACGCCCATTCGGGGAAATGGCTTAATTTCTTGAACGAACCGATCGAGACGACGTTTCCTCCCGCCGGAGATTGGCTAATCCATGCTGCGCCGATAGATAAAATCGGGTATGATGCCGCAATGGTATGGAATAATGAGCTGCTTCGCCTGGAGAACGAGCCATTTATACAAAAGAGCCATACGCTTGTTCCATTCCGTGAGCTGCTGGAGAAGCTGGACGCCAAGATCAAGTGGGATTCCGAAGCACGGAAAGTTTCCGCCAGCAAGGGAGGCACCACAATTGTGCTGACAGTGGATTCCGAAACGGCCTATATGAATGGCAAAGCCATTAAACTGGAAGAACCTGCTCGTTTGAAAAAGGGACGCACGTATATACCGGCCCGGATCGTGCTCGAGGCATTCGGAGCAAAGGTTAACTGGGATCGGGATGCCAGATTCATCCTGGTCACAACCGAAGATTCGCTGCCGCAGTTATCCCCGGCAGAGCTGAAGCGTTACCGCTTCCAGGCGCAGCTTAACTGGGAGAACAAGGCGGCCCAGCAGGATTGAAGTGTGCGTGGCTCATCATACCCAGCAACCCTAAAAAAGTGCGCGAGCGATTTCCTTTAGGAAATCGTTTTTTTTAAAAATTCGCTCGAATTTTGACTAGTTTTGCATGAGACAGACTTCGACAGAAACATTTTCCTCAGTCATGTCGTTAAAGAGATATTCGCTGGCTCGCATCCCGTTACGGAAAAATAGACGTTCCAGCAAAAAAACATGGGAGGACTGCAATTATGAGGAAAATCGCTCTTGCAATGCTTGCATTAACATTACTGCTCGGATTGGCTATTCCGGACGCGGGAGCGTCGTCGCTCACGACGGAGGAGAAATTCCAGGTATTGAAGCAGAAAGGAATTATGACCGGGTTCGAGGACGGATCATCCCGACTCAATGAGTCCATGTCGCGTGAACAATTCGCTACGGTGCTCTATAAGCTGCTTGAATTGCCTCAATCCAATTCCACGCCAAGCTTCGTGGATGTGCTGAAGACGCGCTGGTCGTACACGGCGATACAAGCGGTACGAGGTGCTAATCTAATGGTCGGGAAAGGAAATAACAAATTTGCGCCAACTGCTCCGGTGAAGGTCGAGGAGCTGGCCGCCATCCTGCTGAAAGTAAATAATACTCCATCAAACTCGAATATTTCGTTTACGGGCAAGGTATCCGCCTGGGCCAAAGGAGCGGTTGGAACCGCACTTAGCAAGGGCTGGATCGAACCTCGGAATGACTATACCGTCAACGCTACGCGTGCTGTGCTTGTAGATGCGGCCTATGCGGTATATTCTGGCTGGGATACCGCGCTTGATGTGAGATCGGTAGAGGCGGTAGACATTCAACTGGTACGAGTCAACCTGAAAACAAGGATCGATTCGGTGGATACTAACAGATTCTCGCTTCGCGATGATCGCGGCAACAATGTGGCAATCGCATACGCAACAGTGGCAGGAGACGGTTATTCCGTGCTGCTCACAACAGGTTATCAGGCAGAGAACCGCACTCATTATCTCACCATCGACGGCAAGTCATGGACCTTTGCTTCTACAAAGTCAGATTCGACGAAACCGACGATTACCGGATTTGAACGGTTAGGTGCTCGGGTGTATGTCCTGTCCTTCTCTGAGCAGGTGGATTCAGCCTCTGCGACGAATACCAATAACTACTCCTTCTCCGGTGGGCTCAGAATTACATCTCTGCAGCTGTCATCAGATAAGAGACAGGTGACGCTGACCACTTCAAGCCAGACGAACAATACCAAGTACTGGCTGACCGTTAAGAACATCAAGGATCTCGCCGGCAATACGATGAATACCCGCTCAGATTTGTCGGTCGTTGGCAATGATGATGGGACTAAGCCGACTATCGTAGAATCGGAATTCAGGGTCAATACAGATGCGTCCTTGACCATTAAATTCAGCGAGCCGGTGAAAAAAGATGTTGCTGTACAGACGGGACGTTACAGCATTAGCGGCCTGTCGATTGTATCCGCAAGTCTGGACACCGAGGGACGCACGGTTACGCTTCGGACCTCCGCCCAAAAGGACAAAACCGTTTACAGCCTAACCGTATCCGGCATTCCCGATCTGGCAGGCAATGTGATGGATACGAAAACAGGGCTTCTATTTGGCGGCATATCCAATCCTGTACTGCCGGTTAAGCTTCAGAGCATTGCGGCAATTAACGAGAACACGATCGAGATCTCATTTGACAGAGATATCAGCGACGCAGATGTTAGCTCGTTAGGGGCAGCCATTCTGAAGGATAATGGCAGCAACATCAATAATAACGGATGGAGCAAATATGCTGTACGCAAGGCCGGGACGAATCGTGTGGTGACTGTCCAATTCCGTACCGGAAATGATCCGAACCCGAACTTGTTCCAAGCAGGTCATGTCTATACAGCAAGGGTAACGGGGGTAACCTCGCTTCTTGCGCAGGACGGCGCGAATGAAACAACGTTTGCAGGAACGGTAACGGTTAACGATCTTCCTTACGCGAAGCAAGTCGTTGTATTGAACCGTTCAACCATAAAAGTGTTGTTCAGCGAGCCCGTGAAAAATGTGAATGCACAGTCCTTCACGTTGAAGGAACGTGACGGAGATGCCGTTGCCATATCGGGCGACGACCTGAACAACACGAACGCTGTCGTCACCGAAGTAACGCTGAAGCTGTCCAAGGAATTAACCTCAGGCAAGGTATATGAACTCGGGTTCAAAGCGGGCATTACCGACGCAGCAGGCTTCAACGGATGGAAGACGAAAAACGGCAACGAGGATATCAATATTTTGTTCACAGGGTCATAATAAGCTTCTAGAAAATAGGCATGGAAAACAACAAACAGCAGCCATCTTAAAGATCGGCTGCTGTTTGTTATTGCTGAGATCTGCCCGACAGCCAGTAGCAGGGTCTAAAACAAAGGGAATGATCATAGGATACAAACTGTTGTTACTAAATTTGGGAGGGATTAGGAATGAACAAAAAATGGGTTGTCACCTTATTAAGCGCAGTTATGTTATTGGCTTCATTTACTTACGTTTTTGCGGCTACACACACCTCTACCGCAACGGTGACTGGTGGATCTTCACCCATGACCAAGAGCGGGTCCAAGATTACGGGGGGACATAAATATGCTAAACTCACTTGCACGGGCAGCGGATCTGCGGTGGCAGGAATGTGTGTGGTCATGCAGGGGACGACAACCGTTGTAACGGAAGTGGTGGATACAGCCAATAAAACAAAAACGAATGACGTCTATCTTGCCGGGGGCAAAGAGTATCATGTCGTCGTCAGCTATGTGGATGAATATACGAATACAGGCGCTACTGTGAAAGGTACATTGACTTACACCGATTAATCTCGCGGAGCCCGATCTTGAGCGTTAAGGATTGAAACATCAATCTAGTTGAAAAAACCAGTCGTCAGTAAACCATCGACGACTGGTCATTTCGTTTCGTATGAGATTATCCCTCTTCCAAGAACGTTTCAATCCGATTCTTAATGGCATCCCGGACATTCCGGAATTGCTTCATAATCTCTTCGTCAGTACCAGTTGCCTTGGCAGGATCATCAAATCCCCAATGCCACTTGGCGACATTCGGATTGGAGATAACTGGACAGTGTTCATCAGCATGGCCGCAAAGTGTGATCACATATTGAGCGCGATTCAGCACTTCAGGGTCAATTACATCCGACGAGTGGTTGCTAATGTCGACACCGGCTTCTTTCATAACCTGTACAGCTCTAGGATTCAAACCGTGAGCCTCAAGCCCCGCGCTTTTCACCTCATAGTGATCACTGCCGAGAGCCTTCAAAAAACCATCGGCGATTTGGCTTCTGCAAGAGTTTCCTGTACATAAGAAGTATACGAGTTTCTTTTCCATCCTAATGACGCTCCTTTTATTGTTATTGGATCCAGCTCAGCCACAGGTAGAGTCCGGCCAGTGTCATAAATAAAACAGGAAGAGTTAAGACGATACCTGTTTTAAAGTAGTATCCCCAGGTGATTTTTACCCCTTTTTTCGAGAGAACATGGAGCCAAAGCAAGGTAGCGAGTGATCCGATTGGCGTCATTTTTGGACCAAGGTCTGAGCCGATCACATTCGCGTAGATGAGTGCTTCGCGAAGGATACCTGTCGTATCCGTTCCTTGAATCGCCAGCGCATCTATCATGACGGTAGGCATGTTATTCATAACAGAGGAGAGAAGGGCTGCGATAAATCCCGTTCCCATGGCAGCCATGAATAATCCTTGATCCGCGGTCCATTGAAATACCTTGCCCAACTGATCGGTCAGTCCCGCGTTACGTAGTCCGTAGACCACGACATACATGCCCATGGAGAACATAACGACCGACCATGGAGCGCCTTTGATAATAGAGCCGGTTTTAATTGCTGTACTCTTGCGGGAAGCAACTATAAAGAGGATGGCTGCAGCACCTGCCACAATGGAAACCGGAATATGAACAAATTCACTAAGAAGGTAAGCGATTAAAAGTATGGCTAAGATGAACCATGAAAGCTTAAACATGCGAGGGTCTTTAATCGCTTCTTTTGGTTGCCTTAACTGAGTCAGGTCATAACTTTTTGGTATGCTTTTGCGGAATAATAGGAACAGAACGAGTAAGCTTGCTCCAACGGAAAACATAGTAGGGACCATCATTCGAGAAGCGTATTCAACAAATCCGATGGCGAAAAAATCAGATGATACAATGTTAACTAAGTTGCTGACGACAAACGGCAGAGAAGCTGTATCAGATATAAATCCACTCGCCATTATAAATGGAAGGATCATCCGATCATCGAACTTCAAGGCTCTAACCATGGCAAGAACGATAGGGGTTAGAATCAGAGCAGCACCGTCATTGGCAAAGAATGCTGCAACCGCCGCTCCCAGAAGGACCACATAAGTAAACATCAGATAGCCGTTGCCTCTTGCAAATCGTGCCATATGCAGGGCTGACCATTCGAAGAACCCGATTTCGTCTAAGATCAGAGAGATTAGAATAACCGCTACGAACGCTAGTGTTGCATTCCAGACAATGGACGCCACATCCATGACATCCTGGAAATTCACAACGCCAACGAATAAAGTGAGCAATGCACCTCCGACGGCTGAATAGCCAATATTCAGTCCCTTCGGCTGCCAGATAACCAATGCTAATGTGATGATGAAGATTACTGAAGCGAGTACGGGCATCAAGTTCGTTTGTTCCTCCTGACTAATGACAACGCTTATTGTCTTTGCTTAATAGATCCAACTTGTACGCCATTGAAGGCAAGGATTGAAGGAGCCCATGCAAGTAATCTTTACCCTCCATATTCAACGAGTAATAGATCCATTGAGCTTTGCGGCTTTCAACCACCAGTCCGCCATTCTTCAATTTTCTAAGATGCTGGCTGACATTTGGCTGAGTGGTGTCCAGCAATTCGGCTATATCGCAAACACATAGTTCCCGCTCTCTCAATAAGGAGAGGATGGTTAATCTTGAATGATCTGCGAGCAGCTTCATTGTGTCTACAAGCTGATCCATAGTTATACGCACGTATAGCCTCCTTTTGTTGCATAAGTCTAGCACGCTCCACTAAATATATAATCAACTGATTATATAAGCAAGTGATTATATAGATTGTCTAATTTAAGATAATGTAAAGATGTTTAATACGTACTTGATTGTCGAATCTATGGTATCGTACTAGTAGTATAGATCCACATACGGTCTCACGCTAAAATGATCAGGAGGAACTGGGGAAGCATTCAAATTGGAATGCGATACCTGCCAATACCACAATCCTATTTTTGTAGGCTTAGGTTTTTCGTATCTGTCACTACAGTCGATTGCCTCGTTTGTTCATGATCCTGATCTAAAGCGGCACAACGTCCCTATCCAGCTAAGCTGTCCAGCTTGCAACGAGGGCTTGCTTAAGGCGACGTTCTATATGGATTGGGATTAAAGACAGCAGCTAAAGCGTAACCGCTTTAGCTGCTGTCTTTTTTTCCAGCTGCCCAATAAGAAGTGACGATGTGTAGATTTGCCACCATCCAGTAATACTAAGACAAGCATTTTCTAGGAGTGGGTAAATTTGGGGCAAATCTGGTCTATCTACACGAAGGATATTCGTGGTATCTTCCGTAACCTTGCTGCAACTGTTATTATTCTCGGTCTTGCGTTTCTGCCTTCCCTATACGCATGGTTCAATATCAAAGCATCCTGGGACCCGTACGGCCAGACGCATTCACTTGCGATTGCGGTTGTGAACAAAGACGAGGGAGCCGTTCTTCGCGATCTGCCTATACATGCCGGGGATGAGATTGTAGCTTCTTTAAAGGAGAACAAGCAAATTGGCTGGGTGTTTGTTGAGGAGAGCAAGGCAATGAAAGGCGTGATGCATGGCGACTATTACGCCAGTATTACGATTCCGTCGGACTTCTCCGCCAAAATGGCGACGGTGCTCAGCGATCATCTTCAGCAAGCCGAGCTGGACTTTGCCGTGAACGAAAAGATTAATGCAGTATCGCCCAAGATTGCCGAGAAAGGGGCAAGCGGTATCGTAGAGCAAGTGCGTGCCAGCTTTGTGAAGACGGCGAATGAAACGATCTTCCGCATCTTTGCCCAGATCGGTATCGAGCTGGAGGAGAATCAGCCGGCGATTGAGCGTGTGCGTGGCGCCGTATTCCAATTAGAATCGCTCATTCCGGCGATTAACGAGGCGGTAGCCACTGCGGCCACGGATATTGAAAAGTCAAGGAAAATCGCCAGCACCGTACAATCAGAGCTGCCGAAGGCTGCCCGTCTTGCAGAGGACGGAGAGGCTTTCACAAAGCAGCTCGGCGAATTTTTGGATGAGAGCGGTTCAGCCCTCGATCAAGCAGGACCAATCATCAAGCAGGATCTGCAGCTGCTGCTTCAGTCTGCTCATGCCATGGAGGAGCTAACGGCCATCCTGCAGGATTCATCCATTGAACCGGAAGTCGTTCAAGCTCAGCTTGAACTAGCAGGTAGACGCCTATCGAGCGCAGTTACGGTTACAGACGGGTTAATCCGATTACTTGAACGGCTGAACAAGCTGGCGGAAGGCAAGCTGTTGGCACCCGCTATTGCCGACCTGCAAGGCGTGAAAAACCGGTTTCAGCAGCAGTTGAACCTTGTTCAGCAAATTCACACAGCCATCGAGCGAGGCGAGAAGCCTGCGGAGTCGCTTGTAGACAGCTTAAGCGCCTTATCAAAGAAAGCGACAGCAGCTCTCACGGATGTGCTGGGCCGTTATGACAGCGAGTTCATGCCTGCGATTCAGCAAGCGGCCCAGAAAGCGAAGCAATCCGCAGAAAGAGCCGGTGCGGTACTAGCGGAAGCGAACAAGGCTTTGCCCTCGGTCTCGAAAATCGTAGGCGATGCAGCAAAGGGGCTGGAGACAGGCAGCCGGGAGCTTAAGAAAATTCAAGCCAATTTGCCGGGGGCTGAGCAAAAGCTGAGGGAGGTTGCAAGCCGAATTCGGAGCTTGGAGAAGGAAGGGAATTTGGATGAGCTGATCGACTTGCTTAAGAACGATGCCGAGCGCGAAGGAGCTTTCTTTGCAGAGCCGGTCGTGTTAAAGGAGAACCGTCTGTTCCCGATCCCGAATTACGGGTCGGCTATGTCGCCTTTCTTCACCACGCTGTCCCTATGGGTCGGGGCGTTGCTGCTTGTCTCGCTGCTGACGGTGGACGTTCACGATGCCGTGCATGCTTATCGCAGCTATCAGGTTTACTTGGGCCGTTACCTGACCTTTCTGACGATCGCGATTGTTCAATCCCTTCTTGTGACATTGGGAGATATCTGGCTGCTTAAGGCTTATGTAGCCGATCCCGTCTGGTTTGTGCTGTTCGGCATTTTGCTAAGCAGCATCTTTATGCTCATTGTGTATACGCTTGTATCGATATTCGGCAATGTAGGCAAGGCGATGGCGATCGTCCTGCTAGTGCTCCAGCTGGCAGGTTCAGGAGGGACGTTCCCGATTCAGGTAACGCCGCCGTTCTTTCAAGCGATTCATCCGTTTTTGCCATTCACCTATGCCATCAGCATGATGCGTGAGGCGGTCGGTGGTATTCTGTGGGATATCGTTTTGCGTGATTTGCTGGTTTTGGCTGTGTTTGCCGGTGTGGCGCTTCTGCTCGGACTTGCACTTAAAAAATGGATCAACCGCTACTCCGCCAAAATGGTCGAGAAAGCGAGGGAGAGCGGCTTGATTCATTGATTGTGGATTGGAATAAGGATGCAACTAGCTTCCCTTTTCAAGCGTCTAGGTTATGTATACGTATCATAGCCACGCTTGAGGGGGAACGGGATGCGCTATTCCAGGTTATTGGGCATTAAGCTCATAGTGTTAGGGTTGATCATGGCTCTGATGAGCTCATGCGGCAGCATGGATGTGGTTAGACATATCGAGGTTTTTGTTCACGAGTCGATGGAAGTAAACGAAGAAGGCGATTATGAAGTAACGGGTCATATTAAAGCAAATGCGATTACGACGTCGGAAGAAAGCAAGAACCTGTTGAGAACGGATGTAAAAATGATCGAGGATTATTACGACTCGGATGGCAACTTTATAAAAAGCGAGGTTTCGCATTCGCGAAGCCACAAGTCTGATATTTCGATTACTGACGGCGGCTTCAGCCATAAGAAGGAGCTTCAAGAACCATCGACGATCTTTATTCCTGAAGAGGGGTATGAACAATTCAGAATGAAAGACATGTCCGATGAAGAGAAGGAGATTGTGAAGGAGCATGTATTGTCTTATATGAAAATGCTCAATTAAAGGAGCTAATAACGGATGTATCTTTGAGAATGGACAGCGCATCTTAGCGGAATGAGTTCTGTATACAGGCTCTTTTAGTTAAAAAAAGATGTTGCAAAAGAAAAGGATATCGGTTATTGTGGATATTATAGGTCGATAATTATAAGAGGAAGGAAGGAGGAGCCATGCAGTATTCAAAAAGTACAGATTACGCCTTGCATGCTCTGATGCATCTGGCACACTCGGAACGTCAACAAAACGTCGGCATTAAGGAACTTTCAGGAACATTAGGCGTATCTGAAAGCTATCTGTCCAAAATCATGTCCAAGCTGAGACAAGACGGGATTGTAAGGGCTGTACCGGGAGTGAATGGCGGCTACGAGCTTGCACGCCAGCCGGATCAAATCTCGTTTCTTGATGTCATTCAGGTAATTGAAGGCAGGCAGCACATGTTCGAGTGCTCGAACTCGAGGTCCAAGCAGCATCAGCTCTTAGCTGAAGAGGAAAGCCCAGAAGATGATGAGCCATGTCCTCCAAAGGGAAACGGATGTCTGATTGAACAAGTGATGATAACTGCGGAGGAGCAACTGCATCAATACTTGAGGGAGCACACGATTCAGACCGTGTTAGACAGGTATACAAATCAATGCAATCAAGATCATACCAAGAAGTGATTCGCTTCTTGCACATTAATTATGGATATTAAAGATCCGTGGAGGTGTCTATATAATGACAGTGAACAAAAAGAACTTTGATGTAGTAATTATTGGCGGCGGACCGGGAGGCTTGAGCGCAGCTCTTGTACTGGGCAGGGCACGAAAGCATGTAGCAGTCATTGATGAAGGACGCCCACGCAATGCGGTGACTCACGCAGGCCATGGCTTTCTCACACGCGACGGAATAAGCCCGAGTGAATTTCGAAGAATCGCAAAGGAGGAAATTAGCGTCTATCCCTCCGTATCGTTTGTTGACGATACAGCAGAGTCGATCACAGGGTCAGACGGACACTTTCAGATCACGACTTCGCAAGGGATACAACTGGAGAGCAAAAAGGTACTGTTTGCCGTTGGCATGAAGGATCGTCCGCTTCCTATTCCCGGACTTGCGGAGGTCTATGGCAGAAGCGCATTTGTATGCCCGTATTGCGATGGGTGGGAGCTGCGGGATGAGCCGCTCGTCATCATCAACAGCGGACCGGAGCTCATCCATTTCGCTCCCGTTATTTCGGGTTGGTCGGATCGCATCACATTTTGCACGAACGGTCCTGACGGGCTGACGGATTCCGAACGCGAGACGCTTCAACGCAGAGTGCCGCTATACGACTCTCCAATCCGGCATATTCACTCCGATGACGGAATTGTTCGAGAGGTTGTTCTTGAAGACGGGACATCTATTCCGTGCAGAGGCATATTCTTCAAGCCGGACTTGGTCATGGGATCGGACTTGCCACACGCTATCGGGTGCCAACTATCAGAAGAGGGACACGTCAAAGTGGATGCCTTTGGAAAGACGAGTGTTCCAGGTATATTCAGCGCAGGGGATATGACCTCGCGCATGCATCAGAAGATCATTGCCGCCGCTAATGGATCGGCCGCAGCAGCAGCCTTAAACAATGAACTGAATACCGAGGCTTGGTTGAAGAACGGGTGATAAATACAGATGTTGAACATGATCTGTCAGCATATATGGAGGGAATCGTAATGAACCATCTTTTTGATGAAGCTCTATGGGAGAAGGAATGGAAGTCTCGCGGCGATACAATGGTTAATACAATGAGGAAGGCTGGAGTCGATCCTGCCAAAGCCTTTGATCCAAAAGCCAAAACGTTCAACGAGCAGTCGTTCAATGAAGAGGGAAGAAAAAGAAGCGCGCGAATTTTGAGCTGGATTGAGGGTCAGGGCTTTCAGTTGAAGAATGCCGCTGTGCTTGATGTTGGAGCCGCTTCTGGCGTGTTCACGGTACCTTTCCTGGAGCGGGGAGCGCAGGTAACGGCAATCGAGTCTTCGCTCCCTCAAGTTGAACTATTGAAGGAAAACACAGCAGCCTTCATGGAGAATATGGTGGAGATCATCCCCGAGCCTTTTGAAGACATCGATGTGCAGGATAGAGGCTGGACCAAGGCGTTTGACCTTGTTTTTGCCTCAATGTGCCCGGTTATCGTCGATTGGGAGAGCGTGGAGAAGCTGCTCCATAGCGCAAAGCAATTCTGTTATATCAGTATGCCGGTGAGTATTCCAGAGAACAGCTTAATCCGCGAAATGTGGCCGGTTCTGACCGGTATGCCTTTCAAATCGAAGCCGCTGGAGATGGGGTATTTGCTTCATCTGCTATATCTCAAAGGCTACTCCTATGAGACGCTCATTACAAGAGAAGAGAAGGAATCCGAGCTGACTCATGAGGCGGCTCTGCAGGAAATGCTGAAGCGGCTGCCCAAGCTCGGTTTGCCGGCAGACGAACGCAATCAGGAGCTTATCGCGGATTATCTGAAGCAGGCGTACCCAACGGGAAAGGTTGCGGTCCGGCAGGGCGGACGTTTTGGTAAAGTGCTGATTCGCTTGCAGGATGAGCGGATGTACGATCGAGGAGAGGCGTAATCGAGGAGAAGCCGGGAATGATGTCCCGGCTTCTCTTTTTTACTTTTGCAACGAGCCTTCCAGCCAATGGATATAAGCTTGAAAACGCAGTTGCTTGAGCTCCAGCGCGGTCAGAACAGGCACGTCATCCTTCGTCGAAACTAGGACGAGCCGTGATTCGGCGTTCCAGCTTACCTTGGCGCCAAAGGCTTCGAGCACCACCCGCGCAGGGATATACGTCCGGCCTTTGCTTATGACCGCTGGAACAGATTTTTGAGCTTTGCCATTAATATAGATGGTATCGTGGTAAAGTGGGATTTCGATCGTTGTGCCTTGCTTGCTAGCCGTTACAACACGAGTTCTGGAATCCCAGCCTACCTTGGCACCCATCGCCTCCAGCAGCTCCCGAAATGGAAGCAATGTTGAGCCCTGATGAACCAGAGGTTCATTCTCCAGCTCCAGCAGCTCATTGTTCCATACGACGGCGGCCTTGTATTTGATGCTTTGGGGTGGAACAGCTGCATCGATCAGCCATTCGCTGGCGGGCGGGAACGGTTCAATGACGGGGATGTTTATTAAGTCGAGCCATTGACCAGTATTGGCATCGATGGAGGGACGATCTCCTTGGAAGAATAGCGGAACCCCGGGTTTGATTCGCAATTGATAATAGGGTTTTATAAGATCTCCGGTTCCGCTATTGATGTAATTCAGCTCTAGCTCATAATTAGAAAGTAAGCGGAGCTTAGCCAGTTCAAGCGGGTATTGCGGCTTTAGCTTGTCAGTGAACACGGGCATCTCTCTGTTCAGAGCTTCCGGGAATTGTCCGGCTTGATTCAATAAGTAATAATCATGGAGGGAATAAGTCAGTTTCTTTGGCAAAGTATTCTCATTCCAATGCCAATAGGGCGTTGCTTCATGATACATTTTCATGGCTGCAGCCTGATAAGACATGATGGAGCTTTCAGTCTCAAATGTTTCTTTGCCCCAATAAGCGGTGTAACTTGTTACAGTTCCGGTTAGGACATTAACCGATACGTCAATAAAATTACCTTCAAATCGAATACCGTTGTGTGCACGGTCGAACCGGATGCGATCGCCATATTTCTCTTTATCATACTCCGAAATCGGATATGGATTGTATATCCAAGTGTCTTCCAACTTCCAAGGAAGCTGTTGGATGAACGCTTCTGCGACCTGTACTGCTTGTTCTTTTGTTACCTTCATCTTGCCTTCACCGATGATGTCGAGATTGCTTTCATAAAACTTAAGAAGTTCGCCAGTTTCATTGCTAAGCCAGATCTCGCCTCGTTGGTTATGCAATTTATACTCAATTTCCCAAAACTCTTTGTTCAGGTCAAGGCTGCTGGTGACAGTCGCTCCTTCCGGCAGCAAATTCAACTCTTTGGCTCGCTTAATGGCTTGTTCACTGTTAGTCAGCTTCACGGTTGCCGCAGCGGTATGGACAGATGAAGTGGGGACAACAACCATAACACCGATGATCAGCGATGATGCAAGGAGCAGCTTGGCGATGGGTCGCCAGAAAGCTGCAAGTGAACCTGTTTTCATCAAAAAACACCCTCTCACATTCGAAAGAATTTTCCTGAATTTGGTTATGATGACATCAAGACGTTGCGGGCAGCAAAAGAGTTGCAGGATTTGATTCCATTAATCTTGTATCCAGTTCTTTTGCGCGCGGAGCGATGCTTGCTCATCAGGATCCTGACAATTCTCCGGCACTGAATGTGACGATCGGCTTTCTCTACTTTGCCCAGGAAGAGAAGTATCTGTTCCGAA
The DNA here is from genome assembly GCF_003591485.1 of Paenibacillus sp. 1011MAR3C5. Classification (GTDB taxonomy): domain Bacteria; phylum Bacillota; class Bacilli; order Paenibacillales; family Paenibacillaceae; genus Pristimantibacillus. The sequence goes on from NZ_QZCF01000005.1 coordinate 439,289, forward strand.
CCCTATACCTAAGCGGCTACAAAACGTATAATCCGCAGACGGATGAATTTCTTGGTGAAGAGCTGACAACCCGCTATATGCGCTACAGCAAGCGGCTGAACGCTGTATCCGACGAGCAGATCAAGCGGATTTTTCTCAAGCTGATGATCTATCTGATTGGGATCGGGACGCTGCTCAACACGCGTACGCTGGAGCTGGATATGGACCAGGCTACAGAAATGATACGGGAAATGTACGAGATGCTGCTGATGAAAGAAGGACTCATTTATTAGCATGAAAAGGAGCGAATGAGATGACGGTTCTACTCGGTCAAAAGCTTGCGGAAGGTGGATGTGCAGAAGTGTTCGAGTGGGGAGAGGGCAAGATTGTGAAGTTGGCTAAGCCCAATACGAACGAATGGGCTCTGCGAAGAGAGTTGAATCACAGCCGTATTGCGAAGAGCTGCGGACTTCCGGTGCCTGATGCTTATGAGCTTATCCATACGGATGGCCGTCCAGGCATCGTATTTGAACATATAAAGGGAGAATCGCTGATGAAGCGTTTTGTCGACCGTGCAGCATCTGCCCTGCAGGCATTTAGTGGGACGAGAGATGATCTTGGAGCTGCCCTGACAGCCAATCTCTTGTTCCAGGTCCATCAGCAATCGGCGGAAGGGCTGCCGCGCCAGCGGGAGAGCCTGGAGTACGACATCCGCTCTACAGCTTATTTGACTGAAAAGGAACATGACGCCGTTATTGATCATATGAACCGTTTGCCTGAAAAAGAGCAGCTCTGCCATGGCGATCCGAATCCGGGCAATATCTTGCTGCGCGAGCACGATGCATTTCTGATCGATTGGAACAATGCATCCATTGGCAACCCGGAGGCTGACTTAGCGGAATATATTCTCATGATTCGATATACCATTCTGCCTTCACATCTGCCCGAACTATTCAATCAGGTGTTGGATGCTAAACGTGAATCCACCATTCTGAGCTTTGTCGCGGAATATAAGGGGCTCTCTGGCATCGGGCATGCTGAGATTGTGCCATGGTTGCCTGTCATCGCTGCCCGCAAATTATGTGCCGATGCCATAAGCGAAGAAGAGAATCGGTTTTTAATCCAGGAAGTCAGAAGCTTCAACCTTTAAATGCCTTGATTCGTCAATCGAATCACTTGAAGCACATCGATACGCTGTTGGGTTTGCTCGTGATACAGCCACTTCTCGCGAACATGATCGACAAACAATACACCATTCAGATGATCGATCTCATGCTGCATGCAGCGGGCAAGGTAACCTTCTGCTTCAAGAATGACTCTTTTGCCCTGCCTATTCAACGTGCTTAGCTTGATGTAGTGAGCTCTCATCACATAACCCAAGTAACCTGGAAAGGACAAACAGGCTTCTGTGCCCAATTGTTCGCCGCTCAGTTCTAAGATCTCTGGATTAATTAGTTCAATCAGCCCGTCCCCGCAATCCATCACAATCAATCTTCTCAGAATGCCGATCTGGGGCGCGGCAAGACCTGCGCGGCCTTCGCGGGCGTATAAGGTTTCCGCCATATCATCGAGAAGCTTTAACGTTTTCGAATTCAGTTCGGCAACTGGCTTGGCATTCTTCCGCAGAATCGGATCTCCAAAAGGCAAAATGCTTTTTTCAGACATGCTTATGCTCCTTTCTCTTTCCATGGAGGGGTATATACCCACAAATCATTTGGTGTACACTCCAAAGAAATGCATAGCGCATCAAGTGTCTCGGCTTTCATTTGCTTGGGCTGTTGAGTTAATAAAGCGCTGATGGAAGCAGGGGATAGACGGTAATTCGCCTTTTCGGCTAATTGTCTTGCTAAGTCCGCACCCGTCCATATTCCTCTGGCAGCCATGACATGTCGCAGCATCCATGTAAGCATCATTTCACCTCATTAATTCATGAATATCGATTTACTATTAGGCAATACCTAACTAAATTAGGCGTTGCCTAATAAGATGGATACCTTGATTTTTGCCAAACAGAGTATCGAAACCTTGGATTGGATTATCATTGATTACGAAGAGCATATGAAGCATCATAGGAATCAAATATTTGCTGATTTGAAAATATGCTATAATAATAGCAGCAAATAGAGAAATAATGGAAATCCATTACTGGAGGGGATAGGATTGAGAAAAGCTATACGGTGGACCTTCTGGATTCTGATGCTTCTGATAGTAGCTGCGGTTGTATGGTTTTTTTATTACAATTATTTCTTCTATGCATTTGGTTTATTGAGTGTGCTTTTGTTTGTCTTGATGGTGTGGGCCACAACCGTTCAGTTGAAGAATAGTGTCAATCATTATAAAGATGTAAGCAAGGCAAGATCGGTAACGGATCAGAGGAGCATTGAAGAATACACAAGATAATCGATTGCAGATAGGTGGAACATAGCAGCGGCAATCCATGGCTTGGTTCAAGTCATGGACTGCCGTTGTTTGTTTTTCTTAGGACTTGCCCCGGTTCAATAGAGAATTAACCGTTGCTAAGCCTGGACGTTTTCGAAATGAAATCTTCACGAAAAACCTCCGTGAATCGAATTGCAAGGTCTAACACCGTGTCGTTAACGAGCAAATAAATACAGCAGAAACGAATATCTCCTGGTTGAAAAGAAAAGAGGAAATTACTTTTTAAATATTTTACTTTAAAAATATGAATAATACATTATAATAGATTCTACCTGGTTTTTGGTTTGACTAGTTTGGGAGAGGAGCATGAGTTGTATGGGTCCCATTTGATGGATCACTTTAACACTCATATACAAACATTCAAGAACAAAGTAGATGGAGATTAAAAGTGATGGTTAAACGTTCATTCTATTATTTATGGGGCTCGCAATCCTTGTCTAACATTGTAGATGTTCTTTATATGGTTGCGCTCACCACGCTTGTACTGGAAAAGACAGGCTCTATTATTTTTGCGACACTGGTGCCGTTTCTTCGGGTCGCTGCTCAATTTCTAAGCGGGCTGGCAGCTCCGCTGATGCTTGTCCGATACAGGCTGCCATTCCTGCTAACCGTCTCTCAACTGGGACAGTTTCTCCTATTTGGCATAATGGCTTTCTACTTATCCCCAATGGTGGAAGGAGAGGCCTTGCTGCCTGTGTATGTGCTTATTCTGTTCATCTCGTTTCTCGATGGCTGGACTTCGCCTGCGCGCAACGCCTTGATTCCCCGGTTGGTTCATGATGATGCCCTATTGAGGGCGAATGCGATGGTCGCCACATCGGATCAAGTCATTCAGTTCGCCGGGTGGGCAGTCAGTGGTATTCTAGTGGCAGCGTTTGGCTCGTTTCCGATTCTGCTGGCTGTCGCTGCCGGTTACGGCGTGGCGATGGCGGTAACGCTGCTGATCGAAGATCCGACAGAGCCGAATAGAAGGAGCTTATGGGATGTACGCACGGGTCGCGCCTCGGCAGACGGCAGTGAAGCGAACGCGCCTTCCCGATGGGATACGCTGAAGGAAGGCTGGATTGTGTTATGGCAATCCAGGCGGCTTCGTTCAATGACCTTTATGGATGTGACCGACGCGCTTGGCAGCACCGTATGGGTTGGCGCGTTTATGCTCGTATTTGTGAAGGAAGTGCTGCTGAAAAATGAGGACTGGTGGGGGTATATCAACGCCAGCTATTTCGCCGGGACCGTCATTGGCGGGTTTCTCGTCATAGCTCTCGTTAAGCGGTTGGAGAAACGGCTTTTCCTGTTCATGCTAGTCGGCATTCTAGGCTATGCGGTGTGTACAGCATGGTTCGCGATGAATACGATTGCGCCGCTGGCGCTGCTTATTGTACTTGTAACGGGACCGTTCACAGAGCTGTCGGCTGTTGCGCGCAGAACGCTCATCCAGCGGAGCTGTACGAAGGATCAGCTGCCTAAAGTATTTTCGGCCCAAGGGACATTATTGAATTTGCTATTCGGCATCTCTTTGTTCGGCATGAGCTTCATTGCAGAAGTGCTGGGCATTGCGAATATGTACTTGATCGCTGCAGCGATCAGTGTACTGGCCGCTGGCGTAGGCTGGTGGAACCGCAAAGCTTTTGCGGAGGATCGTGCAGATTCTTCTGCGTAATAAGAAGTGAGAAGGAAGCCTTGGGCTTCCTTTTTTCTATGGAGTCTGTTAAGAGATGATGTTGTTGTTCAAATGAACGAACTGTCGTTCTATAATGGACATATAAACAAAGAACAGGAACATAGAGATTGGTGTGGTTAGTACATGTCCAGGAGGTGGATTATGAAAAAAAAGATTAGCGAATTTATAAGCTGGGCGAATGAAAACGGTTGGGATATCTCCCCAAAATCCGACGTTCAACTCCGTTTAGACAGCAGTGTGACAACCAGATATAAAACCATTCCTAATGAATATGTAGATTTTTTGAGCATGGTTGAAAAATGTATTTCTCCAAATGAGAAGACTTGGTTTATTTGTGAGGATGAATTCAATAATAGCGCGGACGATGCATTCAGATGGAATGAATTTGAATTGCTCAGCTTGGAAGCAGCAGCGGATGATCGTAATTGGCAATCAGAGATCACTTCGTGGTGGGACCATTACTTGCCGATCGTGATGTCCGTTGATGGCGGATATTCCTTCTTTGCCATTGATTTAACCAATGATAAAGGGGTTATTGTACGCGGATATGAGCCTGAATTCGAAGAGGTAGAAAAAGCTGCAGATAGTCTTGAACATTTGCTCGATTTAATAATGTCGAATTCAATAGCGGTGTAACGCGGATATTCCATGAATTCAGCTTCAGCATAGAGTCCAGACGCTCTCCGCATCTCGAGCTCCCAAGCTGACAGCGCTTGAAGTTCATCCCTGCTCTGAATGCCTACAAATCTTCGAAGGAGCAGGGCAGGAATCCAAGGATCGATCTCATACGCCTCAGCTATTCGAGTTACGATCGGGGCGGTACAATTGACACCTGCAGCTGCCGGTGATAGGATAGGGGTACTTTTAAGCAAGGAGGGTCGTTCATCTATGTTGCATTCCATGCGTATTCGATAAGCAGGCGATAAAGGGCGGATTTTCCACATTACCGTGGGCTTTTTAGAGCTGCTTGTATTTACGTATGAGGAACATAGTGAGCGATGGGGTTAGCTTCTTTCGCTATACCTGTATATCGAGATGTTCTCTCTTCGTGATAAGCAGATCTGAGCCCGCGTTATTGGACTTAGGTCTGTTTTTGTTGTTACTCATCATGAAAAACGAGAATTATGAAAGAAAAGAGGTTGCTGTTATGCGAAGGCTAAACTGGTACTTCTTCATATAATCCTCACTTCGCTAATCGCAGGAAAGTTCCTGCGAGCCTATCACTGCGATGAATGAAGGAGGAATAGAAATGAATGTGTTGATCAAGGCAAATGACCTTTATGTTGAATATATGGGAAGAGACATTCTGGATATCGAAGAGCTGGAGCTTTATGATTATGACCGCATTGGACTGGTAGGTGTGAATGGCGCAGGCAAGAGTACGCTGCTGAAAGCGTTGCTCGGCGAGGTGCGGCTAACCTCCGGGCAAGTGGCAAGGCATGGAGAGATTGCCTACATCCCTCAGCTGGATGATGCCCTTCTGAAGGAGGTCAAGGACTACGCCTTATTGGGCAAGCTTGGAGTGGACCGTAACCGCCTGGAGGGCATAAGCGGCGGCGAAGAGACGCGGCTGAAGATTGCGCAAGCCCTGTCGAGCGAGGTGCATGGCTTGATGGCGGACGAACCGACCAGCCATCTTGATCGCGCCGGAATCGACTTCTTGATTGGACAGCTTAAGCATTATGCTGGCGCATTGCTGGTCATTAGCCACGACCGATATTTCCTGGACCGGGTCGTCGACAAGATCTGGGAGCTGAAGAATGGCAGGATTACGGAGTACTGGGGCGGGTATTCAGATTACCTGGCTCAGAAGGAGGAAGAACGCCAAGCTCAGGAAGCGGAGTACAAGAAGCATACGGCTGAGCGCGAGCGGCTGGAGAAAGCTATTGCGGAGAAGAAGAATCTCGCCCGCAAAATGGACCAGAAGGCAAGAGGCTTCTCCAAGAAAAACGCAACCGAAAGCGGAGGACGTCTGGGGCATCAGAAAACCGTCGGCAGCAAGCAGAAAAAGCTTCATCAAGCCGCCAAAAACATGGAGCATCGGATCGAAGCGCTTGGGGAGCTGCATGTTCCTGAAGCAGTGCGCACGATTCAATTCCGGCAAAGCAGTTCGCTTGCGCTTCACAACCCTTACCCGATCATGGGGAAGGAATTAAACAAGCGGTACGGTGACCAAGTCCTATTCGATCATGCTTCGTTCCAGTTCCCGCTGGGCGCGAAGATCGGCATTACCGGGGCGAATGGAACGGGAAAAACAACGCTATTCCGCATGATCATCGAACGTGAGGCGGGCATCACACTATCTCCTAAAGCGGAAATCGGATATTTTGCCCAGACTGGCTATAAGTTCGACCGTAATCTAGGAGTGATGGAGTATATGCTGGAGAACAGCGACTACGGGGCGTCTGAAATTCGATCAGCGCTGGCTTCCATGGGCTTCTCGCAGCAGGATGTGCGCAAGGAGCTGGCCATGCTAAGTGGTGGTGAGATCATGAAGCTTCAGCTGACCAGGCTGCTGCTTGGCCGCTACAACATATTGCTCATGGATGAGCCCAGCAACTTCCTCGATATTCCGGCGGTGGAGGCGCTGGAGTCTATGATGAAGAGCTATAAGGGCACGATTCTGTTCATCACGCATGATGCGAGGCTGTTGGAGCATGCAGCAGACATGATCTATGAAATAAAGAATGGTCAGATCACTCTCAAGATTTAGCCTACCTGTTAGCTGACTTTGACCCTCGAGCTGCCATACAAGTCATGTATATATTAAAAAAGACGCATCCAATCCCACTCTTGGAGTGGGGGGATGCGTCTCTTTCATAGCAAGTGCAACTGCGCGTTAGGCACTGGCTGCCGCTTCTTTGAAGGCCTTCTCCAGCTCATCGGCGCTTTCGGAAATCAGGAACAGTACATAATTGCCGACTGTAGCGATTTTATAGTTCTGGGCCAGCTTGTATGGTTCCGGCAAGTAATTCTCGAACATCTTCTGCACGTCGGCGCCGCGCTGCTCCATGGTCTTTTTGATTTCATCAATATGTTTGCTATCCTTGACTTTAATGACTGCGATCTCATTGGCGCTGAGATTGAAAGCGGGCGTCTTGATCGTAAATTCATCGACCAGATCGGTATTAATGACATAATAGGTATCAATATCATCCTTCGTCAGATCCATGAGGCCGGGTTGCTCCACTTTGTCCAGCATTGCTTTCATGATTTTATCAGTAGATGATTCAGTTGCGTTATCATCCGGCTTTTCGGTATTATTCGGCTCATCAGAAGGACTTGGGCTCGGCGTCGGGCTTTCGCTTGCGATTGGCGTGTTCGTTGCTGGCGGAGTAGCGCTGTTGTTGTTCGCATTGCCCGAGCAGGCAGTTAACAGGCTGCCAAGTAAGGCGGTGACGACGAGAAGAGACATAGCTGTTTTTTTCATGGGGTCGTTCTCCTTGTATCAAAATTCTAGTAACCGGAGCTCTTCGATTACAACCTATTGACGGCATTTTGCTCAGAAATGTTGCGGAAATCCAGCTATTTGCATTTGTAACCTTTCGGAGAGAAAGCAGTTGGCCAGAAAAAGAATTAATGATATGCAATTATTGGATTAAAATAATGGTTAGAGCAGGACGAGGAAGGAGGCATTCATGATGGAATCGAAAAGAGCTGCAGCTGAGAAAGCTGTAGAGTATGTGCGTGATGGTATGATCGTAGGTCTTGGCACCGGATCTACCGCTTATTGGGCGATTCAGAAGATCGGCAAGAGGGTGAGTCGTTGTGGATGAGAGCAAGCAGGTTCCGAAGCTAGGAAAGTTTTATTTGCATGTAGAGATTGTACCGTTTGGCGCTAATCTAACCCGGCAAAAGCTGCATGAGCTTGGATGTATCACCAGCTTGCGGAAGATGCAGAATAAACCGTTTGTGACGGACTACGGCAATTACATCGTGGACTGCGATTTTAAGGAGATTGACCGGCCCGCGGAGCTGCAGGCTTCGATCAACCTGATACCAGGCGTTGTGGAGAACGGCCTGTTCATCTGTCTTGCGAAAAAGGTTACCGTTGGCTTCTTAGACGGCTCTGTTCAGGAACTGAGTAGCATGAACGAATACTGATCTTGTTATTATTTTTTTGCAAAAAGACCGTTAAACGTTAAAATCGGTTGACACGACACCAAACGGTGTCCTATAATCAATTCGTCACCATATGGTGTCCAATTTATGAAATATCAATATTAATTAGGTGTGGATGCTGTGATTGAGAACAACCATTTGCGGGATGTGTTTGACGCGATAGCAGATCCGACCAGACGAGAACTGATTCATTTGCTGGCCTTGGGTGAAGAGCAGCCGCTTCATGAGCTGACGTCACAGTTTGATATGGGACGAACTGCGGTATCCAAGCATTTGACCATTCTGAAAGAGGCTGGACTGGTCCATGATCGCAAGGTAGGCAGAGAAACGCGATACACGCTTAACCCCGCACCGCTTCGTGAAGTACAAGATTGGGTAGCGTTCTACAGCAAATTCTGGAGTGCGAATATGCTTCGATTGAACCAACTACTAGAGGAGGATGAAATATGAGTTTGGTATTAAACCTGGATTTTCAGTACAAGACTACGATTGAGAAGCTGTGGGCCGCTGTTACCGATTCCGAGAAGCTGGCCAAGTGGGTATTGAAAAATAACTTTAAGCCAATCGTAGGGTACCAATTTCAATTCCGCGCAGAGCCGAATGAGTATTGGGATGGCGTCATTGACGGCGAAGTGCTCGTCGTAGAGCCGCCAAGCCGCTTGTCCTATACTTGGGCTGTCGGTGATGAGAAGCACACCGTTGTATGGACGCTTCAGGAACTGGGGGATGGGAAGGTTAATCTCCACCTGGAGCAGACCGGCTTCTCCAATCCTCATGGCTTGGCTGGCGCCAAGCATGGTTGGAGCGCATGGTGCGGCGAGCTTGAAAAGCTGCTGGCGCAATAACCGCTTCCGATCCTTCATCTACACTAACCGGCTGCTGCAAGAAGCCGCAGCAGCCGGTTATTATCGACTTCAATTCGACCATTACTTGGTATAATATGAATAAAAACGTTTTTTTCTATCGGAAGGATGTTAACATGAGCGAAGCGAATCAGCAGCACATTGTCATCTTGGGTGCAAGGGAAAACAATCTTAAAAACGTATCCCTGCGCATACCTAAGCGAAAAATTACGATTTTTACCGGTGTGTCCGGGTCTGGCAAGTCCTCGATTGTCTTCGATACGATCGCCGCAGAATCTACGCGATTGCTGAATGAGAATTTCAGCATGTTCGTGCGCAATTTCCTGCCCCGCGTCCCGCAGCCGGATACGGATGCGATTGAGAACCTGAGCATGGCGGTTATTGTAGATCAGAAGCGGCTGGGAGGCGGCTCCCATTCCACGATGGGAACGATAACGGATATTTCGCCTATTCTGCGTCTTCTGTTCTCCCGGGTAGGTCAGCCACGTGTTGGTCAAGCGCATATGTTTTCCTTTAACGATCCGCAAGGCATGTGCCCTGAGTGCAACGGGATCGGCCGCAAGCTTGGAGTAGACATGAGCAAGGCGGTAGACCTCTCCAAGTCGCTGCGAGAAGGCGCTATTATGCTTCCCGACTATTCTGTGGACAGTTGGGATTGGAATATTGTCGTCCAGTCAGGATCCTTTGATCCAGACAAGAAGCTCAGCGATTATACCGATGAGGATCTGGAGCTGCTGCTGCATGGCAAGGCGAGAAAAGTACAGATGGATTTCGCCGGCAAAGCCACGAATATTACGGTGGAAGGCGTCATTGAGAAATTCACCAACAAATATATCAAGCAGGACGTGAAGACGAAGTCCGAACGCACCCAGAAGGCTGTTGCACCGTTCATGACAGAGGGTCCATGCTCCAGCTGCCGAGGCGCAAGGCTTAGCCAAGCTGCGCTTAGCTGCAAAATTAATGGCCGCAACATCGCCGAGATGTCTTCCATGGAGGTCGGTCAGCTAATTCGGGTCATTCGCGAAATTGACGATTCTGTTGCTGCGCCAATGGTGAAGTCGCTCACCGAGAGACTGCAGCATCTGGTGGATGTCGGACTGGACTATTTGACGCTGGACCGTGAGACGGATACGCTCTCCGGCGGCGAATCGCAGCGCGTCAAGATGGTGAAGCATCTAAGCGGCAGTCTGGTAGATGTTACATATATCTTCGATGAGCCCAGCGTTGGGTTGCATCCCCGGGACGTACACCGGTTGAATGAATTGCTTCAAAAGCTGCGTGACAAGGGCAATACCGTCATTGTCGTCGAGCATGATCCCGATGTGATCAAGGTAGCGGATCATATCGTCGATGTCGGACCTCATGCCGGCAGCCGAGGCGGAACGATCGTATATGAAGGGACCTACCCAGGCTTGCTGGAGTCTGGCACGCTGACAGGCAACCATATGAAGCGTCCTCTTCAATTGAAGCAAGAATGCAGGCAGCCATCAGGCACCCTTTCCATCAAGAATGCCACCTTGCATAACCTGAATAATGTGAGTGTAGATATTCCAACCGCTGTGCTTACCGTCGTTACCGGAGTTGCCGGTTCAGGAAAGAGTACGTTGATTAATGAGGTATTCCTCAGCCAGCATCCGGACGCGATCGTGATTGATCAATCGGCGGTAGGCGTGTCGACACGCTCCAACCCTGCGACCTATACGGGAATTATGGATGATGTTCGCAAGGCGTTTGCTTCTGCCAACAAGGTAAACCAAGGATTGTTCAGCTTCAACTCCAAGGGAGCTTGCGAGAATTGTCAAGGGTTAGGCGTCGTATATACGGACCTGGCATTCCTCGAAAGCGTAAAGCTGCCATGCGAAGTGTGCGGCGGCAAACGGTTCAAGGAAGAGGTGCTTGAATATAAGCTGAACGGCAAGTCGATCGCCGATGTGCTGGAGATGACGGTAGAACAAGCATTGGAGTTCTTCGAGCTGAAAGAGGTTGTGCGCAAGCTCCAGGCCATGAGCGATGTAGGGCTGAACTATGTAACGCTTGGCCAGCCGCTCAGCACGCTCTCGGGCGGGGAATGTCAGCGCATTAAGCTTGCAAGCGAGCTCCATAAGAAAGGCAGCATCTACGTAATGGACGAGCCGACGACTGGGCTTCATATGTCAGATATCGGCCAGTTGATGGGGATCATGAATCGCCTTGTAGATACCGGCAATACGGTCATCGTTATCGAGCATAATCTTGATGTCATCAGCCAAGCGGATTGGATCATCGATATGGGACCGGATGGGGGCAGCAAAGGCGGCCAGGTCGTGTTCGAGGGCCTGCCATCACAGATCATTCATGCGGAGCAGTCAATTACGGGACGATACTTGCAGTAATGAAGCCTACTTGATGAAAGGGGACGAGGAGATTGGGTTTCTTTCAAGATATGTTATCCATGTTTAAAAAGAGAGAATTGGCATTGATCGCTAGCAACAAGGAAGCGGACGGCGTGTATACGTTTCTTTTTGAGAAAGACAAAGATTTGAATTGGCAGCCAGGCCAATACGGTCTGTTCACGATTACGCATAAGAAAGTGAAAAACCCGACGAAGCCGTTCAGCATTGCCTCTGCTCCAGCCGAAAATGCGATCAGGCTAACGATGCGTATAAGCGATGCTCCCAGCGAGTTCAAGCAAGCGATGCTGGAATTAAAGCCAGGCATGACGGTCAAGATGAGCGGGCCGGTAGGGGCTTTTTCCTTGCAGGACAACAGCCCTTCACTGCTGATCGCAGGCGGAATCGGCATTACGCCAATCCGGGCAATCGTCAAACAAATCGAATCGGAAGGCAATCGAAACGGGCGTCACATCCAACTCCTCTATCTGGATAGTCAAAAATCTTTTCCGTACAGGGAAGAGCTTGATGTAATTGCTGACCGTGCTTCCATACGCATAACGTATTTGGATTCGAGAGATGGCTTGAATGCGGAGATTGTCAAGTTCGCTGGCGCGCATAAGGACAGCGGCAAGTACTTTGTTGCAGGACCTAAGGGAATGGTTGATTCCATAGCGGATTACTTGCAGAAAAATCAAATTCCAAAAAGCAATATCAAGAAGGACGCCTTCTTTGGGTATTAGTAAAGCATGAGTATTCTTTAATGAAATAATTATAAGCATTACAGCAGGGCTGCCAGTAGAAACGGCAGCCTCTTTGTTTTCGATATTGCCGGTTGCCAATGACGAAGCTGAACTTTCGCAATCCAAATCAAAAATCGCTATTCGGGCTTATGCTATTCTTTACATCAAGAGGTGATCACGTGAGATACCATCCCATGATTTATCAAGCTTTAGGTTATATCGAGGCGCATTTGGAGGAGGAGGTGAAGCTCGAGGACGCGGCGGCCGCCGCGGGCTTCTCGATGTATCACTTTCACCGGATCTTTCAGGAGCAGGTCGGTATAAGCGTGACGGATTATATCCGCTCGCGCAGGCTGGCCAGCGCTTCCGCCTTGCTCTTGTACTCGAACGAAGATATTATCCAAATCGCGTTCCGCAGCCGGTTCGAATCGCAGGAGGCGTTCACCCGCGCCTTCAAGAAGGAATACGGCATGCCTCCCGGACGTTACCGCAAGATGATGGGGAGCGTGCAACAATCGATGGAAAAACGAGAGGAGAATACGAATATGAGCGAGCATGGAAAAGTGAAGGGCTGGATCCTAAGCGGCAGCGATCCGTCGCATTACGAGATGGGCATTGACCGGGAAACGGTGCATATGGGAAAGGTGTCCGGATATTTAAGATCCCTGTCAGCAACGTCGGAAACTCAGTTCGCAACAATTATGCAGCAATTCAAATCCGACAAATATAAAGGCGAGCGAATCAAATTGTCCGCATTTATTCAAGCGGAGAAGGTGAGCGATTTTGCGGGGCTTTGGATGCGAGTTGACAACGCGACGGGGGATACAATTCAGTTCGATAACATGAGTGATCGGCCGATTCAAGGCACTTTGCCGTGGAATTTATACTCTATTGTGCTTGATGTACCGGCGGATAGCGTATCGATTTCCTTCGGTGTGCTGCTTACAGGCCAAGGAAAGGTATGGATGGACAGTTTTTCATTCGAAACAGTCGATGCGCGTACGCCAAGCACGAATATGCATATTGGCGGAGAAATGCGGGACGAGCCGGAGAATTTGTCCTTCGAGGAATAAAGCGATGGAAGAACGGGAGCGCCTGGTGCGCTTCCGTTCTTTTTCTATTGTCCGAAGAAAAAAGTATTAGACTGGATGTCCTTATTCCATGCGGGATCGTAGAATTCAAAACAGCGATAGCCAATGACGTGAAAATATAGTCCTAGACTGTCGCTGTCTTGCTGTCTTATTGAACTATCATTTCCCGTTAGTTGAAGGCACAGGGATTTGTAATTTATGAATTGAATACTTCTCTATTTGCTTTAACAACATCATGAATGGAAAATGATCCACCTGAAGCTATCAGCTTTTCCATGACCTTTTCGCGCAGAAGTGGCGCTTTTTCTTTATTCGCTTTCGTTAAGGCTATAGCTAGTTCCTCTTTTGTAAGTTCGGTGCAGTACGCTGGGGTTCCTGGCTGTTGTCTCCACGAATCGCTTAAAGAACCGCTATCTACGGCATCGAAGCCTAGATCGTTTGCTACACCCATGATGATTTGTTTATGGGATAGGTCATCGCCAGCAACTGCTATAGCAATGCGTCCATCCGTCCCTTCGGGAGTTCCATGATGCTCTAGCGTATAGGCTAAGAAATTGTTGAACGCTTTAATGATGGGTCTTCCCAAATGATTGGACACCCAAACACTTTCAACCATTCCGTTCTCCACGGCTTCGATTTTACCGCTGATTTGAGGATAATAATTTGAAGTGTCTACAATGATAACTTCCTCCCCAACTTTATCTATAATGTTGCGAATGCTTGACAATGCATAGAAAGGTATCGATGTTAAAAGAACATCGATATTTTTAATGACATCTTGTACGATCACAGGTGTTCCTGTAAGATTTTTCCCTTCCAAGCGTTCAATCCCGCGAGCGTCTGCAATCTTGACATCATGTCCATTATCAACCAATTTTTTCGCAATATTAGATCCAATTGGTCCTGCACCTATAATTCCAAATCTCATTTCCATTCCTCCAATATCCTATTTCATGGTCCCTTGATTGAGTTAATCTGTATACATGTACTAATATATATGTGTTGGTCGGATATTTGAAGAAGGCAATAAAAATGGATATAGTACACTTTTTTGTACCTAACAGAAGAAATGAGTGATTAAGATGTCTAGAATAAATGAGGATGAATTTAGTGAAGAATGTAAGAAAGATCATAGAGAGGTATATGGCATCGCCTATACTCAAAACATACTTTCGGGACGTTGGAAGTATCTAATTCTTTGGTTTTTAAAGTTTAACCAGCGTCGATATAATGAAATTAAGACTCATTTAGGGGGAATTTCACAAGGATCCCTAACAAAACAACTTCGAGAATTAGAAGCGGATGGCTTAATTAATCGCAAAATTTATCCAGAGGTACCTCCGCGTGTTGAATATTCATTAACATTGAAAGGAGAGGAACTAATCCCCATTATTGATTTAATGGAACATTTCGGGAAGAAGTTTGGGGATAAAATTGATTAAGAATAAGAGACTAATCAGCATTTTGTGAAACGTCGAGGCGGTATTGTCAGTATGAAAGGCATAAGAAAATTTCATGCGAGGTGTCCGTGCCAAGATGACGAATATTGATGCAATAGATGATTTAAAGGCGCAATTACTACTAATCGAACGATGGGAGCAGGAGCAGAAGGATCTTTTTTTCTGGGAAAAGCTCGGCAGACTGCCTTTTGCTCTACTGGACCGGATTACGCCTAAGTTCATTCAGGAGAAAATCGGAACGGCCCTTGACGAGCTTGGAAACTACGTCCAGAGCGGCGGACAGTATCTGATCAGTAAGGAGCAGATGTATCGGAAGTTTTTCCCGAACGAAGAACAGGATGAAGGCTCGGCCTTGGACCGTATCGGTCAGCTACCACTGAACAGGATGGATAAGATGGCAGACAGCATTATTGAATCAGGCACCAGGACGGCGACGGTGCAAGGCGCAACTACGGGAATTGGCGGCTTCTTCACGCTCGCCATCGATATCCCGCTTCTGCTCGGCATCTCTCTCAAAGCGCTGCAGGAGATTGCGCTCAGTTATGGTTATGATCCGACAGAGAAGTCAGAGCGTATCTTTATCGTGAAGTGCCTCCAATTCTCCTCTTCTGACATCGTCGGCAAGAAAGCGATTCTGGATGATCTCGCTGCTTTCCACTCAGACGAAAAAAGCGGTCAAGTCATGTCCCAGTTAGAAGGCTGGC
This sequence comes from Paenibacillus sp. 1011MAR3C5, assembly GCF_003591485.1. GTDB lineage: Bacteria > Bacillota > Bacilli > Paenibacillales > Paenibacillaceae > Pristimantibacillus. Next base: position 454,740 of record NZ_QZCF01000005.1, read on the forward strand.
GTGAAGTGATGTTTACGTATAGGGACAACTTTGGCTGGAAAAAGCTGTTCCAGATGATCCCGATCGCAGGCATGCTATTCGGCGCCTTTCTGAACCGTTCCACTCTCCAGGATGTTGCTGAAACTGGTAAAATGATGTACCAGAAACGAAGAATTCTAGAAAAGCTGAAGAGTGCGGGGGAGCTTTGACTAACCGTAAGAGATGGGATGAAAGTGTAGTCTGAGCGTGCTGCAAGCCGAAAAAATCGGCTTAGAGCGCGGAAAGTGCAGTCTGAGCGTGCTGCAAGCCGAGAAAATCGGCTTAGAGAGAGAAAAGTGCAGTCTGAGCGTGCTGCAAGCCGAGAAAATCGGCTTAGAGCGAGGAAAGTGCAGTCTGAGCATGCTGCAAGCCGAAAAAATCGGCTTAGAGCGCGGAAAGTGCAGTCTGAGCGTGCTGCAAGCCGAGAAAATCGGCTTAGAGCGCGGAAAGCAGTAGATTTGTTTGCTTGTTTGAGAAAGCAATTTAGAAGAACTTTTTGCATCTCTTCTTTAGTAGGATGAAATCATAAGAAGTTTATGGTAGGAGGATAGGCATGAGCCAGATCAATGATGAAAATAACCGTACTGCACATGTAGGCGACCGTGAGATTGTCATTATCCGTGAGTTTGATGCACCGCGCGAGCTTGTGTTTGAAGCTTGGACGAAAGAGGAGCACTTGTCGAAATGGTGGGGTCCGCAAGGATTTACGACGACCTTTCAGAAATTCGATATGCAGCCGAATGGGACTTGGGAATTTATCATGCATGGTCCCGATGGCGTTGATTATCCTAACACGAACATTGTTGTCGAGGTTCAAAAACCTGAGCGTATCGTCTTCAAGCATGCAGTGTTCCCTCACTTTGTAGCTACAGCAATCTTCGAGAACATGGATGACAAGACCATCCTTACGTACCGAACTCTATTTGAAGAAACTGCTGCCGTATTCGATAAGGTGAAAACATATGCTGTCCCAGGTGCCGAGCAGACGATGGATCGTTTAAGGGAGCATCTGGCGAATCGTTTCCGTATACAATGAACCGGCATTTGCTGGTCAGATGCTTGATTTTCAACATACCTATGGCTGCTTTTATTCAAGCTTGCAACGGAATTAGCAGCAATCGATGTGAATGTGGTGCTTGATTTTGGGTTTTGGAGCAGGATGGAGTAAGTTTATTAGCGTGTATTAAATATTCATACACATGTGACAGCAGCGGATCAACATGATCTGCTGCTATTTGCATGAGGAGAATTATGCGGAAATAACCTGATATCTCAATATGCGACTACACTGTGTTTGCAGACGTTCTATATTTGGAACACGTATTATTTGAAGGCGGAAGTCTCGAGTTTGCATAAAGCCAATTATTTTAAAGGAGTGTAGGAGGTAGAGGGGCATACTGGGCCCACTGGAAGAGGAACAATACGGGATTATTCAATTTTTGACTTTTCTATATAAAATCAATTGGTACGAACAGTTTGGTTGTGATCACTATAATGAGTCAAAAAAATGAAATAAACCAGGCACGACAGAGGTTGATAATCATTATCATTCGTGGTACATTGTTAACATATAAACAAAAATTGATGATAAGAATCTTTAGATCCTTATTATCACAGCATTATTAAGAATTAAAAAGTAAACAAGGAGTGGTTGAAACTTGGGCACGAATGACCGAACAAAGCAGCTACTGTATGAACAATACATCCGGTTTCTGCACGCATTTGAAAGCCATAAGGACACGGAAATTGACCATTTTTTCAGTATTGCAGAGAGGGCAGCGATTGAGAAACTCCCTCAGAATTTGACTACGATTCATGTCATTGATTGCATTGGCCGGCATGAACCGATTAACAACACGGGAATAGCCGAGAAGATGAATTTGTCCAAGGCGAGTATAACCAAGATCGGCAATAAACTGCTGGAGGAAGGATTCGTCAAACGGACGCAAATGAATGACAACAAGAAAGAGAGTTATTTTCGGTTGTCGCCGCAAGGCAAAAACGTTTTTGAACTGCATGAACGTCTTCATGAGCTTGAAGCTGAACGATTCTATCGCTTTTTGGATAAATACTCGGGAGAGGAATTGAAGGTGATTCATCAGTTTCTTCAGGACAGCCGTATATACATTGAATCCAGATGATCAGAAGGGGATGAATCGTGTGAATTTGGCCGAATTGATCATGGATCGGAGAAGTATTCGAAAATGCAATGCCAAGCCGGTAGAGCAAGAGCTTGTCGTTGAGCTGCTGATAGACGCTGCCAGTCTGCAACCTTCCTTGAAAGATGGTGCATGGCGTGTTGTGTATGCCGGAACTCCCGAATCCAGCAAACGGTTGGTAGACTATATGCTCGCGCAGATGGCAGAGAGCAAGCTGGGCAAATGGATTCCTGGGAAACTGCTGGATGTGTTGAAAAAGAGATTTACCGACATACCTGCTCATGTCATCGTGTTGTCCGCTAAAGGGCAGGATCGCCTGACTAGCGACCGAAATTATGCTGCTGTCTGCGGGATGATGCAGAGCTTCCAGCTGCTGGGCTGGGAACGGGGGTTAGGCATGATTTGGGATACGGAATCGATCATTCAACATGAGAGTTTCTTTGAAGGAGTCGGGAAGCGCGAGGATGAAAGATTCGTTGGCATACTCCATCTGGGCTACTTTGACAAAGCGCCGAGAGGTCGCAAAAGAACGCCAGCCGAGCGGAAGTGGACTATTTTGCAGGGCAGCGCATGATAAGGGAGGGTGAATTCATGAAATTATCCGATCTGGTTGGAGAAATGAGCAAACCGATACATTTTGCAGATCGCTTGGTATCTCCACAGCTCATTCTGGAGCTTCTTAATGTTGCCGTATGGGCGCCGAACGACGGCTTACGTGAGCCATGGCGTTTTATTTTTGCCGATAACCGTACTGGCCAGATCCTTCACGGTTTGCAGGAGCCGGCACCAGCCTATCTGCTTGTCGTGATGAGGGAAGAAGCGGATCGCCACAAACAAGAGGAAGATTTTGCAGCTGTTAGCTGCCTCATCCAAAACTTCCGCCTCCTTGCACATGAGCGGAACTTAGGTGTCCGTTGGACACTTCATGAATGGATGTATGACCGAAGCCATGCTGAATCGTTCGGCGTACAGAGAAACGAGCGTATCGCTGCGGTACTGGAAATGGGTTATACCGCGTCCTTTTCACAAGAGAAAACAGATGTTCAAGAGCCACAGCTGCGGTTCGAGCTGCTGTAGGGGCTAAGATGCGGGAAATGTTGATGTGACGTGAACGCTGCTGTAAGGACGACCACCGAACTGGACCCTAGTCTTGCTCCGATTCCATCCGCCAGAGGGATGATGATACCTTAGAGGATATAGCTACTATTGTTATATTGCCGGGTCGAGCAACCTGGATATCGATTCAATACTCATTTAATCAGCGCCTTTTGCATTCGCAGGTTCTAGTGCAGACAAGTTCTCAATAGGATGGTACAAGTACTTTTATATCCACTTTGAGGGGTGTCTGCTTCAGATGAGCATTTTTCTAAGTTATGTGTTACTCGGATTTTCGTTGGCAGCGCCTATCGGACCTGTCAATGCGGCACAGATTGAGAAGGGGATTAAGCATGGTTTTTTTCATGCTTGGCTGATCGGTTTGGGAGCTATGGCCGCAGACGCGATATTCATGCTCCTTATTTATTTCGGGCTCGCCCATTTCCTAGCTACTCCATTCGCCAAAACGTTCTTATGGTTGTTCGGCGGCTTCATACTCATTTATACAGGCGTGGAGAGTTTCAAAAGGAACAATACCCTTGCAGTTTCAGATCAACGTTCCTCGGTATCGCATGCCAAGTCCTTCTATTCCGGTTTCCTTATGACTTTTTCGAATCCAGTCAGTATCTTATTCTGGCTTGGCATATACGGCTCTATTCTTGCGACAACAGCCCAGCGGTACGGCGCTTTGGAATTGCTGCTTTATAGTTCTGGTATTTTCATTGGGCTCATGCTTTGGGATATAGCCATGGCTTCGATCTCCAGCATATTTCAAAAGTTTTTGCATGAGGGCGTTCTAGTTCTGATCTCGCGCGCTGCGGGCATATGCCTATTATGCTTCGGCATTTATTTTGAATGGCAGGCGATTAAGGAATTATTTTTTTAAACGCTCCATCGCTTTCGCAAGAAAAAAGTGACCGTACCGATAATCGAAATGCATGCAAGACTAATAAAGAAACCAGGTCTTGTTGCTTGATCGAATAACGTACCTACAACCGCAGCTAGCAAAAGCACTATTGCGGTATAAGTTTGTGCCCGCCCCCAGGCTTTCGGCTTCAAAAGCTTTTGAGATGCAAATAAAATAAATAGCCATGTGTATAACAGCATAAGACCTCCTGCCGTCGTAATATATTCGTATACCCGATTGGGAAGCAATAAGGCAACGGTGATAGAAATGACCATTCCCGCAAGCGTCAGCCCAAGTGAGCCATAGGGGAATTGGCGCTTTTTAGACCTCTTCGCAAATAATTTTGGTGCATCTCCTTCGTCCGCAATCATGGACATCACAAGTGTAACGGAATAGAGCGAGGCGACTAATCCTGAGAATCCGGCAATAATCAATACACCATTGAAAATATGAACCAACACTTGATAATGCAAATCCTTAAGCGCAGATACGAAAGGACTTTCTTGTGTTGTGATTTGTTCGATTGGCGTAACAAGTAGCACAAGCCCAATGGATACAATAAAAAGGACAGTGATGGTCACAATCATAAATCGTCCGGATTTCGGCGCTTCTTTTGGATCCTTCAGTTCCGCTGCCATTATTCCCATGACTTCAATGCCGGAAAAACAAAAAAAGACATAGATCAAGCTTGTCCATACTCCCATTGCACCTCCTTTGAACACTGCTTGAAAGGTCTTGGGTGTATGCATATGCGCGTTGTCTGCACCGAGAAAGCCGGGGATCACGAGGCAGGCCAATATGATAAACATAACGATAGCAGCCAATTTGATAATGGCTAGCAGGTTAACGGTTTTTTCAAACCAGGCGGTTCCTAGCAGGACAACCCCCACACCTAGAACGGCATAACCACTTGTTAATATCCACAATGGAATGTTCGGAAACCAGAATCTCGTGAATAAACCGATGGCTGTTAATTGGCTGCCGAGAATAAGCATCTCGGAGGACCAATATACCCAGCCATGACTGAAGCCTGCCCAATGACCAAAGGCTTGCTTCGAATAAGTACGGAACGATCCCTTCTCTGAGTGCTTCGCGAACATTTTTGCTAAGGATTGAAAAACAAAAAAAGTTCCGATTGCTGCCAGGAAGAAATTAAGGATGACCGAGAAGCCGCTTTTTTCGATGGCTAAACTTGAACCAAGCAGAAATCCTGTCCCTGTGGTTGTTCCTAATCCAAATAAGGCAAGCTGCCACCATGTCATCGTGCCTTTCTTGTCTTTTTCTTTCGCTTTGGTTTGTTCCACTGCTGAATCGTTCATGAATTAGAGCTCCTTGGTCATTCATAATGTCACTTTCGCATTCAATTCTATAGTAGGTCTTCGCCAAGCTACGTTATTTTAACAAACTAACAGTGGAGTTATACTAAGGTTGAATCAGATGGAATGACAAAAGTAATAAATTACCTGTAGATATCTTGGAGCAGCCATGATATATTATTGTTCCGGCCAAGAAATACAAGCGGCGGGACACGAAAAGAGAATTGTTCTTTGAAAACTGAACAACGAGCGAAAATGCCCTGTTAATTCTAAGGAATTAATAGAAAAGCAACAAACGTTATTGAGCAAGTCAAACACTTGAAGATTTTCTCATTGGCTCTGCCAAGTAAGAAAACTTCTTTTATGGAGAGTTTGATCCTGGCTCAGGACGAACGCTGGCGGCGTGCCTAATACATGCAAGTCGAGCGGACCTCACGTTTCTTCGGAAACGTAAGGTTAGCGGCGGACGGGTGAGTAACACGTAGGTAACCTGCCTGTAAGACTGGGATAACATTCGGAAACGGATGCTAATACCGGATACGCGAATCGGTCGCATGGCTGATTCGGGAAAGACGGAGCAATCTGTCACTTACAGATGGACCTGCGGCGCATTAGCTAGTTGGTGAGGTAATGGCTCACCAAGGCGACGATGCGTAGCCGACCTGAGAGGGTGATCGGCCACACTGG
>NZ_QZCF01000006.1 GCF_003591485.1 Paenibacillus sp. 1011MAR3C5
CCAGTGTGGCCGATCACCCTCTCAGGTCGGCTACGCATCGTCGCCTTGGTGAGCCATTACCTCACCAACTAGCTAATGCGCCGCAGGTCCATCTGTAAGTGACAGATTGCTCCGTCTTTCCCGAATCAGCCATGCGACCGATTCGCGTATCCGGTATTAGCATCCGTTTCCGAATGTTATCCCAGTCTTACAGGCAGGTTACCTACGTGTTACTCACCCGTCCGCCGCTAACCTTACGTTTCCGAAGAAACGTGAGGTCCGCTCGACTTGCATGTATTAGGCACGCCGCCAGCGTTCGTCCTGAGCCAGGATCAAACTCTCCATAAAAGTGTTTGACTTGCTCAATAACGTTTGTTGCTTTTCTATTAATTCCTTAGAATTAACAGGGCATTTTCGCTCGTTGTTCAGTTTTCAAAGAACAATTATTTGTCTTTCGTTTCTTGCGTGTCAGCCCAATGTCTCAGCGGCGACTTTTATAATATATCACAGCTGCCTAGGTTAATGCAAGCATTTTTTTAAATCTTTTTTTCTTACTCGCTTGCCTTATTCCCTGGCGCGAACATTAATGTAGCATAATCAACAATAGCTCGTCAACCTCTTCTCTCATATTCGCAACATTCAGAGTTGGATGAGCATTCACACCTTTTACTAGACGATAAACAACTGAACACCTGCCATCATGAGAACCCCCGGGACGCCAAGCACGACAGCCGTACTAATCGTAATCGGATTCAGCGGAATATGGAGTCCTTCCACGATCGCCAGTTCATTCACGAGATAGAGCAGCCCCGCCGCAATAACGATATGCAGTGCGAAGCCTTTCAGCCATCCCCAGGATAGCTTGTTGCGCAGCAGAATCCCCACTAATAGTAAAGATGAAATAATCAATATGGACAGCCAGACGATTTTCATTGATCGATTCCCTCCCATTTGGGCCATGGCCCTTTCATTTTTTTGGCCTTATGAATTAACATAGCGTATCTCTTCTCTGCGGTAATAATAGCATGTATGGCATAATCCACTTGCTCGTGACCCAATGCATGCTCAAAGAAGCGTTTGGCATTTTCCCATTCTCTGAGCGTTTCCCGAATTTCTTCTTTAATGCGGCGCTTCTGTATCTGCTCCTCATCCTGCGCGATTGTGGAATTCATGTTCCAGCCTCCTTGTCCATCACCTAATCGGCTTCCTTCTTATGTGTATAAGCCTTGGGACAAGATTAGAACGGCAACTTGAACACTTCGGATTCCGGACAACAAAAAAACCGAGCTCCCCATGCAGGGGAGCTCGGTACGAGCCATATATTCATATGGAATCAATTAAGTTCCCGTCTTCCTTCCAGCGCTTTGGATAACGTAACCTCATCCGCATACTCCAGATCGCCGCCAACCGGCAATCCATGCGCAATTCGAGTGACCTTAAGACCAAAGGGCTTAACAAGCCGGGATAAATACATGGCAGTTGCCTCGCCTTCAATATTCGGATTGGTGGCCAGAATAAGCTCCTGCACTTTCTCGTCGCTGAGCCTTCTCAAAAGCTCAGCTATCCGAATCTCATCCGGTCCGATCCCTTCCATTGGAGAGATAGCTCCTTGCAGCACATGATAATAGCCTTCAAATTCCTTCGTACGTTCCATAGCTACCAGATCCCTGGATTCCTGCACCACGCAAATAACAGAACCGTCTCGAGACTTGTCTTGGCAGATTCTGCAAGGGTCCGTATCTGTAATATTACAGCATACGGAGCAATAAAATAAATTCCGCTTTACGCTTACCAGCGCTTTGGCGAAATCGATGACATCATCTTCTTTCATCCGCAGCACATGGAAAGCAAGCCTTGCCGCCGTCTTAGGACCAATGCCGGGCAAGCGCGTGAATGAATCGATCAATTTCGCTATCGGTTCCGGGTAATGCAAGAGGGTACAGCTCCTTTCAGACCTTCAGCAAAGCATCAACCTGTCTAGAACAGACCCGGGATTTTCATGCCGCCTGTAAATTTGCCCATATCTTGATTTGCAAGCTCATCCGCTTTGGTAAGGGCGTCATTAACTGCCGTTATCACAAGATCTTGCAGCATTTCAACATCATCCGGATCTACCGCTTCCGGCTTGATTACAATATTAAGAAGCTTCTTATGTCCATTGACAGTTACCGTCACAACGCCGCCGCCAGCTGTGCCTTCAACGGATTTGGTTTCCAACTCTTCCTGCGCCTTCAACATCTGCTCCTGCATCTTCTTCACTTGCTTCATCATTTGATTCATATTGTTCATTTCATTCACCCCATCGATTTAGTAGTTATTGATTGTCCTTCACGACAACAAGCTCCTCGCCGAACAGCTTGACGGCTTCTTCGACCCATTCGGGCCGCTTGCTCGCCGCGTCCGGAGCGCCTTCACCTTCCGGTACAAGCTCCAGCGGCTCGCTTGCCGGATTACCCGCTCCATCCAAAGCAGCCTGCCAATCCTTCAGCATAACCGTCACCAGATGATAGGAGACTCCCAGCACTTCCTGAGCGATTCGCTCAATAATCTCGCGATGATTCGGTTTTTCCGTCGTTTCCCTATGGATATCATTCTTGAAGGCAAGAAGCAAATTCCCGCCGTCGACGGATACAAGCTCGCCGTCCTTTAGCCACGCATGCAGAGTAACTTTGGCATCCTTCACGCGACTCAGCACATCACCCCATCGCGAACGCGCTATGCCAGACTCCGGACTGCTCGCAGCTGCGATATATCCATCGAGCTTTACTTTCGAACGGGCAATACCGCCGCCGCTGCCGAACGATCCGCGAAGCGCCCCCCTCGAGCTAGGTGCCGGATTGCGGGATGCTCCCGCCCCTGCGTCTTGTCCGGCTTGTAATTGCACGCCATTCTGAAGCACGCTCTCAAGCTTTCGCTCCAATGCCTGGACTTGCTGACGGAGCTTCGTCACTTCTGTTGACGAGACGCTATCGCTGCTGCTGGCATCTCTAGTTCCTTCAGAAGCCTGTTCATCCCCGATGGCACACAGCTTCATCAAAGCCACTTCGAACAATGTCTGCGGCTGAGAGGCATGCTTTAATTCTACTTGATAACGATTGAGTACATCAATCATGGAGAATAATCGTTGAGAAGAATAAGCCTCTGCCATCGCACGGAAGCGTTCGCGATCCACCACCCGCTCGGTAACGGCCCCGCCTGTCGGAGCAAGCTTCAGTACGAGCAAATCGCGGAAATAGTACATTAAATTCTCCATGCACTTATCCGCAGCTTTACCAGCTTGCATCAAGCTCTCCACCAGCGGCATCAGAGCCGCCACATTGCGTTCCCGAACAGCTTCCGCCAATTGATAGAATTGATCCGCTGCCATTCCGCCCGTCACATCGATCGCCGCATCCAATGTAATTCGCCGATCGCCGAACGCCGACACTTGCTCTAGCAAGCTAATAGCGTCCCGCATTCCGCCTTCGGATAGTCTTGAGATATAAGCCAGCGCATCATCATCGGCAACGATTCCTTCATCCTGACAAATCTGCAGCAGTCTAACTGACTGTTCCTCCAGCGATACTTGCCTGAAGTCAAACCGCTGACATCTGGATATGATCGTCGCCGGAAGCTTATGAGGTTCCGTCGTAGCCAATATAAAGATCACATGTCCAGGCGGCTCCTCAAGCGTCTTGAGCAGCGCATTGAACGCCTCCGTGGTAAGCATATGAACCTCGTCGATAATGTACACCTTGAAGCGCACCTCGGACGGGGCGTACCTTACCTTGTCTCGTATCTCCCGAATCTCATCAATGCCGCGATTAGATGCGGCGTCGATCTCGATGACATCCATAATGTGGCCCGCCGTAATACCGCGGCAAGCATCACATTCATTGCAGGGCTCCACTGCCGGTCCCCGCTCGCAGTTCACGGCTTTGGCAAGCACCTTGGCTGTCGTCGTTTTCCCCGTCCCCCGAGGGCCGTTGAATAGATAGGCATGAGATACGCGATTCTCTCGAATGGCATTTTGAAGCGTTTGTATAATATGCTGCTGTCCAACCATGTCCTGAAACGTCTGAGGACGCCAGGCACGATATAACGCAATATGTGACACGCGACCCTTCCCTTTCAGCCTGCCTGATCTTCTTAAAGCAGCGTTTTCTGATGCATCTATTATACTACATCACAGCATCAAGCAAAATGTTAAAAAAGCTTATGTATACAAAAAGCCCCGCAGTCTCGCGTTCACTCAAACTTTGGTCGCTTGAGGAACGGCTACTGCAGGACTTTCATGACATGGGCATCCGCTGCCCTTTACTTCTATGGTTAGAACCGTGCACCTGCCCCTGATACATGTGATCCAAGCGGCATTCTTGCTACACAGCTCGAGCCAGGCACTCCCCCGGCACATGAACTAACTTGCTTACGGCTGCTTCCTTCCGGACCTGACCGGGTTCACAAGCGTCCATTGCGGAGGACCCAGCTGTCAACACTGCTTGCAAGCGCCAAGCCTCACATCAGCATAACCTCAGACAGGAATTCAACCTCGCTACAGCGGATTGCGAGTTACAGGGCACCGCTACCTCCCCATCTAGCACGGCAAAGACAAGTATAGTACATTCGAGAGCAAAGCGCAACCTATGGAGTTTTTTGCATGTCGTGAGACTGTGAAAAAGCACCATGGTGTTTTTTGCATGCCATTAGGCTGTGAAAAATCCCCTTAGGTGTTTCGCCGCCCGGCAAGCGTCTAACTTTTAACTACGAACCTTCACATGCACATCATATCTTGGAAAGTTCGACTGCAGGATGTTCTGCGCCTCTGCCCGGATGCGATTCCGCTCGGCATCAGATAGTCCGCGCTCGACGCGCAGCGTTACGTTCGCATCGTCGCCGTTAAATGCGACCTCCGTCTTGCGGATCCCCTTCAGCGGCTCCAGCAATTCGCCCATGAACTGGATATCCTTTTCATATAACGTACCGCTGCGATTCAGCAGGTTCGGATTCGTATTCGTGTAGCCAAGATACCCGTCATTATGATAAGTCTGCGCTTTATCCGACGCTTCTCTGGCGCAGCCGCCAAGCATAATAGCCGCACCGAACAGGCCGATCCAAAGCAGCTTCCACATCCTTCGCCCTCTTCTATATCCCTTGAAAATACCCATAAAAAAACCTCCCTTATAACCATAGGATGGCTGAGGGAGGTACTTGTATTCTGCCAAATAAAGGCTGAATGTTCGTAATAAATTAAATGCCGTATTTCTTCTTGAAACGGTCGACGCGGCCGCCGGCATCCAGGAACTTCTGCTTACCCGTGAAGAATGGGTGACATGCGGAGCAAACCTCAACACGAAGGGTCGATTTAATCGAACCTGTCTCGAACGTATTGCCGCAAGCGCAAGTTGCTGTAACGACGTGGTATGTCGGATGAATACCTTGTTTCATCTCGTTCACCTCTTTCTGCCCTGAGCCACATGCGGACCCAGAGTTAAAATGACACATAAACGGATTATAGCACGATAGGCAGCTTGGCGCAATGCCCCACAGCCGCCATATCGCGATTGGAGCAAATTGCTATCTAGATGCAATCGGACGGCGCATCAGGTCCGGCGGAACATGTGTATACGACCCGATCACGACATCAGGAAGCTCTTGACGGTATATTTCAAGCATTTGCTTCATCCCGTAGATTTCGCCTTGCGCCTTCGGAATAAGCTCCAGATAGCTCTCCGGGTCGATATTCAGATTGCGCATCTGAATGAGCTTAAGTCCTGTCCGTTTGGCGAAGCCGATCATCGCCTCAATCTCTTCCTCACGATCTGTAACACCCGGGAAGATCAGATAGTTGATCGAGGTGTACACACCCTGGTCCGTAGCGTACTTTAGTGAACGCTCTACGTTCTGCAACGTATAGGCCCGCGGCTTATAGTAAGCATTGTAATGCTCATCAATCGCACTAATCGTACTGACTCTCATCAGATCAAGACCCGCATCCACGATCGCTCTCATAAAGTCGGTCAGCCCGGCATTGGTGTTGATATTGATATAGCCAAGTGAAGTCTGGGCTCTTACCCGCTTCATTGCTTCGACAATGATCTTCGCTTGCGTCGACGGCTCGCCTTCACAGCCTTGACCGAAGCTGATTATCGATTCCGGTTCCTTCAAATGCTCCAGCATAATCTCCACCACTTCATCCACGGTAGGCTTGAAGTTCATGCGCGTCTGCGGTGCAACGAAGCCGCTGTCATCCGGTTGCTCTGAGATGCAGCCGAAGCAGCCGGCATTGCATGAATAGGATACGGGCACTGCCCCTTCCCATCTGCTCAGGAACGTATTGGATGCCGTTAGACATTCGTATCCCAACGCACAGTGGGACAAGTGCTTATATAGCCTATTGTCAGGGTATTTCTGAAGCAGCCTCTCGACTTGCACATTCAACTCTTGCTGGTCGCAATTGAGCGGATCCCATCGTTCAGGATCATCGCATTGCTCAGCCGTTACGAAGAACTGTCCGTCCTTCCAGACGACGGCTGTATAGCCGAATAGCGGCAGCTTCTCGTTCTTGTCCGACTTGACATAGCCAGGCAGACATAGCCGGGTATACCCTTGAGGCAGCAGCGCACCTACAGCTTGAGCACCGCCAGGCAGTGCCTGCATTTGACCAGATTCGGGATCAAGACCGATCGGTCTGGTGAACGGCAGGCTGACAAGCGTCGCTCCTTCCGGCAGCGGAATAAGCTCTTCCTCCATCAGTTCAACGATCATATCGCCGCTTCGGCCAAGTCCGAAATAGTCAGGATGGTCGAACACATTGCCGTGTTCGTCCGCATATACGAGATTCATGATGTGCTCCTTTCCTCGGGACCTTAAGAAGTATGCGTCGTTCTGGCTACCGGCCTGCGGCTTGCAGATGAGGCAGCGTTGCTCTTCATCGAAGGACGATCATGCTTCGGCGGGTCGGCCGATGTATCCAGCGACATGAGGAACTGCTCGTTATTATCCGAGTCCTTCAGCTTCTTGAGGAAATTATCGACAAAGTCCGGCGTATCGGTCATGCTTCTGCGAATCGCCCATACTTTGTCCAGTTCTTCCTTGCTAAGCAGCATCTCTTCGCGGCGCGTTCCCGATCTGCGCATATCCAGCGCCGGGAATATACGGCGCTCGGCCAACTTACGGTCCAGATGAAGCTCCATGTTGCCCGTACCTTTAAATTCTTCATAAATAATATCGTCCATACGCGAGCCCGTCTCGATCAACGCCGTCGCCAGAATGGTCAAGCTTCCGCCCTCTTCCACATTGCGGGCAGAGCCGAAGAAGCGCTTCGGACGGTGAAACGCAGCCGGATCGATACCGCCGCTTAGCGTCCGTCCCGAAGGCGGGATCACGAGGTTGTACGCTCTAGCCAGACGGGTAATGCTGTCCAGCAGAATAACGACATCCTTCTTATGCTCTACCAATCGAAGGGCACGCTCCAGCACCAGCTCTGCTACCTTAATATGATTCTCTGGCAGCTCGTCGAATGTTGACGATACGACTTCGCCTTTTACAGAACGCTGCATATCCGTCACTTCCTCCGGGCGCTCATCAATGAGCAGCACAAACAGCTCGATTTCCGGATGATTCTCCGATATGCTATTGGCAATTTCCTTCAGCAAGAGAGTTTTGCCCGCTTTCGGCGGCGCGACGATCAGACCCCTCTGACCAAGTCCAACAGGTGCGAGTAAGTCCATCATCCGGGTGGATAGCTTCGACTGCGAGGTTTCGAGCACTAATTTCTTCTCGGGATATAGAGGAGTAAGAGCAGGAAAATGGAGTCGTTCAGACGCCGTATCGGGATTCTCCCCGTTCACGGCATTGACTTGAAGCAAGCCGAAATAACGTTCGTTTTCTTTTGGCGGCCGGCACTTGCCGGATACGAGATCGCCGTTCCTCAGATCGAATCTGCGGATCTGGGAAGCCGAGATATAAATGTCTTCTTTGCTTGGCAAATAGTTGATCGGACGCAGGAAGCCGAAGCCTTCCTGTAAAATATCAAGTACGCCTTCCATGAACATAAGTCCGCTCTTCTCTGCTTGCGCCCGGAGAATAGCGAAGATAAGCTCCTTCTTCTTGAGCTGACCGTAATAGGCGATCTGATATTGCTTCGCCAGCTTGTACAGTTCCGTCAGCTTCATTCCTTCCAGATCCGCGATCTGTAGATCCGACATATTCTCACCACTTTATCCAAATTATATAGAGTATGACTGATTAACCATCTTTTCCATTCTATTACAATTATATTCCGTATGGACATACGGAGTCCCTTAGGACTCCGTCTCGCGCCATACTTCTGCACCTAGTCTGGTCAAGTTCTCAACGAGATGATCATAACCGCGATCAATGTACTCCACGTTCGTAATTTCCGTAACGCCATCCTCTACCGTCAATGCGGCTACCACAAGAGCGGCACCCGCTCTTAAGTCCGCGGCTTTCACCTTCGCGGCGTTCAGCTTCGTGCCCTCGATAATCGCAGAGCGGCCTTCTACGCGAATATTCGCGCCCATGCGAGTAAGCTCCGGCACATGCTTGAACCTTGTGCCATACACGTAATCGGACAGAATACTGACTCCCTTGGCTTGGGTCAACAATGTCGTCATCGGGGATTGCAGATCCGTAGCGAATCCCGGATAGATCAATGCCTTGACATCAATTGCCGTATATTCAGGCGCTCCGATAATACGGATGGCCTCATCCATCTCTTCCACTTGTACGCCCATTTCTTCCAGCTTGGCGGTCAGCGCCTCCAAGTGCTTCGGAATAACATTATCGATAAGAACATCGCCGCGAGTTGCCGCAGCCATAATCATATAAGTGCCTGCCTGGATTCGGTCGGGAATAATGGAGTGACGGCAGCCGTGAAGCCGTTCGACCCCTTCGATACGGATCGTTTCGGTTCCGGCACCTTTAATCGTGGCGCCCATGGCGTTCAGGAGAGTAGCTACATCTATAATTTCAGGCTCTTTCGCCGCGTTTTCAATAATTGTATGGCCTTTGGCTCTTGAGGCCGCCAGCATAATATTAATCGTCGCGCCTACACTTGCGACATCCAGATAAATCTTTGCTCCCCGCAATTCCTTGGCAGCAATTCGGATTGAACCCTGTTCATTCGTTACCGTAGCGCCCAGTGCTTCAAATCCTTTAATGTGCTGATCAATAGGTCGTGGTTCGAAGTTGCAGCCGCCCGGAAGTCCGATCGTCGCTTCGCCGAAACGTCCCAGCAACGCCCCCATCATATAATAGGAGGCTCTGAGCAGCTTCACCTTGCCATTAGGCATCGGTCTCGAGATCAGCTGCGAAGGATCGATTCGCATCGTATCGCCATCACGCTTAACGACTGCGCCAAGCTCTTGCAATATTTCACTATAGACCGCCACATCGCTAATAAGCGGCAAATTGTCGAGCACAACTTCTGATTCTGCCAGAATCGCTGCCGGCACAAGAGCCACTGCACTGTTCTTGGCCCCGCTGATCTGGACTGTTCCGCGCAGCGGACGCCCGCCGCGGATCATGAGTTTCTCCATCAAATCAATAATCCTCCTGTTAGTTGGAAGATAACAAAGGAAAAACCGCCGAAGCTAGCGGCCGTGAAGCCGCTAGCCCTGTTCAGGCGGTTTGTCCTCCCTTGTTCCTGTTGCTTAAGCTTGATTGTTACTTCCGAACAAGCGGATTTTTTCTTGAATAACAGCCTTCATCGCAGAGCGTGCAGGCGTCAGGTATTTACGAGGATCGAATACTTCAGCGTTAGCGCCCAGCACTTCGCGGATCGCATTCGTACAAGCTACTTGGTTCTCTGTATTCACATTGATTTTGCCAACGCCAGCTTGGATCGACAGGCGAATCGCTTCGTCTGGAACGCCCGAACCGCCGTGAAGCACAACCGGTACTGGAATAGCGTCAGCTACTTTTTGAATAATATCGTAATGGATTTTCGGCTCGCCTTTGTACATGCCGTGAGCTGTACCAACAGCGATAGCCAGACAGTCTACGCCAGTCTCCTCGTAGAAGCGAATCGCTTCTTCTGCGTTAGCCAATGTTGCATCAGCTTCATCAACGCTCAGGTCATCCTCAACGCCGCCGATTGTTCCGAGCTCGCCCTCTACAGATACGCCCATAGCGCGTGCTGCTTTCACAACTTCCTTCGTCAATTGAATGTTCTCTTCAAGGCCATAATGGGAGCCGTCGAACATAACAGACGAGAAGCCTGCGCGGATACATTTCATAGCAACTTCAAAGCTGCTTCCGTGGTCAAGGTGAAGTGCGATTGGCAGGCCGGACTTTTTGGCAGCCGCTTCAGCCATTGCTACGGTAAATTCGATTCCCATGTATTTAAGAGCGCCTTCGCTGACCCCATAAATAAATGGCGAATTCTCTTCCATTGCAGCCTCGACAGTCGCTTGCGCGAACTCCAGGTTGTTCATGTTGAATTGACCTACTGCGAATTTGTTTGCTTTTGCTTTTGGCAAAAACTCATTCATAGACACGAGTGGCATAGTTCTGTTTCCTCCTATAGTTAGCTTTCTGTCTCAAGCCCGTTCCGACTTGTCATTCTGAGCTATTATATCATATTGCGGCTGCAAATAGTAAAGCTTGTTTTATAAGGCCCTAAAGGATATACCCGCCCTATAAGCACCTGATGATTTTCATCGTGTTAATAGAGCTGCCTTCCTGCTTGCAAAATGCAAAAACGGTACCGATGCGTTCTAGCACCAGTACCGTTCTATATCCTATTATGATCCTACCGCGAAACGGTCAGAAGAATTGCCTCCCTGCAGCTGACGATTCACTTCCATTCGCATCTCGTCGATATCGAACGGCTTCGTGAAGTGCATCAGCGCCCCTAAGTCGGTCGCTTCCTTAATCATATCCAGCTCGCCATATGCGGTCATCATGATGACTTTAATCGAAGGGTCAATGGCCTTGATATGCTTCAGAATCTCCAGTCCGTCCATGCCAGGAATCTTCATATCCAATAAAACCAAATCCGGCGCTTCCAGCTTCACGATCTCCAGGGCGATTTTGCCATTAGCCGCTTGAAACGTGTGATAGCCCTCGCTGCTGAATACTTCCAGTAGCAGCACGCGGATTCCGTTCTGATCGTCAACAATAAGTACCTTCTTCTTATCCAAGCTTCATCTACCCCCCAAGACTAAACTACATATAAAAAATTTGAAATCATCGAAAATCCTCATTTTTTATATATTCGTGAAGCCAAGGGATTTTCCTTCTAATCCACACAAAAACTTACTGGCTTTGATAGGAAATACGACATCAGCTTATAAGCATCCCCTATTAGCGTTCGGAATAACCCAGTGCCGCGCGTACAAAACCTTGGAACAACGGCTGCGGACGGTTCGGTCTGGACGTGAATTCCGGATGGAATTGAACAGCCAGGAACCATGGATGCTCGGCAATCTCCACCATCTCAACCAGACGTCCGTCCGGCGATGTGCCGGAGATCCGCAGGCCTGCAGCCTCGATTGCTTCTCTATATTCATTGTTGAACTCATAGCGATGGCGATGGCGCTCGTATACAAGCTCATCGGAATATTCTCGGGACGCAATCGTCTCAGGCGCGATTTTGCAAGGATACAAGCCAAGACGCATTGTTCCGCCCAGATCCTCAATGTCCTTCTGATCTGGAAGCAGATCGATTACCGGATATGGCGTAGCAGAATTGATCTCCGAGCTATTGGCATTCGCAAGGCCAACTACGTTGCGCGCATACTCGATGACCGCAACTTGCATGCCAAGACAGATGCCGAAGAACGGTACGCTTTGCTCACGCGCATAACGGATCGCGCAGATCTTGCCTTCGATACCGCGGTCGCCGAAGCCCCCTGGGACGAGAATGCCGTGAACGCCCTGCAGGCTGTCCGCCACGTTGGCGTCTGTCAGCAGCTCTGCGTCTACCCAGCGAATCTTGATCTCGGAATCAAGCGCAATGCCTGCATGTCCAAGCGATTCCACGATACTGAGGTAAGCATCATGCAGCGCGACGTATTTGCCTACAATGGCAATTTCAGTCGTCTTGTGCAGCGACTTGACGCGCTCCACCATGCTTTCCCATTCACGCATGTCCGGCTGGTCTGTTGTCAGCTTCAGATGATTGACTACAATCTCGTCGAGCCCTTGCTCTCTGAGCATCAGCGGCACTTCATACAGCGTGGAAGCATCGCGGCATTCCACAACAGCGTTAGCGTCGATATCGCAGAACAAGCCGATCTTGCGCTTCATGTCCTCAGCGAGAGGATATTCCGTACGACATACGATGACGTTCGGCTGAATGCCGATGCTGCGCAGTTCTTTTACACTATGCTGCGTAGGCTTTGTCTTCACTTCGCCTGCCGCTTTAATGTAAGGAATTAGCGTTACGTGAATATACATCACATTGTCACGGCCGATATCGCTCTTGATCTGGCGAATCGCCTCCAGGAACGGCAAACTCTCGATATCCCCTACCGTACCGCCGATCTCCGTAATGACAACGTCGGAACCCGCTTCGCGGCCAGCGCGGAAGACCCGGTCCTTAATTTCATTCGTGATGTGAGGAATAACTTGCACCGTACCGCCGAGGTAATCGCCGCGTCGTTCCTTCGTAATCACGTTGGAATAGATTTTACCAGTCGTCACATTGCTGTTCTTCGATAGGTTGATGTCGATAAAACGTTCATAGTGACCAAGATCAAGATCGGTCTCCGCCCCGTCGTCGGTTACGAATACTTCACCATGCTGATAAGGACTCATCGTGCCCGGGTCCACGTTAATGTATGGATCGAACTTTTGAATCGTAACTTTCAGACCTCTGTTCTTCAGCAATCTGCCAAGAGAAGCTGCTGTAATTCCCTTGCCCAAGGATGAGACTACGCCGCCGGTTACAAATATATATTTGGTCACTGTGATGATACCCTCCATGCTCCTATGTTAATTTCAGTTTGCCCTTACAGAAGTGGTTTAAAAAGCGTTGCTAATGAAGGCTTTTCTTTTTAAACATACACTTTCAGGTCAAATCCTTGCTTCTTCAACTTGTCCCTTCAAACAAAAAAAGTGACACCCGTAGCACCGGGGGCACTTTTCTCATCTGCATATCAAATGCGTTATTTGTTAACCTAATCTTAAAGCCCATGCAATAGTTTACTCTGCCGCCACAGGGCATGTCAAGCAAAACTAGCTTCCATCTTGGACTATCGTTCTTCCTCGTCTTCCTCTTCATCAAGGGAGTCCTCTTCGTCCTCTTCTTCGGCGTTCAATTCCCCGTCTTCAACCTCTTCATCCAGTTCCTCGTCCTCGATCTCGACATCCTCGTCGACTTCCGCTTCCTCTTCCGCTTCCTCGAAGTCTTCGCTGTCTTCATCGTAGGCGTCGTAATCCTCTTCGTCCGCAGTATAGCTGTCATCTTCCTCATCCGCGAACAGATCCTCGTCTTCCAGATCATCATCATCATTGATGATGCGGGTACGCTTGGCATTGCCTACTGGATCCTCAGAACGCTCAACTGGATACCAACGCTTGAGTCCCCACATGTTGCTGCCTACGCAAGCGAAACGTCCGTCGATGTTAATCTCCGTATACACCTGCGCGATGAACTGATTGATGCCTTCTTCGGAAAGACCACGTATCTTAGCGATCTCCATCATCAGATCGCGATAATAATAAGGCGTATTCGCCGCTTTCAAAACCTCGAACGCCAAGTCGACCATCGGCATCTCTTTTACGCGCTCAGGATCAAGCTTCAATGTATAGTTGCTTCCGCTCATATCGACACATCCTCTCTTGCCCAAAAATTATGTACACATTCATTAGTCGCTTACACGCTAGTCACAGTATAGTAAAACCTATTTCATGCAAAAAATCAAGCGCGCTTCCTTCTGGCACCCCGTACAGCAAAAAGCGAAGGAGCGACCCTTCGCTTTGACTGTATCCATCCGACAAGCCGCAAGCGGAATTATCGGAAATGCAAGAGCATGGTGAGCTCTTCATTTATCCTATGTCTTTTGGCGAAAATTGACACGGCATTCGACTTATTTCTTGAAAAAAAGGCATGTTGCTCATGCGGCGGAAGATGCGAATTCATAAGATGATGAAGCATCGTCCTTCGGGAGGGGAAGCCAAAATTGGATACCGCCGCATTATTACGCTGGTTACAGCAAGTGACAATGAACAGCCAATCCGCCACTACCAAAAGAATTATTCGATTCCAGAATGGCAGCGAGTACCGGCGCTTCCTTCATAAGCTGTCCGAAGCAGCTTCAACGGCCGCGAACCTGAAAACGATCAGGCCTCTGCCCTTTATTCGTGCCATATCCTGCAAGCTGCCGCCCGATGCCAGACTTCAGGAATCCCTCTCCGGACGTGTCTGGATGGAGAAAGACTGCAAAATAAGCGTGAGCCCATCAGGTCAAAAGGCGCTTGCCATTGAAAACGGCATCCCCTGGGGCATCCAGCAAATTCGGGCCCCGCAGGCCTGGGGCATTACCACCGGCCACAGGGTCAAGGTTGGCGTCATCGATACCGGCGTCGACTTCGGACATCCCGATCTGCATCACTCCCTGCTTCGAGGCATTAATCTGCTGAATCGGAGCAAGATGCCTTATGACGATAACGGACACGGCACGCATATCGCAGGCACCATAGCGGCTGCCAATCAGATGCAAGGCATGATTGGTGTAGCTCCCAGGGCGCTGATCGCACCCGTGAAAGCGTTCGACCATAACGGAAGCGCCTTTGTCTCCGACATTATTCTCGGCATCGAATGGTGCGTACGCAACGGAATGAATGTCATTAATATGAGCTTCGGCATGAAGACCCGAAGCAAGGCTTTGCTTGGCGCCGTGACGAATGCCTACAATTCCGGCGTCATCATCGTTGCCTCCTCCGGCAATGACGGGAAGCTCCGGTCGGTGGATTACCCGGCGCGCTATCCGCAAACCATCTCCGTGGGAGCGACGAATCGGCATCGGCGCATTGCGCCATTCAGCAACCGCGGCAATTATATCGACATTTACGCGCCCGGTGACAAAATTACATCCGCCTGGCTGCGAGGCAAATACAATGAGATGAGCGGCACCTCAATGGCCACCTCTCATGTCAGCGGCTCGATAGCCCTTTTGTTGTCGCTGCGTCCCGGATTATCTCCCGGGGAGATCAAATCGATTATGAAGCGATCTATGCAGCCTCTCAAAAACAGCAAAGCCCGCCGAAATATCGGCGAGCTGGATGTCATACGCATGCTGCAGGCCGCGGAGCGGAAATAGCTCTTCGGCTTGTTTTATTCCTGTCTGTATTACATACGCTCCGGTGCGGATACGCCCACCAGGCGGAGTACATTCGCAAGGGCGATGCGAACAGCTCCCAGCAGAGCAAGTCTGGCTGCCGTCTGATCCGCATCTTCTGTAATTACGCGCTCAGCACGGTAATAGCTGTGTAATTCTGAAGCCAGCTCATACACGTAGCGAATCAAGCGATGCGGTGCATATTGCGCAGCAGCTTCCGCTATTTCTTGCGGAAGCTCGCCGATTTTGCGAATCAGGTCGAATTCCGCTTCCGTGTTCAGCTTGCTGTAATTCACACTGCCGGCATCCGGAAGGGCGATACCCTGCTCTTCCGCTTGTCTGAATATGCTGCAGATTCTGGCATGCGCATATTGCACGTAGAAGACTGGATTCTCATTCGATGTCGAGATCGCAAGATCCATATCAAAGTCCAGATGCGAGTCCATGCTTCTCATGGAGAAGAAGTAGCGGATTGCGTCCACACCAACCTCGTCCATCAGATCCTCCATCGTCACCGCTTTGCCGGTCCGCTTCGACATCTTCATCTTTTCGCCGTTCTGGAACAGGCTGACCATCTGGGCGATCAGTACCGTCAGCTTCTCCGGATCGTTGCCAAGCGCCGCCATCGCAGCCTTCACGCGAGGGATGTAGCCATGGTGATCCGCTCCCCAGATATTGATCATCCGGTCGAAGCCTCTGCCGTACTTGTCGCGATGATAGGCGATGTCTGGCGTCAGGTACGTGTACGAGCCGTCATTTTTCACAAGGACGCGGTTTTTGTCGTCGCCAAATGGCATGGTCGACAACCAGGTTGCGCCTTCTTCCTCATAGACGTGTCCGGATGCCTTCAGCGCTTCCAGTCCTTGCTCGACTTGACCGCTCTCATAGAGCGAAGTTTCGCTATACCAGACATCAAAGCCGACGCGGAAGCGTCCAAGGTCGCGCTTGATCTTATCCAGCTCCTTCTCCAGTCCGAAGGTGCGGAAGTACGTGAAGCGCTCTTTGTCGGACAATTGAAGCAGCTTGTCGCCTTCTTGCTCCGCCAGCCCTTTGGCAAATCCGATAATATCCTCCCCGTAGTAACCGTCCTCCGGCATCTCCGCCTCTTGGCCGAGCGCTTGGCGGTAACGCGCCTCTAGCGAAAGCGCCAGGTTCTCTACTTGCTTGCCGGCGTCGTTAATATAATATTCGCGCGTTACTTCATAACCTGCGAAGTCTAGTACATTGCACAGGGAATCGCCAACAGCGGCGCCGCGCGCATGTCCCAGATGCAAGCTGCCCGTCGGATTGGCGCTGACAAACTCCACCTGTACGCGCGAGCCTTGACCGGCAGACACGCGTCCATAATCTTCTCCTGCCTTGAGCGCATCCGCAATAATGGGATACAGATAGCCTTTGTCCATACGGAAGTTTATGAAGCCCGGTCCTGCAATCTCGGCCGATTGAATAGAAGCGCCCTTCAGGTCGAGATGCTCAATAATCGCTTCGGCAATCTGGCGCGGATTCTTCTTCGCCAGCTTTGTCAGCTGCATAGCTGCATTCGTCGCCAGATCGCCGTGGGATTTATCCTTCGGCACCTCGAGAACGAAGACGGGAAGCTCCTCTCTCGCCGCCAGCCCAGCAGCTACCGCTGCATCCGCAATAGCCGATTTCACTTGCTCATACATTTTGTCCAGTACATTCGCACTCATGATTCGTGATCCTCCTGTATATGGAGACGGATATGGAACCGTCCCGATAGTTGCTCGCTTACATATAAATCGTACCGCCATTCCAAGACGAACGGCGGCGCAGTCGGCAATAACGCACCCGTCTGATCCTGCTTCGCCTTCGCCTGCAGCGTCAGCGACTTCGTCTTCGTCTCCAGCTCGAATACCGTCACGGCTGATCGATATCGGCCGGTCCGGCTTTGACCGGAAACGAACAGCTGATCCGATTGTACCGCGCCGCTTCGCTTGAGCGACAGCTCACCCGGCGAATACCGAATGAGCGCCCGCGTCGCCTCGTCCTCCGCATAACGGATGAACAGCGACTTCTCCTTGCGAAACCATTCTCCCTTATAGCGATGCGTTACTTTCTCTCCGTCCGCCT
Organism: Paenibacillus sp. 1011MAR3C5; assembly: GCF_003591485.1. Lineage (GTDB taxonomy): Bacteria > Bacillota > Bacilli > Paenibacillales > Paenibacillaceae > Pristimantibacillus. The sequence goes on from NZ_QZCF01000006.1 coordinate 17,358, forward strand.
TGCTTTCCAATATAATGATGGCCTTGCCGCTGTCGTTCATTGCCCCGCTCCCGCTATCGTTCTTTCGTATGTTACTACTATATACAGGAAGCCTTCCAATTTCAACGCCTGAATCCCTGAAAGACTAGCGATCCGAGGCAAAGGGAACGATCACCCGCCAAGCGTTAATCCGATCCTCCAGACTCCGCATATGCTTGGTCGGGATCGGGCTGGATGAAGGCAGCTTGATTTTTTCAATATGCTGAAGCGAAGGATGCCCTCCGAAAGCCTTGCGGAAGGTATCATACGCTTTGCTTCCGTTGAACGCAATCGCTCGAATGCCGGGATAACGCTCTAGCAATCCCGGAAAATCATTGGGAGTCTCTTCCTTAATATTCGCATCCAGACTTCCTTCCCGTTCGCAGGAGTGGATGACATCCCATACGGCCAGCCGATGCTCCCGAAGGAAAGCAAGCCGATTCTCATAGATGGAATCTGGCGGCGGATAGCCCTCCTGGCCCGGCGTGCTCTCATGAAACAAACCATATAAGATTCGCCAAAAGTAATTTTGCGGATGTCCGTAGAACTGTCCGTACTCCAGCGACTTTACGCTTGGCGCCGTACCGGCAATGAGCACGCGCGAGCGTTCATCGACAACAGGCGGAAACGAATAAATGAGCGACATGAAGATGCCTCCTTTCATCTCTCCATTATATCCTGCCAGGCGCTGCTCATGCGAAAGTTGAAGCGTACTGGGCGATTCAACTCAAATCGTCGTGTTTATACCAACGCGATAAGCTACTGGATTTATGTTGGCAATGGCTAATTTTCTCAGTTATACTAGATCGAGTATAAATATAATGGAAGTAAAAAATGGCTTGCTCGTTCTTTTTTCCTATTACCATTTTTAATCATTCACATGCATATTAGGGATACACCTCATGAAGATTCCATAATATGCATGCTGCTTGCAGCCCAGGCGTATAGCAAGCCGTTGTTAAGTCCAAGGACTTCACCATACATAATCTCAATGACATGCAGAGGAGATGGATTCATGAAAAGGTTTTTTACCAAAAAAGTATTGCTTATGACGACGGTGCTTTCGCTAGCAGTTAGCGCAGGCTCGATCGCGTATTCCGCTACGACGCTCAAAAAAATTACCGCAAATCAAAACTATGCCATTGGCATTGAAGTTGGCGGCAAAAAAGTGGATCTGAGCATGGACGGCAAAAAGCTGTACCCCATCACCTACGAAGGCCGTACCTACGTCCCGGCGCGTATCGTCGCCGATTCGCTAGGCGCCAATGTCCAATGGGACGAGAAACGCCAGGTCGTCGTCATCACACCTGAAGGACAGACACCGCCGAAGATTGATACGGGCTCTTCTAGCACGACTGCCCCAGGCGGATCGGCTGCAAACTCCGGCAACAAAGGCACGATCAATGATCCGATTAAATTCAATACAGCGTTTACGTATAAAGAGCTCATTAACTACAAGCCAGAGGAGTACGACACCAGCTCCGCCGACATCACGGTAACCGTCAAGAAGGCTGTAGCGATTACGCGAGACCAAATCGTCGATTACGGCTTCCAGCGTCCGGAAGAGGACCCCGACCTGGAATACAAGCTGGTCACCCTTAACGTGAATGTCAAAAATGCGACAATGAAAAGCAGCGGAAAAAGCAGCAGCATCGGCTACATGTACCTCTCCAGCTTCAGACCTTATATCTGGGGGGCACAAACAGCGGATGGAGCTTACGTCATCGGCGGCACGGACTACGGCTTCGACGGTTCAATGAGCGTTGCGGTCAATGAGGCGCTGCCGGACTTTCCGAAGGTGACACCTTCGACCAAAGGCAGCTCATACGAAGTGACTGGGAACGTTATTCTTCCCGTTATTAAAGGCCAAGAGAATTACCTGGTCATCAACAAAAGCGACTCTACTTTGGAGAATAATGATCGTAAAATCTACTTCAAGCTTCAATAAAATAGACCAAAAAAAGAACGAAGCAGCGATTTCACGCTGCTTCGTTCTTTTTGCTAGCCGCATTGCTGCTGGCTTCGTCTTACTTCACCAAATCCTCAACGAATTTAGGAAGGACGAACGCCGCCTTATGCAAGCGTGCCGAATAATATTTGGTGTCCAGCTCCGGAATGGACGACTCGTCCACTTGAAGCGGATCATGCTTTTTGCTGCCCATTGTGAATGTCCATAGACCGGACGGGTAAGTAGGAATGTTCGCGCCGTACACGCGTACGATTGGGAATACTTCCTTTACATCGCGGTTTACGCTTTGGATTAGATCGGCTTTGAACCAAGGGTTGTCCGTCTGTGCGACGAAGATACCGTCTTCCTTCAGCGCTTCGTAGATGCCCTGGTAGAAGCCGCGCGTGAACAGGTTCGCCGCTGGGCCTACCGGCTCCGTGGAATCGACCATGATAACATCATAAGTGTTCTTATGATCATGGATATGCATGAAGCCGTCATTGACAAGCACCTCTACGCGAGGGTTGTCGAGCTCACCTGCGATTGTCGGCAGGTATTTCTTCGAATACTCGATTACTTTGCCGTCGATGTCAACCAGAACCGCTTTTTTCACCTTCGGATGCTTCATCACTTCACGGATGACGCCGCCATCGCCGCCGCCTACAACAAGCACGTTCTCAGGGTTAGGATGTGTGAAGAGAACCGGATGTGCCACCATCTCATGGTAGACGAATTCATCCTTGACCGTGGTCATAACCATGCCGTCGAGTACGAGCATCGTGCCGAACTCTTCCGTCTCGATCATATCCAATTGTTGAAATTCCGTTTGTTCGTGTACGTAGCTTTTAGTTATCTTCGCCGTAATGCCGAAGTTTTCAGTTTGTTTCTCGGTGTACCACAATTCCATGAGATTGATCCCTTCTTTCCGTCAATGGTTCATCCTGTATTATAGTATTTCAAGCCAAAAAAGCAACCTTTTGAACCGTCCTGCACAAAAAATTCATGAAATCCTTCGCTATCCGCTTACAGACGCTTGGTTTGATGCGCTTTTCGCCCGATTAAGCCCGAACAAGAGCACAACTGCCGCCAGAGTAAAGATGGCACAAGTCAAGTATACATTGCGATAGCCGAAAGCATCCGCGATGAGCCCGAACAACACAAAGCCCAGCATATTGCCCACCTTGTTTGAATTGGAATACAAGTTCGTTGCGGTCCCCGGCATCTCTGGCAGGAAGTCCTGGAAATAGGTAATCGCGATCCCCGATGTGATGGAGATGTAAGCTGCGCTCAGGATTTGCACGGAAAAGATATGCCAGGTCGCATTGGCGAAAAATAGCAAGCAGAAATAGACGAGAGCCAGTACCGCACCAAGGCGAATAAGCCGGTCGCTCTTCATTCTCGTCGCCATATAGCCGAAGCCCAGCATGAACGGAATTTCGAAGATCGGCGGAATGCTGAAGATGATGCCGATATCCTCCTTGCCTCCGCCCAGTACCTTCGTTACGAATTGCGCCATATTCATGGAACTGAGCGTGGTCGCCGCCGAGATAAACGTAAAGGCGACCAGGTTGATGAAGATGGTCGGCTGAAACACGATTTTTTTGAGCGGAATATTAGCCTTCTCCGACTTCGCTCCGGCGGAATCCTTACGGCGATGCAAGAACAGCAGCGCAATGATCGCTACGACCGCATTGCAAGTAGCGGCGACGACGAACAGTCCTGTGAAGCCCATAAATAGAAGGACATAAGAGGCAATCGCAGGCCCGACTGTCCAGGACAGAGCAAAGATCGTCCGCAATATGTTCATGTACAGCGGCACCTGCTTGGCGGGCACATCGGACCTTGTGAGCGCCTCTCTTCCGATTGCGAATACTTGAGAGAATGTCGAGGACGCAATCCCGAGGAATACCGAAGAAAAAATGAGCAGCACATAATAATCGCGCGAATAGGCAAAGCCCAGATAACCGATGATGCCGGCCACCGAGCATAGAATCAGAATGAACTTACGGTCCGGCACGCGGTCGGACAGCTTCGCGATTCCTGTACTAAGGACAATGCCGCATAACGACGAGACCAGCATAAAGATGCCGAAGGTCGTATTGCTCATTCCCACTTCGTCAATGCCGAACAAAGAATTGAAGGGCAGGATGAAGGCATGGGATATGCCCAGAAAAATATTGATGACCATAATAATCGGGAAACCTTGTATTCCCCATGCTGTCTTGGCATGCTGCTTGGTTGACACAATAAAGTTACTCATCCTACCATCCCCGTATTTTTCTATATCTATAGGAACAGCCCGCCTTTATTCACCGTTAGTCAAAAGCAAGTGACGGCCTGCTGCCGTCGGTACGGTGAGGCTGGCCGCAGTATTTCTTTCTCTCCCCTATTCTCAGCTTCCGTGCCGATCAGACCGTTATTCTCAACATACTCGCATAAAGACTGTCAGAGTTCAAGATAATAATGTGTTTATAACCAGATTGAACCAAACAATTATTCGACATCTCTAGATAAGTGAATAGCCGATTCCGCATTTTTCCATACTAAAGAATAGATCAGCAACACGCGGAAGGGAGTCGGCAGCATGAACAAATGGATACCCCCGTTCTTCAGACGGAAAAGCTTGGTCAAACGCCGCTTGGCCTTTCCTTATATCTCTGAGCGGTTTCTTCCATATATCCTCAAGCTGCGGAAGTGGCTTCGGCGTTCGGCCATCGCTCTGGCAGCTGTTGCCGTCCTGATGGCGGGGCTCTATCTGTATCTGCGTTCGCAGGCGCTGCCCGTTTCGAAGATCAGCCAGACCTCGCAGATGCTTGACATACAGGGTCACACTATCGATACCTTTCATGCCGGTGAGAATCGGCGTTCCGTCTCCTTAACCGATATTAATCACTATGTGGTGGATGCCACCCTTGCGATTGAGGACCGGAGATTCTATGATCACGCCGGATTCGACCTGAAGGGCATGGCCCGCGCGGTCGTCGTGAACGTGCAGAGCATGTCGACGAAGCAGGGAGCCAGTACTCTAACCCAGCAGCTAGCGCGCAATCTCTATCTCAGCCATGAAAGAACCTGGCAGCGCAAGCTTAAGGAGGCTATGTATACCGCCCAGCTAGAGATGAACTATAGCAAAGACGATATTCTTGGCATGTATTTGAATCAGATTTATTACGGACACGGCTCGTATGGGATCGAAGCGGCCGCCATGATGTATTTCGACAAGCATGCTTCCGAGCTGTCGCTCGCCGAAAGCGCCATGCTGGCGGGTATTCCGAAAGGACCCAAATATTATTCTCCCTATTTAAATATGAAGAACGCCAAAGACCGTCAATATATCATCCTAGAAGCCATGAAAGAAGGCGGTTCGATTACAGAAGACCAGGCTCAGGCAGCTTATGCGGAGATACTGAAATTTCAGCCGCTAGGCGCGATGCAGCAGGAGGGCTTCGCCCCTTACTTCCGGGACTACATTCGTTATCTGGCGGTGGAGCAGATCGGTATCGATTCCTCCCTGCTGAATGAAGGCGGCATTACGATCTATACGACGCTTGATCAAGAAGCACAGGCAGCGGCGGAAGAGTCGATCAAGCAGATTATGCCGTCGGGTTCGGAGCAGCAAGCAGCGCTGATCGCCATCGACCCGCGCACCGGCTATATCAAGGCGATGGTCGGAGGCAGGGATTATGCAAAAAATCAATACAACCGCGTGTTTGCCAGCACGCGACAGCCAGGCTCCGCCTTCAAGCCCTTCCTATACTTGTCAGCCCTGCAGAGCGGCTTCATGTCGCCTGTTACGCGCTTCAAGAGTGAGCCTACGGTATTCAGCTACGATGAAGGCCGCAAAACATATGAGCCTCATAATTATGGCGACAAGTACGCTGAGGATTATATCGACATGCGTACCGCGATCAGCGGCTCCGACAACATTTATGCCGTCAATACCATTATGACGGTTGGAGCGGATAAGGTGATCGAGACCGCACGGAAGCTTGGCGTACGCAGCCGCATGCAGACCGTACCTTCGCTGGCGCTGGGAACGTTTCCGGTAAGTCCGTTCGAGATGGCCTCCGCCTACGGCGTTTTCGCCAATGCAGGGCTTCGGGTGGATCCAGTCGCTATCCTGCGTATTGTAGACCGCAAAGGGAACGTATTATATGAAGCGAAGCCCAAGGAGGAGCAGGTCATTACGGCTGCGGAAGCTTATGTCATGACGAGCCTGCTCGAGAGTGTCTTCGACGACGGCGGTACGGCGCACCGGGTGGCGGCGACGATCAAGCGCCCTATTGCCGGCAAAACAGGAACCACGGCCACTGACGCATGGCTCGTAGGCTATACGCCTGAGCTGGCGGCTGCTGTCTGGGTTGGCTATGACAAGGACCGCAAGCTGACGGTCGCCGAGGCGCACCGGGCGGCTCCGATCTTTGCCCGGTTCATTGAAGGCACGCTATCCGCCGTGCCTCCGAAGTACTTCCGCGTGCCGGAAGGCGTCGTGAACGTCCTCATCGATCCGGCATCCGGCAAGCTTGCGGCGGCGACTTGTCCGAATCGCCGACTGGAGTCGTTCCTGGCCGGTACGGAGCCGACAGAGGTGTGCGGCTCTCCCGTGGATGCCGGCAATGGCGGAGAGCATGGAGAGGGCCAAGGCGGAACCCGCAACGGCAAGATGCAAAAGCCTCGCTCGTGGTGGAATGATCTGAAGCGGTGGTGGACCGACTAGCGTAATCGGCAAGACGGCCTGCAGGATAGTTCTGCAGGCCGTCTTTTATATGCTGAGTATGTGACAGAGCGATTAACGTTTCCTCGCAACACTAATCCTCATTTTCGCCGACTTCGCACAATTAGCGTTTCCTCACAGTTTTATTTGCCCCTTTTGCAAATCCACAAGATTGTCTCTATGCAGCGCTAACTCCCCATTATCACATCTGACACAAACTTGCCCCTTGCCAGCTTCAAAAATCTCCGTATTGCTCCTTATTGCTCAGCTTTTCATTTCTCCAACGTGCTTTTATGTCTATTTTATGTGCAAAAAGTGAATTTTCTTTGAACAAACGACATAATATGTGGTATAGTATGGATAAGAAAGCACTTTCATTCTCAAATTAGGAGTGTTTGATATGACTACAAAAACGGCAACGATCAGCCAGCTTGGCCCAACGAAATCCGACGTGAAGCGTCTCGTCAATGTGATGACTGCGATAGCTTGGGGTGTTCTCGGCATCGGCTTCCTCTTATGCCTCATTAACTTAAGTCATTTCAGCGATAAAAATATCGGCCTCATGGTCGGAATCGGATTTCTCGTAGGCAGTGTTCACATTTATGTAATTGGTACGGCGATTGGTCTCGTTCATGCGAGACTGAACAGCAACAACAATCAATCAGAGTCGGCCACATCCGGATTATCCGACAAGGAACATTAACGGCATCGGCGACAGTCCAAGCCCGCCCGCTTCTTTATTAATAAGAAGCGGGCGGGCTTTTTTCATGCTCACATTTCCCTCTTCAAAATCCCTATAAGCGCATAGGGATAGGCCATGTAATTTTCCTAGAAATGACTGTTTATTGGGCTATTTTCAACCATATGTCTAACTCGTGAATAATATATGGCGGAAAAAAGTCGAATTGTTTACGTAATTGTTAACCCTACAGCCACAGCGTTTCGAATCTGCTATGTTAGTCGTAAGCTATTTTAAGAGCTTGCGGACGAAGCAAGTCGACTGTGAGTATTCCAGCATGTGCTTTGGTTCACAAACCTTAAGTCATGCTTTCAAAGCGCATAAGCTTTGCCTCACAAACCTAAGCGAACGCTTCCGTAGCTAGGTTTGTTCACAAGCCATGCATTCGCTTTTGGCTTTATGCTTCACAAACCTAAGCGAACGCTTCCGTAGCTAGGTTTGTTCACAAGCCATGCATTCGCTTTTGGCTTTATGCTTCACAAACCTTTAAGGAGTTGGAACCGTGATGAGACGTAATTATCGAATGCTGACAGCAGGGCTCTTCCTAGCGATGGTCTTCCTGCTCTCAGGCTGCAGCGAGCAGTACATCGTGCTCGATCCGAAAGGGCCGATCGGGCAATCACAGAAGGACTTGATTATCATATCAACCGTTCTGTGCGCAGTCATTATTATCCCGGTGCTTGTCATGACGGCTGTTATCGTATGGCGCTACCGCGACCGCCCAGGCAGCAAAGCGAAATACAAGCCGAATTGGGAGCACAACACGAAGCTGGAAGTGACATGGTGGAGCATTCCGATCGTGATCATCATTATCCTTGCGGCCGTAACGATCAACTATACTTACAAGTTGGAGCCGTCCCGGGCAATCGCGTCCGAAAAGGCGCCGATTACGATACAAGTAACCTCGATGGATTGGAAGTGGCTGTTCAAGTATCCGGATGAGGATATCGCGACAGTCAACTATGTGAAGTTCCCGGAAGACGTGCCGGTCCGCTTCCAGCTGACATCCGACACGGCGATGAACTCCTTCTGGATTCCGCAGCTTGGCGGCCAGCTCTACTCCATGTCCGGCATGGCCATGACGCTGTATCTGCAAGCCGATGAACTGGGAAGCTACTACGGCTCGGGCGCCAACTTCAACGGCAAGGATTTTGCCCAGATGACCTTCAAGGCCGATGCCGTCTCCCAAGAGGAGTACGATGCTTGGATTCAGGAAGTGAAGAAAGACGCTCCTGCCCTGACCTTGGACGGCTATAAGGAATTGCAAAAGCCGGGCCGCTCTGACGTGCAGCAGTTCTCCAGCTTCCCTGAAGGACTGTTCGAGCAAATCGTAACGCAATATGTCGAAGAAGGCAGCAGCGGCGCGCACTCGCATCATGGCGCAAGCTCGGACACTTCGAAGAATGAAGCAAGCAGCAAGAACAACGATAGCGAGACCGAAACGGCCGACGCATCAGATCAACACAACGGACATGCGGGCCATTAACGTACCGTTATCGAAAGGAGAACTAGCTCATGTGGGATAAGATCAAAGATTTTTCATCCGAGTTTTTCGTGACGGGCGATCCCCTCATTCTCGGAGCCCAGGTATCGATTGCGATTACCATGGTAGCCATCGTATTCATCCTCACGTATTTCAAGAAATGGCGCTGGCTATGGACGGAGTGGCTAACCTCTGTCGATCATAAAAAAATCGGCATTATGTATATCATCGCAGCTATTCTGATGTTGTTCCGCGGCGGGGTTGACGCCCTGCTCATGCGGATGCAGCTGGCTGCCCCGCAGGTGGAATTCCTGAATGCGGAGCATTATAACGCGATATTCACAACGCATGGCGTTATCATGATTCTGTTCATGGCCATGCCGCTTATGTTCGGCTTGTTCAACATTGTCGTTCCGCTCCAGATCGGCGCGCGCGACGTCGCGTTCCCGTTCCTGAACTCCTTAAGCTTCTGGATGTTCTTCTTCGGAGCTATGCTGTTCAACGTCTCGTTCGTTATCGGCGGTTCGCCGGATGCGGGCTGGCTCGCCTATCCGCCTCTGTCAGGGCTGTCAGGCAGTCCGGGCGTCGGCCAGGACTTCTATATATGGGGCATACAGATATCCGGTATCGGCTCCTTGGCAACCGGCATAAACTTTATCGTAACGATCCTGAAGATGCGCGCGCCAGGCATGAAGCTGATGAAGATGCCGATGTTCACCTGGTCCGTTCTGTCTTCATGTACAACGATTATTTTTGCATTCCCAATCTTGACGGTTACCCTGTTCCTGTTGTTCCTGGATCGCTACCTGGGGGCTCACTTCTTCACCCTCGACGGCGGCGGCAACCCGATGATGTATATCAACCTCATCTGGATGTGGGGTCACCCGGAAGTGTACATCGTAATTTTGCCGGCATTCGGTATTTTCTCCGAGATTGTCTCGGCCTTCTCGAAGAAAAAGCTGTTCGGCTACAAATCGATGGTATTCGCCTTGATGTCCATCAGCTTCTTCTCCTTCTTTACTTGGGCGCATCACTTCTTCACGATGGGCTCCGGCGCGAATGTCAATGCATTCTTCGCCGTTACAACCATGTTGATCGCGATACCGACCGGTGTCAAAGTGTTCAACTGGCTGTTCACGATGTATCGAGGCAAGCTCAGCTTCCCGACACCGATGATGTGGACGGTCGCCTTTATCCCATGCTTCGTCATTGGTGGTATGACCGGGGTGCTTCTATCGGTAGCGCCTGCTGACTTCCAGTTCCACAACAGTTATTTCCTGATTGCTCACTTCCACCAAGTGCTCATCGGCGGCGTCGTATTCGGTTACTTCGCAGGCTTGTACTACTGGTGGCCAAAAATGTTCGGCTTCAAGCTTCATGAAGGTTTGGGCAAATGGGCATTCTGGTTCTGGAATATCGGCTTCTATGTCTGCTTCATGCCGCAATACGCGCTTGGCCTGATGGGTATGACTCGCCGCTTCAACGAATACAACTTCGATATGGGCTGGCAGCCGCTCAACGTCGTGTCGACGGTAGGCGGATTCCTGATGGGTATCGCGTTCCTGTTCCAGGTATGGCAGATTGCGCATAGCATCAGGTTCTACAAGAAAGAGAAAACCGGAGATACTTGGGATGGCCGCACACTGGAATGGTCGATTCCATCGCCTGCTCCAATGTACAACTTCGCACGTATTCCTGTCGTTACAGAACAAGACGACTGGTGGGAGAAGAAGCAACGCCGCCTAAGAGGCGAAGCCGATGCTCCAGAGGTTGTGCAAGCAGAGCAAGCTCCGCTCGAACCGATTCATATGCCGCGCAACTCCGGCGTACCGTTCGTCATGTCTGCTTTCTGGTTCACTGCCGGCTTCGGCTTTGTCTGGGATTGGAAATGGATGATTGTACTTGGACTCGGCGGCGTCATCGTGAGTATGCTGGTTCGATCCTTTACCTATAATACGGATTACTATATCCCGGTCGAAGAAGTTGAGCGGACCGAAGCCGCTGCAAGGGGGGCTCACTAATGGCAGAAGCAATAAAAAACAAGGGGCACCTCGCCCATGCCGGCCACGGAAGCCACGGTGGCGACCACGGTCACGGCCATGACCATCATGACCAGGAAGAGATGAAGACATTTGGCTTCTGGCTCTTCCTCATAACTGACGTTATTCTATTCGGCACACTATTCGCCACATATGTCGTCCTGCGGAACAACTTCGCAGGCGGCCCGCTTGGCAGTGAGCTGATCGAGATGCCGGGCATCATCGCATCGACGTTCATCTTGCTAACAAGCAGCTTCACCAGCGGCATCGCCCTGCTGGAGATGAACAAAGGCAACAAAAAAGGGTTGATCACTTGGCTGATCATTACCGCACTGCTTGGCGCTTCCTTTATCTATCTGGAAGTAAACGAGTTTATCCACCTCGTGCATGAAGGCGCCAATATCGGCACAAGCGCGTACTGGTCCGCATTCTTTACCTTGGTTGGCACGCACGGTCTTCACGTAACGGTTGGCCTCGTATGGATGACGGCGCTTATTATTCAGATCAGACGTCGCGGCATTACGCCGGTCACGAAGCGCAAGGTCAATATCGTCAGCTTGTACTGGCATTTCCTTGACGTCGTATGGATCTTTGTCTTCACAATCGTGTATCTGATGGGGGTGATGTAGGATGGCGAACCATAACGCTCACACAGGGCATGGCGATCATGGCAACCATGAAGGCGGCCACGGCTCCATGAAATCGTATGTCATCGGCTTCCTGCTCTCGATCGTGCTGACGATCATCCCGCTCGTCGCCGTCATGAATGGCATGTTCAGCAAGCAAGCGACAACGGTGCTAATTCTCGTCATGGCGATTCTGCAATTCGCTGTCCAGCTCTTGTTCTTCATGCATATCCGGGACGAGAAGAAACCTCGTTACAACCTGATCTCCCTGATCTTCGGCTTGGTCATCATGCTGACGATTGTGGCGGGCTCGATCTGGATTATGACGTACAATGCAGTAGCAACCTAGACATTACGTCTTTCTATAGAAAGAGGCAGCTGATCGTTTCTGATCAGCCGCCTCTTTTTTCGTATGTCCGTCTAACGTACGATAATGAATTGATCCAGGTTCAATCGTTTTCCTGATGTACCGCCGGCTACGATTTTAAACCTGACGCTGCCGCTTTCGTTCACACTTACGGTTTGTTCTGCGAGTGATGAGCCGCTGGAATACGGGCCGCCGACATCCGTCCAAGTGACGCCGCCGTTGACGGACTTCTGCAGCTTCCATGTCGCCCCGGTGTCCGAGCCGAAATTGGCATGCTGCACCTTGATGCTCTTCACGCCGCCCGCAATGTCGAAGTTCATGGCGATTAATCCCGCTGCGCGCAGCCTCGCCGATTTGGCTCCTGTCTTCCTGTCCGTTGCCAGGTCGCCGATCAGCGCATTGTCGAACGACCAGCTTCCGCTGTCCAGTGTAATCGTGCCTGATGCGTAAGCTCCCTTGACGCCATTCTCGAATGTCTCCAGCAGCAACTCGGTAGCCAGCGGAACGATCTGGAATTGATCAAAATTCAGCCGCTTGCCCGAGACGCCACTGACGACGATCTTGAAGCGGACGCTGCCGCTTTCATTGACAGCGATGGTCTGCTCCGCAAGCGAAGAACCGCTGGCGTATGGTCCCCCGATATCGCTCCATGTTGCTCCGCCGTTATGCGATTTTTGCAGCTTCCACGTCGCTCCGCTATCCGCGCCGAAATGCGCGTGCTGCACCTTGATGCTCTGAACACCAGTCACGTCAGCATTCATGTAGATGGAGCCTTCCGCACGAACGCGTGCCGCTTTGCTGCCAACCTTCTTGTCTGTTGTCATATCTCCGATAAGTGCATTGTCGAACGTCCAGGAGCCGCTGTCCAGCGTGACCGTTCCCGTCGTGTATGCTCCCTTCACCCCGCTTTCGAACGTCTCAACGCCGTCGTCAGGGGGATTGGGAGGGTCAACGTCCGAGTATCCATAAGAACCAGACTTGAACGTAGACGGGTCCCACCACCTATAGCCTGTTGCAGGCGGTGACCACGGCTCGAATTGCGGCTCCGTAGAGGTCTGCGGATTCTCCATGGAAAGCAGTGTTGTAGCGTTATCCAGTGTGAGACCTGGTACTTGCGTCAAATCCGTATAGCTCTCTTGCGCAGCCAACCAATCGATGATGTTGGTCAACAACACCGCATTGTCCATCTCATACCACCCGTCATAGGTGGTCTTCGTACTGCCCGTCTCCTCCCGCTTATATTTCGGCGTAATATCCTCAACGGGCGAGGAATCGCCAATAACCGCTACTTTGCCCAGCCCCTTCTTGGCAATGGCTGCATACGGGCCTTCTGCGATGCCTCCGCCATTGTAGACGCCTTGATCGACGGCGTTAGGCCAAGCCGCGCTTGTCGTCTGCATATAGACGATTCCCTTCGCCTTCTCCGGATCGGTAATCGCAACAGTCGAACCGGCATGCATCGTTACCGTACCTACGCCTGCCGTAATGCCGAAGGCTTGCGCCGGGGGTACGATGGTGCCGGAGTTCACGTTGCCCAGCGCATTGTACCGGATGCGCATGCCGAATTCATCCGACAGCCAGTCTGAGCTGGCTACATCTTGCATCGCTGCAGAGGAAGCTTCTTCTGCGCTCATGCCAGCCGTCGGATCAGCCCAGGCCCCTCGGCGGTAGCCGTTGAATACCTCAGAGGAATCCCAACGGTTCTTGTTGCGGTCCGCATTATAATGATCCGCTATGAAGAAGATGCTGCCGCCATCCTCTACATAGTCGGCTAATACTTGCTGTTCGCTTGGCTTGAATGGAATATTGGCTTCCGGAATAACGAATACATCATACCCGGTTAGATCACCCTCCGTTAACTGGCCGGACTTGCGGTGTTCCTTTACATAATAGCCTTCATCGGCCAGCGCTGATCCAAATGCGGAAAAAGCGCCGTCTATGACCCAGTCCGCCGCTCCTGCCGTCTGTCCATGCGAATTATCGAACAAGACGGACTTTCCGTTAGGCGTGCCGACCGGCATAAGCACGGGTGCGGGATCAGATGGTCCCTCAGCACCAGCTTGTCCGATTGGCCATACGCCGATGATCAACACCGCTGACAACAAAAAGGAGACGATTCTTTTATACCCATTCATTTTACGATTTCCCTCCATTCCATAATATGACCATTTCTGTGTGCTGTCTTGCCATGACAACTTGGTCTTGTCCCTTTGATCACCTCCATGAACCTGAATACGCCCTCATTCTATCAAAACGGCATCGCTCGCCGAGATAATCTTTTGTAAATGATTGGATATTGCATACCAGCTGAATCTCCCACATAATCGCAACAGCGGCGTGTATGACTCCTTAGTAACAATTGCTTCATAACCAATCTTTCCCTACACTCCTTCCCTCAGTTGCCTCATACTTTGAGCTATATAAAGGGAAAGATGGTGGTTCGATGTCATTTCGTATACGTGAATTACAGCTTCCTCATGATTACCAGCAGCTGGCCGTGCTGCTGAGCGGCTATTGGTCGGAGCCAGCCTCCGCAGAGCGTCTGGAAGAGGATGACCGCAAGCTGTATGAGGTAGGCTCAACCTGGATGGATGAGAACGGCATGCTGGCCGGCTATGATCGCTCACGCCGTGTAGCCGTTAATGCCAGCAATGATATCGTCGGTTATATCTGGGTCTGGCGAGCGCCCTGGACGGAGCCAGGCTATCTATGCATGACGCTCGTAGTCGATCCGGGTTCACGCGAGAAAGGAATCGGGGACGCGCTGCTTCGCCATGCTTACGATTGGGCGGAGCAGCTTGGGGCTTCCTCATTGATGTCAGAAGTATGGGACGACCACCCCCGCGCATTGGAGTTTGCCAAGCGAAGAGGTTTTATAATCGAACGGCATGCGTATCAATCCGTCTTGCACTTGAAGGATACATCATTGGAATTGATGGAAGTGGAGCCGGAGGCTATTCTGGCGTGCAATGGCTTAAGGCTTCTGACTTTGGCGGATGAACCGGGGGAAGAGAGCGAGCGCAAGCTCTACGAGCTGGCATGCGCGACCCTAAGGGATGTTCCAAGCTTCCTCGGAGATGTGCCGGACTTTATCGAGTGGAAAAAGTGGAACCTGCAAGTAGACGGCTTTGCGCCTGAGCTTGTCCTGATCGCCGCTGACGGTGATCGGTTCGTTGGCATGACCAATGTGCTCTATATTGCCGCTACGAACGGGCTCTATCACGAGTACACAGGAGTGGATCGGACATATCGCGGCAAAAAGGTAGGGCATGCCCTTAAGCTGGAGACGATCCGCGTGGGCAAACAACGCGGTGCAGATTATATTCGTACAGACAATGATTCGATGAATGCGCCAATCCTCGCCATTAACCGGGAGCTCGGATATGTCCCGCTCAGAGGCAATTATCGAATCGTCGCTTCCATGGAGATGGTGAAGGAAGCACTGAACACGAATAAACTTCCTCAATAACTATCGCATTTTCGCCTGCACGGTCACAAATCGTTGCGGATTGCTGTGATTGGAATCACAGGTCGATATGTGCTGCTCCCTTATACTAAGTTTATGAAACAGATGTTGCGGCGTTCCGATGGCGAGTCGCCTATGCGTAATGTCTGACGATCAAACCATAAAGGGAGGATGTTTCATGTTAAGCGCACAATCCATTGGGATCATTAAATCCACGGTACCGGTGCTGGAAGTGCATGGGGTTGCTATTACGAAGCGCTTCTACGGACTCATGTTCGAGGCTCATCCCGAGCTGCTGAATATATTCAATCATGCCAATCAAAAGCAAGGCAGACAACAGACCGCCCTTGCCAATACAGTCTATGCGGCGGCTGTACACATCGACAATCTGGCAGCTATCATTCCGGCGGTGAAGCAAATTGCTCATAAGCATCGCAGTCTTGGCATAAAGCCGGAGCATTACCCTATTGTCGGCAAATACTTGTTAATGGCAATCAAAGATGTTCTTGGAGAAGCGGCTACGGATGAAATCCTGGCAGCCTGGGCGGAGGCTTACGGGGTAATTGCCGATGCCTTCATCGGAGTCGAAGCCGAAATGTATGAGCAATCCCATCGTCAGGCTGGCGGCTGGGAAGACTTCCGGCCATTCCGAGTGCAGCGGAAGGTGCAGGAGAGCTCCGTCATTACCTCTTTCTATCTGGTTCCTGAAGACAGCCGCGAGATCGCATCTTACGAGCCTGGACAGTATGTGAGCGTCAAGTTGAACATCCCGGGCGAGAACAACACGCATATTAGACAATATAGTCTGTCCGATGCTCCAGGAAAGCCCTATTACCGTATCTCCGTCAAACGTGAAGGAGATACCGATAATCGTCCTGCGGGTATCGTATCTACCTACCTGCATGAACAGGTAGCGGAGGGGGATATCTTGCATCTCTCGGCTCCTGCCGGCGACTTCGTTCTTAATACCGCGGACGAGCGTCCTGTTGTACTTCTTAGCGGCGGCGTAGGCCTCACACCGATGGTCAGCATGCTGAATACACTAGCCGAGCACTATCCGGAGCGAGCCGTCACCTTTATCCATGCTGCCCAAGACGGTAAGATGCATGCTTTAAGACAACAGGTCGAGGACGTTGCGCGGAGCAGTGCCAAGATTTCCGTTCACTATTGTTATGAGCTTCCTACGGAAAGGGATCGCGAAGCGCAAGTCTATCATAAAGAAGGGCGTATTGAGCTGGCCTGGCTCCAATCTGTCCTCGGAGATCGCAATGCAGCCTATTATTTATGCGGACCTGTGCCTTTCATGCAGAGTGTCAAAGCTTCCTTGATTAAATGGGGAGTGCCTAGCGAAGATATTCATTATGAATTTTTCGGGCCGAAGGCCGATATCGAAGCGGCTGGGGCGTAAATCTATGCATGCCGTGCTTGCTCCCGCAGCAGACGGTTGACGGTCTCGCGACGCAGCCCAATCAGCTGCGCGATTTCATCTTGGGTCAAAATATCGGTAATGGTCTGCGGCGCAATATACGTCTGAAACCATTGTTGCAGCTTGGCCAGCTTGTCAGCAGGCGTTACCTGCGTCAGCTGGTCAATACGCTGCTGCATCATGCGTAGCTTGCTCTGAAGCAGCAGCGCGATATCCTTGCTTTTTGCCGCATCGCGGTTAAGCTCATCGTACCATCGCTCAGGAGAGATCCGCTCAATCTCGCAAGTGACTAGCGCAACGGCGGTCCCATGATAGGCCATCGGGCTGAGAAGCGAGTGATGGGGAATCGTCTCTCCTGCCACAATGATATTCACAAGGAACGGATTACCGTTCTCATGGATTCGCATAATTTTGAGCATTCCGCTTTTAATATGAAATAAATCACCCGTTTCGCCTTGTCTGAACAACGTTTCTCCTTTATGCAGCAGCATATGAACCTCCATAACAAGCCCTTCCGATCTCTCGGAGGGCTTATTTGATTATACAGCATGTTCGCTTCTTTTTAACGCTATTCCTACTTATCCAATAGCCATAATGTTGACGGTTCACTCGTCTCAGGGGTACAATAATGCAGGCAGTAACCCGAATTCATTCTTTTCCCTTAAAGGCGGTATTATTGATGCAACTGAAAACCTACGCAATTTGTTCCTATATCCTATTTATTTATTGGGTTTCATCCCACATTCCCCAGATGCATTCCTTGTTCTTCCCTACGCTTGGCGCCTTCAGCCTGCTGTTTATTTCGCGGCCGCTTAATCATACTGAGCTAAGGAACATTGCAGTGGGAGCCATTACAGCATCAGCTATCGGCTCTCTGTTCGTTCATCTGAGCACGGGTATTCTCTCTTTATTGGCAACACTTCTCATTGTCCTCGGCCTGATGAAGAAATTAAACTGGAACGCGCCACCGATACTGGCAGTTGCCTTAATTCCGTTTTTCACCCAACCTCCGAGCGTGTGGATTATACCCGTATCTGTAGCCTGTACGCTTGCGGGCCTGCTCGTTATCTTGTCTGCCGCCGCTTTCGCTGAGAAGCTGATAGGCAGCAAACCGGCGGTTATCAAAGCGGATTCCGACACCGCAGCGTAGCTCCGGCTCCGCGCCATCAGGCACAAGGCTTTGACCACCGTTACTACTCTTCCGGCTAGTAAGGGCGCCGCTCCACTTCCAGGCCCTTTGGTAACGTTACAATCAAGCCGGGACTAATGGAATCTGAGGTCAGGACACCGCTATTCATATCTGGCGCATTCACGAATACATACAACGAAGAGCCCACTATAGTCGTATGAATGAGTTCATTCTGATTCGACATCGGCTCCATCGAGCGATAGCGGATCTGTCCGATCAACTGAAGCTTATTCGTATCCGCTTCTTCTACACTCACATAGAGGGCAGACTGTACGACAATCTTTTTTATCTCCTTCGGTACTTCGACCTTCCCGCTTTCAACATACGCCGTCCTGGTGATCATATTGATCTCCCGCTGCAATTCGCCATAAACGCCTGACGACATCAGCAGCGACAGCACCAGGCTCCCCAGGCCAAGCAAACCCACAAAAAACACACTAAGCCAATCGTACCGAATAATCGTATTCGATTTTCCCGATGTTTTCAGATAGATTAGCAGTTCCACGCCCAGCAAAATAAATACGACAGGCGCTACCCATAATAACAGCTCGTATGCTTCTGTATTCTGCCAGATCGATACGGCAAAGGCCGTGCCGATCAGAATGAGCGTAATGCCCATCGACAGCGAGCCGACACGCCACTCCCGTTCAGCCGGCTTCGCAGCCGCAGACGGATAGGGCTCGGCAGGGTACGGATTGACAGGCCTGTGCATGTTCATCTTCCGTCTCCTCCCTTGTCTTCAAACCGCGGCGGCGGCACGCTGGCAGACGGTGTGCTGTTGCCAAGCAAGCTGCGGCGGCCAAATGCAAGACGCAAGCCGATGACGATCATGACGAAAGCGATGATAGCGGTAGGCAGCATATATTTGTATTGCACATATTGATGATACAATCCCGGCCAATTCCTGAAGACCACGCCGAGTAAAATGCGATCAATCAGAAAATAGACGCCGAAGCCGAGCAGGCCAATGCCGAGCCAGCGTTGGTACGGCACAAATGCTGGCAATAGCGGCTCATCGTTCATCTGCTGGCGCCCATAGCGGGAAAGCTGGGTCAGGGCATCGAAGAAAGCGAAGAACCAAAACAACGGCAGCAGGAACAGGAACAACGAGAGTCGCAAATTATCCATAATGTAGATCGCGAGAAGGAACCCACCCATAAGCTGCAGACCTCTCTTTTGCAAGCCGAGATAGAGATGTCCCGCTCCCGGGAAGATCGCCAGCGCAATCGTCAGCACTCTGTTCTTTTGACCGGAAGCAATATGAGCTTCAATGCCTTCGAACAGCGATTTGTCCTCCAGCAGCTCGCCACGCATCTTCTGCTGCACTAGGCTGGAAGCATCGAACATGCTGTATATCCAGATGACAGGCAGCGCCAGAAGAAACACTAGCAGCGAACCCGAGTTGGTGATGAAGCTCAAAAACAGCGTTATCGCAAACAAGCCCACGAAAGAGACCAAGAACGTTATGCCTCTCTGCATCAAGCCCAGATTCATGTGGCCAAGGCCGGGAATAATCGACATTAGTATCGTTTTGCTCTTCATTTGCTCCAGCTCATAATCAGGCCGCGGAGCGTAACCTGGTCCCGGGGCAGCACCCTGCTGGTTATACGCTGCACTCTGGAAGCCGGCAGGACCATACGGAGGCGGAGGGCCTGCATGCGACGCGTTGCTTCCAGGATATTCGCCATGCGGCATATAACCATGCGTTGCCTG
This sequence comes from Paenibacillus sp. 1011MAR3C5, assembly GCF_003591485.1. Taxonomy (GTDB): domain Bacteria; phylum Bacillota; class Bacilli; order Paenibacillales; family Paenibacillaceae; genus Pristimantibacillus. The sequence continues at coordinate 37,086 of NZ_QZCF01000006.1, forward strand.
CGGCGTGAACACCTTGCCCGATACAAGCGTAATGATCATGTCCAGCATGTTGATAAAGCCGAATACGGCCGCGATGAACAGCAGAATGATCCCAACTTCCTCGCTAGAGCCTCCGCTTACAACCAAGATAAATAAAGCCAAGGCAATAGCGCCAAAAAATCCTCCCCCATAGAGCAGGGCTCGAATCGGCCTTCTCAGATACAGATGCCCCGCGCCGGGAATAAAAGAAAGAAAAAACGCAACTAGCGGGCTTTTGTCCATCATATCTCATACTTCCTTTCACTCTCGATTATTTGAACCGCCAGGATTGAATGCCGTCGAGCCAGTTCCCCGCTTGATTGACCAGCCGGTCCGACCAGGAAGGCTCCGCCATCCATTCCGCTCCAACGTTATATGGCGGGATTTGGTTTGGGTCTATTTCATGCAAGTGCTGCAGCGACTCGGAGAAACTTGTCAAAGCGCCTGTAGCCAGCAGCATCAGTGTGATGGAGGCTGCGATTGTATAATGCGTAACAGGATGCTGCAGCCATGAGCCGCGTCCTTGCGTCGCGCGTTTTTCCGATTGCTTCCGCCCCTCTTGTTGCTTCTCAAGCTGCGCTTGCTTTGTATCGTCTGCCAGCTCAAGGAGCTTCGTCTCCTGCGCTTCATCTTCCATGACTATTGGCAGCCGGTCAAGCGCTGGCGTAGGAGCAACTTCGATTGATTGGGACGTATGCGTCGTCTCCACTGAATCCGTACGTAGTAGTGCAGCCATTACCGATTCTTCTATTCGCGCCATGTCGGGCAGTCCGCCTTCCGTCCATAACGGATCATCCGCCTGGTCCGCTTCCTCCATCATGGCCATGAACCGCCATAGACAGCCCTCGCAAACTTCCAGTTCCAAGTCCGCACGCTCGCGCTCGCCTGGAGGCAGCTCGTTGCGGATATATCCCCGCAATTGTACATCCGTCAGATGTCCCGCTTCCATTCCATTCATTCAAAGTCCTCCTTTCGCCAATGCCGCCTCATCCAACTCCGGGCGCGGTAAAGCCTGGACTCTACGCTTTTGCGCTCCAGCCCCGTTTCGTCTGCAATTTGCTCATAGCTTTTTTCCTCAATATAAAAGGCATGTATCACTTCTCGATAACGATCCGGCAACTCATCAACCCGGGCATGTATGTACCTGAGTTCTTCCGCGTGCAGCGCGATGGATTCAGCTGCCGGAGCAGGCAAGGCGCTTAGCATGCCATCTGTCTGAAACTCCGTCTTCTGCAGATCCACGGTCTCCTGCTCCATGAGCTGCTCGGGCCTTCTCGCCTTGCTTCGCTTGAAATCAATAGCCCGATTAACGGCGATTCGGGTAATCCAGGTCTTCAGCCCATCCATTCGGCAATTCGGGAGAGAGCGATAGATGAGCAGGAGCACTTCCTGGGTCACGTCTTCCGCATCATGCGGCGAATGCAGCACGGCGTAAACGGTTTTGTAGATGTAAGCTCCATAGGCTTGTACGAACGGTCGATACTGCTCGGGCCCGCCGCCCTGTACAGCTATGAGCCATGCTTCGTCTTGAATTGCGCTCTCCTCCCTTCCCGGTATAGATAGACGTTAGCACCCTCTCAAAACCCTGCACTATCCACAAAAAAAATTTTCAGCCAATAGACGTCTGGTTCATTCTACAGTGCTGCAGCCGGAACCTGCAACAAAAGGCAAGGCAACTGTCCGCAGCAAAGCCGCAAGCAGGATAGCTTTTTACCACCACTGCAATTATATATAGACCAAACTCGGTTATCCTTGTATAATTCCCCAAAAAGGAACAGAGGAGGGCTACCATGATTACGTACCCGCTATTGAGACAAAACGCGACGATTGGCGTAACGGCGCCATCATCCGGCGTACAAGAAGAGCTGCACTTCATTCTGACCGAAGCGGTCGCCAAGATGAAGAATGAAGGATTTTCCGTCGTTCTGGGAGAGACACCATGGAAACAGCATAAAGCCAAGTCCTCCTCTGCTATCGAGAGAGCCGCAGAGCTGAACGCCATGATGGCGGATAAAAAAATCGACATTATTATTCCGCCATGGGGCGGAGAGTTGCTCATTGAGCTATTGGAGCATCTGGATTTCGGCAGCTATTCGGATAAGTGGCTGCTGGGCTATTCCGATACGAGCATTCTGCTGCTCGCCGTGACACTCGCTACAGGTATTGCGACAGCGCACGGCACGAATCTGGTGGATGTGCGCGGAGAATATTGGGACGACACCACCGCTGCATGGCTCCTGGCGCTGCGCACGAAGACGGGCGAGTCGATCGTGCAGCAATCCTCTTCCCTGTTCCAGAAGGAATGGAACTTCGAGACGCCTTCGCCATGCGTCTTCCACTTAACGGAGCCTACGAGCTGGAAGACTGCCTCCGGCAACCCCTCTCATATGAGCGGACGTTTGCTTGGCGGCTGCATCGATATCATTCGCCATCTGGCGGGGACGCCGTACGGAGATATCGCCGCATTCCGGCAGAAGCATATCCCCGGCGAGCCGATCGTGTGGTACTTCGAGAATTGCGATTTGCGGACGACGGATCTTAAGCGATCATTAGTGCAGCTTAAGCTTGCCGGATGGTTCGACGATTGCTCCGGCCTCATGTTCGGCAGAAGCGCGACGAATGCGCCCGTAGAGGACTATGTTATCGAGGATGTATACCGTGACCTTGCGGAGGAGCTGCGTGTGCCGATTATATACGATATCGATTGCGGACATGTCCCGCCGCAGATGACGTTCATCAACGGAGCCTATGCAGAAATCGCCGTATCGGCGGGCAAAGGAACGGTCACGCAATACTTCAGACCTTAGTGCAGGCATGAACGGCAGTTGACAATACCGCACAAAACAAACGACCCGGCTCGCAGGAGCCGGGTCGTTGCATTATTGATTTAACCGCCCAGAGCGTCCCGCAGCTCGGCCGGGGTACGCTCCCACCATTCCGCATTATGCTCTACCAGAAGCTTGCGGAGTGCAGCTTTCTCTTCATCGCCCAGATTATCCACCATATAGCGGCGCTTGAGCGCATAGTCGAGATGATTCACATGGTCGGCGAGAATCTTCCAACCACGTCTCGCCTCCGTATCAATCAGCATCTCGCATGCTGTTGCTCCCGCGTAATACGAGCCTTCCTCGTTGCGGTCGACCGCTACCCAGACGATCCAGCACTGGCGTCCGTTTGGTGTGTCCTCCTTGTTGGGCGTGAACTTGATGCCCCGCTCGATCTTGCTCTTCGCATGCATCGCTCCTACATCAATATAAGCGACGCCCTGGTCGATCATTACGCAAGCCACATCGCTAAGATCGATAGAACCTGCGCCAAAGCCTTTATGTTTCTTGCTGCTCACTACGTTGAGCGACAAGGATTTCTTCTCTTTAACCTCCGGCTGAGCCGGCGTATTTCCTTGCTCCGTCATGCTTATCCCACCTTCCCATACAATAATTCCATTTTAGCTAATAATCTTGGAATTGCAAACATATACATGCTGTAGATGCTTGTCAACGGGAGGGAAACGTTCAATGACTCCACGCAATATCAAACGGATTTTATTTGGTTCGCTCGCAGTCGTCTTCCTCGTCACCTCGATGAAGTACGGCTTCGGAGAAGCTTGGCTATCCCAATATACATATGCGCTTGCCCCTGCCGCAGATGTCATGCAGCCTTCGCCTGCCCCAAATTCGGCCAAGCCGCAAGTTGTCCAGCAGCCGGACACGGCCATGCCGCCGAAGCCGCAGCCGCTGAGCAAACGGGTAGTCGAGTACCACATTAACGTCTCGCTGCGCGACGACGGCCAACATCTCGACGGAGCACAGGATATCACCTGGACGAACCCTGGCAAAAAATCGGTGTCCGAGCTCTACTTCCACCTGTACCCGAACGCCTTCCAATCTCCCAAGACGACTTTCATGACCGAATCTCACGGCATGCTGCGCCAGGATAAGGCGACAGCGAACAGCAGAAGCCATATGAAGCTGCTTGAGCTGCAGACGCTTGAAGGCGAGAGCCTGCTTCCGCGCCTGCAGTACACACAGCCCGATGACAGCAATCCAAGCGACTACACGCTTGCGAGACTTCGTCTCCCAGAGCCCGTACCTCCTGGCAAATCCGTGACGCTTCGCATGAGCTATGAGGTGAAGCTGCCGGAGGTATTCGCCAGAATGGGCTATTCCGGAGATTTCATCATGGCCGGCCAATGGTTCCCGAAGCTGGCCGTCTATGAAACCCAAGGCACAAGAGGACGCACCTCCGAAGGATGGAATGTTCACCAGTATCACGGCAACTCGGAGTTTTACAGCGACTTCGGCATCTACAGTGTGCGGATTCAAGTACCGGAGACATATACGGTTGCGGCTACAGGCTTCCAGACCAAACCGATCGTCCAGCAAGACGGCACCAAGCTGTTCCAGTTCTACGCCGAGGATGTCCATGACTTTGCTTGGGCTGCATCGCCGGATTTCATCTACGAAGAGGTCGCCTTCTCGGACAAAGGCATTCCGGGTGTACGGATTAAGCTCTACCTCGATCCGGCACATGCGGAGCTGAAGGACCGTTATATGCATGCGGCCAAGTCCGCGCTTGCGAACTACTCCAGATGGTACGGCACCTATCCGTACAATACGCTGTCGGTCGTAGTCCCGCCGAAAGGAGCCGCTGGCGCTGGCGGCATGGAGTACCCGACGCTCATTACCGCTTTTGCCGCCGAGAACAGTAATCCCGGATATGAACTGGAGCGTACCGTCGTGCATGAGATCGGCCATCAGTTCTGGTATGGCATGGTCGCCTCCAACGAATTCGAGGAAGCATGGCTGGATGAAGGCTTCACCTCCTATGCCGAGGACAAGGTAATGGAAGCTGCCTACGGCATTACGCCTAACCTAAGGCTTGAAGCCAGCTACATGACCCATCCGGCCCCTCTCCGCCAGCCATCCTGGGCGTACAGCAATCATCTTCACTATGCCGAGAACGTGTACATGCGTGCCAAGCTGGTGCTGGTGGATATTGAGAACAAAGTCGGAGAGAAGATGATGAACCGCATCATGCGGACCTACTTCCAGAAATACAAGTTCAAGCACCCGGCTACGGCAGACTTCCAGCGTATCGTGGAGCAAGTGACGAAAGCCGATTGGACCGAATATTTTAATCAATTTGTCTACAGCAACCGCATGGCCGACTTCTCCGTGGATGCGATCGAGGTCAAGCCCGTCGAGCGTGAGGAAGGCCAGCTATTCGAGTCCACCGTTCTCATTAAGAAGAATGGCGGAACGACGGGACCGATTCCCATCCTGTTCAAGTTCACGGATGGATCAACCCTCACGAGAGAATGGGCGGGCGACGAATCCCATATCCAATATACCGAAGTGACCGCCGCGCCTTTGGAGTGGGTCTCGGTCGACCCTGACCATACCAACGTGCTGGACAACAAGCTCATCAATAACTTTATGCTGGCTGAGCTGCCGGGCGAGACACGCACGAGATGGAACGTAGGCGTATCCAAGTTCATTCAAGGCGTATTGGGCGCATTCGGCTGGTAGCAGTCCACCTGGCCCTCCGTAAGTATTTGCTTTCCAAGGAGAGATCGAGATGAAACAAAACATGTTGCAAGGCTGGCGGCTGGCATTCCGGCATATGAATCTTGTTATCCTGCTATTCCTGTACCAGCTGCTATGGGGCTTCCTCGTCTACCGCACAATCGACGATACAGTATCTCCGCTGCTCAGGCGTTTCCCTGCCTCTGCTCCAACCGAGCAGGCTGTGCAGTCATTCCTTGCGGAGGCCCAGTTCCAGCTGTTCAAGACCGACCTCATTACCCCTTACCTCTGGCTGCTCGGCGGATTGTTCCTTGCCCGTATGCTTCTGACGCCGCTCTTCAACGCCGGACTGTTCTACTCCCTTCATCATCAATACGATCGTGGAGAAGGAACTCGCATACTGGAAGGAATCCGCAAGGTGTGGAAGCCGATAATGCTGCTATACTGGATTAGCTCCGCACTCATGCTGGCTCCGGCATGGTGGTTCCTGCCGAAGTGGATCGACGCGCTGAGACACGGGCTTTCGCCTGCTTTCCTGTCAGCCGTCGCATTGGGAGCCGCAATATGGCTGCTATGGATCGCAATCATTCATCTGCTATTTCTCTCCATGCAGTTCGGAGCGGTGTCCGGCGAAGGCGTGTTCCCTGCGTTATGGCGTTCAGTGAGACGCTTCCTTCCTTATGCCGCAATCTCGCTTCTCATGTGGGGCATCGTTGCTCTGCTGGGGCTTGCGATTACGAGCATGTCGATGATCTGGGCGGGACTGTTCGCCCTCATTGTTCATCAAGGCTACCCGCTCATTCAGACGCTGCTTCGGGTATGGACCATCGCTTCGCAATATAATTGCTTGAAGTCTGAAAACTAACCCCGTTGCGAAAAAGAAGCTGCTTCCCTCTAGGTCTATGCCTATGGGAAAGCAGCTTCTTTGGTCATGAACAAATTGCCCGTGAATGGAACCGGCTTCTCTGCTTGCTCCTCTCCAAGCGCGGGCTTTCCTACATCGGGCGGGTGATTTTTCATGCCTAGTACAATTAACGGAACAAGCAGCAGCAGGGCGCCTGCAACCATATAAATCGAGAAGCGCCAGCCCAGCGCATCCATTGCTTGAGCAAGCAGCGGCAAGAACAGCAGCTGCCCGGTCACAGCGCTGGCTGTCAGCAAGCCGATGATCAGCCCCTTATGCTTGACGCACCAGCAATTCGCTACTGTAATACCAAGTACATTGGCGAGTGAGCCGGTCCCCCGTCCAACTAGCAACCCCAAAGCAAAACATACTGCCACACACTGTCATCATTGGGGTGACCACGATGCAATAATTGTACAATCTCCCGGCCCTGCCGCTGATCGGCTCCCGGAACGCTTCTCACACCTCCATTTAAATTTGGATCACGCCTGCATAATACAATAAGACCAGCAGGACCAGCACCGGTGCTACAAACCGAAGCATGAACAACCATATCCGAAACCAAAGCGGTGATAATCGCGCTTCTTCGGCAGCTCCTTTCCAGACATATCCGGCAAAGATCGTAATGACCAGTCCGCTAATCGGCAGCACCACGTTGGAGCAGATAAAGTCCACCCAATCGAACAGAGCCCTCCCGCCAAACGAAAGCCAAGGGCCCTCACCCAGCGACAGCGCGGACGGAACGCCCGCAAGGAAGCAAAACAATCCCACGATGGCGACAGCGACGGGACGGCTCCAGCCGAAGGTCTCGCTTGCATAGGCTACCGGCACCTCCAATACAGATACCGCCGATGTAATGGCTGCGAAAGCAAGCAGGACAAAAAACAATCCGCCGAACACCGCGCCAAGCGGCATCGCAGAGAACGCTGCAGGCAGCGCAATAAACACGAGACCTGCTCCTTGCGTCGGTTCAATGCCAAACACAAAGATTGTGGGGAAGATGATCAGCCCCGCCAACAGGGCATACAAAACATTTCCTACCCCAACCGCAATGGTCGCCGTGCCTAGCGATTGTTTCTTTTGGACATATGCGCCATACGTAACCATCGTCCCCATCCCCAGCGACATCGAAAAAAAAGCTTGTCCAAGCGCTACTAGCGCCGACTCTGCCGTCAGCTTGCTGAAATCCGGATTCAAGAAGAAGGATACTCCCTCTCCCGCTCCTTCCAACGACAATGCCTGAACGGCCAATAGCAGCAACAAGACCACCAGTGTCGGAATAAGCACTTTATTGAAGCGTTCGATGCCCTCCGACACGCCCCGTATTAATACCAATGCCGTTACGAGCATGACCACCAGCTGCCATCCGATCGGCAGCCAGCTATTCATGAATCGCCCGAAGAGACCTGCGTAATCCTGGGTGGAGAATAGCTCTCCCGTAAAGCTCAGCACCGCATAATGAAGCGTCCATCCTGCTACAATGCCATAGAAGGACATAATAAAGAAAGAGCCTGCCACAGACAAGAAGCCAAACGCTCCCCATGCCTTGCTGCCGCTCAGCTTGCTAAGGGAGGAGGATGCATTCCCTCGGCCGCCCCGGCCAACCGCGAGCTCGGCAAGTAGAATAGGCAGACCCACGAGCAGCAGACAAACCATAAACAGCAGGAAAAACGCAGCTCCTCCGTATTGGCCTGTTACATAAGGGAACTTCCACATGTTGCCGAGCCCTACCGCACTGCCCACAGCAGACATGATAAAGCCTGTTGAAGAAAAGCGGTCGGCATGCTGTTCGTTATGAGCCATAAAAAAATACCACCCATCGCCATAAAGTTTCGGTAATGGGTAGTATGACCAATTAATCGTTTAAGCCTCCAATTTTCGCAGGCGCAAATAATCGCCCACCATAGCCAGCCGCCACGGTACAATCATGCCGAACGCCAGAAGGTAGAAGATCGCTCCAGTCTGCGGTATCGACATGTATTGCTCCACAACGCTATGCAGCATGAGTCGGAGCAGGAAGAGCACCAGCATAATAGCAATAAACGCTTTCGAGCGGCGAACGAAGATGTCAGAGTCCACCTTTTCCATGCTGGTCGTAACAATGAGCGGGAACGAAAAGATCAGCAGACCCGTTCCGAAAGCGGACAGTCCCCACAGCCACGGAATATGGGTGACGGGTACCGCGAACATGATGAATCCCGTCGCCATGCCGAGGGGCGGGATGACGATCTTCTTTAGCGTCGTTGGCCGTTTGCCCGCACGCATGCGTATAATGATCAGGCTCAGCCCTGCCAGCACCGAAAACACAATCGCTCCCGTCTGTACAATTGGATTGGACCATAGCATCCTCTGCAACCTCCATTGCTTTTATGTAAAAAGTTTGTTTTGTCCGTGATAGGCCCGGCTGCCCGCTACACAGCCCGCAGTCTCTCTAAGCCGAGTTTCTCCGCTTGCAGCTCTCCAGCTCGGCACGGCAGTCTCACTAAGCCGAATTTCTCGGCTTGCAGCTCTCCAGCGCGGCGCGGCAGCCTCTCTAAGCCGAATTTCTCCGCTTGCAGCTCTCCAGCTCGGCACGGCAGCCTCTCTAAGCCGAGTTTCTCCGCTTGCAGCTCTCCAGCGCGGCGCGGCAGTCTCACTAAGCCGAATTTCTCCGCTTGCAGCTCTCCAGCTCAGCACGGCAGCCTCTCTAAGCCGAATTTCTCGGCTTGCAGCTCTCCAGCGCGGCGCGGCAGTCTCCCTAAGCCGAATTTCTCGGCTTGCAGCTCTCCAGCGCGGCGCGGCGGCCTCTCTCGAAGCAGACTCGGCTTACGGCATCTCTGCCGCAGCTTGGCTCAAGCCAGCTTATTCCGATAAACTTACCTATTTATTAGTTTAACCTCCACCCCCGCTCGTAAGCAAATACGATGTTCATACGCCCCACAATCACAAAGCAGCGGCTTCTGCGCGAAATACCGCACAAAAGCCGCTGCCAAATAACTATGAAAATAGCTGAATTACGCCTGCATATGCCCCTGCGGGATGAACTTGCTAATATCAACGCCCAACTCCTCGGACAGCTGCATGCCGAGCGTTCGGTCGGCGCGGAAGAAGTTGCAGATTGCGCGCAGGCGAATATCATCGTTGGTTGCTTGCAGATCATTCACCAGATTGGACACGAGATTACGCTGCTGCTCCTCCGGCAAGCCGCGGTAGCGCTCACCCGCCTGCGTGAAGTCATCCGTCTTATCGATTTTCTGACGTCCGGCATTACCTTCAAGCGGAATAGACGAATCCAAGTATGCCGCGTCCTCCTTCGGACTGCCGGAATCGCTATTCGGCTCGTAATTAACCGGAGACGGATCGGCTTTCATCGTCATTGCTCCGTCGCGCTGATAGTTGCGCACCGGTGCATAGGGGCAGTTGACCGGAATATTCAAGTAATTGGCCCCCAGCCGGTAGCGCTGCGTGTCCGGATAGGAGAACAGTCTCCCCTGCAGCAGCTTATCCTCTGACGGCTCGATGCCCGGCACCAGCACGCTAGGCGCGAAGGCTGACTGCTCCACTTCCGAGAAATAATTGATCGGATTGCGGTTCAGCGTCATCGTGCCTACCTTTCGCAGTGGATACATGTCCTCCGGCCATACTTTGGTCGGGTCAAGCGGGTCGAATGTGTAACGATCGACATGCTCGATCGGCATCAGCTGCACATGCAGCTCCCACTCCGGATAATTGCCCAGCTCAATCGCTTCATACAGATCACGGGTAGCATGATTGAAGTCCTTCGCCTGCATCTCCGCCGCTTCCTTCGCAGTAAAGTTGCGTACGCCCTGCAGCGACTTCCATGTGTACTTCACATACGTTTGCTTGCCTGCCTCGTTGATCCATTTGTACGCATGTACGCCGAAGCCGTCCATCTCACGATAGGTGGCAGGCGTTCCGTCATCGGAGAACAGCCAGGTCAGCATATGTGTCGATTCAGGAGAAAGTGTCATGAAGTCCCAATAACGCGCCGGTTCCTGAATATTCGTGTTCGGAGCGGGCTTCAGGGAGTGCACCATATCCGGGAACTTGAGCGCATCGCGGATAAAGAAGACAGGCAGATGGTTTCCCACCAGGTCATAGTTGCCTTCCTGCGTATAGAATTTCACGGCGAAGCCGCGCGGATCGCGTGACGTTTCGGGAGATCCGGTGCCGTGTATTACCGTAGAGAATCTGACGAATACCGGCGTCTCGGTACCCTCAGCTCCCAAGAAATGTGCCTTCGTATGCTCTTGCATGCTATTCTCCAGCCGGAATACGCCATGAGCGCCGGCGCCGCGCGCATGCACGACACGCTCCGGAATGCGCTCCCGGTCGAAGTGCGCAATTTTCTCTAGCAAATGATAATCTTCCAGCAAGGTCGGACCGCGCTGTCCTGCTGTTCTGGAATTTTGATTATCGCCTACTGGCGCGCCTTGATTGGTCGTTAATCGATTGTCCATTATATCCACCTCATTAGTTATATATTTAGACTTGATCTAAATCCTTAAACTAATTGTACCTTCAAGGTGTCCGGCTGTCATGAAATCATGATGAACGGTACATGAACATTGGATGAACATCATACAAGCGCATGAGGAAGCTAGTGTATGGCATCATCCGCCAGCCTGTAGCCGGCTCCGCGGACCGTGACGATATAGCGAGGCGATACCGCGCTATCCTTCAGCTTCTTGCGCAGTGTCTTGATATGCACATCGACTACGTTGCTGCCGCCGTAGAACTGAGATCCCCAGACGTTGTCGAGCAGCATCTCTCTCGTAAGGACAGAACCATCCGAATGGATAAAGTACAGCAGCAGGTCATATTCGGTCTTGGTCAATTCTACCCGCGCGCCTCCCCGCTCTACCTTCATCTTGCGCAGATCGATGCGAATGTCCTTGAAGACACGTACATCTTCCGCATTGCCGGATGGTTGGGCCGGCCGATCCTCCAGCATGCGATGTATACGATCCAGCGCCTCTTCGGGCTGTGCAGGCCACTGAAGCAATTCCGCTCCAGACAGCGCATGGCCGCTGTGTTCCTCGTACGAAGTAGCGTCAAGAAGCACGAGCACAGGAACGTTGTAATCCCTCGCAGCGGCCAGCAGCTCCGCGCCGCCTTCCAGTGTATGGCCTACCGATGGCAGCGGCAGAGGCAATGCGTCGTAGACAAGCAGCTCCGGCTGCAATGCTGGCAGCATGCCCTTATTAAATTCATGCAGGGAGAATACGTCAAAGCAATCGGTCGACAACGCAACCAGCAAGCTGCGAACGCGATCCGGCAGCGGACTGATAATCATGACTCTCTGCGTCAGGGAGCAGAGAATGCCTGTCTGCGACGAGGCTTCCGTCACGAAGTTTTGCTCGCGCATGTCTCGCACACCCCCTCAAGAACGACGTGAGCGTGTTCAATGCGGTAATGGGTTTCCTTCGCTACGCTTGCCATCCAGTCTGAAGGCATATCGACCAATACCTCGTCCACTCGCCCGCACTTCACGCACATGATATGCTGATGATCTTCCATTCTGGCATCGTAGCGGCTTACCGCCTCCCCTAGCTTCAGCTCACGAATCATTCCGACATCCGTCAAGTAGCGCAGTGAATTGTAGACCGTGCCATAAGCAAAGTTATGGCCATTGCTGCGCAATCTCTCAATGACATCGGCCGCTGTCGGATGGTCGAACGCCTGCTGCACAACTTCGTACACGGCTTTCCTCTGTATAGTTAAGTTTATTTTGTTCATGACTTCTTCATGCCGCCTTCATCAAATGATTTTAGACTAAGTATAAATTCATTTCTATACACCGTCAACCGTCCTTCCTTCAACACAGCATCGTAACGAATTTGACACATCAAATAGTTATCTGAATATTTACAAAATTAAAACAATAGCCTATAATAGAGTCATAACTAACGAGAGGGGATAGTCCATTGAAGTAGGTTAGCGAAGCGTGTTCCACTAACGCGGGAAGGAGTTGGCCGTACGCAGGAACATGCGGGGACTCGGTTCAGTTGGATAATCGGAAGCGTCTCATACATTCGCAAGGACCAAGCAACACCTAATTCAAGAGGCTGTGCAAGCAGTAGAATGGAGCGTTTGAAGAAATTGAATAGTTGTTTTTCAGAAACATAAAGGGATTTCGGTTATCATCGATAAGCGAAATCCCTTTTTATGTTTGGCAGAACTATAGAATCGGGCTAAGCAGCCGGGAGATCGACTCTTTGAACCGGTTGAACAGCGGCCGCGTGTTATAATCCTCCTGGGTGAGCGCCCGGGAATGAATCACATCCTGCTCGAAGATTTCAATTAATCGTGATGCTGTCTGCTTGTCATAAATGAATGCATTCATTTCAAAATTAAGCTTGAAGCTCCGTATATCCAGATTGGCCGTTCCGACAGACGCAAGCTTGCCGTCTACCACCAGCGTTTTGGCATGAAGGAAGCCCTTCTCGTACAAATAGACACGCACTCCGCTCTTCAGCAGCTCTCCCAAGTAAGAATGTGTTGCCCAGTATACGAAGAAATGATCCGGCTTGCTTGGAAGCATGATGCACACCTTGACGCCGGACAGCGCCGCGATGCGCAGTGCCGTCATCAGACTCTCATCCGGTACAAAATAAGGCGTCTGCAGCCTAATGGTCTCCTTCGCAGAATAGATCATCTTAATATAGGCGTTCTTGATTTCCTGATACTCCGTATCCGGACCGCTCGCCACCAGCTGCATGCCGATCTTCCCGCCCGCAAAAGGAATAACAGGGAAATACGACTCATTCAGATTCATTCGACCGGAGGATGCGAGGTTCCAGTCCATTAGGAATTGCGCCTGCATCTGCAGGACCGCGCCGCCGGTTACCTTCAAATGAGTATCCCGCCATTCTCCAAAATGCTTATTGAGGCCCAAATATTCATCTCCGATGTTGAATCCGCCTATGTAGCCTGCCTTGCCGTCGATTATGGCCAGCTTCCTATGGTTGCGATAGTTGATCTTCAAGTTCAGGTAAGGGATTCGCGAAGGGAAGAAGGCCGCTTCCCTTCCGCCTGCCTCGCGAAGTTCCCGGAAGAACCGCCTGGGCAAGTGCGAACTGCCGATATGATCATACAGGAATCGCACTTCGACGCCCTGCGCCGCCTTCTTCGTCAGCGCCCCGACCAGCTTCCTGCCCAGCACATCATCGCGAACGATATAATAGACCAAGTGGATATGATGCTGCGCCGCCTCAATATCCGCGATCAAAGCGTCGAACTTCTGATTGCCCTCGGTAAAGATCTCGATGGAATTATTGCTCGTATACAGGGCGTAGCTTGTGATCAAGTTCATGTAGATCATATCCTGATATTCCGACAGATCACTGGACTCCGGGAGCAGCCTATGCTCAAGCAGGTCGAGCCTCTGCTTCTCCAGTGTATCCTCAAGTATCCTCTGATTGTCCCCGAGCAGCTTGTTAAGCTGCCGCTTCCGAACCTTCTGCCCCAGCACCAGATACATAATGAAACCAAGCACCGGAATAAAAAACAAGACCATTAGCCATGCCCATGTTGAGCTGGCATTGCGTCGCTCCAAAAAAATAACGGTAATAGCCAGAAAAATATTGAGCAGCATAATGATCAGATAAATATTTTGGAGCATGGTGATATGCACGCTCGGCACCTCCGTGTCGCCACAAATCCGATTTGTACTAAGTATAAAAGAGGCTTTCCCTTGACCATCCTATTCATAGGAGGTGAATGGAAGATGGCAAAGGACGTATTATGTGAAGTGAACTCATGCAAGTTTTGGGCGGCAGGGAACAATTGCGATGCGAGCAGAATCTATGTGGTCAGCAATCGCGGCAAACAGGCAAGCCATTCCGAAGAAACCGACTGCAAAACATTTGAATCAAAGATTTAAGGAACTGCCTTATTGGCGCAGCTTCGGGGCAAGCGTTTATTTTCTGAACGTTCCGCCGCTTATCCTGTACAGTTGCGCCGTTTCTCTATTGTGCGTCTGCCTTCTGCTAATCATTCTCTACTTCGTTCCGCTAACCGGAACAGCATTATAGTATTCCTCCAGCGTCGAACCATTCGCCGCAATCTCTCCGGCTACTTCTTCGCCTACATAGCGCAAATGCCAGGGCTCATACTGGTAACCCGTAATATCCTGCTTTCCTTCCGGGTACCGGATAATAAATCCATAGTCCGCTGCATGCTTCTTCAGCCAATCCGCTTCCTTCGTATCGCCGAAGCAATCCGCCGCTGCGCATTTGCCGTCACTGCTTGTGACGTCTACCGCCAGCCCTGTTTCATGCTCGCTCGTTCCGGGTAATGCGCTGTACGTCCTTGCTTTCTCATAGCCATCGCGCTTCACATAACGATCGAACAAGGCCTTCTGCGTCTTGTGCGAGCGGTACGCCGACACGCCAGCCAGATAGATATTATCCTTCTCGGCTCCGGCGAACAGCTTCTCCAGCGCCTCCGCCGCTTCTTCCCGCATCATCCGTTTCTCGATCTTTTCCTTGAAAATAAACCGGACATCCGGGTAGACCAGATCGCTCGGCTCGTAATCGTCAGGCAGCATATTGAATGGATTCACCAGCGCTTCTACGCTTTCCGGCTTGCCAATTACTGCAATGGCTCCATCTTCGCCTTTGGAGATGCCGGCTTGTCCACCATCAGCAGATCCCGGCTTGCCTGTCGCAGGAGGCGCTGTCGCTTCTCCGCCGCTTGGCTTATCCGTTGTAGGAGGCGTTGTCGCTTCTCCGCCGCTTGGCTTGTCCGTCGCAGAAGTCTCTGGAGCCTCGCCGCTAACCGGAGTCCCACCCGTCTCTCCGCCCGGTTCCTGCGGCGTCTGCCCGGATACTTCCCCTTCGCTTTCGCCGGAGCCGTCATCCGCCCCTTCCGCCAGCTTCGGCGGCGTCTCTGTGACCGCTTCCTTCTTCTCCAAGACGGCATATGCGCCCAGCACAACGACGACCGCGAGTGCGACAAGCATCAAAAACTTCCCTCTGCCCATTCTAGTTCCTCCTGTTCCCAACTTGGCATATCCTATCTATTGACGTCTGCAGGCACCAGGATGATGCGACTAATGATTGTTAATATTCGACATTCCTGTTAAGGGCCCTTTTGCCTTTTGACAATTACCTCCCAGAAGGCGCATAATGATAATGGATTTACAATACGATTATAATCATAGAAAAAAAGCGCTGGCGGCTGGCTCGGAGAGAAAGCCGGTTTTTGCTGTGAAAGGTAGGGTCAAAGTGTCAATCATAACATCAAAGCGGCTATTGAGCACTCGTCCCATTTTGTTTTTTTCGCTCATTATGCTTCTCAAAAGCTACTTGGCGTGGATGGTTATTTTCGAGGGCGGTCCGTCTTGGACGACCATGCTCAAAGAAATTCCATTCGTGCTCATCGTCTACTGTCTCATTGAATGGTTCGCCAGCAAGAGGAAGCTTCTCTATTATCTCATAGCGAACCTAACCATGACATCTATTCTATTTGCAGTCATCATGTATTACAAGTATTACGGCGTAATTGTCACCTATTTCGCGCTTGCCCAGGTGAATCAGGTTACTGCGGTCAAAAACAGCGTATTTTCGCTCATGGACCCGTATTTCTTGTTCATCTACACGGATATCGTTATTCTGATGTTCCTCATGTTCCGCAAGAGTAAAGCAGTAGAGTGGAAAAACTCATTCAAGCGCAAAGAGAATACCAGATTTGTCGTTGGCTTGCTGACGGTATCGTTAGTCATCTGCCTGTTCAATGTACTGCCGAACCGCGCCAGTATGAACGAGATCGTCAAAGCGGAGCAAATGGGCATTCTCAATTATGAGGCTTATACCATCTTCTCCAACAAGGATATCGACTATGTCGATCCAGACCAAATCTCGCAAGAGAAGATTAATACCGTCAAGAAAACTCAGCCTCCAGCCGAACCATTTCTGCAAGGAACGGCCAGCGGCAAGAACCTGATTATCCTGCAAATGGAATCTATGCAAAATTTCCTGGTTGGCCTAAGCATCGATGGTAAAGAAATTACACCGAATCTGAACAAGCTGGTGAAGGAAAACAGCTACTTCAAGCACTTCTACCAACAGGTTGGACAAGGCAATACATCCGATGCTGAATTCGTCGTCAATACGTCGCTGTATATCCCGCCTCGCGGCGCAGCGACCCAGATGTATGCAGGCAAAGAGCTGCCTAGCTTGCCGAAGCTGCTGAAGGGCCACGGCTACGATACGGCGACATTCCACACGAATGTCGTTGAATTCTGGAACCGCGGCGAGCTGTACAAAGCGATCGGCTTCGACCGTTATTACGACGCCGAGTTTTTCGGAACCGAAGATACTGTATTTTTCGGCGCTTCCGACGATATGCTGTATAAGAAAACGTTAGATGAACTGAAGCGTATGGATCAAAATGAAAATCCATTCTACGCTCAGGTCATCTCCATGACGGCGCATCATCCGTACACGATACCGGATGACAAGCGACTTATTACACTGCCAGAACGATACAACAACACACTAGTTGGCGATTATATCATCTCGCAGAACTATGCCGACCACGCATTAGGCAAGTTCATTGAAGACCTGAAGACGCTGGGAATATGGGATAACAGCTTAATCGTTCTATACGGGGACCATCTGGGACTGCCTATCTACTCCCTGGATCGCCATGAGAAGGATCTGATGGCTGAAATTTATTCGCGTGATTACACGTACACGGATATGATCAATATCCCGCTTGTCATCGTGAATCCGGACAAAACCGTACAACCGGCACAATACGAGCAGCTTGGCGGACAAGTCGACGTGCTGCCGACCGTAGCTAATTTAATGGGTATGTCTTTGGACGACCAGGTTCATTTTGGCCAGGACTTGTTCAATCAGACCTACAATATCCTGCCTCAACGCTACTACCTGCCGAGCGGCTCGTTCCTGAGCAGCCAAGAGCTGTTCATGTCAGGCAGCGGCTTCGAGGACGGCAAGCATTATCCGCTTGCTGGCGATGGCAATGAGGAAAACAAGGCAACCGAAGATGAATTCGAGCGCGCGCTGGAACTGCTGAATTTGTCTGACAGCTACGTGAACCATTTGCCGAATTGGAAGAAAGAACAGAAATAACAGAAGGTCCTCCCCTCATAGCTGACTTGTGCAGCATGGGCGGGAGGACCTTATTTATATACAGTCATAACAGCTATAGCTACATTCGCACCTAACGCTGTTGAATTACGCACCTTCACGGGCACTCGTCAATTCACTAAGCCTTGACCGCTTTGAGAACCTCTGCCGCATGGCCGTCTACGCTGACGCTGCGCCATTCGCGCACCAACGTGCCTTCTTCATTAATGATAAAGGTCGAACGCTCCACGCCAAGGAAGGTCTTGCCTCCCCAACTGAGCTCCTTCCACACGCCGAACAGCTCCGACACCTTATGGTCCGTATCCGACAGAAGGAGGAACGGCAGCTTGTATTCGCTCACGAATTGCTCGTGGGATGTCAGATCATCCGGGCTAATGCCCACCACTTCTGCTTGATTCGCCGCGAATTCGCCATTGAAATCACGGAAATCGCAGGATTCAGCCGTACAACCCGGTGTCATATCCTTTGGATAGAAGTAAATGACCAGCTTCTTGCCCTTATAATCGCTTAGCGATATATCTTTGCCATTCGAGGCGTGCAAGGTGAAATCCGGCACCCTTTCTCCAACCTTTACTACTCCATTGCTCATCTTTCTTCTCCTCCTTTAAATGGACTTAACCCAATATCGATTCTCTGCGTATAACCAGTCCCGATTCGTCTTCCTCCAGCGTCAACGGGCCTATGCCCTTCACATTAGCTTGGAACGGAAAGCATTCCGCCGTCAAATTCGTAAAGTGCCATCTTCGCCCCGGCTTGACGACAATCAAGATCCCTTCCTCGTCGCCAACCGGATTAAAGACGGAATCCCGCCTTTTGTAGGTAGGGATGCCAAGCGCCTCCAGCTCATCCACAGCACGCGGCACATCCTTCGTCGGCATTCCCATCTCACTGATGCCAAGCAAATCGCGCTTCGGATCAAACGGCCGGTCTACCGCATTGTCCATCGTATGACGCGCAATCAGCTCTAGAATGTTGCCAGCCGTATCGAGAAAGTATACCGAATGAGAGTCCCATAGCTCGCTGTAGGAGATATCCTCTCCGTCCTCTGAGCCGATCTCTACCCGGCTTTCAATCCATCGCTTCGCCTCATCCAGCTTGTTCTCTGGAATATTGATCGCAAAGTGGTAATACGGCGCCGTACCTGTATCAGCCGGCTGATGAAGAAAGGTCAGGCTCGTGTATCCTGTCTGCACCGTAAAGCGATTCTCAGCTGACTCCCTAATCGGCAAGCCCAGAACATCCCGATAGAACGGCATTAGTTCATCCGGACGCTTATCCGTGAACAACGTGACCGAGTCCATGATCATGACAGCACCTCTAGCTTCTCATAATAAATCGACTCGCTTCGAATAAATTCGTCCCGCGCCTCATCCTCTGCGATCATGCCGTAAGCCAGCATCAGCTTGGTCAAAGCAGCTTCTATGGATATATTTTCAATGAACCGGGCCCCGGCGTCAATCAGCCGATGTGAGGAATCGTATAACGCGTCGGATGCGTTTTTGATGGGGCATAAGTAGCAATCAATCCCCAGCTCCCGATTCTTCTTGATAAAAGCGGTCAACGAATACGGTCCCGACTCCAGCGCATTCGCTGTACCGGAATGATGAAGATCATGCAGAATGACACGCGGCTTCTTCTTGTTGAAGTCGTACAGCTCATAATTCAAGCCCGGATACGGCTTTATGTATAAAACGGCATCCTCTAGCTTCAGCGTCGACGGTTCCCACGACAACGTGCTGGCGCGCGGAGTTAAGCCGGCCGGATCAGGATTGCGCCGGTCCGCCACCAGTTGGAAAGTTCTGTCGCTGGCCATCTTCCCATAGACGAGCTCATATGGACTGAGGAATTGGTCCGTGAAGGACTCGTTTTGGAATATTCTTGTGCCCAAGTACACAAGCGGCTCGCCTTTATTATTTTCATAGACGACAAAGATGCCGGGAAGTGACGCGTTCACAATAAAATCAATGGAACTCGATAGATTACGAAGACCGTTGCTCCGAACGTCAGCGATCGGATAGTTGCTTGCTGTCAATACCAGCGGGATCGGAATGTCTGCGAACAGATAACTCATCATTGCGGCTGTATAAGCCAGCGTGTCCGAACCATGCGTGACGATTAGGCCTTCATAAAGGCTCCAATCAACTTCCCGGATAGCTGAGGCTAGAACAGACCAATCCTGCGGGGTTAAGTTCTCGCTGAGCAGGTTCAGCGGCTGAATCGTATCCAGCTGTACATCGTTTCGATAGAAGGGTTGCTTGCGATACTCCTCCAGCAGCGTATAAGAGCCGCTGTCGCTTACGTTGATCGCCAGTCCCTCCGCCTTGCTTCCAATGGTGCCTCCCGTGAAAATTACCAAAAGCCGCTTCATAAGCAGCCTCCCTCCACTCATATCATGCTGTCATTGTTCAAGATTTCCTTCTTTGGGCAACGCAATACGTCCATCTTACTACCTGCGAAGTCGAATGTCTAAGTTCAATCTGGCCCCAAATCAAAAAAGAAACCCGAACCTCAATGATCGAGGCTCGGGTTTCCAACCTAATGTTCTTCCCTATTGGAGCTAATGACTGCATACTGCTTCAATTCTCTGCTTGATGACTCGCGCTTCATCATGAACGGCCACCAGTTGGCTTCGCCAAAGGTGCGTACCATCACCGGAATGAAGAGCGGCAAGATCACTAGAGCGTACAGGAACAGCCCGCACAAGACGACCGTCGCGATCTGCAGAAGCGACATGACGCCGGAAGGCAGCATTGCCGCGAAGGTTCCGCCCAGAATGACCGCCGCGGACATGATGACCGCGCCCATGTTCTTCATCGCCTCCAGAATCGCCTTCTTCGGATCCAGGTCCTTGTATTCCTTGAAGCGGTCCATCAAGAAGATGCTGTAATCGACGCCTAGCGCAATCAGCATGACGAAGCCGAAGAACGGCACCGCCCAGCTGATGCCGGATAATCCCAGCATGCGGACGAAGATCACTTCTGTCATCGCCAGCGACGTGTAGAACGTGACCAGCAATGAAGCGACGATATAAATCGGAATAATAATAGAACGGAACAGCACGATCAAGATAAGGGAGATGCCGATCAGCATGAGCATAACCGTTCTGGAATAGTCCCTGTTCGAGATTGTGCTCAGATCATGATTCATACTCGTAACGCCGCCAATCGCGACCTCCGCTCCCGACAGCGGTGTGCCTTGGAAGGCCCGTTTGACCGCAGCATTCAGAGCTTCTATCTCCGCCATCGTGTCTTGCGCATACGGATTGCTTTCGAAGATAACGTCCAGCTTCGCCGTCTTGCGGTCAGGCGACATATAGACATCCAGCGACGCTTGGAACTGTTCATCCTCAATCGCTTCCTGTGGGATATGCCAGCCGGTCATGTTCTTATCCGACGCGCCAGCCAAGCCTTGAAGGTAACCGCCTGCCGATGCCAGGCCGTCCGTAACTTGGGTTAAACCGTCTACGCTCTGATCCAATCCGCTCGTCAGTTCGCCGAGCTGATCGCCTAACGAGGCGAAGCCGACCTTCAGTTCTTCCCCTCCTTTGGCAAGCTCGCCAAGGCCTTGCGTCACGCCTGGCAGCTGACCTACGATCTGTCCTTGGCCCGCCGCCGCCTGGCCAATGCCGTCCTTCAGCTCGCCGAGACCCTTCGCGAGCTGCATCAAGCCTTCCGCAAGTGCAAACTGACCGGCAGACGCTTCAGCAAACCCTTTGTTGGCCTGTTCTACACCGGCAGAGATTCCGGCCAGACCTTTGTTCAGCTCCGCAAGCTGCGCGCCCAGCGCGGCAGCGCCCTGCTGCATGCCGGACAACGCGCCCAGCGCCTGCTGGAAGGCTTCGTCCTGCTTCAGCTCCGGATGACTCTCTTGCAGGCTATCGAGGCCTGCCGTTACGCCTGCAAGGCCTTCCGCCAGCTTCGCTTGCTCCGTGGCAATCGTTTCGTAACCGCCGTTTAGTTGCGACAGTCCCCCGCCCAGATCTTTATAGCCGGTCAGCAATTCTGTGCTGCCCGCGGCAAGCTTCTCGGCGCTTTCCTGCGCCTCAGTCAAGCCGCTGAGCAGTTCCTGCGCTCCAACGGTGCCGTCATCAAGCCCCTTCTGAATCGCCTTCAGACCGGATGCCAACGCCTCTATCCCAGACCTTAGCTCCTTCGTACCGCTGACAAGCTGTCCGGCGCCATCTGCCGCTTCCGCAAGCTTAGGCGCGTTCTCATTCAACGCAGTGCTTGCATCGGCGAGCCCGGTGCTGATCTCGCCGAGACCCTCACCGCTCTTGCCAAGCCCTTCATCCAGCGTCAGCACTTGATCCGCTACAAGAAAATCCTCCAGTATCGCGCCAGTCGGACGCGTGGCGCTCCGGATCGTCTTCACGCCATCGACCTTAGACAGCTCGCGGCTTGCCTGCTCCAGAGCCGCCAGGCCTTCCGGCGTATCGAGTGGATCATCCGACTTCACGATAACGCCTGTCGGAAGCGACTCGCCCGGACCGAAGCTGTCGGCAATAATATTGAAGCCTTTGACCGAATCGTATTTGTCTCCGATCTCATCCAGCGAGTTGAAGGATATGGTTCCCTTATACGCCGTGAGGAACGGTACAATGATGACCGCCAAAATAAGTAGCGCCCAGACTGGTCGTTTCAGTGAGAAGCGGCCGACGACATCCCACAGCTTGCTTGGCTTATGCTCCAGCTTGCCTTTGGACGGCCAGAACAGCGCGTTGCCGAGCAGCGAGAGAAAGACCGGCACCAGCGTGAACAAAGCAAGCAGCAGGATGAGAATGCCCACCGCCACCGCTACTGCCGAGCGGTACAGCACAAAGGTCGACAAGCCGATGGAGGCAAAGCCAACCAGCACCGCCAAGCCGGAAAACAATACCGTTCTGCCGGCTGTACGGTACGTGTGCACGATCGCTTCCGTACGGTCACCCCGATGCGCAAGCTCTTCCTTATAGCGGCTGATGAGCAGGATACAGTAGTCCGTTCCGATACCGAACAAGACGGCCACAAGGAAAATTTGCGTGAAATTCGATAGCGGGAAGTCCGCATACTTCACCAGGAACGCCACGATCGACTGCGATACCAGATAAGTAAAGCCGACCGCCAATAACGGCACAAGCGGCGCTGCCGCAGAACGGAATACAAGGAATAGAATAACTAGAATAAATCCGACTGTAATAAATTCCGTCTTCTTCAGGCCCTCTTGCGAGCTTTGAATCACGTCCTCATTAATAATCCAATTGCCTGTGTAATAATGATCGACCGTTACGCCTTCAAGCGCTTGGTACAGACCATCCTGTACATCCTTGAGCTCACGTTCGCCCGCCTCAACGGTCAAGAGCGACAGAATGGTGCTTCCATCCTCCGCAACCATCTGCTCCTTCAGCTCTGGTATATCGAAGTGGGTCATCACGGAGCTTACGCCTAGCCGCTCCCCTTCCGAATCCAGCTTCACCAGCGCCTGCTCGACTTCCTTCAGGTCTGCATCGCTAAGTCCGCCTTCCCGATGAAAGACAAGCACGGTAGACATTCCCGATGCGCCTTCTCCCTCGGTCCCGGAAGCGCCGATCTCCTTCTCCAGCAGTCCAGCTACGGAGGAGGAATACCCTTCCGGCACCGTGATTTGGCCTTTCGTGCGAACCAGTTCCTCCATCGCCGGAGCGCTCAGCATCAGACCCACCGATCCAAGCACCCATAGGGCGAGGACCAGCCATTTCAACTTCAACACAACCCTCATCAACGATCTTCCTCTCTTCTCCAAGTAGATCTCTCTAGGCACTATAAGGCTTTCACGGCTATAGCCAGTTTCTCGAAGGTCTCGATGAAGGCGATTGCCTCCTTCTCGTCGAAGTGCACGATTATATCTGATAGGACATTCTGCACGCGCTCCTCCAGCAAGCCGCTGATGCGCTCCCCCTCCTCCGTCAGCCTCAAATGGATAACTCTGCGATCGTCATCATCGGGCACGCGATCAATTAATCCTTTGTCCGACAACCGGGTAATAATCGCGGTAATCGAGCTTTTGCCCACACAAAAATATTGGGCTAGCTCGGACGCCGTACTGTTTTCGTTATGTCTAAGAAAGCGCAGCGTCTTGAACTGATCGACGGTCAATTCCTCCGGCATCAAGTCCTTTACCTTGACATGAAGTCCTCTTTCCACAATGAAGTTCGCGATCTCGTAACGGTGGATCAACGACTTCAGCAGGCATTGGTCTTGCTCCATTTCTCTTCCTCCCCCTCATTTAATTCTATTGTCGAACTATTCGATAATAGAACTATATCATGATGGGTACAACCATGCAAATTAAGGTCACTCTCCCCTCTTTTTTGAAAGGAGGATTTAAGAAAATTTTGTCGAATATTAGGGAATTAACACGACATACTTATGCCAAATAACGCGGCTTTATACATCATAGCTATCATTCATTACATCGCTTCTTACAGCAACTGGAGGACGCACTTGAGCAATCCAACTCATCAACCTCGCAACAAATGGATGATTGCCATATCTCTCACCCTCTGCGCCTTGCTGGCCGTTGCAGGAGAATGGAGTCAATTTCATTTCATATACGGTATTACCTTTTCGCTTACCAGCATATTTGTTCTTCTCGCTGTCCGGCTGTTCGGCATCGGGGGAGGGCTTCTAACCGCCTGTGCCGCTCTCCTTGCCGGAGCTGCTTCTATGGATCATCTCATGTTCCAGGCGATTGGCTTGCTGGAAGCCCTCATCGTCGGCTTGCTGATGCTACGGTATCGAGGCCGGCTCTTTATGACGGACCTGTTTTTCTGGCTATTCGTCGGCACGCCGCTCGTATATTTCTTCTATAACCAACATTATTCAGGAACGGGTATCGATATTAAGCTTATTGCTTGCCTGATTGCCATCAATGGCTTGTTTAATGCGCTGGTTGCAGAAATCGCTCATCAATACATGCCGTTAAGCCGCTGGAGCGGCATGTCCAGCATCACGCGGCTTCCTCGGTCCATGAGTCAGCTGCTGCTGCATTTGTCGCTTGGCATTGTACTCGTCAGCTTCTTGCTCAATATGCTGGTGAACAGCATTAATTCCTTCAAGGAAGTCAGCTATTACGTTGAGGATATCGCGCTGCAAGCCACGAACACGATTACAAAAGAATGGGGCGCATCGAATGTTCCGTATACCATTCCTTCCGATGTCGTATCCATTCGCACGCTGCAATTCCTCATCGACCGTTATACGACCGATACCTATACCTTCAGCCTGACTGACGACCAGCATCGGGTTATTGCATCGAATCATCACGGGCTGATCGGTACGCATCTTGATCCGTTCGGCGAGAAGTCCTATAGATCCATCAGCGAGTATCTCTACTTCTCATCCAATTATAATAACTTTAGTCGTTTAAAGCTTTACACCTGGGATGATGAGCAGTTCCTCTTCCAATCCCAGCTCGGCAACGGGACTGGACAAATTGTGATTACGTTCCCGCTGGACTACTACCAAAAATATCTGTTCGGCAAATATTTCACCCATATCTTTTATCTAATCGGATTTGCGCTGGTCGCAGCTTTTGTCTCGCTGCTCATTAATCGCTCGTTGGCCCGCAGCTTGAAGAGGCTCGCTGTCGTAACGACGAATCTGCCGCTCAAGCTGAAGCATAATAATGCGCTGGAGCTGCCGAAAAGCAGCACGGTCGAGATTCATTCGCTGATTATGAACATCAAGCATATGTCGAGCAGCCTGCTCTATCTGTTCCGTGAATCGCAAAGCAACAACGAACGTCTGGAGATGCAGGCGCAGCTTCTGCAGCAATCGGAAGAGCGGCTCCATCAGCTCGCTTATTACGACATGCTGACGGGACTGCCCAATCGCCATCAGTTCACCCGGCACTTCCAGGAGCTAATCGCCATGAACACAGGCACAGGCTCGCGTCTGAAGGTCGGCGTGCTATTCGCGGACATTAATCGGTTCAAGCAGATTAACGACACGCTGGGCCACGCCTTCGGGGACAAGCTGCTGCAGTTGGCCGGGGGGCGCTTCCAATCGATTCAATGCAAATCCTGCGACGTCTTCCGCCTTGGCGGGGACGAGTTCGTCTTTGTCGTCCGCTATAGCGAGGAGGAGGATTTGTCTCATCACGCTGAAGCCGTCCTGGACTGCTTTGTCGAGCCGTTCATCATCGACGGCATGCCGCTGTTCCTGACCGTCAGTATCGGCATCAGCGCCTATCCGCATGACGGAGAGGATATGGACACCATCGTCCGCAATGCGGACATAGCCATGTACAACGCCAAGGAAGAGGGAGACGGCTGCTACCGCTTCTTCAAGCCGAATCTGCTGCCTCTCATTGCAGAGAAGATGCGGCTGGAGAACGGTCTGTACAAGGCGCTGCAAGAGAATCAATTCTCCCTCTACTATCAGCCGAAGATTAGTGCGGCGACCGGCGAGCTATGCGGCATCGAAGCGCTAATCCGCTGGAAGCATCCGGAGCTGGGGCTCGTGCCGCCGGACAAATTCATTCCATTGGCGGAGGAGTCCGGCTTTATCCTGGAGATCGACCGCTGGGTGTTCCGAGAGGCTTGCCGCCAAAACAAAGCCTGGCAGGATGCCGGTCTGAAGAAGATCAGCGTCTCGGTCAACATATCGGCACGCCACTTCTATCAGGGCAACTTGAAGGAAATGATCCTAAGCGAGCTGACGGCGACAGGTCTTGAGCCGCAATATGTGAGCCTTGAAATTACAGAGGGTGTCTTCATGCGCAATATCGATCAAGTTATTGATACGATCTTGTACTTGCGAGGCCTGGGCATTCAAATCTCGATTGATGATTTCGGCACGGGATATTCGTCTCTCAATCAACTGCAGCGGCTGCCGATCTCGGATGTCAAGCTTGACCGCTCCTTCATTCAAGGCATCACAAGCGACGATAAGAAGTCATCGATCGTTCGCGCCATTATCGAGCTAGTCCACAGCATGAACATGAAGGTTGTTGCGGAAGGCGTAGAGACAGCCGATGAATCACGCTTCTGCAAGGAGCTCAAATGCGATGAGCTGCAGGGTTATCTGTTCAGCAGGCCGCTTCCAGCCTCAGAGCTGGAGGCTCTCCTCGTCCAGTCGGAAGAAAAACATTAGCTGAAATCCGGTCCGATCTGATACTTTCCTAACATTAGCAACTAAACTTTTCTAATAATTGCATGCTAGTGTAGGATATTAGGCGGGACCGGTCTGTTCTAACCGATACTTACCATGGTGAACAAGCCTATGTCTTGCCAGCCTTTACAACAAACGAGAGGTGTGGCATTCATGTTCAAATGGAAAGACCGCAGTTTGGTCGTGACAAGCTCTCTGGTATTAGCCCTTATTCTGATCGTGTTGATCAGCGCGACGCAGTGGCTATCCTACAATTCCCAGAAAGCAGCATTTTCCAAAGAAATCCAAAGTTTGGGTGTGACGCTAGGTTATCAGCTTGAATTCGAATATGATCTTGTAGCAGAAGCATATGAGGAATTGCTGCAGAGCGGAACCCATGATGCATCAGCCTTCAGCATTCTGAAAAATAAATTTGAAGCCATGGTGCGCAATGAACGGGTAACGAATGCCTATATCTATATGCCGGAAGTGAAAGAAGTGGACGGCAAGCGGACGGCTATCATGCTGCAAAGCAACGAAGAGCTGAGCCAGACGGGACTCGCACCAGGCGGATCATACGCGATGGCGGAGAGATTCGACACAGCATTCCAGAAGGCACTGAATCAAGAATCGGCATGGACAGAGGTCTATGAGGATGACTTTGGCCAGTGGGTTACATACGTGAAACGAATTGAAGATACAAGCGGCAAGGTGGTCGGCATGTTCGGCATTGACTTCGACTATGGTCAAGTGGATGACGAGTTGGGCTCCATGCTCTTGAGAAGCTTCCTTATCGCCGCTGCCTTATCGGCTGGCGCGATCCTGGTTATTACAATTCTTGTGCGCCTCGTGCTCCGTCCGCTTCGCCGGCTGGCTGAAGTGTCTGAGCTGGCTGCGGCGGGAGACCTGACTATAGCGGTCAATGCGAAGGGCGATAACGAAATCGGGCAGCTGTCCAAATCCTTTAACAGCATGATTGCAAGTCTGCGCAAGCTGACTGGCGATATTCGCAACAGCACGGGAGAAGTAGCCGGCTCGGCAGAGAATATGCAGCAAAGCGCGGAGATGACTTCCCGCGCAACAGAAGAAGTGACGGAAGCCATCCAAGAGGTAGCATCCGGATCAGAGTCGCAGTTGCAGAGCTTCCAGGAATGCCAGCGCGCAATGGGAGAGATGGCGGTCGGCATCGGACGGATTGCCGAATCGTCGGCCATCGTCTCAGAGATGGCATCGGATGCCACGACTCTGGCTACTGAAGGCGAAAGCGTCATGGAGCAAACACAAACCCAGATGAAGGACCTGGAGCAAAATGTGGAGCAGACCGTTATGACGCTCCGTGAGCTCAGAGACCATAGCGAGAAGATTGAAGGCATTCTCGGCCTGATCGGCGAAGTGGCGAATCAGACCAATCTCCTTGCCTTGAATGCATCGATCGAAGCGGCACGCGCCGGAGAGCATGGCAAAGGCTTCGCCGTGGTCGCTGTCGAAATTCGCAAGCTGGCGGAGAGAAGCAAGGAGTCCTCGGAGCAGATTAACGACATTCTGAACATGATTGGCATGCGTACAAGAGAAGCCGCCAGCTCCATGGAGCGTTCAGCGATCGCAGCCCGTGAAGGGTCGGCCGTAGCGACACAGGCCGGCGATTCCTTCCGCTCCATCGTTAATTCCATTAAGCAAGTATCAGCCCAGGTGCAGGAAGTATCCGCCGCGGCCGAGCAAATGTCGGCCGGCAGCGAAGAGATCGCAGCATCGCTGGATCAGCTGTCGTATATCGCACAGTCTACCGCTTCCAACGCACAGCGCGTGGCAGCTGCCTCAGAGGAGCAATTGGCATCCATGCAAGAGGTAGCGAGCGGCTCCGTGCAGCTCCGCAGCCTGGCAACCGGCTTGAACCAAGCGGTCGGACGTTTCAAAACATAAAAACTTGCCATAGATAAGAGGCCCGCAATACGCCGTTAACGCGTATTGCGGGCCTTTTTGCCCAATCACTATGCAGGTGCCCATGCACCTATGATCGCAAGCTATGAAGGCTACTAAGCCGTCTGTACGGAGCCTTGCTGAAGCTGGTACATCGCGTAATACTTGCCGCGATGGTCCATCAGCTCGTCATGGTTGCCGCGCTCCACGATCACGCCGCGGTCAAGCACCAGTATCTGGTCCGCCTGGCGAATCGTCGACAGACGGTGAGCGATAACGAACGTTGTACGGCCTTTCTTGAGGACGTTCAGCGCTTCCTGAATGACGGCTTCCGTCTCTGTATCAATGCTCGCTGTCGCTTCATCCAGTATGAGGATAGCCGGATCAAAGGCCAGCGCCCGCGCGAAGGAGATCAGCTGTCGCTGTCCTGCGGAGAGCGTGCTGCCCTTCTCGATGACTTCGGCATCGATGCCGCCTGGCAGCTGGCTGAACATCTCATACGCGCCGACATCCTTCAGCGCTTGAACAACTCTCTCTCTGGAGATCGACGGATCATCCAGACTAACGTTCGACGCAATCGTTCCGGTGAACAGGAATGGGTCCTGGAGCACGATGCCCATATGTTGTCGGAGCATCTGCTTCGGAATATCACGCACATCCCGGCCGTCTATCATGATGCGGCCTTCCCCGTCCTTAATATCATAGAATCGGAACAACAAGTTCAGAATCGAGCTTTTGCCGGAGCCCGTATGCCCGACCAGAGCAACCGTCTCGCCTTGGCTTGCATGGAAGGTAATGTTCTTCAGCACGTATTCACTTTTCTTATAAGCGAATGATATGTTCTCGAATGACACATTTCCTTTATAACGCTCCAGCTTACCTTGGGCTACATCGATGCCTTCTTCATCCATCAGCTTGAATACCCGCTCCGCCGAGACCCGGGCCGTCTCCAGATTGGAGAGCTGATTGACAATGCCGACAATCGGCGAGAACATCCGGTTCATATAGTCGATATAGGCGAACAATACGCCGACCGTCACCAGCGTTCCCAGCGTACCGCCCCAGAACATCCAGATGACGATCAGGAACAGCACGTTTCGAACGACATTGACCAGGTTATGGGACGTAAGCGAGTTCAGATTCAGCAATTTGTTCTGATATTTGAAGTAATGATCGTTCATCTCGGCAAATTCGGTGGACGTCTCCTTCTGGCGGCGAAAGGCTTGGATAATCGTCATGCCCTGAATCGATTCATTGATCATTGCGTTGATCTCGCTTAGCTTCGCCCGGATAATACGGTTATACTTGGCCGCGAACTTGCGGTATACAATAATCCAAATGATCAACAGCGGTATAAGCGGAAGTGTAATAAGTGCAAGGCGCGTATCCAGCAGGAACAGCGCTCCGAAGATAGCGACCATATAAATCGTACCCGTAAAAAAGTTCGCCAATACGCCTACATACAGCTCGCGAATCGCTTCCGTATCGTTCGTAATACGGGATACGACCTGGCCCGCGGCCAGATTATCATAATAATTGACCGGCAATCGCTGCGTATGCGCATATACATCATTGCGCATCTTGCGGACGATGCGGTTGGCGGACGTCTGCAGCATTAGCCGTTGTCCATAGGTCAAGGCCGCAACTACCAGCAATAGGCCGAAATAGATGGCTGCCAGTACGAGCAGTCCCGGCACCTCCGGTTTATAGAAGCTGTACAGCTCCTTGGATGCCAGCTTCGTCACGGGATAGACGTTTTGCTCGCCTGTCGTGCCGTTCGTCACAGTCAGCTCATTGCCTGTCACTTCCCGTTTGCCGGTCTCACTGACCAGTACGCCGCTCAGGAAGTAATAGCTTCTGCCCACTTGCAGCACGCGTGCCTCCGGTCCTTTCTCTCCGCTCTCCTCGCCGGAGAAGCGGTCCTCCCGTTTGTACCAATTGCCTTGATACTGCACGGCGTAAGGCTGATCGCCTTCCACCTGATGCCATTTCTTCTCGATGCCGAGAATGTTCTGATCGATCATTCGTTTGGCAATTAGCGGGCCCGTAAGCTCCGCGCATACCGCAAGCACGAGAAGCGCCAAGGCGATCAGAATCGTTTTCTTATACAGCATGGCGTATTGAAACAATCGTTTGCCTGTTGTACCCATTGTTCTTCACGCCTCCTATCTATTCAGTCTCGATTGATGCTTCCAGCTGCTGACGGTCATACTGCTCACGGTACCAGCCGCCGCCTGCAAGCAGGCGGTCATGCGTGCCTTCTTCCACGATCTTGCCGTCCTCCAGCACGATAATCCAATCGGCATGCTGCACCGCAGACAGCCTATGAGTTGTAATTAAGGTCGTCTTGCCTGCCCGCTCTGTGCGAATGCCCTCGATGATCTCCGCTTCCGTCTTCGCATCGACGGCGGATAACGCATCGTCAAGCATCAGAATTTCGGGATCGGCGATCAGTGCGCGCGCAATGCTTACCCGCTGCTTCTGTCCGCCGGATAACGCGACCCCTTTTTCGCCGACCATCGTATCCAGCCCATCCGGCAGGAAAGCGATATCCTTCGCGAAGGAAGCATGCTCCAGTGCACGCTGAAGCTCATTCTCCGACGCATCCGTACGGCCGAAGAAGATGTTCTCTCGAATCGTCTTGGAGAAGAGAATCGGCTGCTGCGGCACATAACCGATCCAGCCCAGCACTTGGTCGATCTTCAGATTGCCTAGCGGTTCTCCAGATACCCGGATATGGCCTTTGCCAAGCGGATATTCGCGCAACAATTGCTTGAGCAGCGTAGTCTTGCCGCTGCCTGTACGGCCTACGATGCCCAGCGTTCCGCCCTGGCGGAGCTTGAGCGATACATTCGCCAGGTTGTCGACCTCCGAGGACGGGTAGCGGAACGTCACTTTATCAAATTCCAGCGAGGCCGGAGCGCCCACCACGGCTGGCTTCGCAGCGTCCTTCACATCTTGCTTGTAGCCCAGTGTCTCGTTCACCCGGTCCAGAGAGGCGTTGCCCCGCTGCATAATATTAATCAGTTCGCCGATCGCGAACATCGGCCAGATCAGCATGCCAAGGAAAATGTTGAACGAGACCAGCTCGCCCAGCGTAATTTCATTATGAAATACGAGAAAGCCGCCATAGCCAAGACCAATCAGATAACTGCTGCCGACGAGAATTTTCATCGTTGGCTCGAAGAGCGCATCGATTTTGGCTACCGCAATATTTTTGCCCAGCACCTCATCTGTCTTCGCATTGAATCGCCCTTCGCTTGCTTCTTCCTGCACGAATGCACGGATAACGCGCACGCCTGCCACCGATTCCAGCACTTGGTCATTCATCTCGCCAAAAGCGTCCTGCGCTTCTGTGAACCGCTCGTGAATCTTTTTGCCGTAGTAGGACATTGCAATAGCCATGAGCGGCAAAGGAATAAGCGCAGCCAGAGTCAGCTTCAGACTGATAGCGGCAGCCATGACGATCAGAATCGTAATCATAAACAAGGTCGAATCGACCAGCGTCAGAATACCGAAGCCTGCCGTTGTCGCTACAGCGCCCAGGTCGTTCGTCGAACGGGCCATCAAGTCGCCGGTCCGGTTCCGTTCATAGAAGGTCGGCGTCATGCGCAGGAAGTGGCCCATCATACTGGAACGAAGCAGCCTCTCCAGCACGAATGCCCCGCCAAAGAGCTTATAATGCCAGACATACGTAATGAGATAGCCGACTACGGTTATCCCGATCCACATATACATAATGCGGTTGAACTCGGACGTGCCGAGCACGTTCTGGCTGATCCCGTCTACCACATAGCCAAGCAGCCAAGGCGGAATAATATCAAGAATTCCAGTCAATACAAGCAGCGTAATCGCCAGCGTGTATCTCTTCCATTCCTTGCGAAAGAACCAGCCCAATTTTTTCAATACGCCAAACATCGCTTTTTACCACACCTTCCGTCTCGCATCCACAAGTCTGATGCTTCTCTTTCTAATCAGGTTGCTGCTGGTTGTTCTCGCTTTCTACTCAAACAAAAAGAGCCTGTCGCCGTAACGACACGCTCTTATCCGGCCTGGAATTGTCCCCGCGCGGAACGCGGGAGCCCTTTCCAAGACACAATAAAGGCGCATGATTACGGATACGTAATCCTGCGCCTTTGATATCGGGAATATCCCTGACATGCAAAGCTATTGTTCGCGCAGATGGATTACGTTGTGGAATCCGTTATTAAAGTGACCGTGCAAATCGTTATTCCGCATGTTCGTAATCCTCCTTCTTTGCTAGAAAATTCTTGAAATCTATTTGTCACTTTATCATCCCGATCAAGAAACTGTCAATCCAAAAGTTCGCTATAAGTGTTCTTTACCGCTTGCAGCCATTCCTCTGGAAGAAGCCTGCGGTAATCTTGTTCCAGATACCGGTCATCGATCAGCATCAGCTGTCCTTCGTCGGTCTCGGATCGGATAAGTCTTCCGCCCGCCTGGAGAACCTTGTTCATGCCGGGTATGACATAGGCATAGTGAAAGCCTCTATTCCCCCGCTGCTGGTAGTAAGCTCTTAACGCATCCCGCTCCAAGCCCAGCTGCGGCATGCCGACACCTACGACGACGACGCCAATTAACCGGTCCCCCGGCAAATCAACACCCTCCGAGAAGACCCCGCCCATGACCGCGAAGCCGACGAGCGACCGCTCTCCTCCCGGCTGGAAGGCCTCCAGGAAGCCGTCACGCTCCTCCTCCGTCATATCGCTTCGCTGCACCTGAACGGCAGGCCGATCCCCGGGCGGCATCTCTTCGCTGTCCATCAACTCTATATATGCTTCATGGACCGCATTCATGTAGGCATAGGACGGAAAAAACACAAAATAATTGCCCGTCCTCGACATAATCATCCGATGCACGATGCCGGCGATGGGCCTATACGATTGCCCGCGGTCATGATATCGGGTCGAGATCGGATGAATCGAGACGTCAAGCTGCCCGCTGTCAAAGGGGGATGCCAGAGAAATCGTATAGTCCTCCTCTGCCCCGCCCAGCATGTCCATATAATAGCCGAGAGGCGTTAGCGTGGCCGAGAAATAAATAGCAGAGCGATAACCTTTCATCATGCCCTTCAGCAGCTCGGAAGGATCGAGACAATACAGCTTCAAGCTGACATCGCTCCGCACGACTTCCGTCAATGTGGCGTAACGGGCGTCATACAGCTTCGCAGCACGGAGAAATTGCTGCGACTGGAAGTAAAGATCCAGCCAAGTAGCGCCATCGCCCTCGAGCAGAGGCTCGATCTCCTCCGTGAAGCGCTCCACGAGCATAATCAGCTCCTCCGGCTTCTCCTGCTCCATGGCTGACGGCCTTCCGTCTCCTAGAAGCTTGCGTCTCGCGATAAAATAATCATTGATTGCTTTCGCCGCGCTATATGCGCCGGGATGCTGGCCCTTCAGCTCCCGCTGCAAGGCCAGGAAAGGGGCTTTTGTCAGCATACCGGAAAACATCTCACGTCCCCGATCTGGAAGATGATGCGCCTCATCCACAAGCAGCGCCGTCCGCTTCTTCACTTCTCCATACAGACGCTTGAACGAAACGCGAGGATCGAAGACGTAATTGTAATCGCATATGACCATGTCAGCGGCATACGCCAGGTCCAGCGAATATTCGAACGGGCACACTCGATGCTTGCGTGCGTAACGCTCGATGACAGGCCTCGTCAACAGCGTCTCCTCCCTCAGAATATCCAGAACCGCCCCGTTGATCCGATCATAGTAGCCGTCTGCGTAAGGACAATGCGCCTTCTCGCAGCGGGTCTCCTCCTGAAAGCAAATCTTGTCCTTGGCTGTAATGGTTACCGCATGCAGCCGAAGCCCCTGCGATTCCATCAGCCGCAGCGCATCCTCAGCCGCCGCTCTCGTCGTCGTTCTGGCTGTCAAATAATAAATGCGCTGAAGCAATCCCTGGCCTATCGCTTTGATGGCGGGGTAGGTAGTGGAGATCGTCTTGCCGATGCCGGTAGGCGCTCTGGCGAACAGAGATACGCCTTCCTCTATGGACTTGAACACAGCCCCTGCCAGCTTCCGCTGACCCGTCCGGTAGGTATGGAACGGGAACGGGAGTTGCCCGATGCTCGCATCGCGTCTCAGCTCATGCTCTCTGCGAAGCCGGGCATACGGGGCATACTGCTCGATCATGCCGAGAATATCCGATTGCAGCTCCTCGAAGCTGGCCTCCCGGATGAAGCGAATCGTCTCATCCGTCAAGGTGTGAACATACGTCAGCTGTACGCTCATCTTTGGCACGGCGTTGTCTCTCGCATACATATAGGCATAGAACCAAGCCTGCGCCCAGTGAACAGGCAGTCCTCCCTCTTCCTTCACGCGGACAAGATCGCCCCTCGTCGACTTAATCTCGTCGATCATTGGCACAGCCCCAGAGGCAAGCAGCCCATCGCATCGTCCGTCAATGGCGAACTGCAGACCTTCTCCCCAGACGATATCCGCCTTCAAGTACACTTCCTTCTGATCGTCCTCGCCATATTCACTCTGGATGCGCTGATGCGCCTTCGTACCATCCAGCATGGCGTCCGCGCTCTGCAGCCGGGCATCGATGCTGCCGCTGGAGTAGACATATTCAACTAACTGTCTAACTGAAAGGGATACCGTATACGTCTCTGACATAATCTCTCCTTCACGTCCGCCCGAAAGAACATTTGTTCCCTTAGTTTAGCATACATCCAAGAGTTGTCCAGCCGTTCCAAGGATGCATTTCCATGCATAAAATCGGGTTGACAGCAAAAAAAAACCTATGGTAGTATGAAAATCAATTCACTTGAACGGAGGGTTACGTGTGTTGAACTGATGATTCGATTGCTCGATGCGCATAGAATACAGGTAGTGCCTATAGGCTCTCTTTGTGCATCGTAATCGAAGAATGGTTTGCCATACGGTAACCCAATTACAGAAGGGCGCATCCCGCGCAACCCCCGCCTGCAAGGACAATAACGGCTATAGCATACGCTGACTGCCCATGCCTATTGTCACTTCCGAAGGCTTGGCGTTCGCTTCACGCTCCCTTATGTTCTCGATTACGACTCGCACAGGCCTATGGCCTGTGTTTTTTTATTCTCGAACCCCGAATGGAGGAATGATGATATGACTCAAAAGCTAATTACGAACGATGGAGCGGTTATCTATACGGAAAGCTTCGGCAATCCAGCACACCCTGCCGTCTTGCTCATTATGGGAGCGCAGTCCTCCCTCGTTTGGTGGCAGGAGGCCTTCTGCCACTATCTCGCTGACGAAGGCCGGTTTGTGATCCGGTACGACAACCGTGACACCGGACTATCCACCACATACGAGCCCGGCCAGCCAGGCTATACATTCGAGGATATGGCCGATGACGCCATTCATATTCTGGACGGCTACGGCATTGAGCAGGCCCATATTGTCGGCATGTCCATGGGCGGCATGCTGGCTCAGATGATTGCGCTTCGCCACAAGTCCCGCGTACGCACCATTACGCTGCTTGCAACTTCTAACTTCGCTGCACATCTTCCTCCTATGGAAGAAAAGATAATGGACTATTTCTCGAATGCAGGTCAATTAGACTGGACGGACACCCAAGCTGTCATCAACTTCAATATCGACAAGTCAAAGCTGCTCTCCGGCTCCAAAAACCCGTTCGATCTGCCTCGGATCTCCCAGCTGGCTGAGGAAGAAGCGAGACGCAGCTCTCGAATGGAGAGCATCAACAATCACGTCTTGGTCTCAGGCGGGGAGCATTACTTGACGCGCACAAGCGAGATTGATATTCCCGCTCTAGTTATTCACGGAACGGAGGACCCCATCATTCCCTATCCGCATGGCCAGCATCTGGCGGAT
Organism: Paenibacillus sp. 1011MAR3C5; assembly: GCF_003591485.1. GTDB lineage: Bacteria > Bacillota > Bacilli > Paenibacillales > Paenibacillaceae > Pristimantibacillus. The sequence goes on from NZ_QZCF01000006.1 coordinate 73,527, forward strand.
ACCATCCCTGGAGCCACACTAGTCACGTTAGAGGGAAGCGGCCATGAGCTGCACCATCATGACTGGGATGCCATTATCGGAGCGATCAGGGCCCATACTTCAATCAGATGCTCATAAAAGCAGACAACGGCAGCCCAGAATACCTGAATGGTATTCTGAACTGCCGCTTATTTTTGACTATAGCTTAGATTTCCCGCTTCTGCTCCGTCTTCTGCTCATAAGCGCTCCCGATTTCAGGCACCTCTGTGAACAATCCAAATTCCTCGTCAATGTCCCGTTCGGTAACCAATCCTTCGTGCTTGACGGTGTCCGGCAGCTTCACGCGTTGATGCTCCTTCAAAACAAGGCCTCCTCATGCAAGTGCTGGCTTTCTAATCTTGCTATAGATTACCCTTTCTAGGGCACAAACAACCAACACGCGAACCGTTCCCTCTATATACAGAAGAACGCTGCATGAAAGGGATCCCTCCATGCAGCGTTCTTCGGAATGGCAGCAGCTTAGCCCTTCAGTTCTGCCGTCGAATTGACCAGCATGGGTAGCATTTTTTCGCCGCTTACCATTGGCGCGTTGCACATAATACAGCTTGGCACTCGCTCGAATGAAAAGTTGTCTCTCATCCAGCTGTTGCAGCCCTCAGTCTCGCATGTCCATACTTTCGTGTTTTCAAGCGGAATTTCTTCTAGCGGTTTTTTACGATTGTACATGGCCAGCCTCCTTCGCGCCAGCGCCAACGCTTGCCGATGAGCCGGCAGGCGTCCGCCTCGCAGATATGTGTAATGTGCGTTCCCCGTCATCTTGCTGCCTCCGACAAGCCCTGGACAAAACGGAAAACTGCCTCAAACGCTAGGTCAGCGGGCAGTTTTCGTCTATGGGGCTCTGTCGTCTCCAAGGTGACAACAGGAAGTTAAGTATTAAATTTCCGTCATTGTACCATGTACACCGGAATAAGGCAAATCCCTTCAATACTTGTTATTTTGAACGCTCCATTACGCCAGAATGGGCTTGCATGCCCTATTTCACTATTATTATTCAAGAGAATCGAAATTCATGACTCGGGGGAAAGTGGACAGGAGGAGGTGAGCTAATGAGCCAGACAGATTCATTCGTGGACAAAGTGAAAAACACGCAGCAAAAAGCCGAGCGGAACAAGCGTACCAACGGCCAGGGATCGCCAGGCGCCCAGCTATCCAACAAGCAGCATAGCACCAATAAATAATCGCCAGAAATGCCAAAAGAGGCTCCCCTGTTATCCAGGGAAGCCTCTTTATAATGGTTAGGGATACGTGTGCAACTCGCTTGATCTCTCCAATAGGATCAAGCCCCGCTCTTCCGGGTCTTGGCCTTAGGCGCCTCGATGACGGTGTCTGGAAGCTTGACCGGCGGATATAGCTTGGCAAGCAGAAAGGATTGTCCGATCATAAACAATCCCCCCGTCACCCAATACAGCGATATAGCAGCAGGCGCCCACAAGGCGAATAATCCCATCAGGATCGGCGAGAGATAGCCCATGAACGCCAGTTGCTTGTTAGCCGAGTTGTCGACGCCTCTTTGGGACACCTTGAATTGCAAGAAATAGACGAAGGCCGCTATAAGCGGCAACCATAGATCCGGCTCCCCTAGCTTGAACCAGAGGAATGTGTGGGTAGACATCTCCGGTGTCAGCCGTATAGCCGAATACAGCCCCGTCAGGATCGGCAATTGAATGAGCATCGGCAGGCAGCCGATCGCAAGCGGATTGACATTATGCTTCTGATACAGCTCCATGGTCTCCTGCTGCTTCTTCTTTAGCACATCTTGGTCCTTCTTATCCTTGTACTTCGTCTCCAGAGCTTTCAACTCCGGCTGCAGCACGGCCATCTTGGCTTTCATGCTCCGCTGCGACTTATGCTGTCTAACCATCAGCGGGAAGAGAGCAAGACGGATAATAAGGGTGATCGCTATGACAGCGAGACCGTAATTATCACCCAGTGCTCCTGCCATACCGCTAATCAGCTCGGATAGCGGATAGATAACATAATGATTGAACACGCCCGGCGTATCCTCATTGATCGTTCCTGTGGCTGAACCGCAGCCAGGCAGGATGACCAGCAGCGCCAGCACTGCGAGCGCAACAATAATTTTCTTTATCCCGCTATTCCGGGAAGAGATGAATGATCGATTGGACATATAGCCCCTCCTCGTTGATTGGATCTAGCTTGAACCAACGAGGCGTTGCACTCCGGATCATCTTCTTCCGGCGCATCCTTGCGCTTGATATGACGGACCAGCCGCTTCTGTACGACGGCGGCAATCGCCACAATGCGGCGTTCCGTTGCAATCAGCATCCCTTTCTCATCATCGCTGCGGATGATCGTCGCAGACACCGTATGCAAATGGGCAGAATAAAGTCCTGCTACTGCGCAGATCCAGCCGATCGTAAGCAGATAGGGCAGCCATTCCTGGAGCTCCAACTCGAACATTTCCATCCCTCCCTTCCTCGGATTACAAATCGTTTTTAATTATACGGATGCAAACTGGTTATAGTAACAACAATTCACAATGATCTGGAGAGGGCTTATGCGAAGAACGACTTTGCTGCGAATGATCTATCTGTTTCTTATTGTGTTCGTTGCCTCAACGGCATGGCTGCCCAGTCTTATTGGCGATACCCGCACAGGATTCGAACGCAATGCATCTACAGCTGTCGCCCCTACTGCTCCCAGCATCGGGGAAAAAGGAACGATTGTGCTCGGCACATCGCCCGACTATCCGCCCTATGAAAATGTGGATGCCAAAAACAACGGCGATATTGTCGGCATGGATATCGATATCGCTGCATTCATAGCGGCCCAGCTTGGCTATAAGCTTGAGATCGCCGCGATGGACTTCAACGGACTGATCGCCGCCTTGCAGACAGGGCGTGTAGACTTTGTCATGTCTGCAATGTCCGTCACGGAGGAACGAAAGCAGAACGTCGACTTCTCTTCTACCTATTATGTAGCCCGGAACACCATCGTGTCCAGAAAGAATGAGCCTTATGAGTCAAGTGAATCACTGGGAGGAAAAACAGTCGGCACCCAGCTTGGTTCGACGCAGGATCTCTACGCCCAGACGCTGGAAGGCGTCGAGCTCAAGAAGCTGAACCGAATTCCGGACCTCATACAGGAGCTGAAGACGGGCCGCATTCAAGCGGTAATCGTAGAAGATGCCGTTGCAGTAGAGATGACCGCAGCGAACTCGGACCTCATGATGAGCTTCCTGCCGCCAGGGAGCTCGGAGGACGGATATGCGATTGCGTTCCCTAAAGGCTCCGCTCTGGTGGAGACCTTCAACGGCGTGCTAGAGGAAATGAAGGCAAGCGGACAGATCGACGCCATAGTGGACAAATGGTTTGCCTCAGAACGCGAGCCGCAAGCGGACAACTTCCTGAATCTGAACTTCGGCATACTGAAAGGCTACATTCCTTACATGCTGAAGGGCGTCTATGTGACACTGCTCTTTACGCTTGTATCCGCCGCATTCGGTTTTATATGGGGCACCATTCTATCTCTCTTCAAAATATCCGGTGTCAAGCCGCTGGAGTGGTTCGCGACCGCCTATACCTCTGTGCTGCGCGGAACGCCGCTGCTCCTGCAGCTCTTCCTGATCTATTACGCGACGCCGCAGCTGTTCCAATACGACATCTCACCGCTCATGGCGGCGGGATTGGCGTTCGGCCTCAACTCCGCCGCTTATCTCTCGGAGACGATTCGCGGCGGCATTATGGCCGTCGATAAGGGGCAGCGGGAGGCGGCCATGTCACTTGGCATCCCGTATCGGACGATGATGATCAGCATCATCCTGCCGCAGGCCGTACGGACCATTCTTCCCGCGCTTGTGAATGAATGCGTCGCCTTGCTGAAGGAATCATCGCTCGTCTCCGTTATTGGCGTGCAGGATATTATGCGCAGGGCCAATGTTGTGCAGGCGACAGAATTCCGCGCGCTGGAGGCGCTCCTGTTCGCCGGGGTGATCTATTACGTATTGGTGCTCGTGCTCACCTCGCTTGCCCATCTGCTGGAAAGGAGGCTTCGCCGCAGTGATTAACGTAACGGAATTGACCAAAACCTTCGGCAAGCACCAAGTGCTGAAGGGAATCACGACCTCCGTGAGCAAAGGGGAGGTCGTCGCCCTGATCGGCCCTTCCGGCTCCGGCAAGTCGACCTTCCTGCGCTGCCTGAACCTGCTGGAGACGCCTACCTCCGGCATTATTACGATCAACGATACGGAGCTGACCAATCGGCACACCCACATCGGCAAGGTCAGGCAGCGTATCGGCATGGTCTTCCAGCATTTTCATCTCTTTCCCCATATGACGGTGATGGAGAATATCACATTCGCTCCACGCCGGGTGAAGGGTCTGTCTGCTTCAGCAGCAAAGGATAAAGCGCTGGCTCTGCTGGAACGCGTCGGCTTGGCCGATAAGGCAGACAGCTATCCATCGCGACTGTCTGGCGGCCAGAAGCAGCGCGTCGCCATTGCTCGCAGCCTCGCCATGGAACCGGATATTATGCTGTTCGATGAGCCGACATCGGCACTCGACCCCGAGATGGTCAAGGAGGTGCTGGCTGTCATTCAGGGACTGGCCAGCACCGGCATGACCATGCTGATTGTCACGCATGAGATGAAGTTCGCCCGCGAAGCCGCCGATACGATTTATTTCATGGACGACGGCAGGCTGGTGGAGAAGACGCCTCCCGCACAATTTTTCGAGAGCCCCCAGAGCGAGCGCGCCAAGCGGTTTTTGGAGAAGGTGCTGTAGCTGGACTGTAATCCCCTTCATTAACCAAAAAGCTCCTGGCGTTGGTGCTGTTATACACTCCGCCAGGAGCTTATTCGATCATCCGCTATCTTCCCCAAATCACCAGCTTCAATAAGCCCGCAACGATAAGCATTGCCCCATCACACTCTGTATATGACAACGGCTATGAGCCCTATTCCCGCTTGTTCCATTCAGCCAAGTCACAGCTTATCTGCACAGCGTTCAAGCTTCCTCTTCCTGAGGCCCGCAAGGCGGACGAAGCTCGGTCAATCCGTTCATATAAGGCCTCAGCGCCGCCGGAATATAGACCGAGCCGTCCTCTTGCTGATGATTCTCCAGCAACGGGATCAGGATACGCGGACTCGCGACCGCTGTATTATTGAGCGTATGGCAGTAGCGCAGCGCCCCCTCTTCATCCCGATAGCGAATATTGGCGCGGCGCGCCTGGAAGTCGCGCAGGTTCGACGACGAATGCGTCTCGCCGTACGCACCGCGGCTCGGCATCCATGTCTCCAGATCGTATTGCTTATACGTCTTCTGCGACATATCTCCGGTACAGACGGCCATCTGCCGGTAGGGCAGCTCCAGCTTCTGCAGCAGCAGCTCCGCATTAGCCGTAATTTCCTGCAAGATCGCCTCCGATACCGCGGGATCCGACTTACAGATGACCACTTGCTCCACCTTCGCGAATTGATGGACACGATAGAGCCCGCGAACATCCCTTCCTGCCGAGCCTACCTCGCTACGGAAGCACATCGAAGCGGCTGCCAGCCGGATCGGCGTTTCTGCCTCGACCACTTCTCCCGCATAATACATAATCAGCGGCACTTCCGATGTGCCAGCCAAATAACCGTCGACCTCATCCAGCTTATAGGCTTGATCGCGGCCAAGCGGGAAGTAGCCTGTGTGGTTCATCGCCTCTTCCTTCACCATCAGCGGCACTTCAAGCAGCAGAAAGTCACGCTCCAGGAGCAGATCCAGCGCCAGCTGCTGGACGGCCCGGTGAAGCTGCGCTCCCGCGCCCCTCAAGTAATAGTGGCGGCTCCCGCCCGTCTTCACGCCTCGCGGCACATCAATTAGTCCGTGCAATTCTCCCAGCTCGATATGGTCCTTCGGTTCGAACGGAAATACCGGCACTTCACCGACTCGCTTCAATTCCACATTGTCTTCGTCCGACCGGCCGATAGGCGTATCGGGCGAAACAACGTTAGGAACAAGCTCATATAAGGCGCCAAACCGTTCCTCAGCCGCTCTAAGCTCCGTTTCCAGCTCCGCGAGCTTGGCGTTGACGGTTTTCGTCTCCGCCCGGATTGCTTCCGCCTCTTCCCGCCGCTGCTCTTGCATAAGCCGTCCCACTTCGCTCGACAGACGATTGCGGCGCTCCCGCAGCATATCAGTGTCCCGCTTCAGCCTGCGCCGCTCCTCATCCCTTGCCAGCAGCTCATCCACCGACAGATGAATGCCCTTATGCCCTACTGTCACCCTTACCTCTTCCGCATGTTCCCTTACCCATTTCATGTCCAACATGTCACCGCGCTCCTTTTCGCATAGAAATACAAAAAGCGCCCTTATCCCTATGGGACGAGGAGCGCTTGTCTCGCGGTGCCACCCAAATTAACCGGACCAATTAGAGGGTCCGATTCTCTTTGTTCCGCGGTAACGGGCGGAGTCCGGCAAACTTAGGGAGCAGGCCTCATGCATCAGCCCTCACCTTAACGAATACGCCTCCGAGTTGGATTCTCTTCACTGGCATAATGTCCGTATCGTTTTTTTGTATTATATCCGAGGAGCAGACTAGAAGCAAGTCAGTTAGGCTTCCAATGGCCATGCCGGCATAATCATGACACCATCCCGCTATTCTGATCTACTTGTTCTTATGCTTGTTCGGCGCTTTATTCTCTTTATTCGCCGCTTCCTCCAGCCGGCGGAATCGCTTCAGGTCCCGATTTCGAATTGGCAGCGGCTCCTTGCGCAGCAGCTTGACCGTAGCGGCAATCATCAAGAGCAAAATAATGGTGAATGGCAGCGCAGCGACAAGTGAAGCCGTCTGCAGCGCATTCAGTCCTCCCGCGAAGAGAAGTACGCCCGCAATAGCCGCCATGAGGGTGCCCCATACGAATAATACAACCTTGGGCGGCTTCAGGCTCCCGCCGGTCGTCATGCTCGCTAGAATATAAGTAGCGGAATCTGCTGACGTCACCAGGAAGGTCAAGATAAGCAATATCGACAGCCCCGACATTATCATGGGCAACGGAAGCTGATCGAACAGCTGGAAGAGCGCAGAAGTCAAATCGTTGTGCACCGCAGCCGCTATTCCTGCATTCCGGTTCAGATCATGCCACAACGCCGTCCCGCCGAACACTGCAATCCATAGACATGCGATAAATGGCGGGATAATCATGACACCCAAAATAAATTCCCGAATGGTCCTGCCACGGGATACTCGGGCAACGAAGGCTCCTACGTAAGGCGACCACGCAATCGCCCAAGCCCAATAGAAGATCGTCCAGTCTCGCACCCATGTGCCGCCAACATAAGGCGTCATCCTCAAGCTGTATTGCACGAAATTGGAGACGTAATCACCAAGCGCCAACGTGAAGCTTTCCAGTATAAAGACGGTAGGGCCCATAATAAAGACATACACCAGAAACAGGAGCGCAACCGCCAAGTTGAAATTGCTTAAGTAGCGTATGCCTTTATCCAGACCTGTCGTCGTTGAAATCATGTACGCGATAAAGATGCAGAACAAAATGATAAGCTGGATAATCATTGTATTGCCCGTGCCGAATACGATATGGAGTCCTCCGCTCATCTGCATGACGCCTAGACCGATCGAGGTTGCGATACCCATAACCGTCGCAATGACCGCCAGCGTATCAATCGTATTGCGAACGGCAGGCTTGCTCCCGGTAATCGGCTCCAGCGCAGTGGATACCAGTCCATCCTTTTCTTTGCGAAATTGCAGAAAGGCGATAACGAGTCCGATCATAGCGAAGACCGACCACTGACTAATTCCCCAATGGAAAAAAGAATAACCCATGGCGACTCTGGCCGCGTTTTCAGATTGAGCTGTTATGCCCTCAAACGGTGTGGAGAAAAAATGACTCATAGGCTCGGCAACGCCCCAAAAAACTAACCCGACACCGAAACCGGCAGAGAAGAGCATCCCAATCCATGTGAAAAAGGGATATTGCGGCCGCTCCTTTTCCCCGCCCAGCCGAATGGACCCGAATTTGCTTATGGCTATTCCGAACAGGAAGAGAATGATCAGAAATACAGACAACAAATAAAACCAGCCGAAAGCCTTGGTTGATAACTCGAATAGATGCCCTGCTGCCTGGCCAAAGGATTCCGGCATAATCGCACCAATCACAACCAGCGCGAGGACGAGGACTGCCGATATCCAAAACACGACGTTTTTCAATCCGATCTCCTTCATATGCCACCTCATCGCATTTTCGTATGTTTAGAAGTATGCCTAAAGCATGGCAAAATGATGTGCACTGCGAGACACTTCTCTACACTGAATCCCGTTTATCGCTTGATAAGGCATAAGGCAGGCATGTATAGACCTTTCGCCTCGCCTTCATAACGATTATATTGGAAAGATGAGAATCCCTTAGAAGCATAGAGGAGGAGAAGCCCTCATGAACGATATGTCCCATATGCAAGAACTGTCGACGCTTAAAATGATTGCAGAGACACTTAACCGCTCTCATCATGTCTACAACATGCTGGACGCCGTCCTGGAGAAGCTGCTCGATGTGACCGAGCTCACCTTCGGCTGGATCTTCCTGATGGACGAAAACGGCCATCCTACATTCGCTGCCGACCGGAACTTGCCGCCTGCCTTGCTCCAGGATGACAAAGCCCCTATGAAATGCGGATCCTGCTGGTGCGTCGACCAATATCAGGACGATCGGTTGACGGATGCGGTCAATATCCTAAGCTGCCGCAGACTCAGTCAAGCCCGCGCAGCCAAAAGCGGCGATACATGCGGCTTCACCCATCACGCGACAGTACCGCTGCGGATCGGAGAACGCAAATTCGGCATCCTCAACGTCGGAGCGGCGGGCAAAAATCATTTTACGGCCGAGGAGCTGGCGCTTCTCCAGTCCGTCGCCTTCCAAATCGGCGTCGCGGTAGAGCGCATCCGGCTGCATGAAGCCGAGCAGCGGCGGGCCGAGCAATTCACCCGCTTGGGAGCGTTCAGCCGCTCGCTTCACCAGTCGGTCAGCTCCGGTATGGTGCCCGTTCAGCTTGCGGAGAATGCGATCTCTCTGCTCGCCGAGCAATTCGACTGGCCAATGGCCGCTCTGCTGGAGCGAACAGGCGACAGCCGATATGCGATCCAAGCCCTGCATGCCGACAAAACGCTGCATAACCATATCCTCACCGCTCCGGCATTCCTTGCAGCAGAGCTCAGCCGCATCTCCGGCGAATCGCGGTGCATGGAACTGAACATCCAGCAATCAAGCGATACCGGTGAAGCGCCTTGGAGCTTAGCGTCACCACCGCTCTCTGCCTTGCTTGCCGTTCCCGTCACGCCTCTGGTGTCGCAATCCGGGCGCTTCCTATTGATTCGGAGCGCAGGGCCCGCATTCCTGAACCGAGTCGAAAGCGAAGTGCTGGAGGCGGTGGCGGAGCATATAGCCGCTGCGATCGACCATGCGAGACTGGAGGAGAACAGGCGAGAGCTCGTTCGGGTAGAGGAGCGCAACCGACTTGCCCGCGACCTCCACGACTCCGTGTCCCAGATGCTCTTCTCCATTAGCATGACCGCCAAGGGAGCGGAGTCTTATTTGGAAAATGAGGATTTGGAGGCCGCCCGTCTCGCCCTGCAGGATATGACGGTCGTATCCAAGGACGCGCTGAAGGAGATGCGCTCTCTCATCATGCAGCTTCGACCGGCCAATCTGGACGGAGGCATTGCCAGAGCGATTATCGAATACGGCAAGCGACTTGGCCTTCATATCCGGCTGACATGCGATGGCTGTATGAAGCAGCTTCCGCAGGCCGTAGAAGTAACGGTATGGCGGGTTGCACAGGAGACGCTGAATAATGTCGCCAAGCATGCAGGCGCAGATACTGTAGACATCGCCCTGTACACGCATGATGCCAGCTTGGTTTATGTAGCCAAGGACAACGGCTCCGGAGTCAATCTGGAAGAGCTCCCGGCTAGCGGCAAGAGCCTCGGAATATCGATCATGAGAGAACGCGTGGAAGCGGCTGGAGGCCAGTTAAGGCTGGCAAGCGCACCGGGGGAAGGCATGTTGATCGAGGCTACGCTGCCTCTGTCCAAATTCGAAATGGAAGGAGTCATTCGCGGTTATGAGCATACGGATTCTGCTCGCTGACGATCACAAGATGGTACGGCGGGGGCTGCAAGTGTTCCTAACTTCTCAGAAGGATATGGAAATTATCGGCGAAGCATCTACCGGCCAAGAGCTGCTGGAACAAGCGGCATCGCTTGCGCCCGATATTGTGCTGATGGACATTCACATGCCTGTCATGGACGGCATTGAAGCGACAAGGCGGCTGGCTGAATCGCTGCCTGCTGTGAAAGTGATCGTTCTCACTTCCTTTTCAGACCAGGACCATGCCCTTCCTGCCATACGCGCTGGAGCGAAAGGCTATCTGCTGAAGGATCTGGAGCCTGAAGAGCTGGCCAATGCCGTCAGGCGCGTTCATGAGGGAAAGGTCGAGCTGCACCCCGATATAGCGGGACAGCTGATGAATCAATATATCCATCTATATCAAGGGAACTCCGCTCCATTTGAAGCTGATCTTCCCAGTCAGGAGCCGCTCACGAGAAGAGAGCTGGATGTGCTCCGGCTCATTGCTGCCGGCATGAGCAATCGCATGATTGCAGATGCGCTTGTCATTACCGAAAAGACGGTCAAAACGCATGTGACCCACATCTTAAGCAAGCTCGATCTTGCAGACCGCACGCAAGCGGCGTTGTTTGCGGTCCGCAATGGGCTCGACAAAGAAGCTTGACCCGTGCAACCCGGCGGGTCATCTCAGACCAACGTCGTAGAAACAGTCCGACCATAGCCGAATTACTTCGCTTATAAGATCAACCCTTGTGCCGACGTGCTCCTTACAGCCCCTATGTTACGATCAATGCATAACAACGGACGCAAGGGCCGGACCAAAGGGGAACTGCACTATGAACGTAATAATCATCGCCGGAAGCAACCACAAAGGGGCTACAAGCACACGTCTTTCTGAATACATCAAAGAGGTAATCGCCGCCGAAGGGCATCAAGTCACTCTGTTCGACTTGTACCGCAAGCCGCTCCCATTCTATTCGCCGGACGGTGAAAGCGCCAATAGCGGTCATATCGCAGAGCTGAAGCAAGGCATGCATGCGGCCGATGCCATCGTGCTGGCAACGCCGGAATACCACAGCAGCATCTCCGGCGTATTGAAGAATGCGCTGGACCATCTGGGTCAGGATCACTTCCGCGGCAAAGCCGTACTCTCCATGAGCTCTGCAGGAGGCGCGGTGGGCACAAGCTCCCTGCAGCAATTGCAAACCATCGTACGCAATTTGCACGGGATCAACTCACCAGAGTGGGTGTCCATCGGCGGCGCCCAACGGAACTGGTTCGCCGAGCCTCATACGGACAACGAAGGCTCTGGCGGCGAGATTGTGGAGCGAATCAAGCGTGTGGCCCACTCGTTCCTGGAGCTGGCGGCACGAATAAGAGGATAGGCGCGTCTTGCGCGCCTATCCTTCTTTTCCGTTCCGGATCAGCCACTCGCCCGCTTCCCGCTTCGATAGGGTCGCAAGGTCAAGTCCGCTATCGTCTTCCCCGCCTAACCCCCTTATCTTCTCAAGCTGCGTCCTTGTTGCCGGCTGCCGCTCAATCAGCCCGTTCATATTGCTGTATGCGATGCGCTCTGCCAGTTCGCTGTCATCCAGCTTATCTATCAAGCGGTACATGGCTTCGATCGCCAGCTCTTCACTGCTTAGACCAAAACCTGAATCCGTGCTCAGCACGATCCGGTCCGGGAACTTCCGAATTACTGGAATGAAATCCTCCAGCACATTGGCGCTTTCGGGATTGAATACCGTAAAGCCCGCGAAGAAATCGGCATACAGGTTCGGATACGCCTCCAGCCACGCTTCCAGATTGCCTGGCGAATTAAAGACATTCGCATGAGCGAGGATAAAGGTCGTATCGGGATAGGCAGCCAGCGCCTCCTGCAGCTTGGAGACCGGCGTTCCGTTCAGCGGATCAATGTGCAGCAGAACCGGCGCCTGATACTCCGCGCATAGCGCATAGATTTCCGGGAGAATGCCGTCCATCGGATGCTCCGTCTTCCACTCCACTTGCGCAAGGGCCGGAGAATACTGGGATGCAGCCGCAATCTCACCTAAGCCGAAGTATCCTCGCTCCAGATTCTTGCGCAGCTTGTCGAGGCCTGCTTGCTCCAGCAGATTAATACCGGACGTAAAGGGAATAAATCGGTCAGGGTTGTTCTGATAAGCTTCCCAGGCCGTCTCATCCGTAGCCTCCGCAGCCGGTTCCGATACGGCTCCGAAGAGAACGATCCGGTCCACCCCGCTCTCATCCCATTTGGGAATCATGCTGCGGTATTTGCCTCCCGCTGCATTATGATTGTGAGCGTCCATCAGCGGTAGATCATGATACGCCTGCACCAGCTCTTCCATACTCTTCTCCTTTAGTACCTCTGCGGACGGCTCAGGAGATTCGGATGCCTGCTGATTACCCGGCAACTGCTCGGCAACCGGCGCGGTCTCATCCCCTCCCGGAGCCATTGCCCGTCCTCCAAATATCATGGCCGCCGCCACCACCGCAATGGCGATCAATAACCAAGCAGCTTGTCTTTTTGTTCTGCTCAACTCTTCGCCCCCTCGTCATCACTGCTAATCTACGAACAACATAGCATCCTCATCCATTTATGTAAATTGATTCTTTTCACTGCATGAAAGGCCGGTAAGCGGATGACAAACAAAAAGAAGACTGCAGGCCATTAGCCAGCAGTCTTCCCGTTCGCATGAGGCTTAAGCTTGTTGCAAAGCTTCGATCTCAAGCGTAATTTTCACTTCATCGCCAATCATCACGCCGCCTGTCTCCAGAGCCGCATTGTACGTCAGACCGTAGTCGCTGCGCTTGATTGCGCCAGTTGCACTGAATCCTGCCTTCGTATTGCCCCAAGGATCGCGGCTTGTGCCTTCGAACGTCACCTCGAATGATTCCGAACGCGTCACGCCGTGCAGGCTAACGTCTCCCGTTACAGTGTACTCGCCTTCGCTTGTTTGGGAGATGGAAGTCGCTTTGAAGCCCAGTGTCGGGAACTTCTCCACATCGAAGAAATCAGCGGATTTCAGATGCGCATCGCGATCGCCATTGCGCGTATCTACACTGCTCAGATCGATATTAAAGGAAATTTCAGCGGAAGTCAGATCGGCCGGATCCGCCACGATGTTCGCATCGAACGCATGGAACGTGCCTTTTACCTTCGCAATCATCAAGTGTCTTACGGAAAATCCAACTTCGCTGTGCGACGCGTCTACAACCCATTGTGCTTTTGTCATTGTTATAACCTCCATATGTGATTTTATTTACTAACAATTAATAATTAACTAACTTTAGATTATGAAATTATCTTAAATCAAAGACATCTTGCTGTCAACTCTTTTTTTCCTCCAACTACATAAAAAAGCTGCCTGTACGCCGCGAGGCGGCTAGGGCAGCTTCCATTCTATTTGCAAATAATAAATATTATTCCGCTTCTACTTGGGATACTTCTTCTTCTGCTTCCGCCTCGGCTTCTTCCGCCGATGCAGCCGCTTCTTCCAATTCTTCGTCCAGTTCCACTTCCACCGCTTCTGCGGATTCTGCTTCAACTGCTTCCTCGGCTTCAGCCTCCTCTGCCGCTTCTTCCGCAGCAGGAGCATCCTCCGAAATCAATTCCACAATCTCTTCAGCGCCCTCTTGAACAATTTCTTGTTCTTGGCTCATATCTCTCACCTCCCTACCATTTTCTATCTTCATTGTAGCGCTTTCATAGGTACTGGGATAGAGGTGTAAAATGTCGTTTCATAGGAAGTTTTCCCCTTTGCAATGCGGGTTTCGCCGCTTGTCAGGCCTCCCCGTCTGAGGTCTAGGTTAAGGATGAGACTCCCGGAGGTTACACGCAAATCTCTCACGGGATACGATATTAACGTAAAGCGAATGAACGGGAGGATTACACCTTATGTATAGTGCACTAACCAATATTAGCCTGGGGTCGCTATTCCTGCTCCTTATCATCAGCTTGATTGCTGCCAACAAGGTATCCAAGCTGATCTTCTCCCGAACGGAGATGGAATTGCACCGCAGAGCGCGCAAGCTGCGCTTCTGGACGGTTATGCCCAGCGTATTGGCCGCAGGTTCCATCTCAGCAGACGTTATGCTTGCTTCGATTAGCCCGCCCGTCTTCTGGATGGATCGCCTCTTCTTGCGAATGCCGCTTGCCCTCCTCGCCCTCTCCCTGCTGTGGCTGTTGGCGTGGCCGAGACTGCAGATGCTCATCCAGCGCACCCAGAGCCAAAGAGAGATCACGCCGGATATGCCGCGCAGGAGACATGCTACAGACACGGCTTTGGTCGCGCCCTACAAATGGCTGGCGCTCGTATCCGCTTTTCTTGTCTATTTCATCCTGTCTCCGCCGGTACCATTCCTCATGGTAGAGATCGCAATTCCTTTGACCGCAATGCTGTTCCTTGGAAGCTTGCTCTGGATGCATCAATCGAGCCGCAATGCCGCTGCCTCTGCATCCGATGCCGTTACTGTCTATCGCCCCTGGTCGAGACGGGCGCGCATAACGGGTCTCGCAGCAGTCGCTTGCGCCGTATTAAGCGTGCCGCTGCTCATCGCAATGGATGCCAGCCGCCAGCCCGGAAGCCTGAGTATGATGGCGGGTAAACCTGACTATGGAATGATCCGCGAGGCAAGCGGCAAACTGGTCAAGTCCGATTCTCCCGTCAGCCATGCCCATCATTCGTTGCCGGTTGCAACAGCGGTTCTGACGCCCGATGAGACTGGCATTCCCGTCACCGCATTAAGCGGCCCGCAGGAAGGGAAGCCCGATCAATCCTTCACGCTCACAGCCAGGAAGGCAAGCATGGCGTTAAGCTCAGGAAAGGTCATTGAAGCCTGGACGTACAACGGTGAGCTGCCCGGACCGGAAATCCGGGTACGTGAAGGAGAGCTTGTGGAAGTGACATTGTACAACGAGGATATCGAAGCCGGCGCCACGCTCCACTGGCACGGACTCGATGTGCCGAATGCCGAGGATGGCGTAGCTGGCGCAACCCAAGACGCCGTCATGCCCGGCGGAAGCCACACTTACCGATTCGTAGCCGAGCAAGCCGGCACCTTCTGGTATCATTCTCACCAGCATTCCAAGGAAGCTGTCGAGAAGGGATTGTTCGGCGCTCTGATTGTCGAGCCTGTCGAGACAGACCATCAGCCTGATCATGATATCGTCGTATTGACGCACATCTGGGATGGCGCCGGCACCGCTGTCGGCAACTCTGATACCCTGCAGCGTATTCAGATACAGCCCGGCGAACGCGTGAAGTTCCGTCTCATCCAGACAGATAACTGGCTGCGCCGCTCCTATACGTTATCGGGCACGTCATTCATGGTTACAGCTATCGATGGCGTCGATTTGAATGGGCCGGAGCCCCTGCAGAATACAGAACTGGTGCTGACTACGGGAGGGCGTTACGATGTCGAGTTCACGATGCCGGAAGAGTCTGTCTACCTCAGTATCGACGGCATGCGCGACCGGGGATTGCTCATGAGTGCGGATGGTACCGGTGAAGTGCCGCAGACCTCTCGACCATCCACTGTCTTTGATCCGACCCATTATGGTGAGGAGGCGTCCACGCCATTTGACGCGAACAGTGATTTCGATCGGGCGTTTACGATGATTCTGGACAATCGCCTCGCTTTTTTAGGCGGAGTACCCGCCCTGTATGATACAATTAATGGAAAGGTATTCCCGGATACGCCGATGTACATGGTCAAGGAAGGGGAGCTTGTCAAAACAACGATTTATAATCGGAGCGCCGTCGACCATCCCATGCATCTTCATGGGCATCACATGCTCGTGCTTTCCCGCAACGGTGAGCTGGTAACGGGCAGCCCCTGGTGGTCGGACACACTGGACGTCGCACCCGGCGAAGTGTACGAGGTCGCCTTCCTGGCGAACAACCCCGGACTGTGGATGGATCACTGCCACAACCTCCAGCACGCAGCCGCGGGCATGACGATGCACCTGATGTACGAAGGAGTGACATCTCCCTTCCAGATCGGCGTCGATACGCATAATCATCCGGAATAGGGCAACTACGCTATGATCGGGCCCTTTTATCCTATATAATTATAAAAGAAGATCGGAGTGTTCATCGGTATGAAAATCAAAACGATTGGCGGGGTTCTCCTGCTGCTGCTTGGCATCATTTTGCTTCTGAATCAAGGCGAGACCTTTGGTCCCGGCAAAATCTTCGCTTATTTTTGGCCATCCCTGTTCGTCATACCGCTCGGTTTGTTGTTCCACTGGCTGTATTTCAGCGTAACGGAACGCCGGGTTTCGGGGCTATTGATTCCAGGCGGTGTGCTGCTTACTGCGGGCTTTGTCTGCCAGGTCGCCATGCTGCTAGGCAATTGGGAGTACATGTGGCCGGGCTTCATTCTGGCGCCGGCTGTCGGCCTGTTCGAGTTCTACTGGTTCGGCAAGCGCAACAAGTGGCTGCTTATCCCGATTAATATTTTGACCGTGCTGTCGCTGCTTTTCTTTATCGTCTTCTCCTTCGGCTCGCTCTTTGACGTGCTGCTGACGAAACAACCGTACTTCGCCATCCTGCTTATTATCGGCGGTGCCGCGATTCTGACGCTGCGCAAGAAATCCGACTGAGAGAAGGCCTTATTACGGCCTACCACCAAGGAGGATTAACCAGATCTATGCTTACCTTTGACCAAAAACTTGCTATTATCGCGTCCTTTCCTGAGCTTCAGCGGAAGGACGTTTCGCTTGGGCGCGTAAACTTTCATTATGAAGAGAGCGTCCATGAGAAGAAAACCGTCGTCTATCATCTCCACCCGAACGGGAACGGCTTCATCTATGGCGGACTGATCGACGGCTTGGAGACCGACGCTAAAGGTCTCGTCAATATTCGCGACTACAGCGAAGATGAGCTCAAGGACCTGATTGCTCGTTCCATCACATCCTTATCCGCTGGAGAAGCAAGCGATCAAGATGATAAGCCAGCCGCGGAAGAAGAGGGCTACCGTTCCTCCCGCGCCGAATTTTGGCGCGGAGCCGGCGGCACCCGGCTGACGCTGCTATTTCAGGAAGACCTGTGGTTCGTCTATGCCGGCAACGAGCTGGACATGGCGTTCGAGACGCATGACGAAGCGACTCAGTATTTGGTAGATGAAGGGTTTCGACGCGAATAGACAGGAATTCGCCTCCCGTTGTCTAATTGTAAGAAGACAACTAGATTTCGGGAGGAACATCCGTGTCCATCAAAGCTAAGCTATCCTTGTCCATCTCCGCGATTGTAGCGGCGATTCTTGCCTTAAATATTATGTTTTCCTATATTAGCACCAAGATGGCTCAAGATGCCGCCCTGGAGCAGCAAATTCAATCCATCGTCGAGCAGCTCGGCGTTACGCTTGAAATTATTGAGACGACACGCGAGGCGATGGACGCCGAGCTTGGCGAGAAGCTTCGCATGGCCGCTATTGTGGCTAAGGAGAAGCTCCATCCGGATATTAAGCATGTCAGCAGTGAGCAATTGGCAGCCCTCAGCAAAGAGCTGGATCTGGACGATATTACGCTTTGGCAAAGATTAGATGGCGAGATCGTATCCATCCTATCCTCCAATCCAGAGGAGGTCAATCTGAACTCCAATACATGGGATTACTGGGACAAAGCGTTCCATCAGCTCTTCGATAGGAAAGAGGTGTCCGTCGGACGCGGGGATGCGCTTAAGGATTATTGGTCCGGTCCCATTAATTACGCGGTTTCCGACCCTACCCAAATTAACAAATGGGGCTATTATTTCGACGGGACAACCAATTATATGATCAACACGATCATTAATACGGATGAAAATTTCTCATTCGATCTCGTCAACGGCACCAACAATGTGATAGCCAAGCTCAAGAGCCAGCAGTCAAGCTTGCTGGAAGTGACTGGCTTCGATCCGCAATACTTTGGCTCCGAGCCGATCATCAAGATGAAGAAAGGCATTCCCATCTACAATCTGGACGTCCGGGCTATTCCTTTTGGCCAATATGAATACCGCAACTCGCAGGAGGATTCGCATCATATTCACAAGGTGCTGGAGAGCGGCATCATGCAGACCGATAAGTACATGATCAACGGCAAAGAGGTGCTTCGCAGCTTCATCCCGATCAAGATCAACGCTGAAAAAACATATGTTATTGGCGTCGCCTTCGACAAGGCTGAGCTTCAGGAGTCCCTCCACCGCCAGTTGCTTGCCCATGTGCTGATTTCGTTATGCCTGCTGCTGTTTGCGATGCTGGGAAGTTATTTTATAGCGGGGTACATGCTGCGTTCGCTGAATCAAATTATGAACAAAGTGAATGCCATCGCAGACGGAAACTTCGTCGCCAGCATCTCCATTCAGAACAAGGACGAGCTTGGCTTGCTTGCATCCCGCGTCAACTCTATGGGCGTGCGGCTGTTGGATTATACGACTCAATTGAAGGATACGGCGCGCGAGCTGCAAAGCACCAAGCAATATCTGGAGTCGTTCGTCAATCATACCTCGGATGCAATCCATGTCATGGATCTCGATGGACATATTATACAGGTCAATCTGGCGTTCGAGATGATCTATGGCTGGAGCAGCGAAGAAGTGACTGGCCAGCTGCATCCCAACTTGCCGGATAACCAGATCGAATCGCATCAGGTGCTAATCGCAACCATATTGGAAGGCGGCTCTGTAACCGACTTCGAGACGGTCCGTTACACGAAGGACGGAGAGCTGATCGATGTGTCCATTACCATATCCGCCATTCGTGACGAGCTGGATGAGATTATTGCGATTGCCACCATATCCCGAAATATTACATCCCGGAAGCAGTCCGAAGAGATGATCCGCCGCTCGGAGAAGCTGGCCGTTGTCGGCCAACTGGCCGCCGGAGTTGCTCATGAGGTTCGCAATCCGCTCACCACGCTTCGCGGATTCGTCCAGTTGCAGAAGCAGAAGGGTTCACTGTCCATGTCGCATCTGGATCTGATGTTGTCTGAGCTGGATCAGATCAACATGATCGTAAGCGAGTTTCTAGTGCTCGCGAAGCCGCAGGCAATCCGCCATGAATGTCTGAATGTTGGCGATCTGATACGGGATATCGTTATACTGATGGATTCCGAGGCAAGACTGAGCAAAGTCAATCTATCCATTCATCAAATCACGGCTATCCCCTCCATCGGCGGCGTAGGAAGTCAATTAAAGCAAGTCTTTGTCAATATGATCAAAAATGGCGTAGAAGCGATGCCGGATGGCGGGGAGCTTACGATCGAGCTGGCGGCAGCCGAGGATGGCCGCGAGCTCTTGATACGCTTCACCGATCAGGGCCTCGGCATCTCGGAGGAAGATATGGGACGCCTCGGCGAACCGTTCTTCACGCGAAAGGAAGGCGGCAACGGCCTTGGCATCATGATCTGCCAGCAGATCATCCGCAATCATAGCGGCAAGTTAAAGTACCGCAGTCTTGTCGGCGAGGGCACCAGCGTAGAAATTCGACTACCCGTGAACAAGTCGGCAGTCCGATAAGACTAATGTCCGTCCGGGAGCTGCTTGTCGACCATTATAAAGGAGTCTTCACCATGACCCAACCTTCCACAATCCAAACTAAAGACACACGAATTCTGGTTGTGACGGCTGTAGAAGCCGAGAGGGAAGCCGTCCTGCGCGGCCTCTCACAAGCCGGAGCTATCCACTATGATGTCATCGCCGGCGGCGTAGGTCCTGCCGCCGTCGCAGCTCGCACGGCTGCCATGCTGGCAACAGCCGGTCATCGTTACCAGCTCGTCATCAGTGCAGGAATTGGCGGCGGCTTCCCAGGACGAGCCGCGATCGGAGAGCTCGTCATCGCTGATACGATCGTGTCGGCTGACTTAGGTGCAGAGACCCCTAACGGCTTCCTCAGCGTGGACGAGCTTGGCTTCGGCACCTCGCGAATCGACTCCCACGCAAAGTGGAACCAGAAGCTCCTGGCACAGCTGGCTGGCGCAGGGTTGGCGTGCGCTCTTGCTCCCATCCTAACCGTCTCTTCGGCGACGGGGACGGCTGCGACAGCAGCGCTGCGTGAGCGGCTTGTGCCTGGAGCCGCAGCCGAGGGCATGGAGGGCTTCGGCGTGGCAATTGCCGCGGCGCAGCAGGGTGTCCCTGCTACCGAGGTGCGCGCCATCTCCAATGCGGTTGGACCAAGAGATCGCTCCGCGTGGCGGATCGGCGATGCGCTGAAGGCTCTGGAGAACGCCTTTGCCGCTTTCGCTTCCATCGCACCATGATGGAGCTTCCTCATTATCAGATAGACACATCAAGAAGTTGCAGAGGGAGGGAAATTCTGTGAATCAACGTCTTCACATCGCTTATTCGCCATGTCCCAATGACACATTTATATTCCACGCTTGGGCGAACGGCCTGTTGCCGGATGCGCCCAAGCTTGATGTGACATACGCGGACATCGATATAACCAATCATTTGGCCGCTCGTTGCGAGGGACCGGAAGTGATGAAAATCTCCTATGCCGCATTGCCGTGGGTGCTGTCGGATTATAGACTGCTTCCTTGTGGCGGCGCGCTCGGTAGAGGCTGCGGGCCGCTTGTATTAACCCAAAACGGGAACGGCGCGTTAGACGGCTCCGCCCTAACGGGCAAGCGAGTCGCCGTTCCTAGCGAGCGCTCTACGGCATACCTGCTGTTCCGGCTATGGGCGGCCCAACAAGTCCCTGGCGGCGTAGGCGAGATTGTCGTCATGCCATTCCATGAAATCATGCCTGCTGTCCGCGACGGCAAGATCGATGCCGGACTGGTCATTCATGAAGCCCGCTTTACTTATGGCAACTATGGGCTTCATAAGCTTGCTGATCTGGGAAGCTGGTGGGAGGAGGATACGGGACTGCCGATTCCGCTCGGCGCGATCATCGCCCGGCGCTCTCTTGATGCGGAAGTGATCAGCGGATGGATTCGTTCGTCGCTTGAGCATGCGTGGAATGATCCTTCCGCCTCCACCGAGTACGTCATGGCTCATGCACAGGAGCTGTCGCCTGAAGTGGCGCAATCCCATATCGAGCTGTATGTCAATTCCTTCAGCCATGATCTGGGCGAGGACGGCTACGGAGCCATTGAAGCCTTGCTCGGCCGTGCGGCCAAGCTTGGGCTTGTACCGGAATTCGATCTGCGGTTGTTACGAGAATAATCACGCTAAGCAACGGACAAAGGTCCCGTCAGCACAATGGCTGACGGGACCTTTGTCCGTACTGCTCAGGCAAGGCAGATGGCCGCGCTCACTAATGGTTCTCTTGTTCTCCGTTCTCGACATACTGCTTGAGAGCAGCCAGCTTATTATCCCAATAACGCTCGAAGTAAGCGAGCCATTGCTGCAGCTCCCGCAGCGGCTCCGCCTCCAGCCTATACCTCGTTTCTCTTCCCACCTTGCGATCCTTCACCAGCCCTGCATCCGCCAGGATGCGCAGATGCTTGGACACCGCCGGCCGGCTCATCGGGAAGTGCCCGCTGATGATGTTCACTGGTAGCTCGCCATCGCCAAGCAGATGAAGAAGCTTACGTCTTGTGGGATCCGCGATCGCATGGAAGACGTCATGCTTGGGCAATGCCTCTCCCATCTCAGCCCTCCACCGTACGGACAAGCTTCTGCACAATACCCGTCCAACCGCCAGCCATCCGCTCTCTCACCACCGCATGCTTCTCTCCGAAAGCGGTAACCGTATCCGTATTCCAGCCTCCGTGGATGAGCGTGAATTGAGTGCCTTCATCTACCTCCTCCAACTCGAACGTTACCGTCCAGTCCTTGTCCCAGGAAAAGACCAAGCGATTAGGCGGGTCCAGCTCCAGCACCTTACATGGCGAATGACCGAATGGCCCTGCATTTAATTGAAACTCGTGCCCCAGTATCGGCTCGAAGTTGTTCGGCATGAACCATGCAGCGATTCCCTCCGCCGTTGCGACCGCCTCCCAAACTTTTGCAATTGGAGCTTTTATCGTGACTTCCTTGACTACATCAGCCAGTACTCCCTGTTGTTCATTCGACATCCTGTATTCACTCCTTCTAATTGACGCAGGCCACGATTGACGCCAGTAGCCATACCGTCTCTTCGCATCCCCGACAGGGTTTTATGCTATAAAACACAGTTCCGCGCACTAAACCACACAATAGGAAACCAAATGGTTTCTATTCACCATAATACGAAACCTTTTGGTTTCCTGTCAATAGTCTTTCATTGACGAGTGGTGCGATTGTATGAATAATAGATAAAAAAGCACGCTCTGTACGAGTTTCAATTGTTAAAAGGAGGATCACCTATGTCTATCGTTCCACAATTGATGGCATTCAATAAAACATTCGTCGAGGAAAAACAATACGAGGCTTACTTAACGGACAAGTTCCCGGAGAAAAAAATAGCCATCCTGACCTGTATGGACACCAGACTCGTTGAGCTCCTTCCCAAAGCGCTTAACCTTCGCAACGGAGACGCCAAGTTTATTAAGAACGCTGGCGCCATCCTGACTCAGCCCTTCGGAAGTGCCATGCGGAGCATTCTGGTAGCGGTATACGAGCTTGGCGCGCGCGAGGTGCTCGTGATCGGTCATCACGGCTGCGGCATGACCAACCTGGATACGCAAGGCATGATCGAGAAATTCAGCCAGCACGGTATCGATCCGCTCGCGATCGAGACGCTGGAGAATTCCGGCATTCGCATGGAGAAGTTCCTTCGCGGCTTCAGCAGCGCGGAAGAAGGAGTCATGCATAGCGTTCGAATGATTCGCAAGCATCCATTGTTCCCTAAGGCGATTCCTGTACACGGCTTCGTCATCGATCCTGAGACGGGCGAGCTGGAAGTCATTGTCGAGGATTATCAAGCAGAGTAGCGCCGGGCTGCACAAGGCTGCCTGCTAAACGGACAAATACGTCCCGTTGGCACGGCAGCTTTTTTGGGGTGCGCTTCTCATTCGTCGCGTTCATTTCTTTTAAAACCATTATGTACCTATACGCAGCCGCAGACTGCCCGCCCCTGCAATCGTTTTCACATCATTCGGCTTATATCCTACAACCTCGAATGGGGCAGAGCTCTGCGCTATAGCCGCTTTGACTGCAACCAAGCGCGCATGGCGCCGAAGATAACATTCGGAAAGGAGGCCTGCATTTGCTAATTAGAAAAGCCATTGCAACTTATTTGACTTCATCTGCAGTCGTCATCTACATGTCTTTGATTCTAACCGGGGTAGAGACGCATGCATCCTTCCCCCGCTTTGATCAATTCATGACTTGGACGACTTTCATTAGCTTATATGTGTTTCCGATCATACTGATATACGGCTCGCTTGTATCGATGGCGCTGGAGTTTGTGATCAACAGGCGCGTGCACAGCCGCACACTGGAGATTGTGCTCCCCATTGCCGGGCATCTGTTGTTCGGCGCTCTGATCAGCATCCCTTTCCGCTCAACCAGCTTCACTTGGCTGTGTCTCTCAGCCGCTTTTCTTTACTGGCTTACGGATCGCCTGTTTGTCTGGATGACGGAAAAGGGTTGGCGCAAAAACGGCATCCTGCTCTCAATTGCGCTGCCGCTCGTGATTATCGCCGGGGTCGGCCTGTTGTCTCTTGCGAACGATAAGACACCCAAGCAGCAGCCCTTTACGAAAGAAGCCGCCGTCAGGGCGGCAACCTCTGGCACCAGCGGCACCGAGCTGGAGTTATTCCCGAAGCAAGTAGGCGCTACCCAGCTTGAGCTGGACGGCTACAAGGTTACCCGGGAGACATCCGTGGCCCGAGTCGGCGATGAACAATTTGAAGTGACCTTTCGGGAGCATTGGCGCAAAGACGATGAAGAAGGAAGCCGCTCGATGATCTATACGGTAACGCGAGGAAGCATGACCTTGAAGACGAACGAAGGCAGCGTGCCGCCTTATCTGACCGATCATTAAGATCAGTCCTGGCTGCACGAACATGATCGGCTATCTTTCTACACAAATAGAACCTTCGACAACTCTCAGGCGATGCGCTGCCCCATACTCCCCCTTCGGATAGACCGCAGTTTGGTCTGGCGAGCGGCTTAGGGGAGAGCATCACATTGAGTGTCCGAAGGTTCTTTTCTGTGGGTCTGAAGAGCGGGACGGCAAGTTCCTTTTATGGCAAAGCCAGCTTGCCCATCACCGTCGGGTACGCTGCTCCTGTAGCAGCCGGCACATTGTTCGGCTCGCCTCGCAGGAAGCTATGGCCGAGCAATGCGAAGATAACAGCCTCCTTGGCGTCGTCAGCCAGTCCGAGAGCTCCGGCGTTCATAATGCTCTGCTCCGGCAGCAGACGGGCTAGCGCAGCCATGAGCGTGCGGTTATGCGCGCCTCCGCCGCTGACAATGACCTCGTCGATCCGGCAGCGCGGCATAACAAGCTCCTTGCAAGCATTCGCTATTGTATGCGCCGTGAACGCCGTCGCTGTTGCTACAATATCCGCTGCATGCAGCCCCCGCTCCCCTGCTCTGCGCAGGAACGCTTCCGTATACGCTGCGCCGAACAGCTCCCGGCCCGTCGACTTCGGCGGAAGCTGGCGGAAGTAAGGATGCGAGAGCAGCTCAGCCAGCAGCTCCTCATCCGATGTGCCAAGGGCTGCCCATGCGCCGCCTTCGTCATAGCTCAGACGTCCGTCGGTAAGCGTCAGCACTGTCTGATCCATAATCATATTGCCCGGACCGGTATCGAAGGCGAATACGTCTTCCGCTCCCGCCCCTGGCGGCAGAGCCGTACAGTTGCCGATGCCTCCTATATTTTGCAGCAGCCTGCCCTTGTCCCGGTTTCCGAACAGGATCAGATCGCCATACGGGACCAGAGGGGCGCCTTGGCCGCCTACGGCCATATCGGCAGGACGGAAATCGCCCGCGGTAAGCCAGCCGGTCCGCTTGGCGATGACCGACAAGTCGCCAATCTGCAGCGTGGAACGGCGCAGGTAACGATCCTGCTCCGTCCCCTCCGGCATATGCCAGATCGTCTGTCCGTGCGAGCTGACGAAATCGATCTCTTCCTGCGCCAGACCAGCCTCGCGCGCCGCCTCGATTGCCGCATCCGCAAACACTTCGCCCATATAGACATTCATGCCGCATATGCTCATGACATTGGACGTCGCAGGATCGCACAGATCCTTGATTCGCGCACGCAATTCATCATCATAGGGCTTCGTATAATAATGCAACAGATGAACCTTGGATTGCAGTCCGCTTCCTTCTATCTTGACTACAGCGGCATCCACTCCGTCCAGTGATGTGCCAGACATCAGACCAATGCCAATAACAGATGCTTTCCCCGCCAATCCTGCCAGCATGCTCCGCCACTCTCCTTATCGTTCTTAGTCAGTTCCCGCCTGCGTGACCATCGAGGCCTGCAGGCAGCTCTAGCCAATCTGCCTTGATACGGCAAGAGGCCGACAGATCGTTCTGCCGGCCTCACCGCACTGCAACTTCTGCCAGCTGCCATCGGAAGGGACGCTTCATCCTCTCCAGCGGCTGCGGCTCATGCCGCCCTAGCCTATCTCGTCTTTCAGCTTCTCCAGCGCGAGCAATACGGCACCATAGGATGCGTCACGCTTCGGCTCGATACAGCTTAGCTTCGGCTGCAGGCGGCTCATCGACTCCACGAACATCTCCCGCACATGACGATTGCGCGTCAGTACGCTGCCGAGCAGCGCAAGCTCCCCATTCTGCAGGCCTAATTGCTCAATCACTGCCGAGGCAGTCTCGGCAAGAGCTTCCGCATTCTTCTGCGCGATACGCAGAGCCGTCCGATCCCCGTTTTCGCAAGCCACCGACAAGAGCGGTGCGATTGCAGCGATCTCTTTTTTATTCCGGTTTTTATCGTAGACGAATCCAACGATCTCGCGTACAGAGCCAATTCCGAGCCGCTCGTATACCAGATCCGTTATGATGGAGGGATCCTCACGTCCGTCGAACGCGCGGACTACCGCTGACAGCAGGTCGCGGCCAATGCTGTAGCCGCTGCCCTCATCGTCAATGAGATGTCCGAAGCCGCCTGCGCGATGCGTGTCACCGTTCCTATTGCGGCCGTAAGCAATGGAGCCTGTACCTGCAATCAGAATAGCGCCGTACAAGCCATCATGCGCCCCGCATAGCGCGGTCTCATGATCGCCTACCAGCACCAGCTCGCCCTGATAACCGCCTTCACGCAGGCCTGAGGTCATCAAGCCGCTGACGACAGGATTGCTGATGCCCGCCGCGCCCAGGCAAATGACCGAGCAAGCAGCAAGGCCGCCTGGCAAAGCCCGGCCAATCTCCGCGCAGATTTCGGCAAGAGCCGCTCTTACGCTGGCTTCATCTTGGCCGTTATAGTTCAAGGCGCCGACGGCAAATTCGTGTACGATCGAACCGTTCTCATCCGCGATCGTTACTGCCGTCTTCGTGCCTCCGCCATCCAGTCCTGCAACGTATCTCATGTTCGAATCACTCCGGCTTCGTTGTCATTAGTATAAGTGGAATTGCGCCTTGCGCGCCTCGAAGGAGCGGCTTTCCTCGCGGAACCGCTCCAGCAGCGCCGGAACGTCAACCGATTCCCCGCGGTACACATTGTCACCGCACAGCAGATCGATGAACGGTCTTCCGTGCTCCTTCACAGGAGGCAGAAATGCAAATTCCGGGAACAGCTTCTTCACGGTGAACAGCAGCTCGACGCCCAATTCCACCGGCCTGAGCGCACGCTCATCGAGCACATGCACATACACGCCTCTACAAAGCTCGCCCTCATGCTTCGAGAAGGTCGGCTTGAAGTAGGACGGGCGGAAATATACGCCCGGCAAGCCTTTGGCGTTCATCTCCTTCGCGAGCAGCTCCGCATCTACGAACGGAGCCCCGATCAGCTCGAACGGAGCTGTCGTGCCGCGTCCCTCCGAAAGATTCGTTCCCTCGAACAGACACGTACCCGGATAGAGCAGCGCCGTATGAAAGCGCGGAATGCCCATGGAGGGCGGGATCCATGCGAGTCCCGTCTCCGAGAATGTCATGGTGCGGCTCCAGCCCTCACAAGGCACGACATATAACTCGGCACCTAAGTTTGTCTCGCTGTTAGCCATCGTAGCTACCTCGCCAGCCGTTAGCCCGTAACGTACCGCCAGCGGATAATTGCCGACAAATGATGTGAAGCCTTCCTTCAGCACATTCCCTTCCACCGTTATGCCATCCAGCGGATTCATCCGATCCAGAACGACAAAAGGCTTGCCTGCCTTCGCACAGTCTTCCAGCGCATAGAGCATCGTGTAGATAAACGTATAATAGCGAGCGCCAACATCTTGAATATCATAGACGACCATATCAACAGCGTCCAGCATCTCCGGAGTCAAACGTTTGGAATCCTTCCGGTACAAGCTGTATACTGGCACGCCGGTCGCAGGGTCCTCATACGTATCGACCAGCGCCCCTGCGGCCAGATCTCCCCGAACGCCGTGCTCGGGGGAAAACATAGCCGCAAGATGGAATTTCTCATGCAGGATATCAATGGTTGAACGAAACTCCGCATTCAGCCCGGTCGGTGCCGTAATAAGACCAAGCCGCTTGCCGCGGAACAGATCGGCATAAGCATCGAGATTGTCAATTCCGTTGCGTATCATAAGCTTCTCCTCTTGATCCCTTCATTACAGCTCGGATTGACGCAAGCGCATCGTCTCGGCTGGAATCATGAAAGTCTCCGCATATTCCTTCCTTGCTTCCAGGCCTCTTACGCGGGCAAGAGATTTGTAGTAATCCATATAATTGAATGATTTGCTGCCGGTTACGAACCAATGAGTGGACAGTGCCTCAATCCACAGGTCGAACGCTTCTTGATGGAAGTCCACGTAGACATAAGGAACATAGTCAACCGCATCCTCCCAGTTCTCGCCATAATACAGCTTCGCTGCAAAATGCGCCGGATGCTCGCGCTCCATCGCCCGCAGACCGGCGAAGAAACGCGCGTCGTTAACGATGCGATGCGTGGTTGCATGGTCCTTATGCATGCTGTTGCAATGATGCGTAATGATGATGTTCGGCTTCACTTCGCGAATCACATCACAGACGCGCAAACGAATCTCTTGATCATCCGGAATCTCGCCGTCCGGAATCTCGAATACACGTGCCTCGCCGCCCAGCATACCCGCGAAGGTATGCGCCTCGCGTACTTTTTGCTCCCGGTATTCATTCACGTCCTGCCAGTCCGGCACGCCGCGCTCGCCCGCTGTCAGCGCCAGCGTAGCAATCTTGTCACCTTTCAGATAGTGGCTTGCAAGCACGCCTCCAGCGACTAGCTCTACGTCACCAACATGGGCGCCAATGCCCAGAATCGTAATCGGTTGTCTCTCACTCATGGTTATACAAGCTCCTTCCTCATGATAGCGAATGTTTTCACCGTCTGAAATCCGGCTTTCTCATAGATGCGTATGGCAGGATTGTTGCTGCCTGTATACAACGACATATAGTCAGTGCCAATATTCTGAAAAGCTTCGCATAGACGGAAGAACAGGCTGGAGCCAAGTCCATGGCCCTCATGCTCAGGCGTAACCCCGATCCCGGCAAAATAGCCGCGGCCGTTAGGCTGCCTGATCACCGGTCCGGCAAAGCCGACCGTCTTCCCTTCATGCGCCGCGATAACAACCGGCGTACCCGACTCAGCACTGCCGCCGATCTCTCTCTTCCATAGCGGATTGCCAAGTGTCTCCAGCATTTCTGCAAGTCCGGTATGCTTCGCTGCATCCAGCAACTCGACGGCATAGCCATCGGCTGCAGCCTTCTCTTCCTTCGCCAGAATACTCTCCGGCACCTCGAAGGCTCCAAGCTTCAGATACATCGCGCATTGCGTCGCCCGCTCCGCGTAACCCTCCTGCAGCAGAAACTGATGCAGGCCGCTTCCGACAGGCACGCCCGGCGCATTATTATGCTCATGGCGGTCCGTATCCGGGATGTACCAAGGCAATTGCATCGGATTAAAGAACAGGACCTCCGCCTGCCGCTTGCCCAGCTCCAGGAAGCGATCCTCCATGGCCTTGAGCAATCCGGCATAACGGTCCTGCTTCTCTGAAGCCGAATCCAGCACGATGCAGGTGATATATCCGGCTACGTCGCCGAGCGGAAGCTCGTCTCCCGTACAGCCGCAGGCAAAGCCCGTTACTCGTCCATCTTCCAGCCATACGAACGTGCAGGCCGGATCGAAGTTGGCATGATTCGTGAAGATCCGGGAGAAATCCTCTTCCGTCATCTCCTTGTAGCTGTCCTTAACGGCTTCCTTATTCCACAAATCGATCACTTCCGAGCGGTATCGCTCATTCCAGGCTGCGATCATGCTGTCCCTCCTCTTCCATAAACCCTGCCTAATACCAAGGCTGCGGCAGGAGCCGCAGCCTTGTAAGCGCAAATGTTAACCTTTGACCGCGCCGACTGTTACACCCTCCAGGAAGTAACGCTGCAGGCTGAAGAACAGAATGAACATCGGAACCGCCGAAATCGTCGCGCCCGCCATCATTGGAGCAAAGAATGTCGTGTTGGCGAAGCGGAAGTTTTTCAGACCGACCTGGATCGTCTGCATATCCATGGTGTTCGTGACCAGGAACGGCCAGAAGAACGTATTCCAATTTTCCATGAATGTCAGGATCGCCATAACGGCCATAACGGTTTTGGACAAAGGCATAATGATTTTGGTCAAAATTCTGAACTGGCTTGCACCCTCTACCTTGGCGCTCTCCAATACTTCCTTCGGAATCGAGCTCATGAACTGCTTCGCCAAGAAAATATTATAGACCGTAACGAGTGAAGGCATGATGAGTGCTTGGTACGTATTCTGGATCTCGAAAATGTTCACGATCAGAATGTACAAGGGAACTTGTGTTACTTGATAAGGGATCATCATCGCTGCCAGCAAGACGGCGAACAGCACATTGCGGCCCCTGAAGTTGATCTTCGCGAACGCATAACCCGCCATCGTGGCGAATATGACGTTAGAAACCATGACGACTGTAGCGACAATTAAAGAGTTCAATAACCAGCGATAGGAATATTCACTGAATTGGAAGAAGAACTTATACGATTCGAACGAGAACTTGCTTGGCCAGATCGAATAGCTGATCGCTCCGGCTTCTACGGGGTCCCCGAAGGAAGACATAATCATGAAATAAATAGGGAACAAAGTCGCTAACGCGAACAGCAGAAGGAGGACAACAATGATCGTGTTGCGTGTGTATCTGGCTGCGCGATTTCCCAAGTGGTTGTTAAACAGGGCCAATTCGGGTCCCTCCTTCTACTAGTATTCCACGTCTTTGCCCAGGAACTTGAACTGGATAAACGCGATGATGCCGATAATCAAGGCAAGGACAAGCGATTGAGCCGCCGCTTTGCCGAATTCAAAATATTTGAACGCCGTATCAAAGATAAGCAAGCCCACCATTGTTGTGGAATGGTCCGGTCCGCCGCCTGTCATCAGGTATGCATTCTGGAATACCTGGAAGGAGCCGATAACGCCGGTTACGAGCAAGAACAAAGTGGTTGGCTTCAAACATGGAATCACGATATGCCACATCTTCTGCCAGAACGTTGCGCCATCAATCTCCGCCGCTTCATAGTAGCTTTCGTCGATGCCGAGCAGCGCGGCTACATAGATGATGATGCTCGTTCCGTGGCTGGATAGCCAGGACATCAGCACGAGAGAGAACATGGACGTTGAGCTGGAGCCCAGCCAGTTCTGATTCTCGATGCCGACAAGTCCGATCAGCTGATTGAGTATGCCGCCCGGCATTGGATCGTAGATCCAAAGCCATACAACGGACAACGCTACGCCGGATGCAACTGCTGGCAAGTAATAGATTGCCTTGAACGTTGTCTGTGCCCATTTCTTAAGTGGCATAATCATAATGGCAACACCGAATGAGAGAATCAGCGCAACCGGAACCGTCAGTAACGTATAGACTAGCGTGTTCCACAAAGCTTTGCCAAAGAGCTCGCTCTCGAAGATACTCGCGTAATTGTCAATTCCAATATAGCTGGAGCCTAATGGACGGTATTCCTGAAAACTGATAAGTAGTGCACTTATAACGGGATACGCTGTGAATAGCGCATATACGACGAGCGCTACTGCAATAAATCCGTACGCCCATACGCTATCGCCC
The DNA here is from genome assembly GCF_003591485.1 of Paenibacillus sp. 1011MAR3C5. Taxonomy (GTDB): domain Bacteria; phylum Bacillota; class Bacilli; order Paenibacillales; family Paenibacillaceae; genus Pristimantibacillus. Next base: position 104,741 of record NZ_QZCF01000006.1, read on the forward strand.
TTATTAAGACGATTCTTGATGCTTGATGCTCGAGCCATCATTCAGGACTCCTTTCACTACCGCTGACTTCACCGAAAACATAATCGGATAGCCCCCCCGATCAGGGGGCGGCTATCCGAGCGTTAATCTTGCCGAATTAAATCGGCGATCAAAACCTCCGCTCAAACGCGGTCGCTCACCCTCGAATGCATACGATGGGATTGAACTGTATTACTCTTGTACAACTCCATCTGCGCCAAAGGCATCGATTGCAGCTTTCTTCACTGCTTCGTACATCTCTTCCGGCGAAATCTCGCCAGCAAGCAAGGCTTGCAGCTTCGGAATGACAACTTCGTTTTCTACTTTGATCGCTTTCGCGCCCAGCTCTACAGGGATGTCAGGACGTGCCGGTGCAGCGTGCTCCAGCATTTTCTCAACAGCCGCGATGTTGTCAGGGTTACGAGTGGATTCCATTGTTTTAGCGATTTCACGAGCGCTGTTCGTGATATGAGCTGCGAACAGGTCCGCATTTGTTGTAGCTGCTACTTGGCCGCTTGCCAGGAAGTAAGCTGCTTTAACAATGTTTGCTTTATGCTCTTCAGTTGGCTCTTTCTTGCCGCGGAACGCTACATATCCGTCAACAACGGCATGGGATACCGCTTCTTGGCCCGCGAAGGAAGGCACTGGCAATGCAATGTAATCTACAGCGATGCTGTCTGCAACAGCGCTTCCATCGTTTGCTTCGATTTTCTTGTTGTTTTGGTTAGCGGAGTTTTCGAATACCGCCAGACCTTTACCCGTGATCATCGTTTGACCTGTCAGGAACATGTTCCAGCGTTTGCCGGCGTCAACGGAGCTCAGCTCTTTCGGCATGGAGCCGTCGTCGATCATTTGGCGAATCGCTTTCAAAACTTCCAGATAGTTTTTGCTTGTGTACGCATATTTATGATCTTTAGTGAATGGGGATGGCATACCGGCATTTTTCACCAAAATGCTCAGGTAGTCCTTGGAAGCTACACCAGCTGTTGCGAATACGAAACCGTAACGCGTTTTGCCGTTTTCCGTTTTGACGCCAGCTTTGATCGCTTCACGGAACTCTTCATAAGTCCAGCCTTCTTGCTGTACTTTCTTCCAGTCGATTCCCGCTTCCTCAAGCATTTGCTTGTTGCCGCCAATAGAGTGAACTTCCATGTAACCTGGCAAGCCGTACAGACCTTCGCCATTCTTCATGTATTCCAGCGGAGCTTCGTCGAAGTCAGCTACCATCTCTGGTGTAACCAGGTCTTTAATATCCATCAGCATGCCCATTTGCGCATACTTGGAAATACCGTCTGAGCCCATGAAAGCAAGATCAGGAGGGCTGCCCGCGTTCACTTGCGTATCAAGCTTTTGCGTCATATCTTCCCAGCTTGCAGGTTCGATTTTCAAAGTCAGGTTAGGATAAAGCTTGTTGAAGTCGGCTTCCATTTGCTTGAAGTTCTCTTGGTACTTAGGAGACACCGGCGGAAGCAGCGCCGTGATGGTGTCTTTAGCAGCTTCGCCTTCCGTACCAGTGGAAGCGGTCGGGCTAGGCGAGTTGCTTGGTCCAGCATTGTTGTTGTTACTGGATCCGCAAGCGGAAAGTGCGCCTACAGAAAGCATGAGAGCCAAAACAGATGCAGCAAATTTCGTTTTTCTTTTCATTGCTAAGATCCTCCCTTTAATCATTTAATTCTATATACCCACATCCGGCCAAGCAAGCTTACATCACTTTAGCGCAAACGCGAATAGCTTTCTTCAGGCTGCCTCCGCAATCAGACAGCAACTTCCGCGCCTCATCGGCTTTAAGCCCGGACTTGATCATCATGATCGCCAGCTTGCAGTCCATAGCCGCTTGCTGTAATGTGTCCATGGCCGTGTCGTGGTCAACCCCGGTCGTCATTCTGATCATGCGCACTGCACGATCATACAGCTTTTTGTTGCTGGCCTTCATATCGACCATCAAGTTATTGTACGTCTTGCCCAGCTTCACCATCGTGCCCGTCGTCAGCATGTTCAGCACAAGCTTCTGTGCGGTCCCCGCTTTCAATCTCGTCGAGCCCGCAATGACCTCCGGTCCAACAACCGGCGCAATTGTAATGGAGCTTACTTCGCCAAGCTTCGTTCCTTTGTTGTTCACGACGCTAATCGTCGTCGCACCGATCTCGCCTGCTCTTCGCAGTCCTTCAATGACGAAAGCGGCGCTTCCGCTTGCGGAAATTCCGATTACCGCGTCACCCGCCGTTACACCAATGCGATCGATCAGCGCTTTTCCTTCTTCTCCGTCATCTTCACAGCCTTCCACAGCTACCCGCAGTGCGATGTCTCCGCCTGCGATATGACCCTGTACCAATGAGGGATCGGTTCCGAAGGTCGGTGGACATTCTGAAGCGTCAAGCACACCAAGTCTTCCCGATGTTCCCGCGCCGATGTAGAACATACGGCCCCCGCTTGCCAGCACCCGATGAAGCGCTTCCACCGCAGCTGCAATTTGAGGCAGCTCAGCGGCGACCGCTGTAGGCACCGTCGCGTCTTCCTGATTGATGAGTTTCAACATTTGCTCTGTCGTCAACTCGTCAATCATGGCCGTTTCGGCATTAATCCCCTCCGTCGTTAAGCTTGCAAGATAGTCATTCATAGTGATTCCCCTAACGTGATCATGGCTTGGGTTCGTTTCCGTGTGTCAGCCCGAGTGATCGTTTCATTTCTGTTGTGTTGCTGACTCTATATTAAAACTTTTATTTCATTCTCGTCAATAGATTTTGAAATAAATTTTTAATTTGAAACTTATATTTGGCATTTTATATCACAAATTGTACCCCTTGCACAGTCTTTGTCGAAAGCAGCACAGCCGTTTTTCCCTTTAGGAAGCCGTCATAGAGTCGCTTCTTAGCCTTCCTCTTGGCTGAAATAAAAAACCACCGTCCTGAAGGACAGTGGTTGTTATCAACTACCATTTACGCGGCTTCGTTATCTTCTCCGCTTGTTCGCAATGATGCTGCGGCTCTTGGACAAATATTTCTTCACTTGCTGATAATCGGCGCTTGCTACGCCGGCAAACAGCATATCGATGATCGTCAGCATCGCGATGCGGGAGCCCATAGCTCCGCTTCGGATGGATATCTCCGGCGTAGAGATGCTGAGCAGCGTATCCGCTCGGCTGGAGAGCTCGCTCTTGCCGTACTTGGTGATCGCTACGATATGCGCGCCGTTCTTCTTCGCAATTTCGAGTGAATCCAGAATTTCGATCGTATCGCCGGAATTGGAGATGAAGATCGCCACATCGTCCTTCGTCAGCAGCGCAGCGGCCGTTAGCTGGCTGTGTCCGTCCAGAAAGGCATGGCACATCATATTGATGCGCGTGAACTTCTGCTCTGCATCCTGCGCTACGAGTCCGGAAGCGCCGATTCCAAAGAAGATAATCCGCTTGCTCGTGCGCAGCGCAAGGACAGCCCGCTCCACGGCGGATCGGTCGAGCACGCTCAGCGTATCCTCGATAGAACGCATATTGTTCCGGCTAATATTGGAGATGATCGTCATAAGCTCATCTCCGGGCTGGATATCTGTATATTGGTCGCCCGAATCCTCATCCATCGAGCCAAGCGAAGCCGAGATGCTGACGATGAAGCTGCGGTAGCCGTTGTAGCCCATCGTCTTGCAGAAGCGCAGGACAGACGCATCGCTCGTCTTGCTCGCTTGCGCAAGGCTTTTGATCGAGAGATGCGGGATTTCTTCTTTATTGGCTAGTATATATTCCGCGACAAGCCGTTCAACAGGCGTCAGACTGTCTTTGCGTTCGCGGATTTTAATCAAGACATTATCATTAATCGCCATGTGCCGCTCCCTATTCCGTGTCATGTTTTCGCAACTAAATAGTATACGTAATAGCCACAAATTACAAGCACTTTTCGCCACAAACGTTTGCATACATATCCAATTTTTAAAATTTTATTTCAAAACTTTTCAATCATACTGATTTTTATTGTTGAAAATAGTACCTCGTGGTATACTTGCCTTACTAATGCAGCAAAGGATGAGTGACATGGAGAGAAAGCTTAAAATCGCGATTATCGGCGCTGGCAGCACGTATACACCTGAACTGATGGAGGGCATTATCAAACGGAAGGACTCTCTTCCTCTTCACGAGCTTGCCCTCATGGATATCGATGACCGGAAGCTATCGATCGTTGGCGGTCTGTGCGAGCGCATGACAGCGGCAGCGGGCATGAGCTGCCAGGTCATCAAGACGAAGGATCTCGACGAAGCGCTTCGCGGCGCGGACTTCGTGCTCGGCCAGATTCGCGTCGGCAAGCTGCCTGCACGCGTGCTGGATGAGCAAATCCCGCTGAAATACGGCTTAATCGGACAAGAAACTTGCGGCATCGGCGGCTTCTTCAAAGCGATGCGCACAATTCCGGTCATGCTGGACATTGCAAAACGGATGGAAGAGCTGTGTCCGGATGCTTGGCTGATCAACTTCTCCAACCCGGCGGGTATTATTACCGAAGCGATTCTGAATCATACGAATGTGAAAATGCTGGGCCTCTGCAACGTTCCTTACAATATGAACAAGAGCATCCGCGAAAGCATGGAGCTGCCGAATGCGGAGCTTACGTATATCGGTCTGAACCATCTGAGCTGGGTAACCGCCATTGAGCAAGACGGCAAGGATTACTTGAAAACAGCGCTGGACATGGGTCTGAACAGCGAAACGATGAAAAACATTCCGTCCACTGGCTTTAGCAAGGAGCTGGTACAGCTCGTTGGCGCGATCCCATCCTCCTATCTTGAATATTATTACTTCAAAGATAAAAAACTGAAGCTGCTAAAGGACGCCGAGCTGTCCCGAGGCGAGAAGTGCATGCAGATCGAAGAAGAGCTGCTGGACATCTATTCGAACGCGGAGCTGCATTCGAAGCCGGAGCTGCTCTCCTCCCGAGGCGGCGCCAACTATTCCGAAGTGGCGATCAGCCTGGTGGACGCGATCTTCAACGACAAGCAAGAGAAGCATGTCGTGAACCTGCTGAACCATGGCGCGCTTCCGTTCATGGAAGACAACGATGCTATTGAAGTGACCGCTGTCATCGGCAAGGACGGCGCAAAGCCAATCGCCGTGTCTGAGTTCGACAACCAGCATATTATCGACTACATGCGCATGGTGAAGGCTTATGAGCGCGAGACTGTCGCAGCGGCTGTAGAAGGAAGCGAAGCGGCAGCCATGCGCGCCCTGATGATGAACCCGTTGGTAGGTGACTACCAGACGGCGCATGATTGCTTCCAAGAGCTGAAGGAAGCGCACAAGGACTATTTGCCTCAATTCAAATAAAAAGTAGCATCAATAAGGAGCATAGCCTGCTATGAAAGGTAATTATGTAATCGGCGTCGACGGCGGCAACAGCAAAACGGACTATTTCTTATTCGATCTTAGCGGCACGCTGGTCGATCATATCCGCTCAGGCACATGCAGTCACGAGCAATTCAAGGACAGCTATGCCGAAGCTTATCGGGTGATGAATGAACAAATCACGCTGTTGCTATCGAGAAACGGCCTGTCCATGGAGGATGTAGCAACGGGAGCGTTTGGCCTCGCCGGTGCGGACATCCCTGTCCAGAAACGCAACCTGAACGAAGTGGTGGAACGGATCGGCTTCACCACCTATGCGCTGGACAACGACTCGTTCCTCGGAATCAAGGTTGGCAGCGACAAGGGCTATGGCATCTGCTCGATCAACGGCTCCGGCGTATGCACGGGCGGCATCTCGCCAACTGGGCAACGCCTGCAAGTTGGCGGCGTCGGCAGCGAACTGTCCGGCGATGAAGGCGGCGGCTTCTATCTGACGCGCCGCGTCATTCGCGCCATCTATGACAGCTTCTACCGTCTCGCTCCCGAGACAAGCATGACGGCGCCTGCCATGAAGCTGATCGGCGTGAACGATAAGGAAAGCTTTATGGATTATGCGCTGGAGCAGCTCATCACTCGCAAGCTTCCTTTTACGGAGCTGGTGACGCTGCTGTTCGAATCAGCGGAGAGCGGAGATCCCGTCGCATCGGCGATCGTGGAGCATTCCGCGCGCCAGCTCGCTTACTCCACCGTTGGCTGCATCAGCCACCTGGACTTCGACGAGGAGCCTGTCGATATCGTCATGGCCGGCTCGGTATGGGTCAAAGCAGCCTCGCCGATCATGCGCGACCGCTACAAGGAAATTGTAGCGGAGCTGACAGGACGCGAATGCAATTTCATCCTGCTCCAGGAGCCGCCCGCCGCAGGCGCGGTCGTCTGGGCGCTGGAGCTCGCGCACGGCGGCCCGCTTAGCGCGGAGCTGCGCAAGAAAATAGTTGATGCGCTTCAATAGGAAGCGCAGTAAGGAGGGCTGCCCGCCGTGGCAGCCCTCCTTTTATATAGAAGCCGAGTTTCTCGGCTTGCAGCTTCCCTGGTCAGCACGGGTAGCTCTTCTAAGCCGAATTTCTCGGCTTACAGCTCCATTTCCCGCACGGGTAGCTCTTCTAAGCCGAGTTTCTCGGCTTGCAGCTCCATTTCCCGCTCGGGCGGCTCGCTAAGCCGACTTTCTCGGCTTGCAGCATCCTTTTCCCGCTCGGGCAGCCCTCTAAGCCGAGATTCTCTGCTTGCAGCATTCCCGGCCAGCTCAGGCAGCCCTCTAAGCCGAGTTTCTCGGCTTGCAGCTTCCCCAGCCAGCTCGATCGCCCCTCTAAGCCGAGTTTCTCTGCTTGCAGCATCCTTGGCCAGCTCGAGCGGCTCTCTAAGCCGAATTTCTCGGCTTGCAGCATCCTTTTCCCGCTCGAGCGGCTCTCTAAGCCGAATTTCTCGGCTTACAGCTCCATTTCCCGCACGGGTAGCTCTTCTAAGCCGAGTTTCTCGGCTTGCAGCTCCATTTCCCGCTCGGGCGGCTCTCTAAGCCGACTTTCTCGGCTTGCAGCATAGATTGTCCGCCAACTATATCGAATAAATGGCATAATAAGATAAGCTGCACACAATCACAATATCCAGTTACTTAAACGAAATGTTACGGAGGCGGATGGATTGGCACAATCGAAGTTAGCTACATATCAGAGCATAATTGCCGGGCTTCCCGATCGACCTTGGCAACGCGAAGACCTTCTCATAGATGACCTTCTGCTGGATCGTGAAAACGACCTTTCCTTGTACTACGCACCCTACGATTACATCAATCCAACTGCTATGGTCACCATCGTCGGCATTACTCCGGGTTTTACCCAAATGTCGCTGTCGCTCCTTCAAGCCAAGGATGACCTGGCTTCCGGCATCAGCTTATCCGACATCGATCGGAGAGCAAAGTACGTCGCCAGCTTCGCCGGAACGATGCGCCGACATCTGATAGACATGCTGAACGAGCTGGGCTTGCCGGAATTGCTCGGCGTCTCAGACAGCAGCGAACTCTTCGGCGACCGCCGTGAGCTGATTCATACGACTTCTGTCATCCGTTACCCGCTATTTCGCAAAGGGGATAACTACACCGGCCATCAGCCGCGAATGCTATCATCCAACCTGATTCGGAAGTATGCACTTCACGACTTTGCCTTAGAGCTTGCGATGGTAGAGAACTCCGTCATTATTCCGCTCGGCAAATCCGTCTCGGACGTATTGCATTACATCGACGACGAAAAGCCGCTCCCAGGGGAACGGATTCATGAACGCTGCTTATTCGGCTTCCCTCATCCATCCGGCGCCAACGGCCATCGCAAGAAGCAATTCGAGCTGCTGAAGGAACACCATAAGGATATTTTGCGGCGCAAGCTGAACACCTGATGAATACTGCTATGGATTAGCTTGATGATTTTTGCCTTGATGAACTTTGCCTTGATGATCTTAAGCTGGATCGTTTCAGTGAATATTTATAATCAGCACAATAGACAAAAATAGAATTAGTCCCGTTAGCGCCGCACCCAAACATGTTTGTCGCGCGGTATTCTTGCCTTCTTTTATATGCTTGAGCAGCGTTACGGTATTGATGTACAGCATGATGCCCAAGATCGGTATGACAACTATCAAAAAAAACATCAAAATCCGTCCTCCCCAAAATATGCCCCATCCTGCCTACTGACTACTGTTGCCGGATAAGACTCTAATTGCCGCCTATTATATCCAATCCATTCACATTTGCCTACCCGCATTTCTTCCCGTTAAAGAAGATACACTCACCATAGCCGCAATTAACCGCCATCGTGCAGCATCCCCATTCGCGAGGCGTCGCTCTTCGCCAGAAGTTTGCGAGGGCGAAATCACTCAAAAATCCTCCTGAATCAAATCCGCGTTAATTCCGATCGCGGCCTTGCTGCCCTCTCCCGCCGCAATGACAGCTTGTGCGGGCGCAATGACCGAGGAATCGCCCGCAGCATAGATGCCGTACACGCTCGTACGACCTAACCGGTCGGTTTGTATGCCGCCTTGTTCATTCGCCGCACAGCCGAGCCAATCCCCGAACGGTGCAGCCTGCCGCCAGATCGGCGATACGAAGCCGCCGGTGCGCCGTACTCGCAAGCCGCTCTCAAGCCGAACAGAGCGCAGCTCTCCGTCCTCACCCTCCAGTTCCACGACGCGCTCTCTGCTTACCCGGATTCCGCGGCTTTGCAGCTTAAGCCGTTCTTCATCAGACATTGTACGTCTTGCGCCGTTCGTGCACAGAATGAGATCCTTGCTCCACTGATAAGCGAGTCTGGTCAGCGTAAATGCGTTCATGCCGTCGGCAATCACAATCAACGGGCGGTCGCGCAGCTCCCAGCCATCGCAGTACGGACAGTTGAACAAGCTTCGGCCGTAGTAGCTGCCGATACCCGGTATCGGCGGCAGCGTCTCCCGAAGCCCCGTCGCCAGCAGCACCTTGCGGGCAGCATACCATGCGCCATCACCCGTTCCTATATGAAACCCGGCACCCGCGCGGCGAATATCCGTCACCCGTTGCCGATTCACCGTTACAGTCTGATAAGCCGCTAGCTCCCTCTGCGCCAGCCCTCTCAGCTCGCCGGGCGTCACGCCATCCCTGGTCAGGAAGCCGTGCGTATGTCGGGTCACCGCATTGCGCGGCCGATTATCGTCGAATACCATTACACTTCTTCTGGCTCTGCCTAGCACCAGCGCTGCATTCATCCCTGCCGGTCCGCCGCCGATAATGGCGCAATCCACTGCCATGCTCCAACCACCCTTCCTGTCCATGCCCGAACTCAAAAAAAGATTCCATCTAATTATGTATATCGGGGGCGGGAGGGCGTCATGCTTTTATGAACACCGATCGAGAGCAAAAAAACCCGTGCATTCAGCACGGGCTCCGAACAAGGGGTTAAACATGAATGAACGATTGCGATTGAGCTATTACAATGAGGCTGATAATTACAGCTCTTTTTCTTACACTTTACAGTATTCTGCTAATTTGTAGATGATCTTATATAAATGCGTGCAATAAGCGATCAACAGCCAAAGCAGCGTTCACCTCGGTGCATACTTGAATCGGCGAGCCGACCAATGATCTGCGGCGCAAATCGGCAACCGTCATGCCTGCGCACAGCTCGCTGTCGCAAACAACCTTGACATTCATCTGTTGCGTAGTCACGATCGACGGATCTTCCGCTACCAAGATGGTCAGCGGATCATGAATCGGCGCCGCATCGATAAAGAAGTTGCTGGAACGGTAGAAGTCGAAGTAGAAGCGATGAGACTCCCGAATGAAATCGACAATCTCGGCATTTGCTTCCCCGCATGCTTGCTGCAGCCTGTCGAGCTGCTCACCCGTCAGCAGCGTCTTCATTGTCACGTCGAGACCGACCATTGTGAGCGGAACGCCGGAAGCAAATACAAGCTCCGCCGCTTCAGGATCGCCCCATATGTTTGCCTCCGATACCGGAGTGATATTGCCAGGAACGCCTACCGCTCCACCCATGACATATACATGCTTGATTCTTCCGCATACGGAAGGGTCCTTTTCGATCGCATGCGCCAGATTCGTCAGCCGGCCCAGCGTCACCACGATCAGCTCGCCTGCGAGCTCCTCGGATTTGCGCAATATGAAATCTGCCGCCTCTTCGTCCAGCGGCTGCTGGGCGGAAGCCGCTACCTCCACATTGCCAATCCCGTTCGCGCCATGAACATGCGTGCCAAATTCCGGCTTTCCCCGCTTGAGCGGCTTACCCGCTCCTTTGGCAACCGGCACTTCATAAGCAGGAGCCGCCAGTGCAATCATTCTTAGCGTATTGTCCGTCGCTTGATCTACGTTAATGTTCCCGAACACGGTCGTAATCCCTTCCACCTTAATAGAAGGCGATCTCAGCGCGTATAGAATGGCAAGCGCGTCATCGATACCCGTATCGGCATCGATGATCATTTTTTTCATCTGTCTCACATGCAGCCCTCGCTTCTCATTCATGAAAGTATGCCTGTACTTCCTCCATCGTCGGCATACCGTCCTGCGCACCGAATTTTGTAACGGCAAGTCCGGATACCTTCGCGGCAAAGGCAACTGCGTCTCCGATACCACGGGCCGCGCTTATATCATAGGCCAGTCCCGCGTTAAATGCATCCCCTGCGCCGGTTGTGTCAACAACTTCCATGCGATAGGCAGACTGTCTCTGCAGCGAGCTGTCTCTGCGCTTCCATAACGAGCCTTCCGAGCCTAACGTCGTTACGACGCAGCCAACCCCGCTCTCCAGCAGCTTGTCGACTGCCTCTTCCAGCGGGCGCTCCCCGAGCGTCATCTCCGTCAGAGCCTCCAGCTCCGTGCGATTCGGCGTAATCACATGCACCCGCTTCAGCAGACTCTCCGGCAGCGGACGCGCCGGCGCTGGATTCAAGATGACTATTTTGCCGTATTTCTCCGCTAGCTGCGCGGCATACTCCACCGTCTCCAGCGGAATCTCCAGCTGCAGCAGAACAGCATCCGCAGCTTGAATAAGCGTTTCAACCTGCTTGACGTCATTAGCACTCAGCTTCGCATTCGCTCCCGGCACCACCACAATATTATTTTCGTCGGGCGTAAGCGTAATCGAGGCTGTGCCGGTCGATGCTTGCTCCGTGATTTTAATATAGTCGCAGTTCACGCCATTGTCGGCCATCGCCGTCATGAGCGTACGGCCGAATGAATCGAGACCGACCGCTCCAACCATCGTTACCTGTGCGCCAAGACGCGCGAGGGCAACCGCCTGATTCGCTCCTTTGCCGCCGGGAATAAAGTGGATCTCGTCACCCAGAATTGTCTCCCCGCCTTCAGGGAATCGATTCGTCTTCACGACAATATCCATATTCATGCTGCCTACGACGACGATATTCGGCTGCTTCATACGGCGTTGGCCTTTCTGTCGACCAAGCGCTCCATAAGCAGCGCTACCGCGCGGCTATGATCCACATCGAGGCAAACCTCGACGTTGCCGTTCTCGTCGAGCGTTGCGACCGTCTGCCCCGTCTGTGGACGATGATCATACTCCACGCGAATATTCATGCGCTCTGTGCGCACGAGCGTGCGATCGATGAGCAGCGCGATCGTAAGCGGATCGTGCATGAACGATTTCTCTTCCTTGGCAAATTCGAACCATTTGCCGATCATACGGGCAAGCGCCATATTCAGCGGATCGCCGGAGGCATGCAGCTTCGCTCTCTCCGCTTCCGTAATAATGACTTTGAGCGTCACATCAAGTCCCGCCATCAGAATCGGAGCGCCGCTGCGGAATACGAGCGAAGCCGCTTCCGGATCGCAAACGATGTTGTGCTCGACGATCCGCATATGCTTGCCGTTGTCGCCAAGACGGGTTACACCGCCCATAATGACGATTTCCTTTACACTCTGGGCGAGGCGAGGCTCGCGAATCAGACAAGCCGCAATATTCGTCAGCGGACCGATCGCCACCAGCGTGATCTCTCCAGGATTGCTCATAACGGTATCGATAATGAAATCGACTGCATGACGGTCCTCATATTCCAATTGGTCGTCCTCCGCCAGAAGTCCATCGCCCTCATGGCCGGCCATCCAGATCTCGCGGTTGTCCAGGAGCGTCCTGTTGAGGCCCGCGTATACGCGCACTTCGGGATGTCCGCCGTATTGCAGCATCTTCTTCGCCATGCGGGCACGCAGATCTACATTGCCGTAGACCGTCGTGACGCCCTCGATTTGAATTTCTTCCGAATGCATGGCCAGCGCCAGCGCCATAGCGTCATCCACGTCGCTCCCGATATCGGTATCTAGTATAATTCGTGCCATAATGTCCGTCTCCTTAGCTGTTAGATTCCCTTTTTGCGTTTCTTCCGTTTGCTCTCAATAATGGCATAGACGAGCAAGCCTACGACCGTTGCCACATAAGGGAACGTCGAGATCAGCTCCGATGGTATTTTCAAAATTTGCAGCGCATTGGCCATTGCATTCGTCGCCCCGAAGATTAATGAAGCGACAAATGTCCCAATCGTGCTGCCTCCGCCAAGCGCTTCCGCCGCAATCGCGATCCAGCCCCGTCCAGCCGTCATATCTCTCGTGAAGAGCGACAGATAGCCCATGGACATGAACGCGCCGCCGAGAGAGGCGAAAAATCCGCTTAGCAATAACGCGATAAATTGAATTTTGGCTACGCTGATGCCGACCGATTGGGCCGCCTGAGGGTTTTCGCCAACCGAACGAATTTGCAAGCCCAGCGGCGTTCTCTTCAGCATATAATACACGCCTGCCACTGCCAGCAAGGAAATGTACGTCAATACGTTATGGCCGGAGAGGATCGGTCCCAGCACCGGAATATCCTGTATCAGCGGAATATGCAGGTTCGGCAGCACTTTGCTTTGCAAAGAAGTCGAAGTGCCTTTGTCCCCGCTGACCAAATAGAGAATAAAGACCGTTCCGCCCGAGGCGAACATGTTAATGGCGATACCGCCCAAAATAATATGCGTCTTGATCTTCAATGTGAAATAGGCCAGAATGGCCGACAACGTAATGCCGGACATGACCGCCCCAAGCAGCCCGAGCCAAGCGCTGCCCGTATAGGCGCTCACGATAACGCCCGTCAAGGCGCCAACGAGCATCGTCCCCTCCATGCCGATATTGACAATACCGGCTTTGTTGGAGATCAGCGCCCCTAAAGCGGCAAGCAGGATCGGCGTTGTAACCCGAAGGACGGAGAAAGCAAAATCCGTCGAAAAAAGTACGCTCCAGAAGCTATCCAAGTTTCTCCGCCTCCTTCAACAGCTGTCTGTTCTTCCACATCTTCAGGAATTGCTCCGCCGAGATGAGCAGAATAATAATCGCCTGAATTATCGAGATGAGCTCTGCCGGTACATCCGACATAATCGACATTTGGTCGGCGCCGATTCGGATGTAAGCCAGGAACAGCGCCGCGCCTACGACCGACAGCGGATTGTTCTTCGCCAGCAAGGCGACAAGCGCCCCATCCAGGCCGTAGCCCGGAAGATCGGACCATTGGAACCGGGAGTACATCCCCAGCACTTCTACCGATCCGCCCATTCCCGCAAGGAAGCCAGCGAGAAGATGCACTGTAATGATGACCCGACCCGTCTTAATGCCGGAAAACTCGGCGAAAGCGCGGTTGGAGCCCGTCATCCGCAGCTCATAGCCCCATCTCGTGTGATACATGAAGTAATGGGTAGCCACGATGCAGACCAGCACCAGAATCAGTCCCGTATGAATTCGCGTACCCGGAATCAGGTTCGCAAGTCTCGCCGTCTCCTGGAACTTGTAGGACACATTGGCGAAGGCCGCCGCATCCCGCAAGTGATAGTTCAAGATATAAAGGCCGATACCGGACAGAATGCTGTTGAACATCAGCGACGTAACGAGTACCTCTGCATTCCACTTCGCTTTCATTATGCCGGGAATAGCCGATAGAAGCGCGCCGACCGTTGAGCCGGCCAGTATCGCCACGACTGGATGAATAAAGCCGTTCATGCTGGCGTAGATCGCGATTATGGCAGCAACCACACCCGATATATAAAACAAGCCTTCCGCGCCGAGATTGAACAATCCGCTGCGGAATAACAGGACGACCGACAAGCCTGTGAACATAAGCGGAATCGCCATCTCGATCACATTGCCGATCTGTGCAGTCGTCGATAACGGCCCCAGCAGGAAGATCGAGATCGTCTCCAGCGGCTGCTCGCTAATCAAGGCAATGATGAGGAAGGCGATAACTAGCGCAATCGCAATCGATATCAGTGTTCTAATGGCATCAAAGTACTTGAGCATCTGACGTTACGCCCCTCCCCGTGTGTTCACCCTGCTGTTTTTTCAGTCCGAGCATATACAATCCCAGCTCTTCCTCCGTCACTTCGGACGGCTTATCAAATGAAGCAACGAGTTCCCCGCCATACATGACGTACAGTGTATCGCTCAGCTCCATAATTTCATTCAAATCAGCCGAAATCAGCAGAATCGCGCAATTCTGGCTTCTCATCTCCAGCAATTTCTGGTGGACGAGCTGAGCCGCCCCGATATCGACGCCTCTGGTTGGCTGCTCGGCAATGAGCAGAATGGGATCGGTCGAGCATTCCCGCGCCACGATTACCTTCTGCATGTTGCCGCCGGACAGCATACCGATCGGCTGCGCAGGACCGGAGCATCTGACTTTGAATTCCTCAATCAGCTTCTCCGCCAAACGCACGATCGACTTGCCCTTCATGAATAAGCCCCTATTCCAATCCTTGCTGCGATACCGCGTCGAGATCATATTGTCGGAGATGCTCTCTTCCTTGGCAGCCCCTTGACTCATACGGTCCTCGGGCACATAGGAGATGCCTAGCTCCCGGATGGCACGCATATCCATGCTGACGATCTCGGAACCGTTCACCTTGGCCGAACCCTGTACACGGCCGCCAAGACCGCCCGTAAGCGCCTTGACCAGCTCGGCCTGCCCATTCCCCTCTACACCGGCGATGCCGACAATCTCACCCGCGCGGATCGTGAGACCGATATCGTTCAACGCTTTTTTGTCCAAGGCATTTACGTACGTAATCCCTTTAACATCCAGCACTGGCGGTCCATAGAAGGATTCCGCCTTATCATATTTGAGCACGACATCACGGCCGACCATGAGCCGTGATATCTCCTGCTCGGTGACATCCGCCATATCGAAGACGCCAGCGCTTGTACCGCTTCGCATAATCGTAATGCGGTCGCAAATCGCCTTCACTTCCTTCAATTTGTGAGAGATGAAGACGATCGTATGGCCTTCCTGCTTCAGCACAAGCAGTTGCTTGAACAGCTCTTCGGTCTCCTGCGGAGTCAGTACAGCCGTTGGCTCGTCCAGAATAAGAATCTTCGCTCCGCGTAGGAGCGCTTTCAAAATTTCCACCTTTTGCTTCATGCCGACTGACAAGGACTCTACCTTCGCCCTTGGATCAACCGTCAGCTGGTACTTGTCCGACAGTGCCTGCGTCATGCGTACCGCTTCTTCATAATGAATGCCAAGACCTTTCTTCGGCTCCATCCCAAGCACCATATTCTCTGCTACAGAGAAGGACGGCACCAGCATAAAGTGCTGATGAACCATGCCGATACCTTTGGCGATCGCATCCTGCGGCGTCTGGAAGCGCATCTGTTCGCCTCGCAGCCGGATTTCCCCGTCGCTAGGCGCCTCCATGCCGAACAATATTTTCATCAAAGTTGATTTCCCGGCTCCGTTCTCTCCAGCCAGAGCATGAATTTCGCCTTCTCTCAGCGAGAAGTCGACGTTGCGGTTGGCTGTAACGCCATTCTGATAGACCTTGGTGATATTGCGCATCTCCAGCACATTCTGCCGCATCAATGTTCTCCCCTTAGCCCCCCGCAAGCATAGCGATGGCGGCCTGATAGAATTGAAGGGAATTCTTCGCAGCCGAAGAACTCCCTTGGTTATTTTAGCTTAAAGCTCGTATGAATCCGTGTGTTATGGCTTAACGGAATTGCGGATTTGGTCAACTTCGGCAGTCTGCATGCCCATCGCATTGCTTACTTCGATCTCGCCAGCAATCAGTTTTTTCTCGATTTCAACCAGTTGGGCTTTGATCTCTTCCAATACGACTGCATCGAAAATGTTGTTGCGCACGATGCCTACGCCGTCTTGCTCCAGGCCTACAACATCCAGCTTGCCAAGCTCCAGCGTGCCGGCTTTGATGCCGCGTACGGCATGAACGATCGCTTGGTCGATTTTTTTCACGGAAGAGGTAATGATCAGGTCCGCTTTTTCCTTGTCCGTACCAGCCATCATCGTCGCTTGATCGGAGTCTACGCCGATGGCGTAACGGCTCTTCTCCTTCGCTGCATCGAACACGCCAAGGCCTGTTCCGCCCGCTACGTTGAAGATCACGTCAACGCCAGAGTTGTATTGCAGCAGGGACAGCTCCTTGCCTTTGCCCGGATCGGCGAAGTCGCCTGCATAGGATACAGCAACTTTGATGTCCGGTACAGCATACTTGGCGCCCTCGATGTAACCAACCAGGAATGCGTTGATCGCAGGGATATCCATACCGCCCAGGAAGCCGATTTTCTTGTCTTCATTCGCATGCGCCATGTCGGATACGCTAGTCAGAGCCGCAGCCGCGCCTGCCAGGAAGGATACTTCATTCGTCGCATAAGAGATTGCGTATACGTTGGCCGCCGCTTCCGGGATGTCGGTGTCGTAGTTAATGAACTTCTTGTCAGGGTTCTTCTCAGCTGTCGCATTCAGAAGCTCCGTAATTTGCGAGCCGCCGGAGATGATTACATCCCAGTCTTGTGCCGCAACGGAATTGAATGTCGGCTCCCACTTCGTGGTATCGACACCCATCTCGATAACCTTCGTCTCTGCTTGCAGGCTGTTCGCCACTTGCTCAAGTCCGGTGTTCGCCGCATCGAAGAACGATTTGTCGCCAAGCGTCCCCGGTACGAGCAGGACTACTTTCAGCTTGTCCGATTTGGGACTGGAATTGTTCGTATTCTCGTTCGCCGGACCGGCATTTTTGCCTCCGCCCGAACAGGCCGCAATCAACATCACAGCAGCCAGCACTAAAGCCAATAAACTTCGTTTCATCATTATGCCCCCTAAAGGTAGGTTTGGTTGATTTCTTCACAGCTCATCAGTCTCAATCTCTCTATTCGCTCTGAAGTTTACGATA
Organism: Paenibacillus sp. 1011MAR3C5; assembly: GCF_003591485.1. Taxonomy (GTDB): domain Bacteria; phylum Bacillota; class Bacilli; order Paenibacillales; family Paenibacillaceae; genus Pristimantibacillus. Next base: position 121,824 of record NZ_QZCF01000006.1, read on the forward strand.
TGCTTCTTGCAATGTTATGATTGTACCAAACAAAGCCCTTATGTTTTATCTTGATTCGCTCATATTTCTTATATGATTTGGCTAAATCAAACGATGGGAGCTGCGGGCATGAACAATATGGATTTTCTGTTCTTCTCCAGACGCCGGGAGAAACAATATATTCCTTCCCATTTTCACGAGTGCTTTGAGCTCGTCTATTATTATGGCAAGGGGCATACGAAGATCGGATCAACCTCCTATACCTTCCGCAAAAATACCTTTGCCCTCGTCACTCCCTTCACCGAACATGACGAGCTTCATCTGAATGAAGCGGACGTCCTGTTCGTCGGCTTCTATAGCGAACGCGAGGGCCTGTCTTATCTCAATGGCGTCTTCGAGGACGATCAAGACGGCACAATCGAAAATATATTGCTGCGGATGAAAACCGAATTCGTCCAACAACGGGAGGATTTTTCGGACATGCTGAATCTGCTGGTCGGGGAGCTGTCGATTCAATTGATCCGGCTGATCGGCACCCGGAAGGCGCCCAAGCAGCAATCAGACCGAATGAATTATGTGCTTAACTTTATGGATGAGCACTTTCGTCAAAAAATATCCATTCAAGCGCTTGCCGATTTGGCGGGCTACAGCTACGGACGGTTTCGCCATCTGTTCAAGGAGAAGTACGGCGTAGCCCCGCTTCAATATTTGTATGTGAAGCGGCTCAACTACGCCAGGTCGTCCCTTATCCTCCACCCAGAGAAACTCGTCTCGGAGATTGCTCTCGATGCCGGGTTTGTCAACGATGCGCAATTCTGCAGCATGTTCAAGCGCGAGAACGGCATCTCGCCCAAGCAGTACCGGCTGTTCAAGGTACGGGCGAACGATTGAGGCAAGACGCCGCCTGATGCTGTCTCCAGCAGCTTGCAGATGCACGGAGCGCATCATCCCTTATACCAACTAAAAAGCAGCATCCTTTCATCTAGGATGCTGCTTTTCTCCAGCTATGAACCTTACTCCGGACGGACCAATGTAAATCGCTCTCCGAGCTTAGCGTAATCATGTCCCGCAAGCCTGCTAACCGGCTGCAGAGCATCCGGATCGATCCGCCCATTCTCGTAGAGCCGATCGGCGATATGGAAGCGTACGACTCTGCCGATCAGCAGATCGCAAGCAGGCGAATCCTCCGTACCGCCAAGCGGCAAGGCTTGCTCCAGCACACATTCCATTCGGATACTCGCTTCGAGCACGCCCGGTACCTTGATCCTATCGCTACCCACAGCCGTCAGCCCTGCAAGCTCTACCTCGCTGACATCCGGCGCTGCCGGAGCCGCCGTCTGATTCATCGCTTCTACATAAGTCTCATCCGCAATATGGACGACGAAGGCGCCTTGTGACTCAGCATTTCGCGCTGTATCCTTTTGCGAGCCGTTCTTCCGCTGTACGGACACGGAAACCATCGGAGGATTGGAGGACACGATATTAAAGAAGCTGAACGGAGCTGCATTAAGCACGCCGTCTGCCGACAAGGTTGTGACCAGAGCGATCGGACGGGGAATAATGCTGCCGATCAGCAGCTTATAATTATCCTGGGCGCTCTGTCGCTCAGGGTCAATAACAATCATGCCGCTTCCTCCTCAAAAGGTTTTCTTGAACCATTCCGCCGCAGCCGCCACCTCTGTGCCGGTCAATTGATGGCCGTATCTTTCCCAGTGTGTGGCCACCTCGGCTCCTGCCCCGCTCAGCAGCGCCTCCAGATCTCTTGTCTCAGACGGCGGGCAGATTGGATCGTTCTCGCCGGCTCCGATGAAGACGGGCAGCCCATCCATATTCGGCAGCTCTACACCGCGAATCGGAACCATCGGATGATGCAGGACAGCGCCCTTCAGCGTATCCTTGTAATGGAAGAGCAGACTCCCGGCAATATTCGCCCCGTTGGAATAACCGACCGCCACGATATTGCCGCGGTCGAAGCCGTATTCCGCCGCCGCGCTATCTAGAAACTCATTGAGCTCTTGCGTCCGGAAGATCAAATCCTCGATATCGAATACGCCTTCCGCCAGTCTGCGGAAAAATCGCGGCATGCCATTCTCCAATACATTGCCTCTGACGCTTAGGACGGAGGAAGCAGGCGACAGCCTCTCCGCCAGCGGCAGCAGGTCGCGCTCCGTGCCTCCCGTTCCATGCAGCAGCAGCAATACCGGCGCGTTCGGATTCGTACCTTTTGTGAATAGATGCTTCATCATCAGTTCTCCTCCAATTCTCTTACTTCAAATGGCAGCAGATTCTTCTCGATTTCTCCCCTATGCTTCTCGTACCACTCCGGCAGCATAAGCTTTTCGCCCAGATGTTCTGGCTCTTCATCTCTTGCAAAGCCCGGAGGATCTGTTGCAATCTCGAACAGAATGCCGCCTTCCTCACGGAAGTACAGGGCGTTGAAATATTGGCGGTCTACGATCGGCGTCGGCTGATAGCCATGCGCGGCTACATGCTGTCTCCAGACAGCATGCTCGGCATCATCCGCCGCTCTCATCGCAATATGATGCACGGTGCCGTGGCCGCCATGACCGTGAGCCATAGCGATAGCGTTCACTTCAATAACATTGCCCAGATCACCGAAGGCGCGGTAGCGTACAAAGCCGGCATCCTCACCTACTTTCGTCAGACCCATCACATCTTCCAGCAGCTTGCCTGTGGACTCAGGCGCCGTACTGAACAGCACCGCCCCGCCAAAGCCTCTGATCGCCTTATCGGCTGGAATGCCTCCGAATGACCAGTCATTGTTCGGACCTTCCTCCCGCGCTACAATTTCACCGCGCAAGCCGTCCGGGTCGGCGAATTGCAGATAACGCTCGCTGAAGCGCTCTGTTTCCTGTGTCTCGACTCCCAGTCTAGCCAGCCGTTCCTTCCAGAAATCATAAGCGTCTGCCGGAACGACGTAGCTCGTAATGCCGACTTGCCCGCCGCCTATATGACCCTTGCGCGAATCCGCCCAAGGGAAGAATGTAATGATCGTGCCTGGACTGCCCATCCGATCGCCGAAGTATAGGTGATAAACCTCTGGCGCATCGAAGTTGATTGTTTTTTTCACCAGCCGCAGTCCCAGTACCCCTGCGTAAAAATCAGTCGTTTGCTGGGGGTTCCGTACAAATGCCGTGATATGATGAATCCCTGCTGTTTTCGTAGTCATCTCAATCTCTCCTTATTATCTTTAATTTAAGATATATGCCCTGCAAAAGCAGTCTTCCCGCTCATCCTCCACTGGTTACAGTTGGACAAGCTCTATTGGTAGGACTGCTGCGCGTATTTCCCTAGCTTCTTCAACAGCTCGCTGGCAATCTGTTTCTCTTCGTCAGATAGCCCGCTGGCAGCCTGCTCGATAATAGTAGTATGCATCGGGAAGACGGCTTCTATAAATGTGCAGCCCGCGTCGGTCACCTCCGCATAGATCAAGCGGCGGTCTTCCTTGGAAGCGCGTCTGGCTACAAGCCCTTTCTTCTCCAGCTTATCCACAACATATGTGATGTTGCCGCTGCTCATCAGCACCTTGCCACCGATTTGCTGCAGAGGCTGTGGTCCCTTGTGATAGAGAAGCTCCAGCACGCCGAATTCGGTCCGATTCAGTCCATGCTTGCGTATATCACGGTCGGCATGGGCATTGATCCACTGGCTTGCTCGGGATAAGGCGATGTACAAATCGAGTGCTTCATTGGTTCCTTTATTCGCCATGTGTGCCTGCCCCCTTTATTTCAATTTGAATTATCTTAAATTAAAGATATCAGAACAGGAGCATGATGTCAACCCCGCCATTAGAAGCTTTGATTCACTCTCTTTCTCCCTTCAACACTAGCTTTCCCACCTTGCCTGGCAGCCTATTCCCGCTTCGTTCGATGCTATCCCTCGCCCTTGAAGCCCTCCGACAAAAAAAGCCTGCCGCGACAGACGCATCTGTCGTGGCAGGCAGATCAGCCTGCACTTCTATACATGAACCGCTGCATGGTCTGGTTCCTTATCCGGCCGCACAAGCGCATGCTTCTCCCATGCCCGGCTCTTCCACCTGAAGTAGAAGATAATCGCCCGGAGCCATTCATCTGCCGCAATAGCCAGCCATATGCCGGCAAGCCCCATATTGAAATGGAAGACGAACAGATAGCCTAGCGACAAGCTCATCCCAACCATGGAGAACATGCCGACGAATAGCGGGTACTTGGCATCGCCGGATGCGCGCAGCGCATTGACGATGACCAGATTAATGGTACGTCCCGTCTCCAGAAGCAGGCTGTACAGCAGCACCTGCGCTCCGATTCGCAGGACATCGGCGTCCTCTGTGAACATGCCGACAAGCTGCTCCCGGAACAGCATCACCAGCGCAACTACGATCAGCGTGCCGATAATCGCCGAGCGCACGCTCATCCATACGCGCTTGTATGCGTCGTTCGGACGAGCTTCGCCGACCAGACGACCGACCATAATCGATGTTCCCATGCCGACTGCGAGTGCAAACAGATAGATGAACATTGAGATGTTTGTAGCATATTGTTTGGCCGCCAGTGCGGCTTCGCCCAAGAACGTCGTGTAGAAGATAAAGATGATCTGGCAGCTCTGATACATCACCTGCTCCAGTGCGGAGGGAATGCCAATCTTCAATATCTTACCGATGTATTCCTTGGACAGATTAAAGTAATAGCTGAACTGAATGCGCACCGCCATAATGCGGTACAACAGCCAGAAGAAGACGACAATCGCCAGCAGCCTGCTCGCCACGGTCGAGATCGCCGCACCTTCTACGCCAAGCGCCGGCATACCGAAGTTGCCGAAGATCAGCGCATAGTTACCGATAATATGAATCACGTTCATGCCGAGCGATACGAACATCGCTTCCTTCGTAAAGCCATGTACGCGAATAATAGCGGCCAGCGAGTTAATGATCGCCTGCAGGAAGATGGCTCCGCCCACGATAGCCAGATAGCTGTGCGCGAACTCATAGACTTCGCCCTGCAAGTTCAGTGAACGAAGCAAATATCCGTTGAACACGACGAACAGCACACTCATCACGATGCCGACCAGCAAGTTAAGCGTAACGGCTACTGCCGAAATTTTGGACGCCTCAAAAAATTTCCGCGACCCGATGTATTGCGCTACAACGATGGATGCCCCGTTGCCGATAACCTCCAGCAGCAGTATGGAAATATGCAGAAACTGATTCGCTGCGCCGACGCCCGATACCGCATTGTCGGAGATCGCACTGAGCATGAACGTATCTGCAATACCCATCATCATAAATAGCGATATTTCCAAAAATATAGGCCATGTCAGGTAGAACAGCTTTAAATCTTTCGTACCCTTGCCTTTGTCTGTTGCTGTCTCTCCAGCATGCCCTTCCATGTCATCACCTTCACTTCTTCATCATGCGCTATGCCTGCTTAGAGGCACTGCCGTATCGTATCGTAGCACACTAACGAAAAAGTTACATCAGCGATTATTGGTAAAAAAGAATGTGATTTTGTGTTGCGCTTATTGTTTTCGGCGAATGGCATGAACGATAAGCAATAACAGAGGGAGTAGAAAGCCATAAGTCGCTACAAATGGCAGCCACTCGCTACGATTATATTCCTCGCTATGCATCACATTGGGATGCACAATCAGCGATAATACAACCATCAGCATACCCATGGGAAGCGCGAGAGATCGATAGTCCTTCAGATTAAAAAGCTGCTTCATGCCAAGTACCGCCGCGTAGAAGTAAACGCATATCCGGAAAAAGATCGTAATGAACCACATAATCGCCATCACAATTTCAATACGCTGCAGAAAGTGGCCAACATTGATTTTTTTGGCTAGCGCATAACTCGGATAGGTTTGTCTGGCTGTCATATCCGTACCAAGCACCGTGATGCATAATGCAATAATGAGAACAAGAACGATTCCGGCAATGATTGTACCTCTATAGAATCCTTTGCTTGCCTCCTTCGGTCGATCGATCTCGCTAGGGAATACGGTAAGCAACAAGAACGGGGTAAAAGTAAACACGCTTGCAAAATACATCGTCGCCCAAACCATGCTCTTCAGGTCAGACTCCAATACAGGCTGAATCCGCTCCATATGAATCTGCGGCGATACGAATACCACCAATACGATAAAAAGCAGCACAAATACCGGGAATAACAGCTCTGCAGATCGGGCCAGCGGCTCGATTCCCTTGCGAATGCCGATGACCACCACAATGGCGAACAAGATATTAAACGCCTGTATAGGCGTTACCCGCATAATTTGGGTAGTCATAAAGTTGCCGATAAAAAACAACACTTCCGAAGCCGTTATGAGGCAAAAGAAGATAATCGCAGCTGTGACGGCCTTGCCCAGCCACTTTCCGAGAACATGCTCCAGCGTCTCGAAGAGCGACTTCTCCGCATGCAGATTTCCCACCGCTACATACAGCTTCGTGAGCAACAACCCGACTGCAATACCTAGCAAGGCCGCAATCCACGCGTCCTGCTTCAAAATAGAGGTTACCGCAGCCGGAATAATGAGAATTGGCGTGCCGATCAAAAAGAGAATTGCCAGAATGCTGAATTGACGTGCGCTAATCTTTTCCTTGGACCTCACAAATACATCCCTCCTATCTGCGTCTTGCAGCACGGCGAGTGCCATATGCGGCAAGCACCGCGAGCGGCAGAATGACGCTGAACGTCATGTCCATATAAGGCCAATACTGATCCACTTCATGAAAATCAATAATATTCGAAGAGACCAACAACGCGAAGAAAACCAGCAGCATACCGAACGGAAGCTCCATTCCCTTTTCACTGCGAAGGCCTGCCATCTGGGCCAAGGCGATTTGAAGGACGTTAAAGTACACCGCCGATTTGATAAAGGAGGTCAGCAGCCACATAAAGGCTAACAGAACCTCCAGCCTCTGAAAAAAATTCCCAACGTCGATCTTTTTGGCCAGCGCATAGCTGGGATACATGCTTCGCATGGCATAATCCGGACCAAGCACAAGGATAGAGAGCAAGATAATGACTAGCAGCACAGTCCCTCCAAATAAAGCTCCTCGCAAAAAATGAGAGCGGACCGCTTCCGGCTTGCGGACACTAGGCATAACCATCAACAGCACAGCAAGCTCCATGAATGGATACGCGGTCATCGTAATCGATCCCCGAATAATAGGCTTTAAGCCGCCCTCCCAAAAAGGTAGAAGATGATTGATCTTCATATCTGGAATTAAGAACAGGAAGAACACCATCAGAAACAAAAGTAGGAAAGCGAAAAAAAACTCCCCCGTTCGGGCAATCGTCTCCATCCCCAATCTCGCCGCCATTACCAATATCCCCACATACATGATATGGATCGCTTGAATCGGCGTCTCCGGCATCATCTGGGTCGTCATAAAGTCGCCGATTTCCCTGGTATGGGTAGCAAGGGAGAGGAACAAATAAGAAATAAAGCAAAGGGATACCAGCTTGCCTGGCCATTTCCCGAATAGCTTCTCCACATATTGCACCAATGTGAGACGGGGGTACAGCCTGCCGACCGCGCTTAGAAGCCATACGACCAATAATCCCGCACACAAACCGATGAGGGCAGATACCCAACCATTCTGCTTCGCTGCGCTGGTAGGTATGGATGGCAGGACAAGCATGGAATCGCCAATTGAAATATACGCAGCCAATAAAGCAAATTGCCTGCCGCTTATCATTACGTTCATCTTCATGCGTTCATCCCCTGTTAGTTCAGCGCGCTATCTACCAGTTGCCCAATTGGCCTATACACGTATGACACCCAGTCCAGCGGGTTCGGCAACGGGAGATGGAGGCTCTCCGCAATGCCGACTCCGGTACCGAACAGCAAGAGAATCATAAACAGCCAGATTTCCTTCACTTGCCGCTTCTTCCGTAATCCAGGCACTTCCAGCATAGCAATGACGACAGCTGTCGCTAATATGCCACCAATGGCAAGCATCATATCCTACTCCTTCATGTCATTTAAGAAAGACTCACCAATCGTTCCAATGCGTCTTATCTTGACATCCACGTTAAATCGGATGTCCATCTTGGAGAATTGTTGGTCCCAGTTTTCCTTCGCTTTACTCCAGTAGCGGGGATTAGCCCGGTGAATGGCATCACCGAATCCGAATATGTCGCATTTTAGCCTTTGCGCTTTCTTCACGGCTTTCTCGGCATGCATCTTTAAGGCATCCTCCGTGGCTTTCTCAAGATCAAACAGCGTTGTAGCCGTTGTAAGTTTGATTTTGCATTCGACGTCCGCTACATTGGCTTCCGTATGCATCACGACCTCGGCTTCCGGCTTGCCGTCTCTAACCTTGGCCTTAATGGCTGTTTTGGACCGAATCACTTCGATGGCAAGCTTGCCGCCTCTTGGGCAAGCCACCTTCACAACCGTACTGTTCAATCGATCCGTAATGTTGCTGAATCCCTTGCTTTCGTCTTCGTTCATCCAGGCAATCAGCTTGTCCTCCCTGAACATGGCAATACCTTTATATTGAAGATGAACAGGTGTAGCCGGCGTCTCGACATTTTTTCGTTTGCTCCCCAGCTCAGGATCTCCTTGAATGACAACGCCGGTTAATGTCGCTTGTATGCCGGGACTCACAATATTAGTAATCAGCTCATCCAGCTGCACGGCAACCGTCGGCGCCCATGATCTCTCCGACACCTCTAGTGAATCAAACATTTTGGAAGCTGGAATTTTCTCAATAGGCGTGAGCACCTTTAATACGTTTTCCGCCGTCGTTCCTTTGGCTACGACAATATAGAAGTCCGTGCGTCCTTCCTGGTCCCGGGACATCAAATCGAGCGCCTCGCCCATGCCTTCCCTCGCCAACTCCTCACCGATGATAAAAACCCGCAAATGGGAGAAGTACAGCTTGCGGGGCGTGACGGTCGTCATCTTTCGGACTGCCTCGAACACGGTATCCCCTATTCCATGGTAAGTTAACACGGGAGAAAGACCACTGCTGCCTTGCCGTGAGGCGACTTCGCCGGGATCGACCACTTGAACCGTAACGAGAAACTTGTCTTTAACCCGGTCGATGCCCAATGCGGCTACAATGGCGAGATCATTCAATTCGCGGCGATTCCAGCATCCGGTTATAAGTGGCACAAGCATAAGAACAATGACGAAGCACCATCCTGCTTTACGCGCCATTACTCCTTCCCTCCTTCCAACATAGTTGGCAGCTATGGCTTCGGCTTTGCAGACTTGGGATTCTGCTGGCGCCTCTGATTGCTCCGGTTCACGAGTTTCGGTCGGGTAAAATGCGCCCAGTGAGGCAACCGGAATATGGCATCCTTCTGATCGCTCAGAATCAGCGGGGCGAACGGACTCATATACGGTACGCCAAAGGACCTTAAGCTGCTGACATGCAGCACAATCGCAAACGTGCCTATAATAATTCCGTATAATCCAAATGTCGCTGCAAGTCCCATCAGCGGGAACCGCAGCATTCGAATGGTATTGGCCATGCTGTACGACGGGAAAACAAAGCTGGCAATCGCTGTTATGGATACGACGATGACCATCGCTGCCGATATGATGCCCGCTTCAACGGCAGCCTGTCCGATGACCAAGGTTCCGACGATCGAGACCGCCGGACCGATCGTACGCGGCATGCGAAGGCCCGCCTCCCGCAAAATCTCGAAAGCCACTTCCATCATGATCGCCTCGATAAAGGCCGGAAATGGAATGCCTTCCCGCTGTGCCGCCAAACTGTACAGCAGCCGAGTCGGCAGCATTTCTTGATGATACGTTGTGATCGCAACATAAAGCGACGGACTGTACAGCGCAATAAATACGCCAATGTAGCGCAATGTTCGAATGAGCGTGCTGATGTCAAAGCGATGATAATAATCTTCCGCAGCATGCAGAAAGGAAACGAACAATGCCGGAACAATCAGTACCATCGGCGTTCCGTCCACCAGAATAGCAACCTTTCCTTCGAGCAGCTCAGCAGCCACCACATCCGGCCGTTCGCTATTGTAGATGGTTGGAAAAGGCGTATAGGTCTCATCCTGAATAAGCTCTTCGATATAGCCGCTCTCCAATATGCCGTCGATATCGATACGATCCAGCCGGAGACGCACTTCCTCCACCACTTTGTCGTCTGCGAGGCCTTTGATAAACATAATAGACACGTCGGTCATCGTAATACGACCAATCTGCCTGGTTTCCAGCCATAGATGCGGATCCTTGATTTTCCGGCGGATCATCGCCGTATTCGTACGAAGCGTCTCCGTGAAGGCCTCCTTCGGGCCTCTGACTACTGTCTCCGTTAAAGTCTCATTAATCCCGCGGTCCCGCCACCCTCTCGTCCCCGCCGCAATTGCGGAGTCATACCCGTCGACCAAGATAATCGCCTCGCCGGATAGCAAAGCCGTGAACAGCCTTCCGTAATGGCTGATTTCACTCGTATCACTAATAGTCAGAACATCTTGCGCTAATGCCTGTGGACTTGCTTGATTGGAGTTCTCTCCTTCCCCATGCTTCATTCGGTCACGCATCATGGCCGACTCCAGAATAAATTCGGAGACGGATTGCTTATCCGCCAGACCATCTGCATAGATAACCGCTAGCGCAAGTCCGCCGCTTCCCGGCACGCCTACCTCTCGTATGACGATATCGGTACTGTTGCCAAGCTCGCTTCTAATCAACGCCAGATTATTCTGAAGGCCGGACATGATCGGCCTTTCCTTCAACGACTGTTCCTGATTCAAGCCTTGCGAATCAGGTGTTTCTTCACCTTTCGTTTCCTTCATTTGGCTCACCCTCGGGCTTGTATGCTAATAGTCCATTATGTACATCTGTAGACAATTTTAGACATTTTTCTCACGAAAAGTACCTGTCAGCTTCCGCTTGACTCCGCTTCTGTTTCCAGCTATTCTTATATTCAATACTTGAAACATACAGCTACAGCCAAGATGGGAAGTAGTACCCGATTCTTTAGCGTATGCCCTAGCGAGCCGGCGACTGGTGAAAGGTCCGGCGCATCCGCATTCGGCGAATGGATCCCATCGCTTCAATCCGAACCTGTAAGCCTTGAATCGGCTTATGGCAGTAGGCTTTGACGGCCTCTCCCCCCGTTATCCCGGGAGACATGATCGAAAGTATGCAAGGGGACGCGGCAACGCGCTTATTGCTCCGTTCATGGCTAAGAGCGGCCAATGGCCGAATTCGGGTGGTATCGCGGAGTTTACGCTTCGTCCCTTGCAGGGGGACGGGCGTTTTTTTATTGCCCAGGTTCCCCAATGGGTTCAAATTATTGGAGAAAAGAGGAATGCTGAATGAACAAGCGTATCTTGTCCGGCATCAAGCCAAGCGGCGATCTGAACATCGGAGGTTATGTAGGAGCGCTTCAACAATTCGTCAAATTACAAGAGGAATATGAAGGTTTCTTCTTCGTGCCTGATCTGCACGCCATCACCGTTCCGCAGGATCCGAAGGAGCTGCGCGAGCGCTCCCGCCAGATCGCGGCGCTATATATCGCTGCTGGAGTGGACCCTGTACGCAATACAATCTTTATGCAGTCCCATGTGCCTGCTCACGTTGAGCTGGGATGGATTATGGAGACGCAGGCTTATTTCGGCGAGATGAGCCGCATGACGCAATTCAAGGAGAAGTCTGATGGCAAGGACGCCGTCAGCTCTGCTCTGTTCACGTACCCGGCTCTGATGGCTGCCGATATTCTGCTCTACCAGGCGACGCATGTACCGGTTGGTGAAGACCAGAAGCAGCATCTTGAGCTGACGCGCGACCTGGCGAGCCGGTTCAACAACCGCTTCGGTGAAACCTTCATTCTGCCGGAACCTGTCATTCAAGAAGTGGGTGCCCGGGTCATGGGTCTGGACGACCCCGCCAAAAAAATGAGCAAAAGCAATCCGAATCAAAGCAGCTACGTCCTTCTGCTGGACACGCCTGCCGCTATCCGCAAGAAGTTCTCCAGAGCCGTGACAGATTCCGATATGAGCGTCCGCTACGATTGGGACAACAAGCCGGCCGTCAGCAATCTGATCGAGATCTATTCCGTCTTCTCCGGCGAGGATATCCCTGCTGTCGAGAAGCGTTACGAAGGCCAAGGCTACGGCGCCTTCAAGAAGGATCTGGCTGAGGTTGTCATCAACAAGATTACTCCGCTGCAAGAGCGATATAATGAGCTGGTCCATTCCGAAGAGCTGGATCTCCTTCTCAAGGAAGGCGCGCGCAAAGCGTCTGAGGAAGCGCACAAAACACTAGACGCCGCCAAGCGGGCTATGGGCTTGCTGACGTTCTAAGTTGAATGGGCAAGAGGAAAGGGCACCCCGCAGGGTGCCCTTTCCTCTTGCTCCAGCCTTGAATGCTCAAGGATGGGTGAAGTATCCATTCTGCTTATGAAATACGTATTCGAATCCCTCTCCGTCTTGGAAGAAATAGTGCGTATCATCGTCTCCGACATAACTGGCGTGCCCGACGCTGGTCATCATGATGTGCTCGGCATCTTCTTTGGTAAAGGCATATTCGGCAGCGCGGCTCTTGATATCGCCGATCCGCCAGTTCTCTCCGGATCGAAGCAGTTCAATCTCTACATGTCTGGATACGGTATGGCTCTGAAAAGACTGGCCGAATGTCTTGAAGTTGAGCCGCACTTTCTCATCATCGTCTCGGGACAGCTCCAGACTCGGTTCATACATATTGACTGCGAACAGCAGTTCACTCGGCTCCAGCAGCCAGCCTGGGTCATTCTCATATATCGTTTGCCACGGATCGAGTCTCTGCTCCGCATTATATTTCAGCAATTCAGACTTCAACGCTTCGAATGATGGCGCTTCTTCCTTATTCGCAAACCGGATCTCCGCCGCCTTGGCCAAAATCATCAGCGTCTCGTATTCGAGCTGATGCAGAATAGTCGCATATTCGTTCTCGAATGTGATATCGCGCAGCCAGTGAGGCTGCTCTGGCTCGCTGCCGGACTGCTCGTCATCTACCAGCGTCAGCTGTTCTTCCCCCGTCAATAACGGTTCAGGAGTTGCTGTGGCTAATGGCGAAGGACCTTGCGTTGCGGTATCGATCTGGAACGTCAACGGAGTAGACAGCGCCGACGGCTCAGACGAGCCTTCCTCCGTCGTGTAGCTCGGAGCTTCCTTCTGACAGCCCGTCATCGTGATGGCGAAGGCTGCCGCAATGAGCAGTCTGGCCACTTTTTGCAACGCTTGATGCCCCTCTCCTGTCATCACCGTACCTCCCGATTCCCTTTTCCATATAGACGTTTATTAGCGGTCAATGGTTACATGAGTTTTGGCGCAGCTTTTTCAATATCAACAAAGCACTACCACAGCATAGCTTTAATGGGCCTGCTCCACTCTTTTTCAATAACGAAACGCCCATTCTCCTTCGTCAATTTCACTTGCCCTTGATATTCATGTTCGCCCAGCAGCTCTCCCGCTTCGTCTTTCACCCGCACAGGTATTCGGTATTCGTAATCAAATACATCGCTTTTCTCTTTCATCGATGTCAATTCGACCTCGCCAAGCTCTACGTTACGCTTATGTTTTGCTGCATAGGCTAAATACATGGCATATTCCCGATTAATAAGCACTTGGGCGCCTTCTTCGGAAAAAAAGGTTCTGATCTTGCTCTCCAGATCCGTGTAGAAGGAATCTTCTTGAATACCGATCTCCCGATAATCCTTTACTTCCAGCATAGCTTTTTTATAATCCGTAATGAGCTGCTTGGCATCCTTCTCCTCTGCGGAAGGCCCTGAACAGGCAACCAACAACAGAGACATCGCCATCATAATGGACAGAATTCGTTGCATTTTCTTCATCATTCATAGCCTCCTTGCGACGGACGGACCACGCTCTTTGGCGTTGCTCATTCGTTTCTTGGACAAACCATATAGCCGCTCGTCCAAATTATGTTATGATTACCCTAGTAAATGACAGTAAGGCGAAATTCACGATTTACGCAGATCTAGGGAGGTCATTGCTGCATATGAATATACCGGCTGTTATCGGGATAGAAGGAGGCGGTACGCATACCCGAGTGCTCGTATGCGATCTGGAAGGGCACCAGCTTGCTTATCTGGACAATCCCCGCGCTGCATCCGTATATAAAGATTCTAACGCTGTTCATAATGTTCGAAACAGCATCGCCGAGGCACTGATGATCGCCAACGTCCGCCCGGAAGACGTGCGCTGTGTCGCTGCAGGCATTGCCGGTTACGATAATCCGGAGGACCTTGCCTGGGTGTCCGAGCTGACTGCGCTGCCTGGACTTCATTGCCCCAAGCTGCATATGAATGATGCGGTCGCGGCGCACGCCGGCGCATTGCGGGCGAGACCTGGCATCGTCGCCATCTCCGGCACCGGGTCCATCATTCTTGGCATAACTGAATCCCGTGAGCACATCCGCAATTATGACTTTCACCATTATGCGTTCAGCGCAGCGCGCTTTCTGGCTTATGACGCCGTATATGAAGTGCTTGCCGGCCACGCCGGAGCTTCGAACGAAGCATTAGTCGTATCCATGCTTCGCCACTAGGAAGCGGCGGATCTTCATGAATGGAGGGCGATTGCCCGTCAAGGCTTCCACTCCGATAGGATGGGAGGGACAAGCATTTTGGGCGATTCGCGCCTATTGTGTCCGATGCTGCGGATAGCGGCAGCGCGATCGCTATGGCCGTATGCGATCGGGCTGTTCATCAGCTTAAGGTCGGCATCGAACTAATCGGCTCTTATTTCGAGAGCGATATGGTGGAGGTCGCCTTTATTGGCAGTGTTATCCGCAGCACTTACGTGTCCAGGCTGCTGTCCGAGCAACTGGCTCAGGGCAGCAACAAACGGTACTTGCCCGTGGAGTCTACGCTATCGCCCGTCGCGGGCTCTGTCTTGCTGGCTTATCAGGAGTTAGGTTTGGCGGTACCGGCGGATTCGCATCTTGAGGTCTCTTAACAGTTACACCTTGTACTTATCTTTTGTTCGTTTTCTTCTTCAGTTATACGCATCATCCAGATATTGGTTCCCTATCGTCAGGCAAGCGCAAAGAAGCCGAAGGGCAATTCCTCGGCTTTTTTCGTATGAGTTGAATGTTAGCCATCCTCCCAAGCTGTCGTATGAATGATTCGCATCACTTGCTCAGCTGCATCTTCAAGCAGCGGTCCGGTATGCGCCATCGCTTCCTCCAATGTCATCGGCCGATTCACGATGCTGAGCACCGCCAACACGCCATGCTCATACAAGACGTTCACTCCCTCACCCACCGAGCCAGCCAGTATAATAACAGGTACGCCATGGGACTTTGCAAGCCTGGCGACACCGTAAGGCGTCTTGCCGCCAACGGTCTGAAAGTCGACGCGGCCTTCCCCCGTCAGAACCAAATCGGCGCCTTGCATAGCCTCCTCTAATCCGGTAACACGCGCCACAATGGATATCCCGGATTCCAGCTTTCCGTTCAGGAAGGCCAGAATACCGCCAGCCAATCCGCCAGCCGCCCCTGTGCCGGGGATATGATGGATAGCTGCTCCTAGCGTCCGTTCGATCACATCCGCGAAGTGCTTCAAGTTCTCGTCGAGCTGGCTAACCATTGCTGGCGTAGCCCCCTTCTGTGGACCGAATACAGCCGATGCGCCCTTCGGACCAATCAATGGATTTTGCACATCGCAAGCAATGATGAACGCACATTCGCTGAGCCTTGGATCCATGTCATCCGTCTGCACGCTATGGAGCTTCGCCAGCTCGCCGCCCCCGAAGCCGATATCCTCTCCATCCGCTCCGAGCAGCTTTACGCCTAAAGCTTGCAGCATGCCCGCCCCGCCGTCGTTAGTCGCACTGCCGCCGACCGCTAATATAAATTCCCGGCAGCCTTGATCCAGCGCGGCCGTAATCAACTGACCAAAACCATATGTCGTCGTCCGCATCGGATCACGTTCATGGCTTTCGATCAGATACAGGCCGGATGACATTGCCATCTCGATAATACAGGTCGTGCCATTGCCAAGAATGCCGAACCCGGACTCGATTTCCCGTCCCAGCGGATTCATAACCTTCCGGGTAACGAACCTCCCTTCCGTCGCGCTGATCAAGCATTCCATCGTCCCTTCTCCGCCATCAGCCATCGGAACGACTTTGACAATGCTATCCGGATTAACCCGTCTGATGCCTCTCTCCATAGCCAATCCTGCTTCTCTGGCCGACAAGCTCCCCTTGAAAGAATCGGGTGCAATCACGATATTCATACCAGAAACCTCCTTCCTGCAGCCAAACATCCACGTCTAAAGTGCCTTTGCCTTGCTTTGGACTATCTGCCATTCATTATAGGAGACTCGCAACAGCCGCAACAAGGTGCAGAACGCACAAGAACGTGCACAGAAAAGGGAATATCCCTCCTCTGTGCACGTTGAATTGGCTTTGGCTAGCCTTGAAGCCGATCGGCGTAGATCGCCATGGCGTCCCGCATGAATACAGCAAGGCCTTCACCGAATTGATCGATATTTTTCGTAAAACGCTGGTCATCGACATACATTTGTCCCAAGCCTTTGAATGCCTCCGGCGAATAGCTCCCCATCTTGCTCAGCATGGCATACCATTCTCCAATCGACTGCTGCGCGGCTTCCGATGACGGGTCCGTGTGACGGAGATCAGCCAGCCTCGCATATAGCTGATTCATATCCTCCTGGAACTTTTCCATTTGCCCGTCCTTCTTCATCTGAGCTGCCTTGGCGTTCGACTCGTCGACCGCTTTATCTCCCCAGCGCTCGCGCGCCTCCTGCTCATAAGGGTTGCTGCTGAAATCAAAGCCTTGAAATTTCTCTTTATGCGACATATGAACCTCTCCTTTCGCATGTTGGATCGTCTTCGCTACGGTCTGAAGCAGCATATCGATGTGCTTCTTCTTTTCGACCAGCATTTGCTCATGAAGCTTAAGCGCCTCCAGCCGGTCGAAGTCCGGACTTGTGACGATTTCCTTTATTTTTTTCAAAGGAAAGCCAAGCTCGCGAAAAAATAAAATTTGCTGCAATTGCTCCAAATTCCGTTCCGAATAGACCCGGTAGCCGGCTTCGGTGAGCTGATCGGGAATAAGCAATCCGATTTCATCATAATGATGCAGTGTGCGCACACTGATCCCGACCAGCTTCGCAACTTCTTTTACTTTCATAGCGTCTTCGCCCCCTTGCAACACTTACTTTAAAGTATCACGCAACGTGAGAGTCAATATGTGATTTGATTTATTTTTTCTTCACATAAATCTAGCAAAAACATGCGGTTACCCCGCTTCATCCACCCACGCCAATGATACCGCCCGCTTATACAATATACTAGCTTGAAAATATGAAGCAGACGGAGGGATCCTTTCTTGTCCATTCTAAAGCAAGTTAAAAGCGTGCTTAAATCGAAAGACGTCTCGCAGCTGATTGTCGAATATGCAAACGGCAGCACGAAGGAATATTCACTCGATGGCAAAAATGGCAGCAAGTCCGCGATTAAAGACATTCTCGACTCCATTAAATGGAAAGATGTCGCCGAGGTTCAATTCGTCCTCGACGACGACGAGGATGATGACGATGACGATGACGACGATGATGATGACGAGGTAAACGTTCGGTCGGTTAATGATGATGATTATGACGATGATGATGACGACGATTACGATGATGACGACGACGACGACGATGATGATGATGATGATGACGACGACGATGATGACGACGACGATGATGACGATGATGATGACGACGACGATGATGACGACGACGATGATGACGACGACGATGATGACGACGATGATAACTAAGACTAACTGTCCAACCCTGCCTCCCGGGCAGGGTTTTTCATTTGGGCAGAAGTGGAAAGCCGAGTGTCTCGGCTTAGAGCTTCGCTGGGCGCGCGATCTGGCCCTGCTAGCCGAGTTTTGCGGCTTGCAGCTTCGCTGGGAGCGCGATCTGGCTCTGCTAGCCGAGTGTCTCGGCTTGCAGCTTCGCTGGGAGCGCGATCTGGCTCTGCTAGCCGAGTTTTGCGGCTTGCAGCTTCGCTGGGCGCGCGATGTGGCTCTGCTAGCCGAGTTTTGCGGCTTGCAGCTTCGCTAGGCGCTCGATGTGGCTCTGCTAGCCGAGTTTTTCGGCTTGCAGCTTCGCTAGGCGCGCGATGTGGATCTGCAAGCCGAGTTTTTCGGCTTGCAGCTTCGCTGGGCGCTCGATGTGGCTCTGCTAGCCGAGTTTCTCGGCTTGCAGCTTCGCTGGGCGCGCGATCTGGCTTTGCTAGCCGAGTTTTGCGGCTTGCAGCTTCGCTGGGCGCGCGATGTGGATCTGCAAGCCGAGTTTCTCGGCTTGGAGCTTCGCTGGGCGCTCGATCTGGCTCTGCTAGCCGAGTTTCTCGGCTTGCAGCTTCGCTGGGCGCTCGATCTGGCTCTGCAAAATGAGTTTTGCGGCTTGCAGCTTCGCTAGGCGCTCGATGTGGCTCTGCTAGCCGAGTTTTGCGGCTTGCAGCTTCGCTAGGCGCTCGATGTGGCTCTGCTAGCCGAGTTTTGCGGCTTGCAGCTTCGCTGGGCGCTCGATGTGGCTCTGCTAGCCGAGTTTCTCGGCTTGCAGCTTCGCTGGGCGCGCAATGTGGATCTGCAAGCCGAGTTTCTCGGCTTGGAGCTTCGCTGGGCGCGCGATCTGGCTCTGCTAGCCGAGTTTTGCGGCTTAGAGCTCCGAGAGACGCCCGGCGCAACACGCAACACGCCCCTTTAGCGGCGCAATGACAAATACCCCCTCGCCTAACGGCAAGGGGGTATTGCTCTCTATACGAGGACGATTAGGGGCACCTATTCGGGTTCGGATGCGGATTCGGGTACAGATTCAACTACAGGCTCGGATACGAATTCGGATGCGGATTCGGGTACAGATTCAACTACAGGCTCGGATACGAATTCGGATGCGCCCTCCACATCGGCAGGCTGATTTTCCCAGACCTCCAGAATTTGACCCGCTACATGGTTCCAGGTGAAATGATCCTCTACCAGCTTACGGCCATGCAAGCCCATCTGACGAGCGTTGCCGACATTGGACAGCATGCTGTTCAGAGTGGACGCGTATTCGGCCGGGTCCTCCGGATTCTCAATGATGATGCCGTTATTCCCGCGGATAATCTCCGGGTTGCCGCCTCTTGCCGTCGTAATAAGCGGCAGCCCCGCTGCCATTGCTTCATAATGAACCCGGGCGAGCGGCTCCTCCCATATCGATGTGCAGACGAAGACGTCTGCCGCGCAGAACCATTTGTGCACCTCACTTGCCTGCACATAGCCTGTCGTCATAACCGGGATCGGCGACTTCTCCGCCAATGCCCGCAGATAAGCGATATAATCGCTAATCCGGTCGTCGCTGTACCAAGCCGCACCCACAATGACAAGCACTGCGTCCGAATGCCGCAGATGGGACATTGCTCTGACCAATACGTGAGGCCCCTTGTTCCGCGACAGCCTGCCGACGAATAAGATCACCTTTTTATTGCCCAGCTTATGCTGGTTGCGGATGCTGTCCCGGTCTCTTTGCGCAGCCTGAGATTGCTTCCACGGAGCGAACTTCGACAGATCGACGCCGGAATAGACTGTGCGGATCTTGGGCCCCGCCTGCGGATAGTCCTTGCAGATCGCCGCACCAATATAATTGCTGATCGTAATAATGGTTTCGACGCGCTGTATGACGGCGTCTCCTTCTACCTTGTTCAGCTTCAGCGGATTGAACATGTCGTTGTGCATGCTCAGCACAATACGCGCATTCGGCTTTACGGAAGCAACGGGGAGCACCAATTTGGGACGGTTGAAAATATGAATCAGATCGTACTCTTCCGCGCTCGCTTCCAGGTACGGAATCACATTGCTCATATAGATATCGAGAACGCCCTGAGAGTCGAACCGTAGATAGCGCACACCGTTTACCGTCTCCTCATCCGGCAGTTCTGGATCTGCTCGCCCGATAACGGTAATCTTATGACCGCGGCTCAGCAAAGGAACGACGCCACCGATATAAGTTTGAATGGCTCCACCCCGTATATTAGGCACCGGAAGCTTCTCTGTGCATATCAATAATATATTCATCGCGTACTCTCCCTTAACACTTCGCTTCTCCGGTAAGCGAGGATATAGGCTTTGACCTTAGCCTTCTTGTACGATGTTCTTTGCGCAGCGAATGTTCCTTTGCCGATGGCGCCTTTTTTCTTCTTGGACGAAGGTGCTTGCACCGACTTTTTCTTGCCGGCCGGCTTCACCGGTACCATTAGCTTTCTTGCTGCTCTTCTCGCCGGTTCCGTCCTCAATCTGCGGATATCCTCCTCGGTCGGCCGTTTCACATGAGGGCGGGAGATTCTGTCCGCCTTTGGCGCCTGAGGGATCAATGCCTTCGAAAGCTTCTTCCCTTTAGCCAGTTTTTCCGAGACAGGCTTCACTGCTTTTGCAGCTTTTGTAGCTTTTGTAGCTTTTGTAGCTTTTGCAGCTTTTGCAGCTTTTCCAGGCTTCATAGCTTTCGCAGCTTTCTCTTTCTTTGGCTTGACGTCAAGAGGCAGGTAGAAGACCGGCTCCTCGGACTTCCGTTTCTTCTGTTTGCGACGTCCCTTTTTCTCGTCGCGAAGCTTCTTTGGCGGCTTGTTGTAGAATGGCTCGGAATCGCGCTTCGACCGTTTGCCTTTCCGGACATCTCCTGGCTCTACTCCTGGCTCTACTCCAGGCTTCAGCAGGATACCCTTGCCATCCGGTCCCACAACGAGACGGATAATGTTCGACCCGCTGCGGGTCCGCTCCAGCGGACGACCGCCTTCCACACGACGTCCCTTCTTCGCGTAATCCCGGTACGTGTACGGCTGGCTTGGCGCCGTGACGATCTCCGTGTAGTCGCCTGCCGGATACTTGGCTTTATCTTTCTCCAGCTCGCGCAGCACTTCCCACTTGTTTGTCTCCGTTGCGATGACGCGATCCAGTATCGGTCCCAGCTCCAGATCCATAAACTCAACAGGACGGAACACCACTTCTTTTACATGCTTATAAAATTCGTTCGGGAACGCCATATCGATCCATAATAGCTCGAATGTCTCACGATCCAGCGGATTCGCGCGATGATACGCATCGATAACGCCGCGGATCCACGCCAGATCCCATGCGCCCATATCGTCCATCGTGCTGGTAATGATTTTGCGAAGATCGCGGATCGGCAAGTCGAACGCCACACCGTCCAGATCAATGACCCAGATGCCGCCCGGCCCCATCTGGCCATTGGACCAGCCATAGTCCTGATGAGCGAGCCCCCAGTGCGCTTCTCCTTTGCGAATCATTTTTTGATAAGACGACTCTTGGAACTTGGTAAAGATCTCTTTTGCCTGATTCTCAAACGTATCCAAAACCGAGAGCAATTGCGGGCTTGCCGCCGCATCCGGGTAAGCCTTGGCGATATGGCGGAACCAGCCAATCTTCGTCATGATCTTCTGATATTGGCTCTCCCACTTGAATATGCGGGTAGACTTCCCCGCCTCCAGCGGAGGCACATATCCTTTCGACCACTTGTGAAATTCCCCGAGTCCGTGGCAAAGCGTCTGTGCGCCTTCCAGATCGATCTTGGCGACAGGCGTCAGCGTGTCAATCCAGTCAGTCACAATCCACAGCTTTCCGCCGGCTACGACGGAGTTTTTGCCGTCCCTGGTCAAAATAATGCCTGGAACCCGCGCGCCCTGCTTCACCACATACTCTTGTGCGCCCACACTGAATAAGCTTCTTGCGGGCGTACGGTGAAGCACCTTCAGACTGCGGGTTCCATGATTGGTGTCGATGCGCCAGATTGCGCCTCCTTTGTCCGGCTTGGAGGTAATAAGCGTCATGCCTCTGACGTCCATGTTATAGGACTTGCATACCTGATAAGCGAGCTTCTCCAGCTCGGGTGGAACGTATTGCTCTAAGTTCAGACCGGAAGATTCTTCTGCCACCATGTCATCCCATGGTACGATTTGATACTGTTCCAACTAAGCAACCTCCACTCTTTTGCGGTAAATATGAAGTTCTATTATGTATATGTTTACTAGAAATTAATGGATAGGTATACAAGTGGAGATTTGTTCGCGGGCGGGGCGGTTTGGGTAAATGCCGAGACAGTCATCTCTATCAAATCAAAAAGAAGACTGCCCCGGCAGTCCTTCGCCTGGGCAGTCCCTTATGTCTTCATTCAATTCTTTTCAAGCAGTTGCAGCAGGTTGAGCAGCAGACTTGCGCTCTGCGCCCGCGTACCGAAGCCATCTGGCTTGAAGGCTTGGGACGGAAAGCCTTGCATCAGTTCCAGTCCATGTGCTGCGGCTATGGCTTGCTGCGCCCAGAGCGGCGCGGACGCCGTGTCACTGAACGGCGCTTTGCCGAAATCGCCCGCAGCTTCTTCATTGCGGAACGAATATGCGCGTACAATCATCGCCGCCATCTCTTGACGGGTGACGGAAGCATTCGGCTTGAACAAGCCGTCGCCTACGCCGTTCACAATTCCCGCTTGCACGGCCAGATTGACTGCATTCGCATACCAGGCATCAGCGGTGACATCACTAAAGGCAGCTGCCGATTCACCTTTCATGCCGAGTGCCCGAACGAGCAATGCGGCAAATTCAGCTCGCGTGACATCTCTCTCCGGCGCATAACGATCCGCCGATACGCCTTCAATAATATGCTTCGCCGACAATTCCATAATGTCGGCTGCAGCCCAGTGACCGCTTGCCACATCAAGGAAAGCCTTGCGGTATTCCAAGAGGGCATATTGTCCCGGCGAGCTCATATCGGCTCTCAGCCATTCCCCACTGCGCTGGCTGCCCAAGTAAGTCAATTCGCCTTGACCGGATACACGGTACATACCGAGCAGCCGTTCATCCGCTTGAGCGCCCGGCTTCAGCGAGACGGATACGGCATGCTGGAACTGCCCAACCGTCGTCTGGGTTCCGTCCGGTTCCGTGACGGTGAATCCTAGTGCCAGAACCTCGCCGGACAGTTGAATCTCTGCGGAAGCCCTTGCTTCCGCTGCGTTCAGCAGCGCTTCAGCTGCCGCCTTATCCAAGCGCTGAATAGTGAACGTAATCTTGCTTTGTTCCAGCTGCTGCTCCGGCAGCTTGCCCGCGAGCTCCTTCAGCCATTCCGATGGCAGCGTAACGCGGATATTGCCCGCTTCGACGACGACATCCGAAGCTCCGGCGAGCTGTGCCGCATGGCCCGGAAGAATCAGCTCTTCCAGCGGCGCATCGGTACGAATCACAATCTCACCCGAGGAGGTACCTTGCAGCTGTCCCGGCTTCACTTCCAACCGGCCCGGCTTATCCGCCGGCTCCGGCGATGGCTCAGGGCCTGGTGTTAGCGGCGGTGTCGGCTTTGTTTTCTTCACAATTTCGAAGGTATCGACCAGATCGCCATCTACAGTAGTCGCAGTAATAACGATTTTATCGCCTGCAATCTCCACCGCCGTATACAGGTTTTTGTCCTCGTCATAAACGAACTCCTGCCATGGACGCTCTGTAAGCGCGTAGAACTTCGGTCCCGTAGAACCGCCGACTACATAGCGGGTGCCTTCGCCTTCCTTGACGATTTCGCCGCCTTTCATCGGAAACGTGCGCAGATAGATGTGATCATGCCCGTTCATGACAAGATCGACCTCGTACTTATCGAAGACCGGCACCCAATACTTTTGCACATTCGTATTGGCATAGATGCTGCCGTAAGGGCCTTGATGGAATACGATGACCTTCCACTTTTTCTTCGTCGCGGACAGATCCTTCTCCAGCCACTTCGTCTGCTCCTTGAAGGCTTCCTCCGACATTTCCGTATTCAGCATGACAAAATGCACGTTTTTCATATCAAAGGAGTAGCTGCTGCCCTTCGCTACATCCGACCCGTTCTGCGGATTGTAGAAGTGGGCCAAGTAATCGCCGTTGCCGTTCGTGCCGGTTACCTCATGATTGCCGACAACTGTCTGCAGCGTATACTTCAGGAACAGCTCCTGCGCGGCGCCGAACCACATATTCCACTGCTCCTGCTCATGGCCGTGGTCGACCATATCGCCTGCATGAATAAGCAGCTCCGCATCCGGCATATGCTCCACCGCTTTGGTCAAGGACTTGCCCCAATCATCAAAGCCCGCCTGATTGGAAGCCTGGGAATCACCCAGGAACAGGAACTTCACGCCATCTCCCGATACCGGGGACGTATGGAATTCTCCTTGCGCGCTCATATTGCCCTCGCCATCACCTACACGGTAGACATAATCCGTATCCGGCTTAAGTCCAGTCAACTGCGCGCGATGTACGCGGTAAGTGCCATCATTGTTCGTATTGTACAGGCTGCTTGCGCCTTCGGTCTGCTTTACATTGTCTCCGTCAAATCCGGCGAAGCCTTCCTTCTCCGCCCACTCGACAACGGACGTGAGCACATTCGGATGAGTCTGCCAAGAGACATGTCTGGCAGTAGAGGCATTCTCGCCTACCGAGACATTGATATTAACCGGTGCGGCCGTATGCGCAGGCGGCGCCACGACAAAGGTCATGATCGGGCTGTAGCTGTCGCCTTGCTTGGCCTGAAGCTTATACGTGCCCTCTGCCAAGGCAACATCTGCCGTCACCAGCTGACCTTCCGCATTGGATACAGCTTCTTTCACTTCAGCTCCATCCAGCAGCAGGACCGCATCGCGCACCGGCTTGCCGCCATCTGTAATGGTGAAGTCTGCGGGGTATCCAAGCGCGATATTGGCATGATTCCACAGCAGCTTCAGCTTATTCTTGACGGTCGTCTCCAGAGGCGGACCGTAGAACGGCTTCGCCGTACCGTCACCCTCTACCATTACGATAGAACCGGATACAAATTGAATGTTATGCTGGCGCGTCACTTCTCCGCCCTTCGCTTGCTCAAGGCCGATTGGTCCGATCACGTCGCTCTTCACCGTATATCGGATCGTTGCCGCCACATCGCTGTCCTTCAATGAAGCGGACGGCAGATTGGCGAAATCAAGACGGACCGTACCCTGTTCCGCATTCACCGTAGAGCTCAGCTGGGCTTCTCCTAGCCTCTGCCCTCGTACAACTTCCAGTTCCTGCACGATTGCAGGGTCGAACTTCAATTCCGCATGGCCGCTCTTCAGCTTGGCAGCCGACTCAATCGTTAACGGAATGTCATACGTGCCCCCTGCAAACACTTCCTCCGGCGTCTCGTACAAATATTGCGGAGAGCCCAGGTTCACATTGAAATACCATTCTTTAATCGTCTGGTTGCCGCTCAAATCCCGAATGGCCACCTTCGCTTTATGCCGGCCTTCGGCAAGCGGTTCGATCGGCGTATAGGTTATCAAGCCCTTCGGCGGATACAAGCCGTGCTGCACCGGCTGATCATCCAGGTACACCCTGATCTTGTCGGGATCAATCAGCGTCGTTGCCGGATGCTGTGCCGGATCATAGCCGACGTCCTCGCCGATCACGCTAATCGTCGGATGAGCCTCTCTGACAGTCGTATTGGACGCCGGGGCAATATCCTTGAGCACAGGCGGCTCAATATCCTCGCCCGCCGTCGAGCCGTAGATGGCGCGAATCTGATCAACGTAGATGACGCCGGCATCCTTCTTTGCGTTGCTCGTCTCCATGTAGCGGACGGGCATATCGATTGTGAACGGCACCGTCTTGCCCGTCGGCACAGCGGCCTCGACGTACTTCCATCCCGTCCAGTTGACGCCTGCCACCTGATCGGTAAAGTCGAGCGGAATCGCCGCGTTGTTGCCGTCTCTCATTTGCATGCGAAGCCAATGAGTCTTGCCGTCGCCGTATACCCACATGCCGATCTTCTGCGGATAGCCCGGCACCTGAATCCGGTCATCGACCGACTTGGCCTGCAAGTACGCGCCGGAAGTACCCGTTTTGCCTGTAAAATCGTACGATAATTTCAATGCTGTATCGCCAAAACGGACAAAGTCGGGATTGCTCTCCTCTGCAATATCGATCGTGTTAAAAGCCGCGCCAGCAGCAATGTAAGCCGACAGCCCGCTCTCAAAATCCTCCAAAATAACAGGCGGGATGCCAACGCTGACATTCATGACGGCCTCCAGATCGCCATAAGACGCAATAATCCGGCCGGATTGGCCATTACTGTCGGTGGCGGTGAATACACCGTCTGCGTCTATTTCTCCGATATCTCCTTCTACCCGCCATTCAAAGCTATTGTTGCTTGCTTGAATGACTTGGCCGTCGCGGGTTGCGACAACCTTTAGCGTCTCTACCGCTCCCGATTCATAGGTCTTGGCCTCGTCTGGGAAGGAGAGCAGCGTCAGCTTGTCGACAATCTCAATGGCTGCCGAGCCTTGAACGCCTCCAGCCTGAACGTTGATGCTGCCTTCGGCTGCCTGCTTCCCTGCCGTGAACTGTCCTGCCGCCGAGATGCTGCCTAGAGCGGTATCCGCTTCCCAAGCCAAGGCTTCGTCGACAGTTACGGGATGCCCGTTCGCATCCATGCCTTTCGCCGTGAAAGGGAAGGAAGAGCCGGCGAGAATCCGTTCAGCGCTCGGCTGCACCGCCAAGCTTGCCGCGCTGCCCAGCTCTGGCGCCTTGTTGACCAGCAGCAAGCTGTTGCCTGTCTTGCGCTCACCGCCGTCGGACGGCGTATTCATGACTCTCGCCGCCGACTCGCCTGGAAGCTTCGCTACCAGTGTGGAAGAGCCTCCGCCATCCAGATTCATTGCCTGCACGACACCCAGATCGGCTAAGATGGCTGCAAGCTCCTCTGTCTCTACGCCTTCGCTGAAGCCCGGCTGTCTGCCGTCAATCTCAAACAGGACAATCGATCCATCTGCCTTGGTCCCGATTGCTGTCCGCGGATGTACGCCCGCCGGTCCGACGCCGTTCTGTACGACGCCGTCCTTGATCATCGGCCCCATGCCGCCTATCGCTACCTGAACGTCGCTCCACTCGTCGCTCAGCGCGAATTCCGCCGAAATCTCGTCACCTGCGTTCAAGCCGGCAAGCAAAGTGCGAGCACTGCCTGATGCAGACAATACCGCTTGCCCCTCTTCGAGAGGCGTATTTCCTTGGTTCTGACGGATATCCAGCACCCGAAGAAGCAGTGTGGAGCCATGTTTGACTTCTCCTTCGACGATTTCAAGCACAACTTCATCGCCGTCGTTACCCGTCATGGTCGACGTATAATAATCTGTCGTATAAAGGACAAGCTGATTATCACTGCGGAACCGGTTAATATGCGTCAGCGGCGAAGCTTCGCCGTTAATCGTAACCGTCTTGGTCAGCTGAGGTGTTCCGTATAGGGAAGAGCCGTCCGCCTTCAAGCCAAAGGCATAGCTGTTGACCGCACTATTCAGTATGCGGCCCTCACCCATAAACAGGCCGTTCGGCACCCCTGTTGCATTGCCGCTAATCTCATAAAAATCGCCGTTAATGCCGGCTATAACGCGATTGCCCGGCTGGTCCGCATATGCGGCCATCGCCGTAACTCCTTCCATGCCACGCACCTTGCCGGACTTCGTCCCGGCGATCAGGCCCAAATTGGCATTGGCGGGATCGAATTCTACGAAATGAGCTTTCTGTGTTCCTCTTGCTGTCTGCATGTCATACCAGGTGTAAGCTGCTCCCGGCGCCAGCTCCGTTCGGCGCACGTCGATGACTTTGCCGAATCCAGTGCTCGGCGGATCCATCATACCGGCTGAAACAGCCGGCGACAGCACCGAAAGAAGCATCATGACGGCCAGAATCAGACTGGCGACACGCTGTCGTGTTTTCATTGCTTCATTCCTCCAAACTACGTTTTTTTATCGCGTTCTCAGTGATTATATTTGTAATTTTATTTCGATTTCAATGGAATATGACGAAATAAAATATTATCTTAATAAAGCCACTCTCGTTTTCATTGTTCTTTACAAAAAAATAATAGAATCGACAATGAACCGCCACATAGCGACTTCCCCCTGCCGAATCGTTCCCGCCAATCCGATTCACAGCGACTAAGGACGCTTCGGGTCATCACAAAAAAACCGATTCGACAGCAATCGAATCGGCCCGCATCCTATTCAATCTCTAGCATCCTAAAACAGTCAGCCCGCTTAACGATTCTTCATGTGCACAAAAAAAATCGCCGTACTCCCTGCTGGGAGGACGGCGATCTTCTTCACATTCTGCCAAATAGCAGCAAATCTTTAGAACGGATTCAATACATGGAAAAACACATTCGGCGAGGCCATACGGTAGTAATAGCTGCACCAGCCGGCACCCTTATTGTTGAACCGGTTGGTCGTGCTGTAAAGAAGCCGTTCCTGCTCCAGCTCCTCGACCCGGTCGATACGGCCTTCCACATAATCGATAAGACGCATGCTAGCTGTATCCAGACGGTTGATAACGCCGCCATAACGGATATCGATGACTTCCCAGCCGAATACTTTGAACATGCTCAGCCATTGCGCCCGATGAGCAGCGCGCAGCTCCGATACCGCCTTCGAGATGAGCGGCAGCGTCTCGGTCGCAATACGCTTCAGCGTCTCTTTGTCGCCTGCATCATACGCACGCTTCAGCTCGATGCCGATCTCGCTCTTTACCTTGAGCACGGCCGCAAGCTTCTGCGGCACCTCGAACAGATAGTCCAGCTCCGCTTCCGGATTACGGCGCGATGCGATATTTTGCTCTACGCCAGCATAATGCTCGTTCATGGCGAGGCCTTCGATTTGCTTGTCGAACAGGCCAAGCAGCACGTCCTGGTACAGAAGGAACTTCGACGGGTTGCTTTGCTTCTGGTTGTTCGGCTCCGCGCCCGGCGTCTCATCCAGGTACTTCAGCTGCAGATACGTGTCTCCATCGATGCCTGTGCAGAACTTGACGCGCTCCGCCACAACGTCCATATCCGGCGAACCTGCCGTGTAAGCATGCTCCGCGTATAGCTGCAAGCCGAGGAATGCGATGTACGGGTTGCTCTCCATGCCGTCGTCGCCCCACATCGTAGCGTACACTTCGTTAATGCCTTCTTTCTTGCATACGGTCAATGCTGTGTCCGTAGCCGGCAGGGACAGGCCGTAGTTGACGCCGAACGTATTGAACACCCATACTGCGCCTGCAAATACCAGATTGTTGCCGAGCGGACGATGCTTGGCAATCAGTGTCTCGTAATCTTGGCTGTCGACATGGTTGTAATCCCAATACACAAGATCGACATCTTTCGGAATGCGGGCAGCCATTTCTTCCGGAATTTGCGTCTCATGGCCATAATAGTCCTCGCCGTTCGACGAAGCCAGCTTCAGGAACATGTCGCTCCACATGAGCGACTTCAGGCCGAGGCGCCGCGTCACCGCAAGCACCTTATCCAGATGATTCGTCATAATATCGAAACGGCTAATGTGGCCGTTGTGATCCAGGAATTTGCCGCGTCCAAGCTCTTCCGCCTCGTCCATGCCGATATGGATTTTTTTGCTGCGGAATGGAGCCATGACACTCTTAATCATATTTTCTACCAGAAGATCCGTTTTCTCCGATCCAACCAGAAGCGCGCCCTTCGTATCCTTGTATTCCTTCACCGGCTCCCACTTCAGGAACTCTTCCAGATGCGCAAGGGTCTGGATGCTCGGGAACGCTTCAATACCGAATTGATCTGCATAATCGTCGATTTCCTTCAGTTCCGCAGCGGAATAACGACCGCGCATGTAGCCAAAGTACGGCTCTCCTTCGATCTCATACGTATCTTCCATATACAGCATGACCGTATTCAGACCCATAAGCGCCATCTTGCGAAGCATGAACTTGAAGGCACCTACCGTCAAGACACCGTTACGGGACAAGTCGAACATTGGTCCGATGGTATCGAACTGTTGAGTCTCGCTCAGCTCGAACGTCTCCCCTGCGCCGCCTTTCTGCACCAGCAATCCGAGTCCCCGGAAAAATTGATGCTTTGCCGCATAGCGAATATACGCCTGATTGCCCTGCAAACCAACTTGAAGCTCCTTCTCAGAAGGCTCGACGGATACGACGATACCGCCCTCCGCTTCCGTTACGCCCAGATCCTTCAGCAGCAGCTCGATGCCAGACCGTAGCTCTGCCGTATTGCCTTGAAACTGCAATTTCATCTAACGTTCCTCCTAAGAGTGATTGAATCATTCATATATATGTATTTTACATCAAAACGAATGATCGAATCCATCATGAAAAAGTGACAAAAAAAGACGATGACTAGAAAATGATCACCGCTCTCGCTATTCCGCTTGCGGCGTAACTCGATGGATAGAATCGGTACAAGCTTTCAATTCCTGTCAGATATTCAAATGGGGAATAACAAATCCGCCGTAAGCAAAGGCCGCAACAATAACCAGCGCGGGATGAATCTTGCGAATTTGCATCGCCCAAAATGCTACTGCGGCAATAATAAGCGACTGAATCCATCCGATGGAAGCGACCGCGCTTTCCCCCATCTGCCAGGTCAGCACCAGCATCAGAATGGCAATGACCGGCTGGATCAGCAGCGTCATCCCTTTTACAACGGGCGACTGGCGATGCTTGCGCAGCACGTTGAGCAAGATGATAAGCGCCACAGCTGATGGTACGATCGTTGCCGCCAAAGCGACAATCAATCCGATCCATCCGCTGGCATCATAGCCGACAAAGGCAGCCATCTTCGTCGCGATGGGCCCCGGCAGCGCATTCCCCAGCGCTAGTATATTGGAGAACTCAGACGGCGTCGTCCACGCATAATTCGTCACGACCTCCTGGTACATAAGCGGAATCGATGCGGGCCCTCCGCCATATCCCAGCACATTAGCGACGAAGAAGCCGAGTAGCAGCCGCCACCATTCAATCCATTCCATGCGTAGCGCCTCCTTTCTCCTTCATGCGGGCTTCCTGTTCTCTCTTCTCTCGCCGTGCCTCTTGCCTCCGCTTCCAGGTATCGGCCATTCTCATATGGAAAGCGCCATATACCAGAAAAACCATAATGACGATTGCGGGATGCAGCTGGACCCATTGCAGCAAAACAAAGGACAGCACAAAAAAAGCCCCGCCTGCCCATTTGCCCAGCCCCTTCACTGCCCGCTCGCCGAATTCGTAAGCCATCATGGCCAGCATGACGGCAATTACGGGAATGACCGCGCCGATCATGCCTTGAATAAAGGCTGAACCACTTAGCCATTGCACCGCCGACAGCAGGGCTAGCATCGCAATCGTGGAAGGGATAATATGCGCCAGCACGGAGACAATCGCACCTGCCGTTCCTTTCAGCCGATAGCCCAGATAAGCGGCCATCTTCGTCGCGATCGGGCCCGGCAGCGCATTCGCCAGCGCCAATATTTCGCCAAACTCCTCGTCGTCAATCCACTTATATTGGTTAACCGCTTCATAGCGGATCAGCGGAATAACTGACGGGCCGCCGCCGTATCCCAGCACACCCGTCTTTATCATCGCCCAACTTAATTGCACATATGGATTGCCTTCGGCCCTCTTCTCTCCCATAGCAGCTACAACCTCATTCCCATGCGGCTCTTATAGCGGTTAATGAGCAGCTGACAGTCCACGCCCGTAATGCCCGGCAGCACATACAGCTTCTCCCGCATGAAATATTCCATCTCCGCATTATTGCGGAACAAGCCATGCATATGAAGCTTGCTTGGTCCCGTCATATGATACAAGCTGGTGACGTACGGCTCCTCCGCTAGCTGATCGGCCACGTCATGCAGATGCTTCGGCTCCACTTCAACATTGAAGAACGCTGATACGCCGATGCCGATTTTCTCCGGATTAATGACGGCGGTGAATCGCTCGATTACGCCGGCATCCATCAAGGCGCTGACTCTCGCCTGCACAGCAACCCGAGACAATCCGATCTCCTTGGCAAGATCCGTGTAAGAAATTCGTCCATTGCGATTCAGCTCTTTTATGATTTTACGGTCTATTTCATCGATCTCTACGGCTTCCGTGCCCTGTTCCCATTTTTCGGTCAAGCTCTGTCACTCCCATCTATTCAACCTTATGGTTCAACCCACAAATTAAACATAACGTTATCATTTTACACATTTGACTTACGATATGTATTACTATAATGATGATCGCATTCATTATCAACCCAATTCATGCATTTTTCTTACTTAGTTATTGCGCACCTGCACAGATGATGGTATTTTTAGATCTAGCTAAGGCGTGAGGAAATCTATCATAAGCTTTCTTAAAATCATCATGGGAACGGTTGAGGAGTGATCTGCATGAAGCAGCCGGTTTTCGGCAGCGAGACGATGGTTGTCAGTCCGCATTATTTGGCAAGCGCGGCAGGAGCCCGCATTCTGGAGCAAGGCGGCAATGCTTTCGATGCGGCCGTCGCGGTAAGCGCCTGTCTGGCAGTTGTGTATCCCCATATGACCAGTATCGGCGGCGACGCGTTTTGGCTCACCTACCATCAGGATGAGGGAACTGTTCGCGGCTACAATGCCAGCGGCCGTGCCGGATATGAGGCTACGCTCGACCGGTATGCAGGCATGGCAGCTATTCCAAGACGAGGCGTCGGGAGCATCGTGACGGTCCCCGGCATGGTAGACGGCTGGCATGCCGTTCACAGCCGGTATGGCAAGCTGGCCTGGGGAGAGGTGCTCGCTCCCGCGCTTCACTATGCCGAGCACGGCTTTCCCATGACGCAGGATCAATTTGCCAATACAGCGCAATATGCGCATGTTCTCGCGGCAACGCCGGAGACAGCGGCCATCTACCTGCCCGGAGGCTCGCCGATGCAGCCCAAGGAGCGCTTCCGCCAACCTGCTATGGCCCGAACGCTTAAGCGCATCGTAGAATACGGACGGGACGAATTCTACAATGGAGAGACTGCCGCGGAGATCGCCTCGTTCCTGGCAAGGCACGGCGGTCTATTGACAGCCGATGATCTGGCCGAACATCAGGGGGATTGGGTCGAGCCGATCCAAGGTTCCTACCGGGGGCATACGCTCTATCAGATGCCGCCCAACTCGCAAGGCTTCACCGGCATTATGGCGCTGCAAATACTGGAAAACTTTGACTTCTCAGCCATTGAGCACGGATCTTATGAATACTACCAGCTTTGCGTCGAAGCCGTTAAGCTCAGCTTTCGGGACAGGGACGCTTATTTGACCGATCCGGCATTCGCCCAGGTACCGCTGGAACGGCTGCTCAGCAAGAGCTACGCCGCTGCCTTGTCCGCGTCCATTCAATTGGACCGGGTGTCATCCATGGCAACTCAGCCAACCGGCAGCGATACGGCATATGCGGCCGTCATCGATCGGGAGGGCAATGCGGTATCCTTCATTCAAAGCCTTTATTTTGAGTTCGGCTCGGGCGTAGTGGCGGGCGAAACGGGCATTTTATTGCAAAATCGGGGATCTTTCTTCTCCCTTGATCCCGACCATGTGAATAGGCTCCAGCCGGGCAAGCGGACCTTCCATACCCTCATGCCGGCTATGGCTTGCGTGGACGGCAAGCCGTCCATTCTATACGGGACGCAAGGCGGTGAAGGCCAGCCGCAGACGCAGACGGCCATCTTCACACGTATGGTCGATTACGGCATGGACCCGCAGCAGGCGATTGCCGAGCCGCGATGGGTGTGGGGACGGACATGGGGCGAGCTTACTCAGGAGTTAAAGGTGGAAGCCCGCGTCGGCGATGATGTCTTGGGCAAGCTGACGAAGGCCGGACATATGGTCCGCAAAGCCGCCCCGTTCGACGGCATCATGGGGCACGCTTGTGCGATTCGCCGGGATGCGAACGGCTACCTGCAAGGCGGCGTCGATCCCCGAAGCGACGGAGGGGCCTTTGGGTGGTAAAGATATGCGCCCGGACGCATACCGGGCGGCTCGTCCAGTAAGGATAGCTTGCCGACCGGCCTCTCCTTACGCAGCCCGTCATCGGCAATTGCGCCTGCGGAGATGGACAAGATGGGCCGAGCAGCGGCTTAATCGACATAAATGGAGAAAGGAGACCTTCCTTATTCGGAAAGTCTCCTTTTACGTCTATACCCTACATCATACTTAAACAGCGGTTATCGCATATCTCTCCGGTTATAGCCCACAAACAAGAGGACAAGCGCGATAGCCGTGATCCCCAGCGACAGCAGCGTATAGCCGATGTCTACCCCTTGATCAATCAAGGTAGCCGCATCAGCATATTGAAACGGCGACAAAACACGCAAGTAATCGATATGGCCGCTGATCTCAATCGCCATGGACAGCAGGAAGGTGAGCAGCATGACGGCGGCAGAATAAGCAACCGCCCGCTTGGGCTGCCGCCCCGCCCCGGCGATGGCCATTCCAACGGTCAGAAAGATCAGCTGCACGAGCAGCATGCCTGCCATCAGCGATAGGACCGCCCCGGTCCTGGACTCCTCTTCTCCATATGACCCGATCACCAGAATCGAGCCAATCAGCATAACTAGATTAAACACCAGAACTTGTGTCAGCGCTGCCAGCAGCTTGTGGAGGAGCAAGCGCCTACGCGACAGCGGCTTCGCAAGCAGAAATTCCGCCGTCTTATCCCGTTCTTCTTTGGAAATGATTGCAGCTCCCAGCATAGAAGCATGGATGGCCGCCATAAGCAGCAAATACAAAAACAATACACCGTAATAGCCGATCGGCGTTCCGATATCAAGCTCGCCTACGCCCATGACCGCCTGCAGCGCCTTAGGCATATCGGCCATCAAGGCGTTCATCGCATCGCCGGATTCCTCCATGCCCGTGAACTTGCCCATACCTGCGGCCAGCATGGCGATGATGCCCGCGATCCAGATCAGCAGCGACTTCAGATGCGCTCTCATCTCTCTCTTATACAGATTCATTGCTCACGCCTCCCTTTATACCGCATGGACATCTCTTTTCCGGTACCGAATATATCCAAAGAGCGAGCAAGCGGCGATAATGATGAGCGAAGCCGCCACAAATCCCGTCTCATAGCTCCCATGCTGAATAATATAAGCCCGGTCAAAATAATGAAACGGCGTCACATAACGAAGCTTCCCGTCCCCTGAAGAAGAGCCGATAAATGTCAGCACGAAGAAAGCAAACACCGTACCCAGCGAGACCGGCAATACCGTTTTCATCCGGGGCAGCAGCATCGCCGCTGCGATTCCCATCGCCAGAAAGATGAGCTGCATCAGGAGCAGACTGAGCGAGATTAGTGCAAACGCCCCGTAATCATAAGGCTCCAGCGCAACTGAGGACGCGATAAGGCTGGCAGCCGCAAAATAAACCGCGTTCGTCGCAAGGAGCAGCGTCAGCGCAGCCAGCGTCTTCGACGTAATGATCGCCCCCCGTGTAACTGGCTTAGCCAGCAGGAAGTCGGCTGTCTTCTCCCGGGTTTCTTTGGATAGAATCGAACTGCCCAAATGCATGGCCTG
Organism: Paenibacillus sp. 1011MAR3C5; assembly: GCF_003591485.1. Classification (GTDB taxonomy): domain Bacteria; phylum Bacillota; class Bacilli; order Paenibacillales; family Paenibacillaceae; genus Pristimantibacillus. The sequence continues at coordinate 157,134 of NZ_QZCF01000006.1, forward strand.
AATCGCGCCGCATAACGACACATACAGAAATATATAAGAATAATACCCTAGCAAGGATGCGATAGAATCGATCTGAATGCCAATTGCTTGAACCACGGACTCCGGCATGGATGCCAGCACTTCCATGAAGGTCTCCGCATCGCCTGCGAAGGAAGGGTACATCGCCATCATAAGCAAAACAAGCCCGGTCATCGAAGCCGTCCAGATCAATGTCGCATTGCGGTACGCTTTGAGCTCATAGAGATACATGTTCATTCTCTCACGCCTCCTTCGCGTAGTAATGCATGAAGATTTCCTCCAGATCCGGCTCCTCCACCCAAAGGTTCAACAGATCGAGCTCCGCTATCCTGCGCATGACGATATTAATATCGCCCTGGAACAGAAAGCTGGCTTCTCCATTCTTGAAGTGCCATTCCGTCACGCCCTCTATCGCAAACGCGCCCTCCCGCAGTTCATCCTTCACTTGCAGCTTAAACTTCTTGTAGGTGCGGTCCTTCAGCTCACTCATCTTCTCCAGTGCGATGAGCCGCCCTTCCTTGATGATGGCGACACGGTCGCACAGACGCTGCACCTCGCTCAAAATATGGGACGAGAACAGAATGGTAGCCCCTTTCCGGTTCTCTTCCTCCAGCAAGCCGAAAAATCGCTGCTGCATGAGCGGATCCAGTCCGCTTGTCGGTTCGTCCAAAATAATCAGCTTCGGCTCATGCAGCAGCCCCTGCACGATACCGACCTTCTTCTTGTTGCCCAGCGATAGATCGTCGATCCGCTTGCTCATATCCAGCTCCAGCAGCTCTGCCAGCTCCGTCATCCGTTTGCGGCAATCCTTCTTGTAAAAGCTCGCTGAATAGTGAAGCAGGTCCCTCACCCGCATATTGTCGTAATAAAAAACCTCCGAGGGCAAATATCCGATATGGCGCTTAATGTCAGGCCCGTAATGCACACAATCCTTGCCGAATATCTTCGCGCTGCCGCTCGTGGGATAGATAAGGCCCAGCATGGTGCGAATCGTCGTCGATTTGCCCGCTCCATTGGGTCCGATAAACCCGAAAATTTCTCCTTCTTCCACTTGAAACGTCAGATCGTGAATTCCACGCGCTCCTCCATATGTCTTCGTCAGGCGATTCAACTCGATGATCGGCATTCCCGATTCCTCCCGTTTTCATCCTGTGTGTACCCGTACGTCATTTGTAAAAGGTCGTTTTGAACATCTCCATGTACTCGTCGAATTCATCTATAATGCCATCCAGATCCAGCGCACCGCCCGTAAGCTTGCTGCGCTCTTTGTACTGCTCGCCTAATCCTTCGACCGTCCATAATATGACGTTGATCGCCCGCTCCGTGCTAACCCCGTCTTTGAACTTCGTCGCGTCGATGCCGGAGAATATCTTTCCGTATTCACTGGCCGACAGGCTCTGAATCCGCTCCAGAATATCCTCTCTAACCTCTTCAGCTTGCTCCAAGTACACGCTTTTCATATAATCCATCATACTTGGGTACTTGCCGAATACCGACATCTCCAGCCTGATCACCTGCTGCATCCGAACGAACAAATCCGTCTCCAGCAAATCCACCGTCTCCCGAAGCTCCCCGTTCACCACCTCAAGCGTATGGTCGTACAGAAAAAAGTATAGATCCTTCTTGCTTTTAAAATAATGAAAGACAAGTCCCTTTGAGATGCCAGCTTCCTTCGCAATCTCATTGGTCGAAGCGGCCGCATAGCCTTTCACTGCAAATTCCTTCAGCGCTGCGTTGATCACGCGCTCGCGCTTCTCTTCCTCTATGCTCAAAAACTTAGTAAACAATGGTATGCCTCCTATTCGCGAATAGAACACCGTCCTCTTACGCTGCCGGCAAGCAGAGAGGACAGCAAACAACAGCATTGACCACCCCGGTCAATGCCATTATATCGTTCATTGACCACTGTGGTCAATTACGATTTTATTTTAACTTCTCTAGAGAATTGTTAACGCGATAATTTCCGAAGCGAAGCATATCCTCCAAAAAAACAGACAAACCCGCAGGATCGCTGTACCGTACCTTCAGCCAATAACATCCATCGCCAGTCACACGGTGCAGCTCCGTAATGGCGGGCTCGTTCAGCGCCCATTTACGGAAGGCTGCATGACTATTAGAGGTCGAGGTCAAAAATACGGTGACCATAGCTTCGAATGGTTTCTCCAGCTTGCTCTCGTCCAGCTTGACCGTATAGCCAAGCAGAACACCCAACTCCTCAAGGCGGGCAATCCGGTTCGCCACAGCCTGTCCGGTCATATGGACGCGCTCGCCGATTTCCTTCATTTGCATCCTGGCGTTGCTTTGCAGGCATGCCAATATGGCATAGTCGGTTTTATCCAGCATATCGGTACCATTCCTTTCACGAATCAAGCAGATGGGCCGATATCCTTGATTCAGATTATGGGCCTTCTCGCTCACCCGCATTATAATCGTTGCATACCAACTTGAGAAGGGTGATTTCACTATGAATATACAATTGCTTCGACATGCCACCATGCGTATGGAATGGAACGGGAAATGTTATTTGCTCGATCCGATGCTCAGTCCTGCAGGCACATTTGATGCTACGGTAAATACGACGCCGACCTTGCGTAACCCGCTTGTGGAGCTGCCTGTTCCGCAGGAGCAAGCGGCAGCGGTCGATGCTGTTCTGGTTACGCACCGCCATCCCGACCACTGGGATGAAGCGGCTTCCGCTTTATTATCCCGCAAACTCCCTATTCTTTGCCAATCGGAGGATGTGGAAGCCTTTGTGCAGGAGGGATTCGCACAAGTGCATGGGCTCGCTGCCGGCGAATCCGGTGAGTTGCATGACTTGCGCGTGAGCCGGACGGGCGGTCATCACGGCTACGGGGCTATCGGTCATGCGATGGGCACGGTCTCGGGTTTCGTACTGGATGACGGGATGCAGAAGCTCTACATCGCAGGAGATACCGTGTGGTGTGAGGAAGTGGGCGGAGTGCTGGATCAATATAAGCCGGACGTGACCGTGCTGTTCGCAGGGGAAGCCAGGTTTGTCGGGAGCGGAGCGATCACGATGGGACTGAATGACATCATCCAGGTGCTTCGCCGAGCGCCCCGGACGAAAGTCGTCATCGCCCACATGGAAGCCTGGAACCATTGCGGCCTGACGCGCGAGTCGTTGCAGCGTGATTTGGCGCTGGAAGGCTTCGCCGAGCGCGTCTTCATCCCGGCAGACGGCGAGATGCTGGAGCTGTAGGTCCTTGACGCAAGCCAGTGCAAGCTTGCAAGCCGAATTTCGCGGCTTAAAGCTCCCGCTCGAGCGCGATGCAGGCTTACAAGCCGAGTTTCGCGGCTTAGAGCTCCCGCGCGGCGCGATGCGGGCATGCAAGCCGAGTTTCTCGGCTTAGAGCTTCCGCGCGAGCGCGATGCAGGCTTACAAGCCGAGTTTCGCGGCTTAGAGCTCCCGCGCGGGCGCGATGCAGGCTTACAAGCCGAGTTTCGCGGCTTAGAGCTCCCGCGCGGCGCGATGCGGGCATGCAAGCCGAGTTTCGCGGCTTAGAGCTCCCGCGCGGGCGCGATGCAGGCTTGCAAGCCGAGTTTCGCGGCTTAGAGCTCCCGCGCGGCGCGATGCGGGCATGCAAGCCGAGTCTCGCGGCTTAAAGCTCCCGCGCGGGCGCGATGCGGGCTTGCAAGCCGAGTCTCGCGGCTTAGAGCTCCCGCGCGGGCGCGATGCAGGCTTACAAGCCGAGTTTCGCGGCTTAGAGCAACAACTCGAGTCAGCATGCACCAGCCGCGCAGCGTTCAACAAAAGAGAGCTATCCGACCAGTCAGCATGCGACCTGGCGGATAGCTCTTCCGATTTATATTTGCTGCTATACAAGCAACTACGAATTATACATCTCTGCGCAGCGCTCTCAGTACGTCAATGCGTGTCGCTCTTAGCGCCGGGCGATAGCCGGACAACATGGCGACGCCTAACGCGATAGCGCAAGCCAGCGCAGTGAGATAGGGCGGAATGACGGAGAACAGGAAGCCTTCCGGCACCTTTTCCTCCATGAACGTTTGGATCAATACAGGCAATCCCGCGTTGACCGCCGCCGATATGCCGTACGATACAATCGTCCCGATGACCGCACCCATGATGCCGATAAGCGCACTCTCCAGTAAAAAGATTTTGCGTATAACCGAGGGATGCGCTCCGATCGCTTTCATAATTCCGATATCCTGCGCCCGCTCCGTCACCGCCATCGTCATCGTATTGAAGATACCGATCGAGGCGATAATAACAGCAATCGTACCGACAAAGACCAAACCGATCTTCATAATGAGGAACATCAGATTGACTTGCTTCAGCTCATCTGCAATCGAATGGTTGTAGTACCCTTTCTCACGCAGCACTTCGGAAATTCCCTTCACATCATTCGCATGGCCGGCGATAACTTGAATCTGATTATAGCTTCTGTTCTCGCTTGGCGCCGGCAAGCTCTTCAGCAATTCCTCGATTTGCTCAGGTGTAGAACCCTCTTCCACATAAGGCAATTCGCCTCCTTGCGTGCCCGTGATGCTCTCAATCTGCTTCAACAGATCGACACCGACGTATAACGACTGGTCCAGTCTCCATTCCTTGGTCGGCTTCTCCGATATGCCTACCACTACAGCTTCAATCGGCTTCTTCTTCAGCTCTCCGTCTTCGTAATAACCGACATTCAGCATAATCGTCTTATTAAGCCATTCCGCGGCATCCAGATATTCGCTTGGCACGCCTTGATCATTTATTTGCTGGCGAATATTGTAGCCGAGTAAAATTTCGTTTTCCTTCTGCGGCATTCTGCCCGCGCTTAATCCGAAGCCCGCACGCTTCTCCGCTTGGAAATCAACCTGATACGTACGGTCGCCAGATACCGTCTCCCCATCAATTGCAGGATCCATCCACTGTCCGATGAAATTGCGGTACGTTACAGCTTTTACATTGGGGATCTCCCCCAATTCCTTAATGTCCGCATCGTATAGTTGCACGTCATCTTTAAATTTGCTTGGATCCTTGGAGTAAATATCGATCCCCGTCACCAGACGGTCGCCCACGATATTATCCACGATACTTTTCTGCAAGCCAAAACCGACCGATGCAAGCACAATCAAGAACGCGCAGCCCATCGCTGTAGCGAGCACGGTCATGAACAGCCTGGTTTTGTTTTTCTTCATATTTTGCCGGACGAACCGGAACTGATCACCTAGCTTCATTCATGCTCACCTCCCAGTCTAATCGGCTCCACATCTGCCGCTGTCCGCTGATGCGTCCCATTACTAACGAGCTTCCCGTCTTGCAGACGGATGGCTCGATGTGCGATAGAAGCAACCTGCTCGTCATGAGTAATAATCACGAACGTAATACCCATCTCATGATTAAGCTGCTGAATCATCGTAAGCAGCGTCTTCTCATTCTCGCTGTCGAGGCTTCCCGACGGCTCGTCCGCAAGCACGATCGGCGGCTCCAGAATGAGCGATCTGGCTACCGAGACCCGCTGCTGCTGACCGCCCGAGAGCTCGCTCGGATAATGGTTCGCGAAATCAGCAATATCGACTTGCTCCAGCAAATTCATTACTCGGCGTTTTCTATCCGCGGCTGCAACTCCTTTCAGTACAAGCGGCAGTTCAACATTCTCATAAGCGGTCATGCTCCCGATCAATTGAAAGCTCTGAAAAATAAACCCGTAATTCGCTAAACGGAAGTCCGCCCATTCGCCTTCATTCAGCTTTGTAACGTCCTTGCCGCTTACCTTAATCTCCCCCGACGAAGGCCGGATATAGCCGGACATCAAGTTCAGAAGCGTCGACTTGCCCGATCCGCTCCGTCCTACAATCGCGACAATTTCCCCTTTCGCCACCTTCAGATTAATGTCTTGCAAGACAGGTACGATGCGTTCTTTGCCTTTCTTGCCAATTATAAATTGATGACTGACATTAGCCAGTTCGATCATAGGTTAACTCCACCTTTCTATTCCTGCCGATCACTAAACCTACTATAACAAGCAAACGATAAGCGATCTTAAAGAAAACCTTAAATTAAACTATAGAAACCTATAATAATGATTTATCCCTATCCAACTATAGAACTATTTACAGTTGAACCTTTAAGTACCTTGACTAGAAAAATATTTCATTTTACACTAGCGAAGACCTCCTATAGCTTGGACAGGCATAAAAGGAGGCGCGAAAGGAATGAAACCATGAATGACGAACCGTTAGTCAGTGTCATCATACCTACTTATAACCGGGCAGAGTTAATTACTTCCGCCATTCAATCAGTCATAGATCAAACTTACCATAATTGGGAAATACTTGTGATCAGCGATCGATGCAGCGATCATACCAAGGATGTAGTGGAATCCCTCTGCAAGGATGACCCTCGGATTCGGTTCATGGTAAATGACCGTACCAAAGGGGTAGGCGGCGCCAGAAACTGCGGGTTGCTTCATGCAAAAGGCTTGTACATCTCTTTCCTCGATTCGGATGATCAATGGTTTCCGTATCACTTGGAAGACAGCATCAATATGCTCTATAAATCCCGTTCGGATATCTGCTTCGCCTTATGGGAAGAACGTCACGGAACGACCATCTACCAGAATTTCAACAACGAGCTGGAGCAACGACTGCTAGCCGAGATGAGGGAGCAGTACGAAACGCAGGACGACGGCATTATTATCGAACAAGGGCTGTTGGAGCGATTTATTATCAATCCCCGGCACTTCTATTCCATCAACTCCATGGTTCTAAAAAAAGAGCTGATTCAAACCTTCGGTTTGTTCAATGAACAATTCAGCATTGGCGAAGACACCTCGTTTATTATCAAATTTTTTGACCACTGCCGCATCGCGCTCATCACCAAACCTCACTTCATCTATAATCAATCTCCGGACAGCGTCTATTTGTTTTGCGACAGGCGATTTCTTGACCCCGACACGCTATATCTGCAAAAAGAAATTTTCGAAAAAATTGAATTTGTCGGTTTGCAAACCATTAAGATGAGACTGGATATGCGCGCCCTGGTCAAACGGTCCTCCAAGCTGAACAACAAAAAACATCTTCATCTGCAAATCCGATATATGTTGGCCCGACAATATTACACGTTAAGCTACATCAATAAGCTGGAGAAGCGGAAGGCGCTGCGTTACTGCTTCCTGTCGATGCGGTATAACGTCAACGCATTCAACTTATTGCTTCTGCCTCATATCTTGTTCGCCGGCAGCAAGAGCAGCGACTTTTTGAGAAAGCCACTGAACCTGTGGTAAGGATCGAACCAGAACTTAACTTTATCCATATGGGAGGCGTTTGTATTGAATACGAATCCGTTGGTCAGCGTCATTATGCCCGCTTATAATCGTGCCCGGACCCTGCCGACTGCTATTGCTTCTGTACAGGGACAAAGCTACGGCAATTGGGAGCTTATCGTTGTGGATGACCGCAGCACAGATACGACCAAGGAAGTTGTAGCTGAACTCGCGGGGCGCGACAACCGGATTCAGTATATCGTGAACGACCGGGTCAAGGGAGTCGGCGGCGCACGCAACAGCGGCATGCTGCATGCCAAGGGAGATCTTATCGCATTCCTCGACTCTGACGACGAGTGGCTCCCTTTTCACTTGGAGGAAACCTTGCGCATGCTTCTAGAAACCCAATCAGATGTGGGCTTCGCACTATGGCTGGAGCGTCAAGGAGAAGCCCTGATCGATGTATTCGAGGAGCCTCATCAGCGTGAACGGCTGGAGTCGATCAAGCGGTCCTTCCAGCAGCACACTGAAGATGTAGCTGTCATGCACACCGGCCTATTCGAGCGATATGTGAAAGACACCTTGTGCATCTTCCACATCAATACGATGGTGTTCAAACGGGAGAAGCTCCAGCCTGGCGGCATGTTTCTGGAGGATTTCCATATTGGGGAAGACACTGCCTTTATGATTAACTTCTTCGATCACTGCCGGATATCGCTGCATATGACGCCCCATTCCATCTACAATCTGTCGCCTGACAGCCTATACTTCTTTATCGATCGAAGGAAAATCGATCCCGACAGGCTGCATCTGGACAAAGCGGTGCTCCAGAAGCTCGAAACAGCGGGACTGCAGGCGCTTGCTTTCAAACAATATTTGAGGCGGAAGATTGAAGACTGTGATTGGCAGGACCGGAAGCGGCTGCTGGTGCTGTCCAGCTACACGCTGGCGCGTCAATATTACACACTGAGCTACATCCATCGCTTCGAGAAGCGCAAGGGGCTGCGCTATTGTTTGCAATCCATGAAGCATAATGTGAACCTGTTCAACCTGCTTCTCCTGTGCTGTATCCTCTTTTCCGTGAAGAAGAGCAACAATTTTTTGCGAAGACCCGTAGATTTGTGGTGAATACCATACAGAAGTAGCGTCATAGCTGTCCTTTCGATTACAATGGAGCCTACATGCCACACTCGGAGGAACTGCCCTTATGAAGCTTGACCGACTCTTGTCCATTGTCATCCTGCTGCTTAATCGCCGTATGGTTCAGGCCAAGGAATTGGCCGACCGATTCGAGGTATCGGTCAGAACCATCTATCGCGACATCGAAGCGATTAATCAGTCCGGCATTCCCATCGTCACCTATCAGGGAACGAATGGCGGAATCGGACTTGCCGACGGCTATAAGCTGGACCGCAACGTACTGACCAATGACGAGCTTGCTTCGATCGTAACCGCGCTTCGCAGCATATCGACCACCTATGATCAACGGCATAATCAGCTTCTCATGGAGAAGCTCACGAGCATCGTTACCCCTGACAGCGCCGAAGCCTTCCATAAGAAGGCGAATCAAGTCCTGATCGACTATTCTCCTTGGGACAAGAGAGGCCCTCTGGAACAGAAGCAAGCTGTACTGAAGGAAGCGATCGATCATTCTTGTCTGGTGCAATTCCGCTATTCGAATGCGGAAGGCGAGCTGTCGCAGCGCACAGTCGAGCCACATACGCTAATATGGAAAGGCAAGCACTGGTATCTGCAAGCCTATTGCCAAGAGCGCGAGCAATTCCGTATTTTCAAGCTGCTGCGTATGAAAGAACTAACGCCCCTGACGCAGACTTTCATCCGCAAAACCATACCCGTAGAGGACGAGCGTGTGGGGGAAGTATGGTATGATTCGGGAAATCACATTGCCGTCACCCTTCAATTTCACCCCCAAGCCGTGCATCTGGCTGAGGAATGGTTCGACATCGAAGAGTTGGAGCCGCTTGAAGGCGGCGGTTGTCTCGTCCGAATGTCCTTTCCTGAGAACGAGTGGCTCTACGGCTTTCTTCTAAGCTTCGGACCGGCAGCGGAAGTGCTGCATCCGCCCCATCTGCGGGAAATCCTTGAGGATCGTGCCGCGCGAATTTTACACCTATATCGAAACAACCAAACCTAACCTGACAATGGGCTGTCAAGTTAGGTTCTTTATACTTAGGGCATATCCCAATAGGAGAGTGATTGCAATGAGTATTATGAATCAGGAGCATCAACAGCCCATTTTTTGTCAAAGCTGCAGCATGCCCATGCTTGAACCAGAAATACAGGGCACGGAACTAAATGGCGAGAGATCAACGGATTATTGCCAATATTGCTACTCGGACGGAGCGTTCACACAACCGGAGTTAACCATCGAGGATATGATCGGCATTTGTGTGCCTCATATGGTAGAGGACGGCATGGACGCTTCTGCGGCCGAAGCCATTCTGCAACAACAGCTGCCGGGATTGAAGCGCTGGGCGCCGAATCGAGACAGACTGCAGCCGGCCCGGATCGAAGAGAGGGAAGCGCTCACCATCGCCGGCATCGCCATCACGACGACCAATGCCGATGAGATAAGCGGCAAGGGGCGAATTGCCGAGCTCTGGAATCACTTCTCAAGCCCTGATGTTCAAACCCAATTAGCCGCAGTCCGTATGGATGGCGACGTCTATGCCTGTTATCACAATTACGAGAATGGAACGGCCGGCCGCTACGACTTGTTGGCAGGAACGCGAGTGAATCCGTCAGACATCGCCCCCGGCTTGAACCTAGGCACCGTTGCGGTCCCTGCGGCCAAATATGCCGTCTTCACTACGGAGACAGGCCCCGTCCAACAGGTTTTGTACCGGGCATGGGAAGACATCTGGTACTGGTTCGCCCATTCGGAAATTGAACGGACCTTCAGCGGAGACTTCGAATATTACGGTGAACATGCGGCAGACCCTTCCTGCGCTCAAGTTGACATTTATATCGCGATCAAATAAATCCAGTGACTCAAGGCATACAACGTCAAACTAAAAAAAGGTCGGGCTTAGAGGCGAATCCCCTCTATACTCGACCTTTCTTTCACTCCGTTATTCGTTCGCCGCACGCATTTGCTTGCTCCGAAGCTGTCCGCATGCCGCATCGATATCCGTGCCATGCTCCAGCCTGACGCTTACGCTAATGCCTTGCTTCTTCAGCACATCATAGAACGCGCGGATGGATTCCTGCTCGCTGCGCTGGTATTGGCTGTGCTCATCAACCGGATTATAGGGAATCAGATTGACGTTCACCAGCTTGCTCCGCTCGCGCATCAGCTCCGCCAGCTCCAACGCTTGCTCTACGCCATCATTGACATCCTTCAATAGAATATACTCAATGGTCATCCGGCGATTGGTCGTCTCCAGATAATAATCGATCGCGTCCATCAGCTTCTCAATCGGAATGGCTTTGTTAATCTTCATAATGCGCGTACGAAGCTCATTGTTCGGCGCATGCAGGGATACCGCCAGATTGACATTCAGATCGCTGTCAGCGAACTCCCTGATCTTGCCGGCGAGGCCGCTGGTCGACACCGTAATGTGGCGCGCACCGATTGCCAGTCCCTTATGATCCTTCACGACACGGATGAAGTCGCCCATGTGCTGGAAGTTATCGAACGGCTCACCGATACCCATGACGACTATATGGCTGACCCTTTCGCTGAGGCCTGCCGCATCCAGATGAAGCTGCACCCGCATCAGCTGCTCCACAATCTCGCCGCTCGACAGGTCACGGCTCTTCGCGATGAGTCCGCTGGCACAGAAGCTGCACCCAATATTGCAGCCGACCTGCGTCGTGACGCATACGGACAGACCGAACTTATGCCGCATAAGCACCGTCTCGATCAGGTTGCCGTCATACAGCTTGAACAAAAACTTAATGGTGCCGTCCTTGGACTCCTGCTTCACATGCTCAGTCATCGTGCTCATCGCAAAGTGCTGCTTCAGCAGCGCGATGCAGTCGGCATGGACATCTGTCATCTCGTCGAAAGACACAACCCGCTTCCGGTACAGCCAGTCCCATACTTGCTGCGCCCGGAATTTGCGGTGGCCCCGCTCTTCCAGCCAGGCTGTCAATTGATCTAAAGTTAATCCATAGATGGATGTTGTAATCATGATCGTTCCTCTTTCCAAAACCTCTATATTCCACGCCGGTCCTGCCTGTAGAGCGGACCCGCAGCATCCTTCTATTGTCCCAAAAATACAGGGCGAATACAAGGCTTACTGCGCCGCCTCCACCCGCTCAACGCGTTTCTTCATATCGGAGAAGCTAATGGCTCCCAGCATTCTCTGCTGTATGACTCCTTCTGAATCGATAATGAATGTCGCCGGAAAAGCTTTCACCCGGTACTGATCAGCCGCTTCACCTTGCATATCGAGCGCTAAGGGGAAGCTGTAGCCGTAATCCTTCATATAACGCTCCACGCCTGCGACGCTCGCCTCCTGGCTCGTCACGTTCACCGACAAGAGCTGCACCGACTCCCCTTGCGCGGCATAATGCTCATACAGCTTCTGCACATGAGGCATCTCCGTCTTGCATACTTTGCACCATGTCGTCCAGAAGTTGACGATGACAATGCTCCCTTTATGCTGAGCGAGCGACAATGCTTCATCCTCCAGATTCGCAAGCTCGAATGAAGGCGCGATCTGCCCTTCTCGTGCGCCGACAGCAGTATCCTCCCCGCTGCCGTCCAGCAGCTTCGCAATAGCGCCCGACTGAACCTGATCCTGCAGCGTGAACCCCAATAGACCGATTATGCCAAAAGCCACAATTCCCTGAGTCATCATACGCTTGGCAGCACTTCGATCCTCCGCCCAGCCTTGCCGCCATTGATCCAGACGGTCCACCCGGCGAAGCAGCACCCCTACGAATAGGGCGAGCAGCAGACCCATACTATGTCCGTAATGGAAAGCAGTCCGATCAAATAGCAATACGGCCAGCGCGTAGACGCTCACCCATCCCGATGCGAGCAGCACTATTCTAGCCGCGGCTCCGCCTATGCCATACCTTTTGTATTTATAGCCGCACCATACGAGCGCAGCAGCCGATGCCAGCCAAAAACCGATTCGTCCGCCGCTGAAGAACAGCAGTGACATCGGATGGTTAACGACACTCATCGGATCGACTAACAGCAAGCTTCCTTTCCAAACGGCAATCCATATGATAACGGCGCTCCATGCAACCGAAATATCCTTCTCCAATTCAGCCTTATCTAAGCCCCTGCTACCGATCCGAAGAGCGAAGACGCTTATGATTCCGGCAGCCAAATAGACGAGCAGCTCCGTATTAAGCACAAGCGAGCCCAGTTGTATGTTCGTCATGCCTCCATCCGCCCTTCATCACAATTAAGATTAAGCTTCATCATATCATGATAAGCGCGGCCAGGCGAACACAGCTCTCGCTCGTCAGGCTGCCAGTCGCAGCTCAACGTGTGGATACATGAAGCTCTCCGCCAAGCGAAGCAGCTCCGCTTTCCCCATCTTCTTCGACTCTGACCCTACCCGGTAAATATATTGCCCGTTCGCATGTGATGGATCGATGATCGACCAGCTCACCTCCTGATAATAGCGGGTGGCGGAGAATGGAACGTCATCTCCGCTAGTATACGATGCTTTATTCCCTCTTATATTTAGCTCTTCTACTTGCGTGGAGTTCGGCACTACCCATCTCTGGTCCACTCTCTGCTCCTCCAGCGCCTCGACCGTAACCAGCAGTGTATCCCCCTGTTCATGGACATATGCCAATGTGTACAGGTTTGATGCCGGCTCGTACTTCTTCATACGCGCCCACGCTACACGCTTGCCGCTCACGGCGATCTCATCTTGCAGCTGCTCCATAATGAGAAGACCTTCGGGTCCGGCGTTGACGCTTAACGGTTCGCCTTGGAAAGCATCGCTGAATACATACCCATCAGGAAGCGTCTCCGGCACCAATACCTGTAAGCCATCCTTGCGCATCCGATTCACGACCTGCGCATGACTCTCTTGAAGCCATAGCGAATTTTTCACGCCAAAGAGAGGATAGTTGCGATATAGAGGATGGGTAGATTCAGCCAATGCCGCAAAATAAACCATCGCCGCCTCGCCTGGCTGCAGCTCTCTCTTCACGTCCTGAAGCGACGACCATATTTCCTCAGACGCAGCCTCATCCAGCAGCATATCCTCTCCGCCCGAGAACAGCTGAAGGCTCCACAGTCCAAGCTGATTCTGGAACAGCAGCTTCCCGCCGCCATAGGCAAAGCCGGACAGCAGTAGAATGGCGGCCAGCCAAAATGCTGTGCGTCGATGGGCAGACTTTTCACTGCCATTATGATGCCGCCCGCTCTTGCTATCTTGCGACATGTCTCTGAATGCAGCCACGACTTTAGCCGCAGGCTCCTTCGGTACAGATAAGGCACGCGACTTCCGCTTATATTCCATGCGCAGCTTTTCTTCAATGGACATACATCGACACTCCCCTCTCATCCGCCAGCTCCCCCATGCGCAAACGCAGTTTTTTCAAGGCCGCATGATGCCTGGACTTCACGGTCCCAAGCGGCAGATCCAGCACCTCCGCAATCGTCTCCAGCGAATAGTCCTGATAATATCTAAGGACAATAACCTCCTGCAGCTTATGAGAAAGTCCCTTCACATAGGGCAGGACTTCATCCTTCTGGTTGATGGCCTCCAGCTCTGCATCAACGGCACCCTGCTCCCTGTGCCCGACCGCCTTCGCTTTCTCCAGTAGTCTGAAATTCCTCCACACCTTCCTCTTCTGGTTCCTCACCTGACGAATAATAAGCCCGTTAAACCAGGGAAGGAATGGCCGGCCGATATCGTATAGCGGCAAAGACCGGAATAAAGCGATATACACCTCACTCATGACGTCTTCCGCTTCCTTCTCACTTCCAACCAAATAATAGATCATACTATAGGTATGCGCGCGCGTTGCCTCGAAGAGCGATTGAAAGGCCGCTTCGTCCCCTTCGCACATACGAACCGCCCACGCCCGAAGAAGTCGTTCTTCCATAGGCCTACCCCCTATCTATGTATCTTATCTATTCTCAAAGCGGCTTCTAGCGGGCTTCAATCACAAAAGGCACAACGAGCACTTCGCCTTTTAGTTGAAATTGTCCCCATAGCTTATAGAGGCCGGCAGCAGGGAATTCAGCATGAAACATAACGCTGCCAGAACCGCTCATCCCTTCCACCGCGTGTACATGAACATATTGCTGCGCTGTCTCATCCAATATGACGCAATGTCCGCCTGTTCCGGGGCACGGCTCCAGGTCAATCGGCCCGCCTGTATCCGCATCGCGATAAGGGAATACAAGCGTCGCCATTTCTCCGCTTCGCAGTCCCTAAAAGCTAGGATATACAGACAACTCGAACTCCACTTGCCCCACAGTCTCCACGTAACTCTCCGCTCACAGCCAAGTCCAATATAGGGGGAGGCGACCCTTCCCCTCTTACCCATTGCTAATGGACCGTAATTTCTTTTTGATCTGGAATAAATTCGGTTACGAACAGGAAATCTCCTCCAGACGGAAGAGCAAGTTTTGTTCGGAAGATTCCGTCCTCTGTGTAATCGGGATGCATCGGGATGCATCCGTATCCGATTGCGGTATACGATACCGGCCATCCAGCAAGCGGAAGCGATGAAGCCCGAATACAGAATGGCATGCCACGGTGTGAAGAGGGTCTCCAGCACATCATGACGATGAGCATCCGTCCACAAAGATACCGAGCAGCAGCCACGTTCCAAGAAAGATCGTCATATAGTGCTGTCCTAGCGTTGCCTCTGCCCGTACGACGGCGCGCTCGCGCGACACCTCGCGATTCTGCTCCATTCACTTCCCTCCTGCTTTCATCACAAGCGCAGTTTCCACCTTCTCGTCCTTTAGTACAAATTCCAGTACGATGCCATTCTCCTTATCGTAATATCCAAGGAAGTGAAGCCCATCCTGCGTCCGTTCTGTAAAGTGCGAGCCATATTGCTGCTCCATACGGTCACGGTCGTCGCCAATGCCAATTCCTCCTGCTGTCTTGCCGCCCTGCTTGATCGAATACCCCTGCAGCTTGCCCTTATAAAAAAAGTACGCATGCCCCTCATATTCCAGCAAATCCTCGCCTTTGCTAGTGGTCCCTTCAATGACTGGCTTGCCCCGCTGTTCCCGGATCTCTGTCTGTGTCACATCCCATCCCGATAATCCGCCCTTCTCAGCGCTAAGATCGGTGCTTGCTGCATTCGCATAAACCTCGGCCAGTTCAAAAGCCTCTCCTCCGCCGCTGCATGCCCCAAGCAGCAGGGTGAAAGCCAGTACAATCACCCGCCATTTGTTCCTCATAGACTCTCCCCCTCCATCCGCTCTTTCTCTGTATTAGCCCGATAGACGAGAAAAGGTTCGATATGGGGTATTCATAACGGAAACAAATACAACATCAAAAAAGCTGCCACAAGGATCGTTTCCGATCTGCTGTGACAGCTCTAGCTGCAAGAAGATAAGTCTTTCTACACTACGTTGTTTTAAGCGCAAACTTCTTGAATCTAAGCAACGCTACCCCAAGTCCCGCAAGTCCGAAGGCGAACAGGATAAGCAGCGTCAGTCCGATGCCGCCAATATCCATCCCGCGAATCATCACATCCTGCATGCCGCGCTGCGCCCAATATTGCGGCGTGAACAAGCCAATCGTCTGCACCACCTTAGGGAGAAAATCGTACGGGAACCATAGTCCGCCTACTATCGCTCCACCCATAGCAATGACTTGAACCAAAGCAATCCCCATATTCTCGCTGCTGACAAGGAGAGCCAGCATCAGGCCGATACCCGTTGCACAAACGGCCAGACCTAGCACAATCAGGGCGATAGCAAGCGGATTGCCAAGCTGCAAGCCATAGACAAGCCGCCCAAAGGTGAGGAGCACCGTCGACTGAATTAATACGACAAGGACATTCGGCACCCACATGCCGACGAGGTAGTGGATAGGCTTCATCGGTGTGCCTTGCAGCCGGGAGAGCATGCCCGAGCGGCGATCCTTCAGCAGGTTTTGAATCATATTAATCATAATGAAGAATACGAACATGACCGTATAGCCCGGAACAATCTGTGTAACTGTATCTGCCTTGGAGGCATTCTCCTTCACTTCTTTCACCGAAATAGCCGGCTCCATGATGGCATGGATCGCCTCTTCGCCTTGGCCCATTCCTGCCAGTATGCTGCGCAGCTTGTAGTCTTGATAGCTGGCAGATACGCTCTCCAGAAGTGCAACGACAGGCGCGACCGCTTCATCGGCCACCGCATCCCGGTATAGCTCGATCTCAGCAGGCTGTCCCGCTGCGATCAACTCGCCATATCCTGCGGGCACAACAAGCAGATAACTGCTGGAACCGTCCCTGATCTCCTTGATGCCTTCTTCCAAGCTGCCGCCTTCATAGGCTTCCAGCGCAAAGCCCTTAATCTCGCCTAATCGCTCCATGAACTGGCTGGATGCCTCCGAGCTGTCGGCATCGAAATATGGAATCTTATAGGTCGTGCTCCCCGCGCCGCTGAAGATGGAAGAGAAAATCACAATAAACAAGATCGGCAGCGCGAACAGCCAGAAGAAAGCTCCTTTGTCCTTTAGTGTTAATAAGATTTCCTTGCGTATGATCGTTCCAATCATGTCGATTCATCCTTCCGTGTTCTCATATCGATAGGCATGTATGCCGTTCACTTTATCGCTCTGATACCTGCTTGGTCAGTCTCTAAGCGTCGTCCCGGTCAGCTTCAGGAATACGTTGTCCAGCGATGGCTGCATCAGCTCCAGCGCCTTCACTGCCACCCCTTCGCCTGCCCACTTGGCAGACAGCGCGGACAATACCGCAAGCGGATTGTCGCATTCCAGTACCCATCCACTGCCCTCAGGCGTCGCCTTGATGATGCCTTTCAGTGCCGGCGGCTCCGAGACGCCAGCCGCTTCCGCGTACACGGCCTTCACCGCATGAAGCTCCAACAGCTCCCTTAATCCGCCCTGGGATACGATCCGGCCATGATCAATAATCGCGACTTCATCGCATAAGGCTTCGACTTCTTCCATATAGTGCGTGGAGTATAAGACGGTTACGCCTTCCCTTTGCAGCTTCTTGATCATCTCGAAGATATGATTCCGCGACTGGGGATCGATGCCGACGGTCGGCTCATCCATAATAACCAGCTTGGGCTGATGCAGCAGCGCAGCTGCAATATTAATGCGCCGTTTCATCCCGCCCGAATAGGAAGACACTTCATCGCCCGCCCGGTCCGTCAGTCCGACCGCTTCCAGCACATGCGCAATTCGCTTCTTCAGCTCGGATCCCCTTATGCCATGCATCTGCCCGAAGAAGGTCAAATTCTGCCTCCCGCTGAGCTTCTCATAGAGTGTAATATCCTGGGGCACATAACCGATCAGGCGATGGATGGAAGGCAGCTCCTTGCGGATATCCAGCCCGAACAACTCAATTGCTCCTTGATCAGCCTCGATGATGCCGGTCAGCAGCTTCATCATAGTAGACTTGCCCGCCCCATTGGGGCCCAGCAGCCCGAAGCAGCTGCCTGGCTTGACGCTCAGATCGACTCCCTTAAGCGCCTGATTGCCTCCATATCTCTTCGTCACTTGTCTGACATTCAATACATCCGTCATCTATATTCTCCCTTTCCGTAATCGCCGTTGTCATACCTGTATTATGCAAGCTTCTGCCTTTTCCCGCTACGGAATTGGGATGACCTGCAGCTAACCGTGTATCAAATGTATAAATCGATGACTGTCATTCGCCAAAAGAAGATATGGCTGACCGTCGTCCTCGCTGCGATCAAGGGACAGGGCTCTCGCGCAGGCATTCCAATACTTGCTGCAAAACGCAAACAAGGCTGTCCCCTCGTCAACTGAAATGACGATCGGGACAGCCCTATCTATACTCTCTCCTGCCTAATCTCTATACTCTATCTTGTCCTATTCGACGCTGACGGCGACAATGCCGCCGATCCCCTTCATCACGTCCACCATTTCCTTCGGCTCTATCGATCGCGGTACAACAAGATCAAGCTGCACTTCCAGACATGGCGGCGCATCCAGCGACGGCTGTATCCGCCTAATGGTCAGCTTCTGCGTCACGATCGACCGGCTGGCCAGCTTTTCCGAGACGATGTCCAGCAGCTGCTCCTCCGCTTCCGCCTGAATCGTCAGCTTCCTGACCTTCTTGCTCTTCAGAAACCGATGCTCCATCTTGTTGAATACCCATAATGTAATGAACACGAGCACCGTTCCAGCTACCGCGCCGATATAAAATCCCGCGCCGATCTGCAGGCCAATAGCTGCGACTACCCATAAGGAAGCCGCCGTCGTCAGTCCTGTAATCGCTTTGCCCGTGAACAGGATGGTGCCTGCTCCGAGGAAGCCAACGCCGGTAATAACGGCTGTGGCCAGCCGAGCAGGATCAATCCGCACGTTAGGCTCGCCGACAAATTCGGAGAAGCCGTAGATGGAGAGCAGCATGACCATGGCAGAGCCGAGGCACACCAGGATATGCGTGCGAAGTCCGGCCGCATGATTGTGCTGCTCTCGCTCGAAGCCAATAAGACCGCCAAGCAATACGGCCAGCGACAGCCGCATCAGAATCACAACATAATCTATGGCCCAGGGGTTATCCGCCACGCTCATCGAAGGATGGGAACCATGATTCGCTCGCGCTTGCGGAATGTAGCCCATTCCCGATAGCCGATATCGTACAAGTGCTGGCCAATGGCGGCAAAGTGCTCGCCTACGCGCTCAGGCTCATGCGCATCGGAACCGAATGTCACCTTAACCCCATAATGAAACGCGCGTTCCAGGAAGTAGCCGTCCGGCACCCAATTATGATCAGAGGAATTGATTTCGATCACGACATCGCTATCGGCGATAGCCTTCAGCGTTATGTCAGCAGCTTCGGTGCGAAGCTCCGGATAGCCGTAGAAATAACGATTCAAGGAATCGACATGGCCCAAAATATCATATAACCCGCATTTCGCAGACTGGGCGATATAGTCATAGAATAAATTTTTCACTTCCAGCTTGCGCGCTGCGGTCAACCCTTCCCAAAACTCTGAATCATAGATGCCGATGCCGGCAAACTCATGAACGGAACCAATGACATAATCAAATGGATACGTTGCAATAACGGAACGGTACAAGTCCACATGCTGCGGCAGAAAATCCGCCTCGATGCCAAGCAATACCTCGATCTTTCCCTCGAATTCTTCCTTTAGCTGCAGCACTTCTTTGATATAAGCGGGAAACTGGCTTTTCGCCATGCTTCCCGTTAAGGAAGGGCGATCTTCCTTGGATGCAAAAAATGGCGTATGATCCGATATGCCGATCATGTCCAATCCTTGTCCGATTGCCGCTTCAATATAGTCTCTAACCGAACCTACCGCGTGTCCGCAGCGGTCGTGATGGGTATGAAAATCAAACTTCATGAGTTACCTCCGATAAATACATGATGAAAGTTAATAGATGAATCAAACCAAATTAGCCTTTGGAGCCGGATATCACAATACCTTGTATGAAATACTTTTGGGCAAAGAAGAACAGAAGCAATAGCGGCAATATGGCTACCAGCGAAGCTGCCATTAACAGGTGCCATGGCGTGGCTCCGTATGCCGCCGTAAAGTTGGCCAGACCGAGTGAAATCGGATATTTGGTCATATCATTCAAATAAATAAGCGGCCCGAACAGGTCATTCCATCTCGATATGAGCTCTAGAATAGCCGCAGTTGCAAAAGCCGGCATGGACAACGGAATCAGAATACGGAAGTACATGGTGAAGTGGCTTCCTCCGTCAATTTTGACCGCTTCATCCAGCTCCTTGGTAATGCCAAGATAGAATTGGCGCATCAGGAAGATCGTAAAGGAGCTGGCAGTAAAGGCCGGAATGACCAGCGGCAAATAAGAGCCCGTCCAGCCCAGCTTGGTAAACAGCAAATATTGCGGAATCAAGGTTACCTGGGACGGAATCATCATCGTGCTGAGAACAAGTCCGAATAACAGCAGGCTGCCGCGCGCCCGCAATCGCGCGAACGCGAATGCCGCCATGGAGGAGGTGAAGACGACCGCACCAACGGTGACAGCCGAATACCACACGGAGTTCCAAAGAAAGCGGGCTAGCGGCGCATCGATGAAAATTTGCTTGTAGTTGCTCCACTGCAGCGCAGCTGGTATCCATGTCATCGGGACACGATGGATCTCGCCAATCGTCTTAAGAGACGTGGACAGCATCCAGAAGATCGGAAAAGCGAACAGCAGCACGCCGCCGTAAAGAAGGACATAGAGAATGACTTTCTCCAATGGACGCAGGTCGCCGTGACGGTGTGATTTTGAAGATCTCATCAATAGAGGCGCCTCCTTTACTTTGAGTCGTATTCATAATGAACGAATTTTTTGGAGCCCCACAGCGATACCAGCGTAAGCGCGAATATGAGCAGGAACAGAATCCAAGCCTGAGCGGAGGCATAGCCCATCCGAAACTGCTTGAATGCCGTGTCGAACAAATAATACACGTAGAAATAGGAGTTCCAGTCCGGACCTCCCTTAGTAATCACGTAGGCTTCCGTAAAGATCTGCAGTGAACCGATCATGCTGATAATGGTATTGAACAAGATAACGGGCGAAATAAGCGGAACTGTAATTTTGCGGAACTTCGCAAAAGCGCTTGCTCCCTCCAAAGATGCCGCCTCGTACAGATCCTTCGGCAGCGACTGCAATGCAGCAAGAAAGATCACCATCGTGCTGCCCGATGCCGTCAATTGCATGAGCACCATCGAAGGCACGACCGTGTCCGGGCTCGTGAACCAACCCGGCCCCTGAATGCCGAACCAATCGTACAGGACGGAATTGACCACGCCGAACTGCGGGTTAAGCAGCCAGGACCACAGGAAGGATACGGCCACCCCGGATATGATGCTTGGCGCATAATACAGCGTGCGCAGCAGTGATTGTCCTTTAAGCTTATTGTTCAGCAATGTCGCGATGATCAAGGAAGTGATCACCGTAAAGGGCACGGCCATCACGCTATAATACAGCGTTACGGACAATGATTTGTAAAACAGCCGGTCACCGAACAAGAGACTGTAGTTGCTTGTCCCCGTAAACTTCGGGGATGAAATGACATTATATTCGGTGAAGCTGAGCAGCAGCGAAGCGAGAATCGGCCCCCCGGTGAAGCAGATGAACCCGATAAACCAAGGGGCTATAAAGAACCAGAACGATCTCTCCTCACGCTTCGTGGCCAGCGAAAGCTTTCTCATGGGATACCTCCGATGGTCCGGATGGGCGCCGCCATCATGCATGACGCCTATCCGGCAGTAATGTAATTAAAGCTCTGGCTGCTAGTGGTCCAATTTCAGCGACAGGAGGTTATCATGCAATACATTCAATCCGTCGGTCACGCTTCTCTTGCCGCTCCATACCTGATAGAACGATTGATTCATCGTCTCAAGAATCGTATTGAATTGGACGATCAGATGGTTTTCCGCCTCGCGTCCATACTTGATCGAGCCTTCGTGAACTTGCTTGAACGCCTCAGGATCCATCCCGATCTCTGCGCCCATCTTGTCATACCATAGTCTGAACAGACTGGAGTCTGCAGGCGTTCTGCCCACATCGTTCATATAACGGTACGCGCCGCCGCCCTCAGCCGGATCCGCCAAGTGACGAACGAATTCCCACGCTTCATCAGGATGCTTGCTCGTAGCCGAGATGCTCCACGGGTCGACATATAGTGTAACCTTGCGCCCCTCGTGATAAGGAACTGCCGCTACGCCCCAATTGAATTCTGCTTGCTTGTAGGAGCCCAGTCCCCAGCCGCCGGTAATGTACATCCCGACTTTGCCCGTCAGGAAAGGATCGCCCAGCTGCGAGGATGCTGCTACCGTCTCCGCATCAGGAGCCACCTTATATTTGTTGATCAAATCCACATTGAACTGCAAAGCCTCGATATTGATCGGTTTCATCAGGTCCGGCTCGCCCATTACGCCGGTTGTATACGCTTCCGGTTTAAACAAGTCTCCGCCGAACATCCATGTCATGGCATTAGCGCTCAGGGCGCTAGAGAAGCCGAATACTTGCTTGCGTGCATCGCCTACGTCATGGGACAGCTTCTGAGCTGTCTCCAGCATGGCGTCAAAGTTCCAGGATTGATCATCCCAATCCGTTGTTGGATAAGGAAGGCCCGCTGCATCGAATAAGTCCTTGTTATAATAGAGATAGGTAGCATTGCTTACGAGCGGAATGCCGTAGTTTTTGCCGTCGATTTTGTAGATATCAAGCAGGTTCGGGTCCATCGTCTTGAGCTCTGGTGCGCCATTCTCGATATATGGCGTCAGATCCTTCAGCGCGCCCATCTTCATGTAAGTCGCAAATCCGCTGTCTGCCTGATTCGGATTCCAAACATCCGGCGCCTTGCCGCTGGAAATCAGGGTGGTCAGCTTCTGATCGAATTGATCATACGGGATATTCTCCAGCCGGACCTTCACATTGGGATGACTGTCCTCGAAGCTGGCAATAACCGCGTCCTGCCAATCCTTCTTATCCGGGTCCGCTGCCATGACCCATACGATCTCGACCTTCTCGCTGTCGTCTTTTCCCCCTCCGCTGTTGCCGCCCTTGTTCGAACCGGCCGAATCGCCGCATGCGGACAACACCGCGGACACAGCAAACATTAGAAGCACACTCATTAGAAACATGCGTTTTTTTATTGGATTTTTCATGACACCCTCCGATTTGTTTTTTGAACCCATTTTTTACAAAATGTCAAACAAACGAACTCGAGTTTTCCACCATCCAATCCATAAACCTTTCCCCGCTAGCATCACCCACTGTTGTTATGGCTTATTGTCTATCAATATAGCATGTGATAGTATGAATTATCTGCACACATCTTATCTACTTCGTATTTTTTCAACATATCTTCTCTTTAATTAACGTTTGGCTATTCTGCATGAAGGTGGTAAAGCCATGTCCGAGACAAACTTCTATGCTGCTTCCCAATTCGATATCAGCCGCGAACGGAAAGAAAATACGAGCATGCCGTCCCGCCATTATCACAACGGATATGAAATTTTTTATCTGGTGTCCGGCGATATTAGCTATTTCATTGAAGATAAAAGCTATCAGGTGGTCGGGGGCGCCTTGCTGATCATCAACGAAAACGAGATTCATAAGCTGGTCAATTCCAGCAAAGAATCGTTCGAGCGCATTACGCTCCTGTTTCAAGAGGAATTTCTAGAGGATATGTTTCCTTACAATGACAGTTTTCATGTGCTGTCCAGCTTCTCGAACGGCAAAAACTTCATGCCTCTGAACGGTCAAGAGCAAAGCATGATCGAAAAGCTCTTCGACAAGATGATAGCCGAATTTACGAAGCAGCCTCCTGGCTATGAGTATTATTTGAAAACGCTGCTGTTCGAGCTGCTTATTTTTATTTACCGCAAGACGTCCACGCTTCCCGCAGCCGAGCATAACGGAAGCAATCCGATGAATCGCAAAATCTTCGACATCGTCGATTATTTGAATCAGCATTATCATGAAACCCAAACGATACAGAGTATCTCTAACCAGTTCTACATCAGTTCCTCATATTTCTGCAAAATGTTCCGGGAGAATACAGGCTTTACGTTCACGGAGTATCTCAATAATGTGCGGATCAAGGAGGCGCGCCAGCTCTTAACGGGAAGCACGCTGAAGGTGGCTGATATCTCGGAGAGGGTCGGATTTGAGAGCATGACGCATTTTGGGCGCATCTTCAAGGAAATTACCGGCCTGTCGCCGCTTAAGTATCGCCAAGCCAATAAACCCGACCTTGATTGAACCCCTGGATTCGCCCCTATTACGAGCTGCCGATAGACAAGGACTCTGCAACGGAGGCATAACGGGATTGAGGAAATGATTATACCGTCAGACTCCATAAAATAAGGTTTAGACTGACCCTGGAAATTGAAACAGCGACAGTCCCAGGACGAGAAATAAAGTCCCAGACTGTCGCTATTTCATTGAACTGGCTAAACGGTTTTATTCTCTTCTTCTAACGCGATTACTTCCCTTGCTGTTTCTATGAAAGATAATATGATGGGTGAAAGCCACTTGTCTTTATGCCATAACATCTGTGTATATACGTGCAAGTCCGGAATTTGCCATGGAAGTGCAACTAGCTCGCCCCGCTCAACTTCAGCTGCCGTTGTCATTTCAGGGAGAAAGGCAATACCGATTCCCGTAATGGCACATTGTTTAATGGCTTCGGCATTTTGAAACTCTAAATACGTAATACTATCAATGCCCTTTTTCTCAAATGACCGATCAAACATGGTTCGATAGGTACATCCCTTTTCATTCGTCAGGAACACTTCTTCGTGAAAATCCTCCAGCTGCAGTTCAGTTCGTTTCGCGAGCGGATGGTCTGGAGCGGCGAAAAAGCGGAACGTTTCTTCCAGTAACGGTTCCACTGCGAGTCCGCCTGAGCGAATGGGTTCGTCCAACATAAAGACGACATCTGCGGTTCCCTCAAAGAGCGTTTGCTTGAGTTGCTGATTGGGAACGGAGCGGAAGATGAGACGCACTCCCGGATGGCGCGAACGAAACAGGTGAAAGACAACCGGGAGCCGATAGGCGCACAGAACCTCGTTAGCGCTAATCGTTAGGGTACCGCTTAGATTCTCATTGTCATGAACGGCGCTGCGAGCCTCGTCCAATTTGTCTAGGACGCCTTGGATATGTGTTAAAAAGCGTTTACCTGCAGTTGTGAGAACGAGCTGCTTGCCCAAGCGGTCAAAGAGACGAACACCAAGCTCATCCTCCAATGCTTTGATTTGCATCGTGACGTTGGAGGGGACGTAGCTCAGCGCTTCCGCAGCCCGGCTGAAATTTAAAGTGGATGCAACCGTGCGGAATGTAATCAGTTGGCGCAACTCCATCATACGGCCCCCTTTACCTTCAATATTATTGAAGACTATTTTGAATTCTATTCACTTTTATTGATAGTATCACAGGCCTATACTAGGAACAAGAAATACATTCTACATGTGAATTTCATTTTGAAGGGAGCAACTATACGATGGATTACGAGATTTTTAATTTAGGTGATGTGACCTTGCAATCAGGGGTGACCTTGCCGGACGCTTTTCTAGCTTATAAGACTTATGGACGTTTAAATGAAAAGAAAGATAATGTCATCCTCTATCCAACTGCTTTTGGCGACCAGCATGTTCAGAATGAATGGTTGATTGGAAGTGGCATGGCACTAGATCCACAGAAATATTTCATTATCGTTCCAAATCTGCTGGGCAACGGATTATCTTCGTCTCCCAGTAACACGCCTCCCCCATTTGATCGGGCTAATTTTCCGCAGGTCACCATCTATGACAACGTCAAATTACAGCATCGGCTGGTGACCGAAAAATTCGGCATTCATAAAATCGCCCTCGTAGTTGGATGGTCAATGGGAGGCATTCAATCCTTCCAATGGGGGGCAAGTCATCCCGACATGGTGGAACGAATAGCTCCTTTCGCCGGAGTGGCCAAGACTTGGCCTCACACTTACGTGGTACTGGACGGAATGAAAGCACCCCTCATGGCTGCAGTTCACTTTGATTCAAGCAAACTAAACCAGTTAACTTCTGCAGACATGCGCGCCGTTGGCCGTGTCTATGCGGGATGGGGTGTATCTCATGCCTTTTACAGAGAGGAACTTTATCGTGAAATGGGATTTGACACATTGGCAGATTTCGTAGGCGGCGTCTGGGAAGATAGCTTTATGAAGATGGATCCGCACAATGTCCTGGCCATGTTATGGACAGGCCAACATGCAGATATTAGTGCAAACCCCTCCTATAACGGAGATTTCGATAAGGCGCTCAAAAGTATTAAAGCGCTTGCCTGCATCATGCCAGGGAGCACAGATCTATTCTGCACGGCGGATGATAACGAATACGAGGCTAAACGTATACCTCATGCTGTTTATCATCCTATCGAGTCCGTCTGGGGCCATTTTGCCGGTCGCGGAATCAACAGTGCCGATAATACATTTATTGATGACAACCTGAAACGCCTGTTGGCGCTTAGTACAAACAGATAGATATCTAGGAGGCCGTAAGCTATATTATAAATATGAATCTCCATACCTGGAAAGGAGCATGTTCTTTATCTATGGAAATAGAAAATCTACTTACAGTTAAATCAAGATCAGAGTTGAGGGCTTGGTTAGAAGAGAATCACAAGACTGAGGCATGCTGCTGGGTCATCGTGAATATGACACCTAACCAGGATACATTACTTTATTTGGACGCGGTTGAGGAAGCGCTGTGCTTCGGATGGATCGATGGAGTCAAAAAGAAACTATCTGAATCGGGGCTGGCGCAGAGGCTGTCTCCCAGAAGCAAAAAAAGCTCATGGACGGAGCTGAATAAGGAACGCGTTCGCCGTTTAGAGAGGCTTGGGCTTATGAGGGATGAAGGAAGAAGGGTGCTTCCCGATATGGACCCGGAATCCTTTCAAATAGACAGGGCGATCGAGCAAAGGCTGAAAGAGGACAAGCAGGTATACGAGAACTTTATGGCCTTTCCGACTCTCTATCAAAGGGTCCGGCTCGACACGATACAAAGTATTCAACATGATTCCGCATTATTTGAAAGCAGATTAGACAAATTGATCACCAACACCAGGGATAACAAAATGTACGGTCAATGGCATGACCATGGACGTCTGATAGGTGATTACGATACGGTAGAGTAATTCGAGAACATGGGATAGGAATACCGGGGAGCAGGTAAGCGCCAATAAGGATTGGCGCTTACCTCCCTTTCCGTACTGAAGCATTCAGCGCTTCGGCCTGCTTCTTGAAGTAGTATCGAAATCCCGTCCAGAAGATGGAGTATGTCACGATAAACATGATCAGACCGAGGACGATAGCAAGCGGCTTCAACGGAATCCAGCCCACACCAATCGAAATGGGAAAATACAGAGCGATCGACAATAGAAAGTGAACCATCAACTGCTTGAGCGGGCTCCAGCGATCATATTGGAATATAAACGAAGCAGCTCCGAAGTATGCCCCCATAATCATGCTTGCCAACAAATTCCCCCACAATAATTTGGCAGGAACGACTGCATCCTTCATCATTAAGCCTGTCAATACAGCCAGCATGATAATAGCCGAGCAACCGAATCCCAGCATAATCCGTTTGAAAACTTCACTCACCATCTTTGCTATCCCCCCATATGAGCTTCTGCTTGAGCTGGGCCACGTAAGCGCGCGACACATACTCCTTGCTGCCCGTCTTGAAGTGGACGCATAAGTTGCCATTAAAGGATAATTCGAATCTGGCGATCTGATCCACATTGCCGATAACCGATTTGGAGAAGCGCAAGAATTGATGAGGAATGAGCAGTTCCTCAATCTCGTAGAGCTTCATCTTCAGCTCGATGCTCTGCCGGTTCATCGAGGCAAATACCTTCCGGTTCTCCGCATATACATAGTCGATCTCGCTGGGCTCGAGCAGAACCGATCGTTCATCCTGAACGCCGACTAACCGTTTGGTCATCGGACTCTTGATCCGTTTCACCAGCTCCGCAATTTCTTCTGTCCAGTCCTTTGCTTGTATCGTTACAATCGTCTCATCATATTGATCCTTGATGTCGATTTGAACCTTAATCGCCGTTCCCCCCTGTCGCAGCCGAGCTGTTATGTCTATCCTAGATTCTATCATTTTGGCTCTATCTTGAGTATCGCTCGGAGGAAAAAACTAAAAATGAGCCGTCCCATAGCAACAGCAGCTACTATGGAACAGCTCAACATGATTCGCTATTATGCTATTTTCATAATGGTAATGCTGGCCCCGTCGTTACTGTTAAGAACAGCCACGCCGAGCAGTCCGTAAAGCCTCAAGTCAACAATACTGCCTGCCGAAAGCGGAGCAATCATTGTTTTTGAAAATGAGCTTTTACCTGTTGAAGGTTCAATTCTGCTTCCTGGAATAGCAGCACCATTAACGTATATCCCTGTGTTCACCAATAAAGGTGCTGTTAGTTCAACATTATAAGAAATAAAATAAGTACCTGTCTCTCCAACTGTAAATCTTGTGTTGTCGCCGCTTATCGCCACACCATTCAGGACTTTGTTATTTGGAAATGGAACGGCAGTACCGCCTAATACAACAGCAATGGTTGTTGATGAAGCATTAGCATAAGCATAAGAGGTAATTCCTGCCCCGTCCTGACCCGGTTCCCCCTGTATACCCTGTGGTCCTGCCGGACCTATCGGACCTGTCGCCCCAGTTGGACCTTCCGGTCCTTGCGGACCTGCCGGACCTGCTGGCCCTGTGGCTCCTGTATCTCCCTTCGGGCCTTGCGGACCTGCCGGGCCTGCTGCTCCTGTATCGCCCTTCGGTCCTGGCGCTCCTGCCGGACCTGCTGCTCCTGTATCGCCCTTCGGTCCTGGCACTCCTGCCGGACCTGTTGCTCCTGTATCGCCCTTCGGTCCTGGCGCTCCTGCCGGGCCTGCTGCTCCTGTATCGCCCTTCGGTCCTGGCGCTCCTGCCGGGCCTGCTGCTCCTGTATCGCCCTTCGGTCCTTTCGCTCCAGCAGGACCTGTCGCTCCCGTATCGCCTTTCGGTCCTTGCGTACCTGCCGGGCCTGTTGCTCCTGTATCGCCCTTCGGTCCTTTCGCTCCAGCAGGACCTGTCGCTCCCGTATCGCCTTTCGGTCCTTGCGTACCTGCCGGGCCTGCTGCTCCTGTATCGCCCTTCGGTCCTTTCGATCCTGACGAGCCGGAGGGTCCCTCTGGACCTTGCGGTCCCTGAGGGCCTTGTTCGCCTACTGCACCTGGCGCACCGTTTTTAATTTCCACGAATGCGGCTGCGCCTTTCTTATGGACCAGGCTGATTTGATCACCAGCTTGCAAGCTGGAAATTGCCACCTGTTTATTCGCATAGTTGTAGACCGTCGCCGCTTTGTCCAGCGTATAGCTTTCCAGCTTGCCCTCGCGGTTTTTCAAGCTCAGCTTTTGACCTTCAATTGTAACGATCGTTCCAGAGCCAAGATTCCACCCCGCGCCTACGCTTTCGTCTCCAACGATTAATTGCGGCAGCATATTGCTCAGCAATACAGCCATCTGCGCTCTCGTCAATGTTGTGCCCGGCTTGAAAGAGCCATCCGGGAAGCCGCTCATTAGTCCGGCATTCACGGCAGCATGTACCGGCTTGACCGCCCATGCCGAAATATTCTTCGCATCCGAAAACGTTGTTTTTTGTACGGATGATAACGTCTTATCGGATTTCCATTCCAGCGCACGAACGATTAGTTTTGCCGTCCATTCTCTCGTCGCACCTGTCTTGCCCCACTGCGAGCCTGTCTCTTCCGCAGCAACCAGAAGTTTGTGCTCCAGGGCAAGTTGCACGCTTGCTTGAGCCCAGGCATCTACATCGAGCGGCAATACTGACTCTGCAGCGCCCTCTTCCTGCTCAAGTCCAAGCAAACGTACCGTCATCGACACTGCCTCTTGATGGCTAACTAGATTATTCGGGTTATAAGCGCCGGAGGCATCTCCCGCTACAACCTCCAGCAAATTCATCTTGTCGATATCCTTCTGCGCCCATGGCACAGATGACAAATCAGAAAAGCCTTTTGTTCCCTCTGCAAAAGCCGCCCCCGTAATCAGGGTCATAAGCATGGTCAATACCGTCAAGCTCGCCAATACTTTTTTCCAATACAGCATGAATAGTCCTCCCATTCAAACAATAAATAAAAATAACTTTTAATTCCATGCATATTTTACACAATTTATTCCGATGTGCATATATACTTTAGTTGTATATGTCGTTTTGTTATAAGAAAAATCACCTTTTACAAGGTGATTTTCATTACTGCTATGTCCAAGACTCTCCTTCGGCAAGCATCGCTCGCTGCGCCTTCGTCAAGCTTTTGGCTACCAAATCGTAGGAATGATCGATCATGGACTTCACTTCATCCACCGGCACCGTACCGTCTATCGTAACCGTATTCCAATGCTTCTTGTTCAAATGGTATCCCGGCTTGACCGCTTCATGCTCCAGTCGCAGCAATTCCGCCATATGCGGCTCGCACTTCAGCGATATATTGACGATTCCATCGTTCACCCCGATCAAAGCAAACATCTTGCCGCCAACCTTCATCACTAGCGGATCAGGACCAAAGGGATAATCCTCCTTCGCCCCCCGGTGCTCCATGCAATATTGCGACCATTCTTCCCTGGTTAATATGTTGACCCCTCCTATACTCGTCCACTGCGCGGCCATACAAAAAAGAGTACGCGCCGCCTTACTCGACACCTACTCTTTTTGTACAATAGAATTCCATGATTTTCAACTATCATAGAGAACTACTTCGCCTTGGCTGCCGGTGCATTCTTCTGAATAAGCGAGATTTGTCCGGCATGAATGCCCGTATGATACATCAGGCGGCCAATCGCTTCAAGCGGCGTCGACGGTCCCATGGGGGATTCAACTGACTCCCGCCATTGCTCATCCGGCAATTCCTTCATCGCTTGGATCAAAAAGCCGTTCGACGCTTCCAATAGTGCGACCAGCTCGCTTAGATTGGCAAAGGTTGGACTCTCCCCGCCGCCTTTGGGTCCCCGACTCGTCACCATTTTCAGGCCCTCCGGCATCATTTGGCCAAAAAACCACTCCGCGAACATATACTCCACTTCCGCATTATGCCTGAGCATATAGCCAATGGAAGCAGGTCCGATCGCGAGGCTCAAGTCTTCCTCCGGCAGTCCCTTCACCATTTTATGAAAACGGCTTTGGATCGCTTCCCATACAGGCAGCACTGTCGCTATTGTAGACATATGATTCCCTCCTGAACGTTATTGAGAGTAATGCTCCTATTGCAGTTTCACCTATTTCTTACCCGATGGCTGATGGCCGTCACGCGCGACATGCACGAACTGATCGCCCGCCAGATCAATATCGAAGGCTTGACCGAAGCCCGCCACATATCGTCCTTCGGACAAGGTCAGCTCGAACAGGGAGAAGTCCAGACCGCGCAGCATGCCGATCATGTTTTTGCCGAACCGCTCGCTGAACTTGGCGAAAACATCCTCAGGCTCGGCTTCTCCCAAGTTAACAGTGCGTCCAGTGAACCGGGCGCGCTGGCGCGCAAACAAATTAGGCGTATTGCTCTCATCCTCAATGAGCATGACATCGACGTTCGGATTCTCCTCCATGTAGCGGTAATGATTCGCAATTCGGCTGATGTAGATATACAGCTTGCCGTCATGCTTGATGAACGGCGCATACGAGATGAACGGAGTTCCTTCATCGCTGATCGTGCTTAGCATGACCGTCTTCAAGCTGTCGGTGAATTGCAGATACTGCTCTTTCACAGCGTCAATATCCAATGCTTTCAATGAGATCCCTGCTTTCTTCTTGGATTTTCCTCAAAATATGAATGCGCGGAGCCTCGTTCTGTCCCTGCCTCTGTATATCCGTCTCGACTCCGTAAACGCTGCGAATCAAATCCATCGTAAATACATCTTGCGGCTTCCCGTACACACGAGTTTGGCCGTCCTTAAGCACACATACCTTGTCACTATATACACTTGCATGATTCAGATCATGCAGCACCATCACAACGGTCAGCTTAAGCTCCTTGTTCAGCTTGCGGACCAGCTCCAATACTTCCAGCTGATGCCCGATATCCAGATAGGTGGTCGGCTCGTCGAGCAGCAGCACCTTGGGACGCTGGGCCAGAGCCATAGCAAGCCATGCGCGCTGCGCTTCGCCGCCGGACAACGAGACCACGAGCCGTTCCCGGTACGCGTGCATCCCTGTATGGTGAAGCGCCCACTCTACGATCTCCCGATCTTCATCGCCAAGCCGTTCATACCACTTCTTATGCGGCAATCTCCCGTAGCTGACCAGCTCTTCTACCGTCATATCGGACGGACTGCTGTTCGATTGGCATAACATGCACATGATCTGGGCCAGCTGCTTCGAGCTAAGCGTGCTCAGTTCCTTGTCTGCAATGCAGACCCTTCCCTGCTGGCATGGGATGACCCGCGTAATCGCCTTCAGAATCGTCGACTTGCCCGATCCATTCGGGCCAATAATAGAGACGACTTCTCCCTCCTCTACATCCAAAGAGAAATCTCTCACAACTGTACGATCAGCATATCCGATTTGCAGCGAATTTACCTGAAGCACGCTTAAGCCCCTCCTCTACGCATGAGATACAAGAAATACGGTCCTCCCGCTATAGCCATAATAATGCCTGCCGGGATTTGGAGCGGACTGAACAAGGCACGCCCTGCCGTATCTGCCACTAGCAGCACAATGGCTCCCAGCATAAGCCCAAGCGGCAAGCTGAATCGATAGTCCGAGCCAATAAGCAATCTTGCAATATGAGGGACGACCAGGCCTACGAAACCGACTAGTCCGACCGTCGACACAGAGACGGCAGCCAGATAGACGGCCACAAGCGACAAGGCAACGCGGACCTGGTTCATATTTTGTCCCAAGTGATGCGCCGTCTGCTCCCCCAGCCGCAGGACATTGGCTTTGCGCACACAGAATAACGCAGCGATCCAACCGACAATGGAGTAAGGCAAGATAACCATAACATCGCCCATCCCTTTGCCGTTTAGACTCCCGTTCAACCATTGAAGAGCGGCAGGCAGCCGGTCGCTGTACAGAATGGACAATAAGCCAATGACACCGCCGAATACCGCATTAATCGCGACACCTGATAAAATAATTCGAATGGGCGTGAATCCGCCTACCCGCTTCCATGCCATTGCATAGACCATTACAGCGGCGAAGCCTCCGCCGACAATGGCTGAAATCGGAATGAAGGACGAATATCCCGGTATGACCAGCATGATGAAGAGCGCAGCTACCGCAGCGCCGCTGGAGACGCCGGTAAGTCCGGGATCTGCCAGCGGATTAAGCATGACGGCTTGCAGCAGCGCACCTGACGCGGCCAGATTCGCGCCGATAATAAGCGCCAACAGCACGCGAGGAATCCGAATATCCCATAGAATCGTATTCGATCTTGCATCCCCCTGACCGATCAGCGTCATCAGAGATTCCAGAGGAGAGAAACGCACGCTTCCAATTCCGATAGCTGCCAATATCGCAATGACAAGCACAATGCCGGCGAGAACCACAAGTCCGGCCTTATTCCGCCCTTTCTTTACGATGCTATAGGCTTGTGCATTCCTGTCCATTATTCATACATGATGCCGGCAAGCTCGTTGTAAGCAGAGACGGCCTTCGGCAGAGACGCAATACCGAATAATCTATAGTCCAATGCTTTCAGCTTACCGTTCTGGAACGCGCTCAGCTTCTCCCAAGCGCCGCTGCTCTTCACATCTTCCTCGAACTTTTTGGATACGGCATTCGGATCGCCATGCGCAACCAGCAGGATCATATCCGGGTTTGCTTCCACTATGCTCTCCATATCAAGCGGTGTATACGTTTCGGTTAGCTTCAGCACATCGGACACGACATTGACACCGCCCAGATTTTTCACCAAGCTGCCGACAAATGTATTCTCATTCATGAACATAAGCGATTCCACAGAGCCGAACAAGATAAGCACGCTAGGCGCTTCCTTGCCTTCAACTGTTGCAATTGCTGCTTGCTCATCGCCATTGAATTTCTCTATGTACGCCTTTGCAGCATCCTCTTTCTGGAACAGTCGGCCGAGAGCGGATAGCGACAGCTTGAGTTCATCCAGAGAGTCGGCTGGCAGATAGCCTGTCGGCAGCTTCGCCGCTTCGAATTGCTTCTCCAGATTCTCTTTGATCGATGCAGGGCCAAGAATCACATCGGGCTGCAATCCCGCAATCGCTTCAACATCCGGCTGATGCGAAGAGCCGACACGCGGTACGCTGTCGAATGCTGCTGGCAGTGTGCTGCTGGAGGTCGGTACGCCAACTGGCGCAACACCGATGGCATCGAATAGTTCCGTGATCGCTACAGATAGCGTCACTGCCTTCGATGGCGATGGACTCTCGAATTGTGCCAGAAGCTCATTAAGCTTGCTCTCGTCGACCAGGCTGTCTGCCGGCTTCTCTGTCTCTTGTGTCTCATCTCCCGAACCGCTATTTGTTGCTTCGCTCGACGGCTCGGCCGTTGGCGACGGCGATGTCGAAGCTCCCCCTTTAGTTCCTGTATCGTTGCCGCATGCGACGGCGAATGCTAATAGTAGTGCAACAATTCCAACCTTCCAACTTCCATAGTTCATGTTTGTACTGCCTCCTAATCAATAGAGAATGATAACCATTATCATTATATAGATATTGATTATTATTATCAATAGGATTTAATTATGCTTGCCTCTTTATTTTTTTCATCGCTTGAAACCTAAATAGACAGCCTACCCAGGCCGTCTATTGCTTCTGCAACTATTCATCTTACGATTATCGGCAATAATGGCTTTAATTATCGGTGTGGCTCGGATAATGAGATTGGAGTGCAGCATAAGCGGCTTTGGCATACTTCGGGGTTAATGTACGGATCGTATGGGAATCTTGCACATTCATAACGGTGCCCCTATCCTCTTCAATCCAGAGAAAATAGACTTGCTCGCCGAGATCCACTTTATAATGGGGGTCAGCCATATTCACGATGCCTTGTCGTTGAATAGAATCGCTCATGGCCTTGTGCCACATCGCGATTTCCTCCGAATCGGACACGACTCGCAAGGTGCCTTCTTTAGCTGCGGAAAAACTGCTCATTACATAAAGAGATACCATTTTTTCTTTCTTCGTATTTGAAGAATTCGAAGCGCAGCCCGACACGATTAAGCCTAAGAACAATACGACAATACCAGCTAACCATGCTTTTCTCATCTCATCCTCCTAGCTTCCAATTCGAAAACCCGTTTTGGCTAGTAATAACTATTTATCTCCCTAGAAAAAGAGAAAGAGATGACCTGGGTGTCATCTCTTGGCCTGCTGAACGGTAATTTTATGAAGACGGGCCACACTCCAGCTTGCCCTTATGCCGCCCTTGCGATTAGTCGCGGCTAGCCAGCTTGGACAGAAGGCGCAGCATCTCAATGTAGAGCCATACCAGCGTAACCATCAGGCCGAACGCGCCGTACCACTCCATATACTTCGGCGCGCCTTGCTCCGCGCCTGACTCGATAAAGTCAAAGTCCAGCACCAGATTCAGCGCAGCCACCACGACGATGACCACGGAGATGCCAATGCCGATCAAGCTATTGTCATGCAGGTATGGAACGGACAAGCCGAAGAATCCGAGTACGAAGCTCAGCAAGTATACAAGCGCAATGCCAGCAGTGGCCGCGAATACGCCCAGTCTGAAGTTTTTGGTCGCTTGAATCAGTCTGAACCGGTAGGCCACCAGCATCGCCACGAATACGCACATCGTAAGCAGAGCCGCCTGCTGCGTGATACCGTTATAGAGCGATTGGTAATTGGCCGACAGCGCTCCCAGGAACAAGCCTTCGCAGGCGGCATAGATCGGAACCAGAATCGGTGCCGTCGTTGGTTTGAACGATACGATGAGGGCAAGAACAAGGCCGGCAATAGCACCGCCGATCATTAGCCCGAACACGTTTTGTCCATTATTGTACATCGACCATGTTACGAATGCCGCGCCCAACAGGATCGCTAGCATAATAAACGATTTGTTCACTGTTCCTTCAATTGTCATTCGTTGTCCGGAGGATACCTGTCCGGAATTTTGGAACGTGTTGTCCCTTAATGTTGGATTACCGCTGCGTCCGATCACGCATGAATCACCTCTTCTAGTAGATTGACCATATTTTATCATAGATCGTACTTCTATACACCAATATAATGCAAACCTTCGATAAATTATGAAATCATTTCACAAATAAAAAAAACGAAGAGCAATAGGCTCCTCGTTTCTTCTTATTCTTAATGCGCCGCTGCGTAAGCCTCCGACTCCGCCGCAGGATCATGCTTCTCTCTGCCCATGAAGCATGCTGCGCCTACAGCCAGCAAGGCCGGGATAAGCCCCCACATGAACACTTCCGTTATGGAGGATGATACGCCCGATAATAGCCTCTCCAGAATGCCTTCCGGTATGGCACTGCGCAGCGCAGGCTCCATGAGCACATACGGATCCTTCGGATCAATGCCCTGAGGCATCGCGTCAGTCCCGCCCTGGAAAACCGCCGTCAATCGATTCGTCATCACATGACTTTGCAGGATGCCGAATACCGTTATCCCCATCATCATGCCGAAGGAGCGCAGGAAATTCAGTGTAGCGGTAGCCGCTCCTCTATGAGCAGGAGCGATTCCATGTATAGCTGCATTCGTAAGCACCGAGAAGGAAGCGCCAATGCCAAGCCCGACAATAATCATATACAACGTAACCACAAGCCTGGAGGAGTCTGCCGAAATTGTCGTCAATAATCCAAGCCCTACCACCAATAGTGCCAGCGTAGAGACCAGAATCACCCGGTAAGACAGCTTCGCCATCACAAAACCGCCCAAGGTAGCCGTCACGACCGTTCCCACCATCATCGGCAGCAGCATCAGACCGGAATTGGTTGCCGTTCCGCCCAAGACACCTTGAATGAAAATCGGCAGATACACCGACGCCGCAATAAACGCCGCACCGCTAAGCACCGCAATGATCGTACTGGCCGCGAACAATCGAACCTTGAACATACCGAAGGAAATAATCGGTTCCTCGGCCCGTCGTTCCGCGATGATGAAGAGGATGAAGAGTACGGCAAAACCCGCTAGCAAACCGATAATAGGCAGTGACGTCCAAGCCAGCAGCTTTCCTCCCAACTCCAAGGCGAACATCAAGCAGATAATCGCACCAACAAGCGTAATCGCACCGAACCAATCGATTCGTCCGGCATTTCGGACAGCGGATTCCTTATAGCCTCTGGCAACCAGAAAGAACGACAAGACGCCAATCGGCAAGTTCATATAGAAGATCCATTGCCAGCTTACATAGTCTGTTATGAATGCGCCCAGAAGTGGACCGAATATGCTCGACATGCCGAATACCGCACCGAACAGCCCCATGAGCTTGCCGCGATTCTCCGGCGCCACAGCGTCAAGGAGAATGGTGAACGTGATCGGAACAAGCGCGCCAGCACCAATGCCTTGAATCGCACGATAGATGCTCAGTTCAACAATTGACCCTGCAGTACCGCATAACATAGAGCCAATCATAAACACGATCATGCCGAACACAAAAAAACGTTTGCGTCCGTACATATCTGACAGCTTGCCGAAGATCGGCATACCCGCCATCTCCGCCACCATATAAGCAGCCGTCACCCATACAAAATGATTCAGTCCTCCCAGTTCTCCGACAATCGTCCCCATTGCAGTGGCGACAATCGTATTGTCCATCGACGCCATCAGGATCGCAAGCAGAAGACCTGCTACGACCAGACCTGAACTTTTCTTTGATACATTCATCCTTATCTTCCTCTCCACATATCATTTCTTGATTGATCTCAGTTTAGAACACTAAGACTGACAACTGTGTGTCAGTGTTTGCGGAGGAAGTAAGCAAGAAATAAAAAAAGCCTTTCCTCCGCTCAAACGGAGAAAAGGCCTGCTTTTCTTATCTCTTAAAAAACAGAACATTTATGCTTCGCTGACCTGCACGTCTGCCGGCTGATCCGCTTCCTTCGTCTTGGAAGACAGCAGCAAGTTCAGCAGAATCGCCGTAACGGAGCCCGTTACGATGCCGTTCTCCAGCATCATTTTCGCGAATTGCGGAAGCTCTCCGAAGATTTGAGGCACAGTAGCAGAGCCCATGCCTACCGCAATGCTGCAGGCTACAATCAGCAGATTGCGCTCATCGCGCAGGTTAATGCCTGCAAGAATATTCATGCCCGATACCGCAACGGAGCCGAACATGACAATCATCGCGCCGCCGAGCACCGCGTTTGGAATGATAGTCGTAATGGCCGCCAGCTTCGGCAGCAAGCCCAGAATGACCATGATGCCGCCAGCTGCGAAGATTACATCGCGCGTTTTCACCTTGGTCAGCGTCATCAAGCCGACGTTTTGCGAGAAAGCCGTATAAGGAAAAGCGTTGAAGATCCCGCCAAGCGTAATCGCCACGCCCTCAGAGCGTAATCCGTTCACGATTTGCTGCTTCTCTACCTTCTGATCCGTCGCTTTGCCTACAGCCAGATACACGCCCGTAGATTCCACCATGCTGACAATATTAACAAGAATCATCGTAATAATAGCTGTAATGCTAATCTGCGGAACGCCAAAATAGAAGGGTTGAACGACGCTGAACCATGACGCGGCTGCCACGTCTGAGAAATCGACAATGCCCATGAAATAAGCGATAACTGTACCTACCACAAGACCGACCAGCACGGAGATGGCACGAAGGAAGCCCTTTGCGAAACGGTTCACAACTAGAATGACGACCAGCGTAATCAACGCCAGCAGCAGGTTTCTCGGCATGGCATAGTCGGGCATGCCTTGTCCGCCTGCCACATTGTTCATCGCTACCGGGATAAGAGACAGACCAATAATAGTAACGACCGTACCCGTTACTACCGTCGGGAAGAAACGCAGAATCTTGCCATATAGTGGCGCTGCCAGAATCATAAAGATTCCTGAAATAATAATGGCGCCGTAGACAGTCGCCAAGTTCGACGCCAAGCCAATGGCGATGATCGGGCCAACCGCCGTGAACGTACAGCCCAGCACGACCGGAAGCCTGCTGCCAAAGTATTTGCCGCCCCATACTTGCAGTATTGTCGCGATTCCGCAAGTGAATAAGTCAGCGGCAATGAGATACGCCATTTGGGTTGGCGTTAATCCGAGCGCCTGGCCTACGATAATGGGAACAACAACTGCTCCCGCATACATGGCAAGGACATGCTGGAATCCTAGTGTGACCACTCTTTGTTTGCTTAACATGCTGCTATGCTCTCTCCTCTTCAAGCTGTCTAGTTCCGGTTTCCTCTATGAAATGAACCTCGCCCGGCCTCATCGCCGCAATTCGCGCCAAGGAATGAATCCGCACGCCCTTCGCTTCCAGCAAGCCTCGTCCCTCCTGGAAGCTCTTCTCGATGATGCAGCCGACGCCAACGAGCTCCGCACCAGACTCTCTCACGATATCGACCAGACCGACCAGCGCAGCGCCTGTCGCAAGAAAATCATCCACAATAAGCACTCGATCGCCAGCATTCAAATAGCGCTGATCCACGCTCACCTGATACGTTTCGCCGCGTGTGAAGGAATGGACTGGAGCGACATACACCTTGTCCGATTGCGTAACCGCCTTTTTCTTCTTCGCATAGACGAATGGCACGCCCAGGGCAATACCGGCCGCCATCGCGAACTGAATGCCGCTCGCCTCGATCGTCAGCACCTTCGTAATCTTATCTCCTCCGAATACACGCGCGAACTCGCGCCCCGTCGTAAGAGCAAGCTCCGTATCGACCTGGTGGTTCAGGAACGAATCGACCTTTAATACCGTCTCCGACAGGATCGCTCCTTCTCGGCGTATACGCTCTTCAAGCTCTTTCATCTTCTGTCATCTCCCCTTGGCTGCATAGCCTGATTCACTCGAACGCATCTTAACTTCATGTTCCGGAAAAGAAAAAAAAGACAGCCTCCACTTGAGCTGGTCTACTCTCAAGTGAAGCCTGTCCTTCGGGATCGCAATCCGGTTCGCACACGCATGGCGAGTCCGCGAAGACGACCCTATCGTCTTGCTCCCGCACTCACTCATAGTCGGACAAATTATCGGTCATCCGGTAGAAACTCATGGGCCATATCCCCAAAATTATATGAGCTTATTCAATTATACTTTAGTATCGTACACACTTTGCGTTTCCGTTTCAAGAGGAAATTTTTATTTTCCAAATAATGATAATGAATATGAAATAATACTATTACACTAGGATTAAAGGGTATAAGAAAGCATGATACAATCCATAAAATACTGTTCCTTCCCTAACAAAATAATGTGAGTTATGATTAACTCATAAGCAATACAAAGGGGAATCAGAACTTATGCAACCAGACACTCAGCCCTCGATGTTACACCTGTTCTGGACGTTTCTTAAACTATCGCCCGTCTCCTTCGGAGGCGGTTATGCTATCTTTCCCGCGCTTGAACGCGAGATTGTCGATAAGCGCCACTGGATGAGCAGCGAGACGCTAACCGATACCTTGTCGCTTGCCTCCGCTGCTCCCGGCGGGGTTGGCGTGAATGCCGCTATACTGCTGGGCTACCGGCTTCATCACTGGCGCGGCGCTCTTGCCGCTTGCGCAGGATCGATTCTACCGTCCTTCTTGATCGTGCTGGCCCTATACGCCGTTTACGCCAAGATTGGCCCTTCTGCCAAAGCAGAGGCCGCACTGACAGGCATCACTTGGGGCGTCATGACGCTTATCCTGTTCTCTGCCTTCCGAATCGGCAAATCCGCCATCAAAGACCGCACAACACTTATCCTCCTGCTGTTGGCTTTAATTGGCTTATTGCTCGGACTCGCTCCCGTCTATATTATTGTGGCGGGCATCGCCACGGGGATGTTCTACGCATGGTTCCGGCGGAACCGGCGGGACATTCATGCAACAAGCAGCGTCGTGAAGGGCGGCAAGCAAGAGGATCCCGCATACATGTACTTCATTTAATCCAGACATCATAGAAAGGAGCGGAACTTCCCATGTGGTCCATGTTCTTATTTTTCCTGAAGCTGGGCTTCTTATCCTTCGGCGGGGGCTATGCGCTTATCCCCATGATCGAACATGAAGCCGCTAGTCGGCAATGGATGTCCAGCGACGCCTTCCTTGATCTGATCGGGGTTGCCGGCATGGCTCCAGGACCCGCAGCAGTCAACATAAGCACACTTATCGGCTATCAGACACATGGCATTAGCGGAGCTATTATAGCCTTGTTCGGATTGATTCTTCCCTCCGCTATCCTGACGCTCGTCTTGCTGACCGCGCTATACCGTCTGCATAAGCAGGCTTGGCTAAGTCGTATTCTATACGGTCTGCAACCTATCGTCACGGCGTTGATCCTATTCGCCGTATACAGGCTCGGCGTAGGCTCCCTGGACGGCTCAGTGTGGGATAAGCAACTGCTCGTCGGCATCTTTATCCTAGGCGCAGGCTGGATGATGCTGGTCCGCTATCGCATGCACCCGGTCTTCATCCTGCTGTTCTCCGCGATTGTCGGGGCTGCGTTCTTGGCTTAAGATAAACATCATGACGAAACCGCAAACGGAGCAAGTAAATATGGTTCCGATCGCTGCCGCTTCTCCACCATATTTACTTGCTCCGTTTGTCCAGCCATGTGTAGTTCAAATTAAAAACCGCTCCTTGTGGTGGCCAGACTGCCATTTCACAAAGAGCGGTTATTTCTTGTTCAAACGGGAAAAGACCCGGCAAAGGAATTAACCTTTGACCGAGCCTGCAACCATGCCCTTCATGATCTGCTCTTGGAAGATCAGGTAGATCACGATAGTTGGAATAACCGCAATGAACATGGCGCCCATCGTCAGTGCATAGTCAGTGCCGAAGCCGTCGGAGAATAGCGACAAGCTAAGCGGCAGTGTCTTGAGCGCCTGTGTATTGATGAACACGAGTGCGAACGAGAAGTCATTCCAGAATCGCAGGAATGCCAGAATCGATACGGTCGAGATCACCGGCAAACATAGCGGGAAGATAATGCGCCCGAACACGCCCCACCAGCCGTTGCCGTCGATCATAGCGGCTTCCTCAACATCTCTTGGAATGGACGTCAGATACGCAATGCCAAGGAAGATGGCGATCGGAAGCTCGAACGCTGTGTACGGCATGATTAGTGCCCAGTACGTATCCAGGATACCGACTTTATTCATGAAAATAAAGAGCGGTACAAGCGTACTGTGAATCGGAATCAGCATGCCGAGCAGGAACATCCCTTTCAGCAAGCCGCTAAACTTGAATTTGAACCGGGACAATGCATATGCGGCAAGCGTACCGATAACAATCGTCAGCACTAATGCGACAATCGTAACGATCGCGGAGTTGAGCATCGCTCTGCCCATATTGCCGAGATCCCATGCCCGAACAATATTATCGATTTGCCAGTGCAATGGCCAAGCATAAGGACGGTTGAAGAACTCTTGATTCGTCTTGAACGCGCTTATGATGAGCCAGTACAGCGGATATAGCGTAATGCCCGAGTATATAAGCAGCAGCGCTTTTAGGACCAAGCTAACCGGCTTCTTCCACGCGGCTGGTTTTTCGCCCGCAGCCTGCATTTTTGTCGATGCTTGCATAAGATTCACTCCTTTATCGGTCTAGTTAGACGTCAGACCGCCTTAGCTCCGTCTTTTTGTAATGATGTAGTTCAATCCAATAAGCAATGCGCTGATTAGAATGATCATGGTGGATACGGCGGAGCCATAGCCGTAACGATACACGGTAAAGGTGTTGTTGTACATGTAGGTTGCCAGAAGCTCCGTTGACTGCGCGGGCCCCCCGCCTGTCATGACAATAACATGGTCAAATGCTTTCAAGCTGCCCGAGATACAAAGGACGATCGCAACAACGACCATATCCCAGATCATTGGTAGCGTCACATAGAACAACTTCTTGGATCCAACTGCACCGTCGATTTTCGCTGCATCATTCACCTCGGAGGAGATGTTCTGAAGCGCTGCGATAAAGATAATCAGGTACGGACCGATGTTGGCCCAGTTAATCGGAATGGATACAGCGAACATATTGATTTTCGGATCGGACAACCATGCCCGTGTCCAGGAATCTAGTCCAAGCGTCTCCAGCAATTGATTCAGAATACCAATTTGCGGGTGATAAATGTAACCCCAGATCAGACCGACAACGACCGTAGACAGAACCATTGGCATGAATACCGCCGAGCGGATAATACGGTTAAAGAAAGAGTTTTTCAATAGCAGCAAAGCGAGAAGCAGCGCAATCGGCACCTGGCCGATAATGGCAGAAGCAACCAGAATCAAGTTGTTCTTCAGAGCTCTCCAGAATATAGGGTCTTGCAGCATCATTTCATAGTTTTTGAAACCGATAAACTTGGCGGAACCAAGTCCTTTCCAATCAAAAAATCCGTAGTACATGGACCAAATGATCGGGATAATCGCGAAAACGATGAAGATTAGTACTGCAGGAAGCAGCGCCAGAGCGACGAAGCTTCGGGTGCGCAATGATGACAGCATGGCGACAGCCTCCTTCAATCTTTATCGCGTAGCGCGCCTTGCGGCACGCTACGCGAATGGTTAGTCATTATTGAGTCGAGCGAGTTTGTGCGTCCTGCAGTTTCTTCGCTACGTCTTCTGGCTTGCCGCCCATCATAATTTCTTGCAAACCGTTGTTGATCGATTCAGCCGCTTCTGCGGAGAGGTAAGCGTCATATACCGGTGTGATTGTAGCTTCTTTAACTACATTGAATGCTTTCAGGTAAAGCGGGCTTACATTGGATTGCTCAAGATCCATGTTGTACATAATCATGGAGTTGCTCTCTGCAATCTTTTTCTGTCCGTCTGGACCGCTGATTGCATAGATCAATTCAAGAGCTGCGTCTTTAGCCGCTCCAGTTGTGTTCTTGCTCAGTGCGAAACCAGCGCCTGGACCACCAGAGATTGTGCCGGCTTTACCTGCTCCGCCTTCAATTGCTGGAATAGTCGTTACTTCAATAGGAGCTACTTGCTCTTCCGTTGCGGATGCCGCAAGGTTCGTAAGCGTCCATGCACCGCTGATCATCATTGCAGCGTTGCCTTGGATAAAGTATTGCTCAGCTTGTGTGTTGTCGATGCTGTTCGCACCGTCTTGGAATGCTTTGTTGTCTACCAGTTCTTTGAACTTGCCAAGTGCATCAACGAATACTTGATCTTGGAAAGAAGCTTCGCCTTTAACAGCTTTCAGGAACCAATCAGTGCCCGTTACACGGTCAGCCAGAGAACCAATGATCGTCGACTGTGCTACCCAAGGAGCTTTGTTGCCCAAAGCGATTGGCGTAATTTTGTTGTCGTTGAATGTTTTTACAGCTGCCATCAGCTCAGTCCAAGTTGTTGGCACTTTTACGTTATACTGCTCAAACAGATCTTTGTTGTAGTACAGGAACGATGTAGCGGAAAGTGCGATTGGAGCAGAGTAGATTTGGTTAGGCTCAAATGTGAAGCGATCGAATGCGCCTTCCATGAAGTTGCCTTTCCACTCTGGGTATTTCTCTTCAAGAGGTGTAATCGGTTGCAGCAAACCTGCGTCGAAGAACTCTTGCGACTGGCTGCCTGCATATACGAAGAATACGTCTGGCATTTCATTGCCCGCTGCAACTGTGCTCAGACGCTGGCGGTAACCGTCAACTGGAATCGCTTGCGCGTCAAGTTCAACGTTAGGGTTGTTTTTCTTGTACTCGTCAATCAGTCCGCGAACAGCTTGAGCACGAA
Organism: Paenibacillus sp. 1011MAR3C5; assembly: GCF_003591485.1. GTDB lineage: Bacteria > Bacillota > Bacilli > Paenibacillales > Paenibacillaceae > Pristimantibacillus. The sequence goes on from NZ_QZCF01000006.1 coordinate 201,841, forward strand.
GATCGTCGCCCGCGAAGTTATGCCAAATCGTCAGCTTAACTTTTTCTTTGCTGCCACCGTCAGCAGGCTTGTTGCTGCCGCCAGTGTTGGTGTTGTTGTTAGAGCCGCCGCATGCGGCTACAAGCAGGGAAATAAGCGTGATAAGCGTTACAACCAATGTAAGTCTCTTCTTCATTAGAGTAAGTCCCCCCTCGGTAATGTAATCTCAGTATAGTCAAGACACCGAGGTAGTCGTAGGGGGGAGAATTCAGATCGTAGGGGGTGAAATTTCACCTATTGTCCCCGATCACGGAAATAGGAGGGTGTTTCTCCTGTATACCGCTTGAACATCCGGTTGAAATGCTTCATATCCTCATACCCCACACGCTTGGCGATCTCGCTCACCTTCGCCGGCGTTTCCCTTAGTAGTCTGATCGCCCACTCAATACGGGCCTCGGTGACGAACTCAATATAGTTTTTCCCTGTTTCACGTTTAAATAACTCGCTGAAATAATTGGGATTCATGTGAACATATGCCGCAACCTGCGACAGGGTCAAGCTTTGATCCAGATGCTCGCGGATATAAGCGATCGTTTTGGCAATGGCAGAATTGCGGTCGCCGGACAGCTCATCATATTGACTCATAATGGAGTAGAGGATACTGCCCATCACTTCGGCAGGCCGCTTGGCCAGTTCATTCAGATCCAGACTTTCAAGCTGATGCAGCTCTTGAACAGACTGGCTGACGGAAGCGGCTGCCCGCTCCAGCCAGCGGAAGCCTGCCACCAGAAAGGAGTGAAGGTAAGATTTCATGGAGCCGGGTGTTGCTTCGGGGTCTTGCTTCACATAAGCCAGCGTGCTCTGAATCCAAGCGTCGAGCTTCTCCCGATCCTTGGAGCGAAGCACAGACGTCAGACTCGCCTCCTCCTCCTGGGAGCAGACGGTGCGCATGCCTTTGCGGTTCTTTATATCATCGTAGCGTATTAGCTTGGACTCGCCGGCAAGAAAACGGAATGTGGTAGCCTGCTCCGCAGAACGAAGAGCACCCCGCAGCTCCCTGACGTTAGCCGCGATTGAACCTGATGTCGCGAACAAGCGGCAGTCCAGAATACGCTCCGCATGCTCTACAGAGGCCTTGACCCTCCTCATGGCCCCTGACTGGTTCGAGCGGAAGATGAAGAGCCAGCCGCCATTCCAATCCAGAATGGCGCAATCCAGCGATTGGCGCAGCTTGTTGCCCAAAACGCCCAGCGCCTGCTCCTCCTCTGAGCTCACCGTCAAGTTGACTTCTGAGGTGACCAGCCATAACTCGAGCGACTCCCATTCCGAGGCCATGCGCAGCTCCGGATAATAAAGCAGGATGTTCTCGACCTCCTGATCGGATACCGGGGAATCGCCAACCAGCATTCTCTCGAGCAGCTTGGAGCGGAACGCCGTCTGATGAGCTTCAGCAGCCCGTTTCTCTATGATGCGCTTCTGGGCTCGCATCGCAGCCGCCATGATATCGCCAGGTCTGCTTGTCTTCAGAAGATAATCGCTGATTCCTTCCCGCATCGCTTGCTGGGCATAAGCGAATTCCTCATACCCTGACAGGATAACAATCTCCGTATCCGGGAAGTCCTGCTTCACCTCTCGGGCAAGATCCAGTCCCGTCTTACCTGTCATTCGGATGTCCGTCATAATAATATCGGGCTTCTCCAGCGGGATACGCATTAGCGCTTCCTCGGCGGAAGCCGCCGGTTGCAGCAAGGTGAAGCCGTTCTCCTCCCACTTGATCACAGTGCTAAGGCCTTCCCGTATAATGATCTCATCGTCTATGATCAACAGCTTCACGCTTGTCTCTCCTCCCCTTGGTCACGCCGGTCGTATCCCGATTGTTCTCGCTCCTTGCCATGCTCCTTCTCCCGTTCCTGTTCAAGCAGTGTGGAGGTCGTCGGGATCGTGAAGGTAACCTTCGTTCCCCGGCCTTGCTCGCTCTCAACCTGCAATCCGGCCTCCGGTCCGTAATGAAGCATAAGTCTGCTATGCACATTCCTCAGACCATAGCTTCCGCCTGTACCGATATTCTCTTCGGATTCCAGTCGGCTTGCTATGCGATCGCGCAGCTCCTCGACCCGCTCGGCTGGCATGCCGATGCCGTCGTCCTCCACGATAAAGGTCATAATCTCTTCTTCCGCCATCGCACGAACCGAAATATGCCCCAGCCCTTCACGCTTCAAGATGCCATGAATCATTGCATTTTCGATAAGCGGCTGCAGAAGCAGCTTCAGCATGCGCTTCTCCAGCAGCTCCGACGGGATGTCCGCTTCATATTGGAACTTGTCCGGGTATCGGATCGATTGAATATTGACATAATTATCGATATGCGAGATTTCCTGATTCACCGTGCAGTATTCCTGTCCGCTGTTCAAGCTGAAGCGCAAGAAGTCGCTTAAGGAGCCAACCATATCGGCAATCCGTCCCTCACCCTTCATTAAGGCCATCCAATGAACGGAAGACAGTGTATTGTACAGGAAGTGCGGATTAATCTGGGCTTGAAGCGCCAGCATGTCCGCTTCCTTCTTCAATGATTCGTTCTTCTTGACCTCATCCGTCAGGTTTTCGATTCTGGAGCTCATCCGGTTATAGCTAATAATGAGCTGACCCACTTCATCGATCGTCGTAACTGGAAGCGTAGGCAGCGGCTCGTCCGGGCTCGACTTCTTCAGGAACTTCGCCAGCGTCGAAAGCGGCTTCGTTACCTTCTGAATGAGGAACAGCACAAATGCGATGACGAACAGCATCGCAATGCTGACGGCAACCGCCGTTAACGTCAGGAAATACTGGTTCTGCGACTTATAGGCCTGAGCCGGAATGACGCCGACGATCCGCCAGTTCACGTTTTCCATGTCATAATAGAGAATGGTCTTTTTGTCGACCCCTGAGCCGTATTCCATCCAGCTGCTGGTCGACTTGAAGCTTTTGATGCCCGGATAATACGTCTCCAGCAGTTCATTCTTCGTGAATCCATCGGGTCCGGCCATAATCCGGTTGCTGCTGTCGAGCAGCAGGACGTCGCCTCCGCCCTCCAGGCCCGCTTGTTTCAAATGATCGGATATCACGCTTTGCAGCAAGCTTATTTTAAGCATACCCATGGTAGAATATTTGGTCGTGCTGCGAATCGGACGCGACATCGTAATCACATCCCTCGTCCCTTCCGAAGACGTCGTCTGGAGATGCACCGACGACCACCACTTGGAGTATTCATTATAATAATTCGGGAATTCCTCCGTCACATCCGTCCAGCCGGACTCCGTTACAGATTTCGAGGCGATAGCAGGCCTGTTGGATTCTGGCTCCACAATCGCATTCGCGATATAAGACTTCGATACCGCCATCGTCATCAGAAGCGCCGCTACCTTTCTCTGCAGCTGTCCATCCGTCTCCGGCGAACGCAAATAACTTTGAACGTCCTCATGTCCCAGAATATAAAGCGATAAAAACTCCGCATCCCGAACCATATTATCCAAGTAAGCTCCGAGCAGCGTCAGCGTATTCATGCCTGAGTTGATCGCCTTCTCCTCCGTCAGCTTCTCCGCAATGGAATACGAGAACAGTCCCAGGGAGAGCACCGGCACCAGTACCGATATAATAATTAGTAATGAAAGTTTATGTTTTAGCGATCTTCCGAGCCAATTGTCCATTGCGATCCCCCGCCGCTTCTCTAAGTATGACTATGTCACATAGCATGACATCATAGTAATGTAGTATTTTATCATAGCTTCAGAACCCGCGTAACCTTCGCAGTCTAGCGCCTACACCGTATTTATCGGAATGAAAGCGTTGTCACGATAAGCTTTTACGTTTTGTTTTATCTTTTAACCTAGTAAAGCATATCCCTATTTTCGCCTTCTGCTGCGAGTTTTTCAATAGCTAACGATATCCAGCCCATTCCAACGCATGGCAAAAAAGATCTCCCAGGCAAGGAGATCTTTCGCCAATGTATCGTTCAGTGTCAACTAGATGGCCCCCGCCTAATCCATGGTACGCATAAATTCATCTACGTCCCGGTTCGCCTTAAGCTGGTTGCATTCATAACAGGCACATACACAGTTAGCAGGTGTTGTATGTCCGCCCTTCGCCCGAGGCAGCTCATGATCAATTGTATCGCCATACTTCCCGCAGAATCGGCAGGTATAGTTGTCACGGGTCAGGATGAGCTGGCGAAATTCCTTGTTGCTGTAAAGCCTGCGAATGGTATGCCGGTTTACCACGACCGCTGCGCCTTCCCGTACCAAAACCTGCGCAAGCTCGTGCTCGATCTCCTGGTACCAGCGCCGTCCGTTATCAGTTTTCCCCCGCATTCGAATAAAGCCCTGCGCTGTCGGACGCAGGAATGACACATCCGTAGGGCTTTGCTTCTCCCGCTTGGGAGGCGCAGGCTCCGAATGCGAATGAGCTGCAGCTGCGCCTTGGCGCTTCAGAGCAGCACCTGCCCGCCGCCTCTTCCGGGACCGCTTCTTGCGCGCAGGCGACGCGGCAGCTCCGTCCATGATGCCGGCTTCAGGAGAAGGAGTCACCAACTGATTGTCTATAGGCTCAGTTGCATTCGCAACGGCAACAAGATCGGCACTTGCTCTGCGCGTAGCCGCTGTCTCAGGCCGCGCAGCTGCTCTGCCGCTCCGGCAAGCCCGACAGGTCCCCCGGCGTCCGTGTCTGCCGGGTCTTCGCCCCGTTCTGCGAAGAAATTCGCCAAGCGGCTTCATGCTGCCGCAGACGCTGCAACGTTTTTCATTCAATTGTGCTTGCGTATCCGTATCTAGTGTCGTCATGCCCTCAGTATATCATGACGGGCCTTTAAGTCGAAACGACATTCTTCCTTTTATGAAATAAGACAGGAGATAAACATAAGCTTTAACACACAACTCATAGATCGGAACGGCTGCTTCCATGATTGCTTCCTATACATATGTTCGGGCATGCTTGTTGTGGCCAAACTTATAAATCGCCAGCAGAGAAAACGTCACCGCGAAAGCAAGCAGTGTCAGCAGATTCATGGACAAGTCAGCTATTGCAGTACCCTGCTGAAGCTTGCTTATCGTATCCAGCAGCCAGCGCTGCGGCAGGAAATCTGCGATCATGCGCATCGCTTGAGGCATCGCATCAATCGGGAACATGCAGCCGGCAAGCAGGCAAGTCGTAATGATTAACGTATTCTGCATCGCGCTTGCCGCCATGGAATTGCTTGCGAAAGCGATGATGACCAAGGACAGAGCTACCGCCACCCAAGCAAACAGCAGCAAGACGGCAACCAGTTGCCAAAGCGGAAGGCCAGGCTCAATCCCAAAGCCGGCAATCATCACAACCAGCATAATGGCCATTTGCACCAGCAGCACAAGCATATTCACGGCCACATTGGACGCCACGTAAGCTTTGGCCGAGACAGGAGAAGCCAGCACCCTGAAGTACGTACGATTCTCCTTCTCCTTGATCATGAAAGCCGACAAATTAACGGCTGAGAACATCATGAAAATAATCAAGTATCCGATCGCGCGGTTTGTCATATCGCGCTGGGCCGATATGTCTGCCACTTCCTCCGACTGCAGCTGAAATTCCGCCGCCTTGTATTTGGCGTAGACCGTATCAAAGCTCTCCCCGCCGTTTTGCGTCCTCATGCCGATTGCCGTCAGATTCCCAATGTAAGGATCTAGATAGGAGCGCATATAAGATGCCGCCATGGAGCCTTCAAGAGCAACCAGTTCTATAGGAGACTCCGCTTTGCCAGCCTTAACCCCTGCAGAGAAGCCGCTTGGCAGGATGGCTGCCGCATCCAGTTCTCCCGCCAGCACGAGCGCGCGCGCCTCCTCTTCCTGAACGTCACTCCGTTCCACATGACTGATGCCATCCAGAAAATCGATCACATCCGCTGCTATCGGCTGCTCGCCATCCTGATTTACTACGCCAATTCGTACCGACACATCGCCTGACCCGCTATAGATGAGAAAGGCAAGCCCGATGCCGATGATCGGCGTGAGCAAATACAGCAGCAAGCTCTTGTAACTTCGCAGCATAGCCAGAGCCGTTCTCCGAATCAACCATATCGTATCTCTCATCGCTACAGCCCTTCCCTTCTTCTCATCATGACAGCCGCTATAAGGAGCATCACCACGGCAACGCCAAGATTAAGCGCGGATGCGGTTATAGCCGTTCCGGTCTCGCCACCGTAAATAATATCCAGCAACGCTTCATTAGACCAGGTAAGCGGCGAATAGGGCGCCAGCTTACTGACTAAATCCCCGTTATCTTCAATGCGGTAATAGGAGCCTCCGAAGAAGCACGCCAACTGGATGATCGTCATAACAACAATGCCGGAAGCCTTGCCTTTGACGATATAGCTGATCCCGAGACCCAAGCTTAGTGCAAAGGCGATCTCCGAAAGCAGCACGAGCCCGACCATAGGAAGATTGTCGCCCCAATTCGCATCGTACATATATTTGCTGATCAACATAATGATCGCGACAAATCCTGCATGAAGCACCATCGTGCCCAATATCTTGCCCACAAAGATCTCGCCCTTCGAAATCGGAGAGGCTAACAAACGAGTGGCTGTATTGCGCGTTCTCTCGCTGTCGATCAGATTTCCAGCCGTTGCAGCGCTATATAAAATAATCATGGTCGTAACCGCAATCGCAAAATAGTCCATCGCTCCCGGCATGTGCGAACCTTGGAGAGACGTCTCCTTCACATAGCTTCCTTGCACCATGCTCTCTGGTTCCGGCGCAGCCCCAGCCAGGCTCAGCCTATAGCGATCGGCAAATGCCGACAGGACACCGCTTACCATGCTGTTCTCCACGCTGCTTCGGCTGTTGCCATAATAGTGGACGCCGGATTGCTTCAATGCTGCATATCCGGAGTATCTGCCATCTCGCACCCCTTCCATCGCTTCCGAATCGCTTCCCTCGAACCTCTCGAAGACCATATGCTCTGTACCGGATTGGCTCAGCCACAATTCCCAATTCGCACCGATCGAGCCGTCCTCGCTATGATCCGAATAGACGACCCGAATATCGCCAATTGCAACGCTGCCGTTAAAGGCGCTGGACAACATCGAGCCCATGATCAGCATGAGCAGCACAGGCGTAGCCAGCATGAATACAAGCATCCTCACATCGCGAAACGTCAATAACTCCTTGACTGCTATCCGCCATATGTTCATGAATCATCCCTCCTTTCCCGTATCGATGTTATGAATCCCGTAAGCTTCTGCCAGTCAGCGTCAGGAATACCGTCTCCAGACTTGGCTGACTCTCCTCCACCGAGCGTATCTCGATATCTGCCGCCATCAACTGTTGAATAATGCGGTTCAGATTGTTTACCTCTGCATCGGTGCTGATGCTCACGCTATTCTGCTCATCATTGATTATGACAGCCCGTACTCCGGCAATCTCACTCAGCTTTCTTGTATCAAGACCCGCAGCAGAGCGAACATCAATGCGGATATCCTTCTGGTCGGTAATAATGGATTTCAACTGTGCCTTCGTTCCCTCCGCAATCACCTTGCCGTGGTCGAGAATCGCGATCCGGGTACATAGTTCCTCGACTTCCTCCATGTAGTGGCTCGTGTAGATGATGGTGCTTCCCATTTCGTTCAGCTTCCGCACCGAATTCAGAATATAATTGCGGGATTGGGGATCAATGCCGACCGTCGGCTCATCCATTATGATCAGCTTCGGACGGTGGGCGATCGCACAGGCAATATTCAGCCTTCGCTTCATGCCGCCGGAGAAATCTCTCGGATAGCTGCGATGCTTGTCACTCAAGCCTGTGAACGCCAACGCCTCCTCCGCTCTGCGCTTCAACTCCCCACCTCTTAGACCATATAATCCGGCAAAAAAATGAACATTCTCATAAGCGGTCATATCCTCATAGATCGCAAGTTCCTGGGGCACGATGCCGATATTGGACCTCGCGAACTTGCTGTTTTTGGCGATATTTTTGCCCAGCAGCTCGATTTCGCCTTTCGTAATGGGAATGAGTGAAGCAATCATATGAATCGTTGTGCTTTTCCCCGCTCCATTCGCGCCTAGCAGGCCGAATATTTCGCCCTCTTTAACTGCGAGTGTCAATTGATCCACTGCTGCGAATTCCCCGTATTTTTTGGTCAGCTTTTTCAATTGCAATACGTTCATCGCTTATCCTCCCGCTTCGTTTTCAACCTACGTTCATCATATAAAAAAGGGATGAACCTGCGAAGTGCACAAGTTCATCCTTTATCCATGAGAATCTTCATGGTCCGCACATGAACCACTCATGCGCTTGCTAACGGAATAAGCGTCGTGACAGTAAAGCCCTTGGACCCGTCCACAATAATCTTGCCGCTTACGGCAGCCGTCCGCTCCTCCATGCCGATCATTCCAAGCCCTTTGATTACCTTGGAGGCGCCTGCGCCATTATCGCTTACGCTAGCTTTGATCATCGTATGCAGCACTTGGATATGAATCGATACAGCAGTGGCTTCCGCGTACTTCACCGTATTCGTCAGCGCTTCCGTTACATTCTGCTGAATGATGCGCCAGTGGAGCGGCTCAATCCGATCCAGATCCCCCTCATGGGTTAACTGCGTCTCCATCTCATGCGTGGCAGCGAATTCATCCGCCAGCACTCGCATCCGATTCATGCCGAGCTGTTCATTGAGCGGCTTCATGCTCTTGAGCACCTGGCGAATCTGCTCAATGCCGTCCTTGGAAATATGGATGGCATTCTGAAGCAGCTCAGCCGACCTCACAGCGTCTGTCGCATACAGCCGCTTCGCGGCTTCCATCTGGATCAGCGCTCCGGTCATAGAGTGGCCGATCCGGTCATGAATTTCCTGCGAGAGCCGATTGCGTTCCTCCAGCTTGAACATATATTCCGACTGTCTCCGGTGCTCCAGACTCTCCTGCAGCTGCCTCTTCAGCCGATATTGCTCTTCCCGAATCGATTCCAGCGTGCTTCGGTAAGCCCTGCTCTTGTCGGCATAGACTGACAGAACCGCAAGAAAGAGATAGCTTACAGCTGCTGCCAGCCCATAGCTGGCATACAGCTCCTTCGGAAGCAGAAGTATCGGGGCCAGCATCAAAAGCAGAACAGGCGCAGGATGCCGCAGCATAGGTACGGCGAGCTTGTGCAGGTTCACGGGAATCAGCAGTGTCAGTATCGGATTCAGTTCATAGGATATAGCGATGATGAACAGGACGGACACAGCGGCGCCTACCCGCTGCATGGTGACGGAACGCATAATATGAGTGAAGAGATCCAGACTGATATAGAGCAGAATAGCAGCCGTATACCAGCCGGTTAGCCCGCTCACGGACAGGTTGATGGAGCCCGTCACATAGAGCAGCAGCACAAGCTTGAACAAGAGCGTCCAATTCTCCGGCCGTATCTCGCGCTCCTTCACTTATTTGCCCTCGCCCGTCAAATAATAAATCGCGATCTGCGTCCGATGCTCCAGTCCCGTCTTGCTTAATATGGAGGTGATATGGTTAGCTGCGGTACCTTCAGATATGTACAGCTGCTTGGAAATCTCCTTATTGGACAAACCCTTCGCAATAAGCGCCATAATATCCAGCTCTCTTGCCGTGAACAGGGCTTTGTCGATTTTCTCTCCCGCCACCGGAGACTGCTCTTGCCCCCTTGCCGTCATCAAGCCGGATGCCAGCTTGTTCAGCACGACGTCCTGCAGTACATGATGTCCGTGATACACGGTGCGAATCGCATCCCGAATCCGCTCTGGATCATTGTTCTTCAACAGATAACCCTTCGCGCCGTTGCGAATGGCATCCTGAATAAACTGGTCATCGTCGAAGGTCGTTAGGATAAGCGCTTTGGCCCGTGTTCGCTCGGTGATCAGCTTGGTCGCCTCCACTCCGCTCATGACCGGCATCTGCACATCGAGCAGCGCAACATCTACCTCATGGGACTCGCAATAGTCGACAGCCTCCCGGCCATTCTGCACCGTTGCAATCACCTCGAACTCTTCGAATGTTGATAATATGATTTTCATGCCTTCTCTAACAAAGGAATTATCATCTGCGATCAATACTTTAATCTTCATAACGCTTCACTCTCCCGTTCGAAGCTCCTCAGTCTGCTCACAGCTTATCGCACCCTCTAACGGTTTGTAAATAACCGGCATTATTCGCTCAGGGGAAAGGCGGCACGAGCGAGTCAGCCCGGACAAAGCACCCTTGGCACCCCGCAGTCCTTGGATTTTCACGCATACCTGCTTGATGAAGTGTAATTACCTAATGCTGCTGACGCCATATCAACAAAAAAACCTCCCGGCCAACGGCCGGAAGGTTTACGTGAGCGTATATTACTTGATACGAAGCTCGCCATCATAGGATCCGATAATGCCGTACAGATCCGGTCGGCGGTCGCGGAAGATGCCCCACTCGATGCGCTGCGTCTCCAGTTGATCCAGATCAAACTCCGCTACCAGCACCGTCTCCTCGTTGCGGCCCGCTTCCGCAACCTTGTTGCCTTGAGGACCTGCGATAAAGGACGAACCGTAGAACGTAATGCTGGAATCCTCATCGGATTCCAAGCCTACGCGGTTCGATGCAATGACAGGCACCAGATTGGATGCGGCATGGCCCAGCATGCACATTTGCCAATGATCCTTGGAATCGATCGATCCATCCTGAGGCTCAGAGCCGATGGCTGTTGGGTAGAACAGAATTTCAGCGCCCATAAGCGCCATGCAGCGCGCAGCTTCCGGATACCATTGATCCCAGCATACGCCGATGCCGATTTTGCCGTAACGTGTATTCCATACCTTGAACCCTGTATCGCCAGGATTGAAATAGAATTTCTCTTCATAGCCCGGGCCGTCCGGAATATGGCTCTTGCGGTATTTGCCCAGTACTTCGCCGTCTGCGTCAATGACTGCCAGCGAGTTGTAACGCGCGTTGTTCTTCTTCTCGTAGAAGCTGATCGGAAGCACAACCTGCAATTCCTTCGCTACTTGGCGGAAGTGATTGATCGCCGCGTTCTCTTCCAGCTCCGTCGCGTAGACGTAGTAATCCGCCTTCTCCTTCTGGCAGAAGTAAGGCGTCTCGAACAACTCCTGAAGCAGGATGATTTGGGCGCCTTGCTTGGCTGCTTCGCGCACCAAAGCGTCTGCCTTGCGGATGTTGTCATCTCTATCGGTAGAGCAGCTCATTTGAGTAGCCGCTACTTTTACTTTTCTCATAGTCGTATTGCCTCCTCTTCCATAATTCGATTATGCCCGGCCTGCCGGCATCTGTTGCGTCGTGCAGTGAACATTGCCGCCCTCGGCGATAATCGCCATGCCGTTCACCTTGCGGATTCTGCGTTCAGGGAATGCTGCGGCAAGAATCTCCTCCGCCTTGCGGTCCGTCTCTTCGGACGCGCCGCCGAATACCGGCAAAATGATACCGTCATTAACAAAATAGAAGTTCAAGTAGCTCAGCGTCAGGCGCTGGCCTTCATATTCGGTGTACGGAGGCTGCGGGATCTCAATGATCTCCAGCTTGCGCCCCTTCGCATCGACGGCGTCGCGAAGAATTCGCAGATTCTCCTGCGTGATTGCATAATTCTCATCCGAAGGATCGTCGCATACTTGAATAATGACTTTGCCCGGCGCTGCGAAGCAAGCGATATTGTCGACATGGCCGTCCGTCTCGTCGCCGCTCAGACCGCGCTTCAGCCAGATGATTTCGTCCACGTTCACGAATTGCTTCACATGGGCTTCGATCTGCTCACGCGTCAGCTCCGGATTGCGGTTCTCGTTCAGGAGGCATTCCTCCGTCGTCAGTAGCGTGCCTTCTCCGTCTGCATGAATCGATCCGCCCTCCATGACAAGCGGTGCGTCGAACTGACGAACGTCGACATGCTTCAGCACTTGCGGCGCTACCGCATCGTCTAGGTCCCATGGCGAATATTTGCCGCCCCAAGCGTTGAAGCCCCAATTCACCCCGGCAAGCTCATCCTGCTCGTTCAGCAGGAATGTCGGCCCGTTGTCGCGGAACCAGGCGTCATTGTGCTGAATCGGCAGCAGCTCCACGTTGCCATTGCCTGTGAAGCGAGCGCCTACCCGCTCCAGGTCGTCCGGGTTAACGATAACCGTAACCGGCTCGAATTCGGCAATCGCCGTAATAATCTCGGCGTAACCTGCCATTACTTCCTCATATTGCTCCGGATATACCATCGAATCCTGAACGGGCCAGGACATAAAGGTTCTTTCATGTTGTGCCCACTCAGCAGGCATTCTATAGTTCAAATCTCTAGGATTCATCTTGTCCTCCATTATCATATCCATAATAGGCATGAATGGGATTACCCCCGATTCACCATCCTATCATATAACAAAAAAACGCCTGTCACAATGGATGTTAACGGGCGTTTTATCGCTATTTGCCGATGCAGGCTGCTATTCCGATCGGAGCTCCGCGAGAAAGCGAAGCAAGAGATGATTCACATCATCCGCATGCTCTATTGTCAAGGAATGACTGGCTCCAGGGATAACATGCACATGCAAGCCCGGTATCAGGCGTTTCGCTCTTGCCACAACTTCAAGCGGAGGATAGATCACTTCTTTGTCGCCTACGAGAAGTAATGTCGGCACCCTGTACCTGGAGAAATCCTCCGGCTTGAACGAAGAGGGCATAAGCTGAAGCAAAGGTTTGGCATTCTGGTAGCCGGCAATCACTTGACTTCGGAATATGGGATCAAGCGGCTGGCCCGTTCCCGAGAACCAGCGAAAAGCACGATCTATCCTTTTCTCAGTCCGCAGCAACAGCGCTGGATAGATCTTGGCAAAAAACTTGAGCGACATGGGATGAAAACTTCCTGCAGGCGCGAGTAGAGCCAACGAGGTTAGTTGCTCTGGGTGGGCCAGCCCATAATTCAGCGCCAAATAACCTCCCATCAAATGTCCGGCAAGATCAATCTGATTAAGACCCAATCCCTCTAATACAGTCTGTAACCAATGATTTGCTTCCTCTCTGTTTTTGATAGGGGCATTAGGCTTGCTCTATGTAAGCGAACAATGTCCTGCCTTCGCTGGTCAGTGACACGCCTCGCGGCGTCCGGTGGAACAGGTTCGTCTGAAGTGAATCCTCCAGCTGCTTGACGGCAAGGCTCGCACTGGGCTGGGCCATGTGCAGCTGTTGGGCCGCCTTGGATATGCTCCCTGCTTTTGCCGTGTAATAAAAAATGCGATACAGCTCCAAATTCACCACGCTTGGAAAGGAGGACTCACCGTATGATGACACATTTCTCTTTGTTTGCCATGTTCGCCATGACCGCATTCCGTATGAATAGCGTGTACCGCAGCAATACAGCCATCCTTGCCCTGGGCTCGTTCCTGAAGCTATTCGTCCTGATGAGCGTATGGCAAGGCTTGTTCCGCGGGAAAGAAGCGATAGGTGGCATCACCTACAATGACATGATGCTCTTTGTCCTCATTAATCTGCTGGTCGGCACCCTGACTTACTCCCGCATCGGCTGAACGATTGGAGACAAGGTCATCAGCGGCTCGATCAGCACCGATCTCATCAAGCCTGTATCCTTTAAGTCGTATATGATCGCGGACCAATGGGGCGAGAATATGTTCCGCTTTCTCTTCAGCGCCGTTCCGGCCTGCGTGATCTACTTCGCCTTCATGAGCGTCCCGACGATTGCGGCCGACCCCCTGCGAATCCTGCTTTTTGCCATTAGTGTCATCTGCGGCATTGTGATCATCTACCATATCCATTACTTGCTTGGCCTCACCAGCTTCTGGACGGGCAATGCCTATTATATCGACTGGTTCATGAAGGCCTTCTATGAGCTGTTTGCCGGCACCTTCGTTCCGTTATGGTTCTATCCGCAATGGCTGCTGCACGTCGGCACATTCCTGCCCTTCCGGCTCGTCACCTTTGAGCCCATCGCCATCTTGGCCGGGAAGACGGACTTGGAAGGAGCGCTTGGCATTATCGCCCTGCAAGGCTTCTGGATCGCCCTTCTCCTGCTGCTGGAGAAATGGGTATGGTCCCGGGCGCAGCACAAAATATTCGTTCAAGGAGGCTAGCTATGGAATACGCATCGCTGTATTGGACTTTCATCCGTATCAATATAAAGGCCAAGACCGAATACCGGGCGGCCTTCCTGCTTACCTTTCTGTCCCGCGGCATTGTATGGAGCACTGAATTCGCTTTGATCTGGGTGCTGCTCTATCGCTTCGAATCGATTGCCGGTTGGGGACAATACGAGGTTATGTTCCTGTACGCCTTGAATCTGACGTCCTATTCGATGGCGGCTTTCTTCTGCTTCCATCCCTTCACCAAGCTGCCTGCCAAGGTTCAGTCCGGCGAATTCGACGAGCTGCTGACCAAGCCGATGAATCCGCTGCTCTATCTAATGAGCCGCGAGTTTACCGCATCCTACTTCTCCAACGTCGCCTTCGGGCTGCTGTTCATCGGCATCTGCATCTATCATTTGGATCTGTCGCTAGGCATATGGGATTATGCTTTTTGTTCGCCACGCTCATTGGCGGCATGCTGATTCAAGCCTCTGCCTTCATCTATACCGCAATCCCGTCCTTCTAGATGGTGCGGAATACAAGCCTTGCCCAGTTGTTCCTGCATGATTTTAAAGACTTTATCCGTTATCCGGTATCCATCTATCCGGCATCGATTCAGATCGTGCTGACACTGGTCGTACCGTATGCCTTTATTAACTTTTATCCGGCGCAATATTTTTTGAACAAACAAGACTTCCTGCTGTTTCATCCCGTCTTTCAATATTTGACACTAGCTGTCGGAGCCGTGTTGTTCACCGGTGCAATTCTGCTATGGCGATGGGGAATCAACCATTATCACAGCACAGGTTCTTAAAAAGGAGACTATACGATGATCGAAGTTCATGACGTGTCCAAAGCCTATCGGGTGAACCGGCCGCGTGAGAGCGGCTGGCTCGCCTCCGCCCAATCCCTGTTCTCCCGCGCATATGAGTGGAAGACTGCGGTCTCCGATCTTTCCTTCCATATCAAAGAAGGAGAACTCGTCGGCTTCATCGGCCCGAACGGAGCCGGCAAGTCCACGACGGTCAAGATGCTGTCCGGTGTGCTCACGCCTACCTCCGGCCGCATTCTGACCAATGGAATCGAGCCAAGCCGGGACCGCAAGAGAAACGCGATGCATATCGGTGTCGTATTCGGCCAGCGCTCGCAGCTGTACTGGGATCTGCCCATGGAGGATACGTTTCGGCTGTTCCAACGCATGTACCGTATTGAGCCTGACGTGTTCCGCCGCAATGTAGAGTTTATGGTGGAGCTGCTGGAGATGAAGGGCTTCTATCGGACGCCGATCCGGCAGCTTAGCCTGAGGCAAAAGATGAGGGCGAACCTTGCCGCTTCCCTGCTCCATGATCCCAAAATCCTGTATCTGGACGAACCCACCATCGGGCTCGATGTCATCGCCAAAACCAATATTAGACGATTTCTGAAAGAATTGAATGCCGAGAAAAAACAACCGTAATCCTGACCACGCATGATATGGACGATATTGAGGAAGTTTGTGAACGTCTTATGATGATTGATGAAGGACAGATCATCTATGATGGCGGCCTGCAATCTTTCAGCCGTCAATACGGGGGAGGAACCTTGCTCGAAGTAGAGTATAGAGGCAATGACACTATTGTGGAGGATGCCGTAAGCAAGTTGTGGCACATTCAGGCCAACTCGTCATGTACCAATTCGACCGAAGCGACGTCTCGCTGGGCGAAGCCGTCAGCCTGGTTACGAGGCAGCACAATCTCCGCGATCTGCGCCTGAGAGAACCCGATCTCGAGAGGACGATCGGCATGATTTACGCCCGGAATAAAAAAATGCGCGAGCAGGCTTAAGTATGATCTCTTGCATAGCGCGAAGGGGAGACGGATCACACCGTCTCCCCTTTCTTATACGTTATGCCTATTAGCCAGCGCGCGATTGACGAAGCCGGCATGGCGCTCCCGCATGATGCGTTCGACTTCCGGCTCCAGTCCCCAGCTGGATAGGCGAGATGCAGGCCGGAGCGCCGCGCACAAATCCCAATAGGACAAGCCTCCGTAAGCCAAGTGAGGCATCTCCGTCTGATATTGCCGCGTGAAGGCTTCCATCGCTTCTTCCCCGCATACCCAGAGCAGCTCCAGCCTGGCATTGCCGACATCCGACAGCGGGTCGCCCCACGCAGCGTCCTCCCAGTCGAGAACGGCGGCAATGGAGCCGTCCTTCCACAGCACATTCCCTGGCCAATAATCACCGTGCAGAATACCATCTTCGTTCCGGTGCATATTCGGCCATCCTTGAAGGAGCGCTTCGCGAATGATCCCCTCGCTTAACGAATCATCCAGCTGTTCGGGTGCGGAACGCAGCTTATTGGCCATAACGTCGTACATATCAGCCAAAAAAGGAAGCTCCGAGCGGCTGACCGCCACTCGATGAATAGCCGCCAACTGACTGCCTAACTGCCCTGCATACGGCACAGCTTGCTTGGGCTGCAGCTCGGCGCTGCCTTCTAGGTATGCAGCCACGATGTACGGACCAGAAAGAATGGCGCTGGATTGATCATAATACACAGGCTGCGCAACAGAAACGCCATGCTGCTTCAACAGCTGGAGCAGCTCGAATTCATGCCTGGCAATGTCAGCGTCTCTTCTCAAATCGGCTTCGCCGTGCTGACGAACGACGTAACGGCTTATCGCGCCATCTCTAGCCGCGACTTCTATATAAGTAGTCGAGGCTGATACGCCTCCCGTCAATGCTCGGTACTCACGCAGCTCCCCTTCCGGATTAAGCTTCCGAGCGATTTGAGCGTACAGAGCGCGTTCATGCTTCTGGTTTATCATCTTGCTCCTCACTTTCTGACTGTCAAGCGGTCGCCTTTCATTTGATCCCTGCTTTATATTATACTTTGCTTGAAGATGAATATAGGAGATGAAATAACCATGTCGATGAGACAAGAGCTGCTTTCCCGGTTTTTCACATATGTAAAAGTCGACACCCAGTCGAACGAAAGCAACGAGCAATGCCCGTCCACGCCAGGCCAGCTGACGCTTGGCCGCATGCTGGTCGAAGAGCTGAAGGCAATCGGCATGAGCGACGTGACCGTTGACGATAACGGATACGTGATGGCGACACTGCCTGCCAACACCGATAAAGACGTAAAGACAATCGGCTTCATGGCTCATCTCGATACAGCGACGGATATGACCGGGGCAGGCGTTAATCCGCAGGTTGTCGAGAACTATGACGGCGGAGACATTGTACTGAATGAAGCTCAACGGATCATCCTGTCCCCGTCGGAATTCCCAGAGCTGCCCGGCTATAAAGGGCATACCCTCGTCACAACCGACGGTACGACGCTGCTCGGCGCCGATGACAAGGCGGGCATGACCGAGATTATGACGGCTATGGCGTATCTGATTGCTCATCCTGAGATCAAGCACGGTAAAATCCGCGTGGCCTTCACGCCAGACGAAGAGATCGGACGCGGCGCCCACCGCTTTGACGTCGATGCCTTCGGCGCTACCTACGCTTATACGATGGATGGCGGTCCCCTTGGCGAGCTGCAATATGAAAGCTTCAACGCCGCCGGTGCCAAAATTACGATTCAGGGCAAAAACGTCCATCCTGGCACGGCAAAGAACAAAATGATCAACGCGCTCAAAATCGCGATCGAGTTGAACAGCAAGCTTCCTGCGAATGAAGCTCCTGAGCATACGGAAGGCTATGAGGGCTTCTTCCACCTGATGGCACTTGAAGGCGATGTGGAGCAAGCATCGCTCAGATATATTATCCGCGACCATAACCGCGATCTCTTCAATGGACGCAAGGAACGCTTGTCCAGCATCGTACAAGAGCTGCAAGCCCAATATGGCGAGGGACGCATTCAACTGGAGATGAAGGACCAGTATTACAACATGGGCGAGAAAATCGAGCCGGTGAAAGAAGTCGTCGACATCGCGCATGAGGCGATGGTCAATCTCGGCATCACCCCGATCGTCGAGCCGATTCGCGGCGGCACGGACGGCTCTCAGCTTTCCTTCAAGGGACTGCCTACGCCGAATATCTTCACAGGCGGCATGAACTATCACGGCCGCTACGAATATGTCTCGGTCGATCATATGGAACTGGCCGTCAAGACGATCGTTGAGATCGTCCGCTTATATGAGGCGAAGGCTTAACGCCGATACTTGTGAGATCACCCCGCAATGCCCTCCTCGGCTTGCGGAGGCGATTTTTTGTTGGCTTCATGATTCGATTCAGGAGTCATTGGCGCTGTTTGGCAGGGTGCGCTCTCTTGCATATCCGGCTCCGCTTTCCAACCGTCAAACAGCAGGTATCGGCAGCAATTAAACGATTCTCGCAACTCTATATTTGGGTTCCGCCGTTTGGGCATTTAAGCGTTATGCGCACATCCAAAGCACAAAGACGAAGCTACCCGTCAGTCGATGGAGGGGGCTTCGTCTTATGCCGCTCTTCAATGCGCGTTCAATGGAGGAGCTTGCCCAGTGGTTCGCCATATCTTCAAGCTGCCGGAGATGCTGCCTGCGAGGAACAACTGAGCAGCGAAATAGGTCGACATGATCAACAGCCCGGCGGAAGGAACCGCCTCTACAAACTTATTCCACGCCAGCACAGAATCCGAGATAACGAAGAGCAGCGCCCCGATGACGGCATACCTGTTGCCGCTTAGGATTGCCGTCCAGAACATCAAGCCGATGACGATTATGTAGCACAGAACCGGAAGCCATAGCCCGCTCTTCGAATCATCGGCGATAAGAATCGTATGGAATTTGTTAGCCATCCAGATGCAATACACGACGATCGGAATGCCTGCCAGCCAGCCGAGCAGTGAACCTCTCAGACGTGTCAGCATGGCAGCTGTATAGAACAGATGGCCTGCAAGGAAGGAAGCTAGCCCTAATGTAAACCACTTGTCGCCGGACATGAGCAGAAATGCGTCCCCGCCAATGCTGAAGATAAGCCCCGTGACAACAAGCCCCTTGTACACTCGCGACGTCCTTCCTGGATGGGACGTGACGGCCAGCGTTATGATTAGCGTCATGGGAAGCAGCTTGAATACCCAATGCAGCGGCTCGCTGTTGACCGACAGTGTAGCGAGATGAATCAGTCCTGTCATTACAATTAACCCAAGCAACCATCTGGACATGAGAAGATCTCCTCCTAAGCCTCTATACATCGTTCGATCGTATAACTATGCTCAGTATACAGAATGGCCCGGAGCTGGAACAGATCTATTTAAAGCGTTTTCTTACAAGTGAGTCCGGTTGTCGTAGATACCGCACCCCTTCTGTCATGAACGCTCGCGGCTCATTCACCGTAATAACGATTATCAACGCTTGCTTCCGTATTCCAAAAGCACCTCGCACTCAATCGGCTGCTATAAATAACATCGTATTCCTTAGCTAGCGGGTAGAGTGATGCGATGTTTTATGTAAATAAGTTATGCATCGAACAGCTTTTCGATATAGGGATTCAGAAGGATTCGATCCGGGTCAAGGTTTGTCCTCACCCTGTGGAAGGCCTCCCACATCGGATACCGCTCTTTGAGGCGTCCGCTATTCAGCGTATGCAGCTTGCCCCAATGCGGCCTTCCTCCATAACGAAGAAAGATCTCCTCCATCGTTGCAAAATACGCCTCATACGGCATTCCCTTATACATATGTACAGCGATATAAGCGGAATCCCTGCCGTAAGACGGACTCAGCCAGATATCGTCGCCCCGGACATAACGGCATTCCACGGGAAAGTGGACGCGGAACTTCATGCGGGCCATCGTCTCCCGCATCTCTTCTATTGCCGGAACCATCGCTTCAGCGGGAAGGTTGTATTCCATCTCATTGAACCGGACGAGCCGCGCCGTAGCGAACAGCTTATGGCTGTACTGCACCTTCCGTCCGACCGGCACCTGCGAAGCGGACAGCCTGCTGATCACGGCGCTCGACTTTGGCACTCTGCGGCATATGCCGGACAACAATCCGAATACGGCATTCTCGACGACAACATCGCCTATGTAATCTCTTACTTTGCGGTTAGATGGAGGCATGTCTGTCTCATTCATCCGCTTGATCTGACAAGGGTCGGCGTAGGGGAACCAATAAAACTCGAAGTGGCGATTCTCTTCGGCGAGACGGACCGACTCTTGCAGGCATTGTGTCAGGGGCATGCGGCTGCTCACATATTCCAGCTTATAAGCCGGTCTCAGTCTAAGCGTCACTTGCACGATAATGCCCAGTGCGCCAAGCGATACCTGCAGCGCCTTGAACCATTCCGGGTGGGACTCCGCCGTACAAGCCAGAACCTCGCCTTGCCCCGTTACAACCGTCACGCCAACGACTTGGGTCGAGATGGTGCCCAGCCCGCGTCCGGTGCCATGCGTGCCTGTGCTAATCGCCCCGGCGATGGACTGTACGTCGATATCGCCCAAATTTTCTTGCGCGAGCCCATGTCCGAACAGCTCTTCGCCCAGCCGCTTAAGCTTGGTGCCGGCCCATACCGTTGCGGTGCCCGCTTCAGGATTCACCTCTACAATGCCTTGCAGCTGATCGAGCGAGATGAGCATATCATCGCTGGCGGCAACCGCCGTGAAAGAATGGCCAGATCCGACCACACGCAGCCGCCTTCCTTCCTGTCTGCAGCGGAGGACCGCCGTTGTCACCTCGTCGATAGAGACGGGCAGCAGCACCTCGCGCGGCGACGCCTTCACCGAGCCCGACCAATTAGACCAGCCTGCAGCATTCCGCTTCATAAGAAACACTCCCCCATCCCCCGATAGGTTACGTATTGCCCAACCAGCTCCCCTTTCGATACCGCGTACAGCACCGGGAATCGCTCGCACAGCTCGCCCGCCTTTGCATGGCGGAAGAACACCGGATCGCCAATCCCAAGCCGCACACTCTTGGGACATCGCAGCGGCGTCTGCACCTCGCCCGCACCTTCCAGCGGCAGCAAGGACAGTCCTTCCGGCAAATACGGCTTCGGCAGCTTGTCAGCCCCGGCTGCCCCGGACGCGGTATAACCTCCTCCAAGGCAAGTGACAATATCTTCGCTCGGCCGGCGCACGATTTCTATGGCATAGCCCGCAGCGGGCTGATAACGGAACGACTTATAGTTGTCGAACAACCCCGGCGAATAAAAGCCAGATCCCGCCGTAAGCTCCGTCACCCACGGCTCTTGGCCCGAGCTGTCCAGGCTGCCAGTGCCTCCGGCGTTGACGAATCGCAGCTTGACGCCCAGCTCCTCAATGCCGCGCACAGCTTCCTCCCGTCTGCGCGAAACCTCGGTTATGGCACGCTTCTTCAGCCATCGAATGAGTCCGTTGCGCATGGCCGTTCCCGGCGCATTGTCGCCTACGCCCGCGATCTGGGCTTCGTAGCCCATTAATCCGTCCAGTATGAGCCACGCGGATTGGGTGATCCGTTCCGCAACCGGCTTCATGTGCGCCCATGTCGATAGAGGAGAACGCCATACACCGAAGCGCAAGCCTGGATATGATACCGACAGATCAAGATCCAGACATAACGGCACGATAACGCCCCGCTCCTTGGCACGGCGCTCAAGCTCCGCGACATGCTCTACGCAATCCACCATAAAGGAGATGGTTCGGCCATCCGCTATCCAATCGAGCAACCGATCTATGGAAGAGGACATTCCTTGCGGATAGCCGATCAGCAAGTCATCCAGCCCCTGGGCCGCCAGAAACACCGCCTCCGCTGCCGTATAGCACATAACCCCGCGGTAGCCCGGATGCGCCTCCAGTATCTTGTTGAGCATGCCAACCGACCGAATCGATTTGCTTGCAATCCGGATATGCTTGCCTCCTGCCGCATGGGTGATAGCTGCGATATTCTCTTCCAGCCTATCGACATCTACAAAAGCGAACGGCAGCGTCAAGCCAGCAAAAGCTTCCTTATATTCGGCATATGTCCCCAATTACGCTCAACTCCTCAGAGTTCCGTACTGTACCTGCAACGTTATGCCTCATTCTATTCTGAATAGAGGGATCATTTTCCTCTTATTTGTCATAATGGGGCAGCATAGCCTGAATCTTGCTCCTTATATAGACAATCGCCTCCTCCGGGCCTTCCACTACAGCCTCCGCTCCTAGCGACCATAGGAGGTCCCCGTAGAAAGGAATATCCTCCTGCGGAATCGGAATGACCGCCTTGCCGCTCCCGTTCTCGAAGCGCTCCATGTAAGGAGAGAAACGAGGATTGGCCTCCAACTCCCACGCCCCTCTTGCTGTCAAAGACACACGTAGTTCAACATGCGCAAGGCTGCTCTTATCAGGTTTGTCCTGCAGCGTCAGCTGTGCAATCTCATCCACATACGGCACATCCTCGTTCCATTCAGCCGAGAGGATACGATCCGCCCGGAACTGCCTGATCTCCTTGCGCTGCATGCAATAGGCGGGACAATACCAATAGCCGGAGCTGGCATATAACCCGATGACCTGGATATCGCGTACCGACTCCCCCGACTCTGACCGATAGCGAATGGTAACGATCTTTCGCTCCATGATACTCAGCAGCAGCATACGCAGCACAGCCTCCGACATCGGCCGCTTCGGACTCCAGATCATGATCCTTTCTTTCATCGTATCGATCTTCTCCCTCATATCAGCGGGCAAATAATGATAGAACTTATGGAGCGCGGAATCCGCCCCTTCCCCGAACGGAAGCGATCCCAGAAATTGCAGCGAGTGGCAGGCAAAAAAAAGCGCCACCGCTTCGCCTTCCGTGAAGCTGATCGGCGGAAGCAGCCGCTCCCGGAGCAGCCTGTAGCCGCCTCCCCGGCCTTGAACCGAATAGATGGGAATGCCAAGCTCGCTTAATTCCTGCAAATCTCTCGTAATCGTCCGCATAGATAGGCCAAATTCGTCGGCAAGCTCTCGCACCGTAAACGATCGCCTGGCATTAATCATCATAATCATCTGGATCAGGCGCTGCGATTTCTGCATGAGCTCCACCCTTTCTTGATTCATTCGATCATACCATATAAATAAGACAGGATTTGTCTTGTTTATAGGTTAGGATGAAGTCATAGGAAAGATAGAATACTAGTCCAAAGGGTGATGATATGAACGCAAAAAGCATGAAAGCTATGAATGAACGTATCGGAGTTGTATGTATTCATGGAGCAGGATTAAAAGGAGAAATATGGCAAAAGACTTCGCAGTATATAGAAGCCCCCAGCCTGTTCATTGATCTGCCCCTGAGAAGCGGTACGGATGAAGTGCGCTGCAAGCTCACCTTCCTGGATTATTGCGCGGAGGCCACACGTCAAATTGAGAGCTGGCCTGTCCGTAAGTTCATAATCGTCGCCCATTCCATCGGGGGATCGATTGCGCTGCGGCTGGCAGAGGACTTGAAAGACCGGGTGGTCGGGCTCGTCGCGGTCAGCGCCGCTATCCCGCGCGACGGAGGATCATTCCTCTCCTCGCTGCCCTTTCTCAAACGGATGGCTTTTGCGGCTGTCATGAAACTGGCTGGCACCAAGCCTCCGGGTTCGGCCATTCGCTCCGGGTTATGCAATGATCTACCCCGTTCGCAATCCGACGCTGTCGTGAACAGTTTTGTGCCTGAGGCCAAGCGTTTATACTTCGATCGGACGGATGCGCCTATTCCGGCTATTCCGAAGTTCTATATCAAGTTGATGAAGGATCAAGAGTTCACCCCGGTGTTCCAAGACCGTATGGCCGCTAATCTTGCCGCCGATCACGTTATAGAGCTGCAAGCCGGCCATCTGCCCATGCTGAGCAATCCTTCCGGACTTGGGGCCATCCTGCAAGGATTGCTGGAGCATCTTTCAGGCACTCAAGGCTCAAATTCATAGCCGGAAGACCTATTGGCGCCAACGCAAAAAAACAGGCAAGAGCATTCCGCAACAAATGCTCTTGCCTGTTTAATTGCGGCCTGGCCCTATCGGGCAAGCTCAGCCTCTTACTTGCTGGAAGCTGCGGAAGTTCTAACTTGCTCGTTCGCTTTCAGAACGTTCAGAACGTCGATACGGCCAAAGCCGCTGCCCTTCACGATTTCCTTATTAAAACCAAATGTTGGTACCATTGTTTTCACCTCCTTCAAGAATAATGGGCTGCCGGTCTATTCCAATCTCAAATAGGCCTTTAGCCTGTACAACTCCGAAATATAAATCAGCTCCGGCTCGTCATAGCTTTCTCTCTCTCCCGCCGGATCGGCAAACTTCCTGTACAGCCGATTCAAGTACCGGTTCTCGGCTAGCACGTGAAAGCGAAAGCGGCGTACGGACGGGTAATCCCGGCACACAAAACGGACCATGTCGCGAAATCCCTCGAAGAACACCCGGCTGCTGCGGTATTCTTCCAACAGGATAGCTGATTCGATAAACGCCGTGTCCGTATCTGCTTCATAATAATATTGAGTAAATCCGATCAAATCGCCTGTGCCATTCTCAACCAATAAGATATGACAGGATGGCAGAGTCATCAGAATATGAGCCGACGCCGAATCGATCGTATAATTGCGGCGAAACTGCCGCCTATGCACGATATAGAAGCCTGCGAACCTGGCATAATCGGAATCGCGCTCACAAAGCTTGATCTCCGCTCGAATCATCAGTCGTCCTCCTGAATCTATACTGTCTTAAGCGAGTGTCATAGGCCGAAACTTCTGCAAGTAGGCCTCCAAATCAGGCACCGGGGCCCTATAGGCCGATAGCCTGCCGAATTCCGACTCGGTCACCGACTCCAGTCCGGCGAACTTGGCCGCCAGGCGGTTGATGTAAGGCTCCTGCCCTGTCCAAAACACCAGCTCTGTTACACTGACGGGTTGATGCTTCAAATGATGAAGGAGAAACTGCAGTCCTTGCAGGAACAGCCTTGTTCCTCTATAAGCCATACCCAGATAGACAGCCTGAATCTGTACGACATGCTCATCCTCGTATTGCTTCTCGCCAGTTCCATGAATATAGCCAAGCGCCCCGACTATTTCGTTCTCCTCATCCAGGCATAGAATCGCTTCCCTTCCCAGCAGGACGGGACTTGCGATAAAGCCAAAAGTAACGATGAACGGATACGGCATGTTCAGATTTTCATAATGCCTCAACATAAAATCCAGGTACTTGGTCTGGTATACTTCGGTAGCGCATACGGAAAAGCTGATATCCATGACTTGCTACCCCCTCGTTCATCTATGCCAATTTTACTATTCCGACCGGATTCGCGTCTATCAACTAAATACTACTTTTTTTCTATTAAGTAAAAAATCCCCCATGTGGGGGATCATCTAGTGCTAATTGACTAACGTCCTGCTCAGCCGGTTGAATGTCCAACCATCCTGCCGAATAACCTGTTCCCATCGCCTGCCAAATCGTCATAGCCGCCGCGCTGCACAATTTCTCCTTGATCAAGCACAATGACTTGCTCCGCATGCTGAATCGTAGACAGCCGGTGTGCGATCACTATGATGGTCATTGTGCCCTTCAGACCGTCCAGCGTCTCCTTCACGCGCCTCTCCGTCACAGTATCCAGCGCGCTTGTCGCCTCGTCCAATATGAGAATAGTAGGCTTCCGCAATAGCGCCCGCGCCAGCACGATTCGCTGCCGCTCTCCCCCGGACAGGCGGACGCCGCGATCGCCAATAATCGTGTCCAGACCCTCGGGCAGTCCCTTAGCCAAGTCGCCCGCCGCCGCCAGCTCCAGCGCTTCCCACAGCTCCGCTTCCGTCGCACTCTCGTTCATCAGTATCAGGTTGTCACGCAGCGAGGCGTGGAATAGGAATGGATCCTGCGACACATAGCTGACTGAACGCCTAAGCGGCAGCAAATTATGCTCGCCGAGCGGCTGGCCGTCGACCAGCACTTCACCGCTCGCCGGCTTATGCAATCCCAGAAGCATATCGACGAGAGTGCTCTTCCTCGCGCCCGAGGGTCCGGCAATTGCCGTCATTTTCCCGGCCGGGATATGCACATGGATGTTGCTCAGCGCATACGGATACTCGCCATTCTCCCGGTAGCGGAAGCTGACGCCGCGCAGCTCCAGTCCATGCCGCAGCTCCAGCGCTCCGCCGCCCGCAAGGCTCCCGCTTCTCAACTCCTGCGATTCTGCGCACTCCTGCTGCATCTCGATCAGCGCCTCAAGTGACGGGACTAGCGCAGCTACACTCTCCAGACTGGACTGCATGCTCGAGACGACCGGCCACAAGCGGGAAAAAATAACGATAATAAGCAGCAGCTGCGCAGGCTGCGAATGAAACAAGCTGACCAGCACATAGACGAGCACCGCCAGCAGAATAGCCGACACAGCGCTATATATGAATTGGGAATTTGTTTTCATTTTCGTATAAGCTACCGCATTATGCTCGACCTTCAGAAGCAGGGCGTTCATCCAGTGGACATGCGCCCGCTCCAGCGTGTTGCTCTTAATATCCTTCATGCCGCCAAGATGATCGGTTACGCCGGCTTGATAGATTTTCGACAGCTCCAGATTGTCTTGGCCGAATTGCTTGGCTTTGCGGGTGAAATACCGGGAGAAAAGCAGCAAAATGGCCCCGCTCAACAACACTGCAAGTGTAATGATAGGAGAAAGCGCGACAGCCAAGCCGATCTTTACAGCTGCAAAGATAAGCGCGGAGATGAAGTCGAGCGATAATCCAATGCCTTTTTTCACCTGTGCGATCTCAATCGTCAGCATTTTAACCAAATCGGCGTTGCGGTTGCGCAGATAGAACGCCCAGTCGGCCCGCAGCAGATTGCCGTACGTTTCCTCGCGAAGCTTGCGGAGATAGCCCTGCTGAATTTTCTTGTCCACAATCGCTTGATGCCGGCCGATGAAGCTTTGCCCTACAAGGATAAGCACGTACAGCGCTAGAATAGCAGCCAGGCTTTGCATGAACGGTATGAGCTTGAACCATTCCAGCAAGCCGGCCAAGTAGCCATAGTCATCCGCTTTCAGCTCGATGAGGCCTGTTAAGCCAAGCAGTGGAATGATCAGCAGAATGCCTGCCGATTGCATCATGCCGATGACAAGCATGCCAGCGAAATTGAACACGAGCCTCCTGCCGGCAAAACGAAGCATATCCTTCATGAAATAAGCGATCGCTCTCATCGCCGCTTGCCTCCCTTGTCGCGGCGACCTGCCCAAGCATCCTTACGCCTCAACCCGAATCAGCCCTTCCCGGTACAGCTGCTCCAGAAAGTCCAGCACCCGCCGCTCGCACTCGGGACGCTCAACCGCATAATCGATCAACAGCGCATCCACTACTTGCCGGACCGTCGCTGCCCCTTCCAGCCGGGACCAAATATCGCCTCCGATATCCCCCAGGTTGTAATAAGCATACGTACCCGTATGCAGCAGCACCTTCTCCCCGTCCACATCTGATGCCAGATGATCCTCTGCCTGACTAACGAGACTGTCCATTGTTAATGCCGCGATCATAGCCCTGCTCCTCCTCTATATAGCCTACAATTAAATCCACTAACTCATGTGCCGTAAAATGGGTTGGTGCGCGCTTCAGCCTGTACGCCGGAATCTTCCTCACAAGAGTGGCTACGGCTCCAAAATGCCACTCTAATAGGCCAAGCGGCGGAATAATCGCCCGGTGGAAGGTATGCTGCAGCAAGGCCTGGAACTTCTCCGCCTTCTGTATGGGGTGGAGCGATACCCGCTCCTCTCCGCCGGGCTCCTTCACAAGCTCGAAAACACCGCCAAGCGGCAAGGCTTCGCGCTGAAGCCGCTCGACCGCTACCGCATATTTCATACGTCTCGCCACGCTATCGCCGCGCTGCACCTCGCGTTCATAGATTGTAGGCAAGCTGCTTCCATTCAGATCAAAGTGAGGCAGACACTCCTGCCATAGCTTCTGCTCCGGCAAGGCCGCCATAACCATAGGCGCTGCGCCGTCCCCCGGAATCGAGACCGGAATGACATCGTCGGTCAAAAAGCTGTAGCCGCGCTCCAGAAAGGCCCGCGTAAGCGTCGACTTGCCTGCGCCGGACTGACCTACGATGGCATAAGCCTGCCCTTGGATGGCTATTGCGCTACCGTGCAGGGGAAGTATTCGTCTCTGCAGCAGAAGAGCTGATGCCGCGTAGCCGTCCAAGAACAGACGCAGCTTCTCGATCGGGGGCTCTCCGATCGGCGAGACGATAATCTCATTGCCATCACGCACAAGATAGTAGGCGACGTTCTCAATGAGGAACAATACAAAATTCTCTTGAATGACATAGGCCTCATCTTCTCCTGCCAGCTCCGACCAAAGCGCCTCCAATGGGCCATAGGTCACATCTACGTCCAGGGACGTGTTCAAGTCGTCATCCAAATGCTGCGCTTCGGCCGGCGGGATGTCGCTTCTGAAGCGCAGGCCAAAGGCCGTATATCGGTAGGTCAGGGCAACAATCGTCATCAGAACCTCCTGTCAACGTAATAAGCCCCCATCCCAGCTAATATGGAATAAGGGCTTTTCTCACGGATATGTATGCGCTTACTAGCTGCCAAAGCCAATGCTGGGATCGGATCCCGGATTGGAACCGGAGCCGGAACCTGATCCTTTGCCGGGCTTATGCGGTTTTTTCTTCATTGTCATGCTCACATTCAGCACTTCCAACTGCGGTACCTTCCATTCCTTCTTCTCCAAGGCGCAACACCTCCTTCTGACGGATGGTATCATCCTGCATGAATAAGTACGGGAAGCGATTAGCGAATGATCCAATGTTCTCAATTAAGAACGATTGTGTCCTAATATTAAGGAAATTTTAAGATTTTGTCAATTTGTTTTTTAGTCCATTTAGAGGTGGTTGGACACTATAGTTAGGACTATGGAATGAATTCCATTCCAGGATTGATATACCAGTTACTTCTGATAAGAGAAAAGACTTGCGAATGTCCTGAGAAATGCACTTGGCATTCTACAGGAGCTGCCGCATCGCTTGCAGAATTAACTAGAAGCGGAGTAATGTCGTCGATTAAGGAGCCGTTTGTATGGAAGTCGAATTAAGATAGCTTTATGCCTCACTCCAAATCCCTCCTTTTCTTCCCATAGAGGAATGGTTGATCTTGAAAGCGAGATTCCGCAATACCACATCGCCTCTTATCTGGGCATTACACCCGTGGCGCTCAGCCGAATTCGAAGGCGCATAAACCTGGGTTAATGCGCCTTATTCTCCTCCGCTCTATAGTGATGCAAGGAGGAGTGGTGATGATGCAAGCAACCGGACATACCGTCCTGATTACGGGCGGAGCCTCGGGTATCGGATTGGCGTTAACTGAGCAATTCATTCAATACGGCAATAAGGTGATCGTCGTGGGGCAAAACAAACAGAAGCTGGATGCACTAAAGGATAGGTATCCAGCCGTCTCGACGTATGCATGCGATCTTCGCAGCAAAGATGCCATTCAGGGACTGGTCGCAGCGCTGTATGAGCGGCATCCGACATTGAATATTCTCATTAACAATGCGGGCATTCAGCATAATTACAACTTTATGAACGGCGTTGAAGCTGACTTGATCGAGGAAGAGATCGGGATCAATCTGACCGCCCCTATTCTGCTGATCGATCAGTTGCTGCCGCTGCTGGCTCGCCAGCCGCAATCAGCCATTATTAACGTGTCCTCAGGACTCGGGATTGTCCCCAAAAAATCGGCACCCGTCTACTGCGGCACAAAGGCTGCACTGCATATTTTCACCAAGTCGCTGCGCGATCAGCTCAGAGAATCACCTGTTCAGGTATTCGAGATCATACCGCCGATTGTGGACACTGCGATGACACAGGGCAGAGGCCGCGGCAAGTTATCGCCGGAGCAGCTTGCCGAACAATTCTTTCGCGATTTCCGGCGCGGCCGTCTGGAGATCGCCATCGGCAAGGTCAAACTATTGAAATGGCTGAATCGCTGGTTCCCTTCTGTAGCTGAAGCTATTTTGCGTCATTCATAAGGGGCTTGCGTTTTGCTGCCGAATCGTTATAATTGGTAAACATATCGAACAATCGACGATTGGGAGAGTAACTGCCAGCGGAAGTTCAAGCGAGCCGGGAGAGTGGGAGCCGGTACGGATGCAGCAGCGAAGCGGACCCATGAGATAGGCTTCTGAACCTTCAGAGTAGGAAGTCTCGGCTGCGGCCGTTATCCGTTAGAGTGGCTGAACGTTGCGTTCAGCAACAAGAGTGGTACCGCGAATGCATACGCCTTCGTCTCTTTTCCAAGAGACGGGGCGTTTTTTTATTTTGCCAAAGGAGGAAGCAAAGATGTTAATCGAATGGATGAGAACGCGCATAGCCGAGTCTGTGCTGAAATTGCATGAGGAATGCGGAGCGGAACGACCGGGAGAGCTGAAGATTAATGTAGAGCAGCCCGTGCACTTGGAGCATGGGGATTACTCGACGAATATCGCCATGCAACTGGCCAAGACGCTGCGCAAGCCGCCCCTGCATATCGCCGGGCTGCTGAAGAGCAAGCTGGAGAGCAATTCCGACTTCTCCGCTCTGGCTCGCCTGATCGAAGTTGCGCCGCCCGGCTTCTTGAATATGCATATCAACTGGAACGTCTGGGCCCGCGGCGAGTTCCATTCGCCTGCAGCTTCGCCTGGCGGCAAAGCGATTATCGAGCATACCTCGATCAATCCGAACAAATCCGCCCATATCGGCCATCTGCGCAATTCCTGTATCGGCGATACGCTTGCCCGTATTCTGAAGAAGACCGGCCGCGAGGTGGAAGTGCACAACTATATCGATGATCTGGGCAATCAGCTTGCCGATACCGTGGTTGGACTGCTTCATGTTCCGCTGAACAAGGACCACGCCCGCTTCGGCGACTTCTGCTGGGATATCTATTCCGGCGTCAACCGGGAGTATACGGCCGATCCCGTCAAACTTGGGGAACGGACGAATGTCCTTCATGCGTTGGAAGAAGGCGGCAATGGCTTGTCCTGGATTGGACTGCTCGTCGCTGAGCGTATTGTGCGCGAGCATCTGGAGGAGATGACGGCGTTCGGCATCGACTACGACTTGCTCGTATGGGAAAGTCAGATCGTAAGGGAAGGATTCTGGGAGGCGGCGTTCAAGCTGCTGAAAGATACTTCCTCCTTCGAGCAGGAGAAGTACGGCAAGCTGGAAGGCTGCTGGGTGCTCAGACAGTCGGCGGCTGGTACAGAGGAGACTCTGACAGAGGAGGCATCCGAGCAGCAGCATCAAATGGATAAGGTGCTGGTGCGCTCGAACGGCATTCTCACCTATACAGCCAAGGATATCGCCTACCATCTCTGGAAGTTTGGATTGCTGGACAAAGACTTCTCGTATCAGCCATTCTCGGATGGACTATGGTCGACGCATCATGGAGGCACCACGTCCTCTGCATACGGCAAAGCCGAAACCGTCATTAACGTCATCGACTACAGACAGCAGTATCCGCAGGCAATGGTGAAGCAAGCGCTGGAGGTGCTGGGATATACCGAGCAAGCAGATAAGCTTCGCCATGTCAGCTATGGGGTTGTGTCGCTGAGCCCCGCCGCTGCGGAAGAGCTTGGGATCGATGTTTCATCCGGCAAATCCTCCTATGCCATGTCCGGCAGACAAGGCGTAGGCATCAAGATCGCCGACCTGCTGGACCGGATGGAAGGCATCATTGATGAGAAGCGCTCGGACGCGACCGGATTGTCCAGCCGCATGATCGGAGCCGCAGCCATCCGTTATTACCTTCTTCGCTTCGCCTTATCGACGGAGGTTGTATTCGATCTTCAGCAAGCGACCGAGGTAACCGGCAATACCGGCGTATATCTCATGTACGCCTACGCCCGCGCGGCGAACATTATGGCCAAGACGGCAGCGAACGGCAGCAGCGGCCCCGTCTTTCCGGCAGAAGCGCAGCCGAAGGAGAATGCGGAGCTGGCTTTGATCCGCCATATCGCTTCTTGGCAGGATACGCTGCATGCCGCCGCCCGGGAGCTGTCTCCGACGATCGTCTGCAACTACGCCTACGAGCTGGCCTCCCTGTTCAATAATTTCTATGCGGCCTGTCCGATTCTGAAGGCCGATGAGGATACGAGGACTTACCGCCTATGGCTCGTCTCCTTGTTCCGGCAGACGATGGGCGAGGCGTTGGATGCACTCGGCCTGCCAGCGCCGACGCGCATGTAAGACGCCGGGCCAGAGGCCAGGATTCATGCATCCGCCACTCAAGTTGCGGGAGGCGCAGGCAGCTGCAGTGCGACCGGTACTAACTCCGCGATTGACAGCCCCGGGCACGAAGCAGCAGCACGCCGTTGGCGGCGGCAGTGTCGGGGAGAATAAGCTTGGTGCAAGGCACCCCAACAGTACAAAAAGAAGCCTCTACTCCGCGATTACCGTGGAATAGAGGCTTCTCTGCCGGGTTAATGATGGGAGCTTCCGCCCCCGCCTTCATTTTCGTCTTCACCAGATGAAGACTGCTCTCCATCTGCCGTTCCGCCGCCATGTGCTCCATGTCCAGCACCCGACTCCGAGACTATCTCCAGCATAGCGTCAATCTCACCTTGCGCTGCTTCAGACAGCTCGTCTGTCGAGCCTGTGAGCCAAGCGTGATTGTAAGGACCTTCAACCGGAGAGTTCTTGTACTTCGGCTGAACGGACATGACATAGGCCATGACGGAGTCCGGCATGCCCTTCTTATCGGTCCAGAGCAAAGGCGCATGCTTGCCCAGATGAGAGAAAGGGGCGGCTGCAAGAGCCAGCTCCGGCGAAGCCTTCGGCACGAAGGAGAAGTTATGGCCTGGCGAGTCAATGCCCCAGCCGAAGCCCGTCTCTGCGTCCTTGTACTTCGCGAACGCTACTGCGTTCTCGTAAGGATCATCCCCGGCAATGCGGACAACCTTTCCATATTGGCCCAGCTGCTCTTCGACTTTGGCCGATACGGCTGCTTCCGGTCCCAGAATATAGATATTTGCTTGTCCGCCGCGCGCGCTTAACGCTTCGATCGTTTCTTGGGGAATCTCGTCCTTCCGGACATACAGCAGCGGCTCCGGCATATGGGCAATCCAATTGACTGCCGGCATGGTGTACTCAGCGCTATCCATCGATCCCACAATTACGGATTGCGGCAGCTCCTTCGTCAAGTCAGCATAGTAGGCATCCACCGCCTTAGCGATAGCGGGAGCATTGATCCCTGCGATTCTGTCCGTCTTATAGCCAAGCGCTTTAATTTGAACCTCTACTTGCTCATCCAGATTGCCGACTAGCATAACTTGAATACCGTCGTTGCCCTCCACTCCTTTGGGACGAAGACGCTTCAGCTCCTGCAGCGTCACGTCCGGAACGCTGTCCTTATTGGCGAATAAGACGGGACCATCGTTGGGATGGTGAATGAGATTCGCACTGACAAGAGCCGTCTGCCAATCCTTCGGGTCGGCAATAATGACCCCCCCAGGTCGATTACTGTCCTTCGTTGCCATCCATAATGTCTGTGATACGATAGCCGCCGCTTCCGCAGGGTGGTCCGCATTGATCCGCGTCGTATTTTTGGAAGCGATCCACGACGCCGATAGCCTCCCCGCATTCTCCGCGCTGCCGGCATCCGCCACAGGCTTGTCCGCGCCGAAGCATCCCGTAAGCGTCACTAGAAGCGCGGCGGATACGATCCCCGCTTTCATTACATTTTTCATTATCCAAAGCCTCCTGCATCCAAAAAAGATCACCAAACGTCTCGTCTCTCTATCCTTCCCTTACTCCATGGCATAGAGACCTCCGCCGGTTAGGATAAGTATAGATCGAGGTTTTGAAGATCTTGTGTAGATCATCTACAGCTGCTTCGGAAGCTTGATATACATCGAAGTGCCTGCCTCGCCGCTTTCCGCATATAGGGTACCGCCATGCGCCGTCACCAGCTGTTTGACGATTGTAAGTCCGAGACCGCTGCCCCCGGTTCGGCGACTGCGGGATTTCTCCGCACGGTAGAACCGCTCGAAGATATAGGGCAGCTCCTCTGCCGGGATTCCGCTTCCGGTATCCTTCACCAGCAGGCTGACTTGCGCCCCCTCGTCGACCGCTTCTACGTAAACGGCGCCCCCTTGCGGGGTATGCTTCAGCGCGTTGCTAAGCAGATTCACCATAATTTGCATCATGCGGTTCGGGTCCATAGCCAATTGAAGCCCCGGGTCTGTCCGGCAAATGAAGTCAACGCCCTTTTCCCTGAATGCTGCATACACAAGATCGCCTGCCCGCCGGATTACCTCTTCTAGCGAGGCCATCCTGCGATCCAATTGGAAGGTGGGAGACTCCACATGCGTCAAGTCCTCCAGTTCCGCCACCAGCTCCGCCAGCCGCTCAATCTCTTCACAACAAGCATGGATACGCTCCGGTGTCGGAGCCCAAATGCCGTCCTCCATCGCCCGCATATGGCTCTTAAGCGTCGCCAGCGGCGTACGCAGCTCATGGGCGATATCCTCGGTCATCGTCACCCGAAGCTGCTCCTGCTGGCGAAGCTGATCGGCAAGCGAATTCAACGAGGCGCCAAGCTGCGCCAGCTCGTCCTCGCCCTTCACATGCACACGCGAATGCCACTGTCCGCTCGACATCCTCTCCGCAATTCGCTTCATATGAACAAGCGGCTCGGAGATGCGCCGCGCGACATAGAAGCCCAGAATAACAGCCAGCGTAATGGAACCGAGGCCCGTCCAGAGTATCGTCTGAATGAGTGCCTGCTCCAAATGATAGGCGAGCGCGCCGGCATTTCCATCCATGCCCGACGCTTCGTGCTGCTCCTGGTACATCGTGAAGTGATAGTGCGTCTCCAGCACGATGCTGATCGTCGCGATCGCGACAATGCCCGCAGCCAGTGCGATGATAACGAGTGCCAGCCGCAGATGAAGACGCCGCTTCATAGCTCTCCCCCCGCAAACCGGTATCCAGCTCCATATACCGTGACAATGTAGACCGGCGACTTGGGGTCGGGTTCGATTTTGGACCGGATATTTTTGACATGCTGATCGATCGTACGAATATCTCCTTCGAATTCATACCCCAGCACTTTCTCCACCAGCTCTTCGCGTGTGAAGCGCCGCTGCGGATGCTTCGCCAGTGCAAGCAGCAGCTTGTATTCATTCGGCGTCAAGCTTACCGCTTCGCCGCCGCAATATACATCATGCTTGAGCGAATCGATCACCAGATGGCCGCCATGGAATACCATGCGGTCGGCCAGCAGCTGGCCATCATCCGTACGGCGCAAGATCGCGCGCACGCGAGCCACGACCTCGCGAGGATCGAACGGCTTCACCACATAATCGTCCGCTCCAAGCGATAAGCCCCTGATCCGGTTATTCCCTGAGGCCTTGGCGGTCAGCATCAGAATCGGGATGGAATGAATCCGGCGTATCGCCTCGCACACCGATTCCCCGTCCATATCCGGCAGCATCAGATCCAGAATAATCAGGTCGGGCGGCTGCTCTTCGACGATCCGCAAGGCCTCCCGCCCCGTTCCCGCTTCTACACACCGGAAGCCCCCTTGGGCCAAATAAGAAACGATCACGTCGCGTATTTTATGCTCATCATCAACCACTGCGATTGTTTTCATGTCCATCCTCCATTAAGCATAGAGATACCTCCATTCTACCTTGGACTTGTGTAGATGCGATATAGAAGACGATGGCGGCGGCAATAATGTGCAAAGCGAATGGTTAGGACCGTGTAATGCGGACTGTTCTATGCCACAATAAGGAAGAGTCAGCTTATTAACTTACTATAATTGATTTACATTCATTTTTATAGTAATATGTATAAAAACAAAGGAGGCGTCGATTAGCATGGAAATTGGAATCAGTACGTTTATGGAAGCAACGCCGCACCCGGTCACAGGCGAGAAGATCAGTCATGCGGAGCGGCTGCGCAATGGGATAGAAGAGATTGTCCTTGCCGATCAAGTCGGCCTTGACGTATATGCCGTAGGCGAGCATCACCGCGCAGACTATGCGGCCAGCGCTCCGGCCGTCTTGCTTGCAGCGGCAGCATCCCGCACGAAGAACATCCGGCTCTCCAGTGCCGTAACGGTCTTGTCTTCGGATGATCCTGTTCGCGTATACCAAGCCTTCTCCACGCTGGACGGCATCTCGAACGGACGGGCGGAAATTATGGCTGGACGGGGATCGTTCATCGAATCCTTCCCGCTCTTCGGCCAAAGCCTGGACGATTATGACGAATTGTTCGAGGAGAAGCTGGAGCTGCTTCTTTCCGTACGCAAATCCGAGAATGTCACCTGGCGCGGAGGCCACCGCCCTGCCATTAACAATCGCGGTGTCTATCCGCGCTCCGTTCAGGAGCCGCTCCCGGTCTGGATCGGAACAGGCGGCAACCCGGAATCGGCCGTCCGCGCCGGCACATTGGGCTTGCCAGTCGTGTTCGCCATTATCGGAGGCATGCCAGAGCGATTCGCCCCGCTGGTGAACCTGTATAAGCAAGCGGCAATCAAAGCCGGGCATGATCCGCGGAAGCTGCAGATCGCGACACACTCACATGGTTTTATCGCCGATACGACCGAGGAAGCAGCGAATTCCTTCTTCCCATACACTCAAGCCCAAATGAACACAATCGGCCGTGAGAGGGGCTGGCCGCATTATGACCGCGAGGCATTCGATGCCGCACGCAGCTTAAGAGGCTCCCTGTATGTCGGCGACCCGGAATATGTAGCGGAGAAGATCCTATTGCTTCATAAGAACCTTGGCCTTACCCGCTTCTTCCACCATGTCGACATCGGCTCCATGCCGCATCGCGAAGTTCTGCGCTCTATCGAGCTGCTTGGCACAAAGGTTGTGCCAATCGTGCGCAAAGAGCTGGCTCGTTCGTAAACTGAAAACGCCGCCCCTGT
Source organism: Paenibacillus sp. 1011MAR3C5 (assembly GCF_003591485.1). Lineage (GTDB taxonomy): Bacteria > Bacillota > Bacilli > Paenibacillales > Paenibacillaceae > Pristimantibacillus. The sequence continues at coordinate 238,647 of NZ_QZCF01000006.1, forward strand.
ATGGGACGGCGTTTTTGATTCCACTGTTATTGCTAACGCATGTTATTTCGATATATCGACAAATCCCTCGCCGAATACGTTGCGCACATCGTGAATCGTTATAAACGCATTTTTGTCGACCGACTTCACGATTTTTTTCAGCATGCTGACCTCGGGTTTGGTGATGACGATGTACAGAATATCCTTCGGTGTATTGGTGTAATTGCCTTTGCCGTAAAATACCGTTACCCCGCGGTCCATCACCTTGTTGACTCTCTCCGCAATCAGCTTCTGTTCGTTGGAGACGATCATAACTGCCTTCTGCGAGTTCAAGCCTTCAATAATAAAGTCCATTACTTTCGTGCCTACATACAACATGACAATCGTGAACAGCATGCCCTGAATGCCGATAATGAAATACGAAAGAAGCACAACGATTAGATCAAAGAACAGAAGCGCATAACTGATATTCCAGTCCAAATACTTGTTCATTATTCTGGCCAGGATCGTCGTCCCCGCCGTTGTGCCGCCTACCCGGATAATGATGCCGATGCCGATGCCGGTAAAGACGCCGCCGAAGATCGTATTGATCATCAGGTCATGGGTGGAGATCGTCCAGCTCTCCGTCAGATGCAGGAACAGGGAGTTGAACAAGACGGCAATGATCGTATAGATCGTTGTCGTTTTATCCAAAAATTTATAGCCGACAATAAGCAGGAATGAATTGATGATCAGGCTGACCAGGCCGGGTGACCACTGGAACTGATAATAAGCGATAATCGTCAGGCCGGTAACGCCGCCCTCGCCCAGATCGTTCGGGATGACAAACACATTGATCGCAACCGCAAAAATAAACGCGCCTACCATGATCATCAAAATGTCTATCAGTCGTTTTTTCATTTCGTTCACATGTCCTTTCGCCAGTGCTTTACCCATGATAAAAAAGCGAATACCGCAAGGGCATTCGCTTGAAGTTGTGTCGTTCATGCGTGTGCTTGTTAGGCCATCCCGATTATAGCAAATCAGCAAAAGTTCGGCAATTGAGCGGACTAAAGCGTGCATGATGCCATTGCCTGTACGAGGCACCACCGGTTGATGAGCCAGACGACGATTCTATGCTTTCAAATAATCCATCAAAATATGCTTGAGAACCGCAAGCTGTTTCTCCGGCTCCAAATCCGACTCCAGCCGTAAAATATTGCGTTGCAGAGACAACTTCCGCGAGAAGATCGCGAATGCGTTAATGACTGTCGTCAGCGTCTCGCGCACCGAGATATCGCCGCGCAAGGAGCCGTCCTCTTGGCCGTCTTGAATAATGCGCGAGAACATCAGCGATACCCGCCGATACAGACGATTGAACTCGTCTATGTCTTCCAACGGCTCATCCGAATGGGCGGCATAGTTCTCAAAGTCTTCGAGAAACTTGATGTTGCTGTCGCGGTGATTCGGAAGCGGCGCCATAAAGTAGTCAAATAACAAATCCATCTTCTCCAGACAGGTTTTATCCATCTCGCTAATCGTCTGGAATTCAAGGAATACCTCTTCGATCATTTTCGTTGCGACGGCTACGATCAGCTTCTCTTTCTTAGGAAAATACCGGAATAACGTCGCGATGCCGATGCTTGCTTCCTTCGCAATATGGTGCATCGTCGTCTGCTCGATGCCGTTCTCGGTAAATACGCGCTCTGCCGTCTCCAATATGACGTTTTCGCGATGCTGTTTCAGATCGCTCAATTCTTGCTTGTATCTTTTTTTTGGTTCCATTCTACTCGAACCCTCTCTGCCCATCCAATTTCTTCTTTATGCTATTATAGCTTTACATTTTTTCACTCGCAACAAGTGTTGAATTGCGATATTCATCATCCTTTACGCCATATCATAGTGATCGTTTGTGCCGAAGACAGCCGAGGCTCCCCCAGCCATTGCGAACCATGTTGACACAGATTCAGATCAGAAACCCGTAGAAGTGAGTACAGGCGTCAGCAAATACAACGCATCCCTTTGCTCCCGAATTGGAACAATCATAACCGGACCCCGGCTTCCCGTCAGCTGTAAGCTGACTTGCTCACTATGAATGCACCGCATAATTTCCGTCAGGAATGATCCATTCAGCGCTACCGAAAATACCTCTCCATGAACGGAAGCCAGCTGCACTTCATCCTCGACATCCCCGACCTCTGCCGTCTTCGCGAGCAGCTTCAGACGGTCGCCCAATACGGTCAGCCGGATCAGATTCCCTTCCGCCATTACGGAGACGCGCTCTGCCGACCGCTGCAAAGCCTTGCTGCTTAATCGAATCTCGGATTGGAACGATGCAGGCATCAGCTTAGCCACGCTTGGCATGCTGCCCGCAAGCAGATACCTGAATGAATCCTACACCGCGATGCTTCACCATTTTTGAAGGAACATAAAAAAAAGACAGGTCCAATGACCTGTCCCGCTTCTGTAATGCTGTTGTTGTTGCTATCACTTAGACTGCTTTAATCTCCAGCAGCTCATACTTGATGATGCCCATAGGTGCATCGACATTGATGGTATCGCCGACTTTTTTGCCCATCAGCTCTTTGCCGAGCGGACTTTCATAGGAAATCTTGTTGTCCGTGACATCCGCCTCCGCAGGACCGACTACACGGTACTCGATTTTCTCGTTAAATTCGATGTCGTTCAAAATAACCATGGAGCCAATGCTCACCTGATTACTGCTTAAGCTGCTGGCATCTACAACGCGTGCAATCTTCCGCATTCTCTCCAGCTGCAGGATTCTCGTCTCCATGAATGCCTGATCGTCCTTGGCAGAATGGTATTCGCTATTTTCTTTCAAATCGCCATAGCTGATCGCAACCTTCAGGCGCTCCGAAAGCTCCTTGCGCTTGACTGTCTTCAGCTCCAACAATTCTTCTTCAATCTTTGCCAAGCCTTCCGGCGTCAAAATCAATTCTTCTTTAGCCACTACAGATACTCCCCTTTCACAATCCAATCTTATTGTACCCTATTTGGCCTTACCTTTTCCTATATTTTCTTCACAAATTCCGATTTCAGCTGCATCGCGCCAAACCCGTCGATCTTGCAGTCGATATCGTGATCCCCTTCGATCAAGCGGATATTTTTGACTTTCGTACCGATCTTGATCACCGACGAGCTTCCCTTCACCTTCAAATCCTTGATGACCGATACGGTATCTCCATCATTCAATACATTGCCGTTCGCATCTTTAATCATCCGTTGCTCTTCAGCATGCTCCTCTTCCGCTGTCAGTGACCATTCATGCGCGCATTCCGGACAGACGAACAGATGACCGTCCTCATAGGTATACTGTGAATTACATTTAGGACAATTAGGCAGATTAGACATGTTATCGATCTCCATTGTTTTTATACTAGTATATCGGAACAAGTGCTGGAGATACAGACAAGCCAAGGAAACGATGGCCATTTCTGACAAATATCTGGGTGATCTTGCTCTACGGCTGAATGGGTACCAGACTTTGCGTTGTCGAATCGTGTCGGCAAGTCCGTACTGGCTAGCCTGCATCGCTATTCTTATCCCGAATGGAACTCCCGATTGCAGCTAATCGCCAAAGAAGATATCTGCAAAAAAAAAGAAGCAGTGCGCCACATCAGCACACCGCTTTATTTGAACATATTTCTTGCCTGCAGCGACGCGTCGCTAGCCAAGTCTCACATGCTGCAAATCGCCAGCGAGTTGCCCTCAGGATCATAAAAGCCGCTAATGCCATTCATCTGGATGCCCCGTCCCCGGAGCTGCTCCAGCATGGACTCGACATGATCCGTGCAGAAATCAATAACACTGTGTACGACCTTGGTATCCGATTGGCGGAAGGCCAAGCGGCGTTCGTCTTCCGTCTCGACCAGATATATATAGGGTCCGCTCAACCGTCCCCCTTCATTCAGATAAAGCATGGCGGACTCGCCGTTCCCGGACGGCTCGTCCAGCAGCCTCAAGCCAAAAACCGATGTATACCATTCAATTGACTTTCTTAAGTCTGTGACCGGTATTTCCACACCTGCAACGCCCCAAATATAAGAGTGACCCTTAAAGCCATCCAACTGAGCGCGGTCATTCCCCTCCGCATGTTCCGCCTTGCATACGCCCAGCGAATTGCCGTCCATATCCCGGAATCCGAAGCCTTGGCGATAGGGTTCCTTCTCCCAATCCACTTCGTTCACATCGGCATGGCGTTCTCTCAGAAAGCTGTAATAGCCCTGAAGATCATGCGTATATAGATCCACAACACTATGGGTATAGCCATAACGCGTACTATTGAATGTCAGCCTCGCCTTGTCATCCGTCTCTACAAGATATAGCGCAGGCGAACCCGCCGCTACAGGGTTGTCCCGAAAGTGCAGCATCGCGAACCGGTCACCTTCCTGCCAAAGCGCCTCCGGCTTTGCGCCCAGCATCTCTCCGTACCAATCCATGGAGCTTCGTAGGCTGGATACCGGAATTTCAATTGCGGCCAGGCCAGATACATGCCATCGTCTCTCTGCTTGATCGGGTTCAGCCTCAGATCCGTTCGCTCGCTTTGCTTCGTCCATCATTCGGAAACAACTCCTCGTTTTCTATTGTTTCTATTTTCCCTTGTCTAGATAGTCATATTTTCATATACTTAGTTCGTCGTCATTTGTAAAATACCTCTAGGATAGTTAAATTTCGTAATAAACCGTTCAATTAAAGCGAATGCTGGAACGATTCCTGCATATCCTGACAAAGCCCAATAATCAACTGGAATGGATGGTGCACGTTCATGATTCGTCAACAAACCCTGGTCACCTGCGGTATCTGGAGCCTCGTTTGGGCTTGCCAAGCGGCTAAGCATATCAAAGACGCACAAATGCGGCGCAGATTCAAACCATCGGACAACGCCATGATCTATGTCCTGCTGTCACTCTTTGGATTCGGCCTATGCCTTGGCTCAATCCGATGACAACAAAATGGCAATACCTTAAACGATTGCCGCAGCGGCATCCCAAGCTCTTCTGGGGCACGATGCTTGGAGCCGGCGGACTGCTGTACGCCAAGGTATGGCTGCCCATTACCGGACTAGCCATACCTTGTCCAATTCACACCGTGACCGGACTGTACTGTCCGGGCTGCGGCATAACCAGGGCGGCGCTATCCTTGCTGGAGCTGGATGTCCACCAGGCACTCCGCTACAATGCCTTGCTTTTCGTGCTGGCGCCTTTGTTCGCCCTGTACGTATGGGCGAATGCCAGGAAGAAACGAAGGTATGGCGGGACGCTATTGATAGTTATGCTGGTAATCACTCTGTTATACGGTCTGGCCCGCAACCTGCCGCCTTGGTCGTATCTGGCTCCAACCGAGTTGACTTAACAAGTACCAAAAGGGATATCTCTGCATCCGCACCCCGGATGCAGAGATATCCTCTTTTTGTAACCCACTCTATTCACGCCGCTTGTTCCGATCTATTCGCTACTTCCTTCCCAGCCAAGAGAACACTGACTTCTTCGGTTCCTCGTGCAGCAGCCTTGCTCGCTGTGCCAGTGTATCCTCATGATCCGGCTCCAGCTCCAGGATACGGTCACAGACTGCCAACGCTTCCCGGGTCTGTCCATTCTCAATGAGCATCGTCATGCGAAGGTGAAGGATGCTCACGAACTGCGAATCCAGAGCAAGGCCCTGCTGAATATAGGCGGCAGCCTCTTCCTTACGCTCCAGCATATAATGCGCCCATGCCAGGAAATCGTATGCGTACGCACTCTCCGAATCAACAGCCAGCAGCTCGTGGCAGAGAGTAATGCACTGCTCATAGTCCTGTGCATGATCATATGTCACATGAATCCTTTTCTCGTAAGCCCTTGTCAGCATAGGATCGATGACTATCGCTTGGTCCAGATGATGCAGGCTCTCCTGCCAGGTCTCATCCTGGTGAAGCAGAATGCCAAGCTGCAGATGATACGACGCGACAGCCGGATCAATCGCAATGGCATTGCGGTATGCCTCGATCGCCTCGCTTCGATCTCCATTATCCCTATGAATATCCCCGATCAAATCGTAGAACAGATCCGCTTGCTCGGCCTGCCCGATCTCCTCGTTCGCCAGACGATAAGCCTCATCCAGCTGTCTCATATTGTAGTAGCTCAGAGCCGCATAATAGACTGCCTGCTCCATACGCTGCTGCGCATTGAGCTTCTCGAACTCTGCCACCGCATCATCGTACTGCTGCATACGGAAGTAGCACATACCTTTGCATAGCAGTGCGTCCCGCTGATCGGCCTCGAGATCCAATGCATAGTCGCAGTTCGCCAGCGCTTCTTCGAATTCACCCATGTTCCGCAAGGCGTTGGCTTTCTCCACATAGAGACTTACATCCCTGAGGTCGTGCCTGACCGCCTGCTGGAAGACATCGATCGTATGGCGATACTGACCAACGCGGTTAAGCATTCTCATCTTGACGACATACGCCTCCGTGTAATACGAATTGATCGACAGTGCTTTGTCCGCTGCTTCAAAACATTCTCCATACCGGCCCAGCGACAGCAGCGCATCGGCCTTCTGTCTGTAGCTGTTCGCAAAGCTTGCATCGTACCGGATCGCCAGATCGGCAGACGCCAGCGCCTCTTCATGCCGTCCCAACAAATTAAGCGTATACGCCTTGTTGTTATACAGCGATGCCTCATCCGGCTTTAACTCGATTGCCTTGTCGTAACAGACCACCGCTGACTCCAGCTCTCCCAGCTCCTCCAGCAGGACCGCCTTCCAATGATGAAGGTCCATATGGTCCGGATAGAGCGCCAGCGCCTCATTCAGCTTGGTCAGCGCAAGCTCCTTCTTCTGCATCGTGTGCAAGGCGACACACAGCTGCACTTGCAGCTTCGCGGAAGGATGATGCGGCTCTAGCTCGCACAGCAGCTGATAAGCCTCCTCCACACGTCCTGTTGCCAAATACGACGTCACCAGCTCATGCGCGGCATCGACATCATCCGGCCTTCCACTCGCTCCCCCCGTCATCTCGTCAATCTGGAAGCGATGCGCGGAAGCCATCAGATTAATGACCTCATGGTCATTCGGCAAAATCTGCTTCAGCTGATTCAGATAGGCAGAAGCATCCGCATAGTAACCCAGACTTACCGCACACTTCCCTAGCGAGAAGAGTACATCCGCCGCATCGGGTCTAATCGGCAGCACCCGCTTATAATCCTGATAAGCTTCCTCATAGCGCCCTAGCCGGAACAGCAGACCCGCTCGGTAATAGCGCGCATAATAGTCCGCCTCATCCCTGTCCAGCAGCTCATTAAGCTTCTGCCCGGCCTCCGCCAGTCTGCCCAAAGCCATGCTATATCGGGTTCCCAGAATAATCGCATCGGGATGAGACGGACACAGCTTCGCCAGTTGAAGCAGCGACTCATGCGCCGTGTAATAATCATAGTCGTCAATCGCTTGCATGCCAGTACGGTAATGCTTGATGAACATCTCCTGCTGACCCGGCTCGCAGCTCAGCAGTTCCTCATAACGAAAAAACTGGTCTCTCTCGATCCGGTTCATGACAAATTCAATAAAGTTCTGATGGTAGTCTTCCAGAAGCTTTTCCTTCTGCTTGCTCCATTCAAAATGAGTATTCAACACCACCCATATCCGGTGAGGGATATGGAAATATTCCGTCAAGAAGGTAAGCGTCTCACGGCTTGCCGCTTCTCTCGTATCAATCAGGTGGCAGACATCCAGTTCAAGCAGCGCTTGCCAGGCTTCCACATCGAGCCTTGACTCGTAGCGATCATAGACCTGCTTCAGGCGGTGAACATACTGCTCCAGCGGAGTCTCAGGCTCGCCGCCCGTCAGTATGCCGGCTTTGGCAGCATTCATCGCTTTCTCGTAAGCTTCCCGGATGTGCTGGAATTCCTCAGGATGCGTCTCCGGGTTATAGATTTTCAGGAGCTGTGTATAAGCCCGCTTAATGATCTTCTCATCCGTCGTCGGTTCGATACGTAAGACTGCAAATTCCTCCATGCTCTACTCTCCCTTTGCCTCAATAGCGTCGAATACGTCCTTCAGCAGCTTCTTCATCTCTGCAATTTTCTTCGGCTCCTGCTTGTCCAGCGCATCCTCAAACTCTCGCAGCAGCTTCGCGATCTCCATCCGCTCGTAGCCGATATGCTCCTCGTACAGCCTCTCGCCCCTGGCAATGATCCACTTGTTCTCCTGCTGCTCGCGAGGATGAATCTTAAGGCTCGCGAGCTGCTCGATGCGTCTCGCCATCTCCTCGGGAGACATTTCGCCGGGATTGCGTTCGATCATCATTTGCTTCACAAGCCCGGTGGAAGGCACCTTCACCTCGACCTCCAGCAAGCCGTTAATGTCGTAGGTATACCGGACGTCTACACTCTCCTGCCCGGCTGGCCGGATCGGCACGGGTACGTTAATCTCACCGAGGAAGATGTTGTCCCGCGAAAGCCTGGCTTCCCCTTGCAGGATATCGACCTTGATCATCCGCTGATTGCCACTAGTCGTATAGAAACGTTCAATCCGGCTCACCGGAATCGCTGTATTGCGCTCAATAATCGGAAAGAAATGCCCGCTCTCATGGTAGCCATTCGACTTCGTGACCGATACCGAGGTGCCCAGCGTATAAGGACACACATCCGTCAGAATGACTTCCTTTAGGCTCTCGTGGCGCTCCTTCAAGCCTGCCTGAATGCCGGCCCCCACGCCAACCACTTCATCGGGGTTCACATTGGCATAAGCCAGCTGCCCGAACAGCTTGCTGACGAACGTGCGGATGAAAGGCAGTCTTGTCGCGCCGCCTACGAGCAGAATAGCGTCCAAATCCCTCACCTTCAGCGAAGCGTCGGACAAGGCGCGCTCGATCGGCGCCCGCAGCCGCTGCAGCAGCGGCTTCGTCGCCTGCTCGTATTCATCCAGGCTGACCTCAAGGACAAGCTCCTTCTCCTTATGCATATGTACAATTCGTGCGGCGCGCTTTTCGCTGAAGGCCAGCTTCCCCGCCTCCGCCTGCTTGCGCAGCTTCGCGAATTCCTTCGGCTCGAATACGTCCTCCGTCAGTTCGTATCGGCTCAAGAACAAATCGATCAGCACCTGCGTGAAGTCCTCGCCGCCCAAGTAATTGTCGCCAGCCACAGCCCTGACTTCCATGACCTGGTCAAACAGCTCCAGGATTGAGACGTCGAAGGTCCCGCCGCCAAGATCGAAGACGAGGAACTTCGTGTCGGCATCCCGCTGATGAAGTCCGTATGCAATAGCTGCAGCTGTCGGCTCGGTAACCAGTCGCTCTACCCTAAGACCCGCCAGCTCCCCGGCGCGCTTCGTCGCCTTGCGCTGCACATCGTTGAAATAAGCGGGCACGCTAATGACCGCCTCATGCACAGGCTTGCCCAGCATGTGCTCCGCATCCTTCTTCAGCGCTTTAATCACAAGTGCGGACAGCTCTTCGGGGAGAAACTCCTGATCGCCAAGCTTAAGCAGCTTCTTGGTGCCCATGTACCGTTTGAAGAAGGAAGCGCTGAGCTCAGGATGAGAAACCTGCCGCTCCAGCGCGATTTGTCCCACGACAATTTCACCGTCGCTATCCACGCTGACAGCCGATGGCGTCAGATGCCGTCCAAGCCCGTTCGGGATCATGATTGGCCCCTCTTCCGTCCAATAAGTAACCAAGCTATTTGTAGTTCCCAGATCAATGCCTATAATCGTCATAATTCCTCCGTCAATCATTCCGTTAATGGTGATATCATCAATATCTTACAAGATTGCTCTATCTCTTGCTATATCAAAGTATATCGGCAGAAAGCCCGGCTCTTCATAACGCGCTCCCCAACCCTCAGACCGAGAATAAGGGCGGCATCAACTGTGCTGGGGAACCTATTCAAAAACAGTCCGAACGGCAGCAAAAAAAGCGGCAGGAACCGTCCGAAGACGGCCCCTGCCGCTGTTGGCATCACAGATTCAATTGAGCTTTCGCGATAGACTGATGAGCAGCAGCACTACGCCGATGCATGCACCAGCCAGAGCAATGATGTGCAGACCTGCAGTTGTCACCGTGCTGCTGAACGCGATACCGAGCAGGCTGGTCGACAGAATGCCGCCTACCGACCGGAATGTCTGGAAGAGACCGGACGCTGCTCCTGTCTCGCCAGGCTTGGTATGCTGATAGAGTGCGGTCTGAAGCCCCATATTGTTCATGCCGTTCGTTATCCCTACGATAGAAGTAGCCAATAAGATGAAGAAGATCGGTGTATTCTCGCCCATAAACAACAGCAGAAGCGTACCTAACAACAAAGCACTGCTCCCGGCGATAATAGCGGGACGATAACTCCAGCGCTGAATGATGCGAACGGCAATAGGTGTAGCCAGCATCCCGATCCCGGCGAATGGCAGCATCAGAAGTCCTGCCGTCTGCGGATCGTAGCCCTTCACCTGGCCCAGCCATAACGGCATACTGAAGAACAAGGAGTAGAACACAATATTCAGTCCGGCGAACTGCGCATATACCGATTGCAGCCGTACATTGCGGGCCAGCATGCGGAGATCGATAAACGGCTTATCGATCCTTAGCTCTCTCATCCCAAAGAGAACCGCGCAGATCAGTACGATCGCAAGCAGCCACCACATAGCGCCTGAGCCCAACGAAGTTAGAAACAGCATAAAGCTGATCAGCATCCCCATGAATAAGAGAACGCCAGGCACATCCAGCAGCTGCAACAAACCGACGCGGGCCTCCTTCTCCACTGACCGCTTGCGATCTGCGGGCATCCAGCGGTAAGCCAGCACCATCACGGCGAGCGCAAGCGGAATATTGATCCAGAAGATCGAGTGCCAGCCGCTGTGTTGCACAAGCAGGCCGCCTAGTGTCGGGCCGAATGCCGCCATGACATTAGCGGATACCGAGATGATGCCCAGCGACGATGTCATGCCTTTTGGCTGTTCGCCACCTGCAGCTGGCTGTGCCACGGACCGGATAATCGCCATTCCGGCCGGAAAAGCTACCGTGCTGCCAAGCGCCAGCATGATGCGGAATGCCAGCAGCCATCCGAAGGACGGCGCCCATACGGAGAGCAGGCTGCTTGCGACCACAATCGCGAGTCCCGTCATCATGACGCGGCGTGCGCCAAGCAGATCGGCCAGCTTGCCCATCAGCGGCTGTCCCGCGGCCGCGGCCAGGTAGAAGCCTGTAATGAGCCAGGTTGCCGTTGACACATCAATGCCGTAGCTAGCGCCAATGCCCAGCAGCGCCACGGCGATCATGGAGGAATTAAGCGGATTGAGAATGACGCTGAGCGCCACGACCCATGTCATTTTACGAAGCTTATGTGTCGATGAATTGGTAGTCATAGTAGCCCTATGTTGTTCCGTTGCTTCCATCTTCATTCATCCCTTTACCTAAAGTATGTCTTGCCCTTATTGTAAGAGGGAACACTCATAAAGAAAAATAGATGTTTTCGAATCAATTGATAATACTTTTATTATAAGGGAGGAGATTTGAATGGACTTGCAGCATCTGAAATATTTTCAGACCGTCGCCCGCCTGGAGCATATGACCTATGCTGCCCAGCAGCTGCACATGGCCCAGCCTGCGCTTAGCGTCATCATCTCCCGCATGGAGGAGCAGCTCGGCATGCCTTTATTCAATCGAGAAGGCAGACGCATTAAGCTGAATGCCTATGGCAAAATTTATTTGGAGAAGGTCAACATCGCGCTACATGCGCTGGAAGAAGGACAGCGCGAAATGGCCGACCTTGCCGGAATCGAGACATCGACAATTACGATCGCCGCTACGACGCTGAACCGCTTCTCGAGTGTGCTCGGCCCGTATTTGGCCGCTCATCCGCAAGCCAACTTCCGCATTACACAGACGGCTGCGGAGGAGATGAAGGTCCAGCTGCTGCACAGCGGCGAGATCGACTTCGTATTTGCCGCGCCTCCGGTTACGTCGGACGGAATTGCGGGCGTGAACCTGCTGACGGAGGAAATTATGCTGGTCGTCCCTCCGACCCATCGTTTCGCCAGCCGGGGCAGCATCCGCCTTAGCGAAGCGGCCGACGAGCCGTTCATTAGCCTTAGACCCGGATACAGCTTTCGTGATCTGACGTTCTCGTATTGCGCGCAAGCCGGATTCGTCCCGCGCGTCGTCTGCGAAGGCGACGAGCCCGCTTCCATTGGAAGCCTGGTCCGCGCCGGGCTGGGCGTCGGGTTCCTGCCCGCTGCAGCGCACAAGAACAACAGCCCGCTGACCTTCCTGAAGATTGAGGAACCGGTATGCAGACGAACGATGCAGCTTGCTTGGCTGGAAGGTCGTTATTTATCGGAGGCCGCCCGGTCATTCCGAGATTATGTTATCAGCTGCTTCTCATCGGACAACAGCAAATTGGAGGTAGACTAACCCCATTCCATCAGGCGTATAATGGAGTATGAATATGACAGGAAAGCAGGTGCAAGCACATGAAATTCAGTACATATGCCTACGAACGGCCAGACGTGAAGACATTCGAACTGCAATTCAAGGAATTGCTGAACGCATTCACGAGCGCAGCCACGTATGAACAACAGGATGAAGCCATGACTGCGATCAATAAGCTGCGCAGTGAGTTCGATACGATGCAGACGATCGCCAGCATCCGCCATTCGATCGATACGAACGACGAGTTTTATAAGACGGAGCAAGACTTTTTCGATGAAAATGGTCCTGTCGTCCAGGAATACATTACCGATTACTATCGCGCGCTGGTGGAATCCTCGTTCCGCGGGCAGCTTGAGGCGAAATGGGGACGGCAGCTCTTCCAGCTGGCCGAGCTGTCGCTGAAGACGTTCAGCCCCGAGGTCATCGAAGACCTTCAGCTTGAGAATAAGCTGACGACGGAATACAGCAAGCTGCTTGCCTCCGCCAAGATCCCGTTCGAGGGCGAGGAGCGGACACTGGCTCAGCTCACTCCCTTCCAGCAATCACCGGATCGCAGCATGCGCAAGCGCGCTGCTGAAGCGTCCTTCGGCTTCATGGCTGAGCATGAGGCTGATTTCGACCGAATCTATGACGAGCTGGTCAAGACGCGGACGAAGATCGCGCATAAGCTCGGGTTCGGCAACTATGTCGAGCTAGGGTATGCGCGAATGAGCCGGACGGATTACAATGCCGAGATGGTCGCACGCTTCCGCGAGCAGGTGCTGGAGCATATCGTTCCGGTCGCCTCGAAGCTGAAGGAGCGCCAACAAAACCGTATCGGCGTCGATGAATTGCTCTACTATGACGAGAACCTGGCATTTCTGTCCGGCAATGCTGCGCCGAAAGGCGATCCAGACTGGATCGTAGAGAACGGCGCCAAGATGTATGCCGAGCTGTCGCCCGAGACCGATGAGTTCTACCGCTTTATGCAGGATAATGAATTGATGGATCTCGTCAGCAAGAAGGGCAAGCGCGGCGGCGGCTATTGCACCTATATCAGCGAGCATCGGGCGCCTTATATCTTCTCCAACTTCAACGGAACATCCGGCGATATCGACGTCCTGACGCATGAGGCGGGGCATGCCTTCCAGGTGTACCAAAGCCGAAGCTATGCGGTGCCGGAGTACAGCTTCCCGACCTACGAGGCTTGTGAGATCCATTCCATGAGCATGGAGTTCTTCACCTGGCCGTGGATGGACCTCTTCTTCAAGGAAGATGCGGACAAATACCGCTTCGACCATCTGGCAAGCGCATTGATCTTTATCCCGTATGGTGTAACGGTCGATGAATTCCAGCATTTCGTCTACGAGCATCCGGAAGCGACCCCTGCGGAGCGGAAGGCGGCATGGCGGAGAATCGAGCAGAAATATTTGCCGCATCGCCAATATGGAGATAATGCCTACCTGGAGCAAGGCGGATTCTGGCATAGACAAAGCCATATCTTCAATTCGCCGTTCTATTACATCGACTACACGCTCGCGCAGATTTGCGCGTTTCAATTCTGGAAGAAGATGCACGAGGACCGTTCAGCCGCGTGGACGGATTATCTGAACCTGTGCAAGCTCGGGGGCAGCTTGTCCTTTACTGAGCTTGTTGCCAAAGCAGGCCTGGTCTCTCCATTCGAGGACGGCTGCGTCACCTCGGTCATTGGAACGATCGACAACTGGCTGAATGAGGTAGACGACCAATCATTATAACTACGCAGCGGGCATAAAAACGGCTGCCGGTGTACAACCGGCAACCGTTTTTTGCTTATCATGGATATGCGCCCCGTAAAGTTTCTTCTTTTAATTAAACTGCCAGCAGCTCAAGCTTAAATTGCCGTACTGATAGCTGCGGTGAAGCAGCTTCGCCTGACGGTTCCCATCACCTGTGCCCATGGCAAGCAGCAATGGGATGAAATGCTCGCTTGTCGGAACTGCATCGCGCGCATGAGGGGCCAGCTCCATGTAACGGAACAGGGCCTCCACATCCCAATCCTCCAGCTTGCTCTGCAACCAATGATCGAAGGATTCCGCCCAGTCGTCAATGCCGTCGCCCGACCGCCAGTTCAACCGGCGCAAATTATGAACCGTTCCTCCGCTGCCGATAATCAGAACATCCTGTTCCCTTAGCTCGCCAAGCGCCTTGCCAATCTCATACTGCTGCTCCGGCGTCAAATCCCGGTTCACAGACAGTGCGATAACCGGAATATCCGCATCCGGATACAGCAGCTTCAGCACGGCCCATGCCCCATGGTCAAGGCCACGCTCTTCATCTAATATGCTTTCGATGCCCTGGCGGGAGAATAACGATTGGATACGCTCGCTTAGCGCGCGATCGCTTCGGGCCGGATAAGTCATTCGGTACAGCTCATCCTGGAATCCGCCAAAATCGTAAATCGTGCTGTATGGCTCTGCCGCGCCAATGGTCTGGACAGGCTCCTCCCAATGCGCGGAAAATAATATAATCGCCTTCGGCTTAGGCGTATTCGCGCCAAATTGCTTCAACAAATCTGTGTAGGCATGTTCCTCCAGCACAAGGGAGGGCGCTCCATGCGCGAAAAAATAAGAAGGCATCATTATCCCATCGCTCCTTTATCATTTTTTAATGCCGCATCCTGCTGCAGCCAGCTCACATAATCAGTCATGTTCTCCTCTGTCACCCCATGATCGGCCAGGTAGGTTTTAAAAGTCAGCTTGGAGGTTACGCTACCCATATATTCGGCTGTCTCATGGCCGATTCGAATCGGGAATACGGAATCGTACACGCCATGAGAGACAAATACCAAGACGTTCCACATCGATTGGACGGCATATTCGGTCTTCACGAATTGCGGAATATATCCGTTCAGCGCCACAATGCCCCTCAGAGCGTTCCCCAGCGTATGCGCAAGCGTCAAGGAAAGAATAGCCCCCTGGCTGAATCCGAGCAAATAGCGGCTCTCCGTATCCACCGGATATTTCTCTGATGCATATGCTATAAAGGCTTCGAGCTGCTGCACAGCCCGGTCGAACGACTCGCGCAAAGGATTGCCCAGGCTTTTTAGCTCATAATACTGATAGCCTGCCCCCAGCAGCAGATCGCCGCGAATATGAATCGTAATAAAGCGGTCTTCAAGCGGCTTCGTCAGACCCGCCATATTGCCCTCATTGGATCCTTTCCCATGGAGCGTGAATAGGGTGGGGTATTTCATGCCTGTCTCCATGCCCTCTGGCAAGTGTATTTGGTAAGCGTACGCCGGTATCATATATAACTCACCTCTCGGCTTAGAATATTAGTAATAAAGAAATTAATTTTATATAAGTAATTTATACGAATGAACACTGGCAAGTCAATGGAAAAATTGATAATATAAATATATCATTCATATTGCAAATATTTTTGAGGATGCGTGAACCCTATGGATATCGGCTCCAACATTCGGGCCATAAGAAAGCGAAAAGCGATCACGATCGCCCAAATATGTGAAGAAACCGGCCTGTCACAAGGCTTCTTAAGCCAGGTTGAGACAAACAAGACCTCCCCCTCCATTGCTACGCTGGAGAATATTGCGAACGCCTTGAAGGTGCCGCTTGCTTATTTGCTTTTGAAAAAAGAAGACCGCATGCACATCGTGCGCAAGTCGGAGCGTAAGGTGACGACTAGCGGCAGCGAGCAGCTGAAGGTGGAGCATCTCAGCTCCTCCAAAAATGTAAAAATGATGCTTGTCGAGTTCCCGTCCGGCGCATCTACGGGCGATACTCCCCATGCCCATGAAGGAGAAGAGGTTCATGTGGTGATCAAAGGCCGAGTCTATGCCGAGCAAGGCGAGGATTCGGCCGAATTCGAGGAAGGCGACTCCTTCTCCTGGAATGCCTGCACGCCTCATCTCGTCCGCAATATCGGCGATGAGCAGGCGATCGTTCTGATCTCCGTCTATACCGAGACCGAACAGCAGCAGCCTTATGCCTAATTGGATTGATCTCTATAAAAGAAGCACCCGATTCAATGATCGGGTGCTTCTTCGCGCTGGTGTCTTAATAGACAACACAGCCACAGTTATTTGAACCCCAACGCTAGATGGTGTCTAACAATTGGGGAGCCGTTCAAGTTATTCCCTGGCGGTTCTATATTATTGCTTGGACAGTCGGTCCTGCGCCATGCGTACGAGCTCTCGCACCATCGAGCCGCCGATCTTGCCGCCGATATGTCCGGCAGATTCCGTCGACAGATCGCCGTTGTCGCCTTGTCTGAGCGGAATGCCCAGTTCCTTGGCCACCTCATACTTTACATCGTCAGGCCGCTCGGGATTCACATCGTACCCTTCTTGCTTCATCACATTGGCTTTGAATGCCTGCATGCCGCGCGCTGCCTCCGGCACAATATACTTTCTTCTTCTCCGGGCCATGCTGATCGCTCCTTCTGCTTTTAACCATAGGATGCCCGTATAAGCCCGGCTTACGCCATGTGATTATTGGCAACAAAAAGAAGCATACGATCTCGAAAATTGGGCATTTCCGTAATAGAAGAATCTATAGTCTAACCTAATTGATGTCCACAACAAAAAAGAAGCAGCCCTTGCCCGATAAGGGGCTAGAACTGCTGTACATTAATGTTAAGCCTCAATGTTCACTTTAAAGGAGAAAGGCTCCTCAGGGTTTCCCACAAAATGAAGCTTTCCGTCACTTGTTTCTAGTACCATATATACGTATAAAGTCTCGCCGATCAGGTTTACAATATTCGGTGTTGCGATGGTAATACCGCCTTGTCCGCCCGAAAGCTCCTGTCCCTCATGAACAAATACGTATTCGCCGTATTCCGATTCCAAATAAGCAATATCCTCGGCTGCCGGGGCTTCATCATACTTGACGGTTGAGATCAGATAATAAGACATGACAGGCTGTACAGGTGCATATTGAACATGAAGAAAGATGCCATACACCGGCGGATCGCCTTCGTATGATCTCCATGAGCTTCCGCTGACTTGTGCGCTTAAGGGCTTGGAAACCATAATGGAGCTGATCTCGGAAAGACCATGTTCATTCTCTCCAACGACAAACAGCGTATAAGTCTCATCCGGCAAAAGCTGAACAGAATATACCGTGCATGGCTCGGTAGCTGTTCTTACACTCATTGGCTCATAGGAAGATGCTGCAATAGCTTTCTTCTTAATTTCCCCATTTGTAAAGGGAGCATGCTCCATGCCGGAATGATAAATAAAGTACAGCTTATCCGCATTCGTCGATTCCACCATAAAATGAATGCCTACATCCGTGAATACAACCGGCTCCACCAATAAAACCTCTGGCACCTGGCTGGGCTCAGGTGTTACAGTCGGCCCTGGCGATTCGGTCGGCTTCGGTGTTCCTGTCGTTCCTGGCGACTCCGATGGCTTCGGTGTTCCTGTCGTTCCTGGCGACTCCGATGGCTTCGGTGTGCCTGTCGTTCCTGGCGACTCCGATGGCCCCGTGCTCTCGTTCGGGTCCGGCGACTCCGACGGCTTCGGTGTTCCTGTCGTTCCTGGCGACTCCGATGGCCCCGTGCTCTCGTTCGGGTCCGGCGACTCCGATGGCTTCGGTGTTCCTGTCGTTCCTGGCGACTCCGATGGCCCCGTGCTCTCGTTCGGGTCCGGCGACTCCGACGGCCCTGTGCTCTCGCTTGGTTCCGGCGTCACCGTTGGTACCGGCGTACCGGTCGGTGCGGTGGTCGGACTTGGCGTCGGCGCCGGAATGTACGGTGCTGGCGGGTTGGTAACCGTTACGGCAGGCGCTGGTGCTTTATCATCCAGCTTATTTCCGAATAGCGATTGGACTGAGCCAATCTCAATAACCGGATTCGAGCCGGAGCCCCAGTGGAAGCCCGGTCGGAACGTGATGATCAGCGTTTTCCCATCCTCGGATAGCGTGAAGCGATCTTCCTGATTACTCAATACGTAGCCATTAACGCTGAACTGAGAGAGATCAACCGATTTCGGATCAATCGCACCCGTGAACGTCAGCTTCAGTTCGCTCGTACCGTCCACCGATACGCCTGACAGCACTGGCGGAGGCTCAACCTGTTTCTTTGTTTCAAACGAAGCTTGGATCAGCTCATCCCTTTTGGCTTGGGACATTCCATCGAATCCACCTGTCTGGTCACCGTTGAGCAGCTTTAATTCAAGCGCTAGCTGAACATAGCCTTTGGCCCAGTCCGATACCATGCCATTTGTTCCGGGTTTTTGATTGGCTTCTCCCTCCAGCCCTAATCCGCGCACCAAAAACGCAGCCAGTTGTTCCTTGGTCACGTTGCCCGCAGGGTTGAACTCTCCCGAGCCTGTGCCCGTCGTAATGCCGGCTTTCTTTATCGCTTCAATATACGGCAGCGCAAACCCGTTAGACGGATCATTGGCCTGCACGTCACTGAAGGTGGAGCTCTTGAGTGATGTGTCCACTTTGAGACCAAAAATCAAAGCTGCAACCTTAGCAAATTGAGCGCGATTCATCTCTTCCTGGAGACCCAATTGCCCGTTGCCGGTTCCATCGAACACACCCGCTTGAATCAAGGCGTCAAACTTCGCTTTCGTCGCCGCATCCAAGTCCTTTAAATCTTGAAAATCTGTCGTTGTTCCATCCTGCGCATAGGCTCCAGCTGCCACCGAAAACATCATGCAGCATATTAAGAGCCATGACACGACAACTCTTCCCATGTCACTCCCCCCCATCGTTTATACATTAAATATAACGGATTTTTCACTGAAAAACATGAGCATTTCTGAAAATTAAATCCATTTCACATTGTGTGCAATCTATTTATATTTACTTATGCCAGATTTAAATCAAATTCAAGAATAAATTCTGCCAAACCATCGGCCGTGGCCGTCTGTTTCTGCAAGAATGGTCTCTTGCGGTACGCCGCCTGTATAGTGATCCAAGCGCAGTTGTCGATCCCGCATATTATTGTAAATATGGCAAATATCACGATGATGGCCCAGCTTCGCAATCGTCTGAAGCAGCTCCTCTTTGTCCCGCCCGGACAATTGGTTTGCCACATGGGTATGATAGACGCATAATACCGATTCCGCGTCGGTTTCCGCCGCCAGCTCGGCAAGCAGCTTGACCCCGTTGCCTTGGACAAGCCGCGCCTTATTTCTCTTCGCAATAGCAGCCGCCCTATCGAAGTCGGCTCTACGCTCGGCATGCTCCGGCCAGATTAGCGCTTGAAGCCAGAGAAGATCTTCCGCTTCCGATAGATCATTCACATGCAGATCGATGCCAATCCGGTCGGTCACCGGCGGACTTAAGTGCAGCAATTCCGGCCAATCCTTCCCTCTCATCTCCGAGGCAAGCACCAGCTCAGAATCCGGATTGCCGTAGATCGTACCAGGCTTCGACGAGTAGGAGTAGCCGTAGCGGTCCCCATGCAGCTGAAGTCCGGCACTCGTTCCAATTTCAATCAAGGATAGCGGTCGCTGCATCGACGCGTAGATTGAGCAAAAGACAGGGTACAGGTAAGCACAGCGTCTAACCTCGTTTGTCTGCACATTTTTACTTGCCAGAATCGGAATGATATCATCCCTCTCTCCGACAGATACTTATACAGACGACTCGACCCGTTGCAATCCTTGGCAAATTGACGAAAATAATCCGCAATGACATCACGCTTCACGATGTTCACTCCCGCCGCTATTTCCATCCACTTTACCATGTTATGGCGATAAGGAAAATTTAACCTCTTCTATATCCTATATAAATATTTCTTATCACTTGAGGGCTAGTATATAACCGCCTGCTGCCACCATTCTCCCTGGTTCCTTCAATATTGATTCATGAATCTGCTATGTTAGTATGAAAGTAGGAAATATCGATCGGAGCCTTACTATATAGGAGATGAAAGCTATGACGAAAAAAAAAACATTAAAAATCGAATCGCCCATTCTGCCCGCAGATCTACCTATCCAGCCAAAGCCTGACCTGGCTGTACAGGATTTCGTGGAGATGGGCATCATCCAGGATTGCGTCTTCGACGATCGCGATGTCGACCGGGTCACGTTCGAGAAAATCATATTCAAAAATGTGACATTCGCGGGTACGTCTTGGACCAGAATGGAGCTGACCGACACCATCTTCGAGAAATGCGACTTCTCCAATGCCGAATGGACAGACGCTGTCATCCATCGTACCGAATTCCGCGATTGCAAAATGATCGGCATGCAGCTAACAGGGGCCACGATTCGAAACGTGCTGATCGATAACGCCCTTGCCGACTATGCTTCACTGCGGGTATCGAATACGAAGCAATTTATCTTGCAGGACAGCTCCCTCAGCCGAGCTGACTTCTGCTTCGCCAAGCTTCAGAAAACTGAGCTGTCCCGCTGCAATATCGACAAGGCCCAATTCTCCGGCACACCGCTCAGCGGCATCGATCTAAGCGATTGCGAGTTCAATGGACTAAGCGTTAATATCGAGGACTTGAAGGGCTGCATCATCTCGCGTGAGCAAGCGTATGTATTCGCAGCGCTGTTCGGTCTCGTTGTGAATGAATGACCCCGGATACATCTAATAAAAAGCTGCCCTCAGGCAGCTTTTTCGATGATAACGGCGCCTTAGGCCGACTACGACATTATCACCGCTGTTGACGCCAGGATTATTGACTGCCGTCCTCCAAGCCAGACAATTGCTTCCTCCATGATAGCGAATCCCAACAGCTTCTGCCGGTCAGATTGTTTCTCGCCCCCGGAACAGCATTCATGTTATGCTGATATAGTACCGCTAATAAGCTCTTTGCGACTGGAGGCAATATTCACCATGATTCATTTCATTCGTTGGCGTTAATGAGAGGCACGGTAGATAAGACTCGGCTTTTTTTCTGAGAGAAAAAGTCAGGTTTATTTGGCTGTGCCTTTTTCATTCAACGAAACGAATGGAAGGGTGTTTATTTGTGCTGAACAAACGCAATCGTATTCTTGCTGCCGAAGCAATGGCTAATCACAGCCATTTATTCCTATGTCCACTGTGTTCAACCTCAATGCGTGTCGAGGAACTTCGGCAGCTTATCTGCCGCAAAGGTCACAGCTTCGATATCGCCAAGCAAGGCTATGTTAATTTCCTGCCGCGTCCCGCGGCATCCAAATACGGGCAATCCTTATTCCGCTCAAGAAGCATGATGAGCGAGAGCGGCTTCTTCGAATCTCTCGATCGACTCATAGCTTGCCAAATACTTGCGCATATCGGGAACCAACCTGTCCGTCTGCTTGATATGGGATGCGGAGAAGGCTCCCATCTGACGCGCATACTGGACATGATGCAAACCGCAGGCTGCCATGGAACGGCTGGCGTCGGACTGGATATTGCCAAAGAAGGCGTCAGGATGGCCGCCAGCCGTCAGCCCCATCTCCTGTGGTGCGTCGCCGATCTGGCTCGCAGTCCGCTGGCGGGTCGCAGCTTCGACTTCATTCTCAATATTCTGTCGCCGTCCAACTATGCGCAATGCCAACGCTTGCTAAAGGATGATGGTTTTCTGATCAAGATCATTCCTGGCGACGGGCATCTGCAAGAGCTGCGTACGGCTTTCCGCACAGCTAATAGGTCAAACTCTGGCTCCAAGCTGGAAGAGAGATTCCGGGATAACTTCAAGCTGATACAATCGCTTCCGCTGCGCACCCGATCGAAGCTCGATGCCGATCTCATCCCCCACGCCATTGCGATGACCCCGTTATCATGGCATGCGGACATAGGGAGTATCCATTCTTTGCAGGAGCTAAGCTTCCTTGACCTTACGCTGGATGTCACCCTACTAATCGGGCAAAAACATCGCTAACAAACACAGACATCCCCTCCCTTCTTCATTCGGAAGAAGGGAGGGGATGATCTCAAAGGGGGATCATTCCCATGAAAGTAAAGGACGCACGCCGGGCAGCGGCGAATTGGGTGCAGACGCATGCCGCTCCAGAAGAATGGTTTCGCGGCGCTTATTTCAACGGCTCGACGATCGATATGCCAGATGACGCCGAACTCCCCGCCAGCTCCGATGTCGATATCGTGGTCGTCACCGCAGAAGACGAGCCGCCGGTCAAGCCGGGCAAATTGGTATTTCAAAACGCGCTGATCGAAGTGACTTTAATATCCTGGAACCAGCTCACCTCTGCGGAAGAGGTGCTCGCTAACTATCATCTGGCAGGAGGCTTTCGCAAAGATACGATCATATCCGATCCTATAGGGCAATTGCGCAAGCTCCAGGACGAAGTAGGAGTGAGATTCAACGAGATGGCATGGGTACGGCGGCGCTGTGAAAGTGCCCGTGACCGGATCGTGAGCGGGCTTGGAGCGCTTGACGTCCACGCGCCGCTGCATGACCGCTTGACAGCATGGCTGTTCCCGACGGGTGTGACCACCCACGTTCTACTCGTAGCCGCTCTTCGCAATCCTACCATTCGGCTGCGTTATGCCGCTGCACGAGAAGTTCTGAAAGAGTACGGCCAGCAACATCTGTACCCGCAGCTGCTGCGATTGCTCGGCTGCAGCCACCTGACAGCTTCACGCGTGGAGCATCATCTAGGCGAGCTTGCCCGTACGTTCGATGCCGCCGCTGAAGCAGTCCGCACTCCCTTCTTCTTCCGATCCGACATCTCGGTTCTGTCCAGGCCCATCGCCATAGATGGCAGCCGGGATCTGATTCACTCTGGCCAGCACCATGAAGCAGTGTTTTGGATAGCCGCAACCTTCGCCAGATGCCATCAAATTTTTGCCGCCGACGCGCCCCACTTGCAGCAGGCTTACCTGCCCGCCCTTCTGGCGCTAAGCGATGATCTCGGCGTGACAGATGCATCCGCCATGGCAAGCAGAGCCGAAGGCGTGCTGCAATTCCTGCCTGAGCTATGGGAAGCTGCGGAGCGTCTGCTTCAGCTTAATCCGGCTATTCAACAGAACGAGTAAGCACAGACGCTTAGCTGCGTCTGGCAACCAGCCCATACCGTCAGCTTACCAGGTCGGAGCCGTACATATAAGCAGCTTATTGCTCTCCTGGTCATACACGTGACAGCCTTGCATACCAGCCGGAAAGTCTTCAATCCGGTCATTCTGAACAATAATTATCACGAATTCGTCGTTCCAGCGGTCCACTCATAATAATCCGTTGCCTTGCTTATGCGGAAGCCTGTGGACTCATATAGCCCCAGCGCTCGTTCATTCTTCACAGCTACCTCAAGGGCGATAGACGCTTGCGGATCTTCCGCTCGGACGGCCTCAATCGCCTGCTCCAAGATTACTCTGCCATATCCGCGTCCACGCTCGCCAGCTGCTACGACAAATCCATAGAGGAACGCACTGCCGCTCACAATGCGGGCATGAATCTTCCCTATCGTACGGCGAACGCCATCCTCGCCTTCGATATCCGCCATATACACACGGCTCGTCCGCGTCCCATTCGGCTTCTCCAATAGATTCGTCGCATCCTCTTCCGATAGCCCGAAACCTTCCACATTAAATCTTATAATGGCAGGCCCGTCGCCCGAATCAGCCTCACGAAGCTTCAAAGCACCAACAGCACGCTCTTGATCGCTCTGAACAGGCGGCTCCGTCAGCCCCATCCAATACTCCGAGTAGCCATAGGGAATGACCCATCGATCCATGACAGCCTTCGCAGATGACGAGCCCTGCTGGCACATAAAGACCAGCTTCGGAACCTCCCTCCGCTGACACTCCTCTTTTGCAGCCTCTACCAGCTTGCCGAATATGCCCTTCTGCCGGCATCTCGGATGCACCATACCGCTAATCTCCACTTCCGTAGACTGGAATTGATAGATGCCCAGAAATCCGACCAGTTGTCCAGATTCATAGTAGAGGAAATCGCTCGTCTCTGAATCCGAACGCTCACGCAGCATATTCCAGTTGAGCTTCAGCTCAATCCCATCATGCCGGTTGCACGTATCGGCCAGCAGCCCAATCGCATCCAGCTCCGCTGCATTTAATGTCTCTCTTGTATGCAAGCCATCCATCATGAATCGCATCCTCCTATATAAGGGCCTTAGCCGCACACTAGATTTTCCAATACCTGAATGATTACTAGTGTACCCTGAATGAACCATGCTGCCTACCCGAACACGCCGCAAACCCGTAAGCGGCTGCTCCATGCGAAGCGCCGGCTTACGGGTTCTTCTAATCTCACCTGTTCTCTATCCTTACATCGTCTCTTGTTTATTGGTTGCGCCGACCGGACTTCCCGCTCTAAGGAACAACTGCCGCAGCAGGAAAAATCCGAGCACACCGCATAATGTAAAAGCAAAGCAAATTTGGTACAGTGTCGATGCGCCCAGGTTCTCGAACATCCAGCCGCCGAGCACACCCGCGACAATTCCGGATACGCCGCCCCATGTCAGCCCGTATACAGCCTGGCCGCTTGATCGATATTCGGCAGGCACCAGATGGGAAGTAAGCTGCGTTCCGATATAGTAATACCCGCCGAACGTGATCGAATGCAGCAATTGGATGAAGATGACCTGAATCGCCGAGCTTGCAATGGACATGAGCAGCCATCGGATTGAGAAAAGCGCACTAATAATGACCAGCCAGCCCAGCATCGTACGGGAATTTTTCTTCAAATACTTATCCAGCAGCAGGAATACCGGCACTTCCAAAATCGCCGTCGCGAAGGCGGACCATCCCACCACCGTATCCGTCCCTCCCAAACCCTTGATATAGATGCCAAGGAAGGTCATGTTGATTGAATTGGGAATCGAGATTAGTACGCCCAGGCAAACGAACATGAGAAAGTACTTGTTCTGAAATACCTTCAGATACCCCTTATTCGAGAATTTCTGTTTTAGCGGTCGTTCATTGCCGCTTGGCATCAGGAAGGTAAAGAAGATGGCGAACAGCAGCATCACATCAAATACGATCCACAGCTTGTTAATGCCCAGCATCCCGATAATCGGTCCCGCTGCTACCGCAATCAGCGCCCATCCCAGCGAGCCCCATGCCCGGAACTCGCCGAACTTGCGGTTCGTGCCTTCGATGACATTCAGAATCAAGCTGTTGCTCTGCGTGAACAACGGGCTTTGGAAGGCGAAATAAAACAGCATAAGCGTATAGATCAGCGTATAGGATTCCGTCATGAACACGAACTGCATACAGACGAAATTGCCGATTAAGCAAATAATCAGGATGCGCTTATTGTTGCGAAGACGATCCGCCCAATACGCCCAGAAAGGATTGGCTACCAGCCCGATGAGCGGGCCGCCTGCTACCAGTAATCCAATCTGCACATTAGAAAGCCCGATATCCTTGAGATAGAGCGCAAAGAACGTGCTGTAGATCGCAAGGGCCCCATAGAGCACAAAGTTGAATACTTTCAGCATTCCTAGCATATTGCGGCTTATCGTGTGGTCCGACATGATTCCTTCATCCCTTATACTAAGACATTGGTGGATTGCGAATGCGCGATAATTTCTTCGGCTGTCACTTCACGTCCCAGTCGATCCGACAGGTATACGCCTTCGCTGATCAGCATCGTCTGCAGCGCGATCTCCGCCGTAGGCAGCAGCGGCACTCTGCCTTGAATCGCGGCAATCCAGTGCTGCTGCGAGGAGGCGTAAGCGTCATAATCCGGCTTCAGCCTGCCCCAGCGCAGATCCATGTCATCCAGATTAACGGTGCTGTCCAGATCCATGTCGGCTACCGTCGTATGGAAGGTGAGTGCGCTTGTCTGCGAGATGGACGAGTACGACGGCAGGCGAACCCCGCCTTTGCTTCCCAGCACGCTGGAGCCTTCGAAGCCGCCCATGTGGACCGACCACGCCTCGATCAGATCAAGCGTTACGCCTTCCTCGAAGCGGACAAAGCCAAGTCCAAGCTCCTCCACGTCGAATTGGGATTCTTCCCGTCTCGCCGCATCCATATCCATCTCCTGATACACCTTGCCAGAGACGCTCTTCAGCGTCGGCACGCCGAGCAAATACAGGATCTGGGCAATGTGGTAGACGCCCATATCCAGCAGCGCGCCGCCCGCAGCCGTCTCCTTGCGATTGAAGAACTTCGTTCCGTAGCCGTCCACAAACGGACGGCCGCGGCGCCGGAAGCCGGTCGATCTTGCATGGTACAGCTTGCCGAGGCTTCCTTCATCAATCAAGGCTTTTGCGGCTTTGGTCTCTTTCTTATATAACGTATTGAGCTGGATATGAAGCATGTTGCCCGTCTCTTTGGCTGTCTCCAGCATCGTGACACCGTCATAGTACGTGCCTGCGATCGGCTTCTCGCAATAGACATGCTTGCCGGCCTTAAGCGCTTCGTTCGTCACCGGGGCATGGAAGTTGTTATGCAGGCAGACGTCGATGGCATCAATATCATCCCGCTTCAGCAGCTCGCGGAAATCCGTATACACATCCGGAATACCGAACTGGCTGGCCACAGCTTGTGCCGCTTGTTCATTAATATCGCAGACCGCTACCACTTCGGCGTCTTGGATTTTCGCATAATTGCTTAAGTGAGTTTGGCCGATCAAGCCAACTCCAACAATACCGATTCTGATTTTGCTCACGGTGCTTCTCTCCTCCTATTGTGCGTTTCCTAGTATCTTTTTCATCGTAGCGAGCGTCCACTCTACCTCGACATACTGATTTTTCGGCGCGTTATGCTCGACTGCCCAGTAGTCGTCAAACCCTGTCCCGACCAGCATCTTCGCAATTGCCGTCGCACGCTCCTCCATCGCAAGCGTATTGCCGCCAAAATGAATATGGCAGGCCCAAGGAGCGATAAGCTCATCGCCAAGTGCCGCGTCGACCTTCCAACGATCCACATGCAGCAGGACGCCAAAGCTCGGATGGTCAATACCCTCAGCGATCTTCTTCAGGAAATGCGGGTTCAGCGACGGTCCCATATGATTCTCCGGGCCAACCTTGAAGCCGTAGTCGGCACCAATCTTGCAATACTCTTGGTATCTCGTCACCAAATGCTCGTATTGCTCATTGCTCATCTCATAGAAATCGCCATTCTCTTCCTTGGAGTACGAGCCGCCTGTATCGATACGGACCGTTTTGGCGCCCAATATTTTCGCCGCCTTCAGATGCTCCAGCGCATTCTGGTATTGCAGCTCGCGCTTCTCCTCATCCTGATCCCATAGCGAAGCCGTATCGATCGCAAAGTTGACGACTGTCATCCCTTTCTCATCCAGCGCCTCGCGAATCTTCACCAGGTAGTCCTCGTCAGCGAGCTTCCATACCGGCTTGCTCTTATCCACGAAGAAGCCATTGTACAGATCGACCGTGTCCAGACCGTAACGGTACTTGACCGTCTCCAGGTAGCCGAATACGTCCATCTTGCCTTCCAGGAATGTATTGTTGAAAGAATATCCACCGATTGAAAGCTTCATTGAATTGCCTCCCGATTACTTATTTTTGGCCCATTCGTCCAGCTGCTTCTGTTTCTCTGCTATGACTTTATCAATTCCCGCGGCCTTCAGAGCGGCGATGAACTTCGGCAGATTCACCTCAGGATCAATCGTGCCGGTCTCCAGCCCCATGGCATATTGCCGGGTAACATTCGTAATGGCCGCCAGCTCCGTCTTCACCGGAATCGGATTATAGGTGAAGCCCAGCGCTGCCGATTTCTTCGCTTCCCGGTTATACTTATCCATCTCTTCCCACAGATTCGGCACATCCGTCGCCCAAGTGTAGGATAAGAGCTGATTGCCGAACATCCAGCCTTGTCTGAGGTTGAAACCGCTGTTGGAAGCGTCCACGCCCGGCGGGAAGTCGATCGAGCTGTCTCCGACCTTGACGTAATGCTTGCCTTCAATGCCCCAGTTGATCAGGTTGACCAGATCCGGGTCAGAGTAAAGCAGGTCCAGGAACATCATCGCCCGATCCGGGTCCTTCGAGTTGGTCGGAATGCCAAGCATGATGCTTGTAATGGATGTGGTGCTCGTGATTTGAGAGCCGATGTCCACCGAAGCCAGCTTCGTGTCGACTCTGTTCTCCGTCTGACCAACCGCCCCAGGCTTTCCTTTATTAATAACGGAGAATCCAATGTTCGCCTTAATGTAATCAACCGCTGTTTCCTTGCTTGTCGCCGCATCCTTATGGATATAGCCTGCTTGATACCATCTTCTGATCGTATTCAGCATGTCGGCATACTCCGGCGTCTCGTACAGATTGACGACCTTCAGCTCATCCAGGTTCGGCAGTACGCCGATGTAGTCGCCAAGGATATCCCATCTCGTCTCAAGCAGCCTGTTCGCAATGGATGCAGCTGCGCTTGCTTTGCCCAGAACATTGACATTCGGCTCATTCTCATGAATAACCTTGTAGATGGCGTCCAGATCATCAATGGTCTTAATATTGCTAATATCGAGCTTATACTTATCCAGCAAATCCTGGCGCATCAGAATAATCGGATGGGATGCAAAATCCCGGTTGGTCGGAATGGCATAGGTTTGCCCGTTCACCTTCGACGCGCCCAACACCTCCGGCTCGAACGCCTTCACAATGCCCTGCCCGTGCTTCTGGACCAATTCATCCAGCGCCACCAGCTGCCCCTGCGCCACTTGCCTGGAATAATCACCTCCGCCCGTCACAATCAAATCGACTTGTTCATTGCCCGTCAGCATGAGAATGGACTGCTCCGCCCACGCAGCGGGTTCAATTCTGACTAACTTCACCGTGGCATTGATCTTTTCCTTCGTGATCTTGCTCATTTCTGCAGCAACCTCGTCCAGATCCTTCTGCGGCGGCCCATAGAACACCATATTAATCTCGTAAGGCGGCAGCCCTCCGTCATCCGTCCCGTTCTGTCCGCTGTTCGCGGGCTCATTCGACTTGCCGCAGCCTGCAAGCACCAAGCTTGCCGTCATCGTCAGTGCCAATACCGTTGTGCTGATTTTTTTGAACATATCCCAAGCCTCCCCTTTTTTTTGGCCATTCGTATGTCGTTGCTATTCTCAATGCGAGCGCTAGCCCTTTACGGCTCCAACCGTAAGTCCCTTTGCAAAGTATTTTTGGAAAAAAGGATACGTAATCAAGATTGGAATGACACCAATGACCGCAATGGCCATCTTCAGGCCATGACTCGGAATGTCTCCAGCCTCAACCATGTTGTCCGCCGCCTGAACATTCGTCATCAGGTACTGCGAGTTAAGCAAAATCGTATTCAACATGACCTGAATGCTATGCAGCTTGCTGTCGGTAATATAGATCAGCCCGTTGAACCAGTCATTCCAATAGTTGATAATTTGGAAGATGCCTACAGCCCCCAGCACCGGCTTCGATAACGGAAGCACAATGCCGTAGAAGATGCGGAATTCTCCCGCGCCGTCGATCTTCGCTGATTCGATAACCTCTGTCGGAATGTTCATCGTGAAGAAGGTCCGAATCAGGATGACGAAGAACGCACTGACGAGCAGGCCCGGCACCAGATAAGCCGTTAGCGTGTTTTTGATCTCGAAGACATTCGTATACATGAGATACGTTGGCACGAGACCGCCATTGAAGAGCATCGTGAAGAACACAATGAATGCGATGACGTTGCGGAACGGCAGATCCTTTCTGGAGATGGGATACGCCAGTAAGGTCATCATGATCAGGCTTACCGCCGTACCGAGCACCGTGACGAAGATGGAGATGCCGTATGCATTCAGAATCATCATCGGCTCCTTCAGTAAGTAGCGGTAGCTCTCCACGCTGAACACGCTAGGCCAGATGGAGTAGCCATTCTGGATAATCGCGCTCTCGCTGGTCAAGGAAGCGGAGATGAGCACGGCGAACGGAATTAAGCAGATGCAAGCGAATAGAAAGAAAATGATATGAATAACCGTCTGTTCCAATCGATTGGCGCGCATAGTCTCTGTCTCCCCCCTTAGAACAACGAATTATCCGGATTGATTTTTTTCACAGCATAATTGGATGCAAGAATAATGATAAATCCAACCACCGACTGGTACAGTCCGGCAGCGGATGACATGCCGATATCGCCATTGCGCAGCAAGGAACGATAGACATAGGTATCAATTACGTTGGTCGTCGGCAACAGCACGCCCGAGTCCAGAGTAACTTGATAGAACAAGCCAAAGTCCGAGTAGAAAATACGTCCGATCTGCATGAGCGTCATAATGACAATGACCGGGGTAATTAACGGGATCGTAATCTTCAGGATTTGCTGGAACTTGTTCGCCCCGTCAAGCGTCGCCGCCTCGTAATACTCCTGGTCGATGCCGACCACAGCCGCGAAGTAGATGATGCATAGATACCCTGCCGTGCTCCATATTTTCACAAAAGTTAGAATGTAAGGCCAATACCCAGGTTCGTTGTACCACATAACGGGATCAATACCGAGCCAAGGCATGATCGTCTTATTCATCAGTCCCGTCTCTGCACTAAGCAGCGAGAATACCAGATAACCGATAATAACCGATGAAATCAGATACGGAAGCAAGACGACGCTTTGATAGAACCGCGACAGAAACCGGTTCTTCATTTCATTCAAGAGAATCGCCAGCCCAACCGCGACCACCAGATTCACAACGATAAAGACGAGGTTGTACAGGATCGTATTGCGGGTAATGATGTAGGCATCTGCTGTCTTGAACAGATATTCGAAATTTTTGAAGCCTACCCAGTCGCTGCCGAGAATCCCCTTTGCAAAGTTGATGTCCTTGAACGCGATGATCATCCCAAGCATAGGCACATAGTTGTTAATCAGCAGATAGACAATGCCCGGAATTAACATGATGTACAACATCTTGTATTTCATAGCTTTCTTCAGGGTACTCCCGTTAGCCATCGCCTTCATGGCCAGCCTCCCTCCCTCTTTCACATGATCGTAACGCCGGCTACAACACCTATTGTAGAGGATCATGTAAGCGCTAACCGCCAACATACTGACCTGTTCATCGCAATATTCTGACTTCTCGACAGAATGGGGGGAGGGGACTTGCCCAAGGTACGGCTTGTCCAAGGGCCGAAAGGCAGCCGGCGTCCGCCGATGTTACGGCTTCCTGCCAGCCGCCTTTCTGGCCGCCTTGCGGTACTCATTCGGATTCATCTGGATAGCGCTCTTGAACACCTTTGAGAAATAAGAGAAGTTCGAATATCCTACTGAGGAAGCAACGTCGCTGACAGACAGCTCTGTGCCGGTGAGCAGCTCTCTGGCAATCGCCATCTTCTCGTCCAATATATATTCCACGATCGATTGACCCGTCTCTTTCTTGAACAACCGCGACAGATAGTCGGGATGGAGATGCACATGCCTCGCAATATCCTCGCGGGAGATGCTTTGGCTGACATGCTGCGAGATAAAGGACTTCACTTTATCCATCACGGTCACGTTATCCTCTCTCTGACGGGCGTAGGCGATGGTTCTTGTCAACGCCGTGCTTGCCCATATCCGCAAATCCGTAAGCGACCGAACGGCTTGCGACATGCGCTCCAGCGACACTTCCTCGCCCAGCACTTGATAGGCCTGCCATTCTTTGTACTGGAAGAAGTGGTACAGCATCTGCAGGAAGTTCTGAAGAAACTGCTGCAACACCTCTGCCTTAAGGAAGCCCACCTCCTGCAGCGATTGCAAATAATGCTCCGTCTCGGAGAGAATGGCATCGTAGGCGCCTTGCTCCAGCATTTTCAGCCACACGTTCATGCGAATGATATCTACAGCTCCCGAGCTGCCAAGCTCCTCGCTCCAGAAGATAACGTCATTGCTGCGGTTCAGCACATTGTCCTTCAGCCGAATGAGGCTGTCGTACCGCGTAGCGATCTCATGCGACAAGCCGAGCTCGCCGACGTAACACGAGATGTCACAGCGGAAGTATCTATTGCAGGCTGCAATATAGTCGGTCAATATCCCTTTCAGCCGCTCCCGGTCATCTCCCAGATACTCCGCGGGCAGAATGGCGACATACAGGTCACCGCTCATGCGTACGAACGGGCGGTGCTCGCAGCCCCGCCATATAATGTCGTCAGCAGCATTCCGAAGCGCGTACTCCATCAGCTTCTCATCGCGCAGGCTCAGCTTCTCCGCCCATCGCTGGACGTAGACCAATACAGGCAGGAAGGCTTCCGTCTCCTTGATCGGCAGACTTTGGTTATGGAGGGCATCCCGTATGCGATCGGGATGAGAGGATTGGCGGCGGTCCATCACATCATGCCAGAACCGCTCCATCAAGACGGGACGATGCGTCTGCCAGAGCATCGAGTAGTACTGGCCTTCCGCCTTGCTCGTATGCTGCTCCCGCTTCTCGTTAACCTTCTCGACTCCCTTCTGCACCACGTTCCGCAGCTCGTGATATTTGACTGGCTTCAGCATATAATCCAGGCTGCCCAGCTGCAGCGCTTCCTTCGCGTAATCAAAGTTGGAGTGGCAGGTGAGGAAGATGGATTCTGTGAGCGCATGCTTCTCTCTCACCCACGACAGCAGCTCGATACCGCTTCCCTGAGGCATCTCAATATCGCAAATCATAATATCAATGGGATGCTCCCCGAATATATCCTTCGCTTGCTTCATATTGTGAGCGATATGAATACGGGAGATCGACAGCTCCTCCCAGTTCACGCCCCCTTGTACGGCCCTTACCGCATGGATCTCGTCGTCAACGATCAATAATTGATACATCGTATCCCTCCTTAGGGCTGGTCTTCAAACTGAAGCGGAAGCCGGATCTCGACATTCGCGCCACCGTCCGGATGATTGGACAACCACAATTGAGCTTTATCCTCATAGATGAGCCGGAGCCGCCGTCTTGCATTCCAGATGCCGATATGATCGCTTCCATGATGCTCTGCGGCGGGTTCCTGCTGCCACTTGCCCAGCGACTCGTCCGAGAAGCCTTGCCCCGTATCCCGAATGATTAAGCGCAGCACATCGCCCTCACTCCGCCCGATCTCGACACGCAGATGAATAGGCTCATCCATTGTAATCGCGTGCTTGATTGTATTCTCCACGAACGTCTGAATCATAAGCGGCGGAATACGCGCTTGCATCAGTGACGCATGGTCGCTGCGAATCTCGTACGTGAAGCCGTCCTGGAACCGCATCGCTTGAATGTTCAAGTAGTTGCGGGTATGAGCGATCTCGTCCTCCACCGTAACCAGCTTCAGATTGCTCTGGAACATAAATCTCATATATTGGATCAAATAATCCGACATGTCCTGAATCAATTGATAGTTACGGAATTGGGCCAGGTTATAAATCGTATTCAGCGCATTCAAGAAAAAATGCGGATTAATCTGCAGCTGAAGATGCTTCAGCTCCGCTTGCTGGCTGAGCAGCTTCTCTTCGTAGACATCGATCTTAAGCGCCTTGATCTGATCCACCATGCTGTTGAACACGTCATTCATCAATTCAAATTCCGAGGAGACGGAATGACGCTCGACCCGTTGATCCAGATTGCCGTCGCGCACCCTGCGCATGACCGTCACAATTCGATTAATCGGGATTAGAATGTTCTGCCGCAGGAACATATAGAAGATTGGCAATATAATGAGCGCGCCCAGGATGACGATATACCAGATGCGCTGAAGAAACGGCAGATGCTCCAGAATGACGCTGTACGGAATTAAGATCAGCAGGGAGAATTGGCCTTGCTCCGACTGGGTGCTGACTTGCAGATAATCATCCACGTTATCCATGGGCATGACACCGTTCATCGGCTCCAGGTTATCCGTTACCAGCAACGACTTTCCCTCCGGCCCCATATCGAGCAGGCCAAGCGGTCTCATCAGCTTCGATGCCTTCACCCAGCCGCCAATATAGACGTTGCCGATCTTCTGGATTTTGGCAATGTAATAGTCCTCGCCAAGCTGGTAGGGGAACCACTTCTCGAAGGACTGCTTCGGCCATGATTCCCGCTCCCGCAGCATGTTTGTCATGCCCTCCCGAATTACCTTCAGTCGATCCATCGTCTCGCCAGCCGGCTGATTCGTAATCAACTCCTGATTGACGGAAGAATAGACGAACAGATACTCCATTTCCTTGTACGTATTGATGTCGCGCTCCAGCTTGTTGAACAAGTTGATTTTGGCCAAATAATAGTTATCGCTGCCGATCTCCTTTGGAGTGTCCAACATAATTAAATCGCTTTCAAAAGCGACCGTTGTTCGCAAATACTTGTCCACTTCCTCCAGACTTCGGTCAATCTGATCCATATAGAGGGCAGCGAGATTGCGGTTGGAATTGGCTACTTGCTCATTTACGACTCTCATCGCGTAATAGTTATCGAAGATCAGCAAAAGCTGAAGCGGAATCACAAATAAGAGAAACCCGACCAGCAGCTTGAAGCGAATTGACTTGTTCGACAGCTTGTGCGTCCATTTCATAACACGCTCTCCCCTCGATGTGAAGCGTTTCTGCCGCGTCATGCTTATTTAAGTCATTGCTATTGCGCATCTCTCTTGGCAAATACCGTCCCAGGCATTGTCCATCGTTCGCACAAGGACTCTCCCTCGATAACGAGACGTTCCCGCTCTATTCTCACAATGACAGGAATATCATTCAAATCATACCTGCCATCCGCTTTTGGAATCAGCTTCTTATGCACACCGCCCGGCGTGATGAGCACACCATTCTTAATGGCAATTTGCCGATTCAAGTGAGCGCTTACATAAATCCCATCGGCGTACACGCCGGTAGAGTGAAGACGGGTCTCCTCCCCCAACTGCAAAAAGGTACTTAATTCCCAGGTATATTGGTCCCATGCTCCATCGGTGATATCCACACCCAGCTTCCGATAAGGGAAGCTCTCATAGAGTCTGCCAGCCCATTGATCATAATCTCTTAGAAAAACCCTATAACCCTCTGCGCCTGCGGGTTTGTCCGCGTAATAAGGATTGTGACGATCTCTGGCCCATATTTGTTCCATAAAAGCTCTGCCGCGACTCTCCTCCATATAGTGAATCGTATCCTCCACCCGTTCCCGATAGTAAAAAACGAGAGCAGGATTCAATCCCTCGATAATCGAGTATATGCGGCTAATGAATAGCTGAAGCTGCCGGAACGATGCCCGGGCAAGAAGAAACGTGTAGATTTGAAATTGAAAGATGCTGCTATCCAGCACGATGATCTCATCGGGCTTCTCTCTCTGCCTCTCTGCGAACAGCTCCCATTTGGCCAGCGCCGCGTCCATATATTCCTCCAGCGAGAAGTTCCAGACATCATATTGCTTGAGATGATCGTACGCTTCTTGTCCGAATTCATGGTCGTGATTCCATTCAATCTCCAGAAGGTCGAGGCCGACAACCTGCTTTCTTGCGACCTTCAACAACTCCATGGTCCCCTTGGTATGCGGGTATTTGCGCACGAATTGGCGGTATTCCTCCAAGGTTAATTGCGCCTCATAAAAAAACAACACGGGATAAGATGAGCCCCGAATTGGTGGACTTCCCTGTAGAGGGGAGTCCCTCCAGCATAATAAGTTTGGGCTTCGTTTGTTTTATCATAGGACCGCTCCCCCTTTAAATCCAATACTATCATATAGGCAAATGATGCAATGCTCCTAAAATAACTTAAAATATGTAAAACCGCCGCGCATAAAAAAAGACCCCGACCATTGGTTCGGGGCCTGCTCTATTCGGAAGTGGCGAACGTCAAATTGCGCCGTCCAGCATCCGTTTAATTGCGAATGTTCAGCATGTTGTAGATCGCTTGCGCGCTCTCTGCGCGCGTCAGATTCTCCTGCGGGGCGAAGCGTCCGCCTGTGCGTCCTTGCACGAGACCAAGCTCGGCAGCTGCAATGACATCCTCCCGTGCCCAATCGCTTACCTGGCTCTGATCGGCGAAGGATGGCACGTCCTTGGATGCCACCTTGGCTTCCATTGCGCGATAAGCACGGAGCAGCATGACCGCCATCTCTTCACGAGTGATTGCGTCATTCGGCGCAAACCGCTCCTCAGCGCGGCCCGTTACAATGCCAAGACGGAAGGCAGCTTCCGCATATGGCGCGTACCAGGCATCGCGAGGCACATCGGCGAAGACGCCTGTCGCAGGCTTCTTGCCCGCTTCCGCATCCAGCGCCCGTACGAGCATCGTCGCGAATTGCGCGCGCGTCACTTGGACTTCCGGCGCGAACTGCTTGCTGTTCATGCCTTCAATTATGCCCTTCACAGCCAGAGACTTAATGGCCTGCGCACCCCAGTGGCTGCTTGGCACATCGGTGAAGCTGCGGTCGGCCTCCAGCACGCCGTACATGCTGAAGTGATTCAGCTTCGCCGTCATGACTCCGGCTTGAAGACTTCCGCCGACATAAGTTGCCATGCCATCCTCGCTGATCAAGTAGACTCCGCTTAGCTCGCCATTGATGCCTGCTTCTACGGCAAAGGTGACCGTCACAGGCTCCTCGAACTGTGATAGCACGCCAACCTCGTTGTTGCCTTGCAGCAGAGAGATGCGGAACGCATAAGCGGTCGAGCCTTGCTTGAACGACCAGCCTTCCCGGTCCTGTTTGCTCAGCAGCGCATCAAGCTCTTGGTCCGTCAGCGGCTTCGCCTGAAACCGGATAACTGTATGCTCAGCCGAACCGCCCGCAGGCAGAAGCGCTGTCGCTGCGGCCAGCACTTCATTCGGCAGCAGGACAGTCAGTCCGTCGGCTGCCAGTTCCAGATCGCGGTCTCCCAGCAGCTTGGCAGCCTGCAAGGGTAGGATAGCGGAGGTGTTGCCGTTGGATAGTTTTACAGTTGTTTTGCCGTCTGCTCCAGTCGTAAGGGCGCTATCCGGGATCACGTCCGCTCCCGGCCCTTGCGGGATCTCCACAACCGGATCGCCGCCGCCTTGCTGCGGAGGCTTCGGCGAGATGCCGCTTAGAATCGCAGTACCTCCGTCCGCTCTTCCCGGAAGCCCAATAGCAACGGTGCGGTTTGCCGAGACTATATACGTCTCGCCGCTATATTCATCCACTGCCTTTGTACCCGGCACGAATGGAACAGGCAGCGTTACGGCTACCGCTTCTTCAGCCGTATTAATGGCCGTTACAATATTGTCATGGCCGTATTTCTTGTTGAATGCCAGATAACCCAGCTCATCCGAGCCTGCCAGCTTCGTGCGGTCGCCCTTGGCGTAGAGCTTCGAATACTTCGCCCGAATGTTGAGCAGCTTTGTATAATGCTCATGCAGCTTATGCTCTTCGTCCAGACGATCCCATGGCATATCCCCACGGTTCTCGCTGAATTGGCCTTGGCTCATATCTCGTGCGTTCGCGCCAGAACGACCGAGCTCCTCACCATAGTAGATGACCGGCATGCCCTTCGCCGTAATTTGCAGCGCGGCTGCAATCATCAGCTTGCTCTTGTCGCCCTCCACGTAATGGGACAGGAAGCCGTCCTCATCGTGGCTGCTCAGAAATTGCGCCATCATCCTCGTATTCGACAGCTTCGATTCACGGTCTTGCAGATAAGCGTCCACCGCGTCGATGCTGCCATTCGCGAAGTTTTTCGCTTGCACCTTGAAGCCGAAGTCGAGTAGCGCATCCATCTGGCCGCTCTCCAGCATGCCGCCGTCACCCTCTACCGTGCCGCCAAAGTATTCGCCAAGCAGCTTGAAGCTTGGATCGATAGCGGTCAGCGCGTTTTTGAATGCGACCCAAGTCGTCGTCTCCACATGCTTCACCGTATCGACACGGAAGTAATCGATAGTGTCGCCGCGATCCGTTCTGGCTCGCTCCAGCCAGCCCGTCTGCCATTCGATAATCTGCTCGCGTACGTCGGCATTCTCCGTCATGAAGTCCGGCAGACCGTCGAGCTCGCCTTTGATCGGATTAATGCCCGCCGACAAGCCGTTCGTGCGCAGCATATCCTGAAAGCGCGCTTTGTCCTCCTCCGTTACGCCTGCTTGATTATCTTCAAGCTTCAGGCCATAGCCCGTATGATTCAGGACGACGTCGACCATGATTTTGATGCCGCGGTCATGCGCCTTCTCAATCAGCTCCTTGAAGGTCTCGATATCGCCCAGATGCTCGTCGAGCTTCGTGAAGTCTTTTGCCCAATAGCCGTGATAGCCATATTGCTTGCCGCCGAAGCCAGCCCCCTGGTTGAAATCGATATTGTCCACGATTGGCGTAATCCAGAGCGTATTGATACCCAGCCCATCCAGGTAGTCGAGCTTGTCGATCAAGCCTCTGAAGTCGCCGCCATGGTAGGCCTCCAGATGCGACTTGTCTGCGTTGATGTTGTTCGTCGCGTCTCCGTCATGGAATCGGTCGGTCAGCAGGAAGTAGATGCGCGACTCCTCCCAATCGAAATCAAGGTCTCCTGCGAACGTTCTCGGCTTGACGGTCACTTGTATGCGCTGTGTATACGCATTGCCGTACTGGTCGACCAGCGTCACAGGGATTGTCTTCACGCCCGCGGTTACCGATTGGTTGACGGCAATGGTATGTGCCATGGCCTCTACATTGAACGGCGCCTTGGCTGCCCCGCCCAGCGCGGTCAAATCCATATAGCCCTCGCGGAATGCCAGCGGCTCCGTACTAGATGCGCTGATGCGAAGCACAGCATTCTCGTTGTAATGTATGGAACCTGGCTGAATGCTGCCCGATAGGGTGACAGCCGGCTTCCTATACACGACTTCCGACTTGCCGTCCTGCGTATTCGTCGGGTCGCCTACTTCTACAGTCGCGCCATCCTTTGTAACCAGATAGCTGTATTCATAGCTGCCTGGAGATACTTTCTGAAGCGTATAAGTAAACCATTCCTTGGATTCGTCGTAAGCCATATCGTACGACCTGCCGCCGATCTTCACCTGAACGCCTTCGATAGTATCCATTAGCCCTTTGCTGAAAAGGCTGGCATCGCGATAACGGAACGTCATATTCCCGTCATGCAGGTAAGGACCATAGATGGACGGGAATACGTCCAGCTCGCCGACCATGCTGTGCACGTTTACTTTCATGTAGCGGTCGCCTTCCGTCAGCGGAATAACGCGGTCATAGGATATGTCTTGCTTCGCCGTATTCCAGTCTGTGCCTTTGCGAAGGACAAAACCGACGCCAATGGCATCATCATGCACTTCAATGGTGGCAGTGGCGATCCCATTCTCTACTTGATCGAACAGTATTTCGTCATCTTGCACACCAGTGTTCCAAACCCAGATGTTCCAGTCCTTATAATCTCCATCAGGACGGATATAGTTGAATTGAAGCGTTCGAACCGTATCCGGCTCAGTGACTTCGATCTGCACCGCAGCCTGGAAGCCCTTGTATTCCACCGTAATCGTCGCGCGCCCCGGGCTGACTGCCTTGATGATGCCTGCCGCAGTAACGGTCGCTACAGATGGCTTATCGGAGACGAAGCTTGCTCCGCTCTTCACCTTCTCACGGCTTCCGCCCTCGTACTGAGCGTACACCGAAATCGTATGGCTGGCATCGGCCCTTAGCGTCTGCTTGCTGCTGTCCAGTTGAATCGCTACAAGCGCCTGTGCCGCCGCATTCATGCGGATAACGACCGCGCTTAGCGGATCGATCGTCAGCGTCTGCTTCGTTAGCGCAAAGCCCGACGGATCAGATACGGCTGTGGTACCGGCTTCATCGTTATCAACAATGACCGTGCCGCCCGTCAAGTCAGTCGGAAGCGTCAGCGTTCTGCTCTCGTCGTCTGCATTGACGAAAACATAGTAATGGCCCGTTCCATCCATTGCGATATTCTTGTAGCCAATTAGAAGATCGGTGTCCCCGATCTCCGGAGCGTCGATCAATGTGACGTTGGAGTTCACCAAGTCCTGATCGCCCAATCGGAACGCGTCCGTCTGTCTGCGAAGCTCAATCAGGCCTTTCGTATATTCGCTTGTCACATGATTGACCGGATAAGCCGTCTCATCGGTTGCCTTCGTCCAGTCGAACATGTTGATCGCATCCGACGAATCATAGGAGTCATGAACGAAATAGCCGAACACCTCGCCGTTCTGATCCTCCAGCGCGTGGTACTTGTGCTCCGGCGTCCCCGGCGCCAGCCACTGCTTCGTACGACCATACTCCTGACCAGCGTGAAGGAATGCCGTTCCCTGCGACGTCAAGACGAGCAGATTCCCCAGACGAATGCGCTGGTGAATCTCCAGATCGTTTTCCTTAATGGCAGGATCTTTCTTGATCGATTGTGCAATGACGTCGTACAACGGCAGATTATCATGCGCCTCAATGTACGGCACAATATCGCCCGGATCATCGACAGCCGTATTGCTTGGCTGGCCTTTAATATTGTTCAGGATGGTCTGGATGCTTCTGGCCCCGCCTGTAATGAACCGCGGTTCGCCCTCGGAACCATAGCCGGACTTCAGCTCATTGCGGATCTCGTCGGAGAATACGCCGACATCATCCGTCTTATCCATCCAATCCTGATCGGCACCCATGCCGGCAAGCGATGGATCAGCTTCATGCCCTGCGAATGTGCGCCAGCCCTCTCCGATAAAAAGCGCGTTCGGATTCAGCTCAGCCGCCGCATCGTACGCCTTCTGAACGGCTGGATACGTCGCATCGCCCATCATGTCCCAGCGCATGCCGTCGATTTTGTATTCATCGAACCAATATTTCACGGAATCCACCATCAGCTTCTCGGCCATCGTGTGGTTGGTTGCCAGGTTGTTGCCGAAGCCTCCGATGAACGTGCCGTCAGGCCGCTGGAAAGCATAATAGTTCGGTACGATGTCATGCAAGAAATCGGACTTTGCCATATGCGTGTAGACTACGTCCAGCACAACGCCCATACCCGCCTCATGAATCGCATGGATCAGCTCTTTCAGTTCCTTGACGCGAAGCTCAGGGTCCTTCGCATTCTCGGAATACGCGCCGTCCGGCGAGAAGTAGCTGTGCGGGTCGTAACCCCAGTTGTATTCATTGTCCCTGGCGGAATAATCAAGCTCGCGGGTATCCATAGCCGCTTCATCACCGTAGTACCATGCCATAACCGGCAGCAGCTGAATATGCGTTACCCCTAACGACTGGATATACGGCAGCTTGTCGATAAACGCCTTGTACGTGCCCCAGCGTGAATGCAGATCGCCTTCGATGGACGGATCGGAGGTGAAGTCGCGAATATGCGCCTCCCATATAACCGCATCCTCGCGTTGCCCGTAGCCGTCGATGGATGCATAGCCGAAGCCGGACGGGCTCGTGCCGCTCAGATCAATAATCGCCGCCTTGCCCACGGTATCGCCGTCCGGGCCTGCCTCGCCTTTCGTATTGACGCGGAACTCGGCCATTGATTTGGCGTACGGA
Source organism: Paenibacillus sp. 1011MAR3C5 (assembly GCF_003591485.1). GTDB lineage: Bacteria > Bacillota > Bacilli > Paenibacillales > Paenibacillaceae > Pristimantibacillus. Next base: position 280,165 of record NZ_QZCF01000006.1, read on the forward strand.
TCAAGCACTTGCTTCGTCACGCCGTCATTCGTCACTTCGTATTGATAATAATAGCCGCGCAGGTCGGTGACCGAGCCGCCGGACAAATCGCTTGGCGCCACTGTCGCAGACCATACGCCATAATCGCCTAATGTCAGTTCTGCCGTGCCCATAAGCTTTGCTGCATCGTTTTTGTCGTAGAAATACACGGCCACCTCGCTTGCCTTAGGCGCCCACAGCTTCAGCGTCACGCTGCCGCCATGATACGTTGCGCCAAGATCGTTACCGTTGTAGGCATACTTATGGTCAATCAGTCTCCAACCCACATTTGCCGCAACCGTTCTTCCCTCGTAGGTTACAGACAACGGCGCCAGCTCCAGGTCAACATTCCCGGACAGCGCAAGCTGTACCGTTGTCTGACTGGTAACCGCAGCCATTGAGGCTGTTAACGGATCTCCGTTCTTATCTTCTATCGTGACCGATTGGAGCAAGCCCTCTGCTTGCATGCCTTCTGTCGTCGTAAAGCCTAACAGCAATTCGTTATCCGATACGATCTCGGCCGATACAATCGCTTTAACCACCTCGCCGGTCGGCGAGGAATAGACCTTATCGTCGCCTTGCTTAATCCAGATCTGGTTGTTCGCAACCGATGACAGCACAACCGACTTATCGCCGCCATCCTTCTCTCCCGTCGTGCGATGTACGATGAGGAAACCAACCTTAGTTGAATCGTCTGCAAGCGGCACATCGACATAAGCGCCATAGCTGTCCCGCTTATCCGCAGGGAAAGCTGTCGCGCCGGACGGCCAGTCCGCCGATGGTGACGCTACATGATCCCATAGCCATAGGCCGAAGCCGTCGTAGCTTTGATCCCCGCGCTGATAGTGAATCCGCAGATGCCCATCCGGTACCGGGTCCGCATCGGGATCAACCGGTACGTGATAAAGAGCATTCACTTCATGCGTCGCCCCGTCGTACGTGAACGTAACCGGCAGTTCTTCCGGCAACGCAAGCACCGCGTTCATGCCAGGGTAAGCTGCTGATGTATCCCAGCTATCGCCGAGTATAACCTTGTACTCGTAGTTGCCGCCAGGAAGTGTCGCAACCGCTTCATACACACCGTTGTAATCTTCATCCGTCAGCAAAAGCGATGCATCAGCCGGGCTCCAATTGACCGCATCGCCGAGCGCCGTCTGCAGGTCGCCCACCATTCTCGGCGCCTGCACTTGCGGCAGCGGCGAGTAATAGGTCGAATCCGCAATTTTCCGGGTGGTATGATTGTAGTAGAACGTAACTTCCGTCTCTTCATCGAGATGAAGCACAATATTGCCGCCATCCTCTACTCCAGCCGGATTCGTATAGCTGCCGAAGCCATAGCTTTCGTCCCATGTGCCGTTCAACGCTACCTTGTACGAATAATCTCCAGCAGGCAGCGTTCCGGTAAGCCGATATTCGCCTCCCCCCGCATAAGTCATTGCCGTTTCATCCGATGATGGGTCCCAGTCACCGGCAGCGCCAAGCGCTGTCTGCAGCGTACCCGCCAATGTCACCTTGCCGGGCAGCTCATCGCTTGCCTGTATGGGCGGTATGCCCATCGTTGTCCAGGTCAGCGCAGCGATCAAAACCATCGCCATCAGCCTTCTGAACTTGCTTCTCATAGCCATGCATTAGTCCCCTTTCCTTGCGCAAACGTTTGCATTTTACGCAAAATAAAAACAAACGAACCCAAGTATCGAAATCCGGCCTGCTCAAAATGGCAAAAATCAACTTGAAAGCGTTTGCTTAACGTCATTTTAAGCTCTGAAATAAAGCGCTGTCAATCCTTTTATCATCCTGTTTGGGCTCAGGAAGCAAAAACACACAACTTCTTGCCGCAATGGTAACGTTTGCGCAACGATGTAAAAAGACGCTTAAAGGAGTGGACTCTTCTAGAATGAATGGAAATATAGTACATTTTAGAAAGCGCAAAGGGGACCTCACCATTCGTCCCACTACATGCTTGCTTAGGAGGCCATTCATCCCATGTTCAAAAAAACCATCAAGTGGCTGCTCTGGATTGTACTCATTCCTGTCACTCTGCTAGCCGCGTTCCTCATCTATGCCACTCTAGCTGACTATAAGCCGCCTGCCCAGGTCAAGCTCTCGAATGAGAACCAGCAAAGCAATATCATCAAGCACGGAGAGCCGTTCAAGATTACGACCTTCAATATCGGCTATGCCGGCCTGGACCGGGGGCAAGACTTCTTCATGGACGGCGGAACAGGATCGAGAGCAGCCAGCAAGGAGCAGACAGAGGCCAATTTGGAATCGGCAATCGGCTTTCTAAGTGAGTCCAACTCTGAGCTTATTCTGCTGCAGGAGGTTGACCGGAAGTCCTCGCGCAGCTACAAAATCGACGAGGCTCAGCGCATGGGCAATAGCCTGCAAGACTATGATCAGACCTTTGCCTATAACTATAAGGTGCCGTGGGTGCCCGTTCCCTTGACGCAGCCGATGGGTGCGGTGAATAGCGGACTGCTCACACTGTCTGCCTTCGCAGCCAGCTCCCATACCCGCTTCGATCTCCCGGGCAAGGAGAGCTGGCCTGTACAGCTCTTCGAGCTGGATCGCGGCTTCATCGAGAGCAGGCTGCCTGTTGATAACGGCAAAGAGCTTGTCCTTGTAAACCTGCACTTATCCGCCTTCGATAAAGGAGGCCGAATTCGCAAGCAGCAGCTCGACTTCTTAGGAGGTTATCTGGAGCAAGAGGATAATAAGGGGAACTACATCATTGTTGGCGGCGACTGGAACCATTCCCTGCCGACTACCGACCCGGAAGCTTTCCCCGCGCAGCAAGAGTGGCCGGAGTGGCTGCAGCCGTTCCCGGAGACATTCGGGCCTGACGGCTACCAGTGGGCAGTCGATCCATCGGTGCCTACCGTCCGCACGCTTGACGCCGCCTATGAGGAAGGCGTGAATTTCCTGGCGGTCATCGACGGCTTCTTCGTCTCGTCTAACGTCGAGATTGTGCAGGTTGCAGGCACGTCCCTGGCCTTCGGGCACAGTGACCATAATCCAGTGACGGGGACGTTTGTATTACAGTAACGGAGCTAAAGGGTGCCATACAAGGCGCCCTTTCTTTGTCCCTTCCATGCCCAACCTACAGAAAACACCATCATTCCGTATAACGCTGGGCAATCTGACTCGCCATGCTGTTAATCCTATCCGCTACATATGCAGGCGCAAGCACCCTTACATCTGGCCCATAGCTGAGAATCATGCCATACATCCAATGATTGTCCGGGTAGCTGGCCCTGACCAGCAATGACCCGTCCTCCTGCATCTCTACCTTGTCGATCCCAAAAGCTTCCTCTGCCCGTACCCGCAGCCGCGGGCGAAAATGCAGCAGAAGCGGAACAGCGGGACCTGTTTCGCGATTCCCCCATCGCGAATCCAGCTCCGCCATACGAACACCCCGGTCTGCAAAATGCTCCATATGAATGTTATGCTCGCTTATTCTGGAGAGCCGAAAGGTCCGGTAATCGCTGCGCAGCCTGCAATAGGCATACAAATACCATGTATAGCCTTTCCATGCCAGCCCGATCGGCTCCACCTCTCGCAGCTCGCCTACACCCTCTGTATTTGTATATAAAAATGAAAGAACCTGCCGATTCTTGGAGGCTTGTCGTAACTTAGCCAGCATGCTCCGGTCCTTCAAGCCGCCGCCATGCCAGAGGTTCGTATCGAATAATAGCGTATCTCCCGCTTCTTCCATCTGCTTCTGTTCGGATCGAGCTACAAGCGCCTTAATCTTCGTTAATAACTGCTCCATATCCTGATCGTCAAGCGAGGCCTGCACGCCTCGGAGCGCTACAAGAATAGACTGTAAATCGTCGAAGGTCACGATCTGCCGCTCGATTCGGAATTGCTCCATAATCTCATAGCCGCCGTCTATGCCGGTATAGGAAACAATCGGAATGCCTGCCGTATTGATCGTCTCCAGATCTCTATAGATGGTTCGAAGCGATACTTCGAACTTATCCGCAAGCGTCTGGGCGTTCACCCGGCGCTGGCTTAGCAATATCATGGTGATGCCAAGCAATCGCTCTATCTTCAAGCCGACCCCTCCTTTATCCATAACTTTACACTTGTACGAAAAAATAATCGATATTCTTTTCATTCGTCCTTTCTCCCTGACAGACAGTTGTCAGGGAGTGTGGCTTACACTTAGTACATAAAGCAAACCCAATCCGAGGAGGAATTCCCAATGAACCCAAACCAATCGATTACGGTTAACAAAGAAGCCATCCGTCCCTTCCGCATCCATACTTCCCAAGCCGAACTGGACGACCTGAATCTCCGCCTGCAGCTTACTCGCTGGCCCGATGAAATTGCAGGCTCAGGCTGGAATTACGGCGCATCCTTAAGCTTTGTCAAGGAAATGACCGAATACTGGCGTACAACTTTCGACTGGGGAAAGCAGGAAGACCTATTAAATGAAATCCCTCAATTCACGACGACGATCGATGGAGCCAACATTCACTTTTTCCACATTACTTCACCTGAGCCAAGCGCTACTCCCCTTCTGCTGATTCATGGCTGGCCGGGTTCGCCTGTCGAATTTCTGGATTTGATCGGCCCGCTCACAGACCCGACCTCCTATGGCGGCGACGCTGCTGACGCATTTCACCTGGTTATTCCTTCGATCCCGGGCTTCGGGCTTTCCGGACCTACGACGGAAGCCGGCTGGACCTCTGGTCGCGCAGCCAAAGCCTTTGCACAATTAATGAGTCGTCTCGGCTACGAGCTTTATGGCGTACAAGGCGGGGACATGGGGGCGATGATCGCGCCCGAGCTTGGCCGAATTGCCTCTTCAGAGGTCATAGGCGTACACGTTAATGCGGCTACGATGGGTTTCATTCCATTCGGCCAAGTGGAAGAAGAGGTGATGCAATCGCTCACCGAGCAAGAGAAAATCCGTCTTGCCAGACTCGGACAATTCATGACGGAGCGATTCGGATTCAATGCGATTCAATCCTCCAGACCGCAGACGCTTGCTTATGGACTGCACGACTCCCCAGCGGGCTTGCTCGCATGGACCTGCGAATTGTTCAACGGATTCGGCGATACCATAGACACCGTAGATCGGGATCGCTTCCTGACGAATCTGATGCTATATTGGCTGACCGGAACGGCTAATTCCTCTGCCCGCATGTATTATGAAGGCGCGCATGACCCTGCCGCGTGGGCTCCAAAGGCTCCTTCGAGCACACCTGTTGGCGTGGCGGTGTTCCAACTGTCAGACGTAGCGATTCGCCGCTATGCCGAGCAAGGCAACCGCATCGTCCACTGGAGTGAATATGACAGAGGCACGCACTTCGCTGCGATGGATGCGCCGGACCTTATGATTGGGGATATCCGCGCCTTCTTCAGAGGGCTAGATCAAGGCTAGGCACATACCTGAAAGCCTTAAGAGGTTAGCTGCAATAACGATAAGAACTATCTTCATCCATACAAAAAAGCAGGATGTCGGCGCCCGACTTCCTGCTTCCCTTTACTGCACTTCATCCGGCCAGACCAATCCCTCTCCCGGCTGGTAACGGTGCCTCTCCAGATCTACACGGCCCTCTTCATTCGCCAGCACGCCTTCACTGCTTAAATAAAGAATCTGCTTGAATCGCGACTCCTCATCCATAAGGGCGATCATCCCTTTGGCGTTCACGACTCTGTGCCAAGGCAGCTTGTGAGCAGCGCTCATCGCATGAAGGATACGAACGACCTGTCTGGCTCCTCTCGGACTTCCGGCGGCTTCGGCAATTTGACCGTAGGTCATCACATACCCCTCCGGTATGTTCTGTATAATGTGAATAACTCGTCTCGTGAATGGCTGCATGAAAGGCAATCTCCTTCTTCCAATTTCAACGTGCAGGTACTGCCTAATGTATCATACCTTCGTACAAACATAAACCGATCAGGCCGCTGCTCTCCAGCCCCTCTACGCTCATCGCTATCGAATGAAAATTATACTAGAATAAAGAGAAGCACTCATTCATTTGGAGGTTGAACATGACCACTACAATCTACGCCGACTGGGGCGGACATCACGTCAAATTAACCTGGCTGCCAGGGGCTGATCATCCTGATGCAGCTCTTGTTACAAGCATCCACGGCGTATGCATGGACCAAGGGAAAATGATGCTGGTGCATGTAACAGGCCGCGGATTCAACTTGCCGGGCGGGCATGTAGAGGACGGAGAAACGGCGGAAGAAACCTTGCTCCGGGAGTGTATGGAGGAAGGGTATGTCAGATGCGAGGACCCTCACTTGATTGGCGCCATTCAAGTCAGCCATGAGGACAATCCGCGGTTTGATCCGAGCGGCAAATATCCGTTAATCGGCTACCAGCTCTTCTATCGCGTCCGTGTCGCCGTATGCCTCCCCTATCTTGGGGAGCATGAATGCACGGCGAGAATATGGGTTGAGCCTGAGCTGGCCTCTCGCGTGATGGAGGACCACAATCTAGCGCATCTCATTGTGGAGGAAGCTGTTCGGAAAGCAGATGCCTCGACCTAATCTAAAAAAAACTCGGACCAGCTTATGGAGACAAGCCGTCCGAGTCTTTCTTATTTTCATTGAAATCCAGATGGAAGTGCAGAAACCATGCTTTGCTGAACACCGCATTGAAGGAAGCATCATCGTCATTGAATACAACATCGTATATCTTGGTGAGCTGCTTGTAGTAATGTCTGGTGAAATACAGGAGATTCGCAAGCGTAAGGACCGATGCCACAATCTCGCGAACAATGGAAAAGTCAGACAAGAGCATATACACGCCAATCCACAGCACGACTGAACTTATCAAAACCAGGATATGAAACAGGATGCTCTCGGAGCTATACAGGTTTTTCCGGTAGGATTTCCATCCGTTTACTTTGGTCTTATCATCCTTCCGATACACAAATACCCCTTCCGTGCTCTTCTTCAAATTCCGGTAGAACATATGCTGGACAAGCTCTTTGTTAATCGCTTCTTTCTCGAAGTTATAGAGCTGCTTAAGGACGCGGGACGTAATCCAGTACACTTCCTTGTACACCCGGTATCTCACAACAACCCAAGCAAGCATGATGCCGAGTACAAACAATGCGAGGAAGCTGAGTCCTTTAATCATATTAGACAGATTTAATTCAATGATGGCTGGAATGACAAAGCTGATAATTGCAATGTAAAACGCAATAATCTGGTCCCTTTTCGTTTGCTGGAGGCCCAGCTCGTTGACGCATAGGCTGTATGCTTGCTCCAGATGGTAATCCTTTTTGGAATCCATGATCCTTGGGTCTATCTCGTAATCCTTGTATTGAAATTTCTTCTTCTTTTGACCAGCCACCTGATAGCCCCCGCCTCGTCATGTCCTATTGGTCGTACGGAATCTTCGGCACCTCTTCCGTAACGACCTGCTTCAAGTAATCGTAGTTCTCTCTTGTATTCGCACAGATGAGCGGTATCGGACGATGGAATACGGTTCGATCGAACTCGATCGTTCCTACATAACCGCCCGCTTCCCTGATCAGCACTTCGCCTGCCGCAAAATCCCATGGGAAGACACGCATTTCAAAATACAAATCCACCCGTCCAGCCGCCAAATAAGCAAGCTCCAGCGCAGCAGAACCCAGTCGGCGAATATCGTCGCAGTCTTCGTATACCTTCTCGATAATCCGGAAGCAAGGCCCTGCCAGGTCCTTATTGTACAGGCTCATAGCCGTACAGAACAGCGAATGAGGCATATCATGGTCGGATACCTTCATCGGTCTGCCGTTGACATAAGCGCCCTTCCCTTGCTCGGCATAGAACATCTCATCTCGGTACGGATGATAGACGACGCCCAGCACCGGAACGCCATCCTTTACAAGTCCGACCGAGATGACGCTCAATCCGATATCCCGTATGAAGTTGGACGTACCGTCGATCGGGTCCACAATCCACAGATATTCATGATCGTAATCGCTGTCCTCGCTCTCCTCGCCTATAAATCCGCAATCCGCCACGAGCGGTACCAGACGCTCCTTCAAAAACTGCTGCACGGACAAATCGACGGAAGTCACCTGATTCGATGCCGAGCCTTTGCTCATTACGGTAAACGCTTTATCTTTGAATAAATCACTTGCTTCACGTACAATTTCAATTACTTTTTCAATCATATCTTACACCTGCCCATATATTTTTTACTATATTTAATTTATTGTTTTCGATTATGCTGCATTTGCCGCGTATTTCTACTATATTATAGGGGATATCCGACTAGTTGTGCAGTTGCATTTTCATCATAACGCTTCTTACTCCCATAAACAAAAAAAGCTGCTTATCGCAGCCCCTCTATAACCTCGTGTCCCCTGTCCGTTCTCCGTAAGCGATAAAACAGGAGGAGCCCTTCCAGCAGCCAAACGAAGATAAACAGCATAGGAATAATAAACAGGGCATGCCCCCAGCCCGGAACAAACCGCAATATTGTCCTCCATGGCGCACCCATTTCCACCGGAAATTGAAGCAAAAACAGCAAGGGCACAATCAGATCGATAACAGTAAGCAGGCTTCCGCGCACAATCAACCATTTTGAAACATGTCTGGCAGAATTAGGACCGCCAACAAGTCGGTACAACGACCAGATCAGCCATATAGCCAGCGCAGCAATACCCAGGTTCAAGTAAGGGGCTATGGCCCCAAACTTCACCGGCTCAATCAGCAAGGAGGAAAACAGGGACCCGTTGCCCGCCGCCTCCAGCAACCGGAATGACAGATCGCCATATCCATTGCCATAAAGGCTCGTAAGCAGCACATCATTCGTATTCATCAGAACGACGATTCCCCAGCTGCCGTCCGTGTGCATCATCACATCCGCATGATAATTCTCAGCGTCTCCGCCATGCGAGATCCATTCAGAGGTTGTAAACCATCCCAAGCCATAGGGAAATCCCGCCTCATATCGCTGCATCAGTCCAGTGCTGGCTGCCGACAATACCGTCGCATCCCTATACTGTCCACCATTCATTTGGGACAGCAGAAAATGCGTCATATCCCTCGCAGAAGCAGCTAGATAGCCGGCTGGCACAAGTGCCGGGGATATGTCCGGCTTGATCTCCATGAGCTTGCCGAACACGGTCTGATACCCGCTGGCGAGTCCATTCTCACGGGCTGTAGAGGGATCGGCATAGCTATCCGTCATATCCAGAGGCTGGAAGATATAATTCTCGATATAGGCCGCATACGGCTCGCCAGACACTTGCTCGATAATGGCGCCAAGCAGCATGTAATTCACATTGGAATAGCCAAAGCGTTCTCCCGGCTGCCGCTCCAGCTTCAGCTTGCCTTGCCGCTCCATGATTTCTTCGGCCGTATGTCCTTGTGCAGCCATAATAGCCCTGCCATCATAGGTAGACCATCCACTCGTTTGTCTGAGCAAATCCCGAACCGTCGCCTCTCGTCCGCCCGTTGGTCCGTCCACCTGCAGCCACGGCAAATACGCCAGCACCGGCTCGTCAAGCCTTAGCTTGCCTTGCTCCGAGAGCTGCATTATGGCTGTAGCCGTAATGGGCTTGCTAACGGAGCCCAGAATAAACGGCGTCTCCGGCGTAACCTCCCTGCCGGTATCATCCGCTTTCCCATACCCTTTCAAAAACACAATTCGGCCGTCCTTCACTACGCCGACTGCAAGACCCGGGATATGATAGTCATGCATACCCTGCCTGACTTCCTTGTCCATCTGTGACTCATTGACTATGGCATTGGCATGCGTCAACTGCGGGAGAAGTGCTGTAAGGACCACCAGTATAATCAGAATGATGACAATGAGCTGTTTGATACGCAAGTGGCAACCGCCCCTTTCAGGCTGTATTGGCCCAAAAGAAGCGGAAAGGCTCATTTTCCAGAAAAATATGGCGTTCTTCCCTGTGGACTCTTGCCTCTTGGCAACAAACCGATACAAATCAAAAGAATCGCGACTATGAGCGAGCCCACGAATAGCCCTGCCGACTCGTATTCGCGTATCGCACGGATGATCAGAATCGTAGTGGAATGAAAGGAAATATGCAAAATAACGGAGGCCCAAAGGCTCTTCATACGAATCGCTGCCCATGCAAACAGAAGGCCTAATAGAAACGTATAGCTCACTTGAAGGGGATGGGTATGGAGGAGAGCAGAAAGAATGGCCTGTACGATAACAGCTGTCGTAAGGGAGTAGACGTGACGCAGCGTCCGCAAGACGAGTCCCCGCAGCATGATTTCCTCGATGAACGGAGTCAGAATTCCGGCAGTTACCCATACCAGAAGAATGGGACCAGAGGCCATCTCATCTGCTGCTTTCTGTTCATGGCTGACGGCAAGCTGCCCCCACACATCGAGCTGAAGAATGAGGCCGAAGGCGATGCTGAGCAGCATGCCAAGTCCGATAAAGAGGCCGATTCGCCGCATTCTGATTGTGCGAAAGCCGCAAAACTCCCATAACGACCTCTTCTTCTCCTGACGGGTCACGACAGCAAGAAGGAGCAGGGCGAGCAGTACGCCGGCGATTGTGGCGGCATTCGTATCGAGATCGCTCCACGAAAAGTCTTCCTGGAGGAGGTTCTGAACGATAGCCACACCCAGCGTAGAGAGGATCAATGAGCCGCCAATCAGAAAAGCATACCCGATCAAGTCCAGCCAAACATGCTGCTCCTTATATCTTTTCATATCCGCTAGCCCCCTATCTTGTCCGTACTGCCGGGACGACGTGTTATAGAAGTTATCAATCAAACCAATGTTTATCCAATATAATCCTATTCGACATCATTATACTAATATTACAATCTTCCCGTATACTAAAAAAATGGATAGACAAAATGGTCTGACCGCCGTGCAGGAACAGCAAAAACCCCCACCCGCAATGCGGGTGGAGGCCTTTGACTGCGAAGCTTACGGTACGACGACGGTAAGCGTGTCGCTCAGAACGGTGCCGAACGGATTAATAAGCTCGACTTGATACGTATACGTGCCAGATGGGCGTCTGAAGGTCCAGCTTGCCGACTGTCCAGTCGTATTGCCGAACTCCTCGTAGTAATGCAGGGATACCTCCTGTCCGTTCTCCAATAGACGGCCGGAAGTCGCTTTATTGCCGCTCCAAATTGTCCAATTAATGACAAATTCGCCGGTTGTGTGTAATTTATTGTCATTTAGCTCTATACTAGGTTTGGCAGGCGCTCCAGTAGCCGATGTAGCTACCTGATTAATGGAGTTGGACCAGGTTGTGCCGCATGCATTCTTGGCGATAATCCCAAAGGAATATCCGATATAGCCATTGCGCAGCTCGGTGACGGTAAAGCTGGTATCTTGAATATTTTGGGCAGCGAACGGCGCTCTAGGGGAATAATAGACATCATAAGCATCAGCGCCTGCAGACGGTGTCCACGACAGCGCCATGGAGCGATTGCCCGGGGTTGCAGTCAGCGTAAAATCGCCCGGCTTCTCGCAAGCGACTGCCGGCTCAGCGCTGGCCGCTCCGATTAGGGATAAGGACAGAACAAGCGTTAAACCTAACGCCACCAGTTTCTTTTGAATCTTTCTCATAATCTCTCTCCTATTTCTATAATTGGATTGAATACAGGAGTACTCCTCTATTTGAACTCAGGGTTGGACGTCCATCTATAATATAGCAATTATTAGTATATATGTCAAAATAAGATATTGTGTAGACTCGATGGCCGCCGCGCCGAGATTGAAGCCAGGCTGATGCCGCTGGATTAAGGCTTAAACCGAAAAAGGACCTCCCCAAGAGGTCCTTTTTCCTTTGCCCGTTCCTGCCTTACGTCCCGCAGAAGGTACGATACGGGTAAGCCGACGGCTCGGACAGCGCCGCATATTCCTCCTGCTCCGGCGTATGAGCGTACGGGCTGCGCAGAACGGCAAGCAGCCTCTCCATGACGACAAGATCGCCTTCCTCCACTGCCGCCTCCAGCGCTTCCTCCACCCGGTGGTTGCGCGGAATGACAGCAGGGTTGCTCGCCTTCATCAGCTCCTGCGCCTCATCGGCTGACTCCTGCTGGCGGCCTAGCCTCTCTTGCCAGCGGGCATGCCACTCGCGGAATTCTTCGCTCCCGAATATCGGAGTACCCTCCAGCTTGCCGAATGTCAACGCTTTGAACGTGTTCGTATAATCTGCTTGATGCTCTGTCATCAGATCCAGAAGAGCCTTGATGAGAGAATCGTCGTCCGCCTCCTCATGGAACAGCCCCAGCTTAGCCCGCATGCCGCTCATCCAGTGGGTATAGAAGCTGTCGATGAACCCTTTAATTGCATCCTCCGCCAGCTCGACCGCCTTCTCTTCCTCCTCATGAAGAAGCGGCAGCAGCGCCTCCGCGAGCCTAGCCAAATTCCATGCGGCAATATTGGGCTGATTGCCGTAAGCATAGCGGCCTTGCGAATCGATCGAGCTGAATACGGTAGCCGGATCATAGGCGTCCATGAACGCGCACGGACCGTAATCGATCGTCTCCCCGCTCAGGGTCATATTGTCCGTATTCATTACGCCATGGATAAAGCCGACTAGCTGCCACTTCGCAATAAGCTCGCCTTGGCGCTTGATGACTTCCTTCAGCAGCGCAAGATAGCGGTTATCTCCGGGATCAGCGTCCGCGTAATGGCGATTCCACGTGTAATCGGCCAGCGCCCGCAAATCCTCCGCAGTCCCGCCTCCCGCAGCGTACTGGAACGTCCCGACGCGAATATGGCTGGCCGCTATGCGCGTCAGAACGGCACCAGGCAGCTCTGTCTCGCGGTAGACCGCCTCGCCCGTCGTGATAACGGCCAGACTCCGTGTCGTCGGTATGCCAAGCCCGTGCATCGCCTCGCTGATCATGTATTCGCGCAGCATCGGTCCGAGCGACGCCTTACCGTCGCCACCGCGGGAATATGGCGTTCGCCCCGAGCCTTTCAGCTGGATGTCGAACCGCTCGCCTGCTGGCGTGATATGCTCGCCGATGAGCAGGGCGCGTCCGTCCCCCAGCATGGTGAAATGTCCAAATTGGTGCCCGGCATACGCTTGGGCAATCGGCTGAGAGCCGGCAGGCATTTCATTGCCCGCGAATGCGGCTATACCTTCCTCGCTCCTTAGCGCGTCCGCGTCCAGCCCAAGCGATGCGGCAAGCGCCGCATTGAGAATGACCAGCTTGGGTGAGGGAACCGGGTTAGTGCTTATTCGGCTGTAGAACAATTCCGGCAAGCCGGAATAGCTATGATCAAAGTTCCATCCTGCTGCTTCGTTCGTGTTTTGATCCGTCATGAGATCTCCTTTTGAAAACACTGTTATGGGAAATTCGTCTGCATCATCCCTTATTATACCCTTCCCGGCTCTCGTCAAGGCCCTCCAATCTACTGGGTAAAAAATTTTTTTCGGGTTGCTTAAACGAGTTAATCCACTACTCTATCACAGCAATAAAGCCTTATTCCATGCGGCTTTCACGATTTTTGAATCGTTCGGTTTTTGGTCAAAAAAACACCATATCTTTCTAATTCCTCCCGAACTGGTTTGTACTATGTTATTATTAATTTGCATTATTGCGTTAAAAAACTTAAAATAATACGAAATCGCGCTCTGAGAGAGTGACTGGCTTTAGGCTGAATCTCGCATATTTTTAGGAGGATTTAACATGGGTAGAATCAAGATTGGCATCGTAGGCTACGGCAACTTAGGCAAAGGGGTCGAGAAGGCCCTGGCGCAAAATCCCGATATGGAGCTCGTCGCGGTATTTACGCGCAGACAGCCAGAGCAGCTGGCAACAGGCAGCGTAAAGTTCGAGCACATCTCGGCAGCAGAACAATACAAAGGCAAAATCGACGTCATGATTCTGTGCGGCGGTTCCGCAACAGACCTGCCGGAGCAGACTCCGTTCTTCGCAAGCATGTTCAACACAGTGGACAGCTACGATACGCATGCCAAAATTCCGGAGTTCTACGACGTAGTTAACGCTGCTGCAAAGCAAGGCGGCAATCTAAGCGTCATCTCCACAGGCTGGGACCCCGGCTTATTCTCGCTCAATCGATTGCTTGGCCAATCCATTCTACCTGAAGGCACCGACTATACATTCTGGGGCAAAGGCGTAAGCCAAGGCCACTCCGATGCGATTCGCCGCGTACCGGGCGTTAAGGCCGGTGTGCAATACACCGTTCCTGTCCAGTCCGTCATCGACCGCATCCGCGATGGTGAGACACCAGAGCTTGAGACACGTGAGAAGCACCTTCGCCAGTGCTATGTCGTAGCGGAAGAAGGCGCTGATCAAGACGTGATCCGCGAGACGATTGTGACCATGCCGAACTACTTCTCAGACTACGATACAACCGTAACGTTTATTACCGAGGAACAGCTGAATGCCGAGCATCAAGGCATGCCGCACGGCGGATTCGTTATTCGCAGCGGCGTAACCGGCGCAGGCACAAAGCAAATCATCGATTTCGGCCTGAAGCTGGAAAGCAACCCTGAATTCACGGCAAGCGTACTCGTTGCCTATGCAAGAGCTGCCAACCGATTGAGCCAAGAAGGTCAGCACGGAGCGAAGACGGTATTCGATATTCCGTTCGCTTACCTGTCGCCAAAATCCGGCGAGGAGCTTCGCCGCGACCTTCTGTAATCACTCGGTTTGATAGATAGAAAGTAACTAGCTAGTCATTTTCTCGATAGAAGGAGCGTCCATCCACGTGAACAATGTATTGGTAAAGGAGCAGACCGCCAAGGAATATGTCCAGTCGGTCTATGAAACGATTCTCAACCGCAATCAAGGGGAGCGGGAATTTTTCCAATCGGTAAAAGAAATTCTTGACTCCCTGATCCCTGTCATTGAGGCCAATCCGCATTACATGAAGCACAGCATCCTGGAGAGAATTACCGAGCCTGAGCGCGTCGTCTACTTCCGCGTACCTTGGGTTGACGACAACGGCAGGCCGCAGGTCAACCGCGGATTCCGCGTTCAATTCAACAGCGCACTAGGCCCTTACAAAGGCGGACTTCGCTTCCATCCTTCCGTGAACGCCAGCATTATCAAGTTCCTCGGATTCGAACAGATCTTCAAGAACTCCTTGACCGGCCAGCCGATCGGCGGCGGCAAAGGCGGCTCTGACTTCGATCCGAAGGGTAAATCGGAACAGGAAGTGATGCGATTCACGCAAAGCTTCATGACGGAGCTGTACCGTTATATCGGTCCATACATGGACGTACCAGCAGGCGACATCGGTGTGGGCGCTCGCGAGATCGGATATATGTTCGGCCAGTACAAGCGGATCAAGAGCGGCAACGAAGCCGGCGTATTGACGGGCAAAGGCCTCCTCTACGGCGGAAGCCTTGCACGCAAGGAAGCAACGGGCTATGGCTGCGTCTACTTCGTCAACGAAATGCTGCAAGCCAAAGACATGAGCTTCCAGGATCGTACCGTCGTCGTGTCCGGCTCCGGCAACGTATCCATCTACGCGATTGAGAAAGCACAGCAATTCGGCGCTCATGTTGTTGCATGCAGCGACTCCAACGGCTATATCTACGATCCGAAGGGCATCGACCTTGCACTTGTGAAGCAGCTGAAAGAAGTAGAGCGCAAGCGTATCAGCGAATACGTCCTGACTCATCCTGACGCGGTATACACGCCAGGCTGCGAGAATATCTGGACGATCCCTTGCGATATCGCGCTTCCGTGCGCAACGCAGAACGAGATCGACGACAAAGCGGCGGAGCTGCTCGTGAAGAACGGCGTAGTGGCAGTCGGCGAAGGCGCGAATATGCCATCGACGCTTGACGCAATCGATGTATTCTTGAACAACGGCGTCCTGTTCGGACCGGCGAAAGCCGCGAATGCAGGCGGCGTGGCTGTCTCCTCGCTGGAGATGTCGCAGAACAGCATGCGTTTGTCCTGGACATTCGAGGAAGTAGACGCGAAGCTGCATGACATTATGCGCCGCATCTACCACAACAGCATGGCCGAAGCTGAGAAATACGGCTATCCGGGCAACCTTGTTGTCGGCGCCAACATCGCAGGCTTCGTACGCGTAGCTGACGCGATGATCGAGCAAGGCGTAGTATAATTGCTCCTCGTTTGATATTATTCTTTTTTCCATATAGGAACATGAAGAAACCGGCTTCTGCTCGCAGAAGCCGGTTTTCGTATGTCTCATCCATCTCTTCGCAAACGTCCGCTCGCCATCCCCGTTACAGCTTTATTAGACTATCGACAAGCAGGTAAAGGCCTGTTCCGCTCAGCAGAATATACGTGACGATTCGGAATATGCGCTGATTCAACCTTTTGAACAACATCTGGCCAATCAACAAACCGAGGAACACAATAGGGATGGCATAAAGACTCGATGTCCATATCCTCTCGCTCGTGCCCGCAAAGATAATCTGGGTCAACAAACTTACAAAATAAATAAACAGATAAAAAGCGAGCGTCGTTGCTCTTATCTTCCCCTTCTCCGCATCCGTTCCCGTGAAATACAGCAATAACGGAGGGCCCGGCATCCCGATGCTGGTCGTGAGCAGTCCGGATATTCCGCCTACGACATAATCTCGCTGCCTTGTCGCTTTAACTTTGAATTTGAATACCAGCAGTGCAGTTAACGCCAGCAGAAGGATACTCACCCCTAATGTGAAGGTGTTGATATCCACAGACAACAGAATAAGCAGGCCAAAGGGCACGCCCGCTATACTGCCTGCGGTAAATCTTTTGAGAAGCATGAAATCGATATCCCTTCTTATCTTCACGATTAAGGATGCCGAGATAACCAGCGACAAAATAATGTTGATTTGAATGGCCTCTTGCGGAAGGAATAAGATGAGCAGGAATGGTGTTGCCATAATCGAAAATCCAAAGCCTGTGCTTGTCTGCAAAATAGATGCTGCCAGAATAATAGTGAAGAAAATCAATATGGAATCCACGTCAATCCTCCTATAACAAACCTGCTTCGTTACAGTGTAAGCCTTATGGGCCATCCTTTCAAACCTATAAAGGGATTTGTTCATTCCAAGTTAACATACTTGTCGCTCATTGAACATGATGCCAGAAATAGGCAAGGGTTCGGACGATACCGCGACACATCGCAGAGCATTTAAGCACCCTCACTCAGCTGCTAACCCGTATGCTGCTCGAAATCGAACTCCAGCCCAATGTCACATCCGAATTTAACGATCTGCACTATTCAATAACCTAAAGGAATATTAACCGCTAATGTCGAATTTTATGATCATGATGACGCGACTGCTCAAACATAAAAAGATCACTTATTTAATGATAGCTATTCTATTTCTAGGGTGCTTAACTGGGCTGCGGTTGGTATGGTCGGATATCTTCCCTGCCTCGAAGTCTCATCCCATTGTGGATGGCGTGCTCGACATGCGCGGTATAGACTTGGAAGCTTCGCACTCTTTCTATATGGACGGACAATGGCTCTTCTATCCGGAGAAATTGCTGTCACATCAGGATATGCAATCCGCCGCTCCGCCCCAGACCATTGAAGTACCGGGCAGCTGGGGAAATCTATTAAACCATGAGAAGGGATATGCCTACGGCTATGGCACATACCGCGTGCGCATTCTGACCGACCCGCTCGTGCAGCCCGTATCGATCTGGCTGAAGGGCATTCAAGCCTCATCGGAGGTCGAGATTAACGGAAATTTGCTAGCCAGCATAGGCAAACCCGCTGCAAGCGCCGAAGACTATATGCCCAGGAATGTG
Organism: Paenibacillus sp. 1011MAR3C5; assembly: GCF_003591485.1. Taxonomy (GTDB): domain Bacteria; phylum Bacillota; class Bacilli; order Paenibacillales; family Paenibacillaceae; genus Pristimantibacillus. The sequence goes on from NZ_QZCF01000006.1 coordinate 297,855, forward strand.
TCCTATACCGCCACCTACTCGGTAGAAGGCACGACGGAGCTCGATGTGCTGATTCGCGTTGCCAATTACGATAAGCCAAGCAAAGGCGGCATTTTGCGTTCTCTTCAATTCGGTTCCCAAGCTGCAATCGATACCGTGCGCTGGTATTCGATCGGATTCCAGCTGGTTACGTTCGTGTTGCTTATATTACACAGCCTGTACGCGTTCATTCTCTACTACTTCAATTGGAAAGAGCGTACCCTGCTGCTTACCAGCTTGCTGCTCATTGCCGTCGGCATCTCTATCGCTGCCGGACACGATCACTTGCTTATGCTGTGGCTGCCTATCAACTACACATGGGCGATTAAGATCAAGCTGGTGTCCCTCATGTGGCAGATTTTTCTCATTCTACTCTTGTTCAGACGATTCTCGGCAGCACAACCGGGCAATATATGGATGCGTGCCTATACGATATCCCTTGTTGCCTTTACAGCCGTGCTGTTTGCGGCTCCGGCGCAAATGATCGACTTCTTGATCACCTATAAAATCATTTACTTCTTTTTCTTCGTGCCGTTTATATGGTTTGCCGGCGTTGCTGGAGGCATGATCTTTCATAAGAAAAATGACATTGATATCGTATTTCTGCTGCTGTCAGCCGTAAGCATTATTTCCAATCTGCTATGGAGCTTCGCCTCTACATCCATAGATGTGACAACCACTTATTATCCGTTCGATATTATGGCGGCCATGATCGGTTTCTCTACCTACTGGTTCAAAAAATATTACCGCCAGTCCAGAGAGAACTCCGAGCTCTATGAACAATTGAAGAAGGAAGATAAACTGAAGGACCAGTTCCTGGCCAATACGTCGCATGAGCTTCGGACGCCGCTGCACGGCATTATGAATATCGCCGAAACCGTCGTGATGAAAGAAAAGGAACGGATGAACGCCAGCAGCATCAAGGATATGGAGCTGTTGATCCAGATTAGCCGGCGCATGTCCCATATGCTGGGCGATCTGCTCGATGTCGCACGGCTCAAGGAGCATCGCATCATGCTGAAGCAAGAACCGATGCATATTCAGGCATTGGTTCCCGGCATTATGGCCATGCTGGCGTTTCTTATGGAGGGCAAGCCCGTTCAACTGCAGATGAGCATACCGGACTCCACGCCGCTTGTCATGGCCGATGAGAAGCGGCTGGTGCAAATTCTGTACAATTTGCTGCACAACGCGCTGAAGTACACGGAAGAGGGCCAGATCGACATATCCGCTGAAGTCCGTGACGGCTTCGTGATGATTCATGTAGCCGATACTGGCGTTGGCATGGATGAAGAGACCCAGGCACGCATATTCCTTCCTTATGAGCAAGGAGCTTACGGGGTTAGCGACGGCAGAGGCATGGGGCTTGGACTCAGCATATGCAAGCAGCTGATCGAGCTTCACGGCGGCGAGCTCGCCGTCCAGTCAACACCCGGCCATGGCTCGACATTCAGCTTCCAGCTTCCGCTTGCAGGCGCGGAGCATCTTACTTCCGCACTTAATCCGGCCCTATCCGCAGCCACCGGCAGCGAGGCCGAGATTGCTGCCGGAATCGGCTCGCTGTACGATCCAGCATCATTCACGCAGGAATCCATTCCTGCGCTGCTGAATGACAGCAGGGTTCATATTCTTGCCGTGGACGATGATCCGGTTAACCTGAGCGTACTGGCTGGCATCCTGTCGGCAGAGCCCTATCAGCTGACCACCGCCCATTCCGCACGTGAAGCCTTGGAGCTGCTGCCGACTCGGACTTGGGACCTCGTCATTGCCGATGTGATGATGCCCCAAATGTCCGGTTACGAACTGACTCAGAAAATCAGGGAGCACTATTCCTTATCCGAGCTTCCGGTATTGCTGCTGACCGCGCGCAGCCAGTCTACCGATATTTATACCGGATTCGCTTCAGGGGCCAATGATTATGTGACCAAGCCGGTAGACGCGTTGGAGTTGAAGTACCGGATTAAAGCGCTGATCACACTCAAGCAATCGATACACAAACGGCTGCGTATGGAGGCCGCTTATTTGCAGGCGCAGATTCATCCGCATTTCTTATTCAATACGCTCAATTCGATTATGGCGCTAAGCATGACGGATACCGAAAAGATGCGTTCACTTGTTGAAGCTTTCTCTTCGTATCTTCGCATCAGCTTTGATTTTCTGAATACAGAGGAATTGGTTGAGCTGTCTCATGAGCTGGAGCTGGCGAAAGCCTATCTCTTCGTCGAGCAGGAACGGTTCGGGGAGCGCTTGTCTGTCGAATGGGAAGTGGAACCCGGCCTCAATCCGCTGCTTCCTCCGCTCACCATACAGCCGCTCATTGAGAACGCCGTCAAGCACGGCTTGCTGAAACGCAATAAAGGCGGTACCGTCTTTATTCGGGTCGCTCGCCAGCATGACGCTACGCGGATAGAAGTGCGGGATAACGGGACCGGCATGAGTCAGGAGATCATTCATCAATTGCTGAACCGAACGATGAGCGGGAAGAGCGGAATCGGCGTCTCCAACACGAACCGCCGACTCCTTCAGCTGTATGGCCAAGGCTTGTTGATTCAGAGCACGCCTGACGAGGGAACGCGTGTATCGTTCATCGTGCCTGATCAACAAACCAATGGAAGCAGCCAGTAACTGGCTTAAGCGCAGCTTTCACCGTTAAAATTAAAAAGGACGTGATCGTTCAATGAGACCTCCTGTTCTAAATGAAACGTTAGCAGCGCGCATACAACAATCCGAAGCAGCATTCATGACTTCGCGCATCAGCTCGATAGGAGAAAGAATCGGAAATCCCGAAGGAGTAGAAATATTGAAGGTGGGCCGAACGACGGCTTTTTATATCAAGACAATGCCCTGGGGATTGTTCAATTCAGTAAAAGGGTTCTCTAATGAGGATATCGGCCATCTCGAAGAGATTCTGACCTTCTATCGGGAGAGAGAACGCCGCTTCCAGATGGATATTCAGCCTGCAAGCAGCAGCACGCAGATGCTTCGAATCTTGACTGGGAAAGGACTGTTCCAAGAGGGCTTTCACTCCGTGCTCTACGGGCTTCCGCGAGCGGAGCGACCGGAACTGCCCGCTTCTATTACAATTCAGCCTATCGAGAATGAAGCGGAATTTGATGTGTATGCGGGCATTCACTGCGTCGGCGCTGGCATGAGCCTGGACGATAAGCATCACTTCGTCAACAACAACATCGGTCTGTTGTACCGACCGGGATGGAAGCTGTTCCTGGCCCGCTGGAACGACATTCCGGCTGCTGTAGGCGTCATCCATATTCATGATGGTACAGCCTCGCTTGCACTGGCCGCGACGTTGCCTGAATACCGGCGGAAAGGACTGCAAACCGCGCTTCTGCAATGGCGTCTTCATGAGGCTCATCATGCCGGCTGCAATCTCGTTGCAGGCCAAGCCAGCTTCGGGAGCTCCAGCCAGCACAACATGGAGCGGCTTGGCATGAACCTCGCTTGGACACGGGCGGTGTGGGGGCCTATAGGTAACTGAAATAACTGGCTTAACCAGCTTCACTTTCACCTGAATCCGGCATGACGAAAGACGCTAGAATGCTCCTAAAGGTAAAACCATGTTGCTACACACCACTACTGGCGTTAACCTTTAGCATACCAACCAGTATGATCATCAGATCGCGATCGCTCTATGTATCTCTTTTGCGCATTAAGATCATAAAAAAGGGGGCCTCTGCTTAATAAGCAGAAGCCCTCCTTGCGTTATACAACTTTAACCGTAATCGATTGTCCTTCACTGGAGTTTGGTCCGATCCATAGCGTGAAGTCGCCCGGCTCGACGATCAGCTTCATATGCTGATCGATAATCGCGAGCTGCTGCATACCAACCTTGAAGGTGAGTGCAGCCGATTCATTCGGCCCTATGCTCACTTTGCTGAAACCAATCAGCTTCTTTAGCGGCTGGGTGACGCTTGCCACCTCGTCCCGCAAATAGACCTGCACGACCTCTTCACCCACACGTTCGCCTATATTCGTTACCGTCACCGAAACAGTCAGCTTGCCATCAGCCGCAATTGAGGTCCGGTCGGCTGTAATGTCGCTGTACTCGAACTGAGTATAGCTCAAGCCATAGCCAAACGGAAACAGCGGCTCAGTCGTCGAATCGATGTAGTAGGAAGAGTAGACGCCACCCGGTGGTCGTCCGGTCTTCTTCCGATAGTAATAGATCGGAACCTGGCCGACATTGTGCGGGAAGGTTACCGGCAGGCGTCCGCCTGGGTTGTAATCGCCGAATAACACATCGGCAATCGCATGACCGCTTTGTACCCCGAGATGCCAAGCCTGAACGATGGCATCTGCCTTCTCCTGCAGCCAAGGCAGCGCGAGCGGTCTTCCGCTCAGAAGCACAGCCGTAACCGGCTTGCCCAGCGCGGCCACAGCCTCGACGAGCTTGCGCTGCGCGCCCGGCAGGCCCAGCGACGTTCGGGAACGGGACTCGCCGCTCATCTCCAGCGCCTCGCCCAGCGCCAGAACAACGACATCCGCTTGACGGGCCGCTTCTAGAGCGGCCTCGAAGCCTTCCTCGCTGTCCGACTCCATAGAGCAGCCTTCCGCATAATGGACGGAGGCCGCTCCAGCCGCTTGGCGGATGCCCTCCAGCAGGCTGACGACTTCCTCCGGATTGCCGTCGAATGCCCAGCAGCCGAGCGGGTCCTTGCGGTTGTCCGCAAGCGGCCCGATCACGGCGACCGACGCCCCTTGCTTGCTTAGCGGCAATGTCTTTCCTTCGTTGCGAAGCAATACGATCGATTCTCTCGCCGCCTCACGCGCCAGCTCGATGAACGAAGCGCGCGCTTCAGCAGCCGCTTCTTCCGTTGGAACTGTCACGTATGGCTGCTCGAACAAGCCCAGCTTGATCTTGACTGCGAGAATGCGCAGCACCGATTCGTCTACAGCACTCTCCGGCACGCGGCCCTCACGGACCAGCTTCGGCAGGTGGCGCATGTAGAAGCCGGAATGCATGTCCATGTCGCATCCCGCCAAGATACTGCGCTCGCAAGCTTCTTCTTCACTGCCGGCGACGCCATGCGTGATCAGCTCCTGAAGCGCATTGTAGTCACTGGCTACAATGCCCTCAAAGCCCCACTCTTCACGCAAAATCGTTTTCAGCAAATATTCGTTGGCACAAGCCGGGATGCCATTCACTTCGTTGAAGGAGGCCATAATGCTTAGCGCCCCGGCGTCTACCGCTTCGCGGAACGGCGGGAGAATCACCTCGCGCAACACCCGGTCAGACAAGTCGACGGTATTGTAGTCGCGACCCGCCTCCGCTAGTCCATACGCTGCGTAGTGCTTCGGACAGCTTGCGGTCGCTTGGCCTGCTCCGTCATCTATTTGCGAGCCTTCAACCCAAGCTTTCGCATATTCGCCTGTCAGCAACGGGTCCTCGCCTATGCTCTCGGCGATACGTCCCCATCTCGGATCACGGCTGATATCGATCATCGGCGCGAACACCCAAGCTACGCCATCCGCCATCGATTCACGGGATGCCGCTTCAGCTGTTCGTCTCGCCAGATCCGGATTCCACGCCGACGCCTGCGCCAGCGGGATCGGGAATACCGTCTTATAGCCGTGAATGACGTCACGTCCAATCAAGAGCGGAATACGGCTCACTGTATTTTCTTGAATGAGCTTCTGCAGTTCATTCGCTTGCTCGGCACCGGCCAGATTGAAGATCGAGCCGACGCGGCCTTGTCGAATCTCCTCAACCAGCAGGTCTCGCTGGGACACACCTGTCTCCGGGTTGATCGGGTTATAGCCCCAATCGTATTGCGTCATCTGTCCGACCTTCTCCTCAAGCGACATGCCGGAGAGAATCTGCTTCGCCTGATCAAGGATCTCCGTCGTCATCCAAGTACGCGGTGAAGATGTTGTCATCGTCAAGCCCCCTTATGCACGCTTGGGAAAATCAGCGTTTGGATAGAATGCGCAGGAATATAACCCTCCGCGATTTGTTCGTTGTTGCGAAGCACATACGGGTGCTGCTCGTCAGAACGGTTCAAGATTACGACTACAAGCTCACCGTTCGGGTTTTTGAATGCTGTCGTTTGCAAGGCTTCCGTATATTTGGAGCACGCGACACGAACAGCGCCTGGACGAATGTATTTGCTGAAATGCCCGATGTAGTAGTACGAAGATTGGAACGTCAGGGAGTCGGACTTCGTGTCTGCAATTATGGGCGCGTCACAATAGTTGCCTACATGGTTCGGGCCGCCTTGCTCGTCCAGTACGATGTTCCAGTCTGTCCAGCCCTCCATACCGTTGTTCAGATTGCCGATAATGTCATGCGCATAACGCTCGCCGCTCTTCCATGAGCCGATCTGCACGCCGCCCTCATGGCAGCCTTCGGTGAACATCAGACCCTTATTCGGGAAGCGATGCTTCACAGCCGACAAGGCATCGAAGTGGTCGCCAGAGTACCAGTGGAAGCCAAGACCCCAAATGTACTTGGACGCTTCCGCATCCTCGAATGCCGTCTTCGCGCGATCATATACGCGTTCCTTGTTATGATCCCAAATCATGATCTTCACATCTTGGCGGCCCGACTTATGCAGCTCCGGTCCGAGATAGTCGCGCACAAAATCACGCTCCTCCTCCGCCGTATAAATGCAGGAATCCCAAATCTGCACCGCTTTCGCCTCATTCTGTACCGTCAATCCCCAAAGCGGCAGACCTTCCGCCTCATAGGCTTCAATGAACTTGATATAATAGCGAGCCCAGACATCCCAATATTCCGGCTTCAGCTTGCCGCCATGGTTCATCTCGCCATTGGTCTTCATCCATGCTGGAGGGCTCCAAGGCGAAGCATAGAACGCAAAGTCATCCCCTGCCAGTTGCTTAGCCTTCTGGATGTATGGAATCATAACCTCGCGGTCATGGCTAATATCGAAGGTGTTCAGTTCCACATCCCCGTCCTCCACGTAGGAGTAGTTGCCCAGCGCAAAGTCGCAGCTGTTGATATGCGTGCGGCAGATCGTATAGCCAATGCCCTCCTCCGCGTCGTAATAAGCATTCAGGATACGATTGCTGTTCTCTTCGCTCAGCTTCGCCGCAGTCACAGCGGAGGCCTCGGTAATCGCGCCGCCGAAGCCGATAATCGACTGGTATTCGACGTCTTCATATACATTAATTACCTGGTTCTCTACACCAGCTTCATCCTGCCGCAGCGTCAGTGATGCTACCTCCGTAAGACGGTCTTGCGTACCTTGCGATGTTTGAATCGTTTTAACCGTACGAGTAGTCATAATGAATGCATACTCCTTCCTAGATCCGTGATGCTTTCATTATAAGGGGAGGCCCTCCCTTCTTTGTAGAAACAATATAATCGAATACATCAACAATCTGATTGAATGTTATAATGATGCGGAGGGGAAGTGAATGTCGATGAATCCCATTAACGTCCAACTGAGTGAGTTTTCCAGACATGAGGAACCATTCCGCCAAACTTATGGCACTGGTTTAGATACTTATATTATAAGGCTTCAGGTTGAGGGGATCTGCCAGGCGCTCGTCCATGGCGAGATGAAGGAGATTCGTCCGGGGGACCTGCTGCTATTCCAACCGGGAGATATCTACGATCTGCGCATCGGATACCTGCAAGGGGCGTCCAAGCTCTCCGGTGATTATTACGTCATGAGCAACGGTCCCGGCATGCGGGAATGGTGGAATCAGAAGGCGAGGCCGACACGGACCAAGATTGCCGAAGACAATCGGCTGAAGACGGTCTGGTATCAAATTATTCTGGAGAAGCGTCGTCTTGACGGCGGCAATCCCGATATTGCCTCAGCGCTGGTATGGTCACTGCTCATGCTGATAGACCGCGCAATCGAGGAGTCGCCAGAGGACCAATCTCCGCTCGCCTATCATGCGCTTCGAATGCGGCAATACATCGAGGAGCATGCGTCGGAGTCACTGTCGCTGGACCAGGTGGCCCAGCATACTGGCCTAAGCGTATCCCGTGCCGTTCATCTGTTCAAAGCGCATTTTGGCGTCTCAATTATTGGCTATGCGCAGCAGCTGCGGCTAAGCCATGCGATCAAGCTGCTGGATCACAGCCCTATGTCGCTGGAGCAGATTGCAGTGGAGAGTGGACTGGGCAGCTATGCGTACTTCCACCGGTTATTCCGGGAACGGTATGGAATCTCGCCGGGAGCTTATAGGAAGAAAAGGTAGGATATGGTATGATAGTGTCCATATACAGTAGAAAGAGAGAAGTGTGCACATTGGATGTTCTAACAGGCAAAGTTCTATTTATCGCCTTATTTATCCTCATCATTCATAGCATTGAGACGCTCGCCTACGCCGTGCGGCTGTCGGGAGCCAGGGTCAAGCTGATCGCCTCGGCGCTGTCGCTGTTCAATATGATGGTCATTGTCTCACGTATGGCCAATATGATGCAGCTGCCCGTCACGGGCAGTCTGGTCGATACTGCTCCCAAAGAAAATACGCTTGCTTTCGTGGAGCAGCAATACCGCATATTGATCGGCGCTTCTACGCTCGGCACAATTGTGGGCATTATCTTGCTTCCTACATTCACCGCTCTCTTCTCCCGAGCAATCATCCATATGTCCCAGGAGCGCGGCTCTATTCCATCTCTGGTCAAAAAGGGCTTCTCCCTTGCATATATCAAACGGGGCATTAAGCACATTCATGTTCCGAAGCTCTCCTATCTCAAGGATATCAAGCTAAAGGATGTGCCTCTCCGGCTGTTTTTCTTCAATATGATCGTCACGGCCGTGTACACAATCGGAGTTTTATCGGCACTATACGCATCACTTCTCGCTCCTGACCGGTACGGATCCACCAGTATGGCTTCCGGTCTGGTTAACGGAGTCGCTACCATTCTGCTAGCCCTCTTCATCGACCCCAGAATATCGGTGCTCGCCGACGATGTTGTGAACGGCAGAGGCAGCTATATGCATCTGAAAGGCATCTCCGTCATCATGATCGCCTCCCGCCTGCTGGGTACGCTTATTGCGCAGCTGCTCTTTATTCCTGGCGCTCACTATATTGCCTGGATGACGAAGTTTTTGGTGGAATTTAATTAGCGCAAAATAAATCGCCGCCCGCTCCCTTTAGTGGAAGCGCGCGGCGATTGTCCTATCTATCCTCTTGTCGACCACACCGCACGGCCGTCCGGGCGATAGATGACGACATTGCCGTCGTCCTGTACGACGAGGCGGCTGCCAGGATTATTGAAGGTATTGGAATGCCAGCGGGAGCGGTTAAGCTCATCGTAAACAACCAAATTCCCGTCCGGCTGCATGATGCACACGCCTGCCGGCGCTCCCGTGCCGCTTGCCCAGATCGCCGTCCGCTGAATATTCACCTGCGGCGGGTAGGTTACGTTGCAATTGTTCAGCGCTGTCTGCTTTTGCCCTATGAGGGTGTTTAACTGTCGGATTTCGGCTATGATACCTGGCTTCTCCCTTGGCGACGCTGTAGATAATTCCGCTTGGAGAAAAGCGACGTTGTTTTGCAAATTCTCTATTTCCGTTGCGATCGGACGGCATTGAGACGATAGCGCTCCTGTCGTTCTCGTAATCTTGTACAGGACGAGATTGCCGTCTCCCTGGAAGACAAACGAATACTGCCCGTTCGGCGAATGAATGCCTTGTTCGAAAGCGAGAGTTTCCCCCGGCAGCATATCATCGCCTTGCGCCACAGGACCTGTGGACAACCACAAGCCGCGTTCTGGCGCCCAGGGATGGCGCTCCCATGTCGTCGACCAGCTCTCGGCTTCCGACGGAACATAACCCCCTTTTTGCTGACGCTCGCGCACTAAATCTCGCAAGATATTTTTGAGCGCACGGACCTCCCGCATGGCCTGCAGGCTGGCCTCCATTCTCTGCGCAGGGTGAACCGGCCTGCCGTTGCTGTCGTATTCCAGCTTGAAACCGTTCGCCGCATACTCCAGCTTCCATATCTCATGCCGCGTCTCATAGATCAGAATCGTATTCCGGTCACGAGAATACTCCTCCGCTACCTGTCGGTAATTCGCTGCATTAGCTTGCTTGGCCTGATACGTATCGTCTGCCCTCATATAGCCATGCGCCATGCGGATATCAATGAGGCCAGGATCAATCGTCATAATATCGTGAATATCGTTATCCGGCTGAATAATGGTCACGTTGATGCCTGGACTCCAGCCGTTATGCGGCTCTACCTCGTTAAGTACAATTTCATTGGTCATAATATCGCTTGTCGAGCGGTTAATGACATCCCCTACATTCGCGACACCTACATCAAAGGATGGCAGCAGATGGCCGCCTATGGCACTGCGGGCAGGGTCCATTCGGCTATCCGAAGCCAATACCGCATAAATTTCAGTGGCACCAGCCTGAATAGCCGACTGGATCGGCGCGATCTCCCGTACGCCGCCGTCTACGTAATTCTCACCGCCAAGCTTAACAGGCGGGAAAGCCAGCGGAATGGAAGCCGATGCGAGTGTGCCTTGAATTAAGCTGACATTCAAAGGATTCGTCTGAGAAGGATGCGCCGCTTTGCACGCGGACAACAAGTTGCTCTGATGCGAGATTTGGGCATTCAGATCGCGTATTTGCGCGACCAGCTGCGCCTTCTCCCCGGTAGCGGCTCTATGAAGCTCTTCCTGAAGATTGGCCCTGCTGAGCTCCAGGTTCTTAATCGTATCTGCAATCGGACGGCATTCCGGGGCCAGCATGGGTCCCGTCTGGACATAGCTGACGCTGTCGCGTTCCATCAGCTGGCCGGTCTCGGTCACATATCGCAGAGCGCCGCTCTCCAGGGCAACAACACCCAGCCGCAGCTTAATACCGCTCTGTCTTACCTTGTTCAAATCCAGCTTGGCGGGATCATTCAGCTTCGCTAGAATCGGTCCCAGATTGTATAAGGAACGAGCCTGTGCGTTGACGACTTTGCCAAGCTCTCGTTTCAACTCATCCAAATCGCCTACTACCTGAGCAATATCATAGGCGACCCATGCCCAGCCGATCGGCCCCAGTCCCAGCTTCGCTACCTCCAACGCAACCGTCCCGAGCTGGCGGCCAGCCGACTCGTTCAGAAATTTGATAATTTCCGAGTTCTGAACGTTCACCAGCCAAGCTTCCTCTTTCCACATATCCGCACTCGTTTTCAATTCGCGCCATATCCCCATCAGTCCGCGCAGACCGCGAGTGGCATCGTTGCCGTCTCCCTCGCCTTCCGTAAGCTTGATTGCATTAATCGCACCCACCGACGTGCCTGTTATAACCGTGGGTTTAATGTTGCGTTCATAGAGATAGCGCACCGCTCCTACCTGAAAATCTCCGCGCGCTCCTCCGCCGCTAAGTACCAATCCGACAGCCATTTCCGTTCCTCCCAATTTCCTTTTATTTGCAGACCCGTATAGAGCATATTCTGGGGATTTCGGCTAAAGACTGCGGAGCAAAAAGTTTATATTGCGGAAATTTTCAGTTTTTTATATCCATTCATTTATCGGACCCGAAAGGAGCATACGGTGTAATAGAACAACGGAGTGAGTTGGTGTGATGCATGCAATTCATAAGAGGTGAATTTCATGCAGCCTTTTCGATATCGGTTGGCTCATGAACATCCGATCTTCTTGTTAAGGATAGCTATGGGCTTGTGAAAGGCCGGGGGAGTCTATTAGAGGTTTTGTGAACATGTGGAATCCATTAACCTCGCCATAGGAGGTATTCAATCCGATAGCAGCCCGCCGCATCGTAGCTGTCAAGAATGAATACGGGAACGGACGAAATGATGTCCTGCTTGAGTCAGAATGAATACGCTCCGCATGCGATAAGCGATGAAAAATTAAGGGAAGCTCTTTCAATATGACGCCTTATACCGAGGTATTGCCTTTTACGATCTCTCTCAACACATTCCTGGCGAGCCTTGCCTTCTCTTCATTCGCTTCACGAAGCATGCTCACGACTTCCTGGATGCTTTCATCCAGCGGCGTAGCCTCAAACCCCTCATCTATGTAAGCAAATAGCTGAATCAAGTTCACATCAAGCGACTCTGCGATCTTGGCCAGATTCAAGAGCGACACATTCTTTTCGCCCCGTTCAATCTGTCCGATATATGAAAAATGAAACCCGCCCTTCTCTCCAAGCGACTCTTGCGAAAGCCCTTTCTCCTTCCGCAGCACCCGAATACGGGTTCCCACAAGCTTCAGTACTTCTCTGTCCTTCATGATGGCTCACCTCTCTCTATGACAAAAGTGTAGACAAGTTTCTCAAAGGTAAACACCAAATAAATGATATCATTGATTTTTTTGATATCTATATGTATTATTGTGAAGATTGTACTTTTTCAGGTTCAAGGAGGCTGCCAACGTGGAGGATCACGTTCAGCGTAAGATCGAGGGGTATTATACCCTGGCACATTACCATATGCTGCTGGCCTATCGGTTGCAGGATGACAACCAAAGCCGTACTTCTCTACAGCTCTGCAACTCCGCATTTCTAGCCATGTTGAGAGCGCTATGCTGGCATGAGAACAGGTTCAAGCTTCACGCCAACCTCTCCATGTTGGACTTAATCGCGTGCATCCATACGGATACGAACCCTGGAGACGACCTGCTGATTCACTACACGAAGCTGAGCGACTTGGCGCTCGGCCCTCCTCCTGGCAACGGCACGTTGGAGAACCATAACCTGGACCACATCATCCGACAAACGGATATGTTCCTGAACCGCTTATTCTCACGGATAAGCGGATTGCATCGTTCCTGGCGCTTTGACTAGTCTCCCTTGCTTTCTCCCCGCGGCCATGCCATCATCACTATATAGAAACTTTGCGAAAGAATGGCAAGGAGGGGCACGATGATTCATTTTGAGTCGGATCGTTATGAAGCCGTCTATGCGGGAGAACGCATCCAGCTTCTGCCCAAGGAATTCGCCTTGCTGCGCTTCCTCTATGAGCATGCGGGTCGCTCCTTCTCAAGAGACGCCTTGCTCGATGCGGTCTGGCCGCTGGAGGAGCCAAGCGACCGGACGGTGGACGATCATATCTACCGGGTTCGCAAAAAAGTAGCGAAGTGGTCGCATTTGCTCCAGATTGTGACGATTCGCGGCCAAGGCTATAGGCTGGTGCGCCATGATACGACGGAGCAGCATAGCCCGCTTCTGCAAGACGATCAATTCGCTGCTGATGTAAGCCGCATGTTCTCCAAATATCATAGTCTCGGCATGGGGGCCGCTATGCAATTGCTGGCTGCGAATCGCGAAGTGCTCAGCCTGCCTGGCGATCCGTACTACGACGTCTATATCCACTTTGTGAGGGGAGATTTCAAATCGCTGCTGGAGGCGGACAGTATCAATAGCCTGCAGAAGGCCGCCTATGCGATCTTTATTTACTCCGCCTTGCAACCAGAGCCAGCAGCTTCGATCCCTTTCTTTGAAAAACTGATTGCGCGAGAGCATATCCTATCACCGGCATGGCGGAACGACTTGCGATTAAACGCGGTGCTCATGTATCTGGAAACCGGGATGCTGCTTAGAGCGCGAGAAGAGCTGGATGCGATTCGCGACGACATTGCTGAGCTCCACTCCCCGAGCTTTTCAGCCATATTTCTGTTGAAAGAAATGTACCTTCATGTGGAGGAGGGCCAGCTTCAGGAAGCCGAAGCCAAGCTGCAAGCATGCGAAGAGCTTCTCGCCCTTCACCCGATCCAGCGGGAACGGGGAGCTTGTCTTGTCGCCAAGGCTATGCTGCTGTACCGCCAAGGTGACATCCGCTCCGCGAGACAAGCGCTAGACGACGGCATCGATACAACGAGACGGACGCAGTTCATCCCCCATCTGCTTGCCAACCTGAGATTGGCGCTGTCTTACCTCGGCAGACATCCGTATGATGAGACTTATCGCCAGAACTATCAACGGCAATGGGACCAACTAGACGAACAATATCGCTTCGACGAGCTGCGAACCAAGGCGGAGCGCATGCTTCGAAAGTGTCTCTGATCATTCTCTGACATTCCCCTGTTACGATCATCTTAACGATGTCGTCAGGGGGGTTTTTCTTATGTTAAAAAACAATCGTTCATTCGCCAAAATGTTCACCGCATACGGCCTCGCTGCATTCGGAGACTACTTCGACTTTATGGCGGTCTCCATTCTGCTCGGCTTCATCTGGAAGGCGGATGCCATGACCATTGCGCTCGTTCCGCTCACCTTCGCCGTGCCCAGCATCCTGTTCAGTCAATTGGCCGGCATTCTGGCAGATCGATGGAACAAGCGGAATTTGATGATCGCCACCGATCTGATCCGCGCCATGATTACGATACTGCTGATCTTCGCGCCGAATGCCTGGGTGCTGCTTGGACTTATTGCGATCCGTTCCACCGCTCGCGTCTTTCATTATCCCGCTCAACAGGCGATGACCCGAAGTGTGGTGTCGCCCGAACAGCTTCTGCAGGCCACTTCCTTGAACGGCGCGGTGTTCCAGCTGTCGAAGGTGCTCGGTCCGCTGCTTGGCGCATCGGTAGCCGCTGCCTTCTCTCCCGCAACCTGTATGGCTGTCAATGCCGTCTGCTACATCCTGTCGGCGATGCTGCTTCTGCGCATCCCTGTGAGAGAAGGACGAACCGCCGCCGCTGAATCCGGAGCGACCCTCTCTCTGCGTGCCGCTTGGCGAGATGGCTGGCATATTCTGCTGAGCAGCCGGGCGCTGCAGGTCAGCCTCCTCTTCTGTCTCATTGGACTCGCGGGCATTCAGATGATTGACGCCCAAATTACAGTCCTGCTGCGGGACATCGCACCGGACCAGCCTCAGTTGGTCGGCTGGCTCGTGACCGCGATCGGCCTGGGCGGCCTCGCCAGTGTCGCCTGGCTGCGCCGGTTTCAGCAGCTCTCCGCCTATGGATGGCTGCTGGGCGGAGGGGTTATGCTGATCGGCATCATGTTCGCCGCTGCGGGGATGTTCGAGCCGGGCTTCCCGCTCTGGCTTCTGCTGGGCGCATCCTTCGTCGGCGGGATCGGAACGGGATTCACGTCCATTGGCATGACTTATATTCTGCAGCAGGAAACGCCGCCGGATGCCATAGGCAGGGTTAGCGGCATATTCGATTCCTTGAGCAGCGTGATCTTCGTGATCGCTCCGCTCACCGGCGGCGTTCTGATCGGGCTATGGGGCGCTTCCTCCACCTTCCTGTATGTAGGCTTGTTCGTCGGGGGGATTGGTCTGATCGGCCTCTTTATGCAACGATTATTATGGAGATCGGACCGGACTGCGAAGCAGACCACTTCTATGACAGCGTGAATGATGGACAACAGCAAAAAAGGATAAGAAAAGGACAAGATGCATAAATAGTGGGTCGCGCATACCCGCGGTTATTCGTGATACGATAGGGATGCATGCCAAAACCTTATCTTTTTGCACATCACAACATCCGTCACTATCCACTTAAGGAGAGATCATCATGACATTGAAAGTTGGCGCTATCGGAACAGGCGGCATATTCAAGGCTGTACATTTGCCGGGCTGGCTTACTCATAAAGAAGTCGAAATCGTGGCGTTCTGCGACCCGTTCCGCGCTTCCGCTGAAGCTCTAGCCCTTGAATATCCGGGCACACAGGTGTATGAGGATTACAAGGAGCTGCTAGCAGACCCCTCCATCGATATCGTAGACATCAGCACGCCGAACCTGCTGCATTCGGAAATTGCGATTGCCGCTTTGCAGCAAGGCAAGCATGTTTTCTGCGAGAAGCCGGACGCGATTAACCCGATCGAAGCGCAGAAGATGGCCGATGCCGCTCGTGCTTCCGGCAAGCTGCTGATGGTGATGCGCAACAACCGCTTCACGGAGTCGGCGAAATTCGCGAAGCGCATCATTGAGCAAGGCCAGATGGGCGAGCTGTACATGGGCCGCTGCGGCTGGATTCGCCGCCGGGGCATTCCGGGCCGCGGCGGCTGGTTCACGACCAAGGAGCTGTCTGGAGGCGGCCCGCTGATCGATCTCGGCGTGCATATGATCGACATGGCGATGTGGCTGAGCGGCAATCCGAAGCCGGTGACGGTATCGGGCTCCACCTATCGCAAGTTCGCCGATCGCCCGGATGCCTCAGGTAAGATTCCGGCAGGCACCTTCGATGTAGAAGACTTGGCAGCTGGCTTTATCCGGTTCGATAACGGCGCTTCGCTGCAGATTGAATTCAGCTGGGCGTCCAATATTGAGGAGGAAAAGAAATTCCTCGAATGGCGCGGCACAGAAGGCGGCTTCAGCCTCGTGAATGACAAGCTTAGCCTCTTCACGGAGAACGAGGGCACGCTGATCAATCAACAGCCGTCCTTCAAGGCGGACGAGGTCCCGCAGCATACAGCGAACATTCACCACTTCATCGAATGCGTACTGGGACGCGAGAAGCCGATTATAACGCCAGAGCATGGCGTGGATATGATCAAGATTCTAAGTGCGATCTATGAGTCCGCAGAGCGCGGCAGAGAGATTGTATTGTAGGTCAATTCAAAGAAGGCTTCGGTCACATACCGAAGCCTTCTGCTTATATACCCGGTGCCTTCACAGCGCCGGGTGTATGCTTTTATTTCAATCCCACTGGACTGTTTTACTGCTGATCCAGCCGGCTTGTCCGTCTTTTAGAATGACTTTATACCATAACCGTCCATCCTCATCTTCCATTTGTTCGTTCGAATATACAAGCCGATCTTGGTGATTCACGACAGAGACGGCCTTCGCGTCAAGTGAAGGCTGAACCCTGATATTGGCTTGATTAGTCGTTACGATCAAATAATCATTCTGTTGTTCAACCGACTCAGGCACAGGGGTTATCTCCACAGCAGCGGGCTTTGCCAGCCAAGATTGAATCTTATCGTGCTGGGAATACCCCAAAAATCCGATCAGCAGGACCAATAAGACAGCAGCTACTCTCCATTTCCTTATCAGTACAGGTTTCAGGAAGCTCAAGGCTGTTGTTAGACGAATCACTTTAGAAGTGAATTTGTAGAACTGATCAGGACTATAGACAGCATACCTGCTTCTCAATTCTTTTAATGCAGATTGACGAGGGAAATACTTGAGATCGGTGAACTTCTGTACTAAGGCATGCTCAGACTTATAAGTCTCCTGCAGGAAGTGTGTGAGCATATACAATACTGTCTCCAAGTCTATTGCTGTATCCTCATAGCCTTGCTCACCGCTATAGAAGCCCGTATCATAACTGCGATCCAGCATGGACAACCCGTAGTCTAATCCCACATTCAAATCAGCAGCCCGGCCATGCTTCAAGCTTATGCTGGTCCATGCCAGGATGATTTCCGTTTGCTGAGGAGCACCTATCTTCTTCAAATCATCATCATGAACCATATATGACATTTGCTTATAGATCTCTTGGACCAGGTTCAGAAATTCGAGCTCGTCCTTCCCTTTGATCTCCAACGCCCTCGTCGCCAGGACGGCATACTTATACATATTGGCCATATAGATGAGATCAAATTGCTCATTGAACGGCACCTCTCTAAGCAACGAGCTGTGTTGAACGGCTTGATACCATTGCTCGCTAACCTCCAGAGCTTTCTCTAGCTTGCGGTCTTTCATATGCTTCTCAATTTCTTGAGCAGATTTGCCAGCCCATTCCCTAATCTTAAGCAACTGAGCTTCAGTGAAACGAACGGTGAAGTTATAATCGCCCATGGAGAGCTGATCCATATATAGATTAGCCTTACGAAGGTCCCGGTCAAATTGCAGGACAGTTCCGCCGAATAGAGTAGCCGTGATATGCAGATAGCTGTATTCGTAGCTCTTAATCAGTTCGTCAAAAGCCTCGGCGAATAATTCCCACTTTTTCAAAATCTGATTGGAGAGCTGAATCATCTTGTCTTCATCACTTAGCAATGAAGAGGTAATCTCCCTCGCAATGACCGAGCCGAATATCCCTCCCGCAAGTCCTCCCAGAATGGATGCCCCCATTCTCAGGAATGCTTTTTCCCCCACGCTGTCTTTCATTTTATGGAGCAAATCAGCGAAAGCCTTAATCGCATGTGCATATTCTTTCAGCGCGGTGACGGCTGTATTGGCGGTCGCGTGAATTCCCGATTGAATAAAGCTTTTTAGCTGCGGATCAAGCTGGTAGCGTGTATATCGTGCACCATGATTTCTGGATGCCATGGTTTCAATGAACTGCTTATGCCCATCAAATAATGGATCCAGGGACACCATTTTTTGAATGGCCTGCATCATGTCGTTAGGATTTGTTTTCTCTATGAACAAAATCGTTCTCATCTTTCGATCCATCTTGGGATCGTTTCTCTGAAACAGTTCGTTTAACGGGTTCAGCCGTTCATCCACGATTTGCTTAATATGATTGTACTTTTCATCACGCATATGATAGACAAATGCAGTCAGCTCTTCGGCAACCTCTGCCGGCAAGCGGTCAGTGAATGTATCGAGCATCGCTTGAAATTGTTCGTTGGGTTTCTCAAATTGGACCGCTGCATTCATTTTCGCTAGCTCCAATCCGAAAATAATTTGAAAATTTCAGACAGCATGTCGACACTGCTATCCAAATCAATATCAACATTAAACGAATCTCCGATTGTGGACCAATCCTGTGATGCCAGATCGAACCCGCTCATATCGGTTGCGATTGAGGCATACGAAAAGTCCATATTTCCGAACGCATCCGGACTAGACAATTGCGCAATCTTCTCGTAGTTACCGTTAAAAAAATCAATCCCGCCGGTCAACGCATTAGGTTCTGTATGACCCACTACATCAGTAAGACTATGAAAAGTCTCCCCGTTATGAATATTCTCATAGCTATTAATGACATCACCGTTGCCAAAATCGATTTTACTCCCGCCCATCACGTTATCTGTAATGGTGGCTGTTTCATCGCCAATCGTCATGTTCAACTGCCCCAGAACGCCTTCATGGATTTCGCCAATTACTTCCCCATTTCCCGTCCTCATCTCTAGGTTGCCTGTTACACCTTCAGAAACCTGCAGAGACTGCAAATGCTGATTACGAACTTCAATCATGTTGAACAAAGCGGAATATAAATCCGACACGTCTGGTCCCTCCGATAGGTAGCGTATGTGTAAAAATAAGAAAAATACAGAATGAGTCTATATAGGTATATTGAATTAGTTGAGAGAAAGAATCAAGGGAAATATTAGTAGATTATACCTAATGCACATACATCGCAGTCAGGGCTGACTACCATAAAAAATGTGGCTTTAAGGAAATAGAAAAGGACCCTGTCTCCATCAAGACAGGGTCCCGCTCTTCCTATTCAAAATGTTGGATCAACGCCCGCGCCTCTTCATGATCCGGCTCCGCCTCAAGCAGCTTTCGCGTATAGTCCAACCCTTCTTCAATTAGCTCCAGCTCGAAGCAGCATATCGCAAGACAGTAATGTACAGTCGGCACAATCGTATCGGTGTCTGTCTGGACGGACGCTTCCAGGAATCGCCGCGACTCCTCGTACATCTCCATCTCGAACAGAATGAGACCTGCATCAAGCGCCAGATCATAACGCTGCGCCATGACGTAATACGAAGACCACATCAGCTGAATGCCTCTCCATAGATCCAGCCTCTCTTCGTCATTGGCTTCCGGCAGCAGGCTCGAGATCTGCTTCGCGCTCTGGATGAAAAACTCCGCGTCGTACCCGCCCAGCCGCCAGAATCCCAGTATTTGCTGCATGCCCATGCTGTCGAGATGACGGTCTACCCATTCCTTCAAGCTGAAAAAGTCGTCCGGGCCAAATCGCTCTACGAACCGGCGGTAAGCCAATCTCGTATTGGTATAGCTCTTCGGTGCATCCAGATGAAGCAAACAGCCTACGTTGATATTCTTATAATGATGCGGCGGAAACAGCGCTTCGGCCCCCTGCTGTTCGTACTTATGCAGAAGCGCATGATAGTTGGTCGTTAGCGAGAAGCTTCCGTGCAGAATCAATTCCGGCGGCTCCGCAAACTTCCAGTTATCCAGCAGATGGTCTCCCTTGTCCGCGGTAATCAGCAGGAATCCTTCGTTGGACAGCTTATTCAACCGCTCCAGACAGGCCAATCCTGCAACAGGGAATAGAATATGCGAATCCTCCAGCTGCTCTTGATAGACCGCAATGATATCCCGGTATGGATAGGACTCCTGCTCATACTCCGGCGCACGCCGGTGCTCGTATTGCAAGGAGAGGTTATTCAACACTTCGGACGGTCGATGTGTATCTACCCCTTCTGGATAGTCCATGATGATATCCGTCTCGTAAATCTGTCCGTCGCCCACATAGATCAGCTCTTGCGTAATGCCGTCAAAAAAGTAATTGGCGACGAGAATCAACGGCTGCTTTAAATCACCCTCGCGAATAATTTCGCCTGTAACAACCAGATGGAGTTCGGTATCTTGGATCGCATCAAAACGCGCAAAATCTAGCAATCCCTCTGCGATAAAGGCTTGCAGAGCAGGATGCTCTCTCCACGCCAGCACGTTGCTCATCGCCAGATCGGTCATGACATAACGGAACGGCGGGAGTGCAAGACCCGCATACTCCCTCAGCCGACACAGCTCTTGCAAGACGTGGAAGGCGAAGCGACCCGCTCCTGCGCCCAGCTCGACAATCTGGACGAGCTCTGTATCTTCCCCTTTGCTCGCGCGGTCTTGAAGAAATCCGAAGATCATCTCCGCATAAGCCGCCGCAATCATCGGATTGCTCGTAATATATTGAGGCACCTGGTCATTCTTCCAGGCGTTCAAGCCCTCTTCTTCGTAATATTCCCGCTGCAATTGCCATATAGGCGATTCACTGTAACGGTAACGCTGTTGTCTAGAATTGGTCATGTCTGCTTATCCTGCCCTCTATTCATTATTCATGGTCCCTCAGAAAACCCCTTCTGCCATCATACCCTTTTTTGCAACCAATCACTAATGCAAATCCATTTGAATGAGAAATGACGGCCTAGTGGATGCATCCTTCACTCCTTATATTCGCATAACTTGAAGGGCTTAGGAGATGCTATCTCTGGATATGAAATCGGAGGTGATTCGTTCACAATGAATACTCAGCCACTAGCGCCTCATGAGTCTATGGAATTGCACGAAGCCCTTAACTTTAAGACGCTTTGCCTGGCCAAGTCCAAGCTTATGCAAGGTATCGTATTTGACCAAGAACTTAAAGATTTATTGCAAAAGGATGTCGAGCAATCCACCCAAGCCATTGCGGATTTGCAGGCTATCTACGCAAGAGCCCCATTCCAAGGGCCTGTCCCTCAGAATCGCCCGACACCTATCTTAAATTAAAGGGGAACAAACCGTGAATAACGACTACTTAGACCCGATCAACGCCTTGCATATGCCGGAACTGACGGATATGACCTTGGCGATGGACTTCCTTGTTCGTGCTAAAGAGGGTGTAAGAAATACCGCGGTTGCCCTTACGGAAGCCGTATCGCCGGATGCTAGAGCACTGCTACGCAATCAGCTAAGACAAGGTATTGCCCTGCATCAGGAAATTACAGAGCTTATGATTCGCAAGAAGTGGTTCCACCCGTATGAGTTGGAGGAGCAGTACCAACTGGACATGCTTTCGGCGAGTAACACCGTCAAGATTGGAAAAATGAACTTATTTCCGGAGGATACCCGGCGCAAAGGCATGTTCGATCGGACACCAGATGAACATATTGGGGGACATTTTGCATGAAAGCAGTCACGTATCAAGGGATTAAAAATATTGCCGTCAAGGAAGTCCCAGATCCTAAGATCGAGAAGCCCGATGATATGATCGTAAGAATGACGACCACGGCGATTTGCGGCTCCGACCTGCATCTGATTCATGGAATGATACCCAACCTGCAGGAGAATTATGTGATCGGTCATGAGCCCATGGGCATTGTGGAGGAAGTCGGGCCCGGCGTTACGAAGCTGAAGAAAGGAGATCGAGTTGTCATCCCGTTCAACATCGCTTGTGGCGATTGCTTTTATTGCAAAAACCAGCTAGAGAGCCAGTGTGATAATGCCAATGATAACGGGGATATGGGCGCCTACTTCGGCTATTCCGGCAATACGGGCGGATATCCGGGGGGACAAGCAGAATATTTGCGCGTGCCATTCGCTAATTTCACCCACTTCAAAATTCCCGAAAGCTGTGAGGAACCGGATGAGAAGCTCTGCTTGATTGCCGACGCGATGACTACGGCATTCTGGAGCGTGGATAATGCCGGCGTCAAAGACGACGATACGGTCATTGTGCTTGGCTGCGGCCCGGTCGGGCTGCTGGCACAGAAGTTTGCCTGGCTGAAGGGAGCCAAGCGGGTCATTGCCGTCGATTACGTAGACTATCGCCTCCAACATGCGAAGCGTACGAACAACGTGGAGATCATCAATTTCGAGCAGCATCAGAATACCGGTTCTTATCTGAAGGAAATCACCAAAGGCGGAGCCGATGTTATTATTGATGCAGTTGGAATGGACGGAAAAATGAGCGATCTCGAATTTCTGACCAGCGGCTTGAAGCTGCAAGGCGGCACATTAAGCCCCTTGATTATCGCCTCCCAAGCTGTTCGCAAAGGCGGGACAATCCAAATTACAGGCGTATACGGCGGACGGTATAACGGATTCCCACTTGGCGACATTATGCAGCGCAACGTGAATCTTCGAACCGGTCAGGCACCGGTCATTCACTACATGCCTTATATGTACGAGTTAATTACATCAGGCAAGGTGGATCCGGGCGACATCATCACCCACGTCCTTCCGCTAAGCGAGGCGAAGCGAGGCTATGAGGTATTCGATACGAAGACGGACAATTGTATCAAAGTTGTATTAAAGCCGTAAGACATCAAACAGATAGGAGGATCGTTCATCATGAATAGAACCTATGCTTTGCATGAAACATTGGAGGTTCATGAGATAGCTGCCTTCAAGGCGATCTGTATGACCAAATCCAAGACGATGCAGGCTCTGGTATCGGACCCGGAGCTGCTTCGCATTCTGCAGCATGACGTGCAAGTGTCCACGCAGCAGCTTCAAGAACTGAGCGGCCTGCTCTCTGACTCGCAGCAGCAAGGGAGATGACGAGATGAATCCAATACTGGAGTATTTGACGGGTATGAACACGCTAACCGATGAGGTCATTGCCATGGATCTGCATATGAATGCCAAGAGCGGGGTACGGAACTATGCCATGGCCCTCACGGAATGCGCCACCCCGGAGATTAAAGCCATCCTTGCCAAACAACTCGAGGAAGCGATCGATGCTCATGAGATGATTACCGACTATATGATCCAACGAGGCTTGTATCACCCTCACCAAATGAACGAGCAGATTCAACTGGATCTGCAAAACATTCAGACCGCAATGAAGATCCCAACCTAACATCTAGATGCCAAAGCAGCCGAGGGACCGTCATCGGCTGCTTGCCATTTAAACCTATTATTTTTTATAGTTGACAGACTCTATCACGTTCAAATAATATGAATATTGTTACATTTATTACAATTGTTATATCCTTTTATGAAGGAGGTGAGTCGACATGGCTTGCTCGAATTGCATTAAAGAGTTCTCTTCCTGCACCGCTCAAGTATGTACCAACGGTCTTAGACTTCAGTACAGAATTTGCGGACAAGACGGTAGTACTTGCACAACTCCTGAAGGCTGCATTTGCTAATTTCACTAGCTTTCCACTTTAATTGTTGATCAAATATGCGGGCGTCTGTCGCCTCATCTTTGAAAACGCATACAGTCGCTCGCATTTTTCCCCCACTCTCCCGCCTTTTTCACCTCTATCGTTGATTCATCCTTTGTCTTACTAAGATCAGACAAATTTTGAACACATTATTCAAGTATACCAAAAACCTATTAATTGTAAAATAGTTGACATGTTACACTTTTTTTAATAGAATTCACATTGTAACCATATTATACAATACTTGTTTGCGACAATCGCTTTCCAGGCGACAGGTACATGTATGGCAAAGGAGGTGAAATGCGAGATGTCATGCTCCAATTGCATTCGAGAATTCTCTTCCTGTTCTTCTAGCGTATGTACGAACGGCAACAGACTTCAATACCTGGTTTGCGCACAAAGTGGAAGCACATGTACAACCCCCGAGGGCTGCATTTGTTAACAACTAGTCGATTAGCATAGCATGATTACATATGCGGACTCCTGATGCACGCGTTATGAAAGCGCATTCAGAGTCCGCATATCTGCATTTATAAGCGTTGCTTTGCCTATCCATAGAGAATAGCATAAAGGAGCCCATATCATGCGACAGCATATCCAAATCGGTGATTACTTTCCAGATGTACATCTATCCCCTGATTTAAAGCTATATACGCTGCTGAAGGACTACTTGCTCATCGCGATGGTGAGTACCGAATGCGCGTTATGTTTGCCCGCTTTTGACGAAATCGAGCGATTCGCAGTGGACAATCCCGACTACCGTCTAGTCGTTCTTATCGATACATCGGAGGAGAAATTCGAGCTGGCGAAGCAAGCCTTTTCTCCCCATATACAGAGCTACCGGATTGAAGCCCGACTTGATACCGAAATTAACGGCTATGGCTATCCCTGGGCTTACGGCCTCAATTCCGAGGGCCAGTTGATCACGCACTACAGCTGCAGCGAACCCGGCCATCTGGACATCATTGCCTCACCTTTCGGGCTGTTCCATCCTATAGCCAAATGACGACTTCGCTTCGTTGGTTCCGGATTATGATTCAAGGCTCGGTTGTCAGCGTTAGTATGGTTGTTCTTCTTCTAGCGATACAACCCGGCGTTGGCTGGCTGACCTTTCATCTGAACAAGCAGCTGTTCGACCAAATGGCTGGCCAAGCCATCTGGAAGGAGCTGGCGATCGTCGCGGCGCTGCTAGCTGGATTGAAGCTCGTAGAGCTTGTGTTAGCCGAAGGCTCCCGGCTGGTACAGACACAATTATCCCTTCGCATTCATAACCGCTTGGAGCATCATTTGTACAGCTCGATTCAACCTTCAAGCATTACTCAGCTGGAGACTCCCGCCTTCAACCATGACACCACTACTCTCAAGAACAGCCTGACCCAGATCGAGCAATCCATATCGTCGATTATCGGTTTGGTACAGCAGACGCTTATGCTGGGCGTCTACGGATATATTATTTTCACCTACAGCTGGCTAACGGCGCTTATCCTATTGCTCTTTTCCTTGCCGCTCTTTTGGGTGGAGCTGCTGAGCGCCCTTCGATTAGAGAAATACTTTCACAAGGTCGCCCAGCAGCAGATCGAATCTATGCTGGCATCCGATCTCATCCTGAGGCCGCAAGCGCTCAAGGAAACGATGATCTTCGGCAGCCAGCGCTACCTGCTTCGCCGATGGTCCGAAGCCGCTGAGGCCGTCATTCGCAAGACGTTCTCCTTGAAGCTGGGGGAGTTCAATCTGCGCAGCTTTGCGGTTATCTTTCAGCCCATAGGCTTCTTGCTGGCACAGTTTATCTTCTTCAACAAGCTGGTCGACCATTCGATCACCTTGGGCGATTATGCTGCGTTATCCGCAGCCGCAGTAACCGTATTCGCCAATATGACGCAAATTGCCGGAAACTCCCGGATTTTCAACCAGATTCCGATTGCTACACGAAATTTCAAGACATTTATAGCCAAGTATATCGGGACCCCCGAGAAAGAGCATACCGCTCAGCCCCCATCTGTGCAGCACATTAGGCTGAACCGGCTTACCTTTACGTACCCGAATGCAGCCGCACCCGCCTTGTCGGATATCAGCCTGGACCTATCCGATCGCGATGTCGTCGCCATTGTCGGAGAGAACGGATCAGGGAAGTCCACGCTGGCTAAGGTATTGCTTGGTCTCCATACTGTCGAACCCGATATGCTATACATTCAAAATCATGATATCAACGATATGGAGCGCCAATCTTGGTTCAGGCAAGTATCCGTCGTCAATCAGGATTATATGAAATATTCGTTCTCTGTCTATGAGAATATTGCACTCGATCATCCAAGTGAAGAGATTCGGCATAAAGTAAGGAGCCTCATTGAAGCTTATCCGATGCTTGTTCCAGCCGAGCTGCATCGCGAGCTCGACACGGTACTGGGCAATAGCCTGCAAGGCGGACGCCAGCTGTCCGGCGGACAATGGCAACGAATCGCGATTGCCAGAGCGCTTTATAAGGATTCGCCTTATCTGCTGCTGGACGAGGCAACCTCCGAGCTTGATCCCATTACAGAGCTGGATCTGATCAATCGGATTATTACGGACCGGGCCGGGAAGACGACCGTTCTGGTGACACACAACCTCTCTGTCGCTTCCATGGCGAAGCAGATCATTGTCATGCATGAAGGACGCATTATGGAGAGAGGCAGTCACCAGGAGCTGCTGCTTAGCCGAGGCTTGTACTATGAAATGTGGAATAAGAGAGAACAATACGAAGGGGATAGGGTACATGAGCAAAGTTACGTTTCGGGACTTGTTTGACGCAGAGCTGCTGCAGAGAGAATCGGATAAGAAGAAGAATACGCAGCCGGCGGTACGGGGTGACCTGTTCATCCGAGAGCCGCTTCCCGTCGATGTGGAAGCCATGGAATCCGCCATTGTGTGCTTTGTCTCCCTTAGCTGCGCCAGTTGCATTGACCTGTTGCCTGAGCTTGGCGCATTTGCAGAAGGCTATGAGGGCGACTTTATTCTGGTAAGCAGCGGCACCGAGGAAGAGAACAACGATCTGATCCGCCACTTTCAATTCTCCTTCCCTGTTCTTACGATGTCCAAGGAAGAACGTCTGCAGAAGTATGCGTCAAGCACTACGCCATACGCCTATTTTCTTGAGGATGGCTATATCATGAACACGGCTGTGGTGGACAGCATTCAGGAGCTTGACGCTCTCATTGGACGAGTAGAGAGAAACGAAGCTTAGGCCAGCAAGTGGAAGCAGGAGGTGATTCTATGCATGTACTGGCTTATGGGACCGATATGCTGCTGGCTGCTATGTTTTTCTTGGCGGCATTCTCCAAGCTGGGAGCTTTCTTTGCCGATTTCCGCCTATCAATTGCTGCCTATCGCGTACTGCCAAGGCAGCTCTTATCCTTAGCGGCAGGCAGTGTGCTAGCTGCTGAGTTTGCTTTATGTTTGCTATACGGATTCGGCCTCTTGCATGTATGGAAGGATCTATTTGCGGTGCTGCTTTTCGCGGGATTTACGATCATGCTGTTCCGGAAACGCCGCCTTCAAGAAAGCGACGATACCAGCTGTTCTTGCTTCGGTAAGATCGAAGTTCTGAATAAGTACCCTGTCGTTCGCAATGTCATTCTCATGCTGCTGGCAGGCGGACGTATGGCTTTGCCCGATCGTGTCCCGGCCGACATGGATGCGGCCGTACTCTCACTCACGGGATTAACGATTATCGTCAGCGGCACGATGCTGTGGGAGCTATATTCGAGCCTGAAGCGGAGCAAGGAGATTACAATAGACTTATGACACTATACGCTATTCTATTATGTATGATTATGGCCATCGCAGCCGGGCTCCTGTGGCACTACAGGAAACGCGTAAGCGAGTCCGAATTAGCCTTGCTGCACCGATTGATGGCTTACCATGGTATTCCTGTACACGCACAGATTACGGTCCTGCGCATTGACTATGCTCATGCTTCCTTCAAAACGCTCGAACAATGGCTGCCCGTCCAGACTTCCCAGCCTCATCAATCGCTTATTATTCTGCTGACCGCCCCCGAGTGGCTATGCGGCATCAAACGCAAAAGCTGGGGTACCCAAGCTACTGTCCTGGATGCGTCTGAGTGTCACCCCGCATGGGACACGCTTGTACGTTCCGGCTATACAGTGGCAGAATGGAGCGATAATCGCATTCGCCGCTTCACCGATCAACAGCTTTATTTGAACCATTTCACACCCAGCCCATCATCATCCAAGCAGGAGGTAATCAAGACATGACAGCCGCATTAGCAGGACAATTGGTCGTTGCAGAGAAAGTCGAGTTTGATTCAAGCATTAAAAATCATTCCATTATTCATATTAAGAATCGGGTCGACGTCCGTACATACCCTGCCGTTGCCATCATTCAAGTATGGATCAAGTTATGGCTGAAAAACGAGGAGCGCCAATCGGTCATTCTGTCCATGTACAATCCCAGTGGCCATATGCTCATTCACAATCGAATTGACCAGATTGTCAGCGTCCGGCCTGCCGGCATGCCGCCCGGCATGGACATGCAGCGCGAGATTCGAGTAGTTGTGACGCAGCCGGGGATCTATCCCCTGATTCTTCGCGATGCGGAGCAAAATGTCATTGCGGAATATCCCCTCTATATATCAAAAGAATCATGACGGTTCACACGATGTATCTCTAATCAAGCAGCAAATATTTGCAGCAAAAGGATATGGCTATTCCAACAGCAAGAAAGGAGCCCGTCATATGGCACCCGTCAAGACGTGAACCTGCCTAACAAAAAGATCGGCCCGCCGTTCAACGGCGGGCCAGACTCATAGACATCAGCTCTTCTGAAGCAACTCTACAAGCTGCGCATATTCGTTATACCGTGTCTCCCATACGCTCTTGCGCGATTCAAGCGTCTTGTCCTCCAGCAGAGCCTCAATGACATCCAGACATACATGCCAGCCCGCCAGATCCTTTGGCGTATGGTCTGTTAAGACACGAATCTTCTCGATTAGAACCAGCCGGCACCCGCCCGCTTCCGAGTACAGTTCGAACCGGACTTGATCCTCGCCCCACGTGTATTCAAGTACGGATTGCTCTTTCAACGCCAGAATCGCCATCTCCTCGAACGTGCCATCCTGCATATCAAATTTAATAACTCCGCCTTCCCGAAGGTCGTCCACATACAGCTCGGAAAACCACTTCTTCAGCTGCCCGTTTTCGGTAAGCGCCGTCCATACCTTCGCCACAGGGTGGTTCAACTGGCGCTCGAATCGAGCTCTATATCCCTCTTGGACTTGCCGTAATACCGCTAACATCTATGTCCTCCTCTCTGCTTTTCCTGCTCCTTTACCTTACCATAATATCAACCTTGCCTGCCTTTCTCTGTGAGGATGAGGAGAGAATATTCCTTGTCCGCTTCCACCGCCTGGAACCCGCACAGCTGTATATGCTTAATAATCAGCTCGTGTATACGCTCATCATCTTCGGCGCTTAGAATGGCAGCCATCCCGATTGGGTCACTCCTCCTTTACCCCTTTCATTGTAGTGACATGGAAGCCTGGCCCAAGTCATATGGTAATAAGGATATAATCCTATAGACATAGGAGGTAGAAGCATGGTCGACCCGAACGATAACTCCCGGAAACCGTCAGATCTGACATCGCGGCCTACGGCAGGAGATGAACACCGTCAAGTTCATGTCTCCGCTCAATGGGCAGGCGATAAGCCCGCCGAATTGCATTCGCAGACGATAGGCGATCGCGGTCCTGTACTCGAGCAAGACAACATCCTGCATGAGACGCTGGAGACCTTTGTACATGAGAAAATCATTGAAAGACCCGTACATGTAAAGGGATACGGCGCCTTCGGCTACTTCGAGACGGTTCACTCCATGACGCCGTATACCCAGCTTAGCTTCCTGCAAAGCCCCGGCCAGCAGGTTCCTGTCACTGTACGATTCTCCTTGGCTGTCAGCAACCGGGGCACGCCAGACACATCCCGCAATGTGCGCGGATTTGCCACCAAATTTTATACACATAAAGGAGTATTCGACCTGATCTGCAACCATATTCCCGTCTTTTCTGTGCGGGATGCCATTCGCTTTCCGGAGTCGATCAAGGCGTTCCTGCCATCGCCGGTGAACAACCTGCTCGATCCCGAGCGATTCTGGAGCTTTGTCGCCAGAGCGCCCGAGTCGACGCATTTTCTTCTTTATCTCTACTCTGATGCGGGCACGGTCAAGAGCCTGCGCCACATTCCGGGGCATGGCGTCAACACCTATGTCTGGAGGAACGCGCAGGGCGCCCGCGCTTATGTGAAGTATCACTGGATTCCAACGGCCGGCATTCAATACATAGACCGCCAAGAGGCGGCCAAGCTAAGCTCCGAGAACCCGGATTATGCAGGCCAGGATCTGTACGATACCTTAGCAGCGGGCAAAACCGTAGAATACGGGCTGTACGTGCAGCTAATGAATCCGCAGGATGAAGCGATTCTTCCCTTTGATCCGCTGGATGACACGAAGGTATGGGACGAGGGACTATACCCCATGAGGCCAGTAGGGCGCCTGGTACTTAACCGCAACCCCCATAACTACATGGAGCAGGTGGAGAGGCTCGCTTTCTCGCCCTCCAATCTGCTGGAAGGGGCTGAATTATCGGATGACAAGATGCTGCAGGGACGGGCGAATATCTATTGGGATTCGCAGAGGCGAAGGCTGGGGCCAGACTTCCGCAAAATCCCTGTCAATCATCAGGAGGACTGGACGCCCGCTTCTCTTGTGACCAGCGGTGACGGCAGGCAGGTAGAAGGGCGTCTCCAGCGTTCCGATATCTCGAAGCCTGATGATTTCACGCAGGCCGGCCAGTTCTATCAAGCTCTCTCTCCTGTGCAGCAAGAGCATCTGGTCGATAACCTGGCCGCCGATCTTGTCGGCATCACCAGAGAAACGCAGAGCGTTGTGCTGAACTATCTGTCCCAAGCATCGCCCGAGCTCGGCGATCGGGTGGCGCGGCAGATTCAACACTTGTCTACGAACGGCACTGGCTAGAGAATACCGACTGTATAACCCGATTGGATCGGTCATTGCTGGCTGAACCGAATAGAACTGCACCTGCAGGGATGGTTTCGTGCCAGCCCGCAGGATGCAGTTCTTGTCTGTTACAAAGCAGCGTGAAAGGTTGCTGCTCTCCAATTTATGACGAACCTTTATGGAGCGAATTCCCTAGTGCTTCACGAGCAGCAGGAGTTTTTTTGGATCAGGCCAGATATTCCGCCATAATCTCTTCCACTGCAAACGGCGTAACGCCTTTATCCATTGAGAATACCGCATCAGCCTCATTCACATTCCCGACCAGTTCTCCCCTTGCTATCGCATGGAGCGTGAACAAGTCATGCAGATTAGGCTTCCGCAATGTACACATCGCCTGGCCCATGATGACGATACCGTTTCGGTTCCCTTCCACATTGTTATGGTAGCCGGGATGTCTCGTTAGGGACAAATCCGTCCACACCACTGTACGTGTCACCAGATCCAAAATAACAGGAATCGCAATCCTGGTATTAGCCGTCACATCGATTTTGTCCGCCACCGTAGAAGGCTCAAATATCTCGCCCGAACCAGGCTTTTTGCGCATCATCCAGCCTACGAAGCACTCTGGCAAGTCACAATAAGGCTGGTCTGTATAGGACTGAAGCGTAGCGATGACATAACGGCCGCCCTGTTCGACGATCGAGGGGATATGCAAATCGATGAACTCGCACGCGCCGTGCGGTGCCGCTACAATATCGCCGCTGTGCACTGCACGCATGCTGGCGGATCTTAGATTCGTATACGAGATATGCTCCATATACCTCCAATTCGTGTCATACATGACAGCGGACAAATCGATATCCACACGACCGGTAGGCTTGCCGCTCACGTCCCCTTCCTTCCACCAGCTGAAGAAACGGATCGTATCTCCCTCCGGCATCGCCAGACGGCTTCCCCGGACAATGGTACGCAATGCCTTGCTTGCCGACCGCTGGGAGAACGGAACCAGACAATTCGCCAATCGCCGATCAATATAGGTCTTCCCCAGCGGCGGCAGCGACGAGAAGCGCTCGACGAGCACTTGGTCACAGATTTGCACAATTCCCTCGCACAGCCCACGGTCTATGCCAGGTAGCTGATGCGGAATCGCAACCGCCTTGGCTGCATTTCCTTTTGGAAAGAAAGTCCGCAGCTCGATCCGCTCATGACGGTGTGTGAAGTGCGTTTTCACTTGCAGCAGAACGGGCGTAGCTGCTTGCTTCGCAATCTCGCCGAAAGCCGCTGCAACATATTCCCGATCGTCATCACTTATTCGCAGCAGATGATCCAGTCGTCTGGCAAACTCACCGGGACGCTGCATCAAAAGATCGATCGACGTCCATACATCCCGATATTGCAGAGCCAGCTCGACGCTTCCGCGAAAGGTCGTAAAGGGTTTATTGTTGCGCAAAATATCGAAGGCTTCTTGGCAGCGCGAATAGCGCTCCTTATATTCCGAAGGATGTAAAATTTCACCAAGCCGAATCCAGCGTTGCTTGTACTTCAACATCTCCTCCGTTATGGGGTAGCATTGCTCCAGCAGCCCAAGCAGCAGCCGTCTCTCGGAACGCTTGAATTTGCGGAAGCGTGCAGTCTCTGCGAGACTGACATCGCCTCCCGACCAAGCAACAGCCAGACGAAGAACATCGGTTGCGCTCTTAACGTATCGCCCGATTAACGCTGTATCCGCTTTGTCATGCTTCAGCAGTGCGCCTGTAATGAAGCCCACATTCTCCTTAAACGGGATGTGCTCAGGTAATAGTTCACTCAACTTATGCTGCTCCGCGATTTCAATTACCGCCTCAATATCCGCCTTGTCGGTCTCGGAGATTGATGTATTCGCCTGCATCAGCCTGGACATCATGACGTAGAATTCGGCTTCGCTTCCCAGATCAATCATTTTCAATTTCGTTATATCCAATAATGGAGTTCTCTTGGATGCCTCGTATTCGGGAACGTCCAAGGTGTAATCGTGATAGATTGCGTTCAAATACAGCTCTGCCTCATAAACCGCCATCACTTGGTTCGGAAAGTCAGGATACATCGGTTTATACGTTACATGGGCGCCTGTCAACACCTTCAGTTCGGCCAGCAATTGAACATAAAGCTCCTCGAACTGCCGAACAGGCAAGATGCGTACAGCTTGCATTAATGCAGGCGAGAACGTATAGCCCAGCTGTTCAATATTGTTCAGCGCTGTCGCCAGGTAAGCAGGGGGCAGGCTGCAGCAATTCTCCCCCCGGTTCACAATCAACTTGTTTGCTCTTCGCAAATAAATGGTATGGATGTTCATAAGGACTACCAGGAAAGCTATATCCCTAATCATTGGAAGTTGGTTTAGAAGGAAGGAATATAATAGCCTGGTTGCCTCCTCTCATGAGTACTTCTTCAGGAAAGCTGCGCCCCTAGTTCACCTTTAATGGAATAATAGAAGGAAGGATCCGCGGTAGCCTGAAGGCCAAAACCAGCAGCCGGGGCTGCTCGCCTTGATGTCTCCATCTTCACATAACCGCCACGCTCCGAACAGGGCGGAAGTATTACAAAGCGTTAATTCCATCCTTCATAAACGAATTGCGCAGGCTTATTTAGTTCTCGCATTAAGGGTGGCATTAGAATAAATATGAAAATAATTACCATCCTGGATGATTTCACCTTATAATTAAAGCAAGCGGGCCCCCATTTGCTCATTCCTTATGATCAGAGAGGTGAAGACCATGATTATTTTTATTACAGCTTTAGCCATTATGTCTTTGATTTCAACAACCGTGATCATTGTGCTTATCGTTAAGCAGTTACGCTCCAACAGCCAACACAGCAAACAGAAGAAAATGATTCTTGAGGAAGGCACAACAGCCCAAGCCGTCATTCAGTCCATTCAGCAAACCAATGCACAGGTCGACAATCAGCCGGAGGTACTGCTCCATCTGGAAGTGACCAAGCCGGATGGTGAGGTTGTTCATACCGAAGTGAAGGCCGTTATTCCGATTATCTCGATTCCTTCGTTTCAGAAGGGCAGCGTTATTGAAGTCAAGTATATGATGATCGGCCAGGAACGGCGCTATGAGGTTGTCGGAGCCTACCTGCCATCATAATGCGCAGACCCGCAGAGAGCACAGGAAGTGCTTACTGCGGGTCTTTATCTGAAAGAGCTGATTCGCTATTTGTTGTTATCCTCAAACAGGAACCCTATAATGCCATCCGGCAGCCAATAACGTCTGACGATGATTACTGCCGCAATTACAATGACGGCTATAACTAAATTTTTCGCCAGCTTATTTTTATCCAACACTAGCCCCCCTTCCGCTCTCGTCTGTTCCTCTCTTACTTGTCAAAGCTCTTGCTGGCGCAACGAGACATGGGAAACATACGCCAATTCATTGAGGATTCCATTGAAATCATTGAACATGCGAGGAAAAAAGGGCCTAACTCTGTCATCATTGAATCCTTTCGTATATAGTTGAACACAATACAAATAGCTTTCCCCTTCATAACCATGGAGAGGAAAGCTATTTTTTTGATTCAAGCTTAAGGCTTGGCGACGGATACGAGGAAGTCATTCTCCCCCGAGAGAACCGTTACTTCCGCGGCAAACTCGACATCTCGAATGTACAGAGACTCGCCAATGTCCATGCCGCTAATATCAAGTTCAATGACATTCGGCAAGTGCTGAGGCAACGTTTCCACCTCGATAAATTCTTTATGGATTTGTACGACGCCTCCAGACTTGGTGCCCACTGCTGTGCCCGTAAATTTAACGGCAACCTTAGTGCGCACACTCTCATTCGACTGCACATGCTGGAAGTCGATATGGATAACATCCTGTGTGACCGGATGACGCTGAAGATCCTCTAATAATACCGGCAACTTCATGTCTCCCTCAAGCTGCAACTGAATAATGCCCGATCCGTCTTGCCTGAGCCATCTCTGAAATTCTATGGCTGAAATATGAACCATCTCATTCCTTTTGTTCCTGCCGAATACGATGCCGGGAATACGGCCCGAGTGACGCAGATTTCGAAGCGCCGATGTGTTCATATGAGTACGTTTTTCCGCTAGTAAGCTTTTTGTCATAATAAATTCGCTCCTCTTCATGAATTTAGCGTAAATTGCCTAATCGCTGAACCCTCCCCTGTCGGGGATACAAAGAGAAACATAGCATCACCTCCCCTAACCCTGCCCGCATCCAATTGAGCTATACATTTAATGTAAAAACCCCTTAATACGCGCGAAGGCACTCCACTCAGGAAAGAGTGGAATGCCTATGGATTAAAGATACCTTATCATAGAAGCCGCGTTTTGTCTAAGGTCTGTCTGTTTTTCTGAGAAAGCTGCCGTACAACCTTCCCGTCCTTCGGACAGCCGCCCCATAGATTACATGAATTAGACCGGTTGCAGTTCACGGCTTAAGCGAAGCGTCTGTGCCGTCGTCGCATGAACTTCCTCAAGCAGTGCAGGGTTCTTCAATAAAGATTCTCCGTAAGAAGGAATCATAGCTTTGATCTTCGGCTCCCATTCCTTGATATGCTGCGGGAAGCATCTGTTCAATACTTCAAGCATAACGGAGACCGCTGTCGATGCGCCCGGTGAAGCGCCTAGCAAAGCGGCGATTGAACCATCAGCTGCGCTGACAACTTCCGTACCGAATTGAAGCGTGCCTTTGCCGCCAGCTTCGGTATCTTTGATAACCTGTACGCGTTGACCCGCGACGACCAAATCCCAATCCTCGATTTTGGCGTCAGGAATAAACTCGCGCAGCTCTTCCATACGTTTTTCCTTCGACAACAGCACTTGCTCGATTAAATATTTGGTCAGCGACATGTTTTTAGCGCCTGCTGCCAGCATCGTGAAGAGATTATTCGGTTTGACCGAGGTAATGAGATCGAACATGGAACCTGTCTTCAGAAACTTCGGCGAGAAGCCGGCAAACGGACCGAAGAGCAGCGATTTCTTATTATCGATAAATCGGGTGTCCAGATGCGGCACCGACATCGGAGGAGCGCCGACTTTCGCTTTGCCGTATACTTTGGCATGATGCTGCGCGACAACATCCGGGTTCTTGCATACCATGAATATACCGCTTACCGGGAAACCGCCCATACGCTTGCCTTCAGGGATGCCCGATTTTTGCAGCAGGTGAAGACTGCCGCCGCCGCCGCCGATGAACACGAATTTGGCTGTATGATGTTCGACCGTACCCGTAGCTTCATTCCGCACTTTCAAATCCCAAGCGCCATCGCTGGTACGTTTCATATTGTTTACACTGTGTTTGTACTTGATATCCACGTTCTGGCCCTTCAAGTAGTCAAACATCATGCGCGTTAAAGCACCAAAGTTCACGTCCGTACCCGTGTCGATTTTGGTAGCCGCAATCGCTTCGTTCGCATCACGATTCTGCATAATGAGCGGAATCCACTCCATCAGCTTCTTCGGATCTTCGGAATATTCCATTCCTTTGAACAATGGATTAGCAGACATCGCTTCATAGCGCTTCTTCAAGAACGACACATTCTTCTCACCTTGGACTAAACTCATATGCGGCAAGGACATAATAAAGTCCTGGGGGTTGCGCAGCAGATTGCTATTAACAAGATGAGACCAGAACTGCATGGAAACCTGAAATTGCTCATTGATCTGAATCGCTTTGCTAATGTCTACAGATCCGTCCTTCTTCTCGGACGTGTAGTTCAGCTCACACAGAGCCGCATGCCCGGTTCCAGCATTATTCCACTCATTCGAGCTTTCTTCGCCTGCGCTTGGCAGCTTCTCGAACACCGTGATTTTCCAGCCCGGGACCAGTTCCTTCAGCAATGCTCCCAATGTCGCACTCATGATTCCAGCACCGATTAAGATAACGTCTGATTTGGTTTGTTTGTCACCCATTTTTACCGCCCTTACACACTAATATTTAAAGAAAAGATGTAAGTCTTCCCGCTCTTGTACATAGCAAAGCAGGGTGCGACTCAGTCACGCACCTTTTCTAAATGAACGATTCAGCCGAACAACGAAATATTGTGAATTTAATATATATACTATTATATGATAGTTAGATGGTATTTGAAAGCCGTTAAATTTTAGTGCTGCGACCCTGTTGCTGTTAAGAAGGGAGAAAGCTTCCTCTGCCGCCTGATTGAACAAAAAACCAAAGCTTTGCCCTCATTATATGCTGGGGTTTTGGCTTTGGTCTTGGGTAATGACGTTATAGGCGCCGGACTTCGCGCGTTAAAGATAGTCCAAGGTATTAAAGATAAGGATTAATCCGACGATACACATGATCCAAGAGATTGCCGATCCTGAATGCTTGGAGATATAGGCTTGAAGCTTCTCTAGCGGCCTCTGCATCACTCTTCCTAGTAAAACATGCAAGGCGAACACGACGAGCGGCGGCAAAACCATAATCACATTGTATCCTGCCAGCATCGGCAGCCATTGAAATATCGGCAAGTGATGGGTCGTCATCAACCCGATCGCAGCAAAATACGGAAAGGCTGTCCCTACCTCGATCAAAGATGTTGTGAACCCCAGCGCAATCATGGCCGCCATGCTTTTTGACTTTGGTCTGGGCACACTCTTCTTTTTGCTTTTCGGATAATAAAAGCTGGCTATGAACAATATGGCGCCTATGATGAACAATCCCCAGCTAACCATCCGGTTTTCCAAAATGGTTGACACAGCCGGAAGCAAAGCATCGAGCCCCAGCATTAATGCAACGCCAACTGAAAAATAAAAGGCAGCCACTGTTGCCAAATAAATCATGAGGCGCGAGCTTAACCGTTCTTTTTCCGTAAGGAGCAAATAAACCGTCACGCCCAAGGCTGCTGGACTTAGCGTATCTAATATGGCCAAGCCGCCAACCGTAATCAGAAGCTCATTACTCATCATGCTCCTCCCTTTTTACAGAATCCTCACTAGAGGTGGAGAGATAGACCTCGAAGGCTTTTTCCATAAAGTCGAGAACCTCCTTTTCGATCGGATAAAGCCCGTGCTTCTCCGATTGCTTAGGAGACTTCCTGATGTCCCACAGTTCATTGACGAACTCATCTTTATCGCCGAATTGCTCCGCCTGCTTTTCTGCCATGCGCCGTATGATGTTCTGCACCTTCGATGAAGACGGATCATCCTTGACCAATCGTTTGATTTGGCCCAGCAGGGCAATCCACTCCAGCGAATCCGGGTCTTCTCCGTTCATCTTGGGGAGCTTGGCCCAGAGATCCTGTTCATTCACGTTCAATTGGCGCTCCTTTAAGGCTGGCAAGCCCTTCTGATGTTGATTCGACAGCTGGATCAGCTTCTGGATCGCCAGCGACTCATTCCCGCCCTCCACTGCAATTCCGTTAATCAGCTCACGGAGGGACAACTCCATGCTCCTTAGTCTCTTCTGCTCCTCAAGGATAAAGGACAGCTGGCTCTTCAACCCTGCCGACCAATCCCAGTCAGGGTCTGACAGCATGTCTTTAATCTCTTGCAATTTATAGCCCATACGCTTGAAAAAATGAATATATTGCAGCTTCTTCAGCTCCTCCTCGGAATAAAGGCGATGTCCCCCCTCTGTCTTGGACGGGGCTGAAAGCAGACCGATCTGGTCGTAATAACGAAGTGTTCTAACTGTGATCTTTGTTTGTTTGGCGACATCCTTAATATGAATCAAGTATTCGACACCTCCGGCTGTAGAAACCTAATTTTCCGTTTTGTTATCTATAGCATACTTAATCAGGTACCCTAAGCCTAATCCAATCAGCACGCCGGGGAGTGCCTGATCGAGCATAAGGCCGATCCCGGCACCAACAATGACGCAAGCATAAATGATAATGTCTCCCGATTTCATGAAAATCATCTCCTTTACATCTTCTAGCTGACCCCGCCCTTAAACGGTTATTCTTTGCGTGTTCAGTATGCGGCTATGATGCGTTGAGTTGATTATACAAAATGACGCAACGTCACTTTCAAGGACTTTTTCAAAATTGAAGAATCACAAAAAAACCTGCTACCCACAATTGGAGTGGATAGCAGGCTTCTGGCGCGACGGGATATATGGAATCAGCTATTGCTGAGCCGTATCGCCGCCGCCTGAATCTGACCAAGTGCCAGCTACTTCAACTGAACCGTCTCATTCAGCTTGCTGTCCCCTCCCGCTCCCGTCAGCTGATGCAGAAGCAGCTTCACCGACTTGATCACGCTGCCGCTCTCCCAATACTCAGCAGTCTCCGCATTCACCTTAATAAGGACGACATTCGGATCATCATAGGAAGCGTGAAGCAGCTTCTCATAGGCTTTATTCCAATATTCCTTCTTTTTCTGCAAGTCCTCAACACATTCGGCACTGCCCCTGATCGATACATAGGATTGTCCCGCATACGAGACATTCACGCTAGGATTGTCCCGTATTTCATCGAATTTGCCCGTATCCTTCATTGTCACGAACCATAGATCTCCGTCAAACTCGATTTCTTGTGTCTTCATGGGACGGGACACAAGCCCCTCGCTGGAGATCGTCGTCAGCATGGCCGTATCGATCCCTTTAATCAGTTCTCGAACCTTTTGAATCGCCTGATCACGATCTGTCATTTCTTCTTTCATCATGGTCACCTCTGCTTTAGGATTCCTTGATTGCTTCTCTTCGATTCCAGATAGCGGCAAGCTTGAGTGGTATAAAAAAAACGACAAGACCACCGTCCCATAAGGGAAAATGCTCTTGCCGTTTTTGCACGTTATTAATGGAGGTACAATGTAATCTATGTCTTATTGTTGCGGAGACATGTTGTTGTAGATGCGTGTGGCATTCACTTTGCCCGTGCTGAGGTCCTCCGATGTATAACCGGATACGAAATTGCCGATTTTGAATTCCTTCCCCAGCAGCTCTTCGGATGGCTCGGCGGCAGTCGGGCCGGAGATGCCTAGCATCGTGTCAGGCGTTACCGTTACCCACAGATCGCCTACCTTAAAGCTCTTGCCGTCCGCGCTTACTTCTGTAATCTGTCCGTCAATGTTCACCATAGCTTTGCCCGTAATCGGCGGTGCGCTGGCTTCTTCCTTCGCCGGAGCCATGTTGTTGTAGATGACGTCCGCCGTTACTTTGCCGCTGCTCACATCTTGGGAGGTAAAGCCCGAGACAACGTTGCCAACTTTGAATTCCTTCTGCAGCAGCTCTTCGGAAGGCGCTGTCGCCGTTGGCTCGTTGCTGCCCAGCTTGGTTTGATCTGTCACTTGAACCCAGAGATCTCCGACCTTGAAGCTTTTGCCGTCCGCGCTCACTTCTGTAATCACGCCATCGATATTAACAGCTACTTTGCCCGAGATTGGAGGCTGTGTAATCGTCGTTGGGGGCTGAGTTGGCAGATTAGGCGCCTGCTGATTCGTCGCAATCAGACTAACCGACAATACTGCACATGCTGCAATTCCAACCGTCCAACCTGTAATCGTTCTTTTTTTCGCTGTATTCATTCTAACCCGCTCCTTTTGATCGTTTCTAGTTGATGGTGTAGTTTTATCCATTTCGTTCATCAGCTTCCGGTACGTTGCTTCTTGAAAATCCTCGCTAGTTTTCACACGGGACATTGCAGATTTATAAACTGATTTCTTCATCCTCCAGGCCTCCAATCTTTTCTTTTAAGATAAGGCGTCCTCTTGCAAGCCATGTTCCAACCGTTGCCGACTTGGTCCGCATAATAGCTGCAATTTCCTGGATAGAATATCCCTCATAATAGTGCAGATGAATCGGAATTCGATACTTCTTGTCCAAAGCCAGCACGGCCTGTAGAACCTCGTTTTCTTCCTTCGGGAGGTAGCTTAAGTGTTCGGGAACAGGATTCCTGCTTTTGAACCATCCGGTTTTCAGCATATTTTTGCTTTTATTAATGGTTGTTCGAATCAACCATGCTTTTTCGTGTTCACTGTTTTCAAAGACGGGGCGCTTCTGCAAGTAGGTCAGGAATACATCCTGCGCCACTTCCTCCGCGTCCGCTATATTCTTCAAATACGTAAAAGCAATCTTGATCATGCTTTGCGAATATAGATCCAAGGCCCGCCGTACAGATTCATTGAGCTCATATGAATTGTACACCTCAGCACCTCCTTTCACTTTTAATACAACTGAGGAGGCTTATATTTTTCATCGCGCCCAAACTTTTTTTAGCATCCGGCTATTTTTGACTAATTAAACGCGGTATAAACGAAAAAAGGTTTCAGGGTTTATTTGAAAAAATCAATTGCCCATAGGTCCGGCATGAGCCGTATAGTGGAGAGAGAACGAACGTCTATTGGATTGACTAAAGGAGGTAATGAAGATGCATGTTGTGGTTACGACGTACAGCGAGGGTTGGGTACGTGAATATAACGAGGAGTCTCGTCGGATTCAACAGATCTTCGGGCACATTCTTATGAGGCGCAACGATATGGAGAATTAAAAGAAAGCCTCGCTGTCCGTTTCCCGCAGAACATTGAGGCTTATATGAACGGCAAGGATGCCTTTGTGAAAGAATTGGAGAGAAAGGCGCTGAGGTGGTACGGCGTGAGCAAGAACGTATAAAACCTGAGCAGTTGAAGCCGGTAGAGATTCAAACAGTAGACTGCGACTCCTTACCAGCCCTCATACTCCACTACTGCAAGGAGCACCGCCGGGGAACCAGGCTGCGCACCTGTCTTGGCCATTTGGAACAGCTCTTCGTGGATCGGACCATACGGCGAACCACTCCCAGATATGAGAATAATGGAGTTATAATCCTTCAAGGCATCCCCAATCGTGGCGGGCAGTTGATCCGCGACTGCATCATGCGGCGCATACATCAAATGAAGAGCTATGATTGCTCACCAGTGCTTCTCCATAGCTTCTTCACATAACGCAAAACCGTTCCTTGCATAGAACTCGGTACTGTTGCTGCTAGGCCACAACACAAGAAACTCAACCGCTTGCTCTTTGGCCCATTGCTCCATTGCGCTATGAATCTCGGTGCCAATCCCCGCCACCGATCGCTCTCGTCAAAAACGAGCTGCACACAGTGTGAAACTCCTCATATCGGGCTCCGCTTTGCTTATCCTCTTCCGAGAACTCCCACCGCATTCGAACAAGCTGATCGACGTCTTCTTGTCCAGCCAATCGCACAATCACCATATCACCGCTTCCTCCGATCCATGCTACTTATTTCGAACCTGAAAGGTTATCTTGGTTCCTTGACCTACGGCACTGCTAATATGCAGTCCGGTTCCAAAATGCCGCTTTAATCGCTGGTCCGTATTGATCAATCCGACACCTGTCCTGCCGTTCGCCGTCCTTTCGAATATAAGTTCCAATTGTGCTTCGGTCATTCCGACTCCATCGTCTTCAACGGTGATCTCCGCATGCGATTCATGGACAGCAATCCTGATAACGATCTTGCCGCCTCGACTGCGCTTCATCACGCCATGCATGATCGCGTTCTCCACCAGAGGCTGGATTGACAGAAATGGAACCTTCAATTCCTCGCAATCCTCCTCTATCTCCCACATCACCTGCAGCCTTTCATCGAATCGAACCTGTTCAATGTATAGATAGGAGTTCACCAGACTTAGCTCCTCCTCAATCGGAACAAGTCCATCCATATTGGTAAATCTAAATTTATTTCTCAAATAATTGCTAAACTCATCAAGCAAGGTACGCATCTTATCCAAATTAATGTTACTTAAGGCCGTTACAGCGTTTAGTGCATTGAATAAAAAATGAGGCTGGATTTGCGCTTGTAGCCATGCCGCCTCCAATCGCTGCTGCTCCCGAACAAATCGTTTGATCGTAATTAAGGCCTCAATCCGCGACTTTAACTCTATCGCCTCCACAGGCTTGGTTACATAATCATTCGCCCCCGCCATAAAACCGCCGCGAATATCCTCCGGCTGGCTTCGTGCCGTGACGAGCAGAATGGGCAGCTC
Source organism: Paenibacillus sp. 1011MAR3C5 (assembly GCF_003591485.1). GTDB lineage: Bacteria > Bacillota > Bacilli > Paenibacillales > Paenibacillaceae > Pristimantibacillus. The sequence goes on from NZ_QZCF01000006.1 coordinate 340,455, forward strand.
CGTAAGGGAGAATCGTCCGCGAAGGATTCGTGTCAGCTCGTAACCGGACATCTGCGGCATCATGATATCCGAGATGACCAGATCCCATTCCTTCTGATTCAGTACAGCCAACGCTTCTTTGCCGCTTGTAACCATCGTTGTGTCATATTCGTCCGGAGGCAGGATCGCTTCCAGCACTTGAAGATTGACAGGATCATCATCCACAATGAGCAGGCGCGGACGGTCGCGATTCCCCTCTATTACATGGGTTGGAGGCAGCGCAGTTGCTTTCTTCGAAGGAATTAATACGTCTTCCATCGGCAGCGATGGCCTATTGATCGGCTCCAATGAGCTAGCAGCCGCGACCTCATCCTTAGCGCTGAACTCGGCAAGCTCTAACGAAAAGGTAAAGGTGGAGCCTTCCCCTGCTACAGAGGACACATCCAACATTCCTCCATGAAGCTCAACCAGTTGCTTGCAGATGCTTAAGCCTAAGCCAAAGCCGCCCTCAATCATGGTCTCGCCTCTACCCGCTTGCTCATAGGGACGGAAGAGACGCTTCAGCATCTCTTCATCCATGCCGATTCCTGTATCCGTAATTCGGATATACGCTCTTCCGTTCTTGACGGCAGCCTGAATGACAATACTTCCTTCATTCGTATACTTCACGGCATTATGCAGCAGATTGAAGATGATTTGAATGACCCTGTTTTCGTCTGCATAGACAGGAGGGAAATCTACCGGTATTCCATTCGTGATGTTAATCGGCTTCACCTCTGCATTATAGTGCAGCATATCCAGCACGCCGGTTACGATAGACTGAATGGAGACGGATGTCTTCTGCAGTCGCGGATTGCCCTCGCGCAAGCTCATCACATCTACCAAATCATTCAGGATCAATGTAAGCCTGCGCCCTACAGTCAGCACCGTTTCCAGTTCCTTCACACTCCGGGCCTGCATCAAATGCCGTTCCCTGTTCAAGACAGTCTGAGACATGTTCAGAATGCTGTGGAGCGGATTGCGAAACTCATGCGAGGTGTTGGCCAGGAATTGATCCTTGTGGTCATTCATTCGCTGCAAGGTTGATGCTATTTCTTTTGTATGAGCATGCATACTGAAGTACTGCTTAAACCAGACAGAAGCCAGGCATCCCATCGCAAAGATCTGATCGAACGGATAGTATACCAGACTAAGGCCGCTATCCCGCCAAAATAACGACCATGCAAAATGATGCACCAGCATAAGAAAGGAAACAAGCAGCAGCAAGTTGCTCCCAATATCCTTCACAACGGTTTTGAAGATGGCCATGATCGTAATGATAATGGCTATAGCTCCACCTAGCATATAAACCGGGAACAGCTGAATAATCTGATCGGGCTGCAAGAACAACGTAATGCCGGCAGACCCTAAAATCATGGCCATCACGAAGGGGTACATACGGCGCCAATACCGAATCTCGCGATGATTCGTGCATTGCAGCAAAGCATAGATGCCCAGCATTAAGGCACAATTCGCCAGCCGGAAATCCCAGGTGGTGCCGATATAAAACAATTGGTGAAATAGCTTCTCGTCGTTACTTAGCAAATTGGCAAATGAGATACATAAGGTCAGCAAAGAGAAGTAAAGGAGCTTCTTCTCCTTATTGCCGAGTAAAAATAAGATAAACGCGTAGGCCGAATGCATGAGAAAGATCACAGTGACCAGAAGCTGCATGGAAACAGAGATTTTCATCTCCTTGGCGATTGCTTCCTCCGAGCCAAATTTAATCGACCGCGCAATGCCACTATTGCGGCTGTCTACATAATTAGCCGCTTGAATGATAAGCTCGATGACACCATTCTCATCGGCTGTAAACGTCGTGGAGTAAGGAAGATTTTTCGCTATATAATCATGCTCCGCGTCAGCAATACGTCCCGTTCCGGCCAGAAGTCTACCGTTGACATATAACTCGGATGAAGTTCGCACGCTCGGCACTCGAACACTGTAGTTCTGGTCCTTCGCAGGGTCTACGTAAAGAAGCAGACGATAAGAGCCATAGCCGTATGGAGTCGGGCGCTCCGCATTCAGCGCGTTGTTCCATCCTCCCGGGACTTGAAGGAGCGCCGGATCACGCTCTCCTGTTGCTTGCTGCCGGTTGCCATTCATCAACCATTGCGAGGGATAGAATTCCCATACCCCATCAAGCAAGAGAATGTCTCCATTCTCTGCATGCCAATCACGCAAGTCCAACTGCCCATTTTGAATGGATACCTGTTTTTGCAGATGGAACCACTCCATCCATAACAGCCGTAAGCCGGATGCAGCAGCTAGTACTACCAGCAGTATGATCATAATACGTGCTTTCTTAAATGGGTATCTTAATGAATCATGTGGCAAGAAGTCTTCTCTCCTAGTCCTATTCTTCTAAGACATTCATATAAAGGCTAACATTATGTCTATTATACGATATAAACTTAACAGATGTTGGGTATTCAACAGAAACAAAAAAAGAATGGTGAACGGAAATCCGTTCATTCATTCTTCCATGATGGTGTAGCTTTTCCATCAATTTATCCGAAAGTTTGGTTTAAATCGTTTTGTAACCTTGTTCTATTTCTAAATAGAAGCCTATACTAGGGTTAATTTTACAAGAAGGTGTGTGATTTATATGACAGTCCTTACATCCGCGATGTCCATTCATAAGGTGCGGAAGGGATAATTTCAACCAATCCCCATCCGTCCTACATTCAGATAACGGAGGGAAAACAATATGTCTTTTAGTCATTATGGTGAGCTATGTACAGAGGTCTATGACTTAACGAAAAAGGTCGGTCAATCTTTTGGAAGAGAACTTGACTACTACCGCGACAGACTGAAGCCTTGCAAAGGACGAATTCTAGAGGCGATGGTCGGGTCCGGGCGTGTGATCATCCCGCTGCTTGAAGCTGGGCTTCTAGTAGATGGCGTGGACTATTCTCCGGAAATGCTGGCTTCTTGCCGTAGGCGCTTCGAGGAAAGAGGGCTCGTCGCCAATCTGTACGAGGCGGACCTTCAAGAGTTGTCCCTGCCCGAGCGATATGAGGCGATCATTATCCCGGCGGGTTCCTTCTTGCTTATTGAGAAGCGCGAGGAATCCATCCAAGTATTGAAGCGCCTATATGAGCATCTTGAGCCGGGCGGACGACTCATTCTGGATCTCTTCCTGCCTGACGCTAATTTCGAAATTGGCAAGGTTGGACCAACATCGACCTTCCACTTGCCGAATGGCGACAGCATTACGCTGGAGGAGAAGCTCGTAGAAGCGGACCTGCTCCATCAATACAAGGTCTCGCACCTCCGATATGAGAAGTGGCGCGACGGGGCCTTGATTCAGACGGAGTTGCAGCGCTTTGGCCTCCGCTGGTACGGGATTGAAGAATTCAAGCTTGTTTTGGAAAGCATCGGCTTCTCGAATGTGGTCATATCTGCTGATTTTGAATACGGGAAAGCGCCCGCCCATGCGAGCCAGACGTATGTGTTTGAGGCTACTAGAGCGTAAATGATTATTGAAACTCAATAGAACATTTAAGCCATCCTATAGAGGATGGCTTTTTCGGGTTAACTATTGCTTAGCCGTGGCTTTGTTCGATGAACCCTATTCCTTGCGAGAAATCGCTACTATACGTTGAATGACCGACTGAACGTCATAGGGTTCTTTTACAACAAATAAATAATTCGCCTCATCTGCTTGAGGTGTGTGATCAGCATCGTTAACCGATTCTGCTTGTTGCCGAAGAAGGACCTCTTCAAACGAGGAAGCACTCCTAAATATGGCTGTGCTCCGAGTGCTATTAGCGACTCGCGCTTGAATGATATCATCTGCAAGATCAAAGTGGACCAAAATGCTGATGAACTCTTCGTTATGAAACTTGGAGAGCAGCTTTAACCGATCCTTGCGATTCCGATTGGAATTGCACAGAATCAGATGAAGACCGGTTTGATGAATGGCGTACTCTACAATAGTCTGGGTCATGGCAAACTTGATTCTATTGGGGCCTTGTTTGGGCAGGAGACTTTGATAATAGGTATTAATGAATTCGGCATGGTTATCTTGATCAATGACAAGTGCGTCCTGAAGCTGTTGCTCTAACGCCTTGGCAAAGGTCGTTTTCCCGCTATGGGTTTTCCCTACTGTAATAATGACTAGCCTGCTCATGAACACAACTCCATTCCGATAAGTCCATCAATCGCCCTATATGTACCTGCTCACCATTCATAAAAGTTGTCTTGTATGAGCTCCTCGAATGAGCTCGCTAGTACCTTCAGTTCCCCGGTGTCGTGATAGCTAATGAGCACTTCTCCTGCCGGATTGATGAATATCGGATCGCCAGAGCCATCCATCGAGATGACATAGCTCTTTTGCAGAACCTCCGCACAAGGCAGTTCCTTGCATTGCTCGCGGAACTCCAGCGTCATATCGGTAACCGTCTCCCTTCCGATGCTGGAGCCGTTAGAGAACGCATGCACCGCAATGCCTGCATACGCCCCTCCGAACGTGCGGATAAATTGCACATAATCCTCATGAAAGCTTACTCCCAGCCGCTGCTCTGCATAATCCACTTCCTCCTGGCTCGCAGGAGTGCCTGCTAAGGTGCTATTATCCTCACGATGAAGAAAGGTTGTTAGCCTCTCCATGAGTGCCTGATTCATCGAGTAACCCTCCCTGTCATTTGACCATTACGTTTTATTTGCCATCCATTCAAACAGCTCGCGAGCGCGGTTAATCTCGTCATGACTAGCCCACTCCCCTTGCTCTTACAAATGATAAGGCGTCGCTTTTCCTGCAACGATGTTGTCAGGATGTTCGTCAGTCTGCTCATAACCACTCATACGAATCAGGATATACTCCACTTCCTCCAGAGGCATGTGCAATTGCTGACTCACCTCGTAAAGCCCCATATCTTGCGCAAGAAGCTCTCTCGCCTGCCCGATCTTCCCCTCCAGCCAATTGTTCTCCAGCATCCATCTTCTCACCTTCGCCAATAATTGCTGCTGGTCTTCCGTACCCGCATACTTCTTGTACTTCGCAATCGACTCCGCCAAATAGGAATAGAGTTCAATTCCTAAAGCCTCTCGCTGCTCGTTTTTGGACATTCGCAGATACTTCTCATAAGGGATGCTCATGTCCAGCGTTAACGTTTGATCCCGGCTATCCATTCGCCGGAATGTCTTGCGGCCGTAGCTTTCCGGCAATACACGCCACATAAAGGCGATATGATAAGGAAACCTCCACGCCTTCGCCAATTCGGTGAGCGGCGACAGCTCGTCTATTAATTGGCCTACGCATGTGCCATATGTATCCAAGCCAAAGGTTATGTCCACTATCCCATCTCCCTTAGTAGACCGAATGATTTGCCTGTCTCGCTGAAGTTACCCTATGCATCCTTGCGACAACAACCATTGCTCCATCGTAACGAATGCTTGCGCAGCATCCTCTTCATATATAACAGCCACCTCTTGCCCGTAGGCATAATTAAACCGAATATAGCCGCCTAATTCCTGATAGAACAATAGACAGGTATATTCGTTTTCGACGACCAAATCAGGTGGAAAAACCTCCCGGAACATGCCCGACAGCCCCTGCAGCGTCAGTCCATTCGTGCCCGGCAGCAGACGCAAAAAACGATGATTCCGTGTCTCCGTCCACGGTTCATAATAGGCCGCCTCCCGCTGGCCACATCCGTATACTTGGCGATAGATGGCATCCAATGATTTAGCGTATGTCTCGTCATTCACCGGCTCCTGTACCTGCACAGCCATACTCTCAATACGCTCTGCATGCCGGGGCAGCCAAAGCAGCTGCTTCGTCTGCGGATGCACCGCCAGAAAGTCGCCATCTGCGGTATGGCCTATTGCGATGCACTCGCCAATCTGCTCTTGTGTAATCGGGCTGTCCGCATCATGCTCCCATAGTTCATATTCCGGGAACGGACGAAGCACCTCGTTATCCGGTGTGTAGACATTCATCCAGCCCCTATACGTCCCTGCACCAAACCGCTTCAGAAACCGAAGATATCCTGGCGGAAAAGAGATGGCTGAATTCAGCTCTATTGCTTCGATCTGAGCCGATGATAGCGGCCCTGGCTGTGACACCAAATACATCATTTTCCTCCTTTGCACTCTGCTTTTATTCTATGTACGGATACCGCACGCCTTAAGTTGCTGGAACTGCTAAGTTTAGCCAATAGGGACTAGCTTGACCGCAAAGGAAGCCTATGCCCATAATGCCAAGAACCTATATGACGTTAAGGCGATATAACAAGATAGGCGAGGGGAAATCTTGCTTCCCCTCGCCTATCTATGGCATTACTCTGTTATGCTCCAAACCAAGCACATCGCTTACTCAGGCGTGCCTTGCGTTACCCCATGGATATACGTGAACCATGTGGTATCCAATGCTCCTTGCCCCGGATTATAGGTGAAGGAATACTCCACGGTATCCCCTTGCTGCAGGTTATTGACCGCGTAGGTATAGTTGCCGTTGCCTGTAGAAGTCATCGCTACGTTAAGCTGCCCGCCGTTATTGATCTTATAGTGCAAGTCGGCAAAGGTGGCGCCATTCACGTAAAACTGCAAGTCGTTACCGATTTTCTTGAGCCCGCGTACCGCGTCGCCAATGACGATAACAGTAGATGCCGCAGGCACAACCGTAATGGTGCTTACAGCCGTCTTATTGCCGTCTGCGGTGGTCACCGTAACGGTGGCTGTACCCGGAGCGAGTCCCGTCACCTTGCCGCTCTGATTCACGGAAGCTACACTCGAGTTGGACACTGTCCACGATACCTGCTTATTCGTGGCGTTGGATGGCGCTACCGCAGCATTCAGCTGTACGTCCTGACCTACTTCCACTTGTGCGGCTGTCTGATTCAGCGTTACGCCAGTAACGGATACATTCCCTGGATTCTCGCTGTCGCCTTCTTTGTACACACGAACATAATCGACCTGCATCGTTGCCGGGATATCCTCAGGGTCCGGGCTCAGAAGTCCGTCAAAGTAACCGCCGATTGCCAAGTTCATAATCAGGTAGAACGGCTGATCGAACGGAGCGTTCGGATTATTCGGCGCTGCCACGGAATACCATTGGTCTCTCGTTACTTTGAAGAAAAACTTGCCGTCGACATACCACTTGAAGTTGTCCTCTTCCCATACCATGGAATAGACATGGAAATCATTTTCGAACGTTTGGCCTTCAGGGAAGTGATACTCGCCTGCTATATAGCGGTTCACCGGCCATTGTCCGCCGAAGTGCAGCGCACCGCTGGTCGTGCCAGGCAGACGTCCCTTTGCTTCCATAATATCGATCTCACCGGATGCGGCCCATGCGCCGTAAGCGGCATCTTCCGGAAGCATCCACAGGGCTGGCCAGACGCCATTGCCTGTAGGCAGCTTCGCGCGAATATCCACTCTGCCGTACTGGAAGGAGAAGTTATCCTTCGTATTCAGCTTGCCGGAGGAGTATTGCGCATAGCGGCTAGGATCCTGCGGGAAGTTTTTCGGATCGTTCAAGGCCCTGAGATTCAGCTTTCCGTCTTGGACAAATACGTTCTGTGCACTGTCTGTATAGTGCGCCAGCTCCGCATTGCCCCAGCCCCAGCTGTTAGGGTCGTCATTGATGTAATAGCCTGTTTCATAATTCCATTTGCTCGTATCAAGCTGCGTACCGGCGAACTCATCATTCCAGATCAGGTTCAAGCCATCGATCGCCGAATCGGTTGGCGTTCCGATTTCAATATCATCATGGTCGGTGACATCCGGTCGCGGGGCGTTCGGGTTGCCAATGAAGGTGTAGTAGACGTAGTTGTTGCCTACATTGCCGCCGGACTGCCCGTTCAGCGGATAGCCGATACGGATCTGCATGTCTACTTGGATAGGCTGGAACCACAGACCGTAGATATAATCGGCCCAGTAACCCCATTGGTTGGCATCAGACATATTGTTGTAGCCATTCGGGGAGTAGGCAAATCCGCTTTGACTGGAGTTCGCCATATCTACCCATTGTCCGCCCACATTAATCTGATAGACGAAGTTACCAAGCTCTGTGCCGATTGCCGCCCCACCGTCAATCTTAGGCAGCGGTATGCCGATGACGCCGCTCTGATCTGCGGTGTAGGTTGTTCCGTCATACGGAGTTATGGTATATGAATTTCTGACCGGCACATTAAAGTTGATCGTATATATGACGTTGGCCGAAGAGGTTTTGGATTCCAGCTTCACATTAATGGATTCCGTAACGGTGAACCAGTAGCCGCCGCCGCCTTCAGTGAATTGACCGAAGTTGTTGTCGTAGATCCAGCCGCTGGCTGCGTTATTCTCAATATCAATCCATGTGCTGCTGCTTACTGGCTTGACGTATACCTTCAAATCATCCGCTACGGCTGCATAAGGGATGGCCGCATTATTATTGAAGGTAGGATAAGTGAAGCCTGCTCCGCCTGTAAAGCTTGCTGTAAGCTGCGGTCCTTGCGTAGGAGTCATAGAAGTAATGGTTGTTTTGTTAATGTTCTGGAATTGCAGGGTGTAGGCAAGCGTCACCCCTGGATTGGCTTTGGAGTACAGCTGAATCTCGGTTGTAGCGGAGAGGGTGAACCAGTAGCCATTCATGCCGCCGTCGCTCCAGTGCCCCCAGTTCTGGTTGTAGACATAGCCGCCTACACTGTCGATGTCGACCCAATTGCCGCCTACTTTCACATTTACGCCTACATCGCTGGACACATCATTCCAAGTAGCCGAGCCTCCATTGAAGATCGGCATCACGAACCCGTAGCTGGCTTGCCCAACCCCGGATTGGGAGATAACAGGTCCGTCTTGTGGGGAGAAGTAAGTCATGGAAGTAACAGCGGTTCCTGCCGCCTGGACCTTGGATGGCGGCAATAAGCCCACGCTGGCGATCATAGCGATGACTAAGAACATACTCAGTACTCTGTGCTTCAATCTATTCTCCATCGGGTAATATTGCATTACACTTGTCCTCCTTTAATATATAGATGTTTGTGATTTGTCACGATTAACAGGATAATATTAATTAAAAAGCATAAATATGTCATTTCTTGGGTGTTGGGAACTATCTCATTAAGCGCAGCTATGCCCTAATGACCAGATGGCTCCCCGTCTATCCATGCTTCACTGGTCATCGCCGTTCATTGACGACCCCTTCTGCATATAGATGTTACTCCCATATGAAGCCCGAGCGATCGACGCGCTGCATGGTCCGCTTGCACAGATAAAGTACTCCCGCTCCGAATACATGGCTAGCTCATGTATAAGTCGCTGTTATACCTTCTGTAAGACCATAGAGCCTCAAGCTTTCCTGCCCGTTTCTTCGCTCTCTTCGGCCTTCGGCTCCTGTGTCCGATGATACGGATACGTCTGCGTCTATCTCAAGGAAACCGCTTACATAGGAGAATATCTTTATTCTAACGAATTTCGCGATCCCCTGAAAAGGTACAATTGTTTTTGTTATGACCCAATATTTTAGATTACAGCGCTATGGTTGGCTCATAGCGCTGTATCTTGGTATTTTCCTTCTCTCTCATACTTCCGCCGCATGAGCACCCTATACTCGGTGGGCTGCATGTTCATGACATCCCGGAAAGCCCTCGTAAAGCTCTTATAGCTTTCATAGCCTACCATGGCCGCCACTTCGACGATCTTGTGCTCCGTCTCCGCCAGCAGCCGCCGGGCTTTATCCAGGCGTACATCACGCAAGTATTCCGCGAAGCCCTTGCCTATATTTTTCTTGAACAGGTTGGAGAAGTAAGCGTAATTCAACGATACGTGATTGGAGACCATCGCCAGATCCAGCGGCTTGTGATAGCTCTCATGGATGAATCGTATCGCCTCATTCAAGTCCTGCGAGTTGCGGTAGCTGCACTTGAATTCATAATAGAACTGATTCAGCCGCAGCAGCTGCTGCTGCAGCGCCTGGATGTAATCGCGGATGCCTGGATAATCGAATAGATTGCGCAAGCAGTCGATATCCAGCGCTTCCTCCCCCATATAGGGACGAATAACACGCTCATACTCCTCCAGCATCTCTACCATGGCTCGACAGAGCTGCTGCGTGTAGCGGATATGATAACGCTGCAGGATATCTTTGTGGAACATCGAGGAGATGCCTTGGGCGATTTTGCCGCTGTTCTTGGTGCCTATTAGCTGGAACAGCGCATATATGTCCTCATAAGGAAGCTGCCACTGCTGTTCCAGCCGATCCACATGCGAGGGCAGAATACATCGTTTATCGGGGAACAAATAGCTATGGCGGTACAGCTCCTGTACTTGCGTGTAGCTACCCGGAAGCTCCTTTAGCCCTTTCTGCGGGCCGGTCATGACCGTAGTGGCATCAATCTGTGCGGCCTTGAGCGCGGTGGGCAACGCCCCCGTATCTACATCCGCAGCAACCGCGAGGATCAGATGCGGGCCGTGCTGCAGGCATATACAGCCCCGTCTGCCATAGACGCGGTAGGCAATGGATTCCATGCTATGAGCACTGATGGCTCCCGGCTGGTTGATCCGCAGCTCCTCACGCAGCAAGCACAGGCGGTAATGGCGCCATAAATCTGGATTTTGCTGCTGGGTCTGGATAATCCACGACTCGTCATTGGCAGCGCCCTGCATATACATGCACAGCTCCTTGCGATCCGCTTCCTTGGCGCGGCGAGAGACATGCTTCATATTGCGCGAGAGCGCCTGCCGTGTCTTAATCTCTTGCCATACATGCTCGACCGCCGTCTGCAGATCCTCCCGCTTCACGGGCTTGAGCAGGTAGCCCTTGGCTCCTAGCCCGATCGCCTTCTGGGCATAGGCGAAATCGCTATAGCCGCTAATAATCAGATATTCCACCTTGATCCGTTCCTCTTTGGTGTGCGCCATCAGCTCCAGCCCATCCATATCCGGCATCATGATGTCGGTAATCACCAGTTGGATGCTGTGCTGGCGCAAGATGCTCAGCGCCTCTACCCCATTGGCTGCACAATAGATGGTGTCAAGCTCCAGAGGAAATTGGCGCAGCATGGCCTGCAGGCCATCGCGTATATGCTTCTGATCGTCCACAATCAACATGTTGATCATGCTCTACCACCCTCCAAGATTCACATTTTCCCAAGGCAAACGAATTGTGACACAGGTATAGGCGCCCTGCACACTCTCAATCCACAGACCGCAGCCCTTGCCATAATGAAGCTGCAGCCGCTTATGCACATTCTCAAGTCCCAACCCATTCTTGCTGGTCACAATCGGTGTATCCGAGTCACCCTGCAGCACAGCCTGCAAGCTGTCCAGCATCTGCGGGTCTACACCCGCTCCATCATCGCGGATGTTGATAAGCAAACGACTGTCATTCTCCACGGAGACGGTAATCCCAATCCGTACGCTGCCGCCACGCGGCGCCGCATGATGAACGGCATTCTCCACGATCGGCTGCATGCACATTTTCGGAATGGTGTAACGCAGCACCTCCGGCGGGAGATCCGCTGTCAGTTCAATGCTGCCGCCTTCCATGAAGTTAATAAATTGAATATAGCTTTGAATGTTCGCCAGCTCCTCGCTGAGGGCCACGGTATCGCTGCGCCACTGCATGCTGTATCGAAGCAGCGAGCCTAACGAGACCAGGGCATCGGCAATAGCTGGCTGCCGCTGAACCTCCGCCTGCATACGGATAGACTCCAGCGCGTTATACAGAAAGTGCGAATTGATCTGAGAATGCAGCGAGTGCAGCTGCGCGTTCTTGGCAATCAGCTGCTTATCCACCACCTGCGTCATCAATCGCTTGATTTCATCCAGCATGTTGTTGTAGCTTACAGCCACTTCATCAATCTCATCGCCGCTCTCTTTGTCATCGAGGCCCGTATCGATCTTCGCATCGAGCTGCCCTCTTCGCACCTTGCGCATAGAAACCAATATACTCTCGAGCCTGCGGAACATGCGCCGGGTCGTATGCGAGACGAACAGCATAATGAGCAATAGCACGCTCAAGGTAATAGCTACGACCAAGGCATACCAGTTGCGCGGACCTTTCATTAGCGCCTGGTGAGAAGCTATATCCACCACATAAGCGTCCAGCGGGGCAATATACTTGTACAACGCATAGTAGGTATGATCCCCTACCTTGACCTTAACGGGGTCATCCTGCTCCAGCACATCCAGCTGCCGGTGAATGCTGCCCAGAATATCGCCCAGTTCCTCCCCTGCATTGCCGGTAAATTCATGCTGAGAATTATATACCGTACGGGCAGGGTCCTTGCCATCCATCACAACCGAAAAGAAATTCCCGCCGGTCTCCTCCAGCATGTCTTTGAAAAATGTGCTGTGCTCTACGCGAATCTCCATAATGCTGGGACGTTTCTGCTGCTGCCCCTGAAGGCGAACGAGCCGGTAGTAGGACAGCGTATGCTCCCCATCCTGTAGAGCAAAGATGCGGTATGCCGTCCCTCCTTCATCCCGCAGCGTGACCCAATAATCCTGCGGATAAAAGTTGTCATAATGGTAAATTTCCGGCCAAATTTCATGCAAATTCGGATTATCGACATAAAAGCTGAGCTGACTAATCATCTCATGGCTTTGAATAATATTGTGCATCTGCTCATATTGGTTCTGTCTGAATTTCACCAGCCTAAGGCCGTCGCTGCGCATATTGGAGTGGATAAAATCGACAAACGCCTTCTGCGTCAACGCCGTAGAGGAAGCGTTTTCAATCATATCCATTCGACTGCGCAGCTGCTCGTTCAGCCTGGACACATGGCTGCTTCCACTCGCCATCGCATCCTTGTAGAGTTGAGTTTCCTGCGTTCGGATAAACAGAAAGGATACCAGCACGGCAGGAATCGCGATCGTCAGGCTAAAGGCCATAAAGAACTTTTGGGATATGCGGGAATTGCGGTACAGCTTTCTCATTCTCGTCAGCAGAAATTTCATTCTAGCGCCCTCCCCTACCTCTGTAATATACCATGTATTACAAACCGGCAGGTAGGTAATCAGGCAATATAGCACCCTTTGGCTAGTTCCCGTAAAAGTAGGGAATACCGGCCACCATTATGGCAGCCGGCAATTAATATCCTATAACTATTCGATTACTCCGCCATTTTGGCTTTGCGCACATCCAGCTCGGCCTGACGGAATTCCATCACCTTGTCAAAGCCGTAGCTTTCGCGGCGTGCAAGGAAGCTCTCGAACACTTTGTCGAAAGTAGCCTCGTCCTTAGCGGTAATCAGCTCCGGCATGACTTCCTCCCAGTTCTGGGAGATACGCGCCCATGCTACTGCTACATCAGAATCGCCAAGCGGGTCGAGACCCTTGTAGATGCCGCTGTCAATATCGGCTTGAGCGTTCGCGAAATCCTCCATCTGCTTCAGAACAGGAGCCTTCTCCGGTCTCCATTGGTTAATAATAACCGGGTTGCGAACCATCCAGTACGTATCCATGACGCCGTATTCCTTCTCCAGCTTCTCAATATCGTTCGAGAGAAGATCCACCATCTCCGACTTCAGCGTCGGCTTGCCGTCGACCATATCCCATGTCTCGCCTTCTTTGCCAAGGAATAGATCGCGCTGGCCTTCTTCGCTGGCCAGGTACGTCAGGAAGCGAATGGCACGCTCAGGGTTTTTGGTCGTTTTGCTGATCATGGTAACCATCCAGCCGTCCATATTGCCCGGGAACAGCTTCGCGCTGTCGCCGTTGCTGTTCTGTGGTCCATCCACAGCAATGTAGTATGAGTCCGGGTTGGCGCTTGCAGCCAGCAGCGGATTAACCGCCGCCATACCGTTCCATTCGCGAACCATCATGAAGTAACGGGCGTTGTTCGTTTTCTCCTCCACTTGCGTATCGGAATCGACCAGGAAATCGACGTTGATCAGTCCGCGCTCGTACGCCGTGCGGAAGGTCTTCAGCCAGGTAATATAATTCGGATCGGTAATGCGGTCGTAAACTTTGCCTTCTTGCTCATGCGGAATAGCCAGCAGGTTCTGCAGATACTCGGTCATGCCGTAAGGCACATTGCCTTGTGCAAAGAACGGGCTAATTGGCTGGCCTTTGTATTCCGGATACTTATCCTTCAGCAATTGCAGAGCGTTCAGGAAGCCCTCCGGCGTGCTTAGATCCGGGCTGCCCATTTCCTCATACAGATCCTTACGCACCAAAAACGTTTGGTTAGCGGCAGTCATGCCCGTTTCTTGCATCAGGTTCGGGCTATACGAATCATTGGGTATACCGTACGTATTGCCATTGTCTTGACGATACCACTTCAGTGTGCCGTCGCCCGCTACCTTGTAGAAGTAGGGGTCGTACTGGTCTGCCAGTTCATTCAAAGCATACACGAAGTCGCCTTCCCATAGCTTTTTGACAGCGTTTTCCCAAGAGCCCATTGTAATAAGATCCGGCAGTTTACCGGAAGTCATCATCAGCGTAATATGCTCGTTCGCTTCGCCCGAAGGCACTTCAAGCTTGACTTTGACACCTGTTTTTTCAGTTACATACTTGGAGGCCAAGCTTTCGCCCCAGGAATGCGGATACCAGGAAGCCCCTACGAACCACGATAATTCGATCGGGCTAGTATCCAGCTGCCAGGCCGGAACCTCAGGGTTCGGCGTTGCTTCGCCAGCTGGCGGCTGCGAGTTGTTCGAAGGCTGTGAAGTTGGTGTGTTCTCATTGTTCTTCGACCCGGTACACGCGGCCAAGCTTAGCACCATAATTAAAGCCAGGGCCATAATGATGCTTTGCTTCATGCGGTTGCGCTTCATGACATGATCATCCTCTCTTTGTTATCCCTTTTTTAGTGTATATGGATCATACGCCTCTCCGCTTATAAGCTTAGATCGGCGTATGACGCTTACCCTTTAATGGCGCCAATCATAACACCTTTGACCAGATAGCGCTGAATAAAGGGGTAAACCAACAGAATAGGTAATGTAGCTACCATCATGGAGGCGAACTTGATCGAGTTGCCAGGCAGCCTTGCGCCGAATTGCGCCATCGCTTGCTGCTGCATGAACGACATGGAGTTCTCTGCAATAATCTTGTAGAGCATTGTTTGCAGCGGCAAATTTTCTTGCGAGTAGATATAGATGACACCCTGGTAATAATCGTTCCAGTGATATACCGCCGAGAATAGCGAGATCGTCGCAATAACAGCCATACTGTTCGGCATGACGATGCGGAACAATACGCCGTAATCAGAAGCTCCGTCTACCTTCGCCGATTCCTCCAAACTATCCGGAATGGTGCGGAAGAAGCTCATGAAGATGACCATATTGAAAAACGTGTACATCGCCGGAATGATGAAGACCAGGAAGTTGTCGTAGAGACCCAATTTCGTCATGAGAATGAACGTAGGAATTAGTCCGCCTGAGAACAGCATCGTAATTAGGGCAATCTTCATATAGACCTTACGGCCGATCAGATTTGTCTTGCTCATGCCATACGCTACGATTGCCGTGAACAGCACATGCGCGGTCGTACCGATAAGGGTACGCATCGTGGTGATGTAGAAGCCATTCATTAAACCTTTATCATTAAAGACAACGCTGTAGCTTGCCCACGAGAACGCTTCCGGAAACCAGTTGACCGTACCCAGTATCGCCTTCTCCGGCGCATTAAGCGAGTTGATAAATACGAACCAAATCGGGTACAGCGTCAGAAAACAAACCGCCAGCATAACCAGGGTATTGCAGACTTCAAACACTCCGATGCGCCGCACTCTTCTGCGTAATTCCATGGATCTGCCTCCCCTTCGTTAGAATATGCTGTCGCCTGTCAGTTTTTTGGACATGTAGTTGGCCAAGAACAACAGTCCCAGCGCCACGATCGAGCGAGCGAACAACACTGCTGTCGAGAAGGAGTGACGCCCGGATACCAGACCCATGTTATAAATGTACAGGTCCAAGCTTTCCGCCATTCTCATGTTCATGTTGTTCTTAAGCATGAAGATCTGCTCGAAGTTGCTTCCCAGCATCCCGGCTACTGCCAGAATGAACAGGATTGCGATGGTCGGACGAATGCTCTGCACCGTAATATGCCACATTCGCTGCCAGCGGTTGGCACCATCAAGCTCTGCTGCTTCATACAGCGCCGGGTCAATGCCGGCAATGGCAGCAATATAGATAATGGCACTCCAGCCCGTTTCCTTCAGCACGTCGGAGAAATACGTAATCCACCAGAAGTACTTCGGATCGCTGTTGTATAGAATCTCGCGGTCCTGAATACCAAGCCCCATCATCAATTGGTTCATGACACCGCCTTCACCCAGCCAGTTCAGCATGATGCCGCCGAAGATTGTCCATGCGATAAAATGCGGCAAATACGAGATCGTTTGAACCGTGCGCTTAAAGCGTATACTCCGTATTTCATTCAGCAACAAGGCGAAGAAAATAGGAATCGGAAAACCGAATACCAGCTTGATTGCGCTCATGCCCAGCGTGTTGCGAATCGAACGCCAGAAGCGGTCATCCCCTATAAACTCCTCAAAGTGCTTCAGCCCGACAAAGGGTGATTGCAGCATAGGCTTGGCAATGCTGTAGTCCATAAATCCGATAATCAGCCATAACATGGGGATGTAGCAAAAGATCAACATCCAGATAATCCCGGGGATTACCATGCTCTGCAGCTGCCATTGCCTGAGCAATGACTTAACTAGTCCTGTCCTCTGTTGGAACATATTCTGTGCCCCCTTCCATTTCATCGTATGAGAATAGGCCTAGGAAAAAAAGGCCATGATTTTTGACCCTATCCCATTTTTTTGGATTTGTTCCACCAAGCCCTAAATTTCGATATGCTGGGATGAAATGAAGGGAGTGTGCAGAAGATGAACAAGCTAATATGGCAGCAGGATTTTTTGGACAGCCGCACGGATTTAAGCTCTTGGAATATTCGCCTCGGCAACGACTTGCTGGATAACGACGGCAAACCGATCCACCCGGGCTGGGGAAACGGCGAGCAGCAGTATTATACGGATCATGACAGCAATCTGTATATGGATGAAGCTGGACTAAACCTGTGTGCGCGCCGCGAGAAAATCGATACCGCTGACGGACGGAGCTTTCACTATACGTCCGCGCGTCTGGATACGAAGGACCACTTTTCTTATCTCTACGGCAAATTAGTGATACGCGCCAAGCTGCCGGTCGGACAAGGGTTATGGCCTGCCATCTGGCTGCTTCCGCAGGAACAAGTTTACGGGCCATGGCCCGCTTCCGGCGAGATCGACATTATGGAAGCCAGAGGCCGCCTGCCTCAGCAGGTATCCGGCACGCTTCACTACGGGAAGGACTGGGACCACAAGAAACTGGATGAGTATTCATACCAATTGGAAGACGGCAGCATCAACCAGTTCCGGGATTACACGCTGGAGTGGAGCGAAGACTCCATCCGCTGGCTCGTGGACGGCCATTGCTATGCCGAACGCCGCATGGAGACGGACATGCCGTTCGACAAGTCCTTCTACCTGGTGCTTAACCTCGCAGTAGGCGGCTGGTATGACAATGTAGCGATCGATGAAGCCGCGTTGCCGGCTGTGATGACGGTATCGGGGATATGGTTGTATCAGTAGTTTAAGAAAGTAGAAAAGCCGCTGCAGATGCTGCAGCGGCTTGCTTGTTGTTATCGAGCAGCTATGTAAGTAAACGAATTTCTACTTGACGGGGTAATACCAGTCCCTGCACCGCCATCTTTGGGCTTTCGGTTTCTTTTACAATTTAGAGGAGGGCGTCCCTTAATTTTGGACAATCACACACTTTCGGCGCGATTAGCTGTTTGTGATGCTACTATTTCGCCTTTAGGCACAGCCTCTTTGCAGTGGCTAGTTCTCACTCCCGCATGCCAAATCATACGCAGCTTCAAGCTCGCGCTGCTGTCGTAGATGATGCCGAGAGTGCATACCAATAAGACTGAACCACTCCAGCGCATTCAACCAGCCGAAGCCGCCATGCCTTACTTTATAATTCGGATTGATAGCCTTTAATTTATCTTCCCACTCCGATATTCTCTTTAGAACTAGGTCGAGCCCTTCCGATAGATCATCTTTACTTCTCAAATTATTGGGATTATTCTCGGGCCCGTCCGGCAACTTGATCTTGATTGCAGGGAATGCGCCAGCACGAAAAAGCTGCTCACCTACCTCCGTCTTGCCGCCAGCTTGCTCTTCATTAGCAGACGCACAGCCTTCTACTTGGTCCAGATAATCCAGTGCCGTTAGAATAAGATGATCGTACATTTGCCCAAGAGACCATACCTTTGACACGGATATGTAACGAAGCTGCTCTGCAGAATATTGCTGTAGATCACTCTTGTAGGCCTTTATACATTCAATATGGTTCATCTGAACACTCCTCCAAGATTTGAGCTTCCACTCCCTCTACTTTACAATATTATACACAACCATATTTCTTAAAAATTGCTCCGTTTCCATACTTGCCAAAATGCTGAGACGGTATCGCTTCCACCAGCGATCCATAATCAAGAAAAGAAGGTGCCCTAAAATGAGCAAATCCGAACGCTTCTGGGACAAAACAGCAAGCAAGTATGATCAAATTGAGATGAAAGATGCTCAGACTTACCAAAACGTCATCAACCGGACAAAGAAGTATCTCAAATCATGCGACATAGTCATGGACTTCGGCTGCGGGACTGGAATAATAGCCAATGAGATCGCAGAAGATGTGCAGGAGCTTCATGCCATTGATATTTCTGCGAATATGATTGAGATTGCCGGGAAAAAGGCATACGATCGGAGTATCGCCAATATCAGCTATGTACACACGACCATTTTCGATGAACGGTACAAGGAAGGCTCATTCGATGCTATCCTGGCCTTTCATATTCTGCATTTGCTGGAGAATGAACAAGTTGTACTGCAAAGAATAAACGAGCTGTTAAAGCCCGGAGCATTATTGATTTCGGCAACACCATGCATGGGTGAAAAAAGAATACTTAAAGGCCTGTTGTCCGTTGCAGGTAAAGTGGGTCTAATGCCCGCTATTCAAGCATTCAAAATTAACGATCTCGTCGATGCATTTAAAAGAGGGGGCTTCTCCATTGTAGAGACAGATTGCTTAAACCCGCGCTCCCAGGAATATTTCATTGTGGCCAGGAAGAACTAATCTATCCTTGAACGTACAAATCGCCAGAAAGCTCCTTGGCCACATCCCCGTTCATACCAAGCTCTCCACTCCAAGCTGCCCACGGCATCTCCATATCCGAGCGGCCTTTTGTATTCGTAAGCTTCTCTTCTTGGTTCACCATAACCTCATAACCCGTCCATCTTCCGAAATCAGTCTGGACCAGCAGGTTTGGAATAACCCCTGCTATAGCGAGCGAGTTCATTATCCCCCGCCGCACGTATTTGTTTTTCGGCATGGTCTTCTCTGCCGCCAGCCGTTTCTCGAATTCACCCGGAGTTTCATCCGGCCCCGAACGCGCCAAGCTGCCCAGTAAGCTTCGAAATACGTCGATATCCTCATTCGTCGGCTTGACTGGCGGCTGCTCGGCCAGCTCCTTCAGGTCGAGGAGCGCCCCCCAAGGGTTCGAGCCATACGCGTTGCCTAAATAAAGGGCGTAGTGAAGGTAGGAAGCATTTTCCCAAAAGCCATCCTTCTTGTCCTTCGAGAAGGAACATACCCGGCAAGCCGCATAACGCTCCCCCTCCTGAAACTCATGCTCCGGGATATTCTGCATCGTGATTGACCGGCCAATTCATTTCCTTCAGCAGCTCTTTCTCCGATCTGATAATGAATCCTCCTGGTACAAGCTCACTTCCCGTTCGCGATCATAGATGTAGTTAGTGGCTTGATAAAGCTTTTCTTTTTATCCATATCCGCATACCTCCGAACGATCAAGATAGTTCCTATACGCTTCCATGGAATGGAAGCAGAGAGGCACGGCTCGCCATTTTCGATTGATCCCGTTTAATAAATAACATTTGACGGCAATAGAGCATTGTGAAAAAATGGGCATGACAACCACAACTTGGGAGGCAACCAAACGTGAAAAAGTTCCCTTGGACTTCTGCATTTCTAATTGTTCTCATCTCTACTTTGCTACCCTTCGGCAGCTTTACGGCTGCCAGCGGGGGAAGCCCCGAAATTACGGCTACTATTGACAGCCGTCCCGTCTACTTTGATGTTGCTCCTCAGAAAATAAACGGTCGGGTAATGGTTCCACTACGCGCCATTTTTGAAAGTATGGGTGCAGTGGTAGGCTGGGATGACTCCACTCAGACCATTACAGGCAAGAAGGCCGACATTGTTGTCACCCTTCGCCTTAATGACACCAAGGCTGTGGTCAGCGGCAAGACCGTCACGCTAGATGTGGCCGCAACCAAGATGGAAGGAAGAACCTTCGTCCCGGCCCGTTTCGTTGCTGAGAGCTTTGGAGCTGACGTCCAATGGGACGATAACCGCAAGCAAGTCATCATCAGCACAGGTGCGGCTGCACCAGAAGGTCGCTACTACTTCGTCTACAACAGTGAGAAGGTAACGGCCCAAGACATGGCATCCATTAAGCTATTCGCTAACAAATTCAAGCAAACCCATAACATTCTGCTGGATGCCGCGCAGTATAAAACCGCGCCACAATTGTATGACGCTCTAAAAACAGAGCAGAAAAAACTCGGCGGAAAGGTTGCCGGCGTGCAAATTTTCGGAGTTGCTGGAGATGTTCCTGCCTTTTCCTACGTCCATAAGATGAAGACGATTGAGGATAATGGAAGATGGGACGGCGTTGAACATAATAAGGACGAAAAGTATGTGACTGACTTCTTCTACTCCACTTTCAAGAACGACAGCAAGCATCTGAAAGGTGACGTTACCGTCTACGGTATCATACAAGAGAATCTTCCGATCAGCATCGTTCCGGAATGGCCAGTCTCGCGTCTTCCGCTGACAAAAGGAGAAATTTCCAAGTACATCGGGGGCTATGATGCCTACCGCCAGCAGATCGATGGAAAATCGGTTCCGACCGTCGTCCTTTCGGCCCCGACCCAGTTCCAAGACGGGTACGCTCAGAACGACCTCGCTCTTTTCATGAAGCGCCTGAAGGACGAGAACGAATTTGCCCTCTTCAAAAGCACCAGCCAGCGTATCTATTACAAGGATCTTGCAGCAAGCTTGGCAAAGGAAAACAAATCCGGGGCAATGGATCTTGTGGTGAACAGTGAGGGGGACAATGAGGGAGCAAAGCAGAATAAAGCTGCCTTCTTCGACCGCAAAAGCGTCGTCAACTTAAACGCCAACCACTATACAACGTTCTTCTGGGGCATGGCTGCCGCCAAGGGCCTTGATGCAAACAGCATTGTCCACGACGGTCTTGCGAAGGGGAAGATGATTAACCCTATTTCGCATACAGTCAATGCCACCAACGGCGGCATTGCAAACTATATTTGGACGAGGGTACCTACGCCAGAAGGTGAGCAGGATGGCGACTGGCACGATTATGTCGCAGCCAATAAAGAGCTTCTAGAAGAGACAACCAGTCCCTACTTCTTCGTCTATACATACTTCGAGGCCATCCAAAACGGTAAATCTCGATTGGAAAGCTTCCATGCGGCGAAGGTAGCGTACGCCAAGCTAAGCGTAAGCAATAAGAGCAACCTGGGAGCAGCTTTCGGCTTCGAGAACGTCATCTCGCTGCACTACCTGGGTGTGGCCGACTACGAGTAACAAGACAGAAGAACTCTTGGATACCCTCCAAGGGTTCTTCTATTTCCGTGTTCTGTTTCCAATCTTGCTCCTCTGTCATCTAATTTCTGTACGAGACCAACGATGTTGTTGAAGTCTTCCATCGTCATGTAAATTTGTTGCTGACTCTCCGCGGTTGAGGATGTTACTGTTCTTCAATCAACTGAATGAACATATCCACTAGCTGCGGGTCAAAATGTTTCCCTCGCTGTGCCTCTATCTCTGCAACTGTCTCTTCTCTTGTCCATGCCCTCTTATACGGACGCTCATGAGTCAATGCGTCGTAAAAATCGGCAAGAGCTACAATTCGGGCTTCGAGTGGAATCTCTTCCCCTTTCAACCCTTGGGGATAACCGGATCCGTCCCATTTCTCATGGTGCGACTCCGCAATCAGCCTGGCTACTTTCAGAAGCCTGAAAGAGCTGCCCTCCAGTATGCTGGAGCCAATCGACGTATGTAATTTCATTCGTTCAAATTCATGGGGCTCGAATCGTCCAGGTTTGAGCAGGATGTGATCAGGGATGCCGATTTTCCCTATATCATGCAAGGGAGCTGCCGTCCGAATCATATGTACTTCCTGTTCAGAAAGTCCTAACCGTTCAGCAATTTGCCCTGATAACGCGCCTACACGCTGCGTATGCTGGCCCGTCATATCATCGCGATATTCCGCCGCGCGACCAAGAAGCTGTAAAATTTCCACTTGGGCTTGCTCCAGTTCTTCCGTTCGCTCCCGCACCTTTTCTTCCAGCAGATTATTGTGATGCTGCAACTGATTGTGCAGGAATCGGGTTCGGAGCAAATTGGTAATACGAAGAATCACTTCGGTTCGATCGTAAGGCTTAGTCAAAAAATCGTTAACACCCGCCTGCAAGCCTTGTTGCTTGGCCTCTGTGGTCATGTCAGCCGTTAGCATTAACACCGGCAAATAGTGGTCGGGATCAGACTGCTCCCGAATCATCCTCAAGGTCGCAAGCCCATCCATACCTGGCATGTGCAGGTCAAGCAGAATAACATCTGGATTAACTTCTGTAAGCAAGC
Source organism: Paenibacillus sp. 1011MAR3C5 (assembly GCF_003591485.1). Lineage (GTDB taxonomy): Bacteria > Bacillota > Bacilli > Paenibacillales > Paenibacillaceae > Pristimantibacillus. The sequence goes on from NZ_QZCF01000006.1 coordinate 363,146, forward strand.
GTCCAACCTGAAGAGAATCCATGGTGCTATAGACATTCTTGAATCCTGCTCGCCCCAGAATTCGTTCCAGAAGACTGACATTATACTCTTGATCGTCTACAATTAGAATGTTGGCCGTCATGACTTCCATAAATAGTCTCCATTCATATGTCGTTTCATTTATAGTCCTAATGCCATATTTATTTTTTCAAGCAGCCTTTCCAGAACAACCGGCTTGGTATCAAAATCGTCACACCCCGCGCGGAATGCCTCCGCTTCATCCCCCGCCATCGCATGGGCGGTCAAAACAATGACCGGGATATGCTTCGTGTTATCCCTGTTTTTGAGCAATCGGGTTGCTTCCCAACCGTCCATAACAGGCAAGCTCAGATCCATCAAAATCAGATCGGGATGTTGCTGAGTAGCCAGGTCCACCCCTTCTCTTCCATCTTCAGCCGTAATAACCTGAAATCCTTTGCGGCTCAGTCGCCGAGACAACATATCGCGGTTCATCTCATTGTCTTCCACAAGCAGTATCGTCTTCACTTTGATCTGTCTCCCCTCAGCTGCTTATCACTGTTCTTGTGGTTCCACCACATATCGTCTAATCTCGGCCAACAACGATTTGTGGTCGAATGAGCCTTTTTGAATGACACCCTTCACATAACCATTAAGCTTCAAACGATCTGCCACCGTAATTGATTTTGCCGTCACGACGACAATCGGTATCTCGCTCCAGGATTCCTGTTTACGCAGCTCTGCGATGAACTGAAACCCGTCCATCTCTGGCATCATGAGGTCAAGCAAGATCATTTTGGGCGCTGCTCTCATCATACAATCCAAAGCAATCCGGCCGTTTTGGGCCTGGGTGACGGCATAACCCTCTTTTTGCAAGAGCCGGGTCATTAATTCGCTTGTCGCTGCATCGTCTTCAATGACCAGCACGGTGTGATCTGTGCGCTTCGACACATATCTATCCATTACGTGGATAAGCTGTTCCCGATTGACCGGCTTCGTCAGAAATTCGGAAGCGCCCAGCGCGTAGCCCAATTGGTTATCATTGGTCATCGACCAGATCACGACTGGAATACTCTGCAATTCGGGATCGCTCTTGATCGCCGATAATACATTCCAACCATCCATGCTTGGCATGAGAATATCGAGACAGATTACCTTCGGGCGAAGCTTCTTGGCTAGCTGAAGCCCTTCCTGCCCGCTGGACGCAAATGCGAGCTTCCACCCTTCATTAGCCAGATAACGCTTCATCAATTGATGGTTAAATGGCTCGTCATCAATAAGCAAGATGCTGATTCCGCTATGATCTTCCCTATAATCGTGATTGTCTGCCCGTTCTTCAATTTCCCGTTTCTCTTCCTCCACGGATGTCGGAAGCCAGCATGTGAAGACACTCCCCAAGCCGCTCTCGCTTTCAACCTGAATCGATCCGCCTATCAAATCGCAGAAGCTTTGGCTAATGGCGAGTCCCAGACCCGTTCCTCCATATTTGCGCGTGGTAGAGGAGTCCGCCTGTGTAAAGGGCTGAAACAGCTTCCCAACTTGTTCAGGCGTCATTCCGATCCCTGTGTCCTTGACGCGGAAACAGTAGCCTGGCCGATGATTGCGAGGCTCACGATATACCTCAAGGGAGATGGTTCCATCCTGCGTAAATTTGCTTGCGTTACTGAGCAGGTTGATCAAGATTTGCCTCAATTTGGTGATATCGGTTGTCATCTCGCCTTGCTCCAAGCGGGTCTCAAGCCTATTCCCTTTCTTATCTATCAGCGGCTTAACGGTAGTAATCACATCCTGAATAAGTCCTGATATAGTAAAGGTCTCCATATGAATTTCCATCTTGCCTGCCTCAATTTTCGATATGTCTAATATGTCGTTAATCAGCGACAGCAGATGTTTGCCTGCGTTCCGGATCTTCCCCAAGTCTTCTACAAAGACCTGCTCGCCAAGCTCCTCCGCCTCTTCCGCCAGCATCTCGCTGTAGCCAATGATCGCATTGAGCGGGGTTCGCAGCTCATGACTCATATTCGCCAGGAATTGGCTCTTAATCATGCTAGCCTTTATCGCTTCATCATGAGCCTGTTCAAGCTGTTCCGTGCGTTCCTTCACCAGGCTCTCCAAATTTTCGTTCAACTGCCGCAGCTCCTGATTCATTTGATAGATTTCATTGGCCTTCTCCTGAATCTCGGAGTCTTTATACGAAAACTTATTGGAAATATAGATCCCAAGCAAGGATAAGCCTAGCGTAAATAATGTTCCTCCCGAAATGAAGTAACCGAGCCAGTTTTGATCCAAAATCATTCCCGCAGAGGACAGCGATTTATCCCCCAGATGAAAGTGGGCCGCCGTCATGCCTGTATAATGCATGCCGACGATTGCGGCGCCCATAATCAGCCCGCTTCCAAGCTTCTTCCATGCTGCTCCGCGTTTTCCGCCTCTGCGGAAGTAGAACGACAACCATAAGGCAGCAATAGAAGCTACTAGAGCAATGACAATAGAGAGAATAAAATAGAAGGGATCATACGAAATATCAATAAGCATGGCAGCCATGCCGATATAATGCATTGCGGATATGCCAATGGCAAGCAACAGCCCGCCGCCAAGCAATTGACGTAAGGTTAGTTGATCACGACCGACCACATACAATGCAATAAATGAGGCAATGATGGCTACGATAACGGACAACACAACCGTATACAGATTATAAGCAACAGGAACAGGCAAAGAAAAAGCCAGCATGCCGACGAAATGCATCGACCATATCCCCATCCCCATTGCAAATGCGCCAAAAGATAGCCATAACCAACGGACTCGTCCGGTTGATGTGGTAATTCTTCCGACCAAATCAAGGACCGTATAAGAGGCTACAACGGCAACTACATAAGAAAAAACAACTAAAACCGTATCAAATGAACCATGCACATGTTCCATTTCGTTCCTTGTCTCCTTTCAAGCAACTCTTCTTGTATCTTATGATCGTCAAAATTGTATAATATTGTATTTTAAACCTGAAAAATGGCTTTATCCTGACGTTAACAGCCATTATATTTTTTGAAATTATAGGATATAGGTATAACATCTCAAATTTTTCATCTCACTGCAACAGAATTATTCCAACTTCTGTTCAAGGCCATTGGATCATTTATAGAGCAAAATGAAAAGGCACCCGAATTGGGTGCCCTTCACTTCATTATGATAATTGTTGGCGTCGTTCCATCAAATAAAGCAAATAATCGATCGGGACCCCGGCATAGCTCTGCTGCCGCAGTATCGCCGTCACATTGCCCCGATGATACGTCCCGTGGTTGACCACATACAGCAGGATGTTGGAGAAGGACGTATGGAGAAGGCCGTAACTCGAATACTCGATTGGCATCGCAGCGGAAGCACCCTCTTTTCCTAATGTGATTGTATAATCTCTCTTCGGAGCGCTGAGTTTAGATGTTATCAGCAACATTGCGCGCCTGCTCATCCAGTTTCTGCGCGAAATCAACGATGCTGTCGAAGTCCTCCATCGTCACGCGGATTTGTTGCTGACTCTCTATAATGGAAGACTGGATGCGACTAACCCCCTTAGAAGTGTGGGATATTTCCTTTGTAATCCCGCTAATGGTTCCTTCAATTTGAGCAATGGATTCCGAGACCTCCTTGGACAGCTTGCGCACCTCGGCAGCTACTACCTCAAATCCTTTGCCATAGGGCCCCGCATGGGCCGCCTCAATGGCTGCATTCAGGGCAAGCAGGTTCGTCTGAGACGCGATGTCCCGAATAGTCTGGACAATGCCCTGGATTGACTTGGCCTGCTCCTGCAGCCCCTTAAGAGTGAGAGTATTGTCCTCTGCGACCTCAGCAATCCGATCTACACTAAATAGCAGCTGCCGGCTTCGGCTGATTCCCACTTCCGCACGCTGGTTAAGGTCGTGAGAGGTCATCTCCAACTCCTTGACCACCTCGGTTAGGCTGGATTGGCGTTCCGTAATATCTGTCGCGATTTTGGAAACGCCGATGATCTCGGATTCCTGTTCATCATATATAGGCATATAGGTAGCCTCGAGCCACACCGCTTCGCCGCTGGCATTTCTCCGTACAACCTTATTCTGAAAGCTTTGCCCGGACAATAGCGCACTCCATAGCTGTTCATAGGCAGGCGAATGAGCATAGGAGTCAAAGCAGAAATCCCGGTGCTGCATTTGCTGTATATCCTCAACTGAATATCCCATCGTATCGGCGAATACCTCGTTAACATAGGCTACCTTTCGATCCCTGTCAAAACGGATAATGGCCAGATTCCTCTCTATTGCTCGAAGAACTAATTCATTCGTTACATGTTGTTGCCTCATCATTCATGTCGCCTGCCTCTTCTATTTAATGCGAGCATTCATGCCGTTCATATCCTGTTCGTAGCTCATAGCTCAAATCTGTTTATGATTTGCCCCAATAGAAAAGTTTAATGGCTGTATCTATACAAAAAATATACAAGCTGAAAGCGTTACGATTTGGAGTATCCCCATACAAAAAACCGCCCGGTAAACGCGACGGCGGCCTTACAGAAAGGGTGGTAATCAGGCTTTTCTTGCATGGCAATATACCGATAGAATGCCGTATACGCCTCCTATACCTGACTTTCATCATGTTTTGTCCTATGTGCGTCAAATTTATACTAATGGATGTGGAATATACAACTCCTCTAAACCGGTAATTTCCTCTGAAGTCAATTTCACCGATAACGCCGAAACCGCATCTTCGAGATGGCTGATTTTGGTCGATCCAATAATCGGTGCTGTGACCTCCTCCTTTTGCAGCAGCCATGCAAGTGCAATTTGTGCTCGCGGAATCCCTCGGTTAGCGGCAACCTCCGCAACTCTATTCGCGACTATGCGATCGGCCTCTTCCGTTTTAATAAACAACGACTTTGCTACTTGGTCATTCTCGGATCGCGAGGTCTGCTCATTCCAAGCCCGGGCTAATCGGCCTGCAGCTAAAGGAAGGTAAGGCGTGACGCCAACACCCTCATCTTTGCAAAGAGGGAGCATTTCTCTTTCTTCTTCGCGATAAAGCAAGTTAAGTCTATTTTCCATAGATATGAATCGTGTCCAGCCGTTTCGCTCTGCGACATGCTGAGCCTTCGCAAATTGCCATGCCAGCATGGAGGATGCTCCGATGTATCTGACCTTGCCCATCCTAACTAAATCGTGAAGAGCCTCCATTGTTTCCTCAATAGGCGTATTCGGATCCCAACGATGGATCTGGTACAGATCAACGTAATCCGTCCCAAGTCGTCTTAGGCTATTATCTATTTCGGTCATGATGGACTTGCGGGAAAGCCCCATGGCATTGGGTCCTTTGCGCATGGGAACAAATACCTTTGTACTGATAACGACTTCATCACGACAAGCAAAATCCTTTAAAGCACGTCCGAGAATTTCTTCACTCGTTCCGTCGGAATACATATTAGCACTACTGAAAAAGTTAATGCCCCATTCTAGTGCCTTTTTAATAATCGGTCTGCTTTGCTCTTCATTCAGCGACCATGGGGTATTGCCACGTTCAGGTACTCCAAAGCTCATGGTTCCAAGACTTATTCTTGAAACCTCTAATCCGCTACGTCCAAGTTTTGCATATTCCATTTTATAACACACTCCCTGAGTTATTATATTTGAAGATCAATCTGGGTTGGTTCCCCTGTTCAAAGGAACGGACTATCATGCATGGACATTGAACTCCTTTCATGTGTATTTGCTGTTCATAAACAAAAACATTAGGTTGATACATCAACCACATGCTTGCAAACCTCCATTTAGGTTGATATGTCAACCCAAGTGTACTTTAACACCTTGATGTTGATATGTCAACCGTGCTATTATATTTGCATGGATACAAACGAATTAAACGAAAACGAGATGCAAATATGGAATATGTGGAAAGGCTCCTTTAAACGAGTCTTCGGTCGCGTGGTAAAGGAGATGTCTGAACAGACAGGACTATCAGAGGGCGATTTTGGAGTGTTAGACCGATTAGTCCAATTTGGGAATGGTACGCTTCGCCAACATGAATTAGCCATCTCCATGGACTGGGATAAGAGCCGACTATCGCACCATCTAACGCGGATGGAGAAACGCGGTCTCGTTCTGAGAAAGCCACTAGACACAGATCGTGGCGTTCAAGTCATCATTACTTCGGCCGGAAAGTCCGCCTTAGATGAAGCACTTCCCATAGTCTCAAATTCAATACGCAAGCATTTTCTAGATCTATTAACTGATCAAGACATTGAATCGATTACTAAACTGTCGGAGAGAACAAAAAAGCGATCGTAGCCTTAGGTAATCCCTATTGCTTTGATCGCTTATTTGGCGGTGTGCATATTGCATACCTCAAAACCAACAAGAAACTGAAGCAGCCATTTTTTAACCCTATTTATCCTCATACCGCCATCGGTTTGCATCCTGTTCTACAAAGGCGGGAGCGGACATTTCATTCACGACCCAGGATCCAATCTCCAAGTTATCTTCAATATAAAGGATTTCTGGAGGCATGTCGTTCTTTCTTCCGGTTTTAAGAAGCCGCTTCTGACAATGGAGCGGCTTCTTTGGATAGAGCTTCTCTATTTCGCTTTTAACTTTTCGAGGTTTTTCTTATGAAATCCCTTCACAATCAGCCAGACTGCCAAACTTAGCTCATATACACCTACCGGCAGTGCAATAACTCCTTTAGCTGCAGAGAGAGGTTCCACAACACCAAACATTTCTAATAGACCGGCTGTGAAAACGAGTACGGCTGTAATCATGCCAAATAGCGCTAACGGTCTGGGCACTAAACCTGTTCGGAATAGCAAATAACTATATATGGCCGTGTTGATACCCAGCATCAAATTGGGACCTAGCATAGAAGTCCAACGATGGAAAGCTTGCAGCATGTAGCCGACCTCGCGAAGATTTTCTTCACTTGCTATGCTGTTTGCTTCATAATGAATACTAAGCTGCAATAAACCTAATATACTCACCACACCTACTACAATAAGAACGGCTTCCATGAATCGAAAGCACAGGTGGCCCAGTGCAAAGTGTTCGTTCCAACGACGAAGGTAGGGAAACAGCATTACAGCTGTACCTACTGCCGTCATAACGAGCAAGAGATCGTTAAAAACTCCGAGTAACACCTTTGTTCTCAATCCATCTGCCACAGCCGTATACCATTGCTCTGATAATACCGGCTCATAAGAAATAACAGCGATGACCGAAGTGACCGCAGCTGCAATATATAAAATGCCAATTATAATCCCATTCTTTCTGTCTTGCGTCATAAACCTTGCCTCCTCTGGCTAGTCACTAATATTAAAATCATTACAGAACATTCCTATAATGCGGATTGGGGATATTTATGGACCATCATGAAGTGATAGAGAGTGCTTTAATCCATATTGAGAACAATTTAGGCCAGCCTTTATCCCTGGAGTCTGTAGCTCATACCTGCAACATGTCCAAATACTATTTTCACAGACTTTTTTCTGCCATGATGGGTTGTTCTTTGAACAGCTACATCCTATCCCGAAGATTGAATACATCCCTGCAATTGATTCAAACCGATCATTTGCCGCTAACAGATATTGCCTATCAGCTAAGCTTCGGAACCCCCTCATCGTTCACCCGCGCTTTCAGGCGCCAATACGGTATAGCTCCAAGCGCTTTAAGGATAAATGATCTACACATGTCCCAGACGCCTATGCCTACAGTGGTCAGAAGACCCATTAAAAACATCAATGGAGATATTGTTGCCGATTTCACCCTAACGGAGTTCGAAGCCATCAGGCTGTGCGGCATAGCCTTTGAGGTAGACCTGGCAACGGATGATTACAAGGCGAAGATTCGAGCTCATGCGCGCAAGCTGTTAAATAACATTAGCAAAGCAGTCAGAGGTCCGTGTTATGTCATTTATTCCAATTGCCAGCCTAACTCAACCCGCTTCAAGGTCTTGTTCGGAATTCCGCATGATATTCAAATCAATAAGCCTTTTTATTTTACCGTTGATGTACCACAGCTTTTCTGTGCTAGATTCAAATATTTTGGCGATCTCCTTGATATAGGAGATGTCCTTAAAACGGACTATGCCAGATTTCTGAAAATCTCCAGGCAGGAAACGGAGGATTCTCATATCGAGCTCATTCAAGTCTTTAATGATGCTCATAATCTGGAATCCACTTATCACATTTATGCTCCTATTAAAAAACTGCCTATTGATTCAGATGATGGGTATGCCCTCCCTTCTGATTCCGTCATAATCTAATGAACACAAGATAACATAGTGGACGCGACACGCACTTTCCCAATCTTGCTGTAATCAAAAAAGCACCTCATTCGAGGTGCATGTCCTGATCAAAATTTCCAATTAGCTGTTCACTCGGAATTCTCGTTTTTCCGGATTTAGGGTGGCTTGCGTTACTTAGAGTTTTGATGCTTGGTATATATTCAATCAAATCAGAACGCTGGCAATTGAATGTGTCACATATATTGCGTTTCAAGGATTACGGGAAAACTTGTACAGTTCATCCCGAAGCAGGTTTCTGTTTTCTTCGGAGGCATCTATATAAAGTATGCTTAATAAGCCCTATTCCGATGAAGGCTGAGAAGGAAATTCTATTACAATTGCTCCGCCCGGAGCTCTACACACCTGAGACCGTTGAACAGATCGTCACCCGCCATCTTCAGGAGCTATGCTCGCAAGCTATCTCCAAGTCATGCAACTCCTTCCGCTCACACGTAATGACTCCATTATGCCCATCTCTACAAAAAGTTTGCCGGCACTTATGATACGGTTCAGCTTAACGGGCCCATCAGCGGAAAATAGCAAAAGGAGCTGAGATGTCTACCGATTGATATGATGCATGATTGCACTATAAAGAAAATCTGCAAAATCCTCATTGCTGTATTGGCTAAAATAGTTCTTGAATCGGGCATCGGATTTATAGGTGTTGGCAATGCAAGCGAGCAGCTCCGCATCACATGTCATGAATTGCATTAAATTATTTTCCCATTCCCCGACTAATCGCTGAACCTCATCGGAGGAAGGATCCTGATCGACACATGATGCAATTTGTTTGAATATTTCCTCCATGGATTGAAAACGTTGCTCTTTATCATCTGGCGATAATTTTTCCAACGTTTCATTAAACTCTTTATACGTTTCGGTTTCACCATAAATGAACCTTGCCTCATTTGCATACTGTTCCTTCAATGGCAACACGGAGGAACCATTGAAGATTTGCAAATGAGTAATATCTTTCCCGGATACGTATTCTTCGAGAGCTTTCATGATCGTTTCCAGCCTTTGTTTTCTCGATAATAAGGTTTGTCTCTGCTTCTTTAATAGTTGTTTCTGTTCTTGCCTGGTCAGCTTTAATATGTCCGCAATTTCTTTTAAAGAAAAATCCAATTCTCTTAAGAACAAAATCGTTTGAAGTTTTTCCAAACTGCTCGGATCATATAGCCGATACCCTTTTTCCGTCAGATGCGTCGGTTTAAACAAATGGATTCTATCGTAATAATGCAGAGTCCGGCTTGTAATGCCTGTAATCCGAACAATATCTTTAACCGCTAACAATGGTTTCTTCATCCCAAAATCCTTTTACTTCATCTAGTATTTGAGCAGCAGGCGTTATTGTGGCCTCAAAAATCGTTTTTCCTGTCCTTTTTAAATAATATTGGATTAAATAATATCCGCAAGCGTAGCCAGCGCTATAAGGCATATTGACCGGTTTAAAGTTTTGAAGTGTGGCGATCTCGTCACCGTAAAGATACGGGGCAAATTGATCAAACCCGGTTAATTGCAATTGCTCTCTAAGCACAGGCTTTATGCGTCTGTTAAGCGTTTCTGCGTTTGTTTTCGTTACCCAAGGGCCGAGCCATTCTTCTCCAAACATGAATGTAGCATAGTTTTCGGCTAATCCCTCACTTACAATTAACTCGCCCAAATTAACGGTGTGATCCCACTGAATAAATTGATATCGCACATTATGGTTGCATTCATGCGCCAGCGCCACCTTCATTCGAGGAATCGTGTACTCATTGGGCAAGAGGGTACCCCAGATAAACCCAGGAATACCCCCAAAGCCGCTATATCCTTCGTTTATGACTAAGGCACGGCTCTCCGGATTTCCTAGTTGAATGGTAAACAAATAGTCGGATACGGGGAGATTGATATCATGTTCTATAAACTGATGGAGGCTTTTCCTTACAGCATGCTCGCACTCTGACCAAAAGGAATCGGACGAAATCAACTCTACCTCAGGCATAATCTGCCCGGTAATCTGATCAGGGGATCGATGCATCATACTATTAAACGTGACAACATCAAAACCATTCTCCTCTTCAGCTCTAAAAGGCATCTGTTGGATTTGCCATTGCTTCATAAAGGGAGCCATCATTTCGTTTCTGAATAACTCAAGCTTATCCTCGGGCGAAGCCTGGGCAACTTTTTGATAAATTTGGTCTGAACGCAATGTTTTTATATTCATATCCTTCACTCCTAGTCAGGTATTCTTAGAGTGATTATGTACTATGACCTAACGTCATAGTCAAGAACTTAATAAAGGACTCCCCTCTAGGCTGAGAAGCTGTTCCAAATGATCGTATCTTCAACAGGGATGCGGTCGGACGGATGGGCAGGGGCGACCCCTTTGCCAATGGCGACCAGCAGGACTGGAATGTACCAGGACGGGACAGCAAATGCAGCCATGAATGCTTCTCTATCACAGCCGCCCATAGGACAAGCGTCGAGCCTTTGGTCTAAGCGTAGGATTGTTCCCACGGAATAAATATCATCCTTACCCGTTCTCAGGAGCGAGCTGCTTCTCCAGGAACAGCTCCGCAGCCTTCCGGAAGTACTCCGGATCGGAATCGGACTTATCCAGGTAGCTCTTCATGACGTATCCGTCATACAACATCCTCAGCTGCACAGTCAGTTCCTCGGGCTGTCGCGCCCCTCCTTCAGCTGCAAGCTCTTGAACCCGAGACCAGAAGCTCCTCTGAATGTCCAGCAATCTAATGTGGGCAGGGTGGTTTGGATCCGGGAATTCAACCGCCGCGTTCAAGAACGGACATCCCCGGTAATCCGGCGTCCCCAGCTGTTCGGTCACATCGCGAATGAGGGTGCCGAGCTGTTCCTTAGGGGAGTTCGGATACAGCCTCCTCAATCTCTCCAGTTTTTCTACTTTTAGTTCATCCCTGGCTTCAAGATAAGCAACCGTCAGATCATCTTTCGTCGCGAAATTTCGATAGAAGCTTGCCTTGGCAACGCCGGATTCCTTGATAATCCGATCAATGCCAACCGCCCGTATTCCCTCCATGTAAAATAATTCCGAGGCGGCACGCAATATACGCTCTCTAGCCGATTCTTTTTTCATCTTCGATCCCCCGTATCTATAAGTTTGGGAAATAGTGCATTGACAGGAGACAGATCTGTCTGTATCATGTCGTCATGAAGAGACAGACCTGTCTCATCCATTATATGAATTCCTCTCGCCTCCTGTCAATCGAGCGAGCAGGGAGAAAGGGGAACTTTATATGTCCAATACACTCTCGGACGCTTCCGCCCAGTTGTCGCGGAGTCGCGAGCCCGTCTCCAAAGGAGATGGACGCAGATCGCGTCTGATGCTGCCGGCTCTGCTATTGCCTGTATTTATGGCCGTGGCGAACGTATTCATCGTGAACGTAGCTACGCCTTCGATTCAGGAAGGGCTCGGGGCCAGCTTCGCCGATGTACAATTTATTCTTACCGGGTATACTCTTACGTTCGCCGTTCTGCTGATTATCGGCGCCCGGCTGGGCGATCGGTTTGGACGCAGGAGAATGCTGTTCATCGGAGTAGCCTTATTCACGGTCGCTTCTCTGTTATGCGGCTTATCTGTCGATGTCACTATGCTCATAGCGTCGCGCATTGTGCAAGGCATCGGCGCCGCTCTGTTTATGCCGCAGGTTTTGTCCCTCATTCAAGCTAATTATACTCCGGAACGCCGAGGTGCGATCTTCGGCATGTATGGAGCGACTCAGGGAATCGCTGCAGCGGCCGGGCAGATCATCGGCGGGCTGCTTCTCCGCATGAACTTGTGGGGTATGGATTGGAGAGCAGTGTTCCTGTTCAGCGTCCTGCTCGGGGCTCTAATATTGGTCCTGATTCCGTTTATTCCGGAATCCGGCTCCCCGATTCGCGCCAAACTGGATTGGGTTGGAGCCGCACTCGCCGCGGCCGGCTTGCTGATGCTCGTCTATCCGCTCGTGCAGGGACAGCGGGAAGGATGGCCTGCCATCCTTATCATCAGTTTGCTCTTGTCGGCCCCTGTGTTAGTTTTGTTCGCCTGGTACGAACGACGGCTGTTGCACCGCGACCGGCTCCCATTCATGAATGTCGATCTCTTTAGGCATAAGGTGTTCACGTCCGGCATTCTTGTCTTGCTGCTATTGATGTCGACGCAGGGCGCCTTCTTCCTTGTCGCCGCCTATATGCTTCAGCTTGGACTTCATTTCTCAGCTCTGCAAGCAGGCCTTGTAATCGGGTCGATGGGCATGGGCTATTTCCTCGCATCGCTGTTCTCTTCCCGAGTCACTGCGAAGCTTGGAGCCCATGTACTGACCGTCGGTTCCATCTTGACGACAGCAGGATACCTGCTGCTTAGCTGGGCGGTCCAAACGACCGGTGGTTCATCCGATATCGGCCTGTGGATCCCGGCTCTGGCTGTGCTTGGCATCGGTCAAGGCCTCGTCGGCGCGCCGCTGACTAATATCGTTCTGGCGAAAATCCGCACAGCGGACATTGGCTCCGCATCCGGTGTCATGACAACCAGCATACAGATCGCCTCTACGATCGGCATCGCCCTGATCGGCATCATTTGGCTTAACGCTCTTGGGGCCCATACCGGCTCGGTCTCCGCTTATTCCGACGCGTTTGTCATTTGCCTATATGTGCTGGCCGCCGCGACTGCTCTCATCCTGCCGCTGGCATTGATGCTGGCGGGGCGGAACGGAGCCCATCTATGACCGTGGACGCCGTTCGTCATCTCCACGCACGCCAATGGAGTGGCAGCGGAAAACGTAGTGGTATCGCTGGCTAAGCGCGAGGTGCGGACATCGATTATAGAACTCTGTTCTTCGGTATATGTAGAAGAGGGGACCAACCGCTGGCCGGATATGCACCCGCCTTGACGCCGCACATCTATACCGCCTTGCTTTAGAACAGGCGCCCGCCGGTTCACGTCTAGACGGGGTCGCAGATAAAGAGTGCCCTTTCGCGATCTCGAACAGTCCCACTACTTCAACCATTGATTGGAATGCTCCCGTATGACCTCGCCAGAGGGTACGGGAGCATATTTCTTTTTACAAACCAAGAGCTGCTGCACCGGCATTATGCAAAAAGAGTAAGCTATTGTTCTGGATATGGGATCATGGGGTCAGACATGCCGCATCGCCATACTGCTACTTGCTTTCCTTTCCTATTTCCTCGATTATCACCTTAACCCCTTCATCGATCTGCTCCGGCTGGGTCTGGGAGATGCTGATCCGCAAGAACTTCTCTCGCTCCAGATAATTCAATAAATAGAACCCTTTGCCGGACACGACACTAATTTTTCTTCCAGCAAGCCGTTTTAAGAGACGTTCTATGTTAACCCTCGGCTTCAGCTTGAAGTGCGTATAGATGCCTGAACGAATGGGGGGCACTTCTATCAGCCCCTGTACATTGTACCGTTCCACCGACTCGTTCAAAGCCCTCATTCGCGAATCGTACAAGCTGACTATCTTGTGCTTGTGCCTTTCATACATGCCATTCTTGATATACACTTCGAGAGCCGCCTGCGACAACAGCGAAGTGTCGGGGTATATTTTGTATGCATGGAAGGTCTGGAGCAGCCGTTCCGGCAATACGATTGCGCCCACCCTTAGACCCGGAAAGATAATTTTAGAGAAGCTCTTCAAATAAATGACGTTCGAACCTCCATCGTAAGCGTAGATGGGATCGAATTGCCGCTCCGCACCCAAGTCAGCCATGTAATCGTCCTCCAACACGAATACGTCGTATTGGCCAGCCAACCTGGCGATAGCCTTCCTCACTTCCGCGCTATAGGTTGTGCCAAGCGGATTATGATATCTTGACATGGTATAGAATAATTTGATTTCCCCGCTTCTGAACCTCTGTTCCAATTCCTGTAAGTCAATACCTGCCGCCGTACGAGCGATGCCATATACCGGTATGCCCTCCGTCTCCAGAAATCGCAAATACAGATCGTAAGTCGGCTGTTCTACCAGTACCGCCTTCTTACCGTTTGGGAACGGCATTTTCGCTAATATTTCCAGCGCCTGCTGCGCTCCTGAGGTGACGATGATCCGCTCCACCTTGGAGAACACTTGGTCATTGGCCAAATGAGAAACAAGCGTGTGGCGAAAGGACTCCAGTCCTTGCGGTTCGCCATAGGTAAACAGATCGTACTTGTAGATATCAATCGCTTTGTTTAAACAATGTTGAAAATCCAAGAATGGAAATGCCTCCAAATCCGGCAGCACCGTAGCGAAATTAATCATTTGGCTATCTCGATTGTCACGCCAATCTCCCGGCTTCTCGACCATATAAAAGCCGCTTTGTGGAACTGAATAAATAGCATGCCGCTTCTCCAGTTCCGCGTATGCCCTCGTAATCGTGCTCATGCTGCACCCATAGGTTTCCGCTGAACTCCGAATGGACGGCAGTTTTTGCCCAGGAATGTATAGTCCCTGCCGGATCTTGTTTTCCATATCGGATAGAATCAAAAAATACTTTTTCATGATGATTTCCCCCGTCCGTACTCCTAATCTTCTCTTCACATTATACCGTACACTTGCCAACTGTATCGATACAGTTGGAGCAAAATGGCGTTGTTCCATTAGCCAGTTTGTCATATCATCAACTCAAAGGTTGAGGCGTTCGCGAACACGCTCACGTATATTGTAGAGGATGATGCCATTATGAATTCAAAAGAATTGAAGCTTCCTTATCTCTTCGCCGTGTTTAATGCGGTCATTATCGGATTGTCTTTTTTGTTTGCCAAAAAAGCGCTCGATTACGCCAGTCCGCTCGACACGCTGGCCTTTCGTTTCGCAGCTTCGTTTTTGGTCATGTCCGTCCCGGTAGCGTTCGGCTGGGTCAAGCTCGCGTACCGCGGCAAGCCGTGGCACAAGGTGCTGCTGCTCGCAGCTATGTACCCGCTTGGTTTTTTCACGCTTCAAGCGTACGGACTGCAGCATGCTACCTCAGCAGAGGGGGGCATATTGTACGCGTTCACCCCGATCGTAACGATGATCGTCGCCTCCGTTTTTTTAAAGGAAGCGACCACCCTCTTACAGAAGCTGTCGATCTTTTTATCGGTGTTCGGCGTTGTGTTCATCTTTGCTATGAAAGGCGGTGGCATTGATTGGTCCAACTTTACGGGGATCTCTTTGCTGCTGTTGACATGCATCGTTTTTGCCGGATATACCGTAATGGCCCGATCACTGACCAAGCAGTTCAGCCCGGCGGAAATCACTTATATGATGATGGCCATTGGATTCGTCGTTTTCCTCATCGTTTCGTTCACCGGTCATGTGACGGCGGGTACGCTCCATCGCTTCTTCGCACCGCTAGCCAGCCGTACCTTTGTCGTATCCATTCTTTTCTTGGGCGTTGCATCCTCGCTGGTCACAGCATTGTTGGCCAACTACATCCTGTCCAGAATGGAAGCGTCGAAAATGAGCGTATTTGCCAATCTTTCTACGATCGTCTCCATTGCGGCCGGAGCGATCGTTCTCGGAGAAGAAGTTACGGTATACCATTTGATCGGCTCCGTGCTGATTATAGCTGGGGTTATTGGCACACATCGTCTAGGGCGAAAAAAAGCAGTGGAGAAACGGTTGTCAGCAGAACATGCAAAATCATGAAACCTGAAATAAACAAATGAAGGAGTTGGACGTAAATGTTATCTGCTGCACAAAAATGGTGCGTATCTCCAGTCTGCACTTTTGGACCCAATCTTCATCCCCTCTCTTCCCGCACCCTCATTCCACCCAAACTCAACGATTACAGGTGTGCTATAATATGCTCTATCTGATGAATTAAGAGAATAGGTGTGTGAACCGATGGACATAAAGCCGGGACATCTACCCAAAGAAAAAAAACCGCTATACCTTACCGTATACGATGAGCTCTTCAAAAAGATCATGAGTGGTGTGTTCCCCTCCAATAGTCAATTGCCTACTGAACCTGAACTTGCCAAAATGTTCGACGTAAGCAGAATGACATTAAGACAAGCATTAGCTTTATTGCAGGATGACGGGCTGGTGACGAGTATTCATGGCAAAGGGAACTTTGTTACCCGATCTCGCATGATGCAGCGAAATGATGGGCTGGAGAAAATCGGAAATCCTATTTATAAGTGCCATACAGAGGACATTGACCATGTCGACATCCAGTTCAGACTGGACCTCGAGAGTGACTACACGAAAGAAGTCCTGAAAAGGAAAGCCACGGCCGTAGTCGCCATTGAGCGTTGGTATAGGAGCAAAGGACAGGCGGTGGCTTACGGGTTTACCTTTATGGCCATTGAGGCTGTAACAGAATTGAACTTAGACCTCCAAAATGAAGAGCAACTGCTGGGCATGCTTGAGAATAAGGTGTATGAGCTGGCTAACTCCGCAACGGTGGAGGTCAAGCATTCCACGGTGATGAATACCTCATCTCAAAAATATAAACTCAATGCCAGCGACGGATGTGACTTGCTGCTGGAAAGTCTATACGTAAATGAACAGTATCCTATCGTATACAATAAATATTATATTCCCAAAGAATTTAGCCAGATTGTGATCAACGCTTCGAAAAACTAGAACGAATGATCTTTGCAGGGCAGTGGTTTCTCCATAAGGGAGAGACCGCTGCCCTTTTACATAGGAGAGCGACTAAAAGGAAAGAATATGAGAAATTTATCCAGAAAAAATGAGTTGATAAGGGCATGCGATGTGTGGTACTTTATCCTTGTACCAATTAGACAACTTACTATACAACTATACCAATTTGTAAAGAGAGGGAGATTTGACATGAGCACATCTCATAAAGAAACACCGCATATTCAACCTGGAGGCGCAGAGATCGCCGAGACGATTCTATTGCCTGGCGATCCCTTAAGAGCGAAGTTTATTGCAGAGAACTATTTGGAAAATGTCGTCCAGTTCAATCAAGTCCGCGGTATGCTGGGCTACACGGGAACTTTCAAGGGCAGAAAAATCTCCGTAATGGGAACTGGGATGGGAACGCCAAGCATGAGTCTGTATTCCTGGGAGCTGATTCATGTATTCGGTGTGAAGAATCTCATTCGAATTGGTTCCGCAGGGGCGATTCAAGATCATCTGAATCTGTATGACATTGTTTTCGCGATGGGTTCTGCAACCGATTCCAATTATGGACACCAGTATAATCTCCCTGGCCACTATTCGATTACGGCCTCATTCGAGCTGTTGGAAAAAGCCAAGAAAATAGCCGATGCGCAGGGGCAGAAGGTTCATGTAGGCAATGTGCTCTCCAGTGACATCTTCTATAATGCGGATCAAACGGCACTTAAGAGATGGAGTGAAATGGGCATTCTATGCGCCGAGATGGAATCTGCAGGCCTGTATATGAACGCAGCCCATGCGGGCGTTAACGCATTGTGTATCTTGACGATCAGCGATCATATCTTCAGACATGAATCCACAACCCCTGAAGAGAGACAGACCGCTTTCACTAAAATGATGGAAATTGCACTGGAACTTGCTTAATCATCTGATTCCAAGAAGGGAATGTGGCGAATGGCTACAATAACTGAACAAGCACCGCAAACTACCCCATCCTTTCAAGCGAAAAGGGCAGTGCCTGTCATTCTGCTCTTTTTCGTCTTTGCCTTGATCATCGACAACTCCTTCAAGCTGGTTTCGGTAGCTATAGGCGATGATTTGGGAATCTCGGCAACTATGGTTAGCCTGCAAGCCTCATTAGCGGGACTTGTGATTGGCATTGGCGCTGTCATCTATGCCTCCTTGGCCGACTCCATCAGTATCAGAAAGCTGCTGATTGCAGGGATTATCTTAATTTGCATCGGTTCGATTATTGGGTATATTTTTCAAGATTCTTATCTAATCGTTGTTATTGCCCGTATGATCCAGACAGCAGGCCTGGCCGCGGCTGAAACTTTATATGTAATCTATGTAATGAAACACCTGCCCAAAGAGGAACAGAAAAAGTTCCTGGGCCTCAGCACAAGCAGCTATTCGCTTTCTCTTGTAATCGGTTCCCTTACAGGGGGGTTCGTGTCCACCTATTTAAGTTGGACAACGTTATTCTTAATCCCGCTGCTGTCCTTAATCCTGCTTCCCTTCATTCTGAAATATTTGCCGAAGGAGCAATCTAGGAAGAGTCATGTGGATCTCATCGGTCTGATCCTGGTATCCGCCATTACGACTTCAGTCTTGATGTATTTAACGGATTTCAACTGGATCTTTATTGTGAGCTTCGTAGCCACAGCAGCACTATTCCTTGGCTATATCAGCAAGAGCAAGAAGGCGTTCATCGGGATTTCCTTTTTCCAAAATAAACGGTTTGCAGCGGTTCTTGCCATCGCCTTTGTGATTTATACCGTTCAACTGGGCTACATCTTTATTTTCCCATTCCTGCTTCAAAAGATGTATAATCTTCAGCTCGACACGATCTCACTGCTGCTGATACCAGGTTATGTAACGGCGATAATCGTCGGGTCACTGTCTGGCAAAATAGCAAAAGTATTGACCAATAAGCAAGCCGTTTCCATTGCTATGGGCATTATCGTATGCAGCCTGGCTTTGCCCGGCCTTATTGGAGGCTCGGTTCCTGTATATGTGATCTCCATGCTGCTGTTCTCGGGGTCATTCGCATTCATGTACGCACCTATGCTTGATTCATGCGTACGCTCCATCCCTGCAGAAAAGTCAGGAACAGCCATTGGATTCTACAACTTGGTGTTGAATGTAGCCGCTTCTATCGGCATCACCTATACTGCGTCTCTCATGGATGTAGTTTCTTTTGGAACGGTGTTATGGATTCTTGCCAGCGTTACCTTGTTCGCTCTATTGATGTACGGGCTGCTTGTAGGCCGACTCACGGAGTCCAAATAAGGTAAGATACCCTTGGCTTAAAACGCCCGGAACACTTCCTCTTTACATCAGATCGATCGCTATGTGAACCTGACGGAATCATGAATTTCGTCAGGTTCTTTCTGCATTCTGGGCTCGTGTCCAATCAAAGTAATTTAATTAAAAATAAAGTTATTTTATTCTTTTGTATAAGTTTGCTTTACTTTTGTAAAAAGTGAGTTTATAATTTGAGTCAAGAGGTGATGGTCGTGAAGAAAGACTTTGGTGATTCGATATCAAATAAGGTTTATGAATATCGTGTACTTGCCAGAATGTCTCAGCAAGAATTAGCAGAGCAAGTCGGGGTTTCCAAACAAACCATCTTCGTAATGGAAAAAGGAAATTATGTTCCGACTCTGCTGTTAGCTTTTCGAATTGCCGAATTTTTTAATGTAGATGTAAATGATATTTTCACTTATATGAAAGGAAATGATCAACATGGAAACTAAGTCTATCTCAGATCGGATCACTAGCGCAATTTTCAACCCTTTGAAGTCCTGGGCTGAACAATCTCCGGGAAATTGGAATATTCTCATTGGTATCGGTTTTATATTGCTTTTGGTCGGAGGAATTCTAACCTACGTCTTTCACAAAAAAATGGGTAAGGCAGACGAAAGAACCACGCACATCTCTTTAAAAGGCTCCCTCATTATGTTAAGTGTAATCGTATTGTGCGACATCCTTTTCCCGAAGGAATATATGTGGCAAATTTTCTTCTTATTTAAATATTCTCTTGCATTCCTCGCTTCGGGAATCTATCTAGCTGTTCGATATACAAAAGATTTTTTTAACTAACCAGTCCGCTTGCTGCACAAGCGACGCCGAGACGACTCCGATCCAACCTCACATATGCGCTGCCCTCCAGGCGTCATCCAGCCGCTTCCTCTGCAGCAAATGATGGCGATAGTGCATGTCGATTAGTTGGAACCATTCGAGCGCATTCAATCCGCCGAAGCCCGGATGGACAACCGTATTTCGCAAGAGCACAATAGCCGTACCCTTTCCTGATTCCCAATTTGCTTGGACAACCGGATCAAGCGCCGCCATCGCCGGTTCGATCTCGGTCATCTGACGAACCGTGTCGCGCAGCCCATCCACGAGTTGTTCCTTACTTTCCGGTTGCGGCGGTGTGTACCCAGGTGATGGGGGGACCTGGACGCGATCTGGCGGGAAGCTTCCCGCCCTGAACACGTCCTCCCCCAGCTTCGTCTTTCCCGTCGAAGAAACCTTCGGATTGCCGTTCGGCGCCAGGCACATCGCGACATTCTGCAAATGCAAGAACTGTGCGGAATGGATCAAATGCACATGCATCTGACCGAGCGACCATTCGTCTTCCGCGGGCTTCCACAGTAGCTGCTCAAGGCTGAACCCCTCCAATCCCTGAATATAGCCGCTGACCGTCTCCTTGAATTTAAACAACATTTCCTTCGTATCCATTACCGAATCCAACTCCTTCTAGCTTAAGCTGGCTCCAGCATACAACAAAGCTACTGACACCAGTCTGTCAGTAGTGTTCAAGCATCTTTTCAATTTCCTCACACATTCGTTCCCGCAGCGATTCCGGCTCCAGCACCCGCACCGCTGCGCCCCAGCCGAGCGTCCATTGCAGCAGCTCCTCGATCCGCCGGACGCGGAACGTTGCCAGCCAGCCTTCCTCTCCTGGTTCGAACGATTCCATATAGAAGTTGTCCGCTTCCTGAATCCGGTCCGCGACAGCCGAGTCGACCAGCATCCGCACGATCACGTTACGATCGTCTACGGACTTGTGGTCCTGAAGGTGAAAGCCGGGAAGGAACTCAAACGATTCTTCCAGTACAACCAGCTCATTCATGCGGGATAACCGAAAGTGTCGAATGTCGCGCCTCAGTCCGCAGAACGCGATAAGCACCCACGCCCCCTGGGCTAAAACGAGCCCGTAAGGGTCAACCGTACGCTCACTATGACGATTTCCATCCGATTCCGGCATGTTTTTGGAATAGCGGAAATGGATTCTGCGCTTCTGTAGAATCGCCCGGCGCAACTGCTCGAACGTTTCTTTTTCCTGCCCGCGCGTTCTTGCCGCCCTTTCGTTCAGAAGCCGGATCACCGACCGCACCCTAGCTGTCTCCTCGCGCACGTTCTCCGGCAAAATCGCCTCGATCTTCTCCTGCGAGTTACGGGCCTTCGCGCCGTACTCAGCGTCTAGCCTCAATTCGACGAAGTCCGCCCCGATGAGCAGCGACACCGCTTCCTCCGCCGTGAAGCTGACCGGAGGGAGGAAGTAACCCTCCATTAGGGAGTAACCTGCGCCCGGCTCACCCGCCACAGGTACTCCCGCCTCGCTAAGCGCTTGCATGTCACGGTAAATCGTGCGGATACTCGTCTCGAACCGGGCAGCCAAATCCTCAGCACGCAGCATGCCTTTACGCTGTAACTCGATGACGATGGCCAACATCCGATCGGTTTTGTTCACAAACCATCCTCTTCCTTTCCTTCACGTGCACTAACGGAGCCTCTCCGTTCGTTAAGAGCAGGGTAACTGTCATCTTACGAATACCGCACCGCTCCATGATATCAGATAGAGAAGCTCCGTTTAAATCCATTTGTATTAAACAAGGCCGCCTCCCTACAACAAAGGAAAAGCTATTGCCGCATAGAAGAAGGATTGGTACAATATAGAGAGTAATGAAATTTCAGGGCACTGCTCCGCTAGCACTGGCTAGAGACAACCCCGCTACTTGTAGCCGGGTTGTTTTTTTATTTTTGATATTAAAATGACAAGGTGGAGATTCCGATTATGATCACGAAGGAAACAAGAGCCATCCTTACCAAAGAAGATCTCATCGACAAGTTCAAAGGTTGCGGACTCATGGAAGGACAAACCGTTATGGTCCATACTTCGTTAAGCAAGCTTGGTTTTGTTGTAGGCGGGGCCGAGACGTTCATTCGATCCCTTCTTGAAATCGTCGGAGCAGAGGGAACCCTGATCATGCCATCCCAAACGTGGAAAAATCTCGACCCTGCCGCAGGCGTGCACTGGGAGGAGCCCGTAGAGTGGTGGCCTGCCATTAGAGAACACTGGCCCGCTTATGACAAGGAGGTTACCCCGGCAATCGGCATGGGTGTCGTAGCCGAGATGTTCCGCAAGTGGCCGGGAGCCAAGAGGTCCAACCATCCTGCGCGTTCCATAGCGGCAGTGGGCAAGCATGCGTCATATCTAACGGAAAATCATGATTTAAGCCATATTTTTGGAGAAGGCTCCCCGCTCGACAAGCTGTACCAGTTAAATGGTTACGTGCTTTTGGTTGGTGTCGGCTACGACAAAAACACGTCGCTGCACTTGGCGGAAACAAGAGCGAATTTCCCTGGCAAGTCGTTCTCCGAGGAAAGCAGCGCCATGATGATTAACGGCAAGCGCGAATGGGTTACTTACAAGACGCAAGCCGTGGACGACGAGGATTTTATTCAACTGGGGCAGGAATACGATAACGAAAGCAAAGTGAAGATTCATCAAGTCGGAAACGCCGATGTCCGGTTCTTAGCACAACGACCGTTGGTCGACTGGGCTACAGCATGGATGGAGCGCAACAGGGTGTCGCCTTAACCGGTTTAATCCTCCAAATCCTTTAAAGGGGATTTGGCTTGATTATTCCATTGCCGGAATCATTGTCATCCTTTATCAACAAACAAGATGAAGGGCACTCTAATCAGAGTGCCCTATCTAACGCCCATATCTTCTTCTTGATATACAAATACGTTATTCTTTCCTGAGTGTTTCGCTTTGAATAATTCTTTATCCGCATAATTAATCATTTGCTCTAAAGGATATTTTTTTGTATTTAGGTTGGCTCCCCCTATACTTACGGTAATAGGAATGGAAATTCCTAGAGCTGATGTTATCACTTCCTTCTCCACATTTTTTCGGATCCTCTCTGCTTTTTGCATACATTGCTTCAACGTTTCATCGGGAATTGCCACCATAAACTCTTCTCCGCCATATCTGCCTACCCGATCCTTTTCTCCTATACTAGCTTGTATCAGATCTGCCACACGCTCTAGCACCCTATCTCCTTCCTGATGCCCGTAAACATCATTTGTCCCCTTAAAATTATCCACATCAATCATCAGGATACATAGTGTTCTATTTGCATTATTGCTTTCTTTAAGCTGCTCATACATTTGGGTTGTTTCTTCGAATAACTCTTTACGATTAATGACTTTGGTTAATGCATCATACTTGGATGTATATTCAACTTCCCTATATAGTCTAGCATTCTCTAACCCAATTCCCAGATAATTAGAAAGGGTCTTTAATGTACTCAGGTCTTTTAAGTTAAAAAACTCTTTCTCATAAGCTTGCGTACTTATCACACCTATTACCTTATCTTGCATAACGATAGGTACAAATATAAGAGAGTAAGGTATTGTCTCTACGACATACTCCTGTTTCTTCCTTACCTTCTCTAAGTATTCCTTAAAATCTTCAAAATAACGGCTATATTCCTGTTCAATATCATGAATAAGGATATCCTGCTTGTGCTTGACACTATATGCCCAAAAGCTATCCTCTAATATAGACATAGGCCCTATGACCAAACGTTGTCCCTTTTCGATAGACAACTCATTGTAAAGAATCCCTTCCTCCTCGTTATAAATGCCAATTTGAATAATATCCGCCTGGATCAAATTCTGTATTTCTTTCGCAACAATAGTAAAGATACTTTCCTTGTCCAAGTTGGACAGGATATTCTGACCCACACCGTTCAATGCTTCCGTTTGATTATACAGAAACTTGTAGATTTTCCCCTCTTCCTCTTCTCTTTTTCGATTCAGCATTTCCATACTCTCAGCACTTCGAATAGCCTGCATTTGTTTTTCTAATTCCATATGTTTTTCTAGATACGCATAGGCTTGTTCATAATTTCCCAGTCCTTTAAAGCCTTTGCTCATATTCAAATAAACTCTATTTAAATTCCTTATGGATTTGGCATTGTCTATCTCTTCTTCTACGTGTTGCAGCTTATCAACCGTTTCCTTATAGCGGCCTTGTACCAAATCTAGCTCTGCCCAGTACAATAGTGCGTCTTGAAGATACAGCTGCGCCCCTCCCGCTTTCGCCAATTCTACACTCTTGATGAAGTATTCTTCTGCTGTACCGTAGCACCCTTTAGTCGCGTAAATATGAGCCATTTCCTTTAATACATTGGGCACCATTTTGGGAATGTATTCTTCTGCTAACTCCAGCGCCTTCGTGATATACACGATCGCCTGATCTGAATCGCCCAAATGGTTGCAGCATTCTGCTTGATTCGTGTAACAGGCCACTTTAAAAGCATTGCTATAGACACGTGGTATGTTTACAATCTGATCTAATAGCTCTTTTGCCTTTTCATGCTCATCGATTTCCATATACAGCGCTGCGAGGTTCCCTTTGATTTGAGTGAGCCGCTCATAGTTACTCACTTTTTCTGCTAGTTCTATGCCTTCCATGCCATGCTCAATAGCTTGCGTAAGTTTTTGCTGAACCGAGTAACCGCTTACAAAAGCGCTGCAAGTGGCCAAATGGCCATCGTTATTGTTATTTTCTTTAAAAATAAGGTAAGCCTCTTCAAAAAGTGCGGTCGCCGCTTTAAAGTCTGTGGAATCAAAGTATAACCAGCCTTTATTATAAAGGATCCATGGGTAAGCACAGGTTAACATATTATTTTCTCTTGCAAATTTAGTAGCTGCTTCGTAGGCTTCTAATGCAATTTTAGATTCCGTTCCTCTTATTTTTTCACATATTTTGATGATGTAGTTTTCATCATCCTTCAACTTGCCCAGTTCTTTGTTTAACTCCTCCAGCAACATGTCATATTCACCTAGTTTCTCAATTGTAGTAATCTTGAAATCGTAGTAGGCAACTTTACTCATTGGGTGCAACGAGGAGATACTAGATACTAATAAAAGATGGCATTAAATATCATTGACTTCGTTCACTCTATTATAATGAATAATTGGGAAGTGTTATAGTGTTTTTGCTGTAGGAGAAGACGAACACCACTTTTTACAATGAGGAATATATAAATGGATAGGCACTTATCCCAATCATGCTTATTCTGGTAAAGATTACAGGCCTTCCAAGCAGATCAATGATTGAATATAATGTTATCGGATGTTCCATTCTTCTAATGAGAATACCCTCAAAACTTCTTTGTCCAACTTTTCCTCCAAAAGCTTCTCTAGAGGTTCACGACTTGGATCTATACCTATTTCTTCCATGACTTTTTTGATACTATCTTTAAATTGGTCTTTTATAATTGCAGATGCTATGTATTTACTATTAGTTTCGTTAATCTGTATTTCTTCTCCGTTTCTTTTAATCAATATCGCCTCATATTGTTGATTACCCCAAATATTAATATATACTCCGAACCGATAACTAAGTGGTTTCATCATCCAATTCATTTTAAGTTTGTTCATATCTTGTCGTTTATCATTGCAATTTTTCTTAGCCTCAAC
The DNA here is from genome assembly GCF_003591485.1 of Paenibacillus sp. 1011MAR3C5. Classification (GTDB taxonomy): domain Bacteria; phylum Bacillota; class Bacilli; order Paenibacillales; family Paenibacillaceae; genus Pristimantibacillus. The sequence continues at coordinate 388,801 of NZ_QZCF01000006.1, forward strand.
GACCAATAAATTGAATTTATTTGTTCTTCTTTTATGAAAAATGATATCCGGTCTTTTATTTTCGTAATTTCGTTTTGCTACATCCACTTCATTATTTAACCAAAAAATATACTTACTAAGTTCGTTGCATAAGTGATGTGTCAAATTCCATTCTGTCATGCCTGTTTGACTTGTATAATCAAAGAAATCATTTTCATTTTTAAAAAAGTTTTGAATGGATGAATAAATGATGTTCTTTATTAGGTTTTCCATTCCTTTCACTCCTTTATGGAATATCCGCTACCATTTTAATCATGAACTTCATGAGTACCTATGTTAAAACCTCGTGTCTCAATTACTAATGCATATTATACTACGGCTTAGAAAATAGTGGACGGAATACTAGTCAGAACAAACTAAATACCCCTAAACCTAAAGGTCGTAGAGGTTAAATCCTTTCCATTCCACAGGCCTGCCAACCTTACCCGGCGTACCAATCACCCCCATTTTTCGCCGTCACTTATGGCACTGCTCCTCATCTATATCATTACTTTGAGTGTTTGATAATCTCTTTTCCATCTATGAATTAAACTATTTCTGTTTTCCATTAGTATCGTTCTAATTATCTCTTTTTCCCTAACGGCTAGGTCATACTGTTCTACTGATATCACCTTGTCATTCTTGGCTGCCAATAGCTCATCCTCATCTAAAATATATACTTCATTATTGGGCAGCAGTATTACATCTATATACAGATCATCAAAGTATGGTACTCCTTTATTACGGTTGTCAACATATGATGTCCTTCATCAGGAAAATGTTCAAGCCATGTATATTGATCATCAATAATTTGAGGACTAGCGGATTATAAGCTGATTAATTTCCAAATCGTCCTCGATAACTAAAGTTCATGATGGAGTCATACAGATACTTCCCTTTGGAGCCTGTTCGTTGCCGGATCGGATAGAATTCAAGGAAATTTTAATTTTACTAAACGCTCTTCCAAAACCATGCGCAGTTCATCAGGAATCCGCTCAAACTCGACCCCTTTCCCCAAAAACAAAAGCCAATCCGCGTAATACGCCAGCGCCTCAACATCGGACACATCCAATTGAACATTAAAAATCCCGCTCGACTGGAACATCCCGGTAAGGGACAAAATAATCCCCGGCGGGTGCATACGCTTAAAGCGCCGAATCCCGGTCGCATCCAGCTTCACAACAAGATTTGACTCCCGTGCGCGAAGCAGTTTTTTATTTATAATCTCTTGCTCAGACCATTTCATCTTCTGCTCGGAAATTGCCGAATCCCGTAGCATCTCAACAGGTAAATAATGAAACTCATCCTTATCAAAATCATAAACCTCGGCAAGCCACTGAGCGTTCGAGTTGAAAATATGCAGTAAAAAAACGTCCATCAACTGCGGCCAGCCAGGACTCAGCTCATAAGTCAAACGCAAGTGCTTATCCCGCACAGCAAGCGAAATCAGCTGGTTCAGCTCCGGAGGCGCCGCATCATCCAGCTCCAGAAGATTCGGATTGGCAGGATTCGTATTTTCAAAAAGCACGATATGATTCAGCTCGATCAGCTCGTCTTGCTGGGTTTGCGACGCGATGCCAATCAGTTTTTCAGTGATAGAGCGGCGATTTTGCAGATAAGGCAGTTGCGAATTTTTCGAGGCGATAAAGCTGATAAAAATCGCCTTCAGCTCTTCTGGCGTGAAGCGAACGGCGGGCAGATACTGGTTTTGCAAGACATGGTAGCCACCACCGCGCCCAAGTTCAGTCGTCAGCGGAAAACCCAACGCCTGAATCTCGTTAATGTCGCGAATCGCCGTCGCGCGGGAAATCTTGAACTCCCGCTGAATCTCGGCAATTGTAAAATGCGCGCGGTTATTGATGTAGCGCATGATTAGGTTAATTCGTTCTGTTTTTTTCATGGTCCATAAATAGTATCATTTTTCGATACATTTGACCAATAGAATCAATCTTGTAAAATAAAACCTCAAAGGAGCGAATAAAATGACTAACTACTCCATCCAAACCATCTCAGAAAACTACAAAATGACTGCTTTCGGTGTTACACTAGAGGACTACAACGATTGGGCAGGTAATGCGGCAAAAACTGCAGCGAAAAAAGCTGAAATCACTGAAAACGGCAAGCTTGCTGAACTTCTCGCGCTCGCCGACGGGCAAGAATATCAAATCAACTACAACCTCAGCGGCAAGGCTTGGCGGGGCTTCGGCGTGATGGGTGAGTTCGACGTGGAAGGCGCGGTCTTCCTCGATTTCCTTGCCGGCGACTACCTCGTCGTGCCTGGCACAGGCGCTGACAAAGACTGTCTCGCTGACGAAATCACAGGCAAAGTTTTCGGCGGTATGTTGCAACAAATCACAGACTACAAATACGTGGGTCCGGGTAACTCCACCTTCGTCAAAGCAGCTGAAAATGGCGAGTTTTACGGCGAAATGTGGCTTCGTGTAAAAAAAGTCGAAGGCTAATCTCTCGAATAAAGGAGCGCTCGCATGACAGATTACACGCTTGAACACAAAAAATCATTCACATTGACCGCATATGGGTTCTCAATCCGGTCGAACTTCCAAGACATGTCGGCTTTGCAAAAGGAAAAAGCCGAGTTTTGGGGCAGACTCAAGGCTGATGGACGTTTTGACAAGCTCAAAGACGCCGCAAAAAACGATCGTGAATGGTCGGTCAACGAGGTTTATCAAGGCAAACCGTGGAATTATTTCGCAGTAGAGGCTGGGAAATCCGTGGTTGACGCAACGCGCATCATCGAGTTTCCAGAGAGTGAGTACATCGTGGTCGCAGGAAACGGGGAGAAGGAAGCTTTGTTTGATCAGCTGACTTACCTTGCTTTTGGCGAAGTTTTGCCCCAAATCACGGATTATGCATACATCGGCGGTCCAAATGCAACTTATCGCAAAGATTACGGTGACGGTACTTTCTACGGCGAATTTTGGGTGCCTGTGGTTAAAAAATAAGGATTCGGAGTTTTCAAGTTAAGCACTAAACTATTTGTGATACGGTTCACGTATATATAAGGGGCGCCGCTGTAGGACGCCCTTTATCGATATATGTGTTTGCTGTCATGACCAATTCTATCTACTCTTTGACAGCGGGCAAATGAAAGGAGAATCTCCTGCCGACTTAGTTCGCGTCGGCAATGACGATCTCATCCAGGTAAAGACTGTCACCCGGGACTCCTGACGGGTTATAGATCTCAAGATAGACGTTTGCAGTTCCGTTCGGCGCGGCAATGTTAGCGACAGCCTGCTGCCAGTTAGCCGACAAACCGCTCAGCGGCACAAGATCGGTTTGCAGAACCGTCTGGCTGCTATCGACCCATTTCACTCGTAACGTCACTTCGAAGATAGAACCGGCACCTTGCTTGGCCCAATAACTCACCCGCTTATTACCTGCGCTTGCTTCAAATCCGGGCCAATTAGCGGTCTGTATGCCCCAACCCCACGGATCCGTTACGTCTGCTTGAAGGCTGCCGCTCCCACGGTGTGCTTCGTTCGTCGATGCCGTTACCGCAGCCGAATACCAGGATTGCCACTGACCGGCCGAGCTTTCGCCGCCGGCTGTATCGGCATCAATCGCATTCGGCGCGTCGCCTACGACCATGTCATCCAAGTAAAAGTAATCTCCCGGGTTTCCTAATCCGTTAAGCGATACAAGCGCGGTTGCCGCTCCTTCAGGCGCATCGACCACTGCAGAGGCATTCTGCCACGCGGTCGTCAGCACAGGCAATACCACTTCGTTCGTTTGCAGAACAGCATGGCTGTCATCCAGCCATTTGACCATCATCTTGGGTTGTATGCTGGTCCCCGATCCAAGCTTGCCCCAGAAGCTGATTTTCTTCACTCCCGCTGTCGTGGCAAACCCGGGCCAGTTGGCGGTCTGTACTCCCCAGCCCCAAGGGTCGGTAATATCGACGCGAAGACTGTGCGTTCCGTTATGCGCCTCTTCCGCAGACTGCGAGATATTCCCGGAATACCAGTTCTGCCACAGTCCGATAGATTCCTCAAGACCAGCCGTGTCTGCGTCCAGATCGTTCGCGGCAGCCGCTGGCGGCGGCGTGCCTCCATTCGATCCGCCAGCTGATCCGCCATTGTCGGGATCGCCGGTGAACGTGCTGTTCGCATCTTGGTTGAACGACGCAGATCTCCATGCGTTGAACGAAACGGTCTCCCCGTATCCCTTGGCAAAGCGCCAGTCGCCGAAGTATTGATTATCATGGAAGCTGTTGTTGTTTTCGAACATCACGTCATGTTGAATACCGGCAACGGTATAGGGCGACCAGGGCATATTATCGGCACCTGTTGCAATTAAAGCTTGAACGCCGCAATAAGTGCCTGCACATGGTACAACTTGATCATCATAATGAAACTCGTTGTCAAAGACCTCAATATTATTGGCATGCCAGCGGCAGTCGGTCGTGTACGGTTCGCCCGCAATGTCGGTATAGCAAGGATGCGTATCGCTGATCGGATTCGGATAATCGTAGTTGCGTTGCTCAGCGTCTATAAGCGTTGGCGTCACGAACGGCGTACAGTACCCCTTGCTTGTATTGCCGTTCGAGTTGCAGAATCGGTTGGCATTTTCATAGATGGATACGCCCGAGAAATTATCGACGAATGAATTGTTATAAATGCGGATCTTGGGAGCTCCGCTTACTGTCGAAGCAAGACGGGAATCGCCGCCGGATTCGGATAGATAAATGGCGGGACCGGGCGAGCCTTGATTGTTATTGCCGCTTACCCAAGCGTTGCGGCTGATCCAGTTATTGCGGATCGTAGCGTTGTAACTAATTTCGTACCAAATGCCCTCGCCGTCGTTATGATCAATATAATTGCCCTCAATCAGGAAATCGATATTATTCGTATCTGCCCACAAGCCGGTTCCTTTGTTATCGTGTATATAATTGTTAGTGACCGTGGCGCCATTGACATCCCAAAACTTGCCCCCACCCGTACAGCCGCAGCCGGGATACTGAGCTTCCCAGTTATCCGTATTGTTGCCTGCAACCTCGTTATGATCAAGGACGATATTTTTAATGGCCGAGTCGCCTTCAATCGGCGGTTTAAACATACTAAAGCCATATTGTCCGTTGTCCTTCAGGCAGTTGTAGCTGACTACATTATCGGTGCCTAGAAATACCCCTGCACCGTCATTGCCGGAAATCGTGTTATATTGAATAGTCCATCCTGTGCCGGAGTCATGGTTAACAACGCCTTCATTATGATTGTCGTTGCCTCGGCCGAAGTTTTTGATGGTGAGGTACTTGATGGTTACGTTCGGCACGTCGCCTGTGAAAGCATACAAATTAATATTCCGGCCATCGAGAACGGCACCCGGAGCGCCAATATAGGTCGTGTTGGCTGTTGCGATAATCTGACCATAAATATCATCCGCAAGCGTGTGAGTCCCGGTCTCGAACCAGAACGTCGCCCCCGGCCGATTGAAATTGAAGCTGCTGTTGTCCCCTGCAGGCACGATCACAGCCCCATCGGGAGCAACGCTTGGACCGCTTAATAATCTCGAGTCGCTGCATACAGCCGCTGGCGGAGAAGTCGGCCAAGAATCATCCGCATAGGCATCATTGACGAAGGATGGCACAGTGGTTCCAGCGATAAGAAGGGTCAATAGCACGACAATGAACTTCGTTCTGTGACGATGACGAATGGCTTGCATTTGGCACTCTACCTTTCTTGGTGGCATTTTCCTTTCATAGTGACTTTCTTTGATACAATACGTCAATGATTATAAAGCCTCGTTCGTTCTGTGGGTATATTGGCCTATTAGCTAACTGCGCAGTCACCAATCGTGACCAGGCCATAAAGAAATGCTTGGAAAAGGGATTAATCTCGTAGCAATAAAAAATCGATACGGTTCAACGCAACATGCTAATGGAATTTCTATCATGATATAAATACACAATCAAAACCCTCATTGGAAGAGGGTTTTGATTGTGGTTAAGTCATAAGAACCGCTCTTACACTCCACATCTGACGAGTGCCGAGCATAGCGATGGCAAGCTCTTCCCTTTTTAGGTGAAGAGCTTGCCTTTTCTCATACACTAAGTTAAAGTGCCCCGCTTACTGCAACCTTCTTATTTTGAATGCTAAGACCCCTTCTATGTGTCATGAATAATACAAAGTATCCCAGTGTGACAAGGATACAAATCATGATGTCAACAAGGATCAAATTCTGATAATTCCGGAAATAATCGAAGGAAAAACCTCCAATTAATGCACCCGCAATGCCACCGCCCTGGTGGAAGAACAGCAATATACCGGTATGTTTTCCTTTTCCGTTTGCAAATTCATTGATGACAAGAATTCCCCCCGGCACTGCGCTTAAGTAGGTCATTCCGAACGCTATCGCAAAAACAATAGGTGAACTTCCCAAGTGCATAAAGAGGAAAACAAAGCCCAGTATACGTATACCATACAACATAGACATCATCATTAATTTATTATATCGGTCCAGAAAATAGCCGCAAATGAGTGATCCTGTAATTTCCATAATGCCAAGTATGCTCATAGATAGGGCGATCATGCTTGGTGACACATCTGCCAGCTGATGTATGGCTACTAAATTCATTTCGACGGATCCCATATTGACTCCGCAGGTGAAAAGCGCAATTGCGACCACAACAAAGATAGGAAGATGAATGAATTTTTTGGAGGATGGAGTTACTGTAAGAGGCGTATCAGGCTCTTCAACTGCAATTGAATGATCCGATTGGGGTTTCTCCATACCTTTCTGTTGCCGGCTCTTAATTCCTAGCCAAATTACAGGCAATGTCACAAAAATGCCTAGGGCAAAGGAAGCCATAAAGGCATCCTTCCAAGTCAGCCAACCAACGGATACGAAAATTGGCGTAATAATCGCTAACCCTACAGAGGATGCGCTCGCCAACAACGACATTGCTTTAGCTCGGTGATGCTTAAACCATTCTAACATCAATATATAGCTCGTCGTTGCCCCAATGCCAGCTAATCCAGAGATAACGCCATATCCAATAAAAAAGACGATAGGATCGTTCCCTAACAAGACAACGCCAGTGCCTATCGTACTCAGGATTGCACTTAAAAAAAGCACCTGCTTTGTGCCGTAACGATCGGCAAGCCAGCCTCCCAAAAGCGCGCATATAGCTGTTATAAATAAGTTGGTTGACCATGCCATTGAAATAAATCCCCTGCTAATCAGTAAATCCTCCGATATTTGCACCTGAAAAAAAGCCATGCTAAATCGGGTCAAGGCGCCAATAAATCCAACAATCCAGAGAGAACCCAATCCAATCCAAGCATGCTTGGATTCCTTAAACCATGTCGCGCCCACTCTTATCCCCCCTGTCGTTCAAAAAAAGATACCGATCGGTATCTTCAATATTAACATAGATGCATTGTTTTGCAAGAGTGGAAATTCATTTGATATACTACGTGTACAAATAGAATTAAATGAGGGGGATGACGATGGAGAAAGGCGAAAAAACTCGTGAATTTATTATAACTAAGGCCGCTGAACTTTTTAACCAAAAAGGATATTCGGGTTCATCCTTATCCGATATAACAGAGTTGACAGGCATCAAAAAAGGCGGCATCTACCGCCATTTTTCCAGTAAAGACGAAATTGCATATGAAGCTTTTAGCTATGCCGGCCATATTGTAGGAGCCCAGCTTGCTCAAGCAATCAGTCAACAAGAAACGGCCTCTGGCAAGCTGCTGGCCTATTTGCGCGTATACGAGAAAGTAGTGGAAGCGCCGCCCTTCATCGGAGGTTGTCCGCTTCTGAACACAGCTATTGATAGCGACGACAGTCATCCAGGCTTACGTGAAAGAGCCAAGCAAGCCCTAATAGACACGCTGGAATCCAAAAAGAAAATCATTTCCCAAGGCTTGCAAAGCGGTGAATTTAAAGAAGACCTCGATATAGAGGAACTGGCTACCTTCTCGCTTTCCATCATGGAGGGCGGTATCATGATGAGCAAGCTCGAAGGCAATAATCGGCATATGCGGATGAATATCAAGAGCTTTGCTGCTTATCTAGAAAATGTGTGCCTCCGTGAACCTCGTTAGGTCCTTCCATAATAAGTCCTGCCCTTATGACGGCTGCATTTATTTACTATACATCCTCGTCTACTCGCCGCTAAATGTACGTTACCATAACAAAAGCCCTCAGAGTGATGGAGGGCTTTTGAGTAAGCTTCTATATGTTAGAACAGTATTCTTTGTCCTTTAAAATCTAATTCCTATATAATTGTTTATATTTATTCGTAGGTTTAATTGACCAATGAGACAGATCGGCATACTTACGTTTCATTCTTCACTTCGCCCCTTTAGGATTGTCTCCTGATATACAGCGCAAGAATTTCGGAAATGCCCACATCCATAGTACAAGACGCGCAGCTATTTATATCCTATTTCTCTTGCTCCTTTATCACCTGCTCAATCCCCGACAGAATCAGCTTCAAGCCGAACTCAAACGCCACATCGGTCCCCATCAGCTCGAACAAGCCGTTATTGAACATCCTCCGAAACAGGCCCGCTTCCGTCTCGCTCATGGAGTCCAGCAGGCGGATCATCTCTTCACCCGAAAGCACGCCCTGTTCTTTAAGGATAGTGGATACATTGCGCTGATGCTGGTAATCGTCCAGAACAAAGTAGAAGACATAATTCAAAAGCGTAAGAACCGCCTGAAATTTCTGATCCTGCTCAAGTGGAGTCGATTCCACGCAGAGCAGCGTACGGTTGGTGAACCGGATATAATCCGGCTCGTGGGGCAGCGTCATCATCATAAGCTGCGTGGAGCAGGGGTACCGGCAAAGCACACGCCGTACCGTCTCCGCAAGCCCTGCCAACTGCTCCTTCCAGTCCCCATCGGAGTGGAACTCCTCCACAATCATTTTCGATACCTGGTTGGCCAGACGCTGGTAGAGATCTTGCTTGCTCTTGAAGTACCAGTATAGAGAGGGAGCCTGAATTCCCAGCCGATCGGCCAATCGTCTCATACTGAATTTCTCTATTCCTTCCTCCCCCAGAAGCTCCCAAGAAGCTTCTAGAATCATTTCCTCCGAAATCTGAGGCTGCTGTTTTTTCATCCGTATCCGCCCTTTTATCTAACAGTGTAAGATTGTTGTTTACAGGTTCATAGGTTCATGATATCATCTAACACTGTAAGGTTCAATCTAACACCGTTAGATAAAACAAAATGAAGAAAGAAGTGACCCGCATGGATGCAGAAAACCTTCATTACTTTGAAAAAGCTCCGGTCGCAAAAGCCGTAGCCCACTTCGCTGTACCGATGATGCTAGGCACGTCAATGAGTGTCATCTATTCCATCTTGAATGCCTTTTTCCTTGGTACACTAGGTAATACAGCCATGTTAACCGCACTTGCACTAACCTTGCCGTTATTCGCGGCCATTATGGCACTAGGAAACTTAATTGGCATTGGCAGCGGTACATTTATCTCTCGTTTGCTTGGGGAGAAACAATATAATGTTGCAAAGCATGTGTCATCATTCGCCTTTTACAGCAGTTTGGTTCTCGGTCTTATTGTGATGGCCGTCGGCCTCCCGTTGATCGATCCAATCGTTCATGGCTTAGGGGCAACTTCTGACTCCTTCGGATTCACGAAAGACTATGTCACGGTTATGCTTTTGGGCTCGCCATTCGTCGTTCTATTCTTCACGCTGGAGAATATCGTTCGCTCGGAGGGTGCAGCAGTCACGTCGATGATCGGTATGATTCTCAGCGTTGTCGTGAATATTATTCTCGATGCGCTTGTCATCTTCGTCTTCCATTGGAGCGTAATTGGCGTTGCGTCCGCCACGGTCATTTCTAACTTGGTTGCGAGTGTTTTCTACGCCTTCCATATGAGACATAAAAGCCAATTCTTAACCATCTCCATAAAATGGTTCAAGGCAACCAAGAACATTCTGGGCAATGTGTTCAAAATCGGAGTTCCCGTCTTTGTCATGAGTATCTTCTTGGGTGCCATGTCGCTCATCCTTAACCATTTTCTTGTCGAGTATGGGGATCAGGCCGTTGCGGCTTACGGAATTTCATCACGTTTATTGCAATTCCCTGAGTTTATTCTGATGGGCTTATGCGAGGGAGTCGTGCCGTTGATCGCTTTCTCTTTTACAGCGAATAAATTACGTATGAAGAATACCATTGGATTTACGATCAAAGCGATTGTGGCGTTAGCAGTCGTATTTGGCATCATCGTCTATTTGATTTCCGACCACTTGATTGGTCTATTTACAACTGACCCTCAATTAATTGAAATGGGCAGCTACATTCTACATGTGACATTCTTATCCTTGTTCATTACAGGAATGACCACATTGTTTATCGGGATCTTCCAAGCAACAGGGCAAGGAACTGCCGCATTTATTATGTCAATTATTCAAGGAGCTACTTTGATTCCTGTGTTGTTCATCGCCAATCAAATGAACGGATTCCACGGGGTGATTTGGTCGCTCGTCATTGCGGATGCCGTCGCATTCCTTGTTGGTGCCATCATGCTGTATGTTTTGCGGAACAAATTGCAGCCTGCAGAAGTACTGACCCAAACTACTTCCAGCTAAACTAAAACCACCAATATCCTCCTGAAAAGGTGTTGGTGGTTTTTCGTTTTATTCAAGCATTTCTTTATTAATACGTATAATCTCTCAACGGCAGGCGCAACGTTACGAACCTTTCAATATCCGATTCTTTTTTCATAAATCTACACAGAAAGGTGCTGAAGTTATCGGCGGCTTTATGATTGATGATTCAACTATCGTTCTATGTTCGTTCAATGCCAATCCCATTCGGAGTAATGATGATTATTAAGCCTGTTAGAGCCTCGCGAACGTGATGTAATCGACTTGGACAGGCTCTGCCGATTCGATCCGAAGTGCCCGGTTGATCTGTCCCCGGTGATACTGCCCATGAAGGAGGACCTGCAACAGGATGTCCCGGACGGACGTTCGGAACGCCCCACCGCTTTGGTTCGCATAGTCGATCATCTCGTCCAATCCGGATTCCTCGAGCCCTTCGATATAGACGCGATATTGCTCGGCGTTTTCTTCGAACATCGTCCGGACCGGTGCCAGTTCTTCCGCCTCCTCCCACAACGAATATTGCGCGCTGCCCATGCCCTGCAATCGGGACATCCAGACTCGTTCCGCGACCGCGACGTGCCGGACCAGCTTCAGAATGTCCTTATTCTTCGTCTCACTCTCCTCGAGCGCGTCCAAGATGCGTCTGTCCGCCCAGTACATGTGGTCCATCATGCGCTTGATCGTCTTCATTTCGGTTTCCTCCTCTTCGTCTCATCAGTTACTTGAACCTGCCGTTATCCGTTAGCATGCCTATAAAAGGCCAAAATTCCCAATTAGTTGATACCAATTCTTGATTCCAATTCACTATAATCAAACACCTCCCATAATGATTATAAGGGAAATTATAGAAATGACGAACACCACTTTTTACAATGCGGAATATACAAATGAATAGGCACTTATCCCAATCATGCTTATTCTGTGGCGAATCGGAATAGGTACAAAGGAGTGTTTCAGATTGGCAGTAAAATCATCTCATTATTTTGCCCACGGCAACACAGCGCACGGAGCCCATTTCTTGTATACATCCGCATTTGAAGGGCAGAACAAGATATTCGTCCTCACGGGGCCCCAAGGTACGGGGAAATCGACAGTCATTCGGAGCTTGGCGGATAGCCTGCTGGATAAAGGCTTGCATGTGCAATGCTTCCACTCCCCACTCCGTCCCGACGAGCTGGATGGCATCATTTTAACGGAATTGAAGGTTGGTATTGTCGACGGGCGAGTCTGTAAGGGGATTTCCGATTGCGGGGCCGGTGAAATCGTATCCGTCCATTTCGGGGAAGCGTTTGATAACAGCCTTATTTTACCGGAACACAACATAACGATAGCATATCTTAGAGGCAAGCTTGAGACAACCTATTCAGATGCGTATGAAACGTTCGCAACGGCATTGCGGATTCATGACGAGTGGGAAAAATTCTATATCGATAACATGGATTTCTCGAAGGCCGACCAGATTGCGCAGGATTTGATTCAAGAATTATACGCCGGTCATGAAAACGATACGCCCACCGCTTCGCGTCACTTGTTTTTCGGAGCTGCGACTCCGAGAGGGGCATTCGATTTCATTCAAAGCTTGACCGCCCAGCTGGAAAGACGGATTTTTGTCAAAGGAAGGGCGGGATCTGGCAAATCGACTCTGCTGAAAAAGCTTGCTTCTGCTGCCGAGACGAAAGGAATTGAAGCCCAAGTGTTTCATTGCGGCTTTGATCCCAACAGTCTTGATATGCTGATATTCCCGAAGCTTGGAACAGCTATCTTCGACAGTACCGCCCCGCATGAATACTTTCCAGATCGGGACGGGGATGAGGTCTTGGATATGTATATACGGGCTATCACTCCTGGAACAGATGAAGCCCATGCCACCGAAATAGCCGGTATTAAAGCTCGATATTCAGCAAAAATGAAAGAGGCCACCTCCCATCTGGCGGAAGCCGAAGCCATCGATTCCCAAATCAAGGCCTACTATGTAGCGGCCACAGATTATTCGATCGTAGAGAAACTCCATCTGCAATTACAGTCCGAATTGAATGAACGGATCGGCTCCATTCAGCTTTCAAAATAAAGATTACAATTTAAAAACGTTCTATTACAGACAGGACGGGGCTCAGCAATGTAATACAAGCTGAGCCCCGTTTGTGATTGAATCTGCTCCCACTTCTCTTATCTCCTTCTCCATCGACCACTCGTATACATAGCTTCGAAAATGCATTTTATAGTAATTCTGCACATAACTAGAGTAATAGACGACATTGTGATAGGCGATTCCAATAATTACAATATTCACAAGACAACTCCCATGAGAGCAAAGGGGAGAATCGAAGAATAGACAAGCCATTCAATCTAGGTTGAAACCACTCATGACTACACTCAGGGAGGTTGAGATGAGCGTCCCAAGCTTTATTCAAATCGGTTTGGCTATTATTTTCGGTTTATCTGGCGTACTGAAATTGTATTCTCCATCTTCTTTGAAAAGCACGCTTATGGCTCTCGGTATACCTAAGCCGCTCAGTTCAGCAGGCGCTTGGTTGGTTCCTTTGTTCGAAGTGCTGACCGCCGTTTTATTGTTATCGAGTGCAACCGTATGGATTGGGGAAACCCTTGCATTCGGCTTAATCGGAGCGTTTATTTACGCTATTCTTGTAGCGTTGCTTAAGAAAGAGCGAATCCAATGCAACTGCTTTGGGAAGCTGCAGGACGATTATCTCGGGCGGAGCACGATACTGAGGATTGCCCTATTAATCGTTATGAATAGTTACATTACGATTGCCAATCAACCTGTTTCCTTTGCAGCTGTAAAGCTGGAAGATTTGATTCTGTACATCCTTTCGTGGACCGGCATTTTGGGCCTATATTTCATTGTTCCTATTATACTCAACGCTATTTCACAATCACAAACGGATTAAGGGAGGGCTTATCTTGTCAGCTATATTCTATGTTTCGTATGTCATATTGTGGGCGCTGGTCATCCTCTTAACGGTAGCCTGCATTCATCTCTTAAAAAGAAAACCGGCTAGCCTGCATCAAGACACCCCCTTACAGAGTGATTCGGATGAACTGGAAGGCCTAGGCTTGCCAACAGGAGCGCCCTTTCCGAATGACGGGCGGTTAACGTTGAGTGGTTCCGTACCTGATTTTAAAAACTCGCTAATTATCTGTTCGATGACTTCTTGCGGGTCCTGCGAAGCGATGTATCCGAATTTGCTCCGATTCCATCGACAGAATCCGCATGTTTCGATCTACATCTTGTTGTTCACGGATCAGGAAGATCAAATTCAGCAAACGGTCGATAAAAATCAACTTGATCTGCCTGTCCTTGCTTGCACGCCTGAGGATACTGACTTTTTCCAAACCAAGTTTTTCCCATTTGGCTACGCCGTTAACCAAGACGGACTCGTTTCTTCTAAAAGTCATCTGAATAAAGAAAGTGATTTCGATCTTATGGCTTCAACCCTTGCGGATTATGAAGTCCGCTTAAAAAGAGCATGGTAAATCTTCTTAAAGCTGCTTCCTTGAAGAGTATTGCGGAGCAAACCCGATTATCGCTGCAGATGATGTTCCGGATGATTCGCATTTTGTTCAAGCTGACACCAGCCAACATGATCTTTTTAAGCGTTGCCCAGATTTCTACCGCCATCATTCCCGTTCTGCAAGTCTATGTGACCATTGAATTGGTGAATCGAGCCGAACAGGTGATTCAGGAAGGGTCATCGCAATTTGGACCTGCTTTCACCATTCTGCTGTACCAGCTGCTCCTGTTCTTGTTGCAATTGGTGCTGGAAGTGTATGTTGATTTCCTGGTAAACAAAATAAAGCTGGTCGCCCTGCTGCATTTCGGCCAAGAAGTGAATCAGAAATCTTCCCGGCTATCCCTGCTTCATTTTGAAAACCATGAATTTTTCGATCTGCTGCAAAGAGTGTCAACGGGCTTAGAGTACCGGGGGATGCAATTTTTCCAGTCCTTTCTGCAAATTGCTAAAAACCTGATTACCATTGCCGGCTTTGTCGTTGTATTGCTGGGCTTTCACTGGCTGCTGGCGTTCGGAATTCTGCTGTTGATTTTCCCATCCTTATATATAGACATTAAGGAAAGCAGCTTTAAGGTATCCCAGTTCGTGAATCAAACGCCGGTCCGAAGAAGATCGATCTATTTCTCCTCGTTGCTAACCGAACGGCAATGGGCAAAGGAAGTCCGTATTTTTGGCTTAGCCGATTATTTCATTCATCAATGGCGGAAGTACACCAGGCAGAATGGTCAAGAGCAAATCGATCTGGAACGAAAAATGTCCATGTTCAAGGTCGCTGTTAATGGGTTTCTGCTCGTTGTGGTAGCACTGATAAGCGGTTTCTTGCTCACATTGGCGGCTGCCGGGGCCATGACCATTGCTAGTTTTATAGCATTGATTCAAACCATATTCACTGTTCAAACGAATTTAAAAACGATGGCCGTATACATCGCCGGAATCTATGAGCAAGCCTTATATACCCACGATTTGTTCCGGTTTCTTGCGATGAAAGAGGAGGAGACTGACGACACACCTAAGTTACCGTTCCCTGCCTCTTTGGAGCATGGCATTTCGGTGAACAATCTCGAATTCGTGTATCCAATGAACGGAAGAACGATTCTGCGAGATATTTCGTTTGATGTGAGCAAAGGAGAGAAAATCGCTATCGTAGGCGAGAATGGTGCCGGAAAAAGCACCCTTGCCAAATGTTTGCTTGGGCTCTACCAGCCTACCGCTGGCACGATAGCCTACAACGGCATTCCACTGAACCAAATGAATACGAATGAATTCCGTGAGCACGTAACCGCTATTTTTCAAGATTTCGCGCAATATCAGCTTACTCTGCGTGAAAATATCGGGGTAGGTCATGTTGAATGGATGCAAGAGGAGACCCGGTTGCAGGTAGCAGCCGCAAAATCGGGCGTAGACGATTTCTTCCATGAGCTATCGGAAGGATTCGATACCGAACTGGGACATAAATTTTTTGGCGGGCATGAGTTGTCCCATGGTCAATGGCAGAAAATCGCGATTAGCCGAGCCTTTTTCCGCGACTCTGATATGATCGTGCTGGACGAGCCAACCTCGGCTTTGGACCCGATGGCGGAAGCACAGCTGTTCGAGCATATCGCTCAGTTAACCAAAGGTAAGACCACTTTCTTCATTTCGCATCGATTGGGTATTTGCCGGGCGGCTGACCGAATTCTCGTCCTAAAGGACGGCCGGCTGGTTGAGCAGGGAAGCCATGAAGAGTTAATGACATTAGACGGGGAGTATGCCAACATGTTCCGTACCCAAGCGGAATGGTACCAATAGTCGTCGACCTTATGAAAGGAGGTGAAATCTATGTACAAATGTGCATTCGGAGCTTGCCCAGCATCCAGAGCAGCGTATAAGTCGGATAATAACGGCGTGACATGGTACCAAGTCGGTTGCTGCCAATAATACTGAAATCATTTGATCCGAAAACTACGGGTACCCATTTGGGTATCCGTAGTTTTTATTTTCACCAGCAGTTCCATTTTCACTTGCCCGCCAGTCAATCAAAGTTGGGCCATCCTTAGCGGATGGCCCATTTGATTTTGTCTTTTTATTTTGAGTTCTGATTACTCGGTATATACTCAATCAAGTCGGAGAGCTGACAGTTAAATGTGTCGCATAGTTTAAACAAGGTCTCCAGCTTTGTTGTTTCTATATTCGTTTCTCTATAGAGCTTATTAATTGAGTTTCGACTTAATCCCGATTTCTCCATTAACTCAGTGATATCATCTATGCGATGCTTGGCCATAAGCTCTCTTATATTGCACTTAATTCTAGTCATCTTAGTTCCTCCATATCACTATATTAGCGTTGAGGTTGTATTATCATCAATGGAAAGTGACCATCTAACCTTATATAGTTAAAAATAAACTTTACTTTTATCCTTATGTGGTTATATAATAACTCTATAGAGTTAATTTAGGAGGTGCACTTTATGTCCTCTTCATTGGATTCATTAGCAGAACCACAAATGTGTGATTCCTGCTCAAACACAAGAATTTACAAAAAGCCTCCAACTCCGATTAACTCATTTCATAGCTCTTTATTAAAAGTGATTTTGCCCTTTCAAAATGTTCATCGTTAGAAATTGTTATTTCTAAATCCCCCGTTCCGAAGTGTCCAATTTTTCTTACATCTCTTGTGAAACCAGGCTTAATTTCAATAGTATCAGGATTCACTTTAACAAATACAGTGATTTTTCCTACTTGAGGGTGCACTTCAATACATGCAAAGTTTTTAATTCTACGAAAGGCAATGTATTGCTTTAAAACATTTTCCTGTACATCGTCTCCAAGAGCCAATAAAAAGGCTTTGATCGACTCGAATCGATTCTTAATTTCTGAATCAGACTGTTGTAAGTACTCTGACACCGTTTTCTCCGAGGATTTGTTTTGATTAGAGGGACGCTGTACTTCATCCGTTTCTATGTTCTGAGCAGTTGTAGCATTCACCAAATCTAGCAATAGTAATTCTTCACTAAATTGCTTGTAGCTGTACAACTCAATATTCCTATTGATTTGCTGAACAGCATGCATATCATACTTCGTGAATCCTCCTGCAATGCATAACAGTCGCGGAGATGACCAATTGATATTTTCAGCTACGTCAATTCCATACTTTTTCATGACAAGTAGGGTTAATTCCGCTTTATGATCAAGCAGCCAGTCAAGGTAATACAACCCTTGATTTATAACATTTTCATTTGTCGACCGTTTATATTCAATAATTACTGGAGCATTATTTTCATCTATTCCTAAAGTATCTATTCGTCCACTATGTGTTTTACCAGTTGAATATTCAGTAGCCAAGAACCGGATACCCAACATAGCTTCTAAATGCCGTTCTATTAGGGTCTGAAGCGTTTTTTCAACTGCAACAGATTTACCCTCCAGCTCAGTAACTCCTCCATCGCCCAATTTGAACAGCTTAATATCCCCCACAGTCCACACCCCAATTTCATAAGTTAGTTTTATTATTCAATACCATACATACCTTTCCCTGCATTCTTTCATTATTAAGCTAATTCAAAGATGCTATATAGAGGGATTTGACTATCAAAATCTGGGACAAATGGAATGGACGCAATTGCGAAACATCGGTTGACCAATTACCTGTTCCGCCCATTCTCTCAGCGACACTTGCCCAACACTCTCCGTATCGGTTTTTCCCATCGGGCCCACCTTTAACCGTGCCTCACACTGGGGAAACAACAGAAAGACGCCGATTCGCTCGGCGTCTTCCCAGGGCATTCCCCTATTCTACTTAATACTTACCTCCATAGCCCTTATATGTTGCGTAAACTGAATCTGCATATTGATTGGCCAGAATAGGACGGCCATAGGAATCTGTTGCTCCCGGATACCAGTTATCTCCTCCGTTATAGCGCAATAAGCCGTTATAGATGTTGCCGAATCTAACTATTTTTTCATTTAAAATCAGTGCTCCCAAGTACACCTGATCTTGTTCACTGCTGTGATTATATGCACGGCCAAATGTTGAACTGAATTGAGATAAATAAGCATTACGTGTGTTTGGTTCTACCTGCATCAATCCGTCGCCGGCTGATGGACTACCTGGTAAGCCTGCTCCAAAGCTGCTTTCTTTTTTGATAACAGCACTCAGCAATAAAGCAAAATCTCCGCCTTTACCAAATTTATTGTCCGCATTCATTGTATAGGTCCATATGTGGCTTGGAACTTCGGAAGGCTTTGTGACTGATGGAGTTGGTGAACCAGTATAAATCTTAACCGACGACATTTTGTCATTGACTGTATTGCCAACCCAGGAAGAGCTTGAAGTATAGGTCCATTTTGTTCCTCCAAAATGATCATTCTGATATACTTCAACAGTCCAGCCGCTTGGTACCCTGAGAGAGGACATCCAGTCATTCGGAATTCCTCTTGCGTTCAACTGAGACAGTGTATAATTGCCTACCCCAAGTGTTATTGCTGTCCCGCCATAGTTTATATCTGCATAGAATGTCACTCCGTTTGGTGGTGGTGGTGGTGGTGTAGTTCCGCCGCCACCACCTTTCTGCCATAAAGCAGGAACATTGGATGGTTCCCAACCTACAAGGGAAGTATGTGCCTGAAGACAGGTGTAAGTGCTTCCACTATATGTCACTGTATCATTTATTGCATATGCAGTATTTGGAGCCCATGCTCCTCTAGCGGCTGCACTTACCGGCGAGATCACGTAAAATGTGGATAGGATAAATGCAAAGACTAACATAAGCGATAGAGCTTTAAATGAAAACTTCTTAATTGTCATTTTAAAACCTCCATATATTTTATTTATCTGCGACTTATCCTGAGACGAGCCGTACTTAAAGTGAAGCTTGAACAGGATCTTGCAGTGATATCATTCATTGCTGCAATCAGATTTACGATTAAGCATTCATGGTATATCCTCCTTTATTTTAATTTGTACAAGAAGATTCAAGTACTCTAAAAGCTTAGTTGTTTGTTATATTATGAATCAGCAATTAATAACAACATATTCAGCGAATTATTTTTTATTCCCCTTTAAAATCCGGTTTCCCGTATCAACTTTAGAGCGAAATCAAAAGGCACCCAATTAGGTGCCTTCAAATGAACACTTTACAGTCTTTTGTTGGATATCAATTATAAAACCGAAGCCATTAACTGCTCAAAGTATCATTTATTGTATATACCCCACCTTGTCCTGTTTCCACTAAATAAACATCAAAATTATTTGATCCCCACATGACAATTCTAAATTCCTTGCCTCTAGGGGCTCTCACATGCACGGTTTTATAAGAGCTGGCGGTATTGCTTATCTGACCAAGTAAAGAAACTGTGCGGTCTGCACCTGCTAATAGTAAACCTTTATCCAAACTTTCGGTATCGTTATAGAAATGCAGGATAGGATGCGTATCGGCAGTATTGTCCGAAACAGCTCTGACGGATACACCACCATCCACCGTAGCCGCAATAGTAAATCTTTTCCCAGCTTTCAGTTCCAAGTAATGTTCATGCTCGGAAACATACTTTTCTACACGACCGCTTTCGAGGTTGTAAAATAAGTCGGCTGATAATGTATTAGGCCACAACCCATTAACCTCAGAACCATCCGCTAAAGTCGCCTTCATAAAATATAAAATCGTGGTTTCGCTGGGCATTCTCCTTGTAGGCACCAGCTTTGCGGTAACATCACTAATCCAGTGTTTTAATAAGCTGTCGTTTAGTTTCAAGTCTTCTGATCCCCATCCTAAACGGAGCAAAGCGATCTGTGCTTGAGATAAAGCGTAGTTCATTCCAAGCTGAGGAATGATACGTTCAAATGCCGTTATCGTTTTGGCAATGTCTAGTACCGTCTCTGATGCACCTATTGCTGTATTTCCGTACGTAGAAACGACTTCTGCTTTAAAATGAGAATCAAGGAACATAAGTGTGCCTTCATTCTTATTCAATAAAACTTTCAGTGTCGAATGTGAAGTTCCTTCATTATTAATCTCTAAAGCTCTGTTATAGCTACAAGCCTCTCTATATTCCCCTGTATCGGAAATGATACCGAATCGTCTCACCAATAGCTTGAGTTTTTTCTCCAAGAATTAGAGAAAGAGAACAACATGCCCGAAAGGAGCAACCAAGGATTAACGGACGGTATGAATGTTGATATTCAATTTCTAGGAGCGGCTATCATAGGGGTAGTGGAATGGTGGTTCAAGAATGGAAGCCTCCTTCCTTTATGGCGTGGAGGGTAGGCGCATTGCTTGAACGGAATCTTGAAGCTGATTTACCGCTTTCATGAAGGAGACTTCGACCAAACCACATAGTGTAACCATTGGAAAAATCATAATCTCAAAACTATGCAATGTTTACTTTACGTATGAATTGAATCGACGACTAAAGAAAAAACGCCCCACCCTTTTGCTCATCGCTTCGAGAGCGGGTTCGAAGATGTGGTCAAAGGCTAATGATTAACAGGAGCAGACAAGTCGCAAGGTCGAAGGTATCAAATTTTGGGTTGAATCTCCCTTCTCTTGCTGGTATTGCCCCTATTTAGAGCATTTTTGATTTTCCTCGCACATGTACTTAAAAAAATCCTTCCATTACTTTGTTGGGAATACGCGTACTAATCTTCTGACATTTGCCAACCCGTTTCCTCATCCCAGATGGCATCCGTATCATCTAGATGCACATGCCAATCCCCATTAGAAATACTTCTTCTGATATCCGTCAAACAGGTCAACCAATAAAACAGCGCATGCAATGTATCTTCAAAATCATCTGAAAAGGGTAGCTTTGTTGAACCTGCAAAGATCACTGTTGGTTCATCCTGATCATAGTCATAAACACAAAATGTTTCTCCGATATCCTTCATTTCAAAACCCGCATTGCATTTATCAATGATGGCCATTATCTCTTGCTCCTCACTGTTGGTAAGGTTATGGTTTCTCATACAAGTGTAATAAACAGAAACCCCCATGCTACATTTCTCCTTTTTTCTCTGCATATCAGAACTAATGTTCTCGTGGACAATTTTTAACACAGAACTTCAACTGTAAACCCTCCAGGTGCTGCTTCATAGAACGTATATCCATGTGCATGTTGTGGAGGCTCAACTTCAAAACCGTCTTCTTCGAACTTTAGTTGGTCGCATTATTCTAATAAGGATATCAGTTTGGTGAAATACTTTTATGGATAACACAGGAGGTGAAAGATAAAGTGAGCACGAAGTCCAATCCCGAAAAAAACACACCAAAGAGTAGCCCTTCACGATCTAATGATCCGAGTGATCAAGGAAAACCTAAAGTGCAAAATAAGACGAAGTAACGCTGTCAGCAAAAGCGGAAGAGGCTTTCCCTTATTTGAACTGCACCCCGTCAAGTAGACAGTACAAAAAATAAAAATCAGTTATGCGGCCTTAGTCCTGAATTCCATTGGACTAAGGTCGTTTAATTTAGCTTGCAAACGTTCGTAATTGTAAAAGTGAATGTTGTCTTCAATGTCGCCCTTCAATTGCACAAAGGTTTGGTAGATAGGCAAATAATACTTCTCGCATTTCAAAGTTCCCCAGAAGGATTCCATTGGGCCGTTATCAACACAAAAAGGAGCACGAAGGCCCCCTTGCAAAAGATTTGTCTATATTGACATACCATTTCAGTGTTAGTATGTATTATTTGTTCGAAAGCATGATTTTCTCTAATTCCAACGGTTCAATATATTGACCGTCTTTGTAGGCTCTCATATTCCCGCCGGAAATTTCATCGATCAATACAATTTTCCCGTCTTGATCGACTCGACCGAATTCGAATTTGATATCGTACAGTTCGATTCCTTTTTGTGCAAGTTCATTTTTTACGATTTGACCGATTTGCTTAGTAAGTTGTTTTAAGGTACGGTATTCTTCCGTGGAGAGGATGCCAAGCATGTCGAGCGCATCTTCGCTGATTGGAGGATCTTGCCGCTCATCGTCTTTTAGCGTTACTTCAACAAATGCGTCTAAAGGCTGCCCTTCTTGCGCATACATGCCATAACGACGTAGAAAACTCCCCATTGCTCTGTAACGGCAAATCACTTCAACGCCTTTGCCGAACACAGAAGCTGGTCTAACCGTCATCGTGGCTTCTTCGATATTGGCATCGATATAATGTGTAGGGATTCCCGCTTCCGCTAATTTTTCAAAAAAGTATTTGGTTAAGCTTAGCCCTGCTCGGCCTGCGCCTTCCATCACCAAGCCAACCGTATTCGCGCCAGGGTCAAAAACGCCGTTTTCTCCGGTAACATCATCTTTAAATTTCAGCAAGTAATTTCCACTTCCTAGGGCGAATACATCTTTAGTTTTCCCCTGATATACCAGCAGCATCTTAACGACTCTCCATTCGCAATTTCCATGTTTTACGTACCATTATATCGAAAAGGAGGCGATTTCAGCAAATGTGATAGAGCATCATTACCACCTTCAATTTTGGCACAAACATTAGCGCCATGTTCCAATAATAAACCGAGAGCGGACAAAAGCTGTGGATGCGGAAACAATTAAATCAGGGGGGTTCTCTGCCGAAGCCGAACCCTCCTAAACATGCTTAAGGCTGTATAAAAACACGAGTCAGTAGAATTACCGATTGAACATCAAATTGGCCGTCTTCACCATCCCAATCTGGCTGGATTAAGTGATAAATTTCATTCCCGCCATCAAAACACAGTTCAATTACTCTATCCAAATCTTGAAGTTCCAATTTCAAATTGCTGAAAAATATTAACGTTTCTTTGATTGGCTCTGAAGTACTATACCATTCAAACTTGTCATATTTCTCTTTTAGAATTTCTAACTCCGACTCAAAAGATGGAGATTGATTTAAGCTCTACGATAGATGGCACGGCGCTGCAGCTTGCCAAGGAACACTTCCTGTTTTGTCAATATGTGTTGGAGACGTTTGATTCAGTCGGGCAATACGCAGCGTATCTCCGCCGCAAGCAGTTTTTCCCGCAAAATAGAGTAGACGGCAATGTCGATGAACCGGCCTTTCTCGAATTCATGCTGCCGAAGCTTGCCTTCGTACTGGAAGCCAAGCTTGATGAGAAGATGGCCCGAGGCCTCGTTATCTGGAATAATTTTGGCTTCGATCCGGTTGACGCCCAGATTGCGGAAGCCGAAATCGATCACCGCTTCGGCGACTTCGGTCATAATGCCTTGTCCCCAATAACGCTTAGCTAGATCGTACCCCAGCTCGATGCGCCGGTGCCCGGGCTCGTAGTTCAAGTATCCGCATGTGCCGATAATGGTGCCGGACGAAGGATTTTCGATCCCCCATCTGATTCCGGTTCCTTCGGTGAAAATGTTTGTGCACCATTCTACAGCCTTCATGCCGTCTTCGATGGTCACGTACGGTTCGAGCGGCGTATATCGTACGACCTCCTCGTCCGCATACAGCGCCGCCATGTCGCCAGCGTCGCGGCGCTCAATCGGCCGCAGCACGAAGCGGGCGGTAGTTATCTTGGGCATCTCAGTAAATGGAAACGACATTTCTTTACTCCTCCTTCAGAACGATGCGCGTACTTCATAACGGGATTCTCTCCCGCTGATGTATTTTATGGCTTACAAAACCAACACAATCTATTCGGAAAATGTTGTCAATTATCCTTTATATTCGCCGCCACCGGCTAGTATTTTGGCCAAGCCTGTCGTCTCGCTCTTTCTTAGATAGATCAATTATTTGACTGTGTTATATCTGAATTTTCAATTTTGTTATGGAATCTCTAGCGATCCATAAATAACCTCATCCCACTCACACATCAATCATTAACCATTGCCAATCAACCCGAATAACAACAGACGGTTCATCTCAGCCATCTTTTCTTTATAGTTTCCTGACTTTGCCCAAGTTAATTGAATGGTTCCAATCACATTTAACAATTCAAGAACAGTCTCTAGAGAAACTGAAGAGTGAATCGCTCCTTCCTTTTTCGCAAGCTCAATAAGCTCTTGAAGCATTTGAATTCTAATTTTATTCGTATTTTCACTATAGAGACTTGATAACACATGGTCCTTTACGGCGCCAGGCGAACCAAGCAATTGATAGTCCTGATCGGCGCAAATATCCATGATTTGAACGATTTTATCCTTGAAATCGATGTCTTGGTTCATGATCTCTTCGGCCATATGAAGGGTATTTTGCATCAAAACGTTTGCGCATTCCTTGACAATCCCTTCTTTGCTTTCGAAATAGTTATACAGCGATACGGATGATACGCCGGACTCAGCGGCAATATCCTTTATGCTGACATGAACGAAACCTTTTTCTTTAAAGAGCTTTAATGCCGCATTAACAACTGCCGTCTTCTTTTTCTGAGTCCTTATTTCGAATTTATTCATTACACATTCCTCCAACCCGCATCCTAACTACAATCAATGTAGCACAATTCGAAAGGTTTTTAAATTTAATGGTCACAAATTTAAAAAAATATTGACGAACCATTCTGATCGGAGATAAAATCAAATAAAATATTTTTAAATATTGCACCTTGATATTTAAAAACTTTTTATTGCGAAATAACCAAAATGGAGGAATAATATGAGAATATTGGTCTACGGAGCAGGGGTTTTGGGAAGTTATTTAGCTCACGAATTAGTGCACGGGGGCAACGAAGTCACAATGTTAGCCAGAGGACGGCGGGCAGATGAGTTACAGCAGAACGGTAATGTGATCCGCCATTATTTACAGCTCCGAACAACGGTCGATAAAGTAAACGTGATTCGTGAATTACAGCCGGAGGATGTTTATGATCTCATCTTCGTAGTGATGAAATATCCGGATTTCGAGGCAGTCCTTCCTGCCCTTGCAGCGAATCAAAGCAAACATATTATTATTATGGGCAATAATGCAAGTCCTATTGAAATGCGGCATTATTTGCAATCTAATAGCCCTGCAGAGAAAAAGGTTGCCTTTGCTTTTCAGACGCTTGCCGGATGGAGAGAGAACGGTCGGGTAAACTGCTTGCGCGGTCCAAAGGTGACCTTGGTTTTCGGCGGCCTGGGAGAGCAGCTACATTGGAGATCGATCATTGACCAAGCTCTAAAGAACACAAGGTATAAAACGACCACCTTTACAAATATGGATGAATGGCTGAAAAGTCACTTCGTTATGATCTTGCCTTTGAATCGCATAGCCGTCTCGTATAATGGGAATCTGCGCAAAGCGGCCAGGGACAAAAGGCTGCTTAACTACGTCATTGACGCAATAGATGAAGGCCATCAAGTGTTGATAAAAAATGGTTACACAATTGCGCCTGCGAATCAACAACAGTTAGTCCAAAAATACCGCAAGATGTTTTTTACCGTTTTGAAGATTATATTATCAACCCCCATCGGCAGAATCATACTAAGCGATAAGGCAGTATCTGCCAACGAAATGACTGCGTTGGACCAAGCTTTTTCCGACTTAAAGAAAA
This sequence comes from Paenibacillus sp. 1011MAR3C5, assembly GCF_003591485.1. Lineage (GTDB taxonomy): Bacteria > Bacillota > Bacilli > Paenibacillales > Paenibacillaceae > Pristimantibacillus. The sequence continues at coordinate 414,383 of NZ_QZCF01000006.1, forward strand.
GAGGTAACATGGCTACACCAAATTGGGACAAGCTCTACAATTACACCCCTTTGCAATAATGGACATCCACCAGCGAGCACTATTATTATGCTTCGCAAGGCTTCTCGAAAAAGTTTCGCCCTATTTATGATACGGTTCAACGTAGCATAAATAGGGCGAAATTCTAGGACACCTAATCACTTAGGTCCCTTCGCCACAAATATCATTGTTGTTCAGCAAATCTCCACCATGCAACCGTTCCGGCAAACCCGGCTATTCCTGTGGAAGCAATAACTATGATACTGCTAAAACCCAAAGTTCCATTTTTCAGAAATAAAGCTGGTATTGTCCAAGGGAAATACGCAGCAATCCCCAGCTGCACGACAAGACTGGACAGGATTACAATAATAAAGGCCAGTCCAATTGGAGCCAAATAGCCTTTACTGACGTTAGCAAGCAAAGCGCTAGTTGTGCTGACCGCGACAATCAATAACGATGTTGAAATAAGTGTAAAAAAACTGTTTATAAGCAGAGAGATCGATCCGTCACTAATCCCAATGAATGCGCCCGTGATCGCAACTACCAAGAATGAAAATATGACCAACAGCACATCCCAAATTATAATTACGATGAATTTTGAAGACACCGTATATAATTTGGAAACCGGCTTTAAAAGCACTTCCTTGATGGTTTTATCCGTGTACTCTCTCCCGAAAACCCAGCTAGCGGTAAAAGAAAAACCAATAACCAACAAGGCGGAAATCGAGCCGAGCAGGTCAGTCAGATAGGAATCCCAATCGGCGCTGGAGCTGTCGGAATAGGTTACAAACCCAATCATTAAAGGCATCAAAGTAAATATAGCCAATACCACCCAAAAAACATTGGAAAGCCATATTTTACGCGCTTCGCAGTAAATAATCGAACTTATTCCCATTAGTGCATCCCCCTCGTTGTTTGAATGGTCCGGAGAAAATAAGCTTCCAGGTCTTCGGCAACTACTTGCAGTCGCGTTGGCGGCTGATTAGCGCATACTAACAACTCGGCCAATTTGTCGGGCTGTCCAACCGCGCGATCTTCCGTCAATGTCAGGCATCCGTCCGCAGTTTCCTCATATTCGTATCGATGTTCCGACAGAATACTCTTGATGGCGCTTTTATTACGGCCATTTAGGATCAGACTTTTTTTCAGCGAATGATGTAATCGATCCATATCCATTTCCTGAACCAACTGCCCCTTATGAATAATCCCGATCTGGTCCACCAGCTTAGCAAGCTCCTCCAATAGATGACTTGAAATGAATATGGTGACACCGAAGTTCTGCGATAAATTCAAGAGCAACCCCCTTATTTCTACAATACCGGCCGGATCAAGCCCATTGATGGGCTCGTCCAGTATCAGAACCTCCGGGTTATGGATCATCGCCTTTGCCAGCCCCAACCTCTGCTTGTTTCCCAAAGAAAGGTTTTTAGCCTTCTTGTTTTTATAAGCTTCCAATCCAAGCTTGTGAATGACTTGATCAATTGAACGACGGTCGGGTATCCGCTGCATCCGACGTGAAATATCAAGGTTTTCCATTACAGTAAGCCCTGGATAGTAGGTTGCTTCTTCCATATACCCTACCTTGTTCCACAGCTTATGGTTTCCGAGCTCAATCTTGCTTCCCAGCATATAGATGTTGCCGGAGGAAGGCTTTAACAGGGAAAGGAGCATTTTGATCGTCGTTGTCTTACCAGCCCCGTTCAAACCAAGAAACCCGAATATTTCCCCGCTTTTCACTTCAAGCGAAAGGTTATTGACGGCATGAAATTCGCCGAAGCTTTTGCTGACACCCGCTATTTGTATCGCGGCGGAGGTCCTTTTTATTGCTATTGCCATTGCGTAACAGCTCCTTTTTTCAGTTTAATAGTTCTGAAGCTTCCTGTACTCTAAGCCTCGAACCTAAACTGAACATCAATTTTGCGTCGAATTTTGTTGATCTTGAGTTGATCTTTCGGAGGGTATAATACAAATGGGGGTGAACGCGATGTTTGATATTTTAGTCGTCGAAGATGATGTCAATACCCAAAAGCTGATGTGCGCGGTCCTGAAGCGCGGAGGCTATAACGCTTATGTCGCAAAAGATGGCCATATCGCGCTGAGAATGATGGAGATGCAGCGTTATGATTTAATTGTTCTGGACGTAATGATGCCCGGGATGGGCGGCTATCAATTATGCGAGGAATTACGCGGGGTTGGAGAAAATATACCTGTCCTGATGGTGAGCGCCAATCAAGAATCTACAGACAAACATAAAGGCTTCCTCGCGGGTACAGACGATTACATGACTAAGCCGTTCGATGAACAGGAGCTGCTATTTCGTATCAAAGCGCTTCTGCGCAGAGCACAAATAACCAGTGAGCACAAAATTGTGATAGGCGGAACCGCTTTGGACTACCATTCCCTCACGGTCACGCGAGGAGCTGCGCAAACCGAGCTGCCAAAAAAAGAGTTTTATTTGCTTTTTAAGCTGATGAGCTATCCCAATATGATTTTTACCCGCCTTCAATTGATAGATGAAGTCTGGGGCCTGGAAACAGAAACGGATGAGCACTCCTTGAACGTTCACATCAACAGATTGCGCGATAAATTCAGAAACAACCCCGACTTCGAGATCGTGACGGTTCGCGGTTTGGGGTATAAAGCGGTGAGGCGCGTATGAACCCGATCCAAAAGCGGAGTTCAAAAAAAATCAGTCTCGCTCTTTCCTTGGTGGCATTGGTTTTTCTGGTTATATTATTATCCTTGCTATCAGCGGGATTACTTGCCTTTATACTGAAACGGGTTGGCATTATTGACTTTAATACGGAATCCAATCCCTATATACCGCTTTATATAATGATCTATATTTTCGTGTTTTTCGGTGTTGTGATCGCCACGTTACTGAGCAGGCGTTCCGTCAAACCCATCCGGGATATGATGAAAGCCACCAATAAAGTGGCCACCGGCGATTTTTCGGTTGTCGTGAAAGGCAGCTCTATTTTTGAATTGGACACATTGGCCATGAGTTTTAACAAAATGGTACAAGAACTGAGAGGCATTGAAACCTTGCGCAGCGATTTCGTGAGAAATTTCTCGCATGAATTCAAAACGCCTATTGTCTCGATCAGCGGCTTCGCAAAGCTGTTAAAAGAAGGCGGCATAAGCGACGAGGAAAAGGAGGAATACTTGACTATTATTATTCAGGAATCCGAACGGCTAGTTGACCTATCCACTAGCGTCCTCAACTTGTCCAAGGTAGAAAATATGCAAATCATGAGTGATAAAGCGGTCTATCGATTGGACGAGCAGATTCGGCTTGCGATCTTGATGTTGGAGTCGAAGTGGAGCGAAAAAAACCTCCATATGGAGGTTACGCTGGAAGACGAAATTATAATTCTAGGCAACAAAAATCTGATTCAGCAGGTTTGGATCAATCTTCTAGATAACGCCATTAAACATACGGACAACGCTGGTAAGCTAAAGATAGGCTTGCGGCGGGAGGGACACCATGCGTTGTTCCGGCTTGAAGATAACGGATGCGGCATGAGCGATGAAACCATTCGGCATATTTTTGATAAGTTTTATCAAGGAGACGCTTCCCATTCGATGGCGGGGAATGGATTGGGATTGACGCTCGTCAAGAAAATTGTCGACCTTTGTGAAGGAACGATTGCGGTGCAAAGTGAACTTGGACAAGGAAGTGTATTTACCATATGGCTGCCTATGGGTATAGAGAACTCGGAATATATAAAATAATTCGCCTACTTGTGATACGGTTCACCGTATCACTCTAACGGCGAATTTTAAGGCACCCCATTGGGTGCCCTTACTTTGTAACATGTACGCTGTGAGGTACCCAAGAGAACCATGTTCCCTTATAAGCTTTGTTCGGTCACTCCTGTTACCGGATCGAAGGTCAGCATTTTCGTCCCTATCTTATCGATGAAGAAGCGATCGTGGCTTACCGTTATGACGGCGCCGGGAAAATGAATTAGAGCTTGCTCCATGACCTGAATACTCATGAGATCCAGATGGTTGGTAGGCTCGTCCAGGATGATAACCGCCGCGCCCGATAGAAGACACTTGGCCAACGCCACCCGAGCCTTCTGTCCGCCGGACAGATTGCCGATCACCTTGCTCAGATCCGCCTCCGAGAATTGCAGCATCGATAGAAATTTGGCCACCTTTTTGCGCGGGGCGTCCAGTCCCAATCCATACGTATTCACCGCATGGCTAACGGTATCCTTGGGATCAAGCTCCTCCCACATCCGGTTGAAGTAGGCGTAGCTAACGCCCTTCTCCCAGATAACCTCTCCTGTCTCCGGCTTCTCCGCCCCGGTAAGCGTCTTGACGAGCGTGGACTTCCCGCTTCCGTTCGGCCCCGCGATGACCAAGCGATCTTCCTTCTGAATATCGAAGCTAACGTTCTCGAAGATCTGCCTGCCCTCGTAGGTCTGCCCAATCTTCTTCACTTCGCAAAGCTTGTCCGGGAAACGCAGCCTCTCGTAAATATCGGTAATCAGTACATTAACGGGATGCGGCTCGATCCGCTTCTTGTTATCCGCCAGCTTCCGCGAGAGACGGTCCTTGGAAGCGGATTTCCTGCTCGCGCGGTCGTCGATCGCCTCGGACTCCATGAGCAGCAGCTCTTCCTCCCATTCGAACTGACGGTCCAGCTCCTTCTTGCGCATCTTCTTCTTACGGACGTAATCGGTGTAGTTGCCTTCGTATTCCTGAAAATGATAATTCTCGATCTCGATTATACGCGTGACGACCTTGTCGATGAATTGCCGGTCATGCGACACCAGAATCATGGCTCCCTTGAATCGGTACAGCCACTGCTCCAGCCATGCAATGCCTTCCATATCCAAGTAATTCGTAGGCTCGTCGAGCAGAACGACATCGGGCAGCTCGATTAGTAACTTCGCGAGCGCCGCACGGTTACGCCATCCCCCGGACAGCTCATCGATCGGCTGATTGCGAGATCTGTCGTTGAACCCTAGCTTCGTGAGCACTGTATTAATCTCGACAGACACGTTCCAGCCATCGAGATGTTCCATTTGCTCGAATAACTCCGCCTGCCTCGCTAGCAGCCTCTCCATTTCGTTATCGTCTGTAACCAAACCCAGCTTATCTCCTACCTCTTGTAGCTCTCGTTCGATAAGGGCAACCTGCTCGAAGCACATTTCCAGTTCTTGCTGAACGGACAAGCTTCCGCTCAATTCCGAAAATTGAGAGAAGTATCCGATTTTCAACTGGGGATTTATTTCTACTCTGCCGGAAGTCGGCTCTTCCTTGCCCATGATGAGCTTAAATACCGTCGACTTGCCGGCACCGTTTCGTCCGATCAGGCCGATACGTTCCCCTTGCATAACTCGAAAATAAATATCGCGAAAAATCATGGACTCTTCATACTTCTTCGTAACGTTCTCCAAACGTATTACGCTCATGGCTATCACCCTTACTTTAGCATGATGTCGAAAATATAAATGTTTTTATTCTACTGGCGGCAGCAAAGTTCGCAGCAGGGTCTCCATGTCGGCAATCGGTACGGCCAAACCAGCCTCTATCATTTGGTCTTGATGCCCGACATCGGCAGTGGCGAATACAACGGCAATGGCTTTGCCACGCTTGTTCATAACGGGAGAGCCGCTATTGCCGTTATAGATCGGCGCATCAAGAGCCATGACCGACGTCTGGCGGCCTTGGATCGGGACCAAGCCGATAATAGTGCCTTCGATGGCGATTTGCGTGAAATGAAGCGGATTGCCAATCACGTAGATTTGTTCATCAGGCTCCCACTGCTTGTTGTCTCGCTCGACTTCAATAAACGGCAGCCGTTGATCCCCGATGTCCGCCTTCAGTATGGCGATATCCAGATCGGGATCGCTGACCGACAGCTCCGCTTTATAAATCTGACTTTGCTCCGGGAATTTCACTACAATATAGCCGTTATCTTCGATGACGTGATAGTTGGTCACAATATAACCGCCGTTAATGTGAAATCCGGTGCCCTTGCCATTATCCGTGCTGACTGTAACAACCGCTTCTTTATAGCCTTGGATTTCAGCTTGGCTGGATAATTCCTTCGACTTAAACAAGAGGGGGAGCGTCTTCATGTTGTAGATTTGCGGCAAGAAGGCCACTATATTTACGGCTAGAGCGGCCACGAGCAGGAATATGATCGTATTTCTGATCCACTTCCGTCGGCTGGCTGATGAACCCCCGTCGTCCTCCTCCTCTTCCGACTCAAAGTCCCACTCCTCGTCTGCATCCGGGTGGTCATTCTCATGTTCTTGCATATCTTCGGAATTAGAAAGAGAATTCTCTTTGTTTCGACTCGGATTATTTTCCATGCGCATCCCTCCCTACTCGCCGTAATCTTGTCCCGTTATTGTATCATCAAATTGCCTATCATTGGGGGAAGATGGCGGCAACGTCCTGCGTCGCATGGAATACATGATTAGTGCAAAGGAGAATTCAAACAAACCACTTCCGGGAATGGAGTGGTTTGTTTGGGTTACTACGTTGATATTGTTCTACCATCATCATGTTTTATTGCTGAACTGGCTTCACTTCGAGGGTTGTCATTTAAAGCAATTGAATCAGCTCTTCCAGCTCATCTACCAATCCTTTTGCAAGTTCAAAATCAGTATTTTTTAGAGCCAATTCTATTTTCATTTCAACTGACTTTTTCTTTTGTTCCGTTTCCAAATAGTCTTTATCAAAATGACTATCATAAATCATCCCTCTAAAATTCGGCAAAGTCATTTTTCTAATCGTCTTATCGTCAATAATTAAAACATAATCCATTCCATTTACAACAGAATAGAAATCATGAGAAATCATGAGAATCGCACCTTTAAATTCTTCAATGGCTTTCTCCAGAGCTAGTTGTGAATAGGTATCTAAATGGCTTGTCGGTTCATCAAGAAGCAATACGTTTGCTTTACTGGCAGAAACCTTAGCCAATTGAAGCAAATTTTTTTCTCCGCCAGATAGAGATTCTATCTTTTGACTAAGGGTTTCTCCTTCAAAGCCGTAGTTTGAAAGATACAATCCGATCTCATCGTAAGTTGTAAACCCTGCATCGATGAATTCTTCTAGTATTGTATTAGCGTCCTGTAGCATTTCACCTTGAAACTGAGATAAATAAGCCACTTTAACATCAGCATTGATTTCAATGGAAGCATGATTATTTTTGAAAACATCTCGAAGTAAAGTCGTTTTCCCAGTACCATTTGCACCGATAATCGCTACTTTATCCGTAGATTTTATCTCAAAGTTAACATGGTCTAGCAGCAGCTCATCAAAGCCAGCACTATAATTATGGACACTTACAACAATAGTGTCTTCCACTTCATTATCCATACCAAAACGGATATTCGGTTGTTTAATTTCAACGAATGGCGCTTTAATTCTACGCGCTTCCAGTCTTTCTTGAAATCTGACTCTTGCTTTTAACGCTCTCCCTCTTGAAGCGTCTGAATTATAAGTTGCGATAACTCTAAGATTGTTGATGATCGTATCGTTTCTCTCCATCTCTTCTTGTTCAGCGACTGCGATTTCTTGCAGCTCAATTTTTGTCTGAAGTAAGGAGAAGTTATACTCGATATATCGCCCATCAAACTCCTGGATCTCCCTATTTTCAAGGTGAATAATTTTGTTGAAACAATGATTCAATAGATATCGGTTGTGCGTTACAACCAGCAGTATGCCTTTGTACGAGTTAATTAGTTTTTTAAGCGCATTTAGGTTTTCGAAGTCTAGAAACACATCGGGCTCGTCCATAATCATGAAGTCGGGACGATTAAGCATTTCCTTCATCACTTGAATAAGTTTGAATTCCCCGCCGCTCAGGTCGGCTACCTTACTATCTCTTCGCTTCATAAGGTTTGCTACATTTAGCTGCTTATGAATGTTGCTTTCAAAATCATCCCCGCCAATAGCATCCAATGCGTCTAAAGCGAATTGATACTTTTCCAGTAACGGTTCTATATCTGTTGAGGTTTCCATTTCCGTGCAAATCGATTGAATTTCATTTTGAAGCTTAATAAATGGTTCTCCTATATATTCAAAAACAGTTGTTTCTTTTGCATTGTCTAGTTCTGAGAACTGACTTACATAACCAATCGTGCAATCGGGGTCCATCTCTAATTTTCCATCATAAAGATATCTTTCCGGGTCCATCAGTATATCTATTAACGTACTTTTCCCACTGCCGCTTGTTCCGATAAAAGCGCAATGCTGTGCTTCTTCTAACGTAAATGAAATGTTGGTATATAGTTCTTTTTGCGGAAACGAGAAGGATAAGTTATCGACTTTTATCATAGTGTTACCTTTCTTGATAGCTAAAATGGTGACTATTATTGGATGTATTGCAAACCTTAGGTTATGAGTTTACCGCTGTTAGAGTAACACTGTTTACAACCAACTTCAATCCTATTTTATTGGGTCCTAGATCAATGGTCTATAGGCTGTATGCCGTCTTGACCATTTATCGTTATAATGAAGGAACGAATTTACGAGCGGCCAAGCTCAAGAAAGGAATAACTGCCATCATGACAAAAAAGAATTCGAATTCACCGATCGGGCTGAGCGTTGTCCAGTGGCAGGATCTGATCGCCAGCTGCGCCCGGAAAACGGCGAACACCCCGTACGAAATAAATTATGGCACCGAGGTCCGCTCCATGGTGCGCCCCTTCATGTCGGAGTTCACAACCGAGGAAGCCTGGCTGTTCGAGCTGAACGTCGGCCTGTTCTTGCTCCGCAAGCAATCGACCGGTCGCCACTTGGGTTACTTCGCCCAGATGGCGGCATCCGATACGCTACATGCCATCGAGAGTCAACTCCATAACGACTTGCCGCCGGAGATCGCAGTCAAGCAACAGGGGCGACTACTGGAGACGGCTGCATATATTCGTGATACGGCAACCGCGAATGCATGGTCCCCTCCAGCCTATCTGGATATCTACGTGGAGCTGTGGCTGATCCTGGTATCCTCCGCTGCGGACAGCTCTCGTCTCGTCAAGGAGGAGCTGGCGCATTTGGCCGAGGGATCCGGCAAGGAAAATAAGCTCTTCCCGCTCGTCGCCCTCGCCTGGATGCGCTTCTGGCTGGGGGAGGATCAAGAGGCTTGGCGGCTGCTGGATGCTGCAGAGCGGCATGGGCTCGAGCCCGGGCAGGTATTTCGTTTCCTGCGCCAGCTGGAGGAGAATGACGAATGGACCCGGCTTGAAGCCTGGCTAAGCCATTGCGCGAACGAGCAAGTTGGGCGCAGCCCCGGCAGCCTTGGTGAATATGGCCACTATTGGGATGCCGTCGCCCGGCGACTACCGGAGGCCGAGGAACGAATGTGGAGCGTGATTGCGAGCCTGCCTCCCTACTGCAGCAGCTTGTACGAGGAGAAACTGATGCGCTATGGCCGCTTCCGGCAGTGGATTGACTATCAGCTTAGCCACGGCAGCGATCCGTTCGGCTTTCGAGCCAAGGATCTGCAGCCCATCGAGAAGGAGGCGCCGGATGCGCTGCTGCCTTTTTACCACCAAGGCGTGGAGAAATACGTGTTGTTAAAAAACCGCGACGGCTATAAGCGGGCCGTCAAGCTGCTCAAACGGCTGGCCAAGCTGTACAAGAAGCTGAAGCGCGAGCAGCGGTGGGAGTCGTACATTGAGACATTCGCCAGCCGGTATAGCCGGTTGCGAGCCCTCCAGGAAGAGCTGCGGAGGGGAGGACTAATTCCATGACGAAGACTACTACTTATAACCTGGATACCATCGCGGTTCGAATGGTGCTGACGTCGCATGGCGACGCGTTGTTCTTCGCGGACCCGGATTCGCTGCGGGAGTGGACCGGACCCCAGCTGAAGCATCGCCTGTTCGCCTGGCACGAACCGTCCTTCTATGGCACCGAGCTGGAGCTCGTCAAAGTCGGGGAGCTCGAGGCCGTCGTTCTGCCCGCCGAAGATGTCATTGCCTTCTTCGCCTCGGGACCGCACCTGGAGCATATCAAGTGGAAGTGGGAAGACGATGCCGCGCGCTTGGCCGCATTAGCGCCGCTCTTGGGCGAGTGCCTGGAGAAAGGGCTGTATGCGCCCGACCTTGCGGCTTACCGCAGAGGCTCCCTGCGCTGGAGCTGGGATGCGGCTGCGGTCTGCGCGACCTTCGGACAGGCGCGTCGCGACGAACTGGACCTGGAGCGCGGCAGCTGGAGCGTTGAGGCGCGCGACGGGCTAATGGCGGCCTTCTCAGCGGCCGTAACGAGCCCCTTCTACGGTACGGAGCCGGACGAGGCGGATCTGCGACGGGAATTCCCGGCTCTGTTCGCGCGCGAGAACGCGGCGGCCGCTACGGCGGGACTCGACGACGAGACCTGGCTTGTGCAGATCGGCTGGAAAGCGGATGTCGCACCGTTCCGCCCCCTGCTGCAGCTAATGGAGCCGTGGGAGGGCGACGAGCACTCCCGCTGGCGGCTGCGGCTCGTGCTGCAGGACAAGAGCGATCCGGCTAAGCTCCGAAGAGTGCGGCTCGGCGACGACGGCTCGGCGGCAGGCAAGTGGCCCGACGCATGGGCGGAAGCTATTCGGAGCCGCTCGGACGGTTGGCTGCAACGGCTGCGGGTTAGTCTTCCGCACGATCGGCTGTCGCGCGGCGAGGACGTGCTCGGCAAGCCGCTTGACGACGAGGCGGCCTGGCGGTTCCTGAACGAGGACAGCCGCCGGCTGCTCGAAGCCGGCTGGCAGGTCCTGCTGCCCGCATGGTGGGAAGCTGCAAGCCGCAAGAAGCCGCGGCTGCGCGCGGCGGTGCAGTCGGAGGACGAATCCAGGAAACGGGGCGGCGGCAAGTCTTTGTTTGGTCTGGATGCAATTATGAGCTTCAACTGGCGCATCTCCATCGGCGACGCCGACCTGAACGAGGAGGAGTTCGACGAGTTGCTCGCGCGAGGGGAGCGTCTCGTGAAGTTCCGGGACCGCTGGATCGTGCTCGACCCGGCATTGATCGCCCAGATCCGCCGCATGATGGAAGGCATGGACAAGAGCCAGGGATTAAGCTTCCAGGATGTGCTGCAATTGCATCTGCTCTCGCAGGGCGAGGCGGACGGCGACGCGGATGGCGGGGCGACGGACGCCAGCACGGAGACTTTCGGGGCCGATGCCGCCCGCGTCCAGCTTGAAGTCGAACTGGGCGCGCATTTGACCGGGCTGTTCGCCAAGATTAATCAACAGAGCGAATGGCCTCGGCTCGATCCGCCGGCCGGTCTGCGTGCCGAGCTGCGCAGCTACCAACAGGATGGATTCGCCTGGCTGGCTTTTCTCCGCCGCTTCGGACTCGGTGCCTGTCTCGCGGACGACATGGGCCTCGGCAAGACAGTCCAGTTGATTGCCTACCTGCTTTACGCCAAAGAGCAGACGGATGAGGGCATGCGGCTCCCTTCGCTGATCGTCTGCCCCACGTCGGTACTCGGCAACTGGCAGAAGGAGATTTCCCGCTTCGCCCCATCGCTGCAAGTGGCCATGCATTATGGCTCCAGGCGTAAGAGCGGCGACGCGTTCCGGAACGAGGCGCGCAGCGTTGACGTCGTGCTGACCTCCTTTGCTACCGCCTCGCTCGACCAGGAAACGCTGGCCGCTTTCCAATGGGGAGCCGTCTGTTTGGACGAAGCACAGAATATCAAAAACGCCGGGACCAGGCAGGCCGCGGCGGTCAAGAGCTTTCCCGCGCTCCATCGCATTGCGCTCACCGGAACGCCGATCGAGAATCGGCTGGCGGAGCTATGGTCGATCTACGATTTTACCGTGCCCACTTACCTTGGCTCCGCCAAGGCGTTTCAGGACCGCTTCGCTACCCCGATCGAGCGCGAACAGGACGGTCGTCGCACGGCTGAGCTAAAGCGGCTAGTAAAACCGTTCATGCTGCGGCGCAAAAAGAAGGATCCCGCCATCCAGCTCGACCTGCCGGACAAAAACGAGATGAAGACGTATGTTCCGCTTACCTCCGAGCAAGCTGCCTTGTACGACAATTGCGTCAAGGAGCTGCTCGAGAAGCTGAAGAAGCTCGACGGCATCCAGCGCAAAGGCGCGATTCTCGGAGCGCTGACACGTCTCAAGCAGGCATGTAACCATCCGGCTCTACTGGATGAGGATACGGGAACGGAGCTGGAGGATGGCCCTCTGCAGACGGAAGCGATCGTCGCCCGCTCCTCCAAGCTCGAGAGGCTGCTGGCGATGGTCAAGGAGCTGCGCGAGGCGGACGAGCGCTGCCTCATCTTCACGCAATACATTGGCATGGGCAAAATGATTCAGGATGTCCTCCAGCGCGAGCTGGGCGAACCCGTGCTGTACCTGAATGGCAGCACGCCGAAGACGCAACGCGACCGGATGGTGGAGCGGTTCCAGTCGCATGACCTGCCGGCATCCGATCAGCCCAACGTGTTTATCCTCTCCCTCAAGGCGGGAGGCGTCGGGCTTAATTTGACCGCGGCGAACCACGTCTTCCACTTCGACCGCTGGTGGAACCCGGCCGTCGAGAACCAGGCGACCGACCGGGCCTACCGGATGGGCCAGACACGCGACGTGCAGGTGCATAAATTCATTTCGCTCGGCACGCTTGAGGAACGCATCGACGAGATGCTGGAGAACAAGCAGCAGCTAAGCGACAACGTGATCTCCAGCTCGGAGAGTTGGATTACCGAGCTCTCGACGGATGCGCTGAGGGAGATGTTCTCGCTGCGGCAGGAGTGGTCGCGCGATTAAGCGGGATTTGAGCAACCACTAGCAAAAAGGATCTGGAAGCTTTCTTTCAGATCCTTTGTTCAGGGGTAACTAGTTATTATTTCGTTTGTTAACTTCAATCGCAATGAACTCCGGCAAATAATTAGGAGTACAGCCCTTTGATACCATTTCATCTTTATAAAGACCCGTTTTCTCCCCAAGTTTCATACAACGTGCACGATTCTTTTCATCATAAACGCCTATCCAGCCTGCGGTGAAATTCATAGCCCATTGCACTTCCGGTTCTTCCTGCGTAATATTAGCTTCTAATTTAGATAGTAAGTCTGCGGTGTTATCAGGCGGTGTTTGTCCCGTCCATCTCAATCGCGCTTGATAATACCAGAAAGCTCGCCTTTGAAGAGCAGAAGGGCTATTTTCCCATGACTCCATCAAAGCAATTGTCTTCTTGTCTTTGGTGAGCTGATTTGCCATTAACCAATCCATTACGTTATTTCGCTCATCAAAAGTGTGAATCTGCATATCCTTATCAAGCTTATTTAGCACTTCTTGTGAAAGAAGTTTTTTATCCATAATTAAGCTTGCTAATAGTCTGGGCAAAAACTCTTCGGTTGACCAAAGTTCCATAGCTAGTTCGTGATCTTTTTTAATGTCCTTCGCGATCTTTCGTAAGTCGCCTAGCTTAGTTTTACTATTGATCTGTGATAGAATGTTTTCTGCTTTTGAAGAGCATTTCATTTCTGTACTTTTATTCTTATTTATTTGACACAACTCCTTTATTAAAGCACTCTTTCATAATATGTCCTTGGCGTGATATATCAATAACTTCATTTCGTTATAAGAATAATTGCATACCATTGTAAAAGGCTTGATTCATTTCGCCGTCACTTATGATAAGGCTCACCGTACCCAACTAAACGCAAAAAGAAGCAGTGCCCGGAATTATAGGGAGGGACTGCTTGCGCATTTACACCTTGAAGCGATACCCCGCGCCCCATACGGTCTCGATAAACTGGTGTTGTAACGGGTCCTTCTGGATCTTGTCCCGGATCTTCCCCACATGGACCGTGACCGTGGCGGTATCGCCATAGTTCTCGATCCCCCAGACCCTATCCAGCAGCACCTCCTTGGAATATACCCGATCCGGGTTTTCCGCGAGGAACAGCAGCAGGTCGAATTCTTTTGCTGTCATCGTAACCTCCGCCCCGCGCAGCGTCACCCGTCTTGCATCGACCTGGATCGTTAGTTCGCGAATGTTCAGCTCACGCGGCTTCTGGGCATGCAAGTGACCGGTGCCTGTTGCGACACCGGTCAATCGGTCATATCGTTCGAGATGCGCCTTCACCCGCGCCACGAGCTCCGTTGGGCTGAACGGCTTCGTCACATAATCATCCGCCCCTAAGCCGAGGCCTCGGATCTTGTCGATATCCTCCTTGCGGGCGGACACCATCAGCACCGGAATAAACTTTGTCTCCCGGATCCGTCGTAATAGATCAAAGCCGTCCATGCCCGGCAGCATGACGTCCAGAATGATCAGATCGTATTCTTGCTCCAGCGCCTCCTCAAGCGCTTGCCGTCCGTCTGCCCGAAGGGTCACCTCATAGCCGTGTACCTCGAGAAAGTCCCGCTCCAGCTCAGCGATCGCTTGATCGTCCTCAACGATTAACACTTTCCGCTTCGACATCTCACGCTCTCCTCGCATCATTGCTATCCCGCTTTATCGGAATGCTAATCATCACCGTCATGAACTGTCCCGGTTCGCTTCTCGCATAGATCGTTCCGCCATGATTCGCAATAATCTGCTTGACGATGGCAAGGCCTAACCCGGAGCCGGCCACGTTCTGATTCCGGAACGCATCCCCCCGATAGAAACGATCGAAGATCCGTTCCAGTTCGTCCGGTCCCATCCCGGGTCCGTTATCCGTAACCGCGAATACCCAATCCTCCGACTGCCGCCCGAAGTAAACATGGATATGGGGCTCCTTCTTGTCCATGAATTTCACCGAATTGCCGACGATGTTCAGCATGACGCGCCTCATCTTCTGGACATCCATCGTCACAACATCATTTTGCCCCGCCTCATATTCGCTCGTCAGCCGCACGCCCGCGCTCTCGTACTCCATTTGCAGTTCACTCATCGTCTGCCGATAGAACGACTCCAGCGGCACCGTCTCCAGGTGGAAACGCTCCTGTTCGAGATCCAGCTTCGACAATAGGAACAGATCGTCGATCATCCGGTCCATATCGAGCGTCTTCGCATAAATCACGTCGATATACTTCTTCAGCTTCTCCGGATCGTTCGCGATGCCTACCCGAATCCCCTCCACATAACCCTTGATCGAGGTCAGCGGCGTCTTCAGATCATGCGAAATATTCGAGATCAGCTCCTTGCGGTTCTCCTCCAACGCTAGCTGAGTGTCGATCGATCGTTGCAGCTCGCTGCGCATCTTCTCATACGAGCGGATCACGCTTCCCACTTCGTTGCGCACCTTGGATTCCAGACGGAAGTTCAAATCCCCTTCCGCAATGCGCCGGGAGCCCTGTTCGAGCTGTCGCAGCGGCCTTACGATATCCCTCGTCGTGATCCAGAGAAGCGGGACCAGAATGATACCGATTAGAATCGCAATGCCGAGAAGCACGAATAACTCGAATCGGTTTGTCTTGCTCCCTGCATCCGTCATATCGGCGACCAGGTAATACGTTAGAGGACTGTCGATCTCAGGGAAGTCGTACCCTACCGAAAGCAAGTCGCGTTCCTCCCACGCGCTCACGACGAACATGTCGTCTGCGTTCGGCCCAATCGTGGACACATCCTGCCGCAGCTGCCTCAGGAACGCTTCTCCTTCGCTGAGCGCGCCGTAGCTTTCCCAGCTCTCTCCTTGCCGGACGACAAGGAAGCCCCCGAACGGCTGCAACCGATCGCCAATGGAGGCTGCAAACGCGGGGGACGTCAGATCCTCCGGCGTGTACCGCTCCGCATAGCGCAGGTCCACGAACAGATCGATGCTCCGAGAGAACGCTTCATGCGGGGACTGATCCTTCACGATACCGCTTGCGAGATACGAAAGAATCGCCGTGACGAGTCCGATTCCGGTCATCGCAACGATAATCGCCGTCAGTAAAGTGCCAAATAAATACGCTAAAATGAGTTTCAATCGAATGGACATAAGTCAGATCTCTTTCCTTTGGAAGGCCAGCAAGCCCAATATAGTGCCAATGATATAGTAGGCTGTCATAAATAGCAACGTCGAAACTGTCATAGTGACATCCCCCCCGTACAGGAGCGGTTGCAGCCAATCTGCATAGTTCGTGACGAAGAATCGATTCAGCTGCGGCTCGAAAAATCCGACGACGCTCATCGCCATCCACAGCACGACACTCACCACCAGCCCGACACCGCTGCTCCCCACCCATAGGGACACGCTGTTCGCCAGTACGAGCAACAAACCGCTGAACAGGATCGCACCGCCAAGCTCCGCTACACTCGCCCAAAGCGAGGACGGCGCAGGCACGCCGTGAAGAATTAAGCCTCCAATGAATGTCGGCACGAACATACACAATATGATCAAAGTACCGGCCGTTAAGCCCGCGAACAATTTCCCCATGAAGAGAAACTCTCGGCTGACCGGCAGCTTCAGCGCATGCTTGATCATCCCCTTGTATTCACCAACCATAAGGTCACTGCCGAGCGCCCCCATGAAAAAAGGAAGCACGACCGCGAGCAGCAGCTCGATTGCCGTCAGCGAGAGGTTATCGTCCAGTCCAAGTCGGTCGCCGATAAAGACGAAGAGAACACCAATGATGAAGGAGAGAAGTAGCAGAACCTTCAGCTTGCTTCCGCGGAACAGCTTGCGCAGCTCCTCTGCGGTGAGGTAATTCATCTGCGTGATCATTCGGCCCCGCTCCTTTCCTGTGCGAGATGATGCAAATAATAACCCTCCACGCCTGCAAACGACTCCCGGATCTGCACGATGCCCGCCGTATGGACATGCCGCCCCTCATAAATAATGCAAGCATGCGTGATCCAGTCCTCAATGTCGTGCACCTGATGCGACGACACGATAACGCTCATCCCCGTGTCGGCCACGAGGCCGCGCAGCATCAAAGCGATCTCCCGTCTACCCTCGATGTCCATGCCCGAGAATGGCTCATCGAGCAGCAGCAGCTTCGGCCGGTGGAGCAGCACGCTAGCAAGTTCGATCCGCTGCTTCATGCCGGTGGAGTAATTCTTGATCTTCAGGTCTCGGTGCTTCATCATGCCTACGAGCTCCAGCGTCTGCCGGATGCGTGCTTCATCGACACCCGGGTATAGCTTATGGTAGCATCTCAGATAGTCATATCCCGTGAGATAGAGGTACGGAGACGGCTCTCCGATCATCAAGCCCATGTGCGGCCTCGTCAAATCGGGCCGGTCGGCGACGGAGGCGTTGTTCCAGCACGCTTCCCCTCGGTCTGTCCCGATCCAGCCAGCCATCGCCTGCAGCGCCGTCGTCTTCCCAGCGCCGTTCGGTCCCAATAAGGCGACAACCTCACCGGAATGCACGGTGAGGTTCAACCCTTGGATGCCGCGACCGCCGGGGTAGACCTTCGTCAGATCGTTCACTTCGAACATTTGCATGGTCCTCCCGAAGTCAATTGTTTTAGCTGCGGTCGTCGAACATTGCCGCGTCGAGCATTTCGACGGACTTGCCGGCAGGGTCATACGCATCCGGCGTCGTGGCATTGATGCCGCTAAAGTCGCCTGCGCCTTCCATCTTCACGCGGTGGGAGACACCCGCTTCATCTTTGCCGCTCACTTCAAGCTCACCTTGCACGGCTTGCACCTCGTTATTCGCATCGACCGTCATTTGCAGACGTACATGTTCAATTGCAATGTCTTCCGTCAACTCCGGCAATTGCGCCTCCAGGTCGATTCCCTCAAGTCCTTGGAAGAAAGGAAGCTGTTTAAGTTGCCCCCACTCCGCATGCGCTTCCGGCGTATGGGCGTGCCTGATCCTGTCCTCGGCCGATGCAGCGTCCATTAGTAAACGTAACGGGAGCGGAATGTCCTCCTTGCTGATGTCGACCGTAATCGTCTTCGATCCGTCCGCCTGGTTCGACACGCTGAAGTTGTCCTTCAAGTCGCCGACCATGAAATCGAGGAGCGCTTCTTCCGCTTTGTTCATCGGGCGATCCTGGAAGTCCTCCTCATCCGACCAATCACGATATTCGCCGGTGTGTTCATCGTTCAAGTTGATCACCTGATAATGCAGATCATGCGTCCGGTCTACAAGATAGACTTTGTCGTCGCCATTGCTGTACAGGCTGGCGTTTCGTTCGATACCCATGAGCGTAAAGTCGAGGTCGCCGCTGACGTTTTGCCCGCTGCCTGCTTCTCCCATCTTCGCCGAGCCGTCCGCCTTCAGCACCGTCTTGCCGTCAACCGTAACGCTGAAGTTTCCGTTGACCGTCGCGCTTTCGATTGCGGCCCCCGACGTATGATTCGCTTTAAGCACCGCTTTGAACGCATCGTAACCTTCCGTATTCGGAGAATACGCGAAAGCCGTCGCCGTAAATACCGTCATTGCAGCCAACGCCGCGCAGATCATGATGATTTTGTTTTTCTTTTTCATTTCCCACTCGCTCCTTTAAGGTTGTATGGTCTCTCTCTCTTGCCTACAACCTTATTCTAAAGGAGGAGTCTAAAGTCCCTCGAAAGCAATTCGAAAATTTTTCTAAAATCCAGAAATCAGGCAATTGCGCTACCCTGGTGTATGCGGCACCCGTAGCGTTTCTCGCCATTCCCAGGCTACCCTGCCAGTTAAAAAAGGCCCAACCCCTGAATACAGCGAGGTTGAACCCTTCGGTTACATTTCCTTTATCTGGGGATTAACGTTTGATTCTTTCTCCCCCAAAAAATTGCTTCAATTATGGTACGGTTCTCCGTAACGGGTCTAACGGCGAATTTTAAGGCCCCAAAAGTTGAAATAGAACAAGGTGACGCTGGTTGAGGACCGTCGCCATCTTGTTCCAAAATATTTGTGAAAACTTGATTTATTACACTATGAGCTATGGTTACCCTTCTAGAGATTTTATTTCTTTCATCGTAGGATAATCCGTATAGCCCTCGCTTCCGTTACCAGAGTACAATGTTGTACGATCTGCTTCATTCAAAGGAAAGCCTTCTTTAAGACGTTCAACTAAGTCCGGGTTAGCTAATGACCATACCCCGACTGGCGCCATATCAGCAAGGCCATTATCAATATCTACACTAAGATTTTCTAGAGCCCGTCCAGCTCTATTGACTAATAATGGATTTGGCCAGATGTTGCGAATTTCACGGAGAAGTGTTTCGTTCCCTAAATGCATAACATGGAGGTAAGCTAAATTATATTCAGCTAATTCTTTTACAAGATGAAGATAAACTTCAGGACCGTGTTCGCCCTCATCAATTCCGTTAAGAGGTGTTCCCGGCGAAATACGGAAGCCTGTTCGTTCTGCTCCAATTTCTTCAACAATTGCTTTCGTTACTTCAATTGCAAAGCGAGCACGGTTCTCTATCGATCCACCGTATTTATCCGATCGTGTATTAGAACTCTCACCAATAAATTGATTAATCAGATAACCATTTGCTCCATGAATTTCAACGCCGTCAGCTCCTGCTTTAATAGCTGCCGCTGCTGCTTTCCGGAAGTCTGCAATTGTCGTCTGGATATCTTCTTCACTTAACTCTCTTGGAACGGGTATTTCCTGCATCCCTTTAGCCGTAAACATTTCTACACCGGGTGCGATCGCAGATGGTGCAACGGGTTGACGATGATGTGGTGTATTGTCGGGGTGCGAAACCCGACCGACATGCATTAATTGGATAAATATAAATCCACCAGCTTCATGTACCGCATCCGTAACCTTTTTCCAACCTTCAATATGGTTTTCCGTATAGATGCCCGGTGACCTTAAGTAACCTTGACCATCATCAGAAGGTTGTGTGCCTTCAGTAATAATTAAACCCATCGATGCTCTTTGAGCATAATAATGGGGAGTTAGCTCTCCCGGCGTACCATCCTCTTGCGCTCTACTACGTGTCATTGGTGCCATCGCTAACCGATGAGGTAATTCCAGGTTGCCAATTTTCGTTCTGCTCCACAGTTTTTCCATTGTTAAAAACCCCTCTTTGAATTGAGTTTATTTTATTAACTCCAATGTTTCTTTCGACTATCGCTCCACTTTAGCCTGTGCGGATCTGACCGCATTTGTCATGAACTTGCGAGGCAGCAACCGCGGTAAGAACGCCATGAATTTGTTGCGCCCCCCTGTTATGATTAAAGTCTTGCCCCGCAAGAATTCGCGATATCCTATGTCAGCCACCTGCCCAACTTCCATGACGCCGCTTCTAAACAGCTTTGAGGTGGCTAGCCCAGCACGATCGACAAAGCCAGTCGCTGTCGCTCCCGGGCAGAGTGCGGACACAGTCACGCCTGTGCCGCGCAGCTCATTCTCCAAAGCCTCGGTGAACGATAGCACGTACGCTTTTGTCGCGTAGTAAACTGCCATTAGTGGTCCAGGAAAAAAAGCCACCAACGAAGCCACATTCAGCACGCCCCCTTGGTGCCTTTTGACCATATCCGGTAAGAACACCTTCGTCATTACAGTCAGAGCCTTGATATTGATGTCGATCATATTCGCCTCTTGCTCCAGCTGTGTCTCCAAGAATTCCCCGTACAAGCCGAAGCCTGCATTATTAACAAGAAAGTCGACGGTGATCCCTTTTTCTTTAAGCTCCCAGTAGATTTCCTCCGCCACGCCAGGCAACGCAACATCTTTGGCGATGTATGTCGTTTGGATACGGTACTTTTCCCGATATTCCCTCGCGAGATCCACGAGCTTGTCCTTGCTGCGTGCGACCAGCACCAAGTCGTATCCGTTTTTGGCGAAACGATCCGCCAGCTCTTTGCCAATTCCGCCCGACGCTCCGGTAATTAGTACAGTTTTGCTCATCATTTAAGCTGTGGGTAAATAGCAGAAACACCGCCAGCGAGAGTACGCTGGAGTTGACGGCTCAGTTCATCAGCAAGAATTTCAAAGCTATCGGACTCTATTCCATCAATTGCAATTTTTGCAATATCAGCAGGGTTGGACTTCGGAGCTTCAACGCCTGACGTCATGTCCGTATTCATAAAGCCCACATGCAAGCCAGCTACTCTCACATTTTTAGGGTACAGACTTAATCGCAACTCGTTCGTCATTGCCCACTCGGCCGCCTTTGCAGCCGAATAAGCGCCTTCACTCCCCCCACTACTGAACCATGATAATGCGGAAAGGATATTCAGTATGGATCCTCCACCATTATTAATAAGAATAGGTGCGAAATTGCGAATCATGGATAATGTGCCAAAGAAGTGCGTATTAAATTCCAACTGAATTTGATCGAGATCACCGTCAAGCAAAGTAGCTCCTGTAGCCGAGCCTGCATTGTTGATCAGAAGCGTAACATCTTGAGCGGCCATAGCAGCTGCCGCTACCTCTTGAGGGTTCGTAATATCAAGCTTTACAGGAATTGCACCGGGAATGTCAATGGACTGCGGATTTCTTGCTCCGGCATACACCTTAGCCCCCCTGGATAGAAGTTCAAGGGCAAGATGGCGACCAAAACCTCGGTTCGCGCCAGTGACAAATGCAACTTGTTGAGAAATATTCATTTTCATGTGCTCCTTTTATCGTTTATTTTTGGTTATATCAGAATGCGATTACTTTATTCTTAATATGATTTTCCCTTTTGCTCTGCCCGATTCGGAGTACTCCAACGCCTTTTGAGCGTCTTCCAAAGAAATTATACGATCAATAACAGGCTTTATTTTCTCTGATTCAATCAATTCGGAAAGTATCTCCAGTTGTCTGCCGCTCGGTTTCATGAACAAAAAGCTGTATTTGACATTGAATTTTTTCTCTAATTTTGTGATCTTACGGGCTACCAATCGAAATAGATTCGTTTTGACGAAGCCAGCCCTCTCCTCTTCTCCGAAGCGCGCATTGGGCGGCCCTACGACGGATAAGATTTGACCTTGCTTTTTGACAACTTTAAAGGCTTTCTCTAAAGTCTCTCCGCCTTTAGTATCGAAAACGGCATCATAACCTTGTAACAGCGTATCGAATTGCTCTGTTTTGTAATTAATGATTCGATCGGCTCCAAGCGACTCGACCAATTTGGCTCCAGCTTCGCTTGCCGTTGTTGCGACATAAAGTCCCATCGCTTTGGCAAGTTGGATAGCAAAAGTACCGACTCCGCCGGAACCAGCTTGTATCAATACCTTCTGTCCGGCCTTTAGTTTCAATTTTTCATGCAATACTTGATAGGAGGTAAGCCCGACCAATGGAATGGACGCCGCTTCCTCAAAGGTAAGGTTGCGAGGCTTGAGCGCGATATCGTCTTCATTCACGGAGATATATTCAGCGAAGGCTCCGCCCTTGCTTGGTCGTCCGTATACTTCATCGCCGACCTTGAACTTTCTAGCCTTCCGTCCCGCTTGAATGACCACGCCTGCAAAATCATATCCTAATACATGAGGCATATCGATTTTCTGCAGGATGCGTATTTTACCGTCTCTCACCAGAAGATCGAGAGGGTTCACGCTGGCCGCATGGATTTCCACCAGCACATCGTGATCGCCTACTGCGGGCATTGGAATTTCAGTTGATCTGAGCGGGAATTTCCCGTATTTGTCCAATACCATAACTCTCATCTTTTCTTGTTTAAACATTGACTGGTTCCTCCTTTTTAGTTTCGGTACGCTTTTGGGAACGATCATTCTAGTTTAATCAAAAAAAAGCTATCACCTCTCTAATAGTTTCATAGATGTATGTGTGATACGGTGAAGTTTTTCTTTGGCAACCGACATTCTTGCCATTGCCCTTAAACCAACCCATACATTATGCAGGTATTCCGCCAATTCTCCGGCCTCGTAATCCGTGGTGAATTCGCCTTCCCGCTGCCCCCAGAGAATAATTTCCTTGAGTTGCTGCTCTGCACTTGCAAATGCTTGAGTGAGCTTGGCATCAACCTCGGCATCGCGTACTGCCAATTCTACTGCGGAATTCACCATTAAACAGCCGGAAGGCGAGTCTGCTTGTCCATCAATCATGAAGCCGAATATAAATTGAAGAGCTTCCTTTGCAGTCTTGGAACGTTTAATTCCAGATGCAAGCTCAGCATTGATTTTCTCGCTAAAACGATCCATCGCTTTTAAAAACAGCTGATGTTTATCGCCAAATGTGTCATACAAACTTCTTCGATGGATTCCCATGTGCTCGACCAGATCGGTCATGGACGTCTTCTCGTAGCCCTGTTGCCAGAAGAGTCTCATCGCTTTATCCAATACTGTACTCTCTTCAAATTCCTTGCTTCTCGCCATTTCTTTTCCCCCCGTTATCAATATAGCATATTGAGAACGATCAGTAAAGAATCGACGCCTTAACGACTCACCCTATCACGAATTCGCCGTCATTTATGGTAAGGCTCACCTTATCAACTATAGAGCGAAATTTAAAAAGGAAATCTCTGAAATAAGACGGCTGCTTCGGCTCTTGTTGTCGGTTCATCCGGGACAAACTTATTTCCACTTCGCCCTCTTAGAAGTCCATTCTTATGGGTTGCTGCGATATACGACTTAGCCCTGGCTGGTATTCGCACATCATCTCCTCACTGTTGGCCTCCCACCTCATTGCTCTTGAAACCATCACCGCCATTTCTGATCGGCTTACCATTTGCTGTAAACGCGTTGTCCAATCGGGATATCCCTTGAGAATTCCCTCTGCCACTATCTTAATGAATTCTTAATGAATGTTATAAAGTATATATTTCTCTATTTATTATTGTTATGATTTGATCACGATTATGAGTGGTTGCATGTCACTTATGAGGGAGGAATAATTCACCATTATAAACATTTTAATTGTAGATGATGAACCCGAAATTCGTCAGTTAATTCGAATGCACTTAGAACAAGCAGAACTGCAAGTCATTGAAGCCCATTCAGGACGACAAGCTATTCAATTGTTACAGAAATATACGGTCGAATTATTAATACTGGACCTCATGATGGATGATGGCAACGGGTTCGAGGTGCTGCAATATTTGCGAGAAACAAATGCTAAACCGTTAGTAATTGCGCTTAGTGCAAGACGAGAAGTGCAAGACAAAATCCTGACGCTCGGATTAGGTGCAGATGATTATGTCACAAAGCCTTTTAGCCCAGTGGAATTAGTTGCTCGCGTGCAAGCACAGTTAAGAAGACATCGCCCTCATTCTTCTTATCCTGCTAAGATTCTACGTTTAAATAAATTAGTCCTGGATATAGATAATTATCTTTTTCGAAATGATGGAATATCATTTTCTGTAACTCCGGTAGAGTGCCGACTTTTAGAAATGTTCATGCAAAATCCAGACCGCGTTTTAACCAAAAGGGAAATTTACAAGCAGGTATGGAATCATGAGAACTTTGATGATAACAATTTAAGTGTTTTTATAAGCAAACTGCGAAGCATTCTTGAATCTACAGAGGACTCGCCTCATTACCTTCACACCATACGTGGGATCGGTTACAGATTCTCAGGTGATGGTCAATGAAAAGTAGAACAAAGCTTTGGCTGCTTATGCTCATTAGTGTAATCATTAGTATTCTTCTGTTTTCTTCACTTAGCCTCATTATGGGCAAAATAGGAGACCGGGGATATAATCTGAAAGCCCTGAACGACATCTCGCAAGAAGTCCTTGAAAAAATGGCTACGCGTCAATCTTTCCATATCGAAGACATAAAGCCAATACTGGATGATGCTCATAGCAACCACCCTAATATTCGTTATGAGTGGATTTCAACAGATGGATCGACGGTTTATGATACCTTCGGAGAAAAGAAATCGTATGATTTCGGGCAGCTTGCAAATCGAATGCTCAATATGCCTCAGAACCTATGGGGGGGCGATGGACCGATCACGCTTACTTACTCCATTAGCCAAGAGGGGCAACCCTATTATTTATTGATGAGCTTATCCAGCGGCGACATGAAAAATGGGCAAATTTACTTCTTCATGCGCACGTTTAAAGCCATGTATACTTTTATGCTACCGTTAATTGTTGCTTTATTAATTCCCTATCTGCTATCTCTATGGTTTTTCTCTTCCATGAATAAACGAATTAGTAAGCTTAACCAGGCTATAGGACAGCTTAATCTCCAAAGTGAAATTACTGTACTAGAGGACACGAAAAAGGATGAAATTAGCCTGCTCACTTCGCATTATAATGCCATGGCACGCCGTATTCAGAGTCAAGGCGAACAAATCAAGCAATTTGACACCAGACGTAATCTACTGCTGTCTAATCTTTCTCATGATCTACGCACCCCACTAACGATGATTTTAGGCTACGCAGAAACGATTCGCGCTGGGTTGTATAAGGATGAGAAGGAGCTGCAAGCGAGTGCCAAAGTTTTGCTGCAGCGCTCTCGTTATATCGATAAGCTTTTAGATCAATTGTTAGATATTACTCACCACGATGAGGGAAATTTAGAGCTTCATGTCGAAGTGCATAATGTATCTGAAATGATGCGAAAAATTGCTGCCGACTACTTGATGTTTCTTGAGGGACAGAACTTCACTGTTGAAGTAAATATCGCTGATGAGGATATCCAAGCCTGGATTGATGCCTCCCTAATCGAACGCGCGCTGCGAAACCTGTTGGATAACGCGATACGATACGGATCAGAAGGCCATTATCTCGAAATGGGACTTTCAGAAAAGGATGATACCCTATTCATGATGGTTATCGATAAAGGACGAGGCATCTCTTTACAGGATCAAGAGCATGTTTTTGAACGTTTCTACCGTATTGATGACAGTAGAAAAGGCGAAGGACTCGGCATAGGACTATCCATAGTGCAAGAGATCATTGCCCACCATGACGGATCAATTACCTTGACGAGTGTTCCTTTTGAAAAGACGGTTTTTGAAATCCACCTACCAAAAAGGTCGGCGTAAACAGTAGTAACGCTGACCTTTTTACCTGCATCCAACCAACGTGCCACACTCCCCGTAGAGAGTAACTATCCGCGCTCTTATTTTTTAAAACTCATTCAGAATAAAGAGTAATATCACTTCTTAGAGCATGAGAACAATCAACGTCCTAAATAGGGAGTCTAATAGGGTACCCTTTGGGTGCCCTATTAGCTATAAATCATATATGAATTTCCAAATATGCTTACTTTAACTCTATTTACTCTCTTGAGCGATCATCTTCAACAGAATCGTTACTGCCTCTGCCCTTGTCGCCTTATCATTTGGAGCGAATTTGTTTGCACCTTTTCCTGTTATTAGACCAAGACTTTCAACGCTGCTACAGAGCAGAGGGGGGTCATCCCACTGTGCTCTGTATTCAAGGTTAGCATACAGCTAGATATCGTTCGGCTGTAATTCGTCCCCGGTTACCCGTGCCGTTCACGACAGCAATCGTCAGTTTAGAGGTTCTGATTCGGATTGTTCGGGCCGTTTGGGTCGTTTGGGTTGTTCGGGTTGTTCGGGCTAGGTTCCGGACTTGGACTCGGACTTGGGCTCGGACTTGGTGTTTGTGCCGTTGATTGCCCGTTAATAGCCTTCACGCCAGAGAAGTCCTCCTCATTTTCAAAAAACGATGCAGGATTTACTTCAGGTGGAACGATTAGATTATGAATAGAAGTGCTGGCACCCAAAGCAAGCTGAGTGTTGCCTCCAGCTAACTGCATCGTATCAATCCCCGGCACATTCAGGGAAACACGTCCGGCATTGACGGGCATTGTCACCTTTCCGATATTGCTTAAACCGGCGAAGGAGGTTAAGGCGTTTAGTGCAGGGGCACTCAAAGCCAAAGTATCGATAGTCAGCGTACCGATTGGCAATTGACCGTCATATTCCACGCCAACACCACCGTGAAGAGTGAGTGTATCAAGCTTAGAAGACTCATCGAGACTGAGTTCGGTATCCACCCCCGCTATAAAAAAAGAACTATTTATGTTTGCAAAACTAACATTTAAGGCATCGTGATTTCCACCAATGCTTCCTAATGGACTAGTAATTGCTCCTACCCAAAATGCAAGACCTTCCGGATCTGGTTGTCTTCCGAATATATCCGTGTAGCTTGCGCTAATAGTTGGGTCTGTACTAGTCCAATCATTTCCAGCACTATATTCAGGAAAACTTGCGAAGCTCTCGGCAGTCGCAATAGTGAAGTCGGCATTAATATTGTCTAGGTAAAAACTTATGTCCGCCGCGGAGGGGTGGTCAAAGTATGAAATATAAAGTTCAGAGACAAATGAGATATCTACCGCTCCCAGGGTGCGGACTTCTCCCTTTGACTTGGAGCCTGGCTGGGACGTCTGGTCCTCACTGGCATCAACCTTTTTCACTAGAGCGCTGTTAAACAAAAATAATTGGCCGAGATCGCTATGCTCGAACCATATATTTGTGATCTGTGAATTCGGACGACCATTATCTTTCAGGAAGACCGTTTTGCCTTGAACGAGCACGTTGAAGGCAAAGAAATCCGACTGAACTGCCGGGGCCAAATTCAAATCCCCTTTAACCTCCAAGCGAGCTACCGCAACCTGATTTGCGCTCACAATTACATTTCCGTTAACGGTGTTGCCTTTAGCATCAAATATGATAGGTGCAGCCATTCCGGCTAATGCGTCTTTGTATCCGATAATGAGCCCTTCAACAGACGAAATCGTATCCCCCGTATTAGTAAATTGAATCGCCGCATTGTGTAATGCAGCTTTGTTCGACAGTTGAAAAATGCCTTGTACCGATTTGCCCGCGCGATAGATTTGGCCATCGATCTTAATTGTGCCGTCATCGGCAATGTCCTGAATAATAGACGGACTGAAGAAGGAGCGATAAAGCAGAGTTATCCCTTCGGCCAGC
This sequence comes from Paenibacillus sp. 1011MAR3C5, assembly GCF_003591485.1. Classification (GTDB taxonomy): domain Bacteria; phylum Bacillota; class Bacilli; order Paenibacillales; family Paenibacillaceae; genus Pristimantibacillus. The sequence goes on from NZ_QZCF01000006.1 coordinate 442,032, forward strand.
ACAATGTTTGCGTTCGGAGCGAAGCTATCCTTCGATTTCCCTGACACAATACCCGCTTTCGTCAATGCGCCTACTGCGCCAGCGTACCAGCTTTGCTGCGGAACATCACGGAATTGGCTACCGCCTTGCGGCTCTGACTTCAACTTTTTGGCCGTAACAATCAAACTCGCCACTTCAGCCCTTGTAATATTTGAGTTCGGGCGGAATGTGCCGTCTGTGTAACCTTTCGCCAGCCCCTCATCATGGAGGGCAGTAACATACCCGGTTAATTCGCCATCTGCAGGTATATCCTTAAACTTTGAGGCGTTTTTGGAAGGGGACAGCTCTAGCGAGATCGCAAGAAACCTGGCAAACTCGCCGCGTGTCATAACAAGCTGGGGACTCAACTTATCTCCTTGCTTCGGATTAAGAATCCCCAGCATAACCCAAGTGTTAACCGCCTCTGCGTACCATGCTGTATCTGGTACATCCGAATAGCGTTGCTGGTTCATGATGAGAGCAGAAGTAGCAGATCCCGCTTGGCTTACCTGCGTCTGCGGGACTTCGGCCGCCGCACTAAAAGGAGAGCAGATGGACAGAAACAACAACAAGACAAGCGCAACAGATAGAAATTTAGTACGATTAATAGTAAATATCATTAGGATTCTCCTTTATGTTCGTCTGATTAACGGAAATAAACTACGCGTCAATAATCATCCTAACATTATTTACATCATCGAATCTTAATGAAATCTTAATGGATTCCCGTAGCTAACCTTCGCGAATACGAAGCTAGTAGTAGAACTGAATAGGGCTTACAGTCTTTTAAGCTCAGAGCGGAGTAGCTATATTGCGAGTATGAATTTCTAACCCTTGCATTCCATATTGTTCCTATTTTCGTTTCCGTTTTCCCAGCGTACACAAGGAGTCCCAAGCGATGAAGAGGTCCCCATTCGTTCGATCACTTTGACCCCCCAAAAAACAGGATCACTTGATGGCATGTTTTATTAAAAGTAAGATAAAAACTCTTTTAACATACATCGCAAATAACTACAAGAGAAAGTAAAAGCCCACCCCAAAGGTTGATATGCTCCCCTTTAGGTAGACAGGTGAAATAATAAAACCTGTTTATCAAGGGGAGTTTTTTTTCATGTCCAAAATAAATGAGTACTGCGTGGAAGAGAAATTAGCCATTTTGAAGGAGCATGAA
>NZ_QZCF01000007.1 GCF_003591485.1 Paenibacillus sp. 1011MAR3C5
TACGGACGGGATAAGCGCTGAAAGCATCTAAGCGTGAAGCCCCCCTCAAGATGAGATTTCCCAATTAGTAAGACCCCTTGAAGACGACGAGGTTGATAGGTTCGGGGTGGAAGCACAGCAATGTGTGTAGCTGACGAATACTAATCGGTCGAGGGCTTATCCTACTGCTAAGGATGATTCAACAGTTACTTTCGTATCCAGTTTTCAAGGTGCAAACCCTTGATCGTTTGGTGATGACGGCGAAGGGGAACCACGCGTTCCCATACCGAACACGACCGTTAAGCCCTTCAGCGCCGATGGTACTTGGACCGCAGGGTCCTGGGAGAGTAGGACGTCGCCAAGCACAGATAGCCTACCGCATGAATTTGCGGTAGGTTTTTTGTTGTTCGTACGAGCTTCGCAACGTGCGAACCGCTTGGTGACTTCCCTCTCCCAACTGGGAGAGTGTCTGAACCTTCTGATCGATGCAATTCGACGATGTGGGCCCGGCCTTAGCGGTAGGTTCAGACGCCGACCGTGATGTAGAGCTACGAAGTTTACTCATCCGGTGCGGAATGGACGTCGCCAAGCACAAAATGGCCTGCCGCAGATCACTGCGGCAGGTTTTTTGTGCGTTCGGGGACTTTGGGATAGGCGAAGCCCTTCATCCCAAAGTCCCCTGGCGACGTTCCTCTCCCTGCTGGGAGAGTGTCCGAATCTTTTCATCGAAGCAACTCGGCGATGCGGGCCCGGCCTTAGCGGTAGGTTCAGACGCCGACCGTGATGCAGCGCTTCGAAGCCTATTCATCCGGTGCGGAATGGACATCGCCAAGCACAAGAGCCTACCGTATGGATGCGGTAGGCTGATTACTTTTTAAAGAGCAAGAGATAAAGATCAAAAGATAAAGATCAAAAGATCACTCTCCACAGGAGAGTGTTTGAACCCATTCTCGAAGAAGATGAACCTCCCAAAGCAAGTTCAAGCTACTTGAAACCTCACGGCTATTTGCGTCCGTTCATTGCGCATGTTATGGTTGCCATAGATTAATGTGCGTCTATCCTTGATTTAGCTTGGTTGAGGAGATTGGTGGAATCCTTAAGATACTATGGGAGGCGATGTGAAGTGTCGACGGCAGAACAGATTATAAGCTTGTCCCTGGACAGGTATGATGAAAGTATGGAGTTATCTCAATTCGCCTTTCAATTCAAGCGTACGCCTTCGGAATTAGAAGAGATCAAGCATAATTTTATCCATGAACCGGCAGATCGTTGGGCTGTACTGATTGATGATCGTTTGGCGGCACAAGCAATAGTGCTTGATCTGCAGACCTACATTGCGGGACGTCCGTTTCGCATGGGCGGAGTTGCTGGAGTGGCGACTTGGCCGGAGCACCGCCGGCAAGGTCTGGTCGGGAAGCTGCTGGTTCATTCCCTGCAGGAAATGAGAGCCAAAGGGCAAACTGTATCGTTCCTGGCCCCGTTTGCCTTCGGGTTCTACCGCAAGTTCGGCTGGGGGACGTATACCGATATCAAAACTTATACGATACAAGCTAATCAACTGCCTCCAAGAACAACGTATTCAGGTAAAATGGAACGTGTCGTTGGATATGAGCGTGTGCAGACGATATATGAAGCTTACGCAAGCCAGTTCAATGGTTCCCTCCAGCGAACGAAGCTTTGGTGGGAGCGAAGAATCAGTAAGCGAAAGCCTGGGCATATTGCTCTCTATAGCGATGCCCAAGGTAATGGGCAAGGTTATCTTATTTATGAAGTTACGAATAAAGAGCTGACCATTCACGAATTTGTGTTTTTATGCGAAGAAGCCCGCGCAGCGTTATGGAGCTTCATCGGCCAGCACGACTCCATGCTGGATCGCGTGATCTTGAGTGCGCCGGTCGACGATATTTTGACGGATTTGCTGCCAAATCCGAGAATCAAGCAGGACATCGTACCCTACTTCATGGCGCGTATTGTGGATGTGGAAGCGTTTTTGAAGCAGTATCCGTTTGCCACAGGTGGAGAAGACAGGTTCCATCTTCAAGTAACAGATACGCATGCTTCTTGGAATGCTGGAGATATTACGGTACATATTGATGAGAACGGTGACGCAAGCGTAAGCCGTGAACCGGGACTCTTTCAACAGAATGATGCGATTCGAATCGAAATGGGGGATTTAAGCACGCTTATGCTGGGATACCGATCGGTGGCTCAATTATCGTCTTTGAATCGCATTCATGGTCCGCTTGACGTTATGAATCGCTTACATCTCCGTATTCCCGAACGAACGACGTACCTTCCTGATTTTTTCTGAAGATTGTCAAATTTCAGGCACCTTAAATGCAGGAAAATGCGGGATTTATAGGCACTGGACTAGCCTTGACAGCCCCTACCCCCTCTGCTAATATTGCAATAATATACGACAGAGGCCATGAAAATAAGGGAGGAACATACTCGTGTGGGAAACGAAATTCGCTAAAGAAGGGCTTACGTTCGACGACGTACTGCTTGTTCCGCGCAAATCAGAAGTGCTTCCAAGAGAGGTCAATATCTCTACTCGGTTAAGCGACAGCATCAAGCTCAACATTCCGTTAATTAGCGCAGGCATGGACACCGTTACGGAAGCTGCTTTGGCGATTGCAATTGCTCGTGAAGGCGGTATCGGCATTATTCATAAGAACATGTCCATCGCACAGCAAGCCGAAGAAGTAGATCGCGTGAAGCGCTCCGAAAGCGGCGTTATTACGAACCCGTTCTCGCTTACACCGGATCATCATGTGTACGATGCGGAAGAGCTTATGGGCAAATACCGTATCTCCGGTGTGCCAATTGTAGATGGCAACAAGAAGCTAGTAGGCATTCTGACGAACCGCGATCTTCGTTTTGTCCACGATTTCTCCATTAAAATCAATGAAGTCATGACGCGTGACAATCTTGTAACGGCTCCGGTCGGTACGACGCTGCAGGAAGCGGAAGGATTGCTTCAACAGCACAAGATCGAGAAGCTCCCTCTCGTCGATGAAGAGAACACGCTGAAGGGCCTAATCACCATTAAGGATATCGAGAAAGCAATCCAATTCCCGAATGCAGCGAAGGACTCGCAAGGCAGACTGCTTTGCGGTGCAGCGGTAGGCATCTCCAAGGATACGTTTGACCGTGCAGAAGCGCTCGTGAACGCAGGTATCGACGTGCTTGTCGTCGATTCCGCTCATGGTCATCATATCAATATTCTAGAGTCCGTTCGCAAGCTGCGCACTACTTATCCTGAGCTGACGATTATCGCTGGCAACGTAGCGACAGGAGAAGCCACTCGTGATTTGATTGAAGCTGGCGCATCCGTGATCAAAGTAGGCATCGGTCCAGGCTCGATCTGTACAACTCGAGTCATCGCCGGTATCGGTGTACCTCAAATTACAGCGATTTACGACTGTGCATCGGTGGCTAGGGAATACAATGTGCCAATTATTGCAGATGGCGGCATCAAATACTCCGGCGATATTACAAAAGCTATCGCTTCCGGCGCAAGCGCGATTATGATCGGCAGCTTGTTCGCAGGTACAGCGGAGAGCCCAGGCGAGACGGAAATTTTCCAAGGCCGCAGCTTCAAGGTATACCGCGGCATGGGTTCGCTTGGCGCAATGAAGGAAGGCAGCAAGGATCGCTACTTCCAAGAGAACGAGAACAAGCTTGTTCCGGAAGGCATCGAAGGCCGTGTTCCTTACAAAGGCCCGCTGGCTGACACCGTTCATCAGCTGCTTGGCGGTCTGCGCGCCGGTATGGGCTATTGCGGTACTGCTTCGCTTGAGGAGCTTAAGAACGATACGCAATTTGTTCGCATCACAGGTTCGGGTCTTCGCGAGAGCCATCCGCATGATGTGCAAATTACGAAAGAAGCTCCTAACTACTCTCTATAATATGGATGTAGACCCGACAACGGGATATATGCCAGACAGTGATAGGCCGACATTGGCCGTCGCTGTCTGGTTTTTTAATATACGGATGCAGCATCCTCAGTCAGAAACCATCGAATATCATGCAGGCTTAACTCGGAGGAAGAATAGATGGTAATATTTTCTGATGGCTCGTGTTCGAATCGATTATGGGAGTAAATTTCTCTAAAGCAGTTGCAAGAAGGGAGCAGTCGCAGTTGATTCATTGCAAGCGCAGTCTGGCATTTGAAGCTTGGGAATAGCACCACAGGCAAGGCGCATGCACGATTATTTCTATGAAGGATCTCTCATTTCCCGGCAGCCTGAAAGAGGTTTAATTGTAGTGTTCTCCTATGTTACAATTAGGCTTGGATAAATCAATGGGAAAAGGGGAAACGACATTGAAGGTAATGGGAAGACCGGTTCGGTTGTTGTCGGTCATAGCTGCTAGTTTGGCGTTGTGGTTGGCTGTGTTGTCGTTTGGCGCTACGGGCGCTCTGGCAGTCGGATTCGACAATAGGCCTAGTACGGAAAATTCGCTAGGCTTGCAAGTGAAGTCCGCCATCCTCATCGAAGCGGAATCGGGACAGGTGCTATTCGAGGTAAATCCGGATCAGCCGCTGCCGATTGCAAGCATGACCAAGTTGATGACAGAGTATATCGTACTTAAGGAGATTAAAAACGGACGTATGAATTGGGAAAATGTCGTGACGGTTGATCCTGTGGCAGCCGATACGGATCGCACGGAATCGCAAATTTTCCTCGCTGCTGGAGACCAGCACACCGTTCGTGATTTATATATAGCAATGGCGGTTGGCTCGGCCAACGATGCAACGAAGGCGCTGGCCATTGAAGTGTCGGGCAGCCTTGAAGCTTTTATCGACAAAATGAACGCGACAGCTGAGGAATTGGGCTTGAAATCGGCTGTATTCACAAGTGTAACAGGATTCGAGGATACAACGGTCATGTCGGCTGGCGATGTGGCAAGATTATCTCGACATATCTTGCTTGAGCATCCGGAGTTTCTCGAATTCTCAAGCATTCAGGACTATAAGTTCCGTGAGCGCGATACCGCTCCGATGATCAACTTTAACTACATGCTGGGCACCAATGTGAACAAAATTTCTCTTAAGCATCTGGCTTATGAAGGTGTAGACGGTATGAAGACCGGATTTATCAATGCGGCCGGTTACAACTTCACGGGTACGGTAAAAAGAGGCGACATGCGCTATATTAGCGTGGTTATGGATACTTCCACGAAAGATGCGCGCTTCTATGAAACGGCGAAGCTGTACAACTATGCCTATGCTACATTTGAGAAAAAGACGGTATTGCCGCCAAAATCCGTGGTAGAAACTGTGGAAACGGTGAAGATTAAGAAGGGCAAGCAGAAGACTGTTCCTGTCGTAACGGACAAGGATATTACGTTCATGGTGATGAAGGGCGTGGAGCCTAAGATCGAGATGAAGGGCTTCGAGCTTGTACCGGAGACCGAATTGGTAGCGCCGATCACCGCCGGCACGAAGGTCGGTACTGTGACGTACACGTATGCGGACCAAGCTACAGGCAAGGATTTGGACTACACCGTTAATCTTGTGACGACTGAAGAAGCGGAGAAAGCAGGCTGGTTCCGTCTGTTCTTCCGAGCCATCGGCGACTTCTTCTCGAACTTATTTAATAGCATTCTCGATTTATTCTAATTCCGAGCCATTTACAGGGATTCTAGGCTTGTCGATTACACGCCGTTCCTGTAAAATCAATGGTTAGAACACTACGGTAGGATCAACATTCCAAGGGATGAATAATAGGAGGAACTAAACGATGGAAACAGGTACATCGCGCGTAAAACGCGGTATGGCAGAGATGCAAAAAGGCGGCGTCATCATGGACGTTATGAACGCCGAGCAAGCAAAAGTAGCAGAAGCGGCTGGTGCTACGGCGGTTATGGCCCTTGAGCGCGTTCCTTCGGATATTCGCGCAGCAGGCGGCGTAGCCCGTATGGCTGACCCGACGATTGTAGAGGAAGTTATGAAAGTGGTTTCCATTCCGGTAATGGCGAAAGCCCGTATCGGCCACTATGTAGAAGCGAAAGTATTGGAGTCCATGGGCGTGGACTACATCGACGAGAGTGAAGTATTGACGCCAGCGGATGAAGTTTTCCATATTAGCAAAAACGAATTTACCATTCCGTTCGTATGCGGTGCGAAGGATCTGGGCGAAGCGCTTCGCCGTATCCAAGAAGGCGCAGCCATGCTGCGTACGAAAGGCGAGCCAGGCACAGGCAACATCGTAGAGGCCGTACGCCATCTTCGTCTGATCAACGGCCAAATCCGTAAGATCCAAGGCTTGTCCAAAGACGAGCTGTATCATGAAGCGAAGCTGCTGGGCGTTGCTTACGACCTGCTGCTTGGCGTACACGAAACAGGCAAGCTGCCAGTGGTTAACTTCGCGGCAGGCGGCGTAGCGACTCCTTCCGATGCGGCACTTATGATGCATCTTGGCGCTGACGGCGTATTCGTAGGCTCCGGTATTTTCAAATCGGACAGCCCTGAGAAGTTCGCTCGCGCGATCGTAGAAGCGACAACGCATTACCAAGACTACAAGCTGATTGCTGAGGTGTCCAAGAACCTGGGCACGCCGATGAAAGGCATCGAAATTTCGAAGCTGAACGCTTCTGAACGTATGCAAGACCGCGGAATTTAAGAGATCAGATGAGCCGGCCAAGCCTTCGGGGGAGGCCGGTCTTTTAAAAGGATGGCGAATATAACGATGAAGATAGGCGTACTTGCGCTACAAGGCGCAGTAGCAGAGCATATTCGAAGCTTGGAAGCGGCGGGCGCGGAAGCGGTCGCTATTAAGCGTGTAGAGCAGCTTGAGGAGTTGCACGGCCTGATCATCCCTGGTGGCGAGAGTACGACGATTGGCAAGTTAATGCGGAAGTACGGATTTATGGATGCGATCCGTCAGTTTTCGGCCCAAGGCAAGCCTTTATTCGGTACTTGCGCAGGTCTAATCGTCTTGGCTGACCGGATTGAAGGAAATGAGGAAGCTCATCTAAAGCTGATGGACATGACCGTTGCGCGCAACGCCTTCGGCCGTCAACGCGAGAGCTTTGAGACAGACTTGGACGTAAAAGGTATTAACGAGCCCATCCGCGCCGTGTTTATCCGTGCTCCGCTTATCAAAGAAGTTGGTGCTGGCGTAGAGGTGTTGTCGACGTACAACGATGAGATCGTCACGGCTAGACAAGGGACGCTGCTTGCAGCATCTTACCATCCGGAACTGACAGATGACTTCCGTCTGCATGCTTATTTCCTGGATATGGTGAAGGAAGCGGCTGCTGCGAAAGCATAAGCTGAGCTCGGCGCATCACGAAGAACGAATAAAACTAATACTCTCACGAGAGAGGGGCTTATAGAAACGTGTTAGATGTAAAATTGCTGCGTACCGAATTTGAAAAGGTGGAGCAGGCGCTGCGCAACCGCGGCGCTTCGCTGGACCTCATTGCCGGCTTCCCGGAGCTTGACCAAAAGCGCCGTGAGCTCATTCAAGAAACCGAAACACTGAAAAACCGCCGCAATACGGTATCCCAAGAGGTAGCGAAGCTGAAGAGATCTGGCGGCGACGCGGATAGCCTCATTGTGGAGATGCGCGAGGTAGGGGACCGGATTAAAGAGTTGGACGACCAATTGCGCGAGATGGACGTTCAAGTCGAGGAGCTGACGCTCAATATCCCGAACATCCCGAACGAAAGCGTACCTGTAGGCGCATCAGAGGAAGAGAACGTCGAGATTCGCCGAATCGGCGATGTGCCGACATTCGATTTCGAGCCGAAGGCGCATTACGATGTCGCTCATGAGCTCGGCATACTGGATTTTGAACGCGCGGCGAAGGTAACAGGTTCCCGTTTTACCTTCTATCGCGGACTTGGGGCGAGGCTCGAGCGTGCGCTAATCAGCTTTATGATGGATCTGCACAGCGACCAGCATGGCTATGAGGAGATTCTGCCGCCTTATATCGTGAACCGCGATAGCTTGATCGGTACTGGACAGCTTCCGAAGTTCGAAGAGGATCTGTTCAAGATCAAAGATACCGACTATTATCTGATCCCGACAGCAGAAGTACCGGTGACGAACATCCATCGCGACGAGATTCTAGATCATGAGCAGCTGCCGGTTAACTTCGTAGCCTACAGCGCTTGCTTCCGCTCCGAGGCGGGTTCGGCCGGCCGAGACACGCGCGGTCTTATTCGCCAGCATCAATTCAACAAGGTTGAATTAGTCAAGGTTGTAAAGCCGGAAGACTCTTACGATGAGCTGGAGAAGCTGACGGCTGATGCGGAGAAAGTGCTTCAATTGCTAGGTCTGCCGTATCGCGTACTAACGCTCTGCACAGGCGATATGGGCTTCACATCGGCGAAGACCTATGATCTGGAGGTATGGATTCCAAGCGCCAACACGTATCGCGAGATCTCCTCTTGCTCCAACTTCGAGGACTTCCAGGCACGGCGCGCGGGCATCCGCTTCCGCAGAGAGCCGAAGAGCAAGCCTGAATTCGTACATACGCTGAACGGCTCTGGACTTGCGGTTGGCCGTACGGTAGCCGCTATCCTGGAGAACTTCCAGCAAGCGGACGGATCGGTTGTCATTCCGGAGGCTCTGCGGCCTTACATGGGCGGCGTTGAGAAGATTACAGTACGGTAGTTTATCATTTGGAGATAACCTTCTCTTCAAATCACAGTATATGCCACAGGTCGAAAATAGCTTGATTATCAATTTTGACCTGTGGTACAATGAGCTTTGTCACGATTAAGTGACGATTTGATATGTGGAGAGGTACCGAAGCGGTCATAACGGGGCGGTCTTGAAAACCGTTAGGGCGCAAGCCCACATGGGTTCGAATCCCATCCTCTCCGCCAGCTTATTCTCATAAGTATATCCAGCGTCCAGCGCAGAAGCGCATGGGCGTTTTTTGTTGTTCATCCGAAGATTCTAAAAAAATAAACACGTCATCTAAAGAATGACGCCTATTCTCATTAATAAAGACGATGATATGCTAATGGGGCTTGATGGGAAAGACATGATCATTCTTATGAAAAGGAGTGTTGTCATGCTTAGATTCATCAAATTGGCTTTAAGCTTTTCCCTCATTATGCTTGCAGTAATGCCTTCGGTATCCGCAGCCGGAGAGTCGGTCGAGGTATGGACGACGAATGAATCGCTTAGCAAAGCTCTGACAAGAGAGGCGAATGTGAATTTCGGTCCAGATAGCGGCTCAGCACCGCTTACAATTGACGTGAATGAGAATATTGCTTATCAGCAGATGGACGGCTTCGGCGTGTCCATCACAGATGCTTCAGCGTGGCTGCTTACGTACAGGCTTAGCAATGCCAAACGCGCCGAAGTATACGAGCGGCTATTCGGTTCGACCGGAATCGGTCTCAGTCTGCTGCGCCGGACCATCGGGGCCTCCGACTTCAACTGGGAAATATACAGCTATAATGATACAGCCAACGATCCTAACCTCAACAACTTCTCCATCGCCCGAGATATGCCTTATATCGTTCCGAGGGTGCAGCAAGCGTTATCCGTCAATCCTCAAGTAAAAGTCATGGCAGCTGCCTGGAGCCCTCCGGGATGGATGAAAGCCGGCCAATATCCGAATGCCACCCATCCGATGAATACCGGCTATTTGTTACCCCAATACTATGGAAGCTACGCTAATTATTTGGTGAAATTTATTCAAGCCTATCAGGCTCAAGGCATTCCGATCTATGCCATAAGCCCGTTGAATGAACCCGGATTGCAAATCGATCATTATCCTACCACTTATATGTCGGTTACCGACCAAATTAATTTCATCAAAAACAATCTGGGGCCTTCCATTCAGCAAGCGGGGCTTACTACGAAAATAATGGGCTACGACTTTAACTGGGATAATACGTCCTTCCCGGATCAGTTGCTTGCCGATCCTGCAGCCAATAGCTATATTGCAGGCACAGCCTACCACCATTACGGCGGCAATCCTTCCGCGATGTCGACGATTCGGGATAAATATCCGACCAAAGATATATGGTTTACGGAAGGCGGCTTTGGGACTTGGAATCCGTCCTTTGACAACATGATGTGGGAGCTTATCTCGATACCGCGGAACTGGTCGAAGTCCTTCATCGCCTGGAATTTGGCACTGGATCAGAACAATGGCCCATCCGTGCTTCCGAACAGCATCAACCATGGGATGCTGCTTATTCGCAGCGACGGTACGGATCAAGTGACGTATCGCAATCAGTATTATGCCGTTGGACAATTCAGCAAGTTTGTCGTGCCGGGAGCTGTCAGAATCGCGTCGCCGAACTTCAATAATATGCAGAATGTCGCGTTCAAAAACCCGGATGGTTCCAAGGTAGTAGTCGCGTACAACAATCAGAACTACTCGCAATCCATAAAGGTGAAATGGGGCAATCAAAGCTTCACGTACAATGTGCCGGCCAAAACGGCGATTACGTTCAAGTGGCATGGCACCATAGCGGGCGCCAATCCCGTCGTAGCCATCAAGGCACAGGCGAATCAACGCTATGTAGCGGCGGAGAATGGAGGCAGCGCTTCGTTGATTGCCAATCGTACCGCTGTGGGCACATGGGAGAAATTCGAAAGAATCAATCTTGGCAACAACAATGTTGCCTTCCGGTCGCTGGCAAACGGCAAGTATGTCACGGCAGAGAACGCCGGCAGCAGTCCGTTATTCGCCAGGAGCGACACGATCGGGACCTGGGAGACCTTCCAGCTGTCGAACGTAAGCGGTGGTGTTACGCTGCGCTCAGCGGCTAACAATCTGTTCGTTACGGCCGAGGATGCGGGCGCAAGTCCGCTAATTGCGAACCGGGCAACTGCGTCGGGCTGGGAAACGTTCATCTTGGAGACACAGTAGCATAGTCGCGGGATGATATTCGTATAAAAAGCGCCTCCACATCGCATCTTAACGTTGTGGAGGTGCTACTACTTATGGCGAAATCTGATGAGCTTCGAATTGATCCGCAGCAGCTTGCAGACGCATGGCAGCGTACGCTGCCGGAGACCATCAACAGCTCCGATCGATGCGTGGTGCAGCAGGATGAGGCGGACGACAAGGCGCTGCGTGTTACGATACATTCCGCAGGGCATCAAATGTATGAATTTGATTTTAAAGTGACCTATACCGGCAGCCGTGAAGTGGCTGTGGAACTGGTCGATGTGGAGAAGGACAACGTTGCCGTGGACGAGCGTACGGATATCATTCAACAATTGATCCATGATTATAAGAGGCATCTGCATGAGTGCGCCCAAGCGCTCCAGCAGCTGACTCATGCGTAAGGGGTGACGAGCATGTCGAAAGCCAAAGGAACAGCCGATAAAAACTTATCCAATGTCGTGGAGGCGCTGGAGACGGAACCGGTTAACAGCCATCAAGCCCAGCAGCTTCAGCAAGACAAGAACGACCGCCGTCATCAGGACTCCCTGAACTTCGACCAGCCTGTGGATATGAAGAACCAGCGCTAGTCTATTGCTCCAATGAAGGTGAAGCAGCATTGACTATAGGAGGGAAACGTCATGAGTAAGCCGAAGAGCGTGCCCGTTCCCGAGAGCGTGCCGCATAATGAGAGGAAGCGGCAGGATCACGATAACGGCCTGCAGGAGCCGCTATCCGGCTCCAAGAAAACGAAGCAGCAGAACCACGTATCCCATAACAATCCGGAAGGCTAATATGCTCCCCGTGTCCTATGACACGGGGAGTATTTTTTGCCCATCGGCTATCCAATCACCTAAATATAGTATAGAATGGAGTTGCTTACAAAACAGATAGTGGAGGTAAACCGATTGATGAAGCAAGTAAAGCAAGCAGCACTTATCACCATGATTATTCTGACGATGATTATCGCAGGATGCAGCAGTGTGGCACCGCCGAAGGCAGCGCTCGAAGCAGCGACAGCCAAGACAATGGCGGCGGAATCCTACAAAATGTCCATGACGATGCAGCTCGACGAGCTGGAATTGCCTGAGGCAGGCGGCGTTGATGCTTCGATGTTCTCGCCGGCTCAAGTCGCAGGCATCGTGAAGGACGCAACTATTAAAGCAGACGTAGCTTATTCGTCGGAACCTATGCGGGCAGACGTTAACCTAGAAGTCATTTTGCCGGGCATGATGGATATGAAGCTGGCGGTGCCGATGATTATGACAGAGAAGGTCATGTACATTCAAGTTCCCTCTCTGCCGATGTTCGGTATACCGGAGTCTATCGTAGGCAAGTACATTCAATTTGACCTGGAAGAGCTGGCTAAGCAGGAAGGCGTAGATAGCCTGAACCTGAATGTTGCCGAGCAGCAGAAGATGGCGCAGGATCTGTCTGCGGCGCTGCTGAAGCACTTTGACGAGAAGACCTATTTCAGCAATGTGAAGGCTGAAGAGGCGGGATTGCCTGAAGGCCTTAAAGTTGACCAAGTGGTGAAATTCGCGATAGACGTTGAAAACTACCCTCAGACGGTAGAGACGATCGTGAACAAGGCGCTTCCAGAAATTTTGGATATCCTGATGAACAATGAAGCCTACCTGGAAACAGCCGGCATCGAGAAGGCTGATCTGGAAGAAGTAAAGGCGAACCTGGATACGAATAAGACAGAACTGCTTAACCTGCTTCAAAATGATTTGAAATTTAACGTTCTGGAAGTTACAGGCGGCATCAAGGACAAATACCTGGTGTACCAAGGCGGCAAAATCTCGGTCCAAATGAAGGATCCAGAGAGCGGCCTGGATGGGAAGTTCGGCGGCACTTTCTCAGCTCAGTATTCGGAGTTGAATAAGAAAATCGAGTTCCCTGCACTTCCGACAGACGCTTTGACGACAGATCAGCTTGCTGAGCTGTTCGGTGGTGCGGCTGGGCTGTAAGGTCTGACGTATCATGTAATCCCCTTCTGCCGGCCTGAGAGCTGCCAGAAGGGGATTTTATTTTATCTATATAATTGAAATTAGCCCGCTGTCTCTCGGCTAGAGAGGAGCGGGCTGTTCGTGTAGGAGCTGTAGTCTCAATTACTTGATGAATCGAATTGTAAGCGGGTAGCGGTATACGCTGCCCTCATTGGCTTTTATCGAAGCGATGATGACGAGGATGAACCAAGTGATGCCGATGGCAATCAGAAGCAGAACGCCGATAAACACAATGATAAGAATAGAGGAGATGATGCAATAGATCAGGATGCTGATTTGAAAGTTGAGCGATTCCTTGCCATGTTCGTTCACATAGGGGGACTGGTCTTTCTTGATTAGCCAAATCAATAGCGGGCCAATAATGGAGCCAAACGGAATGAAAAAGGTGCTGAAGGCCACCAGATGGCACAGCATGCCGAAGGTTTGATCATCCTTTGAGACCGGATTCGGATCGTACAAGCCACACTCCTCCTCATAGGGTAACGTCTTTAATGAAAGCACTCCACTTGCAATATATGCTCCATTTCACGATCTGTAGTCCTATTTGCTCAAATCTAGTACAAAAGAATCGTTTTTATTTGATAGACATAAAGTCCCACTTAAATTGCGGAAATTTTATTTATAATAGAACTAATTAACTTCGACAAAATTTTACATGAACCGATAAGAGGTGACAAAGAATATGATTTCTCCCTTTTTCAAGAAAAAAGAATCATCGGAGAAGCCCAGCGACCAGCCGCAGGACCTAGCTCCGGGACCCGCACCTGAGCAAGCCGACCTTGCTATAGAAGCGGGAGACGAGAATAAGGCGTATGGGGCTAATGTTCCAGACAAGGCGAAAATGGATAAAAAGTCGCTGGATCTGATCTTTGCAGTAGAACAAATGATTCAGGCCAAGCAGCATACGGAGCTTCAAGTGAATGAGCTTCAGGATCGTCTGGCTCATGCCGGCGGCAATATCGAGCGGCTGAATCGCGATGCGCGTCACTTGAACAAAGTGATTGAAGAGCGCGAGAAGAGCATTCATGAGTTGGAACAGAAAATTGTGGACAAGAACATGAAGGTCGATCAAGTTGTAGAGGATTACCGTGAGCTGCAACGGAAGATGTCGACGGAAATTGAAGAACTCAAGAGTGTCATTGAGTTGGAGCAGCAGAAATACAATGGCTTGCTTCAGAAGCACAATGATACGCTTGGGGAGAAAAATAAGCGCATTCATGAGCTTGAGGAGAAGATGGGCAGACAGGAAGTTGAGAATCAGCATCTGAAGCAGAAGTACGACGCGACGCATCAGGAGAAGGTTTATCTGGCCAATATGATCAGTGACTTTACTAATCGGATGTCTGCGCCATTAGGAAGAGATAACTAATGATGAAAACGGAAGCCTTGCAGACGATCGAGCTGTTGTCGCTGGAAGTTAAGCATGGCCGCCATGAGTTGCAGCTAGCAATTGAACGGGATGGGCAGCGTCATGTAACCGCACTGGAAGTCGATGAGAGCACCGGCCAGCAATTGCTTCTGCTGGGACCGAGCGAGGGGGAAAGGGCGAGATTATCGCTATACACCAGCTGGGATCCTTATCGAGAAGTACATTACAGCTCTATCATCAAGTCGAACCGCCAGCGGAGCGAGACGCATTATTTCACATGCTCCAAGCTGTATACGGATCTCATCGAGCAGCTTCGCCTAGGGGATTGGCCTGATCTGGCGGGAGATGATCGCACCGGAGAGGAACCGCCGGCGGAACAGAAGGCTTCACTTGCAAGCACGAATACATATGTTACAAAAATAACACGGATGATGGCCGCCTCCTTTCGTCTGCTCGTCTTGACTTGCGTACTATATGCAGCCTGGTTTGAGCTGGAGGGCAGCTTCTTGGCGAATCAAGGGGATGCGCTAAAGGAGCTTCAAGTCCCGGTAGCGGCAACAGTGGATACGGCTCAAGAGCAGATGGCCTCGCGACTGAACGATCATTTCGTACAGGCGCAAGGCGAGGAAGGCAGCGGAGCTGTCATGGCGGCCAACCTCCCTGTAGAACCAGAACAAGCTGCTGCATCGGAAGAAGCCGCAGAAAAGCCTGCCGTTGCAGAAGTCATAGAGCTTATCATCGGCGAGCCTTATTACAGCCTGCCAAAGGGGTACGTCGCCTTGACCTTTGACGATGGTCCTTCTATTTATACGAAGGATATTGTGGATCAATTGATCAAGCATGAGGTGGCGGCGACATTTTTGTTTGTCGGGAGAAATGTAAGCAACAATGCGGAATCCGTTGCCTATGCACATGAACAAGGCATGGCTGTTGGCAATCATTCCTGGGACCATAGCAATCTGGCTACACAGAAGAACGACAAGATGGCGAGCAATATTGCGGGGGCTAATGAGAAGCTGGAGCCGTTTATCGGGCAATCCGTCTCCCTATTCCGTCCGCCGTACGGGTCAATGAATGACCGCTTGTCCGACACCGTAGAGGATATGGGCATGAAAATGCTGATGTGGAATCGTGATCCCGAGGATTGGCGCACGAATGCGGCGGAAGATATTATGCAATATTTTGAGCAAACCGATCCGTCGGGCGGCATCTATGTCCTGCATGAGAAGAAAGCGACACTAGAGGCATTGCCTGACATTATCGAATTGTTGAAGCAGCAAGACTTGAAATTCGCCATCTTTCAATAATCGGCAGTCCGAATGCGGCATTCGTCGCAGGGGGCTGCTTTTTTCATGCAGGGAAGCGGGAGAACATGTCGAATCCTTGGGACAATATCAGGACTCCAAGCATCTTCACTGGCATGTAGCTTATGGCGACCCGTTGCGTTAAGTGGATAAGGGAAGGGACCGTAGGGTCCTTTTTTTCTTGGCAAAAAATGAACGATATCTGTCGCTTGGTTGTCTGTATAGGTGTGGAGGTGAGCAGGAGTTGGATTTTACCTATTTGAATACGCTGGCTGACGGCTATGATCGGGAGCAGGTGCTGCAGGATCTCATTCACGCGTATCGCAATGACGTATGGGATTACGCGTTCTCCATTACGCGCAGTGCAGATTTGGCCGATGATATCGCGCAGGATGTATTCCTGAAAGTGTATGAGAAGCTGCACACATTCCGCGGCGAGGCTTCGATCAAAAACTGGGTGCTGCGTATAACACGCAATATCAGCTTCAACCGGATGAAAAGCGGCTTTTTCCGGCGGGTGCTGTTAATGGGCGAGATGAGGGAGGCTGGTGTCAGTGCCCCGTCAGCGGAGAAACAAGCGATGGACCGCTTGCAGACGTCGGAAGCCTGGCAGCTTGTGCTGGAACTACCGGTTAAGCATCGGGAAGTGCTGGTGCTTCATGCTCATCACGAATTGACGCAAGAGGAAATTGCGGTGATGCTGCATCTTCCATTAGGCACGGTCAAGTCGCGCCTGCATCATGCCAGAACGAAGCTGGCTGGGCGGTACAAAGGAGGTTCGGAGCATGACGAAGTATAACGTCGACTTGGAGCGGGCGCTGCGGGAGCGGCCCGTACCGGGAAAGCAGGTCTCGATATCTGTAGAGAGCATATTGGCGCCGAGGAATAGAACGGGTGCATGGCGAAAACGAATAGCATATGCTTTTGCGGCCTGCGTAGTTGCGATTTCGGTCGTCTTTTTGTCCAGGGATATGTGGTTATCGGGATCAGACGGGGGCTCGGCACTTCCGATTGAGGGGTATCATGCGTCGAACAATGAGGATAATTGGACGCCTGCGACAAAGGAGAAAGCAGCGACGGCCCTTGGGGAGCTGCAGCCGGATTATCAACTGGGTCCTCAGCTGGCGGAGCTGGACTGGAACGGATTATTGGAGGGCAAGACGAAGCTGGATGGAATGGAGATGCTCTATCGGGAGGTTCTTGATGAAGACAGTCAGCTGCTCTTCATGGCGAGGAAGGGGGGAGTGGATTACGCGTATGAGCTTCTTGCCGTAGAGGTAAAGAAGGACGGGAATGAACCGTATAAGGTGTCGACCACCTTCTCCGCGATACCGCTTAAAGGGCCAAAGACTTATGAAGAACAGGCCGACAATGATTGGATGACGTACAATTGGGGCTCCTACCGGCATGAGGATGGTCGTACAATAAGGTTCGCATTCGGATATGTACTGAATGAGCGGCTGACGGAAGTGCGCTTTGCCAATTCATCAGGGAAGCAGGAAACCGCATTGCAGCTCAGTCATTCCGGCGGTCAGCGCTTTTGGTTTAAGGTCTTGTCGCCTGAGCTGAGCGAGGGGGCAATCACGATTGAGGCTCTGAACAGTCTAACCGGTAGACTGATGCTAGTCGATACGGAAGGCCGGATCAAACAGCGATATAGCAGGAGTCTTCAAAATATGGACAGTTTCAGCGCCCTCTCTCAGAAGGAGTGGAGAGAGATATCAGATGGAGCTGTCAACCATCCGTATATTGAAATGTTGGATAAGAAGATCATGCAAGATGGATCACAAATGTTGTTTTTGGCAGATTATAATAAAAGCACGCCAGTCAAAGGATACAAGATGTATGTCGTTAACTTAACGGAAGAGAAGAATGATGAATCCAATCGAATATTGCTCCCCGCAATAATGGGTGTATCTGCTGCCTTGGAATATGACAGCCATTCAACCGTGTCTACGGGCAATGCATTCTTCCATTACTCTTGGGGAGCGATGGATAAGTACGCCTTCGTATTTGGGTTTATTCGCGATCCGGAAGTTGAGAAGCTGCAGTTGAAGGATTCAGAGGGTGTGAAGATAGATTTAGTATTAACGGCTAATAAGCAAGGGGATCGCTTCTTTGTTCATTACGATCCGAGAAATAAAGAAGAAGATACCTTTGATTATACCTTTGAAGCATTAGATAGAGATGGGAATGTGATGTACCCGAAATAAAAAGTAATCGTTCAAACAAACATAATCATCATTCATATAAAAACCGTTCCAGTCGCTTATTCACCTCCGCCGGATTCTCCAAGTTCATCATATGCCCTACACCCGGCAGCAGTTCGGCATGAATCTTCGCACATTCCACTTCATCGGGATGGCAGCCATAGCGATGATTCGGTTAATAAAGGTCTGGTGAAGCGGAACAAAAGTGGCGGCGGGACTGAGCAAAAACAGCTTTTGGATTCGATAGGGAGCATAAATCGTATAATTCAAGGCCAGAAAACCGCCATACGAAATACCGCCCAGAGAGAAGGTGTCTACCTGGAGCTCACGAAGGACATCATCCATCCATTCCCCGCACGCTTCCCGGTTGGCCGGTATGGAGGTTGGCGCACTCTTATTCAAGTCGCCAATATAATCAATCGCATAGACGCAGTGTTTCTTTGCCAGCACTTCAATGTTCGGGAACCATACCGTAGAACTGAATCCCATTGCGTGCAACAGGATAAGAGGCTCGCCATCCTTTGGACCGCAGCTTTAAAAACTGATTTCCCGGCGCAGATGCCGTAACCAATTGCAAAAATCCCTTTTTGCTCAATCCGTTAGTTATGCTATAATGAAAATTGCTGTGGCCCCGTAGCTCAGCGGATAGAGCACACGTTTCCTAAACGTGGTGTCGGATGTTCGATTCATCTCGGGGCCGCCAGTATTGCCCGTATCACGATAAGAAGACAGTTAAGGGGTTGGCCATCATTCGGCCAACCCCTTTTTGACAGGTTTTATGCTTCTACCGTAACGGAACCGACAGATACAGATGCCTCCAACCGAGGTCCCTTTGTACCGATTGTGCCTGTTATTTCTCGCTTGGTATTAACTGTGTATTCAATCGCCTCGAGGTTGCTGGCGACATTGCCGACCTCGCTTTTCAGGCTTACGTCAGCCGCAGCGGGAGATTCGTTTAATTGAACGCGAATGGTACCTACCTCCGTCTTGGCAATAAGGTCGTTGTTCAGGCTAACACCATCGATTTGAATATCGCCGGTAGCTGTTTCGAGATGCATCGCCCCAATAATGCTGCTCAATCGGATGGAGCCGACATCGTTTTTGACATTAAGTGTATTCATATTCAGCTGCGATCCCTCAATCGCGCCGAAGTTATTGTTAATGGTAACTTTGTCATACTGTTTCTCAGGCAAAGAGATAATCAAACGGCGTTCCCCACGATTATCGCCGATTATTTTGCTGTTTTTTTCCTTGGTCTCAATTTCAAGCACGTCATTTTTGATCGCTACATTAAAGGTTATATCCTTCTCCACCTTGCTGTCAGCCATTAATTCAACCTCGGCCTGCTCGGATTTGCTGCGAACAATATCAATCAACATCGCTTCTGTAACGACTTTTATGCTCTCAAATTCATTAGCCTGGAATGTATGCTTGCCCTTGGAGACGACCTCCCCTGAACCAGAGCCTTCACCGATGACAACTTTATCCGTAAGCTTATTGACAGTGCTGCTGCAAGCTGTCAGAGCGATTGCCAGCATGGTGGCTGTAACTAGCAAACTAATTTTTTGATAACTTTTCATGATAGATCCCCTTTTCCGTTCCAAGTGTCTATAACCACTTCAAGGACTTGTGCGTCCTCGCCGTATCCATATTTTAACTCATGCCTTACATTATAGAGAAAAACGGCCTCGAGCAAAACAGACCTCCGTCGGTGAACGGTACTAGACTTAAGGCTTGGTCGTGTAAGAACGTCTGTTTTTACAATTGGGTAGGCCTTTAGATGGTCGTTCCAACAACCGGAACTTGATAACGATGCGAAATAGATACTCAATCCACAAACTTTAGAACTTGTTTACTACGTTTGCGTGCTAATCGTCCTATTATTTTGAAGATTTCAGTCGAATTATTGATAATTTTGTCTTATAATGTATTTGGAGTTATAGCAATTCCATATTAGTGGTCAATATGAAATGGAGGAAGAATATGCACGTTCAGAAGAGATCAGTCAAAAAATGGCTAAGTATGTTAATGGTAGTTGCGCTATCATTTTCAATGTTTAGTTCGGTAGGAGCGGCTTCATCTAGTGATCTGGATGGTCACTGGGCAAAGGCTACTCTAATAAAATGGGTGGAGTCAGATTTAATAAAGGGCTATGAGGATGGCTCTATTAAACCGGATAAAGAGATTACGAGGGGAGAATTCGTTGCTCTGGTTAATCGTTCTTTTGGATTGCAGGAAGAGAATAAAGAGGTTTCATTCTCAGATGTACCCCAGGCACATTGGGTATATACACCTGTCTCTATAGCTGTTGAAGAGGGTTATGTTAGTGGTTACCCTGATCAAACCTTCAGACCTAGTCAGCCTGTAACTCGTGAACAGTCCGCACTGATGGTCAGCAAGCTGCTTAAATTGGGACAAGCTGCGTCAAGCGATAAAGAGCCATTTTCTGATATTCTGAACCTATCGACTTCCAGCCAGTCTGCGATTTTGTCCCTATATGAAAAAGGCATTATAAAAGGATATTCGGAGGACACATTTGGGCCAGAACAACCTTTGACAAGAGCTCAAGCAGTTACGATGTTGGACACGGCCTTGAATCAAACCGTTGTTTATGACAAAGCAGGCGAATACGGTCCAGAGTCCGATGTGGAGACGATCTACGGTCATGTCGTAGTCGCCGCTGCTGATGTTACATTAAAGAATGTAGTGGTAACCGGTAACTTGACAGTAGCCAAAGAGGTCGGAGATGGGGATGTACATTTCAAAGGTGTTCGCGTGAAAGGTGAAACCTTTGTTCAGGGTGGCGGAGAGAATTCCGTTCACTTCGAGGATTCCGTCATCCTTAGAATAACCGTAAATAAAACAGATGGTTCTGTCAGGGTGGTTGTGGCGGGGGCATCTACCATTCAGCATGTCCTCGTTCAATCGCCAGCGAAGCTGGAAGAGTCGTTTGTGACGGATACAGGATTCTCTAACGTTGATATTGGCAAGGAATTGCCATCAGGATCACAAGTTGAGCTGCTGGGGCAATTTGAGAATGTAAGTGTAATTTCTTCTAATATTAAGGTTAATAT
This sequence comes from Paenibacillus sp. 1011MAR3C5, assembly GCF_003591485.1. GTDB lineage: Bacteria > Bacillota > Bacilli > Paenibacillales > Paenibacillaceae > Pristimantibacillus. The sequence goes on from NZ_QZCF01000007.1 coordinate 20,820, forward strand.
TCCAAAAGGCTCTGTTAATTCCCTTAATGTCCAAGCTGGGGCCAATGACAACAAGATTACGATTGATAAAGAAGCTTCTGTCTTGAAACTGATTTTGGATACGATAACTTCAATGCTGGGACAAGGTAAAATTGAAGATGCGGTCGTAAATAGAGGTGCTCAAGGCTCTAACTTCGAGACTCAGCCAAGCAAAGTAGACGGTGCAGGAGCTGTGCAACCAAGCGGTACGCCTGACCCGAATACAGGTGGCAGTACTGGACCGGTAGCTACTCCTAAGCCATCGCCGAGCACAAAGCCAAGCGAATCGCCAAGTGAATCGCCGAGCACAAAGCCAAGCGAATCGCCAAGTGAATCGCCGAGCACAAAGCCAAGCGAATCGCCAAGTGAATCGCCGAGCACAAAGCCAAGCGAATCGCCAAGTGAATCGCCGAGCACAAAGCCAAGCGAATCGCCAAGTGAATCGCCGAGCACAAAGCCAAGCGAATCGCCAAGTGAATCGCCGAGCACAAAGCCAAGCGAATCGCCAAGTGAATCGCCGAGCACAAAGCCAAGCGAATCACCAAGTGAATCGCCGAGCACAAAGCCAAGCGAATCACCAAGTGAATCGCCAAGCACAAAGCCAAGCGAATCACCAAGTGAATCGCCAAACCCGTCGCCAGAACCTTGTGGCAGTGATGAATGTAAAATGGCCGATCTTAAGGGCCTTGCGGTCGGTGACTTTACCCTGAATCAATTAGATTGGTCTTACAATCCCACCGGCATCTTGGGATTTGATCCTAATGTTTTCACATACAGTGTTGTTAATGATGTGGAAGCCCCAACAACATTTGAATTAAGTATAGTAAAGCCAGAGCTTGCTAATGCAACATATAATTACACTGTTACAGAGGGGAATAAAAAAACGTTTCGATATGGGGACTTTAAAAATGATGTTCTTGCTCTTGAGATCAAACCTCATCAAGACCTGAGAATTTCGATTACTGTTACTAGCGGCGATGGGAAACGCGACAAGTATTATTCAATTATTTTCTATCACCCAAGATCAATTCAAGAAGCTTTTAAAATCGAACGAAACAATTCCTATAATATCAATGCAGGCACATGGACAAATCAGTATGCTTTGCGCGGCATTATTGTAAACGGGATCAAATTGTTAGACACAGATTTAATCACGGTTTACCGATCTCAAGATGATCGAACAGTGATTGGTAGCGGCACATATAAGGTGGCACAATTGAACGAAAGTGAGTTATCGGTCGCTGAAAAGACGGGATCATTCTATGTAGAAGTAACCAGAGAGGATAGCGTTCTTGCTGAAGGGATTTATAACTATGATTTCACTCCGATCGAGAGAATAACGAAAGATGTGGGAATTAGTATTGTACCTTTCACGAAGCAAGAATTAATTGAAGAATTTATAAATAAACCTTATCTGTCCGATCCGCTTAGTAGTGGAGCAGTCTATTACTATGATTTTGATAAAATTAGAGAAGCATTGCCAAATGCCAAATATTATATGGATTCATTTCAAAGTCTATATGACGAAGTCAGTGATTTTCCTGATGCATATACTTTAGAACAAGTCAAACTTGGAGTAGTGGCGGATGGATTCTCGGGTCCTCCTCTTAGTAATTTAAGTGATATTCCGGAAGGAATGACCGGAACGCATGCTTGGAGGTATATCCACAATTTCCAAAGCGAATATGGTTCCAAAGAGATCTTAGATCAATTTATATCATTTATCTTCTTCGATGAAGAGTTTAATGCTATTGGATATATTATCATTCCAGTTACTTACGATGAAGACCATGTAGCGGATGGATACAAGCCGAAAAAAACATGGAAACCAACACCGTAGTTAAAAAGCTGGCCCTATGCGGGCCAGTTTTTTTATAGATGAAATTGCTGGCGTATACCGCCATAAGTCGACAACCAACCAGCGAGAAGGTATCATGGAAGAGGACTAATTGCCTTATAAACAGGCTTTGTTTTCCTTTGCTGCCGGTATAGTAGGGGAATAGGATCGCCTATGGTAAAATGGTATGGATATGAACATAGAGGTGAAATAATATGTGCGGTTTTGTCGGATATATAAAAGGAAAAAATACAATTGACCATTCAACGGTAATGGAACATATGCTTGAAACGATTATCCATCGCGGGCCGGATAGCGGCGGCGTGCATGAGGACGAGGACATCGTACTCGGCTTCCGCAGGCTCAGCATTATCGACTTGTCCACGGCGGCGAACCAGCCGCTGTATAGTGAGGACGGCAATATCGTGCTCGTCTTTAATGGAGAGATCTACAATTTCCAGGAGCTTCGCGAGGAATTGCAGGCGCAAGGCTACAACTTCCGCACATCCTCGGATAGCGAAGTGCTTATATATAGCTATCTCGCTTACGGTACAGAGATGATGCAGCGTCTGCGCGGCATGTTCGCGTTCTGTATCTGGGATAAGCGCAACGATACGACGTTTATCGCACGCGACGGCTTCGGCATCAAGCCGCTTTACTATACGCGCCATACCGTGGATAATACCTTCATCTTCGGCTCGGAGATCAAGTCGTTCCTGCCGCATCCTTCCTTCGTGAAGGAACTGAACAAGGACGCGCTTCGGCCATATCTGACATTCCAATATTCGGCGATGGACGAGACGTTCTTCAAGGGCGTGTACAAGCTGCCGCCAGCCCATTATATGATCATCAAGAACGGCGAGATCAAGATCGAGCAGTATTGGGACAAGGCGTTCCGCGAGGAAGAGAATACGCTTGAGCATTATGTGGAGGAGATCCACGAGACAATGAAGGAATCGGTAGCGACGCATAAAATCAGCGATGTGAAGGTTGGTTCCTTCCTGTCCGGCGGTATCGACTCCAGCTATATTACTTCGCTGCTGCGCCCGAACAAGTCATTCTCCGTCGGCTTCGCCGACTATGAGGCGATGTTCAACGAGACGAATCTGGCCAAGGATTTGTCCGAGCAGTTGAATGTGCAGAATGAACGCAAAATGGTGACAGCGGAAGAATGCTTTAACGCGCTTCCGACGATTCAGTATCATATGGACGAGCCACACTCCAATCTCTCGTCGCTGCCACTCTACTTCCTCGCGGAATTGGCGCGCAAGGACGTCACGGTCGTGTTGTCAGGCGAGGGCGCAGATGAGATCTTCGGCGGCTACCCATGGTACCAGAATTCACCGAAGATGGAGAAGTACGAGAAGCTTCCGTACGGCATCCGCCGTGCAGCTCACCATCTCGGGAAGAAGCTCCCGAAAAACCGGATTACGGAATTCATGGTCAAGGGTGGCCAGAAGGTGGAGGAGCGTTTCATCGGGGAGGCAGTTATCTTCAGCGAAGAGGATGCTCTGGGCGTCTTGACGCCTGATTTCCGCAAAGGACCTTCTGTATCCAGCATTACCGGCAAGGTGTATAACCGGGTGAAGGGCGCGGACGACGTGACGAAGATGCAATATCTCGATCTTCATTTGTGGCTCCCGGGCGATATCTTGCTTAAGGCGGACAAAATGAGCATGGCTCACTCTATCGAGCTGCGGGTGCCATTCCTGGACAAGCGGGTGATGGAGCTCGGCAAGAAGCTGCCGTCACGCTACCGGGTCAATGCAATCGATACGAAGTATGCGCTTCGTCAGGCAGCGCTCAAGGATCTGCCTGAGGAATGGGCGAACCGTCCGAAGCTGGGCTTCCCGGTGCCGGTCCGTCACTGGCTGCGCGAGGAGCGGTATTACAAGCTGGTGAAGGAGACCTTCTCCTCGGAATATGCCAAAGCTTTCTTCAATACCGAGGTATTGATGGGTTATCTGGATGAGCATTATCATGGCCGCAAGAACCGCGCGCGTTATGTGTGGACGACGTATGTATTTTTGGTATGGTATAAGCGATTTTTCATTGATATGTAGGAAATGGGGTTCGATCTCGTGGCAAAGCAGGATTTCATCCCGGTAATCTTGGGCACAGATATTAACGCGTACGGGATGGCGCGTTCCTTCCATATGGAATACGGCGTAACGAGCCGCTGCATCGGCAAGGGCCGTCTCTTCATGACGAACTTCTCCGATATTACGACGATTAAGGTCGTCGAGAACTTGGATGAGCCGGACGTTTTCGCGGATGCGATGATCGCATTCGCGAATGAGCTGAAGCAAGAGGCGGAGAAGCTTGTGCTGATTGCCAGCAGCGACAGCTATGCAGAGCTTGTTATCCGCAATCAGGACAAGCTGGCCGCCCATTATGAGCTGCCGTTCGTCGCGGAGAAGTGGATTGACGAGCTGCTGTACAAGGACCGTTTCTACGCGCTCTGCGAGCAATATGGCCTCGACTTCCCGTCCACCTATCTGGTGACGAGGGCGAACAAGGATAAGGTAGAACTGCCGTTCGACTTCCCAGTCGCATTGAAGCCGGCGGATAGCATCGCTTATCTGGAAGCTTCGTTCGAAGGCAAGAAGAAGGCTTATATTATAAAAGACCAGTCGGAGCTGGAACGCACGCTGGAGGCGATTTACGGCTCGTCATATACTGGAACGATGATTGTGCAGGACTTTATTCCAGGCGATGATTCTCATATGCGCGTATTGAACGCCTATTCGGACCAGAACGGCAAAGTTCGCCTTATGTGTCTCGGAAGGCCGCTGCTGGAGGATTGTACGCCATCTCTGGTAGGCAACTACGTGGCTATCGTCAACGAGTACAACGAGGATATCTACAAGCAGTACCAGCAATTCCTTGAAGCGATCGGCTATACAGGGCTTGCCAACTTTGATATGAAGTATGATGCGAGAGACGGCAAGTACAAAATCTTCGAGATTAACCTTCGCCAAGGCCGAAGCAGCTTCTTCACAACAGGAAGCGGGTACAATTTGGCCAAGTTTATAGTAGACAGCCTTGTCTACGGCAAGCATGAGCCTGCGGTCTATGCGAAGACGGAGCATCTGTGGCTTGGCGTGCCGAAAGAAGTGGCGCTGACGTATACGGAGGACAAGGAGGCTGTCATCTATATGAAACGGCTGATCAAGGAGAAGAAGTACTGCATGACGCTTCAATATGATGCCGATAAAGCGATTAAGCGCTGGTGGCATGTCCGCAAGTATTATAAAAGCTACGAAGACCGGTACAAGCAATTTTACGAGCAGAAAGGAAGTTTGTAATGCCGATCGTAGACATCACGAATGAAACCGAGCTTGCGCGCTACGAGCGTTTCCTGCGCAATTCTCCGTTCGCGACCGCCACGCAGGATACAGGCTGGTCCGAGGTCAAGAACAATTGGATTCCTCTATACGTCTACCTGGAGGAAGCGGGCGAGATCATCGCTGCGATGTCGGTGCTGATGGTCAATGCGGTAGGCGAGCAGAAGCTTGCGTATTGCTGCAAAGGGCCTGTATGTAACCCGAGAGATACAGCGCTCGTAGACCGCCTGATACAGGAAGCCGAGGCGGCTGCGCGCGATCATCAAGCCTTCGTGCTGCGGATCGATCCGGAGACGGCTTATGACGAAGAACTGCATAAGCAATATGCGGAGCTGGGTTATGTGCTGCGCAACCGCAATGTATCCTCCAAGGATACGACGCAGCCGCGCTACAACATGGTGCTTGATCTGATGGGCAAGACGGAGCAGGAGCTGCTGGAGAGTTTTCATTCCAAGACGCGCTACAATATCCGCCTGTCGGAACGCAAAGGTGTGACGACCCGTTACAGCACCGAATCTTCCGATCTGGAGCTGTTCCATCAGTTGTATGTGGTCATGAGCAACCGGCATGGCATCTCGTACCGTCCGTATAACTATTTTGCAAGAATGCTGGAAGCGTATAAGGATTACACGCGCGTCTATCTGGCGGAGCATGAAGGGGATACCATTGCCGCCGCGGTCGCGATCAGCTATGGAGACAAAACCTGGTATATCTATGGGGCAAGCGCCAATGAAAAACGCAACTTGATGGCCCCTCATTTGCTGCAATGGGAAATGATCAAGTGGGCGGTAGAGCAAGGAAAGGCTCGTTATGACTTCGGCGGCGTATTCAAGCTCGATCAATCGGACGGTCTGTACCGGTTCAAGGAAGGATTCTGTCATCCGGATCGTTACTCGGAGTACATTGGCGAGATTGATCGAGTATTGAACGAAGAAGCTTATCGGACGTTTATTAGCAAGTAGCACTAATTCAAAAAACATTATAGACATAAAGCATGGAGGTACAGACGATTGAAGAGGCTTTTATTGATTGCTATGACGGCAGGATTGGTGGTTCTGGTCGTCCTGATTGGGAAGAGCGGGTTCCAATGGGGGAGCGACGGAGCCAGCAAGCCAGGCACGAATGACGGCAAGCAAGCGGAGAGCACTCCGGCAGTTGTCGAGAAGGTCAAGCAGGGGGTCATCACGATTGTTCATAATGACGGCACCACGACCCTGCCGATCAAAGGTACGGAATTTACAATCGTGAACGGCACGACGGATGCCGTCATCGAGAAGGTGACGACGGATGCAGATGGTAGAGCTGTATCTTCCAAGCTGGATTACGGCACCAATTATTTGATTAAGCAAAGCAAGATTATGGAACCGTTCGAGCTGGATAATCAAGCTGTAGGCGGCGCTGTTAATCAGGAGAATCGGGAGGTTACCTTCTCTAGCACCATACCGGCTTATGTAAAAGGCTACGAGTGGACGGAGAATGGAGAGCTGGATGTATCCGAGATCTACATCGACGTTCCACTGGTGATGCAGAAGCCTGAGCTGCCGAACGGCTGTGAGATTACGTCACTGACCAGCGTGCTGAACGGCTTGGGCTACGATCTGACCAAAGAAGTGATGGCGGACGAGTATTTGCCGAAAGAGCCTTTCTATCGCAAGGATGGCAAGCTGTTCGGAGCTAACCCGAATAAGGCGTATGCCGGCAATCCACGCGATCAGATCGCATGGTTCTCGTATGCGCCGCCGATTATCGATGCGGCCAATAAAGTATTCGATGAATTCGGAGGCGATTACACGCCTGTCGACATTAGCGGCAGCACGCGGGAAGAAATCTACGCCGAGCTCGATCGCGGCAATCCGGTTGTCATCTGGGTGACGCTTGATCTGTCGCCGCCGAAGATTACGTCCTCCTGGTATTTCAGCGATACGGGCGAGCTGTTCAAAGCGCCGGTCAATCTGCATTGCGTTGTGCTGAATGGCTATGGCCCTGGCAACCGGGTGCATGTCATGAATCCGTTGGAAGGCCAAGTCACATACGACGCGGATGAGTTTTTTGCTTCATACGATGCACTGGGCACTCATGCCTTGGTTATTCATTAATACGGGTTATCATTAGAAATCATCAGCTTTATATGAGATCAAAAAAACCTCTTGCAGCCTGTCTATGGAGACAGAATGCAGGAGGTTTTTGGCGTACGAGGAGCAAAGAGTATTTTCCTCTAATTATGAATTAATTCGCAGATTTAGGCGTCCGTCCTGACAATGTGATGGAGCGCTCGACGAGCACCTGCATCGCATCGATTACGCCCTCAGCGTAAGCCGGTCCAAGCGTAATGCAGGACAGCTCCGTGCATGCCAGAATAACGCAAGCGCAGCCATGCTCCGTACGCAGCTCGTCTATCTGCGCCTGAAGCTCCTCCGGTGAGAAGTCCATATCGCGTTTGACGTTGGAGTAGATAATCTTCATCGTCTGCGCTTGCATCGCTTCATTCGGGAGATGCAGATCGATGCCGTATTTCTGGCAGGCTTTGGCATAGACTCCGGTCTTCATGGTGCCGGATGTCGCCAGCACGCCAACCTTGATGCCGGCTCCGTACCGATCATGGACAAGACGGAGCGTCTCGTCCACCATATGGATGATCGGGATCGTCGTCATAGCCTGCATATCGTCGTAGAAATAATGGGACGTATTGCACGGAATAGCGATATGCGCCACGCCTGCATGCTCCAATAGCCTCAAGTCCCTGGCGACCTCCGAAAGGAAGCGCTGTTCTGTTCCCTCCATAATGACCGTGGTGCGGTCCGGAATGGTCGCGTGATTCAATATCAACATATCGACATGCTCCTGGTCGCATTGTGCGACGGTATTCTCGATAATCTTATCGAAGAAGACTGCCGTCGCTTTCGGTCCCATGCCGCCGATTACGCCTAAGCTTTTCTGATCCATGATCAAACCTTCTTTGAAGTTGAATTAGTATGTTCAGCCATGATTTCGCCCACGATTTCCGCTTCATTGAACGGGATTTCCGTCTTGCCGATAATTTGCGTTGTTTCGTGACCTTTGCCCGCAATCAGAATAACGTCACCCTGTCGGCTTATCTCAATGGCATATCGAATCGCTTCTCTGCGGTCTACGATGCCGGTGAATTGCCCACCAGCGGCCTTCACTGCAGCGGATACTTCTTCGATGATCGCATCAGGATCCTGGTCCTTCGGATTATCGGTTGTCACAACACAGAAGTCGGCATGTTCGGCTGCAATCTTGCCCATCGCCTCGCGCTTGCCGCTGCCGAGCTGGCCTGGTGCGGCGTAGACGCCGAATACGAGGATAAGGCGCCCTTTGGTGAACGGACGCAGCGTAGACAACGCCTTCTCCAGACTGTCTTCCGTATGGGCGAAGTCAACGATGATTCGCCGGTCTTCATCCTGGTAGACGACCTCCAGCCGGCCTTTGATGCTCTCTACGGCGCGAATACCCGCAGCAATCGGCTCCAAGTCAATACCGCTGCAATAGGCGCAAGCGATCGCTGCCAAGCTGTTATAGACGTAGATGAGACCCGGCAAATTGACACGTATATCCACGCGGCCTGTTGGCGTATGGGCGACATACGACGTGTAGTCGGGACCATATCGGATATCTGTGGCATAGATAGAGGCTTCATCCGTGACGCCATAGGTCACAAGCTTGGCGTCGTAGCCGGCTACTTTGCGGGCGAGCTTGCGACCGAATTCATCATCCAAATTAATAATGTTATAATCGGTCGTCAGATCAAAGAGCATCGATTTGGCTTCAAAATATTCTTCCATCGTCCGGTGCAGCTCCAGATGATCAGGCGTCAGATTCGTGAAGACGCCGATCTTGAACGTGGAAGCTGCGGCACGGTGAAGACTTAGTGCATGGGAGGATACCTCCATCACACAATCTTGTACGCCCAGCTCGACCATGTCTGCGAACATATGCTGGAGATGAAGCGATTCCGGTGTAGTCGGCGTTGTAGATTTTGTCTTCAGCGACTGATTGCCGGCCAAGGCGCCAATCGTGCCGATGACACCTGTTGTATGTCCGGTTTGCTCCAGGATGGACTTAATGAAATAAGTGGTGGACGTCTTGCCGTTGGTTCCGGTAATGCCGATCAGATTCAGCTTCTCGGACGGATGCCCGTAGAAGCGGGCCGAGACCAGCGCCAGCGCCTTGCGGGTATCCGCAGTCTTCACCACAGTGACCGGGTCTCCTAGCGCGGTGTCCTTCTCTACGAGAACAGCGGCGGCTCCAAGGTCAATGGCTTTTTGTATATAGTGATGTCCGTCTTGCGTAAACCCGGTCACGGCAACGAACAGACTTCCTTTCGTCACTTCCCGCGAGTCAAACGCGATGCCAGTAATATTGAGATGCAAGTCGCCTTGCAGGGTTATGCAATCAAGATCTTCAATCAAGGAAGCCAGCAGCATGCTATCCGCCCCATTCTTATAAACTATCTTCTTCGAAATCTGCTCCACATCTTGCCCAGCGTCATTGTCGCGAAGGCCAGACCCGGCCTGGGATCGCTCCAGGACCAGATCGCATAAGCTTTTGGCTTCAGCAGCGACCGGAGCACTTGCCCTATGGTCAATTGTTTGGTTCTTATGTAGTCGCGAATCGCCAGCATATCCTCATAGCCGTACCAGAATACCCGGTTCATATCCTTCGTAACGGCATGCGGTTCTACGGGGGTGCCTGTCAGCTCACGGTAAGTCACATAGGGGAAGTTAATGCCGACTTGCCGCAACAGCTCGTTCAAGTTGGTCATTCGCACATTCACTTCGATTAAATAATAGGCGCCGGTCTGGGCGTCCTTCTTGAATTCAATTTCCGCAAAGCCCTTCCAGCCGATATTCTCTAGAAAGGCTCCGCCAATCTGGCGAAGCTCCGGCACATATTTTTGACCGGTGTAGACGGATGCGCCGAAGTTTATGGGGAACTGCCGATATTTCTGACAGGTGACCCAGTGGGTGATGTTGGACTTCTGATTCAGATAAGCGTCAAAGGTATACATATGATCATCGAATCCGGGAATAATCCGCTGCACCACAACCTCGAGGTCTTCTTCCTGCACCTTGGACAGCGCCTCTTGCAGCTCAGCTTGGTTATTCACCTTAAATATCTTGCGGCGGAATACGGCGACAAATGAAGGCGAATCCGTCGGCTTGACGATGCAAGGGTACCCCAGCTCGGACTCGACTCGCTCCAGAAAGCCGTCATCGCTTGGACTTAGAGTCTCCGGTACGTTCACGCCATACTGCTGCGCCATGCGGTGAAGCGACTCCTTGTTCATCACTTTCGTATACAGCCCTTGCTCGGTCTGAGGAATCCGATACAGCTCGCGAAGCTCCTCCAGGTGTTCGTCAATGACCTCCACATAGGAGTCGTGGCAAGGAATAAGGACAGGAGGCTCTTGCTGTCTGCGGCCATAATCCTTCAAAAACGTAAGGAAGGCTTCTTTCTCCTTCTTATAATGCGGTGCAATCAAGCGTTCCGACGTATATTTGGACAGCGCGCCATAGGCGCGTTCCTCTGAATAATCCACAGCTACAGTATGTATGCCGAATTGGCCCAAACAGCGGAGGGCACTTAAGCCGATATAATAGTTGCACCCAAGAATAACTGCTTTCGCGCACATTATAATCAACCCGCTATTCTATAGTGGTATGAAGTCATTTTACTGTATCGCTTTCTAGATTACAATTGGCAGCCAGCTGGTGATGGAGGGCTTGCAACCCTACCGGGACTACAGTACTATAAAATGGAACCATTAGCCTTTATTTGTCGAATAATGCCTAAAAATTGTAGTCATCCGTCGACATGTTTTTACAAACACTTCGATTTTCACGGAGTATAATGGAACTATTGCCACATGATTACTAGATAAGGAGTGTGCCTCGAAGCGACCATGGATAAAAATCACTTGCTTAGACAGTTGCAATCGCTTCGGCAAAAGCTTCATGAGATCGCCGAAGTGCGAGGCAGTTTGACCGATCCGGCCGTCCTGGCAATTAGCGAGGAAGCGGATCAGCTAATTGTTGCGCTCCAACATATCCAGCGGACAGAATTCGAATTGACTGCCGCACATCGAGAAAAAAATAGATAAGCGTTATCGGCCGCGGAGTCGACGAAAGAACTGGGTAAGCAGCCCAGCGCATTCCGATTGAAGGACGCCGCTTGTGAGCTCCGTTTCGTGATTGAAACGGGGCTCTTGTAGTAGGTTCATGAGCGTTCCGGCACACCCTGCCTTGGGGTCTACCGTGCCATATACGACCCGTTTCACCCGAGACTGTACGATTGCCCCGGCGCACATGGGACAAGGCTCCAGCGTGACATATAGTGTGCAATCAAGCAGGCGCCATGCTTCGATCCGGTCACAGGCATCCCTGATGGCTACCAGTTCGGCATGCGCGGTAGGATCATGAAGGGTTTCGCGCAAATTATGGCCGCGGCCAATGATCTCATCGCCGCGTACAATGACGGCTCCGATCGGTACTTCGCCAATCTGTTCGGCTTTCTGGGCTTCGGCGATCGCTTCAAGCATCCAACGACGATCTTCTTCTTCTCTCTTCATGATGAACTAGACTCCTTGTTCTATCTTTGTGATTTATTCAACGAACAAATATTCCGTTGTTAACATACTGTTGATAAAATTGTGGATAACTTTTTTGATATTCACATAATTACTCACAATTCATCCACTGCTGTGCATAACTTCTGTTGACTATGTGTATGGAATGTGAATAGTCATTTGGATCTATGTCCAACCGATCATCTCGCCAAAAGGGTGTGTCGTTCATTGTCGATTAAGACGAAGCTGTCCCTTGTTATTTCGCTCATGTTGTTCGCTGTAGTCATTCTATACCATCTATTAAGCGAATATTCGATGGTCAAAGGAATAAAGGGCTTGATGGTTGATTCCATGGAGAGCACGTCTGTCCAGGCCGCCGAGTATATTGCGACTTACGAGGAATCGGGTGCCGGGAATGAGAGCGGCTCATCGCGTGCACCTGCATTCTTCTTCAATATGCTTCATACCATCAATCCCTACATTAAGGAAACTACGATATTCGACAAGGAAACCGGTCGTATCGTATATGGTACCTATACGTATCTTGATGCTAACAACGATCCGCAGTTTGTGCAAGCATCGGAGCCGGGCAGCTACGTCTTGCGTGACTTGACGTTTGATGGACATGAATATTTAAGAAGCTTCTATATGAGCGAGAAGCTGAGCAATTATGTGGTCAGTATTGTATACGATCGTGCCAGCATTACGACATTGGTGGAGATGAAGCGTGACTATACGTTAATGTATACCGGCCTCTTCCTGCTGCTTATGATTGTGGTAATCTACTGGCTGGTCGGCATCATGATTCGTCCGCTGAAGGATATTTTGTGGAAGGTTAACGAGGTTTCATCCGTCCGTTTCCATAAGCCGATACAGATTAAGCGCAAAGACGAATTCGGCTTGCTCGCGCTCAAGATTAACGCGATGTCCCAGAATCTGAGCATCTACATGAACAAGCTGCGCAAGGCCTTTGAAGAAAACCGCAGAATGAAGGAGCATTTGGAATCATTCATTAATCACTCGAATGATGCGATCCATCTGATGGATCTGGAGGGCAAGGTTATTCAGGTCAATCGTGCGTTCGAGCAGTTGTTCGGCTACGAGGAAGCCGAAGTGCTGGGCAAGAGGTATCCGACGATTCCCGAGACGCATCGCATGGAGAAGCGCCAGATGATCGGATTGCTTCTGGCGGGCAAGAAGCTTCCGGCGCAGGAGACAGTCCGCGTCACAAGAACGGGCGAGGTCATACCGGTCAGCGTAACCGTATCACCTATCCGCGATTCGGACGGCACGATCCGCGCCTTTGCCAGCACCTGCAGGGATATGCGCAGCCGGAACCGCATGGAAGAGCTGCTCAGACGCTCTGAGAAGCTGACAACAGTCGGGCAGCTGGCTGCGGGTGTCGCTCATGAGATTCGCAATCCGCTTACTACGCTTAGAGGATTTCTGCAGCTGCAGCTCCAGAGCAAGTCGTTGAACTTATCCCATGTTACCTTGATGCTGTCGGAGCTGGATCGGATTAATCTAATCGTAGGCGAGTTTCTTATATTGGCCAAGCCACAGGCGACCAAGTTTGTATCGAAGGATGTCCGGGATGTGCTTCAGGACGTGCTGCGCTTCCTGGATAGCGAAGCTCATCTGCATAATATCGTGTTCCGTACCGTGATTACCGAAGAGCCTTGTTTAATCTCCTGCGAGGAGAACCAATTGAAGCAAGTGTTTATCAATCTATTGAAGAACGGCATCGAGGCGATGCCTCAGGGCGGGCCGATCCATATCTCGATACAGAAGAAAAGCGGCAGCATTGCCATCTCGATTACGGACGAAGGCGTCGGCATACCGGAGGAGATGATCTCCAAGATCGGCGATCCGTTCTTTACGGGCAAGGAGACAGGAACGGGACTCGGTATTATGGTGAGCCAGAGAATTATTAACAGCCATCAAGGCACGCTTGATATTCAGAGCCAAGTCAATGTAGGGACATCCGTCAAAGTTACATTGCCGGCTTTGAAAGGGGAAGGGAAGGGAGATATACTGGAGTGAGACACTATCGTCAAGGGAGCTGAGAAAAGCGAGTGGAACGAAGGGCAGTCATCGCAGGCGCGACGGGCTTGGTGGGCGGAGAATTGGTCAAGCTGCTGCTGAGCCGCGAGGATTATAGCTGCGTAACCGTGCTGGTCCGGCGCAAGCTGCCGATGGAGCATGAGCGGCTGGAGCAGCTGGTTGTCGATTATGAGCGGCTGGAAGAGCTGCCGGGTCATCTGTTCGAGAACAGCGATGTGTATTGCGCGCTTGGAACGACGAGGAAGAAGGCTGGCTCCAAAGAGCAATTCGAAAGGGTGGACTATGGTTACCCGATGGCACTTGGACGCTTGGCGAAGCGTAATGATGCAGCCCGGATGCTGATTGTAACGGCCATGGGCTCGGACGAAGCTTCGATCTTCTTTTACAGCAAGGTCAAAGGAAAAGTGGAGAAGGAGTTGCAGCAGCTGCAATTGCGCAGATTGCATATCTTCAGGCCTTCACTCATTCTGGGAGACAGACAGGAACATCGGTTGGGAGAAGCGGCTGCTGCCAGGCTATATGCTATGTTTCCTTTCTTGTTCGGGGGAGTGAAGAGCAAATACCGGCCTATAACTGCGCGTGAGATAGCTGAGGGAATGCTGAGCACGGCGTTGACCGAAGATGCGTCAGAGACCGTCATTCCATCGCATATGATCGCGGAGAAGGCTAGACGGTTGCGCGAGAGATCTTGATCGTGTAGGATACGCTACAGCGGGGTGAGTCACAATTGAGGATCAATAAGTTTATAAGCGAGACGGGGTACTGCTCCCGGCGGGAAGCCGATAAGCTTGTCGAGAGCGGTAAAGTTACGATTAACGGCGTTAGAGCCGAGCTGGGCAGCCAGGCTGAGCAGGGCGATGATGTCCGGGTGAACGGCAAACGCATTGGCGCACATAAGCGGCATGTGTATATTGCCCTTAATAAGCCAGTAGGCATAACCAGCACAACTGAGCGGCATATTAGAGGGAATATCGTCGATTTCGTAGGGCATGCAGAGCGGATCTTCCCCATTGGCCGGTTGGACAAGGATTCGGAAGGGCTGATTCTGCTAACGAATGACGGCGATGTCGTGAATCCCATTCTGCGTTCCGAGGGAAAGCATGAGAAAGAATATATTGTAACGGTAGACAAACCGATTACGGAAGCCTTTGTAAGGGGAATGTCCCAAGGGGTTAAAATATTGGGCAGCATGACGCTCCCGTGCAAAGTGACAAGAGTGGCGGAGAGGACATTCCGAATCATCTTGACGGAGGGCCGCAACCGGCAAATTCGCAGAATGTGCGAGACGCTCGGCTTTCATGTCCGCCGTCTGAAACGAATCCGTGTCATGAACATTCGATTGGATGAGCTTCCGGTCGGCAAGTGGCGGGATTTAACGGAAGGCGAGCGCCGGGAGCTGTTCGGTATGCTCCATTATACGCCGCAATAATACGAGCGTATCGTATAGGAACGTGGAAAGCCGCCGGTGATAAAACCCGGCGGCTTTCTTTCGCTATGGATGCGAAGGCGGAGGTGCCTTCGCTATTCGACCTTCAACTGCTGCGGATTCGAAGCATTCACATAAGTGTGAATAATGGAGACTTCGACGCGGCGGTTTTTGGCTTTGTTTTCAGTCGACGTATTCTCCGCTACCGGATGATACTCGCCATAACCGATGGCGCTGAATCGCTTCGGCTCCAGGTCTTTGTTCTCCAGCATAATATCCATGAAGCGAACGGCGCGCATGGAGCTCAAATCCCAGTTGGAACGGAATTCGGCACGATTGACCGGCGTGTCATCGGTATGGCCGGCTACAACGATATCATACTTCGGATATTGTTGTAGCATCTTTGCAATCGCTGTCGCCAACTCCTTCGCTTCAGGCTTAACCGTTGCTTGGCCTGGTGCGAACAGCGCATTGTCGCTAATCGTAATAAGCAGCTGAGACATATTGAGCTTGGTCTCGAGATCGCTCATAAGGCCATTTTTGTCGATATAGTCATCGATCTTCTTCTTCAGATCCTCAAGCTCTGCTTCCTCGTGCTTGATTAACTCCTGAAGCTCGGATTCGGATAGCTTGCCTTCATCTTCATTGTTTTGCTCGTTTTCCATATCATCCGCGTCCTTATCGCTCTTATCCGGATCGGTGCCATGCTCGACCACGGAAGGCATATCCAGCACACCGCTGCCTGTGCTCAGCGCAATGCTGAAGGCCCGGGACATATCCTCGAACTTCTTCACGTCCACGGAGTTCATGGAATACAGAACGATGAACAAAGCGAGCAGAAGGGTCAGCAGGTCGGCGTATGGAATTAGCCAGGATTCATCTACATGCTCTTCATGTTCTTCATGCTTGCGCTTTTTGCTCAACGTCCCCTTCCTCCTTCTCTCTCAGCTTCTTCCGCTCTGTCGGTGTCAGGAAGACGGATAGTTTCTGATTAATAGCGATAGTAGAGACGCCCGACTGGATGGATAATAAGCCCTCCAGCATCATCAGACGAATTTGAATCTCCTGCTTGGAAATCCGTTTTAGCTTATTGGCAATTGGATGCCAAAGTACATAACCTGTAAAGATACCAAGCAGCGTTGCGATGAATGCGCCGGCGATTGCGTGAGCAAGCTTCTCCATCTCGCTCATATCGGACAATGCGGCTACCAGACCTACGACGGCTCCGAGTACACCGAGGGTAGGTGCGTATGTACCAGCTTGGGTAAAGATCAGGGCGCCTGCTTTATGGCGCTCTTCTGTCGCGGCGATGTCCTCGAGCAGTACATCGCGGACCAGATCCTGATCGTTGCCATCAATGATCATGCGCATTCCGTTGCGCAAGAAGGAATCTTCGATTTCTTCGACACGGGCTTCAAGCGCCAGCAAGCCTTCGCGGCGTGTAATGGAGGCCCATTCCATAAATTTGCCGATAAGCTCCTCGCGTGAAGTTAGCTTTTGCTCAGAGAATACAATCTTGAACAAGGCACCAACCTTCTTCAGCTCTGCCATCGGGAACGCAATCAAAACCGAGGCGCACGTACCGAGAATAATGATCATAAAGGCTGCGGGATTAAACAGAGCTGTCAGACTTGCTCCCTTTAGCACCATCCCGCCAAGCACAGCGATTAGACCTGCCACGATACCAATAATAGTTGAGTTCTTCATCATACACCCCGTCCATGTTATCAATAGTTTATGGTATAAGCAGACATTAGCGAAGCGTATGCCCGTCTCATATTTACCTATCGTGCGAAAACGAGCTTGGGCTTGTAGCATTAGCTTCAGCTGTTTACGTTTTAAATCCAGGCTACTAAGGACGTCGTCCCTTATAAAGCTGCCTGGATTTCTACACGAAACGAGCCTACGCCATTAGAAATGGCTTGGCCGTTTACGTTTTAAATCCAGGCTACTAAGGACGTCGTCCCTTATAAAGCTGCCCGGATTTCTACACGAAACGAGCCTGCGCCATTAGAAATGGCTTGGCCGTTTACGTTTGTCTACTTCTATTTATATCGTCAAAAGGGTATTCTGAGATTATAGTAAACAAAAGTGTTCACTAAATTTAAGGAGCTGTATGTCAGATGGGAGTTCGTCACGCGCGCGAATATGCGGATATATTGAAGGAATTGTCAGTTGCGGTGGGTGAAATCGAAAATAGCTACTCGTTCTTCGAGATGGAGCCGGAGGAATGGGAGGCGCTTGCCGCGGAGGAACGTCAAGAGGTGATGGAGGCTCTGGCCGACGATGTGTTTTTTGGCCTGGGTGAAGATCCCGTTATTGCCATCGGCGGCGGAGCGATTACGTATAATAGCAAGCATCATGTTATTGAAGTGTCGCAAGGCGACAATGTGATTCAAATTATTAGGCTTATTTGATTTCAATGCGAAATCCTTATAAGGCCAGACGCCTCCAGTTAAGAAAATATCCATGACGCGGAGAGCCGCATGGAGCACAGTTAGTCCTTGCCAACGGACAAACCGGCTGGATGGAATACCATGCAATGGCATTCGATCTCACCGCTTGGAGAGGGACGGAGATAGGTATCTTCGATGCGGAAGCCGGCTCGCTCGTATGCGCGTATAGCGCGTATATTCCAGCTCGCCACCTCCAGATCAATCTCGTGGTCCGGACAGCGGCGGAGCGCTTCTAAGGCTAGCGTGTGGACAAAGTGAGAGCCTAATCCTTGGCCTATTCGCTCAGGATGAAGTCCGAGGCCTAATCGGGTCACATTGCCCATGGGGAAGAACTGGACATAACCGACAAGCGACTGATGCTTGTCCAATACAACGGCATACTGGGAGGCACGGAGGACGGGATCGCCGAATTCGATCGCGTCCTTCTTCATGTTTTCCCATGCAGGCCAGTTGTAGCTGTCCCAAGGCGGCTCATAACGCCAATCGCATAGTGAGCGTGCGTGCACTTCGGACATGGCATGAATGGTCATTACCGGCTGGTTTGGTTTATAATAGAAGGTGTTGTGGTTATCGTATATCATAAACTTGATTATAGCAGATGGCGTCGATCGGGCGTAAGGACAGGGAGTCGGTTGGAATGAAGAAGCTGCTGTGGATGGGCTGCCTCTCGTATTTGGTTATTGGCATTGCGCATGTGGTCGGCGGAGCGTTGCTGGAGCAATTGATTGCCTATTACGGCATTACTTATAAAGACGGCGGGCAATGGATCATGAATCAATTCATTGGATTTCTGTTCGGTGTACTGCTGGCACCGGCTCTGACTAGCAGAGTCGGGAAGCGGGGGGCGGTTCTGATCGCCATGGCGCTGCTTACCTTGAGCGAAGCGGCATACAGCTTGCTGCTGCCATGGGGCTGGATGCTCGCCATTGCCCCAATAGCCGGCATCGGCTTTGGGATGACAGAAGCAATTGTAGGGGCAACCATTATCGATCATATGAAGGGAAAGGCATCGGCCATGAGCAGGCTGGAGACTTTCTTTGGAATCGGAGCTCTGCTCATCCCGGTTACGGCAGCATTGCTTATTCAGCAGCATGTATGGCAGCTTTCCTTTCCGATTCTTTCCGCGATGGCGGGCATTACCTTTGTCTTGTGGCTTACGATGTCCTTTGGAAGTCTGGACGACAGCTTAAGCCCGCCACAGCGGTCTGTCCCTGAACGGGAAGGCGGCCTTCAGCAAGCTGCAGCGCTGTCGAAGAATAGGACGCACGCCGGTAGGCTTGGTTATGCGCCAAGGTCAATTCCTTTTCTTGCCCTTAGCGCAGCATTCTTCATGATCTATGTCGGCATGGAGATGAGCTTTTCGAATTATTTGCCATCGATTCTCATATCGCAGACAGGAATGTCCGATTCAACCGCTACAGCTGCGCTTAGCCTGTTCTGGGGAACGATGGTGCTGGGAAGGCTGTTCGCGGGCATAATGGCTGACCGTATAGGCTATGCCAACTATTTGTTCATCACGACTGCCGCTGCGGCTGTTGTTTTTATCGGAATGATTGTCTTCCAGCAGCAGAGCCTGCTGCTTATATTAATCGCGCTGAGCGGATTATGCTTCTCCGGTGTGTTCGGCATCGCGCTCGTGTATGCCAATGGCATGCTGCCAGGCATGACAGAACGAACAACAAGCTTGCTGGTTGCCCTTGGGGGAGTGGGCGGAGCTGTATTCCCTCGGCTGACGGGCTGGTTCATGGATCGTTACTCGACAGGAACGACACTCTATTACTTCTCTGCTTTAGTGGTTGCCTTGCTTGCCGTATTGCTCGTACTTATTATGACAGGACGCAAGCAGTCGAATCGTATGAACGAAAAAGAGGTTGCCCCCTCCTAAGCGGGGCAACCTCTTTATTCTAATCATTACTTCTCAGCAGCAACGATAAACTTCTCAATTTGAGACTCATCCAGTATGCGAGCAGCTGTTACGTAGCGCGGCTTGTAGTAGGAGGAATCCAGCTTCTCGATAATTACGCCTTTGCTTGTCGAAGCATGAGCGAAGTTACCGTCTCCAACGTAGATGCCTACATGGGAGATTCCGCCGTTGTTTTTACCGCTAGTGTCGAAGAACACCAGATCGCCTGGTTGAAGGTCGGCTTTTGCGACTTTCGTGCCAGCGCCTGCTTGATCAGCCGATCTGCGCGGCAGATCGATGCCCATCTTGTTGAACACGTAGCTCGTAAATCCGGAGCAATCAAATCCTTTAGTTGTCGTTCCGCCGTAGGAATAACGTGTTCCGATCAATTCATCAATGAAGCCGTCCATCTTAGATGCGCTGGCGAATGCGCTTCCAGCCTGGAAAGCGAGCATAAGAACTAGGCCCGCCAAGATGATGCTGACTTTCTTCTTCAACTTGGTGAAGCTCCTTCCGGTGCCGACGAGGTTAGCTGTGGGGTTCGGTTGAAGGTTCCCTATGATCTCTCAGGCGCCCGGCGTGCCGTGCGTCAAGATCAATTCACCCAAAGTGGTTCCCCCGTTTCCCTGGCGGGAATTAGGCAATTTTTGTTTAAACATCTTTAACCAATATAATAAATGGAAAGTGTAGATTCGTGTTGAAAATGAGTAGATTTTAATAATACAAATCGAGATTTACACGTTAGCTTATTCTGCATAGACAATAATATAGAGATAAACATCATTTCAGCCAAGCTATGACACCCAAACTTGAGTGTATTTTCAATGGAATTTGTGTATTATAAATAGAAAACTATTTAACGGGAAAGGTTGGTCGCGATGGAGAGCGCTGTGGATCATAATAAGACATCATCCTCGAACTTTATTAAAAATATCGTTGTAGAAGATTTGAAGAGCGGCCGCGTGCAGGAAGTCATTACGCGCTTCCCGCCTGAGCCTAACGGTTATTTGCATATCGGACACGCCAAGTCGATCTGCCTGAATTTCGAGCTCGCCGACGAGTTCAAGGGCAAGACGAATCTGCGGTTTGACGACACGAATCCGGCGAAGGAAGATACGGAATATGTCGATGCCATCAAAGAAGATGTGCAATGGCTCGGATTCCAGTGGGATGAGCTCAGATTTGCTTCGGACTATTTTGAAGAATTGTATAACCGCGCTGTTCTTCTTATTAAGAAAGGCAAGGCGTATGTATGCGATCTGACAGCCGAACAAACCCGCGAGCTCAGAGGAACGCTGACGGAGCCGGGCAAAGACAGCCCGTATCGCAACCGCAGCGTCGAGGAGAACCTGGACTTGTTTGCGCGTATGCGCGCCGGCGAATTCAAGGAAGGCGAGCGGGTGCTGCGCGCCAAGATCGACATGGCATCCCCGAATATTACGATGCGCGATCCTGTCCTGTACCGGATCTCCCATGCTCATCATCATCGTACGGGCAGCGAATGGCATATCTATCCGATGTACGATTACGCTCATCCGCTCAGCGACGCGATCGAGGGCGTATCGCATTCGATTTGTACGCTTGAATTCGAGGATCACAGACCGCTCTACGATTGGGCGATTGCCGAATGCGAGATGGAGTCGCAGCCGCGTCAATACGAATTTGCTCGTCTGAATGTGACGAATACGGTGATGAGCAAGCGCTACTTGAAGCAGCTGGTGGATGAGGGAGTTGTCGAAGGCTGGGACGATCCGCGTATGCCGACGATCAGCGGCATGCGCCGCAAGGGCTTTACGCCAGAGGCGATCCGCACATTCTGCCGCGAGATTGGCATAGCGAAGAGCAACAGCGTTGTAGATGAGCGGAACCTGGAGCATTTTATCCGGGAGGATCTGAAGCTGAAGGCGCTTCGCACGATGGCGGTGCTTCGCCCGCTTAAGGTGGTCATTACGAACTATCCGGAAGGACAAACGGAGCTTCTGGATGCGGAGAATAATGCGGAGAACGAAGAGATGGGCATTCGCCAAATCCCGTTCTCGCGTGAAATCTATATCGAGCGCGACGACTTTATGGAGAACCCTCCTAGCAAGTACTTCCGCTTGTTCCCTGGCAATGAAGTGCGCCTGAAGCATGCGTATTTCATTACGTGCCAGGATGTGATCAAGGATGAGAACGGCGAGGTCGTGGAGCTGCACTGCACGTACGATCAGGCGACGAAGAGCGGCAGCGGCTTCAATGCCCGCAAGGTGAAGGGAACGATTCACTGGGTGGAAGCCTCGCAAGCGATCCCAGCCGACTTCCGCTTGTTCGAACCGCTCATTCTGGATGAGTCCAATGAAGAGGATACCTCGTTCCTGGAGCGGATTAATCCGAATTCCATGCAGGTGGAGCGCGGATTTGTAGAACCGAACATGAAAGAAGCGAAGGGCGGCGACAAATTCCAGTTTTTCCGCCACGGCTACTTCAATGTCGATCCGAAGGACACGACAGCCGAGAAACTGATTTTCAACCGCATCGTTTCTTTGAAGAGCTCATTCGATCCTGCCAAGGCCTAACGGAACTCGCTTCGGCTAGGCAACAGCCTAACAGCCTGTCAAGCATTCCGCTTGGCAGGCTGTTGTTCGTTAAGAAAGGGGCCTGGACATGCCGGATAAGCTTCGCAACAGTGTCGTTCTGGCAGGCGGACAAAGCAGCCGGATGGGGCAGGACAAGGCGCTTCTACCCATAGAAGGAGAGCCGCTGCTAACCCGCTTGGTCCGCCAATTGACGGGGGTATCGGAATGCGTGACGATAGCAACCGGCACAGCGAGACGGGCCGAGAGTTATCGCGAAGCGCTGGAGGGCCTGCCATTTGCGACCACCATTCAATTTGCAGAGGATATATACCCGGGTGAAGGCCCGTTAGCAGGGTTGCATGCAGGACTTTGCACCGTCCAGGAAGAAGGATATGTGTTGGTGACCGCCTGCGATATGCCGGATATCTCCCTGTCGCTGCTTCAGAGATTGCTTGAGGCCAGGTCAGGCGGCTCCGATGCGATCTATGTGCGGGGACAGCCGTTCCATGCCCTCTATCACACTCGCGTAACCACTTTGCTGGAAGAAGCGCTGGAGCAGAGGAATCTGCGTGTTATGGGCTTTCTTGGCGGGTTGAGCACTACAGTTTTGCAGCAGGAGATCGATTGTTCAGAGCCTGTGACGGGACTGTCCAATTTGAACACGCAAGAGGAGTACCACAATTATTTGAATAGAATGCGGAGAGATGGATCATGAGCACACCTACTTATGACATTCAGGATGCCAGGCCCGAAGACTTGGAGCGGATTGTAGACATTTATAATTCGACTATAGCAGGCCGCACAGTAACGGCGGACCTAGACCCAGTAACGTCCGAGAGCCGTCGGGTGTGGTTCGATGCACATTCGCCAGAGAAGCATCCGATCTGGGTGGTGCGAATGGAGGATGGCAGCATTGGCGCCTGGATGAGCTTCCAAGCCTTCTATGGCCGGCCTGCCTATCAGGCTACCGCGGAGATCAGCATCTATATCGCGGAGGAGCAGCGTGCCAAGGGGCTAGGCTCCTTCCTCGTGGAGCGGGCGCTCGCGGAATGCCCGAGACTTGGCCTGACCACGTTGCTTGGATTCGTCTTCGGCCATAATGAACCGAGTTTGCGGCTGCTCCGCAAATTCGGATTCCTCCAGTACGGACTTCTGCCCCGGGTAGCGACACTTGACGGTATAGAACGTGATCTTGTCATTATGGGCCGAAGAGTGGACGCTGTGTAACAGCCGGATGGCAAGCGGAAGGGGTGATCGATGTCAAGCTCTATCGAAAGGCTTTCAGCACGCATATCGGCTTTAATGTGGCTGTGACGCTGCTTGCTGTTCTCTATGCCTTGATCATGCTGAATTTGTTGTTTTTCCGCGACCGTTCCATGATGGACGGCTACGCGTACAATTTCGTCCCGTTCGATACAATCCAGCGTTATGTGGTATACCGCAATCATTTTAACTTCGACACCTGGTTCAAAAACCTGTTCGGCAATTTGGTTCTGTTTATCCCCATCGGCATGTTTCTTCCGCTCTTGAATACGCGCTTTCGGAGCAGCTTGATGCTGATTGGAGCTACCGTTATCATTATTGGCGTCATTGAGACAGCCCAGATGCTGCTGCGGGTAGGCAGCTTTGATATTGACGATATTATATTGAACACGGCCGGCGCCTGGATTGGTTTGCTGCTGACCCGGCCATTCATGAGGAGAGAGAAGCAATGAGCAAATATTGGAGTCCGCTGGCCGGATCGCTCGAGCCCTATGTGCCTGGCGAGCAGCCAAAGGACAAATCGTATATCAAGCTGAATACGAATGAGAATCCGTACCCGCCTTCTCCCAAGGCGATTGAAGCGATCACATCCGCTGCGGATAGCGATCTCAGGCTCTACCCTGACCCGACCTGCGATATTCTGGTGAAGGAAGCGGCCCGTTATTACGGACTGACGGAGAAGCAGGTGTTTGTCGGCAATGGCTCCGATGAGGTGCTGGCGTTCGCATTTGCCGCTTTTTTTGACCCGGCGAAACCGGTCTTATTCCCTGACATTACATACAGCTTCTACAAGGTTTACGCCAAAATGTACGGCTTGCAGCCTAAGCTTATTCCGGTAGATGAAGACTTCGCGATTCCGCTGGAGCAATTTGCGAGCAATGAGGAGCATACCGGCATTATCCTGCCGAATCCGAATGCGCCTACGGCGAAGCTGCTGCCGCTCTCCGATCTGGCGTCGCTGCTGGAGCGGAATCCGGACCGCGTCGTCATAATTGACGAGGCCTATATCGACTTCGGCGGAGAATCAGCGGTGAAGCTTATTCCGCGCTATCCAAACCTGCTTGTCATCCAGACGTTGTCGAAGTCCAGATCGCTTGCAGGCTTGCGCGTAGGCATGGCCTTCGGATCGGAGGAGCTGATTGAAGGGTTGGACCGGATCAAAAACTCATTTAATTCCTATACGCTGGATAGACTGGCCCTCTATGGGGCGGTAGCCTCTTTGCAGGACGAAGCGTACTTCCGCGAAACGACTGACAAGGTCATTCAGACGCGTGAGCGAGTGGCTGCAGAGGTGGCCCGTTTAGGGTTCAAGCTGACCGATTCCAAAGCGAATTTCCTCTTTATCTCGCATCCGGCCATAACGGCGAAGGAGCTGTTCCTGCGGCTTCGCGAGAAGGGAATATTGGTTCGATATTTCGCCTCCCCGCGTATTGATCAATATTTGCGTGTGAGCATTGGAACCGATGAGGAGATGGATGTCTTCCTATCTGCATTGGAAGAAAGTGTAAGAGAGCTGTCTTAATAGTCCGACGAGAGCAAAAAAGGGTGCCGCTACAGCCAGACAACTGGCCAAGCGGCACCCTTTGTTTCATAAGCTTAGGGTTATTCGTAGATAACACCTGCATAATACTCAATGACATCGCGAAGCACCATGAAAAATTCCCCGTTCGTCATCGCAGTCTGATCCGTAATCTGGTTGATCGTCTCTTGCTTCAGCCAACCGTTATTCAAGAACTCATCCAGCGTTAGCGATTTTGCTTTTTCATTATCCATTGCGTTGGCAATGGTTTTGACCGCTTGATCGAGCGTCAGCTTCTGCTCGGTCGGTGTACCCACTCCAGCAATAGCTACGGACGGGTCCCCGTGGAAATCGTCTGAATGCTGCTTCTTCACGCGGTTCATACTGTAGACAATGCGCTGCATGTTGGACTTGCCATCGAGATCGTAAGCCATATTATCATGATTGCCGCTGGTCATAAGCATACTGACAGCTGCTACCAGACCCTTATACGCTTTATGCTTCACATAATAAGGCGTCTCGAAAGCATTCATTGTAAGCTCCATGCCTTGCTTGGTCAATCTGTCGCGAAGCTCCGCAATCAGCTCAGTCGACTTTGACAGCTCACGGAAGGTCATGTTGTTCTCTGCCGCCATCTTGGCGGCCAGTCCTGCTGCTTCTGCAGTCGCCATTCCGAGCGGGATGACGCGCGCGCTGCCATGCGGCAGCGAATCAAAGCTTGCTGCGCGGCCCACTACGAGCAGTCCGTCTACCTTCTGCGGAACCAAGGTACGGAACGGTACGCCGTATTGAAGCGGCGAATACAGGACAAAGCCGGTATCTGTATTGCTGGTTGCTTGAATATCGACGTCATACGAGCCATAGGCTACGGCGTCCCAATGGTCGCGATTCGCCATCAAGTCAGCCATGGTGAGACGATACTCCCCTTGAATATGTCTCGACTCGCGTACATACAGCTCATCGAATGTATAAGCAAGCTCCAGGTTCTTAAATTCAGCGTACGTATCCTTCAAGTATTGTACGATGCGCGGCGCCTCTGCGCGGCCTAGCTCAATGGCAGATTGCAGGCTTGCCGGATCGAGCGGATCGATTCCGAAGAGATGCATCGCATTAATGAGTATCGTATCGTCGTTCTGGCGTCCGACATTGAGGCCGCGAAGCTTGACTCGCTCGGGATCGCTGGATACATAGTTCGCGGCATCATGGAAGCCCCAGGCGCTCATCGAATCAATATCCGTATTTGGAATCTTGTCGAAGGAATCCCAAACCTCTTGCGTCACGCCCTTTAGTGCAAAGACAAGTGTGACAGCCATCTGCGCATCGGGATCGCCAATGTCTGAGCGGCCCTGCGTGAACGGAGCGCCCGCTGCGGCCGCAAGATCGCCATCCTGCGTAGCGTCGATAACGGAAGGCGCCGTAATGTCCAGGCTCGTCCCATCGTCCTTCACAATCCGGAGACCCTTAACGGTCTGATTGCCGTCTGTACCCGGCTCAACAAGCGGCTCCATCGACTGTGTTTTCATCAGCAGGTCAATATTGTCTTCAGCCTTGACCATGCTGTAGAAAGCGTTGGCGGCGGTATTCACATCGAAGGAGGTGCCTTCGACTTTGTCGTACCATTCCTGGAAGATGCCTTTGTTCAGGAAATTGTGCTTGCCCGGAACGGTAGACTTCTTCGGTGAATAGTTCAAGTCGAGCGTATTCAGACCGCCGACCGTCATGAGCCCGCCCAGAATCTCGCGGTTCTTGCCATCAACGAGTAGAACGCTTAGGCCATTCCTTGCCGCGGAGATGGCGGCGGCGACCCCTTCGGGATCGGTGCCGGCCACAATGACATCATAGCTGTCCCGAACCTCCTGAATATATTGAACCTCCGCGAGCTCCTGCCGCTTGTTGGTGTTGACCGTATCATTGGAGCGCAGCCATGCATAGCCGGCCGCAGCGGTAACACCCAGGACGAGTACAATCGATGTAGCGGCAAGGATCGTTTTTTTCTTGGAAACGGCGGGCGCTTCGTCCGAAAGCTGAAGCCCTTGGCGCGACACATTGCCGAACAGTACCCACGAAAACGGTACAAAACGCGAGACCAGCGCAACGGTGAACCACGATGCCACAAGCATAATGACCCAGCTTCCGAAGTAGCTGATATGCTCCATCCATGCCGCGCCGAAGCTTGGCATATAGCGATCGTACAGCATCAGGTACAGGAGGTGGATCAAATAAATGCCGAACGAGAGCTGTCCCAGCCTGTACAAGACCTTCGAGATCCATCTTGGCATATGCCGGAAGATAAAGAACGATAGGCTGATGACAACCAGCGCGGCGAAGAAGGAATGGAAATTCCATAAGAACTCGTAGAGCATCCCATGATAGCGTGTTCCGTAAGCGCGCGCGTTAAAATAGATGTTCACATGATATAACGCTACTCCCAGCCAGATGCCAACAAGCAGAATCCAGAAGAGGATGCGGCCGATCGATACGTTTTCCTTCGTCATCGCAAGCCAGCGCTTTATTTTTGGGAAGAAGACGCCCATAAAGGCTCCTGCGAAGAAAAACGAGAAATACGATGGCGCGAGGCTGCCCTTGTTCGACAGCTGCCAATCGTAGAAATTGAAATAAACGAATATCCATTGCAGAATGAAGCCCGCCGGCACGAAGCCGTAAACGATACGCGGCCAGCGCTTGGCTGCCCATAAGACGAGCGGGAACAACAGATAGAACTGAATGCTGATGTAGACAAAATATAAGTGTGAATAAGCTTTGCCATTCACAAGCTTATCGAGAAACTCTTTCAACGCATCTATATTCCATAGAGGCAGATTGTTGGCCCATTTAATATAAATAAAATAGACAGCTGAAAAAATAATGTAAGGGATGATGATGTAGAGCAGCCGCTTCTTATAGAAGCTTGCGATGAGCTTGCTATCCAGCGGCCGGTTGTAATAACTGTAGAACAATACAAAGCTGCTTAGCAGAATAAATGTCGGCGTGCCGTATTTCATGAAGATATTAATAAAATTATAGAAGAAGAAATAGGCCGATTCTTTCATGTAGACGGTGGCTGCGGCGCTTGCATGCACAGACAGCACGCCGATAATCGCAATAGCTCGTACTAGTTGCAACTCGGGGATATGCTCTTTTTTTACATTCGATTGATTGGTCATGATCCTACCTTTCCTCTTGCCGGTATTGGGGGCCAAATCGTTTAAATGGTATCACTATCCTATGGGAAGATGCAAGATGAAGAGGTTTCAAATATGGGAACGACACGGAAAGGCAAATGGTTGCATCCTCACCATAAAAGAACGGCGGCTGCCCATAAGGGCGCCGCCGCCTTACATCTGCTTATCTGTTTATTGTTCCTTATCGAAAGTCTCAATCAGCTCCCTTGCCCGTTCGATCTCTTTCTTCGGCACATGAATCCGTTTCAGCGTACTTCCTTCAAAGGTAATTTTGGATTTGATGCCATGGCTCTTGAACAACGCCTGAAGCCGGTCAATCACATCGGCTCTTGAGCCAGTTTCCGTGCGCACCGCTACCCAACGATTGCCGAACAAACCCACCGTTTTCACCTCCTATTCCGCGCTGTATCTCGCGCTTGATTGGAGACTCCCTTCATATATATTCGGGGTCATGATTCGCTCATGACTGCGATGGGTAAAATTATAATAAGCTCGCGATGGTGCATGGTGCATAAGCGAACGCCGTCTTTCGCAACCTAATAAGGGAAACGGGCCGTATTGCGCTTGACAACATCAACTGTAATGGATATTATTACAGTATAAAGCAGGGAGGCCCGCTTACCGTGAACAGTGAATTTACAATTGCCGTACACAGTCTCGTCTACTTGGCTTATTTGCCGGAGAAGATGGCAAGCAGCGATATGATCTCCGATAATGTGCGTACGCATTCCGCCCGTGTCCGCAAGGTGATGAGCGCATTGCGCAAAGGCGGCTTTGTCGAAACCCGGGAAGGCTCGGGAGGCGGCTACCGTCTGACGCTTGACCCGGATTCTGTTACGCTGGCAGACATCTACCGTGTCATGGCTCAAGGCTCGCTCATACCGAGCTGGTGCTCCGGCAGTCCAGAGATGGATTGCGTTGTGGGCTCCAATATGAATCAGGTCATGTTCGGCATCTTTTGCCAGGCGGAGAAACAACTCGAAGAGCACTTCAGAGGCATTACCATCAGCGATGTCCTGAAGCAAATCCATGCCTGCTAACAGAGGTTGTTCAAAAAGTCGTTTATTGATCACGAACCGGCTTTTTGAACACGAACAAACAGCTTATCCTGGTGAGACGGGACTTCCCTTTATCATAAATCATGTCTTAGAGAGGATGATTGACAATGGCAGCAGTAGCATTGACAAAAGATAACTTTACACAAAGCGTAGAGAGCGGCGTATCCTTGGTAGACTTCTGGGCTCCATGGTGCGGACCTTGCAAAATGCAGCTACCTATCGTAGAAGAGCTTGCTGGCGAACTTTCCGGCCAAGCGACTATCGCAAAAATCAACGTGGATGAAGAGCCTGAGCTTGCTTCCCAATTCGGCGTCATGAGCATTCCGACGCTGATCCTGTTCAAAGACGGCCAGCCTGTAGACAAAATGGTCGGTTTGCAAAGCAAAGACGCCCTGAAAAACAAAATCTCCAACCAATTGTAAGATTAACGATCTCTATAAGCATGGAGGTCTGGAACGCCACCGTACTAGCAGCGCACAGCTGCCGGATCGGTGGCGTTTTTTTTATTTTCCATTTACTTATATATCCTGCAACCGATTGACAGGCAGCTTCGTTATAAGTATGAATAAATTAACATTTTGTCAGGAGGGACGAAGATGAGCGTGCGAATCAGGAAGACTTTGGCGTTAAGCCTCGCAACCGCATTGCTGGCAGGGCTAATCAGTGTGCCTGTTGCATATGCCGACAATGAAGCTGGCAAAACAGCAACGAAAGATCTGGCTTCAGGCAATACGGCTTCCAGCGAAGCGGATGGCAAGGATGATCAAGCCATGGAAAAGGGTTCCATTGATAAAGCTCAGGCAGAGAAGCTTCTCAGACAATACATAAACATTCCAAGCGATTATAAGCTTCAGAGCTCTAACAGTTCGTCTATAAAGAAGCACAAGGGTTCATCTCCTGTATGGGGGATGGAATTTGTGAAGACAGTGAACGGCAAGCGTCAGGGATCGATCTATGCCTCTATTGACGCCGACAGCGGCCAGTTGCTCAGCTTCGAATCGTATACGAATCAGGCTAACGCAAAGCCTGTTTATCCGCTTAAAGTGAATCGCGAGGCGGCGCAGAAGCTAGCTGCAGATTTCATTAGTGAGATCGCCGCTGACTATACGTCCCAAGTAACATTTAATACGGATGCTGGGGTCCATGTCCTGCCTCCTCTATCGGGCGAGGTGCGTCATGAGCTTCGTTACGACCGGATGGTGAACGGCATTCCTTATATCGACAACTATATCCAGCTATCGATCGATAGCGAGGGCCATGTTCTTCAGTTCAGGCTGGAGTGGGATGATACGATTGTATTCCCTGCTTCGGTTAAGCCGATCTCTCAGGAGGAAGCATCTGCGAGCATCCGCAAGCATGCTGTTCCAGAGCTGGCTTACTTTATTCCGTATTCGGGACAGAAGAAAGAACCTGTCTTATATTATGGCGTGCAGCCGGTCGTTATTAACGCGGAGACAGGCGGGCAACTGCCTGGAAACGGATATTCGGCGTACAATCGCCAAGAAGTGTCGAAGGAGCCGTTGTCAGCCGAGCCGCTTGCTAAGCCTCCTCTGCCTGTAACGCTCACCCAAGAAGAGGCGGCTGCTGCCGTAGAGAAGGCGTTTGCGCTGGCGCAGGAATACAAGCTGCAGAATGCCAGCTTCAGTGAATACGTCAATGAAGCCGACAAGTCGAGCACTAGATGGAATCTGGAGTGGAGCGCGAAGAAAGACGGCAAGGATATTGGCTTTGTCCATGCCAGCGTTGATGGCCGTACAGGAGCGATTTCGGAATTCTACAGTTATCAGAACGGAAAAGGCGGCGAAGCGGCGGAAGGCGGCATCACGCTGGATAAGGCGGTCGAGCGCGCAATTGACATCGTCAAGAAGCAGCTGCCGTGGCAGACACATGAGATTTATCTCCAGAAGCCCGCGGAGGATCGCTATAAGGATCGTACGCCAGAGGAAATTGGATCCTACTATATTACGTTTGTCCGCAAGGTTCACGGCGCTACAGTGACATATGACCATATCTCGGTAGCTATACATGCCATGACGGGAGCGGTGGAGAACTATAGCGCGAATTTGTCAGATTATGCGTACCCGGAGCAAGCTCCCAAAACAGTCGACAGAAACGTGATTTTGGATCGCTTCGAAGAATATTACAACATAGGGCTGACATACCGGCTGTTCTCCGAATACCGATTGAATGGTGAGCCGATTCCAGTCGAGAAATACCAGACTTTGCTTGCAGCAGGCCTGGATGACACGGAGGAGATTACACAGCAATCGAAGGTGGAGCTGGTCTATCAGCAGATGTCTAAGCCACGCCCTGAAAACGTAGTGCTCGATGCGATAACCGGAGAATGGCGCAGCAATGAGACGGGCGAGCCGACTCAATTGGAGATTCCGAAAGCGACGGATGCGGAAGGCCATTGGGCAGAGGAGTCGCTTGGACTCATGGTCGCTTATAAGGCTTTGGACCTAGTCGAGGGCAAAGTGCGTCCGAACGAAGCGATCACTCGCGGCGAGCTGATCAAGATGCTGGTGCTGGCCCGCAGCGGCGGTCGACAGTTTGCATACGACACGGCTTCTGAAGCTGGTTTGAGCAAAGCTTCCTTCAATGATGTGGCAGCGGATTCTGCTTACTTTGCTTATGTAGAGAGCGCTTTGCAGCAGAACCTGATCGATCTTGGGGACGGCTCGTTCAATCCCGATGCCAAAGTCTCCAGGGATGAGATGGCAGAGCTGATTGTAAGAGCACTGGGCTACAATTCTCTGGCCGACTACGACCATATCTTCAAAGCAAACTTCAAGGACAGCAAGGATATAGCGAATACGGGGCAAGCCGCAATCGTTGTCGGTCTCCGCATTATGAATTTGACAGACGGAAAGTTCCTGCCGAAGAAGCAGGTGACTAGAGCAGAGGCTTCCATTGCGTTCTTCCGTTACTTGCAGAAACGGGCGGAACTGCAAGAAGCTCCGCTTCGAATGTAGGCGGAATAGAGGCGGGAGAGAGGGCGATTCGCATGAAGCGGATCGCCTCTTTTTATGCGTCTTGAATTTTCCCCCTATTTTAGAGAAATGTACCCCTGAAGGTCATAGGAATGTCCCCCCCGTAATTAGAGGAATGTCCCCCCGAAAACGCCCTCCAAGCCGTTGACGACCCAGTAGATATGTCCTAACATTTTGAGTGTAGGGCAAACGAATTCCGGTCCAATGATCCGGCTGAGGTCCTAATAACACTAAGGGGGATTTTCGAAGTGAAGAAATCAGCATTGACTATCGTAAGCTTGCTTCTCGTGATGACAATGTTCCTTGCTGCTTGCGGCGGCAATAAGAACAACTCAACAGGCGGCGCAAGCAACACGCCTTCAAACACGCCATCTGAAACACAAGAGCCATCCAAAGAACCAGACCCTGTTAACCTCCGTGTATTCTCCACATTCGGCGGCACTGACGCAGCTCGCGAAGCTTTCCAAAAAGCGCTTGACGAGTTCACGGCTGCTAACCCGCATGTGAAAATCGAAAACGACACTATGTCCGCAAACGATGACGGCTTCAGAACAAAAGTAAATACAGATATGACAAGCGGCAATGAGCCGGACCTTCTGTTCTACTTCATCGGCACTGACGCTTCTGAAATTATCAAATCCGAAAAGGTTGTTCCATTGGACGAAGTCCTGGACGCTGACCCAGAGTGGAAGAACGGTTTCGCTCCAGCGGCTCTTGAATTCGCTAAGCATGAAGACGGCAAAACATACGCAATTCCTTTGACAGGTTTCTTTGAAGGTCTGCTTGTGAACAAAAAGATCTTCGCTGACAATGGCATCGAGCTTCCAACGGATTGGGAGAAAATGAAAGCAGCTGTAACAGCTCTTAAAGCTAAAAACATCATTCCTTTGTCCGGTCCATTCGACCAATCCCACTACCTGCTTGAGCACTTCATTCTGGCAGCGGCTGGTTCTGAAAGCCAAAACAAAGGTCTGAAAGACGCTGTAGATCCAAACTGGGCTAAAGGCCTAGAAGCGATGAAAGAACTGTATGATCTTGGTGCATTCCCAGAGGACGCTGCAACAATCGATCTTGGTATGGCAGCGAACTACTACTCCGAAGGTCTGGCAGCTATGGTCCTTGAAGGATCGTGGGCAATCGGCGGTCTGTCCGACGAGACTAAAGCGAACACAACTGTTCTTCCTTTCCCTGCAATCCCAGGTGGAGCAGGTACTGGCAAAGACGTAGTAGGCGGCTTCGGTACTGGTTTCTACGTATCCAAAGCAACTTATGACGACGCTGCTAAGAAAGAAGCTGCAGTCGCATTGCTTAAACACCTGACTTCGCCAGCTACAATTAAAAACATTGCTGAAGCTAACGGCGGTACGCCTGCAGCTGCTGGTGTTGAGCCAGAAGGCGTGACACAAGCTGTTCTTGACGGATTCAAAATGGTATCGGAAGCTTCTTCCGTCAATTCGCCAATCGACTCCAAAGTTACGCAAGAAACGTTCTCCGAGCTTCGCGCTAACGTTCAGCCTGTCGTAACAGGCAAGAAAACAGCGGCTGAAGCGATTGATGCGGCTAAGAAAATCGAAGACGCAGCTAAGTAAGAATCGTTTCTAACGAGTAGTGTTGCATGAGAAACAATGATAGCCGCCGCCCCTCTGACTCAAGGGCGGCGTCATCATTTCTGAAAAATAAACATCAAAGGTGATAAATGATGAAGGGCGATCGTAAGTATATCGTGATGTTTCTGTTGCCGGCGGCAGCATTCATGTCAGTGTTTCTGTACTATCCGTTCTTTAAAAGCTTGTTCCTGAGCTTCTTCAGAACAAAAGGGTTTACGACAAGAACGTATGTCGGCTTCGATAACTATATCCGTATGTTCTCAGACAATTTGCTTGGCGCCGCCACCCTTCATACATTGGAATTAATGTTTTATGTTATCGTGTTCCAAGTGGGTATTGCGCTGTTCTTGGCAGTCTTAGTCGACAACATTACTTGGGGCAAGGGCTTTTTCAGAACCGTATTTTTCTTCCCGGTCGTTATTTCGGGTACCGCTATTGCATTGTTATTTGTACTGTTCTACAACTTCCAATTTGGATTGCTTAATACCATATTGCAAAATTTCGGCTTCTCCAAAGTCAATTGGCTGAGCGAAAGCATGGCGCTCAAAGCTGTAGCCATTCCAACGGTATGGCATTATGTTGGTTTCTATTTCGTACTATTCCTTACCGCTATGTCTAAGATTCCATCCGACTTTTATGAAGCGGCTAAGCTGGAAGGGATCACCGGCGTAAAGAAAACGTTCATGCTGACCATTCCGCTTATTATGAGCGATATCAAGGTTGTCATTACGTTAGCGATTACGGGCACGCTCAAAGTGTTCGAATTCATTTACGTATTGTCCAGAGGCCAGAACGGAACGGAAGTACTCGGTACTTATATGTATAAGAAAGCGATGGTCGATCAGAACTTTGGTTATGGTTCGACAATTGCAATCTACATCGTAGTATTCGGCGTACTCTTGTCGCTGCTCGCCAACCGTCTTATGAAAAGAGATGAAATCACATACTAAGCTGGTATTAGGGGTGTACGTTTATGCAACAATTAGCAAGAGGAGAGCAAAAAGTATATAAGCGGAAAAAAATTAACTTTAGCATTGGTCAATTTCTTTCCTATGTCGTGTTGTTCGCGTGGTCAATGTCGACTATTTACGCCATGTTCTGGATTGTGAACAACTCGTTCAAAGTATCCCGCGACGTAATGAACAACTCGTTTAAAATCGCATTTGATCCTGTAATGGTTAACTATACAAATGCATTCGACCGCATTAACATCGGCAAAGGGTACGTGAACAGCCTGATCATGTCAGGCGGTACAGTACTGCTAGTGCTTCTGTTCGGCGGACTGGCTGCTTACGTTCTGTCGCGGTTCAACTTCCGCGGTAAAAAGGCGCTGTTCTCCATCCTGTATGCAAGCTTGCTTATTCCGGCATTCGCGACGGTTGTACCTGTCTACGAGCTGCTGATCAAAACGCAGTTGGTCAACACGTACTTTGGTCTAATGTTCCCGCAGACGGCTGGCAACCTGACTTTCGCCATCCTTGTCCTAGCTGGCTACATGGCCACGATCCCGAAGGAGCTTGAAGAAGCAGCCTTCATTGATGGATGTAACCGATGGTCTTTATTTACGAAGATCCTATTGCCGATCTCAAGACCCGCTTTTGCTTCCGCATCTATTTTCGTCTTTTTGTGGTCGTATAACGACTTGTTCTCAGCACTGATCTTTGTTAATAAAGAGGCTGTTCGTCCAATTGTATTGTTGCTGAGTGAGATCAGCTCCCAATACGGTACGGACTTTGGTCTGATGGCTACGGCTGTTTCACTGACCGTTGTACCGGTGTTAATCGTGTATCTGTTTATATCGAAGTATATCGAGAAAGGCCTGACCGAAGGTGCGGTAAAAGGTTAATACCGCATTGAACGGCCTGATAGAGTGGAGTAACTCTGCAGCCACGCTGTAACCGGTATGGACCGGTTATGGCGTGGCTGTATGAGTTTGTTGCATCAATCGCTGGAATGAGGATGACGAAGGGACTAGTCCGTCTTCTTTTTGGAGGAGGAGAAGTTTGTTACGGACTTGGCATCTTCTACGGTATCATTCACAAACGCCATATCTTGGTTTTTAGCTTTCATGTTCGTGGTTCCTTTGTAGTTGCCTTTATGCGATTGGTTTTCCATGGTTGTCACCTCCTGCTGTCCATAGTATGGCCTCAGAGATGAGCGGCATTCCAATGCGCAGGGCATGCGGGGATGCCGCATCTTCATCCACATGATGTCGAGTGCAACGGGGAAGGTACAAGGATTGGCCGCAGCCCTTTCAAAGTGGAGGGCGCTAAGGTATAATGACGGGAGCTGTTTACTTTCGGATTATAAGGAGTGTCTCATACATGGCTTTGAAAGCAGGAATAGTAGGTCTGCCGAATGTCGGCAAGTCGACCTTGTTTAATGCGATTACGCAAGCGGGAGCGGAGTCTGCGAACTATCCGTTCTGTACGATTGACCCGAACGTTGGCGTCGTCGAAGTACCGGACGAGCGTCTGGACAAATTGGTTGAGCTAGTCGTACCGAAGAGCATTGTGCCAACCGCGTTCGAGTTTGTCGATATCGCGGGTCTTGTAGCCGGTGCAAGCAAGGGTGAGGGACTTGGGAACAAATTCCTTGCGCATATCCGCGAAGTAGATGCG
Source organism: Paenibacillus sp. 1011MAR3C5 (assembly GCF_003591485.1). GTDB lineage: Bacteria > Bacillota > Bacilli > Paenibacillales > Paenibacillaceae > Pristimantibacillus. The sequence goes on from NZ_QZCF01000007.1 coordinate 57,255, forward strand.
ATCGTACATGTTGTTCGCTGCTTCCAGGATGAGAATATTACGCACGTTGCAGGTAAAGTAGATCCGATTAGCGACATTACGACCATCAACTTGGAGCTTATCCTTGCCGATCTGGATACGGTGGAGAAGCGGATCGAGCGTTCGCGCAAGAACTTGAAGGGCGGCGACAAGAAGGTTGCCCAGGAAGTGGAAGTGCTGGAGCGCCTGAAGGAATCGCTATTCAATGACAAGCCGGCTCGCAGTCTAGAGCTTACGGATGATGAGAAGCTGCTGGTACGCGACCTGCATCTGCTGACGATGAAACCGGTACTGTACGCAACGAATGTAAGCGAGGAAGAAGCAGGCGGCACTGAAGATAACGAATATGTGCAAATCGTACGCAAATTCGCTGCCGAAGAAGGCGCTGAAGTCGTACCGATTAGCGCGAAGGTGGAATCAGAGATTGCCGAGCTGGAAGGCGAGGACAAGGAGATGTTCCTTCAGGAGCTGGGTATGGCGGAATCGGGCTTGAACCGGCTCATCCGTGCAGCATACAAGCTTCTCGGCCTGTATACTTACTTCACGGCCGGGGTTCAGGAAGTGCGTGCTTGGACCATACGTCAAGGTACAAAAGCGCCTCAAGCGGCAGGCGTTATTCATACCGACTTCGAGCGCGGCTTTATCCGTGCAGAGGTCGTGTCTTTTGATGACTTGGCTGCTGCAGGTTCCATGGGCGTTGCCCGCGAGAGAGGCCAGCTGCGACTAGAGGGCAAAGAATACGTAGTTCGAGACGGAGACGTTATGCACTTCCGCTTCAACGTTTAGAGCACAGCCTGGCAGGGAATCGCTGTGGGAAGCAGCCTCTATGTTCCCTGTATAGAAAGCGCGTGAGACAGCCTTTAGCGAGGCGCTCACGCGCTTTATTTTGGATAAAAAAGTCCTTATGTGGACAAGATGTGCACAGTGTGTGGATGAATTGTGGATAATAAATATGCAGTGGTTAAAACCTCATATCGATACACCCTTCGAGATGTGCTATAATATTGTATATCTTAATGGAATAAACAGAGGTGAATAGACGTGTTTGACCGATTACAAGCACTCGCCGACCGATATGAGAAGCTAAGCGAGCTTCTATGCGATCCGGACGTAGCCAGCGATCCGAAGCGGCTTAGAGATCTGTCCAAGGAGCAATCCGATCTACAAGAGGCGCATGACGCCTATACGGAATATAAGCAGGTTACGGAGCAATTGGAAGACGCCAAGCTGATGCAGGGCGAGAAGATGGACGATGAAATGCGCGAAATGGTCAAGATGGAGATTGATGAGCTATCTACGCGCAAGACCGAGCTGGAAGAAACAATGCGTATACTGCTCCTGCCGAAGGACCCGAACGATGACAAAAACGTCATTGTGGAAATTCGCGGAGCGGCAGGCGGCGATGAAGCTGCGCTATTCGCTTACGAGCTGTACCGCATGTACACGAAATTCGCGGATTCCCAAGGCTGGCGTGTGGAGCTGATGGAATTCACGGAGAATGATCTCGGCGGTTTCAAGGAGGTTATCTTCTCCATTAACGGCAAGGGCGCTTACAGCAAGCTGAAGTATGAGAGCGGCGCGCATCGCGTCCAGCGTATCCCGGTAACGGAGTCCGGCGGACGTATCCATACGTCTACGTCGACGGTTGCCGTTATGCCGGAAGTCGAAGAGGTCGAAGTCGAGATTCTGGACAAGGATATTCGGATCGACACGTTCTGCTCCAGCGGCGCAGGCGGACAATCCGTCAACACGACCAAGTCGGCGGTTCGCGTTCTGCACGTACCGACCGGCATTATGGCGACATGCCAGGACGGCAAATCGCAGAACGACAACAAAGCGAAGGCGCTTCAAGTGCTTCGCGCACGGATCTATGACATCCGCCGTCAGGAAGAAGAAGCCAAATATGCGGGCGAGCGGAAGAGCAAAGTGGGAACAGGTGACCGAAGCGAACGGATTCGCACATACAACTTCCCGCAAAGCCGTGTAACGGACCATCGCATCAACTTGACGCTGCATCGTCTTGATTCCGTGATGAACGGCGATATTGCGGATATCATTTCCTCGCTTACTATTGCAGAGCAAGCAGAAATGATGGAACGCGAGTCGATGTAAACGAATGAAACGATAAGACATGCACTTGCATGTCACAGAGATGCCGGATTGCCGCGCGCTTTGCCTAGTGCATGCGAAGGCCATTCGGCTTTTTTGTTATAGGGCTGGACAAAGGAGGACTATGAAATGGCAGTGGATCAAGCACCGGAGGGCTGGCACGGATTGCCAATGACGCTTCGGCAAGCGCGCGATCGGGCCGGGGCATGGCTGGAGCAGCAGGGCGTAGAGGATGGACGCAGCCATGCGGAGCGCCTGCTTCTGCATATACTGGGCATCGAACGTGCTGCGCTGCTGATGGCTTGGCATGATGCATTTCCCGTGAGCCTGTTGGAAGTATGGCAGTCGCTAGTGCGCCGCAGGGCGACTGGAGAGCCGCTGCAATATGTGATCGGGGAGGAATGGTTCTACGGGCGTCCGTTTGCGGTGACGCCCGTCGTCCTTATTCCGCGCCCCGAGACGGAGCTGCTCGTGGAAGCGGTGCTGGCGGCTGCCGATCGCCTCTGGCCTCCGGCAGCCGAAGCCGGCGCCGCCGCACCGACGGTCGTCGACGTCGGCACCGGCAGCGGCGCCATTGCCGTGACGCTGTCGGCTGAGCGTCACGGCTGGCGCGTATGCGCGTCCGACCTGTCGCCGGACGCGCTGGAAGTCGCCCGCGCGAATGCGGCCCGCCATGAGGCAACGGGCCGTATCGCCTTCGCGCAGGGCGACCTGCTCGCGCCCTTCATCGCTTCAGGGCGCGGAGGCACTGCCGTCGATGGCGGCAAGCGCATCGACGTGCTCGTGAGCAATCCGCCGTACATACCGGCGGCGGATATGCCGGGCCTCCAGCGCGAGGTGCGGGATTACGAGCCGCATCTCGCGCTGGAGGGCGGGGCGGACGGGCTCGATCCGTACCGCCGGATGCTGGAGCAGCTGCCGCTGCTCCAGGCCATGCCGCGCATCGTTGCCTTCGAGCTCGGCATGGGCCAGCCTGCCATCGTCGCAGAGCTGATGCGCGCGATGGATGTCTGGGACGATATTCGCATCATTACCGATTACAACGGAATAGACCGGCATATTGTGGCGGTAAGAACCGCTGTATAAGGATGCGTCGCCGCTAAAGGCAAAGAAAGAAATGAAAGACGGAATGGTCGCTAGGGACCGATTGGCTATGCCCAATCGGCAGCGACCGTTCCGTTTTTTTGCGTGAGAGTATGGTTGAAGCGAAACTCGTCAGCATACACTACTGTGAACACAACAATGGGAATGATTGTTCCGCTTGGCGGCATTCCGTCAGTAGAACTTTGTGAACGAGAGCGGGGTATCGTATGAGATTTAAGGATGTATTCTCGATTATCGGGCCGGCTATGGTCGGACCGTCCAGCTCACATACGGCTGGGGCCGCCCGGATCGGCCGTTCAGCCAGGCATCTGCTTGGTGCTCCGCCTGCGAAGGCGGATGTGGCGTTCTATGGCTCCTTCGCCGCTACGTATGCCGGCCATGGTACAGATGTTGCGATCATCGGCGGCATTCTTGACTTCCTAACGGATGATCCACGCATCCCGGATGCGATCCGTCTTGCAGAAGAAATAGGGATAGAGGTTAACTTTCGCGAAGGCAGAGGGCTGTATCCGCATCCCAATACAGCTCGTGTGAAGCTGGTAAGCGCGGCGGGAGAAAGCATAGAGGCCGTGGGCATCTCCATTGGCGGAGGCAATATCGAAATCGTAGAGATTAATGGCTTCCGAGTGAAAATGACCGCGATCTATCCGACGCTTGTGCTTTTTCATGCGGATCTGCCGGGAGTGATTGCTGATATTACGGGCGAGCTGAAGGAGGAGCATTCCAATATCGGCTATATGTCCGTCGATCGGAAAAGCCGCAGCGGAGATGCGTTGACCGTCATTGAGCTGGATACGGAGATTACGACGGATATGCTAAACCAATTGGGGAAAGTCCATGCGATTCAATCGATCCGCGTGGTCGATATTACGGATAAATTCTCGATGGTAAAGAAGCTGCAAAGTCCCGAGGAAGGACCGAAAGGAGCGGAAGAGAATGAGGTTTCGCCATCTGAATGAGCTAGCCAAGCTATGCGCTGATGAAGAGATAAGCATCGGAGCGTTAATGGTTACGGAGCAAGCGGCCGAGTCCGGACAGTCCCCCGAAGCGGAATTTGCGAAGATGACGGACTATTACGCAGTGATGAAAGACGCGGTGCGGCGGGGACTGACGGAGGACACGACCTCCCGCAGCGGGCTGACGGGTCTCGATGCTCAGCGGGTCGCCGCTTATAATAAGCAATCTCCATCCAATCTAGGCATTGCAGGTGATGCAATGGCCTACGCGCTTGCAGTATCGGAAGTGAATGCTTCCATGGGGCGCATCATTGCGACGCCGACGGCAGGCTCTTGCGGGATTATTCCCGGGGTGTTCGTCAGCTGCCAGGAGCGGTATGGCTGGTCGGACGAGCATATGACGCACGGTTTGTTCACGGCGGGTGCGATCGGTTATGTCATTGCCAATAACTCCTTTGTATCCGGTGCGGAAGGCGGCTGTCAGGCGGAGGTCGGTTCCGCCATCGCAATGGCGGCGGGCGCGCTGACGGAGATGCAGGGCGGCAATCCGGCTCAAGCTGTTCATGCCGTAGGGCTGGCGCTGAAGAACACGCTCGGCCTCATCTGCGATCCGGTCGGCGGGCTGGTGGAGGTGCCCTGCATCGTACGCAACGGTTTCGGCGCGGTGACAGCGCTCGCAGCAGCCGATATGGCGCTCGCGGGTGTGCGAAGCGCTATCCCGTCGGATGAAGTGATTCAAGTGATGCTGGAGGTGGGCTCTGCCATGCCGGAGAAGCATCGTGAGACCGCCGGCGGGGGGCTTGCCCAGACGCCGACCGGCAAAGCGATACTGCGTAATCTGAGCTCGCTTCGCACCAAGCCAAAGGAGCCATAACTTGGTTGTTTCAAAGCGCAGCCAACAGACATGGCATTTGTCTGCATCACAGCGCAACCGAAAGAACCTCCGCAACCGCATTGCCTGTGGAAGTGGAGGTTCCGCTCGTTTGAGCGACTAACTCTTTGGAGCGCGACAACGCTCTATCGCCTTTGCAATGGCAGGTCTACTCCGGCATTAAACCGGTTGTAATGGCAATGCGGTTCCAGCCGTTTATGGTAATAATGGCCATGATGAGCTCGGACAATGATTTATCGTCGAAGTGCTTCGAAGATTCTTGGTACACATCATCAGTCACATGTTGGCTCGAAATTAGCGTAACAGCCTCCGTCAATGCCAGCGCAGCTCGTTCCTTCTCCGAAAAATATGGCGTATCTCTCCAGGCGCTTAGCGCATAGATGCGCTGCTCCGTCTCTCCCTCGCTCCGCGCTTCCTTTGTATGCATATTAATGCAGAATGCGCAGCCGTTTATTTGCGACGCGCGTATTTTCACCAATTCGATAATCGGCTTCTCCAGGCTTGAAGCTCTTACGAATTTCTCCATGCCGCTCATCGCCGCGTACGCCTCCGGATTCACTTGATGGATATTGATTCTATTGCTCATTTCATCCACACTCCTTGTCTGATGTGGCCGATTCGAGTTAGGAACCGGCTATACATCTAAGACAAATTAGCATCCGTATTTGTGACATGCGTTAGTTTATCGGGGTTCATAACGAGATAGATCCGCTCGATCTTCTCGCCGGAAGCATCCCACTGGAAGGTAAGCACCCTAGTTGCTTGGCCGTCTTGATGCACCAGGAGACCGGCTTGCCCGCTGACCGTTGCCGGAATATAAGCGTGAGGCTGGTGTCCTTTGCGGGCGAGTCCGCCGAAGAATGCCATAATACGTTCGCGTCCCAGGATTGGGAAGATGGCTGCGCGTACTTTGCCGCCGCCGTCCGAGATCATAATCGCGTCCTCCGTCAGCATGCCGACTAATGCGGCTGTATCCCCGGTCTCCGCTGCTCTTATAAAGGCGCCTGCCAGCTCCATCGCCCGGACATTATGGAAGACAGGCGTATCCGGCAATCCATCCAGTTTTTCCCTGGCTCTGCTTAGCAGCTTTCTGCAGTTCGCCTCCGATTTGCCGATGATCTCCGCAATGTCCGAGTAGTCGAAGGAGAATGTCTCTCTAAGCACAAATACGGCTCGTTCGACGGCGCTCAAATTCTCCATCATTACCAGCATGGCATAGGTAATAGCTTCGGTCTTCTCCAGCATGTCGGCGGGGTCGCCGGTCCAATTGGCGCTATAGACAACGTCAGGCTCAGGCAGCCAGTTGCCGACATACGTCTCTCGTCTCTTGCGTGCGGACTGCTGCTCGTTCAAGCATCGATGGGTGACCATCTTCGCCAGATAAGCTTTCTCATGCCTGATCCCCTTATGGTCCAGCTGATAATAGTCCAGGAATACCTCCTGCACGATATCCTCGGCATCGCTGACGGAACCTAGCATTCGATAAGCCAGACTGAGCAGCAGGGGGCGGTAAGCTTCATAGGGCTGCGGTTCATGCATAAGGCAGATTCGCTCCTTCTCTTGTTGAAATTTGTTTTTATGATAGGCTGATAGGTTTATAGATTTGACATCGCGGGCATAATGACGGATAGAGACGTTCCGGAACGCAAGCAGACGCACCGGCGGGTGCGCGAGAGGAGCTTGTGTCATGTCCCGTACTTATTCCTATTCTTCCTATCGTTCCGTTTCACCTTTCCGTTTTCCTTATCGCAAATCCTATGGCTTAATTATAATGGTATTGATGGTGTTGATCATGAGCTGGGAATCGCAACAAATGGATGCTGCCTTAGCCAAAGGCGGAATTCCCGAGGAAGCGATCCGGCTTCGTATATTAGCTAATTCGGACAGTCCGTCCGACCAGCTTGTTAAGCGTGTTGTTCGCGATGAAATTGTCAAAGCGATGAATGGCTGGGCGACAGGACAGCAGACGATCGAGGAAGCTCGTGCGACGATTCAGTCCAAGCTGCCGGAGCTTCAGCAGATCGTAGCGGATGTGCTGCAGAGCAGAGGCTTTGCTTACGATTCCAGTGCTGAGCTTGGCTTAGTTGAATTTCCGACAAAAATGTATGGCAACAAAGTTTATCCTGCAGGGCAATATGAAGCGCTGTTGATTACGATCGGCGAAGGACAGGGGCAAAACTGGTGGTGCGTACTGTTTCCTCCGCTATGCTTTGTAGATGCTGTGTCAGGCGAAGCGTCCGCCGCTTCCGGTCCAGCGCAAGAAGGCGCAGCGGTGACGGTGTCGGCAGAAGCGGGTTCAGCCGTTAATGACAATGCGGTTACAGCTGAGGATCATGGAGCTGACACGCCGAAAGCGAAATTTTTTCTATGGGAGCTGCTGCAGTCGTTGATCGATTGGATTAAATCCTTGTTCTAAGTTACCCCAATATTCGCCGTTTTCCTAGTCCATAAGGAATGACGGCGTTTTGCTTTTCTTCATAAATGCGAAACCCCGTTCATCCCTGACGAGAAGCGCTCGAAACCAATGGGATTGTGCTATAATAGCGGTGATACGGACACTAAAGGCAGAGTAAGAGGATTGAATATATGGTACTGAATACGAAAGTTTGGATCGTTCAAGATAAAGAATCGGCAACAGCCAGTTATGCCCAAGAGGCAGGAGAAGCGCTGCGCCAGGCTGCCGATATCGTAAGACAGGGAGGGCTTATTGCTTTTCCTACTGAGACGGTATACGGGCTTGGAGCCAATGCGCTCAACACGGAAGCGGTGGCAGGCATCTTTCAGGCCAAGGGAAGGCCATCGGACAACCCGCTTATCGTACACGTGGCTAGTGAGACGGATTTGGACGGGCTGGTTCTTCCTTATCCGCCGCTTGCGGGGCGTCTGATGAAGCGGTTCTGGCCGGGACCGCTTACGATCGTGCTGCCGGTGCGTCCGGATGTACTGTCTCCCCTTGTGACAGCCAATCTCCGGACCGTTGGCATCCGCATGCCCGACCATCCTGTTGCACTGGAGCTGATCAAGCTGGCGGGATGCCCGGTAGCCGCGCCGAGTGCGAATCGCTCCGGCAGGCCCAGCCCGACATTAGCTGCGCATGTGATGGAGGATCTGTCTGGCCGCATAGATGGCATCTTGGATGGCGGGGCTACAGGCGTCGGATTGGAATCGACAGTGGTCGAGCTGGAAGGAGAGCGCGGCATTCGCATATTGAGACCGGGCGGCGTGACAGAAGAAGCGCTTCGCCTTGCTTTCCCGGATGCGGAGATCGTCAGCGAGCCTGAGACAAGCGCAGCGCCAGAGAAACCGAGATCGCCTGGCATGAAGTATACCCATTATGCGCCAAAAGGCGAGCTTTCCATCATTCAGGGTCAGCCCGAGGCTGTTATCTCGTATGTGAATGAACAGGCTAGACAGTCGAAGGCAGACGGTGTGGCTACCGGCATTCTTTCTTTCAGTGAGCGGTCAAGCCGTTATGAAGCCGATCTTGTGCTGGACCTCGGCAGCGAGAGCAAGCCGGAGGAAGCAGCCCATCGTCTCTACGGGGCGCTTCGCCAATTCGATGAAGCGGGGATTGGCCGCATATGGTCCGAGGCTTGTCGCCCGGAAGGCATAGGCGATGCGCTTATGAACCGTCTGGTGAAGGCGGCCGGCGGTATGCTCATTGAATTAGACAAGTAGTATGTTTGTCCCTATGTCCGCATATGTTGGTTAGTGAATGCGGCCTTACATGGGGGAGATGTGCGAATGGACGTTAATGCGTATATGGGGCAGTTTCTGACGCTGCTCATTATTGCTGTGGCGCTTGGATTCGATGCGTTCTCGCTCGGATTAGGCATTGGACTGAAGGGCATTCGACTGCTGGATATCGTAAAGCTTGGCGCGGTTATTGGTCTTTTTCATATTCTAATGCCCATCGGAGGTTTGATGACGGGACAATTCGTGAGCGGGCTGCTGGGCAATGTTGCCACAACGGCCGCCGGCGTCTTGCTCCTATTGCTTGGTGGTCATATGATCTATAGCTCCATCAGAGGAGAAGGCGTGCCGACATTCAATTACCGTTCGTCGCTGGGGCTGCTTGTCCTGGCCTTAAGTGTAAGCGTAGACGCTTTCTCGGTAGGTGTAACACTGGGAATGTTTTCTGCTGACTTATGGCTGACCATTTTGCTATTCGGCTTTTTCGGCGGAATGATGTCCATGCTGGGCTTATTGCTAGGCCGTAAGGTGAGCAGCAAGCTGGGTGAGTATGGGGAGGCATGCGGCGGCGCCATATTGCTTGTTTTCGGCATTTTATTTATTGTCTAGTGAAGTGGAAGGTAACCGTTCATACAAAGGAGCTGGCGCAATGAAACGTATTTTGTTCGTCTGTACTGGAAATACTTGCCGTTCGCCCATGGCGGAGGCGCTGCTGCGTCGTCATGCCGCATTGCGGGGCATAACGGTGGCTGTCCGCTCAGCGGGCGTATCGACGATAGACGGCCTGCCGATCTCTTCGAATACCCTATCTACGCTCAGGCTCAGAGACATTGAGCATACGGGCTCCTCGCGGGCAATAACGGCTGAGGCCGTGGACTGGGCCGATTTGATTTTAACGATGACTTCAAGCCATAAGCGCTCTTTGCTTCATTATCATCCGGATGCGGTCGACAAGACCTATTCGCTCAAAGAGTTCGCTTACCAAGATGATCATGTTCTGCAGGATATATTGGAGCTGGAAGGCCTTTATACCGAAATGCAGATGAAGAGCGCGCTTGGCCAACAGCTTAGCGCTTCTGAGAGGCAGCGTCTGCTGGAGCTGGAGCAGCGCATTCCAAGCTTCGATATCGCCGATCCGTTCGGAGGGCCGCAATCCGTCTACGACAGCTGCTCCCAAGAGATTGAAGCTTCCATCCAAAAGCTGCTCGAAAAGTTGTCGAAACGTCCGTAATTAGACGTGCTAAATGATTGATTTCTGAACAGATATGAGCTATGATGATGGAGACAAAAGGGTTTCCGATGTAACTGGCGACGGAAGTGGGCTAACCACGGTGGAGCATCGGAATATACGGCCGGTCGCCTGGGCAAAGAGCAGCATGCTGAATAAGCATGTCTTGCTCTTTTTTCGTCTTTTTGGCCGGAACAAGGTATACTATCACCATAGGTTATTTGCAGGAAGCAATGACTCTTACAACTTAAGGCAGGATGGTGTTCACATTGAAGATTGCGATTGGCGCCGATCACGGCGGTTACCGTTTGAAGGATGAGCTTGTTCCGATTATTGAAGCACTGGGTCATGAGATTGAGGATGTTGGCTGCGATTGCGAGCAGTCGGTCGACTATCCGGATTATGCGCTGCCGGTTTGTGAGATGGTGGCAAGCGGCAAGGCGGATCGCGGCATATTGATTTGCGGCACGGGCATAGGCATGTCCATCGCGGCAAACAAATATCCGGGCATTCGCTGCGCGTTGGTGCATGATATCTTCTCGGCGAAGGCGACTCGGGAGCATAATGATACGAACGTCCTGGCTATGGGCGAGCGCGTCATTGGACCTGGTGTAGCCGGAGAGATTGTTAAAGTATGGCTGGAGACGCCGTTCTCGAACGCCGACCGTCATGCAGGCCGAATCGACAAAGTTATGCAGTTGGAGAAGCGTTTCTCCGTTCATCCCTAACAGCTGGTTTCAGGGAAGGAGGGACGACTAAATGATCAATGAACCTAATGAGCAGCAAGCGGAAATTGCTGGGCAAGTAGAGACTGTTGTCAGAGAGCTCGCGTTAGCCGGCAAGCTGGAAGCGGGTCATCTCCTTGTAATTGGGGTAAGTACAAGTGAGATGCTTGGCTATCGAATCGGCACATCGGGAGCCGTGGAGACGGCGGCGGCTGTCTATGCGGGCGTCGAAGCGGTCAGAAAGCAGATTCCGTTTGTTCCCGTCTACCAATGCTGCGAGCATCTGAATCGTGCGTTAGTTATCGAGGAAGATGAGGCCGTGCAGCGCGGTCTTGAGATTGTCTATGCTGTACCTGTGCCGAAGGCTGGAGGATCCATGGCTGCCTATGCATACGGTCAATTTGCCAAGCCATGCCTGGTGGAACGATTGGAAGCACATGCAGGCGTCGACATTGGCGATACGTTCATCGGCATGCATTTGAAGCGGGTTGCCGTTCCGGTGAGACCGTCCATTAAGACGATTGGCGAAGCTCACGTCACGATGGCTATTACAAGACCGAAGCTGATCGGCGGAGCGAGAGCGGTCTATGACGCGAGCAGCAGCTTGAGGGCGGAGCAGCAAGCCGGGACATGCGAGTAGGGTGATTGCGCGAAGGACGCTTTGACGGTATGAAAGTGTGTTTCGCTATTATACAAGCATTGATACAAGGAGGAACTAAAGGTGGAACAATTACGCAAGCAAGATCCAGAAGTATTGAAGGCGCTAGGCCTTGAGCTGCAACGTCAGCGCGACAACATCGAGCTGATCGCATCGGAGAATATCGTCAGTGAAGCGGTACTGGAGGCTATGGGCTCCGTACTGACGAACAAATACGCAGAAGGCTATCCAAACAAGCGTTACTATGGCGGCTGCGAGCATGTGGATATTGTGGAAGACATTGCGCGCGACCGTGCCAAGGAGCTGTTCGGAGCCGAGCATGCGAACGTTCAGCCGCATTCCGGCGCGCAAGCGAATATGGCTGTCTACCTGGCTGCACTGAAGCCCGGCGATACTGTGCTTGGCATGAACCTGGCACACGGCGGCCACTTGACGCATGGCAGCCCTGTCAATGCTTCGGGCTTGCTGTATAACTTTGTGGCATATGGCGTACAAGAAGACTCCTTCACGATCGATTATGAAGAAGTGCGCAAGCTGGCTTTCAAACATCGTCCTCGTATGATCGTAGCAGGCGCAAGTGCGTACCCGCGCATTATCGATTTTGAAAAGCTTGGTCAGATCGCCAACGAAGTCGGCGCATTGTTCATGGTCGATATGGCGCATATCGCTGGTTTGGTTGCAGCTGGCTTGCATCCAAGTCCGGTACCGCACGCTCATTTCGTAACGACTACGACGCACAAGACGCTTCGCGGACCTCGCGGCGGCATGATCCTGTGCAGAAAAGCATGGGCGGCAGCTATTGATAAAGCGGTATTCCCAGGCTCCCAGGGCGGCCCGCTAATGCATATTATTGCGGCTAAAGCAGTGGCATTCGGTGAAGCTCTGCATCCTTCATTCAAAGAATACGCGAAAAATGTAGTGAGCAACGCCAAGGTTCTGTCGGAAGAACTGATCTCCAAGGGCATCAATATCGTCTCCGGCGGCACTGACAACCACTTGATGCTGATCGATACGCGCAACCTGAATATTACAGGAAAAGTAGCGGAGCATGTACTCGATCAAGTTGGCATTACGGTGAATAAAAATGCAATTCCATTCGATCCAACTAGTCCATTCGTTACAAGCGGCATTCGTGTAGGTACGCCTGCAGCAACTGCCCGCGGCATGAACGAAGACGCGATGAAGGTTATCGCAGAGGTCATGGCGCTGGTTCTGAAGAATCCAGAGGATCAATCTGTTCTGGATCAAGCCAAAGGCATGGTGCGTGATTTGACTGCGAAGTTCCCTCTTTATCCGGGTATGACTTATTAATTGAAGCTGCTGTTCAGAAGCTCTCGGCCATTGCGCCGGGAGCTTTTTTATGTGCATATACCCATCAAATCATGGAAATTGTGTAAAAAAGAGTTGGCAAATGATTATGGAGTGTAATGATTGATCCAGATCAGTATAAGCAATAGCAGGCGGAGAAAATGATTTAATCAGCGATTTGGTAACTTTTTACGTATGCTGCAATCATGATTGAAAAGGTTTAGTATAGGATGGGCATAATGGCATGCGAGTGCTCAAATTAGAGCCAATTCACCGTACTGGGTTTCATGGCACGTTTTAATGGGTATGAAATGAAGATAAAAACGAACGATAAACATGTTTTATTGGGAATCGATGGTTTTTTATTTCATTGATACGTAATATATTTTATATTCTATAATATTACATATAAGGAAATAGAAAATCGAGTGATAGCCGGAATTAACAAGTGCATAAGATGAATATTAGCCTGCAGAATTTGAGAATGAAAAATGTGTTTCTTCTATAATATACGTTAAAGCCGTATTGTGTTAATGCGCATATGCATTAACACAGGGTCGAGTCATCACATACAAGCATTAATGCTAGTCTGCATTAATGCTTGTATGCATTAATTCTAGAATGTTTTAACGCTTATATGTACTGCCGTAATAAAGACAGGCCGGAGTGAATAATTAATCCAATTTGCTCATAAATTTTCTATAGTAGGACATAGTAAAAACGCATATTGGAAGGATTTAAGCGCATCAAATAGTTGACAATTGTTCAATTGAAGTTGTATATTGTTTAACGTCGAATAATTATTAAAACCATGTTAATTATTGTTACATCCATGCAATATTGAGCTTTATCTCATTACTTACGGTTTTAAAAAAATTATTATAGAAAGTGGGAGTTGATGTTGGTGAAAGAAAATTTCAAAAAGCCAGTGCAATTCATGCTTGTGCTCGTGATCGCTTTCAGCATGCTGCTTGCAGCTTGCTCCAGCGACAACAACAAGCCAACGCCTTCGAACAATGGCGGCGCGAACAACGGAGGAGAGACAAAAGCACCTCAAGAGTTCCGTTTCACACTTGCGAGCGAGCCACCTAGCTTGGACCCTGCCTTGATGACGGACGCTCAGTCCAGCATCGTAGCTGCAGGTCTGTACGAAGGTCTTACTCGTCTGAACACGAAAGGCGAGCCTGAGAATGCACTTGCAAAAGAAATCAATGCTTCTGAAGACGGCAAAACATACACGATCACCCTTCGCGAAGATGCAAAGTGGAGCAATGGTGACCCTGTAACTGCACATGACTTTGAATTTGCTTGGAAACGTTCTTTGAACCCAGAGACAGCTTCCGAGTACGCATACATGCTGTTCTACCTTGAGAACGGCGAGAAATACAACTCCGGCGAAGGATCCGCTGATGAAGTAGGCGTTAAAGCTACTGGCGATTACACGCTGGAAGTTAAACTGTACACGCCAGCTCCATACTTCCCAAGCCTTCTGGCTCACTACACGTACCTGCCAGTTCACCAGGCTACTGTAGAAGCTGCTGCTGATTGGGCTGCTGAAGCGAAAACGATTGTTTCCAACGGTCCTTTCCTTCTGAAGCAATGGGCGCATGCTGACAAGCTGGTTCTTGAGAAAAACCCTGATTACTACAACAAAGATGCGATCAACTTCGACAAAGTAACGATTTCCCTTGTTGAAGACGAGAACACGGTTTACCAATTGTTTGAAACTAACAAAATCGACTGGATCGGTGCTCAAGCAGGATCTGTGCCAACGGACCTGACGAAAAAACTGATCGACGAAGGCAAAGCTGAAGTTACAGCTGTTGCGTCGACTTATTACTACCTGTTCAACAACGACAAAGTACCTTTCAACAACGCAAAAGTTCGTAAAGCGTTCTCGATGTCCATCGACCGTCAATCCCTGATTGACAACGTGGCACAAGCGAATCAACAACCGGCATTCGGTCTGGTACCGCCGTCCATCGCTGGTCCAGAAGGCAAGATGTTCCGTGAAGTATATCCAGACAGCTACTTCCAAGAAAACCTTGAAGAAGCGAAAAAATTGCTTGAAGAAGGTCTTGCTGAACTGGGCTTGACTGCATTCCCTGAAGTAACGCTTCTGTACAACACAAGCGAAGGCCATAAGAAACTGGCTGAAGCAGTTGTAGATATGTGGCGTAAGAGCCTGGGCGTAGAAGTGAAACTGGCGAACCAAGAATGGGGTACATTCCTGGAAACTAGAAAAGCGGGTCAATTTGATATCGCACGTTCCGGCTGGGGCGCTGACATCAACCACCCAATCAACTTCACGTATGACCTGATCCATCCGAAATCCGGCAACAACGACGGCAAATACAACAACCCTAAAGTTGAGCAGCTGCTTGACGGCTCCTTGGTAGCGGAAACGCCTGAAGAAAGCATGAAAATGATGGCTGAAGCAGAGAAAATCGCTATCGAAGAAGATATGGGCGTATTGCCAGCTTACTACTACACAACTGTAACAATGGTTAAAGAAGGCTTCGAAGGCGTTATCTCCGATTACGCTGGCCACCTTGACTGGGTACACGGTAGCAAAAAATAGGTCACTCAACCTGCCCTATCTATAGCGACTAACTTAGAGTAACTTAAGTTCCAGAAGGGTATATATAGTCTCTATATATACCCTTTTGAAATGTTAATAAAGATTGTGAGAGAGTGGGTGATCGTGTGCTCCGTTACATTTCAGGAAAGTTTGTTTTTATGCTGATATCTTTGTTTTTACTCGTAACGGTGACATTCTTGCTTATGAATGCCATTCCCGGCAGCCCGCTGCAATCGGAGAAGGCGACAAGCGAGGCCGTTCAGAAAAACTTGGAAGCGTATTACGGCTTGGATAAGCCGCTTTATGTACAGTATGGCACCTATCTAAAAAACCTTCTTCAAGGCGATATGGGTATCTCCATGAAGAAAAAGTTCCAATCTGTTGATAAGATGATCTCTCAATCGTTTGGTCCTTCCCTTCGATTAGGTCTTTCCGCACTTGTAACATCCGTAGTTGTTGGATGTCTCTTGGGTATTCTCGCAGCTATGTATCATCGTAAGCTGCTTGATAACCTGGCCATGTCATTAGCCGTTATTGGCTTAGCTATACCGAGTATCGTACTGGCACCTGTCATGCAATATTTCCTGGCAAACAAGCTGGGGTGGTTTGAAGTAGCTGGATTGAACGGTCCTATGGATTATGTGTTGCCGACCATTGCTTTGTCATCAGGTCCAATTGCCGTTATCGCAAGACTTCTTAGATCGACGATGATTGAAGTATTGAATGCTGATTTTATTAAAACTGCCAAATCCAAAGGGCTTTCCGGATATGTAATCATTGTGAAGCATGCCCTGCGAAACTCCATGCTTCCTGTCGTTACGTATTTGGGTTATCTGACCGCCGGTATTATTACCGGTTCCGTAGTCGTAGAGAAAATTTTTGCGATTCCGGGCGTCGGAAAGCATTTTGTTACTAGTATCATAGATCGTGATTACCCGTTAATTATGGGCATTACCATTTTTTACGCCGTGATTCTCATGGTAAGTCGTTTCTTGGCGGATATCGCTTATGTTCTAGTGGATCCGCGCATGCGCGCCGGCGGAAAGGTGGGTAAATAACCATGTCAAACCTGAATTCTAATCATAAAGAACGTTCGGACGCCTTGACGCCGGATATGTTTGAGAAGCTGGAACGCGCGGAAGTGCGCGTCGACGAGGCGGGCCGCGCCAGCTTGACGGCATGGCAAGACATCAAGATGCGTCTGATGAGCAATAAGCTTGCGATGACGGGTTTCTGGATTATCATTGCACTGGTTTTGGTGGCCTTTATTATGCCTTTTATTTGGCCATTTGACCACTTCACCAATAATTTGACGAATACGAACCAACCGCCCAACAGTACGCATTGGTTTGGCACGGACGACCTTGGTCGCGATATGTTCGAGCGCGTATGGAAGGGAGCCCAGGTGTCGTTGTTCGTCGGTGTAGTAGCCGCATTGATCGATTTGATCATCGGGATTATTTATGGCGGTATTATGGGCTACTATGGCGGTAAAGTGGACGAGGTTATGAACCGTTTTGCCGAAATTTTGTACTCCATCCCTTACTTGCTTGTTGTTATTCTGTTGCTGGTTGTTATGGAGCCAAGCCTGACCACCATCATCATTGCGATGTCGATCACAGGGTGGATTAATATGGCGTGGATTGTGCGCGGTCAAATTATGCAGCTCAAAAACCAGGAATATGCGCTTGCTTCCAAATCTCTGGGCGCAGGGGCAATGCGTATTATTTTCCGCCATTTGATTCCCAATGCGATGGGACCAATCTTGGTTACCTTGACTTTAACCATTCCGGGCGCAATCTTTACGGAAGCATTCCTGAGCTTCTTGGGCCTTGGTGTACAGTCCCCTATTGCTTCATGGGGTACGATGATTGACGACGGTGTTAAAGCAATGTCGATCTATCCATGGCGTCTGTTCTTCCCTGCATTCTTCCTAAGCTTAACGATATTTGCCTTTAACGTCTTCGGTGACGGACTGCGCGACGCATTCGATCCGAAGCTGAAAAAATAACTATACAGCCTGGCTGAGAGGAGGTCACCACCAATGAAGACCTTGCTGGAAGTAAATAATTTAAGTGTCTCCTTTGATGTATACGGCGGCGAAGTGCAAGCGATCCGCGACATTACCTTTCAAGTGAAGAAGGGAGAGGCGGTCGCCATCGTAGGCGAATCCGGATCTGGCAAAAGCGTAACGGCTCAATCGATTATGAGATTGAACCCGTCGCCGCCAAGCCGAATCAAACAAGGTTCGGTCAAATTCGATGGACAAGAGCTTCTTTCTTTGACAGAAAAGGAAATGCAATCGGTGCGTGGCAATAAAATCGGGATGATCTTCCAGGATCCGATGACATCCTTGAATCCTACGCTAACCGTTGGCGCTCAGATCATGGAAGGCTTGATCAAGCATCAGAACGTTAGCAAAAGCGATGCTACGGCCCGCGCGATTGAGATGCTCAATCTGGTCGGCATCCCAAATCCCGAAGCGCGCATCAAGCAATATCCGCATCAATTCTCCGGCGGTATGCGCCAGCGCGTTATGATTGCAATCGCTTTGGCTTGCAATCCTTCGCTACTGATTGCCGATGAGCCTACAACCGCTCTCGACGTTACGATTCAGGCGCAAATCATGCGCGTGATGAAGGACCTGCAGCAAAAAATGGGCACTTCTATTATCCTTATTACGCATGACCTTGGCGTTGTTGCCGACGTGTGTGACCGCGTAATCGTTATGTACGCGGGACGCATCGTTGAGCAGGGCACCAAGTGGGAGATCTTCTCCAATCCGCAGCATCCTTACACCAGAGGCCTGCTGCGCTCCTTGCCTCGTCTGGACCAGAGAAAAGACGAGCCGCTTATTCCGATTCCGGGCACGCCGCCCGATCTGATTAAGCCGCCTGCGGGCTGCAGCTTCTGCGCACGCTGCGACGAAGCGATGAAAGTCTGCGTGGATAACGATCCGAACCTGCATGCCATCAAGGGAAGCGACTCCCATGCGGCTGCATGCTGGATGCTGCATCCTTACGCCAATCGGGAGGTGCCGGTATGAGCTCTCCATTAGTTCAAGTCAATGACTTGCGCAAGTTTTTTAACTTGGGCAAAGGCAATATTCTGAAAGCCGTTAACGAAATCTCGTTCGATATCGGCCGTGGTGAGACCGTTGGGGTCGTAGGTGAATCCGGCTGCGGCAAATCGACGGCGGGGCGCACGATTCTGCGTCTGTACGAGCCGACTAGCGGCGGCGTTACGTTCGACGGGAAAGACATCTACAAGCTGCGGGGGGCTGAGCTGAAGGCGCTGCGCCGCAACATGCAGATGATCTTCCAGGATCCGTATGCATCGCTGAACCCGCGTATGACGGTCGGCGATATTATCGGCGAGGCGCTGGACATTCATAATCTGGCCGGCAGCAAAACCGAGCGCAAGCGCAAGGTAGAGGGTCTGCTTGATCTGGTTAACCTCAATCCGGAGCATGCCATGCGGTATCCGCATGAATTCTCCGGCGGTCAACGCCAGCGTATCGGGATTGCCCGCGCTCTTGCGGTAGATCCGACATTCATCATTGCCGATGAGCCGATCTCGGCGCTTGACGTATCTATTCAGGCGCAAGTTGTCAACCTGATGCAGGACCTGCAGCGGAAGATGGGGCTGACCTATCTGTTCATTGCGCATGACCTGTCCATGGTTAAGCATATTAGTGACCGCGTAGCGGTTATGTACCTGGGTAAGATTGTTGAGCTTGCGGAAAGCAGCGAGCTGTACGACAATCCCCGCCATCCTTATACAAGAGCGCTGCTGTCTGCGATTCCGATTCCGGATCCGAAGGTAGAGGCGGAGCGAGAGCGTATCGTCTTGAAGGGCGATCTGCCGAGCCCGATCAACCCGCCTTCCGGCTGTCAGTTCCATACGCGCTGCCCGATCGCGACAGAGAAATGCAAGACTGACGAACCGAAGCTGGTGGACGTAGGACAAGGACACTTTGCAGCTTGTCATTACGCTTAAGAAGCAAATAGAAGAGGCGAGGCCGGATGATTCCGGCCTCGCCTTTTAACGTTTAAGGACCCTCTGTCCTATGACAGAGGGTCCTAGTGTTAACGATCTTATTTAACCGTAACGCGGATGGTTGCGCTCTTGCCTCCGAATGTAGCCTTAATAGAGGCGCTTCCTTTGGCGACTGCTGTTATTTTGCCATCCTTAACCGTAGCCACGGTTGGCTTGGAGGACGTCCATACGGCGCTTCCAGTAGCGTTCGCCGGGTTTCCGGTATAGTAGACGGCCTGGACCGATACGTTGTATGTGGCGCCAGGTGCTAGCTGCACAGACTTAGCGGACAACTGCAGTGACTTCAGCTTCGGCGTAACGATAACGGTCACTTCAATCGGGTTGCCTTGATAGGAGCCCGTTACTTTGGTTGTGCCTACGTCGATTGCCTTGACAGAGGAAGCTCCGCTTACCGTCGCTACCTTTGTATTGGCCACCGCCCAGTCAATCCGGGAGCCTACAGAAACTTTTTTGCCGTTTTTGTAATAGCCGGTTACTTTGATGGATTTCGAGCGTCCAGGATTCAGCTCAATGACCGTGGGGCTTACTTCCAGCTTCACGATTTCTTCCTCGATCTTCACGCGTACCGATACGGTCTTCGCGAGGTAAGTACCCGTCAATGTTACGGTGGAGGCCTCAAGGCCTTTCATGCTGTCCTCAAGAAGAAGAATATTATCCGATGTTGTTTTCCATTCGATCGATTTGCTGATATCGGCTTCCTCGCCGTCTTCATAAATGACGGTTACGGCTGGGAGAGAGGCCGAGCGGCCCAGCACGATGCTCAAGTCTTTGTTTTCAGCTATCAGCTTGACCGGCTTCAGATGCACAATAAGCTTGGTCTCTACTTTCATGCCTTGGAGCGTAGCTGTAAACGTCGTTTCGCCCAGTTCTTTGGCTGTCCATTCATTGTCTTTGATTTCTGCAATGTCGTCATCCTTCACCGACCACTTGACCAGCTTCGACACATCAACGCTAGATCCGTCAAAGGTAGTAGCCGTTACTTTCGGAAGCGCGGCGCTAATGCCTTTGAATCCGTCGAGGGTTTCCTTCTCTACCTTCAGCTTCGTAATGCTCGGGTAGACGGTTACATCAATGCTCTTGCTGACGCCTTTATGCGAGACCGTAATTTTGGTCGTGCCAACCGCTTTTGGCATCACTCTGCCTTGTACGACAGTTGCTACTGTCACATCGGAGGATGTCCATTCGCCTACATCTGTAATGTCATAAGACACATTGTCATTGTTCAATACATCCGCCCGCACTTGAAGCGGCGTATCTTGAAGCTGCAGATGGAATTCTTTCTCCGGCGAAAGCTTAATGGATTGATAAGGTGTCCGTACCACGACAGTAATCGTATCCGTCACGCCGAGATGGCTGACCGTAATGGTTGTTTTGCCGGTTCCTACTGCTGTTACTACGCCTTTCTCGACAGTCAGCACTTTCGTGTTGCCGCTGGTCCATTTCGCATCCTCGGATACGTTCAGCGTTCCGCCAGTCTTCGGCTCGGCAATAGCTTGCAGGATATGATCATCCATGCCAATTTCAAGCTCAAGAAGGTCATGAGCCGGTTTAGGCAAGATCTCGATACCCTTGTAAGGAGAGACGACGGTTAGTTTGACGGTATCGCTCTTTCCTTTGTACTTGGCGGTAATCGTTGCGGTTCCTGTTCCGACGAGCGTGATTTTGCCGTCATCTACCGTTGCTACGGAGGCGCTCGATGTCGTCCACGTCGCTTCGGTTGTAATGTTCGTGACGTTGCCTTGCTTCTTTCCGTCAAGAGTGAAGGTTAACGTTTCACCCAGCTTGATGTCCGAGATCGATGCGGGTGCCGCTTGATCATCCTGCATAATCACAACCTCGTCATAGACGTAATCGGAAGTGGCTTTGATCGAAGCGGTAAATCCTTTATACGTAGCGCTGATCGTTGCTGTGCCTTTGCCGACACCGGTCAGTACGCCCTTCTCTACTTTAACGATAGAGCTATTGGATGTTTTCCAAGTGGCATCGGTGGTTACGTCTTTTTTCGATGCCGATCCCGATAGACTTGCAAGCACCGATACATTGATCTTGTCATCCTCTACAAACATGACAAGCGATGATGTGCCTGAGTTATAATCCGACGAATCATAATCCAACTCTATTCCGGTTATGGTATCCTCCGCGGCGCTCGCGACGCCCACAAGGCTGGACATGACGAGGACGAACGCCATCATGGCTGCCAGCGATCTGCGCGCGTTCATAAGCGACTTGCCCCAACTTGAACTCAATTTCACTACATCCCTTTCCTTTCGTAGGTGGATTTTTATTCCTCTCTCTATGTTTAACGGCATTTAAGGCCCAAAAATGAACACGAAAGGCTAGGTCATTGGTACGATATTCCTCAATTAAGCTTGTACATTTGCATGGGGAACGCTGCTTCGACGGTCATTTTAAACTATGTTAAAATAGTACTTTACGCTGACGCACAGCATGACTGGTGCAAACCTTGACGTGAGCGTGCGGAAAGGAGCTGCAATTTGCGATGACCACTATGGATTGGCTAATGGATAAGATTGAAGTCTGGCGATTGCTTGATCTTGGTATTGCCATCGGTATATTTTTGTTGTTTCTATTGTTCCGGAGATTATTTGTCCGGTTTTTGTTCACCTTCCTGATGAAGCGACTGGCGCGAATGGAGCTGGCTGCACGTGTGCTGGAAGCGTTCGAGAAGCCGCTTCGCGGCTTGTTCGTGCTGCTGGGCGCTTATTTGGCGATCCTCTATTACGTCCCGGCTCATTGGACGCCTCTGCTTGTTGTGCATAAGCTGTTCCGCAGCGGCATGATTCTCTTGATCGGGGGCGGTCTGTACAATCTGTCTGCGGTTTCGTCTGTATTTATGGAAGGAGCGCTCAAGCGGTTCGGCGGAGACGACTCCAGCATGCTGATTCCGTTCCTCTCGAAGGCGGTCCGCTTCGTAGTGATTGTAATTGCGGTTACGGCAGTAATCTCGGAATGGGGCTTCAATATTAACGGGGTAGTTGCGGGCATGGGGTTAGGCAGTCTTGCGCTGGCTCTGGCGGCCAAGGATACACTCGGCAACATTCTGGGCGGAGTCATTATCATACTGGAGAAGCCCTTCTCCAAAGGAGACTGGATCTTGACGCCTTCCACAGAGGGAGTGGTGGAGGATATTACGTTCCGAAGCTCCAAGATTCGGACATTCGCCGATGCGTTGGTCACGGTGCCGAACTCCACGCTTGCCGATCAGCCGATTACGAATTGGAGCCGGATGGGCAGGCGGCGCATCACGTTTACCCTGAATGTGGCGCTGGATACGGATGCGGAACGGCTGACTATGGCTATTGACCGCATTGAGCGCTATTTAATGGACAATGAAGAAATCGACGACGAGACGATTATGGTTAGGTTTAATGAATTCAAGGAGAGCAGCCTTGGGATTATGCTCTATTACTTCACCAAGACGACTGCGTGGAAGGATCATCTCACCGTTCGTCAGGAGACGCAGCTGGCCATGCTCCAAATTCTTAAGGAAGAAGGTGTGCAGCTTGCGCTGCCTATGCAGCGCATTGTAGTCGGCGGCGAGTCGGGCGAGGCGAGACATGAAGGGAATCCAGAACGTGGCTAACGTTCAGTGCTGCTTGTCGCAGTGTGCAGGATCTTAAGGAAGTTTATCATTAATCCTCATATTATCTTAAGCTTTTGTTATGTTTCACTTACAAGCCTCTTAACGTTTGAAGGTTATCTTGGTAACAGGTAATCAGTCGAGCGTAGGAGGCTATTTTGTTATGAAAATAAAAATGTTTGTAT
The DNA here is from genome assembly GCF_003591485.1 of Paenibacillus sp. 1011MAR3C5. Taxonomy (GTDB): domain Bacteria; phylum Bacillota; class Bacilli; order Paenibacillales; family Paenibacillaceae; genus Pristimantibacillus. Next base: position 80,372 of record NZ_QZCF01000007.1, read on the forward strand.
TATATGGCGGCAAATCGGTAGAGCATGAGGTTTCCCTCAGAACGGCATTTACAGTCCTAGGATCGATAGACCGCGAGAAGTTCGATGTGTTTCCGATCTACATCACACAGCAGGAAGGGGCATGGTGCTGCTGCGGTATACAGGAGCGCCCGCATGCAACCATCGATGAGCTGGTGATGAGACCGGAATCGGTATCGCCATCGCAATCGATGGGCTCAGTCCTGCTGCGTTATATGTCGGGCGAGGGCAAGAAGGTTGTGCTGCCTCTGCTTCACGGCTCGAATGGAGAAGACGGTACCGTCCAGGGACTTATGGAATTGCTGGATATTCCATATGTCGGCAATGGCGTGCTGTCGGCTGCACTGACGCTGGATAAAGCCGTATCCAAGCAATTGCTGGCACAAGCGGGTATCCGGCAGACGGACCATATCAGCTTCCGTCTGGAGCAATGGAGCGAGGAGCGCGAACAATGGCTGGATCGGCTGGAGCGGGCGCTGGGTTATCCATGTTACGTCAAGCCGGCGACGCTTGGCTCCAGCATAGGCATTAGCCGCTGCGAGGATAAAGACGCGCTTATCCGGGGAATTGAATTCGCGTTCCGATTCGATAGAAAGCTAGTCATCGAGCGGGAAGTCGCGGGACGGGAAATTCAAGTCGCGGTCATGGGCAATGAGCGCCCGCTCGCTTCCTTGCCGGGAGAGTTCATTCATCGCCATCGCTTCTTCGACTTTGAATCCAAATATATGGACAAGGAACTGGTTATGTCGATTCCGGCGGAGCTGCCCGCAGGCGTCATGGAACGCATTCGAGAGTATGCGGTGCAAGCCTACAGCGCGTTGTGCTGCTCCGGTCTTGCGCGAGTCGATTTCTTCTTGGGTGAGGACGGCCAACTTTATTTGAACGAAATCAACGCACTGCCAGGCTTTACGGGTACGAGCATGTATCCCGTCATGTGGGAGCGCACGAACGGAACGGCGTACAGTGAACTGATCGAGAAGCTGATTGATTACGCATTTATGCGCCATGCAGACAAATTGACCGTTCAATACGCAAGGTGAAGACATGTATAGAGATACGAGAGCGAAAGTGAGTCTTGGCGCGATTAGAGAAAATACAGCCGAGATTCGCAGACTTATGCCGGAGAGCGCCAAACTGATGGCCGTCGTGAAAGCTGACGGATACGGGCATGGCAGCGTAGCGTCGGCACGAGCGGCGGCGCAAGGAGGCGCTGATCATTTGGCCGTTGCCTATCTGGAAGAGGCGCTGCTGCTAAGGTCGAAGGGGATCGAGCTTCCGATCCTGATTCTGGCCCCGATTCATCCATCGGAGGTGATGCTCGCGATCCGGCATCAGCTAATGGTGACTGTGACACATGCAGAGTGGTTCCGCCAGATGGCGCCGTACCGGGAACCGCTCTGCAAGGATAACCTGAGGGTGCATGTAAAGGTGGACACGGGGCTGGGACGGATTGGTCTTAGAACCAAAGAAGAGTGGGACGAGCTTGTGCCGTGGCTGCAATGGGACTTTATTGATGTAGACGGCTTCTACACTCACTTTGCAACTTCTGCAAGAGAGGATACCGCTTTCCTGAGGACGCAGCTCGCCAAGTTTCTGGAAATGAAAGAGTGGAGCCGGACATCCGGCATTGAAGCCCGTCATTATCATTGCGCGGGCAGCAATGCGGCACTGCGCTTCCCCGAGCTTGCCATGGATATGGTTCGGATCGGAGCCGCTTTATTCGGCTTCTATCCGGAGCAGTTGGTGTCCGGCATCCATCTGCGCCCTGCACTAAGCCTGTACAGCAGACTGATACAAGTAAAGCAGCTGCGGAAGGGGGAGTGCATCGGGTATGACAACTCCTATGTTGCGGAAGAAGATGAGTGGATTGGAACGGTGCCCATTGGCTACGGAGACGGCTGGTCCCAGAGCTTACAGAACACGGAGATGCTGGTCGAAGGGCGCAGAGCGCAAGTCGTGGGTAAGATCTGCATGGACCAGCTCATGATCCGCCTGGATCGTTCGTATGAAGCGGGGACGGAGGTTGTCCTGATCGGAAGCCAGAGAGAAGAGCGTGTTGCAATCACGGAGCTCGCCCTGCATGCGGGGACTGTATCGCAGGAAATCTCGACGTCATTGTCAAGCCGAGTCGAGCGAATCTATAAGGAGTAGGGGATAGATATGGAGAGAATAACCGCACAGTTCACCTCGAATAAGGCAGAGCGATTGGTGGCTGCTACGATTCGGCTGGGCCGGGATGAGGTGCATAGAGGGCATCTCCTGCTGGTGAATGCCATGCACCCCGTACGGTCAGTTAAGGAACCAGCTGCCTTGTCGCCTGTGGCCGCTGCTGGCGGATTGCAAGTGCTTGGCCCTGCAATCGAACTAGAGACGGTCTGTCTCCGGCAACTGGCCGCTTTGCTAACCGCTGTCCAGGCATTGGACGACATTGTCGTAGTGAGCGGTTATCGGTCGCAGGAGGAACAGCAAGCTATCTACGAGGGCTCTATCCGTGATAGCGGACCGGAATATACGGCTAGCTATGTTGCGCTGCCGGGCAGGAGCGAGCATCAGACAGGACTAGCCGTGGACGTAGGAGAGCGGCAGGCGGGTGAGCTGGACTTTATCGCGCCGTCGTTCCCTGATCACGGCAAATGTCTGGCGTTTAAAGAAACGGCGGCGCGTTACGGCTTCATTCAGCGATATCAAGAGGGAAAGCGGGCGCTTACGGGCATCGCATGCGAGCCGTGGCACTATCGTTATGTGGGAACGCCGCATGCGCAGTGGATGGAGCGATTGGGTTATTGTCTGGAGGAGTACATGGATGATGTGAAAAGATTTGAATTCGCCGGGGGATGGCTCCAGCTTGATCGTGAAGGGACAAGGGCTGCGGTCTACTACGTAAGAGCGGAAGAGCGGGGGCTGACGGAGATACCTTTGCCGGTATGCGAAGGCTACCAGGTATCGGGCAATAATGTGGACGGCTTTATCGTGACCGTGTACGGGATTGATGATGATGAAACCAAGGGGCGCTAATCGACGGTATGGAGGCATCGATCTCGTCAAGCTGGCGGCCTCCTTCCTCGTTATCGCGATTCATACAGGACCCTTGCTAACCTATGATGAATATGCCGATTTTTTAATCACAGGCATAGTAGGCCGCTTGGCGGTTCCATTCTTCTTTATGGCTTCCGGCTATCTGCTCTTTCGGAAGTTGACGGGCAAAGGCCGGGAAGATCGAAGCATGATCAACCGCTATGCTTTGAAAGTAGCCCTTCTCTACCTGGCAGCCATGATGATCTATCTTCCCCTTAATGTATACAAAGGCGACTTCGATCAAGGCATCTCCTGGCCAGCGCTTGCAAGGGATATTGTCATCGACGGCACCTTCTATCATCTATGGTATCTGCCTGCGCTGCTGATTGGCATCTATATGGTTTATGGCTTGTACCGGCTGCTGCCGCGATGGGCCTTCGCGGTCTTGGTATGCTTGCTATACGCGATTGGCGTGATGGGAGACAGCTACTATGGTCTTGCTGTGCAGGAGCCCCACCTTAAAGCCATGTATGATTGGTTGTTCGCTGGATTCGATTATACGCGCAACGGTTTTTTCTTTGCCCCTGTCTTTCTGGCAATGGGCTTGTGCATGGCGAAACATTCGGCAACGCCGAAAGTGCGATATGTCTATCCTGTTGCTTTGCTGATCAGCATAGGGGTTCTGTTCCTGGAAGGCATCCTGTTGCGAGATGCAGGATTCCCTAGACATGACAGCATGTACATCGCACTTCTGCCCGCGGTATACGCCCTATTCGGAATGGCTATGCAGATTAAGATCAGCTCGAGTGCCCGCGCAGGCGCGATTGCCCAGTGGATCTACCTGCTCCATCCGGCGGTCCTGGTAGCGATTCGGGGAATAGCTGGAGCTGCGGGAATGAAGCCAATTCTAGTGGATCATTCGCTTGTGCATTATATCGCCGTATGCGTCTTCACGACCATCGTCTCCATACTAGCAGCGCGGCTTCTTGACGCGCTAGGAAGAATGCCGCTTCCACCGGTCAAACGATCATAAGCTTCAGCTGCTTGAGCCTTTGGAATGCTGCAATAATTCCGAAGGCTAAGCGGCTTTTTTGGCATGGGCTGATTATGTGCTGGAGGGGAGAGGCAGAGGCGCAGATTTTTTTCGGGGCCCAGATGCAACGCTTTCTTTACAGTGCTATAATATATGGGATTGTGACCATGCTATAAGCATGTCCGTCGAAAAGGAATTTGGGAGGAATTACGCTCCATGAGCAAACTGGTTATATGCGACCATCCCCTAATCCAGCATAAACTGACGTTCATTCGTAATAAGGAAACGAATACGAAGGACTTCCGCGAGCTGGTGGATGAAGTTGCAACATTGATGGCTTACGAAATTACGCGGGATATTCCGCTGGACACGATTAAGGTGGAGACGCCAGTCGCTATTACCGATGCGAAGGTTGTATCGGGACGCATGCTTGGCCTTATTCCGATTCTGAGAGCGGGCCTCGGCATGGTGGATGGTATCCTGAAGCTGATTCCGTCGGCTAAAGTCGGCCATATCGGACTGGCTAGAGACCATGAGACGCTTCAACCGAAAGAGTACTACATTAATCTGCCTACGGATGCGCCGAACCGGCTTCTGATCGTGATCGATCCGATGCTGGCAACGGGCGGATCTGCTATTGCCGCGATCTCTTCGCTGAAGAAGCGCAATTGCGACCAAATCAAGCTCATGTGTCTCATTGCAGCTCCGGAGGGCGTCAAGGCTGTGCAGGACGCGCATCCCGATGTTGATATTTATATTGCCGCACTGGACGAATGTTTGAATGAAAAAGGCTATATCGTGCCTGGACTTGGCGATGCGGGGGACCGCATGTACGGCACGAACTAAACATTTTCAGCCAACTATGATGTAGGAGTGGAATCTTTTGTCTAAACTAAAGGTAATGACCATATTCGGCACGCGTCCGGAAGCGGTAAAGATGGCTCCGCTTGTCTTGGAGCTTCAGCGGCGCGAGGATGACATCCAGTCCATCGTATGCGTTACGGCGCAGCATCGACAGATTTTGGACCAGGTGCTTGATTTTTTTGAGATCAAGCCGAATTATGACCTGAACGTAATGAAAGAACGCCAGACGCTGACGGAGACGACAGTCCGAGTGCTGGAGGGACTGGAACCTGTGCTGGCGGAGGCTAAGCCGGATATCGTGCTGGTGCATGGCGATACGCAGACGACCTTCCTGGCCAGCTACGCTTCGTTCCTGAAGCAAGTTAAAGTAGGCCACGTGGAAGCGGGGCTTCGTACTTGGAACAAGATGTCGCCGTATCCGGAAGAAATGAACCGGCAATTGGCGGGCGTCTTGTCCGACATTCACTTTGCTCCGACGGAATGGTCGGCGAACAACCTGCGCAAGGAGAACAAGTCGGAGGACACGATCTACGTGACGGGCAACACAGCTGCGGACGTCTTTCAATACACGGTGGACGAGTCGTTCGAGCATCCGGTCATCGAATGGGCGAAGGGCAAGCGGATGATTCTGATGACCGCGCACCGCAGAGAGTCGCTGGGCGAGCCGCACCGCAACATCTTCCGCGCAGTGAAGCGTATTGCAGATGAGCACGAAGATGTCGTCGTCGTTTACGCCGTTCATCCGAACCCGGCGGTGAGAGAACCGGCTAATGAGATCTTGGGCGATCACCCGCGGATCCGCCTGATTGAACCGCTTGATGTATTTGAATTCCATAACTTCTATCCTCATACGTACATGATTATGACGGATTCCGGCGGCTTGCAGGAAGAAGCGCCATCCTTCGGCGTACCGACGCTCGTGCTTCGCGATACGACGGAGCGTCCGGAAGGCATCGAGGCGGGCACGCTTGAGCTGGTCGGCACGAATGAAGAGGATGTATATGGAAGAGCGAAGGCGCTGCTCAACGACAAAGCATTATATTGTCGAATGAGCCAAGCAGCCAATCCTTACGGCGACGGCAAAGCCTCTGAACGAATTGTTGACGCAATCCTTCATCATTTTGGTAGAAGCAAGCAACGTCCTGATTCGTTCACACAACGTTCATAGTTTATCTCGGGGATTCGGACTAAGCGCAGAATATACAGCATACAGTGGCACTGTACGGTTTCGGCGCTTCAGAAACCTTGTAGGATAAGGGTTTTCCCCCTTTCGTTCACGGAAAATTTGCTGTTATTTCAATTGACAAACCTTGCGCCGCTTCGATAAAATAAATGAGGATTGACAGGGGTTGGAGCAATATGAATGGGAAAAGCAACAGTGACAATCCATGGAAGGCCGCCGCGCTTGTCGGGGCGCTTGGCGTGGATGTCGGGATTTGTGTTTTCTTGGGATATTGGCTCGGCCAGGCGGCTGGGGAGCGCTTCGGCGATCCGAAAGCCGGGACGGTCGGCGGACTGCTTGTTGGTCTGGCTGTCGGTATTCTTTCAGCCATTCTGATTGTCAGGAAGGTGTTGAAGGATTCCGATGGATAACATTTTCAAGATGGCGATGCGCGGGGCGCTTTTTTTTGCGGCTGCCTGCTTGCTGCTCTGGGGTATCTTTCCGGAGTGGAAGAGCGTATTCGCTGGTCTTCTGCTGGGCGTACTCGCGAGTTTCATGAATGCGCTTTTGCTTAGACGCAGAGTGGAGATTGTAGGACAGGCCATGGCGAATCGGGGCATGCGCAAGATGGGGCTGGGACTTGGAAGCCGCATGGCGATGGTGCTGCTGGTCGCGATGATTGCCTACAAATATCCGGAAACGTTCAACCTGCCGGCAACGCTTGCGGCAAGTATGGTGATGCCGTTTATTTTATTGGTATCAGCTTTGATTCACCAGAAACGACTTAACAGCGGAAAGGGGTGAAAAATTAACATGCATGAATTTCCGGTATGGGATGTAGGCGGCTTTCGAATTGATTTTTCAACTTGGGGGACGATTATCGTCACCATGATCATTACGTTCGTACTCGCCCGTCTCGCGGTTCGCAATCTGTCGGTCGAGAATCCGTCCAAGATGCAAAACTTCATGGAATGGATTATCGAATTCGTTCACAATACCGTTGCAAGTACGATGCCGCTGGAAAAAGTAAAGCGCTACCTATCGCTAGGACTTACGCTCATACTGTTCATCTTCATCTCTAACTTGCTAGGTCTTCCGTTCGGTGTCGTGTTCGAGTATTCGGAGCCTAATTCTTTCCTTGGCATTACGAATGATCTTCTTAAGAAGTATGACGGTCACGTGCATATTGCCTTCTGGAAATCACCAACTGCGGACTTGTCCGTAACAGCTGGCCTTGCGATTGTGGTTATCTTCTTGGTTCATTACCTGGGCATGAAGGAAAACCGCAAGCATTACCTGAAGCACTATTTCGAGCCGTTTCCAATCTTCTTCCCTCTTAACCTGATCAAGGAAATTTCGAAACCACTGACGCTGGCTCTTCGTCTATACGCGAACATCTTCGCGGGCGAGGTTCTGATTGCAACAATCCTAATGCTAGGCTTATGGGGTCTCCCATTCCTTGCAGCATGGCAAGCCTTCAGTATCTTTGTCGGAGGTATTCAGGCGTTCTTGTTCACGATTCTTACGATGGTGTATATCTCGCAAGCCACCATTCATCATCACGATGAAGAAGAAGCGCATTAAGCATGGGTTTAAACCCCGTATAAGGATCGGTTCGATTACTTGCGCGGGATTAGTTATAAACAAGATCTAACATTAAATCTAAAAACCTATTTTTGAGGAGGATTTTTAAATGGATTACGGAGTTTTGGCAGCAGCAATTGCAGTTGGTTTGGGCGCACTTGGCGCGGGTATCGGTAACGGTATGATCGTAAGCAAAACAATCGAAGGTATCGCTCGTCAGCCTGAGCTTCAAGGCAAGCTGCAAACCACAATGTTTATCGGTGTAGGTATCGTCGAAGTTGTACCTATCATCGGCGTAGTTATCGCCTTCCTGGCGTTCTTCGGCTAATCATTAGAGACCTGAAATTGGCGGGGAAGGCCTAGCCCTCTTCGCCTTCGTTTTGATTACAAGCATGTAAGGAAGGAGTTGCAGCTATGGATAAGTTTATTTGGGAGTCGACAGTCTTCGCGATCGTTGCGTTTCTAGTTCTGTTATGGCTGTTGAATAAATACGCATTTGGCCCGTTGTTCACGGTTATGGAGAAGCGCAGACAGCTGATTCAGGAACAGATGAACACGGCAGAAACAAGCCGCAAAGCGGCAGAGGCATCGCTTGATGAGCAAAAGGTTGCACTCGAGCAAGCGCGCAAAGAAGCTTATGCGATTATTGATCAAGCAAGATCGACAAGCACGAAGCAAGCGGACGAGATTGTACAATCCGCGAAGAACGAGGCTACTCGTCTGAAAGACGATGCGCTGAAGGACATCGAGAGCGAGAAGAACAAGGCGATTGCCGCTCTTCGCACAGAGGTTGGCGGAATCTCCGTGAAGATCGCTTCCAAGATTATCGAGAAGCAAGTGGACGAGAAGTCGCAAGAGCAACTTGTTGACCAATACCTGAAAGAGGTTGGAAGCAAATGAGCCGGGACACGGTCGTAGCGAAGCGCTACGCAAAAGCGCTGTTCGAGCTTGCTTCCGCCGCAGGAACTGTCTCCGAGGTTGAAGCTCAGCTTAAGCTGATCGCCGAAGCTCTGAAGCAGGACGCGGAAATCGAGAAATTCCTCTCCTTGCCAAGCGTTGCTCCAACCGCCAAGATCGACGTATTGAAAGCGGCATTCGGCAACAACGCTTCCGGAATCGTACTGGATACGCTGAAAGTCATCATCACGCGCGGTCGTCAAGCGATCATCGTTGAGGTGTATGAAGCATTCACCAAGATTGCGGGCGAGGCGCTCGGTCAGGCTCATGCGACGGTTTACTCTGCGCAGAAGCTGACGGACGAAGAGCTTTTGGGCGTTGCGGCGCAATTCGGAAGCATCACAGGCAAGAAGATCATTGCACAGCAAATTGTCGAGCCAGCGCTGCTTGGCGGCATTCAAGTCCGTATCGGCGACCGCCTGTATGACGGAAGCTTGTCCGGCAAGCTGGATCGTTTACAAAAAACGTTAAATTCTAAAGCACTGTAGATAGGGGTGAACGAATTGAGTATCAGACCTGATGAAATCAGCACGCTGATTAAACAACAGATCGAACAATATAAATCCGAAATTCAAGTCGTGGATGTCGGCACGGTCATCAATGTCGGTGACGGTATCGCACGTGTACACGGCCTTGAGAATGCGATGCAAGGCGAGTTGCTCGAGTTCGCGAACGGTGTTGTAGGTATGGCGCTCAACCTTGAGGAAAGCAACGTGGGTGTCGTTATCCTGGGTCCTTACACGGACATTCGCGAAGGCGACCAAGTTAAGCGTACAGGCCGCATCATGGAAGTTCCAGTAGGCGACGAGCTTCTGGGTCGCGTTGTTGACCCGCTTGGACAGCCGGTAGACGGCAAAGGTCCGGTTAACACGACGCAAACTCGCGCGATCGAGTCCCCGGCTCCGGGCGTTATCGATCGTAAATCCGTTCATGAACCTATGCAAACAGGTATCAAAGCGATCGACGCCATGGTACCAATCGGCCGCGGTCAACGCGAGCTTGTTATCGGTGACCGTCAAACGGGTAAAACCACGATCGCGATCGATGCGATCATCAACCAAAAGGGCAATGGCGTAAAATGTATCTACGTTGCCATTGGCCAAAAACAATCTACAGTTGCCAACGTTGTGGAAACGCTTCGCCGCCACGGCGCATTGGAATACACCATCGTTGTCACTGCAGGCGCATCCGATCCAGCTCCACTTTTGTATCTTGCACCGTACGCAGGCGTATCGATGGCTGAGTACTTCATGTACAAAGGCGAGCATGCCTTGATCGTATATGATGACTTGACGAAACAAGCTGCGGCATACCGCGAGCTTTCCTTGCTTCTTCGCCGTCCTCCGGGTCGTGAGGCTTATCCGGGCGACGTATTCTACCTGCACTCCCGCTTGCTGGAGCGCGCTGCGAAACTGAGCGACAAGCTTGGCGGCGGCTCGATCACAGCTTTGCCGTTCATCGAGACGCAAGCGTCCGACGTATCGGCTTATATCCCGACGAACGTTATCTCCATTACTGACGGTCAGATCTTCCTGGAGTCCGACTTGTTCTACTCCGGCCAACGCCCAGCGGTTAACGTTGGTATCTCCGTATCCCGCGTAGGCGGTTCCGCGCAGATCAAGGCGATGAAGAAGGTTGCCGGTACGCTCCGTCTTGACCTTGCGGCATACCGCGAGCTTCAAGCGTTCTCGCAGTTCGGTTCCGACCTCGACAAGTCGACGCTCGCACGCCTTAACCGCGGCGCGCGTACGATGGAAATCCTGAAACAAGGCGTTAACCAGCCAATGCCGGTAGAGAAGCAAGTTATCTCTCTCTATACAGCGGTTAAGGGACACCTTGATGATGTTGCGCTCGAGAACATCTCCCGTTTCGAGAGAGAATTCCTGGCATTTATGGACTCCAACCATCCGGAGATCGGCGCTTCGATTCGCGATACGAAGGACCTCGTTGCAGACAACGAGAAAGCTCTTGTAGACGCGATCAACCAATTCAAGAAAAGCTTCGCTTAGACATATTTCCCTACGCCCGTCCAAACACGTCCGGGCGTAGGCCCTTACCACGCCCCGAAGGCATTCGAGGGCATACGAAGGCGGGTGAAATCAAATGGCAAAAGGCATGCGCGATATTAAGCGCGAGATCAAGAGCAAACAAAGCATGAAGCAAATCACGAAAGCGATGGAGATGGTTGCCGCATCCAAGCTCAGAAGAGCGCAGGGAGCTGCTACCGCTGCTCGTCCTTACGCGGATAAGCTGAAAGAAGTTGTTGCTAGCATCGCGGCTGGCACCAAGGATGTGAAGCATCCGATGCTGGATACTCGTCCAATCAAAAAGACGGGCTATCTGGTCATCACCTCCGACCGGGGTCTGGCAGGCGGCTACAATGCGAACATCTTGCGCAAAGTAACGCAAACCATTCAAGAAAAGCATAAGTCTACGGACGAGTATGTATTGTTCGTGATCGGCCGTAAGGGCCGTGACTACTTCCGTCGCCGGAACATGCCTATCGTTGAAGAAGTAATCGGGTTGACTGATTCGCCAACCTTTGCAGACATCAAGACAGTTGCTACAGCAGCCGTGCAGAATTTCGCAGAAGGCGCTTATGACGAACTGTATCTATATTACAACCAATTCGTAAATGCGATTACTCAAATCCCGACGGAATCCCGCTTGCTGCCTCTGGATGAGATCAGCGAGGGTACGGCGGTTTCCGCTTATGAATACGAGCCATCGCCGGAAGGCGTACTGGAAGTATTGCTGCCGAAATATGCGGAGACGCTTATCTACAGCGCGGTACTGGACGGCAAGGCATCCGAATTCGGTGCTCGTATGACGGCAATGGGTAGCGCGACGAAAAACGCGACGAAGATGATCAATCAGCTGACGCTGACGTACAACCGTGCCCGTCAGGCTGCGATTACCCAGGAAATTTCCGAGATCGTTGCGGGAGCTAACGCACAATCATAAGTTCATATAAGAAGGAAGCAGGAGGGAAAGCAATGAAAAAAGGACGCGTTGTATCCGTCATGGGTCCGGTCGTCGACCTTGAGTTCGAACGCGGCAACCTGCCGGAGATTTTGAACGCCGTCAAAATCGTGCACAAAGCCGACCAAGGCGGAGTGGACATTAACCTGACGCTGGAAGTAGCTGTTCACCTCGGTGACAACATGGTTCGTGCCGTTGCGATGAGCACGACAGACGGTCTTGTTCGCGGCATGGAAGTTGTAGACACAGGCGCACCTATTACAATTCCGGTTGGCGCTCCAACGCTCGGCCGCGTATTTAACGTATTAGGCGAGCCTATCGACGAAGCTGGCGACGTTACGTCGGAAGTTAACCTTCCGATTCACCGTCAAGCGCCTGCATTCGACGAATTGTCCACGCAAGCGGAAATTCTTGAAACAGGCATCAAAGTTATCGACTTGCTTGCACCATACGCTAAAGGCGGCAAGATCGGCTTGTTCGGCGGTGCCGGCGTAGGTAAGACGGTAACGATCCAGGAGCTTATCAACAACATCGCGCAAGAGCATGGCGGTATCTCCGTATTCGCTGGTGTAGGCGAGCGTACCCGTGAGGGTAACGACTTGTACCACGAGATGAAAGATTCCGGCGTACTACCAAAAACAGCGATGGTATTCGGTCAGATGAACGAACCGCCAGGCGCGCGTCAACGCGTAGCTTTGACGGGTCTGACTATGGCTGAATATTTCCGTGACGAAGAAGGCAAAGACGTACTTCTGTTCGTCGACAACATCTTCCGCTTCACGCAAGCGGGCTCCGAGGTTTCGGCCCTTCTGGGACGTATGCCTTCGGCGGTAGGTTACCAGCCAACGCTGGCAACGGAGATGGGTCAGCTTCAAGAGCGTATCACATCCACGAAAAAAGGCTCTGTAACGTCGATTCAGGCGATCTACGTTCCTGCGGATGACTATACGGATCCGGCTCCTGCAACAACGTTCGCTCATTTGGACGCAACGACTAACCTGGAGCGTAAAATTTCCGAGATGGGTATCTTCCCAGCGGTTGATCCGCTAGCTTCATCTTCCCGTATCCTTAACCCTGAGGTTCTGGGTGAAGAGCATTACAATGTTGCTCAAGGCGTCAAGAAGATTCTTGCCCGCTACAAAGAGCTTCAAGATATTATCGCAATCCTGGGTATGGACGAGCTGAGCGAGGAAGATAAAATAACAGTTGGCCGTGCACGCAGAATCCAATTGTTCTTGTCCCAGCCGTTCCACGTTGCCGAGCCGTTCACTGGAACGCCAGGCAAATACGTACAGGTTAAAGAATCCGTTCGCAGCTTCAAAGAAATTCTCGAGGGCAAATATGACCACCTGCCGGAAGAAGCTTTCCGTTACGTAGGTGTCATTGAAGAAGCCGTGGAGAAAGCCAAAACGCTTTAATAGCGAAAGGCGGGAGGAATCCACATGAGTACCTTTCTGGTAGAAATCGTAACGCCGGAGCGCAAGGTGTATCAGGAGACTGCGAATATGGTAAGCGTAACGGGCGTAGAGGGCGAGCTAGGTATACTGCCTAACCACATCCCGCTCGTAACGCCGCTTCGCATTGCACCTGTTACGATCAAACGCGATGGCAAAGTCGATATCGTCGCTGTCAATGGCGGCTTCATCGAAGTTCGCAAGGACAAAATTGTTATTCTGGCGGAAAGCGCAGAGCTTGCGCAAGACATCAACATCGAACGTGCGGAAGCTGCGAAGCAGCGTGCGCAACAGCGTCTGGCCGCTAGGCAGGACGAGGTTGACTTCCGTCGTGCCGAGATGGCTATGCAGCGCGCGATGAACCGCTTGAACGTAAGACAAAAGATCTAATCGATCCTAAGAAGCTTTCCGTGCGTATAACGCGCGGGAGGCTTCTTTTTTGATTTGAACAACTCTAATACAAGAATCATTGCAAAGGAAAAGTGGGGAACAGTCCATTTTTATTACGTGGCCGCATATAATGGAATAGGCTGCATGAAGCAAGCGAAGGCAATGATCGTAAACCCGTCATAGACGGTAGTCCCAGCATTTGTTATAATTGTGAGGGAAAATTGACCATGAACAGACAGCGTACAGACATCCTGCATACCATCCTTTAACGGAGGCGATTGTGTGGATAACTATGTCAACCACTACGTCGTCGTCGCGATTTTTCTCGTACTGGGCATTCTGCTCCCGGTCGTGGCTTTGACAGTCGGAAGGCTGCTGAGGCCGCATAAGCCGACCGATCCGAAACGAAGTACATACGAGAGCGGCAACGAGCCAGTAGGCGAAGGTCAGGTCAGATTCAACATCCGGTACTATATGTTTGCCCTTATGTTTGTCATTTTTGATGTAGAAACCGTTTTCTTATACCCGTGGGCCGTTGCGTATAATAAGCTCGGTCTTTTTGTGCTGGTCGAAATGGTCATTTTTGCGGGAATGCTGCTTGTGGGACTTCTATACGCATGGAAGAAGAGGGTGCTGAAATGGAATTGAACCTGGAGTCAATTACACTCGAAGAGCGCAGGGAGCTGGAACGCAATGTGTTTATGGGAACGCTGGAGCAGCTAAAGGGATGGGCGAGGAGCAATTCACTATGGCCCCTGACATTCGGCCTTGCGTGCTGCGCCATCGAAATGATGGGTACAGGCGCCTCCCACTATGACTTGGACCGGTTCGGCGTTATGTTCCGCACATCTCCGAGGCAGTCGGACGTCATGATCGTATCCGGGACGGTGACCAAGAAGATGGGGCCTCTTCTGCGCCGCTTATACGATCAAATGCCAGAACCGAAATGGGTTATTGCCATGGGTTCTTGCGCTACAGCCGGCGGCCCATACGTAAAGTCTTACGCGGTCATTAAAGGTGTAGATCAGATCGTACCGGTTGATGTATACATCCCTGGCTGCCCGCCTAATCCGGCGGCGCTCATCTATGGCATCAACAAGCTGCAGGAGAAAATTCGTTATGAGGCGAAGACCGGGAAGCAGGTGACGAGCCGATGAGCGAGGAGGAGAAAAAGAACCCCGAAGCGCCGCAAGAGCCGATAAAGTCTGAACACGAGCCAGCGTCTTCTCCTGTTGACGCGGAGCGTGAAGCGAAGCTGAAGGCCGCTGCTGAAGCGCGAGCGGCGCGAGCGGCGGCCAAGGCGAAGGCAGAGGCGGAAGCTGCGGAAGCAGCCCAGGCGGAGCAGGATATTCCGAAGGAGCCTTCACCGAGGCAGTGTGATCTGGACCGGTATGTACGATTGATCGATGAAGCGTTCGGGAAAGGCACGATCGAGGAATCCGGCCTGAACGAACTGAACGCAGACATGCCGATGCTCGTCATTGCGGCCGAACGATGGCCGGAGGTTAGTCTGCTGCTGCGGGATCATGGTGAGCTACGGTTCAACTATCTCCGCAATGTATCCGGTATCGATTACGAGACGCATCTGGAGGTTGTCTATTATTTGCTGTCACTTGACTCTAAGCAAGACGTCGCGATCAAGCTGAGAACGGACCGGGAAGCGCCATCCGTTCCTTCTGCAACGCCGACTTGGTCGACGGCCAATTGGAACGAGCGCGAAATCTATGATCTGCTAGGCATTGCATTTACTGGCCATCCCGATCTGAGGCGTATTATGATGCCCGATGATTGGGTCGGCCACCCTTTGCGCAAAGATTACGAACCGCTTGATTCGGAGGTGTAGGCAACCGGTGATTCGAACGGAAGAACTGCTGCTCAACGTCGGACCCCAGCATCCGAGCACGCATGGCGTGTTCAGGATCGTAGTCAAGCTTGATGGAGAAGTCATAACCGAGGCGACGCCTGTAATGGGTTATCTGCATAGAGGAACGGAAAAGCTGGCGGAAAGTCTAAATTTCACGCAAATCATACCGTACACCGATCGAATGGACTACGTATCGGCCATGACGAATAATTATGTGCTGGTCCATGCCGTCGAGACGATGATGGGACTGGAAGTGCCGCTTCGAGCGGAATTTCTGCGGTTAATCGTCATGGAGCTGCAGCGGGTAGCCAGCCATCTTGTCTGGTGGGGCACTTATTTGCTGGACATTGGCGCGATGAGCCCGTTCTTATATGCTTTCCGCGACCGGGAGACCATCATCAATCTGTTCAACGAGCTTTGCGGCGCGAGGCTAACCTACAATTACATGCGAGTCGGCGGAGTCAAATGGGATGCGCCTCCTGGCTGGATGGATAAGGTTAGGGATTTCATCCCGTACATGGAGAAGAAGCTTGCGGAATATGACAAGCTCGTATCCGGCAATGAAATCTTCCTGGCGCGCATAAAAGGAATTGGCCAATACGATGCGGCTACCGCAATCGACCATGGCTTGTCCGGCGCTAACCTGAGATGTACAGGCGTAAAATGGGATTTGCGCAAGGATGAACCTTATAGCCTTTATTCCCGATTCGAATTCGACGTGCCAATCGGCCACAACGGCGATTGCTACGATCGGTATTGCGTGCGCTTGGAGGAGATCAGGCAGAGCCTTCGCATCTTGAAGCAAGCGGTCGAGCAATTCCCGAGCGGCGGAGAGACGATGGGCAAGGTGCCGCGTGTGATTCGGCCGCCTGCGGGAGAGACCTATGTGCGAATTGAATCGCCTCGCGGCGAGATCGGCTGCCATATCGTCTCCAAGGGCAAGGCGGAGCCGTACCGCCTCAAATTCAGAAGGCCGTCGTTCGTCAATCTTCAAATCTTGCCCAAGCTGCTTGTGGGGGAGACGATGACCAATTTGATCACGATATTAGGCGGAATCGATATCGTTGTTGGGGAGGTTGATTGCTGATGGGCGCCTGGCTGAATGAGCCGCTGACGTGGGGCAGCGCGTTAATCCTGTTCCTGTGGGCGGCGTTATTCCTGCTCATAGTATTAGGATTTGTGACGTATGCCATTTATTACGAACGAAAGGTAATCGGCTGGATGCAGCTTCGCATCGGGCCTAACCGGGTCGGACCGTTCGGCTTGCTCCAGACGGTAGCCGACATCTTCAAGCTTCTGATCAAAGAAGACACCATACCTCGAAAGGCGGACCGGCTGCTCTTCATCCTTGCGCCCGCTCTCGCTTTCATTCCTTCATTTACCGTGCTTGCCGTTATTCCTTACACCGAGAAGCTTTATTTCGCCGACTTGAACGTTGGTTTGCTCTACTACGTGGCTTTATCTGGCATTACAACCTTAGGCATTGTGCTTGGAGGCTGGGCTTCCAATAACAAATATGCGTTGCTGGGCGGCATGCGCTCCGCAGCGCAGATGATCAGCTACGAGGTGCCGCTTGTCATATCCATCGTAGGCGTCATCCTGCTGAGCGGAAGTCTGAACCTGCGCGATATCGTAGCGGCTCAGGATGGCGGCTGGTTTTGGAACTGGAACCTATTCCCGCAAATCATCGGATTTATCGTATTTTTCATTGCAGCGGTATCGGAGCTGAACCGGACGCCCTTCGACTTGCCAGAGGCGGAGTCTGAGCTTGTGGCGGGTTATCATGTTGAATACAGCGGCTTCCGCTTCGCTTTCTTCATGCTCGCTGAATATGTATATGTGTACGCCATTGCGGCGCTTACGACGGTCTTATTCCTGGGAGGATGGCATGCTCCTGCACCCTTTCTTGACTTTGTGCCGGGCATTATATGGTTTCTGCTCAAATTCGCTTTTGTTGTCTTCTCGCTATTCTGGATACGGGCAACCTTCCCGCGCGTCCGTGTTGACCAGCTCATGAGCCTCGGCTGGAAGGTGCTCCTGCCCGTGGCGTTGCTTAACGTATTTCTCACCGCGCTCTACCTGGAGCTGTTCGTGAAATAAGGGTCTGAAAGGGGAGAGAAGCATGAAAGGATTGCTGCAAGGACTAGGTGTTACGATGAAGGCGCTGACGGCTCCGAAGGTGACGACGTCCTATCCGGATGAACCGTTCCCGATGCCGGATCGCTTCCGTGGCATTCAGCACTTTATACCGGATCTGTGCATTGTGTGCAATCAGTGCGCCCGCATATGCCCGACCGATTGTATTACGCTGACGGGTAAGCCGAATCCCGATCCCGAGAAAAAAGGCAAAGTGATCGATACCTTTGATATTAACTTCGAAATCTGTATTCTATGCGATCTGTGTACCGAAGTGTGCCCGACGGAAGCGATCGTGATGACCAGTCACTTCGAGCTGGCCGCATACAGCCGCGATGAGCTGTATAAGGACGCGGATTGGCTGACGGACAACAATACGTTGGTCAGACAGGATAACAATAATATCGGGGCTCCGGCAAAAGGGGGCGCCAAATAATTGTTTAACGTCGACCTAACGGGAGAATACGTTACCTTTTTCATACTCGCAGTCATTATTATCGGCGGAGCGGTGCTGATGATCAGCCTGGAGAAGGTAGTCCACATGGTGATCTCTATGGCAGCCGCTTTCTTGGGGCTTGCCGGCATGTATGTGCTGTTGGAGGCGGAGTTTGTCGCCTTCGTGCAAGTGCTGATCTACGCAGGAGCAGTCTCCATTCTGATGATCTTCGGCATTATGATGACGAAGCATAACGGAGAATCCGCTGAGCCTGTAAAGCCGCTTCACAAGACGCTTGCCGCCGTTGGTGCGCTTTGCCTCTTTGGACTGCTCTTCTATGCCATTCGCGCATCGGATTTGCAGAGTGCCGGGGCCTTCCACTCCGGAGAGGACAATACGCTGGCGATTGGCGAGCAATTATTCACCGGCTATATTGTACCGTTCGAGCTGCTGTCGATCTTGTTGACGGTTGCGTTTATAGGCGCAATTGCCTTAGCGAAGAAGGAGGCGGACTAGATGCTTCCATCCTATCTTACAATGGCCGCTATATTATTTTGCATAGGCTTGTACGGCGCGCTTGCCAAGCGTAATGCGATTATCGTCCTGCTGTCGCTGGAGCTGATGCTGAACGGCGTCAATCTGAATTTGATCGCCTTCTCCAAGTATGGCGTCATTCCGTCGCTGACGGGACAGCTCTTTTCTATCTTCACGATAACGGTAGCGGCGGCGGAGGCTGCGATCGCCGTAGCGATCCTGATTGCGTTGTTCCGGGCGCGCGGCACGGTTATGATCGATGCATTCAATCGGATGAGGAGGTAGGCGTATGGACTTTTTTGCGAAAATCGCATGGATGATCCCGCTTCTTCCCCTCGCTGCCTTCCTTGTGCTAATGACGCTGGGCAGGGGATTCCGGAGAGCGGGCGTATGGATCGGTTCCATCGGCGCGCTAGGCGCCTTCCTTCTGTCCCTGCTCGTGCTGTCGGAGAGGCTGAAGCCGCATGCTGTCGATTACAGCTATCACTTCAACTGGATCTCGATTGGTGAGTATACGCTTCGGATCGGATTCGAAATTACGAATTTGACGGCGTTGATGCTCGTCGTGGTTACACTCGTCGGCTTGCTCGTTAATGTCTATTCGGCCGGTTACATGGCCTCCGATGAGCGGGTCACGGTTTTCTACGGCTATGTGTCGCTCTTTACCTTCTCTATGCTAGGTCTCGTGCTATCGGATAATCTATTGTCCTTCTATCTGTTCTGGGAGCTGGTGGGCGTTTGCTCCTTCTTGCTCGTCGGATTCTGGTATGCCCGTCCAGCTGCAAGGGCAGCAGCCAAGAAGGCATTTATCGTGACGAGAATCGGAGATGCGGGGCTGCTAATCGCCATCCTGCTGCTATTCTGGTACATGCCGGACCATGCGCTCGACTTCACGATGATTCAAAGCATATTCGGAGGACAGGGCGGCATCATGACGGATGGGATCACGACTTTAATGGCTCTGCTTCTATTCCTTGGTGCGGTGGGCAAATCCGGCCAATTCCCGCTTCATGTCTGGCTGCCTGATGCGATGGAGGGACCTACGCCGATTAGCGCACTGATTCACGCAGCGACAATGGTTGCGGCAGGTGTGTTCCTCATTGCCCGTACATTCAGCATATTCGAGGCATCGCCAGCTGCAATGGAGACGGTTGCGTACGTCGGCGCGTTCACCGCGATCTTCGCAGCTGCGATCGCGCTTGCCCAGAACGATCTAAAACGCATATTGGCCTATTCTACGATCAGTCAGCTAGGCTATATGATGCTGGCGCTTGGACTCGGAGCCATGACAGGCGCGATCTTCCACCTGTTCACCCATGCGTTCTTCAAAGCACTGTTGTTCCTCGCGGCGGGAAGCGTCATTCATGCGGTACATACGCAAGATATTCGGGAGATGGGGGGAATCGGCTCCCGCATGCGGGTTACCGCATGGACGTTCGCAATGGGGGCCCTCGCTCTTGCCGGAATTCCTCCGCTCTCCGGATTTTGGTCGAAGGATGCCATACTGACCGCTGCGCTGGAGCATAACCCGGTGCTGTTCGCTGTAGGGCTGGCGACGGCATTCTTTACGGCGCTGTACATGACAAGATTGTTCGTGCACGTATTCATGGGAAAGTTGGGCATGAAGACCAAGGAGGCCAAGGAGTCGCCGCTGGTGATGACGATTCCGCTTATCGTACTGGCTGTGCTCGCGGTCATTGCCGGATTTGTCGAGCTGCCATGGAACGGATGGTTAAGCGGATGGCTTAGCGACGAGGTGATCGAACCGCATAGCAGCATGGTGGTCATGATATTATCCATCGCTGCCGGTCTATTCGGGATTTTGGCGGGTTGGCTGCTCTATGGGAAGGGCATGGCGGGCAATCATCCGCTTGGAAGCCGAATGCCCCGACTGGTCAGACTGGCGGAGCGGAAATTTTATATCGACGAGTTGTATGAGGCGGTGATTGTGAAGTCGCTGCGTGGACTGAGTGCTTGCCTGGCTGCAATCGACACCTATGTGATCGGCGGTGCCGTGAAGCTGGCTGGCGCGGCAGCGAGCGCGGCCGGCAAGCTTGGGCTGCGGCTGCAGAACGGCCAGGTGCAGACCTATGGCGTCGCTGCCGTGCTGGGCGTCGTGGCGATTGCGCTTGTCGTCATCGGAAGGAGGATGCTGTCATGAGCGGCTTGGAGCAAGTTCCGATTCTCTCGATTATTTTGCTGTCTCCGCTGCTGGGCTTTGCCGTCATCCAGCTCCTGCCGAGGCAGCGTGCTAGCTGGCTGAAGATAGCGGCGGTTGCGGCTACTTTGCTTCCGCTTGCCTTGTCACTATGGCTCTACGCTGATTACGACAGACAACAAGGCGCCGCATCGTACAGCGAGACGTACAGCTGGGTGCAAGCCCCGCTCAAGATGAATGTGGGGGGAGACTGGTTCTTCTCGTTCCAGTATGCGGTTGGTCTGGACGGCTTGTCGCTTCCGCTGCTGCTGCTGACGTCGGTCGTGACGGCGATGGCTGCGCTGGCGGCTGTTCATGTGAAGAAGCGGTGGAAATCCTTCTTCAGTTGGTTTCTCTTGCTGGAATTTGGCATGATTGGCGCGTTTATCGCCCGCGATGTTTTTCTATTCTTTATCTTCTTCGAAATTACGCTGGTCGCCATGTATTTCCTGATCGGCATTTGGGGCTATTATAACCGGGAGCGTGCTGCGAACCAGTTCTTGATCTATAATGGCATCGGTTCGGCCATCATGTTGATTGCCTTTATCATGCTGGTCAATACGGCGGGTTTTCACATGATGGAGACGGCCTCATCCCTGCAGTATGTCTATAGCGGAAGCTATACGGATATTTTGCACAACTTGACCGATCCGAACGCTTATGTGAATCTGCCTGCCGAATCTGCGGGCAGCAATCCGTTTGCGCTCAGTGAGACGAAGCAATGGACGATCTTCATTCTGCTGCTCATCGCTTTTGGCATCAAGCTTCCCGTGTTTCCGTTTCATTCATGGATGCTCAAAGTGCATCAGGAGGCTCCGCCAGCCATCGTAATGATCCACTCTGGCATTCTGCTGAAGATGGGCGCTTACGGCTTGATGCGATTCGGGTTGTTTCTCTTCCCCGAACAGGCCAAAGAATGGGCGGGCGTACTTGCCATACTTGGTGTTATCAATTTGCTCTATGGAGCCATACTGGCCTTCCGGCAGCAGGAGTTCAAGCTGGTGCTTGCTTATTCCTCGATCAGCCATATGGGAATCGTATTGATCGGGTTGGCCGCCTTCAATGAAATCGGCCTGCAAGGCGCGTTGTTCCAGCTCATCTCTCACGGCCTGATCTCTGCGCTGCTCTTCCTGATCGTCGGCAGTCTGTATGAACGGACGGGGACGACTAAGCTGTCACAACTAGGCGGTCTTGCCCGTTCTATGCCATTCATTAGCGGCGTGCTTCTTGCGGCGGGGCTGGCTTCGCTTGGATTGCCGGGACTATCCGGGTTTGTTGGCGAGTTTCTGTCCTTGCTGGGATTGTTCGAGTCCATGCGCTGGGTGACCGCTGTTGCGGTTATCGGAATCATATTAACGGCCGTCTATGTGCTTCGAAGCGTGCTGAAGATTACGTTCGGCCCGCAGCGGGACAGTTTTGCCGCCATACGGGATGCCCGGTTCATCGAGGCGCTGCCAATGGTTGTTCTGCTTGCATGTATCGTACTGCTTGGCTGTTATCCATCTGTGCTGATCGATACGGTGCAAGCAAGCGTAGGCGGTTATATGGATCTATTACTTGCAACAAGGGCAGGGGGGTAGTCGATGCCGGAGCAAACGTTGTTTCAACCGTTGACTTGGTCGGATTTGCTGGTGATGGCTCCTGAGCTTGC
The DNA here is from genome assembly GCF_003591485.1 of Paenibacillus sp. 1011MAR3C5. Classification (GTDB taxonomy): domain Bacteria; phylum Bacillota; class Bacilli; order Paenibacillales; family Paenibacillaceae; genus Pristimantibacillus. Next base: position 102,649 of record NZ_QZCF01000007.1, read on the forward strand.
GCTCGGCGCCTGGTTTGTACTGCTCGTTGTGCTGGAGCTGCTGCTTCCGCGGAAGGTCAGCCGGAGCTGGATCGGGGGGCTTACGCTGACAGGCCTGCTCGGCGCCTTTATTCTGGTGCTGATGCGCATGATAGAGTCGAACGGCGAGGTGATCTCGCTGCTGGGGGACAGCTATCGAATTGATGATTTTGCGAGTCTTCTCAAGCTGCTGTTCCTGGGGGCTACGGCTCTTATCGTGCTGCTGGGATTGGGCACTGTACAGCAGGACAGGGCAATTACGGATAAGGGCGAATACTTCTACTTGCTGCTGCCCGCTGTGATCGGGGCCATGACAATGGCATCATCGGAAAATCTCGTGACGCTCTATATCGGATTGGAGCTGCTGAGCATTACTAGCTATGTCCTGGTAGGGCTCAGAAGAAAATCTTCCTTATCGTCTGAAGCTGCCTTCAAATACGTCGTCACAGGAGGGATATCCTCCGCCTTCATCCTGTTTGGCATGTCCTATCTCTACGGAGTGACCGGATCGGTGCAGTTAGCTGCAATTAACGCAGCGCTGCCCGGGGCGCTGGAGCGATACGAAGCTCTGGTCTACGTTGGCTTTCTGATGATGATTATCGGTTTCGCGATCAAGATAGCGGCGGCTCCGTTCCATGCCTGGTCGCTGGATGTGTATCAAGGAGCGCCGACACCGATTGCTGCTTTTTTGGCCGTCGTATCCAAAGGCGCTGCATTGGCGGTGATCTTCCGGCTTATGTTCGCAACAGCGTTGTTCGCTAATCCCGAGCATACGGCGGTCAGCGGCATGAGTGATGAATTGTTTTTCATCGTGCTGCTTGTTGCGGCTGCGTCGATGCTGTATGGTACGCTGGCGGCTTTGCGGCAGCTGAATGTGAAGCGGCTGCTCGCCTTGTCCGGTGTGGCCAATGCAGGATATTTGCTGGTGCCGATTGGGATTTCCTTCACAGTAGGACACTTGAACAACATGTCTGAATTCCTGTTCTATCTGATTGCCTACTTGCTGATGACGATAGGCGCATTTGCGGTTCATACAGCCGTCAGCCGAGCGGCGGGGCATGATGAGCTAAAGGGTTATGCCGGCATGTACTACCGATCGCCGTGGACGGCAATCGCGATGATCCTTTTGGTCCTCTCGCTTGCCGGGCTGCCCGTATCGGCCGGTTTTTTCGGAAAGCTGTTCATTCTGCTTGGGGCTGAGAGAGCCCAGGCCTACTGGATTGTCGTCATTATGGTGCTGAGCAGTGTGATATCGTACTACTTCTATTTTGGACTGATTAGGCAAATGTTCATGCGCAGCAGCAACGGGCTGTCCGCAGCTTCAAGCTCGCTCGACTTCGACGAGGATGAGGGATTCCCTTCCCGTACAATCGGTTCCTCGCCGTCACTTGCTGTTCAAGAGGTCCATGCTGGCCGAATTGAGACGGCTGGAGCATCGGAGCAATCACCTGCAGAGGGGACTGTACATAGCTCCGGTCCAGAAGCGGGATTGTCTGGTCCGGCCGCTTCCGAGCAAGCGGCTGGCGTTATTCGGATACCATGGCCGACTGCTGTCGTCATCGCTATATGCGCGGTTTTGACGCTTGGTCTGGGCATTGTGCCCGGTCCGTTGGTTGATATCATCCAGCAGTTGTTCAGCTTCCCCTTGCCATCGCATTAGCGGGGAGCTTGGCTTCCCCCTGCATTCCTGATGAAAGCTCTGACTTTGAGTTGCTCTGGCTACCTGCTGATGAGCAACAAGAAATCAGAGCTTTGTTGTTTCATCCGGAGGATTGCCGGGTAAGGGATGTTAGTCATAGATTTGGCAAGAAATATAGGGCGACGGACTTATATGGCAGACTGCTTGCGAATGGTATATCTATCCATAGCGCCGAATCCTCCGCCCGGCAGGAAGTTGCTGCGGGGAGAATAACGGCTTCAACGGGTATCGTCATTCTTTTATGCCCTTTTTTATGATCAATAAGAAGGGAAAACGTATTCGTTAACCGAAATATTAATGAAATACGTTTCAAAGGCAGAATATAATGAACATAGACTACTATAACGATGTAAATAAGAAGCAGGATCGGCCAGTTCCCTATCCTGCATCTCATAACGATGGCGCGGCTGCAGCGCGCGCCCTATACAGAGCGAAGCGCCTCGTCCGCGGAAGAGGCGCTGGCCGTCTTGCGCTCCTGACGCGCGGAGGGCTTCGCCGCGCGTTCATGGCGCTGCTGCTCGGGAGCATCGCGCTCTGGGGCTTATCCGCCCCAGGCGCCTTCGCTCCCGGAGGAGACTCGCCAGCCGGTTACGCGGAAGCGTCCGGCTCGGCAGCGCTGGCAGAGCAGCCGCAGAGCTGGCTGCTCAAGTGGTCGGATCCCGCGCTTGCGCATGATCTGAGCGGGGTTGAGGTGATCCGCCGCCAGAGCGAAGCGGCGGTGGATGTCGTTCGTCCCGCCGCTGATGTCAGCGGGGACTTGGAAGAGTGGCTGCGCCATCTGCGCAGCGCGCCGGGGGTCGAGTATGTGCACCCGAATCATAGGGTGCAGGTGCTCTCCAATTCCAGCGAGGAGCTTGCGGACTCGCTGGAGCCGATGGATGCATCAGATTTAGAGAATGATGCAGACGATAAGAGGCCAGCGGAGGAAGAGGCGGCGTCTCCGGCGACAGAGGAAGTGCGGGCTGCCGATTCCACGGATGCCGAAACAACCTCCTCTTCGCTTCTGACAGATTCACCGGCAGCTGCCGAACCGCAGGCTGCAGCCAAGATAGCTCCGTTCAAGGCAAATGATCCGGAGTTGTCCAAGCAGAAGCATTTGACGCAGATCGGAGCTTTGAAGGCTTGGGAAACGATTAGGGAGCATACGGGGATAACGATAGCGCTTGTGGATACGGGCGTTGATTTGGATCATCCTGACCTGAAGGAAAATCTGGTGCCAGGCGTTAACCTCGTCGATCCGAAGAAGCAGCCTGATGACGACAACGGTCATGGCACAAGTGTGGCGGGCGTTATCGCAGCCAAAGGAAATAACGGAATCGGGGTAGCCGGCATTCTGTGGGATGCAAAGCTCATGCCGGTCAAAGCGCTGGATCAATGGGGCGATGGTACGGAGCAGGATCTCGGAGAAGGTATTCTATACGCTGTTCGCAATGGAGCCAAGGTCGTCGTGCTGTCGGTCGGCCTCCACCGTTATTCGCCATATATGCAGGATATTGTGAACTACGCAGAAAACCATGGTGTACTTCTGGTAGCGGCCGCAGGCAATGACGGCTTGACCTTGGGCGGCAAGGCAGCCGTCAAATATCCGGCAGCTTATCCGACAGTGCTCGCTGTAGGCGGCGTGAAGGCTGACGGACAGCCAGATCCTCGTTCCAATCCAGGGTCTGAATTGGATATGCTTGCCCCATGGAATGTATATACCACCGGGGTGGACGGCACCTACAAGAAGGAAGAGGGCTCATCTATGGCGGCTCCGCAAGTTGCCGCTGCAGCTGCGCTTCTTATGGCCCAACACCCTGGTTTTCAGCCCTACCAGATACGGGAGCTGCTTCGCCAGACAGCGAAGGATATCGGCCCTAAGGGGACGGATACCACTTCCGGTTACGGTATTTTGCAATTGGATAAGGCTGTCGCAGCTTCCTTGTCCAAGGATGCACATGAGCCCAATAATAGTATCGGCGCAGCCACGACATTCCCGCTGATGAGCCAGATGATTGCAGAGCTTGAATCTGCCAAGGACCAGGACTGGTATATGGTTGACGTTCCGTTCGACGGCAAGCTCACCATTTATTTCAAGGGTATGCCAGAATCAGGGCAAGCGGTGCCTGTCGTTCGGTTTACGCATTATGCGGGTGGCAAGCAGCTGTCTGCCACTGATACAAAGCTGTCCACCAAAACGATGGATTTCGATGTAAAAAAAGGCAAGCAATACATACAGGTGCAATACGGGAGTCCGGAGGAACGACAGGCGCTAGTTTATTCCTTAATGTCTTCGTTCACGATGAGCCCGGATTCGTATGAGCCGAATGATCGAATGGCGAATGCGTTCAAGCTGGAGGCCAAGTCACAGACCATCACAGGTTCGTTTCATCAGACGGCTGACCGGGACTGGTTCGCCGTAACGTTCAAGGGAGACGGGAAGCTTCAGCTTACGCTGGAAGGAAGCACTGCACGTATGGATCTGGGGCTGTCCATCCAGCGGGAAGGCGGCTCGCTAACCTTGTATGATGAGAACGGGGAAGGCATGAATGAATGGACACCTGTCATGTCGGTAACGCCGGGCACGTATTATATCAGGGTGCATAATGCGATATCGCTGGAGGCCAGTCCTACGGTGGGAACATATAAGCTGCGGCTGGATTACAAGCCGGAATTGACCGATCCCAATGAGCCTAATGACAAGAGCTATGAAGCGCTTCTCATGAATCCCGGCACGGAGTACAAGGGCGTCATACACAGCACCTCTGACATTGACTGGTTCCAGTTCCGCATGGCCAGCTCCGGCATTGTTCGGATGAATGCCGGGGGAGTGCCTGCAGACGCCTCGCTTAGGCTGGAGGTATATGACAAGAGAATGGACCGAATTGCGCTCGGCACCACTGGATCAAGCGGCAAGCTGCAGACACAGGAGCAAGTGCTGCAGCCAGGCGTCTATTATGTGAAGCTTACATCGAGCAAGCCATTCACGAACCAGTATTATCGCCTTTCCTTCCAATCGGAGGAGTTGATCTCCGGTTTCCGGGATATTAAGGGACATTGGGCCAGAGATGAGATCGTCTCGATGGCGGGCAGCGGCATTGTGAACGGTGTAGGCAATTATCGCTTTCAGCCAGAGCGCAATATTACGAGAGCGGAAGCGGTAGCGATGATCGTGAAGGCGTATAAGCCGCTTACCGGCAATGTCGTCACCAAATCATTCTCCGACGTCAACAGCAGCCACTGGGCAAATGACGCGATACGCAAAGCGGTTCAGCAGGGCTGGGTGAACGGGTTCCCGGATGGAACCTTCAAGCCAGACAGACCTATCACCAGAGCTGAGATGGCCGTCATGATCGGGCATGCAGAGGGCATAACCGCACGAATACCGACCTCCCGTCCGTTCCAGGACGTGTCGCAATACGAGTGGTACTCCTCCATGCTTCATGCCATGAAGCTCGAGGGCAAGCTGAAGGGTGTCGGGCCAAACCGGTTCAAGCCTGACGGCAAAGCGAGCAGGGCCGAATTTACCGTATTGCTGTACCGTTATTATAAGGACTAGGAGCCGCTTCAGTGGCTGCCCTGAGGAGGAGCTATGGCAACAAGCAATGATTTTATGGGTGATTTTCTCCGGATGAACGGATTAACCGGTCTGTTCTCCATTGTAGTGGAGCTGCTTAGCATTCTGCTTGTATGGATGCTGATTCGTGAAGTGAAATGGGAGACGTTCTTCCATTTTCCAAACAGCCGAAAGGCACAGGTTTTGAAATTGTTGCTCACAGTTGCACTAGGACATTTGTTCGCACAGTTTATATTGCAATATTGGAATTACACCGTCATGTTGAAAACCTTTGTCGAATAACAACAGCGAAACATGTTAACAATGGGTAATATCAAGCTGCATGATTTGTTGAAATTCGTCGACAAAAAAAGAACAGTACCAGCTGGCAGCAAGGGGTTAGGTGGCTGCCACCGCTGTATTCCACCTCGCTATTTACGCCAACAGGCGCAGAAGCAAAAAGTGGAAGGAATTTTACCCTTGTCGATTATTGCAGCATAATGTTAAGATGAAGGTTAGTAATGCGATCGAAATCTGTCTAATTATTGAAATTGCTATTCGCGGAGGGAACACAAAGATGACTAAAATTATCGTCCGCGGAGGCCAGCGTCTAACGGGCACGGTCCGCGTAAGCGGCGCCAAAAATGCAGTGCTCCCCATTCTTGCTGCCTCATTACTAGCGACGGAAGGAGACAGCGTCATCTGTGACGTTCCCCTCCTCGACGACGTTATGACGATTCAGAACGTGCTCGCTTCCCTGGGAGCCCAAATTTCCTATAATAATGAAACCATGCGGGTATCCGCACCTTTAATCTCATCATTCGAAGCGCCTTACGAACTCATCCGCAAGATGAGAGCGTCTTTCCTGGTTATGGGTCCTTTGCTGGCCCGTATCGGAAAGGTTAGGATCTCGCTGCCGGGCGGCTGTGCAATCGGTACCAGACCGATTGACCAGCATTTGAAGGGCTTCGAGGCGATGGGCGCCGAGATTACACTTGGTCAAGGCTTTATCGAGGCGACAGCGCCGACCAGACTGAAAGGCGCCAAAATTTATTTGGATGTCGCAAGCGTGGGCGCAACGGAAAACATCATGATGGCGGCTGCTCTGGCGAGCGGCACCACCACCATCGAAAATGCGGCGAAGGAGCCGGAGATTGTGGACTTGGCCAACTACATCAATGCGATGGGCGGCAAGGTTCGCGGCGCAGGCACAGGCATGATCCGCATCGAGGGCGTAGAGCGCATGAAGGGCGCCAGGCACAATGTCATTCCGGACCGCGTAGAAGCAGGCACGTATATGATTGCTTCTGCCATTACAGGCGGGGATGTCTTTATTGAAGGAGCCATCGCCGATCATCTGATGCCAGTCATCTCCAAGCTTCAAGAGATGGGCGTCGAGATTACCGAAAGTGACAGCGGCATCCGAGTCCGCTCCGCCAGTCCGCTTAAGGCGGTTGACGTCAAGACGCTGCCGCATCCTGGCTTCCCAACGGATATGCAGTCTCAGATGATGGCGCTGCTTCTTGTATCGGAGGGTACGAGCGTCGTAACGGAGACGGTATTCGAGAATCGATTCATGCATGTGGAACAATTCCAGAAGATGAATGCCAGCATCAAGGTAGATGGACGCTCCGCCATTGTGACCGGCGGCGTACCGCTCACAGGAGCGAAGGTATGCGCTACCGATCTTCGCGCAGGCGCTGCTCTGATCTGTGCCGCATTACGAGCTGAGGGTGAGACGGAAGTAACCGGCCTGCACCATATTGATCGCGGTTACGTAGATATTACGGGCAAGCTGGCATCGCTTGGCGCCACGATCTATCGTGAGGAAGCGGCAGAGAGCGTTGCGACTGCTCAAGCGGCTAGCAAAGCGGCTGATTCAGCAACGTACAAGCGGGAGAAGGAAGTTGCTGTACTGAAAGTGCAGCCTACTTGGGCATAATGCCACCACCAAACAAGAACAAACGGGAGGTTTTCTTGCAGCTTGTCCGGTATTACCGGACGGAGCAAGGAATCTCCCGTTTTTTGATGCACGGCAGAGGCCGATTGCCTGGATAAGAAAGGGAATAGGGTGCGATTGATAGAACCCGCCGCAAAAGAGATTAGAGAAGCTTCATTTTGCTTCTATCCTACTAGACGACTTCATAGACTGTACTATTAGGACGTGGGCAAGAGACGTTCAGATAGAAGCGTGATATGGAGACAAGCGGCTCCAGCGCTGGAATGGAGGGGGGCGGCAGGCTTAGCATGGCGGGAAAGCTTGCTAGAGTTGGATTAAGCTTGCGAAGAAGCAAGCAATGGTGGATGGTCTTCTGCATCGGCGTCCTGCTCGGATTCATGATATTCGGAATGAGAGGCATGATCATGGCCTCCGGTCAGTCAGCGGCAGAGAGAGGAGCCGCGGCTTCGTCTCATCTGAATGAAACGGCAGGGATTGCTCCGAAATCGGCCGAGCCTGCCGCACGGGTGGACTACAGCGCAAAGCCGCAGCCTGTTGTACGGCAAAATGACGGAGCAAAGAAACAACCGGACCCGGTTGTTGTTGAGCCGGTCCCGGTCAGTGAACCGAGAACGGAAGCGGCGGAACTGGCGGTCCCGGCCAAAGGCGCATTGGACAATCAGCGCGTTCGCGTCTATCTGACGGAGCGGAAGAAGGTAGAGAGCGTACCGCTGGAAACGTATGTAATGGGTGTGCTTGCCGCGGAAATGCCGATTGACTTTGAGCTGGAGGCGATGAAGGCGCAAGCCATTGCGGCCCGTACTTATATTGTTCGCCGGCTGTCTTCGGCAGCAATGGCCAGCGAGAGAGCGGATGTGCTGGATACGGTGCAGCATCAGGCGTATCTATCGAAGGACGAGCTGGGCAAAAGGTGGAAGGGCCAGGATAAAACAGTGAATTTGTCCAAGCTCAAACGTGCGGTAGACGAGACGCGCGGATTTATTCTAACTTATGACGGCGAGCCCATCGAAGCGGCGTTTTTTTCTACTAGCAATGGGTTTACGGAAAACGCGGAGGACTACTGGACGCAATCGCTCCCTTACTTGCGCAGTGTAGAGAGCCCCTGGGATGCAGAGATCTCTCCCCGATACGAAGCGGAGACTTCATTCTCCAAGAAGGAATTGTACCGCGCGCTTGGTTTAAAGGGAAAGGCAGCCAGCTCCAAGCTAACCATTCATGTAGCGAAACGAACGGAAGGAAACCGGATCAAAGAGGTTGTCATTAATGGAAAATCTTTTAGCGGCAGGGAAGTAAGAGAGAAGCTGGGTCTTGCATCCTCTCATTTCAGCTGGAAGATCGAAGATGACGAGATTGTCATCCTCACCTACGGGCTGGGCCATGGTGTCGGCATGAGCCAGTGGGGCGCCAACGGAATGGCGCAAGAAGGCAGGTCGGCGAGCGATATTCTAATGCATTACTATACGGGAACGAAAGTGGAACAAGCTTCGAAGCTTCCAATCCGGACAACCTCTTAAAATTTGATATGCCTCACGTATAAACCTAGCAGATGTGGCAACAATGGCTAGTGAGGTGATATCAATGAATGATCAAAACCAGAACAACAAACAAAAGCAAAGACCAGAGGAAACTCCCAAAAACTCACTGGGAGGAGCGTCTGCCGCGAAATCTAGCAGCGGACTGAAGAAACTATTCGCTAAGCGTTGGGTTTCTCCAGCAATCTTCATGGCTGCGGCGGCAATTATCGTAACCTTAATGTGGATCTATCAGGGATCTGATCCGGCGAAGCCGACTACAGGCCCGGACAACTCTACTGAGGTCGCGCAAGGTGAAGAAGGCGAAGGCCAGGTTGCGCCAGAAGATGAAGTCGACGTCGTGGCTATCGCCGAGGACATGAAATGGCCGGTGGCGAGCAAGCAGGATCTGCAAGTGGAAACCAAGTTTTATGATGAGAAAGCAAGTGAGACCGACAAGGAAGCAGCGCTTATCCAGGTCGGAACCACGTATTCGCCGCATACAGGCATCGACTTCGTCGATCCGAACGGACAGCCGTTCGACGTGCTTGCCGCTCTGGACGGCAAGGTAACGCGTGTGGAGCCGCATCCACTCAATGGCAATATGATTGAGATTAGCCATGGCAACGGCCTCGTGACCGTGTACCAAAGCTTGACGGGCGTTCAAGTGGAGGAAGGCGATGAGGTGACTCAAGGCGCGGTTATCGCTCAAGCGGGCCGCAGCGACCTGGAGCGCGATCTTGGCATCCATCTGCACTTCGAAACCAGGTTGAACGGCAAGACGGTTAATCCAAGCCAGTACATTTCCGAATAATTTAAGGAAGCTGGCGAATAGGCCGAAAGTTGCGACAGGCGGGGGACAATTCCCCCGCTTGTTTTGTTTTTTTTCAAAAATTATTGCCTTTCGGGGCTTGTCACGCTTGGACATAAAGAATATCTACCCGCTCCACTCATATAATGTACCAAACTATCTCGAGTAGGGAGGCGGGAACGTGCACGATTACATCAAAGAGCGAACCATTAAAATAGGCCGTTGCATCGTGGAGACGAAGCATACGGTGCGAACGATCGCCAAAGAGTTCGGCGTGTCCAAGAGCACGGTGCATAAGGATTTGACCGAACGGTTGCCGGAGATTAACCCCGACCTGGCAGACCAGGTGAAGCACATTCTCGAATACCACAAATCGATCAGGCATCTCAGGGGAGGCGAAGCGACTAAAATCAAGTACAAAAAAACAAGTGCCAAAAAACGTGAGGTATTGGCTGCCGGAAAAGCGTAACGTCTTCTGTAGGGATTCCTGATTTTTTTACAAAGCATAGAGGATTTTTGTCCTTTTTGGCGAATAATGTTCGTTAGGGGTTTTTCCTGTTCTGGGAAAACAGAAGTGGAACGTTACGATTATCATTATTCGTTGGGGGACTTAAGCCTTATGCTGAGCAAGGATATCGGAATTGATCTTGGGACAGCCAATGTGTCTATTCATGTGAAAGGGAAAGGCGTCGTGCTTGACGAGCCGTCTGTCGTCGCCATTGAGAGTGACAGCAAGAAGGTGCTCGCTGTTGGCGAGGACGCGCATCGCATGGTCGGGCGTACGCCTGGCAATATTGTGGCCATCCGGCCGCTGAGGGACGGCGTTATTGCCGATTTCGAGATTACGGAAATTATGTTGAAAGCGTTTATTGACCGCGTGGACGGCCGCAAGTGGTTCAGCCGTCCACGTATTCTCATCTGCGCCCCAACGAATATTACTTCCGTGGAGCAGAAGGCGATACGCGAGGCTGCCGAGCGCAGCGGCGCAAAAGAAGTGTATTTGGAAGAGGAGCCTAAGGCTGCTGCGATTGGAGCAGGCATGGATATCTTCCAGCCTAGCGGCAATATGGTAGTGGATATCGGCGGCGGCACGACAGACGTAGCCGTCTTGTCTATGGGCGATATTGTTACAGCGTCTTCTATCAAAGTGGCGGGTGACAAGTTCGACGATTCCATCATGAAGTACATCAAAAGCAAGTACAAGCTATTAATCGGTGAGCGAACAAGCGAGGATATCAAAATTAAGATCGGTACGGTATACGACAACGGCCGCCAGGATGAGATGGATATTCGGGGCCGCGACATGGTCTCCGGACTGCCTCTAACGGTAACGATTCGTTCGGGCGAAATTAGGGAAGCGCTATGGGACCCTGTAATGTCCATTGTAGCCGCTGCTAAATTCGTGCTGGAACAGACGCCGCCAGAGCTGTCGGCGGATATCATCGACAGAGGTGTAATCTTGACCGGTGGCGGCGCGCTGCTGGATGGGCTAGATGCGTTGCTTGCTGACGAGCTGAAGGTGCCGGTCTTAATCGCCGAAGATCCGATGCATTGCGTCGTTAAAGGGACGGGCATTCTGCTCGATAACTTGGACAAGCTCAGAAAATAAATTCGATTTGTCAAAGGACAAGCTTTCGCGGGTAGGGCGCCATTGGGGGGCGGGCCGAGGCGGAAATGAGTCTAAGGTCATAGGCATGGACTATTCATAGGGTCTGGTTTCCAACCGATAATAGAGGATAGAGAAGTACGAATCGGGACGGAAGCGATCACGCTTTCGAAGCTATGTTTACTTCGTAAACATTAAGCGTATGCTTTCGAAGCTATGTTTACTTCGTAAACATTAAGCGTATGCTTTCGAAGCTATGTTTACTTCGTAAACATTAAGCGTATGCTTTCGAAGCTATGTTTACTTCGTAAACATTAAGCGTATGCTTTCGAAGCTATGTTTACTTCGTAAACATTAAGCGTATGCTTTCGAAGCTATGTTTACTTCGTAAACATTAAGCGTATGCTTTCGAAGCTATGTTTACTTCGTAAACATTAAGCGTATGCTTTCGAAGCTATGTTTACTTCGTAAACATTTGAGGAGGAATTGTCATGCTAAGAGGACTATATACGGCAGCATCGGGCATGATTGCCCAACAGCGTCGCCACGACACGGTGACGAACAACATCGCCAATATCCATACGCCGGGCTACAAGCAGACTAACGCGGTCACACGCTCGTTCCCGGAGATGCTATTGTCTTTGACAGGCGTGGATCAGGCGGAGCGCGCGACGGTCGGACGCTGGACAAGCGGAGTATTTGCTGAGGAGAGTCTGTCTATTCACCTGCAGGGCGATCTGACTCAGACCAACCAGTCCTCCGACTTTGCATTGATATCCAATATAGAAGTAGACGGACTTGCCTTTGACGCATCGGGGAAGGCCATTGGCCCGGATGGCCTGCCGGTATTCCAGCCGCAAGCCTTCTTTACCGTTCAGGATGGCAATGGCGATATACGTTATACAAGGGGCGGCAAGTTTACGGTTACGGGAGATGGATTCCTGATGACCAGCGATGGCTCGAACGTTCTTGGCACCAATGGGGCGCCGATCCAGCTTCCTGCGGGAGTAGGGCTGGATAGCCTGATTCTGACAGACGACCAGCGCTTTGTAGATAGCAACGGCGTCGATATTGGCGCTCAACTGCTCATTACTAGAATAGAGAATCCGAATGATCTGGTGAGAGAAGGCAACGGCAACTTCCGTTTCGTCGACGACCGCGGACAAGCCCGGCCGATCGAGGTTGGGGAGCGGATTGAAGTTAGACAAGGTTATGTGGAGCGTTCCAACGTGGACTCCGCCCAGGCGGCTGTTGACCTGATGTCTGCTCTGCGCGCTTATGAAGCCAATCAGAAGGTCATTCAATTTTATGACCAAAGCTTGCAGAAAGCAGCTAATGAGGTAGGACGGGTAGGCTAGACGATTCGGACGAGCTAAGGGAGGAACGGCGGCATGAATGCATCCATGATCAATGCGATGGTATCGATGAACGCGCTTCAGCAGAAGCTGGACCTCATCGCTGACAATATGGCCAACGTCAATACTGTAGGCTACAAGAAGAAGGAAGCGACTTTCGAGGATTTGCTTAATAATGTCAAGAGACAACCCGATACATTCAGCCAGCCGGGAAGGCTGACACCGCTTGATTTCAACCAGGGCTGGGGCTCTAAGCTGACCATGATTCAGCCGAATCTGTCCCAAGGGCCGATGAAAGAAACGAGCGTGCCGACGGATCTGGCGATTGAAGGAAATGCGCTTTTTGAAGTGCAAGTAGACGGTGCCGGCAATCGTGCCTATACGCGCAGCGGCGCCTTCCAGTTGACGATGGCGGCAAACGGTGATACGATTTTGGCAACGGAAAAAGGCTACCCGGTTATCGCGAATATCCCTGACGGCAACGGAAATATCGTCGAGGGGAATATTGTGTTGCCAGCAGGCTATAATCTCCGTGTCGATGCTGACGGCACCGTGCTTGGCGTATCTTCTGCAGGTACGATTAATCTGGGCAGCATCAAATTGCTTCAAGCAACCCGTCCGGCCGCGCTGACGGCAGTAGCGGATAATTTGTTCGCAATCGCGACGGGCATCAATATAGACGATGTTGTTCAGGAGATTACGCCAACTCTGGATAATCGGATCGCTTTGCGTCAAGGCTATCTGGAACAGTCCAACGTCGAATATGTCGATGAAGCGACGGAGCTTATCAATGTTCAGCGTGCTTATCAATTAGCAGCAAGAGCTTTATCGTCCAGCGATACGATGATGGGCCTTGCGAACTCGATACGCGCGTAAGAACGAATGAAGGTGATGGTATGGCCGATGATCGAATCCCCGCGACCCGCAGAGAATTCGAGAACGAGTCCATGAAGAAAGAAGGCGACGAGGGAAGAACCTTGCGTTACGGCTCTATGAGCACGACGCTTTCCCGTACGCAGCGGCATGGCGGCACTCAGCCCGGGTATTCGGGCGAGGCAGCAGATCCGATAAAGGATAAAAGCCGCAAGCCTGTGCATGAGGTGTCAGGCGAGGAAGACGAAGAGGTGTACAGATTTCCGAAGTGGGCAAGAATGATCTTCTGGGTGCTGCGCAAAAGCATTGTACCTATTGTGATGATTGTTATGCTGATCGTCGGACTTTACGTAGGCTTCGTATTTTTAGGTGACGGTTCCAAAGGCGATGTGTTCGAATGGGCAACCTGGCGCCATCTGTATGATCTGGTCTTCGCTGAATCCTGATCCATACATGTCGATATAATCAAGAGAGCTGGTTTATGCAGTGTATACACTGTATGAATGGCTCTTTTTTTATTTGAAAACATCATGCAGCATACAGAGTGAAAAAATAAAGCCCCGTTAAACGGGGCTCCATGAGAAGAGATCGTTGTGTTGTTCCGTCGAGCGCTCCGCCTGTGGCTATTTCAGGCAAGTCCGCTCAGACAAAGCCTTGCCTAAATGATGCGGCGCCTGGCAATCCGTGATCTTAAACCTTTGGTGCGACGGAACGTTTGATGAATAACGACATGATCAGTGCAATAATGGCGAACACCAATCCAAGCTTGAACGAGCTGTTCACGCCAACGCTGAGTGAGTTCGCAAGCTCAACCTTGGACATCGGATCAGCAACGTCCGCAAGATAATTCTTCTGGCTAGTCGTCATTACGCTGATGAAGAAGGCAATGCCAATTGCGCCGGATACTTGCTGCAGCGTATTCATAATAGCGGAACCATGCGGATAGAACTTAGGCGTCAATTGGTTCAATCCGTTCGTTTGAGCCGGCATCATAATCATGGACATCGCTATGCTCATTGTGACATGCAGCAGAATGATGATGCCTTTGCTGGTGTCGAGCGATATTTGGGTGAAGAAGAACATGACGACGACAAGGATAGCTGCCCCTGGAATTACGAGCGCACGCGGTCCGAATTTATCGAACAGCTTGCCGGTAATCGGAGACAGGAAACCATTGGCAATACCGCCGGGCAGAAGAACAAGGCCTGCTGCGAATGCGGTCATCATCATCCCCTGCTGCATTAGAATCGGCAGAAGCAGCAAGGTGGAGAACAGGGACATCATGACAATGATAATAAGTACGGTTGCGAAAGAAAACATGGGTGCTTTGAATGCCCGGAGATCGAGCATCGGCTCTTTGGAGACAAGCTGTCTCCAGACGAATAAGATCAGCGCGATGCCGCCAGCGATAACAGACAGGTAGACACGCTCGCTGGACCAGCCGCCATGGCCTTCGCCCAGACTGCTGAAGCCGAATACGAGACCGCCGAAAGCGACCGTTGATAACAGCATGGATAGAATATCTACCCGTGGTTTTGTGATCGTGGATACGTTCTTCAGGAAGACGGCCGCGAACAGGATGGAGAAGATCGCGAACGGCAGTACCAGATAGAACAACCAACGCCAATCCAGCGATTCCAGAATCAGACCTGACAGTGTAGGGCCGATAGCCGGGGCAAACATAATAACCAGACCCATACTGCCCATCGCAGCGCCGCGTTTCTCAGGCGGATAGAGTACAAGAATGGTATTCATCATAACCGGCAGCATGAGGCCGGTACCCAGTGCTTGAATCACACGACCGATCAGCAAGACATAAAACTCAGGTGCGAGGGCACATACAAGCGTACCGATGGAGAAGAGTGTCATCGCTCCCAAAAACATTTGCCTGGTCGTAAACCATTGTACTAATAATGCGGACACCGGAATCAGGATACCGACAACGAGCAGATAGCTTGTCGACAGCCACTGAACCGTTGTATAGTCAACGTTGAAATCGATACTGAGATCGACAAAAGCGATGTTCAGCAGCGTTTCATTCAATATCGAGAAGAACGCGCCGATAATTAGGGAAATCAAAATAGGCAATCGCTTAATATTGCCCAGATCTTGCGGAGCCGCGCTAGTTGCGGCTGCTGATGTATTCATAATTGCTTTAACCCTCCAAATCCATATCCATAGGTTCTGTACTTAGTTTTTCCTTAAGTCACTTGCTCTAATCCCATAAAGCAAAGCGTCCAGCGCTACACGGTAAAGCCGAATCGCTTCCTCTAGACTCAAATCTTGCGAGGAATCGCCAAGCCCGCGGAACATGCCTTCCAGAATGCGGCCAAGGTCGGAGGTGTTCACCGGCTTGAATTCTCCGGAATCAACGCCCCGTTGAATCAGTCTTTGGTAAAAAACACGATTCTCCTCCGTCTTAATGGCGATTTGGCGGCAGCCCTCTTCGCTCTTGCCCCAGGCTTCCTCAAAAAATTCTCTGGCTGCCCGGTTCAAGGGATGATGGAATCCGCGTTCAAGACCAGCTTGAATCATGCCATTGAGCATATCCGTTGTGGATTCATAGAGCTGTTCCTGCTCTGCCCATAGCGACTTCCATTCCGCTTCGTATTGGTCCAGCAGCGTGAGGAATAATCCTTCCTTGCTTTTGAAGTGATAATAAATATTGGCCTTGCTCACTCCGGTAGCGGAAGCAATATCTTCTATAGATGCAGCGTGATAGCCTCGTTGCGAAAACAGGATATTCGCAGCTTCTATAATACGCGATTTCGTCTCTTCGCTTTGCGTTTTCTTTTTGTTCAAGACGCCTCTCCTTCCCTGTCAACTGACCGCTTACAAAACGTAAACTGAACGGTCAGTCAGTATTGTAGCATGCACAATCCTTTTGCGCAATTCCTTTCTTCATTGCCTGCAAACGGAGTTTGTTTTCATTTTGGAATAGGTAGTTTATAATAGTTGGGAACCATGGTGGGACATTCCGGGGACTAGGAGGAGTGTGAGCGTTGCGTTTGAATCTGCCTAATCTGCTGACTTCATTGCGATTTCTGTTGATTCCTGTCTATATTGGTATATTTGTTAGCGGTCACATGATTCCGGCCTTTCTCGTCGTGGTGGCCGCCGGAGTCACAGATGTGATGGACGGCTATATTGCCCGCAAGTACGGACAAGTTACGACGGTTGGCGAGATGCTGGACCCTCTGGCGGATAAGCTTATGCTGATTACCGTCATTTTATCGTTGCTGCTGACGAGCCATATTTCATGGTGGGCCGCAGGAGCTATGTTTTTGCGCGATCTCGGCATGATTGCGGGAGGGCTAATGACGCATTTTCGGGGAAAACGGACGGTGCCTGCCAATTGGATGGGTAAGCTGACGACCGTGATGTTTTATTTTGCGATCATGTTTATATTCTTTCAAGCGCCATTCGCACATACATACTTGTGGATCGTCATTGCGTTTTCGTTCGTAACATCTTTCGTATATTTGGCGTCTTATAAAGAACTGAATCGCGAGAATAACACAACTACAGAGCAAGTATAAAACAGAAAGAGGCTTGATCCCGGAACTTCAAGGTCCGAAGGTCAAGCCCCCTTATCTTAACCTCCATAATCTGCAGTTTATGAAGGATAGGACTAGTTTCGCTTAGTTAGGCCCGTTTTATACTCTAAATTGTTGAAAGGAGTCATTTTTATGCTGGATATTAATCAAATTCAAGAAATCATTCCGCACAGACCGCCATTTTTGCTTATTGACCGTATTTTGGAGGTCGAACCGGGCGTACGCGCAGTAGGACTTAAGAATGTCACGATGAACGAGCCGTTTTTCACCGGTCATTTCCCAGGTTATCCGGTTATGCCGGGCGTATTGATCGTGGAGGCGCTTGCTCAGGTTGGTTCTGTAGCTATGCTGATGGTCGAGGCGAATAAGGGGAAGCTGGGGTTCTTTGCAGGAATTGACGGATTTCGTTTCCGCGATCAGGTGAAGCCGGGCGATACGCTTATTCTCGAAGTGGAGATTACCCGTTTGAAGGGGCCGATCGGCAAAGGAAAAGCTACAGCTAAAGTAGGAGATAAGGTCGTCGCAGAGGGTGAGCTGATGTTTGCGCTGTCTGATCGTTCTTAATGCCTGAGATTTAAATGATCGATAAAGAATCCTATGGACAAGGGAGAGGTAGTCGAGGGTGAGCCAACTGACGAATGATAGCACCCAGGCTCGATATGAGACCTGGCTGAGTGATCCTGTAATCGATTTGGCGACGAAGGATGAGTTGCGGGCTATTGCAGGAGACGAGAAAGAACTGAGGGACCGTTTTTACCGCGAGCTTGAATTTGGCACGGGCGGATTGCGCGGCGTAATGGGAGCCGGCACCAATCGATTGAATGCTTATACGGTAGGCAAAGCGACGCAAGGGCTTGCAAATTGGCTGCTCGATAATCGCGTTGAAGGGAAAGGGCTGTCTGTTGTGATTGCCTATGATTCCCGCAATAACTCTGCTGAATTTGCCCTGGATACGGCCCTTGTGCTTGCCGGGAACGGGATTAAAGCTTATTTGTTCAAGGAGCTTCGCCCTACGCCGCAGTTGTCTTTCGCTGTTCGCGATTTAGACGCTTCCGGCGGCATTGTCATTACAGCCAGCCATAATCCCCCGGAATATAACGGCTACAAGGCATACGGTGCAGATGGCTGCCAGCTGATACCAGAAGATGCAGAGCAGGTTATAGCCTCCATTGCGGCTATTGACAGCTTTGGGGCTATTAAACGCGCAAACAGACAGTCTGCGGAATCGGAAGGCTTGCTCGTGTGGCTTGGTGAAAATGAGGATCGCCGGTATATGGAGACGGTCGTAGGAGAGAGCTTGAACCAAAAGCTGCTTCAAGGTGAGCTGGGCGATCGCTTCGGCATCGTCTTTACCCCGCTGCACGGTACGGGCAACAAGCCTGTCCGAGATGCGCTGTCAGGTGCAGGCTTCAGAAATGTACTCGTTGTCCGCGAGCAGGAGATGCCCGACGGTTATTTCAGCACGGTCAAATCTCCGAATCCGGAAGAACGCGAAGCGTTCGAGCTGGCCATAGAGCTGGCGAAGAAGGAAGCGGCGGATATCATCATCGGAACGGATCCGGACGCAGACCGGATGGGGGCAGTGGTCAAGGACGGCAACGGGGAATATGTCGTGCTGACAGGCAACCAATCCGGCGCTTTAATGGTGCATTACAAGCTTAGCACCTTGAAGGAGAGAGGGCTGCTTCCCGATAACGGCGTCGTTATCAAGACGATCGTGACAAGCGAGATGGGCGCTGATATTGCCCGTTCTTACGGAATGAGCGTCGAAAATACGCTGACCGGCTTCAAGTACATCGGCGAAAAAATGACGGCTTACGAGAAAAATAAAGATCGGGCATTCTTGTTCGGCTATGAGGAGAGCTACGGCTATCTCTCCGGCACTTATGCGCGGGATAAGGATGCCGTAGTTGCTTCCTTGCTGATCAGTGAAGCAGCTGCCTATTACAGCAGTCAAGGCAAGACTCTGTACGATGTGCTTGAGGAGCTGTATAAGCAGCACGGCTATTATCTCGAGGCACTTGAATCTCGAACGCTCAAAGGCTTTGACGGGGTGCAGAAGATCGGCGCTATTATGGAAGATTGGCGCTCCAACCCACCTGTCGATATCAATGGCGTACGTATTGTATCGGTCCAGGATTACGGAAGCGGTCTAGATGGACTTCGTCCGGAGAATGTGCTGAAATACGGTCTTGAAGACGGTTCATGGTTCTGTCTAAGGCCTTCCGGCACGGAACCGAAAATCAAAATATATTTTGGCGTAAAGAAAGAGTCGGCGGATACTTCCGCTGCGGCGCTTCAGCAATTGCGGCAGACGGTTATGTCCCGTGTGGACGGACTTGCTTAACAAGGAATAGAACGGAGGATTAACGTGCTCATGCGTTGGCAGCGTTGGAATCGGAAAGCGAAGCTATGGCTGTGGGTCATTACGCTTATTGGCGTTGTGGCAGCCATGCCGCTTGGCATATCGCGTATGGCGATGGAGAAGTCATCGAATACGATAGAGTATGTATTTGATCATCGGGATATTGTGGAGGTGGCGGATCTTCGTCCCAATCCCAATCAATTTTTGAATGAGAAGGTGGATCTGCTCAAGGAGTCGGGCGTTACGACGATGGCGGTGTATGAGAGCTCGCTCAAGGAGCTCATGCAAGCGGGCAGACTTACTTATTACAATGAAAAAGACGCCGCTTTGCTGCAAGGTAAAGTGCCGGACGAGCGGGTTAACTATACGTATATTCTTTTTAACGGCCGTGAGGAAGAGGAGAAGATCGGTCCGATCGTGCGCGAGGCGTACGGACGGATGGAGGTTCCGGTTCGCAATTGGTCGTTTGATGGACGGCCTGGCCTTATTATCGAAGAATCACTGTCCGCAGCTGTCCTGAAGACGCTCGATTTTGATCCCATGACGATCCAGGAGCTTTCTGACAAGGGCTTCTATATTTTGCCTCGCTTCTCGGATCGCGTCGTGCCTTATGATTCGGAGCGTACGGCTGCGCAGCTGGAGAGGCTGAAGTCGTACGGTGTGTCACGTATACTGTTTGATGGAGAGAAGGCTAAGGGGACATCGGACCAATCGGCTCTGCATAGCCTCGACAGCTTCGGAGAATTGCTAAAGCAACATGATATCGGTCTTATTGCGATTGAGAATTTGAAAAAACCGCAACAGGGCATAAATAAACTGGCTTATTTGACAAATTATAATGTGACAAGGCTATATTCCTTGTCGCCGGAAGACAGTATTGAGATGACGCAGGAAGGCATTGCCGACCGCTTCTTGCTGGCTGCCAAGGATCGCAATATTCGGATGTTCTTCTTGAACACGATGAATCAGGGCAGCACGGATACAGGGCTGCTGATTCATTCGGTGGACAAGCTAGCTACTGCGATGAGCGGGCCGAGTGGCGTAATCGCCCAATTGGATGAGGCGGGATTCCCTTCGGGACTTGCGCAGGCGTTCACCTACGATAAGCCATCATGGGAGAAGCCGGTGCGCGGTATTGTAGCGCTTGGAGCGATTGCAATGATTACGCTGCTGGTCAGCGCGTTTATTCCGCATATATCCATTCTGGTCTTTATCCTTGGCTTGATCGGTTCCGCAGGCTTGTTCGTCTTGAACAGCTCACTCATGGAACAAGCGCTTGCACTTGGTGCAGCGGTGAGCGGTCCGACACTGGCGCTCATTTGGGTCATGAACCGGATCTATTCCCGTACGGTTGGCGAGCGCCGCATGGTTGGCGGCGAGGAATGGACGGTTGCAAATGCCGGACAGGAAGCAGAGACACGGACACAGTGGGTATTCCCAAGCGTGTCGATTGGCCGCAGGGTGGGCATTGCGCTTAATTGGTTCATTGTCGCAACCTGTATCTCGCTGACGGCGGTTCCGCTCGTATTCGGCTTGCTGAACAATATTACGTACAGTCTGGTGCTAGAGCAATTCAGAGGCGTCAGCGTGCTGCATCTCGGGCCGATCGGACTGATCGCTCTTTACATCTTGCTATATGAAGGAAATGAAGGACGGGGAGTTATCGGACGTATTGCGAAGCTGCTTCGTCAGCCGATTCTGGTTAGCTGGATTATTATTGCGGCTGTTGTTGGCGCAATCGGCTTCTATTATCTGTCCCGTACAGGCAATTCGGGATCGGTTACCTGGATTGAACTCATTATCCGTAATTGGCTGGAGTCGACGTTTGGCGTTCGTCCGCGCTTTAAAGAGTTTATGCTGGGTCATCCGCCACTTCTGCTGGGACTGTTCCTCGCGATTCGTTATCGCGCGGCATGGGTATTAATTATTGTGGGCGTGATCGGACAGTTGACTATGGTCAGTACGTTCACACACATTCATACGCCGCTGTACATTTCGATTGTACGTACGCTGCTTGGCCTGGGCGCAGGTATTATCATCGGCACGATCTTCATCGCCGCTTGGATCGTATTGGAAGGAGCATGGCGCAAATGGCTGGCACCAATGATTCGCAAATATTCCGCATAGCCATATCTGGATATTACGGCTTCCGCAACAGCGGGGACGAGGCGGTGCTTCGTTCGATTCTGCTGGCGTTGAAGGAAGAAGGAGACAAGCAGGGCGTTATCGTTCAGCCCATCGTGCTTAGCGCCGATCCGGCATGGACGACAGCGATGTATGGCGTGGAGTCCTTCCACCGGATGAAGCCGGGCGATGTGCTTCGTGCGCTCCGCAGCTGTGACGGTCTGATTAGCGGCGGAGGCAGCTTGCTTCAAGACGTAACAAGCGGGAAAACGATTCCGTATTACATCGGCATCATGAAGCTTGCCCAGTGGCTGGGCAAGCCGACCTTTGCCTATGCGCAGGGGATCGGGCCGATCAATCGCCGCTCCATGGATTCGCTTATTCGGAGCGCGATGCGCCGGAGCAAGTATGTGTCGGTGCGGGATGCGGAATCCGCTGCTCTGCTAGGGCGGATCGGCATGCCGCTGGACCGGATCGATGTCGTGCCCGATCCGGTGATGGGGCTGCCGCTGCCGGGGGGTTCACCGGCAGCGCAGCCGCGCGCGGGCGCGGACGAGACGCCGCCAGTCATTGGCGTCTCGCTGCGCCGTTGGCGCGAGGACGGCGCCGATATGGCGCGCGCCGCCGAGGCGCTGGTCGCGCTGTCGAAGCGCAGGCCGGTTCGGCTGCGCTTCTTGCCGTTCCACACCCCTTCCGACCGGGTAACGTCGGAAGAGGTGATGGAACGGCTGAGCGGCCGTCTCGGCGAAGGAAGCTCCGCCGAGCTGGCCGCTCCCGGCGACGACCCCCAGGCGATGCTTCTGGAGGTCAGCCGCTGTGACGCTTTGTTCGGCATGCGCCTGCATGCGCTTATATACGCCGCCAATCAGCACATTCCGATGCTTGGGCTGTCGTACGACCCTAAAATTGATCAATTTATGAATCGCTTGAATCTGCGTCCGATCGGCACAACAGAATCGCTGGATGCTGAGATATTCGCAGACGAAGCCTGTAATCTGCTCGATACGCCAGAGGAGTGGCGCATCAAGCACGGTCCCGCTATCGAGACGTTGAAGCAACAAGCAAAAATTCCCGCGCAACAAATCTTACAAATATTGCGTCAATATAGATCGAGGTGATTTCCTCATGTCGAAACAAGTGCCAATCGTGCCGATATTCGGCGTACCGTTCTCGAAAATGAGCATGGACGAGACGGTTCATTATCTAACAGAGGCTATTGAGGATGGACGCTTGACGCATGTCATAACAGCGAATCCGATTATGGTCATGGAAGCTTTGGACAAACCAGAATTTGCTGCCGTATTACGCAAGGCTGACCTGATCGTGCCGGATGGGGCGGGGGTTGTATGGGCTGCCAAGACGGGAGGCGATCCCGTCGCTGAGCGGGTAGCGGGCTTTGACCTGATGCACCGGCTCATGGAGCAAGGAGAGAAGCGGCGCTGGACTGCCTATTTGTTGGGGACCACTCAAGAAATAATCGAGGCTGCTGCCGAGAAGCTGCAATTGCAATATCCGCAGGTCCGTATCGTGGGCTGCCGCAACGGATTTTTTGGCCCGAATGAAGATGAAGAGATTGTGGATGAGATTCGCAAGCTTAAGCCCCATCTGCTTTTTGTAGCACGCGGTATGGAGAAGGAAGATTGGAACGCGCAGTACAAAGAACGTCTCGGCGTACCGTTTATTATGGGCGTCGGGGGAAGCTTTGACATTGTGTCGGGCAAGCTGAAGCGCGCGCCGATGTTCTATCAGAAGCTCCGGATTGAATGGCTGTATCGCTTATTTCAGGAGCCATCTCGTTATAAGAGAATGCTTGCGCTGCCGAAATTCGTCGTGAAAGTGCTTCGCAACAAAGAAAACGTGACTAAACCTCGTCCTGAGGCACAATAATGTCGGTATTTCCATGAAAATTGGTTGAAAACGGTGTTGGTAATTCTTTTTCGATCGGAGTATAATTCACTTCGGAGCAGATGGTTGCCTAGGTGATTACTATCGCCGAATAAGGGGCCGTTTCCCGGTGAAATATAAGCAGAGCACTCGTTCATGGGCAAGACTGCTTATGTTTTCAGAAAAGGAGAGTTGTACACATGCCAGTTGGCTTCTTGTATACGATGGGATTTATTATCGCTCTTTTATTAGCACTTGCCATGACGCCGCTCGTAAAGAAGTTTGCGTTCAAGATTGGTGCCATTGATAAACCGAATCACCGGAAAGTACATACGCGCATTATGCCGCGTCTCGGAGGACTTGCCATCTATATCGCATTTGTGGGCGCGTTTCTGGCGGTGTCGCCATTTATCCCGGACGGACTGCTTCGCCCCCGCGATGTAAATATGATTAATGCGCTGCTCGTTGGCGGAACCATTATTATCATTCTTGGCGCATTGGATGACCGCTTCGAGCTGTCGGCGAAGGTTAAGCTGCTCGGCCAAATCGCAGCAGCCTGTGTGGTTGTATTCGGCTTTGATGTTCGGATCGATCTCGTTAACATTCCATTTGGCGAAACGATGCAGCCGATTGCAGAATGGATCGGTATTCCGCTTACGATTCTGTGGATTGTCGGCGTGACGAACGCCATTAATTTGATTGATGGCTTGGATGGCCTTGCTGCTGGCGTATCGGGCATCTCCATCGCGACAATTGTCGTCATGGCATCTCTGATGGGCTTCCAGCCCGTCATTCTACTCAGCACGCTGCTGCTGGGCGGCATTATCGGGTTTTTGGTATTCAACTTCCACCCCGCTAAGATTTTTATGGGGGATTCCGGCTCGCTGTTCCTGGGCTTCAGCCTGGCTACCTTATCCATGCTTGGCTTCAAGCAGGTGACGATTGTATCCTTCGTTACGCCGCTGCTCATTATTGGTGTACCGCTTTCGGACACATTCTTTGCGATTGTGCGCCGTTGGGTGAACAAGAAGCCAATCTTTGCACCGGATAAGGGGCATTTGCACCACAGGCTTCAAGACCTTGGATTTAGCCATCGCCGCACGGTCTTGATCATTTGGGGAGTTGCCGCGATCTTTGGCGTCCTGGCTATTGTTCAGTCCGCTGTCGTACAATCAAGCGCGGCCAACTGGATTACCTTCGGCGTTATATGCCTGCTGATGTTCTTGTTGCAGATTGGTGCCGAAGTGACGGGCATCGTCGACAAGACGAGGCGTCCGCTTATCAATTTCCTGGCTCGTATCGGCGTTCGCATAGCGAAGGTGGATACACAGCAATCGCGCGGCAAGTAATTTTCGCACTTATACACATAGGGCCCTGTATCCATCGGGATACAGGGCTTTTTATATGCACGGATACCTGTACTCTAGGAGTATTAGCCTAATTGCGCCAGTAATTTACCAGCTTGTCTAAACATCTGAGTTTTAATCGCCGATAAAATACATACAGAACTTTTCTTGGATCAGTGCGTCTATAACAGGAAGAGAGAATATCTGACTATGGAGGAAAAGGGAGGAACGATTTATAAGTCAGTCATCATCCTATGGACAAGCTATCCAATGACTATAGCCCTATCTCAAGATGATCCAAGTGGTCCAGCTGACTTACGCGCAGCATAAGAACAGAGATGCATAAAGGAGGAACACCGTTTTGAAAAGAACACTAGCCCTACTTTTGACGTTTGCGCTTATCGTGACGTTGCTGCCAACCTACATGGCGCCGCAAACGGCAAACGCTGCGGGAGCGTATTTCTTGTTCCCGAATGAGAATGATACAAGAGCCAATGCAAGAATCGTATCAACGAAGACGATTCAGATTGACGGTACAATCAACGGCGTTGTCGGCAGCTCCATCAGCTACAATGTCAAGCAAGTGACGTCCACTGGACTAGAGGAAGTACTGAATACAACTGAAGAAATTACGACGGGAATCTCCACGACAGGCGATAACCGGATTAGCATTAATAGCCTTATTCTGTTCCCAGGCATGAACAAGATCACATTGAAAGGCATTGCAGGCACATCGATCGTCTCGGAATCGATCTACATCGAATACCGTGATAATCCGATGCTGTACGACCTTAAAGTAACCTTCGAGAATCAGGATTATGATATGAAGGAAACAGAGCCTACCATGCTCTATTCCACAGCTCCGAATATTACGCAGCAAGGCCAGATCGTCATTACCGGCCGCGCGCCTAATGCGACAAAAGTAACCATCGATATCAATGGACGCAGCTACGACTTTAACGTGTCGACCGGCAATAACAATAACCGGTTCAGCACATCGCAATTAACCATTGACAAGGGCATCAACAACATCAAGTTTAAAGTGCATAACGGCGGACAAATTGTAGAAACTACACGTCAAGTGGCTTTCTATAATGGCGAGGTTACATACTATAATCTTAAGATTAGCGACAGCGCGAACCCTTCAAAAGAATCGAATTTGCAAAACAATACCGATTTCTCGACTAATGCAGGAACGGGCATTAAAGTATCCGGTACCGCTATTATTCCATTGCCCCTGCATGACTTGAACAACAATGTGAACAACAAGATTCCGACAACAGATCCAGCGGCATTTAAAAACGCTCTAACAGCACTGCTTGCTATGAGTATTCAAGGCGTAGCGACGGACCGAAATCCGACATCTATATCCATTTCACCGACTACTATTGATAATACGACCAAGTTCATCACGGTTGATTTCTCATACGATATGCCAACACTGGCATTTGATGCGAAGAACAGCATTCGTTTTAAAGCACCAAACCTGACCCAGTTCGATTGGTCGACTTGGATGGACTTTACGCTCAGAGACAATACAAAAGCTTATATCTACGATGTTAACTATTTGACGGGCTTCGACGGCTCCATGACAGAAGCCATTACTGGCAATACCAATATGGTGCGTGCTAAAGACATTAGCCGAGTACTGAGCCTGCAAAGCACAGATATTCCAAGCGGCGGCGTAGATGTATATTCGGTGCCGATGGGCGTAGAGCTCTTGATCGGCAACTACAGCTCCGTTGTTGGGCAAGATCTGTCTCAGCTTAATACGTTAGTAGGCAACATTCTGGTAGGTACCGTACCGGCATCAACAGCACTTAGCTACAAGCTTGTTGGCGAGTCTGGCACAAGGCCTCTGGGACAAGTTGTAACCCAGACTGTGAATAATGAGCAAGTTTCGTTCCTTCGCGTTTTTGTAGAGGTTCAAAAACTGCCTACATCGGGTTCAAATACGATTACGTTCAAGCTGGATCACAATAAGGCATCCAGCGAGACGAAAAACATCATTGCGCGTTTGCTGTACGGACCATATATGAAATTCGATTCTATCGTGGATGGAATGGATGTCAAATTCGATACAGTGAATGGAACACCGGCAAGCCTGCTCAATCAGTTGGGCTTCTTGAAGGGCCAATTGTTCAATGTAGTCAATGATGGCGAAATTAAGTATTCCGGAGCAGATCAGTCTGTATTCCTGTATATTAACAACGTTGCCGTTGAGTTGGAGCAACAACCAGGTTCGGTAACCAAATTCCAGCCGAAAAATTTTAATGTTGATGCGACGCAGCAATTGATTGCAGGCATCTTGAACAAAGCCGGCGACAACAACATTAAATTCGTTTTTGCATCCAAGAGCAATAACTATGAATACACGCTAAGATTCAGCATCGTGCCAACGAACCTGCCAACGATTCCATCTCCAAATACAGACGGTGTCTATCCGTTTACGCAGGGACAATGGCCGCCGGTATCCGCTGATTCCAATTTCAATAAGCAAGGTTCCGTTTACACGACGAGAGAAGCATATTTCGATGTGTACGGCACATTTGACTTCGTAGATCTGGGTACGGTTTCTGGTAATGTTCAGTCCAATGTAAGTTCGTCCAGATTGTCGAACCCGCAAGATTACATTGTGACCATCGATTCGCCAAACTGGAAAAGCCCGATTAATTGGAATTTGACGAAGCAATTCAAGATGGCGGATAAAGATCGCAATATCATTACGGTTGACGGAACCCCGGGGAGTGCCCATCATGTGATTAACGGTGCTGGTGAGAATCCATCCACTCCTGATGCAGCCGTGCAATTCTATTATGATGTGAATGCGCAGGACTTCTTCTTTACGATTAATAACCAGGTGATGCCAGAGGATGGCAGTTCCTTGGTATACGTGATTACGGTGTTTAATGCCGGGGTGAATGGCCCGCGTGCCACATACCGTCTGGAAATCAATCCAATTTCCATCCCGTACAGCATCAAATCGCCAGTGAAAGAAGAACTGGTGACGAACAGAAATTTTGTTGAAGTTATTATCAGCTCCCCAGGCGCCGATTCGATTACGGTAGGGAAGCAAAAAGCAGAGCCGGTTACTTTCGTTGATTATGGCGCTAATGGAGGCGGAACGACTTATATTGAAGCCTACCGAGCAGTAGTCAAGGATTTAAGAGCGGGCAGGGATACCAAAATTCCGTTCACGATTACGCGCGGCGAGGATACAATCAAGCAAGAGCTGACCGTCAAATATGTGCCGACGAACATTCCTGGCGCACAAATGATGGAGACCATGGCTTCATCGCACAAATTGTTTAATAATTCGTTGACGTTGACCTTCAGCAAAAACACGCAATTGATCAGACCGGAATATAACGCGTCGACTGGTCATGCAACGCAAGTATACAATGGAAATGATTTATTGTTTGCTATTGCGAATCCGAATGATGGAATTGTAGACAGGCATCTGTACGAGGGCCAGCCGCCGAACTACTCGGCGACCAGCCAAGCTGCAGGCAACTTGCATATCGGCTATCGCTTCCAGGATGAAGCGAGACAATTCATCAAAGCAAGCCCTCTCTACTGGATTGATGGTGGTTTAGCTGATAATCCGGATCCGACAAGCCCGGCTTACGATCCGATTACGACGGGACAAGATCCGTTCCCATTCCCGAACTTGCTGAACAAGTATACCGATAATTTTGCTGCTCGCTGGGGACAATTCGATCGTGAATTGGTACCAAGCGCACCAGGCTCCCTAACGCTAACCTATGACACCAATGTCGTACAAAGCGCAGGCACGACAATTACGGTATTCCGCTTTGACCCATATAACAGCAAGTGGGAGAACATCGGCGGTGTTGTAGACGAGAAGAAACGCACCATTACTGTTCCGTTTACGAAATTCGGCTATTATGTAGCCGTTAAGCTGACGCGCGGATTTAACGACATTACCGACCATCCTTACGCTCGTGAAGCGATGGAAGCGATCTTTGCAAAGGGCATTATGAATGCAATTGATCCGGTAGGCATGTTTGGCGGAGACCGCTACGTTACACGCGGCGAGTTCACTCGCATGATCGTGAGAGCAATGGATCTGCCGTTGAATTACAAGGGAGATCTGCACTTCTCCTATTACCCGGAGACGATCACAAATGCAAATCAGTCCAGCTCGATCTATGACTACCGTTATATTGAGACGGCTGCAAGGGCAGGTATCGTCAACGGCAAGCGTCCTGGCTTCTTCGATGAGGATGTAGAGCTGACGCGCCAGGAAGCGGCGGTCATACTTGCCAGAGCGCTTCAACTGAAGATGGAGCCAGATGCGACGAAAGCGAAGAAGTCGCTAGATAAAATTTTTAAGGATTCCGGTACTTTCGATTTCTACTCCATCCCGGCGGTGCTTGCAATTCAAAAGAAGAATTTCATTCAAGGCAAACTCATTAACCCGGAGAACCCGAAAGAAGGATCTGTGTTCGATCCGAAAGCAAGACTCCTTCGCAGCGATGCAGCCATTATTATGGCACGTGTGATGAACGATATGAAGAAGTTGCCTAAGATATACAATTAATGACTGGGTTGGAAGAGGGGTTGGCGTTGAGCCGATCCCTCTTTTGTATAAAGTTACGAAAATTTTCAGCAATGATGCGCGATAGAGCTTGTACGAGAATTATAGAGAGCATTTTTATCCATGGAAAATCTTTTGCATCGACTCCATGAATAGAACAAGCTATACTAACAACGTGCTAAGGACGCGGCTTGTCTAAGAAAAAACTCGGAAAAGTTTTTCTGAACGAATCGCAACTTTTCACTCCGACAAACGTTTAAATACATGACGTTGTCGAGAGGCCGCTACGATTTTAAATGGAATGAATTCACAAGTTCCTCTTTACGGTACGAGTAGCCCATTGTATAATGTTATAGTGATGCAGCTAGTCTAGCATCTATTCTTTCATGGTTTACAAGTTTCTACGACATGAGATTACATAGGGTTGATCATGCGTAGACATCATTTATACAAATTACTGCTCTACTCTGGGAAGGGGGTGAATCGGCTATGAGGGAAACGAGCAATTCATTATCCAATCAAAACTCTCAACAACCGAAGCAATTTAGAGGAGGAGAAAAAAAGGTTATGAAGAAAAGTTTATCCCTGTTAGTTGCGATCGCAATGGTATTCTCCATGTTCGCAGCTGTAGCATCCGCAGCAGAGAAACAATCTGCTGGTGAGTATCTGCAAGAAATCGGTGTTATCAAAGGTAACCTTGAAGGAAACCTTAACGAAGACAAAGAATGGAAACGTGAAGATCTGACAGTTCTGCTGTCCCGTCTTCTGGGCGTAGAGAAAGCTGCTTCCGAGCATGCTAACACTCACGGTTTCACAGATGTAACTAACTCGTTCTACGATGGTTTCATCTCGTGGGCTAAAGAAGAAGGCCTGATGATCGGTAAAAGCGAAACTACTTTTGGTTACAACGCTCCACTGACTAACCAACATTTCGCAGCTGTCGTTCTTCGCGCTCTGAAAATCGAAGCTGAATACGACGACGTTCCTAAACTAGCAGTTGAAAAGAAACTGGTTGCTGAAGGCACTGACTTCGCTGCTAACGCTCTTCGTGGCGCTACTTACGAAGTTATCGTAACAGCTCTGAACACTGAAGTTACTGGCACTGGCAAGAAACTGGGCACGATCCTGGGTCTGAAAGGCTTTGAAGTTAAAGAGCTGGTTCTTGACTCTGCAATCGCTCCTAGCCGTGCTACTGTAGTTCTTGATTTCAACACTGAAGTTGGCGCTGCTAAAGCTACAAACTTCACTGTACATGAAAAAGGCAACCAATACGCAATCAAAGTTATCGATAAAGTAGCAGTTGAAGGCGACAAAGTTACTTTGACTTTGATCGACACTCTTGCAAACGATAAAGAGTACGTTGTAGAAGTGAACAGCCTGAAAACTAAATCTGGCGACTACACGCTTGACCTGACTTCCAAAGAGTTCAAGTATGTTGCTCAAGCAGCAGCAAGCATTGGTTTTGCTCGCACAACAGTTGCTAAAGGATCTGACGTTCCAGTTGTAATTAAAGATGCTAACGGCAACGACATTACAGCTAACTACAGCATCCCTGGCGACCTGACTATTGAAACTTCCGACACTAATAAAGTTGCAAGTGATCTGGAAGCAGTTGAGGTTGGCTACGCAGTTGTTAACGTTAAACTGAACAACACTGATTTCGAAACTGGCAACACAATCATCAACGTTAAAGAAACTCTTTCCCAAGTAACTTCTTTTGGTAAAGTAGGCATCGGCAACATTGATGACCAAAAGCTTGATATCTTCGCTGGTGACACTGGCGTACTGAGCTTCCAAGTTCTTGACCAAAGCAACAACGTGGTTGACGCAGGTCAATACACAGCTTCTTTCAGATCGCTTAACCCAACAGTTGTAGTTGTTGACCAAGCTGGCCTGGTAACTCCAGTAAGCGCTGGTACTGCAACAGTAGTTCTGACTGCTGATGGCGGCGACGACAAGAAAATCTCCAAATCCGTAACAATCACTGTTAAAGCAGCAGCTAAAGCAACTTCTATCAAAGTTGATGCAGCTAACTCGAAACTGGTTATCAAATCGGGTATTGCTCAAACTATTAAATTCGAAGTTCTTGACCAATACGGCAACACATTCAAACCAACAGCTCCAGAAGTAACAGAAATCACTTATACCATCAACAGAGACAAACTGGCTGACAACGTTGCTAAAGACATTGTACAAACAGTTGGTATCGTTGACGGTAAAGCTGACATTGTTCTGAATCCTTATTCCGCAGACGACGCTGAAGCACTTTCCGGTTCCCTGAAAGTGAAATACGGCTCCATGGAAAGAACTATCTCTGTTTCCCTTGTGAAAGCTGGAAACTTCGCTGGTTACGCTGCTGTTGCTGGTGACACTGCTCTTGACCTGAACATTGACACAGCTGACAAAAAGCGTAAAGGTCCTACAAACACTACAATCACTGTTTACGAAAAAGACGTTAATGGCAACTACATTTCCGTTGTAAACACTGGTGTAGCTCTTGAAGATGCAGACGCTACTGGCGGTGCAGTAACTGTTGCTGGTCAAACAGTAACAAGCGCTAAAGTTGGATCCGAGAATGTTGTTGTTAAAGTAAACAGCGCTCGTGTTGCAACTATCGGCTTCACAGTAGTTAACACTACTCCAGCACTATCCACTGTTGCCCAAAACAACAATGCTGTAACAGTTAAAGCAGGCGACAGCTTGACTACTAAATTGTTCGGTACTGATGCTGACGGCGGCGTGTTCGTTGGTTACAACCAATACGGTGACAAAGTTCAAATCATCCCTACACTGGATGCTACTAAAGTTCAAGTTATCTCTTCTGACCTGACTGTAGTAGACAACGATCTGAGCATCGGCGTTAAAGGTGAAGCTACTCTGACACTGAAAATCGCTGACAAACACTACATCATCGTAGTTAAAGTTGTTGACTAAGACTTAACAACTACACGAAAGAACCCCTTGGCATATGCCAAGGGGTTCTTTCTATTATTTTCAATAAATTACTCTTAAAGAACGCAACAAAATAATTGGCTAATGCGTCTAATCTAATACCAAGATTAGGAGGGGTCTCATTGAGTCATTATTTTCAGAAGCGCAGTCGAGTTATACAGCTATGTTTAGTGCTTAGTCTGCTGATTGGATATACGATTGCACCGAATAATCGCATTGAAGCAGCAGCTACTGCGGCATCGAAGAAACCAACAGCAACTATCGCCTCTAACGTCCAAGCTATACTCTATGACGCACAGCTCGTTACGCAAGAACAAGGGAAACTAGCAGCTTTTACGGTTGCCATTCAAAATGATTCATCTAGCAGTTTGCAGTTGCTTGATTATTGGGCAAAAATTAAATCCAAGTCTGGAAAAACATATCCGACCAAATTAAAGGAAGCGGATAAAACTAAGGTAACTGCACCATCGAAGGGAACTACTTATCTTACATATTATGCCTCGGTGGATAACCAAACCAAGCTTGCTGATTTAAGCATTGATTTAATCAAATGGGATTTCTCCAGCTCCAATTATGAGAGCAAATTAGGCACTCTTAACGCTTCGGGAACGGGAGCTACCGCTTCATATGGCGTGAGGGAAATGTTATTTGGCAATAACAAGCTTAAGGGACAAGTGAAGCAATATACGCTTTACAAGGACAGCCAATACGGCTATTTGACAGTAGATTATTCGATTGAGAATTTATCATTAAGTTCCGTGGACCTGACTCCTGTGAACTACTTTGCGCAAATCGATGGTGGAAGCGTATTTGCATTCGACAAAAACACGTCTAATATTACGCTTAAAGCTCGTGAAACCAAGATGATTACACTCTCTGTAGCTATTCCTTTGAAAAATCTTTCAAGCAAATTCTCCTTAGTATTGTCTACAACGGAGGAGCAGAGCAAAACAAACTTGCCAATTGGAGTTTTCGATCTTCCAGCACTAAAGCCAACGGTCGCTGTTAAACCAAACGTAACAAAGGCTTTGTATCTGGGCGGTAACACCCTTAATATTACAGCAGGAGATAGCTTTGTTAGCTTGGCAGCTAATCACGAACAGCTGTCGACTCAATTCGTACTGGAAAATACAGGCTCCACGAAACTGCCTTTGCCTGCATTAGAGTTTTATCTGAAAACAAAAGAAGGTTATCTGTACCCGTTAACTAGAGATTCTGATGCTGAAGTTGTTCTTCTTCCGAAGATTAAACAATCCATTCAGCTTTCTGGACAAATTCCGAGCAGCAGCATTCTGAAAACCAGTGAGATTGTTGTGTTCTATAAGAATGGCGGAGAGGATAGCAAGAGCAGCTTCCTAAGCAATTTTGCGGTAGCTGTGAAAACAGCAACAGGCGAGCAAAGCAGCGCAGTTGCACAATACAATGGCTATGAAGTAAGACAAGAATCGATTCAACGTACGCCAAACGATCTGACAGATCTGGTCGTAGCAGAATTTACGTTGAAGAATACAACAGCGCAAGCGAAATCGAAGCTTCTGCTTGGCGGACATTTTATTGTAGACGGTGTTAAGATTGATCCGAGCAAATCTACAATTGTTGTATTGGATGATGTAACTACTGTAGGTCCTAATCAAAGCTATAAAGTAGTAGCCTACACAGAAGTTCCTTATACGCAAGTTATAAGCAAAATAGAATTTGTAATGCTTGAGACGGACGCGGAAAAGAAAAATGAAAAACAAATCCATATCTTCTCAGTTGAGTCTCCTACTCAAGCTAAGGAGCTAGGCAGCAATGAAGCATATAACATTACAAGTCTAGGCAAACGTGCTGAAGTACGATTTGTGAAATCGGCCTTGTACAGTGGAACTAGCAGTGATTTCTTCTATGCAGAAGTGGAATATACGAATAAGGAACGCAGAGCCATTAATCCGGCACAATTAGCTGGTTACATTCAGAACCAGAATGATTCTATTATTGATCTAACTTTCAGTGAATATAAAGAAAAAGTCATGCCAAATGGGAAGGTAGTTATTTCTGCATGGACGAAAGTGCCAAGAAATTTTGAGAAAGAGACAATCTCATTTTACTTTGGTGAATCCTTCAAGCTGGCAAATGATGCGGGTTCTGCTGTAGTGAAGCCTGTATTTACGGATTATGCGATTAAAGAAATTGCGGTACAAAAAAATCTGAAGAAAATCGGATTTATGAATAATGCTTTAGATATTCGTTATGTTGTAGCTACGATGCATGCATCTGATGGCTATGCGATAGATAGCGTAAAAGTTTCTTTTGAGTATGATCTCGTTGAATCAGAAGATGCAGACCGAGCATTTGCCGAGGAGCATAAGTTGATATTTGAATTTGTGGATAACGATTATAATGATATTGCATTTACGAAAGAATTGACACTTGGCAAAGATAATAATAAAGACGAACTAGTAGTGGGTAAGAAGCTGCAAAAAGAGTTCGTATTCCAGAACCAACTGGTTACTCACAAGAATGAGTACGCAAAAGGTTTCACCATCAACATCTATGACTCGTTCCAAGGCTTCAAAACATTGATTGCATCGCAAAACATGCAATGGGGTACAGTAAACGATTAACTACCCAATCCCCCTGAAATCTAGTATCCTATTATCTAGAGGATACTAGACGGAGAGGAGACTTCTAGAGTGAAACAGAAGATGTTGAAAGTAATGGGCGCTGCTGTGTTAGTGACAGCGGGTGTCTGGGCCGGAATGGTATTGGCCAAACCTCTCGAAGCGAACTCAGCCGTTACGCCGGGCACGATTGAAGATCCTGTGGTAACCAAGAGTTACGTAGACGAACAGATCGCCAAGCTGAACGGTGGCGGAAACACAGGCAACAATGGCGGTAACTCTGGGGAAACCGGCGGAAGCGTCAAACTGGAGGTCGTAGAAGTGCCTGTAGGCAAAACATTGATGGCTTCGGCCGGTGCTGAAGTGGTCGTCCGCGTAGGTAAAGCTGTAGCTTATAGCTCCGATACGAATGGGATCTCAGATCTGACAGGTGGCGTAGATATTAAGAGCGGCAAAGACGTGCCGACGAACCACTTGATATGGTTCCCGCGCGAGGGCCGCGGTATTAAAGGCCATCCCAATGAGACAAATGTTTTGACCGTTCTGGTAAAGGGCAATTATACAATCAAATAATGAGGTTAAGTTCCGCAAGCTATCCCAAACGAAACGTTTGGGATAGCTTTTTTTATAACAACTACCCCTATATTTCTCCCTTACATGCTATAAATTTCACCAAGTTCCATTAAGTTATACGCTTGAGGCGGTGAACAAGAATGCACAATAGAGGTGTAATCAATTCCTCACGGAGGTGCATGATAATGAGTCGTTCCAATAAAGTGGTTGTTCCAAACTGTAAAGCCGCACTTAACCAAATGAAATACGAAATTGCTGCTGAATTCGGTCTGATGACAGGCGGATACTCGTCGAATGGTGCGGATACTGAGTTTGCAGGCGAACTAGGCGCCGTATCCGGCCAAAGCGGCAGCGTACACTGGTCAAGACTTTCGACTCGTCAAGCCGGTTCAGTAGGCGGAGAGATCACCCGCCGTCTTGTCGCACAGGCTGAACAAGTGATGGGCGGCGGCTTCCAGTTATAATTGGCAAATGAGGCGTCCATTGACACCAAGCGACATTTTCGGTATCATAAATTTTTAGAAGAAGAGTTGTCTAACAACCTTTTCCTTCGTGGAAAAGGTTCATTTTTTGTGTAGAACAATGGCACTTATTCAATACTAAGGTTGTAGGAGGTTGATATGGATGTCGGTTAAAGGACGCCACTTATTCACATCGGAATCAGTTACGGAAGGGCACCCGGATAAGATTTGTGACCAAATCTCGGACGCCGTTCTTGATGCATTCCTGGAAGCAGACCCTAATGCGCGCGTTGCGTGCGAAGTTTCGGTAGCGACTGGCCTCGTGCTCGTTATTGGCGAAATTAGCAGCCGTGCGGATTATATTGATATTTCGGCGATCGCTCGCCGTACGATTAAGGAAATTGGCTATACACGCGCGAAGTATGGCTTCGACTCCAGCACTTGTGCCGTTCTGACTTCGTTGAACGAGCAGTCGGCTGACATTGCTCAAGGCGTTAACGCTGCGCTTGAGACTCGCGATGGCAAGGACATGAAGCAAGAGAATGAAGATATCGGTGCAGGCGACCAAGGCCTGATGTTCGGTTTCGCTACAAACGAGACGCCTGAGCTGATGCCATTGCCAATCGCTTTGTCGCACCGTATTGCACGCCGCTTGTCCGAAGTACGTAAGAACGAGACGCTTGCTTACCTCCGTCCAGACGGTAAGACGCAAGTGACCATCGAATACGTTGATGGCAAGCCAGTTCGTGTAGATACCATCGTTGTGTCGACTCAACATGCGGAAGAAGTGACGCTTGAGCAAATCCAAAGCGATATTATGGAGCATGTCATTAAGCCCGTTGTTCCGGTTGAGTGGCTCGATGAGCAAACTAAATACTTCATCAACCCTACTGGCCGTTTCGTTATCGGCGGTCCTCAAGGCGATGCCGGTCTTACAGGCCGTAAAATCATCGTTGATACTTACGGTGGCTACGCTCGTCATGGCGGCGGCGCATTCTCCGGCAAGGATCCTACAAAAGTCGACCGTTCCGCTGCCTACGCAGCTCGCTACGTGGCGAAAAACATCGTTGCAGCAGGTCTGGCTGACAAATGCGAAATCCAGCTTGCTTACGCTATTGGCGTAGCACAGCCGGTTTCCATTAATGTAGATACGTATGGTACAGGCAAAGTGTCTGAAGAGAAGCTGGTTGAGCTGATCACCAGCAACTTTGACCTTCGTCCTGCCGGCATCATCAAGATGCTGGACCTTCGTCGTCCAATCTACGCTCAAACAGCAGCTTACGGCCACTTTGGACGTACAGACGTGGATCTTCCTTGGGAGCGCGTAGATAAGGCTGAGTTGCTGAAAGCTGGAGCTGGCCAATAAACGTTTGGAAAATAATAGCGCTTATGCGCGCAACCTAAAAGCCGTTTTACCCGTCATCTTGTACTGATGGGTGAAACGGCTTTTGTTTTTGTTATGACTATAGGGCTATCGACACAAAAAAGTGTGCGAACCTAACATTTTCATGCGTTCGTACCGAAAAATAAGGTACGAGTGTATATTTGAGGAGTGAACATTATGTATCGTATGCGCAAGTTGTCCTTATTGCTATCTATTGCTATGCTGCTTCAATTCGCTTTGCCAGGCTGGTCATCATCGGAGACCGTTACGGCAGCGCCGGGAGGTCCAATTGTCACAAGCTTCTTCCCCGCTAAAAATTTGGACAATGTGCCGCTGCGCACGAGCTTGCGCCTGACCTTCGACGAAAATGTCAAGCTAGGCGCTTCTTCAACAAGCATTTACATATACAAAACAGAAAACAACACTCTGGTCGAGACGATCGGCGCCACAAGCGGCAGAGTATCGATATCCGGCAATCAAGCGACGATTACCCCATCTCTCAGTTCAATCGGAGGCAGGTTCGAGCTGAATACCGAATATTATGTATTGATCGACCAAGGCGCTTTTGTCAACGACTCCAATGGAGCGTCTTATTTAGGGGTTCAGGATGCAACTACGTGGCGCTTCCGTACGGTGATTGTGGAAGACAACACGAAACCGCAGTATACATACCGGAGTCCGGAGGGCGATAATGCCTCCATAACGAGTCCAATTACAATATCCTTCAGCAAGCCTGTCTATGCGGCAAGCGGAGACATTGTGCTGGAATCAACGGAGGATAATCGCTATATTCCTGTGACATCTTCCAGTGTGACAGGCAGCGGGACATCTTATATCACAATCACGCCAGATGGGGCTCTTATGCCTAAAACGACTTATCGCGTGCGTATTTCCGGCAGTAACTTCCAGGATTCGTCGGGCAACACCTTTGCCGGCATGACTTGGACATTCACAACGGGGACAGCGCCTGTCAATCTGGCAAGCAGCAATCCTTTTGTTCCTGCAAAAAACGCTACTCTCGTACCAACTACTGGGGCAGAGCTGATCATTCGCTTCGACCAGCAAATTCAGGCTAATACGAATAAATACATTGAAATTCGCAGAGTAAGCGACAACGTGGCGGCACAACGCATATTGGCGACATCCAGTTCGGTTAAAGTGGATTTCAACTCCGTTACGATTAAACCGAATACCTTGGCACCGAATACGCCTTATTACGTTTGGATCGAGCCCGGTGCATTCTCCAGGCCTAGCCCTAACGCCAGTCAATGGTTCTATGGCATAAGCTCCGCAACCGTATGGAATTTCACGACCGGATATGGCAATGATACTACACCTCCGAATGTGACAACTTATTCGCCAACCAGAGGCGGCACATTGACGAGCTTGAACGGCAAGCTAACGTTAACCTTTAATAAAGAAGTATACTTAAACAGTGGCGATATTGAGATTCGACATGCCAATAGCGGCACGATCTTCCGTTCCATTCCAATCACTTCTACACGCGTGAAAGGCGCAGGGACAAAGGAGTTGACGATTGACGCGACGAGCCATGTATCCTCCAGCGATGCGGCCAAGTCCTTTGTCAATAACACGAGATACTACGTCACAATCGGCAGCCGTGCGATTAGAGACGGGGCGGGCAATTTCTTCCCGGGCATCTCCGGTTCCAGCGGCTGGTCCTTTATGGCGACACAAGATGATAAGAAGCCGAACATAGTCAGCCTGACGCCTGCGAACAATTCAAGCGTAGTGGAGATCAACGATACATTCAGAGCGACTTTCGATAAGCCAATTATGGTGTCATCGAATTCGTCCAAACAAATTAAATTTATTACTAAGGTTCAGGAAGGCTACCGCACGATTGTTGCGACCTACTCTATTGATCCGGAAGACAATAAAAGCATAATCATTAATCCCGGCAGATTCGCGTTGTCACTGGATACACGTTACTTCGTAAACATCGACGAGGGTGCCGTCACAGACTTGGCGGGCAATGAATTCGCGGGTATTCTGAATGAATACCAGTGGACCTTCTTGACGAGAGGCGCGGATACAACGCCGCCTTCAATCTCTAGAACCGAAGTAAGCGGATCGACGATTCGTCTGATCTACAATGAGCCGTTGAAAGAAAGCTTAAAGCCGTCTGCGGCCAGCTTCTACGTTACAGTAGCGGGATTGCCGCGGAACGTAACGGCTGTGAAGATTGAAGGGAATATCGTATTTGTATCCTTGGCGAGCAACGTGTCTGCTAATCAAAAGGTGACGTTGTCTTACACGAAGCCAGGCAATCCGCAAATCCGCGATTTGTCGGACAATGCGGCGGATACTTTAAACAATGTTGATATCTCAAATGGTGCTTCAAATACGAGCCCTGTCATCTCTAGTGCTACGGCATCGGGAACGACGGTTACGCTGAGATTCAGCGAGGAACTGATGAAGCCGCATGCCTACGCATACAGCCAGTTCACGATTACCGTGGGCGGGGTCAACTATAGCGCCAATACATTAACGCAAAACGGCAATACCATTACATTGAACCTGTTCAGCTCGATTCCAAGTGGACAACAGGTGCATATTTCTTATAGCCCGATCAGCTATCCGCTTATCGGCATATCCGGCAACCATGTCACATCCTTCAGCAACTACCTGGCGAATTCGGGAAGCAGTGGCGGAGGCGGCACAGGAGGCACGACAGGCGCTCCGCAGATACAGAGCGTGTCGGCTTCAGGCAACATGGTATCGATCCGTTACAATCGGTCGCTGAATACAACATCAACGCCGGGTGCGTTCCAATTCAGCGTGCAAGCTGACAGCCAGACGAAATCCATAACTAACATCACGTTGTCCGGAGATTCGGTCATCTTGACATTGAGCTCCACCATCTCGAATCCTTCGACGATGCGAGTTTCCTATTACGGCAGCAGCAGCACTACGAAGGATATATACGGCAACGCTGCAGCGTCCTTCAATAGCTTGTCGATTACTAGTGGAACAGGCGGAGGCAGTACGGGAAGCATCTCGATGATTGGCGCTATCCTGAAAGGCAATCAGCTCACGATTTCCTTTAGCGAGACACTAGATCCGTCATACGTGCCGTCGAATAGTTTCTTTGTGGTAAGAGTTAAAGATTTGGTTCGGCTGGTGACAGGTGTCAAAGTGGAGGGAAGTACGGTCATCTTGACACTCGATACCGCAGCCAAAGTGGGCGAAAAAACGGAAGTGACGTATTTAAGCAACTCCAACGGACTCCGTTCCATCTCGGGCAATACAGTCAATGTTTTCAATAACGCCAATGTTGCGAATCAGACGACGATCCTGGATAGCTTGACTGGCGATTACGAGGCTGCCGATGGCGGCGGTGTCGGAATCTTGCCATCCGCTTCCTCGATCACCAACGATACTTCTCCAGCAGGCGTATCAGCCAATCGTTATACATTGGTCAGCGAGAAGTTTATCGCGGCTGTTACGACTTCCAGAGATGCAGGCTTAACAAGTCCTCGAATTGTCTTCAAAGTACCGGATTATGAGAACGCAGCGCTAGTTGCCGTACCAATCGTGGCACTCGAGATGGCAAACAGGCAAGGCGGAGACGTTACATTTGTTGTCCAGCATGGAGATGCGACGTTCGAGCTTCCGCTGAAGACACTGAACTTCACGGAGCTGTCCAGAGCGCTGAACGGCAGCGGATCAACTAACCATCTGTTGATGGCGATCGACAAAGGGAACTCTTCCAAGACACAAGCGCTGACCACAGCTTTGAACAGCTCCAGCGCATCGATTATCGCCGGTCCGCTTAACTTTGAAATATGGGTCGTGAACGGCTCCAATAAGCAGGAAGTAACTAACTATAGCGGGTATGTCTCCAGGACACTTAAGACATCTGCAAGCGTGAATGAAAGCCAGTCGGCGGTTGTGTGGCTGGATTCGATTACAGGTACGCTATCCTATGTGCCTACTACCTTCAAGCAAGAAGGCGGTTCGACAAAAGCAACATTCAAGCGAAAAGGCAACAGCGCCTATGCGCTCGTGCGGAACACCAAGAGCTTCAGTGATATGGGCAAACATTGGTCGTCCGATACGGTTCAAATGATGGCGCGCAAGTTCATCGTTGAAGGACGTACTGCTACCGCCTATGAGCCGGACAAGCCGATTACACGCGGTGAATTCGCTACGTATATTGCGAAAGGGCTGGGCTTAGCTGGCAACCGTGCGGCAGTAGCCAAGTTCAAGGATGTGAATGCGGACACGGTCATGGGCGCTTACATTGGCGCAGCGGCTTCGGCAGGTATCGTCAATGGTACGAGCAGTACGGCCTTTAAGCCAAACAATTTCATTACGCGTCAGGAAATGGCGGCAATGATGATGCGAGCGGCGAAGGTAGCCGGCATGAGCGTAAGCTTGCCGAGCTCGGCAGACTCCTATCTCCAGAAGTATACAGACCGCAGCAAGGTAAGCGCCTATGCGAAGACCAATATGGCGGAGGCTGTGTACCTGGGCATTATCAACGGCAAAACAAACACAACGCTTAGCCCGGCGACGA
Organism: Paenibacillus sp. 1011MAR3C5; assembly: GCF_003591485.1. GTDB lineage: Bacteria > Bacillota > Bacilli > Paenibacillales > Paenibacillaceae > Pristimantibacillus. The sequence goes on from NZ_QZCF01000007.1 coordinate 144,367, forward strand.
ACGCTTCGAGGGCAGAAGGCGCAGTTATGATTATGCGTTTGCTGGAGAAAGCGGAATTTTTGAGCCAATAAAACAGATAAAATAGGACCTTTGCTCGGCGGGAAATAACCTCCGGGTATAAGGTCCTATTTTTGTCACAAGAGCTAATTCTTTTGGCTGACTACCCTTCAAGATGCAGGTATATAGCTAATATCTATCGCTTGGGAAATAGTGATAGCAGTCTTTTATGGACGGAACTTTTATCCCATTCTTGTAGTCTATACTAAGTAGTTACATAGAGATGGGAGAGTTGCTAGAATTATGAGCAAGCGATCAGACAGCTTTGGTCGGCAGAAGAGCAGAGTGAGTAGAAGAGTCGTCATTATTGCAGTTAGCGGAGTATTATTAGCGCAACCTATAGCCGGCTTGCTTCCGGGTAATGGAGCATCCTTTATCTTATCGCAGGCGGAAGCTGCAACCGCAGCGCCTGTTTTGAAGCTTAAGCAGTCACAGATCATTACAGCGGGTGCTAAGCGAATGGATTATGTCTGGCATACAACCAGAAGCAATAAGGCTGTCAAAACCGATGTGCATGTCATTGAAGTGGATCTGACGAATCCGCATGTAACATTAAATGCCATGAGCGGCAGGAATAATAATGTCGGACAGCGAAACAATATTTTGAACATGACAAAAGAAAGCGGAGCAGTCGCAGGGATTAACGGCGATGTGTTCGTAATGGCGAATGAAGGAGCGCCGCTCGGAGCGCAAATCACAAGCGGGACGTTGATGGTCAGCCCATCGAAACTGAATGGCATGTACGCGTTTGCCATGACGACAGACCGCAAGCCGATGATTGATGCGTTTACCTTCAGCGGAACGGTAACTGCGGAGAACGGCCAGACGTTCGCGATTGAAGGCCTCAACCAATCGACTTATACACCGGAGATTGCGGGCGTGACTTATAGTCATGTAGACAACCTGTTCATCTACACAAGCGCTTGGGGCGGAGCGGAGAGACCGAGAAATTCTGCAACTAAACCGACCGAGGTTCTGGTTCGTAATGGCATCGTCGAGCAAATAAGCGATAATGAACCGATTCCGGGAGCTGTTCCGGCGGACGGGTATATTTTGCGCGGGCATGGCAAAGCTGCTGCTTTCATCAAAGCGAATGTACAGGTGGGGCAGGCCGTGGCATCGGATTATACTCTTGTCTCGCAGACGACTAAGCAGCCTGTCGATACTTCGACTCTGCAAATGCTGGTGGGCGGACATACGCTTCTTGTCGACAATGGGGCCGCGTCTGCATTTTCCAGAGATATTCAAGGTGTAAGCGGTTCATCCTTTACATCCCGTACAGGGATCGGCTATTCGAAGGATGGAACGAAGGTGTACATGATTACAAGCGAAAGATCCGGCAGCAATACCGGACTAAGCTTGAGAGAGCTCCAGCAGATTATGGTGCAGCTAGGCGTGCACAAAGGCGTTAATATGGATGGAGGCGGCTCGACTACGATGACCGAGCGTCCCCTGGGTACAACGAATCTGCAGCTGGCTCATCCGACGCAGGAGAGCTCACAGCGCTCCGTATCGAACGGGATTGGCGTCTTCACAACTGCTCCGCAAGGGACGGTCAGAGGCATGTCCGTCTACGGCTCCAACATTATGTTGCTCGGCCAAACAGCCAAATATGCGGTAAGTGCCTATGATACATACTACAATCCAATTACAGTAGATCCGACGACGCTGACTTGGACTTCATCGGCTGCGGTAGGCAAGTTTGAACAAAACGCATTTACGGCAAGCAAAATAGGCAAAACCACATTTACAGCCAAATCGGGTAATTTGGAAGCGAAGTACGAAGTCGAGGTCATTGGCCAGGATCAGATCGCCTCAATGAAAATCAACACTTCGGCCGGCATGCTGACGCCTGGCAGTTCGGTGAGCGTTCCGATTACAGTGAAGCTGAAAAACGGCAAAACGTACAACCTGACAGGCGATTCCTTGAAGTGGGAATTTGTTGGCTTCGAGGGTACTTATCAGAACGGTTCCATTACTGTTAACAGCGTAGATGAAAAAACGACGACGGGTTATGCAGTCGGAAGCTACGATGGGTACGGGGCGATGATTCCGTTCGTTAAAGGAGAAGAAGCGGTTGTCGTCGAGGATTTCGAGGTTTCCCGCTATGCCATCACATCTCAGGTGACGCCTGCGGATGCGACAAAGGGCGGCGTGAAGCTCATTAGCGACCTGCCGGATCAAACAAGCCGCGGTCTGCAGATTTCTTATGACTTCTCGGCAGGAACGGGTACAAGAGCCTCCTATGCGGTATTCGGCACCAATGGTGTAACGCTTGCCGGCTCGCCAACCTCGATGACGATGGACGTTTACAGCGATAACAGCAAGAACTGGGTAAGGGCCGAAGTGGTTGACGCAAGCGGCAAGACCCATCTGCTGGACGTGGCGAAGGAACTGAATTGGGATGGCTGGAAAAACGTCAAAATCGACGTGGGAAGCGCGGGTATTGCATTCCCGGCCAAGCTGAAGCGCATTTACGTGGTGACGATTGATCAGAACAGCGACAAGAAGGCGCCTTCCGGAGCTATTGCGATTGATAATATTATTCTTCGTACAGCTGCAGATGTGAAGGAGCCGGCAAGAGCGTCAATCGTTATGAATATTGGCAACACGCAAGCATCTGTCAACGGCAAGGGGATTAAGCTGGAGGCGGCGCCGCTGATTCAGCAAGGCTCAACTTACGTGCCGCTGCGGTTTGTCTCGGAAGCGATGGGTGCCGAGGTGCTCTACGACGAGAAGACCCGGAAGGTAACGGTACTGCGGGGAAGTCAAATGATTGAGATGACAATCGGTCAGAAGGATTATATGCTGAACGGCGTACGGAACACGTCAGATGTAGCGCCATTTACGCGTAATGGCAGAACGCTAATTCCGGTTCGGTTGTTCTCGGAAAAGCTGGGCTTCAAAGTGGGCTACGATGAGAAAGCCAAAAAAGTTACCATAGAATAGCTAGACGGAGTATGGCTAAAGTGTGGTATGATAAAGAGGAATATCCTTTTTCGATGGGGAGTGCCTAGCCGCAGTGGATCACCTTACGGTCGATATTAACAGAGTAATCTCGAATGCCATTCAAGTCATGGAGGATAGCAAATATCAAATCTATGAAATATGTGAATCGGCACGAACGGAGCTGGAAGCACTAGAGTCTGAGCTCGAACAAGTGCTTCAGGAGACAGTCCGGACGATCGATAAGGTAGACCAATTGGAGCAGGAGTACCGGCGTGCGCGTATGCGTCTGACGGAAGTCAGCCGAGACTTCGTACGGTATAAGGAAGAGGATATTAAGTCCGCTTACGAGAAGGCCACTCAGATCCAATTGGATCTCATGGTGTATCGCGAGAAAGAAAATTACTTGAAGTCTCGCAGGGATGACCTTCAGAAGCGGGTGCGCAATGTTGAGAAATCGATTGAGCGCGCGGAGATGATCGGTTCCCAGATCAATGTGGTGCTGGAATATTTGTCGGGGGATCTGAATCAGGTTACACGCATTATTGAATCAGCCAAGACCAGGCAGCTACTGGGATTGAAAATTATATTGGCGCAGGAGGAGGAGCGAAAGCGCATTGCGAGGGAGATTCATGACGGCCCAGCGCAGTCGCTTGCGAACATTGTCCTGCGTACCGAGATTGCGGAGCGCATGCTTATCAAGCAACAGTTCGAGCTGGTGCAAGATGAGCTGGTGGATCTCAAGAGCCAGGTGCGTTCCGGACTTGAGGAAATCAGAAAAATCATATTTAACCTTCGTCCAATGGCGCTAGACGATCTTGGTCTGGTGCCTACGCTGCGTAAATTCGCCCAGGACTTCGAGGAGAAGTCCAGGGTTCATACCGTATTCGAGCTGACGGGGAAGGAAATTCGGCTGCCTTCTGCAATGGAGGCAGCCATCTACCGGATGGTACAGGAAGCGTTCTCCAATATTTTGAAACATGCGAACGCTTCCCATGTGACTCTGGATATCTATTACAGCCCGCAGCTTATTACATTGACGATTCAGGATAACGGGAATGGCTTTCTGGTAGGCTTGGACGATCAGCCTACCAGCCGCAATTCCCATTTTGGCCTGGTTGGCATGAGGGAGCGCGTGGAATTGATCGAGGGAAGGATGGTTATAGACTCAAAACCTGGGCAGGGAACGAAGATTGTAATAGACATTCCAACAACTTCCGAACATAGAAAGGAGAATGAGAGTAATGAACCAGATATCGGCTAGCAGTTCCACTAAGATTAAAATTCTATTGGCTGATGACCATCAGCTTTTTCGTGAAGGATTAAAGCGCATTCTTAATATGGAAAACGATATAGAAGTAATCGGCGAGTGCGGTGATGGCATACAGGTATTGGAATTCTGCAATCACACCATTCCAGAAATCGTACTCATGGACATCAACATGCCGATCGAGACGGGGGTTGTCACCACAGAGCGTCTGAAGGGGATGTTCCCGGACGTTAAGGTTATTATTCTATCGATTCACGATGATGAAAGCTATGTTTTTGAGACGCTTCGCAAAGGTGCGACAGGGTACCTGCTGAAGGATATGGAGGCTGAGTCGCTCATTAATGCGATCCGCTCCGTACACCACGGACATTCCTATATTCACCCCAAGGTGACGGGCAAGCTGATTAATCAGCTACGCCGCATGACATACCTGGATGAGATGGGGGTTGCTTCTGGTGCGGCAGCCGCAAAGGAGCCAGGCGTAAAATATATTGCAACAGAAGAGAGCCCGCTAACGCGCCGTGAGGCGGAAGTGCTCCGACTGATGGCGGAGGGCAAGAGCAACAAGATGATTGGCGAATTTCTGTTTATTAGCGAGAAGACGGTTAAAAACCATGTCAGCAGCATTCTGCAGAAGATGGAAGTCGACGATCGCACGCAAGCTGTTATTAATTCCATTAAGTTTGGCTGGGTTACGCTTTAACGATAAATAGCTATTATTCCATTTATTCAATGGCAACAAAGCCCTTGAGGCAAGCATCGCTTGCTCCAAGGGCTTTGTTCGTTGTTGCTTATAGAGATGAGCTTACTGGATTGCTCTCAAACATTGTCAGGATTCGTCATGACGTCGTCTCTTCCGCAGAGTGGCTATGCCGGTTACGAGAATAAATGAACCTAACAAATAATACGGAACAGGACTGTTTTCACCTGTTTTGGGCAGCTTGTCGATTGGCACGGATTCCTCTGGATTGTTCTCATCGGTTGCTTGATCGATGATTTCCTCTCCCTCATCCGTACCTCCGCCAATCGGCACCTCCTCTTCCTCAACCGTTATGACAGTTGGCGTTGGTGTAGGGGCGGTTGATTCAACAGGCGTAGGCGTAGGCGCAGGTGTTTCGCTTGGTGTGGCAGACGGCGTCTCCGATGGCGGTGTTGCAGTAGGCGTGCTCGTAGGCGTCCAAGTCGGCGTGCTCGTAGGCGTCCAAGTCGGCGTGCTCGTAGGCGTCCAAGTCGGCGTGCTCGTAGGCGTCCAAGTCGGCGTGCTCGTAGGTGTCGGAGTCGGTGTTGGTGTTGGTGTCGGCGTTGGTGTCGGCGTTGGTGTCGGCGTTGGTGTCGGTGTCGGTGTTGGTGTTGGTGTTGGTGTTGGCGTTGGTGTCGGTGTTGGTGTCGGCGTTGGTGTCGGCGTTGGTGTCGGTGTCGGCGTTGGTGTTGGTGTTGGTGTCGGTGTTGGTGTTGGTGTTGGTGTTGGTGTCGGTGTTGGCGTTGGTGTCGGTGTTGGTGTTGGCGTTGGTGTCGGTGTTGGTGTCGGTGTTGGTGTCGGTGTTGGCGTTGGTGTTGGCGTTGGTGTCGGAGTCGGTGTCTCTGTAGGTGTTGGTGTTGGTGTCTCCGTAGGTGTTGGTGTCGGTGTCTCCGTAGGTGTCGGAGTCGGTGTCTCTGTAGGTGTTGGTGTTGGTGTCTCTGTCGGCGTTGGAGTCGGTGTGCTCGTAGGTGTCGGGGTCGGTGTCTCCGTAGGCGTCGGAGTTGGCTCTGGACAGCTTCCTGCTTTGTTTAATAAATGATACCTCAACGTCAAGTGGTCATGACCGTACTCAGGGTTCAAGGTGAACTGAGTGGGTCCGGCATAGAGATCAAGCTGGCTTAAACCGCATTGAGGCAATGAAATGATAAGCGAATAATTACCGGCTTTATTCAACTGGATACTGTTGCTGAAATAATGTTTTTGATTTTCATAAGGCGTAGGCGATCCTTCATACGTATACACGGAGAAGGTAACCTCTACACAGTCTTGATTCGTCTTAAACGTTGCCGTTGCGGTGCCGTCTCCATTTATTGCAATGAATGGAACGCCCGAATCCTGCTGATCAATCGACCCAAAATGCTTGGAGTAGCTGGTACATACAGCAGTGGCCTCGTCTTCTAATGCATCTACCTGCGATACTTCCGCATTTAAGCTTTCTACAGAGGCTTCTTGCTTATTCGCCTGTCCTTCTGCAAATACAATGGAGCCGAGTGTTAAGGAGGAAATCATCAGCAAGGTTAAAGCGATAGATAGATGCCTCTTCATTTTCTTCATCAGTTCACTCTCCTTTTACCTGAATTATTATGGGGCCCTTCTCGGGCGCTATAAGGGTTTTTCCACTCCCCCTTCATTTTGTAGCCATCATATCAACAATATGAATGTACGTGTACAAAAATGATAGCATATTATGGTAATTCGGCAAGGGTGTATTTTTGGTGAGAAGCCTTATATTTTTGTCGAAATTTGTGCGCTCTTGCACATTGTGCATCACTTGTCCCTCGATGCCGTAACCGATGGGCGGCTAGCGGCATATAGTGTGGCAAGGGTATGCTGACGAGATGGTTTTGCATGGCAAGACGATTAGGGGGTGCCGACAGTGGAGCTTATCCTTCTCATCATTGGTTGTTATGCTGTTGCGGCGTTGTTCGTGCATCTGGCTTTTTGGATTGGACAGAGGCGGTCCCGGTCAGAAAAGCATTATGTTCTGATTGCGGGCCAGGCCGGGAAAAATATGGAATGGTATTTGCGAATGCTGCATGCGTTCTCCCGCTGGCTAGGAAGGGATATCCGTCTCACGGTTGTGGATGCCGGTGCATCAGAAGAGACCATGGCCATTGTAGAACGCTGGAAGAGAAATGGTAAACAGGTGCATATTCATTCGGTTGCAGAAGAGGCGCATGAACAAGAAAATCACGAAAGTGGTAAGCGTTCGCAGTCTGCCGGAGGCACTGCGGTGCATCTCTTGTGGATGCTGCAAGCAGAAGGGATTGTGTCAGAGTCGGATCACGCGGTGCTTGTTGATTTGCAAAACCCGAGCGACTTGTCGAAGATGCCGTTTTGACTTATAATTCCATTATAGAAATGTATGAAGAGTGAAGCACACTTGAGACGCCTTACGGGCGTGATCGGGTGTGCTTTTTTTGTTGATTTCAATCAGCGATTGGAGGATGAAGGGCATGAAGGCGTGGGTATATATCGTACATACCGGCACCGGATGGGAGGCGAAAATAACGCTGGAGCCGAATGTGGATTACTGGTACTGGTTCGATGGGGGTGGCTGTAAGGATCGGGCAGTCGCCGGGTGGTTTTGGAGGGAGCCGTTGCCATTAGGCTGGGCATGCCAGATCGCTGAGGACTGGATTTATCGGGTGGGTGAGCAGGGAGGGCGGAATAAACCCTCGGACAATGAATTAACGGGTAGTCGTACCGCTTCGAAGGAGGCTCTGGCTCATTTGGCCCGTAGGATTGACCGCATGTATGAGGCCTATCATTCGGCGGAGCGAAGGATGGAGGGTATTCTGTTGCGGAGCAGCGGCGAGCAGGCTACGGACTCGCCGGATCAGATGGGGTTGCAGGAGCGGGCGGAGTATTGGCCGCGAGTAGGCAAGAGCAAGCCGAATGACAGCATGGCGGAGAGAGGCATGGAGAAGGTAGCAGCATCAGCGAGAATAGCTGCTGGGCTGCTGCAGGGACGCGCGCTGCTCGCCAGCGAAGCGCGCGCCTTGCTTGAGGGCGCCAGCGTGACCGTGGCAGGGGTCAGCTGGAGCGAAGCGGTGCAGCTGGCAGCTTTGCTCGGGCGCGTGCGCCTTAGCGGAGCGGTCGCCGCCGCTGGTGGGCGGGCGGACGCCCGGGGGCGGAGCCGCTGCCTGCGCTGCGGCAGCGGTGAGGAGCAGTTGCGCCGCACAAGCTGTGCGGCGTGCGGCAGGGTTTGTGCATATTGCGAGGCATGTCTGACGATGGGAAGGAGTCGGGAATGCGAGCTGCTGGTGCTGGGAAGATATGAAGCGTCTGAGAGAACGGGCCGGACAATGGAGGCCTCTATGGTTCGGGAGCTGCCAGTGAAGGAGCGGCTGGAGAAATGGGGGCTGAGTCCTGCCCAGCATGCGGCGGCAGCGGAAGCTTTGCGTTTTGTCGAATCGCAGCCCCTGTACAATCGGGGAAGCAGTCTCAGACTTCAAGCTCGATCAAATGTACAGCATCGATCGATTTTCGATCAGTCATCGGGAGAAGAATCTTGGCGTCAAAAAGCCGCAGAGTGGCGGAGACGCTTCAAGCATCCCTTGTTGCGCGAATGGCCGGTGCGTCTCTTATCCTGGGGCATGCCTCCTGCAGAGGAGCGAACGGATATACGCAACTTTTTGTTATGGGCGGTTACGGGGGCCGGGAAAACGGAAATGATCTTCCCGTTAGTAGACTCTGTAATAAGCCGGGGAGGCAGGGCGCTGATCGCTTCTCCAAGACGGGATGTTGTCTTGGAGTTAGATCCGCGCATCAGGCGCGCGTTCCCCGATGCGCAAGTGGTGACGTTGTATGGCGGAAGCGAGCAGAGATGGGAGAGGGGGGAGATTACGTTATCGACTACCCATCAGTTGTTTCGCTTTCAGGAAGCTTTCGACCTTGTCATTCTCGATGAGCTTGATGCTTTTCCGTATCACGGTGATCCCATGCTTAAGTATGCGGCGGACAAAAGCTGCTTACCGGGTGCGCCACGTTTGCTTTTATCCGCTACTCCGCCTCGTGATCTTCAGCGGGCAGCCCGGAATGGCAAGCTGGCGCATGCACGCGTTCCAGTGCGCTATCATCGCCATCCTCTGCCTGTACCTAGCCTCATGAGTGCACCGGCAGTAAAAGGCATGCTGGAGGAAGGCAGGCTTCCTAATGCATTAGCGAAGGCCCTTCACAGCTCACTTGGCAGAGGCGCGCAAATCTTTGTGTTTGTTCAGCGAATTGCGCAAGCGGAGCCTCTGGCAGCTCTGCTGCGCCGCAAGCTGCAATGCCTTCTTGTCGATGCCACCTCCTCGCAAGATCCTAATCGGGCTGCCAAAGTGATGAGCTTCCGCAAGGGGGAGATCCGCCTTCTTGTTACCACGACGATTCTGGAGCGAGGGGTAACGATTCCGAAGAGCGACGTTTATATTTTGGATGCGGACGGAAAGCTCTTCGACGAAGCTTCACTTGTACAGATGGCGGGAAGGGCCGGGAGGTCTGCAGATGATCCTGGCGGCAAGGTCTACTTCTTCGGGCCGGAGCGTAATCAATCCCAGCTACAAGCCGTTCGTCATATCCGCTCCATGAACAAAATGGCGAAGGAAAGAGGGTACCTGCTGCCTATATACACCGGAAGGAGGGCGCGCGTATGAGCAGGTTGGGGCGACGAATGGGTCATCTCAAATCGATTCTCCGATCTGCGGGAGACCAATCAATGGAGTGGCTGTCTCCAGACACAACTGGCTGTATCGTATGCGGGAAAGCCGTGTTGCCGCAGCAAGGCAGCCCCTATCCCGAGCGGGGCATGGCCTCATACCGCCTCCTTAGGCAGTCGTTGTGCATAAGTTGCTTTGCTTCGATACCTTGGCTGGACCGAATTGAATGTTTGATATGCGGCAGAGGAGTGAGCTGCGAGGATTGCCTTCGGCGGACGGAACGCCATTTTATATGTAATCGCAGTGCGGTTGGCTATAGTCCGGTCATGCGCGAATGGCTCGCCATGTATAAGTATCGCGGTCATGAGCGTCTTGCTCCCTTACTTGCAGAGATGCTGGTGCCGGGCTTCATTCGGCTTACGGAAGAGACAGCGGCTCGAGACCAACCTAAGAGGCAGGCTGGACATCACAGAGAAACGGACAAGGGGGTTGAGCGTCTAAAGCGATGGGCACAGAGGATGTGGAACCCTGATGCAGCGGTTTCCCGATGCTGGGATGCGATTACGTATGTGCCGATCAGCGGGGAGCGGGCGGAGGAGCGGGGTTTTAATCAGGCGCAGCAGATGGCGCGCTACTTATCGGACAAGTTCGAAATTCCGATCTATGATTTGCTGATACGCGACCGTCACACGGAGAAGATGAGCTTCAAGACGAAAGTGGAGAGACAGCGTGATTCTCAGACTCTTTTTATAGGCAATGAAGCTCAGTTGAGGAAGCTTTCCAGGAGTCCGTCTACTTCGAATCCAAAGAGCCAAAGAATCCTACTCATAGACGATATCTATACAACGGGCAGTACAGCCGAGGCCTGTGCCTCGGCGCTATTTCGTCATGCTTCTCGACCGGTTCATCTGTATACGCTAACGTGGGCGAGATCGTAATCGGCGATCTTTTATGACAAAATAATGAATCTCTCTTTTATGTAACTATAAAATTAATGAAAAGCGTACCGAAATCCGTTAATATAGATAGAAATGCAGAAGAGAAGATGAGGAGGGCCTGAGCGATGAATTTGGATAATTGTCCTCGTTGTGGAAAGCTGTTTGCCAAAAATTTCAGAGATGTGTGTCCGGTGTGCATACGCGATATTGACAAGGAATACCAGCTTTGCGCCGACTACTTAAGAGAACATAAAGGTGCAATCATTAGCGAGCTGTCCGATCAGACGGGTGTGTCGATCAAGCAAATAACCAAATTTATTCGCGAGGGCCGGATCTCGATGGTCAATGCACCGAACATGTCTTATCCTTGTGAGTCCTGCGGCACATTGATCCGCGAGAATCATCTATGTGATAGCTGCCGGTCGAGGCTGGTGAAGGATGCGCGCCGTATGACGCAGAACGAAGGTAAGAATACGGAGTCAGACAAGCTGAAGCCAACGGATGTGGCTTACCGCGGTCTTAATCAGTATAAGGATAGATAAATCAACGATACTATTAAATAATGCTTGACTAGAGCCGATAACACTTGTATAAGGTCATCGGCTTTTTTAGTTCCTGTACATTAATGAGGTGGAGAATTTGAAAATAAACGAAACGAACCGAATCGGCGGCACGAACCCATATCAGAAGCAATCGGAGTTCCGGATGGATGCGGCCAAGAAGGCACGCCAGAAGGATGAAGTCCAAATCTCGGCTGCGGCCAAAGAGATGCTCTCGACGAGCAAGCTCAGCCATGCAGAACGCGCTGAACGCATTAACGAGCTTAAGCAATCTGTCGCTTCCGGCACTTATCATGTGGAGGCGGGCAAGATTGCGGAGAAGCTTCTGCCTTATCTCAATTCCAATCGGCCAGAATAAGGGCGGGGGACAAACCGAATGTCGATCTCGAAAATAACGGAAATTTTGGAGCAGCAATTAAACTTGTACGGACGGCTGTTGGAATGTGAAGAGAGCAAGACGGATCTGATTATGAAGAATGAAATTGTTCAATTGAACGTGGTTACCCAAAAGGAAAAGCTGCTAACTGCCCAAGCGGATGAACTCGAGACGACCCGGTTATTGACAACCGCGAGATACTTTAAGGACATCGGCTTCCGGATGCGCTCCGGCGTACTGTCCGATCTGATCAAGTCGGTCAATAATCCCGAGGAGAAGCAGCAGCTTACAAGGCAATACGAGGAATTGACGGACATTCTTAGGCGGCTGAAGCAGGTGAATGAATCGAATCAGCAGCTCATTCAGCAGTCACTTGACTTCATTAATTTTTCAATCGGATTAATGGTTGAGGACCCTAATGAAGATGTCGTGTACCAGCATCCCATGAATCAGATGGGGGCTAATAAACGGAATACATGGTTCGACTCAAAGGCATAGGGAGATGAGAGCATGAGGTCTACGTTCCACTCGCTGGAGACGGCGAAGCGCAGCATTTTCACACAACAAGCGGCGATCAATACGGTCGGTCACAATATATCGAATGCCAATACGGAGGGCTACTCGAGACAAGTGGTAAACATGGTTAACGCCCGTCCAATCGAAGCCTTTGGCATGAACCGCTCCAACGCTCCAGGGCAATTAGGAACAGGCGTTGAATTTACATCCATTACCCGTATTCGGAATGCGTTCCTGGATACGCAGTACCGGGATCAGAACTATGGAGTAGGCAGCCTGTCTATCCAGACGGATACGCTTAATAAACTGGAAGGTTATGTGAACGAGCCTTCCGATACGGGCATTCGTGCCGTTCTTGAGAAGTTCTGGAATTCCTGGTCGGATCTTAGCAAGGACCCGGAGAACGTGACGGGCCGCGAGATCTTGCAAGAGAACGCCATGGCTTTAGTCGAAACGTTTAATGAACTCAGCCGTCAATTGTCGGGTTTGAATGCTGATCTGAGCTCCAATATTGATGTCAAAGTAACGGAAGCGAATTCGTTGCTGCAGACGATCTCTTCTTTGAACACAGAGATTCGAAGAATCGAATTGATTGGCGATGACGCCAACGATCTCCGCGACCAGCGCGATTTAATGACGGATAAGCTCTCCCGAATTGCCAACATCAGCGTAACGGAGACCGATCAAGGCTACAATATCGCTCTCGGTAACGTGAATCTGCTAGATGGTGCAGCTATTACCCCGCTGACAGCTGCAGATGTAGAAACCGCTTATGCGACCGGCTCGCTTATCGGCGGAGAAATTCACGGCATGATTGTATCGCGCGATACTTTCGTAGCCGGATTCCAACAGCAGCTGGATACACTGGCTGACACGATGGCGAATGGCGAGTTTGAGGTAACCATTCCAGCAGGCTGGGTGAAGCCGGGAACAACTACGCCTACGACAGCGCCGGAAGTGGTAACGGTTAAAGGTATCAATGGACTGCATAAGCTAGGCTATACGCTGGCAGATCCTGCAACGGCGGGTGAGGATTTCTTCACATTCAAGGCAGGTGCGACAGGTATTACAGCCTCAAGCATTCAACTGAACCCTTCCATAGCGTCTGATGCGAACAAAATCGCAACCTCACTCCGCACGACGACAGACGGCGGAGGCGTAACATCCGTTGTGAGAGGCAACAACGGTCTGGCGCTTCTGATGTCTGAGCTCAAGAATGTGAAGTTTGGATTTGATGAAACGGCTCAGGGTGGCGGCATTACGCAGGCTACGGTCGCTGATTTCTATGGTGCGGTTGTTGGTGCACTTGGTGTACAGAGCCAAGAAGCCAGCCGCTTATATAAGAATACACAAACGCAATTGGATCAAATTCAAGGAAACCGTCTATCGGTAAGCGGTGTATCCCTCGATGAAGAAATGGCTGATTTGATCAAGTATCAATACGCCTACAGCGCATCGGCTCGATTCATGACAACGTTCGATCAAATGCTGGAGAAGCTTATTAATGGAACGGGCATGGTAGGTCGGTAAAACATAGAATAGGGAGGTAGATTGATATGTCATTGCGCGTAACGCAAAGTATGATGCATTTGCAATTGACCCGGAACTTGAACCGCAATCTAACGCAAATGGAGCAGCTCCAGATGCAAGCAACGACGGGACGCAAGATTAATAAAGCGTCTGACGATCCTGTAGGCATCACCTATTCGCTTAGATACCGTACCGAATTGTCGGCAAATGATCAGTATCAGAAAAATGTCGATTCCGCTTTGTCATGGTTGGACTTCAACGATACGGTTGTTGGACAAGCTGGCGATGTGCTGCTTAGAATTAAGGATCTTGTAACACAAGGTTCGAACGGGACCAACCCGGATCTGGCGCTTGGCAACATCAAGAGTGAGGTTGAGCAGCTGAAGAAGCAGCTTGTAGATATTGCGAACAGTAAAATTAACGGTAAATATGTCTTTAATGGTGAGCAATTCGATAAACCTCCATACGATACCTCGGATCCGGCAATGGTTGCCAATGCCGTAGCGGGTGATACTGGAAAAATCCAATATGCCGTTGGCGTAAATATGCAACTCGACATTAATTTCTCGACAAGTCAAGTATTTGGCGATGCGGATCCTGCTGGTACAGGTAATAATGTTTTTTCTGTACTGGAACGTATTATAACGTCATTGGATGCGGGAGAGCATGGAGATGTATCGGCCGAAATTGCTAATCTTGACACTAGCATTGACCGGATGTTGAACGTAAGGTCAGAGATTGGTGCACGGGTCAACCGTGTCGAGCTTATTCAGAATCGCTTGTCCGATTTGGGGATTAACTTGACGGATATGAAATCCCGTGTTGAAGATGCCGACTACGAGAAGCTGTTAATCGATACGAAGATTAACGAAAATATCTACCAAGCTTCGCTATCTGTTGGAGCCAAAGTGATCAGCAAATCTCTGGTCGATTTCTTAAGGTAGTCCGATGAGATTCCCGCAGATTCAAATTGAGCAAATACCGGCGCGGCTTGATATCACTTCCACACAAGGGAAGTTCGATATTCGGCAGAAGAGTGCGACGATGAATGTACAGTCGACTCCTGGGGTTCTTGAAGTAGAATCGGAGCCGCCAGTCGTCATCGTGGACATGACGAAGACATGGGATGCCCTAACGGGGGGCAAGCCGATAAGCTTCATGAACCGGATATACGATCAATTCGGCCAATTTGTCCAACATGCAATTGAAAATACGGTCAGCACTTATAATCAAATAGGGGACCTGACGCTGGAAGAAAATCCGATTGGGGAAATTGCGATTCAGAATATGTTGCGGCAGCCTCCAAAGGTTCAAATCTATGGAGAGGCTTCAGTAGCGAATATTTCGTTTGAAGCGCATGTCTCGCCGCCACGGATCAATTATACGCCTGGCAAGGTCGATATTGAGACGATACCGAACAAGCCTCAAGTTGATTTCCAACGCGGCGGTGTCCAGTACCAAATGACACAGTATCCGGCGGTCCGTATCACGCCGCCTCAAATTGATATTTTCCGATAGGAACAAGAAGCTATAGAATCGATTGCGATGCTATAGCTTTTTGTTTTATTGCAAGCATGCTAGGGTTACAATAATAGATAATATGAGTACATAGGAGAGTGACTGAATATGGAACTGCAGACAACTAGATTCGGAGTAATCAACTATTCAGAGGATGACCTCTATTATTTTGAGAATGGGATACCGGGCTTCAAAGATGAGAAGTCCTATTTGCTCATTACGGTTGAAGAAAGTCCCTTTATGTATTTGCAGTCCACTACAACGGAAGCGATGTCATTTATTGTTGCGTCTCCCTTTGACTTTTTTAGGCAGTACGAGTTTACGCTGTCTGCCAACATTCAGGAAGAACTGAAGCTTGCAGACGAGACCGATGTCAAGATCGTCAACATTGTTAATGTCAGAGATGAGCTAAGCTCAGCAACCATTAATTTAGGTGCTCCAATCGTGCTTAACACAAGAGAAAGACTAGCCATGCAATATATCTTGGCAGATGGCCAATACGCCATACATCAGCCTCTATTTGGTGAGCTTGTCATGAAAAAAGGGGGGCAATAGGATGCTGGTATTGAGTAGAAAAGTTGGCGAATCACTAATCATAGATGGAGATATAGAGGTTACGATTCTAGATGTTACAAACGATATAGTAAAGGTAGGGATCAAGGCTCCCAAGGATATCGGCATTTTACGCAAAGAATTGTATGCATCAGTAGAGGATACGAATCGAGATGCAAAAGCCACGTCAATAAGTAAAGAAGACCTATTGAAACAATTTAATGAAATCAAAAAACAGCTATAAAAGATTGGAAATGTTTATCCGATATATAAGATAGAGCTGATAAGGGCGGCCGACCTGGTTCAGCTCACCACATGGATGTGGGACTATATACTCAAGGAGGAAATATCAATGCGTATCAATCACAACATTACAGCTTTGAACAACCACCGCAACATGGGACTAAATACCGTTGCTGCGGGCAAAAACATGGAGAAGCTTTCTTCCGGTTTGAAAATTAACCGTGCAGCTGACGATGCAGCAGGCCTTGCTGTATCCGAGAAAATGCGCGGTCAAATTCGCGGTCTGGAGCAAGCACAGCGCAACGTACAGGACGGTGTCTCGTTCGTACAAACAGCTGAGGGTGCAATGAACGAAGTAAGTGCGATGCTGACTCGTATGAAAGAGCTGAACGTTCAAGCGTTGAACGGTACATACTCTTCGACAGACGTTGACAACATCGAGTTGGAAGTTAACGAACTGCGTTCCCAAATTTCCAGCATCATGGCAGATACTAAATTCAACGGTATCAATATTCAATCGAGTGGTACTGCTACACAAGTTGCGATTCAAGCAGACGATGCTGCCCAAGTCATCAATATTGACTTGATTACTACAACATCCTTTGTTATGAATGCAGCAATTACTTCCTTGAACGCAACATCACTTGCTTCGATCGAAACGGCAATTGAATCCGTCGCGACTGAGCGCGCTAAGCTTGGTGCTACACAAAACCGTCTGGAATACACTTCGAACAACCTAGGCACAACGGTTGAAAACCTGACTGCTGCTGAATCCCGCATCCGTGATACCGATATGGCCAAGGAAATGGTTGAGCTTACGAAAAACAACATTTTGCTTCAAGCTTCCCAAGCGATGCTTGCTCAAGCGAACTCCGCGCCGCAAGGCGTATTGTCGCTGCTTCGTTAATCGCAGGACAGCCTAATTCAATAGCCGTCACATGGAAGTGAGCGGCCAAACCAACATTCAGGGAGGAAATAACAATGCGTATTAATCACAATATCACAGCACTAAACAATCACCGTAACATGGGTCTGAACACGGTTGCTGCAGGCAAGAGCATGGAGAAGCTGTCTTCCGGTCTGAAAATCAACCGTGCAGCTGACGATGCAGCAGGTCTTGCTGTATCCGAGAAAATGCGTGGCCAAATCCGTGGTCTGGAGCAAGCTCAACGTAACGTACAAGATGGTATCTCCTATGTACAAACGGCTGAGGGCGCGATGAACGAAGTAAGTGCCATGCTGACTCGTATGAAAGAGCTGAATGTTCAAGCAGAAAACGGAACTTATTCTTCAACTGACATTGCTAATATCGATCTTGAGCTGAACCAACTTGGTTCCCAAATTGATAAAATCATGACCGATACGAAATTCAATGGCATCGCTATTGCTGGGGCAAGTACTGTAGCTATCCAAGCGAACGATGCTTCGCAAGTAATTTCAATTTCTATGGTCGACACGACTGGGTTCTCTGCTCTTAGCGCAACGTCGACACTGGGTCAAATTGAAAATGCAATTGAGAAGGTAGCGACTCAACGTGCTACGTTGGGTGCAACTCAAAACCGCTTGGAATACACTTCGAACAACTTAGGCACAACGGTTGAAAACTTGACTGCTGCTGAATCCCGTATCCGTGATACCGATATGGCCAAGGAAATGGTTGAGCTTACGAAAAACAATATCTTGCTGCAAGCTTCCCAAGCGATGCTTGCTCAAGCGAATTCCGCGCCACAAGGCGTATTGTCACTGCTTCGTTAATCGTAAGACAGCTTAATTCAATCAGCCCTCACATGGAAGTGAGCGGCCAATCCAACATTCAGGGAGGAAATAACAATGCGTATTAATCACAATATCACAGCACTAAACAATCATCGTAACATGGGTCTGAACACAGTTGCTGCAGGCAAGAGCATGGAGAAGCTGTCTTCCGGTCTGAAAATCAACCGTGCAGCTGACGATGCGGCAGGTCTTGCTGTATCCGAGAAAATGCGTGGCCAAATCCGTGGTCTGGAGCAAGCTCAACGTAACGTACAAGACGGTATCTCTTTTGTACAAACAGCTGAGGGCGCAATGAACGAAGTAAGTGCCATGCTGACTCGTATGAAAGAACTGAACGTACAAAAGGCAAATGGAACCTATTCCGACACAGACACAGCTAATATCGATCTTGAGTTGAACCAACTTGGCTCCCAAATCGATAAAATTATGACGGATACAAAATTTAATGGAATTTCCATTTCCGGAACAGGTTCAGTTAGCATTCAGGCAAATGATGCTAGCCAAGTAATCTCTATTTCATTGGTTAGTACAAATGGCTTCTCCGGTTTGACCAGTTCTTCTGATATCGACGCCATTGAAACAGCTATTGAAAATGTTGCTACTCAACGCGCGACGCTGGGTGCTACACAAAATCGTCTGGAGTACACTTCGAATAACCTAGGTACAACAGTGGAGAACTTGACTGCTGCTGAATCCCGTATCCGTGATACGGATATGGCGAAGGAAATGGTCGAACTTACGAAAAACAACATCTTGCTTCAAGCTTCCCAAGCGATGCTTGCTCAAGCGAACTCCGCGCCACAAGGCGTATTGTCCCTGCTTCGCTAGTAACATCCGCAAAGAAATTAAGCAAAGGCTTTGGATCTTATCCAAAGCCTTTGCTTATAGGAACGGAAGTCTTGAAAGCCTAGTGTATCGGTTATTTCCTCTATAAAATGAGATAGGAGCAACCGATATAATAGATATAATATCGTTGAGGTGATCGTAATGACCCTTCCAATTTCCTCGGCAGGCTCCAACAGGCCTATCGTACAAGAGATTGGTCCAATGGAATCGGTCAGTAGACAACACACCCAGATTAACCACATTAATAGTACTGATGCTTTGAAGAAAGCTGAGATGACCGGTTTGAAAATTTCGGTCGGCGATGAGCAAATGGTGCGCAGGATCGACCGGGCGCTAAAAGCTCTGCAAGGACCAAATACGACTTGCGAAATGTCTGTTCACGAACAAACTAATGTCGTGATGATTAAAGTTATTAACAAAGATACGGGCGATCTTATCCGAGAGATCCCTCCGGAGAAAACGCTCGATATCGTTGCCAAGCTGCTTGAGGTAAATGGATTGTTAATAGATGAAAGAGTTTAAGGGAGAGGAGTGAGAGCACATGAGAATATCAGGATTTGCATCCGGATTCGATATAGACGCAATGGTCAAGCAGCTTATGACGGCACACAGAGCGCCGTTAGAGAAGCTGCAACAAAAAACCACTAGAATCGAGTGGCAGCAAGAGGCTTATCGTAGCATCAGCACTACTTTTGTAGATTTTCGTAATAACAAGTTAAGCACATTCGGACAGTCCAGTTCCATTGATGCTAAAAAGGCAGATATTACGGGGAATGCATCAGCTGTCAGTGCAACCGTAACAGGTGCTTCAACAAATAGCTCGTTAAGTGTTGAGGTTACTAAACTAGCAAAAGCAGCCAGCGTCCAATTCAATACAGGCATTGCTGGTGATAATGCTTCAAAAACACTTGGCGAATTAGATGGCTGGTCAACGTCAAGCGGAACAGTGACTGTTAATGGAGTGCCTATTCAATTTAATAAAAGTACAGATACCATTCAGTCGCTGGTTAAAAAAATTAATGATAATAAAGAAGCCAAGGTTACAGCTCTATACGATAGTACGTCCGGAAAGGTATCTATCACTGCCAATGCGACGGGTGAAGGTGATGTAGTCTTAGGCGGAGATTTTTCAGCAGCAGCAAATTTAATTACAGGTGTAGATCCTAAGGCTGGTGAGAATGCAACAGCCATTGTCAATGGTCTTCAAATGAGCAGCCAGACGAATCAAATTACAGTAAACGGTACGACCATTCAGCTGAAGCAATTATCTGGGACTGGTGGAGCATCGACTATTACAGTTGGTACGAATACCGATAAAATTTTGGACACCATTAAGAACTTTGTTAGTGAATACAATAAGGTTCTTGAACAAGTTAATACGAAGCTTGGGGAAGAAAGATACCGCAAGTTCGATCCATTGACCGAAGAGCAGAAAGAAGCAATGTCGGACAAACAAGTCGAGCTCTGGGAAGAAAAGGCACGAAGCGGGTTGCTGCGCAATGATAGTATCTTATCGCAAACTGTTTCAAATCTTCGTATGGCTGCAACCTCTGGTTTTGGTGACCCTGCAGATAAGTTTAATATTCAGACTATCGGCATCACGACGGGGAAGTGGTTCGAAGGCGGTAAGCTGGTTATTGAAAACGAACAAGCATTGAGAGATGCAATCGAAGCTGATCCCGAAAAAATCATGAGCTTATTTACAGCTAAATCTGCCGAAGAACCTGCAGCAGGATATTCCAAAGTAAATAATCCGAATACAGGTGTCTTTACGAGAATGTCCGATATTTTAATGGATTCGTTAAAACAGCTATCTGATCGGGCAGGCACATCTCAGACTAGTACTTCTTCAACCGGTAGCTTTTTGGAAAATTCGTTGTTGGGCACGCAGAAGAGGGATCTCAACTCCAGAATGGCGGATTTGAACAGAAGACTTACGATGTTGGAGACCCAGTATTACAAGCAGTTTACGGCCATGGAGACGGCTATTAATCGATACAATTCTCAAGCAGGTAGCTTGGGAAGCTTTATGAATGGATAAGGAGTTGGGAATTGATGATTAACCCCTACCAGAAATACCAGGAGTCGTCCGTGCAAACGGCGACTCCCGTCCAACTCGTCGTCATGCTTTACGACGGTGCGATTCGATTTGCAAAACAATCCGTCGATGAAGTGGATCAAAAAAAATATGAGGCTGCTAATCGCAGTCTTTGCAAAGCGCAGTCAATCATTCATGAACTGATTGCGAGCTTAAATCAGGAGATAGAAATGTCTCAAAATCTGTTGAAGCTATATGATTATTTATTGCACTTGCTTATTGAAGGAAACATGAAAAAAGATACGAAGCCTGTCCTAGAAGTTATTAACCATTTGACAGAGTTGAGAGAGAGTTGGAGACAGATTGCCAAGCAGGGTTCGGCTTCTAATCCAACCGTTGCCAATCGATAATGAGTACAGTACAAAAATTACATGACCAAACGTTATGTCTTGTCAATCAAATTCAACTAGCTACAATAGAGCAGCTTACTGAATTATTAGAGCTTCGTGATGAAGTAATTGCTGTGTTGAGTCAGTCTGCCAACGTTACCCAAGAGGATAAACATTATATTAAGCAGATTGCTTCTTACGATGAAGTTATTATAAATCGTATGAATCAGTTGAAGGACGAGGCGGCACAAGGGATGAAGCGAATGGATGACAATCGAAAACAAAGATCCAGCTATGATGCTCAGTACGGAGGCAGTAGCTATTTCATAGATATTCGAAATTAACGAGTAAAAGAGCTGTGCTGATGAGTTACGATCAGCACGGCTCTTTTGTCGTTCACTGCAATTCTTGAAGAAAGGGTAATTTACCATAGTGAGAAAATTGCTCAAAGAACTGCTTACGATATCGATGTTTTTTTATGTCATCAGGACAGTTTAACAAAAGTAGCAAGTAAGACTGCTTGGTACCAGGCTCTATACGGATAGCTTCTTCCAGGAAAGAAATTCCATCATCATATAAATGATCATTTATATGCATATATGCCAAGTTGAGTAAGCTCCCCGCATGTAGTTCCTGTTCTTCTAGCAGGGTTTGATAGTAACCAACGGAAAGATCAATAAGTTGTTTTGAATAAAAGAAATTCGCCAGTAAATTTAAAAGTAAAGGAGACTTGAGTGTGGATACATATTGGTCAAATTGTTCATATTGCTGTAATAAAAACAGATCAGTAAGAAGGTGGAAAAAATCGAAAGCGTGATTCTTTGTTTCATCTACAGTTAAATTTTGCTGTACTACATGTTGTAGAACGCTAGCTAAGCGGGGGTCGTCCGATTCTAATTGATCCTGATAATTCATTATTTCAGAAGAATTCCAAGCAATGGCTCCAACTGCAATCAGACGCAAAGTAGAAGCTGAAACAGGCTGCTCAACTAAATTAAGAAGTTTCATAAATACTTCGGGTTGATGAGTTAAAATAGAGAATTTTAGCCTTGATTCTAACCGTAGCGCCTCTGGATCAGTCAATTGATTATAATAATGAACAGCCAGCTCTTTAACACCCAGCGATGTGCAGATATTGACTAGTAAAATCAAGTCGCGTTGTGTTGGCTCTGGATACAATTTGCTAAGAAAGCTTATTATTTGTTCTGTGGTTTCATGTTGTGATAATCGTTCAATTAATTTGATCAAGGTCGCTTGTTCAAGCGGATTCCCTTTTAATATCATAGTGTAGTAATAAATCATATCCTGATTATTATGTTCAAGTGAAGCTAGGTGAGCTAGTCTGGATAAAGGAATCGTAGATCCGAAAGATGGGTTAACCAGAAAGAAACGTTCTTGCTTCGCTGAAAGTTCCTCTGCTAATTGAAAGGCTGTAAGGAAGCTTTGCTTAGCCTTATTGATAAAACTAAATTGCTCGAACATAACCCCCTGAAAGCAGTAGTACTCGGGATGATTTTTATATTTGCCAAAGAAACGCTCATTCAGATCCCAAGCATCCTGTATGCGATCCAATTTAAGGTATATGTTCCACATTTCATAGGCACAGGTGAACCGCCATGGGTTGCTCTCGGTGGCTTTTTGAAAAGCTCTTTCATAGTAATATAACGCTCGTTTCTGGTCATTCTTGGCGGCACACTCGTTACCAATCGTAAAGTGATCATAGGCTGTAAAACCATTCTTTTTTTTGAGTTCGGTAAAAATTAATTCATTTCTCTTGAGTTTATCTTTCTTTTCAATAACATCTCTTGTATATCCGGTATGGAATACTGTGATTGGTGATGGGATGGAAGTTAACAACTCACCATTCCCGCCAATAGGTTGTTCGTGGATAGGACGATGATATTGGATTCCCATATGGTTAGGGAATAATCTTGGGATTGGAGCTTCTGTTATATTAGCCTGTCGTATCGACTCGCCAACATAACTAATTACAGATATTGTGTAGATTATAGAAGCCCTTGCATCTTCTTCTTCTAAAAACAATCTGAATTGTCTAATATCCTCTGTACTAATATACTCATCCGCATCTAATACCAGTATCCATTTCCCACTAGCATATTTTATACTCTCGTTCCGAGCGGTAGAGAAATTATTGACCCATTTAAAATCATAAATATGTTCAGTGTACTTTTTAGCTATGTCTTTGGTAGCATCAGTCGAACCGGTATCAACAATAATGATTTCATCGGCAAAATCTTTAATACTTTTAAGACAACGGTCTAACGTGTCTTCTTCATCTTTCACAATCATGCAAACAGAAAGTAGATTATTCATAAAGGAGTTCTCCTGTCATAACTAAGATATACTACAACACTATATATCGACAATTTTAATGAATTGCATTAATGAATAAGAACGGCCTTTAACCATGTAATATCTCCGACCTTTACTTCAATTTTATCATGAAAACGCCGATAATAAATTATTAGATCATATATGAAACATGGTTATAACAAACATAACGTCGATTACGTTTTTTTTGAAATTATCAAAACCAATGGAAAGATTAAAGTGAAATAAAATTTGTGAAAGCAAGGTTTCAATCTGTGGAAAAATCTAATAATAAATCCTCTATCGAGGTAGATATTGAATGGAGTAAAGATCATGGACCTACAGAATATTTTTTTAGAAATGAAAAGCTATGTAGAAGATGGGGATTTTGTAAGCGCATATGAACTCATAGATGTCTTGGATGAAGGTAATTTTACAAGTTTTGAATATATAAATGTAAAGGCAATATTGTTCCGAGCAATGGGAAATATTCAAGATGCAGAAAACATTTTGATTGGAGGTCTATATGCATACCCAGATTGTGCAGATATTTATTATAACTTAGGATATATTTTTTATGAGAGAGAGTTGCACGTCGAAAGTGCCATTTGTTTTGCAACATACTGTCGATTAGAGGATAATTCCTTGAATGAAGTACTAGAGACTGTTACTGATATTGAAAAAATGATGAAAGAGTCATCAAAACTTTATGTAGCATTTAATAGTTTCAGGAATGCCTCGAATCAAGACTTTATTTTTATTACGGGGAGTGCATTTGGTGAAGATACATTCTTTTTGATAGCAAATCAAATGATGAGTCGTTATGGGAATCGGATTTATTATTTGGCAGAGTCTATTGAAGTGAAGGTCGATGCCTTACCAGAACTGGATGAGGTAATTACTGTTATTTTTGAAAATATGGAGAATAGTAACGGAATACAAATTATACGTCCAGTAATTCTTCAAACAAACTCAGATATAATTGACACGACGCCATATATTCTGAAAGAAATTAAGGATAAACATAGCACTCATCAACATTGTAATGTTATTTGTCGCTCAGAAGTACTTGATAAGATTGTTAACGTGGATACGATTGGTGGTCTCGGAAACCAGTTTGAGATTGTTTTTGCGCCTGCTGACCATCATGCAGAAGGGATTGTTTCATTCTGTTTATATGGAGATTTTCATCTAACTTTGAATAGGCTTTATAATATAGATACCTCCTTCCCCTGGGAGGAACACTCATTATTAATTAGTATCGTTATACCTACACGGAATTGCTCAAAAACCTTGGAACATACACTCAGAACTTGTCTATATGATTCAGGCAAAGATTTTGAGATCGTTATTAGTGATAATAGTTCGGAAGGAAATAATGATACTCTACATCTTGTTCAGCAGTTTAATGACCTGCGAATAAAGTATTACCGTCCCGAACGTGAGCTTACACTCAAAGAAAATTTTGAATTTGCATTTTGCCTAGCTAAAGGGGAATTTATTTTTTCAATTGGATCTGATGATGCTGTGTTGCATCGTGGTTTGGAGACATTGCGTGAGGTTTTGAAACAATACCCGGACCAGGATGTAATAGTTTGGGACAGGTTAATGTACATGTGGCCAGGTGTAGGCAAAGGCCAGGATGATTTACTTGCTATTCCATCCTCATATCGATCCGGAAATGTGCAAGCACATGTTATAAACTGTAATGATTACTTAGCAGCTATACTGAATTTGCAGCTATCCGTGTACTTTCTCCCAATGTTCTATATAAATTCAGGTTTTCGTCGTAGATATATTGGTACAATTATAGAAAAAACAGGGAAATTTATCGATGGTGGGTCACAGGATATATATACAGGATTAATTAACTATGCATTAAACGAACAGCTGCTACACATCAAGTATCCAATAACAGTAGCAGGCATGTCCAATCAAAGTATTGGAATGCAAGCTACT
This sequence comes from Paenibacillus sp. 1011MAR3C5, assembly GCF_003591485.1. GTDB lineage: Bacteria > Bacillota > Bacilli > Paenibacillales > Paenibacillaceae > Pristimantibacillus. The sequence goes on from NZ_QZCF01000007.1 coordinate 169,594, forward strand.
AAAATGCTTGAATCTAGTACTGCTGAAGAGGAATATAAGAAAAAGAACCGTCAAATTTCCAATCAAAGAGCGTATGCTACAAAAGTATTCCCTGTACAAGGGAACTCAGATAAATGGCTTCTATTTAGTGAGTATGCAAAGATATGTCAAAAAAATATTAGTCCCAATTTCAAGTTGCACAAAATTGATTGGAAATTAGCTTACTCTTCATGTGTCGAACTACTTTCAGAAACAGATCCCAGTTTTAAAGATCGGGTTCGTGAATTCGAGGAATCAGCAGCCGCTTTAGGAAATGAAGATTTTTTGGAGTGGTTTAAAGAATCATACTCGCAAAACTCGGATTTTAAAGGAACAACTTATATTGATATTAAAGAAAAAATATATCTATGGGGAGTTCACAATGATGGCTCATTAATATTAGACGCATCTTTCTTCAATATCAGCAATGTGTATGATGCCTGTAGTTTTATGTATAAATTATATCGCATATGAGGGGGACCCTATGAGTAAAGTAATATGTTCTTTCTCATAAGTAAACTTAGAACGGTTGAATTAGGAATTGACTAAAATGGCCGCTATCAGGGATGGAAATAGGATCAAAGGCCAAAATATTAATGGTGAAAAATAAAGAGCGTCTAAATTAAAGGAGACTCGTATGTATAAAGTAGGCCAGATTATCCACTTTGAGAACCAAGCTGCTGCCATTATTGAAGTACAACAATACAGTCTGCTTATCGCAAATGTTAGCGAACAAGAGTTGGATCTTACAACAATAAGGGAAATCGAGAGGAAATCAATCCAAAATCAAGGTGCGGTAACAACCTATACTATTTCTTTGTATGAACTAGAAAAAGCGAAACGGCAACGTATCTTTTCACAGGTTAAAGAGTTCTATACCTTATTTCATCAACAGAAACCATTTGAAGCAGGACAAACAAAAATCCCGTATTCCGGTAAGATATATGATGAAAAAGAAATGGTTGCTCTAACTGATGCATCCCTTGACTTTTGGTTGACTACAGGACGTTTCTCTATGAAATTTGAAAAAGAATTTGCCCGGTATTTGGGTGTGAAATATGCTCTTTTAACTAACTCCGGATCTTCGGCCAATCTTCTTGCAGTGTCTGCATTGACTTCTCCTAAACTAGGCAATCGTAGATTATTGGCTGGAGATGAAGTGATCACGGTTGCAGCTGGATTCCCGACAACAGTTGCTCCTATTATTCAAAATAGCTTGGTTCCAGTATTTGTAGATGTAGAGTTGGGCACCTATAATATTGATGTCTCTCAACTTGAAGAGGCTATTTCAGATCGCACAAAGGCAATTATAATTGCCCATACAATGGGGAATCCGTTTAATCTTGAAGCTGTGATGCAGTTCGCCGAAAAACATCAGCTTTGGGTGATTGAGGATAACTGTGATGCTTTAGGTGCTAGGTATGGAGGTAGACTTACTGGAACGATTGGTCATATTGGTACTTCCAGCTTTTATCCACCGCACCACATTACCATGGGGGAGGGCGGTGCGGTCTATACTAACGATCCCAAACTGAAAATGATTATTGAATCCTTTAGAGATTGGGGAAGAGACTGTTGGTGTCCTTCCGGTTGCGACGACACATGTCATAAACGATTTGGCTGGCAGCTTGGGGATTTGCCAAAAGGTTATGATCATAAGTATACGTATTCTCACCTTGGCTACAACTTGAAGGTTACGGACATGCAGGCAGCGATTGGGCTAGAGCAGCTTAAAAAACTACCCGAGTTTGTGGAGAGAAGAAATCGTCATTTTTCTCTCTTGCATACCAAACTAAAAGAACTGGAAAATAATTTAATATTGCCTCTGGCTACCTCCAATAGTGAACCGAGTTGGTTTGGTTTTATTTTGACGATTCGTGATGGCAATAAATTGTCCAGACAAAAAATGACGCAGTTTTTGGAAGAACATCATATCCAAACACGGATGTTGTTTGCTGGTAATATCACTAAGCAACCAGCTTTTCAGGGTTTGCATTACCGTGTTGTAGGCGATCTGAAGAATACGGATAAAATCATGCATGACACGTTTTTGGTCGGTGTCTATCCAGGATTGGACGACGAGAAAATTGAGTATATGGCTACAAAAATAATAGAAGCTGTTAAATATTCGAGCCAGTAAGCAAGGTGGAATTATGAAGGTCGTTATTTTTGCAGGAGGCTTTGTACGAATTAACTCTTTCGACTGCAAATCGTTTTTTGGCGATGTCTTTCCACAGTTTTGAACCACGAGCCGGAGCGGTATACTTTCTAAGATCTGTCGTGATCTTTATCTTGTAGACCTTCTGGCAGAGCGAATCCTGCGCTGGTGGACAGCTTTTACATTCTCTTGTGGTCGAACGTACTTAATGGTTTCATATTTCGGGTCATAGCTGTCATAGCGTTAAAAATATCCCTGACACAGGTAGGGGCGAAGTGTTCGTCAAACCCAATAAGTTCTGGTTCTCGACGACGATTATATGCTATAGCGGCATTCGCCTTCACTTCTCGAACTTGCTTGTATATGGGTTCATAATCATAACCAGCATCCATACCTTGCATACTTCATGTTGAAATATGGATGCTGTAATGCAAGCCCTTTTAGGAGCGGAGTTGCGGCTATTCTCATTAATGCCCTTAACCACTTCAAACAGAGCATAAGGGGTCGACAAATCGTCATGGTCTAAAAAGAGATAAAATCTCCCTTTGCTATGGATATGGCATGATTGGTATTTCAAGCTATGCCATAGTTTTTATCAAGTTTAAAGTATTTTATGGATTAGCTATCGAACGACTTAACAATATTTTCTAATCAAAAATGCCTTCAATCTGTTCAGGAGATCAGGTTTCTGCAAGTTTAGCGGTGATATATTGCTGCCGTGCAGCATTCCACTTCTCATGCCGTTTACAATGCTTCCGTCTTATTATATAGCTCTCTTGCGCCTTCTCGGCATCATAAAAATCTTGATCGGCTTGACGTTGTAACTCACGGGATACACTCGAATGATGACGATTAACCTTACGTGCTATTGCCCGTGCGGTCCACCCCAATCGATGCTGACTTCGTTCTCTTATGGTAAAATGCTTATAGCTCATGGCAGATTCTCCTGTGTAGGGGTTGTGTGGTAACTCCATTCTACACACGATTCAGTCATGGGTCATTTTTATGTGTCGCACTTCATATTACATTTTGTCGGTAAAAAAAGGAGCCATTGATTTTCATAAGCAATTTGTAAAAAACATACCTTACTCCATTTTTTGAAATGCAGTTTTGAATTTGGAGATTATACAATGGATACAAGAAACCCCTTATAGAAACTTTTGATCTGATTTTAACTGAAAAATATCTATGTGCCATACATTTTTTTTTTTTTTGCGTTTTGAAATTATAACATTTCACTATCCTTAATGACAACACTATCTGATTCTATTGCCGTATTGTGTACTAAGCATCAACACCAGCATTATCCTGAGTCTCTTAAATTGGAGGCTATACGATTACATGTTGATGAGGGGTGGAGCTACAGCAAGATTACAGATCACCTAGGAGTGCATGATAAGGATCGAGTTAAAGTCTGGATAAGGAAATACCGGGAAAAGGGAGCAGCAGCATTCGAGGATAGACGTGGAGATCCACACAGGGTTGAAACGGAACAAGAACGTGAACTGCGTCGTCTATACCTGGAGGTAGATGTCCTAAAAAAGTGGTTACAAATCTTGAATCGAGAGGGTTGAAGAGCAAGCATACCGTCATTGACGAACTGAAGCCCAAGAGACAAGAGAACAGTAAAGGAACTTTGTGGCTATCTGGGAATCAGTCGAAGCGGTTACTTCGTCTATCTAAAGCGCAAGGATAACGATACTGATGAGGAGTTATAACGTAAGATTCGTGACAAAAGCATAGGGTATCGCAGTATACAGGATGAGCTGTACCGTCAGTACAGGCTTGTAGTGAATCATAAGAAAGTTCTGCGGTTAATGGCAGCAACTTGGTATTAAAGCGATTATACGCCGTAAGTACGCCCATAGAACAAGCTATGTAGCCACTGTATCCGATGGTAGAATCGCTGAGAATAAGCTGCAAAGGGATTTAGCGATCAGGGATGCCAGTACACGTCCCATGCATACTACGACATGCTGCCACAGGTTGGAGCCCAAATCAGCATGTCACGCCGAGGCAATTGTTATGACAACGCCTCAATCGAGAGCTTCTTCTCTCATCTTAAAGTCGAAGCACTCTATCCTTATGATATACGAAGTATCGATGAGGCACAAAGAAGAATTGAGGAATATATACGTTTTTACAAAGAAGATAGGGCACAGCGAAAACTAAACAAGCTGACTCCTGTTGAATACAGGAACCAGCTTGTAGCCTAGATGTTTTTAAATGTCTCCTTAATTGGGGCATGACCAGTGGGGCGGGGTTCTATTTTTTTTCTTCATCCGTATTGATTGATGTGTTCCCAAGAATTACCATGAAATATTCGAATGTGATGCATTACCGATAGCCAAACAAAAATAAATTTGAAGTCTTGCTTTGTATGAATATACAATTTATTTAAAGGTTTATTCAAATAGATTAATTTATCGCAAAAAGGCCTATTTTTATACAAGATACTGCAATTGGAAAATGAGCATATTACCACAGCATTAATTTATCGATTTCTTCCTTATCAAGGAATGGCGCCATATCTTGCAAGGCAGGCGTAGAAAAAGTTCCGTCTGCATTCATTCTTGACATAACCTTTGGAGTAACTGGGTCATCTAGCTTTTGCATTATTTCCAATATTGCAAAGCCGTTTTGGTTACAAAGCCACTCTAAACTCTCGTCAAGCTCTCCATTGCAATTGCAGCGATGATAAGGGCTGTCAAATACAGAAGCCAATTTTTCGAAATCAGGGAAACTAATCCCACTATCAGGTGTACAGCCTACATAGACCCCATTGAAAAAGTTCTTAGAAGTCTGTCTAATAGCCGCATATCCGTCATTTGAAAAAATAACTAGCTTTACAGGAAGCTTATAATGAACAATGGTTTGCAGCTCCTGTAGGTTCATCATAATACTACCTTCTCCGGTTACGCAGAAAACATCTTTTTTTGAGGCTATGGCTGCACCAATTGCCGCAGGCAGATCAAGTCCCATAGAGCCGCAGTTGGGGCTAGTTACAATACGTTGATTTTCTTTTCTTGTACCTATTTGAAGCTTACTGCTGCAACCTGTATTATTACCAAGCGCCGAAATACTATCACTAGGCTCATACTCCTCAAATTTTTTCCAGAAGTTATATGAACAAACTCTTTCATCATCTGTTATATTTTTCATAGCTTCAAAAGGTGTGAATTTGTTTTTTAGCATGTTGCAATAATCGAGCCATTTTTCATCTATGTTGAAAGGTTTAGATTTGTTTTCTATTTTTTCAAAAAATATTGACAAATCAGAATGAATAAACTTATATATATTTAAGCCAGGCTTCTGCATTTCAAATTCATCAACGTCAATAGCAACCACACGAGATTTAGGCGCAAACTGATTTTGTGCAAAGCCAGTTGTTTTAAACCCTAAGGAAGAACCAAAGGACACAATTAAATCGGCATTTTGCAAAATGAAATTACCAGTTCTAGGGCCTATAAAACCAGACAAGCCAAAGTAATTTGGGTGCTCTCTGTACATTACATCTGCAGCAAGAGCAGCACCAATAACCGGTACTCCGGAAATTTCGGCAAATTTCACAAATTGCTCCACGGTATTGCTCATTCTTAAACCGGTACCCGCAAGAAAACAAGGTCTTTCAGCATTTTTAATTAACTCAAATAGTTCCTTCACTTCTATATCGGATATTCCGGGTAATACTATCTTTTCTTCAGCAGCAATGCTATAAAGTTCGTCTTCTTCGATAATTGAGCTTTGAACATTTAGAGGTATATCTAGCCAGACCGGTCCTCTACGACCACTAAAAGAAATATCAATGGCTTTTTGCAGTTCGTGCTTTATTGATAAAGGGTCGATAATCATTTTTGCATACTTCGTCATATTTTGCACAGAACCTATAATATCAAATTCCTGTATTCCCCTGTATCTTAAAGGTAAATCACATGCTTTTGCAGTAGTTTCGTATCTTACTTGACCAGATATTACAATCATAGGCAATCCATCTTGCCATGCGCCCATTACACCTGTTATGGCATTTGTTGCTCCTGGACCAGATGTAACAATAACTGCTGCTGGTTTTCCAGATATATAAGCATATGAACTTGCAGCCATGGAGCAAGCCTGCTCATGATGATTAAAGTATTTATTTATATTATCATTAAGTGCTAAAGCATTATTTAAATGCATTGCGCCGCCACCTACAACTGCAAAGCAATCTGTTATACCATTTTCAACTAGTATATCCATTATTATATCAGCGACTCTTCTCATCTCTATGACTCCTTTGCCATTCTATTTGCATTTGTATTCCTTTTTCTAAAGAAATTAGATCTAGTTCCTTTCTGTACTCCGTCTTTAACCTATCATTTGATGCAGTATATTCCTTGTTAAATCCATCGCTCAAGAACGTAATTTCATTTTGACTGTTAGTTTGTTTGCGCACTTCCTCCGCTATTTGAAAGAGGGTATAGCGTGTACCAGAGCAACAGTTGTAATCATGATAATTAAGGGGCGAATCAATAAAAAACTCGGCAATTTTTGCAACATCGAATACGTGCATATAATCGAAATAGCAGTCTTGTCTAATGGTTATAGGCTCTTTATTATCACAACAGTTTATGCAATGAGTTATAAACTTGGAATAATGGTCTGTAGGTCCATAGCAAGCAAAAATACGCATGTTAATTATGTTTTGGGACTTTAATGCCATCTCATTCATAATATATTTACCAAAACCGTATACATCTTTTGGAATACTTCTCCCAAACTCAGTTTCCTGAATAGACGAAATATCCAGAGTTTTATCAAATTCAGCACCTGAGCCCGAATATATCATTTTTCCATAAAGGTCTTGGTGCCGTGATAGATTTAAAAATCCGGTTAGGCTGTCTTTTAGCATATTGGACTCTATATCATTTTCTGGATTTTTCACTGGGTTAGGGTTTGCAAGATGAAGAATGGCATCAAACTTGCCACTTTTTAAATATTCATAAACTGAATTTGAGTCTAATAAATTTAGCTCCTGCCTGGAAGGGGCCGAAACATCATATTTTTCATTTAATATAGGATAAATATTTCTGCCAATAAAACCAGTTTTCCCAGTGATAAGTATTTTTCGCATGAAGAACCTCAATTTTTTATTTTTGAAATAGGCTATTTGATTTCAACTGAAAAATATCTCTGTGCCATACATTGGTCTTTTTTGCGTTTTGAAATGATAACATTTCCTGTGCTATCCTTAATGACAACACTATCTGACTCTATTGCCGTATTATGTACTAAAGCATCAACACCAATTGAAACTCTATCCCCAATAGGTTTGTTGCCGATTATTTTGGCGCCAGCGCCCAAAAATAATCCCTTACCCAAACGAGGCGCTGGGTTTCCGTTTTCATCTTCATCTGTATTGATTGTTACATTCTGAAAAATGACCAAAAAATCTGAATATACAGCGTTTCCGATAATAGAACCCACAGGATGTCCAAACAAAAAAATATCTGGAAGTCCGGATTTGTACGAGTAAAATAATCCATTTAAAGCTTTATTCAAAAAGATTAATTTATCGCACAAAGGCCTATTTTCAGATATTTTCCATAAACTATTGGACAAAAAAAACAAAAACTGACTATACTGATCAGAATGAAGATGTGAAAAGTAAGCTTGACCATCTTGGGTAAAGCCTCTTAAAGTAATATGTTTAAAACAATACTCTGTACGTTCAAGTGCAAGGCCCATTGCCGAGTCTACATCATGACCTTCAAACTTATATTTGTCAGGAAAAAAAAGATTAAGTTGAGAAGATATATAACTTTTAAGTTCAGTTGTTGTAAGAGACGTAATCATGCAGTCATTATCCTTTCTTCATCTTATGTTCCTTAAACACCCACAGTATATCTCGCGTTCCAAAATTCTGATATTTGCTCTTCCATACATGTTATAACATCACCGTTTGCAACAAATACTTTTGACCATTCTACTGTTTTTTCAACCGCTTTTTCTATATCCCAGCGTGGTTCCCAATTTAGAGCGCTTTTTATCTTTGAACAATCAAGTTTCAAGTAATTTGACTCATGCGGGCCTTCTTGTTGACCAGTATGCCACGTTATTCCATCTCCCCAGCTTTTACAGAAAAGGTTTGCAAGTTCGCCTGTGGTAATACAGTCGCTATCGTTTGGTCCCACATTATAGGAACCCTGAAAATCAAAATTTTCATACTGTTTTTTAATAATTTCAAGATAGACGCTTAAAGGCTCTAAAACGTGCTCATATGGGCGGACTGAAAAAGGATTTCTAACAAAAATGTCCTTTTTGTCTTGTGCCGATCTTACACAGTCAGGAATGATTCGATCAGCCGAAAAGTCCCCTCCACCTATAACATTGCCGGCTCTAGCTGTAGAAACGGGCAACTTTCTCTCGAGAAAGAAAGAACGCTTATAGCTATTAGTAGCCAATTCTGAGCAAGATTTGCTGTTGGCATAAGGCTCAAATCCATCTAGAATGTCGTGTTCACGATAACCCCATTCCCACTCGTTGTTATAATATACTTTATCGGTGGTTACGTTTAAAACTGACTTGACACTGTTTGTAAGGCGAATACACTCCAAAACATTTACTGTACCCATAACATTAGTTTCATAGGTATAAACAGGGTCTTTGTAGCTCTCTCTAACAAGGGGCTGAGCTGCCATATGAATAACAATTTCCGGCTGCTCTTTTTCGAAAACCTCCATAAGTTTCTTTAAATCTCTTATATCCTCAATATATGACTTAACAATGGTATCGATTTTGCATAAATGATATAAACTCGGGTTAGTAATTGGTTGAAGACCATAGCCTATAACGTTGGCTCCGGCACCTGATAACACTTTGCAAAGCCACGAACCCTTAAAGCCTGTATGGCCAGTTATTAAAACAGTTTTATCTTTAAAAAATGATAAATTCATTAATGTCACCATACTTTCCATGGTGCTGTGCCTTCTTGCCATAGTTCATCCAGTGTGTTTTTATCCCTCAATGTATCCATACATTGCCAGAAGCCTTTGTGTTTGTAGGCCGCAAGGTTATTGCTTTCTGCTATCTGTTCAAGTGGTTGTCTTTCGAAAATGGTATCATCGCCCTCAATATAGTCAAAAACTTCAGGTTGCAAGACCATAAAGCCGCCATTGACCCAACCGCCGTCTTCTAGAGCCTTCTCTTTAAAGCTTGTAATGGAATGATCTTTGTCAATATTTAAAACCCCAAATCGGCCTCCTGGCTGTATGGCAGATATGGTTGCAATCTTTCCATGAGATCTATGGAAATGTAGTAGGGCAGGGATATCTATATCACTGACCCCATCACCATATGTCAGCATAAAAGGCTCATTTCCTACATACTCTTTTACTCTTTTTATTCTTCCGCCAGTCATCGTGTTAAGTCCGGTGTCAATAAGTGTTACCTTCCATGGTTCTGCAAAATTGTTATGAACAGTCATTTTGTTGTCGCTAGAAAAATCAAAGGTAATATCCGAATTGTGAAGATAATAGTCTGCAAAAAATTCCTTGATTGCATAAGCTTTATAACCGCAGCATATGACAAATTCATGGAATCCGAAGTGAGAGTAATACTTCATAATATGCCATAATATTGGCAAATCACCAATTTCAATCAATGGTTTAGGTTTAAGATGTGATTCTTCGCTGATTCTGGTGCCAAATCCACCGGCAAGTATAACAGTTTTCATGACAGTCCCCTCTAATCTGTTAAATGTTATAAATATCTGGCTTATACTTTTTAAGGTTGTTTGGAAGTGACATCCATTTGATTACTTCTTCTAATCCTTGTTTGATGCTATATTCTGAGGTAAAACCTGTAAGCTCTTTAATCTTCGAGTTGTCGCATACCAATCTCATTACTTCACTGCCAGCAGGTCTAATTCTCGATTTATCTTCTATATAACAAGCATCTATATTCATAATTTCTTTTACAGTTTCAAAAACTTGTCCTACGCTATATTCTGTATTTGAACCTATATTTATAGTCTGTCCTACACACTTATCGTTCTCGGAGAGGAGGATCAGCCCCTTGCAAGTATCCAAAACAAAATTCAAATCTCTTGTCGGCGTTGGATCCCCAAGCTTGATTTCCTTCATGCCACTCAATAATTGAGATATAATTGTAGGAATAAAGGCTCTTGCAGATTGTCTTGGTCCGTATGTATTAAATGGTCTTGCTATCGTAACTGGCAGTTCAAAAGAATTGTAATAGCTCATAGCTAAAGCATCTGCCCCGATTTTACTAGCACTATATGGAGATTGTGGTTGAAGTGGGTGAGATTCGTCGATAGGAACATATTTTGCTGTGCCGTAGACCTCACTGGTTGATATTTGTATTACCTTGGTCACGTTGTTTCTCAACGCTGCTTGACATACGTTCAAACACCCATTAACATTAGTATCGATATAGCTGGCTGGTGCTACATATGAATAAGGTATAGCGATTAGAGCCGCCAAATTGAAAACGGTATCAATTCCTTTTGTTATGTTGTCGCAGAGAAAGGGATCTCTTACATCACCGCTGACAATCTCAATGTCGTTTTTGCAATCGACATCCTCAAGCCATCCCCAATCATTAGCGGAATTATAAATTGCCAGAGCCCTCACGTTATATCCTCTTTTAACCAACGTTTCCACCAAATGCGACCCGATAAACCCATCTGCACCTGTCACTAGCACATTTTTGGCATTCATATGTTATTCACCCTTCAAATTTTGCTTCATTTATTAAAAAATTATAATAGTTTGATGCCGTAAAAGTCAACGATGGCAACTCAGACTAAGTCAGATAATGGAATAATTTGTCAATTCATGGCAGTAACAATTTTCGCCAGTAACAGATATGATATTAGTATTATCTCACATTATAAACAAAGATAATACTGTACCTAAATTTTGTTTAAGTGTATGATTTAGCTACAAATATTTTAGGAGCATATATTATGAAGAAAATATGTGTACTAACCGGAACTCGTGCTGAGTATGGGTTGCTTTATCATACAATAAAATCAATCGAAAAAAGTCATAAATTGCAACTTCAGCTTATTGTAACGGGCAGCCATCTAAGCGCAAGACACGGACATACAATTGATATAATAAAAGAAGATAATATCAAAATAGATTATGAAATAGATATGCTTATAGATTCGAATAGTAAAAGCTCAATATCAGTATGGGGCTTCTTATGATACAATTATCTACATGTTTCGACAGTCTTAAACCGGATATGATTCTAGTATTAGCAGACAGATATGAAGCATTGGCATTTGCCAGTTGCGCTATGTCCATGAATATTCCTATTGCTCATTTACATCCTGGATTCCCGAAAACACATAACGATGATTTTCTAAGGGGTGTTATCACTGAATCCCTTGATGCTACTGGGCCTTTGTCCAATCCTCGTTATGTAATGCCGGGAATCCAGGATTCATGAAGCGGTAGCCTATCTCGCTAAGCTCGGAGGCTTTTTGGGCCGTAAGAGTGACGGTGAACCAGGTGTTAAGGTGATTTGAAAAGGACTGAAAGAACTAAGAGTCGTTGTTGAGCACTATAAGTTCCTGCTTTAACATTCATATATTGGATATGTTGTGGGTCAAGAATAGATAAGTGAGGGGTAATCATTGAAACGTAAAGTTTGTATTGTGACAGGAACGAGATCAGAGTATGGCTTGCTGTATTGGCTAATGAAGCGTGTTGAAAATGATCCTATGCTAGAACTTCAACTTGTCGTAACCGGAATGCATTTATCTCCAGAATTCGGATTGACATATAAACAGATTGAAAAAGATGGATTTTCAATTGATGAAAAGGTCGAAATGTTAGTATCAAGTGATACACCAAGTGCTATTGCAAAATCAATTGGCTTAGGCACAATATCATTTGCTGATACATTTTCTAGATTAAATCCTGATGTAATAGTTGTTCTTGGAGATAGATTTGAGATTTTTTCTGCTGCTCAAACGGCTATGGTTATGAGAATTCCTATTGCCCATATTCATGGCGGAGAGCTAACCGAAGGGTTAATTGATGATCCAATTCGCCATTCGATTACGAAGATGGCACATATTCATTTTACAGCTAATGAAGAGTACAAGAATCGTGTTATACAGATGGGCGAGCAACCTGGCACTGTTTATAATGTAGGGACACTAGGGGTCGAAGGAATTAATAATACAAAATATTTAAGTAAAAAAGAACTGTCAGAGAGTGTTCAACTGACTTTAGACAAATTTTTTCTTGTCACACTACATCCAACTACTTTGCAAGACAACACATCGGAAGCACAGATAAAAATATTGTTGCAAGCATTGGATGAGTTCCCGCAATATCAAATAATATTTACAAAAACAAATGCTGACACAGATGGACGCATTATTAATAGCATTATTGAAGAATATGTAAAGAAAAATAAAGATAGTTCAGTGGTATACGATTCATTAGGACAGCTTAGATACTTGAGTGCAATTAAACATTGTGAACTTGTAGTTGGTAATTCTTCTAGTGGATTAATTGAAGTTCCGTTTTTCAGAAAACCTACTATAAATTTAGGCGTGCGTCAGAAGGGGCGATTAAAAGCAGACTCTGTAATAGATTGTTCATTTGATGTTAATCAAATTAAAAGTGCGATTGAAACAGCGATTTCTTTGGAATTCAAGGATAAAATAAAGAATATGCCCATGATTTATGGTGAGGGGGATACATCTGAACAATTAGTACAAATTCTAAAAGCGATACCCCTCGGAAACATTGTAATGAAACAATTTTATAATATAACGAGGCAAATATGAAAATACTATTTATTGGATGTGTCGCGTCAAGTGAAAGTTTTTTGAAAGCAATCTATCATGAAACAAATGCGACTATCGTAGGAGTTGTAACTAAGGAAAAATCAAATTTTAATTCAGATCATGTATCTTTAGGTGATTTCTGTGAAATGAATAAAATTGACTGGATAGACTATGAAAATCATAATCAGTTGCTTGAATGGGTTAGAAAAAAAAATCCAGATATTATTTATTGCTTTGGATGGTCAAATTTACTACCAAAGGAAATTTATTCTATACCGCCATTAGGAGCGATTGGTTATCATCCTGCATTATTACCCAAAAACCGAGGGAGACACCCTATAATTTGGGCGCTTGTTTTAGGGTTAAAAGAGACAGGGTCTACATTTTTTCAGCTGACAGATGAACCGGATGCAGGGGATATATGGAGTCAACTGAAAATCACAATTGAAGATTTTGAAGATGCTAGTTCATTATATGAAAAATTATTATTTGTTGGGAAGCAACAGGTAATAGAGCTGACAAGTAATATTATGAATCATAAAATTATTCCTGTAAAACAAGACGAGATGCATGCATCGTATTGGAGAAAGAGGAGTAAACAAGATGGCAAAATAGATTGGCGAATGGGTGCCTCAACAATAGTACAGTTGATAAGGGCCTTGACAAAGCCTTACGTTGGAGCTCATTTTGAATATAATGGTGTCGACATAATTATATGGCGTGCTGAAGTAGTATGCATGAAAAATATCGAAAGTATTGAGCCTGGAAAGGTCGTAAGTGTAGATGGAAACACTTTTGTTGTTAAGACAGCAGATAACCTGCTTCATATTTTAGAGTTTGAAGGTACCACTATGCCTAAGGTAGGGGAATATTTATGAATAAAAGTGTCGTAGTTGTAACACCGCATCCAGATGATGAAACTTTAGGATGTGGTGGTACTTTATTGAAGCACATTAATCAGGGAGATAAAGTTTTCTGGCTAATAGTTACAAGCATGGGGAATACGTTTACTCAAGAAGAAAAAAAGAGAAGATCTACAGAAATAGATAATGTTTCTCGGGAATATCAATTTTCTAATACATTTGAATTGAATTTTGAAGCGGCTAATTTAGATCAAGTCCCAGAAAGTGTTTTAATTGGGGAAATAAGCAAAGCGTTTTACGAAATACGTCCTAATATTGTATATGTTCCATATCCAAGTGATATTCATTCTGATCATAAAACTGTATTTAATGCATCAATTACTTGCACTAAATGGTTTAGAAATCCATACGTGGAAAAGGTTATGGTTTATGAAACTTTATCAGAGACGGATTTTACAATCAATCCAGACGCGAATACATTTAGACCAAATGTATATGTAAACATCGAGCCTTTTCTTGAAAAGAAAATTGACATTATGAGAGTATACGCATTAGAAATGGGTGTGTTTCCTTTTCCGAGAAGTGAAAAAGCTATTCGGTCATTAGCCCATGTTCGCGGAGCAGCAAGCGGTTTTGAAGCGGCTGAGGCCTTTATGTTATTAAAGGAGATAGTATCTTGAGGACATTTATTATTGCAGAAGCAGGGGCAAATGCCGTGTCACAAAACAGGCCCAGCAAGCAGACTATCAAGTTGGAAATTTGGGAGAAGTTACTTCTCAGCTAGCTATGTTGAAAAAGCTTGAGCTTAGTTATGAACAATTTATTGAGTTGCAGCTTTTTTGTATTTCGAACAAATTGATTTTTTATCCACACCTTTTGATTTTGAAAGTGCTGATTTTTATAGATCAGTTGTTACTACAAAAAAATAAAATCTCTTCAGGAGAGATAACCAATCTCCCATTTCTTCATTACATTGCCACTAAAGGGAGGCATATGATTGTTTCAACTGGAATAGCAACTGTAAAAGAAGTTCACTCCGCACTTGCATTTATCTCTTATGGCTTAGCAAATCCTGGACCGGGTGTATGATTTCTATGAGACAGCGGAAGCAAAAGCAGTGCTTCAATCATATGTCACACTTTTGCATTGTACGACACAATACCCAGCACCGGTTAACTCGATAAATTTGAACTCAATAAATGAAATGCAAAAAATATTTCAATTGCCCAAAAGATTCTCTGACTATTCGGAAGGCATTTATCTGCCAATGGTTGCTGTAGGTATGGGGGCAAAAGTTGTTGAAAGCACTTTACCCTAGATAGAACGCTAGAAGGACCTGATCATGACAGCTTTGCGAATCTTTGAGCCATCACCAGAGTCTTTCGATCAGATTGAGTTTCGGGCTATAGGGTGGTAAGTATAACAAGGTGAGAACCGACTGATGTTCGGTCAAAAATGGTTGAATAAGTGCGGCATGAAAAATTTTCGCATTATTCTGAATGAAAACGATTTTTTGCTTCCCTTTGGGAAACCAGGTACGCGAAAGCCCCTGATAGTTGCGAATCATGGACTCGTCAATGAACAGGATTCGGTCGATTTCACCATTTAAGAGTTTTTTATACTGTACAAAGGCTTCTTGTTTCGCTGGGTCTACCTTGGCGAGTATGTAGGTAGGCACTGTAAAGCTAAGCTTCAAGCGATAGAACAGTTCCCTTGTTCCGCGATCGGACACAACACGCCAAATCATTTTTCAATCCATTTTCGGATGAGCGGCGAAGTCCAGTTCATCCTAGCAGGAAAACCTACATCCGCTGGTGTCTGATTCACAATCAGTTGATAGACTTGTTGCTCTTGTTCGGCGCTCAGAAAACGCAGGCGTCCCGGAGCTTTTCGAATTCTCAGTCCTTGGATGCCATCTTGACATTAGGCATTGATGTAGTTGTAAACGTAGAAAGCGAACATCCAATTATGTTCTGAATTTCGGGATTGGTCTGATCTTTTAAAAGGAGTTTTGGCAACCGGGTGTTAAAGTGATTTGAAAAGGACTTCGGGAACTAAAAGTTGTTGTAGAATTCTATAAGTTCCTTCTTTAACATTCATATCTTGGATACGTTGTGGGTCAAGAATAGATTAATGATGAAATGCGGTATAAACGTCTTGATTTCAGCTCTTTCAATTCATAGCAGCATATATTTTTTGGGAAGGAAAATTCAACAATGGCATTCATTCCTCTATCAGTTCCCAACATGGCAGAAAAGGAACAAGAATACGTTTTAGACGCTGTATCAACCGGCTGGGTATCTTCAGTGGGCCCTTATGTTGAGCGTTTTGAGAAAGGAATTGCATCTTATATAAATACGCCTAATGCTGTTGCTTGCCAAAGCGGCACTGCTGGCCTTCATTTATCATTAATTGCTTTAGGAGCTGAAGCGGGCGATTTGATAATGGTTCCGACTTTGACTTTTATTGCCGCTGTTAATCCTGTTCGATACATAAGTGCTGATCCTGTCTTTTTGGACTGTGACGATTCACTTTGCATTGATCCCAAGAAATTGCGTTCTTTTTGCGAAGAATGCTGCTATATAAAGGATGGTGCTTTATTTCATAAAGATACAGACCGTAGAATTCCGGTCTTAGTTGTCGTGCATGTCTTTGGAAATATGGCTGATATGCCTGAAATTTTAAAAATTGCAGAAGAGTTCCATTTTAAAGTGCTTGAAGACGCAACAGAAGCATTGGGCACTAAATATTTGGAGGGGCCGCTTAACGGGTGCATGGCGGGCACCATGGGTCATCTTGGCGTATATTCCTTTAATGGAAACAAAATTATTACGACCGGCGGCGGTGGAATGGTTGTTAGTCAGAATGCCGAACTGCTTCAAAAAATCAAATATCTTTCTACCCAGGCTAAAAATGATGAGTTATATTTTATACATCATGAAATTGGATATAACTACCGCATGACCAACGTTCAGGCAGCTATTGGTGTTGCACAATTAGAACGATTGGAAACATTTATTGCAACAAAAAAAGAGAACTATAAATTATACAAAGAGTTGTTAGAAGATATACCTAACATTTCCATTATGCCTGTGGTTGAGGGGGTCCGTTCAAACTATTGGATGTATAGCGTTTGTTTTGAGAACAGTAAGGTGAGAGATGATGCAATAAAAGAACTGGATAAAGACAAAATACAGACTAGACCTGTATGGGGATTAATTCATGAGCAAAATCCTTATATTAATAATATTACACATAATTTAGAAAAAGCCAATTTTTACGGCAGTCGTATACTCAATATCCCTTGTAGTTCGGGACTAACAATAGATGATGTAAAAACAGTCTCAGCCTCTATGCATAAGCTGCAGTTATAAGGAGTCCTTTAAATTAGCAATAACTTAGGAGGCTTTTTTATATGGAAGTTAAACAATATACAATATCACCAGATACCACAGTTAGAGAAGCTATTAAGAAAATAGATGAAAAGGGAAAAAAAATCATTTTTATTACGGATTCAAGTCTAACTTTGCTTGGTGTTTTTTCAGATGGGGATATGCGTAAATATATATTACGTAATGGAGACCTGAATGTTCCTATTAGAGTGGTAATGAATAGAAATCCTAGAGTATTCAAAAGTATACGGGAAGCTAACAAAATTTCTAAAACAGAAAAACTGGTGGCTTATCCAATTATTGATGAAGATAATAAGTTTATCGATGTGCTATTTTGGAATGACGATAAACATCGTACTACGACAGAAACAACATTAGCTGATATTCCAGTTGTTATTATGGCCGGTGGTAAAGGTACTAGACTTTATCCATATACTCAAATTCTTCCGAAGCCTTTAATACCAATCGGCGAGTACACCATTTCAGAACGAATCATTAATAATTTTAAGCGTTTTGGTTGCGACTCTTTTTCTTTTATACTTAATTATAAAGGAAGTATGATTAAGGCTTATTTTAATGACATTAATAAGGACTATAATTTAGACTATTTTGATGAAACAACTTTTCTGGGAACAGGCGGAGGACTTTACCTTTTAAAGAATAAAATTAACTCAACTTTTTTTCTTTCAAATTGCGATATCATTATTGATGCTGATTACGGCAATATCTATAAATTTCATAAGGAACATAAAAATTTAATAACTTTTGTTTGTGCTTTCAAAAACTTCACAATACCCTATGGTGTTGTTAATTTAGATAATTCCGGAAAAATACAAAGCTTATTAGAAAAACCATCGTACTCTTATCTTACCAACACAGGATTTTATGTAATCGAACCAGAAGTTATACAAGATTTAAAAGAGAATGAATATATAGATTTGCCAGACATTGCTTCGAACTATATTGAACAAGGTAAAAATGTAGGAGTGTATCCTGTCTCTGAGAATGCATGGCTTGACATGGGTCAGTTTAGCGAAATGCAGGAGATGTTTAAAGCATTAGGGGTCGAATAATGGAGGAAATTATGAATGCATACGGAAACCCTTGCAAGGAGGTTGGGACATGGAAAAGCAGGTCTTTATAATCGCTGAGGCTGGCGTTAATCACAATGGCAGTATGGAAGTAGCTAAAAAAATGATTGAAAAAGCAGCAGAAGCCGGAGTAGATGCAATTAAGTTTCAAACTTTTGTTTCAAAAAATTTAGTTTCTAAATTTGCAAAAAAAGCTGAATATCAAATGAAAAACATGTCAGATGAATCAAACAGCCAACTTGATATGCTTAATAAGTTAGAACTAAGTCCATCAGATTTTGCCTATCTCAAAGAATATTGCAAAGAACATAATATAATGTTTTTATCTACTCCTTTTGATATGGAAAGTATTGATGTTCTTAGAGATTTAGATATAAATATGTGGAAAATACCTTCCGGAGAGATTACTAATCTGCCTTATATTATAAAGATTGCAAAACTGAACCAACCAATAATAATGTCGACAGGCATGTGTAATATTGAGGATATTGAAAAGACATTACAGGTTATTAGAAAATATAATTCACAGCCCATAACCATACTCCATTGTAATACAGAATATCCAACACCGCTTGAAGACGTTAATTTAAAAGCCATGCTCACATTAAAGAATCTTTTTAATACTGAGGTCGGATATTCAGACCACACTGTTGGAATAGATGTACCTTTGGCTGCTGTTGCTATGGGAGCATCCATGATTGAAAAACACTTTACCCTTGATAAAAATATGGATGGCCCTGATCATTTGGCAAGTTTGGAGCCTGATGAATTAATACAAATGGTTAAGTCTATCAGAAATATTGAAAGAGCAATTGGAGACGGTAAAAAAACGATCTCTCCATCAGAACGCAAAAATATTGAAATCGCAAGAAAAAGCATTGTTGCTGCAAGACCAATAAGTAAAGGTGAAATATTTAGTGAACAAAATTTAACAACCAAACGCCCAGGCAACGGATTAAGTCCAATGGAATGGTTTAATGTACTTGGTATACCCGCAAAACGAGACTTTACTGAAGATGAGCTTATAGAAATTTGAATAGATACAACCGTATGGTCTACCAACGTCCCTTTGAGACAATTGGGAGACCAGGATTTTAATATAGTTGATTGTGAGCAGTCAATGACTAAATACGCACATATGGTTATGCGCAAGAAATTAAGTATCATTTAGAAAAAGCGTGGTTTCTGTGTCAGAATGGTCGAGGGGGCCCTGTTTGGCTGGATATTCCTCTGGCTGTTCAGGTAGCGCTGGTTGAATTGAATGATCTGACTGGCTTTGATCTTAGCGGAATGGACAATCATGAATACCCTCAATACGATAAAGCATTAACTAGTACCCTCATAAGATAAACTTAAGAGCGTAGCTCGACCTGTTATCTTAGCGGGAAGTGGAGTTCGTCTGAGTGGTTCACACTCCGAGTTTCTTGAACTGATCCAGTTGTCACAGCTTGGAATTCACATGATCTATTATGGGATGAACATCCAGTGTATTGTGGACGACCTGGTACAGTAGGAACTCGTGGCGGGGACTTCAACGTATGAGAGTGGTCATTACAGGTCCAACAGGAGCAATTGGTATGGATTTGATTAATTATGAATTGACAAGCGCATTGAATTTTTGGCTATCTGCCGCAAAGGATCTGCCGGTCTAGTTTTTTACCACAACATTCAATGATCAGTGTCATTGAAGCGGATTTGGCTGAGTATGCTACTCTTAAATTATCTGGACAATATGATGTGTTCTACCATTTTTCGTGAGCGAGTACAATAGGAGAAAGTCGTAATGATGTGTATACCAAGAATAAAAATGTAACGTATACATTGGACGCGGTACGTTTGGCTGAGCAGTTAGGCTGTCATACATTTATTGGGGACGGTTCTCAAGCAGAATATGGTCGGTCTGAATAGCCTCTTACATTCGATACACCAACAATCCCTGAGAATGGATATGGAGCTGCTAAATTATGTGCAGGTCAACTAAGCCGCATTTTGTGCGAGCAATTAAAAATAAAGCAATTTGGACGCGGATTTTAAGTGTGTATGGCTTTTTTGATGACGAACGTACTTTGATAACCGGTACAATTAAGAAAATGCTATCACAAGAGACGCTATCCTTTACCCGAGGGGAACAAGTTTGGGATTTTTTATACAGTGAAGATGCGGCATATATATTATTAAGGTTAGCTTTTAATGGTAAGCACTTTAAGATTTACTGTATCGGTAGTGGAGAAGGGAGAAAGTTAAGGGCGTATCTTGAAGAAATGCAGAGTTTCAGATCAAAAACCTGTTTTTGGTGCGATCCCGTATGTGGAGAATCAAGTCATGCATCTGGTAGCGGATATATTCGAGCTTGAACAAGACATTGGAAAGATTGCTTTTACTCCCTTTGCTTTGGGAGTTCAAAAAACAATAGTAGAGGTCATGAAAAGATTTGATACTTTTAAAAATTCGGTTTGATGTCAGCGTTGGTTTTTGGCGGATTAGTGGATTGACTTTTTAAAGGTATCATTCTTCTCTTCGGAAAGGTGTACTCACTAAATTTATTATGTCAAGAATCTGCTTTTCTATATTGTATTGACGGCCTTGGGAATGGTGTACAAGGCAAGGAATTGTTGTGTTCCGCAGGTGGAAATGTAGTTTCCATAATGAAAAAACTATTGTCAACACTGGCATGTATTCGCTTACAACAAATTGTTTGACAATTCCATGATTTCGGTGGTATAGTCAGATTGTGGGCCAGACCTTACGACGCCTCACAGTATTTGAAGATGAAGGGAATGTTTGCACATGCAAGGTAAAGTTAAATGGTTTAACGCAGAGAAGGGTTATGGATTCATCGAAACTGAGCAAGGCGGCGACGTATTTGTTCATTTCTCCGCAATCCAATCCGAAGGCTTCAAAACACTCGAAGAAGGCCAAGCGGTTGAATTCGACATTGTAGAAGGCGCACGCGGTCCACAAGCTGCAAACGTAGTCAAACTGTAATCATCCGGCTATCATTAGCCACTGTATAGATGGTTCAATTGACAGTGCCTATTACACTCAAAGCTCCGGGAAACCGGGGCTTTTTTCTGTTTGTGGACGATCTCTATTAACGGCGCACTTCCATATTGACGATATAGGAATGAGAAGTCCGATTGTGTTCTGAACAGGAGGGTCAAATCATGAAAAAACTGTCATTGGTTATGATCGTTAAAAATGAAGAATCGGTATTGAAAAGATGCCTCGACAGCGTTAAGGATATTGTAGATGAGATCGTTATCGTTGATACAGGCTCTACTGACCAAACGATTGAAATGGCTCAAGCATATGGTGCAAGCATATATCATTATGAGTGGAACCACCATTTTGCGGATGCGCGCAATTTTGCATTGGAACGTTCTACGGGCGATTGGAACTTGGTACTGGATGCCGATGAATATATAGCGAATGAGTGCGCTGAGGCGATCCGTGCTTTTCTGGAGCAGGGGGATTCTATTGGAAGAGTGAAACGCATAGATAAGTTTAAAGATAAAGTAGGCGAGGCTTATGCCCAGTGTTACATATCTCGGATATTCCCGAAAGGTGTTCGTTATGAGGGCCGGATTCATGAGCAAGCGGTGTCTGATCTCCCGCGCGTGAAGCTGGGCGTCGAGGTTGGTCATGACGGTTACTATGAAACCTCAAGATCCGATAGGAATATCCCACTGCTCCAGATGGAAATCGATGCGCAACCGGATAACCCATACTATCACTATCAAATTGCCAAAGAGTTCAATGGGATTGAAAGCTATGAACAGGCCTATCTACATTTGAAGAAAGCCTATACCGCTCTTACCAAAAAGGAAATGTACTACCCCAATACGGTAGTGGATTACTTATATGCGATGATTTCCGCCAAACAATTCGGCAACGGACTTGAAGTGATACAAAATGAGGCAAAGCGACTCCACGATTATCCAGACTTTCACTTTGTCTGCGGCCAATATTACCTCGAACTCATCCTGAGCGATACAGCCAAGTTTGTTCATCTGCTGCCGCAGATCGAGCAATCCTATCTCAAATGCTTGGAGCTCGGCGAGACGGACCGTTATGATAGCGTGATAGGAACGGGAAGCTTCTCCGCTCTGCATAATCTGGGCGTTTACTATGAAGTCACGGGGAATGTGCAGCAGGCGGCTGCCTATTATCGCCAAGCCGCTGCTTATCAATATGCTCCTTCGGAACAAAGGCTGGCTCAGTTAAGTTGAATTTGACATTTTTCTGAAAATTCCAAATACACTAAAAACTCTTTTGAATTAGGCTCCTGCATATGCTATAATAAGAGCATGTAAAGGAGGAGTGCCCCATGAATTACAACATTCGAGGTCAACGCTTTCAGGTGACAGAAGCTTTGAGAGATTACGCCGAGAAGAAATTAAGCCGATTGGAGAAGTACTTTGACGCCCCAATCGCCTCCGAAATCACAGTAACGTTATCCGTGACGAAAGGTCAACACGCGGTAGAGGTTACGATTCCGCTAGTCGGCGTCATGCTCAGAGCCGAGGAGAAGAGTGCAGATATGTACGCTTCGATCGACCTGGTGGTCGATAAGCTGGAGCGGCAGATCCGCAAGCACAAAACAAAAGTCAATCGCAAATTCAGACAGGGCAGCGGAGTGAGAGCCTTGTTCCGTGAAGAAGGCTCCGCAGTTAGCGTACTTGAGGAAGAGGATGATCTGGAGCTTGTCCGGACCAAGCGGTTTACATTGAAGCCGATGGATGTCGAGGAAGCGATTCTCCAGATGAATATGATAGGACATAACTTCTTCGTCTTCGCCAATGCCGACAATAAGGAAGTCAATGTCGTGTACAAGCGCGATGACGGAAAGTACGGATTGATCGAGCAGAGCTGAGCTGAGTTCCTTTTACTTATGAACATACTACTTTGAATACCGACAGCCCCGCCCCGAAAAGGAGCGGGGCTTTTATATGTTTATCTATGATCCTGGAACTGCCGGAGTTTCTGTTTGTCGGCATTGAGCTGATGGAGCGGAACAACGTCCAGCAAATGAGGGTACCAAACAATCGAACCTTATGGGCATATTCGAGCCAATAGTATATGACCCCGGAGACGGTCAAGCTGGATATCTATGAACGCGATGTTCACTCATTCGAAAAGGGTGTTCGTGATGTGCCAGATGCTCTGGCATGGCTTTTTGGGAAATAGCTTTCCCGTTCCTCTCGATCGCGTCGCCGGGGTACATTGCGGCAGGGTCTACAAACTGTTACAATTTAAAACAAATAGACCTACTACCGAAAGAGGGGAAAACCATGCTCGGACTGGTAAAGAAAATATTCGGAGACGCGAATGAACGCGAAGTCAAACGCATTCAACGTACAGTTGATGAAATCAATAGCATGGAATCAAAGTTCACGGCGCTGACGGATGAGCAGCTGCGCGCGAAGACGGATGAATTCAAGGCTCGCCTGGAAAAGGGCGAGGAGATTGACGCTCTGCTGCCGGAAGCTTTTGCGACCGTACGGGAAGCATCGAAGCGTACACTTGGCATGCGTCACTTTGACGTACAGCTGCTCGGCGGCATGGTGCTGCATGAAGGCAAGATTGCCGAGATGAAGACTGGTGAAGGTAAAACGCTCGTAGCGACGCTTCCAGTATACCTGAACGCTTTGCTTGGCAAAGGCGTGCATGTCGTTACGGTCAACGGATACCTGGCACAGCGCGATAGCGAGATCATGGGCCAGCTGTATAACTTCCTAGGGATGACGGTTGGCTGCAACTTGCATGGCCTGTCTCACTCGGAGAAGCAAGAAGCTTATGCTTGCGATATCACATACGGTACGAATAACGAGTTTGGATTCGACTACCTGCGCGATAATATGGTGTTGTACAAAGAGCAAATGGTACAACGTCCTCTTTATTATTCCATTATTGACGAAGTGGACTCCATTCTCGTGGATGAGGCGCGGACGCCGCTTATTATTTCGGGACAAGCCGCAAAGTCGACAGAGCTGTACCATGCAGCGGATCGTTTCGTAAGCCGTTTGAAGGTTGAAGAAGATTTCACGATCGACGTGAAGCTGCGCAATACGATCTTGACGGAATCCGGAGTTGAGAAGGCAGAGCGCGCTTTCGGCATCGAGAACTTGTTTGACCATGCCAACGTAACGGTCAACCATCATATTCAGCAAGCGCTGAAAGCGAACTTTATTATGAAACGCGACGTCGACTACGTCGTGCAAGAAGACGAAGTCGTTATTGTTGACGAATTTACGGGACGTCTGATGTCCGGACGCCGTTACAGCGATGGCTTGCATCAAGCGATCGAGGCGAAAGAACAGCTCAAGGTTCAGAATGAAAGCATGACGCTTGCCACGATCACGTTCCAGAACTACTTCCGTATGTACCGCAAGCTTGCGGGTATGACGGGTACAGCGAAGACGGAGGAAGAAGAGTTCCGCCGGATTTACGGTCTGGACGTTATCCAGGTGCCGACGAACCGTACCATGATCCGTAAGGATATCCCCGACGTCGTGTACAAATCCGAGAACGGCAAGTTCAAAGCCGTTGTAGAAGAAATCGTGAAACGCCATGCGAATAAGCAGCCGGTCCTTGTCGGTACGATCTCCATCGAGAACTCCGAGAAGCTGTCCGATATGCTGAAGCGCAGAGGCGTAACTCATAAAGTCCTCAATGCGAAATTCCATGCTGAAGAGGCGGAGATTATTTCGCGCGCAGGTCAAGCCGGATCCGTCACTATTGCGACGAACATGGCTGGCCGGGGTACGGATATTTTGCTGGGCGACTCCGTTGGAGAGCTTGGCGGACTTCATATTATCGGTACGGAGCGCCATGAGAGCAGACGGATCGATAACCAGCTTCGCGGTCGTGCCGGCCGTCAAGGCGATCCGGGCTCCTCGCAGTTCTATTTGTCGCTGGAAGATGAGCTGATGCGCCGTTTCGGTGCGGAGAATATTATGGCGATGATGGACCGACTCGGTCTGGAGGAAGATCAGCCGATCGAGAGCCGTATGATCTCCAGAGCCGTCGAATCTGCCCAGAAACGGGTAGAGGGCAGCAACTTCGATACACGGAAGGTCGTCCTGCAATATGATGACGTGATGAACCAGCAGCGCGAGGTTATTTACAAGCAGCGTCGTGATATTCTGGAATCAGCGGATATCCGGAGCGAGGTCATGGAGATGATCAAGCCGGTCGTTGAGCGTATTGTGGAAGCACATTGCTCCGAAGATATTCCGGAGGAGTGGGATCTGCAAGCGATCGTGGATTACGTCCACGCGAATCTGCTTGAGGAAGGCTCTCTGAAGAAGGAAGATATCTGGGGCAAGGAAAAAGAAGAAATTAACGAATTCCTGCTGGAGAAGGTCGTCGCGCTATACAACGAGCGTGAGGAAGCGCTTGGTCCTGAGACCATGCGCGAATTCGAGAAGGTTGTCGTGCTGCGCGCGGTAGACAGCAAGTGGATGGATCATATCGATGCGATGGATCAGCTGCGTCAAGGTATCCATTTGCGGGCATACGGCGGTACCGATCCGCTTCGCGAATATCAATTCGAAGGCTTCGAGATGTTCAAGGAAATGATCGAGACGATCCAAGAGGAAGTTACGAAATATATTATGAAGGCACGCGTTGAGAGCAATCTGGAGCGTCAAGAAGTAGTGAAGGGCCAGACGACATCGACAAGCGGCGGCGGCGAGACACAGGAGAAGCGTCCAGCGAAGCGTGAAGATCGTGCGGGACGCAACGATCCTTGTCCTTGCGGCAGCGGCAAGAAGTATAAGCAGTGCCACGGCAAGTAATCTAATTTGAGGTGAAGCGAAGCCATGATAGACATTACGGTCAAACAGGATTTGCGTGAAATGGCGAAGCGTCTCCAAGAACTTAGGGGGTCTCTTTGACTTAGATCTGAAGCAGGAGATGATCGCCAACTTCGAAGAGAAAATGTCGATGCCCGATTTCTGGGACGACAATGAGCGGGCTCAAAGCCTCATTTCCGAACTGAATGCGGTCAAGTCGGTCGTAGAGCAGTATGCCAAGCTGAACAATGACCATGAAGAGCTCCAGATGATGCTGGAGCTTGCCGAGGAAGAGGACGACGAGTCCATGGGGCAAGAGTTGAAGGAGAGCGTCGAGCAGCTGCTCGACCGAGTAAGCGACTTCGAATTGCAGCTTTTGCTGAATCAGCCTCATGACAAGCTGAACGCTATCGTAGAGCTGCATCCGGGAGCGGGCGGCACAGAGTCCCAGGATTGGGGCATGATGCTGTACCGGATGTATACGCGCTGGGCTGAGAAGCGGGGCTTCAAGGTCGAAGTGCTGGATTACCAGGACGGCGACGAGGCCGGTATCAAGAGTGTCACGATGCTGGTCAAAGGCTATAACGCATACGGTTACTTGAAGGCCGAGAAGGGCGTACATCGACTTGTGCGCATCTCGCCATTCGATTCTGCGGGACGCAGGCATACATCCTTCGCCTCCTGCGACGTCATGCCGGAGATCGATGATACCATCGAGATCGAGATTCGGTCGGAAGATCTGAAGGTGGATACGTACCGTGCTAGCGGCGCCGGCGGACAGCATGTCAATAAGACAGAGTCGGCGATTCGGATTACGCATATGCCGACTGGCGTTGTCGTTGCTTGTCAGCAAGAGCGCTCGCAGATCGCGAACCGCGATCGGGCGATGAAGATGCTGAGGTCGAAGCTCTACGAACGGAAGATCGAGGAGCAGATGAAGGAGCTGGCCGAGATTCGCGGCGTACAATCAGACATCGCGTGGGGCAGCCAGATTCGTTCTTACGTATTCCATCCCTATAGCATGGTCAAGGATCACCGCACGTCGGTGGAGACCGGTAATGTAGGCGCCGTGATGGACGGCGACCTGGATGCGTTCATTGACGGATACTTGCGCAACCAGATTCGTCACGACGCATAAGGAATGCTTACACGTTTTGCATAGCATAGAGGAAGAGTTCCAACACTGTAATGGTGAGGGAACTCTTCTTTTTGGAATAAGGAGATGATACGAGTGGAAGTGGGAAAGATGAGACGCGGTGACCTGGTAAAGCGAAGAAATCCGCAAGCGCAAATCGTATGGAATATTATGCAGTTATTGCTTGGTGCGATGATCGTAGCGCTGAGCTTCAACATGTTTTTGGTGCCTAACGGCATTGCATCCGGGGGTGTATCGGGTATTTCGATTTTGGTGCAGAAGTTGACCGGAATTATTCCGGCGCTAACGCAATGGGCGATTAATATTCCGTTGTTCATTGCAGGTCTGCTGCTGCTCGGACGGAAGTTTGGCGCCAAGACGCTGCTCGGCACATTATTGCTTCCGTTATTCGTCTTGTTGACGGCTTCTGTGCCCGCGCCGACAGATAACCCGATCCTGGCCGCTATCTATGGCGGCATCGGGGTTGGTCTAGGCCTTGGATTGGTATTCCGCGGAGGAGGTTCTACAGGCGGTCTCGACCTGGCAGCCCAACTTCTGCATCGGTATACTGGCCTGCCGTATAGTCTGGCCGTCGTCTGCTTCGATGGCTGCGTCATTATTGCCGCCGGATTCGTCTTTTCGCCGGAAACCTCGCTTTACGCGCTAATCGGATTATTCGTGACCAGCAAGACGATCGATTTTGTGCAAAATGGCCTCCAGCTCTCCAAGGTGGCATTCATCATTAGCGATCATACGGAGGAAGTAGCGCAAGCGATTCTGAATGACTTAGACCGTGGACTTACACGCTTGGATGGTCATGGCGGCTATACCGGTACAGGACGCACCGTATTGATGGTTGTGGTAGGGCAGAACGAAGTTTCTAAGCTGAAGCAGTTGGTCAGGTCTATAGATTCAGGCGCTTTTGTCATTATAAGCAATACGGCTGAAGTGCTCGGACAAGGCTTTAAGCTGGATAACGGCTAAAGGGACGAACATTGTCCCGAGCTCCTGATCATAAATCGTTTTCTCTGCTTTATGACAGAAAAAGACGGCGAATTAGCGTTGTATTAATATTAGTATGACTGTATAATAATACACGACGAACTTATATTTCCACGAACTTCTGAATGATGTACAATAAGAAGTTGTAGATAAAAAACCAGGCTTTTCCTAGAGTCCGGACGAATCTTCACTCGGAACGACATGAGAAAAGCGCTATACATAAAGCCGAAGCCCCGCGCGATTGCTGCCGGAAATCGGCTTGCCAAGATTAGAGCCGTATTCTGAAGCTGACGGGTCATCCGTCGATCAAGCAGCGGTTCGCAAGTGGGGAGAGATGCATGATGAGCAAGAAGATAGGTGTGGCCATTGTTGGTTCCACTGGTTATGGCGGAGTAGAATTGATGCGTTTGTTAGAGGCGCATCCATATGCTGAGGTGACCTCTGTCATTTCGTCCTCCAGCGCGGGAACGCCGATTGCGGATGGATATCCGCATCTGACCGGCATTCGCGAAGAACTGCTGGACGGCGTGGATGCGCAGGCCATTAAAGCCAAGGCGGACGTCGTGTTTCTCGCTACGCCTGCGGGTGTGGCATCCAAGCTGGCTCCGGAATATCTGGAGGCCGGCTTGAAAGTCATTGATTTGTCCGGCGACTTCCGTCTGAAGTCTCCTGCACTGTATGAGCAATGGTACAAGAAGCCTGCAGCGGATGAAGCGTATTTGCAGAAGGCGGTATTCGGCCTTGCGGAGATCTACGGCGACAATGTGAAGGATGCCGACTTTATCTCCAATCCGGGTTGCTATCCGACAGCGACGCTGCTTGGACTCGTACCGGCGATCAAAGCGGGCTTTATCGATCCGGCTTCGATTATTATCGATGCGAAATCCGGCGTCTCCGGCGCAGGCCGCGGGGCATCCCTGGGTACGCATTATTCGGAATTGAACGAGAACTTCAAAGCCTACAAAGTCAATCAGCATCAGCATGTGCCCGAGATCGAGATGGTGCTTTCCGATGCGGCGGGTACACCGATCGTAACGACATTTACGACGCATTTAGTACCGATGACGCGCGGCATAATGTCGACGATGTATGCAACGGTCAAGGACAACAGAAGCCTTGGCGATTTTATCGAATTGTATAAAGAGTTCTATGAGGGCCGCCGTTTCGTTCGTATTCGTCCGGAAGGACAATGGCCGGGCACGAAGGAAGTATGGGGCTCCAATTATTGCGATATCGGCTTTGCGGTGGATGCGCGCACGAATCGGGTTACGATAATCTCGGTTATCGACAACCTGGTGAAGGGCGCGGCAGGCCAAGCAATCCAAAACTTGAATCTTTTGATGGGCTGGGATGAGGCGTCAGGTCTGCAATTCGTTCCTGCTTATCCGTAATTATATTTCATATCGAATAGAGTTAAAAAGTTTGCTTTTCAGCACCAAGAAGATTGGACGAAGGTAGGAAATGAGGAACGGAGCGTAGCGTAGCTACGAGAGTACTAAAATGTTTCCGTAGGAAACATACTTCGAAAGCTTAGGCTTAGTTCCGGCTGAGTTCAATATTCGATGTCGAATAGACTGCTTGAAAAGGCTTCGTGATCAAAAGTGAACTTTTTAACTACCTTATGGTAAAGGGAGAAACGATTCACGATGGGACAGGACACTGCGTCAACTCCGTTCACAGTGGTAGCGGATGGCTCGATTACGACACCAAAAGGATTCCGGGCCGGAGGACTTCATTGCGGTTTGAAAAAAACAACACGCCACGATCTGGGAGCGATCGTCTGCGAGGTGCCGGCGACGGCAGCGGGCGTCTATACGACGAACGTATTCCAGGCGGCTCCTCTGCAAGTAACAAGAGAAAGCATCGCAGCGGAAGGTCTGCTGCAGGCGGTGCTTGTCAATAGCGGCAATGCCAACGCTTGTACAGGCGAGCAAGGCGATGCGGACGCGTATGAGATGCGTGCCAGATTCGCTGAAGCGATCGGCGTTCCGGCAGACCATGTAGCCGTAGCGTCGACAGGCGTAATCGGCGAGAATTTGAAGATGGACAAAGTCCGCAGCGGCATTGACGCTCTGCCTTCCCAGCTGGATGGCGGGCAGCCGGGCGCGGACGGCTTCTGCCAAGCGATTCTGACGACCGATCTGGTACAGAAGATGGTATGCGTGGAGCTTGAGCTTGATGGCAAAACCGTAACGGTTGCCGGTGCAGCCAAAGGTTCTGGCATGATCCACCCGAATATGGCGACGATGCTCGGCTTTGTGACGACTGACGCGAAGATTGGCAGCGAAGCGCTGCAGGCTCTTTTGCGCCAGGCGACAGACTATACATTTAATATGATTACCGTTGATGGCGATACGAGTACAAATGATATGCTGGTCGCTTTGGCGAGCGGACTTGTGGACCATGGCGAGCTTACACCGGAGCATGAAGGCTGGGCGGCCTTTGCTGCCGCGCTGCGTTATGTATGCGAGGTATTGGCCAAAGCGATTGCGAGAGACGGAGAAGGCGCGACGAAGCTTGTTGAGGTTCAAGTGCATGGGGCGGTCAGCGACGATTCGGCTGCTGCGATTGCCAAGACGGTGATCGGCTCCTCCTTGGTGAAGTCGGCTGTATTCGGAGCGGATGCCAACTGGGGCCGTATCATTGCGGCGGTTGGCCGTGCGGGACAGCCGGTTAATCCGGCTACGGTCGATATACGGCTTGGCGATATCGTGACACTTGAGCAATCCCGTCCGGTGGCCTTCAACGAGGAAGTGGCACTGGAATATTTGAAGGGCGATACCGTTGTGATCGTTGTCGATCTTCATAACGGGGAAGGCTCTGCGACAGCTTGGGGCTGTGACCTGACCTATGATTACGTCCGCATTAATGCGGCATATCGGACTTAAGGAGCCTATAAGGCTGCAGGGTGGAGGATGAAGCAATAATGGAACAGCGGTTTGTGATGAAATGCGGCGGAAGCACGCTCGCGGCTTTGCCTGACGACTTTTTTGGAGAGCTTCGGGAGCTGCAGCAATCCGGTGTAAAGCCCGTGATCGTGCATGGTGGCGGACCTGCCATCTCGGAGACGTTGACGAAGCTTGGCATTGAGACGGAATTTGTAAACGGGCTGCGCAAAACCAATAACGACGTGCTGGATGTTGTGGAGATGGTGCTTGCCGGCCGAATCAATAAAGAAATCGTACGCAAAATCGGAATGAACGGTGCGCAGGCGCTCGGCTTGTCTGGTGTGGATGGCGGCTTGATCCAGGCCCGTCCGGTTGCGAATGCATCCGAAATCGGATTTGTAGGCGATGTGATGGACGTCGAGTCCGGCATTATCGAAGGCATTATGGGAATGGGCTACATTCCGGTTATTGCGCCAATCGGGATCGACGCGAGCGGACAGCGCTACAATATTAACGCCGATACAGCAGCTGGAGCGGTTGCCTCTCATCTAGGCGTTGAACGTATGATTGTTGTAACGGATGTGCCAGGCATCTTGAAGACGGTGAACGGGGAGAAGCACGTGCTTCCTTCGGTTACCGTTGAAGAGATCGAGGAGATGATTGCAAGCGGTGAAATATACGGCGGCATGATTCCTAAGGTACGGGCTGCCATTCAGTGCATACAGGGCCGAGTTCGTGAAGTGGTCATCGTTAGCGGGCAAGAAGCAGGTGTATTGACGCGTGCAGTACGCGAAGGCGGCGTCGGCACAAGTATCGTACAAAGCAAGCAAAGGCAGGTGTAAGGATAGATGAGCGAGAATAAAACGGCTGCAGCCGGGGCGTCATTGCTTCCTACATACGCGCGATATCCCCTCACGCTGGTCAAGGGCGAAGGAAGTTGGCTGTGGGATGATGCGGGGAACCGTTATCTGGACTTCATGAGCGGCATTGCCGTTACGAATCTGGGTCATGCGCCAGCACGCATTAAGGAAGCGCTCGTGCAGCAATTGGATCAGCTGTGGCATGTGTCCAATCTGTTTCATATACCAAATCAAGCGGATGCGGCCAAGCTGCTGACGGACAATAGCTGCGGAGACGCTGTATTCTTCTGCAACTCGGGTGCGGAAGCGAACGAAGCGGCGATCAAGCTGGCTCGCCGTTATCAGCAGCTGGTCCAGAACAACGGCCGTTATGAAATTATTACATTCGATCAGTCGTTCCATGGACGCACGCTGGCGACGCTGACGGCAACAGGGCAATCGAAGGTGAAGGAAGGCTTTGCTCCGCTGCCGGAAGGCTTCAAGTATATTGCTTATAATGATATTGCAGCGCTGGAGTCGGCGGTTAGCGAGAAGACGGCTGCCATTATGCTGGAGCTGGTTCAGGCGGAAGGCGGCATTCACCCGGTTGACCAGACCTATATCCAGCAAGTTGCCGAATTGTGCAAGCGTGAAGGCATCCTGCTGATCGTCGACGAGATTCAGACGGGTATAGGCCGTACAGGCAAGCTGTTCGCTTATGAGCATTTCGGTATCGAGCCGGACATCTTCACACTGGCAAAAGGTCTCGGTAGCGGCTTCCCAGTTGGCGCAATGGTGGCGAAGGAGAAGCTGCGTGAAGGCTTCAGCGCAGGCAGTCATGGCTCTACCTTCGGCGGTACGCCGATTGCTACGGCGGTCGTGAAGGCGACGCTTGAAACGATTGTAGGAGACGGCTTGTCCGCTAGAGCGGCGGAGCAAGGCGGGTACTTGATGTCGCAGCTTCGTGAGAAGCTGGCGGGCTCGAGCTTTGTGAAGGAAGTTCGCGGTCTCGGCTTGCTGGTCGGTATTGAATGCACAGGGCCGGTAGCGGATGTTATCGCAGATGCGCAGAAGCGCGGCTTGCTTGTCATTACAGCTGGACCGAATGTCGTTCGCTTACTGCCTAACTTGCTGGTAACCAATGAAGAGATCGATGAAGCTGTATCTATTTTGGCGGATCTGTTGAGCGATAGATAAGCTCAAAAAGGTTTTATAATATGTCTTTTGAGCCAAGGGAAGCGGAAAGAACCAATTGTTATGGAGAAACGAAGTGTTCGCCTTTGCAGATGGCAGGTTACCTTAGCAACCCAAATTCAAAACCTGCGGGCTGCAACAGCGATCGGAATAATAATTGGTTCTTGTAGCGGTTGTCTTAGACCAAAAAAGTGCAACTTTTATTGTCATCCATACGAAGTGGTTTTGCTCACGCAAAACCTAAGTATCGCTTACGAAGTAAGGTTTGCTCCGCAAACCTAAGCTTATGCTTACGAAGTTAGGTTTGCTCCGCAAACCTTTTAGGAGGGAAACAACATGCAAGTAGTGAACGAGGAAATAGCCCATAGCCTGAAAGGGCGCGACTTTCTGATGCTGGTTGATTTTACGAAGGAAGAGCTGCACTACCTGATCAACCTGGCTATCGATCTGAAAAGAAAACAAAAGGCCGGCGAAACCCATCATATTCTGAAGGGCAAGACGCTGGGCATGATTTTCGAAAAATCGTCAACGCGCACGCGCGTTTCGTTCGAAGTAGGCATGTACCAACTCGGCGGTCAAGGTTTGTTCCTGAGCAGCAACGATCTGCAAATCGGCCGTGGCGAGACCATCTGGGATACCGCTCAGACGCTGTCCCGTTACCTAGACGGCATCATGATCCGTACATTCGCGCATCGCAAAGTGGTAGAGTTGGCTAGAGGCGCTACGATTCCGGTCATTAACGGTCTGACGGATCTGTCCCATCCTTGCCAAGCGCTGGCCGACTTTCAGACGATCTATGAGAAGAAGGGTACGCTGGAAGGCCTGAAAATGGCATACATCGGCGATGGCAACAACATGGCGCATTCGCTTATGATGGGCGCTGCCAAGCTGGGCATGCATATGTCCATTGCAACACCGGAAGGCTACGAGCCAGACTCCGATCTGATTCAACAGACGCAAGCGAATGCGGCTGAGACAGGCTCCCGCCTTGTTATCTGCCACGATCCGAAGGAAGCTGTTGCCGATGCGGACATCATCTATACCGATGTATGGGCGAGCATGGGTCAAGAAGCAGAGCAGAAGGAACGCGAGCTTGCTTTTGCGAACTTCCAGGTGAACGACGAGCTGGCGAAGTACGCGAAGAAAGACTTCCAATTCATGCACTGTCTCCCGGCTCATCGCGGCGAAGAAGTAAGCGAAAGTGTCATCGATGGCGCGCAATCCATTATTTTCGATCAGGCAGAAAACCGTCTCCATGCGCAAAAAGCGATCATGGCGGCGATCATGTCCTAATGGCATAGATAATTTATAAGTGAAGGGATGTAAGAGGAGATCATGGCAAAAGAAAAAATCGTGTTGGCTTACTCCGGCGGCTTGGATACTTCCGTTATTCTGAAATGGCTCAAAGAAACATATGACGCCGAAATTATCGCTTTTACAGCAGATATCGGACAGAAGGATGAACTCGACGGACTGGAAGAAAAAGCGCTGGCAACTGGCGCTTCCAAAGTATACATCGACGACCTCCGCGCTGAATTTGCAAAAGACTTTATTTATCCGATGTTCCAAGCGGGAACGCTGTATGAGGGACAATACCTGCTCGGCACTTCCATCGCGCGTCCGCTAATCGCGAAGCGCATGGTTGATATTGCTCGCGCGGAAGGCGCAACAGCAATCGCTCACGGCGCTACCGGCAAAGGCAACGACCAAGTTCGTTTCGAGCTGACGGCTGCCGCGTTGGCGCCAGAGATCGGCGTTATCGCTCCATGGAGACTGGAAGCATTCCGCGAGCAGTTCCCTGGACGTGCGGAGATGATCGCTTATGCCGAGAAGCATGGCATCCCGGTTACAGCATCGGCTGCGAAGCCTTATTCCACAGACCGCAACTTGCTGCACATCAGCTTCGAGAGCGGTATGCTGGAAGACCCTTGGTTCGATCCAAGCGCTGAGGAGAATGAAGACATGTACGTGCTGAGCGTATCGCCTGAGCGTGCGCCAGACCAAGCGGAATATGTGGAATTGACGTTCGAGCAAGGTGACTGCGTAGCATTGAACGGCGAGGCAATGAGCCCGCTTGAAGTGATGGAGCGCCTGAATGAGCTGGGTGGCAAGCACGGCATCGGCCGTGTCGACATGGTCGAGAACCGTTTTGTCGGCATGAAGAGCCGTGGGGTATATGAAACGCCAGGCGGCACAATTTTGTTCACTGCCCATCGCAAAATGGAATCCCTGACGATGGACCGCGAAGTCATGCATCTTCGCGACTCCTTGATCGCGAAATATAGCCAGCTTGTTTACAACGGTTTCTGGTTCGCTCCTGAGCGTATTGCTTTGCAAGCGCTCGTGACAGAATCGCAGAAGAACGTAAGCGGCGTTGTACGCCTCAAGCTGTACAAAGGCAACGTAATCGGCGCTGGCGTGAAGAGCCCGGTCAGCTTGTACAACCCGGACATCGCAACGATGGAAGCAGATCCATCGCAAGCATACGATCAAGGCGATGCAACAGGCTTCATCCGTCTGAACGCACTTCGTCTGAAGGTTTCCTCTGGCGTAGAGCAAAGCAAAAACTAATAGCCGGATAAGGGCGGAAGCTAGTGAAAGCATGCAGGCCGGAACGGATATAGTTCCGGCCTAAGATTGAGGAAGAAGGCGGCAGATGGCTGCATGGCTTCCTTGTTCCGCGCATGCTGAACAGCTTCCGTTCCCTTGCATTCGGAAGGGAGTGCTGGATACAGTGAGCAAACTATGGGGCGGTCGTTTTACGAAAAAGACAGACCAGCTGGTAGAGGAATACACAGCTTCGATCATGTTCGACAAGGAGCTGGCTGAGGAAGACATTCAAGGAAGCCTTGCACATGTCACTATGCTGGGCAAGCAGGGTATTCTGCCTGCCGATGATGTAGAGAAAATTAAGGATGGTCTTCATCGCGTGCTTCAGCGCATTAAGCGCGACGACATTGAATTCTCCATCGGGGACGAAGACATCCATATGAATATCGAAAAAACGCTGATCGACGACGTAGGTTCGGTAGGCGGCAAGCTGCATACAGGTCGCAGCCGCAACGACCAAGTCGCAACGGACATGCACCTTTGGCTGCGCAAGCGCGTAGTGGAATTTGTAGATATGCTGCAGAAGCTGCAATCTGCGCTAATTGCGCAAGCGAAGGCGAATACTGATACGATTTTGCCGGGCTATACGCATTTGCAGCGCGCACAGCCAATTCTGTTCGCTCATCACCTGATGGCGTATGTATCCATGATCGGACGCGACATCGAGCGTCTGCAAGACAGCTACAAGCGGATCAATGTATTGCCGCTCGGCGCTGGCGCATTAGCAGGCACGACGTTCCCGATCGATCGCCATTTTGTAGCAAGTCAATTGAAGTTCGATCGCGTGTATGAGAACAGCCTGGATGCGGTAAGCGACCGTGACTTCATTTTGGAATTCCTGTCGCATGCCTCCATCATCATGATGCACTTGTCACGTCTGAGTGAGGAGCTCATCATGTGGTCCAGCACGGAATTCCACTTTGTTGAGCTTGACGATGCGTTCTGCACGGGCAGCAGCATCATGCCGCAGAAGAAGAACCCGGATGTGCCGGAGCTTGTGCGCGGCAAGACGGGCCGTGTCTACGGCAATCTGGTCGGCTTGCTGACCGTGCTGAAGTCGCTTCCGCTCGCTTACAACAAAGACATGCAGGAAGACAAAGAGGGCATGTTCGATACCGTGAAGACGCTGCAAGGCGCGCTTCAATTGTTTGCGCCAATGATTGCGACGATGAAGGTCAATACGGACCGGATGCGCCAAGCCGTCAACCAAGATTTCTCCAATGCAACGGATATCGCAGACTTCCTCGTTGGCAAAGGCATGCCATTCCGTCAGGCGCATGAAGTGATCGGCAAAACCGTTTTGTACTGCATCGAGCAAAACAAATATTTGCTGGATCTGACGATCGAGGAGTTCAAGCAGTTCTCCAGCTTGTTCGACGACCGCATCTATGCGGTGCTTCAACCGGAGCAAGTCGTCAACGCCCGCAATGTATACGGCGGCACAGCGAAGCAGCAAGTCGAAGCGGCAATTGGCCGCGCCGACGTGGCGCTCGCAGAGACGGCAGCTTGGGTCGCGGAGTATTTGGAGCGAAGCAGGTAACAAGGGAACTTCATGTTTTGCCGTCACCAGCAGTACCTCATAAATAGGCACTGCCGGTGCGCGGCAGGACATGTACACATAGGGAGTTCCAGGCAACAAAAAAGGACGGGTCTTCGACTCCGTCTTTTTTTGTTTGTCGCGAGTATTAAATTTTAGTTGCTGCTGCATGCAGGTCGCTTTCATCGACTTCATAAGCGCGGGTTCCAGAATCAAATCAAACCAAATGAAGTCGGCATAACCGACCTAGCTCCATGTTACTGCCATCATTCATCAGATAAGTAAAGTTCCTTAATCGATTACAGCCCATCCTCAACCAGAGAATCGCCGGGCGACGGCGTAGCTTGAGGGGCTAGAGTAGCGTGTAGCGAATCTGGCCCTGTCTCGATCAGTGTAGGCTGGGCACGATAGGTGTCTTTGGATACTCGCTCGCGGGAGACCGCCTTGCCGTCCCGGAGATGCGTGCGGTAGGTTTCTACGATGTAACCGGGTTTTCCTTTTTCCACGACTACCGTTTTTCCCACTGGAAGAGCAGGATTGACCGATTGCTGAGTTTTCGGAGAGACGGTCTCCAGAGTGACGGATTCGATTTCGTAGCTTTCGTTGCTCGGCATGGTTCCGAACAGCTTGATTGTCAGCTTTTTGTTCTCGACAGACGTACGGATGAGCAGGCCTTTTCCTGTCGTATTGCGGAATTTGAAATCAATGGCATCTGTCGCGTAGGTTGCATCGTGTCCAAGCGGGAGATAAGCGACAGGCAGCGAATGATTGCGTCTTTCTTCAATATCAAGTCCCGCGCGCAGTATAGCCTGATAGAGGGTGCTGGATACTTGGCAGATGCCACCGCCGATGCCGGGCACAAACTTTCCATTGAGAATAACGGGGGCTTCGCGGTAGGTATGCTCCTTCTCCGCTTTGGCGATCAACTCACTGTATGCGAACACTTCGTCCGGCTTCAAGTACCAATCGTCGAGCGTTTTGGCCGTGACGCTTACATTATGCGAACGCCCCTCAGCACTTGAGCTGAAGTCGGTCGTAAAGGACATAATGAGCCGATCGATTCCTTCTTCCTTCAGCTTCTCAAGCGTGATATCTGGATGTATCGTACTTATAGGCAATTCGGCAACCAAAGTGCTGCGATGACCGGTCACCTCCTCTCCAACCTCGAGCTCTTCCAACAGAACCCATTGATCGGCTTCGTTCACTAAGCTGGGCAGGTCTAGCCTATAGGCATCGGTATGAGGCGTAAAAATGACCTCGTCCATCTTCGTAATTTCCCGCGAGGCATTCTGCGGGGCGTTGTTCTCTACCCAGCTCCATTGCTTGCGAAGAGCAGACTCGAACGCGCTTTTTTCCCAGCTTTGCGACAATGTGAAATGGCTCGGGAAGTGATAGCGATAGCGTGCGCGTTCCCACAGGCTTCCTTTCTTTAACTGCAGCAGAGCGTCTCTGGCCCCGGTGAACTCTGCCTGATAACCAAACTCCGATACGATCCAACTTCGGCTGTCCTCCGCGACTTGGTTCGCCTGCACGGTAATGCTGCGCTTCTCTAATGCTTGCTCATACTTATCCAGCAAGGTGATGGCGTCGTCAATGTACATGCCGCCGATTTGCAGCTTGCCTGCGGTTACGCCTTCCGGCACTAAATCCTGACTGGCGTATTTCCACATCACTACGAATCCTGCTGCCGCCGTAAGCAACACAACGGCACACACTCCCCATAACGCCCATTGCAGCTTCTTCATGCCAACGCACCCTTCCCCGTATAAGCACATTCCTACATCCATATGCGATTCTGGCTCTCTTCATGCCGCAGAGCTCGCGTCATTCAGCAAGGCAGCATTCGCAACGTTGTGCCTATAACGCAAGACATCTTTCAACGAATACGATGCTGATTATCCAGGAAAGATGCCGCCAAAATGCATAAAAAAGTTATGCATTATATGGAGAGTAATCGTATTGTTTTTCGACAAAGTCCACGATAATGAGAATCATGAAAAAAGCGGAATAGGCTGTTCTGTTGAAGGAATTAGCCGCACGCTGTCGAAATAGTAAAACTGACTACATACAGGATGTGATACTGTGATCGAAATGCACGACATATGGAAGACGTACGCTGACGGAACGAATGCACTTCGTGGCGTATCAGTTCGAATAGATCGAAATGAGTTTGTTTATGTCGTCGGCCCATCCGGCGCCGGCAAGTCTACATTTATGAAGCTGATTTACCGGGAAGAGGTTCCGACCAAAGGCCAGCTATCGGTTAACGGATTCAATATCGGCAAGCTGAAGCCTCGCAAAATCCCATACGTCCGAAGAAATATCGGTGTCATCTTTCAGGATTTCAGACTGCTGCCAAAGCTGACGATATACGAAAATGTCGCTTTTGCGATGGAAGTAATCGAGGCGCCTCGCAGAGTAATCAAGAAACGTACGATGGAAGTGTTGGATCTTGTCGGATTGAAGCATAAGCATAATTCTTTACCGTCCCAGTTATCTGGCGGTGAGCAGCAAAGGGTGTCGATTGCCCGGGCAATAGTGAATAATCCGTCGGTCATTGTGGCGGACGAGCCTACCGGGAACCTGGACCCGGAGACATCGGCAGGAATTATGAACCTGCTGGAGGAGATCAACTTCCGCGGTTCAACAATTATCATGGCGACGCACAACAAGGAAATCGTAAACAGCATGCGCAAGCGGGTTATAGCCATAGAGAATGGCCTGATCGTCCGTGACGAGGCGAGAGGGGAGTACGGCTATGAAATTTAGCACGATCTTGCGGCATCTGCGAGAGGGTGCCAGGAACATCATACGGAATGGCTGGATGTCGTTTGCGTCGATGAGCTCCATCTTTATCTCGTTGTTTATATTGGGTGTTTTTGTCCTGCTTGCACTGAATGTCAATTCCATGGCGGACCAGATCGAGAGCAGAGTTCAAATAAGAGTGTTCTTACAGACGGATGTGGAGCAAGCCAAGGTTACGGAAGTGCAGAATAAGATCGGGAACCTGGAAGAGGTTAGCAAAGTAACGATCGTCTCCAAGGAAGAAGGGCTTAAGATCCTCCGTGATGCGATGGGTGCCGAAAACGGGGATTGGCTGGAAGGCTACAACAATGAAAATAATCCTCTCCCTATTTCTTACACGGTAGAAGTGTACGACCCGCAGTCGGTTGAGACGGTCGCTTTGAAAATTGATGGCATCAACAAAGCGGATGAAACCAATCCGATTAACCAAATCAAGTATGGGCAAGGCACCATAGAGACGTTGTTTAAAGTGACCAATGCGGTTCGCAATATCGGTTTTGTGATCGTCATCGGCCTTGGCGTAACCGCTATGCTGCTTATTTCCAACACCATCAAGATGACGATTATCGCAAGACGCAGAGAAATCGGCATTATGAAGCTGGTGGGCGCGACGAATGCGTTTATACGCTGGCCGTTCTTCATTGAGGGGGCATTGATCGGCTTTGTCAGCTCGGTACTGACGACCGCGGCCATACTCGGCAGCTACGCACAGATTATTAAGCTTACGAAACTGGACTTATCGCTGATGATGGTCAACCTGATCCCACTGAAGGAAGCGGGAATGACAGCAGCATTGTTAATTATCGCAATCGGCACATTGATCGGCATTTGGGGCAGCACCATTTCGGTACGAAAGTATTTGAAAGTGTAGGTGAATGGTTCAATTATGAAAAAAATAAGCGCGTTTATTGTAGCTGTGGCTATACTCGCCGTGTTTGTTCTGCAGCCTTCAGGCGGCAGCGAGGTCAAGGCGGCCTCGCTATCCCAGATCGAGAAGGATATTAAAGCAGCCAATCAGCAAATCAGGGAAGCAGAGCGCAAGGCTGCCAATGCGGCCAAGGATGCAAAAAATGCAGAGGCGCAGAAGCTGACAATAACCTCGAAGAAAGAAACGCTGCAGAAGGAAATTAACACCCTGAATAAAGAAATCGACAAAGTTGCAGTTGCTTTGACGAAGAAGCAAGAGGAGAAAGAAGAGAAGCAGCAGGAGCTGGTGCAAACCGGCGTTGAGCTGGAAGAAGCTGTTCAGCGGGTTGTGGAACGCGAAGCGCTTCTGGAGACTCGCATGCGCATGATGTATTCCAACGGATTCGTATCTTATATGGATGTTCTATTCAGCGCAACTAGCTTTACAGATTTCCTGGATCGGTTCGATGCGCTGCAGACGATCCTCAGCTCAGACCGCGATATTCTGACCGCTCATAAAAAAGACCAGGCGCTCGTAGAGGAGAAAAAAGCCGATATCGAGGAGCAATATGCGGAGCTGGAGGCGCTCTATCATGAGCTTGAGCTGCAGCAAGCCGATCTGGTCAAGAAGGAAGCGGATAAGGAAGTGCTCGTTGCTTCCTATAATCAGAATTTGAACCAATTGTCCGAGACGCTTGAACATCTGGAAGTCATCAGCGAGGAGCAAGAGAAGCTGCTTGTCGCGCTGGCGGCGAAGGTATCCAAGCTGAATGCAGAGAAAAACCGGATCAAAAATCCGTACACGGGTGGCAAGCTGGGCATGCCGATCGATCCGGGTTATCGGGTAACGTCGAGTTTTGGCACTCGGATTCACCCCATTACGAAAAAGAAGCACACGCATACCGGAATTGATTTCGGTGCGCCGCAAGGCACAGACATCTATGCGGCTGAGTCTGGTGTCGTCATCGTATCGCAGTTGTGGAGCGGTTATGGCAACTGTATCATTATTGATCATGGCAACGGGCTATGGACATTGTATGGACATATTCGCAACGGAGGTCTTCTTGTTGATGTAGGAGATCAGATCAAGAAGGGCCAAAAAATCGCAGAAGTCGGCAGCACGGGCAATTCTACCGGACCGCATCTTCACTTCGAAGTACGCAAAAACGAAGTGCCGGTCAATCCGAGCGGCTATTTGAAATAATAAGCCTATATACAGCAACAGCAAGCGGGCAGCCCAGAATTTGGGCTGCCCTTATTATTCAAGGCGCATCAAGCTCGAATTGGCATTGCCGCAAATAATTGCCTCCCGCTTGTCATATACTATTGGGGTCATGAAAGCTGGATAACAATGAAGGTGGTGTACCGAGGTGTATTTCAAGGGACGTACGGTTTTTGCTTTTGTCATGGCGACGATGATCGCCTCCGTACTGGTGACGATGACGCTTGCGGATCAATGGATTCAGCATGGAGATCAGCGTTCTTCATCCGCTGTAGCTGCAGCTGCTGCAGCAGATGAACAGGGCCGCTATCCGTTGAGTGCGGACGAGCTTGCCAAGCTGAATGCGGTGCTGGAGTTGATTGAATCCAAATATTACGAGGATGTTGAACGCGAGGAATTGCTGGACGGCGCAGTCAGCGGAATGATGAAAGCGCTGGATGATCCGTATTCTGTCTATATGGAGAAGGAAGTTGCACAGCATTTCTCTGAATCAATTGAAGGCTCCTTTACCGGAATTGGCGCGGAAGTGACGACGGAGGATGGGAAGATCATCGTCGTATCTCCGATCAAGGGATCGCCTGCCGAACGTTCAGGCCTGCTTGCCAAAGACGTGCTGATCTCGGTTAATGGCGTCAGCCTGAACGGCTTGAACTTGCAGGAGGCCGTCACAAAGATTCGCGGTCCAAAGGGGACGAAGGCGAAAATCGTTGTGCAGCGCAGCGGCTTCTCGGAGCCGATACAGCTGGTGCTCATCCGGGATGACATTGATGTGGAGACGGTGTACAGCACGATGAGACCGGACGGGATCGGAGTGATTGAGATCCGTCAGTTTTCGCTTAATACCGCGAAGAGATTCAAAGATGAGCTGGAGAAGCTGGAAGGCGAAGGGTTGAAGGGGCTGGTCCTGGACGTGCGGAATAATCCGGGAGGCGTTCTTCCCATTGTCGTCGAAATCTCGCAGCTAATGATGAAAGAAGGCTCCACCGTCGTTCAGGTTGAATACCGGGACGGGAAGCGGGAGAAGACGCTGGCCAAGGGCGGCTCGCAGAAAGATTACCCGATTGCCGTGCTTACCAACAAAGGGAGCGCCAGCGCCTCGGAGATCCTGGCAGGCGCATTGCAGGAAGCGGCCGGAGCTACGGTTATTGGTGAGCAGTCCTTCGGCAAAGGTACGGTTCAGGTCAGCTATAATAAAGCGCTTGGCGATGGAAGTCTGCTTAAGATGACGATCGCGAAGTGGCTAACACCTAACGGCAACTGGATTCACCAGAAGGGCATTACACCGAATCAGATCGTCGAACCGCCGGATATGTATACGGTCGCCAGAATGAATGTGCTTGAACCGTTGAAGGCCGACAGCTTGAGCGAGCAAATTCGCAGTGCGCAGATCATGCTTCACGGACTGGGGTTTGAACCTTCACGCGAGGACGGCTACTTCGACGAGGAGACTGTTGAGGCTGTAAAAAAATTTCAGACGCAGCATCAGCTTCCGGCAACCGGAGAAATTGATGCCAAGACCGCAGCGCAGCTGGAGCAGGCCGTTATGAAGTGGATTCAAAATAAAGATAACGACGCACAGCTCCTGGAAGCGGTAAAGTCTGTCAGCAGGAAATAGGCTAGCATGTGTCGAATGAATATAAGGTTGGCTTCGCATAGTCGGGGCCAGCCTTTTTCATTGGAAATCGGACAGATTGGGGAGTGTTCGCTTGGAGACGGCGCTAGCTATGTTGCAATTGCTTGCGGAATC
Source organism: Paenibacillus sp. 1011MAR3C5 (assembly GCF_003591485.1). Lineage (GTDB taxonomy): Bacteria > Bacillota > Bacilli > Paenibacillales > Paenibacillaceae > Pristimantibacillus. The sequence continues at coordinate 213,607 of NZ_QZCF01000007.1, forward strand.
CGCTTTGCAGCTGCTGATACAACCTTTTTATTATATAGCGGTCTTATTTATCGTATTGCAATACAGCAGGCAGATGAGAATGGAGCGTCAGTTATTTGCTGTCAAGCTTCACAGCTGGGTTAATCTGACCGCGAAGGCGGTGCTGACAGGGCTATTAGCGGGACTTGCGGTATCGGTCGCGGGAGCGTTCATCGGGTCCACGCTGACCCCTGCGGCTGTCCTCTGGTTATGGGCGATTGCGGCGGTACTGATGCTTATCCGAATCCGCTATCTTTGTTTTGCATATAGTGCGGGTATCATTACGCTCTTGCAATGGGGCTTCTCCTTCACTCCGCTTGCCGATCGGACGGACTGGATGGGCAGCATGGCCGCCTCGCTTGCTCGCGTGGATGCAGCAGGATTGCTGCTGCTGGTCGCTCTGCTACATCTTGCGGAAGCCATATTGGTCAGCATGCAAGGCGACCGGTTGGCAACGCCTCTATTTCTTGAGGGCAAGCGAGGCAAGCTGGTAGGCGGCTATTTGCTTCAAGGCTTCTGGCCAGTGCCGCTGTTCCTGCTTGTGCCGGTAACCGATTCAGCAGGCGGCAGCGTCTCGACGACGAGCTTGCCCTGGACCCCGCTCTTCGGAGCGGATTGGTCGCAAGGCTGGACGTTTGTTGCGTTGCCGATGATTATCGGCTTTACAGAGATGACACGGACGATGCTGCCGCAGGTCAAGGCCAGACATGCCGCACAGGGCCTTCTCGTCTACAGCCTCCTTCTGGCTGGAGCTGCGATTGCAGCCTGGTGGCAGCCGGTTCTGCTGCCGCTTGCGGCGGCCGCCTCGATCTTGCTGCATGAGGCGATCGTCTGGCGAAGCAAGCTTGCAGAGTCAAGACGCACCCCGCTGTATGTGCATGACGCGCGCGGTCTGCGCATTCTCGGTGTTGTGCCGGGAACGCCGGCAGAAGCAATGGGCCTTATGGCAGGCGAGATTCTGCATAAGGTGAACGGGATGCGCGTGTTCACAAAGGAAGAGCTGTATAGCGCGCTTGCGATCAACTCCGCATTCTGCAAGCTGGAGATTTATAATATCGAAGGTGAGCTGAAGTTTGCCCAGAAGGCCAGATATGCCGGTGAGCATCATCAACTAGGGGTCATTCTGGCGCCGGATGAACAGGCGAATTACTACGCTGCGAGCGGGCCGGCTTCACTTGTGGGACTGCTTCGCGGCATAAGGGCGGCGAACCGCAGAGGCAAGGGCGAAGCACGCGAAAACAATATGTAAGCAGATGAAGGTTGTAACAGGGCTGTTCGTGAGCGTGCGGGCGGTCCTGTTGTTGTTTCCGGCAACTGGCAGAAGCAAACTGGAAAAAACGTGAGATCATGCGTTGCGCGAATAAAAGGTAAGAGCTATAATAAATGGGAACACATATTCCTATGATGTGCTATGCCTGATTTCCTTAGGGGGCATTTGACTATAATGATAATAGATAGAGAAGGTAAGGAGGACAAGGAGTGACGGATAAGGCAATGAGCGAACGATTATTTCAAATTCAGTCCGAGTATAGTCCGCAGGGCGACCAGCCGAAGGCGATAAAGGAACTGGTGGAGGGCGTAAGGGCCGGCAAGCGGCATCAGACCCTGCTTGGTGCGACAGGTACGGGCAAGACGTACACCATTGCCAATGCCATTCAGGAGCTGAACCGGCCTACGCTCGTCATCGCGCATAACAAGACGCTGGCCGCGCAGCTTTGCAGTGAATTCAAATCCTTTTTCCCCGACAATGCGGTTGAATATTTCGTGAGCTACTACGATTACTACCAGCCGGAAGCCTACATCCCATCCACCGACACCTTCATCGAAAAGGATTCCAGCATCAATGATGAAATCGACAAGCTGCGCCACTCCGCCACAAGCTCGTTGTTCGATAGACGCGATGTGATTATCGTAGCCAGCGTATCTTGTATTTACGGCTTGGGTTCGCCGAATGAATACGGCAGCCTCGTACTTTCCCTTCGTGTGGGGATGGAGAAATCCCGCGATGAGATTCTGCACAAGCTCGTAGATATTCAATATGCGAGGAACGATATCAGCTTCACGCGCGGCACATTTCGTGTAAGAGGGGATATTATCGAGATATTCCCTGTTGCCAATAACGAAAGAGCCATCCGCGTGGAGCTGTTCGGCGACGAAATCGAGCGCATATCGGAGATCGACGTGCTGACGGGTGAGATTATTGGGGAGCGGGAGCATATCGCGATCTTCCCAGCGTCACACTTTGTAACACAGGAAGAGACGATGAAGCTGGCTCTCGTCAATATCGAGAGAGAGCTGGAGGAGAGGCTGGCGGAACTGCGCGAAGCCGGCAAGCTGCTTGAAGCGCAAAGGCTGGAGCAGCGTACTCGGTATGACCTGGAGATGATGGCGGAGATGGGCTTCTGCTCCGGCATTGAGAACTACTCGGGTCCGTTGACATTCAGGGAACGCGGAGCGACGCCGTATACGCTTCTCGATTATTTCCCAGAAGATATGCTCGTCGTCATCGACGAGTCTCATGTATCGCTGCCTCAGATCCGCGCGATGTTCAATGGAGACCGGGCACGTAAGGAGATGCTGGTCAATCACGGCTTCCGCCTGCCTTCAGCCATGGATAACCGACCGCTTCGATTCGAAGAGTTCGAGGATAAGACCAAGCAGCTGATCTATGTATCTGCGACGCCGGGACCGTATGAGCTGGAGCGTTGTCCGACCATGACGGAGCAAATCATCAGACCGACGGGGTTGCTTGATCCGATTATTGAAGTTCGACCGACGAAGGGCCAGATTGATAATATGCTGGAGGAAATCCGAGACCGGATTGCGAAGGACGAGCGCGTGCTGGTTACGACTTTGACGAAGAAGATGGCGGAGGATCTTACCGACTATCTGAAGGAAGTCGGCATTAAGGTTCGTTACCTGCATTCCGATATCAAGACGCTGGAGCGGCTGGCTATTCTAAGGGATCTTAGGCTTGGCGTATTCCATGTGTTAGTGGGCATTAACTTGCTCAGGGAAGGACTTGACCTTCCGGAAGTATCACTAGTCACCATTCTTGATGCGGACAAGGAGGGCTTCCTTCGTTCAGACAGGTCGCTGATCCAAACGATCGGACGGGCAGCCCGGAATAGTGAAGGCCGAGTCATCATGTACGCCGATAAGATGACGGATTCGATGGATCGCGCCATCAAGGAGACGGAACGCCGCCGGACTATTCAGATCGCATTTAACGAGAAGCATGGCATTGAACCGCAAACGATCCGCAAGCGTGTCCATGATGTGATTGAAGCTACCAAGGTCGCCGAGCAGAAAGCGGATTACCTTGCTGGAGCGGGCACAGACAAGATGTCGAAGAAAGATCGCCAGTCGCTCATCGAGCGTCTGGAGAGCGAGATGAAGGTAGCGGCCAAGAGCTTGCAGTTCGAACGTGCTGCCGAGCTTCGTGACGCGTTGCTTGAGCTTCGCGCCGAGATGGGATAGTAGGAGGGAAATCCAGTGGCAAATGACAAAATTATTGTAAAGGGCGCACGCGCCCATAATTTAAAAAATATAGACGTGACGATTCCCCGTGACAAATTCGTTGTGTTGACGGGCCTGAGCGGTTCGGGCAAATCCTCTCTCGCATTCGACACTATCTATGCAGAAGGGCAACGTCGCTACGTGGAATCGCTGAGTGCGTATGCACGCCAGTTTCTGGGGCAGATGGAGAAGCCGGATGTAGATTCTATTGACGGGCTGTCTCCGGCAATTTCGATTGACCAGAAGACAACAAGCCGCAACCCTCGTTCCACGGTAGGCACGGTGACGGAGATTTACGATTACTTGCGACTTTTGTTCGCTCGTATCGGACGGCCTCATTGTCCTGAGCACGGCATCGAGATTTCGTCCCAGACCGTTCAGCAGATGGTGGATCGGATTATGGAATATCCGGAGCGTACCAAGCTCCAGATCATGGCACCGCTTGTATCGGGACGCAAGGGCGAACATGCGAAGCTGCTGGCTGATGTGCAGAAGCAAGGCTTCGTTCGCGTGCGAGTGAACGGGGAGCTGCGTGAGCTTAGCGAGAAGATCGAGCTGGAGAAGAACAAGAAGCATACGATTGAAGTGATCGTGGACCGGATTGTCGTGAAGCCGGACATTCATGCACGTCTGGCCGACTCGCTGGAGACGGCTTTGAAGCTGGCGGATGGCCGCGTACTCGTTGATGTGATGGAGAAGGAAGAATTGCTGTTCAGTTCCAATCTGGCTTGTCCGGAGTGCGGGTTCAGTATTGAGGAACTGGCTCCGCGCATGTTCTCCTTCAACAGTCCATATGGCGCATGCCCGGATTGTGATGGCCTTGGTGCGAAAATGATTGTTGACCCTGATCTATTGGTACCGGACAGCAGCAAGTCGATTGAAGAAGGAGCCTTCTTGGCATGGGCAGGGAGCACGTCGAATTACTACCCGCAATTTCTAAGTGCAGTATGCATGCACTACGGCATTCCTCAGAACGTACCGTTGTCGGAGCTGACGACGGAGCAGATGAAGAAGCTGCTTTACGGAACGGGTGGAGAACGTGTTCGCTTCTTGTACGAGAATGATTTTGGTCATCGCAAGGAAGCCTATGTACCGTTCGAGGGTATCGTGAATAACCTGGAACGCCGCTACCGCGATACGGCTTCCGACATGATGCGGGAGCATATCGAGAATTACATGAGTGCGAAGCCATGCGGAGGCTGTAAAGGACAGCGTCTGCGCAAGGAAACGCTCGCCGTTACGATTGGCGCGCAGAACATTGCGTATGTAACGGATCTGTCCATAGGCGAAGCCCAGCGTTACTTTAACGGGTTGTCGCTGACGGATAAGGAGCAGACGATTGCTCACCTGATTCTGAAGGAAATCAACAGCCGGTTAGGCTTCCTTGTCAATGTAGGCTTGGAATACTTGACACTCAGCCGTGCCGCAGGTACATTGTCCGGCGGCGAAGCCCAGCGGATCCGATTGGCTACGCAGATCGGTTCAAGTCTGATGGGCGTTCTGTATATATTGGACGAACCGAGCATTGGCCTGCATCAACGGGACAATGACCGCCTGATTCAGACGCTGGAGCATATGCGCAACCTGGGTAATACGCTTATTGTCGTGGAGCATGACGAAGACACGATGATGGCTGCCGATTATATTATTGATATTGGTCCCGGTGCGGGCATCCATGGCGGCCAGATTATCGCGCAAGGAACGCCAAAGGAAATCATGGAAGACGAGAACTCATTGACAGGCCAATACCTCAGCGGCCGCAAATTCATTGAGGTTCCTTTGAAGCGCCGTGCAACAGGCGAGAAGTGGATCGAGGTTCGGGGAGCCAGGGAGAACAATCTTCGCAATGTGAATGTGAAGTTACCGCTTGGCGTATTCTCGGCTGTAACCGGCGTCTCGGGCTCTGGCAAGTCGACATTCATTAATGAGATTCTGTACAAGACGCTTGCGCGCGACTTGAACAAAGCGAGAGTACGTCCGGGACAATATAAGGAAATGAGAGGCATCGAGCATCTGGAGAAGGTTATTGATATTGATCAGTCTCCAATTGGCCGTACGCCGCGCTCCAACCCTGCCACATATACGGGCGTATTCGATGATATCCGTGACCTTTACGCCAGCACGAATGAAGCAAAGGTGCGCGGCTACAAGAAAGGACGCTTCAGCTTCAACGTCAAGGGCGGCCGCTGCGAAGCCTGCCGCGGTGACGGGATTATCAAGATCGAAATGCATTTCCTGCCCGATGTGTATGTGCCATGCGAGATTTGCAAGGGCAAGCGCTACAATCGAGAGACGCTGGAAGTGAAATACAAAGGCAAGAATATATCCGAAGTACTGGAGATGACGATCGAGGACGGTTGTACGTTCTTCGAGAACATTCCGCGTATTCACCGGAAGGTACAGACGCTGCTGGACGTAGGCCTTGGCTATATGAAGCTGGGACAGCCGGCAACGACGCTCTCCGGCGGCGAAGCTCAGCGTGTGAAGCTGGCGGCGGAGCTGTATCGCCGGAGCACAGGCAAGACGCTTTATATTCTGGATGAACCAACAACGGGCTTGCATGTGCATGATATCGACCGCTTGCTTACCGTTCTGCATCGCCTGGTCGATTCTGGTGAGTCTGTTCTTGTCATTGAGCACAATCTGGATGTAATCAAGACGGCAGATTATCTGATTGACCTTGGACCGGAAGGCGGCAACGGCGGTGGCACCATCGTCGCAACGGGTACGCCGGAGCAGGTCGTTAAGGTGGAGCAGTCGTATACGGGACGTTATCTGAAGCCAATCCTGGATCGAGACAGGGAGCGAACCAAGCAGCTCTACAGCCATAAAGAGCAAGTGGGTGCAGGAGCAGCGGAATAAGTGGTTAATTGCATGTTTTATACCTGGAACGTATAGGGAATGAATGTTGTATTTAGATAAACAAGAAGCTGTGAATAGGTAGGGTTATCCTTTCTATTCATGGCTTCTTCTATGGAACTCCGATGTCGATAGATGTTGAAAATATGCAAAAAGAGAAGCGTATGCGAAAAACATCACAACTTTGGTTATAGTTATGAGAAGAGATGGACATTTTATAAAAGCGGGAAAGTTTAATTGATGATGTAAGGATATAGCAAGCTACATACGCACAATAAATCGTGACAAACTTGTTACAATATAGATTCAGACTTGCATCGGGAGCGTCAAGAGGCTAACATAGATTAATATTAGGTTACGTGTGACTAAAGGAGGTCCCCTTATGTTTCTGGCGGAAGAAGCGGTAGAAGCTGTCAAAGGATTCGAACCATTCGATTACTTTATGCTGGCCTTTACAGTAATCATTGCGATCGGATTCGTGCGTCTCCTGATGGCGCGTCCAAGAAAAAACTTGTTCGCCATCGGCTTCACGGCTGTAGCGCTCGGATTGTTCCTGTTTATTGACTACGTGATGATTTTTGAGGTTGGTCTGTACCGCGTCATTGGCTAATGACAGGAAACAGAAAGCACCGCCGGATTTTTCCGGCGGTGCTTTTTGTTTGAAGCGTTATGCTTACACCCACCACATGTCGCCAAGCGGCTCGCGGATCAGCACTTGCTGCAGGTTTTGAACGGCTTTCGTGAAGCCTTCATCGATAGACATCAAGCCATCTTCATGCTCGATGCTGACCACGTAATCGTAGCCTACGAGACGAAGTGCGCTGATGATGTCCGCCCATACCTTCAGATCGTGGCCGAAACCTACTGTACGGAACTGCCATGCGCGGTCCAGCATGAGCGAATACGATTGCATATCCGTTACGCCATGGCGATTCACGTTGATTGGATCAATCGTAGTGTCCTTGGCGTGGAAGTGATGGATCGCATTCTCGCGGCCCAGGATTTGAACAGCTTGTACCGGGTCGATGCCTTGCCACCACATATGGCTTGGGTCAAGGTTGGCGCCGATGGCATCGCCAGCGGCTTCACGCAGGCGAAGCAAGGTGCCTGGGCTATGAACGGAGAAGCCGCCATGCAGCTCAAGTCCGACTTTGACACCGGCATTCGTAGCGATCGAACCGATCTCAGACCAATATGGAATAACTTTTTGCTCCCATTGCCATTTCAAGATTTCTTGATATTCATTCGGCCACGGTGCGACAGGCCAGTTCGGATATTTGGCATCCTCATGATCGCCTGGGCAGCCGGAGAAAGTATTGACTACGCCAACCTCAAGACGGTTGGCTAGCTCGATCGTTTTGCGGATCAGCTCGTCATGCTCCTTCGCAATTGCTTTCTGCGGATGAAGCGGATTGCCGTGGCAGCTCAGTGCGCTGATCATCAGTCCACGCGATTCTACTGCGTGTTTAAACGCTTTCAGCTTGCCTGCGTCTGCCAGCAGTGAATCGGGATCGCAATGGGCATTGCCCGGATATCCGCCAGTTCCGATCTCGACAGCTTCAAGACCCTTGGAAGCGATATAGTCGAGCGCATCATCCAAAGTCCGGCCCGAAAACAGTACACTAAATACGCCTAATTTCATGAAACATTAACCTCCTGAATCCATGTGGATGGATCGAATTCAAAGTCAGCTTTAGTATAGCATTTCCCATTGTGCAAGAGATGTGTGCAACAACATATTTGGCAAAATAGCATAATAACTGGGCAAAAGTGATATGAGCAATGAGCTGGCAGCAATGTGTTGTGGAATCAAAAGACGCTGTTTGTTAGAATAGTAGAAGTAAAAGGCAATACTATAGTTGGAAGATATGGCGCAAGTAATGTTAATCTTGCGATGAGAGGAATCGAAAATAGATGATAACAAGATCGGATATAGAATTGCTGGCACCCGCCGGCGATTGGGATTGTATGCGGGCGGCTGTCGCCAATGGGGCTGACGCGATTTTTTTTGGTGTAGAGAAATTTAATGCAAGAGCGCGGGCGAACAACTTTCGTTCGGAGGAATTGCCGGAAATTATGGCGTTCCTTCATACGTATGGAGTGAAGGGTTTCTTGACCTTCAATATATTAGTGTTTGAGGACGAGCTTCGAGATGCGCAGAAGCTTATCGAGATGTGTATAGATGCTGGCGTGGATGCCGTTATTGTCCAGGATCTTGGTCTTGTGAAGCTGATTCGAGAGCTGTCGCCGGACTTTCCGATCCATGGCTCTACCCAGATGACGATTACATCGCCGGAAGCCGTAGAGTTCACGAAGCCATTTGATATGGAGCGTGTTGTGCTGGGGCGTGAGAACAATTTGAAGCAAATCCGTACAATTGGCGAGCAAGCGAAGCTTCCGATGGAAGTATTCGTGCATGGCGCTTTATGCGTATCGTATTCCGGCCAATGCTTGACGTCCGAGATGTGGGGCGGGCGTTCCGCTAACCGTGGTGAATGTGCGCAAGCTTGCCGATTGCCATACGATCTGATGGTGGACGGTGAGCATAAGCCGATGGGCGATGTGGCTTATCTGCTTTCGCCAAAGGATCTGGCAGCGATTGATCTGGTGCCTGAGCTGATTGAGGCGGGCGTAACGTCCTTTAAAATTGAAGGCAGGTTGAAAAGCCCGGAATATGTAGCGAACGTTGTCAGCAAGTATCGTGCTGAGATTGACAAATATTTTGACGGCGACCGTTCCAAGCCGTCGAAGGAAGACGTTCGGGAGCTGCAACAGAGCTTCTCTCGCGGCTTTACGCATGGCTTCCTCGATGGAACCAACAATAAGGAGCTTGTTGAAGGGACGTTCCCGAAGAGCCGCGGCGTATACCTTGGCAAAGTAGAGCGTGTGATGCGCGACGCCGTAACGATCCGTCTGGACGCGCCGACCAAGCGCGGCGACGGTATCGTGTTCGATGCGGGAGATCCGACGAAGAAGGAGGAAGGCGGACGGATCTATGACTTGCGCCGCCAAGGCGTGAAGATGGAAGGCGAAGCGCCTGAAGGGGCTCTGATCGAGATTGTGCCTGGCCGCAATGATGTTGACTTGCGGAAAGTCCATGTAGGCGACCGGGTATGGAAGACCAGTGACCCTGCGCTGGACAAGCGGCTCAGAGCGTCCTTCGAGACCGAGAAGCCGTACCGCGTATTCCCGCTGCATGTCCGCGTAACGGGAACAATCGGCGAGCCGCTATGTACGACTTGGACGGATGTACAGAAAGGAACGACGATCGAGGTCGTATCCGAGATGCCGCTTGAAGCGGCACAGAAACGTCCGATGGATGCTGCGCTTCTGGAGGACCAATTAGGGCGTCTTGGCGGGACGGTCTATCAGCTGGATTCGCTGGAAGTCGCCCTGCAAGGTGATTTGATCGTACCGATCCGCGAGTTGAACCGTATTCGCCGCGAAGCGGTGGAGCAACTGGCGGGCGAACGTCCGAAGCCGCCGAGATATATCAAGCATGAGGTGGACGCTTTTTCGGATGCCTATCAGAACAGCGAGGCGGGACTGGTTGCAACCCGCAGCGGGAAGGACGCGCAATTGACGGCGCTTTGCCGCAGCCTGGAGCAGGTCGAAGCAGCAATTCGCGCAGGTGTGTCGTATATTTACGCCGACTTCGAGTTCATTAAGCAATTTCCTGCAGCAGTTGAGGCGGCACGCAAGGCAGGCACTCCGATTGCGTTAGCAACACCGCGCATTCATATGCCTCGCGAGAATGGCTACCATGCCAATATTCTGAAGCTGCAGCCGGATGCGGTGCTGATCCGGAATACGGGTGCGCTATATTATTACTTGCGCGAACGCAGGATGAATCCGGACAAGCCGTTCCCTAAGCTGATCGGCGACTTCTCGCTTAATGTGGCGAATCATAAGGCCGTTAAATTATTTGCAGAGGCAGGGCTTGATCTGATCACGCCTTCGTATGACCTTAATATTCAGCAGATGGTCGATCTGCTGGAGCATTCGGATACGACGAAGCTGGAGGTTGTTATTCATCAGCATCTGCCGATGTTCCATACCGAGCATTGCGTCTACTGTACATTCATGAGTGAGGGCACGGATTATACGAACTGTGGAAGACCATGCGAGGAGCACCGGGCTTCACTGCAAGACCGCATTGGCATGTCTCATCCTGTACGCGTGGATGAGGGCTGCCGCAACACGGTGTATAATGCCATCGAACAGTCGGGTGCGGAATATATCCGCAACTTCATAGAGCTGGGTGTACAGCACTTCCGCGTTGAGTTTCTGGAAGAGACGGGCGATAAGGTAAGCGAGGTATTGTCGCTCTATCGCGATGCGCTGGATGGACGGATTAGCGGTACGCAAGTATGGCGCAGCCTGAAAGCGACGAATCAGCTCGGCGTTACGCGCGGACAGCTGGTGAAATAGAGAGATAAAGAGAGCCTTCCATCACACTGGAAGGCTTCTTTTTGTTCCAGCACCTTATTTCATGGCCGAAACGGAACTAGACCTATGCTGAAAACAATCGATCAGTCATTTTTTTATTTGCATGCAACCGGAAGGCCTGCTAACCGCATCGTATACAATAGAGGCATCATTGATATATTTAGCTCATTAAAGATTCATATCATAAAGGGTTTCCAGATGGCAGGGACCGGCAAGGCAGGTGGCAGGATGGACGAAGAGCGTCAGCGGATCGAACAATTAAAGAGAGGCGAGGAGAGCGCATTGTCATGGTTGATGGAGCGCTATGGCAGCGACGTTCTTCGAACAGCTGCTTTGCTATTGAAGGATCGCTACTTGGCAGAGGATGTGAGCCAGGAGACCTTCTTGACTGCATTCCGGAAAGCGGATCAATACCGGGGAGACGGTTCGTTGAAGGGCTGGCTGCTTCGCATTGCGATAAATTTGTGCAGAAGCAGGATGCGGCGCGCGTCTTGGCAGCGGCTTTTCTTGAGAGAATGGATGGATTTGGATCAAGATGCCGCTGACCGGTCTGTATGGACTCACAGCGAAGAGCCCGGCTCAACAGGCTGGATGGACAGGATGACCTTGCGGGAGGAGATTGGCAGATTACCGCTGCTTTATCGGGAAGTCATTGTACTTTATTACTTTCATGAGATGCACACTGCAGAAATTGCCCATGTGCTGCAAGAGTCGGAAGGTACGGTGAAGAGCAAGCTGCACAGAGCGAGAAAAAAATTGAAGCGGCAATTGGAGGAAGGAGGCTGGGAATATGAATCAAGCTGGGGAGGATAAGAAGCTACGGGACCAACTTCACAGGGAGATGGAGCCGGTGGTGTTCAGTGAAGAGATGCAAGCGGCTGTCTTGAAACGTGCGGCTGCACCCAAACCTTCTTGGTGGAATCGGGAAATCCATATTCCGGCGCCGGTCGTGACAGCCTTACTGCTTCTGGTTATCGCTGTACCTGTATACGGCTGGCAGCAAGCCCATTCCATGCAAGCGAATGTTGTAGCGGATACGAGCGGGAAGGGCTCTCAGCAGGAGGAGCGAATCATCGTATCGACCGCAGGCGTATTTTATGCCTCGCAATTGGAAGGGGAGGATCGTTAATGCGGCTAAAGGTAAGAACGCTGGCGGGGATGCTTGCGACGCTGCTGCTGCTAGGGTGGTTCGGTTATAAGGAGCTTCCGTCTTTTTTATACCATCAAGGATATAATCAGGCATTGCTGCAATGGTTCCCGAATGATGAATACGCGAGACCTGCGATTAATAGGCTTGCCATGGATATCACGAGTGAGATGGGGACGGGCGACTCGGAATATATATTCGTCAAATCATCCGGAGGCGCGTCATCCAGTGGTAGTGGCAGTACGAAGCTTGATCGTGAGGAGCGAGCTGACATTATACATAAGCTGGAGAAACTGCTCGCTCAGTACGGTCACACGGAACAGATGTCCAGTGTCGCTTATAATCTGGCATTGATGCATTTTTGGATGGGCAATTGGGACCGTGCGGAGAGTCTGCTGCTTGCGATTGAGCGAATGGGAGGCCATGGGTGGATATCGCAGGAGGAGCAGGGGGCTTATCTGGCCATACTGGAGTCCAGGCATAAGCAGAAAGGGCTGCCGTCTTTGGAGGGCATTGTCCGCATCGGCGACCAGCCTGTTCCGAATGCTTTTGTTATGATTCAACGGGCAAACGATTCAACCTATTATTCCCCCCCGCTTACCCATTACCCGGCAACGATTACGGATGAGAACGGACGGTATCGGTTTTATGGCATTGACCCCGGCGAATACAACGTAGCCATTGGGGTGCGGACGGAGCAGATTAACGGATACTACATGACGGAAACCGAATCGAAGACGGCCGACATTGACGGAGAGGCAACAGCGTTGCATGATGTGCAGTTTGTGCCGCAAGTGATGGCGGTATCCCCGGGGCGCAATGAACTTATTCAAGGAGATGAGCTGCGGCTTCAGTGGAAGTCCTATGATGGCGCGGCTTATTACAAGCTCAACATTACTTACATGCACCGTGATCGGAGCGGCAAGTATACAGGCGCCACGACAACCGCGTTATCTGATCAGAAATATAGCAGCCAAGAAGCTGTATTTTCCATCCGCGAGATCAATGGCGTCTATACGATGTCTGGAAAGAGCTACGGGCAGAATGGAGAAGTGACGCTCAATACGGCCGGACTGCTGGGGATGCTCTATCCTGGCGGGGAGTTCGCATGGTCGGTAGACGCTTACGACGAGCATGACCGCAAGCTGTCGAGCTCTGCGGGATACTTCCTGCACCAAGACGCGATTACGCCGATCTTCCGAGTAGCGGACATTGGCCTGTCGGAAGGGGATCGTCTCGTGATAGCGGCACAGTATGAAGAAGCGATTGAAGCATATAAGCGCGAAGGTGACAATGACCATGCGCTTCGTGTACTCGCGAGACTGGCCGATCAAGGCATAGGGAAGGAGGATGGCGATCCTGCAAAAGCGCTGGCTTACATGGAACGAATACGAGAGCCGTGGGAGTCGGATAAGGAATTCATCCATACCCTGCGTGATCGCATTCAGAGGCAGAAGCGGGTTTGACAGACGACATGCCCTGACTTAGCATAGAGGAATACGGGTCCGTATCGACTTGCATCGTTTCGGTGCGTGGGATGGCTCGACGTTATTCTGATTGGATAAGAAGCGAGGCGTACACATAGATGAAGGAAGAATGGTTTGGGAAGTGGCGGCATGCCTTTAAGCTTGATCCCGACAAGACGATATCGGATGAAGCGCTGGACGCAATCTGTACATCTGGCACGGATGCGATTATTATTGGAGGCTCCAGTGGTGTAACTTTTGAGAATACAGTCGATTTAATGTCGCGTGTTCGCCGATACGAGTTGGATTGTGCACTGGAGGTTTCCACGATGGATGGGGCGGTTCCGGGTTTTGACGGTTATTTCGTTCCCATCGTACTGAATACGGATCGCTCGGAGTGGATTATCGGCAACCAAATCGAAGGATTGATGACGTATGGTACATTCGTTCCTTGGGAGGAGACTGCTGCTCAAGGCTATATTATATTGAACGAGGATGCTACTGCCGCCAAGCTGACGGGCGCCAAGACGGAGCTTGAAGTCGACGAGTTGATTGCCCATATCCGCATGGGCGTCCAACTGATGAGGCTGCCCCTCATTTATATGGAATACAGCGGCCGGTTCGGAGACATGGAGATGCTGCGCAGCGCCAGGAGCGTATGCGGCGAAACCAGGCTCTTCTATGGCGGAGGTATCGATTCTGCCGAGAAGGCGCGGCAGGCGGCAGAGTGGGCCGATACGATCGTTGTAGGCAATGTCATATATACAGATTTGGCGGCTGCACTATCGACGGTGGTTGCTGTAGACAGTCTGCAAAAATAGACCTTTGACGGCGGCCTTATTCCCCTCTTCCGACTATAATGGAATAGAAGTCGAGAGGCGGGGCTGGGATGAGGACATGAAAGCAGTGATTGCCAGGCTGTTGAAGCGCAGGCGGAGATCGTTCCCGAAAGCTGCTTGCCGAAGAAGTCGATGCCGGAAAATGCGAAGAAAGAATCGCCGGACACGACTGCGTGTCTATTATTATTATGCGCAAGGTGACGGTGTGAAGCGGTCGTTCTGGAATGAGGATGCGACGCCAGGCTATAAGAGCCATATACCGGCACGGGGGAACATGCTGCTGTCCAATGTATTTGTAGACGGCATGCTGCAAGCGCCGGAGTTATATCGTATCGATCGAGGCGTAATTCACTTTCAATCCGATCAGGCACCGCCCGCAGATTCGCGCATCATTGCACAATTTATTGTAAGGAGAACATAAAGAACCGAACACCCTGTAGCCAGCAAGTCTACGCCAGGTGTTCGGTTGTTTTGTTTTATGAGAATAAGAATAGGTGGTAACGACTTCGAAGACGGTGAATACAATGCGTGCCTCCGAAGGAATAGTCGCGGCTGTCGCAGATGTAATCTCCAGCACAGTATCCGATACGGTCGTCACGAGGCCTTCCTCCTGCACCTGGCCGTCAACAATGAGCTGATAGGCATATTCCGTTCCGGGTGGAGGAGTGCTGACATTAACAGCGAATTGGGTTACGGTGGCACCGGTGTCGTCCAACCACGTTTCCTCAGCAGGACCGATATTCGTTGCGGTATTGGCCGCAAGCGCGATGCCTCCGGCAGGTGCCGTCATGAAGTAATTCAGAATCGAATAGTCGACGGCTACCGAAATCGAACGAGGCAGAATCAAGCTAGCCATAGGATCACCTCCTTTCTAGCTAGTAGATGCGGCTGCCGGACAACCCGCAACGGACATATGCTCTCCAGCAGTTGTCTGTAGAGGAGAAATACCGAATTTCCAGCGATAATCGGAAACCTCAAATTGACACGCATGTGGTCCTTGTCTAAACTGAAATAAGGCGAACAAATGGCGAACAAAGGAGTTAGAAGCATGTTCAATATGTTCAATAAAATCGGGATCGACGAAGCTGTGCAGAAGCTCAATCCGCCTCAGCGCGAAGCCGTGCAGGCGACGGATGGTCCTTTACTCATTATGGCGGGAGCGGGCAGCGGCAAGACCCGCGTGCTTACGCACCGTATTGCTTATTTAATTGAGAAGAAGCGGGTAGCGCCGTGGAGCATTCTGGCGATTACATTTACCAATAAAGCATCAAGAGAAATGCAAGATCGGGTCAGCTCGCTAGTCGGGCCGTCCGGCAGAGATATCTGGGTTTCAACTTTCCACTCGATGTGCGTGCGAATTCTGCGCAAGGATATCGACCGCATTGGCTTCACCTCCAATTTCTCGATCCTGGACTCATCGGATCAATTGTCTGTTATCCGCAACTGCATGAAGGATCTGAATATCGATACGAAAAAGATCGAGCCCAAAGCTGTGCAAGCCTCCATCAGCAGTGCCAAAAACGAACTGATTGCGCCGGAGCGTTATGAAGAAAAGGTTGGCGATTATTTTGAGGGTATTGTGGCAAAGGTGTATGCGATGTATCAGAAGCGCCTGAAGAGCAATAACTCGCTTGATTTCGATGATCTTATTATGAAGACTATTCAGCTGTTCAAAGACATGCCCGAGGTGCTGGAATTCTATCAGAACAAGTTCCGTTACCTTCATGTAGACGAATACCAGGATACGAACCGCGCGCAGTACATGCTGTGCCGCATGCTGGCGGACAAGCATCATAATATATGTGTAGTCGGCGACAGCGACCAGTCTATCTACCGCTGGCGGGGTGCGGATATTACGAATATCTTGAACTTCGAAAGCGACTATCCGGAAGCCCGTTCGATTATGCTGGAGCAGAATTATCGTTCCACCTCTAATATATTGGACGCAGCTAATGCAGTCATTAAGCGCAACACAGGACGTAAGCCGAAGAAGCTATGGACAGATCAAGGTCCTGGCGATCGGATTGCGTTGTATCAAGCCGATTCCGAGCATGACGAAGGTTATTATGTGACGGGCGAGATTCGCAAAAATGTGAATAAAGGACGCCGTTTCTCCGATCATGCCATCTTGTACCGCACCAATGCGCAATCGCGGGTAATCGAGGAAATTTTGATCAAATCGGATATTCCTTATCAAATTGTCGGCGGCATCAAGTTCTACGACCGGAAGGAGATTAAGGATCTGCTTGCTTATCTGCGGCTGATCTCCAATCCGGATGACGACATAAGCCTGACGCGCATTATCAATGTTCCGAAGCGGGGCATCGGCGATACGACGGTCGGCAAGCTGGCGGATGAGGCAGCGCGCAGAGGGGTTTCCATCTACCAAGTGCTCGCAGATATGGGCGATCTGGATGTGAATGGCCGAACGCGTACACTGCTGGGCGAGTTTTACGGACTGATCTATAATTTGACGGCCATGGTCGATTATTTGACCGTTACCGAGTTAACGGAGAAGGTACTTGAGTTATCCCAGTACCGCATAGAGCTGCAGCGCGAGAATACGCTGGAATCCAAGGCGCGCGTGGAGAATATCGACGAGTTCCTGTCGGTTACGATGGACTTTGAGCAGCGGAATGAAGATAAGTCGCTCGTGGCCTTCCTGACTGATCTGGCCTTAATAGCGGATATTGATTCCATGAATAAGGACGAAGAAGAAGAAAAGGCAGACGATGCAGTCATTCTAATGACGATGCATAGCGCCAAAGGACTAGAGTTCCCCATGGTATTCATCATTGGGATGGAGGAGTCGGTATTCCCTCATAGCCGTGCTCTGTCGGACAACGAGGAGTTGGAAGAAGAGAGACGTCTTGCCTATGTGGGTATTACGCGCGCCGAGGAGAAGCTTTATCTGACATGTGCGCGGATGCGTACGCTGTTCGGACGGACAGGCATGAATATGCCGTCTCGCTTCCTCGAGGAAATTCCGGATGATGTGAAGGAAGGCGTGTCCACCAGCATTGGCGGCAGCGGATATGCGCGTTCGGGCGGCGGAAGAATTGGGGCAGGAGCTCCGGCTGCTTCAAGCACGCCTCGCTCGCCTGGCTTCGGAGCGGGAAGCAGTCGAACACCAGGGGCAGGTGTCCGCGTGACTACTTCGCTGGACGCGGCTCGCGGCGGAAAAGCTTCCTCTGTGGCAGGCGCACCTGCGGCATCGTCCTCGCCATCTGATTTTGCTGCGGGTGATCGTGTCGCGCATGGCAAATGGGGAGAGGGAACGATCGTGTCTGTGAAGGGAGCGGGCAACGATATGGAGCTGCAAATTGCGTTCCCGGCGCCTGTCGGCATTAAGCGCCTGCTTGCCGCTTTTGCTCCGCTGACGAAATTATAATATTCTGGGCCGGACTAGAGGAATGAACCCCCGGTGCGTTGAACATAATCGAGAAAGACGATGGATGAAGGAGGCTTGCATGTGAACGCAGACATGGAACGGATGAAGGAGCTTGTCGCTCTTATAACGGAGCACAATTATTACTATTATACGCTGGACGAACCGAGACTGAACGACGCGGATTACGACAAGCTGTATGATGAGCTTGTCTCGCTGGAGCGTTCTCTTGGCGTGACTCTGCCGGAATCCCCTACGCTGCGCGTAGGCGGGGAACTGCTCAAAGGCTTCGAGCCTCATCGCCATAGAGCGCGTTTATGGAGCCTGGACAAGGCGCAGGACCAAGAGGATCTGCTCGCTTGGAACGCCCGCGTGCTGCGAGCCATTGCAGACTATAACGCAAAGCATCCCGACCAGGAGCCGCTTCCGCAGCCTAGCTATGTCATCGAACTGAAATTCGATGGCCTTACGCTGAATCTGACCTATGAGAATGGGGAGCTGATTCAAGCGTCGACCCGCGGCAACGGTACGATTGGCGAAGGCATTCTGTCTAATGTGCGTACTATTCGTTCCGTTCCGCTCACGATTCCGTTCACTGAAGGCATAATCGAGGTGCAGGGCGAAGGCATTATGGGCTTGTCCGTTCTTGCCAAATATAATGAGACGGCGGCAGAGCCGTTGAAGAATGCGCGCAATGCGGCGGCCGGGGCTCTCCGCAACCTGAACCCCGCTGTGACGGCAGAGCGGAAGCTGGACGCCTTTATCTACAATATTGGTTACGCTGAAGGCGTATCGTTCGCGGATCATAGGGAGATGCAGCAATTTTTGAAAGATAACCGGTTCAAAGTGAATCCGTATGTGAAGTATGCGGATTCGATTGAGGACGTGGCAGCGGAGCTGGTACAGATTGCGCTGCGCAGGGATTCTTTCGATTTTCTGATCGACGGAGCGGTTGTGAAGCTGACGGATATGAGGACAAGGGAAGCTCTTGGCTATACCGATAAGTTCCCGCGCTGGGCTGTTGCGTTCAAATTCGAGGCGGAAGAAGCGTCAACCGTGTTGGAATCCGTCTCATGGGAAGTAGGTCGTACGGGCAAAATCACACCGGTAGCCCGGGTAGAGGCAGTGGATCTGGCAGGAGTTACGGTACAGAACTGCACACTCAACAATATTGGAGATATTGAACGGAAGAACTTGAAGCATGCGCTTGGTACATTGGTAACAATTCGCCGTTCGAACGATGTTATTCCTGAAATTTTGGGCAAAGCGGATGAGGAGCCGGGCGCAGAAATCGTTTTTCCGGTGGTTTGTCCTTCTTGTGGCACAGAGCTGGAGCAGCGGGGGGCGCATTTGTTCTGCAACAATAAGCTGGGCTGTCGTCCGCAAACGATTGGACGGATTACTCATTTTGCCTCCAGGGATGCCATGGATATTGAATCATTCAGCATCATGACAGCCGAACAGCTTTATGCGGATTGTGAAGTGAGGGATCCGGCTGATCTGTACGCGCTGACCTTTGACGATTTGATCAAGCTGGAGCGATTCGGCGAGAAGAAGGCGCAGAAGCTGCTTGATGCGCTGGAGAAATCGAAGGGACGCGAGCTGGCTGCTTTCCTGTTCGCATTAGGTATTCCGAATACGGGCAAGGCGACAACCAAAATGCTGGCGGATCATTATCGTGATCTGGACGCGGTTATGAAAGCAACGGCTGAAGAACTGGTCTCGTTGCCTGATGTCGGAGGCATTGTAGCCGACAGTATTGTCGGATTTTTCTCCGATCCGATTATATTGGATAGCATCAATCGGATGCGCGCAGCCGGAATTAAAGCAGAAGCTGAGAAGCTGCCTGAAGTGCGTACGGATAGCGTGTTCAGCGGCAAAACAGTTGTGCTCACTGGGACTCTCCCAACCATGACGCGTGATGAGGCAGCGAAAAAGCTGGAGGCGCAAGGCGCGAAAATATCGGGCAGCGTTTCGAAGAAGACGGATTTCGTCATTGCCGGAGAAAGCGCGGGCAGCAAGCTGACTAAGGCACGCGATCTGGGCGTAACGGTTATTGATGATGAGGCGGAGCTGCTGCGGCTCCTTGGTGAGTAGAGTTTCTATAATAGTCATAGGAAGTCGGCCCTGCGGGCCGGCTTTTTATATAACAGCAATAGAATGTTAAGATTCCAGGAGAACGGATTCAAATTCTATTTGGCGATAAAACCTGCCTGTAAACCGCGATCGCTCATCTTCGAAGACCTCGTTGGAGATTTTCTTATTGCCATTTGTAAAAAACTACAAGTTGTATTTTATTTTTCGGTGTGGTACATTATTTCTTGTCGCTTCTGAGACATGGCATCAACCGAATGAGACACAATAAAATGTGAAACAAACGCTTGACACCAAGAACGGAAGCTGGTAACATAACATCTTGTCACGGTGAACGTGCGTGACGCAAGTTCCTTGAAAACTGAACAAATGGATCACGTCAAAATCCAAACAAAAATCGGATGAATTCCAATCGGATGACATCTAAGCTAGTAACGAAATGAGCAAGTCAAACACTTTTATGGAGAGTTTGATCCTGGCTCAGGACGAACGCTGGCGGCGTGCCTAATACATGCAAGTCGAGCGGACCTGATGGAGTGCTTGCACTCCTGATGGTTAGCGGCGGACGGGTGAGTAACACGTAGGTAACCTGCCTGTAAGACTGGGATAACATTCGGAAACGGATGCTAATACCGGATACGCGAATTGGTCGCATGGCCGATTCGGGAAAGACGGAGCAA
>NZ_QZCF01000008.1 GCF_003591485.1 Paenibacillus sp. 1011MAR3C5
GCCGTTCGACAGGAAGCTTACTGTATACGTATCGACCGTCCATTTTGCATACAGCGTCATATTTCCTTTAACCAGACCTGTACCAAAGTTCCAAGCCGTCGTTAAACCGGAATTCGTATACCAGCCTCCGAAGGTATGACCTGCTTTGCTTGGGTTTGCCGGCGATGAGATCTTGCCATCGTAGGCTATCGTTTGGGCAGCTACCGCCGAGCCGCCGTTCGACTGGAAGCTTACCGTATAGGTATCGACCGTCCATTTTGCATACAGCGTCATGTTTCCTTTAACCAGGCCTGTACCAAAGTTCCAAGCCGTCGTTAAACCGGAATTCGTATACCAGCCTGCGAAGGTATGACCTGCTTTGCTTGGATTGGCCGGCGCTGCAACTTTGCCATCGTAGGCTATCATTTGCTCTGCAACAGCCGAGCCGCCGTTCGACTGAAAACTTACCGCATACGTATTGACCGTCCATTTCGCATACAGCCTCAAAGGCCCTTTAATCAGATCCGTATCAAAGTTCCAAGGCATCGTTAAACCGGAATTCATATACCAACCTTCGAATGTATGCTCAGTCTTGCTTGGGGTTGTCGGACGTAAGACTTTGCTATCGTAAGCTATCGTTTGGGGAGCTACCGCCGAGCCGCCGTTCGACTGGAAGCTTACCGTATAGGTATTGGCCGTCCATTTCGCATACAGCGTCATATCCCCTTTAACCAGACCCGTATCAAAGTTCCAAGCCGTCGTTAAACCGGCATTCGTATACCAGCCCGCGAAGATATAACCTGTTTTGCTCGGGGTTGCCGGTGATACGACTTTGTCATCGTATGCGATAGCTTGGTCTGCTACCGCTGAGCCGCCGTTCGACTGAAAATTTACCGTATAGGTATGGGCAGTCCATTTCGCATATAGCGTCATGTTTCCTTTAACCTGATCTGTGCTAAAGTTCCAGGGCGACGATAAACCAGGATCCTTATACCAACCCGCAAATGTATGCTCTGCTTTGCTTGGATTTGCTGGCAATACGACTTTGTCATCGTACACGATGGTTTGGGCAGCTACCGCTGTTCCACCGTTTGATTGAAAACTTACCGTATACGTATTGGCAAGCCACTTCGCATACAGCGTTATGTTTCTTATTACAATATCCGTATTAAAATTCCATTGATTAATGAGTTCCTTTTCCTTATACCAACCTGCGAAAGTATGTTCTGTTTTGGCTGGAGTTGTTGCGACTACTGATCCCTTTTGACCGAAATTTATAGCTTGATTGTCAACTCTCGATCCTCCATTTGAGTTAAACGAAATGACATTCGTCTTCCACGCTGCATAAATAGTCATTGGAGGCGTAACTGTGTTATTCCAAACGTGTGTATATGCAGCTTCAGTATACCAATCATACAGATCACTATTTGTTGCATCAGAATACTGACTTGAAAAAACGCTAGCATCAGCAAGAGCGGGCGTCCCTAAAAAGGTCACCGATGTGAGTGCATTGTAGTGAAATGCGTTGCTCTTCAGATGGGTTACCGTAGATGGAATCACCAATTCGACTATACGGTTTCCGCTGAATGCAGAGTCGCCAATAATACTCACACTGGCTGGAATGTCAATAGAGGTTAATTTGTTGCCATAAAAAGCGTTATCTCCAATCTCCCCCAGATTATTAGGCAATACCAGATTTGCTATTCGATTTCCGAAAAATGCATTCTTAGCAATTTCAGTTACACTATTCGGAAGGTTTAAAGTCGTTATTCTATTACCCATAAATGAAGCTAAACCTATCTTCTCTACACCATCATGAATGGTTAGACTTGTTAGAGCATTATCTTGAAACGCACCTTCTTCAAGCGTTTTAACATTTCCCGGAATTTCCAGACTCGTCAATAGATTTTTATAAAACGCTTTTTCACCAATCGAAACTAATCCATCCGGTAACGCCAGGCTTTCTATGGATTTACTTTGAAAAGCTCCGTCGCCGATTGCTGTTACCCTTTTTCCATTAATCATCTGCGGAATAACGACATGATTTCTCGGAGCAGAATCTGTATATCCTGTTATTGTTACAGTTGTAGTATCCGCATTTTCAATATAATAAAAATCACCACTAAGATCATCTGCATGCACAGGCAAGATGTTAAACGGTGCTAACCATAATGCCATAACAAGCAACAACGTGCATGTTTTCTTCATACCAGCCTCCAACCCTTCATCGTTCTAATTATTCAATCCGCCCATTACTGCCAAATGCTACCTCCCGCATTTTAAATATTTGAATACGATATGTAGCTTAATGAATAATAATAGACAAATACTGAACAAATATAATTAAAATACGAAGTGATTGGTTATGCCCTTTCCATATACTCTTTATATAATTCATTCATTTTTTCAGGAATCGGAATGTTTAACTCTTCTTGCAATTTTTCTTGTATGGTTTCATAAAATTGTTTGCACGCTTGTTTTTTATTTTGCTCAATCAGAAATTGCAGAAGCAGGAGCATATACTGCTCATTATATTCCTCTAGCTCCACCATCTTTTGCAAACAATTCAACTTCAATAATGAATTTATTTCCTTCGTAGTTGCCACATATGACTCTAGCACATTTACGACAGCTTGTTTTAACCGAATTCTTATTCTAACTGCCCATGAATATTCTTCGGCCGCTAGAAAATCATCCTCATAGCAATTCAAAATTTGTTGAATCGACTGTTCATCATGCTGCTCTCTCTCGATCAACGCTAATAATTGCTCGTAATCGCTATCGATTTTTTTTATCAACTGATAGTGATTATTAACGAGTAGAATAGGATTTTCACTTCCATACTGCTTGAGTGTTTTTCTTAATTGATACATCGTGGTGTGAAGATTCACGCTTGCTTTTTCGGGATCAACTTCCGGCCACAAGTTCTCCATAATGACGACATTTAATAATGGTTTTTTTTGATGGAGCCACAGAAATAAGAACAACTCACTTACTTTCTTGGTACGCCACTTCACCGTTTGTTGCCCAGCATCCAATAATTGAAATCCGCCAAATACACGAACATAGAGAATTTCATTTTTATCATCATTCCGTTGTTCCTTGCGCGTGTCATAAACCTGCTGTGCTTTGATCATCGCCTTCTCCAGCCGCTGCTCTTGAACCGGCTTTAACAAATAATCTGTAGCTGCAACGTCAAATGCATCCACCGCAAACTGGGCATGTGCCGTTACAAAAATAAGTTGAATCTGCGGATATTTTGCTAATATTAATTTCGCAATCTGCAATCCATGAACATCAAGCATCTCCATGTCTAGAAAAACAAGATCGATCTGTTCCCGTTCAAAAAGATCAAACGCATCCATCGCATCCGTAAAAGTGCCTTTTATGCAAATCGAGAATTGTGTTAACTCTTCTAACACAATGGCCAATATGTCAATCGCTAGCTTCTCATCATCAATGATGACTATGTTCAATGCGATCATCTCCTGGTAATAATATAATGACCGTCGTTCCTTTTCCTTCTTCACTATATAAACGCAAACTAGCGCTTTTGATTAGCTTAAACTTTTTCAAAGGGTTTTTTAAACCAATTCGCGAATTGCCCCCGCCCACAATTTGCTGCAATTTATCTTCCGGGATCCCTACGCCATTATCATCAATTTTGATACGGATTAGCTGCCCATCCCGCTTAACGCTGATTTCAACCGTGCCCCCTTCCTTTTTCTTGGATATCCCATGAAAGACGGCATTTTCAACTAATGGCTGAAGAGACAATGCTGGAATTTGTATAGCGATGGATTCGTCAATATCATAAATAACAGTCAGTCGATCATCCAATCGCATTTGTTCGATATAAAGATAAGCCTTTACAAGTTCAATCTCCTCCGATATAGAAACCATACTATTGCGATAATGAACATTTAATTTGGCACGAAAGTAAGTAGATAAATAGTAGAGCGCACTTCTCGTATTTTTGATATCTTTATAACTTAACGCAATTATGGTATTTAGCGTGTTATATACAAAGTGAGGCGTCACTTGAGCGTATAAATAATTCATTTCCTCCTCTATCGCATCAATAGAAGATTGACGAACGGCTAGCAATGACTGAATGCGTACCAACAAATCTTCGATCACGATCGGTTTTAACAAATAATCATTGGCTCCGCTATGCAAAGACAGCATCAAATCTGAATGCTGCATAATCGAGGTTAGCACAATAATCGGCAACTCTAATATATCGTGATGCTTACGTACTTTCTTACACAATTCATAGCCCGACATACCTGACATCATGTAGTCGATTAACATACAATCCACTTTATGCGTATTGAGAATGTCCAACGCGTCATACCCATTATCAACGGCAATGAATGTATATCCGCTTTGAGTTAAAGCGTCAGCAAGCAGCTTAATACTCGCATGATCATCATCAACCACTAAAATCGTCTGTTCATTCCCCTTATAGAAGAGCGGCAATTCTAAAGAATGTGAGGTGCTGTCTGTTGTAGAATCCGTGATGCCATCGGTCTTGGCAAGCGGCATCGTGAAGGTGAATATGGAGCCTGCGCCAAATGTACTCGTGGCATAAATGTGACCGTTTAGCTTTTCAACAATATTCTTTGCAATACTAAGCCCTAATCCAAACCCTCTTCTTTCATTTTTCACTCGATAAAAGGAGTCGAAGATATATTCCAGTTCTTGCGGAGGTATCCCCGATCCTGTATCACTGACCCCAATGACCATCTGTTCTTCACGAACCTCTGCAGTAACCTTAATATGTCCCTCCGTAGTATGCTGCAACGAATTATATAGCAAGTTGTAAAGCACCTGCTTGAATCGCAATTCATCCGTATACATGGCTGGCAAAGGATCTTCAACAGCGCTAATCAATCTTATCGGCACATCATCTGACAGTAAGCTTCGGATTTCATCGATCACTTCATTGATGACTGCAATCGGCACAGCGCGTGGTGTGACACTCACTTCACCTGCCATATGATTGGACGAGAACAATAAATCTTCTACCAAAAAACCTAAACGTTGTGTGTCATTATGAATAGATATGATATTTTCCTGTTGCTCACGCTTTAATGGACCCTTAGTGCCTTCCATCAAGGCTTTCGATACGTTTAGTATGCGATTTAAAGGCGTCCGAAGCTCATGTGATGTTTGTATTAAAAACTCATCTTTTAATTGGCTATTTATGTATAGCTCCTCCGATAGTTTTTGTGTTTTGCTAAAGGAGGCATTTGCTCTAAAGCTAAGAAGTGACGCAAAACTGTAAAGTACGAGTACAAATAACAGCAGCTCACTATAATCCATAGGCAGATCAAATAAAAATTTAACCACCATTAAAATGGAGTAGCAGCAAAGCGATACTAAAAAGATTAAAATATAATGCGCGCCTTCTACTTCTTTCAGGAGTACACGGAATAAAACCAATAAGTTATAGAGTACGACTGGAATAATTGCACTTACATACATGAGCTGAAAGAATATAACACCACCCGTTTCATGATTGGCAAACGGATTTGTAATCGCATAGATAAAGAAAACAATGCCAAGTAAAACGCTAATTCTAATGATTGCTCGTTTCTTTATATATTCAGGATACATCGCGTGCACAAAATAGGTTAAGCTGGCAGCTACCAAAGGTATAATGCCTAGCTGTAAACGTATTTGCTCCGAAACGCCTACTGTAGGAAAAAATTGAAAAAATATCTTTTGATTAATAAATGACATGTAAATACCTAGCAATAAGATGAATAGACCAAAAAACAATTCTTCTTTTCGTTTCCGGTTTTGATAATAGGATATTAAATAAATAAGACCAAATATCATATAGCCGATGGATACCAACGCATCCAATAATAATTTCTTGTTGTAATCATTTTCGATGGAACTCTTAGTGCCAAAATCGACTTGAAAAAGAATGCCTGCCTTTGAGTAATTGTAATTGGCTACATGAATGACGATATCAAGCAGCTTATTTTCGCTTGCTGAAAAAACCGTGTATTTATCTGCATTTTCCACACGAAACGTTTCAAATCGATGACTTGGGTTCCCCTTTGCACCGACTTCTTCTCCATTTATAAATATGCGATTGGCTTGCCGGATTGTACGAAGGTATAAGCCGTATTGTCCTTCAACAGGTACTTCTACGATGGTATGATACGTTCCAACAGAGAGCCCTTCCTCATTGGGTTCAACAAGGTTATCCCACTTAGAAGGGACAGCTATACCTATTCGTTGATCTTCAAACTCACTCATCGCCCTGCCCGGAGGGATCAACACATTGGGATAAAATGCCCACTCTCCATCTAATTTTATAATGGACTGCTTATCTAATTGCCCAATATCAATGGATGCGAAACCATCCTGTACAACTGACTTATGTTCTATATGAAAATAGTTTTGATTGCCGAGGAAGAAGATCATCGTAAATAGCATCATAATCATTACAATCAAGCTTATATTCCTTCTCATGATTAAGCCTCCTGCTTTAAATGACTACTCTAGCCTATTCGATCATTCCTAGACAAAATCTGATCAATCATAGTCCTACCTCAATATATCACGGCTCAACTTCCCTACCAACATCGCTGAGATCATTCTCGGTCTAATCATATAAATTTATCATACGCTAATCATGATAACGATTACCGGGGGGGCATGTAGTTGAAAAAAGTTAAAGTCCGTCTACAGCCTATTGTCAGCAGGATAAATATGCCGACTATCATCAAAACAACCATCTTTCCGGGGGACTCGATCGAAAGCATAATTGTCGCAACCCAGGTCGGAGAGATCTTTTATATGAGACACGGAGTGATTGGCATATTTGCAGATATACGTCAGCAAGTCTTAAAACTAGGCGCCAATGGCGGATACGATGAACGAGGACTGTTAGGTCTAGCTTTTCACCCTCAATTTCACTATAACGGTTTGTTCTACCTCCATTACTCAGTAGCTGGAACCCAAGGTCCAGCAGCTTTTTCCGAATCTTTTAAACCTAACCCGTGCGATACCAGCACCTTAAACCTACAGTGGACAAATAGGGAGAAACAATATGACCATGTTGATACCGTTGAAGAATGGATTCTGCCATCGAACGGGCAACCTCAAAGACGGCGTACCTTACTAAATATAAGAAGGCCCTTTTTAAATCATAATGGTGTCAACAGCTTAAACTTTTCACCTGAAACAGGGAAACTTGTTTTGACGACCGGAGATGGCGGATCAGCCTATGACCCCTTTAATTTAAGCCAAAACATGATGGAGATCGCAGGTAAAATAATTGAAATTGATGTGGGAATGAATGCTTTTATTGATCATCCATCCGTCGTTACACGGTTTAATGAGTTGTCCGTGCCTATTCAGGAAACGCTTACGGTCATCGCCAAAGGTGTACGAAATATAACGGGCATTTCTTATCAAAGGTTCAATAATAAGTATGTGAAATATGCAGGAAATGTCGGGCAGGAGCTGGTGGAATCCGTCTTTTCATTCGTTCAATATACACCAATACCGGTTACTCAAGTTGTTCAAGCTTCTATAATGGGGTCTGAGCTTGACCAAGAACAATGTACGAACTTTGGCTGGCGAGGGTGGGAAGGTGTTCTGCCTACTTCCGTGCCAAGAAACTGCCCAGAAAACGCGATATTGAATGAGAAATACATGGCCTATTACGATGAGGCCTTAAAAACTTCCGCGCTGCGTCTACAGCCTTTAACAAGTTATTATCATGAAGATCCCCGCCCCGACAAGTTTGGAGGAACCGCTCTAACAGGCGTTCAGGCCTATAGCGGGAATGAAATCCCCGATTTAAGGGGGAGCGTCGTGTTTACCGACCTTGCTCGGAAACAAGCAAATGCTCCTGCTAGGGGAGTTTTAGCGTATACCAAGATCAAAGCCGATTGCAGACCAAATGATTACACTGTTATTGAAACGGATTATGATTTCGGATCTCAAGCCGCCTATTACGTTTGCCTAGGAACAAATCTGAATCAAACCCGGCTATATTTAGGCGTTTACGGCTCTATGAAAGTAGCCGATTCTAACTTAGGCACTGTATTTGAGATTGTTCCATGGGGGCCATAAGGAGCACTTGCTGATAAGAAATCATCGCTTTCTCGCTGACTAATAACGCAATTAAGCGTTCTTGACTCTGCTTGTGCGTTATTTTAGAACAAATTTCAAACTGTTTAAATAACCGGTACACAAAAACGAAGATCTCAGGCTGCTTATCCTCGCCTGAGATCTTTTTGCACTATGACAGGTAAATGTAGCCTTCAAACTCTACTCCCTCACCAGCAACGCCACTACCTCCACATGACTGATCTGCCTATCTTTTCTCTATGCTTCAACCTCACTACGTCACAAGATATTGCGATTGACAACAACATATTTCTTCAAGATAATACTCATTAGTAATATATAAGACTATCGAGTATTATCGTTGGGTATTATTGGATTATTAATAGCCCCGTGAGTGGCTAGGTATGTATTTGAAGGGGGACATTTAGTTTATGAATATGCGAAAAAGATTGAGGTCGAAGGAAACTAAATTAATGTTTATTGTCGCATTAATTTGCTTACTATCACTCGGTTGGATCGTTGCTAAACAACCTATCGAAGCAAGCGAGAGGGGTACCATTTTTTCAGACATAGAGCCAGGCAGTGAGTATGAAGAAGCTTTGGCAAGCCTAGTGCAACAAGAAATTATTTTTGGCTATTCAGACGGGACCTACCGTACATCAGAAAAATTAAATCGCGAACAAGCAGCGGTTATTCTCGCCAGAGCTCTACAACTCAACCTGGAGGCGGTTGATGATCCCAATTTTCAAGATGTGAATGAAAGCTCCAAGTATTATAAGTCTATTGCTGCTATTGTAAGCGCTGGAATATTCCAAGGATATTCAGATGGAACATTTAAGCCTGACCAATCGCTTACACGTGCGGAAATGGCGAAGATTCTCGTAGTTGCCTATCAGTTACCAGTAGAAGAATTAGCGGTAAACCCTTTTAAGGATGTATCCTCAACGAGTTGGTATGCTCCTTACTTGGCTTCATTGATTCAAAATAAGATTACAACAGGAACTTCACTGACCACGTACTCACCTAATAATGTAGTAACTCGTGGAGAAATAGCTTTATTCATCTATCGTTGTCAACAATTGTCGCAGCAACTCACTGAGCGAACAATCGAGTCTGAAGTGACGACAATCACTTCAGATTCAATTCAATTAGGTAACGAAAGCTTTGCTTTAACTAATGATCAAAAAACTTGGATTACGCCTGAAAATCTTCCGATATTAAAAAAATCAAGAATAAAAGCTCAAATTATTGGAGGGAAAATAAGCCGGATTGAATGGGTTACTCTTTACGCAAATGGGCTATTAAATGATGAAAAGGAAAATCCAACTGTAGTGTTAAAAGGTAATAGTGCCGTTATTGATGCTACCGTGATTATAAAAGGCGACAATTTGTCCATTAAAGACGCTACTATAACAAGGGATTTAATTATAGAAAGCGATGTTCAAAAAAGCTTTTATCTTGAAAATGTACTGGTAAAAGGTTCGACGATACTATCTAAGCCACAAGAAATAGTTGCAGCGGAGTCGTATAGCACATTTGTTTCGTTGGATATCAAAAATAGCCACAATCCCAAACTGCATTTACATAATTCAATTCTGCAATCTGTTAAAGTTTCGTTGGATAGTTTTACCATTAAATTGACTGGTGAAACCAAAGTTAATGAAATAGATCTATTAGTTGATGCTTGTATCGAAGCAGACGCAAGTATAACCATCCCCCTCGTCAGGGTTGGAACTGACGCCTTAAATATAGTGTTAAATGCAATGATAGATTCCCTTTTCATCGAAAATATGAATAGTAGAATTAACCTTAATAACGACGCTAAAATTGAAGATTTACTCTTGGAACTGAAAAATAATGTGACATTCATTTTTCTCAACTACGAGTTGATAAAACACAAAATTATTAGAATTAATGGGGTTCCAAATATAGAGTTGCAACCTTCGGCTGGCGGGTCACCTAACTCGGGAGAAAATTCTAATTTAATTTCAGCAAAAAATGCTGTTGCTTGGTTATTTTCGAACAGTACTAAAACAGCTTTGAAAGCTGGTGTGGACCAAGACACAATTGACGCTGCCAGTGCTAAAGTGAATCTGGTTGCCGACGGTGCGGAAAAGTCAGCGTTGGTCGCGGATCTTCAATTCGCACAACAGCTCTTAAACGCACAACTCGAAGCCATAGCTCACTTACAAGCAGCTACTGAAGCCGTAAATGAGCTATTCTCGGACAGTACTAAAACAGCTTTGAAAGCTGGTGTGGACCAAGACACAATTGACGCTGCCAGTGCTAAAGTGAATCTGGTTGCCAACGGTACAGAAAAGTCAGCGTTGGTCGCGTATCTTCAATTCGCACAACAGCTCTTAAACGCACAACTAGAAGCCATAGCTCACTTACAAGCAGCTACTGAAGCCGTAAATGAGCTATTCTCGGACAGTACTAAAACAGCTTTGAAAGCTGGCGTGGGTCAAGACACAATCGACACCGCAAAGGCAAAAGTGAATCTGGTTGCCGACGTTACGGAGAAGTCAGCGTTGGCGGCGGATCTTCAATTCGCACAACAGCTCTTAAACGCACAACTCGAAGCCATAGCTCACTTACAAGCAGCTACTGAAGCCGTAAATGGGCTATTCACGGACAGTACTAAAATAGCTTTGAAAGCTGGTGTGGACCAAGACGCAATTGACGCTGCCAGTGCTAAAGTGAATCTGGTTGCCGACGGTGCGGAAAAGTCAGCGTTGATGGCTGACCTTCAATTCGCACAACAGCTCTTAAACGCACAACTCGAAGCTATTGCCCACTTACAAGCAGCTACTGAAGCCGTAAATGGGCTATTCTCGGACAGTACTAAAACAGCTTTGAAAGCTGGTGTGGACCAAGACACAATTGACGCTGCCAATGCTAAAGTGAATCTGGTTGCCGACGGTGCGGAAAAGTCAGCGTTGGTCGCGGATCTTCAATTCGCACAACAGCTCTTAAACGCACAACTCGAAGCGATTGCCCACTTACAAGCAGCTACTGAAGCCGTAAATGGGCTATTCTCGGACAGTACTAAAACAGCTTTGAAAGCTGGTGTGGACCAAGACGCAATTGACACCGCAAAGGCAAAAGTGAATCTGGTTGCCGACGGTGCAGAAAAGTCAGCGTTGATGGCTGACCTTCAATTCGCACAACAGCTCTTAAACGCACAATTCGAAGCTATTGCCCACTTACAAGCAGCTACTGAAGCCGTAAATGGGCTATTCTCGGACAGTACTAAAACAGCTTTGAAAGCTGGTGTGGACCAAGATGCAATTGACGATGCGAATGCTAAAGTGAATCTGGTTGCCTACGGTACAGAAAAGTCAGCGTTGATGGCTGATCTTCAATTCGCACAACAGCTCTTAAACGCACAACTCGAAGCGATTGCCCACTTACAAGCAGCTATCGAAGCCGTAAATGAGCTATTCTTGGACAGTACTAAAACAGCTTTGAAAGCTGGTGTGAACCAAGACGCAATTGACACCGCAAAGGCAAAAGTGAATCTGGTTGCCGACGGTGCAGAAAAGTCAGCGTTGATGGCTGACCTTCAATTCGCACAACAGCTCTTAAACGCACAACTCGAAGCGATTGCCCACTTACAAGCAGCTACTGAAGCCGTAAATGGGCTATTCACGGACAGTACTAAAATAGCTTTGAAAGCTGGTGTGGACCAAGATGCAATTGACGATGCCAATGCTAAAGTGAATCTGGTTGCCAACGGTACAGAAAAGTCAGCGTTGATGGCTAACCTTCAATTCGCACAACAGCTCTTAAATGCACAACTCGAAGCGATTGCCCACTTACAAGCAGCTATCGAAGCCGTAAATGAGCTATTCTTGGACAGTACTAAAACAGCTTTGAAAGCTGGTGTGAACCAAGACGCAATTGACACCGCAAAGGCAAAAGTGAATCTGGTTGCCGACGGTGCAGAAAAGTCAGCGTTGATGGCTGACCTTCAATTCGCACAACAGCTCTTAAACGCACAACTCGAAGCGATTGCCCACTTACTAGCAGCTACTGAAGCCGTAAATGGGCTATTCTCGGACAGTACTAAAACAGCTTTGAAAGCTGGTGTGGACCAAGACGCAATTGACACTGCCAGTGCTAAAGTGAATCTGGTCGCCAACGGTGCAGAAAAGTCTGCTCTAAAACAGGCCATTGAAATAGCTCAAAATTTACTTACCCAAGTCTTGGAAGCCCCGACTTTAACGGGGACAGCTCTGAATGTCGACACCGTGCAAATTTCATTTTCAGATGATGCTGCGTGGAGAAACAAAATTTCCGGGGTTTACCTAAACGGCAACTCGGTTCCCATCCACAGCTCTAGGGTGAATCGTTCTACCGCAGGAGTCATTGACATTAATCTTACTGGCGCTTCACTAAGCCCAGGAACACATCAATTTTCAATTAAAGCTGAAGGGTATGCGGACGCTGTCGTTACTATTGAAGTGCTCGTACCGTTAGCAGCCCCGACTTTAACGGGAACAGCTCCGAATGTCGACACCGTGCATATTTCATTTTCCGATGATGCTGCGTGGAGGAACAAAATTACCGGGGTTTACCAAAACGGCAACTCGGTTCCCATCCACAGCTCTAGGGTGAATCGTTCTACCGCAGGAGTCATTGACATTAATCTTACTGGCGCTGCACTAAGTCCAGGAACACATCAATTTTTAATTAAAGCTGAAGGGTATGCAGACGCTGTCGTTACTATTGAAGTACTTGTACCGTTAGCAGCGCCGACTTTAACGGGAACAGCTCCGAATGTCGACACCGTGCATATTTCATTTTCAGATGATGCTGCGTGGAGAAACAAAATTACCGGGGTTTACCTAAACGGCAACTCGGTTCCCATCCACAGCTCTAGGGTGAATAGATCTACCGCAGGAGGCATTGACATTAATCTTACTGGCGCTTCACTAAGTCCAGGAACACATCAATTTTTAATTAAAGCTGAAGGGTATGCGGACGCTGTCGTTACTATCGAGGTGGATCCGCCGTTTGCAGCGCCGACTTTAACGGGAACTGCTCCGAATGTCGACACCGTGCAAATTTCATTTTCAGATGATGCTGCGTGGAGAAACAAAATTACCGGGGTTTACCTAAACGGCAACTCGGTTCCCATCCACAGCTCTAGGGTGAATAGATCTACCGCAGGAGTCATTGACATTAATCTTACTGGCGCTGCACTAAGTCCAGGAACACATCAATTTTTAATTAAAGCTGAAGGGTATGCGGACGCTGTCGTTACTATCGAGGTGGATCCGCCGTTTGCAGCGCCGACTTTAACGGGAACAGCTCCGAATGTCGACACCGTGCAAATTTCATTTTCAGATGATGCTGCGTGGAGAAACAAAATTACCGGGGTTTACCTAAACGGCAACTCGGTTCCCATCCACAGCTCTAGGGTGAATAGATCTACCGCAGGAGGTATTGAAATTAATCTTACTGACGCTTCACTTATACCAGGAACACATCAATTTCTAATTAAAGCTGAAGGGTATGCAGATGCTATGGCAGTGATCATTATTGAATCTTGATTATAATAAGGCATAGTTGTTATGATAGAATTACTTTCTTAACTCGTACGTACTTTCTATTAAATTACTACAGGTGAGTTCAAATAGAGTTTGGAGTTGTTCTAACTGAAAAAAAGAGGTCGAAAAATCGGAGCGGATGGAGAAAAAAGCAGGGAGTTGCTTTTGAAGATCGCAGCAAAACAATTTGCTTTATATGGATTCCATGAAACGAAAATCAGTACTATCGTAAAGGAAGCCAACGTGACACAGCCAACATTTTACCTATATTTCAAAAGCAAAGAAGCAATTTTTCATGAATTGATTGATTTATTTAAAGCTAAGTTGCATACACGGGTTGAGCAAAGCAGACTCACTTCTGGTATTGAGGCGGCAGGGATGCTGCAACGAATCGCAAATAATATTGCCATGATTTTTCAGCTATTTCAAGAAAATGATCATGTCGCACGGATTGGTTTTTTTCTCTCAGAGGATGCTATTGAAATAAAAAAACAAATGGCAGAGCAAATTGAAGAAAACCTTACTGTAGAAGTAGAAAATGGATATTTCCATCCTAACTTTGATTTAAGCATTGTAGCCTCAGCAATCGTTGGTGTTATTGAACACCTTACATTAACAAAGTTATGGACAGGTTTAAAGACACCCGACGAGCTTTCCAAAGAAATAACTAGGCTCTTTTTGTATGGATTAATTAGGAAAGATTAAATTGCAAAAGAAAATTACACAATCCCTGCTCTTGAATGATTAGATGCAAAAGACGCAAAGGAATCATATTCCCTAGCGTCTTTTTAGTTGCTTTACACTGGTACATGTTTAATTTTAACATCAATTTTTAATCACGCATCTCGTCTCAGCTCAATTAACACTTCAAGATCTTCATTTCTTCTTCCAATTCGATTGGCTTCCACAAATACAAAAGACCTAGCGCTTTATTAATTCGAGCTTTTACGGTAGGTAAATGCGGCTCACAAAAATGTTATTTCTTTAATAGCAACGCACAGCATTCAACGTGCGCCGTCTGAGGAAACATATCCACCGGTTGAACCCATTCCAGCCGGTATCCGCTGTCCAGCAGCACCTTGCAGTCCTTCGCCAGCGTTGAAGGATTGCACGACACATACACGAGCCGCTTCGGCTGCGCTTTCGCAATCGCCTGCAAGAGCGGCAGCTCGCAGCCTGTGCGCGGCGGGTCGACGACGACGACGTCCGGGCGGATGCCTTGGGCGACCCATTGCGGGAGCAGTTCCTCAGCTCGCCCCTCGAAGAAGCGCGCATTGTCGATGCCGCTGGCCCGGGCATTATCCCGCGCATCCGCAACGGCCTCCGGGATGACTTCAATGCCGCGCACCTCGCGGGCATTCTTCGCTAGCCACATGCCGATCGTTCCCGTGCCGCAATAAGCATCCACGACCAGTTCCTTGCCCGTCAATGCAGCCGCTTCCTTCGCCGCGTCGTACAGCTTCACCGTCTGCTCCGGATTGAGCTGGAAGAATGCCCGCGGCGACAGTGCGAATCTCACATCGCCCAGCGTCTCGTTCAGCCGCTCGTCTCCCCACAGTACCGTCGTACGTTCGCCAAAAATAAGCGGTGACTTGCCTTTGTTCACATTCTGCGCGATCGTCTTCACCATCGGCACCTTCTCGCGAATGCGCTGGACAAGCCTTCTGGCGTCAGGAAGCCGATCTACTGCTGTAATCAGAGTGAGCTGGACATGCTCCGAAGCCCGTCCTACCCGCGCCACAATCGTCCGTAACGCTCCCTCACGAGTCCGCTCATTATAGATGGGAATATCCAGCTCGCGAAGAACCTCCTTCGTTCCTTCTATCACTTCATTCACGATGGGATCCTGCACTTCACAGCCGCTAATGTCGACCAATCGATGCGAGCCTGCAGCATACAAGCCGGTTACGATCTCTTCACCTTGCCGTCCCGCTTGAAGCTGCGCCTTGTTACGATAACCCCAAGGGTTGTCCATGCCCAGAATAGACCTCATCGGCAACGAATCGATGCCGGCATATCGCTGGAACGCTTCCCGCACTATCTCTTCTTTGGCCGTAAGCTGCGCCTCGTACGTCATATGCTGCAGCTGGCATCCCCCGCATTCTTCGTAGACCGGGCATGGAGGCTGCTGGCGATGCGGCGACTTTTTCTCAATCTCCGTGACCCTAGCTTGAATATAGCCGCGTTCCGCCTTCGTCACCTGCGCTTTTACCACTTCACCGGGCAGCGCTCCTTCGATAAAGACCGCCTTCCGTTTGTAATAGCCGACGCCTTCACCATTAATACCGATGCGCTTGATTGTAATGACAATACGATCGCCCGCTTTCACCTCTTCAGCAGACGAGTGAGCGCTTAGCGATGGGTTGGCCTTTGTTTTGCTTCCGCTATGCCCCGCATGATGCGCTCGATCCTTTCTTTCCCCTCTATTCCCTGCATCCTTCCCCTTGTTCTGGCCTCTATTACGATCCGCTCTCTTGTCTTCCATTCGTGCCATCATGTATTCGCTCCGTTTCCACACTTGGTACATTCACTATACCATAGCGCATCCCCAATCCCAACGGTAGCATCAGCCAGTTCTCTTGCATCCATCCCGCGAGCAAGCTATGTTATGATTAGAAGAACAAGATGAACGAGGAGGCCAAGCAGTCATGTTTCAACGCAAGAAAAAATCAGCATCCGGCTCAGCGCCTTCCGGCAAACGCGGTCTGTACATGACTCGCGTATTTAACGTGCCTAAGGAAGTGTTGTTCGAGCTGTTCACCCAAGGCGAACATATGAAAAACTGGTGGGGCCCGCGAGGATACGAAATGACCATCCTCTCCCAAAAGCTGATACCCGGCGGGATCATTCATTATAAGCAGCTATCCCCTGAAGGCAATGTGATGTGGGGCAAATTTACATACCGGGAAATTGCGGGACCGGACAAGCTTGTCTATGCGAACTCCTTTGCAGACGAGACTGGCAAGACCGTCAGAGCTTACTTCAGCAAGGATTGGCCGCTAGAAATATTGAATACGGTGACCTTCGAAGAGCAAGAGGATGGGACAACAAAGCTGACCTTGCACGGTCTGCCCGAGGATGCCAAAAAAGCTGAGATGCGCGTGTTCGAAGCGCTCCGTGACCATCTGCGGCAAGGCTTCGCCGAGACATTCGACCTGCTGGACGAATATATACAGAATAGGTCCGTTTAAAAGAAAGGCGCAGTGCACTGGAAGGGAATTTATCCCTAGACAGTGTCTGCGCCTTTTTACGATCAACCTCTACTCTTCCATCACATATGCAATTAGGAGCGCAGCTGTATTCACGACCGCTTCCTCATGGGTACGCTCCATGCCATGAGAAGCATGTACTCCCGGACCCATTAATGCAGCACGAATGTTGCTTCCACCTCTTAAGGCTGCCGATGCATCAGATCCATAATGAGGATAAATATCCACTGCATGTGGAATGCCTTCCCGCTTCGCTAATTCAATAAGACGTGTCGTCATCCCATAATCGTAAGGACCCGAGGAGTCCTTTGCGCAGATGGACACATCCTTCTCCGTCGCTGACAGATCGTCGCCAAGCGCCCCCATATCCAGGGCAAGCAGCTCCGTAATATCCGGCGGAATGAAGGCACAGCCATGTCCAACCTCTTCATAAGTGGAGATCAGCAGCTTTACAGTGTACGCTGGCGACTTCCCTTCCCTCTTCAGCCATTCCAAAAATCCGAGCAGCGCCGCTACGCTTGCCTTGTCATCCAGATGGCGGGATTTGATCCAGCCGTTCGGCAATATGCGGGTTCTTGGATCCCATGAGATAAAGTCTCCAACCGAAATACCAAGCTTCAGCGTATCTTCTTTGGATGTAACGGATTCGTCGATACGAATCTCCATGTTCTGTTCTTCCCGCTTCATATCGCGAGCGTCGCTATAGACATGCACCGAAGGCTTGGTCGTCAGCACCGTTCCTTCATAGTTGCGGCCATCCCTGGTATGGATGACACAATATTCTCCCTCTACCGTTCCCATGGCATAACCACCTACAGGAGTAAACCGGATCATGCCGTTTGATTTGATCGAACGAACCATAGCCCCCAGCGTATCCACATGCGCGGACACCCCGATGACTTTATCCGTACGCTTACCCGGAATCGTAATGATGCCCGTTCCCTTCGGTGTCTGCTCCATCGTGTAGCCTAAGCTCTCCACTTCTTTGCGCAATTCATCCATAATCGCCATGCAATAGCCGCTTGGACTCGGAATGCTCAGAAGCTGACTTAATTGACGAATCATATATTCCCGATTAAGCTCGGGTTTTAATGCGTTAGACATGATGCTGCACTCCTTTTTTATAGATCACAACCAGTGATTTTGATCTTTTCATCTTACCATATCTTCCGAATTGGAAACCAAACTCCTTGCCTGGCCTGCCCTCACGGCCTTCAAACGCCCAAAAACACAATTGATTTCTATCAGAAATCATTCCATATTGACAAAAATAAAAACATTCATTAACACTGTGTATATTTTGTAAAAATTTACCCCTTCCATACCATGAATTTACCCCTTCCGCTTGTTCATACTTCGAATCATGATAGGAGTAGCAACACCGCAATTCCATTAAAACTAGGGGCTGGAAGGAGGGGCGAAGCAAGCATCCAACGAACCATTAGCGGCCAATGAACTTGCTAGCCAGACTGATTTTTTTCAGAAAAAGAAAACGCTGTCACAAAACGCTCCCCATTCAAAACGGACAAGCTTTATCTTCAGTCCAACTAGTGCAATACCAGTACATGCTTCCAAACATGCGACTAGATCGCAGTATGTACGACATTGGCTAGCACACACCATGAGTTTCTTACACACACGCAAAATTCCCTATTTAAACATCGAACGAAACATCGAATCCGACATCATGAAGCAACCCTCATCAGCTCCGCCGCAACACCTGCCAGCGGCTGACACGTCATGCCGCGAGGACAGACTATTACAATGAGGTGATATGGTGTATTTTGCTGCACGCAAGAAAGAATTAAAGCTACTTTTTATCGTTTTCTTGGCTCTAGCGATCATGCTCAGCCCTCTGATGCAATCCGTATCTTACGCCGAGGAATCTGCAGCGCCGGAAGCGATCACTCAGGAACAACAAGTTCCTGAAAACGAAGGATCCGAACAGGAACAACAAGTTCCTGAAAACGGAATATCCGAAGAAGTTTCTTCAGACGAAGAGATAGAAGCAGCAGCAGATGACGAGAGTACACCGTCTAAAGTACCACAAAACTTGACTGTGGTAGAAGGTTCCGTAACGGCTACCACAGCAACACTCAAGTGGGATACAGAAGAGGGTCTGGCTGATGCGGATATCTGGTATTTCGTAAAGGAAGATACGAAGGAAGAAGACACCAATAACTACCTGGCTTCCGGTAAAGATGGAAGCGTATCTTTAACCAACTTGCAACCAAATACGACTTACAAATTATATTCGACTTGGTATAAAAGACCATTCACCCGTGTGGAACGCAGTAACTTTGTTGAATTCAAAACGTTGGACGGAGCGCCTACAGGCCCTACCGGTACTACAGCAGCAACAAATCTCCGTGTTGTAGAAGTAACTCATAACACAGTAAAAATCGAATTCGACCCTGCTCATAAAACAGATCACTACTGGATTTGGGCTGATCCGGCAACTCCAGGCAAAGACCCGTATAGCGGACATACGCAAGTTGGAGGAAGTGTCGTTAACGAACGCCTTAAGCCGGAAACGACTTACTCTTGGATTATTGGCCCTGACGGTGTCCAATATGCCAACCTGAAGCCGGAACAAAGGAGCAACCGGATTACCTTTACTACACTGAAAGATACCAGCGAGTTCGAACCTGCTCCGCTGACACCGCCTCAAAATCTTCATGTTAAGAGCATTGTAGAAAATAAAGTAACGTTGAGCTGGAATGAAAGTCCTGACGCCACCGGCTACGACTTGTATGTCAATGGCGGCTGGGGCGGCGGAAAATATGACGGTACCGATGTAATGGAAATCACCTACACCGTACCAGATACGACAGCAGGCACCCTCTACAAATTTATGCTCGGCGCACAAGCAGCTGCGCCTGGAGGTCCAACTGAGACTTCAGAAAAAAGCAATATCCTTACTTTGAAATGGGGACAGCTTGATCCACCACAAGATCTGCAAGTAATCACATCGAACAGTACAACTGCCTCCCTGGGCTGGGCGCCTGTAGGTGGTGCTGCCAGCTATGAAATTTACCAGGACGGAGAGCTTGTTGGCACCAGCAATAACAATCGCTATGCGGCATCCGGCTTGACCGAAGGCCAAACGTATAGCTTTACGGTTAAAGCCAAGAACAGTCTGTGGACCTCCGAATCCAGCAGCACTGCGATTGTGGTTCCTGGAAGCAACTACACCAACGTTACGTACTATATTTCTTGGGCAGCATACACAAGCGCTAACTCGAGAAATTTCCAGCCTGAAGACATGGACGTTTCGCAGGTTACTCACATCAACTACGCCTTCGCGGATATTTGCTGGAAGAAGGTCGGCTCCAACGGAAGAGGGTGCCAGGTAGACAAGTCTGAAAATGCTGAAAAGCTTCCCTATGAAATCCCTCTCCAAGACCGTTATGTGCATGACGGGGAAATGATAGTTGGGGATAAATTGGTGGACATTCAAAACTTCAATAAATTTGCTGCCATCAAAGAAGAGAATCCGCATCTGAAATTGCTTGTTTCTGTAGGGGGCTGGACATTCTCCAACCACTTCTCGGATATGGCTGCTTCTGAAGAAACAAGGCGCGCATTCGCTGTTTCGGTCGTTAAGTTCCTGAGAGCATACGGCTTGGATGGCGTAGACATTGACTGGGAATACCCGGTTGAAGGCGGAGAAGACGACAACATCCACCGTCCAGAAGACAATGTCAATTTCACCTTGCTCATGAAGACGGTACGGGAAGCGCTGGATGCTGCTGGTTCCGAAGATGGCAAATATTATTTGCTGACGATCGCTTCTCTACAAGCCGATAGCTTCATTGCCAATGCAGATCTACCGAATTCGTCCAAATATCTGGACTTCGTTAATATTATGACTTACGACTACAGCGGTGCCTGGACCAAGCTTGCCCATCATAACTCACCGCTTTACTATGATCCGAAGCATCCAGGCGCATCCGCTAAGCGCAATAACGTAAGAGGAGGCGCACTAGGCCACTTGAACGGAGGCGTTGAACCTCATAAGCTGGTACTGGGTATACCGTATTACGGCAAGGGATGGATCGGCTGTCCTGAAGCCGGACAGTATCAGGAATGCGAAGCTTTTGCTGATTTCGGCACATGGGAAGACGGGCTGTTCGAATACGATGACATTGAGGACAACTACTTAACGAACCCTAAATTCCAACATTATTGGAATGAAGCATCCAAAGTATCATATGTATACAGCAAGGAGGACAAGCTGTTCATTGGCTACAACGACGTGACAACCATGATGTATACGGCTTCCCTTGTTAAAACATTGAACCTGGCGGGCATCATGAGCTGGGATATTACAAATGATGAAAACAGAACGCTAACGACTCAACTCATCAAAGATCTCCCAATTGATGGGAAAGCCAACGAAGCGGCGCTGAAAGCACCACAAAACGCTAAAAAAGTAAGCTCTAGCACAAACTCATTTACTGTACAATGGGATGCCGTCGAAGGAGCAAGCGCTTACGAGATCTTTAACAACTACACTTACGTTAAAACGGTTACTGATACGAAAATATCTCTAACAAATCTTGCAGCCAACACGGAGTATACAGTAACTATCTTGGCTGTAAGAAATGCCGATGAAAAAATTGCAGAAGTTTCTCCAATGAGTAATCCTGTGACAATTAAGACAGCAGAACTGACAAGTCCGCCAGTTGTAACGCCTCCAACAGGTTCTGGAGATACAACTACGGAACTGGATGCCTCCATTACGAAAAACGATGGCAAATGGGTAATTAACATTCAAGAAGGTATTTCTGTTCAAACGATTAATGGCTCAAAAGAAACTGCTTTTAAATTATCCGTAGACAAAGAAGCCAAATCGATTGAAGTTGAATTGCCTCAAGCAGTAGTAACTGCTCTGGCTGCAAAAGGCGACAACGCTCAATTGTCCATCATCTGGAATGGTGTGACATACGTGATTCCAGCACATGCGCTTCCACTCGGCGTTAACCTGCAAATCTCGATTACACCAGCATCGGCAAGCGCTGCAGAAGCTGCAGAGAAGTTGGCCAAGGACAGCGGACTGAAGCTATTGGTTCAACCGCTTGACTTCAAGATTTCTAAGTACACCTCCGATGGCAAGCTGGAGGAAATCACAGACTTTGGCAAACATTCGCTTAGCCGCATCTTTACGCTCGAAGGAGCGGATGTGACTCCAGCGAAAGCTACTGGAGTTGTATATGACCCAACTACTAACACATTACGTCCAGTTCCGACCCTGTTCACGAAGCTGTCTAACGGCAAAGTAACTGCTGAGCTGAAGCGCAGCGGCAATAGTATCTACACGATCGTACAATCCAGCATTTCATACAAGGATGCAACCGCAGCTTGGGCAAAAGACTCTGTAGCTCGCGCTGCAGCCAAGCTTCTGCTTGAAGGCGAGTCTAAAGACACATTCGGCGTTAGCAGCAGCATCACTCGCGCTGAATTTACGTCCATGATCGTCAAAGGTCTTGGTATCCTGCCTGAGAATGGTACAGCTCCATTCCAGGATGTCGCTGCCAATTCCAAGTACGCTGGCGACATCGCTGCTGCGAAGAAGCTAGGTCTGATTCAAGGCAAATCCGAGACGGCTTTCGATCCGGAAAGCACGATTAGCCGTCAAGACATCACCGTTATTCTGACAAACGTCCTGTCCTACCTGGGCGTGAAGACAGATGCCGATACATCGAAGCTGAACGCTTTCGCTGATGCTAAGGATATAGCAGCATATGCGAAGTCGGCAGTCGCTCTGGCTGTTCAAGAAGGCATCATGATCGGCAAATCCAGCACGACCTTCGATCCGAAAGCTGATCTGACGCGAGCTCAAGCAGCCGTAATCGTCATCCGCATTCTGGAGGCTCACAAGCTGGATAAAGTATAATCCTTTCATAGAGAGGGACGGAACAGGCCTTGGCCTGATCCGTCCCTCTTTTTTACTGTGGAACTTAATTACGTTGCTTGCGATCCGCTTATCCCCAGTTTCTCACACCAGCTCCAAAAGCCCTCTTTCAATACACATCGCCATAGCCAGCGTTTTTACGTTGTTCTCACCGAACCGGATAATAATACTCTCGTTGTCGGCACGCTCAATGCATCCCACTCCAAATACGCGGTGCCGAACGTTGGCTCCTGCCGC
This sequence comes from Paenibacillus sp. 1011MAR3C5, assembly GCF_003591485.1. Taxonomy (GTDB): domain Bacteria; phylum Bacillota; class Bacilli; order Paenibacillales; family Paenibacillaceae; genus Pristimantibacillus. Next base: position 22,998 of record NZ_QZCF01000008.1, read on the forward strand.
AAGCTCGGTCGGATGTTTGGCCGCGTTGGGATTTGCTTCAGCCTTCACGGGCTCCCTGCTGCTTGTGAAATTGGTGCTTTTCAGCCTAATGGAATTGCTCCGCGAATCCCCAGCTGCAGATAAGATAGGCTGGCGTTCTGAGCCTGCCGTTGCTCGTGCCGATATGCGGCTCGGGTCTACAATATCTTTTACCGCTGACATGAAGGAAGACTCCGTCGCTTGCTCCCCGTCACGCTGTCCATACGTGACCATCTCCAGCGTTCTTCGCGCCCGCGTCATGCCGACATAGAAGAGCCGTACCGCTTCCTCCATAGAAGACGAATCTCCGCCTGCTCCCTTCTTACCGTCCTCCGAAGCAGGAATAACCCCTTCAATAAGGTCTACCATATAGACATGATCGAATTCCAATCCTTTGGCGCTGTGGAACGTAGAGAACGTTACGGCGTTTTGACCTTTCCTCGACTTCGCACCCTTCAGCACCTTCTCCAGATATTTCAGGCGCGCTGCAAAGTCGGCCATCGTCTCCAATCCTTCGGCGATATCCTCCAGCGTATTCAATATGCCGATCAGATACTCCTTGCGGAAGCCCAGCCGCTCGCATAGCTTCTCAAGCGCCTTCTCATACCCGAGCCGCGTCCGAATGACGCGAATGGCATGCAAGGGCGGCATGCCGTTCATCTCTCGGAATGTTTCTTTCGCCTCTTGCAGCGGCTTGATCTGATAGTCGTGAAGCTGTGCGATCGTCAGCAGGTTATCGAAGACCGACTCTCCGTTATCAATGGATTTCAGAACGGACATTTGATGCTTGCTAATGTAGCCGTTGAATTTCAAGTGAATATTCTCCAAGATATCCGCGCGTTTATCTGTATAGGACATACGCATGAAGTTCAATACATCTTCGATCACCCAATGGGAGAAAAACCGATTATCCGCATCCTTCATATAGAACGGAATACCGGCACGGTCAAATTCATTCATAAGTGCAATTGACGATGAATTGTTCCGGTACAGCACTGCGCCCTCGGAGAGCTTCTCGATCTTCGCGATCTCCCGGACAACATATTTCGCTTGCTCCCGATAATCCCGAAGTGTCTTGAAGGTTATTGGCTGATGAGATGCATTGTTCGTAAACATCTCTTTATCGTAGCGATTCTTGTTGCGCTTGATAAAGGTGTTGGCCGTCGTCACGATTTCAGGCGATGAGCGATAATTTTGCACCATATACAGCGTAACGGCTTCCGGATATACATTCTTGAAGCGGAGCAAATAAGTCGGCTCCGCTCCCCGCCAACTATAGATGGACTGGTCGTCATCCGCCACTACACAGAGATTGCGATGCGATTTCACCAGCTTTTCGATAATGGCATGCTGCACCATCGACGTATCTTGGCTTTCATCCGTCATAACATAATCATAGCGGCTTTGCAGCTTGCGAAGCATTGCTCCATCCTTTTCAAGCACATCATGGGCTATCGTCAGCATATCGTCAAAGTCAATAAGCAGCTTAGACGTTCCGCTGCGCTTGAACGACTCGTATTCGTGCAGGATTCGCTCGGCGTGTGGCACATCAACCTTGACGCTTGCCCATTGCTCCGGAGGCAGCATCTTGTTCTTTACATAGCTAATGTAAGTCGTCAGTTCCTCCATGGCATCATCCGTCGCATTTTCGCCTACGATATCCTTGAACAAATTGCGCAAAATGATCCGTTTATGAAGAGGCAAAGGTCTTTCATACCCTTGCTCTTCATCCCCCTCTTCAATCTCCAGGGCTCCCTCTATGATGTCATATGCGGTTCTTGTTTTGTAGAAATGAGTGCGCACGATCTCAAATGCAAGACTATGAATTGTTGAGAAATCGACTGGCTGCAGCAGCGGGAAGAAGCGCGTGAAGCGCTCCTTCATATCTCTTGCGGATGCTCTGCTGAACGTAACCGCCTTGATTCGTGCCGGATCCGCCCCTAGCTCTTCAATCAAGTAGCCGATTCGCATAATTAGGGTCGTAGTCTTGCCCGACCCCGGCGAGGCCAGCAGCAATAACGGCCCTTCCGCTTGACCTACGGCTTGCTTCTGCACTTCATTTAATCCTACGCCAAGCTCCTCAAGCTTGCGCTCCAGGAAACGTTCCAATTTCCCCATATCTCCCCGATCCCTTCCGAACAAAAAACAATGTCGCTATTATAGCATATTCTAGCTGCCTATCCTTTCAGGAAAGCGATGGATACAAGGAAGGAAGTCAGTCCTAATGTATAGAGCTGACGTGATGTTGACTGTTCCATTAATTAAGCCGCTGCATACGCAGGTATCAACCTGCCTTGCAGCGGCTCTTGGCGCAGTCAATTAATACCCGGGCTTGGCTTCTCTCTTCAAACGCAACCATGTCGCATCCCCGTATAAATAATGGAGGATATCTTCAATCTCCGAAGTCTCCAGCAGAACCTTCTGATGGTCTAACAAAACATAGGTAGGTGTACGTTTCATTTCAAAAACTTTCACATAGCGGTAATTGGGATCTTGCGGGTTTAATTGAACAACCTGAAGTCTCGCTATATGCAAGGATTGGCGGAAATCCTCGGAGTCGAATGGACGGAGCATAGATGCTGGCAACGACGATCCTTCCGCGCCCTCATTATCCCAGAACACATAGACATGATAATAGCCGAATTCTTTCGCCGCCATTTCTTGGATCAGCTCTGCGTGATCATGCTCGTAAACGATGGGTATGCATACAAAAATAATCAACAGCAACAGCAGCACCCATCTCTTCATAATTCACCTCCGCAGGCTTGTTGCAAGATTTAACTCTATAACACGCAAAACAACAAGAAAGTAGCAGAAATTTGTCGAATTATTTCAAAATGCTCTATTTAACACATGTGATTAGTCGGAAAAAACGCTGCGGCTACCGCATTATTTCCAGGTTCTTATACTATCTCAAGAAAAAGTGCAACGAACGAAACGCTTCAAGTGTTTATATAGTGGATACGATTCATGAACTTCTATTCTATCGTCACGAAAGCGGGTGCGGGGATGAAAACAGAAGAATTAGAAACGATGTTTGACCATGCCTTTCGTGAAAGTGTCACGCTTACCCGTTTTGTCCCCGATACCGAAGAGTCCTGGACAAGGCTGCAGAAGAAACTTGCGAAGAGATATAGAATCAGAAGAAGAATGGGCTTATTCAAAGTGCTGCCCTTCATCGTAGTCTCCTTTTTACTAGGTGCTTTTTTATTCGGAACTCCTACCGTCTCTAACGCCTTTCAACAAGTTGCCACAGTAATTAAACAAGACATATTCGGGATTTCCGACGATACGACTAGTCATAATCTAATCCCCAAGACCGCACCTCCTCCTGATTACAAATTGTTTTACGATTAATTCTCTACCATAGAACCGACATACGCCATAAACAAAATATTGTCTAATTTTTCTGTAATACATTAACCCCCATATACGGTATAATGGCAGGAGACAAAGACTTACACGATCTTCCAAACTACCGAATTCCATATGCATCCGTAAGGGGGTCGCATTACCGTGGAAAGCAAGCTGTTTCTTCTGTCAGGCGCTAATTACCATGCGCTTAGTCCGCAGCTTCAAAAGGAGATTTACGAGGAGTTTTATCAATTCGTATATTCTCCCATTATATATATGGTTAAGGAACATGCTGCGACAGAGGATATTATTCAAAATTCATTTATCAAAATTATAGACAGTGTACCGCGCGCCGATAATGAAGCTCAGCTAAAAAGCTGGCTTAAGGTCGTTGTTCGGAACATGGTCTATAATTATTTTCGAAAAACAAAAAAAAATCGCAACGAGATTGACTCAGAAAGTGTTTATATAAATGAAAGCACGCCGATGTCCACCGAGATGGCTTCACTGGAGAAGGAAGTCGAGCTGAAGCTTATGACGGAGACAATCAGCCAATGCTTGAATGAGCTGCGCCCGGAATACAAGGCGTTAATTGAATTAAGATGGAAGAAGGATCTCAGCTACCGAGAGATTGCAACCGAGCTGGAGACGACAGAAGAACGGGTGAAGTATAAGCTGTACCGGGCAAGAGAAGCGATGAAACGAACCTTTTCCAAGAAGTGGGGTGAGTAGGGTGAACAAAGAGGAGTTCGATAAATTATTCGACCAGGCCTTTGAAGAGAGTGTCCAAAACCATAAATTCACCCCCGATGCTGGACCCTCCTGGGAAAAACTTCAGCTGCAGCTTGCTAAGAAAAAACGCAGAAAATCTCAGCTTCGTGCCTTGCCCTATATAGCGGCTTCGTTTCTTCTAGGTGCCTTTTTATTCGGCACGCCTACAGCGTCAAATGCTTTTCAACCATTATTCAAGGCCGTTGTGACTATCAAGGACGATGTTGTACGAATTATGTTTGGTGAGAATAATGCATCTAAAACAGTTCCAAAAACACCGCCTCCGCCTGAAGACAGCTCCATTGTTGAATATGACGATTCTAATGTTGTGGCGGTTGATGAACACTATCTCTCCAGCAACCCTCAGGACTTAAGATTTACGACATTAGAGGAAGCATCCGAAAAAACCAACTTCCCTATACCAGCTATCACTTATATAGCTAAGGGGTATCAGTTACAAGAAGTAATTGTTTTTCAAAACCAAGAAATTTCGCGTATGGCAGCAATTTCGTACACAGATGATGAAGGGATTGCCTATACTATTATCCTTCAAAGATTATTAGAGAACTCTGCATTCACATCAGGCGGCGGTCCAAACATAAAAATGGAAACATTAAAAATTGGAACTACAGAAACTTATATTTTCTCAACGAACGACGGGTACATTGCTCAAGAGTTCTTGATTGATGATATTCATGTCTCTGTATCTGGTCCGCTTAGTCCAGAGGAGACACTTATTATATCCAAGGAAATTATTAAAAACATGACCAAATAGAAAAAAGGACTAGGTATTGTAATATACCCAGTCCTTTTTTCTTCATGCAGTGATCGAATTATGGAGCCAGTACTGTTTCTGAATATGAAACTGCCGTTTCAGTTGTTCCGTTATGCGTCACGAAATGAGTAACCTTCGCTCTATAGTAATATCCGCTTCTTACAGACTTGGTCATATTCCCGGTTGCCAGTGTCGCATTTTTATTTGAATAGGGGGCTGTAGGAACAAGATTAATCCAGCTCGTGCCTGACCATTCCTGCAACTGTATAGTCCCGCCAACCTCAGAGACAGTCGATTTGGCATTCGTTACAGTAGTCACTACCGCAATAAGGTTAGATCCAATGGACAAATTTTCAGAAGATGACTTCAAATAGGTATAGCCTTCAAACACAGCCATTGGCTGTACCATCACAGGGGGTGGAGAGGTTTGTGGTACAGTTGCTTCTCCGGCGGCAGCGAGTTGTGGAACCATGACAAGTGCAAGTGCGAGCATCAAACTAATAGTTGTTTTTGAGAAACGCTTGATTTTTACCATCCTAACCATTCCCTTCGTTTGTGTAATGTGTTGATAATACTTAAACGAATTAATGATTAATCAGGTTACATTTATTTTCACAACATTTCAATATGCAGCCGACTATCCCAAGGATATAAAAAAACGATAGCCGATGGACAGCTACCGTACCCCGATTAGTTATTTCTTCAGCATCAACTGCGGCATCTCCAGCGCCATCGATACGTTGCATAACATCCCCCTGGCCAGAAAATCGGAGGTTCTTTCTTCCACATCGGCGAATCCCGCCTGCTGGAAGGCATCTCGCACCAGCGTCTGCACTTGGTTCATGCCCGCTTGCATCGCCTCGCGCACAACCGGCTCTGTGATGGTCTGCGCCTGCATTTGAAGCAGCACTTCATGGCGGTGGGATTCCATAATTGCTTCATACGCCCGAATAAAGCTTATCTCTAGCCGTTCCGAGGAAGGCGTATCTCGAATGACCTGCTGGAAGGCTCTCAGGATGCGTTCCCATGAAAGCTCGATAGCTGCAACCAACAGTGATTCTTTTGTAAAAAAGCGATATACATACGGCTGCGAAATATCCGCCTTCTCCGCTACCTGCGCCGTTGTTGCCCGGTAATAGCCCAGCTCGGCGAATACTTCAATGGCAGCCGCTACAATATCGTCTCTTCGATTGGATGCCGATATACCTCTGACCATAAAACAGGCACTCCTTTTCACCTTATCTTTATTGATCGACCAATTACTAAATAATGTAACCAGTATAGTACAGCCGCATCATGAAAGCAAGAACGCTACACCTGAGAAGAGCCCCATTGTCCGCAAATATTGAATAGCCCATTCGCAACGAGAGGGCTTATTCATATCAATTTCACTTAGCAACCATTCTGCTCCACGAGGCGATAATCGAACACTCGCGCTATATTTCATGAAAGCATGATGGAAGGATCATTGATCCTTCCTTTCGCTATCCTTTTCCTTTGCCGACCAAGCGGCAAGACCCCATATGGAAGCTACCAACACAACCAGGAATGTAACTAACGCTGCGTCTAACATGGCGCATCCTCCTCTCGTTTCTCTTCCCAACGATTCTCTTCAAATTCCAATACAAGCTCCTCCGGGATTCGCCGCTGATGGCCAATTGAGCGCAAAAAAAGAAGCCTGCGAAGGAGGGGTCCCTCGCGGCTTCTTCTGTAGGCATAGCGAAACAAGCTACACTTATGCTGAAGAGCTGCAATTGGCCTCTCTCGAGTCGCTTACGAGGTTAGCTGTCGGATTCGGGCGTGAGAGTCGCCCTACCGGACCTGCTCGGTCCGGATTCACCCCGGGATTTCACGCTTGGCATGAAATCGTATGGTTCCCCCGCTTTCTGCTATGTGCAGAAACTCAGCGTGTTGCATGGTCATCATCCTAATTTGCGCATCAAAAAAACCACAGAGGCGCGTGTCCCCTGTGGTCGCCTATGCGATCACAAGCCACTTCCTCTCCATCTACGCTTACGAGGTTAGCTGTCGGATTCGGGCGGTGAGAGTCGCCCTACGCTTGGCTCGCACCTGATCAGGCGCTGCAAGCGATTCACCCCTTGCCTATCTATAACGGCCGGCTCTCACACCGAACTGTTCATAGGCGATGGTTCCCCCGTTTTCCCGCCTTATGCGGAAAACTCAGCGATTGCTATAAAGCTTAATCCGAATATTACTCCTGTCTTCGGAAAGTGTAAAGCTGCAGTAAATGCTGCTTTCAGCGATTTTCCATACCTTGCAATCTGATTTATCGCATTCATCGGCTCTTATCGGAGAAAAGCTCTTCTACACTCGTGCAATCACGGCCGCACACGATTTGCTCCATGAAGGCGAGCCCTTTTTTATTGCTTTTTCCGAAGACCGCCCGTAACAAGAAGCAGCGCAAAAGATATAACGACCATGCCAGCCGTCCATGCCCAAGCCATTGGCATGTTGCCAGCATCAACCGATACGTAGATAGCAGTAGGGATCGTCTGTGTCTTGCCCGGGATGTTGCCCGCAATCATGAGCGTCGCTCCGAATTCGCCTAAGCTGCGCGCAAAGCCGAGAATATAAGCAGTCATTACCGCGCGCATCGTCAGCGGCAGCGTCACATAGCGGAACACCTTCCCCTCACTGGCGCCTGCTGATCTCGCCGCATCCTCCAGATCCTTGTCCACCGAATCGAGTGCGACCTTCATCGTCTGGTACACAAGCGGGAACGCCACCACAATCGAGGCAATGACAGCCGCCCATGGCGAGAAGAGCACCGGTGCGGAGAAAATCCATTCTGCCGTACGTCCCAGTATCCCCTGTCTGCCCCATAGAACAAGCAGCAGAAAGCCAACGACAGTAGGCGGCAGCACCAGCGGCAGCATGAAGGCCGTCTCCAGCAAGATCTTGCCAAGGAATGACCTCCTCGACATCCACCATGCTGCGGCAATACCTGCCACGGAGGCGACAATGCTGGAGATCAGTGCCACCTGCAATGACAGTACGACTGGCGGCCAGAACGATTGCCAGCTCATCAGGACTGCTTCGGCAGGCTGAAGCCGTATTTCACAAACAAATTTAGCGCTTCTTCCGTCTGCAGATAGTCGTACAATTCGCGTACTTGCTTCTCATGCTTGGTTGCCTTGATGATGCCGATCGGATACAGAATCGGCTTGTAGCTGCCCGGATCCACCGCAAAAGCGATGTCCGTCTTCGACTCCGAAGACAGTGCGTCCGTACGGTAGACAAAGCCTGCATCCACGTTTCCCGTCTCCACATACTGAAGCACTTGCCGCACGTCCTTGGCCTGAACCGCCTTCTCTTGAAGCTGGTCCCACTGACCGGCATTCGTCAGCGCTTCCTTCGCATACGCACCGGCAGGCACACTCTCTGGAATGCCTATTGCCAGCTTGCTCACAGAATGGGACAACAAATCCTGTACACTCCCGACACTGTCCCCTTTGCCCTCCGGCGTCACCAGAACAAGCTCGTTGGATAACAAGTTGATTCGATCCTTCGCATCTATAAGTCCCTTATCCACCAACGCGTCCATGTTCTTGGCCGCAGCCGACAGGAACAAGTCCGCTGGCGCACCTTGCTCAATTTGCTGCTGTAGCGAGCCTGAGGCCCCATAATTGAACAATAGCGTAACGCCTGGATGTTCCTTCTCATAACCCGCTTTCAGCTCGTTCAACGCATCGGTTAAGCTTGCCGCAGCGGATATCGTCAGCTCCACTTTCGTATCCGCAGCATCTTTCCCGCAAGCAGCCAGAACCACAATCGTCACGATTGCCATCATAAGTGCCATTGCTTTTCTCTTCATTCCGTTCTTTCTCCCTCGTCCCAATAACTAACTATATCTATTTATAATTAAATATATCTAAATAGCATTATACCTACCCCTATTCACTTCTGTAAATAACATACCCGCTCTCCATCATTACGCCTCCTCTGTGCTACAATGACTATATCGAATTTGGACACGGACCAGGAGGCTAATCGGACATGTCTCAGCATCTCTCTTATACGACAGAAGAAATCGCCCAACTGCTTAAAATTTCAAAGCTTACCGTCTATGATCTGATCAAAAAGGGGGAATTGCTCTCCTATCGGGTCGGCAAGCAAATGCGCATCGATGCATCCGACCTTGAAGCCTACAAGCAGCGCAGCAAAGCAAAGTCCGCCGGACATGAGGCATTCACAGCTCCGGCGGCTGCTCCAATCGCTTTTGAACGCACGGGCAACGCGCCTGTCCTCACCGGACAAGATATCAGCCTCGATATGCTCGCCAGCCAGATGGAGCGTCGCATGCCCGGACTGCGGCCCTTGCGCTCGCATACCGGAAGCCTCGACAGCTTGATCAGTATGTACAAGGGCGAAGCGGATATTGTCAGTACGCATCTCCTTGACGGAGACAGCGGCGAATATAATATCCCTTATATCCGCCGTTTGCTCATTGGCATGCCGTATATCGTCGTCAATCTGCTAAGCCGTCCTGCCGGCTTGTATGTGGCGAAGGGCAATCCTCATGGCTTATCTGGCTGGTCAGATCTGGGCAGCCCCGAGCTAAGTCTCGCCAATCGGGAGGTGGGATCGGGGGCGCGTGTACTGTTGGATGAGCAGCTGCGGTTGAGCGGAATTGCGCCTGGGAGCATTGCCGGTTATGACAACATCCACACCAGCCATATCTCCGTCGCCTCCAAGGTCGCATCGGGTGAAGCCGATGTCGGAGTGGGAACCGCCAGAGCCGCATCCATTGTGGAACAAGTGGATTTTATCCCGCTCACACAAGAACGATACGATCTGGTTATTCTGAAAAACGACCGCAGCAAGCCATGGCTTCACGAGCTGCTGGCCGTGTTGCGCTCAATTGAGTTCCGGCAGGAACTGCAATCCATCTCCGGTTACGATCTGTCTCTAACCGGCCAAGTGCTGTATGAGACGCCATAATCCATCCATATCTTTACACATATTGGACTCGTTCTTATAATAGAAATAGAGAAGTAACATATCGGGGTATGGCGCAGCCTGGTAGCGCGCACCCTTGGGGTGGGTGAGGTCGCTGGTTCGAATCCAGTTACTCCGATACGATAGAAACAACAAGGATTTAAACCAAGGGTTAAGATAATACCCTGGCTGAGCATATTAGACCATTCTCCTCATTGAAGTAACATTCAAGGAAAGAGTGGTCTATTTTGTTTTTTAAAGTTTGCCATTAATCTTTTATTGAAGGACTAAGCGTTATTTATCCCATCTAGACGTTCGAGCTTGTAGTTCTTAGCGTACGAGATGTTATCCTTTTCGATGGTGAGAACGACCATCATGTCAATAAAGCATGTCCAGCAAAATTGATATTCTCTAATCACAGCTTGCGGAATTTCGTCAGAGAACTCGGGTTGATAACCGGGGCCTTTGGCGTCATACTGAGGGCGCTCGACAATGTCTACGCCTGATAACTCGAAGATGGCCTATAACAGCATATACTTGAACGTATAAATCGGAGCGTTAGCGTGCCGACTGCTCTCCATGATGTCTAATTATAAGTGAAAAGAGGCACAGCCTCCCTCGAATTTCTTGAGGGTCTGTACCTCTTTCGTGAAACGGACTTTTTCAGCTGCCTCCTTAAACACTGGTGTGATTTCAACAAGTTTACTCAAAATTCATTCTTACTCTTCTTTATTAACTGCACAGTCAGAATCAATGAAATAATTGCAAGAATGACCAGAACGACTACCTGAATTACTACCGTGAAAGGTAATGAATGGTACCAGTCATCTTGTATGAGTAGCTTCACAATTTTAAATAGAATATAAAATATCGCAAAAAAGACCAAAGTATGAACGAGTTTGTCCGCTAGTTTCTGGATAGTATCGCCTCATTTCATAGATGAAGTTATTTAGCAAGATACTTATCGATACTTGGAGCTACTGTGTTTGTTGTTGCTTCCTGAATGTAATCTAATGATTCAAACTGACCTACACTTTGAACTACAAGGAATTTAAGCTTTAAAGCAGAACCAGATGAAAATCTTTTTGTTAAATCTCCGTTAAATGCCCAACTTGTTTCGTCTCCATCTAAACCAGCAAAGGTAACACAGTATAGCCTTTGTCAGCGTCATACTCGATGAATTGAATGGTATCCTCAAAGTTAATCATACTTCCAATCGAATAATCTTTAAAGTCAACTTAATTAGAATTTTCGGAACATTCTTTTATCATTTCATAAACTTTTTACTCATGGAATATTTTCCATATTTATGAACATCCTAAAGCTATTGCCGTTCGAGCAACGGTTAAATCTACATGTTCTACTTCAGGAGGAACCCATGAAAAAAATAATGATGCTCCTAACGGTGCTGCTGCTTTCCCAGACGGTGGCTCTCGCCAGCGCAGAAGAAGGAAACGCGCCTGCCGAGCAATTAGTCTCCATTGTGAACAGCAAGGGCGAAGAGATCGGCAACGCCCATTTGAAGCAGCAGGGCAGCAAAGTACTGATTCATTTGGAAGCTAAAGGCTTGACTCCAGGCGTGCACGGCATTCACTTCCATGCCGAAGGCAAGTGCGATACGCCGGACTTTAAGACGGCAGGCGACCACTTCAATCCACATCACAAGCAGCATGGCTTCAAAAACCCGAAAGGCTTCCATACCGGCGATCTGCCGAATATTAAAGTGAATGAAGACGGCACAGTCACCGCCATGCTGGACAGCGAGACGGCGACCTTATTGCCGGGCAAGCCGAATTCTCTGACCAAAGAAGGCGGCACATCGCTCATCATTCACGAAAAAGCAGACGACTACGTAACCGACCCTTCCGGCAATTCCGGCGCGCGCATCGCCTGCGGCGTTATCAAGTAACTCAAGGGAACAAGCTGTCTTCGCGCTTCCGGCGTGCAAGACGGCTTTTTTATATGTTTCGAACGCTCCGCATCGGGTTAATAACCCATAAGAGGCGATATGCAGGTTCGTATGGCCCAATGGCAATCGAAGGAGAGATGCACTATGTCCAAAAACACATCCACAAGCGGAGTTGTAGTCGGAGCATTGGTAGGAGGTGCGGTCGGAGCCATCACAGCACTGCTGTTCGCGCCGAAGACAGGCCAGCAGTTTCGCTCGGATATCGGAAATCAGCTCCAGTCGATCGGACAATGCGCCAAGGAGCTTGCAGCGAGCGTAGGCACACATACGAAAGAGATGGTAACCAGCGTAAGCGAGCAAGCAAAGGACAGCGCCCAGGCTGCTGTAGAAGGCGTTAAGGCTGATGTCAATTCGATGGCGCCCACAGAGGACGACATTGTCAAGCTAGGCAAGGAAATGGACAAGATGTCTACCAATTCCGAGGTCAAGAGCAAGGGTCGCACACCCGATCCGGCTCAATAATATACCTTATCCCCAGAAGAAGGAGCGCCTGCGAGGCGCTCCTTCTTCTGGCGTCCGCCTTCCATGTCTAACAGTCAACCCCGTTGCCACACTCCCCCCTGCTTGACGATACTATCTCCTCCAACGAACTCTTGCTGCAACAAAAAAAGCCTGCCAGCCATCTTCATGGCCCACAGGCTATTCCGTTTGTGCAAGACGCGGGTTCATTCCAGCCGACTACACTAGCCAGCCTTAATTCCCGGCCTCCTCTTCCTCCTCCGCGAGAAGCGTTTTCAACCGCTCGATCGCCCGGCGCTGAATGCGGGAGACGCTCATCTGCGAGACGCCCAGCCTCTCGGCTACATCCCGTTGCGACAAGCCGTGTGTATAGACAAGGGTTAGCACATGCTGCTCCTGCTCCTTCAGACGTCCGAATGCCTCTCGAAGGTCCATTCGACCCTCGAGCGCCTGAAAGCCGTCGGAGTCGCCTGCAATCATGTCGCCAACCGTAGCCGCGCTTTCCCCTTCGGATGACAGAGGCATGTCCAGCGATACGTATTGATACGCTTCGCGCGAAGTCATGACTTCAATCGTCTCTTCGACGCTTAGTTCCAGGCACTCCGCAATATCCTCTATCTTAGGCGATCGGCCCAACTTAACCGTCAGCTCATCGATAGCCTTCTGAAGCAGCAACCCCTTCTCTTTGATTCGCCGAGGCACTTGGATGTACCAGGACTTATCCCTGAGAAAGTTTTTCAGATGGCCGATTACACTCTTCATCGCGTACCCTTCGAACGGAATGCCCTTCTCCGAATCGAATTGCTTGAACAGTCTGAGCATGGATATCTGCCCGACCTGGAATAGATCCTCGTACAAGTCGGGTCGGCTCCTGGACAGCTTGCCTGCCGCCATGCGGACGATGGATTCATAATGAAGGAGAAGCTGCGTCGCGCTATCGTTGCACTCATGCAGACGATAGCGCTCCATGAGCATCGAAGCATTCTCCGGCGTCAAACCCGAGGATTGTTGATTCATACCATCTCCTCGTTTCTGCTCATGCGCTTAATGAGTACAACCTCCGTACCATTCTCGGAGCGTACGTGAACCTCATCCATCAGAGCCTCCATCAAAAATATGCCCAGACCGCCAACAGCGACATCGGCAATCGGCGACTGATGCAGAACGGAAGGCGCAGTGCCCTGCGCCGCCCTCACTACGTTTCCTCTTCCATCATCCTTGACCGTAATGTTTAATTCATCTTCCTCGCACAGGAAGGACAGCTCGACCAATCCGTCGTATCCTTCCTCATAGGCATGCCGAATCGCATTCGTGCACGCCTCGGTTACTGCAACCTTCATATCTTCTATAGCTTCATACGAGAACCCGGCTTTGCTCGCGATTGCGAACAAAGCAGCTCTGACAATATCCAGATAGTCGGCTTTAGCCGGAATGCGAATCATAATAGGTAACGGATTCATGCTCCACGATCCTTTCTCACACCTTCAATTATAGCTTAATTCTGCTTGAGCCGGTTCCATATCCGAATGGTAGAGGCGATGCCGTCCGCAATCGCTGCGATTGTCCCGCCCTCCGGCTTTTGAATATCCCGACTGTTTCGTTTCACCTTCGATGCGGCTCCTGTTGCGGCTTCCTTGACCGATTGCGTCACCACATGGGTCGCTTGGCCAATCTCCTTCACGCTGGAAAATAATGAATCCAGTTCCTGCATTTTTTTCTGCGCATCTACGGTTACAGCATTCGTGTTGCGGACAACCTCGCGGGCATCCTGGCTGATTTGCAATATCTCGGTTCTCAAGTCGCCCAGCGTTACCTTGGCATCTTCAATCGCTGCTCCCGCAAGCTTCAGTGTTTTGAAAGCAGCCAACAGCATAATAACCGCGGCTATAGCAACTACAACTATACTGATTTCAACAACTAGATTCATAGGATTACGGCCCCTTCCAAAGTATCCTTTCTCCCGTATTACCCTGCAGGGCAAAGGTTGAAACGAAGAAATCCGGAATCACTCCAATTTTTCCGATTGGACCTCGCATGCTATAATAAATAGAAAGAAAACCTTTTGCCCGGTGGACGGGCATTTCGATACGAGTTTTACGGGTTCTGCACAAGAAGGAGGCTGTTATGCTTACGCCACGCCATATAAGCATCCGATTCAAGATCGCGATGGGCTATATTCTCATCATTTGCTGCCTTGGCGCAGCAGTCGTTGCCGTGTCCGAACGGATCCAGTCGCTCCAGAACGAGATCGAGACGATTACATCGAGAGATATGGATGTTCATAACTTGATTACGAGCATCCGGTACAATGTCATCAGCATGGAGACTAGCCAGAGGGGCTACTTGCTGACAGGCGACGAAAATTACTTAAAGCCCTATACAGAAAGCAAAGCGGAATGGGAAGATAATTTGAACCGCCTCAGCGGCTTTTTTGACGATGACAACGAGAAGCGCAGAGACCTGGATAATATTCGGGCAACAATTGAACATTGGATCGAGGTATCCGGCGAACCGACCATTGCGCTCAAGCGGGAAAACAAAACCGAAGATATCATCGATTATTACAAAAACGATCCCGGCAAGGAGGATGTCGACCAGCTGCGCGATCATCTGGAACAACTCCGTCTTAAGCATCTGGACTCCAATCGGATATATATCGGAGAGCTGGAGAAACGGAATGAGCTGCTGACATTCAGCCTAATCGGCATTCTTATTGCTGTAGCGGTTGTGTCCTTCATTATCGTAGCTTATGTATCGAACGCCATCGTGCGTACGATACGCCAAGTATCGTCGACGATCAGCGAGATTGCCGATTCCCGAGGCGATCTGACGAAACGGATCAAGGTCAATTCGAAAGACGAGGTCAGGGATTTGGCCAACGCGACCAACATATTGTTGGAGAGCCTGGAGGCCCAATCCTGGATACAGACGCATGTCGCGGAAGTAGCTACTATGAACCACGGTGTAAACGACTTGAAGCAGCTTGCTTCTTCGTTTCTAAGCAAGGTAGCGCCTATGATTGGCGCCTCCTATGGCGTCTTTTACTATCGCAGGGGAGCAGGAGAGCAGCTTCGCCTGGACAAGCTGGCAGCGTACGCCGCCAGCGGAGACGAGAAGGCAAGGGACAGCTTCCGCTTCGGCGAAGGACTGGTCGGGCAATGCGCGCAGGACAAGCGGCCATTCCTGCTCAACCAGCCTGAGCAATACAACGCCAGCATCACAACCGGATTAACCCAGATACAGCCGAGAAGCGTACTCGTCGTTCCCGTCGAATTCGAGGATAGAATCATTGCTGTTATTGAATTTGCATCGCTGGATCCCTTCCTCGCCCAGCATCTGAAGCTGCTGGAAGTAATCGAGGATCACTTCGGTGTCGCGATCGACAATGTTGCGGGACGTATGGAGGTCGAGCGGCTGCTCGGCGAATCCCAAGCGATGACCGAAGAGTTGCAGACGCAGACAGAAGAGCTGCAAGCGCAGTCCGAGGAACTGCAAATGCAGCAGGAAGAAATGCGCATGACGACCGAGCATCTCGAGGAGCAGAACTTGTTTGCGGAACAGAAGACAAAGGAGTTGGAGCTGGCCAAGGCGGAGCTGGAGGATTATGCGGAGAAGCTAAGGCAAAGCGCGCAATACAAAACCAACTTCCTGGCGAATATGTCCCATGAGCTGCGTACGCCGCTTAACAGCATTCTCATTCTGTCCCAAATGCTGTACGAGAACGAAAGCCAGTCGCTCTCTTCCGAGGAGGAAGGTTACGCTCGCGTCATACACTCCTCAGGCAATGATCTCCTGGCATTGATCGATGATATACTCGACTTGTCCAAGATCGAAGCCGGCAAGATCGCTCTGGTGGTCGATGAAGTCAATGTCTCGGAAATTCCGGAAATGCTGAAGCTCAGCTTCGATCCGATTGCCGATAAGAAAGGGCTGTCCTTCCTGATCGAGCAGCAGCGCGAACTGCCTCCGATCATCCGGACGGATGGTCAGCGCTTGCAGCAAATTATGAAAAACCTGTTGTCCAACGCATTCAAATTTACCGAGAGCGGCACAGTGACGCTGAAGCTTCATCAAGCCGATCCATCGATCATACAAAAGCATATGCCAGATACGGATGCGGAGAGCTTCATCGCCTTCTCGATCATCGACACCGGGATCGGCATACCGAAAGATAAGCAAGACCTTATCTTCGAAGCCTTCCAGCAAGTCGACGGCAATACGAACCGCCTCTACGGCGGAACGGGACTCGGCTTATCCATATGCAGCGAATTTGCCCATCTGCTGGGCGGCTGCATCGTCGTAGACAGCGAGCTGCACAAGGGCAGCACCTTTACGCTATATTTGCCGTATCAGATTAACGAGGCGCAGTTTGAGCTTAACCAGGCATTGCTGGAGGCCGCGGCTGCCGCTCCAATCGGAACACCGACAAAACATACAGAAAGAATCGATCCTCCAGCAGACATTCCGACTGCGGAAGCGGCTCCTTCGCATCGGGTCGAGGAGCAATCGGAACACCCTGAGGGCGACTCCGCCTTCTTGAATAAGCGTGTGCTGCTCGTTGAGGACGATGCGCGCAACGTCTTCGCATTAGTTAGAGCGCTGGAGTTGAAGGGCTTGGAAGTGACAGTCGCCCGCAACGGACAGGAATGTCTCGAGATTGTCGATACCGACGCTAATTACGATCTGGTCCTAATGGATATTATGATGCCTGTCATGGATGGCTTCGAGACGACCAGAACGCTGAAGAAGCATCCGCTGATGAAAAACACGCCAATCATCGCTCTGACAGCCAAAGCGATGAAGAGCGACCAAGAGAGCTGTCTAGCAGCCGGCGCATCCGACTATATTAGCAAGCCGATCCAAATGGAGCAGTTGTTCTCGCTAATGAGGGTTTGGCTAACAAAGCAGGTGGAGCATTAACATGGTGGATGACAGCATATTGCGACATGGCGATTCCTTGCGGGAGGTCGATGAAGAGCTGTCTGATTATGGAGAGATCGAGGAGCTGGAGCTGGATTTGCTGCTGGAGGCCATCTATCGGCTGAGGGGCTTTGACTTCCGCCATTACTTGCGCTCTTCCCTGCGCAGGCGTGTTCGGCACCGGATGAACCTGGAGAAGCTCCCGACAATCTCCTCGCTGCTGGGCAAAGTATTGCATGAAGAAGGCTTCATGGAGAAGCTGCTGGAGGATTTCTCGATCAAGGTAACAGAGATGTTCCGCGATCCGGAGTTTTTCCTTGCCTTCCGCCAGAAGGTCGTGCCGCATTTGCAGGGACTAGATGAGCTTCGCATCTGGCACGCAGGATGTGCAACAGGCGAGGAAGTCTACTCCATGGCGATTCTGCTTCAGGAGGAAGGGCTGCTGGACCGCTCAATCATCTATGCCACAGATATGAGCAAGATAGCTATAGCTCAAGCCAAGCAAGGAAAGTTCCCGCTCAAGCGCATGCAGGCCTATACGCGCAATTACTTGCAGGCAGGCGGCACGCGCGAGTTTTCCGCTTATTATAAGACAGACCATGCCTATGCTTTTTTCCAGCCAGAAATTAAAGGACATATGATGTTCGCCGAGCATAATCTGGCGACAGACGGTTCCTTTAACGAATTTCATGTGATCCTGTGCCGCAATGTGCTGATTTACTTTGACCCCGAGCTTCAAAGCAGAGTACATCGTGTTCTGACGGACAGTCTGGCACCAAGCGGCTTTCTGGTACTGGGCGGCAAGGAATCCTTCCTGTCTCCGCACAAATCCAGCTTCGCCGAACATGCGCCGGAAGAGAGGATCTTCCGCAAGCTATAAGTCTCACAAGGCTGTCCGGCTTTCCCCTTGCAAGCCGGACATCACCATACGATTTCTTTACAGCAAAAAGGCGTGTCGCTTTGGTCAACCAAGCGCACGCCATTTTATATCATCATTTATAATTGCATCCTCTACATTCCATCCGCCGCAAGGCACAGAGGTTCTTGTGTTCATCCCCGGTATTTCATGAGGCGAACTTCCGTCCGCTGCTCATCGGAATTCATCTGCACTTCATCCATTAAGGCTTCCATCAGATAGATGCCCAGACCGCCTACGCGCAGCTCGCTGGGATGATTGCCCTGGATGCCGGAAGCCGACTTCCGTGCATCCGAATGCGCAAAGGGAACGCCGTAATTGACAACGCGAATGGCAAGACCCTCCGCATCGGATTCGAATGCGACGTCGATCACGCCATCACCCGCCGTGTCTCCCGTCACGCCATGCAGCACCGCATTGCTGCATGCCTCGGATACCGCTACCTTCATATCCTCAATATCCTCATAGGAGAAGCCCAGCTTGGTCGCCACACCCAAGAGACAATTCCGAACCAAATCGATATAGTCCGCATCTGCCGGTATTTGCAAGTGAACAGCTTTCATGCCCCGGCCTCTTCCTTCAAATAACCCGTCAAGCCCGTCATATCGAACAGCTTCCGTACGGTCGGCGGAATATTCCTCACAAAGAACGGCGCGTTCACATTATCCCTCGTCTTCAGAATCGAGACGATAATACCGATGCCCGTGCTGTCGATATAAACCAATCCCTCCAGATCCAGAATCATGGCGAGATCTGTGCGTCTCAAGTAAGGCTCTACTGCCGCTTGCAGCTGGGGAACGACGGCCAGATCCAGCTCTCCGCCAAGCTTTAATACAAACTGCCCGTTCGTCTCATGCTGTTCCATACGAAAAGGTTCCATTTTCATTCTTCCCATTCACTCCGCTCTATTTGACCTTATATTGATCCTACCAATTGAATCCCAATTAGACAAGCTACACTGTTGCGATATGGTAATAGCTCACATACTGCGGCTCACGCGTAGCTTCATCGAAGAATAGCTTGAGCACCGCATCATCCCGCTGGAATACGATGCCGTCCTCGGCGGTATAATCCGGCTGGCCGAACGCTTTCTTCAGAGCGGACTCTGTAATAGACAAGGTCACGCCGTCTACCTGCAACGCTTCGTCCGCCTCGATGTTGACATACTGGATGAACTCACCGTAGAAGGCGATTTCCATATCTGGATATGCATAAACCGCCAGATCGCCCCATATCTCATCCACCGACTTGCTCACCGGTTCGCCCAGCTTGGATACGACAGCTTCAGGGTTGTCATATAGACTGATCCCATTTACGCTGTCCAGATCAAGCCCGTTATCCGCTAAGGCTATGCTCTCTTCCGACGGTTGCGGCGGCTCCGAAGCAGGCTCCCCGTCATCCGTCTGCAAGTACATGGATGCTTCCTCTGCATGATTCATATGCCCGGTTGAATCATAGATGGCAGGCATCATTACCAGAGGCACTCCTGCAACATGCTTCATCGTCATCTGTGCATCAGCCGGCTGCTCTGACGACTGCATTCCCATTGCGACAACACTTACTATAATAAAGACATACAGAATGATCGCTCTCATAATGAACTCCCTCCCGCTATGGATGCTCATGCTTCACTTAGCCTTCAAGGTTCCTATGATCATGTATAAACCATTCTGTGTCATTTGAAACATGAGGTCGGCGCTACTTTAGCGTAATTTGCAATAAGCAAATATCATCGCGCTGCCTGTTGCTGCCGTCCTCGCATTGCATCAGGGCCTCTACGATCTCGCCCGGCTCCGCACCGGGACTGTTGCGAATGCCCTCCGCAATGCGGGTGACAAGCGCATCGTCTTCATCCGAGCCCATCGCTTCCAGCAGTCCATCCGTGTACAGCGCAATGACCGTACCCGGCTTATAAGAAACCATGCCTTTGCTCACGCGGATATGCTCGAACAATCCGATAGCCGGACCGCTGGGATTAAGCATCGCCAGAGAATCATCCGTTACGACAAGCCCCGGCGGATGACCTGCATTGACGTATTCAACCGTATGATTGGCGGTATCAATCACGACGAATACAGCCGTGAAGTAATAATTCATCAGCTCATCAGAGCGATAGAGCTGCCCCATATACCGATTCAGCTCCAGAATCACTTCCTCCGGGTCGGTAATACGAAACATCATATCCTTTAGAACGGAGGAGATGAACATGCATACGAGGGATGACGAAATGCCATGGCCCATCATATCCAGCAGAATGACGGCATACCGGTCCCGATCGATACGGAACCACGCATAGTAGTCGCCCGCCAATTCGAAGGAAGGCCGATAATCGGCCAAGATGCTGATCTGCTCGTTCTGAATAGGCGAGCTAAGCACGCTCCGCTGAACTTGCTTAGCCAGCTCCAGCTCATAGCGAATACGCTTGTCCCGCTCCTTATGCCAATCCTTCTCATATTTCAACCGGAGCGCGGAACGTATACGCGCCATCAACTCCAGCTTATTGATTGGCTTCATGACATAATCGGTTGCGCCGGCATCCAGCGCCTCTGCCAGCTTAAGGGAATCACCGACCGCAGTCACGAATATGATTGGCACATCGCGGTAGCGGTCATCCGCTTGAATTCTTCTGCAAGCCTCAAGCCCGTCAATCTCCGGCATCATCATATCCAGCAGGATAAGGTCTACCGGCTCCTCGGCGCGGCATTCCGATTCCAGATGCAGCATACCGAATAATTGCCGGGCAGATGAAGCGATTCGCAGATCGGAATATCCTTCTTTGGTCAGTATCGTTCTTATAATCATCTGGTTCGTCACATTGTCGTCTACGATTATAATACTCAAGTGGATTGTCCTCCTATTACAAGTTGCTAGAGGTATATAGCAATAGCCTACCCTTGCGGGCAGGCTATTTCAACCTATTTGTAAGGAGGCTGATTGTGCATCGGATAAGCGTAAGGGTAGAAGTAGACTTCACGGTCGAAGTCATCGTCGTAATACTCCCTTCCGCCCCAGGCGATGACGACGATCGCATCCCGGTCCATCGCGGCCTCAAGCCTCTCGGCTTCCTCCTTCGCGACGCCCAGCGACCTCATCTTGGCTCTCAGCTCATCACCCGTTGATCGGAAAATATTCGCAATCGATGTCCCAAGACCCTGCTCCGCTACTCCGATTTCTTCGGCATCTGTCCGCTCTGCCAGACGCTTCGTTCTTGTCTTGTCATGTGTCAGAACAAAGATACGATCCTCCGCATAGCCTTCATGGCGGAATTGTCTCACTTGCTCCTGCACTTCATCGCGTGTCATGACCGTCCGTACTTTGGTTTGCTCTGTATTTGCCGTTTTCATGATAAATCCCTCCTGAATGATATGGTTGATGGTACTGCGTTAGCGTACTGCCTTGGATATCATTAGGCTTTTCTTCTGCCCAGAATCAGGGAAGCCAAGAACAAGACTACAAAGATAACGAATAGAACCTTGGCTATTCCCGCCATAGCGGAAGCTATGCCCATGAATCCGAAGATTCCAGCTACCAGAGCGAAAATGAAAAACATTAATGCCCATCCCAGCATAGGAATCACCGCCTTTCTGATTGCTGGCGATTGTGCTCGCCGGCTTGCTTGTTCTTAACCCGATCAGTCCAGCTTGAAACAAGCGGCATGCGCATCATTTTGGGCAACCCCTATCCGATTCAACCGCCCGATCTCTGGGTAAGGAGAGCTATACCTTTTATAAAGGAGTGTAGTGTTATGAATACGAATATTCCGCAGCGCAACGTGGAAATCGAAGAACGGCATGTTCAGAAGAAGTCGGATTCAAGCCAGGTTCTGTCTACCCTTATCAGATATACCGCATACATCGTAATCGTCTTTGGCGTCCTGTACTTCCTCGTCCGGTATGTATTCCCCATGTTCTAAGAGGATTCGGCAGGAACCGCTTGAAGAGTTCAAACTCCTCAAGCGGTTTTTTGTGTTCTTTCCCCGTTGCCGACAGCCAGGCATGAAGAAAACCTCCCGTTCTCAGGGAGGTCTCTATGGCGGTCTCTATGGCGGTCTCATCTATGGTTATTCCGTCACCGTATCGTCGGCGTCGCCTGGCACGATTGGCTCTGTTGCAAGCGGATCATCCGTTACAATCGGTGCGTTATTATTCAGGTTGTTGTTGTTGGATGTTCCGTTCGTGTCGCTGTTGCAGGCTGCGGCTGTGAATATCATAATGGCGCACATCGTAGCCGTCAGCAACACCTTTGTCATT
This sequence comes from Paenibacillus sp. 1011MAR3C5, assembly GCF_003591485.1. Classification (GTDB taxonomy): domain Bacteria; phylum Bacillota; class Bacilli; order Paenibacillales; family Paenibacillaceae; genus Pristimantibacillus. The sequence continues at coordinate 45,389 of NZ_QZCF01000008.1, forward strand.
CTTTGCTTATTTGCGAGTTTGTTCATTGCTATCTTCCTCCTGATTGATCGTTTTTGGGTATGGAGCTCTGCGTCTCCTATCCCTACTTAACCCAACCTTCTCAGGATGAATCAGCTCTTCTCATGAGAAAAAACTCAGAAACCAGCAAGTCTACCGCGCATCCAACAGAAACTCATCGATGCCGGAGGCAATCATCCCGGCCCCCCGCTCCACATTGGCCAGTACATGCGCATAAACGCCTGGCTGCAGATAGGCCGAAGACAGCATAACAACACCCGGATCGCTTCCCATGACAAAATATTTGAACGGCTTGCCGTCCATGATCGTCATCCACACGCCATAGCCATAGGAAGTATGCTCATTCGAAGCCGCATGCGGATGCAGCATCCGTGCCGTTGACTCCTCAGACAGCAGCCGGAAGTTCAGCAGCGCATCCCAAAACCGGTCCAAATCGCGAACGGTTGTATAAGCGCCGCCATCCGGCCCTCCTGTGATCGGGATGGAGAACTGGTTTGTACGCCAATCGGTATCCGTTCCGATATAGCCGAGCGCTGTCCGTTCCGGCAGCCGGTCCATCGCGAAGTAGCCGGAATCGTCCATCCTGCAGCTGCGGAAGATATGCTCCTCGACATAGGAGGTGAAGCTCTGTCCGCTCACTTTCTCCACAATCAGACCAAGCAGAATGAAGCCTGAGTTGCAATAAGAGAAGCGCTCTCCCGGAGCGAACTTCATCTCCTGCTTATCGAACAGCGGCAGAAAGTCCGACGGAGACTTTACGCGGTACGTTGGAATGGCGCTCCATAACTCCTCATAATGACTCATGGTCTCCTCATCAAAGTAATCCGGCACCCCCGATGTATGGGTGAGCAAGTGATGGACGCTCACACGGGAATCAAATGCTGGAAAAGGATGCTCCACAACCTCCTTCAGCAAGGTATCGTACCCCAGCTTTCCCTGCTCGACAAGCTGAGCAATCGCCACAGCGGTGAAGATTTTGCACCCGGATGCGATACCAAAGCGCGTATTGGCGCTATTGTGGATACCTTCACTGCGATTGGCATAACCGCAACTCTTCTCGAACTGTTCGCCGTTCGCGGTCACTCGTATCGACCCGGAGAACGACATAGCAGCCTTATCATTAAAGTCCTGTACTAGTGCTTCAATTCGATTGGCTAATGACATGTGTTTCCCTCCTTATTCAAAAGCTTTCTATCAAAACGTTTGCAGTTGTCTCATTCCGAATACGTCAAGCCATACTCCTGCAACAAAGCGATCAAGGCAGCTCTGGCATCACCCTGGAACAATCCGCCGTGATAGCAGATCAGCTGGCGAATCGGGTACGTCAGCATGCGTTCGACGGAGCTTAAGGCCGCTTCCATATCCATCGTATATTGCGGATTGGCAATGCCAAGCCTGCCGTCCGCTTCAATCACCACTGCATCTCCTGCGATCATCGTGCCGCTCTCCCTGACAAATAACGATGTATGCCCCGGCATATGCCCTGGCGTATGGACAACCTCCGTCCCCCTGCACCACGGCAACAATGTCCCATCTGCTACCGTGCGGTGCACCAGAGCTGGCTCGATTTGATTCAGGAAGGCGATGAAACCTTCCGCCTGAGGCCTTGCCTCCTCCGCCATGCCCTCCAGAGAAGCTTCAGCCTGGATTAGCCTGAGCGACTTGCGCTTGCCCGCCACATAGAGCGCCTCCAGCTCATAGGTGACCGTCTCCGCCTGCGAGTATGCGCGCTGTAATTCGGCAAGCGCTCCGATATGGTCCATATCGTGATGAGTCACAAACACATGCGTCAAATGCTGGAGCGACAGGCCCTGCAAGCCAGCTGCTTCCTCCAGCAGCGGCACAAAGCCTGGATAACCGCAGTCGACTAGCACCATATGGCGGTCATCCCGCAGAATGACGGGCGTAATGGTCTGCCGTGGTCCGCCATGTTCAACAGTAATCGGCAAGCTGTACACCTGATTCATTCCGTTCACATCCTATTCTATAGCTTCGGGGGAATACGATGGCGTGTCGCCTGTTCGAAACCGTAAGCCAGCTTGATTAATGTCGGTTCGCTAAAGGCCGGACCGGAGAATATTACGCCGAACGGCCCTTTCGTGGAATCGCCATCCTCATCGATGATTCCATTCGCCGAATACCCCGCCGGAACGCAGATTAGCGGATAACCCATTCTAGCCGCCATATATTTGCCGTCCGCATCGCCCGGCAGAAGAAGCGCGTCCAGCCGCTCCTGCTTCATCAGATACTCAATACCTTCACGGCGTGCCCTCTTTTTGTACGAGGTCTGCTCCCTCTCCACCTGTTCCTCCGTCAGCTCGGTGGCCTCCGATTGCTCCAGCGTGTCCTGACCATAAGCCAGCGTCAGCTCGGCATGGTCCCGATGGTAAGCTATTAATTCCGTTAAGGAATGTACCGGAGATGATTCATCCAAGCGCGCCAAATAAGCGTTGATGCCTTGCTTGAACTCGTAACCTACGACGCCTTGGTTCCAATTGCTGTATTCCACCGGCAAAGGAATATCGTCGACGATCGTCGCCCCTTCGCGCCTCAGCGCCGCAATGGCATCTTCCATAATCGCGAGACGCTCTTCGTCCAGATGCTTGTAGTAGGGACGCGGGATCCCGATCCTCGCTTGCGCCACATACGCTGCGTCGAGGAATGCCGTGTAATCCAGGCAAGCCGCTTCTCTCCCGGCCTCCGTCAGCGAATCCTGCTCATCCCATCCTACGATAGCTCCCAGCAGGATAGCCGCATCCTCGACTGTTCGGGCAAGCGGACCCGGCGTATCCTGATAGAAGGAGATCGGTATAATACCCGATCTGCTAGCAAGCCCCACTGTGGGCTTGATGCCTACCAGCGCATGCTGAGCGGCCGGCCCTACAATGGAGCCTGCCGTCTCTGTTCCGATTGCAGCTGCCGCGAGGCTTGCGGCGACGGCCGCCGCCGAGCCGGAGCTGGAGCCGCTGACGAACACCTCGCCCGGACCGTAGGGGTTGAGAACCTGCCCGCCCCGCGAGCTGTATCCCGCCGGCATGCGGCTGGACATGAAGTTCGACCATTCCGTCATATTGGTTTTCCCCAGCAGCACAGCACCCGCCTTCCGCAGCCTGGCTGCGATGAAGGCGTCCTCCGCCACCTTGTTATTCGCTAATACAGCGGAGCCGGCGCTTGTATGCATGCGGTCTCCCGTGTCGATATTATCCTTCACCAGAATCGGAATACCGTGCAGCTCGCCCCTGCTCCCTCTCTCCTTCCGCTCCGCATCAAGAGACCGGGCAATGTCTATTGCATCCGGGTTCAGCTCCAAAACAGCATGAATAAGGGGATTGATTTCCCGTATCCGATCTATGTAAGCCAGAGTCAGCTCCTCCGAGCTGATTCGACCCGACTCCATCGCCGATTGCAGGCTCCTGATATCCGCTTCTATCATCCATTCTTTCAATGGCGCGATCATCCATCTCACTCCTGTCACTTCCGAAATCCATAGATTAAACCTACCATATCCCCCCATGCGACAGGTACGGAAAGATCAGTTATATTCAATTGGTAACGTGACTCAGCCGCTTGGTTAGGGCTGTATCCGATCGATATATCGAGGCTGTCCCGCAAACCGCTTATCTGCGACAAGCTCTCCTTCCCCATTGAAGGCACGGATCGTCCAGTTCTCTTCCGTATAATCCTCCAGCACTAATAATGCATATCGGCCCGCGACTTCCTTCCACTTATAATGCTCCGAATTGGCCTTCACATCATCAAGCGTCATCGTATAGGGCTCGTTATAGGCCAAGTCCTTCAGATGATTGCCCGCCGAAAGATAGCGAATCTGCGAATCGCCTGACAGCTGAATACCGACCAAGAACCATATTTCATCACCCCCGCTGCCGTATCCAGCCACTTCGAATGGCTGCCCGTCTTGAGCGGCGATGCGGCTTGCTTCGCCGCCATGGCGGTACAACAACCCCCATAGCGTATGTAGCCTGCCCACGCCGAAAGTACCGTGGAATGAATCCTCATAAAGCACGGCCTTGCCGTACGGCATGTCCTCGGACAGAATAACCCGGTAATCCTGATGAAAACCCGCCGATATCGCCGCCGACATCGTGAAGCGGTAACCTGCGAACCATCCGTAGGCCACAACCAGGACCGCTATGATTCCGATACTCCAATACCATTTCTTCTTCATAGCCTCACTCCCCCTTCTACTCTCTCTTTATCCTGCTGCGCTAGCACCGTGTCTATAAAAGTTCGATGGGCACGGGATATCCATTTGTTCTTGTGATAGCAGACTTGTCCGTAGAATGTCAGTTCGTCATCAGTCCGAAGTACCGCCATATCCTTGCTCCGCAGCAGCCCCTCCACGCTCATATGCGGCATAAGACTAATACCCAAGCCGCTGACGATGCACTGCTTCATCGCTTCCATGCTTGTGAATTCCATATGGCTGCTAAGGGCCCAAGCCTTGCCCTCCATATACGACTCGAAGGCTCGGCGGAGCGAGCAGTTTTTTTCGCTGAAGATGATGCACTCGTCCATAAGCTCCACGATTGAACGTGTAGCCAGATGGATTCCGCCGACGAAGACAAGAGGCGTTTCCAGGAATGGGATCGCTATAAGCTGAGGGTCTTCCACGATCGGCTCCAGTGTAATAGCAACATCCAACTCCCCGGTGTGAAGCATCTCCCGCAGCGGCATGCAGTTGTCATTAATGAGAGACAGAGTAACATCCGGATAATGTCTCTTGAACTGTGACAGGACAGGACCTAGCTTATAGACCGTCATCGTTTCGGACGCGCCGACGCGCAGCTCGCCCCGAACCGTATGGTTGTCCTCAGAGATATGCTTGATTTTTGCATAAGCCGTAAGCAGCTCCATGACATAAGGATACAGCTCCTTCCCCGCTACCGTTAGCGCAATCCGCTTCCCTAATCGGTCAAATAAGGGATAGCCGATCTCCCCTTCCAGTTGCTGAATATGGGAGGTGATGGTGGCCTGGGAATACTGCAACGCTTGGGCCGCTTTCGTAAAGCTTCCGAGATCTGCTGCCGATTTGAACGTCTGAAACTGCCGAATGTCCATCCTTATAGCCCCTTATTATCAGAAATACTGAACATATACTTATAATATTTCAATTTTACTAATACCCGTTTCTATTCTATCATGAATTCAACCAATCCAAACCAGATAGGAGCGAGAAGCATGAGCCGAATTTGCCTGCTGCTGCCGAACGGCTTTGAAGCTGTAGAAGCTAGCGTGTTCACCGATGTATTAGGATGGAATCGGGAAGAAGGGGACGGATCGACCGAAGTTGTGACAGTCGGAACTCGTAAGAGGCTGGCCTGTACGTGGAACTTTACCGTGCTTCCGGAAAAACTGCTGGTTGACGTGAACGTCGATGAATGCGATGCGCTGGCCTTGCCTGGGGGATTCGAAACGGCTGGATTTTACGAAGATGCTTTCCGTGAGGATGTGCTGGCCTTTATTAGAGAATTTGATCGCCAAGGCAAGTGGATCTCGTCTATCTGCGTAGCTGCGCTTATGATCGGCAAAAGCGGGGTGCTGGAGGGCAGGCGAGCCACGACGTATAACCTGAACAATCGCAAACGCCAGCTCATGCTGAAGGAGATGGGAGCACTGGTTGTTCCAGATGAGCGCATTGTCGTTGACCGCAATATCATTACGTCCTTCAACCCCTCTACCGCTTTCGACGTCGCATTTATGCTGCTGGAGAAGCTGACAAATGCCGACAACGCCAATGAGGTCAGAGGTTTAATGGGGTTTGCTTAAGAAGAACAATCCATATCTGATACATTTCCTATGCAACATCTTCGCCTCTTCCAACGTACTATCCATAAGACTAGCAACCGAAGGGAGCGGATAGGAGATGGAATTGTACTTTAACGACCGATTCTTCAGTACGGGCCAGACGGACATTATGGATAAAGGAGGATTGCCGGCTGGCATGCTGGATCTGGAGAGTATGCTGACCTCTTCCATTTCTGTCTACGCACAGGGCTCCAGTCTGCGTTGTACCGGCAAATTCCGATTTATTGGCAACACATGGGAGGTATCGGATGCTGCTGGAGAAGAGCTTGGCACGCTGCGGGCCAAGTTCTCCTTATTCAGCAAGCGATACGAATACGATACGGGCTACCGCGGCATCTATATGATTGAATCTCCGGCCTTCTCACAGGATTATGCTATATTAGACCGGAGCGAGACGACCGTTGCTACGTTCCAGAAGGTAAGCGGCTGGCTCCAACCCGGTGCATTCCGTCTGCAAAACCATGCAAGCGAGCTTGATAGCTATGAGCTGATTGCCGTCATTATGGGCGTGCACAGTATTCAGAAGCGCAACAACAATAACCATGCGGCTCATACGTGATTCGATTGAACAGTCCATCCCTTTGCCCTGCCGGCAAGGGATATTGTTATTTTATTCTTTGCTGCCTGCGGCATATGACCGGAGCTCCGACAATCCCTGCATTAATCGGCGTGCGCCTTCCCTCAATTGCTCATCATTAAGATGACCATAGCCCAATATAATGCGGTGCTCATGCCTGCCCTTCACTAGCGTATGATATTCTACCGGATAGACCCTCACGCCATCGTCTAGCAGACTCGCTAGTCGTTCTTCCGTAAACTTGATGCCCCGGAACGAAACCACAAAGTGTAATCCCGTTGACTGTCCCGTTATGTCCACCTCTTCCCCAAAAGCTTCCTTCAGACAGCGCAGCAGCACATCTCTGCGGCTCCGGTACAGCTTCTTCATCTTGGCAATGTGGCGCTCTAGCCCTCCGCTCTCGATGTAACGCGCCAGGACAAGCTGATCCAGGGAAGAGGTATGCAGGTCCGAAAACCACTTCAAGCTCCGGCACGCCTCCACTAGATGACAGGGCAGCACCAGATAGCCCAGCCGAAGAGCTGGCGATAATATTTTGCTGAATGAGCCGATATACAGCACGCGCTCCGGCTCCAGTCCCTGCAGCGAGCTGATCGGAGGCCCCTTATGCCGCTATGTTCAGCAGAAACAACTCAGGGTCATAGAAGTAAAGCAGCCCGAAGCTTCAGGAGCATGGCCTCGTCCAGTTCAAAATCGTAGGCAGGCCGTAATGCGGCCATTAACCGCTCCGCGACATGCAGCGCTTGAGCATATGCGTCTCGCAGCTCCGCTTGATTCAGCCTGGCCGTTAGCAGCGCGTATTCCCTATACGCTTCCGCACTCAGATCCTTCTCCAGATTTTTTGTGCTATTGAGCCATCGCTCTACATTCCGTTCCCTGATTCTTAATAGCTGCAGAAGGAATTTCTGTACCTGGGATAAGACCTCATGGGATCTTGCCAATTCTCCCCGCCTCATCACATTCAACCCCATTAGCCACGCATTCACAAAGTTATTGAACGCATAATTCACATTTTCGGCGGTCAATCGATCGGGTCCCCCGCCGCCCAGATAGTCCAGGCATAGCCTCAGCTTTCCAGTACGATCGTAGATAAACATGGCTTCCGGGTCCGGAAATACCCCCGTTGGCTTGAACGTCTTGATCACTTCCAGTTTGGCTTCAGGCAAGAAATGAAACTCGCCCCGAATCAAATTGGAAAAAATGACAACCTCCGTGTCATAATCATTGCGAAACATCAAGTCATAAGAAGCGACTTCCGCTACCCATTGCCTGGATTGGAACTCGTCAAACTGATGATCTGCAATAAAAATATAAAACTCAACATCAGAATAGGGATCCCCTTCACCTTTCGTAAAGGAACCGTACATCATGCATGAAGACACCTTCTGATCTTGTTCACAATGTTGTTTGACCCTTTGAATGATTTGCTTCTGTGGCAACATATTACACCCACTCCTTCATCTATAATTACGAAATAGATTCAGAGTGCTTGTCGGTCACCGCACAACAGCAACAGCACATCGTCATGCCCCTTTCCAAGGGAAGAACAATCATCATGGCATTATAAGTCTTGCGACAGACGTACCATATCCATGACTTGTATCCCGTTCTCGAATATTTCCTCCTCATAATGTCGGATGAAGAAGTCCCTGTCAACACCTGTTATTCTGAACCCGCACTTCTGATAGAGCGCAAGCTGGGTTACGCCCGAATTGCCGGTTCCAATCTCGATCGTTTTATAACCCGACATCCGGGCCTGTTCAATCGCATGGTTCACCAATTGCTTGCCGAATCCTTGCCCGTGACAGCTTTCATCTACCGCCACATTCACAAGCTCGACCGTCTCCGGCCTTGTCGGCAGCAGGACGTAGACACCGATGACGCCATTCTCCGACTCACCCACAAAGCATTGTCCTCTGCTCAAATATTGCTCAACCAGCTTCCGGGAAGGGTCGGCTAGTAAAAGCAAATCCATCGGCGGCTGTTCTTCTGCTCGAAGCATTCGTATATTCATCTGCATTTCTCCTTATATATTCAATCCGACTGCACGGGCATGCCAGCGATGTGCAACGGAAGCCGCGTCAAAGTGGCACCTTGAAAATAGTGCAATAGTGGGTCTCTTGCCAACCATTTTAACATGATAAATTGAGGACATACAGAGCGAAGGAGTGTGCCAAACAATGACCAAGCCGGAAGTACAAGCTGCCACTGCCCTAAAATCGATTTCCCGCAACGAGACAATCAAGTCCTATATCCGCCAGTCCAACGAGTTATATCCCCTTCTGCGGAAAGCAGCTCTCCGATTCGTTACCGGCGATACGCGTGAAGAAGCGCTGAAAGCAGCCGAATGGATCAAGATGAAAGGATATCATGTGGCGGTTGAGTGCATCGGGGAAAACACTTCAATAGAACAGGAGTGCCTGAAGGCGACTGAAGAGTTTAAATCCTTAATTGAGGCCTTTGGCCAACATGCCCTCAAAGAGACGGTGTCGCTCGATCTGTCCCATATCGGGTTATCCGTCAGCAGCGATCTGGCATACGCCAACCTGACCGAGCTTGCCGAAATTGCTCAGTGCTCCGGCGTCTCCATCATGACCGGGATGGAGGAATCCTCCAAAACGGATGCCATTCTGCAAATCTATAAAAAAGCATCAGAGCGCTTCCCCTCGGTTGGCGTGACGCTGCAGGCCCATCTGCATCGCTCTCCAGCCGATCTTCAGGAGCTGCTTCACTATCCCGGCAAGATCAGACTTGTGAAGGGAGCCTACGGAGAACCAGCCGAGCTGGCCTTGCCACGGTCGCCAGAGCTTAACCTCCGCTACTTGGAGATGGCGGCCGCCCTCTTGGAGAACGAGCATCCTGTCTCACTAGCCACTCATGATGAGTCGCTGCTGCAGGAATGGACACTTCGATACGGGCAGTTGCCGTCACATGCCGAGTTCGAGATGCTCTACGGCATTCGCCCGGAACGATTAAGCGAGCTTCGGGCCGAAGGCAGCCGCTGCAAGGTCTACCTGCCTTACGGTGAAGAATGGTATCTCTATGTATGCCATCGCATCGCGGAGCATCCCGAAAATTTGTATCGGGCGCTTGTGGATATCATTGGGCCTTCAACAAGCAGTCGAATGAATAGTTACAACTGACACAAAGAAACGAAAGAAGGAGAACCGGTAATCCGATTCTCCCCCAACCTTAATTCCGCGTTCATATTCAGCTATTTCTCAGGCTGCTCTTGCGTACGTTCCAGTTGGGCCTCATTTAAAATGGGGACAAACTCGACATCCTCGCCGCCGCTCTTAGAATACCCGCGCCCCGAAGAAGTCTTTCCGCCCCAGTAGTCAGGTATCCAGCCCGTATACATCATCGATCGCTGCTGTGTGCTGAACATGGAGCCGATGAGATCGTTGACCGCCCTGGACTGCTTCTGGTCCGCCTCCATGAGTTGGGCCCACTCCTCCGGGAACGGAATGGCCCCGTAATTTTGCTCATTCAGCACAACAGGCAGTTCCATCTGGATTCGCGGCACATAGAAGAAATCATTATAATGCCCGTACGCATTTCGGTCGCGCAGCAGATAGAAGGTAAGCCTCTCCATCTTGTCTCTGGGGTTAATATGATAGACGAACACGCGCTTGCGAGGGTCCTTATCATCAAGCTTCCAGATATGCGGCATGCCATTGTCGTCCACTCTGGTCAGTCTCCATTCATGTTTCTCCCACTCCCAGAAGCTCATGCCATGCTCCCCATACTCCGAAACAAACGGCACAAAGGCATGCCTGCTGTCCAACAGATCAACGGCAACCAATTGCTCAACTTCCCCTTGATTATACATTCCATTGATGGCGTTCACCATAATCTGCTCGTCGGGTAGCGCTCCTGGCTTGCCATCCGATTGGCTATACCCGATGACAGCAGCGGCTATCAATGCAAGTGCGGCAACTATGAGCACTTTAATCTTCACGAGCTGTCACCTCCACATTCACAAGAGGCTCTTCACTGCGGAAATAGTAGTGGCGCTCCGGCGTCTGAATCAGCAGCCCCTTGCCGTCAGACTCTACAAATACAGCGGACTCGTAGCCGCTGCCCCAGCTTGGCTTTGCTCCAAGCAAAGCATAAGGAAACTTCTCGTTCGCATGCATTGTTTCTCCCGTCGGCCTGGACTCGTAATACCAGGTTAACGTATCGTAGGACTCCTCAAGCTTCAGATCAGGAATCCGCTTCTCGAATGTCTCTTTATCCCAACCAATCTGCTGCGCAGATGGATGAATTCCAATCACTTGAATGTGCTGTATATCTGACAAATAAGTCACGGGATCAGTCTTGTCATATACCGTCTGATGCAGCCAGCTTCCAAGAAGAGTCGCCGCTACAAGAATAAAGCTTGAGAAGAAACCGATCCATGCGAACTTCCGGTAGGTATTCCACGAACTGTTCCTCATAAACAGGAATACGAGCAGCACGCCGATCGGCAAGATCGAAAGCTTGACGGTTGTAGAGAATAGGGTGACATTGATCGAAACCGACAGGATGCCCACTAGTGTGACGAGGATCATTTTCCATACAACAGGCTTTTCCCGAAGCTTTTGATAATTGCGGATCATCCAGTAAATGACGATCCCCCAGCCCAGGATACTAGCGATAACCAAAATAATATTTTGAGGGAATTCCAATTGCAAGGCCATAAATATTGCCACGCCCCCTTTCAAAAATTTGTTTGCCCCTAATTGCTCTGCTGCTAACCATCGCTCTGCATCCCATGAACCTTTTCACTCTAACATACCTGTTTTGGTAATGTAACCCTTTTCACTTATAAAAAAGCACCCCGACAACTTGCGTCAGAGTGCCTTCTAAATTTAATATCAGGATGCGCTCGCCTTCAAATCCGGCTTGATCGTTCGATTCTCGCCAAGCCGGTAGAACCAGATGGAAATGATCGATACAACCGCAACCGCAATGAACAAGCTTTGCCCGCCATAGCCCTGCAGCAGCATGCCGCCCAGCCACGGACCGAGGAAGTGGCCCAGATTCGTGAACGTTTGGGCGCCAAAGTAGGTGCCCCGCATCTTGTCCGGCGCCAGCCGATCAATAATGATCGCTCCGGCAGGGAACGTCAGAATCTCGCCCCAGGTAAAAATAATCATGGATACAATCAGCATCCACCAGCTATCGCTGAACGCAAAGCCGATATGTCCGATCGCATAGCTGATGCTGCCTATCGTAATCGCCGTCATCGGCGACCTCTTCTCCGCCCACTTGGAGAACGGAAGCTGGAAGGCAATGACGACCACGGCGTTAATGCTCATCATCCAGGCGAACAACGTAACCCCGCTTGCGAACTGCCCGTCCACAAATTGAGATAGGGTTGACGTCATTTGCGAATAAGAGATCGCGCTAATAACGCCCCCGATAATGAAATACCGGAATGCCCGGTCTCTTCGAATGACGCTCCAGGATTGGCCGATCGTAACCGGTTCCTTCTTCTCTCCCTCGATTCGGCGAATGCCGAATTTATTCAGGAGCACATGCAGCAGAATGCCGTAGCATACATAGATGCATCCGGTAATGATCCACGGCAAGCGGCCGCTCATCGCCGCGAACAGCGTGCCGAGCAGCGGGCCTACCGATACGCCGATATTAATGGCCATATAGCGAAGGGAAAAGACGTGATACCGTTTCTCCTTCTCCGTTAGATCGGCCATCAACGCCTGAGAGACAGGTTCATAGAAGGAGCGGCATAACCCGTTAACAGCATTAAGCAAAGCGAATATGATCGGAACACCTGTAAAGGCAAAGCCCAAAAAGACGAAGCCCCACATGTAGATCGCCGTCAGCATAATGATTCTGCGGCCGAACCGGTCGGACAGATATCCGCCGAAGAAGCCGCCAAGCATGCCCGCAAGCGAGCCGATGCCAATCGTAACGCCGATCATGGTCGGACTCATATCGGTCGCGGCCAGTAAGTAGATGGCGAGGAACGGCAAGCTCATGGAGCTGGCGATTCTGGCAAAGATGGTGCCGGCCAGCAGCACCTGGACAATGGGATGGTACTGGGTAACCGTCCCGAAGAAACGATGAAACATCGAATCCCTTCTTTCTCTTGCTGCAACGATACGATCCATGGGATGCGATGTTTTAGTTTACCGCCGCCTGCGCAGGCTATCGGGTCAGCAAATTTTTATAGAGTTTAATAATGCTTTGATGCAAGCCTTCGTGATAAAGTGCCATACTTAGAAATTGTTCCGGCGAATCCAGCGTAATGCCTGTCGAGGTCGTATAAGGTGTTATCTTCTCCTGCAAACGATCCTTCAGCGCCGCCTGAATACGGGCGTTCTGCTCGCCAAGCAGCCGCTCCAGCTCAGGCAGAGAGGGCACAGCAGCGGAGCTTACGCTCGTCAAGGGTGACGTGCCGTATTCAAATCGTTCCTTGAAGCCATCCGGCAGCTGTTGCGGAAGCCCTATATTATGAAAGGCGAATCGCTCCAGCACCACATAGACATGTCCTAAATTCCAGCGAATTGAATTGCGGAAGCCATCGGGAATAAGGTCCGCCATCTCCTCGGACACCCCGCTAGCCGCCTTCAATGTGCCATTTCGAACAAAAGCCAACTGCCTAAACAGATAATGCTCCATACGTACCGCTCCCAACGTCTTTAATGGTATTTAAAAAGAACCTTTTCATGAAAAAGGTTCCTTCTACTCGGCTATAGCTCTTGCATCCGCATTATTCACATCGGAATAAGAAGATCATCTTTAAGGAGAATACAAGGCTAAAAAGTGTCGATTCTGTGAAAGGTATGCTCATTATACCTGACACCGTGCGAACGGACAATCCCTTTTTTAAGCTGATAGAGAACCATCAATGTCATCCCAAAAAAGCCGCCTCCCGTAGAAAGCTCTACGATGAGACGGCCCTTGGCTTACTCCTATCCTTTATGGGTATATGCGAATAACGGTATTATTCCCCGGCAATCAGCCTTTTGTTATTCTGCCAAGCCTCTGTACGCCATTCAAGAAGCTTGTCGTAGCCTGCGGACTGAGCGTTTTGCTCTGCTTTGTCCAGAATGCTGAGCACTTCTTCATCGCTCTTCGCCATAACGCTTTGCGCATAGGCCTGCGTGAAGATATCGTCTACGCGCTGTTTCACGAGGCCCAGATCACTGTTCGGCTCCGGGTCAAGATTGATGAATTCTGTAACGTCAGCCTGAGTCGGCCAAGTCACTTCATTCTGATAACGAGCGGCCCAATTCTGCTCTTCAGGCGGAAGCTTGCTTTCGTACTTCATTTTAGCCGGATCGATGTAGCCTGTGTTGCCGTTCCACATGATGCGGTCATGCGCCTGCTGAAGATCCAGCACTTCCTTGGCATCGTATTCATCTGTATAGATCGGATGGCCGTCTTCGTCAAAGCCCTTCCAGTTCTTGCCCTCCGGACCGAAGAAGAGAAGCGCCTGTCCTTCCGGACCTGTATACCAGTCAAGGAATGCGAAGATCTTCTCAGGGTCCTTCGCGGATTTCGTGATGACGCTTACATTCCAGCCAAGCGCTGAGTAAGTGCCTGTGAAGATTTTGTTTTTGTCCAGTCCCGGCTTATGAATCGGCCAGATCATGAAGTAACCCGCTTCCGGATCGTTCTTCGACAGCTCCTGATGGGCATCCATCGCAATCGGATTAGAGCCGGCATAGACCGCCACCCGGCCCTGCATGACCTTCTCTTCGATCTGGTCCAGCGTCTGGGTAAATGCATCTTGAGAGATCAGCTTCTCGCGGTACAGCTTGGAGATATATTGCTGAGCCTCACGGAAGGTCGGGTCCGTGAGCAGGGACGTCAGCTTATCGCCTTGCGGCACGGCACGTATGCCCAAATATTCGTAGAGATTGTTTTCAGCAAAACCTGTATAAAGAACACCGAGTCCTTGCATATCCTTCGCCAGATGCGGCTCAAACGGAATGATGCTTTCTCCGTACTTTGCCTTTACCTTTACGAGATAATCGTATAGATCGTCAGTTGTCTCCAGCTTTGGCGAACCCAGCTCGCCATAGACCTTCTTGTTGATGACATAACCGGCGTTGCCGTTCGGACGATTCGTATACCAGTTCGGAAACTGATACAGCTTGCCGTCGGAGGAACGAAGCAAGTTCATGTTGTCGCCCATCCAGGTTTTCAAGTTTGTGTATTTGTCCAGATAATCATCGAATGGAACGAGCATGCCTGCTTCACGCAGTCTCTCTACCTCTGCACCCCGGTCCATCCACATCACATTCGGCAATGTGTTCGAAGCAATCATTGTGCTCAGCTTCTGGTCGGCGTTGCCGCTTGCCGCAATTGGAACAATGTTGACCCCTTTGTTTTCTTTAATCCATCTTCCCGCCACTGTGCTGTCCCATGCCGGTACGTCGTACCAGTCATAGTGTCCGTACATGGTGAACTCGAATGGCTCTGAACCCAGCTCCCATTCCGCTCCGGAAGCGGACGGGCTAGGTGCAGGCTCCGAGTTCGTCTTCTTTGAACTGCTGCAGCCTGCTAGAATGGTGCCACATACGAGAATCGTGGACACGATGAGCATCGTTGTCTTTCTGGCTTTCGTCATGCTTGTATTACCCCTCTCCATATGATGGTATATGTCCAAAGCGAAGATCGCCTTCAACCATTGGGATAGGACGTATCAAGCAGAATCGATCAGCACGATGTTTACGATGTGTAAGGTGCCCGGATGTTGATGTGCCAACCCGCTTATCCTTGCCCGCCCTAGCCTAGGCGTAGTTGCCCGGCTGTGTCTTGCTCTTCATAGCCACTCCGAAATCGGTATAGATGCGGTTCGTCAGGTCAATGCCTCTCGCTCCCGCAATATGATGGGCCAGAATTTGAAAAGGTATGATGAGCGCAAAAGGTGCGGCGAATTCGTCGATAGTAAGATCCAGTCCAAGCACGCTGGCTTGGGACGAGCTCCCCGTCGTGACGGTGTAGACGTACCCCGAGATGCGCTCTTCATAGCTGCGGAGACGCTCCAGGCGATCCTTGACCGGACTTTCCGTCTCGACGAAGAAGAAGCGATGTTCCGGATTGACCTCCAGATACGGACCATGCATGAACGCCTCCACCTCTACGCCTTGAGAAGGCACTCTGACGGTCTCGACAAACTTGGTCTCGAACTCCTTGATCGTTCCCACCGCAGGCCCGTAGCCGACTGCCGTGAACCGGGGCGCGCTGGCAAGCTCCTCGCGGAACGTCTCGAAGAATGTTTCCGTGCGGGCTATCGTATCCGGGATCGCTTCTGCAGCGCGCCTCAGCGAGTCAAGCTGTACCTGTACCTCGGCAGCGCTTAAGTTGCGATTCAGCTCCGCTGTGCGCAGACCCGCCAGCATCAAGGTAAGGACAGTCGCGAGAAAGCCCTTCGTTACATAGCCCACCCGTTCCTCGCCGCAGCCGATATCGACGGTCAGGTCGGCGACTTCGCTAATCGCGCTCGCCGTATCGGCGCTCAGCGCGATCGTAGGCAGACCCGCCTCCTTACGGACGCGCTCCAGCGCCCCGATTGTCGATGTGCTGTGTCCGCTCTGGGAAATGCCGATGACAAGATCTGTGTAAGGACTCAGCTTGTCATAATAGGTGAACGGAAACGGCTCCTTGATCTCAACCCGAACGCCCGCCCAGCGCTCGATAGCGTACTTGGCGCTTAGCGCCGCATTATAGCTGGAGCCCGTTGCGACAAGCAGCCAGTCCTGCTTGCCGGAAGCAAGCTCGGCAAATGGTTGAACATTATCTGGGTAGGCAGCTAGAATCCGCTCCGCCATATCCTTCTCTTCGTTGATATACGTCATCATGGTCGGTTTCATCGGTTACACCTCCGCTGCGTACAGATCGGCTACGATGGACATCCATTTGCCCGCATTGCCGGTCCATACTTCTTTATAAGTTGCATTGTTGAACTGCGGCCAATACGGCTCATCCTCATTGCCGAAGGTCTGTACGCCAACCGGCAATTCGCCGGTCATCTCGCCGCAAAGCACCGAATATTGCTGCGCATAGCGATAGCCTTCTCCATGCATCATGGATTGACCGAATGGATTTTGTCCGACGATCCATTGCAGCTGTCCCTCTGCAATATTCAGCAGCGCCTTATCCTTCAAGTGAAGTCCCGCTACCGAAGCCGCCTTTCCTTGCGACAGGATAATCGCATTATTGCCTCTGAACGAGAACCAGGCCGGGAATCTGCGCAAGTAATAAGAATCATTCAGCTTGACGCCTGCTTTAAGCTGGTTGCCGTAATCCTCTTTCGCTTGATGATCGATAAGCAGATGCTGATAATTGAAGCTCTTGTCATCCAGATGCTCGTTCACATGGTATACGCCGCTTGCCAGCATCGGATACGGCAGCGTGTATTCCGCAATGCGCTTGACGTATTCCCCGTAAGCCTCAATCGACGCCAGCCAATCTCCCGCTTCGGGATGATTGCCCTGCGTCTCATGGATGGCTGCGAAAGCCATCATATACAAGTGCTCACGAGCCTGATGATTGAAGTGCTGCACGACTTCTTTGCCCGGATTCCGGTAGAAGAAGCCCCTAAGCTTCGAGCCGTTGTCCAGCAGCTCAATCCCTTCAAGCTCCTGGGACCTTCTGACGAAGGCGATAAATTCGGCAGCCTTCTCCGCATAGAAGCTGTCCTTCGTCGCCTTGTACAGCATCGATGCAGCCCATGATGCCGTAGCCATATATAGGCTCTCCGACGATTGGTACGTATGCTCCCAGAAAATCGGCTTTTGGTCGAAGCCATGCTTCTTGAATTCTTCAAGCGCATATTGGAAGTCTTCCTTGGCGATATGCAGGAGCCGCTTCGATAGCGCAGGATGATGATTCATCCGGCTATGAATGAAAGCTTCGATGCCCGCGCAATAAAAATTCTCATACGCCTGGTTGTGAACGCGTGCTTCTGCGTCATCCATACTCCCGATTCGGCCGTCCGTCCACCTTGTCATGCCTGCGCTTGTAGCGCGATAGCCATCGCCGAAGCGAGTTTTTAATATAAAATCGAGACCCCACTCGCCTTCTTCCAGCAAGCGAAGATAGAGATCCTCGTCATAGGGCTTCACTTGATCCGCCATCTCGAACAGCGAATGCGTCACCTCTGCCGTCTGGATCAGCTGCTGCGAGACATCGCCTGCATCATGCCAGCCGCCGTTGAACGACAGCAGCGTCCCCTTATGCTTCGCTACAATATCCGCATGACAGCTGCCGTGAATGCCCGGAACCGGATATCCGCAGCGCTCGCAAAAGATGAAGTTCAGCGATTTCCACAAGGAGGCATGCCATACGCTCGGCGCCGCTCCAATCGCGAAGCTTTCTGTCGTCGCGCCACCCGCACTAAGTATATAGCGGCCGTTCTGCTTGAACCCGGAGAAGTCCATCACCTGGAACATCCCCCACTCCGTCTTCATCTCACCAAGCTTGCCCGTGAATACGGCAAAGCCAGTCGTCTCATGGATGAGCTGAAAGCGCTCTCCCTCAAGACCGGCTGCAAAGGCTGTTTTCCCCCCGTCAACTGAATAACCGCTGTGGGAGAACACAATCTCTCCCCGCTTCGGCACCCAGCCTTTGGACACATGATGTCCGTCCACTTTCTCCAGCGTAATATCTTTAAGCGCCAACTCAATCGCATCGCCTGTCGCTTTTTCCTTGCCGTTCAAGTAATACCCGATGGTCAGCTCCGTTATAACGTCTCTAGGCAGCTCCTGGATATCCAGATGAACGGTGTTCCACTCGTGGTTATCCATGTTCACGCCGTGAACGCCTTCCCGGTGGTACAAATCGGGAATTGGAATCACGCCTTCATTTTTGAATTTGATCATGATGTAGGCGTTAGGTACACCCTGAAAGTCAGGGCGCAGGTTAAGCGTGACGCGGTTGAAGGCCTCCCAGTTCACTTCCGGAAGCTTCAAGGTCATCCATGCGCTGCCGAAGTTTGTATAGTCTCCGTCAGCGGGTGCGCCCTCCGGCCAATGCGGCATAATGGAAGGCGACACGAGCTGAATCTCTTGTTCAGAGGCTCTTAGCGATCCTACGCCGTGATGAACCCACTGTTGGCTTTCGCTGGCAGCGGCATCGAACAGCGTCTCCCGGGAGAGCACGACTTGCTCCGCTTGTTCCTTCTCCATCGAACGTTCCGGGTAGATGGGCAGCGGGCGGTGAAGATAACCCGACTGCCTGATATCCTGCTTGAAGCTTTCATTCATCATGAGACAACACTCCCCTGCTTCTTAGTCCATGCTTCTAACCCGACCATCGCTGCTCCTACAAGGCCCGCTTCTGGCGTCGCTTGCTTCGTCCCCCTAAGTCCGTTCGTCACGAAGCGCATCGTCTTCGGGTTCAGATGCTGCTCGACCAGCTCCTTGAAGTACGTATTGCCGCCAACGCCGCCGCCAAGCACAATCGTATCCGGGTCAGATATGCGCACCATATTCATAATTGCAGCAGCCAGCGCCCTTGCCCCTTCTTCGGCGATCCGCTCCGCCAGCGGGTCTCCTTCTTGTGCATGCTTGAAGATCGCTTGGGCTGCCACTCTCTCGCCCTCTTCAATAGCAATGGCGGTATCCGGGTATTCGCTCCTCAGCCTCATTACACGCTCATGCAAGCCTAGTCCCGAGGACAGCCGTTCCACACAGCCTCTCCGGCCGCAGGTGCAGATGGCATCACTATTCATGTCCACAACCATGTGCCCGATCTCTCCGGCATTGAAGTGTGAGCCCTCGATAATCACGCCATTCACGACAAAGCCTGCCGCGATGCCAGTGCCGACATTGAGGTAAATGAAGTCCTTGGACTCCTTGCCCCATCCATGCTTCAGCTCGGCAAGCGTAGCGCAGGACACATCGTTGTCGATCCCGCATGGCAGGCCGAAATGCTGCTCGATGATCCGGCTTGCATTGGTCGGGTTTGTTTTGCCCGGCTCAATCTCCATCCACACACCGCCCCCCCGATCCACCCTTCCCACTACTCCAATTCCAATCGCGATAAGTTCGCTCGCCTTCTTCGGCACAGTATCGAGATAATGCGAAATGGCTTTTTGTATATTCTCCATGGCAGCTGCTTGCGTCGCCGTATTGGTTGGATACGACTGCGTATACAGCACTTTGCCGTCCAATGTGACTTCTCCGAGCAATATCGATGTACCGCCCAGATCGACTGCGAGTATAGATTGCGGAATTTGCTGTTCCACAGCTGCACCTCCTTTTTCATTTGGTATCGTTACCAAAAATGAATAAATCACTTTGTTGTTGACATGAGATTAACAAATGAAAAAGATGGTGTCAACAGCATATTTGCGCTATTCTTTGTGTAAATCGAAAGATATTCCGTGAGTTGATCCCTGTATTGAGTATGTGGTAACGATACCAAACTTGTATTGAATAAAACCCGTACTTGGGTTAAAATTTAGCTATAAATACAGCATCGGCCAAAGGATGTGCCCCGTTGAAAACGAAAATGACCATTCAGGAAATCGCCAAAAAAAGCGGCGTATCCGTGTCCACTGTTTCGCGTGTGCTTAACAATAGTCCATCCGTTTCTCCCAAGAAGAGGGAGAAGATTCAGCAAATTATCGACGAATACAACTATACGCCAAGCGTGTTCGCCAGAGGCATGGTCAATCACACATCGAAGAATATTGGCATTATTTTGCCGGACATTACAAATCCCTACTTTGCCTCCTTGTTTCTGGAGGTACAAAACTTCGCGCTGAAGAATCAATATGCCACGCTGTTGTTCAACACGATGTTCGTCCGCCATCGGTTGCAGAATGAGCTTCATCTGAACGAAGAGGACTACTTCAAAATGATTCTGGAGAAGCAAGTAGACGGCGTTCTGATCCTGGGAGGCAGCATCGACAAGGAAGATGTATCCGATTCGTTCATCCATGCGCTCAATCAACTGCAGCGCCGGGTCCCCGTCGTCGTCGTCGGCTCCAAGATCGATGGCTGCGACTGTCTCTTCATCGAGCGGAACCTGAGGCAGGGGGTTACCTCGATCGTCCATCACTTTATCGCGCTTGGCCATGAGCGCATCGGCTTCATCGGCGGCGAACCCGGCATCCGTATTACATCTGCGCGAATCGATGCCTTCAAGCAAAGCCTGCATGTGCTGAATATGCCGGTAGATGAGCGGCATATCGTCACATCCGACTACTACGCGCAAGACGGCTATTCTGCTATGACCCAATTGCTGGACACTTCGGCCGATGGTTTGCCAACTGCCGTAATGGCGATTAACGATATGGTTGCGATCGGCGCCATTCGCGCCATGAAGGATCGCGGCCTGGATTGTCCCGGCGATATTGCGATCGCAAGCTGCGACCAATTCCTCCAGAGTGACTTCAGCATCCCTAGACTGACATCGCTTGATCAGCACAATGAATATTTAGGCCGCATGGCCGTTATGCAGCTCATTAGCGCCATTAACGGCTCAGAAGAGATGCTCAGCATCAACCATTCCCCGGAGCTGATCATCCGAGAATCTTGTGGAGCTGCTGGAGACGCGAGCACTCGCGCTTAACTGAAGCCGCCCTGCAAGCCGAGCTTCTCGGCTTGCAGCCTCTTCGTGCGGCTGCGCGGGCGCTCTAAGCCGAGTTTCTCGGCTTGCAGCTCCTTCGTGCGGCTTCGCGGACGCTCTAGCCGAGTTTCTTTCGCGCGGCTGCGCGGACGCTCTAAGCCGAGTTTCTCGGCTTGCAGCTCCTTCGCGCGACTGCGCGGACGCTCTAAGCCGAGTTTCTCGGCTTGCAGCTCCTTCACGCGGCTTCGCGGAGGCTCTAAGCCGAGTTTCTCGGCTTGCAGCTCCTTCGCGCAGCTGCGCGGGCGCCCTAAGCCGAGTTTCTCGGCTTGCAGCTTCTTCACGCGGCTGCGCGGGCGCTCTAAGCTGAGTTTCCGGCTTGCAGCTCCTTCGTGCGGCTGCGCGGACGCTCTAAGCCGAGTTTCTCGGCTTGCAGCTCCTTCGCGCGACTGCGCGGACGCTCTAAGCCGAGTTTCTCGGCTTGCAGCTTCTTCGCGCGGCTGCGCAGACGCTCTAAGCCGAGCTTCTCGGCTTGCAGCTCCTTCGTGCGGCTGCTGCGCGGACGCTCTAAGCCGAGTTTCTCGGCTTGCAGCTCCTTCACGCGGCTTCGCGGACGCTCTAAGCCGAGTTTCCCGGCTTGCAGCTCCTTCACGCGGCTGCGCGGAGGCTCTAACCGAGTGTCTCGGCTTGCAGCCTCTTCACGCGGCTTCGCGGACGCTCTAAGCCGAGTTTCCCGGCTTGCAGCTCCTTCACGCGGCTGCGCGGACTCATTGGGATGAAGCCCCCCCTTGCGCACTAAACACTCCAGCTCGTCGGCAACACAAATAACCGATAAGGCCATTTACGGCTTCATCGGCTATCATGATCATTTTTATGACCAATTGGGTGAGGCAATACAGTAGCTGTGGAGCTAGAAATTATTTTGCTTCAGACTACTTATCATCACATTCGAAGCGACTTTAGTAAGCCCCATGACCTGAATAGATTTTAAACTACTCAGCGCTTTACTTCATAAACTCCTCCGTACTCTACTTTATGAACTTCTCCTTGCTCATTTAGCTACGCTGCAGCCTTCCCGCTATCTCGTTTTTCTAGCCATTACCGCAATGGACAGCAGATAAAACAGAACCGTCGTCCCCACCAGCACCGCGATACTGAGAGCTGCCGACGAGAATGTATCCCCGTATTGATAGACGACGCCCATGTCGAGCTTAAATTGCTGCACAGCCTCCGCGCTCGCTCCTGCGAACGACGCTTCCATCGGCCGCTCCACCATGACGCTGCGGATCAAAGCACCTGCGTGCGAGACAGGGAATACCTTGATCATCCACTGTACAGGCTCCGGCAACGACCCGATCGGGATATAGATCCCTGTCAGAAAGCCGATGAGCGTGCCGATTATCGTACCTGTCGTCGAGAAAGAATTGCGGCTGTTCAACAGCGACGTAATAAAAAATACGATGGCGCTGCTGGCAAGCACCGATAGCAGAATGAAGCCAATCACCTTGAACCACGCAACAAGAGGCAGCCATTCTCCGCCTTGTATTACAATATAGATTTCCGCCAGCACAAGCGTAACAAGACTAAGCACAACTCCAATTGTAAAGGCACTTAACAGATAGCCCCCAACCAGATCATAACGTTTGATTGGCGCGGCCTTGAAGTCCTTCAATATGTTCTGCGTGCGATCCTCAACCATAATGCCGAGTGCGCCAAGCGTAGCGGTGACGGATGTGACCGCGAGAATGCCCGCCATCACCCAGCTGTCCAGTAGAAATCCGATGCCTGGTGAATCCGGCACGCCTGACTTCAGTGTATCTCCAAGAAATAAAATATAAAGGCCCAAAATAATAAAAACAGACAGAAACGACATAACCACATTTCTGCGGTCGCGGAAAAACAGCTTCATATTACGGCTGGCAATGATATTCATTACGCTCTCATCCCCGTTCCTGTCAAGTTAAGAAATACATCATCCATTGAACCGCTTATTATCTCAATGCCGGCAATATTTCCCTTGCACCCCTCGATAAGCGGCAGCGCATCTATAGTGCGCTTCAGCGGAATATGATAGACGCCCCCTTGCACCGTATGCGGCAACGATCTTTCCTCCAAATATTGGACCAGCTCGGCCGGGCTGCCCGGTATCAGCCTCAGCACATCGGTGGCGTACCGATCCTTCAACTCGCTTGGCGTTCCTTGGGCAAGCAGCTTGCCATGATCCATCAGTGTAATGTAATCGGCCTGGGCGGCCTCTTCCATGTAATGCGTCGTCAAAAAGATCGTCATCCCCTGCTCCCTCTGGAGCTGGCGAATAGTCGTCCATACATGCTTGCGCGTCTGCGGGTCCAATCCGGTAGTGGGCTCGTCAAGGAACAGAACGGATGGCGCATGAATAAGCGCTCGTGCGATATCTGCCCGCCTGCGCTGACCGCCCGACAGCTTGCCATAAGGCCGATCCAGGAATCCGCCGACATCAGCCACTTCAACTGCCCTGGCTACCGATGCTTTCAGCTCCTTGCGCGAAAGCCTGTAGAAGCTTCCCCGAACGAAGAGGTTCTCCTTCACCGTCAAGAATGGATCCAGCAAGCTATCCTGGAACACAATGCCGATGGATGAGCGGATACCGTCATCCTCCTTGCCCAGCCTATAGCCACCCACGCTCACTTCCCCGCCGTCTGGCTCCAGCTGCGTCGTCAGCATATCGATTGTCGTCGACTTCCCGGCTCCATTGGGCCCCAGGAATGCAAACATGCTGCCTTGCTCCACGTAGAAGTCGATGCCCTGCACAGCTTGCAGCTCGCCGAACGATTTCCGTAATTGACTCACTTCAATGATCTTATTCATGCTTCTCTCCCCCTGCCTGATTCGCATCCAACTTTCGCTGCGACAACTGCTTATTAATCGCTCTGGCATCAGCTTGATCTCTTATCATCAGCAAGGCGCTAACGGCAAAATACGTAAGCAGAATCATGCCCAGTATCGGTCCAACATACTTCCATTCGAGCGGAAACATCTCAAAGACAATCCCAATGGTGAATACAACCGCCGCAATGCCCGCTATGCGGATGAATGATGTCAGCATATAGCTTCTGATGGGCAGCCGGTCAATAAGAGCAATGAGGATCGTCAAACTGACCGTCATCAAAAAGTAGATAAAGACGTCATCGACTGACATCGGCCTGAACAGTCCTGCCTTCACCAAGATCGAATACATAAGCGTAATAATCGTAAACGCATAACAGTTGATCGTAAAATAACTCTTGAATGTGGACATGCCATCCCTCCTCAAAACTGTATTTTGTCTTTAATCGCCTGCACGTAATGGCGGTTAATAATCAGCTTCTCCTTATTCACAAGCTGCGCCTCGAACTTGCCGTTCAGCAGCGCGCGCACATTAGCCAGCATCGCGATATTCAGGATGCAGGACTTGCTTATGCGCACAAAATGGCTGTTCGCCAAATGCTCTTCCAGTTCGTACAGCTTGTAATGGCATTCGTACACATCCTTTTCGCTGTACAGGAACGTCTTGTTGTCCGTGGATTCGATATAATAGACATCCTCCAGCCGTATCAGATGGCTTCGTCCATCCTTCTTTCCTGTAATGGAAAATGAATACAATCTGATCTGAGCAATGAGACGCTCCAAATTTTCGTCGATGATGCCGCACTTGATCGTAATTTCTACGTCCTGATGCTCCAGTGACTGGTCTATAATAAGCTTCAAGCTTACAGCTCCTCTCCGGCTTGCCGATTCCGCTTTTCTGTAACTCAGAATACCATCTTTGGCCCGTACTTCAAGGCCTTGCCCGGTCAGTTGCATATAGGATGGGGTGAAATGCATCAAAACATAAAAAAACCCGGCACTAATCAGGCACCGGGTCTTGCAATCGTATAATAGGCAGCGCTCATGTGCGAGCAAGTTGCGCATCTGTAGCATATCATCGTCATCTCATTAGTCGGCAATTCTCCGTTCATACAGATGAGCGCTCCAGCCTCCTCCGTTGAATCGGCCTTGCAGAACAAAGCCCTGGCTTTGATAATACCGATTCAGACCAGGATTGTCCGCCATGCAATCGAGACGAAGCCAGCGCTTGCCTTTGCTGCGGATGTAGCCCTCCGCCCATTCCAGCATCTCTTGACCGATGCCTGCTCCCTTATACCGACGGGAAACGGCCAGCCGATGGACATATCCTGCATCATCATGATACCGCTCTCCCCAGATTTCTTCGTAAGACCAGTGAACAGAGATGCAGCCTGCCAATTCCTCGCCGCGCTCCGCTAGGAACACCTCATGCTCCCCGATGAACGCGTCGACCGTCTCTTGCGTGAAATTCTCCTCGCGCCATTGCTGGAAGCCATGCGCCGAATGAATCCACCTGGCCGCTTCCTGCAACAAGCCCCGCAGCTTTACCGCATCCTTGGTGGTCGCTCTGCGGATGGCAAGCGAAGAAGACGTGTTCAGAACAGGAGCTTCACGATTCCATAGGTATTCGAGCTTCGCTGCCGTATCGAGCGCCCGCTCTTCTCCCGCTAACCGCCCCACTGCATGCAATGCCGCATCGATGCCCGCCGTCACGCCTGCAGACATGATGATGCTGCCGTTGTCCACGTATCGCACACCCTCCACGATGCGGGCGCTGGCAGGCGCCGCTTCACGGAGCAGATCCATAGCACGGCTGTTGGTTGTCACCGACAGGCCATCCAGCAAGCCTGCTTTGGCCAGCAGCAACGCACCGGTACAGACGGATATCGTAAGCTCAGCCTGCGTCGACAAGCTTCGAATCCAAGCCGTTATCACCCCGTTATGCATCTCTGTGCGCGCTCCCCAGCCTCCGGGTACGACCAGGATGTCCGGTATCGGACAATCCTCTGCACTATAGGTCGGGACAAGTGTAATTCCGCTAATCGAGCGGTATTCCTTCTTCTCCAGAGCTGCCGTATAGACATGGAAATCCTGTCCCCAGTTGCTCGCCACCGCAAACACGTCGAAAGGCCCTGCCAGATCAAGCGTATCTACTCCCTCATACATCAACACCGCTACTTGCTTAGCTCTACTCATTCTTATCGCTCCTTTGAACATAAAAAAGCATTCGATCCATGATCAAATGCTTTGCCCAGGCGAACGGCTTGTATGACAGATGTGCTCCCCCGTAGTGATCTACGTTCTCGCCAGTTACACACCCATATAATTACTGATTATTATAAATTTTCTGACAGAAAAGTCAATCGCTTATTTCCTTCTTCTCATTCCCAGCAGTACAACAACTAGAATAACGGCTATGGCTGCAATCAAGCCGACCATCAGTCCGGCTGAAGTGCTCATCCCGGAATCTGATGACTGCCCCAATTCCGATCCGTTTGCAATCGGACGGCTCTGAGCGTCATCTCCCGTCGTGTCCGTAGCTGCAGGGGCATGTGATGCCTCTACAGTCGACAGCTCGCTTGCTGGTTGGAGTTGAAGCTCCTTATCTTTTAAGTAATCCAACTCTGCATCAGCCAATGATAATTTTACGGTAGGTGAGCAAAGCTGATTCTCCCAATGACTATCGATATTTTTCAAATAGTACAAATACTCCTCGCCTTCCTTGCTCTCGCGGCTGTCCTTCTCCCAATATCGATCTTCCAAAATCGTTAAGCGGTCAACCTCGATCCCTTTGAAGCTTTGCTTAACCTCCAATTGAATGGTATGTTCCTCCTTGCCCGCTTTTACATTCAACACTTTCGCCACAATGACTCCATCATATGTCTCATACCGCTGATCGATTGGACCAGGCTCCACGCAAGTAAGAGCCATCGCTTGACCGGGCTGCAGAAGCCAGTAAGTTAACATAACCATCGCCAGCCAAACCGGTTTTCTCATCTTATCCCCCCTATGCTACGATAGACGAAGAAAGCTCCTTGATTTGTTTCAAATCGGACAAATGATAAGCTGCTAAAGATTTGTTCGCCAGCATAGAAACGCTCGAGGAAACTGCAAGCCGAGTAACTCGGCTTAGAGCGACCGCGCCGCCGCACGAAGGAGCTGCAAGCCGAGTAATTCGGCTTAGAGCGACCGCGCAGCCATGCGAAGAAGCTGCATGCCGAGTAACTCGGCTTAGAGCGACCGCGCAGCCGAACGAAGGAGCTCCAAGCCGGAAAATTCGGCTTAAGAGCGACCGCGCCGCCGCACGAAGGAGCTGCAAGCCGAGTAATTCGGCTTAAAGAATCTATCCCTGCCGTCATTTCACTCCGAGATATGACAAAAAAGCATTTGGGTACAACCCAAATGCTTTTTGTTATGGATATTTCGAGCAGCCAAGTAACGAGACAAGCTACTTTTTCGATTTGGATGAGAAAGACGACCACGGCGAAGGCAGAATCGATATAACCGCGCCCGACTCCTGGTGTACTTCTTGACGCAGCTGCGGCTTCGCATAACGGTCAGCTGAAGTCGGCTTCTTCGACTGCTGCTGCATTCTAGCCGACTTGCCCGCTTGCCGCTGGTTTTGACCCTCGCGAGGACGGTCACCCCGAGGCTGGCTCGGCTTCGCAGGGGCTTGCCCTTGCGGCCTCGCTTGCTCCTTCTTCTCCTGCGGCTTTGGTCCATTGGAGCGGCTCGGCTTGTTCTCCAGCTGCCGGACTTCCCCGGATTGCGGCTTATTCTGCGGCTTGGATTGACCGGCTGCACTTGCTTCTGATCCTGCTTCCGCTGCTTGCGGCTTGTTCTTTCTCCGGCGAGACTTGGAGCTGCCTCCTGCGCCTCCTTGATCAGACTTGGATTCAGCAGCAGCTGCCGGTTTCGAAGAGCCCTGCTCTGCTGCTGCAGGAGCGGCTCCTTTCATCGGATAGGGATGATCCTGAACAACAGGGATCTTCTTCTTGATCAGCTTCTCGATATCCTTCAGATACGGGAGCTCATCCTTCTCACAGAAGGAGATGGCCGTTCCGTCATGACCTGCGCGGCCTGTCCGCCCGATACGATGCACATAGGTCTCCGGAATGTTCGGCAGATTGAAGTTGATGACATGAGACAGCTCCTCCACATCGATTCCTCTTGCCGCGATATCCGTCGCTACGAGCACACGGGTTGCACCGCTCTTAAAGTTGCTCAGCGCGTTCTGGCGCGCATTTTGCGACTTGTCGCCGTGAATGGCCTGTGCCGTAATCCGCTGCTTGTTCAGCCCGCGGGCTACACGGTCTGCGCCATGCTTCGTGCGCGTGAACACCAGCGCGGATACGATCGACTGATCCGCGAGCAGCTCGTTCAGCAGCGACTGCTTGTTCTCCTTGTCAACCAGATAGAGGGATTGATGAATGCGTTCTACCGTGGACGATACTGGCGTCACTTCCACCTTGACCGGGTCCGTGAGCAGACTGTCCGCGAGATGAGCGATCTCCGGCGGCATCGTAGCCGAGAAGAACAGCGTCTGGCGTTTAGCCGGCAGCTTGGCAATAATTTTTTTGACGTCGTTAATGAACCCCATGTCGAGCATGCGGTCCGCTTCGTCCAGCACCAGCATCTCCACTGCTTGCAGGCTGATGACCTTCTGATTCAGAAGATCCATCAGACGGCCAGGCGTAGCAATCAGAATATCGGTGCCTTGAGCGAGCGCACGTTCTTGGCCGCTCTGGGAGACACCGCCTACGATAGCAAGGCAGCTCACCTGAGTGAACTGGCTATAGGCTTGAATATTGTCCGAGATTTGCAGCGCCAGCTCTCTTGTCGGCGACAGAATCAGTCCGCGGATCGGGCGGTTTTTCTTTGCGCGTTCCATGCTGCCGCTCAGCAGCTGGATCATCGGCAGCGAGAATGCTGCCGTCTTGCCTGTCCCTGTCTGCGCGCATCCGAGCAGGTCCCGTCCCGCCAGCACGGACGGAATCGAGCGCTCCTGAATCGGCGTAGGCTCGGTGTAGTTTTCTTTGCTTAAGGCTTGCAGAATGGGCTGAATCAGATTCAGTTCTTGAAAATTCATTTTTGTCGTTCTCCTATTTGAACACTAGTATGTGTTGTTATCGTGTATAGCGTCTAAGGATACCACAAATAAGTGTAAAATAGTAGAAACATTCGAAGATGTCCCGTAAATTTGCACCTATCCCCCAGACTTACTCGGTTACAATTCCTACAATTCCTCCCTAAGCCTTCCGAACCAATCCCTGGCATAGCGATGCGCTCCGAGTCCGTAATTCAACGTCAACAGCTGATACCGGAAGATATCGCGGTACCGTTCGGGCACTTCTCCTCCCACCAACTCTCGTTCCATCTGCTCCAAGCCAGCCAGTTCCTGCTCCAGCTTGTCCATGATCTCGGCTACGATACTCCGCTTGTCCAACGCATGCTCCACATGTCCAAGAAAGAACAGCTTCGACAATGCCGCTACTTCCAGCTTATGACCCGGCGTCTCACCTTGCATCCAGCGAAAAAATTCTTCACGTCCTTGCGGAAGCACATGATACACCTTCTTAAGCCTTCCGTTCTCTACAAGCTCCTCGCAAGCGACCCGTTCCTTGTCCAGCAGCTTCTTCAGCGCCGTCTGCAAGCTGCCGTAGCTCGCGCTGTAGAACAGGGAGATTCCCCGCGTAAAGCTTTGATGCAGCTCGTACAATGTCTGGCTTTGAATCATCAACAGACCCAAGATGACATGCTCCATCCCCTCACCGCCGTTTCGTCCCGATTGCCGCAGTAATCAATTACCGCTATTAGCAATATATCTATTAGGGATCAGAAAAAGAACGACAGGAGGTTGCGGAATGACAGCAAAAACAGGATTAACCTCATTAAACAATCTCAAGCTTGCCCAGCGGCTGGACCACATGTTCCGAAAGTATGAGCAAAAGGGAATTGGCGTACCAAAAGGTCACGCCGCCGAGATTCAAGCACGGATCTGCTCTCCCGCACTGGGCATCGACTATCGCTTTCCAGACACAGCCGGACCCTATCATATCGCCAGCATCGGCAAGCTTTTTACAATGACGATTATAGGCATGTTGGCTGATCAGGGGCGTATCGGATTAAATGATCGCATCGCCGCTTATTTTGAGCAAGGAGAGCTTAGGGGACTGTTCCTGCACCAGGGACGCGACTATGCCTCTGACGTGACGGTCAGCCACCTGCTTAGTCATACATCGGGAATCGGCGATTATTTTGAAGGTCCTGTCACCAGCGGTCGGCCGTTCGCCGACAGCATCTTATCCGATACGGAGCGGCTATGGCACCCATCCGACCTCATTGCATTTACAAGGGAGCGCCAGAGGTCGGCAGGACCGCCAGGCAAGCAGTACTTGTATTCCGATACCGGCTATATCCTGCTGGGGCAGCTCATCGAGAAGGTGTCCGGCAGCCCTTACGGCAGCCTTCTTCGTACGCAAATTTTTGAGCCTCTGGAGCTGAGAGACACCTATCTGATGTTCCATACCGAGCCCATGAATGTGCCGGCTCCCCCCATCTCTCCACTCTGGTTCAAAAGACGCGACATAAGCGGCCTGAACAGCCTGAGCTGCGACTGGTCAGGGGGAGGAATCGTGTCCACGACGGATGATCTGCTCACCTTCAGCAAAGCGCTCCATGGCGGAAAACTGATCGCCCCCTCCACGCTGCAGCAAATAGCTGCGTTCCCCTATCGGTTCCGTCCCGGCATCTATTATGGACTTGGGATGATGGAGATCCGTTTCGAGGGATTGTTTTTTCTGCTGCGGGGTTACCCCCGACTAAGAGGACATCTCGGCATTACAGCCGCCCATCTTCACTACGATCCTGCAAGCGATACCCATATCGTGCTCAATTTTGGCTCCGATGCTGCCATGCGTCCGAGCTTCAATGCGCTTATCGCCATGATGAACGAGCTGAGGAAAGCGCAAACCAGTCAGCCCTCCAAGTAGCTATTTCAAAAGTCATATATCCATCTCCCGCTCTAACCCTGAATAGACATAGAAGAAGACGCTTCCAGAGCCACTTGCGGTGGTTTTGAAAGCGTCTTTGCACATCATTTTGGACCGCAGCCGCGGTGTTGTCCATTTGCGGGTTCCCTTACGGGTTTGAATAAAAGCCCAGCTGATGCAGCAGCTTATCCTCGCTTACGCCGCCATGCCCTTCATTTTGATAATCAGGACATCCCAATATAGCAAGACCGGCAATTCGATTACAGCCGCATAACCCCGCGGTGTCGCCACTATTGTATATTCCAGCGGAATAGCGCGGCCGTTCCCAGCATCCGGGCTGGCGAGCAGCACGGACTCCAGTTCGCCGTCGATCGCAACCGTTACGGTTCGTCCCTGAAGCGGCTCCGGAGCTACCTTCGCCTCATTCCAGCAATCATCCGTTGCCGACAGAAAGTTGATGAAGTGAACCAGCTTCAAATCCGGACGCTCCCGAATGACCGTCCATACCTTGCCCGCCTCTCCGTACGTGCTGTACGGGAAGCCCTCGAAAGCATACTCCAGGTTGTCGCCGTCGGCATGCGTCATGGACACGTCTCTCAGTCCTTCGTCATGAGTGACATGGCCGTAGCGAACGCCGAAATCCGCATAGTCTCTCACCGTGCGCCGGAATGCCTCGCGCAGCTTGGAATGATCGACATAATACCCTTGGGTCAGCACGCCGCCATTCTCCCCATGGAGCAAATGATAGGCGCCATGAGCCGTAACTACGGCATTTAGCAAGCGGAACGCATGCTCCGCGCCTTCCTCCCCAAGCCCGCCAAGCTCGCGGAACGGCTTCAGATACGCAGCCAGAATAACCTGTTTCCCCCCGCTACAATGCTGCGCCCACCCGATTATTTCACGCAAATGATGATATCGCTCATAAGGCTTCCATACCTCTACGTAGATCGCATCCTGGCTCGCACGAGCGACCGTATCGACCGGCCAATTGCCCACATTGTTGAAGATGAGACAGATGTCGTCCTTCAGCTTCGATAGCGCCGCTCTAGTTGATTCGATCAATAGAGGGAACTGCTCCTCCAGCCGCTCCAGCCGCTTGACGCCGCCAAGCCTCGACCAGCCCGTCTTCGGAAAACCGTACGTATCCATATGAATGCCGTCAAAGTCCAGCCGTTCCACCGTCTTCCCGTATTCTGAGACGATATGGGCATGCCACGGGCTCTTAGGCGAAATATTCATGATATTAAATATGCCGATAAAATCATATGGCTCGCCTGCGCTCGTGTAAAGCCGCCAATCGGGATGCTGTTCTGCAAAAGCTTTGCTGGCAGCATAGACAGCGCCGTAAGCAATCGCCTTCATGCCATGCTCATGGCACAGGGCAATCTTCTCTTCTACTACGCGGCGGCTGACCGCTCTTCCCATCAGATCTGTATAGACGTCCTCGCCGCTCACCAGATCGTCGTGTCGATACATCCAATCATAGAATTGCACCAGATTGAGATGGAGCTTCGACATCCACTTCACGTCTTCGGAATCTCCTGATTGTTCTGTGCCGAAGTCGCTCAGAAAGCCGTACCTTGTCGCACGCCGCCAATCGGAGACAACGTCGAAGGCGGTGGACGCTTGATCTTTGACAACGTCGTTAATCATCAGCTCGGCATCGATGCCATAACCGGTGAATTCGGCCTTGAACGGCCCCGCCGCAAGCTCAACCGTGAACAACCCATTTGCCGGAATATCTACCGTAATATCATGGTTCTCAATGACTTGATCAAGCTCGCGAATCTCATACCGCACCCTCGCCGTTATCGCTTCAGAGGAGCTATTCGCCAGCTCCATGGCAAGCCTCACCATCTCCCCGCTTGCATATTGCGCCTTAAGGGGATACAAATCTTGTATTACGCATAAGCAGCTATTGTCTATCACGCTCTTCACCCTTTCAACGCACCCGCCGTGATGCCTTTAATGAAATATCGTTGGAATACAAGGAATGCCAGTACAGCCGGGGCTAGCCCGATCAAGGCTGCGGCCGCCATCAGGTTCCACTTCGCGCCATAGGTCTGGAAGAACATCGATACCGCTAGCGGCACTGTGCGCATATCCTGGCTTTGCAGGAAAAAGACCGCCTGGCCGTAATTGTTCCAGATGCCTAGTCCCGTCAAAATGATGACTGCCGACGTAACCGGCCGCAAAAAATGGAATGTCACGCGCCAGAAGGCGGTGAAATAGGTGCAGCCGTCTATGACAGCCGACTCCTCTACTTCTTTGGGCAGCGCCCGAATAAAGCTCGTATACAGAAAGACCGACAGAGGCAGCGCATTGGCTGCCGTCAGCAGAATCATCGCCCAGTGCGTATTAATGCCGCCGATCGATTTCATCAGCGTATACAGCGGCACCGTAATAATGATGGCCGGAATCATTAGGCACGCCAGCAGCGTGTTGAAGATCGCCGTATTTCCTTTATGGCGAAAACGTGCGATCGAGTAACCGGCAGAGCTGGATACAAATACGACAAGCGCAACCGCCCCGAATGTAATAATGACGGAATTGACCATCGACCGCCCCAGCTTGGAGCCCTCCCAAGCCTCGGCGAAGTTGCCGAAGAAGAAATCCGGTACAAGGAACAGTCCCTCGAAGACGCTCGCAGCCGGCGTATTAAGCGATAAGTAAAGCAAGACGTAGAACGGGATGATCGAGATGAGCACCATCATCCCGGCGATGGCATATTTGACCGTAGCAGATAGTCCCCATTTCATAGCGGTTAACCTCTCAAAGCTCATATTCGGATTTTCTCGTCATCCTCAGGAACAAGACGACAGGAATTAGGATGATGACGAACAAGACCAGCGCCACTGCTGTTGAATAGCCTGTAAAGCTACCGTACAGCATTCGCATAATGTAGATGCTGAGCGACTCTGTCGCATAGCCCGGACCGCCGTCGGTAAGCGCCACGATAATCTCGAACACAGACAGGGAGCCGATAATATTGGTTACGACGTTGATTTTGATCGACGGATACAGCAGCGGCAGCGTGACATAACGCAGCGTCGTCCATCGGCCTGCCCCGTCTATGCGCGACGCTTCGTACAGCTCCGCGGGGATGCCCTGCAGCCCGGCAAGATAGACAATCATCGTCATGCCGACGTACTGCCACACATTCACAATAATGAGCACGATAAGCGCCGAGGTGCTTTCCCCCAGCCAGTTCACATCGAGGAAGCCGAGTCCAAGGCCGTTCAGCACATGGGCCAGGTAGCCCCGCTCCGGCTGCAGAATAAAGTACCAGATATAGCCCATAATGAGCGGACTGATGACCGCGGGCAAATAGACGATGGCGCGAACCAGGCCTCTGCCCGCCAGCTTCCGGTCCAGGAAGAGCGCATACGCCAGTCCGAACAGATTAAGCAGCGGAGCGCTGCCGAGCGCGAAGTATACCGTAATCAAGACGTCTCCGCGCGCCCGGTCATCCTTAAAGAAATCAATAAAGTTCTGAAGTCCTACAAAGTTCGGAGCGGTTATGCCGTTGGAATCGGTCAGGCTGATCCCGATGCCCTGCGTGAGCGGGTATAAGAAGAACAAACCGAAGAGCAAGATCGCCGGGACCGCCATGAAATGATGCAATTTGCTATGAATCTTGTGTAACATTACACGCATGGTTTCTCTCTCCTGCCTTTCCCTCCTGCTGCCCTAACGCCTACTTGTTGGTCGCGCCCCAAGCCTTGTTCCAAGCTTCCTTATACGCCGATGCAAAGTCGAGCGATGTCTTGTATTTGCCGGCTAACAGCTCCTGCACCATGCGGCCCGCATCGTCGCCGGAGAAGCCCGACGGCGTATCCGTGAAGGCGATGTTGACACCCGCTTCAAGCGCGGCTGCCGCCTGATCCTTAAGCGGACCCCAATCCGCGCTAACATCCGTGAAGGCAGGCGGCGACTTCAAGAACTCGCTGTACACCTTCAAATTGTCAGGCTGGAATAGAAACTCAAGGAATTTCTTAGCTTCCTCCGGATGCTTCGATTCCGCTGCAATCGCATAGACCGAATCCTCCGCTGACAACGTGACCGGCGATGTGCCGTCTACGATAGCCGGGAACGGAGCAAATCCGATATCGCCCGCTATGTCCGGCTTGAGCGTCAACAGGTCGCCCAGCACCCACATGCCTTGGCTGAACAGCGCCGCTTTGCCGGAGATGAACGCTTCCTTCTGGTTATCGTAAGTCGCGGTAATCGCATCCTTGTTAATCAATCCCGCTTCCTTCAGCTCCAGCAGCCTGCCGGCGAACGCCTCGATTCCGCCGCCCTGCGCATCGAACTGAAGCTTCGACTCATCGTTGTTGATAAACGCTGCGCGAGCCTCTCCCACACCGTACTTTTGCTTAATCACACCGTGAGCCATAAATTCGATTAAGTGTCCGAGCGTCCAGGAATCCTTGCCTGCGAGGAACATCGGCGTCATATCGGGACGTTTCTCTTTAATAGCCTGCAGGTTGCTCTTGAATTCCTCCCATGTGTGGGCTTCCTTTAGTCCAAGTTCTTCAAACACCTTCTTGTTATAGAAAATGCCCGCCATCGTCATGTTCGTCGCTACGCGGTACTGCTTGCCCGACTTGATATCGGTGTTAAGCTCTTTGATTGCGGGCAGCACGCGGGACCAGAACGGCTCGTTCGACAGATCCAGATACTTGCCCTGGTCGACGTAATCCTGCGCATAGACGGTCGTAATATCCGGGATGTCGCCGGAGGCGAACTTGACCTTGATCATATTGCTGGCATCCTTCTGATATTCCTGCTCCACTTTGATGTTGGGATTCTCAGCCTCGAACTTCGCGATCAATTCGTTCATAAGATCGACTGTTTCCACCTTGCCTGTAAAAAACTTCAGCGTCACCTTCTCCTGCGGCTTATCCGTTGCCGCCGGCTCCGAAGAAGAGCTCTGCGTCGGCTCCGCAGTTGAAGCGCTTCCATTGTTGCCATTCGTATTGCCTGAGCCGCATGCTGCGGCTAGCGCCAGAACGAGCATGATGCTGATGAGACTTAATAACCTTTTGCGGATCACTGTGTTTCCTCCCCCGAGGATGTATTTGTGCTACACGTCTAGCTTAAGGGCATTGGACCGGAGTTGGAATACCCGAAAATCATGATTGCGGTACGGTTTTTTCAGATCGTCTTTACAAGGCAAGGGGGGTGTCCGATACAATGAAGAAGAAGCAACGGAATCCTGCCGTACCTGTCGATTCATTCATGCACGCTGATTGCAGCCCTACAATTAGGATGAAGGAGGATTTCTATGAAGGCTGGTTCCCGAATGAAAAGCTACCGGGAATGGAGCATCAAGACGAAGCTGCTCGCCATGACCGGACTGCTGCTGCTCAGCTCCGTATTATTCGAGTCCTACCTCACCTACACGCGCTATACGCGCGACTTCCAGCAACAATCCTCTGAGAAGGTCCAGCAAATTCTGGATCAGGTCTCGCTCAATATTGATACGTATCTTGACGATCTGTACCGGCTGACGCTCTATCCGTACCGGAATGCCCGCATTATGCAAGCGCTTGAGGAGTCTCCTCCCGGTACAGAGCTGGCCCAGCTGGAGAAACGGCGGCTTGTGGAGTCGTTTTTGGATGAGATTATGATCTATCCGCGCGAGGATATTCTTCGCGTATCTGTTGTAACCGATGAGATTTACTCCAGCGCCCGCATGCCGACAAAAGTCATTCCCGATGAAGATATGGAAGCTTACGACTGGTATAAGAAAGCGCTGTCAACCCAGGAGTATATCTTTGTGCCGGACAGCGGCATCGAAGCCGGAACCATCGGCAACGTGCGGACATTCTCCGTCGTCAAGCAGCTTCGCAGCATCAGCAATACCCAAATCGTGCTGGGCGTTATTAAAGCGGATGCCAATTATAAAGGCATCATCGACATATTGGAGAGAGCGGAGATGGGCCGGGACGGCGGCTTGTACATTCTGGATGCCAGCCGGGAATTCATCTACGCCTCCGCCGAATCGCACAAGGATACCGCCTTGTCCGCGCTGTCGTCCACCGAATCGATCGCCAATGGCTATCTGCTCAATACTGCGCAAATTCCGCGCATCGGCTGGACGATTGTCGCTGTCGGCTCCGTCTCCGAGATGAACAAGGACGCCATTGGGACGCGCAATCGGGCATTGCTGTTCTCCATCGGGGGCGCATTCATTGCGCTCGTCGCCCTCATCCTGCTGATCCGGCATTTTCTGAAGCCGCTGCTCTCCATCGTCAAGCTGATGAAGGAGGTAGAGATGGGCCGGCTCGATGTGACCTTCCAGAGCGACCGGCGGGACGAGATGGGGTATCTCGGCTCCGCGTTCAACCGGCTGGTCGGGCGAATCGGCGGCATGCTGGAGGAGAATACCGCTCTCGTCAAAGAGGTGTACGAATCCAAGCTGCTCCAGCAGGAGGCGCAAATTAACGCGCTGTTCAACCAGATTAGGCCGCACTTCATCTTCAATACCTTGAACCTGATCAGCCTCTCGATGCAATCGGGGAAGCAGGAGAAGGCCATCGAGCATATCAACGCGCTCAGCAGCATACTGCGCGGGATGTCCCAATGGGACAAAGAGATGCCTTTGCAGAAAGAAGTGGAGTTGCTCCATGCTTACCTCGGCATCCAGAGCAGCCGCTACGAGGGCAGGCTCACCTATCGCATCGAAATCGAGCCTTCCCTGCTCCAACTGCGTGTGCCCGCACTGCTGCTGCAGCCCATTGTCGAGAATGCGGTCGTGCACGGCTGCGAGATGAAGAAGGAGCCGACGACGATTACCGTATCATCCCGTGCCGCTCCCGGACGACTGCTGCTGGAGGTTCGCGACAACGGCCCCGGCATGGATGAAGATACGCTCCGCCAGCTGCAGGGCAGGCTAGACAGGCTGGAGGATTCCAGCCCATCAAGACGCAATCGTACGGGAATCGGCTTAGTCAATGTGAACAAAAGAATCAAGGCCAAATACGGACAGGAATACGGCTTGACGGTCTCCAGCATTCCGAATGAGGGAACCGTTGTTGTATTGGCTATTCCTTATTCGGTCACCCTTTAGAACAACCCTATTAATGCGGCAAAGGAGTCTGGACATGTACAAATTGCTTATCGTAGACGACGAGCCCATGACAAGAGAATATATGAAAGCCCAAGTCAACTCGCTTCATCGTGAATGGATATGCGCCGGCGAGGCTGGCGACGGCCGGGAAGCGCTGGAGCTGCTCGAACAGGGAGAGGACTATGATCTGATTGTCACCGACATCAAGATGCCGATCATGACCGGGCTGGAGCTCGCACGGGAGCTAGCGGGGCGAGGCTCTCGCCCGAGGATGGTAATCTTGTCTGGCTATGACGAATTCGCATTAGCCAAGGAAGCGATGCAATACGGTGTTCACGACTATATGCTGAAGCCTATCGTGAATGAGGAGCTGGTCTCCGTCCTGGATAAAATGGCGAAGGAACTGGCAGCGGAACGGGCTGAGCAAGCTGCTCTTCAATCCCTGCTTGTCTTGTCGGAGCAATCTCGCGGGCAAATTGCGCGCAACTTCCTCCACGCGTTAATCTCCGATAACAACATGGAGATCAAGCTGCTGTACCCTCTCCTTCACCGCCTGAAAATCAGCCTGATTGAGGCCGAAGGGGCCATCATGCTTGTGGATCTGGATGAGGGGCAGCTGCTGGAGCGGGACATCTCCCCTACCGATCTGGTCCTGTTCCGTTACATCGTCCATCAAACCTGCGCAGAACTGGCTGCCTCAGACAGCCCCAGCATCGTGCTGTTCAGTGACAACGAGCAGCGAACCGCGCTGCTCGTGCCAGGCGAAGACGCAGCAAATGTCCGGCAGCGCTGCGCCGCCATATTCGGGAAGCTGTCCGCCGCTGTGCAGGAGATGACCGGCCTGCAGCTGTGGGGATCCGTCGGCTCCTCCGAGATGGAGGTGCTTCAGCTCGGACAGTCCTACCGGTTAGCTAGAGAGGCGCTCTGGCGCAAGCTGATTGCCGGCGAAGACGCGCTGCTTGCAACCGAGGACGGCGCCCCGGACGCGTCTGACGAGCAGACGGGGAATCAAGCCGAGCAGACCGTTGCCGCTGTCCATCGCGCTATGCTGGAGGGCCGCTATGCCCAACTCTATGCTTCACTGCTTTCGCTTGCGGAAGCAGCGGGCACTGCCGACCGGCGCAGCGTCCTTCGGACTGGCGCCTGCTTGCTGCAAGTGCTGGCCGAGACGATGCCGAAGGAGAAGCGCCAGCATCAGACGGCTGCGGCTTTGCTGCTCCTGAGAGATACAGCCTTGACCCAAGAGCTCTATCGTCCCGAGGAAGCAGCAAAGCTCTACGAGCGAATGATAGAATCGCTCTATAACACGCCTCAGAAAGAGTCTGCTGTGCAGGAGACGGACGGCAGCGAGCATGAGATTGTCAAGAGAGCGAAGGAATATATTCTCGCGCATTATGCGGAGCCGCTCAGTCTGGCATTAATCGCCGAGAAGCTCGGCGTATCGCCCGGCTACCTGAGCAGTTTGTTCCATCAGAACACGCTGGAGCCCTATATCAAATTTCTGACTCGAATCCGCATGGAACGAGCAGCCCAGCTTCTTCAGATGAGGCCTGCCGAGAAAGTATACGATGTCGCCGAGAAGGTCGGCTATTTGAGCGTCAAGCACTTCTCCTATGTGTTCAAGCAGCACTTCGGCATTCCCCCTGGTGAATATCAGGAGAGAGCCGTACGTTAGGTTAGGTTAGGATAGGCTAGACTTAGAGCTTCCGAACGGAGTAACGACTTTACGGGGTTTACCTCTGCATCGCTAATCCTTGCATATAGTCGATCACTGCTCGAAATAGCGGTGTAGGGCAACGCTAAATGCTCGAAATCATCGCACACGGTGAATTAGTTGTGCCACACACCACTAATCGCCTCAATAGTGCTGAAACTCGTAAATAGCGGTGCTGTGCAACGCTAAATGCACCGATTCGCCATAGAGGATGAATTAGTCGTGCCACACACCACTAATCGCCTCAAAAGTGCTGAAACTCGTAAATAGCGGTGCTGTGCAACGCTAAATGCACCGATTCGCCATAGAGGATGAATTAGTCGTGCCACACACCACTAATCGCATCGAAACTGCTGGCACTCGAAAATAGTGGTGCTGTGCAACGCTAAATGCTCAGAATCGTCACAAACGATGAAATAGACGTGCAACTCACCACTAAGAATGCTAAGAGGGCAGCTCCAGATCGCCAACGACCTGGAGCTGCCCTCTTTATGGTCCACTACTGAACAGACGACGTTTCGTCAATGGAGCTCCCCCGCTAATTAAGCTGAGCTGCATCTGTTAAAACCGCCTTCTATGGCTTCCGCCGATCCTTGAAGAACAAGTAACGGAATCGGCTCTCCCTACTGCTTCGTCACACGCACATCGTCGATGTGAAGGACGGTGCCGCCAGGGGAATCCACGTAGAAGCCTACGTCAATCTGACCGTTTGTAACATTGATATTGCTGATTTTAATATAGGCCCACTCCCCGTTGTTCGGGATGTCCTGCGTGAGCATCGACCCGCCGTATCCGGCAATCTCCGCTCTTGCGGTTGTCGGGCTCGCATATTGCAGGCGAACCCTGGCCTCAAACTCATACAGGCTGTTGTTCACCGGCACGTTGATGACTTGATGAATACTCTGCTTGTACGCGCCCGCCGAATAGAAGAACGCCCGCTTGTCCTCCGTCCAGGCTGAAGCCGGCGGATTCGAGCCGGAGCCGCTGTCTATGCCGTAGGCAACCTCCTGCCCTGTCGGATGCCATTCCGTCCAATTGCCGGCGTAAGCCGTCT
Organism: Paenibacillus sp. 1011MAR3C5; assembly: GCF_003591485.1. Lineage (GTDB taxonomy): Bacteria > Bacillota > Bacilli > Paenibacillales > Paenibacillaceae > Pristimantibacillus. The sequence goes on from NZ_QZCF01000008.1 coordinate 86,045, forward strand.
CTCGCTCGAAGCCGGGATTATCGAGCAAATTCCGTTCGGACTCAACCGTTCCGATAGCAGCTGCCGAGACGAGCAGCCGGTCCAGGTTCACATTGCCGCTGTCAGAGGCATCGTAACGATACGCAATGGTATTCGTTCCGGCATTCAGAGCCAGCGACTGGACAGCATCCTGCCATACATCCCAGCTGCTGCCGGGGCTAGGCAGCGACGCTTGAGCGACATCCGTTCCATTGACATATGTGCTAAGCGTCTTGGCGCTGCCCGTACCGTTCGCATATCTCAGCGCAACCTGGTAGTTGCCTGCAGCCGGGACGTCAATCGTAAACTTCACCCCTGCCCCAACCGTCGTGATGTCGTCCACGAACGCCTCGCCTGTGTAGAAGAGGTGGTTTTTGTTCGTCGCTGCGCCTCCGGATAGCTCGGCGCTCTCGGCCTCGTATTTCCCTACAGCCGGATAGAACGGCACCGTAATGTAATCCAGATTGACGCTGCCTGTATCTCCCGCGTCGCTGTCGTATTTGAATGTAATAGCGTTTCGTCCGGCAGCAAGCGGGATCGTCTCGCCCACTGTCGACCAAGTGCTCCAGTTCGCAAGTGACGGAAGGCTTGCCGCTTTGATGCGCTTGCCGTTCACATAGATGCTCAGCGTCTTCGTCGAGCCTGTCGCGTTCGCATAGCGGATATCTACACTATAATCTCCACCCGCCTTCACATCGGCGTAAAACGTCGCGCCAGCGCCCGCTTGATCCAGCCCGTCCACAAAGCCTGTGCCGGAGTATCCGGCATGATTGTTGTTCGCCTTTGCCTTGGTCGCGGTCGAATCGCCCGAAAGCGAGCCGTTCTCCGCTTCCAGCTTCACGCCGGTCGCCGCAACAGACGCGCTGCCGCTGACGACAAGGTTTTTGGCGGAGGTACTGACAGCCGCTACTTTCACGTACGTAACGTTGCCATAGATATCTTTGCCTGTCGCCCAGCCCTCTCCGGCCGCTGCCTGAAGCGCGCCCAGATCGGCATATGGCGTCAGAGCCGCTCCGTTGCTTGTTACGCCTGTGCCAGCTTTGCCGTGAATTTTCACCATGTAAGATTGCACTTCAGGGGTATAAGTGCCGGATTTCGCCGAAAGCTGGAAGCTGACACCGCCTGCCCCATTGTCCTGTGCGGTCATCGTCTGCTGGAAGTGCGTTCCGCTCTCGTAATCATAAGTGGAGCCGTCATCGTCATAATAGGTGAAGCTGGTTGCCGCGCTGTCTGCGAACACATCGACATCCACCTCCGTTACCGGGCTTTGGCCGATATAGTCTTGCGGCTTCTGGGATGGAATGATTGCCCCTTTCTTCACGAATAGCGGAATATCCGACCAGGTCTCCGCGTTGACCGGATACTTGATCGTCTGTCCCCCCGTATAAGCTGTGCCTCGGAAATAATCGATCCATGTGCCGGCCGGCAAATAAATGTCTTTGACCGTCTGATTCTGATCGACGACCGGAGCCGCCAGCAAATAGTCGCCAAACATCCAGGCTTGCGTATAATTACTGACCGCCGGGTCATTCGGATAATCGAACAGCAGCGGTCTGACCAGGCCAAGCCCTGTGTCGAGCGCGCTTCTCTCATAAGCGTACATATAAGGAACAAGCGAGTATCTAAGCTGAATCGCACCCTTCGCCGCTTCCTCCGCCGTATTGCCGTAGTACCACGGCTGGCGCTGGTGGTTCAAATTGCCATGAACCCGGAAGACCGGCGTCAAAGCGGAGAATTGCAGCCATCTCGCGTACAGCTCGGGACTCGGATTGCTGTCGGACGGATTGAAGCCGCCTGCGTCCATGCCCCACTTCGGCTGCCCGTTATTAATCGACGAGAGCATCACTGTGCGCTGCTCCTGCATGCCGGATGCCCAATCCACCTTGTCTCCCTTATGGAATTGCGCCCCGATATCGCCGGACCACAGCGTCGTGGCATAGCGCTGGGCGCCCGGATAGAACGTTCGCGCTGTCTGCCAGACCCGCTGGTCCGTATAGGCGCGCTGCCCTTCGTACATCGCCTGCGACAGATGCGTCGTAGAGAAGTTGCCGAACCACCACTGAGCGGCGCCGGAGGACACCTTGTCCGTCTCGTCGTTCCACCAGCCCACAATGCCCTTGTTATAGGCGTCTACAGATTGGTCCCAGTACCAGGACCTCAACCCGGCATTATAAGGATCAATGCTACGAACCAATACGGGGATAAAATAATCCGCATATTCACTGTGGCCTGGATACCAGTACCCTCCAGCCTCAGCATCATTGTATTGAGTCGTCCGGTTGCCGCCTGCGTCGCGCGTTACAATTCTCGGCTTCGTAATGCCGATCATCTTGATCCCTTTGGCATCCATATCATCCTTCAGAGCCGTTGAGCTGGAATCCGGGAAATTGGACGTATTCCATGTGAATTCGCCATAGTTCGTCTCCCCATACTTCTTCCAGTCATAGTCAAGACCGTATGCATCGAGCGGAATATTTTTCGCCCTGTAGGTGTCGACCATGTCCGTCATCTCCGTCTGGTTCGTTCCCCATTCGAAGTTCATGAAGCCCAGCGACCACTTCGGAAGCATCGGAGACTTGCCGGTAATTTCCGTGAAGCCGGACATAATTTCCTTCGGACTGCCGACGATAGCATAATACTCTACATCGGACTTCGTATAACGCCTGCCCTCTTCCGGCGTTCCGCCGTAATAGAATTCCAGCTTGCCGGTCGTATCCGTATAGGGATAGCCGCCGTCGCTGTCGACAAGTATGCCGTAGCCTGCCGTCGACCATATGAACGGACCGCCCGAATCGCCTTGATGGCCGGCATGCGCAGGGTGGTTGCTGCTGTTGCGCAGCAAATCCGGAGCCTCCTCGTTCGCATTGTAGCTTCGAATGCCATAGATGTTATGTCCAGCCGCATGCTGGAAGCGGACGCCGTCATAGAAGACGCCTCCCGCCGCCGGCTCCCATAGAAGCGTGGTGCCATCCGCCTTCTTGATGGTTACGCGAGCGGGCGTTTTGGCAATCTCTACTCTCACCTTGGAAGTCGTGATGGTAATCGGATCGCCTGTCGTGTCGATCGCCGCCCCGACTGCTCCCCATGTTTTGTTCGGGTCAATCATGGGCGTATCATCGCTTGGCGATATGTTGTTGGGACGATAAGAAACCTTCACAATATCCTCTTGCAGCACATCGAAGATGAGAATGTCGTCATTAGACTCTGCGCCGTTGTCTATCGTCAGCGTCAAGGAGTCGCCGGATGCGACTGCCCCTGTGACATTGCCAAGAGCACCGACATAGGCGAGCGCAGGCGTTGCGAACGTGAACAGGAACGTAGTACAAAATAATGCAACGGCAAGCAAGGTAACCAGGCTTTTTCTTATCCGTGCCTGTACGGCATACGGCATGATCATCATATCCCCCTGCCTTTCATGAAATGGTTATGAAAGTTGGAGCGGATGCCATGAATACAGCGCCGCTCCACCTGCTCTGCGGTTACTGCACCTCAATTTGGAAGTCTGTTCCTTCCCACCGGTCAACGCTTGGCTCCAGAACACCGTTGCCGTTATCATCCCATAGGAAGGTGAAGTCGACGGCTGTGCCGGCTGAAAACGGACCGACGGAAATCTCATGGGTAGCCCCCGCTTGGCCCGATCCATTCGGCATCATCTGGAAGTCGCCGACATTGTTCCAATTATCGACGCCCTGGTGCACCCAGCCTGAGGCGCCTGTCCGGAACGTGATTCTGTAACCCGCAGGAACCGTCGCGATTTGCCGGTCAAACTGCCAGACATACGTCTTGTCCAGATCAAGGTGATCCAGATTAATTGCGCCTGTGTTGGCGGCGTTCTTCCAGATCGTAATGGTATGAACACCTTTTTTCAGCGGCACGGTCAGCTCAGCATAGGACCAGGAGGCCCAGCCTCCCGTGGAAGGGAAAGCAATGGTGCCGGCATAATTGCCGTCTACGAATATATCCCGCGTCGCATTGGAGCCGCCGTTGGAATAGCGGAACCGCAGCACTTGATCGTCATCCTGGGCAGCGGATACGGTAAAGGTCACACCGTCATTATCGGAAAAATTATCGACGAAGCCGTCTCCCGTATAACCCGCATGGTTCGTATTGACTCCTACGCCTACTTTCACCGCATGCTCCGCCTCATAGATGTCGTCGACAGGGGCCGTGAAGCTGCGCTTCATGTAGATCATGTCCCAATATTGGAGCGACGGTATGGTGAAGGAAACATAGTTGCCCTTGCTGTCCGTCCCTGTCGTGTAGCTTAGCGACTGAGTAGCGCCCAGCGCGATGTCCGGCGACGCCAGATATACGCCCGATACCGATTCTTGACTGCCGAGATATACCTTAGTCTGCAAATTGGTCAGGGTTGTCGGAGCTTGATCGGAATTGCGCCAATCCGTGTCCGTGCTGTTCTTCAAATTCAGAAGATGCACGATATTGTAATCATCGCTTTGCTTCATGAAATGCCAGATCGTGCCCGGCGTACCATCGCCGGTTACCGGCTGTCCGGCAATCTCCACGAATTGGCTGCCGGAATCGGTATTGAACACATCCTTGTCGTAGAGCAGGTTCTCATAGGCGGTAATAAAATTGTACTGGTTCTTCGTCGCTTCCTTTAGACTGTTGCGCATTTGCTTGGCTCGGTTCGGGAAGTACGGATGGCCGAGCATCTGGTCACCCTCGCCCATCTCGATGCGTGAGGCGCCTGCGGCCGCAATCGCTGCGCCTGTCAGTCGTACGGAAGCCTCATCAAAGGTACCCAGCGTCAGGCTGTCCAAATTTATAAAGCCCGTATCTCCAGCTTCCTTCGCCAGCCGAACGGTATGCGCACCCGCCGTCAGCCACACCGTATGCGATGCATCAAACTTCCACGTATCCCAGCTGCTTTGATCGAGAAAGTTGCCAACCTGCTTGACGAAATTGCCATCCACATACAGGCTGCGCGTGTTGTTCGTTCCCGTATCGTTCGCATAACGGAATACAAGGCCGTACCAGCCTTCCTCCGGCACCGTGATGGAGAACTCGACATAATCGCCTGTATCTCCGAAGCCGTCTACAAATCCGCTTCCCGTGTATCCCGGATGGTTGTTATTCACGGACACGCCATTCAGGATGGCGGATTCCGCCTCATACCTGGTTCCGGTATTTTCCTCAAAGTTCATGTAGGCCGCCAGAACAACGGCCTTTTGTCCATTGTTGCGCTTAGCCTTGTCGATCAGCGCTTTCAAATCGATATAATCGCTTGCATGTCCCCAAATCTCGGTGTAAGTAAAATCATAATCGGCATTCTTGGTGACATCGTCGAATGCCCAGCCGTCAGCTGCGCCATCCACGTTGTTGAAGGTCAGCACCTTGTCCGACATGCCGTTGCTGTCGAGATTGCCTCGGAGATTGTTGATAAAGCCGGAGAAGCTGTTGTCCAGGTCTATTACATTGCCGTCGTAATCATACGGATCTGCCCGCTCTCCCATCTGGTCCAGATGAATGCCGTCGAAGCCGGCTGTTTCGATCATGTCCCGGTACTGTCCGTAGATATAATTCTGCCAGCCGAGGCTTGCAGGATTGAAGAGCCAAAGCCATGTGTCAGGGTTGTTGTCGTCGAAGTCGAAACCAAGCTGGTTCGCGTGCGCGGGGTCGGAGTACATCGCCCACTCAGGGCTTACTCCGGAGATGGATTGGTAGTTGTGAAGCGCGGCATACGTCATGGTGTAGGGCATCGCTGCCGCATTGTATTGGTGCATGGATGAGATGAGGTTCTGGATTGTCGGCCAATACATCGTATGCTTGCCGCTCCAATCCGTCCAGGATTGATCGATTACGCCATTCGTTCTCTTGATGTTGTTCTCATGTCGCCACATCCAGTCGTAGAGCTGGAAGGCATTCGTATGATAGTCTTCTATCGTTTGCTTCACACGCGCTTCCGTCACTGCCGGAGATTCGGACGGATACTCCGTGATGTAGCCGTACCGCGGGAACCTTGTCCAGTCGCTGGAAACGTCAATCGCTGTCGCGCCGGTGGAGGCTCCCGCAGCAACTTTCACAAAATATCCTTTGAAATCGGTGCTAGGTGTTGTCCAAGTAAAGGTTACGGTCGTTGAATTGCCGTTCGGCAGGGAAACAGGCGAGACATGGGTATACACTTGCGTCTCCAGATGATAGATTTCCAGATTGACATTGCCGCTGAATGAGCTCCCGGACTTATTGTCAAGCTCGACCTTGATGGTCGCCACGCTGCCAGGGTCATACCTGGCCTTGTCTGTGTACACCCGTTTGATGATTCCGTTTGCCGATGCGCTGACCGGCGGCGGGATCATGCCCGACATCACCAGCAGCAGAGCTGCCATAGCAAGTCCTATCACGTACCTGGCTCTTCTCACATCAACTTACTCCTCTCATGGATAGAATAGGATGCACCTACATTGTAAAGCTCCTAATCTATCAGAGGAAACACCGAAAAATTCATATGGGAGTACGCTTTTTATAGAAGCGGCCTTATTTGCCCTCCTCGTCCCCTGTTTTGCGGTCCGGCTGCTTGATCAGTGAATAGGCAATATAGCCGATCAGGCCAAGAAACAATCCGGTTCCTACAACAACGTAGAGCATCATGAACACCTTGCCCAGCATCGTCTGCGGCTCGAATGTCGGATGCCCCACCGTACTAAGCGTCAAGACGCAGACATATAGCGCATCCACGATGGACAGCCCTTCGTTGCTGACGAAAAACACGGTGCCCGATATTAGCATCACAACAACCAATATAAACAAGGCCTGAAAATTTTTTAGCTTGAATGCCCGCCATAGCGCGCTAAGCAGGCGCTTCACGGTTAAGAGGAATGATACCATCGCACAAACTCCTTCTCTCGAACATAGAACAATCAGATCTATAGAATAATCATGGATCGCAGCTTCGTCCAATGTATGCACAGCCAATTACTATTTAAACATTTCGCTACTGTACGTTGACCCACTCTCCCAACAAAGAACCGTCCCCTTAGCCCCCTGGTCTTCTGTGTCCAATCCGGGTTCCGCCCGCCGGAATAAGCTGTAGCATGCCGGATTCGAAAGGGGCGGGAGAATGGACGCATGGAGGGACGAATACGAACAACTGCTATTCCTGCAGGACCGGTCAATCGGCTTCAAAGCCATCGTCGCCATTCATAATACGAGGCTCGGCCCTGCGCTTGGCGGCTGCCGGATACGGCAATACGCCAACGACAAGGAAGCCGTCGAAGACGCGCTCAGGCTAGCCCGGAGCATGACCTACAAATCCGCGCTAGCTGGAGTTTCTTATGGAGGCGGCAAGGCCGTTATTTTGGACTCTCCGGATGCCGGTCCTCGCGAGGCGCTGTTTCGTACATTAGGAAAGCATATCCAGAAGCTGCAAGGGCAATACATTACCGGCATGGACCTGGGCTCAACCGTGGCAGACATGGATACGGTTCGGCAAGAGACAACCTTCGTCACGGACGTGAGCGGCTCGCTTGGAGCGGTCGGCGATCTGACCGCCAAGATGACCGCGTACGGGGTATTTCTCGGCATCCAGGCATCGCTGAAGCGTCTCTTCGGCTCCGAGTCGCTACAACATCGAAGTGTAGCCGTTCAAGGGTTAGGCAAGGTAGGCTATCACCTATGCCGTTATTTGAAGAATGCCGGAGCCAGGCTCACGGTAGCGGACATTGATGCCGGACGGGTTCGAATGGCCGCGAAGGAGTTGGGAGCATCCGTCTCCCGGCCCGACCAGATACTAGCTGTGCCATGCGATGTGCTCGCCCCCTGCGCGCTTGGCGGCGTGCTGGACGACGGGGCTATCGGCAGGCTGAATTGCCGAATTGTTGCGGGTGCCGCCAATAATCAGCTGGCGGAGGAACGCCATGGCGTCAAGCTGCAGAAGCGTGGTATTTTGTACGCCCCGGACTATGTCATTAATGCGGGCGGCATTATCGTGACTGCTTCCGAGCTTGGCGGAGGGGATGCGGCGGAGGCCAAGCGCAATGTGGAGACAATCTCCGGCACATTGTCCCGTGTATATGACCTGGCCGAGGCTCAGGCCATATCCACATCAGCCGCAGCAGACCGGCTAGCGGAACTGCTCTTCCGCGTATAATAGGCTTGCCAAGCATCTGCTCTGCTTCCCTCACCAGCCCTCTATGACATGCAAAAACCTCCCGTTCCGCATTCATTTGCAGACATGGAGGCTTATTATTGCTCTTTATTTTCAACGGCATGAACCTTTTCAATACTCGCATACTTCCTAAGCGTTGCCATCGGGATCGAAGAATGCAAACTAGGATGTCTCCTACCACTTCATTGCTCTATCAATGTCTATGGCCGGAATCAAGACGGTATCGATATGCTATATGCTGGAACATCTTCGTTATCCCTATTTTCCTTCTATACGCTCGCTAGACTTCTAGAGCTTCCGCCGCTTTCACAGCCAGCGCTAGTGCACCGCTAATCCCCGCCTTGTCGCCAAGACCAGGTTTTACAATGTAGCTCTCAATTTCTTGATCCAAAGCAGGATGATGAACATATCCCTTCAATAGCTCCTTTACTTGCATCCGAATGAGGGGGAACAGATGCGACTGATGCATGACGCCCCCTCCCAGAATCAGCTTCTCCGGAGACAGAATCAAGATATAGTTCACGAGCGCCTGAGCGATATAGTAGCTCTGAAAGCGCCACGCGGCATGATCCACGCCAAGCTCGGATGCCTTCACACCCCAACGCGCCTCAACGGCCGGTCCTGCGGCAAGCCCTTCCAGGCAATCCCCATGGAACGGACATTTCCCCTCGTATCGGTCTTCCGGATGGCGGCGTACGATAATATGCCCCATCTCCGGGTGCGTGAGGCCATGGACAAGCTTGCCCTCAGCGACAGCTCCCGCACCGATGCCAGTGCCAACTGTCATATAGAGGCAGCTTCGCAGCCCCTCAGCCGCTCCCCACAATAGCTCGCCCAGCGCCGCCGCATTGACGTCCGTATCGAAGCCGACAGGCACGTTGAGCACGCGCTTCACATAGCCCACAATGTCGTAGCCACTCCAATATGGCTTCGGCGTGCTCGTCACGGAGCCGTATGTGGGACTGTCAACGTTCACGTCGACGGGACCGAATGTCCCGATTCCGATCGCTTCAACCCCTTTGTCTGCGAAATAAGCCATCGCCTTGCTCATCGTTTCTTCCGGCGTAGTCGTCGGAATGGTCACTGTCTCCTGTATCGTGCCATCCTCCGTGCCGATGCCGCATACAAATTTCGTTCCTCCGCCTTCTATTGCTCCATATATCTTCATACCTGCATTCCCCGCATTCTTTTAGCCAGTATTTCTATTAACGTATCAGCAAGTTTGGCAGATTTCAAGCATAGGGCATAAAGCATCATAACTGATTCGATGAAGCCTATTATTCTTTCATAATTTTAGGAGTGATGTTCATCTCCATTAAAGAACGCTTTTGTTATTTACGATTCATTCATATTAACTTTACGCCAAATCCTTATTATTGCATATACTCCGTATAGCATCATTAACAACCCGAGTATATCTAGTACACGTTTAACTATAAGACCAATATCAATACTAGAAAAATACAAGTAACTTAATTGAGGAGTATGAAGAAGCATAAAGCCCATAATAAAAATAGCTACTACAATAAAGTACTTATTCAAAATTATCACACCTCTAACAGCTATTTTTTTTGATCAATACTGTGAAGCTCCTCATCAGTCTGCAAGTACGACTATATTAGTCGTACTTATTTCATTACTCTTGTATAAACGTAGCCAACAATAGTTTTGACTTATACTATAGGATGACTAGTGAAGGAACTTTGTTGCACTAAGTCTAAATATTTTTTATAAAACTTTGAGTTACCAATTATGGTATTAGGCACATCATATGAATTTTGAAAAATACTGCTAGCAGTTGTATTGTAGGGATGCCGTAATACATATAGATTTTAAAGTTTTATATTCTCACTGTGCAGAGAAAGCTTTGAATAACTTCGAGAAAATGGTTATGGTTATATAAAACCGTTATCTCCTTCCCTTAATCGTTTATAGTAAAAGTGCCTTTCAATCTTCTGGCGGGGGTGCGTAATTCATGAAAAAGCTGCGCTTTTGGGTCACTTATGCTCTATTGTTTCTTGCCATAGGCGGAATGGGCGTTCTAATCTATCAATTTTATGACAATTATTCTCCCGCATACTCTTATCAACTGGACGAATCCATTACCCTGCAAGACCTGAGCAACCTCAGCCAGGTTACCATCGGTTATTCCGAAAAGCCGACCGTGCTTCTGTTCTTCACTTCCTGGTGCCCTTACTGCAACGAAGACGCTCCGAAAATCGTCGAACTGCACGATAAATACAAGGAATTCATTAACGTTTATGGCATTAATGTCATTCAGCGGGACGAATTCTCCGAGGTCGTCGACTATGTTGAGAAGTATAGCATCGACTATCCGGTGCTGCTGGATCAATCGAATCAGCTCTATACGAATTACGGCAGCCACGGCTTCCCCTCGATGTTTTTCATTACGCCGAAGGGCGAAACCATCGATGCTATCGTCGGATCGGCTGACATCTCCTATATTGAGCAATCTTTCCTTAAGCTCATCCATTAACTGAACGACTACAGAATAAAAAGAAGCCTTCCGTCTGCTTCACGCAGGCTCGGAGGCTTCTTCCCATAAGTACGGCTATATATCGTTATGATTGGCTCACCAAAAACGCTTCAATCTCCGCTTTGTCCGGGATCGAGGATTGCGCGCCAGGCCGGGTGACTGCGATAGCGGCAGCGGCAGCGGCGAAGCGCAGCGCTTCCTCCTTTGCGAGGCCGTCCGCGCACGCCGCCGCATAAGCGCCGATGAACGTGTCACCCGCAGCGGTCGTATCGACCGGCTTCACGCGGAACGCCGGCACGGCTGCGCGAGCGCCCGCAGCGCTGGCGAAGAAGCAGCCCTGCTCGCCCAGCGTCACGATGATGCTGGCAGCGCCTTTGGCCAGCGCCCATGCTGCCGCCGCTTCAGCGGTAGCAGTATCGCTCACCTTCACACCAGTAATGACAGCCGCTTCCGTCTCGTTCACGATCAGCGTGTCGAGCAGCGGGAACAAGTCATCCGGCAGCTCTCTTGCCGGCGCGGGATTCAGGAAGACGCGCACGCCTTGCGCGTTCGCGCTGCGAATCGCAGCGACGGTCGTCTCCCACGGAATCTCATTCTGCAGCAGAGCCGCATAAGTGCCTTCCCATTGTACCAGCGAGGCGATATCCTCTTCGCTCACCTTCCCATTAGCGCCAGCGGACAAAATGATGTTGTTCTCGCCTTCCTCATTCACGGTAATAAGCGCAATGCCCGACGTCCCTTCCTTGCGCAGGACGGATTCTGTCTGCACGCCCTTCTCTGTAAGGGAATCGACGAGCGTATCTCCGAACGGGTCAAGCCCTACGGCGCCGGCCATGGCGCACGCCGCGCCCGCTCTGGCGGCAGCGACAGCCTGGTTGGCCCCTTTGCCGCCCGGTACAAACTTCGTGCAGCTGCTGTGAATGGTCTCCCCAGGCAGCGGAAATTGCTTCACGTTGCTAACGACATCCATATTGACGCTTCCGATAACAAGCAGCTTCTGCAACGTTGCAACGCTCCTTTCTATAAAGCCTGCTGCTCTATATTCCTATTATTCTACTTCTGTATATACCTTCACATCGCGAAATTCACTCTCGACCGGACCCAGGCTGCCGAATCCAAACATGCCTCTTCCAAAGTAACTATCCCGGCATTCCAAAACATTAACGCCATTAATGTCCAGGGCAAAATGCTCTTCGTCCGCGACGAGCCTCATTCGGTATTCCTCGCCATGCTTCCAATCATACGCCGCGCTGATCAAGCGCTCCTGCCCGAAATCCTCGCGGATGAAGGAAACCTTGCCCGCTCCGTCGAAGCCGGCCAGATAGTGGCGTTTAATGCCCTGCGCTCGTGTAATAAGCAAGTGACTCTCCCCCGCAATTGGCTTAACCGTCGCTTCCACAATGATTTTCCCTGCATAGTAGTTGCCGGAATACGTAGAGCAATCCGTCTCGCTGGCGCCATGCAGCGCCCCATCTTTCAGCTCCCACTTGCCGCGGTGCTGGGCGAATGGCGTGACCGAGCCGAACTCCTTGTATTGCTTCGCAAAATCAATCGCATATTCCGCTGCTCCCGTCACATGGAATCGTCCCAGGAACAGGCTGCCGATCGCGCGGTTCAAGAGCGGGGAATCGCTCTCCAGAATCCAGCCGATCTCATCGATCACAGCTCCATCCGTATCCGGTACAGTAAAGACAACATCCGTCCACGCTCCGCATGCAGGCGCGAACGAGGCTAGCTTCACATCTTCCTTCGTATGCGTATTGCGCACGTAAGGCGTCAGCGTCAGCGGCTCCCCTTCCCATTGATCGAGATAGAACGACGCCGATACTTGCTGGCCCGCAGCGATAAGCGGCGCAAAGGTCGGCTTGTACTTCTCGTCATTGAACTCCTCGCGGCGGTGGAAAGGCTTGAAGTACAGCTTGCTGCTGTCGCCCGTTACGAGGCGGTCGAACACCACCTCCAGCGAGCCGCGGCTATTCTTCGTATGCTGCGCGGAATGACGGACGACCGGCGTCTTGAAGCTGTTGCTGGTACGGAACCCGTGTGTAGAGCCCGGCAGATCGAAGTCGAAGTAGACCTCACCCGGCTTCACACGCTGAGCCAGCTGATCAGGCGCTTCCACGCCATTCATCCGATAGCCGAGGAGCGCCAGCTCCTTCGAGAACGTCGGAAAATCAACTAGATTGAGATAGCCCGATACGCTTGAAGCGACGATAAAATCATTGATCGGCTTGCGGTAATGCGCCGGAATGCCTTCCAAACCGGCCATTACGCCCAGTATAGTTCCTACGTTGCCCGCATTGCAATCCGTATCCCAGCCGCACATCGAAGCAATCTCAACGGTACGCGCGAAGTCTCCTTCGCCATACAGCATCGCCAGCACGCAGACGCCCGCATTCGGAATGATATGGCAGACGCCGGTATATTTGTCATAGCCCCAATGCTCATCCAGGTAGTGCCAACAAGCCCGGAAGTCCTCCGGGTTGTCGCGATGGAACTCCATTACGGCATGCACCACTTTGGCATAGGTAGAATCCGCCGGAATGACGCTCAGCCCAGCCTCGATGACATCATCGATCGACTTGGTCTCGAATGCCTTGGCAATACAGGCCGCCATAAAGCGTGCGCCGTACAGCCCGTTGCCGTCATGAGATACGCTGGCGGCCTTCTCTGCGTAGTCTGCCGCTTTCTGCATATTACCCGGGAACAATAGGCCCCAGGAATCGATAAAGATCTGGCCGCCAATCTGCTCCGCCATCTCCAGCCCGTTCACCTCGATGGAGCCGGAGCGAGGGGCGGGAATGCCCCTTTGCAAATTCAGATAAGCGGTATGCTCGGTGCTGACGTTCTCGCCGCCCCACCAGAACATACCGATGCCTTCCCTGGCGTAGTTCAGCCATGCCTTTCCGACATCGTCAGGCTCCAGCTCTCGATCGACGGCGTCATCATACAACGCCCGGATAAAGAAGACCGGCCCGTTCGCGTCGTCATCCGCGGAGAATGTCTTGTATTCCTTCACATAGTTGCGGATATCTCCGTATACATCGCGGATGCGGTCATGCGTCCATACGACAGGCTCGATCGGCGCTCCCAGCCGGATGCCGACATTCATGCCGAGAAATCCGGCATAAATCATTTCTACATAATTGTTCGGTATCATTGCTCTCACTCCCGTCCCTCTTGCGTTAGCCCAGGCTCTTTGTCTACAGGTGTCAGCTTCAGCTTCCAGCTACTATTCCAATATGCTTCTCCTTGCTTCGTGCGCGCGGAGATCGTCCTTAATGATGTTCGCCGCCATGTCGCTGAATCGATCTGCAATGGCGAACAAATCCAGCCGGTTCACCTTGTTCAACTGCTCGATGTCGGACGCTTTGATCACTTCATGACCATACATCGCTCCCAGTATGACGCCAGCCATTACGCCGATGGAGTCCGTGTCGCGCCCGGAGTTGACCCCGTCCAGCATGGAGCGGTAATAGTCGCCGTCATTCAGCACGATGAACGCCAGCGCCATCGGCAGCTCCTCAATCGACCATAGGCGGCTTGGCGTATAATGATTGCTCGGCACGCCTACCTTGTCGATATGACGGCTGACATCGTCGCCCATCGGCGAATACTTGAGCATAATCGCCTGGAATTCCGCGATGACCTTGTCCATGTTGTCCCGCTCGGTGCGCAATGCTCTTGCCTTATCCGTCAGTTCCTCGATCGCGGCCTTCGTACCGTCCTTCGCCAGGCTTACCGCCGTCTCTACGATATCGTCTACCGTCACGCCCGGCTCGAACGCCTTGGCTACACAGGCGGCGAGCACGCCCGCCGCCTCCAGTCCGTAGCTGACCTGATGACCCATGGCGAATAGGATCGCTTCATCATAGGCCGCCTTCGGATGCCCCGCATTCACGATGCCGATGGGGGCGATATACATCGCCGCCCCGCAGTTCACCATGTTGCCTATGCCGCCTTCTCTCGGATCGCAGTTGGCGAGCACATGGCGCATGAAGATATATTTTTCCGGATAGAAAAGCCGGTCTATAATGTATGTCTCCTGATTCAGCTCCGGCACGAACGTCTTCCGGAAGGCAATCTCCTTTACGAACTCATTGCCCATGTCGTAGGCGTCCAGATGGCGGCCTTCCGTCATATAGACATTAATCAGCGCAACCGTCATGAGCGTATCGTCGGTCACAATGCCGTCGCCCCTCACTCGCCCAAGCCGGACGTCTGCGGGCAGGTCCATCTTATGCCAGCGGGTCATGATCGACTCCACTCTGCCATACTGCGACTTGATCCCCTCATAGGTCAGCTTCTCGATCGGCGCTCCCATTGCGTCGCCCAGCGCGGTCGATGCGACCACGCCTCTCACTCGGTCACGAAACGAAGTCATGGCATTAGCTCCTTACTTGATGTTTTCGTTGGCGTATTTTGTAATGTCTGTTCCGCCGGCTGCGTTCCAAGCTTCTACGAACTTGTCGAACTCGGACAGATTTTTCTTGCCGGTAATGAAGTCGGTTGCGTATTCCTTGTACAGGTTGTTCATCGCATCCCAGTTCGCAATGAATTGCTCTGGAATGATGAAGTTATTGTCTTCTGTATAGAAGTCAGATGCAGCCTGCAGCGAGCTTGAACCCGGTTCGCCCAGCAATGGCGTCTTCAGCGGAGTTTCGGATTTCATCTCCAGCGGCTCCCAGAAGCGCGCATACCATTCGCTGTAGTACTTGTCATTCAGCTCGATCTGGCCGTCAACCACGGTGTAGTGCTCGTTCTCAAAGCCGAGTCGGTCGAGCATTTGGCCTTTCGGGCTAGCCAGGTAATCGAATACTTGGAACGCTACGTCCTTATGCTTCGATTGCGAAGAGATGGCCAGACCTCTGGATTCCTTCGTCACATCCGTTGCACCGAAGCCTTGCGCTTCGCCTTTCGCTGGCGGCAATACAACCAGCTTCGCGCCGTCGCCGTTCAGCTCTGTCATTCTGCCGTCATACAGGTCGATGATTTTGCCCGCTGTGCCAGTAATGACAGCCGCATCGCCCTTGTAGAACGCATCTTCCTTCGTATCCCATTGCTTCGTGATGAATTGCGGGTCCAGCAGCCCTTCGTTGTACAGCTTATTGTAGAAGGCGAGCTTTTCTTTTTCATTTTGCGAAACTTTGGAATACTCGTACGTACCGTCTTCCTTCTTCAGCCAAGTGGTATCCAGGCCGAATGCAGAGTTGAAGATGAAGTTGATCTCAGCGATATCGCCAGCAGCGGTCAGCGCATAGCCAGGCTTGTCGCCGCCAGGCTTCTTCTCGACCAATTCCTTAAAGAAAGCATAGTAGTTGTCGACTGTCGGGTTCTCAAGCAATGCCTTAGAGCTGTCCATCGCGTTCAGCCAATCCTCGCGCACGACCGGCGTCTTCGACGCAAGCGGCTTGATCCACATCAGGTACGGATAACTCGCCATTCTGGTTGCGTTATGCGGCTCGATGATGTCTTTGACATACTTGGATTTTTCGATATATGGCGTCAGATCCTCCAGCAGTCCTTGCTCGGAGATCTGTTGGTCGCCGCCTTGGAAGTAGATCACATCAGGGATTGTGCCGCCCAGTAGAAGCAGGTTCAGGTTTTCGGCATAGCTGCCTTGCGCCAGATCGACCAGCTCGAACTTCACGTCCAGCCCTTCGTCCTCCTTAAGCGCTTTCTCTAATGTCTCGAAAAATTTGACGGAAACCGGGTTGGCCGTACCTTCGTCTTTGTATACGATCTTCAGCGTAACAGGATCTGCGCTTGGATTCGGTGAAGCGGTTCCGGGTTCATTCGACGGTTGGTTGCTGCCAGGCGAGTTTGAGTTGGAGCTGCATGCGGCAATAACCGTTACCAGCATTGCAATGATGAGTACCAGGCTTACTTTTTTCATGGTTGATTCTCCCCTTTAATAAATTGGCACTTCCATTCCTGCTTTCGCAGTGTCTTCCCGAGCTAATCCTTCACCCCTCCTTCAAGCGCTCCTTTCGCGTAATACTTCAGAATAAACGGATATAGGATCAGCAGCGGCACAATCGCAATCATAATCGTACCGGCCTGCAGGGAAGCAAAGTCAAAGGTAACGGAGCTGTCGAACAGATTGTTCTGGTTGCCGATGATGGACGTATTGTCCTTCCGGACAACGAACTGTCTCAATACCACCTGCAGCGGCCACTTGCTTGGCTCGGAGATATAGATGGTGGCCCGGAAATATTCGTTCCAGCGGAATACACCGTAGAACAGACCCATCGTTGCAAGTCCCGGCTTGGATAATGGCAGCAGGATTCTAGTATACATGCGGAAGTGACCCGCTCCGTCAATCCGTGCCGCCTCCATGATTTCCTCCGGAATGTCCTGGAAGAACCGCATGAGGATGAACAAGTAGTACACGTTCACGGCTTTGTACAGGATGAGCGCCGTCAGCTTGTTCATGAGTCCAAGGTCCTTCACCAGCAAGTATTCCGGAATGAGCCCCGGCTCGAATACCATGATGACGATCAGGAAGAGCAGCACCAGCTTCTTCCCGATAAAGTTCGTTCTAGCGAGCACATACGCCGCCATCGATGTCAGTATCAGGTTAAGCAGCGTGCCGGCGCCCGTGATCCAGACCGAATTAACAATACTGCCCGTAATAAGCGGATTGGACAGGAGCAGCTCGTAGTTCATCAGTGAGAAGCCCTTCGGAATAATGTCGAGGCCGCTCATCAGATGGGCTCTTCCAGGCGCCGTCAAGGACAGCGCCAGCAGGTTCAGGATCGGAACCAGCACGGCGAGCGTGGACAGAAACAGAATGACGTAGATGATAATTTTGGATAGTTCCAGTCGTCTCATTGCATAGTCCCTCCTTTACCAGACGCCTTTGCCCGAGATGCGTTTTGAGATGAAATGCGTGCCGAGAATAAGCACGATACCGATCACGCCTTTGAACAAGCTGGCTGCCGTCGCATAAGCGAACTGGCCGTTGCCGATACCGATCCGGTATACGTACGTATCCAAAATATCGACGACGCTGATGACGGAATCGTTCATGAAGTTAAAAACTTGGTCAAAGCCCGCATTCATGAAGAAGCCCAGATTCAGAATGAAGACGGTTACAATTGTGCTGTATAGATGTGGAAGCGTAATGAATGTCATCTGCTGGAGCCTTGTTGCTCCGTCGATCTTCGCCGCTTCGTACAGCCCCGGGCTGATCTTCATGATCGCCGCGAGATAGATGATGGAATCCCAGCCGGCGCTTCTCCAAATCTCTGACACGACGAACACCCAGCGAATATGGTCTTTGCTTGTCATATAGTCGACGGACGGAAGGCCGAAGAAATTGCCGATCAGGTTCACGCCGCCCTCAGTCGGATTCAGCAAGCTGATCCATATACCCGCAATGACAACCCAAGATAGGAAGTGGGGCAGGTAAACGACGGACTGCACGTACTTCCGGTACTTCGAGCTGCGCACCTCGTTGATCAGAAGCGACATGGCGATCGGGATCGGAAAGACGAAGATGATTTTCATCAAGCTGATGATGATCGTATTCTGCATCACCGACGTGAAGGCTGGAGAGCTGAACAAGACGTTGAAGTGCTTCCAGCCGACCCAGACATGATCGCCAAGGATGCGGTAATCCTGGAATGCCAGCTTCATGCCGTACAACGGTATAAGATGAAAAATGACAAAGTAAAGCATGGGCAAAGCGAGCATGGCATACAGCACCCAATCCTGCCGCATGCGTCTTAGAGCTTTCATGTCTATCCCTCCCTCGCGGTGTCGATGGCAAGCATCATAAGAGGCGCATGCTGCTGGGCGCCGTATACGTCACGATCGCCGACCGTACCGGACGAAATGTCTCGGGAAATGGTAATCTTGAAGCCAAGCGCCTGATCGAAAAAGACCAGATGGTGAATCTGCTCCTCCGTAATGCCGTACAGCTCGCAGACGGTTTCCTTCGTGATGCGTCCGGATGCCTTCACCATTCGGTAATTCTCTTCGGAATCGAACAATACGTCTAATGTGAGCTCGAAGGGGCCGGAGTTTTTGCTCCTCAGCACCTTCGCAAGCTGGCCGAGTTGGGTCACGGTCTATCCTCTCCTAATTGAAACTCAATCCGCTCGATGCGGAAGCTTTCCTTGCTCATCTCCATCAAGTGGTATACCGAAAACTCGTACACCGGGCCAAACTCGATATCGCTTGGCGCGAACGGGAAGGCCAGATTGCCTGCCGTCGACTTCCGTCCTTCGTAGCCGTAATGCAGGAAGGTGGACCGGACGGTGGCGCATAGGCTACTCGCGAGCTCCTGCGTCTTCGCGACCACCTCGAACATGACGCCGACTTCATGGCCGCGGAACGTCTCGGGCTCTTTGTCCCCCAGCACGCCGTTCACGCCGTAATTATAGAAATGAATGCTGTAATCGGATACAGGAATGTCGTTGTAATAGTCCTGCGCGCCTTGCTTCACCAGCGCCTCTATTTCCTCCAGCTTGCCGATTAGAATCGGATCGCGAATGCCGGCCACGACGAAGGTGCGATAAGCGACCAGCCTGGCGCCTTCCAGCTTGATCTTGTAGGTCTCGGCCGGGATGTACCGGCTGCCCGTTACCCGTACGACGCCTTCCTCTTGCTCCTCGAACCGGCAATGCTCCAGATCGAGCGTGAAGCCCGGCCCATGCAGGATGTAAGGATGCTCTTTCTCGTAAAAGGTATGGGCCGCCACGCTCGTCGGGCTGCACTTCCGCGCCGGATTCAGCGATTGCACCAGGAACGCATCTTCGGTAATGGTGCCGAGAATGCTGTCCTTGGTCGTGCCAGGCTCTGCGCATAACGCACCGCATTCCAGGATTTTGCCCAAATGATAAGAGAGCCCCGGGTCCTTGCCGTGGTAGATGCCGATTGCCGCGAACGGCGATGGATCATAAGCGCGGCCGCATACGATGATATCCGCACCTTGGCGCAGCGCCTCCACGATCGGCTCATGGCCCATCTGGGCAACGATACTGTTCGTCTCGCAAATCGCCGCTTCATCGAGCGGAGGAATGTTGGGGCTTAGGGTGTGGATACGCCCCTCGCGGGTCGCCTGCAACACTTCCTCCTGCGTAAAGTCCGCCCAGATGACGGAAATTCTCGCCTGTAAGTCCCTCTCCTGCAATATTTCCTGTATAATGTCAAGCGTCCAGTTCACATGCTTCGCTGCGCCCGAGCCTCCAGCCGATCCAATAATAATCGGGATGCCCCGGGGAACCCCGCTGGCAATCATAATGTCCAGGTCTTTCTTGGCCGCGCGCTTGCTGACAATAGATACGCCAGCGCCCAGCTTGTGCGGACCTGCGTCTGTCGATCCGGCATCGACGACGATGCCGTGAATCTGCTGTTCCATGCCTCTTAAAAAGGATTGCTCCGGGAATCCATACCCCAGCATGCCGCATGGCGATAAAATCCGAATGTCTGTGTTCATGTGCAATCCCTCTTTTATGCTTCGTATTCATTCATGCCATATTTGGATAATTGGGTGATCCAATTAAATGAAGTGAGGGCAATATTTCCCTCGCTCAAGCATGAACGTAGTTTTTCTGAATGTTCTCCTTAACCTTGCCCAGATGATGAAGCAGAGCAAGCTTGGCTTTGACGGAGTCGCGTTCCTTAATTGCCTGCACAATAAGCAGATGCTCCTCGTACACTTCGCTCTTGCGGCCCGGAATCTTCGCCGTCTTGCTTAACGTTCGTTGCAGCAAATCCATATGCAGCTCAATCATGTTGACCAATACAACGTTATGGGTCGCCTTGGCGATAGACAAGTGGAACGCCTGATCCGGCTTGGAGCGGTCTTCGCTCTCCTGATCGATCTGTCCCCACTTCTCAAACGCCGCTTCGATCTCCTCGATATCCTCCGCTGTGGCGCGCTTCGCCGCCAGCTCGACAATTCCCGTCTCGAACAACTCCCTGGCTTCAAGCAGCTCCATAATCGTCGCCCGCTCAATATTGTCCATAATGCGATTCTTGTCTTCCGCAACATCGAGCGCCTTGCTGAGGAATCTTCCCCCGCCTGGCTTGGCGTCAATCAAGCCCTCACGCTCCAGAATGCGGAACGCCTCGCGCAGCGTCCCACGGCTGATGCCGAACGCCTGGGCCAATTCCCTCTCTGTCGGCAGCACATCGCCCGGAGTCAGGTTTCCTTCAAGAATGAGGTTTTTGATCTGCTCAATGACATCCTCGTACACCCTATGGTATTTAATCCGTTTAATCGTCATATGAATATCCTCTCACTTCGTAATGCACCTTGCGGCGGTTGGTCCATAATTGGATCACCCAATTAACCGCAACACTAGAATAAACGCTCCTCGCCCATCGTGTCAAGTTAAAATATAGCGCTTTCATTTCATGTTGACAGGAGATATTCGCCATATTAGTATAGTAATCGGACAATTGGGTGATCCAATTATGCCATAATGCCAACTGGAGGGATGTTCATGCACCGCAGCAAGAAGAAGCTCGCGGCCGCGTTATTGGCGGCCGTTATGACGTTCACCGTTGTCGGCCAAGTTAGCCCTGCGCAAGCGGCAGGACAGAGCGGTCGTACTACGGAAGTTGTAACGTTCGCCTCGGATGCGCTGACCCGCGACCGTATGCCCGGCAACGACGAACTGACTTACAAGCTCTATCTTCCGAAAGGCTATGATGAAAACCGCAAGGAAGGCTATCCCGTCCTCTATCTGCTTCATGGCAGCTGGGGAGACGAAAAGGGCTGGGACGATTTCTGGGGCACGCTTGATGAGATGATTGAAAGCGGTTCCATCGATCCGGTCATTGCCGTTGCACCTGCATCGGGCAACAGCTATTGGGTCGATTCCGACAAGTTCGGCGCCTACGAATCTGCTGTCACCAAGGATCTGATCGCCAAGCTGGACAACGAGCATAACACGATTGCAGATCGCAGCGGGCGTTATCTGATGGGCTACTCTATGGGCGGTTATGGCGCGCTCCGATACGGTATGGCCTACCCTGAGCTATTCGGAGCTGTGACGCTGCTTAGTCCGGCTATTCAGAAGAATGAGCCTCCTGTCACTTCCGGCGCTGTGGAGCGAGGTTCGTTCGGCGATCCATATGATCCGTCGCTCTGGACCGCTAACAATTATCCAACGGCGATCGAAAGCTACGTGAAGCAGCCTCATCGTGTACCTGTCTATATTTTCGCCGGGGATGATGATTGGAATCATCTCAGCGAGAAGGAAGACTTGCCTGCGGATGCTTATAAATACAACATGGAGGTGCAAGCCGCCCTGCTGTACCAGGAGCTGCACCGGAAGAACCTATTCGGCCTGCCTTTCGAGAAATGGGAAGACGTGCCGGGCAGCCCTGCCGAGCTTCGCATCATCAATGGCGGCCACGATACGGACTTGTGGCTGACCGGCTTCCGGGACGGCCTTCGTTATATGATGGGCAAGGCGGAGAGCGCAGAGCTTAGCCCGTCCTACAAAGCTGAAAACTACACGCCAACGCGCCAAGGCACCGTTACGACCGAGACGGCGAAGCTGGCCAGCCTCACCGGCAATACAGACGGCACGGTCGGGACGGAACTGAGCTACCGCCTGTATCTGCCGCATGGCTACAATGAGGAAGCGCCAACCCGCTACCCGGTCATGTACCTGCTGCACGGCAGCGGCGGGACAGAGACGAGCTGGGATAAATTCTGGCCGATTCTCGATTCCATGATCGAGAGCAAAAAGATTCCGCCTGTTATTGCCGTTGCGCCTGTCACAGGCAACAGCTACTGGGTTGATTCGGGCAAGTTCGGGGATGTGGAATCTGCCGTCACTCAGGACCTTATTCCGCTCATCGACCACACTTATCCGACAATCGCATCCCGCGAAGGCCGCGGACTTGTCGGCTTCTCCATGGGCGGATACGGCGCGCTTCGCTATTCACTTGTCTATCCGGAGCTGTTCGGCGGCGCTGCCCTGCTGAGCCCTGCCATTCAAGACGGCGAAGCTCCCGCGACATCGGGCGCAGTGGAACGCGGTTCCTTCGGCGATCCGTTCGATTCGGCGCGCTGGACGGAGCTGAATTATCCGCAAGCGCTGAAATCCTACGCGGAGAAGAAACGGCCTGTGCCGATGTACATCATCGCTGGCGATGACGATTGGAACCATCTCAGCGAACAAGAGGATTTGCCGAAAGATGCTAACCGCTACAACATGGAGGTGCAAGCTGTATCGCTGTATCAGCAGCTTCACCGGTCGAATGTGTTCGGCTATCCATTCGAGAAATGGGAGGATGTGCCCGGCAGCCCGGCGGAGCTGCGCATCGTGAACGGAGGCCACTCCATGAACGTATGGGCGGACGGCTTCGAGCAAGGCCTGTCCTATCTGTTCAAGAACGGACTTCAAGCTGCAACGGCGGGCTTCAAAGATATCGAGAAGCATTGGGCCAAAGCAGACATTGAAGCTCTTGCTGCCCAAGCGATCGTGACGGGCCGCGCAGAGGAACGTTTCGCACCGGAGGCTAACATCACGCGAGCCGAATTTGCGGCTTTGCTCGTTCGGGCGCTTGGTCTAACCACCGAAGCCGCGGATGCCGAACCGTTCTTCGATGTGCCAATGGATGCTTGGTATGCGGATGCGCTCGCTGCAGCTATGAAGGCAGGCATCGCGCAGGGCAACGGCGACGGCAAGTTCTGGCCGGATAAGCCGATTACCCGTGAAGAGATGGCTGTATTCGCCATCCGCGCGCTTGCGGCGAACGGCTCTGCTCCTGAGGAGCCTGGCACAGTTGCAAGCTTCAAGGATGAAGCGCAAATAAGCACATGGGCGATTCATGCCGTTAAGCAAACGGCGGGGCTTGGGCTGCTTCAAGGTTACCCGGACGGAGCTTTCGGCCCCGGCATTCAAGCGACAAGAGCTCATGCGGCCGTTATCCTGAATCGACTGCTGGCAATGCTAGAATTGACTTCATAGATTAGACTTCAAAGAATAGCTCTAGAAAACAGAAAGCCCCTCATTCTGTCCTATGCAAGCGACCTGAATCGAGAGGGCTTTCCTTGTTTTGAGAAACATTGACGCTTTACACTAGTTTCTTCTTCTTACCGCACGTATACGAATCACGCCGTATGCAGCGAAACCGACAATGCCTAGAGGAATCGCGGCATATTTCCATGGGAACGAGAACTTTTCACCGGACGGTGTGGAATTAGCTGCTGCCAGATGCGAGGCTGACTCCATATCTTTTACCGATTTAATCTGGATGTTATCGTCCAAAAGCTGTATTGGACCCGAAGGGTCAATGTTAAGAGGAATCTCCCGATCCTGCAAAAATGCCAGATCATCAGCCGCCTTGTCTAGCGGCTTGGTCGGCGAGCAAAGCGGCAGCTCCCACTTGCCATTATCTTGCTTCAAGTAGAAGAGGTAGCTCTCCCCGGCCTCGCTTGTTCCCCAGTCTGCATTTTCGTATACCTTAATGGATGTTTCCTGCACATTTTTAAAGCTTTGTACGACCTTCAGCTTGAGCGTATTCGTATGTTCGACCTTTGTGATCTTCTCCACTTGCGCAACTATGACTCCATCATAGTGCTCTACATTCTCTTCTGCGTTCGGCTGCTCCATGCATTTCAGCGCGTCCGCCTGCTGACCAGGCACAGCTAGATAAATGACAAGCATCAACGCCAGCAGCGCCAGTTTCTTGGCCATCCCGTATCACCTCTTGCCTAACAGACGCAATAATGGAAGGAAAAGGTTGCGCATAACGCTGCGCATAACCAAACCTCATCACATTCTCCTGACAGGCAGCCGCAAAATGGTTTTCCTGGTTGAAGGCGCGCTTTTCCGCGGATCAGACAAATAGATTTCATGATGCAGCCCGTTTCCCGTGAGTCCATGCTCGCTTATATAGGCATGCATGCGCTCCAGCGTTGCCGGCTCCTCGCTATAAGGTCCGATATGCATGATCTGCACGCAATCGCCTTCTTGAATAGGAAGAAAGGCCACAGTCTGAATCAGCTCAGCCAGCACAGGCTTCTTCTTAGCGGCAGCTAGCCTCGCACTCGCTACCTGATCGGCTGCCACAAAGTCCGGCATTCGGATGATAATCCGCCAACGCCATTCCTCGCGCGGGACAGTCAGCGGATCTTCAACATCCGAATCGACCCACCACAGCCCCTCCATCTTGGCTACCGTAAAATCGGCTTGCTCACGCTTGCATAGACCTTTGACGCCGTAAGCTACTGTATATATCGCTTCTGTCGATTTCTGGAATCGCTCTCCATTGGGATCTCCCTGTCCTTCTATTGCCACATAATTCAGCTCTGGAAAGTGAACAAGCCTCGGCTCAAGCGATGCCGTGTAATAGAGCTTGTCTGTTTTCGCCAAATCCAGCTTCTGTCCATTCATCATGTCAATCCAACGCCTTTCTATTTCAGATAAGGCCACTATATAACAGCTTCCCTGACAAGATGGCTGTCAGGGAAGTTATCTGGGACTTCAGGATTTTACGATTCATGATAGTGGACCAATTCCTTGGCGAGTTTAACCAGTGCTTCCTTCAATGACAGGGGCTGCACTACCTTGACCCCCTTGCCGAAGGAGAGAAGCATGTGCGGCATATAATCCAGCATCGCTTCCTCCGCCATCAGCAGGCTTGCCTCGCCCTCGCTTCGTTCAATCTCGGCGCTATGCTTCAAAAACCACTGGCTGCAAATTGCGCTCAACAATTCGTTATTTGCCCTTAAAATAACCTGAACCTTCTCGCCTGCATGCTGTTCGGATACAGCAAGATAGCCGTTCAAATATGCTTTTGCCGAAAAAGAAGCCGGGCGTACAAAGACGCTTCCGGCTGGCGACACCTCGCTGACGCGATCCCCTCTGAACACCCGGATTGACTCGCGGCTATGGCAATAGGCAACGACATACCAACGGCCATGCCGATACAGCAGGCCATAGGGATCGATTTGCCGCAAGCTCGTCGGCCCCCCAACTGCTTTTGCATAGCCGATGGACAATGTTCTGCCTTCGACAATAGCTTGGTCCAGTGCATCCAGCACGCGCTGCAGGCCGTCAGCCTTGTCAGGCTCATCCACTTCAATGCCGGATGAGCTTCGCTCTAGCTCCTCCAACTGTGAAGCGTTCAGCCGATGCCTGATTTTATCGAGTGATCGCATGAGTGACTCTGAATAAGGGTAGTGTGCCTGCTGCGCCAGCAAGACACCATGCGCCATTGCCTTCAGCTCATTGGCATCGAAGAACAGCGGTATGCCGGCAAAGCTGCTTGGCAGGCTATAGCCTCCGCCATGTCCCGCTTCAGCAACGACAGGCACACCGCTCATGCTGAGCGCATCAATATACCGGTATACCGTTCGGACGCTTACTTCCAAATCCTCAGCGATCTGCTCGGCCGTCACCCGTCTTCTGGAGCTTAACAGCCACAGTACGGAAAGCAAATAATCCAGCTTAACCATAGCAGGATGAGCTTTCTGGTAAAATGGCCAACAGGGATCGAATCATAACATCCGTCCTTTATCTGGGAATAAGGACAGTATAGCATGCCTATCAGATGAACATAAGCAGGTTCGCAGGTTCCTTTTCACTACTCCGCTAAATCAGTTACTGCGCCTTTGCTCGCTGACGATACAAGCCGGGCGTACTTCGCGAGTGCACCGGACGTACGTTTCAGCGGCGGCTGTACCCATGACCTCCTGCGCTGATTCAGCTCTTCGTCCGATACGTCGAAGTCAATCCTCTGCGACTCGCTGTCGATCGTAATCATATCTCCGGAGCGCAGCAGCGCGATCGGCCCGCCTGTCTGCGCCTCCGGTGCGGCATGCCCAATGACAAAGCCATGGGAGCCGCCGGAGAATCGGCCGTCGGTCAAGAGAGCCACTTCGCCGCTCAAGCCTTTGCCGACGATCAGTGCTGTCACCGACAGCATCTCCGGCATGCCTGGTCCGCCCTTCGGCCCGCAATAGCGAATGACCAGCACATCCCCGCGCTGGATTTCATCCCGGATAATCGCTTCCGTGGCAGCTTCCTCGCTGTCATATACTTTGGCAGGTCCGGTGAATCGCAGCTTCTTCATCCCCGACATCTTCGCAATCGCCCCGTCTGGCGCAAGGTTGCCGCGAAGAACGACCAACGGCCCGCTTGGCTTAAGCGGCTCGCTGAACGGACGAATGACCTTCTGGCCCTCATGAAGCGGCTCGCTTGCCGCCAGATTCTCCGCTAATGTCCGTCCTGTAACGGTCATACAGTCGCCGTGCAGCAGTCCCTGCTCCAGAAGCAGCTTCATCACCCCCGTTACACCGCCCGCATTATTCAAATCCTGCATGACGAATTGGCCGCTTGGCTTCAAATCGGCTAGATGCGGAACCTTCACCCGAATGCGCTCAAAATCGTCATACGTCAGCTCCACGCCTGCGGAGTGGGCGATTGCGATCAGATGGAGGAATGCATTCGTAGAACCCCCGAGCGCCATGACGACGGTAATCGCATTTTCGAATGCCTGCTTCGTCATAATGTCGCGAGGATAGATGCCCTTCTCCAGCAAGGCCATGACTGCCGCGCCCGCCTCCTCGCATTCCTCCGCCTTTCGTCCCGCGATGGCTGGCGTCGAGGCGGAGCCGGGAAGACTCATGCCCATCGCTTCGGCAGCAGCTGCCATCGTGTTGGCGGTGTACATTCCGCCGCATGCCCCTGGCCCTGGACAGACGCTGCATTCCACTTTATGAAGCTCTTTTTCCGTCATTTTGCCGTCATGGTATTGCCCGACCGCTTCAAAAGCGCTAACGATATCGACCGGCTTCCCGTTCAGCTCGCCCGGCTGTATCGTTCCGCCGTATACATAGACCGACGGTACGTTCAGTCGTCCAATCGCCATGAGGCAAGCCGGCGTATTCTTGTCGCAGCCGCCAATCGCCACGAGCCCATCGAACCGTTCGGCACCTGTGACAATCTCGATGGAATCGGCAATCGCCTCGCGGCTTGGAAGCGAATAGGTCATGCCTTCATGCCCCATCGATATGCCGTCCGATACGGTAATCGTATTGAAGATCAGCGGCGCACCTCCATGCCGGGCAAGCCCTGCCTTTGCCCGAACGGCCAGCTCGTTAATATGCATATTGCAGGGGGTAACCTCGCTCCATGTACTCGCTACGCCGATCATCGGCTTCTTGAAATCCTCATCCGTAAACCCGACAGCGCGCAGCATCGCTCTGTTCGGCATCCGATTGGCGCCTTCGCTAATGACGATGCTGCGAATCCTCAAATCCTTTTTGCCTGCCATATCCATCGCTCCTTTAACTATTTATCGCTTCCGTTAATATGCAATATATCGCATATGAATGCGAAATTCAATGTTAAGTTCTATGGTGTGCCCTGATGTGTAGTTTTGACAAAGATAACAAGGGCTAATCGATGGAATCGAGATCCATGCCTGGCATTTAACGTTGCACCTCAATGGAATGGCGAATATACTTGGTAGCGAAATCATCTAAGGAATGGCTGCGATTGTGAGACATTTCCTTATGAAAAGGAGGCTGCTTCATGAAAATCAGACAAGTTCTCTCTATTCTATTGGCGATCGTCTTTGTCATTGTTATCGCGGATCGGCTCACCTTCACTTCCTTTCAGAAACAAGTCTTGGATCAATTGGGGGACAACGAACCGATCAAAATTCACGTTCACCGGTTTTCCGATGGAGGAAAGCTTACCATAAAAGACAAGGAAATTATGCAGAACATTCTGGAGGATCTGGCGAATACGAAGCTGTGGAAAGTAGACCGTACTCCATAAAGTGTTGAAACACGACAATCATTATTTGGAGACGATTGAAAACCTGGAGTGGGAGTATCCCGAAAAATAATCATAACAAAACGGCTCTCCGATTGTCGGAAAGCCGTCTTGCCTCATCTAGCAAATATCCGGTTAAATCTACTGGCGCCATGCTCCCAGCTGTCTTCGAATCAATACAATCTGGCCGCTATGATACGCGTCATGCAGCAGCCATATGGACAACTCCTGGCCAATTGTCGAAGAAGCGAACGGTTTCTCCAGATCCTCATCGGACAGCGAGGCAATCGTCTCCCGCAGACCTTCCGCGAGCTCGTGCGCCCTGGCTACCACAGCCTGCCAACCCTCTTCGTCGTCCGGCTGGCCTGTGGTGCCAAATGTAGCTTTATTGGTAACCCGAGGGCCCAAAGGTTGGTTTCTCAGCCGATATAATAGATCCTCGTTGTAATAATTAATGTGGAGCAGCGTCTGCCATATGGAATTGCCGCCTCCAACAGGCTCCCAAGCCGCAACCTTCGCTGTCAGCCCATCCAGTGCAACGGCCAGCGGCACGATCCATTCCTCTTTGTCCCACGCTTGCTCCCTCTGCAGCAGCAATAACTCAACCTTGTTCAACTCCATCAGCTCCCCCCAAATTGTAACTAGCTAATTGTTATTTCGAACGTTACAATGAGAAGGTAACATAGGTAAAATACAATTGCAACCATCTAATTTATTTTAGGTGGTTACACTCGCAATAAGTTGGAGGTCATGAAGGATGGACAAGCTATGGACCGACTTCGCCAATAGTTTATGGCATGACTGGAGGGGAGACGGTCACTCGGAGGACCAGCTGCTGAAGCCGGATTGGCAAGCCGCTTTCCTGGAGAGCTGGAAGCTTCGCGCTCCACTGCCGGTTCCGGCAGAAGAAATGGACACCCTGCTGCGATTCAGGGAACATCTGCGTGATTTCGCCATTCAATTATCGATGGACGCGACCGTAACCCGCGAGATGATGAATACCGTGAATGAAAAGCTGGTGCAAAGCGCAGCTGTCCGCGAAATAAGACAAGAAGATGAGACCATTCGAATCGTATGGCTGCCGCAAGAGCATACATGGAAGAGCGTCCTGTCAGAAGTAGCCGCCAGCTTCGCGCAGACGTTGGCTGACGGACAGGGAAATCGAATCCGAATATGCGAGAACAATAACTGCAAGTGGGTATTCCTGGACGATACGCGCAATCGCTCCAAGCGATTCTGCGATGACAAGATGTGCGGCAATCTCATGAAGGTGAGGCGCTTCCGGGAACGGAAAAGGTCGGAGTCTAAGTAAATCTGCATAGTCATAGCAGAACCATACCTCCCGACGCTCGTTTTTAGAATAAATAATAGTCCATGTTTTTAATTGAGGTGAATAAGCATGCATTCTACCGAGCAATTGACTGAAGCATTATATCAAGCGAAGAGTATTGCGGTCCTGACCGGCGCTGGTATCAGTACGGCAAGCGGCATACCAGACTTTCGATCCCGCGGCGGCCTATATGATCAGAAGCTGGATGTCGAGACGATTCTGTCGGAAACCTACTATCATCGGCATCCCAAAACCTTTTGGACATACTTCAAAACGATCTTTCACTTTCAAGCGATTCAACAGTATGAGCCTAATCTCGGCCATCTGTTTCTGCACGAACTGGAGCAAGCGGGCAAAGAAGTGACCATCATCACTCAAAACGTCGACGGCCTGCACAGCAAAGCGGGCAGCAGCCGCATCCTGGATGTGCACGGCTCCATCCATACCGCCTATTGTCCGAAGTGCCGCACAGCCTACGGCCTGGAGCATCTGATCAGCGAGGATGTTCCGCGCTGCGCCAAGGACGGATTTATTTTAAAACCGGATGTCGTATTGTTCGAGGGGATGGTCAAGCATCTGGAGGAAGCCTTCGATGCTGCCGCCAAAGCAGATCTGTTCCTTGCGATTGGAACGTCATTAAAGGTTTATCCCGTAAAGGAATTGCCCCGTTACAGCAAAGGCCGCCGGGCTCTCTTGAACCGCGAAGCGACCGAGATGGATGGCTTGTTCGATATCGTTGTTCATGGGGATATTGTGGAAACGTTCCGCACTGTTCAAGCGTCTTGGTGATTATTTGAGCCAAACCATATCTCGCCAACTAAAGAACCACAAACCAAAGCCCCTGCAGCAGCCAATCACATTGGCCGCCGCAGGGGCTTTGTTCGTGCAGAGTCATCCGAGCGGCCCGTTAAAAATCAGTCTTAAGAACGAGGTGAATATACCGTGTGCCACATATACTGTTTATATAATAAACAATATAAAGAGGTGAGCACACTTGACCCAAAATGCGATTGAAGTGAAAGGCTTAGTCAAATCATTTGGCAAAACGGCAATTCTGAAGGGCGTTAATCTAGCCGTGCCCTCCGGCACGATCTTCGCCTTGCTCGGACCGAACGGTGCAGGCAAGACAACACTCATCCACATTCTATCCTCCTTGACCAAGCTGGATGAAGGCAGCGTAAAGGTAGCTGGGTACGATGTCGAAACTGAGCAAAAGGAAGTCAAACGCTCCATCAGCTTAACAGGGCAATTCGCTGCCGTAGATGAACTGCTGACAGGAGCCGAAAACTTGCGCATGATGTGCAGGCTGTCCGGCTTATCGCAGTCTGAGGCCAATGCCAGAACTAATGAGCTTCTTAAGCAGTTCGATCTGGAGGATGCCGCGTCCAAACGGGCGAGGACCTACTCCGGCGGCATGCGGCGGCGGCTTGATCTGGCAATCAGCCTCGTCACGCATCGTCCGGTGCTTTTCCTTGATGAACCCACGACCGGACTGGATACCATTAGCCGCCGCACGCTCTGGGAGATGATTCTCGGCCTCAAGCAGCAAGGCATCACCGTATTTCTGACAACGCAATACTTGGAAGAAGCGGATGAGCTGGCCGATGAAATTGCGGTCATTCACGGAGGGCGCATCGTCGCATCCGGTACAGCGGATGAGTTGAAGTCGCGGGTCGGCGGTGAAGTAATCGAGCTGCGCAATAGTCAAGATGAGCTTATAGGCTCCTATCCGACTACGGGAGGACTTGCTGATGTCAAACAGGTGCTAAACAGCGCCGCGCATGCTTTCAACCCCGATACCAAAATCACGATTCGTAAACCAAGCATGGATGACGTATTCCTAGCCCTGACCGCAACCGAAACAAAGGAGGCATCCATCTCATGAATACGGCCGGAGCTGTGCAAAAAACGCCTTCGCTCATGACGACCAATCTTGTCTTTATCGGGAGAAGCCTGCGCCATAGCCTGCGCAATGTCGAATCGCTGCTGATGGCGATTATACTCCCTGTGTTTCTTATGCTGCTTTTCACCTATGTATTCGGAGGAGCGATTGATACGACAGGACGCTACGTCACCTATGTCGTTCCTGGCATAATCTTATTGTGCGCCGGATATGGATCATCCAGCACCGCTGTCGATGTAGCGACCGATATGACGAACGGCATCATCGACCGCTTCCGGACGATGCCAATTCGGGCCGTCAGCGTCGTGACCGGGCATGTCGTCGCTAGTGTCGTCCGCAATATGCTGGCGACATGCATTGTTGTCGGCGTCGCTCTTCTGCTTGGCTTCCAGCCCGTGGCTGACTTAAGCGATTGGATAATCGCGCTTGGGCTGATTGTCTTGTTCATCTTGACCTATACGTGGCTGTTCGCAGCGATTGGCCTCGTAACGGGAAGCCCCGCAGCTGCCAGCGGATACGGCTTTGCACTCCTGTTCCTCCCTTATCTGTCGAGCGCGTTCGTTCCGACAGACACGATGCCATCTTGGCTTCAGGGCTTTGCGAACCACCAGCCCATTACGCCGGTCATCGAGGCGCTTCGAGCGCTGCTCATTGGCGGACCCACCGGCAATAACGGATGGCTCGCGCTGCTCTGGTGTGCAGGCATCCTGCTCCTGTCCCTCATCTGGTGCACAATCGCCTTCCGCATGAGATCGGGCCGCCGCTAAACATATCGCAGACTCGCCATGTCTACTTAAAGAGCCGTGTACCCCAACCGTTCCATGAGCGAAACGGTTGGGGTACACGGCTCTAATCGCGCATGAATTCTGTTCGGTTTGCTCTAGCGAGAAATCCTTACTGTCTGCTGTTTCTGCCAGTTCGCCTTACTCCTTCTGCTTTTTCGCTTCAAGCCGTTTTTCCTGGCGCAGCTTGACGAATTGGAATCCTACGATTGCGAGTGAAACCGCAAATATAATGACATTAAAATCCCGCATTCAGTTGACAGAAAACCCGCTCTCACTCAAACTAATACATATAAAATTTACCATATCAAGATAGATCCGAGTAGAGGGAGACTGCCGAACGTGGACAAGCCTTTGAATACGTATACACCCGAGCTTGATCAATGGATTCGCAATGGCGTAAAGCACGCGCTGATCGACGTCGATAATACGCTCGTGAAAGCCAATATCGCTGAGCTATATCTGCGTATGCGCAAGAACAGCTTCAAGCGTTCATGGGCATGGCGGCTATGGCTGGCTGGCTTCGCCGCATTCTGGGCGCCTATCTATCTGCTCCTGGATGCCATGAACCGGGAATGGTTCCAGCGGGCATTCTACCGGCGGTTCCGGGCTTTCTCCCCGGAGCAGATCGATCAGGCATCCGAAGAGCTTGTCCAAGAGAAATGCCGTACGCGGCTTATTTCCTACACGCATCAGCTCATTCCTTATTTGCAGAAAAACAACATAAACGTCATTCTTCTATCCACCAATATCGAACCTGTCGTGAAGCGAATGGCGCAACGCTATGGCGTAGATTACCTATGTCTTCCTGTCTTGCAGAACGGGACAGCCGCACAGGTAGGACTGGATCAACTCCGCGATTTCAAAAAAAATCACGCCACACGCTACCCGTCTGAATCCCTGCTCGCCGTAGCCGACTCCAAGCATGATCTGCCCGTACTGCAGCATGCTGCATACTCCATTGTCATAGAAGATCGCCCGCTCTCCTGGATGAAGAAAATCGGCGGCACATACATCCGCGTACCCGGCGCCCTATTCCAGCACGGGCATGACTATACAGAAAACCGCACGCATACGGAGAACATTCCCTCTTCATAGAACTTGCTCCTCCATAGCAAAAAGCAGCGATTCTCCCTTGCACGAATCACTGCTTTTTGCTTCTATTCACTCAGGTGTCTTCTTCATCTCGATGTACTGCTCGATGCCGTCGAGTATACGCTCCAGCCCAAATGCAAGATCGTCTCCGATCGGATTATCAGCTTCTTCGGTATAAGCGCCAGCCATCACAACCGGATACAAATGAGGATAGTCCTCCTCCTTGACGAGCGCCTTCAGACCTGCTGTGTAGATCGATCCGCTGAACGCATCCAGGCTGTCGCCTCCCTTAATGACGACATCTTTGTCCCGTTCGATCAAGCCGCACGCTCTAGCATAGCTGTTCAGCAGCAGGACAAAGGACATTTTCTCATAATCATTGAGCGGAAAGTCCCGCATCATGCGCAGCGTCCAGTCGATCAGCCTCAGCGTGTTAGGCGTCAACGGCACATTGCGAATCGTAATATCGCTGTACCAGGGATGATCCCGGAATATGCCTACGCAAGCTCTGACGTATTCGCGCATCTCTTCACGCCAATCCCGTTCGGCGTTCTCGTCCGGCACGGGAATGTCACACACGGCGTCCTGCATAAGAAGCAGGAGATCGTTTTTGCTGGAGACGTATCGGTATAAGGACATCGTGGTAAACCCAAGCGACTTCGCAATCTTGCCCATGGACAAGGCTGTGAGGCCTTCGCGGTCCGCAATCTCGACCGCAGCCTGGACAATCTGGGGGATGCTTAGCTCGCCCTTCGGCCCTCTGCTCGGTTTCTTGACAATGCCCCAGCTCAAGGTAACGCCGCCCGGAAAGTTTTTGAAAGCTTCATGATTAGGATCATTCAAATTGCCGTCAGACATGTATCGCTATTCCTCCATCTCTATCCGTCCAAATACCAAATCCATACCTGCTTGCTGCAAATCGTGTATGTCGCAAACAGTATACCATAGGCCGCACGGCAGAAGGAACCGACGGCAAGCTACCGCTGAATCATATAGTACGTGCCAAGCGAGCCGATTCGAACATTAGATAGATCGGTAATAGCTGCCTGATCAAAAGCCGTGATCAAGGAATCCTTCCATTCATTATCCGACAACGTTTCCGTCATACGAACGACGATGAGGTCATCGTCTCCGCTCTTTAACCGTTCAGCTACTTTGCTCGTAAATGTGCTGGCGGAATCGACCTCCAAACCGTTCGCTACGTAATAATCCCGTGAATTATCCGTTGATTCGAATTGATCCAGCTCATGGTCCAGCCAATAACCTTCGTCCAGATAGAAATTCAAAGCGGTAGCCGTGTCGTCACTGGAGCCATAGAGCAAATACGGAATACCCGAATTCGTCGCGTTGTTGGTCGCATCTATATGAACCCATGAACCGCCGATCTTCACCTTATTCCAGGCATGCGGCACGCCGTTCATATCGCCAGTGACGACAACAGACTCCAGGCCGGCCAGATCGCTAAGCATCTTGTACGTAGAGGCATAGGACGCGCATACGCCTACTTTTTTCACCATAATGCCATAGGTGGTAAATGAATCGTTAAACTTCGGATCAACCGTCTTGAATTCATTCTTCTCTGCATCCTCAAGCGCAGCATCGTCATAGACGGTATTGTCATTCAAATATTCATATAAAGCCAAATGCTTCTCTTCCTCCGGCATATCAGCCTTGAAGATTGTCGTGACAAGATGGGCTGCTTCTGCAACGATCTCCTGCTGCTTGCGGGCAATCGTCTCACGGTCATCTTCATAGCTAAGTAACAACGTCAGCGACTTATAGTTATAAGCATATTGCTTAACGCCCAGAATCATCGGATTCTGATAGATGACCTTTTCGAGCATATCGGTTATGGTATCGAAGTTCTGCGCCTCTGGGAACGCCTTCAGCGACAGTTCTTCCTGTCCGTCAATCAAACCAAGAGCCAAGTATTCTTCCAAAGCCGATTCGGCATTAACCGGGACATCCGCAACTACGGCAGGCACTGTGACCGCTTGTGCATTCCCTTCCTCAACCGTCTTGTCCGTGTTCTTCTTCTGGGCCGTGACTACTGAAGCCTCTTCATCCTCAGCAGGCGTGTCCGTAATGATCGTCGGAACCGTTGGGTCCGGTACATGATCGGTCGTATTGCTCGGCGGCACATAGCCGTTCGCTTCCTTCTCCGCTCTCTCGGACAAAGCATCTAATTCTTCCTTCGTAATGGAATTCACAATAATGAATCCGACGAAAGCCGTGCCGTCAACCGTATGTTTAATGACCGCCGAACCATCGCTTTTAATTACGACATCCTCTGTCATATAATTCATCCGCCGAGGCGCTATCGATCCGTCGATATACATCACATCAACCGTCTCCGGCAAGTCCTTGACCGTCGCAGACTAGCATATATTTCCTATGAATTCAAAGGCTTTTTAGACAATTTTAGGTAATTTGGGGCAATTAACCCTTAATTGATAGAACAAAGGACACATAAAAAAGCTCTGGGGGATTAATCATCTAATCTCCCAGAGCTTCTTAATCGTTCATTCTATTTAGCAAAGCTATGATGCCCAATCGTCACGATAACATCCAAGTTGGACCAGAACTCACCTTTGGACACCTTCGGATTGAAGAAATATACGGCATTCTCTACATTGTTCTTGCCATTCAGGGCATCCTTGGCAGCACGCAACACGCTCGCGTTCGGCTTGCTCTTATCAAGCATCCCGTTATGCGCCGGCGGGAATTGCTTGCCGGAATAGATGACGCCCTTCACCGTATTCGGGAAGCGCGAGTCCTTCACCCGATTCAGGATGACATTGGCGACAGCCAGTTGTCCTTCATACGATTCGTTGCCTGCCTCGACCTGTGTAATCTTCGCCAGCAGCGTCATATCCTCTTCCGTAAACGCCTTTGCCTTGTGCTTCAGTACAGAAGGCATCACTACGCGCAGCTTCGTACCAACCTTGATCTCGTCCTTGGCATCCAGGCCATTGCGCTCCAACAGCTTCGCCTTGCCGTGTCCGGTCTCCTTGGCGATCTCGGCCACCCCATAGTCCTCGGCGACAATAGCAGGCTCCACAGTCGTCAGCTCTGCGGTATCCGCCTCCGCATCCCACTTCACCGTGGCGTGAAGCAGCTCTGCTACATAACGCAGCGGAATGTACAATTTGCCGTCAGCAAGGAATGGCGTCTCCTCCAGCTTATAGCGTCCTTCATTGAAGTACACCGTAGGCACTTCGTTGCCGAGTACAATCGTATCGCCTAATAAGGTATGTATCGTCGCTTCCTCGTTCTTCTTATCCCATTTCACTTTCGCGCCGAACATCTCTGCCACTCGCGCAACGGGCAAATAAATCCGTCCGTCTTGCTTGCGTACCGGTTCTTTTATGTCCACTGCTTCTCCATCAAGTTTAACTGTAATGCCCTTCGCAACCTGCGGTAGATCCGCCGCCGCGACCGAAAGCGGTCCGACGCAAAGCAGCAGCATCGCAATGAATACCATAAGCGTGCGCCTGCCCATCGGCATGCTTCTTCTGATCATAGTAACCTCCCGTTTCAATTGGAACCGTGCGGAACCTGTTATCCATGCTCTTCGCAGATTATATCACAGCTCTAAGCGCTTACAGGATTAACGTTTTCACAGAATTGGCCGTTTTTGCGTCCATTTTGCGAAAAAACAGACGGCTTCTTGTCCCATTTATCGAAAAAAGCTGTATCTCCAAACTTGAATGTTATACAATGAACAGGAACGTACATTCGCTTTTTTATAAAAGGAGGGACACGATGATTCAATTGCAATTCAACCCTTTTCCACTCTTGGAAACAAGCCGATTGCAGTTAAGAGAACTGAATGAAAGCGACCAGTACGACATGTATGTCCTACGATCGGATGCGCAAGTCCTGACCTACCAAGATCGAAAGCAAGCTCAATCAGTCGATGAAGCCGCCGCGTTTATTGGCAAAATACAAGAGGGGATCTCGAACAACGATTGGATCATGTGGGCGATTGCGAAAAAAGAAAATGACCGGCTCATTGGCACGGTCTGTCTGTGGAATATATCGGAGGAGGAAGCATGCGCCGATATTGGATTCGAGCTGCTTCCCAGCGAGCAAAGAGCTGGCCTGATGCATGAGGCCGTAACCGCGGTGATCGACTACGGTTTCCAAGCCATGGAGCTACGCTCTATCGTAGCATTCACCCATACCGAGAATGCTGCATCCATCCGTTTGCTGGAGAAGCAGCTCTTCAAGAAGGACGTCCGCTTTCCATGTGAACCTCATGAAGTCGCCTATCTATTGGAGGCCAATCGATAGTTCGAGCAGACGGAGTCGCGAAGTCTCCGTCCTCTTACACCACTGCATGTGCAGGCCCCCGAGCGCTACATGCTCTTCGCATCAGGGTCCAACCGTCTAACCCTGTCCAAATAAGCCGTCACTGCACAATCCTCTTCCAGCGGATAGAGGAAGCCGAGCTCGCTTGCCACATACTGGCCTGTCTCACGGAACAGCTCGCCCATCAGAAACAGTGCTTGCCACACACTCTCGTACGAGCCTGCCGGATAGGTAGCCATCAGCTTCTGCCAGCTGTCCTCCGGAATATAACGGTCCAGAAACTTGCCATTCTTGCCAACGCTTAACGAGAAGTCCGTCCGAATGCCCGCTTGCCACTCCAGCATCTTTACCAGCATAGGCCGCATCAGATTGTTCAGATGATCCTGTGCATATAGCATTTCCTTCCGCCATAATCCTTTGGCGACATACGTTGCCACCCACCAGAACTCATTGCAGCAGTCCGCGTAAAACTCTGCCGAAGGCTTTTTCACCCAATAATCAACGTCTGTCGAAGGGAGCACATCGGGGAAGAGACCATCCTTGTCCAGCAGAACCTGCATCAGCTTGTCTTCCTTCACGTAATCGTCCTTCTCTTCAATCGGAATAAGCGTCATATCGATGCGGTTGCCGTCCTTGAACAACATTAAATAGGAGAATCGGTTGCCCAGATCAGGCGGAAACATTGCCATCGCCTCAGGTATTTGCATCAGAATTCTTTCGCCGAACGCATCGACCCAATCCGGCTGATCGATGTACGACTGCATATCCGTCACATGGAAGCTGATATCATAATCGCGAAACAAGTCCTTGGGCACGTTAGGATTCGTCCTGGAACCCTCCAGCGTAACGGCCCTTACCCTCTCATCCTTCTCTGCCATGCCAAGCACCATGCCTATCATTTCCTGTTCGCTTCGCAACTCGCTTCCTCTCCTTCCATGAATCGTCTCCCAATTGACTCTATTTCTATGCTACCATAAAGAATACTAGTCAACGAAGGAGGCGTATGATGTCTCAACCACATACAAGCTCTGCCAATGAATACTCTACCCGGCTGCAGGCGGACTGCGAACGCTGCTTCGGCTTATGCTGCACGGCGCTGCCGTTCGCCGCATCGGCGGACTTCGCCATCGATAAAGCCGCCGGACAGCCTTGCACGAATCTGCAGGCGGACTACCGCTGCGGCGTTCACCGCGATCTGCGAAAGCTCGGCTTCAAGGGCTGCACGGTATACGACTGCTTTGGCGCAGGCCAGCAGGTATCGCAGTCCACCTTCGGGGGCCGCGACTGGCGCGAGCATCCTGAATCGGCGCAACTTATGTTTGACGTGTTCCCCGCGATGTGGCAGCTGCATGAGCTGCTCTGGTATATGAACGAAGCGCTGTCCCGCCCGGAAGCGGCCGAGATTCATTCCGAGCTGCAAACAGCGCTTGCCGAGACCGAGCGCCTTGTCGCTCTCGATGCAAGCTCGCTGCTGAAGCTGAATGTGCCAGGCTGGAGGGCAGAAGTGAACCAGCTGCTGCTCCGTGCCAGCGAGCTTGTCCGGCAGAACGAGCTCCGCCGAATTAAAGGAACATCCGGCCGCCGGAAATCATACGGCCGCGGAGCCGACCTCATCGGCGCCAACTTGAAGGGTGCCGATCTGCGGGCTGCCAATCTGCGCGGTGCTTATCTGATTGCCGCTAACCTGAGAAACGCCGATCTGCGTTCGGCCGACCTCATTGGCGTAGACTTCCGGGACGCCGATCTGAGCGGCGCCGATCTATCCAGCAGCCTCTACTTGTCGCAAGCTCAGATGAACTCGGCGAAAGGCGACGCCTCTACCCGTATCCCGCCAACGCTTACGCGTCCGGCGCATTGGAGCTAGCGCAAGCAGGCAGCGGAATCATTCCGCTGCCTGCTGCATTTTTTGCAGCTTTTACTCATCACTGCCGACTCGTTAAGACCATGTCTAGCTTATTCGCCTTCGGCAATTCGCTTCACTTCATCTATCAAATCTAATGACGTCAAAGCTTGTATAACGATTTTGCAAAGTTCGTCCTCATCTCGCAAGATGAAGTTCATTTGGATATCCCGAATGAGTGCTTTTTTAGAAATAGCGGGAGCTGAAACCATATACACCTTCAGTTCTTCAATATCGAGACGCTCATCCTTATGTACGTAATACGGAACATGAACCTCATCTTCCGCCAAGCTGCTGACAACGCCGAGCAAGTCTTGTGTCCCAGCGGCAATCCGCTCTTGACGTTGCCGTGCCAGAAGCTCTAAATGCCGGTACGGATTCTCGACATGCGGCAAGGAAACACGCTCCCTCAACGTTCTTCTAATATCCTCTCTCTGCTGCTGCTCCTCCTCAGTTGGCCCATAAGGCGAAACTGCCGCTTCCTCTTTCCAGCGTTGCTTGGCAGCTCGGTAATCCTCTTCCGTCGCGAACACATTGTAGAACAGCTCCTCGTCCGTCAACAATAGACTCAAAAACTCTTTAATGTCGTTTGCTATTATCTTCGTA
Source organism: Paenibacillus sp. 1011MAR3C5 (assembly GCF_003591485.1). Lineage (GTDB taxonomy): Bacteria > Bacillota > Bacilli > Paenibacillales > Paenibacillaceae > Pristimantibacillus. The sequence goes on from NZ_QZCF01000008.1 coordinate 126,374, forward strand.
GGCCGGTCAAAATCCATCGGGCTGACGCATACAACCGGAGCATGCTCCAAATGATCCACCGTTCCGAAGTCCGTCAGAAAACCGTAATGAATACCGTCTCCCCCATTATTGCCGAATACCACGACGTCACATGGCGTATTAAAATAGCGGAATGAACTTAGCTCCAAATAAAAATTCAGTCCCGTATAAAATGGATCATGCCCGCCCCATTCTTCCTTTAACCGAATGAGCTTCTGCAGGGTAGGCGGCACAGCGTAAGAACCAAAATTGCTATTTTTCATTTTCAATTCCCATCCTTCTCACATTTGATCTCTATATAGAACTTCTCTCTTATTTGCTAGCCAGATTGAAGACGTATTCCGTTGTTTTACCGCCGATGAACAGATAATGCTCAAGAATCAGCTTGTTATCTTTAATCTCTATCACTTTCAACCCGTCCCATTGATGGAACTCTGTATTTAATTGATCAAGGGACTGATAGATTTTCCAAGTTTCCTCATCCAGCACCGCTTCAGCCAGCAGCGTCGTCTCCTCCGTCTTCCGATTAACGAGCGTCAGCCATCCCGTCCGCTCCGGACGAACAACCATATAATTATCGTCGAACCACTCTACTTGGAAATGGTCATCCTTGTAGCCCATAATAGCCTTTAGATCGTACTCGCTTATCCATTTGCCATCAAGACTAACCTCATAGAGGATAGCCCCATTCATCAAAAGCGCATGATTGCCTGCCGACCTGGCTATATTGCGCATTGGATGTCCAGCTGTGTATGCCTTCGACTCCAAGACGAGCTTTTGATTTGAAAGTACCATTTTAAAAAAGGTATTATGTATGCCTGGTTCGCCGTAATTGTCATAGACCTGCAAAACATGAACATTAGTCGATAGCGGATCAACTGTAAATTCCGAATAGCCGAGCACCTCAGCCTTCGTATTCGCAACCAGCTTGATAGCATCCGCATTGCTCGCGCTATAGAGCTTGCCGTTTGTCTTTTCCAACCAATAGCTGGTTGCCCCTTGGCTGACATATAGATACTTGGCTTCCACATCAATATTTACACGGCGCTCCTTGTCAATCCAGGTGACCAACGCGCCGAACGCTTCGCTGATGAATCGGACCGGGACGTAGACGACGCCGTTTTTGTTGGTTGGGACGGTCCGCATCGCAACGTTTTTGCCGTTAACCTTCGCTTGCTTGCTGCCTAGCGTCAGCTCGATGCGCGTTTGCGGATTCGTTATGACAATACGCTTGCCCTCCGGAATCCAGGTCGTCTTGCTGTTCAGCAAAGTACCAACTTCCCTTAAAGGCAATTGTGTCGTTCCATTTTGCAGAATCGGCGGATTCTGGAATTGGATCGGCTCCCAGTTATTTTGGGTGACCTTGATCGGCTTCGCTGCCGCGCTTGCCGCCCCAGGCCATGTATAAGCGCCTGCTGCCAATAAAACTGCTGACAGCAAAAGCGCGGTTACCCATTTGCTTGATTTCATCATTTATTCCTCCAATGGTCAAAGATAATCCCTCTAATAAGACGTCCAAATCCAGTAAAAGGTTTCCTTTTTTGGAGTTGTTTCTTCAATTCCGATCGCTTCCCGTCGGAACAGCTACAGCGTTTCTATCGCTGCATCTAGCAAATGGTGAAATGCAAACAAAACCCGGTATCCGACAGATACCGGGTTCAGCGTATTAGACGGTTGTATGCAAATGGAGAATGTGTTCCAGTTTGCGGGCCAGCAGCTGTAGAAGCTGTCGGCTTTCGCTATGGATGAAGAAATGGTCGCCTGGCAGCATATGAAGCTCGAAGGCCTCCCCTGCCTGCGACTCCCACGCTTGCAGATCCTCCTGCGGAATATCGGAATCGGAGACTCCGCCGAATACGGTCAAGCCGCAACCAAGCGGAGAACTTGCTTCATAGGAATACGTATCGCAGAGCTGCATGTCGGCGCGGATCGTCGGCAGATAGAGCTCCATCAGCTCGTCATTTTGCAGCAATGCTTCCGGCGTACCATTCAGTTTCCTGAGCTCCTCTTTCAGCTCGGCGTTGGATAGCAGATAACGTCCATGATCCGTTCGCGGCAGCTGAACGGATCGGAAGGCGGAGGCGAACAAATGCTTGAGCCTGCCGGGCAGCGCAGACTCCAGCCGCTTCGCCGATTCGTAGGCGAGCATTGCCCCCATGCTATGGCCGAACAAGACGAATGGCTTATCCTCCAAGTAAGGGGTCAACGTAGCCAGCATCGGTTTAATAATCGCGTCCAAGTCGCCGACCGGCTTATCCATGAATCGATTGCCGCGCCCCGGCAGCTGAATCGCGACAACCTCGATCTCCGGAGATAATGCTGCGGGCCATTCCCTGTAGATCGTTGCGCTGCCTCCCGCGTAGGGAAAGCAGACCAGGCGCAGGCGGGCGCCCGGATTCGGCTTCGGAATATGCAGCCATGGGCTGTCGGTTCTTTGTAGATTCATAACAGGTTCTCTCCAATCATGAAAGGGATGCGACAGGCTGTTCGTCCCATGCCTTCATGCGCGCCGCAAGCCCCGCGATGGTCGGCTGCTCGAACAACACCCGAAGCGGCTGCGGACAACCGGTATCAGCTTGGAGCCTGACCATTAACCTGACAGCAAGCAAGGAATCTCCTCCCAGCTCGAAGAAGTTGTCGAAGACGCTCACGGACTCCAGGTTCAGCAGCTCCAGCCAGATTGAAGCGATTCGGGCCTCGGTCTCCGTACGAGGAGGAACGGCTTCAACCGAACAGGCAATCTCTGCGAACTCCACGCTTGGCAGCTCCTTGCGGTTTATCTTGCCATTCGCTGTAAGCGGGAGTGCATCCAGCACCATAAAGTAGGACGGAATCATATAGTCTGGTAGTTTATTCGCCAGATAGCCGCGAATTCCCTCTTGATCCGCCACTCCTTCCTGATGAAGCACCAGATAAGCTGCCAGCTTCTGCTGGCCGCCCGCTCCCGCTACGGCCGCAACCGCCTCCCGAACTTGCGGATGCTGCACAAGAGCCGTCTCAATCTCGCCGAGCTCTATGCGGTAGCCCTGGATTTTGACCTGGAAGTCTTCCCTTCCCATAAATTCAATGTTGCCGTCCGGCAGCCATCTGCCCAGATCACCGGTCCGGTAGAGCCTCTCTCCGGTTCGCGGATGCACCACGAAGCTGGCCAGCGTCTTCTCCTCGTCCCGGTAATAGCCCTGGGCCAAGCCGATTCCGCTAATATACAGCTGTCCGGGCACCCACATCGGGCAAGGCTCCATTGCATCATTTAACACATGCATGCCCTGATTGCGCATCGCTTTGCCATACGGAATGCTGGACCAGGCTGGATCTACATGGCCGATCGGATACAGGATCGACCAGATCGAAGCTTCCGTCGCTCCGCCCAGGCTGATCAATTCCACATCCTCGCATAAGGCCCGAATCGCATCCGGCAAGGCCAGCGGTATCCAATCCCCGCTCATCAGTACGAGACGCAGCGACTTGTTCAGTCTCTCACGCTGTCCGGAAGCAAATTCGACCAGCATATTCATTAAGGCCGGCACTGAATTCCAGATCGTCACCCGTTCCTTGCGCATCATATAGAGCCAGTGCGCCGGGTCCTTGCGGTGATCCGAGTCTGGAATGACGATTGTCCCTCCAGCTGCCAGCGTCCCGAACAAGTCGTAGACGGAGAGGTCGAAGCTCAGCGCAGACAGGGCGAACACCTTATCAGAGCTGGATACGCTGAACCGCTCGTTTATGTCCAGCACGGTATTCAGCGCGCCAAGGTGATCGATCATGACACCTTTCGGCTTGCCGGTTGAGCCTGATGTATAGATGACGTAAGCCAGATCCTCAGGTTGCTGTACCGAATCCAGCGGCCCATCCTGAAGCCGGGCTAGTCCATCGTACTCCACAGCCAAAAGAGTCATTTCCTCGCCAAGCCCATGCAGCTTCGCCTCCAGCCAAGACTGGGTCAGTACGATATGAACTCGTCCCTGCTGAAGCAAATATTGTATACGTTCCTGCGGCATATCGGGATCAATCGGCAAGTAGGCTGCCCCCGACTTCAGCACGGCGAGCACAGCCGCCGCCTGCTCCCAGCCCTTCTCCATCACCACGGCTACGAGCCGGTTAGGAGCCGCCCCTTCCTTACGCAGCTGGCGCGCGTACCGATTGGTCATACGGTTCAGCTCACCGTAGGTGATCTCGAATTGAGAGGTCGCGATCGCCGCTTGCTTAGGATCAAGCTTGACTTGCTCATAGAACAGCTCATGCAGCAGCGCCGGTGCTCTGCAGCTTGAAGCATCGATAGTCGGATTCGAGGGTCCTTCGCGATCGGACAGACCTTCTGGAACGTTAGGAGAATCGATAGACTCCACCGCGTCCACAGGAGCTTGGGCGATAGCAGCGATTGCCGATCCGGCCACTGCCCCCTCTTGGGCTATGCCTGCGGAATCTTGACCTTGAGTTCGTATAACCCATCCCTCATGCCAAATATCATCCTCGTTCGCCAGACGATTCAGCAATCCGAAGTAAGCGGCGAACATGTCCTCCAGCATCCCCTCCGGGAACAGCTCCCGGACGACATCCCAATTGCAATACAGCACCTTCTCATCTTCCCATACGCCGCAATCCAGCCACACCTGGGAAGTCTGGGTAATGCTGTAGAACGGCTTCAGATCGAATCCGCTGCTCTGGCGGTCCGGAATAGGCAGCGTTAGCGCACTCGTGAAGACGACCGGCATCAACGCACGGGTCAGTCCTCCTTGCGCCCGGCTTAGCTCACGCAGCACATGTACACCGCTCACATGATGATGCTCCAGATCATGCCACAGCTTCTGCTGCGTCCTTCCCGCCCGGTCGACGAAGTTGATTCCGTCCGTATGATTGATTTCCAGCAGCGTCAGAGAAGTGAATTCGCCTACGATATCATGGACCTGCGGATGAATCTGCAGCCGGTTCAGGAAGGTCAGATTCAAGCAGAAGCTCCGATTCTTGCTCCAGGCAGCCAGCACTTCGGCGTAAGCCGACAACAGCACTCCGGACGCGGTCAATCCCATGCGCGTAGCCTTGGATTTCAGACGACTCCAGACATCCGCATCCAGCCGGTTATGCAGCCGGGAGAAGTACGGGTTCTTGAGCGAGCCTGGACTCTTCGCCATCGGAAGCTCAGGGGCCGGAGGCAAGGATGGGATACGTTCCTTCCAATATGCAAGCGACCGCTTGTAGGCGTCCGTCTCCTTCATCCGGGCTTCCGCATGCACGTAGTCACGGAATGTCAGCTCCAGCTCGGGCAGCTCGGCATCTGAATCTTGATGAAGCTCGGAGAGCTCCTTAAGCAAAATGACATAGCTCCAGGCATCGAATACAAGCGCATCCGAGCTGAGATGGATGCGGGCCCGGCCTTGGTCAAGCAGGGTCAGGCGCAGGTCGAAGACAGGCCATCTGTCCGTCTCCAGCATTTGATGAGACATACTCTCCCTCAGTGCTGCTAGCGCGGATTCCGTGTCATCGACCGGACGACCCCGCAAATCGAGTACGGCAATTTCGTATTCGGGCACATGCTCCAGCACCTGCTGCATGCCGTCTTCCGTCACGATGGCGCGGAGCATATCATGCCGCTGCACCAGGCGGTTCCAGGCAAGCTGGAATCGGGCGGGGTCGATATGCTCAACCTCCAGCTCATCATAGCTGTGCGTCGATACATTCCCCATCTCGAATGCTTCGTTGCGTCCGATCCAGTAGGCTTGCTGCACCTCTGTCAGCGGGAACCGCTTATGCCTTCCCTCGGGATCCTTCCGAAGCTCCGGCAAAGCCTGCACCGCTTCCTCATGACGCTGCTGCTGCCCGCTCTTCTCCGCGATGATAACAGCTAGCTCTGCTATCGTAGGCGCCTGGAACAGCACCTGCAGCGTTAGGTCTACCTGGAACGACTCGCGGATCGAAGCAATCAACTGAATGGCAAGGAGGGAATGACCTCCATTGACGAAGAAATCGGAGTGGATGCCCATTCGTCTGACCTGGAACAGCTCCGCCCATATGCCGGCCAGCTTCTCCTCGATCAACGTGCGAGGCGCAGCGTAGGAGCCGTCGTCTTCCGACTGCAAGGTCGGAGCAGGCAAAGCGCCGCGATCGACCTTTCCGTTGGCGGTCAGCGGAAGCTCTTCCATTACGACGAAGGAGGCCGGGACCATGTAGTCGGGCAAGCTTAGCTTAACGGCGCTGCGAAGCCTGTCCGTATTGACTGACATCCCCGCTTCGGGCACGATCCATGCCGCCAGCAACCGGTCCTCCCATACCTGAACGACACACTCCCTTACGGATGGATCGCGATTCAGCGCCGTCTCGATCTCACCCAGTTCAATACGGTAGCCGCGCAGCTTCACCTGATTATCCATACGGTCCAGCAGCTCGATATGGCCATCCGGCAAGTACCTGGCCCGGTCTCCCGTCCGGTAGACTAGCGTTCCCTCATGCCCAATAATTGGATGCGGGATGAATCGTCCAGCTGTCAGAGCCGGACGATTCCAGTAGCCGAGCGCAAGCCCGCGCCCTCCAATATAAAGCTCTCCCGGCACGCCGACGGGAACAGGCTGCTGACTGGCATCCAGCACATAAGCCTGCTGGTTCGGAAATGGCTTTCCGATCGGAATGAGCTGATTCGGCGACATCCCCGCGACATCGCCCTCGAAGTATGTACTATCAATCGTTGCTTCTGTGAGCCCATACGAATTAATCAGGCGCGTATCAGGGCCGCAGAATCGTCTGAAATGCTTGTATTCATGAATGTACCAGCGGTCCGAGCCGATGCACAGTACGCGCATGAAATCGAGCTTTTGCCCCGCAGCCTCCAGGTAACGGATCAAATTCCGGAATACCGCCGGGACAAATTCGGCGGCATCGATCCGCTCCTTCTTCATCAGTTCATATAAGCGGGGCGCATCCAGCATCGTATCCTTCTTCAGCAGCACAAGCTTGGCGCCGGAGCACAGCGCCCTGACCCAATCTCCTGTGAAGACGTCGAAGGAGAAGCTCGCCAGCTGCAAGTGAGCTTTCACATCCCGCAAGCGGTATATGTCCTCCCATCCGAAATAAGCATTGACGAGACTAGCATGACTCACCATCGTCCCCTTCGGCTGGCCTGTCGTTCCTGATGTGTATACGAGATAGGCCAAGTCCTCTTCCATGATCACCGGCTGGTGCAGTGTCTCCGCACCCAGGGTCTCCGCTTCTCCGGCATCAAGCAGAAGCGTGGCAAGGCCGCCCCCTGTGAACCTGTCCGCAAGAGCATGCTGCGTCAGCATAACCGACAACCCGGCATCCTCCACCATATACGCGATTCGTTCCGCCGGATAGTCCGGATCAACTGGCACGTAAGCCCCGCCAGCCTTTAGAATCGCCAGCACGCCTGCAATCATGTCCAGGGATCGTTCTACGCATATGCCGACGCGCGTTCCCGAGACGACACCCATTCCCTGAAGCTTGAGCGCAATATGGTCCGCCCGCTCGTCCAGTTCCCGGTAGGTAAGCGACTCTCCGTCCATAACTACGGCTGTTCCGTTAGGAATCCTCGCAGCTTGCCGCTCGAACAACTGATGAATCGCCGCCACACGCTCGTACGGCTTGGAGGTGCGATTCCAGTCAACAAGCATCCGCTCCCGCTCCGCCGTCCCAAGCAGCGGCAATTCGGCAATTCGGCAGGACTCATCTCCCGCGACCGCCTCCGCAAGCACCTGGAAGTGCTCGGCCATGCGGACAATACGATCGCGGTCATACAGGTCCGTATTATACTCGAATATACAAGTGGGGCCATCCGGACCTTCGAAGATATCGAGGGACAAATCAAATTTGGACGTACCGCCGTCAATAGCTTCATATGTAATGGAACGATCCCCCGTCCGAATAGGAGGAAGCGCGTTCTGATAAGTGAACAACACTTGGAATAATGGATTATGGCTTAAGTTTCTCTCCGGCTTAATGGTCTCGACCAGCCGATCGAAGGGAACATCCTGATTCTCGTAGGCATTCAAGGCTGTCCTGCGCAACTCGCCCAGCAGCTCCGCAAATGTCTGCAGACCGGACACACCCGTTCGCAGCGGCAGCGTATTGACGAATACGCCAATTGCATGCTCGGTGCCCGGCAGATGGCGCCCGGAGATCGGAAAACCGACGATAATATCCGACACACCCGTATAACGATAGAGCAGCACCTTGAATAGCGACAGCAAGGTCATAAACAGCGTAGCTTCATGCTTCCGGCTATAGGTCTTCAGCGCATCGTACAGCTCTCGCGGCAGCACAAGCGTGTGCATCGCCCCGCGGAAGGTCTGCACTGGCGGGCGAGGCCGGTCCGCCGGCAGCTCCAGAACGGGAAGCTCGCCTGCCAGATGCCTTCTCCAATATGCAAGCTGGCGGCTCTGCAGCTCTTGGCTAGCCCTCTCGCGCTGGGCAAAGACATAATCCGCATATTGAGTCATCGGCTGAGGAAGTGCCGATAGGTTCCCTCCTGATGATAGCGCATCATAGATCGAGGACAGCTCCCGGATGAACACGCCAAGCGACCAGCCGTCGAATACGATATGATGCATTGTGAGAATAAGCTGGTACTCCTGATCCTCCAGCCGAATGAGCGTCGCCCACCAGAGCGGTCCGAGCCGCAGATCGCAGGGCCGCTGCACATCGTCATTCACGATCCGCTCCGCTTCCGCGAACCGCACATCCTCCGGCCATGCTCGAAGGTCAATGGAGCGCAGCATCACCTTAGGAGAAGCGGCCACAAGCTGCACCGGCCTGCCTTCATCGCCCATACGAAATGTCGTACGAAGCACTTCATGCCTGCGGGCCATCTCATGCAGGCTCTCCGACATCAGCTCCTGGTCCCATTCGCCGAATAGGCGGAAGGCTGAGGGAATATTATAGAACGGGCTATGCGGATCTAGTTCCTGCAAGAACCATAAGCGCTGCTGCGTGAAGGAGAGCGGAATAGGCTCTCCCGTCCGAGACTTGGCCGGAGACGGCTCCGACACCGCATCTTCGGCTTTCTTTTTCTTAATCGCTTCCAGCAATTGCAGCCGCTTCTCCGGCGACAATGCTGCCAGCTTGTCCGTCAGCTTCTCACTCATTCCTTAAGCCCCCCGCCGGCAGCTACTTCTTGAAGCAGGGCTTCGACCTCTTCCAATGAGAGGGAATCTGCTTCCGATAGCAGCTCCTTCAAGTCTGCATCCAACTCCTTGCTATCGACCGCAAGCTGCGACAATAACGTGACCGTCAGCTGTGAGACGCTCGAGCCCTTCAGCAATTCCACGACGGCGACGCTCATCCCCAGATTCGTCTCGATCCGATTCTTCATCTCGATCGCCATCATCGAATCAAGCCCCCATACGCTAAGCGGCTGCTCCGGCAATAGTTGCGAGCGGTTAATGCGCAGAATGCCCGATACGACGTCCAGCAAATAGTGCTCAAGCAAGCGATGCCGCTCTTCGGCGTCAACGGCTGCTCCCAGCTGGCTCCTTATGCCGGCATGCCCATCCCCTTGCCCGGTTGCCTTCCTGTCCTCCTCGGTCTGCGCCGACAGGCGCTCCAGCATGATCGGTGCAATGCCCATCGGGAAATTCTTCTCCGCAACGACCGGCCAGTCTGCTGCCAGCACCGTCGCCTGTGCGAGCCGTTGGCCGAGCAAATGCTCCATCGCTTCCAGCCCATGCGCATTGCTCATCGGGTAGAAGCCCCGATTGCCGAAGAACTCGACCAGATCGAGCTGTGTAGCCATGCCGATCTCGCCCCATGGCCCCCAATTGATGCTGAGCCCCGGCAATCCGAGCGACCGGCGATGATGCGCAAGTGCATCGAGAAAGGCGTTGCCCGCCGAATAATTCGCTTGCCCTGGCGATACAACTACCGAAGCCAGGGACGAGAACAGGACAAAGAAGTCGAGTGGCGCGTCCGCGTATTGGCGATGCAGGTTCCATGCTCCCGCTACCTTCGGCTGAAGCACGTCGCTGAACTGCCCTTTCGTCATCTGAACGAGCAGCTGCGGCTTTGCCACGCCTGCCGCATGAATAATGCCCCGGACAGCTGGCCATCCCTCCTGCTCATACGTGCGCATGAACTCGGCAAGCTGGTCGGCATCCGCGACATCAAGACCAGCGACGTGCACCGAAGCTCCCATCGCTTCCAGAGCGCGCACTGCGGCAATTCGACTTGCCACTGACGGATTGTCTCGCTCCGCATCTTTCCAGAATGCACGCGGAGGCAGCTTCTCGCGACCGACCAGAATGAGCCTGCGCGCCCCGCGCTCTACCATCCACCTCGCGACGAGCTGGCCTAAGCCGCCGAAGCCGCCCGTAATGAGATAGCTGCCGTCAGGCCGCAGCTTCGCCGGAATTCTCGCCATTGGAGCGCAGGCCTCAAGCCGGGCTACATAGCGCCCGCCGCTCCGGAAGGCCACCTGATCCTCGCCGTCTGAGCGCCGAATTTCCTCCAACAACCCGTTTATGCTGCGATTCTCCGTATCGATGATACCGCCCCATATATCCTTGTGCTCCTGATGTCCGAGCGTTCTCGCAAGGCCCCACAGCATCGACTGATGAAGCGCAAGCCCGCGGAAGCCAGGCTGGACAGGCTGGCTGTCGCTCGTCACCAGCCACAGCTTCGGCTTTCTTCTCCAGCTGCGCCCGGTAATGGCCTGCACCAGATGCATGACCGCAATGACGCCTTCCTGCTCCGCTTCCTTCCATTCCGCTTGACCTGCTTCCTCCGTATGCGCTGCATTCAGACTCCATAGATGGATGACGCCGCGAATATCCGCGTCTTCACCTGAGCATACGGCTTCCAGAAGACGAACAAAGTCATCAGGAGATGCCGGGTTAACGCCATAATGTCCAAGAGTCTCATCTGCGCGATATACGCGCTCCGGGTAAATCTGAATACAGGCCGCGCCCTGATCGGCAAGCTCGCCAGCCAGCTTATCGCCCTCGCCATGCCGGTCCATGAAGAGCAGCCAGCGGCCTGTCACATTTTGATCCTCTGTTGCTGCGGCAGGAAGCCGTTCCTGCTGCACCCAGTTCATCTCATACAGCTGCTGCGGCTTATTCAGAGCAGCCGATTCATCCCGCAGCGAGACGGCGCGACAGCCTTGAATATCCAGAATGAGATTGCCCTCCGTATCCATCAGTCGGATATCGCCAAGCAGGCCGGAAGCATCCTGCTCCGAGATTGTGGCATGAATCCACATCGCATCCGACAGCTCGCGATAGACATGCCCCTGATTGACCCCGACCGGCATATAGACGGAAGAAGCATTCGGATCGATGGGCAGTGCAGCGGCCATAACCTGGAAGCAAACATCCAGCACGGCCGGATGAATACGGTAGGCGGACAGCTCCGATGCCAGATTCACTGGAACGTCCACTCTCGCCAGCGCCTCGTTGCGGCCTTGCCATAATTGCCGGATTCCCTGAAAAGCCGGTCCATACTGAAGTCCCATCGTCATGAAATGGTTGTAGCAGACATCACGGGCAATCTCAGTCCCGCAGCGTGCTTGCAATTCGCCAAGCTCTGTACGGCTGGCCTGGCCATGATGCGGCCTGACGCAGCCTTCCGCGTGAAGAGTCCAATCCGTATCACCCTGACTGCTGAATATGCTGAATCGGGAAGCATTCGAATCGAGGGTCACGCGCAGCTTGACCGTATCTCCTTCCCCGATAAAGAGAGCTTTCTTGAAAGCAATAGCTTCGGTATGCAGGACGGCTGCTTCTTCGCCGTACAGCTCCCGCGTCGCAGCGAGGCCCATCTCCACATAGCCCGCACCTGGGAATACAACCGCATTCTGAATGCGGTGATCGTCCAGGAACGGCAGGCGGCGGACATCCAGCTCCACCTCCCATGTCGGATATGGCGATGGCAAGCGGCGGCCGAGCAGCGGGTGAGAAGCACTTCCAATCCGGTCCTGCTCGGATAACGCGGATTCATGCCAGTAGCGCTGACGCTGCCAGGGATAAGACGGATAAGGGATAAATGGCTTCTTGCCCGGGTACAGCGAATCCCAATGGATCTCATAACCGAATTCGTACAGCATGCCCAGCGACTCCAACACCGTTCTCCGCTCAGCGGCTCCTCGCTTCAAGGACGGAATGGTATGGCCTGTCCTTCCGAGCTTCATCAGCGATTCCGAGATCGAGCTCGACAAGACAGGATGCGGACCGATTTCCACGAATAGGCCGTATCCATCCCGTATCATATCCTGTACAGCGGAAGCAAAGTAGACCGGCTCCCGTACATTCTTCCACCAATACTCCGCATGGAGCTCCATGCCGTCGATTCGATGGCCTGTCGCCGTGCTGTATAGCGGAATAGCTGTATGAGACAGCTCCAGACCGCGAAGCTCGTTCATCAGGTCCGCCTGCAGGGGCTCCATGTAATGGCTGTGGTACGGTACGCTGACATGCAAGTATTTGCAGAAGATGCCTTCCGACTCCAGCTTGTTCGTCAGCGTTCCCAGCGCCTCCGGCTCGCCGACTAGCGTCACCGCACTTGGACTGTTGATGGCGGCTATGGATACCGCGCCCTCCGTGCGGGCTAGCCTCCGCTCTGCCTCCTCCAAGGAAAGCCCGACGGCTGCCATCTTGCCTTGTCCCGTCGTCTTCTGCTGCAGGCGGCTGCGGTGATAGATGACCCGGACAGCCTCCTCCAGCGACATCGCACCCGCGATATGGGCTGCCGCCACTTCACCGGCGCTATGGCCCACAATCGCCTCCGGTACAATACCCCATGATTGCCACAGCTCAGCCAGCGCAATTTGAAGAGCAAAGTTAGCCGGCTGAGCCACCTCGGTCTCGCCCATGCGCGATTCCGGCTCCTTCGCCATCATCGCATCCAGCAGCGACCAGCCGGCATGCGCCGTGAACAGGCGGTCGCACTTCTCGATTGCCGCCCGGAAGACGGGCTCCTCGCCGATCAGCTGGCGGCCCATTGCCCACCACTGCGGGCCCATGCCGGTGAAGACGAAGGCGAGCGGCGGCAGCGCCGCAGGCGTTCCGTCACGATTCAGTCCGGCCGGCTCCGGCAGCGCATCCCGCTGGGCGATCCCCTCAAGCAGCTCAGCCCACTCCTTCTTCGTCCCCGCAACTGCTGCGATGCGGACGCCATGATGATCGCGGCGCCTTGACAGCATATAGCCGGTATCGTGCAGGGATGCCGTCTCTGCTGGCCGCTCCGACCTCGCTCTCATACTCATGGCGAATGTCCGCAGCGCTTCTTCGCTTCTAGCAGACAGAGGCAGCAGCATATCCCGTTCCTCATCGCCGCCGCTCTGCAACTGGGTGCCTCTGCCCAGCTCCGGCGCCTCTTGCACGATGACATGGGCGTTCGTGCCACCGAAGCCGAATGAGTTCACCCCTGCAAGACGAGGCCCGTCCGCATGCGGCCAGTCGGTCAATTGCTGCGGAACCTGCAGCTTCAGCTCATCGAACCGGATGTTCTCATTCGCTTCGATCAGATGCAGATGCGGCGGGATCTGACGATGCTTTAGGCAGAGAACTGCCTTGATCAAGCCCGCGATGCCGGCAGCCGCTTCGGTATGACCGATATTTGTCTTCACCGAGCCAATGTAGCAAGGCTTGCCCTCCTCCCTGCCTTCGGACAGGAACGAACCCAGCGCGTTCGCCTCGATTGGATCGCCGACCGGCGTTCCTGTGCCGTGGGCTTCGACATACTGAACCTCTGCCGGATGAACGCCGGCTTTCCGGTATACGTCCTCCATTAGCGCACGCTGCGCTTCCCCGCGGGGAACCGTAATACCGGAGCTGTGTCCGTCCTGGTTCACACCTGTTCCCCTGATCACCGCATGAATCGGATCGCCTTCCTGAATCGCCTTTGACAGCGTCTTCAACACGACCATGCCGGCTCCCTCTCCGCGAACATATCCATTCGCTCTGGAATCGAATGCCTTCGAGCGGCCATCCGGGGACAGCATGCCCGCCTTCGACTCGGCGATGAAGTAATCCGGCTTCAGCATCACATTAACCCCGCCGGCAAGCGCAAGCGAGCTCTCTCCGTTCCACAGGCTTTGGCAAGCCAAATGGACAGCTACCAGGGAGGAAGAGCAAGCTGTATCCAGCGAGATGCTAGGGCCGCGGAAGTCGAATAGATATGAGATTCGATTCGCCAGCAGCGTCATCATCGCGCCAGTCGCCGTATGCGAATCTACCAGATGCCGATTGCTCTCTGAAAATTGCAGAAGCTTGTAATCCAGCGTAAAACCGCCCATAAAGACGCCGGTATCGGAGCCCTTTAGCCTTTCGGCTACCTGTCCTCCGTTCTCCAGCGCCTCCCAACAGACCTCCAGCAGCAGGCGCTGCTGCGGGTCCATAAGCGATGCCTCGCGAGGAGATATTCCGAAGAAGGACGCGTCAAAACGGTCAATCTGCTCCAGAAAACCTCCCCATTGCGTATTCGTCTTGCCTGGTTTCGATCGGTCCGGATCGTAATATGTCGCTCTGCTCCAACGATCCTGAGGAACATCTGTAATGCCGTCAACGCCCCTCTGCAAGATGTTCCAGAAAGCTTCGGGATTGCTCGCGCCTCCAGGGAAGCGACAACCCATGCCAATGATTGCAATCGGTTCTTTCGCATGCTGCAATTCGTTGATGCCCATGGCTTGTTCCTGTCTGTTCACCCGATCTCACCTCTTGTTTCCTATGAAATTTTTTTATGATCCGATAGGCTCTGGAACCAGGCCATCGTCTCGGCAACGGCTTGCTCGTGAGGCGTCGTGTCCTTGCCGAACATCTTCTCGTATTTGCTCGTGTTCACGACAAACGGATCCTCGAACAAGTAGAGCATTTCCTTGATCTCTCTCATATTCGCATTAAATAGAGAGAGCAGTGCTACGAATGCTTTTGGCGCGACACGGAACCTCGGTTCCCTGCCTGCCATGCTGTAGATCATCGTTACGATCTGGCGTGTCGTAAGCGTCTCAGACGCCGGGATATGCCAGATATGCCCAAGCGATGCCTGGGATTGACCCAGCTTCACCAGCCCCTTGGCAAAATCGCGAATGTATATATAAGTGTGAGGAGCGTCAATGTTGCCCAGCACTTCGGCTGGCTTGCCTTCTAGCGCGGCTCGGAAGACCCGCTCTCCCAAGGCGGAATCCAGAACGCCCGGCCCGAAAAAGTCGGGAGCGCGGCCGATGGCTGCCCGCACCTTGCCGCTGCGATGCGCAGTCAAGAGCCTGTTGGCCATTTGGGCCCGTGTAATGCCCTTGCGTCCATCGGCTTTGTTCGGAAGGTCTTCCGTCAGATCCCGTCTCGCACTGCCGTACATGTATAAATTGTCTGCATAGACGATAATCGCCTTCTCGTTCTCTGCCGCTTCGATAATACCGTCCATAATGGGCGGGAACATCTCAGGCCAAGCCGTATAGGGCGCCTTGGCGCAATGATAGATGACGGACGCTCCCCGGCAGGCCGCTGCAATTTCAACCGAAATCGTCGCATCCCCCTTCACGACCTGCACCGACTTAGGTACATTGGCACGTCCGCTGCGATTCACCATGCGCACCTTTTTGCCCTGAAACTGCAACTCCTCCATAACCGCCATGCCGAGCGGCCCGGTACCAATGACTACATGAAGTTCATCCATCTCCTCACACATTCCCCTTCCTAATATGGAGTCTACAACCTACGATGCTAATTATAACCATTTTGAGAATCGCAGTAAATATCTTTAGTCAAGTAAATTTTATTAATTGTGTTCAGTTATTTACGTACATACTAAAAAGTGCTCGAAGAAGCAAAAAAAACAAGCCAGCAGCGGGTTTGAACCGCTGCCGGCTTGCTTGGGCTATGCTTATTCGGAGGTATGCTTTCTCATAAACGCGTCCTACAACGTATCCTTCTGGAGCCAGTCTACGACTTTTTCCCAAGCCGTTGTGTCGCCGAATCCTTGCTTGCCGTAATCGGCTGATGACTGCCGGCCTTGGCCAGCCCGTGTATGGGCATATTGTTGTACATCGCCTCATAGCCGCCCGCGCGCACCTCATACGTCTCATGGTAGATGCCGACGCTGCCGCCAGCCCCGACCTTCCGGTGGAAGTTCCGCCAGGCCTTCAGATGCTTCTGCCCATGTCTCGCATAATGCTCCAGCTGCTCGAATGATCGCCAGTACTGAATAACCGTGATACCGCGCCAGGAGAAGTGGAAGCTCGCATGAAGAAATCCCAGCTCCTTGTTCGTATACAGCTCTTGCAGCATAGGGCTCATCGCGAGCGTCACCGGCAGCCACCGATGCACCGCCCATATCCGGTTAATCCGCACGCCGATATGGAATACGACGAACGAGCCCTCCATCCCAGCCGTATATCTTCCAGGGAATATGACGGCCATCCGGTTCCCTACCCTTTCTCCAGAAGATGCAGATGAATCTCATAGAACCCGATAATATCGGTCGAAGCATACTGCTGTGCAGTCAGGAACGAGCCATAGAAGATCGTGAACAGCACCTTGACCGCACGGTCAAGCGATATCCCATCCTTCAGCGTTCCCGTCTTCTCGGCATGCTCCATGCTGGTATGAAAGATCTTATAGAGATCGGGCGTAGAGCTGCCTATCTCTTCATGATCGGGAAAGAGCAGCCGGACCTCCGCTTCGCTCATCTCCTGCAAGCGAGGGTGCATTCTCATCTCCGCCAGGAACGAGATCAGACTGGGCAGAATGCCCGGCGTCGCCTTCGTCTGGTCGGCGACCTTGTACAGCAAGTGCCGGATGGCATCGAAGCCCTTCTTCTTCTCCTGCTCAATCTCGATAATCCGCTCCGTCAGCCACACTCGCATGAAATAGACGAGCACATCTTCCTTCTTCGGAAAAAACTTAAAAAACGTAACACGCGACACTTCGGCCTGTCGACAAATGTCTTCCAGCATCACTTCATGGAACATTTTGTCTTCCATTAAGGACAGGCTAGCTTCATATAAAGCAATCTTGGCTCTAGCCTTCTTGATCTCCCTTAATGAAATATCCGCTATAACCACGAGCATCATCCTCATTTTTTCGTTAACTCATGTCAATAACTTTACTTACGATAAATATTATTGTCAACATTTATTCCAAACTTTAACAAGATTACCGTCATTCGAACACTAGAGAACGCTCAGCGGCGCAATCGCTCCTTTGCCCTTACACGACCGGTTGCTGATTTCTCCCATCATACCATTTGCGCAAGTCAATCCGATACGTCGTCTCGTCTCATTCCTATCGCTTAACCTTGTCGGGTTTTGTCGAACGGGCAATTTGTAGATTTATTGGGTTTTCATGCGTACACTCAAGGGACTGGATAGTCGCTATCCGTCGATTCCTCACTATGGCGATTTCGCCTATCCATCTGTTTTTTTTCAACAAATATGTGTCTATTTCGCCCCTCGATTGTCTAATAGTAGGACAAGGCTGACGGAGATGCGGAAGAGAGGTGATGAATTGCGGCAATTCTCTGAGGTCTATGAACAATATTCAGCCCCTGTGCATCGATTCCTCTTATCCCTGACCCGTGATGAGACGATGGCGGAAGAATTAACGCAAGAGACCCTTTATCGAGCCTTCCTTCATATCGACCGCTTCAGAGGTCAAGCCTCGCTGTATGGCTGGCTGTGCCAGATTGCGAAGAACTTGTACTTCAATGAATACAGGAAGAACAAGCGTCATGCGAACATGCCCGCATGGGATGAGACCGAGGCCGGGGGCGACTTTACCTTTCGAATACTCCAGAAAGAACAGGCCATCATGGTTCATCGTATTCTGCACGCGTTGCCGGAGCCCTATAAGGAAGTGTTCACGCTGAAGGTATTCGGCGAGCTTACCTTTCGGGAAATTGCGGGGTTGTTCGGCAAAACCGAATCGTGGGCAAAAATGACCTTTTACCGCGCAAAAGAACGAATCGCAACGAAAATGGAGGAGCGCGAATGAGCACATCTTGCAATATCGTGTATGACTTGCTGCCGCTTTATGTCGACGGCGCATGCTCCGCAGAAAGCAGAGCTTACGTCGATGAGCATCTGTTGGATTGTCCGGCATGCCGGAAGAAATATGAGGCGATGGCGCAGCCCATAACGGTTGACATACTACTGGGAATTCAAGAGGATGCGGAACAGAGCGAAGGAGTGGAGGAACAACAACAACGTGACCATGCTGCCAAAAGCGTGCTGAGACGCATCAAGAGGAGATGGCTATTATCGCTTATTCCTTTGCTGCTGCTCATTCCTCTGCTGTTCCTGGGCATCAATCAATATCGCGGCGTAGGCATGTCGTTCACCAATCTGTATGATCATTATGCCGCAAGCCAATTTCTCACCGCCCTGGAGAAGAGAGATTACGAAAAAGCATTCTCGTATATCAATATGAGCCACGAATATGACAATATTCAAGAAGGGTTGAAGCGATCAGCCGAGACGCTCGCATTCAACGTAGAAGATTTTGAGTCCAGAACAGACGAGAACGGTATTCTTTATTATACGAATGGGAAAACCATCTATACGGAGGAGCATATCAAGGCGATGCTGCGCCAGTATGAAGAATACCCCTGGTCGAAAGCGACGGATAAAGTGGGTGCCCAAAAATTTATCGAGGAGTATCAGGATGTGAGCTATGAGGAATTCTATCAGAGGAGCAAAGAGAACTTCATAGCGAATATGAAAGAATGGGAGAGGCTTGGCTATACGCTCGCGGGACATCGGGTGAAAACCTCGTATGCCAATAACATTGACGGAGTCATGCATTACAGCTTCAGCTATTATCTATCTATAAAGAATGGCAAACAAACGATCAATTCTGGCACTATCGACTTCGTAGGAACGAACAAAGGGAAATTCTCCTCTACCGGCGGTTCTTATTTCCCAGAGGACACCCTAACACCTAGGTTGCTTGATCGGATATCCATCTATTCCTTTGAGTAGCAGAATGAAAGGCGTCAAATTCGGTCAGGCCGCAAGCCCATACAGCTGCAATGTGGTTTACATAGCCCACTAACCATTAAGCTCATTAAAGTTTAATTAGATTGAGTAGAAGGCGGCCGTTCTTATGAGCGGTCGCCTTCTTCGTTAATGAAGCTGTCCCTCGTATCTCACACGGCTTTTTTGCCGCTGCGGTATCGATTAAGCTTGAGGGTATACGAGATGTACGGGAAACCCGGGAAGATAAGCAGAATAAATGAGGCTAAGCCTGCGAAAAGACCAATCTGCCCTAGCGTTTCCGGCAGCCAGCCGTATCCGCTTATGATTCGAACAAGCAGCAGCACAATGGTTACGATCAGAAGCGGCAATGCCACCTTGCCGGACATTTTCCGCTCACGCTCGTATCTTTCAATAAGAGAGTCTTGATCCGTATAGATCGGTCTGGTGCCTGGAGGAGCGCTGAAGATATGGAAGGCACTCTCCCCGCCCGCAGAACACACCTTCTTCCAGCCTGCTTCTTCGAACAAGGCGAAGTAATCGGCGTCCGCATCCTCCTGATAATCTACGCTGTAGATGAGATTCTGAGGCTCTCCCTTTCTCAAGGTATATCCGAATGGAGCAAAGCTCTCCAGCAACCATCCTTTCCGTGCGTGCTTGCTTAGCTTCTTCATATCTGACGCTTCTGTAAACGCCAAGCCGCCGCTATATACATACTTTGTCATCTTCATCCTTCCAGCACTCCTTTTTGTTGAAATATCGCTTCCGCATGGCGAACCATATCCTTGCGCCACTCGACGTTTTTCTGGAGCAGCCCCATCCCTTTGGCGGTAGCCGCATAGGTTTTGCGCTTATCGTCTTCATCATCGAACAATTCAATAAGTCCGGCAGCCAACAACTTCTTAATGGTGGTGTACATCGATGCCGGTCCGACTGTCAGACGCTGATTCGTCATCGTCTCGATCGACTGCATAATCAAATATCCGTGCTTCGGCTCGACAACGGACAGCAAGATGTAGAACGCTGTATCCGTCAGCTCGCCCATCTCCAAAGAATCATTTCGCGGCAATTCAGCACCTCCCATATATCATTTAACGATATATCATTGAATGTAGTATATCGTTTAACGATATATGTGTCAACGGGAAAATTCAGTATGGAATCGACTCCGTAAAAATGACCCTGCAACTATGATATGATGAGGATACGATGCTTCAAATAAACAGGCTTTACATCAAGCAATGGACGAATACAGTCTTTTCTGTCACATCTATATATGTAATAAAATCGGAGGTTGAATAACTATGAACATCGCATTTATTGGACTCGGAACTATGGGCAAACCGATGGCTATGCATCTTCAGCGCGCAGGACATACGCTGGCTGTCTATAATCGCAACCGCGACAGAACGCGGGACTTCGAACAGTTGGACTCGGTCACAATCGTATCAACGCCGAAGGAAGCTGCGGGACATGCAGATATCGTCTTCACCATGCTGACGGATGATGCGGTGGTCGAGGCGGTTTATTTGGGAGAGGACGGCATTTTGTCCGCTTGTACGGATGAAACGTTCGACACGCCGAAGATTGTTGTGGATTGCAGCACCATCTACCCGGATACAACTACAATGCTGGCAGAGCGTCTGGCCGCAGTCGGCGTCGATATGCTGGATGCGCCGGTGTCAGGCAGTGAGCCGCAT
Source organism: Paenibacillus sp. 1011MAR3C5 (assembly GCF_003591485.1). Classification (GTDB taxonomy): domain Bacteria; phylum Bacillota; class Bacilli; order Paenibacillales; family Paenibacillaceae; genus Pristimantibacillus. The sequence continues at coordinate 146,996 of NZ_QZCF01000008.1, forward strand.
GCCATCGAAGGCATTTTGACCTTCATCGTTGGGGGTAAAAAGGAGGCGTATGAAACTTGCCTGCCGCTATTCGAATTAATGGGCAGAAAAGCGCTTTACATGGGGCCCAACGGAACAGGTGCCAATGCAAAGCTGGCGAACAACCTCATCGTAGCAGCCAATATTACAGCACTGGCTGAGGGCATGTCCATCGTACAGAAGTCCGGCGGCAACCCGGAGCTGTTCCTTGAGATTCTGGCTGGCGGAGGAGCGCGCAGTGCTGCTGCCGAAGTGAAGGGCCCTCGTATTCTGAACCGCGACTTCTCGCCGCAATTCATGGCCCAGCTCATGTTCAAGGATGTGAAGCTCGCTGGCCGTCTGGCCCAGTCTCTGCAAGTGCCTTCTCCTATTCAGGCGACCGTGCAGCAGCTGTTCCAAATCACATGCAACAACGGTCTCGGCCAAGAAGATCTCAGCGCCGTTGTGAAGACGTATGAAGCGTGGATTGGGGAGACGATTGGGGAGAAATAAAAGGCCGTGACGATAAGTGCCGGGATCATCCAAGGATGTTCTCGGCACAACAAACATGCTTGTTAACGACGAAGGCGCTTCTTCAGCAGCTCCATTTCTTCCTCTATTCGACTTACCTCTATCCACTCAATCAATATCTCCACGTCATGTATTTGTTGCAATGAGGCTCTCGGTTTACTCATATTCAAAAAGCGACGCACCTTCACACAAGCAAATGGAATAAACGGATTTAGCAAATTAGCCAAGTTGGCGATTATCTACATACAAATATGCAAGGTGCGGCCGCATAATGCTCGATCCTCTTTCACCTGTATCCACGGTTTTTGTTCGTCTAAGAACTGGGCGCACAAATGCGAATATCGTTTCCACGCACCCAAGTAACGTGCGACCCAGGCACGCAAACCCTTCTTAATATCTCCGAGATTTCAATCCACGCACCCAAGTAAGGTGCGACATCGCAGACAGCTAGACCAATCAGAGCAAAAAAAATTTCAATCCACGCACCTAAGTAAGGTGCGACTGTCACGCCAAGCCCGATGCCGCCACCCATCTGTATTTCAATCCACGCACCTAAGTAAGGTGCGACCAATGCCGGCAAAGATCGCAATATGACTTTGCTATTTCAATCCACGCACCTAAGTAAGGTGCGACTCCATATGAAGACCGATTACAGCGAACAGGTCATATTTCAATCCACGCACCCAAGTAAGGTGCGACCTAAATCCAAAAATGAGCAAGGTTATGGAATTTATTTCAATCCACGCACCCAAGTAAGGTGCGACTCATTTACCACATAAAACTATCAATTCAGGGAGATTTCAATCCACGCACCCAAGTAAGGTGCGACCACTTCGCCATCATAATCGGCTGCCGGCAGTTTTTATTTCAATCCTCGCACCCAAGTAAGGTGCGACCAACGATCGATACGTCACTCGTATTTGCTACGGTATTTCAATCCACGCACCCAAGTAAGGTGCGACGACTTCGACACCTGTAACGCCGACGCCAACAGTATTTCAATCCACGCACCCAAGTAAGGTGCGACTTTTGTTAACCACACATTCATAGCCCCCGACAAATTTCAATCCACGCACCCAAGTAAGGTGCGACAAAACCTCCTTTTAATTTTAGATGTTCCATGTGATTTCAATCCACGCACCCAAGTAAGGTGCGACCCCTTACGGCTCTCCGTCCCGACATAATCGAAACATTTCAATCCACGCACCCAAGTAAGGTGCGACTTGTCCATGTCGGACGTCGACTTGTTGCTAGAGATTTCAATCCACGCACCCAAGTAAGGTGCGACTTGTACGGTAAAAAATTGGGGAACAACTGGAAATTTCAATCCACGCACCCAAGTAAGGTGCGACGCATCGGAACGCGGCGGCCTCGCCACTTTTCGAAATTTCAATCCACGCACCCAAGTAAGGTGCGACATATCAATGGACCAAGCACTCTTTATGCACATATTTCAATCCACGCACCCAAGTAAGGTGCGACACATATTGGGCGCTGTAGGTATCCGGCTAGATCATTTCAATCCACGCACCCAAGTAAGGTGCGACCCACTAGACGTTACCGAAATTCCACCCTCAGACTATTTCAATCCACGCACCCAAGTAAGGTGCGACAACGGCTAAGTTCATAAGACAGAAGACATATGCAATTTCAATCCACGCACCCAAGTAAGGTGCGACCTCGTGTGTAGTCCGTTTTAAGATCGTAGGAAATATTTCAATCCACGCACCCAAGTAAGGTGCGACATTTTATCGCCCCTTTAATTGGGTGAGGGTGAAAATTTCAATCCACGCACCCAAGTAAGGTGCGACTTTAGAAAATGGAGTCAGTCGAGTTCCTATTCGTATTTCAATCCACGCACCCAAGTAAGGTGCGACATCCCGTCACCAATTACACCAAACTCTTTTACTATTTCAATCCACGCACCCAAGTAAGGTGCGACTGCGTAAAAACGATCCATTCTTTCGACATACAAGATTTCAATCCACGCACCCAAGTAAGGTGCGACTGCGACCTAATATTATGATGGTTAGTGGATGGAGATTTCAATCCACGCACCCAAGTAAGGTGCGACCCTGTTATTGAGTTCCATACTAAAGGAGAGATTGATTTCAATCCACGCACCCAAGTAAGGTGCGACTTACTGGATTTATAGGTACAAAAATGCTATAATAATTTCAATCCACGCACCCAAGTAAGGTGCGACGACATATTCGAGCAGACATATGAGCCAGTAACAATTTCAATCCACGCACCCAAGTAAGGTGCGACGCTGCAGACGAACAGGACGCATACAAGCGAAAGATTTCAATCCACGCACCCAAGTAAGGTGCGACCCACAACCGATTCCATGCGCTACATGTGTCTTGAATTTCAATCCACGCACCCAAGTAAGGTGCGACCGCGATTTTGAGCAAAAAAGCATAATATCAAGCGATGATTAGCTCTCAAACTGCAAAAAAGCAACTTTTAATTCTCCTTGTCTATCACTTGCCATGACAAATCGGCAATTCTACCTCGCAAAAAAGGTGCGAATCCCCTAGTGTTTTTATGTGAGCTTCACATTCGCACCGATGATTCGCACTTTTTTCTCCGCTTTCTTGGCATTGAAGTAAAAGCTAAAATATAAGTGGCCCTTCCATATCCAGCGACGCTTTGACCCCAATGTGCTCCACTTTCGTTTTATACTGGTTGCCAAGCCGGTAAAATCTTAAGCTGTCTTCTTCCTCGTCAATCAAATCGGCCAGTTGCAGCTTCAGTGATGTATATTGAGTTGCATCCACCACGCATTCAAATACCGAATTCTGAACACGCTGCCCATAATTCTGGCATAGCTTCGATACTTGCCGCAGCCGTTTTTGCCCTGCGCTTGTCACCGTGCGCACATCATACGTAATAAGTACCAGCAATGGCGCTCCCCCCTACTTCCACAAAAATGGCGGATACTCATCCAGGTCATTGCGCAAATATCGTGCCAACAATAACGCCTGCACATGCGGAACGAGTCCCCACGATATTTTTTCACCTAGATAAGGATGGGTTATTTTCTCCTGTTTTTTAGCCTGCCAGGCGGTCAAAAAAGTTTTGCGAGCATCATCCGTTAATAGAACTGCTCCATTCTCCTTCTCGACAAAATCATTTTTGTTCAGAATCTTCTTGTTAATCAAAGACAACACAAACTTGTCGGCATACACACCCCGCAATTCCTCCATCACATCCAGCGCAAGTGAAATTCGCCCCGGCCGATCCCGATGCATAAATCCGACATAAGAATCCAGGCCCACTCCCTCCAGAGCGGCTCCCGTATCACTCGCCAGCAGCGTATAGGCAAACGACAACAACGCATTAACACGATCTTGCGGCGGCCTCCGCGAACGAGTTCGGAAGAAGAAGTCTTCCTTTTGCTGCAAAATCATATCGTCGAACAATCGGTTGTATGCAACCGCAGCCTGCCCCTCCAGTCCTCGCAGCCGCTCCAAATCCTCGCAAGCTCTAATCTCCATCATCATCTGCGACAACTGCTGCGAGACAGCCTTGAACATCGCGACATCAATACGCATGGCGTAATCCCGCGTCATTCGCTCCAGCATCCACTTCTGATTGTAAAGCTTGCCAATAATAAAACTGCGGGCAATGGCGGCGGAGGCGGCTGTATCCTCCGAAATCAAATATTGTTTTTTCCGCAAAACAACGTTGCCGTTGCTCTCCCCGATCACTCTCGCCATAAACTTCCCGCTCATCGTCATAAAAACAAGAGAGATATTGCGCTCCGCACAATACCTCATCAACGCCGGACTGGCTCCCGTATATCCAAACGCCACGACCGACTCCAGATTATGCAACGGTATTCGGGCCAGCTTCTCCTGTTCTTTGACAAGTACGATATTGTCGCCGTCCAGGGACAGATAGACATCCGGCTGCGTCACAAACAACGTATTCAGAAGCTTCTTCATTCCGCCATTTTCCCTTCGACATAACTTTTGACGCTGCGCTTGTTCATCAAATCCGGCAAACAAATATGCTGCAAGGAGCAAGCCCTGCAGTATGCCCCTGTCTTCACTTTCGGAGTATGGCGACGCTTGTAATAATCCTGCATTTCGCCGACCAGCCGCTTGACCTTATCCTTCCATTCATCCGTAATCGGTACCTTAACCCGATGCTTGATTTCATTGTAAAACAGATACCCCGTGCGCACCTCGCACAACAGCATTTCCTCCAAACAAATGGCCTGGGCCACCAGTTGCACAATATCCTCATCGCCGCTCTTCGGTTTGCCGCGCTTATATTCCACAGGATAAGGAAGATACGTTCCATCCGCTCCGTGAATCGGAACCCCTTGATCGCTGCGGATAAACTCTACCACATCGCATACGCCAGTCAGACCAAGCTCGCTTGATCTGACCGGCATCGCCCTGACAATCAGCTTGTCTCCCCGCTTCTCGCGGGTAAACGGCTGATCTGCCTTGCGATGAACATGCTGTCCTTCTATCGTGTGAACATTTTCCTCCCACTGCTGTTCAATATGAATAAGGGCCCACTGACGCTTGCAGAATTGGAAATGCTGAATGCCAGACAACAGTAGTTCGTTATCTTCCTTACCGTCCATCAAGCTCTTCTACCTTCAGGCCCTCCAGCGGCAACACATGAAAAGAGTAGTCCTCAAAAGCCTTCGGTTCCTCTACCAATCTCTCTCTCACCAGGGACCGATGCACCTTCGCCGACGAATATTGTCCTAGCTTGGATGAATGCTCCCACCAGTACACTCTCCGAACCTCCATGCTTCCTTCCGGTCTGGCAGATGACACATCATTCTCGAACAGACTGAGCAGCGCTTCCTTGATACGGGCCGCATCTCCATTCGTAAAACCGGTTTTCTCCGCCAATTGGGTATTGATACTGCCATAGAACACGTACACGCCGGAATCAACACGATGCTTCATCCCCATCGTATCCGAACCTCTTTCCTTGCCGGATTCCGAATTGACGCTTTTTGTAATTTGCAGGCTTGTAATATCAATCGGATCAATGCTCATCGCAGGATGCACGGATACGGGGCCGCGCACCCCTACAGACACACCACCGCCTTTGCCTTCCGCCTTGAAAGCAAACACCTGGCCGAAGCTTCGGACATCAATCCAATTCTGACAAGCCACGGAGGCGAATTGATCACTTGAACCTGTCTTGGACTTCAGGATTTCCTTAAGCTCCTCCACCCCTTCGGCCCGTTCCTTCAGGCTGCTGTAAGCGTCGTTCTTGCGATCATTCGACTGGACAAAAACGGATTCGCCCATATCCTGCAGTCGGTTTCTAATTTTGCGCTTGATCGCCACGTCGGACATCTCACCTCGCCCGTCATAGTTCTGACGTGGACGATTGCCGTTAAGCGGATCGCCGTTCGGATTGGCGTTGGCAACGGAAAAAACAACAGCAAAGTCGATCTTATGATCCAGAATGGTCATGTTCATCTCTCCTTATTGTTCAGAATCCGCTTCCGCAGACTCCTGGTTTTTATTTTTGCCCATGTTATTGTACAGATCATAACGTTGACTATAGAAACCAAGCAGATACAGTCCCGTCAGCGATTCATTTGTAAACTTCTCCGGCGGCATCATGTAACCAACCTCATCCAGCAGCTTGTTTAGATTGGTCGCTTTCCGGCCTAACTTCATTTGATATGGGCACAATGCCTCTTGAATGATCGCCCAGGTTTTTGCCGGATGCCGCGAGAAAGCGTTCATATACCGAATCGCATTCGTCGGTCGATCCTCATCGCCAAGCGCCCTTCTCTCCAATACATCCGCAATAGCCAACATCCGGCCAAACAAATAATTATGGTCTGTCGTTACCGTATCCAGCGCCACTGAACGTCCCTCCTTTTTGTTAATCAACGCACACGCAATGCTAAGTGTCTTCTCCCATTCCCATCTCTCCATCGACACCGGATTGGAGGCTCTTTGGACCGAGCTTCTGACAATATCAAGCGGTATCGGCCTGCCATCAATGATGCAGGGCAGCATTCGCTCCATCAGTCCCTTGACGACCTTATCGCCGGCATTCGGGCCATAAGCGGCACGGGCAATATCGCGTGTCGCCGGTGCGCCGTAAAACAGAATCCCTTTTCCCGATTCATCCTTGCGGTAACGATGCAGCCACGCGCAAGCGGTATGCCACTCTATCAACTTGTTCAAGTACAATTTGATATCCATACTGCGGTAATACAACACGGCCATTCTTCCGGTCGTCGCAGAGTCTAGCACCATGATATGGGCATCCGTATGACCGTCCAACTTGTGACAATATCCATCCATCGCCTTCGCCAATTCCCTGGCAAATTCCTGATAGGTAAAAGCAGCTTCCTTCACAACTGCCGCTGCGGGGGCGAGATCAAATGCATCATCCGCAAAGCTCGGCATTTCCGGCCGCTTGCTTCCCCATACAAGAAACACCCGTTGATCGATCACTTTCCCCTGAAGATTGATGAGCCACTTCAGCGCATTGTGTGCCTTCTGGGACACCTCATAGCTAATGCTGGCGGCCTCCTGACTGCTGCGAAATCTCCCTCTGTATGTAAAGCCCGTATCATCGTTGGCGGAGATCAACTTCGCTTTATCGGCAGCGTTGCGGATTTTGTTCGCATGTTTATCCGTAGCCGGCAGCAACTCGCCTTTTACATAACAATAATCGTCCCCGCCAAGCTGCTCGTTGTAGTACCGAATGAATGACTCGTACATTCCCGAGTCCTTCCACACATCGTCCAAATATTCGCCCGGAGCATATACGTTGAACCGGACAAACGCGCTGCTCAAATCACCCGCCAGCACGGAATAAATGGGAGGTCTAGCTGAATCGCTCCCCTTGTCCCATTTCTGAATGAGACGATTCTGCTCATCTGCGTGCAGGATTTGCCGCTGAATCAAGTCTCGGACAAGCGTGCCTTTGCTGACATAGCTGTAAATGCTTTTTACCTTATCCGTCGCATAGGGAGATTGCGCCCATCCTTTCAATTGCTTGATATAGGCTGCAAATGGATCTTCTTTTTTCTGCTCTCCGCCATAAGCGATCAAATCGCCAGCAACATAACTGAGCTTGTCGTGCAACGGATAAGGCGCAACCACCGCACCGGCCCGACTGGCCGATTTCTCCGTGCAGGGAATAAGTGTGCTCATCTGGCTTTTTACCATGATCACTTCGGCGGAATGGATATCTCCCTCTTTCGTAACCGTTACTTCGATATGGGCGTTTTGCGTCGTATGCGAAAGCGGCAGCAGCGTAAATTCCTGATCGTTGTACCTGGTTTTAATGACGCCCACTTGACCACTGTTCGCATTGTACGTGTCATACAAATGAAGCAGCCAGCTCACCGTGCTCCCCTCCTCTCTTGTTAAGTTTCGACCGCGCTAACATTGGAATGATCGAAATGTTTCATGCTCATCCCCATGACTGGACGGACCAGTTCGCAGGTCTCCGGTCTCGGAAACTGGATTACGCCCTTGTCCATTTCAGCCTTCCAGAGGCGAACCTCCATCTGATTATTGCCCGTTTCGTCGGGATAGTTAATGCCGTGAACCATATGCCCGAATACGACCTTATCGTACTCGTCATAGTAACCTTCTCCCTCGTCGAAGCTGCATGGCTCCGCGTAGGCCTGACATTCCCTCGCGCCTAGAAAAATATCCCGGCGTCCTCCCGCTTTCAGCGACCTTAGCATAATGTTGTGGTGCTTGTGCTCGTTGCGGTCAAAGGCCATATCGGGCCGATTTTCATTAAACTCGAAATACGCTCGCACATGATACTCCACATCTCTTAAGTAGGTGTAGTTCGCGAGCGTATTGCCGCCCCCATATTCAATAGGACGGACCCCTTTCGATTCCATCTGAATGGGCTTCATGACACGCACCGCGTCGATATACATGATGATCGTCGGCTTCCAATAGATAGATTCGGCAATTCCTTTCAGCGCCTGGTAAGTTGGAATCTGGTAGGATAGCTTTTCTCCCCCTAGCTTGGTCAACGGGTCTGTGAATAAAGCGTAGTTGCCATAAACCTTGAATTCCATTGCATTTCTCATTTGTTCACCTCCTTCGTTTGGTCTACTTGTTCAGGCTTCTTTATTTCAGTTAATTAAAGAAAGCCTGAACAAGCAGTTTTATCCTACCTTTGCTCTCTGCCTATGATTAAAGTTGCTCGTTTCAGAATATAATTTTCCATTTTTAGCCGCTGATTTTCGCTGCGAAGTGATCGCAGTTGTTCCTTCTCATTTTGATCTGAAATCGTTTTCTCTTGACCACATGATCTTTGTCTTTGAGATTTTATTATCCATCGTTCTAAAGTTGATGCATTCAAATTAAACTCTCTAACAATTCTTGTCTTAGCTTCACCATTTTCATAGAGTTGCAAGACTTGATGTTTGAACTCTGTTGAAAACACTCCCTTTTGTTTAGACATATCAGATCTACTCCTAACTTCTTCATTTTTAAACTAGTACTTATTAAAGAAAACAGGCCCGAACTCTACTAAAAAATCAATATCCCATACTTCCCATAGGATTCTCAAAATTGACAATAAGCTGATATTTGACAACAAAATTTAATTATGGAATATCGATACATCTATATATTACCACCAATAAATCAAAAGTCAATTGCATACTATTTTGAACTTTTAGTTAAAGCATTTTTCTATGAAGTTATTCGGCTTCTATGCTATACTAACCTCGTCGCCGCAGGCGTGGATTGAAATAAAATAGTATGTAATATGGGCCTATCTCATAACAAGATAGGCTCGCTATTACATAATCAAATCCCCAAATGAGCCGTCATTGCCGACATCAAAACCAAATCGACCGTCGTACGCCGACTCCAGTAAAACTAGAACTTTTCCATCCTGCAAAGACTCTATCCCCTTGTTAGCATTCAATTCCCTTTTTTCATGCTCCCAGAGATTCACCGTATACTGCTGCGCCTTGCGCAGCCATTGCGAGAATTGTTCTATCGTCCCGTCTCCGTTCAAATCGGCGATTAATTCCCTGGCTTCATCGTTGTAAGGTACAATAACGGAAGTAGTCTGGTTCTTAATCACCTCGAAATGATCCGCCGCCGTTCCATAGCTGTGTAGACAATATAGATTAAGCTCCTCTTCTCTCTCTTGATAATAGGCCGCCAGATACTTATTTTGCTTGCGCGGGACGGTTAGCAGTTCTACCATATCCTTGTCTATCTTCGGAACATTGTAGTTCAGGCTGCTCGCCAGTTGCTTGTAATACCGGATGAAAAAATGCTCCATCGCCGCCACCGAAAGGATATGTCCGCCAAACAAACTCGGATCTTGCTTGAGATCAATGAACATTTTGCGAGAAATCTCTTTGCCTACGGCAATTTCTTTCAAGTGCTTCAAGTTCTCCTCTCCGTAGTTAATCACGTACACCTGACGCAGCTCATCTCTGCCATGCCTATTGCATCTGCCTGCGGCCTGGGCGACCGAGTCCAGCTCCGCAAGCGAACGGATGACACAATCAAAGCTGATATCGACTCCCGCTTCAATTAACTGAGTGCTGATGCAGATTACTTTTTCCTGCCGATCCAGATGTCCTCTTACGGAGTTCAAAATATCCTTGCGATGTCTGGCGCACATGGAAGTGCTCAAATGATACACAAAAACATTCGCAGACTCGCTCAATGCCCGATACAATTTTCTTACGACTGACTTGGTATTTAAAATAATGAGAACATTATCGACCTCATCAAGCTTGTCCAGCGCAAATCTCTCCAACATGGACTGATCGTAGATTTCCTCGGTCGCCATATCCACAATGTCCACCCGCTTGAACGCACAAATGACATCCTCAATCTCTTCTATCATTTCCGCATCTGCCTGGATGTCCAGCTTGTGTTCAACAAATTGAAGCGCGGGCTGTGTCGCAGAGCATAAGATGATAGTGGAATCGCCGCAGTCTCTCAGAAAGTTCACCGCTTGATTGAACAACGATACGCAAGAGACCGGAACCTTCTGCACTTCATCCACAATAATAACCGCATTCGATAGGTTATGAAGTCTGCGGATATTGCGCCCACCCTTGGCGTAGAACACATTCAGAAACTGAACCATTGTCGTAAAAATGACCGGGCAATCCCAATTATCCTTGGCATGCTTCAACTTCTGCGCCGTGTTCATATAGCCGTCGTCTTCTTCATCGTTATCGCTTGCATCGTCTACAACATTGGAATGATGCTCCAGCAAGTGTTCGTCATCTTGTATGATGTCGCGGATCTCTTGGGCATTCTGCTCAATAATTGTTGTGTATGGCACGATATAGATAATACGCGTTTTATTTTTTTCAATGGCATGGCGGAGCGCATAACGAAAGCTGGCAAATGTCTTTCCTCCCCCTGTCGGAATCGACAACGTATAAATGCCTGGATCGACAGAAGCAAACTGCTCGCAGCGATCCGACATGCGTTTCCTAAGCTCCTGAATAGAGACAGAACCCTTATTTTGATTGATTTCTTGAAGCTGTTGAAGCTTGATTCCAAGGTTCCGCTCATATTGCAGAAACAGCGATTTCACTTCCGTCTGCAATTTAGGGCCGACCGCTTCTTCAAACTCTCTTGAGTTCGTCCTGTCGGCGTCGACCAGCGCACTGAAGATGTATTTTCCCAAAAACATCAAGTTGGTGATTTTGTTATCCGGGTCCTTATTCAGGTAAGCTTCCAGTTCCGCTGCGGCTTCGTTCACATAGCGGGCAAATACCTCCTTGTTCATGACCCGCTCATAGAATAGCTCGACTGCTTGTTCGTATTCCCTCGGATCTTTTTCAACCCTTGCCAAAAAATCCGATTGATGTGGCGGCCCCAAAAAATCATGCAAATAGGAATGATGCGAGATGACAGCATTAGCCACAAGCTCCGCCAGTATCCAGGTGTTAGCACTGCGCTTCCCCAGATGCAGCTCCGAATAAATAAGCTTCCCGCCCGCCGTGGAATGGTCTACGCTCCCTCTGCGCGAGGGCAGCTCGGGATGAAACACTGCGTTCCATATATATGTTCTAAACTCTCCAGTAAATTTACCCATGTCATGCAACAATCCAGCAAGACCTGCGATGTGACGGACACCGATTTTGGCTCCAAAGGCTTCCGCCAATTGCTGAACCTCCGTCAAATGCCGCTCAACTGTTTGAATCTCATGATCGCTCTTCCGAATATGCGCAATATAGTCCATTAGCACACCACCAACCTTTATTAAGCGCTTACACAATAAATGCAAACGCTTATACTCTTAGTCCAAACGGCACAATTCTTAAAGCCTATCCCTATCATTTGGTGTTTCGACTAAAATGTATAAATTCCTTCTAAATTAATCATTTCAACTTATTTATTCCACGCATCTTTGATGAAGATGCGGCAAGATATAGAATTAATCCTACTTGCAGTCTATGACTGCAAGCATCGCACCTAAACAAGGTGAGACTGCGAGTTCGAGCAAAAACCATTCATTCTCAAGGCTTTTGCTTTCAAAACGTAATTGGTCCCCCTCCTTTCATGTTGCATGCGCCCATCGAATCCCGCTGACACTTCATAAATGGGAGCATTCAAGCTAAATCGACAGTACTATACTTAATAACGTCTGAAATCACAGGTTAGTCGCAACTTTTTTCCTAATTCTTTGGAACTATTTTCACTTTGTATTCAAGCTTCAATTTGCAAAAAGAGCCGTTTCGAGTATTTCGAAGCGACTCTTCCACTTACTTTTTCACCTCTGGTTTGAATACAATCCACTACCAACATATGAATCCCTGAATAAACTAAACGCATTTATACCCCTGCTCTAGAATATAAGCCTCCGTGCTGGGTTGCGCCCCTGTTACATCTCAATCCACGCACCCAAGTAAGGTGCGACTGCAAGCCGGCCCCGCCCGCCAATGGAGATATTTCAATCCACGCACCTAAGTAAGGTGCGACCTTTTGATGACCGTCAGCAACTTCGGCACCGACACATTTCAATCCACGCACCTAAGTAAGGTGCGACCTTTTGATGACCGTCAGCAACTTCGGCACCGACACATTTCAATCCACGCACCTAAGTAAGGTGCGACTTCGGGATCGGCTGGTTGATGTCGATCTTCAAAAAATTTCAATCCACGCACCTAAGTAAGGTGCGACAAGGCGTTGCCAGACTTTACTGACAGCGATTTTATTTCAATCCACGCACCTAAGTAAGGTGCGACCCGAAGCGGAAAAGGCCGAAACGGACCGCGCCAAATTTCAATCCACGCACCTAAGTAAGGTGCGACTAGCAGATACAAGCTTGTTGGTTGTCCAACCGAATTTCAATCCACGCACCTAAGTAAGGTGCGACTTTCTGAATCCATAATCGTATTCGTGACTAAATATTTCAATCCACGCACCTAAGTAAGGTGCGACTACGACTACTATTTTGATACAAGCTCCTTTGCAATTTCAATCCACGCACCTAAGTAAGGTGCGACATTCATGTGCAAATGTCGGGTCAAGGTTGCAGGATTTCAATCCACGCACCTAAGTAAGGTGCGACTTTGTCCAAATTGTCCTTCAGCTTGTCCCATTTCATTTCAATCCACGCACCTAAGTAAGGTGCGACTTGTCATCTAACCAATCCACCGTATATGGCGGAATTTCAATCCACGCACCTAAGTAAGGTGCGACGAAAGTGATCGAACTCTACCAACCTGTTGTAAAATTTCAATCCACGCACCTAAGTAAGGTGCGACAACCGCAAGACTCACTACCTGGCTACCCTTTCGATTTCAATCCACGCACCTAAGTAAGGTGCGACAGCTTGGTGAGATTAGTGCAAAGCTTACTGATCTATTTCAATCCACGCACCTAAGTAAGGTGCGACGTAAAGGGTGGACATTCAACGGATTTGGCACAATTTCAATCCACGCACCTAAGTAAGGTGCGACTACGAGTCACAACAAACTCACAGACGATACGAAATTTCAATCCACGCACCTAAGTAAGGTGCGACCTACCGCTTTCAAGTTCCCTGATTTAACTTTCGTATTTCAATCCACGCACCTAAGTAAGGTGCGACCTACCGCTTTCAAGTTCCCTGATTTAACTTTCGTATTTCAATCCACGCACCTAAGTAAGGTGCGACCTTGGTTTGTAGCGAAAGACGTATGCGCATTATTGATTTCAATCCACGCACCTAAGTAAGGTGCGACTTACCTCATGTGTTTTATATCCAAACATATTGAAATTTCAATCCACGCACCTAAGTAAGGTGCGACCTCCTGTTGGAGATTTTACAGGAACACTAGACGATTTCAATCCACGCACCTAAGTAAGGTGCGACTCTCGTGTGTAGTCCGTTTTAAGATCGCAGGAAATATTTCAATCCACGCACCTAAGTAAGGTGCGACTTTAATGAGATAACCGTTCTCCCGGAGCCATATATTTCAATCCACGCTCCTAAGTAAGGTGCGACCCGGTGCTTGTTGCCATGGTTATCCTCCTTTCGGATTTCAATCCACGCACCTAAGTAAGGTGCGACCCATCGCGACAGAGTTTTTGAACAGTTGGAAGAGATTTCAATCCACGCACCTAAGTAAGGTGCGACCGATTACTTTCAAGCAGCTGCCAACAATGCTGAATTTCAATCCACGCACCTAAGTAAGGTGCGACACGCTGACGAATGGGCGCGCGAGGTGGAGATGATATTTCAATCCACGCACCTAAGTAAGGTGCGACTCCCCTTGATCGGGATACTACCTTGTTCCTGCAATTTCAATCCACGCACCTAAGTAAGGTGCGACTCCCCTTGATCGGGATACTACCTTGTTCCTGCAATTTCAATCCACGCACCTAAGTAAGGTGCGACATCTATTAGATCATACGTCGACCGGGCGAAAGAATTTCAATCCACGCACCTAAGTAAGGTGCGACTTACAAAGAGTGCATGATGCGGCTGCTGGATACGATTTCAATCCACGCACCTAAGTAAGGTGCGACTCCGCGATAAACACCGTAAGTTCAGCCCGATTGAATTTCAATCCACGCACCTAAGTAAGGTGCGACGCGATCTATTATCTATAGGTATCACCTTATCATATTTCAATCCACGCACCTAAGTAAGGTGCGACTACAGAAACGTATGTAGAGACTTACAGGGTCTTATTTCAATCCACGCACCTAAGTAAGGTGCGACGGCCATTTGCGAAACGTAGCCATGATGTTAAGACATTTCAATCCACGCACCTAAGTAAGGTGCGACCCCTTTGCTAACTTATTGATCGCCTGCGCTGTACATTTCAATCCACGCACCTAAGTAAGGTGCGACTCTCGTACGCTGTTGATGTAATATCTTGATATTCTATTTCAATCCACGCACCTAAGTAAGGTGCGACGCGCTGAGACGATTGCCCCGGCCATGTTACCGTATTTCAATCCACGCACCTAAGTAAGGTGCGACACGCTCGCGCCTTCCTTCTCAGCCAGCTGCGCGAATTTCAATCCACGCACCTAAGTAAGGTGCGACGCCTGTATCGAGACAGCATCAGCGGCATTATCCATTTCAATCCACGCACCTAAGTAAGGTGCGACCCGGATTGTCCGATTGTTTACAACGGCTTCGACTATTTCAATCCACGCACCTAAGTAAGGTGCGACTAGACCCTGGACCTCTACGCCAAGGGCTGACATTATTTCAATCCACGCACCTAAGTAAGGTGCGACCTTACTTCCCCCTACTAGCATCGCAATGAGGCCGAATTTCAATCCACGCACCTAAGTAAGGTGCGACACGGTGTTATGGCTGCTGGCGATACTAATGCCAATTTCAATCCACGCACCTAAGTAAGGTGCGACGATTCCGGAAGCTTGGACGATTACGTTTGACTAATTTCAATCCACGCACCTAAGTAAGGTGCGACCCGCGAACAGCATGCCTGCATCATAGCGATAGCATTTCAATCCACGCACCTAAGTAAGGTGCGACGAGTATGCGCGATTGCTTCGATTGAGATACGTAATTTCAATCCACGCACCTAAGTAAGGTGCGACGATTATTGAGTACGCCATTGTATGTAAGATTGAATTTCAATCCACGCACCTAAGTAAGGTGCGACTCAGATTTTTACCGATGAGCAAATGGAAAAAATATTTCAATCCACGCACCTAAGTAAGGTGCGACTCTTAGCCCTTGTAGGGGGGCGGGCGTGTAGCAATTTCAATCCACGCACCTAAGTAAGGTGCGACGGCTCTGCTTTTAATAGAATGACTTCTCCGTTATATTTCAATCCACGCACCTAAGTAAGGTGCGACCCGATTAGCCAGAACGTGAGACAGTTCGCGCCAATTTCAATCCACGCACCTAAGTAAGGTGCGACAACTACGAGCGACAATTTCTTCTGTTTCTGTGTTATTTCAATCCACGCACCTAAGTAAGGTGCGACCATCTTGAACTAACTCACCTTTATCATACCAAGTATTTCAATCCACGCACCTAAGTAAGGTGCGACGTGCTGATATATATTGTTTATCAACACTAACAAGATTTCAATCCACGCACCTAAGTAAGGTGCGACGTAGCGATCCGATATCTAGCGCTTCCTAAAACGATTTCAATCCACGCACCTAAGTAAGGTGCGACTCATCTAAACGTCTCCCTTCACAACATATTACGATTTCAATCCACGCACCTAAGTAAGGTGCGACTCGCTTTTGATCCAGCGGAAGCGATTGATCATAATTTCAATCCACGCACCTAAGTAAGGTGCGACGTTACCTAAATCGGAACGTCCGACTGTAGACATTTCAATCCACGCACCTAAGTAAGGTGCGACCAGAGCTCGATTTCTTTTATGACGCCATGGATTGATTTCAATCCACGCACCTAAGTAAGGTGCGACATGCCGTTCCTCATGATGACGTTCCCAGCATTCGATTTCAATCCACGCACCTAAGTAAGGTGCGACTTGGTCATGACCATGCCCATCAGAACCAACACAAATTTCAATCCACGCACCTAAGTAAGGTGCGACTAAGTCCTATTGTGCGTATAACCGCCAAGGGTGATTTCAATCCACGCACCTAAGTAAGGTGCGACAAGCCCAAAATATCATCGACTTTGTGATGTATCATTTCAATCCACGCACCTAAGTAAGGTGCGACGTCTACAATGGATTGACAATGAAATGACATTTTATATTTCAATCCACGCACCTAAGTAAGGTGCGACCAGGTGGATCTACGATAACTTGGGTAATATCGGATTTCAATCCACGCACCTAAGTAAGGTGCGACAATCTGCTTTTCATGCAGGCGATGGAGGGAAAGATTTCAATCCACGCACCTAAGTAAGGTGCGACATGTTGAGACAAGTATTATGTCGGCATGAGTGATTTCAATCCACGCACCTAAGTAAGGTGCGACTCGCTTTCCACACCAGTTCATGCGTTTCAGTTGTATTTCAATCCACGCACCTAAGTAAGGTGCGACTTTTTTTGTTCGCTCAGTATACAAAAAGTGCAAATATTTCAATCCACGCACCTAAGTAAGGTGCGACAGCGATTTTCAGACCAAAAAGTAACATTCAATCATTTTCATAAAATATAAAATCATTAAAATGATCCTATATTTCATTTATAGCTACTCAATCTATCTTGAATCATCTTATAAAGCGTATTTAATGGTGCGAATCCCCCAGGGATTTCATGTGCACTTCACATTCGCACCAACAATTTGCACTACTTCATTACAATTAATGGAGAGTAAAAAGATTATAAACGAGCCTGCCTTTTATTACAATTTCAATCAGAGCTACAACCCCGCAATCCAAAAGAAATGATATCATGCCTAATCGCTTATAGTAAGTATATGCCTTTATCCAAAAGACTAAGAAAGGATGCTTGCCAATGGGAAAGTTAAAACCATATATCATTTCGGAGGACGCTAGAACGCAAGGTCAATTCTACATAGATTCACTTGGCGGCCAGCTCATGTCCATTATGACTCACGAAGAGGCAATGGGAGCGCAGCACGCTGACAAAGACAAGGTCATGCATATGTGTATTGAGGTGGCAGGAGACAACTATATCTTCTTGGCAGATGGCATGGAGCCGTTCACTCATGGGTCGGGGCTCTATCTGTCTCTGGAGCTAGATTCGGATTCGCAAGCTCGTGATGCGTTCGAGAAGCTTTCGGCTGGAGGCCAGGTGAAATATCCGTTCGAGTTACAGCCATTCGGCTTGTATTTGGGTGAAGTGATGGACCAATACGGAGTATGGTGGATGATTACGGCTCAGAACGAAGCAGCAGATGCATAGTAAGTGAAATATTCTATTGTATTACTATAAATAATTTCAAAAGACGAGTGTCATCCTCCATCTGGATGCCACTCGTCTTTCTCATTTACGCTTCGTTTTTTACTATTTACTTTATAAATAGTTCTCCTGTATAATCTAGATACAAAGTAAATAGTTATGGAGTGACAACAATGACCTATATTGACCTGGATCAACTAACTTCGCAATCCGGTTATAACCTCACTAGCGACATAATGTTACGGCTTATTATTGAACAACACA
Source organism: Paenibacillus sp. 1011MAR3C5 (assembly GCF_003591485.1). Classification (GTDB taxonomy): domain Bacteria; phylum Bacillota; class Bacilli; order Paenibacillales; family Paenibacillaceae; genus Pristimantibacillus. The sequence continues at coordinate 165,087 of NZ_QZCF01000008.1, forward strand.
CCATGAGCACGAATGAGGTTATTGACCGTCTTGGCATTTCCAAGCAAAGGCTAGTCGGATTAAAAAATCAGAGGTTGTTGCATGAAATAAAGAAAGGCATCTACTCGAGAAAAGAGGTGGAAATGATGCGAATGACTCAAGAGAAGCAAAACCGATTTAAGCACCAAAAAAATGCCTACGAGTTAACACCCGCTTATCGAATTCTCGATCCGCTGCATGTCATTATTAACAAGTCGCGTTTCTTCGACTGCCTTACTATGGTCAAACATAAAGACTCTGATGCCGTGTATGACCTTGAAGTTTCTGGCGCACTCAAAGCGGCTGACGACACTTATAAGGTTGGTGGAAAGGTGTATATGCTCCAGCATGAAGAGTTCGACCACATTAAGCATGCAGCAGACCTAAATATGTCCAATATACTGAAAATGTACACTGAAGCAGATTTTTTAACATTTTTGGAATCAACCGAAGCGCAAATACTAGGTCTTCCCCAAACAACGAATTATGCCAAGGTTCTGACATCTATGAAAGCAAATCAAACCCCTTAGGCCAGCGATCTCCCTTTAGACCACTCGGGCGGTTAATCCCAAGGGTACATCAAACCGCTCGAAAGCCGTACATTTCATCAAAAAATCGTAGGCACCATTCCCCCATCCATCCGAATCGGCGACCCTCTGAACGCAGACGCATAAGGACTGCACACAAAGGCTGTCAGTCTGCCTATCTCCGCTGGTCGGATGAATCGCTGAAGCTCCGATTGGGGCAGGTTGCTCTTCATAAATTGCTTCTCTTTTTCCGAGAAAGCCATGCCTTCGTCCGAATAAATGCTATCAATAATCTGATATACATTCTCCGAGAGTGTCGGCCCCGGCATAATCGTATTAACGGTAACCTCAGTGCCTGCCGCTAATTTCGACAAGCTTTTGGAGAGCGAAAGCAGCATCGACTTCGTTACAGCATACTGCGGCATTTGACCGGAAGGCATGACGGCTTCTTCACTCGCCATGAAGATTATCCGGCCATCATTGCGATTCAGCATACCTGGCATATAAAATTTGGTCAGCGCATTGGCTGCCAGAACATTGGTGCGAATGTATCTCTCCCACACTTCATCGTCAGCATCCTCATAGGACATGATTTCATAAATGCCCATATTGTTAATCAAAATATCTATCGCAGGGTGCTGCTGGAATAAAGCCTCTCTTTGCTCCGCATCCACCAGATCGGCTGTTGCCTTAAGTGGAGAAGTCTCTGGAAAGGCCGACTTTATCTCTTGTACGGTATGCTCGACCTCTTCATCCTTGCGGCCATTAATAAGCACATTCACGCCTTCTCTAGCTAGTTCAAAGGCTATCGCTTTGCCGATGCCCTTCGTTGCTCCGGTAATAAGCGCTGTTTTATTCGATAATCCCATATCCATCTTATAATCCCCTTCCCGTTATTTATCACTCACGACGAAGTCCTGAGCTTCGGATAGGGACAATATTACCTCTTACGGGCAGTCCGGTAACTAGCACCTTGCGCCAAAGTTCTTGCATCAGACGCCAGGCAATCCAACTTAGGTTTCACGGCTGTTCTTCTGTTATTTTATTTGTACCGATATGTTCGGTACGCCAATGAGCAGGTGTATCCCCTTCCCAATAACGAAAGGCGCGGTAGAATGAGTTCTGGTCTTCATAGCCCAGCAGGAACGCCACTTCTTTAATATCCAGCGAAGGGTCTGACAGGTACTCGCGCGCCTGCTCATGTCTAGCTTGTGTCAGCAGATGCTTAAAATTCGTATTTTCATCCGAAAGCCGGCGCTGCAAGGTCCGATCACTAACACCCAGCTCCTTCGCCACAGTCCCTATATCGGGACTTCCTCCAGCAAGGCTGCGCTTAATCAACCATTTGACTTTCTCGGTTATGGAGCTGCTGTTCAGTTGTTCCTCTAACGATCGGTCCAGTATGGGAGTCAAGATTTCAAGCAATTCTTCGTTGTAGGAGACAAAAGGACGGTCCAGATCTCTTCGATGCAGCGTCAACCGATTGCAGCCTGCACCAATCCGGACACGGCAACCGAAATAAGCTTCAAGAGCTTGTACATTACCCATAGGCAGCGAAAACTCAACGAGCTGCGCGGTCAAATACCGTCCTGTTCCCCGGCGCCCCAACTCCAGGAGATAAGCCAGCGTAATCCCAATCAGCATCGCCGGACCAGGTTGTTCCGTATACAGCCATTCCAGCTCGATAGTGCATTGCTCGCCCTGCTCGGTGATACGTAAGCTTTCCGGGGGACACAATTGCTTATACCGTGCCATTCGGTGCAGCGCATCTCTGTAGTCACGGGCATGATAGGTCGCCAAGACGGTAGGCGGGTATTTCGCCGTTTCAAATGCGGTGGCTAGCTTGATGATGCCCTCTGCGGTATCACCAATCAGATCCGAGTATGCCTGCCATATCGCGAAATATTGAGCGGTTGTCACTACCGGCTCATGGACAATGGTCAGAGGCAGCCCTGCTTTGCGTGCGATGTCTTGCGCAGCAATCCCTGCAAGACGCACGCCTTCCCAGAATCCCGGCGGGAACTTTATACGTTCAGTCAGATGGGCTTTCATACCGGCAGCCCCTCCTTTTGCACTTTATTTTAAGACGTGAATACTGATTTAATTTCGCTCTTAAGCGAGTGGCATGCAGTATTATGGTACCTTATAAGCTGATAAATAAAAACAAAACACTCCCGTAGTCTTACACGAAAGTGTCTTGTTCACTGCTTTCATTAACTTGTGGCACTTATTCGAAATCCCCCATAATAAGCTGATCCAATGTCGTCCCGCCAAGCACCATCGGATAGACATTCTCTTCTCGCGGAATCACAAACTCCACCAGCACCGGCCCGGCTGTATCCAGCGCCTCCTGCCAGACACGCCGCGCCTCTGTCTTGGTCGCAGCTCTCAATCCCTTAACGCCGTAAGCTTTCGCAAGCTTCACAAAGTCCGGACTGCCCGCCAGCTCAATCTGGCTGTATCGCCGTTCGTACATAAGCTCTTGCTGCTGTCTCACCATGCCCAGCACTTCATTGTTAAGAACAACTATCTTCACGGGAATGTTCTGAATGGCGCAGATCGCCAGCTCCTGCGCACACATTTGCATGCCGCCGTCGCCGTTGATCGATATGACCAGCCGATCCGGGTTGCCGATCTGGGCGCCGATCGCGGCTGGGAAGCCGAAGCCCATGGTCCCTAAGCCCCCTGAAGTCACCAGTGAACGGGGATGATTGAACTTGTAGAATTGAGCGGTCCACATTTGATGCTGGCCAACATCCGTTGTTATAATCGCATTGCCTTCCGTCGTTTGATGAATCATCTCCAGCACATATTGCGGCTTTAGCTCCGTCTCGGAATCCTTATACCGCAGCGGATACTCCGAGCTCCTTTGTTGCGCCTCCTCTATCCAACGGGATGATTTGGCAGGCCGAGCTTTTGTATTCGCATATTCCAATACAGCTTTAATATCACCGATGCATGCAATATCCGTCTTCACGTTTTTGCCGATCTCCGCCGGATCAATATCGATGTGGGCTATCCGCTTGGCCTGGGGAGCGAAGCCATCCACCTTCATCGTCACCCGATCATCAAAGCGCGAGCCAATGGAAATAATCAGATCCGCATGTTGAACCGACATATTTGCTGCGTAGGTGCCATGATGGCCCATCATGCCCAGGCATAAGTCATGCCCACTGGGGAAACCGCCTAACCCAAGCAATGTGGTGGCCACCGGAATACGGGTTGTATTTACAAATGCCAGCAGCTCGCTCGACGCATCGGAATAGACCACTCCGCCTCCGGCAATAATGACTGGCTTTTCTGACTCGGCAATGGCCTCAATCAACTGATCGATTGCCTCTCGGTTCAGGCTTGGAGCCCCTCCGTATCCCCGTAAGCTTAACTTATCAGCCGGACTGTAAAGCATCTTATGATTGGACACGTCCTTCGGAATATCAATCAATACCGGCCCCTTTCTCCCCGTGCTGGCAATGTGAAAGGCCTCATGTACCATACGCGGCAAATCGTTAACGTCGCGAACAAAATAATTATGCTTCGTGATCGGCATCGTCATGCTGATAATGTCCGCTTCCTGGAAGGCGTCCGTGCCAATGACGGCTGTCGAGACATTGCCTGTAATAATGACCAGCGGCACCGAATCCATATACGCTGTCGCAATGCCGGTTATCAGATTGGTTGCGCCTGGCCCGGAGGTGGCGATGCATACGCCAACCTTCCCTGTCGAGCGGGCGTACCCGTCTGCCGCATGAATGGCCCCTTGCTCATGTCTGGTCAAAATATGCTTGAAATCCGGACGATCCACCATCGCGTCATAGATGTACAGAACATTGCCTCCCGGGTAGCCGAATACACAGTCTGTTCCTTCCTCCAGTAAGCAGCGCAATAGAACCTCCGAGCCAGTGATCCACTCCTGCTGCTGTTCCATGCTCGCAATCCTTTCTTTTCCCATTGAAGCTCCTCCTATAATCAAAATAACCCCTCTCAGCGGGCAGTCATGAGCTGCCGTGCTGAAAGGGGCGAAAGGGGAACATTTTCGCGGTACCACCCTGATTTGCCTGAAACCTCACGGTCTCCGGCCTCATGAGGCAAGGCTTCCCTTGCCTCCAGCACGATAACGTGTGCCATTCCGTCTGGGTCTACTCATCGAGCCTGGTCAGCCCGATTTTCCGCCAAAAGCTCGGAGACGACATCGCATAAGGGTTTATGGCAAAGGTTCCACCGCTTCCTCTGCTCTCTAGACATAAGAGCCCTCATGCTTTTTTCTCTTCATCGCTTTATCCGTATCCATAAAGAAACCCCTCTCATCCTCAGCTAGGCAGCCATAAGCTGCCTGCTTGAAGGGACGAAAGGGGAACATTTTCGCGGTACCACCCTGATTTGCCAGAAACCTTGCGGTCTCTTGCCTCATGAGGCAAGTCTTACCTTGCCTGCAGCACGATAACGTGTGCCATTCCGTTTGGGTCTACTCATCGAATCTCGGACCGATTCGATTTTCCGCCAAAAGCTCAGAGGGCGACATCGCATAAAGGGTTATGGCAAAGGTTCCACCGACTCCTCTGCTCTCTGGACATAAGAGCCCTCATGCTTTTTTCTCTTCATCGCTTTTAACCGTATAAAATAAAGAAACCCCTCTCATCCTCGGCAGACAGCCGTAAGCTGCGTGCTTGAAGGGACGAAAGGGGAACATTTCGCGGTACCACCCTGATTTGCCGGGAATCTTGCGATTCCAAGCCTCATGAGGCAAGACAATCCTTGCCTGCAGCACGGTAACGTGTGCCATTCCGTTTGAGTCTACTCATCGAATCGATCACGCTTCGACTTTCCGTCAAATGCTCCGAGACGACATCATACAAAGGATTACGGCAAAGGTTTCAGCGTTCCCTCTGCTCTCTGGACATAAGCGCCTTCGTACTTTTTTCTCTTCATCGCAACATTTATTGTTTTTTATGGTAGCACAGAATATTCAGATTATCAAACAGGGAATTGCGACCTGCCTAAATTCTAATCAGATCGATTAAAGTACATATAAATAATGATGTCCCATTCTAAAGTTCTGCTGACTACTGAGCGTAGGAACTATCAATGTTAACATCTCCTAATACACATACTTTACTCGACATTTTTACTCATGCTTATTGGGCACTTTACTTCTAAACATGTACGAAAGTAAAACTAGAAGGGCTGCCGGAAAAAAGATCATTATGAAGTGTGGGAAAAAAGCAAATGCAAAGAAATACAAAAGACACCAAATCGTGATGATTATGTACTTTAACATCTTTTTGTCATTGTACTTCTCTTTTCGTTTCAAAAACATCCCAACAATCAGACCTATAATCATAGTATTAATAATTTGAATCATTGCGCTGCCTCCACCAAACCCTCGACTTTTTCAAAATGATGGTAGCATATTTATATCAATCTGTCTGTATTTTATTAAGCAACACAAGTCCCCCACAAACTTAGGCAGAACAAAAGAAGCTTTATGCAGGTCTGCGCCACGAAGATGTCGTCTTCCTTCAAAGCCTTGGCAATGCGGCCCCGCTCCAGCAGTTCACTATGTATTGTTTTGTATCCCTCGCCAAAAAACAAACCAGGATGCATCCAGCCTCTTCTGGAAACGTTCCAAATCGCCGTAGATCATTTCGACAAATAACCCATCCAGCACTGCTGTAAAAGCGGTTGAAGCCCGGTCAATCGAGACTTCCGGATGTAACTGTCCGCTGTCTGCCGCGGCTTTAAACACGGTTTCGAGCACCGAATTCGTTCGATCGAGATGAAGATTGCTGTAATCCACAACCTCCTTCTCCAAATGAGCAGGCGGAAAAAACGCTATACGCAAAAAGAACTTTGTATCATCCTCTTGCTCGTATCGATTTCTATATGCACTCAAGAAGCTATAAAGCTTATTTTCCAGTGAATGAGAACTGCTTTTCTCCAAATAGTCCTGAATGAAGAGCGTCTCCCTGTCACCCGCATCCTTAAATACGGTGAGGAACATATCGTCTTTACCATTAAAGTGATTATAAATTGATGGCTTCTTAATGCCTACTTCGGCGGAAATATCCGCAAGCGAGGCACCGTCATATCCATTTCGCGCAAAGTGACGAAGTGCGACTTCCATAATTTTATTGGCCGTCATGTTTTCACCTCCACCTACAAGCTAGACTAATGTTTTAGTCTAGCATCCTGATCATATGGGCAGCAAGGTCTGTGCCTTGGATTTCACACTTGTGTCCACCCAGAGCCTGGCCAATCATAAGTTGTATCTCTTTCATGTTACTAAACACACCTCGCAGGGTTCAAGCTATTTACTGTATGGATAACGAACTCTTGTTGCCAACGTAAAAACACCTCCAAGCTTTCTTCCATATCTTACGACACGAAAGCATTCTCTTGAAGGTGCATGATCCCTGTCTCCATTGTGGAAGTCCCGGGCTTGAATATCTGAAATTCGTTGGTTTGGCTAATTTAAACATCATTATCGAGTGTCTTGTTATTCGTCCAGAACGTCCGCCGCCACGCGGAAACCGCAGTTCCCGGTAGAACTGTCCGGCGTGTTGCTGCTTCTGGCTGCCACTCGGTAACGGTTGCAATAGGAGCGGTGACACAGATACGAGCCGCCGCGCATGGCGCGTCTGCCGGTAGGTTCTTGGAACAATGGGTTGTCCGCAGGTGTCAGCCGGTGGTAGCCGGGGCTGAACCAGTCCGCGCACCATTCCCATACATTGCCGGACAGATTGTACAATCCATAGCCGTTGGGCTCATAGGCATCCACCGGAGCCGTGCCTACATAACCGTCGCTGGCATTGTTCTTCACCGGGAACTTGCCTTGCCAGATGTTGCACATATGTTTGCCGTCCGGCTTGAGCAAATCCCCCCAAGGATAGGTCCTGCCCACAAGGCCGCCTCTTGCGGCATATTCCCATTCGGCTTCTGTCGGCAATCGCGTCCCGGACCAAGCGCAATAAGCCATCGCATCATGCCAGGTGACATGAACGACAGGGTGGTCATGCCTTTCCTCAATCGTCGAATCTGGGCCCTCCGGCTTTGCCCAGTAGGCACCGTTCACTGCAAGCCACCATGGCGTTTGCTGCGGAGACTGCATAACCCGCTCCCGTGTGGAATCAGAGGCTAGCAAATGGAAAACAAATGACCAACCGAATCGCTCCGCTTCCGTCACGTAACCCGTCTCCTTCACAAAAGCGCTGAATTCCCCGTTTGTTACCGCATACGGCGAGAGTAGGAAGGAATCGACACGCACGTCACGTTCAGGTCCCTCCCCGTCCGACGCGAACCCGTCAACTGCCCTCGTCCCCATTCGAAAGACGCCCCCGTCCACCCGAACCAGATGACGGTGTCCCCTCACGCTAGTCGAAACTGATGGTGCGTTTGAATGGGACAGTCGGTTTATTGGGCCGGCTGCGACAAGATCTCTGCTCGCCGAACAACAGGTTTTTCCTGGTTTCATGATAGTCCTCCTCTCTGCCCCCAATGTATCGTATCCTTCTATCCGGCCTATTACGCATAGAATGCCGCACCGCAAATTCCCGAGAATAACAGAATCGCAAACGGATGCATCCGTAAGCGCAATAGCATATATAAGCATGCTCCTACAATCAATAAGGCCGGCAGCAGCTCATGGACAGACAAAGCAGCGGATACATGGACTGCACAGAGCTGATAGGCGGCAAATAGAATAAGAGCAGTAACAACAGGCTGTACACCATACATGCTGCGCTTGAAGTAGTTTGCTTTTTGATCCCGTGTAATCACGAAAATGATCCCGGCCGTCATCAGCATGGAAGGCAGCAATAATCCGAGCACTCCCGCAATAGCTCCAGCTACACCGTAGGTTTGATAGCCGACCAGCATACCCAAATTAACGGCGATCGGACCGGGGGACATACCTGCGACAGCGATTACGTCGATAAGCATCTCACTGCTCATCCAGCCTTGGCGCTGCGTCTCTCTCTCAATCAAAGGGATCAACGCATATCCTCCGCCAAACGAAACAAACCCCATTTGCAGAAAAAACCAAAATAACTTCAGCATAAATTCACCCCCAGGCGGGTTCAACTAAATAAAATACATATAGGAGCTGTCCCCGCCAGCCTTGGATTGGCTTGTCTGCGAGCTATGAACAACGCACCGGTTCTTGCGATGTGTCGCAAGGACGCCGGCAGCAGCCCCTCCAATCAATAGCCAGATGGGGTTTGTATGCAAAAAAAGCAGGGTCAGGCTTGCAATGGCAATGGCTAACGTAAGCTTATCCTTAATGGATGGCCTCCCCAGCCTAATAACCGTATAGAGAATCAAAGCAACAATCCCCCAGCCAATGCCTCGCAGCGCAGCATTTACCTTCTCGCTGTCGCTGAAGTGGTTATACAGCAGAAAAAGGCTGATCACGATGAGACAGGTCGGTACGATAGCACCTATTGCCGCTGCGGCCGATCCCTTCAACCCGCCAAGTCGATGCCCGATCAAGAAAGAGGCATTGACTGCAACTCCTCCCGGGGCGGCAGCCGCAAGAGAAAGTATGTTTTGCAAATCCTCTTCGTTCATCCATTTCCTTCTGGCTACAATCTCGCGTTCGAGCGCAGGGAAAGTAGCGTATCCGCCGCCAAAGGAAACAGGAGCAAGCTTCAGAAAACTCCAGAATAGCGATATTAACCGGGGAGCACCCGACTCCGAACGATCCACTCTTCAACACTACCTTCCTGTGATGGTCTTCCTGCTGGCTGCTATCCATAACCCGTTCGTCATCTTCTCTTTCATCTTACCTCTTAAAGTCTGCAAGACAAAAACATTTTTCATATTCAACCTTACAAAATGACAAATGAACATAACACATTATGCTATCCTTCTTCTTACCCAAATTGACTATAATGATAAGCAAGAAGGAGATGATTCCATGAAAAAACCAAATATTCTACTCATTACGAGCGACCAGCAGCATTGGAATACGATAGGCGCATTCAACCATGAAGTTCATACGCCCAATCTGGACCGGCTGGTTCGTGAAGGGACAACCTTCAGCCGGGCTTATTGCCCCAACCCTACCTGTACGCCGAGCCGGGCATCCATTATTACCGGCATGTACCCAAGCCAGCATGGGGCTTGGACGCTTGGAACGAAGCTGCTTGAGGATCGTCACACCATTGGCGAAGACTTCCAGCAAGCCGGTTATCAAACCGCGTTGGTCGGCAAGGCCCATTTTCAACCCCTGCGTTCTACCGAACAATATTCATCGCTAGAATCGTACCCTATCCTTCAGGACCTGGATTACTGGAGAACGAACAAGGACTCTTTTTACGGCTTCTCTCATGTAGAGCTAGCACGAAATCATACCAATGAAGCGCATGTCGGGCAGCACTATGCCGCATGGCTGGAGGACAAAGGCTGTACCAATTGGAGGGACTATTTCTTGCCTCCGACCGGCACCATGGACCCCAATCAGACTTACAAATGGCCAATCCCTGAAAAATACCACTATAATACGTGGATCGCGGAACGAACCAATGCTTTATTAGAGCAATATCAACAGAATGACGACAGCTTTTTCTTGTGGTCCAGCTTTTTCGACCCGCATCCCGAATACCTGGTGCCCGAGCCATGGGATACGATGTATGATCCCGATCAGCTGACCATTCCCTCCCTGGTTCCGGGTGAACACGATCTTAATCCGCCGCATTTTGGGATGACTCAGGAAGAAGCCCCTGACTTCTCGGGCCTTCGGGAGAGCGGCTTCGACATCCATGGTTACCGCTCCCATCACTTCTATGAATACGGCAGCAAGTTCAAGCTGACGGAGGAAGACAAGAAAAAACTAGTCGCCGTGTATTACGGTATGGTCAGCATGATGGACAAATATATCGGGTCCATTCTTGATAAATTGGACCAGCTCGGCATGGCCGACAATACCTTGGTCGTCTTCACGACCGACCATGGCCACTTCTTCGGGCAGCACGGCTTGCAAGCTAAGGGTGGCTTCCACTATGAAGATTTAATTAAACTACCGTTCATTGTGAGATACCCGGGACATGTAGCGGCCGGCAAGACCTCTGAGGCCTTCCAATCGCTCGTCGATCTGGCCCCTACCTTCCTGTCCTTCTCCAATCTGCCCATCCCTCATGCCATGACAGGAGTAGATCAGAAGGAGGTTTGGCTCGGGACGTCGGATCAAGCAAGGAACCATGCGATCTGTGAATTCCGGCATGAAGCTACCACCATCCATCAGAAGACGTACGTGGATGCGCGCTATAAAATGACGGTTTATTACAACCAGACGTACGGCGAGATTTTTGACCTGCAAGAGGACCCGAATGAGCTTCATAACTTGTGGGATAACCCAGATTGCGCCGCTTTAAAATCAGAGCTTCTGCTCAAATACGCATGGGCTGAGCTTGGGAAGGAATCGATGCCGATGCCTAGAATTTGTCACGCTTAAGCCGTCCGAGCTGAAGGAGCAAAGCACGCAAGCTGGGGCCATTAAGAGCACGGCGCCAGCTTGTATGCTTGAGGCAATTTTATCGAAATAACACGCTGCTATTCTATTCGTCTATCCTGATGTTAAAATGAGAGGGACATACATCAATCTTTAACATGGGAAGAGGTCGTGTGCATGATAGAATTTACCCATGAGTATGCGGAGCATTTATATCACACGCCTAATGCATTTGAAAAGCATAACGGTGTGATCCCCATTCGTATCGGCTATAACGAGGCCAAGCCAAATTATCATATAGGACCTCGCTTCATCGCTTATTATAGCTTGCACTTCGTTCAAGCAGGCCAGGTTACCTTGCATATGAACCAAGAAGAGATCATCCTTACGCAAGGCGATCTGTTCGTGTTATTCCCGCATAGCATTCATGAATATTACATTACCCCTCGTGAAGAACCCGCTCTCAACATGTTTTGGATTGCTGCCGAGGGCAAACAAATGCCGCTAATCACCAGCCGACTTGGACTTACGCTCAAACACCCCTATATCAAAAACTTTTTCAATCAGGAGCTGGAGCAGTCGTTTTTTCAGTTTGCCTTTGAATGGAAGCATCTTGTGAAGCAGGATGACTTCTCCTTAACCCAGCGGTTCTACGCTTTGCTGAATCAGATCGTTCAATTGTCCAAGCCGATGAAGACAGCCTCGCCTACCGATGATTGGGTCGCTACAAGCCTGGACTACATTCATTTGTATTATAAGGAAGGCATATCCGTAGCCGATATTGCCGATCATGTCGGGATCCACCGCTCGCATTTTTCCAACGTCTTTCACCAGAAGGTCGGTGTGCGGCCGCATCGGTACCTGACGAATCTGATTATGGAGGATGCTATGAAAATCGTGAGTACGACGGTGCTGCCGATTTCTCATATCGCCCTTTCCCTCGGGTATGCAGATGTATACTCCTTTACGCATGCCTTTAAAAGCTACTATGGTCAGCCGCCAAGCTTTTACCGGAAGTCATAAGTGAACTAGCCATAAGAAGCGGACTGCGCAGCTCGCACAGTCCGCTTCTTATGCTGTAAATGTTCATTTAAGCTAAATTAATGGCCTTAATCGTATCCAACGGAATCTTCGGCTTGCGATCCTCCGTCAGAAGCCCGTTGATTTCCTGCTGGACATCGGCAAGCTGCGTATAGCAGTACCCGCTAATATAGGCAACGTCCTTAATCGCTTGGGTGATACCGCGGAATCGGTTAATGAAGTCCTCTTCCGATGCAACCTGGTCACCATAGCCCCAGCCCTTGTCCGACTTGAACGCGATTCCACCGAATTCACTGATAATGATCGGCTGTCCCCGGTATTCGTATCCTTCGGCGAACGCATACTTCCATTGATTGCAAGTCGTTTCATTGGTCACGATCGCTTCCTTGCTCGCATAACGCTTTAGAAAATCGTCCCCTAACGCGACATAGTCATGCAGCGTTAGAATGTCCGACACCGTATGCTCCCAGCCGTCGTTCGTGATGACCGGACGGTAAGGATCGATCGATTTGGTCAGATGATAGATGCCCTCGGTCAGCTTCTGCTGCCGCACATCTCGCAGAATGAGCGGGACGCCCCATGATTCGTTAAAGGGAACCCAAGTTATAATGCTTGGATGGTTATATTGCTGCTTCACAATCTCCAGCCATTCCTTCGTGAACGCATCAACCGCCCTGTCATGAAATTCGAAGGTAGCCGCCATCTCGGACCATACGAGCAGACCTTTCACATCGCACCAATAGAGAAAACGTGCATCTTCGATTTTCATATGCTTGCGCACGCCGTTGTACCCCATCGCCAGGATATGATCGATATCTTCGATCAGAGCTTCCTCGCTAGGCGGAGTCAGGTGGCTGTCGGTCCAATATCCCTGATCCAGAATCAATCGCTGGTAGATCGGCACATTGTTCAGCAGCACCTCTCCGTTCTTGATGGAAATCTTCCGCATGCCGAAGTAGGAGAAAACCCGGTCTACGACTTGGTCGTTCGCATACAGCACAAACTCCACGTCGTAGAGGTTCGGTTGATTGGGAGACCAGAAGCTTCTCTTCCACGGGCCGTTCGCCTCATGCAGCAGATCAACCTCAACGGTCAAGCAAGGACGGTCAATCGCCAGGCTAACCCGCTTGACAGGCTTGCCTTTGAACGTAACGATAGCTTCCAGCCTTAAGTCGCCGGCTGCCACTACCCCATTCACCTCGTAATCGAAACGGACGATGGAACGGTCGAAATCCGGTGTGATCTTGACCGCATCCAGACGTTGTTCCTCCACATATTCCATCCATACCGTCTGCCAGATCCCAGTCGTCTGGACATAGAAGCATTCGAAATTGTTTTCGGTCCAGCGCTGCTTGCCACGCGGCTGATAACAGCTGCTGCTGTCCTCGGCTTTGACCGTGACCTGATTATCAGCCCCGAATACGAGATAGGGGGTAATATCGATTGAAAAGGCTGCATAGCCGCCTTGGTGCCCGCCTGCCAACGTTCCGTTCACCCACACTTTGGCTTCATAATCCACCGCTTGAAAATGAAGGATGGTCCGTTTCCCTTCGGCTTCCTTCGGGATGTGAACGGCTTTGTTGTACCATACTTGCGGATGAAATTCCTCGATTCCGATTCCGCTCGCTTTGGTTTCATACGTAAAGGGCACGTTAATTTTATGTGTTTCTACGAATTTCTCCTGCCACTTCTCTTTCTCTCCTACGTTATGGTCATCGAAGCGGAAGCTCCATTCGCCGTTTAAGGAGAGCCAATTATCGCGTACAAATTGAGGTCTGGGGTAGTCTTTGATATATGCCTTTGTTGTCATGCTGTGCCTCCTATTTATGTTGCTTTGCCTTTATTTCCAGTACATACACGGAAGCAGGGCGCAGCGGGTAGCCGAGCCCCCATTGTTCGGCAGGGACGACTTTCTCCTGACATTTAATCCGTTCCGGCTCGAACACGGAATTGATAAGGTCGTGGGAATCACCCGTAATTTCATACAGAATCGTTTCCTCCGAAGCTTCGAACGCTTGCAGGTCGAGCGCCGCCTTCACCTCATTCAAGCTGCGGTTCACAATAAATACGGTAACGGTGCTGCGGTCGTCGTTCGTGCCCGCCACAATGTCAAGATCCGGCAGCGCATCCAGCTCGATAGGCGTCTCCTTGAGCGAAGGAACGGCAAACGTTCCGCACTCGGCTGCGACGGGGAGAATATGCCGAACATCCCGATTCGCGTATAGCTTCATCACTTCATAAGTTGGCGTTCCGTATACGGTAAGCGGCAGCCCGCTCCAGCCGGGCACCTTGCCGCAATATTGGTCGGCATAATAATCGCCTACGCGAATGCATCCGCCCAGCCAGCCATTCACCAGGTCGGAGAAGCTGCCGATGTGAACCATGTCGCTGCTGCGTATCATTTCGTTCAGGTTAGCGGCATTAGCGACAGCAGCACCCAATGTATGCTCGTTCGGCAGCCCTTTCCGAGTCGTGTTCGGATCATACATCGTGTTGTATTCGGTAATGGCCAGCTTCACATGGCTATGCTTCGCGTCCGCTAGAATATGCTTAGCCGTCTGCTGGATATGGTGACGGGTAAATTCGGGATAAGAAGCAATCGCCTTATAACGATCCTCCTCCGGCGTATTCCGATTCATGCCGAAGAGACCATAGCCGTGATACAAGTGCAAGGTAAGATAATCGAAATGCTCGCCGGCTATATCGAGGACGGTCTTGTTCCACTCCTGCTCGAAATGGCCGCAGGCCAAGAGCACAATAGAGGGATCGGCCGCCTTCATGGCTTCGGCGAAGGGCACCGTGCGTCTAGCGAATTGCTCCGCGGTGCAAGTGCCTACCTGCCACTGTCCCCACACCTCGTTGCCAATCTCCCAATAGCGGACATTGTACGGCTCGGGATTCCCGTTCGCCGCACGCAGCGCCCCCATGGGAGTATCGACGCCGCCATTGCAATATTCGATCCACTCTGCAGCCTCTTCGGGCGTACCCGATCCGTCATTGACGCAGATAAGGGGCTCCACCTGAAGCTCGCGGCAAAACTGTATAAATTCATCCGTACCGAAGTATTTGCTGGTCCAGCCGCCCCACGCTTCGTTGTACATGACCGGTCTCTCAAGAACGGGACCTACGCCATGTTCCCAGTGATAGGCGCTGATATAGTTGCCTGCAAGCCTCATCATCCCCGCGTTCAGATCCCTCGTCATGTCGATGACTTCGCGCTTCACCATAGCCACGCTGTCTATCGGCAATAGAGACACATGGTCAAGCCACAGCATGCCGGTGGATACATGATCGACCCACCTCGGGTGATCCGCCGGAACGTATACGCGGATTTCGGCATCGACGCACTCGCGGGCAATCGACAGCCGCGCCTCATACTCGCGCCAGTTGTGACTGCCAAGCTCGAACTGGACTCTTCCCAGAAGCTCCTCCGAGCGCCGGTCCACCGCTTCGACGATAATCGCCTTCAGCTCGATGGAAGCGCGAGCCACAAGCTTGACCGTGTATTCCGCAGGTCCCTTGAGCGCTGCCTTCTGCGCGATGCCGGCATAGGCTTCGTCATCGCTCAGAATACGGATGCGCTGCGCGCGCCCCGAATGCTTCGGAGCAGACGCCTCCAGCGCGTACTTCGTGTTCCGCCCGTTCGTATAGGCATACCAGCTTCCAGATATCTCTTTCTTCGTCTCGGCTTCGCTTTCGAAATCCATATCCTTAAGCGGGAAAGCAAGCATCGCTTCCATATGATCCCGAATGTCCTCTACAAAATGGCCGAACAAGTATGGGTTGACCGTATGCTCGCTTGTTCGGCTGCAGTCGATCCTAATTTTTGCGTTTGTATTCAAAATAAACCTCCAGCTGATTTGTCTTAATGGTTGCGGATTTAACCTTTAATCGATCCGATCATAACACCCTTGACGAAATGCCGCTGCACGAATGGATACATGATCAATACCGGCAAAGTAGACACGATAATGACCGCGAACTTAATACTCTCGGCAAGCAGAATCTGCTTCTCCAGTCCGACACTGCCGCCCTCAACGGCTGACGAGTTGCTGATCAAGAGAATTTCGCGCAGCACAAGCTGAAGCGGTTGCAGAGCTTCGTCGCGGAGATAGATCAGCGCAGGGAAGAATGAATTCCAATGGCCAACCGCATAAAACAGAACCATAACAGCCAATATCGGTTTGGATAGAGGCAAGATAATGCTAAACAGAAGTCTCCAGTTGGAGCAGCCGTCCATATGAGCCGCCTCCTGCAGCTCCCATGGAATGCTTGACTGGAAGTACGTCCGCATGACGATCAGATTGTACGTGGCGATTGCCCCGGGAACGATCAACGCCCACATGGTATTCACCATTCCCAGATCCTTCACCAGCAAATAGGTTGGAATCAATCCGCCGCCGAGAAACATCGTGAGCGTGATCAAGATCATAAGGGCGTTCCGCCCGGGAAGATCTGGCCTGGACAACGGATAGGCCGCCAGTATGGTCATGATGATATTGATGACCGTACCAACTACGGTATAAACGATCGTATTGCGATACCCTATCCAAATTTTATCGTTGTGCAAAATGCTCTCGTACGCTTCCAATGTCACGCCTTTGGGCAGCAGCCATACATCTCCACTCAGCACCTTGGCCGGATCGCTGAACGAAGCGCTGACAATAAAGATCAGCGGGTACAGCACAATAATCATGATGACTGCGGCAATCGTGTACACGATGAAGTCGAACGTCCGTTCATCCGACGGTTTGCTTATGGCCTGTTGCTTCGACATACATGGGTTCCCTCCTTTACCATAAGCTCGTCTCCGACGTCTTGCGCGCGAACCGGTTCACCAACAGCAGCAAGATGAGATTGATAACCGAGTTGAACAGTCCAATAGCTGCGGTGTAGCTGTATTCACCCTTCAATATGCCTGTCGTATAGACAAACGTGGAGATGACATCACTTGATTCCAGGTTCAAGTTATTTTGCATGAGCAAAATTTTCTCAAAGCCGACATTCATGAAGTGGCCGATATCCAGAATGAGCAGGATCACGATGACCGGAGCGATGCCGGGAAGCGAGACATGCCATATGCGTCTCAGCCTCGACGCTCCATCCATCTTGGCCGCTTCGTATAGCTGCGGATTCACCCCGCTGAGCGCTGCAATGTAGATAATCGATTGCCATCCCATGTTTTGCCATATATTCGAGCCAATGAAGATCGTCTTGAACCAGCCGGCCGACTCCAGGAATCGGACGGTTGATCCGCCGAATGCCTCGATCAGCATATTGATCGGTCCTGTCGGCGACAGGAACACGTTCAATATGCCTACGATTACGACAACCGAAATGAAATGCGGAATATACGTAATGTTTTGCAGCCACTTGCTATAGGTTTTGCTTCTGATTTCGTTAACGAGCAGAGCCAGCATAATCGGAATGGGAAATGCGATAAGCAGTGAGAACAAGTTGATGGACACCGTGTTCCATAACAGCCTCCAGAAATAATACGAATCGAAGAACCGTTCGAAATGCCCGAACCCTTCCCAAGGGCTTCCAATAATCCCCTTTGCCGGATTGAAATTTTTGAATGCGATTTGCAGCCCGTACAGTGGACCGTAGTGAAAGATCAAGTACCAGGCTATCGGCAGAAGCAGCATGAGGTACAGGTCATACCGTTTGGCTATATTTCGGATTAGGCCGGATCCGCGCCTCGGCTGGATAGGAGACAGAGCAGCTGCATCTTCTTGCACGCTCTTCATGAGCATTCACTCCTTACTAATGCGGTGTCGATATTATTTCGCCATCTTGTCATATGCAGCTTGATAGATCCCTTCCAGCTCGTCGATCTTCATTTTGTTCAAAGTAGACTGGAATTCCTCCCACTTATCGAAGCCAAGCGCGCCAACGATAAACTTTGTGCTTTGCTCATTGACATATTTGTCGATGTCATTGCGCAGAATGTTCACCTTCTGAGCGGTCTCTTCATCGAACATCGGATTCGCGTAGCGGATTTTCGGCATGTACGGCTCCAGCTTCTTGAACGCCTCTTGCACTTGCGGCGGATTGATGAATGACGCTACCTGGTCGCTGATCAAGTGAGGCGCGCCTCCTCCTGCATACGGAGTCATTTTTCCTTGTGCACCCGTGATGGCAATAAAATCATCAAAGTAATACGGAACGCCGTCCCTCATCTCGTAATGCTCGCCCTCTCTGCCGAAACGCAGTAAAGTAGAGCCTTCGTCACTGTAGAAATAGTCGATCCAGCGCATCGTCGCTTCCGGATGTTCGTTCACGGATGTAATGGCGAAGGCTCCGAAGTCGCGCGGCACCGGCGCTAACGCGCTTTGCATTTGGTCGCCGTTCGGGCCGGCTGGAGGAGCGATGCCCACATATTGATCCATGATTGGCAGGAAATTATTGTTCGTCTGGTCGAAGAATAGACCCGTATTGCCAGATCCTTGCTTAGCCAGATATTGCGCTTCCGTATGCGAGAAGATCTCCTGGTCCAGCAGCTTCTCCTTATACAGCCTGTTCAAGTACATCAGCATCTCTTTGTGCTTCTCGCTGCCGCTCCAAAGGTTTACCTTGCCGTCTTCGATGTTAATGTTATAGCCGAGCTGCAAATCCAGGCCAAACGATCCGGCCATCATATTGACGATAATGATCCCCGCAGCAGCATTACGCGCAGTCATCGGAATTTCGTCCGCTTCGCCGTTGCCGTTCGGATCTCCATCCCGGAAAGCGACGAGCACATTATAGAGCTCTTCCGTCGTTGTTGGCTCTTCCAGGTTCAGCTTCTCCAGCCACGCTTTGTTGATCCAGCGTTTGTCCGTACGCGCCGAGCCTGTCGTTACGATGCCGGGGATCGAGTAAATATGTCCTTCCGGAGTCGTAATGGCCGAGCGGATCTCTGGATATTGCTCCATCAAGGCTTTCAGATTAGGCGCATACTCCTCAATCAAATCCTCGAGGGGGATCAGCTGGCCGGCTGTCCCGTAACGAATCGTCTCAAGCGGATTGAGCTCCGAACGGAACAACGCATCCGGAAGCTCATTGGACGCGAACAATAGGTTCTTTTTCTCTGCGAAGCCGTCTGTTGGAGCTTCGGTGAATTCAACTTGAATATTGCTTAATTTCTCATAGTCTTGGAACACCGGCATTTCTTTGAACGGTCCGTTAGCTGGCGCTATTCTTGTGAACATCTTGAGCTTGATCGGTTGATCTACAATCGGGAATCCTTCCGCTTTAACAGCGCTTTCAGGTGAAGACGAAGGATTATTGTTCTCTTTCTTTGAGTCCCCACCGTTGCTGCAGCCGGCCAGTATCAGACCGGAAATGATCAGCGTGGTTAGCGCGCTTCTTCCCCAATGTCTACGCATATATCTGTGACCTCCAATGTTCTATTCACCGTGTTTTGAAAACGTTTACTTCCGGTGTCCACTCATTATAGTTCACCCGTTCCGCAGCAAAGTTATAAATATATGACTATTTACTCCACATATTTTACGACTTCGCTGCCGCTCTCCCGCCTCCCAATCCGTTCAAGTAGGCCTGAGGCGTCGCACCCGTCATTTCCTTGAACACTTTGAAAAAATAGTTATAAGTAGCAAAGCCCGCCAGATTGCTAATTTGCTTTATTGAATATTGACCGCTCCCAAGCAGCTTTTGCGCCGCATCGATTCGGACCCGGTTCACATATTCCGAGAATGTCGACTGCGTCTCTTCTTTGAATATTCTGCTTAGGTACGATGGATTCAGACCGATGGCGCCTGCCGCCAGCTCCAGCGTCACGATGCCCGAATACCTTTCCAAAATGAATATGATCGCTTGTGACACATGCCGGGAATATGCGCCGCCCGCATGCTTCTCCTTAAGCCGTTTCAGCAGGCCAGCATAAAAGTCTTGCAGCCATTGCTCCATCTCACCGACGCTGTCTAACCTGCCTAGCTCGCTGCGAGCAGGCAAGCTATCCATCGCAGAGTCGGCCTGGGACATCCATTTCTTCAAAGCTTTATCCCCAATATGCAGCAGCTCGCTGATGATCATTTGCACCGAATGAGAATGAACCGGTTGCTCACGAATGGAATCGAATACAGATGCAATCAACCGATGCATGCCTTCCTGATCAAGGATCTCAATAGAGAGGAGCAACTGCTTCTGCTCCTCGATCGTTAATGAAACGCGCTTAGAATGTTCGACGCTCCTCCATTCTGTCGCTTGGCCGGTCGGTTCAGCGGCAGGATAAGAGTCTAGCTTCCGCTCAGCGGAGACGTAGCTTTCTTCAAGCTGTGACAAGCTGTGGCATACATGTCCGACAGCATAGACGCACTTCACATTCAGAAACAGCTCCAGCGCATGGCTAAGCTTGCTCATCATGCGGCCGGCCTCGCTTATAGCGACATGCTCGCTGCGTTCCTTGAAGGCGAATACAACAACCAGACGTCCATTCTCCAGGTAAGCGACCGTTCGTTCCTGCACATCGCCTAAGCTCTGCTGCATGACCTCTATCGCCTGTTGGACGAGCCGATTCGTCTGCATGTCGCTGTAAGATTGCGTAAGCAGCAGGAAGGGGACAATCTGAACCGACGCTGCAGCATAGCGGATCGTCTGGGGGTATAGGCCATTTTTCCGCGCAAACGCTTCGAATTCCTGGACGGATCCCGGCTTTCCCTTCACCAGATCGGCTATATACCCGCGGATGAGCACGGGATTCATTCGTTCCGCTATAGCCTTCTGGGCACTCAAGTTCTCAAGGATCTGATCATCCTGCCGCAGCTCCAGTGCCGCTTTATTCAACATGCCGATAAGCGTTGCACCGTCGAGCCTATGCTTCAGCAAATAATCAATGGAGCCATTCTTCAGGCAATCGCGCACATAATCATAGTCGTCGAAGCTGCTAAGCATGATCGTCTTGATGGCTGGATATCGTTCCTTAATCGTCCGATTAAGCTCCACACCGTTCATCTCGGGCATATTCACATCAATAATGGCGATATGCGGCGGAGACTGCTCGATCATCGCCAAAGCCATAAGTCCGTTATGGGCTTCGCCGCATATTTCAAAGCCATGCTTTCGGAAATCCACTAACATCCCTACATCGCTGCGGGCCAACGGCTCATCGTCTACCAATAACACTTGATACATGACTTATATCACCTCTTGAACGGATTTTCCCTTGTCCCGCAGATCGGGAATAGTAATAACGACCTTCGTATACAATGTCAGCTCGCTGTACAGGCTCACTCCGTACGGCTCTCCGTACTGGCGAACGATTCGTTCATGCACATTGCGCACCCCCATGCCGCTGAAGCGTGAAGGGGTCTCTCCTTGGAATGGGCCGTCCAACAGCAAGTCCATCTGCTCCTGAGTCATGCCTTTGCCGTTGTCCGTCACTTCGACCTTAAGATTGTGATTCTCTTGATAGACGCGAATCATGACCAGCCCCCCTTCCTCCAGAGGGCCGATCCCATGAATGATGGCATTCTCCACGATAGGCTGCAGCATAAGCTTAGGCACCCGGCATTCCAGCAGATCTTCTTCGATCTCCTCATGCACGGGAATCGGCTGCATGTATTTATATTTCACGATGGAGATATAGCTGCGCACATAGTCCAGCTCCTCCCGAACCGTAACGTATTCGTTGGAATGGCCGAGAACACCGCGCATCAGCTCGATTAACGAGCCGGATACCTCCTCGATATTAGGCACCCCGTTCTTCTTGGCCAAATATTTGATGGTATTAAGGGAGTTATATAGAAAATGCGGACGTATCTGTGCCTGAAGTGCGGTCAATTCGGCCTCCCGCTTCTCCTTCTCACTGACTCGGATCCCCTCCATCAGCCGATTCAATTCCTCCACCATGCTGATAAAGGCGTGGTACAGTTGTCCTACCTCATCCTTCGTTTTGATTTCCTTCATGGGGAATGTCAAATTACCGTCCTTGACCAGCATCATCATAGACTTCAGACGGCGGATATTAATGGTGATGCGCGATGACACCTTCAGCGAGCCAATTAACACGACGATCAGTACAATGACAGACACTTCTGCCATCAGCTTGCGAAGCTTCGCGGATTCGCCGAGCAGCGAATCCATCGGTATAAGCGCCAGCGTCGTCCAGCCCGTATGCTCAGATGAACGGCTAACGACGGTGTAGGATTTTCCGTCGATAGTCATCTCCGCTGCATCGCCGGGACCCGAGAACCCCTGTCTGATGCTTATGATCTTCTCGATGGAAGGAGCGAAGGACGGCGCCGATTCGGACTGATAGACAAATCCGCCTTCCTTATCGAGCACATACAGCATGCTATCGGCGGTCGGCTTCACACCGTACGTTTTTTTGATAAAATCATAGTTCAAATCCACCATTACAACGCCGATGGTCTCCTGGTTATAGCGGATCTCACGACCTACGGTAATGGCATCGGATACGCCCGTCTGCTTCAAATAGGCATGGCGCGAACCGTTCTCCAGCATAAAATCCATCATCGGTGTACCGATAATCGTCCTGTCCAGCCAGGGCCCCCCGGTGAAGAATACTTTCCCGTTCAGACCGACAACGGCAATCCGCGAAATATAAGGCTTATAATCAATAAGCACCGATAGAAATTCATCGATCCGCTTCTGTTCCAAAAACCATTCATAACTGATCTCTTCCGACGGGCTGAGAATCGTATCGATCACCGTATTTTTATTGGTCACCACTACGGTATTCAGCCGATCGATTTCTTCCAGCATCATATTGAGGGATTCATCCGCTTGGCGAATACTATCCGATACCGAGGTGACCGCGTTATCCTTTATATTCTCACGCATGTTCACGTAGACAATGCTGACCGTGGAGAAAATGGAGAGCAGGGCGACCAGACTGAATGCGATGAATATTTTTCCCTGGATGCTTTGACTGGGCGAAATCCATCGCCTAAGAGTGGACAGCTTCATATCAGGAAATCTCCTTTATGTTCATAGGACATGCTAGCTTGCAATCGAATTAACTATAAAGTGCCTATTCTCGGTTAGTTGATCATCTTCCGCAGAGCTTGAGGGGATTCCTTATAATAAATTTTGAAGGCTCGGGTGAACGTGTACAGGTTCGGATAACCAAGTGACAAGGCGATTTCCGTAACCGTCGCGTCCGTATCGATCAGCAGCTGTCTTGCCTTCTCCATACGGATCTTCTGTATGTACTTCATGGGGGGAATGCCCGCCTGGCTCGTGAACACATGGGTAAAGTAGGAGCGGTGCACACCTGCGAAATCCGCTACCTGCTGGACGGAGATCCCCTCCGAGGCGTGCAGCTCCATATAGTTCATGCATTCATGAATCCAACCGGCAAGCTCAGCCTCAGGTGCAGGCGCCGTCTCCGTTATCAATTCAGCGAATAGCGCGTAAACAAGGCTTTGCAGCTCCAATGCCCCTGCCGGGCTCCAGCGCTTAGCGCATGCCAGCGTATGAATGACTCGATCCGCCGATAACCTGACGCTTGAGCTGACCGCTTTTTTGCGATAAGGCTTCTCATGCGTAAACCCGGCGAGTTCCAGCAGCGTCAGTACCCTGTCGCCATCTACCGCCAACCAGCTCATTTGAAGCGGCTTGCCAGAGGGAAGCATATCGTAGCTATAGGTTCGTCCCGGATACAAACAAAATAGGTCATCCTTTTGCAATTCAACCTGATTGCCTTCGTACTCCAGCCGAACCCTCCCCTCCTGCACCAAGTGAAGACTGTAGCACTCGATTCTTTTGGGTCCCACTTTGTAGTTCGGTTTGGCCATACTGCAACCCGCCCGGACCGGCCATATACGTCCTTCCTTATCCAGATCCCCTGGCGTATAGTAAATGAAATCAGCAAACTCGTAATCGTATTCCTGCATCATAGAGCCCACTCCCATCTCTTGTTCCCTCCTGATATTTCCAACAAAATGACAATTACGAAATCTCCACTAATTAAATATAAAGCGCTTTCTTATAAGTGTTATCATAATTGAGCATGTGAGTCCTGTCTAGTACACCTAACATTATGCTAATAATATTCTTGTGCTTGACCCTATTTGAATAGTTGCAAGAGAACATTGAGCTGTATATCTGCTTCATAAGCATTTGCAGGCAAAATAAAAGGCCTCAGCCCCGTGGCATTCAGGGCTAAGGCCGTATAAACTTTTACTTATTTTACTTGAAGCTATATACCCAACGCGGCCAGCAATTTGTAAATCATAGCGGCTGCTTCGCCTCTCGTCGTTTCTTGGTCCGCGCGGATAGCACCATCCTCGTAACCGCTCAGGATCCCCATGGACAAAGCCTTGTCAATCGACGGTTTCGCCCAGGACGGTATGTCCGAAGCGTCTTTCAGGCCCGGTGCTTTACTCGTCAAGCCAGTGGTGCCGGTACCGTAAAGCTGCAATGCTCTTACGAGTATAACGGCTGCTTCTGCTCTCGTCACTGTGCGCTCACCCTTAAAGCTTGTCGTGCCGGCTTCCTCGTAACCCAGAATCAGGCCTGCTTCAACTGCGGCCGCAACGTGCGGCTTCGCCCAAGACGGGATATGCCTGTTATCCGAGAATTTCGTATCGCGGGAAGCCTCTTCAAGGCCCAAGGCCGAAGCCAGCATCTTCGCGAATTCGAACCTCGTTACCGTTTCTTCCGGCCGGAAGTTTCCGTCCAGGTATCCGGCAGCGACATTCATCCCAGCGAGACGACGAACGTAGCTTGCTGCCCAATGATTCGCCATATCCTTCAGCGCTGCCGGTTCATAGGAAAAGACAGCGAACGTCGTGAAGTGATCGACATCCACACGTATCGTTCCTTCTTCCTCCACGTAGCCGCCGATGAATAGCCAACGCTTCTGGCTTTTGTGGTAATAATACACGGCCGGGTGGGTCCCCGGCTTCAATTGCTTGGCGTCGTAGACGAATGAAAGCTCCAGCGACTTGGAAAACCGTTCGCCCGCCGTACTGGACAATTCGTAAAGCTGGCTGACCGATTCCAGATCGCCATTCGCGGGAATCTGATCCGGTTCGACGACCGCGATACGAATCGTCCCCTTCGAAGACACGGCGCCCGCAGGAATATGAATCTTTACTCCGCCTTCCAGCTCCAGCTGCTTGCTTTCTTCCGGGCTCACATCCGTCTGCTGTTCCTTGCTCCCGGAAGCCGGCGGAGGGGATTCCTCCGAATGGCTGCCTTCGTCGACAGGTCCCTCGGTTCCGGATGAATTCTCCTTCTTCTTGACCGTCACCTTACGTTCGGCTTCCGCAGCAGCGTTCCCCGCTTGGTCGGAAACATGGTATCGCAGCGTATAGGTGCCTGCCTTGTTGGTATTAACCTCACCTGTAACCGTAATCTCGCCTACTGGACCGATATTATCGGTTGCCGTTGCGCCTTGCTCCCTATATGCGGCGCCGAATGTTACGGTCACGCTGGACAGGCCATTTAACTTGATAACCGGAGCGGTCTTATCGATGCTGATGGTCAACGTTGCGGTCTCCGTTGTATTCCCCGTCCCATCGTCGGCATAATAGCGGAGCTCATTGCGACCCTCGGCGGAAATCGCGATCGGGCGGCTGTACTCGTGCCATGTGTTTCCCGCATCCAGGCTGTAGAACAAGTTGACATGATCCAAGTCTTCGCCTTCCGGACGCAAAGTGACCTGTACATCCGAAACGTACCATCCGTTGCTGCCGGCTTCGCCGGCAACCTCCGCTTTCACGGTCAGCGAAGCGCCGCCGTCATCGCCCGCGGCAAGTCGTCCCGATACGTCGAAGCCGGTAAAGGCGTTGTATGTCGCTTGGATTCCATCTGTATAAAGGCCGGTCTGAGCGGGTCTGTTTTCGAAAGGATCCTCAGCGTCAAAGATCAGCTCGTTGTTTACCCATACATAGATTTTCCCCTTCGACCGAACCGCCTTATAGAAGTTTTGCGAACTGACCTCTTCCCGAACGACGAAGGTAAAGGGACGATTCGATTCTGAAGGGACGCTCAGTCGAAGCTGACTGGTCTTTACATTGTCCTCAAAGTCGGCGATATGGTAATCGCCTCTACCCTTGTCTTGATACGTGAACGGCACCGCATCCCAACCGTCCTTCTTACTGTCGAACTTGAAATTTGCCGATGTCGAATCAGGCAGCTCAAAGTTCTTGTTCACGTATTGGAACGGACCGTGGAACCACAGCATCTTGGCCGACGAAACCTCCGCTTCTCCACGCAGATCGTACACATACTCACGCTGTCCTTCCGCAGCGTAATTGCTGTGCCCGTAGATCGTATCTCTCGCCGCAGGAGCAGCGGCAATGAGCTCCTCCCGGCCATCCACGACCTTGCGCAGCTCGAATTCATTCGTGGCGTAATTCGTACTTGCCGTCACGTAGTTCCGAGCGTCAATATACGCGAGAATAATACCCGCTTTACCCGCTTCCGGCAAAGCTCCCGTATTCACATTGACCGAAAACTCATGTTCGAGCATCCGGTCGCCTTTGACCGTGAGCGCTTCTCCGGCTGCAGGGGATTGCAAGCCCTTCCCGGATACCGACCATGCTTCATCCCAACCGTTGATATACGTACCGTATTCACTCCAGCCGGTCGTCACGGTCACGTTATCCATCCGAACGATCGCCTTGTTGCTGATCAAGCCGATTTGCCCCGGAGCAGCCATCGTCTCATGCTCGAACACCGGCCGATCGTCGTTTAGGGTGTATTGATCCAATTCCGCAAACAATTTGGTCCCGTTCTTGTATACCCTGAGCGTATGATATTGCTCCGCGAAGTCCGCAGCGCGCGCGTCATCATGCAGGAATGCAAACGTCGACGGCAAATCCGCTGCCGAGCTTTCCGAAACACCATCGATGCGGGACTGGATCACAAGCTTCCGGTCGTCGCGGTCAATCAACAGGCTCACGTAGTTGTTCTCATCCCGATGCCACACGACCATACCGGCCTGCCCCTCATCTCCGAAATCCTTGTCTTCGAATCGAAGATTGGTTTCCATAAAGAAGTTTTCTGCTTCGTATCCGTTCAGCAGCACCCGTTTCGAATCATGAGCAGCATTAAAGTACAACGTCCCATTGTCAATCGAGACATCCGTCTCCGGCATTTCATAATGCTGCAAGCTGGATTCCGAATCGAACCGGTCTTGGAATGTCGGTGTCCAGGCATCCGGATGGAGGCCCTCGGAATCATACGAGGTCGGTCCGTCGACGACCATCTCCTGATCCCAGAAATAGACGCGATCCTTCCCTTGTCCGTTATCGCTGTTCCAGAATGCCTTATAGGTGACCCAAGTCTCGAACCCGTTTGGTCCCACAATCACATTCGGTTGGGACGGTCCGATGATGTCAGGCTCGACCGCATGGCCGTTCGTATCGTACAAGCCGAAATCCATATGGTAAAAGTTCAATGCAGGACCGTTTGTGCCTGCCTCTACGGCGATCACGTTCTCCCCGGTCTGCAGCAGTTCGGCAGGAACCTCAACCATCTTGTATGCACGCTGCTGACCGTCGAATGCGAAGAGCTCCTTGCCATTCACATACAGCTTCCCGTAGCCTTGCAAGCGGTAGCGCAGAACTGTCTTCTCCGGCACAGCATCCAAGCTGAAGGAGCGTTTCGCCCACATGGAGGCCGGACCGTTCGGATGCGACCAAATCTCGGATCCCGCTGTTTTCCCGTCATTGTAAATGCTCGGGATTTTCGCTCGATTCACATCCGGCCAACCAAAGCCGCCCTCCCCGGACACCCAACCGTCCGTATCTGCGCCAAGGCTGTTCCAGCCCGCCAGGGGCGACTTGAAGGTGTATTGATACGGCTGGCCCCCATGCTCGGACGTCGGTAAGAGGACACGATATTTCAGGATTAACTCCTCGGCATTACGGGCGAGCAGCTTGCCCGGATACTTGGAATCATTCGTAATTTTATCGTAGCTGTCGGCTTGCGCCACTCCTGTATCATAAAGGCCTGTTTCCGGGAACATCTGATTCCCCACATACAGCATGTAATACTGGCCGTTATGATAGTGTAGCTCCGGTCCCTCGAAATTGACGAAGTTCATATTGGCCCAGTGGCCCATCTGTGTGGTCACTGTCTCGAGCGCCTTGCTGCGGTCCGGATTGCCCTTCTCGTTGAAGAATGATTCCACGTTCCAGAGCCATGCGCCGGCGCGCCCTGGCTTAGCATGACCGGTATTCGGGTCCAGCTCGTCCGGATTGACCTTGCGCAAGAAGATCAAATCTCCGTTGTGCGCGACGAACAGCTGCGGGTCAATCCCATCATCAAACTTCTTGTCCCAGAAGCTGTTACGAAAATCGGGCACCGTATTCATCGTGCTCGGGTCCCCGTGAATCAACGAGGTGCCATTGTAGGAATAGAACATCACTCCGTTATGATAGAACAAATCGGATGCTCCTAATTCATTGTAATCAGCCGGGTTCACCGTCGGGGGCATCGTGCTTGGATCATTCGAAATCAATCGATAAGGACTTTCCCAATGAATCATGTCCTTCGAACGATACACGAATCCCAATGTACCGGTTCCCATCGCGTAATAATAGCCGTTATACTTCTCGATCGTTCCATCGTAGAGGGTAGCCTTCTTGCCTTGCTCGGGCCCCGAATCGACACGAAACAGATTATCTATTCTCTTAACAGCGAATGAATTTACCGTGACTTCGCTAGTGGCTGCAAAACCTCCATCCTCGGTTGTGGCCGTAATGATCGCATGGCCCGGTCCCTCTGCCGTCACCCTGCCGCTCGCATCGACCGTCGCCACGGAAGAATCGGAAGACGTCCAAATGATATGTTGGTTCGTTGCGTTTTTAGGCGAGATCGCGGGCGACAGCAGGTGCGTCCGATCAACCGCTAACGTGACTTTCGTGTGATTCAGAGAGATTTTCTCAACTGGTATACCCTTAATTGTGACAACCATAGAAGCTGAATAACCTCCATCCTCTGTTGTTACGGTGATCGACGCCGTCCCTGGTTGAAGCGCCGTAACCGTACCCGATTCATTGACCGTCGCTATAGACGGACTAGTAGACTCCCAGCTTACATTCCGATTTGACGCATTCTCCGGTGTAATCGTCGGTATTAGGGTCTGCGTCGTACCCACCACCATTTCCACATCCGCAGGCGTAAGGCTTATCCCTTCAACTGGGACCTGCTCGACGGTCACAATACTTGACGATGTAAATTCCCCGTCAACAGCCGTCACGGTAATTGTCGCCGTTCCTTCCGATACCCCTTGCACAACCGCCTTCAGACCGCCACTCGGCGAAACCTTTGCGATGGAATCATCGCTGGAGGTCCAGATCACATTCTGATTCGTCGCATGCTTCGGGAGAACTGTTGCAACAAGCTCTTGCGTGAGGCCCTTTCCAAGCGTGACCGCATCCCGATCCAGCACGACGCTTTGAGCAGAGACCGCGCCTACAATGGGTTCGACAGCAGCCTTATATAATCGGACATCGTCGATAACCCCTTTGAAGTAGCCTCCTGTGGCTGCTCCCTCGAAAGCGTCAACGGCGAATCTTGCGCCAAGCGCCCCTTCGTTAGCTGCTGCGGATACTTTATCAAAAGGCGTTCCTGTTTCTTTGGCCAGTTGCCCGTCTAGGAACAGCTTGAAAGTGCTGTTGCCGAAAGAAACCGCGACGTGATGCCATTCAGCCGTGCCAGTCAGTTCAGTAGAAAGAATAACTCGATTGACCTCAGGTTTGTTATTCACAACAGCAGCTTCGAGCTTCCCTTCATTAATTTGGACCGCAAGCCCTGCCCCATTGCCTCCGCGCTCGAACAATACCTGTCTCGTGTTTAAATCCGCTGGCTTGAACCACATGGCGGCGGTGAATTCAGAAAACTCATTCCTCAAGAAGGTGTCGTTCGCCGTATTGAGTTGAATGATACTCGTCGACCCATTGAAGGAGAATGCTCCTCCATCGACACCTCCGCCAGGCAGCCAATCCCCGATCGCGCTGAAGGAATGATGCCCTTTCCCGGAGGAATCCTCTGCGACTATCTTGCCTTTTTGACTGAGAGGGCCGTCCAGCTTATACCAGGCCTCTAAGGGTGCTAGATCGTCGAGGGGCATGGAAATCTGCTCTGGAAGGATGGTCACTTCGCTGGAAGCCGTATAATTCCCATCCTCCGTTGTCACGGTAACGGTCGCACTGCCCGCTTTTTTGCCTTCGATAGCCGCTTGTGCTGAATCGTAACCGGTAATCGTCACGACGGATTCATCGCTGGATGTCCAGGTGACATTGCTATTCGTCGCGAACGACGGCTCCAGAGACGCGGCAAGATACACCGATTCGCCGACCGTCGCGGTCAACTGCGCCTTGTTCAAGCTTACTCCTGCCACTTCGATCGAAGGCTCAACCGCTCTGTCGTACAAACGCACATTATCAATCATCCCGTTGAACCAAGCCCCGGTCTGGTTGTCTCCGCCGAATGCATAGACGGCGATTTTTGCGCCGATGGCTGCTTCGTTAAGCGCGCTATTCACTTTTGTAAACGACGCAGTAGTCGCGGCGGCGACCTCCCCATCCAGGTACAGCGTGAATGCCCCGTTGTCGAAAGT
This sequence comes from Paenibacillus sp. 1011MAR3C5, assembly GCF_003591485.1. Classification (GTDB taxonomy): domain Bacteria; phylum Bacillota; class Bacilli; order Paenibacillales; family Paenibacillaceae; genus Pristimantibacillus. The sequence continues at coordinate 195,661 of NZ_QZCF01000008.1, forward strand.
AACCATCACATGATGCCAAGAAGCAGTATCGGTAAAATCCACGGACAAGGTTGCCCGCTCACCGCTCACTACAGCGGCCTCCAGCTTGTTCGCGTTCAATTGAATCGCCATTCCAGACGCATTGCCTCCGCGTTCGTACAGCACCTGCAGCTTTTGCGTATCGTTTGCTTTAAACCATAACGAAGCGGAATGCTCCGTAAATGCGTCTTTCAGGTACGATCCTGCCGGAGCCGACCCCAAATTCAGCTGAATCAGATCGGTGACGCCGTTAAACGATAATGCCCCGCCGTATACACCGCCATCCTCGTCCCAAGTGCCGATTGCACTGATGGCATGATGACCATTACTGGAGGAGTCCTCCGCCACGCTCTTGCCGTTGAGCTCATAAGGCGTATCCAGCTTGTACCAAGCCAACAATCCTGGTTCCTCGCTTTTCTCCAAAGCATAAGCTTTGCCACCCGGCATTACGCTGGATACGAGTGCTATGATGAGGATAAATGCGAATGACTGCCGTAATTTCTTGCTCAATTTGCCTCTACCTCCCAAATATCGGTATCGCATCACAAAAAAGAAAGCGCTTTCTTTTTATTATAGTTTATGGTTTCTCCCGGTGAGCTCCAATATTATGACATTGCACTCTATTTTTTTCACTTTTACATCCTTAACTGTTTCAGTATCCAGAACGTGAATAGCTACCTTAGCCGACTGAAGAGATGGATGGACCGCTTTAATGGAGTTGCAACAAAATATCTGGGGCATTATCTGGCGTGGTTTCGCTACCTCGATAGCAAGGAGTACGAAAATACGACGTCGAATAAAAAGAATAGGTTAGTTTCTTCATGTCTGTTTTCTGTGGAGGACACGAACGTAAAGCTTCGAAAGATGGCTTATAGTTGAGCTATTCTTGGAGAATTTATTGGGGGAGGCTATTTATGCAATATACTGTAAGGATGGCTAGTACTCATGATATTGATGGACTCTGCACGATAAGAAACAATAAAGACTTATTTACTTCCTACCTAACAGACCAGGAGAATAAAGCTGCAATTTTAATAGTTGCTGAAATGAATACTATCATTTTAGGATTCGGCGTTCTACGATTAAGAGGGAAACTTGTACCAAAGTTAAGTGATTTGTATGTTAAAGAAGCTTACCGTGGAAAAGGTATAGGTTCAGAACTAATAAATTATCGAGAACGTCTTGCAAGAGATTTGGGTTATACCGAAATGTATGTTAGCGTTGACCCTATAGAAAATCCCAAAATGATTAAGCTTATTTCTAAATACGGGTATCATGCTATTTCAGAACCCTATTCAAAAGACGCCATATACTTCAATGAAGATGGTTCAAGTTATGAGAAGACATATACAAGAATTGACTTAAAGAAATTATTGAACTAAAGAGGGCATTAGCTGAGTGCCCTCGTCATATATTCCTTCGGCGCAAGCTGTCACCTTAATCAAAAATCCCCCATGATGGTCTGATTTATTATTCAACATTCATTATTTCCGCGATTTCCTTCATTTGCTCTTGGGACAACGGCCCACGGGCAATGGCACCAGCTAACTCCTCGACTTGTTTCCTCGTCTTGAAGCCCGGGATCGGAATGAAAGCGTTAGGCCCATTCATTCAAGACGGTCAACTGGACCGCCATGTTCATGCGATGAAGAAGGTGTATCGAAAACGAAGAGCGTTGTTAAAGGACCGACTCCATGATATTTTAAGGGATGAACTATCGATTCTGGGCGACGAGGCTGGCATGCATATATTGGTGCAATTTCATTCCAAGCGGCTTGCCCTTCTTCCTTGGGAAGATACGGCCTCTTACGGGTTTCTAGTGGAACGCTCCGCCGAATACAGATGGTCTGGCCAACTCGATGAAACAGGAATTGTGCTTGGCTACGGCAACTTAAGCACCGGGAAGATCGAGGAAGGCGTGCGGTGTATACAGAAGTTTGTGGCTGAACGTTAAGAGCAGGCTGCATGGACAGCCTGCCCTCTGTTAACGAACTTCAATTTAATTCCAAGCCAACTCAAATATTTGTGAGGAAGGGTCGAATTCAAACTTACTCATGTTCCAATCCTGCGAACTCTTAGATGAAATGACATAATAGTGTTCGATGCAAGAAAGTGGGGTGAGAATGACTTTAATTTTATTATTTTGGTCCAGCACAAAGGCAAAAAACTCCTCGCAATTAAAATGCCTACACGTCTCACGGACATGTTGAACATGTTTCTCGGGATAATTTATAGTCATTCTATCGTTCACAATACCAGTCTTACGACTTCGACTTTTTACTGAAATCCCAAGTCTCTTACCGTCCTTGGCGGCAATAATGTCGATTCCAACGTGTTGAACATGTGCACATTCATAACCCTTCTTAGAAAGCCAATACATGACAAGATGCTCGGCAAAATCACCAGTAATGTGTTGGTGATTATTGCTGTAACTAGATGTCTGTGTCCCTCTGTCCCCTACTTCTGATAAAACTCGTGTATCCATAAGCAAAGCAAAAATGTAAGATGGTGCTACTAGATCACTAATGGCCCCTGGACCTTCTAGCGGCATCCTCTGCCAAGCCTTCTCAAGTTGGCTTCTCGGAACAATATAATTTGTTGTGCTAGGAATAAACGAATCTCCAGATATCTTGTAAGTAAATATTTTTCCACGAACCTGCCGAAACTCATTCCCCTCCAACTCCACTATTCGCTTCCAAATCTGCTCGAAAGACCCCATCCATATTGCCTCCCTACAAACGTTTTCTTGTATAAATTCGGTGAATAATGTTGCTACTTCCTTTACTAATATAGGTCTTCTTTATATTCGACATTACGTAAGGCCTTCCTACTTTAGCTCTGCTAAAGTTGAGACAAAATTCTGTATCAACGAAAAAAGCACACTCCGGACGCGTTGCCGCGCCAATCAAAGTGTGCTTAAACCAATTATTCCTGCCTCTACTTCTGCTGCTGCCCCTCAACGAATTGAAGAGCGCGATACAGGAAGGTCGCCGCTTCCGCTCTGCTGGTTGTATTCTTCGGCTTCATATAGCCATTGGAACCCGTAACCAGCCCGTGCTTGAGCATCGTTGCCACGCTGTCCGCAGCATATGGCGCGATCTGGCTCGCATCGCGGAAGCCCTCAAGCGCTGTATCGGATACGGATGGCTTGATTGCCCTCGTCGTTTGCAGCGCTCGGGTCAGCATCACCAAAGCGTCCTGCCGGCTGACCGGATCGCGAGGGGCGAAGCTGCCCTCGTTCACTCCCGAAACGATGCCCAACTGCTTGGCGATGGACACCGCATCATAATAATAATCCCCTGGCTTCACATCGGCGAATGTCGAAGCAAACTCGGCGCGCAGGTCAAGCATGTTCACCAGCATCAGGATAAAATCCGCCCGCGTTACCGGGTTTGCCGGGCTGAAGGTGCCGTTATCGATCGAGGTGCCTTGGACGATGCCTCTCTCGGCCAGCTCCTCGATCGCCTCGCGCGCCCATTCATGCTTGCCAAGATCGTTGAACGCAGCCGGCTTCGCACCGCCGACGGCATAGACGCCGACATGGTCGATGGTAAGCCGCAGCATACCCTTGTCTTTGTCATAAGACGCGCCCTGGATGACTGCAGCGGTGTCGCCCGTCAGTTCGTAAGCTTGCAGTTCAGTTGCCTGCTCTCCCGACTTCAGCGAATATGGAATCGCAATCTGGATCGGAGCGTTCGCATTGCTCCAGGAGAGAGCCTCCCCGTCCAATTGCATCGCAACCTGTACGATCGGCCTGTTTCCGATCCGGCTTGCCGCTTCGTTGCCGCGATACTCGCCCATATGATCGCTTATGATAACGACCAGCTTCTCGGCATTCGCCTTAACTCCAGCAAGCATGTCGCCGGTCAAAGCAAGCCGGGCGAACGGCGTGGAGATATACAGAATCAGATTAGACTGATTCGTCAGATTAGCCGCAGGAAGCTCCAGCGCATAGCTGCCGGCCGCGTTCGACGGTTTCAATTCAAGATGGACATGCTTGTTGCCGTTGCTGTCGGCCGCTGCCTTCTGAATGGCAGCATTCAGGTCCGATGCTCCGACCGAAGCCGTAGCCTGTTTGCCATTCAGCGTCGGAACGAGCACGGCTTTGACTGAACCGTCCGCTTGCAAGTTGTACGGATCCGGATCCGTCACCGGACCGCCGCCATTGCCTCCGCCATTGGTAGGCGGCTTGCGGTATTCGAAGGTAGCCAGCTCGGGAGTCGTCATGTCGTCCGTCTCAAGCTCGACCGTATACCTTCCTTGCGCTCCTCCGGTCAATGTAAAGTCGATCCGGAAGCTTCCGTCATCCTCAGTGCTCGTCTGGCCGGAATATTGAATCTTGCCGTTCGGGTCGAGCACTTTGACATACAAGTGCTCCTTCTTGCCGTTCATGACCAGTCCGTCGATCGCAACTTTTTTCGTGGAGACATCCACAGCGGCTTGTATGCCGTCGAGCGTCTTCAGCTCTTGCTGCAGGGCAAGATCGTATACGCCGAATTCGTAGAAGGAATAACCATAGAACGTTGCCCGACTCAGTCCCTCAAACTTGATATACCTTGCCGTCGTCGCCGGGAATACCAGCGTATTCTTGCCGTCCGACGCTTTAACCACGCCTTTGTCGCCGACGTTCAAAGGACTCCAGGTCTCATTATCCTCCGAGACGGACAGACGATATTGGTCCGCGCGCGCGTATTCCCAATCGATGCGGATCGTATCGAAGGTTTGCTGGCTGTCCAGATCAACCTGGAACCAAGCCGTCTCGCGCACTTCGCTCGCCCAACGTGTGGCCGGAGCGCCATCCAGCGCCTTCGCAGGCTCCAGACCAGCCGCTTCCGTCGAGGACGCCTCGGCTTGTTTGTCTTGCGCGATGCTTCCAATCTCGAAATACACGCCTTCCTTCAGCTCCGTATAAGCACCTTCCGATACATACTCATGTTTCTTGGCCTCTTCCAGCTTCGCATTGAATGCCTTTAAATAATGCTTGGCTTGCTCTGGATCGCTCTCTTGCGTACGCTCCATCATGATCAAGGCGTTGCGCATAGCCCGGTTCGTATCGGCATGGCTCAGCTGCTTGTTGTCCGCGTATTTGTCCACAAGGGCAAGCAGGCCGTCAGCGCCCAAGCGAGCCTCTATCACATACTTGACCGTCTTGGATGTGGCAGCCGCCACCGTCAGCTCCAGCACATGCTTGCCCGGCTTGCCCGTCAGATCCATCACAGTTCCTTCGATATAAGCTTTGCCGTCATACTTGGCCGTTACTTTGACGATCCCGCTTCCGTCATCTCCCGGAATGGTCCAGGTGAAGGCGGCCTGCGTCGTATCGGGCACGATCGTATGCTCCGAGATCGGCTGCCCGTTCATGAGCGCTACAACATCAGGCGGAGCAGCGTCTTGTTTCTGATAAGTGCCTTTCGAGAATTGATACAGCCAGTCGTAAAGCACGCGGGTGGCAGGGTCTGCGCTTTTCGCCGCATTGTATACCGCGTTGTTGCCTTGATAATAAGCTTTATATCCTTGCTGCATCAGCCCGGTATCCACGCCGCTGTTCAAGTACTCGATGAACCGCTCGCGGAAGACGGCGTCGTTGATCATCCGGTCGTCGAATTCCAGCTCCAGCGACATGCCGTACCGCTTCGCCATATCCGCTGTATCCTCCAGACGCGAAGGGTCCAGTTTCTCAAAGAAATAGTTCGGCTGCAGAGATACGGCATCGATGCTGACATCCTTCCACATGAATGCCTTGTAGGCCATAAAATGAGGAATCCAGAACAGCTTCAGGCCGGCGTTATGAACGATGTCACTCGCTCTATTAACCATCTCCGGTCCGGTCGCATGCGTGCTGATTTGCTCCTCCAGCCAATACATGCCGACGAGCTCCAGGTTCGAGTAGCCCGCAGCCGTCCATCTGGCTTGCACTTCATCGACCCACCACTGAATCGCTTTGGCCCGGTTGTCCAGCGATGCGGCATCACCGACTGCACCTACATCGAAGTTCAGATCCTCACCGTTAATGCTGCCGAAGTCGGACTGATACTCGCCCGGTTCGGGAATCATCAGAACAACCTTCGTCTTATGGTCGGGCTCGCCAAGCTTCACGCCTGCCTCGACCGTCGCCTCGTTCAACGCGCTCATATCGCCGCCGTCGTCAAACGTTTTATTCAGATACCATTCCCATTCCTCTTTTCTGGCTTTGCCGGCTGCGTCCGTTGCTCCAAATCCCCTGCCGTTATCCGACGTCAAACCCAGATACAGCACGCCGTCGAATAGCCAATCGACAGGCTCCCCCTGCTCGTTCACATAGCTGATATTAGGAGTAGCCCTCTCCTTCGTCCAATTTCCTGTGCCGTCCGCATAATGCCCGTTATACAGCAAGCCCAGGTTCTGGATCCCGCCAGTAGCATCTCCAGGCTGCAGGAGATCATAGGGCACAGGCTGCACCGGCTCCGCTCCGGCGACCAAACCGTCCGCGCCGGTAATCGTCACCTCATCGATCATGCTCCATGCCCTCGGATGCATGGAGAACACCACTTTCACATACCGAGCGTACACGAGTCCTTCGGTATAATCGCCACGCTTAACAACTCCGGTCTCCGGGCTGCCGTCCCATGCAAACGTCTCGATGTTGGTCTGGTCGCCCCATAACAACTGAGTTGCATTATGAGACAAAACGCCCCAGTTCACCCCATCGTCCGACGCGTAGAACGAAACGGTGAGCGGCACAAGCGTTTCGTTGTTCGGCCAATCGTGCAGGAAACGCGCGCTCACCTCCTGGACCGTCTTTTGCTCGCCTAGATCAAACACAACCGAACGGGATTTCATGTTGCGATGGCCCACCCAGTTGCCGCTGTTACGCGACAAGTCGGCGGCATTGCCGTCTGTCAGCTTCGTCCCGTCGTCCGGGAAAGCGTCCTCCGGCGGTTCCGACCATGTGTACGTTTTCCCTTGAGCCAGATTATAGAAGCCGGCGTTTTCTCCGCCCGGCTCCTCCGCATATACGGACGATATTAACGATAACAGCATGACGTGGACAAGCAGCAAAGCAGTCAAAACTCGTCTTGTTTTCACCTTAGCTCACTCTCTCTTTCTATGAGAAATTAGTTCAGCTCCTGTGCCTTCAACTCCGCAAGCGCATCGATCATGTTCAGAATGACGGTCACTGCTTCAGCTCTCGTCGCCGAAGCATCTGGCGCAAAGCGGTTATCCCCGCGTCCGTTCATTACTCCCGCTTCCCGGGCTGCCGCCACATAAGGCTTCGCCCAAGCCGGAATTCGATCCGCGTCCGCGTAAGAGAGCTTAGACCCTTCCGCAGGCGCGAGGCCCAAGCCGCGCACGATCATCGCCGCCAGCTCCGCCCGGCTGATCGAAGCCTTCGGACGGAAGGTCCCATCCTCATAGCCGCTGATCAGGCCGGATTCCAAGGCCTTCGCAATATACGGCTTCGCCCAGCCTTGAATCGAACCTGCGTCCGCGAAGTCCAGCGCACTGTCCGCTCCTTGCAGCTTCAACGCTTTGACCAGCATGACGACGAACTCATCCCTGCTCACCGTCTTATTCGGCTTGAACGATCCGTCCGTATAGCCGGCTACGAATTCAAGCTCGACGGCCCGTTTGATCGACGCTTCTGCCCAGTGGCTCGCAATATCGTTAAGCGAGACTGTCGTCGATCCGCCGGACTCCCCGCCATTGCCGCTTCCGTTCCCGTTGCTATTGCCTGGATCTCCGCCGCCCGGATTTGAACCGCCGTTTTGGCCTTCTTCCGGATCTGGCGTGACCGGGCTCGGAACCCATCCTCCGCCGCCGGAGCCAGGCAGCGCTTTGATTTTGATCTTGAACGTTTTATCCGCTGAAGCGTCTCCCTTGCTGATCGTCGCGATCAGCACAACCTCCATGTCGCCTGCCCCGCCTGACGGACGTTTCAACAACTGTCCATTGGCATTCAGATAGTCGGGCTTCGAGCTGCTCCAGACGATGCGCGTGCCGAGTTGTCCTTTCTGCGGAAGATAGAGGTTCGCGGCGATGCTTCCGTTCACGTTAAGCTCGATCAGGCCCATCACGTCTTCGATCGTTAGACGATCGCGCGCAACGCTCAGCCCTGCATACGCCTGCTCGGCTTCAGGACGGGACAGCTGTGCGGTCTGAATAGCCGCAATCGCTTGCTCCATCGCTTGCTGAAGCTGTGCCCAGCCCTCCGGGGAATAATTGGCTTCCACGAGCTTGTCGGCCTCGATAGCCGTCAACAGGTCGATAATCGGCTGGATATTGCCGAGCTTATATTCCTCGCCGTATACTTCAAATTCCTCAAAGGAATAGCCAAACATGGTTGCTCTGGACACGCCTTCGAACTTCACGTATCTGGCCGGCGTGCTCTGGAAGGTAGTCGCGACTCGCCCCGGCTTGCCGTTAATCTCGCCATTGTTGTCCTTCACGACGTTCGTCCAGTTCTCCTTATCCTCGGATACGACAATGCGGTATTTCGAACCATAAGCCGTTTGCCACAAAATAGATACGGCATCAATGTTCTTCACTTCACCCAGATCCACCATGAACCAGGTATCGTCCACCCAATCGCTGGACCATCTGGTATCCCCTCTGCCGTCACCGCTTTGTCCGCGGTATAGGACGAGGATTCCGGCTGCGAGGATTCGGCTTGCTTATGCAAAGCCAGATTTCCATGCAGGTCCATGAAGGTGTTCCTCACGACCAGTTCGTCAATCAAGCCTTTAAAAGCGTTCGTCTCGCTGCCGATTCTGGCGACCGGCAAAACGAACGTTTCCAGTCTGGACCCGTCTTTTAGAGTAGCCGTATACTCGCTGCCATTAATGAAAATGGAGGTCCCTGTGTCGTCGCCGGTCATAATCACCTGCGTCCAGCGGTCGGTCGGCAGCTTATAGTTAAATTCGCTGACGTAGTTTTCCTTCGTGATGGCCATTTTTCCGCTGCCTCCGATGTTGTATTTCAGCTGTCCATCCGGAGATTCCAGCAGCACGGCTCCTTGCGGGCTGTCAGCGTCCGGCTTGATCCACATGGACATCGTCCATCCGAATCCGAGCGTGCGAAGCGGCGTATCCACGTAGCTGGCCCCGCCTTTTAGCCTCACGGCTTGCCCGAAGATTCCCTTCTCCGTGCCTGCATTCACCGCGTTGCCGTCAAAGCCGTTGCCCGAACGATCCGCGAAGCCTTCGTCGAAGGTATAATCCAGCACGATATGGCGCCCATTGTCGACTTGAAGCTTGTGCGACTGATGAACACCCGGCGGGTCCGCGTACCTTGCGGCATCCGCCTGGAAGCTTGCGAAGTTCCGGTCGATGCGGTTGCCTCTCCACAGCTTCTCCGCCAACACTTGCATAGAAGGCAAGATCCGCTGATGCGAGTCCGCCATGGAGACGCCTTTCTCTACGGACACATCGTTCCAGAGCGCGAACATGCCGCCTCTTACCTGCGGGTGCGCATAAGGAAGCTTAGTCTCCAGCCAATCGTTAGGCTCCCATTCGTTGTAAATGAAATCGTAATTCAAATAGCTGCGGTACAGCTGCGGAACGATATAGAGCAAATTCGTGTTGGTGTTGATAATGTCATAGCCGAGTTCAACGGCCTGCTGAGCGCTACCGTACGGCTCATACCAGATGTCCATCGTCGCATTGTTGCTGACCGGCGTCGTGCCGTCGTATGCGGACAGGCTGCCCCACAGACGGGCGCGCTTGCCTTTGCTGTTAATGTGGTTAAGGAGCATATCCGCGTATCTGCGGAACGCCTCCTTGTCGTCGCCGAAATATTCATCCGTACCGACGTGTACGTCCGGGCCGACGAAGGTCGGATTGCTGCCGTCGAGATACTCGTCAAAGAGTGCCTTGATAAAGTCGATCGTCTCTGGACGATTGATATCCAGCTGATTGTTGCTGCCCAGCCGGGAATCGTAGGCGATGAACGCGCCGGAATGGCCCGGCGTATCGATTTCCGGCACGACGTTTACGCCGTATTCCATCCCAAGCAGCTGCAGCTCTCTGAATTGCTGCTTCGTGTAGAAGCCGTCCTTGCTCGTAATGCCCGGAAATTCCTCGCTCTCCAGACGAAACTTCCCGACATCGCCGATATCATCGTTTAAGTGAATCTGAAACCGGTTCATCTTATAGTAGGACATCAGCTTGACATAGTCCTGCAAAAACTCGATCGTATAAAACTTGCGGGCTACATCGAGCATGAAGCCTCGATCCGGGTATTTCGGATAATCGCGCGACTGCCCCTTGGGCATCGCCTTATGATCGGCAGCTTGGCCGAGCAGCTGCAGGATCGTTCTCGTGCCGAACATGACCCCCGTCTGCTCAGAGGCAGCGACGGAAGCATACTCGCCGATAGTCAGCTCATACCCCTCAGTCCCCAATCCCGCTTGCGCGGCATCCAGTGCCAAATAGATGTCCCCCGCTTGAGGAGCGCCAACCGTCACTGTCAGCGGCAACTTCGTTAAATCCAACAGGTCCTGCTGCAAAATGTCTGCCGTCCCCCGCAGAGCCGCCTCATCCTCCGCGCGAATGACGACTTTGGATTTGTCCGTCAAGCGGAATTCGCCGCTTGCGCCCAGCCACTCCCGCAAAGAAGGAATGACGCGCGGCTCCGGGTTCCGATCGCTCGTCTGCTTGAAGAGACCGGGCACGGTGACTAGCGCATTATCCGTTAAGAGATATGACGGATCGCTGTCGCTCTGGATGTGCAGCAGCAGCTGAACCTGAGTATTGACAAGCGGCGCATGGATATTGCCCTGCGCATCGATTACCGGCAAGCTGTCCGTGTTCACCAGCGTCAGCGTAAAATCGTCCGGTACAGCGGGCAGGTTCAGCTGAGTGTCTCCTTCGGAGACGACGATGCCCTTTTTGACCTCCTCCATCATAGGCGGCAGCTGCGGCCTGCCTTTGTATACCTCGAATTCCCAGAAGGAGTATCCGTAATACACCTCCTCAATAGGACGTCGCGTCACCCCTTGGAATTTGACGTATTGCGCCACTGTCGGCTCGAAATCAATCGTATCTTCACCCGGCCCGGAGGCAACGAGCATGCGGTTGTCCGCGAATACGTTCCTCCAGGATTCCGCATCGTCGGATACGAGAATTTGATACTGCTCCGCCGGAGTCTGCCAGTTGATGACCACTCTTCCGATCTCTACGGGCTCGCCCAGATTAACGTAAAACCACTGGTCGTCCGTTCTTTCCGATGACCAGCGGCTTGCATTCTCGGCGCCTCCGTCCACTGCTTTCTCAGGCCCGAAAAAATCCACCTCGTTCGACGACGAATAAGCCGTCTTCCCTAGAGCCAAATTCCCCGTTGCGGCGTTGGACCACTCCTGAGGAATGGCAATCATTATGAAAGCGGTAACAAAAAGCAATAAAAAAATAGTCTTATGCCGAAATCGCACTAAAATCCCCCCCGTTGTAATTAAGAGAATTAAACTAGCATATCGCATGACCCACCATGCTCATTTGCTGCAGCAACTTCATTATAAGTAGGGGGCATTCGTTCATCGATATACTTATGTTTACATTCCATATACAAATGTGGACATTTGGCCTTCTTCTCTCAACTTCGCAGCTTGATATCGGAAGGTCATCCTTAATATGTAATTGGGCAGAGCCGCTATCTTGTTGGAGTTAATGGTGAGTTAGGATAGAAGCCAAGATTCTCCAAGTCGGTTATCGGATATGCCGCTTCTTTGACGAATCCGAGCATCACATGGGCGACCTACAATATGGCTCTCGGGGATCGATCTTTGGTCCGGCCGCTCGAATACGCCCGGTTTCTGGCGCTGCAATCGACTATGGTTTGAACCCCATGGACAATAAAAAGAATTGGCAGCTGCATGCATTCGCGTTAGCGTTTGAGGCAGGCCAATTCTTTTTTCAATCCTTCTAATCCCAATCCATGATTACTCCATTACTGCAGATTTACGGCGCATGGTTAAAGAATAAATAGCTGGGATAAGTCCAATTGCGACGCCAACTCCGCCAATCCAGCCAACTGCTGTAAGAGAGATGTTTTCTACAACGATGCCCCCGATTACAGCCCCTACGGCCATTCCCAATTGAACGATGGAATTGTTCAAGCTCAGAATGATCCCTGAAGCCTGAGGAGCCATACCCATTAAATACACTTGTTGAACTGGGCCCGTTGACCATGCGAAAAAGGACCAAAGCATAAGCAGCGGCAACACGATCATGGACGAATGAGAGAATGCCGCCAATAAAAATAATACTCCAGCGTGAAAGAGCAAGCCTCCAATCATCGTGCGGGGAATACCCCATTTGTCTGCACCATAACCGCCAACTTGGGAGCCTATGAGACTGGCCAGCCCAAATGCAAACAATCCGATGCTTACCATCCGCCCGCTCATCCCCGTAATGTCCAGAAGAAAAGGCGTGATATAGGTGTACAGAATGGTATATCCCAGTATCCAGAAAAAACTGATGGACAATGCGACAGTGATACGAGGATTCTTAAACATAGCGAGCTGTTCCCGAATCGGTACGGGAGCCTCTCCCTCCGATTTTGGAATCGTCGGCAAAAGAACCAACATCGCGATCAAGCTGAGTGCGCCGATCCCTGTGAAGATGATTTGCCAATCATACGAGCCAGCAATGATCCTCCCAAGCGGAACCCCGAGTATAAGCGCGAGGTTAAAGCCCAAGAGTACCTTAGCGATAGCGCCGCCCCGTCTTTCAGGGTTTGATAGTTTGGCCGCGACGGTCAGGGCGACGACCATAATCACCCCCGTGCTTATCGCCAAAATAATTCGCGCTCCCATTAGCATGCCGTAGCCTGTGGTTGAGATCGTGATCAAGTTCCCTGCGAAAAATAATGCCAAAGCCGACAGCATAAGCTTTCTTCGATCCATTTTTGCCGTGAGGGCAATAAGGATCGGAGTACCGATCGCATAAGCAAGCGAGTAAACTGTAATCAGCTGTCCAGCCGCTGCTACGGACACCCCAATATCACTTGCAAGCATATCCAAAATACCGGCAATGACGAATTCCGAAGTTCCGACCAAAAAGCTGACAATGGCCAGAATATAAATTTTCCATGAATTACCCACTTCATTCTCTCCTTTTGGTTTCCATAAATCTAAAACTATAGAACTCTTAATTAAAAAAATTTCTCCATTCTCCAACATCATTTTACTGGTTAATCCGGCCTCTTCTCCCCAAAGTGTATTCTTCTGATTTAAGCATTTCGGACAGATGTCTGACTAGCGAGTTCCTTATGAACAATCGGCGCTACTTTTGTTCCGAGAAGCTCAATTGTGCGAAGTAAATCACGATGCGGCAACGAACTGAAATCGATGTACATCATAAATCGTGTTAAGCCCAGATTCTTGTGCAGCAGTACGATCTTCTCTGCAACATATTCGTGGTCTCCGACATATAAGGCACCATGAAGGTCGCGAGCTGCATCGTACGAGGTACGTGTATAAGTAGCCCAGCCTCGTTCCCGTCCAATCTGGTTCATTTGGGCAGCCATGACTGGGAAATATCGTTCTGCGGCTTCTTGTGTTGTATCTGAGATAAAGCCATGAGAATGCGTAGCAATCTGCAGCTTATTCGGATCATGACCTGCTCTCGCAGCAGCTTCCTTATATAGCTCCACCAATGGAGCAAATCGCTCTGGCATGCCCCCAAGAATCGAGAACACAATTGGAAGTCCAAGCAAACCTGCCCGAATAGCAGAGTCAGGACTGCCGCCCGTGCCAATCCAGACAGGCAAAGGCTCCTGCTGTGCGCGAGGGTAGATGCCCATATGATCAATCGCCGGGCGATGGCCGCCAGGCCAGGTTACCTTTTCAGAAGCACGGATCTTCAGCAACAGTTCCAATTTCTCTTCAAATAACTGCTCATAATCGTTCAAATCATAGCCGAATAGCGGAAACGACTCAATGAACGAGCCCCGTCCGGCCATAATTTCCGCTCGCCCGTTAGAAAGTCCATCCAGCGTTGCAAAGTCCTGATATACCCTTACCGGATCGTCCGAAGAAAGGACCGTAACTGCACTTGATAGACGAATATGCTTCGTTGTGGCTGCTGCAGTCGCCAAAATCACTGCTGGCGAAGAGCTTGTGTAGTCGATGCGATGATGCTCACCGATCGCATAGACGTCAAGACCAACTTGATCGGCTAATTGTATTTCTTCCATCGCTTGGCGCAGTCTCTCTGAATGCGAAACACCGCCATTATGGGGATTGGCATGGAGGAAGGTACTCATTCCAATCTCCATCGTTTTTGTTGGATTGCTCATCGTCATTCACTCCTTTTTGATACGAATAATTCCACAGTTCTAAATCTATAGAAATCATGAGTAAAAAAATTACGCCAACAAATAGGGCGCAAATTTTTCCGCTATTTCTCGATTGACGCTATAATGAATATACGATCCACTCTTGCGAAAATCAATCAAGCCAGAGTCCGTCAATTGCTTTAGATGATGCGACAGCGTCGAACCGGCTACCGATTCAAGCTTTTCGCCGATGGCAGTAAAGCATAAATTGCTTTCGTTCGCGAGCAATAAAGCAATTTTCAGTCGGGTAGGCTCCCCCAGAGCTTTATATATTTTAACCGCTTGTCCCATATCATCTAGAGCTTCCTTCATTATGATTATTGTCACCTCCCAAAGCATTTATCATTTCTACAGTTATATAACTGTCGAAATAAATAATATCACTATGCCGTTCAAAAGTAAAGGAGATTCATTCCTTCATTATATCCATCCCTCCATACTTCAACCCCATTAATGATCAATACCGTTAGATGTTCTACGCTTCTATTATCGTTTCCCCTTCTTCAGAAGGAGTTTCAAAACCATTTAAATATTGGGTTAGAATGTCCTCGGTGATCGGAAATGCCGCATTGGCATCAAAACGTTCTCTTCGGATGAGAAGCCTTTGACGTAATTCATCAGGCTGAACCTTTAAGTAAATTAGTTCCCATACGCCGCCATACTGCTCGATCAGTTGTTTATATTCATTGCGTCTTTGACGCTGCCAAAAGCTAAAATCGACAACGACATGGTGTCTGGCCTGGATTAGATTCCCCAGTTCCAACCGCAGCTTTATTTCCGATTCTTTTTGATAAGACTCATAATTTCCCTCTGGATAATCAACCCCAAAACGTCCATGTGTAATCCATATATCCTCATCTATCGAGAGCCGGACGAATCCCTCTTTCTCCAGCTTTTGCGCGAAGGTCGTTTTGCCCGATCCTGCCACGCCGCACATCATCACTATGACGGGAGCTGCGCTCGTACGCTTCTGCTGCACCAATCTTTCGATAACAACCTTTTCTCCCAACACATTGCTACGCCCCTTTTATCTTCAACTCATTGAAACGGCGCTTCCTCGTGTCTAAAACTTTATTTTCTCAGTTCTATCACTTTAGTTTTTGGTCTAGAAGTTTATTTTCTTTGGACAGTCAGGAGAAAATGAAGTATTTTCTTAGTGCTTAGGTTAAGATAAGTCCCCTATTTAAGCACTACATACTACTCGCATACATTCTTTAATAGGTGATTGGAAATGGAGTATATGCAAATCGTATATGTGAGAGTGATTTGTTTGAAGCAAGGAATTATTGTGTTGTTGAATGGAACTTCAAGTTCAGGAAAGACGAGTATTTCTATTGAACTGATGAATCAGAAAGAGATTCTTTTCATCATTTATCAATAGATGATTTTTTTAATAATAATTTATTGATAAAAAATTTCCGAATTTTAAACCTACAAGAGAAGTAGATGATCAAGTTATCGCACAAATCATTTTTGATCGGGTTGAATGTAATCGCAGATACGGTAATCGACAATGACAAGAGGTTTAATGAGTGTCTTGATGTATTTTTTGATCAGCCTACATTGTTTATAAGTGTAATATGCTCGGAAGAAGAACTCATAAGAAGAGAGCAAATAAGAGGAGATCGACAGATTGGATTAGCAAGTTCCCAGTTCGACAAAGTATATGGCTTTCATGAATATGACCTTGAAGTAAATACTGAAGAGTTGAATCCAAAAGAATGTGCCGAAAAGATCTTAAGCTTTATTAAGTCCAATAAGGATTACTCGGTATTTAAGAAATTAAGTAAAAGAAATGTTAGTGTTTCATAGAAGGCGAAACCATCAGATAACATCGGAAAAGTATCTAGACTGATCCAGTCATAGACCGCCGCTGTACTATTAAACTATCGTCTCCTTTAGGCCGCTGAGTCAGACACAAAACTAAGCTGGTACGTAGGTCAACCTGATCACCTGCTCGCCAATTCGATCGCTTGCCACGAGGCGAAGCGGCGGCCGCGGACCGGCGAAGAACGGCTTGCCGTGACCCAGCACGACTGGATGGAGATAGAGTCGATACTCATCAACGAGACCGAGCTCCGTTAGACTTTGCGCCAACTCCGGACCGGCAACTTCAATCACCCCTTCATGCTGAGCCTTCAGCCCCAGTATGGCCGCTGAGAGATCGCCTTCGATCAGAGAAGCGTTCGGACCGACGGACTTTAACGTCCTCGACACCACCCACTTCGGTTTGCTTTGCCACGCCATTGCGTATTCCCGTTCCGGCGCATCCCATTCAGAATGGTCTCCATCCCAATACCGCATGGTCTCGTACATGCGGCGCCCGTACAGGCTCCCCACCAAGCCGCGCACGTCGTCGATGAAATGACGGAATAGCACGGGGTCGGGCTGAAATGCCATGTGGTCGACGAACCCGTCCAAAGACTGGTTCAATGCGAAAACGATCTTTGCCATGCAACTGCCTCCTCCCTGGTTTTCTCGCACATTCATCATCAGGATTACACGTTCCATATGCAGCTTCTTGATGTCTACATTTTATCATCCAACAGCATGCCCAGTTTCTCATAGATTGCTAACGTTCTTTTCATAATCTTCAGGATTTCAAAAAAGCTTCAATCAGCCTTTTCTCGAACTCATCTTCATTATCATCCCATCTCCTGCAGCAAAACCGGTTAATAACCGGTTTAGACTTACGTTATATTGGTGTTCAGATAGAGATAAGCGTTTCGCAGAGGGATTACTATTTCCCATTTTCGATCAATGAGGTTCCCTTGAGAGATTCCAATAAACTGAATTTGGTTTAAATTATTCTCTTTGCGGATAGATTTGATTCTTAGTCAATATCACTCTACAACTTCACCACCGATTTTTAAAACCACATGTACATTTATTTCTTCACAGATTTAAAGGGAGCCCATTTTTTTCCACGGGGCTCCCTTCTAGATGCTTAATCATAGTGGTTATCGGTTCAAGGCATCTTTTACTGGTTCACGACTTTTTTATCACCGGACAGCATTGTTTGAAGAAAATTATGTTCTAGACTGAAGAATAAAGTGTTAGACTCGGAAAATAAAGTTGTAGACTGAGGAAATAGAGTATTAGACTGACAATACTTCATTAAGCTAACGGG
The DNA here is from genome assembly GCF_003591485.1 of Paenibacillus sp. 1011MAR3C5. Lineage (GTDB taxonomy): Bacteria > Bacillota > Bacilli > Paenibacillales > Paenibacillaceae > Pristimantibacillus. Next base: position 213,119 of record NZ_QZCF01000008.1, read on the forward strand.
CAGTTTAGCGGAACTTTCCAACACATGAAAGCGTATTGCAATATATTGGTATTAACGAAGAGACGCGCGGTAGGTAAAATTAGCTTGGTCACTGTCAAACCATAACATTCTTCAGCCATTAAATTAAAAGGAGTCTATTATGAAAAACATCTTTAATCAAAAGGACGCTGTGGAGATCTTAAACCGAATAGACATATTGAGTCCAAATTCACGCCCTCAATGGGGTAAGATGGATGTCGCCCAAATGCTAGCTCATTGCTCAGCGTTCCAAGACATAGCAATGGGAAATACCTTTCCGCCAAGAGGTTGGTTAGGCGTATTTATTGGAACGTTTGTGAAACCACTTTTTTTTAATGACAAGCCGCCTGCTCGAAACATGTCGACTATTCCTACAATTTTGATTGTAGAAAAAAAAGAATTTGAAATAGAAAAAGAAAAACTAAAACAAAAAATTATAAAATTCCAGAACAATGGCCCGGAAAAATGTACATCTCATCCACATCCCTTTTTTGGAAGTCTGACCCCTGAGCAATGGGGAAAAGGAATATATAAGCACCTAGACCATCACTTAAATCAGTTTGGTGTTTAGTATTAACTGAAGTATAAAGGTCTACCAAGAGAGCAACCTTTACTAAGCTAGTTCAATAAGACAGCGACAGTCCAGGACTTTATTTTCTCGTCCTTGGCTGTCGCTGTTTCGATTTAAAGGGTCAGTCTAAAACTTATATTATGGTGTCTGACGGTATGTGAATTCGAAATGCCGCGTGTTATTTTCGGCTGACAAGCATCAGCTGCCACTACCTTCCACCTACTCCACCGTCACGCTCTTCGCCAAATTCCTTGGCTTATCTACGTCATGGCCTAGCGCCAGGGAGGCGTAATAGGACAACAATTGCAGAGGAACGACAGCAAGCGCTGGCGTAAGCAGCGGAAGTGTCCGCGGGATAACGAAGGTCTCGTCGACGGACTTCGCAACCTCATGCTCGTAGCCGCTATTTGCTACGGCTAGCACATGAGCGCCGCGCGCCTTCACTTCCTTAATGTTGCTAAGTGTCTTATCGTATAGCGCTTCTTGCGTGACTAGCGCGATCACAGGGACGCCTTCTTCGACAAGAGCAAGCGTACCATGCTTCAGCTCACCGGCTGCGTACGCCTCGGAGTGAATATACGAGATCTCCTTCAGCTTGAGCGAGCCCTCCTGTGCGACTGCATAGTCGACGCCGCGGCCGATGAAGAACAGGCTTCTGTGATGGGAAATCGATTCCGCTACCTGCTTCAGCACCGGTGCTTGCTCCAGAATCTGCTCCACTTGCTCCGGCAAAGCATGCAGTCCAGCAATAAGCTCTTCCACCGTCGCCCGTTCCTGCGATCCCAATACTCCAGCCAGATGCAGACCGAACAAGTAGAAAGCGATCAACTGTGACGTGTACGCCTTGGTCGAAGCGACAGCAATCTCCGGTCCTGCCCAGGTGATGATGACATCATCCGCCTCGCGGGCGACTGAGCTGCCGACAACGTTCGTAATCGCCAGCACTCTGGCGCCATTGCTTCTTGCTTCGCGCAGTGCAGCAAGCGTATCTGCTGTCTCGCCCGATTGGCTGACGACAATGACTAGCGTATCCGGCGTAATAATTGGCGAGCGATAGCGATATTCCGAAGCGACATCCGTCTCGACCGGAATTCGTGCAAGCGACTCGATCACCGACTTGCCGACAAGTCCGGCATGATATGCGGTGCCGCAGGCGACAATATGCACCTTGCTAATCGAGCGAATGTAGTCTTCCGACATCGTTAGCTCTTTTAACTGGACAGACTTTCCATCATCCGAGATTCTGCCGCGCATCGTGTCGCGGTATGCCTTCGGTTGTTCGTGAATTTCCTTCAACATGAAATGATCGAATCCGGCTTTCTCTGCTGTCACAATATCCCAGTCGACATGAAATATTTCCTTGGAAATAGTTTCGCCGCCGGTCGTCATCAGTTCGACACTACTCCGTGTCAATACGGCCATTTCGCCGTCGTTCAATATATACACATTCCGCGTATGCTCCAATATTGCGGGAATATCCGAGCCGATAAAATTCTCGCCTTCGCCAACTCCGATCACTAGAGGGCTTGCGAAGCGCACCGCAACAAGTCGCTCTGGCTCGTATTCCGTCAATACGCCTAGCGCGAACGCGCCGCGCATCCGTGCTACCGCGCGCTGCACCGCTTCGACAATATTGCCGTCGTATTCATCGGCGACAAGATGCGAGATCACCTCCGTATCCGTCTCCGACACGAATACATGGCCTTTCGCAATCAACTCATCCTTCAGGTCCAGATAGTTTTCGACAATGCCGTTATGCACGACCGAGAACTTAGCGGAATTGTCCGTATGCGGATGGGAATTGACGTCCGAGGGCTTGCCGTGCGTCGCCCAGCGTGTATGCCCGATGCCGACAGAGCCTTCCAGCGGCTCACCCTTCAGCTTATCCTCCAGTACAGCCAGACGCCCCTTCGACTTCTTGATCTCGAGCCCGTTCGATGTGAAGACGGCAATCCCGGCAGAGTCGTACCCCCGATACTCCAGCTTCTTCAAACCTTCCAGCAAAATATCCTGAGAACCGCGTTTACCAATATATCCTACGATACCACACATAATTTAATAGACCTCCGTTATCGGTATATTTCCCGTCCAACGGATGCCTGCCTATGCGCAGCCAAGGCAGCTATGAAGTTGTCACCTATTGATTCTTATAGAGGCTGTTCAACAAGTCCGCATTTGATCACGAAGCAGATCAGGAAGCCTACTCGTACATCGAATATGGCATCATCCGGAACTTCCGGTGCTCACGCAGCTTCCACTACGCTCCGCTCCTCATTTCCTAGCTTCATCCAATCCTTTCGGTGCTGAAATCGGACTTTTCGAACACGCACTTATCAAGTACAAACTCAAAGAGAGGTCACCGTCAGCGCGGTGCCTTCATTCCCTGAACGTCCACTATAACCTCTCGAAAAAACGTGTAACTCTCCTGCCCGAGCCAGCCCCACAGGCGGCATCGCAGACATATGGGAGCAAAATTTGCAGCAGCCTGCCGCACGTTTGTACAATCGGTCGCCCGATCGCTTTGCGTTACGGCTTACGGTTGGCTTGCTATATACCGGAAGGTCCCCGCCGAATAATTCGAACACCCTCACCTCGTCAGCTTCAGTATGAATGGTACTCCGCAGCTCCATCTCAGGGCCGCATCCCCCATCCATCACCAAAGCTCTGGCGCTTGTGAATCACGTACAACCTCTATCCTCGCTTTCCTTCTTGAATCATACTACCTATCATATTCATTTTACGGAACTCGCGCAACCATTTTCTGAAAACATAGCTCAATCGACGCAGAGCCCATTTATATAACAGCTATTGCCAATTTCGTCTTTTCTGTGATAATATTTGAATTGAATAAGGTTGTGAAAATAATCACATTACTAGAAAAGTCCCAAAGCTCTATCTCTAAAGTTAGATGGATTCCACTCTGTGAATTTTTTCTCAATCTATCCTGTTAATGAAATGATGGTCCATGCAAAACCCGTTATCCTTCAATGTGTTTTCCTATCACAACGCAGAATTTGTGATTTTTTTCTCAAATCAACCTTAAACCGTATGGCCCCATTCGATGAAGGAGATGATCGCTTGAAACAAATTGTCATTTTAGGCGGAGGATACGCAGGGCTGTTATGCGCGCTCACGGTAAGGAAATTTGTCTACGACAATGAAGCTGTCGTCACACTGATCAACCGCTCTTCGAGTCATCAGCTGATCACCGAGCTTCATCGGCTCGCGGCAGGCAATCTGCCGGAGCAAGCGGTCGCTCTGTCGCTGACCAAGCTGCTGAAGGGCAAGCGTGTTCAGCTTGTGACCGAAGAAGTCACCGTCATCGACACCGAGCAACGTGAGGTTCGAACCAGCGAGGGAGACTACAGCTATGATTATCTCGTGATCGCGATGGGCAGCCAGACGGCTTATTACGACATCCCGGGGCTTGAGAAGCACAGCTTGCCATTGAAATCGATTCATGAGGCTAACCGAATCAACGCACATATTAGAGAATCCTTGATGCGGTTCAAGAAGTCCCGCCAGCAGGCTGATGCAACCATCGTCGTAGGAGGGGGAGGTCTGAGCGGCATTGAGATGATCGGCGAGATTGCCGATATGCTGCCGAAGTGGTGCGAAGACTATCAGCTTCAGCGCGAGGATATTCGGTTGTACGGCATCGAGGCCTCCCCTTCTATTCTTCCGGGATTTCCTGCTGAGCTGGCAGCCAGAGCCACGTCCAGTCTGGAACGGCGCGGCGCCAAGCTTATCGTCGGGGTTCCGATAACAGCCTATGACTATCCTGTCGTCCTGCTGAAGGATGGTCAGTCCATTCCGACCCATACCTTGATCTGGACCGGCGGTGTGCAAGGCAATCCCATTGTAGCAGCCTCCAATCTAGAGACGCTGCGCGGTCGCGCCATCGTCAATGCCTGCTTGCAATCCGAATCGCACGAGGATGTATTCGTTGCGGGTGACAGCGCCATCTGCTACCAGGATAACGGGCTGCCGCTGCCGCCATCCGCCCAGCTTGCCTGGCAGATGGGAGAGGCGGTCGGCTATAACCTATACGCCATTATGAACGGCATGCCGCTTCAGCCCTTCAAGCCGGTCATCTACGGCAAGCTTGCAAGCCTGGGCCGGAAGGACGCTGTGGCCGTTCTAGGCAAAAACGACAAGCCGCTCAAGGGGCTTCCCGCTTCCCTCATGAAGGAAGCCAGCAAAGCCAAGTACTTGACCCATATCCGCGGTCTACAAGCTTATTTGCATTAAGCATAGTTCCAAATGCAGCAGCAGTATAATACCTTCCTAAGAAGCTCCTATACTCCCTATACCCAAAGAAAAGCAACAAAGGACAGCCGAGCGAAGCCTAACGCCTCACTCTGCTGTCCTCTTCAATACTTAATAAGCTTAACCTAGTTCACGTTTCACCACATTAGCGATCTGGTCCACATAGGCTTCGACCTGATTCTTATCCGGACCTTCGGCCATAACACGAATGAGCGATTCCGTACCGGATGGACGCACGAGTACGCGTCCATTGTCGCCCAGCTCCGTTTCCACTTGCTTTACCGCTTCTTCAATCGCGGTGTTGCCGTTGTACAGACTCTTGTCGGCTACTCGCACGTTCACCAGCTGCTGCGGGAATTTGCGCATCAGACCCTTCAGCTCGCCAAGCTTCTTGCCGGAAGCGGCAACCGTCTCCACCAGCTGCAGAGCCGTCAGAATACCGTCGCCTGTCGTAATGTAGTCCAGGAAGATCACGTGTCCGGATTGCTCTCCGCCCAGATTGTAGCCTCCGCGGCGCATCTCTTCCATGACGTAGCGGTCGCCGACCGCCGTCTTCGCCGTCTTAAGACCAATACTCTCTGTGCCTTTGAAGAAGCCAATGTTCGCCATAACGGTCGTAACGATCGTATCCTGAGCCAGCTTGCCTTCCCGCTTCAAGCGGTCGCCAACAATGCAGAGGATGTAATCGCCATCGACTTCATCGCCCTTCTCGTCAATGGCGATGAGGCGGTCAGCATCACCGTCAAAGCTGAGTCCAAGATCAGCGCCTAGCTCCAGCACCTTCTCGCGCAAATACTCCGGATGTGTCGAACCGACGCCTGCATTAATATTGCGGCCGTCTGGCTCCGCGCCTACCGTGGTCACGTCTGCGCCAAGCTCGCGGAAGACAGCCGGAGCAAGCTCGTAGGCAGATCCGTTCGCGCAGTCCAATACGATTTTCAGACCGGAGAAGTCGCCCTTCACTGTTGTCTTCAGGAAGTCCAGATAACGATGCTTCGCATCTTCATCGATGGTTACCGTACCGATGTCTCCACCGACAGGACGAGGAAGCTCGTCCTTCTCCGCATCCAGCAGAGCCTCGATCTCCAGCTCCGTCTCATCGGACAGCTTGAAGCCGTCGCCTGCAATAAATTTAATGCCGTTATCTTCTACGGGATTATGCGAAGCCGAGATCATGACGCCGGCATCCGCACCCAGTTCCTTTGTCAAATAAGCAACTGCAGGCGTAGATACAACGCCCAGCCTTACAACACTAGCACCAATCGACAGCAAACCGGCGATAAGTGCCGCCTCCAGCATCGGACCCGAGATACGGGTATCCAAGCCGATAACAACTTTCGGCTGATTCACCGTTCTAGTCAGGACGTAGCCTCCGCAGCGTCCGATCTTATAGGCCAGCTCAGGCGTAAGCTCTGCGTTGGCAACGCCGCGCACGCCGTCCGTTCCGAAATATTTCCCCATTTGAATGTTTCCCCTCTATCCCCAATATTGTTGCGAACCTTCTTACGATTAACGTATGAATCAGCTATATGGTTGCGACCTCTTTTTCCCAAGATAATAAAGAATTCGACGGAGATCGACGATTTGCGTCAACCAGGGCATGCTGATTCCCTGAATGCGAATCGCCAGAAGCAGCATTCGCATTGCCTGACTCGGCTCCGTTATTGCCGGTTCCGCCTTCTTCCTGTTCATCCTCAGGCGGATCGGTCGGCGTGCCGCCAACCTCGACATCCCCTGGATCTCCATCGCCATTCGACGCAGTCGTATCCATAATCTCAATCGTAACGCTAAGCGATTGCCCATCCGCCAGAACAGGCTGTACATATGGCGGAAGCTCAAGCTCCAGTGCGACCGTATGCGTCCCCGGTTCAAGACCGGCGACCTTCGCAACTATAGCGACATCATCCAGACCAATTTCAGCAAGCACGGCCTCCGCACCGCTAATCTCCAAATCCAACGTCCCGCTCGCAGGCGTTATAATCTGGGCTGTCAGGCCCGGTTCCGTTCCTGTAATCGTAATCGGCACATTGGACAGCTTCCGGGTCGTGGCCACCTCTACGACAATATCCAGATCAATCTCTCCCGGATTGACCGCTTGAATATGGTCGACCGGCGGCGCCTTCACCTTAATCGTACCCGATTGCTTCACTTTCGTCAGGTCAAGCACCGCACCGTCATAGATCGAGATCGCATCCAGTTCCTCTTGAGGTGCATAGACCGTCACGAAATCCACACTCGGCTTCACGGTTACCAGACTCATCCCCTCTGAGAGCTCTCCTGTGTACCTCACCTGCAGCGGAACCTGCTTGAATGGCAGCGTCACCTTTACCTCCACATGAAGGGTAGAAGGCTGTACAATTGCGTTCGGGATTTCCTGGCCCTCCTTGTCATAGACGACAAGCTTCGCTCTTTTGTTCACGACGGTTTTGTCCGCATTGGACACATCCAGCGACGCCGCCACAAGGCCTACCTTATCCATATCATCCCTTGGCAGCGTCACCTGGACGGAGCGACCGCCCTCCGACTGAATCTCCGGCTCGCCCAGCACAAACCCTGCGGCCGGATCACCATCTATCATTACCTGAGCATCAAAGGTCTTGGTCACGATCTCCTCAATCTGCACCATGACCCGTCTAGGCGACAGCTCCACTTCCTTGATCCCCCGTGGCAGCTTGATTGTCAGCGGCAGCTCCTGAAGCCCCGGCTTCGTCACGCCGGACAAGTCGACATTCACGACATAATCCGCGTTTGTCGCAGCGCGCAGGTTGGATATCTTCCCTTCTACTACGAGTCTGGCTACAGTCGGTTCCATGGCGGTGAGCACGTACTTCTCCTCATCCAGGCCAATCGGAATGATCGTAGCTGCCTCGATAATCTTCGTATCGATGCTGGAGGTTATCGACTGAGGCGATGTCTCCGGGTCTATATGTACGACTGCGAACAACAGTATCCCTAACAATACAGAAATGATTTTCAGCGCAGTAGGATGACTTAGCCATTTATCCATGTCATTCTCCCTTCCGCTTCCATAACGCGGCGAAGCCGCGCTTCTCCTTGTCCTTGCCGTTCGCATTAGTCGTCAATTCTTCGAACAGCTTGGAGATAAGCGATTCTTCGTTGATATCCCGGACAATCATGCCGTTAATTGAGAGTGAGACTTGTCCCGTCTCCTCCGATACGGTAACAGACAGCGCATCGCTCACCTCGCTGACTCCGATGGCGGCGCGATGCCTCGTACCAAGCTCTTTGCTGATAAAAGGATTCTCCGACAGCGGCAAATAACAGCCCGCCGCCATAATCTGACTGCCCCGAATAATGACGGCTCCGTCATGCAGCGGAGAATTCGGAGTGAAAATGTTCATGAGGAGCTCCGATGTAATGCGTGATTCCAAGGGAACACCGGATTCGATCAGCTCCGTCACCCCCGTCTTCCGCTCGAAGACGATCAGCGCTCCGATCTTCCGCTTCGCCATATGCTGCACAGCGCGGATAACCTCTTCCAATTGCTCGCTAAGCGCATTCCGCTCCAATGAAGAGGTCCGGGAGAACAGATTGCCGCGCCCAAGCTGCTCCAGTGCGCGCCTCAGCTCCGGTTGGAAGATAATGACGACGGTAATAATCCCCCATGTGAACATCTGGTTCATCAGCCACTTCAGCGTGTACAGATTGAACCACGTACTGATCGCCCATGTCGCGACAAGCACGAATATGCCCTTCAGAAGCTGCACCGCCCGCGTACCGCGAACGAGCAAAATCAATTTATAAATAATATAGCTAACGATGCCGACATCGATAATATCCTTCAGCCAATCCTGCCATGTCGAATCTGTAAAGTAGCTCATGCGCCAACCCCCAACTGCAGACCACGTGAGTATGTCTAAAATCGCGTTTCAACTTTATTGTTTTCTATATCGGGGATTGGAAATCCTTTATTTTAAAATTATTTTCAGAAATCTTTTCGAAAAAGTTGTAGAAAAAAAGCTTCCCTTGTACAAAAGGGAAGCCGCTATGCTTGTCAATGAGGAATTACACCGCCGAAGGCGGACGTAACCTTGTACCAGAACCAGTCCAACGCCTGGTCAATTGTGCGGCTTTGTCCCGCAATATGTCCGGTCGAAGCCAATACCATGGAGCCGTCGATCACGGTCACGTTGCCGTCAACGGAGCCCTGCACTTCTACCCGGCCATTCTCAACCGTCAGATTGCCCGTCACCTTCACGCCCTCTGGCACAATTACCGTATTGCCGTTAATGACGACATGCTGCAGATCTTCGCCCGATACGACCATCTTGGCGTCCTGATCCCAGGAGGAGAACAAGCTGCCCAGCATGACTAGCAAAAATACAGCCGCGGCGGTCAGGCCCGGATAACGGTACAGGATGCGCATGAAACGATTGCGCTCGGTGCTCTTCGGCTTCGGCAACTGCGACATAATGCGATTCTTCAGATCAGCCGATGCGGCACTGTCCAGCTGCGAAGCCGGCTTGACCGATTCCCAGGCAGCGAATGCCGCTGCATCGGCCTTCTCCAACTGTTCGAGCCGCTCGCTGCAAGCGGAACACGACTTCAAATGCGTTTTTAATTTGGTTATTTCTTCACGTGGCAGCTCGCCGTCCAAGTAGTCATGGATTTTGACGATGGCGACTTTGCATTCCATAGCAGCCATTCCTTTCTTCTATTGCTCGATTATGCGAATGTCATCCCGCTTCGGTCGGGAAGTTTAATTACCTGCTTACGCCTAATGATTCTGCTTACCCCTGACTCTTCCCAAGCTAAGCATGATCTCGTTATAGGATACGTATCAGAAAGAGGGATGTTTCAAAAAAATAAAATGGCTTCAGCTTATAATCGATGCTCCAGCTTTTTGCGAAGAAATTCTCGGCCTCTATGGACACGGGTTTTGATCGTCGTAACCGGCATATCGAGTATATCGCCCACTTCCTGCAGCGACAGGTCCTGTATGTATCTCAGCATCATGACGGATTTATACTTCGGCGGCAGCGACTCCATTGCCTGATGAATGATCCGCTGCGTATCGGACAAGATCAGCTCCGACTCCGGTGTCCGGTTATCGCTTGGAATCATGGAGTAGCCATCCAAGCCGTCATACTCCTGCGATTCGGCATCCAGCGAATAGGTAGGCTTCCGCTTGCGAAGACGGTCAATACATAAATTCGTGGCGATCCGATAAATCCATGTCGAAAACTTGAGCGTCTCGTCAAACCGCTCCAGGTTTTTATAGACACGCAAAAAGGTATCCTGAACAACATCTTCCGCTTCTTGTCTGTTGTTCAACATACGGTAAGCCATATGATAGAGCTTGTCCTGATATAGGTCCACAAGCTCAGCGAACGCTTGCTGGTCGCCTTTCAGTGCGAGCCTCGCAAGCCTATTCTCCAACACGTTCACCTTGTCATTTCCTCCAAACGTTACGATCGCCCATCCCGACCGCCATATAGCGCGGGCGCCTGGAACGATACCTCTACCACCTATGCATCATCTATTCCAATCGGTAACCACTTACAAGGTACATGCAACAAGAAACCTTCTAGAAAAATGGTAATCGACATGAACCCAAAATGCAAGACCAATACGTAAGCGATTAGTCTCATTAGACGGGATTATCGCATTTGACAAGGGAACGCAATCATCTTCCTATTATCGGAATGGGAATATCTAACTATACAGGAAGCCGATCAAGAAAAAAAGAGGCCACTCATCAGCCAACAGCTGATGCAGCGTCCTCTTATCATCACCTACAGAGTGTTCGTCTTCAGCTTCTCCAGCACATCCGTAATCGTCGTCGTTGGAATGGCAAAGCCGATGCCCTGCGCCTGCGCGTTCACCGCTGTGTTCATGCCGATCACCTCGCCCTTTGCATTCAGCAGCGGGCCGCCGGAGTTGCCCGGATTAATCGAAGCGTCCGTCTGAAGCAAATGTTCATACGTATGCTCTCCTTGCTCGTCCTGAATTGTGATCGGACGCTCCTTTGCGCTTAGCACACCCATCGTCAGCGTATGGTCAAATCCGTATGGATTGCCGATTGCCAGCACCCAGTCACCGATCCGCGTCTCATTGGAGTCACCCAGCTTCAAGGCCGGGAACGATCCGCCGCTCGGATGCACAACCTTCAGTACCGCCAAGTCCAGATCATAGCTGGACCCCAGCACTTCGGCCGTCAACGGCTCGTCGTAGCCCTGCACCTGAACCTTCACTTCCGATGCGCCGGAGACGACATGCTCATTGGTTAAGATCAGCCCTTCCTTGTCGAAGAAGAAGCCCGTTCCCGATCCATTCAGCACTTGCGAGCCTTGCTCATTCTGAGGGGGCGTCGTGCTGCCATTCCTGTCCTGTGAGCCTTGTCCGCCGAAAAATTGCTCCAGCCACGGCTCCATATTCATGCCGCCCTGCTGTTGCTTATTCATGCCGTAATTCTCAATCTTTACGACGGCAGGGCTTGCCTGCTCATAGATCGCTGCCATATCGTCCTTTGTATTGACGGACGCGGTGGTGAGTCCCGCATCTTGTCCATTCCCGCCGTTCGCTTGTACGCCAGTTGCCCCCGGTTCTCCTAATAAACCGCCCGTGAACAGGTTGTTCCGGTCTGCGGTATACGTGAAGCCGCCGATCACAAGTGCGCCCGTCAGAAACGCTGCGAATAGCGGGAGCGCCGCATTCTTCTTTTTCCGGCTAGACCGGCCTTGATTCACTTCCCTATAATAAGCTTCGAATTGAGGAGCAGCCAATTGCCTTCCCGCATCTGCATCATTATCGCTTGCCCGCTTGTTGTAGTGGTTCTCTTCGTTCATATCCGTCATCCTCCCTCATGAACTGGTGAGCTTCATAGGTCTATCATGAGGGTTGCACCTTAAATCAATCTTAAGAGGGACTAAAAGCTACATAAATATGAGCGTGTATTAAAAAAACCGCCTCCCCGGTGTCAGAAACCGGGAGAGACGGTATGGAACTTGCTATATAAGCATTAGCCCGTATTGCGAAGGCCGGCTGCAATGCCATTGATGGTAAGCAGCACTTCACGCAGCAGCTCTTGATCGTCTTGATCGTTGGCACGCAGGTCGCGAAGCTCCGTCAGCAGCTGCACTTGCATGTAGCTAAGCGGATCGACATACGGATTGCGAAGACGGATCGACTCTTGGATAACCGGAACGTTATCCAGAATCTCGTCTTGACCTGTAATGCTTAGAATCAGGTTGGAGGTCAGCTCATACTCGGCCTCGATTTGCGAGAAGATGCGATCACGGATGCTTTGCTCCTTGATCATATTTGCATATTCCTTTGCGATGACCAGGTCAGCCTTCGCCAGCGCCATCTGCAAGTTATCGATAAGCGAGCGGAAAAACGGGAATTGCTCGTACATCGTCTTCAGTGTAGCCAGCTTCTCTGCATCGTCGCCAACGTATTGCTGGAGCGCCGTACCGGCTGCATACCATGCCGGCAACAAATAACGGCTTTGCGTCCATGCGAATACCCATGGAATCGCACGCAGATCCTCGAACCGGTCGCTGTTCTTCCGCTTGGAAGGACGCGAGCCAATGTTCAACTCGCCAACCTCAGGCAATGGCGTAGACTCCTTGAAGAATGTCAGGAAGTCCGGATCGCGGAAGATCAGATCCTGATACTTCTTCAGCGCCGTCTCCGAGATCGAACGGGAGATTGCGTCCCACTCGGCTTCGGCGGCAGGCTCCTGCTGCGGATACTTCGCTAGTCTAGCGGAAGTGATCAACGCCCAAGTCGCTTGCTCCAGGCTTCGGTACGCGATTCCTTGCATCGAATAACGGGAGGACAATACCTCGCCCTGCTCCGTAATCTTGATGCCACCGCCAACCGTATGAGGCGGTTGCGCCAGAATACTGCGGTTCAGCGGCATGCCGCCGCGTCCAAGAGCGCCGCCGCGTCCATGGAAGAACTTCAGCTTCACGTCGTACTCTTTGCCGGCAGCGGTAATTTCCTTAAGCGCTACGCGCAGCTCCCAGTTCGCCGTCACTACGCCGCCGTCCTTGTTGCTGTCGGAGTAGCCCAGCATGATCTCATGCAGGTTGCCTCTTGCTTCGACCGCCTTGCGGTAGACCGGAATCTCGAACAGCTCCTTCATGATGCCAGGAGCGGCATGCAGATCGTCGATCGTCTCGAAGAGCGGCACAGATTGCAGTGTGCAGCGGATCGTACCGTCGGCTTCCTTGCGGAACAAGCCAACTTCCTTCGCGAATACCATAACCTCCAGCATGTCGCTGGCAGCTTGCGTCATACTGATCAGATAACTGCTAATGCAGTTCTCGCCGAACTCCTGCTGAGCCCGGTATACCGTCTGATACACGTCCAGACACTCGCGAGTGGATTCGGAGTAGTCCAGATGGCTCGATGTCAGCGGTCGCGGATCGTTCAGCAATTGGTGAAGCAGCTTCGTCTTCTCCTCTTCCGAGAGAGAAGAGTAGTCCTCCACAATATGCATCTTCGCCAGAATCTCCGTCATGGCGTTCTCATGTTCATTGCTATGCTGTCTAATATCCAGTGCCATCAGGTGGAAGCCGAATAGTTCTACTTGGCGAACCAGCTTCGCCAGATCCGTATCAGCTACATAGTCCGCATAATGATGACGCAAGCTGCGGTCGATCACAAGCAAGTCTTCGCGCAGTTCACTTGGATGGTTGTAGCGCATTGGAGTGCCCTTGAGCGACTCATCGCGCGTATTAGCCAGCTTCTCCAGCATGAAGGCGATCTTGATGCGGTACGGCTCGGTAGCCGTACGCCAAGGGTCGACACACTTCAGCTCGACATGCTCTCGGTCGGATTGGATCGATTGCTGCAATTCATCCGAGATCGTCACCAGGTTCGTGCTGAAGCTCAGCAGTTCCATCAGGCCGTTCAGCTTCTCTTCGTACTTGCGGATCGCGAGCTGACGGTGCAGCTGCAGCGTCTCCCACGTTACCTTAGCCGTAACGGACGGATTGCCGTCACGGTCTCCGCCGATCCAAGAGCCGAAGCGAAGGAAGTCAGGCACATGCCAGCGATCCTCCGGATAATACTTGCTCAGGCAGCGCTCCAGCTCTTCGTATACGCTTGGAAGCACCTCGAAGAGCGTCTCGTCAAAGTAGTACAAGCCATTGCGCACTTCGTCAATAACGGTAGGCTTGCGGTCGCGGAGCTCGTCAGTCTGCCACAGGGTCAGAACCTCGTTAAGCAGCTTCTCCTTCAGCTTCTCGCGCTCGCGGAACGTCAGCGTTGGATTGTCCAATTGCATAACGTCCTCTGCAATGCGCTTATGAATATCCAGCACCGCGCGTCGTGTCGCTTCCGTCGGATGCGCCGTCATAACCAGCTCCAGAGAGATGCCGCTCAGAATGTCACTCACATCTTCTACGCCAATCTGGCGCTCCTTCAGATCCTGAATCGCGCTCTCGATGGAGCCGCGCTGCACACTCTCACCCGCAGATACTTCATAGTCACGCTTTCTTCTAATACGATGGTTCTGTTCGGCAATGTTAACCAGTTGGAAGTAAATCGCGAAAGCGCGAATGACCTGATGCCGAATTTCCGGACTTAGGGAAGATACCGTGGACTTGAATTGCTCGAACAGCTCCGGCACAAATTCTGCACGAAGCGCTTTGCTTTGTTCCCGAATTTGCTCAACGATCTCAAGCAGTTCACGTCCGCCTTGATGAACGAGAACCTCGCCGAGAATGTTGCCCAGGAAACGTACATCTCGTCTGAGCAAATTGTTCGTTTGTGTTCGACTAGCCGCTGTTGATGATACAGATTGTTCCGACATACCGTTCCTCCTACAAATCTGTGCAGCAAACCCACTTTGAAAGCATCCGCTCAATCCATACGCACATGCCTATTTCAACTCTTCGTAAGGTTACTCTCACTTTATTGGCGTAATCACTTCTACTATCATACTACAAAACGACACGCCGTTGAAGTCCCGCAGCGTAATCTGTCGCCTTATTCTGACGACTTTCATGATTTACCACAGAAAAGCGCTATAGTATAAAAAAATCCCCCTGCATCGCAGAGGGAGTCGGTTGTGATTACTGGAGCGGGTGATGGGAATCGAACCCACGCTATTAGCTTGGAAGGCTAAAGTTCTACCATTGAACTACACCCGCAAATAAGAATGATGGTCGGGACGACACGATTTGAACATGCGACCCCCTGGTCCCAAACCAGGTGCTCTACCAAGCTGAGCTACGTCCCGAAGTATTGATTCATTCTAAAGTAAGGATGGCGCGGCCTAAGAGATTCGAACTCCTGACCTTTTGATTCGTAGTCAAACGCTCTATCCAGCTGAGCTAAGGCCGCAAAAACTTATGGAGCGGAAGACGGGAATCGAACCCGCGACCCTCGCCTTGGCAAGGCGATGCTCTACCGCTGAGCCACTTCCGCACATTGTTTATATCGTCGCTTTCATCAATTACCGTCGCGGCGACAAGTAATAATATATCATCTTCCGGAGTGAAATGCAACTCCTTTTTCAAAAAAAAGTTGTTCTTTAGAACAAAGCCGCATCCCCCTTGAGAAATGCGGCTTTATCATCCCATAATACCTACTGATATGCAGACTGCCGTCCCGATATCAGATTAGCCTTAAGCGCCTGCAGCCGTAAGCTCTTCTCGTTGTTCACGGCTCTCTTGCTTCATGACACGCTCAGCCACCGGCGGTGCAGCCAGGGCGAACGGAAGACATAGCGGAAGTCCTGTGCGCGGGTCCGGTACAATATCTGCCTCGATATTGAATACCTCGCGCATAATTTCAGGCGTAATAACCTCCACAGGAGATCCCTCGCCTTTTACTACCCCGGACTTAATCGCGATCATATGATGGGCATAACGGGCCGCATGGTTCAAATCATGGACAACCATCACGATTGTCCGATTGTTCATCTCGTTAAGCTTCTGGAGCAAATGCAGAACCTCGAGCTGATGCGCCATATCGAGGAATGTCGTAGGCTCATCCAGGAACAGAATATCGGTCTCCTGCGCCAGAGCCATCGCTATCCATGCACGCTGGCGCTGACCGCCGGACAACTGGTCAACCGGACGATCTGCAAAGTCAGCCATTCCGGTAGCTTCAACCGCCCACTTCACGATTGCGCGGTCTTCTTTGCTTAGCGAGCCAAAGCCCTTCTGGTACGGAAAACGTCCGTAAGCTACCAGCTCAGACACCGTCAGGCCGTCTGGAGCCGTAGGATTCTGAGGCAAGATGGCCAGCTGCTTCGCCACTTCCTTCGTCGATTGCTTATGGATGGATTTGCCGTCCAATAGCACGCTGCCCTTGGAAGGATTCATAATACGCGCCATTGTTTTAAGTATCGTTGATTTCCCCGAGCCGTTAGCGCCAACAAGCGCTGTAATTTTCCCTTGGGGAATGGAAATATTTAAATTCTGAACGATTTTACGTTCCTCATACGAAATATCAAGTCCTGATGTTGTTAACCGAATCATGCCATGCACGCTCCTTCCGCCATCACTGAGCTAACATGCACCAATACAGTGATAACGATTATCAATAATATTAATGATAATCGTTCTCAGACCAATTGTCAATGGCATTCTTCATCCACCCTTCATCCAAGAGGAAAAATATAGCGATCGAGTGAATAAGTAGATTCCTAGATTTGATCAGAGGTCATTGAATTTAGTACACTGTGAGCAAGGGAGTGGATAAACATGATGAACAAACGATATACGCTTGAGGAAGCCAATGCTCTGCTTCCAACCATCAAGCAAGAGCTTCGGCAGCTTCAACGCATGGCTGAGGAACTGGAGGATCACTACACTGCCTACCGCAAGGTCAAAGCCATCTATCAGGAAGGTCAGGGCGATGCCTTGTTTGAATTGGAGAGCAGACTGGATTTCATGCAAGTAGAGCTGAACTTATATATGGAGAACTTTTCACGCAAGGGTGTGCTTCTCAAAATGATCCATCCCGGTCTGCTCGACTTTCCGGCTATTCTAGACGGCGAGGAGGTTCTGCTCTGCTGGCAGGAGGGTGAGCCGCATATTACGCATTACCACGGCTGGACGGAAGGATTTATGGGAAGAAAACCTCATCCGGAGGCGTGAAACTCTCGCATAACAAACAAAAGACCCTTCTGCTCGAAGGGTCTTCTCATGTATGGTGCGCGTAGAGGGACTTGAACCCCCACGGTCGCCCGCTAGATCCTAAGTCTAGTGCGTCTGCCAATTCCGCCATACGCGCGTGGGTAACTCTAGAATTAGATCATACACCATTTCCCGTCAGATTGCAACCCGTTTCGTTCAAAAAAGCCCGGCCTTCGTAGTGAAAGCCGGGCATGTCCGTTATTCGTTAGCATTCCTATGATTATCGATATTAATCGCGTTTAGCCTCTTCATCCTCTTCCACAGCCGCATCCGATCTTGCATTCAATACAAGGGAAGCCTGCAAAATCTGATGGTTGTCCATCTCGATAATAGTCCATTGATTCTTGCCATGATAGATCGGCACAGGTTCATCATCTAATGAAATTAATTGGACTTGAAGCCAACCGCCGATTGTGTCGACATTATAATCGTTGTCGAATTTGATCCCGAATTGCTCCTCAATATCACCTAGCAGCACCCTGCCGCTGAACACATACTCATTCTCGGAAACCTTCATGATATCGGGCTTCTCATCCGCATCGAATTCATCGCGGATCTCACCAACGATCTCCTCCAATATATCCTCCATTGTGATGATACCGGCCGTACCGCCGTATTCATCAATAATCAGGGAAATATGAACGCCCTGCTTCTGCATCTTCAGCAGAACATCTTGCAAAGGCGCGGTCTCATGGATCGCTTCCATATCATGAATCAGTTCTTTCAGAGGCGTTGGACGATTCAACACCAGGTTAGTAACCAGTTCCTTCGCATTCAGGAAACCGATAATTTTATCCTTATCGCCATCCTGCGTAACAGGGTAGCGCGTATATCGATTCTCGTCAATAATGCTCAATATTTCATCATTGCTCATCTTCTCGTCAATGGCAACGACTTGCAGTCGAGGTACCATAACATCTTTCGCCACGCGTTGGTCGAAGGCAAAGATGTTTTGCATATACGAAAGCTCTGTCTGATTAATTTCACCGCTTTGGAAGCTTTGCGTCATAATGATCTTCAACTCTTCCTCGGAGTGGGCCTGTTCGTGACCGGCAGGCTGTACGCCGAAGATGCGGAGAAATACACGCGCAGATCCATTAAGCAACCAAATCAATGGAAACAGGACCTTACCGAACAAGACGAGCGGTCTGGCAAGTAATAGTGTCATCCGTTCTGCATACTGGATTGCCAATGTCTTAGGCGCAAGTTCGCCAAAAACAACGTGCAGGAATGTCATTAACGACAAGGCTAATGCATAAGAGATCGGTGTTGCCCAAGCGTCCGACACGCCCCAATCATGGAATAGCGGATGCAGCAGCTTCTCAATCGTCGGTTCACCTAGCGCACCAAGTCCCAGCGCTGTGACGGTAATACCGAGCTGACAGGCCGACAAGTAGTAATCCAGGTTCGATACCAGCTTCTTCGCTGCGAGCGCTGTCTTATTGCCTTCTGCAATCAACTGATCGATACGAGACATTCTGACCTTAACGACGGCAAATTCCGATCCGACAAAAAATGCAGTTAACACAATTAATAATAATACCAGTAACAAATTGATGACTATGGCTACGTCCAACTGGTTCCCTCAGCTGAGGGATTCACCTCCGTGTATTTTAAAATACTTACCCTATAGCTATACGTCGATCTGAACTTCACGTTTCAATAATTTTCAGACATCTCCACTGCTTTATTATGCTAATATTCAAAGCGGTTAATTCTCGCAGTCTTGCCCTTCACGCCTATATAGCTGTATACCCCGTCTACATCCGACTCAAACTTATTATACAGCCGCCGTTGATTCTCATTAGGCCTAATTCATATGGCTGGTACACGCTAACACCACCCCTTCTTACGGTTAAGTCACTCACGCATACGCATATTCAAACAGCAAAAAACCCTTCTACTCGAAGGGTTTTCTCATGTATGGTGCGCGTAGAGGGACTTGAACCCCCACGGTCGCCCGCTAGATCCTAAGTCTAGTGCGTCTGCCAATTCCGCCATACGCGCATGGGTCTTGCCGGGTAAATAAACTGGTGAGCCATGTAGGACTCGAACCTACGACACCCTGATTAAAAGTCAGGTGCTCTACCAACTGAGCTAATGGCTCTTAATAAAATGGCTGGGGATTCAGGGATCGAACCTGAGAATGACGGAGTCAAAGTCCGTTGCCTTACCGCTTGGCTAATCCCCAGCATTACGGTATGGTGGAGGATGACGGGATCGAACCGCCGACCCTCTGCTTGTAAGGCAGATGCTCTCCCAGCTGAGCTAATCCTCCATGATGGTGACCCGTAGGGGATTCGAACCCCTGTTACCTCCGTGAAAGGGAGGTGTCTTAACCCCTTGACCAACGGGCCTAAATATAAATTCTACCTATCGCTTGTCCTCTGCATGATGACGGATATCCTCAAAGAAGATATGGAGCTCTCAACCGGGATCGAACCGGTGACCTCATCCTTACCATGGATGCACTCTACCTACTGAGCTATGAGAGCATGATGGCTCCCCGAACAGGACTCGAACCTGTGACAACTCGATTAACAGTCGAGTGCTCTACCAACTGAGCTATCAGGGAACATTGCACATTTATGTAAAAATGTGTCCAAGAGCTTCAATTGCTTTAAGACAAGACATCAAAGTGTTTTGCACCTTGAAAACTGGATACGAAAGTAACTGTTGAATCATCCTTAGCAGTAGGATAAGCCCTCGACCGATTAGTATTCGTCAGCTACACACATTGCTGTGCTTCCACCCCGAACCTATCAACCTCGTCGTCTTCAAGGGGTCTTACTAATTGGGAAATCTCATCTTGAGGGGGGCTTCACGCTTAGATGCTTTCAGCGCTTATCCCGTCCGTA
>NZ_QZCF01000009.1 GCF_003591485.1 Paenibacillus sp. 1011MAR3C5
ATCGGTCGAGGGCTTATCCTACTGCTAAGGATGATTCAACAGTTACTTTCGTATCCAGTTTTCAAGGTGCAAAACATCTTGAAATGCATGGTTGTGTCTTTTCTGAAGCGATTCAGGAAGCGTATCCTGCGAAAAACGCCATATTCCCTGATAGCTCAGTTGGTAGAGCACTCGACTGTTAATCGAGTTGTCACAGGTTCGAGTCCTGTTCGGGGAGCCATTTCCTGGAGAAGTACCCAAGTGGCTCAAGGGGACCCTCTGCTAAGGGGTTAGACTGCGTAAGTGGTGCGAGGGTTCGAATCCCTCCTTCTCCGTACGAACTTTTTCTACATAGCTAGGCCCGTTGGTCAAGGGGTTAAGACACCTCCCTTTCACGGAGGTAACAGGGGTTCGAATCCCCTACGGGTCACCAATTTAATTAACGACGCGGGGTGGAGCAGCCCGGTAGCTCGTCGGGCTCATAACCCGAAGGCCGCAGGTTCAAATCCTGCCCCCGCAACCAATCCATTTCTATTGACATCATGTAAACCTACTTGCCGTTGTAGCTCAACTGGTAGAGCAACTGACTTGTAATCAGTAGGTTGGGGGTTCAAGTCCTCTCGACGGCACCATTTTTTTTGCGGAAGTGGCTCAGCGGTAGAGCATCGCCTTGCCAAGGCGAGGGTCGCGGGTTCGATTCCCGTCTTCCGCTCCATAGTATCGGGATGTAGCTCAGCTTGGTAGAGCACCTGGTTTGGGACCAGGGGGTCGCATGTTCAAATCGTGTCATCCCGACCATCCAATTAATCAAGGCAACCGAACTCATATCGAGTGTCGGTTTTTTTGTTTTCGTTAATGAAAAATGAAAACACGCAGAATAGCGGCGACAAAGCCATTTTCTGCGTGTTTGTGTTTTTGCGTCTTGAAGTGAAATGATCAGCCAGCTCTAGTTAGACTGCGCTTATCAATACGCGTCGGAACCAACCGTACATATGTAGGGGCTCCTTCGTCAAGAAGGGTCCAATACCGAATACTTCAAGGATCAGTACATAAAGCACGGCAAAGGATTGAGCGGATGGCATATAGCCTCCTGCTATGCCGATATGAGCCATTATGATGGAGAATTCGCCTCGGCATACGAGTGAAAAGCCCACGTTGAGTGAACCTTAGACAAATACACCGGATACCCACCTTTAAGGAAGAGCATCGTCATGAAAGTGAAGTATCTCCGCTTAGAACAAAACCGGATAGAATCGATATGTGAATCGCGATAAATAGATCGTCGAACATGATCATGCCATAATATTTCGGTCTCCGGATACGCTGTTCACTTCAGATCGAAAAGCACCGTGGCTACGATAGCTGTAGAAAAGTTAGTAATAATCCCGCTGACAATGAGAGCAGCCTAAGAGAATAGACTGCTAATAAAAATAAAATGCGATGCGTCTCATAAACTCGATAACCGGGGACCTTTCCATGTAGTTCAATGATCCAGGAACGAGACGCATGCGGGGCTACCGCCATTCCTGCGAGAATGTAGTGGCTTCCTCGTCATCCAGTTCTACATGGAGCAAATTCCATGACCTCATCAAGGTTCATATGATACATCTCGCGTCTTTGGTCATTGTGAATCACAATGACCATTTCAACGCCGTTTTTTGTGTTTAGCATGTATTTGACGCCAATGCCGGGCAATTTGCTTTTCCGAAGATTCAAGGAGCAGCTCTCCGTTCCTCTTCGACACCTTCTTCACTGGACCAAATCCGGTCGATTCGAACCTGGTAGGCGTCCATGCTCGTATTCATCGAGACAAGATCGCCGCATGAGCGCATGAGCAGTTGCTCCGCAATAGGTGAAAAGAAAGAAATACGATTAATATCAGGTTGAGCTTCATCCGGAAATACAATCGTAAAGGATTCGGTCATACCGTCATCCATGTACGTAACCGTGACGCCGCATCCGATTAGCACAAAATTACGCCATTCGTTAGAAGGACGATCTATCAGATGTTCCAGCATGCGGGTATAGGAAGAGAGCAGCTTCTCCACTTGGGTACGTCGGCTTCCAAACTCGGGGAAATACGCGCCAAGAAAAAGATCCTTCTCATCACGCAGCGAAATAAGCTGTCGGATGTACGTCTCCTTCAACGCTTTATCTTCAGACCTAAGGTTCATAGTAGATATCACCTCCTATATGTTTGGCACGTGCATGGAAGGTCAAGCGATTTGTCTTTCTCATGTCCAATTCCTCCTTGGATAGTAATAGAGGCCACCTGCGAGGGCAGAGGCCTTGTAATCAGTGTAGCAAATTAGCACAGGAAAACAACCCTT
Organism: Paenibacillus sp. 1011MAR3C5; assembly: GCF_003591485.1. Lineage (GTDB taxonomy): Bacteria > Bacillota > Bacilli > Paenibacillales > Paenibacillaceae > Pristimantibacillus. The sequence goes on from NZ_QZCF01000009.1 coordinate 2,310, forward strand.
CTGGATCGAATCATTTGGAATAGCTCAGGGGAATAAAGGAAATAGTAATCGCAGGTCGATGGAACGAGCAAGAACCGATTGGCCAACGTTAAAATAGGGTTTGAGAGGAGCGTTCATTTTGTACAGAAAGATCATGAAGCTGGCCGCAGCGACCGCTCTGATTGCAGCTGTTGTTGCAGGGCCTATTGCCGTTCAGGCACAGCCAGGGGCCTTTCATTTCGGATTCAAAAAGAGTGTAGACGGCAGGCTGCCTTCGATTGATGAAGAAGGCTTCAAGCCCATTATAACGAAGCATGGCGCGTTATTTTTGGGCGATACATCGCGCAAGGAGCTTTTTCTGACCTTCGATAACGGCTACGAAAATGGACTGACGGCCAAAATCCTGGACGTACTGAAGGAAAAACAGGTTCCCGCCACGTTCTTCGTTACCGGACATTATATTAAGGATCAGCCGGAGCTTCTGAAACGCATGGCGGCGGAGGGGCATATTATCGGCAATCATTCCTGGAGCCATCCTGACATGACCACGCTATCGGAAGAAGCAATCAGATCCGAGCTTGAAAAGGTGAAGGAGCAGGTACGTGAAGTAACGGGACAGCAGGAAATGACTTATTTGAGACCGCCGAGAGGCATCTTTAACGAAAAGGTACTGGCTGCGAGCAAAGGCTCAGGCTACACCAGCGTCTTCTGGTCGATCGCGTACAAGGACTGGGATGTCAGGGCGCAAAAGGGCGCCTCGTATGCCTTCCAGCAAGTAACGAAGCAGCTGCACCCAGGCGCGATCCTGCTGCTGCATTCCGTGTCGCAGGATAATGCGGATGCGATTGGGAGCATCATTGATGAGGCGAGAAGGCAAGGCTATGCGTTCAAGAGCCTGCCCGAATTGACACAGACCGCGGAGCCTGCACCATCCTCAGCACCGGCACCGCAAGATGCGCCTTAACTTGTCTGCAGTCCCGCAAACAACCGTTCAAGCCCCCGGCGATCAGACGCCGGGGGCTTGAACGTGTGCAGAGGCATACAGCAGCCGCCAATCTTCCGGTTTCACTTCGGATGTGCCGTTTCCATATGATAAAATAAGCCTTAAGGAATTGAGTAATCGGTTGTATCATGCAATTAGCCCGATAGCTGTTAGATTCTCGATGCCGAGGGAATGAATAAGCGTAGATCAACACTTAGACGCCAGGTAAACCCTGTCCGGTTGTGGGATTATCTAGATTAGCAAAACACGTTTAGTATAAAAAAGGTCCGGTATACAGGAAACGGGAACTTCCGGCGAAATTGCAAGTGGGGTAGGTGATTATGGTGAAGAAATCGCGTGCGTTTAATATGGTTATGTGGGTGTCTACACTAATTATCGTTTGCATGGCAGCAGGAGTTATTATACTACTATCCATTAGTGAGAATAAGATAACACACAAATACATATTGCCAGAAGGTTTTACCGGATGGGTCGAAATTATATATGAACAGCCTGGGTATCCTGCATTGAAAAAGGAAGGCAAAAAATACATTTACAATGTCCCAGAGTCCGGAAAAATGTTAACATCAACCAAAAACTTCTCCGGGCCGATGGATTTTAGTTATATGGATCGCAATGGAAAACTAATAGAATTTCGAACAGTTAGTCCAATGATACATGGGGTGAACACTTCATCCGGAGGTAGTTCAAGTGGTGAAATCTTCCCACAAAAAGTTACCTTTTTTGTAGGAACAGAAGAACAGTGGCGGGAAGCATCAGAAATACGACAAAAATAAAATTTTTTATTAGATCAAGTTGTATACTACTCGATGTTTTCGTCGAATGGTTAATCTTGTAGTAGTCCGGAAGACGGCGATTATCGATGAAGAATGGGATTCATACGCATTGACGGCAGCCGGCCAAAGCGACCGGCTGCCTATACTTCAAACTTGATGAATCATTAAGGAACAATATGCCATCCCCCGATAAATGATAACCGGCGGGTTTTCGAAACCTTAGGTTTGAATCTGCTTTTTAGAAAAGAAAGTAGTTAATGCCTTATAGACCTCACCTTTCTCCTTAATTATAGAGTACATAAATTTCTTATCCTGAATATGCTTATAGGCCGACATCAATGTACTACTCCGATTATATTGGTTAACCTCGCCGTAGCCGAACATATTGCAGCGTTCCATTAATTGTGAAATCAGACGGACGCAGCGTTCGTTATCAGAGGTCAAATTATCGCCATCCGAGAAGTGGAACGGGTAGATGTTCCATGCAGCTGTCGGAAATCTGCTATCGATGATGTCCAGTGCTTTTTGATACGCAGAAGAGCAGATCGTACCGCCGCTTTCACCACGAGTAAAAAACTCCTCTTCCGTAACTTCCTTGGCTTCTGTATGGTGAGCGATATAAATGATTTCAACGTGTTCATATTTACGGCGAAGGAAACGGGTCATCCAGAAGAAGAAACTTCGGGCGCAATACTTTTCGAACGAGCCCATGCTTCCAGATGTGTCCATGAGCGCTAGGATAACGGCGTTGGATTGCGGTTTGACGATTTCTGTCCATGTTTTATAACGAAGGTCATCTGGAGAAATGCCGCCGATGCCGGAGACGCCGGCGTTTGCGTTTCGGCGAAGATTTTCAATTAGTGTTCGTTTCTTGTCGATATTGGACATGATCCCTTTTTTTCGAATATCAGAGAAGACGATTTCCTTCGTCTGCAGCTGCTCCTTCTGCTTTTCCTCCAAATTCGGAAGCTCGAGCTCTTCGAACAACATATCCTCTAATTCGTCGATGCTGATTTCCGTATCTACTAAATCCTCTCCCGGCTGATCGCCGGCGCCTTCGCCCTTGCCGCTTTTCTTCGCCGATTGAGGATCAATTCCGAGAACGTCGCCTACCTGTGAATCGCCATCTCCTTGTCCGACATGCTGCTTTTTGTTGTAGTTATAAATAAAATGGGATTCGTCGAGGCTTTTAATAGGGACTTTCACCGTTTTGCGCCCATCGGATAATACAATGCTTTCGTCGGAGACCAGATCGGGGAGGTTATTACGAATTGCTTCCTGCACTTTCTGCTGATGCCGCGCTTGATCCGAATACCCTTTCCTGTGGAGCGACCAATCATCCCGGGAGACAATAAAAAGCTTTTCCGAAGCCATATCATCACCTCTTGACCTATTAGTTAATTATGCCGCACCCATGAATCCCGAGGTGTCCATCATGACCAGAATGACGGCATTGGACTGCGGCTTGATGGTTTCCTCTCAATAAGCGCAGATCATCGGGGCTGATGTCGTGGATGCCGGGCTGCCCAGACGTGGCAGTGCGGCGTGATTTTTCGATAATGGTCCACTTCATGTCGATGTTGGACAGATCGGGCAAATTTTGCTTAATGGCCTCGCGTACCTTTTGCTGATGGCGGGCTTGATCCTGATACCCCTTCCGGTGCAGTGACCAATCCTCGCGTGAAACCATGAACATGCCGTTGTCAGCTGAACTCATTTTCGGAGCACCTCCCTCGCTTATTTGTTTGTTGTTAATTAATATATTCAAGTGGCGAGCGGTTATGTGAACGAATTGAGTCCAATTCTATTAATCTGTCAGATAAGCCACGGCTGCCGCCTCCCAAAAACCTAGCTACGTAGCGCGCCATGGTGATAGAATAATAGGAAGGACTGCGGCGGCAAGCCGCGGGAGAGGAAGTGAAGGAATGAAGCTGTTACATACGGCGGATTGGCATTTGGGCAAGCTGATCCACGGTGTTTATATGACGGAGGACCAGAGGCATGTGCTGGAGCAAATGATGGACGCGATTCGGATCGAGAAGCCGGATGCGGTGATCATCGCTGGCGACCTGTACGATAGAGCTGTACCGCCTACGGAGGCGGTTGAACTGCTGGATGAAGGGCTTCGGCGGATTGTAATCGATCTGGAAACGCCAGTACTGGCTATCTCGGGCAATCACGACAGTCCTGACCGGATCAGCTTCGGAACAAGCATGATGGAGAGCCGCGGCTTGTATCTTGCGGGCCAGCTGCGGGAAGACGGGCAGCCTGTTGTGCTTCGCGATGAACATGGCGAGGTTCACTTTCATCTAGTTCCATACGCGGACCCTGCTCAAATCAGACATCGTCTAGGCGATGAATCCATTCGAACGCATGACGATGCTATGCGTGCGGTTGTGAGCCGGCTTGGGAAGTCGATGGACCCGTCTGCCAGACATGTTCTGGTCGGACATGCATTCGTCACCCCATCTGGAGAATCCGCCGATAATACGAGTGAATCGGAGCGTCCGCTTGCAATTGGCGGCGCGGAGCATGTGAGCGCGGCTCACTTCCGCCCGTTCCACTACGTGGCGCTAGGCCATCTGCATCAGGCGCACTATGTGCGGCATGAACATATACGTTACGCGGGTTCCCCGTTGAAATATTCGATTTCGGAAGAGAAACATAACAAGGGCTATCTCATGGTAGAGCTGGACAAGCACGGTCAAGCGACAGTGGAGAAGAGAGAGCTGCGACCTCTGCGCGATATGAGACGGGTGGAGGCGACCTTGGAGGAGCTGGAGCAGCATGAGGTATGCAACGATTACGTCTTTGTCACGCTGCTAAGCGATCATCCTGTCCTGTTCCCGATGGAGAAGGTGAGAGCCATCTACCCGAATGCGATGCATGTGGAGAGACGAACAAGGACGGCGGCTGTGGAGTTTGTTGCATCGGGGACGGCTGGTACGGATACTGCGCCAATGCGCAGCGAAAGCGATCCGGCAGAGCTGTTTGCCGCTTTTTATGAAGAAGTGAAGGGCATTCCGCTGACAAAGGAGAAGCGGATGCTGTTCGAACGGGAATTGGGCGCGCTTCAGCAAGCAAGCGGAGGTGAAGCATGAGACCGCTGCGATTGATGATGAGAGCTTTTGGCCCCTATCGGGATGAAGAAATAATCGACTTTACGAAGCTTGGCGACCGCAGGCTTTTTGTCATATCGGGCAATACGGGAGCGGGGAAAACCTCGATCTTTGACGCGATATGCTTCGCCTTGTACGGGACAGCAAGCGGCGAAGACAGGTCCGATCCACGAATGCTGCGCAGCCACTTCGCGGATGATGATACGCATACGGCTGTTGAGCTGGACTTCTCGGTAGGAGCCAAGCAGTATCGTATTCATCGTCAAATGAAGCATCGCAAGGGCGGCAATCGGAGCGAGACGGGCGAGAAGACCGAGCTGTATGAGCTGAAGGACGGTATTGCCATTCCGGATGTTGACCGGTTCATCGCGACGGAAGTGAACGCGAGGCTGCTTGCGATTGTCGGCTTAACCAAGGATCAGTTCAGCCAGATCGTCATGCTGCCGCAAGGCGAGTTCCGCAAGCTGCTTACGTCCGATACCGATAATAAGGAAGAGATATTGCGTCGTATATTCCGTACGGAGCTGTACGAGAAACTGGAAGCACGATTCCATCAGCGTAACCGCGAGCTGCAAGACCGGTTGAAAGAAGCGCGGTCAGCCTCTTCCGCGATGATGCGGCAAGCGCAGGAGACGTTCCCGACCCGAGCGGACAGCAAGCTTGCGAATACGTTCGCACAGGAGATCTATAGCACAGCGCAAGTATGGGAAGGCTTGACTGGCGAAGCCGACCATTATCGGGAGCAAGCGGAGTATGCCCGCGATAGCAAGCTGAAGCTGTCGGCAGAGATGGATGCGAAGCAAGAGCAGCTTAGAAGAGCGCAAGACATTAATGCCAAGCATGATGAGCTGGAAGCAAAGCGAACGCAATTGGCCGGGCTTGTGGAGCAGGAGCCTGCGTTCAAGCAGCAAGAGCAAAGGCTGGAGCTTGCAAAAAAAGCGTCGTCGCTGCTTCCTTACCAGGAGCAGGCCGATCAGGCTCAACAGGCAAGGCGAAGCAAGCAGGAGGCACTGGAGAGCCGAGAAGCGGCGCTTCGTTCTGCAGAAGCGGAGTGGGCGAATGCGCAAGGAGCTCATCGCGAGGAAGCGGACAGGGAGCCGCAGCGTCGCAGTGCCGAACGCGAGCTCGTCCGTTTACAAGAGCTTAAGCCCATTGTGGCTTCGTTAAGCGAGCAGCAGAAGCGGGTCGGCGAATTGACCCGGTTGGAGACGCAAGCGAGAGAGAAGTTAACCCTTAACGAACGATCAATGGTTCATCTGCGTGAACATAGAGCGCGGATTCAATCGGAGCTTAAGGAGATGGATGTATCTGCCGCCAAGCTTCCGGGTGTGCTGGAAAAGCTGAGAACGGTGGAACAGCAAGGCAAAACGGTCAAACGCCTGTTGGATGTGACCGAAGAGCGCGCTCGCTGGGTTCAGCAGGAGCAAGAGGGTACGCGCGCATTGGAGCGGGCCTTGGCCGAGCATGAGCGTGCGGAGAGATCGTGGCTGGAGGGGCAAGCAAGCTTATTGGCCGTACACTTGACAGCAGGAGCGGCATGCCCGGTCTGCGGGAGCACGGAGCATCCGTCCAAAGCCCATGCAGAAGGCGGTGAGCTTCCATCAAAGGAAAAGCTGCAGCATACCAAAGATACGCTAACTGCGATTCAGAATGAGCTAATCTCAGCGAAAGCTCAGGCTGCCTCGGCCGCTGCTTCCCATTCGGCCTTGCAAGAGGAGCTCGAAGAGCTTGGCATCGTGCTGGAGGAAGGGATTTCAGCCGAGCGGTTGCTGGAGATTATGCGGGACCGGCAGGGTGATCTGCGAATTCAGTGGCGACAGCATAAGGAAGCAGCGGATCAGCTGCAAGAAGACGCCAAACGGGCTGAGGAATGGAGAGAGTCGCTGGGAAAGGCGGAAGAAGAGATCGCCCGGCTCGAGCCGGAGCGGGAGAGGTTGCAGGCGGAGCTGCAGCAGCTTGCGGTGGATCGATCGGCAGGACAGGCCTCGCTGGAGAAGGAATTAGAGCGAATTCCAGACAATCTGAGAAGTCCGGATGCGCTGGAAGCTCGGACAATGGAACAAGCCGCGTTGTTCCGCCGCATGGAGCAGGCTTGGGCGAATGTTCAGGAGCGGCTTCATAGGGCAGCCTCAAGCGTGTCAGAGAGCAAGGCGCATGCCGAGCAGGCTGCAAGCGCGCTGTCGGAAGCGAAGGAGCAGGCGGCCAGCACTGCCAAGCGGCTTGAGCAGCAATGGCTGGAAGCGGGCTTCTCCTCGCTTGATGCGTATCGCTCGGCACTCATGAATGAAGCCGAAAGCAGAGAGGTACAAGAGGCAATCGAAGCTTATCGTTCCGCTGCTGCTGCGGTGAGAGAGAGGTTGCTGACATTGGATCAAGAGCTGGTGAACAAGCCCAGAGAAGACACGGAAGAGCTAATGTCCGCTATTGCGTCCACGAAGAATAACTATGAAGCCTCCGTTGCCCAGGAAAGCCGGTCGCTCCGATATGAAGAGGAAGCGATTCGGCTTGCCGGATCGATCCGGCGTGCTGGCGAGCAGATGGCTGGACTGGAACAGGAAATGGAAGGCGTCCTTGACCTCTATTCCATGCTAAAGGGGGACAATGCACTGAAAATGTCCTTCGAGCGCTACATTCTCATTGAATATCTGGATCAGATTCTGAGCATGGCGAATGTACGGCTGAAGGAGCTGTCGGGTGGACAATATGAGCTTCAGCGCAGCGACAGGCTGGAGACGAGGGGGAAGCAAAGCGGACTGGGACTGGATGTTTACGATGCGTATACGGGCCAGCTCCGCGATGTTAAGTCATTGTCGGGTGGCGAGAAGTTCAATGCGTCCCTCTGTCTTGCACTCGGTATGACGGATGTCATTCAGGCGCATCAAGGAGGGATCTCCATCGAGATGATGTTAATTGACGAAGGCTTCGGCTCTCTCGACGAGGAGTCGCTGCATAAAGCAGTAGCGGCACTTGTCGACTTGCAGAAAGCAGGACGAATGATCGGGGTGATCTCCCACGTCACGGAATTAAAGGAGGCTTTCCCCGCATGCCTGGAAGTGAGCAAGTCCAGAGAGGGCTTCAGCCGGACCGCTATCTTGCTGAAGCATTAAGCCATGCACATGAAAAAGACCCGCCGGCTCGCAGATAGGGCGAGTCCATGCGGGTCTGTAAGAGGAACAGTCGGCTTTGTTAGATGGAGGTCGCAAGGCCGAGAATCAACATAAAGATGGAGCCGATCGTAATCAAGCCGTTCAGCACGGTACCGATGATGCTGAATACTTTCTTGCGGTTTTTCATGAAAAGTCCGATAATACCCAGCACGAATCCAATAAAGGCTATGCCGACGGCCAGAAAAATAATGAAGCTGCCGATGACTAATCCTTCGAAACCTTCACCGTTGTTATCAATAATCCGTTGTTGAAACTCTTCGGGTGAAGTCATGTTCATAAGCTCAGGCAAGCTGGACGCGATTAGGATAATGGATAATATAAAAGTAAGCAGCGCAACCAAAGCTAATACAAAGGACGCGATACCGAGTCCGGAATGTTTCTTGACGATAGGCCCCTGGCCATAAGGAACGCCGCCTGCCGGAGAAAATCCGGTGAAAGCCTGGCCCTGGTCAGGCTGTTGTCCATGCTGCTGATCGTGCTGATTTTGATTGTCGTTCATTGTGATGTAGTCCCCTTCCAACAGTTTGGTAAAATTATACACAATAATGAGAGGAATGAAAACCGATGTTCCCAAAATATTTTATAATCGGCGCTGTGAATGCTGCGCTTGCTATTGCCCTTGGCGCCTTCGGAGCCCATGGATTGGAAGGCAAGGTAACCGATCATTACCTCGATGTATTCGAGACCGGAGTCAGATACCATATGTACAGTGCGCTCGGGCTTATGCTGATCGCATTGCTGGACAAGGTTATTGGCGGCAGCCGAAAGGTATTGACAGGAGGAAGGCTGATCTTCGCCGGTACGATTATTTTTAGCGGAAGCCTATATATTTTGACGTTGACAGGCTTCTCGAAGCTGGGCATGATTACGCCTATTGGCGGAGTCGCGATGATTGCAGGCTGGGTCTTTGTAATCGTGGGAGCGGCCAAACAAGCGGCGAAGTGAGTATTATTGTCATATAATCGAATGATTTTCGACAGAAACCGATCATTTTTGGATTTTATTTATAGAATGTTAGCAAATATTTCTATGCCAATTCATCCATTTCGTTTATAATGTACCTAGCTATCACTTGACCGACTTAAGAGGAAGGAAGTTTGTGTGTGGCGAAACGAATGGGAGATTTGGCTGAAACGAAGAAGCAGCCGCGCAAGCTGCTGATGCTAAGTGAATCATGGGCGATAAGCTCCTGTATAGCGGCCATGGCAGCGATATGGATTATGGTGTCCTTTCTGGTTATTTCCAATGCGATGTACAGATGGGCTTCTCTTGCTGTAGCGGCCTCGCTGCTGGCCACAGCTGTCATCGTCTTCTTCAAACGCAATTCAATGGGCAACTTCCATAAATACCATACCGCCATCGTGGAGACGCTGCTTCGCTCTGAAGCCGTTCCTCTCGCCGTTTTGAATCGGGCGGGCGAGCTGGTGGAGATGAATGAAGCATCCAGCCGCATGCTGGGCTACCAACGGTCCGAGATGATTGGGGAGCCCATGATACGTATGGTTGATCCAGCCAGCAGAGTACAGCTTCAAGAATCGATAGACAAGGCGCTTAACGGAGAGACGAACCAGAACAATATCCATATTACGCATCGTTCGGGATTTCCACTTGAGCTGCAGGTAGTCTATGCCCCAATGCTGCAGGAGGGTGAAGTAATCGGGACGGTCATGATCAGCCAGGATTTAAGCGACCGGAAGCGCAATGTTGAGCGTATTCGATACATGGCTTACTATGACGACATGACGGGCTTGCCTAATCGCACATTATTCCAAATGAAGCTGACAGAAAGCTTGACCAGAGCTAAGGAAGACGAACGGATTGTCGGGATCTGCTATTTGGATCTTGACCGCTTCAAGCTTGTGAACGCGTCATTCGGACGGGAATTTGGAGATATGCTTCTGATGCAAGTTGCCGAGCGGCTGAACAGAGGGCTGTCGGATCAAGACTTCGTAGCCAGAATGGAAGGCGACGAATTCGCCTTGCTCATCACTTCCATTCAATCCGAGGATGAGCTTCTGGAGTATTCCAAGCGCATACTGAAATCGATCGAGGAGCCTTACGAGTTGAAGGGATTCCCTCTACATATTACGGCCAGCATCGGTCTGGTCACAAGCCTGAACAATCAGGATGACGGATATACGCTATTCAAGAAAGCGGATATGGCGCTCGTCAAAGCGAAGGAAAGCGGCAAAAACGATTGTCTGCTTTATTCCGACAGCTGGAGCAATTCCTCATTTGAGCGTCTCAAGCTGCAGCATGAGATGTATCGGGCCATTCAGCGAAGCGAATTCATACTTCACTATCAGCCGCAATATGATTTGATCAGCGGTCGTATGGTAGGCGTCGAAGCGCTGGTTCGCTGGAAGCATCCTGTTCGGGGGCTTCTATCGCCAGGGACGTTCATTCCACTTGCGGAAGAAAGCGGCATGATCGTTCAGATCGGCGATTGGGTGTTAGAGGAAGCTTGCCGCCAGAATAAAGCGTGGCAGGATGCAGGATTGCAGCCCATGCCGGTGGCAGTCAATCTGTCCATACGCCAATTCCTGCAGCATGATCTGGCAAGCCGCATTGCGGAGGTGCTGGAGAAGACAGGGCTGGAGCCGAAGTATCTGGACCTTGAAATTACGGAGTCGATGACGATCGATGTAGGACTGGTATCGCGTTGCCTGCTGGCGATTACGGACTTGGGCGTAGGCATTAGCGTAGACGACTTCGGAACGGGCTACAGCTCGTTCCACTACTTGAAGAACTTCCCGATTGACCGTCTGAAGATCGACCGCTCATTCGTTAGAGATATTCAGCAAGACCCTAGCGATGCGGAGATTGTGGCTGCCATCATCGCGATGGCGCATAACCTGAATATACAGGTTATAGCCGAAGGCGTGGAGACAGAGGAGCAGATGGAATTTCTGAAGCGGCATCAATGTGATGAAATGCAGGGATTCTATTGGAGCCCGCCGGTTTCCAGTGATAATATCGAGGAAATGCTTAAAGCAGGGTAATAGAGAACTGTTTCGCTGGCAGAGCGCTGCCGGTGAAACAGTTTTTTTCATATCCGGACAGATGCCACCACGCCATACGGCCAGATAAGCATCAAGCCCGCTAACCAAGAGGATGACAGGGCATTCTCTCGGTTAGCGGGCTTGTTGATTATCCCGCTATGAAATCTTCAATTTCATTCATTCTGAATGTATATACTTGCTTCTCGTCGACATGGTATACCGTGATCAAGTTTTCCCGCTCATCCATATTGATGATCCGGCATGGAATGTTCAGCTTGATTCCCAGACCTCTATTGACAATGAGCCGGATCAGAGTGTTCGATTTCATATATGTGCGAATAGGTCCAAAACCGTCCTGTTCAGCCGAAATGTCGTCTGTTGCTTTCGCAGATTCAGACGCTTGGGCAGGAATGGGGACCGGGGCTGCCCCGGATGCTTCCGCAAGCTGCTGGTCAATCAGGCTTCCTAGTTGAATGCCGGATGTTATACGATAGTCCGACCATTCGGACCGATTCAAGCCTTGGATCAGCTTCTCCAGTGCGTGGGCGTGGTGTCCATCCTCCACCATGATCTCAACATTGAAGATGAAGGTTTGTTGCTGCTTGTCTGATTGCTTTTTTGTCATTTGCTTGCCTCCGCACTTGTGGTGATAGTCTAACTATACCACTATTTTGGATACTGATATAGACCTATATCTGGCGTTTAACCACACTGGGAATGATTCCCTGCATATACTGGTTATGCGGCATAAAAGTCGCATCATTTGGTAGATAAAGGAGGTGGATGCGAGTTGATCAGAATGGTTCCATTCGAGCTCGAAAGCGGAGAGACCGTTCTTGGAGTGGAGGTGAAGCTGCCGAAAACAACTCTCCTCTCCCTATCGACAGACCGGGGTTATATTATGTGTGGAGCACTTGACGTGTCGCTGCTGAACGATAAGCTGCGGGATCGCGAGATTATAGCAGGCCGGGCCGTCGGTGTAAGAACATTGGAGGAGTTGATAGAAGCGCCTTTGGAATCGGTTACGCATAAAGCGGAATCGCTTGGCATCGTTGCCGGTATGAAAGGTGCGGACGCACTTCGTCTGATGCTATAGACATTAAGGTTGAATAAAGCCCCAAGCTGCGGCAGCTTGGGGCTTAGGCCATTAATTGGGGAACAGCTTGCGCAAGTTCTCTTCGAAAGGCGCTGTAATGATGCCCTTCTCCGTAATGATCGCCGTCACATATTCATGTGGCGTCACGTCGAAGGCAGGATTATATACCTTCACTCCTTGAGGAGCGGTACGCTTTCCGAAGCCTTCCGTAATCTCTTCCGCATTGCGTTCTTCAATCGGAATCTCCGCTCCTGTTGGCGTAGATAGATCGATCGTCGATAGCGGACAAGCGACATAGAATGGAATGCCGTGCGCTTTGGCAAGAACGGCTACGCTGTAAGTGCCGATCTTGTTCGCTACGTCGCCGTTAGCCGCTACGCGGTCCGTCCCGACGATAACGGCGTCTACCCAGCCCTTGGACATCACCATTCCGGCCATGTTATCGCAGATGAGGGTGACATCGACTCCGGCTTGCTGAAGCTCGAACGCAGTAAGGCGCGCGCCTTGCAGCACTGGACGAGTCTCATCGGCGAATACGCGAAGATTCATGCCTTGCTCCTTCGCCAGATAGAATGGCGCTAAAGCCGTGCCGTATTTCGCAGTGGCAAGCCCACCGGCGTTGCAGTGTGTCAAGACGCCCATGTCATCCTTGAACAATCCGAGCGCATGCTCACCGATCAGGCGATTGGTTTCCTCGTCCTCACTCTGAATGGCAATCGCTTCATTGGTTAATGCTTCTATAAGCTGGTCAAGGGAAAGCCCCTCCCCTGAGAATCGCTCAGCTGCTGCTGTCATCCGATCCAGCGCCCAGAACAGGTTAACAGCTGTCGGTCTGGAGGTAGCCAAATATTCTGCATGCTTCTTCACGCTTGCAATCCAATCATCGGCACTTGCCGCATCGCGGCTGCCAAGGACAACGCCGTATGCGGCGGCGATGCCGATAGCCGGAGCGCCGCGTACTTTAAGATGTCTGATCGCTTCCCAGACATCCTCGGATGTGGTGAGCGGCAAATATACGATTTCTTCCGGCAGTAGCCGTTGGTCCAGCAAATCAAGTTGAGTGCCCGTCCAGATAACGGACTGCAAGCCTGCGTAATTTTCGGTCATGATGTTGGTCCTCCCTGCGTAAATTGCAATGCCCGTAGGCTAACCTTGCATGGTTGTTTCTGTAATATCGATCAGTTCTTGAATGGATTGTGCACGACGATGGCGTCGGATCAGCTCCGTGCCGATCGTAAGGGCGCCTCTCTGTGCCTGCTCACGAATCTCATCGCTTGGAATTTTGTCGATGTCTGCGACATGGGCTAGCCCGACAATACGGCGCACGATCTTGCATCCTGCGAATCCGATGGAGTCCTGAAGCAATCGCTGCATGTAATAGTCCTGATAGCCCGGAGTGGAATTTGCCAGGCGATCGATGCCATGCTCATTCCAGAGCGAGCGGAACTTCCGATCGAATTGGGTCCACACATCTTCAATCGTATCCAGTAGATAACGGCGGAAGTCCTTGCGGGCTGCGTCGTCGCTGGTCCAATATTGCTGTCCGGCGTAATTCAGAATCAGATTCGCAAAAACTGCACCGACATCAAAGCCCATCGGGCCGAAATATGCGAACTCAGGATCGATCACCTTTGTGGATGCCGGTGTTGCGAAGATGCTTCCTGTATGCAAATCGCCATGCAGCAGAGCTTGAGCGTTAGTCAGGAATTTATCACGCAATATCGCAACTTCCAGATGCAGAGCACGATCGTTTCGAAGGGCTTCCGCAGCATCCTCAATCGCTGAAGGTACGTTATTGTTGGCCGAAACCGTATAGGGATCGTCGAATATAAGATCTTCGGTTATTTTGCACAGATCGGGATTAATGAAGTCCTTGACGCGCAGCTTCTTGTCCTGCTGGTTCATACCGAGATCGGATGTATAGAACAGGGTGTTGGCCATGAAGGTCGAGATATGATCCGCGAAAAGCGGATACTTCGTACCATTGAGCAGACCTTGCCGCATAATGATATGATCGCTTAGATCTTCCATAACGGTAAGCGACAGCTCCGGATCGTATTTGTATACGATTGGCACCAGCCCGGGAGCCAGCTTTCCTTCCAGAATGAGCTTCTCGCTCTCAATGCGTGCGCGGTCAAGCGTCAGAGGCCAAGACTCGCCAACGACCTTGGCGTATGGCAGCGCCTGCTTCATAATCAGGCTCTTGCCGCTCGCGTTATCTGTAATATGAAAGACGAGATTCAGATTGCCGTCCCCGATTTCCCGGCAAGCCAAATGAGCGCCGGCAGGGAAAAATCCGTCGATTCCGCTTGCGATTTCAATTGCTTCTTGTTCATTTAAGGCATGATACGTGGTCAGCTCGTCCACCTCCGATTTCTCTATTCGTTCCATTACCATGCCTAATAGTATAATGGATATTAATTCGCCATGGAATACCTTTAAGCGCCAATGATTGACTTCGCGGGCTGTTTTTTTCAAAATAGAGAGATAGGAAGGCGGCATCAGGAAAGAACCGCCAGATGGATGGGGGAGCTGGAATGACAGAAGGTTTGACGCGCCAGGCAATCGCACTGAAGGAATGGGCCGTATCCGTTATGGCGCTTCACGAAGGGGAACAAATTATCGTCATGCGCAAGGGCGGCATTATTGAGGAAACACGGGATTTTCAACTGCTGAGCCAAAGTTTCTATTTAATGCCCGCTTATGAGCATCAACGGAAGGAGTTGCTGAAGGAGGCATACCGCGATGGAATGGATGAGACGCTGAGCGAATGGTCGCCTGAAGCAGAGACCATCAAGCTGTCCGCCTATGCGGTCGTGGAGCGGGATATTGAGATTACAGATCAGGAGACGCTGGACAAGCTGCGCGATAGGCATATTTGGACCGATACGTTCGCCGAGGAACGACTTAAATGGAAAAAGAAAAATCCGCTTCACCTGATGCTGCTGAGAGTGTACAAGCTCGAAGAACCGGTCTATGCGCCAATGAGGCCTGCTTATTCAGGATGTAAATCTTGGGTAAGAATAGAGGATGAGATGAAGCAGCCGGCGATGAGTCCTGTTCTGACGCAAGCGCAGTTCGACAAGGAAACCGATCGAATCCTGTCCGCACTCGGAATTTAAGGGCAGAAATTCTCGACTAAAGAGGGCAGCCTGTCAACTCGTACGTTGATTTATAACTAAAGTTATATTAAAATGATTATTGAGAATCATTGAGAATCAAATTACCTAATCTACGATTAAACCAACCTTGGAGGGATCAGTATAATATGGCAACACAATTTGTCATCAACGGCCTCAAAGCCGAGATCGAAGGAAAAGAAATTTTGAAGGGCATCAACCTTGAGATCAAAGGCGGAGAAATCCATGCGATCATGGGACCGAACGGTACTGGTAAAAGTACGCTCGCTTCGGCTCTGATGGGTCATCCGAAATATGAAGTGACTGCAGGCAGCGCATCCATTGACGGTGAAGACCTGCTGGAGATGGAAGTAGACGAGAGAGCACGCGCAGGCCTGTTCCTGGCGATGCAGTATCCAAGTGAAATTCCTGGCGTAACAAACTCCGACTTCCTGCGCAGCGCAATCAATGCCCGCCGCGAGGAAGGCAGTGAAATTTCCCTGATCAAATTCATTCGCCAAATGGAAGGCAAAATGAAAGAGTTGGAGATGAATCCTGAATTCGCGCACCGTTACTTGAATGAAGGTTTCTCCGGCGGCGAGAAGAAGCGTAACGAAATTCTTCAAATGATGCTGCTTGATCCGAAAATCGTCGTGCTTGACGAGATCGACTCCGGACTTGACATCGATGCTCTCCGCATCGTTGCTAACGGTGTGAACGCTATGCGTTCTGAAGAACGCGGCTTCTTGATCATTACGCACTACCAGCGTTTGCTTAACTATATTACACCGGACTTCGTTCACGTAATGATGCAAGGACGCATCGTGAAATCCGGCGGTCCTGAGCTTGCTCAGCGCCTGGAGAACGAAGGTTATGATTGGGTGAAGGAAGAACTAGGCATTACAGACGAAACCGTAGGCCAGGCTTAATCGGAGAAGGGGGACATACGATATGAGTACACAACTAACCACTCCGACCGACCGCGGTTCTGCCGAGACGCTAGCTCGCGGCAAGGGTGAGCCGGAATGGCTGGTAGCGCTTCGCGGAGAAGCAGCGGAGCTTGCTGGTACGCTTCCATGGCCTAAGCCTGAGAAGGTCCGCATCGAGCGCTGGAATCTGACAGCTGTAGGCAGCTATGAGGCGTCCGCATCGGCGGCTTCGCTGGCTGATCTCCCTGCCAATGTGCAGGAGCTGATCGCGGAAGGTACGGAGAATCTGATCGTACAGCACAATTCCGGTGCTGTATGGAAGCAATTGTCGGCTGAATTGGCAGCCAAAGGCGTTATTTTCACCGATTTGGAGACGGCATGCAAGGAGCATGGCGATCTCGTTCAGCAATATTTGTTCCAGGCTGTGAAGAAGGACGAAGACAAGCTGACTGCTCTTCATGCAGCGCTATGGAACGGCGGCGTATTCGTATACGTGCCGAAAAACGTAGAAGTGGAGCTTCCGCTTCAAGCGATCTTGTTCAATGACAAGGCAGAAGCGACATTCGCTCCGCATGTTCTGATCGTAGCTGACGCCAATAGCCGTGTATCCTATGTAGACACGGTCGTATCCGACAAAGGCTCGATTAAAGGCGAATTCGTGCATCCTTCTATCGTTGAAGTATTTGTGAAGCCGGGTGCGCTTGTGCGCTTCGGATCTGTTCATTCACTTGGCGAAGGCGGCGTGGATATGACATTGCGCCGTGCTGTGGTAGAGAACGACGGACGCGTAGAGTGGGTAATCGGCGATCTCAACGACGGCCACACGCTGTCCGACACGAAGTCGATTATGAATGGCCAAGGCTCTACTTCCGACGTTAAGGTCATTAGCGTAGGCAAGAACGCCCAGCAAATGAGCTTGACGACGCAAGCGGTCCACTTCGGCAAGAGCTCCGACAGCAACATGATTACTCGCGCGGTTATGAAGGATTCCGCGTCGGCGATCATCAACGGCATCACGAAAATCGAGCATGGCGCAACAAAAGCGAATGGCGTACAGACTGAAAAGGTTCTGATGCTCAGCCCTAAGGCGCGCGGTGACGCGAATCCGATTCTGTTGATCGACGAGGACGACGTAACAGCGGGCCACGCAGCAAGCGTAGGCCAAGTCAACCCTGAGCAAGTCTACTACCTGATGTCCAGAGGAATAAGCAGGCAAGACGCTGAGCGGTTAATTATTTACGGATTCCTGGCTCCGGTCGTATCCGAGATTTCGGTCGAGGCGGTACGGACGCAGCTCCAGCGCTTGCTCGAAAGGAAGCTAGAGGGATGAATATACATGCGATACGGGAACAATTCCCGATATTGCATCAAGAAATAAACGGGCATCCGCTCGTTTATCTGGATAGCGCGGCGTCTTCTCAGAAGCCGCGTTCCGTCATTGATGCGGTCAAACGTTACTACGAGCTGGATAATGCGAACGTCCATCGCGGCGTTCATACGCTTGGTTCCAGGGCGACGGACGCTTATGAAGGCGCCCGTGCGAAGGTTGCCGCATTTTTGAACGCGGAGACGCCGGAGCAAATCATATTCACCAGAGGTACGACAACTGCACTTAACCTCGTCGCTTCGGGTTATGCTAGGACAGTCTGCGGAGAAGGCGACGAAATCGTAATTACGCCGATGGAGCATCACAGCAACCTGATTCCATGGCAGCAGGCTGCCAAAGCGACAGGCGCAACGCTCAAATATATTCCGCTTCAGCCGGACGGCACCATCTCGCTTGCGGATGTGGAGAATACGATTACACCGAATACGAAGGTCGTATCGGTCACTTACGTATCGAACGTGTTGGGTGTCGTGAACCCGATCAAGGAGATTGCAGCCATTGCCCATCGCAACGGCGCTATTATGGTCGTAGACGGCGCGCAAAGCACGCCTCATAAGCGGGTGGACGTTCAGGAGCTGGGCGTAGACTTCTATGCATTCTCAGGCCATAAAATGTGTGGTCCGACCGGTATTGGCGCTCTATACGGCAAGAAGGACCTTCTGAACGGAATGGAGCCCATTGAGTTCGGCGGCGAAATGATTGATTTCGTAGAGCTGTACGAATCCACGTGGAAGGAAATACCTTATCGTTTTGAGGGTGGCACGCCGATGATTGCCGCCGCGGTAGGACTGGGCGCCGCGATCGATTTCCTGGAGAGCATCGGAATGGATGAGATTGACCGTCATGAGAAGCAGCTTGCGGCATATGCTTACGATAAGCTGTCGACGATTGACGGGTTAACCATCTACGGGCCGAAGGAGAATCGTGTCGGGCTTGTCACGTTCAATCTGGATGATGTGCATCCTCACGATGTCGCTACCGTGCTGGATTCGAAGGGCATTGCGGTCAGAGCGGGCCACCATTGCTGCCAGCCGCTGATGCGCTGGCTGAATGTATCGGCGACGGCTAGAGCAAGCTTTTATCTGTACAATACCGAAGAGGACATCGATCGCCTAACCGACGGCCTAATTCAAACAAAGGAGTTCTTCGGTCATGCAATTGGATGATTTGTATCGCAGAGTGATTATGGACCATTACAAAAATCCTCGCAATCGCGGAACGCTTGCGGATGAGGCGGTTACGATCAACCTGAACAACCCGACCTGCGGAGATCGCATCTCCTTGCAGCTTCAGGTTGTGGACGGCAAGGTCGTGGACGCCAAGTTCACGGGCGAAGGCTGCTCCATCAGCATGAGCTCCGCATCGATGATGACGGAAGCCGTGAAGGGACAGTCATTCGATTCGGCCATTCAAATGGCGGAGAAATTCTCCGCACTTATGAAGGGCGAGCCAGTCGAGTTCGAGGAAAATGAGGATATTGAGGCGCTGTCTGGCGTGAATAAATTTCCTGCACGCATCAAATGCGCGACACTTGCGTGGAACGCATTGCGCAAAGGAATTGAAAATCAAAACAAGGAGTGAGATGAATGGCTAAATCGATGCCGGAAATGGAAGAATATAAATACGGTTTTCGCGACGAGCATAAGGCGATATTCCAATCGGGTAAAGGTCTGACTCCGGAAATCGTCCGTACGATCTCCGAGATGAAGAATGAGCCGGAATGGATGCTGGAATTCCGCCTGAAATCGCTTGAGCAATTCTACAAAATGGCAATGCCGCGTTGGGGCGGGGATTTGGACGATCTGGATTTCGACGATATCCAGTACTATGTCAAGCCTTCCGAGAAGCAAGGCAAGACATGGGAAGAGGTTCCGCAAGAAATTAAGGAAACGTTCGACAAGTTGGGCATTCCTGAAGCGGAGCAAAAATTCCTGGCAGGCGTATCGGCTCAATACGAGTCCGAGGTAGTTTACCACAGCATGCAGGAAGACCTGGAGAAGCAAGGGGTTATCTTCACCGATACGGATACAGCTCTTCGCGAATATCCGGAGCTGATGAAAGAATACTTCGGCACGATTATTCCTCCGAACGACAACAAGTTCGCGGCGCTGAACAGCGCGGTATGGTCGGGCGGCAGCTTCATCTATGTACCGAAGGGCGTTCAGTGTGATATCCCGCTGCAGGCTTACTTCCGTATCAACTCGGAGAACATGGGCCAGTTCGAGCGTACGCTGATCATTGCGGACGAAGGCAGCTCTGTTCACTACGTAGAAGGCTGTACAGCTCCAATCTACAGCACGAACTCGCTGCATAGCGCAGTCGTAGAGATTCTTTGCAAAAAGGATTCCCGCGTTCGCTATACGACGATTCAGAACTGGGCGCCGAACATCTACAACCTCGTTACCAAACGTGCAGTTGCGGACGAGAACGCGCAAATGGAATGGATTGACGGCAACATCGGCTCCAAGCTGACGATGAAATATCCGGCTGTTGTACTGCGAGGACGCGGTGCAAAAGGCATGGTTCTGTCGATCGCTGTTGCGGGCAAAGGCCAGCATCAGGACGCCGGCGCGAAAATGACGCATCTGGCGCCTGACACAAGCTCTACGATCGTATCCAAGTCGATCAGTAAGCATGGCGGCAAAGTAACGTACCGCGGTCTGGCATCGTTCGGACGCAACTCCGATGGCGCGAAAGCGAACATCAAATGCGATACGCTTATTCTGGATAACGAGTCGACGTCGGATACAATTCCGTACAACGAGATCCTGAACGACAACATTACACTGGAGCATGAAGCAACCGTATCGAAAGTGTCTGAGGATCAGTTGTTCTACCTGATGAGCCGCGGCTTGTCGGAGGACGAAGCGACTCAAATGATCGTTATGGGCTTCATCGAACCATTCACCAAAGAATTGCCAATGGAATACGCGGTAGAGATGAACCGTCTCATCAAGTTTGAGATGGAAGGCTCCATCGGCTAATCGATATAATCGAAGAATGCGTGTCCGGGATACCGGGCACGTATTTTTTTTGCATCAAGAAAAAATTTTCACAAAATCGACAAAATGATATGGAAACTTACAAATTAATCTGCTATATTAGTAAAGCATACATAAGTGGTACTATTTTCCTTGGGAGGTGAGAACTACATGACTGGATCTAGAGTAATGAAATGGGTTACAGGATCTTTTGAAATTCTGCTGGGAATTCCGCTTATCGGTGGAGCTTTCATTCTCAGTACTGCGTATGTCCCATTAGGAATTATGCTGATTCTTCACGTTGTGACGTTAATCCTATCGGCTAGTAACAAAGAGCCTAAGTATGGATCTATACTAGGCATCGTTACTTCCGTTGTAGCATGGATTCCATTCGTAGGTATGGCCCTACATATTATTACGGGTATCTTGTTGATGGTTACAGCTGCTAAGAAGTCAGCTCCTGCTAACTATCCGCATCCGCCACACGTATCGAACCTGTAGTAAAAAAGCGCCGTTCGGCGCTTTTTTTGTTATCCAAAAAGCCCTGCTCCCTTGTAAGGGCGGCAGGGCTTTCAATTATGTAACGATTAAATATAGACGTGCTTAATTTCGTAGTCGCGCTCGATCGTAAGGTCCAGGAATTGGTCGCCGATCTGAACGAGCGGACGGAAAAATTCCGCCGGATGCGTCATGACGATAATGCCCAGTTCGTCATGTCCCGTCACTTCGTTGCTTAGTTGAACATGCTTGCCAATAAAGTTCGGAATCATATGCTTGATGAAGGTATGCGTCGTTACCGGATCGAGCTGTGAGAAGCTCAGTCTATGAAGCTCTCTAAGTACGTACAGAAGATCGCGTTCCTTCTGATAGACTCTCGCAGAGATCATTGCGCTGTAAATATCGACGACCGCTATAATCTTCGATATCGGATGAATCTCATCCCCCTTGAGTCCGTTCGGGTAACCGCTTCCGTCCATCCGCTCATGATGCTGCAGAGCTCCCACAGCCAGCATGGAGTCTTCGAAGGATTGAAGGATAATGTCATGACCGTATTCCGTATGACGCTTTACTTCGTCGAATTCTTCGTTTGACAGCTTGCCTGGCTTGTTCAAGATCGCATCGTCAATCCTGCATTTGCCGATGTCGTGAAGAAAACCGGCTTTGCCGATCATGGCCGATTCTGCAGCCGAATACCCAAGCCAAGTGGCCAGGTAATAAGAGAGCATGCCTACTTGCACGGAGTGCTGATACGTATAATTATCGGACGTATTGAGCAGCAATAGCATGGAAACAACATCCCGTTCCAATTGCAAGTTTTGCAGGAGGGGCTGCAGTACGGCGGATACTTCATCATCATCTACCTTGCCGGATTGCACGGCGGAGGAGAAAAACTTCTCGAAGCTTTTGACTGCGTTTTCATAGATAGGTTGCACTTTAGGGAGCCACTTCGGATTGACCGTTGACTCGATCGTTCGTCCGGAACGCTTATTGCCTTGAACACGTTCCTCCACATCGACAAAATCGATTTGATGCTGCAGCAGGCGAGAAATTTCTGCTTTTGTCACTAATGTTCCCTTGGAGAGCACATGCAGCCCGTAATTATTAAAGATATCGCGGCTAAGTTGGTCTCCGTCTACCAAATCTGTTACATGAATCCTCATAGAGACACCTCTAATAATTATTATCTATTAAACAGTAGTATGTAAGCCCTATGCAGCATAATTCCTTTTAATAGTAGCAATCTATTCACACAATGGCAATATGAGGGACTGACAAATGCAACTAATTACCTAATAATTCGGCGTAAATCGACCTTGCCTTTGCCAAATCTTCGGTCCCTTGGACGATAGCGCGTCCGTCGGAGAATAAAACAAAGGTCATGCCGCCGGATAAATTCAGCCTGAGAAGATAGGGATTTTGATAGACTTGACCTGTCTCAGATAGTCGCTGAGCCATAGCATCCAGGTCTAGACAAGCGGATTGGCCGGGAGATAGCTGCACAGACTGGCGGCCGCAGAGAGCGGTGGCGAGCGTCTCGCGGCGCTGCTCATCCAGAAACTCATATCGCTGATTTCGGCATGCTGGACAATCGTCCTTCCGTGCTTCGCTAATATGGACTGGAAGCCAAGCATGATTCCAAAGATCTACTTGAAAGAGCGTGCGATGGAGGGCATCCCGATTGCCAGATAACAGCTTAATCGCTTCAGCCGCCTGAATTGAGGCAATAATATCCACAATCGGCGATAGGACGCCCGCCGTCTCGCAGGTATCCGTAGCGCCTGGAGCGGGCGGCTCGGGAAATAAGCAGCGGTAGCAGGGTGTCTCATGCGGAACAACCGTCAGGGTCATGCCAGTTGCGCCTACCGCGCCGCCGTAGATCCACGGGGTGCCCGACTTCAGACTGTAATCGTTAATTAGGTAGCGGACAGAGAAGTTGTCTGTACCATCCAGTATCAGATCGACATCTCCAAGCCATTGGCACGCGTTGGCCGAGTTCAAATCAACCATGACCGGTTCTACGATGACAGAGCTATTAATGGCTCTCAAATGCTCTGCCGCTGCAGCAGCCTTCGGGAGCAGTCTCTCTGCATCCTGCTCGGTATAGAGCATCTGCCGCTGCAGGTTGCTCCACTCCACAATATCGCGATCGATAAGGCGGGTATAGCCAACGCCCGACCGTACCAGGTGCTGGGCAAGCACGGAGCCAAGCGCCCCCATGCCAACGATGGCGATTCGGGCGCGCTGAAGCCGTTCTTGACCATCCAGTCCGATGCGGCTGTACCGAATCTGTCTCGAATATCGATCTTCGATAGAGGATCGTGCGTCAGCAGGTTGCCCGGCGATTGTATGGAACGGTTGTGAATGGTCTGTCATGATTGCCCCTCCTGTTATTCCGGCAAAGGAACGGTCGGATTCCAAGGCCCTTGCTGATGGCCCTTCCACTCAGAGCCATCTGCCCAAATTTCTTTTTTCCATATCGGAACGACCTGTTTCAGACGTTCGATCGCATAGCGGCTAGCTTCATAGCAGCTCTCTCTGTGAGGGGCAGAGACTGCGATAACGACGCTAATCTCCGCTAGCTCAACAATGCCGGTACGATGACTGATGGCGCATAGGGCTCCGGGCCAACGAGCGGCAATCTCATCGCCGATCTGGCGCATCATGGCAACAGCCATAGGCTCATAGGCCTCGTATTCCAGCCGGACGGTCTGCTGCCCTTGTGTCCATTCTCTTGTTGTGCCCACGAATACAATGGAAGCGCCATGGTCCTTTGTGATGACTTTGCGCAGCACATCATCCGAATGTAGGGCATCTGCTGTCACGATATAGAGCTCCTTATCTCCAGACTGGAGGCTATCCTGTACCGTATCTTCGCCCCCAGAGACAGGCGGCAGCAGAGCCAGCTCGTCCTCTGCACGCACAATGGCCTCATCCGCAGCGTACGTATGATTGCGGGCGACGAACGAGATGGAGAGGATGGCAGCGTGCTCAGGATGGACGCTGGCCAGTCGTTCTTTCAGCTCCCTGACGGTCAGCTGCTCCTCCGGCAAAGCCAGCATCAGCTGGGGGGCTGCAAGACGCTCCTGCAAACCGGCAAAAAGCTTGATTTTCCAATGAAATTCCATGTATGTAAACCTCTCGAATGTATGACGTTCAGTTGTCTCTAGAATACCATAGAACGAAAAAAAATGTTATGCTTGTAGGTACGATAGAAGGGAGCGAGCAGCATGAAAGCACTTAAGGACCGCTTTGGTCGAACGCATAATTATTTGCGGATCTCGGTAACGGATCGCTGCAATCTGCGCTGCGTCTACTGCATGCCAGAGGAAGGCGTGGCATTCACGGAAGCTTCCCATCTGCTTACGTACGATCAGATTGCTGAAGTCGTAGAGGTTGGAGCATCGCTTGGCATTACGAAGCTTCGGATTACAGGGGGCGAACCGCTTGTTAGGCCGGACTTGCCTAAGCTGATAGCCAGACTGTCGGGCATTCCCGGCATTGAAGATATTGCGCTCACGACCAATGGGGTATTCCTGGCAAAGCAGGCGCAAGCGCTGAAGGAAGCGGGGCTGACCCGTGTTAATATTAGTCTCGATACACTCGATCCGGGCAGATTCGCTTTCATCGCGAGGCGCGGCGAGCTGAGGAGAGTACTGGAAGGCATAGAAGCGGCGGCAGAGGCTGGCTTTCATCCCATCAAGCTGAACTGCGTGCTGCTGAAAAATGTGAATGAAGACGAAATTACGGAGTTTTTGAGGATGGCGTACGAAAAGCCGCTTCATGTCCGGTTTATTGAATATATGCCGATAGGCCATGCGGATGATAACTGGAGAAACCACTATTTGCCGTTGTCCCGCGTATTGGAAATCGCGAGTGAACGTTATTCCATCGCAAGGCGCGAAGATGTGAAAGGGAACGGACCGTCGGAGGACTGGGAAATCAAGGGTGGCGTCGGTTCCTTCGGTCTGATTCATCCGATCTCCGATCACTTCTGCAAGAGCTGCAACCGGCTGCGGTTGACGGCTGACGGCAGCTTGAAGCCATGCCTGTATTGGATGGATGAGCTTAATGTGAAGGGGGCTTTGGGCGACACTGCGGCAATGACGGAGATGTTCGCCAAGGCCATGGATATTAAGCCGGAAAATCATGAGATGGCGGCCAAGCTGGCGGATACGGCGCTGTCTCATGTTCCGACGGAGCGGCGCATGTCACAAATCGGAGGCTGACGGCTGCTGCAACCGGGCAAGGGTTGGTGTCAGCGGGAGCTTATGAATGTAGAAGCGGGATCATAGGGTTGCAATAGGGAGGCTGGTTGAAGTTGACGGAAGCCATGCAAGCACAAGTGGTGCTTCTGCACAGCAATGATATTCATAGCCGGTTGGAGAACGCCGCCCGCATCGCCGCAATCATTGCCGACGAGCGCAGAGTAATGGGGGCTCACCGCGTACTGGCTGTTGATATCGGTGATCATATGGATCGTATGAGAATGGAGACGGAGGGCAGCGAGGGCAGAGTGAATCTGGCGCTGCTCCAGGAAGCGGGCTATGAAGCGATCACGCTGGGCAATAACGAAGGGCTGACATATACGGGCGCAGCCCTTCATGAATTGTACAGCTCTCCTTCTCGATTTGCGGTCGTGTGCGCCAATATGACGCTGGACAGCACAGGAGAGAGACCGGACTGGATGCAGCCCGGCATCATTCTGGAGAAAAACGGCCTGAGTATCGGTTTGGTCGGAGCTACGGCTAATTTTCATCCGTTCTACAAGCTGCTAGGATGGACGACGACTGCACCGCTTGAAGCGATCCGGGAGCAGGTAAGCCTGCTGCGAAGCCGCTGCGATGTCATGGTCGTGATGTCCCATCTTGGCTTGCCGCTTGACCGCCAGATGGCGGAAGAGGTTCCGGGCATCGACTTGATTCTGGGCGCGCATACCCATCATCTGCTTGAGGAGCCCATAGTCATGGGAGAGACGACGATATGCGCCGCCGGCAAGTTCGGGGATTATATCGGGCGGGTGGAGATTCGGATAGATTCCGCAACAGGCAAGCCGGTCTTCAGCGCCTGCTGTCTTCCGACGGGAGCGTATGCGGAGCGGCCGGAGGCGGAAGCGATTATTAGCGCGTATGGAGAGGAAGCAAAGCTTCGGCTTGGCAAGGTGCTCGCCACGCTCGACCATCCGCTGCCTGCGCGGGTGGATCGGGAATCGGCGCTTCCCAATCTGCTTGCGGCAGGGCTGCGCCGATTAGCCGAGGCGGAGATCGGACTGGTCAATGCCGGGCAATTGCTTGGCGGCTTGGCCATTGGCGACGTATCGGCAGGGGAGCTACACGCGCTATGCCCGTCTCCCATTAATCCATGCCGGATGATGATAGCAGGGGCGCATCTGCGCGAAGCGCTGGAGCAGTCGCTCTTGAGCGAGTTCGTATATAAGCCGATCAGAGGCTTCGGATTCAGGGGCGAGGTGCTGGGCATGCTTGCCGTAGACGGGCTGTCGATCACTTACGATGCGAGTTGTCCGCCTATGAATCGAATTCTACATATGGAAGTGGGCGGTGAGCCGTTCCAGGATGAGAGGGTCTATTCGGTTGGCTCCATCGACATGTTCAGCTTCAGGGCGGGATATGAATCTCTGGCTAATGGAGAGAGCTACAGCTTCTTTTTGCCCGAGTTTATCCGGGATGTGATAGCCGGCGAACTCTTATCCGAGAGCGCCTTGGCTTGCTGCAATCAGCCTAGATGGCGGCCAATCGGGTGAAAATGTCGTAAAAAAACGATATATTGGCGTTTTCTGTCGAAAAATTAGGATATAATGGTTGAAAAATTGCGCATTTTCACGTAAATTAACATTAAAAGCGGTTTACTCCGATAAATATTGTATTGACGACATAAAGGGGAAGGACCGAGAAAATGCGTTTGCTACCGATTTCGCAGTGCGCGCCTGGGATGAAGCTGGCCAAGAAGATTTTTTCCGAAGACGGTATCGTCCTTCTTAGCAATCATATGGAGTTAACGACACGTCTCATTGCTCGGCTCGAGCAATGTGGCGTTCAATATGTATACATTGAAGATCCAAGAACGGCGGATGTTGAGGTGGCGCCTATCATTAGCGAGGATACGTTCCGGATGGCCATTAAGGAAATCCGCACGAGTTTCCGCGAGATGATGGATCGTCCCAAGCACCGGAAAGGCGTGACGTATCCCTATATCGCCCAGCCGTTCAAGAACTTAATGAATTCCATTATGGACGACTTGTCCAATCATAAAGACGCCATGATCATGCTGATGAACATGGGGACCGTGGACCACTATTTGTTCCAGCATTCGCTGAATGTATGCGTCTATACGACGCTGCTTGGCCTGTCGAACGGGTATTCACGGGAAGAAGTCATGACGCTCGGCATGGGAGCGCTGCTTCATGATATCGGCAAGACACAAATTTCGACGAATGTGCTCACGAAGCCGGGCAACCTCAGCGTTAACGAGTTCGAGATGATGAAGCGGCATGCGCAGCTTGGCTATGAGCTGCTCAAGGATGAACCGAATCTGCCGCTGCTGGTTGCGCATTGCGCATTCCAGCATCATGAGCGGCTGGATGGAAGCGGGTATCCGAGAGGCATCAAGGGCAACGAGATTCATGATTATGCGAAGTGGATCGGCCTTGTCGACTCCTATGACGCGATGACGACCAACCGTGTCTATCGTGCGCCGATGCTCCCTCACGATGCGATGGAGAGGCTGTATGCCGGCACAGGAACGCTGTACGAGCAGCGTATGCTGCAACTGTTCCGCGATAAGGTAGCGATCTATCCGATTGGCATTTCCGTCAAGCTGCATACGGGCGAGAGAGGCGTAGTCGTCGACTTGAACAATAGTTATCCGCATCGGCCTATTGTACGGGTCTTGTACAATGAAGGTGGCGAGGAGCTAAAAGTTCCTTATGAGGTGGATCTGTCGAAGCAGCTTACCGTCATGATAACCGGTGTGAACGATGAGGATCAGAATGTGCCGCTTGTATCCGGCATTTGACACATTTGGATAGGATTAGGGAGGGGCCGCAAGGCTCCTTTTTCTTTGCCGCAATTGATTCGTTTTCCGAGGGTATCGGATCTAATGCGGTTGTTCATCTTCGAAAGGTTCGCTAGCGCTTTTCTTTATTTGCTTCCTTTACCGTCTGACATTACAATGGTAGAGATGCGTTATTACGAGATTAAGAAGTCAGGTGTTGAACAAGATGAACATGCTACATACAGAAAATGACCAATACCGAGGCCCCGCTGTCCATCAGCTTGCCCCGTTAACCCCCAAGAATGATCCGTGGGACCCGATCCGTTCTCTTCATAAGTACGGAAGCCATCGACTGACCAGCGTGGAGATGACGGTCACGAATCTGTGCAATATGAGATGCGAGCACTGTGCCGTGGGCGATACGCTTGTAATGGCGGAGCCGGATAAAATTCCGATTCAGGATATGATTCTCCGGCTTGAGGAAGTGGAGCATCTGGAGACGATCAGCATTACGGGCGGCGAGCCGACATTCTCGGACCGAACCGTAAAGGACTATATGGTTCCGCTCTTGAAATACGCCAGAAGCCGAGGCGTACGCTCTCAAATCAACTCCAACGTGACGTTGCCGTACAGCCGATATGAGCAGCTTGCTCCCTATCTGGATGTGATGCACATCTCGTTCAATTACACGAATGCGGATGATTTCCATCAGATCGGCTTCGCCAAAGCGGGACATAGCGTGTCGCGTGATGCGGCAGCGAAGCTATATGACCGAATGATTGACAATGCGCGCAGATTGAGCGAAGCGGGCGTGCTTGTATCGGCCGAATCCATGATTAATTATCGCACGCATGACAAAATAGATGAAATTCATCAGTTGATCGTTGAGATGGGCTGCCAGCGTCATGAAGTCCATCCGATGTATCCGAGTTCGTTCGCCAAGGATCTGCCTGTCATCACGAGAGAACAGATGCGCCGCTCCATTGAGCTTCTTCTTGATAACCGCGATCCCCATGTGTGGATGCTGTTCGGGACACTGCCCTTCTATCATTGCAGCGACGACAAGGGAGAGCGTGAGCTGCTCACGCGTCTGGCTAATGAGCGGAACGTAACGGTTCGGAACGATCCCGATGGACGGAACCGGCTGAACGTCAATTTGTTTTCCGGCGATGTTTACGTGACCGATTTCTCCGACGTGCCTTCCTTCGGCAATATTGCCGATTCGAGGCTTGACGATATATTCGACAGATGGCTGCAGCATCCGCTGGCTCAAGGGGTGAATTGCCATTGTCCGGCTGCATCATGCTGCGGGCCGAATCTGCTTGTCAAAGATATGTATTACAAGGATGTTAATTTTCACATGAGAAGTGCCATACTTGAATAGAACTTAAGAGAGGAGGGGTACGGTATGTCCATTCGAGCGATTGTACTGATTGCAGTCGGTCTGTTCCTGATCTATTTGATGTTTACGGTCGGGGCACCGTTCTTGCTGGCACTAGTCGTGGCGATATTCCTTGAGCCGTTGAACGGATTTTTTATGAAGCGGCTAAAAGTGAATCGGCTTGTCGCAGCTATTATATCCAGTACGCTATTTACGGTTATCCTGCTCGGACTCATCGTCTTGCTCGGCATCAAGATCATTGCGGAGCTGATCGCTTTCCTTGAGAAGGTGCCGCATTACTTCGAGAATGCGAATGAATTTGTCGATCAGCTGCTTGTCGATGCAAGAGGCTTGTATCAGAACATGCCGCCAGATGCGATAGCAACGCTGGAAAATTATTTACTTAAGCTGACGGATACGATCACATCGGTGGTTGGCAAGCTTTCGTCGACCGTGGTGGCATTTGCATCTACACTGCCTGGCATGTTTATCTTCTTCATCGTATTCCTCGTTGCAGTCTACATGTTCAGCTTCAGCCTGAATACGATGAAAGCATCGGTTCTGTCGTTCTTCGATGAATCTTCCCGATCGCAGGTCGATCAGGTGTTGAACAATCTGAGAAAATCGATTTTCGGATTTCTCCGTTCGCAAATTATTTTGAGCGGGTTGACGTACATCATATCGCTGGCGGGACTGCTGATTCTGGATGTGAAATATCCGATGGCGATCGCGCTGCTTATCATTGTCGTCGATATTCTGCCGATTCTGGGAACCGGCTCCGTTCTTGTCCCATGGGCATCGTATCTCATCTTGACCGGCGATCTGTTCACGGGTGTCGGGCTTATTGTGCTGTTCCTGTTCATTACGGTATTCCGCCGCATTATTGAGCCGAAAATTTTGGGCGATTCCATCGGAATCGGCGCTTTGTCTGCACTGATCAGCCTTTATGTCGGCTTCAAGCTGGTCGGTGTGATCGGCGTCTTCATCGGTCCTTTGGTCGTCATTGTCTATATGGCGGCGAGGCAGGCGGGCCTGTTCCAGCAAAAAATCAAACTGTAACCAGAGGTTGACACCCGTTGTCATTCAGCGTTATAGTCTAACAAGGAAATCCACTAGGGGCGCCGTAAGGCTGAGATAAAGCATTTGCTTTGGTCCCTTTGAACCTGATCTGGGTCATGCCAGCGTAGGAAAGTGGGACAATCGGCAATGCTTATGCCAGCCGAATATATCGCGAGCGGTATCGTGTATGGATGTATGTTGAACTGCGCTTCACGCCTCATCGGCTGAGCCTGCGATCATTCATAGGACGATGTTCGCTGCAGCGTCCTCTAACTTTCTTATATGTCTGTGTATGCCTCCAGGTGGAATTCCATTATTCCATTTAGGAGGTTTTTTGTTATGTTGACTACACCATTGCCGGGTAGCCGGAAAGTCTATGTGCAAGGTTCGAATCCGACGATAGCAGTGCCGATGAGAGAAATCGCACTAACGCCAACTCAAGGAAGAAATGGAGAAGAGCTGGTGAATGAGCCCGTGCTCGTCTATGATTCAAGCGGCCCTTATACCGATACCTCCTATGAGGCTGATGTGCGTGCCGGCTTGCCGAAGCTGCGCGAATCTTGGATTACAGGCCGCCTCGATGTAGAGCGCTATGATGGCCGGGAAGTGCGTCCGGAGGATAACGGGTTCACTACGGAGGAGAGGGTGCGCGAGAAGGGAGCGGAGCTGTTCCCGAACTTGTCGCACCGGCCTCTGCGGGCCAAGGAAGGACGCAACGTTACACAACTTCATTATGCCCGTCAGGGAATCATAACGCCGGAGATGGAATACATCGCGATCCGGGAGGGAATGTCCCCGGCTTTCGTCAGAGATGAGGTAGCAGCTGGCCGCGCTATCATTCCGGCCAATATCAATCATCCGGAGAGTGAGCCGATGATTATCGGCAGAGGCTTCCACGTCAAGATTAATGCGAATATTGGCAATTCCGCCGTCGCGTCCTCGATTGAGGAGGAAGTGGAGAAAATGACCTGGGCAACCCGCTGGGGCGCCGATACGATCATGGACCTGTCCACCGGCAAAAACATACATACGACGAGGGAATGGATCGTCAACAACTCCCCTGTACCGGTCGGAACGGTGCCGATTTATCAAGCATTGGAGAAGGTGAACGGCCAAGCGGAGGCTCTTAGCTGGGAAGTATTCAGGGATACGCTGATCGAGCAGGCGGAGCAAGGCGTGGATTACTTTACCATTCATGCGGGGGTGCTGCTGCGCTATATTCCGCTCACGGCGAAGCGGGTGACAGGCATCGTATCGCGCGGAGGCTCGATTATGGCTGCCTGGTGTCTGGCGCATCATCAGGAAAACTTCCTGTATACGCACTTCGAGGAAATTTGCCAGATCATGAAGCAATACGATGTGTCCTTCTCTCTAGGTGACGGTCTCCGTCCCGGATCGATTGCGGATGCCAACGACGAAGCCCAATTCGCAGAGCTGGACACGCTTGGCGAGCTGACGAAAATCGCATGGAAGCATGATGTGCAGGTGATGATCGAAGGACCGGGCCATGTGCCGATGCATCTTATTCAGGAAAATATGACCCGGCAGCTAGCCGTATGCGACGAGGCGCCATTCTATACGCTGGGTCCGCTGACGACAGATATTGCGCCAGGTTATGATCATATTACGTCTGCCATCGGCGCGGCTATGATCGGCTGGTTCGGCACCGCGATGCTCTGCTATGTAACGCCGAAGGAGCATCTGGGCCTGCCGAACAAGGAGGATGTGAAGGAAGGGGTTATTACGTACAAGATCGCAGCGCATGCGGCTGATCTGGCCAAAGGGCATCCGCGTGCGAAAGTACGGGATGATGCCTTGTCCAAAGCCCGCTTCGAATTCCGCTGGCGCGACCAGTTCCATCTGTCGCTCGATCCGGAGAGAGCGATGTCCTACCATGATGAGACGCTGCCTGCGGAGGCGGCGAAGTCTGCACACTTCTGCTCCATGTGCGGACCGAAGTTTTGCAGCATGCGCATTACGCAGGACATCCGGGAATACGCCGCACAGAACGGAATGGAGACGACAGAGGCGATCGAAGCCGGCATGAAGGAGAAGTCGGAAGCGTTCAAGGCGGCAGGAAGCTCGATCTATGCATAAGCAAGCAAATGGAATATGGGCGGATCGGTATGACAGGCAAATTCGGTTCGCCCCAATCGGGCCGAAGGGTCAGGCGAGTCTGGCGAAGGCACAGGCGCTTGTCGTAGGCTGCGGGGCGCTCGGCGCCTCGCTGGCCCAGCATTTGACAAGGGCTGGTGTGGGCAAGGTGCGAATCGCCGATCGCGATTACGTGGAGCCCAGCAACCTTCAGCGGCAGGTGCTCTTCCATGAAGCGGATGCGCTGGCCGCGCTCCCCAAGGCGGTAGCGGCGGCGGAGAAGCTGCGCGCCATTAACGGAAGCATCGACATCGAAGCGCTTGTGATGGATGTGAATATCGGCAATCTAGCGATCGCGATGGATGGAGCGGATTTGGTGCTGGACGGAACGGACAACACGGCAACGAGGCTGCTGCTGAGCGAAGCGTGTTTTGCGCGCAACATTCCGTTTGTCTATGGAGGCATTGCTGGAGCAGAGGGGATGAGCGCTGTGCTTGTTCCAGGCGAGACTTCATGCTTGCGCTGCTTGATCGGAGACGATGCGGAAGCGGATGAAGGCCAGAATTGCGATACCGCTGGCGTCTTGTCCGCCGCTGTTGAATTTGTAGCGTCGCTGCAGGCGGTCGAAGCGATCAAATGGTTAAGCGGGAATCGAGCCGCTGTTCGCAAAAGCTGGATTACTGCAGATCTGTGGGACTTTTCCGTTCGCGAGTCCGCGTTGCCCGGTTGCTCGCCGGGATGCCGCGTATGTGGCGCGCATGCTGGCGAAGCGGGCACGCAGTGGATAGATGCATCCATTCGGGATGGGCAGGCAGAAAGGAATAGGGATACCGGCTCCCATGCATCCAACTGGGTGCATAACGCGGCCGTTGCGCTTTGCGGCAGAGATTCTGTCCAGGTGACGCTCCAGGCATCGTTCCAATTGGATCAGTGGAGAGATACATTCGAACGTCGGGGATATGAATACAAGGCAAATCGCTATTTGCTTAAGGTACTGCTGCCGGAGGGCGAGCGATTGGTGCTGTTCCCGGATGGTCGCGTATTGGTGCAGGGCGTCGCCGATCCTGCTAGAGCGCTTCAGCTATGCGCGTCTTACTTGGCCGATCCGAAAGCGATGGCAACAGAGGAGGCAAAAACGTGATAGAGAGACAGTGGAGCGACTTTGAGCTGTACGTCATCACCGCTTCTGCCAATTATCCTGGCAGAGATTTGATTGAGGTGATGGAGCAGACGCTGATTGGCGGTGCTGGAATGCTGCAGCTTCGCAATAAGACAGGCTCGCGGGAGGAAGTGCTTCACGAAGCGACGGCGCTGCGGAAGCTGACCAGAGCGTACGGTGTTCCGTTCATTGTAAATGATTACGTCGATATCGCCATTCAGGTCGGTGCGGATGGCGTACATATCGGCCAAGACGATATGCCGATGGCGGAGGCTCGCCAGCTGCTGGGTCCCGGCAAGCTGATAGGGGTATCGACCCACAGCCTGGAGCAAGCGCTGAAGGCGGAGCGGGACGGAGCGGATTATATCGGCGTAGGTCCCGTATATCCGACGAATACGAAGCCGGGAAGAGCAGCGGTATCGACCTCCTATGTATCGGAGGCTGCAGCGCATATTGGCATTCCGTTCGTGGCAATCGGCGGCATTACGCTTGACAATGCCGACTTGGTGCTGGAAGCGGGCGCTCGACGCCTATGCGCCGTGTCCGCCATTGTCGGCAGTGAAGATCCCGCTGCCGCATGCCGCTCCTTTTTAGACAAGATAGCCCGTTGCAAAACAAAGGAGAGAAGAACAGTCACCATCAGACTGAACGGAGAGACACGCCATACTTCGGCAGGCAATTTGGAAGAGTTGGTGAGGGAGCTTGGTCAAAGCCATAAGCGGATTGTCGCCGAGCTGAACGGCGCTCTCGTCTCGAAAGGCATGTGGGCGGATACGGCTATTGAACCGGAAGCGGATGTCGAATTGATACAGTTTGTTGGAGGGGGCTGATCGCATGACGGCAAAGTACGATTCGGCTGTCTTCCGGCTTGGAGGGAAGGAGCTGCGTTCACGTTTTTTTCTCGGTACGGGACGGTTCCCGAGCCCGGCTGTCATGCAGCAGGCATTGGAGTCATCCGGAGCGGAAGTGATCACCTTTGCGGTGCGGCGGGTAGATCTGGACAGCTATGAAGACGACTCAATCCTGCAGCATCTGGGGGAGAGGGGGCTCCACTATTTGCCGAATACATCCGGCGCAAGCACGGCGGAGGAAGCGGTACGGATTGCGAGACTGGCACGTGCCGCAGGCCTTGGCAATTGGATCAAGATCGAGATTAGCGGCAGTCCGGTGACGCTTCTGCCCGATCCGATCGAGACGCTGAGAGCTACGGATATTTTAGCAAATGAAGGATTTGTTGCGCTGCCCTATACATCTGACGACCCCATTCTATGCAAGCGGCTTGAAGAAGCGGGCGCTGCAGCGGTTATGCCTGGCGCTTCGCCCATTGGCACAGGACTCGGCTTGCTAAATCCGTATCACTTGGGACTGATTATCGAGGATGCAAGAGTGCCGATCATTGTAGATGCCGGCATCGGATCGCCGAAGGATGCAGCGGAAGCGATGGAACTGGGCGCTTCGGCCATTCTGGCGAATACGCCTGTAGCCAAGGCAAAGGACCCGGTCAAGATGGCGCAAGCCTTTGCCATGGCGATTGAGGCGGGACGGCTGGCAAGCGAGGCGGGCAGAATACCGAAGAAGAAATACGCATCGGCAAGCAGCGATCCCGCCGGCTCCTTATTCCAGCATACTCCCTTAAGTTATAAAGGGGAGGGCTGTTAATGCCGCAATCGGTCATTATGCTAGGCGGCGGCATTATCGGCTTGTCTTGCGCATTCGAAGCAGCTCTAAGGGGCTATCGGGTTATTGTACTGGAAGCCGGTAACTTCGGAGGCCAGGCATCGGGCGCTGCGGCTGGCATGCTGGCTCCTTATTCGGAGAATACAGATCAGCCGGATGCCTTCTTCCGGTTATGCTTGCAAAGCCTGAATCTGTATAAGCCGTGGGTTGAGAAGGTAGAGGCATACTCCGGCATGTCGACCGACTGGGTCAGAAGCGGCAGCTTGAACGTCTTCCGGCATGAAGCGGATCTGTTTCCCTTATGGTCCAGAATAAGATGGCATAATGAATGGGGGGCAAAGGCGGAGCTGGTCGAGGGGGCTGCGTTGCGGGAGCTGGAGCCGGGGCTGTCGCATGAGATTACGGCTGCCCTATATTGCCCGGAAGAGAGCCATATCTATGCGCCAGGTCTCGTAGCGGCGCTGGAGACAGCATGCCGCAAGCTCGGCGTGAAGCTATACGATTATGCCGGAGAGCTGCTCGATCTGGCATTCCATGAAGCATCCGGCGTGACCGTGCGGATGGCCGGAATCCCCGCAATAAGCGCCGATCGAATTGTTATTTGCTCAGGGGCTTGGTCAGGCGCGCTGGAGCGCTGGCTGAACATTTCTCTTCCGATTCATCCCATCCGCGGGCAAATTTGCTCCTATGAAAGCATGCCCGATGATTTGCGCCATATGATCTTCTCCAGTCAGGCTTATTGGGTGAACAAGCCGATGGGCCGGATCGTCTGCGGAGCTTCTGAAGATGTTGCTGGATTCGATTCCTCGGTTACGGATAGAGGCATCGAGAGGCTGATCCGTGCAAGCGAGCGCTGGCTGCCTCATCTGACAGACAAGAACACGGCTCATCGCTGGGCGGGACTCCGGCCTGCCACCATGGATGGACTGCCGCTGATCGGAAGCGTCGAGGGCAAGCCCTCCGCCATTATGGCATCGGGACACTATCGCAATGGCATTTTGCTTAGTCCGGTGACGGCCATGCTTGCTTGCGATCTGCTGGACGGACGCACAGAGTCTTCGCTGATTACGGCGTTTTCGCCAAATCGATTCACAGCGCTACGGTCTGTATAACGATCATCTGCCTTATACTTATCTTTCACCCAGCAGGACGGATATCCAAACCTTCGCGAGGAAGAACCATATACTAGGGGATAAGAGTCTTTAACTTATGGATCGTGGAGGTATGATATGATTTCGAATATTCTGGATGAGGATCTTCTGAGCAAAGATGAGATTGTGGAGCGCCTGAAGACGGCACTGATAAATAAAACCCCGTATTGTCTCGTTCGTATTGGGGATGGAGAAAATTTCGTGTTGTCGCAGGATTCCGTTTATACGATGGAACAGACGCTTGGCCAGCTGTGGGTGAAAGAGGCGAATAAAGGAAGGAAGGGTGTGCGCTTCCCCAATATTCCGGTTCGGGACCAGCTGGTAGAAGCGATTCGGGAAGCGGATATTGTCGGCATTCTTGCCAAAAACGACAAGGTGATCCGTGCTCATCCCAATCATAAGCGTGTATTGACGAACCGGATTTTCAACCACTTCGAGCTTATGCCGCAGGCAGTCTGCAACGCAATCGTGAATAGGGAACTGATCTACCATAAGCCGTTTTGGGAGATGCTGCATGAGCAGAACAGCCGGGTTGTGCTCGTTTCCAGATGGGCTGGCGGGACGAAGCAGCGGCTGATTAGGCCGCCTTATCATTTGCAAGTGCCATTCACCTTGCCATTCGAGCGCAACGAAATGATGGCGGATACGCTGGACATTTTGGAGCAGCGCAAGGATGAATACGATATCGTGTTATGCTCCTGCGGGATTAATGCGGTCATATTGGCCCATCAGATTAAGAAGCGAATCGGCAAGATCGGCGTGGATTTCGGTATTGGCTCGCAAATTATTTCATCTGTCAAAATATAGCGGTAGAGGATGGCCCGCGCTTCAACAAGCGGGCCATCCTCTATTCATTATGGCAACTGCCAGCGAAGCACAACGCCGGCTTGCGTCAGTCCGCCACCGAAGCCATGAAGCAGGAGCGTGTGCCCGGCCTTCACTCTGCCGTCCCGAACCGCATCATCTAACGCGAGCGGGATGGAAGCTGCCGATGTATTGCCATATTTCGCTATACTGGACAAAGCCTGCTCTTCGCGAAAGCCGACTCTTTCACATAAGGCGTCAATGATCCGTTGATTGGCATTATGCGGGATAAACCAGTCAATGTCTTCGGGCTGCAGGCTGCATTGCTGCAGCAATTCGCGAACTCCTTCAGATACCTGGCTTACTGCCCAGCGATAGACCTCTCGGCCGTTCTGTACGAGCTTTCCGCTGGTCTGAATGGCATAGTCCCCGATGGAAGCGGACAGATTGCTCAAGTAAACATGTCTCCCGCCATCTCCTTCAGTATCGGAGTAAGCTCCCAGCATAGCCCCATTGCCGTTCCCCGCAAGTTCCAGCAATACCGCACCTGCGCCGTCTCCGAACAAGATGCATGTCGTACGGTCTGAATAATCCGTAATTTTCGTCAAGGCATCCGCCGCAAGCACGAGCACCTTCCGGTACAAGCCTGACAGAAGCAGTCCGTTCGCAAGCTGCAAGGCAGCGGTGAAGCCTGCGCATGCCGCTTGAATATCTATGGCGCCGCATTGCTTGATATTGAATCTGGCTTGTATGGTAGCTGCCACACTCGGGAAAATAGTGTCAGGCGTAGACGTCGCTACAATAATATAATCAACGTCACTCAGCTCGGAGCCGTACCGCTCCACCAAATTGTCGACGGCTCCTGCGATGAGATCGGATGTAAACTCGTTTTCTTCGGCTACGCGCCGCTCCTTGATGCCGGTCCGCTGCACGATCCATTCGTCGTTCGTGTCAACCATTCCGGCAAGATCTTCATTTGTTAATCTGCGTGCAGGCACATACGTACCTATTGCGGTGATGACGCTGTTGGATACAAAGGATTGACCGTTGTTGCGTGCGGATGAAGACATATTAACACCTCTTTCGCCAAAATTAGCACCAGATACTAATACTTGATACTAATAATATAGTAGCTGTATTGCCAATTGTCAACGGACGTATAGCCGCAGGCGGATTGACAAACGCTATAGCCAAGTCTGAATAAGGCTTTGATTACAGGAACGGGAGGTTGGCCAATGCGGAAAAAAATGATGACGCTGACGGCTGGCGTTGTGCTTAGCGCTATGCTTGGCGGCT
Source organism: Paenibacillus sp. 1011MAR3C5 (assembly GCF_003591485.1). Lineage (GTDB taxonomy): Bacteria > Bacillota > Bacilli > Paenibacillales > Paenibacillaceae > Pristimantibacillus. Next base: position 40,998 of record NZ_QZCF01000009.1, read on the forward strand.
GCGGAATGGAATTTCAAGGCGACTTGGGCAACAAAAACATCCGGCAGAATTCAATCCGATACGATTCAAGCGGTTCATTGATCAAGGACAAGCGATTTGCCGATGATGGCATGAACGAGCGCAACCGGGTGAACGGAAGACATTTAAGAAGCAATAATCTCGTCGGTTCTCATAAAAATTACCGTATCGAAATGAGCAGGGCCATCGCTGATAAGTTAACCGAAATCGACACGGTTCAATCATCCTCCGTCATGTTGGCCGATGATAATGCCTATGTTGCTGTATCGCTGGATGGGGGCGGCTTGACGATGCAGTCGCAAAACCAAAACTCCGGCCGGACACATATCGGATTATTCAGCAAGGACGGCGCGCAGACGGGCAAGCGTATGAGCAGCCTGTCTACCGGGGAAGATAAGCTAACAGAAGAGCTGAAGGCTCAAATCGCCAGTATCGTAAAGGAACTAAGACCAACCATCGTACACGTCTATGTATCCGCCAACCCTGAATTTGTAGGCAGAATGGCCGCCTACATGAAAGACGATGAAATGGGCTATCCGGTGCAGAACTACATTATGGAGTTCAATGGGCTTGTGGAGCGCGTGTTCCCTGTGGTCCAGCCGCTAACGACAGATCGCGGCATCTTAAAAACGACAAGCGTATCAAGAAAATACAGAATTCTTGATTAAGAAGGACGTTAGCAAGAAAAGGCTGACCGCCGAATAGGCAGGTCGGCCTTTTTGCGTGTGTGGAAACAATCGTCCATTCCAGCTTATGAATCTCGTCATATAGTAATCTAGCGATTTTGACAACGGCTGGAAAGAAGGCGAGAGAAGGAATGATGATGGAACAGCAATGGGCAGAAGGCAATGACCAGAAAACAGTGGCGATTATCGGGCTTGGCTACGTGGGGCTTCCGCTGGCGCTGCTCTTTGTGAAAAAAGGATTCCGTGTGCTGGGCATCGACTTGGATGCTAATAAAATCGAGCTGCTGCACAAAGGAAAAAGCTATATTCATGAAATTCCTGACGAAAGCATACAGTCTGCGGTAAAAACTCAACGATTCCTGGCAACGAGCCAGCATAGCGCGATACAAGCGGCCGAGGCCGTTATTGTCTGTGTGCCGACGCCGCTTACCGAATACGGGACACCGGATTTGAGCTATCTGACGGAGGCTGCGACTCAGATCGGCCTCCGGCTGAAGAAGGGGCAGCTTGTCGTACTGGAAAGCTCTACGTACCCCGGGACGACAAGGGAAGTATTGCTTCCGCTGCTCGGCAAATCAGGCCTCAAGGCGGGGGAGGACTTTCATGTGGCTTATTCACCTGAACGCGTCGATCCAGGGAATAAGCGGTTTCCGCTGGAACGAATCCCGAAGATCGTCAGCGGCACGACGCCTCGCTGCCTGGCCAAAGTCAAAGAACTGTACAGCGAAATTTTCCCCAAGGTTCACCCGGTGTCCACGACGGATGCAGCGGAAATGGCCAAAATTTTGGAGAATGCGTATCGGTTAGTAAACATTTCCTTTATGAATGAAATGGCTATGATATGCGACAGATTGAATCTGGACATCTGGGAAGTGATCGACGCGGCGGGGACGAAGCCCTTCGGCTTTACGCCATTCTATCCGGGTCCGGGCATTGGCGGACATTGCATTCCGGTTGATCCGTCCTATTTGTTATGGAAGGTGAAGCAATATGATATGAATTCCGAGTTCATCAGCATGTCGAACGCGATCAATCATAAAATGCCTCTCTACGTGACGCAGCAGCTCAAGAATGTCCTGTCGCCGAAGTCGCTGTCTGGCTCCAGCATCCTCGTCTATGGCGTGGCATATAAACCGGATATCGCGGATTACCGGGAATCGGCATCTATCGATTTGATGAAGCTGCTTAGACTGGAAGGCGCGAAGGTCTACTATCACGATCCGTATATTCCCAAGTTGTCTCTGGGAGATGGAGTGATGGCAAGCGTCAAGCTGGATCAGCAGCTGCTGGCTAACATGGATGGCGTCGTCATTGCGACCAACCATAGCGGCATGCCCGTGGAATTTATGCTGGAGCATGCCAAATTGATTTACGATACACGCAATTCGACGCAAGGGAAAAGCGGCAAAGCTAAGGTGCTGCGGCTAGGTGTCGGAAACGGCTAGCCGCCTAATCTTTAGATGAGGGTTGCAGAGATGTGAATAGGGAGGGCGGCGATATGTTCAATAATTCTATTGTTTTGATTACAGGGGGAACGGGCTCGTGGGGCAGGGAGCTGACCAAGCGGCTGCTTGCTCTGCGTCCCAAGGAAATCCGGATATTCTCCAGGGGTGAATTTAATCAGGTACTAATGGCAAGAGAGTATGAGCATGCTCCCGAAGTAACCTTCCGAATCGGGGATGTGAGAGATTATGAGGCGGTGCGCAGCGCATGCGCCAATGTCGACTATATTTTCCATCTGGCTGCATTGAAGCATGTGACGATCTGCGAGAATCAGCCGGAGGAAGCGCTGAACACCAATGTCAAGGGCACAGAGAATGTCATACGCGCCAGTCTCGAGGCGGGCGTGAAGAAGGTCATCGATGTATCAACGGATAAAGCGGTCAATCCCGTCAACTTCTATGGCATGACGAAGCTGCTGGGCGAGCGGCTGATCTTGAATGCAGACGCCCGCAGCGAGACGACTAGGTATGCGTGCGTTCGAGGGGGGAATGTGCTTGGAACGCGCGGCAGCGTCGTGCCATTCTTCCTCGATATGATCAAGCAGCAAAAAACGTTTCCGATTACTTCCGTTCGGATGACCCGGTTCCTGCTCACGGTGTCCGATGCGATTGAGCTGCTGATCAAGGCAGCGACGGAAGCCGTCGGCGGCGAAATTTATGTGATGAAGATGAATGCCTGCCGAATCACCGATTTGGCGAGCGCCTTGCAGGAGAAGCATGGCGTACCGCATCTGGGCATGAAGGAGGTCGGCATCCGGCCAGGTGAGAAGCTGCATGAGGAGCTGGTGTCCCCTTACGAATCCGAAAGCGCATATCGATTTGACCGGCAGTATTATGTCATCCTGCCTCCCCATCCATCCCGGCGGCTATCGGACAAGTACCGTGCTCTGCCGAAAGCCGGATTCCGCGGATATAGCTCGAATGATTCCTTAATGTCCAAACAGGAAATTATCCAATTGCTGCAAAAAGGAGGGTACTAGCATTGAATCAGCCTGTTATTGTGATCGAGGTACACTTCAACAGCATATATTTCAGTGACAACATCTACAATCAGGATTGGATTGATTACCGGATGAAGCTGACGATGGACTATACCGTCAGAAGCTTTATAGGCCAATCGGATACAAACTTTCATACTTTTATTTATTATATGGACGGGACGGAGGCTCTGATCAACCAAGCGCTGCAGCCATACCCGCCGCTGCCTGCCCACATTCAATTCGTGCCAATCTCGGAGCGGGACGCCCGAGTAAGCGAAGCGATTCTGGGCTCGGAACGCGCCTTTGTGGCCCGCATTGATTCCGACAATATGTTCAGCCGGGATTATGTAGAGCGACTGCGGGCTTATGTGCCCAAGAGCACGACGGAGGTTATTATCACTCAGCATGGCTACTTGTATGACTGCACCTCGCACCGCATGGCTAAGGTAACGTATAGATCTCCTTCTTTCTTTGCCTTCCTCTACAACACACAGGATTATTTGGCAGGTAAAAGGTATGCCGTAAAGACGCATAACGATGCCATAAACTACAGGTATGAGCTGCTGGGCGGCCGAAACTTCGTGGTGGTTATTCATCAGTCTAATGAGCTGCTCCGTTTCAAGGTCAAGTCATCGGAGTTGATCGAGCCTTCGCAGGTCGACGCGCTGCTCAGTCTGTTCAAGGTATGATGCCAAAAAGCGAGGGGGGCGAATCGTGAAAAAAATAGTAGTGCTCGGAGGCAAAGGCATGGCGGGGCATCTGCTGACACTCTGGCTGTCCCGCAACGGCTGCGAGGTTATTGCAACCCAGCGAAGCGGAGCGGAGGCTGCGCCTTATACGCGCCTCGATCTCAGGGATGAGAAACGTCTGGAGCTTATGCTGAAGGAGCAGAAGCCGGATGCGGTCATTAATGCGGCCGGCTTGCTGAACGAAGAGGCGAAGCTTCGGCTGCGGGAAGCGGTTGAAATCAACAGCCTGCTCCCGCACAGGCTTGCCGATTATGGGGACGAGTTAGGTTTTCGGCTGTTCCATATTAGTACGGATTGTGTATTCTCCGGCATATCGGGGCCCTATGAGGAATCGAGGACGGCGGATGGAGCGACGGCTTATGCCAAGAGCAAAAGCTTGGGGGAAGTCATCAGGCCGAATCATTTGACGATTCGTACATCCATTATCGGTCCGGAATTGAAGGCAGACGGGATCGGGCTTATGCATTGGTTTCTTCTGGAGAACGGCCCGGTTCAAGGGTATAGCCGTGTATTCTGGAACGGCGTGACCACGCTGGAGCTGGCGAAGTTTATCGGCTGGACCCTGCGTCATCCGATTGACGGGCTTGTGCATTTGACCGGCAATAAAAAGCTGTCGAAGCACAAGCTGCTGCAGACGATGAACGCAGTGTTCCGCAGAGGAATATCGATTACGCCTTGCAGCAAGCTGCATCATGACAAAAGCCTGTTGAACACAAGAGCGGACTTCGCATATGCGGCTGCGGACTATCCCGCCATGCTGGAGGAGCTTGCGCAGTGGATGGGGGAGCATCGTGAATTGTATCCTCACTATCGCCTGCCGAAGGGCAAACCCTGAGAAATAACGTATGCCGCGTCCATATCATTCTCGCAAGGCAATCATATACTGCTAAGTAAAGATGAGAGAGAACTGGCAGCAAGAAAGCGGAAGGAGAATCCGTATGGAAGTATGGCGAATCGCGATCATAGGCTGCGGGGGCATCGCCGAAAAGCATGTCGCATCGATCGCCGAGCTGGACGGGGAAGCGGAGCTTGTCGGCCTATGCGATCTGCAGCAAGAGAGAGTGGAGCGTTTCGCAAACGATATCGTCCGACCTGTCTTTCCGGCAGTCGCAGCGTATACTTCGGTAAGCGAAGTGCTGGAGCAGGAAAATATCGATCTTGTAGTCATAGCCACAAGCAGCGATTCCCATGGAAGGCTGGCGATGGCGGCATTGAAAGCCGGCAAGCATGTGATAGTCGAAAAGCCGCTGGCGCTGTCGCTGGAGGAAGCGTCGGCGGTCACTGAAGAGGCGAGAGAGCGGAAGCTTGTGGCGGCGGTCTGCTTCCAGGCGAGGTATTTGCCCTTGATGGAAGAGATGAAGTCCGCCGAACGCATGGGGAAATTCGGCAAGCTGAGTCACGGCGTTGTCTCCATGCGCTGGAAGCGCGAGCTTGGTTATTACCGCAGCAGTCCGTGGCGCGAATCGCGAGGGCATGGCGGCGGAGTGTTCATGAATCAATGCATCCACTACATTGATCTCCTCCTTTGGCTGATGGGTCCGGTGCAGTCTGTATACGCGCAAGCAGGAACCTATGGCGATCCCATCGGGGTAGAGAACGCGGGAGCAGTCGTGCTGCGGTTCCGAAGCGGGGCAATCGGCTTGATAGAAGCTTCGACAATTATAGCTCCGCGAACTCTGGGCACTTCGATCAGCCTGTTCGGCGAGAAAGGCAGCGCGGTGATCGAAGGGGCGAATTTGGATCAGCGGAAAGTATGGTCTTTTTATGAGGATGAAGCGCCAGCGGAGGATAAGGTTATAGCGAATCATGGCATATCCCACACACCTCTATATCGGGAAATACTTGAAAGCATCAGGGAGCAAAAACAGCCGTCTGTCTCGGCGGAGCAGACGATGCATGCGCTGGAAGTGGTGCTGGCGATCTACAGCTCTCTTACGGCAGGCGAGGTTGTGCAGTTGCCGATGGGGACGGACAGCGGTCAGTCTGTGCGGCAGGATCAGGAGAGCAGCTTATGATTATTCCGTTAATCGACTTGCGGGCGCAGTATATGGAAGTGAAGGATGAGCTGGAAGGGGCCATGCGACGCGTGCTTGACAGCGGGATTTACATCGGAGGCCCTGAGGTGGAAGCGCTGGAGAGCGAGATTGCTAGGTTCACGGGCGTACGATATGCGATCTCCGTGGCGAACGGTACGGATGCGCTGACGCTTGCCTTGGAGGCGGCGGGTATCGGTCCGGGTGACGAAGTCATTACGACTTCATTTACGTTTTTTGCAACAGCGGAGGCGATTGTTCGCCAAGGAGCGGTTCCAGTATTCGCGGACATTGACCCGCGCACATTCAATATAAGTCCGGAAGCGGTGGAGGCCAGGGTGACGCCGAGGACGAAAGCGATCATGCCCGTCCATATTTTCGGCCAGCCTGCCGATATGGACGCCTTGCAGGATATTGCAGAGCGGCATAACCTGCTTATCATTGAAGACGCCTGCCAGGCAATTGGGTCCACTTACAAGGGAAGGGCTATCGGCTCGATCGGAGATATCGGCTGTATTTCTTTTTTTCCGACCAAAAACCTGGGGGGCTATGGCGACGGGGGCATTGTCGTGACCAATAATGAGGGAGTAGCTGACCGCATCCGGCTGTTATGCCATCATGGCAGCCGGCGCAAGTATTTTCACGAAATTGCCGGCTACAATAGTCGTCTCGATCCGCTGCAAGCGGCGGCAATACGCGTGAAACTGGCAAAGCTGAATGAATGGAACGACAGAAGGAGAGCCGCAGCTGCTTATTACAGCGAACACCTGCAAGGGCTTCCGCTCGTGCTTCCTCACGCTTCCAGCGAGAGCAGTCATGTCTATCATTTGTATGTAACGCTATACAAGGATCGGGAACGGCTTACATTGGAATTGAAGCGCCACGGCATCTCGACGGGTCATTATTATCCGTGTCCGCAGCATCTTCAGCAGGCGCTGAGGCATCTGGGATATAAGCGCGGAGACTTGCCGGTCACGGAGGCCGTCTGCGAGCAGTCCTTTGCGCTGCCGATCTCGCCTCATCTGACGAGAGAGCAGCAGCGTTATATTATGGATAAACTGATGCGCTATGCAAAGGGGTGAGGACGAAATGAACGCTGTTACAATGGGCGGGCATGTGGTCATCGGTGAAGGCGTGAAGTTCGGAGAGAACGTGGTCATCGGCCATCATGCCGTTATTCACGACGGAAGCGAGATCGGCTCGCATGTCCGGATTCATGATCATGCCGTAATCGGCAAGCTGCCTGTGAAAGCCAAAAACTCCGCGACCACATCAACTAACGTAGCGCTTGCGCCAGCGGTCATCCAAGACGGCTGTACAATCGGCACAGGTGCGGTTGTTTACAGAGGAGTCCTGCTTGGGAGTGATGTGTTCGTTGCGGACTACGCCACCGTCCGGGAGCGCGTGACTGTCGGGGCGGCTACGATTATCGGCCGCGGAGTGGCGATTGAGAATGACTGCAGCATCGGCGCCAATTGCAAGCTGGAGACGAATAGCTATCTATGCGCATTTTCCGTGCTGGAGGATGATGTCTTTATTGCGCCGTTCGCGACTACGACGAATGATAATTATCTCGCCCGTTCGCAGCAGCGCTTCGGCCAATTTCGGGGCGTCATCATCAAGCGAGGAGGCCGGGTCGGGGCGAATGCTACCATACTGCCGGGCAGGACGATCCATGAGGAGGGTGTCGCGGCAGCGGGAAGCGTCGTAACCCGGGATATTCCCCCGCGGACGATCGTGGTGGGAGTGCCGGCGCGCAGACTGAGAGATGTGCCTCCGGAGCAATGGCTGGAGAATCAATAGTCGACAAGGAGGCTGATCCGTGGAGAGGCCGTTGAAAATATTGATGCTGGTCAAGCGGTTTGCGGAAGCCATGCCCAAGCATCAGCATAAATTTGATATGCTGGCGGCAATCGAGAAGGTTGCCGAGGTCCGGTATTGGACGAAGGATGGGAATATTCTCGATATTCTCGCCCGAATCGATTTTCAGCCGGACTTTATTTTCCATTATGATTTTGAATGGCGCAATGCGTTTGCGCCTCATATTACGAATCTGGATAAGGTCAATATATTGAAGGGCTGCTACGTGCTCGACGTTCACTTCGAGCCGGAAAAGCGGAATAAATATTTTCACCAAAACGCTCGTCCAGATTTGATCTTCTCAGCCAGCAAATATCCCTTCCTGAAAGCATTCCCGGAATGCGCTTCCCGGTTCTGCTGGCTTCCATTCGGCGTCAATCCGGAGCTAATTAGAGATTACGGGCTGGAGAAGGATATTAAATATTCTTTAATGGGACTGATGGACAACAAGTATCCGTTCCGTCATGCCGTCCTGAAGAAGATGAACGGAATAGAAGGGTTTACGCATTTCAAGCATCCCGGTCACCGGACGCCGGAGCGGCCGGGCTTGTTCGTGAAGGAGGCTTATGCCGCCGCGCTGAACCGCTCTCTGATGTCCTTCACATGCGGCAGCGTGCTGCAAATTCCGGTTGCCAAGTTTTTTGAAATTCCGGGCTGCCGGTCGCTTATGCTGGCGGAGCCTAATCCCGATATTGAAGAGCTCGGCTTCAAGGACGGAGCCAATTACATCGCCTGTGACAGAGGCAACTTGCTGGGCAAGGCGCTCCATTATGTGAACGAGGCGGAGGAGAGGAAGCGTCTGACGGACGCGGGTTATGCTTTTATTCATGAGAACCATACGAATGAAAGGCGGGCGGAGGAATTCGTCGGTATGATCAAAGCGATGTTGTAACGGGAAGAGGGCCGTTTCTCCGGCAGAAATCTGCCATGGAGGAGCGGCCCTCTGTTTTTGCGTCAAGTATTCAGCTCTTCAGCTTGGCAAGCTGCTCTACGTCGGTCAGGAGGATTAAATCATTGCAGTCTTTGTCTCGCGTGAAGTATTGGAGTGCCGATTCATAATGAGGCGCTTTAATTTCCGTCAGCGCGCCTCTATTGCCAGGTGCGAAGAGCAGGAAGTGCTCGGATAGGAACGATACAAACGCGCGCAGATCGACGCCCTTTTTCTCCATATAACTCATGTTGAATTCAATGATGCCCGCGACCTCCTTGGCTTCCTTCAGGAGACGGCTCATGCCGCGCAGGACGTTCCATTCATAGCCTTCCACATCAAGCTTGAACAGGAGCGTGTCGTCCTTAATTGTCCGGTCGTCGAACAGGCTGTCGACGGTTACGCTCGGAATGGTAATTTCCCGGAAGGCCCGCTCTCCAAGATGGAAGGCCGACGAATTGCCGGACCGCACCTTATCGACGTAGAACGTGACGGAGGACTGGAGCTGGTCGGATGCAATCGCGTTGACGATGCGGAATTGGCTTCCGTTCGGATGTTCCTCGATGGACCTTGTCAAGTAGGGGCGAAGCACCTCGTTGGCATCAATGACGGTAATGGATGCGTCGCTGCCGTAGACAGTTGACAGGACAATCTCTCCATAATTGACACCAGCGTCAATGACCAGACTAGGTCCGATCTTCTGCGTCATCGTTCTCCACCAATGGACAATGCGCGGCTGCGTCATGCCTTTGTAGCGCATTAGGCTCGCGCCCTTCAAATCTCTCGGATTGACGTAAATGGGATGATTGGTTCCCGGTATAATCAATTTATGCACAATCATTCTCCTCCTGTACGGCAAATTCTGCGCATCTGTCGCGCAGCGCTTCTATTAACATATTCAGCTTTCTCGCAACCTGTACTAGATTGGCATCCAGTCGCAACCAAAACCACGTATTTTTTGCTATTTTCATTGACCTTGCAGGATGCATTCGATAAAGTGGTTATGTGTTTGTATAATTATAGGTAACGTATGGTTGACGAAAGGAATCGTGATGAAGATGAGCAATGGCTTTTCCCGAATAATCGCTATCATGCTCCTGCTCTTCATGCTGATACCCGGCATTGCGGCGAACGCAGAAGGCAACTTGCTAATAAACGGCGATTTTGAAGCGGCGGCTAGCGACATGCCGGATGGATGGATGACTGAAGCATGGATCGATGACAACGGAGTGACGCAATACGGCGTCGATCGGAACATGTTTTATTCAGGGAAACAGTCTGCCTACATACATAGCAGCGGTGATAATCATGCGCGCTTGCTGCAGCGGGTGAAGGTCAAGTCCAATGCGACATACCGAATTTCCGGTTATGTGAGAACGGAGGGAGTCGGTAATCAAGGAGCGGGCGCCCATCTGTACGTCGAGGGTGTGGCGATGCATTATCCCGAATTCCGCGACACGAACGGGTCTTGGGCGTATCTGGATTTTTACGGCAAGACAGGGAAGAATCAAAAGGAAATGCTTGTCGGAGGCAGCCTTGGGGGATACGGAAGCATCAATTCAGGCAAGGCCTGGTTCGACCAGCTCAAGGTCGAGCAGGTGGCGGCAGCGCCTGAGGGTGCCGATGTCTTCTCGCTCGAGCAGACTGCTTCAGTTGCGGGAGAGTCGGAAGGACCGCAGAAGGTATCCATTCTGAGCACGATGATCTATTCGGCATTATTTTCATTATTGCTCGCGTTCGTGACCGTGAAGCTGTTCCGTGACCGGGAGTGGCTGGAGCAGCGTCGGAGCAGCGTGACTATTCTGGTTGCGGTTTCCTTTGCGGCAGCTTTGGCATTGCGCATCGTGCTGGCTATAAGCCATGAGGGATATGCTAACGATATCGCGTTGTTCATGTTCTGGTCGGAGCAAGCGGTTCGCGAAGGGCTGGCGGGCTTCTATCATACGGAGATGTTCGTGGATTATCCGCCAGGCTACATCTATGTGTTGTTTGCTTTGGGGCATATCAAGAGCTGGCTTGGCATAACGGGGGAATCAGCGGCGATGCTGCTGTACAAGCTTCCCGCCATTGCGGCGGATCTGGGCGCGGCTGCTGTCATCTTCCGTGTGGCGGCAAGGAAGCTGGGCGCACCGGTGGCGACGGGCTTATCCATGCTATGGCTGTTCAATCCGGCTGTCATTCTGGATTCTGCGGCATGGGGGCAAGTGGATTCGATATTTGCGCTGATGCTTTCTCTGTCGCTCCTTGGCATCTCGGAGAACCGGTTCGGCAAAGCGGCGGTCTGGTATGCGATTGCCGCGCTGATCAAGCCGCAAGCCTTCATCTTTATGCCGGTGCTGCTGCTCGCCCTGCTGGTTAGGAAGAAGTGGAAGAACGTGGCGGTCACTGCATATTACGGGTTCGGCACATTTATTCTGCTCGCTCTTCCTTTCTTCTGGTCAAGCGGAGGACTTAAGGCGTTGTACGAGCTGTACAAGGGCACATTATCCTCTTATCCGTATGCGACACTGAACGCCTTTAATGTATACGCCTTGATTGGCGCGAATTGGAAGCCGCTTACGGAGAGCTGGCTATTTCTGAGCTATCAGCATTGGGGTAATGTATTTATTGTCGTTGCGGTAGGGCTGGCCGTCTGGTTCTGCCTGATGGGCAAGCGCCGGGAGGGAGAGGATCGCAGCTTCTTCATCGCGATGGCGCTGATTGCTGTTGTGTTCATCCTTGTTACCAAAATGCATGAGAGATATATGTTCCCGCTCCTGCTGCTGAGCTTGTTTGCCTTTATTCAAATGCGGGACAGACGAATGCTGCATGTGTTCTATGGATTTACGATTACGAATTTCTTCAATATGAGCTACGTGCTGGATTACAGCAAGACAACAACGAATGTCGTGATGGACGGCGTCGTTCTGCTGGTGTCAATAAGCAATATCGGCTTGCTGCTCTATATGCTGTATGCCGGCTATGACCATTACAAGCGGGGACGCACGCTTGGTCTCGTGCCGATGACGTTAGACGATAAGAAGGAAGCCGATCAGCGTCTTCTGTCGCGTGTAAATCGGGATATGGACAATGGTGGAAGGACCAAGCGTCTTCTGACGCGCAAGGACTGGATTTGGCTGGGCGCTCTGACGGCGGTCTACGCGTTAGTTGCGCTCATCGGCCTCGGCTCCATGAAGGGGCCGGAGACGCCATGGCAGCCTGCGAGCACAACGCAAAGCTTCTACATTGATCTTGGAGAAGAGAAGCAGTTAGAGCGGGTTACCACGTTCGGCGGAGTCGGCACAGGCAAGTTCCGCCTGGAATTTGGGCTCCAGCCGGATGAGTGGATGAATCCGGTTGAGGTGGACAATAACCACGTGGCGGTATTCGCATGGCGCAGTCAGACGGTGGATCTGAATGCCCGTTATGTGAAGCTGACCGTCACAACGCCTGGCTTCTCCTTGCATGAGATGGGAATCTATGAAGCGGGAAGCAAAGAACCGCTTCCTATTGCCGCTATTTATGATGAGAAAGCGGGAGATCCAAGGCGCGGAAGCGTAGCCCAGCTATTCGACGAGCAAGACTTGATGATATATGGGCATAATTATATGAAGGGCAGCTACTTCGACGAGATCTACCATGCCAGAACGGCATACGAGAATCTCGAAGGCATCGTCGCCTACGAGAATACCCATCCGCCGCTGGGCAAAATCATCATTGCGCTTGGCATCAAGCTGTTCGGCCTTAATCCGTTCGGATGGCGGATCGCAGGAACATTAATTGGCATCGCAATGGTTCCTATTATCTATATGACGGCCAAGCGGCTGTTCGGACGTACGGCGTACGCCGCGCTTGCAGCGGGGCTGCTGGCTGCGGACTTCATGCATTTCACGCAGACGAGAATTGCGACGATCGATGTGTACGGTGTGTTCTTCATTATGCTGATGTTCCACTTTATGAACAAATATTTGGCGCTTAGCTTCTATCGCACAAAGCTGCTTGCGACGCTGGTGCCGCTGGGTCTGGCCGGATTGTTCTTCGGGCTCGGCGTTGCATCGAAGTGGATCGTTCTATACGGCGGTGCAGGCCTGGCTGTAATGCTTGGCATATCGCTATGGGACAGGTATAAGGAATACGCGGCGGCGAAGCGTATGCTTCGGCGGCAGGATGTTGCCGCGACAGCGTTCGATTCGGATGCGCTCCGGCGGATTGTATCCGTATTCCCGTCCTATACGGTGCTGACGCTGGCTGCTTGCCTGGTCTTCTATATCGCCATACCGGCCGGAATCTATGCGCTCTCCTATATTCCGATACTGACCGTCATGAGCGAAGGCTATACGCTAAAGTCGCTGATCGATTATCAAGTGCATATGTACAGCTACCATAGCCATCTCGTATCGTCGCATCCCTTCTCCTCCTCTTGGTGGGAGTGGCCGTTCATGAAGCGCCCGGTCTGGTATTATTCCGGGGGTGAGCTGGCAGCGGGGATGAAGTCGACGATTGTGGCCATGGGCAATCCACTCATCTGGTGGACGGGCATTGCGGCGATGCTCGCGACGATGTGGATCAGCATCAAGCGGCGCGATAAGCATGTCTATATGCTGTGGATCGCTTTCCTGGCGCAATATGTGCCATGGATGCTCGTACCGCGCGAGACGTTCCTGTATCATTACTTCGCGATGGTGCCGTTCGTGATCCTGAGCATTGTCTACTTGTTTCAATTGGCGGAGGAACGGAATCCGAGGGTCAGGAAGATTCGCAATGGATTTGCGATTGCCGCGGCTATATTGTTTGTGATGTATTACCCCGCGTTGTCTGGCTTGACTGTGCCGAAATGGTACATTGATCTGCTGCGCTGGTTCCCTAGCTGGGTATTTTAATATGGAGAATAGATGAGGAGCATCGTCATGGAAAATAAGGTCAAGTATAGCGTTATTGTGCCAATGTATAACGAAGAAGAAGTAATCGAGCATACGTATGGCAGGCTGAAGGAAGTGATGGACCTTGCGGACGGCGGATATGAGCTGATTTTCGTCAATGACGGCAGCAAGGATCGTTCCGTAGAGCTCGTGAAATCTTTCAGCGCAAAAGACCCCAACGTAAGGCTAATTGATTTTTCTCGAAACTTCGGGCATCAAATCGCGATTACGGCCGGCATGGATTATGCGAAGGGCGATGCGATTGTCGTTATCGATGCGGATTTGCAGGACCCGCCTGAGGTCATCTTGGACATGATCGCCAAGTGGAAGGAAGGCTATGAGGTGGTGTATGGCCGCAGACTGAAGCGCAAGGGGGAGACGCTGTTCAAGAAGCTGACCGCGCTTGCCTTCTACAGGATGCTGCGCAGCATGACCAATGTCGACATTCCGCTTGATACGGGCGACTTCAGGCTCATTGACCGCAAAGTATGCGATGTACTTCGCGGCTTGAAGGAGAAAAATCGTTTTGTCCGGGGCTTGATCAGCTGGATTGGCTTTAAGCAGACGAGCGTTGAGTACGTCCGCGAGGAGCGGTTCGCGGGAGAAACAAAATATCCGTTGAAAAAAATGATCAGCTTTGCGCTGGACGGCATTACGAGCTTCTCCTACAAGCCGCTTAAAATCGCAACCTATCTAGGGTTTTTCCTGTCGCTTGGCAGCTTCATCTACTTGCTGGTTGTACTGTACCAGCGCCTGTTCACCGATACGACTGAGACGGGATGGACGACAATCGTGGCATTGAATTTGCTGTTCAATGGCATCATCTTGCTCTTGCTGGGCGTGATCGGAGAGTATATCGGCCGAATCTATGACGAGTCCAAAAATCGCCCTCTCTACATTGTAAGGGAAGTTAAGGGCTACAAGGAGCCAGCGACTGAGGAAGAACGCGTCAAAGGCGAAGCGGAGCGTGCCAAGCAGTATGTCTGATCAAGCCGGAAATCGTTCCATTAAGCAATTCCTTACGTTCAGCGTGATCGGCGGACTGAATACGATTATTGATATGGCTGTGTTTACGCTTCTCATCGTTGTGCATACGCATTATTCGATTGCACAGATTGCGGCTTATGCGGCTGGCATGCTGAATAGTTATATCATGAACAGTGTATTTACCTTTCGAAGCGAGACGGCGGGAAGCGGCAAGCGCGGCGGAGCGACGCGGATGCTTCGATTCATGCTCTGGAATCTGTTTATGCTGGGTGTTTCGCTGCTTCTGCTTGTAATCGCGACGGAATGGGCCGGCTTGCATGAGCTGGTAGGCAAGGCGATCGTAACGGTGCTTGTTGTAGCGCTGAACTTCTACGGAAGCAAGAGGTGGGTATTTGCCGGGCGCAAACCGGTGGAGACGGGAGGCATGTCATGAAGCGACTGCTATCATACGGACTTATTATTATCGGACTGCTTATTATTGTGTATCCGCGGGCCAGCGCATGGCTCGATGACCGGCAGCAGGAGAAGCTGATGGCGCAGTGGGAGGAGAGCGTGGACGACGAGCAGGCGCAGCAGGAAGCATTGGATCAGTATGACCGGCTTTCGGCCTTATTCGCCGAAGAGGCGGAGTCCGAGACGGTCGAAGCTGACGAGACATCGGAACCTTCGGATACGCCGGCTCCCTCCAACGAACCGCCGAAGCTGAATGCGATCGCGACGATTCGGATACCGAGCATTAAGGTGAACCTGCCTGTGCTGGAGGGTGCCACGCAAAAAAATATGAAGTACGCCGCCGCGCATCTGAAGGAAACGGCTCCAATCGGCGCGGTTGGCAATGCGGCAATCGCCGCTCATCGCATGAGGGCGAAGGGCAAGCTGTTCAACCGCCTGAACGAGGTGAAGGAAGGCGACAAGATTATTGTGGAGACACAAGGCGAGACGTATACGTATGTAGTGACTGGTACCTCAATCGTTGAGCCGACGGACGTATCCGTCCTCAATTATAATAAGACGGACCGGAGATTAACGCTCATCACCTGCGACCCTGTCGTTAATCCGACGCACCGGCTGATCGTTCACGCCGAAATCGCCTGACTCGAGGTTCTACCGCGCCCATTTTACTCATATAGAGCACCATCGCTACACCCCCTTCATATGATAAGTTGACTGTATCCCTTGCCCTTGTTATACCATAAAAACCCGAGCAAGGAGGGGTGACAAACATTGAAGGGAAGCGACCATAAGAGCAAGTTTTTACTGACACATCGTGAACGAGAGGTATTCGAGCTGTTGGTGCAGGACAAAACGACAAGAGATATCGCGCAGCAATTATTCATCAGCGAGAAAACCGTTCGCAACCATATTTCGAATGTCATGCAAAAATTGAATGTCAAAGGTCGTTCGCAAGCGGTTGTCGAGCTAATTAAGCTTGGGGAGTTACAAATTTAACATAGTAAGGTCTCTCCATTCTCGTTTGTCAGGGCGTATGCCCTTTCTACATGCTAACTATAGGATTGTATGGAAGACAGCATAGCGATATGCTGTCTTTTTTTTGCATTTTAGCTCGAATTTAATCGATTTCACGACTTTGATAACAAGCCATTCCCCCTCATCTCGCCTTTCTAACAATTTCCATAACTTACACTAGCCGACCTTGGTTTTCTATCATTTTTCGAAAAAAAAGTAACTTCTGTAGTGCAAAAAATCGCGCTCCTCTTATATCGTTTCGCTCTCGGGCTGGCGGTAGAATGTACATAAGCCGGAAGGAAGCAATCGCCTTCCAGAACTACATTCCAGAGGAGGATATTATGTCGGAGACAACGACGAACAAGCCACACCCTTCGTCTTCGCCACAGCTGAGACCGGTGAAAAAGATGAATCCTTTCCGCCGCTTTTGGAAGCAGATCGACGTGCAGCTAATGGTTTTTCCGGGGATATTATTAGTTTTCGTGTTCTCCTATATACCGATGTATGGTGTGCTCACCGCATTTATGGATTACAACGTGTTCACTGCGCATCGGATATTCGAGAATCCTTGGGTCGGATTCAAGCATTTTGAAGCGTTTTTCAATGCTCCAAACTTTGATCAGATTATGCGGAATACGATCGTTATCAGCTTATTGAAATTTTTTATAGGCTTTCCGGCACCGATCATTCTAGCGCTTATGTTGAACGAGGTTCGTCATCTGATGTTCAAACGGATCGTACAGACCATTACGTATTTGCCGCACTTTATGTCCTGGGTTATCGTAGGCGGTCTAGTGATGTCGCTGCTATCTACAGAAAATGGCAGTGTCAACATTCTCCTGAAAGGAATAGGCGCCATTGATGAATCCATCAACTTCCTATCCATAAAAGAGTATTTCTGGACCATTCTTATCTCAACGAATGTGTGGAAGGAAATCGGATTCGCTTCTATTGTTTATTTGGCTGCCATTGCCGGCGTCGATCAGCATATGTACGAAGCAGCCGAAATTGACGGAGCGAGCAAGCTGAAACAAATCGCACACATTACGATTCCAAGCATTATGCCGGTCATTATCATCTTTATGATCCTGGCTATGGGCAGTTTGTTGAATGCAGGTTTCGAGGATATTCTCATTCTTGCTTCCAATCCGATACTGAGACCTGTGTCCGATGTTCTAGATGTATACGTATATCGAATCGGGATTCAGAACCAACGATATTCCTTCGCAGTTGCCATCGGGTTGTTCAAGGCGGTCATTAGCGTCGGCTTGCTGACTATGGCCAATTACTTGGCGCGAAGAGCAGGCAGCAGCCTATGGTAATTCACTTAACAGACTATCGGGAGGTCGACAAGCCATGCGGTTAAAACGAGTTAGTTTTGGCGACCGGCTATTACTGTATTTCATCTATGCTTTCCTCATACTGCTTTCATTCTCAGCCTTATATCCGTTCTGGAATGCGCTCGTCGTCTCCTTCAATGAAGGGATGGATACATCGAGAGGCGGAGTGACATTCTGGCCAAGGGTATTCACATGGGATAACTACGATGTTGTTTTTCAGGATGACAAGTTGATTAATGGTTTCTTGATCTCCTTCTATCGGACGATAGTTGGAACCATTGCTTCAACACTGATGACGGCCATCCTGGCTTATGGGATGACTCGCTCATATCTGATGGCCCGCAAGTTCTACATGGTTTTCTTTGTCTTCACCATGTACTTCGGCGGCGGGTTGATTCCAACCTTCTTGCTGATTCGTGCGCTTGGGCTGATGGACAATTTCCTAGTATTCATCATTCCCGGTTTGATCAGCGTCTGGAACATGATTATATTCAGAACTTTTTTCAAAGGATTGCCGGCTGGTCTTGAAGAATCAGCCCAAGTTGACGGCTGCAGCACGTGGGGAATATTCTTCCGAATCATACTGCCGTTATCCGGACCGGTTATTGCAACGCTGGGCTTGTTCACCGCTATCGCGCATTGGAACGACTGGTTCGTACCAAGCATTTATATTTCGAATCCGGACTTATTGCCAGTACAAACCATTCTTCGAAGACTGCTCAACTCCAACATTATTGAATTGTCCGGGTTGCCCAATGATGTCATATCAAAAATCAATAGCGCCAGAACATTCACATCGAAGTCGCTTACAAGCGCAACGATGATGGTGGTAACGATTCCGATCATTATTGTGTATCCGTTCGTGCAAAAGTATTTCGTTAAAGGCGTATTGGTAGGATCTTTGAAAGAATAGCAACCGGATTGTGACCAACGGTTTAAGGCGATTGTCGCTTTGGACATATACATTACAAATTGAGAGGGGCAATATCTATGAAGAGAAGAAAGTCGCTGCTGCTCGTTGTCTCAGCTGTTCTGCTGCTGACAACGATACTGGCAGCCTGCAGCAAGTCTGAACCCGGCAATACCAAGCCTTCGCCATCGGCTGCGGCAACAAACGGTTCGGGTACTGAGACAGATCCGCCAGCAAACGCTGCTTGGCAATTCGGTTCCGAGCCGCTGGAATTCTCCTTGTTCTTCCACTACAACTGGACCAACTATTTAGGCATGGAGGAGTATCCGGTAACCAGATGGTTGAAAGAAAACAAACAGCTGAACATTAAAGCGGTTCAAGCCAATGGCAGCAATGATGAAATGATGACTACGATGATGACAGGCGGCAATCTTCCTGATGTCATCTGGATGAACCGTTTCCATCCGGATATGGACCGCATGGAACAGAACGGACAGCTTGTCGCACTGGACGAATACCTGGACAAATATCCGAATCTGAAAAAATGGCTCGGCGAAGAAAGAATCGATCTCCTTCGTTCCAAAGACGGAAAGCTGTACAAATTCCCTAACTGGTACACAAACCAGTCAACGAATACGGCTGGCTATGCAGTCAACAAAAAAATATACAGAGAGCTCGGCGAGCCAAAGCTGGAAACGACGGACGATCTGTATAACTATCTTGTAAAGGTTAAAGAGAAATATGGCTCCGAGGTTGTTCCATATGAAACAGGCCGCGCACAAGACGGTCAAGGCGTAGCTTTGCTGTATACGGCATTTAAAGAAGGCGCATTGTACGATTCCTTAGGCAGCCAGTTCCTGGCTGTGCCTAACGGCGATAAACTGACGTCGATCTTTACAGATCCTGCTTTCCGTGAATCTCAGAAATTCGTATCCAAATTGTACACGGAAAAACTGATGTCACAAGATGCTTTCACGCAAACCGAAGATCACGTCACAGAGAAGTTGATCAATAACCGCGTAGCTGTCTACGGCAGTGCGGACGTAACAAACAGAGCCAATCAAGCTCACCTTCAGATTACAAGCACAAATCCAGAGGATGGATATTTCGTCATCTGGCCGTTCCATAAAGAAGGTCTGGATAAAAACAAAATTTACCCAGGTAGCTATGACAAGCTTGGCTGGAACGTTGCTGTTATTACAAAGAATGCAAAAGATCCGGAAAAAATCTTCGCATTCCTGGATTGGTATACAGGTCCTGAGGGTATGAACCTGCAATTCTTCGGACCTGAAGGCAAGAACTGGAAAGGGTTTGACGGCGAGGGACTGCCAAACTTTACAGCCGAGTATGACAAAGATGAAGTTGCCCAGATTCAAACGGACAATCTACCTGCTATGATCGTTGGCAACTCCGCTTACATCGATCCAGCGAAAAACAAATATGAATTGTCCCAGCCGGTAGATCAACAAAACTGGCAAGCCCGCTACCAGCGCGAAGTGACTTGGCCGACGGGTATTGATGCAACAGAATTTAGAAACTTGACTCCTGCTGCCGAGACTGAAGAAGCCGGCATCCAGCAGCTGGTAGCCGATATGTTCCTGCAAGTACTTGCTGATTCTTCGCAAGCGAAGAGTGCAGAAGAAGTCGACCGTATTCTTGACAAGGCTGAAGCCGATGCACAAGCGATTGGATACGGCAAATTGCTGGAATGGCGTACAGCTCAATGGCAAGAAAAACGCAAAATCCTGGGACTTAACTAATCCCGCATAGCAAGACGAAACATCCCAACAGGTTCGACAGACCCTGTTGGGATGTCTCTGCATTCATTTATAATCATCTTTTCTATATATTGTTAGTGGTGTTTTTGGTATCATTAGACTATTAACAGTCGAAATTACCATTCTTTCAAGGGGGCGCAAGGTCAGTGAACAAGAAGAGAGAAATGTTCATGCGACTTCTGCTTACAGCTTTGGCATTAAGTTTAATCTGGGGCTGCAGCAATGCAGGGACAGTAAAAGAATCAGAAACGAACAAACCAACACCGATCGATGATAGCGGGCTGTATGAAAACGGTTTTTACATTTTGGGCAAGGAAAGGCTGGATATTACGTTCTACGGCCATTACAGCTACTATTCCATGCCCGCATGGGGAGCCGACCCTGCATCCAAGTGGATCAGGGATCAATTCAATATTCATATATCACCTATCAGTTCGGATGGAAAGGCAAAGCAGAAGCTGCAGAAAATGATGGCCGGCAACAACTTGCCGGATATCGTATGGGGCGACCGGGATTATGACCTGGAGCAGATGCGGGAAGCGGGCATGCTTGTGCCGCTGGATGCGTATATCGACAAGTATCCGAATTTGAAGCAATGGGCCGGTGAAAAAATATTGGAGCTGCTCCGCTCGCCGGACGGCAAAATTTATTATTTTCCCAACTATTATACAAACAGGCCTTACGGTAATGCGGGATACGTGATTAACAAAAAAATATATCGAGAGCTGGGATTTCCGCCATTAGATACGACGGAAGACTTGTATCAGTATTTGCTCATGGTGAAGGAGCATTATCCTAGCATCATTCCGTTTGAGACGGGGCAGACGAAGGAAGGGCATGGCATTGACCAGCTTTTTTCAGCTTTCAAGGAAAATAATTTAGGCTTTACCAGGCTGTATGCTGTAACGGAAGGCGATCGGATGACGTCTATCTATAAGGACCCGGCGTTTCGCGAATCGGCTGTTTATGTGGCTAGGCTAATGCGGGAAGGCCTGATTCCTGGGGATGCAATGACCCAAACGGAGGATCAGGTGACCGAGAAGCTTGTGCAGGGCAGAGTGGCTGTCTATGCCAGCGCGAATCCAATGATTAACGGGATGGTAGGGGATGCGGAGCTGCGCAAGATCAACCCCGATGACGGATATATGTTCATCGAGCCGGTCTACAAGCAGGGTCTTGACCGCTCCAAGATCTACCCGGGCACTTACAATCTTCTGGGCTGGAATGTCGCAACCATTACGACAAGCGCTCGAAACCCGGAAGCGATCTTCGCCATGCTGGACTGGATGACAGGACCGGAAGGCTCGGCAGTTCAGATGTGGGGACCTCCGGGACCAGGAGGCTACTGGAACGGCTTCAGGGAGGACGGCATCACGCCTAACTTTACAGCCCGCTACGGGACCGATCAGAAGGAACTCGCAGAAATACAGGCGATATCCGGTGACATGATATGGGTGGGCAATACCGTTTATTTGGATAAAACAAAAAGCGAATACGAGCAGACCTTGCCGGAGGAGCAGCGGAATTGGTCGTCGTATTGGCAGCAAGAAATCACTTGGGAATCGCAAGGCGACGGGACAGAATTCATCAATGTACAGCCGCCTCCCAATTCGGAGGAAGGCAGAATTATGAGCAAGCTCAAAGAGATATGGCTTGATGCTCGCAGGGATGCGTTGTTCGGGAAAACCGACGAGGAAGTGCTGTCCATACTGGATGATGCACATCGGGCTTCCATGGAAGCGGAATTCCAGCAATACTTGAATTACATTACGAGGAGATGGCAAGAAAATTTGAAAGTTCTGAATAACGAATAGCAACTTACATTCAGCATTGATGCTTCATGGGAGGAAGAGACGATGTACAATGTGCTGTTGGTGGATGATGAAGAACTGGATTTGGAAGGAATGAAGCAGTTCATTCCTTGGACGGAGCTGGGCATGGAGGTCAAGGGCTCCGTCAACAATGCGCTGTCCGCCTGCGAGGTGCTGGATCAGCATGCCATTGATATACTCGTAAGTGATGTGAATATGCCCTATATGTCAGGACTGGAGCTGGCCCGGATCGCGCTGCAGCGGAAGCCTAATATCCGAATCATCTTTGTAAGCGGGTTTCAGGAGTTCAGCTATGTGCAGCAAGCGCTGTCTCTGAAGGCTTACAATTATGTGTTGAAGCCAATGGATGACAATGAGCTGATTGCTTCGCTCATGAAGGTGAAACGCGACCTGGACGAGGAGCTGAAGCACCGGGAAGTCGAGGAAGCGTACCAGAATATGATCCCCATAGCCAAAAGCGATCTGCTGCTGCGCCTTTTCGAAGGGGAGGATACATCGGACCGCGAGTTTATGGCGAAATTGACGAAGACGCATGAGCTGCACCGCTTGAAATGGCCGGTTCGGGTGGCGGTGATGGAGCTGGATCTGCTCTCCAGAACGGAGGATAATGCTCAGTCCCGTATGGAAGTGTCTAGAGTGTTCATGAAGCAGTTTCATGAAGTGGTAAGCGCAGGAGGGATGATTCCTTACTGCAAGCTGAATTCCCAGCGGATCGCTTTGCTGCTGGAGGCGGACGGCATTGAGGCTAGAATTGCCAAGCTGCTTGATACCGCCCAGCGCAGATTGACGATTACGGTAACGACGGGACTGGGAGCGCCGGTGCATTCATCGGAGAGGCTTCACGAATCATACGCCCAGGCTATTCAAGCCGTTGAAGGCAAGATGTTCCTCGGAAAAGGTGGCATTATTAATTACGAGGAAGTAAGCGCAGAGCCGGGCATGCTGGATTCCCGCATGCTGGACGCTCATATGAACGCTTTAATGAAAGCGGTTAAAGATTACGAGCTTGTTCAAATCTATGACGAATTTGAAGGATTGTTCCGTTCGTTGACGAGTTTGCGCTCCAAATTTACGGTTCATAATCTGACCAATTATATTATATGGAAGCTGGATCAGCATCTCAGCACCATGAACGAGGATTTGTTCGAGCTGCTTGGCATCGATATCCGCAATCTGGATATTTTGCTCCAGTTCGAGACGATTGACGATATTCGCAGATGGCTGCTCTATCGCGTATTTGAGATATCGGAGAAGCTGCATCACAAGAACAGTACGAAGGACAGCAAGTTTATCCGCAACGTCATGAAGACGATCAAGGACAGGATGAGCGAGAATATAACGCTGAAGGACATCGCTCAGCATTTCTCATTCTCACCAAGCTATCTGGGCTTTCTCATTAAGGAAAAGTCAGGGCATACCTTCAATGAGCTGCTGGTTCAACTGCGCATGGAACGGGCTTGCGAGCTGCTTAAGACGCCAGGCATGAAAATCTATGAAATTGCGGATCAGGTAGGCTATCGCTACTTGCCATATTTCAGCAGGCAATTCAAAGAGAAGTTTGGCATGACGCCGCTTGAGTATCGCAAAAGAGAGCAGTAGCCTATGGAGGGAAAGATGAAATCAGTCTGGGAGAAACGAAAACGCCTGGGCTATATGCCAATCGGCTATAAGCTCATGCTCTCTTACCTAGTATTTATTATTATCCTCATCACGGTGAACGGTTACGTCTCCCATTCGATGTATGATTCATCCATGCGGAAGCAGACCAGAGCGAATATAAAAAATACTTTGGTCCAAATCCGGGATAATGTCACGTATAAAGCTGATGATATTATCCGGATATCTTCCACGCTATATGAAGACGATGATTTTATAGAAAGCCTAAGGGTTAAGCTTGCTGACAGCAAGGAAGTGAATGAACGCTATGAGCAAAGGCTAGAGCCGAAGCTTGATAGTGCGAAGAGATCGATTGGCATGAATTTGAGATTGTTTGTCTACTATAATAATCCTACGATTGATGAAGTCTATCACAACTATGATAAGCCAGAAGCGCAATACAGGGAAAAGGTGTTTAACCTATTGGAATATAATCGAATCATCCATCAGCCGTGGTATTACTCATTTCCCGATGAAGAATACGGCGTTACGATGCAATGGAAGCAAGTGGAAGAGGATAAGGCTAGCGACCGCATCTCCATGATTCGTCGAATTGTTGATTTGTCTATTCCGACCAAGATTGAGGAAATTGGCATGATGAGGTTCAGTGTGCTTATTGAGGAGTTATTTGAGAGTGTTTATTTCCGCAATCTTGGCGACGGCGCCGTCTTGCTTGTGAAAGACAAGACGGGGAAAATCATCTATGCCTCTAATCAGCAGCTTCATGATGCGAAGGAAGCAAGCGAACGCGCGCCAATCACATTGGCTTCTATGGCGAAGGCGCATCCGCCTGGCGAATTCCTGACGTTGGAAGAGTTTATGCCAAGGCAGGATTGGACAATTGTCGCTTATGTGCCGCTGACGATCATCAAGCAGGAGGCCGAGCGTGTCCGTACTTACATCCTCTTGTTATGCTTGCTCTGCTTCATCTTGTTTACCTTTACAGGCATTTTTATGTCGCGTTATTTCTCCAAGCGGATTACGAAGTTTGTCTCCGTCCTGAATGCATTTCGCGAAGGTGACCTGCATAAGCGGATCTCCTATCGGGGCAGAGATGAATTCTCGCAAATCGCCACGGCGCTTAACGGAATGGGCGAGGATGTCGAAGCGCTCATTAATAAAGTCTATTTGACCCAATTGCAAAAGAAGGAAGCGGAGCTTGAGATGCTGCAGACACAGATCAATCCGCATTTTCTATACAATACGCTGTCGTCTATCAACCGGCTGGCCAAGTTCGGGGAGAATGAGAAGCTGCAGAAAATGGTGGTGGAGCTGGCGAAATTTTACCGGCTGACGCTTAATTCCGGCAGAACGCTTATTCCTGTATCCTCCGAAGTCGAGCAGGTTAACGCCTATCTGGATATCCAAAAGGTGAAGTATGGGCGCCGGCTGGAGGTCACGTTCGATGTGGACGTGAACGTATGGCAATATGAAACGATCAAGCTGATCCTGCAGCCTTTTGTAGAGAATGTGCTGAAGCACGCCTGGAGCGGCGACCGGATTCATATCCGCATCGTGGCCAAGCTGGACGGCGGCGACATTCTGTACCGGGTTATCGATGACGGGATGGGCGTGAGACAGGAGCGGATTGCGGAGATCATGAACGCCTCGAATGAAAGCGAGACCGGCTTCGGCATCCGCAATATTCATCAGCGCGTTCAACTGCAATACGGCGAGCAATACGGTGTATCGATATTCAGCGTAAGAGGCGCAGGGACCTCCGTCAATGTCCGCATACCGGCCAGGAAGCGCAAGTTGTTCCTGGAGGACCCGGAGGACGATCAAACCAGCAGCTAATTTGCTTACGGTAATGACATGGCCTAATATCCAAACTGCGCAAGACTAATCCTTCCGATCGCTGTTATAACCAGATTCCTTGAATGAAAGGGTTTAATGTAGGAGTCAGATTATAAAGGCGAACGCTACCAGGTAGAGAAGTGTGCGGAATCAGAAGATGGCGGTGCAGGGTTAAGCTCCCGACACCGCCATTTGTAGCTTCACCTGATTGTTATGATTCGAGTCTTCGTCTCTTAATCTCAATACCCGTCAGTTGAATGCCCAAGCTCCTCGGACAATTCCATACCCTCGTTAGCTGGATGAGTACCGACATGGCCTTTTGGTCCGTTAGCCGACTTCAAGCCTTCAGCTACCCTTTTGCCGTAATCGGCATCCGCTTCCATAAAGTGACGGATCATCGTCTCTTGAATATGGTCTGTGCAAGTGCTTAGCGCATCCACCAGGTTCGAGATGAGTTCATCCTGCTCCCACGGCTCCAAGCTGCGATAGGTATCTCCCGCCTGCTTGAAGTTATTTTGCCGGTCGATTGGCGCCCGGGTAAGCTTATCGTTATATTCGGGATCGTGAGGAGCGCCTGGCCGATCCGCTTCTATCAGTCCGCGTAGGGAAGAAGGCTCGTAGTTGACGTGAGGATTTTGTCCCGGCGCCACATCTACGTAGAAGGCCATCTGCCCGTCGCGCTGGTTGGTCGCTACTCGCTTCTTCGGAGCGTTGATCGGAAGCTGCAAGTAGTTGCTGCCTACCCGGTAACGCTGCGTATCCGAATAGGAGAAGGTGCGGCCCTGCAGCATCTTGTCATCGGAGAAGTCCAGACCGTCCACTAGCACGCCTGTACCGAAGGCGGCTTGCTCGACCTCGGCGAAGTAATTCTCCGGATTGCGGTTCAGCACCATCTTGCCGACAGGAAGCATAGGGAATTGCTTGGGGTCCCATAGCTTGGTGTCATCCAGAGGGTCGAAGTCCAGCTCCGGATGCTCGTCATCGCTCATCCACTGCACTTGAAGCTCCCATCCGGGATAATCTCCGCGTTCGATTGCTTCGTACAGGTCCTGAGTCGCATGATTGAAGTTTTTGGCCTGCAGCTCCTCGGCTTCCTTCTGTGTCAAATTACGGATGCCCTGCAGCGGCTCCCAATGATACTTCACAATGACAGCCTTTCCTTCGGCGTTAACCCACTTATAGGTATTCACCCCGGAGCCCTGCATTTGACGATAGTTCGCCGGAATGCCCCACGGAGAGAACAGAAACGTAATCATATGGGTCGCTTCAGGCGATTGCGATACGAAGTCGAAGAATCGCTCCATGCTCTGCACGTTCGTGACCGGATCAGGCTTGAAGGCATGCACCATATCGGGAAACTTCATCGCATCGCGGATAAAAAAGATTTTCAAATTGTTGCCGACCAGATCCCAATTGCCGTCTTCGGTATAAAACTTCGTAGCGAAACCCCTTGGATCGCGAAGCGTCTCGGGCGAATGCCCGCCATGGATAACGGTCGAGAAGCGCACGAATACCGGAGTGCGCTTGCCAGACTCCTGGAACAGCTTGGCGCGGGTATACTTCGAGATGGGCTCGTCTCCCAGCTTTCCGTAGGCTTCGAAGTAACCATGCGCGCCTGCGCCGCGTCCGTGCACGACACGCTCCGGTATTCGCTCGCGGTCGAAGTGCGATATCTTTTCGATGAAATGGTAGTTTTCCAGTGTAGACGGACCGCGGTTGCCGACGGTGCGAATATTTTGATTGTCCGTAATAGGATGGCCTTGCCGGTTCGTTAACGTTTCCTTGGTCTCGCCGGGCGCGGGCTCCCCGCTTGCAGCACCGGAAGCCGGCCTGCCGTCGTTATGCGCTGTCATAGGATGTCCTTCCACCTTCGCTTTAATTTGGAAATCGTTCCAGCGTATTATGGGTATAGGCTGCTTTTTTTATGCGAAGCTCAAAGGGAGAAATTCGTATCATAGGGCTCATCGGAACTCCGTTTGTGATATGATTGGACTATATACCATTTCATAAATATTGGGTATTGTGGAGGATGGCATGATTAAATTTACATTTCTATTCCTTTGGCTAAGCTGGCTATTGGGGAATCCCATAATCGCAGTGATTGTACTGCTCGTTATTCTATATGCGCTGGATCGCAGGTTCGTGGGCCTTACGCCGAGCCTATGGAAGCCGTTCAAGCGAAGAAGCCGTATCTCCAAGCTGAGACAGCATATCGCTTCCTCCCCTAGTGACGTGTCCTCCAAGCATGAGCTTGCGCGCTTGCTTATTGAGAGCAAGAAATTCAAGGAAGCGGCCGCGGTGCTTGAGCCGCTTCAGGCAGCGCTGGCGGAATCGGCCGAATACTGGGATGATCTGGGATACTCTTACTTGCAGCAGGGTGACGCGGAGAAGGGTGAAGCCTATATCGAACGCGCACTGAAGCTGAACCCGAAAGTCAAATACGGCGCTCCATATTTGCGTCTGGCGGCTGCGCGGATGAAGCATAATCCGGAACAAGCCTTGAAGGATCTGGAGGACTTCCAGAGCATTCATTCATCTTCATGCGAAGCGTATGACAAGTTGGCGACGATCTATAAGGAGATGGGCCAGACCCGTGATTCGAAGCTGGCTGTCCAGGAGGGACTTCGCTTGTATAAAGCCTTGCCGCGATACAGGAAGCGATCGGAGCGCAAGTGGGCGGTTCGATTGCTGCTCAAAAAATGATCATAAAGGGGCAAGAGTGGACAGATGCAGCGCAATGTATGGCTTATGGCAATCAGCGTGATCGCCGCGTTGATCCTGGTTAACAATACGGTCTATTACTTCTTGACGAAAAAAACGCTGGAAGACGGCCATAAGCAAGAGATGCTCCGGCTCGCGAAGCAAATCGAGCTATCTGTAGAACAAACGCGAAAAGGCGCGGAGTTTTATGAGGAACAAATCGGCAGAGAGCTGAGAACGGCTTCAATAGCAGCCCAATATGCGCTCGATCCGGATATCGAGAAAGTGACAAGCGATCAGCTTCAGGAGCTAAGCGAGAAGCTCGATATCGCTCATATCAGTTTGCTCAAGCGAACCGAAGATGACATTGTACTGTATCAATCTTCCGATCCTACGCAGCCGGGAACAAGCACAAAGAATTGGAAGCCATGGTATGAGATCTTCCAGCAGCTGTTCAATCAGGATGAAGTGTCGAGCAATTGGCTGGGCCAAAAGATGGCGAATTTTTGGAGCGGCCCGTTCGAAACCTCTTCAACTGATAAGCAAAAAATTTACAAATGGGGCTACTATTACGACGGGACGACGAATTATATGATCGATCCTTATGTCGATTTCAAGAGCAGCCAAGAAACGTATATGCAGATCGCCGGAGTGGAGCGGCTGCTGACGGATTTGGTGGACAAGGATGAATCACTGCTGGAGATTGCGGTGTTCAATCCGCGAACTTTCCCGGAGGGCATCCAATCGACAGACAGAGAAGGCGATACGAAGGAGCATATCGTTCAGCGTTCTCTCCTGTTCGGCACATACGGGATAAAATCCGACAGCGATGTGAAGTTCGTCCAACAGGCGTATCATTCGAATACGATCGTGACGAACACGGACAAAGTGGATGGACGCCAAATTTATAAAATGTTTATTCCCGTATCGATGAGCGACCGCGATATAAGTGTCGTGGATGAGCTGGGCAATCCGCTTAATAACTATGTTCTTACGATCATTTCGGATTATGGCATTATTCAGGAGAAGCTGAACAAGCAGTTTTTGAATTTAGGACTCATTATTACTCTATTGACACTGGCAAGCCTGATTATCGCCATCATTGCGATGCGATATGCGAAGCAATCCAGGGATAAAGCGGTTGCCGTGACGCAGGAGACGTACGCCGAAGAGATTAACAGCCTGTTCCACTCCATACGCGCACAGCGGCATGACTTTATTAATCATGTGCAAACCATTCATTCGCTGGCCGAGCTGAACAAGCATAAAGAACTGGTGGCGTATACGAAAGAGCTGACCGGTGAAATCAAGGTCATGAACGATATAATCAATATCGGCAACCCCGCAATTGCGGCTCTTATCCGGTCCAAAATCTCGCAGGCGGAAGGACACCGCATCCACTTCCAATGCCGGTTCAACGGTCTCAGGCTGCAAGGGATGGGCGGCAAGACGCTGGACATTAACCGGATCCTCGGCAATCTAATCGACAATGCATTCGATGAGGTGCTGAAGTATGGCGAGGAGGAAAGGAATGTTCTGCTGGTAGGGAACCAAACGGAGCATTCGCTCGAATTTATGGTGACGAACGCTTGTCATCAAGCTGAGGAGCAAGCAGCGAAGCCATTATTCGAGGCTGGCTATTCGACCAAACAAAATCAGCATCAAGGGCTGGGATTAGCGATTGTAAAAGGAATTGTAGAACGGTACAAAGGGGAAGCCGCGGTCGTCGCCGAAGGGCAAGACCAGCTCACCGTCATCGTTCGTTTGCCGTTATAACAGCTGGACTCATATTACTTGGATTGAGCGTCATGGGGCGGAACACATTCGTCTTCATGGCGTTTTTTCTGTTATAATGGTAAGAATGCATTGTACGGGAAAGAAAGCGGGTGAAGAACTCCTATGCGCCTCGATGAGAAGCTGCACGCTGCCTTCGAGCAGCAGCTTGGCAACCATGTATCCGGCACAATTATTAAACGGGGCTGGAGTTATTATAAGAACGGATATGTCCAGAACGCGAAGGAAACCGCTCACGACACGCTTACCGGAATTGTGCGGGGTACCGATCTATATGCGGTCGTGATGGATGCGGAGCATTTTGGCTACAGTACGTGCACATGTCCATTTGATGGGTATTGCAAACATATGGTTGCCGTGTATTTTCAATATTGCGCGGAAACCTTCGGAGACGAGTCGGCTGCGGAGCAGTCTTATTTCCGCTTGCTTGGATTGGTTCCGGCCAGCGAGCTGGCTAACCGGGGGAATTCCGACCAGCCGCAGGAAGATACATATAGCCATCCGGGCGAGGATGGAACAGCCATGGAATGGTTTGCCTGGATGGAGGGAGAGTACGGAGAGACATGGAAGAAATGCCGGCACTCTCTCCATGCGCTTCAGCCTGTCCTCTCCGCACTGAAGGGATTGTCTAAGGACTGGGAGCCGTCTCGCCGGCGACTGCACTGGTCGACTGCCATTCTGTTCGTGCTGGAGCAGGCAGAGCGAGCCATTAATACCGTAGACAGCTTCAGCCGGTATTATCATGAGATGTCGTTCCTAAGAATGGCAGAGCCATGGATTGAGCATTTGCATACCCTTGCCGGAGAGCTGGACCCTGCATCGATGAGCGATGCAGAACAAGCGTGGTGCGACGAGCTGATAGGGCGCATGAAAGCGCGGGCACTCGTGACGGATCGCCAGCTGTTCGAGTGGGGATATATGTATTTGACCTTCTGCGAGAAGCTATCAGCCGATCTGGCCTGGCATAAGCGGGAGCTGGATTCGTTGCTGTCGGAGCTGGGCAAGCCATCCGCAGGTGAACGCAACGATTCGTTCCTGTACGCCGCTGTCGGCATGCTGTATTTCTTGAGGGGCGAGGATGAGCAATCGATTCATTACTTTGCCCAAGGGGCCTTTGAGCGCATTCAGAAGCTGATCTATCCTTGTGTCGCTCAGCGTATGGATGCGGGACAATGGGACTTGGTTGAACGCTGGATGAGCTTCCTTAATGAGCGTGTGTACCCGAATCGCAATGCCCGCAACATCGGTCCATTCATGGCGCTGTGCCGCCGGGCGGACGAGAATTGCCCGGAGCTTCCGGTATGGAACGGCTATATGACGGAGCTGCTTCCCTATTCGTATTCTGAGCTGTCAGAGCATTGGCTGAGCTTGCAGCGGTATGAGGATTGGGCGGATCTGCAAATGTTCCTTGGCGTGAAAGCCGAGGAGATAGACGCAGCCGCCATGAGGGAGGTTGCGAAGGCGGAGCCGCATGTGCTTCTGCCGCTCTATCATCAATCCGTAGACAGCGCGATCGCTTCCCGGAACAGGCAAGGCTACCGGCTGGCAGTCAAGCAGCTCAAGAAGCTGGAGAAGCTGTACAAATCGATCAAGGAAGCGGCAAAGTGGGACGTCTACCTGACGGAGCTGGTTACGAAAAATCAACGGCTGCGGGCGTTGCAGGAAGAGCTGTGGAAAGGAAAGATTATCAAATGAGAACGCTGACCAGCTCGAGAGAATGGACAATTGACGGTTTGTGGAACGGTGGGCAAGGCGAGTGCGGGATTTTCTTGACGGGTATGGAACGGAAGGATATACCCGAAGGGAAGCAGAGAACGCTGTTATTCGGGTGGCACAAGGCGTCATGGTACGGGGCCAAGATTGAGGAACACCGCATCGGCGCTCAGCTGTATTTGAAGCTTTCCCCTCTCTTGGCTATCGATTATTTGTCTGCGCCTGCGCCTGTTCGCTTGCTGCGCATCTCCTGGTCACCGCGAATGACGATTATCATGCGTATCGCGAATATGTTAAGAGAAGCGTTGCGGAACGGCTGGTATGAGCCAGACTGGCATAATTGGTCGGAGGAGCACAGAGCATGGTCTGTAGCCATACCGGATGAGCGCATGGAGCTCAGAGAGCAATGGGAGCAGTTGCTTCAGCAAGCAGCCGGGTTCGGAGATACCGAGATTCATCGATGGCTTGGCGAAGCGCTGGAAGAAATCATAGAAGGCGATCAGGAAGCCGGTGCGCTCTGGCGCTCCATTGCAGCAACTGCGGGCGAAGGCGTCTTGAGACGGAAGGGAGCCGACGAATCAGAATGGCTTGTTGCGATCGGCTTCCAGAAGGATATGCTTCCATTCCGCGTGGCGCTTCAACTGGCTGAACCCGCGGAAGGGAGAAGCTGGCGCTTGCGGCCCGCTCTGCAGAATCGCGATGGCGGAGAGTGGCTGCCGCTTGAATCGGATGCCCCGGGCAATCAGACAGCTCCTGATCTGCCGGAAGAGTGGGAGCCTTACCTGGCGACGAAGTTGGAGAAGGAAGAAATGAAATGGGCGGGCATATTGGCTCATCTGGAGGAGAAAAGCGGAGAGATCAGGAAGACGCTCGCCGAACAAGAGGCATGGACATTCCTGGAGCACGACAGCATTGCGCTGCTGGAAGCGGGCATTCCTGTCCTTCTGCCTGCATGGTGGGAGGCGGTACGCTCCAGAAAGCTCAGACTGAAGGCGAAGATGAAGTCTTCTGTCGGCTCTTCTGCACAATCACTGTTCGGACTGGACCAGATCGTACAGTTTGACTGGAAGCTGGCGCTTGGCGATGTTCAATTGTCGGAAGGCGAATTTCTCCGTATGGCGGAAGAGAATAGGCGGCTATTCCAGGTGGGCAATGAATGGGTCCATCTAGACCCGCAAGATGTCGCAGAAATCCGCCAGTGGATGAAGCGCGTCGGCAAGCGTAAAGGATTGACGTTCCGCGATGTGCTGGAGATGCATTTGCGCGGAGGCGCTGACCTGGATATCGGTTCTGAGGAATCTCATGACCTGAAGACAGAGGTGGAGCTGAACGAGCACTTGGCAGTATGGCTGGAGCAGCTTCAGCATGTGAATAAGCTGCCGGCAGCTGATCCTCCGTCCTGGTTCAGAGGCGAGCTTCGCCCGTATCAGCAGCAAGGTGTATCGTGGCTGCTGTTTCTGCGCAAATTCGGCTTTGGCGGCATATTGGCAGACGATATGGGTCTTGGCAAGACGATTCAGTTCATGGCGTATTTGGCGATGGTGAAGGAGCATGAGGACGGGGCGAACGGTCCGTCGCTGCTCATCTGCCCTACCTCCGTGATAGGCAACTGGGAGAAGGAAATTGCCCGGTTCGCTCCCAGTCTGCGAATGGTGCTCCATTACGGGAGCAAGCGTCCTAAGGGCGAGGAGTTAGTGGAGTCCGTGAGCGAAGCGGATCTCGTCATAACTTCCTATTCGCTGGCGCAGCTGGACGAGGAAGAGCTGGCGCGCGTGCATTGGAACGCATTATGCCTGGATGAAGCACAGAACATCAAAAATGTGTACACGAAGCAATCGGGGGCGATCAGAAGGCTGGAGTCCCGTCACCGGATCGCGCTGACAGGCACTCCGATGGAGAACCGGCTGACCGAGCTCTGGTCGATCTACGATTTCGTCAACCCGGGGTATCTGGGCAGCTTGCATGACTTCCGCAGAGCGGTTGTCGCGCCTATCGAGCGTTCCAGAGACAAGGAAATGATCGAAGGCTTACAGAGATGGGTGAAGCCGTTCATGCTCCGGCGCGTCAAAAAAGATCCGCTTATTCAGCTGTCTCTGCCGGATAAGATTGAATCGAAGAGCTATATGACGCTGACGACCGAACAAGGCACGCTGTATGAGAATATCGTATCCGATCTGATGGAGAAGCTGGATAAGCTGGATGCGATGCAGCGCCGCGGTCTGATATTATCCAGCCTGACCAAGCTGAAGCAGCTATGCGATCATCCTTCGCTTCTGCTTAAGGAGACGGGCGGCTCGGCTTGGGAGATCGAGCGTTCGGGCAAGATGGCCCGCTTGCTGGAGATGTGCGAGGAGATCGCGGCTGAAGGCGAGCGCTGCCTTATTTTCACCCAATACGTCGAGATGGGCGAGCGCATCAAGAGCATGCTGGAGGAAGGGCTGGGCGTTCCCGTTCCATATCTGCACGGGGGCGTTCCGAAAGCGAAGCGTGATGAAATGATCACCGAATTCCAATCGGAAGACGAGCCGCGCTGCGCATTTGTACTGTCTCTGAAAGCCGGCGGGACAGGGCTGAATTTGACGGCGGCCAATCATGTATTCCATTTCGACCGCTGGTGGAATCCCGCAGTGGAGAATCAGGCGACGGACCGTGCGTTCCGTATCGGGCAGACCAAGCAGGTTCAGGTTCATAAATTCATTACGCTCGGTACGCTGGAAGAGAAGATTGACGAGATGATTGATAGCAAGCAGTCGCTGAGCGAACAGGTCGTAAGCGGTTCGGAGAACTGGATTACCGAGCTTAGCACCGATGAGCTGAGAGAGCTGTTCGCGCTTCGCGAGGGCTGGCTGAAAGGGTGATAGCGTCTAATGGCAGGAGAGGGATTGCAGGATAGAATCAATCGTCTTAATCTGGAGGGCAAGCGGGAGGGTCAGGCTGATCCGGCCGGGAGTCAAGAGGAATCAGAGCAGCTTGCCGACCCTGGACCCGTCCATGCGAGCGAGCATTGGCAGGCTTTCTATGCCCGGGTGAGAGAGATCACGGAAGGACTTCGTCGGTAACAATAGAATTATATCCCTTATTGTCGTTTTTTTTAGCCTCGTTCCTGCTTTGCGAGTAAGGCTATAATAGAAGTACGATCGGGGAACATGTATCTCTGCGAGGAGGATTTCCTACGTTGAAGAAAAGCTATATTCTAATTGCTGTTCTTCTTGCATTCATGACGAACGCCGCTGCTTGCGGCGTGAGCGAGCCCAAGGATTCCCATGATCAGGAAGACACTTACCGAGAAGTGACGCTGTCGCTGCGGCATACGCAGATTAAGGAAACGAGCAAGACGCGCCTCAGATTGCTGGAGGATGTCGTCGCCAAGACGATGGCCGAGAATAAAGGCGTTACCTTCAAGATGGAAGGCATTGAGGAAATCGTCAACCGCGATACGAAGCTGAAGCAGGAGATGGCTGCCGGCAACCCGCCCGATATCTTCGAGGTATTCGGCGGCGCTGATCTGAAGCTATATGTCAAGGCGAACCGGATGCTGGATTTGACGCCGATTCTGGAGGAGCTCGATTTGATGGACAAGTTCCAGAGCCTCGATGAATTCAAGATAGACGGAAGGGTATACGGCGTCCCCTATGGCGGCTATAGCGAAGGGCTGTTCTATAATAAAAAAATATTCAGCAGCCTGAATCTTGGCATCCCGAAGACATGGGATGAGCTGATGGAGACGGCGGAGAAGATTAAGAAAGCAGGCTATGTGCCATTCGGTCTGGCAGCCAAGGACGCCTGGATGACAGGCATGATGTGGAATACCATCATGGAGAGATACGTCGGTATCGACGCGTTTAATAAGCTGGTTACCGGCGAGACCAAATGGACGGACCCGCAGTTCGTCAAAGGCTTCGAGGCCTATGCTGAAATCGTGAA
The DNA here is from genome assembly GCF_003591485.1 of Paenibacillus sp. 1011MAR3C5. GTDB lineage: Bacteria > Bacillota > Bacilli > Paenibacillales > Paenibacillaceae > Pristimantibacillus. The sequence continues at coordinate 76,550 of NZ_QZCF01000009.1, forward strand.
CAAGGACTACTTCACACGAGGTGCGCTCGGGCTTCTGACGCCGGCGCAAGGCTCCCAACTGCTGCGGGGCCAAGCGGCCATGGTCTTCACGGGCACTTGGGATGCCGTTCAGTTCACGAGCCAGGACGCCGGAGGGCTGCAGGGGCAGCTCGGCTTCTTCTCATTCCCTGAAATTCCGGGCGGACTGGGCGACCAGCATTCCATTAACGCGTCCTATTCGAATGGATTTGGGTTCTCGTCGACGCTGTCAAAGGACCAGATGGAGATTGTCAAAAAATTCATCGCCAACTTTTTCAACGAAGAGGTGCAGAAACGGGCATTGAAGGAAGACAAGCTGCTGCCCTCCATGAAATTATCCGACCTCTCTGGTATCGATCCACTTATGAACGAGGTGCTGACGGTTATGAACAACGCCTCCAGCTCGTGGCCGGCGTTCGACGCGATCGTACAGCCTGTTGTAACTGCCGAAATCGGCGTTCGGCTTCAGGAGCTGCTTGGCGGGCTTAGCACCCCTGAGGAAGTGGCCGCTAATATTCAAGCCGCCCAAGAGAAGGCGAATGCCGCGCAAGTGAAGTCGGCCGGACTCGGCACTCCCCCGGCGTGGGAAAGCAAATAGGGGGCAAAGCTTACATGAATCTTAGACCAAAGCTGATGCTTGCCTTTATATCGCTCATCATTATTCCGATGATCGGTCTTGGCATCTTCTCTTTCATGAATTCGGAATCGCTGCTGGAGAAGAAATACAGCGAGCAATCCGAGATAACCCTGAAGGCGATCGGGGGCAATATATCGTACTTCTTCCGGGAGCTGGATCAGCTCTCCCACGGCAACGTAATCAGCTCCGAAGTGCAGGATCCTCTGAGGCTGAGCGAGCTTCCGATGGATGATCCCAGCACGCTCATCCGATTCACTCAGGCAGAGAAGGAGATGAGCCGGATTCTGTTCCAGCATCCGGCCGTCAGCTACGTCGTGCTTTATGCTAAGAACGGCATGATGTTCCGCTCCTACCGCAATGACCCTATGACGTTCAAGCCGATTTCGTTCAGCGAGCTGCAGCGGCATTCGCTCTACGACGACGTAATTCGGCTAGGGGGCAAGCCGCTTTGGATCGGTCCGCATGAGCAGCGCGACTTGACCGGGGTCAATCCTCCGCTCTTCACGATGATGAGAGTGGTCAAGGATCTGGAATCGTTCAACGACCTGGGCATCATGGTTACGCAGTTCAAGACGGAGGAAGTCATCAGCATGCTGAAGGCCTTCCAGAATCCGGATGCCGATTCGCCCGGAGCCCGCTACTTCATTCTGAATAGCCGGGGACTTGTGATGCTGGACAGCAATAATCGTTATGACGGGCACAGCATCGACAATTATACGAACTCTATGCCGCAGCTGACCGAAACGTACGAGAGCTCACGGATGAAGTTCGACGGCGTAGACAGTCTGGTGTCCTCCTATCAGCTTGATCGGAACGGGTGGGTGCTGCTATCGGTTCAGCCATGGAATTCTCTAACGAATGAGAATGTCCGGTTCATGCAGTGGATCGGCATGATTACTGTGATTGGGCTGCTCTCGGCGGTATTGTTCAACGTCTTCTTCGTGAACCGGGTCGCCAAATCGATTATTAAAGTTGTCCGCAAAATGAGACTCGTCGAGCAAGGCCTGCTCGATATCCGCGTTACCGCACAAGGCAAGGACGAAACAGTGCTGCTGGCTAACAGCTTCAACAGCATGGTAGAGCGAATCGGAGATTTGCTCAGTGAGGTTAGAAGGGAACAGGAGCGCAAGCAGCATGCGGAGATGATGCTGATGCAAGCGCAGATCAAGCCGCATTTTCTATTCAATACACTGGAATCAATCAATGCGCTGGCCGCGCAGAACGAAGGCGCCAAAATCATGCTGATGGTCCGGCGGCTGAGCAATCTCCTTCGGACGAGCATGCATCATACGGAGGAAATCGGCATCAAGCAAGAGGTGGAGCATGTCCGCAGTTATCTAGAAATTCAGAAATACCGCTTCGAGGAGCTATTCTCTTATGAGCTTAATGTGCCGGAGGAAGCCTTCGAATATACTATCTTGAAGCTGACGCTGCAGCCGCTGGTCGAGAATAGTATCCAGCATGGATTCGATGGATATGAAGATGGGCAGGGACTAATTACGATTGCTGTGACGGTGGAACCGCAGCATCTGATCATTATGGTCAGCGACAACGGCATCGGCATGAATCATGAGGTTCTCTACAAGCTGTCCGACGGCTACAGTCCTTCCCGCAAGTCGCATGACGAAGCGGAGATGGGCGAACGCAGAGGACTCGGCATCCGCAATGTTGCGGATCGCCTACGCATTCATTACGGCGCCGGTTTTGGCATGATGATATGCAGCTCTGAAGGCTACGGTACGACGATCCGGTGCATCATTCCGAAGAGCAGAGGTGAGGGACTATGATAGGCAAAGTGCTCCTAGTCGATGACGAAGCGCATATTACGAGAAATTTGGAGAAAGTCATACCATGGGAGATGCTTGGTCTGACCGTGGCGGGCGTAGCGAAGAACGGTGTAGAGGCTCTGCAGCTGATGGAGCAGGAGTCGATTAATCTGCTTCTGTGCGACATTCGGATGCCCGTCATGGACGGCCTGGAGCTTGTGCGGCAAATCCGGGAGCGCGAGATCCCATGCGATATTATTATGCTGTCCGGATACCAGGACTTCGCTTATACGCGTGCCGCAATCCAGTACGGCGTCAATGATTACGTGCTGAAGCCGATTCCGTATGATGAATTGACGGGCGTGATTGCGCGCGTCATGTCTAATCAACGCAATAAGCAAAAGCAGCTTTTTGAGGAGCAGCAGAAGATCGGCCGCATGATAGACCTTGCCAGCGAGAAGATTTTATATGATATTATAATGGACTATACCGACTTCTCAGGAAGTCACTGGCTATTCTCCGGCGATGAGCAGCAGCTGAGATTGCAGCAATTTGTGATGATTGTGCTCGACCTGGATGTCAGCTCCGAGAAAACGAAGGACTGGCGCGACTGGTCGGATAAGGAACGCAAGCTGTGGAACTTTGCGGTGTGCAATGTTCTGCGGGAGAAGCTGCAGAGCAATGGGCTTCATCATGCCGTCATTCAGACGAGAGACGGCGAATGGTGCGTGCTGATTGAGACCGATAAGGCGATGGTATTCGATGTGGCGGTTATTCGCGTATGGGCGGAGATGCTGCTCACTGCGGTTCGCAATCATATCAAGCTGTCGCTTAACGCAGGCATCTACCGTCAGTTCGTCCGGGTAGAGGAGCTGTCGGACGCCTTCAAGCTCGTACAGATGGGGATGCAGCTTACGCCTGCTACCAATTCGATCACGTATTACCCGTTAGAGCAGGAACGCTCCGCAGGGGCAGATCAGGCGTTCTGGGTGACGGCCGAGAAGCTGATCAGCGCCGTAAAGCGGGGCGACGTCGCGTCCGTCGGCGCCGAAGCGGAGAACATCTCCCAGCAGCTTCAGCTCTTGAATGAGAGCAACAGCTCCAGAGTCAAGCCGCTGCTTCATTTTTTTGTCCTTCATTTGATGAGGGAAATGAAAGAGATGGCAGTCTTCACCCGCGAGCAGGAGGAGCTGCTCTGGCGCAGGCTGGATCTTCGGTTCGGGATTAAGGATCTGCTTACCTTTATCCAGCAGGTAACAAGCGCGGTGTCTGAGCGCTCTATGGATAAGAAGAAGCAATCCGAAAACTCCATGTCGGAAGCCAAAATCTTTCTGGATCGAAACCTGTACCGGGATATTAGCGTAGAAGAAGCCGCTACCCATGTTGGTCTAAGTACGTCTTACTTTAGTCTGCTGTTCAAGCAGACCTACGGGGAGACTTTCATTGAATATGTGACCAGACAACGTATGGAGCGCGCCAAGAGTTTGCTTGCCGAATCTCAGAAGAGCGTCGCGCAAATTGCGAAAGAGGTCGGCTATGCGGAGCGCCGGTACTTCACCAAAGTGTTCATGAAGTATACGGGAGACAATCCGACCGACTACCGGAGCAAATTTCAGTCGCAGGGGAAGGATTTCGAGGCGGAAGCTGAGGAAGAAAGCAGTTAAAAAACGGATGGAACTTGTAGGAGGATGAATGGAATGGCACGTTATGGGGATTGGAAAAACTGGGACTTGAAACAAAAGATCGGGCAGCTGTTCGTATTCGGCTTTAACGGATTCGAGCCTACCGAAGAAATTAAAGGGCTGATTGAGTCTTACGGCATCGGCGGCACGATCTACTTCACACGCAACGTGGAGAGCGCGCAGCAAGTTCACGGCTTGTCTGTGAAGCTGCAGAAGATTGCGAAGGACGCGGGCAAGCCGCCGATCTTTATCGCAATTGACCAAGAGGGCGGCATGGTAGCCCGTCTGGTCGACGGCGTAACGCTTATGCCGGGCAATATGGCGCTTGGCGCTACGGGCCAATCCGAAGCGGCAGAAGAGACGGCACGCATTTGCGGCGAAGAGCTCAGACTGCTTGGCATTACGATGAACTACGCGCCATGTATCGACGTGAACAACAACCCGGACAATCCGGTTATTAACGTTAGATCGTACAGCGACCGTTCCGACGTTGTATCGAGACTCGGCGTTGCCGCGGTGCAAGGCTATCAATCCGCAGGCGTAGCCGCTACGGTAAAGCACTTCCCTGGTCATGGCGACACTTCTGTCGACTCTCACCATGCGTTGCCCGTATTGCCGCATAGCCGCGAGCGTCTGGACGCGATCGAGCTGCTGCCGTTCCAGGCGGCGATTGAAGCGGGTACAGACTGCATTATGACCGCACATGTGTGCTTACCGGCATTGGAGCCGAGCGGCGTGCCTTCGACGCTGTCGGAGAACGTATTGACAGGCTTGCTTCGCAAGGAGCTGGGCTATGATGGCGTAGTCGTAACCGACTGTCTGGAGATGAGCGCAATCGATGAGTTCTACGGTCCGGCGCAGGGTGCAGTGAAAGCGATCAAAGCGGGCGCTGACATGGTTCTGGTCTCCCACCGTATTGAGAAGCAGGTTGCTGCGCTTGAAGCGGTAGCTGCGGCTGTCGAGAGCGGAGAGCTCTCCATGGAGCGTATCGACGAAGCGGTTGGCCGCGTACTGAAGCTGAAAGAGAAGCGCCAGCTGGAGCAGCCGATCGAGCCATGGGAGAATGTGAAGGATGCCATCGGCACGACTTCGAACAAGGCTGTTGCTGCCAAGTGGAGCGAGGCTTCCGTTACGCTGGTGAAGAACGAAGGCGCATCGCTTCCGCTGAAGCGCGATGTGCAGACGCTGGTGCTGTGGCCGGATATTGTACCGGTATCGGTAGCCGACGAGATGTTGTCCGGCGACGGTACACTGGGCGACTTCCTGAAGCACTATGGCGCGAATGTTGTTGAGCGCAAGATGAACAGCGAAGACGCGCTGCAAGGCTTGGATGAATTCGAGCAAATCGTTGTCGTCACTTACGATGCATCGAAGCATCCGCTGGAGAAGGATGTTGCCCGTGAAGCGGTCAAATTGGCAGGCGACCGCGTTGTAGCGGTATCGGTGCGCAATCCGCTCGACTTGCTCCTGTATCCGGAAGTGAAGAGCTACCTCGCGGTGTACGAGTGCAGACCGCTTGCACTGTCTTCCGCAGCGAAAGTTTTGCTTGGCGATCTGAAAGCGGCAGGCACATTGCCTCTGGAAATTTCGCCGGCGTATCCGTTCGGCTGGAGCGCTCAGCAATAATACATTATTAATACAAGCAGGGCAGTCCTAAAAAAGCGAAATAGCTGTGCTACACACCGCTAATCTCGACAAAAGGACGGCATCACGTAAATAGCGTTGCAGAGCAACGTTAAATGCATGGAATCACCCCGAAAAGCGAAATAGCTGTGTCACACACCGCTAATCGCGACAAAAGGGCGGCATCGCGTAAATAGCGTTGCAGAGCAACGTTAAATGCATGGAATCACCCCGAAAAGTGAAATAGCTGTGCTACACACCGCTAATCGCGACAAAAGGGCGGATTTGTCTAGATTAATTGTTAGATAGCCCATCTTAAATGGTAAGACAAACGAAAAGCTAAAGATGGCGGTGCTGGGATAAAACCCTGGCACCGCCATCTCTTATTTTCGCCGGTTCATTCATCAAAGGGAGATGTCTTTAAGTTACCTACTTTTAAAATAGCTTCTTTTTTCTCTATGGGTATCTATTATCGGACAAAATGGTCGTAGGTCAAATCGTGCAAAATATACGCGAGAAAAAAGATAACGCAAGGATTCTCGTAATGATGCTGGATATGAATGAGCTGCTGATAATACTTGTCGCCGTAATGGGGATTATTGCGCATCTCCAGATTGCTCTTGATTAGCGCGTCGATCTTGTCTGCAATGTCCACGAGTTCCCCCTCGTAGGTGTCGTCCTTCGCATCGACGAGGAAGTCCGTCAGCTCTTGATGAAGGAAGGCAGGCAGCTGCCCCACCATCTCCTTCGCAACTTCCCGCTCATATTGCTCGAATGCCTGACGGATCGCTGGCGAAGATTTCTTGATAGGGGAAGCGACATCACCGCTGACGCCCTCCACAACATCATGCAGCAGCGACTTGCCGAGCAAGCGGTACAGATCGATATCCTTGCGGTCGAACCGCTCCGCCTCCAGCAATCCGTTGAACAGCGACATGGCTGCTACGCGGAAGGAATGCGTGGCGTCGTTATCGGGGACCAAGTTGAAGCTGCCGCCCCAGCGCTCGATCAGATCGAGGTTTAGAATATGGTGCAGGAACTGCCGGATGCCTTCATTCTGCTCCGACTGCTCAAGCAGCCACAGTATCGAATGGCAAGGCGAGCGCCGCAGCTCATCTCTCAATTCCTCGTACTTCTCCTTGAACAAGGTGCTGGCGTCGCGTTCATACTCCCGCTTGCAGAAGAGCATCGCATCGAATGTATCGATGCCGCGCACAAGCTGCCCGATGTAGGTATTATCCTCGGCATCCACGATGTAGTCGTAGAAGCGGGACTGGAGCGACTTGGACAGCTGGGACACGATATCCTTGCTGACTTCCGCCTCGAGCGTCTGGATGTGTCCGGCGACATGCTTGTCTTTTTTGGTGACGTATTTGATGGAGCCGGTGACGGTCTCATTGAGATCATGCAGCAGCGCTCTGGCGGCCAACTGCAGCTTGTTGATGCGATTGCCGAAGAGCTGCTCCTCGGCGATGCCGGCAAGCACGGCGATAGAAGCGCAGCGGAAGCTGTGGCTGGCGGCATTGTCTTTGTAGCGCGGAGAAAACTCTTTCCATCTGGATACATATTGCATGCCAATTATGGCGCTGATGAATCGGCTATTGTTCATGGCGCACCCCTCGTTATTCATCGTTTGAAATGTATGAACCCTATACTGTCTATGCTATTATAAAGCTTAAACGTAAAGAGAGACTAGAGAGAAGATCGAGGGATGGGCATGCGAGAGTGGGGACTAGCGTTTAACCGGTATTTTGAAAAGTGGATGTTTCTAATTATTCCGGGTTCGCTTGTGCTTGGATTTATATTTGCTGATGCGCTCAGTCCGATGGTTCGGGCTGTGCCTTATTTGTTCGCGTTCGTCACGCTGACCATGGCGCTTGGCTGCGGTTTGGGCGAGCTTGGCGGCGTGCTGAAGAGGCCTGGTATTATGGGGCTGACATTAATCCTTGCCCATCTTGTATCGCCTGTGGCTGCTTATTGGGGCGGCACAGCCTTATTCGGCTCTGATTCGCCTTATGTGGTCGGGCTTGTGCTCTTCACTATTATCCCGCTTGGCGTATCAACGGTGCTGTGGGTCAGCATGTCTGGAGGCAGCGTGCCGCTTGTATTGGCGCTCGTCGTGCTGGATTCGCTGCTTAGTCCGCTTGTGGTGCCTGCTGCCATTCATCTGTTCTTCGGAACGTCAACTCAGATAGACGCCGGTCCGCTTATGCTGGATCTCGTCGTCTTGATTGTGGTGCCGACGGTGATTGGCGTTGCCCTCAATGAATGGTCGAGGGGCAAGATTCAGCAGCTGACGAAGCCCTATACTGCGCCGATATCGAAGCTCTGCTTTGTAGGCGTTGTTTCATTAAATGCGGCAGCAATCTCACCGTATGTCGATCAGCTGAAGCAGGATATGCTTGTGCTGGTGCCGGCCGTCATTGCGCTTGTCGGTTTATGTTACGCCTTTGGCTTCGTGGGAACGGCATTCCTGCACGACAGCAAACTGCAGATCACAGTCTCGTATGCGACGGGCATGCGCAATATCTCGCTGGGCATTGTGCTCGCTCTTGGCTACTTCAGCCCGCTTGCCGCCGTGCCGGTCGTTCTGTCCATTCTTGTGCAGCAGCCGCTGGCGACCGTACACCATTATGTTTTACAAAAACTTAACAAAGATAAGACTGGCGCAAGCGGCAGCGCGCATGTAGGATAAACGATGGATAGTCGAATGTGAAGGAGCAAAAGCGGATGAACAGCTTTCGTGCGAGACTAACGTTCATTATGATATCGATGATTGCCATATCCGTCTTCGCGGCGGGTATGCTCATGATGAAGACGTTCAAAGAAAATCATATCAATGCGCTGGAAGATAATATGGTGCGTCAGATGAAGGTCATCGCCGCCAAGATGGATTGGCATAAGGGCGATGATCTGGGATCCATGACTTCCTATTATACGATGGAGGCGAAGGAACTGAAGACGTATACGGATGCAAGGGTTACCTTTATCCGCAGCGACGGCGTTGTCGTCGGCGATTCGGATTACGACGCCTCGAAGATGGACAACCATCTGGATCGTGAAGAGGTCATCGACGCCTATATGCAGGGGACGGGCCGCGCGGTTCGTCCCAGCGAAACCATGAATCAGAACATGATCTATGTCGCCATTCCGGTCGAGATCAATACAGGCCAGGAGCCGTACGTATTGCGGCTTGCCATGAGCCTGCAAGAGGTCGATCAAAGCATCGGCAGGCTGACGATGGTGCTTATCGGAGGACTGCTTATCCTGTTCGTCATCGCAGCGCTGATCAGCTACCGGATTGCGCAGAGCCTGACGGGTCCGCTGGAACAAATTACGAAGGTCGCGAAGCGCATTAAGAACATGGATTATCGTGCGCGGGTCAAGGTCAGAAAGCATGACGAGATCGGCGAGCTGGGGACGGCTATTAACGCAATGGCGGACAGCCTGCAAGTGCAGATGACGCGCATTAAGCAAAATGAAAGCCAGCTTGAGAGCGTCCTCGCGAACATGATTAACGGCGTTGTGATGATCGATGCCAAGGGCCAGATTCTGCTGATGAACCGCCGGGCGGAGGAAGTGCTGGGCTTCTCGGCAAGGGAGCTGGTAGGACGGCACTTCACGGAAGCGAAGCAGCAATACGAGCTGGCCCAGATCATTCAGGAGGCGCTGGATACACGCAGGCATCTGCGGGAGGAGATTACCTTCTACTTCCCTGAGGAGAGGCTGCTGGAGCTGAATCTGGTGCCGATCAGCCAGAGCGGTCCCGGCGAATTCGGAGGCGTGCTGCTTGTGCTGCAGGATGTATCAGCCATTCGCAGGCTGGAGCGGATGAGAAGCGAGTTTGTCGCCAATGTCTCACACGAGCTGAAGACGCCGATCGCGGCGGTGAAGGGCTTCGCAGAGACGCTGCTCGGCGGCGCGGTGAAGGATGAGGAGACAGCGAAGTCCTTCCTGCAGATTATATTCGACGAGAGTGAACGGCTTAACCGGCTCATCGGGGACATTCTGGAGCTGTCCAAGATTGAATCGCGGCGCGTGCCGCTGTACTTCTCTCCGGTCGAATTAGAGAGCTTCGTGGCCAAAACATTAACGCTGCTGGAACCGGAGGCGAGGCGCAAAAATATTCAGCTAAGCCACAGCATTGAGACCGGTTTGTATGTCGAAGCAGACGAGGACCGTCTGCGGCAGATTATGATGAATCTGCTGTCCAACGGCATTAACTATACGCCTGACGGCGGACGGGTGAGCATCTCTGTGTATGCCTCGGATCAAGACCATATCCGTATTCAGATTACGGATACGGGCATCGGCATCCCGAAGAAGGACCTGCCGCGCATATTCGAGCGCTTCTACCGTGTCGACAAGGCCAGGTCGCGCAGCTCAGGCGGTACCGGACTTGGCTTGTCTATCGTGAAGCATTTGGTCGAGCTGCATAAAGGAACGTTATCCGTGACGAGCACGGTTGGCGTAGGGACGACATTCACGATAGAATTGCCAGTGATTCAATAAAAAGGTTTACCTATTTTTCATAAAACCATGGTAAACTAAGGATGATTCATCTTGAAGCGAGGAAGACGGGCGATGCGCCCGATTCCCAAGGCTGGAGGTCAATATGTTGCACAAAGTGCTAGTAATTGAAGACGAACCGACGCTCGCAAGGCTGTTGTCGTACAACTTGACGCAAGAGGGGTATGAGACGACGGTTATCGATCATGGCGGCGAAGGCTTGCAGACAGCGCTGCAGCGGAGCTTCGATCTTATTATTCTTGATATTATGCTGCCCGGCTTGAACGGGTTCGAAGTGCTTAACCGGCTTCGCCAGAATGGCGTGCGCACACCCGTTATCATCTTAACCGCGCGCAATGCGGAAGAAGAGGTCGTGCAAGGGCTGAAGCATGGAGCAGATGATTATATTACGAAGCCATTCGGCGTAGCGGAGCTGCTTGCTCGCGTATCCGCTGTACTGAGACGGACGCAGCAGGATGACGCCCCGCCGGCAGCGACGAATGAGAAAGTAATTACCGTGGGAGAGCTGTCGATCTACCCGGAGAAATACGAAGTCATCGTAGGCGGAGAGCCGATCCCGCTCAGACCGAAGGAATTCGAGGTGCTGCTCTATCTGGTGCAGCGGCCCGGTATGGTCATTACCCGCGACGACCTGATGAATGTCGTCTGGGGCTTCGATTATATCGGCGGCCAGCGTACGGTTGACGTCCACGTCAGCTCACTGAGGAAGAAGCTGGAGCTGGGACAGCAATCCGTCCAGATCGAATCGATACGAGGCGTTGGCTACAAGCTGGTCATGCCGAAAAAGCTCGCAACCCCTAAAGGATAGGGATGCGAGCTTTTTTGTCGTTTGGGTAATGGTCTAGGGCCGCTGCCATGCGAGCATCTTTCGCTGGAACTGCTTTGGCGAGCAGTCGTTGTACTTCTTGAACATCTTGTAGAAATGCGCCATATTCGGCATGCCGATCTTCTCGCCGACTTCGGAGATGCTAAGATCCTTGGTCAGCAGAATGCGCTCCGCCCACTTTACTTTCCGGTAATTGACGTATTCTGTGAAGGAGAGGCCAATCGTTTTTTTGAAATATTTGACGAAATAGTAATAGCTCATGTTGGCGATTTTGCATACCTCTTCGACCTGAATCCGGTCGGTCAGATGGTTCTCGACGTAATCGAGCACAGGCTTCAGCCGAATCTTCTCGAAGTTGTCCTGCTCGACAAGCATTTTGCGCGTATCGCCGCGCAGCAGCAACAGCAAGATCTGCTTGATCAGAATGCTGACGGCAAGCTCGTACCCGGTGTTCTTGCGCTTCACTTCCTGCAAGATGCCTTCAATACATGCGGCAGTCTGCTTCTTGATCTCCTCATTTTCCCGGAAAATATAATTCGCTTTGCTAAGCGGGGTGTGCGTCTGCGAGAAATACCGCATATAGGGAATGGAGCTATGGTCGAAGAACTGCTCCAGATCGAACTGTAGAACGATATAATCCAGAACTTTGCTGCTCCGGTCGCGATGAAGCTCCGAATCGCCGATAATGACGACTTCTCCGGGTTCCAGATGATAGCTGTCCTCTTCCAGATAGACGTCAAGCTGGCCCTCCATAATGAGCAGCAGCTCAAGCTGCTTATGATAATGCCAATTCGTAAAACCGCCTTCATCTCTGAGCGTACGGAAAATGCGAATGGACAGCAGCGGATTCTCATATACGACTTTTTCGTTGATTGCCTCCATCAGTTTGGCGCCTCCCTCAACGTTCTGATCTGCGAATAATTTGATTAATCACTTCAGAGAATACAAGTCCGATCGCAATGGCGCCGGATATCATGAAGGCTTTCACCGCTAGCTGTACGGCCGTATCGTATTGATCCACGACGACATGGCGCATAGCGTCGTAAGCCAGTCCGCCGGGGACAAGCGGGATGATGCCGGATACGCTGAATAGAATGATCGGGGTCTTATTCAGCTTGGAGAACCATTGGCTAAGCACCGTCACCAGAAAAGCGGCAATAAGTGTTGCGGGTATCGCATCGAGATTCAGCTCGATTCCAACCACATAGACAATCCAGCCGGCCATGCCCACTGTGCCGCAATGCGGCAGCAAGCGCATCGGCACATTGAATACGAAGCCGAAGGCGGCCGATGCGATAAAGCTAGTTATAATTTGGGCAACGATGTACATGAGCGCTTAGCTCCCTTATGCGAGTTCTCATTAATTAAAGGTTAAGACGGTCGCGATGCCGGCCCCGATAGCGAATGCAGTCAGGAAGGCTTCTGCTCCCTTCGACAAGCCCGATACCAAATGTCCGGCCATCAGATCGCGGACGGCGTTCGTAATGTGAAGGCCGGGCACAAGCGGCATGACGGAGCCGATAATGATCTTGTCCAGATCTGACCCGAGGCCGAAATGGACAACGAGTGACGCAGCTGCACCTATCATAATGGCCGTCAAAAATTCTGCAAAAAATTTGATCGGAACGAAATGATGGATAATAAGAAAAAACAAATACCCAAGCCCGCCGATCAGTGCAACCGGCAGAAAATCTGACCAGCTGCCCTGGAACATGATCAGAAAGCAACCGCTCGCGATCGATGCGGCCAGCACCTTGTACACATTCCGGTAAGCATTCTGTGTACGGTCGATATCCTCCAGCAAGCGGAAGGCTTCTTCAACAGGCAGGTTCCCGCCGCTGATCTTCCGGGAGATATCGTTCACCATGGATACTTTAAGCAGGTTATTATTGCGCTCTGATATCCGATAGAGCCGGGTGACATGAGAGGCACCGTCGATTGCGAAGATAAGTCCAGTCGGCGTCACGAAGCTGTGCGAGCTTTCGATACCGTAGGCGGCAGCGATACGGACCATCGTATCCTCCACACGATACGTTTCTCCTCCGTTCTGAAGGATGATTTTGCCCGCGAGCAGACAGGTTTGGGTAATAAGGTCAACTTGGGACTTGGGTATCCCTGCATTCAAGCTTTCGTTCTCGATAGGGATCGGATTGTCCGTCATAGTTTTATCATTCCTCTAATAGGTGTTCGTCGTCCAGGATCGCTGTCACTTGGAGGTCTGTGCGTGAAATTCCGCTCGAATGCGCTCTAGCAGCTCTGAGCTTGCCGCTACGTCATAAGCGGTGCCCGCCAGCATCTTCGCGCCGAAGATCATGCCGTCCAGCGCACGCTCGGTCATGGCGGCATCGCGGAACGCTTCTGTATGAAGCAGATATCGCTCGTCTACGACCTTTACGTACGGGTGGATGGCCGGACAACGGACAGATACATTGCCGAGATCCAGCGAGCCGTTGTCTTTGCCGGATTCGATCTCCTCTGGAGCAAGGCCGGCTTCGATGAGATTCGCATTGAATTGACTCGACAGCGTCTCGTTCGTCAGCAGCTCGTCATAAGAGAATTCATAGTTGCTCATCTTAAGCGTTGTTCCCGTTGCAAGTGCCGCCGCTTCGGCTATACGTCTGACTTTAGCTGTCAGTTCATTCGTATAGTTGCGGTTGGCCGACCGTACATAGAACTTGGCCGAAGCGTAGTCCGGAATAATGTTCGGAGCCTTCCCGCCATTGTCGATAATGCCGTGGATGCGCGCATGGCTTCGAGTCTGCTGGCGAAGCGCATTCACATTGTGGAACAGCGACAGCACGGCGTCCAGCGCGTTCACGCCCTCATATGGGCTTGCTGCGGCGTGAGCGGCTACGCCTGTAAATTCGAACTGGATGGCGTCGAGCGCAAGCGATTCACCGGAACGCTCGTAGGAATGGTAGGGATGCGCCATCAGGGCGATGTCGCAATCGTCGAACAATCCCGCCTCAGCCATCGGAACCTTGGCGCCTTTCGTTTCTTCTGCCGGCGTTCCGTATACCCGAATTTTGCCGCCTAGCTCGTCGATGACGGATTTCAGGCCTACAGCTGCAATCATGCTCATGGAGCAGATCAGATGATGCCCGCAGGCATGGCCAATCTCGGGCAAGGCGTCATATTCGCACAGAAATGCGATGGTCGGCCCCTGCTTGCCGGAATCGTATTCGCCGACAAAGGCGGTCGGGATGCCCAGCGTTCCTCGCTCAACCTTGAAGCCTTGCCGCTCCAGTTCCTCGCTTAATAAGCCGGAGGCAAATACCTCCTCATGCCCCAGCTCCGGACGGCTGCCGATCGCACGAGAAATGGCGCGGAATGTATCCGCGTGCTGCTCTATCGTTTCCATTACGGTTTGTTTGGTCGTCATCATGTTTCCTCCATTGGTCGCGTCTTTCCTTGAAGCCTATTTCCTCGATACCTAGTTTATCATACTGCCTAAGGATTCGATATGCCGCAGATATTTCGGAAAAGTAAGACATTTAACATTGCGTTTACATCGCCATTAAACCGGGATGATGCTAAGGTCCTATAGTGTAGCCAGAGAAGATAGGACAGGAGAGTGAATCCATGACAATCGAATTACTGGATCAACGAGCTGAGGGTGCTGGCGCTACTGCGGCTGAAGCCAAGAAAACATCCACCCCTATCGAAAAGACCGAAACTATGAAGGCTCCGAAAAAGATCCGTTCGGCAAACGCGTCAGGTGCTGCGACTATGCCAGCGGCAATGCCTGAGGTTCGGCTGGATGCTTTCCTTCATGAAGCGCCAACCGCCAGTGAGGAGAACTCATGCAGAGAGGTAATGGGCATCTTCAAGCAGCATCCTGCTACGGAATGTGTGGTGATAAGCGGCAGGGACGGATCGGTAAAGGGTCTCATGATGAGGAACCGCTTTTTCTTGAAGCTTGGTAGCCGTTACAGTGCGGATTTGTATTATGAGAAATCGATTGTCGTCCTGATGGATTCCTCTCCGTTAGTCGTGGAGGCGGACAGCGCGCCTCAGCATATTATCGATCAGGCGCTAAGCCGCGATGAGAGCGTATTGTATGATTGCGTAATTGTAGCGAGAAACGGACGGTTCGCCGGTATTGTGACTGTGGGACATTTGCTCGGCTTATCCAGAAAGCTGCAGGAGCAGTCGGTCCAAAGCCAGCTTCGGACGATCGAATCCGTTGAGCAGCGGATGAAGGACATACAAGCCGCCATTCAAAGCGTACGCCAGTCGACGGCGCAAGGCGAGACGTTGTCCGCGGATATGGTGGATTTGACATTAAGCGGCAAGACCGCGCTGGACAGCGTGACGCATACATTCGGAAGCATGGCGGACGCCTCGCGGCTGCAAGAGCAGAAGATGAAGGAGCTGCAGGAGGAAGCCGGCTCGATCAGCAAAGTATCGGCGCTCATTAAGGAGCTGGCGGATCAGAGCAATCTACTGGCGCTGAACGCATCGATTGAAGCGGCAAGAGCGGGGGAGCATGGCCGGGGCTTCGCGGTGGTCGCCGGGGAAGTGATGAATCTGGCCAATCAGACGAAGAAATCGGCGCTTGAAATTACGACGTTGACCAAGGCGATCTTGAGCGCGATTGGCCATACAGCGAGCCTGGCCCAGGCGGGGCGAAATGAAACAGTAAGCAGCGAGCTGCAAGTGAAGGCAGCGGAAGGAGCCTTCGGTTCCTTATTCCAGGTTGCGGCGAGAAACCGGGACAGCGCGAAGCAGATTGAATTTTTGACAGAGCAGGCTTACCGTCAGGCAGAACAGGCATCGCAGGAGCTGGATCAATTGCGGAAGTCGACATTTAACACTACGTTAACATAACGGAAACACGCGATTTACATTGCGAAAGTATGATAGAGAGCGAACTAGAATCGCTTTTTACACATAATAGCTGTTTACGATAAAGCTAGCTTGCATCTGATGTGCCAGCTGCTTCGCATATGCCCCGGCATCTTGCGAATCGACCGAAGGGGGATTACGGCTTGAAAACATTAATTGACATCAATCGCCTCAACTTATACTATACCCAGTTCCATGCGCTGAAGGACGTCTCGCTTACGATACCGGAGAAAGCCATTACGGCATTCATCGGTCCGTCCGGCTGCGGGAAATCGACGCTGCTCCGTACGCTGAACCGGATGAATGACATGATTCCGGGTACACGCATCGAAGGCGAGCTGCTTATTAATGGAGAGGATATCTACTCGTCCGAGGTGGAAGTGGAGACGTTGAGAAGAAAGATCGGCATGGTGTTCCAGCAGCCTAATCCGTTTCCGAAATCGATCTATGACAACGTTGCATACGGACCTCGGCTGCACGGCAAGCATAGCAAAAAAGAACTGGATGAGATCGTAGAGACAAGCTTGAAGTCGGCCGCGCTCTGGAACGAGGTTAAAGACAATTTGAAGCGGTCCGCGCTTGGTCTGTCAGGCGGCCAGCAGCAGCGCTTGTGCATTGCGAGAGCCATAGCAGTGAATCCCGATATTCTGCTGATGGATGAAGCGACCTCGGCGCTTGACCCGATCTCGACGCTGAAGATCGAGGAGCTGGCGCAGGAGTTGAAGGACAAATATACGATTGTGATGGTGACGCACAATATGCATCAGGCGGCCAGGGTATCGCATCAAACGGTATTTTTCTTAAATGGCGAGGTCGTGGAATATGCAGAGACGGAGAAGCTGTTCTCGAACCCGACAGACCAGCGCACCGAGGACTACATTACGGGACGGTTCGGCTAAGCGAACAACCATCAACGGACGATTGGGGAGGCAGACACGAATATGATGACGATGAGAAAAGAATTCGACCAAGGGCTGGAGAAGCTTCATCAACTGATTATCGAGATGGGGAGCTTCGTAGAGAGCGCTCTTGCGGATTCGATGGAAGCGCTGAAGACGATCGACGTAGCGCGCGCGAAGGAAATGATTGCGAATGATCCAACGCTTAATCAAATGGAGGATCAAATTATGGAGATCGGCTCCAAGCTGATCGCCACCCAGCAGCCGGTAGCCAAGGACTTGCGCCGCATTCTGGCTGCATTCCGCATCGCGAGCGACCTTGAGCGCATGGGCGACCTGGCAGTGGACGTTGCCAAAGTCGTGCTCAGGCTGGAAGGCCAAGAGCTGATTAAGCCGCTGATCGATCTGCCTCGCATGGCCGAGATCGTACAGCAAATGACATACGAATCGATCCAGTCCTTCGTTCAAGAGAATGTGGATCTCGCTTATAAAATGTCGAAGGACGATGACCAGGTAGATGCGCTGTACGGTCAAATCACGCGCGAGCTGTACTCGCTCATGATGGAGAACCCGCGCAACATTACGCAGTCCTCGCTGCTCAGCTTTGTTGGACGTTACCTGGAGCGTTTCGGCGATCATGCGACGAACATCGGCGAAAGCGTCGTTTACCTCGTAACCGGGTCGCGGCCCGATCTGAATGTGTAATCTGTCAATCCGAACTGAATAAAAGTTAGATGATAAGATGGCGGTGCAAGGAATGGATTCCTTCACTGCCATTTTTCATTTGACGCAAGTCCCGAAGCCGGATATCCGGCTTCTTTCTTGTATGATGGTCAAGGAAGACGGAATGAATCAGAAAAGCAAGCTATGAGCCGAATGAAGAAAAGGCCCTCCGGGCCGGTATCGCCTGCAGGCAGCGCAGGGGAGAGCCCAAAACTAGTATGAAATGAATAAATGTTTCAAATTTCCAAGTTGTGATAGGTTGCGAGAGAGCCATGTAAAATGGCAATTACGATGCAGAATCCGGTGACAACAAGCGCGTAATAGATGCAATCAATTCCTGATCCCAGTAGTGACGGGACCAGCTCGCAACCAGTTTCCAGGACGGAACATCGCCCCATAGCGGCAATATGGCGTATCGGCCATCGCGGGGAACCAGACATTCGGGCAGCAGAGCGAGCGACTCGGCATCGGCAAGATGATTCAGGATAAGCTCGACACTGCCGTAAGAGATGCCGGTATGGAAGTAGTGGTTTTCGCTTTGGCTCCATTGCGCGATGCATTGCTGTACTGAGACGTCTATCAGTTCGACCGTTTCTGCCTTGTCGCTCAGCATGTCCGAGGACAAGACGCCGCCCCCGGCCTCCATCAGTGGATGCGTGCTTGCGCCGACAAGTTTCAAGGCCGCGCTGCTTATTGCTTGGTGGCGGTAATTGCCGCCATCCCCATGGATGCGATCTTCTCCGCATAAAACAAGGTCCACCGTTCCTTGCTCCAGCTTATCGAACAGCTCCTCGCGCTCATGAACGGATACGGAAATATTAGCGATTTCGCGCAGCGGCTGAAGCTGCCGCAAAGCCGAGGAATAAGCCATATACGCGGCGGCGCTGTTGCTGCAGCCGATGACGAAGCGTTTGCGCTTGCTTTCATGCATGACAGACAGACGCGTCATGGCTTCGTCGTACAACGCTGTAATCTGCAAAGCATAGTTCAGCAGCATCTTGCCGCTTGGCGTAAGGAGCACTTTGCCGGTACGGGATTCGAACAGCTTGACGCCCCATTCCTCCTCCATTTTTTTCATATGAAAGCTAATGGTAGGCTGCTTGAGCTCCAATGCATTGGCTACGGCAGTGATCTGTTTGTACCGATCTATGTAGACGATTAACTTCATTTTTAACAAACTCATAAGCGGCCTCCGAGATCATTGATTTTATCAATATTATAATCGAAATCATAGAAGGATTCTATCATATTTAATTGTTAATTTTACAAACAGAAAACATTAGGATAATAGCGCCGCTCTACAATAAGTCTTGTAAACAAAATCAAACAGGTAGTGAGAGGGGAAACTAGGAAATGAAGAAGACGGTCATGTTGATTATGGCAATGGTATTGACATTCACACTGGCAGCATGCGGACAAAACACCAACAATGGAGGAAATGCAAGCACGCCTCCAGCGACAAATAACGCAGGCAACGCATCCACTGAGCCATCCAATGAACCTACTCCTGAGACCAAATTGGAAGGTTCGATCCTAGCAACAGGCTCCTCGGCTCTTCAGCCTCTGGTAGACCAAGCATCGAAAGCATTCATGGATGCGAACAGCGGCGTAACGATCCAAGTACAAGGCGGCGGCAGCGGTACAGGCCTGACGCAAGTATCCGAAGGTCAAGCAGATATCGGCAACTCCGACGTGTATGCAGAAGAGAAGCTTGACGCTGACAAATCTGCAGAACTGGTTGACCATCAAGTAGCTGTAGTTGCAATGGCAGCTGTTGTTAACCCTAAAGTGAACGTGGATACACTGACAAAACAACAATTAATTGATATCTTCACTGGCAAAGTAACGAACTGGAAAGAGCTTGGCGGCGATGACCAAAAAATCGTAATCGTAAACCGTCCAGCAAGCTCCGGTACTCGCGCTACTTTTGAAAAATATGCACTTGGCACGAAAACAGACGACCTGCAAGGCTCCATCCAAGAGGATTCCTCCGGTACGGTTCGTAAAATTATCGGCGAAACACCAGGCGCTATCGGATATCTTGCCCTGTCTTACCTGGATGATTCCATCAAGACGATTGCTTATGAAGGCGTAGCGGCTAACGAAGAGAACGTAGCGAACGGCACGTATCCGGTATGGGCTTACGAGCACATGTACACGAAAGGCGAGCCTAGCGCAGTAGTGAAAGCTTTCCTTGACTACATGATGACGGACGAAGTTCAAGACGGCGCAGTCGTTGAGCTTGGCTACATCCCTGCGAAAAACATGCAAGTTGTACGCGACATCGAAGGCAACATCACAAAAAAATAAAGATAGCTTCCCATCCTAAGCACGAAAGAGGCGGACAACCGATCTGCCTCTTTCAAGCTCTGTAGAGGAGATTCATATGGCCCAGACTACTACCGATAAAAAAATATCAGCCAACAATCATTTTGCAGAAGAATGGGTCGGGCGCATCTATACGACCCTTTGCGTATTGGTTCTCGTGACAACGATTGTCGCGATGGTTTACTTTGTAGCTTCCAGAGGTCTCAGCACCTTTTTTAAAAATGATGTAAATGTGCTTGATCTGTTAACCGGGCTGAAATGGAGTCCAGAGGGTGAGCCGCCTCTGTTCGGTGCTTTGCCGTTCATCTTCGGTTCCTTCAGCACGTCGATGCTTGCCGCGCTGATTGCGGCGCCGCTCAGCTTCTGCGCAGCGGTATTCATGATTGAGATCACACCTCGATTCGGGCGCAAATACTTGCAGCCCGTCATTGAATTGCTTGCGGGCATTCCATCCGTTGTATACGGCTTTATCGGACTTAGCGTTATTGTTCCCTTCTTCAGGGATGTATTCCCGGGTCAGGGTGTCGGCATCGCTGCAGGTGCTCTAGTCCTGTCCATAATGATTCTACCAACGATGACTACAGTTGCTACGGATGCCCTAGCATCGCTGCCTTCCGGCCTCAAGGAAGGTTCATATGCGCTTGGCGCTACCCGTTGGCAAACGATATATCGGGTTGTGCTGCCGACGACGCTGCCTTCGCTTATGACGGGCGTCGTGCTTGGCCTGGCTAGAGCGTTCGGCGAGGCGCTTGCCGTACAGATGGTTATCGGCAATGCGCCGTTCATCCCGCGCAGCCTGTTCGAATCCGCTTCAACGCTGACAAGCGCCATTACGCTCAGCATGGGCAATACGGTCAGCGGTTCAGCGCATAACAATGCACTCTGGTCCTTGGCGCTTATCTTGATGGTCATGACCTTTGTCTTCGTCTTTATCGTACGCTGGCTGGAAAAGAGGTCGAAATTATGATGAAACCCAAAACAGTTGACAAGATTGCCACAGGCGTCATTATCGGCGTTGCGGGCTTGATCGTGCTTGTGCTTGCCGGCTTGCTCGGCTTTATCATGGTGCGCGGTCTTGGGCACTTGAGCTTTGACTTTCTCACGTCGCCTCCAGAGTCGATTCGTGCGGGCGGTGGCATCGGTCCCCAATTATTCAACTCGCTGTTCCTGCTTGTATTGACGATGATCATCACAGTGCCGCTTGGTATCGGCGCTGGCATCTATATGAGCGAATATGCCAAAGCGAACAAAATGACGGACTTTATCCGGCTCGTCGTGGAAGTATTGTCTTCCTTCCCTTCGATCGTCGTTGGTTTGTTCGGTCTTCTCATGCTGGTTAACTACTTCGGGCTCGGCTTCTCGTTGTTCGCAGGCGCCCTGGCGCTGACGATCTTCAACCTGCCGCTGATGGTGCGGATTACGGAGCAGGGGCTGAAGAGCGTGCCGCGCGAGCAGAAGGAAGCGGCGCTGGCCCTCGGTCTCACCAAGTGGAAGACGATTACGTCGATCATGCTGCCGATCGCGCTGCCGATTATCGTATCCGGCACGATCCTTGCGGCTGGCCGCGTCTTCGGCGAAGCGGCTGCGCTGCTCTTCACGGCAGGCATGAGCTCGCCGCGTCTTGACTTCTCGGACTGGAACCCGCTTAGCCCGGTGTCGCCGCTGAATCCGTTCCGCCCTGCCGAGACGCTTGCCGTTCATATCTGGAAGATCAATTCCGAAGGCCTTGCTCCCGATGCGACGGAGATCGCCGCAGGCGCATCCGCTGTACTTGTCATTACCGTGCTTCTGTTCAACCTTCTGGCAAGGTGGCTTGGCCGATTCATGTACCGCAAGTTTACCGCTATGAAATAGGAGGCACAGCATATGACTGAAAAAGGAATATCCGTCAAGGATTTGAGCGTATATTACGGCGACAACAAAGCCGTTAAGAATGTAACGATAGACTTCAACAATAAAGACGTCACGGCACTGATCGGGCCGTCCGGCTGCGGGAAGTCGACCTTCCTGCGTACGCTGAACCGGATGAATGATCTTATTCCGAACGCGCGGATGACGGGCGAGATCTGGATTGGCGATGAGGATATCAACCATCCGAAGACGGATGTCGTCCTGCTCCGCCGCCGGATCGGCATGGTCTGGCAGCGCCCCAATCCATTCCACAAATCGATCTATGAGAATATCGCCTTCGGTCCGCGCTATCATGGCTTGAAGAACAAGAGCCAACTGGATGACCTCGTTGAGGAGTCCTTGCGTAAGGCGGCTCTGTGGGAGGAGACGAAGGACAGACTGCACTCCTCCGCGCTCAAGCTGTCGGGCGGACAGCAGCAGCGTCTGTGCATCGCGCGTTCCATCGCGGTGAAGCCGGATATTATCCTGATGGATGAGCCGGCTTCAGCGCTCGACCCGGTATCTACCTCCAAGGTGGAGGAGCTGATCTCCGAGCTCAAGCAGGATTACTGCATTGTCATCGTGACGCACAACATGCACCAAGCGGCGCGCGTATCCTCCAAGACCGCCTTCTTCCTCTCTGGCGAGCTGGTGGAGTATGACAATACGGAGACGATGTTCACGAATCCGGTGAAAAAGGAAACAAGCGATTACATCTCAGGGCGATTCGGTTAAGTAATTCGGTAGTGGGCCATTTATTTTCAAGGCAATTTCCAGTCGGCGGCAAGCCGGCGGGGAGTTGTCTTTTTTTGGGCTTCGCGAAAGGTGCCGGACCGATGTCTAGGAGAAAAGTCGCGGTTTTTTGTGCAATTTTACGCGGCCCTAACAATTGTATAGATCAATGTTCACACTTGATCGTTATGGTAGGAGTAAGGATTCATTACGATTTATCATTTCTGGCATCGAGGGGATTCGCATGGGCGAGATCGGCTTGGGTTTGCTGCATCAAGGGATGATACAGTCCATTCGGAAGCAATGGGCCGCGGGATGCGGCGTAGCTGTCCTTTATTTGCAGGGGAGCCCTGGATATGGGGACTTGGACGCCATCATCATGGGGAACTGGCAGGGCGAGGAGAGACGGGTGTTCTGGAGACAGCGGCTGGAGCATGAATATTATTTCTTGCTGCGGCTTCGTCCTGGTGAGCAATGGAGCTCGCATGCGGCCGGACGATGGACAAGCTTGCTGCGCAAGCGGATAGCTGAGGCCGCGATGCAGAAGGGAAGCGAGGCGCCCGCTGAGGGCACCGGAATAGGGATCGGTCTCTGTCTTGCCCTGCCTGCTCAGGATGTGATGGCGGAGACCTCCGTCTACCGCGCTATGTTGGCGGCAAAGGAGCTGTCGGCTTCTGAAAGTGGCCATGAGAAGGGCAGGGGTGATGTCCATGCGGGGGCGTCTTTAGGAGCAGCTGCACGGAAAGGAGCTGCTAGTCTTGTAAGGCCAGGCGTACAGACCATCGGGACGCTTGCGGCTCCCATTACGGCTATAGCTTCCTATGCTCATGTTTCTGAAGCATCGTATGTGTTCGATACCGATGCGCATGTGCCCGGGATTGTCGTGGTGAGAGATGGCGAGCCGGTAGGCCTGCTCATGCGGGAGAAGCTGCATCAGATGCTTGCCGGTCAATATGGACTTCCTCTGTACTGGAACCGGTCTGTCGAGCGCATTATGGATAATCAACCGCTTATAGTGGATGAGAGCATGCCGGTGGAGCGAGTCTCACAGCTCGCGATGGAGAGAAGTGATTTCCGGTTATATGATGTGGTGATCATTACGAAGAATGGTCAATTGAAGGGAGCGGCTTCCGTCAGAGCGATTCTGGAGTGTATGACAGCACTTCGGACTGAAGAGGCACGATCGGCTAATCCGCTTACGGGCTTGCCGGGCAACAGCGGCATTCAGTCGGAGCTTGCCAGCCGAATCAGCGGGAAGAGAGCTTTTGCCATGGTATATGCGGATATGGATTTTTTCAAATGGTTTAATGATTGCTTTGGCTTCGGGCTTGGCGATGAGTTGATCCGGTATCTGGCCGACCTGATGAGGGGCGTGTTCGGCAAGATAGGCGGTTCGGAAACGTTCATTGGACATATTGGCGGGGACGACTTTATTGCCCTGAGTAATCCCGCTCAAACCGAGGTGGCTTGCCGCGAGCTGATCGGCTTGTTCGATCAAGGCGTGCGCCAGTTCTATGGCGGTGAAGAAGTAACGGCGGTAACGGACCGCAGCGGCCATTTGATCGAGCAAGCGGGTGTATCGCTGTCGTTGTCGGTGCTCGTATGGGATGGGCAGGCGCCGGTGAGCCCGGCCATGATCTCGCAGCAAGCCGCAAGGCTGAAGAAAAGGGCCAAGTCGATGAGAGGCAGTATATGCATGATCGGGCATCTAACGGAACAGCAGCATAGAGAGGATACAATCGACGGTGAACATACAGAATGAGACTGGGGCAATAATGAGATCAGCTATTCCAGATGGCTCTGAATATGCAGGTTTGATCTATCTGTCGTGGCAACGATCCGATGATGGCGCAGACAAAGATGCGGCTGCTCGCCTGCGAGTGCAGTGGAGGACGATTGCTGAGCAAGAGATGCCGGCCATAATGCGCGATAGGGCGCTGAAGCTGGAGTGGTGCTGGCAAAATGATGATTTGTTCCTTAGAGCGTGGCTTCAGGGGATGGAGCGGGGATGGTGGGAGAGCCTGCTGGAGCAAGCCGCCCATGCAGCCGGCTGTCAGCTGGAACAATTCATGCGGGTGGAGCAGGGCGGCCCCAGCCAGTTGAATATTGGAGTTGCTGTGCTGGATTGCCGCGGCGCGCAAGGCGATGGAGGGTCGATCTGGTATGAGGCTGCCAAGCGTGCGATTCTGCAAAGCCAGCGTGAAGGCGATGTGAAGCGGCATGCCCGGCGCAGAGCTCTGCGCAGCATATTGTCGGAGAAGGCGATCTATCCCGTCTATCAGCCGATTGTCGCGCTAGGCGAGGGAGCGGGCATATTCGGCTATGAGGCCTTGACCCGGCTTCACGATAACAGCGTGTTCAGCGGTCCTTTGGAGCTGTTCCGCTTCGCTGGCGAAGAGGGCTCCGTCTATTCGCTTGACCGGATCGCACGGGAGCATGCGATCGACGGATGCCTGAAGCTTGCCCCGAATCAAAAGCTGTTTATTAATGTGATGGCGCAGATTATGGAGGACCCTTTCTTCTTGCCGGGACGTACGCTCAGCTTCCTGGAGCGCCATCATCTGCAGCCGAATCAGGTCGTATTCGAGATTACAGAACGAAGCTCTATCGAAGATTACCCGGCTGTCAAGAAGGCGCTGCAGCATTACCGCAATCAAGGCTATCAGATCGCCATTGACGATGTAGGAGCGGGCTATTCCTCCTTGCAGTCGATTGTGGAGCTGCGGCCCGACTACTTGAAAATTGACCGTTCCATCATCCAGCATATTCATCAAGACGACGTGAAGGCGCATATTCTGCATACGCTGCAAGAGGTAGGGGCGAAGCTCGGCGTGCCGCTTATTGCCGAAGGCATCGAGAAGGAAGAGGAGCTTGCGGCACTGACCCGAATGGGCATCCCTTACGCGCAGGGCTACCATCTGGGCAAGCCGGGTCCATTCCCGGCATAAAAGCAGGGCTTTTTCCAGGCAAGTCGGGGTGACGATGCTTGGGAAGAGCCCATTTTGTGGTATGATAGGAAAATAGGATGTTTAGCTTTGGAGAAACGGGGTGCTTCTACTTTTTATGGATAAATGGATGTTGATTGACGGGAATAGTATTGCATATCGCGCGTTCTTCGCTATGCCGCCACTAACGAATTCGGCAGGCCAGCATACGAACGCGATTTTTGGCTTTACGACGATGCTGCTGAAGCTGCTGGAGGAGCATAAGCCGACGCATGTGCTGGTCGCATTCGACGCAGGCAAGGTGACGTTCCGTCATGAGGGCTATAGCGAGTACAAGGGCGGACGGCAGAAGACGCCGCCTGAGCTGTCGGAGCAGTTCCCGGTATTGAAGGATCTGATTACTTCCTTCGGGATCGCGCAGTTCGAGCTGAACGGCTATGAGGCCGATGATATTATCGGCACGCTGACGAAGCAGGCGGATGAGCAAGGCGTCAAGACGGTAGTGGTAACTGGGGACAAAGATATGCTGCAGCTGTCCTCGGAAGGGGTAACGGTCGCGGTCACCCGCAAGGGCGTCAGCGAGGTGGAGCTGTATACGCCTGAGTCGATCCAAGAGAAGTACGGACTCGTGCCGCTGCAGATCATTGATCTGAAGGGGCTGATGGGCGATACGTCCGATAACATCCCCGGTGTGCCGGGCGTAGGCGAGAAGACGGCGCTTAAGCTGCTTCATGAATATGCTTCGGTAGAGAATGTGCTTGGCAATCTTGACAAGCTGAAAGGCAAGCTGAAGGAAAATCTGGAGAATCATCAGGATGACGCCATGATGAGCAAAAAGCTGGCGACGATCTATCGTGAGGTTCCGCTCGAGCGGGAGACGGACGAGCTGCGCTGGAGCGGCTATGACAACGCGAAGCTGGGCGAGGCATTCCGCAAGCTGGAGTTCAAGTCGCTGCTGGAGAAGCTGCAGCTAAGCTCTGACAGTGGAGCGACGGAGTCCGAGGCAAAGGCGGCGATCGCGGAGCTGAACATTACGGTTGTGGATGAGGGCGACTCCGGCGAGCTGGAGCGGCTGACGAAAGCGCTGCTGGCATCGGACAAGCAGGGCCTCTACATCGAAGCAGTCGGCGAAAACCCGCATCACGCAGAGCTGCTTGGCCTATCCATAGCAACAGAGGATGAGGTGTTCGTTCTCTCTATGGAAGCGGTCAAGGGAGAGGGAGCAGAGGGCTTCCGCGAATGGCTGGCTGACGAAGGCAAGCCGAAGTACGGCTTCGATACACATAAGGCAGAGCTGGCGCTGCGCTGGAACGGTCTAGCGCTTGGCGGGGCGGCATTCGACGTCCAGCTCGCCGCGTACCTGCTCGATCCGACAGACAGCGCGCTGTCTCTGAGCGCGATCCATGACCGCCAAGGACTGAGCGGTGTGCCGTCGGACGAATCCGTCTACGGCAAAGGCGCCAAGTTCAAGGTGCCGGACGCCGAGACGCTTCACCGCCATCTGGCGCTGAAGGCGGACGCGGTCAGAAGACTGCTGCCGATTATGACCGAAGAGCTGAAGAATAGAGGCATGAGCAAGCTGTACTTTGACCTGGAGCATCCGCTATCCCGTGTGCTTGCCGGCATGGAGCACCAAGGCATCAAGGTGGAGAAGAGCGTGCTGGAGGAGCTGGGCAAGGATCTGGAATCACAGCTCTCCCGCATTATGAGTGAGATCTACACGCTTGCGGGCACGGAGTTCAATATCAACTCGCCGAAGCAGCTGGGCGAGATCCTGTTCGAAAAGCTGAATCTGCCCTCGAAGAAGAAAACGAAGACAGGAGGCTACTCGACCGATGCGGAAATATTAGAGGAGCTTGCTCCATACCATGATATCATTCCGCTGATCCTGCATTTCCGCCAGCTCTCGAAGCTGCAATCCACATACGTGGAAGGCTTGCTGAAGGAGGTTCGCGAGGAGACGGGCAAGGTGCACACGTATTACCGCCAGACAATCGCGGCAACAGGCCGCTTAAGCAGCCAATTCCCGAACCTGCAGAACATTCCGATCAGGCTGGAGGAAGGCCGTCAAATCCGCAAGGCATTCGTGCCTTCTGAGCCGGGCTGGACGATTCTGGCAGCCGACTACTCGCAGATCGAGCTGCGTGTACTTGCTCATATTTCCGATGACGAGAACTTGAAGGAAGCGTTCATCCACGACATGGACATTCATACGAAAACAGCGATGGACGTATTCGGCGTAACGGCTGAACAAGTGGACAGCAATATGCGCCGCTCCGCCAAGGCCGTCAACTTCGGCATCGTATACGGCATCAGCGACTTTGGCTTGTCTCAGAATCTGGGCATTACACGCAAGGATGCGGCACAGTTTATCGAGCAGTATTTCAGCGTATTCAAGGGTGTGCGCAATTATATGGACAATATCAAAGCCCAGGCGAAGCGCGACGGCTATGTGACGACGCTGCTGGACCGCCGCCGCTACTTGCCGGAGATCAAGGCGTCGAACTTCAATCTACGTTCGTTCGCTGAGCGGACGGCGATGAATACACCAATCCAAGGCACGGCTGCCGATATTATCAAGCTGGCGATGGTGCAGATGGATGAAGCGCTTCGCGAGCGCGGCCTTAAGAGCCGCATGCTGCTTCAAGTGCATGACGAATTGGTATTCGAGGTTCCGCCGGATGAGCTGGAGCTGATGAAGACGCTGCTGCCTGAGGTGATGTCAGGCGCGCTTGAGCTGGTTGTGCCGCTGAAGGCGGATGTCAGCTTCGGAGATAATTGGTACGAGGCGAAGTAGGGCTGAGATAAGGCGTATGGGACCTGAATGCAGTATAATGGTTGTTGAGGTGAGGAGACATGCCTGAACTGCCAGAGGTAGAGACGGTTAGACGAACATTAATGGAGCTTGTCGCGGGCAAACGGATCCAATCCGTTACCGTGAAGCTGCCACGCATTATACAACGGCCGGCGGAACCGCAGCAATTCGCGGACGCGCTAGTCGGCCATACGATTCAAACGGTAGAACGCAGAGGGAAGTTCCTCCGCATCATACTTGACGGACTGGTGCTGGTGTCGCATCTAAGGATGGAAGGGCGTTACGGCGTCTACCCTTCCGATGAACCGGTAGAGCTGCATACGCATGTGATGTTCCACTTCGAAGACGGAACGGATCTCCGCTACAAGGATGTCCGTCAATTCGGCACGATGCATATATTCAAGACAGGCGAGGAGCTGGAGCTGCCGCCGTTGAACAAGCTGGGCATCGAGCCGCTGGACGAAGCTTTTACGGTGAAAGTGCTGAAGAGCAAGCTGGAGAAGCGCACGACCAAGATCAAGCCGTTGCTGCTTAATCAAGAGCTTATTGTCGGTCTGGGCAATATCTATGTAGATGAGTCGCTGTTCCTGGCTCGCATCCATCCCGAGCGGTCGCCGGGCAGTCTGACCGGGGCCGAATGGAAGAGATTGCATGAAGCGATTCGCTCTACGCTTGCGCGGGCGATTGATGCCGGCGGCTCGTCTATCAAGTCCTATGTGAACGGACAGGGCGAGATGGGGATGTTCCAGCATCAATTCCTGGTCTATGGCAGGAAGAACGAGCCTTGCAATAGCTGCGGCAAGCCGCTGCATAAGTTTGTCGTGGGCGGCAGAGGCACGCACATCTGTACAAAGTGCCAGCCGATGAAGGAAGCATAGCTGACTAAGCCATAGTCCAATTTGCCGTATACTGTGCACCGTGGCGTCACCCCCGCATATGATGATGTTACGAACGATAGGCGGATGCCCTGTCGCTGGTCCGTCCCGTTGGACCTGACCATGTAACAGTCATCTGCTCTTGCGGGGAGGAGCTTTACGTTGATTGCACATTTGATATCGCTGGTCGTGCTTGCTTTTGCCGTTAGCTTGGATGGATTTGGCGTCGGCGTGACCTATGGCCTCAGGAAAATCCGTATTCCTTTCCTGTCGGTGTTCATTATCGCATGCTGCTCCGGATTAATTATCGGGCTCTCTATGCAAGCCGGGGGGTGGATCGGCAAGTATATTTCGGAATCCGCCGCTTCGCTTATCGGCGCATCTATACTCATCGCGATAGGCTGCTGGGCATTGATTCAACTAGTGCGGGGCAAAAGCAATGATGATCCGGAACCCGCGGCTGAGGGTATTGGGAGGGCTAGTGAGCCTGCCAGAATTGCTGCAGCTGTAGAGACGGCCCAAGTGCTGAAGCTGGAGCTGAAGCGGCTGGGGCTGGTGATTCAGATCTTGCGTACGCCGCAAGCGGCTGATGTGGACCGCTCGGGTACCATCTCATCATCCGAAGCCGTCATGCTTGGTGTAGCTCTGTCGCTGGATGCATTCGGCGCTGGTCTCGGCGCTGCGCTGCTGGGGCTTCCGCCGCTTCTGACACCGCTTGTTATTGCGGCTGCGGGAGCATTATTCCTGGTCGCGGGCACACGGCTCGGCATGCGGTTCGCCGCAAAGAAAGGCATGCATGTGCTGTCGTATGTGCCGGGCATATTATTGATTTTGATAGGCATTATGAAGCTGTTATAAATGGAGGTGGTCGCAATGATCATTGGTTTGACCGGCGGAATCGCCAGCGGCAAGAGCACAGTCGGGCGCATGCTCGTCGAGCTTGGCGCTCGGCTTGTGGATGCCGATGCGGTCGCGCGCGAGATCGTGCGGCCCGGAGAGCCGGCGCTAGAGGCGATCGCCTCTCTCTTCGGACAAGCTGTCCTGCAGCCTGAGGGCACGCTGGACCGCGCAGCTCTGGGCAATATTGTATTCAAGGACCCGGACTTGCTGGCGAAGCTGGAAGCGATCACGCATCCGGCTGTGCGCAAGCGAATGTGGGAGCAAATACATACGTATGCGGAAGCGGAGCCTGAGGGATTGGTCATTGGAGATGTGCCGCTTCTGTACGAGACGAAGCAAGCTGATCTGTATGAAGGCGTGCTTGTGGTCTATGTTCCTCCCGAGCTTCAGGTCGAGCGGCTAATGGATCGCAATGGGATGAAAGAGGAAGAAGCGCGGCGCAGAGTTTCCTTGCAGATGGATATCGAAGAGAAGCGAAAGCGCGCGGATTGGATCATTGACAACAGCGGGACGATGGAGGAGACGCAGGAGCAGGTAGTTGCGTTATGGCATCGTCTGGTCGGGACATCAAGATGAAGAGACTGCGGATGAAGAAACGGTACGCTCTAGTGTTGGTACTAGCTCTGCTCGCCATTCTTTTTCTGAAATCAGATTGGTTGGCTTCATGGATGTATCCGGTTTACTATAAGGAAGATATACGGGCAAGCGCATCGAATTACGATCTGGAACCTCATCTGATCGCAGCGATTATACGGGCAGAATCCAATTACGTCACGGGCCGCGAGTCAAGGAAGGGTGCTTTGGGATTAATGCAGATCATGCCGGACACGGCGCATTGGGTCGTGGAGAAGGCGGGATTCGCCAAGGTGGATGATGACATACTTCGTCACCGGGCGGATGTAAGTATCGAGGTTGGAGCTTGGTATTTGAATTCCTTGCATGTGCAATTCGAGCAAAACGCCGTGGCTGCTGTAGCCGCATACAATGCCGGACCTGGCAATGTGCGCAAGTGGCTGGAGGCTGGAAGCTGGGACGGGAACATGGATAGCGTCAAGGATATCCCGTTCGGCGAGACGCGGCACTATGTACAACGGGTCTTTTACTATTATAATAAGTATAAAGATTTGTATCCCCGTTTCTAGGACGAATATCATATGACCATTGAACGTTAAGGAAGCCTTGGAGAGCTTGTCTCTTCTGGACAAGCTGCTCCAAGACTTTCGTTATTCATACAGATGAATCATTATTTTGTGCCGGCTAGAGATTGTTCAGCAATTTGAACCAGGCGACGGGTAATGGAACCCCCGATGGAGCCTGCGTCTCTCGTTGCCATGTTACCGTAGTAGCCGTCTTGTGGGATCGCGATACCCAGCTCTTGTGCAACTTCATATTTCAGTTGGTCCAGAGCGGCAGTCGCTTGCGGCACTACCAATTGGTTGCTGCTGCGGGATTGACTCATTGTTGTTCACCTCCTTGCGGTTGGTAACTGTATTATGTGCGATATTCCAAAGATCATTACAGGAAACGTATGGGATTTCATGGATGTAGTTAGCTTGTAAGGATGTAATCTGATGAAACAGTAAGTTGAAGGGAGGATATCACTATGAAATGTCCGTATTGTGACTATGCGGGAACCAAGGTATTGGACTCTCGTCCAGCCAACGAAAACAAGTCCATCCGCCGCCGCAGGGAGTGCGAGAAGTGCAACCGTCGCTTTACAACGTTCGAGATGATTGAAGAAACACCACTAATCGTCATCAAAAAAGACGGAAGCCGCGAGGAATTCAGCCGTGACAAAATTCTTCGCGGCCTCATCCGCGCATGCGAGAAGCGTCCTGTGCCAGTTGAGCGCCTGGAAGTGATCGTCTCCGAGGTGGAGAAGGAGCTTCGCACGACAGCACATGCAGAGGTCGACAGCAGCGAGATCGGCGGTATCGTCATGAGCCAGCTCTATCCGGTCGACGAAGTGGCCTATGTCCGCTTCGCATCCGTCTACCGTCAATTCAAGGACATCGACATGTTTATGAAGGAGCTCAACAGCTTGCTGCATAAGCATCCGCTTAATGGCGGGGATAAGGGTTAGGGAGAGGGATTTCTGCCGGGAATAGCGTGGAATTGCATAGGGCGGAGCAGATCGTCAGGGGAGCATATGTCTCCCCGCGCTTCTTCTTATAATGTGATACAGAAGCAGCCCAATAGCCTATTAAAATGCAATTGACATCGCTTTCCTCTCATGGTATGATCTATCTTGTCGTTATTCGGGGCCTTAGCTCAGCTGGGAGAGCGCATCGCTGGCAGCGATGAGGTCAGGGGTTCGATCCCCCTAGGCTCCATACAAAAAAGGACGTCATCACATATTGTGATGGCGTTTTTTTGTATGGATTGCCTAGGGGGCGAACCCCGGGGTTCAGTCCGCGCGGACGGAGCGAATGCGGAGGAGCACGGCGTCTGAATCTACCGCTAAAAGTCCTCGTTGAATAAGCTTCGTCAGCATAGGATCAGGATTCGGACATCCCATGTTGATTGACGAGCTTATCCGAGTCGTATCCCCCTAGGCTCCATACTAAAAAAACCTTGTAACAACGGGATTTCCCGAAGCTACAAGGTTTTTTTGATGTTATTTATTGACTAAGAATCTTATCTTGGTCACACGTTTGGTCACAGTACTGAATTTTTTGAGCTACTTTAGAGGAAATTCATTGAGTACACCGATTCCAACGTATGGGGAAATAGCACATAGGTTCAAATATTTAGCCTTGATTAATTGATTGCCCAAATAACATATCCCCATATTGCGAAGCAGTCTGCTTATGGACTGAAGGTAAAACATGAGAGTAAGTATCGAGAGTTACTCTGATGTCTGAATGTCCTAGAATTTCTTTAACAACTTTAGGGTTTATATTTTGGGCTTACATGAGAGTTGCTACTGTATGCCTTAGGTCGTGGAAGCGGATCTGTGGTACATCAGCTTTCTTGATTAAGCTGTAGAACTTGCGAAGTAAATTCCGAGGGTTAAGGGGGCTCATTAAAGTCAATGTCCTTCCAGCGCAGTCCTAATATTTCTTATTGCCCATCCCAGTAGTCAAAGCAAGTAAGAAAGCAATATGAAGGTCATCTTTCTCTGCAAGCTTTAAGAAACTAACGGCTTCTTCCAGGTTCCATACGGACATCTCCTTATGGGGAACTTTTGGAGCCTCAGCATCAGCAGCCGGATTGTAAGTAATGTATTTGCGTCTTTGAGCCATCTTAAATGAGCTTTTCACGATCTTTTGAATGTCTTGGATGGAACGTTCAGATAGTCCAGTGTCTCTAAGCAGAAATACGTAAAACTTTTCAATTAAGACAGTGGTTTACTTGCTCATTTCCTGATTTTCGAAGTAGGCACAATATGTTTCAGAACGTTTGATTTATAGGTTCTATAAGCTCGAACGAAAAAACATAAAAATTCTTGAAAGCCTTGTCTCACAAGGCTTTCTCCTGCTATATCCTTAACGCACAAACCCCCATCTCCCCACTGGCAGCGATGAGGTCAGGGGTTCGATCCCCCTATTCTCCACCAACACCTAACACTAAACGGCAGAGATGCCGTTTTTTTGTATTTACTGCGGATTGCTGTGTGTCGCTTATTAAGGAAATAGCATATTGGAGCAACATTTACCTATCCGACGAAGCTCAGATTCTGCTGCGCTTGGGCTACTGTTAATGGCTTAAGCCAGTCGAGCACGCGAAGCGTGCGAAACAGAAAAGCCTCCGCTGCCCGCCCATGAATGTTGGTCAAGACCCCAATTAGCGGACATTGGAAAAACACCTAAGCAGCAAACTGACGCCGGTACTCAACCGGCGTCAATTTTTTTAGTTTTCTCTGCGGTCGCGAATGATTGTAAAAAGTGATGTAGGACTCAATTCTCCTTTGTGCTTCCTCAATGGATCGAATATCATAGAGGTAGAGTCCTTCCGTTTTGAGAGGCGAGAAGAAACTCTCCAATGAGGCGTTGTCATGACAATTGCCCGACGAGACATGCTGATTTGGGCGCCAACCTTTGGCAGCATGTCGTGGTATACATGGGACGTGTACTGGAATCCTTGATCGCTGTGAACGATTAATCCAGTCACGTCTTTTTGCTTTTCAAATGCTTTTTTGAATGTCTGTAGGATGAGCTGGTTGTCTTTTCGAAGATCCATGTGGTATGCCACAATCTCATTGTTATACAGGTCCTTAATCGCAGATAGGTACATCCATGTATCCGAGACGCGGTATTGCGTCACGTCAGTGACCCATTTTTGACTTGGCAACTCGGCTTGAAATTCTCGGTTCAGTACGTTTTCCGCAACACGACCACCTGCAGACGACACATAGTTGCATCGATGCTTACGCCGGATTTTAGAACGTATTCCAAGTTCCTGC
Source organism: Paenibacillus sp. 1011MAR3C5 (assembly GCF_003591485.1). Classification (GTDB taxonomy): domain Bacteria; phylum Bacillota; class Bacilli; order Paenibacillales; family Paenibacillaceae; genus Pristimantibacillus. The sequence goes on from NZ_QZCF01000009.1 coordinate 110,992, forward strand.
ATGAGACGCAGAACCTTCTTGTGATTGACCCAAATTCCATGTTCTCGCAACAGAAAGAGCTGAAGCTGTCTGTACCCGTATTTGCCGTCATACTTAGCGTACAAAGCTTGGATCTTCTCCTTAAGCTCTTGATCCCGATCGCCTGACTTACGCTTTAAATACGCATAATAGCCACTACGCGAGACGTTGAACGCTTTACACAACTCCGCTACACCGTACCATCTTGTTGTCTGTTCAATGGCCCTGTACTTTTGACGCGTTCCTCCTGCATCCAGATTTCCCAACACTTTTTTAGCATGTCGTTCTCCCGCTTTAAGCTTTCGATATGGAGGTTCTCATCGATGTATTCCTCTTTACGCCCTCGACGATCCAAGAGTCCAAACTCGCCTAGCTTTCGATATTTTCTCATCCATATTTTCATTCGATCTTTGTCTATGATCCCAAAATGTACGTTAATCCGACGATAAGTCCAACCTTCCTCAACATGCAGTCTAATTGCCTCAACTCTAACCTCATGCGAGTATTGTTTTAGCTTCTGCCCTTTAAATGCCACGAAAAAATGCACCCCCTAGAATTTCATCGGTTAAACCTGGGGGTTAATCCAATGTCCATTCTAAGGGGTGCACTACAACACTCTTAGGTGTCTTTATTTTGCACGGTATGCAAAATGTAGGCAATCCGGGTTTCTCCGAGGAGAAACCTTTGCCCCGCACGGCTTTGCAGCCTATTTTACATCATGCCGCCCAAATCAGGCATGCCTGCAGGCAGGCCCTTTATCTTTTCTTAGTTTATTTACAATTACCGCTTCAGTTATCAGGAACACAGCCGCAACGGATGCCTCGTTCTGCAGAGTAGAGCGAGGCATCTTATATTTTTATGTCGAAATAAAGTTTCATAATAAAATGTATTTGCGAAATTTATTGACGAAACATTCGAATTTGTATAATATTCAGATAGGAAACGCTGTGCGATATTAAGCTGAAAAATTACTTTATAGGGAGGGATGGGGAAAAGAAATAAGGCGAAACTGTTCAGTGGCTTGGGGCGAAATACCAACATTAATAAAAGGAGCAGTGAAAATGAATCGTTTATTTGTGCGTTGCAAAGCAATATGCAGCCGGATGCTTATCGTATTAATGCTAACATCCATGTTACCTGCTGTTCACGTTTCAGCGGCGGGGGTTACTCCTCCAGATTCAGATGCATGGACACCATATCAACAGTACTTAAACTCGAATGTTTCTAAGAAGGAAGATATGCGTGCGACTTGGATTGTAACCGTTTACAATTCAGACTGGCCATCTTCAGCATCGTTAGCTATTTCTGATACTGCAGCAAGGGTGGAAAAGCAAAAGCAAGAACTAAGCAATATCTTGGATGCGGCAGTTGCTAGCAATCTGAATGCAGTTATGTTTCAGGTTCGCCCATCTTCCGATGCGCTTTATAAATCTGATCTAGTTCCCTGGTCTACAGTTATGACAGGGACACCAGGCGGTGATCCAGGCTTTGATCCGCTTGAATATGCAATAGACGAAGCGCACAAGCGTGGAATAGAGCTGCACGCATGGTTTAATCCATATCGTGCTGCAACTGCGGTAAATGATGCCATGGTTGCTCAACTCAAGGCACTGCCAAAGAGTATTTTCAACACTCATTTTGATTGGATTAAAAAAGCCTATGATGGAGTGTATGTAGTAGATCCAGGTATACCTGAAGCACAAGGATGGATAGTGGATAGCGTTATGGAAGTTGTTAATAAGTATGATATTGACGGCGTTCATTTCGATGACTATTTCTACCATGAGGGCAAAGCCTATGATTATGATGACAAAGCTACATTTGAAAAGTATAAGGGCGGTTTTACAGACAGAGGCGATTGGCGAAGAAATAATACATACAAACTAATCAGCGATCTTTCCCAAGAAATTCGTTCAGCAAAACCCTGGGTACAGTTTGGAATAAGCCCTGCTGGTATGTGGGGCAATATTAAAGACGGGCATGTTAACGGTTCTCCAACTGCCGGTGGTGGACCAAACTATGATAGGGCCTTTGCAGATACGTTAAGATGGGGGAACGAGGGGCTGATTGACTACCTGACCCCACAGGTTTACTGGCCCTTTGGCCGTGATGTGGCTCCCTACGGTGTAATAGCAACATGGTGGGCGGATCACCTTACAAATCCCAATACAAAGCTTTATATGGGTATGGGATTGTATAGGGTAAATGATACAACCAATTCAACTGAAACAGGATTTTTAGATCCCTATGCCAAAGAAGAGATTATCAGGGAGATACAACTCAATACAAACTATAGAAGTGAAATTACAGGCCGCGGGATCGATGGTTCATTCCTATACCAGGGCAGCAATATTATTCCAGGTTCAAAAATTTATAAAAAGGAAGCTGTAGAAGAGGGAGTAAGGACCGCTTGGGCAAATAAGGCTATATCACCAAAATCAACCTGGAAGAGCGGCGTTGCTCCAGCGATGCCCACAAACGTTACTGCCAAGGCTGTAGATGGCGCTACACAAGTAACATGGACATCTAATGATGAAACAGGCAGCACAGCATATTATGCGATTTATAGATTTGGACAGAATGAAAATCTTGATACATCAGATTCAACAAAAATAATTGCAGTTGTTGGTAAGACAGTTGATAGTGACGGTAAGGATATAACAAGCTATACTGATACAGCTGTATCCGATCCAAGCAAGGTACAGTATGTAGTCACGGCACTTGACCGCCTCCAGAACGAGAGCTCGCCAAATGCACCGACACCGGTTAGTGCAATCGATGCAGACATTACTACTGCAGCCGGTACAGCCCCGGTTCTTCCGGTATCCGTAAAGGTTAACATGACATCAGGTTCTCCGGCTAATATGATGGTAAAGTGGGACAAGATAACTGACCCTAATCTTTATTCCGCTGCCGGAAATAGCTTTGATGTAACCGGGAAAGTTATTCATACTAACGGAACACAAACAGAAATGACTGTAACAGCACATGTTTCAGTTGTTGCACCGGCTATAAAATATATTAATCCTGTAATTGTAAGAACAGAACAAAATACTGCTCCGGTATTTCCAGCTACTGTGGATGTCATATATACAGACCATACAGTTTCGTCACTTCCTGTTATATGGGAAACACCGGATCCTGAAGATTACAAAAACGCCGCACCTTTCGATGAATACAGAAATCCAAGTGTGAAAGGCATACAGGGAATAGTTGATGGAACAAATCTAAAAGCAGAAGGCAATTATATCGTATATCCGGCAGTTAACGTATATGCGCCCATAGCTGTTACAACTCGGGTGGGAATACCTCCAATACTTCCCCCTAGCGTTAATGCCACATACACTGACGGTACAAGCTCAAGCGTAGCAGTAGTCTGGGATGATATTCCGGCAGAAAACTACGCTAGCATTAATGACTTTACCGTAAAGGGAACCGTTGAAGGTGCCGCAATGAAGGTAGAAGCTGCGGTAACTGTTGAAAGCGCTGTAAACATAGTAAGCATTGATCCGGTATATGTGAAGACAGGTATCGGCGTAGCACCAAAACTTCCAAATACCGTTAAGGTAACCTATGATGATGGCACGAAGGACACTGTTTTAGTAACCTGGCCAAGTGTGGATCCGGCTGTTGACTGCTTAACAACACACAGATTTACGGTTACAGGGACAATAAATGGTACATCCACTAATGTTACAGCTACAGTTGAAGTTGCTGCAGTAATAGTGCTAGACGACTTTGAAAATGGGGTTGTTTACGGCGGTGCTGCCCAAAGCATGATTAAGTGGACAGGCGACAGTGCCAGCAGCACACCGCCAACTTTGTCCTATGATACCGCTATAAAGCATAGTGGAAATAGTTCCTTGAAGGTTGACTATAAGCTATCCAAAGTTGCAGGTACTGCAAGCGCTTATGTTCGACCGAACCAAGGTACGGGCCTTGTGTTTAAACCCGGGGAAGTGCCGCAAAAGATAGGTTTCTGGGTGTATGGAAATAATGTTACAACTTTTGCTCTAAGGGCAGAGTTCCGTTCAGGAATTACTGCTGGTTCCACTAATACAAATCAAAACATTTCTAATACGCTGAATTTTACTGGATGGAAGTATCTGGAGTACACGGTGGCTCCGTCCTATCAAACTACGGGCCTTACTATAACACTTTTGCCCGGTATCGTTGCCACATCATCCAATGATAAGGTGGACAGCACCATTTATATCGATGATCTTGTGGCTGTTTATGGAAGCGAAACAAAGGATACAGCAGAAATAAGCGGGGCAATTGCAGCTGCGCAAAGCCTTTATGACAGCTCAGCTGCCGGTACAGGCAACGGGCAGTATCCTTTATCAGAGCGCACGGGGCTTAATGCTGCTATTGATGCTGCAGCTAGCGTTATGAACAATCCTGCAGCCGTTATGGCAGATCTTTATAGTGCTACCGATTTGCTTAACTCAGCAGTAGAGGCATATATTGCTACACAGATTGTAAGCGAGCGACATCAGATCATAGAGGACTATGAAGACCATGGCAGCGGAAAGAGCATCGTTGACTGGATTAATGATGGAGGAAGCACTAAGCCCACTATTTCATATAATAATGATCTCAATTATGTGAAAAATGGAAATCGATCATTTAAGATTGATTATAATTTTGCGGGAACTACCGGGACAGCCAGTGCTTATGTAAAAGGTGCATCCTACCCTAACCAAAAATTGAAATTCACCGGAGAGAATACACCGAACAAAATTGGTTTTTGGCTTTATGGTAATGATGAGACGATTTTCAGCTTACGTGCAGAAATAAGAAAGGCAGACGGTTCTTCAGCCACAACGGCCAATTTCTTACCAGCCAATTCAGTGATGAAATCAGGCTGGAATTTTGTAACCTATGAAGTGCCACAAGCAACTTTTAATGCATCAACTGGCCTTTTACTAAATATTATGCCTGGATTAGTTGAAACCTCTGCTGCTGGCAGAGTAAACAGTACGATCTACATTGACGACCTTACTGCAATATATAATGTTGCTCCGGCTGCAACATTAAATAAAACAGGACTGATAGGAGCTATTGCAACTGCAAAATCCCTGCTTCTTGGCGCAGTGGAAGGGACACAGGGAGGTCAGTACCCTATAGGCTCCACAGCAATTTTGAATGATGCTCTCATTGCTGCACAATCTTTGGCAAGCAGCACAGAACAGTCAGATATTGATCGTGCAGCAGAAACATTAAATGCTGCAGTTAACACCTTTAAAACTGCACAAATTCCGCTAATTGATATTCAGGGTTTAAAAGCTGCGATTGATGCCGCAAAGGCAAAGCATGATCTTGCAGTTGAAGGAGTACTGCCAGGACAATATCAAAGCGGAGCCAAGGCAGCACTGCAAGCTGCGATAGATGCAGCAAACACAGTATATAACCATGCAGGCGCAACACAAGGAGATGTTGAGGCGGCAAAAACTGCATTAGCACAAGCTGTTGCTGATTTTGACGGAATGGTGGTTTCGCCTTTAGTGACAATTGATTTAGATGCTGCGATAGCAAAGGCTAAAGCTCTGCATGATGGAGCAGTTGCAGGAACAGAACCCGGACAATATCCGCAACAATCAATTGATGATTTGTTATCGGCAATAACAGCTGCAACAACTGCTAAAGCTGATGCAGAAACTCAGACAGAAATTGATCGTATATTAAACGATCTAAATGCTGCAATTAAGGCTTTTGAGGATGCAATGGTTCCATTAGATGTTGATAAAACTGAGATGAATGAGGCTATAGCAGATGCACAGGCTAAGGTTAATTCAACCGTAGTAGGAACACTTGGCGGACAGTATCCGCAAAATGCAAATACTGCTGTTACAACCGCAATTGCAGCGGCACAAGCAGTTTTAGGCGATATTCATGCTGATCAGGATGCTATCGATGCGGCAGTAGCCGTATTAAAGACAGAAGTAGCAAAATATCTTGCAGCACGAATAGCAGCTCCATGGGATAAGTATAATGTTCCAGAGGAAACGCCGGTAAACAAACGTGAGATGCGTGCTGCCTGGATTAGCACTGTTGTTAATATTGACTGGCCATCAACAGATTCATGGAAGATTGAAGACACGCAAGCTCGTGCGGCAGCGCAAAAAGCAGATCTTATAAAAATTCTTGATGATCTTGCAGAAACAGGCGCCAATGCAGTGATGTTCCAAGTAAGGCCGACATCAGATGCATTTTATAAATCAGAGCTTGCACCATGGTCATACTGGCTGACAGGAAAACAGGATGTTGATCCGGGATTTGACCCGCTGCAGTTCGCAATTGAAGAAGCGCACAAGAGAAATCTCGAACTGCATGCGTGGGCTAACCCATACCGCGTTTCCATGCCGGCTGCCATGTATAAGGACGAATCAGGAAAACCTTTATCGGACTTAAAGGCAGTAGGAGATATGCTCAGCAAGGTGCCTGATAGCATCTATGCCAAGCATCCGGAATGGGTAAAGGTTGGCACAAGCCGCTTTGTCCTTGACCCAGGAATTCCAGAAGCTGCGAAATATGTGGAAGACTCCGTAATGGAAATAGTTGAGAATTACGATATTGACGGAATACACTTTGACGATTATTTCTATGTTGGCAGCAATGGCGGTTTTGATGCCGGTTATAGTGATCAGAGCACATATGATACCTATGCCGACAAAACGGAGTTTCCGAAGATTGAGGATTGGCGCAGAAATAACACATATACACTGGTTAAAAATCTGCATAATAGAATAAACGCAGAAAAACCGTGGGTTAAATTTGGGATTAGCCCGGCAGGCGTATGGGGCAACATGAAAGACGGACATCCGGATGGTTCTGAAACTTCGGCCGGAATACCAAACTATGACCGTGCTTATGCAGATACTAAGAAGTGGGTTTTAGAAGAAATCATCGACTATATAACCCCACAGGTGTACTGGACATTTGCAAACTCAGCTGCAGGGTATGGAGTTGTTTCATCATGGTGGTCTGATTTGCTTAAAAACAACCCTGATGTAAAAACACAGCTATATATGGGTGTAGGTTTGTACTGGCTAAATCCTGATGAAGCAACTACTGATAAATATTGGAATACCCCAGGTGTCGGGGATCAGGAAATTGCACGCCAGCTTAAGTTTAATGCTGCAAACCCCAATATAGACGGTACTATGATCTTTACGTATAACTCATTTAAAGTTAATTCTCCTAACGCTATTTCTGCTGCATCGCTTATTAAGAATGACTTATGGGCGACCAAAGCCCTTATGCCGGCAATGCCGTGGAAGGGTGGAGTTGCACCTGAAGCTCCGGTATTAGTAGGTGCAACATTTGAAGACGGGAGCCATACCATTAGCTGGCAGGATAATGATGAAAATACAGCATACTATGCAGTTTATCGTTTTGAAGATAATGAGGCTGTAAACATTAACAATCCTGTTAAATTGATTGCTAAAGTTCGTAAGAGTGAGACAGGTCTGCAAAGCTATATTGATCATACAGGAAAACCAACAAGTAATTATGTTGTGACTGCATTAAACAGGCTGAGCGACGAAAGTATTCCGTCAAATGAAAGCACTCAATTGCCAATAATTGATACATCTGCATTGGACAGCGATATAGTAGCAGCTGTGGAACTATTGGATCATGCTGAGGTTGGTACAGAAGCTGGGCAGTATCCACAAGAGGCCATAGATGCCTTAACTGCTGCAGTAACAATTGCATCGGCTATAAAGGTTAATGCAAAGACCCAGGAAGAGATTGATCGTGCAGTGGAAGGCTTGAAAGTCGCAGTAGAAAGCTTTAAGGCTGCACAAATACCGGATCCGAATGTTAAAGTCGAGGAAGTGAGCCTTGATAAAGAAACGCTTCAATTAAACGTTGGCGGTGTTTACCAATTAAAGGCGACTATCACTCCATCAGGAGCAGCTAACAAGAATGTAACATGGACATCAAGCGATGATGGAATTGCAGCAGTTGATAACACCGGTAAGGTTACAGCAATAGCAGAGGGTATAGCTGTTATCACAGTGACAACTGAGGATGGAAATAAAACGGCAACCTCTGTTGTAACTGTAGGCGTACCATCAGAGACAATTGATACGACTGAATTGGATAATCAAATCAAAATAGCTACAGATTTAAGAGACACGGCAGCAATCGGTACAAATCCCGGGCAGTATCCACAAAGTGAAAAAGATGCTTTGGAAGCTGCAATAACAGCTGCATTAACGGCCAAAGTGGATGCAAAAACCCAGGATGAGATTGATCATGCAGTGGAAGGCTTGAAAGTGGCAGTAGAAAGCTTTAAGGCTGCACAAATACCGGATCCGAATGTTAAAGTCGAGGAAGTGAGCCTTGATAAAGAAACGCTTCAATTAAACGTTGGCGGTGTTTACCAATTAAAGGCAACTATCACTCCATCAGGAGCAGCTAATAAGAATGTAACATGGACATCAAGCGATGATGGAATTGCAGCAGTTGATAACACCGGTAAGGTTACGGCAATAGCAGAGGGTATAGCTGTTATCACAGTGACCACTGAGGATGGAAATAAAACGGCAACCTCTGTTGTAACTGTAAGCGTACCATCAGAGACAATTGATACAACTGAATTGGATAATCAAATAAAAATAGCTACAAATTTAAGAGACACGGCAGCAATCGGTACAAAACCCGGGCAGTATCCGCAAAGGGCAAAAGATGCCTTGGAAGCTGCAATAACAGCTGCATTAACTGCCAAAGTGGATGCAAAAACCCAGGAAGAGATTGGTCGTGCAGTGGAAGGCTTGAAAGTCGCAGTAGAAAGCTTTAAGGCTGCACAAATAGTGGATCCGAATGTTAAAGTCGAGGAAGTGAGCCTTGATAAAGAAACGCTTCAATTAAACGTTGGCGGTGTTTACCAATTAAAGGCGACTATCACTCCATCAGGAGCAGCTAACAAGAATGTAACATGGACATCAAGTGATGATGGAATTGCAACAGTTGATAACACCGGCAAGGTTACGGCAATAGCAGAGGGTATAGCTGTTATCACAGTGACCACTGAGGATGGAAATAAAACGGCAACCTCTGTTGTAACTGTAAGCATACCATCAGAGACAATTGATTCAACTGAATTGGATAATCAAATAAAAATAGCTACAGATTTAAGAGACACGGCAAGAATCGGTACAAATCCCGGGCAGTATCCGCAAAGTGCAAAGGATGCCTTGGAAGCTGCAATAACAGCTGCATTAACTGCCAAAGTGGATGCAAAGACTCAGGAAGAGATTGATCGTGCAACTGTAAACTTAAAAAGTGCTGTAGCAAGATTTAGGGCCGCAAAAATACCAGTACGTGAAGTGATACAGGATACGATACATGTTACAGGTGTAAGTCTTGATAAGCAGACACTGGAACTGAATATTGGCGATGAATCTCAGCTGACAGCAGCTATTAGGCCAAGTAATGCTGACAATATGCAGGTGACATGGAAATCCAGCAACGAAAATGTTGCAATTGTTGATCGTACAGGTAGAGTTGTAGCAAAGGGCAGCGGCACAGCAATAATCACAGTAACAACCATAGATGGAAATTTGACTGCAACTTGCGTCGTGAATGTAAGTGCTCCGGTAACAGAAGAAGAGAATACTAAGCCAGAAGAGAACGTTGAAGTCAAATTTAGCGACATTCTAGGCCACTGGGCGGAAGCAAGTATTAAACTTGCAGCGGCTAAGGGCATTATCAGCGGCTATGCTGACGGCACATTCAAGCCGAAGAGCGAGGTTACCCGCGCCGAGTTTGCAGTCATGCTGGCTCGCATGCTGAACTTGCAAGGAAACGGAACCGAGCTGGAGTTTAACGATCAGGCAGCCATCGGCTCGTGGGCGGAACAAGGCATCGCACAAGCTGTGCAAGCTGGAATCGTGAAAGGCTACTCCGATGGCAGCTTCAGACCGAACGCGAAGATCAGCCGCGTCGAGATGGTGACGATGATCGTGAATGCGCTTGGTTTCGCCGACAACTCCAAGGCAACAACTGCATTTGCGGATGACGCCGAGATCCCGTCATGGGCTAGAGCGGCAGTTGCAGCGGCTGTTGAGAACGGGCTCGTTCAAGGCGTTGGCGGCAACAAGTTCGCTCCGAATCAAACGGCAACAAGAGCCGAGTCGGTGGTCGTTCTGCTTAGAGCGCTAGAGTTCGCAAGTAAATAAAGCTGAAAACGATCAGTAAAACCAGGCCCCCGGCAATTGAGCCGGGGGCCTGGTGATTGATATAACTGGTGATTGGAAAGCGACCTTGAATGCAGATGGTAAGTTAGTCTGCTAATCAATCAAACGAGTCTGGAATATCTCACCAGATCAAAAAAGCAGATGGAGTTAAAACTTCGTTTTCTCCATCTGCTTTACCTTTTTAGAGCTTATTGGACAGCCCCTGCATGCACAAGGGCAACTAGGCAATCGTCTGCACCAAGGCTTGGCAAAGCCCAAGTTTTCTTTGTGTATTAATTCAATACGCCGAAACGAAGAAGCCGAGGGGATGGTTTATTTCACCGCATCGTACAACCGCAGGATGGTAATAATGCTCTGTTCTCTTGTGTACGGACTCTTTGGCGCAAAGGTATTGTCGCCGATACCACACCGATCCCCGCTGCTTTTTCTATACTACTATCGATCGTATCAGTGAACTTCGTCCGCTTGGTGATCTCTGCTCCTGTCGTTTTCTCATACAAAGCAACGATAAGTGCAGCGAACTCGGCACGTGTTGTTGCTTGCGTATACCTCGATTGAAAGTCTTGGGGCACGGGATTTGCCGCTATCGCCGCATGGACTTGCTCTGCCGCCCATGCTGAGGGTTTTTCAGCGACTGCTGAGGAAGCCCTGGTCAATGGGTTTGACATAAATGTTCCCAACAAAGGCAACGAACATGCTAATATTGGTCTATATGATGGTGAAGTCATCGGAATAGGGAAGGCCTACGAACAAACGAAAGAGTTGTTTTTGGAGGCTACATTTACCTGTTAGTATAGATTAAACTGCCCGAGCTCTCTTGAGTTCGTAAAGATGAGATCAAGGCACAGTTCAAATTGCAGATCAGCCGATTCATTCTGTTGACTTAATGAATTGAGTTTTAACTCACAATATAGGTAATGTGAATCTGTAGGGGGATAGATGAGAGAATGAAGAAATGTGAATATTGTGGATCAAAGGCTGCAGATGATGTTGTACAATGTGCTGGTTGCGGGGCAAAAGAATTTAAAAATATATGTACAAGCTGTGAAACGACTTTTTTAGGTAATAAATGTCCTAATTGTAATGTTACGATAGGCGATAAGCCCAGAACATGCCTTAATTGCGGTAAGAATTCGCTTGAGCCAGTCTGTCCCGATTGTAGAGCGGATTTGATAAATAGACGAATAGTTCAAGTTAATCCTTATCCAACTGCTGTGCGGCAAATACCAAAAAAGAAAAGTGGAATAGTTGCTAGTCTGATAACGCTATTGTTTATTGTTGTATTTATTGGGGTAATTTCTTCTACGAATTCTGATAAGTCTGATAAGAATACGATAAGCTATAAGAATACAATAAGACAGAATTTACCTGATATGGAACTGTTGATATTAAAAGAGCATCCTAAATTTTATGGAGATTATAAAGCCGCAAAGAGCTTCTGGAAGGAATTTGATAAGGCTATAGTAGTGAATGCGAGTGGAACAACTTTATATGAAGATGCTTTGCTATTGGTTACTACCGGAGACAGCGATAATGGTGTCATTACGAATGTTACGATAAATCTTTCTGATTATGAAAAAAAGCATGATCTTGAGCTTGATAACGTCATGCGATTGATTTGTGATTATATCCCCTATGATATTATTAATCAATACTATGATTTCAAAGAAGCGTTCCATGAAGTTTCTAAATATGGCAGGTATGAAGCATATCATTATGTAATGGAATTAAATGATAAGGGTAAGGAAGCAAAGAAATCGGGAGAGAGCTATCTTCAATCGAAATTTGCTTTTAAAATCATACATAGAAATGATAATGACTGGATTGCTAAAATGAATTATATAGCATACAAAGGGAATCACAATAAATTTAAAGCAGATGCTTATGACGTAGTAGCATGGGATGTAGATATAGAAAAATACAGGAAATAGGGGGTTATGGAGGCTGTTTCGTTACTAAAATGGGCGGGCTGTCCAATAAGTCTCTGTTGTCACTATCTACACGTTACATGTGGAGTGCTGTGTATCGCTTCTGGGAAAACATTGATTTAGAGCCACATTTACCAGCATAAACCCTAGGTATTACCCACCCATAAATCCCAGATAAACGATCTATTTATGAAAATTTGATATCTGTTATCCCTGACTTTCTTAATCCCAAGAACAGCCTGCATTTGCAGGCTGTTCTTCTTTGTCGTGCAACTTACAATTATTAGAGTTCTTAAAATTTATTAATGTCGTATAGGCCTAGGTTTTATTGAACGGGCTTGTCGCCTTATGCTACAGTATTGGGGCGCAGCAAGCGGCCTCAAGCCGACCGATCGTATATATCAATGCTAAACATATAACTAGAATACAGACATGAGGAAGAGGGCAATGAAAAAGTTATTCAAAAGTGGTTTTTTCAAAATAGGGCTTGTTCTTATAATCGCGGGCGGAGCTGTCGCTTTTTGGTTGATGCCGCCTGTGGCAAAGGTAGAAAGCACCGAAATTGGTAAAGGATATAAGGTGAAATTTAAAACGAACGGAACTCAAATTGAACAATTTCAAAACCAATCATGGAATCCTTATTTTGCCAAAGGGGTCAATATGGGAGCAACTGTTCCAGGACATTTCCCCGGCGAGCTTGAGATTCCGAAAGATGACTATATGAGATGGTTTGAAATGATTCAAGATATGGGCGCCAACGTCATTCGCGTGTACACCATTCTAAAACCGGAGTTTTACGAAGCTTTGGTCCGATACAATGAGAAGCATCAGGATAATCCGCTCTTTTTCATTCAAGGGGTATGGAGTCCAGAAGAACAATTAATTGCAGGCCAAAACGCCTTTGACCCGAAAGTAAAACAGAAGTTTGAAAAAGAGGTTCGAGAGGCTGTAGAAGCGGTGTACGGAAATATCAAGCTTGAAGCTGAGGCGCATTCAGGAAAAGCCAGCGGTAATTATTTGTTTAATGCAGGGCCCTATCTCATGGGATGGATCGTCGGCACAGAATGGGATCCTATGATGGTGGATAAAACGAATAAGAACAATTCGGGTGCAGCTGATTATAAGGGAGAACATTTTCAAAGCAAACCTGGTGCTAATCCCTTTGAAAAATGGTTGGCCGAGATGGTCGACATAACAGCCACAACAGAAGCTAAGCACGGATGGCAGCATCCGATAGCATTCTCGAATTGGGTGACTACCGACCCGCTTGAACATCCAGGTGAGCCATTAATTACTGAAGATATGGTCAGTGTGGATCCGATGCATATCGAAGCCGTAGATTGGGATGCCGGTTATTTTGCCTCCTATCACGTTTACCCGTATTATCCTGATTTCTTTACCTTCGACAAATCGTTTCAAACGATGAAAAATGATAAAGGTGAAGTGGATAGCTATAAAACCTATCTTCACAAGCTGAAGGAATACCATAACGATATGCCAGTTATGATTACCGAATTTGGCGTTCCCGCCTCACAAGGCATTGCCCATACAGGCATGCTGGGGCGCAATCAGGGAGGACACGACGACAAAACACAAGGGGAAATGGATGCGGATATGTTCCGGCAAATCCATCAGGAGGGATACTCCGGCGCGATCTTGTTTACATGGCAGGACGAGTGGTTTAAGAAAACCTGGAACACGTTAAACTACGACATTCCTGACCGGCGGGCTTATTGGTATAACACGCTCACGAACGAATCCCATTTTGGAATACTCGGCATGTATCCAAGTAAAGATGATGTGATTCACATTGACGGGGATGCATCAGACTGGGACAAGCTCGATGATGGGGATAAGACTAAGCTAGATATGCAAATGAAAGGTTTTAATGAAATATGGGCCACGCATGATGAAGGATATTTATATCTCTTGGCCAAGTTAACTGAACCTTTAGATTTAACAGAAAATTCCGTCTATTTAGGATTCGATACTTTAAAGGGCGGCAACCGCCATGCACCGCAGCTCCAAGGAAAGACGCTGGATGAAGGATTGGAAACCTTAATCGAACTCGGAAACAAGGATAAAGGGCAGATGATGATAGCCTCCAATTATGACTTCCATACCCGAATCTATGGCAAGCTGTCGAAAATATTAGCTTACGATCCAAAACAATTTCAGGACGATAGCGGACTCTTTAACCCATGGAAATTGGTCGTCAATTATTTGCTCGAATATCCGGATTCCCGTGTCGATCATCCCTTCGGCGATATCGAAGTAGGAGACTTGCTGAGAGGAACTAGCGATCCGCAAGATCCGAACTATAATTCGAAGGCAATGTGGCAGGCAAAAGGCGATGTATTGGAAATTCGTATTCCATGGATGCTGCTGGGGTTCAGTGATCCAAGCTCACTCAGCGCCATTAGTTACAAAGATACGGGAACGAAACAACTTGAATCGGAGAAAGTCGAGGGCGTTCGCATTGTTCCATGGATCGTCCGCAAGGATTCGAAGGAAGTCATCGGACTAGAAGGCAACAACCCCTATCCGATATCGAAACTTCCGCTTTACACCTGGAAAAGGTGGGAAGATATCGACGTTAAATATGTGGAACGCCCAAAACAAAGTTATTCGATTATGAAAAAAGCGATGCGTGAAGTGAATCAACCGGTATCCGAGCATAAATGAAGGAAGGAAGGATTTTATTTGTGTATATCAACATCGAAGTAGCGCTCAAATTTTTGTATGTTCTCATTATTTTGAATGTTGTATTCGTTGCCGCGGTTTATGCCATAAAAATCAAACGCTTGAGAAGAACCAGAATAGAACGCAGGTTTGAGGTCAAAATCAAAGATTACCTTACCTATGTCCTGGTCAATATCGAAGGAAAAGAACCGCTGCAGGCACCGCCGTTTTCATTGAACAAAGTAGAACAAGAAGTGATGCAGGAACGTTTGAATGATATGATCGAAAATTTTACCGGAACACCACGCGAAAAATGTATAGAGCTGTGCAAACGCTTGGGACTGGTGCAATATCATCTGGATCGTTTGAAAAAAGGCTCTTATGCTGTGAAAATCGATGCGGCATATCACTTAGGCTGTATGAGAGTGCAGGAAGCTGTTCCGGATTTACTCCAGCTTCTCGCAACGCATAAGCTGAATTCTTCCCTCTTTGTCATCGCCCGGTCGATTGCGAAATGTGCTCGCGATGAACAGGATGTGAAGGAAATGGTACAGCTTCTTCTGAGCCATAACAAAGGATTTTATGATTTGCTTGTAGACATGATTAAAGAAGCGGATATCGACCATGGGGCGCTGTTTGCTGAATTCATTCAACGGGATAGCAAGGAGTATATCCAAATCGGTTTGTGCGGATTGAGAGACTACACCGAGCCGACGGTAGCATCGGCTGTCTATCGTCTCATCGATTCCGAGGACAGAATGATTCAATCTAAAGCCGTGGAAATCTATCTGAAATCAGTTCACTTTATACCTAGAAACGTCGTTCAAAAGCTGCTTCAGCATCCGCTGGATGAACTGCGTGTCCTTACGATTGGGGCGATCGCCGATCAGAAGCTGGTTACGTATATCGATGTCATGAAAAACGCATTATTGGATGAAAGCAAGCGAGTATCCGCAGCCAGTGCAAAAGGGTTATTGCTTCTTGGAGAAGACGGCATAGCCACATTATGCGGAGTCACTGCAGAAGTAAGAGGGTCAGAGCAAGGGGAATACCTCCAGATGCTTATTGAGGAAGAACTCAAATTTCTTTCGATACAGCTCCATGACCTTGATAAACTAACACGATATAATTCGCTCACCTACCATTACGAAAAAACGCTAGGCAAGAACAAACGAATCTATCGTGTTGTATAGCTTATAGGTTTAGGAGGGAACAAAGCATGAGGCTTCTGGAATATTATTTACAACAAGCAATGGACTACTTGCGCGATTTTTTATTGGGATACGGCTACTTTGCCATGTATTATGGCCTCATTATAACGTTCATTTATTTCTTAATCTTCGGTCTGTCGATTCGTCATACTTTCCCTCTACAAAGAGGGATAAAATATAATCGCGTACGGAAGCTATCCGGTTCTGAACACGTACCGCCGGTGTCCATATTAGTTCCGGCATATAACGAAGAATTAATGATTAAAGAAAATGTACGAAATTTATTGGCTTTGAATTATCCGGAATATGAGGTCATCGTCGTTAATGACGGCTCAAAAGACGATACAGCCAAAATTATGATCGAAGAGTTTCAACTAAAAGAAATTAAGCCATTTGTTGCAAAACATATTAAAACCAACATGGTCAGAGGTTACTATCATAATCCTGAATATCCAAACTTGTATTTCATTGATAAGGAAAATGGGGGGAAAGCGGACTCCTTGAATGCAGGGATTAACCTTTCTCACTATGGTTTGATTTCTACGATTGATGCGGATTCACTTTTGGAAAAAGATGCTCTGACAAGAATCGCCAGAGTGTATATGGAAAACCCCGAAGATACGGTAGCGGTCGGCGGAAATGTTCGAATCGTTAACAGTTGTACGGTAGAAGACGGGATGGTCAAAAACATCAGATTTCCTAAAAAAATGTGGCCTGCTCTCCAGAACGTTGAGTATATCAAAGCGTTCTTAGGCGGCCGGATAGGCTGGAGCTCCATTAACGGATTGATCATTGTATCCGGCGCCTTCGGTGTTTTTCAGAAGGATAAGGTAATTGCCATAGGCGGCTACCGCGGCGGATACCCTGGGGAAGATATGAACATCGTCATCAAGCTGCATCGTTATTGCTTGAAGAACAAAATACCTTATCAAGTCGGTTTCTGTCCGGATGCTGTTTGTTGGACACAAGCACCGGATACGTACCGGATTTTAAGCAGCCAGCGAATGCGCTGGGGGCGCGGTAACTTAAAAAACATGATCGAGGAAGGAATCCATATGATCTTCCGCCCCCGTTATAAATTGTTCGGGTGGTTAACAATTCCTTATAACATCCTATTTGAAACCTTAAATCCTTATATCCGTCTGAGCGGGCTAATCGCCATGATCGGTTATTGGCTGCTCAATATGGCGGATTGGAAAACAGTCGTTGTGTTTATGCTGGTGAACTTTTTCTCCTGCTTCATTCTTAGCCTTGGCGCTTTATTTATCGAGGAAAAAGCTTTTAGCCGTTATCCTAAACTGAGTGATCTCAATAAAATGCTGCTCTACTCTTTCCTTATGTTTCTCGGTTATCGTCAAGTTGGCGTTCTATGGAGATTCTTGGGACACATCGACTTCTTCCGCAACAATAATACGTGGGGAACGATGGTTAGAACCAATTTCAACAAATAATATCAAGTATATAGATAAAAGGAGTGGAGAATGTGGCCGTTGTCATTCGAAACAACATTCAGGAAACTACGCTGCAGCTTTTACAATTCATTCATGTGGCAACCAAGAAGAACGCCTCGTGCGGAGTCATTTTGGCTCCTTGCGCGAATATGAACCCCAAAACGCTCGAACAGGCAAAATTACTTATGAGCAACAACGATGCCTCACTTTCGGTCCAATTTTTCTATGACGATCCGAATCAGGTGCTGTGTGCGGTTTTGGACAATGGAACCATGGGCAATACCCATTACGCGTCTCTGGTGCTAAAAGATTTTCTCCAAGATCAGCATCTGCTGCAAGGGCAATTGATTGTAACCAGCTTTCCGGAGAACGGGAACCCGACCAAGTCTATGATTGAGAAATTCATGCAACAAGCGATTCGGGGCAAAGGGAAGGAAGGAGACATTCACTTCTTTACGGGGGCCAATGCTGCCGCATCCGTTCTTATAGTCGATACCGACGATATTGTACGCGAATTTATCAAGACCCGGCTGGAGTTAAAGGGGTATCGCGTATATGAGGCCAAAGATGGACAAGAAGCTTACAATGTATTCGTTCGAGAATTGCCGGGCCTCGTCATTACCGAATTGAATTTGCCTATCATCGATGGATATCAACTCATCCGCAAGATTCAAGCTACTAACTCGTATGAAGGCGAGGTTATTGTTCTGACGGACAAGCAGCTCACGGAAAACATGAGTCGTGCTTATGAGTCAGGGGCTGCCGACTACGTGACAAAACCTCTTTCGATCTCTGAATTAGAATGGAAAATTAAGAGATTGACTAAAAATAATTAAAATTGTGAACTTGAGAGGAGCGGATACGATATGATTTATAACCATTTAAAAGAAAAGCTGCAAAGTAAAACGGCGAAGGTAGGCGTCATTGGTCTAGGGTATGTAGGATTGCCATTAACGATGGAAATGGTGAAAGGCGGCTTTACCGTCTATGGCATTGATTTGGATAACCGTAAGGTAGAGTCCCTTCTTAATGGGGAGTCCTATATTCAAGATGTGCCAAATTCTATGGTGGCCGATGCCGTGGGCAGCGGGAAATTTGTACCAACGGACAAATTTGAAACCATTCGCGAATTAGATACGATCAGCATTTGCGTGCCGACTCCGCTCAGCGAACACCAAGATCCGGACACTTCCTTTATCGTGAGCGTTGTGAATGAGATCAAGAAATATATTAAAAAAGGAACCTTAATCGTCCTTGAAAGCACGACGTATCCCGGAACGACCGAAGAATTAATTGAATATGAGCTTGAGGCTCAGGGATTAACGGTAGGCCGGGATTTCTTCCTATGCTTCTCGCCGGAACGCGTGGACCCGGGTAATACCAACTACAATACGTACAATACGCCCAAGGTCATTGGCGGAACTACCGAAAAATGCAAAGAACTAGGCATCATGCTTTACAACAACGTGGTCAAAACTGTCGTTCCGGTTTCTTCTCCGAAAGTAGCGGAGATGTCAAAGCTGCTTGAAAATACGTTTCGCAGCGTCAATATCGCTTTCGTCAACGAATTGGCCATGATGTGCGATCGAATGGCAATTGACGTGTGGGAAGTTATTCGAGCTGCTTCTACGAAGCCGTTCGGATTCATGTCCTTTTATCCGGGGCCGGGAATCGGCGGTCACTGCATTCCGCTGGATCCGATGTATTTGTCTTGGAAAGCAAAAGAATTCCGTTTCTATAGCAAGTTTATCGAATTGGCCCAATCTATTAACGATAATATGCCGGAATATGTGTTGAACAAAACGGCTCAAGTCTTAAATGTATATGCGAAATCAATCCGCAACTCGAGAGTGCTGCTATTAGGTATGTCCTATAAGCCGGATATCGACGATCTGCGTGAATCTCCCGGCTTGGAAATCTATGAATTGTTCAAAAAAAGCGGAGCGAAAGTCGAGTATTACGATCCATATGCAACTACGTTCAAAGACGAGCAAGGTCACGTCGTTCAGACGGTAAAATACGACCCAGATGCATTTTCCCAATACGATTGCTTGGTGTTGATCACCAATCATCGAAGCTTCAGCTATCATGAATTAGCCGAAATTGGAGTTCCGATCATTGATACACGTAATGCCTTTGCAGATATCGAGTCGGATAACATTCATAAGCTGGGAACCGGAATTAATCAAAAAGCTGCGAAAGTTCCTGTTGGTGCTTAAGCTCGTAACTCGAAAAAAGATGCCATTACTTAAAATGATCCTGATTACCTTGCTACCCTGCATGGTGATCGGGGCGGTTCTTATGCTGAAATGGGGATCTGAAAAGCCGCCTGTTAAGGCAACCTGGGTATGGGATACAACAGCTTTGATGAAGGACAAAAACGAAATGCTCGCCTTTGCCGAAGGCCAAGGAGTGAATGTAATCTACCTGCATGTCGACCGCAAAGCAAGAGACTTTGAACCTTATCGAGCCTTCATCGAAGAAGCTCACGGATTAGGGATTGAAGTCGAAGCGTTAGGAGGAGATCCAGCCTGGGGATTAACCGAATATCAACAGGATATTGAATCCTTTATTGGATGGATTAAAGACTATCAGCTTGCTGCAGGTGAACGAGCCGGATTTGACGGCATCCATGTGGACATTGAACCTTATCTGTTGAAGGAATGGGAGCAGGATCGTGACGATATCGTACGCCAATGGATGGAGAATGTGGAGCTTTTGGTCAAAGAAGTCAAGCAAGGCGCGTCCTTGCGGGTATCGGCCGATCTTCCTTTTTGGATTCATAAGATTCCTGCCAGCGATAGCGAGAGCGTCGGTTCTTGGATGATCGAGCAGCTCGACGGTGTGGTGCTCATGAATTACCGGAATTTCGCGATCGGAGAGAACGGAATTATTGCCAATGCTCTTCCGATGATTAAAGAAGGAACTCGAGCAGGGAAACCTGTAATAATAGGTCTGGAAATGGCTCCTTCGGATGAAGGGGAGCATATTTCTTTTTTTGAAAAGGGCGTATCCAGCTTGCAAAGGCAGATGCAGTTGAGCCATATTGTCATGCGGTGGCATACCGGATATCAAGGCTTTTCCATCCATGACTACAAAAGCTGGAAAGAAGCCGCGAAATCGTAAGGGAAGGAAGGATACGTATGGGGAAATATTTTGGAACAGATGGGGTACGAGGAGTAGCAAACAGTAAGTTGACTCCTGAGTTGGTATTCCGATTAGGCCGGTCAGGCGGATATGTGCTGACTCGGAGCAAGCAAGGGAAGCGGCCTAAAATTGTAATAGGACGGGATACCCGCATTTCAGGAGAAATGCTGGAAGCGGCTCTTATTGCAGGCTTGTTGTCAATCGGTGTAGATGTTGTACGTTTAGGGATTATCCCTACGCCAGGCGTAGCGTACTTGACGAAAACAAGGGGAGCGGATGCTGGGGTGATGATTTCCGCTTCTCATAACCCTGTGGAGGATAACGGGATTAAATTTTTTGGAGGCGACGGATTTAAGCTATCGGATGAAATGGAAGCGGAGATAGAAGCGCTCCTTGATTCGGATGAAGATCGGATTCCACGCCCAATTGGCGGCGATGTGGGCAGGGTACAGGATGATCTCGAAGGCGGACAAGCCTATATCTCTTATTTAAAGTCCACGGTTAAAAATCGGTTCGAAGGGCTTAAAGTGGTATTGGATTGTGCCAATGGGGCGGCTTCGATGATCGCGCCGCAGCTTTTCCGCGATTTGGGTGCCGACACGGTTGTCCTGGCGCATCAGCCGGACGGGCTGAATATTAACAAAGACTGTGGCTCTACGCACCCTGAAGCGGTTCAACAGGCTGTTTTGGAACATCAGGCCAATTTGGGCCTTTCCTTTGACGGGGATGCGGACCGGCTCATTGCCGTCGATGAGAAAGGAACGATCGTTGATGGGGACCACATCCTCTTCATCCTAGCCGGATTCATGAAGAAGCAACATCGTTTGAATAACAATACGGTGGTCTCTACTGTGATGAGCAACCTGGGCTTCTATAAGGCGCTGGAGAAAAACGGAGTGGGGGCCAAACAAACGAAAGTCGGGGACCGCTATGTATTGGAGGAAATGGTACAAGGCGGATATAACCTGGGCGGGGAACAGTCGGGCCATATTGTGATGTTGGACTATAATACGACTGGAGACGGCATGTTGTGTGCGATCCAGTTGATGGATGTGCTGATGTCCGAATCCGAGTCTCTAAGCGGGCTTGCTGAGTGCATGACCAAGTACCCGCAGCTTCTGGTGAATGTTCAAGTAGAGGACAAGTCGATGCTGGCAGGGAATCAAAAAATCGAAGAAGCCATCAAGTCAGTAGAGCATAAGATGGGCGGGAACGGAAGAGTGCTAGTTCGCCCTTCAGGTACAGAATCGATTGTTCGAGTTATGGCAGAGGGCCCGAATGAGCAAGAGCTTTCCAGCTTTGTAGGTCTTATTGTCGATGTTGTTAAGGAAGAATTGGCATACAATCTGGTTTAATCGAATGGGGCGAAATTTCGGAGTGTTGCTCACTGTTAGTGAGGAAAAATTAATTACAAAAAAATTAAGCGCGTCAGATTAAAATTCAGTTCACCCCGAACGATTCGGAATCGTTCGGGGTGTTTTATTACAATCGAATTGTTATATGATCCATTGGACATCTGTCAAAGCAATTGTTTCAATAAATTATTCAAGCCTGATCTTCTCCTGCTCGATTGGATGCTTCCGGATCAAAGCGGACTGGACATATGCAAAAAAGTGACAGCTAATTACAACATTCCGATCTTCATGATCACCGCAAAATCAGATATTACCGATAAAGTGCTAGGCCTGGAATTCGGCGCGGATGATTATATCACAAAGCCTTTTGATATGCGCGAAGTCGTCGCAGAGGACTTATCTTAACCTAAGCACTAAGAAGATATACTTTATATACCAGTGTTTGTCCTTCTCAATGTTCGCTATAATGTTTTTGTAAATAAAATTGAATACAGCCCTCATCATGTCAAACGATGAGGTAGAGGTCGCGGTATTTAGAAGTAGACCAGTGGAGACGCAGAGAACGTCATTGAAGCTGTTGAAAGGAACTACCGCCGAAGTTTGATTGCTGCTCTGGGCAATTGGGCTGGGACTGTTGCCGGAAGGTGCAGAACTGTCACAAATTTAATTTGTGTTGAGCTATCTTCAAAGAAGATAAGATGGGAATGATATATAACGTTCACCTCTGTGAGCGTTTTTTTGTGACCATAAGAAACGTATGTCCGAAAGACAGTGTAACCGTTTCTTCTTATTTCCCACTCCTCAACAATGTATCGACATCATGATTAAGGAGTGTTTTAAATGTCATCAAATAATTCGTCTGAGCCACAGCAATTGAAACGTGGGCTCAAGGCTCGTCACCTCACGATGATTGCACTTGGAGGCTCCATTGGTACAGGCTTATTCCTTGCTAGTGGCAGTGCAATAGCAGAGGCTGGTCCAGGGGGAGCTCTGCTCGCTTATATAGCGGTGGGTATTATGGTGTACTTCCTTATGACTAGCTTGGGAGAACTTGCAACCTATATGCCTGAATCGGGATCTTTTAACACATACGCGAGCCGCTTCGTGGATCCTTCTTTTGGATTTGCCATGGGATGGAACTTCTGGTTTAACTGGGCAATTACGATTGCCTCTGAGCTTGCAGCAGCAACACTTATTATTAAATATTGGTTTCCCGATAGTCCTTCTTATCTGTGGAGCTTCCTGTTCCTTGCCATTATTTTCGGTTTGAATTTACTGTCTGTCAAAGGATATGGGGAATCGGAATACTGGTTTGCATTGATCAAAATTGCCGTTGTCATCATCTTCTTGATTGTTGGGGTGCTGATGATATTTGGTATAATGGGCGGCTCAAAGCCAACAGGCTTCAGTAATTTCAAACTAGACGGTGGACCGTTCCATGGTGGTTTTCTAGCGTTTCTTGGTATCTTTATGGCAGCGGGTTATTCGTTCCAAGGAACCGAGCTTGTCGGAATTGCAGCGGGTGAAAGTGAGAACCCACGTGAGAACGTACCGAAGGCCATTAAACAAATCTTCTGGCGTATTTTACTTTTTTATATTTTTACAATCTTCGTCATTGGCATGTTGATTCCTTATACACATCCGAGCTTGATGCAAGCTGATATTGAGAATATTACAGTTAGTCCGTTCACCCTTGTTTTTGAAAAAGCGGGAATCGCCTTCGCGGCTGCTATTATGAATGCCGTCATATTGACTTCGGTGCTGTCTGCTGGTAATTCGGGGATGTATGCATCTACACGAGTACTGTGGGTACTTGCCAAAGAGGGAAAAGCACCTAAGTTTCTAAAGAAATTAAACAAACGCGGTATCCCAATTAATGCGCTGCTTATCACAACTGCAGTTGGCATGCTTGCGTTCCTAGCTTCCTTCTTCGGTGACGGGACTGTGTATTTATGGCTGCTGAATGCTTCCGGCATGTGCGGATTTATTACATGGCTTGGAATCGCAATTAGTCATTACCGCTTCCGTAGGGCATTCATTGCGCAAGGTAGGGACTTAAGTGAACTTCCTTATAAAGCCAAGTGGTTTCCGTTAGGTCCACTCTTTGCCTTTGCATTATGCATGTTCGTTATTATCGGTCAGAACTTTAAAGCTTTCACTGGAGAAACGATCGATTGGTATGGCGTGCTTGTTTCCTATATCGGAGTTCCGTTGTTCTTAGGTGTATGGCTAGGCTATAAATTTGTGTACAAGACCAAAGTCATTCCTCTTAAAGATTGTGAAATTGACTAGAATGAAAGGGAGTCATAGGCAGGTACAGGGTAGACAAGTCATGTGGAATGCGGAAACATGAACATTATTTTATGGGGACGAATTGGGGACGAGCTGCGTCCCCAATCGTTATACAGCATCCGAATAGATCGGAATGCGATCCTCAGAAACCCAGTCAGAACAAGGCTTCCGCAGTTTTAATCGGACTACATTGGATAGCCATTCCATCGCTGGCAGCGATGAAGACAGGGTTTCAGTTCGCGCGCAGGGAGTGGAAGGGATACTTCGAAGCATATGCTTCAAACGGACGAGCACGGCGTCTGAACCTACGGCTAAAAGTCCTCGTCGAGTTTGCTTCGTCAGGCTGTAATCAGGATTCGGTCATCCCATGATGATACAGCGAGGTAGTAGGCTGAGCTGTATCCCCCTTGACTCCATAAACGGTGCAAGAGCCTCCACCGTAACGGAACAGAATGACCTTATTTCTATGAGCAAGAGCCAAAATAGTATGTAACGGAACTCAGCGCCGTTATTTGAGCAATTTGAGGTGAGAAACAAGAAGTTTGCAACAATAACGCTATTGAGTTCCGTTAGAAATTATTTTCGACTTTTACTGTCCACATAACGCCTCTCAGTTCCGTTAGGCCCCATCTAAGTTTCGCTAGCCCCTTCTAAGTTACGTTAGCCCTATCCAAGTGTCGAAAACTCTCGCCAACATTCAGCTGATAAGTCCGATATCTAATATTCCACCTGCAATTATCAATTGATGGAAGCTAAAAGGGGTGATTCCCCAGGGTTCTGTCCGCGCGGACGGGGTGAATGAGTACTTCCTTGAATCTACTTGACGGAGAAGCACGGCGTCTGAATCTACGACTAAAGGTCCTCGTCGAGTTGGCTTCGTCAGCCTGTAATCAGGATTCGGACATCCCATGATGATACAGCGAGGTAGTAGGCCGAGCAGTATCCCCCTTGACTCCATAAATGGTGCAAGAGCCTCTACCGTAACGGAACAGAATGACCTTATTTCCATGAACAAGAGCCAAATTATAATGTAACGGAACTCAGCGCCGCTATTTGTACCTTTTTGAGGTCAGACATAAGAAATTTGCATCAATAACGCTATTGAGTTCCGTTAGAATTTAATTGCGTCCATTTTGAACCACATAACGCTTCTGAGTTCCGTTAGGCCCCATTAAAGTTTCGTTAGCCCCTTCTGAGTTCCGTTAGGCCGGCCTCATCTAAGTTCCGCTACCCCCACCCAAGTGTCGCAGACTCTCGCCAACATTCAGCTGATAAGTCCGATATCTAATATTTCCACCAGCAACTACTAAATGATTGGCATCTACCAGACTACGTAATACACTTCGAGCATACCGATCTGTAACCCGAAGATGCACAGCAAGTTCACTCGGCGTAAAAGGTTTCAGTAGTCTGCGTGCATATCTAACCGCTTCTGCTTCCATACAATCCAACCGGGCATCCACCTCGAACGACAGAAACTTTCCTATGAACGATAAGATCAGCTGCTTGCAAAATTCCGGCTCTTCACGAATCGACAAGTACGCAATCGGCAAGAAGACCCAATCATCGAGAGACAATAAGCTTTGTCTGCGGCACAGATCTCTAAACCTTCGTGTGTCCAAATCTCGGGCATGCGACCGGTAATCTTGAATTTCAATATCTCCTTTCATATTTCCCGGTAAAAAAGCCAAATCGAGAAACCTGTATCCGTTATTGAAATCACGAACCTCCCATTCGGGATATAAATAATCGAAGCTACCAACGGCTGGATACCAGATGGAACGCAACAATTCCACCGTCCCGTGGCTCAGTCCTTTTTGCAACAACTCGCGTCTTCGGTGATTCTTTTCCTGCTCGATCTGCTTCTGCATCCACGACTCATACTTATTATTAAATATGTACTGCCCCTCCTTATCATGTGAAAAATAAAAAAGCCGCTTCGATACATTCAAGTATCAAAGCGGCATGTGCTTCATGTCCGTTGGTTCGAGTATAGCATAACATCCACCGAGGAACTAATTCAACTATTATGACCTGTATGTTCAATCCGTTCGGTTGTGTTTTTTTCAGTGAGAAAGTAAATCAAAGACAGGAGCGGCAAGATCGTTCCAATAAGAGTGGTGAGGCTCCAGCCTCCCTGGGTATAAGAGAAGCCTCCCAAAGATGAACCGATGGCTCCGCCTATGAAGAATATTGCCATAAAAAGTCCATTCAGGCGTCCTCTCGCCTCGCTTCCCAATGAATAAATCGTACGTTGACTAATCACAAGATTCCCCGATACAGCCATATCAAGTGTAATGGCGGATACAAAGAGAAGAATCAGAGCAAAGGTTGAAGAACCTTGGAACAGATGGATGAGCAAAAAAGACAATACGGCTACAATCATGGCTAGCCCCGTTAACACTTTACTCCAGCCTTTATCCGCTAATCTTCCGGCTATCGGTGCAGCTACTGCCCCACCTACACCCACTAGCGCAAACCATGCAATACCGATTTGGGACATTCCGAATTGATCCGCTAAATGTAAAGGAACAACAGTCCAAAATAAACTGAAAGCACCGAACAAACAGGCTTGATACAGAGCGCGCCGTCGCAGAGTGGGAGTTTGTCGCAAAATAACGCCTAAAGAAGTAATTAATTTTTTATAAGGCACTGCTGGAAATGGCTTGCGAACCGGAAGTGCAAATGATAGCAGGGCGGTTAATAAAGAAATAACAATTGCAGACAAAATAAATATAGCTCTCCAACCCCATAGACTGGTTACGAAGCTTGCCAACGGCCGAGCGAACATAATACCGAGCAAGAGGCCGCTCATAACATTCCCGACAACGCGGCCGCGCTGATCTTCAGATGCTAAATAGGCAGCGAATGGCACCAGAATCTGAGCTACTACCGACGCAATGCCAATGAATAAAGATGCGATAAAGAACACCGACGCAGTGGGTGCGAATCCGGCCGTTAACAGTGCGCCTGCAGCAATGATAAGCATAATTATCGTGAGACGCCGATTCTCCATGACGTCACTTAGCGGTACGATGAATAGCAAACCGGCTACATAACCGATTTGGGTCACTGTAACTATGATTCCCGCCGTTGCAACAGTAAGGCCAGTTGCCATGCTGATAGGTCCTATAAGGGGTTGAGCATAATAAAGATTGGCAACGATAAGCCCGCACGCGGCTGCCAACAGAAACATCATCCAACTGGATATCCGGTTGCTTTGTTTACCTTGTTCACTAGCCATAAATATCCTCCTCCAAATAAATACTGAACGTTTGGTTTTGTAATTATAAATGAAATAATATACTGAACGTATCGTTTTGTAAATAGGGTTTTTATAAATTGATTTATTTTGTATACTAAACGTATAGTTTAGGGAAAAGCGGATTTTGACAAAGGGGGGTTCATATGCAGGGAAAAAGAGGGCGTCCGCGCAATATGGAAACGCAAAGCGCGATTCTTTCTGCTTCTTATGAATTATTGTTGGAAAGCGGCTTCGGAGCTGTTACGGTAGAGAAAATCGCAGAGCGTGCCCAGGTAAGTAAAGCCACGATATATAAATGGTGGCCAAACAAAGCTGCAGTGGTAATGGACGGATTTCTATCTGCTGCAGCTGCAAGATTGCCTGTGCCGGATACAGGTTCGGTGTATCAAGATATTCTGCAGCATGCTACGAATATGGCCATGTTTATGATAAGCCGCGAGGGCTCCATTTTTCTGCAGATTATAGGAGAGGGGCAAGTTGATTCTGGATTGGCCGAGGCATTTCGGACCCGCTATATTCAGCCTCGCCGGCTGGAGGTTCATCATATTATGACTCGTGGGCTTCAGCGTGCAGAGCTGGAGAAGAGCCTCGATATCGGATTATGCACGGATCTCATTTACGGTCCGATTTTCTACCGCTTATTAGTTACGGGGGATCCAATTGATCAAAACTATGTAGAGCAGTTGGTAACTCAAGTCTTTAAAGGTATTTGAACGCACGAGGAAGCTCCTAAGATGAAGATAGAATGTGGGGAGTAGAAGCTAGCAATTGAGGTAAAGCGCATCGCTGGCAGTGATGTGGCCAGAGGTTTGATCCCCTAAGGCTCTATATAAAAAAGAAACGTCATCACCTATCGTGATAGCGTATTTTGTATGGATAGCCTAGGGGGAGATGAACCCTAGGTTCGCCCGCGCGCTGGAAGTGGATGATTAAGCTTCGTCAGCCTAAAATCAGGATTCGGACATCCCATGTTGGAACAGCGAGGCAGTTGAATAGTCTCCCCTTGCTCCACACCAGAACAAATGTTAAACACGCCATGTTATGGCGTGTTTTTTTGTGTTTAGTGGAGCCCGTCAAGGGGGCAAACCCCGAGGGTCAGTCTAATTTCAGTACAATACACTTGTCACGAGCCTCCAGCACTGTGCAGAAAGAACGGGACGTTTTATGATGTCTTCATCAATCCCCCTTGCGTGTTACGTTACGTAATAGACTAGACTGAGTTTACATCTAGTTGGGGAGGACGATATGATGAAGATGAAGAGCATAATGAAAAAGAAAAGATGGTGGCTGTTGATTTTTATCGTGCTTGTTGGGGCAGCCGGTTTTACATTATTTTATGATGACGGATCTCTCTCTTCTTTCGTGAATCAGGAAGGGAAAGCGGAATTTATCGAAGTATATAACGAGGCGATGTCACATTTGCCTGAGCCTGCGGAAGAAAAACTGATCTCTACAACATTCGGTGAAGTCAAGGTTTACAAATTTGAGGGAGAATCCAGGACAGATCTTGCGCCTCTGTTGCTTCTGCCAGGGAAAGCGGCTTCCACGCCAATGTGGGAAGCGAATCTGGAAGATTTGATTAAAGATCGTCCCGTATACACCATCGATCTGATTGGAGAACCAGGGATGAGCGTGGAGACGGCAAGAATTGAATCTGTGCAGGATCAGGCTGTTTGGCTAAAGGAACTGATCAACTCATTGGACGAACCCCAAATTCATGTGTTAGGGTTGTCTTTTGGAGGATGGAGTGCCGTGAATCTGGTGGTTCATGAGGAGGTTCCGCAAATTGCATCGCTCATTCTGGTGGATCCGGTTTATGTTTTTGACACCATTCCGTTAAAGATGGTCTTGCTCTCCATTCCCGCTTCGGTCCCGATCATTCCCAAATCCATAAGAGATCGAATGTTGGGTTACATCTCAGGTGGGGCAGAAGTTGACGAGGATGAGCCCACAGCCAAATTGATTGAAACAGGCATGAGAACGTATAAAAGTAAACTTCCGATGCCACAGAAAATCAAAGTGGAGCAGTTGAAAGAAATCGCCATTCCCGTACTTGCCATTATAGCGGGAAAGTCGACGATGCATGATCCTAAAAAGGCTACTGCCGTTGCTGAAGAATCGTTGACGCATGAAAACAGTAAAGTAGCCGTTTTTGACGATGCATCTCATGCGATTAACGGGGAATATCCGGAGGAGCTCGCGGACGCCCTCCGACAATTCATAAAAACTATGGAATAGGAGCTTACGCCATGAAAACTTATTCCGTTAAAGAGCTGGCGGGCTTAAGCGGAGTTTCTAGAAGAACCCTTCAATATTATGATAATGAAGGGCTTCTGACCGCTGATAAAAATTCGAAAGGGCATCGAATGTATCATGAGCATCATCTGAGACGGCTCATGCAAATCAACTTCTATAAGAGCGTGGGATTCTCATTAGAACAAATTCGCAATAAGATCAAGCAAGAGTCGAACGATACCGGAGAGATGTTAAAAACACAAAGCATTCTTCTCCATCGGCAGCTTGAGGGGATCAAAGCGAAAATACATGGTATAGAGGTATCCAATAAGCTGAGGTCGGCGGGCTACGAAATTCCCTGGGAGCTTCTCGCTTATTTAATGAACACGCTTGAGACTGATCAAATTGACCACTGGAGCGACTATGATTTCCCGGAAGAGGATTTTAATATTTTTCAGGATGTATTCAGAACGAAAGAAGAAATGCTTGATTTCTATAATGAATTTAGACGAATCGTGTTGTACGCTGCGGCCTATCATGCTTCGCAAGTCCCCGTGGAATCAGAGTTGGCCAAGGAACTTGGGCAGGAGTGGAATGCGATGGTAAGCCGTGTAGCGTCGAAGGATCCTCGGGTGATGGGCGCCTTTATGAGAGTGGACAACAATCGCAATAAATGGAGCGAAGGGGAGAGGAATTTGATTGACGAGGGAGAGCCTTATTTGGCTAAGATTGTCGACATATACTCGTCGTGAACAGGCAAATCGTTGTCCTCTATTTTATACTTAATCTATACACGCAGGAAGGATTTCAGCAATGACAAAGGTTATTGTAATTGGCGCAGGAATTTTAGGGGCTTCAACGGCATATCAGCTAAGTAAGTTGGGTGCTGATGTCATCATTATAGATCGTAAAGATGCAGGACAAGCAACTGATGCTGCAGCAGGGATTATTTGTCCGTGGTTGTCACAACGCCGAAATAAAGCATGGTATCGTCTTGCGAAAGCGGGAGCAAGCTTCTATCCATCACTTATTCAGGAGTTGGAGGATGCGGGCAATGTAGGGACTGGCTATGCAAAAGTTGGAGCGATATGTATTCATAATGATTTGAAAAAACTGCTCGCGATCAAAGAAAGAGCGGAACTTCGCAGAGAGGACGCACCTGAAATAGGCGAACTTACGCTGCTGACGGATTGCGAAGCGAAAGAGAAGTTTCCATTATTGTCGGAAGGTTATCATGCTCTTCATGTATCGGGTGCAGCAAGAGTGGATGGACGCCAATTGCGTGAAGCGTTATTAAGAACTGCACAGCTTAATGGAGCACGAATGATAGAGGGAAATGCTATTCTGGAGCATGATCATCATGAAATTAGTTGTGTTAGAGTAGGACAACAGACATTCTGGGCTGATGAGGTGATCGTGTGCGCAGGTGCCTGGTCCAATACACTGCTTCATCCGCTAGGGATAATGGTCAATGTGCGTTATCAAAAGGCGCAGATTATGCACTTGCATTTTACCGGGCAAGACGATACTGAGCAATGGCCTGTTGTCATACCGCCAACAGATCAGTACTTACTTGCATTTGCTGATCAAAATATTGTGATAGGCGCTACTCATGAAAATGATGTTGTAGGATACGATACTTCTGTAACCGCAGGCGGAATGCAAGAATTATTAAATAAAGGTCTACAAACAGCTGCCGGTCTTGCGGCTTGCAGCCTAAATGAGATAAGAGTAGGGTTCCGTCCATTTACTGCGGATTTTCTTCCAGTGCTAGGGAGAGTACCTGGATGGAATA
This sequence comes from Paenibacillus sp. 1011MAR3C5, assembly GCF_003591485.1. GTDB lineage: Bacteria > Bacillota > Bacilli > Paenibacillales > Paenibacillaceae > Pristimantibacillus. Next base: position 142,579 of record NZ_QZCF01000009.1, read on the forward strand.
AACTTATTGTTGCTAATGGGCTCGGTTCATCTGGATTAACGATGGGACCCTTTCTGGGAGAGCAGCTAGCCAAGTTAGCGATGAATCAGCAGATAGATATTCCGCTTGAAGACTATGCGGTAGAGAAAGCCATGAGCGAGTAAGAACAATGTAAGGCTTGTACAAAAAAAAGAAGTGGCTTTCCCAAAAGTCATCATGACTGGGGAGCCCCTTTCCTCATAAGGTTTCGACGAACCTGATGAGGACTGTATTTTTTGATTTGCAACTTGGTCAGAAGGGGAGTGACCTTATGCTGTACATGGTTTTAATTGTAATAACGGTTGTTTTAATCATTCAATCGGTTTACCTTGTGTATTACAAAAACCAAATTAAAGATATCGGCAACCAATTATCTTTTATATCGGAGCATCATTCATTCAAAATGATTCAAACGCAGATTAAACCAAAGGAAATCAATCGGTTAATCCATTTATGTAACGCCATGCTTCGTAATCAACGAAAGCTGAACCAAAATTTTATTGAGCAAAAAGAAGAAATCAACGCCACAATTATGAGCTTGTCCCACGACATACGAACCCCACTGACTTCACTTGACGGTTATCTTCAATTGGCGGAAAGATCCCAGAGCTCTAATGAAAAAACAGAATATGTCTTGATGGCTCAGAGCAGAATCAAGCAAATTATTACACTCATGGACGAACTGTTCCTGTACACGAAGCTGAAAAACCCAGACTACAATTTGGAGCTTGAACCGGTTGATGTGATCAAAGTGTTAAATAAACGTCTGTTTACATTTATTGACGATTTTTCGCGCATTGGCTATGAACCAGACATCTCCATATCAGAAGCACCGCTTTTTATAGAAGGAAATGAAAGCGCGTTGGAAAGAGTGTATGAGAATATTATAAAAAATTACTTTTTGCATGGTGCAGGCGCTCTAAGCATTCGTTATGAAGAGAAGCAGAACGAGGTTTTGTTTCATTTTTCCAATATGCAGAAGCGAAATCAACCGCTTAATTTGGATAAAATATTTACTCGCTTTTACAAAGAAGATCCGTCGCGCCCTAATCAATCTTCCGGACTGGGACTCTTTATCGTAAAATCGCTGATGGAGAAAATGAATGGTTATGTGCAAGCTGACCTGAAGGATGACCAATTTTGCATAAGCGTGGCTTTTAAGAAAAGCGCAAAGGAGAATCGACGTGTACATGGACACGATCCAGCCCAACATTTTAATAGTCGAGGATGACGAGCATATCAACAATATTATTTTTGATGTGCTTCAAAGGGAAAATTTCATATGTACGCAAGCATATTCCGGAAGTGAGGGAATCATGAACGTTACCCGCCAAGAGTATCAGCTTATTATATTGGACCTTATGCTGCCTGGTTTGCCGGGAGAAGATTTTATGCATCAATTAAGAATAAACTTAAGCATCGAGACACCGGTTATCATACTTTCGGCTAAGGACAAATTGGATCATAAGTTAAACTTGTTTAAGCTCGGAGCCGTTGATTATGTCACGAAACCGTTCGAAGTGGAGGAATTGCTTGCCCGAATCCATGTACATCTAAAAAGAACATCTCGAACAGGATCCGTTACACGATATCGTCATAAAAATTTAGTTTTAAATAGCGAAACTCTGAATGTAAAAGTCAATCATACAGATTTGAAGCTTACCAGACAGGAATACAAAATCCTTGAGCTGCTGATAAAAAATCCTGAGCGGGTGTTCACAAAGCAAGACCTGTATGAACTTGCATGGGAAGATATATACATAGGTGAAGATAAAACCATTACAGTTCACATTAGCAATATTCGTAATAAAATAAAACAGCATGACGAGCAAACTTATATCGACACGATTTGGGGAATTGGTTTCAGGTTAAAAAAATAATTTCTCTTTGAACATTCTTAATTATTGATTGACGATATGTTAGCTTCTTTTTGATATTTTATTGCAAGGGGGTGTGAATTTGGCTGAAGCAATTATTGAAGTTAGTCAGTTAACCAAGCAATTTAAATCGAAAATAGCTGTAAATACGGCGGATTTCAAAATAGGCAAGGGTGAAATTTTTGGCTTAATTGGCCAGAATGGAGCGGGGAAATCTACCTTGCTAAAGATGATTGGAGGGTTGATGTACCCGACATCAGGGGAAATTAAATTATTTAATCGTACAGTGAAGGATAATCATCCTTATTTTGAACGAATAGGCATACTCATTGAAAATGCAGGGTTATTTCCTCATTATACTGCGTATGAAAACTTGGATTTACTAGCTATTTCCTATGGACTGTCTAATCGAAAAAGCCATATTAACAAGCTGCTGAAGCTTGTCGGATTGGATGTATCAAACAAGTCCAAGGTGAAAAATTATTCAATGGGCATGAAGCAAAGGCTAGGGATTGCTGCTGCATTAATTGGAAGCCCGGATGTTTTGATACTGGATGAACCGATTAACGGGTTGGACCCGCAAGGCATTTCCGAGATCAGACGAATGATTTTGGAATTGAATAAAGCAGGGATGACCATTATTATTTCAAGCCACATTTTGGAGGAGCTATCGAAAGTAGCGACCCAATTTGCCATCCTTCATCAAGGAGAGGTTATTGAACACCATTCCAGGGAGCAATTACTGCTTCAATGTGAAGACCGAATTGAACTAGAAGTGGATAAAGCAAGCTCGGCTGTTCCCATCTTAGAGCAGCGTTTGAACATTAATCATTACAAAGTGATTAGTGAGCATGTTGTGTATGTATATGATTCCCATATTGAAAACCAGCATATCATTAAGAGCTTGGTAGAAAACGGAGTAACTGTTCATTCCATCACCAAGCATAAGCAAAGCTTAGAACAATATTTTTTGGCACGGACGGGAAGCGAAGGTGATAGCCATGATTAATATTTTCAAAATGGACTTTCACCGTTTTAAAACAAATAAAATGATATATATATTATTGCTGCTCTTTTTTGCTTTTCAAATTTTCGGCATTTATATGCAAAAGAAATATGAGCAGCCCGGAGGAAACGGGGACATGCTGATCAGCACGATGAATGAAAGTCAATTCATCCAAGTCATCATGGCTCAAACCCCATCGTGGATGCTGGTTTATATTGCGGTATTCAGCGTTTACTTCTATATGAGCGAATATAGCTGCGGGTTCTATAAAAATTATATAGCTATGAAGAATGCCCGAATGTACTCCGTACTATCAAAAATTTTAATTACAGGTCTATTCACGCTATTCATGTTCATCGTCATGTTCGTTGCGGATATGATCGGAAGATCAATTTTCTTTGACCATGTAGCTCTTGGAGATGGGGGTTATTTAGCGAAGCTATTGATTGGACAATTTTTACTTCATTGGGCATTTTCAATTGTCATCTTATGCATCTCCATCATTAGTAAAAGCTTGATAGCCAGCATTGTAGTCGGATTTGTTTTATCATTGAATGTTTTGGGAATGGTTATAAGTGCTTTGGAGTCTTTAATTGGTCAGGTTAATTTGTCCTCCTTCTTATTAGTCAATACGATCGTCAGCCCAAGAGATTTCCATCATATAAATGATCTTGTTCACGTAGCTGGCGTGGCGATTGTCTTCATCCTTATATTCTCATTTATTGCTGTCAGATATAAGATCAAAGAGGACTTGAGATAATCGTTTGGGCTGCGCCGGTTGGAAGGTCTTATTTAGTAAAGACGGGAAAACCGTACAATAACAAAAGGAAGGGGCTGTCCCAAAAGTCATCGCTAGATGACTAAGGACGCCCCTTCTCTAAATTGTAAAACAAAAAGAAACCGTTTTTTGGTAAAATGGAAGTACGACCCACCATTTACGAAAGGAACGGTTTCTTTGTACATTCAATATACCATGGACCAACTTCATCTGCCAATGAACTTGGAGGACGACATTCCTCCTCATCATCTTGTTCGTGTAGTAAACGAGGCGGTCAATCGCTTGGACGACAAGATTTTCAGCGACGCTTGCCCAGGCGGGGGACGAGATAGTTACAATCCCAAATTGCCCACCAAAGTTATCATTTACGCCTACACACAGCGGATTTACTCCTCTCGCCAGATCGCCAAGGCGGTCCGGGAAAACGTCATGTTTATGTGGATTGCCGGTAGACAACGTCCAGACTTCCGCACCATTAATCGCTTTCGTTCCGAGCGAATGAAAGACGTTTTGGAGACCATCTTCAATTGAACAATTTCATATCTCGTATTAATCAAGAATATGAGCATTCTTTTCAGATTATAATTTTGGAACATATTCCAAAGACAATTTGGGAAGAAGCGATTTTAACAAACGTAATACTAGTGGATGATGAGTTTACAGAGGGGAACGCCTTAATTCCAGATGAACTGATTTGATGCTAATTTAATTCGAGTCATTCTAATGATGTGTTTTTTTTCATAACTTTCTTTATCCTTTTAGATGACTTGGCGTGGCTATTTTTCATCATGGAGACGCAAAAATACTGGTCAAGGATTTGGTTAAATTTTTGTATCTCCTTGTGATCTTAAGCGGTTGGGAAATATGCGCCCTTGATATGACTAGCATTGCGCCAGTCCCGCCTTAGCGTACCGACCCCCACTTCACATCTTGACACAGCGAGGTACCACATATTTTAGCTTAACTACATTGGTCACATTTTTGGTCACACTTTTTTTATTTCTGGAACGCCTACGTAGGTATCGACGAGAACTCAATCAGGAAAAGTCTTATAAATTAGTGGGTTTTCGTTCGGTTTACAGGCGTTCCAGAAGCCCATCTCTCCACAGGGGTTCAGCCCGCGTGCAGGAGTGGAAGGGATGCTTCGAGGGAAACGTTCAAACGGACGAGCACGGCGTCTGAATCCACTGCTAAAAGTCCTCGTTGAGTCTGCTTCGTCAGCATATAATGAGGATTCGGACATCCCATGAAGATACAGCGAGATAGGTCGAGCTGTATTCTCTTGGCTCCATAAAAAAGTTCTAATGCAACCTGAACTGGGTTGCATTTTTTATTGGGTGTACTGCTAAGGGGCGATGGACCCCGGGGCTCAGTTCGCGCTCGCAAAGTATTCGGAGTATACTTCAGAGTTGTGCTTCATTTTTACGGGGGAAGAAAACGGCGTCTGAATCTACCTCGTGATCTGCCTACCAAATAAGCCTCGTTAACAAGCTATATAAAGACGAAGACCTTTCAAATGCGGCAGGTCTTTTTGATTTACGCAGATCCTTTTAAAAAAGAGTAAATTATAAATTAAAGGATAAAATTGATTTTTAAATTTATTATAGTGACTGAGGCTGCTAATATACCTTGATTGTTGTATGTAAAATAACAAATTATTTTTGTAAACTTAACACTGTTGAGCGATTGGCTTGCTTGGCAGCGGAATCATGAATCCACACAAAAGATAACCAGGAGGTGCTAGAAATTGAGTCCAAACTTTACTTCAACCACGCAAAGAGTCGCGAGCGCTGCGTCTTCTGAACGCCTTCCATGGGCCGGATTACTAGCTCTTGCGATGGCGGGATTTATTTGTATCCTCACAGAGACAGTTCCAGCTGGTTTGCTTCCCCAGATCGGTACGGGGCTTGGCGTTTCAGAGGCACTGGCCGGTCAGCTCGTCACTTTATATGCTCTTGGCTCCCTGCTTGCCGCAATTCCTTTGACTACCGCAACACGAGGATGGAGGAGAAAGCCGCTGCTATTGATGTGCATGATTGGTTTTCTCTTGTTCAATAGCGCGACTGCTCTTTCCACTAATTACACGTTGACGCTGGTTGCCCGTTTCTTGGCGGGTGTCTCTGCAGGTGTCTTGTGGGGAATGACAGCAGGTTATGCCCGACGCATGGTGCCTGATGCGCTCAAGGGAAAAGCCATGGCGGTGGCAATGGTCGGCACGCCTCTCGCTCTGGCGCTTGGTGTCCCTGCGGGAGCATTCCTCGGCGTTATTGCGGGCTGGCGCTCTGTTTTTGGAATCATGTCATTGCTAACGGTGCTGCTGATTGCTTGGGTGTTCTGGAAGATGCCGGACTATCCCGGACAGGCCGCTGCCAAGAGACTCTCACTCCAGAAAGTCCTCATCTTGCCGGGGATACGGCCCGTATTGATTGCTGTTTTGACCTGGGTATTGTCTCATAACATTTTGTACACTTATATCGCGCCTTTCCTTACCCAGGCCGGGCTTGCCCGGCGCATTGATTTGATGCTGCTTATTTTCGGAATGACATCGGTTGTTGGGATCTGGATAATCGGACTGTTGGTTGATCGCATGCCTCGCTTGTTGGTATTGATCAGCCTCGCTGCTTTCACTTCGGCATCCTTCTTTCTTGGCATAGGCAGCAGTCAGCCCATTGTGGTCTATGTAGTGATTGCAGTATGGGGACTTACGTTCGGCGGAGCGGCGACATTGCTGCAGACAGCAATAGCTGAGGCCGCTGGCGAGAGTACGGATGTGGCTCAATCGATGCTAGTGACGACATGGAATCTGGCCATCGGCGGAGGAGGTTTGATTGGTGCTATTTTAATCGAAACCCTGGGCGTCCGATCCTTCCCCTGGGCTTTGTTTATACTGTTGCTGCTTGCATTGCTTGTTGTATGGAGGGCAGAAGAACATGGTTTTCCTTCGAAGAAGCGTTGAGGTGCGGACCGCTCACGCTCATGCTTCTTCGAGAGAAGGAATGAGAAATTTATGATCGACCGGTGAAGACATGACAATCAGGATCGTATAGGTTCCATACTTATCGCACTGATTGCCAAACTCTTCGAGAGCGCTTGTGGAGTCGGTAAGTACTTTTAATAAATAATTGTGTTCTCCACTTATGCGGTGGCACTCGACAACATGGGGAGATGTATGGACAAAATCAAGAAAGGCATGGCAGTCTCTAGTCCGAAACAACATATAGGCTGCCGTATGTTTTCCGATTTTTTCAGGAGAGATGATGGTACGATATTCTTCGATAACTTTCTTCTCTTCCATTCGTCGAACGCGTTCCGTGACAGCCGGTTGTGACAAACCAACGCTTTTACCCAACTCCGTCATTGAAATTCTCGCCTGATTTTGAAGATAAAATAGGATTTGTTTGTCTACGTGATCCACTTTCAATAGCCTCCTTTAAATTAAAGGTATTTCAAATAAAGTTTATTTTATTGCTTTGTATTTCTATCATAATTTATTGATTATGATATGTAAAATGAATGGTTTGGTTTATATAATAAACTCATACCAATAATCTAACGCAACCTGATGACGGTTGCGTTTTTATTTGCTGATTGCCAAAGGGGAGGATACTCTATAAATTCACTCGTGCGGACTGAGCGATGAATTGCTTCTTATTGAAATCTCTCTTTCCTTTCCAGAACGATAGGAAGAAGTGTAAGATAGAATAAGTGGCAAAGTTTGGTTTTAACAATGGAATCCGTAATGCCACAAGGGTTGTAGATGGCGATGAACTGAAAAATTCTATTATAAGATAATGGAGCAGGCATCCCGCAAGAGGGTTTGCCTCATGAGAAGAACAGCAAGGGAAGTGGTGTCATGAAAGCGAAACATATTCTATTTATTGAAGACAATCAAGATATCGGACGCTGGGTCCAAGAGGAGCTTGAAAAGCGGGGATATGCCGTTCGCTGGCTGTTATCCGGTGAAAATGTGGAAAACGAAATACATGGAAGTCATGTCGTTATTCTCGATATTATGCTGCCTGGACTGGACGGTTTTACGGTCGGCCAGCGATTGAAGAAAGCAGCGCCTTCGCTCCCCATTTTGCTGCTGTCCGCCCGGGCGGCTGTCGATGATAAGCTGCAAGGGCTGCAGTTTGCCGACGATTATGTCACCAAGCCTTTTCACCTTGATGAGCTAGCTGCCAGAATAGAAGTGCTGCTCCGCCGCAGTGGGGCGGGACTCCCGGATCATATAAAGCTTGGACAGCACATCCTTGTTGATCTAACCGGACGTACGGTGATCAACGAGCGTACTGGAGAAGAAGTTAACCTGACCGGAAAGGAATACCAAATTCTTGAGTGTTTCCTGCGCCATCCGAATCAGATTCTTACGCAAGAGCAAATATGGGTGGCTGTCTGGGGAGAAGCATACATAAATGGAGACAAAGCTCTGTCGGTCCATATTCGCCATCTACGAGAGAAGCTGGAACAAGATCCTAATGCGCCGGAAATCATCCAGACCGTACGCGGAATTGGATATCGGGTGAAAATATGAAACAACGCTCTTTTTTTCGACGGTACTTAGTGGTTCATTTCCTGAGCCTTGTTTTGCTCCCCGTAATGATCCTTATGATGGTAGCTGGCGTGAATCCGTCTTCTGACCCTTCCAGCATGGATACGACACGCAACATATCCGGATTGATCGGACTCATCATTATCACCTTTATTACCGTTTCAGGGGTGTTTTTTTATCGCCTCCGGCAGCAGCTCATCCGTCTGCAAAAGGCGATGACTGTTCCCGGCGACGGTTCCTGGATTCCAGAACCGATCCCGGAACGTGATTCTGGAATGAATGAAGTGGATCAGTTGGGGGCTTCGTTTAATCAAATGATCCGAAAACTTCGCGACAGCCACCAGCGGGAGCTGGAAGAAGAATCGCTCAGAAAGCAACTGATTGCCAATCTGTCCCATGATTTACGGACGCCGCTGACCGCTCTTCGCGGGCATGCCTCCAGATTGCAAAGGGAACCTCTCAGCCAGGAAGGGGTGGCCTCGCTCACAGCGATTGACCACACGATCACGCATATAAGCGAGCTAATGGATGATCTTTTATCCTATACATTGCTTACATCGGGTAAATACCCTTACCATCCCGAGCCCACCGATATGGTTCAATTTCTAAGAACATCTGTTGCATCGTGGTATCCGGCATTTGAGAACGCAGGCTTCCATATAGACGCGGACTTGCCGTTCGATGCGACCTTCTCATGGGAAATCGATCCGCAATGGATGACGCGCGTGCTTGGCAACCTGTTTCAAAATGTCCTTCGCCATGCGGTCGAAGGACGGTTTATCGGTATTGCTGTGGATACCTTGCAAGAGCGGTTCATCATTCAAGATCATGGACCGGGGATGGATGCCCTGTCTGCCAATCGCGGCGCTGGCATGGGACTCAAGATTTCAAAGCACATGCTAAGTGAAATGAGACTGCAAATCCATTTTAGCTCCGATGCGGAGGGGACAACCGTGTGGATCGGAAAAAATTAGACCAAACTTAGAAATAACCTTCCCTGATTTTAGACTTGGTTCGATATGATGTGAACCATAACGAAGACAAGGAAGGTGTTATGCTTGCTTACTATCGAACAGTTAACAAAGCGCCGTGGATCGCACAATATCCTAAACGGCATTAGCTTACAAGCTAAGCCTGGTCGCGTGACCGGGTTCCTCGGTCCCAATGGCGCAGGGAAAAGTTCTACTCTGCGAATCCTATTGGGACTTGACCGAGCCACATCAGGCACTGCGCTGATCAATGGTATGCCATACGCCCAGCTTGCCGATCCGCTGACGACCGTTGGGGCCGTATTTGACGGATCGGGAGCGCATCGGTTGCGCACAGGGCGAGCGCATTTGAACTGGATTGTCAGGTCCGCAGGGCTTCCGCGTTCTCGGATCAATGAAGTCCTCGAAATTGTAGGGCTTGCGCATGCTGCCTCGAAGAGGGTTGGCAGTTATTCTCTTGGTATGGCGCGGCGACTAGGCTTGGCTGCCGCGCTGCTTGGCGATCCGGAGATTTTGATATTGGACGAGCCTACGAATGGGCTTGACCCCGAGGGAATCCGTTGGATCAGGACGTTTCTCCGTGAACGTGCGGCATCTGGGCGTACCGTATTATTATCGAGTCATCTGATGGGGGAAACCGCCGAAACGGTAGACGACATTGTTATTCTCAATAAGGGGCACATTGTGGCAAGCGGTACGCTTACCGAGATCATTGGTTCCCATAAGACATTAGAAGATGCCTTCTTCGCTTTTACCACGAGGAGGGACATCTCATGAAAAAAGCGCTTGCCGCAGAGTTTTCAAAGCTTCTCTCTTTACCCACCATATGGATCGCAGTTGTGGTTGGTATACTTGTTGCACCTGCAATTGCCGTAATCCGCTCCTTTCAGGAGCTTTCCGAAATCGCAAAAGGCGTTCAAACAGCGGTCGAATACCCTATCGGTTTTGAAGAGTTGGGGTTCGGTATTATGGGTGTTATTATTATTGGCGTTATAGCAATCAGCAGTGAGTACTTCACTGAGAGTGAAGAATCCGGCAGCGGCGGACGTCAGATGACGACCAGTTTGACCGCCAACCCGTCTCGAATTCGTTTTCTGCTGTCGAAAGCGACTGCCGTTGCAGCAGTTAGCGCCATTCTCGCCATCATCGCGATCACTCTCACAATGATTGTGGTTCAGATCATTCTTGTGGAGCATGCTCCTGCGTTTGGGACTACCGATATTTTCCGGCTTATCGGCGTTGTATGCTATTGGGTGCTTACCGCACTTTTGGCTTTAGGATTTACGCTCCTGACTCGGCACGCCGCTCTGCCGCTAGCCGTTTTGATGCTGAATAGCTCCGTCATGACCGTGACTTATTTGCTGACCCGCATCACCCCTTTGGCGAACTATCTGCCGGATATGGCCGGAATTCGCATGTTTCATGAAATCAAAGATGCCGGTAGTACACTCACACCGCTTGAGGGCGGTGCAGTTATGGCGGCTTGGGTGACAGCGTTGTTGCTCATTGGAACGATTACCTTTTGCCGGAGGGATGTATGAGTACGTTGATCACTCGGACGTATAGTCAAGAAATGTGTCGGGCGATTAAGGCGGAGTTGTCAAAGCTATGTTCGCTGCCGATTACATGGTTCACCCTCGGCGGTACCTTTATCGTCAATTTTATTCTGGCTTACGCTTTCTCAAACGCCGGACTGCAGGGCTTAACCTCTATACAGAGCACGCTGGAAATCGGGTTGGCTTCTGTCAGCTATTCGCAAGCGGGACTTATGATCTTTGGCATACTGACCGTTTGCTCCGAATATAACGGCGGTCAGATTCGCACAACACTGACGGCAATGCCGCGGCGAGGCATCCAGATTTTCGCGGCGTTATTCGCGCTGACAGTCGTGCTCATCCCTGCTGCATTCGTTGTATCATCCTCTGGAGTTCTGCTAACTCATATTATTAATGGAGATGCCGGGGCCCCTATTGTAGGGGGGAATCTCGTGTCCGCCATGCTGGGAGTAAGCGCATACCTCACGTTGACTGCACTGATCAGTGCGGCAATCGGAGTTGTTCTGCGCCGGATGCTCCCTGCGCTCGCTATCATACTCGGCTATTACTTCATAGCGGGTCCGCTTATACGGGACCAAACAGATTTCGCCATGTATCTTCCGGATACGGCAGGTATTGTGATGTGGTTTCCGCAGCCCGATCATGCAAGTGCGCTCACCCCGGTGCAAGGCGGCATCCTTTTGGGTGCTTGGACATTTGCCGCAATCATCATTGCTGCGACTGTATACCGAAAGCGAGATGTGTGAATCATTTTTTTGCGGAGGCGAGCGAACTTCGTCAGCTTATAATCAGGATTCGGACATCTCATGATGACAGTGAGAAAGGCAAGCTGTATCGAAACTTGGCTCTGCCAAAAATGCATCTAACGCAACCTGATAAGGATTGCGTTTATTATTTGGTGATTACCAAAGGGAAGATATCCTCCTACAGGTTTGCCCGCGCGAAATACATGTATGCTCACTGGGACTGCTATCGTTGCTCCAACTGCTCAACTACACTCCCTGGTCCAGCAAATACAGACCCGCCACTTTGAACCGTCTTCCGTATAAGCTGAATCAAACTGTCCTTGTCCATCGGGATATCGGCTAACGCAGCAAAGGTTTCTGCGGTTTCGGGTTCATACTTCGCTCCCCAGGCGGATAATTCCCATAGGACCGGCAACAAATCCAACCCGGCCTCCGTTAATGCATACAGGTCTTTTCTTTTGTCAGTGGGATGAGGGTTCTTAGTAATCAGTCCCATCGCTTCAAGACGGGACAAGCGATTCGTTAGAATATTTCTGGCAATTCCTTCATCCGAGGCAAGGAATTCCCCGAACGTTCTCTTTCCTGCAAATAGGATATCCCTGATGATCAGCAGTGACCAGGAGTCGCCTAACAGATCTAGAGAAAATGAGATCGGACAATCCGATCTTCTTTGTGGTTTGGAATCTCGCATAGGGCCTCCCTTGACTTCTTGAATTGATTATAATTATAATAAAGTCAGTTTCAAAATGCAACTGAAATGGAGGGGATGCAATTGAAATTTATGTTGGTTTATAGAGGTGGTGTCGTTCCAGAAGATCAATTTGATCGGAATATTAATGAACTATGGGGATGGCTCGACAATCTAAAGGAAAATGGGTATGAAAAGGTTCGTTTTGCGGGAAGCGGCCGTAAAATCATTTCGCAGGATTCGATTACTGATTACTCCGGAGACTTATTCGGGGTTTCCATAATCGAAGCTGATTCTTTGGAGGAAGTGGTCTCGTTAACTTCCGATTGGCCGGAATTGCAATATGGGGGCAGGATTGAGATCGTAGAAGCGATAGGTGATTAACATGTCCGATACCTATATATTGAATTTGTTTGCAGATCTAAGAAAACAAATATTGAGTGTGATAACGAGACTGTCAAAGGGTCAAATGGAGCACATTCCTAAAGGCTTCAATAACAATCTCCATTGGCAAGCCGGACATGTGCTGACGATAACGGATGAATTAATATTTGAGTTTTCGGGCGTGGGGGCAAGGATGCCACAGTACTATAGAGCTTATTTTGCTTCAGGCACAAGTCCCTCAAGCTGGCTGGGCCAACCGCCAGGGATTGATACAATTCTTAGGGAATTGGAGAATCAGATGGTGGAAATAGGCAAGAAGTATGACGGTCTGCTGGCGCAGCCTGTAGCAGATGCGAATAACTTTCTTCAAGCAAGTGTTATCGGCGAACTTTTCCATGTTCTAATTGCCCATGAAAGTACGCATCTAGGAATGATCATTGCGATGGACAAGGTTTTGCAGCATGAATAAATGGGTTACGTACCGCTGCAACAATCTGTGTTCAGTCATGCAAAAAAGCGATGAGAAGAAATAAATTCTCATCGCTTTCGTCGCAACCTGCGGTACTACAAAAAGGCTATATATCCCGTTTTACATATTCAAAGGGATTTTCACACGAATACATTTCATCGAAAAATCCCCTATACGGGATGTCGTCTTCCAGACATTTGATGCGATACGACAACTCCTCGTCACATTCTGGATCCTCGCAGTTGTTACTCATGACCTCGAATGTATCTACAATCCCTTCCATGAGGGTAGCTTTTAAAAACAAAGGAAACTTATCCAGCATCGAATTGTCGATGTCAGTTTCGGATCTGTATCCATCGATGACCGTTGCGAAATAATCATCCATAAACTTCTTGCGCTTGCCGGCGTCTGGTTCGAACTGAATCCAGCCCACACCGTTGGTCCAGAGATCTGTCAGATCATACATATACCAGCCGAAACATGAATTATCGAAATCATATACCGTGATTTGCCCGTTATCAAAATCAATCGAATAATTCCCATCATTGAGATCAAAATGGAGCATCCCATAAGACTCACGGTCCATATCCAACTCTTCTAAGGATTTCAAAAGCTCTACCATCTTCTCCTTAAGCAGAGATAATGAGTCCGGTATCAGCTTGTCGATATATTCGGCATTATATTTATCAAAAAAACTGTACCGTCGATGAACGGGGGTATAGCCCTTCGATATTTCGTGCAGCTTCCCCAGCACCTTCCCGCAATTATAAAAATACTCGGAAAGCGGGACGCCTTCCCGGTATTGATAGTGGTTTTCGACCATCATTTTTCCCTTGGCCTTTTTGAACAGGCAAATAAAAAAGGTATGCTGATGATGGACGAGCTCTTCCAGCAGATTCCCGTTCCGGGAGCTGACTACATCAGAGACACTTCCGCCATGCTCAAATAAATACCGGATATACTCTGCTTCGGCCAGATAATCCTCCCGGCTCCTGTCAGGCAAGAAAGAGATTCTGATTATTAAAGCGTCTTCGCCATCCTTCTCACAGGTAAAAACAACATTCCGCCCTCCGTCATGCGCAGGAATCAGCTTGAATTGATAGCCTTCCAACCCATATAGCTCAGATATTAGCGGAAGTAAATAAGCATCACTGATTTGAACAACCTCGTTATGATTTATACAATCTCCTCCTCCACATTTTTACAACGACTTCCTACAAACCACCTTAATTGACATGAATAACTCACTCCTTTCAGTTGACTTAAATTTTACCTATAAATGTTAACGGGACTCCAGGTAAACTTTATATATAATCAATTTATTGCTGCGAAGGACGCCAGATGTGCTCCAATGTCCCGGGGCTAACTCCTTTATGGACGTGCTTCCAAAATTTTATAACCAAAGCTATTGACAACGCAGCTACTACGTAATACTATGTAGAGGTAGTAAGTGATACTTGATACCAGTCATACAGAATACCAGTCATACAGAATACCAGTCATACAGAATACCAGTCATACAGAATAGCAAAGGAATGATGAGGTTGGAAAACTTAACGGAAATGCTAAAAGGCGTGCTGGAGGGCTGCATTCTTGAAATCATTAGCCGCGATGAAACCTACGGCTACGAAATTACGCGGCAGCTGAACGCTCTCGGCTTCCAGGATGTGGTGGAGGGAACCGTGTACACGATCCTAGTCCGGCTAGAAAAAAATAAGCTGGTAGAGACCACCAAGAAGCCCTCCGATATGGGGCCGCCGAGAAAGTTCTTCACGCTCAACGACGCAGGGCGCAAGGAGCTGCAGAATTTCTGGGAAAGATGGGAGTTCGTATCCTCAAAAATGAATGAGTTAAAGGAGAGAAAACAATGAACTTTTGGGAGAAAATCACGGGAAGTGACATGACTAAACAATATAAAGCGTTTGAAGCGCGGGCCAATCTGCTGCCGGCTGATTATCAAGCGGCATGGGAAAGCATAAAGACCCATCTTTGGCAGCACTCCGATTTCACCGGACGCAACCTTATGCCCATTCTTGACGGTGTGCTTGGCCTGCTCGAAGAAACGGCGGCGGACGGCCAGAGTGTCGGGGAGGTTCTGGGTGATGACATCAAAGGCTTCTGTTCAGCGTTAGTTGGTGACGAAGGGGCAAAGTCTTACCGCGACAAGTGGCGCGCGCAGCTCAATCATAATATCGCCAAAAAATTAGGCAAATAGGAGGAAAATAAAATGAGCATACAAGATATCATCCAAGGCAAAAAAGAATGGCGCGCGCATGTGGCGCGTGTCAAAGCGCTCCCGCAAGATTATCGAATTGTGTACAAGGAGATTCAAAAATATCTCTTCAAGGTTGGCCCTGTTGAATTAAGCGAGGGGACGGGATTGCTCTCGGGGATTGTTGATCTATTTGAAGAAGGCGCAGCGTCGGGGAAAGGCGTGCTCGAAGTGACAGGCAGGGACGTAGCGGCTTTCTGCGACGAACTCATCAAGGATTCCAAAACTCACGCTGATCTCTACCAAGAAACGGTTGACCAAAAGATGAACAAGGCCATGAAAAAAGTTACGGATAAATTAAAGTAAGGGGGGATTCGCATGGGAGCAGCAATTGAAGTGAAAGGCCTGCGAAAGTCTTTCAAGGACAAAGAAGTTCTGAAGGGCGTCGATTTAGAAGTGAAGCAAGGTGAGATATTCGCCCTGCTTGGCTCCAACGGCGCGGGCAAGACGACGATTGTTAAAGTCCTTACCACGCTGCTTGCGCAGGACGGAGGAACTGCCATCGTGGACGGCTATGACGTTGCGTCAAAGTCCGATCGTGTAAGGCATTCGATCAGCCTGACCGGCCAGTTCGCCGCCGTGGACGAGATTTTGACCGGGAGGGAAAATCTCATCATGATTGCGAAGCTGCGGCATCTCGATCATCCGCGTCAGGTGGCGGATAACATGCTGCAACGCTTTGGATTGACAGAAGCCGCCGATCGCAAGCCGTCCACTTATTCGGGCGGCATGCGCCGCAGGCTCGATATCGCTTTGAGCCTTGTAGGAAATCCGCGGATTATCTTCCTCGACGAGCCGACAACCGGGCTTGATCCCGAGGCGCGTATTGAGGTTTGGAAGATTGTCAGGGAGCTTGCCGACGGAGGCACGACGATATTCCTGACTACGCAATATCTTGAGGAAGCCGAGCAACTGGCAGATCAGATTGCCATCCTGCATGAGGGCAGGATTATTGCGGGAGGCACGCTTGAGGAGCTGAAAAAGCTATTCCCGCCCGCCAAGGCGGAATATGTGGAGAAACAGCCGACATTAGAGGAGATATTCCTCGCCATCATCGGCAAAAGGGAGGCGAACTAAATGGAGACTGCAAAAAACTACTTTTTCAGCGATATGCGAGTCATGCTAGGGCGTTCCATGCGCCATGTGTTCCGCAGTATGGACACCATTATCACGGTCTGCATCACTCCGATTGCGATGATGCTGCTATTCGTCTATGTGTTAGGAGGCGCAATCCAGACCGGTACGGAAAACTATGTGAACTACCTGTTGCCAGGCATTCTGCTAATTGCGATTGCAAGCGGGATATCCTATACGGCTTACCGCTTGTTCCTGGATAAGCAACGGGGCATCATTGAGCGGTTTCACTCCATGCCGATCGCGCGTTCCACTGTGCTGTGGGGGCATGTGCTGACCTCGGTCGTATCCAACGCCATTTCTGTAGTTGTCATTATTCTTGTAGCGCTCCTTATGGGCTTCCGTTCATCGGCTGGGATCATGTCTTGGCTTGCCGTAGCCGGTATACTCGCACTGTTCACGTTGGCTTTGACCTGGATCGCGGCGCTTGCCGGTCTGTCCGCAAAAACGGTAGAAGGTGCAAGCGCGTTTTCTTACCCCCTAATTTTCCTGCCCTTCATCAGCTCGGCGTTTGTGCCGACGGAGTCGATGCCGATGGCCGTCCGCGTCTTTGCCGAAAACCAGCCGGTAACCTCAATCGTATCAGCTATACGCGCATTGCTCGCCGAACAGCCTGTCGGCAATGATATTTGGATTGCGTTAGCATGGTGCTTAGGGATACTGATCGTCGCATATTTCTTCGCGATGCGGGCATACAAACGCAAAGCCGTTTAATGGCTGCCGGCAAGATCAAGTCCTTCAGAGGTTTTGAAGATACGGGGCATTGGAAGCCGCGTATATGCTGAACGCAACCTGTTAAAGGTTGCGTTTTTTATTTGATTTCATTTTGAACTCTTCTGTATAGGTAGATCATTTCTTCTTCTTTCATTACTTGCCTTGCTCGCAGAGATGTCGTTTTTCTTGCCTATTGGTGGTAACATATGGTATGTGACTAACCGATATTTTATCGTTAACAAAGGAGAAATAATGAATAATCCGATACATATTCTTGTTGCCGAAGATGATAATGATATCAGTCGGCTGCTGTGCAGCATTATTAAGAAAAGCGGCTATATTGCCCAGCCTGCTTATTCCGGAACAGAGGCACTCCTCTATCTGGAGCAGCGCAAATGGAGCATGCTGCTTCTCGATCTGATGCTGCCGGGAATGACAGGTGAAGAGCTTCTTAGCCGGATCGACAATCGTGACGATATGCCGGTTATTATTATTTCGGCCAAAGGCGAGCCGAAGACCAAGGTATCTGTCCTTCGCGGGGGAGCGGATGATTTCATTACGAAGCCATTTGATGTGGAGGAAGTATCTGCACGAATCGATGCCAGGCTCCGCACCTATGCGCGAATCGCTCAACCGGCTTTGCCTCATGTGCTGCAGCATAAGGGGCTTGTGCTAGATCGAGACACGATGTCGGTTACTGCAGATGGAGCTGAACTGACTTTGACCGCACGAGAGTTTGAGATCCTTTCCTTGCTGCTGTCGGCACCGAAGAAAGTATTCACCAAATCCAATCTATACGAAAGAGTTTGGCAGGAACCCTTCTACGGAGACGACAACATTATGAATGTTCATATGAGCAATTTGCGAAGCAAGCTGGCAAAGGCTGCTCCGGGATGCGACTTTATCGAGACAGTATGGGGCATGGGCTATCGGCTAAAGCCTTAAGACATTCTTAAGATTTGACTTTAGTTCTGCTTATGTTTTGGCTTCTATATTTGGTCTATCACATAAAGGAGGCCAAGAAGATGCATGAATATGTGTTGAAGACCAATCAGCTATCCAAACAATTCAAAGGACATAGAGCGCTGGACAAAGTTAATTTGTCCATCCGAAAAGGAGCGATTTATGGGTTCATTGGGCAAAACGGAGCGGGGAAATCAACGTTGATCCGTCTTGTGACGGGGCTAGCTTTTCCGACCGAGGGTTCCATTGAACTATTCGGAGTCAGTGAAGAGAAGGCGTTGATCCAGACTCGCAAACGAATCGGGTCTAGTATCGAAAGCCCTGCCTTATTCCCTCATATGACCGCCAGCGAGAATTTGGAGGTAAACCGGATTCTACGCGGTATTCCAGGCAAAGATTGTGTGCCAAGAATGCTGAAGCAAGTCGGGCTGCATGAAACCGGCAAGAAAAAAGCGAAAAACTTCTCGCTTGGCATGAAGCAGCGGCTAGGTTTGGCAATCGCCTTGCTGGGCGATCCGGAATTCTTGATTCTGGACGAGCCGACCAATGGGTTAGATCCGATGGGCGTTATTGAAATGCGGGAGCTGCTCAAGACCTTAAATCGGGAACTCGGCATTACGATTCTAATCTCAAGCCATATCCTGAGCGAACTGCATTTGATGGCCAGCCATTATGGCATTATCCACCGCGGCCAGCTGCTGGAGCAGCTGACTGCTGAAGAGCTGGAAAGCAAATGCAGGCAGTATGTGTAT
The DNA here is from genome assembly GCF_003591485.1 of Paenibacillus sp. 1011MAR3C5. GTDB lineage: Bacteria > Bacillota > Bacilli > Paenibacillales > Paenibacillaceae > Pristimantibacillus. Next base: position 161,477 of record NZ_QZCF01000009.1, read on the forward strand.
ATTAAAGTGAATGATCCGGGCACGGCCGCTGCCATTATCGAAAGCGAACTGGGTACATCGGATTTCGAAGTGATGCAGGATGGAGCTATCAAATTATATAGCTGTATAGAGAAGCCAAGTAATGTTTCCTCTGCACTATTTTCTGAAGGCTTGGAGATTGAGGCGTTTACAGCGATGGGCGAAGACTTGGAGAGTTATTTCACGAAGCGGATTGGAGGCAATCCGCATGTATAATTTGATTAGAGCCGAGTTGTTCAAACTCCGCAAGAATAGGTCGTTCTGGACGATGCTGATTGCGTTTGCCGTACTCTCGCTAGCGTACCCTTTGCTGTATTATTTTGATCATAGATCCAGCGGGCAGCCGCAATTCACAGGAGCTGAATTTCTGATCAGCTTTATATCAAGCAATGCCTATGTTATCAAATTAGGCGTAGCGATGCTGGCAGGGTTCTTCATTTCTAACGAGTATGCGTCCGGGATCATGAAAACAATCGCATCAACAGGTCACACAAGAGATAGACTATACACGGCGAAGCTTATCGGGTTTGCAGGCGGAGCCATGCTGCTCTCTCTCGTTTTTCCCATCGTCAGCACGGTGGAAGTTTCGCTGCTGTCCGGATTTGGTCAATTGCCGGATGAAAGCACTGTGTTATTCATACCTAGAGTGCTTGGGTTGACTCTGCTTTATACGGCGGCATATGCGGCCATTGGGGCGCTGATTGCCGTGATTATGACGGACAGCGGAAAAACGATCGGAGGTTCATTGATTTTTTTTCTGATGATCGATATCGTTTTGGCTGGCATTGGTTCAAAGATAGATTTTATTGGTCAGCTGTACGATTATTCGATCTTCAAGCTGATTGGGGATATCGGCAAACCCAGCATAGATAGCCGAGATATACCTGCTCTCTTGCTTGTGCCTTTGCTGACTATCGTCTTATGTGCTTTAGTGGGTATTGCGGTGTTCCGCCGAAAGGATATTAAATAATACAGGGGAGTGGGGAGCATGTTGCTTGTACTGGGAATCCTATCGATGGCGGCAGCGGCTCTCCTGCTTGCCCGTTTATTCATGCTAAGGCGGGAGCTAGATCGGATGACAGAGCAATTGCGAAGCTACAACGCAGGAATAACGGGCAAAAAAATCGACATCTCTTTATTCGATCAGAAGCTTGAAGCGCTTGCCAGTCAAATCAATGGCCAATCCCGTTTAATCGTTGAGGCGGACGCGCGTAGAAAAAAGGTCGAACATGAATTTCGGCAGGCTGTTGTGAGCATTTCCCATGATATCCGCACTCCGCTAACTTCTATTATCGGATATGTACAACTGCTGGAGGCTGAGAACATCACGCCCGAAGAGAAAAATGAATACGTTACTATCGTTAAAAATCGGACCAAACGTCTACAGGCGTTGTTGAACGATTTTTTTGAGCTGTCCATAATAGAATCGCCGGATTATCCGCTAAAAACCGAAAAGCTTAGATTGAAGGACTTGATCTCCGATATTGTGGTGCAATTCTATGATTCATTCAACGAACACGGAATCACACCCGACATACAGCTTCCCGAGCAACAAGTATCTGTATACGCCGACCAATCGGCTGTGCGGAGAGTGGTTGAAAACTTGCTTGGCAACACAATCAAATATGCAGCTGGCCAAGTGGAGATCCGGCTCGAAGAACAACAAAAGGCAGTAGAATTAATGATTATGAACGAAGCGAAGGAATTAGCCGGAAGCGACGTTAATCTCTTGTTTGATCGGTTCTATACGGCTGATCGTGCACGATCTGCCCAAACCTCCGGGCTTGGTCTTCCTATCGCCAAAAGTCTGATGAACAATATGGGCGGGACACTAACCGCCGAGCTGCGCGGTGAAAAGTTAGTCCTTGTCTGCAGCTGGGAAAAGGCAGTATAGTTTATTCATAAAGCATGAATCGGGATTCAGGTATCCCATTCATGATTGGCTTCGGTAAGGGGCATAAATTACTATTGATCTTTCTTCTTCAAGGCTATATTTATCAGTATCAAAATTGCAATTAGATAAAGCAAATATTGAAACGAATATAAATAGGGAAACAACACCAGATAACTGAAGTTATTTGGCACTATTTTCTGAAATAAAAAAGGGATAGCAAAACCAAGCAGAAATCCGATTTGGAAAAAAGAAAATGCCCCAAATAATCCCCAATCCTTTTTCTTGCAGGTTATAAAAATACCGAAGAAAAGCGCAATAACAATAATGCCATGAATAAAATAAAGGATCATAATTCCCCTCCATATTCCATTTTTCCATTCTAAACAGGTTGAAGTATTCCGAGCTCTATATTTTACGTTCTTAGCGGTCTAAAGAACGCACGAATATCATCGGCCATCAGCTCCGGTTCTTCCATAGCTGCAAAATGTCCGCCCCGTGGCATTTCTGTCCAGCGTGTAATATTCAGGTTGCGCTCGGCCCATGCCTTGGGAGACAATAAGACATCTGCTGAAAATAGGGCAATGCCTGTCGGCACGTCGATGCGGCCTAATGGCGGCAGAGAATGTGAGTTTTCATAATACATGTGTGCTGTTGAACCAATGGTGTTGGTAACCCAATAGATCATAATATGAGTGAGCAACTCATCCTCGCTAAAGATTTGACTAAGGTCTCCCTTACAATCGCTCCAGGAACGGAATTTCTCAATGATCCAGCTGGCCAATCCTACCGGCGAATCAGAAAGTCCATAAGCGAGACTCTGCGGTTTTGTGGACTGAATGGACATATACCCGCCCTCTTGAGCAATCCATGCTGCAGCCTTTATTTTGTATTGCCGCTCTTCTTCAGAAAGGTCTTCCGAATCATTGGAATTCAGGAGGCTTCGAATAATGCCGACATCCGTCAGATGGATGCCGACCAATCGCTCAGGATAGTTGGCTGCCAGGTATCTTGTGACACCGGAGCCCATGTCTCCGCCTGCGGCAGCAAATTTTTGGTAGCCTAATTCTGTCATGAGTTTCGTCCACATCTCGGCGACACGAAGGTTATTGATGCCAGGGGAGGCAGGCTGACTAGAGAAACCAAACCCGGGCAATGAAGGGACAATGACATCAAATGAATCCTCAGGATTACCGCCGTAGCTGGCTGGATCAGTCAGAAGAGGTATAATCTTTTCGTAACGAAGGTAACTGTCGGGCCAGCCGTGGGTCAGGATAATGGGCAGGGGATTGGGGCCTTTGCCACGCTCATGTATGAAGTGCACATTTATATCATCAATATCGCAAGTGAATTGGGTGAAGTCATTCAACTTCGATTCTTGCTTGCGCCAATCATAATGGTCCCTCCAGTACGAGACGAGAGATTGTATATAACGCAATTCGGTTCCCCGTTCCCAATCGGAGTTCCTTAACTGCTCGGGCCAACGAATATGTTGCAGTTTGTATTGGAGATCATCAAGCAGCTCATCGGAGACATGAATATGAAAACGTTCAACAGCCATAATAAATTCCTCCTTTGCTATTTTGCATGATCATTATATCCTTTGAAAGGGTATGGTACACTGTTATATATGAAGCAATGAACTATACGATTTGATAGGTGATTACGATGCCTCAAGTAGATCGATACAAACAGCGTGCCGTAAATATTGAATTTTTCGCAGTCGAGGATTGCAGTCTGCTCCCTTACACTGACCGGTATTCGCTGATTTTTATCACTTCTGGAAGTATAAAGGGGATATTAAACGATCGTCCTATATGTATTAACGCCCCTGGTATTCTTTGTTTGGCTGGAGATGATGAATGGCAAGTTACAGAGAAGCATGGGCTTGCTGCACAATCGTTTAATTTCCATCCCGAGTTTCTAATATCTGCCGTTCATGTTGAGACACAGGATTACTCTAGGGCGGCTCCAAGGATACAAACAGGCCGTTCTTTCTTTCAAAGAGAACATTTGTATATGGCAGTTCCTCGTATAACCGAAAAAGCATATCCGTTTTTGTTCCAATGGTTTTTTGTTCTGGGCACAGAAGTACAGGCGCAAAGTGATGAGCGCTGGGCGTGCCGAATCAAAAAGTATCTGATTCAAATACTGGGATTGTTAGAGGATTTGAATCGAGTCAGCCAGCACTCACCTGTTGATGCAGTGTTAGAGTATATTCACACTCATTATTCCAAAAAGATTTCATTAGTGGATCTAACGAAGTGCGCTCATATGAATCGTGTGACCCTTAATCAATTATTTCAGGAACGATGCGGATATACAGCAATCGGCTATTTGCTTTCACATCGATTGAAGATGGCTTGCGATCTGCTGACACATACAGATATGAGTCTTAATGATATTGCTGAAGCGATTGGATTCCAGTATGACACTTACTTTATTAAGCAATTTACAGCCAAAAAAGGCATGTCACCGACAACCTACCGGACGATCTCGCGAACGCTCGCCACTAATGTGTAAGAGCGCATAATAAATCAAACATAGGAGAATATCATGTCTTGGAGCAAATTGAAGCAGCAATTAGAGAGCTTTCTTAGTCCTTCGTTACAAGGGAAAGTGGAATACCGTGCAACCGGATATCGTTATTTGCCCGATAAAGCAGGGATTTGTTATATCACGGTTGATAAAAAAAATATACTAAACATGAACGATGCGACTACCTTAATCAAATGGTATACATCGGAGCAGGAAATCAAAAACGACTCGAGGATCGATATTCCGATCAGCCATGAACAATTAGAAGCTGTCAGAATGAATACGGATGGCAAGATTCCAGAGGATCGTCTCATCGTCATTGCGCGAAGCAGAAAACTGTCCGAATTGGCAAAAGAACTTATGGCAGCACAAGCCTCGCTTAGTAAATCCAATTTTATCACCGTGGCTAATCAATTTTTGTCCACGTCTATTGAGGAAAGCATCGAAAGCAAGGATATCATACTAAATATATTGGCATTGGCCGATAGGCGAGTTGGGAAAAAGCGGATTTTGAACATGTCCGAAAAAATCAAGCTGAAGCATCCGGCTGTGCAGTATTTTTATGAGTTAAGGCTTAATACGGTCTAAATCGAGCTTTCAAAGTCAAGATGGATTCAAAACGAACACGTCGTATACGGCGTGTTTTTTTGTTGCTTTCGATAATAGATGCAGACTTCCAAAAATAATAGCTGTCACAAATTAAGGTGTGTCGCTAGTTATAGTTATGAAGTCGTTATCGAGATCATACAAATGCCGTCATTCCATGAAGAAAGCCCGCAAGAACGGAAAAACAAACTGATTCAAATGATCGAAACCGAGCAGCCGGATATTTTATTTCTTTACGAATATCAATTTAAAGAAATAGCTTCAGAAAATATGCTCATGGATCTGGATACTCTGCTTAACCAAGACAAGGATAATGGGATACTCTCCGGTATGGTTCCCGTAAAAACCGAATATCTTCGATCCATCGGCTCCGGCAAATTGTACGGTTTATCCAATGGATTCTACAGTCGGGCGCTGTATCACAATAAAGACCTGTTCGACCGTGCGAATGTGCCTTATCCCCGAGATGGAATGTTGAAGAGCTTGCTCGATATCTTGTCTCATAGTATCCTCACCTTCCGGAAATTGTAAGTCTATAAGAGAAGGGTACTAGGTTTCTGAAAAAATGGCAGTATAATTTTTCTGAATAATTTAGAGAGATTTTCTGAAACTTGATATTCGTTTTTTAAATAGATTCGAAGTTACACATCGCGGATAAACACGCGGTTCATATGCCGTTCATCTTGACGTAATAGAGAGTACATATCCGTCGTGTATGATTTCCTTGAAGGCTTGCAGCTAATAAATTGATAAGGTCAGGAGTCGATACGAGTGAAACAAAGTGAGGTCATAAAGGGGAAGAAGGAACCGGCTACAGATAAGAAGCCAACTTCAATGATGAAAAAAATCGTTATTCTTTTAATGAAAGCAATAGCAGTATTGGCCATACTAGGAATCGTATTTGTTGGCATTGTTTTTATCGTAGATAAGGTCGCCGCCAAATCGGAGCAGGGGAAGATACAATCCTATGGCCAATTAGTGCCTGTAGACGGGAAAAAGATGAATGCTGTCATTCAAGGAACAGGGGAAGAAATAATCGTGCTTTTGCCGGGCTTTGGAACTGCGGCGCCAGCACTTGATTTTAAGCCGTTAATCGATGAGCTATCACCATTCTACAAAGTGGTCGTGATTGAACCTTTTGGTTATGGATTAAGTGATATTACAGATAAAGAAAGAACGACAGCAAATATCGTAAGTGAAATCCACGAAGCCTTGCAGAGCCTGCAAATTGACCGTTACATTCTAATGACTCACTCCATTTCTGGCCTGTACGGCTTAGATTATGTGAACAAATATGAAAACGAAGTGAGTGCATTTGTAGGGCTCGATAGCAGCGTTCCAACGCTTAGTGAACAAGAGGTTTCATCTTCAACTTTAGGGCTTTTAAGCCTAATCAAAAAAACCGGGTTCAACAGATTATATGCGAAGCTAGGCGATGACCCGTATGTTGAGCTCCCTTATGATGATGAAACAAAAGAACAAATGAGAATGCTTGGTCTCAAAAACATGTTAAATCCAAACCATATAAATGAAATTAAGTGGATGCCTGCTAATTTTAAAGGGGCTGAACAGATAACATTCCCCCATAAGCTTCCCGTTGTTTTTTTTGTACAAGCGAATCATCCTGTAACGGATAGATGGATACCTGAGCATGATAAGCAAGCAAAAGCTTCTATGTATGGTAAAGTGATGACACTCGAAGCGGATCATTACTTGTATCGTACCCATGCAAAAGAAATCGCAGAAAAATTCGGGGCATATATGGAAGAAATCAAATAAGAAAAGCTGTTGCGGCATCATGTGTAAGGGTTCTTACATAGGATGCCGTTTTTTTGAGGCTGATCTACTCCATTCACAGGCGAGCCGGGCGATATATTCGTAATTATTACGAATTACCTTGACGAATCCGTTCATCCTCCGTATAATCCTTAATAGTAAACATTACTATTAAATAGAGGAGACTTGTAATGATAGGGACATTTAGAACAGGAATATTTGTAATAGCATTGGGGGTATTGCTTGCAGGCTGTCAAAGTTCGGACTCTAATGGCAATCATCTTTCCAAGGAAGCAGCGGCAGAAATCGAAATTATTGAAAGCAGCAATAACCATAGTCACGCTGATGATCACGATCATGATCACGACCATGATGACCACGATCATGAGCACAGCCACGACCATGATGAAGAGGAAACGGCGATCTACAAGGGATACTTCGAGGACAGCCAGGTTCTGGATCGCACGCTAGCCGATTGGGAGGGAGATTGGCAATCGGTATATTCGTATTTGCTGGATGGAACGCTGGATGAGGTGTTCGCACACAAAGCGGCGGATACCGGGACAATGACGGCGGCAGCGTACAAGGAATACTACGATGTTGGCTACAAAACCGACACGGAACGGATTGTCATCGTTGGCGATACCGTTACCTTTTACAAGAATGGCAAGGAGTACACAGGCAAGTATCAATCCGATGGATACGAAATACTGACGTATGAAGCGGGAAATCGCGGAGTGCGATTCGTTTTCAAATCGGTGGAAGCTATCGATGGGTTGCCTCGATACATCCAATTCAGTGATCACCGCATTGCTCCAATCAAATCCGGCCACTTCCACCTGTATTGGGGAGACGACCGCGATGCTTTGCTGAAGGAAGTGACCAATTGGCCTACTTACTACCCGACCAGCATGGATGGTCACAGTATTGCGCATGAAATGATTGCGCATTAGTCTATCTCGGTCCAGTGCTTGCCAAACCGAAAAAAACACGCCATCTTCGGCGTGTTTTTTCGTGGTGAACTCGTGGGATAAGTCTACTCAACCTTTACTTTGGAGCTTGATGTGACGAAGCCCATTCAGATTGAAAAGTTGGCAGGGAGAGGTAGCTGATCCGCGCAGGGATTTCTGCTTGACAATTAGATTAATCCGCCTTATATTTAACCTATAAGTTAAATAACCAAACGGTTAAATATAAACTAACTCAGGAGTTGATGAGTACAGAAAATGAGTTGTTGAATCCGATTATGATACGCCGTAGCTATGTATTGATCATTTTTCATCACAAACATTCTAATAAAAAGGCAGGTCTTCATTTATGGCAACCGTATTATTTATAACAGCAAATCCTAATTATGAAACCTCTTATAGTCTGGCAGTAGGACAAGCATTCGTGTCAGCATACCGATCCGCTAATCCGGATGATGAGGTTATCCATCTGGATCTCTACAAAATGAGCATTCCTGAGCTAGATGCCGATGTATTCAGCGGATGGGGCAAGCTTGGGGGAGGCACTGCATTTGAGGAATTGACGGATGCTGAGAAAGCAAAGGTAGGACGTCTCGGAGAATTGGTCGAACAGTTCGTGGCCGCAGATAAGTATATTTTTGTTAACCCCATTTGGAATTATTCCTTTCCTCCTGTCATGAAAGCCTATATCGACTCCATATGTGTGGCTGGCAAGACGTTCAAATACGTTCCAGGGCAAGGGCGGGTTGGCTTGCTGAGGGATAAAAAGGCGGTTCACATTCAAGCGAGCGGAAGCGTGTTGTCTCCTGGTTCAGAGCTTGCGGATCTCGAAATGGGGCATCGTCATTTGAATGCCATTATGAAGTTTTTCGAGATTCCCAGCTTTGGGAGCATCTTTGTAGAGGGGATGGCTGCAGATCCTGAGCAGGCTCCAGCGATTAAAGAAAGGGCGATTCAACAAGCGCGCGAGATGGCAAGCAGCTTCTAAATATTCTAGACCAGAGCCGGCGGTATTCGGTTGAATCGAGCCGTTCGGCTCTTCTTGACTTTAGATCAAAATCGCATAAACTTAAACGTATGGTTAATTATAACGATGAGAACTTAAATGATGTGTTCCAGGCGCTCTCTGATCCGACGAGACGAGAGATCATACGTAGCTTGGCGGCCAGCGAGATGACGGTTATGAACCTGGCGAAGCCTTTTGATATGTCCTTGCCTGCCATATCCAAGCACCTGAAGGTGATGGAGAAGGCAGGTTTAGTTTCCGTTCGGAAGGAAGGAACGTACCGGTATTATTATCTGAACCCACAGGCGATAGAAAATGCTCAAGAGTGGTTGGTGGACTTGAGGAAGTTCTGGACTGCGCAGGTGTTCAACCTTGAACAGTTCCTGGAGACTCAGTCCAAAGAAGACTAATGGAGGCGCTACACATGATTTCATTGGATGACGGGAAATTTCTCCTCAAGCTTCATCACGTATACAACGCGAGCATCGACAGAGTGTTCCAGGCCTGGACGAAAAAAGAACAGCTGGAGCAATGGTGGGGACTGACCGATTTTACGACGACCGTAGAGCAGATGGACGTTACAGTCGGAGGGAGCTACATCTTCCATATGGAAGCCCCCAATGGCAGCATTCACACGCTGGCAGGCCATTATGTGGAGATCGTTCCGAATAAAAAGCTTTCATTCACCTGGAAGTGGGTTAATGAAGGGGCGAGTGCTGAGGAAACGCTTGTTACGATTGGTTTTGTCGAGAAGGGCGGCAAGACGGAGCTGATCATCACGCATTCCAAGTTCTCCACGATGCAAGCGGCGAAGCGGCACAATAACAATTGGACCCATGCGCTAGAAGGCGGGTTGTGTAGTTATTTGCATTGATGAGTCTGGTTAGGAAGTATACGGATGCATTATAAAATGACAAAGAAATCCACATGCGAGTGTATTCACTCCATGTGGATTTCTTTTTTTTGCGGAAGGCATAAAAAATGATATTGACATGACACCAAAAGGTGTCCTATAATCAAAACATCAAATAGACACCAAATGGTGTCCAATAAAGCTGCTGAAAAGATTTGAATATTAATCAATACGACTTGAACCATAACGAGGAGGAAGAAAATGAGCAACATAATAGGCGCGAAAATGTTGGCGAAAGCAGAAACGCAGTCCAGAGGCAAAATCATTGCTTATTGGACGGCCGCATCACTGCTCGCCGTAGCTATGACTTTAAGCGGGATCGGGCAGCTAATGCAATTAGGGGGCAACGTCGAGCTCGTCACAAGTATCGGATTCCCATTGTATATCATGACCATTCTGGGGATATGGAAGGTGCTTGGAGCGGTAGCGATCATCATGCCTGGTTTTCCCCGGGTGAAGGAATGGGCTCATGCAGGCATCTTTTTTCTAATGACGGGTGCGGCTTTGTCCCATGTGTTCGCTAACGATTATGGTGAAGGCGGCTTTAATCTGATCCTTCCGCTCTGCTACGCTGCACTTAATATCGCCGCATGGGCGCTGAGACCGAAGAACCGGAAGCTTTAAGGGTGGTTCCTTCGTTGAAGCTACTCCAGAACCTAGTGGAGGGAGGCTGTTATGAGTGAGAACAACCGGTTGAGGGATGTATTTGACGCCATTGCAGATCCAACTAGACGCCGGCTGATCCGTTTGCTGGCAGAGGCTGAAGAGGTACCGCTTCATGATTTGACCGCACGGTTTGAAATCGGGCGAACGGCGGTATCCAAGCATTTGACCATCTTAAAGGAAGCGGGACTAGTGCTCGACAGGAAAGTTGGCAGAGAAACGAGATACCGGCTAAATGCCACACCGCTGAAAGAAGTGCAAGATTGGGTGGGTTATTATAGCGATTTCTGGAAGAAGAATATGCTGCGCTTAAACCAACTATTAGAGGAGGAAGAAACATGAGTTTAACATTAAATTTGGAGTTTCAGTACAACACGTCGATCGAGAGGCTGTGGTCGGCCATTACCGATTCAACGAAGCTGTCGAAGTGGATTGCGAATATTCATACGGGCGAGCCGATGGAAAATGATTTTAAACCCGTCGTAGGCCATCAGTTCCAATTCCGCACCCAGCCGAATGAATGGTGGGACGGCATTATTAGCGGCGAGGTGCTGACCGTCGATGAGCCCAATCGGGTATCCTACACCTGGTCCAGCGGTGATGAGAAGCATACCGTTACATGGACGCTGCAGGATCTCGGCAACGGGAAGGTGAATCTGCAATTGGAGCAAACCGGCCTGTCCAATCCGCAAGCGCTGGGCGGAGCGAAATATGGATGGAGCAAATGGTGCGGCGAGCTTGAGAATATGCTGGTATAATCGATTAAAGAGACAGGTACAATGGAAGTTATTGAAAATCATATTTGCTACTAGTGAATGAGGAGTGTTCCTGTATGACAACAAGCAAGCTGAATGCCAAGGTTGACGGTTTTTTGAGAAAGGCCAAGAGCTGGAAGGAAGAATTTGAAGCACTACGGGAAATCGTTCTCGACTGCGAGCTGACCGAAGACTTCAAGTGGATGCATCCTTGCTACACGTTTGAGGGTAACAACATTGTGATCATACATGGGTTTAAAGAATATTGCGCGCTTCTGTTCCATAAAGGCTCTTTGCTCAAGGATCCCCATGGTATCCTCATTCAGCAGACGGAGAACGTACAGGCAGCCCGCCAAATTCGCTTTACGAATGTAGAGCAAATCGAAGAGATGCAATTGATAATCAAAGAATACATCTATGAAGCGATTGAAGTGGAGAAAGCCGGCTTGCAGGTGGAATTCAAGAAGACGACAGAGTATACCGTTCCTGAGGAGCTGGATAATAAATTTGTGGAAATTCCTGAACTGAAAACCGCATTTGAAGCCCTGACACCGGGACGGCAAAGAGCATACCTCTTCTACTTCTCTGGGGCCAAACAATCCAAGACGCGAGAGGCACGGATTGAGAAGTATTTGCCGCATATTTTGGATGGGAAGGGTTTGGATGATTAATCCATAATAAGCTGAAGCTATCGGCTAACGAGGGTACATGGTAACAGCGTCAGACTGGACTTTATTAAAGTTCGGGTCTGACGCTTTTTCTATCGTCTGAACGGAAATATGACAATATATACACGGATATATTCAGTTTCATTGTGATGTGATAGAATAGGTCGTTAAATTGTTTCATACGAAATCGGAGGCATCTTAGTTCATGACATCACAGTCGCAACAACATGTAAAAATCGTAACAGCAGACCCCAGTGCAATTGGATTATTCGGTCTGGCCATCGTCACGCTGGTTGCATCATCGCAAAAGCTGGGCATCACATCTGGATTGGGTTATGTTATCCCTTGGGCTATTTTTTTCGGGGCATTCGCGCAGCTATTCGCCTGCATACAAGATGCGAAGCATAACAACACATTTGGCATGACAGCCTTTGGAGCTTATGCGTTCTTCTGGTTTGGGATGGCAGCCAGCTGGCTGATTAAGCTGGGGGTATTCGGGCCGGAGCTGGCATCCGGGCTCGATGTGAAGCAGCTAGGCTTTGTCTTTCTTGGCTATCTGATCTTTACGCTCTTCATGACCATTGGAGCAATGGAAACCAACAAAGTGCTATTTATCATTTTTGTATGGATTGATTTCTTGTTTATTGGATTAAGCTTAGATTCATTTGGGGTAGGAAATGGAGCTTTTCATTCCTTGGCGGCTTATGCGGAGCTAGCTATAGCCATTGTATCCTTCTACGGATGCGGAGCTGCTGTGCTGAACGCACACTTTGGACGAGTTTTTCTGCCAGTTGGCGCTCCTTTTAAAATTTTTAAAAAAGCTTGATTATTCATGCGAAGAATCATCACATATATAGATGAATGCTGACCCGTAGACTATCACTTTCAAAACAGTGTTCTCCTGCAGTGGAATTGGCCGCGCTACAGCGGAGTTAATGGCTGCAAGAGGAGCGAAGGTTGTCATTAACTATAATCAGAATGCAGTAGGAGATACGAATCGACTGGATAGACTCGTAGCACCCGTTCCCATGAAGCGAGCAGCTACTTCACAGGAAATCGCCGAAGTTCTCTGTTTCCTTGCATCCGATGCTTCCAATTATATTTTGGGAGAAACGATTACTGTAAGTGGTGGAAGGTCATAGAAATTAGTAACGATAGATTAGAGTGGATAGAACGCAACCAATAAAGGTTGCGTTTTTTTACGCTTCCGTACAGATCTGTATAAGCTAAAGTATTGCGTATCCAACCTTATTATTTTATAATGAGTAAAAACTCATTCAAAAAGATGGTGACACAATGCCGAGAACGAAAGAGCAGTTTGAAGAAATGCGAAATGCCACGCGGGCTAAAATACAATCCGCAGCGATGCAGCTATTTGCCCAGCAGGGATTCGGCATGACGAATGTGCAGGAGATCGCCGACAAAGCCGGGATCAGTATCGGTCTTTTATACAGACATTACAAAACAAAAGATGAGTTATTTCATGAGCTGGCGGAGTTTGCAGCAGCAGGTCTCGCCCGGGTTGCGGAACGATTTCAATCTGACGAATCGCCTTCTGTGTTGATGAAAGGGTTCGTCCAAGAAATTTATGAGGATATGGTATCCGGCGACGATCTGGCGAATCTGATGATACTTATGTCGCAGTCGTTTCATTCCATAGGTGACACCAATGATGGGCAGAATGGTGTGGTTACAGTAAACAAAAACCTAATCATGGCTACCAGCAAGCTGATCAAGCGAGGGCAAGAGCTAGACGAGTTCGCCGCTGGCGATTCTTATGAGATGGCTATGTTCTTCTTTTCATTCATTCAGGGGCTAGCTGAGATGAAAGTGAAGATGAAGGATGACTTCGTTATGCCGTCACCTTCCATCCTGACAGCGTTTCTATTCTCGAAAGGGGGCTGAATACAGATGTTCACCATTATCAGAGCGGATCAAACAAGAGCAGAGATCAGGCCGCAAATGGCTGATATTTTCGCAGACGGGTTTACGCAGTGGCTTGGCTTTTTTTCCAAAGACAAGCGGCAGATTTCCAGAGCTTTTGCACATATATTCGTCGAAAGCCAATTCTACTTGGCGATGTCGGGTGATAAAGTGGCGGCTATGGCGGCTTGTACGGACGGAACAGAGCTATCGGTGAGGCTGAATACGAAGCAGTTGATCAAGCATTTGGGCTTTTACAAGGGAATGCTTGCCGTGCTGTTTCTCAAACGAGAGTTTCAAGTGCCGTTTCATAATCCCAATGGAGATCAAATTTCCTTGGAGTTTGTCGGTACGGCGCTCGAATTCCGAGGCCAAGGAGCGGCATCGCAGGTCATCACTCATATCTTGGGAAGCAAGGCGTATAAAGAATGTTTGATCGAAGAGGTCGCGGATACGAATATCCCGGCAATCCGGTTATATGAAAAGCTGGGGTTCAAGGAGTACAAGAGGAAGGCGCTCCCTAAAAAGCTGGCTGAACAAAACGGTATTCATCACCTGGTATCGATGAAATATGTGAATATTGATGATAGAATAAATTCGCCAAACACGGTATAGTGGATGGGAAATAGTTCCTAAACACACAACTTAAGAGGCGGATGCTTAATGGTTCAATTAAGTAAAATAGTTTGTACCCATTGTGAGGGGAAAAAAGTAATACCTTGTTTCTGTAATGGACAATCGATCAAAGTGAAAAACTGTTTTATGTGCAGCGGCTCCGGAGTAAGCGATGGTCGTGATTGCTGGGAATGCTCCAGTAAAGGTATTGTTAGATGTCGAACATGTGATGGCCGGGGCAGAGAATTTGGCAGTGTGTGCCTTGACTGTCGCGGACGTGGATATACAAATTGCGTAAAATGCGACGGAGCAGGGAAAGTGGATGTCGGATTGATATGCAAGGAATGTAAGGGGTCAGGCACAGAAATACTTGTATGCGGATGCGATAACGGGATACGGACTTGCGATACATGCAAAGGAGAGGGAGAAATTCCCGATCCAGTGGAGTTGGCCAAACTAAAAGAAACGCGAAGAAGAGAGGCCCAAGAGGAACAGGAACGGGCGGTCAGAAGACAGAAATCTGTTGACGAATACAATGAAAGACAAAAACAGATAGAATGGAAGAAAGAAAAGTGGAAGCGGCTGGATGGAATCAAATTGGTCTTGATCATCATTCTATTCATATTCTATATCATACGGCAGAACAGCTGATTATTTCAGCCCACTACGCAAAAACCCACGTCCCTCCCAAGACGTGGTTCCAAGCCGCCGACAAGCTCTCATCTTGAACTGTACCAATAAGATCGCCCTATCCGGCGATCTTATTGACGTTCTGGCAGATGGTTTTTCTGTGCGGGTACCAGGTGATAAAGATGCTCGGTTTGTGGATCGTAATGCACGGACGAAGAGTTGGGATTATACGGACGCAGCTTTTACGGTGTCATAATTCAATCCAAGCTGATAAGCTTGCTTCAGCAAATTTTCTTGGGTTTCCGGGTTTGAATCTAACGTATTGTTCAAGAGCTCTACCTTGCTATTGGCAATTCCGCAGTATCCGGCTATCGCAATATTGAGCTGATGATTCATCATTTGATCAAAATGTCTTTTCTCCATTCCTTCCTTCGACTCCGCTGCGAGAGCAAGCCACAGCACTTGCTTATGAGGCAGCTTATTGGAGCCATATGCAACGCCGCTATTCCACACCCGATCAATATAACCTTTCAACATAGCAGGTACGCTATACCACCATACCGGGAAGACATAGGCAAGAGCGTCGAATTTCTTCATGCGTTCGATTTCGTTCTCCACTTCAGGAGAATAAATCTTGCGATCAATGGACCAATCCGGTTCATCGGCCTCCCATAGAACTGGATCAAATCCGATGCGGTGCAGATCCAGCACCTCTGTCTCGTGACCTGCCTTCAGAAGACCCTGCGTGAATCTATCCGCAACGGAAAAGGTTAAAGAATTCACCCTCGGGTGTGATACAACAGTCAGTACTTTCATGATTCGTCAACTTCCTTTCTCCACTCTTTTTACATGGTCTATGCTACAATTGCATTATGCAGGATGTTGTAAAAGATAGGAAGAACGCACTTTTATGTTCTTATAGAACCATAAAGTGCTATAGGAACTGGAAGGTAACGATTGATTTCTGTTTTGAAGGAGTGGCTGACCATTGGAAAAACAACCGACCCACACATATAACAACCTCGCTGAAGCGACCTTGGAAGTCATTGGGGGGAAGTGGAAGTTATTGATTTTATGTCATCTTAACTGCGGACCCATGAGAACAAGCGAGTTCCGTAAGGAAATTCCGGATTTATCTCAAAAAGTGTTAACGCAGTCTCTTCGGGAGCTGGAGGAAGCAGGCATCATCACCCGAACCGTATATAACCAGGTACCGCCGAAAGTAGTCTATGAAATGAGCGAGTTAGGCAAAACGTTGAGAACAATATTGGATCAATTGGAAGAGTGGGGCGAATATTATATAAAGATACGCAAATAAACGAAAGGCCCTCAAATGCTGCTACAAAGTGGCATTTGAGGGCCTTTCTCTCGCAAAATCGGCTTCGGATGGGGCTCGAGCCGACTGTCGGAACAACCCCATTTTTGGTTGGCGGATCAAAATTTGATTGGGCTGAGAAGGGATCGACATTTCTTTATGTCTCCAAATCTCCCGCCTCATACCCTGCAACTAGATCCCGAATGAATGCCGCGGTGCGTTCGGCGTCGACGTTCTCAATGACATGCTCGCATTCCTTGCGGTAGGTGACTTCATCCGTGTAATGGTTTAAATAGCTGTTCATAATTTCATACGACATGCCTTTCTCTTCAAGGCGCTCTTTTACGAGCCGCTTCTCGACATAGAGAAAGATGCGAACAACTTTGTCGCCATACAGGCTGCGGATGCGATCAGCGCCCTCGCGATTTAGGATCAGATAGACGCTTCGCCCCTCGAGAAGGGCGTCATTCAGCTCTCTGCTCGCGACGCCGTAGCGGTATCGGTCGATTTTGACTTCTTCAGAGAAATAGTGACGCTTGCTCAAAGCATCAAATTGCTCTGGCGTCAGATAACGGTAATCTGCAGGCGGAGACTCCTTGTCTCTGGGCGGTCGGTCAGTGTAAGAAGGAAGATGGGTAATGCGGGTATGCTTCAGCGCAAGTCTCGCCGTCGTTTTACGACCGGAGCCGCTTGTGCCTGTGAACACATAGATATATGGTCTGCTCATGTGAAATCACTCCTCTCGGCATTGGGAAAGGCTGATTCAATAAGTTGAAATGGAAGATTGATAGGAGAAGGTCTATATCCTATTTATCGGCTTAAACGCGACTTATTGTGATGGCGGAGCAGGAGCATATGCATATGAATGGATTTGTTGGTTTGCTTCGGGGCATTAAATTGTTATAAACGATTTTGACGAAAATGTGTATTGAGGAAGCGGGGGCGACAAGCGTACAATGAATTCATTGATAATAATTATCAATATCATTAATGTGGATCAGGAGAGGGTAAAATCATGGTCAGGCAAGTTTGGAAGACATTTTTGAAATCAGCGGTTGTCGTCACTGTATGTATCGGGCTGTTGGCCGGGTGCGGCGATGCCGGTAACCGGATCAATAACGGAGAAGCGGTTTCCGGCCAGCCTTCCGGGGGAGCAAACGCTGACAGTAAAGCGGAACAAGCGGTACCGGCAACGCGCATCGTCAAAAATGAGTTCGGAGAATTGGAAATTCCGGTAAACCCCAAACGCGTGGCTGCTTTATACCGCGAGGATTATTTGGTGGCGCTTGGCGTGACGCCGATCGTGCAATATTTCAATCCGATGTGGGGCAAGCAAGATTATTTGGGTCTGGAGGTGCCGTTGTTTGACGTTACCGGAAGCGTGGAAGCTCTGCTTGTTTCCGAGCCGGATTTGATTATTACCGCTGGCATAGATGACGCCCAATACGAAATGTACAGCAAAGTTGCGCCGACGTTCCGTATTCCAGAGGACGTGCTGTCGGATTCGCGCCAGACGTTGAACATGATTGCCGATTTGCTCGGCGTGCCGGAGAAGGCGGCGGAGGTTTTACAGAAATACGATCAGCGGGTGGAGGAACTGAAAGGCAAGATGGCCGCTTCGGCCAGGGATGAGAAAGTCGTTGTGTTACGGATGAATTCCGCCGATAAGTCGGTTAATATTTTTAGTTACAACAACATGTTTATCGGCAAGCTGTTGTATCAGGATCTGGGGATTCAAGCGCCGCAATATGCCAAAAACTTGACCGAGGGAAATAGCGTATTGTCCATGGAGGCGATTCCCGAGCTCGACGCCGACCATATGATATTGCTGCTGTCCAACGGCACTTGGGAGGATGAGGGTATAGCACAAGCTTATGATGAGATGATGAATAGTCCGATCTGGAAATCCGTACCCGCTGTGCAGAAGGGCAACGTCTACCAGGTCGAGCGCTCACACTGGCAAACGACGGCGATTATCGGGGATCAGAAAAAGATGGACGATTTGGAAAGGCTGTTTATCAAGTAACATCGGTTTCGCTTAACCAATCCAGCGCATGAACGCTCGAATGGGAAGGCGACACGCCGGCGAAAAAGGAGAGTTGCTTCAACAATGGTTGAAGAGCTGTCCTTTTTTGTTTATGATGATAATGAGAACTATTATCAATGTTTGCGGAGCTGATAGGGCGCCGTTTCCAGATAAGGGCTGGGAGTGTATGGGGAAGATGAGTGAAAATAGTTTTATTACCGTAAAGGGAAGCTACCGCTTTGAATGGGGGGAAGCGAAGCATATCCGGATTCGGGAGCATGAAACGGCGCTTTGCCAGGATGCGAGATTCGATCTGCTTATCATCGTCAGGAATGGAGCGGCGCGGCTGCAAGGACGAGACGGTGACAAAGGTGAAAGCCCCATCCGATCCGGGCAATTTGTATGGCTGCAAGCGAATTCGGCGGAAATCTCCTTGTTTGCGCTTTCGCCCGTTTGCGCTTTCGATGTTTTTTCTTTTCAGTTCAGATCCGAACAGGTTGAGGTCATTACAGGAACCCTCAGAGAGGAGCCAGAGTTCCCGGAAGCCGTTGTTCCCTATGGCCAAGTGCTGGAGCTGCGGACTTATGCGAAAGCCGTCGAGCTGGTGGAGGAATTGCTGCAGCCAACTTGTCGCGATGCCACGTCGCTTCAATTCTATTACCGCTATTTGCGTTTTCAGGAGCTGCTGCTTATGATCATCAGTTGGCATGAGCAGCAATCACGACAGGCAGCCGCTTCGGCCGAAGCAGGCATTGGCAGGTCCATTCAATATATGAACGTGCATTACAGCGATGCGCTCACCGTGGAGCAACTGGCCGATATCGCATGGATCGAACCTTGGAAATATCCGCGTCTGTTCAAGGGAGCGACAGGCAAGTCACCTCTTCAATATTTGAACGATATGCGCATGGACAAGGCGAAGCAATTGCTGGTAGCCGGGGAGGACAAGCTGTCGGACATCGCGCAGCAGATCGGGTTTGCGAACGAATATTATTTCAGCCGCCGCTTCAAGCAGACGATCGGCATCGCGCCAGGGCAATACCGCCGGAATCACCGGGAGCAGCCGCGAATTGTAGCGCCTTATTTGGAGGATTTTCTAGTGGCGCTCGGAGTTATGCCGATTGCCCAGTATTGGCATGCCAAATGGGGCAAGCAGGATTATTTGCGGCTGTCGCAAACTCCCGTGTTTGACGAGATGGAGCTGGCGACGGCAAGTCTGCACGCCATTGCCGATTATCGGCCCGACCTGATCCTGCTTATGGACCATTACGATGATACGCTGTACAAGCAATGCCGCCGCATCACCCATACCTGCGTGATGCCTGAATCTACGAATGATTGGCGTATGGTATTGCGTCGCTTTGGCGATTTTTTCGGCCGTGAGGAGTTGGCGGAGCGCATTCTCACGGAATACACAGCCAAGGCGGCTGCTGCGCGAGAGGCGCTGCGCCGCAAGCTTCGCGGCGAGACGGTTGCGTTTTTGCGCGTATCGGCGGACTACGTTTTGATGTATACGGATTGCGGCGGAGGGTTTGCCGTTTCTGTGCTGTACGAGGATCTGGGTCTCCAGCCGTATCGGCTTTCCGGGACGGAAGAGTCAAGCTCTGGCTTCGGCGACGGCAAAATGATTGCTTTATCCGGGGAGCAACTGGCGGGGCTGTCCGCCGATCATCTGTTTGTGGTGTTCGACAAATGGCACAGCGGTCGGCCGGGCGAGGAGCGGATGCTGCTCAGCAGCCAGGTATGGAAAGGCCTTGCCGCCGTACGCAAGCTGCAGGCATACGAGATGGACTTTTTGACCTGGATGAATAACGGGGTGATCTCGAACGGCAAAAAAATTGACGATATTATGCGGGTGTTGGCCATCTGAGAAAACAAAAACCACGTCCCTCTAAAGGACGTGGTTCCCCATCAATAAACCTTTCTCATAAGCTCAAAAACTTCTTCTATCGTAAGTCCGAAGGATTTGTAGTAATCAGCGTCAATCGCCATCCGCTGCAGGATCATGTCATTGCGTCTTTGCAGCATCTCGTCAGGGGAGAGGTCGGCGACGAAGCAGCCTTTGCCGGTAATGGTATAGATGAGGTCAAGCCGCTCCAGCTCTTCCCAAGCTTTCTTCACCGTGATGATGCTGACGCCAAGCTCCGTGGCCGCTTGCCGTATGGGCGGCAGGCCGTATCCGCTCTCCAGCTCACCCTTGAGAATCTGTGCGCTGATCTGTTCGAAAAGCTGCTGATAGATAGGTTTTTCAGATGTATTCGAAATTGCGATGTTCATTACATTTCCACTTTCTCAAACCGTTTGTTGGCAATATGATAAGCGATAAATGTAAATAGCGCAAATATCACGATGCCTGCAAGCAAGATTAAGAGGTGAGCGCCCAGATTGTCGCTACCAGCGCCATTGAACAGATCGGACACATACGAGTTTTGCAAAACAAGCCATTCGGCGCCTCCGGCAAACAAGATTGCACCTGCATTCGCTGCAAATGCTGCCGCACCGTATTTATACGACGTCTTATAATACATGGAGATGAAGATCAGGTTGAAGATCGCCAGCATGACAAAGCATAGTCCCCAGAAGCCAAAGGAAGGCTTTAAGAAAAAGTACATCATATTCGGATACAAACGTAACGTGACCACGCCATAAATCATGGCAACAACGATATGCAACAGCTCCAGAATGACGATAAAGGAGACTCTTGCTTTCACCATATCTCTTTTTGTAACCGGCATGATGCTTGTGAAGATCAGATCGTTCTGGCTCTTATACCCGCCGAACATGTTCGGAATCGTAATGAAACAGAAGTAGAGGATAACCAGGAAGTACAGCCAACCCGGAATAAGCATCAATGCGCCAGTCAAAAACGGCAGTACGTAGAAGAAAGGACTTACGCCAATCTTAAATTCCTTCATTAACAAGTTATGCATCCTAGATATCCTCCTTCTTCGAGCAATAAATCATGATCTCCTCGAGATTCGGTATCGCTGACCTTATATCCAGTGACGAATCGAAGTCCTTTGTATGAATCAAGCCGGTGAAGCCGAATGAATTGACCTTGTAAGAAATGAGTCGGTCCTTGATCAGATCCAGCTGCTCCTTCTTGCCATTGAGCAAACGGTAAGCATCTACGAATTCTTCCTTCTCCGCACTCTTGATGATTTCACCGTTATGAATGAAGGTGATGTAATCTGCACATTTCTCGAGATCGGATGTGATATGAGTGGAGAAGAGGATACTGATCTCGCCGTCCTGCACCAGCTCCCGGAAGATATCCAGCAGATTGTCCCGGGCGACAGGATCGAGTCCGCTAGTTGGTTCATCCAGAATAAGAAGCTTCGCCCCATGCGACAGGGCAAGAGCCAGGCTGTATTTCACCTTCATGCCGGTCGATAACTCGGAGATTTTTTTGTCCTCGATCAGATTGAACTTCTTCAAATACTTGCGGTAGGTAGCATCATCCCAGTTCTTATAGAACCGCTTGATTACATCCGTTAATGTCTTGACTTTGGTGCGGGTATAAAAGTTGATGTCGCCAAAAGCAGAGCCGATCTCCTGCTTTAATTCCACCTCGTGCTGCCCCATGTTCTTGCCCATAATATGAATCTCGCCGCTATCCAGGCGAATCAGATTCAGAATTGACTTAATCGTTGTTGTTTTGCCAGCGCCATTCGAGCCGATAAATCCCATAATGTAGCCTTTTTCCAGTTGAAAAGATACGTTCTTCAGTTGAAAATGATCATACTTTTTACTTACGTTACGAAGATCTAAAGCCAACATAGCGTTTCCTCCGCTCCAAAATTGTGTATGTTGTGTATGCACAATATATCATCGATCATAATCTGCTGTCAATTCCTGTTCAACTATTTTTTAAGTAAATACAAAAAAAAGAGAGCAGGAAGATATTCCTCCTGTTCTCCTTCGCATATCGGAACGACCATTATTGTGCTTTAACCGTATCTAGAAAACGATGCAGCATCATATAGGATTGTTCGAAGCTTAACACGGTTTTGGGTGAGAAACGCCCTTCGCCTGTGCCGACCATAATGCTCTTGGCCGATACAAATTGGATGCCTACCTGCGCCCAGCTGCTGATGGAACGAGAGTCGGCATAGCTGATTTTGGCGATGCGCAGGTTATTCCGAACTGGGCCAGAGCATCCTTTCTGTCCGCTATAAACGAGGGCATTCTGGTTGGGACAGAGCAGTCCGAATTACAGCCATTACGTCAGGTTACTCGTGCTAAAGCGATTGTCATTATCTTGCGTCTATTGGACAAGCTTAAGGGAAAATAGTTTAAGTTGTATACAGATGGATAAAGTTCTCCGCCATCGCAGACAAGCGGCGGTTCTTAAGCCATACCAGCCCGACGGGAGAGACCATCTCGGTTGGGCTGGTTATTTTATTGGCGCGTATAGCAGCCCTGTCATGCACCTTGAGCAGTGTCTCCGGTACGATCGCCGAGCAAAAACCGGACTCCACCAGCCTGATCAGCAGCGAGATGTCGGAGCATTCTCCAACAATATTCGGTTGCAGATGAAGCTCGGAGAAGGCTTGCCGGATCAAATAATGCACGCCTAGTCCCGGTGTGCTGGGCAGCATCAGCGGGATATCTTGCAGCTCGGCAAGCGAGAGGCCAGCATCCAGAGGAGCTGATTTCGACGCTTCGGCCGATGTCACTACATAAAACGGCTCGCTATATAGATGACGAACAGCCAGATCATC
Source organism: Paenibacillus sp. 1011MAR3C5 (assembly GCF_003591485.1). GTDB lineage: Bacteria > Bacillota > Bacilli > Paenibacillales > Paenibacillaceae > Pristimantibacillus. The sequence continues at coordinate 184,512 of NZ_QZCF01000009.1, forward strand.
CCCTAATTCAAGCGGCAAACGAATAAACGCCAGCTCAACCGCGCGTTCTCTGACTAGTTGGCAGAGGCGGGCGGATTCATTTTGCTGGATATGGTAGGCGGCCTTAGGATATCCTTCCCGGAAGCGGTGGAGAAGGTTCGGCAGCTCCGCAACCGAAAGCGTATTGACGCCAATCGATAATGTACCGCTGCTGCCTTGTCCCACTTCTTTTACCTCAAATGCGGCTTCCTCCATAAGCTCGACCATTTGCAGAGCATACTCATAGAGCTTCTTTCCCGCTGCTGTCAGCTTCAAGTACTTGCCGCTTCGCTCCATTAATTCTGTGCGGAGCTCTTCTTCCATCGCTTTCAATTGTTGGCTTAGCGGAGGTTGAGAGAGATGGAGCCGCTTCGCAGCGGCCGATACGGTCCCTTCCTCCACAATTGCAATGAAGTAGCGCAGCTGCCGGATATCCATAATTGTCCTCCTTGTATATGAAAAACCTTAGTGAATGATAGTTTAACTATATTTTTCGAATGGATATGCTTATGATACCATGATTTTATACGAATAGATGAACAGGAGGATATTCCATTGATCAATGATACGGATATGAAGCATCTGCGGCGCTGTATTGAATTGGCCAAAGCCGCACTGGACGCAGGAGATGAGCCGTTTGGTTCTGTACTTGTCTCCTCTACCGGCGAGGTGCTGATGGAGGACCATAACCACGTTGCAGGCGGCGACCATACTCAGCATCCGGAGTTTGCGCTGGCGCGCTGGGCGGCCAATAACATGACGGTGGAAGAGCGTAGCAAGGCGACCGTCTACACGTCGGGCGAGCATTGTCCGATGTGCGCCGCAGCCCACGGCTGGGCGGGGCTAGGCCGAATTGTATATGCCAGCTCTTCAAAGCAATTGGCAGAGTGGCTGAATGAACTAGGGGTTTCCCCATCGCGCGTCCGCAATCTTCCGATCGAAGACGTGATCAGGGATACCGTTATTGAAGGCCCTGTAGCTGAGTTGGCAGAGGAAGTGCGGCAGCTTCATATCCGGCTGCACGTCAAGAGATAAAATTGGATGAATAAAAAGGAAAACGCAACCTTGATCAAGGTTGCGTTTTTGTGTCTGGTTGCCATAATTCAGCGTTTGAAGTTTCTATGGCAATAAAACTTCAAGTATGCCGCCCACAGCCATCTCGTGCGGAAGTCGCATCGTCTATCAGCCAAGCGTCGCATTCACATCCCCGTACCCGGACTTAAGTAAGAAGCATTCTGCGGACCGTAATGGCTTTTACTAGCCGACTGTAAAATGAAGGAAAGTTTCACAGTTGGAAAGTGAAGGGATGTTGGATGATGCGTATAGGTGAAAAATCGTTTCTGCCCCTGGCGGCCATTCTGTTGATACTGATCCTCTGGTTTCCAGGGGTTGTTCGGCTGCTGCCGCCACACCGTCCGGGCTGCAAGAATCCCGGATTGAAGCAGAGATTGACCGTGTCATGGCGAAGTACATCGGCAAGAATGTGCCAGGCGCCGCTGTATCTGGATGATCATGCTCGCTGTTGCACTGCTGCTGACTTCTATCTTTTTGTACCAATTCAACCTCTATAGCTTCTGGTAAAACGGATGTAACATGCACCGATTGCATCCCATTTATTTTGGGGAATTGGCCCATTCCCTGCGCAAATGTCCTTCATACGATATAGGGTTCCTATATTGAATGTATGTGCAATCAATATCTCCAAGGGAGTGGGATGAGTGACAGCAAGAGCGGGGCTAACCGGACGAGTGATTTTTCGAGGAGATCCGGGCTATGAAGCGGCGCGTAAAAATTGGGACCCCCATACGGACAGATATCCTAAAGTGTTTGTATTTGCTCAAAGAACACAGGATGTAGCGAACGCCATCAAATGGGCGCGAAAACATAACGTTCCGATTCGCCCAAGGAGCGGCAGACATTCTCTTGAGGTTAATCTGTCACAGGTTAACGGGGGACTTGTCATCGATGTCAGCGATATGAACAAGATCAAGCTGAACAGGAAAAATGGAACGGCTATCGTAGGGACTGGCAATCGAGTCGGCAGAATCGCACATGCGCTTGCGCGGCAAGGGTTTATCGCGCCCTTTGGCGACAGCCCTACGGTTGGGATCGGCGGAATTACGCTCGGCGGCGGAATCGGGCCGCTTCAGCGGACGATTGGCCTCATTAGCGATAATCTGCTTGAGCTTGAAATGGTGGACGCGAATGGAAAAGTGATTCGTGCGAACAAACATCGCAACGCCGATCTTCTATGGGCTTCCCGCGGCGGAGGCGGAGGTAACTTTGGCGTATATACCCGGTATAAATTAAAGGTGCTGCGCGCTCCGGCTCAGGCAACGGTATACCGCATTATCTGGCCGTGGAATCAATTCGAGAGGGTGCTCAGAGCATGGCAAAAATGGGCTCCTTCGGTTAATACCAAGCTGGGCAGCGAACTCACGATTGGTCCAAAAAAAGGGGGCAGTGTCACGATGGAAGGGCTGTACCTAGGTCCTCGATCGGAAGCTCTTCGTCTATTACAGCCGCTTACAAGCGTCGGCACGCCTACGAGCAAAATCATTCGGCAGGTGCCTTACCCGGAAGCTGTGAGCTTCTTGTTGCCTCCCGATCCCGTGCTTACTCAGAGGTACAGCAACCAGTTCTCGTCGGGCTTCGCCAGACGTCCGTTCCCTAATAAAGCGATTCGGTCTATGCGGCAATTTTTAGAGAATGTAGAGGGGGAGGACGCGGGATTCTTCTTCCTGAACTGGGGTGGGGCAGTGAGCCGCAAGTCGCCTGCATCAACAGCCTTCTACTGGCGTAAGGCCAAGTTTTATGTGGAGTGGAACAGCTCCTGGATCAAGCAATCCGACGGTCCCAAAAATATCGCCATCGTACGCCAGACACGCCGGAATCTGCAACCCTTTATCGTAGGGTCCTATATCAATGTTCCGGATCAAGGAATCAAAAATTCGGGGCCCGTCTACTATGGCGCGAACTATCCGAGGCTGCGGAAAGTAAAAGCGAAGTACGATCCCAAAAATGTGTTCCGAAATCCTCAAAGCATCACTCCAGCCCGGAGAGGGTAGGTCCTGCTCTATATTGTCCGTTAACGCAGCCAGTCAAAGGCGCTGTTGTAGTTTTTAAACGTGGCGTGCATCGTGCAGACAATCCATCAGCCCTCGCAGATTTCAATCTTGGACAGCAGCTCATCCTCTTCCTCAACCAGACGTTCGTATACAGTCATCATTTCGACCATACTCATACCAGCTCCATGATCATATTTGTTACGTATATACGTACCATAATTGCCCATATTATATGATACGCTATTGCGTATAGTCAATGGTCGAATTCATAAATAGTTGGTGATTGAATGCCCAAGAAAGTTGTTGTCAAAATCCCGGAACTTATCAAAGAGTACAATATCTCGTTAAGGGAATTGTCTCGGCTATCCGATGTCAGGCATGCTGCGCTCAGTGAACTATCGAGCGGAAAAAGGGAAAACATTAACTTCAATCACATTGAACGAATTGCAGAAGCGCTTCATATTTCGGATATTAAGAAAATTATTGATCTGGTAGAGCATCCTGAGAAATCTTAAAAGCAACTGTCCTGACACGACAGTTGCTTTTTTATATCCCTTTCTATTCCGCGCAGCTAGTCAGCCCCTTGTCCTTCTAATATCTCCCGCATTTATGCACGGCATCGGCTTTATAGTATACTGATTACCAAGTAATACAGGGAAAAGAGGGAACGGATGCCTACGATACTGGTTGCTGATGATGATACGAACATTCGCGAACTCGTCTGCTTATTTTTGCGAAACGACGGATTTGAGACTGTCGAAGCTGCAGACGGCAAGGAAGCCATGGCCGTATACGCCTCGACGCGGATCGATCTTGTCGTGCTTGATATTATGATGCCGATCATGGATGGCTGGGAGCTATGCAAAGAGCTGCGAAAAGTCAATCCGGATCTCCCTTTGCTTATGCTGACTGCGAGAGGAGAGACATGGGAGAAGGTGAAAGGGTTCCAGCTCGGAACCGATGATTATTTGACAAAGCCGTTCGATCCGTTGGAATTGACCGTTCGTGTAAGGGCGCTGCTGAAGCGATACGGAATGGGCTCGATGCAGACGATTCAGATCGGCAGCGTCACATTGGATCGGCAGACCTATAAGGTCACGAGAGAAACGGAATCGCTCGCCCTCCCGCTCAAGGAATTTGAATTGCTGTATAAGCTCGCCGGCAAGCCCGGACAAATCTATACGCGCGAGCAACTGATCGATCAGATCTGGGGAATGGATTACGCAGGCGATGAGCGGACGGTAGACGTCCATATCAAGCGGCTGCGCGAACGGTTCGCGAAAACACCTGATTTTCGGATCGATACCGTGCGCGGTCTCGGTTACCGGCTTGAGGCAACTCCATGATTAGTTCCTTATATACCCGTGTCGTATTGACCTTTCTGGTGTCTGTCATCGGGGGGACGATCATTGCTACGTTTACCACGTCGTGGCTGTATCAGGACAAACTGAACGATAACCTGATGCTCAACGTATTCCACTTTGGCGAAGACGTCTCTCGGATCTACGATGCCTTGCCGTTTGCGGAGGCGGATTCGTATGTCAGCGGCATGAAACAGCTCCATTCCTACTATATTCGCATGTATGACGAAGGCGGGCATATTCAATCATTCGGGGAGCTGAACGGTCAGAGCGTATCTGAAGTAACGCCGGAGCAAATCAATCAAGTGCTGGCTGGAGAAGTGCTGCAGATCAGCTCGAAGGGATTAGTGCCTGTTCTGCTGGGCATGCCTCTTCATACAGAGACAGGAACGAAAGCCATGTTTGTAGAGCCGCTTGCCGCGTCATCCGTATCACTGTTGGTGAAGTTTTTGACTAATAGCTTAATAACGGGCAGCTTGCTTATTCTTGTAGCTGCTATGTTCCTGGTCAGGCCGATCAAGAAGCTGACCGAAGCAACCAAACGGATTGCGGCGGGAGACTTCAACGTCAAGCTGAACATTAAGCAAAAGGGTGAGCTGGGCACGCTCGCCCGCAGCTTCGAAGAGATGATGCGGGATCTGAAGCAGCTGGAGCAGATGCGCAAGGAGTTCGTATCGAATGTATCGCATGAAGTGCAGTCGCCGCTTACCTCGATATCCGGCTATGCTATAGCGCTCAAGCAAGCAGGCATCACCGAGAGCGAGCGAAATCGCTATCTCGATATTATCATCTCCGAAGCGAAACGCATGTCCAAGATGAGCGATAGTCTGCTAAAGCTGAGCTTGCTGGAATCCAGTTCGCAGCAGCTGCGTGTAACCGAGCTCAGACTTGATGAGCAGCTCAGGCGGGTCATTGTAGCGATTCAGCCGCAATGGTCAGCCCGCAACATTGATTTCGAGCTTAATCTGAGAGCCGTTTCATTAGCGGCAGATCATGATCAGCTCAATCAGGTTTGGACCAATATACTCGGCAACAGCATCAAATTTTCTCAGGATGGCGGTACAATTAACGTCAGTGTCAAACCAGACGCCAAAAATGTTACCGTCCGCATAGCCGACAGAGGGATAGGCATCTCTCAGGAGGATCAGAAGCGGATATTCGAGCGGTTTTTCAAAGCCGATCGTTCCCATAGCCGCAAGTATGACGGCAGCGGCATGGGGCTGGCCATCGCGAAGCAGATCGTATCGCTGCATCAGGGCCAAATTCGGGTGGAGAGCGAGATTGGACGAGGAACGACGTTTATCGTCATCTTGCCTATGACGATTCCGAGCGAGTGATCCGTTAGAATGGTTTTTTGCGCTTATTCATATTCAGTTCATATTCGCGTCATTGTCCGTACATCTTCATCAGTTAAGCTTGCTTTGACGGCCGCTACAGCAGCCTAATTAACTGGTGAAGAAAGGTGTAGGTAAGATGAAAAAGTGGCTGAGGATTCTACTTAAAACATTAGCAGTAATCCTAATATTGATTGTAGCTTTTATCGCGATCGTATATATCGTGAATGTGGTCAGCAACAAGACGGATCAGAAGAAGATCCAGGCATACGGACAGTTTGTTCCCGTAGACGGCAAAAATATGAATGTGCTCATTCAAGGGGAAGGCGAAGAGACAGTTGTGCTTCTGCCGGGTTATGGAACAGCGTCGCCTGTACTGGACTTCAAGCCGCTCATAGACGAGCTGTCGCCTTATTACAAAGTAGTCGCCATTGAACCATTCGGATACGGATTAAGCGACTTGACCGATAAGGACCGCACAACCGAAACTATGGTTCAAGAAATCCATGAGGCGCTGCAAAGCCTTAACATTGGCCGCTATATCCTGATGGGACATTCGATTGCCGGTCTATACGGAGTCGATTATGTAAGCAAGTACAGGGATGAAATTACGGCATTTGTCGGGATCGATACCAGTGTTCCCACGCAGGGCGGGATGGATGTCGAATTCCCGATCGGAAAATTTAAGCTGCTCAAAAACTCAGGCTTTGCCCGATTGATGATGAAATTTACTCCCGATCCTTATGAAGGCTTGCCTTATAATGATGAAACCAGAGAACAAATCGGGTTGCTCCAGCTTAAGAACATGTTCAACCCTTCCATCTTGAACGAGATGGAGCACATCTCCTCGAATTTCAAAGAGGGCAAGCATATGAAGTTCCCGGTTGACCTTCCGCTGCTGCTTCTTGTCGGAGGCCAAAATCTCTCAGAGGAATGGGTTCCACTCCATGAGGAGCAAGCGGCTAGCGTAGCGAATGGCAAAATGGTTGTCTTCGATGCGTCCCATTATGTACATCATACGAAATCGAAGGATATCGTGGAGAACTTCAGACAATTCATGGCGGACATGAAGTAAGTCTGTTTCAAGAAATGCAATTGTGCCTAACAGGGTGCATGGATGGCCAATGTGCTGTCTTTGCACTTTGTTTTTGTTAACCGACTGACAAAGATTAGCGTGCATGGCTATGCCAGTATCATCTGTGTTATAATATTTCAGCTATACTACACTTTTTTGATAGGGGGGTATTCAATGAAAAAGAGGGTTTTGCGCAATTTGTCTTCTGGCATTGGATATTCAACAGCTGTTTTCTTCTAGAATGACCGCAGACGGGATACGTCTGTCCATTTACGGTCATTCCAATCAAATAGCTTACCTATTGAAAAGGAGAATTTACAATGACAGATACATTTGTCGTACAACGCACGAATCCCGACACGATCGCGCAGCCGGTCGGTCAATATAGCCATGTTACGAAGATTAGCCGGAATGCCGAATGGTATGTCTTTTCCGGGCAAATCGGAACAGACGCCAGCGGCAACATACCGCCTGATCTCAATCAACAAGCGACCCACACCCTCGATAATATTGTGAAGGTGCTGGCTTCGCAGCAATTAACGCCTGATCATGTCGTTAAGGTCAACATTTGGGCCACAGAACAGATCGACTGGGATCACTTCTACGGGGTGTGGGGCGCGACCTTCGGCGCCACGCCGCCATCGATGACAGTTGCTTATGTGCAGGCGCTCGGACTGCCTGAGCTGAAGATTGAGCTCGACTTGTGGGCTGCCGGCTAGAGTCAAATATAGAACTAAAGAAGGGGTTGTCTCCATAGATGAGACAGCCCCTATTTAATGATTAGGCGACAAACACGCCGCTGCATATACATCCTTATTTTTCTCGATGATCAATTGAAACTTGGACAATTGAAGCTCGCTGCTGATTTCGTCCAGCTTCCGGACATGGTCCAATCCTTTTTTTGTCCCTAGTCGATGGACGGTCGACAAGATGACAATATTCGTAGGACCAGGTGTAATAGCATTGCCTGGATTCGAAACAGATTTTTTCGGATTGAAATATTATTTATACTCCTGGAGAAATAAGGTATGATCTAGCTATTCAGATGGATTGCATGAGATGGTGGTGAAATGGATGTACGAGGAACGGACGCTGCATTATAAGGAATTGCTTATTCTGAAAACAATCGCGGAAACCTTGAACCAAAATCATGATATGAAGCCCATGCTCCAGAGCACGCTGGAGAAGCTTCTGGAACTGACCGGGCTGAAGACGGGCTGGATCTTCCTGGCGGATGATGAGCCGATTTATCATCATGTAGCGGATCATAACCTGCCTCCGGCGCTTGCCCGGAATGACAAAGAGTCTATGCGGGGCGAAGTATGCTTCTGTCTCCAGCTCTATTGGAGAGATTCGCTCAATCAAGCAGTGAACATCATTGAATGCGAGCGTCTCCATGATTCGGTCAAGCAGTCGCTTGGCGATACGAATAATCTTACCCATCACGCCACGGTACCGTTGACGATATGCGGGGAGCGCTTCGGCCTGCTGAATGTGGGATCGCCTGGCAAAGAACATTTCAGCGACGAAGAGCTTGCCCTTCTTGAAGGGGTGGCCTATCAGATCGGTACAGCCGTGGAGCGAACTCGACTGCTTGAGCAAAAGGAGAAGCTCGCCGTTGACAATATTGCGCGCTATATTGTGGATTATTATAACAGCACCAATGAAGTGACGCGGCATATCTGGGCGATCAATAACTTAAGAGAGCTGCTGCTCACGGTAGTGCTGAATATTGGCACGTATTTCGACTGGCCTACAGTAGCCATTGCCGTTCATCATGGCAATCGGCTGTTGCTGCGCGCCCTCTATGACAACGAGAATGCAAGAGTCTTGAATGAATCCCGTCTCCATGCAGAGGAAGAATCTACAGATATTATTCATCAAGCTTTCCTCGAGCGGACCGTATGCCAGAGCAAGGATACCCCCTTTTCCTTTGCTGCGCTGCAACCTAGCCAACATATGTATTCGACCGCGATACCTCTGCAAAAACAAGAGCCGCAACTCGGAAATGAACCGCTCGGGGTGCTTCTTATCGGCAGAGAGTTGTCCACATTCAGCGGATTGGAGATTAAAATCTTAACAACGCTGGCGGATCATATTTCATTGGCGATGGAAAGAATCCGTTTGTACGACGAATGGCAGGATCTGTTGTTGTCGGAAGAGAGGAACAGGCTCGCGCTTGATCTGCACGACTCTGTCAATCAGAAGCTGTTTTCCTTATCGCTGACTGCGCAAGGCATCAAAGAGCTGCTGAAAGACGAAAACCCGCTCGTCGCGGACGGAATCAGCGATATTCAGAAGCTGTCGCAAGAGACTTTGTCGGAGATGCGCACATTGATCTGGCAGCTTCGCCCGTATAGCGCAGAGAAAGGGATGCTTGCTTCTTTGAAGGAATACGCTTCAAAACTCGGCATTCATGTCACCTTACAGATGAAGGATGATGTGCAATTCACCGAGAAGGTAGAAAAAACCTTGTGGCGGATCGGACAAGAAGCGATCAATAATGTGAGCAAGCATGCCCGGACGAATCGCGCTACGATCAAGATTCAGTCCATTGAAGACCATATTCAAATGAGTATCATCGACTATGGCTGCGGGTTCGTGCCCGAGCAAGCAGAGACGAAGCTCGTAACGCTTGGCATCAGCAGCATGAATGAAAGAGCGGCGCAAGTCAATGGAAGCTTGAAAATCAACAGTACAGAAGGCAAAGGAACCATCGTTGCCGTGACGGTGCCGCGTTCAAGGGAGAACTAACATGAAGACCATAAAAGTGCTGATCGTAGACGATCATTTGGTTGTACTCAGAGGACTGCGATTCTTCCTGCAAACCCAGGCTGCTATTGAAATTGTCGGTCAGGCCCAGAACGGGGAAGAGGCCCTCCAGCAGGTGCAAACGCTGAATACCGATATTGTGCTCATGGATTTAATGATGCCGGGAATGAGCGGGATTGAGGCCACAAGGATTATAACGGAGCAGTATCCGAAGGTGAAAGTCATTATCCTGTCGAGCTACTCAGACCGGGAGTCGGTGCTGCAAGCGATCAAGGCAGGCGCCATCGGCTATCAATTAAAGGATGTTAGACCGGAAGTATTGATCGAATCCATTCAGGCTGCGATGGATGGCAGAAAGACGCTGCACCCGGAAGCCACTCATCAGCTGATGTCCCACGTAGTCAAGGAGAATGAAGAGGAGAAGCGAATTGACGCTCTCACCGCGAAGGAACGCGTAGTCTTGCAGCATATTACGCTCGGTCAGAGCAACAAGGAAATTGCGGCTGAGCTTCATATCTCGGAGAAAACAGTAAAAACCCATATTACGCATATTTTAGCCAAGCTTGAGATGCAGGATCGTACACAAGCGGCCCTGTTCGCGACCAAAAACAAATGGTTCGGCTAATGGAAGGTCTTAGCAAAGGTCTTATCTTCGGATAAGACCTTTTTCTTATGTGTTAATTAGACGTACGCAGGACGCATTGAAGTGGGAATTGATGTAAATTTAGAGATGTTCATGCATCCAATGAAGCGATCTAAGGAGGAAGTATACTTTTGACTATTCTAGTAACAGGCGCAACCGGGAATGTAGGACGGCATGTCATTGATCAGCTTGTCCGTTCGGGTGCTCGCGTCAGGGCCCTAACACGCAACCCTGCAACTGCCAATCTGCCACAGTCCGTGGAGGTCGTATACGGAGATTTAACCGATCCTCAGACCCTTGCTCCGGCACTGGATGGCGTAACCGCCATGCATTTGATTACCTTTAACGGTGCCGACTCCGCTCCGCTGCAAACCGGAGCTGAAATCGCAGCGCTGGCTGAAAAGGCTGGTGTGCGAAAAGTGACGCTATTGTGGAGCGGCGAGCGAGGTCCGGTAGAAGAGGCGGTAGAAGCAAGCGGGCTGGAATGGACCCATCTTCAGCCGCCAGTTGAATTTATGTCCAATGCGCGGGAATGGGCGGAGTCCATTCGATCGGAAGGTATCGTCAGGCATCTGAACGGTCAAGTATTAAGTGCCATGATTCATGAGGCGGACATTGGCAGTGTTGCTGCAACGGTGCTTATGGAGGATGGCCATGCTTTTAAGAGCTATACGTTAACTGGACCTGAGGTGCTGTCCATACCCGACAAGCTGCGCTTACTGAGTGCCGAGCTTGGCCGGGATATTGGGTTCGTCGAATTGTCAGCAGAGGAAGAACGGGCTAAGATGCGCCAAGCCGGGATTCAGGAAGACGTCATCGATTATGTCGTCGGCTGGCATGCTAGTCCGCCCAAGGAGTCCTATCAGGTCTTGCCGACTGTCGAACAGATTACGGGTCGTCCCGCGCGAACGTTCGCGCAGTGGCTGGCGGAAAACAGAGAGAAATTTATATAAAACGGAGATGAAGCAAATGAGCGAGCAGCTTAAGATCGGCATTATTTTGGGGAGTACCCGTCAAGGAAGGGTGAGCCCGCAAGTTGGCGAATGGATTAAAGGCATAGCCGGCGGTCGCAGGGATGGACACTATGAGATTATTGATATAGCCGAATATAAGCTTCCCTTTATGGGAGAAGGTGATCCGGACGATGCGGGCGTCAAGGCATGGGCGCAAAAAATCGATGAAATGGATGGATATGTATTCATCGTTGCGGAATACAATCATAGTATAACCGGGGCTCTGAAAAATGCGCTCGATACAGCCTATCATGAATGGAACAACAAAGCAGCCGGAATCGTGAGCTATGGCTCAACCGGAGGCGCCCGTGCAGCCGAACATTTGCGGGGGATATTAGGTGAATTGCTGGTAGCGGACGTACGCGTTCATCCTACCTTGTCCATCTTCACGGATTTTGAACAATTCCATACCTTTAAACCTGCCGAGCTGCATACGAAATCCGTTCATGATATGTTGGATCAAGTGACAGCCTGGAGCGGCGCATTAAAAGGCTTGCGTTAATTTCGGGTACCAAGGGGACAAAGTATGATGAAGCATAATGATGGGAATGGCGGTTATTGGTCGGCGGCATACCTTAAAATTTGCATGTGCAATATGCTTGTCTTCTTGTCCTTTCAGATGCTGCTGCCTACGCTTCCCGTCTATCTGACGGACACTGGTGTAGAACGGGCTGTCGTAGGGCTTGTTGTTGCCGTTATTACGGTTGCAGCAGTCCTCATCCGATTAGGGACGGGATATGCACTGGATCACTGGAATCGAAAGCGAATTGTTATCGCAGGATTGCTGGCGTTCCTGCTCGCCTCTCTTGCTTACATGCTATCGCCATCGATAGGCTGGGTTATAGGCTGCAGTATCGGACTTGGCATCGGCTGGGGCATCTTGACTGCTTCATATGCAACACTCGTGTCCGATCTGATTCCACCAGGTCAACAAGGAGCGGGCATCGGCACCTTTATGCTATTCGGCCTGGCCAGCATGGCGGTCGGACCGTATGCGGGCGGATGGATATATGGACAATTCGGCGCATTGGCGTTGTTTATGGCGGCTTCTGCAGTCGCCGTGCTTCCGCTAGTGCTGTCCTTAAGGGGACGGAATGAAGGGACGGCTCTCTCCAAAGAGATTGCTCTCTCTGGACGCCGCTCACATGCTTTGCTGGCCAGTATATTTGAGCGTTCCGCATTGCTTCCGGCTGCGCTGCTTATGCTATTCACCTGCTGTTATGGAGGCATTCTGACTTATGTTGTATTATACGGGCAGCAACTTGGCATCATGAATGGCGGGATCTTCTTCCTGCTGTCTAGTGGCGCCTCGATTCTAGTAAGGCCGCTGGCAGGAAAGCTATTCGACAGGAGGGGGCCGGCGTATGTTCTCGTGCCCGGCATGATGCTTGGCATTGTTGCTTTAACTATGCTGTCGGCTGCAACTGGCTTCCCGCTATTCATGCTATCAGCCTTTGTTTATGGCTTGTCGTTCGGAGCCGTCCAGCCTTATATGCTGGCATGGACGATTCAACGGGCGTTGCCAGAGAGACGGGGTGCAGCCAATAGCACTTTTCTGATCGGGTTGGACATCGGTGTAGCAGCAGGCTCAGCTTTGCTTGGACTAGGCGTTAAGAATGGAGAATATGCTCCCATGTTTGGCTTATCTGCCGGTATTCTTGGCGTGCTTCTTCTCCTGTATGCCGTTAATCTTGTCTATGTGGGACGGAGTCCTCGTTCATCAGGCAGCGGGCATTAAAAGCAAAACCTATTGATATGCCTAATAAAGACGAGCACCGGAAATCCCGGTGCTCGTTTCTTTTATACGCAGGGCCCTGCGTATAATAATTTGGGAGCCGATTAGCTTCTTACGAGATTCACAGCATGAGTCGCCCGGTTTCTTCCGCTGCTCATCGAAGCATGATTTTTCCTTTGTTATGCCATATCGTTCTAATTTAATTTTAAGCTTCCTCGCTTATACTGATTGCATGATTAGGCTCGGGAAGGTTGAAGGGTATGCAGGTGCTTATAGTTGAAGACGATGTTTCATTGGTGCATGCTGTTTCCAGCGTATTTCGGGAAGAAGGCTTCACCGTCCAAGAATCGATGTGCGGCGACGAAGGCCTGTACTTGGCAGAGCAGAACATCTACGATCTGATCATATTGGATGTGATGCTGCCGGGCATGAGCGGTATTGCACTTATTCATCATCTAAGGTCGCAAGGCGTCATGACGCCAATTCTGCTGCTCTCGGCAGTGGATGCTATTGAGCGCAGAGTTCAGGGACTGGATGCGGGAGCGGATGATTACGTGGTCAAGCCGGTTGCCTTTCCCGAACTGCTGGCCCGTTCAAGAGCGATTCTGCGCAGACACGGCAAGCTCGGTGATTTAGGTGACATTAGCGTGGGAGGATTGATTCTCCGGCCCAAGATCCAGGAAGGATTCGTTAACGAAGTTCCCCTGAGGCTCTCAGCCAAAGAATATGAGTTGATCGAGTTTCTGCTCATTAACCGAAATCAGATTCTGACGCGTGAGCAAATATTGGATCGAATATGGGGATTTGATACGGATTCAGGAGCTGGCATCGTGGATCTGTATATTCATTATTTGAGGAAGAAACTAACGGCGCAAGGTTATTCCGATCTGATCCAGACGGTTCGCGGCATAGGCTATATGGTAAAGGGGAAAGCCGATGTTCCGAAAAACGAAAGCTAGGCTGACGCTGCTGAATGCGTCCGTCATGTTTCTCATTCTCGCTATGTTGGGGACGAGTATGTATGTGTACTTGCGCACCGCCATTATTGGGAAAATCGATCATGCGATGCAGACGCGGGCAGCGGAATACTCCATGCAGCAACCGGAGATGACATTTTTATTCACAGGGGGTATTGCGACCCGCATTGCATCATTAGGTACTTGGAGCGCGACGGCCAGTACTTTTGAACGTACGATTAATATGATTATTTGGGATGAGGGGCTTAATCCCTTAACCACGCTTATACCGGAGAGGTATCCCTATCAGCTCGTGGAGAAGCTAAGGCGTACATTTCATAAGACGGAGTTGTTCAACGTCCGTCATGACGGGGCGGTGTATCGGGTCATTAACATCCAGATTAACGCAGACAATGCGAAGAGGCTGAATTATGTTTCGGTCCCGGATAAAGATAGCTACATCCAGTTGATCAGTGATATCAGTACGGAAATCAGCATGTTGAATGTTGTCATGGGACTAATTATTATCGGTATTGTGTTCGGTGCCGGGTTGTCGGTCTTCGCTGGATTGTATTTGGCTGATCGGGCATTGGTACCCATACGATCCTCATGGGAAAAGCAGCAGCAGTTTGTAGCTGATGCATCTCATGAGCTGCGAACCCCGCTGGCTGTGCTGCAGACGCATACGGAGCTGTTGCTTCGGCATCCTGACCATACGATCGAACAGGATAGCCGTGAAATCTCTACCATACTGAATGAAATACGGCGAATGAAGAAGTTGGTTAACGGATTGCTGACACTGTCGCAGACCGATGCGGACAAGCTTGAGCTTCAGATGAAGCCGGTATCGTTGGGGCGATTGGCGGAGCAGGTGCTGGGGCAAGTGATGCCGCTTGCTTCCCTTAAGGATATTGCCTTGTCGTGGCACGTGAATCCCAACCTTAGGGTGAATGGGGACGAGGAACGGCTTCAGCAATTGTTGATGATCGTGCTGGATAATGCGATTAAGTATACGCCTAATTGCGGAAGCGTCCATCTGACATGCACGGCCGCTTCGGGGCATGTCACCTTGACGGTCAAAGACAATGGCAATGGAGTGGCAGCTGCGGATTTGCCTCATATTTTTGACCGGTTTTACCGGGGAGACAAGGGACGCACCCGCACAGAAGGAGGGGCAGGCCTCGGACTTTCCATTGCTAAGTGGATCGTCTTGCGCCACGGTGGAAGGATTGAAGCAGCAAGCGTCCAGCAGCAAGGAACGAAGATCACCTTTACACTGCCAGCTTTGTAGCGTTCATATTGCATGACTCAAACCTCCAGGGATGGAGGTTTTTTGGTTTGTTCAGCCATTGATATTCACAACAGAAAGCTTCCCGTACGCTCCTTGTGCGCCCATTACACAGAAATGCCATCGATCTTTAAGCTTCGTTTAAAGTTCTCTAAGACAATTCTAAGAGAACTCCTTCATGCTGACCTATGGATAACCATTTCAAGCTTGAAAGGGGAAAGAAAGAATGAAGCACATGTTAGGGAGAGGGATCATCTACTGTTTGTTGTTCGTCATCGTATTGGCGGGTTGCAGCTCGAATAATGGAGAGGGCAAGCCACAGGGGATTGACCCGGACAAACCGGTGACCTTAAAGGTTGCGTTCATCAATGAGCAGATGTTCTATCAAAGCTATGGGAATGTGTTCAGCGCCAAATATCCGAATGTGCAATTCGAGGTCATCTCGACCATGGATGCAGCTATGAGCAAAGATCCCACGCAAGCGATGATCGACCTGGTCGACGAAAACCAGCCGGATATCGTCGTGCTGACGGCGTCGCAATATGAAGCGCTGGCGGCGGACGGGAGGTTGTATGAACTGGACTCCATGGTCACGCAAACCGGGTTCGAATTGGACCAGATGGTAGAAGGCGTCGTTCAATTGCTGCGTGACGCAGGCGGAGGCAAGCTCTATGGATTGGCGCCGACCTTCAATACCAATGCGCTCTACTACAACAAAGATCTGTTCGCCAAATACGGCGTTCCGGAACCAACAGACTTCATGACCTGGGAAGAAGTGCTTAAGCTGGCCGCGCGATTCCCGACAGACGGCGATGACGAGACGCGAATTTACGGATTGGCAAGCTCCATGTTTGCCCAAGACCCATTCCAGCTCATTAAGGACATGGCAGCTGCCAAAGGTTTGAATTATTTGAACGCGGATGCCACGGAGTTGACCATGTCGGAGCTGGAATGGAGGGAAATCTTCCGTGAAGTCGTGGAGGGTTACCAGAACAAGACGATTCATCAGCCAGTGCCCCAGCAAGGAGACGGGGGGATGATGTTCTCGATGGACAGCATGCTCTTCAATGATGGACGGGCAGCGATGGTCATCGATAACTCCAATATGATTAATCTTAGAGGCAGCATGGGAGTACGAGCAGTCAGTGCGGCTGGCGATTCCGATTCATCCAGCAGCCAGCCGGAAGAAGTGAACATGGGGGTTGTGACAGCGCCGGTTGATGCTGCTACGCCAGATATGACAAGCGCCTATACGGTCTCGCAAATCTTCTCGATTAATGCCGCTTCTTCACAAGCGGATATGGCGTGGGCATTCATCCAGTACGTCCATGGAGAAGAGGCTGCCAAGATACGATCGAATACAGCGATGGATTTGCAATCGCGCCTCGGGTACGAGACGACTTCCGATGGCGTAAACCTGGAACCTTTCTATAAGCTTAAGCCGCTTCCGATGGAGACCACACATTGGTATCCTAAGGGCTTCCGAGACAGCTTTGCGAAGATCGCGGGTGAAGAGATCAGCGCTGCGTCAAGCGGAGGGAAAAGTGTGGATGAAGCGTTTGATGCGATTACAAGCAGAGGGGCGGATGCGCTGGCGGAAGCCAATCTGAGCGGAGAGAAGGAGCAAGGCGGAGGTGGAGGATTTGCAGCAAACTTCATGTTCGCAGGATAGTCGCGAAGGGAATAGTCAAGCATGCGAAGAACCTGGTTCATGCACGGAGCCTATTGTCAGTCTATCGGGCATTTATAAGACATTCCGATCCGGTGCTGCGGAGGTTCACGTGCTGAAGGGGATTGATATGCGCTTGAACACCGGGCAGCTTGCCATATTGAAGGGAAGATCGGGTTCAGGCAAAACAACGCTGCTGAACATCATCGGCGGTTTGGATATGCCTAGCGAAGGGCATGTTCAGGTTGGCGAACATCACTTCCATCGAATGGGGGATAAACAGCGCACTCGCGTCCGTAAAAGCGAAATTGGATTCATCTTTCAAGCCTTCGCGCTGCACCCCCTGTTGTCGGCTTGGGAGAATGTTGAGTTGGGACTGCGATTATCGGGCTTTCCATCCGCGCAATGGAAGGATAGAATCGATGAATGCTTGGAGCAGGTCGGGATGACACAGAGGGCGCAGCATCGACCTTATGAGCTGTCCGGAGGAGAGCAGCAACGGGTAGCGATTGCTAAGGCGATCGCCCCCCGGCCCAGGCTGCTGCTGGCGGATGAGCCGACAGCCGAGCTGGATACCCGTATGTCTGAGCGGATTATGCTGATGTTCGAAAGGCTTCGTTCGGAAGAGAGGATGACGATATGTATGACGACACATGACCAAACGATGCTGGAGGTGGCAGATCATGTCTACGAGATGGCGGATGGAAGATTGGATTAAGCGCTATGGCCGCAACATGCTGCTTGGTGTATGCTGTGCGGGATTAATAGTTTCGACAGCCGCTTGCAGCTTCTCCCCCCAGTCGGATGAAGCGGAACTGATTGAGCTGATCGAGCCTCCCAATATTTCCAAGAAGCCGGAATACAAAGTAGCGAAGGCGACGATCGAGATCAAAGTGAATGCGACAGGCAAGCTGATGTCGAAGCGGCAGGAGAGCTTGCATTTCCTTTCGAACAGCGGTCAAATAGCCGAAGTGCTCGTTCAACCAGGCGATACGGTTGCAGCAGGACAATTGATTGCAGTCATCGACACCGGCACTCTTGATAATCAAATCAAACGCAAGGAAATTGAGATCAGGCAGGCCGAGCTCAACATGATTGAGAAGATTAGAACGAATACCCATAGCGAGGTTGATGACTTGAACTTTGAGCTCCTGAAGGGCGAAATGGAGGAGTTGAAGGCGCAGCGGGAGGCCTCTCGGCTAACCGCGTCATTCAGCGGTACACTTGTTTCCTTCAACAAGAAAATAGGCGATCCCATTAAAGCGTATGAGTCGGTGGGCGTGATATCGGACATGAGCACGCTAACGGTCGCCGTCAAGTTCTCAGCTTCTGATCTGGAGAAGATTGCGATAGGCATGGAGGCGAGCGTGAACATTAATACGGCGGGTACTCATTCCGGCAAAGTCTCGCGGATGCCGTTATCCAGCGAATCTGGGAACAAGGAGGAATCGTTGGACTCGTATGTTCTAATCGAGTTGGATAAATTCCCGGCGGATGTACAAGCCGGGACGCCGCTCAGCGCTTCTGTTGTGACGGAACGCAAGCAAGATGCGGTATTGATTCCGCCGTCCGCGCTGAAGAAGGCATCAGGCAGAAATTATGTGCAGGTTGTGGATGAGGACGGCAGTAAGCGCGAAGTGGATGTTGAAGTGGGGCTGACAACAGCTACTGAGGTAGAGATCTTGAAGGGGCTCGAATCGGGTCAGAGGGTGATTGGGCAATGAAGCCGCTGCTTCGATTTCTTCGGCGTAAAATGTGGAATAACCGCCCTCTGACGATCAGTTCTTTTATCGGATTATTGCTTGCCGTTTCGTTTACATGCAGCATCCCCTTTTATACGGACCACGCTTTGTCCAGGATTATCAGCACAACGCTCCATGAAGAGGGTTCGGGTGCGCCGCCGGGTTCGCTTCTGACCAGGTATCAGCCGACGCGCAATGATCCTGCCGATCCGGAGGCGCTCGCTGCGCTGCACGACTATATGACGAACAAGCTGCCAGAGCAAATCGACTATCCGCTCCTGCAATCTATCGCTACCTATTCCGTTGCTCAATCGCAGCTTCGGCAAGATGCATCAGGGGGCGGCACGGATAATCGCAGAAGGCAAATGTCGCTTATGTCCCAATCGGGGCTAGCTGAACACATAGAGATGACCAGCGGATCGATGTATGGAGACTCACCCGGCAGCGATGGGATTATGGAAGCCGTTGTCTCGGAGAATGCGCGAAGCCGGAACTATCTGGAGGTCGGGGACGTGTATCAATACACGCTGCCTACAGCCAAAGGCAATAAGGTCGTGCGTATCAAAATCGCAGGGGTGTTCCAGCCAAAGGATGCAGAATCGGCTTATTGGTATCAAGGGCTGGATGTCTTCTCCGGCACACTGATGATTCACCCGGATGTATTCGCGCAAGAGCTTGTATCGAGCCTGTCTGCTTCGGTCAACACGGTGAACTGGTACGGACTTTACGATCTGCAGAATCTTCAAAGCGGTGATTTGAGCAGGCTGGAGAAGCTCTTGCAAAGGCTGGAGCCGGATATGTACCAGATGCTGCGCAATAGCCGCGTCGATCTGAGCTTTCTGGATCTGATCCGAACGTTCAAGAAGGAAAGCCTGCAGGTGCAAATGACCTTATTTACGCTGGCTGCACCAATGCTTGCACTCTGCTTCTATTTCATCTATATCAATGCGAGACAATCTCTAGAGCGGCAGCGCAATGATATTGCGGTACTGCGCAGCCGCGGTGCGGAGATGCGGCTCATCTATGCCATCTTCCTGCTCGAAGGAGCGTTGCTGGGTGCGATTGCATGGTTCCTTGGCATGTTGGGCGCAGCAGGAATGGCACGGCTTATGGTGACAACGGATGGATTCATGCAATTCGCGATCGGCAAGGATGCTGACATCGGGTGGAGCGGTTCTGCCGGCTTATACGGGCTCGTTGCCGTTGCGGTTGCTATTCTGGCCGGATTGCTGCCAGTTGCAGGTTATGGCAAGCAGTCGATCGTCGGACACAAGCAGGAACTTGCAAGAGCCGACCGGAAGCCATTGTGGCAGCGATGGTATATCGATGTCGTGCTAGTGCTTGCTTCCGGTGCCGGGTGGTATCTCTTCCAAAGCGGCCAGCTGCATGCAGGGCAGCAGTCCCAGTCCGGCGGCATGCAGATTCATCCGGCGTTTTTCTTTGTTCCGGCTGTCGCCGTCTTCTCGGCTGGACTCGTCAGTCTTCGTTTGTTTCCTTTGCTGCTGAAGCTGCTTCACCGGATGCTGCGAAGATGGCTTCCGATAACGTTGCACCTTGCGCTCGTTCAGCTGTCCCGTTCACAAAGGAGCTATTTTCCATTAATGCTGCTGCTCGTCATGACGATGGGATTAGGCATTTATCACGCCTCGGCGGCGCGAACGATTGACCGAAATGAAGGCGAGAGAATCATGTACAGCAATGGAAGCGATGTCGTGCTTCAGCCTGTGTGGGAAGGAAAACTCCAGCTGTATGATGAGAAGGGCAACTATATACCAGAGGATCAGCCCAGGGATACGATCTACACGGAGCCGCCTCTCGCCCCGTTCGAGGAGATGCCGGGCGTGAAATCGCATGTACGTGTGCTTCAAAAAGAAGGGGATCTGTCTGTGGCAGGCAAGTCGCTTGGCAAAGGGCTGCTGATGGGCATTGACAATGTCGACTTCGCAGCCAGTGCCTGGTGGCGGCATGATCTGTACAAGGGGACGCATCCCTTCCATCTGCTGCGCTGGCTGGGCAATTATGAACAAGGGGTTATCGTGTCGCAATCCTTCGCCGAGCGGAACGCCTTGAAGCAAGGCGACTTGATCCAGATGACTGTGCAGAAGGTTCCGATTGAATTTGTTGTTGTGGGCATAACGGAATACTGGCCTTCGCTGTCTCCGCAGCAGCCTTTCGTCATCGCCAATCTGGATTATGTCTACGATCATATTCCGCTTACTCCTTATGCCCTCTGGCTGGATATGGAGGATGGCGCTAAAGTGATGCCAGTCGTGAACCATTTGCGCGGGCAAGGTATTGAGACTTCCAGCTTGCGTGATGCGCGCAATGAACGGATTCTGCAGAAGCTGCTTCCTTCGAGAGAGGGAACGTACGGCATTTTGACGCTTGGTTTTATTGTGTCGGTCGCCGTATCTTTCATCGGCTACTTGCTCTTTTGGATCTACAGTCTTGCGAGAAGAACGGTACAGATGGGCATATTGCGCGCTACGGGTTTGGCGCGCGGTCAACTGACCTTCATCCTGTTGCTGGAGCAGCTGCTTACAACGGGTCTTGCCATTGGGCTTGGGCTTGGGATCGGCCGCATGGTCAGCAAGCTGTTCCTGCCATTGCTGCAGACCAGCGGAGGGGCTCAGGTTCCGCCGTTCACGATCATATTCGAGCTGAGGGATACGATGCAGCTGCTTGCCATTGTGCTTGCCATGCTGTCCATCGGAGCTTGTGTACTGACCGTACAGATATGGCGGCTGCGTGTCCATCAGGCCGTGAAGCTGGGAGAGGAAAGGTAGGGATTGCATGATCGACTGCGAAGGATTGGTGAAAATTTATAAGTCGGACGACGTAGAAGTCGTCGCCCTGCAAGGGCTGAATTTGAAGGTTGAGCATAAAGAGATGATTGCCATTATCGGCAACAGCGGCAGCGGAAAGTCGACGCTGCTTAATATATTGGGCGGTCTGGATCGCCCTTCAGCAGGAAAAGCAGTCGTAGGAGAGTGGGACTTGCTGCAGATCAACGAGAAGGAGCGGGTCGCCTACAAACGGAATACCGTCGGGTTTATATGGCAGAACAATTCGCGGAATCTGCTTCCTTATTTGACCGTGCTGGAGAACGTGGAGACGGCGATGATGGTAGCTGGGAAGGTCGATTCAGCTTACGCCAAGCAATTGATCGAGTGGGTAGGGTTGTCGCATCGAATCAACAATAAGCTGGTGCAGCTGTCCGGCGGAGAGCAGCAGCGAACGGCAATTGCCATCTCGCTTGCCAATCGCCCGTCCCTGCTGCTTGCAGATGAACCAACAGGCTCCGTGGACGTACAAACTTCCGACCAGATTATGAACATTTTCCGCAGCTTGAACAAGGAGACAGGAGCGACGATTGTCATCGTCACGCATGATCTGTCCTTGGCGCGCAAGGTTGATCGGGTCGTTGCGATTCGGGACGGGATGACAAGCTCGGAGATGATCAAGCGGTCGGCGTCTGAGACAGAGCAGTCTGCGAGGACGAATGAGGAGCACGAGGAGTATGCCGTTGTAGACCGGTTCGGCAGGCTGCAAATTCCTGAAGAGCTGAGACAGAGGCTGGGCATTCAAAACAAAGTTAAGCTGTCAGTCGAACATACGAAGCTAATGCTGGAAGTTCCGAATACGTAAAAAGAAGGGAGAAAAGCTTATGTCCTCCTCCCATTTTGAAACGCTCGTACAGTCGCACTTACCGGAATTGCGCAAGTACTGCCGCTACTTGTCAGGCTCCGTATGGGATGGCGAGGACCTTTATCAGGAGACGCTGGTCAAGTCATTCAGCTATTACTCAAGAAAGGGTGATATCAAGGAGGTTAGGCCTTTCTTGTACCGGGTAGCCAAAAACCGATGGCATGACGAATACCGGCGCAGCGGGCCGGGGCAGCAGGAGCTGGATTCGGCAAAGACGGGTGCCGCCCTGGATGTGGATTATGCGGAAGTGCGAGGCTGGATGGAGTGGGTGGCCCGCTGTATGCCGCTCAGGCAAGTCGTTGTATGGCTGCTGGCCGATTATTTCGGCTATAGCATGAAGGAAATTGCCAGCGGACTGAGCACGACCATGTCGGCGGTCCGCTCCATCTTGTTCCGTGCCAGATTAAGGCTGCGGGAATGTCATGGAGCCCAGCCTGATGCTGTATTCACAGCAGACCGTAAATTTGTGAGAGAGCTCTCCTTTCCGATCGAGAGATTGGTATATTGCATAATTAGAGACAATCCTGCACCGTTGTTTCGATCAGGCCGCGGATTAGGAAGCTGAATCGAGTATGATGGAGACGATGCAGGGCAAAAGCCAACCAGAGCTGTGAACTGCTCCCCGTCAAGTAGACAGTACAAAAAATAAAGATCTATGATGCGGCCTTAGCCCTAAATTCTTTGGGACTGAGGCCGTTTAGTTTTTTCTGTAATCGTTCGTAATTGTAAAAGTGGATATAATCATCAATGTCGTTCTCTAACTGTTCAAAGGTCTGGTATTTATGTAAATAGTACTTTTCACATTTCAACGTTCCCCAAAAGGATTCCATAGGCCCATTATCAATACAACGCCCAACTCGTGACATGCTCTGCTTTAGCTTAGCTTTATCCAACATTCTCTTAAAACTCGAAGACGTGTACTGGAAGCCCCGGTCACTATGAAGGAGCGCTTTGCTCTTTGGTGCTGCCTTTAGCGCTAACTTCACTGTTTTAAATACGAGCGGATTATTATTGGAATGCCCCAGTACATAAGAAACAATCGATTTATCATGAAGGTCGAGAATTGCACTTAAATAGGCTTTCTGACCATAACCGTACTTAAATTCAGTGACATCCGTCAACCACTTTTCGTTCGGTGCTTCCGCCTGAAACTGACGGTTTAATACGTTCTCAGCAACATGTTGCGGCGTAGAATGCTCATATTTCTTTTTCTTCCTACGGATGACGGATTGAATCCCTTTTATCTTCATCAGACGATACACGCGTTTATGGTTAATCTGCTTCTCCGTTTTTCGACCATATGCA